>OY759748.1:2725000-5795500 GCA_963662595.1 uncultured Desulfobacter sp. | reverse complement strand
GCAATACACCATTGAATCATATATTGATATCGCAAAAAATATTATTGACGGGCAATGCCCCGGAAATGAAATTTATCGTGATCTGGCATTGACCGGGGACAAGGCTGTTTTTGCCTTGATGGCCGGTGCGGATCTTATACGGGATGCCTTTTTTAAACGTGACATCCATTTATGCGCAATTGGTAACGCAAAATCAGGGATGTGCAGCGAAGATTGTAAATTCTGCGCCCAATCAAAATTTGCTGCCTCGGATATTGACGTCTATCCCCTGATGCCCAAGGCTGAACTTCAGAAAGGGGCATACGAACTTATGGATACCCCGGTCCATCGCTATTCCCTTGTGACCACCGGTAAAGGCCTGCCAGGAAACGAGGTGCGCCAGGTGGCGGATGCCCTGGGAGATCTGCCGTCAATAGGGTTGGCCTATTGTGTATCTTTGGGCATTCTGGAAGATGCGGATATGGATTATTTAAAAGCCTGCGGTGTCGGCCGTTATCACCATAATCTGGAAACATGCCGAAGTCATTTTGGTGCGGTCTGCACCTCCCACACCTACGATGACCGGATCAATACGATTAAGCGGGCAAAAAAGGCCGGTTTGTCGGTCTGTTCGGGTGGAATTTTTGGTGTGGGCGAAAGTATGGCCCAGGTCCTTGAACTGGCGTTGGCGTTAAAGGCGCTTGAGGTGGATGCGGTTCCAATCAATTTTCTCACTCCCATACCCGGCACTTTTTTTGAGGGGGAAAATAATCTGACGCCGCTGACATGTCTGAAAATAATATCCATTATGCGATATGTGCTGCCCGATACGGACATCATCGTCTGCGGCGGCAGAATACAAAATTTAAAAATGCTTCATCCCCTGATTTTTCAGGCCGGTGCAAACGGCATCATGACAGGCAATTATTTGACCACAAAAGGCAATCAGCTTCAAGGGGATCTTGACATGATCCATCAGCTGGGATTTAAACCAAGTTAATTAAATTTAAATTTGGCGGTCAATTGATTCAACTGCGTTGACAAACTGGACAACTCTACGGCACTGTCATTCACCTGATGGCTTCCCGTGTTCACCTCTGCGGCCGATTGGTTTACCTGCTGAATATCCTGTGTTACTTCAGCGGCAACGCCTGACACCTGGTTCACATTGTCATTGACTTCCCGCATGCCCAATGCCGCCTGGCTTACGTTATCAGCAATTTCCTGGGTCGTCGCGGATTGCTCTTCAATGGCTGTGGCAACCGTCGACACAATTCCGCTGAGCTCTTCAATGATTGCACTGATTGATTCTATGGCAGAGAACGCCTCTTCGGTTGTTTTTTGAACCCCATCGATTTTTCCTGCAATGTCGTTGGTCGCATCCGCCGTCTGGTTTGCGAGGGCTTTGATTTCACTTGCAACCACGGCAAACCCTTTACCTGCCTCGCCGGCCCTGGCAGCTTCAATGGTTGCATTTAATGCCAGTAAATTGGTTTGTTCAGAAATATCAGAGATGGTTTCGGTGACTTTCGTTATCTCCGATGCCGCTTGATTCAAGATGTTCATTTTATCGGAAACGAATTTTGATTTTTCAACCGCTTCGGCTGTGGTTTGGTTTCCTTTTGAGGTATTGGTCGCAATTTCATTAATTGTCGCGGACATCTCTTCTATGGCAGATGCGATGTTTTGGATATTCACGGTTGCCTGTTCAGAGGCGGCTGCGACACTATTCATGGTTGTGGCCATCTCTTCGGCCACGGCGGCAACATTTTGGGATCGATTTTCAGTCTCCTTTGAATTGGAAGCCATTTGGGTAGACACATTGGACAGCGACGTCGCTGACGCATCCAATGCGCCGGCGCCGTCGGAGATCTCTTGTAATGCGCCTTTTAGAGAGACTGCCATCTCATTGATGGATTTTACCATATTTCCGATTTCATCGGTCTGGTCTATGTCTAATGTCTGGGAAAAATCGCCTTTGGCCAGCTTATTGGTAAAACCTTCTGTTTCAATGATTGGACGTGTGATCAACCGGATCAGTATAAATGATATCGCAATGCCAAAAACGATTGCGATCAAAGCAATGGAAACAATCGTTGAGATGGCGACAGATGCCTTATTATCCATCCGCTCTTTCAACATCTGTTCATGCGCCTTGATAAGTTCTTTGAGTTGGGTGAGCATCGACATAATGGATAACAACGCCGGCTGGGTTTCATTGTGAAAGATCTCTTTTGCCCCATGCTGTCTGCGTTCAAGGTCCATTTCAAGGCTGATGATTTCATTGAAATATTTTTCCAATTCATTGTAGGCCGGCGGAATGATTTGATTATACAAGTTTATTTTTTCTTCCATGGTTGCCGCTTGATTAATTTGGATCACAGACGCATGAAGCGTCTTGTGCGGCACTCGAATTTTATCAATGATTGCGGCAAATTCAGGCCACTGGGCGATGATTTTTTGGGCTTCTCCCCCATTGAGCCATTTACCTAATTCACAGTTTCTGCAATCTGTCTCTACATCAATTTTTGATTGGCTCATGATCGATTTTGAAACGGACTGCATCCATTTCAGATGCAGCGTCAATAGGTGTTCCAGCTTCAGGCCCAACCCCTCATGAGTTTGAATCCAGGCCTCATTAATCTTAGCGGCGGAATCATGCAGCTTTTTATGAACAGGTACGATATCTTTTAGGATTTTGGCTATTTCAGGGGATAGTGTTGATATCGCCGCCGCTTCATCGCTTGCCAGAAATTTACCAAAGGGACATTGCTGGTGGTCAAGCTGAACGTTCAGTGTTTCATTATTATTAACAAACAACGCTTCAATCTCGTTGGCCCATTTCAGATGCCCCAGTTCGATATCCATAAATTTTTCCGTGTACTTTGCCTCCACAGCAAATTCATGGCTGTCATGAATAATTTGCGAAATGAGAAAGTATGAACTGCCTCCGAGGAATAGAAGAAATAAGAGTAAGATACCGGTTAATCCCCATAATTTAGAGCTGATTTTTACACTTTTGAAAAAATTAGAAGACATCCGCCTCCCCCCATAAATTTAAACGATTGATATTTGAATTTGCTGGTTTTGGAATTTTCTTTATGGAGCCGTTAAATTGTCATGTTCTATGACTACATGAAACGACGAAAACATTCAATTATTTTTCAACGATAGGTTCGGTGATTTTTACGATACTTTTCACATGTCCTATGGGGTGATGGGTATTGATATAGATCAGCCAATGGCTGTCAACAAAAGGCTTACCGCATTTTCAACGCCGTTTTCTTTGTTCAGCTTCCTACTGAGTTCGCAGAGTTTTTTGTGCATGATTTTGTTATTCAGTGTTTTGTTGATAGCGGTTGACATCGTTTGTTGGGATAGCATCTTTTTGGACAGGCGTGGCGGTCCCACCTCAAGTTTTTCAAGTCTGTCTGCCCAGAAGCCCTGGTCAAAAAAGAAGGGAATGATAATTGATGGAATCCCTGCCCGGATGGCGGCGCCTGTGGTGCCGGCACCGCCGTGGTGGACCACGGCGGATACCCTGGGAAACAGCCAGGAATGGGGGATACTCTTTGCCACATATAGATCGGGGCCGGCTGTTTCGTCGTTAAATGGTGTTTCGCTCCAACCCGTTAAAAGGATCACCCTGTGGCCGGCCTGACGTATTCCCTGGACAGTTGTTTTAATGATGCTGTCGATATCCGGATCATTCATGGAGCCGAACCCGACGCATACCGGTGCAGGTCCCTGGCTCAAAAAAGCTTGTAAACTTTCAGGCGGTACCCAGTCCTGGGGGGGATCCATAAACCAGTAGCCGGTAATATGCATATTGTCTGACCAGTCGGACGGTTTTGGAAGGATCGAGGCGCTAAATCCATGGAGAACCGGAATGTTTTCAGAATATACCTCCTGGAAAAATTCCTGGAACGAGGCTTTTCCTTTCAACTGATCGCTGTTGTTTAAAAAGAGCGTCATGCATGTTTCAACGAGTCTGTAGCTTGCGGCATTGAGCATTTTGGGAACATGGATGTTTGATGAAATCACAGGGCTTGGGAATACATTGGTCCGGCCCAGGGGTTGAAGGCAGATGGGGAATGCTTTGGTGCCTGTTTGCTTGGCAAAATGGTGGGCCGGCAAACTTAACATGTTGTACAGGATCAAATCTGCATCCTGGCAGGCATGGCGGATATCTGTGACAATACGCTCAAGAATCGGCGCGATATGTCTTTTTTTAGATCTGAAAAAGTGTATAGGATTTAGTGGTTTGGATGGTTTTATGCTGTCGGGTGACTCTGATAGAGACTGTCTTAACATGGTTTGGATGGGGAAAAAATTTATGCCTCGTTTCAGGACATCGGCTTTGAAAATAGGGTTGGCGGCAAGGCATACCCTGCATCCGGCCTGTTTTAATCCAAGTCCCAGAGCAAGGGGTGGAAAGGCATCGCCACTGGAACCCAGGGCCACGATTGTAATATTCATTTGTGTGGGCCTTTGTTTTGGTCAAGACCTGCAAGGCATTGCCTGAGTCGGCCGGCCAATGTTTTCACATAAGGGGCTTTCATGAAACTGTCATGGTTGCCGGGGAGCATATGCAGCTCAAACGGACCTTGTGCGTGTCTGCGCCATGTTCTGTGGGTGCCTAAAAATCTGGACATGGCCCATTTGCCCTGGAAATAATTGATTTTTCCCGTGTATCCCCGGGGGCGGTACCCCACCAGTGCTCCAAGATGATGTTGAAGCCCGCCGTCAAGGAATACGGCACGCAGGATCTCCAAACTGTCCGGCACGGCTGTTTTTTCATAATCCGGCTGCAGTCGTAACACCATAGACCGGATTTTTTGGTTCATTATACGGGCAAATTGATTGAATGAATAGGGTGCCCCGATCATGACCAGAAATTCTACCTCGGCACCCTGTTCTTTGAGCAGACAGGCGGTTTCATAAGCCATCAGTCCGCCGGCACTGTATCCGCCAAGCCTGTAAGGTCCGTTGGGAAATTGCTTTGAAATTTGATGTGCATACTGTCGGGCCAAGGTTTTGGCTGTCATTGCCCTGTCGTCATCGGTGGGCTGGATCATGAAAAAGGGCTGGTCTTTTCCCAGGTGGCCGGACAACTGGCGCAGCTTGACCAGATCGCCATAACCTGCGGTTATACAGAAAAATGGTGGCTTTGTGCCGCCTGTTGTAATGGGGACAATCATCGGTCGGTGGGCCGGGCCTGTGCGGCCTGACAAGAGTTTGGCCAACGTGTGTGTGGTGCTGTTGGCCGTAAGTTGTGAAAATAACAGGCGATGGGCGAACGTTTTTTCTATGAGGTTGATAAACCTTACTGCGGCAAGGGAATCCATGCCGTATTCAAAAAAGTCGTCGTGGGGACCCAGGCAGATGGACGCTTCATTCATGGCAGTGGAAAAAAGGGCGAGCAGTTGTTTTTCTGTTTTATCGGTCGGTTGCGTTTGGGGTGTTGAGGCGCGTTTGATGGGGGTATCCATACGCTCCAGCAGGCGGCGGTCTATTTTACCGCTCGGTGTATAGGGCATCTCGTCCATGGGGATGAATTGGGACGGGATCATGTAGTCGGGCAGATGTTTTCCGGCAAACTGCCGGAGCTCTGCAGCCAGAGAATCCTCAGTAGGGGGCCTGAGGCTTGAAAAAAATGCCGCAAGGTATTTGCCCGATGATCGATCGGTTTTGGGTATCACAACAACCTGGGATATTTTGGGGTGGCGTGTAATCACCTTTTCAACCTCTTCGGGTTCAATCCGAAATCCCCTTATCTTCACCTGGTGGTCGAACCGGCCTAAAAACATCAGGGTTGTATCCGTTAAGAAACTGACCATGTCCCCGGTCCGGTAGAGCCGATCATGTCCGGTGTCGGCTTTGAAGGGATTGTCAATAAATTTTTCCCGGGTCAGTTCGGGCAGGTTCAGGTACCCCCGGGCCACGCCTGCCCCGCCGATATACAATTGCCCGGGTATGCCGAGGGGAACCGGCTCAAGATTTTCATCCAGGACATAGAGGCTTGTATTGTCAATGGGGTGGCCTATGGGCAGCTGGTCCGTGTCTTCATGCTTGCAAAAGCAGGCCGAGGCACATACCGTGGCTTCGGTGGGGCCGTAGGCGTTGATGAACCGGCGTCCGTCTCCCCATTTTCTTAATAGCTTTGAAGGGCAGGGCTCGCCTGCAGTAATCAGGGTGGTGAGGTCGGGCAGGGGAATTGGGTCCATAACGGCAAGGGCGGAGGGCGGTAATGTAACATGGGTGATGGTTTGGTGTTCAAGGGTGGAAAGCAGCGGGGGGCCCGGCATTAAATTGTCTTTTTCAGTCAGAATCAGGGTTGCCCCGGACGAAAGGGCGGTAAAAATTTCTGAGACAGAGGCATCAAAATTCATGGAAGCAAATTGAAGCACACGGCTTTCATGGCTGATGTCAAATATTTTGTTCTGGGCGACCACAAGGTTTACAAGCCCGCCATGGGTGCACATGACCCCTTTGGGCCGGCCGGTTGTGCCTGAGGTGTATATGACATAGGCCAGGCTGTGGGCGTTTAAGGGCACTTCGCTCTTGTTAACGCGTTGTTTTGCAAAGGGGAATTTGTCTAAGGTAATAATATTGAGTGTTTTGTTATCGGCAAACGTTGATGCAAATTTGTTCAGGGTTAAAATGGTTGAGGTTCCCGAGTCCTCAACCATGAATTTTATTCTCTCCCGGGGGTAATCCGGGTCCAGGGGGACGTAGGCCCCGCCTGCCTTTAAAATGGCCAGTATGCCCACCACCATTTCAATGGATCTGTCAATATAGATGCCGACAATGGTTTCCGGGGATTGAAGCAATGGGTTTAGATAAGACGCCAGGCATTCGGCTTTGTCATTTAGATTGCGAAAGGAAATTTGTTGATTGCCCAGTTGAACGGCGGTGTGGTCCGGATAGGTTTCGGCTGCCTGCGTGACTTTTTGACAGATGGTTTCACATGGGGCGGGGCCGGTTTGCTCTCGCTGGTTGAATTCCACCAGAAGTCTGTGTGATTCCCGGTCCGGCATGAGGTTCAGTTGCTTTAAGGGGATGTTTGGATTGTCCAGGAGCTGTTCGAGCATGTATTTTACCCGTTCCATTAAACATTCAATTTCATCGGGTTTGTATGCGGCCAGGTTGTAATAAAATTCAAGTTTGACGCCGGTCTCTTTCTGGTACTCCTTTATGGCCAGGGTCAAAGGCGTCTGTTCCCAGCCGTTGTGCATGGTATTGACCTCAAATCCGGTGCCGTTATAATCCATCACGTTGTAGTTGAATTTTTCATAGGAGAGGCTCACATCAAAAAGTTGATCCCGTGCGGCCCTTTTGATTTTTGCGGCCCGGTTGATTTCACCTAAGGGAAATCGCTGGTGGGGAAAGGATTCTTTTAGTTCGGCCTTCAGCAGGTCAAAAAAGGTCTGAATATCAATATCCAGTCCAGAATCAAGGCAGACGGGCACCACATTGACGAAGGGTCCCATGGTTTCCATGAATTCAGGTGTCGCCCGGTTGAGGAGCGGCATTGAAAAAACAAATTGTTTGGTATCAGTGGTCCGCAGAAAATAGGTATACAAAACCGCCGCCATGAGAAAAAAAACGTTTCCCTGAAGTTGCTTTGAATATACGATTAACCGGTAATAAAAATCAGGGGTAAGCCAGATATGGGAAAAGGCGCTGGGCGAGGCCGTTTTTCCGTATACTGCTGCGTATCGGCGGGGGATAATCGGCCTTGGAATGGTTTTAAATTTTTTAGACCAGTACGCTTTTGCCTGGTCAAACGCATCCGAAGACCTGTAGGATTGATCATTTGAAATAAAATCAACATAGGATGGTTTGCTGGCGGTTTCGCCGGTTCCCTGTATCAGGGCGTTATAGTTTTCAAGTAGCTGCTGGCTTAGGAGGGCAAAACAGTATCCGTCCATTGTCAGGTGATGGGCACATATCGCATAATAAAAGTTTTCCTTGGATATTTTTAAAAGAAAATATCTGGACAGCTGGGCATCATAGATTTTAAAGGGTTTGCAGAACTCTTTTTTCCACCATTGCATGGCTGCTTTGTCCGGATCTGCCTGGTTTGAAAAATCTTTTAAGACCAGTTCCCGGGCTGTATGGGAGAAACTAAGATGGGGAAGGGTCGCGCCTCTGTGGAACACCATTCTAAAGGCATCATTCTCTTGGGTCATCCGGTTGTGGGCTTCAATGTATATGTCAGCATCAATATATCCGTTAATTTTGAAATTCCCGCCAATGTTATATAAAGGCACCTCATTATGGATCATTTGGGAAAGCCAGATTTCTTCTTGAATCAGGGCGAGGGGATAGACATTATCGCATGGTGTGGTCTGCATTTTTGAGTCCTTTGAGCATCGTACGTATCGGTGTTTTATCCAACCATAGATAAAACAGTCCCGGAGAGGTATTTGAAATAAACATGGCTGCGTGCATGACGATGGCCGCATTGAGAGCAAACTGGGCAGAAACGCCGTAAAACGAGAGAACCATTACCGTGGCTGCATGATACGGGCCTATATTGGCCGGTGCCGGAATCCCCATGGAAAAGGCCTGGGCCAGAAGAATTAAAAAGGACGGTAGCATTCCCTCAAATTCAATCCCTGTTGCCTTGAGCAAGATAGACACGTTCACTGCGCAAAGCAGCCAGAAAATAAGGCCCAACAAAAGCCCCAAACAGATATATCCGGGGAAGTTGAGGCATATCAATCCCTGGCGGAATCGGCCGACCGCTTTTTTTGTGCCGGGCTTGAACCGACCGGGTACAGGTAAACTCAAAAGCTGCACAAGTTTGTCCATGGCTTTGGAATTGTGGGTAAACCCAAGCAGCATCATGACAAGACATGTGAGTACAACACCGGCTGTTCCGAGGGTCTTAAAGATGGATTTAAAGTATTCATCGCCCGTATGGGGGATGTTTTGCATAAGCAGCGTTAAAAGTCCGAGAAAAATCAGCATGATGCTGTCAAATATTCTGACCAGCGTGACGGTCCCAAGGGCGGTAAAAAAGCTCTCATTTTCTTTTTCCCCGATAAGAAATGCCTGAATCAGGCCGCCTGCCCTTGCCGGGATAACCATATTGACAAGCCCCCCGGCAAATAAGGAGAGGCACATGTTGAAATATGAGAACTTTAAGTTCATGGGCTTGAAAATCATGGCCCATTTAAACACCCGAAAATACAGAATCAAGATGTTAAATCCAAAAGACAAGCCGATCAGAGGCCAGTCAATCTGGTGAAATTCCTTTGACATGGCTGAAAAATCGTATCGTAAAAAGGCATAGACGATCACTCCGGACACCATGAAAGGCCAGATCCAGGCAAGTTTTATTTTTGAGACTTTGCCTTTTTTATTAAATAAATTTTCCTGCATGATCTGTCATATCCCCATTTGAGGGATTCGGGATTTGAAAATAGCCCGGTTCATCTTTATTTCAATGTATGATACAATTCGCGCCGTTTGGCGTTACCGGAATCGTTTTATGATATTGTCCGCAATAAAGACTGAAACGGCCTCTTTTTTTGAGGCTTTTTGTAAAAATTAGCTTGGGTGTCGCATTAAGCGTTCCAATCGAAAGCGGTCATTTTAGTATATCACAAACGTCTTAAAGCGAATTCTACGATAACAGGAAGTAAGCCGTCAACTGATCGTCGGTAATTTCGTAAAAAAGTGTTTCGATTGAGCGCGGCTGGGCCGGGTTATGTTCAACTTTAGAGGTGGCTATGGAGAATTATAAGGAGCAGATTGTTGAATTGCTGAAAGCCGGTGTGGAGTTCCAGGGGCTTTCCGACGCGATTTTAACTGCGTTGGTTGAGCGACTTCAGATTAAGGATGTGGTTGCCGGTACGCATGTTATTGCTGAAGGAGAGCATGAGCGGTCGATGTTTCTCCTGGTTTCCGGCCGACTCCGGGTCACCCGGCAGGGCACGGACGGCAATCTTATGTTGTATAATGAGATTTTGCCCGGTGAAATCGTAGGCGAACTGGGCGTCATACTGGATCAGCCCAGGACGGCTGATATTACCGCATTAAGACGTTCGGTTCTCGGGATACTTTCCCAACAGGATTTTGAGCAGTTGCTGAAAAAATTCCCGGTGGAAATTAATCGGGTCTTTTCCCAGGCCATCTATAATCATCTGCGCCACTCCCGGCGCATAAAAAGTCAGAAACGGGCCCAGGCGTTTATTGTTATTCCGATTTCAGGCCAGGTTGATACCGGCAGGGTGGCGCATAATCTGGCCCAGGCATTTTCTGTTATGGGCAAGGCCCTGCATGTTGTTCTGGATGGTCGCAATGCAGATCATCATTTTAATATTGATCGTATGGAAGCCGAAAACGAGTTTTTGATCTATCAGGCCACCTCATCCGATGCCGGATTGGTGGCGGAGGTGATTGCGTACGCCGATCAGATTTTGTTTGTTGCGCAATCGGGGACCGAGAAAAAGCGTTCCAGAGTAGAAGTTGAACTGGCAGATGAACCCGGCGTCAAACTGATGAGAAAACACCTGATCGTTCTTCATCCTGAAAAAACAAATTGCTGTGAGGATAAATTGGCGTGGCAAGCCCCAAGGGATGTGGAGCGGGTATATCCGGCAACGCCTGATGATTTATCCGATTACCAGCGAATTGTCAGGTTTCTGGTGGGCAAAGCAGTGGGGGTTGTGCTGGGCGGAGGTGGTGCCAGGGGCTTTGCGCATCTGGGGGCATTAAAGGCGTTCGAGGAAAAAGGCATTCCGGTTGATCTGATTGGCGGTAACAGCATGGGGGCCTTAATTGGAGCATCCTATGTATTTGGCATTCCTTTAAAGGCAATTCACACGACAATCCAGAATTCGGCAAAGGGCTTAATCCGGCCGGATCTGCCTGTGGTGTCAATCTTTTCCAGCAAGAATTTTGAAAAGGCACTCAGGGGGGTTTTTGGTGAGACCCAGGTTCAGTGTTTGTGGACAACTTATTTTTCGGCAGCCTGCAATCTGAGCCGTGCGGACACTGCGGTCATGGATTTCGGCCCCCTCTGGCAGGCAGTTCTGGCCAGCAATTCACCGGCAGGGTTGTTTCCTCCTGTTATCAGGGACGGGGAGTTGATGGTGGACGGTGCCATTTTAGAAAATGTGCCGGTCCAGGCCATGCGCGGACGGCTGGGAACCGCCCTGGAACGACGCCGGGGGAATGGAACTATTATCGCCCTGGATGTCGATGTCAAAGAGAACCTGACGGTTGATCCAAAAATTACGTCGCTTAAAAACTGGGATGTGATCCGGGGACGGTTGGACAAAAAGGCAGCTCCGGTACCCGGCCTGAAAAGAATTCTGTCCTATGCCAATCAGATGGGGGGCCTGGCACAACGCAGGCGGATCATGTCCCTGGCAGATCATTACCTAGAACTGCCGGTGTCCCATTTCCCTATGACAGCCTACCCAAAAGCCGAGGAAATCATTGACATCGGATATGAGCACACCCTTGGAAAAATCGAGGATTTACAACTCACCGCCATCAGCTGACCGGCCCTATCCGTTCCGAACCTATCAGGGCAGATATTATCCTGAAACCACGCGATTCCGACCGGTCTCCTTTGCCTTGTAAAGGGCTTTATCCGCCCTTGACACCAGCGTGTCGCGACGTTCTGTATTATTTTCAAGATTGCTGATGCCGATACTTACGGTCAAGCCAAGCCCTTGGAAACGGTCAGAAAGCAGATGGCCCAGATGTTCAATCTCCTTTCGAATACGTTCGGCATACATCACCGCTTTGGCAGGGTCCGTGTCATTCAGGATAACGATAAATTCCTCTCCACCATACCGGCCGACATGGTCCGTGGGACGCGACATTTTCTTTAATGTTTTTGCGATCAGTTTGAGGACATTGTCCCCTTCTTGGTGTCCGAACATATCGTTAAATTTTTTAAAATGATCCACATCGATCATGGCAACACACAGCGCCCTATTTTCGTTGACTGCGCTTAGAAAAGATTTTTCCAGCAATTCGTCAATGGCCATCCTGTTCAATAACCCGGTCATTCCGTCATGCAGGGAGGCAGACCTTGCCTTTTTATAGGCCGACGCATTTTCTAACGCTCGCCCAAGTTCATTGGCCACAATTGCAATGGATGAAAATAGGCCGGCCTCAATTTTTTTACCCGAATCGACATGATCCATCCCCAGAAGTCCGATCACCTTATCATGGCTGCAAAAAGGGACAACAAGCATCTGGGAGACGGTAAATTTTTCCAGCACCTCTTTTTCGCCCGGTTGCGTGCCGTTGATGACAACCGGCGTTTTATTTCTCAGACATTGGAGAAAACCGTTATCCGCGTTATCCATGGAAATATAATGGGATGCCAATTGGTCTGAAAACCGGTCCTGCTTCAGACACTTGACCACCTGAAGGCGCCTCAGAGGAGAAGCGGCCTTTAAGATATACACCCGGTCAAAACCAAAATCCTGACAAATGGCTTTTAAGGTCGCCGACAAGATTTTCTGGGGCTCCAGACTGCTGTGGGGTGCAAGAATACTTGCCGTCACAGATTGTGTTTGCTCATGGACGTCTTGGTCTGTTGGGGAAAAAGTGCCCGAGTTGATGGCGCTTAATTTTAAATTGGCCTTGAGAAGACTGGCCCGGTACTGATCTGGAGAAGGAAATTCAAATCCGTAAAATTCGGCTGTGATTTCAATTTCTTCATCCATTTTTTGAATGATGGCTTCAAAGTCTATGTGGTCAAGTTGAATCTCTTTTTCAATTTCGGGGTGAAGGGTTAAAGGGAATATGAGATCAACAGAGCCCATGCCCTGGGTCCAGGCCAAAAAATCAGCCAGGCAGACAATGCTGATGAACTGGGCGTCTTCCTTGCAAAGATCCAGGTGGCTGAAACAACGGTGGTGGTATTGTATGGCCAGGCAAAGTTTTGGGGGGAATCCCCAGCGATTTGCGTAATACGCACCCAGGTCATCGTGCCCAATCCCTAGGATCTGCCTTTCTTCTTCAACCAGGGTGCCGGTGCCGTTGATGGCATTTTTGCAAAAATCAGCATAATTCACCCGACCGGTCCGGTCCAGAACGATTCTGCCAAAGTCATGGAGCAACCCGGCGGTATATGCATCCCCAGGGCTGGGATATCCTATCTGTTCTGCGATGGTCTGACTCAGACTTGCCACACACAAACAGTGACGCCAGAAAAATGTCCGGTCAAATTGTTTTTTACGGCCGGACTTGACCATTGTTTCAAAGAACGTTACACCCAGACAAATTTTTTTAATTTCATCAATTCCCAGGAACAATACCGCATCTGAAATGGCCGAGACCTTGGATCTTAGATTGAAATAAGCAGAATTTACAATACTCAGTATTTTTACGGTGATACCCGGGTCTGTTTCAACAAGCTTTGCGACATCTTCAATGGCGGCGGCAGGGTCATTACATACGATGAGCATTTTTGTCATGACTTGGGCAAACCCCGGCAGTTCCTTGTCATCTCTTTTCAGGACTTTTTTGATATCAGAACTACTAGGAAGGCTCAGGGTGTTGTCCATTATAAAAAATATCCTAGAAAACCAAGAAATTTTGGATTTAACTTATTGTCGGTTCATTATCACCGTATTTATTATCATTTTCCTTCTGAAGTGTACAGGTCAACTTTATTATTTAATCTTGATCAACGGCCAGCAAATAGGGTTGTGTGCTCCGGTCGGTTTTTAACCGAAGGGTTTTTGACTTATAAAGTTTGTTCAGTATGATTTTTTATTTGAATCAACGGTGTTGAATTTGAGACCATTCAATCCATTGGATAGGTAGGAAATTTGGGGGGCAGAAAGTAATGATGTGTGTCTGGGGGTTAAAGCAAGTGATTCCAGTGAGTAAACGCATATGGGCGTGTTCTCAACACAGCAGACCCAGCATTTTGACTAGGTCATACACGAAGGTTGCCAACTGTACTTCAGCATTAAGCTGTGTTGGATGAGCCAAGGATTTCGTTAATATGTTTTCGAATAATGTTCAAATAATCGGGGAATGCGGCAGCCAGTGTCGGGGTCAGCTCCGTTCCCCAGTCAATGGTGGCCGGTTCAATGCCCACCACTCTGAGATAGGGCCTGTGACCTCTCATTTCGGCCATACCTAAAGAATCCAGCAGATCAATGTCGTGCAAGGAGAGTATCTGTTTTTTATCTTTTCTCAGCTGGTCCTCTTCCAGAGAAAAAATGGTGCCGGGAGGCTGGTTGGCCCGGACAATGTCCAGAACTATAATGTTTTCATACCCTTCAAACAGGTAGAAGATGTCCTGGGTAAACGTCCCGCCGTCAATGAAGTCCACATCCGCATCTTTCCAGTTCTCTTTTTCCTTCCAGAATTCATTGATGGCGTGGACGCCGATGCCTTCGTCCTGCATGAGGATGTTCCCTACGCCTATCACCAGTAATTTTTTCATGGTTTGATTTCCGATTCGCATATAACGGCCACGAGATGGCCTTGTGTGTTGTGGCGCTTTAAACCCACAACGAACGTTGACGTATCTTTATTAAGTTAAGTTACACAGACTTCATTATAAAAACAATAGGGAGGCTGTAAATCGCCTCCCTATCGTTTTTTGGTTGTTCTATCAAAAAGGGATGTTTTCCACTATTACAGGGGAAGTTCCACTTTGATTTCCTTACCGGTATCTGCGTCCAGCACGTGGACGGCACAGCCCAGTCAGGGGTCGTAGGCGCGTATCAGACGCCCGACATTCACCGGGTTTTCAATATCCGGTACGGGCACACCGATCAGCGCCTCTTCCATGGGACCTCTTTGATCCATGTCATCCATGGGGTTGGCGTTCCAGAGTGTGGCGGAAACGATCTGGAAATTGGCAATCACGGAATCCTTGATGTCCACATAGTGCAGCAGTGAACCTCTGGGGGCTTCTGTCATGCCAAGGCCTTCAGCGTTTTCAGGGATATCTGCCGGAACAAAGGTCTCTTTGCCCGGGGTGGCTTCGGCAAGCCATTGTTCAATGGCTTCGGCAACGATGGCGGCCTCTTCGGCCCTGGCCACATGGCGGCCCAGGATTGAGAAGCAGGCATCGCCGATCTCACGCAGTTTTTTGACGCCCAGGGCGTTTTGACCGGTTTTGGACAGTTCCGGATTGGTGGCCCACATTCTGGCCAAAGGTCCGACTTCATGGGGTTTGTCATTGTATCTGGACGCCTTGACAAAGGAGTATGCACCGGGTTTGCCGGGTTGCGGAACGGTTTTACCCTCGGTGGGGTTCAGGCCGGTGGTGTCATCTTTAAACCAGGAGTACTTCACATATTCCTTGATCAGGGTCGGATCAACTTTATAGTCTTTGCCGTCTGTGTAGATGCCTGGCTTCAGCAGATTATTGCCTTTGCTGTCCATGGGAAACACACCCCAGGAGACCAGATTTTTATGGCCCACACCCGTTTTAAGCAGATCACCGTAAGGCCCTGCCAGGGTGTAAATCAATGGAATATACTTTTCCATGACAAATTTTTTGACTTGTTTGAACCGTTTTGCGTAGGCATTCAAGGCTTCCCGGGTGGGGATTTCCGTTGTTCCGCCCACCACAATGCCCTGGACATGGGGCATCTTGCCGCCCAGAAGCGCCACCATTTCATGGCAGATTTTACGCATTTCAAGGGCTTCAAGGTATTGGGCAACGCCGACGTCATTGATCTCCTTGGGTACCCGGACGTCATTGTTTTTGTATCTGGGGATAAACGGCGCTGTGTTCGGGCCGTTTACGTAGTCAAGTGCTGCCAGATGGTAAAAATGCAGGATGTGGGACTGGATAAAGTTGGCACCCAGGATCAGGTTTCTGGCAATGCGTCCGTTATCCGTTAGTGTGACGCCAAACGCGTCATCCAGGGCAAGGGCCGATGCTGTGGCATGGGCGGTGGGGCATACCCCGCACAGCCTCTGGGTAATCTGAACGGCATCCCTGGGATCACGGCCAATAAGGATCTGCTCAAATCCGCGGTACATACCGCCTGACATACGGGCATCCACAACAACGCCGTTTTTGACTTCCACCTCGGCTTTGAGATGCCCTTCAATCCGTGTGACCGGATCGATGCTGATTTTTATTTTTTTAGTGCTGCCCGCTGGTGCGGTAGCTGGTTTACTGCCTGACATTAAAAATTCTCCTTGTGTGAATCTGTTTCGGTTAGACGCTGGGAAAAAATGAATGCTGCATATTTTCCGTCTTTCCTAATTATTCGGGTTCATAAAAAGGTGATGATGCATCCGGGAAACCGGGTTCAACACAACCGATACAGACGGCGTTGTCCACACACCAGTTCAGGCCGCTGTTCCATTTTCTCTTAAAACAGTCCGCGTAGGTGGAAGGGCCCTTACAGCCCAGATCCATACGGCAGCCTTTGGGATCTGACAGGGTTTTGGAGAGTATGTCCTCGTCATAGAAGTCCAGTCTGGGGCAGTTTTCATGGATATTTTCTCCAAAGAAGAGCATGGGGCGTCCTTCGTCATCCAATTCGGGGATACCTTCTTCCAGCAGATGTACGATGGAAAGGACAATCCAGTCGGGATGGGGCGGGCAGCCTGCGATATTGATAATCGGGGTTTCAATACCGTTGTCTGCAAAAAAGTCTCTACAGCTGGTGGCGCCGGTTACATTGCCCTTTGCTGCCGGAATACCGCCGAACGCAGCACAGGTGCCCACGGCAAGGCATGATCCGGCCATGGGAGCAATTTCCTTGACCAGGTCAACCATGGTGTACTCTTTGTGCCCATACTCTCCGACAACACAGTACATACCTTCTGCTGCCGTTGGAATGGCACCCTCTACAACAAGAGAAAATCTTCCCTGGTATTCCTTGGCAATGGCAAACAAGTTTTCTAAAGCGCTTTCGCCTTCACAGGCCATCACTGTGGGATGGTATTGCAGGCTGATGACTTTCAAAAGCACATCGCCAATGCTGGGATCAACACTGTTGAGCAGACTGACCGAGCAGCCTGTGCATCCCTGGCCCTGAAGCCAGACTACCGGATGGCGTTTCAGGCCCTTTTCAAGAGCTCTAACCAGCGCGGGGTTTACCACTTGGGACACACCAATGCCGGCTGCGGCACCGGCAACGGTTTTCAGGAAGCACCGCCTGGTAACTCCTGATTCTTTTTGTTGCGTTTCAGGCAACACATGCTCGTCTTTCACGGGCACCTCCTTGATGCTGTTAAAAAACTACGGGTACATAAATAAATCCCCAGGCCTTGACGCAATTGTTTGCAATTTGTTCCTGTGCGGATTTTTTTATTGGATCAGTATATAGATTAAGATGCATTTGTGTCAATATTTCCATAGATAAATTAGATATTTAATCAATGTTTCATAAATAAAATAAATATTTTACAATTTTTTACATAAAACAGTGGGAAATCAAATATTATAATCGTGCAATTATTATGACTAGTAATAATTCCTTGATTTGATTGAGTAAAATAGCTTAATATAAAATTAATCTTTTTAGTTTATTAGTATGGGAAATTTTATTTCCTGATAGCTGACAGCGAACAGTTCGCCCTATGGCGTTCAATTAACGATCAGGCCGATTATGGAAAAAGAAAATCATTCAGAAGACGAAGAGCTTCGTACACAGATACGAACCGCGGCTGCCAATGGCGCCAGTGTTGAATTTTCGTTCCCAGGTGCCACGCTTGCTTATCAATTTCCCCTAAGGGATTGGAGTTACACAGGATTGGGTATCCTGGCAAGGGAGGATTCCAAGGTGTTGGAATATATCCGGGAGGGCCAGATTTTTTCAGTGGCGCTCCGCCGGGAGGGCTACGGCGTCTCTTTGGAGGCATACCGGGTGGAAATTCGTCACATCTCTGATCCTGAACAAGGACGACATCCCGGGCACAAAGTCGTCGGATTGAGCATTCTGGAAAAAGAGTCAGAGGAGTTAGTGTAACGGTTCGTCTGATTCAAATCTGTAGCCCACACCGTGGACGGTAGTGATAATCGTGGGTGTTGCAGGATGTTTTTCGATCTTTTTTCTAAGCATGGCAATATGCTGGTCCAGGGTCCGGGTTGTGCCCCCGTAGTCCAATCCCCAAATCTGAGTTAAAATAGTTTCCCGGTCCAGCACTTCGCCGGGATGTGTGGCAAAGAGCCTGAGCAGCTCAATTTCCCTTTTTGATAAATCAAAATATGTGCTGCCGGATTCTGCTTTAAACCGTTTGGGATCCACCGTGAAACCGGCAAAGGCAAACGTGTTTCTACTTTCATCTTCCGGTGCATGGGGTTTAAATCTTTTGGCCCGGCGCAGCACCGCATCAATGCGTGCCAGAAGTTCATGAATTCCAAATGGTTTGGTGATGTAGTCGTCCGCCCCCAGTTTCAAACCCACCACCTTGTCGATCTCTTCTCCTTTGGCCGTGAGCATAATCACCGGCACCAGCGTATCCTTTGTCCGGATGGCCCGGCACACATCATAACCGCTTTTGCCCGGCATCATCACATCCAAAAGCACCAGATCCGGTGAATTTTGCTCAAAGGCGTCCAGGGCTTCATTGCCGTCGCCGGCCTCAATGACCTGATACCCCTCACTTTCCAGGGTGTCTGTTAATCCGATTCTGATGTGAATATCGTCCTCTGCCACAAGTATGGTCGTATTATTCATGGATGGGTATCCTCATTATAAAGCCTGCGCCCCGGGCGAGTGTCGTGTCCATGACGATATCGCCGCCCAAATCCCGAAGCATGTGCCGGGTAAGGCTCAGCCCCAGCCCTGATCCCGGTTTGGATGTGGTCAGTGAATTGTCGGCCCTGAAAAACTTATTAAAGATTTTTTCCTTGAGGCCAGGCTCAATGCCCGGGCCGTCATCCTGGATTTTTATCTGCACATCCCGGGATGTTCTGTCCAAAATAATTTTCAGGAATTTGCCTGTTTCTGCATATTTGATCGCATTGTCCACAAGATTTAAAAACACCTGGGCCATGGCGTCCCGATCCGTTTTGACGGGAAATTTCTGATCCGGCACGTGTATGATAAGTTCAAATCCCGCTTTTTTCAGCCGGACCTGGTTGGTGCGAATGCATTCGCCTAAGAATTGCCCCATGTCAAATTCACTGATCCTGTATTGTTTGCGGCCCTGTTCAAGTTTTCCAAAATCCAGAACATTGTTGATCAGCCGGGTGAGCCGTTCGCTTTCCGCCACCATCACTTCAAGATAGGTCTGCTGTTTTTCAGGATTTGATACCCGTTTTGACAACAGCAGTTCCGCATACATCCGGATGCTGGTCAACGGGGTTTTAAGCTCATGGGAAACGGCGGCCACAAATGAGGTTTTTTGCCGGGCATCTTTGATCTGAGCCAGGGTCAGACGGGTAATCAGCACACCTGCGCTAACAATGGCAGTCACCAGGATGGCCACAAGGATCAGGGCAATGACCATAAACGCATTGGATTGGGACAGGGCGGCGTTATCCACGAACGCGCACACCGACCAGTGGGGCAGACGTCCGGATATATCCATTTTGACAACCGCATCCTGTGTTTTGGGGTCATGTTCAAATTCCAGGGGGCCTGTGTGGAGCAGAACGGCGCCGTTGCCGTTCATGATCTCCAGTGCTGTGCCGGAACGGTTGTTTTCCGGAATGGTTGTCATCAACCGGGATAACAGAACCATCATCTCCAATTCAATGCCGTAGATCATTCCGTCCGGTTCAGGCTGCACCCATCCCAGGACATAAAGCTGGTTGTCGCTGAACCAGGGAATCCAGCCGGATTCTTCCTGATTTGCAACCGGCTTTGGGATGGTACCTTTACCAGCAATCTTATCTTCCGGTAATGTGGGAATAGACTGTCTGGACAAGGCGTAAAGGGTGCTGGAAATTGCGGGTCCGCTGGCGGCTCTTTTATTCTCCCTGCCGGCCGGGCGGTTAAAATCAAAGGGCAGGTCTCCTGTCATCAGTGGATTAAATCGGTTGATAAACTGCCGTTCCTCTCGCGTGGCAGCCCGGGAGCGACGGGGGTGCATAAGGCCTTTTTCCGGGTGGAAAATGAATACATTTCGTATCAGTGGGTTGGATTGTTCCCAGGCCAAGAGACGTTCACCAAGTGTCTGTATGGATAGATGGTTTGCTTTTATGTCCAGCAAAGACCGGGTCAGGTTTTCCTGGATATTGGCCATGGCCTGGTCAAGATTTTGGGCTGTCAGCCGGGCCTGGTCTTCAAGGGCGGTTATTCCAGCCCTTCGCAGCCGATCCTGTTCAAAAGAGATCTGGCGAAAGGCAAACCCTGCCAGCACCATGGCAGGCACCAATAGCAGGGTCCAGAATATAATGATTGCACCTCGGCTGGTCATCGCAACCTATTTTTGAATCTGCTGGTTTTTCATTTGATATGATTTGGTCCGCAGCTCTTTTCTACTTGTTTTGCTCATGCCCTGGCTTTCAAGCATATCTGCCTGGATCTCTGCGTCCTGGGCTTCTTCAAGGGCCTGCTTGTCATTGTATTTGCCGGCATATCCTTTTAATGCCGCGGCAGACTGTCTCAGTTCCCGGGCCGCCTCTTTTGTTTTTCCCTGGTCGGACAGTTCAATGGCTTTTTCCTGGGCCAGGGCGTTGAGGTTGAGCTGGTAATCCTTAACCACCTGGGCATTGGTGGATTCTGCCACCTTATCTTTGTTCCGGCTGAAACTGGCTGTGGCCTTTGCCTGGCTGTTGAGAGTTTTCATGGAAAACGGATCTTGATAGGAGACATCGGTTTTTGCGATTTCAACAACGCTGTCCGCTTTGTGGCCCGGAATACGTACTTCCACCAGGGCAAATTTTTCCTGCCCCCCGTACAGCTGGTTCATGGACAGCTCAATGCGGTTGTCCCGGATCCTGCCTTCCCTTCCAATGATCTCCACAGGTTCAATGCCGGACGGCAGGGTGATGGTGACCACCACCTGTTTGGCCACCACGTTGAGCACATTTCCCAGTTCCGCGGCAAAAATCCGGGGCAGATCGGTTCCGGATTCTGCAAAATAGGTATTGCCGTCACTTTTCTGGGCCAGTTGAGCCATGAGATCTTCATTGTAGTCCGTACCCACGCCCACGGTGGTCACCGAGATGTTTTCCTTGAACAGACCCGCCCCAAGCCGCCCTAAGTCCGAAGGGTTCCTCGGTCCGACATTGGCCAGTCCGTCGGACAACAGAACCACCCGGTGGACATAATCATCTTCAATGTTTTTTCTTATTTCTGCGGCACCCTGGCTCACCCCGCCGAAAAGCGCCGTATTGCCGGAGGCTTCAATTCCTTTGATGGCGCTGATGATGGAAGCGGTTTCCCTGACTTTTTGGGCCGGGACCCGGGTGGTGACATCCGTGGCATAGGTGACAAGGGAGAATACGTCATCTTTGCCGAGCCGGGACAACGCTTCCATGGCCGCCGCCTTGGCCATTTCAATTTTTGTGCCTCCCATGGACCCGGACCGGTCCATTACCAGGGCAATATTCACCCGGGGACGGGTGGTGTTTTCCGGAACTGTCGGCGCGTCCAGGGTTATTTTCAAAATGACATTCTGGGGCTCATCTGCCGGCAGTACGGAACGGTCTGTCTCCACCCGGCAGGCAACACGGTTCTGAGTTGCTGTTGCAAGGGGTGCATCCAGGACCTGGGTGCCCATAACAATGGAAACGATAAAAACTGCTGCAACTTTTAATGTTCTGGTAAACCTGGGGCTCATGGCTTTCTCCTTTTTGTGAGGTATTGGGTTTTTGTTTGGCGTGTAAGTTTTTTTGAACTGTGTTTACTTACATGTCAAAGATAACCCATTGAAAAAAGTCATGTGTCAAATCGGGGTAAAACAGTTGTAAAAAAGTTGTAAAACCGGGAAGTCTAATCCAGGAAATCAAATTCCGGAATGGGCAAAAGCTTTTTGCCCGGTCCCAGGCAGACCAGTTCCAGGGTGCAGGTCACTGCCGGCTTGTTCTGGTCCGGGCGCCAGGCGCTGTGAAAAAATACCACCCGGTATGGGCCTTGTTTTTCCCAGGTGGTGCGAATGTCTAAAAGGTCTCCGAACTGGGCCCCGTCGTGGTATCCGATGTCCGCTTTGTATACCGCAAAGCCGATGCCTTTGTCGTGCCACATCTGCACCAGATTTTCTACACCGAAGATATCTTCCCTGGCCCGTTCAAAAAACTTCAGGTAATTGGCATGGTAAACCACCCCTGAGTGATCCGTATCTTCATAATATACCCTGGCCTGTAAGTGATGGACACCAGGGTTCTGATCCGCAGCATGCATATTGGTGATCTGTTTTGTATTTTTCATAATAGTAAAGGTTTATACATTGGATGGCCCTGGGGATAAAGAGTTGTTTTGCATGGAACGCACACTTTGGCGAAAATTAAAATAAAAACTGTTGGATATTTATTGTAGTTGACAGTAAACTGCCCGGCACTAGTTTGGAAGTTTTAATACAAGTGGAATAATAGTTAGCCAAGGATGATATTATGGAACTGCAAGCTGCCATTAAAGAAAGGAAAAGTGTTCGCGGATATTTAGATAAACCTGTCCCTAAAGAGATTTTAAAACAAATTCTGGAAATTTCCCTCAGGGCGCCGTCTACGAAAAATACACAGCCTTGGCAATTTTATGTGGTTACCGGAGCACCTTTGGCGCAGCTTAAGATGGCTGCTGAGGAACGCTTCGCCAGTTCTGAAGTCCCGCCCGCGGAGATGGCGCACACGCTGATCGAACCGGAGAAAGGCACTGTTTATCGCGACCGCCAGGTGGACATTGGTATTCGGTTGTTTAAAGCCATGGAGATCGGCAGAGAAGATAAAGATAAACGAATCGATTGGATGAAACGCGGGTTCCGGTATTTTGATGCCCCGGCCGCGATCATACTTGTCAGCGATAAATCTAATCCCATTGAGTGGACCTACCTGGATGCTGGATTGGTTATTCAAAATATCTGCCTGGCTGCCGTTGATTTCGGGCTGGGCACCTGTATCGAAAACCAGGGCATCATCTATTCCGACGTACTTAGAGATATTGTCAGAATTCCCGATGACAAGCGCCTGGTTGTTGCCATTGCCATTGGATATCCGGACGATAATTTTCCTGCAAATAAGGTGATCAGCCCCCGGGAAAACGTAGAAGACGTTGTTACCTGGTGCGGATAATAGAAATCTGGAAAATTATGACTTGCCAGCTAACCGCCCGCTCAAAGGGCGTTAATATAAAAAAATGTTGGGAGACGGCATGATCCGCATTGAAATCCCCGGCACAGAGCCGGTTACCATTCAACATGTAATGTTTGACTACAATGGAACCATCGCAGCGGATGGCTGTCTGCTTGACGGCGTTGGGGCGGCTATAAACCGGCTTGCCCACCTGCTTGATTTTTATGTGGTAACGGCGGACACCTTTGGCTCGGTCCAGGCTCAGCTTGAAGGTATTAAGGCTGACGTCGTTCTGATTTCAAATCAGGACCAGGACCAGAAAAAATTGGAAGTGCTCAATCGTATCGGCCCGGGCACCACCATGGCTGTGGGAAACGGGGTTAACGATGCCTTGATGCTTAAACACGCCGTATTAGGCGTCGCCGTTCTTGGGGAGGAGGGCATGGCGTTACCGGCTTTAATGTCTTGCGATGTGATGATCCGGCATATCCTGGATGTTTTTTCCTTTTTTGAAAACCCTAAACGTTTGATTGCCACCCTGAGAAATTGATTTTGCTTGCAGTTTTCTTTGCCTAAGCGTTACAATTCTTCAGTTACAAAATTGTCAGCAAGAATCAACCAGCCTTAGTGCTAAGGGGCTGGCCGTTGTAAAACTCTTCCATTAAGCAAGGTTGTAAAAATGAAAGTACTTGTCATTAATTCAGGAAGCTCTTCCCTGAAGTATAAATTATTTGATTTAGCCGGTCCCAGGGTAATCTGTGCGGGGCTGGTGGAGCGAATCGGCAGTCCGCAAAGCAGTCTGACCCATACCCTGTATCCGGACCATGGATCTGCTGAAAAAACCGAGATGCTTGAACCCTTTGAAAATCACACCCAGGCCATCGAAAAGGTGGCTGCTTTACTTATGACCGGTGATGCGCCCCTTGTTAAATCTCCGCAAGATCTTGCAGCCATTGGGCATCGGGTGGCCCAGGGCGGTGAGATTTTTAAGGAAAACTGCATTGTGGATGCCAAAGCCCTTGAGGGCATTCGAAAGAATATTGAGCTGGCGCCGTTGCATAACCCTGCCAATCTGGCCGGTATTGAAGCGGCCATGATGCATTTTCCCGGTGTGCCTTCGGTGGCTGTTTTCGATACGCTGTTTGCAAGTAAGCTTTCCGATTATGTGTACCGGTATGCGTTGCCCGCAGCGTATTACAATGAGTATAAGGTCCGGCGGTATGGATTTCATGGCGCCTCCCACGCCTATGTCACCAAAGCCCTTGCCGGTTTGATGGGAAAACCTGTAAATGAGTTGGCCAATATTGTCTGTCATCTGGGTAACGGCTCTTCCATTACTGCTGTTAAAGGCGGTGTGTGCCAGGAAACCTCCATGGGGATGACACCCACGTCCGGCCTGATCATGGGGACCCGGTGTGGCGACATTGATCCCTCTCTGCCCGCCTATCTTGCTGCCTGTACCGGAAAAAGTGCGGCGGAAATTCAGACCGTTCTGGATCGTGAAAGCGGTCTTGCCGGTATCTGCGGTATGAATGATATGCGCGATATTCACAAGGCCATTGCCTCGGGTGATGACAATGCCAGGCTCGCCTTTGAGATGCTTTGCCATGGTATTAAAAAGTATATCGGGGCGTATTATGCCGTTCTCGGTCGTCTGGATGCCATTGCCTTTACCGCCGGCATCGGAGAAAATGACCCGGAAGTGCGCCGCAAAAGCCTGGAGGGACTTGAGCATATGGGTATTATTGTGGATCAAAAGCTAAATGCCGGTTTGAGAGGAAAGGCTGCCTGTATTTCAACCGATGACAGTGCCGTGGAAGTCTGGGTGGTGCCAACGGATGAAGAACTTGAGATTGCAACCATCTGCAAAGACCTTGTAAGCGCCTAAGTCCATTTCACACCATTACCAAAAGGTCATGTTCTGGTCACGTTTAGGTTAGATTGGCGTGATAAAAGATAAAACATGCTGGATGTGGCATGGTTAAGTTGAATCAGGTCGCGAACAGATACCGCCATTTTAATCTAGCACACTTTCTTCTTTTCTTTTCCTTCCCGGGCCGCCAGGTTTTTTAGTCTGGCGGCCCGGGCTTATTTCTGGGTTCGGTTGTTGTCACTGCTGATGTCACAAAGGTGACGGTAACCAATGTGACTGTCTTGGAAAGATATTACAATTTGGTGATACAAAAATGTATTATCTTTTCAGAAGGCTTTTGATAATTCAAAGCCGCCCCAGACACAAATCAGTCCGGCACTTAACTGGATCAGTCCGTTGATTACGGCCAGGCCGATCTGCCCGTTGCGCATATATAAAAACAGTTCAAATCCAAAGGTGGAAAAGGTGGTGAATCCACCTAAAAAACCTGTAAAGATCAGCAGCCTCATCTCCGGAGGAAAAATTTGCCGTGTGTCGGCGATGCCGCCTAAAAGACCTATGATAAAGCATCCTAAAACGTTGACGGTGATGGTTCCCAAGGGAAGCGACGTGCTTTTGACGGCGTTGATATACCCCTCATACACCAGAAAACGGCATATGGCTCCCATGGCACCGCCTAATCCTACCATTGCTATTTTAATCATTTTTGTATTAACCCGTTTGTTTTTGGGTTGGACTTAAACGGCAATCAACCCGTTTAGCCCATGACTGTTATTAATGAGCCTGTTCCATTAAACCTGTTATTGGACGCGGCCAAATCAATCTGGACAGTCATAAATTAAAACGCAGGTGAATACCACCTCTTTATTAAAAATAAGTGGGCAGGAATAATTACAATTATGAATCATTGATACATTAATGTATCAGCTCCGTTTTGACGAATGAGCGTGAAATATAGACGAAAAAGAAATTTAGATGCTTTTCAGAGATTTTTTTAGATAACACCTTTTGCCGGGAAAAGAAGATAGACCCGGCAAATGGTTCTCTATACCAGGTTACCTGGTTTTCAGCTGGATATTGTGCGAAGCGATGGTACGGCTCACGGCCTGGTTCATTTCGTCTAAATCAAGATTAGAACGATATTTACCGTCCATTTCACGAATTTCCACCCCATCTACGGTTTTGCGCGTCAGCTTGAGCAGTACACTGAGTCCGAATGTTTTTTTAACTTCAAATATTTTTTTGTTGCTGTCCATTTTTATAAATCCTCTTAATAATAAATCATTGATTTGTGTTTCAAATCATAAACTTTAAAAGCAATTAGTGTGCCATGATGCTTTAATGTTGTTAAGAAAAAGGAAAGCGCCAAAGTATCGGGGTGTTTGAGATCATTTTGTATCTGTTCGGAGAAACACCCTTGATATTAATATCGGAATGATTGGGAAAAAATTTACATTTTTGTTCTCCTTTTTGTCAGCTTTTTTGAAGAGCAGTTGACATTGGATTCTTTTTTCAGGATAAAGAAAGGGTGACCTAACCCTTTAAATTCAGGGTTGTTGACTTTGGTTTAGACCCTTTGGAATATGAAAGTTGAAATTGGAAATAATTTTAATATATTTCCGGCGAACTATCCATTGTTTTTTTGTCACAACTATTTTTATATTCATTCTTTCCATGCCATGAACTTTTTTCATGGCCGGCAAGAAGGAGGTATTAAACGTTTTGAATTCCCCAAATCCTGATAATCCAATTTTACTTGTGGACAACGATTCCGCGATTCTTGATACAGTGGAAATGGCACTGCGCATGGCCGGTTTTGACAATATTACCGCGATTCAGGATTCAAGGGATGTGATCAGGACCATGGAGCGGAAAATACCCGGACTGGTCCTCTTGGATTTGAATTTGCCTCACATCAGTGGCAACCATCTTTTAAAGAGTATCAGAAAAACATGGCCAAGGATACCCGTTATTGTACTTACAGATGATGTTTCGGTGGAAACGGCCGTAAAATGCATGAAGATCGGAGCCATGGATTATATCCTCAAGCCCGTTGACCCGGGGGCTCTGACCAAGTCGGTGAAGCAGGCCCTTGATGGCGGGCAGGCCCCGGGCCTGCTTTCAAAGCCCATGCCCCGGGAGTTGTTTAACCAGGTAAAAAAGCCTTCGGCCTTTAAAAATATTATTACCCAGGACAGTCAGATGCATGCCATTTTTCATTATGTGGAAGCTGTGGCCCCCTCTCCCCAGCCGGTGCTGATTTTTGGGGAGACAGGGGTGGGTAAGGAATTGATCGGCCAGTGCATTCATAGCCTGAGCGGCCGTAAGGGAAAACTGGTGAAGGTCAATGTGGCGGGATTGGATGATAATATGTTCTCCGACACTTTGTTCGGCCATGTGCCCGGCGCGTTTACCAGCGCCCGAAACGCCCGGCCCGGGTTGATTCTGAAGGCTTCCGGCGGGACATTAATGCTGGATGAAATCGGCGATTTGGCACTCTCCTCCCAGGTCAAGCTGCTCAGGCTGCTCCAGGAAGGCGATTATCTGGCATTGGGGTCGGATATTACCCGGCATTCAGATACCCGGATCATTGCGTCCACCAACCAGGATCTGTGGACCCTTGAAAAGCAGGGTAAGTTCAGAAAGGACCTGATTTACCGTCTTTCCACGCATACGCTGACCATACCACCGTTGCGGGAACGCCTTTTGGATCTGCCTTTGCTGTTGGATCGTTTTATTTGTCAGGCAGCCGATGAACTGGACAAGCCGGTGCCCGATATTCCCAAAAGTCTTATTGAAACCATGGAAACATATCCATTCAAGGGGAATATCAGAGAGTTAAAATCCATGGTGTATGATGCCATGTCCAGGTACCAGGGGGGAACCATATCTTCGGATCTGTTCAAAGCTTTTACCCATGCGGATACTGGGACCCGGCAGCCGATGCCATCAAATCCGGGGCTGCCGACGTTGAAGCAGGCCGCCAATGATCTGGTGGAAAAAGCCATGGCCCATACCGGGGGGAACCAGTCTGCAGCCGCCAAAATTCTGGGGATTTCCCAGCAGGCCCTGAGCAAGCGCCTTCAAAAACTTCGCGAAGAGGGGTAAGCCGGTTCCGGCTACAACTTAATCTACCATTTTATTGTATCTACAAAAAATGTTGTGACTATATCTAACATGTTGTTTTTAAAATGTATTCAATTTTTGTTTAAAAAGTAGCTACAATTATTGTTGTGGCTATTTCGGGTTCTTATGGGATTTATTTTATTGAATATGCGCTTTAAAATTAGACTGTTATAATTAATATTCAGCGCCGGTACAAAGTTTGCTCTTAATGTGAAGTAAAAATGGTTAATAACAATTTTATAGGCACATTATACGGGAAGGAGATCTTCAATATGAGCGAGAACATTTTTCATGCACCGGATACATTTCGTGAAAATGCCTGGATTAAATCCATGGATGAGTACAAAACCATGTACAAGCAATCCGTGGAAGATCCCGAAGGGTTCTGGGGCCCCATTGCAGAAACGTTTTACTGGGAAAAAAAGTGGGACAAGGTTCGGGATTTTAATTACAGCATGTCCAAGGGGCCTGTTTCCATTGAGTGGTTCAAAAATGCTAAAACCAACATAACGTACAATTGTCTGGACCGTCATCTGGACACCCGGGGGGACCAGGCGGCCTTTATCTGGGAGGGAAACAGCCCGGATGAGGATATGGTGATTACTTACCGGCAGCTCCATGAAAAAGTGTGCCGCTTTGCCAATGCCCTCAAAGAGAGCGGGGTGGGCAAGGGCGACCGTGTGGCCATATACCTGCCCATGATCCCTGAACTGGCCATTACCATGATGGCCTGTGCCAGAATCGGGGCTGTTCACTCCATTGTGTTCGGCGGCTTCTCGTCCGAGGCATTGTCCAATAGAATAATGGATTCCCTTTGTAAGGTGTTGATCACCTCCGACGGTGTTATGCGCGGGGCAAAGTCCGTTCCCCTTAAAGGCAATGCCGACAAAGCCCTTAAATTGTGCGCCGACCTGGGACACGATGTCGGTACCTGTTTTATCGTCAAACGCACCGGTTCCGATGTGAATATGGTCGAGGGCCGGGATGTGTGGTGGCACGAAGCCGCCCAGGCCCAGAGCCCCGAGTGCCCCGTGGAATGGATGGATGCCGAGGATCCGCTGTTTATTCTTTATACGTCCGGTTCCACCGGTACGCCCAAGGGGGTTCAGCACAATGTCGGCGGATATATGGTGTATACCGGAACCACCTTTAAATACATATTTGATTATCACGACGGCGATGTGTACTGGTGTACGGCCGATATCGGTTGGGTGACGGGGCATTCCTATATTGTCTACGGCCCGCTTTCCCAGGGCGCGACATCCGTTATTTTTGAAGGCGTGCCCACCTATCCGGATCCGGGCAGGTTCTGGGCCACCATTGACAAATGGAAAGTGACTCAATTTTACACCGCCCCCACCGCCATTCGCGCGCTCATGGCCCAGGGCGATGACTGGGTTGAAAAATATGATCTTTCCTCGTTGCGGGTTCTGGGATCCGTGGGCGAACCCATCAATCCCGAGGCGTGGTATTGGTACCATCAACATGTGGGCAAGGGGCAGTGCCCCATTGTGGATACCTGGTGGCAGACAGAGACCGGCGGCATCATGATTTCCGCTCTACCCTACGCCATTGACCAGAAGCCCGGCTCGGCGACCCTGCCGTTTTTCTCTGTTCAGCCGGAGGTGCTCAGTGAAGATGGAAAAGTGCTGCACGGGGCCTGCGAAGGCATCCTTGCCATCAAAGAACCCTGGCCGGGTCAGATGCGCACGGTGTATAACAACCATGACCGGTTTGAAATGACCTATTTCCAGATGTTCGACGGCTACTATTTTGCAGGAGACGGCTGCCGCAGGGATGAGGACGGCTATATCTGGATCACGGGCCGTGTGGATGACGTGATCAACGTCTCCGGACACCGCATGAGTACCTCAGAGGTGGAAGCGGCCCTGGGCAGTCATGTCAATGTGGCCGAAGCCGCGGTCATCGGTTTTCCCCATGATATTAAAGGGCAGGGGATTTATGCGTTTGTTACCCTGAATATCGGCGTTGAACCATCCGATGAACTGATGGCCGACCTGAAAAAACATGTGAGAAATGAAATCGGACCCATTGCTACGCCCGATGTGATCAATTTTGCCAAGGATCTGCCCAAGACCCGGTCCGGTAAGATCATGAGGCGGATTTTAAGAAAGATAGCAACCGATGAGTATGATCAGCTGGGTGATGTATCCACGCTGTCTGATCCTGAAGTTGTGGGTACCTTGATCAACAGCCATAAAGAATTAATGAAATAAAAATATTTTTTGTAAGATCCTTGGAACGGCCGGTAAACCAGACAGGTTTCCCGGCCTTTTCTGTTATAACCTTGACAGTCCGGCCGGTTTTATCTTAATAGTAGAGACGTTTGCCGAAGACCGGCAATCCATCATAAAAAATTCTGAAGGTTAATTCGGTTTTTCCCCGGAAAATGAAGCAGGAATATTTATAAGGATCGTTATACATGTCCCAAGACACATCTCTTGTCAACCTCCTGGTGGATCAGGAACGCCATGCCGCACTTAAACAATTATTATCTTCCTTGCCGGATATCACGCTGAATTTGAGACAGATTTGTGATTTTGAACTGTTGACCACCGGTGTGTTCAGTCCGCTGAAAGGATTTATGACCCAGGAGGCCTATGAAAGTGTTCTGGACCGCATGCGTCTGCCTTCGGGTGAAATCTGGCCTGTGCCCATTTGTCTTGATGTGTCCCGGGGGCTTTCGGAACGATTTGAGGTGGGCCAGTCTGTTGTCCTCCGTGATCCCGAAGGATTCCCCCTGGGGATCATGGCCATTGAGGACATCTGGCAGGCGGACCGGGAAAAAGAGGCCATGGCCGTTTACGGCACCACGGACATGAATCATGATGAGGTGGCCCGGCTTCAGGGCGGACAGGATAGGTATTATGTGGGCGGCAGTATTGAAGCGTTGAATCTGCCGATCCATTCTGATTTTAAACAGATCCGCAACACACCTTTGGAGGTGCAGCAGCAATTTTGCAAGCTTGGCTGGAAACGGGTGGTGGGATTTCAAACCCGGCAGCCCATTCACCGGCCCCAGTTCGAGCTGACCATCCAGGCCATGAAAAAGGCAAAGGCAAACCTGTTGATGCTGCCCATTGCAGGCATTCCCAGGCCCGGGGATTTTGATCATTATACCCGGATGCGCTGTTATCAGAAGGTAGGCGCCCATTATCCCCCGGATACATATATGCTGAACCTGCTGCCGTTATCCACCCGGATGGCAGGGCCCAGGGCTGCGGTGCTTCACATGATCATCGGAAAAAATTACGGATGCACCCATTTTGTCATCGGGCATAACCATGCAACCCCGGGAAAGGACAGCTGCGGCAATCCGTTTTACGATACCCCCCAGGTCAGGGAACTGGCCGGAGAGGCCGGCAAAGAGATCGGCATTGAGCCGGTATTTTTTGAAGAGATGGTCTATCTGCCCTTTGAGGATGAGTTTAAACTGGCCAGCGAAGTGCAAGAAGGCCAGGAAACGCTTTCTTTTACCAATGACGATATCCGCGAGCGGGTCAGAAAGGGCAAGCATATACCCGAATGGGCAAGTTTCCCCGAGGTGATCACAGAATTGCGCCGTTCCTATCCGTCGCCGGCCACCCAGGGATTTACCGTTTTTCTCACCGGGCTCTCCGGGGCAGGAAAGTCAACCATTGCCAATGTGCTCTATTCAAAATTTATGGAAATGGGCACCCGGCCCGTGACGCTTTTGGACGGGGACATTGTGCGGCGAAATCTCTCTTCGGAACTGAATTTTTCCAAGGAGCACCGTGATATTAATGTTCGGCGCATCGGGTTTGTGGCATCCGAGATTACCAAGAACAGAGGCATTGCCATCTGCGCCCCCATCGCTCCTTACGAACGTACACGGTCAAAAATACGGACATCCATCGAAGCCCATGGCGGATTTTTTGAAGTCCATGTGGCCACCCCCATCAGCGTGTGTGAAAAAAGGGACCGCAAGGGCATGTATGCCAAAGCTAAGGCAGGACTCCTCAAGGGCTTCACCGGGGTGGATGACCCCTATGAAGAACCCTCAAATCCGGAACTGTCCATAGACACATCCAACCTGACCCCGGATGAGGCGGTTCAGCAGATTCTACTGCTGATCAGTGAAAAGGGTTTTGTGTGACGTTCAATTGATCTGCACAAGGGCAACGGATATATTATCCTTGCCCCCCCTGGCATTGGCATCCTGGATCAGGGCATCCGCCTTTTGGTCAAGGGGCAGGGACGACAGAAGAAGCAGCTTCATTGTTTCCGGGTCCACCATATCGCTGAGACCGTCCGAGCAGAGCAGAAAAATATCTCCGCTGATCAGGTTGCCCCGGATGATATCCACAGCGGGGTCTTTTTTAATTCCCACCGCCCTTAATATGACGTTTTTCAAGGCATGGGTGCTGACATCTTCGGGTTTAATCAGTTCCTGGTCAAGCTGTTCCTGGACCAGGGAGTGATCTTTGGTCAATTGCTTGAATTCATCGTTTCTCAATCGGTAGGTGCGGCTGTCACCAATGTGGCCGAGCACATAACGCTCCCCTTCAACGGCAAACAATTCCGCAGTGCACCCCATGCCTTCACAGCCGGGGTGTTTGCCGGCATAATCCAGAATAGACTCATTGGCATTTAAGAATACCCGCTGGATGGCAGTATACGTAGGTTCATCCAAATCAAGCGCTTGGGCAAAGACATCCCGGGCCGTATCTGCAAACATCTGGCTGGCCACATCCCCGGCCATGGAACCGCCGATGCCGTCAGCCACAAGGCAGAACCCGTCTTGTTCACTGACCAGGACGGTATCCTCATTTTTTTTACGTTTCAGACCCCGGTCGGTTTTTCCCACAAAAATATAATTTGCCATGTTATTTAAATCTCTTTGCCATGAAATCAATCAGGTTGGTTTCATCAAACGCGATGTTCAGTTCTTTCCTGAATTGCGCCAGATCATCATAAATCTTTTTGCCGGATTCGTATCGATTCACAGGATCTTTTTCCAGGCATTTCATGACAATGCGGTTAAGTTCCTCGGGGATGTCCTCTCGAACCGTGTTGATGGGAGGAACAACCATTTTAGGAAGCCTGCTTAATGCTTCAAGCTCATTTTCAAACTTATACAAACGTTTTCCCGATAAAATTTCATAAAAGATAATGCCCAGGGCATAAAGGTCCGACTGATGGTCTGCGCCTTTTCCCAGGGCCTGTTCCGGCGCCAGGTAGGATAATTTGCCTTTTATCACACCGGCCTGGGTCAGACTGGGCTCGGACCGGGCTTTGGAGATACCAAAATCACTTATTTTAACTTCACCTTTAAATGAGATGAGCATGTTCTGGGTACTGACATCCCTGTGGACAATATTCAACGGCTCTCCTGTATCGTCACTGGTCCTGGTGTGAGAATAATAGAGCCCGAGGCTGATTTTCTGGATGATGAACGTGGCCATGCCCACGGGCAGCCCTTGTTTTTCATGGGCAAGGACCTCGGCAAGATTTTTTCCGGGGACATATTCCATGGCCATGAAATGGGCGTTGTGCATTTTAATCAAATCATAGATCTGGACAATATTGGGGTGCTGAAGAATGGCTGCCAGTCTGGCTTCCCGGATGAACATATCCACGAAATCCCGATTTTCGATCAAATGGGGCAGGATCTTTTTTACGGCCACGGTCCGCCTGAACCCGTCTTCTCTGATATATTCGGCAAGATAAAGCTCGGCCATGCCGCCCTGGGCAATTTTTTTGGTAAGCAGATACGGCCCGACTTTGCGGGTTTTTTCCATCTCTTCAAGTGCTTTTTGCTGTCTGTTTTTAAGGTATATATCCGTAAGGAAAACCGCGGCAATGAAACAGACGATACATAATCCCCAGATAATGAAAATTTGTCGTTTGTACCCGGCAACGGTTTGATCCAGAGGGGCTGCATCGATACCAAAAAGTATCTTGCCTATGGGGATCTGTGAAAAGACAAGGACTTTGGAAAAGCATAGAATGCGTTTGTCCTTTATGGTCATGCGCTCAATGGATACGTCGTTGTCCGTGCCGATTTTTGATTTCTTTGCCGGTGCCGTGTATTTTTTGCCGATTTCATTTGGATCGCTGTGGGCAATGATTTTATCGTCATGGTCAAGGATGGCCGTAAAAACGGGATGATGCTTTTTTTCCAGTTCCCCCACGGCCACATTCAGGGTCAGCACATCTTTTTCCAGCAATGGTGCCGTCACTTTCTCAGCAATGGTTTCCGCCGAAAGCATCCCGGAATCATACACTTCCTGCCGACTTTCATGCTGGGCGTTTTTCAGCAAAACGTGGCATATGATGCCGATGACAAGAAAAAGAACAGCATATATAATTAAGGGCTTGCGGTTTCTCCTTAGGAATTGATTCTGTCTGGCCGCTCTTATCAAGCTTGACGGGACGCTTGCTTCAAGCTCCATGGACAGGGTACCGGGCTTAGATTCTTTGTTTTTGTTGGACTGCATATGAATTCTCCGGTTGTTACATCATGTTATGCAAAAAGTTCCGGCCATCAACCTGATTCTTTCGATTTCATAGACGCCTTCTGGATATAGAGACCCCGGGCCGTTTCAGGCACTTAATGTTGATCGGAAATAATGGAGATGATTTTAGCACATTTGGTGATGATACGCTGTTTAATCCAGCCTAATTCTTCAAATTTATTCAGATCATATAACATAATTGTCCGTTCATGGTCACCATAACGGGTAATAACAGTACTTGATTCTAGGAGGTCATCATCGCAGGTCTGGTTTGAAAATCGCGTTGCCGTGGAGCAGAGGGGACAGGTAAACAGTGAGGCATCCCCGGTATCGTGAGTTGGGATACCGGTCGGCATATCTTTTTGTCGAATCCATATCAACACATTTTGGTAATTTGTCGCCCCGAACAATATCGTAATGCAAAGAAAGCTAAGTAGCCCCAACAGCATAACCATCTGGTAAAACCGGTCAAAATTTTGTGTGGCAAGGGAGAGAAATACTTCGCCGACTCTTGTGTCGGAAAAGGTGATGGGGGTTAAAAAATTCATGACGTTATGGGTTTCAAGGCTGATGACCCGCCAGTATTTAATGCCGTCTTCCTGACGGGCATATTTTTTATTCAGTGTGAAAAATTGATTTTGATCGGAATATGCAATGATTTTGTTTTTGTGATCTATGATGGATGCAAAGACAACGCCTGGTTTTTTCGTTGTTTGTTCAATCAGCGCGCTTAAATGGTCAAATTCCCTTTCAAGCAACGGCAGCCCGGACTGGCTGGAGATATCTTTGGATATGGCAAATCCTGATTTTACAAGTTTGGCCTCTTTGTTTTGTTCCACGGCATGTCCGATGAGATAGACAACTATGCAGACAATAAGCCAAATGGATATGCTGATCAAAAAATTTTTAAGGGTGAACCTGTTTTTTTTGTATATTTGCATAAATCCCTTTCTTTGCTTATCCCTTACGGAACTTAAAAAAACTGATGATAAAAGTCGGGAAAATTACATTGTTTGTGCAGGTAATCCGTTAGTTTGATCTACTACAATAAAAAAAGAAGACCTGTCAAGTCGCGAAATTACTTCAAAAAGCCAATATGGACGCCAATAGCTTGGCTATGATCACAATTTGCTTAATTGATTTGAACAAGTATCAAAATTAGGGTAATAGTAAATGGTTAAGAAAGAGATAGTCATTTTAAAAAAAGCAGGGGCGATTTTGATGCAATTCAAGCCGAACCTTTTCATATTTGTTCTGATCGTTTTTACGAGTTCAATGTTTTTTGCATCCTGTGTGTCAAATCGTCCGCCTGTACAAACGCCGGTTTCATCGGTGTATCAGTCAAAAAATTATATATTGTATTCCAGGACCCGGAATGATTCTTTAGAAAATTTGGCCCGGCGGTATTACGGAAGTGAAAGGGAAATCTGGCGCATAGAGGATGCCTATGATCCGAATAGTCCGGGCAGTCCCGCGTTTATTACTGTCCCGCTGAAAGAAAAGAACAAAGGAGGGTTGTTTGCCGACGGATACCAGACCGTCCCCATTTTGTGTTATCATAAATTCATTTCCGACGACCCGTCGCCCTTGAGTATACCGCCCGATATTTTCAGACAGCACATGGTGTTTCTCAAAGAGAACGGGTTCAGGACAATTTCACCGGATATGCTTCTGGATTTTTTAAAATATCGGCGACAGATTCCTAAAAAAGCGGTTATGATAACCATTGACGACGGATTTAAATCCGGGTTGAAAGCCGCCGCGCCTATCCTTCTGGAATTCGGTTTTTCTGCGGTGTTTTTTGTTTATACCGATTATATCGGGGTGTCTAAGAAAGCCTTGACATGGAAGGATCTTCGCCAACTTAAAGCCGATGGCTTTTATATCGGTTCCCATTCAACGTCCCATAGTGATTTAAGCCGGAAACTGGAAGATGAGACCGACGATGCATATAGCAAAAGGCTTTACAAAGAGATCACTGTTTCCAAGCAGACCCTAGATCGTAAATTGAACCAGAATACGACGATTTTTTCCTTTCCCTATGGGCGATATAATGAACATGTGATGTCGATGTCAAGTAAAGCCGGTTATGAGCTGGCTGTCTCGGTGGACCGGGGCAGCAACCCGTTTTTTTCAAATCCCCTTGCATTAAAAAGGGATATGATATTAAAAAAAGATATTAATACGTTTAAAACCAGATTGCATACATTTACCGAACTGTCTTTAAAGTGAGTCAAATGAATACAAAAAAAATTTTATTTGCATTGCTGTTGTCATTGTCTCTTTTGTCAAGCTGCGTATCCCAGCAGACGACAAAACCCCAAGAACCCAACCTGGTCGAACAATATATTACGAACGGTAAGGCATATGAGGATCAGGGGCAGCTTCAAAGTGCGCTGGAGCAGTATGAACTGGCATTGACGGTTGACCCAAAGAATTTGTCTGCTCTGGATCACAAGAAAAAGGTGGAGGCAGCACTGTATGAAAGAGCTCGGCAGCACTATGAAAAAGGGTTGGCCCTTGATGAGCAGGGCCGGTATGATGTGGCAAGAAGGGAATATCTAGGTGCGCTTCAAAACTGGCCGGAGTTTACCCAGGCCAAAGAAAAATTAAGTCCGGGCGGCGTTTCCCTGGGGTCAGATGATTATGTTGTACATACCTTGCTCGAAGGGCAAAGTGTTTCAAAACTGAGTCTGATCTATTACGGGGATCTGAAATATTACCCCGTGATCGGTAAATTCAACAATATGTCGGATGTGACCCGGGTCCGTGCCGGGGAGCAACTTAAAATTCCCGTTTTAAATGGGCTGACCGTTGAAGATCTTCAAAAAAGGCATGAGGCCTATATGAAAGAGCGGCAGAGTCCGCGTGAACAACACCCCCGGCCGTCGCACCCCGAAGCTGGCGCGTCGCCGAAACCGACTGCGCCGGTAGCGCCGGCGGCTCTGCCCCAGGAATCCAAATCGCCTGACGTACCGGACACTCCCACCCAGACCGATGCGCCGCCTGAGGTCGTAAAGCCACCAGTGCCTGCGGTCATTACTCCCTCTGAAACACCGAAGCCGGACACCGTCCCGGCAGAGGAAAGCGCGCCGGAGCCCGTTGCGCCTCCTGAACCACCGAGTAACTATAATCAGGCCATGGCTTTGTTTCAGCAAAAAAAATACAGTCAGGCCATTCCGCTTTTCAAAAAAGCACAAGCGGACACCCCGGACAACGATCAGATTGCTGCCAACCTGTTTGAAAGTTATTTTCAGCAGGGCCTGGCCCAGTTTAAGAAAGAACAGTATCTTGACGCCAAACAGAGTTTTGCATCGGCGGTCGAGTATGATAGTGCCTGCACCCAATGCCGCACATACATTAAAACCTGTGAAGATACCTACAAAGAAAAGCATTATAACCTTGGTATCCACTATTTTGGCAAAGAGCAACTCGGACAGGCCATATCCGAATGGGAACAGGTTGAGAAGATTGATCCCGGCTATAAAGATGTCCAGTCCAACCTGACAAAAGCCCGGACCCTTTATGAGAGACTGGAAAGCATTAAACAGAGTACTACCAAATGAAACAGGCTTTGAATATTATTGTGCAGCTTGTCCATATTCATGGCCCCATGAAGGGGGAAATCCAGGAGTTTGCATGTCATGAAATAACCATTGGGCGCCACCCGTCGTGCGATTTGCAGTTCCCAAAGGACCAGGTGGCCATCAGCAGAAATCATGCACGCATCACCCGGGACGGGAACCGGTTCAAAATCGAGGACACCAGCACCAACGGCACCTTTGTAAACGGCACTAAAATTAGGGAAACCTGGCTGAAAAACGGGGATGTTATCTTTTTTACCGATGGGGGGCCGAAAGTCAGTTTTTTGACCCGGGAAGGTCGTTCTGACGAGGTCCATGACCTACCGGCACAGGAACCGGATATTGTTTCTCCGCCCCCGGTATATGAGCCGCCCCGGCAGGTGGTGCCCGAAAGGCCCCCTCTGTCTTTGCCCGATTCCGGGATGCCTACTGCACCTTCCGGATACTCCCAGCCGGTTGTTCACAATTCTGCCAGGGAACCGGAGCGCCCCGGAAATGCGCCGCCTGTTTCCCCGTCCCCACCGGCACCGCCTGCATATGCCCCCCCGGCCCCCGGGGCAGTAAATCAGCGGCAATCACCGCCGCCCCTGAAAGTCGAGGCGGTCAATGTTCCCCTGGTGATTCAGTACGGACCGATCCTGCAATCCTTTAATCAACTGCCCGTGACCATCGGCAGCCACCCTGAATGTGACCTTGTGCTGCAGCACCCGGCCCTGATGGATCAGCATGTCCAGATTTTTTTCGCCAACGGCAGCTACCAGATAAAAAATTTGACCGGACACAACCGGATAACAGTTAACGAACAGCCTGTGACAACAGTCTCCGCCATGAAGCCGGGGGATCGGTTTTTTTTGTCTGCGGACGGCCCGGGTTTCCAGTTTATAGAGGGGGGGCGCATGGCTGAAATCAATATGCCTTCCAAAGTCGACACGTCGGATCAGGAGGCGGATGCGTCCGAATCCGAATCGGGTTCGTCCGAGAAAAAGAGACCGTTTTTATTTAAACGCCTTTGGCGTTGAGTCCTACTATAAATACGGACACGAGGAGAGGCAAAGCCGGTATCGGCGATATATTAAGGCCCATGATCAGATTGATCATGGGCCTTTAATGCTTTTATTTTAAAGGGAGAAATTCTTTTCGTTAAATATTTTTATTTTTTTCGAGATCCCATCCAGCTGGGACTTCGCCTGCACCGCCGCCACCCTGACGGGCCTGCTTGGTATATGTAGTGGTTATTTTGCCGTAGTTGAAGGTTACTGATTCCGTGGGTACCCCGCCGCCACCGCCGCCAATGCTCACGGAACTAACAATTACGTTTTCCAGCTTGTATTCCATGTATTTGACCCGATCGTCACCAGCAGCCCTGTTAAGTTTAAGGGTCACCTCTTTGATGTGGGTGCCGCTCCAGCAGGCCTTGTTTAGCAGAGGAGAGGCAGCGTCCATTTCCTTGACAATGCTCAAATCCTGGAAATCGGCCCGGGAAGTTGTTCCGCCCCCGGAAGAACTTGCCGTTCCCGAGGCCATCTGGGAGACTCCCCAATTGTATGAAAGGATTTCAATCTCGTCCTTGTGTTTGTCGTCGGTACTTTCGCCTTTGATTCCGTCGATTTTTAAAAAAGCATCAGAAGCCATGGGTGAATCCTCCTAAAATTGATTTATGAAAATAGTATATAAGGGGTTAAATCCTGTTTTGCTGCTAATGATCCATCTGTGTCATATATCTTTACCCGGCGTGGTTGAAAAAGGGCTCAATATGAAGTAAGCCTGAGATTTTTATTAAAAAAAATTGAACCTTTATAAATCTATATAAAGATTCCCCTGTAATGTCAATCATGAGTGACCTTGTTTCGTTGAAATTGTTTAGCGGTCTACGTTAACCCAATTTGACCATTTTGGACCATTGCTGAATTCTGCTGGCTTTTATTGACAAAAATTAAGTATACTGCCATAGAATTTAAACTTCGGTCATTGCTACACAACATGTACGGTAAAATATCCTGCTGTAGATTCAAATTGAGGAGCTTATATGTTTACTCAGGAAAATCAGCTTTTCACCATACAGACGCCTTTAGGCCCGGATGAATTGATCTTAACGGGGTTTAAAGGGGCAGAGAAACTGTCGGGGCTTTTTCGCTTTGAATTGAATCTGGTCTCCGAGAGACGCAGTATCGCCTTTGAAGAGATTGTCGGTGCCAATGTTACGTTGTCACTGGGGCTCAAGGACGGCAGTTCAAAATACGTGAACGGTCTTATTTCCAGTTTCACCCAGAACAGCAGCGTTGACAGCGATGAAAATATCTTGTCCGTTTATACGGCAACGATGGTGCCCTGGTTCTGGCTGCTTACCCGTACGGCGGATTCACGAATTTTTCAGGAAAAGTCCGTTCCTGATATCGTGGAGCAGATTTTTTCAGAGTACGAGTTGTTTGATTATACCCTGCGCCTGAACGGGACATATACCCCCCGTGAATATACCGTACAATACAGAGAGACGGATTTTAATTTTATTTCCCGGCTTCTGGAAGAAGAGGGGATTTATTATTTCTTTGAACATACCCAAGACAAACATAATTTGATTTTAGGCGATTCCCCCATGGTACATGATCCCTGTGTGGGCCAGGAGGAGGCCAGATGTGTCCAATCCTCCGGTGCCGGGGCCCGAACCGCCGCAGACCCTGAAAATGAAGCAGATGTCATTACCCATTTGAACGTCAAAAAGCAGATGCGTATTGATCGATACACCCTGAGCGATTTTAATTTTAAACAGCCCAATTCAAGCCTGCAGACGAGTTCTGCGTCCAAAATTAACCTGGGGACCGGACAACGGGAAATTTACGATTATCCGGGCGGATATCGGGACAATTCCGGAGGGGAGCGGTTCACCGATATTCGCATGGAAGAAGAGGAAGCCCGGATTACAACCTTGTCCGGAGACAGTGTCTGCCGCGCATTTACCAGCGGTTACCGGTTTCGGCTCATGGATCATTTCAACGAGGAGATGAACGAAGAGGAGTTTGTGATCACCCGGTTGGAACACTCCGTGCAGCAGGCCGAAATCATGAGCGGATCACTTCGGTCTCCGGAACGTCAATTTGAATATACCAACCGGTTTGAATGCATGCCATTTTCCACACCTTTCCGGCCACCAAGAGATACAAGACGCCCGGTTGTGGACGGTGTTCAGACCGCAATTGTGGTGGGACCGGACGGGGAAGAAATCCACACGGATGAATACGGCCGGGTTAAAGTGCAGTTTCACTGGGATCGGGAGGGTGAAAAAAACGAGAACAGTTCCTGCTGGATACGGGTCTCCCAGGTATGGGCCGGTGCCGGCTGGGGGGCCATGTTCATTCCCCGGATCGGCCATGAGGTGATCGTTGACTTTGAAGAGGGAAATCCGGACCGGCCCATCATCATCGGGCGGGTCTACCACGCAAATAATCAGGTGCCGTACCCCCTTCCCGATGAGAAGACCAAGAGTACCATCAAGTCGGACTCCACCATCGGCGGGGGCGGATTCAACGAATTCCGGTTTGAAGACCAGAAAGGCAGTGAAGAGATTTTCCTGCATGGGCAAAAAGATTGGACCATTGCCATTGAAAACGACAAGAACCAGACGGTGGGGCATGACGAGACACTGAATGTGGGAAACAACCGGACCAAGTCTGTGGGGGTGAACCAGCAGGAAACCATCGGTTCCAACAAAACCATCAGTGTGGGGGCCAATCACTCGGAAACCGTGGGTGTCAGCATGACACAGACCGTTGGAAAAAATAAAACCGAAACCATCGGCATCAACAAGGCGGAAACCATCGGTGCGGCAAAGGAGTTGACCATCGGTGCGGCTTACATGGTGATGGTCGGCGCGGCAATGACGGAAAGTGTCGGTGCCGTCAAATCGGTGAATGTGGGGGGCAGCAGTTCCGAGGATGTGGGGTCAGACAAAAGCGTGACCTCCGGAAAGAAGATGTCCCTGGTTTCAGGGGACGATTTTTCAATCACCGGTGGCAAAAGCGGTGTCATTGACATCAAAGATGAACTGACCATCAAGGTGGGCAAGGCGTCCATTAATATGAAAAAGAACGGCGATATCACCATCAAGGGGAATAATATCAACATCAAAGGCTCGGGAAATATCGTCATGAAAGCAAAAAAGATTCTGGAAAACTGATGAAAGACCACCCATCATTCAGCACTGTCTCTGTTAAGAGTCCCGACCAATCCCTTGAGGGTGTCCGGGTCGGTAAAATTGTCCGGATTGACGGGGACGGCCAAATTCTTGTGGATTATCCCCAAAACAGCATGGGCGCGATGCCGGCCAGGTTTACCCGGGCTATGGATATTGAATCCCTGGTTTCTGCCAAAAATAAAGGGTTGCAGGTTCTGCTGGTGTTTGAGGACAACCGTCCGGACCGGCCCATTATTATTGATGTCCTCTCTTCCCTGATGGACGGGATTTACGGTCAGGAAAGCAGATCCGAGCAAGAGGATCTGGTCCTGGATATGGATGAAACCCAGGATATCACCCTAAACGGGAAAAAAATTATCTTCACCGGGCAGGAAGAAATTGTGCTTAAATGCGGTAAAGCAAGTATCACCATGACAAAGGCGGGGAAAATTATCATCAGGGGTGCCTATCTGCTGAATCGTTCCAGCGGGGTTAACAGAATTAAGGGAGGATCGGTCCAGATCAACTGAGATTGGATTGCCGGATGATCATACCAGAAATTGTACTCCAGCACGTTGAGGAAGCAGCCTTTTTATGGCTTCTTCGACACTATGCCGTCGGGGAACCACATTATGATTTATCAGACCTGGCCCATCTTGATGATCGAATAGATGCGCACATTGACGGTCTGCGAATCGCAGGAAATGCCGGTTGGGAGATAGCAAAAGAAAATCTTACATTTGAGGAATCCGGGGAGGTTTTTACGGCGTCAATTCTTGCGCTTGATGAATTGATTAAAGGTAAGACGGATCGATTCGATGCGGTGCTGCAATGTCTTGATGTCGATCCTCTTCTGTGCAATGGTCTGGTCTCTGCAATGGGGTGGTATCGTTTCGAAGATATTGAACCGATTGTTTCAATATTTGCCTCGGGGGGGCGTCCTTTCCTGATGCGATGCGCCATTGCCGCCTATGCGATCCACAGGAAGAACCCCGGGGCATTGTTGTTGGAAGGATTGACGCATGATGACCCTTTTGTTCGATCAAGGGCATTGAAGGCTGTGGGGGAACTGGGGCGGCATGATTTGTTGTCAACTCTTACAAAACATCTGGGAGATGATGATCCTGACTGCAGGTGGCAGGCCGCATGGTCCGCAAGTCTTTTTAAGGACCGAAAGAGCCTGCCCACCCTTTTTTCCGTTGCGGAAAATGGGGACGAACACGCAGAAGATGCATGTGCTATGGCGGTAAGAGTTATGAATCCCGCTGAATCCTATCCCTGGCTTAATATGCTTATGGCTGTGCCGGGACTTGCCCGGATAGCGGTCAAGGGATCTGGTGCCATGGGAAACCCCAAAAATATTCCTCAGCTGCTTCAGATGATGGAAGATCCTTATCTGGCCAGGCCGGCAGGAGAGGCCGTATCCATGATCACCGGAGTGGACCTGGCCTACGAGGATCTGGACAAGGATTCCCCCGCAGGTTTTAAAGCCGGTCCCACCGAGGACGCCAAAGACGAAAATGTGGATCTGGATCCCGATGAAGATTTGCCTTGGCCTAATCCTGAACTATTGGCCAAGTGGTGGCATGAAAACAAGAACCGATTCCGGGCTAATGTCCGGTACCTTGCGGGCAGACCCGTTGAATCCAAACACCTGACCCATGTTTTGAAAACAGGATATCAACGCCAGCGCATCGCCGCAGCCGTTGAGTTTGCCATGATGCGCCCGGGAACGTCTTTGTTTGACGTAAGTGCACCAGGGAAACTGCAGACCTCTCTGCTTAGGATTGAATATGAAGATAAATAATTTAAATAACTATATATTTACAAAAACAACCCACGAATTACATGTTTGACTCCTTTAAACCACCTCTAAATACCCAACCTATGGCACCGTTGACTCAAATTTCATTGTATCTACCAGACAGGGAAACAAAATTAAATCCATTAAGTGTTTGTTTCATCCACTCCATTTTTGCCCCCAATGGTGTTAAGACAAGTGACGCATTAATTAACTCATCGCGCCAACAAAAAATTAAAGGTCGCCGTTTTAATAACTTTTGGTTTTGAAGCCACCCGGGTGGAAGCGGCATGACATAGTCCTCATAGAAGCCAACAACAAAGCTATCAGCACCAATAGTTTTTGCTATACGTTCGAGAACAAGAACAAACGGAGTTTCGGTAACTTTAGATGTGAGTATGTATGATGTGAACTCCTTTTCGAAAGTCAAATGCACTGTTGTCTTACTCTTTTGCGGCTCGCTGTCAAAAAGTGCAATATCTGTACAAGAGGGAGCAAATCCAAGATCCATCTCACAGGAAAATACTCCGCCCCCCTCACTTTGAAGCCTTTCCATAAGTTCTTTGCTGCCAGCCAAACTCATAGTTTCGTTATACAGATGGAATCTGGAATTCGATTCTTCAGGATCAGGACGTAAGCTCGCAAAATAGGTTTCCAGGTATCCATCTAATTCATCAATAAAAAAATTCAGTAATATTTCGGCTACTTCGGGGACCGGCAGTTCAATCGAATTGTAAACTGCGGAAATACACGAGCCCATATTTATTCCCCCTAAACTGTCCGTGTTAAACAATGCTGATAAGTTCTATTCCTAGCTTCTTCCATTCCTTCTCTTCCATTTTTTTTTCCAATTTTTCAATTTCATTTTTGGGAACCGCTACTTTCAATTTCTTATCCGGAAAACATTTTTTCGCCACCGGAGCAATTCGCTGCTGTATTTGTCTGAGCTTAACTCCCCCGCTTGAACTCTTCACTTCAATTACAGAATCCTTTGTAACGATGTCAAGATCAGCTATCATATGGCATTTTCGACAATGTGCTTTATATCCGACATGTTCAATAGTATCATGTCCAAGTATATCTATTGCCTGATTCTCGATTTGTGCTCCTGTATCTCCTACTTCAATTTTTTTTTTGTTTATTCTCTTCCCTTTTTCTGCACGCTCTTCTGATGTTCCTGACTGAGATTCCGAATAGTCGGACTGTGTTTCCTCTGCATTTTGTTCACACGGTGGGTCCCAGCAATCAGGGCATTCAGCGGTATTGCATTCCCAGTCATGATTTCCGCCACAGTCATATCTTTTTTTTCCGCGTTTATGTCCCCATTTTGCGTCTGCTTTGGATGACAGTCCTGAAGTCGCCATGGTCTCGGCATTGGCCATTGGCACTGTGCCGGGAGGATCACTCCCATGATTGCACGTCGCAATATCCAAATGCCGGCAAACTTTTTTCCCCTCAAACGACACATTCATTGAAGACGCCTGAAAATATGTCTTACCGGTGATTTGGTGCGTTATGACATTCGCCCCGAAACTTCGTGTAGCGCTTTCGTCGCCAAGAGGAGATGTTTTGTAGAAACTTTGTCCCATCAATGCTGCTGGTTTACTACCGATCTTGACCTTTTTTGTCCCCTTTTTTAGGTCTTTAGCCATTGATGTATCGGGATACGGAACAGGAATCGGACCAGCCGGGGGAGACGGAGGGCTCATGCACACGTCAGGGAATGCGGCAATGACTTTTGCATCGCCCGCCTTATGCGCTATTTCCATACCATTTGCAAAAACGCTTTTCCCCATAACTCGCCTCTAATTATTAAAAGATTACTGCTTATCCAACACAATCGCCGCCCGTTGTCCAGATAAATTCCCAACCGTTCCAATAGTGCGGTCCCCAGGTGCGTAGCCCCGCGCAAAACCTGCAATACCGCTGATGAGTCCACACAATCCGGCAGCCGTTCCCGTATCACCAAGATTTTCAGCACATAACCATAGTGGAAAGTTTTCTTTGCGTTGTCGAAGCAGTTTGGTAACAAGTAACGATTGCTCCTTAAACGCATAACTCTCACCGGCCGCATCTGATACCCGAAAATCCATATCGTGCATCGCAAGTCCGGCTTCATTGAGCGCATTCCTTGCAGCCGTTGTCACCCCATCTCCTCTAAGCGGAATTTCATTGGAAAGCAATGCGGGTTCGTTTGCAAATCCCATCCCCCGAATCACAGCCAATGCAGAATCGCTTTGCATAGACAAAGACAAACAGGCCGCCGCCTCCCCCGGAATCACACCGTCCGAATTGTCCTCTGTAAGCAAACGGCGTGTTTCATATAGATTCAACAGCGGACTCGCCGTAACTAATGAATCAGTTGCTGCTACCAAACACTCTAAGTGCGATCCTTTCTGGAGATATTCTCTCGCCATGCCAATTGCGGCATAGCCACCATACGCCCCTTCCTCGGTAACGATTTGCACATCCAGTCTATTAATATTCTCCCGAATTGGCGCACTTAAATGGGGGATGATTGATGAAAATTCTATTGGCTTTCCATTGTCGTCATCAGGAAGTACAATAAACACAGGCATGTCGGTCAGGCGTTCAAATTCTTTGTGAGAAAACGCATCTGAAATAGCATTTGACAACAAAGCACAATATCTCTGCTTTCGGGTACAGTCCTCATCCAGTAGACTCAGCCGCGATCCGGTAATGGGCTCCCCGTCATTATCAACATACGGCAACTCCTGGAATAGAGAAAGGCCGGCACGCATTGCCGCGCATGCCGCCCTCCAGTTTAACCCAATGGGACAGGACATTCCAACTGCGTTTATATACATTGGAGAGGTCATTATATTTCGCCTAACTTCTCTTTTTGAATCCATTTTATAGCCGTATTGAGATGTTTGAAATGAGGTTTCCCATTTTTTTGTCCAATTATGCCATCATCTCCCATTTGAAGCGGTTCGCCGATTTCGACAGTTCTCAACATATTCAGTTTTTTCCCCACCGGCACCTTGGTTCGCCAAATTAATATTGCCACCTTGTCGTGGGGTTCAAGAATCACCGTATCCAGCACACCAAAGCGTTTCTCTGTCCGATCTATAAAATTATACCGCACCGGTATGTCCATCTTTGGAATGATGTAAGTAACCGTGGAATCAATTGACATATGTTGACACCGGATGTGCTCGCCGCCGGTAAAAGTTGGAAACTGCTGATCAATGGGAGCGCTTTGAAAATAGCGGCTATCAAAGTCTTCAGGCAGAAATGGACATACATTGTCCAGCCAGTGTTGATCATAGGTCCCGGCAAATTGGACCCTTTGTTTTGCATTCCGACTTATGCATCCGTACCCAATGGGTTCCGGTTTATCATGAGCGGAAGAGATCAGTTTGCCGGGGCGCTCAACGTTGGGCAGCGGTGTCCCATCAATCTCTTTTGCAGACCGATATCGATGAAACCCAATCCCTGCTAAATTTTCGGGCTCAACCGCTATTTTGGGTGTCCCTTTGCTGTCATCCATTCCGCCAAAAGCGCCGTCGTAAGTTATGGGCATCTCGGTAAATTTTTTGGCCGGGGATGGGGTCAGCAAACCGAACCTTCGCATCCAGTATCGATCTCCAAATACAATTAATTTTTTAACTCTTCCTTGTACCTCCAACGCACACGAAAGATGCTGTACCGGCACCCCTTTGGGGGAAACCGCTTTGCCAACAACAAGTACGTCCGTAAAAGGTTTCTCCAGTGCAAAATCGCATTCATAGCGAATACTCGTTGTGCCGGGATCCCCATAGTGCTCATCGGCATACACAAGCGGCTTCTGTGTATCTGCCAAGGTCAACTGCCCCAAGGCATCAACCGTAAACGTACCTTTGACGACAACGACGCACTGGTCACGCGCATCTTTGTCCGCAATAAGCGTAAGTTCGGCTTCCATTCCCGTGGTATTCGATTCTATCTGCATGTATTAAATTACCTGCATGCTATGATTGCATTGAAACGTTTCTTCTGTCTTTGCCTTATACCCTGAAAATGCAACTACATTGTTTATGTTTTGGGCATAAGCTCCCAAGGGTGTCAATCTTAAAATTGGGGGGAATGCAATTTTTTGATTCTTCCCCTATTCTTCAAAATCAATGGTAAATGAATCCGTATCATCTACATCCAGCATAATTCTGGACGGCATGCCGTCGGTGCTCATCCGGGTTAACAATTCCCTGGAAATTTTGGGGAAAATATTGGCATTAAGGATGTAATCAATGTTCCGGGCACCGGTTTCAACCTCGCTGCACCTGGCGGTGATCTGTTCCTGCACTTTGTCGGTAAACTGCAATTCGATTTTGTTGTTCTCTTTCAGGGTCTTTTTGACCTTTTTCAGTTTGAGCCCAACGATCATGGAAAGGACATCGGGTTTCAGACTGACATAGGGCAGCACTGTCATGCGGGCCAGCAGGGCCGGTTTAAAATATTTTGACAGCATGGGCCGGATGGCCGACGTGACTGCTTCGATTTCAACCTGTTCCTGGTCAATGGTCATGGCCTGGATGGTGTCTGTGGCAAGGTTTGAGGTCAGGATGATCACGGTATTTTTAAAGTTGATCTCCTTTCCTTCGCCGTCGGTAAGCACCCCTTTGTCAAAGACCTGGTAAAACAGGTTCAGGATATCGGGATGGGCCTTTTCAACTTCGTCGAGGAGCACCACGGAGTAGGGCTTCTGGCGCACCGCCTCGGTGAGCATGCCGCCTTCACCAAATCCCACATAGCCGGGAGGAGAGCCGATCAGACGGCTGACGGTATGGCCTTCCTGGAACTCACTCATATTAATGATCACCGAGTTTTTCTCGCTGCCGAACATAAGATCGGCAATGGCCATGCCTGTTTCGGTTTTGCCCACGCCGCTGGGACCGGCCAAAAGAAAGACCCCCATGGGCTGGCTCGGGTCCTTGATGCCTGCCTTGGACGCCCGGATCACCTCGGCAATGGCCTTAAGGGCATGGTCCTGGCCTTTAACCCGTTCTCCCAGCCGCTTATCCAGGTTCACAATATTTTCCGCCTCATCCTTAAGCATTTTGCCCAAAGGAATGCCGGTCCAGTCCGACACCACCTGGGCGATGACATTCTCATTGACCTCAAGCTGCATCAAGGCATTGTCACCCTGGACACCCGCAAGTTCCGAGTCAGCCTCGGAAAGTTTAGATTTGATCGTTTTGATGGCGTCGGCATCGGTTTTATCCGCTGCCTGCAGCTCTGCTCTTAATTCCAGCACGGCCTGTGCCGCCTGCATCTCTTTTTGCCAACGCACTTTTATGGCATCCGCATCCTGGGTATATTGGTCAATATCCGCTAAAATTTTTTCATAGGTCTCTTCATCAATGGGCATATTGTTGTCCCGGTCCCGCTCCATGGCAGTTTGGGTGCGTTCAAAGGCCTGAATGGCCCGTTCCTTGTCTTCCAGTGCCGGCGGTTTGGTGGACAGATTTATTTTTACCCGGGCACAACCCGTATCCAGAAGATCAATGGCCTTGTCGGGCAGGAATCTGCCTGCAATGTACCGGTCTGAAAATTCCGCAGCCGCCTTGACCGCAGCTTCGGTGATAATGACCTTGTGTGTGTTTTCATACCCGGGCTTTAAGCCCCTGAGGATCAGTTCGGTGTCTTCCACACTGGGTTCGTCGAGCTTAATGGGCTGAAACCGCCGGGCCAGGGCCGGGTCTTTTTCAAAGTATTTTTTATATTCCCCCCAGGTGGTGGCTGCCACGGTGCGCAGTTCCCCCCGGGCCAGGGCCGGTTTCAACAGGTTGGCCGCGTCGCTGCCGCCGGCACTGCCCCCGGCGCCGATCAGGGTATGGGCTTCGTCAATGAATAAAATGACCGGGGTTTCATAGGCCTTGACCTCGGTAATAACGCCTTTCAGCCGGTTCTCAAATTCACCTTTCATGCCGGCCCCGGCTTCAAGCAGCCCCATGTCCAGCTCCAGCAGGGTAACATTTTTAAGCACATCGGGGACGTCATCCTGGATGATCCGCAGGGCAAGCCCTTCCACCACCGCTGTCTTGCCGACCCCGGGTTCCCCCACACAAATGGGGTTGTTCTTCCTTCTGCGGGACAACACATCAATCATCTGGCGAATCTCTTCATCCCGGCCAAACACCGGATCAATGCCGCCCTGAGAGGCTTTCTCGGTAAAATTATTGCAGAACCTGTCGATGAAACTGCCTGATTTCTGGGGCTCTCCGCCTCCGGGCTTTGACGTTGATGCAGGTTTCGCGGATGAAGCCTCATTCGATCCTTTGGTAATGGCGAAAAATTGTTCTTTCAGGGTTTCCAGACTGATTTTTTTCAGCAGCGTATCATAACTGCCGGAGACGTAGGATTGGGGCCGCTCCAGAAGGGCCAAAAGAATCGCACCGGACCGGATATCGTTTTCTTCCAGCTCAATGGAGGCCACCATCCATGCATCCTGGAAAAGATCCAGAAGCCGGGGGGAAAATACCGGTCGGCTCGAATTTCCCGTTTTCAGCTCTTCAAGGGCGGTTTCGATTTTTTTGAGTACGGTGCCCGCTTCGATCTCAAACTGTTTGAGAATCAATGAAATATCAGATCGGGGGTCCTCAACCACTTTCAGGATAAAATGCTCCACGGTCACTTCGTAATGGGTTCTTGACACACACAGTCCGGCACCGGCCTGAAGGGTGTTGGTACAAAAATCATTTAAACGGGAAAGCAAAGACTTTATATCAACATTCACCATGGCAAATTTCCTTTTTTATTTAGTGTGTTATGATTTTAACTGCTTTAAATCACGCTCCTGAAAGGTGATATACGGGTCATCTTCAAAGTGATGCCCCTGGGATGCCGACCAGGTGGTCCACCCCAGTTTGGGTGTATTGGGTCCTGTTTGACCCAGCACGCATGCCGGGATCTGCTGTTTATCAAGTATCACGCGCAGTTCAAATTCAAATTCAATGCCTACCATGTAGCGGATGAGTGAAAAAACCGGCAGGAGCAGGTCACCACCGGGCATGAATTTATTATACCGGGTAAACCCCATGGGTCCGATATTTACCCTGAATTTGGTCTGGCACTCCTTGACCAAGCTGCCGCATACGGCGTCCCTGCCCAGGCAGGCATGGGCCGATCCAAGGCGGGTGCAGTCCTCCTCTTCCAGGGGGATATCTCGTTCAATGAACTGGTCCACCCGGGTCGGTGCACCTGAAAAGTATTCAATGGCAGCCTCAATGCCTGTTGCCGATGCCGTGGGCAAAGAGAGCAGGCCGCTGTAAAAGGTTAACGATTCCCTGGGAAGATCGAGCATGCCCACCATACCGGATGTGCCCAGGCCCGCCAGGCTGAGCAGGTACCTGGAGAGTCTGTCCCCGGCCCCAGGTTGGTAGTTTTCCGGAAACCGCTGCTTTTTCCAGGCCAGATAAAAGAGCGAAATCAGGCGGTGGTGGAAGATGTTTAGAAATTCAATAAAGGTATCATCCTTTTTTTTCTTTCGCGCCACCCCAAGTTCATTGTACCAGTTGGGCAAAAGGCCGGAGGGTCCGATAAGCCCCATAAAGGCCACATCCATTTGCGCCTGCCCTGACGATTCATCCTTTTCAAGCCGTATAATGTCACTGGCCGGAAAACAAAAGCCGGGCTGTACACCAAAGCGTACCGCCTCCTGGTCCGGCGTCAGTGCCTCCCCAATCGCTTTTTTCCCCGGTGCAAATTTTTCCAGCAGCTCAACAGCCTTGAAAAAGGAGAATTCAAAAAACGATTCATAGAGCTGTGTCTTTATACCAGGATCTGATTGCCGCTTCTCGGGGGCCACTTTTTTAACTCCTTTGTTGCCTGAAGGGTTTTAATGACCAACCTGGAAAATGAGTTCACCGAGACATATTGCCCTAAAAACCGGTCCAGGATCGCCCCGAACAGATAAAGCCCGGACCCGACAAATTTATCTTCATCCAGTGTGATGGTTATTTCCACCCCCCTGGCAAAGGCGTCATTCACCCGCTTGGTGATGTGCCGGGTTGACACGGATACAATGCCGCTGATCTGCTGCCGGGTGGCGCTTGAATTCTGGAAATCATACAGTTTGAGGATCTCTTTTAATGCATCTTCTCCGCCCTCTGCCAGGGAGATGTAATTCAAGGAGAGATGGGAGATCAGCCGCCACTGCAGGGCACCGCCCAGGGCCGGCCGAAAGGTGGGCGTGGGCTTAATCAATGAGACAATTTTATTTACTGGCGCTGCAAGTTCCATGGTGAAATCGCCTCGCACATCGCCAAACGGCAGGCGGGAGGGCATATCCCTGTTGGTGCAGGTGTGCCGGACGGTCAGGATATCACACCCCGGATCTGCCGGGGTCATGTTTAAATCGCAAAAGGATAAGAATACATCCGTCCCTTTATCTGATTTGCGGCCGGAGGGCCGACGCTGAACGTGCCAGAATACCTTGGGTTCATTGTCAAGTTCATCGGACAGATGGTGCCGGATGGAGTAAAAGGGCCGAAACTCTTTGGCCTTGCTTTCTGAGGTTGATGCGGCTGTCACCTGATCTATGGTATACACCTCCGTGGCGTCATACCGGCGAAGGTCCGGGGTAACCTGGTATTCGGTTTTTCTCTGTTCAATGCGGATGGGCTCGGCAATTTTTTTAAACAGGTTCACGGCCGGTGCGGCATTGAGCTGAAAGGTATCCGGGTCAACAATGAGATTTTTTTTGATTGCCCGGTCAAAACAAAAGCGTATGGTCAATCGGGTGCCCGCCTGAAGGCCATTTAACCGGGCAAGTCCAGCCAGATCAAAAAAAAGAAATTTTTCAGGAAAGGTGAAGTACTCAAACAGCAGCAGATACCCGGGAAAAGAGCGCTTGGAAAATGGAAGCAGTTTTTCATCCCCGGAAAATCCCACCGGGCGGATTGACGTTTTATCCAAGGTCAGGGTTTTCTCGGTGCCGCCCTCCGGGGTAAACATTAATTTAACGGCCGTAACATTATTGAAAAGGCGTTCATAAAGATGAAATACATGCTGAGCCTGGCCGTTTAAGAAAAATCGAAGCCTGTCAAAGGCAATATCGCCGAAATCAATGTCATTGACGGTATCCAGACGGATGTCAAGGGTCTGCACGGTGTTAAGCGCCGACGGACCTGCCTCTTTGACCTCCACCCCGGCAACTTTTACGGGCCAAAGCGATACGGCCGAGCAAAGGGTAAAGGTGCACGGACTGCCTTTCACCGGTTTGGAAAATAGGGGCACCCCTTTGTCGATGGTATATCCCTTTTCCGTGATGCTTTTGGTTATGGGGTCAAACTGCACGATGGTCATGGAGGGGATCGGATTGTTGTAATGCGGATAGGTGATGTTGAAAATGGATTCGGTGATTTCGGGAAAATCATCATCTATTTTTTTGTGAATCCGTCCGCTGATAAAGGCAAAGGCTTCAATGAGCCTTTCAATATGGGGATCTTCGCACTTGTCCGGTTCAAGTTGCAGGCGTCCGGCAATTTTAGGGTATTTTCGGGCAAAATGGCCACCCATCTCCCGGACAAAGGTCAGTTCCTGTTCGTAATACTTTAAAAGTGTGTCATCCATGGTGCAGTAAATTTTTATAGATCATTTAAGTGGCTAATTTAATTTGCAATTATGTAGCGGTTCCGGCCCACATCAAAAAAGGTATCAAATGAGACCGGCTCATTGAGCGGATCCACCACGAGCATGCCGGTAATAATGAAATAGAGCTGTCCTTTTTTTTTGCCTTGCCGGTCGAGGCGGACTGCCGCTTTTTTCAGCCTGGGTTCATATCTTTGGATTGCCGATTCAATCTCCTTGCATAGTTTTTGGCGTACAATACTTGTTTCCGGGTTCTCCACGGAAAAATCCCGGATACCGTAGCCGATCAAAGAGGCGTTCAGATTCGTAAAGGATTTAGGAATCTCAATGGGGCTGCACCGGGTATTCAGCAGGTTTTCAATATCCCGGATCACACTGCTGATGATCGTCTGCTCAGACACAATACGCTGCTGTTCAGACTCCCGGGTCTGTGATGGATCATCATCCAGGAGCCTGTCCAGCAACGAGGCTGTGAGATTAACTGAATCGGTCATAAATCCTTAAAGGCCTGTGTTGTTTACGTTCTTAGCCTTGGGCCGGGGGAGGTAATTCCGCCACCAGGCGCAGGGATACAGACAATTCATCCAGCTGAAAATGGGGCTTGAGAAAACTGACCGCCCTGTAGGCCCCGGGTTTTCCCGGAATTTCAGATACGTCAATTCTGGCCTCACGCAAGGGATACTTGGCCTTCATATCCTGGGTGGCGTTGTCATCCAGCAGCACATAGTTGCTGATCCACCGGTTCAGGTAGTCTTCGGCATTCTTGCGGGTCATGAAGCTGCCGATTTTGTCTCGCATGATGGATTTGAGATAATGGGCAAACCGTGCCGTGGCCATGATATACTGGAGCTGGGACGACAGTCTGGCATTGGCATTGGCCGCATCCGTATCAAAGACTTTGGGTTTGTTGCAGCTCTGGGTGCTGAAAAAGGCGGCATAGTCCGTGCCTTTGCAGTGGACCAGGGGGATGAATCCCAGATCCGCCAGCTCTTTTTCCCGCCGGTCTGTAATGGCAATTTCCGTGGGACATTTGAGGGCCACATCCCCTTCATCGGTTTTAAAGGTGTGAACCGGCAGGTCCTGGACCAGGCCGCCGCCTTCAACCCCTCTGATGGCGGCACACCATGAATGTTTGGCAAAGGCTTCGGTGAGCCGGGTGCCTAAGGCATAGGCGGCATTGCCCCACAGATACCGTCTGTGGTCGGTGCCGTCCACTTTTTCTTCGAAGTCAAAGGCTTCCACCGGCACCGTGTTTTTGCCGTAGGGCAGGCGCATGAGGATATGGGGCATGGCCAGGGCCACATATCTTGAATCCTCGGATTCTCTGAACGAGCGCCATTTTGCATATTCGTCCCCGGAAAATATTTTGGCCATATCCCGGGGATTGCCAAGCTCCGTAAAGCTGTCCATGTTAAACAATTCAGGGCCTGCCGCAGACAAAAAGGGCGCATGGGCAGCCGCGGCCACGCCTGAAATTTTATTGAGCAGGGCCATATCCTGGGGGTGGCTGGTGAATTCATAATCGCCGATCAACGCCCCGTAAGATGCCCCGCCGAACATACCGAACTCCTCTTCATACACCTTCTTAAACAGGGAGGACTGGTCAAATTCCGAGGCCTTTTCCATATCCTTGAGCAGATCTTTTTTGGATACATTCATGACCCGAAGTTTCATGCGCTCGCTGGTTTCGGTTTTGTCGACCAGGTAGCCAAGGCCGCGCCAGGAGCCTTCAAGTTTTTGAAAATCCTCGTGGTGCATCACCTCATTGAGCTGGTCTGAGATCAGTTTGTCAATCTGGCTGATCCTTGCATTGATCATGGCCTCGGTGTCTTTGGAAACGGTGATCTCCCCGTCCATGACCTGGGAGACAAATTCCCCCACAAGATCCTTAGCCCATGTTTTCTGGCTTTCATCCCGGGCAAGGCGCCCCTGGGCAATTATTTGATCCAGGAGGCTCTCTTCCTGGACGGTCTCTTCGGTTTCCGGGGCATCCGGCTGAACCTGCTGTTCTTTATCCGACATGGGATTTCTCCTTATGATAAATTTTTCGGGAAAGATTACTCATCACTTTTTTTACCGGTCTCCTGACTGAGCTTGGTCAGGGCGTCGGTATTGGAGATGACCTCCTGGAGCAGTTCATCCAGTCTGTCGTTTCCGTCAAGCTTGTTTAAAAGACCGGTGAGTTTCTCCCTGGCCTCCACAAGCTTGCGAATGGGTTCCACCTGCCGGGCCACCTTTTCGGGATGGAAATCCTCCATGCTTTCAAATTTAAGTTCAACGGCAATGGCAGAATCTTCATCGGTCAGCTTGTTGTCCACCCGATAGGCCAGCCGGGGTGCCATTCCCTTGAGTACATTGTTAAAGTTATCCCTGTCGATCTCCACAAATTTGCGCTCTTTGAGTTTGGGCAACGGTTGTTCCGGTTTCCCTGAAAGGTCTGCAAGCACCCCCATTACAAAGGGGATCTCTTTCATTTCAATGGCGTCTCCCTTTTCCACATCATAGGTGATCTGGACTCTTGGGGCGCGCACTCTATCCAAGGTGTGCTGTTGACTTTCCTTGGCCATATCTGCCTCCTTTGGTTTTAAATCTGACGGGTTTATTATTTATTGTTTAAGGGTTTGAATATTCCATTGCTTTGGTGACGTCCAGGGTGCACAGCCGGGTTAAAATCTCCCTGGCCCTGTAATGATCATCATCGGAACTGCCCTCGGCTGTCAGGCACTGGTATAGGGTGCCCAGGGCTTCGGCGATCCATATGGGCGATTCCCAGCGGTCCAGGGCGAGGTCTTCAATTAATGTGTTGAGCTCTTCCACAATGGGCCTGGCGATATCCGGCCGTTTGCCCTTCAGGCAGAGCCGTGCCATGAGCAGCTTGAAGTTGGTTTTTTCCCGCACGGACTGGGCGCTGCATGAGGCCCCGAGCAACTGTTCCAGGGCCGGTTTGATGCCCTCCTTGCCAAGTTTCAACAGTGCATCCTGCCACACGGCTTCTTCAATACCGGCGCCCCCAAGAAACCGGTTGACCCTGAACGCCCCGACCTGGCTGGAGGCGATTCGCTGGGTTTGAGGGGCTGCCATCGCTGTTGCTGCAACCGGTTCACTGGCGGTTTGGTTTTCAATCCTCCGGTCATCTGCCGGGGGCGGCTCGGTTTCCTGGGCATCGGAGTCTTCGGGTTCATCCGGTTCATCGCCTTTTTTGTTTTTTAAAAACTGACCCACCAGCTGGTTGCAGGCCTCAATCGAAGATTTTATTTCCGCAAGTCTTGGGGCCTCATTGCCGAATTTTTCGTCCACAACGGCATCCAGCCGGTTGAAAAAATCCATACATTGGGATGTATGGGATGCCAGCGTTTCATAAAATTGTTTTGACGATGCGGCCACGGCACCGTCAAATTCTTCGGCTGTCAGTTTTCCTTCGGCAATCTGCTCATCCCGGGCCTTTTTTTTAGTCTCAATCTCATCCCCGTATTGATCTACGGTGTCCTTTTCATACCCCACATGCCTGGATTCCTGCCAGTGGTTCCAGGAATATCCAGAGGTGGAACCAGGCTCTGTCATGGCAATCTCCTTGACAGGAAACCACAGTTTATCATTGATAAATTCAAGGGGGCCCACCCGATAGTCAAGATCCCCGTCGTCAATTTCAGGATAAATGGTCTCCCAGAACTGTTCCAGTAATTGGCTTAAAATTTCAAGCCCCTGGGCCAGGCCTTCAAATCCCCGGGTTGCGGTTAACGCCTCCAGGAGCCAGGCGGCGATTTGAATGTCTTTTGTCCGGTTGGTCAGTGCGTCCTGGGCAATGCTGAACACTGTCGCCCAGTCCGATGTTTTCAACTCATGCTGCCAGTCGCCTTGTTCCAGAACCTCATCGGCCCGTCTTGCCTCCTGGATGTCGTCATAAACAGTCGTATACCGAAGATCTTCCCCCGAGGGATTTTCACCGTCAATGGGCCTTAAAATGGCCTCCATATCCATAGGCTTGCCTCTCCTTTTTACAGTTCAAAAAGCCGGTTAAAATCCTGTGCCCGAAGCGGACGGTTGAACATATGTATCATGGGCATATCCGGCACGCCGCCCAGAAATACGGCACCGGGTATCGGGGGATTTTTTTTAAAAAAGCCCCATGTATCCGGTTTTACCCCGGTATTTTCAAATGTTGCCAACAGTTTTGACACCGGCAGACTTAACCGGTTTTCTCGTCCATCCTGTTTATAAAATGCCAGAATACTATGGGGTAGCTTGTCAACGGTTTTGCCCGGGGCATTGACACGCTGCCCGTTAATGTTCTGCAAAGCGGTTTCAAACGATTTGAAATCGTCGTGTCTGCCGGCTGCCGATGCTTCAAAGGTTCTAAAAACAGGCTCAAATACCGAAAAAATATCCTGCCAGGTTTTCTGCCAGTTTTTAATGGCCACACCGGCTGTTATCAGCAAGGGGTAGGGCCGTCCCATCCGGTCGCTGCTGTCCCGGACCAGACCTAAAGTAAGATCGTAATTTTTTATTCCTTTTGTCCAGAATCGATAGGAACAGCTTGTGGCCTTTTGGTGGACCGGGGGGTGTTGGCCGACCGCCTTTTCAATCCAGGCCACAAGCGCCCGGGTTATGGGCGATTCCACCTGAATTGAAAAAAAATCGTCAAAGGCCGGATGTTTGCCGAATGCAGAGATCTTAAACTGATAAGCCGTATCCGCTATTTCCAGCATGTGACAATCTCCCCTGGAACTCGTCCAGGTGTCGCATTGACAAGGCCTGCCACCGTACTGTTTCCTTGCATCTGGTATCTGACACGTATGGCTTTGACACCCATACGTGTCAGGTCCTGGCTATGTTCGGGGAAATCCGCCGGCGTAAACGTGTGATGCCCGTTGGGAAACTCGTTTAAAAATTTAGGAAAGGATAGGTTCCCTTCATATCGTTTTACCAAGTCAAGACTGCCGATTTTAACGGTAAACATGGTGTCGCATTCGGATGTCGGGGACCACCGGAAGGTGTTCTGGACCGGAAAGTTTAAGTTTTCAAGGGTGGTGGTTTTATCCGAACAGATCAGTTCGAGCACCGTGGCATGGGGCTGGAACTGAGATTCATCATTGGCGCTGGTGGGCATACCGGAGATTTTCACGGCATAGTTGGGCTTCATTGGTTTGCCCGCACGGATGCCCCGGGTTAAAAATTTGAAAAAATACGGGTCAAAGGAGATGCTTTTTCCGTCTAACACAGCAGCCTGGTAGCCTTTTTTCAGGGTCCGCCTGATAAACGGTTTGCCCGGGCCGTTGATGAATTTTGTGACATATCCCTCCTGGCCTAACAGCAGGTCGTTTCTATTCTGGTCGCCGGCGAGGCCCTGCATCTCCATCAGGACGCCCTGCTCCCACTCCTTTTGGAGTGTGCAGGCCGCTTCGTTCAGGGCAAATTGGTGGAAAAAATTCAGCGGGCCTTCAAGCAGATCCCAGATCACTTCCGTCTCCTTGCCCTGGTAGGCCGGCATGGGTTTCAATGTTTTGAACGCTTTTCCGGCCTTAAAAAACGGGATCTCGCTGGTGGCGGGATCTTCGGTATATAACGTGTTTGCCATGTCAAAGGCCGCGCGCCGGCTCACCACCATGGGGGCCAGGGCGGCCAGGTTGTCCTGGTATATCATCAGGTTTTTGGCTGCTCTGAGCATGGTTTCAGGGTCCATGCCGTGCAGCGAATCGGAAGGATCGGTTTTGACACTGTCTATGCCTTTTTTAACGGCTGTGGCCGCCTGGCCCAGCATGCCCGATGATGCTTTGGGGGCTCTGCGAAGGGCCTCTGCCTGGATATTAAGGGTGCTTAAATCTTTTGTAAGACTGACCCAGTCCGGTATCTGGTGGGCTGGGGTGTCTGTCTGTGTCTTTGAAAAATAGGCCAGCTCTTTGGGTACCGTATCAAGCAATGACATATACGGCCCTTTTTTTCGGCCCATACGATTGCTCAGTTCCAGCCATTGTTCCCGGCGGGGGATACGCGTTCGGCCCTTGTCAAAATCAGTGATAAATTCAAACCAGGCATCAAAATACGCGGTGCGGTACCACTGATAGAAATCACGTTTTTTGGGGGCAAGGATCAATGAATTTGACAGGGCATGTTCAATGTCGGCAATGAAATTGTCAATGGATTTGCGGCCCTGGATGGTAAATCCGGCCGGTACCGATGCCAGATCCGTGTCATCAACGTTCCTGCCCCAGAAATTTGAAACGGTGTAGATGCCCAGAGACGGGTCGCTGTTAGCCCAGGCCACTAACCAGGTCAGGGGCTTGCCCTCCAAGGACAGCACGCGGGCCAGCCATTTTTCAAGGGTGTTCATCCGTTGGTTCATGACCAGGGTATCCCCCTGCCATGACAGATAGTTCAGATAGATGCTGTTGATCTTCACCTGAACATCTTCAACAATCTCTTTGCCCACCCCGATATCCACGGTGTTAAATGCCGGCTGGGGTAGGTCCGCCAACGCTTTAATGTCGCTGCCCGCCAATTTGGCTTTAATGCAGTTGATACGCCGGACAAGGTGCGCCACATGGCTGACATAGACCCCTTGGGCTGTCCCTGCGTTGAAATCAATCATGTTCTCAGCCATTTTTGTGTCAAAGGGATCGAGCAACCTGGACTCGATCAAACGGCAGTATTTTTCTTTTAGCCGGGCTTCAATCTCAATGCTGTTGGTCAGGCCCAACCGGGGAATCCACCAGTTCCGGTTGCGTTCTGCCACGCCTTTGATGGCGGTTTCAAATTTCTCTAACGTGTCGATGTCCGAGATCAGTTCGCCGGACAATGACCTGGACATCGCAAACTGGGCGCCGGCCTGCTTCATGATGTTTAAATTTTTCACAAATGAAAAACTTAATATGCCGCAGAAAAAGATGATTAATGTGGTCCAGGCCGCAAAACCGATATTGCGGGTCAGCCGTGACCAGGCCGCCCCGCGCCGGGTCTGGGTAAAAAGCCCCCGATCCGAGGGCAGCAGTTTGGAGAAAAAATCATGGAGAAACAGGCCGCGGCTGGTGCCGGGCAGCACTTCCTGTTCGCTGATCAGTCCCATCTCTTTTAAAAAACTTGAAAACGGGGTGCCTTCCTGGCAGCCGGAACTAAAGTAGATGCCCCGGAACAAGGGGGACTCCTGGTATGGATTTTCCTGGAACAGACCTTTGACATAGGCCCTTAAACCGGATTCAATGCCGTCAAATTCCTTGGGAAACAAAATCAGATCAGGGCCTGCTGCGGTCTGCCCTTTTTTTTGCATCATTAAGAGTCTTAAATTCCGGATCTGTTCGCCCATGCTTTTGAAACACCGGGTGACAAGGCCCTGGGAATCTTGTTCAAATCCATGGTTGACAATGCCCATGGCCTGGCCCAGGGCGTCTTCACTGAGGGCGTCGCAAAAGCCGGTCATTCCCTGGATCAAATCACATTTGGTCACCATGATATAGATGGGGAATTTTGATTCCAGAACCCGCATCAATTCGTCCACCCGCTTGCGGAGATCCCGGCCCTGGCGTTCAAGGTCTTCGGTTTGGGCGGTGTTCAGTTCATCAACCGATACGGTGACGATCAGGCCGTTCAGGGGCTCTTTTTTTCTGTATTTGGCCAACAGCTGCAGAAAACGCTGCCATTCATCCTTGTCCCGTTCCTCATCCACCCGGACCGAATAGCGGCCGGCCGTATCAATGAGGATGGCCTGTTCAAAAAACCACCAGTCGCAGTTCCGTGTGCCGGAGATCCCGGATACGCTTTTGACTTCGGCAAAGGAGGATGACAGGTCCGCGCTTTTAATGGCGGTGGTTTTGCCGGACCCGCTTTTGCCGATGATCATGTACCAGGGCAGCACATACAATGGATTTCCCTGTTTTTTCAGGTGGGATTTTTTCAGAGCCTCCACAGACTGCTTCCATTTGCCCTGCATCTCCCGCATGGCGTCACGGTCTTTTTCCGTTTTAAGATCCAGGTCGGCGTTGTCCTGCTCAATGATCTGGCTGACAAATTTTTGTTCCCGTTTTTTGGCAATGATTTTCTGGATGAAAACAATGGCCAGCACAAATCCGACGATGCCGGCCACAAGAAACGGGCTGACCCAGACCGGCCATTTGGCCCAGATAACGGCCGCATAAACCGCAACGCCAATAAAAAGTAGAAGCGCCAGCACCAGAACAATTTTAAAAAATAAAGAGATCCAGGTTTTCATTTACGGTATCCTGCTGATTAGGGTCGCGCCAACGTTATGCAGTACAAATTTGTAGATGACAACAAGCAGGCCGAAGACCACCACCGGGGCGGCAAAGGCTGCGGCATTTATGAGGGAAAACCCTCTGGATCGCATTCGGGGCGATGTGCTGTGATCTTTGATATAGGCCTCGGGAAACAGCTGCATGCGATCAAGATCCGGCAGATCCATGGAACTGCCCGTTAACAGTTTCAGGTTCGAAAGCCTGAGCTGCTCAATGAGCATCTCATCCCCCTGGTTGTGGTATTGGCCGGTAAAGCCGAGACTTAAGCATATGTAGTAGACCTCACGCACCTGGTTCTGGTGGGGGCCGATGGTGTTCATTTTCTGGAAAAAGCGTTCTCCCGCATCCGAGGTGTTAAAGTAGATTCGCTGGAGCTGTTCGCTTTGCCAATAGGTTTTGCCTTCCCAACCGGACCGCATGATGATTTCATCTATCCAGGCAAACACCGCAAATTTGGCAAGCTCATAATCTTCCCTTGGCAGATGGGCGTTGTCGCACAGGGTCTGGCTTTCAATGATCAGCCGGTTGATGTGGGCCCGGGCCTGGTCAAAGGCAATGGTGTTTGTCCCGTTTTTTTTGTAGAGAATAATGGTATAGGCCATCATGTCGGTGAAACAGTCGGAAAGGCGCATGGTTAATTTCTCCTTACGATCATCAGTTCGACCTTCAGGTCATCCGGGGCCGTATCCCAGTAAAGGGCGATGTTGTTGCCGGCTTCCACCGGAGCCCACAGCTTGCTGGTGTGATCGATCTGAAAATATACCGCATTGGACTTTCTGGGCAGTTCCTGGGGAATGGTTTCCAAATGATTGAGCCTTGCCCCGGGCAACGATTGCGCAATGAGAATGGGCAGCGATTCCCTGGCACTGAGCTTGGCAATGTGTTTGACGGATTCGGTGACGCTGGCGGCCGAGGCTTCGGATTCAAGCATCAGGTAAAATTTGCCCGATCCTTCAAATAAATTGGGGGCAAGTTCGGCGGTGAAATAGGTGCCGTCAAAGTGAAGCGGGATGATATATTCGGGGCCTGCCGTGATTTCATCCAGCAGGCGGGTGATCAGATGCTGGGCCTGGGTGAAGCATTCCCACAATTGTTTGTGGTCGTAGTCTGTGACAAGGGTGGTGCCGTCGGCAAGTTCGCCGTTGGCCGATACGTCTGCCGAAAAAGAGGAGAGTTCACCGATAATCTGCCGTAAAATACCGTACACCGACCAGGGGGCGGCCAGGGTGGTACCGGTGACATGTTCAAGCAACGGCAGATACCGGTTCAACGAACGCAAAGCCATCATGTATACCATATCCCTGGAGCCGAACTCTGCGGTGTGAACGCCCTTGGTCCGCTTCACCGATTCAAGCTGCCGTGCCTTGGCCGACAACTGGTCCCGGATCTCTTTGACAATGCCCGAAAGCGTGTCACAACCGGAAAGGCATAAACAGGGCGGTATGAACCGGGTATCGACCTTCACCTCTTCAAGGCTGCGTTTCAGGCGTGCAATGGGGATCAAGTGAAAATTTCCCTGGTGCTTAATTTCCGTTTCCCAGAAAATTTTGACCAGGAACTGCATCTGTTTGATTTCAGCTTTTGGTCCGTCTCCGTGAATATCGTCCATTTCCTGGGGGGCACCGGCAAAAATGAACCGGCTGTTCAGTTCTTCGCCTTGAGTTGGATCCGGTACAATACCGACATTGCTTCCGGCATGGTCCAGTTTTTTTATACCTAGATAAACGGTAAATGACTTTCCGCCGTCGGCCCAGGCTGTTTCAAATGAGCGGGCATACAGCTGTGCATTATCCCCGAGTACGACATGCGAATAATCGGGGAATATGAACTCGCCTTTGGGGACGTCAAACACAAAATTGGCAAGGGCTCCCTGATCAATGTCCACATGGCCCACGCCCCAGAAGTACGGGACGCTGTATTTATACCATGGGTCCAGAAGCGACCGGTTATACAGATCATTGAGCTGGAAATGGTGGGGCTGCAGGAAAAGCCCCTGGTGCCAGAAAATCGGTTTAACCATGATGTCTACCTTTCTTCGGGCGCCTTGGTCTCAACTTTGTCGATCTGTTCGGGTCCAAGATAGATCGTAAGGTCCAACGGTGCGGGCATTTTCTTGCGTTCCTTGGAGAAAAATCCTTTCTCTTCGATCACGACGGGAATTTCCACAAGGCGGGTGATCCGGTCTTTTTCAAGGGTATAGTATCCGGCCACAAGTGCCAGGTATTTTGCACTTTCCGCCCGGTTCATGACGATGGTGGTGGTTTCTCCGGGATTGACGATCAGATGCTTGGATGACGCCACACTTGAATCAAACACCTTGCATGCAAGCAGTTTATACAGCCCGCTTTGATCGGAACAAAGCTGGTTGAATCCATTGGGGTCCTTGAGCTGGTAAAAACAGGTGTAAAGCGTGTGGGCCTTTTTATTGTCCTGGTTGAGCATGGGGTCTGCCACAACTTGAATTTTCACGGCATCTTTTTCGTAGCCCCACTGGGGTGGGGGGATCTCTTTTTTTGAACAGGCAAAAAGCGTGAGCAACGCACACAAAACAGCCGGTATTATAAGAATATTTTTCAACGTTTTTCTCCTTTTCAAATGGATATTTTCTGACAATTTCTTTCAAACTCCCTTAAAAATGATTCCATGAAACGTCCTGACTCAAACCATTGTTCGATCTTTTCAAATTTATGCACATATTCGTCGTAGTACTTTGACTTTTTCATGGGACTCAGTCTGGATGCGCCGGAGTCCCGGGCAATGGCGTCAGGGCTCAATTCCCTGATGATCTCTTTGACCTTTGCATGGGCTGCCCGTTTGCTGGCCTGCTGGGACTCGAAAAAGGCTTTGCCGATCTGGCCTATGTAGCTGTCCAGTGTCCGGCCGTGACCGGCACCTTCAAGGTGGTAGCCTATGACCTGGCGGATGGTCTGGTCTGAATCCTGTTTGCCCATGAGGGTGGTGTTGATGGTGCCGATCAGCTGGTTCAAGGCTTCAAATACGGTGTTGATGGAGTCTGCCAGGCTCTCTAAAAGTTCATCGGAGTTCATGTCTGCCTGGGAGACGTTCCGGCCGAGCAGCAGTTTGATCACCCGTGCCAGGACATGGTCGTCAATGGCCGTATTTTCCTGGGTGTCGTTTGTAGCACCGGTGTCATGTTCAAAGTCCTGAATCAGCCGGTCAAGAACCGCCCGGCGACTGTTTTTATCCAGACTTGCCAATACGTTATCCAGGTGTGATTCAATGGCACCTTCCTGGGCCGTGTCTGCGTAAATGGCTTTGATCTGCTCTTTTAATGTCTGGTGTGAAATGTCCAACCTGTTCATTTTCCTTTGTGTCCCGGGATCTATTTTTTAGGGGGAAGTATGACGGTTTTATCCAAGTCATCATCTTCACTAAAAAAATCGCCGCTGTTGTCCGTGGTGCCGTCCTGCGGTACACCGGTGCCGGACGTTAAGATAACAGTCTCTTCCATGTCGTCGAATTCGTTTTCCGGTTCCGGTGTTTGGGGTGTTGGGGCCGTATTCAACACAACGGTTTCCTGGATATCTTCAAAATCACTGGGGGCCGGATCTGGAGGAACCTGGGTACCAAGCACCACTGTTTCCTGCATCTGTTCAAATTCATTTTGGTCTGCTGTCTCCATACGCTTTGGGGGGGGGATATCCGACGGTTGTTTGATGCCTGTACTTGAAGAGAGTACGACGGTCTCCATGATATCTTCATCCTCGTCCGGTTTCGGTTCCGGTGGCGCCTGGTTTTCCCATTTTGATTTAAGACGTTTTAGGATGGCGGCAATGGCCTGGTTGGTCTGCCCATCCTCGTTTACCTTATCTGGGACGGTCCGGGGCTGCGTTTGTACGGTGGGTTGTTCATTTGCACCGGCAACCGGCATGCCAGGGGCTTGTTTTATGTGCAGATTTTTGCTGAAAAGTTCTGATTTTACGGCTTCTTGTATGTCATTGACCTGCCGGATACAGGTACTGATAAACCCGGGGAAATCTAAGAACTCTTTTTCTTTGATTAACGATCCTGCAAATTGAATGGTCCGAATCCATAATCCATGCCATGCATCCGCCATGGAAACAGGTGCCGGATGCCAAAAAATATTTTCAGGTTTAAACATTGGGTGGGATTCGAAAAATGCCTGGGCATTGTTTGTCCATTGGTTTTCACCTGTGCTTTGCAGTAGCGCCGCCCCGGACTGAAAAACGGTCTGTGCGTCGTGTTCATGGTTTACAAAAAAGATGTAAAGGCACAATTGTGCAATGAAATTTGTGTGCCGGTTATCTGCCATGGATGTTTGGAAAAGATTCAGGGGGCGGGTGGTCACAAGGTCCAGCAGGTGAAGCTCATAATCCCAGAAAAAAGGCATCATGCCTGCATCTGATTTTGTGGTGATCCAGATGCTGTCCAAATTCAGGTTGTAAATGGGCGTAACCTGACGGGTTAATCTTTTTTCAACTGCGGTGAGGACTTTTTTTAAAAACGCATATTTTAAAAATAAAATTTCAAGCCAGAATCTTGGATCATCCTTGAACAGGTAGCTGGATGATTCATGGCCGGATAGTTGGACGGTGTTGGGACTGCGTGGCAACCATTGCGGGGGCGGCTCGGCAGATGCCGTGTCATTGGACAAACGCTTTAAAAATTGGGTCCCGGTCATCTCGCAGGCATTAAACACCAGCATGTAAAATGGATAAAACGATACGCATCCAATGCGGGATAACGCCTTTTGCCCTGTCACATAGCAGGCACTGTGTTCCGGGCAGTCCGCGCATGGAAAACCATTGGGCACGGCCTTCTTAATATTGCTGAAGCGCTTGATCAGGCCGTGCCGGTCCAGGACACCGGTCGGGTCGTTTGCCTGGCCTGCATAGGCGTAAAAAAAATGGCTTGAATGGGATGCATGACATTGCGGGCAGAAAAGATAGCGGGTCAGTCCGGTATGAAATGAATCCAGCCCCGCTTTTTTCAGAATAGGATCGTCTTTGCAAAGCACCAGCTCCCCGCCGCACTCCGGGCATGGGGGGGGGAAAAAACGGTGTTTGAATCTACAGTAAAAAAGCGGTTTCAACTGGGCCGGTTCATGATCCGGGCCGGTCATGGTGAATGTGCCGGGATCCTTGGAAAAAAAATGAATGGTGTCCCGCCAGGCCTGGTCCAGGGTTGTGTTGGTCAGGGGACTGAAGGCTTCGGTGTCGGAAAAACAGGTGTCATTTTGGATCAGTATGAACACAGGCTGGAAAATTCGGTTTGATCCATCACACGTGAGTCCGCCTTTAATCAGACGGCTGAAAGGCTTTGGGGTCCCGGCAGATTGAAACGGGAAGGGGGGGGACGTCCCTTGGGAATTGTCTTGTCGCACGACATAAATATCTAGTACAATCCCCTTGTTGCCGGATTCCAGGTATGGAAGCAAAGATAATGTTTTTTCCATGTCCGCCCGCTTTGATCCAAATGACTTAAGTAATGATCATGGGCCGATCCGGGTATCAACATCCAGACGCAACCCACAACAAAATATGAAAGTAACCCGTTAAATTACTGAGACTTTCATATAAAACTAAAATGTTTTTGAAGAACGCCCATGGGCGGATCCGGTTTGTTAATACCGAGCCTCAACCCAGGGAAAAGCTGAATGATCCATTGGAGAACATTATCGTCTATATCTTATAAAATCAAGTCCGAACAGGAGTTCAAGCATCGAGACAGATTCGCCAGCACCGGTGGATCTGTTTTTTCTTGGATGCATAATCCTCGGGGATCGTCTCCTGGGTGATTTCTTTAATATCACGGGCGTCCAGCTTGTGTTCATCCAGGGAGAAATTCTGGTGGTTGGTGGAAAAAAACACCGTGCTTCCCGGGCGCATGAGCTTAAACACCTGGTTAAGCAAAAACGGATAGTCTTTGGCAATATCAAAGTGTTTATCGTTCATGCGTGTTGTGGAATAGGAGGGCGGGTCAACCACAGCCAGGTCGTATCTATGGTCGAGTCGAACCGCTTTTTTCAAGAAATCAAAGGTATCCATCTGGACCTGGGTGTGGCAGGCGGCGGCTAACCCGTTCAGGGCCAGATTCTCTTTGACCCAGGTGATGGCGGTTTCCGAGCGGTCCACGGACAGGGTGGAGGCTGCCCCGCCCTTGGCCGCATAGCAGGAGAATGCCCCTGTGTAGCAATAGAGGTTTAGAAAATCCTTGCCCCGGGCCATCTCCCGGACCATCATCCGGGTGTTTCTGTGGTCGGAAAAAAGTCCCGTATCCACATAGTCGCTGGGGTTGACCAGAAACTGAAGATCCCTCTCCCACATGGGGATTTTTTCATTTTTTGTATTAATTCTTTGGTAGCGGGCTCCTTCCTTGATGCCTGCTTTTCGGATTTTAAGGTGCAGATTTTCCTGGGGGACGTCAAGGGCCTGGGCCACCGCTTTTCCCATCATGGGAAGCCAGTCCGGGGTGGACTGTTCTCGGGCATATTCTCCCACCACAAGATGGCCGGCGTACCAGTCCACCACCGCCCTGATCTCGGGGATGTCCCAGTCGTACAGCCGGAAAACCTCCAGGTTTTGTTTGGCGAAGCGTTTATACAGGTGCTTGAATCTTTTTGTTACCCGGTTGGCCAGCATTTGGGCCTGGGCTTGGTATTTTTCACTGTTTTCCATGGCACATGGTCATACATCATTCAACGTCTAATGGCAAGAAAAGGCAACCTTATTGGGCCTTGGGTGTTTTTAGTTCATCAGTTGATCAACGGGTGTATAGGTCAGCCCAAATGCATCGGCCACGGCCTTGTAAGTCACCTTGCCGTTGATAATGTTGGCGCCCCGTTTAATCTCCGGGTTGGTCTGCATCGCCTGTTTCCAGCCCTGGTTGGCAATCTGCAGGGCATAGGGTAGTGTGGCGTTGGTCAGTGCCAGGGTCGAGGTCTTGGCCACAGCCCCGGGCATGTTGGCGACGCAGTAGTGCACCACCCCGTCAATCACGAACGTGGGATCTCCATGGGTGGTGGGCTTGGAAGTTTCAAAGCATCCCCCCTGGTCAATGGCCACGTCCACCAGCACAGCGCCGTTTTTCATGGTCTTGAGCATGTCACGGGTCACAAGTTTCGGCGCCTTGGCCCCGGGAACCAGTACCGCCCCGATCACCACATCCGCCGTTTTGACTAGTTTGCGAATGGTTGCCGGAGAGGACATTAGGGTAAAGCAATTGGACGGCATCACATCGCTCAGATAGCGCAGGCGGTTCAGGTTCATATCCAAAAGGTAGACTTTGGCGCCAAGCCCGCAGGCCATCTTGGCCGCATTGACCCCGACCACGCCGCCGCCGATCACCACCACCGTGGCCGGTTCCACACCGGGGACGCCGCCCAGCAGAACACCATGGCCACCCTGGGGCATCTCCAGAAATTTGGCACCTTCCTGGATGGCCATACGTCCGGCCACCTCGCTCATGGGCGTCAACAAGGGCAGGGTGCCGTCGTCCTTCTGGATGGTTTCGTAGGCGATACATACGGCCTTGCTTTTGATCAATGCCCGGGTCTGGGGCTCATCGGCCGCCAGGTGCAGGTAGGTGAAAACGATCTGGTCTTCCCGGATTAAGTCATATTCCGGCGGTAAGGGCTCTTTGACGTGCATCACCATGTCCGCTGTTGCATAGATTTGTGTGGGCGTATCAACTATTTTGGCCCCGCTGCGGGTATAGGCGTCGTCGGTAAATCCACTGCCTGTACCAGCGTTTTTTTCCACCAGTACCTGGTGCCCGTTTTTTACCATTACCTCGACTCCCGCCGGGGTCATGCACACACGGTTCTCCTCCGACTTGATCTCCTTGGGTATTCCTAGGATCATATTTGTCCTCCTATGCATGCGGTTATGAATACTTGGGCTCCAGTCTGAACAGAGAGACTTCTTTTGCCTTTCCCTTTAATTTTACATTGTCCAGCCGGGCCACCTCCTTTAAATTATCCAGGGTATCCACATGGGGCTCAATCTCTTTCCACACTGAACTTGAAACCAGGATCTGATTGGACCCGGCAAGTGATTCAATCCGTTGGGCCACATTGACGGTGTCCCCAACCACCGTATAATGTAAATGCTCTTCCGATCCCATGAATCCTGAAACCAACTCCCCGTAATTGATTCCCACGCTCATTTCCAGCGGTCTAAAGTTCTTTTTTATTTCGCGGTTCAGGGCAAAAAGCGCTGAAAACATTTCAAGGGCAGTGCGTACGGCATTCAGACAGCTGTCCGGATCTTCCAGTGGGGTTCCAAACACACCCAGAATGCCGTCCCCCAGCAATTTGTCCAGGGTTCCTCCGTGCTTGAAAATGAGTGGTATCATTCGGCAAAAGAATTGGTTGAGCAAAATAACCACCTCTTCTGGTTCCATTTTTTCAGAAAAACTTGTAAATCCGTTTAAGTCAATAAAAATAACAGCAGCCCGTTTTTTTTCGCCGCCAAGCTTTAATTTCCCCTTCTTGAATATCTCCTTAATAACATTTTTCGAAAAGAAACGGCTCAACTGAATCATCTGTTTCTCTTCATTGAGTTTGCCATAATAGAGCCGTAAAAAAACCATATTGTTGTGCAGATGATCACACACCACATTATAAAAAAGAAAGTGGGACGATTCAAATATTCTGTTATCTCTTCCGAAAAGCATGAGAACCGCAATGACTTTTCCTTTGGAGACTATAGATTGACCATAAAAGGCGTAGTCTTCATCGGAAAACAGATGCGTACGGGATGGCCCTTGTTGGGATATTTTTTTTTCTATGTCTTTGAGGCTTGCGATGAGAACGTTTGTTTTTTCCCCAAGAAGTGCCTTAAAAAAGGGGAGATGTTTAATGGCCGTGAGGTTAAACTTCGTTTCTAACTCCGTATGGAAAAAATGGTCCTTTTTAATTTCATTGTCCGGTGAAAAATATAACGCTGCCGCCGCAAGACCCTTATATTTTTTCAAACACTCCAGATGCCGGATCCAGATTAAATCCTGATCAATAAAATCAATTTGCTGCATGGTGTTGTTCATCTCTTTGATAATGGAGAGCTCATTGATTTTGTCATCATACTTTTTCTGGATGGAAAGAAAATTTTTTTTAAATTCTTCAAACAGCGTTACAGCTCTCTTATCGTTACTCATGGGTTTTTCCTATGTTACACGTGATATTGTGTTTTCGGTTTTTATAAGAATGTCTGTGCGACCTATGCCGATCTTTCAACGTCCGTTGTGTGCCAAAAACCTTGGGCATCTGGGTCTATTGATCGTTCAGGTTCAGGCCATGACTGTTATTTTAATCGGAGAGGTCAAGCAAATGGGTATTTTCCTTGAGGATCTCAGTGACATCCGTCAAAGACTGCTCAATAAATTGGGTATTGAAACTTGGAAATAGTTTTTTCATGGCAATCATATGATCCACCTTAAACTGCTGTTTTATCTTCTGCATTGCATTTGCGTCGGTGTTTTTGTCTACGTCAACCATATTGGAAAGATAATCCGAGAAACCGATGATGGCCGCAAACAATGAATACTCTCCGGCCGCAGACGGTTGATGGTGAAAGGCTGCGGCATGAACCAGAGGGTCTGGCAGATTCCAGTTCTCTCCAATTCTTTGTGCGATCTTGCCATGGTCCATCCCTAAAATTTCCTGTTCGACGGCACTGATGGGAACGGTACTCTCCTTGGCGCGGGATAGAATTGTCGTATACAAATCCGAAAAATTTTCGATCAGATATATCTTGCCGATATCATGGAGAAGGCCCGCCGTAAAAATGCCCATATCTTTGAATTGGGGCAGTTCCCGGCAAAGATACCTTGCGATCAAGGCGGTTCCCATGGCGTGGCGCCACAGTGCTTTGGGGTCCATTAATCCTTTGAGATTCGCATTCAGAAACGATTCTGATAATGAGAGACCAAAGGCCATGTTGATCACTTCATCGGTCCCCAGCAGGACAACCGCATCCTTGATGGAGCTGATTTTATTGCCCAATCCGTAAAAGGGCGAATTGACAATTTTTAATATTTTTATGGTCAGCGCGGGTGCCAGCAGGATTTTTTCCACAATGTCATCCAGGGTGGATTCCGGGTTAGACGCTACGTTATATGCCTGCATGGCCACAGACGGCATGGTAAAAATGGTCTCCACCTGGTTCAGACGAAACATGACTTTTTCCATGTTTATGTGTCTGTCTTTGAGGTTTTCAGCAAGTTGCATCTGTGTGACAATTCCGCGAACGATTTTTTTTGCGGTAACAGCATCTTTCGGGGCGGTTTGGTTTGTTATTTTTTTGGCAAGATAGGGTGTCAGGTTGGAATCGTGGGGAAGCTGGAGAAAAAATTTTGTTTGATCGGATATGGGAATTCTACTCAGGGCACCCCATAAAATATCCGGGGGCAACGCTGTCAGTTCATTGTAAAAATCTCCCCTGGCTTTGTTAAAGCAATGGGTTAACTCCTGGGAATCTGAAAGGTATCCATTGTTTTTTCCATGGGAATTGTTCCGGGATAAAATCGGCTCACTTTTTTGGGGGCTTTTATTTAAGGTCGTTTTATGGGTGAACAGATCTTTTTGGGCAACCGCCATCAATTCATAAAAAGATTTTCCATCGCCGGGTATCACTGCAAATCCAATGTGAACCGAAATGTTTCGCGTGAGGTTCCTTTCCATGCAATGGACAATTTTATTGAACACAACGTTGCGGGCATCCCGGTCCGTGGCAAATCCCAAAAGGACAAAAGTGGTATCATCAATCACAAACACACTGTCACTATGCCGGAACATATCTTCGATCTCTTCTCGTTTGCCCAGAAGGGACGGCAGGAATAGGCCTTCTTGACCTGGCTCCACCGTCACGTAATATAGGCAGGTTTCCACACAGGCGCGCAGGGTTTTGCTGAACTCTTTGGCGATCCATTTCAACTGCCGTGGATCAATGGCAAAGGGAAGTCTTTTGTCCTTGATCACCGTGGTTACATCACACTCCACATCCAGGTTGAAAAGGTATTTACGGGCAACCTCAACATTTTCAGGACTGTTGAAGTCTCCCAGTACTGCAGGGGGATGACCAAGAATATATGCCACTTTTTCAGGGGAAAGTTTAAATTCTTTTCTCAGAAAACCGGGCAGATCAACGTGATGTCCGCCCGTATTGCACTTTTTTAGAATTACCCTGTGAGACGTTTGCATCATGGTTGGTAGTTCCAGAATCGCGTATCAAAATGGTTTTGTCGTAAAAATGGCTTGATTGTATCGTTATTTCAATAACACAGTGAAGTTATCGAAGCAACTGGAATGCCTTGGATCAAAAAGCTTATTTTATAATATCCGTTTTTTCAAGTTCGGTACACAGCCGGTTGAACCATTTCCCACTGGGGAAAAATTCAAGGTGCGCATAGGTTTGTGGTGCCAGAAGCACGGTGAAGAACCGGGTGTGACTGGGCATGGCCACAAACAAGACGGCAATGAGCATATAGATGGCGACGGTTTCCTTGAGGTTTTTGATGCTGCCGAATTTAAATGCCGTACCGGCTGATTTTTTTGTTTTCAGCGTTAAAAAGTTAAGGCCGCACAGTTCATCCAGTACGAGGTGAAGGATAGAACCTGCGAAAACGAACCCGCCGGCCATCCAGGAGACAAAATCATTGAAGTGAAACACCCGATTCAGACCGATTGCCGCCAGGCATCCAAAGGCCACAGCCGCAGGTATGGAGTGGATAATGCCCCGATGAACCGTTAGCTTCGTAAACAAAGAGAAAATAAAAATTTTGATAAAAATAAAACTTGCCGCCCATATGATGAGAAGTTCCATCACCGTATTGTCCGCCCGCTGCTTGAACATGACTAAAAACGATATCAATGTCGCAATGAATGTGAACAGCAAACGAACTGTTAAAGAACTGTCTGAATCAATGTCCGGCAGCAGTCCGCCCACCACGCCCAAGGTAAAGTAAAGCAGAACTTCCTGGGGAGATGCAATCCCTGCTGCAAAGAGCATTGTTGCCGCAATGCTGCTCCCTATGCTTGCCACTGAGAGATGTGTTTTAAAATCCGCCACGGTTTAAATTGAATCATTATCCTTGAAATACGGGTTTTGATATCACCAAAAAGTAATGTTTTGAACGCGTAAATACACGTGTATTACTTTCAATTATTATTTGGGACGAACCCGGTTACAGTATTAGGCTGACCCGAAGTTGTTATAACATATAGATTCCGAATTTGTAACTCAACATACGGCGATTTATAGCGCTAATGGGAGAAAAATGACAAAATAAAATTTGTTGTGGCAGATCGACTAATTAAATGTGCAATTCCTAGGTGGTGTGTCATTGTCTTGACAGATTTGCCATTCATTTAATAGCATAGGACGTTGCAGATTCTAATGGCTCAGGGATAAAAGCTGTCAGGTAATTCACAGTGCGTTTAGCCACTGGTAAAAAGGAGAAAACTATGGATAATATTCTTGATCATACGTTAATTGAGCAGCGTTATTTTTTCCCTCGTAAAGGCTTTTTTGACAATCCGTTCTGGGTGGATGTTGATGGTGCCAGATTAGCATGCAGCTATCATGAATTAAATCCGGATGCGAAAACACTAGTACATTTTCACGGCAATGGCGAGATTGTTGATGATTGGCAGGGTGATTTTGTGGCCTTGATTCATCAGATGGGCTGTAATTGTTTTCTGGCAGAACTGCGCGGGTATGGGCAATCCAGCGGCCGGGCGCAATTGGGTAAAATGATCAGCGATGTCCGGCCAACCATCGAATCATTAAAACGCCACCCCCGGGATTTGATTTTTTTCGGCCGCAGTGTGGGGTCCATATTTGCACTGGAGGCTGCCGCCTGTTTTCCCGATGCGGCCGGATTGGTCCTCGAAAGTGCGGTGGCCGATGTGCTTGAACGGTTGCTGCTGCGCGTTCACCCCGAAGAGATGAATGTTGATCTGTCTGCGCTGCAGACGGCAGTGGATCAGCAGTTGAACCATCAGCAGAAAATCGCCTCATTTAAAGGTGATGTGCTGGTGATGCACACCATTCATGACGGCTTGATTGATGTGAGCCACGGTCAGCGGCTCTATGACTGGGCAACGGCGGGAAAAAACATTCGACTGTTTGAGCGGGGCGATCACAACAGCATAATGATGCGCAATGCCAGGGAATATTTTTCGTGCCTCGACGCGTTTATTCGCAGTTTAAACTGATTGTGATGGGGGGAGTCTGCTATCCGATTATGCCCACAGCCGTATAAAGATCAAGGCCCCCATGAAAAATAGGCATGGTTGACAGTCCCAGGTTCAGCGCCTGGAACTCTTGTTGGCCCGGGCAGATAATTGCGGCCCGAAAACCTTTGAAGTCAGCAGACAGCTTGTGTCCGATCTCTTTATAAAAAGCTGTGATGTCCTGGGTTTTATCCAGGCGGATACCGTAGGGCGGATTCAGAACCACTACGCCCTGATGGTCCGTAATGGCCGGGGGCGTCATGTTAAAGAAATCGTCGCACACAGGACGGATGCGCTGGAAGGCCGGGTGTCGGGTACAGGTCTGTTTCAGGTGATCAATGGCGGTGTCGTCCAGATCCCGGGCTAAAATAGGGGGGAGGCTGCGGGCATCCATGAAACTGACAGCGGTCGACATCAGCTTGTCATGGGTATGGGCCATGCTTTTTTCCTCAAATCCCGGCCAGGATTCAAAGGCAAAGGGTCTGAAGATCCCCGGGGGAAGTTTGCACTGCATCATGGCCCCTTCCAGACTGAAGGTACCCGAGCCGCACATGGGGTCCACAAGCGTGTCGTTTGCCGACAGGCCCAGCCGGGTAAGTATGGCAAAGGCCAGGGTTTCGCGCAAAGGCGCTTTCACCACTTTTTCTTTGATTCCCCGTTTGTATAGCGGCGTTCCGGACATATCCAGGGAGAGTTCAAATCTATCATTGTCGGCGCGGACCATCAAGATTTGGCTCATGCTTGAAGGTTTTTCGGGTATGTCGCTATGGGGAAACGCATCCTTTGAAAACAACCGGTCATGCAGGATTGGCCTGATGCGATCGGCAATGGCTGCCGAGTGATACAGCCGCGATTTGTGGGTCGTGACCTTGATATCGGGCAGGACCTGGCGGGGCAGGTACAGTTCCCAGTCAACGGCTTTAATCCGATCTTCAAGCTGCCTGAAACTCTCTGCCTTAAATGACACAAGCCGCATGAGAATCCGGGTGGCCGATCCCATCAGGATGTTGGCCAGGCAGGCGGTTTTCAGGCGAGTTTGAAACTCGATCCCCCCGGGGCACCCCTTAATATCACTGATCCTGTAATGATCTGAGAATATTTCCCCCGCCTTTTGGGAGACCTGGGATATCTCTTGTTCACAGACCCCGCCGAGACCCGGGGGGCATACGGCAAAAAAAACGTGGGGTCTTGCGGAAATACGGCGTTTTATCCGTTTTTCAAAGGCTGAAGGCTGTTGCACCGCCGTATTAAAAGGTCCTTCCGCAGCAGGAGCCGGGGCCGGCACATCCGCTTTTTTCTCCGGGCCTGGCACCACAGCAGGCTGTGTCATTGGGGCCGGGCATGGCACCGCCGGATTTGCCGGAAAGGCTTGAGGGGGCAGCCATCAGTTTTTCAAGACGGGTCGAACCGCATTCAGGACAGACCGCCTGGTCATCCCGGCTGGTCATGAGCAGTTCAACAATCCGGTTACATTCCGGACAGTGAAAGTCATATAAAGGCATGACGTCTCCTTTTTTTGTTCGCTGTTGTCTGGATGGAAATCCCGTGTTTGGACAACTCAATGTCTTTTTATTGGGCCGTCCAAACACTCAATAGCGTACACCCTGTGCTGGTGACACCTTCTTAAATGAGACGGGGGTAAGATAGGGGTAAAAAGATGCCACCAGGACAGGGTGTCGCTATATTAGTTAAATTTTACCAGTGACCTTCGGTATTGGCATCCTCGGCAAATGTGAATTTACCGGCCTTATAATCTTCAACCGTACTTCTGACGGTGCCGGTGGCGTCGTTTGCCACTTTGACGCCTGCACTGTCAAGGGTCTTGAATGCATTGGGACCGCAAAATCCGGTGATCAATACCTCTGCACCTTTGTCACAGATCGAAGAGGCTGCTGTGATACCGGCACCCTTAAAGGCGTTCTTATTTTCAGAGTTGTCAATGACCTCAAAATCCAGTGTCTCGGTGTCCACCACGATAATGTAGGCCGCTCTGCCGAATCTGGGGTCCACCTGGGCATCAAGGTCGGTGCCTGTGGATGTGATTGCTATTTTCATTTTTTATCCTGTCTTATCCTGATTTTATTCTGGCGTTAAAAAAAAAATTGTTTATACGTGTTTGTCCAGAAATAAATTGGGGATGGGCACTAGTGGGCGCCGCCGCCACAAACCTGATCATTTCTGATCTGTTCAAGTTTACCGGCAATCAGGTCCATGACCACAGGCTCAATTTCCGCACGTTGGTCATCATGATATACATCAATGCCCACCTGGCGGAAGCCCATGAGCGGGCGCATGCCGATGCCGCCGACGATCAAGGCGTTTACCCGGTGTTCGGCCAGAAGATTTACAGGCACCATGCAGCCGCCCTGGGCATGTTCCTGGTTGGCAACGGTGGATACCGTTTCAATTTTTCCGTCTTTAACATCCACAAAGGTGAATACGTCACAATGTCCGAAGTGGCCTGCACGGGTACCGGAAAGTCCGCCTTCACCGTTGGAAGGGATTGCAATTCTACCGTTTTCCATAATGTCTATTTACTCCTTTACGTGTGTATATTGAACCTAAAAATAGTGTTAGTTAACAAAGTCGATCCATTTTCATGGCCGGATGCCCCATAACCCGCTCCCAGATCTGTTTAATTTCAATGGCAGCCGGGCTGTCCCCATGGGTTTCCATGATGGATTTGCCCTGGACCATGGCTTGGGTAAATGCCGGGTCAAAGGGGATTTTCCCAACAAATTCGATGTTTCTTTTTTCGGCAATGGCTTCAATGGCCTTGGCCTGATCCGGATTTAAATCATATTTATTGATGCAGATCATGGCCGGTAATCTAAAATGGGCAGCCAACTGGGCCACACGTTCCATATCATGGATGCCCGACACCGTGGGCTCCGTTACGATAAGGACGGCGCTGGCCTGTCCCATGGAGGCAATCACCGGACATCCGATGCCCGGAGGGCCGTCTGTGAGCAACAGGTCAATGCGGTCCGCAAGTACCCGTTTTCTGGCCTCTTCCCTGACCAGTGCCACCAACCGGCCTGAGTTTTCTTCGGCAATGCCTAACCGGGCATGAATCATGTCTCCGAACCGGGTTTTTGATGCAAACCACTGACCGCAGATTTTTTTTTCAAATTTAATGGCCGATTCCGGACACAGATCCGCACAGACCCCGCAGCCTTCACAGTCAAGGCTGTCAATATAAAATATGCCTGAGCCTTTAACCGGTTTGACGGCATCAAACCTGCAAAGGGTCATGCACTGGCCGCAGCCGGTGCATTCGTCAGGGACAATTTCTGCTTCATAACCGCCTGCAAAATCGTGGGTCTCTTGAACGTCCGGATCCATAATCAGGTGCAGGTCTGCTGCATCCACATCCGCATCGCACAGCATCATATTTTCGGCAAGGCTTGCAAAGGCCGATGTTAAACTGGTTTTTCCGGTTCCGCCTTTGCCGCTCAGGATAACAAGTTCTTTCATCAGGCAGCTCCCTTCCGGTTCACGATCTCTTCAATGGATGTGTACAGTTTTTTAAACAGCGCTTTATATTCAGGCAGGGCCTGGACAAGCAACTCGCCCTTTGAATAGGCCGAGGCAATGCGTTTGTCAAAGGGGAGTTCAAGTAAAACCGGTATGTTTTCTTCTTGTGCATAATCCTTAACGTCATCATTGCCGAGACCTGCCCGGTTAATCACGAGACCGCAGGGGATTCCCAACAGCTTGACCGCTTCCACGGCCAGGGTCAGGTCATGCAGGCCAAAGGGGGTGGGTTCCGTGACCAGGAGCACAAAATCGGTCTCTTTCATGGCGGCAATCACGGGACAGGAGGTGCCCGGCGGGGCATCAATAATGGTGAGCTCTTTTTGCCCTTCCAGCTTGCGAACCTGTCTGATGACCGGCGGTGCCATGACCTGGCCGATATCCAGTAGTCCCCGGCCGAATGCCGGTGTGTTGGGCAGATTTACTGTGCCTGTTTCCACCGTGCCGATGAATCTGTTGATTTCGGTGATGGCCTTTTCCGGACAGACAACCGTACACCCGCCGCAGGAGTGGCACAGTTCCGGAAACGTCACCACTGTTTTCCCGGCTACGGCAATGGCACCGTACCGGCAGATCTGCATACATTTTTTGCAGTAGGTGCAACGGCTCTGGTCCACCTGGGGTACCGGGGCGTTGACCTTTTCTTCACCGGTGATATCAGGATTTAGAAAAAGATGGGCATTGGGCTCTTCCACGTCGCAGTCTAAAAGCATCAGGTCTGCATCAAGGCTTGCGCAAAGGTTGGTGGCCACAGTGGTTTTGCCTGTGCCGCCTTTACCGCTTGCTATGCTGATGATCATATAATTTTTCTCCTTGCCGTCAGGGTTGGCCTTATCCCAGGAATCTGATTTTTCGTAATTGATTTTCCAGGTTTTTGGCGTCATCTTGTCCCGGTTCAACGGGCAGCTGCATCAGCACGCCGTACCCTTCATAAAAATCATGGAACTTCTCTTTTTCCATGGTGCCGGTGATCGCACAATTGGTCATGGGACTTTGGGCTGTGACAGCTTCCACCAGGGCTTTGGCAGTCATGTCCGGCAGCTCTGCCTCCATGATTACCAGATCAATCCACTGCCCTTTGGGGGTATTGGTCATCAGAGATAAGAGTTCTTTGCCGGTTGCACACCATTCTATTTCAATGCTGTGTTGGCCCAACATCTGTTCAAGTCCTTTAAACTGAGCCTTATCCCTGCTTACAAATACCGCCTGTTTCATATTATAATCTCCAATCTCATTAGATACCAAGTGCCGAGATTCCCGGTGTCGAAAATCTTCGGCTTCAAACATAGCAAAGCGCGTGCCATTGCATAGCTGATAATGAACTAATATGCAATGGGGTGAAAAATAAGGCGTAATACATTTTTGGCAAGGGGCTGGGGAAAAAAGAGGGTTAAACGATGGGCGCAAAATTGCGACCCTGTGCTATGAATGCGACAACATGGACGCAAAAATGAGATCTTTGAAGGGTGTTGCAACGGATTCGTATCCACGGAAGACACGGAATGCACTGAAAGTCAGTCGGCTGACGCCGACGTCTTTGTGTCAAAATACGGCAATTGAATTCCGTGTTTCCCGTGGTTTATCTGGTAGTTAAGGCAATTTTTCAAATGCGTCTCGGATAAGCTGTTCCGTGGTTTCCCATGAGATGCATTCATCTGTGATGGAGACCCCGTACTTAAGGTCGCCGGCATCTCCGTCACATTTGCATTTTTGATTGCCTTCAAAAAGATTGCTTTCCAGCATCAGGCCTACAATTCTATCATTACCGTCGAGTCTTTGATCCACGGCGCTTTTAAATACAAAGGACTGACCTGTGTATTTCTGGCCGGAGTTGTCATGGGAACAGTCAATGATCACGGCATCCAAAAGCCCCTTTTCCCTGAGCCGGGCCTGGGCTTTGCCCACGGATACGGGATCGTAGTTGGGGGATGCTCCGCCGCGAAGAACAATATGGCAGAACTGGTTGCCCCGGGTGGTGACAACGGCTGTTTTGCCGGCCGGATCAATGCCCAGAAAATGTTGGGGCGCCTTGGCGGCCATGGTGGCATTGACAGCGGAGGTCAGGCTGCCGTCCGTACCGTTTTTGAACCCCACGGGCATGGAGAGCCCCGAGGCCATCTCCCGGTGGGTCTGGGACTCTGTGGTGCGAGCGCCAATGGCCACCCAGCTTAAAAGGCCGGCAATATACTGGGGGGTAATGGGATCTAAAATCTCCGTCGCCGCAGGCAGTCCCAACGCATTGATGTCGATCAACAGGGATCTGGCCCTTTGAAGCCCTTCTTCCATATTATATGTGGAATCCAGGAACGGGTCGTTGATCAGGCCTTTCCAGCCCACCGTGGTTCGGGGTTTTTCAAAATAGACCCGCATAATCAGATTGATTTTGTCTTTGACGTCTTCGCGCAGGGCCGTCATTTTCTGGGCATACTCCATGGCTGCATCCATGTCATGGATGGAGCAGGGGCCTGCAATGATCATCAATCGTTTGTCCGTGCCGCTTAAAATGTCCTGTACTTCCTTGCGACCGGCAAGGACATTGTCTGCCGTCTCGTCGGATACAGGCAATTTCGCGCGTATGGCTTCCGGGGAGGTAAGGGTGAAAAATGATTCTACATTTACATCGTTAATCAGTTTCATGACAATTCCTTTCGCGGGCTTTTGTCGCCTGAAACTTCAAATAAAAAAGCCGCAGGCGGTGTCTGCCTGCGGCTTTAAAAATGATCTGCTTAGCGCAATACAGGCAGCCGGGTATAAAAATAATACCGGTAATAAAAGTAAAATTTGCCTGTTTTGCGGGTGTTCATCGGTAGTTCCTTTATATATCTATGTTAAAATCTATAGACTTGTTTCTTAGACGAGTCAAGCATTTAATTGCACCCTAACGAACATCTTAAAAATTATACATTTTTCTTCGGTTTAGTCGTGCCTGGGATATTTTCATGGCCTTTTGGCCATTGTTCTTTACATACGAAATGATGTCTGGTAATAAATTTTATAATTAACTCATTTTTTACACAGCTGCGTTTGACGGTCAAAATCTAAAATTCATTTAACCGATATGTTGGAAAAATTGCCGTATCGCCGGCTCCGATCGTTGGACGCAACCGCAAAAATATCCGTATAGGAGATGGAAAGGAGCACGCGATTTGTGTTTGGCCCCGGAATATTTTGACGACGGCAGTTCCTTTTTTGCCGTTGATCCCCTGTCCATAAATCCGGCGACCTTGGCCGACTTCTCTTTGTTTGAGCGACATCCTCACCAAAACGGCATATTCCGGTTTCGCTGTCTGCTCACGGATAGCGATACAGTCACGGTTGAACGTTTAAGGCAACTGCTGGGACACTGGGGGACGGTTTACATACACAATGACGAAGCCCAGGATTATAGTGCATACATAAAGAAAAATCTGAAGTTCATCCTTGAGAATGACGCCCTGTCAACTTCAAAAAAGACAGGCATACTGGTTAACTTGTCCACGGATGCGATTAAAGAGACCTTTGCCGCGCCTTTTGTGCCCCAGGCTAAGATCAGCGAAACCGTAGCGCATCTTGAAAGTTTTGTCTCCCAGGCCCTTGATTTTCTATCGGACATCAAATCCTTAAGCGGCATCGCCACCATGATTGGGCATGATTATGACACCCACACCCATTCGGTTAAGGTCGGCTGGCTGTGCGCGGTTTTTATCAAGGCCAACCCGGATCTTTTCGGCAATCCCGGCAGGGAACGGTTAAAACAGATTCTTATCCAGGCGACGGTTGCCGGGTGTCTCCACGATCTGGGCAAGGTGAAAATTCCTGAAAATGTGCTCCACAAACCCGGGCGTCTAAATAATCTTGAGTATGTCCTCATGCAGTCCCACCCCGCCTTTGCCATGGCTCTGCTGTTTGAAAAAAAATTACCCAATGAGACGATCCAGGCCATTTTGTATCACCATGAAAATGAAGACGGCAGCGGCTATCCCTGCGGCCTGGCCGGTGATGAGATTCCCCTGGCCGCTAAAATCTGCCATATTGCCGATGTGTTTGACGCACTGACCTCGGCAAGACCATATAAAAAGGAAAAATCCCCGGTTGAGGCCTTAAAAATTATGGCCGGCAAAAATCCGTACCTGGATACATTGAAGATTTTTGAAGCCGAGGCCGTTGAAAATGCCCGGCCGCCGGTAACGGCCATCGTGAGGGATGAACAGGACCCGAAGCTGCGGCGTTTAAGAGAACAGCAGATTGTTGAAGAAGAGGCGGCCAAACGGGTGGACGCCAGGGTGAAATTACGGGACCAGGGTATGTCCCACTGTTTTGATGCGGAGCTGCTCAGGCGCTTTATTCAGACATTAAGCAAATCCGACAGCTTTGACCTTTCCGGCCTTTTGTGACACTTTTCTTGTCCCTCTTTCATTCCGATAGAAGATATCGCATATACATCGGTGGTTTTTTTGTGTTGCTGCGCCGGGGTATATCCACAATCCGCAGTTTATGATAATATAACAAACCTGAAAAATGGATTTTAATTTGATAAAATAGGAATTTGCATTTCCTGACATCAATGAATAACAGCCCGTACAATGGGCGACAATTTAAGGATTTAATGTGACACAACTTACCGGCGCCCAGCGCAAATATTTAAGGGGCCTTGCCCATAACCTGAACCCCGCCGCTTTTGTGGGGGCAAAGGGCTTGACAGACGCCATGATTCAAGAGGCGGACAATGCCCTGAACGCATCTGAACTGATCAAGATAAAATTTATTGATCACAAGGAAAAGGATGTAAAGGCTGCTTTGCTTGATGAGATCACGGCTCGGCTTAAATGCCATCTTGCCGGAACCATCGGCCATGTGGCTGTTCTTTACCGCCCCAATCCAGATCCGGAAAAACAGAAAATTACTTTGGCGTGATCCAACGGCCGCGGGTCGATCCGGTCTATCATTACCCCGGCCCAATTTAATAAAAAAATAGGCGATTTGAAGGGAGAGAATGTTATGCAGGATACTTCATTTATTGTTTTGCGGGGCAACAGTATGCGTTTGGACGGCGGCACCATGTTCGGCAACGCGGCCAAAGCCCTGTGGCAGAAATGGGTCCCGGCAGATGAAAACGGCATGATTGATATTTCTTCAAATTGTCTGCTGGTGAAAACCGGGGATTACAACATCTTGTTTGAGACCGGATGCGGTGCATATCTCTCCCCTGACATGAAACAGCGGTTTGCGATGAATGAAGACACGCATGTGCTGATGCAGTCCCTGGCGGAATATGGCTTAAGAGACGCGGACATCACTCATGTTGTGCTGTCCCATCTTCATTTTGACCATGCCGGCGGACTTTTAAGCGCCTGGGCGCAGGATCATGAACCTGCCCTGCTTTTTCCCAAAGCCCTTTTTGTTACAGGCGAAGAGCATTTCAGGCGCTCCAAATCCCCCCATTACCGAGACCGTGCCTCATTTATTCCAGGCCTTGCTGAAAAGCTCCAGGGCTCAGGGCGTCTCGTGCTCAAGCAGGGCGGCGACCGTTTGATTGTGGGGCAGCTGACCATTGAATTTTTCCAAAGCCAGGGGCACACCCCGGGAATGCTTGTCTCCTGGATTCATGCTAAAACCGGGACGGTTGTGTATACCGCAGATCTTATTCCGGGCCTGCCCTGGGTAAATCTGCCCATCACCATGGGGTACGACCGGTTTGCCGAAAAGCTGGTGGATGAGAAAAAACAGATGCTGGACCGTGCCGTTGATGAAAATGCCCTGCTGGTATTTCCCCATGACCCCGCCCATGTGGCTGCCCGGGTTGAAATGAATCCCGCGAAAAAAAGGGTGATGCCGGCAACGGTTTTGGAAACTTTGAATATGACGCTTTAAGAAAAGGACAAACATAAAAGATGAAGGTTGGCATTATCGGACTTCCCCAGACTGGGAAGAAAACATTGTTTCAAATTCTGACCGGCAACGAGATTACCGATCCGGCCAAAGCATTTAAGCCGGTGCCGGGCACCTCAGATATTCTGGATTCCAGGTTTGACCGGTTGGTGGAGATGTATGCCCCCAAAAAAAATGTCAGGGCGCGTCTTGACCTGGTGTTGTTGCCCAAAATGGAGGCGGAAACCATTTCCAAGGGAGATATTTTCAAAGATATCTCCGATATGGACGCGGTGTGCCATGTGGTCCGGGCCTTTGAGGATGAGGCCGTTTACCATGCCGAAGGCAGTGTGGATGCCCTGCGCGATTTTGATATGGTGAACTCCGAGCTTGTGATGCACGATCAGATTTTTGTGGAAAAGCGCATTGAGCGCCTCTCTGCCATGGTCAAGAAAATCAAGGATGAAGACCAGAAAAAAGAGCTGGCCCTCATGGAGAAAATGCTGGTTCACCTGGAACAGGAATTGCCCCTGCGCCTGCTTGAGTTGTCCGAAGATGAGGAGAAGATTATTCGCTCCTATCCTTTTATCACTTTGAAAAAACTGGTGGTTGCGGTCAATGTGGCCGAAGATGATCTGGGAAATACGGATATTCTGGATCAGTTTAAAGAAAGCTGCGATGCTTTGGCCATAGAGGCAATGCTGGTTTCGGCCAAGGTGGAGGCGGAGATCGCCATGCTGGACAATGCCGAGGAAAAACAGGAGTTCCTTGAGGATTTAGGCATTACCGCCACGGCCCTGGAAACCTTGACCGCCAGTTGCCTGAAGTCGTTGAACCTGATTTCGTTTTTCACTGTGGGGGCTGACGAAGTCCGGCAGTGGCTGGTGAGAAAGGAAGCCAAAGCCCCCACAGCGGCAGGTGTCATCCATTCCGATCTTGAGCGCGGGTTTATCCGGGCCGAGGTGTTCAAATATGATGAACTCATGGATTTTGGCTCTGAAGCAGAGCTGAAAAAGAACGGCAAGTTTTATGTGGAAGGCAAGGAGTATGTGGTCCAGGACGGGGATATTTTAAATATCCGCTTTTCGGTATAGCAGCATCATTCAGGGCAATACTATTTTTATGAAAAAAATAGTATTGCCCTGAATACGTTTATTCCGGGGCGTTGCTGTGTGCTTCTGTAAGCTTTTCTTTGAGATTCGCCACTTCCTGCTCATCATATTCATACAGGTCAAAGCAGCATGCGTCTTCGCCCAGAAGTCCTTCGGGCACATGGTCCCCTTCCTCATCGGGATCGGTCACAAGATCGGCGTAAAAACAGACAGACAGCCAGCGGTCATCGGGGTCATCGTCAATGACATCCACCATGGCAAACAGCGGACGTTTGCTCTGGGCCGTATGTTTGGGGCGAAAGGAGTAGCTCACCCCGGGGCGGCTGACAAATTCAAGGGTGATGTTGGACAGTGTGTTGACATGATCCACAAGCTCGGTAAATGCCTTACGGGTCTGGTTATCATTATCTTTCCAGTCATTCAATAGCGCGTAGAGTTCTTCCATAATTATTCCTTTGAATGTTTAACTAAATGTCCAAGTTCCGGGAAAATCAGATCGTTGCAGGCCAGTTTGCAGGCATTAAGACTGCCGGGCATGCAGAAGACGGCCGTGCCTTTGATAAAGCCTGCCGTGGCCCGGGATAAAATGGCGGCCGAGTCAATCTGTTCAAAACTGAGCTGGGCAAATACCGGCCCGAAGGCTGTCAGCTCCTTGTCAAACAGGGGACGCACCGCCTCTATGGTCACATCTTTGGGGCTGATGCCGGTCCCTCCGGTCATGATGACGGCATGGGGGGCGATGCGCTCAATAATATGTTCAAGCGCCTCTGTGATGGCATTGGCATCATCGGGGAGCACCTGGTGAATCACCACTTCATGCCCCTCTTTTTTACTCTGTTTTTTGATCCACAAACCGCTTTTGTCATTGTCCAGGGTCCGGGTGGAGGACATGGATAATATGGCTATTTTAAGGTGTTTGGGTAAGGATATTCGATGGGGATGCGTGTCCATTAGATGCTTAACTCCCTGTAAACACAGTCTTCCTGATCCTGTTCCCGGACATGGACGTGGATCATGTCCTCGGGTTCCGTGTCCGCAAAGATCCCCTGGTAATCTGCCTGGATGGGCAGTTCCCTGTGGCCTCGGTCCACCAGAATGGCCAGCTCAATGCGGGCAGGTCTGCCGAAATCCATCAACGCCTCCATGGCCGCCCGGATCGTTCTGCCGGTGAACAGCACGTCATCCACCAGGATAATTTCTTTGTCATCCACGGAAAAGGGGATGTTCGACGGCCTTACCGTGGGCTGATGGCTGATTTTTGTCCAGTCGTCCCGGTACATGTTGATGTCCATGGACCCCACAGGCGGCGCTGTGCCTTCAATGGCTGCGATCTGTTCTGCCAGACGTTTTGCAAGAAAATCCCCTCGGGTTTGAATTCCCACCAGGGCCAGGTTTTTGACCCCTTTGTGTTTTTCAATGATTTCGTAGGCAATGCGGGTGATGATCCGTTTGTAGTCCTGATCATTGAGAATGCTCTTTTTTTTTGTCATGATATGCCTTTTTACTGTTCGGGTATGCCCTAAAAGTTTTTTCTACCATCTTTTTTTTAGCACGGCAACACCTTGATTTCTTATTCGGGTTCGTATAATCAACAAATGTAAATAGAACATCACCATTAAATTTCCGAAACAAGCAACAAACCCATTTAGAAAATAATAAAGCAAAAAGGCATTAAAGGCGTTGGAAAAATTAGACTGCACAGGCGTGATCCTGGCCGGCGGCTGTAACAGCAGATTTCCCGGTAGAAATAAGGCATTTCATAAAGTTGGATCAAATACCATGCTGGACCGGATTTATACCCTGTTTTCCACGATGTTTAAGGAAGTGATCCTGGTGGTCAATGAGCCGGCGCTGTTTTTGGACATCGACGCGTTGGTGGTAACGGATATTGATCCGTCCCGATGTTCGCTGGCAGGGCTTCATGCAGGACTTTTTCATGCAGATTCTGAGTGGATCTATGTCACGGCCTGTGATGTGCCGTTTGTCAGTGAAAAGATTATACGCTATCTTTATAGCCAAATCAGTCCCGGTAAGCAGGTGATCATACCCAAAACCTGGGAGGGGCTGGAGCCGTTGGCCGCTCTGTACCATAAATCCTGTCTGCCGAGAATTGAGACCACCCTTGAAAAAAAGATATTTATGGTTAAAAAGTTTTATAAGCCTGAACGGGTCAAGCAGATTTCGCCCCAGATCCTTGAAGCCCTGGACCCGGAATTGCGTTTTAAGTTTAATGTGAACACGTCTGCTGACCTTGAGACAGCCCGGGAAATGGAGCAGATTTCAAACCCTGAACATGGGCGTGAATAAACGAGAAAACAACTAAGATTAAATTATAAGGAGTACCCATGGATTTACCCGCAATGATAAATCAGATGAAAAATCATCCCGATTTTTCCAAGGCTGGAATGGTGCTGTACCATAACGGCGTGGTCCGGGACAGTTCCCGGGACGGCAGGGCTGTCACCGGCCTGACCATCACCGTGGATCAAAAAAAGCTGGATGACATTTTAGACCAGACCCGGGCTATGCCCGGTATTGTGGAAGTGTTGGTTCATATCAATTCAAATGCACCGCTGATGGTGGGAGATGATGTAATGTTTCTGGCCGTGGCCGGTGATATTCGCGAACACGTGATTGATGCCTTAACCCATTGCCTGAACCGGATAAAATCAGAAGCCACATCCAAAAATCAGGTGTTTGCCTGATTCGGTTTTACCCTTAAAGGAGTTGAAGTGAACGAATTTACCCATGTGGACGGCCAGGGCCGTGTAAGAATGGTGGATGTTGGGGAAAAGTTGCCCACAAAACGTGTTGCCGTGGCAAAGGGAACGGTGTTCATGTCCATGGAAACGCTGTCAGCCATTGTCGATGAAAAAGTGAAAAAGGGCAATGTACTGGAAACGGCACGTATTGCAGGCGTCATGGCGGCCAAGCAGACCTGGTCGTTGATTCCCATGTGCCATCCGCTGAACATCACCCATGCCCGGGTTGATTTTTCTGCTGATAAGGAAAACAGCTGTATTCACATCGAAGCCGAAGTCTCCCTGACCGAAAAAACCGGGGTGGAGATGGAAGCCATGACCGCCGTCAGTGTGGCGGCCCTGACCATCTATGACATGTGCAAGGCCTATGACAAGGGTATGAAAATTTCCGATATCCATCTGGCCTTTAAGTCCGGCGGGAAAAGCGGCACCTACACAGCCCCTGACACCGCCTTATGATCGATGTTGCCCACATGAGCACGAATAACCTGGCCTTTTTAGGGGCCGGGTTTGTGCTCGGCCTGTTAACTGCGCTGGTGCTTGTCAAACTGGGCATGCATTTTTTTTCAGGCCGGTTCAAGCAGTTGTCCGACCAGGCGCTTTATGAGAATTCCCGGCAGTTCATGGACATGGCCCAGTCCCATTTCAATGGATATGTCCAGCAGGCCCACCAGGATTTCAAGGGTAAAGAGGATGCCTTTGCCCGGGCCGTTGATCCGGTCCAGCGCATGCTTGAGCGGTATGAGCAGCGGCTTGGGACGATGGAGAAGGATCGAAGCCAGGCCTTTGGTGCCATCAGCCAGTATTTGTCGGATATGGCCAAAACCCAGCACCAGCTTGCCAAAGAGACGGATAATCTGGTCAAGGCCCTGCGCGTGCCCCATGTCCGGGGCAGATGGGGGGAAGTTACCCTGAGGCGGGCCGTGGAACTGGCCGGTATGGTGGACCATTGTGACTTTGTTGAGCAGGATGTGCAAGGATCGGGCAAAGGATCACTTCGCCCGGACATGGTGGTGAAACTGCCCGGCGACCGCCAGGTGGTGGTGGATGCCAAGGTGCCGCTCATGGCCTATCTGGATGCCCTGGAAACAACAGATGAAAAGATGCAGAAAGAACGGCTGGATGACCATGCCCGTCAGGTCATGGCCCATGTCGTCCAACTGGGGGCAAAAAATTATGCCGCAGCCTTCAGCCCAAGCCCTGAGTTTGTGGTGCTGTTTATCCCCGGGGAAAATTTTTTTTCCGCGGCCCTTGCCGCCCGGCCCGATCTCATTGAAAAGGGCGTGGCCCACGGTGTGATTCTGGCCACGCCCACCACGCTGATTGCCCTGCTTAAAACCGTGGCATATGTGTGGCTGCAGCAGGCCGGATACGAAAATGCCCGGTCCATCCGGGAACTTGGCCTGGAACTTTTTGAACGGCTCTCCACCATGGCAGAGCACATGAACCGCTTAGGAAAGGACATTGAGCGCACCGCCGCTACCTTTAATCGAACGGTGGGCGCCATGGAAAAACGGGTGCTGGTGTCGGCCCGTAAATTTGAGACTTTAGGCGTTTCCAGCACACGGCTGCCCGATTGTAAACCTGTGACGGAACCTGCCGTGACCCTGAAACGGATGAAAGAAACGCATACGGAAATTTAACGACTGATGATACGCTTTGTTCGAAGACCTGTTCTGTTTTATCTGGTGTTGGTGTTGATTCTCGCAGGATCCTTGGGGTGTCGGAATAAGAAAAAAGTGCAGGATCCCCGGGGCAATCCGCTGGTCAAGGTTGCCGAGTCAGACCTGCCCGAATTCAGGGATACATTGTTTTTGCAGGACCTGAAGGCGTCCATTGACCAGAGCCTTGCCTATTTTAACCGGGTCCCGGCTTCCCGGACCTATGATTATGGTCCGGATATGTACACGGCCGCCCATATGATCTTATCCCTTGAAACCTTTAAAAATTTTCTTGCAACCAAGCCGTCCCCCAAAGATCTGAACAGGTTCGTCCGGGAGAATTATACGGTCTACAAAAGCGTGGGCGGTTCCAATAAAGATGTCCTTTTCACCGGATATTTTGAACCCACCTATCCGGGCAGCCGCACCCCGGGACCTGAATATCCCTGGCCGGTCTATTCCATGCCCGACGATCTGTTCCAGATTGATCTGTCCGAATTCTCTGATGCCTATAAAAACCACAAGCGGCTCATGGCCCGTGTAGATCCCGAGGCCCGCAGGATCAGACCCTACTACACCCGGGAGCAGATTCATAATCAGCCGGACTTTGGGCAAAAAGCCCGGCCCGTGGTCTGGCTGGCCAACCGCGTTGACCGGTTTTTTCTGGAGATCCAAGGATCGGGCAGGGTGGCCCTTGCCGATGGTCAGATTATGCGCCTGCATTATGCCGGGGTAAATGGCCGTAAATACAGTGCTGTGGGCAAATATCTCATTGATAAAAATGAAGTGCCAAAAGAGAAGATGTCCATGCAGGCGATTCGGGAGTGGCTCACCATCCACCCGGACCGCATGGACGAGGTGCTGTTTACCAACGAAAGCTTCGTGTTTTTCAAGGAAGGCCAGGGCGGGCCCTTTGGCTGCATTGGCGTTGCGGTTACGCCTGTGCGCTCCATTGCCACGGACACCAAACTGTTTCCCCAAGGGGGACTTGCCTTTATCCAGACAGCCCTGCCTGTGGGCGTGGGGCAGCCAAAAGAAGATTGGCCCAGGGCATCTTTATTTGTGCTCAACCAGGATACCGGCGGGGCCATCAAGGGCCCGGACCGGGTGGATCTGTTTTGCGGTCCCGGTGACTGGGCCGATTACACGGCCGGCCACATGACGGCCAGGGGGCAGCTCTATTTTCTCGTTCTTACCCCAAAAAATTAACGGTCTTTTAAAAACAGACTGTGATACTCATCTTCGGACATGTGTTTTTTAATATATGTGTTGACCCAATTGTAAATATCTTCAAGTTCCTGGTCGGAAAGCCTTGGCACAAGCGCTTTGATAAAGGTGTCCTCACTGAATTTTTGCAGATAGAACATGATTGTTTCCTCATCGCTTTCCCTGTCCATGCCGAATGCGGCTATGCCGTCGTATTCCTGAATAAATTGGTGGGTGTCTTTTTTCATTTCCTATGCCCAGAGTTGTATTGGATTTAATAAAAGTTATCAGCCAAGAATAACACCTTTTTTAAAAATAAAGGTCAACCTGTTTTTTTCAATCGTACGCATTCCCATTATTGCCGTTTCAGCCGTTCCACGGGCATACGGCATCCTGTCTTTCAAAATTTCGACATATCAATTTATTCATTTGAAGACCCATCTGTTTTCTTCTGGCATGCTTTCTGCTCATTTATTTTGGAATAAGAAAATTAATCCAGAAAAATATTGATACGAAACTGAGAGAGTTACAAGGATGAAAATAATATTGCATGCCAACAAAAATGATGCCCACCGGAACCGATTGAAGCGTACCATTGAAGATACGTTTTCCGAAGGTGAAATCATTTTAACGGACCAAGCGTCTCAATTGTCTATGGTTCTGGGCAGACCATTACACAATGTTTCAGTCCTGATTGTTTTTATAACCGATACCGAAAGTGTTGATCTTTTATTCCCCCTAAAGCATTTATTCGAAAACATTAAATTGATTCTGATGTTCTGTGATAGAGTCGACAACACCCCAAAATCTGTGCTCCTACTTGAACCTTTGTTTACCAGTTATTCTGAGGATGATTTCCAGGATATTATTTCGGTTTTACAACGCATCGCACAAAGGACAATGTACCCAATTGAATAATCTACAAATAAGTAAAGGCAGCCTGCTTTGTGCTTCAGGCATAAATTATACTTTCTTGGAAACAAGAATACAAATCGTTCTTGTTTCCAAGAAAGTATATGTGATCAGGTGGCAGGCAATACGTTTTAAGAACTGCAACGCTTTGTTTTATTGACAATAATTGATATTTTGCCCGATGGCATACCTTTCGCATAGTATGTATGCAATACATTCAAAAAAAATCGCAACGTATAGAAAACCTGCGAGGGAGGATATGAAATGAGAAAATTGACATTAAAAGCAAAATTAATTGCCGGTGGCGTGGTGGCGGCAATTTTACCCTTGGCTGTTGTGGGGCTGTTTTCGATCATCGAAGCCTCCGGCGCACTGGTCAGCATTGCCAAAGGACAGGCAAAGCTGACGGCCGAAAATCTTGCCTCCATGATTGACCTGTCCATGAAACAGGAAGTTGAGAAAGCCGAAGCCATGGCGTCGGAATCCTTTATCAAGGAAATAACCAAAGAACCCGAAAATAAAGAGGTATTGGCCGCTGCAGAGAAATATTTGGCTTCAGTTTATCAAAAAATAGGAGAAAAATATGTGTTCTTTTTTGTGACCGATTCCTCCGGTCAGGTGATCGCTGACAGTGATTATGGTAAATACAGGCGCCAAAACATGAATCTGGCAGACAGAGACTATTTCCAGGCAGCTAAATCAGGTGAACGTGTTGTAAGTGATCCTGTTATTTCAAAGGCAAGTGGGCTGCATATCTTTGTGGTTGCAATTCCTTTGCAGGATAGCTCCGGTTCCTTTGCAGGAATCCTGGGTGTTTCGGTAAAACTTTCATTTTTGTCCGAGGAAATCATACATGTTAAAATTGGGGAGACCGGGTATCCTTTTATGGTGGGTAAGGACGGCGTTTTTATTGCTCACCCTGTGAAAGATTATATTTTTGATCTTAACATTTCAAAACTTGAAGGTATGGAGGAGATTAACAAAAAATCATTGGCCCAGAAATCAGGGGTTGAAAAGTATCGTTTCAAGGGAACGGATAAAATTGCCGGTTTCGCCCATGTCCCCGCAACGGGCTGGAGATTAGTGGTCACCCAGAATGAAGCTGAATTTTTAGCGCCTGTGGTGTCTATCCGGAATTTGGTGCTGGGCGCCGGTGCGATTTTCCTGGTGTTGACTGTCTTGGCGGTGCTCTGGTTTGTTAAAGGCATTATGCGGCTCCTGGGTCATGACCCCTCTGAAATTGCCAAAGTGGCCAACCTGATTGCTGCGGGCGACTTGACCTATGAATTCCCCGGGACCGGCAAATCAATCACCGGGGTATACGCCAGTATGCAACAGATGACCAATAACTTAAAACGTATGTTCCAGGACATTTCCCAGGGGATTCATACATTGACATCGTCTTCCACCGAGCTGTCGGCGGTGTCCAAGGAGATGACGGCCGGGGCTGAAATGTCATCCCAAAAAGCAAATAACGTCTCTGCGGCAGCAGAAGAGATGGCAACGGCAATGAACAGTGTTGCCGCCGCCACGGAACAGACAAGCGCCAACCTGCAGATGATTGTTGCTGCGGCAGAAGAGATGTCCGTAACCATCAATGAAATCTCATCAAATACGGCCAAAGGAAGTCAGACAACCAGCCAGGCGGTTGAAAAAGCCGAACATATTTCCCAGAAAGTAGATGATCTAGGAAGGGCTGCTGCCGAGATCAGCAAAGTGACCGAAGCCATCGTCGAGATTTCCGAACAGACAAATCTTTTGGCACTGAACGCCACCATAGAGGCGGCAAGGGCCGGTGAGGCCGGCAAGGGGTTTGCTGTGGTCGCCGGTGAAATTAAGGAACTTGCAAAGCAGACAGCCCAGGCAACCGACGAAATTGGCGTAAGAATTGGTGAAGTGCAGTCAACAACAACGGAATCGGTCAACGCTATTAAAGAGATTGTCGCGATCATTGATGATGTCAATACCATCGTTACATCGGTTGCCACTGCCATTGAAGAGCAGTCTGCCACAACCCAGGAAATTTCCAATAATGTCAGCCAGGCAGCCGCCGGTGTTCAGGAGGTCAATGAAAATGTCAACCAGACTTCCGTTGTCGCAGCGGAGGTGACCGAGGATGTTCACCATGTCAGCCAGTCTGCAGAAGAGATCTCGGCCGGAAGCGTGCATATAAACGAGAGTGCCCTGGAGTTGTCCAGGCTGTCTGAAAGTCTCAATGAGATGGTCGGCCGGTTTAAGCTGTAGCATTTGCATATAACCGCAAATCCGATAAGGCCCAATAGTTCAACTATTGGGCCTTTGCTGTGCCTTGTATGTGGCCCAAAGCCCGGCGCAATTTTGTCCGATTTATTTTATCTGCCAGCATCCATAAACAATCTGTAAAATGAATAGCCGCCGGTCAGCGCAGAATCCTGGGCCGGTTTCGTTACTTCTTTACAAGCATGCGCTTATCTCTTATACTTTTGAAGTTTATAGCGCCTCACTTACATAGCATAATTGCATTACTACAGGTGGTATCATGGATTTTCGCAATATTGAGTCGTTTCTGAACATTGATACAAACGAAGCCCGAAAGCTGGGGCGTCTTCTGGCTGATACTCTGACGTCTGATCTGGAAAAAATCCGCCGTGGTCTTAAGGATAGCGATGCAGAGTCCATTCGTTTTGTGGCCCATTCCCTAAAGGGCGCGTCCGGAAATCTGGGATTTGAAAAACTGTCTCAACTGGCTGCGGATATCGAGATGCGTTGCCGGGCCGGTCAGCTTGACGGTTGGCAGGGTTTGCTTTTGGACATGCAGCACCTGTTGGAACAACTTGAAGACAGCTTGTCAGGACGGTGATATGGCTGACGCATACTCCATACTTGTGGTCGACGATAACCGGTTGAATCTTGTGCTCATTGAAAAAGTGCTGACCAAGGAGGGGTATGTTGCGCTTCTGGCGGACAATGGACCTGATGCCCGGTATATCGCTGCCCAAAAACATCCCGACCTGATCTTGCTGGACATTGAGATGCCCGGTGAAGACGGCTTTGAAGTTATTAAAAAGCTCAAAAATGATGCGGCAACCGTCACCATCCCTGTGCTCTTTTTAACGGGGGTATCCGAGGTGGATGTCAAATTAAAGGGGTTTGAGCTCGGGGCTGTGGATTATATCCTCAAACCCTTTCATCCCCAGGAGGTCTTGGCCCGGGTGCGCATTCACCTTAAACTCTCCATTGCCACCAACTCCCTGGTACAGGATCAGGCCAGAAAACTGCGCCAGGTAAGCCAGGCCCAAAATGCCATGCTGCCGAGTCCCGAAGACTTTCCCGATGCCGGATTCAGTGTGTTTTATAAACCGCTGGAAGAGGCCGGTGGGGATTTTTATGATATTTTAAATATTTCAAAGCAGATCACCGGATACTTTCTGGCCGACTCCTCGGGCCATGACATTGAAACCTCGTATACTACAGCCTCGGTCAAGGCGCTTTTAACCCAGAACTGCACCCCGGTCTATTCGCCCAGGGAAAGCATGGAAATGATCAATGACGTGCTTGTGGAAATTTTGCCCAGGGAAAAATATCTGACCGCATGTTACATGCACCTGAATCGCGGTACAAGGATCATGACTCTGGTGAATGCAGGCCATCCCCCTGTGGTTTACATGCCCAAGGGGAAAAAACCTTTTTTTATTAATATCCAGGGGGATATTTTGGGCATGTTTGCCGATGCGACATTTGGCCTGAAAAAAATTGCAGTGAATGACGGGGATCGATTTTTCATATATTCAGATGGTCTGGTGGAATCCACACAAAAAAAAATTTCATGGGTGGCCGGGATGGCCGGGCTCTTATCCGCCTTTGACGGATTGGAGAAAATTGCGCTTTCTCAAATTCCGAATGTGCTGATCTCCCGTCTTTTTAAAGGAGAGCCCATACCCGAGGATGATATCGTTCTTTTATGTATTGAGGTGTGATAATGCCTTCATTTCAAGATGTCTATGAGTTTAAGGAGGACGGGGATCGTGTCCTTATACGATTTTCTTCCGCCATGGAACATATTGATACGGCCTGTGCCGCAGTGCTTCTTTATCTTCGATCCAAAGGCCCTAAGTTTTTCCCCCATTTGTTTGCCGTAAATTTAGGCATGCGCGAGGCCATGGCCAATGCCGTGCGACATGGGAATAAATACGATGCGGAAAAACTGGTTTGCATGGAACTGGACATCAGCCAGGCCCCATGGCTGCGTATGAAGATCACAGACCAGGGGCCGGGGTTTAAATGGATGCAGGTCCAGGATAAAGTCGCGCCGGATGAGGCGGACCACGGCAGGGGCATGAGTATCATGAAAACCTATTTTGACCGGTTCAGCTACAATGAAAAGGGCAACATCCTCTACCTTGAAAAACAGATTTTATAATAAAATTAATTCCTCGTTAATACAATCCTAACCAATATCTAACGCTTTCAGGGTAAAAAACTAACATTAGTTATCTTTTCAATGATAAAAAAGATGAAGGATGTTTATGAGCAGTCAGCTTACCCGCGCCATGCACAAGATCAAAAAGGAGATTTTATCCCTGGGTGCACTGGTGGAAGACCGGTTTAAAAAAACAATATATGCCATTAAAACAGACGATATCGACCAGGCCACTCAGATTATCGAAACCGACTACCTGGTGGACGCCCAGGAGGTTGAGGTCGAAGAGGAATGCCTGAAAACCCTTGCCCTGTACCATCCGGTGGCAACGGACCTGAGACTGATTACCGCTGTGATCAAGATCAACAATGACCTTGAACGTATTGCCGATTATGCCGCCAATATTGCCCGTCGGTTTAAGAAAAGCGGGCGTACTTCAAATCCCTTTCAATATGATTATACGCCCATGGCCGAACAGGCGGCAAAAATGCTTAAATTCAGTTTGGACGCCCTTGTCAGCCTGGATGGCAATATCGCTTATCAGGTCCGGGAGATGGACGCAAAGGTCAATGCCATGCGAAATGAAGCCTACGAAGTAATGAAGGATACCATACGCAAACATCCGGAAAAGGTTGATGAAATTATTAATATGTATCTTATTTCACGGCATATCGAACGGGTGGGCGATCACACTAAAAATATTGCCGAGGAAGTCATTTACCTGATAGAAGGTGAGATTATCCGTCATTCTTAAATTTTAACAATAACCTAACACGGAAATAAAAAATGTCCAAAGAGACCATATTGATTGTTGATGACGAGGAAGACATTCTTGAGCTGATCAAATTTAATCTAAAGGGCGAGGGCTACAACATACTCCAAGCCATGACCGGGGAAGAAGCCATTAAAATTGCCAAACAGTCCGGTCCTGATCTCATGGTGCTTGATCTTATGCTGCCAGGCATTGACGGGCTTGAAGTCACCCGGTATTTGAAAAACAACGATACCACCACGGATATTCCCATTGTGATGCTCACAGCCAAGGGTGAGGAGTCCGACATCATTACCGGTTTGGAACTTGGGGCCAATGACTACATATCCAAGCCCTTCAGCCCAAGGGAGCTTACGGCCCGGATTCGCGCCATTTTGCGCCGCCGTCAGAAAAATAATAATGAAGCGCCGGTCCGTGTCCGTCAGGAAGGGGATATGGTTATTGACCGGGCCAAACACCGGGTCTCCATTGAAGGCAAACTCGTTGAACTGACCCTGTCTGAATTTGAACTGCTCTCCTTTCTGGCCGAGAAAAAGGGCTGGGTGTTTACCCGGGGGCAGATTGTGGACGCCATTCACGGGGAAAATTATGCCGTGACCGAACGCAGCATTGATGTTATCATCGTTGGACTGCGCAAAAAACTGGGCAGTTATTCATCCTGTATCGAAACGGTTCGGGGTGTGGGGTATCGTTTTAAGGAATAGATACCCACCCAATTTCTGCCTCTTGGCTGTATAAATAATAATTTTTGGAACAGACATCTCCATGTTTCGTAAAAAAACAAGGCTAATTTGGCGGATTTTCCCATCATTTCTGGTTATTATCCTTTTGTCCCTGACCGTCGAAGCCTGGTACTCCACCAGCTATTTTAAACAATTTTTTCTTGAAAACAGTCGCAATGAGCTCATGGTAAGGGCATCTTTGATGCAGGACCGGTTTGCCCGTGCACTTTATGAGGATGGCCTGCCGCCCCAGAGTATTGACCGCTTGTGCAAAGATCTGGGAGAAAAGATTGAAACCCGCATTACGGTTATTCTGAATTCAGGGCAGGTGATCGGCGACTCTTTTGCCCGGGTGGAGACCATGGAAAATCACAGGAACCGTCCTGAGATTAAAGCGGCGTTGTCCGGTGAACAAAGTGCGTCCGTTCGCTACAGCCCCACCCTTGATAAAAACATGATGTACATTGCCCTGCCCATTGCTTACGATCGCGCCGACCCCGATGTGATCCGAACCGCTGTTTCCATCTCGCATATTGATGCCAAAGTTGAGGGGATGCGCAATTCCATCGCCCTGGTCCTGGTGTTTACCACCATGGCTGCGGCCCTGGCAAGCCTCTATGTTTCAAGGCGCATTACCAGGCCCGTGGAGAAGATGCGCCAAGGCGCCCAGGCGTTCTCCAAGGGCAATTTGACCAGCCAATTGTCCATTCCGGACACCGAAGAGTTGTCCCAGCTGGCCCGGGCCATGAATTATATGGCTGCAGAACTTAATAAAAAGATCATGGATTCCAAGAACCGCAGCCGGGAGCTTGAAGCCATCCACGCCAGTATGGAGGAGGGGGTTATCGCCATCAGCGGCCAGGAACAGATTATTACCATCAATAAGGCCGGGGCTAAAATATTTGACTTTCCGCCGGAAACCCTGAAAACAAAACATGTGCTTGAGGTCGCCAGAAATTATGATCTGCAGGTGTTTCTCAAAAAAGCCCTTGCCACCGCAGAACCTGTGGAAGACGACATCGTCATTGACGCAGATGAGCGCATGGTGCTCAATATTCATTCGACTGCTTTATATGACATCCATGATGCGCGCATGGGCACCCTGATTATTTTCCGTGACATGACCCGGATCAGGCTGCTTGAAACCATGCACAAGGATTTTGCGGCAAATGTATCCCACGAATTAAAAACGCCTCTGACCACAATCAAAGGGTTTATCGAGACACTTCAGCAGATGATGGCAGACGGGGAGCATACGGCCCCGGATTCATCAGAGCAGTTTGCCAGGTTCCTGGGGATCATTGAAAAAAATGTGAACCGGATGGTCCGTCTGATTGAGGATCTTCTGGCCCTATCAAGACTGGAGCGCCTGAAAGGCACCGATATTCAGCTTGAGATTCACCCCCTGGCCGATTCGATTCATAAGGTCGCAAGGTTCTGCGCCGACCGGGCCCAGTCTCTGGGGATATCCATGGAGGTCCACTGCCCGGATACCATTGCCGGAATGGTGGATCCCACCCTCATTGAGCAGGCCGTGTATAATCTGGTGGATAATGCCTTAAAGTACGGCGGAGAGGGGACATCCATTACCATAAATGCCGAACTCAAAGACGATAAAATGGAGATCCAGGTCAAAGATACGGGACCAGGCATTGATGCCAGCCACCTGCCGAAAATATTCAACCGGTTTTACCGGGTGGATAAGGGGCGAAGCCGGGAGCAGGGAGGCACTGGCCTGGGGTTGGCCATTGTCAAACATATTGTCAGGTACCACAACGGTCGCATTGATGTGGAAAGCCGACGGGGAAAAGGGACCTGCTTTACCATGACCATTCCTGTTACCACAGAGAAGGAAACGGTTTCTGGTTAAGTCATGTCGGTCCCATACCTTGAGGTCAAATCAATTGAATTTAAGTGCGCAGCACTTAAACTCTGTGCTCTCTGTGTCCTCTGTGGTTAAATAAAGAATGCGGGCGAAGCCCGCTGATTGCACAAAACCAAGAAAAACAGAATTCAATCCCTTCGGGATTTTTTATTTTAAACCACAGAGAGCACAGAGGTTTGGCTCTCGCCAAACTACACAGAGAATCGTTTTAAATAATGTTTCTGAGCACGGCCATCTATTTTAACGGCGGGAACAGCGTTCGGGCATTTTCCCCCAGAATCATCTGTTTTTGTTCCCGGGTCAGCCGGGACTGGTCAAGGTCTTTATAATACCTGTCAGGGGTGAGCAGGGGGTAATCCGTGCCGAACAAAATTTTATCCAGAACCCCGGCGCTGGCGGCCATGTCGTAGACCTGCGGGTCATAAAGAAACACGGATGCCGCCGTATCATACCAGACGTTTCTAAGCCGTTCTTTCATCTGCCGTTTCATGACGTGGTAAAAGAAAATACCGCCGCCCCAGTGGGCAAGGATGATTTTATTGTCCGGAAAACTTTGGGCCAGATGATCAATCTGCCCCAGGGTAATCGGCGTTTTACCCGGATAGTGATGGCCCACAGGCTCGTTGGTATGGATCATACACGGTAAATTGCCCTTGGCTTTGAGCACGTCCATCACAGGTGCCAAAAGCCGGATGGCCCGGTCGTCAATACCGGACAGGTAAAAGGCCAGTTCCCCCACACCGCTAAGCCCCGCATCAATACACCGCTCCGCCTCTTTTGCCCCACCGTCCCAGGTCAGATCAAAGCAGGCCAGACCCCGCAACCGCTTGGGATGGGCCGTGACCGCCTCAATGATTGCATCATTGTTTCGTTTTGCATATTCAGGGTTGCGCCATGGAAATCCGAAGATAACGGAGACGTCCACCTGATGCCGGTCCATGGTCTCTATCAGCTGGGAAACTGTTGTGATTTTGGATTTTGGGGAATCATATAACAGCTTAAATTCCGGTTCCCCCTCAAAGAACGGGGTCCTGTTGTCTGCAACGTCCTGGAAAAAAAGATGGGTATGAACATCGATAATCACGGCATTGTCCCCAAAAGGATAAGCATTGAAAAAAACTACCAGGCAATATATATTAAACCCCCTGCTCAAACAAGGGCGAATAAGGGATAAGGTGATGGATTACTATCCGATTTTTTTAGATGTTAAAGACAGAAACTGCCTTGTGGCCGGCGGTGGGGCTGTGGGAACCAGAAAGGCGCTGGGGCTTGTCCGGGCAGGAGCCCGGGTAACCGTGGTCAGCCTTGGGTTTTCAGATGAACTGTTAAATCCACCGTGCAGCGCCATCACTTTAAAAGAAAAAGAATTTGACGATTCGGATCTGGACGGCATGAGCCTAGCTTTTGCCGCCACAGATAATATGCAGTTAAATGCCAGGATACGGCAGGCTGCGCAAAAGAAAAATATATTGTGCAACATTGCCGACGGCCGGGACAAAGGGGATTTTATCCTGCCGGCCGTGGTGGACCGGGGCGATCTGTTGTTCGCCGTATCTACCTGCGGGGCAAGTCCGGCCCTTTCAAGACGCCTGCGTATGGACCTTGAAGCACAATTTGGGCCTGAATACGGTATACTTGCCGCGCTTCTGGGCCGCATCCGGGCTATTTTGCTGGAGCAGGGACATGATCCCAAAGGTCACCGAAAAGTTTTCCGTGCCCTGCTTGATGCCGAGTTGCCCGAAAAGATTGCCGCAGGAGAAACCCGGCAGATTGATGCCGTGCTTGCCAAAGTCCTGGGTGACGGCTTTTGCCTGGAAACGCTTATGCCTGATTTCAGTGCCAGGGAGTTGTGATGTTTATGAATATTCCTTTTATCCTCTTACAGTGTGCAACATTTTTTTACCTGATCAGCACCGCCGGGTATTTTTGCTATCTGTTTCACCAGAAAGACCGGATTCAGCAGACCGCCTTCGGCGCTGTGGGGGTCGGGGCGGTGGTGCATCTGTTTGCCATTGTTCTGCAAAGTGCAGCACTTGGCGGGCTGCCCATCTACACCCTTGGTCAGAGCATGTCCATGGCAGGGGTCTCCCTTGCCGCCATGTTCATTTACACCCAGTACCGGTTCCGTTTGAAAATTTTAGGTGTGTATGCCACGGCCATGATCAGTGTCCTGATGCTTGCCTCCCTCTTTCTGCCCGAGACGGCCAAGGCCCCGGACCAGATATACAAGGGCATTTTCTTTTACGGGCACATTATACTGATTTTTGCCGGGGAATCCATGCTGGCCCTGGCCTGCGGTGCGGGTATCCTGTACCTGATCCAGGAGCAGGGCATTAAAGGCAAAAGTCCGGGATTTTTTTTCAAACGGCTGCCCTCTTTGGATTTTTTAGATGCCGTCTCCTATACCTGCATCACCACAGGGTTTGCCCTGCTGACCTTCGGGCTTGTTACCGGGTTTATTTACGCAAGATCCGTGTGGGGCAGTTTCTGGCGCTGGGATGTCAAAGAGGTCTTTTCCCTGGGCGCCTGGCTGGTGTATGCGGCACTGTTGCACCTGCGGTTATATTCGGGCTGGCGGGGCCGCAACTCCGCAATCATGTCCGTCATTGGTTTTGTGATATTAATTTTTACCTTCCTGGGGGTGAATTTCTTCCTTGGCGGGCATCACCAGGGGTTTACCCAGTAAGATACAGGACGCAGATTAACCCATTATGCCAAAGATAATTCTGATTGGTGCCAGCCATAAAACCGCACCTGTGGAGCTTCGGGAAAAACTCTCTTTTTCCCAGGAACAGATTGAAACGGCCCTGGAATTTATAAAGCAGGACTCAGGTATCAAGGAAGGGCTGGTTGTTTCCACCTGCAATCGACTGGAGTTTTTATATATTCCCAAAGCCGAAAATAAGGGACATAACGACAGAATTGATGCCGTACTCGCATTTATTTCTGAACTCAAGCAATTGCCTGTTTCAGAGTTCAAAAATTCCCTGTACATCCATACCGATGATGACGCGGTCCGGCATCTGTTTTGTGTGGCGGCAAGCCTCGATTCCATGGTGGTGGGGGAACCCCAGATTTTGGGTCAGGTGAAAAAGGCGTATAAAACCGCCGTAAATGTCGGTTCCACAGGGGTTTTGCTCAATCGACTGATGCACAAATCCTTTTCCGTGGCCAAGCGGGTGAGAAAACAGACCGGTATTGGTGATAATGCCGTCTCCATCTCCTATGCTGCCATTGAACTTGCCCATAAGATTTTTGCCGATCTTGCCACCAAAAGCGTCATGCTCATTGGCGCCGGGGAGATGGCCGAACTTGCCGTTGAGCACCTGCTGGCCCACCAGGTCAAAGAGATTGTGGTGGCCAACCGCACATTCAAAAACGCGTTGGAACTGGCCCGCAAGTTCAACGGTCAGGCGGTTCAGTACGAGGAACGGGTTGCTGCACTGGCCGATGTGGATATCATTATCAGTTCCACCGGGGCCACGGAATATGTGTTGACCCGGGACCAGGTCAAGGGCATCATGAAAAAGCGGCAGCACAAAACCCTGTTTTTCATTGATATTGCTGTGCCCCGGGATATTGATCCCCGGATCAATAAAATTTCCAATGCCTATGTGTATGATATCGACGATTTGAGAAATATTGTGGAAACCAATATCAGTCAGCGGGAACAGGAGACCGTCAGGGCCCAGCGGTTTGTGGAAGAAGCATTACTGGCCTTCCGTCGGTGGCTGGATGAACTGGCCGTGGTGCCGACCATCAAGGCCATCAACCGGAAAATGACGGACATTGTGAATCTGGAATGCGAGAAAACCCTGGCAGGGCTCGCCCATCTGTCACAGGATGATGCCGAATCCATCAGGCGGATGACAAGGGCCATTGCGTCCCGTGCCATCCATGATCCCATTTTATTTTTGCGTAACACCGGTGATCACCGGGACGATTCTTTATATTTGAATATCGCCAGGCAGCTGTTTAATCTGGATATCCCGGATCATAATTATTGAAGGTGATCTAAATGAAACTGTTAAGACGGCTCATCATTTTTTTATTGTTGTGCGCATGTCTGGCGTTCATTGGCTATGCTTATCTGATCAATCATCAGGTTGCCCAGCGGTTCAAGGACCGGTTGTGGGATATTCCGGCCAAGGTATATGCACGGCCCATGACACTCTATCCGGGGTTACAGCTCTCCGCCAACTCCCTTGGGCAGGAGCTGGATCTGGTGGGATACCGCAGGGTCTCCACCCAAGCCCAGTTGACGGTGCCCGGGACCTATACCCGTTACCAGGGGCGGTTTGTGCTCAATTGCAGGCCCTTTGATTTCGGCACCCAGCGCCGCCCCGTGCGGCGCATCGAACTTACCATTTCCGGCGGCAGTATTGATAGCCTTAAATCGTCAGACAACACGGCTGACATGGAGCAACTGGACCCGGTACTCATCGGGCAGTTTTATCCCTCTTCCATGGAAGACCGTGTGCTGGTCAATACCCAGGATATTCCGGAGCTGCTCAAAAAGACCATTGTCGCCGTGGAGGATAAAAATTTTTACTCCCATTACGGGATCGATTTTAAGTCCATTTTCCGGGCCATTGCGGTCAACATCCGGGAGGGTAAATTCACCCAGGGGGCCAGCACCCTGACCCAGCAGCTGGCGAAAAATTTTTTCCTCTCTTCTGAAAAAACACTGAAACGAAAACTCAGCGAAGCCTTTGTCGCGGCGGCCATTGAGCGCCAGTACACCAAGCAGGAGATCCTTGAGGCCTATATCAATGAAGTCTATTTAGGCCAGGACGGTGCACGGTCCATACACGGATTCGGCCTGGCGGCCCAGTTTTATTTCGGCAAGTCCCTGGAGGCGCTCTCCCCCGGGGAGACAGCGCTTTTGGTGGGTATGCTCAAGGGGCCGTCCGTTTTCAATCCAAGGATTCATGTGGAACGTGCCACGGACCGGCGAAACACCGTAATCGGTCTTATGGCGGACCAGGGGCTGATTTCATCTGCCGAACGGGCAAAATTGCTTGGCAGTCCCCTTGGCGTGATTCCGGTTCCCCGGCAGTGGCGGTTTCCCTTTTACCTGGATCTGGTGAAGCGAAGACTGCTCACAGAGTACCGTGAAGAAGATTTGAAAACCATGGGACTGCGTATTTTTACCCCCTTTGATCCGCTGGTGCAGCTGGCCGCAGAAAAAGGTGTGAGCGATTTCATGGCCGGCAGAGATTCAAAGCTTGAGGCGGGCGTAGTGGTGACGGCCTGCGCCACCAATGAGATCCAGGCCCTGGTGGGGGGCAAAGAACCCAAATTTCAGGGGTTTAACCGCGCCCTGGATGCAAAGCGGCCCATTGGTTCCCTGGTGAAGTCTGCGGTATATCTTTCGGCATTGGAACAGCCGGACAGGTACACCCTGGTGACCCAGATTGATGACGGGCCGGTGTCGTTGAAAAGCGGCGGCCAAATCTGGAAGCCCATGAATTATGACCGAACATTCCATGGGGAACTGCCTTTATACCAGGCCCTGGTCCACTCCTATAATACGGCCACGGTCAGGCTTGGCATGGATCTTGGCTTGGACACGGTTTTTGCAACCATGGAGCAGTTGGGGTTCAGGCCTTCTGAGCCGCTTGTGCCTGCCATGCTTCTGGGCAGTTTTGAGATGACCCCGATTCAGGTTGCCCAAGTGTATCATACCCTGGCCTCGGGCGGCTTTTACACCCCGGCCCGGGTTATCAACGCCGTCTATACCCCGGACGGCGAAACCCTTCAGCGCTATCCGCTGCAGATTGAACAGCATTTGGACCCGGGCGCTGTATTCCTGGTGGATAAAACACTCCAGGCAGTGGTCAGGGAAGGCACCGGACGATCTTTGTCCCGGTGGCTCTCCCCGGAGCTGGGCATTGCCGGAAAGACCGGTACCACCAATGATCTGAGAGATGCCTGGTTTGCCGGATTTTCCGGAAACCGTCTGGCCGTGGTCTGGGTGGGCAGGGATGACAATAAGTCCACCGGGCTCACCGGGGCAACGGGGGCCATGCAGGTGTTTGGCCGGACCATGTCGCAGATCCCGAACACGCCCCTGGTTCTGACCCCGCCGGACAATATTGAATGGGCGGTGGTCAATCCCCAGACCGGGCTTGCCACCATGAACAATGCGCCGGGTGCCCTTGCCGTGCCGTTTATCCGCGGGTCTGCGCCTGTTGAGTTTGATGCCGTTCCCGATTCTGTTCCTGAGACCCTTTCGCCTGATTCGGTAACAAGCCCCAGGGCCGACAATCGACCGGTGCAGAAAAAAAAGCCGCGATATCTCATTGACTGGCTCAAGGATGTCTTCAAATGAAAAAAAATTGTTTTTACCTCATGGTGTTGGCCCTGATGGTGTTATCCGCCTGTGCGCAAAAAAGACCTGTGTATATGCCCCAGTCCCATCTGCCTCCGGCATCGGTCCCTGAAATCGGCGGTGCTGTGCCGGATCAGGCGCCTGTGCCCGATGATTCGGCTGTTGGGGATAACGAGCCGGACGTCAATCCGATGTTGTCCGCGGTGCGCCCTGTGCAGCGTCCCCGGCCTGCAGCGTTGACCCGGATGATTAAAAATGCCGAAAATCAACTGAAGAACAAGCAGCCCCAGCGCGCCTTTTCCATTTTGGAGCAGGCATTGTACATTGACGGCCAGGACCCGCTGGTCTGGCACCTGATGGCAAGGGCCCAGTTGGACCAGGGCAACGTGGCCCAGGCCATTTCCCTGGCCAAAAAATCCAACAGCCTGGCGGCCGCCTATCCGGACGTAAAGGAAAAAAACGCAGCGCTTCTGCGCAGCGCCCAGGGTTCCCATAATTAGTGCCTGAATGGAAACCCGTGTTTGGACGGCTCGATAGAGGGGCACATGCCCACAAAGTTGCCCAGATGCAAGGCGCAAGCAAAGCTAAAACCGGAGCGTACTATAGTACGTGAGGCCCGATTTTATAATTTGGTAGGTTTGTGCAGCAACGCCGCAGGTGGGTGACTTTTCGTCCAAACACTAAATTGGGGCTTTAAATTTATGCGTTAATCCTGTATATATATCGGCTTATTTTTAAACACCGTTAATGTATCCCGGTGCTTCCGGGGTACTATCAGGAAAGCGTATGTCCCCTACATTTGGTATTGATTTTGGCACATCCAACTCGGCTTTGGCTGCCAGTGTTGACGGCCGGGTCCAACTTCTGGATATAGACCCGGGTAACCCCCTTTCAAATTCGTTAAAATCCATTCTCTATTTTATAAAAGAAGAGGGGAAAAATCTCTCCTTTGTGGGCTATGAAGGGGTCAGGCAATATATCGATAACGGTGCCGAAGGCCGGTACATGCAGTCGATTAAATCTTTTTTGTCGGACACCTCCTTTCAAAAAACAAATGTCTACGGTAAAAATTACACCATAGAAGAGTTGATTGCGTATCTGCTCAAGACCATGAAAGAGCGGGGAGAACGGATTGTCGGTCAGGACGTGGACCAGGTTGTACTTGGCCGGCCGGTTATTTTCTCCGAGGATCAGGAACGGGAACATACCGCCACCCAGCGCCTGATTAAAGCGGCCCAGCTTGCCGGATTCAAGGAGATCTCCCTGCAGATGGAGCCGGTGGCCGCTGCCCGGGCTTATGAGAACAGCCTGCCGGACAATCAGGAACAGATCGTGCTGGTGGGCGATTTTGGTGCCGGCAGCTCTGATTTTACCGTGCTCAGGGTCGGGCAGTCGCCCCAGGCCGGGGACAGGGAAAAGGATATTCTTTCCGTTGGCGGGCTTTATATCGGCGGTGATAATTTTGACGCCCTGATCATGCGCCACAAGGTGGCAAAGCACTATGGCACGGATGTTAAAGTCAAATCCATGTTCAGTGATAATCTGACCGGCCTCTCCCCCCTGGTATTGAGCCATCTGATGCAGTGGCACCGCATCCCATGGCTTCGGCGGCCCCAGACCCTTAACAGCATAAAAGAACTCAAAGTCGGTGCATCTCTCAGGGACAAGCGTCTGCTGGAAAATCTGGAATGTTTGATCGACGATAACTATGGATATCTCTTATTCCGGGCCATTGAATCCGCCAAATGCCGTCTGTCCGACCATGACGATGCCACCGTCATCTTCAAGGACTACGGCATCACCATTGAAGAGCTTGTTACCAGAGCGGCATTTGAAGAGATGATCCAGGACCTGGTTGCCAAAATCGACGACTGTGTGGCGAATACCCTTGCCGATGCGGGCATCGGACCGGAACAGATCAATGCCGTGTTTTTGACCGGAGGGTCTTCTTATATTCCACTGATCAGAAGCATATTTGAATGCCGGCTGGGGGCGGATAAGATTAAAACCGCTGACGCGTTTACCAGCGTAGCCTACGGGCTTGGCCTTGAAGCAAGCCTGATGAACTAATCCATTATACAGGCGCATCCTTAAAAAAGTCACCTGATGGGGTGAGGGAAACCTTTTATTACAGACGGTTGGTCATACATGGATATTTTAATTTCTTCATTCATGTTTACGCTGGACCTGGTGTTTCGAATGGGTTCGGTCATGTTTGTCAGCCTTTTCGGGGTGGAGCTGTTTATGCAGATGGGGCTGATGCGCCGTCTGAAACCTGTGGGTAAGCCCGTGGCAAGTCTTGCCCGCATGCCGGCTGAAACAGCGGTTTGTTTTCTGGCTGCTGTGGGCTCCATGATCGCGGCCCACACCATGGCGGCCCAGTTCCATGCGGACAAGCGCCTGGATGACCGAGAGCTTCGGCTGACCGGCATCCTTAACACGGTTCCCTTTCATCTCAAAGAGACCCTTACCTTTCAGCTGCCCATTGTGCTTCCCCTGCTGGGTACCCGTCTGGCCATGATTTACATTAGCGCTTTCTGGCTGACCGGTGTGCTGAAACTTTGCTATGTACTGATTCGGGGGCGGGCCGGTGGCAAGGGTCGAGATTCGTTGGAGATCGGGGATGATCCGTTTTCGGCCTATGAATGCGCACCGGACGATGTGCATTGTCAGAACCGCAGTTTTCTGCGGCTTTTAAAAGACGCCTGGGATGCCCGAAAGAAAATGTTTTTCAAGATGACGGGGGTGCTGGCAGTTGTAACCCTGGTGGTTCAGCTGCTGACCGAGTCGGGCATGCTCTCCTGGGTGGAGGCGGGGATTGCCCCGTTAACCTCTGCGCTGGGCCTCTCCCCTGCCGTCATCGGTCCGCTTACCACCTACATATTCAGCCCGGTTGCAGGAATCAGCTACATGTCAAATCTGTTGACCCAGCACAGCATCACCGGATATGAGGCGATCACGGCTCTTATCGCAGGGGGCCTTCTCATGATTCCCGTGACCCGCCTGCGCCGGACCCTGCCCCGGTATATCGCCATTTACGAGGGGCGCAACGGGACGGCCATCTGTGTTATCACCATGATGTTCGGGCTGTTGTCCCGAGTCCTGGTTCTGATCTGGATACTTCTTTTTTATTAGTGGTTCAGTGACTTAACACGGCTGTGATTGAGGCTTATCTTTTTTTAGGGGAAGGCAGATAATGAATGCGGTGCCGTTCCCGGGGCTGGACTCCACCCGAATGTCCCCGTCATGGTTCTCTTTGATAATGAAATAGGATACAGACAACCCCAGCCCTGTCCCAACACCCACCGGTTTTGTGGTATAAAACGGCTCAAAAATGCGTTTGCGTACTTTTTCGTCCATACCCGGCCCATTGTCCCGGATTTCCAGGCATACCTGCTTTGTCGCGGTATGAAACCAGGTGCGGATAACAAATTCCGGTTTTTTTTGTCCGAATTCCTGCATGGCCTGGGCTCCGTTTCTTAAAATATTGAGCAGGACCTGCTGGATTTTGCTGCTTTCACAGGGGACTTTGGGCGTGCCGCCCATCTGGTACGCTTTGGTAATCCGGATCTGTTTAAAATCATACTCTTTTTTCAAATTATAATCCGTAGCCGCAAGATTCAGGGTCTTGTCCAGCAGATGTTCCAAGGCATTCAGAGAAATTTTCGAATCCTCTTTTCGGGCAAAGGAGAGCATGTTGTCCACAATATCGGCTATTCTGCGGCCGGACTGGTTAATGGTATCGATCATCCGGAAAATTCCCCGGGATTCCATAAAGGCCTGGATCGTTTCCATTGAGGTGCCGGCCTGTTCGGCTGCATGGATATTGGCATTGAGTTTTAAGTCCGTTGACAAACGGTTTTCCATGACGGTTGCCGTCTGGAGCATGCCGGCCAAAGGATTGTTTATTTCATGGGCCATGCCGGCGGCAAGCCCGCCCACGGAAAGCATTTTTTCCGACTGCACCATCATCTCTTCAAGACGGACCTTTTCCGTTACGTCGTCCAGCCGGATTACCGCACCTTCCACGTCGTTATCAATCAAGGGATAGATGGTGACATCTTCATAATGAATTCCCTTTTCCGAGTGCCTGGGATTTTTGCGCTTCCGGTGGACTTTCCGGGTCCGGATGCTCTCAATGATTTGCGGCATCTGTGGTGCCATGCTTGGAAGTACGTTTGAAAGGGGTTGGCCCTGGGCTGCTTGGGCTCCAATCCCTGTGGTCTGTTCCGCGGTTTTGTTCCACTGGGTAACCTTTCCCAGCTCATCCACGCCGATGAGCACCGAAGGCATTGAGTCGATGATATTGGATAAATAGTTTTGAAGACTGCTTAGCCGGGATATTTTTTCCTTGATGGAGTCCCGCATGAGTTCAAAGGAGTGGGCCAGTATCCCTATTTCATCCTTGCCGCCAAAATCGATCCCCTGATTCAGATCTCCTTTGGCCATTCGTGCAGAGATCTCCGTCAACCGGGTGATGGGGTAGGTAAACTGGGTCACGACACACGAGAGAAGGATGGTGGCCGTAAGGCTGATGCCCACCATAATAAGGAGCATGAAGTTAAAAAACGTTTTGGCGTCGGCATACTTGTAATCCAGGGGCAGGGTGTATGCGATGCGCCATTGCCAGGGTTCAAACCGTTTAAAGATACACCAGTACCCCACACCGTTTAATCTGTAGTCAAAACTGCCCTGTGCCGATTTAATAATTTTTCCATCTGATAAGCCGGCCAGGGGTGCCGGGGTGCCGGGGGGCAGGCGGGGGCTGAATATCAGGTTTCCTTCATGGTCAAGGATGAGCAGTTCAACCCCGTCTTTCTGGTTTTGTACCACCTGGGCGATGTTCTCTATCGCTTTTTTTTTAAAATCCTGTTCATAGACGTCGACCAGTTCCGTCTTTTCCAGCCGCTGATGGTATGAACTTAAAATGCCGAGCATTCCGTCTATTTTTTCTTCATAAATAGAGGTCTGGCTTTTATCTATGACCCGCCGCAACTGAATGTCCGACAAGGCAAGCACAAATACGGTTGTCAGGATAAAGGCACTGACGATAAAGAAAAGGAGCTTAAAGGTGATGGAATGGTATTTCATGGCAGGACTTCCCCGTCCTTTTCTACAAAATCAGCTTCTTCGATCAGTTCCATGGGAAAGACAATCCCCATGCGTTTGGCAAGCGTCATGTTCAAAAGCAGTTTTGAGTATTTGTTGGTGGTGACGGCAATGGCAGAGGGTGCGGTGCCGTTCAGGATTTTCAAGGCGGTTTTTCCTGCCCACCATCCCTGTTCTTCGGCCATTTTAATCCTGCCCAAAAGGGCGAACGGAATATCGTTGTGACCGACGCTTCCTGTGATGATTTTCGTGTTCTCAAGGACAAATTTTTCCACCGCTTTGGGGTTCCAGCCTTCGACACTGACACATTCATTCAATATCAGCATATCCACCTCATCCTGAAGCTCGAGATACGCTTTTTCCCATTGGTCCAAACTGGAAACCAGCCGAATCTGCCAGTTTGTTATGTCTATTCGTTTTTTTAAATGGGCTATCTCCTTCTGGTTTGACAGGTTGTCCGTGCCGATGAATCCCATCCGGTTCCCCTGGGTGAATTGTTTCATCAAAGCGATGGTTTCCTCATAGGGACTTGCTTCCACCATGCCGGTGATGTTGGATGCTGGAAAACCGTACATTGCGGCATCAAAGTTGACCCCGCAGAAGACAATGGGCAGGCTTGAATTGATATAATAGGGTGCAACCAGGTATTTGCATGCATTGTCGTCACTGACGACCACAATGTCGGGTCTCCAGCTTTCAATCAGAGCCTTGGTCTTGAGTGCTGCCGTTTTTTTGAACGCTTCCCGCTGATGGTGCTTGGTGTCCATCCTGATTATTTTTACCTGAACCGGGCTGAGGGATGTGTCAATGGTGTTGCTGTCCGGATCAATGTCTATGCCAAGGGCCTTGAGCAGGCCTTTCTCAATTCCGTCACTCCATAGGTATCCTTTGTGGTAGGAGTTGATATAAAGCAGTTTTTTTTGCTCCGTACTTACCAGTTGGGCGTAATCCATCAGGGTCATGGGGAATTTAACACCCAGCTTTTTGGCCAGTGTCATGTTCAGGTATATTTTCACCTGTTTGTTTGTGGTGACCGGGATATCGCCCGGAGACCGGCCATCCAGGATTTGCAGGGCGGTGCGGGCGGCATATTCCCCCTGCTCATCACCGCTTTTGGCATAGGCCATCAGCGCATAGTCCACCATATAATCGGCCATGGTCAATGTGGGCACCCTTGTTTGGGTATTGACAAAAATCTTCATGGCCTCGTGGTCGAATCCCTCGACGGATCGGAACTCCTGAAGCAAAATCATGTCGCAAGTTTCCTGGAGATCAAGAAAATCCTGCTTGAGCTGATCAAAGGTCTTTGCAAGCCGGACGTTGAAGCGCACTTTAAATCTTTGGGTCAGCTGTACTATTTTTCTTTGTTGGGTTTCTGTGTCCGAGGACAAAAATCCGATTCGGTCTCCCTTTGCAAATTGCTTCAACATGGATATGCCGGTGTCAAAAAAGGAGGTTTCCACCATGCCGGTGACGTTGGGCGCCGGGAAACCATAAATCGAGGCGTCCCAGTTGATGCCGCAGAATACAACAGGAAGATTCGTGTTGAGATAGTACGGCGCAATCAGGTATTTTGCAGCATTATCATCCGAGGCAATGACCAGATCGGGTTTAAACGATTCAATTTTTTCTTTTGCCCTGAGTGCTGCTGCCTTTTTAAATTCCAGGGATTTGTTTCGTTTGGTGTCCATCCTGAATATTTCAAGTTTAATATCAGGATCGGTATCCAGGATGGTGTGGATACCCCGGGTAATTTGGGCGCTCCACAAATACTCGGGATGATAGGAATCCACAAAGAGGATTTTTTTGATCTGGGCTGAACAGGGTGTCACCGCAACAAACACGATCCAGCACACAATTAAGATTCTGGCAGCCTGTTTATTCACTATGTTTTTCCCATATGAATGATCGCCCCTTGGGTGGCAGTGTCAGCCCATGACTTCGAACTATGGGCTGTTATATGAAAATGAATTTGGCAATTATATTTATAACGGCATCAAGAGGCAAGCGTATTTCTGAACAAATGGCGCTTTGGCGCATATACAAGAGGCAGCAAAGGCCCGATAGTTTTTGCTATTGGGCCTTTGCGGTAACGCGGCAGATGCGTCAAAGAACAAGCAATGGTATTTGCTTTATAAAAGTTGTGGTTCTTAACGTCTTTCCGGCCATATATCTTCGGACATTTCAGTTAATTTATACTTCTGGATTTTGCCCGAGGCCGTCATGGGGTATTGCTTGATAAAATGGACATATCTGGGGATTTTATACCGGCTGATTTTTCCCCGGCAAAAATCCTGGATGTCGCTGGGTTCAAGGTTGGATCCTTCGTTCAAAATGACAAAGGCACCGACCTCTTCACCGTATTTTCTGCTGGGCACGGCCGCCACCTGGACATCCCGGATACCGTCCATGCGATACAAGAACTCTTCGATCTCCCGGGGATAGATATTTTCGCCGCCCCGGATGATCATGTCCTTGTGCCGGCCTGTGATGGACAGGTTGCCTGCTTCATCCATGACGCCAAGGTCGCCTGAATGCAGAAAGCCGTCCTCGCCGATGGTCTTGGCCGTGGCTTCGGGATTGTTGTAATATCCTTTCATGACGCTGTAACCCCGGACGCACACCTCCCCCTGCTGGCCGGCAGGCAGATCTTCGCCTGTGGCAATGTCGATGACCTTGACTTCAAGGTGGGGCAGTGCCCGGCCCACGGTTTCCGTGCGAACGCGGATGTCGTCGTTCTGCCGGGTCTGGGTCATGACCGGAGATGCCTCGGTCAGGCCGTAGCAAATGGTGATTTCGGACATGTTCATCTTGTCGATCACCTGCTCCATGGTATGGATGGGGCAGTTGGAACCGGCCATGATGCCCGTTCGCAGGGATGAAAAGTCAAATTTGTGGAAAAGGGGGTGGTCCAGTACGGCAATGAACATGGTGGGCACCCCGTAAAGGCCGGTGCACTTTTCCTGTTCCACCGAGGCCATGACCAGCAGGGGATCAAATCCCTCCAGGATCACCATGCAAGATCCATGGTTTATAAAGGCCAGAACCCCGAGCACACAGCCAAAGCAGTGGAACAGGGGCACGGGCAGGCAGATCCGGTCATTTGGTCCCAGGTTCTGGTTGGCACCGATCCAGAAGCCGTTGTTGCCGATGTTGTAATGGGTGAGCATAACGCCCTTGGGAAACCCCGTGGTGCCCGAGGTGTACTGCATGTTCACCACATCATGGGGATCCAGACTGTCCTGGCGGGCCTGGTATTCTTCTTGGGAAACCATGACGGACAGGGCCCGGATTTCGGGGATGGTGTACATTCCCCTGTGTTTTTCCGGGCCAAGAAATGCCACACGCTTCAAATGCGGGAATTTCTCAGATTTCAGGGCACCGCGCTGGCAGGTTTTCAGCTCCGGCACAAGTTCATAGACGGTGGAGATGTAATCCGTATCCTGATACCCGTTGATGAGAAACAGGTTTTCACATTCCGACTGGGTCAGCAGGTATTCGAGTTCCGCTGTTTTATAGTTGGTGTTCACTGTGAGCAGCACCGCCCCGATTTTGGCCGTGGCAAACTGCAAGATAACCCAGTAGGGTACATTGGTGGCCCATATACCGACCTTCTCCCCTTTTTTAACACCCAGGGCCATGAGACCCTTGGCGATTTCATCTACACAGGTGGCAAATTGGCGGTAGGTCAGGCGAAAATCCCTGTCCACATAGACAACGGCCGGATTGTCCGGATATTTTTCAACGGTTCGGTCAAGAATTTGGCCTAGTGTCAGGGATTGCAATGGCAAAGTTTCGTCCATATGATGCTTTATTCCTCTTTGGCTTGGGGTTGCTGTGGGGGGCCGGCTTAGAATATTTGCAGGCGCGGCCATAGCTGTTCTCTATATAAAGTCCCAAATTAGGTTGTTAAATTTCGTCCTTTATTGTGCTGGGGGGCCATGCCGGATAGGTGGAGCGTCCCGGCGCAGCCCATGGCCGCTTTATTCCGGGATATAAATCACGGCGTAAATTTCAGCCTTTTCTTCCCCCATACATGAGACATAATGGGGAACCACAGAGTTATAATAGATGGAGTCTCCGGCGTTCAGTTCATATGTTTCATTGCCGTAAATGACCTCCACAGAACCTGAAATAAGAACAATAAATTCTTCGCCTTCATGGGAAGACAGTGTTTTCTGCTTTGCGGATTCAGGCAGGATTTCAACAAAGAACGGTTCCATGTGACGGTCCGATTTCCCTTTGCCCAGGGCATAAAAATTTAAGGCCGGGGCTTTGTTGGTACCGTCAAGCACTGAAAAACCGTCTGCCCGTTCGGCCTTGCGGACAATATAGGGATCTGTGCTGTCCTGATCATCCAGAAAGGTACCCAGGCGCACGCCCAGCGCCCTGGCAATTTTCATTAAAGGGCCCAAGGGGGGGTAGGCATCTTCTTCAAGCATGGTCTTGATAAATTTGGGGTCAAGGCCGGCTGCCTCGGACAAGGCCGGGATATCCATACCCCGTTTTTCCATGAATGATAAAATCCGCTGGTTAACTTTTCCTGTTTGCATCCATCCTCCCAGATTGTGATTTTTAAAGAAAGCCCGTGCACTCCACACGGATCTTTCAATGTGTGTTGTGGGCTTCAAACCTTAGGTGTTCAGTATTCCAGGTTCGCCCATAGTTATTATAAAAGATATTGATATAATATATCATAAAATCTTTGTCAAAAAATTCATCCTTATTACCACTGATTCAGCGTACACGGGCGAAAGCAGAGAACCTGCCGTCGTCAATTTCGTATGTTTGAAAGATGCTTTAACAGTGAAATAATATTTTTGTGAAGAAAGAAGTGCAGTTTTAGTTTATAAGGATTCGATTGAATCTCAAGCGCTGATTTGCAATGATGTAACGGCCCGATGCAATGTTTCAACCCATGGGGAAATCAAAAATGGAAACTGCGGAAGAACGACCACTGTACAGCAATAAGATTCTGGATGGCTATGTCCTGATGATACAGGAAGAATATCCTGAAATTGACATCGATGATCTCATGGCCGAGGCCGGAATCGCAAACTACGGTAAAATCGGTGATAATGCCATATCGCTGTGCCAGTCACAGCTTAACCGGTTTCATAAGCGCTTGTGCATCATTACCGACAATATGAAAATCGCCCAAAAGGCGGGCCGCTATGTGGTGAAATCCGCCTGTATGGGCGCGATTCGCCGCCTGGTACTGCCCTTTGCCGGTGTCCGGCAGGCCTGCGGGATGATGGCAAAATATGCCGGGACCCTGACCCTTGCTTCGGATTATAGGGTTCGTTATCTGGGTAAAAATAAAATTGAGGTGACGGTTACATCCAATGAAAAAACCAAAGAAGCGCCTTTTCAATGTCAGATGCGGCAGGGATATTTCCAGGGACTTGGGAGCGTTTTTCTTCATAATGAACTGACCGTAAGTCATCCAGAATGTGCGTCCAACGGGGGCAAGGTCTGCAGGTATGAACTGACCTGGCGCAATTCTGCATTTCCGATTCTTTCCGCACTTTGCCTGCTTGCCGGTCTTGCCACAATGGCCTCATTCGCAGCGTTGTGGATAATGCCTTTGGTCGTTGTGCCCAACCTGTGGCTGATTTGTCCGGCCCTGTTATTTTTGGGGCTCGGCTGGGCCGCTCAGACCGTTAAATCAAGGGTACTTTCACGGTCATTAATTGGCATTCAAAACGCCGGAGAAGCGATGCGCGCCCAGGTTGAGAGCCTCGCTGAAAATGCAAAGTCCGTTGTGGAAATTGGTCAGGTCCTGGGCATTGAGGATGCCGATGCCTGTATTTTTAACCGGGCCGCAAATATTGCGGGTAAAAAGCTTCGGTATGACCGGATTGCTATCATGATCGCCAATGATGAGAAAACCTTTTTGTCCTATCGGGGAGGCTATGGATTTACGCCGGTGGAAATGCTTCACATCCGCGACTATCGCATCTGTCTTGAGGGGTCCTCCGAAGGGCTTGTTTATGAATCCTTCAGGCTTAACAAAACGATGCTTGTGAACGACATGGTATGGCTTAAAAGTAAATTTCCCCAGAGCCGTGAGGTGGTCGAACGGATTAAACCCCGCTCTTTTGTCGTCACCCCCATTGAAGTGGACGGTTCGCCCATCGGCATCATGATTGCCGGAAATACGGTCACCCTCCGAAAACTAGACAATAATGATATGAATATGATTATGGGCGTTGCCCAGCAGATCGGCAGTGTCTACAGGCGGCAGCAGTGTGAAACCCAGCAGATTGAGTTTAAACGCCAGATCGTTCAGCTTCAGAAAATGGAGGCCCTTGGCGTCCTGGCCGGCGGCATTGCCCATGATTTTAATAATATTTTGTCCCCCATCCTCGGGTATACGGATCTGTGTCTGTCAATATGCCCCGATGATGAAAAGATGTTCAAATACCTGCGCCGGGTGAAAAATGCATCGGGCCGGGCCCAGGACCTGGTGGCCCAGATTCTGGCATTCAGCCGACAGGGGGAAAAGGAGTATATCCGGTGCCATCCCGGACCCATCATCAAGGAGAGTTTAAAGCTGCTGAGTGCCTCGGTTCCTAAAAACATAAAGATCGAAACGTTGATCACAGCAGATCTTTCGCCCATCATGGCAGATCCCACCCAGATCCATCAGCTGGTCATGAATCTTTGCACCAATGCACACCATGCCATGATCGACAAAGGGGGCGTGCTTACCGTGCGCCTGGATGAAATCCAGATTCAGGAACGTCCCCTGGAAGAGACACAACAGATGCTTCCGGGGCCTTATCTGCATTTGCAGGTGACCGATACCGGACACGGGATGAGCCAGGCCGTCATGGACAATATATTTGAGCCCTATTTCACAACAAAGGTACGGGGGCGGGGCACGGGCATGGGGCTTCCCATTATCAAGGGGATTGTGGCCCGGCTCAAGGGGTATATCTTTGTGGACAGTACGGAAGGCCAGGGCAGTTGTTTTGATCTTTACCTGCCCCAGACTGTGGGAAAATAGATACCCGGAAGGGCCCTTTGGTGCCCAGTATGGTGGCCTCGGCCATGGGCGCAAGTTTCACTGCCTTATCGTATAAAAAGCCCGGAATATATAGCGTTTTGATCCTCTAATCTTGGGTTTGTTTCTTCTTTGCTAGCTTTTTAGAAAAATGCTTTAAAGTACAACGGGAATAGTATAATAAATATAGGAATATCAGAAATAACTTTTGCTCAATTGTGTTCATAGTCAATTGGGGCAAAAGATGGCGGGATTGAGTGGTTTATGTAAACGTGTGTCCATTCGTATCTATTTTTTGTCTTCGACTTCTACGCCCCAGATGAAAAGTCTGATCTATGGGTGAACACTAAGGCATGGATTTGTGGAAAAAATGAAAACTAAACTTAGCGTTGTACTGCTGGTGCTCGTATTGTTGGTTTGGACACCGGCCTGTAAAGAATCTGAACAGAAAACAGCCAGGGCCATTCCGCCTGTATCCGTCAGCGTGTATCAGACACACGCCGAGGATGTTCCCATTTATCATACCTTTGTGGGCCAGATTTACGGTGCCAAGGATATTGCCATTCGGGCCCGGGTAGAAGGGTTTTTAAAAGGGGTTCACTTCAAGGAAGGCGAACCGGTTAAGGCGGGAGACTTGCTTTATACCATTGAAAGCCAGCCTTTTGAGGCCCAGGTCGCTTCAATGGAAGGACTTCTTGCAGAGGCGCGGACCCAACAGGTCAAGACCAAACGGGATCTGGACCGGTACCGGCCCCTGGCGAAGATGAATGCCGTATCCCAAAGTGATCTTGACGGGGCTGTGGCCGCCTATGATGCGGCAAAAGCCGGTGTGACGGCCGCCCAGGCCAATGTCCGGGCCGCCCAGATCCAGATGGGATATACCAAGGTCTATTCTCCCATTGACGGCATTATCGGAAAAACCAAGGCCAAGGTTGGGGATTTTGTGGGCCGTGACCCCAACCCGGTCATTTTAAATACCGTTTCCAACACCAATTCCGTTTTAGCCGAATTTTTCTTGACAGAATCCCAATACCTTGGGGCAGCACGCCAGATTGAGGCCGCAGGGCAGGAGGGGCTGGGCAGGAAAAGAACATTTGACGCTGATATCCGGTTAATTCTGGCTGATGGTTCTGTTTATCCCCACAAGGGAACGCCAAATTTTTTGGACCGGCAGATTGATCCCACCACCGGTGCGATTCTGGTGCAGGTTTCCTTTCCCAATCCCAACGGATTGTTGCGCCCGGGTCAGTTCGGTAAAATTAAGGCAATGATTGATAGCGTCAAGGACGGGGTACTGGTTCCCCAGCGCTGTGTCACCGATCTGCAGGGTCTTAAAAAGGTCTTCGTGGTGGGTGAAGACGGCACCGTCAAAGAGCAGGATGTTGTCCTGGGGCCGGAGGTTGATAATTTTGTTCTGATCGCTAAAGGTCTTTCCGGGGGTGAGTCCATCGTCTACGAAGGCTTGCAGAAGGTGGCCGACGGGACAAAGGTGACGGCTAAACCGGTGAAGGTGGAACGTATAGCACAGGAAGAAAGCTAATGGGCGCTTTTTTTGTTCGGCGACCCGTTGTCGCCATGGTTATTGCGATTGTTACGATTATCCTGGGCGTTTTGTCCGCAATGCAGCTGCCCATGGAGCAGTATCCCAATATTACCCCGCCCATCGTTCAGGTCCGGGCCAGCTACACCGGTGCCAATGCCGCCAATGTGGAAGCTTCGGTGGCCACACCCCTTGAACAAGAGATCAACGGCGTGGACAACATGCTGTATATGAAGTCGGTGAATGCCAATGACGGGACCATGACCATTAATGTTTCCTTTGAAATTGGTACCGACCCGGACATGAACACCGTGTTTGTTCAAAATCGCGTGTCAGCCGCCACGGCCAAACTGCCTGAAGAGGTAAAGCGTCTCGGGGTCTCCACCCAGAAATCCTTGCCCAATATTCTGATGCTGGTGTCTCTCACCGATGCGGACGGCAAATATGACCAGACGTTTTTAAACAACTACGCCTTGATCAATATTAAGGACGCTTTGGCACGGTTGAAAGGTATCGGACGCGTGGATGTTCTTGGGGGCTCCGACTACTCCATGCGCATCTGGATCAAGCCGGACCGCCTGGCTCAGCTGGACATGACCGTGTCTGAAATCACCAATGCCATCAAGGCCCAGAATATTATTGTTCCCGGCGGCAAGTTCGGTGCGGAACCGGCACCCAAAGGCACCGAATTTACCTACACCGTTCGCCTGCCTGACCGTCTGGCGTCCAAGGAGGCCTTTGGCGATATTGTGATCCGCACCACAGAGACCGGAGCCCAGGTTAAGATTAAGGACGTGGCCCGGGTGGAGCTGGGCGTGGAGTCCTACAACGTTTTTTCCCGCATGAACGGCAAGCCCTGTTCCATTATTGCCCTATACCAGGCACCGGGCTCCAATGCTGTGAACCTGGCCAAGGAGATCCGGTCCGTGATGGCCCGGTTGTCCAAATCCTTTCCCAAGGGCATGCAGTATGATGTCTCTTTGGATGCCACACTGCCCATCACCAAAGGCATTAACGAAATCGTTGAAACCCTTGTGATTGCCCTGGCTTTGGTTGTTTTTGTGGTGTTTATCTTTATCCAGGACTGGCGGGCCACGTTGATCCCCACCATTGCCATTCCGGTCTCCCTGCTGGGTGCCTTTGTGGCGTTTCCTCTTTTGGGATTTACGGTGAACAACCTGTCTTTGCTGGGGCTGGTGCTGGCCATTGGCATTGTGGTGGATGACGCCATCGTGGTGGTGGAGGCGGTCCAGGTCAATATTGCCAAGGGCATGGACGCCAAAACCGCCACAGTCGAAGCCATGCGCGAGGTTACCGCACCTGTGATTGCCACCACCCTGGTCCTTGTGGCGGTGTTTTTGCCGGTTGCGGCCATGGGGGGCATTACCGGGCGGCTCTATCAGCAGTTTGCCTTGACCATTGTGGTCTCGGTGCTGTTTTCCTCCATCAATGCCCTCTCTTTAAGTCCTGCGCTTTGCGGGCTTTTGCTCAAGGCGCCCAAACCCTACCGGGGACCTTTGGGGTGGTTTTTTTCAGTATTTAATAAATTTTTTGACGCCTCCACCAACGTCTATACCCGCATTACCAAGATGGTGGCCCGCAAGGCGATTCTGGGTATCCTTTTCATTGTTGCCGTGTGCCTGGGTACAGGTGTTGTGGGCAAACTTTTGCCCGGCGGGTTTATCCCCACCGAAGACATGGGGTATTTCATGGTGAATATGCAGCTGCCCGATGCCGCGTCCCTGCAGCGTTCGGACGCCGTGGCCAAACAGGTGGAAAAGATCCTTGCCAAACACCCGGAAGTGGCCTATGTGACCAATGCCACGGGGTTTTCCATGCTCTCCTCCTCCATGGGACCCAATTACGGGTTCTTGTTTGTTTCCCTCAAGGACTGGGATGAACGTGAAAAAACCGCCGATGATCTGGTCAATGAAGTCAATAAAGAGTTTTATTTCGGGGTCAACCAGGCCCAGGTCTTTGCTTTCTCGCCACCGGCCATCCCGGGGCTTGGCACGGGGTCCGGTTTTACCTTCATGCTCCAGGACCGTGTGGGCAATACCCCGGCCTATTTAGGGCACCAGGCTACGCAGTTCATTGCAGCCGCCAAAAAACGTCCGGAAATCGGATCCATCCGCACCACCTTCAGCCCCAATGTCCCCCAGAAACTTATTGAGGTGAACCGGGACAAGGCTTTGAAGGCTGGTGTCAGTCTCAATGATATCTACACGGCCATCGGCACATTTTTAGGCGGTTCCTATGTCAACGACTTCAACCGCTTCGGGCGTCTGTACCGGGCCTATATCCAGGCCGAACCCGACTACCGGCGCAACGCCAAAAAACTGGGCCTCTTTTTTGTAAAAAACAAGGCCGGTAAAAGTGTTCCCTTATCCGCATTTATCAAGGTCAAAGAGGTATACGGCCCTGATTACACCAACCGGTTCAACCTGATGCGGGCCGCCGAAATATCAGGCACCCCTGCCCAGGGGTATACATCCGTCCAGGCCATGACGGCGTTAGAAGAGGTGGCTGCCGAAGTGCTGCCCGATGACATGACCTATGCCTGGAGCGACATGTCCTACCAGGAAAAGGCGGCATCCGGTACCGGGGCCATGGTATTTGTATTTTCTCTTATTTTCGTGTTTTTGATTCTGGCCGCCCAGTATGAAAGCTGGTCGCTGCCTTTCAGCATTTTATTGGGAACTCCTTTTGCCCTGTTCGGGGCCTTGGGCCTTGTTTATCTGGCACGGTTTTTTGATCTGACCTATGAAAACAATGTTTTTGCCCAGATTTCCCTTGTAATGCTCATTGGCATGGCGGCCAAAAATGCCATCTTGATTGTGGAGTTTGCCAATATCAAATTCAACGAAGGGATGAGCCTGTTTGATGCGGCCGTTGAGTCGGCAAAAATACGGTTTCGTCCCATTTTAATGACGGCATTTTCCTTTATTCTTGGAATTTTACCCCTGGTGGTGGCCACGGGCGCCGGTGCCTTGTCCCGTAAAGTCATGGGTGTGGCGCTGTTAGGCGGCATGTGCCTGGCCACATTGCTTGGGGTCTTTTTATATCCCATGCTTTTTGTGGTGATCGGCAAGCTGTGCCGGTATGAGAAAAAACGGGATTTGGCTAACAAGAAAGCGTAAAAATTATGGTTATGAACAGATTATCATCCATTTCGGCATTATTTGTCCTCCTGGTCCTTTTTTCAGGATTCGGACTGTCCGGCTGTCTTTCATTAGGCCCTGATTTTGAAACCCCGGTGGTGGATGTTCCGGCCGCCTACCGGTTTGCCCCGGCCGACGCCGGCGGTGATCAGGATTTAAAGTGGTGGGAGCTGTTTAAAGATCCCGTGCTCTATGAGCTTGTGACCACAGCCCTGGAAAATAACCAGGATTTGAAAACGGCATTAAGCCGGATTGAAGAGGCTAGATTTTCTTTCGGGATGACCCGGGCAGACAGGTTCCCGTCCCTCGATCTTGGTGGCGGCGGGTTTACAGGCAACTATTCGGGAACAAGGTCTACGTTTACCAACAAAAATTTATATATAGCCCCCACCTTGTCCTGGGAACTGGATTTCTGGGGAAAATTCAAACGGGCCACGACGGCAGCCCAGGCGCAGATTCTGGCCTCGGCCTATGGGGCCTGGGCGGTGCGCACCACGCTGATTGCCGACGTGGTCTCTACCTATTATCAGCTTCTGGACTATCGCCAGCGCCTGGAGATGTCCAAGGAGACTCTTACCTCCCGGCAGGATGGCCTGGATATCATTACCAAACGGTTTGAGAAAGGGATCATTCCGGAAATTGATGTGAATCAGGCCCAGATTCAGTTGGAAGTGGCCGCCGGTGCCATCCCCTCCTATGAGCGGCTCATTGCCAAAACCGAGCACCGCTTGAGGTTGCTCATGGGAAGTTTGCCTGGGGCTGTTCGGACGGGTATTGCGCTGGATAAACAACCCTTGCCGCCCATGATCCCTGTGGGTATGCCTGCCTCCCTTCTGGAGCGCCGCCCTGAAATCAAAAACGCCCTGGCCCTTGTGCATGCCGCCAACGAAAATATCGGTGTGGCCGTGGCCCAGCGGTTTCCGGCCATCAGTCTGACCGGTGTCCTGGGACTTGCTTCTTCCGAAGTGTCGAATATCACCAACCACGGCGGGATATGGAATCTGAGCGGCAGCCTATTGGGGCCCTTGTTTGATTTTAACAAAAGTAAATTCCGTGTGGAAGTGGCCAAAGAACAGACCCGTCAGGCGTTGTTCAACTACCAGGAGGTGGTGCTCACCGCATTTAAAGAGGTGGAGGATGCCCTGGTGGAAGTGGATACCTACCGAAGGGAAAGTGACGCGTCCCAGCGAAAGATGGCTGCGGCTGAGAATGCGTATAAACTCTCTTTTGAACGGTATGACAAGGGGATCAGTTCCTATCTTGAAGTGCTGGATTCCCAGCGCACCCTGTTTTCTACCCAGCTGGAGTATTCCCAGAACCGGCAACTCTATTTCACTGCCTATGTCAATCTTTATAAGGCCCTTGGCGGGGGGTGGCTGTCCCAACGAACGGATGCTGTAGAAAACGCCGCTTTGTCCGCACAATGATTTATAACCACGGAAGACACGGAAAACACTGAAAGAGAGCGCGCATAGCGCTCATGTTCATTTCCGTGTCATTCGGTGCTTTCCGTGGTGCGGTGGACAGGGTTTTGATTTTGTTGTAATACAGGCTTATGGACACTGAAAAATCCACATTACCTTCCTTTGAAGGCAACAAAAAAATCCAGGCGGCCCGGGCCTTTGTCAGAGACACCCTGTGCCATATCTATCTGACCGGCAAGGCCGGTACCGGTAAAACCACATTCCTGAAATCCCTGCAGGAGTTCTGCCCCAAGCAGTTCATGGTTGCTGCCCCCACGGGCGTTGCTGCCGTAAATGCCGGTGGCGTGACCCTGCATTCCTTTTTTCAGATTCCCTTGGGGCCGTTTTTGTCCGGGCAGAGTGATCGCCCCCAGGACAACCGGCGCTTTTTCAGGTTTTCCAAGGTAAAAAAACAGATCATCAACGGCCTTGACCTTTTGGTGATTGATGAAATTTCCATGGTCCGGGCGGATCTGCTGGACGCGTTGGATGGGGTATTGCGGCGGCTGCGCCGGGATGAACGGCCCTTTGGCGGGGTTCAGCTGCTGCTCATTGGAGACCTGTTCCAATTGCCCCCGGTGACCAAACCCGAAGAGTGGGATCTTTTGTCCAGCTATTATGCCTCCCCCTATTTTTTTTCAAGCCAGGCCTTAAGCCGATCCGAGCTGGTGACCATAGAGCTCGAGACCGTTTACCGTCAAAGTGATCCTGATTTCATCCGTCTGCTCAATGCCGTACGCGAAAACCGCATGGACAGCCACTGTACTGATATCCTCAATCGCCAGGTGAGGCCCGATCCCCCGGACCAGGGATATATCACCCTGACCACGCACAATCGAAAAGCCGAATCCATTAACAGCCTGAAACTTGCCCGGCTGCAAGCGACGGCACATACGCTGGCTGCAAAAGTGACCGGTGATTTTCCGTCCCATGCCTTTCCCACAGGCGACCAGCTGCTCCTTAAACCCGGGGCCCAGGTGATGTTTCTGCGCAACGATGCCTCTGCGGATAAAAATTATTTCAACGGCACCATCGGGGAAGTCACCCATGTGGGAATCGACACCGTAACCGTGGCCTGCCGGGGCAGTGCGGGAAGATCAGCCGGGCAAAGCGCATCGGATCAAAAGGACGGGCCTGTCGTAGAGGTTAAGCCGGTGGATTGGGAAAATGTCACCTACAAGGTCAACGAAGAAAATAATACCATTCAGCAGGAGGTGGTGGGGACATTCAAGCAGTTTCCGTTAAAACTTGCCTGGGCCGTTACCATTCATAAAAGCCAGGGGTTAACCTTTGAACGGGCCGTCGTGGATGCCCAAAACGCCTTTGCCCACGGCCAGGTCTATGTGGCCTTGAGCCGCTGTACCGGTCTTGACGGGTTGGTGCTTACTGCGCCTGTACCGCCCAATGCCCTGGGTACCGATCCTGTAGTCGTGGAATTCATGAACCGCACCGCACCCCCGGACCAGGACCTTGCCGCAATTTTCAGATCCGCCCGGGCCGCCTGCCAGAAGACGTTGGTGCTTAAGTGTTTTGACTGTTCAAGTTTCAAGCGCTTGTTTTTTTATTTTTTGAGGCTGGCAAGGGATAACCGAAATGTGCTGCGTATCCCAGGGCTCGGTGACCCGGACCAGCTGGAAGCCGGTGCCCGGGACCAGGTGTTCCAGGTAAGCGACAAATTTCAGATTCAATTAAACCAGTTGATGGCAAAAGAGCCGCTGCCGGAGACAAGCGAAATTATTCAGGAACGGGTGAGAAAGGCAAGTGTCTGGTTCGGCAACGCCCTGGATCAGGTGTTTGGCCGTCTGCTGGAAAAAGGGGCGGTGGACACCGACAATGCGGCCCTGGCCAAGCAGGCGCAAAATGCCCTGGACAATCTAAAGCGCGAAGTGCGTGTCAAAAGGGCCGGGATTTTATCCTGCGCCGGGGGATTTTCCACCGGCGCATATCTCAGGGCCGTGTCATCCCAAGCCATGGCCGATGCGCCGGGAACCGAGTCCAAAAAAAGTGCGGCTTCATCCACGACGGATTATACCGAACTTGACATTGCCCACCCAGACATGTTTCAGGCCTTGAAGGCGTGGCGGACAAGGATCGCAGCCGACCAGAATGTCAAAGCGTTCCAGGTGGCCCATCAGAAAGTGTTGGTCCAGATCGCCGTCTGCCTGCCCCGGTCGAAAAAAACGCTGCAAGCCTTAAAAGGAGTGGGCCCGGCCACCGTGGAAAGCTATGGGGATGAACTGCTGGCCATGGTGGATGCATATTGCACTGAAAAAAATATCCCGGGCGATGAATCCCCTCAGCCGCGTCCGGCGGCCCAGACCCCGGAGAAAAATTCAGACAGCGGCGGTAACAAATCCCCGGGGGCGGGCACACCCCAGGCCAACACCCGGGACATCAGTCTGATGATGTTTAAAGACGGTCTGTCCGTGGATGAGATTGCCCAGGAGCGGGGGCTGGCAGAGACCACCATCCAGGGGCACTTGTGCTCTTTTGTGGCCAAAGGCGAACTGGCTGTGGAGCAATTGGTTCAAGATGAAGAAAAACGGGCGGCCATTACGGCCGTGGTGGATCCGGATAAAAATCTGACCCAGATGAAAGAGGCGCTGGGCACCGACTATTCCTACGGTGAAATCCGGGCTGTCGTGGCTCATCTTGAACATCTTGCGTCTCTGAACGACTGAACGGTTTCTCGTTAGATCGTCAGGCTTATGGTCAGTTTGATGACCGAACGAATCGATTCGTCGAAAAAACGTATATATGTCCTATAAACGAGTTGTATTATGTTAATGGCTTTTGAACGATTGGATTGCCTGCAATGCTTGGATGATCAGGGATTTTTAATGTGTTTACAAAGGTCAACCCCGCCTCATCAACGCCGAGGGCGACTTTCAAGTCTTTTAAATGCAAGGTAAAATAGGCAAGGGGGATATCAACGGCCACCTTTGAACAGAGGGCCGGGTACTCTTTGATGGACCTTAAAAGATCCAGGTTAAATCCCACCTGCCGGCCTTTCAGAAATCGTTCTTTAAAGTTCGGATCCAGCCAGAGTACATTCTGCTTTTCGTCATAGGTCAGCCTGCGCGCCTTGAAGTGTTCCGTGATAAAATAGAGTTGCATGTTCCTGTGCTCCACCGTTCAGTCGTTTTTAAAGTATTTTGTCATTTACCACATTTTTCAGGTTCTGTCATTTGAGCGGGTACTTTGTGTTTATATATAAAAAATTATGAATTCACCATTCATAAAAACGTGCGAAATATTAAATTTACAGATGGTTGGCGAGCTATAGTTGAAACATATTCATATTTAGTCTATAGTTCTAAATATTTATCCAAAAGAAAAAATCGTGTCCATTATCACAAAAAAAAATTTAAATTGGTACCTGAATATTCACCCCTGATTCTGTTTTCAATACATGGACCACAGGTCCCTCGGAACTTTACCGGCTGCGGCATGACGAGACCGGGAGTATCATGTGTGAGGCCTGGCACGGTTCCACCCATGCGGTTTATCCGGCCCACAATAAACTTGGCAGGGACCTGGATAATGTACAACCCCTGCAATACCAGCAAAACCGGAATGCCATTGGATTCAAACGATACTCTGTCTGCCATGTCGATTCGGTTGAGGATATGCCGGACCATCATTTTATGAGGGACGCCGCGTTGATTGAAGAGATGTAGGCCATACAAAACCAACAACAATGAAATGACGTTTGATACCGGTACAAACGGATAGAGGAGCATGAATTGAAGTCAAATCTTACGGTTCTCGGGGTGGGCAATATTCTCTACAGTGATGACGGGGTCGGTGTTCGCGTGATTGAAAAACTTCGTGAGGAATACACGTTTTCAGACAATATTATTTTAGTGGACGGTGGTGTCCAAGGGCTTAATCTAATGGATATCATTTTAGATGCCGGCCGGTTGATTGTCGTGGACACGGTGCTCAATAACGGTCAGCCTGGGGATATTTACCGGATTATCCATGAGCAGGCACACGGACGGCTTCCGGCTGGAAATGCCTTGCACCAGGCGGACTTGATTGAAACATTGACCTTTTGCAGCCTGCTGGGCCAGGTGCCGGACACCACGATTATCGGGATTGAACCCAAGGATTACACCACTTTCAGTGATCAATTGACACCGCCAATTCAAGACCGGTTGGCGGATTTAACACAAAAAGTTCTTGAAGAGATCGTAAATCAGGCGAGAGCTGATGAGGCTGTTACTCAAATATCCGGGAGTTGACAGTTCGATATCGTAAATCACATCGTGCTTGTAGTCGTCGTTTGATCTATTCGATGCGATGTGTCTGAGATTATAGAAAATAAATGTTGAAACTTGGCGAATAAATGGTTTATCGTCAATAAGTATCCAATTCCATTTTTAAGTTTGGGAGGCCATATGGTTCACAAACGTTCTATTTTTGCCACGGTGATGGTTGTTGCGACAATTCTGGCAACAACGGCCCTGGCCTATGAAGTCAAAGAGGTCATCATTTTGGAACGTCCCGACGGAAACACCGAGCTCAACCGGTGGATAGGTCCGGTGAAGTTCCCCCATGGAAAGCACACCATGTATTTGGCGTGCCTGGAATGTCATCACAAAGATTCTGCCAAGGAGCTGGGCAAATTCGTCGCCTGTAGACAATGTCATACCGACGATGATCCAACTGCCGAGAATGGGTTCTATCGGGCCTGGCACTCCAACGGGCCGCCCAGTTGTCTAGGATGCCATGCCCTGACCCGGGCCAGAGGGGGCAAAAGTCCGGTTGGCTGTACGTCCGCCTGCCATAAATCCGAAAAAAAATAGGGAGATCCTTATGAACAGCACCAATCGGTTTGAACGGTATAAACTGACCCATGGCGGCAGAAAAATTGATCGCCGTGAATTCATGAAATTTTGTGGCGGCATGGCTGCACTCATGGGCATGGAAGCCTCCTTTATTCCGGACATTGCCCATGCCCTGACCACCAAAAAACGACCGTCAGTTGTCTATCTGCACGGTGCGGAGTGCACCGGTTGCACCGAAGGACTGCTCAGGGCCTCTGAGCCGTTTTTCGATGAGATTATCATGAATGTCATTTCCCTTGATTATTGCGAAACCGTCATGGCTGCTGCTGGCACGGCGGCCCACGGGGCACTGGCCAAGGCAGTGAATAATCCCGAAGGCTATATCTGTGTCATTGAAGGCGGCATCCCCACCTATCATGGCGGCGAGTACGGCAAAGTCGGCGGCGAGACGATATTTCAGCTTTGTGCCAGTGTGGCATCCAAGGCCAAGGCAACCATTGCCATGGGTACATGCGCCTGTTTTGGCGGTGTACAGGCTGCAGCCCCCAATCCATCCGGGGCCAAAGGTGTCAATGAGGCCCTGAAGGCTGTCGGGGTTAATGCCATCAATATTGCCGGTTGTCCGCCTCACCCTGCAAATTTTGTCGGCACGGTGCTGTATATTTTAACCAAGGGGAAATTGCCTGCACTTGATACCTGGAATCGACCTGTCATGTTCTACGGGGAGACGGTTCATGATCGCTGTCCCCGGCAAAAGCACTTTAATCGCGGGGAATTCGTCAAAAGTTTTGACAGTCCTGAGGCGAAACAAGGGTATTGCCTCTATCATATGGGATGCAAAGGCCCGTACACGCACAACAACTGCCCCAATAACCTGTTTAACCAGGTGAACTGGCCGATTAAGGCGGGGGCACCATGCATCGGTTGTAGTGAGCCGAATTTCTGGGATGACTATTCTCCCTTCTATCGGCCGATCATTGACGGCCCTAAAATTTAACCGGACCCGCGTTGTATAACGGCCACGGGCCGTCCTTGGTCCATATCTGCACCCAGGCGTTGGCCCGTAATCAAGATAAAAAGAATCCAGTGACTTGCTGGAAGCTTTTTTATAAAAGGAGACTAAAGTATGAGCCAGCAGGCAGCCAAACATACCGGAAAGCGACTCATTATCGACCCGGTAACCCGAATTGAAGGCCATCTAAAAATCGAAGTTGAAATTGAGAACAATGTTGTTAAAAATGCCTGGTCCAGCGCCCAGCTGTTCCGGGGACTTGAAACTATTCTTAAAGGACGCCCCCCCGAAGATGCCCCCCTGTTTACCCAGCGGGTCTGCGGGGTCTGTACCAATACCCATGCGCTGACCAGCATACGTGCCATCGAAGATGCACTGAAACTTCAGGTACCGCCCCTTGCGGTTTTGATCCGTGAATTGATTCTGGCTGCGCTTGTCATCCACGATCACCTGGTCCATTTTTATCACCTGCATGGTCTGGACTGGATTGATATGGCTGCAGCGCTTAAGGCCGACCCGTCCAAGGCCGGTAAGATCGTGGGGCAGATGAGCGCCCGGGATGAAAACCCGGCGGATCTGTTTATTATACAAAAAAAGATCAAAGATTTTGTTGCGTCCGGTCAGCTTGGATTTTTGGAGAACGCGTATTTTCTGGGCGGAAACCCAGCTTATCGTTTGTCTGCCGAAGAAAACCTGATCCTGGCCGCCCACTATTTTGAAGGGCTGAGGGTCCAGTTGGAATTGGGCCGGGCCATGGCCCTTTTTGGCGGCAAGAATCCCCATTCCCAGTCCCTTGTGGTGGGTGGGGTAACCTGTTACGACAGTTTAAATCAGGAAACCATCGACCATTTTCGCAGCATCTGCCAAACCACCCTGGAATTTGCGGAAAATGCCATGATGACCGATGTGCTTCTTTTGACCAAAGCCCATCCCGAAGCCTGGGCCTACGGCAGAACAAGCAACTTTTTTGATTTTAGTGATTTTGTGAATCCTGAAACCGGCAAAGACCCTTATTTTAACGCTGGTGTTTTGTGGAAGAATGACTTTAAGTCCGCAGCCGGCCTGGATATGAATGAAATTACCGAGCATGTTGCCCGAAGCTGGTATAAAGGCGACACCCCCCGCACGCCCTATGAGGGTGAGACGGATCCCGCCTATACCAGTTACGAAGATAAAGACAAGTATTCCTGGTCCAAGGCACCCCGCTACAAAGGTGAACCCATGGAAACAGGTCCTTTGGCCCGTCGGGCCATCGCCTATGCCAGGAATGAAACCGAGACCCGGACGCTTCTGGACGGATTCATGAAACAGGCGGGTATGAAGCCAAACCAGCTTTTTTCCACCATGGGGCGGACCATCTGCCGGGTGGTGGAAACCCTGATGCTGAGCCGAAAAATACACGCGTGGGTCGATGAGACCGAAAATCGCATCAAATCCGGGGACAGCACCATTTATAAATCATGGCAGATGCCTGATACGGCCCAGGGGGTGGGGACCTGTTGTGTAACCCGGGGGGGCTTGTCCCACTGGATTCGAATTAAAGATAAAAAAATAGAAAATTTTCAGCTGGTGGTGCCCTCCACCTGGAACCTGGGTCCCCGGTGTGCTGCAGGGAAAATTGGGCCTGTGGAAGAGTCTTTGATGGGATGCCCCTGCCCGGACCCGGACCGTCCGGTGGAAATTTTAAGAACGGTACATTCGTTCGATCCCTGTATTGCCTGTGCGGTTCATGTGATAGACAAGACCCGGTAAGCCGTTTCGAGGAGCGGTGGTGACACACCTGGGGGATAATCGTCTTTGAATTCAAATGTTTGATTTACAGCAGGAGCGCCTATTAAATCGCTGAGGATAGAATTATGATAAAACCTTTGTTTTTCAATCTGCTTAATCGCCTTTGGATCAAGGTGATGATCCCCATATCATTGATCATTATCTGCCTGGTTGTGGTCAGCCTGGTCAAGACCATTGGGTTTCAGGAACAGATGGGGCGGAATCAGCTTGAAACCCAGAGCGAAAGAATTATTCAGGCCGTCGAGGGCCCCATGTTTGATTCTCTGGCCATCGGCGACAATGATGCGGTCCGAAAAGAATTTGTCCGGATGAGTGAAAAACTCAAAGGCCTTGAGATCTATGTGTATGATTTTGAGGGGACCGTCTCTTTCAGCACGGACATCAGTAAAGTGGGCACACGTGTCACCTGGTTTATGACACCGGAGGCCGGCGGGGATATTGAGGGGCAGCTTGAAACCGGTAAAAACTCAGGGCTTTCTTTCCACATGGAGATGGACGATCAGCCCTACCGGGTGACAAGCAACCCGATATTAAACAGAAATCGGTGCTTTCACTGCCATGGCAGCCAACGTAAGATTATTGGCGGCATCACGGTTTTGTCTTCTGCAGCATCCATCGAAAAAGCCGTGAATCAGGGCAAAAGACAGAGCATTTTTGTGGGGGTCGCAGGACTTGTTGTGGCCATGCTTTTTGTGTTTCTTTTTTTTCGTATTTTCGTAAATAAAAAAATAGAAATCATTATGGATGTGGCCAGAAGTTTACAAAATAAAGATTTTACCCGTACCTTTGAAGCCAAAGGCGGTGATGAGATCAGTCAGATTCTTTTCCAGATCAATGACGTTACCCGTGATCTTGGACAGGCCATCCGGCAGATCAATGAAAATTCCAAAGTTATTTTTGACGCTGCAAACGAACTCAACGACATTTCGGTCAATCTTAGCGAAACCAGCACCGGTGCGGCAGATCAGGCCACGGCGGCATCCGCTGCCGTTGAGCAGTTAAGCGCCACCAACAAGGCCATTGCAGCCTCCATGGAGCAGGCCTCAATGTCATTGAATACCATTGCATCGGCCATGGAAGAGATGGGGGCGACGGTCAATGAAATTGCCATGAGTGCAGGGCAGTCCAATCAGATCACAAATGAAGTGGTCAGCGATTTTGAGTCCATTGTCGTGCAGGCGGAGCAGCTGGCCGAACAGGCGCGGGATGTGGATGTGGTAACCGATGAAATTCAGGCCATCGCCGAGCAGGTCAGCCTGCTGGCATTAAATGCCAAAATCGAGGCTGCCCGGGCAGGGGACGCCGGAAAAGGGTTTGCCGTTGTGGCCCAGGAGATTTCAGATCTTGCCGATGAAACCGGTAAATCCGCCACCCAGGCCAATGAAAAATTACAGGGGATTAAGGAATTTTCAGCCCGGATTTCGAAAAAAATAAGCAGCCTCTCCGAAAGTGTGGATGAATCCGGCCAGGCCATTGCGGGGATTTCGGCCGCGGTGGAACAGCAGAACGCCGCCACCGGGGAGATTATAAAAAGCATTACCCAGATCACCGAGGAGATTCTTGACGTCAATAACAACATTGGGCAAAGCGCCCTGGCCACAGAGGAAATTACCAAAGAACTGGCCGTTACCCAGGAGGGCGCCCAGGATGTTCAGGCGGACAGCCTCAAATTGACAAAGAACGCGGGCGTTCTGTCTGATTTAGCCCAGAACTTTATTGAAATTATCCGGGTCTTCAAGGTTTAACTTTTTTTTTCAGAGTATATCCGCCCCAGGTTTGCTGGGAAACACCGACCACCATGAAGGCATCGGGGTCGATGCGGTTGATGATGTACTTTACATCATAGACCCGGGAGCGCAGTACGGTGAGATATAAGAGGGTGCGTGCTTCACCGGAATACCCGCCTGTGCCCTGCCACATGGTCACACTGCGTTTCAATTCGTTGATAATGGCATATCTCAAGGGTTCCGGATTTTCACTAATGATCATGAGTGTTCGCATCTGGCTGGTGCCTTCCAACGCAAAATCCGCACTCATGCCTGCAATGAGAATCGCAAGAAAAGCCAGCAGGGAAGTCTCCCAGCTGAACACGAATCCCGCAATGGCAATAATGATGACGTCCACATACAGGCCGGACTGGGACATGGGAAACCCTGTTTTATTGTAAATGATCCGGGAAATGATGGATGTCCCGCCGATGGTGCCCCCGAAACGGTAGATAATACCCGTACCGATCCCAACGAGCAGTCCGCTGTAAATGGTTGCCAGAAGTTTATTCTCTGTAATGGGAAATTGAGAGAACACCGTCGGCATATGAACAATAAGATATTCCGTGGCAACGGAAAACACGATAACGGCCAAGGTGGAATTAAATATGAACCGCCACCTGCCCAAAGTGAAAAAGCCAAGGACAAATAATGGGATGTTTGCCGTAAAATAGAACAACCCCGGGGAAAATCCGGTCAGATGATTTACAATAATACCCAACCCGGAAACCCCGCCTGCGGCCAAGTTGTATGGCATTTGAAATAATACATAGGCAAAGGCGTTGAGCGCCGCGCCGATGGTGATGGCCAGCTGCTGGTTTGAAATGCGCAGAAGTTTTTGCCAACCGGGGGATTTAAGTTTTTGTTTCACTGCTTCTCTTAGTTTTCTCTGTGCCAAGTAGGACTCCTTTTTCTGGGGCCAATGGTCAATACCTTTCAATGACCCAAATAACAATCAAGGGCTGTCCTGGTTTTTCGCCAGGATTCAGCCCGCAACTTAAATTAAAATCGTTGTATGGGTTACGCAGATTTTTTAAAAATTAATGTGAACAAGACGCTTGATTTGAATCAAGCCGGCGCCTAAGCTCTTTCCGGCCGGGCCCATTTGTAAACGCCCCTTGATACCCGCTCCAGTTTGCCTTTTCTTACAAGACTGGCCAGGAAATTTCTAACTTTTTGCGGGTCCATGTCCGATTTTTCAATGACTTCAGTGACCGTGGTATGGCGTTGTGTTCGTCGCTTAAACAGGGTTTCAATGCCGGCGGTATTTTTGATTTTAGCGGAATCGGTGTTCTTTGCATTGCCGGCAAGGTCGTAGGACTTGAGCTTGCCCTTTACAGCTTTTGCTCGATCTGGTTTTACTTTCTCAACCGTTGATTTGCCGGGTTTGGCTGGTGTTTTACCTGCAGGGTTGTTTTGGGGCGGCAAGGCGGGCAAATCGTCTACACCAAGGTCGATACCGAACATATCCGACAGATTCTGGTCTTTTTCATCAATGATTCTTGAGGATTTTTTCCCTGATCTGTCCAGAAGCTCTTTTTTGCTCTCCTGTACGGTTTCGGCCACCAGGTCGTTGATCTTTGCCTTTCTTAAAATGAAGAACAGACCCGGATCCTGATCCAGGCGCGCACCGATGCCGTACAGCACGGCGGCGACATGTTTGCACATGACTGCCCAGTCCGGGCAGGAGCAATCCAGTTCAATCTCTTTGGGAGAGGGGAAAAGACCTTTGCCTTTTTGGGTAAACAGCTCTTCAAGTGCTTTGGGAAACTTGCCGGCCATCAGTTGTTTGATGCTGTCCATTTTCCCCCTGCACTGATTTTTGATCTCCTGCCATTGTTTTGGGGGGATGGGTTTAATGGTGATGGTGACCTGGTAGGGGGTGCTGGCGCTTCCCATGACCAGGCCTGTTACCTTGCCGGGCTGGATCTTAAGATCCAGAACAGCCCCGTGCCGGACATAGCTGCGGCCCCGGCCGATCCTATTGGCATAATCGGCGTATCGTTCCAGGTTTTGGTTCCAGGCTTTGCCCCACCAGGTTTTTGCAAGAGCCTGGCCCTCAAGGACCACGGGCTGAATATCGGGATTTTTCTTTTTTAGGGCCTTAAGTTTTTTTTCGGCTTTTGCCCGTTTTTCACCCACGGTCACGTATTTGGGATACCCGTAATGCATTGCTGGATTCCTTTTGCCTTTAAATTCTTATCTACGGCCTTATTCCGGCAGGGAGAGCCGGAACAGATCAAGTAGATCTTGGTCATTCATTTCCGTGATCAGACCTTCGGCGGACGGCGTGACCACCTGGTCGGCCAGGGCCTGTTTTTCACTGATCATCCGATCAATCTTTTCCTCAATGGTGCCCCGGGTGACAAATTTATGCACCAACACTTTTTTTGTCTGCCCGATGCGAAACGCCCGGTCTGTGGCCTGGTTTTCCACGGCCGGGTTCCACCATCTGTCAAAATGGACCACATGGTTGGCCCGGGTCAGGTTCAGGCCCACGCCCCCGGCCTTTAACGACAGCACCATAAAGGGGCAATAGGCATTGTCCTGGAATGTTTGTATCAGTTTTTTGCGTTTTGCAACAGGGACAGATCCGTGGAGCACCAGTCCCGGGTGGTGGAAAATGGTTTCAAGAAAGGCACGCAACGGTTCTGTCATCTCTTTAAACTGGGTGAATACGAGCACCCGTTCCCGTTTTTCATAAACGGTTTCGCAGATACTGCCCAGGCGTGCAAATTTTCCGCTGTGGATGGCCTTGAAATCCCCGGAGCCTGTGATCTGATCCGGGTGGTTGCACAATTGCTTGAACCGGAGCAGAAAAGAGAGCACCAGGCCTTTGCGCTGGATGCCCTCGGTGGTCTCAATGGCACGTTTCAGATCCGTGACCGATTTTTTGTACAGTACCACCTGCTTGGGGCTTAAATCTGCAAAGACCTTCATCTCCACCTTGTCCGGCAAATCTTTGATCACGGTCTTATCGGTTTTCAGGCGGCGCAGGATGTAAGGAAAGATCATCTGCCGCAATCTGACATATCCGTTGGGATCGTCTTGCAGGGTTTTGGCAAAGTTGGAAAATTCTGTTTTATTGCCCAAAAGCCCGGGATTTAGAAAATCAAACAAAGACCACAGGTCCGACAGCCGGTTCTCCACAGGTGTGCCGGTCATGATAACCCGCTGGGCGGCAGGCAATGCTTTGATGGCCCGGGTCTGTTGGGTGCCTGGATTTTTAATGGCCTGGGCCTCGTCCAGGATCAGGCTGTGCCAGGTGTAGGCGGCAAGCCAGTCGTATTTTTTTACCAGGGTGTAGCTGGTGATGACCAGATCCATGCGGTTCAGCTGGGTTTTGGTGAGCTTGAATTCTTTATTTTTGGGGGCCTTATCGGGTTGGGAATTCGATGATGCAAACCCTGGGTGGGCCACACAGACTTTGAGGCCGGGCAGAAAGCGGTTAATTTCCGCCTGCCAGTTTGAAATCAAGGAGGCCGGCACCACCAGGAGCGATGCCGGGCGTTTGGCGTTTGACGGAAAGGTGCTCAGCCATGCCAGGATCTGGACGGTTTTTCCCAATCCCATATCATCGGCCAGGCAGGCCCCGAATCCGTATGAGGCCAGAAAGTTCAGCCAGTCGACGCCTTTTGCCTGATAGGGCCGCAATGTGGCCTTGAAGCCTTTGCCCGGCACCACCGGATCCACCTGTTCCGGGTGGGTCATTTTTTCCAGTACGGATGTCAGCCATGTGCCGTTGGATATGCTGACATCCACCTGTTCGTCATCGTCCAGGCCCAGCATTTTTTCCGGATTCAGCCGGGCCCGCATGGCGTTGCCCAGGGTCATGCCCGAGGCGGCCAGGTCCTCAATGCTATCGCAGGCTTTCAGAGCCTGTCTGAGCTTTTCCGGATCCACGGCCACCCATTTGTTTTTGATAAAGGCCAGGCCCTGGGTTTCTTCTAAGATGGCTTCGACTTCCTGTCTGGACAATTCCAGCTGGCCCAATTCTACACTGACCTTAAAATCAAGTATGGCATCCAGCCCGGCCAGGGAGGGTTTTTTGTCTCCTAGGGAGATGGTCACCTTGGGTGGGGCGGCGGTTTGCTTCCACCAGTCAGGAATCCGGCAGAGTACCCCGCAGGCTTCATAATCCGGGATCTCCTTTAGAAAGGCAAACGCCTCATCTCCATCCCAGGCCAGGGGGTGAAACAATTCGCCGGATTCAATGAGATCCGCCACGATGCGGCTTTGTTCCGCTGCTTTGTACACCGTGGATAAAAGGGTCAGAAGTTCATCATCGCCATGGGTTTCAATGGCATGTTTCAGGGGCAGGTGCTTAGGCTTTCCATTGGCTCCCATGCCTGCGGAATAGGTGGCCATGAAGGCAAAGGGCAGATCGGAATTTTTATTTTCCACCAGATGGAAAAACACCCGGCCTGCCGGATGAAGATCGGGATTCTTCTCACGGAAATAGTTGCTGACAGGCCCGTTGAATTTTTTGATATCCCGGGAAAAGGTCTCATTGAATCCCTGCCACAACCCCTCAAGCATCTCTGCCGTAATATATTCAGACCCGGCCATCAGGGGGCAGGCTGCAATAAAATCCCCGACAATCCCCGGCGGTACATCAATGACAGCGTCCTGCCGTAAGGTTTCAAGTTCGGCGGTTTTTAACAACTCCCGGACAAAACAGCGGGAGAACCGAAGGAAATAGTCAAAAGAGGCTGAAAATTCCAACGGGAATTGTTTAAAACCCAGGTCATACAGCCAGCCGTCTTTTGAAGTTTCAACCGTTTGTGCAATTTCCTCCAGGCGCTGTATCTGGTCCGGGTGGCTTGTGCCCGTTACCGTTTCCCATTCAAGCACCAACGCCTGATCCGGCATGACCGAAACAAATGGTTGTTCTTTAGTTTTCTCTGCCACTTAATCCTATCTCCACTATCGTCATTCTTTGGCGCAGATATATCAAATCCTTGGATCAACAACAAGAGATGCCGAGGATCAGAACATTATAAATACTTCCAACAAAAGACTGATGGGTAAACCATAGAATTTTCGTGTTACATGTTTCAAAAAACATGTATACACTATTGATGTAGTACTAAAATATGGTATCATGTGTTCATGAAGCGAAAACACCTAAAAACTTTGGAGCAAATTTTTTCACGGCCTGTCAGTGGGAGTGTAAAATGGGCTGATATTGAATCTCTGTTTAAAGGTTTAGGTGCCAAGATTAAAGAACGAGAAGGTTCCCGAATAGGTGTTTTTATTTGGAGAGGTTCAAGTTTTTCATCGACCTCATCCGTCTCCTGACACAGACAAAGGAGCTGTTTCAAGTATTCGAAAATGGTTGGAAAGAAATGGGGTGAAGCCATGATGAATATTATGAATATAGACGGTTATAAGGCTATTATTCAATATGATCCCGTTTTGGATAAATTTCGGGGAGAATTTGTCGGTTTAAATGGTGGCGCTGATTTTTATGCCACCAATATTGAAGAACTTAAGAAAGAAGGTGAGATTTCCTTGAAAGTTTTCCTTGAGATGTGTGAAGAGGAAGGCATAAATCCATCGAAGGAATATTCCGGCAAGTTTAATTTGCGGGTTCCGCCAGAGTTACATGCCGAGATTGCTGCCAGAGCGGCAGCAGAGGGTAAAAGCCTGAATAAATGTGTAACAGACCTTTTGGGCGAAGCTATCCACATTTAGTTCAAATCATGTAACAAGCTGCGGTAAGGCTATACTCTGTCTTCGTCAAACAGTCGGGCAACTTCCGGAGGTAAATCCGGCAGCTCCAGGGTAACGATCCTGCTCTGATCCTGAAACTTAAGGAAATAGGAATGCAGGCCCATGGATTCGAACTGCTTTTGGGTTTTTAAAAATTCAAGGGCTCTGGGTGATCCATACCGGGGATCACCAACGACCGGATGACCTTCCAGTTTGGCGTGGCGCCGGATCTGGTGTTTGCGGCCGGTGAACAATTCAATGTCCAGAAGGGAATAATGGATGGACTGATCCAGAACCCTGTAGCGGGTCAGGGAGTTGACCCGTTTTCCCTGGCCCCGGGGATCGGTTCTGCCGCCGGCGGATTTGGTCAGAGGGGTGTCCCAGTCTCCCTGGTCCTGGTCAAAATGGCCATGGACCAGGGCTTTATAACGTTTGGTCACCTTCCCTTCTGCAAAAAGGGCCGATAGCCTCGCCAGGGCCTCTTGGGTCGTGGCCACGAGAAGCAATCCCGAGGTCTCTTTATCCAGGCGATGGACGGGTTGGAGTATCTCCGTGCTGCCGGGTCCCAGGTTTTTTTGAAGGTCCGATATGATATCCCTTCCAGGATCGTTATGGACACTGATGCCCCCGGGTTTTTCCACACAGATCCAGCCTTGTCCGTGTTCTATGATTTTAATTTTCTCTTTCATGGCAGCCCATTCTAACCCATCCCGGGCCGGGGGTCAAAAGGCAATGAAGTGGACTGACAAGTTTCAGGCGCACGTAGGGTTATTCCATGATGATTGTCGGCTGCCCCGTCACCATTAAAGGAGATTGACAACAGCTAAAGCATCCCTATAGTTGTGACCTGTTTGAAAATATTATGTAAGGTGATGCAAAAATGATTAACCCAGATGCCATAGACAACCTCAAAAAAATCGTGGGTAAGGAGAGGTGTTTCGACGCCCCCGAGCAATTGGCCTGTTATTGTTATGATGCCTATTTTGAAGAGGCCATGCCCGACCTGGTACTGTTTCCCTGTACCCGGGATGAGGTGTCCGGTATTTTAAAAATATGTGCTGCCCAGAAAATTCCGGTGACCGCCCGGGGGGCAGGCACGTCTGTGTGCGGTGCCAGCATCCCGGCCAGGGGCGGGGTGGTGCTGTGCTTTTCAAAAATGAACCGGATTATCGAAATCAATACCAAAGACCGGTATGTGATTGTGGAGCCCGGTGTGATCAATGCCGATCTTCAAAAGGCGCTGGCCCCGTTCGGTTTCTTTTATCCCCCGGACCCCGGTTCCATGGCTGTCTCCACCATCGGCGGCAATGTGGCCCAGAATGCCGGCGGTCCCCGGTGCCTTAAATACGGGGTGACGGTGGATTATGTGCTGGGCATGGAGGTGGTGCTGGCATCTGGCAAGGTGGTGCGTTTTGGCAGCCGCAATGTCAAGGATGTCACCGGCTACCGGCTGTCCAGCCTGTTCTGCGGGTCCGAAGGGACTTTGGGTATGGTGACCTCGGTGATCCTCAAGGTGTTGCCCAAACCCGAAAGTGTCTCCACACTGCTTGTAACCTTTGATGATCTGGATCATACGGCAAATGCCGTGGCCGATATCATTGGGGCCGGTATATTGCCGGTGGCTTTAGAACTGATGGACAAGACCACCATCCGGACCGTTGAAGATAATGCCCACATCGGACTGCCGGTGGATGCCGAAGGCACCTTGCTCATTGAAGTGGACGGGGTGAAAGAGGCATGTGAAAAAGAGATCAAAAAGATTGCCGAAAAGCTTGAGGCCAACGGAGCTGTGAGCATCGACATTGCCAAGACCGAAGAGGAGCGTGAAAAACTCTGGGTGGCAAGACGGTCGGTCTATGGGGTGTTTGCCAAACTTTCCGCAAGTCTCTACACCGAAGATATTGTGGTGCCCGCCGGTAAGATTCCGGAGATGACCCGAAAAATTGTGGAGATCGCCGAGAAATACAACCTGCTTGTGGGGGTGATGGCCCATGCCGGCGACGGCAACATGCACCCCATGATCCCGGGGAACAAGGCCAATAAAGAGGAGTGGGGCCGGGTGAAAAAAGCCTTTGACGAGATTATGGCCGCAGCCGCCTCCCTGAACGGCTCTTTGTCCGGCGAGCACGGCATCGGTCTTGCCAAAACCGAATATCTGCCCCTGGTCATGGATGACGATACCGTTGAGTTCATGGGTGTCATTAAAAAAGCAGTGGATCCGGATGGGATTCTGAATCCCGGGAAGTTTGTGTAACATGGCTGATTCATCATATGGGCAAAATTGCAACAGGTGCGGGTTCTGCCTGTCTGTGTGCCCGACATACAAAGCCCAGGGCACCGAGGATGCGTCTCCCAGAGCCCGGATACAGCTCATTGATTTTTTTTCGGACCATAAGGTCGATTCATCCGAAAAGCTCCAGGAGATCATCTCTAAATGTCTGATGTGCGGCAGCTGCGCCAACATCTGCCCTTCGGGCATCAACCATCCCGAGCGATATGTGCGTATGCGCGAACAGATGATCCGGGACCACGGGGATCGGCCGGAGATCAAAAGCCTGGTCTATCTTCTGGCAAAGGAATCCCGAATCCGGATGGCGGCCGGTGCGGCCAAAATGGCCCAGAAAATAGTCCCCAAGGTGTTTGCCCAAAAATATAAACTGGGCAACATTGCATTAAAACAGTTCCCGGTTTTGAATAAAGCGCCATTCAGGTCCGCTGCACAGAAACAAATGCCACCACAGCCCACGCAGAAATCAAAACGTGCATCGGGTCTGAAATACGGCCGGGTGGTTTATTTTACAGGCTGTGCCACCAACTATCTTTTTGAAGATACCGGTTTCGCCGTTCTGGATATTTTACGGCACATGGGACTTGAGGTGATGATTCCCGATACCCAGACCTGCTGTGGCATTCCCATGCTTTATCACGGCGGCCGGGAAAAAATGAAAAAAAACGTCACCGCCAATCTGGCCTGTCTGGATGTCCGGGACATTGATGCCGTTATCGTGGACTGCCCCACCTGCGGTTCCGCCTTGAAAAATGAGTATCCCAAGCTTGCAGAAGAATTCGGTCTGGACCAGGATAGGGCCGATCGTGTGGCGGAAAAGGTGGTGGATATCAGCACCTTTATTATGGCCCATGTCCAGGCTGATGACTTTGCCCAAACCGGCGAGACGGTGCGCGTCACCTATCACCAGCCCTGCCATCTGCGAAATCATATGCCCACCCCGGGAAGCGCCCAGGCGCTTTTGAATGCGCTGAAGGGCGTTGAATATACCCCGGCACCGGATATGGATTCCTGCTGTGGCGGCGGCGGCACCTTTTTCTATGAATATCCGGATGTGTCAAAAAGCATTGCAGCCAAAAAGGTGACCAATGCCAAAGCCACCGGGGCAGCCCTTTGGGTGACCGATTGTCCGGTATGCCGGATCAATCTGGGAGGCTCTCTGGATGAATCAGATGGGCTGACCGTAGTCCACCCGGCGCGCCTTGCCGCCCAAGCCCTGACAGGGACAAAGAACCTAAAGGGATAATTAACACATTTTCAACTGACCGGCCTTGCAGGGATCATGTTTTCCCTCTCTCTTTTCCTTGGATTTCTGCAAGGCTTAATTTTCATCAAATGATGTTATTTTAAATTATAATGTGTTAGATATTATAGATACTTCCGTTACACCGTCTGTTCCGTCAGCGTTCATTTTATTTTTGTTCTTTTTTTTTGAAAATTGATCCAGATCAAGGTTTTTGTACGTTTAAAATCGTAAATTGTACCTGCGACCTAAGGAGTCATTAATTACTTAATGTTTAAAAAGGAGACCTTTGCATGTTTTGTTTTCAATGTCAGGAAACCGCGAAAAATCAGGGATGCACCATTAATGGTATGTGTGGAAAAAAGGGCAGCACGGCAAATCTTCAGGATCTGTTGATCTATCATTTAAAAGGGATTGCCGTTCTTGCGCAAACTGCAAAAGATGCCGGGATGGATGTTCCTGCGGCCAATGGTCAATTTATTGCCGAAGGGTTGTTTACGACCATTACAAATGTCAATTTTAATGATAAAGACCTGACCTCCTGGATTACCCGTGCCCAGGCGGTTAAAAAGAAACTGTTCGACACTCTTAAAGATAAGGCGGGTTCTGGTCTTCACGATTGTGCCACCTGGTTTTCGGATGATACGTCGGCATTTGCCGCCAAAGCGGAAGCGGTGGGCGTGCTTTCAACTGAAAATGAAGATGTCAGGTCCCTACGCGAGCTTCTGGTCATCGGCCTGAAAGGGATCTGTGCCTATGCGGATCATGCTGCGGTGCTCGGTGTCACCAAAAATGAGATCTGGGATTTTCTGTATGAGGCGTTAACCTCTACCACCCTGGACCTGGGTGTTGATCAGATGGTCGCCATGGTCATGAAAGCCGGTGAAATCGCCGTGACCACCATGGCCGCTCTGGACCAGGCCAATACCCAGGCCTACGGCAATCCTGAGATTACGGAAGTCAATATCGGTGTGGGGACCAACCCCGGTATTTTGATTTCCGGCCATGATCTCAAAGATATGGAAGAGTTGCTGGAACAGACCAAAGGAACGGGCGTTGATGTCTATACCCACGGGGAAATGCTGCCTGCCAACTATTATCCTGCATTTAAAAAATACGATCACCTTAAAGGAAATTACGGCGGTTCCTGGTGGCATCAAAATGAGGATTTCGAGACCTTTAACGGTCCGATTCTGATGACAACAAACTGCATCATTCCCATTAAAAAGAAAAACACCTACCAGGACAGGCTTTTTACCACCGGCGTTGTCTCCTATCCGGACACCACCCACATTCCGAACAGGGCAGAGGGCGGCAGCAAGGATTTTTCAAAGATTGTGGAACTCGCAAAGACCTGTTCGGCACCCACCGAAATAGAGACAGGCACCATCGTTGGCGGATTTGCACATAATCAGGTGCTGGCGTTGGCCGATAAAGTTGTGGAAGCCGTTAAATCCGGTGCGATTAAACGGTTTATCGTTATGGCTGGATGCGACGGGCGAAACAAAGACAGGGACTATTTTACCCAGGTGGCTGAAAAACTGCCCAAAGATACGGTGATTCTCACCGCCGGGTGTGCAAAATACAGGTACAATAAACTCAATCTGGGCGATATCGGCGGGATTCCACGGGTGCTGGATGCAGGGCAGTGCAACGACTGTTACTCCCTGGCTGTGATTGCCATGAAACTGCGGGATGCATTCGGGCTGGATCACATTAATGACCTGCCGCTCTCCTTTGATATCGGCTGGTATGAACAAAAGGCGGTGGCGGTGCTGTTGGCATTGCTGCACCTGGGTGTTAAAGGGATTCGCTTGGGACCCTCGCTGCCTGCGTTTGTTTCGCCCACGGTGTTGAATGTCCTGGTTGAAAATTTTGATATCAAACCCATCGGGGATGTTGACGAAGATATTCAAGCAATGATGATAGGCAAGTAGTAAAAAATAAGTTCAAATAACAAAGCAGCCGTCAGAGTGAATCCTGACGGCTGCTTTGTTTTGTTGCTGATATATCAGCGTTTGGGTTTAGATTAGAGCGGTCCTGTGCTTATGACCGGGCTGTATTTTTCAATTTTGCCGGTTTCAAGACGCTGTTTGTAGATGTTTTCCATATCCTGATAGACCTGGAAAACCTGGAAGAAACCATGCCAGTGGGCATAATCCGGGGCATTCATTGCTGCGCCCTGGCGCGCCCTGCGGCCGGTGTGGTGCCACAGGTAATACATCAGCTCCTGAAAGCCGTCCTGCCATGGATCCGGGCCAAGCAGATTCTTTGCTTCCAGCTCTTTTTGCATACGGTCCGCACCCTCCCAGTACTTGTTGTAAAGGGCAACAGAGCTATCCAGGGTCTCCCGCTGGGTGTTTACATGGGTGGGGCCATGGCAGTTGGCACAGACTCTGCGCATATTGGACTCGCCCTGGACCCCCTCACCACGGTTGCCCGAACGGACCACGGATTTTTTGTGCATCAAATCCCATTTGAGCCGTTCCTGGACATTGTGGGTGGTGGCCAGATCGCCGATGCCGCTCATGTGGCAGGTGGCGCAGGTGGGTGCGAGATAGTCGCCGGGCTCCCAGGCATCAGGCGGGCTGTCGAACTCCCACTTTTCACCCTGGGTATGGTATAACTGCCCATGCTTGGACTCATCATAAATTTCAATGTTGGGGTGATCCGGACCCAGATGACAGGCACCGCAGGCTTCTGGTTTTCTGGCATCTGCCTTGGAAAAGGTGTGCCGTTCATGACAGACGGTGCATGTGCCGATGGAACCATCGGGGTAGCGGGTGCCCACGCCGCCGGGCCAAGTATTATTGATCGGCTTGTTATCCGGTCCCAGTTCAACCGTTGTGCCGTGGCACATCTGGCAGCCGGAGGTCCTGGGAGCCAGTTCTTCTTTGGTGGCTTCAGGCGGTGTTCCATACTTCCAGGTGAACGATTTATTGGACATAAACCCTGCGCCTTCGTAATAAAACTGAAGCTTGCTCAAGCCCGCACGATCCGGGCTGGTAACGGCGCCCGAAGAGATATCGGCGTGGCCGCTTTTCAAAAATTGCTCCACTTCCTGGGGATGGCAACGCGAACAGGTTTTAGAAGAAACCATCGGCGAAATAAAGGTGCTGGTTCCCTGATGCCTTCGCACTGGCTTGCCATGGGAGAGGATTTATCCACCACATGGCAATCGTAACAGGAAACGCCTGCATGGGCCATGCGACTGCTTTTCCAGCTTTCCACGGTCCCCGGCATTTTTCCTATGTGACACTCAATACATTGCAGCGCCTCTTTGGTAAACCCCCGGTTAATCTTGATCTCCTTTGGGAGATTGGGATACTCCGCTGCCCAGACCTGAACGGCTAAAGCCGTGCAAACCATGGCGCAGGTCAGTATGCCGATCCTGCCGAACGTCATTTTCATACCATCCTCCTTACTATGGGTTATTTTTTGTTTACGCCATTACAGTATCTGCCGGCTGAAATACCGGTCAACCATGTCGGCCAGATCCTTGTGGCCCACATGGGGATGGCATTCAGCACATTTTTTAGTCGTTTCCCCCCGAAGGTAGGTGCGATGGGCCAGAAAACCGCCCCTGGGCATGCCCGGGGCTGCATCCAGCTGCTGGTGGCAGCGGCGGCAGGCCGAATCATAGGTGAATTTCAGTCGATTTTTTTCTGAATTGGCCATCCAGTCAAAGGTGTTGACGTCAATGATCATGTTCTGGATCACATCTCCGGTTCCGGTGACCGCCTTTGCCGCAACATATTCCACGAAATCGCCGTGGGGCAGGTGGCAGTCCACGCATTGGGCCCTGAACCCCTGGGGATTGGTGCCGCCGTGCACTGAGAATTTCCAGGCATCCCTGAATGGATTCATGGCATGGCAACTGACACAGAAGGTGTCCGTATTGGTGGTTTCGATCATGAAACCTGATGCCAGTACCACAACACAAGTCAGTACAATGCCGATACCAAGGCCGAACCACCAGCCTTTTTTACCGCCGGACCGGGGTGGGGCTTCGTAAAGTGCCATAGTCTCCTGTCCTCATTCTTGTAGCCTGTCCCCTATGTATTTTAAGGACACGAGGCCGGTTATTTATGTAAAAGCTAAATTAATTTATTTAATTGTTGATGCACATGGCCTTTGATCCGAGTGACCGTGCGAAAATCGTCCCGGTGTCTTTGCACCGTCGCTGTTCTATCTTTTTTGATGTCGAAAGAACACTTAGTTTCTAAAAAAGTTGTGAATTTTTAATCTGATTTTATTTTTGTGTGAATTTGTTTTTATTATTATTTCAATATCATAAACACTGTATGCTGTTCAACGAAAAATATATTTATTTTTACTGTGTTGGGTGCCGGAATAGGGTACACATTAAGGCTTTGTAAGGAAACACAAATTTAATCTGGTAAGGGTTTTGGAAGTAACATTTTTATAATATAGTTAATCCGGCTATGGCCCGGGGCTGTCCCAGACCGCTATATCTTTATTTAATTGGAGACATTGATAATGAGAAAATTTTTTGAAGGCTCTTTGAAGTTGACATGGTGTGTGGTGCTTTTCGCTGTGTGCTGCTGTGCAGTTCCCATGGCCGCCATGGCCGCCGGGTCTGCGGATCAGGATGCGCAGGCGGATGGAATGCAATATGAAAATCTCATCGAAGATGAGGCTGTCCAGGCCCTTTACACCATGAGCAGTTATCTTCGGACCCTGAAGGTATTTGAAATGAAATCCACCTTTTTTCAGGATGAGGTTCTGGTCACAGGCCAGAAGGTTCTGGTCAGCGGGGAAAGCACAACATTGATCCGGCTGCCGGACAAATATCTGGCCAAAGTAAAAATAGATGAGCAGAAAAAGGATTTTGAGGTTTATTTCGACGGCAGCAATTTTACTTTGTACGGTAAAAATAATCAGTTTTACGTGACCTCTCCGGCCCCGGGTACGGTGAAAGATCTGGTATTTAAGACCTTTGCGGAAAAAGGCATTGAACTGCCGCTACAGGACATTTTTTTGTGGGGAACCAGCCCAGCCGATAAAGAGGCTTTGGAATCCGCCTTCAGTGTCGGAACCGCCACCATGGACGGCAAGCCCTGCACCCATTATGCTTACAGCCAGGAGGGTGTGGACTGGCAGGTGTGGATTGCAGATGGTGAGACGCCTTTGCCCTTACAAGTGGTTATCACCACAACCAGTGATGCGTCCCAGCCCCAGTATGCGGCCCGCATCAGCTGGGATTTGAATCCCTCTGTTTCAGATGACCTGTTTGCATTCACACCCCCCAACGGGGCACATGCCATTGAATTTATGCCTGCTGAAAACGTAGATGCCCGGGAATAAAGGAGTATACCATGAAATATAGAGTTGTCTTTTTTAATGCAGTTACATGTTTATTGGTGGCGGCACTTGTATTTGGTGCCGATTTTATTGTCCCCGGTTCGGCCCAGGCCGGCCCTCCCTCACGAGGTCAGGCACGTATGTCCATTCATGGCAGCGGAAAGCATGGTGGCGGTCATAACACCAACGTAAATGTGAATGTGAACCACAATGGCGGCGGGCACCATGATGATCATCACGATCACCATCACCATGATGTCATTGGCGGTGTTGTGGCCGGTGCGATTACAGGGCTTGCCATTGGCGCTATTGTTACGGCCGCTTCCATGCCCAGCGGATGCAGTGATATCATTATTGGCGGCATTGCGTACCGGCAGTGCGGTTCCACCTGGTACCAGCCTTATTATCAGGGGACGACGGTGCAGTATATCGTTGTAAACCCGCCCAGATAAGGGATTGGTTCTCTCCTCGGACTTTGTAGGGGCAGGCCCCTGTGCCTGCCCTCACGCGGGCAACCACAGGGGATTGCCCCTACAAAAAACGGCCGACAATAGAATCACAAAAAGCGGTAACAATGCTTAATGTCGAGCACTGTTGCCGCTTTTCAATTTGGGGCTGCTGGTTGTTACAGGCGGATGATATGGGGTGTCTGGCCTACATGTTCTAAAAATTTAACCAGGTCATTGGCGGCAATGGTGGTGGTGGCGGTGTTGGTCAGGGGATGGAAATTGAGAAGTGCGTTTTCCATCAGTTCTTCGTCCAGTACAATTTTCACCTCGTGGTCGCCGATGTTCACGGCGGAAAAGGGCGTGACGGATCCGGGGGCCACGCCTAAAATTTCCATGAGCAGGTCCGGTTTGCCAAAGGACATATTCGTTGCCCCGATCAATTTACCCACATCTTTGATTTTGATGGGTTTGTCCGCCAGGGTGACCACCAGGAACAATCTCTTTTTTTTATCTTTGAAGAACAGATTTTTGGAGTGGGCGCCTTCAATGCCTTCGCTGTGCAGGGCAGCTTCTTCAACCGTGAACACGGCAGGGTGCTCATGATTGGTATAGTTGATGTTCAGATCGTCCAGAATGTTGAGCAGTTCTTCCTGGGTCTGCAGCATGGATCTTCCTTTCTTGGGTTACGAGATGTAATTCACATAAATCAGTCTGACAATGGTTAAAAAGACCATGGTTAGAAAAATTGGCCGGATAAAGGGCGCGCCGCGTTTGATGGCCATGCCGGAGCCGACATTGGCCCCAATGATCTGGCCCGCCGCCATAATCAGCCCTGCGCTGTACAATACATTGCCCCCGGCGATGAACAGGGCCAATGCCGTGATGTTTGATACAAAGTTCATGACCCGGGTGGTGCCGGTGGCCTGGGTCATATCCATGCCCATGAAAATGAGCATGGCCCCGGTCCAGAATGCGCCGGTGCCGGGTCCGAAAAATCCGTCATAAAAGCCCAGCCCAAAACCAAAGAGCAGAAAGAAGACGTTTTTCTTCATCCTGGCCTTTGCCTGGACAACGCCCAGATTTTTGGCCATGAGGGTGTAGAAAAAGACAAAGAGCAGCATAAAGGGCACCAGGTGTTTGATAAAATCCGCATGAATCTGCTGGATGGCCCAGGCGCCTGTGGCCGCACCGATAAAGGTGAATGCGATGCCCGGCAGGTTGTCGGACAGGTTTACCTTGCCTTTTCGGATGAAGTTGGCCGCTGCCGATAATGTGCCGAAACTGCCCTGGAATTTGTTGGTGCCCAGGGCCAGCTGGGGCGGCAGTCCCACGGACAGAAGTGCGGGCAGGGAAATTAGTCCGCCGCCGCCGGCAATGGCGTCAACAAAACCTGCCAGCAGGCCGGAAATAAATAAAATTAAATAGGAAGAAAGGGTCAGTTCCATTGTCTGTTCGTGTTCCTGTCAATTAAAAAGTATGGGCTGACGTGTTTGCAATTCCGGCAAAAAGGCGTATAAACACCGCAAATGCAATTAACTTAAGGCCACGGTGTTCCATGGAAATTATTTCAACCATCATACCCATATTCATTATTATTTTTCTGGGGATATTTGCCCGGCATAAAGGGTTTTTATCCCAGGATTTTTTACACCAGGCCAACCGACTTGTCTACCACATTGCCATCCCGGCCATGATTTTCAGCGCCATTGCCAAGTCTTCTTTAAAAACCCAGTTTCATCCGGGCGTCATCCTGGTCACCCTTGCAACCGTGTGCCTTATTGTGCCAGTTGCCTGGCTTGGGGCGCGCTTGGTAAATATTTCACCCTCATCGAAAGGCTCTTTTATCCACTGTGCTTTCCATGGCAATCTGGGGTATATCGGGCTTGCTGTGGCATTTTATTATCTGGGGCATGAGGGGCTTGTCAAGGCGGCCATTATCGCTGGGTTTGTGATGATCCTTCAAAATGTTCTGGCTGTGGCTGTGCTTCAGTTTTACAGCCGGGATGCAGGCAGCCGTGCAAGTCTGACCGCAACCTTGGGGTCTGCCATGACCAATCCGGTGATCCTGTCTGCTTTGGCAGGTATTGCCTATTCCCTTTCGGGGATGCCGTTGCCGGTGATTCTGGATCGCTCCTTGACTATTCTTAAGGGGATGGCGCTTCCCATGGCACTGCTGGTGATCGGGGCGTCTCTTTCCTTTGAAAAGATCAGACTGGTATTTTCTTCGGTGGTGATGACGTCGGTGTTAAAACTTGCGGTGATGCCTGCCATGGGGCTTGTGTTATTTAAACTGTTTGGGATCAGTGCGCCGGATTTTATTCCGGGCCTGATTATTCTGGCGGCGCCTTCGGCGACCCTGGTTTTTATAATGGCAGAACAAATCGGCGGAGATCCGGATCTTGCCGTGGCGGCCATCTCCATTTCTACCCTTGTGTCCGGGCTTACCTACGGCATCTGGCTGAGCGTGGTGTAGACATAATCTTTCCCTGTCTATAGTCGTTTCATACATACCTTTGGCTATGGACCGCGTTTATTTCGGTGGTTGCCATTTGAGACGATTTCGCGTATAAGAAAATCATACGTTGTGTCTATATTTTTGTGATTTATTATTGCTGGATGCAATATCTATTCGTAAAATATATTAATTGAACCTACGCATATTTTTAAAACGATCCGGGTAGACACCGCGTGCCTGTTGTTCCTATCAAATCCTGATTTTTATAGTGCTTTTCCTGTGTCGGTTGAAATTTCAGAAAAAAAATACTCCAGGCCCTTGCGATGCCTGACAGTATCGCACAGTACTGGATGAATTATAGTAAAGGCCCTCTCCTTTTTTGACCATTTGCCCAACGGGCGATTATTTAACAAGCTGTGTTTTCCGGTGTTTCTATGGGGGTATTCCCCAATACCCCTCAACCTTAAAATATTAATTCACAGGAGTTATGTATGAAACAAAAATTAGTCTTTCTACTTTTAACTTTTACGGTGATATGTTCACCGGCGATTAACGCGAACGCAACCTCTGTCGTCCTTTCTGATATACCGGCATACTACTGGTACCATGGTTGTGGACCGACTGCGGCGGCTTCAATTTTTGGGTACTATGACCTTAGTGGGTACGATTCTTTATTTGACGCCAGCGGATGGGATGAAGTGAAACTCACATCCAATGTAAAGGATGAAATCTCGAGCCCTGCGCATAATGCAAAGTACGATCCCCATCCGGATGCAGTTGGTCCTGATCCTCCGGATACAAGTATTGCCGATTTTTTTCATACCTCAGAAAACCAGCCTTATGGGTGGAGTTATCTTAGCGAAGCAGATGATGCATTTAGGGAGTACGCAAGTTACAGAGGTTATGATGATTGGGCGGCCTGGAATGAAAGTTTTAGCCGCGGAGAATTCACATGGGATGACTTCACCAATGAAATCGACAATGGTCGCCCAATGATGTTTTTAATTGATACGGATGGTAATGGTGGAACAGATCATTTTGTTCCTGTTTTTGGTTATAATGATCAGACTATGGAATATGCATGTTACACTACTTGGTCGGAATCTGAAGTGATCAGTTGGCGATCATTTCGAGGTATGGGAAACTCTTGGGGGATAGGCTATGCTACTTTTGTCGTGCCCGGCGCTGCTGATACGGTACCCGAACCTGCCACCATACTATGTTTTAGTATGGGTCTAATTGGGTTTGCCTGGATTCATCGAAAAAAAGAAGCATAGGGTTCAGGGGGAGGTGCCTGATAAGTTTGTCAGGCGGAAAATGAAGTGGCGTTTCCGGCTGCTTACCGATGAAATTCCCCCTGAAGGGAAAAATTTATCCCATATGCCTGTGTTTACAATTTATAATTTCAGTTCTTCAGGGATGATGCACACCGGGATCGGGGCCATTTTATGCCGGTTGGCCCGGTTGAATTTTCTGTAGACTTCCAGAACGTTTTTTTGGTGATCTGTTATTGCCTGGCTTTTGTCGCCGGCGTCATACGCCATGGCCCATTCCAATTCTTCATAGGATGCACCGATCTGGCTTTCGTCCGTGCGGTTGTCTTCCCAGAGCCCATCGGTGGGCTGGGCGGATAAAATATCCTGACTGACACCCAGATAGCGCCCCAGGGCATAAACTTGAGTTTTCATCAGGTCGGCAATGGGGGAAAGATCCACGCCGCCGTCCCCGTATTTGGTGTAAAATCCCACGCCGAAATCCTCAACCTTGTTGCCGGTGCCGGCCACGAGCATGCGGTGGTGGGACGCAAATGAATATAAGGTGATCATACGCAGCCTGGACCGGGTATTGGCCATGGTCAAGCCGTCCTGGATATCATCGGGTAATGTGGCTTTGACCTGTTCAAACACCGGGGTTAAATTAACATCCTGCCCGGTAACATTCTCATAGGTTTTGGTCAGCCAGGCAATGTGCTCACTGGATCTGGAGACCTGGTCCGGGGCCTGGTGGATGGGCATGTTCACGGCGATGACAGGATAGCCGGTCCTTGCACATAAAGTTGATGTGACAGCGGAATCAATTCCACCGGATACGCCGACGGTGAACCCTTTTAATCTGGATTCTTCGACATAGGTTTTCAGCCAGTTGATGATGTGGGCAGCCACTTTTTCTGCGTTCATACTCTTTCCTTGCATGGATGGTGTGCTTGGGTTTTCAAATCCCGGTCTGCAAACCGCCGGGTATATTCGTACAAAATAATGGACGCGGCAACACTGACATTCAGACTTTGACAGCGTCCGTACTGGGGAATGGTCAATCGCTCTACTTGGGGGAACAGATCCGGTTCAAAGCTGATACCGAATTCCTCGTGGCCAAATACAAATGCGCTTTTTTTCGGCAGGTCCACATCCATGATCGGCTCTCCCTGGCCCGGTTCAAGTATAAAAGGGGTGTATCCCCTTTCAATAAGCTCTGCGTAACAGGAGATGAACCGGCTGTGGAATTTTGCCGGCACGTGTTTGAATGCCCCCCTGGCAGGTGCCGGATCAAAGAAATCGGTGCCGATCAGATGAACCTCATGGCAGCCGAAGGTTTCTGCGCTTCGAAATATTTTGCCGATGTTAAAGGTGGGTTTCAGACCGTCCAGAACAATGATGCATTTATGAATTCCCGGCGCAGCAAGACGGTTTTTATTCCGGTGGCGGCGGAACCGGCGCCTTGCTTCTTCCTTTGCCTCCTTGATGATCATTCGTGCTTTGTATGAGCCCATAACTCTTCTTCCCAGTTAAGTTCCAACTATTTTGTATACACCGTTAGCGCATGAATTGCAAAATTGTTTGATTGTGTTTTCCTTGAATTTTTAAAACAGCCATGGTCAGACGGGAGGCGCAGATCAATTCTCCCTTATCGTTTTTGATGTCAATATCCCATACCTGGGTGGTCCTGCCCAGATGCAGGGGGGTGGTTTTTCCTGTGACCCGGCCCTGGGATATGCTTTTGATGTGATTGGCTTTAATCTCAAGGCCCACGGCGTAATATCCCTCTTCAAGGACCATCTGGGCGGCGCAGCTGCCAAGGGTTTCGGCCAGGACCACCGAGGCCCCACCGTGGAGGATGCCCATGGGTTGATGGGTACGGGCGTCCACGGGCATGGATGCGGTCAAAGAATTGTCCCCTTTTTCTTCAAAGGTAATATCCAGATGACCGAGAATTGTGTCGGCCCTAAACCGGTTCATATCATCAACAGTGAACTCTTTTTTCCAGATCATGTTTTGTCCTTATTTTTATCCTGACTTGGGTTCAACGGTTTTTTGATTAAAAATTTGTTTTGTTCTTGTCATGTTTTACTTGCGCGGATTGCGTTATTACATATTGGATTTGAATGAACTTTGCAATAACTCACGGTTGTGTATTTTCAAATGACTTTGAATGAGGTATGGTTTCATATTCGAATTGCGCTTGGGAGATTATACCTTCTTTTCATTGTTAGGTATTTAAGATAGAGCAATATCAGCTTCGTTGCTTTATCCCTTTACCCGATGCAACCCAGACACCTCCATGGCAAAAATAACGATCAAAAAAGTTCAACAATATAAATAAAATAAAGGAGATCTATCATGCCAATCGTTAATTATGAGCAATATTGCCGGATGCTGGATAACGCCAAACAGAACAAGTTTGCTTACCCGGCCATTAATACCACCTCCAGTGAAACCATTAATGCCGCGCTTCTGGCATTTAAGGAGGCGAACAGCGACGGTATTATCCAGGTCTCCACCGGCGGCGGCAGTTTTGCTTCGGGTCTGGGGGTGAATCAATCTTATAAAGGCGCCATTGCCCTGGCTGAATTTGCCCATGCCATGGCCGCTTATTATGATGTCAATATTGCCCTGCACACGGATCATTGTCACCCGGAATATGTGGACTCTTTTTTGATGCCCTTGATCGAAGAAACCGCAAAACGCCGCGCCAAGGGGCTGCCCAATCTGTTCAGTTCCCATATGTACGACGGCTCTGCCTTGCCCATGAACGAAAATATCCAGGCATCAAAAAAGATTATGGAACGCTGCGTGGCCAACGACCTGATCCTGGAAATTGAAACCGGCGTGGTGGGCGGAGAGGAAGACGGCCATGATACGTCAGGGGTGGCAAAAGAAAAACTGTATACAACCCCCGAAGATATGGTATTGGCTGCAAAGGAACTGGGATCCATGGGCCGGTTTCTTTTAGCGGCCACCTTTGGTAATGTGCACGGGGTGTACAAACCGGGTAATGTGAAGCTCAAACCCGTTATTTTGAAAGCGGGCCAGGAGGCTGTGGCCAAGGCCCTTGGCGTGGATACCCGGATGGATCTGGTATTCCATGGCGGTTCCGGGTCCGAATTAAAGGATATCCACGAGGCCCTTGATTACGGGGTGGTTAAAATGAATGTGGATACCGACACCCAGTACGCATACACCCGGCCCGTGGCAGACCATATGATGAAGAATTATGATGGGGTGCTTAAGATCGAAGGCGAGGTGGGCAACAAAAAAGTGTATGATCCCCGCTCCTGGGGGAAAAAAGCCGAGCGCAATATGGCGGACCGGATCATGCAGGCCTGCCGGGATTTAAGGTCCGAGGGCACATCCCTTGGGAAAAACATCTAAAGGAGAAAAAAGTGAAAAGGCTGTTTCCGTTCCTGCTCGTTTTTGCCCTGTTTCTCTTTGTGATTCAGCCCGTCCAGGCCTTAACCCCGAAAGATACCCTTGTCATGGCCTTTAATATTGATGAGATCGTCTCCTTGGACCCGGCTGAAATTTTTGAATTTGCCAATGGAGAATATGCCACCAACACATACGACCGCCTGATTAACTATAATGTTGATAATGTCAGTGAGATATATCCCGGCATTGCTGAAAGCTGGGATATATCAGATGACGGTTTGACCTACACCTTTAAAATCAGGAAAGGTGTTACCTTCGCCTCGGGCAACACGCTGTCGGCTGACGATGTCGTTTTTTCACTTCGCCGGGTTGTCCTGCTGGACAAGTCGCCTGCCTTTATTCTCACCCAGTTTGGATTGACTGCTGAAAACGTGAACCGCACCATCACCAAGGTGGATGATTACACGGTAAAAGTCATTGTGGATCAGGCCTACGCCCCCACCTTTTTCCTTTATTGCCTGACCTCAACAGTCGGGTCGGTCATAGATAAAAAAGAGGTCATGGCCCATGAAAAAGATGGCGATCTCGGCTATGGATGGCTTAAGACCGGGTATGCCGGTTCCGGGCCTTATATGCTTAAGATATGGAAAGCCTCGGAACTTATCATTCTGGACGCCAATAAAAATTACTGGGGAGAAGCCCCCAAATTGAAACGCGTCATCATTCGGCATATTGTCGGATCATCCGGCCAGCGCATGCTGCTTGAAAAAGGCGACATTGATATGGCAAGGAATTTGACCGGGGACGATTTGAAAAGTCTGGAGAAGAATAAAAATATAAAAATCCAGACACGGGCCAAAGGAATTATCTATTACCTGGGGCTGAATCAAAAAAATAAATATCTTAAGATCCCAGAGGTGCGCCAGGCACTTAAGTATCTGATTGATTACAACGGTATGGCGCTAAGCTTTCTCAGCGGAAAAGCCACGGTGCACCAGGCATTTTTACCAAAAGGGTTTCTGGGTGCGCTGGACGAAACGCCTTTTTCCCTTGACCTTGAACGGGCAAAAGCCCTTTTGAAAAAGGCTGGTTTGGAAAACGGCTTTGCCCTCACCATGGACACAAGGAGTGCTGAACCGGTTAACTCCATGGCCCTGTCCATTCAGTCCACCTTTGCCAAGGCCGGCATTAAACTTGAAATTATTCCCGGAGACGGCAAGCAGACCTTGACCAAATATCGTGCCCGGAACCATGACATTTACATTGGAGACTGGGGATCGGATTATATGGACCCCCACTCCAATGCAGATACCTTTGCCCGGAATCCGGATAATTCCGACGATGCAAAATTCAAAACACTGGCCTGGAGAAATGCCTGGGATATTCCGGAGATGACGAAAAAGGCTGATGCCGCGGTGCTGGAAAAAGATACGGCAAATCGCGCCAGGATGTACAAGGAGCTCCAGCTCGAACACCAGCAGACCTCTGCCTTTGTTATTATGTTCCAGAATATTGAAGTTGTGGCTGAAAGAGCCAATGTTAATCATTTCATTTTGGGTCCCAGTTTTGACAGTAACGTTTACCAATACACCACCAAATAACGGCCATCGGTTTTTATCAAAAATAAGATTCGTCAAAACTCAGAAGCAGAGTTTCCGGATTCTGGTGATGGTGGCAACCACCTTTTTAGGGCTTTTGCTGATCACCTTTCTCATCGGCCGTGTGGTTCCCATTGATCCGGTTCTGGCTGTGGTCGGGGACAAAGCCTCACCTGAGGTTTACGAAAAGGCGCGCCTCGCCATGGGGCTGAACCTGCCGCTGTGGAAGCAGTTTTTCATCTATATCGGCAATATTCTTAAAGGCAATTTCGGCACCTCAGTGCTGACGGCCAACCCTGTGACCGAGGATATCTTAAGGGTGTTTCCGGCCACCTTTGAACTGGCCGTCACGGCCACGATCATCGGCATTGTGCTGGGCATTCCCCTGGGTATATTTTCGGCGGTAAAACAGGGCAGCTTCTGGGACCATTTCACCCGTGTCATAGGTCTGTTCGGTCATTCCCTGCCCATTTTCTGGCTTGGGTTGATGGGATTGATGCTTTTCTATGTCCGGCTGGACCTGTTGCCGGGCCCCGGCCGTGTGGATATTTTCTATGAGGGCATTGTCACGCCGGTCACGGGCTTTTTAACCCTGGACAGTATTATTGCCGGGGAGTGGGACATTTTCAGAAATGCCGTGTTGCATTTGATTCTTCCGGCATCCCTGCTCGGGTATTACTCCATGGCATATCTATTGCGAATGACCCGGTCCTTCATGATTGAGCAGCTGGGCCAGGAGTATATCCTTACGGCCCGGGTCAAAGGCGTCAGCGAGTGGCAGGTCATCTGGGGCCATGCCCTGGGCAACTGTGCCATTCCATTGATTACCGTCATTGCCTTAAGTTTCGGGACCCTGCTTGAAGGATCGGTGTTGACCGAGACCGTTTTTTCCTGGCCTGGCCTGGGCCTGTATCTGACCAATTCTTTGCTCAACGCCGACATGAATGCGGTGCTTGGCAGCACCATTGTGGTGGGGACCATATTTTTGGGGGTTAACCTGTTCTCTGATTTTTTATACAAAGTGATGGACCCCAGGGCCCGTTAATATGATATTCAAACTATGATGCACAAAACATTAACTCCAGGTCCCATAAAACAATGGCTTTTAACTGATACGCCGGATTCGGCTTTCCAGGCCAGGGCCGGCAGGGCCTATCTGGGCCTTCTGGCATTTATGAAAAACCGGCTGGCAATGCTGGGGGTGTTGATTATTCTGTCCCTGATTGCCGTTGCGGTGCTTGCACCTGTCATCGCCTCCCATGACCCGGTGGAAACAAATATCGCCAACCGCCTTCAGCCATTGTCCCTGGATCACTATTTCGGCACCGACGAGATGGGGCGTGATATCTTTTCCCGGGTGGTCTGGGGGGCGCGGCTGACCCTGTACATCATCGGCCTTGTGGCGGTTATTGCCGCGCCTGTGGGCATTGTTGTGGGCACGGTTGCCGGATATATGGGCGGAATCATTGACACGGTGCTCATGCGCATCACCGATATTTTCCTGGCCTTTCCCAAGCTAATTTTAGCCCTGGCCTTTGTTTCCGCCCTGGGTCCTGGCATTGAAAACGCCATTATTGCCATCTCCATTACATCCTGGCCGCCCTACGCCAGGATCGCCCGGGCAGAGACCATTACCATCCGACATGCCGATTTCATCAAAGCGATCCGGTTGCAGGGTGCAAGTGCCCTGAGAATCATTGTGGGCCATATTATGCCCCTTTGTCTGCCCTCCCTGATTATCCGGGTCAGTCTGGACATGGCCGGGATCATCCTCACAGCCGCAGGCTTGGGCTTTCTGGGTCTGGGTGCCCAGCCGCCGGCTCCGGAGTGGGGGGCCATGACCGCCGGCGGCAGGATCTATATCATTGACCACTGGTGGGTGATCACCATGCCCGGGACGGCCATTTTTATTGTCAGTCTTGCCTTTAACCTTCTGGGGGACGGGCTTCGTGAAGTGCTTGACCCAAGGAGTGACCGGTGATGATGGAAAATCCACCGTTGCTGACCGTCGCCGATCTTTGCGTGACCTTTCCTTCTCCCAGGGGCGATATCTGCGCCGTCAATAATGTCAGCTTTTCCATGGGCCGGGAAAAAATAGGAATTGTGGGAGAATCCGGTTCCGGCAAGTCCGTGACCGGCCGGGCTGTGTTGCGACTGCTGCCTTCCTATGCCGGGGTGAGGGCATCGCAAATCGCCTTTAAGGGAAACAATCTGCTGGATTTCACGGAAAAACAGATGCGAAAGATCCGGGGCCGGCAGATCTCCATGGTCATGCAGGATCCAAAGTACTCTTTGAACCCGGTGCGAACCGTGGGCGATCAGATCCGGGAAGCCTATACCATTCATCATAAAGCCGGCAAAAAAGAGGCCCGGCAAAAGACGCTGGATATGCTCAGGGCCGTCAGGATCAGGAACCCAGAGCAGGTCTACGGTCTTTATCCCCACGAGGTCTCCGGGGGCATGGGCCAGCGAATCATGATTGCCATGATGCTGATTCCCGAACCCAGCCTGCTCGTTGCCGATGAACCCACCTCGGCCCTGGACGTTACGGTGCAGCTCCAGGTCCTTGCCATTTTAGATGATCTGGTCAAAGCGCGGGGCATGGGCCTTATCTTTATCTCCCATGATCTTGAACTTGTCTCTTCATTTTGCGACCGGGTGATTATTATGTACGGCGGACAAATCATGGAAGTGGTGGATGCTATTAATCTTCACAAGTCAAACCATCCCTACACAAAAGGACTGCTCGCCTGTCTGCCTAAAATTGACGGTACCCGGGATCGTCTGCCCACACTGGTTCGGGATGACGCCTGGCTTAAGCCGGTTCAGGGCGCTGTCTCATGATTGCCGTTGAGCACCTCAATGTTTTTTTCGGTCATGGCCGAACCCGCAACCATGCGGTAAAAGATGTGGGGTTTACCGTGGAAAGGGGCGACAGTTTCGGCCTGGTGGGAGAGTCCGGGTCGGGCAAATCAACGGTGCTGAACTGTATATCAGGGCTTTTGACCGATTGGACTGGGTTCATTGAAATTGACGGCGTCAGCTTAACAAAGAAAAGAGACATGGCTTTTTGCCGCAAAGTTCAGATGGTGTTCCAGGACCCTTACGGCTCCCTGCACCCCAGACATACCATTGACCGGACACTCAAGGAACCGGTGAAGATACACCGGCTTGGGGATGCGGACCGCCGGGTGGCGCGTGTGCTTGACGAGGTGGGGCTGGGCGCAAAATTTCGCTTTCGGTTTCCACACCAGCTCTCCGGCGGACAGCGTCAGCGGGTGGCTGTGGCCCGGGCTCTGATCCTTGAACCCGAGATTATTCTATTGGATGAACCCACATCTGCCCTGGATGTCTCCATCCAGGCCGAAGTGCTCAATTTGCTTCAGGATCTCCGACGCGAGAAAAATTTGACCTATATTCTTGTCAGTCACGACCTTGCCGTGGTCTCCCATATGTGCAATACCCTTCTGGTGATGAACCGTGGAAAAGCTGTTGAGACCCTTACACGGGATCAGCTTAATAACGGTGCCATGGCAGAAGCGTACACAAGGCAGCTGCTTGTGGCCGGGAAGGGGTATGACCGAGCAGCCATTGATCGGTTTGAGGATTTATAACAGGGATTACGGTTTGTTGTGATGAAAAAAGAGTATGTTTTGGGCCTGATGACCGTGTTGTTTTGGTCCACGTCGGCCACGGCGTTTGAACTGACCCTTCGCTACCTGGATGTGTTTCAGGTGTTGTTTTACGGGATCATTACCTCGACGGTTATTCTTGGGGCATATTTAAAGATTACCGGCAAGTTTGACACCGTGTTTGGGTTAAGGCGCAGAGAATACGGGTTTTATCTGGGGCTTGGGTGTCTGAATCCTTTGGTCTACTACCTGATGGTGATTAAGGCCTATGACCTTCTGCCGGCCCAGATTGTCCAGCCCATCAACTACACCTGGGTCATCACCTTATCCCTTATGGCGGTTCCTTTGCTCAAACAGCCTTTGGGGAAAATCCAGATGATTGCCACACTGATTAGTTATGCCGGTGTGGTGGTGATCTCTTTGAAAGGGCAGGGCGGCGCCGGAGAGCCAATGAATTACGTTGGCGTATTTCTGGCCGTGGGCTGTACCCTGATCTGGGCCCTTTACTGGATTTTAAATATTCGGTCCCGCCAGGACCCGGTGGTGGCTATTTTTTTAAATTTTTTCTTCAGCATTCCTTTGGCGGCCCTGCTGTGCTGCCTTTTTTCTTCCGTCCTTGTCTCAGATCCCAAAGGGCTGCTGGGTGCCGTCTGGATCGGCTGTTTTGAACTGGGATTTGCCTTTATTACCTGGATCTCCGCCCTGAAGCTGTCGGGAAACACCGGCCGGGTGGCCAACCTTGTATTTCTGACCCCGTTTATCTCATTGATATTTATCTGTTTTGTGCTTGGTGAGGTGATCGAAGCCCGGACCTGGGCAGGTCTTTTTCTTATTTTAATCGGAATCGGCATCCAGAAATATCAGGAGTTTAGAATGACTTCCGGGACCATCTGACTCCTTTCAATGTGTTTGTTTGCTTTACATTTTTTTTAAATACTGATATCCCAAAAACATTCTATATTCTTAAATTCACATTATTTTTTTGGGAAATGATCCCATGTCGGATTCAGGTTCTGAAAATTTTCAAGATAAAGAGATACGCCTGGTAATCTCACCGGAGGATGCGGAATTGATTGCCGTCCGGGTTCGGGACGCCTTGACACCTGATCCTGGTCCGCCTGCGGGGATACTGTCCAAACTTAAAATCCTCCACACCGCCGTCACCGATTACTGGATCTGGATCAGTCTGATTTTCTTTCTTCTGGCCTGGTATTTTTTCGGGGCAAATCCTCTTTATCCTATTAAAAAATGGGCGGCCGCTTCAAAAGAACTGGATGCACAACTTGCCCAGTTTGCGTTTCAAGATGAGTTGTCTCAACGGTATTTAACCATTGCAAAAAGTTTTTTGGACAGCGGCGATCTTAAGGACGCCACCTTTGCCTTTGAACAGGCCCTGAAAATGAATCCCAACAGCCGGGACGCCCAGTACGGGATCATGAAGTCCCGTCTGTTGGCGGACTCCGCCGCAGGCCAACTGGATTCCGAGGTCATGCGCCGGCGCATCGCTCTGCTTGAGGAGAGTGACCCGTTAAAACAGACGGGCGGCATGGACGCCCACGTGGCCTATGCCAAGGCCCGATTTTTACGCCTGCTGGGAGAAGAGAACAGTGTCGTCCGCCCACTGCTGGAAACGGCGGTAAAAACCCGGCCCAGTTTTGCGGCTGCCCATGGCGAACTGGGCCTTCTGGCCTTGGAGGAAGGAGATATCGCAGCGGCCATTGATGCCTTTACTACAGCCCATACCCTTGCTCCCCACGATCCTTTTTACATGGGGGCCCTGGCCCATGCCCACGGGGAAAAAGGCGAGACTGAAATCGCTTTGGAATGGGCGACAAAGGCATATAAGCAGGACAAGGAACTTTTTACCGGGTTTCTGGCGCTTGCCCGGCTCAAGCTGATCTACGCGGCAAAATTTCAATGGGTCAAAGATGCCTGCAACGGCCTTGCAGAGCGGTATGAAGCCGCCGGCCTTTCCCAAAAGGATAAAAATGCCAAAGGCTATTTTGTCCGGTACAAGGGCCATTCTTACGGCATTGCCAGTTGGGAGGCCCAAAAAGCCTACTGCACTCAGCTGGGCCTGCTGGCCGCCCATTTCAGGAACGGACCCGGGGGGAACCTCTTTTTGTTAAGGCAGCAGCTTAAGGAAATATGGGAAACTGCCCTGGAGGGCAGGCATGTGCTGCCGGTTTTTTTGATCCATGATCTGGAAGAGATTGAGGGGCACAATGCCCCTGAATTTCAAAATTTTAAATCTGATATCACACAGTTGAAGGCCTTTGCAGCCCGGCCGCAATAATGATCATCAGCACAAGGAAAAAGAGCATGAGGAAAAAAAGAAAATTGAATGTATTGGTAATGGCGGCCGTTTTGACGATACTGGTTTCCTGTGTGGAGAAAAAGCCGGATGCGCCCCTTGCCCCATGCGGGTCCCCGACCACCCCGCCGCCGATCATAAGGGCTGAGGTCACAAGCCCGCCCCCGCAAAAGATCTCCAGTCTGCCCTTGCTGCGGATCAATACGCCCATGCATACAGCCTCCATTCGACAGATCTCAACGGATAAGGACGGGCGCTGGGTGGTGTCGGCAAGTAATGATAAAAGTATTCGGATCTGGAACGGTGTCACGGGCGAATGGATCAATACCCTTCGGTTGCCCGCCGAACCCGGAAGTCTAGGCAAAGCCTATGCCGCAGCCATTTCTCCGGACGGCCGAACGATTGCTGCAGGCGGCTTTACCGGCAAGTATAGAGGCGGCCAGAATATCTATATATTTGGCCGTGAAAAGGCTGACATGGTCCAGTGTATCAAAGGGGTGGCCAGTGCGATAAACCATCTGGCGTATTCCCCGGACGGTCGTGTTCTGGTCGCCTGTCTGGGTGAAAAGGGAATCCGCATTTACCGTACCTTGGATTACGCCTTGGTCGGCATCGATGAATCCTATGAAAAAAATAGTTATTGGGCGGATTTTGACCGGCAGGGCCGACTGGTCACCTCCTGTGCCGATGGGTTTGTCCGCCTCTACGATGCCCAGTTCAAATTGATTGCCCGGTATGACACAAAGGGCCGTGATCCCCATGGGGTTGCGTTTTCTCCCGACGGCCGGCTGGTGGCTGTGGGATATAATCATGCCTGCCAGGTTGATATTCTGGACGGGACCACGCTGGAATATCGCTGCAGCCCGGACACCCGCGGGATGAACAATGGCGATCTGTCTCAGGTTGCCTGGTCCGGTACCAGGCTGTTGGCAGGCGGAAAATATAATGACGGGTCTAAGGGATTGATCATCGCCTGGGCCAAGCATGGCCGTGGCCGCCGGACATCCATCCCGGCAGCCAATGATACCGTAATGGGCATACTTCCAACGCCCGGGGGGCAGTTGCTGGTGGGAACCGGCGATCCTGCCCTGATGCGTTTGGATACAAAGGGCAGTCTCCAATGGTTCCACGGGCCGGACAAGGCCGATTTTAGAGGGCAGATCGGCGACAAGAGTATCCGGCTGTCCGTGAGCGGCAACCGGGTCTGCTTCGGCGCCAAAGTCCGGGGGAAATGCCCCATCGGATTTGATCTGCTCTCCCTGGATTTGAATCGGAAGATGTTCTCCGGGGATATGGTGCCGGCGGACGTTAAGAGCCTGCCGATCAGCAATTGGGAAAACCATTCCAGGCCAAGCCTGGCGGGCCGGGCCCTGCCCCTGGATAACTGGGAACGCTCAAGAAGTCTTGCCATTGCACCGGACCGGCAATCCTTTGTCCTGGGAACCGAATGGCACCTCAAGTGGTTCAGAACCGACGGTACGGTCCTTACGCCAGTCGTGGACTTGCCTGCCATTGCCTGGGCCGTCAACATCAGTCCGGACGGAAAATGGGTGGTGGCGGGTCTTGGGGACGGGACCCTTCGCTGGTATGATTATAAAACTCACCAGGAAAAGCTGACCCTTTTTGTCCGGCCCCGGGACGGCGCCTGGGTCGTCTGGACGCCCGAGGGCTTTTTTGCCGCAAGTCCCGGTGCCGAGGCGCTGGTCGGGTACCAGTTGAACCATGGATTTGATAAATCCCCTGAAGTTATTTCCGGGGAGCAGATTTATGAAGCGTTTTACCGCAGCGATCTGGTGCCGGCCAAATTCTGGGGAGATCAGGCACCCATTGAACGGGCCCTGGACCGGGTCGGCAATATTACCGGTCTTTTAACCCGGGTGCGGCCTCCTAAAGTAGCATTGGCCGACAATGTCCCTCGGCAGATCAACGGGAGCCAACTGAAAATTCCATTGAAAATCTTGGACCAGGGGTCGGGCATCGGTCCTGTGGAGGTGCGGGTGAACGGCGTTTTACAGCCCCGAAAAAATTGGACCACATCGGACAGTTTCGGCATCACCCACGTCCTGGTGGACCTGCCTCCGGATCAGGACTCAACCTTGGAGGTCCAGGCATCCTCTTCTTCTGAAAAAGGCAAGATTGATTCCAAACCGCTGACCTTCAACGTCCGCTCGCTTCAGTCCGGGCCGGTACAGCGTCCAACCCTACACTGTCTGGCCATCGGCATTGAAGATTATAAAGATACAACCCTTCGGCTGAATTACCCCGAAGAGGATGTGTCAGCCTTGCAAAGTTGTCTTGTCACCTACGGCAAAGAGCTGTTTAAACAGGTGGACAATATTCCTCCGTTGATCAACGCCGGCAAAGCGGACATACTCAAGGCCTTTGATGCATCCTATGATGTCAGTAAAGAGGACCTTTTTATCCTGTACCTCTCCGGCCACGGCATGGCCATGGATGGAAAATTCTACTTTCTGCCCGCAGATTTTATTTTTAGGGATAACACATCCCTGGAAACCTCGGCCATTACCCAGGAGCATTTAATCAATTTTGTGGCCGGTATCCCGGTGAGCAAACTTGTGGTCATTATTGATGCCTGTAACGCCGGGGCTGCATTCCAGGGGTTCTCAAATTTTCTGGCCTTTAACACCAAAGGCGTTGAGGATAAAAGTGCCATTGCACGGTTTATGAAAACCACGGGGCGTGCTGTTTTCTATGCCTCGGGCAAGGATAAGCCTGCTCTGGAGGGGTACAAAGGCAACAGTTTGTACACCGGGGTGATGATAGAGGGCCTGGCCGGAAAAGCCGCTGCCGGAGATGGGGAGGTGACCCTCAGCGAACTTAAAGTCTACCTGGATGACATGGTGCCCAAGGTCAGCAAAAAAATGTTCGGCATTGAAGTGTTTCCCATGGGCGGAATCCACTCAGACTATCCAATTCCCATATCCAAAGTTCCCTGAGCTGCATTATTTTTAAAATTATGATACCATACGTCCCGGCGTTTGATGTTTGGGGTCTATGAAGTGGTGTTCTTTTTGCATCATGTCGTCCCCAAAGTTTGGTGTCAACTTAATGTATGGAACCCTTATCGGGCCCCAAAGATCAATATTTAATCGAAAGGGTTTAATCAGGAGAATAAAATGAAAAAGATATATTTGAAGTTTCTACCCCTGCTTTTTCTTGTTTGTTTTGTTTTAACAACTATCCTGCCTGCTCCAGTTCTGGCGGGACCGGGACAGAAGCCCGGGCACTGGGACGGTTACGACAGTAAGCACGGCCCAGCCTTCACGCATGTTCCGTCGGGCGGGCAAAAGGTACGGCACGGAGGAGACGACTATTTTTTCCACAGAGGGCGCTTTTACAGGCATGAACCCAAAGGGTATTTCTGGGTGCGGCCGCCCATCGGTATCATTGCCTACAGTCTTCCTGCTGCCGCTATCACGGTGTTGATCGGGGGATTAACCTATTATATGTATGATGATGTCTATTATAGAAGAGTGCCTGCCGGATATCAGGTGGTACAAGTGCCTACCCAGACAACCATTATACATACGCCCCCTGCTGCGCCTGTGAACCCAGGGAATTCCGGAGCCCAAGTTGTGGTGACAGCCAAAATTCTTAATGTCCGGTCCGGTCCTGGGATGAACCATGGCGTTTTGACCCAGACTTATATGGGTAACGTTTTGATTGTCCAGGGCAGTTCGGCTGATTGGTATTATGTCCGGCTTCCCGATAATACCTATGGCTGGGTTATGAAATCGTTGGTGACCATGACCGGATACGGGGCACAGGGGTAGAAAAATAAAGGACCCAGTTATGTCTCTGTCATTTGTTCATAAAGTTCAGGAATGTGCCAAATTCATAAAGGAGCGCATGCCGGTTAAGCCTGTTGTGGGCATGATAACGGGCACGGGTCTTTCCGACACGTTGACGGATCTGCAGGTCAACCAGGTGTTTCCCTATGCGGGACTACCCCATTTCCCCCAGGCCACGGTGGACAGCCACAAGGGGTGTCTGGTCCAGGGAACACTGAACGGCAGGGAAATGCTTGTTTTCCAGGGGCGGATACATCTGTATGAGGGGTATTCCCCACAGCTTGTCACGTTTCCGGTACGGCTGCTCCAGGCCCTGGGGGTGCCCGTGCTTATCCTTACCAATGCCGCCGGCGGCATCAATCTGGATTTCAGTGCCGGAGACATCATGCTCATCCGGGATCATATCAACCTCACCGGGAAAAATCCCCTGGCAGGGCCCCATGAGGAGTCCTGGGGGCTTCGGTTTCCGGATATGACCCGGGTGTATGACACGGATCTGGAACGGCTTGCCGTTGGCGTTGCTGACCGGGAAAATGTCCAGTTAAACTCCGGAATCTATGCAGGGCTATTGGGCCCAAGCCTTGAGACCCCTGCCGAGACACGGTTTCTGAAAAATATTGGCGCCGATGCCGTGGGGTTTTCCACGGTAATGGAGGCCATTGCCGGGGTTCATGCCGGTATGAAAATTCTGGGACTTTCCCTGATTACCAATATCAATGATCCTGATCGGCCTGAGCAGACCACCCTGGAAGCTGTGGTCGGGACTGCTGCAAAGGCCTCCGAGAAATTGAACCGGATCATTACCGGCGTGGTCGGCCAAATAGAATAATATACGTTAATTTAAGTCGCGTTTAAACAAGAGGATATACCATGAGAATCGTCACCCGTCCTGATTTTGACGGCATTGTATGTGCAGTTTTGCTGCGCCAGGCCCTGGAACCGTCTTTACCCATACACTGGATAGAGCCCAATGCCATTCAGTCTGGGACCGCTGATATACAGGATGGTGACATCCTTGCCAATCTGCCCTGGCATCCCCATGCCCATTTATGGTTTGATCACCATGTTTCCAATGAATCTGCCCAGGGGGCTCCCGGAGCCTTTGAGGTTGCGCCCTCCGCCGCCCGTGTTATTTATAAGTATTATAAACGGCAAAATCTTCTGGACAGCCGGTTTGATGAACTGGTGGCGCAAACCGATATGATTGATTCTGCCGATCTGACACGGGAACAGGTCATTGCGCCGGAGGACTATCCTTATCTGCTTTTATCCATGACCCTAAAAAATAAAGATTTTCAGGACATGTCCTATTGGAATCACCTGGTTGAAATGCTCAGAACAATTGATATTGATGCCATATTAAAGGACCCCGAGGTGGATCTTCGGTGCCGGGAAGTGATTGAGGAAAACAAGGCATTTAAATATTACCTGAAAACCTACACCACCATGGTGGACCGCATTTCCGTGACCGATTTCAGAACGCTTGAAACGGTCCCTTCGGGTAACCGGTTTTTGACCTATTCATTGTTTTCCGATTCCGTTGCCAGTGTAAAGATCCGGTATGACGGACCGGATAAAAAACAGGTGCTGCTCAGCGTTGGGCACAGTATTTTTAATCCCGAATGCCGGGTGAATGTGGGTGCCATGCTTTCCCGGTACGGCGGCGGCGGCCATTTCGGTGCCGGCGGATGCACCCTGGATGCCCGGGATGCCCAAAAAAAAATTGACGAAATTTTGGATATTTTAAAAGCCAATCGGGACGAGTAACAATTATAAATTAAACGAAAAGCCACCCATCTGCAATGTTGCAGATGGGTGGCTTTTCGTTTAATGACTGATTTGTGTTCAGGCATTAATGATTCATGAATCAAATGGTTTGACTTTGTTTTTGATGGAACCGTTGTCCGCAGCTTCCATGAATTCGTATCCCAACACCCTGCACATGTCCGCAGCTTTGTTCCAGGCTGCAATTCTTTCATTATCCCGACCCATGAGCCGGATAAAATCCTGACGGTCCGGGATGCGCCCAAAGGGCAGGGTGGAGACAAATTCGGGCGACGGCGCCAAAAGAATAATTCGGTCCACGGCCTTTCCTTTTAGTCTTCGGCCGGCGAATTTTTTATCAAACCATCCGGGGGTTAATGCCGTATAAAAGTGCGGATAAAGGATAAAACCTGTTTGTTCAGGGTTCAGGGAAAATGCCGGGTGGTAATCTAAAAGTCCGCCGTCCCGGTATGTGCCTTCGGGTGCACCCGGGATATCTGTCACCCCCGCCATGACCATGGGAATGGAGCCAGAAGCCAGAAGTGCCCTGGAAAAATTGTTCCGGTCAAGGGGAACGGCTGTCGTGGGGAAATGGTTTTCCTCAAGTATCCCGGTGTCGTACTGGGGGTGGTGGAACAGCACCCGCTCAAAGCAAAACCGCTGAAGTTTTCTGGATATCGCATTCAGGGCAAAGGCCTGCCCTATGCCCATGGCCTGGACAGCACTGTGTTGTGACCCGATGGGCCCTTTGCACCGGGCCGCTGAAAACCCGATGCGAATCCATGGATGGTCTAAAATTTCATCAATGGCCTGGGGTGTGAGAAATTCATTCATGATCCGCCGGGTTTCCCTGGCGATCTGGGCCGCCTTCACCCCGCCCTTATAATGCTGATTGATATACGCGCGTTTGAGCCGGTCAAAGGCTTCCCGGCAGTCGGCCTGGGCAGCTGCGGCAAATTTCCATGCCCCGACAGAGGTGCCGAACAGGTGCAAGGGCCGTGTCCGGCCTGAAAACCAATGTGAGAAAATGGCGGAGTCAAGCCCGTAAATACTGAGCCATTTGGCTGCGCCCGATGCCCCGAGCATGGCATCGATATCGTCAGGTGAAAGGCTGTTTTCTTTGATATGCCGGTAGGCTGTCCGGCCCGCAAGGATGGTGAGATTATCTGACATGAGTGGACCTTATTTTATTGTTGTAATATCCTTATCTTCATGGAGTTTCCCCTGGAAATCTTAAGCTTTGGGGACGTCAAAACAGAAGATGCCCATGTGCGATCCCAACAGGCATCTTTAAAATAGTACCAGGACAATATCATAAGGATGTGGAGATGGAAATTAAATACCTGCTTAAAGGCATCGTCATCGGCGTTTCCATTGCCGCGCCGGTTGGACCCATAGGCCTTTTGTGCATCAAAAGGAGTTTGACCCATGGTTTTCGTGCAGGGCTTGTTACGGGATTGGGTGCAGCCACGGCAGATGCCTTTTACGGATTTATTGCAGGCTTTTCCCTGACATTTATTACCGATTTTCTATTGGGTATGAAAATATGGCTGCATGTCCTGGGTGGATTGTTTTTGTGCTTTCTGGGGCTGCAGACATTGAAAAAAAAGGCATTGGAATCTCAAGATTCAGATGCCGTCTTTTCAGGATATGTCCGAGCGTATGTCTCAACGTTATTGCTTACCCTGACCAACCCCATGACAATTATGGCGTTTATGGGCATATTTGTTGGTCTTGGCATTGGTTTGAAACATAACAACGGGTATGCCGCATCGACTGCCCTTGTCATGGGTGTGTTTGCAGGTTCGTCGCTGTGGTGGACAGTCCTTGCGTCGGCAAGTGCAACAGCAGGCAAACGCCTTAATCGTGAAATGACGGAAAAGATAAACATGGTGGCGGGCATGATTTTGATTGTTTTCGGGGTTTGGATTTTGAGGGGTGTCATTGTCTGATTTATATTTTAGCCAAAACAAGTTCGTGAGTTTAAGAGGCAATAAAAAATAATGGAGGTGCAGCAACATGCTTGACATTGAAAATACCGTTTTGTTGATTGTTGATATTCAAGGGAAATTGGCACACTTGATGGATAGAAAAGCGTTTTTGTTTCAAAATGTCCAAAAGCTGATCAAAGGGGCTCAGATTTTAGGGGTTCCGATTCTCTGGGTCGAGCAGAATCCCCGGGGATTGGGGCCGACAATTCCTGAAATCGCAAGCCTGTTGCCGGATAGTAAGCCTATCAGCAAAATGACCTTCAGCAGTTGCCGCAATGATCGTTTCGTACAGGCGCTGGACGCTCTGGATCGCAAACAAGTATTGATTTCAGGTATTGAGACGCATATCTGTGTTTATCAAACAGCCTCAGATCTCGTGGATATGGGGTATGAGGTCCAAGCTGTGGCGGATGCCGTATCGTCAAGAACTTTGGAAAATAGAGAGATCGGGTTGCAGAAAATGAGAGATTCCGGTGTCGGTTTGACAAGCGTAGAAACCGCACTGTTTGAACTGCTTAAAGTCGCTGAAGGCGATCAGTTCAGGGAGATTATTAGAATTGTAAAGTAAGGGGGGCCCCACTATGCCGACATAGAATCATTTTCGTTGACTCTTTAAGCCGCCATGACCAAATCGGCTCCGGTTCCCAGTGTGATCAAATACTCGATATCAGGATCAGGCATGATGAGTAAAGCAAGGGTTTTATAATTGTAATATATTTTTTAAATCCGATTCTTGAATTCCTGAATCAAGTTGTGTAGATTAAATATCATTCGTAAAAAAATATTAATAACAGCCAGTTCCCAAAGAGATACGTATTTGATTCTATCCTTATTTGAGTGTGTTGCGAATCGTAAGTAAACGATATCCAGCGACCAAAGGCGTTGTAATTCATTCATTATTAGGAGCACTTATGTTTAAGACATTAAAATTAACGGGAAAGTTAATGTTGTCTGTCGGCACTATGGTGGTATTGTCGTTTGTTATCACAGTTAGCTTTATAACAACAAAGGCCACTGATATATCCAGCAGTCAGGCAATAGAGCTCCTTGACACCGCGTCCCTGAAATATGCGGACGAAATCAAGCTTGATATTGATGGGGCTTTCGGTGTTGCAAGATCGTTGTCATATGCAACCCAGAACATGAAAAAGACCGGGAAATTCGTAAAGAGAGAAACTCTTTTATCCATGATGGAAGGCCTGTTGAACAACAATCCCGGCTATTTAGGCATATGGGTTGTGTGGGAACCCAATGCCTTTGATGGACGGGATCAAGATTTCAAGGGCGCACCCGGCCATGATGAACAAGGACGATTTATTCCATATTGGAATCGTGTGGGCGGTGTGCATCTGGAAACGTGTGGTGAACTCAATGGTGAGTGGTATACCAAAGCCCGGGATACCCAAAAAGAAGTCATCATGGATCCCTTTGAATACAAGATTGGCGGCCAATCCGTCTTATTGGTCAGCGTATGTGTTCCCATTGTGGTGGATGGAACCTCAATCGGCGTGGCCGGGGTCGATTTCTCCATGGAACAGATTGGGGCGCTGGTTGATGATATATCTGTTTTTGAAACCGGATATGCTGTGTTATCAACCGAAACCGGAATGATAACGGCACATCCAAACAAAGAAAATGTCGGTAAAACCCTTGGGGACGTATATCCGGAACACGTAAAACAGCTTGTAAATAATCCGGATGTGAAATTTGAGAATATGCCCTTGGAAACAACCGGGGAAAAAGGTGTCATTGTCTCTAACCCCATTAACATAGGAAAAACCGGGACGTCCTGGACAATATTCATCACTGCGCCGACCGACAGAATATTGTCAAGCGTATATAAGATGAGGAATCTTAGTATTCTTATTTGCTGCATCTCCTTAGGGGTTCTGGCGGCGTTGATTTTCTTCCTTGCCCGGATTGTCATTGTAAGTCCGGTGAATCGGGTTGTGGGGCGCCTTGATAATATATCCCGGGGAGAAGGAGATCTGACCCAGCGACTGGATGTCACCTCAAATGATGAGCTTGGCCGTTTGGCCGACGTTTTCAATTCTTTTATTAATCAGCTGCAAGGGATGATAAAAGATATTGCCCACGGCGTGGACACGCTGTCCTCTTCTTCCACCGAATTATCCGCCATCGCCCAACAGATGTCTGACAGTTCGGCCCAGACTTCAAATAAATCCCGGACAGTTGCCGCTGCAAGCGAGGAAATGTCAAAAAACATGAATTCTATTTCAGCCGCCATGGAGCAGTCTAGCGCCAATACCAACACCGTTGCCACGGCAGTGGACGAAATGAATTCCACCATCAATGAAATTGCACAGAATTCAGAAAGTGCAAGGAGTATTTCAGAAAACGCCGTCTCTAAAGTGGAAGAATCAAGTGGTGAAATGAACCGACTCAATGAAACCGTGAAAACCATTGGACAGGTTGTAGAGACCATTACTGATATTTCAGAGCAAGTCAATCTTCTTTCCCTCAATGCAACCATTGAGGCCGCAAGGGCAGGGGAAGCCGGAAAAGGTTTTGCGGTTGTCGCAAATGAGATTAAAGATCTTGCAGGCCAGACGGCACAAGCCACGAAGGATATAAAAGAGAGAATTGAAAATATTCAAAACAGTTCATCGTCCACTGTAAAAGTGATAGGGGAAATTAACGGTGTGATCCTTGATGTCAATGACATTGTCGGTGCCATTGCCACTGCTGTCGAAGAACAATCTGCAGCGACCAAAGAAATCGCTGAAAATGTTAATCAGGTTTCTAATGGCATCCAGGAAGTCAATCAGAATGTCGGACAAAGTACCATGGTGGTGAATGAAATTTCCAAGGATATATCAGATGTTAATCAATCGGCGGATGATATGGCGACCCGAAGCCGGGAGGTCTCTTCCAGTTCTGAGGATCTCTCAAAGCTGGCTGCGGAACTTCATGGGATGATCGGTAAATTTAAGGTTTAAAACCGATGCGTTGAGAAAAAATTCTATTCTTATTCGAGAGGGGGGGACGAAAACTCAATTTTCTGTCCCCCCCCCCCCCATTTTTAATTGAACGGTGTAAATGGTCCCTGCTGAATCCTGAGACTGGATGCCAAAACTGCCTATCAAAAATAATTCCGTAATTTCAGTTCAAAGGGATGGGGATTGAGATAGGTCTGCTCTTTGAGCCAGGGCTGGTCGTATTTTCTCACATAGTGGTTGACCAGGGTCAAGGGCACCACCAGGGGCACATAACTCTGCCTGTACTGGTCAAAGAGCGAAAGCATCTCCTGCTTTTCATCCGCACTCAGGTTCTTCTTGAAATAGCCCAGAATATGCATGAGTACATTGATGTTCTTTTTGGGGGTGGTTTTCAGGTCAAGGGCTTTTAAAAGCAGAATTTCATATTGGTCAAACAGTACCTGGGCACCTTGTTTTGCAATGACTTCTTTTCCCGTGGCCACAAGTTTGCCCATCTGCCGGTAATCGGTCTGGCTGTGAGAGAGGATCAGCAGTTTGTTCTGGGTGTGAAAGGCCAAAAGGCCCCCTAAATTTTTCTGGTCTTCAATGACCTGTCGCCATCGTCTGAGGGCGAATATCTTTTCAATGAAATTTTCCCTTAACTGGGGATCATTAAGCCTTCCTGCCTCTTCCACAGGAATCCTGGGGAAGTGTTCACAAAAGGCTTTTGCAAACATCCCTGTTCCGGTTTTGCGGACTTTGCCGTCATCGCCGTAGACCTTGATCCGGTAAAGACCCGAGGACGGGGATTTGCTCTTAAATATAAATCCGCAAAGATTTTCCTTTTCAAGGGCTGCAAGTTTTCCTGGAATCCAGTCCGTCATCATTTTTGTTTTATCTTCCTGGGTGTTCCGGGTTACCAGGCGCGGGGCAGCCGGATCACCCACCAGGCGAACCGCCTCCCTGGGAATGGGCATGCCGCACTCTACTTCGGGACAGACAGGGACATAATCAACAAAAAGCGAGAGGGTCTGGGTTAAATAGCGGTCATGGCTGTGATTCCCGTCATAGCCCACCTTTTCTCCTAAAAGACAGGTGGATGCCCCGATTTTGATTTTAGGGATATCGCCTTGGGTATTGGCCGTTTTTGTTTCAATCTTGGTTTTTCCGGTCATGTTCCCTCCCGTGGGGTATTTCAATAAATTGACAGAATTTCTTTGAGTATATAGATATTAAGACAGATATCAAAGTGCATGTTTTATTTAAGGAGTTATATGTCACATTTATCTGAATCGCAACCGGCCCCGTTGACTGATAAACCTGTTTTGGTCACCGGTGCCACAGGCTATGTGGCCGGACGGCTCATCCCCCTTCTTCTGGAATCCGGTTGCAGGGTCCGGGCCATGGGGCGCTCCCTTGAAAAAATGGGGGCAAGGCCCTGGGCCAGACATCCAAAAGTTCAGCTGATCAGAGGCGATATCCAGGATACGGCTTCCCTTGAACGGGCGGTTGAGGGCTGCGGAACGATCTACTATCTGGTCCATTCCATGATTTCCAGAAAAAAAGAATACCGGGATGCCGACCGTATCGGCGCCCAGAATATGGCCAGGGCTGCAGCCTCCCGAAAGGCCGACCATATCATCTATCTGGGAGGGCTGGGTGAGACGGACCATCCCAACATCAGCCGCCATCTGGTTTCCAGAAACGAGGTAGGCAATATCCTGATGAACGGAAATGTCCCTACAACTGTGTTTCGGGCTGCCATGATTCTGGGGTCGGGTTCTGCCAGCTTTGAAATCCTGCGCTACCTTGCCGAGCGCCTGCCGATCATGATCACCCCCCGATGGGTGCATATGCCCACCCAGCCCATTGCCATATCCAATGTCCTAGGCTACCTTCTGGGGTGTTTGAACACGCCTGAAGTCAGAAATCAGACCTTTGACATCGGCGGCCCGGATATTGTGTCATATAAGGACCTGTTTTCCATATTTGCCAGGATTGCCGGGGTCCCAAGTCCCATAATGATACCTGTGCCGGTGCTGACTCCCAAGCTGTCTGCCTTGTGGATTCATCTGGTGACCCCGGTGCCCTCTGCCATTGCGCTCCCCTTGACCCAGGGGTTGAGTCTGCCCACCATATGCCAGGATGACCGGATTAAAAAGATCATTCCCCTGGAGCTGATTTCCTGTGAGCAGGGCATTGAACGGGCTCTGGATCGCATCAGCCAGGAACAGGTGGATACCTGCTGGGCCGATGCCGGTGAACTCAAATTTCCCGAATGGGGCCATTGCGGAGATTCCGGGTATTCCGGCGGCACCCTGCTTAAATGCGGATACAAGGCAACGGCTGCGGCAACGCCTAAGGATATCTGGCCTTGTATCCAGGCCATCGGTGGGAAAACCGGGTATTATGCGGCAGACCTGCTCTGGGAAATCCGGGGTGTGATGGATAGTCTTTCCGGCGGTGTGGGACTGAACCGGGGCCGGCGGTCCGCCAAAGAACTTCGGATCGGCGATGCCCTGGATTTCTGGCGGGTGCTGGACTGCGACCCGCCTAAACGCCTGCTGCTCGTTGCGGAAATGAAAATGCCGGGCCAGGCCCTTTTGGAGATTACCCTGACCCCCGTCTCGGAAACGGAATGCGAAATCATCCTTTTGTCACGATTTTTGCCCACGGGTATATTCGGTATTGTCTACTGGTACGCGCTTTACCCCTCTCACCAGTATGTATTTTCCGCAATGCTCAAAGGAATTGTAAAGTCGGCAGGAGTTAAATTGTCAACAAAACCCTGGCGGTTTACCCCTAAAATATCATGACAGTTTTCACCAAAAGTTGGGTGACATTTTCTATGTTTTACCGGGTTTGTGTGCTGATGCCTGTCGTCTTGTTCCTTTTGGCCTGTTCCCCGAAAGAAAAGCAGACTTTTTCAGAAGAGGTATGGGAAAAAGAAGTCGCCGGAACCCGGGAAGCAGATTTTTATGTGCCACATAAAAAAGATGGCCGGTATTTTGCCCCCTGGATGAAAATGCCGGATAAGAGCTTTCTGGATGTCCTGGGCTGGAAGCTTTTCTCAAAAACCCATTATAGCAAAGCGGAGATGGCGTTTTTACCCGAGATTTTGCCGAACACCCTGGAACGAATCAAGACGACACGGGGGGATTTCATTCTTTGGATCGGGCACAATACCTTTCTTGTCCGGACAGGAGATCAATACTGGCTCACAGATCCCATATTTTCGGAACGCGCACTTCTTCCCAAGCGCAAGACGCCGCCCGCCCTGACTCTGAAAGAACTTAATTCCCTGGTCATCGCTCCCAATATTTTGATCTCCCACAACCACTACGATCATTTGGACCGCAGGTCCATAAAAGGTCTGCCCGGGGAGTCCCGGGTCTTTGTGCCCCAGGGCCTGGCTGCCATGGTCAAAAAGATGAACAAACCCCAAACCCAGGCCATGGACTGGTGGGAAGAAAAAATTTTAGGCCCCGGCATCAAGCTGGTCTGCCTTCCCACACAGCATTGGTCCATGCGCATCAACCAGGGGCGGAACAAAAGCCTGTGGGCCGCATGGTTGCTAATCACGCCTGACACCACCTTTTATTTCGGCGGGGATACCGGCTATTTCAAAGGGTTCAAAGAGACAGGAAAAAAATATCCGGGCATCGACTACGCCTTTATGGCCACCACCGCCTACCATCCCAGATGGTTTATGCACTACCAGCACATGAACATCCCGGAAGCGGTTAAAGGCTTTGATGAATTGGGGGCAAAATATTTCATTCCCACCCAGTGGGGGACGTTCCATTTGGGCAGTGAACCTGCAGGCTTTCCCGGTCTTGAACTTAAGCGCTTTATCCAGACCCGGAAACTGGATTCATCCCGGTTCAAAATTATGGATATCGGTGAAGTATTAGAGATCACTCCCTGACTTAGACGGGTCATTTTCCATGATAAATTTTATTGGCCTGCCTGTGTTTTGATACATTAGTTTGGATGATCTGATTTAGTATTCTTTTCATGACGATTTATTGTCATCATCCTTGTTTTAGGCATTGTTTCTTGATATTATAAGATTAAATTAAATCGTTCGGCCATGTTCCCTTTGTTTAATTGTTAAAACGAATGCCCGGCAACCAGATGCCCTGCAGTAAAACTTTAAACCCGTTTTGATATACTTTGAATTTTGAAAAGGGAACTCCTTTAACCATCTACCTTTAATTGATATGCACCATCCAAAAGGGGACATGGCCAATTACAAAGGAGGGCGCTATGAAAGAAAAGAGTATCTTTGGAACACTGGCAGATCGGGGTGGACGCAGAAAACTCAAAGACCGCCGCTATTTTCCGGCGGCTGCGCCCGGACCGGAGCGCAGAACCGGACTTAAACGGCGCAGCGGCATGGACCGGCGGCGGGATCACAGGTAGATTGGGCCATTTCGGATGGCGGTTTGTTTGTCTTTAGTCCGGCAAATTAAGAACAATATCATAAACATGGTCTGTTCTGCTTTTTTACTGTGGGGCAGCCCTTAACAAAAGTTCTGAGGCCTGTTGAGGTTACACTCACTGTTTATATAAAAAAGACTCCGGGGATTGGTGGATTTTACTTCCCAATGTAGATGTTCTTGCGCATTTCCAGTTGTTTCAGCACAATTTTTCTCATCATTAAGCGCCTGCCTGATATTTGATAATCGATAAATCGTCTACAATCTCATGAAAATTGATTCTTGTTTTCATGGGATTTTGTTTGATTCCCGAATTGCCAAACACGCTCTAAGAAAAAATTCCAAAAGGGTGGTTTATGGACATGAAAAAGAAATGTTTTTTTGCTGCTTTTGTAATATTAACATTGCTGCTGGACATTGGCGGCAGTTTGAATGCCCGGGATTATGCCCTGGTGAGCAAAAGCCTGGATGACGAAAATTTTAAGGATACGGTTACCGGGTGTAATGCCCTGGCTGAATTGAATGGGGACCGGTGTTTCCACATTGGTGCCGAAGGGCCTGCCGATGCCAGAGGGCAGGCTCTGGCATTCATACAAGCCGCCCGGACCGGGAATTTTTCAGGATTTGCAGTATCTGTGGTGAAGTCCGATACTGTGGCAAATGTGGTGCGCCAGGAAATTGATGTTCCGGTGATTTCCTTTGATTCACCGTTTTCATCGGAAGATGCCAGCGTTTCAAAAAGTTATGTGGGTATTGATAACATCTCCTTTGGCCGGGATCTGGCCAAAGCTGCCAAACAGCTTCGGCCCGGCGGCGGCACCCTTTTCTTTATGGGGGACCTGCATGATGCCAACTTAGCCTTGCGTATTGCCGGTGTCCGCCGAGAGTTAAGTGGTCAGGATGATTTCTCGGCAGACAAGCGGCTTGGCGGTGAGAATGGATGGCATGAATTTAAACGGTCTCCATGGATATCCGGGGACGAGCCCGACCGTGCCATCGCTCAGATTTCTCTCATGCTGAAACATATTAAACCGGATGTGTTCATCTCCGTAGGTCATTGGCCCATCCTCAAGCCTGAGGCCTACCGTGAAGCCGTGGCCCCATTTTTGGAGGATATCAGAGCCGGGCGGCATCTCATGATTGTGGGTGTCGGGAAGATAACCCCGGAACTCCAAAATCTCATGAACGATCGGCTGATTCACGGGTTTATCAGTATTGATTTTTTTAAAATCGGCAGAGAAGTTTATCATACCCTCCAGGCCCTGTCCCGTCATGAAACGGTTGCCCCCAGAATCATTATTCCCAACATCGTAAAAATTTTAGACAGGAGTTTAAGCCTTAAATCCATCCGAGAGGCCAAGACCTTCTTTTGACGCGCCTTTTACCACTATTAATTTGTAAGACCCATCCAATATTCTCAATATAGACGCCTAAAAAGGCGAAAATAGGCCATCTCAAATCTTTTTCCTTGACATGTAAGACCCTACTTGGTATGGTCGAGCATGGCTCATTTTCATATCAAGAAGAAAAAAGGAAGACCCTACCTCTATGTTAGGGAAATTGCCCGTATTGACGGCAAACCCAAGGTGATCTCTCAAATTTACATTGGCGCGCCAGAGCGCGTTGCAGGTTTATTAACTGGGCAGGCACAGCCGGTACAGTCCTTGAAGGCAGAGGAATACGGTGGGTTGTGGCTGGCCCGGGAAATTGACAAGGATATTGATATATGTTCCATTATTGACGCCATAGTTCCACGCACTGCCCGGGAAGAGGGTCCCTCGATTGGAGAGTACTTTCTTTATTGCATTTGGAATCGCATGATTGACGCCGTCAGCAAGCAAAAGATGGGGGAATGGTACAAACACACAGCTATTCAACATCTTAGGCCCGTTGAGCTTGATGAGCTTACCAGCCAACGCTATTGGGAAAAATGGGATCGAGTAGATGAAAACTGCCTTAAAAAGATAACCCTCACGTTTTTTGAAAGATTGTGGAAAACGCAGTCGCCATCTGCAGATTGCCTGTTATTTGACACAACCAACTATTACACCTTCATGGCAAGCCATACAAAGTCGGATATAGCCAACCGTGGTAAAAACAAAGCCGGGCGTCACCATCTACGGCAGATTGGACTTGGTCTATTAGTGGAAAGAAACTCAAAACTCCCACTTTATTATTCTGTGTATCCCGGTAACCTCCATGACAGCAAGCACTTTGAGGCGATAATGGATGAGATGTTCGGGGTTGTTTGTGGTTTGAACCAAACAAAGGAACATCTAACAGTCGTTATCGATAAAGGGATGAACTCCGAAGGAAACTATGCCTGGATTGATGAGCATTCCAGAATCCACTTTATCACAACATATTCCACCTATTTTGCCCAGGAGATCGCAGCTACGCCGCTTGATAAATTCGAGATTGCTGATATAGCTAAAAATAATAGACTACTTGAGGACGATCGCAAAGAGGAGTGTCTGCTGGCCTATCGCAGCAAAGGAGAGTATTGGGGTAAGCAGCGCAGTATCATTGTCACTTATAATCCCAAAACAGCAAGAAAAAAACGGTATACATTCGACAGCAAACTGGAGACAATCCGCCTTGAGTTGCTTGGAATGCGGACCAAAGTAAGAGAGAAAGCCCCGCACTGGCGCAACCAGAACACTATCAATGAGCGCTACCTGCGTCTATGCGAAAGATTGCATCTCTCATCTGATTTATTCAATTTAAACTTTGAACAAACCCAGAACGGCTTGACTATGAGTTTTCGAAAGGATGCGTATAAGGTCAAGCAACGGTGGGCTACGTTTGGGAAAAATATCATCATTACAGACAATATGGATTGGACAACTGGGGCCATCATAGAAGCCAGTCTTGATCGTTGGCAGGTGGAAGATCGTTTCCGGTTGAGCAAAAATGAGCAAATGGTAGGCGTACAGCCGATCAGGCACTGGACCGATAGCAAAATCAGATGTCACTTGTTTACATGTGTGGTTGCCATGGCCTATCTTCGTAGAATTGAAATGAAGCTTGAATCATGTGGCATAAAACGATCAGCGGAAGATGTAATGAGCGACATGAGACACCTTCATTCTATCCTGAGTTTGCAGAAAGGATCCAGAAAACCTACCCGGCGCTTAGAGACACCAAGTAAGACCCAAGCAGAAGTCCTAATGGCCTTTGGCTATCAAATTGACGAGAATGGGGTCTTACAAACGGCAGGATAGAAAAGGCTTGTTGGATAAGGCTATCGGCGTTTTTCACTCATCTAATCCTTAAACTCCTGTTAGAGTAGCCATGTTATGCGCAGACGATCCCTTTCCATACAGATGCTTGTCTCCCTGGTTTTTTGGGCCACCCTGATTTTGACGTTGTATGCTGTGGCCAATGCCTGGGTCTACAGAAATAGGTCCGTTGAGCGGCTTAAGCAGGAGGCCGCCCTGGCGGCGCGTCAGCTGGAAACGGCCATTGGCGAAGCGCTGTGGCACTATAACATAAGGCAGATTGACAAGGTGCTGGACGGGGTTATGGACAATCGGATCATTACCGCAGTTGTTGTTTTGTCAGAAGTCGACAGCTTTGCTCGTCGACGCAATTCTGACTGGATTTCGGAAAAAGGTTTGCCGGATGAAGGCGAAAAGGGAGGGCGGACCATTACCACAACCAGGTCCGTAATGTATATGGGGGAAAACTTGGGCCGGATTAACCTGTGGGTCACGCCCAAATTTTTGGACCGGGAGATTGTCCAGGCCGGTCTATACTTTGCCGGAACCATAGTCTTGCTGGACGTCGTCCTGGTTCTGATTCTTTACTCGATGATTTCCAGGATAGTGATAACACCACTGAGGAAGCTTCAAGCTTACGCACTATCCGCCAGCCGCGGAGGCACTGATATCCCGGAACCGCCTATGGCTTTCACAGGGGAGATGGAAGTTCTTCGCCACGCCATGGCCAGAATGCTGGCGGAGTTGAATCAGCGTTACGAAGATGGTCAAAAACAGGTTCGGAGATTCAGGGACAGTGAGGAACGATTCCGTATCCTGGTCAATACCATTCCAGATTATGTCTGGCTTAAAGATCCGGATGGGGTATTCCTTTCCTGCAATAAAACGTTTTGCGCCCTTTTAAATCTATACCCGGAAGAGATTCTCGGCAGAACAGATTATGACCTTTGGTCAGAATCCCTGGCTGATTTTTTCAGGGAAAAGGATCGCATGGTTATGGATGCCGGTAAGGCTCTGAACAACGAGGAACGGATGCCCGGGCCGGATGGGCAGGACATTATACTGGACACCATTAAAGCCCCTGTATTTTATGCCGACGGTAAGCTTATGGGGGTTATGGGAATTGCCAGAGATATCACCGCAAGGGTGCAGGCCGAGGAGGAGAAAATTAAACTTAAAGAGCAGCTGAACCAGGCCCAGAAGATAGAGTCTGTCGGCCGACTTGCTGGTGGGGTGGCACATGATTTTAACAATATGCTGGCGGTGATTCGGGGGTATGCTGATCTGGCAGAGGATGAGCCTGGGCTGCCGTCCCTGGTTAAAGACTATCTTCATGAGATTTCCGAGGCTGCTGATCGGTCTGCGGATTTAACCCGTCAGCTCCTGGCTTTCGCCCGTAAGGAAGAGGTCTCTCCACGCCTGATTAGCCTGAACGAAGCGTTAGGCGGGATGCTGAAGATGCTCAAGCGCCTCATCGGAGAAGATATTGAGCTTGAATGGCTCCCGGGAAAGGAGGTCTGGTCGGTAAAAATGGACCCTTCCCAGCTGGATCATATTCTGGTTAACCTTTGTCTCAACGCCAGGGATGCCATTAAAAATGACGGCAGGATTGCCATAGAAACACGAAATATCGAGGTTGATGAAGACTTTTGTGGAACCCATCCTAACGTTAGGCCCGGTGAATTCGTCATGCTGGCTGTTACGGATAACGGAGAGGGAATCTCCAAGACGGTGCTGCCCAATATATTTGATCCATTTTTTACCACCAAGGTAAGGGATAAAGGCACTGGACTTGGGCTTTCCACCGTTTACGGGGTGACCCAGCAAGCCGGGGGCTTTATCACGGTGTACAGTGAACCGGGACTAGGATCGGCGTTCCATATTTATCTGCCCCGGGCCCAGGGAACAGGCACCATTGGGCCGGAGAGGGAAAAAAATAGCAAGTCCCATAGTGGGACGGAAACAGTTCTTTTGGTTGAAGATGAAGTCTCCATCCTTTCGATGATAACCAATACCCTTGAAAAGCAGGGGTATACGGTTCTGGCTACGGAATCCCCTGTTAAGGCTGTAGAGCTTGCAGCCCAGTTTGACGGCCGGATTGATCTGCTGCTGACCGATGTGGTCATGCCCAAGATAAACGGTAAAGACCTGTTTCTCATTATCAAAAAAGATCGTCCGGATATCCGGGGCATCTTCATGTCCGGGTATACGGCGGATGTGATTCATAAAGCTGAAATTGAACAGATTGACGGCCGGTTTATCCAAAAACCTTTTTCCAACAAGGAGCTGTTTAAAACAGTTCGGGACATTCTTGGGTAATGGTATTAGATCATTCCTAAATCTATGGCTTTAATCACCTGTTTGGCTTCGTTGAAATTATGGTCCCTATCAAGGGCGGCCTGGAAGTAGGTCTTGGCCTTGGTTGCGTTTTTTGCATCCAGATAGAGACGGCCGATGTTGTAATAGATATAAGGTTCGTCGGGGTGGATTCTCAATGCTTTTTTGTATTGTTTCATGGCCTCTTTGATGTCACCTTTTTTACGGTAAAGCACCCCTAATGTGTTAAAGACGTTCAGTGAATTGGTGCCGGACTCCAAAAGTTCATTGAGCAGGTCTTCGGCTTTGCCCAGTTTATCGGTGTCCATATAGATCTCTGCTGCGATCCGGGTACACTCCTCAACCTTATCCGCGGCACCCATGGCCTTGTATACCATGGCCATGGCCTTGTACGCCTTGACAAAAAGCCGGTCCAGGCGTGTTGCCTTTGAAAAGGCCTCAATGGCTTCGTGATGCTTGTTTTGAGCTGTTTTGATGTATCCGATGTTGTAATAGTACTCCGGATTCTCTTTCTGGTTGATCAGATTTTGGAATAAATCCAGGGCTTTTTGATATTCTTTTTTCTCAATGAGTTCAAGACCTTGTTTTACACTCAGCTCGACCTGGTGGATGACAGGGTCTTGCAGATTGCCTAGGGCTGCGGCCAGTTTCATTTTCATGGCCTTGGGATTATAAGGAATGACAAAAAGCCCGCTGACGCCTGCCTGGCCCGCCTTGATAACTTTGATTTTGGTAAATGCGCTGTCGGTCAGAAAAAAAGGCAGATCTCCCAGTTTTTCTTCTTTTCTCAATATTTTTAACAGGGCAAGGCCTGACATATCAGACATATCATAGGCGGCAATCGCACATCCGATATCGGATGCTTTCAATAGGGCCCACCCGTTGTCTGCACTGTCCGCAGTTAAAATCTGGGTGTAGCCGATTTTTTCAAGGGCCGCTGAAAGCCTTTCCTGCTCCCGGGTGTCTTCGATGATGGTGAGAATTGACGGATGAGTCATGTGAATTCCTATAATTTGTCCAGCATTGGACGATTTTGTTGGGGTGTGCCAGGGCGGTGCATGAGAAAACGATCTGCAAGAGATTCTTTGATTTCGTATACGGCATTGGCATCCCGGCGTTCGGCCATTTGGAAAAAAAAGAGGCGAATCTCTTTTCCGGCATACTGGTTAATTTTATCGGATATGGTTCTATATCTATCATCCAGATCCTGGTCCATGTCAAGCGGCAACTGTTCGAAAAACAGTTCTCCCCACGAATTAAGCGCCAACAGTTCAACGTGGGACACCCCATCACCTGGATCCGGACAGACCAGCAGAATCAATATTTTGGTCCACCGGGCATCGTGTTCAAAACAATCGTCAAAAAGCGGTTTGACCGGCTGCATCACCAGATAGAGGGCATCTGTGGAGGCTGCCGTATCGCAGCTTTCATAAAGATTTAGGTGGGTTGCAAGTTTAATTTGGGTTTTATCTCTGCAATACAGGTGGTTCTCCATGATCCACCCCATAAGACCCAGAAATCCGCTGGATGCGTGAAGAACGATTTCATTGCCTCCATTGGAAAGTGCAGCCTTTAATGTCCATTTTCCCATGGCACTTTTTTTGATCAAAAGCGCTGAGAACACTTGCCGGGTTAAAAAATTGGAACTTTCCGGGATTTTGCCTGTTTGGGTATTCAGACGCGCTTTGACTTTGTTGTTCAAAATCCTCATATTTCTTTGTTCCCGCAGGGGCAGGTTCTGTTCAATGGTTTGCCCCTGGACCCTGATCTGTTCGTACATTACGGCCAGGCGCTGGATCAAGTTTGAGTCAAGAAACTGTTTGCCCTCTTCCGGCCAGTTTGGGTAGGACATCAGTTTTTTGACTTCGGACGGCGAGATGTTCCAGGTTCGGATATACTTGTCCAGCAATTGTTTTTTTGGTGATTCCGGTTCCGGCAGCTTGACTTTAGGATAGCTGCAGAGCCTGAAAAATATGGCGGTTTTGATCAGTTTGAATCCCTCCCGGTCGTGGGTCCGGTGGTAGTGGAGCACGCGATCAAACACGATTTTATACGGGTCGCTTTCGCAGTCGTCAATGCCGGCGTTTGCAAAGTTTTGTTTAAGTTCGTCGCAAAGCAGCATGGTGCCGACCTTTTCGCCGGCGATATGGGAAAAGATCATGGTGGCCTTGAGCAACGCCTTGACCGGATCTTCTTTGGATTTGCAGATATGCCAGCGGATGCCCTGGTAAATGTCCTTGATGGACGGCATTTCGACCCTTCCAAGATCAAGAAAATCGTTTAAGAACAAGCTGAGTTCCGGCTGCCGGAATAAATTTGAAACCAGGCGGTCGTAGCTGCCCTGCTGCAAATTTGTCGGTAAAATGGTCCATATGGGAATTTTGCCGGCAATCATTAAAAACGTCCGGTAAAACTCCTCTTTGAGAAACAGCTTGGGGGCGATCATGGTTTCCGGCCGATCAAATCCGGCGTAGCAGTCTTTGCGTATGTCGGTCTGGTCCATGATGAAAAAGGTGACTTCCTGTTCAAAATTTTCCCGGGAAAATCTAACGATGTGGTTGAGTTTTTTTTCAAGATTGTAATATCGTTGTTCGGTAAATTGGGTTTTGTCGATGATGACCCAGTAATCAAAGTCAGACTGGGCCGATTGGGTAAACGTGCCCAAAGAACCGATGTGGTAAAATCCGAGTACGCAGGGATTTTGGATGTCTGTTTTCGCGTTGGAAATATCGCCGGGAACCGCTTCAACGTCCTGCACGGCTTTATAAAACCCGGAATTTTTGAAATTATGGATGCCGCAGGCTTCCGGCTGTTCCGGTACATATCCTGGAAATTGCGGCTGGTTGATATGGATGAGAAACGGAATTTTGATAAAAAGTTCAAGTTTTGGGCCCGAAAGATAGCGTAACGCCTCACGCATCCGGACCACATTGTAGTTGGCAAAGGCCGCCTTTTTCCTGATGAGTTTGGCTGTCAGGGTATTTTCTGTGGATGCTGAACGATCGTCCATGGCCTGTCCGGTCTTATATGTGAGTAAATCATTTGAAAAGATCACACAAAATGTCTAAGATTATTCTGATATTATAAATACGAATTTTTATTATTTTCAAGTCAAGTTTTAACATGGAGCATGAATGGGCGATACGGATTCCTCTCATACCGGCATTGATCTGGATGTCATCTGCATTAACGAAATGGTTGAAACAGACGAGGATGCCCCGGAAAAATTTCAAAAGAGCATCCGTTCGGACCCCCAGGATTATCGGGTCTATCTGAGCGGAATTCTAAAAAGGATGCAGGGGCGGGAGGCGTTTTTAAGCTTTTCCCAGCAGATAGACAACGTCAATAAAATCCTGAGCATGGACTATTCCTCGGCAGGGGATATTGCCCGGGTGATCCTTGAAGACTTAAGTTTGACCGCCCAGGTGCTCAAACTTGTGAACTCTTCCATTTACCGGCAGTTCTCAGACAAGGGTATTTCAACCCTTTCCGAGGCCATGATCATATTGGGGACCGATGAAGTCCGGGAACTTGCTGCCAGCCTTAAGATTTTTGAGATGATGAGCTCAAAGGCCAACTCGCTGGTTTTGAAAGATAAAATGCTTAGGAGTCTTCATCGCAGCGCCGTGGCCCGGCAGATTGAGACCGATACGGGCAGCAAGAGTTCGGATGCCTTCCCCGTCTCCGCCATGTTGTACGAACTGGGTGAATACCTGGTGGCTCTTTTGGACCCGGATACCTATATTAAGGTTGAGATTGCCTTGGAAGAGGATGGGGTATCCAGGGAAACTGCGGCTAAAATGATGTTAGGCTTAACCTATTTTGAACTCGGTCAAATGGTTGCCTTGAAGTTTAATCTGCCCCAGAGAATTGTCCGGGCCATGAGTCCGGTTAGATTGACTGCCGGGCAGAATATAAGAATCGCCCCCCAGGAAAAGGCCCGGTATCTTTGTGCTTTTGTATATGAATTGTGCAATATTCCAGCCCAGGCGGATGATGCGGCAGTCCTTCATGCCGCAGGGCAAGTTGCGGATAAGTACCGCGGGCTTTTGGATTTAGATGCCCGGCAGGCAATGGATTTGAGCTGCTCAGCCATGGAACGGGTGGTGCGGCATGCTGAAATTTTAGGCATTGATCCTGTTCTGTCCACACCTGTGAAAGCTGATCCGGGGAGAAAAAACAAGGGTCAGTTGCATCAGGGGATCGGTAGTGTGGAAGCGGCATTGGAGGAAGGCCTGAGCATTCATGAAATTTTTACCCGCCTGATCGACACCATGGCCCAATGTTTTAACTTTAACCAGATCGTCATCAGTATCAAAAAAAAAGAGACCAATACCATGCCGCCCAGGTTTGTCCGGGGGGAAAAACGAACCAATGGCTTCGGCAAGTCCATGGAATTTAAAATTGAACCGGCATCGGGCATTTTTCACAACGCCATCGACCGGCAAGTCGATATTATTGTCAAAGATGCTAAAAAAGAGTCGTCCAAACAGCAGATTCCCACCTGGTATATGAAAAATGTAGTAGATCCATTTTTGGTAAAGGGGTTCGGCATTTTTCCCGTATTTGTGGAGGGCAAGATTGTCTCTATGGTCTATGTGGACTGGGATGAAAAGACACCGGACCCGGATGGAAAAATATTGGGGTATATCCGGGGGTTCAGACAACAGATGATACGGGCCTTTACCCTTCACGCCAGATAGTGTTTGACCGACAACCGTAAATTTTGCCTTCCGCCTTTTATTTGCATTTGATTTGTAATATACCAGGGGCCATGAATACGGATTGCGAAAAAACAGTGTTTTATTCCGTGGGACGGTCTGTTACCGATCCCGTTCGAGAGGCGGAAATAAAAATTAAGCGCTCCGTGTTTGTGTGCCGGCTCAAGTATACGGATACCATTGAAGGGGCCAAGGATTTTATTTCCAGCGTCTCCAAAGAATATAAAACCGCCACCCATAACTGCTGGGCCTATGTGGTGGGTGATTGCGGGCAGATTAGCCATTGTTCGGATGCAGGGGAACCGCCGGGTACCGCAGGAAAGCCCATGCTGAATGCGCTGATGTCCCATAATATGACCTGTACAGCGGCCGTGGTTACCCGGTATTTCGGTGGGGTGAAGCTTGGGGTTCGCGGACTAATTGAAGCCTACGCCCTGGCTGTGGAGGAAGCCGTTGCCCAGGCGCCTCTAATGCGGCTGGTGAAAACCCGGTCTTTTCAAGTCTGCCTGGATTACAGCCTCAACGATTCGTTTTTAAACCGCATCAATGCCTTGAAAACCACCATTACCGGTACTGATTATCAAGAAAAGGTCACCCATGACCTGGCCGTGGAAATGTCCGATCTTCCGGCCCTGGAATTATTGCTCACGCAATATCAACGCCAGGGGCTTTTAGAGTATTTTATAACCACGGAAGACACGGAAGGCACTGAAAATTAGTGCGCAACACGCCCTGTTTTTACTTTGGTATGACCGCCGGAAAGACAGTCCCTAAGATCATATCACCGCTTCATCATCAATCAATTTTATTTCCGTGTTTTTCAGTGCTTTTAGTGGTTCATTGAAAAAGTATTGACACCAATCGAAATTTCAGTATTCTTTAATCTAAATAAGAAATACTGAATTTGGTGAATAAATGAAAATCAAGTTGGGCCCGTTGCTGCGGGCCATTCGAAATTCACGGCACCTGACCATCAAAGAGGTGGCGGTAAAAGCCGGGGTCAGTTCAAGCCTGTTGTCCCAGATTGAACGCAACCGTATATCCCCGTCTTTGGATACCTTGCTGGAATTGCTGGAGGTTTACGGGGTCTCCCCCGAAAAGTTTTTTAAGGATTATGAGACCATGAACCGGGTGGAGATTATCAAAAAGAACCAGCGCCAGGTCTACCAGCGCAAGGGCTTTAAATATGAAACCCTGTGCGGACTCAGTCAATCCAAAGGCAACCACTCGTTTACCGCCTTTTTTCTTGAGATTGCACCGGGGCAGCAGCGGGGGGATGAGGATGACGGCCACCTGGGCCGGGAACTGGGTATTGTGGTCAGCGGTTCCGGCCAGTTGATTTACGGCGGAGATGTCTACGATATCAGTGACGGAGACACCTTGTCTTTTTCGTCCCAGATACCACATGTGATTAAAAATTCGGGTGACGAGTTGTTCCAGGCATACTGGATTGTGACGCCTGCGGACGGTGAAGATTATTTTGGTGAAGCAAACAATAAATAATGGAGAGTGCCATGGGAAAAACAATTGCTGAAAAAATTTTTGAGACCCATCTGGTGGACAAACCCTTCGGGGATGTCAACGTCCTGCGCCTGGATCGGGTTTTCTGTCATGAAATTACCACCCCGACTGCAGTCATGGACCTGGTCGAAAGGGGAAAAGACCGGGTGTTTGATCCGGACAAAATCAAGGCGGTGATTGACCATGTATCACCGGCCAAAGATTCCAAAACCGCCATGCAGGGAAAAATTTTGCGGGACTGGGCCCAGCGTCATAATATAAAAGATTTCTTTGATATCGGCGAGAACGGAGTTTGTCATGCCCTGTTCCCTGAAAAAGGGTTCGTCCGTCCCGGGTTTACCATTATTATGGGTGACTCCCATACCTGTACCCATGGCGCATTTGGGGCATTTGGCGCAGGCGTGGGCACCACCGACCTGGAGGTGGGTATTTTAAAGGGCGTCTGCACCTTTAAGCAACCCGAAACATTTAAGATTGAAATTACCGGAACCCTGCGTCCCGGTGTCTATGCCAAGGATATTATCCTTGAGGTGATTCGTCAGATTACCGTGAACGGGGCCACCAACATGGTCATTGAGTTCACAGGCCCAGTGGTGGATGCCATGGGCATGGACCAGCGCATGACCCTGGCCAATATGGCCGTGGAAGCCGGCGCCACATCCGGTATCTGTCTGCCGGATATGACAACGGTGGAATATCTGTGGCCGTTTATCAAGGATGAGTTCAAGACCCCCGAAGACGCCCTGGCAGAATACTCCCAGTTCTGTTCCGATCCCGATGCCGTCTATGCCAAGACAAAGACCATTGATGTCAGCACCCTTGAACCCCTGGCAACCTTCGGGTTTAAGCCGGATAATGTGAAACCGGTCTCCCAGATGGCTGATACTAAAGTGGATCAGGTGTACATTGGTTCCTGCACCAACGGCCGTCTGGAAGATCTTCGTGAGGCAGCCGCTGAGGTGGCGGGTAAAAAGATCCATCCCGGTTTGAGGGCCATTGTATCTCCGGCCACGCCGGATATTTTTAAAGCGGCACTGGATGAAGGTCTGATAAAAACCTTCATGGATGCCGGCTTCTGTGTAACCAACCCCACCTGCGGTGCCTGCCTTGGTATGAGCAACGGCGTTCTGGCCGAAGGCGAGGTCGCAGCGTCCACCACCAACAGAAACTTTAACGGACGCATGGGCAAAGGCGGTATGGTTCATCTGGTGAGTCCTGCCACGGCCGCTGCCACGGCCATCCATGGTGTGCTCACTCACTCTGACCGGTTTAAAAATTAGGGAGATATCATGAAAGATTTTCAAGGAAAAATGCTCTGCCTGGACCGGGCAGATATCAATACTGACGAAATTATTCCGGCCAAATATCTGACCGAAATTTCAAAATCCGCCTTAAAACCCCACCTGCTTGAAGATCTGGTGCTGGAGGGTTTTAATGCTGCAACGGATCTTAAGGACGTCCGGGTGATTGTCACCCGGAGCAATTTTGGCTGCGGCTCTTCGAGGGAGCATGCCCCCTGGGCTTTGGAAGAAAACGGCATCTACGTGGTGATTGCCCCGAGTTTTGCCCGGATTTTCAGGCAGAATATGTTCAATTGCGGCATGATGGCCATTGAGTTACCCGAAGATAAGATCCAGGCGTTGTTCGAACTGGGTGCAGGCAAAACAGCTCAACTCTGTGTAGATGTTGCAAACCAGACCCTTACCGCAACAGATGCCGACAACGAGTTGAAAATTGAATTTCCCATTTCAAAATTTGATAAAACCTTGGTGGCAACCGGGGGATGGGTGGAGTTCGCGGACAAAAATTATTGATCGGTGGTTAAACGAAAAGTCCCCCACCTGAGGCTTTGTTTTCGCCTTGCATATAGATAACTTTTCGTCCAATCACGCGTTTGCGTAAAATTAAACCCCCTGACAATCAAAAGATTGTCAGGGGGTTTAATTTTTTTGGCGATTGACAGCATGGGAGGACATTTTGAAAACCCTTCCTGGAAATCAAAAACAAGGTGGATTTGGGCTGATTTTTTTTATACTATGATGGGGCATGGCCGAAGTGCCGGTAAATTTGTTTAGGCCTATTTAAACTTCATGGCTGCATGGGAAGGATAAATCGCTGATGATGCGAACCGATAAGAGAACATATCAAAAATCGTTTATTCTTGACATGGATGGTGTCATATACACAGGATCAAAGCTGATTCCCGGCGCTGCGGATTTTGTGCGGCGCCTCAAAAAAAAAGAGTTCAAGTTTCTATTTCTGACCAATAATTCTTATCACACCCCCAAACAGCTCAAGAACCGCCTCTCTGAAATGGGAATCAATGTAACACAGGATCATTTTTATACGTCGGCCATGGCCACGGCAAGTTTTTTGTCTACCCAGAAGCCTGTGGACTGTTCGGCTTATGTGATTGGTGGACAGGGCGTCATAGAAGAATTTGAAAAACATAACATAAAACTTACGTCCGAAAATCCGGACTATGTGGTGCTTGGGGAAACCGAGGAGTATGATTACAAAAAAATTATTGAGGCGACCCATCTGATCCGGGAAGGGGCAAAATTTATTGCAACGAATTCTGATTTGACCGGACCTACCCTCCGGGGCCCGGTGCCTGCCTGCGGTGCCTTGGTGGCTCCCATCGAAAAGGTGACCGGCATCGCGCCCTATTTTCTTGGGAAACCCAATCCCACCATGATGTACTGGGCCCGGAAAAAAATGGGCGTCCATTCAGCCAATTGTTTTATGATCGGTGACAGAATGGATACCGATATTATCGGGGGTCTGGAATCGGGCATGACAACCTGTCTGATGCTCACAGGCGTCACCTCCCGCAAGCGCATCAGCCGGTTTCCCTATCAGCCGGATTATATTTTTAATAATTTGGACGAAATTGATCCTGATGAGATATTATCCAGAAGGGCTCGGGTGGAAAAGGAGTCGTGATGCCCGATGATGCGGTCGGCCGCCTTCTATGCCGAGCGCATCAAGCGTTTTGATACCGTTTTCCCTTGCTATTCAGTTCTTTCTAAACGACGGTCAACAGCATGAAACAATGGGAAAATCGTCCGCTTTCAGGAATAAAGCAGAGCAGCTTTTCTCCTTTTTTTAATTTCCCCGATTTAAACAGCTCTTCCATGATGATGTAGATGGACGCTGAACCAACGTTTCCCGTGTAGGGCAGGTTGGTAAACCATTTTTCATAGGGCACCTCAAATCCGGTCTCTTTCATCACCTGATAAAATTTAGCTCTGAAATAGTGTGATGAATAATGGGGCAGGTACCAGTCCACATCTTCGGCTTTTAACTGCCGCTTTTCGGCAATATCCCCCAGGGCCTTTCCCATGGTTTTTACAATGTGGCGGCTCAGCAGGCTGGTGTCCTGTTTAACAGCCAGCAGGTTCTCATTTAATACCTCTTTGCAGGAATCGGCTTCCCGCCATCCGAAAATGGTGCCGTCTTGATTCTGTTTGCCCCCGGCATACATGCAGGTGGGAAGTTCTCCGGCATAGGAGATCATGTCGATCCACTCAATTTTCAAGGAAATCCCCTGGGGATTCGGCGTGTTGGACAAAAATGCCGCCCCTGCACCGTCGGAAAGCATCCAGCGAAGAAAATCGGCATTGAATGCCAGCAGCGGGGCACTGGCGATATCAGCGTCAGGATCAACGGCCAGGTTGAAAAAATTGGCCCGCATAAAAGACGAGGAGAGTTCAGACCCAGTGCAGACACCATTTGTTGATGCGCCGCTTGCAACTGACATCTGGACATATTTTAATGCGGTCATGCCGCTCAGGCAGATACCGGATGTGGAGACGATCTCACAGGGGGGCACCCCAAGTTCGCCTGCCACCATCATGCCATGGCCGGGAAGAATTACATCCGGACCTGTGGTGCCACAGCTTAACACCTGGATATCACCAGGTGTGAACCCGGGGTAAGGGCAAAGCTTTTGCACCGCCCGGGCCGTGAGCTGGGCGTTATTATGGGTGAATTTCCCGGTCGATGGATCAATGGCATAATACCGTTTTTCAATTTTATTGTTGTCCAGCATTGTTTTTTTTGTAAGGGAGGGGATCTCGTTGATCCGGCCCAGGACATCTTCGATTTGACTGTTTAATACAGGCTGATTGGGAAGAAAAACAGATAAGTCATTAATATAAACCGGTTGGGGCATTTTTTTATTCCTGTTTCATCGGGTTGTTTTTTTAATCAACCCTTATTCATCAAAATTTAAACCAGTAAAAATATCCCAATTGAATCACAAAAGGCAAGGGTAAAACGGAAAAAGATCTTGTTGGATATGACGCCTCATTTATGATATTTCTTTTTACCTGGCAGTCTTAAATGTCAACAGAACAGGGTTGGATCACTTAAGTGTTTATGAGGTGAATAGTGGTGGATATGAAATTTGACTCGGGCAAAACAAGATCTCTAAAGGCGCGTTACGAGGCGCAGAAAATTGCCTTTGCCCCTGTGGTGTTCCAGGCCGTTCGGCTGCTCAGGGATCTGAACATTCTCAAAGTCATTGAGGCGGCCGGGAAGACCGGACTTAAAATCGAAGAAATCTCAGAACAAACAGGGGTTTCCTGTTACGGGGCAACTGTTCTGTGCGAAACAGGACTGAGTCAGGACGTTCTGGAGATGAAAGATGAGTGTTATATCCTAACCCGTGTGGGGTATTTTCTGCTCAACGACGAATTGACAAAAGTGAATATGGATTTTGTCCATGACGTCTGTTACGAAGGCCTTTTCCGATTGGACCAGGCCATTGAAAAGGGCAAACCCGCGGGATTGGAGGTGTTTGGACAGTGGCCTACGATTTACGAAGCCCTAAGTGAACTGCCTGCCAAAGCCAAGAAGAGTTGGTTTGACTTTGACCATTTTTACAGTGACTCGGCTTTTCCGCAAGCATTGCCCCATGTATTTGACCTTAACCCAAAGTCTATTTTAGACATCGGCGCAAATACCGGCAAATTTGCCATCCAATGCGTTCTCCATAATCCGGATGTCCATGTCACGATGATGGATCTGCCCGGGCAGCTTGCCAAGGCACGAGAGAATATAGCCGCCCAAGGGGTGGACGGCAGAATCACCCCATATCCTGTTTGTGATCTGCTGGATCCGACATTCGCATTTCCCGGCGGATTTGACGCGGTGTGGATGAGCCAGTTTCTTGTATGCTTTTCCGAAGATCAGGTTTTAAGTCTGCTTGAACGGGGAAAAAAAGCTTTGGCGCCCCAGGGCAACCTGTTCATTTTGGATACCTATTGGGACCGCCAGAAATTTGAAATTGCCTCATATTGTTTAATTAATTCTTCCCCTTATTTTACGGCCATGGCAAATGGAAACAGCCGCATGTACCGGTTTTCCAAGATAGAAGAGCTCGTCATCAAGGCCGGGTTGCGTGTTGAATCCGTTGTTGACGGGCTTGGCATCGGCCATACCCTGATACGGTGCCGGGCCGATAACCCATCCGGAAATTAATAATTATCAGGCAGATTGGATCAAGATGAAAAAAATACTTGTCATACACTATTCACAAACCGGTCAATTGACCGATATCGTTGAATCCATACTGGCACCGCTCAGAAAGAATGAAGATGTTTCTATGATATACGAGGAGATCAAACCAAATCCAGGGTTTCCTTTCCCATGGTCGGCCACCCAGTTTTGCGATGTATTTCCGGAATCTGTCGAAGGAATCCCCTGTGAAATAGCGCCGGTTCAATTTGATCCCAACGGGGACTATGATCTGGTTATTCTTGCATACCAGGTCTGGTTTCTATCCCCGTCTTTGCCCATTACAGCCTTCCTTGATTCTCCTGACGCAAAGGTAATGAACGGCCGGCCTGTTCTGACAGTTATCGGATGCAGAAACATGTGGCTGCTGGCCCATGAAACCGTGAAGCAAAAAATTGTGAAATCCGGCGGCCGTCTGTTCGGAAATATCGTTCTGGGGGATAGAACCAACAATCTGTTGGGTGTGCTGACTATTGCCGTTTGGATGTTGACCGGGAAAAAACGCGTATTTTTTGGGCTTTTGCCGGATGCAGGTATATCAAATAAGGATATCCGGGCAGCCTCAATGTTTGGAAAAATTTTAACGGAATTTTTAGAGCAAACTGATCCCAAGTCGATTCAGGAGACGCTTAACAGAAACGGTGCAGTCACTGTGGTGCCGCAATATATCCTTTTTGAACAACGCATTCAGAAAATTTTTAAAGTCTGGTCGAAATTTATTCTTAAGAAAGGAAAAAGAGGCGATCTGGCCCGCCAATTCAGGGTCCGGCTGTTTCTGGTGTATCTGTTTGCCGCCATCGCCGTTATTGCCCCGGTGTCTACGGTCCTTTCCATGGTGGCAGTCAAGTTTAAGAAAGATGAGATCAAAAATGCAATGGACTATTTTTCAAAGAATATTGTTTAGGGTCTTTAAACATAATTACAAAAGATTGGCCAGTCTGCTTTTAAGCATCATAGCGTCAATTTTTCTCGTGTGCCTCCCAGGCGTTGCCCAGCCGTTATCCAAGACCTTTAACATGTGCATATTTCCCTGCACGGATGCGGCCAACAGTTTTCGAAAATTTCATCCCCTGGTGACCTATCTTAAACAGGCCACCGGACTGAATATTTCCCTGGTGTTTCATGATGATTTGGCAGGGTTTGAACGGGCATTGAAAAACGGCACTCTTGATTTGGCGATTCAAGATCCCCATGTGTATGTCAAATTGGCGGATAAATATAATAACGCCCATATTCTGCAAGCCTTGTCATTTGATCAAGAGACCACCCAGCGCGGCGTCATCATTGTTAGAAAAGACAGCGGCCTGAAATGCATCAAGGATCTGAAGGACAAAACCGTCATGTTCGGGTCAAAGCTGTCATCCCCGCGGTGGACTGCCGCCAGCCACCTGTTTGAAAAAAACGGGTTTCAGATCGACCGGGACCTGATGAGTTATTCCCATGGCGGATGCTGTGAGGATGTCGCTTTTAATGTATTTTTAAAGGTCGTTGATGCCGGCGTGGTCTGCGATCATTTTCTTCAGGAGCATGACAACCGGGAGCCGGAGCTTGGCCTGGATACCGGACAGCTTACCGTGATTGCCGAAACCGACCGGGTTCCGACCAAAATTTTCAGCAGCCGCAAAGATGTCGGAGAGGAGGACATACGACAGATCACCCGTGTTTTAACAGGTCTTGACCTCCAAAATCCAGAACATCGCAAAATCCTTCAGAATGCTGATATAGGTGGCTTTCAAAAGGCCTCAGCACAGGATTTAATCCGAATTCAGGAATGGCCGGCACAAATGCGGGCGGATTGAATCCGAGGCTGTTCCAATGGTATTTCCTGATATGGCCAAACCCGGCTTGCGGCTGAAACTGACAGCGCTGATCGAATGTCTGGTTGTGGCGCTTGTCCTGGGTACCGGTGTCGTAACGACGTTTCGTGAAAAACGGACCCTTGAAAATGAGCTTCACAAGCGAGGGTATGCCCTGGCGGCTGATCTGGCCGGATTCACTGCCGGTCCTTTGCTCAGCCGGGATCTGCCCACATTAAGGCGGTTTGTCAATCACTCCATGGCCCAGGAGTATGTGCTGTATGTCATGATTGTGGATAATGACGATCAAATTGTGATGCACAGTGATCTCAAATTTGTGGGTAAAGACATTTCCTTATATCAGCTTGAACCCCTGGCCCGCCATATTGATCTGTCTGCGCAGGTCCGGATTGCAGACGCGGTGCTGGGAAATGTTTTTCTGGGCTATTCATACATGGCCGTCGAAAATGAAATCCGAACCGCCGTTAAACAAATTTTAATGCTGGGGGTAATGGCCATTACCTTGGGCGGGGTTATGGCCTATGTGCTGGCCTGGTTTATCGCCGCGCCCATCAAACGAATCAAAGACGCCACAAAACAGCTTTCTGCCGGCAATCATCCGCCACTTCTTGAAATCAGAAGCGCCGATGAGATCGGTGCCCTTGCACAATCCTTCAATGAGATGGCCCTGGAGTTGACCCGGCATCGCACCCATCTTCAGAATCTGGTGGATGAGAGAACCCGTGCGCTCAGAGAGCTGGCACTGCATATTCAATTGGCCAAAGAAGAGGAAGCCAAGCGCATTGCCAGGGAGATTCACGATGAATTGGGACAGAGCCTGACGGCCCTGAAAATTGATATTCATTGGCTTAAAGGCGAGTTGGCCGAACAGACATCCGTGGTGCAGGATAAAATCGGCATCATGCTCAGGCTGATCAGCGAAACAATAAATTCTGTCCGTAAAATTTCATCCCAGCTGCGTCCGGTCCTTCTGGATGATTTTGGTCTGTCCGCGGCCATGGAGTGGCAGGTAAAAGAGTTCTCGGACCGAACAGGGATCTCTTCCCATTTTTTTTCGCGTCCGGAAAATATCGTTCCCCGGCAGGATCAGTCCGTCGCGCTCTTTCGCGTTTTCCAGGAAGCCTTGACAAATGTTGCCCGCCATGCAAGTGCAACACAGGTGAAGGCCGGTTTGTGGGAGACATCCAATACCATTGTGATGGAAGTGTGTGACAATGGTATCGGTATTACAAAATCCCAGATGACGGATACCCGGTCTTTTGGTGTGATCGGGATGCACGAGCGGGTGAAGCGTTTGGGGGGCGAACTTGAAATTGACGGCCAAAAAGGGCAGGGCACGACCCTCCGGGCCTGGATTCCCAAGGGAGAAACATAAATGCTGAAAATCCTTATTGCAGATGACCATGCCATTGTGCGCAAGGGCCTTAAGCAGATTCTGTCCAATAATGCGGATATGACCGTTGCCGGCGAGGCGGCAAGCGGTGCCCAGGCGCTGGAGATGATCCGCAACGAGGATTGGGATGTGGTGCTGCTGGATATCAGCATGCCCGACGGAAACGGGCTGGATACCTTGAAGCAGGTGAAAAAGGAAAAACCGGATCTGCCGATCCTGATGCTCAGCATTTACCCGGAAGATCAGTATGCCATCCGGACCATCAAAGCCGGGGTCTCAGGATACCTGACCAAAGACAGCGCCCCCGAAGAACTGGTTGAAGCAATCCGGAAAGTGGCCCGTGGCGGTAAATATATCAGTGCCTCGTTGTCGGAAAAACTGGCCGAGTATCTGGAGAAAAAATCAGAACGTGCCCTTCATGAAAATCTTTCAGACCGGGAATACCAGGTGATGGTCATGATTGCTGCCGGAAAAACAGTATCCCAGATCGCCGAAGAGATGTGCCTGAGCGTTAAAACCATCAGTACCAACCGATCCCGGGCCCTGGCCAAGATGGGTATGGACAATAACTCCCAGTTCACCCATTATGCGGTGAAACAAGGGCTTGTTTAGTAAAAACACAACAGCCGATTTTTCGGAAAAATTTAGGATTTCCGAAAAATCGGCTGTTGAATGTCAGTTCGAAAAGCGCTGTTTTAAAACTTGGTGTTTTTATTGGCAGTTGTAGTACTGGTAGTAAGGGCAGTCGTTGTCGCAGGAACCATCTTTTTTCCGGTCCCGTTGCTGATCTGCGGCCATGGCCAGAGTAGCGCTGAATAATACAACCATAAGAGCGACGATGCTTTTTTTGAAGATTTTTTTCATGTCTTAAGTCTCCTTAAAGTTTAAAGAACAATTGGTTGGTGGTCCTGGTCTTGCTTTTTACTGTTAAACAGGTTGATCCGAATCTGTTTATTACAGAATTGACTTCATCATAGATATTCATAGTGCTGCCGTAAATCGGCGCAACTCTCTTTTTAATGTCAGTGTTTGTCCTACAAATTTATGGCTGTTTTTTTGTTCCAATTATTTGTTTCTTTATCAAGTTTGCATCACACCGGTGAAGATCTGCGCTATTGGTCTGAGGCCAATGCGTGTATGGGCGTCCATGCGAAAAGCAACATGGGTTGCATGGACTGTCACAGCAAAAGAGAGGTGCACGGCGATGGAAACGCCTACACCAGCATGCGGCAGAACGGCGCAATGGATACTGTATCGGGTTCCGGTGTTATATATTAAACCGGCAATTAAATACATGAATCATCCAGCGTAAGCAATTTTGGGATGTTTGAAGTAATTCGCTACTCTCCCTGGTAGTCTCTGCAATTTACGCAAATGAGATAGTGCTTTTTTCGCCAACTGATCTCTTGTCCTTGCTGGTGGCCCGGAGTGTACACCTGCTTTCAGATCACAATTCAAATATTCGTCCGGATTCAACTCAGGAGAGTAAGATGGCAGAAAAAACAACTCAATTTTGTCAACATTCTCTTTTACCCAATCCTTAACAAGATGGCTGTGATGAACTTTCAAATTATCAAGAATTAGAAATACCTTACGTTTTGAATCCTTGATCAATCTTTTCATAAATTGAATCATCGTTTGCGAGTTCATCTTGTCTTTGTATATCATGAACCTTACTTTACCTTGATTCGTGACAGATGAAATCAGATTTACCCGTTGGCACCTTGGATGTAATTTTATTGCAGGAGTCTGCCCTTTAGGTGCGTAACTGCGCCCATGATAGCTATCATTGCATAGTCCGGTTTCATCTCCCCAATGAATCTCAGCCTTTTCTTTTTTGGCCTTTTTAAGTATCGAAGGGTATTCTTTGTCGAGCCATGTTTTGACTGCTTTCGGATTTTGTCGGTAAGCTTTGCGCAAAGGTTTTTGAGGGGTGAAATTCCAGCGTTTCAAATATTCACCAACAGTTCGAATCGGCATGTCTATTTTGTAGGCTTCTCTAATAAGTGTTTGAACTGCTTTCCTGGTCCATAACGCAAAATCGAATTTCATCTGATCGGGACATTTATCCTGGATGTTTTTTTGTATTTCTTTAGACTGTTTATCAGTCAACGTCATACACGCCCCGGATGGTCGACCTCGTTTTTTAATTTTAAGGGCTTTTTTCCCTTCACGCTCGTAGGCCTTATACCATGAACAAATGGTACTTGGTTGGACCTGAATAATTGCGGCTATCTCTTTATATTTTTTTCCTGACTCCCTGAGGCGAATTGCCAGGTCTCGTAACTCCTGCTGTGCCTCTGTGCTCAGCTTTCTTGCATCTCGTTTTTCCATGGAAAAAAGTATAACACATTAGAAATAAATTTTCGAGTATTTTATTGCCTGGTTAATAACAGCGGTACTTTAAGCATTCTTATCCCATTGGCGGAACCCGTTATTTTATGTCAACATAAAGGCGTTTGTTTTCCACAATGAATCATACGCTGTAACAGGCGCAAATCCTGCCCTCGCCGTCCTGATTTATCCTTGACAGTTCACAGCCTCTTATCTACCATGGCCTTTCATTGTTGCCTTGCGTGTAAAAATGATAATTTACGGGTGGATATAATTTTGAAATATTTCCTGACGGCATCTGAATATTTTTGCCCGGGTCAGTGATTCATGAAAAATAGATTGCAGGATTTAACAGAACAGGCCGTGGCCGGTCTTTTAAACGGGACGGGTGCGCCGGATAAACCTTTTTGCGGGCAACACACTTACGCGGATATCCGTGCCATGGCCCATGCCATTTTGGATCAGTGTTCTGCAACCGGTGCTCAACAAGGATACCTTGCTGTATTTTCCATGGACCGGGCGGTCACCGCTGCCGCGATTGTTGCCCGGCTGGCGGGCGGACCTATAATGGTTTTGCCCCATGACGTTTCTGACGCGGCGCTTATGGATCTGGCAAGTGACCCGGAACACACATGGGTGGTGACGGATCCGGGCCGGACATTGCCCAGTCGTTTTAAAACCGTTGTCGTTAATGGGGATGATAACCGCAGTAACATCGGCCCCTTAACCGCCGCCATTGATTCGGATGCGCCCCTGCTTAGACTATATACCGGCGGCTCAACCGGCAAACCGACCATCTGGACCAAGACCGTGGCCAATATCATGGGCGAAGCCCTGTTTCAGGTGAACACCCATGTCATCAGTCAAGATGACGTGGTGGTTGCCACGGTACCCCCGTATCATATCTATGGTCTGCTGTTTTCCGTGGCGGCTCCAATGCTTGCAGGCGCAAGGGTGGCGGATCAAACCTGCGGCTTTCCCCATGAGATCATCAATCTGGTCAAGGATACGGCGGCAACCATTCTTATCAGTGTCCCGGCCCATTTCAGAGCTTTGAACGGCCATGATTTTGGGAAACATGGCCTGCGTCTGGCGTTTTCGTCGGCCGGCGTTCTGGATGAAACGGATGAAAGGGATTTTCGCCAAAGAAATAACATTCCCGTCATGGAAGTTTACGGGTCAACCGAAACCGGCGGCATCGCATTTAGATGCCGGGGACGCGACGAGACCTCTTTCTCGCCTTTCAATGTCATTGAAACCCGGATTGCCCAAGAGACTATAAAAATTCGATCGCCCTTTGTCTCCCCTGAAATCCTTCGGGATGAATTGGGGTTTTACCTGGTGCCGGACAGGGTAAAGCAATGTTCTGGAAACAATTTCGCCATTCTTGGCAGATCAGATACCGTTGTAAAAATTGCCGGTATTCGGGTGGATTTGGATCAGGTTCTGGCGGTTTTAAAAACCATGGCGGGTGTCAGGGATGCGTTGGTCCTGACCAAGCCTGTGCCCCGGGGCCGGGCCTTTGACATTTGTGCCCTTGTGGAAGGCGACTGCACCCATTCGGATGTCCGGCAATTTCTTGCCGGACGGCTTGAGGCCGTGGCCCATCCCCGCAGAATCAAGGTTGTGGACCACATGCCCATGACCCGTTCGGGAAAGTATGACAGGGCTGCGGTTGCAACGTTATTTGAAACAAACGAAGGCGAAACAAAATGAACCGCAGAGTGGTGATAACAGGATATGGCGTCATCTCCCCCATCGGGGAGACCGAGGATGATATCATCCGGCATCTGACCCAGGGGATTTCCGGGGTTAAAAAACTTGAAGATGACGGATTTTTGTCCGAATTTATCCAGTCCGGTGTCTATGGCAGGATTGATTATCCCACGACCTATTCCTTTGAACGAAATCATCGCAAGACCATGGGACCGGTGGCCTTCGTTGCCTGTGAGTCCGCCCGGCGGGCCATTGAGCAATCAGGGCTGGACAAGGAATTTTTGACGTCCGGAGATGTCGGGGTGGCGTTCGGCTCCATTCATGGCAGTCCCTTTGTCCAGCGGGAGATCATGAAGGCCTATTTCAAGACGGATAAAGGCGGTAGTCGGGGCATTAATGCGGCAGATTTTTTAAAATCCATGGCCCACACCACCGCCGTGAACATCACAAAGATGTTCGGCATATCCGGCCGGGTCATAAGTCCCTGTACGGCATGCACCACCAGCAGTCAGTCCATCGGCTTTGGCTATGAAACCATTCGTTTCGGCATGCAGGAAGCCATGGTGTGCGGCGGTGCCGACGAATATGACACCTCGACCGTGGCCGTCTTTGACAACCTCCGTGCCTGCTCCATCCGGTTCAACGACACCCCGCATCTTACCCCGCGGCCCTTTGACAGCCAGCGGGACGGTATGGTGGTGGGTGAAGGGGCCGGTGCCCTTGTGCTGGAGTCCCTGGACCATGCCAAGCGCCGCGGTGCTAACATTCTTGGCGAAGTGGTCGGCTTTGCCTCCAACAACAACGGCGGGGACATGATTCTGCCCAACCTGGCCGGGATCAGCCGGACATTGACCCTGGCCCTGGACGATGCAAAAATGTCCAGCCAAGACGTTGATTTTATCAGCGCCCATGCCACCGCCACCCGCCAGGGAGACACCATTGAGGCCATGGCCATCCACAATGTGTATGGCGAAAAAACACGGGTGACGGCCCTGAAAAGCTACATGGGGCATACCATTGCCGCCTGCGGGGCCATTGAGACCATCATTACTTTGATGATGATGAAGCACGGATTTATTCCGCCCACCCTCAATCTTGACACGGTGGATGAATCGTGTGCCATGCTCAACCATACACGGCAGGTGCTGGATGAGCAGATCCATACGGCATCGGTTCAGAATTTTGCCTTTGGCGGGGTGAATACCGCCCTTGTATTAAAGAAGTTCGCTTGATGGACCTAAAATCTTCAAACCCCGTACACGAACCAAAATCAAAGGGGGGGGGCCTTTTGTCCTTTGCCCGGGATATGGTCATCACGTTACTGCTGTGGGGCTATTTTCTTTTTGGATTTCTTCTGTTTTTCTCTCCGTTTTACCTGGTCGTCTTTGTGTGTCCGCCCATACGGGAATGGGCCATTCAATGTCTTAATTCTCTGTTTTACAACGGATTTTTTCTCCTGCTGCGCATGCTGATGCCGGGCCTTGCCCTGCACGTTGGCCCAAAAATCAAAAGTCTTGAAAACGGCATCATTGTCTGCAATCATCTCTCCTATCTGGATCCTTTGATGATGATCAGTTTGTTCCGGCGGCATAAAACCATTGTGAAAGCCACCTTTTTCAAAGTCCCGGTGTTCGGGTGGGTGTTAAGGGCGGCCGGCTATATTCCCTCCATGCCCACGGGCCGTATGGCCGGGTTGATGGTCAAGCAGACCCGAGCCTTATTCTCTTTTTTTGAAAAAGGCGGTATCCTGTTTGTGTTTCCCGAGGGCACCCGGAACCGAAATGCCGGACAGGGGACCCTGGCGTTTCACAGCGGTGTGTTTAAAATGGCAAGACTTTGCAGGGCCCCCATCCATGTATTGATGATTCGCAACACCGACAAGGTCTTTACACCCGGCCGATTTTTATTTCACACCGATTTTTCCGGCACCATCAGCGTTGAACTTGCCGGTACGATTCAACCGGATTATGATACGCAGACTGTGTCTACGGCAGGGCTCATGGAAGAGGCTGCAAAGATTTTAAACGAAAAGCAAAAGGACATCTGAGTGGGAACATCAAACAGACAGGCCGTGATATTGGGATATGATGCGGTTTGCCCCCTGGGAACCCGGCTGCCTGATGCCTGGAAAAAAGCGCTGGCCGGTCAAAGCGGCATTGGGCCGCTGACCCGGTTTTCCCTGGACGACAATTTCCCCGTGCGCATTGCAGGCCAGGTTGAAAGCATTGATGACCTGGACTATCCTTTTTTAAAACCCCGGGAACGCGCCAAGTGGACCTCGCCCATTTTTAAACATGCCATGCTCACCGTCTCCCGGGCCATTGCGCAAAGCGGGATGGAAATTACCCCTGAGATTGCCCCCAGAACCGCCATCACCTACAGTTCCGCTTTGGGAGGGTTGGATGCCGCGCTGGAAGCAGACCGCAGGCTGGTAACGGAGAATCGCCTGCCCAAACCCTTTACCAATCCCAATGCCTGTATCAATATGGTGGGGGGTAAGGTTTCCATTCTTACCGGGGCCACAGGTCCCATCACTGCGACTATTTCAGCCTGTGCCACGGGAGCGACCTCCATGATCATCGGTGCCATGTTCATTGAACAGGGTCTGTGCGATGTGGCCATCTGCGGGGCCGTGGATTTTGCCCTGGTGCCGACCATTATTGCCGGGTTTCACACCATGAACGGCACCTTTTATCCCAAGCCCGGGGAGGATGTTTCGCCCCAGGCGGCAAGCCGGCCGTTTTCGAAACATCGGCGCGGGTTTGTGGTCTCCGAAGGGGCTGGGGCAGTGGTCCTGGTTGCCCGGGAGTTTGCCCAAAGCTGGGGATTGAAATATCAGGTCGCCCTTGCCGGATGGGGGATGACTTCGGATGCCCACCATGTGGTGGCGCCCCATTTGCCCACCGTCACCCGGTGTATGGAGTTAGCCCTTGAACATGCCGGGGTTGCTCCTGATGAGATTGCCAGTGTCAATGCCCATGCCACGGCCACCTCGGTGGGGGACAAGGTGGAGTATGATGCCCTGTCGGCGGTATTCGGCAAAAAGATCCCGCCGGTAACGGCCAACAAATCCATGATCGGGCACGCCATGGGCGCGTCCAGCGCCATTGAAACCATTTTTGCCGTCCAGGGCATGAGTGACGGGCAGATCCCGCCCACCATCAACTATGATCCGGACCCTGACATGGATTTTGACTGCGTAACCGGCGATGCAAGACGCCTGGACCAGCCCTATGTGTTGAAAAACGCATTTGGCTTTGGCGGATGCAATGCCTGCATGGTTCTGCAAAAATGCTGAAAGAACAGAGATAAGATCATGAAAGCACCATTAAACAGGCGGGTTTTTGTGTTGGGGTACGGGGCCGCCACTCCCCTGGGGGCAACTTTTGACCTGACCTTTGAAAATGCTGTGGCCGGAAAGGCAGGATTTAGACGGATCACCCGGTGTGAGACGAAATCCCTAAGCAATGTGGTGGGCGAGATACCCGACTGGGATCCTGTGGCAAGCGGGATGTTTGAGAAAAAAGAGACCCATAACTGGAATGCCGCGTTTGTATTGTTGACCGTGGCCGTGTGCCGGGAGGCTCTGGCCCATGCAGGCATTGTCATGGATCCCGATATCGGCAGCCGGACCGCCTGTTTGATCGGTTCCGCCTTGAACGGCATGGATGCTTTCAGGATCGCCTCGGATAAATACGCCAATGCAGGGCCGTTGCGGGTCAGTCCCTATCTTTTGCCCAACCTGTGCGGAAACATGCCCGCCAGCAAGGCCGGTATCGATTTGGGCTTTACAGGACCGCTGTTCTCCCCCCAGGGGGCGTGTGCCTCGGGCAACCACGCCATCGGCATGGGGGCCAGGATGATCCGGGACGGTGATGTGGATGTGGTACTGGCAGGCGGTGTGGACACCCCCCTGGTGCCCGAAATCGTCCAGGGTTTTGCCAACATGGGGGCCACCATAAAAGTCAATCCCGAAGACCGGGCCTATGAAGATCCCGGCCAGGCCAGCCGTCCGTTCAGCAGCGACCGCAAGGGCATGGTGCTCTCCGAAGGGTGCGGTGTGGTGGTGCTGGCCGCCGAAGAGGTGGCCAGGGCCCACGGCCTTAAACCCCGGGCCGAAGTGGCAGGGGTCGGCTGGACCTCGGATGCCTTTCATTTTACCAGCCCCAATCTTGAGACCATTGTCCGGGCTATGCACCAGGCCATTGACGATGCCCAGATTGCCCCCCGGGATATCCAGTACATTAATGCCCACGGCACGTCCACCTTTAAAGGCGACACGTCCGAGGCCGACTGTTTAAGGCAGGTGTTCGGACACCATCTGGGACAGATCCCCGTATCCTCCAACAAGTCCCAGATCGGCCACACTTTAGGGGCGGCAGCCGCCATTGAAGCCGCATTGAGCATTGAGGCCATGCAGATGGGCATGGTGCTTCCCACCATTAACCATAAACCCACCCCGGAATTTGACGACCTGGATGTGGTGCCCGATACCTTCAGGGCCCACCCGCACGATTTTCTGTTGTCCAATGCCTACGGGTTTGGCGGAACCAATTGCTGTATCGTATTCAAAGGGATGTAAGATCATGAAACCCAAACCGTTTAGACCCGAAATTACAGATGAAAACACCCCTTATGTAAAGGATCAGACCACAGGGCTGATCTGGCATCGAACCAGCCATAGAACCCTTTATGCGGACACGGACCGCTCCCAGGTGGTTTACCATGCCAATTATTTGAGGTTTTTTGAGCAGGGCAGGGCGGATCTGATGCGGGACATTGCCTACCCCTACCGGGAAATTGAAGAGAGCGGGTTTGTCTATCCCATCATTGAAACCAAACTCAACTATTTTGCCCCGCTCTATTATGACGACCTGATGTGGATTCATACCCGGCCTGCCGGCCTGGAGCGGGTGAAACTCCAGTTTGATTATGTGATCACAAGTCATACCTATGACCAGATTATCTGCAAGGGATATACCCGTCATTGCGCCACCAATGCCCAGGGCATACCCGTCGGCGTGGATGAGAAAACAGTACGGGTCTGGACCCAGTTTCCCGGCCAGGACTAATCATGAGGTGTTTGGATTCACCAATATCTCTATTTCTGATAAGTTGGGACGGCATAATCAAATCTTATTGGTGATTTTAACGGCAGCCCCGATAAACCGAGAACCGTCACAGGGCGGCAACTTACAGAACTGATATCCGATGGCTGGAGACTCCCATCACCTGAAGGGGCGTGGAGCTACATCTCTCACGATGGAAAAGCTCGATCCAGCATAGACCATGTTGTCCTCTCCCCTTCTTTAGGTGATGCCTCAGCCGCCTACCACAAAGAGATTGGTGGGATTTTGTTGGCGGGGATCAAAGCAAATGACCCAATCTCTGATCATGCCATGTTGGCTGTGGACTTTGATTTATGCCCTCCACTTAATAATCATTTTCCCAAAGGCCGGCTTGGTCAGGAAGAACCATCAGATCAAATCAACGCCAAGGCAGGGTATTCGAAAGCCTGAGGACGTATCATTTTTGTTAAACGTTCGTCATCCTTTGCTTGACAAAAAGCATTTTCCTATCCTACAACCCTGACCCACGGTGTATTTCTTTATTCAATAAGAAAGAGCACAATGTATTTTTTTTATTCAACAAGAAAGTGGAGAGAAAGTAATGAAAAAAGGTGTTCTGGTATTAATCTGTATGTGTCTTCTCATTCCATCGGTAAGTTGGGCCACGGCTAATATGCGTGACTATATTCCAGCTCCGCCGGGTACTTTGCTCTCAATGCTGTATTACAACTATGCCAGTGCTGATGATTATTATGAAGACGGTAATAAAGTCGGCGCTGGCGATCTTTCCCAAAACCTCTTTCTTCTCAGAGAGGTTTATTATACCAAGATCGGTTCCATCGTGGCTGATCCCCAGTTCATCCTTCCCTTTGGTAACGCTGACCTCAATGATGACAGCTCTGACGGAATCGGAGATCTCATCCTTCTGTGTACCTTTTGGGTGGTCAACAATCCAGAGACCAAAACCTATGTTGGCGTAACACCCTACCTCTATCTGCCCACCGGCGCATACGACGAAAATAGTTCTGTTAATCTGGGGTCCAACCGGTACGCCTTTGAGGCTGAGATCGGTTTTGTAAAAGGCTGGGAGGTTCAGCCCGGTCACAATATCTTCCTCGAGGTATCCCCTTCAGTTACTGTCTATGGCGATAATGATGATTATGGGACTAACGGCGAACTTTCCCAGGATCCGGTCTTTGCCCTTGAGAGTCATCTGAGCTATGACCTGACCTCAAAGCTGGTTGTCGGCCTGGCCTACTACGGTCAATGGGGTGGTGAAAGAGAAAACGACTTCGGAGCTGAACGAGGCACCAAACTCAACAACCATGCCCTCGGCGTCGAAATGGCCTACAATTTTGCCGCCGGCTGGCAGTTCATGCTCCAGTACAAACAAGACGTTGATGTCGAGTATGGCGTCAAAGCTAAGGTCGTTCAGGGACGTCTCTTCTATGCCTTTGATGTTAATAGCCTGTTTGACTGATTGGTTCTGAGGGGGAAAACCATTCTATGCCCCCCGCATTTGGTTCGCCGGCGACCCCATGGCCGTGCGACGGACCTGGGCCGAACGATCATAGGCGAAGGGTTTTTCTGTACCTGTGTAACAAAAAAATTATGCGGAGCTTGGACAGGGTCCTCCTATTCAAGCTCCACATAAACTCATGACAAAACGTCTTCCTCCGGCATGGGCCGGGGGAAGACCATCTCCCCCATTCCGTCGGAGGCGTTCAACCGCCGCACTTCTCTAAAGGATAATCTTTGTGGCGGCCCCTTTTCCCATCCGGACCGATAATTGCACCTAATCCGGAACAATGAAGGCTGTTTTCTTCACCACTTGAATTGGCATATACAGCGTGATCAATCATCAATAACAGAAGTGTAGTTGATTAAGTAGTCAACTTCCCTTTCAATAAGGGCTTTGGGTCACAATCATAAACAGATTGTGGAGGGGTATAGCCATCCCTTACTGTCCGGAGCCCTTTTTTTCTGCTTCGGCAACGGTTTTAATAAATTTTGCCGGGACCCCGCCCACAATCGTACCCGGGACGACATCCTTTGTTACCACGGTCCCTTCGGCGATAATGGCATCATCCCCGACGGTGACACCCTGAAGGATGGTCGCATTGGAACCCACCCACACATTGTGTCCGATCACAATCGGAGCCGGATAGTCCCACGCAATGTATGAGCGTACTGCGGGGTTGGAATAAAGTAGCGGAAAGAAATAACAAAAGTAGTCAACGTCTTTATTGTCAACCGTTTTGGTCAGAAATGATAGACATAGCCATCGCTCGATTCCTATCCTAAAAAATCGAAAAATTAAGGAGAATCGGCCTGTTCAATATGTTGAGTATTGTTCGTCGAATGACGGTTTGGAATTTTAACATATACCCTGTCCATACGGCATTTCGATTGATAAGTGTCGGTATTAATGCCGCCGTTGTAAAATACCTGGAGGGTCAGTGCAGCATTGCCATCCACCGACAGCCAATGCTGCATATCCTGATTGTCGTCTCCCCCGTAAAATGAACTTTCTTAAAATGCCCATTTTGCCTCCAAAAACATTAACCTAAGCCTATTTTGATGGTCTTTTTAAAGAACATTCAGTTTTATTTCAATTTGTTAGCTCGGCCCGTCCCCGAATCGGTCAATGGCTTGATATTATAGTTTAATCTCCTCCTCTCGAGTCTACCTCGTTCAGATCCGCCCCCTGACCTCGACCCACTCCAGGATTAACCTGATCCAAAATTCCAGAGTCCCTACCAAAGGAGGACTTTCCCTTTTTCAAATTCTTCCATAACGCCCCACAGAGCCAAAATATCAGTATAGCATTAATATTCCCGATAGCGCCAAAAAGCGCCCATTCTGCTTTGCATTTCGGTGACTTATAAAACAAGTATTTAGCTGCTGCCAAGTTGATTCCACTAACAAAGAAAAAGCTCAAAATTAATTTGTATGGGATAACGTCCTTATAAATTCCAAAAGCGATAATTGATCCGATACCACAAGAATATGATAAGCTTACCAAGATGACAAGAAACGTCTTCATTTTATCAGAGCTCCATTGTGTTATATTTTTTAGGGAAGTAGGATAACATTTTAAGATTCAAATCAGAGCATTCATCATAAAATCAATAATGAGGTTCAGGACTTCCAACTGGCATTGTTCCTGCCATTCCAACAGGCGACCCCAAACCAATTCCAAAATGAAAAATAATACCACCAGATTGCATATTTCCCATGGAATCAGGATTGGCAAAAAAATACCCCACACCTAAGTGATCACTTAATCCCAAATATATTTCACCAGTAACAGCATCAGAGGGTGGCAAGGACCCTATGTAAAGATTGACGGAAGCACCAACTGCGTCTAAAGGCGTTACTGTATATTGTTCAATTCCATTACTTACTTCTACACCTTTCCCCAAGAAGGTATGTGAATAGGTAACAGCCAAATAATTTAAAGGATTCCATTTTGAACACAATCCTGATGGATCAAGCATAGTAATCGGATTATTTGAGGCGTACGCATACAAGTTAACATCCCCACCGTCAAATCCTAAAGGATCTTCAGAGATGAACCTGCCCATGGCCGGGTCATAATACCTGGCCCGCATATAGTACCAGCCGTTGTCCTCGGCCATGACACCGTATTGGCCCACAAACTTGAAGGGCTGTACCACATTTTCCTGCTGGTTGGCAATGGTGCCGAACGGGGTGTAGGCATAAGAGTTTACAATGGTTTTGGTGTTGTCAGTCAGGGCCACCGTGTGGCCGGTGGCGTCAAAGTGGTAGCAGTACATGGTGCCGGCGGGTTCCACCATGGCCAAAAGGCCTGCGCCGTAGATATAGTAGCGCTGGATTTGGTTTGACGCGTCGGCTTCGGCAAGCAGGTTGCCCGAAGCATCATAGATGTACCGGGTGATGACTCCGTCACGGTCGGCTTCCAGGCGGTTTCCGGCCCCGTCGTATTTGAACTGGCGGGGTGTGTTTCCGGCAATGGATGTCAGCCGGTGTTCGGGGTCAAAGGTTAAGGTGTTGCCGTAGGCTGCGATGAGCTGGCCTTCATCGTCATATGTAAATGTGTTGGTGCCGTCGCTCTCTATCTGGTTGCCCGTGGTGCTGATGGTGAAAGTTTTGGTGGTTGCGGTGAGATCGGGTTCCAGGGGCACTTCCCGGGTTACCTGGGTACGGTTGCCGTTTCCGTCCAGAGTAAACTGGTAAGTAGCGATGGCATCTCCACCTGAAGCGGTGAGATTGTCAAGGCCGGTGAGACGGTTGGCATTGTCGTAACTATAGGTAATTACCGTCCCGTTGAACTGGATCAGTGATTCAAGGCGGCCTGCGGGATCGTAGTCGTAGGTGGCAGTCCTGTCCATCCAGTCCGTAACGGTTTTCAGGCGGTTCAGCTCGTCATAGGTGTACGTTACGGTCTTGTTGCCCGGATAGGTGAGTGTGGCAAGATTACCGGCTTCGTCAAAGGTATAGGCAACCGTGAACCCGTTCGCATCAGTTTTGGATATCAGGCGGTTGACAGCATCATAGGCAAAGGTTGTTGTGCCCAGGCTGTCTTGCATTTGTATGAGGTTGTCCCGGGTGTCATAGGTGTAAGTTGTGGGTGTTCCTGACGGGAAGCCCACAGTGTCGGGCTTGCCGGAATCCGTATACGTGTATGTCACTGTGTCGTTGTTCCGGTCGGTTATGGTGTTTATTTTACCATCATCGTAATAGGTGATGGACATGGCGTTCAAAAAGGGGTCTGTCCGGGTTTGAAGCAGTCCCCTGTCATCATAGACAAAAGAGGTGGCGGACCCGCCCTGGTCGGTCAGGCCGTTCATGAGCCCGATGCCGTTATAGTTATAATCAACGGCAGGGGCTGAAGCGGTTTGGCTGGTATCCGGGTTGCCGTAATTGTCATAGGTCAGGGTCGTGACAATGCCCCGGCCGTCTGTTGACGTATGGGGCAGGCCGTTGGAATAGAATGTGGCAGAAGTCTCAATAGCCTGGCCGGATTCAGGCCAGACCGTAGTCTTTTCCAGGTGGTGTTCTGAATCATAATCATTGTGGGTTACATGGCCCAGGTTGTCGGTGATATCCGTGAGCCGGAACCGGGCATCATAGGTATTGACCGTTTCCTCACCCAGGGCATTGACGGTGCGGACAAGGTTGTTGTTGCCGTCATATTCATAATTTGTGGTATTGCCCCTGGGGTCTGTTGTGGCAACAACATGGTTTTGGCCGTCGTAGGTGTAAGAGGTTGTGTGGCCCAGGGCGTCTTCCGAAGCAATGAGCCGCTTTTTGCGGTCATAGCGGGATATGGCCCGGTTGCCCTGGCAGTCCTCTTCCACGCTCCGGTAGCCTGAATAATAGAGGTTATAGGTGGTATCGCCGGTCTGGCGTGGCACGGTCTGGGTCATGACCCGGCCCAGGGCGTCATGAATGTTGATGACGGTGGTGATGCCTTCCGGGTTTTGCAGGGTTTCCAGTTTGTGGTCGTCAATATACCCGTAGTCCCAGACCTTGCCTTCGGGGTCTGTGTATGAGGTCAGATTGCCGTCTGCATAGCCGAACGAAACGCTGCGGCCGGCCGAATCGCTTACCGATGTGAGGAGATCCCCGGTATACCCCATGGTCAGGGCGTGGTTAAAGCTGTCGGAAACCGAGGATACTTTGCCGTTCGTGTAGGTAAAATCAACGGTGTTGCCGTCAGCATCGGTGATTGTACCGGCACGGTGGTCGGCATTGAACTGGATAACCCGGTCAAACCGTTCCTCCATCCGGTACTTTCCGCTGGTCAGGGTCAGGGTGGCGTTTACTCCGGGTGGTTTGGCAAAGGAGCCGTCCGGCAGACGGATATAGGTGAGAAGATCTGATTCCAGGTGAAGGGACACGGCATTGTCAATCAGCTGGTCCATGCCCCATTTACCGATGAGAGAGGAGGTGGCCCACTCTTTTACCCCGGGATCGCCTGTCATAAGATCCATGATCGCAACCGATGCCGCCATGATGGGTGCGGCATCGGTCGGCAGACGGTAGCCAAGTCCAGCTTCAGAGTTTGAATTGACTTCCGCATAGAGATTATAATTGTGGGCCCAGCCAAACCCCAGGTCACCTTCTATATGGTGATTGCCGCCGAAATAGGTTCTTTTGAAGGCAAGACCCCCGGCACCGCCGGACAGGGCAAGGTCGGTGTTGCTGTACATAAAATGACCTGTGACCATATCAACCGGGTCGCTGCTGAGGTCTTTTTTCTGGATAAGATCCGAATTGGTCGAGGTATTGGATTCTGCAACCACCGGTGCAACATCAAGCGGTACATTGCTGCCGGCAAAACCACCGTAATACCCACCGCCGATAATCATACCGCAGCTTTTGGAATCGCCGTCTTCGAAATATGATATGTATCCCTTGCCGGCCCATTCTTGTAATCCGATCTGTGCGTTTTGGGGCAAAATAAAGATAGTTCCTTTAACAACGTCAGCTGCAAAACCGGTTTTATCATCATCACTGTATCCGGTAAGCTTAGGTTCAATGGCATCGTAGTTGGTATCGTTTACAAGGAAGATCTTATCCCCGTCATCGTTGGCCAGCTTAATCAGCTTGACCGTGGAGACAGCCGGACGGTTGACCTGCATCTGTTCGAGAACCCCGTGTTCCAGAGCGCTGTCCATAAAATTGGTCGCTTTAAACAAGGCGTCTCCGGCATCGCTGTTGCCTGTTCTGGAAATACTTGCGCTTTGCTGGGCTTTAACGTCAATATAGTATCCTTGTTCCTGGGCCACGACACCGAATCTGTGGTGATCGACAGACAAAACACCTGCAATTTCACTGAGAAGTTTATGGTTAAGATTGGTATCCCGCATCCAGGATGTACCCATGACATTGAGAGTTTCGGTGAGCACCTGCCGGGAATCGTCTGAAAATCCGGATATCCTGTAACCGGCCATTTTCCGCTGGCGTTTGTCTAAAAGCCGCCCGTCATGGCTGCTTCCGAAATCGTATATAATCGTATAATAATTGCCGGATTCCCTTTTCATTGGATACTTGACAGGTTCCTGGTCCCCATATGTTCCGTCTTTCCCTGGATAGGGATGGTCTATAGATAAAAACATATAATCCAGGTCCGTGCCGGTGACCGGTGCGGTCTCTTCTGCGATAAGGGTGTCGTCAAGCCAGAGCTGGGCCAATGACGTTTCAAGGGTTTGTCCGGATAGGGAAAAATCAATATAGCTTGCCCGTCCGTCATATGAAAAATTAACGCGCACGGACGCCGTATGGCTTCCCACGCTGTCACCCTTGTATTCAACTTCAATTTCCCGTTCCTGACCGGAAGAGAGCGTGCCCGCTGATGTATTGCCTGTAAGTTCAAACCGGGCCGCGTCCGTGCCCGCGATTTCAAGGCTTGTGACAGACAGGTTTAAGCTTCCTGAATTTTTGAGAATACAGTTGCCGGATTTGCTGTTGCCTTTGTATGTCTGCCAGGCAGGAGGATTGTATGATCCTGTCAGGTCAGCAGCGTAATGGGTGCTTCCGGCCAGAACATTGGAATAGGTCCAGTTATAAGGTAATTCGTCATAGGTGAAGGCAAGCACCATGCCTGTAGCATGTGAGCCCCGGACATCTGCTTTATACTTAACCCCCATATTTCTTGCGGCGCCTGGAGCAAGGGTTCCGGTTCCGTAATCGGATGTGATCTGGAATCTGCCGGTATCTCCTGTTGATAATACAATGTTGCTTGTCAATGATAAGGATTTTGATCCGTTGTTCGTCAATGTGGCAGTGGCCGTGCGCGGTTCGTCCAAAACGGCCTGCCCGAAATTGATCCCGCCGAGGGAAATGGCCGGCGCATTGGCCACAACGCCGGTCAGGTTGATATAGTCGGTTCCGATAACGGACCCGCTAAATTTCCACTGAAACCTCAGTTGGCCCGTTTTGGTACCCGCCGACTGTCCGCTGTTGGAAAATTTAACTGTAACATCTACGCCTTGTCCCGGTGCCAAATTATGGGTGCCAGCCCCGGCGGTGATGGAATAAGCACTCTGGGGGTTGCTTGTCAGGCTTACCACAAGCTGAATGGTCACAGTATTGCTGCTGGGGGCAGATGGGCTCCATGTTGCCGACGTCGAACTTGCCCCCACCGAAGGCGGGTAGATTCGCCCGAAATCCTGACTGGACGTTCCTAACGCGCTTACCATGCCGCCGCCCTCAATGTCCGGAGCCGTCACCTGCATGCCCGGTGAAAGGACTGAATCGGCAGGCAGGCCGGTTTCGACCGAGGACGGCTCTGCTATGAAAACAGCCGACACTTTTGCGGATGCGTTTGTTAAGAGCAGCGGAGAATCTGTTGAAAGAGCTGCCGTGGCATTTCCGGCTGTATCCTGATCCTGGTAGGATAAAGAGAGCCGTTTGCCCCCAAGGCTTGCAATATCTTTTGTTATATTGATTCCGCCGTGCCGGATGGTGACGGTATGGCGGTATTCTTCCGGGATTTCATCCCATGGGGTGTCCTGGGAATAAATTGTGAATCCGGGACTTGTGGGCAGTTCATCCAAATATTCAGGTACAATTTCCCTGTCGCCGATGATCTCTTCCATGGATGCATTGGGATAATTATCCCGGATAAAAGCGGACAGATTCCCGGAATAGGCCGTCAACAGATTATTGAGGCTTGTTTCATTCATACCCGCAATATAGCCGGTGCCCAGGGATCCGCCTGCAGCCGAAAGCAGGGATGACCGGTCATATCCCATGGCGTCGGAAAGATTTATCCCTGAAGTGGTTTTATACGCCTTGAATGCCGGGTCAAATACATAGGTGTTTCCATCAATGACTGCACGGCCCATACCCTGTCCATACGGCAGTAAGATCCGTAAGTATCGGCGGAAATCCCGCCGTTGTACAGTACCTGGAGGATCAGGCCTGCATTGCCATCCACTGACAGCCAATGCTGCATATCCTGATTATCGTTTCCTCCGTAATAGGGAATCAGCATTCTGCCGTATACGTATTGAGCCTGGTATCCGCTTTCCCTGAGAAGGGCGATCATCAAAGAAGCCTGGTCAAAGTCATTGCCGGCTCCGTCGAAATACGTCATGGCCGCACCTTTCAGCGAGCCGAAATAAGGAACATAATCCACATGGTTCCGGACATACTCGTAAATCAGTTTGGGATCGTGGTTCAGGCCGCGCGCCAATTCAATGATTTCGGAGGAGATCTCCTCCGCGGAACTTTCTTCCGCAGATAAGGCAGCGGTTACCAGGGATTTTTCACTCCTTTTTTGGTTGTAATACGCCCTTGCCTGTTCAGGCGTAACCGCCTGCCCCTTAATATCTGCCCAACCCGGTCCGGAAACGTCTGCATGGGCTAAAGGCATGGCGGGAACAATAAAATTCAGGGCGAAACTTCCCAAAAAGAAGAGCCATAACCAGGCAAAACAAAGGGTGAACGTTTTTTTTATTTGACAATGAATAAAAGGGGTATTTTTCCGGGAAATATTCTTCCTGTCAAAGGACGTAAGCATGGTTCCTCCTCCGGGAGTTTAGTTTTGAGTGCCGAAAATCTGCGAAAAATCTAATAGCTCCTGATCTGCTCCGCTGAAACCTGAAATAAAGTTTCGCAGGTCTGCTCCGTCAATATCCCCGTCCGAATCATGGTCAAACCCAGATTGAACCTGAATTATGGTTTGGGTACGGTTTCCTGCATCATCGTAAGAATACTCAATGATGTAATCCCCGGATTTTTCCATCTTCACAATCCGGTTCAGATCATCGTATTCATAGGTGATGGTTCCGGCTGAAGCGAAAGAGACAAACAGAAGAGTTATCGCCAGTGGTATTAAAAAAAATATCCTGAATTGTTCTCCAATCATTGTGGGTCTCCAAAAGTAGAACGATTAACAATGCCTGTATGGAAAGGCAAACTTTTTATATAAAGAGCTAAAAATTTACGATTTATCGTATAGGATGGGGAGAAGATCTTTGTCAAGGCAAATATTAAAAATTAATCAATGACTCATAATTAATAGACTGCATATTATTAGCTCTTATATATTAATTAGTTATATGAATAGCAGGGGTGTATTTACCGGGCGATCACTATTGCGTGTATCCTGGGGTTTTCGGTTCCTACCAATTTATTTTTTTTAGTAGACCACAATGATGGTATGATCAAGCTCTACCAATGATTTCAGAAAGGTGGGAAATGGCAGAAGCAATGCTCGGTGCTCCTTATGTGGCTTCATACCCGGTTTGGAACTAGGTGATCACAAGCAATCTCTATGATCAGATATCTGCAAGGGGTATACCCGGCATTGCTTCACTAATGCCCAGGGTATACCCGTTGGTGTGGATACGAAAACTGTCCGGGATTGGGAACCGTTTTCTGGTCGAGAAAAATTATGAGGTGTTCGGCTTAACCTGAAACTGTGATTTGTTCCGGGGTGATGTCGGCCATGATTACGGCGGGCCCTTTGCCCGCCCGGGCCAGATCAAGCCCATCCGGGCCGATAATGGCACTTAAGCCCGTATATTCAAGGCCGTTTTCTTTTCCGCTTAAATTGGCATAGACGACGGACACACCATTTTCCAGGGCACGAGCCCGGGCCAGGGTTTTGGGAACTTCAACATAGGGAAGCATATTGGCCGTGGGGTTAAAGACGATTTTAACCTCCTGCCGGGCAAGGGTGCGAACCGACTCGGGGAATTCAATATCATAACAGATGGTCATGCCGCAACGACAGCCGTTGAGTTCAAAGCTGTCAAACTGCTCTCCCGGTTTAAAGAGCTCTTTTTCCTTGTCGCCGAACAGATAGACCTTGCGATGATGGCCCACGATGCTGCCCGTTGCATCAACGGCAACGGCGCTGTTGAATATATCTGTCTGATCTTTTTCGGGAAAACCGACAATGATGGCAATCTCAAATTGCTGGGCGATTCTCCTGACCGTTGTGATGATATCTCCGCTGACAGGTTCGGCCAGCACCGGGATCAGTTGATCAATGTTATATCCGGTGACAAACAGTTCTGGAAAGACCAGCACGTCGACATCAAAATATTTGGCGCCCTTTGCCGTGCGGGCAATGGTCTCAAGGTTCCTGTTGATGTCACCGGAATAAGGGGTGTCTTGATAGGACAATACTTTCAATTGGCGTTCCTTATGATTACTTAAGCAGATTTGTCCAGATTCTGTCATACAAACGGATTACGTCGGCATCACACGGCGGTACAAACTCCGGCTGGGGTGCGCTTGCAGGCGGGTTGAGTTCCAAAGCATTCTTAAATTTTTCATCCAGATAGGGGCCTGTACCTTCAACGCCTGCGGTGTAGCCTGCAAAGTTGGTCAATGCCGCTGCATTTTCAGGTTCCAGTAAGAAGTTCATGAACAGTTTTGCGTTTTCTATGTTTTCAGCGCCTTTGAGCACAACCATGTTGTCTGCCCAGGCGGTCATGCCTTCTTTGGGATATGCATATTTCAAACTGGGTTTTTCCATCCTGGCCCTGAGTGCCATGCCGTTCCAGAGCATGGATACGGCGGCATCACCAGACACCAGCATCTCTCTTGAGCCGTCCGATGTAATACTCAGCCAGTTTTTCCGGGCTTTGATCAAAAGATCGTTGATCTCTTTTAGCTCCTCGCGGTTGCTGTTACATCTGTTGAACCCCTTGTAGCGCAAGGCGGCGTTGATCACATCGTTGACGTCCCGGAACACGTTGACCTTGCCTTTAAGTTCTTCCGGCGTATCAAATAAAATTCCCAGGGTGTTAATATCCCCTTTGTAAACATCCGTATTCACCATAAATGAGGTGGTGCCGAACTGGTAGGGAATGGAGTAGTGGCGGCCCTTGTCAAAATAGACGTCGATGAGTTCCTTTTTCATGTTTTTGAAATTGCTCAGCTGGTTGGGTTCAACCTTTTCCAGCAGCCCCTCTTTGATCAAGATAGCCACCATGTAATCTCCGGGGACCGCCACATCATACCCGGTCACCCCGGATTTCAGCTTAGCCAGAAGGGTTTCATTGCTGTCGTAGGTATCCTGGAGGACTTTTACGTCATATTTTTGGGAGAATTTATCCAGCAGTTCCTGGGGCATGTAATCGGACCAGTTAAACAGTTTCAGTTCGCCTGCGGCATGGGCGGATGTGATGCAGGACAGTCCGATGATGGTTACTGCAACGGCTTTACCGAGCAGCTTCATGGATTTTCGTAAATAATTCATAATAGATTCCTTTCTTCTCTTATGTGGTTGGTTTAGTTTTTACTATTTGGGCGGTTGAGAAACCATGACACGGTCACAAGCAGTGTGGAGACCAGCAGTAACAATGTCGATATCGCGTTAATTTCGGGTGTAAATCCGATTCGTACAAGGCTGTAGATGGCCATGGGAAGTGTCGTTGCCCCGGGGCCTGCCACCATGTTGGCAACAATAAAATCATCCAGGGAAACGATAAATGCCAGCATGAATCCCGAGATCAGCCCGGGCATGGCCATGGGCAGGGTGACATACCAGAAGGCCTGGCTGCGCGTGGCATAAAGATCAAAGGCCGCTTCATCAAACCGTTTGTTTATATCTTTCAGGCGGGTTGAGATGGGCAGGTAGGCAAAGGGGATGCAAAATACAATATGTGCAATCAAAACCGTCCCAAGCCCCAGGGTCATGTCAATGGCAACGAAAAAGATCAGGCTGGCGACGGCTGTAACGATTTCGGGGATGACCAGGGGCATATTCAGGATGCCCACAACGAGCCCCTGCCGTTTCAACGGGCGGCCCTTTAGCAGCCCCATGGCCGCGGCCAGGGCAAATGCCGTGGCAATGGTGGCCGCCAGAAAGGCGATGATCAGCGAGTGCAAGGTGGCGCTTTGGATGCTCGGATTGTTAAAGGCTTTGATATACCAGTCAAAGGTAAATCCGCCCCAGGTGGTAATGGACCGCAGGGAATTAAACGAGTAGATGCTGATCACAAGCAAGGGCGCGTATAATACAAACAGGCACACCAGGGTAATGGTCCGTGCGCCGGGATAATGTCTGACATCAAGTTTCATCTTTTATTCTCCTGTTGCGTCACGATGTTTATTCTTAAAGGTGAAGATCAGCAGCACCAGCAGGACCATGGTCAAAAGGATCATGGAGACGGCGGCACCAAAGGGCCAGTTCCGGGAGCCCTGAAACTGAAGTGCGATGAGATTGCCGATCATCAACTGCTTGCCGCCGCCCAGCAGATCCGGCGCAATAAACGCCCCGATGGAAGGGATGAACACCAGCAGACAGCCGGATATGATTCCGTTTTTTACATTGGGAATCAGTACATGTCTCAGCGCCGCCCACCGGCTTGCATACAGATCGTGGGCCGCTGTCAAAAGGGACATATCAAACCGGGAGAGCGCCGTATATAGAGGCAGAACCATGAACGGCAGATAGGAATAGAAAAGTCCCAACGCCACGGCAAATGGGGTGTACGCCATCTTTATGGGGGCGTCTATCAGGCCCAGATTGAGCAAAAACGCATTAACCGGCCCCTGGTCCCGGATAATAAAGAGCATGGATACGGTTCTTATGAGCAGGTTTACCCAGTAGGGGATTGTCACAGCAAACAACCACAGGCTCTGGGTCTTTTCCGATCGCGTGGCAATGAAATAGGCCGTGGGAAACCCCATGATAAAACAGAGCACCGTTGCCGTCAGGGCCTGGGTGAATGAGCGGAAGAATATCTCAAGGTAGGCGGTGCTGAATTGCAGTTTCAGTGTTAAAAAGTCTTCTTCAAATAAAAACTGGCGGTAGGCATCGGTGGAAAAGTTCCATACCACCCCGCCATAGGTGCCGGGCCGTAAAAATGAATAGACGGCCACAATGGCGATGGGGATGATTAAAAACAGGCCGATCATGGTCAGAGAAGGCGTCAGAAGGGCTTTTCTCAAGTGCCTGTCCGGGATATCTGAAAGTTTTGCCGGCATGGACTACCTCCTTAAAAGCCGCGTGGAGTTGGTATCAAACCCGATTAGCACGCGATCGTTTTTTGCAAAAATATTGGCGTGTTCCACGGTATTCTGCCGTCGTGTCAACAATTGCTGTCCCCAGGGCAGCTCAACCACGTATTGGGTGTCCGTTCCCATGTAGATGGCCTGCTTGATTTCTCCTTGGAGAAAACTGCCCTGGTCGTTTTCGTTAAAAGGCGTCAGGTGAATACGTTCGGGGCGAATCGATAAAATGCCTTTGGGGCCCATGAAGATTTTATGGTCATAGGGCACTTCAACGGTTTTGCCAGGTGTTTGCGTGTTTGTGTCGTCCGATGAAAAAGAGACCACCGCACTGTCTGTTTTTTGCTCTAATATGGACACCTCAAGAAAGTTTGTTTCGCCGATAAAATCGGCCACAAATCTGTTCATGGGTTCTTCATAAATCTGCGTGGGGGTTCCGATCTGCTGCAAGCGTCCGGACGATATCACTGCGATCCTGTCGGACATGGTCAGTGCCTCTTCCTGGTCATGGGTGACAAATACAAATGTGATGCCCGTCTGTTCCTGGATTTTTTTGAGTTCCAGGCGCATGGACTGGCGCAGTTTCAGGTCCAGGGCGGACAAGGGTTCATCCAGCAGCAACAGTTTCGGCCTGGGCGCCAATGCCCTTGCCAGGGCCACCCGCTGCTGCTGGCCGCCGGACAACTGATGGGGCTTGCGGTCTGCAAACTGGTCCAGCTGCACCATTTCCAGCATTTCATCTGCCCGGGCCTCTCTCTGTTTTTTGTTGACCCCGCGCATCTTGAGACCAAACTGAACGTTTTCATGGATATTGAGGTGCGGGAATAGCGAATAGTGCTGAAAGACTGTGTTGATCGGCCGTTTATTGGCCGGCTGGTGCGCGATATTTTCGCCGAACAGCTGGATCTGACCGGATGTGGTTTCCTCAAACCCGGCCAGAATGCGTAATAGTGTGGTTTTCCCACAGCCGGAAGGGCCAAGCAAGGTGAAGAACTCGCCTTCATCTATGTCAAAGGACACGTCATTTAGGGCCTCAAATCGTCCAAAATTTTTTGTGACGGACCGTATTGAAATTGCTGTTGTTGCCATAATAATTCTCCAATCACATTGGGCTGCCTGTTAGTTAACGTTGGCATATAACCCGTAATTCATGGTAAATAATATAATCGAATAAAATTGAGGGGTATATACCCCCAACGGGTTATATAGAATGACCCATCGGAATGGAACGAAGGTGCCATGAAAAGAACAAAGAAATCAGTGTTCATGACCCGGCCCCAGGATAAAGCCCTGGCCTGGGTGATTAAGTCGCTGGACCACGTGGATTTTCCCCAGGCCCTCAGTCATTTTGTATCAAAGGTGGTCGAATTTGATAACCTGATTTTCATTGTTTACTACAAAAACCATAATCCCCGTGTCGTATACCGGGAATATAAAGATCCCAGGGTATACCGCGACATGGATTCACATTATGTGAAGGCGGCATATCTGTTAGATCCGTTTTACCAGGCCGCACAGGATGGGCTGCAAAGCGGTGTTCACCAGATTTTCGATCTGGCCCCCGACCAGTTTAAAAAAACAAGCTATTTTCTGGAATATTACCGGGATACAACCCTGGTGGATGAGTTTGCCATTTTTGCCCGCCTTGGCCACAACACAACTCTGACAGCCTGTTTCGGGCGGGACCATACCTCCAATACATTATTTTCCAGGCAGGAATTGACGGCCGTAAAAAATTATGAACATATACTCACGGCCTTATGCGAGCAGTACTGGAAAGCGTATGTGCCCGAGGAAGGGGTGGGGGTGACCTTGCCCCCTGTGACGGACCGCCTGAGAACCGAACTGGTCAACCAGCATAATATCTCTTTGAGTCCAAGGCAGGCTGAGGTTGCTTTGTACATATTGCAGGGCCACTCGTCTTTGTCGATTTCTTTGAACCTTGATATCAGCAAAGAGACCGTGAAGGTGTTTAGAAAGCAGCTTTATGCCAAGTGCAACATCAGTTCCCAGGCGGAACTGTTCGCGTTGCTGATGCCGATATTTTCCATGTTATGAGGTGGGATTGGCAACCAAAGACTAAACCCCGAACCGCTGGATGAGTGATTCCATGGTAACCCGTGTCAGCCAGCGAAGGAAAATCATGGAATATTCGGCTCCGGACAGGACCATGCCGGCCATGAACACCAGATGGGAAAGGCCATAAAATGCAGGGCCGCCGATGACGGTGAACCAGGGATTGCCGGTTTTAAGAGAGATAATCCCCATTAAACCGACCATGGGCCATCCTAAAACATAGCTGAAGGCTATGGCAAACACACCGGCCAGCACCTTAACCGACGGTTTTTCCCGGAACGCACTAAGATCGGCTTTGTCTTCAATGGCCTTGCGGACAAATGAGGTTTGGCAAATTTTATTGAGCAGGGTCATCATGGCTGATTTATACCGGATAATGGGGGGCACAGTAAATTTAAATTTTTGACTGTGATTCAATTATCCCACACCAAGGAGGATATACGTGGGGGCAGACACCAGGCCAATTGAGTGTATAAAAAAGTTGGGGCATCGCTTTGCCGTGGTGATTCCTGTGTATAATCACGGCAGAAAGATTCAGGCCGTGGTGTTGGAGGCGGTCAAACTAGGATTCCCTGTGATTGTCGTGGATGACGGCTCAACGGACATCACCCCCTATCAGCTTAAAAGACTCCCAGGTATCCGGGTGATTACCCATGAACAGAACCTTGGCAAGGGTGCTGCCCTGATGACCGGATTTAAAGCCGCGGCTGAAATGGCTGATTTTGCCGTTACCATGGATGCCGACGGTCAGCATTTTCCCAATGATGCTCTTGCCATGATTGCGGCTGTTCCAAAAGGGAAGAAACCGTTGGTAACCGGGTATCGCAAGCAGATGGAAAATGAGCGGGTGCCCTGGACCAGCCGCATGGGCAGGCGCTTTTCCAATATGTGGATTGCGGCATCGGGAGGACCTGCCATCCGGGATTCCCAGAGCGGGTTCCGCATCTACCCGCTGCCCGAAACCTTGAACCTGAAAACCCAGGCCCGGCGGTATCAATTTGAGGTGGAGGTGCTGGTCAAAGCCCACAGAAATAAAATTGAGGTCATTGAAGTGCCCATCCGTGTGGAATATCCCGTGGACAGGGTTTCCCATTTTCGGCCCTTTATTGATTTTTTACGCAACAGCGCCACATTCAGCCGGTTAATTTTCAGGCGGATAGTGGGTCTAATATAAAGGAATTTTGTGAAGGTCTTTACCTATCAAGTGCTTATTGTTTTGTCCCGGTGGTTCGGTCCATGGATTTTTACCCTGGTCTCCCGGATTATTGCGGCGGGCTATTTTTTCATGTTTCCTAAGCGTGCGGCAGTCAGTGCAAGGTTTTACGAGTCACTTTTTCCCGGTAAACGCCGTCTGTTTCACAGGGTGTGCGCCTGGCGTCAATACCAGAATTTTACCACGGTCTTCATGGACCGTATCAGGGCCTGCGGGCAGGAAAATATTCATTTCACTTCCACGGGGTGGCGGAAGTTTGAAGCGACCCTGGACAAGGGGCAGGGTGCCATCGTCCTTATGTCCCACATGGGCAATTGGGATGTGGCGGCAAATTTGATGGCAAACCGGCGAAAGGGTCTTAAACTGCTGCTTTACATGGGAGCGAAAGCCAAAGAACAGATTGAATCGGTTCAGAAACAGGAACTCAATGCCAAGGGCGTCCGCATTGTCGCCGTCGAACCGTCTGCCGGCTCTCCCCTTGACGTTGTGGAAGGTATCCGCTTTCTGAAATCCGGCGGGGTGGTCTCTTTGACCGGGGATAAATTATGGCACCCGGATCAACGAGCCGTCAGCGTGCCGTTTTTAGGCAAAACCACCCGGATTCCGGAGTTTCCCCATGTCTTTGCCCTGGTCTCCCAGGCCCCGCTGTTTGTCTTTTTTACCTTTCGCATGGGCCCAGGAAATTATCGGTTCATGCTGTCCGAGCCCATGTATATCACGTGCACGTCACGGGCGGACCGCAGCCGGGCCGTTACTGACTCGGCCCGGAGCTATGCAGGCATGCTGGAGCGGACCCTGCGTGAACATCCCTATGAATGGTACCATTTTGACCCCTTTCTTGTGGATCATCCCGGGTAACATCTAACGCAGCCTAAAAAAAATTTAAAACCTGTAGTTGAGTAAATTCCAGATCAATTCGGATTGCGGCGAATATCCCTTTTCCCGGGCCTGAATATCCAGCTCGGTCATGCCCAGGGCCGCAACATCCATGTTCACCGGATCATTTTTTCCGCGCAAGTCTATGGTTAGAATATAGGTGTTGCACAGCTTGCAGATGGTTACGCGTTCTGCCTCCTTGGCTGGACTGTCCGGGTCGAAAACATGCTCAAAAAGACCCTGGTTGTTATTCTCGCATCGGGGGCAGGTGTGCCCTCTGAAACGCCATTCATGGGCGCACACAGCACATTGGAGCCAGCATTCGCCTTGTTCGCCGGTAACGCCTGCAACCGTCGGAAAAGATCCGCACATGGGGCAGTGTCCGTGGGGCCACGGATGGTCATCCATGAAGGCAGAGAAGGCCCGGGCCTGAATCTGTTTGAACGGTTCGGCAACCTGGCCCATGGCAAACCTGAATATGTCAGGCGCTGTGCCTGAACGGGCCGCAAATGCGTCCAGGTTTCGGGTGTAGTTCTGCACATACGCCCAGACGCAATCTTCGGCATCAAGGCTGTCGTCCTCAATGTTGCGTAGAATTGTCTGAATATCCGACTGGATGCCTGGAAACGCCTCTGCCATGGGCGGCAGAATCGTGAGGGCGGCTTGTTTAAATTCCTTGTGAAAGTCCATAAGCCCTGTGATGGCAAATAAATGAACCCCTCTGGAAAACCGGGACCATTCAGATTCGGGCAGGTCCGGTTTGTTCACCATGTTTTCAGACAGCCCGGCCGTTACTTCGGCTTTTGCCGTCAGCACCGGACCAAATGCTGAAATCAGTGACGATAACGCAGGGTTTTGTACGGCCAGGGCGTCAAGGGCCGTTTGAATGCCTTTGGGCGTTTTTTCATGACAGATACGTTCATTCTGATTCATCGTAATTGACCTCCTTCAAACTTTGTTGTGGGCTATGCCTGGCAGTTGCTATGTCAGGCCGGTCCATGGCCGTTATTGGGGCAAACTTCAAATAGGGCATTCTATTTCATGCATAGATGCCAACCTGTATGTTGAATCCATGTGACTGGTTAAGATTACTAACACATTGTTTCTTTTTTTCTCAATGAATTAAATTTGTGATAGGGCAACGCTTTGTTTTTTTAACGGAAAAAATTTGCAAGCCTTTTTAGATAATGGTAAGTCATTCATTACTGATTCTTTTTTTACGATCAAGCAGATCCGGTGATTTTTAACTTTTGGGATCGTATCTCGTTGGCTGGGAAAATACGAAAAATAGACACCACAGATCAGCATTCTATGTGGCCTTTAAAGAAAATTCAGGAGGGATGATGACTCAAGACGATTCGAATAAACTCTATATTGATGCCGACAATAACATGCGCGGTGCGGGTGAGCCTCCAAAACTGAAAAATGATTCAGCTTTTTTACAGATTCCGGCGGAGTTGGAAAAAGAGGTGAATGCCTATGTGAATAAATTAGCCAAGGAACGCAACATCCAACGCAAAAGTGATGCCGAGGCAACCGCTCTTTTTCAATCCCAGGGATGCTTTTTCGTTATCGCCCTGGAACGGGTTGAGGCGCTGATGAACGCCATTAATAACTGCCTTTCCTTGAATGAGGGCGATATGGATGAAATAAGAAAGAATTTAAACCAAGCCATGGATATTATTAACGGCATATGATTTTTGAATCATGATACTGCCGTTAACAAGCACCATGGATACTGTTTTCATTCACAATGAATTATGGTAATGACTATCTGCTTTGGAAAAGACAGGCGTGGGTGCCGACAAATGCTGGAGCGCAGACAAAGGCTGGAATTGAGCCGGCGCGTTGGAAGAATTATCAAAGAGAGTAAAGGATTCCGTGAATGGAGCGAGAAGAAATAGAGACCACCATTATTGATTTCATTGAAGCCAATTTTGAAATGTCCGATGTCGGCGTTGACGATGACCTGAATGCCGTTCACGGCTTTGACAGCATTGATGCCATCGAACTGCTCCGGGAAATTGAGACATTGATGGAAGGCAAACTGACCCGGGATGAGGAAGAGGCTGCCATGGGCATCCGTACGGTCCGGCAGATTGTTGATTTCATTGAAAAGGCCATGGCGGACAGGGCTTAAAGCCCTTGGTCTGTTGATCGTTTAAAACGGTGATTTAATAGATATGGAGAGACGGGTTGTCATAACCGGATGTTCAGCCATAACCCCCATTGGCTGCAGCAAGGCGGATATCCTTGAAAACCTTGAAAAGGGCATATCCGGTGTGGGGCGGATCAGGGATGATGAACTTTTGGTTGAACAGCTCAATACCAGCGTGTTCGGCACGGTGGATGAGGATCTGGCCTACGACTTTCCAAGAAAATTTCGTAAAACCATGGGGCCGGTTTCGTTTTCGGCCTGCAGGGTTGTGGAGGATGTCATCCGGCAGTCCGGGCTTGATAAAACATCGCTCTCGTCGGGCAGAGTCGGGGTTGCCTTTGGGTCTTCCCACGGCTCCACCGCTGTGCTTAAAAAAGTGTACCAGGCCTGTTTTAGTGCCCAATCCACGGACATGTTCTCTCTTTCAGCGGCAGATTATCTCAAATCAATGGTTCATACCACCGCCGTGAACATTACCCGGATGTTCGGGATCACCGGCCGGGTCATCAGTTCCCCGTCCGCATGCACCACCAGCAGCCAATCCATCGGGTTTGGGTATGAGATGATTAAATTCGGGGTGCAGGACGCAATGATCTGCGGCGGTTCCGAAGAGTACGATACCACCACCGTGGCTGTCTTTGACAATCTTTTGGCCTGTTCCACCCATTACAATGACACCCCGCATAAAACCCCCCGGCCCTTTGATGCCGACCGGGACGGACTGGTGGTGGGCGAGGGGGCCGGTGCGGTGATGCTCGAAGAACTTGAATCCGCCCGAAAGCGGGGCGCAACCATCCTTGGGGAAGTGATCGGGTTTGCCACCAATAATAACGGCGGTAACCTCATTATGCCGGATCTTGCCGGTGTCACCCAGGTGCTTAAAATGGGCCTTGAAAATGCAAAAGTTTCAGCGGACCAGATCGATTTTATCAGTGCCCATGCCACGGCCACCCGTATCGGGGATGTGATTGAAGCCCGGTCCATTCACAATGTCTATGGAAACAATCCATGGGTCACCGGCTTAAAAAGCTACATGGGACACACCATTGCCGCCTGCGGTGTCATCGAAACCATTCTGACCCTCTATATGATGGAAAAAGGGTTTATTGTCCCTACGCTCAACCTGGATCAGGTGGATGACCGCTGTGCCATGGTCCGGCATACCCCACATCTGATGGAGACAGAGGTCCGGTGTGCCGCTGTCCAGAATTTTGCCTTTGGGGGCATTAACACCAGTCTGATCCTTAAGCAGTTTTCACCTCACCCAGCCAAATAAAAAAACTATGCAAGGCATCCCCCGATGTCCGAACAGCTGCTGAATGCTTTGCAGATATGCTCGGACAGTGAATCCACAATGCAGTTATTGGATTCCGGATTGCGGCGCAGCAACAGATAGGCATTGGGCAGGGCCGGAAAGCCCTGTTCGGGACCTAACTGGCGTATCCCCGGCCAAACAATGCTCTGACTGATGGCGGAAACGGCAAGGCCTGCGGTAACAGCGGCCTGCAGCCCCATGATGCTTGGGCTGGTATAGGCGATCCTGTGCTCAACGCCGGCCCTTTCCAGGGCGGAAAGAATCCAGCTGCGGCAATAACAGGTCCCGGAAAAAAGGGCCAGGGGCAAAGGTCTTATTTCCTGCTGGCAATGCCGTTCCGAGGTCACCCAGACGATGGGATCCTGCCTGAGCAGGATTGCGTTTTCTACGTCGGGTGAGGGGGCGGTGACGATGGCCAGATCCAGATCTTTTTTTTGTATCCCTTCCAGCAGCATGTTGCTGGGTTCGCAGGTGACCTTTACCTGGACCCTGGGATGGGTGCGGGAAAAATTAGCCAAAATTTCGGGCAAAAACCTTGCCGCATAATCGTCGGGCAGTCCAATACTGACCCATCCCTTGAGTTCCGGCCGCTTCAATATCGACAAGGCCTCTTCGTTCAGTTTCAAGATTCGCCGTGCAAAGTGAAGAAGGGTGACGCCGTCATCGGTCAACTGCAGGTTGCGGCTGTCTCTTTGAATCAAAGATTTTTCAAGCAGTTCTTCGAGCCGTTTGATTTGCATGCTTACGGCCGATTGGGTCCTGGATATCTGCTCTGCTGCCAGGCTGAAACTTCCCGTGTCGGCAATGGCGATAAACGTTCTTAACAGTTCTATGGGAATCGAGTCCGACATGCCACTCCTTTTTATAAAATATTTTGATGTCAGATATTAAAACAATTCATTTGATTGATCAATGAATCTTTTTTATACAAAGCAGTGTATACATCAAAATTTTTCAAAGGAGGCACTATGAATGTCGGCTGCGAGGAACGTGCGGTGGCGTGCTGCGAAAAGCAGCGTTTCTATTACCGGATCAAAAAAAATATCAAACAGGCATGGCATGGGTACAGGCGTTGGACGATGTTGAATAAACAGTGCCGTCAACTATTGGAGATGGAGAATTACCTGCTCAGGGATATCGGTATAAGCCGGGCGGATGCCGTCCGGTTTTCCCGGCAGCGGGACAGTCTTTGGACCTGTATTGCTAAAAGCATGAAGAGCGATCTCACTCATTCAGACTAAAATCGTCTTGATCGATAATTTGAAGTTCCACATCCAGGATGCCGTGCCTTGTATTGCTGATGCGGCGGAAGGCAGACCTGCTTAGATCAATGATACGGTCCTCTACAGAGGGGCCTCTGTCATTGATGGTGACAATGACGCTTTTTTTGTTGCGTTTGTTGGTGACCTTTACCTTTGTGCCAAAGGGCAGCCGTCTATGGGCCGCAGTTTGTGCATGCTGGTCAAATAATTCTCCGCTGGCGGTTCTCCTGGACTGGAATTTGTCTGCGTAAAAAGAGGCCTTGCCGGTTTCATAAATAGTCGGCTCCGGGACAGTCGCCGCGGCGGCCTTTTGATGGCTCTTCAGCCGTGTTTTTGACATTGAAACATCCGATTCTTTATCGGGTATTTTCTTTGTCTTTGGGCGGCTTTTTTCAAAATCAGAAGTGGTCCGGGCGGGTTTGGGGGCGTTCACATTGTTGCAGCCAAAAGAAAGGAACAGCAACGATACGATCAACAATAGTCGAAAACAGGGTGGAAAGCACATAATTCTCCTATCTGCATAAATTACGTTTTATGTTTGTTTGACCCTGAAGGCAGGGTTGCTTTTTTTCAGGGCTTTGGCCTCATACATACGTTCGTCTGCGATTTTAATCATGTCACGGGGGGTGTTGATACCGGCATCCAGAATATTGGAAATACCGTGACTGATCCGGATGAAATACTCTTTTTTACCGCAGTTCACTGGAAATGTCGCCAAATCGTGTTTGACCCGGTGGATATACCGCTCCGCCTGGGAGATATTGCTTGACGGCAGGATGACGATGAATTCATCTCCGGCGAACCGTGCCACGATATCAGACCCCCGCTTTTGGGCGGCCAGCACCCCGGCCAGCGCGCACAGGACCTGGTCGCCGACATCGTGGCCTGCCGTGTCGTTGATGACTTTGAATTTGTCCAGATCCAGAAAGATGAGGGACAGATCCATGCCATAGCGCTTTGCCCGCGAAAATTCCCGCTCCAGAACCCGGTTCATTACCCCCCGGTTCAGCAAACCGGTCAGGGGGTCGTGAAACGCCAGGAATTTGAGCTGCTCATGGGCCGTGACATTGGACAGACACAAGGAGACCTTGAGGGCCAGCTGTTCCAAAAGGCAAGTGTCGATACCCGGCTCAAAACGCTTGGGGTCCGGATCAGCCTGGTTGATACTGCCAACAATCTCTCCGTCCAGGGAGATGGGGGCAATGGCAATGGAACCGATATCCTGGTCCAGGGTCTGTGGAATAATCTCTTTATATGCGGCCAGGCCGGTGTTAGCCAGCATGGGTTTGGGTGTTGTCACGATGGATGAAAAGACGTGCTCGGACACATTGACCATATACGGGGCAAGTTTCCTCGCATCCTGGTTGGCTTCCAACTGCCGAGCCAGCGGTCCTTCTGCAATAATGGCCACCCAGATATGGGGGATACAAAATTTATCCGATATCTCGGTAAGAAGCCGCTCAAAGAAATTATGGAAATCAAGGATCGAAAGGATGCTGACCTCAATTTCGTGGAACTTTTTAGCTATTTCTTCATTCTTTTCTAATCGGTCCAACAGGGCTTTGGGTATTTCCATTTTTTGTCCTGTCTCCTTTACGCCTATTTTTCTTTTTGCCTGAGGATGTCGTAATATGTGAAAATCCGTTCTACATAATGAACCGGTTCCTGCCCCCGGGCATAGCCGTGCCGGGTTTGCGTATAGTATTCCTGTTTGCTTAACAGCGGCAGGGTCTTTTTCAGGGATGTCCATTTATTGATATCCATGCCCTTCTGCCCGGCCAGTTGCTGGGCATCTCTGACATGGCCGTACCCCACGTTATACGCGGCAAGGGCAAATCGTTTTTTTTGCTGCGGGTCTGAAATATCATCAAACCGCTTGAGCATCATATTTAAAAATTTGACGCCGGCTTTCACACTCTGTTTTGGATTCAGGCGGTTTTCGATTCCCATCTGTTTGGCCGTGGTCTGTGTTACCTGCATCAGGCCCCGGACACCGGTCTCGCTTTGGGCGCGTGCATTGAAATGGGACTCCTGGTAGACCACGGCCGCAATGAGCCGCCAGTCAAATCCGTATTTTTTAGACTCTGTTTTAATGATGGGTTTATATTGGGGCAGCCGTGTTTTGATCCGTTCATGGAATTTTTTTAAATCGAAATAGTCAAAAATTTCCACGTTGCCGTAATATTTTTCATATAATTTGCCAAGCAGGCCCGTCTCTTCGGCCATTTCAAGAAATTCATTGATCCGGTCCCGAAGTGCCTTATTCTTCTTTTTCACAGCCCATGCCAGGTACTCTTTTTCCTGAATGGCCAGTCCGATTTTAATGTCCGGGTAGTATCTGCGGTTCAACAGCACAATGTTAGAATCCGCGATGGTGTATTTGATCTGCTTTTTAGCCACCATTTTGATGAGTTCTTCGGTGGCCACATCGTCATGCAGCTGAATGTGAACATCAATGCCCAAGGCTTTGATCTCCTCCAGACGTTCCTGGTATGATGTGCCTTTTCGGACATGAACGGTTCTGCCTGCCAGCTCACCAATATTTTTTATGTTAAATTTCAGTTTGTGGTGAATGAATTTTTGCTGAACAGACATGTATGGGTCTGAAAATAAAACAATTCTATCCCGTGATTCTGTTATGGTGATACCGGCCGCAATGAAATCGCCCTGTCCTGCATCAAGCTGCTCAAACATGGTGTCCCAATCCGGTACGATCACTTCAAGGGCCACCCCTAAATGATCTGCAAAGGCCTTTGCAAGATCATACTCAAATCCCATGGGGGCGTCCCGGTAGATGTAATAGGTTGTGGCCATATTGGCCGTGATCATACGGATCGTACCTCGTTTTTGAATCTCTTTGAGGGGGGCGTTGAACTTGATTTCCATTTGATGGACTGCCAGGAATATGGCGATACCTGCCAAAACCGTCACCACGAAAATAGCCGGATATAACCTGTTTTTGTCCTGGAAAATAATCGCCTCCTGTTAAACGCTGTTTTGATTCAAATTTCGGTTAACTATGCGGTCTTTTTCCCGTCCAATCGTCCAATAAATTAATGTCTTGTCAGTTCGGTTTTCACGGCCAGTCCGATTTTTTCCAAGGTATAGGGTTTTTTAACGTATTCTCCGGCGCCCAGCCTCTGGGCCTCTTTGATGCGGTCTGTTTCTGAAAATCCGCTGGCAATGATGGCCCGTTGTTTCGGATGAAATTTCAGAATCTGTTTGTATGTATCCAGACCGTCTATCCCGGGGGCCATGATCATGTCCAGAATGATCAGATCCGCCGTGTTTTTCTGCATGTATGCCACGGCCTCTTCGCCACTTGAAACGGCATCAACGCAGTATCCCAATTTTGCGAGTAGGGCCGATGCAATTTCTATTTGTTGTGAAATGTCATCAACAATCAGAATTTTTTCGTTGTTGCCCATAAAATCATCAATTAACGGGGTTTCGTCTTTTTCCGCCTCTTTCCTTGTCACCGGAAAAAAGAGGGAAAATTGGCTTCCTTGGCCTTGTTGGCTTTCCACATTGATGTACCCGCCATGGTCCTTGACCGTCCCCCATACCACCGCCATCCCCAGGCCTGTACCGCTTCTTCCCATGGTCTTTTTGGTATAAAACGGCTCAAAAATTTTTTCTATATCCTCGTTGCTGATGCCTGATCCGTTATCGGTCACGTTCAAGATAACATAATCTCCTTCCCGAACTTCGTCATATCCTTCTATGCATGTATCAATGTAACGGTTTTTTGTGGAAATGGAAACAAGTCCCTGGTCATCTGCTAAAGACTCCACGGCATTTGAGACCAGATTCATAATCGTTTTGGACAGATGAACCGGTGACCCCATGATGTTTAAAAGATCATCCTGAAGATCGGTCTTAAACGCCGCATTGGGATAAAACGACTTTAATTTTTTATATTCCGGGGATGTCAGATAGTCGTTAATCAGATCGTTTAAATTGACAACTTTGGAGACGGCAACCCCTCTTCTTGCCAGTGTCAGCAAATCCTGTACAATTGCGGCAGCCTTTTTTCCGGAATTTTGGATGGTTAAAATGGGTTTGCGCAAATCACTGTCTTCGGGCAGATTCATTAAAAGTAAATCCGGGTAGGTGACTAGGCCGGTTAGGACATTGTTGAGATCGTGTGCGACACCGCCTGCCAATGTGCCGATGGCTTCCATTTTTTCAGCACGCTGAAGCCGGGCTTCGAGCTCTTTTTTCTGTGCCTGTGCTGTTTTTTGTTCGGACAGGTCTCTGATCGCAGCCATCCTTACCTCATGTCCGTTATAATTCATGGGCCTGACCCTGATCTCGACCGGAAAGGTGCTTCCGTCCTTTTTCATGCATGTGACTTCGTAGGGTCCGAATTGTTGGGCGTCTACTTTATGCTGCATCATCTCCACTGACTCGGGTGCCACCAGCACACGCAGAATATTTTTATCTGCCAGTTCGGTGCGGGTATAGCCGACCATTTTATAGAACTGCTCATTGGCCTGGATGATACTGCCGTTATCATGCAAAACAATGCCTTCAAATGTTGCATGGGATAACTTTCGGAACCGTTCTTCACTTTCCCGAAGTGCTCTGTCCGTGCGTTTCCGGTCATCCACCATTTGATTGGATAACTCCGCCAGGGTCCGGAATTCGGAAAAAGGGATCTCCAGGGGATTTATTTTTTCATTTGAAACGGCACTTTTTTTAAAAAAATCTGCGAAGATACCGATGCCTTTTTCAATATTTCGCAAAAAATAACGGAGAATGAGAATGGTAATTAAAATGGAAAGTGCGAAAAGAGATAAGATAAAGGTTATTTGTTCCCTGACGCCTGTTAAATAAGCGTTAAGTTTTTCATTGATGACTTTTTCAACATCGTCCATATAGACGCCTGTGCCGATAATCCAGCCCCAGTCATTAAAGGCTTTGGCAAAACCCAGTTTGGGTGCTTCAACGCCTGAACTTGGTTTTTTCCACACATAGTTGACATAGACCCCTTCCGGGACAGAAGCGGCTGATAAAAGTCTGCGGTTGATTTTGACGCCGTTGGGATCAGTAACGTCGATCATATTTTGGCCGATATACCGGGGTGCAATATGACTGACATAGGTGCCGTCATATGTGAAAACAAAAATATATCCGTCTTTTCCAAATCTGATACTTGATATCCTTTCCAGAACCTCCTTTTTGATCTCCTTTTCCATATCATCTACGTATTCACCTGTGCCGATACACCAGTTCAGCGGTTCAAAGCGTTTAACAAATGAGATTTTGGGGAAGTTTTCTTTTTGCATGTCAGGTTTTGTCCAGAAATATTCATAAAAGCCCTCTCCCTTCTCTTTGGCGATTTGGATCATCTCTTTAATGACATATTGGCCCCGGCTGTCTTGTATATTATTTGCCGCCCTGGCCGTTGGTTCCGGCCTGTGCGTCAGCAGTTCTTCGGTGCCGGTCAAGGATGTGGCAAAATAGTAGCCCCTTTGGTCATTATATCGCATGGCACGCAAGGTCTCTTTGACCATATCCGCAAGTTCTTCTGTGGTGTGGGTGTCTTTAAAGAGATTATAGATATGCGTTGCAAGTGCGTGGGCTTCGTAGACCCTGGATTTGATTTGTTCTCTGACTCGTTTGTCGGTTTTGGATTTTTTATACCTGATGTATTCGACGGTTTTTTCGACTTCATTTTTTATGAAGCTGCGTTGTGACTCGATGAAACCGCTTCGAAGCTTATCGGCTTCGGCATGAAATTTTTTTTGTTCCTGGTAAATCCAGAAATAGCCCAAAGCGGCAAAGAGCATGAATAAAATAATGGCGGTGCTGATGAAATATATGCCGGCAATGCTTTTGTTTTTGAACATTTCCATCTCAGATACTTTAACTGGTTTTAAGAAATATTCAGGTCACCATCGTGTGCCTGCCCTCAAAAGCCGATAATCAATTGGAGATGAAGCTTGTTTTTACGTTCAGGCGTTGTTTGACCCCTGAATCTTGCATGTTTTTAAGATCCGGCCAAAGAAAGGCTGCAACATTTAGGCGGCATGGAACGCCTAAATGCTGTTAGGGTGGATATCAGCTGTGTTGAACGGCAGGCCGCCCAAAGGCTGCGCCCACAAGTTTCCGGTTTCTGGGGCGATAGGTGTTATCCGCTTTTTCTTTTTGTATGACCGTTTTTAACAATTTGTACATTTTGATATTCTGGGGTTCATCCCGGTAAAACGAATCCCATGCATACTGGAGCAGTTCCTGCAGCCGCTCCGGGGCCATGTTTTTGGGCTGAAACACCACCTTGTCCGCCGAATATTCATCCCAGTCATAGGATAGAATTCTATTCTGGCGGTTCAACTCGTCCCATGCCTTGGTGTGGGGGAACGGTGTCAGTACGGTAAATTCAGCCAGGTCAAGATCAATTTCCAGCAGAAAATCGATCAATCGTTTAATGGAGTCTTCGGTGTGGTGGTCAAGGCCTAGAAGAATGGTGCCCTCCACACCAATGCCGTGGTCATGGTACCGTTTAATTCTGTCCCGGATTAAATCCGAGGTGTCGAATACGGCCTGGTAAACATACCAGGCACCAGCCTGGGCTGCCAGATCCAGCACCTTAGGGTCGTTTTCAATGGGGTGGCAGCACCATTTTTTCTTTAACGGGATCATCTCCCGGAAAAGGTCCAGTTCCCACTGCTTGTCCTGGGCCAGTGAATTGTCTACGATGAAAAGGCGGTTGTTGTCAATGCCGGCAAGCTCTTCAATGGTCTTGTCGATGGGCCGGGGTCTGAATTTGCGGCCGCCAAGGTAGGCCACGGCACAGGGGTAACAGTTAAACCGGCATCCCCGGGATGCATGGACCAGATCCACCATCTGGACGCCTTTGTAGTTGTACAGATCCCGGTCAAGGATATCCCGCCGGGCAGGACCCACCATCTCAATGGGCGGCTGTGATGACAGGTAGTCGTACACCGGTGCCAGTCTGCCTTTTCTAAGATCGTCAAAGACCTTTTCCATCCGCCCTTCGGCCTCACCGAGAAACACGCTGTCCACCTGGCCGATCATCTGTTCTGCATGGAGCATGGTGGCAATGCCCCCGGCAATGACCGGAATCCCTCTGGCCCTGAACTTTTTTGCAATGGCGATGCCCCGGTTCACCTGGATGGTGAGCATCATGGAGATTGCAACCACATCCACCTGTTCGTCAAAGTCAATGGTCTGGACGTTTTCATCAACGAACTCGACCTCGATATAATCGGGCAGGGCCGCGGCAAATACAACAGGCCCATGGGGGGGGAGGTGAAATTCGGTTTGCCGGTCAAGTTTGGTCCATTTGGGGTAAATCAGTTTCAGCTTCATTTATGGTCACCGCGCAGGTTGGTGTCAGGTATTAAATTTGCGTCTGTCAGGGTCATGGTTAATGTGTACCGTGATGGAAATGCCGCTGTCAAGATTATAGACTTCGGGAAAATAAAAGGGCGGCTGTTTGTGGGGCTTTGGGGGAATAGATATTCAACCCTGCGCTTGATCCGATGGCTTGGGGTTCTTAGGTTCTGGGTCCAAACGGTTCTGTCCGGGGATGAGATAATGTCCAATGTCCCGCCGTCAGGCTCTGAGAATCTTAAAATGCTGCTTTTATTTTCAAGTGTTCCCAGGGCCTTAAATGTCCCCCGGGGTTTGAAAAAGATCAGTTCAATGTCCGCTATAAGGCCCTGGGCAAGCGCCTGGCTGTCAAAGGGGGGAATGGCCCGGTGAATGGTGAACCGGTCACGGGTGTGGTCCGCTTCAAAAAGAACCAGACCTTCCAGAGTCATGATCGCACAATGGACGGCCTGTTGCCGGGGGTGGATATTGACAACCCCCATGAGCATGGCCGAATGGCCGCCCTGCATGGTCAACTCCAGGGCGTGGACAAACTGGACGGCCTCGGACGGGAACAGCAGGTCTAACTCCCGGGAAACCATCTGCGCGTCAGGGGCATTGTCCTGGGGGATAATGGTCGGCAGACCGGCGCACCCGGCAATGATCAAAAAAATAGATGCAAAAAGATAGTGCAGGATCGTTTTTCGTCTCATTTGGGGGCTGCAAATGCCTCTGGGGCAATGGGTTGATTGAGTTGTACGTTTTCAAATCGAAGCCGTGTGTAAGAGTCCTGATTCTCGCGGATAACGACCTCTTTAAACACACCCGGCTGTTCGGACAATACCAAAACAATGTCCTGGATAAAATGGGTCATGGCCTTGTCCTTGGGCGTCAGGATGATTTGACCCGGCGCAGGCGTCTCCTCAACAGTCGCATCGAAAACGCTGGTGCTGAAATTGCCTTTCAGCCATTGGCTGATCTCATCCATGACAACCGTCATGGCACCCATGGCCGCCGCATTATCCCGGACAAAGGCGTCGTCCTTGCCTATATAGCGAGAAACGCTTTTGGCCTGCATGATGAGGATATTTTGAATGGGTTCCCGGTATTCAAACCTTAGTTTGTCCGGGCTCTGGAATCGGATAATGCCCTTGGAGATCAACGGTTTGACCAGGATCTTCATGTGCTTTTCCTGGATAAAATCTGCGCTGATGGATCGAATGGAGCCGGCGGCCTTCTGGATATCCGTCATGGATGCTGCGTTTGCCCCGGCCGAAAACACAATGGCCATGAGCATGGTAACCACCGCCCCCAGGATAAGTCTTTTTGCCATTGCCATTAAAACATGCCGCCGTTCACCGAGATCACCTGGCCGGTGACGTAGGATGCGTCATCTGAACACAAGAACTTTACCACCCGGGCCACCTCTTCGGGGCGACCCACCCGGGCCATGGGAATCATGGTTTTGATATTATCCATGGGCAGATTTTTGGTCATATCGGTTTCAATGAGCCCGGGTGCCACAACATTGACCCGGATGCCGATGCGTGCCACTTCGGACGCAACGCTGCGGCTGGCGCCGATGAGCCCTGCCTTGGCAGCACTGTAATTGGCCTGCCCCCGGTTGCCTGTCAAACCGGATAAGGACGCAATGGAGACAACAGCACCGTGCTTCTGGCGAACCATTTTTTTCAGGATAGGTTTTGTCATATTGAAAAAACCGTCAAGGCTGGTGCGGATGACCTCGTCCCAGCTCTCCTCTTTCATCATGATGAACAGGCCGTCTTTCACAACTCCGGCATTGTTCACCAGGACGTCAAGGGTTTCGCACCGGTCCACGATATAATCAATTGCGGCTTTGGACTGTTCTTTGTCCGCCACATCGAACTGCATGATCTCTCCGTTGGCACCGGCGGCCCGGACCTGGTCAAGGGTCTGGTCGGCCCCTTCTTTGTCCGAGTGGTAATTGATAAAGGTATAATACCCCTGGCCTGCAAGCTCAATGGCAATGGCCCGGCCGATCCCCCGGCTTGCCCCTGTGATGACGGCGGTTTTTGTATCTATTTTTTGAGACATGGAAACCTATCCTAATTGATTTTTATCGTTTAATGATTCTTCTATCGGGTTTGGTTTTTATGCCGACACAAGCTGTAAAATGACTTCTGCGGCAACGGTGTCATTCAAGGTTATCGTTCCGGTAACCTCCCGGAAATCTTCGAATGCAAAGCTGTTCCGGGTCCGGGTGATCAGGGTGGCACCTACCGGAAGGCTGTCCAGATGAAACACGGCGGATTTAACACCGGCAATCCATCCCATGTTGCCGTCTTCTTTTCCCCGGGTCTGCAGGCGTTTGATACTGTTGTTGATTCCGGCGGTCTGGGCCGCCAGTTCCACCATGACAATGGGGCTTGCCGATCCCGCGCAGACCAGGGGCCAGTGATCCGACACCACGGCACTGGATACGGTTACGGACTCAGTTACTTCAAGAATCTGTTCGATGAGAAGCATCCGGTCCCGGTGGGGAAGAAGATCTTTGATGGGAATTTTTTGGGGATCCATAGGGTGTCCTAATCTTATTAATATCTTGCGATCCTAAACCGTTTTGTCGGCATAAAAGTATAAAACTATACCGGCTTTTCATAATAGTGTAAAGTTGCAAAAAAGGCCATGATCCCTGATCAACGCACCTTTCTTGGTTTGCAGTTGTGTTTCTTAATCTGATTTTGTAGGATAGCCACGTCGATTGATTTTGACGCTGTCAACAAAACGATTCAAGGGGTTCTTATGTATAGAAAATCAATTTTTATTTTGATGGTGGTCTGCTCGTTTTTTCTGAACTGCGCCATGTTTTCGCCTAAAAATTTTTATTACGTTGTATTTGAAAATAATCCCAATGTTGAAAATACTAAAATTTATTCAAAGGGCATAGAGATCGGAAAAATCCTGGACCAGGACCTCAGCAAAGAAAATAAGCTGATTTTAACCATCGCCATAAACAGCGACTACAAAGAATTAATCCGGTCCGATACCGTCTTTTACGGGAATGATAAGTCTCTGTTAATTCAGGTGTCCAATGCGGATGGCAAGGTGTTACCCGAAAAATCATTCATTCTCGGATTTGCGTCCCAAACCGAACTTGCCTGGTTCAAAGCCAAAAATACGTTCAAAGAATTTTCAGCGGCAGCCGAAAAACAAATCCGGGAAATAGTGGAATCCTTCAAGTAAATAAGCGCCTTTCTTTTTGTCTCCTAGCGCCCAATCCCGTTTGATTTTACAGTGAATAAGGATTATTATATTACCAGCATCCAAAAGGAATGCAGGGATTGGCTCTCTGGGTTCTATTTTCGTCCACCTCATAGTTATTTCCTAAAATGCGCTCCGGGCTGACTTGGTCGCTCAAATCCGGTTCTCCCTCAACGAAACACGATGGTAATTTAAGCTTTTATTACGGGAAGTTTTCATAAATGAAAGAAAAGGTTTGGATGATCAAACCTTGCAGACCTTCCGGAGGAAGTTAAAGCCATGCCCGAACGTCGATTTATCTAACCCCGGCATGCCCGGGAAAGGAGGGTTCCATGAACAGGTCCATTCATAAACTTATTGACGAGCAGGTCAAACGGTGGGAAATGCAAAAAAAGCAGGATGTAAAACCTGTGGATACCTGCCGGGTGATCACGATTTCAAGGGAACGCGGCAGCCATGGACAGCAGGTGGCAGAAGCACTTGCCCAGGCCCTGGGCTTTGATCTGTTTCACCATGAAATCCTTGAAAGCATGATCAAAGAGACCCAGAATGCGAAGGTACTGCTTGAAACCCTTGATGAGAAGGGGATGAATATCGTGGAAGATCTGGTTGCCGCACTGGTTCACGAACATCACCTGTGGCCCGACGAATATTCAAAAGCCCTGCTTCGGGTGCTCAATACCATCGGCCGGCATGGCAATGCCGTTATTCTCGGCAGGGGGGCCAATTTTGCCTTGAAAAACATTAACGCGTTAAAGGTGAGAATCGTTGCCCCCGATACCCTGCGCCGCAAAGTGGTACAGTATGAGCAGGACCTGAATGCGGAAGATGCCCAGAAAATGATGGTCAGCACCGATGCCAACAGGACCGCCTTTATCCGGCGGTACTTTAATGCGGATACCGAGGACCCGGCTAACTATGATCTGGTTTTAAATACCGGGACCCTGTCCGTGGAAAAGGCGGTCAGCATTATCCAGTCGGCACTGGCATAGGTCTTTTTGTTGTAAGACCGGGACACACGCCGCACGATAAAATGACGGAGGGGATTGGAAAGCTTCCAATCCCCTTTGTGTCTTACCCCCAATTGGAGCGATGGCCAAATCAGCCAGTCATCCCAATTCCTCTATTTCAAAAATCCCCGGATAATTCTGTCCACGGCTTCATCGTAAGTAAGCCCCAGGCTCATCAGTTTGATCAACTGGTCATTGGCGATCTTGCCGATGGATGCTTCATGGGTCAGCTCTGCGTCCGGGTGCAGGGCGCGCAGGGCCGGTACGGTTTCGTTCACGCCGTTGTCCATGATGATGGCGTCACATTCAATATGGCCAAAACATTTTGCCCTTGCCTCCACGTTGGCGTAGAAATCCTGTTTGGAGTCCCCTTTGATGACGGACCGGGATACCAGGTTGGTCTTGCTGTCAGCACCCTTGAGAACAATATTGTTTTCCGAGACGGCGACCTGGTGTCCTTCGGTCAGGATCCGTTCGGTGACAAAAAGGGAACTGCCTGCAGCAAGTTCAGCCTCATTCACCCGCCTTGCTTCGTCCACACCGCCGATCTGGGTCAGTTCCATCTCCACCACGGCGTTTTCATCCAGATATACCCTGGTGGTGGGATTCAGGCTGCGTTTGCCTTTGCCTTCACCTGTGGCAACATGTTTTTCCTGGTAGCGGATGGTGGCGTTTTTGCCCACCCGGAATTCATGGATGCCTTCGTGCCCTTCATTTTTGTGGCTTGCACAGTGGATGCCGCATCCGGCAACTATGGTCACATCGGCACCTTCCCCGATGATAAAGGTGTTGTAGACCACATCATGGAGCCCTGCCTGGCTGAGGATCACCGGAATGTGAATGGATTCATTGGTCACACCCGGTTTGACAGTCACCACAATGCCGGTGTTGTCTTCATTGGGCTCAATGTTGATCTTGTCCGATACATTACGTGAAAACAGTTGGCCGTTTTTCCGGATATTGAAGACACCGTTTGGAATACCGTCCAGGTCCGCTACGGCCTTAAGTAAATTTTTATCTATAGCATCTAGCATCGATCTCTCCTTCACATACATCTGTGTATCCGCAAACACTCAGGTCGCCCAGCAGCGGCATGGCGCCTTCCAGATCACCAATATAGGCGATTTGTCCTTGTTTAATCAGCAGCAGGCAGTCTGCCGCTTCAAGGAATGCCTTGTTATGACTGACCACAATGGTGGCCGTTCCATTTTCCGTAATCTGCCGTTTAATCAGGGACACCATGGGATCAATGGTCCAAAGATCAATACCCGTGTCCGGTTCGTCATAGATGGCCAGGCCGGGGTTCCGGGCAATGGTGGTGGCAAGTTCGATTTTTTTGATCTCGCCGCCGGAGAGTTTGGAATCCACAGGTTTGTCAAGAAAATCCAGGGAGCAGAACCCCACCCGGGCCAGGATGTCCATCAGTGTGCCCTCGTCATCGGTGCCCGCGGCAATGGCCAGAAGGTCCCTGAAAGTCACCCCCTTGAACCGGGCAGACTGCTGGAATCCATAGGCGATGCCTTCTCTGGCCCGTTCGGTGATGCTCATGTCCGTGATATCTTTGCCGTTGTATATGATCTGCCCACCCGTGGCTTTGTTGATCCCCATGATGGTTTTGGCGAGGGTGGTTTTTCCACCGCCGTTGGGTCCGGTAATCGCGTAAAATTTTCCGCGTTCAAAGGTGAAGTTGATGCCGTTAAGAATGGTTTTTTCGGCATGACCGCCTGCTTCTTCGTCAGGTACGGTAAAATATATATTTTTAAGTTCCAGCATCCTTGTCCTCTCTTGCTGATGATTAATTAAAATCGAATGCGTGATTAACTTGGTTAATCTGTTTTGCATATTAAGCACTTCAAGAATAATGCCGAAATTCTAAAAAATAAGGGGGAAATGAATTTTTTATTATAACTATTTTAAATTAAATATAAAATATTGATTCTTGGGGCGGAGTGTAAGGGGTTGGAACAGCAGCACACCTGTGTCAGCCAAACGGCTTCGATACAATTTTGTATCGAAGCCGTTTGGGTATCCAGCCATACCCGTGTATAGCAATACAATAATGTAAGCTTTAGGGTGTTGTCAGGCCGGCCACCTCCCACGGGTTGCTGCCGGCTTCGCATATGCGGTTGAACGTGGTTTCATCCAGATCAAACGTCGCTGCCTCAGACACAAATTTGTCCGGTGATGACAGATATTTTGCGGTATAGAGGATTGATGCCGTCTTGGGCGTATTCTCTGGATAAAGACCTTTGAGCATGTCAAAATCAAAGCTCAGTGCAATCCCTTTGCCTTGTTTACGGGTTTTATCCCAAATCAGGACCATGCCTGCCGGATTGGGGACGGATACTTTTTCTTTCTGGGCTTCGGACAAGGGCTTTACCACCAGGCCTCTTTTGCCCGGGGTCTGGTCCATGACCACCTGGAAGGCGTCTTCCTTGCACCACACCGGGCTGCCGATGATGGTATACTTCTGGCCTGGTTCCAGGGGATAGTGGTTCAGGATAAAATGGGCCATCATATAGCCCGAGGTGAGACCGGGGCAGATGTGGTTGTGAAGTTCTGCGGATTTCAGAAAATCATAGGGTGCGCCTTCGGCCCATGCATTTCCTATGGTGGCCAGGGAGAACAGATCCTTGCCTGCCGCATATTTATCTTTGGCGGCCGTCAAGAAATCGGGATCTGAAACGGTTTTGAGTTCAAAATCAAGGGTGTCCACAGCCCATTTTGAATCCTCTGCACTGATGATTACGACGTTTTTGTCCGATTTTTTCAAAAGCATGATGCGCAAAGGCGTATTCTGGGCTCGCTGGAAAAAAAGCAGATTGCCTTTACCCACCATGGCACCGGTGGCGTCCTGAACCTGCCCCAGAATGGGCAGGCTTGATTTTCCGTCCGTCATGACGGATGTTGCGTTGGTCAGTACCAGAAAATCGCAATCTGATCGGGTGATCTTCAAAGCGGTCATGGCCTTTTTGACCACTGGGGTGATATCCGTCATGGCTGCAAATCCCTGAACGGCAGTAAAAATAAAGATTAAGGTTGTACAGAAGACGATAAAAACGCGTTTCATGCGAAAGTTTCCTTTCCCGTAAATGTTGGGTTGATCCTCCCGGATGTTCCGGGAGCGTATTTTTCAATGGATGGGTGGGTGTCGTACAAATGATTTTGGGGTTTAAACAAAATTTGAGCTGGGTTTGATGATTCAAAAATCTCAAAACCTGCGCCTTGGGCCACAATTTTGCCCTGGTCGAGTACATAGGCCTGGTCGGCAATTTTTCGCGCCAGATGAATATCATGGGAAATGAACAGCATGGAGAACCCTTTCTGGTGCTGAAGGCCCTTGAGCATGCGCAAAAGATGGGCCTGGGCCGACGGATCCAGCATAGCGGTGATTTCATCGGCGATGAGCAGCACGGGATCGGTTACCAGTGCCCGTGCCACACTGACCCGCTGGCGCTGGCCGCCGCTTAGTGCATGGCAAGGGCGGTTCACAAATTCCGGCTCCCGGGACAAATGCACCAGGGGCAGGGCGGCCAGGGTTTTTTTATTTCGTTCCTGTGGGGTTTTCCATCCCATGATGTCCAAAGGTTCCCGGACAGCCTCCAGCACCGTCAGCCTGGGGCTCACGGCCTGGGCCGGGTCCTGGAATACCAGCTGCATGCCGTGCATGCATGCGCCGGCACGGTTGTCCGCCAGGGGAGTTCCCTGGAATATCACCCGGCCGTTATCCGGTGTTTCCAGGGCCACCAGCAGATGGGCCAGGGTGGATTTCCCCGAGCCCGAAGGGCCCACAAGGGCCACGACCTCTCCGAATTTAATCGTGAGATCCACCTGCTGAACCGCCTTGACCGTAGTGCCGTTCAGGTTAAAGGTCTTTTCAAGTCCCCGGGCTTCCAGCACCGTGATGATGCCGCCTTTATGGCAGGCCACCTGCCTGTTTTCTTCCACCTCAACCAGCGCAGGCCGACAGGTGCCGCAGTCCGGGCCGTGCTGGACGCATCGCGGGCAAAAGGGGCAGCCGGTTACGCTGCCGGGTGCCGGCGGCGTTCCGGCAATGCCCCAAAGATCTTTGTATTCATAAAATTCAGGACAGGCATTAATCAGCCCCCGGGTATAAGGGTGCCGGGGATCGGCCAGCACGGCCCGGGTGGGGCCGGTTTCAATGACCCGGCCTGCATAGAGGGTGACAAGGTTGTCGGTCATCCGGGCAATGGCCGGCATGGCATGGGAGATCATAATCATGGCAAATCCCAGGCGCTGCTGGAGGGTAAGAATCAGATCCGACATCTCGGATGCGGCGGCCGCATCCAATGCCGTAAACGGCTCGTCCACGATGAGCAGATCCGGGTTACAGGCAACGGCCATGGCAATGAGTACCCGCTGGCGCATGCCGCCGGAAAGCTGATGGGCGTATGCGTTTTGCCACGCCGGATCCAGACCGGCCTGTCCAAAAAGCCGGGCAGTTTGCTCTTTTGCTTCAGTCTGGTTAAGGCCCAGGTGCCGGATCAGGGTCTCGGCCACCTGTTCGCCCACCGTAATCACCGGATTAAACACCTCCCGGCTGTTCTGGAAAACCAGGGCAAGGCGTTTCCAGCGTATTTTTGATAGCTCTTTTTCTTTGAGTCCGGTCAAATTAATGCCGTCAAATCGGATCGTTCCCGTGATGTGCGCGGATCCGGCAAGGCCCATGATCGCCATGGCAAGGCTGGTCTTGCCGCATCCTGACTCCCCGATGATTCCTAATGTTTCACCGGGTGCCAGGGACAGGCTGACCTGGTCCAGCGCCTGGGTTGCCATGCCGTTCTGCCTGTATCCCAGGCACAGATCATTGATTTTTAAAAGTGGTTCAACGGTCAATGGTCAACTCCTTTCTCCCAACCGGGGATCTGCAATTTTTTCCATGTCCCGGCTGACCAGGGCCAGGCTGACCACCATCAGGGTCAGGGCCAGCCAGGGAAACAGCAGCCACCACTGCCAGAACCGGGTGTAATAGATGCCGGGAAAAGAGGTGGCATGATGGAGAATCAATCCCCACGACCCGGAGGCGGGATCTCCCAACCCTAAAAAGGAGAGCCCGGCTTCGGCCACAATGGCCCGGCCGGTGAGCCGGATCATGCTCACCGCGGCCAGGGGAAACACCTCGGGCAGAAAATGGCGGCGGATCAGGTAGAATGCGGATGCACCGTTCAGCTCGGCGGCCCGGATGTATTGCCGCTGTTTCAAGGCCAGTACCCTGGCTCGGACAATTCTGGCCGTGTGAACCCAGGAAAAACAGGAGAGCACCAGGACGATGGCCGTCAGGCTGGGCCCGAAAAAGGCGGCCAGTACAATCATCACGGGCAGGTCCGGCAGCACCAGAAAGACGTCCACCATGCGCATGATGACCATATCGGTAATGCCGCCGGCATATCCGGACACAATCCCTGCAATGGCCCCGCCCAATCCTGCGGCCAGTGCTGTGCCGATGCCGACAATCAGGCTGATTCTGGCACCGTGGCAGATCTGGGCCCACAGATCCACCCCCAGTTCGTCCGTTCCCATGATATGTTCCGGACCCGGCGGGATCAGGGCCGGGCCCGACATCTGCCGGTGGGAATGGGAACAGACCAGGGGCGCTGCAAGGGCCAGGAAGATGACGGCACCCAGAACAAAAGCGCCGGCCCGGCCCGAAGGGGTCATCCGGGAAAGAAGTCTGGGCAAAAAAGCAACATTCATGCATTCACCAACCGTTGCCCCTTGATCGGTGCTTGATCGCCCACCCTGGGGTCCAGCCGCCGGTACACAAGGTCTGCCATAAAATTGGCGGATAAAACGGATAGAGTCACCAAAAGGAATATGCCCTGGATCAACGGATAGTCCTGGATCATGACCGACTCACGCAGCAGCTTGCCTAATCCCGGATAGTTGAACACATTTTCCACCAGGATGGCCCCGCCCACCAGCGCCCCAAGACTCATAAACACCCGGGTGACAATGGGCAGCAGGGCGTTGCGCAGGGCATGGCGCCAGAATATTTTGATTTTTGTCAGACCTTTGGCCCGGGCCGTGACCATGAAATCCTTTTCCAGAACAGTCACAAGGCTGTTTCTGGCCAGAAGATAAACGCCGCCCAGCCGGGCCAGGATCAGCGTTGCCACGGGCAGGGCCGCATGCTTGGCAATGTCGACCGCTTTTTCCATGACCGTCATTTGGCCGGTGAAATGAGACATGGCCCCGGACAGGGGAAACAGGTCCAGGGCAGCGGCAAAGATAAACAGAATCACAAGTCCCGTGAGAAAGGCCGGAATCTCGGAAATAAGGATCAGTCCGACAAATAAAAGGCGGTCGGCCCACTGGTGGCGCAAGGCCGCCGACACGACTCCCAGGAATGTGCCGATGATCGTGGAAAGCGTTACGGCTGCGATCACAAGGCCCAGGGTCCAGGGTAGCCGCCGCGCCAGAATTCCTGCCACCGAGCTGTTAAAATAAATGGATTCCCCAAGATCCCCACGGGCAAGTTTTACCAGGTACCGGGCATACTGGACCGGCAGCGGATCATCCAATCCGTATTGTTCCATATAAAATGTTTTCTGGGCCTCGGTGAATTCCGGCAGATCTTCCCCTTCATCCCCGGACAGATGAACAAATGGGTCGCCCGGCATCATCCGCGGCAAAAGGAAGTTCAGGGTAATAATCACCCACACCGTAACCAGGTATGAAATCACACTGCCGGATACGGCTGTTTTATTGGATTTCATATCAGGGCCATGCTTTCCAATCTAAATAGGAGAGTTTGCTGTGTTCCAAGCTGTGATGATCAAACATGAACATCCATCCGTCGTACTTACCTGGCCGGAATGTGGTGTATCCGGTGGTATAAAACAGAGGGATTTCAGGCACCTCTTCTGCGGCCATCTGCTGAATTTTAATCACCATCTCCCGCCGTTTTTCAGGATCAGTCTGGGAGCGTTGGGCTTGCAGCAGTTCCGTCAAGGCCGGTGATACAAACCCTGAACTGCCGGACACCGATGGTGAGCTGGATTTTTTTATCTCCCCTGTGCAGTGGGCAATTAGATAATCCGGATCACCGCCCCATCCGCCGTGGCCGATAATGGCCAAATCGTATTCTTGATTTCTGACCCGGCTGTCCCGGGTTTTACCGTTGCAGCTTTTGATTCTAATCTCCACGCCCACGGCAGCCAGGCGCTGTTTTAAAATTTGCGTCATTCGGACTTCGCCGCCTGCACATAACAGATCAAAGGCAAGGGGGTTGCCGTCAGGTCCTGTCCGCACAGCGTCCTGTTGGTGGGGCAGGGGCATTGTGAATCCGGCCTGATCCAAAAGCCAGCCCGCTTTTTCGGGATCGAAATCATAGGATTTCACGTTTTGGGCGGCCATAACATGGTCCGGCGGTAAAATTCCTGCCCGGCCGGGCAGGGCCGCACCCCGGGCCACCTTGGCCACGAGTTCGTTAAGGTCAATGGCGTAGGCAAAGGCCTGACGGACCTGAACCATCCGGGCCGGACCGGGGAGATTCCGGTTGAACAGCAGCCGGTATCCCCAGAATCCGGGACTTTTAAGAATTTTATGTTCGGAGTCGTTTTGAAATCTGGGCAAAAGATCAGGGGAGACCCGGAGCATGTCTATTTCGTGTTTCTGGTAGGCCAGGATAGGTTCACTAACCGGGATAAACTCCAGCCGTTTGACCCGGACGGCCGGACCCCAGAAATCGGCAAAATTTTCAAACCGGTAGGTGCCGTGTTCCCGGCTGTAGCCGGTAAGCCGGTATGGACCTGTGCCGATCACCGCTTCAGGTTGTGTAAAGGTTTTAGGATCGTTCACGTTTTTCCAAATATGTTTGGGGATGATACGGCTGGTGCCCAGACTGTAAAGCATGGATGCGGTGGGTGTCTTCAAGGTGACCTTGATTTTGTTGTCTTCGAGGATCTCAACCCGGTTTATCCGGTCAAACACATAGGACCAGGTCATGGGGAAATGGGTGGCGTAATCCAGGGAAAAGGCCACATCTTCGGGTGTCATGGGGGTGCCGTCATGCCATTTGACCCCCTTGCGAATCGTGAATATATACGTCTTTCCCTGGTCTTCAACCTGCCAGGATGTGGCCAGCCAGGGGATCAGGCCATGATCGCCGCGTTCCAGGAGACTGTCGAAAATCAGGCACATTTTAAAGCCCCCCGGGCCTCTTGGGTAGTGGGCGTAGGGGGTGGGGTATCCCCAGTCCCCGCCGGCCAGACGGATGACATCCACCTGGCCGGTTCCCGCACTAAGGGAAGGCACCAGAAAAAACAGATATAACGCCAGGGTAACCAGGCTCTGAAACAGTATATGTATATGCCCCGCCGGTTTAAATGACATCCGGCCCTCCCGGCGTGGTTCTGCGGTCTTCGAGAACCGACCAGGTCATGGCGCCCCGGCAGACCGGCGCGGCCGGGACATATTTGCCGTCAATACACCGGGTATCCACGTAATCGGCAATGATCTGCTCCGCCTCCTTGGTAATCTCCATATGGGATTGAAAGAAACGGGTGATATGGCGGATGGTGTGATCCCTGTCCCAGTCTATCTCTTTGTTCCACCAGGAAAAGGTGATGTCCGGGCGATACCCCATGGCATAGACCAGGTTAAACGGATAGATGATATCCGTATGCCTTTGGGGCATGGGCCGGTCGAAAAATTTTTTCCACAGGGACGCAAACTGCCCGCTCATGCCGGGCCCCGAAAAGGCGCTCATGTAACAGTATTGGGTGGCGGCGGCCATCAGTTTCATGACGGCGGAAGGCCCATCAATGCCGGGTGTCATGGAGGCAAATACCAGATCAAATGCCTTTTCCCATCCCTGTTCGGCCAAATTCGTCTCCTGCCAGGTGTTCTGGACAATGGTAATATTATGGACCTTTTCTTGTTCAATCCGTTCAGACATGATGTCGATCATGCCGCCCGAGGGTTCAAGGGCGGTGACATGGGCGCAGATTTTGGCCATGGGCAGGGCCCAGGAACCCGGGCCTGCCCCGATATCTAGAACCCGGGTTTCAGGTGTCAAAATTCCTTTGTCCACGAGCTGCTTAAGCGTGGCTTCCCGCTTGGCAGACGCCTTTTCTCCGCTGGTTCTCTGGGCAAAATCCTTTGCCATGTTATCCCACTTGTTCATGGCGCAGGTGCCGGACGCCTCCGACTTTGACGGCTGTTTAGCTTTGGATCGTTCAATGGTGTTCAGCCACTGATTTTCCCAGAATTTTTGGGATGTTGCTTGTATTTCCATGATATTTCCCTTTAGATTTTGATGGTGAATGTGACGCCGAAAGTTCTGTCCGTGGCCGGATACCCCGTGCTGTCATAATAGTCTTCGTCCAGCAGGTTTTTGATATAGACGTTTACAGTGCCGTTTTTCAGCCAGCCAAGCTGTTCAAAGCATTTGTACTGAAACCCTAGGTCCACCACACTGTGGGCCGGAATATCCACCGTGCGAAAATTATAGACATCCTCGGCAAGTTTTTCTGAGATCTCTGTGGTTTCATCACTCTGGTAGGTGTAATCCAGCATCAAAGTTGCCTTTTCGTTAAATGCATAGCGCAGTCCAATCCCGACCTGGTGCTCGGCCCGCTGATCCAGTTCCGTCTCGCCGGCTGGTTCATCTCCCTGGTTTTCAAATTTCTGCCAGGCCCAGCTCAGATAAAAAGAGAGTTCCTGGGTAATATTGCCTGCAAGCTCAACGGTGACGCCATGGCGATAGACCTCCTCCAGGTTGATTTTGTAGTCGCTGAACCGCAACGCCCCGGCACCGGCGCCTGAATATTTGGCATAGCTGCTGTTGGTGGCGATGAAATCCTTTATGTCGTAAAATGCGTAACCGGCCTTCAGGTTAATGTTTCCCAAGAGCCTGCGGTTTAAAATCAGGTCATACCCCATACCGTGCTCCGGGTCCAGGGTGATACCGGCAGGGCGTCCCTGGGGATTGTAATCGCCGTGGTAGTCCGGGGCGTGCCAGATTTTACTGATACCGGCGGAAAGAGTGGTGTCCCTGAACCAGTCCCCTAAGTGGTCCATATGCCAGGTTGTCATGGATTTGGGGATGATCTGGTTAAAGTCACGTTCCACATATTTGTCATAATATGAATTATACAGATTGCCGTTGGACCAGTTGCTGACCCAGATATTGACATCTTCGTACCTCAGCCCCAGGGTCATGTCCACATGGGGAACAATGCCGAATTTATGCTGGATAAAGGCGCCTTTTTTGCGAATCCTTTCGGTTTTGCTGTCATCCACCCCCTCGTCAAACAACTGGGTAAAGTCGACACCAACGGTGGTTTCGCCTCCTGCCCACTTGATTTCGTCCATGATTTTGCCGCCCTGTTGCCACCAGTCCGTTTCCATGGAGGTCGGCACAGTTCCTTGGGATCTGTCATTGGCGTCTATCCATTCCAAATAGGCCCGGTCCCGGGTCTCCTCGCCGTAATAGGCGCCGAAATTAAGCCGATTGATCCCCAGGGTTTGGGCATAGTTTAAGCGGTAGGTTTCGGCGGTGCTGTCCCAGGTGGGGTCCTGACAAGGGTCCCAGACACTGCCCGTTACCTCGGGGTACCCGGAATCAAAGTCCGTTTCATCGTCTTGGTTCGTTCCTGGATTGTTGACCGGTGAATTCCGGTCAATATCTGAGACTGAGGCTGAAAAGGTGATATATCCATCGCCCGGTAGTATGAATCCCAGGCGCCCGAATCCGATGTTGGTTTCAGTCTCACTGTTGCGCAGGTACCCGTCGGTCATATAATTTTGGTATGCAAAATCGTAGATAAAGTTATCCACCCCGCCCTGGATAACGGCTGTATTGGAAAAAGTGTCATATGACCGGTATCCCGTTGTATAGGTCAATTGCGGCACCCGGGTATCGTATGCTTTGGGGGTCTTTGTTTTCATATTTAAAACCCCGCCGATGCTTTTAGCATCGTAGAGGGCGGAATGGGGACCGGGAAGGATTTCAACGGCTTCCAGCAAAAAAGAGGGCAATTGGGCCCAGTCCACAACGTTGCTTGATTTTCGTCCGCCGGTTTTCTGAAGGGTGACGCCGTCCATGGCCGTGACAAACCGTGTAGCGCCAAAGCCGTTCAGATAGACGCTGTCCACCCCGGGGTCCAGGTCTGATGCCCCTCTGAAATCCACCATGGCATTGGTTTTGATTGCATCCAGCAAAAAGGTGGGCTCCCCGATGAATGTAATATCTTCAAGTTCAATGGTGGTCTGGGACGGTGTTGTTTTATACCCCTGGACCCGGGCCTCGTCTTCCACAACCATCTCGTCTATTTCTTGAACGTTGCTGTTTTCAGCATCTTTTGCGGCTTGGGTTTCATCCGCCCGCAATGGGCTTATGCAAAAGAGGGTCAATATCAGGGATGCTGCAAACATGCAGCCTTTCAGCCGGTGATTTTTCAATACGATCTCCTTCTCGTCTAACCTTTAATGGGTTACATCCGGATGCGTTGATTGAGCTGTGCGATGGCAGCCAGGGCATCCTTGCGCTGGTGTTTATATTGTGCGGCCTGTTTAAATGCGCTGCGGCTGGCCGCAAGGTCGTTATACTGCCAGGCCGCGTATCCGGCCATGAGCCAGGCCTGCCCTTTTTGGGAACAATTCTTTTGGGCTGCGGTTCTGAATGCTTTGTCTGCCGCCTTATAATTTTTTGATTCGTACAGGACATCGCCCTTGAGCAGTAAAAGTTCCGGATTGCCGGCCTGGGGATCGAACCGGTTGAGTACAGCCAGGGCCTTGTCCGACCGCCCCATCTGGCGGTAGGCGCAGACCAGGCGGTTGATCATCTGCCGGGTCTGATTCGGTGAAGTATTTTGCCCGGCCGATTCGGTTATCAGGGTTTCATACATCCGTGCTGCCCGGGCCGGGATGTTCAACTGCAGGCTGAGATCTGCAAACAGTTTTTTTTCCTGCCGGGAGAGCGGGGTGATAAAGCTGTAGATGATCAGATCTTCAAAGGCGTCGGCATACTCGCCCCGGGTCAGACGGATGTGGACCAGGGCCTTCCACCATCTGGCTTCGGACGGGGTCTGGCGGCTCAGGGTGGTGGCAAGATCCAGGGCTTTTCCGGTGTCATTGATGGTCAGGTAAATCTGGAGCAGCACTTCCTGCCATTTGATCCGGGATTCGCCTGTGGATTGGGCAATCAGATCCCGGATCACCGGCGCGGCCTTTTTCCATTTCTGGGCCGTTACCAGGGCATTGGCATAGTTTTCCCGCCATTGCCGGGTGACCTGGCTTGGGTGGTCGGCAAATAAAGATTCAAATCTGCGGATGGCGGTCTGGGTCTTGCTGTCGGTGAGCGCCATGACTGCACTATAGTATAAGTATTTAGGTGTTTTGGGGTCAGACAGTTGATAGGCGGCCCAAAATGCCTCGGCGGCCTTGGCGGTCCGGTTGGTATCCGTATACACCTTGGCCAGGTTCACCTGGGCATCCAGGTTATTTTTATCCAGGGACAAGGCCGCCAGATATGCCGACTCGGCAGAGCCCAAATTTTTTTGTATCAAAAAGCAATTGCCCAGGGCCAGACAGACCGTGGGATGGCTGCAGGGCGTCTTACGCTCGGATTTGGCCTGGTCCGCCTGGATGAGCTTGACTGCCGAGGCATACTCATTTTTATCCATGGCTGCTTTCACCTTAACGAGCAGGTGTTGAACAGACATGGGCATTTTTAGATCCGCCTGGGCCAATGCCTTTTCCTGGGGGAAAATGGTCGTGGCGGCAAAGGCGATAATGACGATGACGGTTTTTAAATTCGGATTCATGACACACCTCAATTTAATTTAAATCGCACGCGTGTTCTGGCCCGGGTTTTTACAATTTCCCGGTTGACCCGGCCGGGTTTGAACCGCCAGGCGGCAACACACTGCATCACACTGTCGTCAAATATTTTTTTAGGTTCTGCATCCAGTATTTTGATGTCCTGGACACGGCCCTGTTCATTTACCGTGAATTCCACAGATACCCAGCCTTCAATACCCTTGGCCTTGGCCCGGAAGGGGTACACCGGCGGAACCCTGGAAATCACCGTCAGGGGCTGATCCAGATCGCCGGTATCAAACAATGTGTCAAGGCAGAGACCATCCAGGGATGTTGACATCACTTCTGGCACGGAGATGGTGGCCGGTCCCTGGGGCAGCCGGGGATTGACCTCAAAGGGCAGGGAGAGGGCGCGGGTAATTTGCCGGTTCATTTTGGGTTCGGCCACCTGTTTTTTAGGTTGGGCCTCAGGCGGGGGCGTCTTTTTTTTCTTTTCCGGTTCAATGGTCGGTCGCCGCATCCGGGTAAGCTGGATCTGTTGAATCATGGGGCCCGCCAGTGGAACAGCTTCCTGGGGCTTCATCAGATTGGGAATGATCGAAAAAAGCACCAGATTCAGGGCCAGGGTGCCGGCCAATGCCACCGCCCAGGGCTGCCATCCACTCTCCAGTCCCAGGGGCTTTACCGCGGTTTTCATTGTCCCTCCGGAAGGGCGGCAGCCAAAGAGACGTTGGACGCGCCTGCCAGGCGGCAGCCGTCCATAACCTGGATGGCCACGCCGGTGTCCGATTGCCGGTCCGCCACCACCACCACGGCCCCGTCGGGATTCTCCGCCAGGGCCCGTTCGGTATTGGCCCTGACCGCCCGGATATCGATCTCCCGGTGATCCATGAACACCCGGTTCTGGCTGTCCACGGCGATGAGGATGGTGGCTTTGGATTGGGTGGTTGCTGTGGATGCCGTGGGCCGGGCGACATCAATGCCGGTCTCCTTGACAAAACTTGTGGTGACAAGGAAAAAAATCAGCAGAATAAACACCATATCAATGAGGGGCGCAATGTTCAGTTCCACTGCGCTTTTTTTATGTTTTCTGCCGGCTGAAACGTTTAACATGGATGGATCTCCTATAGATGTCTTTTCAGGTATAAGCCCATCCGCTGGATGCGCTGGCTTAGATGTTCGGCCCGCCGGTCCAGAAATCCTTTCATGTAAAGTCCCGGGATGGCGACGATAAGTCCTGTCTGGGTGGTGATCAGGGATTCTGAAATGCCCCCTGCCATGGCTTTGGCATTGCCCGTGCCGAATATGGCCAGCACGTCAAAGGTGGTGATCATGCCGGTGACGGTGCCCAGCAGCCCCATGAGCGGCGCCATGGCGGCCAGGACCCCGATGATCGCCAGGGACCGGGTCATGCGCCGATTGATCCGGGCCACGGCGGCGTCCAGAAGATGGCGGTCCAGTTGGGCGGAACCGGACCGGTTTTGGATGAATTCCGTGACCAGAAGACTGACCGCCCCGCGGTAGCGTTTGGGGTCGGGCAGGGTGTTTTCCCGGACCAGGGAAAGCGCGGTGCTACTGTTCATGTTTTTTTTGTACAGTCGCCTGAAAAAAAAGGCCCGTTCGAGAATCAGCAGCCACATCACAAGGCTTAAGATCACCAGGGGTACCATGACCACGCCGCCGGCCCGGATCAGGTCCGCCATGAGTTCAAGGTTCTCTCCAACAAACTGAGGCATCAGGCCCCCTTGTATTTCTGGACGATATTGATCAGTGCCACGGCTTTTTCCTCCATCATCCCCACGCTGTTTTCCACCGCCCGGCTCAGCAGGGTGTGGGAGAGCATGATGGGAATGGCCACGGAGAGACCCAGCATGGTGGTCACCAGTGCCTCTGAAATGCCGCCGGACATCATTCTCGGATCGCCTGTGCCGTGCATGGTGATGACATGGAAGGTGTCAATCATGCCGGTCACCGTTCCCAACAGCCCCAGCAGGGGGGCAATGGCGGCCAGCATACCCATGGTGGACAAAAATCTTTCCATGGGGGGGATCTCTTTGAGGATGGCTTCCTGGACCGCATTTTCCATGTCTTCCCGGGGCAGGGTGCGACTGTCAACCCCCGATCGGATGACCCGGATAACCGGATTTTTGCTGTACTTGTCACAGGTTTCGGCACAGGCCTCCCAGTTCCGGGCTTGGGCCTGGGTTTCAATCCAGCCGCACACGGTTTCAAGATTGATTTTTCGCTTCAAAATGAAAAAGATACGTTCCAGGGTGATCAAGGCGCCCAATATCAGAATGGCCAGAATGGGCCAGACAATGGGGCCGCCCTTGGGAATCTGGTCCACCAGGCTCAAATCGTGAATGAGTTGGTTTAATGCACCACCTCGGGAAATGTCCATGGGGACGGCATCACTTTTGCCGGCCATGTACCGGGTCAGTTGGTCCTGCATGGCAGAGGGCGGCAATTTGGACAGGGCATAGAGCTTATTCTCTCCGTGGCTGAAGTTGAGAAATCCGGATTCTTCGTCCAGCCGGTATGCGGCTGTAAATGCACCAATGATAAGTATTTCACTCTCCTGGGTCTTTCCTTCGCGGTTGACAATTGAACCGGTCTCAAGGCTGACAGACCCGCCCTGGTCAATCTGGTCAAACATCAGATTGGACATGGCTTTGATCTGATCCATCCCGGGAATAACCGAATTATCGGTCATGGTCGATAAAAACCGGGTGTCCGGCTGATACACCCCGGTTAGAAAGCTGTCATCCAGAAGGGAACGCACGTCTTTGGCATTCATGCGGATCACGCCGGACAATTCTTGAATGGTGCCCTGGGCGTCATTCAGTTTTGCCGTTAATTCGTCGGCTTGGCCTGTCAGGTCTTTATTTTCAGTTTTAAGGGCCTTGAGCTCAACATCAACGGCTGTTATCCGCTGCTTTAAATCCGCAATGGCCCGGTCCAGTTTGGATCTGTCCGCCAGGATCTCGCTGCGGCTCTCCTGGGCTGCCTTTTGGGCGGCAGACAGTTCGGCCGCCGCCTTTTGTTTCATCGCCTCTTCGATTTTTTGGGTTTCAATGCTGATTTCCCGCATATCCTTTGCCCATGCAGGTTGACCAAAAATTATCATCATTCCCAGAACCGCAGCTGTCATCATACGTTGGGGAGTGTTTTTCATTGGACCACGATCCTTCCTAACGGCAGAGTTAACATTTCAACGGGTTGGCGTTTGGAGCCCATATCTATGGCGGCCTGGATGGTTTTAAGGTAGGTGGCCTCCAGGGGCTGCCATGCCTTTTGGGCCGGATTGAAGAACCCGCATTGCCGTTTGTCCAGGGTCTGGTAAAAAAGGCGCAGCCGACCGAGCCTGAATATGTTGACCAGGGTCTTTTCACCGGAAAGGGGGATGGTCTGCTGGTAAACTTCAATGGTTGTGCCGTATTCGGTTTCCACTAGAAGAGCTTCCATTAATTTCCTGAATTTTTCACTCACAGGCGCTTCGGGGTTGGCGTTTAATTCTTCAAGAGCCTGAATCCTGTTTTGACGCTCCGCTTGTAAAAATGGCAGGTCGTTGCTGTTTAACGTTTTAAGTTTATCTAACAGGTCACAAAGATATGGCGCCATTTGACTTTCAATTTCGGCAATATCCGCCAATTGCTTTGTCGTTTGGGTTATATCTGAAATCAGTGCCGTTTTTCGGGCCGCTTCAGTGTCACGTTCTTGTTGGACCATGGCCAGTTCCTTTTCCAGGGCTTCGAATTCCAAGGTCTTTTTATCTTTTTCAGTGCGCCATTGGGCTTCCTGGGCCTGGGTTTTCTGTTCAATGCCTACTGCCTCATGAACGGGCGCTTCGATCTGTTTTTTCACATTTCCGGCCAGGGCCTCACAGGCCCATGACAGTGTGAGCAATAAGACAAGCGGTATGGCCGTTTTGCCTTTGATCATCTTCTTCTCCAGTAAAAACCAATTAGATAGAAAATAAAAAAAGCCAAAAAGGATCGTTGTGTCCAAAATCTCGACACATCTACCTTCTTGGCTTTGGTTAATTTTATGGGTACTAAATAACAGGGTGTTGCATGCGCCTTCTTGACGCGTTTTGCCCTTTAAAGCATATCGATTTTTTGTTGTCAAGGTGCGGGATGTGGGATAAAGGATAGGCCATGGAACCGAAGTGGAGAATTCTATTTTGCGATGGTAAGGAACACGCGTGTCCGATAACGGATTTTATTAATTCCTGTCCTGAAAAGCACCAGGTCAAGCTGTTGCGTATGCTCGGGTTGCTCGAAGAGCATGGCCCAACCCTGCCAAGACCCTATGCGGATCTGCTCCATGACGGGGTTCATGAACTTCGTTTTACCCTGTCCCAGGATCAAGTCCGGGTACTCTATTTTTTTTGTTATCAGAAATTTATTGTATTGTACGAGGCGTTTTTCAAAAATACCAGCAGGGTACCGGAAAAATATATTAACCAGGTCATCGCCTACCGGGATGAGTTTTTGTCCCGTATATCCGAAAAAAAACTGGAGAAGATCAGCCGTGATATTTCTTAGTGAACTGCGGGAGGAAAAATTTAAAGATAAGCCCTTTTTGTCTCTTTATAAAAAGGAATGTCACATCTGCACCGCAACCATGAATGTCGTGGCCCGGATGGCTCAGAACGAAACGACCCGGAATGAAATACTGGCGATGCTGGATATTGATCCCACAGAGTTTGCAGCACTTGAGGCGGGCGATCACTGTCGGCCGATCCAGGTGGTCAAACTTCTCAACCATTTTGGGATGGATGATTCCGGGGTGACTGCACGCTGTCCAAGATATTCTAAAGAAATAGATTCCCAGTTTGCCGGATAAAGACACTTCATAAGAATTTTTCAAAAGCTGTATCTGACAGCCATGCACACATGGGTCTTTGTTTCAAGCTGACCGAAAAGGGTCTCGGTTGCCTTGCCAGTAAATATATTGGCCCCAAGAAACATTCATCAGGAGCCTTAGACATTAGGTACCACTGGAAAAAGAAGTGCTCGTTGTTTGATCCAAGAACCTGCTGACACACTTCAAGAGTAGCCATCGCCTTTTTGGGAAAGCCCCTTGGTCAAAAATAATAGACATAATGTGGGGTTCTATTTTCCTTAAAATTTAATAAACTTCATGAGTTTTTGCTTTGATCTGTTGGGCCGGGTATTCGTTGAACCTGGACCTTAAGGTTTAATAGTTCCACTGGATTTCCGAATTGGGTGTAGATTGCAACGTCGGCAGCATCTCGACCAAAAGCGATTGCAATACGTCCGCCTTTCAGATCTGGTCGTGTCGGATCGAATGTGTACCACCGATTTCCAACATATGCCTCAAACCAAGCATGCAGATCCATTGGTTCAAGCGATTCAAGGTAACCTACTACCATACGGGCTGGTATCGACAGTGCTCGGCAACAGGCAATTCCTAAATGGGCCAGATCCCTACAGACTCCATGTCCAAGCTGGTTTACCTCAGAGGTACTTATTATTAACCAGGCAATAAAATACTCGAAAATTTATTTCTAATGTGTTATACTTTTTTCCATGGAAAAACGAGATGCAAGAAAGCTGAGCACAGAGGCACAGCAGGAGTTACGAGACCTGGCAATTCGCCTCAGGGAGTCAGGAAAAAAATATAAAGAGATAGCCGCAATTATTCAGGTCCAACCAAGTACCATTTGTTCATGGTATAAGGCCTACGAGCGTGAAGGGAAAAAAGCCCTTAAAATTAAAAAACGAGGTCGACCATCCGGGGCGTGTATGACGTTGACTGATAAACAGTCTAAAGAAATACAAAAAAACATCCAGGATAAATGTCCCGATCAGATGAAATTCGATTTTGCGTTATGGACCAGGAAAGCAGTTCAAACACTTATTAGAGAAGCCTACAAAATAGACATGCCGATTCGAACTGTTGGTGAATATTTGAAACGCTGGAATTTCACCCCTCAAAAACCTTTGCGCAAAGCTTACCGACAAAATCCGAAAGCAGTCAAAACATGGCTCGACAAAGAATACCCTTCGATACTTAAAAAGGCCAAAAAAGAAAAGGCTGAGATTCATTGGGGAGATGAAACCGGACTATGCAATGATAGCTATCATGGGCGCAGTTACGCACCTAAAGGGCAGACTCCTGCAATAAAATTACATCCAAGGTGCCAACGGGTAAATCTGATTTCATCTGTCACGAATCAAGGTAAAGTAAGGTTCATGATATACAAAGACAAGATGAACTCGCAAACGATGATTCAATTTATGAAAAGATTGATCAAGGATTCAAAACGTAAGGTATTTCTAATTCTTGATAATTTGAAAGTTCATCACAGCCATCTTGTTAAGGATTGGGTAAAAGAGAATGTTGACAAAATTGAGTTGTTTTTTCTGCCATCTTACTCTCCTGAGTTGAATCCGGACGAATATTTGAATTGTGATCTGAAAGCAGGTGTACACTCCGGGCCACCAGCAAGGACAAGAGATCAGTTGGCGAAAAAAGCACTATCTCATTTGCGTAAATTGCAGAGACTACCAGGGAGAGTAGCGAATTACTTCAAACATCCCAAAATTGCTTACGCTGGATGATTCATGTATTTAATTGCCGGTTTAATATCTGTTGCCCAATACCTGGTGTATACCGTATCGAATCCCGGATATAATTAACAATGGCATCGCATTGATCGTATCCTGATAATTGGCCCGCTGTAACCGATGCGGCCATTTCCGTAAAACGATCCGATTCACAATACCGGCTTGGGTACAGGAAAGGCAAAACTTCATCCGGTAATTGTTGCACCTCAATGAACGGTGCGCCAGGTGCGGTATCTGATGCCTCAGTGGTTTCGATATCAACGGACATCCTAATGGAAAAATAACCAGATGGTGCAACTAATCTTTGACAAAGGTTTCCGAACATATCAGTGAACTCTACGGCTGGCACTATAGGTGACAAGACATATTCTTCACGTGCAATCCACTGCTGCCATCCACTTCGAGGACGAAGCATCAGCAGAAATGGAGTTGAAACCGACATTTGAAATTCAATTAGACAGGATGCGTTTAACCACATAATACTCCTTAATTAATGACTCTGAATGGGTAGTATCGCTCAGAGAGAACTTTATAATTTTTCAAATTGACAAACGATCTTTTCTCCATTTCAGGGTAGATCTCAATCCCTCCTTTGCGACCATTGTTCCTTCGATTTCATCGAAAAGTGCAAAATTTACAGCATTGATTATATCAATATTTCTATGATTATTGTCCGTGAATGGATCTCGTTGTATAATTTCCTGATAAATGGCTTTAAATTCATTCAGCCTGCGCTTTTTAAATATTTTCTTGAAAAAACTCTTAGAGCGCTGAGAGAACCCTAATTTATTGAGCCGCTTTATGATATACGTAAGCGTTCTTGCTGTCGGTTTAAACCCAAATGTCTCTTCTAGTACTGATTTAAGTGCGGAGGATTCCTGTAATGGATCAACAAAACTGTTAATCTTTCCTTTGCCCTCATATTCAGGGGGAAGCGATATCTTTTTATTAGGTATAGACTTTGACGTCATTGTTAACCGATGAGCCTCTACTTCCCGACATAATTGTTCTGCCTGCATTGCGGCTGCCTGAAGATAAGCGCTTAGACTATAAAAACCTAAATGTAGGTGCTCAGGAAGCGTCTCCCCAATTCGGCTATATCTATATCTATATTTATGGTCAATTTCCCCCCAAGCCTCTTCAAGAATTGTACGTAGCTGCAGTTCAATCTGAATTTTTTTAAGGGTTTCACTTGCATCGGAACCCTCACCTAATTTTACCTGGTAGTGAATTGAAGAATATCCACTATATTGGAGATTGATATTTTGCGGGGCTGTTTTGCCAAGGCTTATCGGCAAAACAAATGATCTTTTATAATCGGGGTTCTGTATGAATTTTAGTATTTTCTCCTCAACTAAAAATTCAAGATATTCTTCGACTTTTACAATATCTGAAAGGCGTAGACAAATAATACGGATACCAATTATATCCCCAATCCTTTCGTGAAAATTATTTTGTGTAATAGGTTCTATACCAGATCCAGAATTGTTATTCTCTTGGTCGATTTTTTCAATTAGTCTTGATTCGTCTTTGATTCGGTAGAGTATCGTATGAATGCTTTCTTTGGGCGCAGAAGGATCATCACTTATGAATCGCACAAGGTACTCAGCAAGTATTTTATAGTTCTCTTTTTCTTTAAAGAAAGAGATTAAAAAACTATCCCTTTGTTGTTTTTTCAATTGTTAAGTCCTTTTTCAGGCTCAAGTCGGGGAATTGTAAAGGGGTAAGGTATCTACTGCAAGGCCATATGCTGCGCTTGGTAAATCAGAGATACAGAGGTAATCCTTAGAATATAAAAAATTCAACAGTGAAATTAATATCATTGAAATCGTCTCCATGCAATAAGCGTCGCCTATGCATTTGAAAATGGCTTATTGACGCAGGCTATAATTTTCTATAGTCTGCCGTCAGTTTTTATCATTATTATTATGAGTAAGCTCAGATAGCCTTTTGGTTAGCTACAGAATCCTCTCTGTCTTACATTGGAGAGGCTATATGACAGCAATCGTAGGCGATTCATGCCAGAATGCATTTAAAGATATTCTGGAAGACCAGTTCCGGGAAAAAATTTACAACAGCTTTATCAACAACGCGGTTCTTCCTGTTTTAAAGGACGTCATGTCATATTCCCATGGTATTGTTGACGCCCTTGAAAGTTCTAATCAAAGCCCTGTTGTGGCATGCGGCCCCGGCTGCAGTTACTGCTGCCATTCCCAAATACATGTGCTACCCATTGAAGCCTTGCTTATCCTGTCCTTTCTTAGTGAATGTTTTACCAGAAAGCAAATTTTACTGCTCATGGACAAAATTGAAAAAAGACTTCAACGGACTCGGGAAAAATCACTTGGCAGCCTTTTTTTAATCAAGAATGAACTGCCCTGTATTTTTTTAGAAAACGGGATGTGTAGCATTTATGAGGTTCGCCCTTTTATTTGCCGTGCATGGAACAGCATGGATTCATCTCTTTGCAAAAAGATTTTTAACTCTGGAAAATTTGATGATGAAATTGAAGCATCATCTGCCAGGAATTTTATATTTGGATCCTCCAGGTCGCTTTTTGCTGATTTTGGCAAGCAGCTGAAACTGGAAGCAGTTCCCTTTGAAATGACACAGGCGATCTTCAACTGCCTGAAAACAACGAATCCCCTGCCGCTGTGGCTTTCCGGGCAAGATATTTTAAATGTAAATAACTCGTTAGAGCCTGCATCCTCGCAGATGCAATCCCCCGATAATTGTCTGTTTTTAGGACCACATTCGGATGGAGCTGAACAGGCGTTATTTGTTGTAACCCGGGAACAGGAATACATCGATTATTTTTATGGTAAGTACATAAGCCGCCTTGCTGGGCATGAATATGCTGGAAAACATTCACAGAGTCATCCGTTTGTGTTTCAAGATGTTTATGGAAAACCCATTGGCGCCATCGCCTTGAATGAAGTTGCTTCCCAAAACACAACCGTGCACATCCAATATCTAAAGGCCTTTGTCCTCAAAAGCGGCAACGGAACATTGATGCTTTTGGAGTTGTGCCGTAAAGCTGATTGTTTTAACGTCCGGCTTAGTGTGAACCCCGCGTTTGACCCTGACGACAAATGTTCAGATTGGGATTTCAATGTGTTACGTGAGTGGTATGCGCAATTTGGCTTCAAAGGGGATTCCTATCTGTCCCGAATTCCCAGACAAGGGTAACAGGCCGTCTAAAATGATCACAGCAAAAACCGGAAAAAGTAATTTTTTAAATCAGCAGATTCCCAAACTAAACAATCGTTATTTACTCACCTTTTCCAGGGATGATACCTGTATGGAATATTTTCTTTGTGACAGGCAGACAGGAAAACAGATTTCAAAAACACTGATTGTTTCCCATGAAGTTTTTTCAGGCAGTCTCTATGTTTCCAGGTTTTATCCGGAACTGTACAGACAGATAAACTGCAAATACCTGTCCGCTGCCTGCTTTTATCTCATGATTCATCATGCCGCAGGTGTTTTCAACTGCTAAATCAATGCCGGGTCAATCTGGAAACAGATAAATCGGTATTTTCCCAGTTTTATTCCAGGCTTCAGGACTTTCATTTTTACATCAGATATGCCAGACCAGCTGATAAGGTATACCTGACAGGAAGCTACCAGAAAAAAGCAATGTGCGATGAGATGGTTCGTATAACAGCCATGAACTGATGTGGCCGTTCAACGTGATCAACCCATAATGAAAGTTGAAAAGCCCCAAGAAGAACATCTCCAGAGGCTTTATTTATTGTATTCTTAGGTAGAATTGGATTTTTAGATCACGGTTACATTAGCAGCAGCAGGGCCTTTTTGACCCTGCTCAATATCAAAGGAGACACGATCTCCCTCTTTGAGGGATTTAAATCCACTTGAGTTGATCGCTGAATGATGTACAAAAACATCTTTTCCACCGTCATCTTGTTCGATAAATCCAAATCCTTTTGAGTCGTTAAACCATTTTACGATTCCAGTTGCCATGTCAGCTTTCTCCTAAATGAAAATTAAGTATAAATCGCTTCTAACTTCGGGGAGCAATCACAGATAACTTTGGGATATACGCCTTTGGCTGGAAATTTAAACACTTGAAGTAGTGCGATAATTATGCAGCATATAGGAAAAAGGGTGAATGTCAAGAAAACAATCAATCGCTTTGCATTTTCTGCATGTTAGTGTATAGTACACTACTTTTGAATGTGAATATACATTCCCTGTCAGAAGAGTCCCTTTCAGGTAGTCCTCGCTGACCGCGTTGTCTGACAAACATCGTATGTTGACGTTGAAGTTTTACTAAAACTTGACCGTGAAAACAGTATGAAGATTTTGTTGGAAACGTCTTTTAATTTCTTCTCCAAGTGAATGATCTTTAAATCATAACTTAATCTTTTTTCACCGAATACAAAATCTAAGTAGATGATATTTGAAGGGATTGTTTGACAGATCCCATCTGTCAACCCAAGTTGAGGAGATTCATTAAGCGTGAGTTCTACCCAATTTGATTTTCACCCCGGTATTCATTTTTATAAAAATTTTAAAATGGCGGCCGTTCACACGATCATTAAACACATAACCGTCTACGGTTGGATAAAATTGCATCATCCGTTTAAAACACAAATTAACCAGAATAAACCTTTTTAAAGCATTCCACACAGCTGCTGGGTTGCTGTCTATACAGAAGAGGGCCTTCAGATGGTAAAATGCTCACGATAATTGAGCAAAACCTGTGTCAAAAAATGAAAGAGCAATCTCAATTATTCATGGAATGCTCCCAACAAGGATAACCCAAGAAAGGAAGACGTATGGCAATCAAAAAGAAATATAAGTTTGAAAAACGCCAGAAAGAACTGCTGAAAAAAAAGAAGAAGGAAGAAAAACAGCAGCGCCGGATGGGAAAAAAGAACGAAACGGAAGATGAGTCTGAAATCGAGTCCAATCCAGAAGGATAAAATATCTTATGTCTGATGCTCGGGTTCGTTATACAACTTTGGAAATCGGAGATATGGATATTCATATCCGCATGCTCCGGGATGTTCTTCAGTTTCATGATCCTGAGGGCGTTGCAGAAAAGCTTGGGATCTCTTCTGCCGCCTGGCCGATTTTCGGAGTAATCTGGCCTTCAGGAGAGGTACTGGCTCGCCTGATGATGGATTATCAGGTCAAAGGCAAACGTGTGCTTGAAGTCGGTTGTGGTATTGCCCTAGCCAGTCTGGTGTTAAATTGCAGGGCTGCAGATATTACGGCAACGGACCACCATCCTTCCGTAAGAGACTTTCTGAATTACAATGTCGGTCTGAATAATGGCAAAATCATTCCCTTTGTCCGAACCGGATGGGAGGACCCTTTCCATGATAAGCTCGGTACCTTTGACCTTATTATCGGCTCTGATCTGCTTTACGAAGATGCACATGTGAATCTTTTGGCCGCATTTATAAATCAGCATGTCCAGCCATGTTGTGAAATCGTGATTGTAGACCCGGGACGGGGATTTCATGCAAAATTCACGAAAAAAATGAAAAGTCTTGGTTATTCGCAATCTCAAAAAAAGCATGAAAGTACAGATTATCTGAAAAAGCATTTTAAAGGCTGGATTTTAACCTATTCCAAATAGCTCTATTAAAAAATAAAGGACATTTGAATGAATATTTATGTAGGTAACTTTACGGAGTTGATGACGGAAACAGCTCTTAGACTGACATTTGAGGCATTTGGCGTGGTGGATAGCGTTAAAATCATAAAAGACAGATTCAATGGACGCTCAAGGGGATACGGTTTTGTGGAAATGCCGAGCAACTCCGAAGCAGATAAAGCGATTAAGGCTTTAAACGGCAACATGATTAATAAAAAACCCCTTATAATTAAACAGGGAGATTCAGGTGCCAAAAAGAAGAAAAAAAAGTTTAAGCGAAGAAGTTACTGACATTTTTTGAATGAAGAATATGCCTTTCAGCAGTTAGAGGCCGGCCTTGGAAAAGATTTTGAACAGCATTCGTCTCGAATTTTTCATGTTCATCGAAAAAAACAAGATGATCGAAATAAAAAAGCCCCAGAGTAAGTTATTACCCGGGGGCGGAATGTCACAGAGATAAAATGGAATTAAATCACAGTCACATTCGCAGCTGCCGGCCCTTTAGGACCCTGTTCAATGTCGAATGAAACCCGTTCACCCTCATTGAGAGATTTGAAACCAGCTGCGTTAATACCGGAATGATGTACAAAAACATCTTTACCGCCATCTTCTTGTTCGATGAATCCAAAACCTTTTGACTCGCTAAACCATTTTACGATACCATTTGCCATGTAGGCGTTCTCCTAAATAAGAATAAAAATAAATCGTCTCGATCTTAAAGAATAATCACTGATTTCTCGGGGAAAATATCTAAGGAAGAAACTCAAGCACTTTAAAGTAGTGCAATATGTTCAAAGCATACAGGAACGGATAAGTATGTCAAGGTAATTAAATTTTTTTACCTGACACCGTTTGTTAAGGATAGTCACAATATATTGTAGCCGATTTTTTATTTAAGATTAATAAATGAGATAAACTTGACCAAGCACTAATGGTATTTATGTAGCGAGTTTTTTTTGTTGCGTGTTCTACCCCGCCCGATCCCGCCGGACCCTGCAGGACCCCGCCATATTTTGAAAAAATACTACCCCGCCATCGTTCATCCGATCATAGATCTAAGGAGGTATCAGGTCTATGAGAAAACAAATTCGCCGCCGCAGGTGTAAAAACTGCCAAAATTTATTCAAGCCCGATGCCCGTCATTTAAAGCGGCAGAAATTCTGCGACCAACCCGAATGTAAAATTGCCAGTAAAAAACACAGTCAGCAAAAATGGCTGAGTAAGCCAAAAAATCAAGATTATTTCTCAGGGCCTGAGAATGTTGCCCGTGTCCAGGAGTGGCGCCAAAACAATCCAGGCTACTGGAAGCGAAAAAAGCCTCCCAAAAGACCATCCTTAATTGAAGATGCGTTACAAGAGACGAAAATCGGCAAAAGCATTGCTGGTAAAGGATCTCCGATGGATTTAATCCCAATACTGTTACAAGATTTAATATTGGCCAAGACCCTTGTCTTTATAGGGTTTGACACCCTCCTTAACAAAAATGCGTTACAAGATATTATTGATGCCACGGACCAGGAAACGATAGAATTGACACCAGATATTCTGAAAGAATTGACCCAAAAGAAGAGGTGGCAACATGGGCAAACTATTTTCTTCAAAGGAACTTTATAAATTACGAAACGCAATCCCCATCCATGTGTTGATTGAAACACAATTGGGTATCCCGGCCAAAATCAGCGAAGGGGTTTTCCGTTTTTTGTGTCCCTTGTGCAACGAGTTCCAGACCGCAGTTAATCCGCGAACCAACTTGAGCCGGTGCTTTCGATGCGAAAGGAATTTTAACACCATCGATATGGTAATGATCTGCCGCAACACCGATTTTGTCAGTAGCGTAAAATATCTGCAGACTATTTTAAATCCAAGGGAATCCGGTCATGGCACCTGATCATATATTGCCGGAAATTTATCAACGGTACCTGAACTATTATACTCATCAAGTCCGTGCCCAGGGAAGTGTCAAAGGAATGCAGCGGATACTGACGGGCCTGGATATTTATCTGCAAAAATCAAACACTCTCCTGAATGAGATATCCATCCAGCGGGTTGATCAATTTTTAGCCCTGTACAATACCAATTATTCAATTGAAACAGCGAAGTCTAACCGGTCACAGCTTCGTCAGTTTTTGAGATATCTTTATCTGAACAAATATATCAAAAAAGATCTCGTTCCTTTAATTGTAAGCCCTCCGGCGTTCGGACAATTAAGGCCACTCAAATTTTTGCGTACTCATGAAATGCAAAAGGTGTTTGACAGTCTGGATCTGTCAACAGCAAAAGACCTTCGTACGAATGCCGCCATACACCTGGCATATTATCTGGGATTAAGGCCTATAGAAATCAGTTCTCTAACATTGGATGACATCTCATTCAGGCAAAAAGAAATTTTTATCCGTTCAAGGAAAAATTGCAGTCCTGCTCATCTTCCCCTTCCCGACAATATCGTCAAAGCTATCACGGCTTATATCGTAGGGGGCAGGCCTCAAAGTAAACACAGGGTTTTGTTTTTACATCTTAGCGCCCCTCATAAACCTGTAAGCACGAGAAATATCCCCACGCTTATCCGAAACTGCATGCGGGAAAACAACTTGCCGGGTAATACATACTGGCTGCGGCATTCATTTGCCCAGAATATGTTGGAATCCGGTATGTCCATCTATGAAATTAAAGAAATGATGGGGCATAAAAGCCTTGATTCGACCAAAAAGTATCTGAGCATTCATATCGGCCTGATGCGGGAGATTATCCTTGATGAAACGTTTTAAAAGTTTTTTGGCTGAACAAATGGAAGATTTTATCACATATCGTTTTCAACTTGGGTACTCAAACACCTCAATGATATACGGTCTTAGGGTACTTGATCGATATGTGTCTGAAAAACAAGTGACTTGGACATCCTTTGATCCGCTGTTTTTTATCCGGTTCAGAGCAGACCTTGATCTTGAGCCCCGGTCCATAAATACGATTTTTAGAATGCTCAAGATTTTTTTCAATTATCTTATACGCAAAGATGTGATCCTGGAAAATCCGTTACAGGAAATCACTGAGCTACAGGAAAATCTCGTTATTCCTTTTATATTTTCTCCGGAAGAAACAGACCGTTTTCTCAACGCTGTAATCAAGTCGATGCGGAAAAGTCAAAGATTCTATGTGTCAGATTTCAGTGCCTATATTGCCTTTTTGTTGATGGCCAGGTGCGGACTTAGAACCTCGGAGACACTTAATTTATTGAAAACCCATTACAGGCCTGAAGAAAGAACAATCTATATTGAAAAGACAAAATTTAGAAAAGATCGATTGATCCCTATACCTAAAGCCGTAGCCGATGAAATCAACAACTTGCAAAAAGTTCGCCGGTTATTCCCTGATGAGGATGACAGTCCTTTTTTGCTGGTAAAGGTGAAAGGGAAAAAACTGGTGCGTATGTTTATAAATCGCAGATTTAAACAGGCACTCACAGATATCAATCTTGATCACTCCCGGAAAGTAATCGGTTCGACAAACTTCAGTCAGCCTTCACATCATTCCTTGCGGCATTCATTTGCCGTGAACACGCTGAAAAGGATAAAACAGCAAGGGAAATCCTGCCAAAATGCCCTGCCTGTACTGGCGGCTTACATGGGGCACAGCAAATACAAATACACAACCTATTATTTGAAGGTACTAGATGCTGAGCACCGTCGGCAACTGTTTGATTTTTCGATATCAAAAGGCGAGGAGACATGAGATTGACAAGTTGCCTGCACCAGTATTTTTATGAATACTTGCCCTCGATAAAAGGGACGAGTAAACAAAGTGTCCAAGCTTATCGGCAGAGTCTGTCTTTATTCCTGCATTTTTTGGCAAATCATCACTCAATAAAAATCAAGTCATTGAAAATAGAACACTTAACGGTGGATGCAGTGCTTGCCTTTCTCCAGCATCTGGAAAAAAACCGAAAAAATAGCGTGCAGACTCGAAACCAGCGTCTGGCCGTGATCAAGTCTTTGGCCAAGATGATCCGCTTCATGCACCCGGACAAAAAACGAATTGCCGAGGCCCTCCTGAACATCCCCCAGAAAAGAGCTCAAAAAAAGGTGATGGGTTTTTTATATCCCGAAGAAATCATGAAAGTGTTCAGTGCCGTAGATCTGAAAAAGAAGGAAGGCATGAGGGATTTTACCATTCTCCATCTGCTTTATGACTCCGGTGCCCGGGCCAATGAAATTGCCACATTGGAATTTGATTATTTTGATCCCGAAAACGAAACCATTGCGGTCCTGGGAAAGGGAAACCGATACCGGTTGATTAACCTATGCTCCAGAACCGCTTCCTTGATCTCGGCCTATATCAGCAATCACAGGGTCGATCCCATCCCTTTATTTGCGCATAGGCTGTTTATCAATCAACGGAAGCGGGAAATGACCCGGCACGGAATCAACAAAATTTGTAGGAAGTATTTGACTTTAGCATTGCCGGAAAAAAGGCTGAAAGGACTGAGCCCGGCGCACTGCTTCAGGCATTCGTGTGCGGTCAATATGGTCTCCTTAGATGCTCCGGTATCGGATATCAAAAATCGTCTTGGTCATCAAAGCGTTGAATCAACAATGACCTATCTGCAGCTGGATCTGTCAAAAAAACGGAAAGTCCAGAATACGCTCATGGAATACATGCAGTCGAAAATAACTCATGACAAAAAGATTGATGAGTTAATCGACTGGAAAAATAGTGCTGAAATCCTTGAATGGCTTGACAGTTTGTGAACCACAGAAGCAGCTTTTGCTAGCCTTAGAGGGGTATGTAGTAAAACAAAAAATTATGTTGCCACTGATTTTAAAAATTTTTTAAATAGCCTTTAACATGTTGAATTTTAATACAATATTGATTTGCAAGATATATAGCTAAAATCGTCTTTAAATTTAACAGGTTAGGTCCACTCGCAACATAATGGTATTAAAGCTGACCATCAAGATTCTGAATACAGCGACCAATTCTCCAAAAATGGATCGGGGGGAGAAAATCGACGAGAGTAAAACCCTACACTCGTAGGGCTCGCTTTTACCCCAACGAATTTGGGGATTCAAAAGGCAGATTTTGACGGGTTAGAAAAAGCAGACTACCTCCCAAACAAAGCCCGCTTTAGGGATGATCATCACACCTGACTTCCCCTGCACTTGAACGCCAAACGGAATTCTATCCAGGGTATTTGAGGATCAGTTGAGACATAAAAAATTCTGAATCCCGGTAAAGATCATTTGGGCTGCAATCGCCGACACAAAAAGCCCCGTAATTTTGGGAAGGATAATCAATCCCTGTTCACCTATTATACGCTCTATATGGGTAGACAGATAAAGGATTACGCCAACGCTTATCACGGCTAAGAAAAGAGCAATGCCAATGATCAATTTTTCAATATAGGATCCGGCTTCTGCTCCTGTGACAAGAAGTACACCAATCACACCAGGCCCAACGGTTACAGGCAACGCCAAGGGAACAACGGCAATATTACTGTCCGCATCCTGAGTTGAGGTATCATCGCTGCCGGTTATCATGGACAGAGCAGAGAGAAACAAGATGGTGCCGGCTCCTATCCTGAAGGCATCAAGGGTGATGCCGAACAATAAAAAAATATATTTTCCAAACAGATAGATCACAAAAGTACTGATCATCACAGCAATTGTTACTTTGATGGCAATTCGTTTTTTTTCTGAATCCTTGAATTCCCGGGTAAGTGAGAGAAATGCAGACAGGACAAAAAAAGGGGTAAGGATAAAAAATATTTTTAAAAAATGATTAATAAATGTTTGTACAGCCAATTTGTGTTTCCATTCCTATTTCAATTGAAGTTATCTCATTGATGCAATGACTTTTTAAAGGCAGTGAAGCCGTAAATACCAAAACACAGGGAAACCATCTGCTGTCCAAACAAAAGCGGTTTGTTCTGTATGAACATCAGCGTTCCCATGCCGGCGTTCATAAGAATGAAAAACAGCCAGCCGTTGGAATTATTCTTTGCAAGCAGATAGCTGCCCATCAGGAACCCTGTAACTACGCAGATTTCCAGCCATTGTGAAATGCTTGTGATTCCGCCGTAATCCATAATGCTGTACCCGATGCCCAAAACCAGAAATCCATAGGTAATCCAAGACACGACCCTGTCCCAACTCCTGTCCGGTACTTTTTTGTCCTTCCATACATTGTAAAACCCGAAGACCATGGCCGGCAGCCCCCCTGCTTCAATGGACGCTGCCATCCAGTCATGATGCATCACCAGAATGATTACCCAGGCGGGCACCCCTGTGATATAAACCATCCACCCGAAAAGCTTAAAGGATTTTGCCTTTCTTCCTTTGCGGCCCTCGGCCATGGCAAACAGGATCTTGTTAACAAGATAAAATCCCCCGCCCCAGGCCTGTAGTATCATTTCCATTTTCTTAAGATCAGCTCTGTTTTTCCTTGTATGTACCCCGGCATTTCAAACATCTTTGGGTGTTTTCAGACATTATATCCCTTTTTTAAACGGACAGGGTCAACCGTGTGTTTATTATCTCCGGCCTGGGAATGATTGCCCTCACCATTTTTCAGCATATAGACCAGGGACCAGCCAGGTTCGGGATCAATATGGCAGTCGTGGGCATATACATGAAGCCGGTTGGTTTTGTCCACGGCAAATAAAAGCAGGGCCTTAGCACCGTGTTTTTCTGTGAACTGCGCCATGGTAAATTTGGGGGTCAGCTTTGTGGTGATGATATGTCCACCCCGGGCCAGATCCGTGGCCATGGCAGGATATGAAGCGGTTTCGCCAAACAGGATTCGTCCATGATTTTCGATGGACATCCGGTCCGCCGTTGACCGGTTATCCTCAGTCCGGGACTGCAGAATATAAATTTTATCCGCCCCGAACTCCAGGCGATAATGAATGGCCACGGCCACGTTGGCCGCTTCATGGGGAAACAGGGCAAGGACCCCCCGGATGCCCACAAGGGGAATATGCCGGTCCGCATGTTCGGACACGGGATTGCCGAAATAGGTAGGCAGCCCTTCATTTTTGGCTTTCATTACCTGATCCCACCCGGTATCGGCCAGCTGAATCTGAAACCCCAGATCCATCAACGCTTTGCCGATGGCGCGGGCCAGGCGGTTGGCCCCGAAGATGACAAAACCGTTGGGGGTGGGCTCGGCCACCTTAAGCCATCGCGCAATGGGGCGTGCCGTAACACTTTGTACGACGACCGTTGAGATAATAATAAAAAAGGTCAGGGGGACCAAGACGCCGGCGTCGGGGTACCCCGCCTTCTCAAGCTGGGTGGCGAACAGGGCTGAGATAGCTGCCGCTACGATCCCCCGGGGGGCAATCCAGGCCAGCAAATGCCGTTCGGGCCAGGTAAGGGTTGAGCCGATACTCGAGACCATGATGTTCATGGGACGGGCCAGAAACTGAATGGCGATGAATAAAAATCCCATTCCCCAGCCCAGGGCCACAAGATCATCAATGCACAGCCGGGCGGCCAGCATGATAAAAAGGACGGAAATCAGCAGGATGCTGATGTGTTCCTTGAAATCCAGAATATCCCCGATGGGCACATCCTTCATGTTGGCCAGCCAGATGCCCATGACGGTGACGGCCACCAGTCCTGCCTCATGCTGCAGATGATTGGAAAACACAAATGCGCCAAGCACAAGGGAGATGGCAAACAGGTTGTGCATGAATTCGGGAATCCAGTGCTTGCGTATGGCCATGCCGAAGCTGTAGCCGCACACCATGCCGACGGCTGTGCCCGTGGCAATCAGCCGGACAAATACCAGGATGGTGTGCCCCATGGCCTGCTGGGCTGATCCGGATATGATGAATTCATAGGCTAAAACCGCCATGGCCGCGCCGATGGGGTCGACAATGATGCCTTCCCACCTGAGGATATTGGCAATGTTCTGGTTGGGCCGGACCGTGCGCAGCATGGGTACGATCACGGTGGGGCCGCTCACGGATGTGATGGCCCCTAACAGCACACTGATATGCCAGGACAGCCCCAGCCCCAGCCGGGCGGCCAGGGCCGTGATGATCCAGGTTACCAGCATCCCGAATGAGACCATGTTTCGGACCACCATGTGAAGCCCCCGGATCTCCGAAAAATTCAGGGTCAGACTGCCCTCAAACAAAATCAGGGCCACGGACATGGAGACAAAGGGAAAAAAGAGATCCCCCATCATTTTTTCGGGATTCAAAATTCCAAGCACAGGGCCGGCCAGGATGCCGGTGATCAAAAGAAAAACAATTCCCGGTATTTTTACCCGCCAGGCCACCCATTGACAGGCCGTGGCTGCGACCAGGATTCCGGAGATCTGTATGAGCGTGTATTCATTCATTTTGTTTTCAGCTGTTCTTTTTCATTGGCAATTGGGTATATCTTTTTATTTACATGATTTGCGGGCCAATGTTACCCCACCAGGTTTTCATTGACAAGGCCAAAGCCGAGAGCCTAAACTAACCGCGTTGCGAAGAATCATTGCGCAGCATTCCCAAAGAGTACGCCTGAAAAGAGAGCACAAAAGAGTCCGAATATCAATTTCACAATTAGAATTAAAAAAGGAGGGGGAATGGACAGAAGGAAATTTTTAAAACTCTCGGCCGGTGCGGGCGCCTTTGCACTGTTAAGTATGACCGGTATCGGCTGTAAAGGCCCTGGGGAGAGAATGGTAATCCAGGATTCTCTACCCTACAACGCCAAAGCCCTTGAGCCGTATATTTCTGAACGCACCGTTCTCATTCATTATGGCAAGCACCAGGCAGGTTATGTGAAGAACATGAACGCAATGATTAAGGGAACCGTCTACGCCGACCTGGATATTGAGACCATTATCCAGAAAAGCTACGGCAACGCCGATGAGGCCGGTATTTTTAATAATTCCGCCCAGGTTTTCAATCATACCTTTTATTGGAAAAGTATGAAACCAGGCGGCGGCGGTGAGCCGACCGGTACCCTTGCCGAAAAAATCCAAGCCGACTTCGGCAGTTACTATGCATTCAAAAAAGCCTTTTCTGATGCCGCGCTCTCCCAGTTCGGCAGCGGGTGGGCATGGCTGGTCAGGGACCCCGAAGATGATAAACTGAAAATCATCAAAACCTCAAACGCTGATACCCCTATTGCCCAGGGACTGACGCCGCTTCTTACCATTGATGTGTGGGAACATGCATATTATCTGGATTATCAGAATCGCAGGGCAGACTATGTAAATACATATCTGGAACATCTAATTAACTGGGAATTTGCAGAGGCCAATCTGGCCGGGTAAACTTTCAGGGCTTGATCATAAGATCGGCCATATTTTGTAGGGGCAATCCCCCTGTGGTTGCCCTCGTTAAGGCAGGCACAGGGACCTGCCCCCTACAATGGCTGACGTTAGAACCAATCCCTCCCTTTTTACGTACCGTACCATATCATGCACAGGAGAATTTAACGATGAAAGACGATTTTTACCCTAACATCATGGCCTATTTTAATGATTTAAAGACAAATAAAAAAGCCGCTTATCCCGAGCAGATGAATAAGGACGAAGTGTCCACGGTTATCGACCTTGCAATCCACGCTACAAATTCAGAGTCAATGGGTGGCGGCATCGCGGGGTATGAGAAGCTTCTCGGACAAATCAGTCGTCGAATGTCAGTGGATTACGGTGAGAAACCGGTAATCCAGTCTTTAAAGCAGATTATAGGACAGTTGGAGGCAATGGCTGAGTATGCCCGTCAAGTCGATGAAGAAGAAGCGGGATGCAAAAGCAATGAAGGGTCGTTTTAACAAAGAAGATTAGAAGTACGGGGTGGAATGCCCGTTATGCCGGGGGACCGGACCGGATCAAGCCGTCCCCCGGACTTAAATTGTCTGTGTTATCGTAGATCAAATACAGAAACCTGATTGTCTCCCACGTTATATCTAATTTTATTTCAATAAGTTGTTTAATTTCCCCACTTGATAAAATCTAAAGAGCTACCGAAACATTCTCCCCGCTAAAAATAATGATAGGCGCAATAGGAAAATAACGTCGCAGAAAAAAATATATCAACCAGCGGGTATCGATTTTGATATACCGGCAGCCGAAAAATAAGATTAGGCTTCTAATTGAATATACATATCTGATATATCTAAGGCCAAATCACGGGCACCAATCCTATGATTGAAGAGAACAACCCAATATGAACGAGGACAGAAAATGAACAAAGAACAGGAAAAGCTTAAAAGCATTTACATTGGCTACCACCCCCGGACGCATGACGGTAGCTCTCCACAAACACGCAATCGCAGTGACTCCATTGAAGTCATGGACGCCTTCAACAAAAGGCAGGAGAAGGGGCGATTTCGGGCCGAGGTTGTAGACATCGCCTACAGTGATCTTTGCGCCGTTGCTGTTATGGAAACAACCATCGACAAAGTCTGGCAGTACATCTGATTGGATTAATTTTTATGCTTGCTCCTGAATAACGGCCATGGGCCAGCCTAACCTATCATCGCCCAGGCTATCCCCACAACAAAGCATGAAAGTATCTCAACAACGTATTGCAACTTTCATATAAAAAGGAACCGGGCCTTCACACATTGTGAATAGCCCGGTTACAAAGGGGAGAGAGAAAAGAATTATGTTAAATTGAAGGGCTGTTGTCAGTATCCTTCAATGGATGATTTCTTTATATCACCCGCAGATGACCTGAACCTTACTCGAAGATTACCAGTTGATTAGAATTTACGTTTCTAATCACTTCCCCCCGCCTTCTATATCCTGGGTTCCCTGGGTGAAATAATATGCGAACAATATGGGAATAAAGGTCACCGCAAGGATGAAAACGGCCACCACGTTTGTCACGGGGCGTTGCCTTGGGCGCACAAGTTCCGTGAGCATCCAGATGGGCAAGGTGGTTTGCTGGCCTGCGGTGAATGTGGTCACAATGACCTCGTCAAAGCTCAGTGCAAATGCCAGCATGCCGCCGGCCAGAAGGGCTGTGGCAATGTTGGGCAGCACGATATGGTAAATGGTCTGGAGTCCGTTTGCCCCCAGATCCATGGACGCTTCGATCTGGGATGCGGACAGCCGTCGGAACCGGGCCACGGCATTGTTGTACACCACCACGATGCAGAACGTGGCATGGCCCAGTACAATGGTCCAGAAGCTGAACGGTATGTGACCGAGGTGAAATGCGCTGCGCAGGGATATGCCCGTGATGATGCCCGGCAGGGCAATGGGCAGGATGATTAGAAGCGAGATGGTTTCCCTGCCGAAAAATTTCTTTTTATATAACGCTGCGGCTGCAAGGGTGCCCAGTATCACAGCGATAAGCGTTGAGGTACAGGCCACCCGCAGGGAGAGCAAAATGGCATCCCAGATATCCTGGCGGTGAAAGGCCACGGAAAACCATTTAAGGGTGAGTCCGGGCGGTGGGAACTGGTAGGATTTATCTTCGGTGGAAAAGGCATAGAGCACAATAAATCCAAACGGGATATGGAGAAACAGCAGCCCCATGGCCGTTGAAATTTTCAAAAACATCGGTGATTTATTATTTTGTCTTGATTGATTGTGTCGTTTAAAGCGCATCAAAAGCCCCCAGTCGTTTTGCTATGGTCAGGTACGCGGCCATGATAATTATGGGTACAACCGAAAAGGCCGCAGCCAGAGGGATGTTTCCGGCAATTCCCTGGTGGGCATATACGGCCTGGCCGATGAAGAATCTGGATGATCCGATAATGCCGGGAATGATGTAGTCGCCCAGGGTCAGAGAAAATGTAAAAATCGAGCCTGCCACCACCCCGGGGAAGGCCAGGGGAAAAATTACTGTCTTGAAAGATTTGCCCGGCGATGCCCCCAGATCCGCTGACGCTTCGATCAACGAGGCGGGCACCCGTTCAAGGGAGGCCTGGATGGGCAGAATCATATAGGGCATCCAGATATAAACAAATACCAGGAAGGTCCCGATATAACTCACCGACAGGGATGAGCCGCCCACCACGGGCAGGGCCAGCAGCCCCTCCAGAAGCCATGAAAGCCCGATTTTGGCAAAGATCCAGCTTAAAATGCCCTCCTTGGCAAGAATCAGTTTCCATGAATAGACCCGGACCAGATAACTGGACCACAACGGCAGCATCACCGCAAGATAGAGCAGGGCCTTCATACGCCCTTTGGCATACCTGGCCATGAAATAGGCGATGGGAAAGGCGATCAGCGCCGATGCCAGGGTTACGGCTCCTGCCATGGCGGCGGTTCTGAAAACGATGTCCATATTGGCCGCAGAAAAGAGCTGGCCATAGGTCTCAAGGGTCAGTTCCCGGTTGATCATCCCGCTGAAGGGGTCAATGGAGAAAAAGCTTTGCAGCAGCAGGGAAAAAAGGGAGCCGATATAGACCACACCCAGCCAGAGCAAGGGTGGTATGAGTAAAACTCCCAGGAAAACCAACGGCCGCCGGTAAAAAAAAGTGGAGATTTTTCCCAAAGCCGCCTGCCGGGAAGATTGTCTGAATTCCATTGTTGCATCAATGGTCATGTTATTCATGTGCTCCCTTAAATTCACGGGTATCGTCCCGGTGCCACATGACGGTTTTTTCTGCCCCCAGGAAGATATGTTCCGGCAGGGCGCCGTCCGTTGAATCATGGGGCTGGATCATGACTATAGTGGTGTCGTCATCAAGGGTCAGCGTGATTGAGGAGCCTGATCCATGGTAGTGGATGTCAGTGATTTCCCCCCAAGTGGAAACATGGTTTGGGGGGAGGGGGCCGTTGTCTGGTGCGAATTTTATTTTTTCGGGCCGCACGGCAAAGGCGGTCTCCGTACCGGTGATTTTTTGCGCCGTTGATTTTTTAATGACGTTGGCATTACCCACAAAATCTGCCACAAACGCTGTGCGGGGATATTCATACACATCTTTGGGCGTTCCGATCTGTTCAATTTTGCCTCGCCGAAACACCGCCAGCCGATCGCTCATGGAAAGGGCTTCATCCTGGTCGTGGGTCACATAAATAAAGGTAATGCCAAGCTCCCGCTGCAGGGCTTTCAACTCAATCTGCATCTGCTTTCTTAACTTGAGATCCAGGGCGCCCAGGGGTTCATCCAGCAGCAGTACACGGGGTTGATTGATCAGTGCCCGGGCCAAGGCCACCCGCTGGCGCTGGCCGCCGGAAAGCTGGGAGGGGTGCCGGCTGCCCATATCCCCGAGCTTTACCAGGGAGAGCATCTCTTGTGCCTTCTGGGTGTATATCTTTTTTTTCACCCCTTTGACCATGAGGCCATAGGAGACATTTTGAAGAATCGTCATGTGGGGAAACAGGGCGTAATCCTGGAATACCGTATTGACGTTCCGGTTGTATGGGGGGATTCCGTCCGCCCGGGTGCCGTGGATTAAAATGCGGCCGGATGTGGGTGTCTCAAAGCCTGCAATCAATCTCAGGCTTGTGGTTTTCCCCGACCCAGACGGGCCGAGCATGGAGAAGAACTCCCCGTCCGCCACATCAAAGCTGACATGCTCCAGGGCATGGACCGCGCCGTAATAGCGGCAGACATCTGTAAATCTTATTGCGTAATTGGGTTCCATTTTTTATCTAACGTTTTTCTTTTTTTTAGAAAATACAGCCCGGCATAATACCGGCCGGGCTGTTGGCTTGGGCGTACTGGACGGTCTAACGTCCGCCAAGGATGGCAATGTAGTCAGTCACCCACTTATAGTAGGGTTCGCACCTGTCCTGGCTCTTGCAATTGGCCACCGGGGTGCGCCAGAAGCTGATTTTATCAAAGTTATTCAGGCCGTTGGTGGCACATCCGTTTTCCCCCAAAAGCGCATTGCCCTGGCAGGCATCAAGCACCACCGGCACACTGCCGAACCAGGAGGCCAGGTCTCCCTGCAGCTTTTTATTCAAGGACCATTCCAGCCATTTGTAGGCCAGGTTTGGATGGGCAGCATCGGCATGGAGCATGGTGGTATCGGCCCAGCCTGTTGCGCCTTCTTCGGGAATGGTGCTGGCGATGGGCTGCCCCTTGGATTGCAGGATGTTCACCTGGAAGGGCCAGGCCGAAGAGGCGACCACCCCTTCGTTGGTGAAGTCGTCAATCTGAACAAAGGCATCATGCCAGTAGCGGTTGACGATTTTACGCTGCCCCCGCAGAAGTTCCACGGCGGCCTTGTACTGGGTTTCATTGAGTTCGTAAGGATCTTGGATGCCAAGTTCAGGGTTGTGCTTTTTCAGATAGAGTGCTGCATCGGCAATGTATATGGGGCCGTCAAAGGCCTGGACCCGGCCCTTGTTTGATTTGCCGTCCGAAAGGGTCATCTCCTCAAACACCACGTTCCAGGATGTGGGCGGCGTTTTAAACACCTCGGTGTTGTACATGAGCACATTGGCACCCCATTGGTAGGGCACACCATAGTGTTTGCCGTTGACCGTGTGCCAGGGCGCGTTCTGAAGCCTTTCATCCACCGTGTGCCAGCTTGGGATCAAGGCGGTGTTGATCTCCTGGACCCGCTTGCCTGCGATCAGCCGCAGACTTGCATCTCCGGAAGCGGTTACCAGGTCAAATCCGCCTTCATTCATCAATGCAACCATCTCATCGGATGTGCCTGCGGTTTTCACCCGGACCTTGCAATTGTATTTTTTTTCAAACTCCGTGACCCAGTCATAGGCGGGATCTGTCTCCCCGCGCTCGATATATCCGGGCCAGGCGACAATATCCAGGGCATCCTCCAGGGGGCCGATTTTTTCCATGGGACCTGCCATGGCGGACATCGGCAGGTAAAATGAGACCAGCAGCGCAACAAATAGTGCGGTTATATGTTTGGGCATGTTTTCTCCTTTTCAAAAACTATTGGGTATAAAATTTGTCCAAATCATCTGATTTGATTAAAGAAAATCAAACCAGATCAAGGACGTAATATCAATGGTAAAGGTTGGCAGTATTTTGGGGGTATCATTCTACAATTTGTCGAATGCCAGAAGATAGGTTTGCAGATTGACCTGCCTGTTCCTGATTTTAAACTTACGCCTTAGATTCTTACGATGGAAGTTGACTGAGTTGGGTGCAATATCAAGAATTTCGGCAATGTCCTTGGACGGATGCCCGGACCGGATCAGTGAGGCTACCTGCAGCTCCTGTGGGGTCAGATATATCCCCGCGGACTTTGTCTGGGTCATGAACGGGGAGATGACGTCCTTCAGATTGTTTTTGATAATTTTGAGATAGGTCTGCTGTTGCGGGGTCAGTTCCGTTTGCTCAAGTTTTTCAAAATAGGGGGAGATCAGGTGATTCACATTTTGAATGATTTTTTTCTCGGTCTGTTTTTGTTCCATTCCCCGCTGTTCAAGCAACGCCCGGAGCGCCCGGTTGGCCTCTTCAAGGTCAATCTGGTTAAACGTCTTGTCCCCGTTATGCATGTTCCTTTCAAGTATTTTTCGTTTTTTGATTTCCTGCTGGAGCTTCACCTTGTCCATCTCCCTTTGGATGGCCAGGGCAAACACCGCGGCCAGTCGTTTGACCCCTTTGAGCTCGTAATCGGTATATCCGTTAATGGTATTTGCCACCGAGATCTGACCGTACACGTTATCCCCGATGATGGCCGGTACCGAAAGGAAATTGCGCAGTTTGATATGCTTTTCCGGGATGCCTGTTGAGGCTGCGTGGGTCTGGGGACTGTTGGTGTAAAACGCTTCTCTGGTATTCAGGCAATGGCCCCACAGGGTCGGATATTTGCCGTCGGGTCCCACTGGAAAAACGATACCTTTTTCGTAATCGCTGATTTTGCAGGAATCCCCCATCATCCCTGTCAGGGTGTGGCACAGGTTGTTCTTGGTCTGGGGATCAATGGACGATACATATCCGCTTTCACTTTTGGTGAACACCTTTGCGTAATTGAGAACAATATTGGCAATGCCGGGCAGCGTCGCATTGGAGGTGACAAGGGCGTAGGATAATTCCGTCACAGCCGAATTGGTCTCAATTTCAAACACCCTCTGGTTTTCTTCCCAGGAGCGGTTGGAGAGCAGTTCCTCTATGGTTTTCAGACGCTGCCCAAGCTGTGACACCTCTTGCTTCAGGGTGTTTTGAATATCTGCGTTCACTGTGTTCTTCTGTTGTGTCCTGTATTGTTCTTTTCTGCTTTTTGCGTGCAGCATTGAACAGGTTTGGTCATTCGCCGGTTTTTTGTGGAATAGGCTTTTTGCCCTGCACATGTGACCGGTTTAATTGAGAATCTTTAGCAAAATGCGGGCCATATTTGAGATTGCGCTTGTAACATGCTGAAAATATAACTTATTCTTGAGAGTATAGTGATCTGAAATGCAAAAATTAAAGGCAAAGCGTTTTTAATAAATAACATAAATGATGGGATTAAGTTGCACTAATGTAATATTAATGTGGTGTGTGTGGGTTTTTGAAAGGCGAATGCGTGAGAATATGGGAAGAGGGTGTTGACAACCGTTGCTGCTGTTTTTATAAACCCACATGGCCGGACGGGCAGAACAAAATATGAAACACTTGTAAAACTAGAAAATGATTATAATTATTCAAAATAATACACTTGTTTTGGGGCTAACTATCGCCTTTTTTTGAAGTGGGGTCGTGCAGAACCCCACTTTTGTCCAAGGAGCCTTATTGCCGTTTGCGCCGCAGGCCTGCCAGGAAAAGGAGCCCTGTGCCAAGCAGACCCACCGCCCCCGGAATTGGAACAGAAGATGTCCCGGTCACAGCATAGGTGCCCAGTTCGCTTATGGTAAAGCTTGCATAGGTGCCGTCATAGGTCAGATCACTGGCGTCATACTCGCTCCATTCATCGTTTAGAAGATACCAGATGGTTAGATCCTCAACATTTCCGTCAAACGAGGCAGACAGGGAAAGATAGATTTCGTCGTCATAGTCTGTTGCCGACAACTCCCAGGCGGAAAGGATTTCTTCGTCATTATCAGCGATCAGCCCTGCGAGATCCGCAAGCAGTGTTTCGTCGGTAACAACCTCTGCGGTAAATGAGATGCTCGTAGAAGCCTCTTCCTGCTGAATGCCGGCAGCGCTTAAAAGGATGACAGTTGAGTTCAGGTTCTGGGTGCTGACAGTTGAAGTTTCACCGCCCGCGAAGGAGGCACCAACGGACATGCCGGTGTTGCTGTCAGTGATCATGGCCCGCTGGTTTTCAGACAGGTCAAGGGTGGCAGTACCGCCGCCAACCCCATTCACTGTTATATTATCACGGACTATAAATTTATGGGAAACCGGGTTCCAAAGACCGCCCAGGGTCTGAACATCACCGTCACCATCCATACTGCCATAGGAAATCGGCGTATAATCTCCGGAGTCTGCCAGAGCACTTATTACCAGATTGATGGTTCCTTCATTAGTGATGTCTCCATTGCCCAGATCAAGGTAACTGTCTGTCCCGATATCAATGGTTAAGCTTGAGTTGCTGTTGATCGATATAGAATCCGCAGAGACCTGCCCGCCGTTGATGATGGTTAAGGTTCCAGTGCCATATCCGGTATCAATATCCCCCAGATAGATGTCACCGCTGTTGTCCCAAACAGAATCTTCTCCGTCAACGGTTACCTCACCTGTGCCGTCTGCAATAAAGGTTTCTCCGTCATATTCACTTACGTCCCCGCATCCGATATAGGAAGAATCACTTGTCACCTCTCCGCCATTGGTAATGGAAATGATACCGGAACCCCAATACCCTATGAAGAGGTCTCCATCGATATCCCAGGTGGAGCCGTCGCCATCAACCGTTACGGTCCCGGTGTCTGTGTCCAGTACGCCCAGGGTTGCGGAGGAACTGGTTACCGTACCGCCGTTGGTAATGGATAGGGAAGCTGAGGTGTCATCCCCCGAATACCACCTAAGCGCGTCATATCCAATATAAAGTTCATTTTCAATGGTCCATGAAGACCCCTCTCCGTCAACGCTCACTCCGCCGCCGAACTCTGAACTGGAATCAATGTATCCGGAATCGCTGGTAACGGACCCGCCATTGGTTATGGCCAAGGAGCCGGCCTCATCATAGCCTACAATAAGTTCCTGGGAAACGGCCCAACTCGAATCCTGACCGTCAACGATCACTGTTCCGCCACCATCCGTCCCATAAACAGCGCCGGAATTACTGGTCACAGAGCCCCCATTAGTGATGGCTAAGGTTGCAGCTCCGGAATAGCCTACGGAAAGACTGTCACTGAGCGTCCAGATGGATTCCGCACCGTCAACTATCACCGTACCAGACCAGATGTCTCCTTCATCACTGGCCACGGTTCCTCCGTCAGTGACAGACAGGGTTCCATTTTTATATACATTAATGTCGTAACTTGCGGACAATATAGACCCATTTCCATCGACGGTCACTGTGCCTGTACCATCTTCGCCAGATTCACCAATATCCACACTGCCGCTTGTCGTTACTGTGCCGCCGTTGGTTATGGTCAGTTTTCCTGTGCCGTCCCTGCCCACTTCAAGGCCGGCTAAAGAGGTCAGGGTCCATGTGGAATCGGCGCCGTCAACTGTTACCGTGCCATTGGCAGCATCACTAAAAGCGATGTAACCGACTTCACTGACGACTGTGCCGCCATTACTTATGGTGAGCGAACCTGTACCGCCATCTACCCCCACCGCAAGACCATGAGTTATCGTCCATATAGACCCTCCTCCGGAAACCGTCGCCTCCCCAATTCCGTCACTTGAAGCTCCGAGAAAAGAATTATAACTTGAAGCAGAGCTGCCGCCTGTTACAGACAAGGTCCCCAAACCCCAATAGCCAATACTAGTGAGATCCTCGGTAGTAGTGCCGGTTGTTACTATATCTGCCTGAACCGTTGGAATGATAATAAAAAAAGTCAATAGAACCGACAACAGGGGTACATAAAAATAAGATGATAAAAGCCGCTTCACAACTACAACCTCCTTTTATAACAATTAAAAATGACAGCATTGAATTTTAAAGAGCTCTTTTTCGTTCGAGGAGGCAACCTGACTGTCTTCTTTTTTTTGAAGAGCCTCGGTTTTCCGGCCCCTGGTTTCCCAGAGTGCAGCATTTCTCTCAAACTTAGATGTGACTGAGTAGATAAATATTTTTAATGTGTCAACCTAAAAAACAATAGAAAAAAATTTTTATTTTATCTTCTATTGACAATGTAAGTGCTTTAATTGTGGAGATTTTATGTATGTGCAGCTTTTTTCTTGACAGGGAAAAAACAGTTCAGTATCTGACGGTATATAGAAATTAAGCGAAAGTTGTATTTTCAATCTGTTTATATGGCAGGGGGGACGTTATATTGTCTCATTTTAAGCTTTTTTCACACGTAAATTACTTCTTCATAATGGTCATTTCTAAGACTTTTTATGTTTGCCTGATAAGTTTGTTCTTATATCCAGCCGTTAGCATGGCTTCTATGGTCACTCTGGAACCCATCGTTGATGGCGATGTCTCAAGATCTTCTTTCAATACCGAGGATGCCTCCACGAGTTTATATAGATCCGGTGGGGCTTGCTATAAAAGCATTTTTGAGTTCGATTTATCATTTATTTCAAATGATATTACTCTTACCGGCGCTGAAATATCATTGTATTTTTCAAGATTCTTTGCTGTGTCTTCTTGGCTTCCTGTTACTATCAATTTCTATGCCTATGCGGGCGATGGCACTGTGACCTTAGATGATTATACTACTGAAGATAGCTATTTAGTTGGTTCTGTAATCTATGACACAGGCCAAGAGAATGGAACTCAATTGGTCTTGTCGTTTGACACAGATTACATTCAGCGCCTTTTAGATGATGACAGTGTTGACTACGTATCGATTAGGGCTTGGTGCACGAATAGTTTTTTTAATGGTTCAATAGCTAGTCTTGAAAATTCTATCTATGACGCTGCCACATTAACTCTTACATATACGTCTGTACCAATACCCACGACCCTATTCCTGTTGAGCTCAGGTGTGTTCGCTTTATCCGTCAACATAAGACGAAGAAACGTGTAAGTAGAGCACATATCTATTTAAATTAAAGACAAGAATCGTGGCTGCATAAGCTCGCTCACGAGCCCTTCTATAACATTGCCAATCTAAAACTCATATCTTTTTTCCGGGCAATCATTTTATCCACCAATTTTTTACTGCCGCCATTTTCAATGATCACATCACTAATTTTTTGGTCCGAAATTTTAGTCACTGAGTGAATTGAACAGTGTAGCTGTTCAGGGGTCATATCAGAAAATAGTTTCATTGCATGGGGGTTGTTTGGATCATTACGCATGACATTCAGCTCTTCAACACGGTCTCCAAACGTTTTTCCTTTTGGATCTCCATAGGCACGAAACTCAAGTGCCCCGCCGACATCCAGCGTTAAGACTTTGCCATTGGCTACGCCCTGGTTGTCACCGGCAAATCCCGCAGCATCCCAGTTCGCTGTCCAGGCATGGACGGCAAACCAATGCTGGGCTTCTCTGCGTTCATTTTCTGAGAACTGAGAGATATTTTTTTTATCAAGTTCGACCCACTGGGTTACGATCTGGCAGGGATCAATACTATGAAGGTAATGAAAAACCGGCGCTCCGGCTAACTGATAAAGTTTTGCCGCTAAAAATTCATTGCGGGCATGCATGGGGGTCTCCAGCATTTTTACATAATATTTTTGCCCGTCACCATCGCTGTAAATCCCTGCAGGGTTTGTTCCTAACTGCCCGCCAACCCGCTCCATGCCGGTAATATCAATTGGATCTGTTTTTGAATTCATTTTAAGGATCTTCATTAATCGCTGTGGTTTGTTTCACCAATGCCAACTGCGTGTAGGTTTCAATGGCTCCGGATCGTGCTCTGCGCACCATTCTGATGGCCTTTTCCGGCTCAGTTCCCAACTCGACCAAGAGACGCGCAGCCATCATCCCGGCTCTTCCCAGGCCGCCTTTGCAGTGAACCAGTATATTCTCCCCCTGACACAAACGATGGCGGATTTCTTTACCATAAATAAGCCAGTTTTGCTCAAATTTTTCATCAGGCACAGAATAATCTATAATAGGTAAATGAATCCACTTCATACCTCGATCCTCTACTTCCTCTCCTAATGTCGGCACTTTCAGATCTATCATTTCGGCAGTTTCGATTAAGGTAAGTACTATACTTGCACCCCAGTCTTTTATTACATCTAAATCAAGCCCCAGATTTCTGGCCCAAACACCTGTGACAGCATAGAGGTCATGTTTTCCCGGACAAAAAGTGATCCCAATCTTTCCACTGTCGGTGCCGGCCTGAACTTCAGCAATCTGAAGCGGGTGCGAATGGCTTGTTCTTGCTACCATGCTAATTTCCTAAGGGCAAATAGGTAATAGGTTTAGTGTAGACGCAGAAATACCCTTGAGCAAAATTGGGACCATTGATGGGGTCGTTTTTATATCACATTAAAATCATAAGGAATTTATTTTGTTAGCCAATTTTATTCGGGTGTTGTAGTTGAAGAATAAATATAGTTTGTTTTATGGAAATAACATAAATGGAATGAATTTGTTACGGTAATGTAGGCGCTTGAGAGTGTAAGCGATTTGGATGGGGAAATTTAATAAAGAGGATGTGGCCGGGGCAAGATTTTCAGAACATCATTGCCTGGATTGAAAAAAAGCTGAACAGGATACTGAATTTTTAAAAATTCAGTATCCTGTTCATGTCGTACAAAACTTCCAAATCCTGTTTAAAATATAGCCTTCAATAACAGGAAAATTCGTTTAATACCTATTATTCGTTGGGAAGGGCGTTCAGCTCTTCCAGGGTAAATACCGGGCCGTCTTTGCAGACAAATTTGTCGCCAAGGTTGCAGCGGCCGCAGATGCCTATGCCGCATTTCATTCTCTTTTCCAGAGAGTTGATAATGTGATCGTGGGCATAGCCGAGTTTATCCAGCACCGGCTGGGTGAACTTGATCATGATCGGGGGGCCGCACACAATGGCGTATGTGTTGTCGTCTGCCGGGGGCGCCTTTTCTCCGGCAATATTGGGCACAAATCCGACGTTATACTTCCAGTCGGGATCATCCGTGGAATCCACAGTGATGTGCATTTTAATGTCGCCGGCAGCTTCCCAGGCTTTGAGCTCATCTTGATAGAGCAACAGCCCAGGGGATCTTGCGCCGTAGATAACGTTGATCTCACCGAATTTGTCACGGTTTTCCAGCATGTAAACGATGGATGATCTCAGGGTGGTAAATGCGAACCCACCGCCGATGATGACCACGTTTTTGCCTTCAAGGGTCTCCCATGGATAGCTGTTGCCCAGGGGACCGCGGATACCCATGACGTCTCCAACCTTCATGTTGTGTAAATACTGGGTCACCATTCCGGTTTTGTTAACCGTGAACTTTACAAAGCCCTTTTCCGTGGGAGATGAGGCAATACCGATGGGGATCTCGCCTTTACCGGTAACTGAGAGTTCTGCGAATTGACCGGCCTTGTAGGAGAACTTCTCCTCATCCTCGGGATTTATAAAGACAAACTTGAATGTCTTTAAATTCTTATCTTCTGTTTCCGTGATGATTTCATCAATCCGGACAGGATATGGCAAATATGGATTCTGCACAGTATCTCTCCTTATTACGCTTCCTGGGGTGCAGGCGTATAGTTTCTCATGGTTTCACAGACCTCCCGGATGTCGATGTTCACCGGGCACAGCTGGATGCATCTGCCGCAGCCGACACACTGTACACCGGCGTCATACTTATCAACGTAATACTTGAGCTTGTGCATGAACCGCTGTCTGACCCGCGGGACCTTATTGGGTCTTGGATTATGTCCGGAACCCTCAAGGGTAAATAGCGTGTACATGCAGCTGTCCCAGTTGCGGATACGCTTGCCTTCGGTGCCTTTAACTTCATCCTGAATGTCAAAGCACCAGCAGGTGGGGCAGCTGTAGGTGCAGGTGCCGCAGTTTAAACAGGAGAATCCGATCTGTTCCCAGAAATCCGCTTCGAACAGGTCGGTTGATTTCTTCTCTTTCAATCCGTCTGTTGACACTTTGGCAGAGATTTTCTCTTCGGCAGCTGTCTTGCGGGATTCAACGTCGAATTCCGCGTCGGCGGACCAGCCTGCAGCAGCAGCCAGATCTTCACCTTTGGGCGTCAGGACCCTGGCAAAAAAGTCTTCCCCTTCTTTGACCAGCAACAGATCCAGTCCGTCTTCGTTATAGGGGCCGCACCCGACGGATGTACAAAAACAGGTGCTTGCCGGTTCATCACAGGCATAGCCGACCAGGGTGGTATCTTCATAGGGTTCCACCCAGAACGGGTCCTTGTATTCGGGGCTGTCGAAGTTACGGCGTACCAGCTTGAAGGATGCTGCATCACAAGGGCGAACACCCACAACGGCTCTTGGCTTTTTGCCGTTCAGTTCCACCTGCTTCATAATGTGATGATCTTCTTTGGATTCATCTAAGGTATAGGTGAACATGGTCTGGCTTTGGGGGTAAATCACAGACTTGACAGAAAGTCTGGTATTTCCGTTCCCCAGGACAGGGGTATCACCGGCATTCAACTCTTTGAACTCAAGGGAGTCTTTGTCCGGCATCGGTCCGAACAACCGGTAGCTTTCCTTGAGTTTTTCCAGCCCCTGTTCCCAATCTTTTTTTTCGATTTTTATAGTCTTCATAATTAATTGACCTTATCAAAAATATGTTTTGTTTAATCCCTACTCCATTTAGTTGCGATTCTATTTTATGAATGCATCCGGATCTTTGGGATTAAAGGCATCAAGGGGAGGACGCGCATCAAGTGTAAGACCCGCCCGCCAGTCGAACATTTCCTGGCAGTCCTTTTCCAGTTTCTTGGTGAACTCTCTCATATTGATACCCATGGGGCAGGCCCGTTCGCAGGCACCGCAGTCGGTGCATCTTCCGGCACAATGATAGGCGCGCAGAAAGTGAAAGGTCCGTATATCGTTGGCATCATCACCTTTGCCGACCCATTGGGGTTTGGATTCATCCACAAAGCAGGTCGGGCAATAGCAGAGCGGACACGCATTGCGGCAGGCATAGCAGCGAATGCAGTTGGACAGCAGGTCGTCAAAATGCTTCCACTTTTCATCCGTTGACATCTCTTCAATTTTGCGCACATCTGCGTACCTGTCCACATCGGTCAGTTCGGGAACTTCCGGTGCCACCAGTTCATCATAGATCACTGGATTGCGCTGGGCGCAAACCGCGCAGTTCTTTTGGAGGATCTCGGCTTTGGCAAAGGTTTTTTCATCGGTTTTACCTTTAACGACAATGGTGTCACCCTGTTCAACAACATCGACGACTTCAAAATCAACGATGTTGTGTACTTTTTTGCGATCAATCATTCCCGTACAAGGCACGCCGAGGATGATCAGCTGCTCTCGTTTGATTTTGTTTTCGATAATGTGAGTGGTGATGTTACGAGAATCACACCCTTTGGCGACGACTGCAATTTTTTCATTGCGGTCGGTCAAGTAATTGGTCAGGTTGATACCGCAATTGCTGTCCCACACCAGTTTTTTAACGTCATCCGGGGTTTTAGCCATGTACGGCTCATTTGACATGGGCAGGGTCCCCTTTTGGAAACCGATGACCATGTCCACTTTCTTTTCTTCCAGAAGCTTCAAGGACAACGCTCTGATTTTCTCTGTGTACTCTAACATGTTGGTTCCTCTATCCGGCTTTCTTAACAAATTTATTTATCGGCCCCAGAGCCTTTACGGATTCAGTTACCGAGTTAACCACATCGATAAACTTACCGGCCTCTGCCGATGAGATCCATGAAAAATGAAGTCTGTCCCGTTCAATCCCCATGTGCTCCATCATGTTTGCCAGTAATACGAACTTCCGACGCGCAAAGTAATTACCTTCCAGGTAATGGCAGTCTCCGGGGTGTCAGCCGGAGACCCAGATTCCGTCGGCACCTTTCATAAACGCGGAAAGAATAAATTTTGGAGACATCCTGCCGGAGCAGGGAATTCTAACGACCCTGATATTAGAGGGATACTGCATCCGGCTTACCCCAGCCAGGTCAGCGGCCCCGTAACTGCACCAGTTGCAGAGAAACGCTATGATTTTTGGTTCCCAATCTGACATTGTCTATTTTCTCCTTCACTTATGGAATTTGGGGCAGCCAAAGCCATTTTACAGTATGGCCATGGCCGCCTTTTATTTAGTTATGAAGCGGGTTAAATCGCATCAATCATTGCAAATATCTGGTCATTATCATAACCGTTGAGCCGAATGGCCCCTGACCGGCAGGAGGAGACACACAGCCCGCATCCTTTACACAGGGCGGAATTGATCTCAGCCTTTCCGGCAAATCGGCCGCCTGCCATGAAAGAGGGTGCAGAGTACGGACAAATCGATACACATGTCCCGCAAGCGCTGCACATCATCGGATCAATGGCTGCCACCTCGCCGTTTGTGGTTACTGTTCCCTGGGCCAGCAAGGCCACCGCTCTGGAGGCTGCTGCTTTACCCTGGGCCACTGCTTCATCAATGGGTTTGGGATAATGGGCCAGGCCTGACAGGAATACGCCGTCGGTGGCAAATTCAGAGGGTCCAAGTTTGGCGTGTCTTTCAATGAAGAAATCTTCGTCGTTCATGGGGACCTTGAAGAATTGTGCCAATTGCTCTTCTTTGTTCGGAACAATGGCCGTGGCCAGTGTCAGGATGTCCGCTTCAATTTCCACGGGCAGACCCAGTACGTGATCAATGGTCTTGATGGTTACGCAATCGTCGCCAACGGTAACCGTGGGTTTGTTGTCAACGGAGTAGCGCATGAAAATAACGCCGGCCTTTCTGGCTTCGATGTACTTTCTTTCCCGTTCACCGTAGGTTCTGATATCCCTGTAAAGGATAAATACATTGGCGTCCGGGTTGCGTTTTTTGATTTCCAGGGCACTTTCCACCGAATGGGTACAACATACCCGGGAACAATAGGGTCTGTCCGCTTCCCTGGAGCCCACGCACTGGATAAAAACCGCAGACTCAATGGCATTCACCATGGGATCATCGGTCTGCATCTTTTTGTCCAGATCAAGGCTGGTGAGGACTCTGGGGCTTTCACCGTAGGCATACTCACTGGGTTTGTATTCCTGGGCACCCGTGGATATGTTGGCAATGCCGTGTTCAACCACCTCGTCACCACCCTTTGACGAGATGACGGATTTGAAATTACCCACAAAGCCGTTTACTTCCGTGATGGTACTGTCCAGATGAACGTTGATGTTCTCTTCGGCTTCTACCTGGGCAACCATATCCTTGAGCATTTCCTGGACGTCTTCACCTTTCCAGGTTTTATACAGATTGAGCGCCTGGCCACCCAGCCGGTCTTGTTTTTCAACCAGATGGGTATAGTAGCCCTGACGCGCCAGACTCAAGGCGGTGGACATGCCGGCAATACCGCCGCCGACAACCAGCGCATGCTGATCCACGTCCAGTTTTGCCTCCTGCAGCGGGGCTTTCAGGCCGACCTTGGTCACGGACATGCGAATCAGTTCTTCGGCTTTTTTAGTGGCCAGATCGGGATTGGACTTGTGAACCCAGGAGACGTGGTTTCTTATGTTCACCATCTCAAACAGATACTTGTTCAATCCGGCGTTGATCAGGGTTTCCTGGAACAGCGGCTCATGGGTTTTGGGCGTACAGGCCGCCACAACGATCCGGTTCAGGTTATGCGCCTTGATAATCTCGGTCATCTTGGACTGGGTATCCTGGGAGCAGGAGTAGAGATTGCTGTCCACATATTCAACAAAGGGCAGGGTTTTCACATACTCAGTCACGGCCGGAATATCAACAACCCCGGCAATATTGGCACCGCAGTGGCAGATAAATGCACCGATTCTGGGGCGTTCACCAATGACGTTAATTTCGGGGACAACTTCCTTGGTTTTTGTCAGGGTGTTCCGTGCAGAGACCAGAATCTCGCCGGCTGCCGTGGCCGCGGCACTGGCATCCACAACGGCCTGGGGAATATCTTTGGGGCCCTGGAACGCACCGCATACAAAAACACCCGGCCGTGTTGTCTGCACAGGGTTCATGGATGTGGTCTGGGCAAAGTTCCCCGGGGTCAGGCCGATGTCGAATTTTGCCGCCAGCTCCAGGAGTTCCGGTGAGGTCTCCAGGCCCACAGACAGAACGATCATGTCCATGGTGTCAACGATCATCTTGCCGTCTTCACTCACGTAGCTGATTTCCAGGTCGCCTGCATCTCCCACGGGTTTGATGGTATGAACGCGGGATCTGATAAACTTGACGCCGTGTTTGTCCCGGGCCTCGGTGTAGTACTTTTCGAACTCTTTGCCGAAGGTTCTCATGTCCATGTAGAAGATGGAGACATCCAGATCCGGATCATGCTCTTTGGCGATGACCGCTTCCTTGATGGCGTACATACAGCATACGGAGGAACAGTGGGCATTGTCACAGCGGTTGGTTTCGCGTGAACCCACACACTGGAACCAGGCAATCTTCTTGGGTTCCTTATGATCCGACGGACGGACCACATGGCCTTCGGTGGGGCCGGATGCAGATAAGAGACGTTCAAACTGCAGTGATGTGACAACATTGGGATGGGTGCCGAATCCGTAAAAATCCAGTTTGCTCGGATCATAGGGTGAAAAGCCCGATGCAATGACAACAGAGCCCACATTCAAGGGCACTTCACAATCTTTTTCCTTGTGTGTATCCAGGGTCAGGGCACCCGCGCCGCACGCCTTGACGCACTCCAGGCACTCACAGCACACCATGCAGTTGATACATTTGTTGGCTTCCTGGAGGGCCTGTTCTTCGGTGAAGCCGAGTTCAACTTCGGTAAATCCTGATTTGCGCTGATCCATTGGGATACGCGCCATGTGAGACCGGTCAATCTTTTTGGCCTTTTTGGGGATGGCGTTGAAGTCCTGCTGGGGAATTTCAAGTTTTTCCCGGCCCGCCTTCATATCCTCGCCTTTCAGGTAGCGAGAAATGGAGATGGCCGCTTCCCGGCCTGCACCGACGGCGGCAATGGCAATGGATGCGCCGGTCTGGGCATCACCGCCTGCAAATACGCCTTCACGGGAGGTCTGGTAGGTGATGGGGTCTACGTCAAAATCACCCCATTTGTTGAGCTCAATGCCGTCTGTTTCTTTAAGGAAAGATGCATCGGTTCTCTGGCCGATGGCGGGGATCAGCACGTCGGCGTCTACGATGAATTCACTGCCTTCAACGGGAACCGGTCTTCTTCTGCCGCTCTTGTCGGGTTCACCCAGTTCCATCTGGATGCATTTGACGCCTATGAGTTTGCCGTTTTCAGCAACCACTTCGATGGGGGCTCTCAAGAATTGAATATCCACATCTTCTTCTTTGGCATCTTCAATTTCTTCATCCCGGGCCGGCATTTCAGCTTCGGTTCTCCGGTAGAGCATGCTGACTTTGTCGGCACCCATTCTGAGCGCTGTTCTTGCCGCATCAATGGCCACGTCACCGCCACCAACGATGGCAACGTTTCCTTTCACTTCTTTCATGTCACCCAGGGCAGCGTCTCTGAGGAACTTAACACCTGGGATCACGCCTTCAACGTCCTCTTCTCCGGGAATGCCAAGTTTCATACTGCTGTGACAGCCAATGCCGAAGAAAATCGATTTAAAACCGTCTTCGGTGAGGCTGTCCACCGTGATGTCTTTGCCCATGGCGGTGTTATATTTGATTTCAACACCCAGTTTCTGGATCCAGGCAATCTCTTTTTCAAGCACAGCAGGGGGGAGTCTGTAATCGGGGATGCCGACTCTCAACATACCGCCGCCCACGGGCAGGGCTTCGAAAATGGTGACTTGGAAGCCTTCCAGGGCCAGAAAGTATGCCGCGGTGAGTCCGGCAGGACCTGCACCGATGATGGCCACTTTTTCTGCCCGGGGGGTGATTACGGGAACTTCCAAATCATTGATGTCCACCTGATCGGCGGCAAACCGTTTCAAGGTGCAAATGGACAGGGGAGAGTCCACCTCGCCTCTTCGACAGGCTTCCTCGCACGGATGCGGGCAAATCCTGCCGATCACGCCCGGCATGGGCAGTGTGCGGGTGATAACCTCCATGGCTTCTTTATATTTGCCTTGTCCGATCATCGTGACGTACCCATGTGCATTGACGCTTCCGGGGCATGCGTTTGTACAAGGGGACTTGTCCTTTTTGCTGATTGAAAATGCGCCGGGCACTGCCTGGGCATAGGGTTTAAAAACAGCGGTTCTGTTTCCCATGTCCTGCTCAAAGTCACTGGACAAGCTGACGGGACAAACCGATGAACAATCACCGCACCCCGTACATTTATCAACATCAATGTAACGGGCCTTCTGGGTTAGGGTTACGGAGAAATTCCCTGCTTCTCCGGATATCTCTTTAACATCTGATAGTGTATGGAGCTCAATGTTTAAGTGCCGGCCGACCTCGACCAGTTTGGGAGAGATAATTCACATTGCGCAGTCGTTGGTGGGGAATGTCTTATCCAGCTGAGACATTGCGCCCCCGATTGAGGGGCTTTTTTCCACCAAGTGGACATAGTATCCGGAGTCCGCCAAATCAATTGCAGATTGCATACCGGCGATGCCGCCGCCCACAACCATCACCGAGCCAATTACATCTTGTGACATATTCTAATTCTCCTGTTGAGGTTCATGCGTTACAAAAATGTTCAGGTAAGAGAAAGCAATAGTAAGGCCAGAGAAATTCAAGAATTTAAAAATCGTTTGTTTTGGTGAAAGAAAATATGAATAAGATGCTGATCTTGGAGAAAAAAGAAAAAATAGAATAAAATTAGAGCTTATATAAATTGATAGGCTGGTTTTTTGAATTAAGTCTGTTTTTGGGTCAAAATGACCCGACAAAAGGATACAGTTGGGTCAAATGGATACAATTTTAATTGTAAAATAATGTAAAAAATCGTGTTTTTTCAATAAGATAATGACTTGTTTTAATCTTAAAAGCAAGCACTGATTTGTCTTTAAAGTACTACAAAGTATCAGTTTTGTCGCTGGTTACGGTGCCGGAAGACGGGATTGGTTCCAACGGCGTCAGTTGTAGGGGCAGGTCCCCGTGCCTGCCCTGCTACCGTGCCATCCCCAACAAGGGCAACCACAGGGGATTGCCCCTACAAAAATGGCCGACAATAGAATCAAACCCGTATTTTTTATTAGGGGTTGCCGAATTTTAGGAATGCACCGGGAGGGATTTTTTCTTGACTTAATAAATAATTAATATACATTATAGTTATTATTAAATGTATTTAAAAGGTTAATATTCGTATTATGAAGATCAGCCAGGAACAAAAAAAAGAGAATCGGCTAAAGTTGATCCGGGCTATGACGGATCTTGTGATTGAAAATAAAGGTTCGGTGAGCATGCGGGAGGTTGCCCGCAGGGCAGGGGTTGCAGACGCAACGATTTACAACTATTTTCCGACCAAAGAAGCGATTTTTTTCGCCTACTATGAGGATCATGTCGCCGATGTCATTGATCAACTGATGGATATGGAAACATTTCACACCTTCAGCCTCCAGGAGCAGCTTCAGACATTGTTTGACACCAGTCTTCGCCTCTATCTGCCGGACCGGGAATTTGTGGCGGCCACCTTTAAAACGGTCTGGCTGGCCGGAAATGGTGATTTTGCCCGTTTTAAAAAGGTCAGATCCGGTCTGCTGGCTGCCGTCAATGATATCCTCGGTGCGGCTGAGGAAGCCGGGGAGATTCCGGCGCAGGTGTTTCAGGAACTGACCGGGCAGTTTTTTGCTGATGCATATATTGCCGTTGTCCTGTACTGGGTTGCCGATACGTCTGACGGATTCCAAAATACGGATGTGCTGATGGACCAGGGGCTGGATCTGGCCTGCGCCCTTTTAAAAGCCGGTGTGCCCAACAAGTTGTTTGATCTGGCCGTTTTTTTGTTCAAGCAGCATGTCCTGACCCGCATGAGCCGGTTTTCCCCCATGGAAAATTTTGACATCAAACCCAAACGACGGTTCATGGGAGGTCAAAACGATGAATAGTACCCCCACCACAAAGCTTGGCCGCGCCCTGGCCGGTGGAAAGACTGCCGCCAAAACAGGCGGAGCCTTGCTTGGGTATTACGCCAAGCGCCCTTTTTTATCTTCACAGCGTCGGCAGATTGAACGGACAAAAGCCCAGGAGAAAAGCGCCAGGTCACTTTTTTCCGGCTTGACGCTGCTCAAAGGTACTGCCCTTAAAGTGGCCCAGCAACTCAGTCTGGAGACGGATATGCTGCCCGAAGCTGTCCGCCGGGAATTGTCCCGGGCTTACCACCAGGTGCCGCCCATTAATAAGGCGTTGGTCAGAAAAGTGGTTCAAAAGGAATTGGGTGCTGCGCCGGACGCACTGTTTAAGTCCTTTGACCTGGAGGCGTTTGCGGCAGCCAGCCTCGGTCAGGTTCACCGGGCGGTTGCTGAAGATGGTCGGCGTCTGGCCGTTAAAATTCAATATCCGGGCATTGCCGATACCATTGAAAATGACATGGTGCTGGTTCGCCAGATGCTTCGGCCGCTGGTGCCTGGCCATCAACTGATGCCGGCCCTTGCAGAAGTTACGGCCCGCCTGAAAGAAGAGGTCGATTATCTCCAGGAGGCGGATAATATTACTTGTTTTAAAAAACGTTTTAATGTGGAAGGGGTTCGCCTGCCCGATGTCCACCGGGATCTGACGACCCGATCGGTATTGAGTTTGAGTCATCTGCCCGGACGCCCGCTGGATGCCTGGCTGTCCGGAGGCCCAACCCAAGAAGCCAGGCAGATTGTGGCCCGGCGGCTCAACGACATTTTTCTTGACGCATTGTACCAATGCCATGTGATCCACGCCGATCCCAATCCGGGTAATTTTATCATTGATGATGATCTGAACGTGGGCTTGGTGGATTTTGGCTGCGTCAAACACCTGAGTCCTGAATTTATCGAGCAGTACCGACAGCTCGTGATGTCGGCTGCCCATGACGATAAATCCACCCACTATGAGATTATGGTTGATATCGGGATGCTGCCGCAACAGCAGGACAGGGAAACCGAACGTGAGATCCGGGCGATGTCCGATGAGATCTGCAGCTGGTTTGGCGCCCCTTTACCAGGCAGAAATATTTGACTTCAAAAGCCGTCCGGATTTTATGGCCCAGGGCAAAGCCGTAATGCAGCGATGTCAGCATCTTCATCGCCACATCAAGATTAACCCCGACTATATTTTTCTGGAGCGCACCCGTTACGGCCTGTTCCGCCTTTTTGAACAGATGGCGGTAAAAATATCATTCAGAAATCCCTATGAATGGTAACCGGTTGAATTCAGGTGTTCGTTGAATCGTTATTTAAAATCAAAAAGGAGAGTTTCATGGACGCAGCACTTCAATCCCACTGGCCGGAAATCATGGACCATTTTGACCAAAGCATTCGATCCAGCCGTTTTTACACCTTTGCCACCACCACGCCGGAAGGCGAGCCCCACATGGCTCCCTATGCATCTTTAATTCTCAACGATAATTGTACCGGATACTACAGCGACGCATTTCCCGACAAAACCAGCCGCAACCTCAAGGCAAATCCCAACGTCTGTATCAGTGCCGTTCGCATGGGTTTTGGATTCTGGTTCAAAGCCCTGCTCTCCGGCGGTTTTCCGTGCTGGCCCTGCATTCGGCTCTATGGTACCGTCGGTCCGTCCCGGAAAGCCGAGCCAGGCGAGATCGACCGCTGGCGGCGACACATGAAATCCTATCGATGGATGAAGGGTTACAAACTGCTCTGGGCGGATATCCGGACTGTCCGGGATATCCGGTTCCAACGATTTGAGCCGATTCAACTTGGGCGAATGCCCATCGCATCAAATAATCGACTATAGTTTTTAGATGAAAGTGCAGGCAAGTTGCTGATTATGCGTTAATTGGCTCGGAATTATTCAAGCCGGGCATTTACGACACGAAAAAGGTCGGAATACCGTTTAGAATAACAAAGTCGAAACCAGTTTTAGCAACGAACATTTTTTGAGACTCAATAAAGAGGGTTACCATGTTTCTAAAGCAAGAACACACCGAGCCTTATTTCTGCCATTTTTCACCTTTCTGAAATCATCGGGAGAGTTTGATCATAACATTGTTGCGGGGTTTTGATTTTCTATATTTTTTACCTCTTGAGTGCGGTACGTGTAGACATTTATTAATGTATAAAATATATTCTGGCGGTATTTCCCGCCTTCTATATTCACCAATTTTAAAAAAACACCCTTTTAATACAAAAAATATCCAAAAATTTCTTTTATTAACAATATGTTGACACAAATATTGCGGTTTGATAAACGAATATCATTCGTTTTTCTGAAATTAAATCTCAAAGTATTGGAGGGATGCCAAACGCCCTATTTCAAAAAATTTATTAGTTATCATAGAAGGAGAAATCTAATGAGAAATGAAGAGTCAAAATCAGGCTTAACTGTATTCAGACTCTTAATTATGCTGGTTGGGGTATTTGTTATTAGCTCTGTGACTTCCTGTGATAATGGGCCACCGCCAATTTTAGGCATGCTATATGAACTATATATTAAATTAAATACTTACCTTTACAGGTTTACCAAAGTAATAAAAATCACACAACAAGAGGAGAGCCTAATATGAGATTATTATTATCTATTTTAATTTTGATTTCTTTAGCCGCATGCCAGCAACGCAATATTTATTATTCTGTTTCAACTCATAATAGCGCAGAGGTCATGAGCTATATTGAAAAAGGAACACCGGTAGATGCAAAAGACGAATACGGAAACACCCCACTGCTGTTGGCAGTACAATATGCAAATTACGATATAACAACATATCTTATAGAAAAAGGCGCTGATATTCACGCAATAAACAACGAAGGAATGACAACATTGCACTGTGCATGCTATAGCAATAGCCTGTCATTAGCAAAATTATTTATCGATAAGCAAGTGAGCGTAAATACGCAAAATAAAGATGGGTGGACAGCTTTGAATTATGCCTCCTATTATGGCAACGCGAGAATAGTGAAACTATTAATTGATCAAAACGCTGATGTTAACCTACCAAACAAGGATGGAAAAACGCCTCTCTCATATGCCAAGAAATACAAATACAAAGATATAGAAACGTTACTCAAAACGCATGGAGCAATATAGATCAATAAACTGTAGAGATTCCGCTGTTATTGATGATGATATGTCTGCATGGCCTGGACTTTCCAGGTTACATCACTAAAATTTTATGAGGCCCTTGATCGGCCCAGCCATTGGGTGCCATGCCCACTTTTTCCGGTCAGCTCCATAAAGAGCTTGTTGGGTTCGCCATTGGGTCTTCCCGGCTTAAACGCGTGGGGGATCTCTTTTATTTCCACGGAGGTGTCGCTCATTAGGGCTGCACCCCGGGCAATGTTTTCAAACCGATCCCGCATGACTGACAGTTCATCAGGGTTAAATCATGAAGGAAGAAGGAAATAACGGTTACTGCTCTCTTTCACCGCCACCCGTGGAATGGGTTTGATGAACTGCTGGCGCAGGCTGTAGGTGTATGCCCCCTGGGCCGGGATCATAAGAATGTCATTCTCTTTGATGGCCGAGCCGAAATAGGCATATCCCCAGACATCGTGGGGGGTGCAAAGGGAGCCCAGGATATGGCATTTCTTCTCGGACAGGCCGGGCCGGGTCAGGTTGATGACCGGGCAGTAATCGGTTTCATACCGTTCCCAGCCCACGGTATTGCCGCCGGCATCGGTGATGACCAGGTCTTTTTCCTTGCAGTCCACCACCTGGATCAGGATGTGCATGACATCATTGCAGATCCAGCGGCCCGGCTCAAAACAGATCCGGCACTGGGTCAACGGCAGGATGTGCTCTTTAATGGCTGTTGACAATTCCTTGGCAAACAGGTCAATGGATGATCCCGGATCAATGATATAGTGTTGGGGCATATCCGATAAAAGCCATTCCCCCTGGGCCGGCCAGTAGCCGCCGCCGATATCAATGAATTGGATTGCATCCAGAAACTGCCCTGGCATGGGGGACAGGATTTCCCCAAGTTTTCGGATAAACGCGGTCTGTCTGTCCGGGTTAAGATTCCAGGAGGAGTGGAACTGCAGTCCCTGGAAATCCAGGCAGCCAAGCTTCTGGATTTCATGGAACCCAGACAGCAGGTTTTCCGGCAGGACCCCGAATTTTCGCCACAACCCTTCGGGGTTATTGTTTAGGCGCAGGCCGACGGACATGCGGGTCTGTGTCTTTTCGAGTACGGATGCCAGCCGTTTTGCCTCTCCGATGCTGTCCAGCAGAATCACCACCCGGTCCGGATGCCGTGCCGCAAGTTCCAGTTCCGGAATGGTTTTTCCCGGCCCGCTGAATATAATGGACTGCGCCCCCAGTTCCAGGGCCACGGACAGCTCCACGCCGCTGGAAACATCCAGTCCGAATCCATGTTTGAGCAGATGCCCGGAAAGATAGGGCAGGTTGTTGCTTTTCATGGCGTAAAAAAAGGCGGTCTTGGGCAGGCGGTGGCTGAATGCCGCTCTAAACTGGTCGGCTTTTCTGGCCAATACATCGGTTTCCAGAATATACAAAGGAGAGCCGAACCTTTTGGCGATATCCAGGTACACCCCCTTATTTTTGACATAGGGGGTTATGAACTCGACGACTTTTTCTTTAGGCAAAATAGCCTCTGGCGCTGTGGCTTGTGTGTCGGCTGTGAGCATGCCTAATCCATTTCAATGTCGATACGTTTGGCGAGCAAAAGACACTCGGTTTCAAAAAATTTGTGCCGGTTGGGTTCTATGATCATGTGGCCCAAAAGCCATGAGTCATAGTCCTCGGGCGGCATGGTCACCCGGTGGCCGGGGCTGTGGATCAAGTGTATCTTTTTGACCCGGCTGTCGTTTGCCACGGCTTCGGTCTTAATGCGTTTTAACACACCGTTTTTTCTGGCATGGATACGGAATGCCACCAGGGGCGTGTACGGCTCTTTTTTCTCATTTTTCCAGGCGCAGCCCGCCGCCGCATCCAGGGTTAACCCGAGAATGTCCAGATTGCCTGCTTCTTTAAGCAAAAAGGGCAGACAGTCTCCGCCTGGCCGCGGTGTCATCTCTATGAGTACAGCCTCTCTGTTTCGCAGAATAAAATCCACCATGCAGACGCCGGTCTTAATCCCCAATGCCCGGGCAGCCCTGTAAAACAGGTCCGCCAGTATATCATTGCCGGGCATTTTTCCGTCACCATCGGTTTCCGGGCAGATGGCATACCCGGAGATGGTGCCGAAGGGCCGGCTGTCCACCTTTATTTTCCGGGTTTTGCGCAGGATAACGGCCCGGTCCTTTTCCATGAGAAAATCACAGGAAAACTCAGGTCCGGCCACCCACTCTTCGGCCAGTACCTGAAATGTACCGGCATCCGTGGGTTTGAACAATGGATTGCCGGTCCGCGCCGCAAGGCCGTCCGCCACCGCCTTGAACGCAGTATTGCATTCTTTCCGGGTGGTGCATTTGAATACAAGTTCACTGCCCGAACCGCAAAAGGGTTTGAGTACAATGCCTGCCGGAACCTGGTCCAGGAAGTTTAACACCTCTGCTTCTGTGTTGACAGGGCAGGTCTGGGGGCAGGGAATCTGGTTTTGTCCCCACAGCTGTTTTGAGATAAATTTATCTCTGCTGTTTCTGACCGTTTGGAGGTCAGGATAAGGCAGTCCCATTTTTTCTGCCAGGATGGATGCGGTCTCCATGGATTCACAGTCAAAACAGGTGATGCCGGATAAAGTTACCCCAAAGGCTTTTTTGTGGTGGGCTAACGCCTTGGCTGCCGCATCAACGTCACTGATGGGACATAAAATCTCTTCTCCTTCATCCGGACAGGGCTCGGTGGCATTTTCACGAATCTTGGGTTCTGTCAGGAAAAGTGCCTGTCCGGGGCGGATGTTTTTGATCCATTCAATGTAGTCGGATGTGGTGCCCACCACCAGCACTTTATTTTTTTCGGGCTTAGACTGCTTTTCGGCCATATTGGCTCCCATGGAGAACAGCCGTGTCCGGCTGGGTATGAATCTCATATGACGGTCTGGGGCTTAGGCGAAACCGTTCTTTCCAGTTAAAACTGCCGCACAGAAAATCGACGGCTTCCAGTCTGTTGTGGCAGGCCCATTCCAGGTGGTGCAGATTGATCACTTTGGCAATGCCGATAAAATCCTGGTGGGTGCCTCCGGCCACAACCGTGTAGGTGTTGTTGAAGACAGCGCCCATGTCCACGGCTGCAATTTTCCCTTCCACAATGGCGGTGGTGATCCTGAGCATCCCCATATCCCTAAGATACTGGGCAAGCCGTTCAAAGGACCTATAAAACCGGGCGTCACTGAAGTAGGAGTCCGATGTAAATGCAGCCATGTTCAAACGGAACAGTTCGGCCAGATCCGGCTGATGATTGTAGCGCCAGGTGAGTTGCCGCTCCTCAAATTTTTTTACATCCGCCCTGAGCTTTTTTCTGGTTTTTCCGGGAAATGCCAGCCAGAAATTGTCCATGGAAAAGTCATGCATCCGGGGGTAGAACAGGAAGCCTGTCTCGTCGGGTCCGGCCTGTTCTATTTCGTCAAACAGCGGATTGAAACGCATGTACCTTAAATTTAATGGTCCGGGTACAGATTCGCATAATGCCTGGAATACTTCCGGAGACTGAGCCAGAACACGGTTTTGCTCCAGCCATGTTTTGCCTTTCCAGGTTTCGCCGGGAAAGAAAATGTATTCGCCGGTCTCTTCAACCAGACTTAAGGGCAGAAACCCTACAACCTGGCCTTTGTCTTCGATGATGTGGAAACTTAATGGTCTATTGAATGCAGCGTTAAAACATTGTCTGACAGCCCAAAGATCAAATATGTCCTGGACCGGCCAGTATTTTTCCCAAGCCTGCCGGCAGCCTTCCGGATCTGTAATAATAATGGATTTCACTGTTATCCACCTAATGCCGGTAAGTGACGTTGATTCTGGAGGTTTTTCCGCCGAAATAGTTCTGGGGAAAATCTGAGAATACATCCAGGTGTGTGGCGTCGCTCTGGTTGGCGAAATGGGCGGATATCAGTGATGTTTCAATCTGTATTATTCGTGCAGCGGTCATTGTTGTTTCTCCTTGAAATTTGGGTGTGTGACCTACCATTTTTCTCTGGTTTCGGTCGGGCGCTTGGATTGTTTGTTCAGTTTTTTTCGGCGCTTCTGGTCCTCTTTCTGGTCTTCCCAGTCGTAGTCTTCATCATAGCTTTCTTTGAATTTTGGACTTTTGCCTTTGTTGCGGCTGAACTTTTCCTTGGTCATGACTTCCTTTTCCTTGTTGGTTTTTTGCCGGTTTTTTTTTGCCGGGTGGTTTTCGTTCCAGCATCCCTTTAGCAACCTGTGTGCCAGAATCGTTTTAAAAAAATAAAAGCTATGAATACAGATTGTTGTGTTTTTTAAGGAATAATCGTACCGATTTTTTCGGTAAATATATACCTTATTATGTATAAATAGAAGTTTTTTAAATTAATTGGTAAATTTTAGCCGATTTCTGTATATCCTTTTAATTTGGATATACAGAATATAAAGTTTATTGCTTGTTATTATAAACTTGTATATAGTTCAAAGGTTTTTATAAAACAGTAATAAATTACCGGAAATGGAATGCGCTTTTATGCTGATTCGACTTGCATGTGCCATTAAAGAGCCAAAAATACGTACCGAGCTTGAGAACAGGCTTGCGGAGCAGGATGTTCAGCTCCAGTTTTTTAAGCCCAGCACCGTCTCCTGGCAGGCCCTTGCCAGAAGCTGCGCTGATGTGTTTATTGTCAGCAGTCCCACAATCCCCAAACCTGTTGAATCGAGTATCTCGCTGCTCAATGACCTGCCCGAAGCGCCCATGACCATTGTGCTGCACAATCGGGAGTCTTCCGAAGAGCATGCCAATCTTTTGGCTTCGGGTGTTGATGTGGTGCTCTATTCGGGTATTCCCATGGACAGTCTTTTGGAAGCCCTTGACACCACATTGGAATCCCGCCGTCAGTTCTATTACTCGGAACGGTTTGACCGGCGGGGGCGTTTTCTGCCCCGGCTTAACGATTTTACCTCCAACAGCCGGGAGATGCAGGTGTTTTTGGATGAGACCCGCCAGGTGGTCTCCAGTGATGCCACCATACTGCTTTTGGGGGAGACGGGTGTGGGCAAGGAACATCTGTCCAAGGCCATCCATGCCGACAGCCATAGATCCACAGGTCCTTTTATTGCCATTAATATGGCGGCCATTCCGGAACAGTTGATGGAGAGCGAGCTGTTCGGGCATGAACAGGGGGCCTTTACCGGAGCGGTGCGCTCCCGGCGGGGGGCGTTTGAGCTTGCCCATGGCGGCACGATTTTTTTAGATGAGATCGGTGAGATGCCCCTGCAGATGCAGACCAAGCTGCTGCGGGTGCTACAGGAACTTGAATTTACCCCGGTGGGCGGTGAAAAATCGGTGTGGGTGGATGTCCGGGTGATTGCGGCCACCAACAAGGATCTTGAAGAGGAAGTTGAAAAGGGGACGTTTCGAAAAGATCTCTATTACCGGCTCGGGGTGATTTCATTAACACTTCCCCCTTTAAGGAAGCGTAAAGAGGATATCCCCTCACTGACCAACCATTTTTTGACCATGAACCAGCAAAAATTCGGCAGAAACCTCAAGCGGTTTTCCCAGTCGGCCATGGAGGCCCTGTGCAACTACCACTGGCCGGGCAATATCCGGGAATTGATGAACGTGATTGAACGGGCTGTTCTGCTGTGCAAGTCGGATATGATCTCCCAGGAAGAGCTGCCTTCGGTGTTTCATGACGCCAAACCCGTCCGGATAGGCGATGGTGACTCCGGGCTTTGCCTGCCCCGGGAATGGGACTCCATGACCCTGCCCCAGGTCCGGGATGCTGTGTGTGATCAGGTGGACGCTTTGTATCTGGCCATGGTGCTCGCTAAAACCCGTGGTAAAATCGGGGAAACGGCAAAGATTGCAGGCATTCATCCCAGGGGGCTGTATGCAAAAATGAAAAAATTGGGACTGGATAAAGCAGAGTTTAAAACCAAAGGATGATGGCGTCGTAAAAAAGTCTCCGTCTACTGCAGAGGATAGAAGTTCATGTATTCACCATTTCATTATCAGATTAGCGAGTATGACTGTGTGCCCACAGCCATTACCAATGCCATCTCTTTTTTGTTTCAACGCAAGGAAATTCCCCCCATGGTTATCCGACATATTTTCCTTTACTGTTTGGATACGGTCGGTCGGGACTCCAGGTTCGGTTTGGGTGGCACCAGCAAATATGCCGTCCGCCTGGTGGGCAACTGGCTTAATTCCTACCGGATAAAGGCGTTTTCCGTTGCCACACAGTTTCTGGACAAAGAAGATGTCTCCCTGGAACCGGGCGGGCGGATTGAATCCTGTTTGTCCGAAGGCGGGGTGGTGCTGTGCAATATCCTTTTGACCCCCCGTGATGAGCACTATCTGATGATAATAGCTATGGATGATGAATGGATATACTGTTTTGATTCCTATCGCCGGCAGTCCATCCGTGGTATGAAGGGGGTGGCCCGGGTGATTGACGGCGGGGACGGCCGGTCTGCCAATCTGAAAATAAGGCGGGCCTGGGCTGCACAGGATGAGGTGAAAAGGTTTTGTCTTGGGCCTATGACGATGCGTGAAAGCCTGTTGGTCTGGCGAACATAGGAAATCGCTTCCCAATCCCTTTATTGATTGGTTTTGCCTGTCATAATCCAATGAAGGTTGAATCGCACTTGTGAAAAAAAACTGTCCTGAGCTTGTCATGTTTGATACGGTATGTATCGTAACATTTAGGCATCTATAAGTTTTTCACTTTTTCAAAATCAAAAATCAGGAGGGAACATGTTCAATAAGAAAACTATCCTTATTCTTATTTGTCTAATTATCATCGCTGGGATTGGCAGTTACATTATTTCAAATTTTTTAGTACCGGAAAAAAATCCGCCCCAACGATATGCTGGGATAATCATGGGAAGTGAGGCGGATACTGTTATAAAAAGGGTTTGCTTTAACTGTCACAGTAACGAAACAATTTGGCCTTGGTACACCTCTTTGCCGATGGTAAATCTCTTGATCGCAAGCGACGTTGGAGAAGCCAGAGATCATTTGAATTTTTCTAATTGGGACGCTATTCCTGAAGATAAACGTGCGCTCTATTTAAATTTAGTGTTTGATAAAATAGAACAGAATGAAATGCCGCCTATGGTTTATGAACTGGGACATCCGGAAGCAAAAATGACCCAGGATGATTTAAAAATTTTAAAGAATGCGGCAAATTCCCTTGGAATCTCTTTTAACACTAAATAGTTGATTTTAATATATAAAATCATTTGATGAAACGAATTTTACATATTACAAGCGGTGACATTGCGGGAGATCTGTTGGTCAAAAGCACAATTGCCGGAGAAGTGTTTGTATGGCATGACATCCTTTATGATGGCCCGAGAAAACCAGGGTGGCCGGACGACGCCACCCTGGATGCCCGGGCGGGTTTCCTAGAAAATTTAACCGGGGGCGGATTAAGTAAACAATACGTTCTTGAGACCTTGAAAACCCAGTATGCCAAGCTGAAAACAGTGTCCGAGTATGATTCGGTGGTGCTTTGGTTTGATGCATGTCTCTTTGACCAGTCCATGCTTTGCCACATTCTAACGTGCCTGCAGTTCCTTGGTTACGAACATGCGGAGCTTCTGTGTATAGATGGGTTTCCGGGCATTGACCCCTATCATGGCTTAGGGCAGCTTTCCGCCGATCAACTGACTTCCATGTACAGCCAACGCCGACCATTGACGTCAGATCAATTTATTTTTGCAGAACGTGTCGATTGTGCCTTTGCATGTCAGGATCAGGCTGAGTTTAACAAACTTATCGAGGCTGACGCGCCTTTACCCTGGATTCCGGCGGCTGTAACGCGTTGGATGGCAGAGTCTCCTGATGACGTGACCGGGTTGGGTAAGCTTGAAAAACTGGCACTTGAAGCCATAAGTTCCGGGATCCAAAGCCCCCAAGATATTTTTACGTTTGTTGCTGAACGGGAGACACCGCCGCAATACTGGGGCGATATCACGCTTTGGGGGAAAATCAATACATTGGCAGACATGGAACCGCCGCTGGTCACCATTGAAGGGCCAAAATCTAGGTTGCCTCAATGGGAAGGCATCGGCGATTTGAAGCTGTTTCGAGTCCTTCATCAATAATGACGATCAGGTCGGAATTGCCGGTTTTTTGGGGGGGATTCTATTGTCGGGTATTTTTGTAGGGGCAATCCCCTGTGGTTGCCCTTGTTAGGGCCAGCACAGGAGCCTGCTCCTACAGCTGCCGACGTTAGAGCCGGTCCCGCTTTTTGAGTTACCGGACATCCCGTGTCCGAATTCGTGTTCGAACGAAAAGTCACCCATTTGCGGTGATGCAACCGCCAACTTTTCGTTCGAACATGTGTTCTGCCCAGGTGTGAATTAAGACAAAAGGGCCTCTAAGCGCTCCTGGTCTTCCTTGCATGCGATGCATTTGGATGTCACGGGGCGGGCCTCAAGACGTTTGAGGGAGATCTCTTCTCCACAGATGTCACAATATCCATAGGTGCCGTCTTCAATTCTCTTGAGTGCGTCTTTAATTTTTTTGATCAGTCTGCTTTTACGGCTTTGCAGGCGCAGGTTCATGGTGCGGTTGATGTCGGCTGCGGTGGAATCAATGATCTCCGTATCCTTGTTGGATTCCAGTAGCAGTTCTGACACGGCGGAGTCGGCTTGATCCAGCAGTTCTTTCATGGAAATATTCAGTATGTGTTGAAAATGCGCCAGATCGTCATCTGTGATATGGGGTCTGTCGATTACTTGAGTGCTCATTTTTTTACTCCCAGGCATGGGTAAGGCCGCTTAATTGTGGATTGGGATTGATGGTGTCCGAATTTCTTTTTCATGCGGTAACCGTTTTTACCCGGTAACAGTTACGGCCGTGTATACGGGCCATCAACGCCATGTACAGCAATAACAATGCCAGGAACGGTTTAGGAAAGATCGGTTTGGGCAAAATTCCCGGCCAAGGCTGATTGGCCTGCATAAAGCAGTATTAAAGACTGTTTGTTGCCGTGTTAATCCAATCTGTATAGGAAGTCTGAGTTCTGTTTTTTGCGAGATTTGTTTTGATTTGAGATCTTTTATGTCTTGTTTTGAGACGGATCTGCAGATGGATACAGAAAAAAGTATAATCAATGGTTGGCGAAACGTCTTCGCCTACTGATTATGGTACCATAACCAGTAGGCGAAAGTGTTTTTACAATGTTATGAGATTGATAATCCCCGGGTCTGAAAGCCCAAGCAACCTGAAAATCAGACCATCTTAAATTTGTTCAAGGATTTTTCGGGCCTCATCCGCCCCTTTAAAATTTTTGTTCAGCTCAAGGGCTTTTTTCAGGTATTTTTTCGCATTGACGTAATCCCATTTCTTATTGTAGGCCAGGCCCAAGTGGAAGTTGAATATCGGATTTTTAGGTTCTTTTTCAACGCAGTTGGAAAACTCCTGGATGGCGGAATCATAGAGCTCTTTTTTGTAGTAGATCCAGCCCAGGGTATCCATGATGGCAGGTATTTCTCCGCTCAGTTCCTTGGCCTTTCTGGCCATGTCCAGGGCTCTGTTCATCTCGATGTTCTGTTCTGCATAGAAAAAAGCCAGGTTGTTCAGGGCCGGAACATATTCGGGATTCAGCTCAAGCACTTTTTCGTACTGGGCCTTTGCCGGTTCATTTTCACCGTTTTTTTCGTAAAATACCCCAAGCTGGAAATGGGGTTCGATCTGATCCGGTCTCTGGGCCAGCAGGTTTTGATAGGTTTCAAGCTCCTTTTCGCGGTTCTCTTCCCGGTTGTAGATCATGGCCAGGGAGAGGTAGGGTTGGGTGAATTTGGGATTGGACTGGATGGCCAGCTCAAAGGCCTGTTTCGCTTCTTCCGGCTTTTCAAGTGCCATGAAAAGGTTTCCCTTGAGCCCCTGGATAATGGAGACCACAACGGGCGAAGGGGACTGCATGGCTTCAAGATGGGCATCACACCGGTCAAGGGCCGTCTGATACTTCTTTTCTGCGCTGTATAACCGGATCATGTTGATAAAGACGTCCATCAGGTTCGGGTTTATGGCCAGGGCTTTGTCATAAATCGCCAAGGCCTTTTCAGGCTTTTTGTCCAGGATGAAAAGATTGCCAAGCCTGAACAGGGCTGCCGGATTTTCAGGGTGATCCTGGATCAATGCTTCATACACTGCCTGGGCTTGTTGATTTTTTTGCTGGGCCGCGTAAAGATTACCCTTGAGCATTAGGGCGCCATAGTTTTTAGGGCTCAGTTTTAATGCCTTATCAATTTCAGATTCGGCCAGAAAATAGTCTCCCTGGTTAAAATATATATCGGCCATCATGATTCTTGCGCGGAGATGATAGGGATTTTTTTCCAGGGTTTTGGAAATATAAGCCATGGCCTGATCGGGTTTTTTGTCTGCTGTCAGTATTGATCCCATTAAAAAATTGTACCGGGCTGAGTCCGGCTCCTCTTCCAGCAGGGAGAGAATAATCGTTTTTGCCTGCTCAAATTTTTTCTGGGCGGCCAAAAGTTTTGCTTTGATAAATTTGGCCTGGGGAAAGTCAGGGCGGTCTGTCAGTACTTCATCAATTATTTTTTCAGATTTCTCATATTCCTGGTGAAGGAAATAAAAGTCCGCATAGGCGGTTTTCAAACCGGCATGTTCAGGATGGATGGCCAGGGCCTTTTTGATAAAGCCCTCTGCTTTGTCCGGCTGCTCATTGGCATTGTAAAACCGGGCAATGAGCATGTAGGGAAGCGGATTGTCCGGTGCCAGTTCAATGGCTTTTAAAAAGGATTGCTCTGCCTGGCTGTTTTCGTTTTGGCCGGCCTGGAAGTTGGCCAGCATGATTCTGGGTTCAACGTCCTTAGGTTTTCGGTCCACCAGGTTTTCCAGGACACTCCGGGCTTTGTCGTAGGATTTTTGGGCCAGAAAATACCTGAATACCACTTGGTTGACGTTCAAATCCTCCGGTGCCGTTTCAAGGGCTTTTTCCAGCATGGCCTGGGCCTTGTCGGAATCCTTTTGGGCCTGGTAAATCCTTGCAAGGACCAGCATGGCTTTGGTTTGCCGGGAGTCCAGCGCAAGAATTTGTTCATAAATGTCCGTCAGGGTATCCAATGGCTCTTTTTTACTGCCCATAATGCCGGCTTTCAGATAAAGCCCCTGGATATTGTCCGGGTCGGCAGTGAGCACTTGGGTCACTCTTGTTTCTGCTTCAGGCCATTTTTTTGCCAAAAATAGAAACGAGGCAATTTGGAGTTTGGTATCAAGGTTGTCCGGCTCCAGTTGTTCCAATCGTAAAAATGTATTAAAGGCCTCCTGGGCCTTTTTTTCTTCCATGTAGGTGCGGGCCAGAAGATGGTAGGCTTCTGCTGAGTCCGGCAGCAGTTTGACTGCGTTCTTAAGCTGAATTTCGGCCTTGGCATATTCCTGTTTGTCAAAATACGCCTTGCCGTCTTGGATATAGGTGTCAGCGTTTTGCTGGTCAGAGGCGCAGCCTTCTAAAACGAGGATTAGAATCAAAAAAATAGGTAAAAAACGGCTCATGCTTTTCTCCTGAACGGTTGATGTCGCTATTATTTATAACATTGGCATCACCTGCATTGATGCCGGGAAACGCTAAATTAACAGCAAAACAACGAATTGATGACTGTTTGTATTTTTAAATATCTTAGTGTAGGGGATGGTTCAGTGCAATCTCTTTTTTTAAATACGTTTCGACCTGTTGCGCAGTTTCAAAATTTAAAACCGTTTGGGCCATCTTTTCTGCCTGGGGTACGGTACAGTGACGAATGGCGGTTTTTACGCCGGGGATATTGGGGGCACTCATGCTCAGTTCATCCAGGCCCAGACCAATGAGAACAGGCGCTGCCAGGGGATTGCCGGCCAGTTCTCCGCATATTCCCACCCGTATTTCGGCCTTGCGGGCGGCTCTGGTGGTTTGGGCCACCATTCTGAGCACTGCCGGATTCAGGGCGTTGACCAGGTGATTGACCTGTCGGTTCCCGCGGTCGGCCCCCATCAGATACTGGGTTAAATCATTGGAGCCGATGCTGAAAAAATCCGCCCTGCCGGCCAACTGGTCTGCAACGGCCACGGCAGAGGGCACTTCGATCATCAGCCCCACCTCCATATTTTCATCAAAAGAAGTCCCTGCGGTTTTCAGCTCTTGGGCGACCTCATCCAGTATCGCTTTGGCTGCATCAAATTCTTCCGGGGTACTGATCATGGGAAACATCATTTTAATATTGTGACCAGTACCGGCTTTGAGGATGGCCCGCAATTGGGTTTTAAATATTTGGGGGTGAGCCAGGCAGTAACGAATGCCCCTTAGTCCCAGAAACGGATTGGTCTCTGCAGCCATATCCAGGCAGGGAACCACCTTGTCAGCCCCCACGTCCAGGGTTCGAATCACCAGGGGCCGGGTCTGCATTGCGTCGGCCACCTGGCAATAGGCCTGGAATTGTTCGGCTTCGGAAGGTGGCTGGGGTCGGCCTAAAAACAGGAATTCCGTTCTGAACAGCCCCACACCTTCGGCACCGTGATCCAGAGCCGATTTTGTATCATGCGGCCCGCCGATATTGGCAACGACTTCAATGGTTCTGGGATTTGGGCCCATGGTGGATGCGGGTGCCTGGGCAAGTCGTTTGGCCTGGTGCTGTTGGGTGATCCATTTGTCGCGCAAGGCGTTCAATTCTGCCAGCTGGGTTTGCGTGGGATGGGGCCAGACCCGTCCCCGGGTGCCGTCCGCGGCAATGATCTCATTTTCAGGCCATGTGAGTATATCCTCGCCCAATCCCGTAATTGCAGGGATACCCAGCGCCCTGGCCACAATGGTACTGTGTGAGGTGCCACCGCCCAGGGCCGTACAGATGGCCAGTACGTTATCCGGGTTCAGCTGAACCGTATCCGACGGGGTTAACTCTTTTGCAAACAGGATGACAGGGCGATCAAAGGTTAAAGGCGGCAGATCATGGTCAATAAGGTGTCGCAATACACGCCGGCCCACGTCAATGACATCGGTTGCCCGTTCATGAAGATAGAGATCCTCAAGCTCACGGTACTTTTGGGTCATCGCATCTATGGCTTCCCGCCAGGCCGATGCTGCATTGCACTGCCGGGTCAATATTTTTTCCTTGGAGGCATCCCGCAGGGCCGGATCATCCAGAAACATTTTCTGGGCATCAAAAATGGCCGCTTCCTTGGTGCCTATTTTTTGGGCCGCCTGATTTTTTAACTGCTCAAGCTCTTTTTTCGCCAGTGACAGCGCCGCCTGAAATTTTTCGATTTCCCGCTGGGGGTCTTGAACTTTCCTGGTTTCAACTTCGGGCATCCGGGAACGGTAATGAACCATAGGGCCCACCGCGATGCCCGGGGAGGCCGGAATACCTGCCATCGCTCCTTGGATATCTTCCAGGGTATCCCCTGCCAGAGCCGTTGCTTCAGACGTTACGGGGGGATTTCTTTCGCCTTGTTCTCCGAATTCGCTTTCAGCCAGTGCTTTTAAGGCTGCTACGGCCTGGCGCGCCTGGGGCCCCGATGCCCTGACTACAATTTGATCGCCCAAAGCGGCACCCAGGGTGGTCATCTGGTTTATACTTTTGGCATCGGCGGTTTTCGTTCCTTTTGTCACTGTAATAGTTGCCGGATAACGGCTTGCAGTATTCACAAAGTCGGCAGCCGGGCGGGCATGCAGACCCTTGGGGTTAAGAATGGTCAGGATTTGCTTTATTGTTTCAGGAGCAAATCCGGCCGGGACTTGGCGGGATTCTACGGTTGAGCCAATGATGGTTGCAGGCGGCAGCTGTTCCTGTTTTGGGGCAAGGGCGTTTAGGGCTTCGTTCATCACGTCTGCAAGGCTTGCGCCGATTGACGCCTGGACAGCTGCGGCAACCGCACCTTCCACAAAGGGAGCGGCACACAATTTGATGTGTTTCGCCTGTTCCGGCCCAAGAAGTTCCAGGGCCATCTCCGCACTGAGCAGGGCGCTGCCCAGGTCCATCAGAACGAGCACGCCGTCGTCGCTGTAAACGGATTCAATGGCAGCCTTCACTTTGACCGGATCCGTGCCAAAGGGGTTTTCCGGGTCGTCAATGCCGCCGACACCTGCAATCATGCCCCGTCCCCGGGTCATTTGTTCCGCAATTTCTTTTACGCCTTCAGCCAGCTTGGCACTGTGGGATACAAAAACTAAACCAACCATGGGCTCTCCTTTGTCAGATACAATCCCAAAAAGTTAGGCGCTTAAAACGTCAAGCAGGGCTTCAAATATGAGGCAGGAAGATGTTGCGCCCGGGTCCTGGTGCCCGATGCTGCGTTCGCCAAGGTAGCTTGCCCGTCCTTTTCTGGCCTGCAGGGCAATGGTGTTTTTCATGCCCTGGTCAATGGCGGCGGCCCCGGCCTTTATAATCGTAAGGGCATCACTGCCCTTGGCCAGGGCGGTGTGCATGGCATCCAAAGCCGGTGCCCAGGCATCAAACATGGTTTTATCGCCCAGGTTGGGCCGTCCGCGCTGGACAATGCCGTCCACGCCGGCCCTGAACATGGCACACAGATCAATGGCGTCCAGGACGTCTTTGGCGTTCCCGACTGTGGCGGCCCGCATGAAAAATGTGCCGTAAAGCGGTCCGCTGGCCCCGCCCACACTGGAAATCAGGGTCATACCCGTTGTTTTTAAAATAGTGCCGATATCATTATCCTTGATCGTGGGCAGTTTTTCGGCAACTTTGCCGAACCCGCGGGCCATGTTAACCCCATGGTCTGCATCACCGATTGCCGCATCAAGCTGGGTCAGATAGCCTTTGCTGGCCTGGATGACATCAGCGGAGTTTTCCAGCCATTTTATGATTTGATCTTTGCTCACACCCATTGTTTTTTTCTCCATATATTTTTATGCTCCCCAACGCAGGCATGGGGTCTTCACCGGCGCATCCCAGAATTTCAGGATTTCTCCATCTGTTTTGAGCAGCGTGATTGAGCAGCCCTGCATCTCAAGGGCGGTGATGTAAGGCCCGATAAGATTCCGTACTATCTTGATCCCTCTGGATTCGCACATATCGGCCAGTTTGCCGTATACGAGATATAATTCGGATATTGGGGTGCCGCCCATGCTGTTGACCAAGGCAATGACTTCATCGCCTGATTTGAACGGTTGGTCGGTCAGGGTTTTTTCTTCCCATTCGCCTTTTTGGCTATGCCATTCGCGTAGGGTGCGGGTATACGCCTTGTCCTCAATAATGCGCAGTGCCATATGTTCAGTGATCTCATCTGCGCTTAGCATTTTGATGCGTGTGGTTCCCGGTTCTCCATGAATACCGATCCCCATCTCCACTTCATCGTCAGCCAGTTCAAAGGTGGGCTTACCTGCTGCAGGAACCGTGCACGAGGTCAGTGCAACGCCTATTGAGCGACCGTTTTGGCTGACCTTGCGGGCCAGGTCTGCACACTGGGCCAGGGAATAACCGGTCTCTGCAGCTGCACCTGCAATTTTTTCAACCAGTACCGTAGTGCCCATACCCCGGCGGCCGGCAGTGAATAAGCTGTCTTTTACAGCGACATCGTCGTCAATCAGAACGTTTTGCACCTTGATCCCATCCCCATGAACCATCTCAATGGCGGTTTCAAAATTCATGACGTCGCCGGTGTAATTTTTCACGATAAAGAGCACCCCGTCTTCACTGGCTACGGCTTTGGCGCATTCATAGATTTGATCCGGGGTTGGGGATGTAAAAATCTGCCCCGGGCAGGCACCGTCCAGCATGCCCATGCCAACAAAACCTGTGTGCATGGGGTCGTGGCCGGAGCCGCCGCCCGAAACCAGGGCCACTTTTTTATTTGGCGCATCGGCCCGGTATACATAGTTCGGGTTCAGGTTAACCGTGATGTCCGGATATGCCTTGACCATACCGGTCAATTGTTCTTTTATAACTTCGTCCACGGCGTTAATTAGCTTTTTCATTGTCTCTTCCTTGAAAGTTTGATGCGAAAGTTGCAGCCACGAAAAAGTACTGAATACGGTGTCGTTAAACGGGAAAGATGTGTTTATAATGACATTGCTCTGTTATGAACAAATGAGCCTTTGAATAAAGGATTATAACTGATATTTTTTTGCATTGCCATATAATCGTTGAACACTGAACTGTAAAACATCGTATCCGTATTGTCGGAAGGGTGGCGGCGAGAAAGATCTTGGGGAAAGACATAACAGCGGCGGTGCAGATTGCACCGCCGCTGTTAAACGCTTAAATCTTGATTGTTTAGCCTTTCAATATGTTGGGGACGGAAAGAGATCCCAACGGCAGTACGGTAACTTTGGCATCTTTGCCTTTCAGCTCGAATGCTGCTGCCAAAGCCGCTTCTACACTGTCAAACGGCTTGATGTGAACGGCTTTGATTTCGTCTTCGGGCAGTTCGGTTACGCCCCAGGTCTGGGCCCAGGTGTTGATTTCAGCCATTTTACCGGCTTTATGGTAACCCAGCTTGTATTCAACTTTGATTTTCTCAAGAACTTCCTGGGGAGTCGCACAAGAGGCCATCAAATCAAAGAAGGTTTTTCCGCCGATGCCCATTCTGCATTGTGATACAAAAATCAATATACCGTCTTCTTTCAGGGCAAGCTTGCCGTTGTCGATGGCTTTCTGAGACTGGTAAAGGTCGATATCCATTGGATAAGGTGCCACTGAGATGACGATGTCGGTCTTTTCTTCAATATCAACGCAGAATACCTTTTTGGCACTGTCGATGGCGTCATAAAATGCGCCCACAAGATCGCCGCATGTGGTCTCGTATACATTATGATCTTTATCCAGAATGGTCATAATGGAGAACACTTTGATCTCTTTTAATACATTCATGGCATCCATCATGTCTTCATGGACAGGGTTGCCGTCTAATGCAAGGGCTTTGGCGCTCTTATTCAATGCTAATTTGTGGTTTTGTGTGATGGTTTCATAGGATGCTACGCCAGGTAAGAAGCCTTTTCTGCCGCCGGTGTACCCTGCAAAATAATGGGGTTCCACAGAACCGATAACGATGGTTTTTTTAGCTTCGGCGACAATCTTGTTCAGGTACATTTCAGTACCGTTTGAAGATTTTCCTAAATAGACCATCTCATCGTTTTTGGCATCATGGGACCATATTCTGTCTTTTGCTTTCAGGTCCTCGTAGATCTCTCTGCCAAAGATGTATTCGAACTCTTCATCATTGGGGGCTCTGTGGGCACCGGTGGCGATGATAAAATAGATATCTTTATCTTTGATATCATCATAGATTACCTTAAGTACTTTTGCCGTAGGCGTGGGCCGGGTTCCGTCATTGACGATGAAGACGACTCTTTCGTCACCTTCCATAAAGTCTGCAAAGTTAGCGTTTTCCAGATTTTTTTTAAACTCAGCCTCAAATTCTCTTTTTTCTACGTCGTTGGGAAAATATACGCCCTGCAGGTTACTGTCATTAATTTCAACTTCAATTTTTTCCTTACCGTACGGTATCTGTACTTTTGCCATTATTTTCTCCTTCCTGGAGTTGTTTTAATAATTTTGTCTCAGGTTCCCTGTTTTCGTTTTTTTTATGATGTGCTTTTCGTATAAGTTTACGGCGGATAAAAATTAAAATCTTCGGCATATATTAAATATTCCGGGGATTAAGATTCTTATCCGCCGCAGATTCCCAACGAGAGCCTTACGCTCATAGTCGGACGAAAAGACCATCTATGTGTGGGCTTAAATCTAACGTATGGGGCCCATCTGATTTATCTTTTCCATAAAGGTGTCAATTTCAGCCTGGAACAATTGCTTGTCTCCTCTAGGAATTTGAACCAGGTGAATTCGATCCGGATTAATGTCCAGCGCTTCAAGGGTTTCCTTCATTTTGTTGACCCGTTTGAGGGCCGCAATATTGCCGTCATGGGTACATTCCCCATCCGGACAAACACCAACAAGAACGCCCCATGCCTGGTTAAGGAACGGCGTCAACAAGAGGTTTTTATCAAGACGGCCACCGCACAGGTTCACCAGGATTTCATACTCTTTGTCGTGGGTTTCAGATTCCGGCATCCTGGAGTTCTGAATGTCAGGATGGTATGACCAGTTACAGGCAAAACAAATTACCTTGGCGGATTCAGTGGAGTTGAGGAACTCGGCAGCTTTTTGGTCCAGGTTTTCCGTGTCGGTGCCGAACGGTAATGGAATGCTTACCGCTTCAATGGGGCAAACTTCAACACAGATGCCACAGGACTTGCATAATACCGGATCCACGACAATGCCTTGAAGGTCAATATATTCCCGGGCATCATGGGGGCAGGCCCTGACGCACTGCAGGCATCTGGCGCATGACCGGTCAGTGGTTGAGATGGTGCCGATATCCTTCTTGTATCCCAGTTCAACCAGATCTCTTCTCAGATCCAGCATGATATCCGTTATTTTAACCCCGGATGAACAGGCAGCTTCGCACCGTTTGCAAAAGAAACAACTGAATGATTTTTCGGCAATTTCCCGTGTCAGTTCAATTGAACCGGTCAAAAGTCCGTGGGCTAAGATATTTTTGCCCCTGGGTGCATCGGATTCCCAGCGAGTGAATTTAAACATGGGGCAGTGCTCGTAACAGTATCCACACCGAATGCACTTGGCCAGCATGCCTTCCCATTTTTGTAGATTTTCAAACTTCGTTTTTGTTGTCTGCATAAGAAAAGTCCCTGTTATCCTTTATCAGCTGTTGACAGCATATCTAAGATCTGTTGCCGTTACCCAGTTTTCCGGCGCCTGCTGCAGTTTGCCGGGATTGAGAATATTATTGGGGTCCAGAGCCGCCTTAATAGCGGCCATCATTTTCAAGGAATCCGCTTTCTCCGTCCTGAAGGCATCTGCTTTGGAAATGCCGATACCGTGTTCAGCAGAAGTGGTGCCGTGGATGGAATTTACATATTCATAAATCTCGGCAATGGCTCTCTGGGCGCCTTCCCACTGTGCTTTTTTGCTGACGTCCATCATGATTTTGGTGTGCATGCAGCCTGATCCGCAATGGCCGTATGCCGTCATGATGATGCCGTTCTTTTCGGCAGCTTCATGGATTTTAGCGGCCATATCCGCCATCTTGGAGTAGGGTACTGCCATATCGTCAGCCAGGGATGTGGAAGCCATGCTGGCGTCAAATTGTGACAGGGCAGGGAATAATTTTTTACGACCCATGAAGATTTGTTCGCGCTCTTTGGCATCAAAGCTGTACCAGAGGTCGGCACCGTTGTTCTTTTTGCAAATTTCCTGCATTTTGTTAACTTCATACTCCACGGCTTCCATCACTTTTCCGTCAGCTTCAAAAAGCAGGGAGGCGGCTACTTCCTTAAGGCCTAAATTCATGGTTTTGTTTACCGCTTTGATGGCAACGTCATCCACGAGCTCAAGCATAGAGGGGATGGTGCCCGAGGCCATAATGTCACTAATGGCATTACCGGCATCCCTGAGACTGTCAAAATTGGCAACGCCCAGGCATCTGAATTCTGGGATGGGTACAAAACTCATAATCGCTTCCACCACAACACCCAGGGTGCCTTCCGAACCCACGATGAGTTTTTCAAGCTGGTAACCGGATGCTTCCACACGGGTATGGGCACCTAAGGTGACCAGGTCGCCATTGGCCAGAACTACTTTTAGGCCCAACACCGCATCACGGGTTGCGCCGTATTTTACGGAACGAACGCCCGAGGCATTGTTGCCGATCTCTCCGCCGATGGTGGCGATACGTGAAGAGGCAGGTGTCGGGGGATAGAAAACACCATAAGGTTTAAGTGCGGCATTGAGATCATCATCCACCACACCTGGTTCCACCCGGCAGTATACATCGGGCATGTTTATTTCAAGTATCCGGTTCATATTCTTCATGTCCAGAAGAATTCCGCCCTTGATTGAAACGGTCTGCCCGCACATTCCCGAGCCACCGCCCCTGGGGACAACTGGTATTTTTGCATCATTGGCATAGGCCATTACTTTTTGGACCTGCGCGGTATTGTCAGGTCTGACTACAACCCATGGTGCGGCATGGTAAACAGATGCGTCTGCGCCGTAAATAAACAGGTCAAGCGGATCTGTCTTTATGTTTTTTTCCCCGACTATGTTCCTGAGTCTGGGGATATCGACCGTATTCATTTGATATCCTTTCCTGATGAAAATTGTTAAAACCAATGGGTCTAAAAAGCTTCTATTCCAATTAATTCGCTAATATTTTCACAACTATTTTAAAAATTCAATCCTCTTTACCCTTACAGTATTAATAAGTATTTGCTTTTCTAAAAAGTTGAATTATATCCCCAATTTATGTATTGATTTGTATGTATTAGCCTCCTTTTGTGTTAATATTTTAACATTTGGGGATACGCTGTCCGTTGTGTCGCTAAATTCCCGCCTTGGGATACTACCGTTAATGGAGAGGAAAATGCAAGTCTTATCCCGCGTCGGGTTGCCGCCATTGTTTGATATTCTAAATTAAATAATTTGTATTAGACTTTTAATCATCCAATTAATTGAACAATATCAGCTGTATGTCACTGAATTTGTCTGGATAACTCGGGTGATTATTTTGTGTGTAAAAGTTTTAAAATGTAAAATAATGAAATTGACAGTAAATATAGTTAAAAGTTTTTTATGTGAAATGGGGGCTATATATAATGGATAAAATCGTTGAATGTGTGCCTAATTTTTCCGAAGGAAAAGATAAACAGATTATTGATGCCATTGCCGATGCCATCGCTAAAACCCCAGGATGCAGTCTGCTGGATGTGGAATCTGGAATTTCCACCAACCGGACGGTGTATACCTTTGTGGCAGATCCGGATCATGTGGTAGAGGGGGCAATGGCTGCAGCACGGGTGGCCCGGGAAAAAATAGACATGCGCCGGCATCAGGGGGAGCACCATCGCATGGGAGCCCTGGATGTGTGTCCCTTTATCCCTGTGGCCGGTGTAACCATGGATGAATGTGTTGAAATTTCAAAACTATTTGGTAAGCGGCTGGCCGATGAACTTGGCGTTCCGGTTTATCTGTACGAGAATTCCGCCAGCCTGGGTTACCGCAAAAAGCTGCCCCAGATCCGGGAAGGACAGTATGAAGCAATTGCCCAGCGTATTGTCCAGGATAAATGGGCGCCTGATTTCGGCCCGGCCAGGTTTGTTCCCGAGTGGGGCGCCACGGTCACCGGCGCCCGGTTTTTTCTCATCGCGTATAATGTTAACCTGCTGGGCACGCCCAATCAGGCCCACCGCATTGCGCTGAATCTGCGTGAAGCAGGCCGGGGACCCAAGGAACCCGGCCGCTTCAAGGATGTCAAGGGGATGGGCTGGTATGTTGATGACTATAACCTGGCCCAGGTGACGGTGAACCTGAACAACTATATGGTCACGCCGCCCCATCTTTTGTTTGAAGCGGTTAAAGAGGAGGCTGCCAAACTTAAAATTGCGGTGGCGGGCTCCCAGATTGTGGGTGTGGTTCCCCTGGCGCCAATTTTACAGGCTGCCGAGTATTACATTGAAAAAGAAGGGCTTTTTATTCTGGATGAAGATCAAAAGGTCCGGCTGGCCGTTGAGCGCATGGGATTGAATTCTGTTTCGCCCTTTGATCCCAAAGCAAAGATTATCGAGTATATCATTTCCAAACCACCCCACGAACCCCTGGCCGGTCTGAGTGTCCGCGCCTTTATCGAAGAAGTTGCCGGTAGAAGTATTGCTCCTGGCGGCGGTTCGGTGGCGGCAGCCGTTGCCGCTCTGGGCGCAGGGCTTGGCGCCATGGTGGGCAAATTGACCCTGGGGGTTAGACGGTTTGAGGCGCTTGATGCTGACATGAGGGCATTGATTCCGCCGCTGCATGAAGCGGCTATGGCCCTGATTCCCATGATTGATGCCGATACCGATGCGTTTGCCGATTATGTGGCTGCCCTAGGCCTGCCGGGAACCACGGATGAAGAGACTCGTTTCAGAACAGTGCAGCTCCAGCTGGGGCTGAAAAAAGCCATTGAGGTGCCTTTATCCGTCATGACCCTGGGGGATAAAGCATGGGATGCCATGATGGGGGTGGCACAATACGGCAATATCGCTTCCCGGTCGGACCTGGAGATGGGGGCAAGGGCGCTTGAAGTGGGTATCTGGGGGGCGTACAGAACCCTGGTGAACAATATGGATGATATCCATGATCTCGAATACCGAAAAGAAATTATGGACAAGGCGGATGCCATGAGAAAGAGGGCTGCGGAATGCTGTGAAATATTTCTGGAGATACTTGGGAAAAGATCTGTCTGATGCGATTCGGAAGAAAATTTTTTGGGTGTAAGGTCCGGGCGGCTATTGGGGCCGGATGGGGATCAGCATATCTTCATTGATTCTGAAAAAACCTTTAAAATGCTCAAGCCAGTACGCATGGTAAACAATGTTGTCACTGTTAAAAATCGTGACTTCTCCCCGTTTTTTTGACGCATAGATAAAGTACATTCTGCCGCTGGGCTCCACCTGGTACACCATGGCGGCAAGATCGTTGTCCAAGACGATCAGGTCTCCGTTTTCAACATCATCCGCGTTGATGGGGTGGGCATTGCTCAGTAGTAGGTCCATGTGCATAAACGTTTTGTAGACCAACCCTGCTTTGGCTGCAGCACCGGCGTAAATGGAGTGGAACAGCCAGGAATTATCTGTGGTGCCTGTCTGGTTAGGTCGTCCCCCATATTCAGTGGGCATGCCGATGAATTGTTCGGCAATTGAGGGGATAAACTGGCAAAACCGGACGGCAGGTGGTGAATTCACGGGCTCTTGGGGATTCTGGGTCTCAATGAGGAGGGAGTGGCTGGCCAGGATCGGAACAGCCCAGATCAGAACCAGTAGCAGATGTATGGTCGATCTTTTCATTTCTTTACCCAAACGGGGAACAAGGTGTTCATAGGGAGTCAAAAAAGCGTTAATAGATTCGAGCCGGTACAAAACGATTCCTGTTCCCTTTGCTATTCATGAAAAAGTTTAACCACGGAAATCACAGAATACACTGAACATGAAATTCTGTGGTTAAAATGTTTTTCATCGTTCGTTGTGCCGGCCAACTCATGACCGTTTTTATGAATTGTCTAATAGTTTACTACCGCAGTAACAGCTTTGAGGTCTTGAAGCAGCAATCTTCATGATTTCTGCAACGATGGGATGTCTCCAGGTTCTGAATTTTTTCCGGCATTTTAAAATGCCTGCCGGAACGTTTGTCTACACTACCTGGTTTTCAAACTGTTCGTCAAGAAAGAAAGTTAGGTTCCGGTCAACACCTTGGAATTATTCGTATGGCGCCTGGCACCATTGTATTGGGGCAGTGGATGGAAAGGTGATAATTCAACCCGGGCATGAGATTTTTTTAACAAACACTTGTGTGATACAAAAAGCAAAGTTACTATTTATATAGTGCTGTTTATGAAATTTTACCCCACCATGAGAACCGTTTAAGAATACATTTATTTATGCCGCCTTCGGATGATCCGTCAAATAGTCAAGCCCCCTGGCTTTCTTCCATGGGCATTGTTGCCCTTTCAATGCCGGATTTGAAAGTATTCGGCCTTAATCGTCCAATGTCGGCGATGATTGGAAAACCTGCGGATTATTTTAAAGGCAAAAATTTTGTACATGCCTTGGCAGAAACGGGCTGCAGGCTTTCCCATTCCGATCAGACGTCCCTTTCCCAGGATCAATTTCACCAATATATTTTATCTTCGGTACAATCTTCTTTTCAGGCAATTGATTTAATTTTTCAACTGCCCGGGAAAGCGCCCCGCAAGATATTGGTCATGCCCCACCGTCTTTTTGAAAGACAAAAAGATTCGGCCATGATGATTTGCCTGTTTTATGATTTAGGCGCAGTTGGGGCTGAAATACCGGTGGATTTACAAGGCGTTCATGAACTGCAAAAGGCATTTAGAAAAAAAACCGACGATCTTAAAACAATAAATGCCCAGCTTGAGGCCATGTACAATGCCTCCTCGGAAAGTATCTGGGTGTTAAGCGGCGACGGTTCGGTTGTCAGTATTAACAGAGCGGGGGAGGCCCTTTTGGGCGTCCGGGCTGAAGAAGTGGTGGGCAAAAGTGTGGATGAACTGGTGGCGGCCGGATTCATTGATCAGTCCGTGACCCGGCAGGTGCTGGCGACCGGCCGGCAGGTCAGCCTGCTCCAGTCAAACCGCAAAACGGGCAAACAATTGCTGGTGACCGGAACGCCCGTATTTGGTGAGAACGGTAATATTTCCATGGTGATCGTTAATGAGCAGGATATGACCCAGTTGACAAAGCTGCAGGAGCAGTTGCAGCGGGTTAAAGAAGAAAAAAACAGGGTCAATGCCGAACTCAACCAGCTCTCCCTTCAAGGGCTTAAGGAAAATGAAATCATTGCCCATTCAAAGGAGATGCAGGGGCTTTTGGTGGCTTGCCGAAAACTTGCGGACATGAATGTATCCAGTATTTTGATCCTGGGTGAATCGGGTACCGGCAAGGGGCTTTTGTCAAAATATATTCATAACTGCAACAATTTGCTGAAAGGTCCTCTGGTTAAGATCAACTGTGCGGCGGTTCCTGAAACCCTTCTTGAAGCAGAGCTTTTCGGGTATGAACCCGGCGCGTTTACCGGGGCAAAAAATCAGGGGAAGATCGGCCTTTTCGAGGTTGCTAAAAACGGAACGCTTTTTTTAGACGAAATCGGAGAGCTCTCGCTGCCATTGCAGGCCAAGCTTTTAACCTGCCTGGAAGAAAAAGAGATTATGCACATTGGCGGGTTAAAACCCATTAAGATCAATTGCAATATTATTGCGGCAACCAACGAAGATCTTGACATGAAAGTGGCGGCAAAGCAGTTTCGTCGGGACCTCTATTTCAGGCTCAATGCGTTCCCGTTGACCATTCCCCCTTTAAGGCATCGGCCCGAAGATATTATGGAGCTGACCCTTTATTTCTTAGATAAATATAACGGCGCATATAAACGTGCCTGCACGATTTCCAGCATGGAGCTTAACCGCATCCAGGCCTATGAATTTCCAGGCAATGTCCGGGAATTAAAAAACTGCATCCGGCGTGCGGTGGTGATGGCTGAAAAAAACAGTCTTGAGGGGGTTGTGGGCAGTCCGGTTGCCAAGGGCGCGGCCCAGCTCAGTAGCGTAAAAATGGGGCAGGTTGAATCCCAAAAAGGATTTAACCGGCAGGTGGCTGATTTTGAAAAACAATTGCTGGCCAGTGCCCTTAAAACCTGGGGAACCACCCGGGCCATGGCAGCGGGGCTGGATATGACCCAGTCCCAGGTTGTCCGAAAACTTAAAAAATATGGGTTGAGTCGTTGGCTTGCCCAAAATCTGTGATTCGTGTTTGTAGTTTGATTTGATTTCGACTCTATTTCATTGTGATTTGCTTTTATTATAGTGTGTTATCTATAATTATATTTGATTTAAAATCGACTCTTAATAAAATCGATATAAATTCAGATGGTTGGCGTTTTAATTTGAGTTAAAATCGATTCGATTTTTTCTGTGTTCATCCTGGTGTTCATAATAAAACCGTAACGGTCTGAATTTAAATGGTTTTTCTGGGATCGATTCGATCGGCACGAATCCTGCTATACTCCTTAAAAAGATTTATGCATAACCCCCTAAAAAAACGGAAAGGATAAAAAAATGACTGATGTGAAAGATATTCAAACCCTGAGAGACCAGGTGATCCCCAATGGCCATGCCTCCGGTACAACCTGCTATGTAGAATCCGCCAAAGGCGCTATCATTAAAGATGTTCAAGGCAAAGAATATATTGATTTTGCCGGCGGCATTGCCGTAATGAACGTGGGCCACAGCCATCCCAAGGTGGTGGCGGCCATTAAAGAACAGGCCGAAAAATTTACCCATACATGCTTTATGGTCAATCCCTATGATGTTGCCGTGCGCCTGGCCGACCGGCTCTGTAAGATTGCTCCGGGTTCCTTTGACAAAAAAGCTCTGTTTGTAAACTCCGGCGCCGAAGCTGTTGAAAACGCAGTGAAGATCGCCCGCTATTACACCAAACGCCAGGGTGTTGTGGTATTTGACGGTTCCTACCATGGCCGGACTTACCTGACCATGGCCATGACCACCAAGGTTAAACCTTATAAATGCGGATTCGGACCCCTTGCCCCTGAAGTATACCGGGCTCCCTATGGTGATTTTGAGGCATTTACCAAATTTTTTATTACCGGCATTAACCCTGAAAATACCGCAGCCGTGGTGATTGAGCCCATCCAGGGAGAAGGCGGATTTATTGCCCCGCCCGAAGGATTTTTGCCCAAGGTCGCCCAGTTCTGTAAAGACCACGGCATTGTGTTTGTTGCCGATGAAATTCAGTCAGGCATAGGCCGTACCGGCAAGATGTTTGCCGTTGAAAATTTCGGTGTGGAACCGGATTTGATGACTGTGGCCAAGAGTATTGCTGCGGGTATGCCTTTGAGCGCCGTGGTGGGCAGAAAAGAGATCATGGATTCCGTGCATCCCGGCGGTTTGGGCGGCACATACGGCGCCAACCCGGTTGCCTGCGCTGCAGCCCATGCGGTACTGGATATCTTTGAAGAGGAAAATCTTCTGGAAAAGGCCCAGGCCCTTGGCGAAAAACTGGGTGAAACCTTTGGTGCCTGGACCGAAAAATTTGATCATGTGGGAGAGGTCAGAGGCATTGGCGCCATGCGCGGATACACCATTGTCCATGCCGACGGCACGCCTGACCCGGACAAGGCCAAAAAATTATCAGCCTACTGCTTTGACAACGGTTTGATCTCTCTGGTCTGCGGCATTGAAGGCAATGTGGTCCGGGTGTTGATGCCCTTGGTGATTGAAGATGCTCAGCTGCAAAAAGGTCTGGATATCATGGAAGCGGGACTGGCCGGTCTGGCCGGGTAAATAAGGAAATTACATGCTACAGTTAAAAAATTCAGATCTGTTTTGTACCCGTTGTTTTATTAATGATCAATGGATTGACGCAGACAGCGGCAAGACCGTTGAAGTAACAAATCCTGCCACCGGAGACGTGCTTGGAACGGTTCCCTATTGCGGCGCCGATGAAACACAAAGAGCCATTGTTGCGGCCAATGAAAGCCTGGACGCCTGGAAAAGTAAAACAGCCGGGGAACGCTCGGCTATTTTGCGCAAGTGGCACGACCTGCTCATGGAAAATCAGGAAGATTTGGCTACGCTCATGACGGCGGAGCAGGGCAAGCCCATGGCCGAATCCAGGGGCGAGATCGCTTACGCCGCAGGTTTCTTTGAATGGTTTGCCGAAGAGGCCAAACGGGTATACGGGGATGTGATCCCCCAGACCGTGGCCTCCCAGCGCCTGGTGGTGATCAAGCAGCCTGTGGGCGTGGTGGCCGCCATCACCCCGTGGAATTTTCCCAGCGCCATGATTACCAGAAAGGCGGGGGCCGCGCTGGCCGCCGGCTGCACCATGGTGGTAAAGCCTGCAACCGCCACCCCGTTCTCGGCCCTGGCCATTGCAAAACTGGGACAGCAGGCCGGCGTACCCAAAGGGGTATTCAATGTGTTGACAGGTTCTTCTTCGGCCATTGGCGGGGAGCTTACCTCCAACCCCGTTGTCCGTAAATTGACCTTCACCGGCTCCACCGAGATCGGTAAAAAGTTGATGCGGGACTGTGCAGGTACCATGAAGCGGCTCTCCATGGAACTGGGTGGAAACGCCCCGTTTATTGTATTTGACGATGCCGATATTGATGCGGCTGTGGACGGTGCCATGGCGTCCAAATACCGCAACTCCGGCCAGACCTGCGTATGCACCAACCGGATTTATGTCCAGGCTGGGGTGTATGATGAATTTTGCCGGAAACTGACAACTGCCGTGGAAGGCCTTAAGGTCGGCAATGGCTTTGATGACGGGGTGCAGCAGGGGCCGCTCATTGATATGGGTGCCGTGGAAACCGTGGAAAGCCACATCCAGGATGCTGTCAGCAAAGGTGGAAAAGTCCTGACCGGCGGCGTACGCCACGCCCTGGGCCGCAGTTTTTTTGCGCCGACCATTGTTGCCGATGCCACCGATGAGATGCGGGTGGCCAAAGAAGAGACCTTTGGGCCGCTGGCCCCGGTTTTCAAGTTTGATACCGAAGAAGAAGCGGTCCGCAAGGCCAATGATACGGAATTCGGCCTGGCTGCTTATTTTTACACCAAAGATCTGGGCAGAACCTGGCGTATGGGTGAAAACCTGGAATATGGTCTGGTGGGTATCAATACCGGTCTTATCTCCAACCCGGTGGCGCCTTTTGGCGGTGTCAAAGAATCGGGTAACGGCCGGGAAGGCTCAAAATACGGCCTGGACGACTACCTCGAAATAAAATACATGTGCATGTCGATATAGTGTTTGAACGAAGAGCCGCCCACCTGCGGCTTGCATCTGGGCAACTCTTCGTCTTATTAAATAATTTTTCTCATGCGCCTATGGCTTGAGTCGGCGCATGAAAAAAAGATGGGCTTGGTCATAACATCGGTCACAATGTAGGTTGGGGTGACGCAGGAACCCCAACATAAGTTTCGGGAATGACGGCAGATTTTGTTGGGGTTCCTGCGTCACCCCAACCTACAGCAAATTGGTATGGCCCCCAATATGATCAAACCCCAAAAGATAAATACAGGTGTAATCGCTATATGACGCTGAAGATCAACATAATGCTGGTGTCCGTGCTGGTGGCGGTTATTCTTGTTTTGGCGGGGATCACATATACCTATACCCAGTCCATCAGCCGCCAGACCGTGGAAAATCACCAGCAGGCCTTGACCGAAGAGGCGGCCAAGATGGTGAATATGTGGCTGGAGCATCGGTTTAAGCTTGTGGATGCGCTGGCACACACCCTGGAAGATCTTTATTTGACCCGGGGAGAGGACCCAAGGCCTATTTTAAAAATGACCATGGAAGCCGGTGATTTTTCCGATGTCTATCTGGGGCTTTATAACGGAACGATGATCGATGGGGCCGACTGGTTTGCCTCACGGGATTACGATCCCCGGACCCGGCCCTGGTACAAGCGGGGCATGGAAGAACAAAAAATTTCTTTAACCCGGCCCTTTATGGACCAGGGCTTTTGGACGATGGTCATTGCCGTGGTGGTTCCCCTGGTTCACGAAAATCAGGTGGTCGGCGTTTTAAGTGCCAATATCATTTTAGACACCTTGCAGAAGTCGGTTATGGATCTTCGCATCGGCCGATACGGGTCCGCATTTATTATTGACGGCCAGGGTACCGTGCTGGTTCATCAAAATAAGAGCCTGATGATGACCACCAAAATCCAGGAATCCGATCCCGCCCTTTCCCAGTTCGGTTCATATTTCCCCGGACGGGATGCCGGCTCTTTCTCCTACCGGGATCGAATGCTCAGCTTTCACAAACTTACGGATACCGGGTGGTATCTGTGTACCAACGTGGACCGGGAAGAAGCACTGGCCCTGGCCAAAAACACGGATATGCTGTTTGCCATGTCCATGGTCTTGAAAATTCTGGGCATCCTGGCGTTGCTCTTCTTTATTACCGTGGGCGGGTCTGCCCTGATCCTGTTTATTTCAAAAAACAGGTTTGAGGCCATTGTGTCTGGAAAAGATGAAGATCTGCGCGGGGAAATCGTCCGCAGAAAAGAGCTTGAGACACGGTATCGGACGCTTTTTAACACGGCCACCAATGCCATCATGCTCACAAAAAACGGGATCTATATCGAATGCAATCAAAAGGCATTGGATATGTTTGAGCTTGCAGAAGATGATATCATCGGCAAGACAATGCTGGATCTCTCCCCGGCCACCCAGATGGACGGCACGGCCACAAAGCTCAAACTGACCCAGCTTGAGCAGTCCCAAGGCCATGGCGGTTTCGACGTGTTTAAATGGACGTTCAGCCGTGCCAATGGGTCTGAATTTCCCGCTGAGATCGGAATCTCCACGTTGACCCTGGATCGCGAAATGGTCAAGGTGTACAGTATCTGGGACATTTCAAAACGGGTAAATGCCGAGCAGAATTTGCGCCAGGCCCAGAAAATGGCTGCCATGGGTGAAATGATGTCCGCGATAGCACACCAGTGGCGTCAACCCCTCAATGCCTTGTCCTCGTATATTGCGTCCCTGACCCCTGCCTTCTACAACCAGATGATATCCGGCCCGTTTATTGAAAAACTGGTCCGGGAGGCCGATGCCCAGATCCAGTTTATGTCCAGGACCATCAACGATTTCAGGGAATACTTCAGACCGTCGAAAAACAAACATACCTTTGAAATCATGGATGCCATAGACAGTGCCATCAAGCTGGTCAAACCCCAGTTGCGTCAGAACAATATCACCCTGGATATTGAGCTGGACGATGCCAATGATCCCATGCCTATCCTGGGATACAAGAATGAATTTGTGCATGTCCTGGTCAACATTATCTCCAATGCAAAGGACGCCATCAACGAACGCCAGGCCAACACCCCGGAGCGGACTGTTCACAGGTTAATCAATCTGTCTGTGCTGAAGCGCAGTGATGAGATCTGCCTGGAAATCATGGATACGGGGTGCGGAATTCCTTCCCATTTGATGGAAAAGATTTTTACGCCCTATTTTACCACCAAGGGAACGGCCACCGGCACCGGCATCGGTTTGTACATGGCCAAAATGATCGTGGAAAAGGAGATGAAAGGCCATATCCATGTAGAAAACCGGTACACGGGCGTTATGTTCCGGATTTGTCTGCCCCTGGCGATCGGCAAAACACCCCAAAAGGACGATTAACAGAATCATGATTAATTTCAGCCATTCAAAGGTGCCTGTGGTTTTGGTGGATGATGAATCCTCCGAACTTGATGCATATGGTTTTTTGCTGACCTCCATGGGGGTCAAGCAGGTCATTCAGGTCCAGGACAGCCGCCGCCTGCCCGGGGTGATGCGGGACCTGGGCGTGTGTGTTCTTTTTCTTGATCTGAATATGCCTCATAAGTCCGGCCTTGAGGTATTAAAAGAGCTTCGGGAGACCCATCCGCACATTCCCGTGGTGATCATCACGGCCAATTCCGAGATAGAGAGTGCGGTTGCATGTTTGAAGCAGGGGGCCCATGATTACCTGGTCAAGCCCATCAACATGAACACCTTTGCCTCGGCACTGAGAAACGCCCTGGAAATCTGCGCATTGCGAAATGAGGTGTTCACCCTGAAAGGGGTCTCCTTTAACCAGAATCTCAAATATCCGGAACATTTCCAGAATATCATCACCCAGAATCCCAGGATGATCGGGCTTTTTCAGTATATTGAGTCCATCTCCAGCAGCCGGGAACCCATTTTGATCCTTGGCGAAACCGGCACGGGCAAGGAGCTGATTTCCCGGGCCATCCATGATGTGTCCGGGCTGGACGGCCCTTTTATTCCGGTGGATGTGGCAGGGCTTGATGATAATCTGTTTTCAGATACGTTGTTCGGCCACAGCAAAGGCGCGTACACCGGTGCCGATAAACACAGGGAGGGGCTGGTGGAAAAGGCTGCCGGCGGTTCCCTGTTTTTAGACGAGATCGGCGATCTTTCCGCTGCCTCCCAGGTGAAGCTGCTGCGGTTGATCCAGGAGGGGATTTTTTATCCTTTGGGGTCAGACAAACCCAGGATCTGCCGGGCGCGGATTATCTCCGCAACCAATAAAACCCGAAATGCCCTTGCGACCGAAGACCAGGGCCGGTTCAGATCTGATCTTTTTTTCAGGCTTTCCACCCACCTGATCGAGGTGCCCCCGTTACGGGAGCGCAAAGAGGATATCCCCCTGATCGCCGCCGGCCTAAGGGATCAAGCCGCCAAAGCCATGGGCAAGCCCGTCGTTGAAACCGGACAACAGTTGTCTGCCGTTCTGGAGGCCCATGCGTTCCCGGGCAATATCCGGGAGTTGAAAACCTATATCTACGATGCCGTGGCCCAAAGTACCGGCACAAGCCTCAGTGTTGACGCGATCCTGGACCGGCTGGCGGATGTCTCGACCGTATCCCAAGCCCCAATGGTTGGTGCAGCTCCTAACCGCGATACGGTTCTGGAAGATTTAATGGGTGGGTTCCCCACCCTGGCGGCTCTGACCGAATATGCCATTGACCAGGCCCTGGAGCGTGCCGATAACAATCAAAGTCAAGCCGCCCGACTTCTGGGCATCTCCAAACAGGCCCTGAGCAAGCGATTGAAAAATCGGGACAAAAGTTGACGCCGTGTGTCAACCATAGTTGACAATGTCAACTATGGTTGACGATAAATCGTTTCTTGCTATATAATCATTTCTTCTCTGTGTAGTTTGGCGCGAGCCAAACCTCTGTGCGCTCTGTGGTTTTAAAAAATGAAATCCCGAAGGGATTGAATGCCTTTTCCCCAATCTCCTGGTTTGTAACGTTAGCGGGCTTCGCCCGCAGGTTTATTTTAACCACAGAGGACACAGAGAGCACAGAGTTTTTAGTGTATTATTCCATGCGGATTTCCGGGTAATTATTTCAAGCAGTCTTCATTTTTCAACAATTCGAAGTGTCTGGCACACGCCTTGCTGATGTTGCATTGTTACGTTTATGAAACCACATGCGGAAAATTTAATTGTTTTCGCATTATTTTAACATCCATAAGGAGGAAGACATGAAGCTCAATCGTTTTTGGACCGCAACGGCAGCCGCCGGGCTTTTAATCAGCGGGCTTATCTTTACAGGCCCTGCAACGGCAGATGACACAACCATCAAGATCGGTAACATTATCCCACTGTCAGGCCCTTCTGCCTCTGTGGGCCAGCAGGGAAAAAATGCCAGGGAGATGGCCATTGAGGAGATCAACGCTGCCGGCGGTATCAAATCCCTGGGTGGTGCCAAACTTGAAATGCTCTATGCCGATTCCGAATCCAAGCCGGAAAAAGGTGTTTCCGAAGCAGAACGTTTGATCAACACCGAAAAGGTAAACGTCCTCACCGGCTGCTGGAACTCTGCAGTAACCTATCCCACCACAGCGGTTGCTGAACGGTATGGGGTGCCCTTTATCGTGCCGGTGTCCGTGTCCGACAAAATCACCGAACAGGGATTTAAAAACGTATTCCGCATCGCCGCCAAGGACTCCTGGTGGACCCGGGATCAGTTCTCCTTTTTAAAAGATATGCAGACCGAGTTCAACACACCGGTCAAAAAGCTTGCCTTTGTGTATGAAAACGGCGACTGGGGAAAAGGCATGGCCGGTCAGTGGAAAAAACTGGCTGAAAAAGACGGCTATGAGGTTGTACTGGACGAACCCTATCCTTCCACCGCCACCGACCTGAGCCCTGTGGTTCAGAAAATCAGACGCTCCAGAGCCGATGTCCTTTTGCTGGTTTCCAATGCTGCGGACGCCATTCTTTTGACCAACACCCTGGCAGAATATAAAGTTAGTTTGAAAGCTATTGTGACCACCGGCGGCGGACATGCCGATCCCTTCTTCATCAAAGCCGTTGGTAAAAACGCCCAGTATCTTTTTGATATTGTGGAGTGGGAAGCCGACATCAACAAGCCCGGCGCCAAAGAGACCAATGAAAAATACAAGGCCAAATACGGTTATAACCTTACCGGTGAAGCTGTGGACGCCTATGTTGCCATGTACGTGATCAAAGATGCCCTGGAACGTGCCGGCAGCCTTGATAAAGACGCCATCCGCAATGCGTTGGCCCAGACCAACCTTACCTCAGGCCCCGGCATGATCGTCGGCTATGACGCCGTAGAGTTTGACCAAAGCGGCCAGAATTCCCATGCATCACCAGTCATCGTACAGATCAATGATGCGGGCAACGGCCTTGAAAGAATTACCGTATGGCCCAAGAGCGCCAGACGCGCCGGATACACCCCTGTTTTCCCCAAACCATAAAACGCCCATCTCAATGTCCCGTTTTAAAACTGCAGCACCCATTTTAAAGCGGGACATAACCGTCCGGAGAAAAAGATGATCTATTTACTTGAAGATACAATCAACGGCATCCTTATGGGCTCGATCTACGGGCTGACTGCCCTGGGGCTGACCATTATTTTCGGCGTGCTCAAGGTCGTTAACTTTGCCCACGGCACCCTTTTAATGGTCAGCATGTATGCGGCATACTGGACCGTTGCCCTGTCAGGACTTCATCCCTACCTTGCTCTTATTATAGTTGTTCCGGTCATGTATGTGTTTGGATACTATCTGCAGGATATTGTGATAAAGCCCATTTTTAAAGCTGAAAAAAATGTCCGGGAACCCAGTACGGTAATTATTGTTACCACCGGGGTGTGGTATGTGCTGGATAACTTGACCCTGATGGTTTTTGGTCCCCAGTACCGTTCTTTGCCGGATAATCCGCTCCAGGGGAAAATGATAGAGCTTGGAGAGATGTTTATCTCCGTGCCTAAGCTGTGGGGTGCCATCACTGCCGTGGCCACCGCCTTTGGCGTCTACTACTTTTTTCAGAAAACACGAACCGGACGAGCGATTCGGGCATGCAGCCTTGACCGCGATGCGGCCAGTTTGTCCGGTATTAATCAGTACAAGATCTACAACATGGCCTTTGGGCTGGGGTCGGCCGTGACCGGCATTGCCGCGGTCACCCTGGTTCCCTTTTACAATACCTTCCCTACCGTTGGTGTTCTGTTTGATATCAAAGGCTTTATCATTGTCGTGTTGGGCGGGCTCGGCTCCATTCCAGGGGCCATCATCGGCGGGATCATCATCGGGGTCATCGAATCCGTGGGTCCCCAGTTCATGACCGCAACGTGGACAGAGGCCATTGTATACGGTCTGTTCCTTCTGGTCCTTTTTGTTAAACCTTCAGGATTGTTCGGAGTAAAATATGACTGGTAAACCCATCGCAGACACAGGGGAAAACAACGCCCCCTACGAGACGGAAGGCGGCATTCTCGATAGGCCTGCCCTGGCCCGTAAAGTGGTTAAGGATACCATTAACAAGGTGTTGCTCGGGGCGGTGCTGATTCTGGTACTGGCCTTGCCGGCTGTTGTCAGCAGTCCCACCTGGCTGCATATCATTGTGCTGATCTTTTTTTACGCCTACCTGACCACCTCCTGGAACATGGTCGGCGGATTTGCAGGGGTCCTGCCTTTAGGGCATGCGGTATTCCTGGGCATCGGCGCATATACCTCAACGGTGCTTTCCCTTCAATACGGCATCAGTCCCTGGCTGGGGATGCTGATCGGCGGTGTTTTGGCTGTTGCCGCCGGTATGGTCATCGGGCTTCCCACCTTGAAGATGCGCGGGGCCTACTTTGCCCTGGCCACCATCGCCTTTGCCGAGGGGGTCCGTGTCATGGTTGAGAACCTGGACTTCCTGGGACCCTTTAAACTCAATGGTCCCAGGGGGCTGCAGATTCCGCCCTTAAACGTTGGATGGTCCCATTTTATGTTTTCATCCAAGGTGCCGTATTACTACATCATTCTGGCTATGCTGCTGGTGATTCTGTTTTTAACCTGGGCGGTTTCCAGGTCCAAACTGGGATATTACCTGACTGCCGGCGGCGAGGAACCCGAAGCCGCCCAGGCATTGGGTGTCAACGTATCCCGGGCCAAAGTGATCGCCATGGCGCTGAGCTGTTTTTTTACCGCCCTGGCCGGAACGTTTTACGCCCAGTTCTCTTTGTTTATTCATCCTAAAAGTACCATTTCCCTTGATATATCATTTGAGATTGCCTTTATCGCGTTGATCGGCGGCAGAGGCTCCATTGCAGGGCCTGTTCTGGGGGCGCTGCTCCTCCGGCCGGTCAGTGACCTGTCAAGAATTTATTTTGGAGACATTCTGCCTGGGATGCATCTGGTGATTTACGGTGTTGTGCTCATTCTGGTGATGATTTATCAACCCCGTGGTCTGCAGGAACCCTTGACCCGGCTGTATGACAAAGTGGTGAACCGCATGGCCGACGGCTTTATCAAAGGAGGGGGGAAATGAATCTTCTTGAATTAAAGAATGTGACCAAACAGTTCGGCGGCCTGACGGCCGTGAACAATTTGAGTTTGTCCATGGAAAAAGGTGAAATCCTCGGGGTGATCGGGCCCAACGGGGCCGGAAAGTCCACGGCATTTAACTGCATTGCAGGGGTGTTTCCTCCCACAAAAGGTGAGGTGATTTTCGACGGCCAGGTGATCAACGGTCAAAAACCCTGGGATTTGTGCAAAAAGGGTCTGGCCCGCACATTTCAGATCGTGAAACCCTTTGGGTCAAAAAGCGTACTTTACAATGTGACGGTGGGCGCTTTTATCAATACGTCCAGCAGGGCGGAAGCCGAGGCCAAAGCCATTGAAGTGCTGAAGCTCCTTAATTTTGACGATAAAAAGGATGCCAGATCTGCGGATCTGACCATTGCGGACAGAAAGCGCCTGGAGATCGCCCGGGCCCTGGCCACGAATCCGAGACTTTTGCTCCTGGACGAGGTAATGGCAGGCCTGCGGCCGGCTGAGGTTGATGAGATGGTTGAGATCATAAGGTTTCTGCGCGACCAGGGCGTGACCATTCTGGTGATTGAACATATCATGCGTGCCATCATGGCATTATCCGACCGTCTTGTTGTCATCCAATTCGGGGAAAAAATCGCAGAAGGCCTACCCGAAGCCGTGGCGGCCGATGAAAAAGTTATTAAAGCATATCTGGGAGATGAATATGGGGTTTCTTGAGGTAAATAACATTGATGTCAGCTATGGGGATGTCCAGGTCATTTTTGATCTGTCCATGCGTATTGAAGAGGGAGAGGTGGTCTCCATTATCGGCGGTAACGGTGCCGGAAAATCCACATTGTTACGCACCATTTCAGGGTTGATGCAGCCGTCATCCGGCCAGATCACCTTTAAAAACAGAGCGATACATACTCAGCCTCCCGAAGAGATTGTCAACCGCGGGATTGTCCATGTCCCGGAAGGGCGCAGGCTTTTCTCTTTGATGACCATCAAAGACAATCTTATTGTGGGGGCGTATAACAAGGAAGCAGACAAGTACAAAGAGCAGACCCTGGCCCAGGTATATGAGATGCTGCCGCGACTCAAAGAGCGGGAAAATCAAACCGCCCTGACCCTTTCCGGCGGGGAACAGCAGATGGTGGCCATTGGCCGTGGGCTGATGGCCCGGCCTAAAATCCTGATGTTGGATGAGCCTTCCCTGGGACTTGCCCCGGTGCTGGTCAACAGCATTTTTGAGACCATCCGGAAAATCGCCGACCAGGGCACCACCGTACTGCTGGTTGAACAGGACGTGAACCACTCCCTGCGTCTGTCAGACCGCGGCTATGTCCTGGAACACGGCAGAATTGCCCTGGAGGGCAAGGCCGATGAACTTTTGGGTAACCCCCATATCAAAGAGGCCTATTTGGGTATATAGCTGTAAATTTTTCTCAGGCCCCCTTTATGGGGGCTTCTTGAGATTCCCCGAATATTTTACCCCCCATTTCCAGCCATAAAAACACAAAAATTCCGTCACTTTAATTCTTCAGCGGCATAGTCAGAATTAAATCTGTTACAGACGCGCCGGATTTTAAATCTCCATCAAACAGCCCGTTAAACTCTGTGCTCTCTGTGTCCTCTGTGGTTTAAAAAAAAAGCGGGCAAAGCCCGCAAAATACAAACCAAGAGGTTTGAAAAAAACATTCAATCCCTTCGGGATTTCGTTTTTAAACCACAGAGGACACAGAGGTTTGGCTTTCGCCAAACTACACAGAGCATGGCACTGTGATGAAAAATGGCAGGGTGGCACGCTTTTTGTGCCCACCCTACCTGGCTTGGATTATAAAACAAATTGTTGAATCAAAAGAGGGGGATGTTCAGGCAGATCCGAGGGTGGTTTTATAATATATTAAATTTACAGTTGCAATTTTAGGCCGGGAGTGATTCTCTCCAATAAAGTGGACTGCTGGAGGACTCAAAATGAAGTATCGGTTGATCATATACACAGTTATATTTTTTTGTTGTATCTTCACTTTCGCATACATTTTTCCTGAGAGTGCGGTTGAAATAATCATTGCAGCCCTTTTGGGTTTAACAATGGTATTCACTATGCTTTACATCACGCTAAGAAGAAGAGGCGATCATCGCTTTCTAAAGAGTATAACGTTAACATATCTTGCCCTTTCTTCCATATCTTTTCTAATGACCTTGCTTTTTTGAGGTCTAATTTGATAAATTCGAGGCGTTAACTTATTACATTAAACTCCTGATGACGTCCCAGCAAAATCAATTTAATAGAGCAAAAAATTGACCAAGCGCCGGTATTTATGTTGTGTGTAGCCCTTGACAGTAAGGTGTTTAATATTTTTGTTATTGAATGCTGCGTTCAGAAAGGTTCGAGCGAGGCTGTAGAGACGGTGGGCTGATTTTAAATTTTAGGCGGCTCATCTTCAAACTCAACATTCAGATAGATTTCAGATAACGGCAGTTCAAAATTAAAGGATTGCAGTTTCAAAATCCGGTCTAACCCATCGTATGATTGATAACCCCACATATCATTTTGGCGTATATATTGTTCTACCCAGCATTCATATTGGGATATAAGGATATATTCTTGAAGCGTAGGGATCGTCCGGTAATAGGCAAACTTTTTCGTCCTGTCAAACCGCTCGGTTGAATCTGACAGAATTTCTATAATGACGACGGGGTTTGTCAGTGTATCAAACTGATCATCTTCGAATTTTGCATCACCGCAGGCAATGGCAAGATCAGGGTAGGTATAATGTTCTCCCGTTTTAACCCGCATGTCATTGGAAAACACCTCGCAACGGGCCGGGTTGGTTTCAAAATTGATGCCTAATTTTTTTGTCAGATTCACATTTATTCGGTTGTGGTTTCTGCCGGCCCCAACCATAGCAAAAACCTCACCATTAAAAAATTCATGCCTGATATCCAGAGCGGTTCTTTCCATCTCTAAATACTCAGTCGATGACATCAAATGTTTTTCTTGCGGCTGTACCGGCATCTTTTGCCTCCTGTTATATGACCAAACGGTATTATAGTTGATATAACATCATGTAATAAAGATTAAAAATATCTTTTTAATGTATGGTTATGTTCGGGGCGAGTTCATGTCCCCAAATTTTAGGTTTTGGGAGATTACAATTTTGACATTATGATGTTATGATAATTTTTATAAAAGATTAAATTATGACAGGTTGATTTTATGATCTCAATTGATCGTGGTGTATTAAAAATCATTGAAGCGCATAAAGACGAGATAAAGAGGAAATTTTCTGTTGAGTCTTTGGCAATTTTCGGATCTGTATCACGAGGAACAGCAGAGCCGGAGAGTGATATTGACGTATTGGTAAGATTTAAAATTACACCTGGGATTTTTGGGTTTATAGATTTAAAACAATATTTAGAGTCCGTTGTCGGACGTCCGGTTGATCTTGTTACCGATAATGCATTAAAACCTCAACTTCGAGATCAAATTTTAAAGGATGCTATCCGTGTCGCCTAGAAGTTGGGAATTCCGTATTGATGATATCAACGATGCGCTAAGTAGGATATTTCAATATGTTGAAGGTTTGGCGTATACCGACTGGTTGAAAGATCAAAAGACCATTGATGCGGTCATTAGAAATCTTGAAATTATTGGCGAGGCTGCTTCAAAAGTTCCCCAAGAAATTCAGGAAAAATATTTTGATATCCCCTGGTATCAAATGAAAGGCATGAGAAATATTTTAATTCACGAATATTTTGGCGTTGATAACGAGATGTTGTGGAAGACCATTCAAAACGATTTGCCGAAGTTGAAGACGAGTCTACAAAATATTTGATGCTCATCAAAAAGCCGTCATCATCGCAGACTCCAATAGGCCTGCTCTGATGACGGCTGTGTTTATTGGCTATTTGAACTGTTCAGCGATCAGTTCGGCAGTATGCTGAACTTTGATGTCCGCTCCATCCTGATCCAACCCCCCCCGGATCTGCATGACGCAGCCGGGGCAGTCCATGGCCACGATGTCGGCGCCTGTGGCTTTTATATTGGTGAGTTTTCGGGCCAGAATCGAACCTGAAATTTTTGGCAGTTTCAGGGAATAGGACCCGCCCATGCCGCAGCAGGTGTCACACTCGAACATTTCCGCCAATTCATAGCCGCTTTGGGTGAGCAGCTCACGCGGCGGCTGATCTGCTTTTAACGTGCGTTTGAGGTGACACGAGTCATGATAGGTGATTTTGCCTAATTGCTGACCCTCTTTCAAGGTCAGGCGGCCTTCATCGACCAGCTTTTTTACCAGGGTTGAAAAATCAATGACTTTGGCGGCAAGTTGTTTGGCTTTGGTTATTTGATCGTGTTTACCGATGGATTCAAAGGTGTCTATGAATTCTCGGTCCAGGGCCGCCGTGCAGGTCGGGCAGGCGGATATCACATAGGTTGCATCGTTGTTTTCCAGAAGTGCGTTGATATTATCTTCGGCATTTTGGGCGGCAACGTCATAGGCACCGTTGTAACGTGCCGGTGCACCACAGCAGGTTTGGTTTTCCGGAAAAAGCACTTCAATGCCGGCCTTGTTCAGGATCTTGACCACGGCCTCTCCCATTTCAGGATAGGCAAAGTCAATCAGACATCCGGCGTAAAATACGACCTTTTCCTTGCATTTAGGTTGTTTGATGGTTTTGAAAACATCGCGGAATGGTTTGGCGGCAATGGCGGGCAGACTTCGGTCTTTGGTAAGATCCGATAGAAAAAGGGGCAGGTGGCGGATGAATTTGCCTTTGGCAAGGGGCTTGCCTGCAACTGATGCCGTGCGCAGCATGCTGTGAAACAGGCGGCGGTTATTGACCACCTTGTAGATGGACTTTGCCACAAAGGGGATGCCCTGTTTTTCGACCAGGCGTCGGCGAATTTCCATAATCAATGCGGGAATGTCGATCTTGCCGGGACAGACATCTTTGCACGCCCCGCACTGGATACACAGTCCCTGGATATCTTCTGCACTTTGGAGTTGATCGTACCAGGCAGTCAGGATAGTTCCGATACCGCCGGTGTAAACCTTGCCGAACACATGACCGCCCACAAGGCGGAAAATCGGGCAGACGTTCAGGCATGAGGCACAGCGGATGCACTGCATGGCCTGTTTGAACTTGGGATCGGCAGCCATCTCGGATCGGCGGTTGTCCATGAGCACAATATGGAGGTCTTTCATGGAGCCGTCTTCGTTGGGTGTCTGGCCGGTGATCATGGTCACATAACTGGTCAGTTGCTGTGCGGTGGCGCTGCGGGGCAGGGCACGGAGAATGGGAACGATGTCGGAAAATTTTTCCACGATTTTTTCAATGCCGATAACCGCCACATGGATTTTGGGCAGTGAGGTGACCAGGCGGGCATTGCCTTCGTTGGTGACGATGGTGATCGTGCCGGTTTCGGCCACGGCCATGTTGGCGCCGGATATGCCCATGTCAGCCTTGAGAAATTTGGTGCGCAGTTCGTCTCTGGCCACGGCGACCAGGCGGGGAATGTCCGTGGAGAGCCGCTCCTCAACTTCCTTGCTGAAAATATCAGCCACCTCTTCACGGGTCAGGTGAATGGCCGGCATAACCATGTGCGAGGGCCGTTGTCCGGCCAGCTGGATGATCCATTCGCCCAGGTCGGTTTCGCCTACGCTGATTCCGGCCTTTTCCAGATGCGCGTTCAGGTGGATCTCTTCGGTGGCCATGGATTTGGATTTCACCACGGTTTTAACGTCGTTGTCTTTGGCAACTTTCAAAATATAATCGCGCACATCCGCCGGATTTTTGGTTATGAAGACCTTGGCTCCGGCTTTTTCTGCGTTGGCCTTGAACATGGCGCACAGTTCGTCCAGGTGGCTGGCCGCATAGGCTTTGCGCTCGGAAACGGTCGTGCGAAGACTTTCAAAATCAATGCCTTCGTATGCCTTGGCCCGGTTGATCTTATAGCTTTCCGAAAAATTGCCCAGCGCGCCGGTCAGGTTGGTGTCGTTGATGGCGTTGTCTATGGATTGTTTGAATTTTTGTTCCATCAGTTATTATCTCCCAGATCGTCTATTACAATAATAATGAGCCGTTTGGGGCCATGGACGCCAATGGTCAGGACCCGTTCGATGTCAGCCGTCCGGCTGGGACCGGTAATCATGGAAATATAGTTCATCTGCTGGGGACTCAATTTTTCGAGCAGCGCAGCCATATCCGGGAGCAGGCCGTTGGCGGGGAGCAGGGCGATGTGAATTTCAGGCAGGGTGGAGACCAGCCGTTTATCAATGGACGTGGCATCCTGCACCAGTGTACCGGTATCCGCCAGGGCCCAGTCAACCTGGCTGATGCCGATACGGGCGTTGGCGGCCCATTCGCGGCTGATGTCAAATGAGAATCCGTGGATCTGAAGCAGCAGGTCTTTATCTACATGTTTAAAAAACGGACAGTCCGCCACGGCCGCATAGTGCCCGGGGCTGTCGCCGATCTGTTCTTGTTTCATGATCTCAATAATGAAATCCAGGGCAGCCCCGCGGGTCAGAAAACGGTACACCTCCGCGCTTACACGTTCCGCATTGGACTTGAATTGATCGTACATCGTCCCTCCTTTGAAAGTAAAATTTGTCTTACCAATTTTGGGATATCTTATAATTGTCTTAATTTATTGTCAATTAATTTGTCTTACCAATTTTGTTTATGCGTGGGTATAATCGTGCTTCCGGCTTAAACAAGCCCTTTTCGCACGATTAAAACGTTGATGAAAATAATCATCTGTGGTTTAAATGGTCAGACAAATTTATGAACCCATGATCCGAGATATCCTAAGAAATGACCTTCAAGCCGATCAGACCCAAAAAAATTTCCGCCCAGATTGCGGAACAGATTCGCGAGTCCATATTACGCGGTGAGTTTTCACCCGGAGAAAAGTTGCCGCCCGAACGAAAATTATCACAGATGTTCGGTGTCTCAAGGCCTTCCGTGCGCGAAGCCCTGAATATGCTGGCCTCTTCGGGTCTGGTGATGTCCTATCAGGGGGGCGGCACAGTGGTGCAGTCGTTAATTGATACAGACCAGGACAATGCGTTGTGCGAGCTGATCCGCACCCAGAGGGCATGTGCGCTGGAAGTGATCGAGGTGCGCAAGGGCATGGAGGCCCTAACGGCCTATTATGCCGCAGAGCGCGCCACATCCGAAGATATTACCCGGATGGAAGAGATCCTTGGCCGGATGGATGTTCAGCTTGAAAACAAAAAGCCCCTGGAAGATTTGGATGCCAAACTGCATCTCCAGATCGCCCGGGCCACCCACAACGTCATCTGGCTTCATCTCATGCACACTCTTTTTGATGCCATGAAAGATTTCCAGCGCGGTGTCTGGCATAATGTCTATGCCCTGGGCGATGATACCCGGCTTTTGTTTGACCATCACCAGCGTATCGTCACAGCCATTCGGGAGAATGATGCCGACGCTGCCCGCAAGGCCATGGCAGAACACCTTGATTTTTCCGAAAAAAGGTGCGCGGATTACATTACGTTTAGTTCGTCTTGATCACGACCCGGCGCAGTCTCCTGCCAGAAAAAAAATTTTTTTATTACTATGTGGATATGACCATTATTTAGGAAATCTGGAACAAAAATTTCATGTTTTTCTCGTAAATTGTGTCGGGGTGTTCAGTTATTTTTTTAAACACCGGATTGCACCTTGACATTGTTCGTCAATTTGGTAGATCAATACCAGAAAGATAAAGTATTCGAAGCTGTTTATAAAATAAAGTCTGTGTAATTTATACGGATTTTTAAATTTTCGTTGTGGGGTGAGTTCGGGTGAGGATAGGCTGGGGTGTCGCTTTTCTTTTTTGTTGTGGGCCAAGGTGCGGTCAAAATTTTGGTTGGTCCATGGCTGTTATATCGGTCGCCGAAAGGGCATGGCCTGACATTCCTTATATCTGCCCCAGATGTCGGTACAACTTATAGGAGATATTATGATTCGCAAATTCATTCCGGTATTCATCATTCTGATCTGGACAACCATGTGCGGCATGGCATCGGCAGTGGACTTAGGCATCATCACCGGCGGCGCGAAAGGCACTTACTTCCAATTCGGCCTGAACCTGATGGATTTGGGCAAAAAGTTCGGATATGACATCCATGTATACAACTCCCGGGGATCCGTGGAAAATGTATATGCCGTGTATAAGCGCCCCAAAACCCAGATGGGTATTGTCCAGTCCGATGTTCTGGCATTTGTGCTTAAAGTGAAATCCAGCCAGGTCCTCCAGCTCATCGCAAGAAAAACAAAAATGGTATTTCCTTTGTACAACGAAGAGGTCCATCTGTTGGGTAAAACCGAGGTTGCGTCCTTTGATGATCTGGAAAACATGCGGGTGGCCGTGGGCAAGGAGGGGTCGGGGACCTATCTGACAGCCAAACTCCTTTTTGAGGTTTCCGGCATTAAGCCTGCCAAAACCATTGCCGTGGGTACGGACCAGGCCCTGGCCATGCTCAAGATAGGTGAGATTGACGCCATGTTCTACGTCGCGGGATTTCCCGTGGCGCTTTTTTCCGAACAGGTCACAGCCGAAGACAACTTGCATATCGTACCCATCAGAAACAAAAGCATTACCGAATTTTACCCCGGCGCCCAGATCCCGGCTGGCACCTATCCATGGCAGACCCAGGAAGTATCCACCGTTGCCGTCAAAGCCGTGCTGGTTGCCTTTGATTTCAGGGGTAATAATTGTGACTATGTGGGAGAGTTTGCAAACATTGTCTACGAAAATTTGGACTGGCTCAAGCAAAACGGTCATCCAAAATGGAAAAGTGTAGACCTGGACTACCCCCTCAAAGGATGGGAGCAGTATGACTGCGTTAAAAAATACCGCAGAAACGTCAATTTTGAAGAACCATCCCAGCCCATGGAGAAAAATCCGCTGCTGAATGCCATCAAGGATATTCTTTGATCCCGGCCTGGTGGAACCCAGCGACCAAGGACCACAGGTGAGGTAAATTGAGCCGGGGGCAGGTCATACTGTCCAGTTTATAATCTTGTGGTTTTAAGAAGAAGGTGTGCCATGTACTGTAGCCATTTTAATCTGAAAAAAAAGCCTTTTCAGCTAAGTACGGATAACAGCTTTCTGTGGCTGGGCGACACCCATGCCCGGGCGTTAGGTCTTCTAAGACATGGCATTGACAGCGCCCAGCGACTGCTGGTCCTCACCGGTGACATCGGCACCGGCAAAACCACCCTGATCCATGAACTGAGTCATTTTTTGCCCCAGACAACGGCCGTGGCCCATATCACGGATCCGAGTATTGAACGCCATCATCTGCTTCTTGCCATCGCCCGGGATCTGGGATTTGGGGCGGTTTATGAAGAGGAAGGAGAAGAATTCGAATCCGTTTTATCGGCTTTTTTAAGCCGGCGGAGCCCGGAAGGCAAATGCCTGATCATCATTGACGAGGCCCATTTGATGTCGGAACGATTTCTGGCGCAGATCCCCGCCTGGGCCAAATCCGCGCCGGACAATACTCTCACCTTTATCCTGGCCGGTCAGCTGGAGTTTCATCAGGTCTTGGAAGAGACCCTGGGCCGTTCATGGCAGGCCCAGGTGGATGTCCATGCCATGCTTTCTCCTTTGGACGAGCAGCAGACCCAGGATTATATAAACCGGCGCCTTGAACTGGCCGGTGCAACAGCGCCTATTTTCATACCTGAAACCGTCCGGGAGGTGTACCGGTACACCAAAGGCATTCCCCGGCGCATTAATATTGCCTGTGACCAGGCCATGATCGCGGCTTTTTCAAAGGATATGCACACCGTTGATGCCCGGACCTTCCGGGAGGCCGTGGGGATTTTGGAGCTTCCCCGGGTGCCGGCCGTCCTAGCGCCGCCGGTGCCGGATCTGCAAATGCCGTCTTTGTTCCAAAGGGTCCGGCGGCAGGCAACAACCGTGCTGCCCGTCCTGGCCGCAGCCGTTCTTTTGGCCGTTGTCGCCTATGCCTTCCATTCCCGAATTTTTTCCGTTTCGACACCTGCGGCCACGGCAGCCCATGGGCAGCCGCCTGGAACCATTGTGCGCAAGCAAATGCCTCAGACGGAACCAGAATCCCACGCGTCTGTGCAATCCCCGACTTCATCCGTAAAACCGGACCCCGTGCCGCTGGTTTCCCCTGAACAGATCCCAGGCAAGTCCGAGAAAGCCGCCGATATGGATGCGTTTGTCGAAGAAGTGTTCATGATGCACAAAGCCGATATCATGGCCCAGGCGCCGGACGTGTTCCCCCGGCCGACGGCCCATGGCGCCCCGGTTCCTGAAACGCCCGAACCTGCCCCGGTCGTTCCTTCGGCATCCGGCGGACAGGTTCCTGACTCAGCCCATGAATCTGTGAGAACCTCATCCGCCCAGCCGGAACCGGATGCTGTGATCGACTGGCTCATACGAGAAAAATCGCGTTAACGTTCCATAAAAATTTGGCGGGAATAATATGCACAAAGACCGAGAATCAATCATTGTCTCTTTTTTGAAAATGGAATCCACCGGGGGAATACTGCTGTTTTGTTCAGCGGTGCTTGCCATCGTGATCGCAAATTCATCTTTTGAGCCGTATTACAAGCTTTTTATCTCAACGCCCGTGGAGATCCGGATCGGCCCTTTGGAAATTGCAAAGCCCTTATTGCTCTGGATCAATGACGGATTGATGGCCGTTTTCTTTTTTTTGATCGGTCTTGAGCTGAAACGTGAGGTGATTGAGGGGGAGCTTTCCGAAAAAAGCAAAATCATCCTGCCCGGCATCGGGGCCATCGGCGGAATGGTCGTTCCGGCACTCATATATCTGTACTTCAACGCCAATGACCCCGTTGCGGTAAAAGGCTGGGCAATCCCGGCCGCAACGGATATTGCATTTGCCTTGGGTGTTTTAACTTTACTGAACTCGAAAGTCCCTGCTTCAATAAAAATTTTTCTTACCTCTTTAGCCATCTTTGATGATATTGGCGCGATACTGATCATCGCCCTTTTTTACACATCAAAGATTTCTTTGTTTGCCATAGGCATTGCGCTCGGCTGCCTGGTGATTCTTTTTTGGATGAATAAACGCAATGTCACATCCAACAGTCCCTATATTCTCATGGGGGTCATCATGTGGGTCGCCACGTTAAAGTCGGGCATGCATGCCACCTTGGCCGGGGTGCTGCTGGCCATGTTCATTCCAATGCAGTCAAAAGATGATCCGGAACATTCCCCCCTTAAAAGCATGGAGCATGACCTGCATTCCATTGTCGCGTTTTTTGTGCTGCCGGTATTTGCCTTTGCCAATGCGGGAGTCAACTTGACCGGGGTTACGGTAAGTCAGGCCTTTCATAGCGTACCCATCGGGGTTGCCCTGGGTCTGTTTTTGGGTAAGCAAGCCGGCATTTTTGGATTTTGCTGGCTATTCATTAAGCTTAGACTTGCAAAACTGCCTGGCGATATGAACTGGCTCAGTTTATACGGCACATCCGCACTTTGCGGGATCGGTTTTACCATGAGCCTGTTCATCGGCTCTCTGGCCTTTGAAGAGACAGGGGTGAACCTGTTATTTGACGAACGGCTGGGGATTATACTCGGTTCATTGGTTTCGGGAATTTTGGGGTTTGTTGTACTCAAGATGAGCTTAAAGGCAGATTAGACCGTTAAATGTTCGCAGCCACGGATTGGTTTGTCTTTATGTCAAACAAACCATGGACGTATCTCATTAATAATGCTAAGGTTATTCGCATCAATCTCATTCAATACTATTTTTAGACACAATTAATTTCAAACGGCAATACCGGATAATTTTTCGCCATGAGGCTTTCAAATGACTCAACGATTAGGTTATGCATGGTTATTGGCAGCGCTGTTGATAGGGGCTTTGGGTTCCTATTGCCGGGCTGATGTTTTGGGGAATAATGTTTTTGTGGTTGCGATTCCCTTTGAAAAAAGTCTTTACAGCAAAAATCAAATCGCGCAAACGATGCAGACCTATCGTGACGTTGAGCTGTTTGAGACGGCCACAGCGATTGTTGCCACTTTAGGACATTATCTGCGGGATCGGGAGGCCCAGGCGCTTCTGGCGATCCTCAAGCCTTTATATCCAACGGCATATATTGCAGGCCGCTCTGATTTTTCGCCGCCGGGCACCCGGGTGCCCTGGTTGTCCCGGATCAAATTGAGCGACATCGGCTATAAAAGGGATATTATTTCCTACGGCCCACGTCCCTATATCTCGCTGGCATTTCCATGGATTCCGGGTTCGCAGATTGAAGGCGGACGTTTGATGCTGCATCTCAAATGGCCCGCCTTTTTAAAATCCCTTTGCTCGGTCCATGTCACAATCGGCGGGATTTCTGCCGGGGCCTATGAACTTGCAAACGACGGTGGGGGGATGTCGCTCTCCATTCCCATGGCGCCGTTGGCCAGGTCACTCAATGAAAACCCGCCGGGCAGCGAACTTAATGTTGTCGTGCAGGGTTCGCTTCGGCTGTTCAACGATTATTGCAAAAATCTGGAGACATCCGAACTGTGGATCGCAATGGGCAGTGACAGTAGCCTTGAGCTTTCCCAAGCATCGGATACGGCATTGCTCAACACATTTTTACAGGGGGCATCCCCGTCAATTGTGGTGGCTGCCGATCAGGCCAAGGCAGATATCTGCCAGGGCGCTTTGACCATGGTGGCCGCAGCCACGGCGGCTGTGCCGTCCGTGAATGTCTCCTGCGCCCTTTCTCCGGCCGTCAACGCCCATGGCCGAACTGTTGTGGTGGGCGACTTTGACCGGGATCTGGTCATAGCGGGCAGTACATTGTATGTCACTCCCGATGGTGCCAGGACCCTTGCCGACAACGCATCGGTACTGCTTGCAACCCATGGGGCAACAGTGCAGGAAATTAAAGATACACAATGGAATATCATGGATGAGCCCCTGGCATTTTCCTTTCTGGGGTTTAAAACATCATCGGTAAAGGGCATCGGTGAACTTGTCACCCAGATGAAATTTACTCTGCCCCAGATCAAGGGGCTGCCCAAAACCCTGACCGCGGTGCTGCATGTGGCCCATACCCCGGTTCCTTTAAAGGACAAGGGGCTGTTAAAAATCCGTCTGAACGGGAATCTGATCGCCTCCCAGAGGCTTTCCCACCAGGAAAATGGCACGCCTTTTTTTACCTCCGTTGGTCTGCCCGTGGATAAACTCACCGACCAGAATCGGCTGGAAGTCGTGTTTGCCTATTACATCAGCCAGAGCCTCTGTGAAGGTCTTCCGGCTGAAATGGAGGCCACCCTGTTTGAGGATTCAAGCCTTCTGATCGGCCCCCGGGATACGAACTCAACAGGATCTCTGACGCTGGACCGCATCATGGGCTGTATGTACGGTAAAGGAGCCCTGGTGGTCCCCGGCCTGTCGGAGTCGGACATGCATCCTTTGGGAAAATGGGCGGCCATGTACGGTGCACTTCACCGGCAGGCGCCTGATTTTTTCCTCACGGATAAGATTTCAGATCAAATGCAGTTTGATTACCTGGTCATGTCCGTTGGCAGCTCCCCCTTGCCCGATGCGGTTACGCCCCTGGTGGCAACAGGCGAAGAGATGGCTGTGCGAAATCCTCTCACCGGGGAAGTGCCGTTCAAGATTTCGGCCGATGATCCGGTGTGGGTTATCCAGACCTTCAGGCACCAGACGGCGCCGACGCTTGTCTTTTCGTCTCTGGTACCCGGCACCACGCCGCTGCCGGACTTGGGACTCAAAGAGATGGAACGGCTGGGCGGAAATGTGGCCGCAGGGCGGGGCCGTCACTGGCAGTCCATGGACATCGGGCGCAAGCTGGTGGCCAAGGCACCTGATAAGCCGGACTTCACATATTACTGGGATCAATACCGGCTGGCGGCCACTTTGGCCCTGGCCGCAATCCTGGTCTGCTTTTTCTACTACATGTACGCCCGGTTGACCGGGAAAAAGAATTGATCATGGGAAAGCCAAGGCTTTCGCCTGATACAGCCGTTGCCTGTCTGATTGTATTGTGCCTGCTGGTATACAGCCCTCCTGCATGGGCCGAGGCATGGCCCCGAAGTCCCGGCGAGATTTTTTTTGCCCCCAAGGTTGAATACTATGAAACCGGTCATTACTGGGACCGCAGCGGAAGTCTGAAACGCCAGGATGAAAAATTTAAAAAATTGTCTGTGCAGCCCTATGTGGAATATGGGCTGACCGGCAAAGACACCCTGACCGGCAAATGCTATTTTGATTTTCTGGACAACGGCGAGAGCAGTACCAAGGGGTTTTCAGATCTTGAACTGGGATACCGGCGCAATTTTTATAACGAATCCGGCACGGCTGTGAGTGCGGGGCTCACCGCTTTGATTCCCATGGGATATGCTGTGTATGATACGCCCAATCTGGGATATGGCCGGTTTGGAGCGGAGGCAAGTCTTTGTGCCGGATACGGGTGGAAGCTGTCTGACCGCAACGGATTTGCCGAAGCCGTGGCAAGGTACCGGGTGTACGAAGGATACCCGTCCGATCAAGTCCGGGGGAGCCTTCTTTTCGGCCAGGAGGTAACAGGGGCGTTGCAGCTCATTTTAGAGTCCGAGCTGCAGTGGGGGCTTGATAATGGTGACGTTTTAACCTTTGGTGATGCAAAAACAGTGGATGGGTTTTACCGGCTGTTGAAAATGACATTGCACGGCCGGATTTCAATCACCCCGGATACCTCCTTTGTGGTGTCGGTATTCCGGCATGTCTGGGGGGAAAACACAGGCCGGGGCGGCGGCATGGCCGTGGCCATGTGGATCACTTTTTAATGCGGATACTCAGGTGGTGACCGGGCATGTCAAAACGGGTGGGCGATATTTTAGTGGAGCAGGGGCTTGTAACCCTTGAGCAGCTTGAAGAGGCTCTGGCACTGCAGCGTTCAAAGGGCGGGCGGCTGCTGTGGGTGCTGGGGTCTCTGGGATATATTTCCCGTTCCCAGCTTTTTGAAACCCTTGCGGTACATTATGGGCTGCAATTTCAGTTTTTGGATAAAAATGCCTATAAACGTGTAGACTGGTCCCTTTGCCGGGACCTGACCGCGGAACAGGCGATTTCTTTCCAGACGGTTCCCAAATCATTGCAGGATAATCGCCTGACCCTGTTGACCGCCTATCCCCAGCATTCCGATATGCTTGAATTTTACCAATCAAAATTTCCCGATGCGGTCATTGAACAGGTGGTGATTACCGATCTGGATCTTGTGCGCCTGGTGGACAATCATTTTCAAGAGGGACTACAGGACCAGTCCGTGTTCGGGCTGTATTACCGCAATCCTTCGGAGTCGGCCCGCTATGTGTTCAGTCCGTCCCAGGTGATTGTCATTGCCGCGGTAAGCCTGATGCTGCTGGCCTTGACCTATATCATACCGTTGACGGTGTCCAGGGTGGTGTTGTTTGTTATAAATTTTGTGTACCTTGCCACGATTTTATTCCGCCTGGCGTTGTCCGTGGAGGGTGCGCGCAACGAAATCCTCCAGCCGGTGACAGCACAGGAAGTCCAGGCCCTTGAGGATGCGGACTTGCCCCTGTATACGGTGCTGGTTCCGGTCTACAATGAACCCGAGGTGATGCCTGATCTGGTCCGTGGATTGTCCAACCTGGATTACCCCCAGAATAAACTGGATGTACTTCTGCTTTTAGAGGAAAACGACACCAAAACCCTTGAGGCCGCAAAAAAAGCCTCGCCGCCCGCCAACTGGCGGTTTATTCATATCCCGGATATCCATCCGAAAACCAAACCCAAGGCCTGTAATTACGGCGTTCATTTTGCACGGGGCAAATATCTGACCATTTATGACGCTGAAGATATCCCCGAGCCGGATCAGCTGAAAAAAGCGGTGGTCGCCTTTGAAAAAAATCCCCCGGGAGAATTTTTATGTTTCCAGGCGGCATTGAACTATTTTAATGCCCGCCAGAATCTGATCACTAAATTTTTCACCCTTGAGTACACCTATTGGTTTGATTATTTGCTGCCCGGTCTGGACAAACTCAGGCTCCCCATTCCGTTGGGGGGGACCAGCAACCATTTTGACCTTGACCTGCTCAAGGGCCTGGGTGCCTGGGACCCGTTCAACACCACCGAAGATGCCGACTTGGGCGTTCGGGCCGCGGCCGAAGGATACCGGGTGGGGGTTATCAACTCCACAACCTATGAGGAGGCCAACAGCCGTTACGGCAACTGGATCCGCCAGCGTTCCCGCTGGATCAAAGGGTATATGCAGACCGCCCTGGTATTCAACCGCCACCCCATAAAACTGATGCGCAGTGTGGGCCTTAAAAACTGGTTGTCATTCCAGATTTTTATTGCGGGCACGCCGCTGCTGTTTTTGCTCAACCCCATCATGTGGAGTTTTTTTACGATCTGGACCGTCACCCAGATTGATTTTATGCAGGCGCACTACCTGCCGCTGACCACATTCTTTGGTCTGATCAATCTGGTGCTGGGTAATTTCTTAGGTATTTATCTGAACTGCATGGCGGTATTCCGAAGACGACTTTACTATCTTCTGCCCTTTGCGCTTTTAAATCCGGTTTACTGGCTTTTTTTCCATACACCGGCAGCATACAAAGCCCTGTGGCAGCTATTTGTAAAACCCCATTACTGGGAAAAGACCACCCATGGCCTTACAAGTTCACGCCATACCTCATCCGTCTGAGCCTTTGGAGCTCAAAGAACGTCTGACCGCGGTGCCGAGCGTCAGCCACGGTATCTGGCTGTTTTTCTTGCTGTCGGCGGGGTTGGGTCTGTGCCAGTTCATCATCAATATCAGCCTGCTGGATATGGGCATCCTATCCGACATCACTATTAACTTTGGTGCCCGGGCCATGCTGGCATATGACGGCGCACCGCCCAAACTTGAAAATATCGGCGGGATTTATCCGCCCATTCCCTATTTTCTGGTTTTGGTGTTCCGTGATCCCGTCATGGCCGCTGCCATGGCAGGCGGAGCGGTTCAGGCGGCCATTGTCTGCGTGATCAACAGCCTTCGCAAAGCAGGCAGCATTGGCCGGTTGACCGAATTGATCTGCATTATCTGCATCATGTTCCTGCCCCAGGTGCTGTTTGTCTTTACCCAGCGCATTGACTTGAGCCTGACGCTGTGCGCCTTTACCCTGACCATGTGGAGCTTGCGCCGGGTGGAATTGTACGGCCGGACCTATCATCTGACCCTGTGCAGTCTGTGCATGGCTTTGCTCTATCTGTGCGATACGGCCACCTTGCTTCTTTGTTTGCTGTTTGCACCCTACATTGCAAAACAAGGACTCAAAGTTCATAACTCCATCATTGCCGTGCTGGTGTTGACCTATCTGCCCCTGGTCTTTTTTGCATTAATCCAGAGCCCCATCAGCCTCTTGTTTTTGGGTGAAACTGATCCGTTCACCCAATGGCGCGATCTGCTTTTAGTCAGTCAGGGTATTGATATGATAGAGGCCCGGCCCGGCCAGGGCAGTATGGTTGAGGCGTTCATGGAAACCGTTCGTCGGTTATCCGATATCTCATATATGCTTGCACCCTGGGCGGCGGCATGGGTGATTATGTTGGTGCGGGGCGGTTGGCGTTTTCTGTTCTCCATGCACAAGTACCTGTTTGCGCCTTTGTTGTACTGCTTTTGGTCCCTGTATCTTGGCACCGGCATTTTTGAACGGGCAAGCTCGGCGTTTCTTATTTTTTTCGCCCAGGCCCTGCTTTTGGCCACACCGGCTTTTTCACCTTCCATCTTCCCGAATACAGATAAAAAAATTAAAAAATCTTCGCTCATCGTGGCATTGGGTATGATACTGGGTCTGGCCGGTGGCTGGGCCGACATGATGCATTCGCCTGACAGGGCTGAACAGCAGTTTGTCCAGGCCTTGCTGCATCAGCAACGGGACACGCGTATTGACGGACTTTATAGGCTTTTTGATGCCGTTCATGATACCCAGGGCAAAATTTTGATGGATACCGAGCGCAACATGTCCCTGATCTTTTTTTCAGGGACGCCCCGGCGATTTTTACTGCCCTATCAGCTGGACTATGAAATGGGGTTGTCGCTGCCGGCCGCGTATGTGGATTATGTGGTGGTGTATGCAGATCCGACCTATGATGGGATTGCGCGAAAACATCCGTCGGTCATGCACAAAAAACTTGCCGGCTTTTCGTGTATTGCCGAACACGGCAAACGCCTGGTATTCAAGCGGCAGGATGAGTCCGCGCAGGACTATCTCAATTAAGGATCAAGGCCGTTGGGGTGGATTTCAAGGGTAAAATTATCAATGGTGGCTGCGGCTTCGGCGTTAACCAGTTCTAAAACAAATTCCATCTGATATATTTTGAGGTCTTCGAGGCGCGGCCGTGTCGGTCCCAGTCGCTTGAGCCCGGGAAAATCACTGTGAACCGCGTTGACAAGATGTTGGGTGATGTCCCTTCGCCAGGATATTTTTTTTCCGATCACAGCAGGCTTCAGGGGGACGAGTACATGAAAGGCAAATTCATCTTCGTGGGGCACGATGGACTTCATATTGGACTGGTGAAAAATATAAAAATCGATGACCAGGGGCTTGCGGCCCAGACAATCACTGCCGGGCGGCATGGCAGGGCCGGACAACCAGAGATTGACGGCTGCCAGAATCCATGAATCGTCAGGCGTTAACAGCTTGGCCGTATCCAGGATACAGTCAAGGTTCAGGAGTATACGCCGGTTGTTGAGAGGGCAGGGGGGCGGCGAAAAATGTCGCCGGGGGCCGCAATGTCCGTTTTTCCAGATGTTTCCCTGGATATAACGCACATACCCCCATGCCCGTCCCGGCCGCAGGTTTTTGCCGTATAGATATGCGTCCCATCCGCTGCTTTTAAACCGGGCCGCAGTCAAGGCATGATCATAGGCGCCCTGGAAGGTGGCAAACTCGATCCCCCATGCCCGGGCACCCCAGGGGGAAAGGCTGTTGCAGCACTGGGTAATGTTGCCGGTATCAAACGCGTCCAGGCAAAAATCACCATCAAGATTCCATGTCTTTGGCTCGACGGTTCCGGCTGTGCAAAGGTGTGTTTTGCCAACGCATTGGAAATGAAAACAAATAAGTACAACAGTCAGAAACGTTATATATTTAATTTTTTCCCATCCCATCGGTGTATGTAGATCTATTTTGTGATTAGATTTGCGAATGGTAACATGGTCTCGATTTTTGGACCATGCTTTATTTTGCCAGGTTAAGGATGAAAGGGCGTCGAAAACAAGATTGTTTAAAAAGCGGACCAGACCGGCTTAATTGTGTAATTTTTGTGGTATAATGCTTTTGGATTAAGCGTGTTACTTTATCTTGACACAAACCGTAATTCCCGGGTATTAAAGAGGTTTTTTATTAACCCAAACGGTTCAGGAAGTCTGGTAATGGCATATAAGATAGCAGTCAACGGATATGGAAGAATAGGACGATGCGTGGTGCGCGCCCTCTACGAGTCCAGGGCATACAGAGCGCAGCTTAGTCTTGTGGCCATTAATGAAACCTGGCATTCGGACACGGTGTATCATTTAACCCGGTTTGATTCAACCCATGGGCGCTTTCCCGCGGAAGTGAAAAAAAACGCCCGGGGGATCTCCATTGACGGCGATGAGATTTGTCTGTTCCAGGAAAAAGAGATTGAGCGTCTGCCCTGGAAAGATCTTGGGGTGGATGCTGTTTTGGACTGCACCGGTATTTTTAATGACAGACAGGCTGCCGGTCGGCATATGCGGTCCGGTGCGTCAAAGGTGATTTTTTCCCACCCCGGCAAAGATGAAATGGATGCCACCATTGTGTATGGGGTGAATCACGATACGCTCAAAGCCTCAGATGCGGTTATTTCCAATGCGTCCTGCACCACGAACTGTTTGATTCCCATTTTAAGCGTTATTGATGCGGTGCTCGGCATTGACAGCGGGTCAATCACGACCATCCATTCTGCCATGAACGATCAGCCTGTGATTGACGCATATAATATGGATTTGAGAAAAACAAGGTCTGCGCTTCAATCCATTATTCCGGTGACGACGTCCCTTGCAAAGGGGATCGGCAGGATTCTGCCCCATCTGGACAACAGATTCGAAACCCTGGCCATCCGGGTGCCGACCACCAATGTCTCCATCATGGATATCGCCCTTGTGGTGGCAGCGGATACGGATGCGGACCAGATCAATGATCTGCTCAGCCGGGCTGCCGAATCCGATTTAAAAGGCATTTTAGGGGTCAATGACGAACAGTTGGTCTCCTGTGATTTTAACCATGATCCCCGGTCCGCCATTGTGGATTTGCCCCAGACCCGGGTATCCGGATCCCGCCTTGTGAAGATTCAGGCATGGTTTGACAATGAGTGGGGGTATTCCAACAGAATGCTCGACACCACCATTGCTGCCCTTAACAAATAAGATTTGTCGGCGGGTCGGGTCGGGCAACGATTCAGGCCAATCCGCAATATACGTTGAAAGATTTGTGTAAGGAGAGAACCACTTTTTTATAAAAAAAAGTAAAGGAGGCTGTCTATGGCGCTGGATCCAACCAAACATGCAGACTGGGAAATTGCAGAAGATGCAGAAAAACGCATGCTCACCATCTATAAGATTGGTGAGAAACTTGGGTTAACCAAGGAAGAACTGCTGCCCCATGGGCATTACATCGGCAAGATTGATTTCATGAAAGTCCTTGACCGGCTTAAAGACAAACCCGACGGAAAGTACATTGACGTTACGGCCATTACCCCCACCCCACTTGGCGAAGGCAAATCCACCTCTGCCATCGGGCTTGTGCAGGGGCTTGGGAAATTGGGGAAAAGCGTTTCCGCCGCCATTCGTCAGCCGTCGGGCGGTCCGACCATGAATATCAAGGGGTCCGCGGCCGGCGGCGGCCTGGCTCAGTGCATTCCGTTGACGCCTTTTTCCTTGGGATTTACCGGCGACATTAACGCCATCATGAACGCCCATAACCTGGCCATGGTGGCACTGACGGCGCGCATGCAGCATGAAAGAAATTATACGGATGAGCAGCTTGACCGCCTTTCGGGCATGGAGCGGCTTGACATTGATCCCACCAATGTTGAAATGGGCTGGGTCATGGATTTCTGCTGCCAGTCCTTGCGAAACATCATCATCGGCATTGACGGGGTGAACGGCAAGTTCGACGGGTTTATGATGAAATCCAAATTCGGTATTGCCGTATCGTCGGAAGTGATGGCCATCCTCTCTTTGGCCACCGACCTGAAGGATATGCGTGAACGCATGGGCAAGATTGTTGTGGCATATACCAAAAAGGGAAAACCTGTCACCACCGAAGACTTGAAAGTCGCCGGAGCCATGACCGCCTGGATGGTTGATGCCATGAAACCCTCTTTGATGCAGACCCTGGAAGGCCAGCCTGTGATTGTTCACGCTGCGCCCTTTGCCAATATTGCCGTGGGCCAGAGTTCCATCATCGCCGACAAGGTCGGTTTGAAACTATCGGAGTACCATGTGACGGAATCGGGCTTTGGTGCCGGCATCGGATTTGAAAAATTCTGGAACCTTAAATGCCGTTATTCGGGCCTGACACCCGACTGTGCGGTGATTGTTGCAACCATCCGCGCCCTCAAATGTCATGGCGGGGCACCGGTGCCTATTCCGGGCAGACCCATGCCCGAGGCGTACAGTATCGAAAATGTTGAATGGGTGGAAAAAGGATGCGCCAATCTTATCCATCATATCCGCAACGTGCGAAAGGCGGGGATCTCTCCGGTGGTTTGCATCAATGCCTTTTATGCCGACACCGATGCTGAAATTGCCAAGGTACGTGAATTGGTTGAGGCTGAAGGTGCAAGGGTGGCTGTTTCCCGTCACTGGGAAAAGGGCGGCGCCGGCGCCATTGAATTTGCAGAAGCCGTTGTGGACGCATGCGAGGAAAAAACGGACTTCAAATTCCTCTACATGCTGGATATGCCGCTTAAACAACGAATAGAACTGATCGCCAAAGAGGTTTACGGCGCCGACGGTGTTGATTACTCGCCGGTTGCCGACAGGAAGCTTGCGTTGCTTCAGGATGACCCTGACGTGTCCAAAATGGGCGTGTGTATGGTGAAAACCCATCTGTCCTTATCTGACAACCCAGGGCTCAAGGGGGCACCCAAAAACTGGAGACTGGCGATTCGTGAAGTTTTAATTTATAGGGGGGCAGGGTTTATTGTGCCCGTTGCCGGCGATATCTCTTTGATGCCCGGAACCTGTTCCAACCCTGCCTTTAAGCGCATTGATGTCGACGTTGAAACCGGTAGGGTGCAGGGAATATTTTAACTTAAAAGCTCAAGATTTAACCGATCCGGTAAAGGTGGCGGCGCTGTCTGTCGTTTTTTCTTGCCGGACCATAGCAGGAGAAAGTGTATGACCGCAGAAATCATTAGCGGAACCGAGATTAGAAAGACGATTCTGGCTGAAATTAAAGCCGATGTTGAAAAGATGAAAGCTGAACATGGTAAAGTGCCTGGTCTGGTGACCATCCTTGTGGGCAGCAATCCGGCCTCTGTCAGCTATGTGACCTTGAAGGTGGAGACAGCATTGTCCGTGGGGTTTAATGAAATCCAGGACGATCAGCCCGAAGATATCAGCGAAGCGGATCTGCTGGCGTTGATCGATAAATATAACAATGATCCCGACATTCACGGTATCCTGGTCCAGCTGCCGCTGCCCAAACATATTGATGAAAAAAAAGTGATTAATGCCATCAATCCGGACAAGGATGTGGACGCCTTCCATCCTGTGAATGTAGGTCGTCTGATGATCGGTGGTGATGATGCCCGATTTTTGCCCTGCACCCCGGCCGGCATCCAGGAGATGATTGCCCGTTCCGGCACCCGGACCAGCGGGGCGGAAGTGGTGGTTGTTGGTCGTTCCAATATTGTGGGCAAACCCATTGCCATGATGCTGGCCCAAAAAGGTGATTATGCCAATGCCACTGTAACCATCGTTCATACAAGAACCCAGGACCTTGCTGCTCATTGTAAACGTGCGGATATCCTTGTTGTTGCCGCGGGTGTCCCCGACCTTGTTAAACCCGAATGGATCAAGCCGGGAGCCACTGTGATTGATGTGGGGGTGAACCGTGTGGGGGTAAATGAAACCACAGGAAAAGCCATTCTCAAAGGTGATGTGGACTTTGATGCCGCCAAAGAGATCGCAGGAAAAATCACCCCTGTTCCTGGCGGTGTGGGACCCATGACCATTGCCATGCTCATGAAAAATACCCTGAAGGCTGCCCAGTATGCCCTGGAAGTTTAAATGTAAAGCGATGATGAAGAGGGCCTAAAGGCCATGGCGGATTTGTCCATCCCATGGTATAAGGGCAATGGATCTCAGCGTATTGTGGGATGGATAATTTTTTGTTGTGACATAAAGGAGGTAAAATGGCGCAAAAAGATGATTCGGGCTCTAAAGGCGCACTGCCCAAAATAGAGTTTTCAAGTTTTATTTTGTCGTTGTATTCATCTGGTCTGGTCCAGTTGGGAAAAGTGGAGGATCCCTCCACCGGGAAAAAAACAAAAGACCTGGCCATGGCCAAACATACCATCGATATGATTGCAATGCTCCAGGAGAAAACCGCCGGCAACCTGACCGAGGATGAGAAAAACCTGCTCAAAGCCCTGCTCAGTGAGCTACGCATGGCCTATGTGGAAGTTAAGGCCTGATCGGGTGTACCTTTCTTTTGCTAAGATCAACTTGTTTTTGTATGTCACGGGCAGGCGGGCCGACGGTTACCACGAGCTGTTTTCCCTGATGGCCCCGCTGACTCTTGCCGACCGTCTGGAGATTGTCCGGTCGGGCAGCGGCATTCAAGTGGTGTGCAGTCATCCGGATGTGCCCGAGGATGAGACGAATCTGGCATGCAAAGCTGCAAATCTTTTTAGAACTGCAATGATGGATAAAAAAGCAGATCCCGGGTTTGAGCATCTGACCATTCACATTGAAAAAAAAATTCCCGTATGCGGGGGGCTTGGTGGGGGCAGTTCCAATGCCGCCTGTGTGCTGCAAGCCTTAAATGGGTACAGTGAAACGCCGTTTTCCACAGAAGAGTTGATGCGCTTGGGGTTGGCTCTGGGGGCAGATGTTCCTTTTTTCATTTCAAAAGGGCCTGCGTTCGCCTCCGGGGTAGGCGAAAAACTTGTCCCTTGTGGACAGATGCCGAATCTTTCGGTGATTGTTGTTAACCCGGGTGTGGCCGCGTCAACGGTAAATGTTTTCAGAAAGTTAGAATTTGGATTGACATTTACCCCTTCGTATATTATAAATCCGAGTTCGAATGTACTGCCATTCGGAAAAGAGCTTGATGGCAGGGAAATTTTGCATAACGATCTTGAAGGGCCGGCATGCAGTTTATACCCTGAGATCGGGCTTGCAAAAAAAGAGATGGCGTTGTTGCTGAAAAGAAATGTATATATGTCTGGAAGCGGCTCGTCTCTTTTTGCTCTTTACTCGGACCACGATGTGGCCGAAAAGGATTATGAACAGCTTTTGGAGGTTCGGTCGGAAAGCATGAAAGACGTTTTTCTTACCAGGATCGGGTCTTTGAATGGCTGATAAAAATAAAGTTTTGGGGCGTCGTCAAGCGGTAAGACACAGGGTTTTGATCCCTGCATCCAGAGGTTCGAATCCTCTCGCCCCAGCCAAAAATTTTAAAGGGCCAGGAATGGTTAGAAAACAAAGAGGTTTAATATGAACGGCCTGTCTATTTTTGCCGGAAACTCCAATGTCCCCCTTGCAGAAAGAATATCAGAATATTTGGCCAAACCTCTGGGACGATTGAAGGTCAACCGGTTCAGCGACGGGGAAACCCAGGTTGAGATTCATGAAAATGTACGTCGGCGGGAAGTCTATGTGATCCAGTCCACGTGCAAACCAGTCAACGATAATCTGGTGGAACTCTTGCTGCTCGTTGACGCCTTCAGGCGTTCTTCGGCGGCCCGGGTGACCGCCGTGATACCCTATTTCGGCTATGCCCGTCAGGACAAAAAAGTAGCACCTCGTGTGCCCATCAGTGCCAAAGTGGTTGCTGCACTGCTTGAACGGACCGGTGTTGACAGGGTGATTACCATGGACCTGCATGCTGGGCAAATCCAGGGTTTTTTCAATGTGCCCGTGGATAATCTTTATGCGGCTCCTATTATAATCGACGATATAAAAACTCGATTTAATGAGGATGTCGTTGTTGTATCTCCGGATGCCGGCGGGGTGGAGCGCGCCAGGGCTTATGCCAAACGTTTGGACGTAGGCCTTGCCATCGTGGATAAACGTCGTAGCGCACCCAATCAGGCCAAGGCCATGGCCATCATCGGAGATGTGAAGGATAAAATCGCCTTGGTGATTGACGATATGGTGGACACGGCAGGGACGCTGACCGAAGCTGCTGGCGTTATCAGGGAAAAGGGTGCTCGGGAAGTGCATGCGTATTGTACCCATCCGATATTATCAGGTCCGGCCATTGACAGAATAACACAATCATCTCTAAGCTCCCTTGTTGCAACGGATACCGTTCCTTTGTCGGAAGCGGCCCGTTCCTGTGGCAAGATAAAGACGCTTTCCATTGCAAAACTTGTTGGAGAAGCCATTATGCGCAGCTACAGGGGAGATTCTGTAAATTCTCTATTTGTCTAATATAAAAAAGATATATATATGATCAGCCTGCCTTTTTGTATGAAGGGACAGGTACGAAAGGTTTAAACATGGAACTTATAGAATTAAGTGTCGCAAAAAGAGAAAGCACCGGTAAGGGTGCTGCCAGAAGATTACGGGCAAGCAACGGTATTCCCGGTATTGTTTATGGCGCAAAGAAAGAACCCGTAATGGTGTCGATTGATGTTACTGCTTTTGACAAAATAATCCGGGAAAACGGCAGCTCTGGTCTTTTCTTTGATCTGAATATTGAAGGAGACGCCGGAAAAAGTGTTATGCTCAAAGAGATCCAGATGGATCCCTTTGGCTTGCGCTACCAGCATATTGATTTCCATGAAATCGATATGGATGAAACAGTAGCTGTTATCGTTCCGGTTGAAACCGAAGGCGTAAGTGTCGGCGTTAAAGACGGTGGCATGCTGCAGATTATCCGCCGCGAACTTGAAGTGGTCTGCAAGCCCAAATTCACCCCTGAAAGTGTTAAACTTGATATTTCCGCTCTGGAGATCGGGGATGCCATTCATGTGGCAGATATTGATTTGGGTTCCGAAATTGAAATTCCTTTTGACGTCAATTTCACCGTAGTTACCATTGTGCCGCCTGAAGCCGGTTCTGATGACGGTGAAGAAGACAGTGCTGAAGTGGCTGCTGAATAATCATAGCGTTTTTAATTTGCTGTGCAGTGTTTAGTTGTTCTTGGCGCTTTTTTGATTGCAGATAGTTTATAGTCATGGCAGACTCAAAACGATTATTAGCGGGTCTGGGAAATCCTGGAGATCAGTATTCCCGGACCCGTCATAATATTGGTTTTGATGTTATTGATGCGTTGGCAAAAAGAGCCGGGTGCAGTGTAAACAAAGAAAAATTTGATGCCGTCTACACCGGCACACGTATGGGGCTCCAGGATGTTCTTCTGGTTAAGCCCCTTTCTTATATGAACAGAAGCGGTGTGCCCCTTCAAAAACTGGCGGCTTATTTTAAAATCGATATCAATGATATCATTGTGGTGCATGACGACATGGACCTTGCCTTTGGAAAAATAAAAATTGTTCAGGGCAGGGGGCATGGCGGTCATAACGGTATCCGTTCAATTATTGATGCGTTTGGTCAAAAGGCATGTGTCCGGGTTCGGGTGGGTATTGGCCGACCCGACGGCGGCAAGTCGGTTACCGGGCATGTTCTGGGTAATTATACCCCGGATCAACAGGCCGGTCTGGATCAGGTTATCGATGATGCCTGTGATGCCTGCCTCTCCATCCTGGAAAAAGGGGTGGTCAAGGCTATGAATCTCGTTAACTCCTCCCGGTAGCAAATTCCTCCACTCACTATCCTCAGTATCATACTTTTTGTAGTAACATTTAATGGTCTGTCGTGCATTTTTGAATAGCAGTGGCGATTTTTTTTTGTTATTCCGGCATTGTGATAAAGTTTCCAGTTATGATGAGTGAATTTCTTTGTTGGTAACATTGTGGAAAAAATATCCCAATTAATTTTAAATTAAATACGATTTTAAGGTGGGATTTTACGCGTTAAATGCTTAAGCGTTAATTTTGAAAAATTAATGAGTTGACAATATTGTTTAGATATGGTTCTCTGCCTGAGAATGGATAACGTGTATCTTTAAAATAATAAGGTAGGCATAAATGGCAAAACAATCTGGGACAACCAAGGCTAAAGAAAATTGCAAGTCAACTAAAAAAGCGTTTTCAAAGGGAGACATGGCAGTCTATCCTGCACACGGTGTCGGCTGTATTGAATCCATCGAAAGCCAAGAGATAAATGGGGATACCATGAATTTCTACATGATGAAAATTGTGGAAAACGGTATGACGATCATGATCCCTACATCCAATGTTGAATCCGTGGGTTTACGGGAAGTCATTCCTGAGACCGAAGTGCCCCAGGTCTACGAGGTTATGCAGAAAAAGGCACAGGCCAACGACAACCAGACCTGGAACCGCCGTTACAGAGAGTACATGGATAAGATCAAAACCGGTTCCATTTATGATGTGGCCGAGGTGTTCAGGGATCTTTTCCAGCTTAAGCTTGAAAAAGACCTTAGTTTTGGCGAAAGAAAACTTCTTGATACTGCCCAGAATCTTCTGGTTCAAGAACTTTCCATGGCCAAAGATGTTGATGAAGAGCACATGATACAAGAGATTGAAAATCTGTTCAACTAACCCCTTCCAATTTTGATATCACGAATATACCGGCAGGTTGCTTCCCCTGCCGGTTTTTTTGTATTTGTATGCACATAAGGATAGAAATTTCACCCAATCAGGCGGGTCTCAGACTTGACCAGGTTGTTGCGGATGCCCAATCTCAACTCTCACGCTCCAGGGCTGCGAGTCTGATTTCCCAGGGGCTTATTGGGGTAAACCAAGAGTGCAAACGCCCGGGTTATAAACTTAAACCGAACGATTTGGTTGAAGGGGATGTTCCCTCTCCGGATCACCAGGATCAGACCCACCTTCCTCCCGAATCCATCCCTTTAAATATCCTTTATGAGGATGACTATCTTCTGATGGTGGATAAACCTGCAGGCCTTGTGGTGCATCCCGGTGCCGGAAATGTTTCAGGTACCCTGGTCAACCGTTTGATTGCCCACCATCCTGTTTTCAGTGAACCCGGCTGGGATCTGGAGCGGCCGGGTATTGTTCATCGCCTGGACAAAGATACCTCCGGGCTGATGGTCATTGCCAAAACCATAAAATCCCTTGAATTCCTTCAAAAAGAGTTTAAGCAAAGGCGGGTGGAAAAGCATTATCTGGCCCTGGTCCGGGGAGACAATGTTCCAGATGCCGGGGTGATTGAGCGTCCCATTGGCAGGCATCCCCAGGATCGAAAGCGCATGGCTGTGCTTGAAGAGACCGGCCGATATGCAAAAACGCGGTTCAGTGTGGTCAAACGGTTTAGTTCCGGGTGTCTTATGGATGTCCGGCTTTACACCGGCAGAACCCATCAGATTCGCGTTCATTGTTATGACCAGGGAATGCCCTTGTTCGGCGATTGTATTTACCAGGAACGACGGTTTCGAAAAAAAGATTCAACAGCACCGCGTCAGATGCTTCACTCCTGGACCTTGTCCTTTCGGCATCCTTATTCTGGCGAGCGTCTGTCTTTTGAAGCGCCCATGCCCGAAGATTTTAAAATCCTTTTAAAGCATCTATCCGATCAGGCTGAATAGAAACCAATGAAGACCAAAAATTTTAAAATGATGTGTCTATTGGCGCTGCTGGCAGCGTTCCCGCCGTTATCAACGGACATGTATCTCCCTGCCTTGCCTCTGCTCCAAAAAATTTGGCAGCAACCGATGCCTGTGGTCAACTTTACCCTGAGCGGATTTTTCATCGGGTTTTGTGTCAGTATGCTGCTGTACGGGCCCTTGTCCGATAAATTTGGACGAAAGCCACCGCTGGTGTGCGGTATTATCATCTATATCGGTGCAAGCCTTGCCAGTGGTTTTGTGAACGATATCTATCCTCTTATTATTCTCAGGGTGCTGCAGGGGCTTGGGGCATCCTCCGGGGTGGTAATTTCCATGGCCATCACCAAGGATCTGTATGACGGGCAGCAGCGACAGCGCATGCTTGCATATATGGCGGTGATCATGGCCCTGGCTCCCATGCTGGCTCCCGTGTTCGGCGGGGTGATTATGACATGGCTCTCCTGGCATTGGGTGTTTTTTGTACAGGCTGGCATGGGAATGATTGCACTTGTAGGGGTATTTTGGCTCAAGGAGCCTTTGCAGGTGCCCGAGGATGTCAGTGTTCTTAAGGCTGTCGGTTTGTATCTGAAACTATTTGGCAACCGTCGTTATATCGGCCTTGTGCTTCTTTTTTCAGTGATTGTTCTGCCCCATTTTTCTTTTATCGGATCTGCCTCAAATATATATATTTCCCATTTTGGTACATCCGAACAGGTGTTCAGCTATTTTTTCGCGTTCAATGCAGCCGCCATTATGGCTGGTTCCTTTATGTGCACGCGGATTCAACGGCACATGGCCTCGCAAAAAATTGTGACCATCAGCTTTGCAGGCATACTGGCAGGCGGACTTTTAATGCATGCAGATCTGGTGTCTGGCCCCTGGGGGCTGGCCCTGCCCATGGCTGTGGCCTCTTTTTTCTTTGGTTTGAGTCGGCCGCCAAGCAATCATCTGGTGCTGCTGCAGGTTGATCACGGTGCGGGAACCGCCTCTTCGCTTATGATTTTTCTATATTTTATGGTGGCGGCGTTTGCCATGTGGTTTATTGCTCTTGATTGGGCCGACACCATTCATGTGATCGCCCGGCTGGCTATTTTTGCTGCACTTTTCGTTCTTGCCGTCTGGTTGCCGATGGTGAAAAAACTCAAACTGGATGCCAAAGCGTAACTTCGTTTTGATCTGATTTGTGGGCCGGAACTTTTTTGCGCAACGGCAAAGACCATGATATATGTGATGTCTGATAGGTTGTAAAAGCCTATAAATTGGGAGCCGCCAAACGCTTTTACAAACGAAAATCAACGAATATATCCGGTACCGGAACTCAACAGCCCGTCACAAAAAAGGCTGTTTTTGGGGGGACGTGATGAAGAAGTATTTTACGGTAAAATCAGTGGCCTTAACTGCAGGCGTTATATTCATCCTTTATCTGCTTTTAGCAGGGCTTGTCGCACCCTGGGCGGCGAAACGCATCGCTGTAAAATCTTTAACCCAGGCCCTGGGAAGGCAAACCCGAATTGAATCCATAACGTTTAATCCCTTTACCCTGGAAGCACGGGTTAAACAATTTACCATTGAAAGTAAAATCAAAGGGGAAGATCTGGCTTCGATTCAGGAAGTTTATCTGAACCTCTCCACCGCCTCCCTGTTCCATCTGGCCCCGGTGATTTCGGATATCCAGGTGACGGTACCAAAATTTTCTCTTCATCTGAACAAGGACAATACCTTAAATATTTCAGATCTGATGGGCAGCGATACGCAAACGCCTGAGCCGGGATCTGAACCCGATGCAGAGGGGGCCAAAGCGTTGTTTGAGTTCAAGGCGTCCCATGTAAAAATTATGGATGCGGCCCTGGTTTTCACCGATCATATTCGTTCGGTTACCCATTCGGTGGCGCAGTTAAATTTTGATCTGCCTTTTGTCAGCACCATGGAAAAGGACCTGGCAACACCGGTCAACGCCGCTCTGAATTGCCTGGTGGATGACACGCCGGTGGCTATTCATTTAACGGGTGTGCCCTTTGACGCCACCCAGAAGATGTCGTTTTCAGTAAATACCCAACCCCTGGATCTCAACTATTTTACCCCTTATGTTGATCTGCCTGAACCATACAAAATAAAGTCCCCAGGAAATTTGGCGGTAACCGTTTCCGGGGAATATGAGATTCCTGACGGGAAAACAGTTGAGGACCAGACCCTTTCCGTTAGCCTGAACGCGTTACTTAAAAATCTTGATCTGGACAACGTGGCCGGAGGGGATTTATTTGCTTGTCCTCAGTTGACGTTGGCGGCTTCGTCCAAAAACGTATTTGATAAGAATTTTTCAGTGGACGACGTGTTACTTGACCAGTGTTCATTGTTTGTTGAGCGCAATGCCCAGGGCAGGATCAATCTTATTCCCAAGGGGCAGGGGGCAACAGCGGCCGTTCCCCCAAAAGCGCCCGCCCAAATGCCGGATGCATCAACATCCGGTGCCCAGGCTCAGACAGTTCCGGCACCAGAAAGTAAAAAGCCAGCAAAGCCGGTCATTGAGTTGTCTTTGCCCTTCACTGTAAAAATCACCCGGGCCAATGTCAAAAACATGCATATTCGCTTCAGCGATAAGATGGTGTCACCGGAGGTGGTCAAAAATGTGTCCAGCCTGGATTTTGTTCTCACCGACGCTGAAGTGGGCTCCAAGGCCGCAGGTAAATTTGATCTGCACGTTCTGACCGGCGATGGTGAACAGATAAAAACCGCCGGGAATTTTCATGTGCAAAATGATCTGGCAGCCAACGGTGCGGTGTCGCTGACCGGCTTTAATCTTAACAATTTTCGTGGCTACCTGGCTCCCTATCTCGGCGATAATGTCACCCTTGAGAATGTGGCTGCCGATTTGAATTTCAACGTTGCGCTGTCCCAGGCCGGTTTAGGCGTTGAGGTGTCCGACGGACAGGTTACCCTGGATAAATTCGGTTTGACGGAGCAAGGCAAAACAGAGCCTGTGGCGCAGTTTGACCAACTGGCACTGTACCAGATCTCCTGCAACCTGTTAAAACAGGAAGCTGAGGTGGGGCTCGTGAATCTTCATAAAGCCCAGGTTGAGGTCAACCGGGATGAAAAAGGCCGGATGGACCTGCTTGTTGCCATCGAACAGGCCCTGAAAACAAAGGAAACTTCCGGCGCCAAGGCACCTGCAGAGCCAGAACAATCAAGAAAACAGGATGAGCAGCATCTTCCAGCATCTGCATGGATTGCAACGATACATAAGACGGTCTTAGACCAGTGCCAGGCTCAGTTCGTTGATCTGTCAAAAAAAGAACCGGTAAATGTAGTGATGAAAGACATTGGGGTCACGGTAGAAAATATTTCCACCAAAAAGGGGGAGACATCAACCTTCAAGGCGTCCATGACCAATAAGAACAAGGGGGCAATTAACCTTGACGGCAGTTTTGACATTGCTGGGCCCGGGGCAACCGTAAACATAGATCTCAATCGGATTGACGTGAATACGGCAGAACCTTATTTCACTGATTTCTTAAAAATTTCAATTGCCAAGGGTTATCTGAATACCAAAGGCACGGTGGTCGTCACGCCGGGCAAAAAGAAAAGGGATTTGCCAACGATAACATACACGGGCCAGGTGTCCCTTAACGATTTTCTGTCTAAAAATAAGGTGGATGATACCGATTTCTTTAGATGTAAATCGTTGTATGCCACGGGCATGGATATTTCAGTAAACCCCATGAAGGTGGTCGTCAAAAAAATTGCACTGACCGATTTCTACCAGCGGGCCATACTCAATAAAAACGCCCAGCTCAATTACAAAGAGATCATGGTGGAACAGCCCGAAAGTAAAACGGCAGCAAACGACAGACCCAAGAGCACCGAGGTACCAGGCAAAGGAGTTAGTGAAATACCCGATATCCGCATAGATGCCATTACCCTGCAGGGTGGCCATATCAATTTCAGCGATTATTTCACCCAGCCCAATTTTACCGCCAACATGACCGAGATTGCAGGCAGCCTCACGGGTCTATCCTCCAGGGGAGATACGCATGCGCAGCTTGTACTCAACGGTGTTCATGGCGGGTATGCACCATTGGATATCACAGGAGAGGTAGATCCTTTAAAAGACAAAGCGTATATTGATCTGACCATATCCTTTAAAAACATAGAGCTGCCCAAATTTAATGTCTATTCCAAAAAGTTTCTGGGGTATGAAATTGAAAAGGGAAAGCTCATCCTGGATCTGCATTACAATATAGATGATGATAAACTCAATTCCAGTAACCGGGTTGTGTTTGATCAGTTGACTTTGGGCAAGAAAGTAGACAGCAAAGATGCGACCGCTTTGCCTTTGGAGTTTGCCATTTCACTGCTTAAAAATCCCAACGGAGAGATTGACCTGGATTTGCCCATTACAGGTGATCTCAGTGATCCTAAATTTCATTTCGGAAATGTGGTGGGGACGGTGCTTAGAAATTTTATTCTGGGAATTGTGACGGCCCCGTTTAAATTTTTAGGTAACCTTGTGGGCCTCGCCGGTGGCCAGGACCTTGGGTTTGTGGCATTTGAGCCCGGAGAAAGCCTGTTGGATCAGGCCCAAAAAGACAAACTGGACAAGCTTATAACCGTGCTGGGTAAAAAACCGAATCTGAAACTTGAAATCAATAGTCAGTACAATAAGTTTAAGGATGCACAGCAATTAAGATATAGGGCCTATGAAACCATGATTATATCTATGGATCGAAAGCTGCCTGATGACGGTACGGTGACGCTGGCTGATTTGGATGAAGAAAAAAGAACCCGGCTCATTGAAAAGGCCTATGACAAAGCCCAGTTCCCTAAACCCAGGGATGAGTCCGGAAGTGAAAAAGAGTTGACTGTGGATGAAAAGCAAACGCTTTTGGTTACCAGTATGCCCCTGGAGGGAGAAGTTTTAGGAGACCTTGGGCGGGAACGTGGTAATGAGATTGCCCGTTACCTGACAGAGACGGGCAAGATTGATAAACGACGCGTATTTGTGACGGAACCCGATCCTGTTGCTAAAGATGAAGAAAATAGTGACAGGATCAAGACAACGTTTAAGTTGAGATGACCCGGGGTCTAATACCGGATTTCAAAATGCGTTAATGCCGGATCAACCGACGCTGATCGCGTGTTTACATCTTTTACCTGGGAAAAGGTGGAGCCCTTTCGGCACCAGGCCAGCATATCCTGGACATTTTCCTGATTCCCCTGGAACAGAGCGTGGACTGATCTGTCGGGCATATTCTTAACATACCCAGACAACTGCCTCTCCTGGGCGGCCAGGTGGGTTTCATGTCTGAAGCATACGCCCTGGACCCTTCCTGTGATAATCACTTCCACAGCACAAAGTGGGTTCACTTTCTGGTCTCCTATGTATTTGTTTGAAATTTTCTGGTTTTTAAGGTTTGCTTTGTTCAGGGCATTGGGGCCGAATTTGGCGAGCACCGAGTCCATGGCCCGGTCCACGGCCTCCCATTGCCTGTTATGTATTTGGGGTTCATCATCAAACAAAGAACGTTGAACCGGCGTTTCGGTGTCCTGGAATTCAGAGACGCCCACCCCGACCAGGCGGATTTTTTTTGTAATTTTTAAACCATGATATAAGGAGACTGCCTGGTCAAAAATGGCATTGGATGAGCAGATCCATGTGCCAAGGGTTTTGCTCCGGGTGATTTGGGAAAAATCGGAAAATTTTAGTTTGATGCCGACCTTTCTGCACCGCAGATTGGCGACTCGCAGTTCATTGCCGACCCTGTGGGCCTGGGCAAGAATTACGGATTTTACCTCCCCGGGATTTGAAATATCATGGGACAACGTGACTTCTCCGGAAATGGATTTGCGGGGCCTTTCCGGTTCGATGGGGGTCTCGTCTATCCCCCGGGCCAACTGGAACAGTCGTTGGCCGAAGCTGCCGAATTTGTTGTTTAATAACTGGAGATCAAATTTTTTTACATCACCCAGGGTCTCAATGCGAAGAGTTTGCATTTGATTCATGGCCTTGGCACCGACACCCGGCACCTTGCTGATGGGCAGGGTGTCAATCACCTGCATCATTGCCGCTGGAGAAATAATGGTCAATCCGTCCGGTTTGTTCATATCCGATGCGATCTTTGCCAGGAACCGGACCGGTGCCCCGCCAACTGAACAGGTCAGGGCCAGCTGATTGACAATGTCGGTTTTTATTTTTTTTGCGGTCTGTTCGGGTGTGCCGATCAATTTTTCACACCCCGTGATGTCCAGAAAGGCTTCATCAATGGAAACAGGTTCTACCAAAGGGGAGAACTGCCTTAAAATGGCCATGATCTTTCTTGAGTCCCGGGCATATTTTTCCCGGCTGCCCGGCTGGATAATGACGTGGGGACATTTTTGTATCGCCTGGAAAACCGGCATGGCTGAATGGATGCCGAATTGTCGCGCCTCGTAACTGGCCGCAGATACCACACTGCGGTTGGAATGTCCTGCCACAATCACGGGTTTGCCCAAAAGCTCCGGGTTATCCCGCTGTTCCACTGAAGCAAAAAAGGCATCCATGTCCACATGGAGGATCATGGGGTGAAAACTCCTCTTGGATCGGGTTAAAAATTGCTGTATCCTTTTACTTTTTAAAAAAATGCTGTCAAGGATTGACTGTAATCTTTTTACACCTTCGAGAAGAGATAATAAAGATGCTATTCAGGCAGATTCTATTTGCGGTGTCGGCTGTGCTGTTTCTTTGCCTTTCAGTCGGGCTTATGGGATGTTCATCCGACACACCCCCAAATATACCTGCCTCCCAGCCGCTCTCCAATGAAGGGCTTGCGCCCCTGGTGTATCAAAAATTGCCCGATAGTATCCAGTGGCTCACCAACGATACAGACCCGGTGTTTGCCTCGGATCATGCTCAAAAAGGCGGGATGATCCGGGAGACCATCATGAATTTTCCCATGACCTTCAGGGTGGTGGGACCGGATTCCAACGGCTCTTTTCGAAGTGCCATCCTGGACAATCAGCTCTCCTTGATCAATATTCATCCCGTCACCCGGCGCATCATCCCCGAGCTTGCCACCCACTGGGCCTATGCCCCTGATAAAAAGACCATGTATTTCAAACTGGACCCCGAAGCGCGGTGGTCGGACGGCGTGCCGGTGACGGCCAGGGATTATGTGTATACCCTGACGTTCATGCGCTCTGAACATATTGTGGCGCCCTGGTATAATGATTATTACACCCGTGAGATCGAATCCGTCACCGCCTTTGACGATTACACCATTGCGGTAAAAAGCACCAAGGCCGTACCCGATCTTTATCTTAAACTTGGCATCAGCCCGACCCCCGAACATTTTTTTAGAACCCTGGGGGATGATTTTGTATCCCGGTTCAACTGGGCCATTGTACCCAATACCGGGGCGTACCAGATCAGTGAGTTCAAAAAGGGACGGTTTATACGGTTCTCCCGTAAAAAACAGTGGTGGGCAAAAGATCGGCGGTATTTTAAAAATCGATTTAACGTGGATTCGGTGCTTTTTACGGTGATCCGTGATTTTAATATGCAGTGGGAATATTTTAAGAAAGGCCGGCTGGATACCTTTGGGATGGTGCTGCCCAAATTTTGGCACCAAAAATCCGACACCCCGGTAATCAATAAAGGATATGTAGAACGGATCTGGTTTTTTAATGACCTGGAACAGCCGTCCCGGGGAATGTGGTTGAACCTGGACCGACCTATTTTCAAGGATATCCGGGTCCGGCGTGCCTTTGCCCATGCCATGAACATGGACAAGGTGATCAAACAGGTGCTGCGGTCGGATTATTTCAGGCTGCCCCAGGCATTTTACGGGTATGGAGACTATACGGATTACACCATCAAAGCCCGGGATTATGATATTTCAAAGGTTGAAACCTTGATGACCCAGGCCGGCTGGCAAAGGGGAACGGACGGTATCTGGCACAAAGGGGATATGCGGTTTTCCGTGACGGTGACCTATTACATGGAAGAGCATATGCCCAGGCTGGCTGTTTTGAAGGAAGAAGCGCTCAAGGCCGGCATTGACCTGGAACTTGAGCGCCTTGACCCCACAGCCATGTTCAAGAAGACCCTGGAAAAAAAACATGATGTGGCCTGGATGGGGTGGAGTACAGGCCTGAGGCCTTCCTTCTGGCAGAGCTGGCATTCGGACAATGCGCACAAGCCCCAGACCAATAACATCACCAACACGGATGATCCGGAACTGGACAACCTCATTGACCGGTACCGGGACAGCCTGGATGAAGCGGAACGCATCAATTTGTCCAAAACCATTCAAAATAAGATCCATGATATCTGCGCCTATGTGCCTTCCTATATGGTGCCCTATGTCCGGATCGCTTACTGGCGCTGGATGCGGCTGCCCCAATTTCACGGCACCCCTGTATCCGATAGCCTGTTTGACCCGTTTGCCCCGGGTACCGGCGGACTCTTCTGGGTTGACGAGGAGATCCGGCAAAAGACCCTCGCCGCGGTGAAGGCTGGGCAGGTGTTTGCCCCTGTTACCATTATTGATGATAAATATAAAAGAAAGGTGTGGCCGGAATGAATCAAACGGATTGTGGTCCGCTTTTGGCGGTTAAGCATCTTGGCGTTGCATTTGAAACCGGCCAGGGACAGGTCCTTGCCGTGGATGATGTCAGCTTTGAACTTGCCGGCGGCCAGGTCCTGGGCATTGCCGGGGAGTCCGGATGTGGAAAAAGTGTGACGGCCTTAAGTTTGATGCGGCTTTTGCCAAAGCCTGCCTCAACCATCAAAGATGGAGAAATTCTGTTTAAAGGTCAAAATTTGCTTGGGCTACCCATGGACGACATGCGCAATATCCGGGGTAAAAAAATATCCATGATTTTCCAGGAGCCCATGACGGCATTAAACCCGGTGCATACCATCGGCCGGCAGATTGTGGAGATCTATTCCCTGCATTTTCCGGGTATGGGCAAGAAAGAAAAAAATAGGGCGGCATTACAGATGCTTGAAAAGGTCGGGATTCCCGATGCCCGACAAGTCATGAAAAAGTATCCCCATCAATTGTCCGGCGGGATGCGCCAGCGGGTGATGATCGGCATGGCCCTTGCCTGTGAGCCTGATATCCTGATTGCCGATGAGCCGACCACGGCCCTGGATGTCACTGTCCAGGCTCAGATTATGGATCTCATTTTTCACTTTCGGGATACCACGGGCATGGCCGTGATTTTGATTACCCATGATCTTGGGCTGATTGCCGAAAATTGTGACCGGGTGGTTGTGATGTATGCCGGAACAGTGGCAGAAAGCGCCTCTGTGACCACTTTATTTCGGCATCCCTTTCACCCTTACACCAGAAAATTGCTGCAATCCATCCCGTCTTTGGCCCAAACGCCAAAAGAACCGCTGCCAACAATTCCGGGAAATGTACCGGCGTTGTCTGCCATGCCGGCCGGATGTCGGTTTGTCGAACGTTGCGAATATGCTTTGTCCCAATGCGAAAATCAGCGGCCACGGCTCATGCCGGTCGCTTCCGGCCATTTTGCCGCGTGCCGCTTGGTCAATGATTGCGAAAAAAAATCAAATTTTAATAAATAATCCTTGATTTTTAAGCAAAAGCTAATAGTATACATTCAAAGCTGCGAAATGCAGGGCTTTGAAAGTTTCGTTCTAAGGGCTGGACCCCATTGTTGGCGTGGCAGGACCTGAGTTTGAAACTAAAATTATTCACTACAAGTAAGGAGAGAGTCGCAATGGCAAATGGGATCGTAAAGTGGTTTAATGATGCAAAGGGATACGGATTTATCGAACAGGAGGAGGGACCTGACGTATTCGTGCATCATACCGGCATCAACGCAACTGGTTTTAAATCTCTTAATGAGGGTGACCGGGTCACTTTTGATGTAGAGGACGGACAGAAAGGACCTGCAGCGGTCAATGTAACTGTCCAATAAGTCTATTTTTAAGGGGTTTTTGAGCATTGGCCTGTTCGAAAACCCTTTTTTTGCGTCCACATTTCTAAAGTCCATCATTTGAATCTCTCCGGTGAAAAGGGTGTCGGATCAATCTCCGGCCGGTTCTCCAAAATCAGATCACTGACAAGTTTGCCCGTACCCGTGGCAAAGGTAAGCCCTAACATGCCGTGTCCTGTGGCCACAACAAGATTGCTGAACTTTGACATTTTGCCGATTACAGGCATGTCATCATAGGTCATGGGTCTGACACCTGTCCACTCTTCCACAAGCGGTCTGCCCATGGGGTTACGCATATATTCGGCAGCCCCCTGAATCAGTTTATTTAACCGGGTACGGTTCAGCGAGGTGGAAAATCCTGAAAATTCAATGGTCCCCCCTAAACGGTATCCGCTTTTCCAGGGCGTTACCACCATGTTTCTTTCATGGAGCATGCAGGGAACCGCAGGGCAGATTTCGGGACGGCCCATGGAGATGCTGTACCCTTTGCCCGGCTGAACCGGCAGGGGTAAATCCAGCATCTTTGCAATTTTAGAAGAAAAAGCCCCGGCAGCCAGGACAAACGCATTTGAAAAAAACGTCCCCTGGTTGGTGTGAACGCCTCGAATCTTACCGTGTTCACAGGCAAAACCCGTGGCCCTGCACATCTCTTTGACGGTTAGCCCCCGGCGTACCAGGTCGTTTTTCCATGCCGCTACAAGACGTTCCGGGCGGACATGCCGGTCATGTTCCGAAAACCAGCCGCCCACAACCGCAGGCGACAGGGCCGGCTCAAAATCCAGGGTTTGTGCCCGGGACAGTTTTTTATATCCTAATCCGAACTGTTCATTGAATGCATTGGCATGATGAAAGTTTTCAAAGGCCTTTTTGGATAGATAGACGGTGAGTACGCCTTTGTCTTCATGGTCACAGGCAAGCGCACCTTTATTAAACAATTGCCTGAACAGGCGGTTTGAATAAGACAATAATGTGTATTTGTCTTTTGCGGCTTGGGTCATATGCCCTTTGCGGCACTTCAAGGCAAAACGCAGAAGAAAGGTCAACCGCTCCACATCCAGTTCCGGCTTGATGTAAAGAGGACTTGTGCCACGCAGGGTTCGGAGGATTTCAGTGGAGACAACGCCTGGTGCACAAAGTGTGATCACATCACTGAAAAACAGCAGGCCGCAGTTGCCATGGGATGCCCCTGAACCGACTTGCCGGTCTTCTATGATAGTGACGCTTGCCCCCTGCTCAATTAAGTAATGCGCACAGGCAAGTCCAATGATTCCGCCACCGATGATAATTATGTCATTTTGGTTTGTGGTCACAATCTTTGTCTCTTTATTTAGGAGATCGCAAAATAAAACAGATTTTGTAATAACTCAACAAAAAAATTGTAACATTTTGTTTAATTTTGTATGTTTAGTCCTCTGAAATAAGACGTTCTGCTTGGCGGGAATCTACCGGTTTTGAAAAATAATACCCCTGAATAAAGTTACAGCCGATTTCCCGTAGGGTTTCAAATTGATCATTGGACTCAATACCTTCGGCAATATTTTGAATTTTCTTGTTTTTGATTCATCTGCTATGCTACTTTTCAGACGCACAATAGGTGTAACAACCTGGTTTAAGAGAAAGGATGAATGGGCGAATCAGATTTGGTACCAAGCCGTCAGCCGATTCTGGACATCCAGCATTTGAAAAAATATTTTCCGGTCACCTCGGGTGTTTTTATGCGCAGGACCGGTAATGTTCATGCGGTGGATGATGTCAGTTTTTCGGTGTTCAAGGGAGAAACCTTAGGGATAGTGGGGGAATCCGGGTGTGGCAAAACCACGTTGGGCCGCTGTATCATGGGGTTGTATCCTTTGACCCAGGGCCGCATTCTTCTGGAAGGAAAACCCTTGTCCGCCATGACCCGGAACATGCGCAAAGCATTTTCAACCCGGGCCCAGATGATTTTTCAGGATCCGTTTGAATCCTTGAATCCCAGGCAGACCGTGCGTCAGATTTTGGAAGAAAAGTTTCGTATCCATGGGGTGGCCGAACAAAAAACGGCCGTCCAGATTGAATTGCTGATGGATCAGGTGGGACTTGACCCCGGGGCGTTGACCAAATACCCCCATGAGTTTTCCGGCGGCCAGCGCCAGCGCATCGGCATTGCCAGGGCCATCAGCATGACCCCGCAAATCGTTGTCTGTGATGAGCCGGTTTCCGCCCTGGATGTGTCGGTCCAGTCAAAGATTTTGAATCTTTTACTGGCCTTACAGTCCGAAATGGCTCTGACCTATCTGTTTATTTCCCATGATTTGTCTGTGGTCCGCCACATGTCCGACCGTATCATTGTCATGTACCTGGGGCGTATCATGGAAATTGCAGATGCCCAAACGGTTTATAATCATCCGGGCCATCCCTATACGAGGGCATTGCTTGAAGCTGTCCCCGTCGCTGATCCGGATCGGCCTTTCAACAGAATCCTGCTTAAAGGTGAAATTCCGTCTGCGGAACATCCCCCGCCGGGCTGCCGATTTTCCTCCCGCTGTCCTGTGGCCCGGGCACTGTGTTTTGAAAAGGCCCCGGCACTTTTAGGCCGTGACCAAGATCCCGGGCATTTGACCGCCTGCCATTTTCCCATATTCGATTGATTCTGTTTTTAAACCCTTTTACGTACAGCGTAGTTTCTTGTGAAGCATATACGTGCCTAAAAAAACAATTTTTGTCTTTTGGGGGGATTTGACGGTCCAGGCAGGGGTTGCGAAAAAACAGTCTTAATGCTAAAAGTTTCAAAAATTTATGGGAACAGGCTATGATTTGTTTTCCCTTCTGTTTTTAAAAGTTTAAAGGAAAATTCCCAAAATAAATGGATATACCTGCTTATAGCAGCCAGTGGAAATGGGAATGTAAAATGAGCGACATTTTTTCAAATATTGGGCATGGCATAACAGAGATCAATGGCTCCTTAAAAGACCGTTTAAGATCCTCATTTTTATGCGCCCTGTGGTGTATGGCCGCAGGTGTTATCATTGCAACCGGCTTGGGGTGTAAGGAGCAAAAAAACGTTGAGGAAAAGGGCTGTATTATCAAAGCCGGCACCGTGGAAATCAGCCAGGGCGACTTTGCCCGGGAACTGGAAGTCAAACAGGCCAACTACCCCTATGAGGTAAACGACAGCCCCGATGAATACAATGCCATGGTCCTGGATCTTGTTTCTGATCTGTCCGATGAGGCGGTGCTGTTAGCTGCCGCTGCGGATAAGGGCATTGATGTCACTGACGAGGAACTTGAATCAGCTGTTGATGATTTTAAAAAAGACTATCCCGAAGACAGCTTTGACCAGATGCTCCTTGAACGTGCCATATCATATTCTGTCTGGGAAAAGGGATTAAAGAAAGATCTGGTCATCCAAAAATTAATCATGCAGGATCTGGTGGCCGCCCAGCAAATTCATGCAGAAGATATGATTGCCTTTTATGACCGTTTGGCAGGACGGAACAAATCCCAGGATGATGATTCAACAATGGATGATAATTCAACAATGGTAGATGAAAACGATCTGGTGCTCAGGCTGCGGATCGAAAAAAGTCAGGATGCCTATGGTGAGTGGATACAGGGGTTGCAGGCCAGTTATCCAGTGCACATTGATAAACTGATCTTAAGCACCTTTTTAATGGACACCGAAAAAAAATAGTCCTCATGGGGCGGCCGGATTCGTCAGTATCCGGACTCAATTCAAAACAAACGATGATAACAAGTTAACCCTTATTAGGATTTTTAAATAAGAGGCGCAAGTATGGTTAAAAAACGAAGCATAGTTTTAACGGCGTTTATATTTGGTTTTTTCTGGGCTGCAAATTGTATGGCCCAAGAAGAGGTGGTGGACCGGATCGTCGCCATTGTAAACGATGATATTGTCACCTTGACCCAGCTTGATACGGCTGCGGCCCCGTATCGAAAAAATATTGAAACCTCCCAGGAGTCTTCGGCCAGAAAAAAAGAGCTGATGACGCAAATGTACTCCCAGGTGCTTAACCAGTTGGTGGAAAACAGCCTGGTGGTCCAGGAAGCCAAACGCATGGGAATTGCCGTGGATGATGCGGATGTGGACAATGCCGTGGAAAATTTTAAAAAAGAGCACAATCTGGACCAGGAACAGCTGGAACTCGGTTTGGCCGCCCAGGGCATGACCCTTGAGCAGTACCGTGAAAGAATTCGGGAGCAGATTACCCAGAGCATGATCGTTTCAAGGGCAGTCCGTTCCAAGATAGTTGTCACGGATGAAGAGATAAATGCATATTACAACAGCCATAATCAGGAATTTAAGTCCAAAAAGAAGTATCATTTGAAAAATATAATCGTAAAAGATGCAACGGCCCTGGCCGCAGTCCAGAAAAAATTGGAGAATAAGGCTGATTTTTCTCAAGTTGCCAAAGACGATTCAATCGGCTCCAATGCCGCTTCCGGTGGAGAACTCGGCACCTTTGACATATCAAGCTTCAGCAGTGAGATCAAAGACGCCCTTGAAGGGGTCGGCAAAGGGCACTACACCAAGCCTGTTGATATGGGCAATGCCTTCCAAATTCTTTATGTGGCCGATATTATTTCCATGGGACAGGGGCCTGTTCAAGAAGAGGTGGAAAAACAGATTCAGAATATTTTGTACCGGGAACACGGGGAAGCCCAGTTCAAAAAGTGGATGGAAACCCTTAAAAATAGTGCGCACATTAAGCTAATGCTGTAAATCCATTCACCGTTGTCTGCCCAAAGGAAATGTATCCATGCAAAAAGAGCAAATTCTGATACTTGAGAACAGCATTACACGATTGTTGCGCCGGGGGGCCAATAAGCAGCTGCTCAACATCATAAAAAAAACCCACATGGCGGATCTGTCCATTATTTTTGAACATCTGACACCCCTGAACCAGGAAAAACTGTTCAATCTGCTGGACAACCCCGACGATATCGGTCTGCTGTTTTCGCATCTGTCTGAAAAGACCTTTGTGGAGTTTGTCAAAATCGTTAATTTCGAGAAACTGGTAACGGTTTTTGACCACATGGCCTCGGATGATGCCGCTGAACTGCTCGGATGCCTGGACGAAGAACTGTCCGACAAGATTCTGTCCAAAATGAAAAAGGAAGAGTCGTACAATGTCGAGCAGATCATGAGCTATGATGAAGATACTGCCGGCAGTCTCATGGTGAAAGATTACGTGGCCCTTGAAGAAGACGTCAAGGCAAAGGAAGTGATCGAAGCGCTGCAGAACAAGTATCTTGATGTTGAGATGCCCTTTTACATCTATGTGATAGATGATTACGGCAAGCTTGTGGGGGTCAGTTCCCTGCGCCAGCTGGTGGTGGAATCCCCGGATAAACCCCTTAAAGATTTCATGTCCACGGATCTTGTATCGATCAAGCCTTATACGGACAGGGATGTGGTGGCCCGTCTGGTGTCCCGGTATGATTTTCTGGCAATCCCGGTTGTGGATGATGACAACCGGATCATCGGTATTGTGACCGTGGATGACGTCATTGATATCCTGCATGAAAGCGCCACCGAAGATATGCTGAAAATGGCCGGTGTGGGTGAAGATTATGTTGAGACCCAGTCCATTCTCAAAGGCACCCGGATCAGGTTGCCCTGGCTGTTTGCCAGCTGCTGTGGCGGGATTGCCAACTTTTTTATCATCGGCCGGTTTGAATCCACCTTGACGCAAATGACAGGGCTTGCCGCGTTCATCCCCATCATCATGGGCATGGGCGGGAACATCGGCACCCAGAGTGCCACCATTGTGGTCCGGGGAATTGCCACGGGCCGGGTGAATATCCGGGATTTTGCCAAGGTCATTTCCAGGGAACTTGGTGTGGGATTTATTCTGGGTATGACCTATGGCGGCTTGATTGCGGCGGTGGCTAAGCTGAGCTTTATGGCTGAACCCTTTTCCTGGGCCTTGTCCGTGGTGGTCGGGGGATCCATTCTGTCTTCCATGACTGTGGCGGCGCTGGTGGGAACTTCTGTGCCCATGATTTTCCAGCGGCTCAATATTGATCCGGCCGTGGCCACGGGTCCATTTGTCACGACCACCATGGACCTGATCAGTGTTTACTGTTATTTCACCATTACAAGGTTGTTGCTTGGTATTTGACAACAATACGGGCGATTTCTGCACGGACGCCATATTACTTCGAAAAATTGAATATGGCGACCATGACCTGATCATCACCTTCCTGACCCGGGACAAAGGAAAGATCAGTGTGATGGCAAAGAATGCAAAAAAGAGTGTGCGCAGGTTTTCAGGCGCCATGGACCTGTTCTCAGTGAACCATATCCAGTGCGTCTTTCCCAAAAAAAACAGGGACGCCATGATCAATTTGTGTCAGACTGTTCTTGAAAACGGGTTTTCCCGCATTCGCTATGACGTGGTGAACACCGCCTATGCCTCTTATTGGACGGAAATTGTCACCCAATGGCTGGAGGAGGGAAAAGCCCAGCCCGATATTTTTGAACTGCTTTACACTGCCCTTGAAATGGTGGACGAGGGGTTTATCCCCACCCAGGTGATCAGTCTGCTGTTTCAAATTCGTTTTATGCGTTTATCCGGGTTTTCTCCCGGGCTTGACCGGTGCGATGTTTGCCGAACCGGTATGGAAGATGTTGATTCGGCAAAGCTCTGGTTCGATTTTAAGGCGGGCCGGGTGGTCTGCCCCCAGTGTAAAAGCAATATCCCTAAACACCAGCAATTTGCAGGACCTTTGGGCGACAATGCCCAGGGATGCTGGGTGTCCAAGGGAACCTTGAAACAGTTGTCCTGGATTAATACCGTGGAAATGGCCCGGGCGGATCGTATTAAGTTTTCTCCTGTTGCCATCAAAGAGGGAGAGACTTTGCTTGAGTCTTTTATTCCATTTCATGTTGGCAGACATTTCAACAGCCTGAAGTTTTTATACAAAATGAGATCAGACATATGAATCTTGCACCCATACTTGAAAAAAAACAGATACATGTCAGTGTGCCCTGCCGCATTGATTTTGGCGGCACCCTGGATATATCCACCTTTTATCTGCCCCTGGCGGATTTGAAGCCGGCAACTTTGAACCTGGCCCTTGATATGCGTACCCATGTCTATCTGTCGCCGGGCGAAGAAGGGCGGATTAAAATCTCTTCCAAGGGGTTTGATACCATTGACCGCAGCCGGGATGACAAAGGGTGGGACGGTCCCATGGGGCTGATGTTTGCCGTTTTCCAGTATTTTAATGCCCATGGGGTGCATCTGCACATTGAATCGGAATCGCCGGTTCGAAGCGCCCTGGGCGGCTCTTCATGTGCCGCTGTGGCCATTATTGCCGCCGTTTACACCGCCCTGGAAAAACCGATCGATCCCGAACATATCGCCTGGCTGGCCCATTATCTGGAAGGTGCCGTGGCCGGGGTGTTGTGCGGAACCCAGGATCAGACGGCGGCGGCATTTGGCGGGGTGAACCTGTGGGAATGGAAGTTTGGGCAAAAAGGCCCTGAATTTCTGCGGTGTCCGGTGTTTGATTCCCATGAAAAAATAGAGCAATTGAACCGTCATCTCCTGGTGGCCTATTGCGGCATTCCCCATGAGTCCAGTGATGTGAACGGGCGGTGGGTGAATGAATTTCGGGCGGGCCGGGCCTATGATGCGTTTGAACAGATCACCCGTCTTACCCGGCAGTTCACCCGTGCTCTGGCAGACTTTTCCTTTGAGGAGGCCGCACAGTTGATGAACCGGGAAACAGCCATTCGTTGTGAATTGACGCCGGATGTGTTGGATAATACCGGTGTGAAGTTATGGGAATCGGCAAAGGCGCAAGGATGCGGGGCCAGATTCACCGGGGCAGGCGGGGGCGGCTGCCTGTGGGCCGTTGGGGAAGAATCAAATATGGATAAACTGAAAATAGAGTGGCAAAAAATTCTTGATCCCATAGACGGGGCAATGGTGCTGGATACGGCCATCGACCCCAGGGGAATTCGTATTTATTAATCAAAGGAGGAAATATGGCAGGATATGATCCCGAACAGGATAAAAAGATAGCGGAGTGGAAAAATGAGGAAACCGGACTGATCATCTCCATTATGCAGTATGGCCAGGGTGAACCTAAACTCCAGGTCGGCCCCAGAATTTTGAAGAAAAAAGACGGCTCGGACCGGGCGCCCATGAAGGCGGGCAGACTCTCTGTGGAAGATGTCATGTGGTTGTATGACATTATTGATGAGGTTAAAGATGAGTTATCCGACATGGTCGGACCTGAATAGCCCGTCAATTGTTCCGCCCTTAGGACAAAGAAATGCAAAAAGCGTGGGGCCCGCTGCATTGATGGTCAGCACGGACCCGGACATGGGACTGATCCGCCAGGAATTTGGCAAGTGGCAGTCCCGCGCTTTTTTTAACAGCAGTGTGCTGGTCAAAAAAGATGATCCTCTGGGGATGAGTGTAACCGGTCCCTTTATCGGCGCGCCCTATGGGGTGATGCTGCTGGAGTCATTGATTGCACAGGGCGCCCGGGCCGTTATTGTCCTTGGCTGGTGCGGCAGTCTGTCCTCGGATCTTGTTCCGGGGGATCTGGTGGTGGTGGAAAAAGCCCTGGTGGATGAGGGAACATCCCGGCACTATATGGATTTGTCCTTGTCCGAGGAGCTGCCGGCGGTTCATGCCGATGCCGGTCTTACCGCGAGCCTTGCTAATGCCCTTGGCGCAGCCGGGCTTGACGTACAGCCCCAATCCACCATCTGGACCACGGATGCCATTTACCGGGAAACCCCTGAAAAGGTGGCCTGGTATAATGATAAAGGGGCCTGTGCCGTGGAGATGGAGTGTTCGGCATTATTTGCGGCGGCCGGGTTCAGAAAAATCCCCATAGCGGCCCTGCTTGTGGTTTCCGACAGCCTGGCCCGGGGCGATGGTGCCTGGGACCCGGGATTTCATAAAAAAAGGTTTAAAGCCGTGCGTAAACAAGCCATAGGCGTTGCCATGGCATTGACAGGAAAACTTGCAGATGGATTTTGAGACAAGCCGGATTGAGGCGCAAAAGCTGCGCTCGGAATTAACAGAACACAGTTACCGCTATTATGTGCTGGATGATCCGGTCATTGATGACCAGGCCTATGACATGATGCTGCGCAAGCTCATTGACATTGAAACCCGTTTTCCTGAGCTTGTCACCGAGGATTCCCCCACCCGGCGCATCGGGGCTCCGCCTTTAGCCGCTTTTGATACGGCCCCCCATTCGGTGCCCATGCTCAGCCTGGACAATGCCTTTAATGATCAGGAAATCCTTGATTTTCATGCCCGGTGTCTGAAAACGTCCGGGGCACATTCCCTGACTTATACGGCAGAGCCCAAGCTGGACGGCCTGGCTGTGGAACTGACCTATGAAAACGGATTGCTGGTATTGGCCACCACCCGGGGAGACGGATACACCGGCGAGGTGATCACGGAAAATATCAGGACCATCCGCTCCGTGCCCCTGCGTCTGATAGCCGATAAAACAGCTGTGCCGGAGTTGATCGAAGTGCGCGGCGAGGTGATCATACGGCATGAAGATTTTGAGATGCTCAACCAGCGCCGCATGAATAAAGGTGAATCGGTTTTTGCCAATCCCCGCAATGCCGCCGCAGGGTCCCTGCGCCAACTGGATTCAAAAATTACGGCCCAGCGGCCGTTGACCATATTTGTCTACGGCGTGGGTGTGGTTAGAGGTCTTGAATTTCTCACCCAGGCACAGATGCTTGAGTACCTTGCAGATCTGGGATTTCCTGTGAACCCGCTCATACGAAAAGGGATATCAATTCAGCAGGTGCTGGAACATTTTAAACATCTGGAAACCCTTCGTTCAGACCTGGCCTATGATATCGACGGCATGGTGATTAAGGTGGATGATGTTTTGATCCAGCAGGCCCTGGGCGAAAAGATAAAAAGTCCCAGATGGGCCATCGCCTATAAGTTTCCGGCCATGGAAAAGACCAGCAAAATACTGGATATTACGGTCCAGGTGGGCCGTACCGGAACGCTGACCCCTGTGGCGGAACTTGCACCGGTGAACATCGGCGGTGTCACGGTCTCCAGGGCCACCCTGCACAACGCCGATGAAATTGAACGCAAAGATATCCGCATTGGAGATACGGCATTGATCACCCGGGCCGGGGACGTAATCCCCAAAGTGGTGAAAATTATCCCTGATGCCCGTACCGGAGAAGAGACCGTGTTTACCATGCCCGACCATTGTCCGGTGTGCGCTTCCAGGGTACGGCGCCTTGAGGGCGAGGCGGCGGTCAAATGCATCAATGCCGGGTGCAGCGCCCAGATCAAGGAGCGTATCCGCCATTTTGTGTCTAAAAAAGCCTTTGATATAGATGGGCTTGGCAAAAAGCTGGTGGAGCAGATGGTGGATCAACACGTAATCAGCTCCTTTGCCGATCTATTTCATCTGGACCGGGATACCCTGGCAGGGCTTGAACGCATGGGGATAAAGTCTGCCGACAATATTCTCGCGGCCGTTGAACAGTCCAAAACGGTCTCCTTGGCACGGTTTATTTTTGCCCTGGGCATTGATCACACCGGCGAACATGCCGCAAGGCTGTTGGCCCGGAAATTTGCCGATCTTGACGCATTGATGGCTGCAGATACACTTACCATCAGCGCCATCCACGGCATGGGCGAGACCACAGCCAGTGCGGTCACCGGATTTTTTTCCATTGAGGAAAACGTTAATTTGGTGAGAAACTTGATGGAAGCCGGCGTCACCGTTACCAATGATCTGTACGGCGGAACCGAAGAAAAGGATAACGCGGTCAGCGGGAAAACCATTGTACTGACCGGCAGTTTTGAAGCCATGACAAGAAATGAAGCCAAAGCAAAACTGTTGGCCCTGGGCGCAAATGTAACAGGTTCGGTGTCAAAGAAAACCGATATCGTTGTCGCCGGCAGCAAAGCCGGTTCCAAACTGACCAAAGCCGAAGAACTCGGCGTCACTGTCTGGGATGAAGCCGAACTCCTGGCGTTGATTGGCGGCGGGGATTAAAACTACAGGACATTATCCAGTTCATCGATGATGGCAGTCAGATGCTTTTCCATCCATTGGGATGCGGCGGCGGGATTCCGGGTTTCAATGGCCCCGAGCACTTTGCCCAGGGTGTTGACTGATTTTTTTCTGTAGGCGTGGCTTAGGTGATCTGATTTGAGGTTTTCGTGGTGTTCCGTGAGAAGTTCAAGGACCAGTTTTGTCATTTCGCAGATGACCTCGTTCTCGGTCGCCTCGGCCAGGGCGTAGTGAAACGATTTGTCCGCCCGAAGAAAGATATCGTAACTGCTGTTTTCCATATCCTTGTGCAAGAGGCTCATGATATCCTTGAGTTGATTCAGGGAATTGGCGGTGGCCCGGGTTGCTGCCAGGGCTGCGGTTTTGCATTCAAGGGTGGTTCTGGCCTCCATCAGATCCAAAAACGAACTCTTTTGGGCGGCCGTGGACAGTTTTTCAAATTGGGTTTCCGAGTTTTGCCGGATTTCTTTGATAAAGGTGCCTTTGCCCTGAATGGGTTCAAGGTACCCCCTGGCCACCAGGGTGTTGATGGCCTCTCTAATTGAAGATCGTCCCACGCCGAACATCACGGCAAGGTCCCTTTGGGCGGGCAGTTTGCTTCCGGGTAAAAGTCCCTGGCTGCGGATCTGCTCCAAAAGCTGTTCCACCACCATATTCACGGCCGTATTCTTCTTTATGGCTAAAAATTCCATCTATCTCCTGAATCTGTTTAGTTACGAAAAAAGCAAAACCCCTTCGAAAATTGGTTTGTAATACTGCCACAAAGCCTTCGGCTTGCCAAGTAAATTCAGGACCGCCGATTTCAAATTGGTCTGAAGACCTTAAAACCTGTTGACATGATGGGCGGACATAGATATGGTGCCAAAACTGAATATAAATGAAACAAAAACGGTAACAAGATTGTTTGAAAAAAATAAAAAGGATTACGCAACACACTTTTGGTTTTTATTAACCCATAATTAATCAGGATGGAAAAAAAGATGAAACGTTTTGTATGTCTATTTGCTGTCAGTTGTTTTTTAGGATTGTTTTTGGCGATGCCGGCATCGGCAAAAATTAAGCTGAATTTTGCAGGCCATTACCCCGAAGAGCACCCGTCAACCCAATTGCTGCGCAAAGCTGCCCAGGAAGTCAACGAAAAGACCGAAGGCCGGGTTGAGATTAAAATTTTCCCCGGAGACCAACTCGGTGACTATACTCTGTTGTTCCAGGATATTATGATGGGCTCTGTGGATATGGGACAGGTCAATCTGCCAAGCGAGTATGACGTTCGTCTGGAAGCCCACAGCATCCCCTATATTGTTAAAGGATACGACGATATCCCAAAAATCTTTTCCTATGATTCCAATTTCAGCCAGACCTTTAAAGATATCCTGGCCCAAAAGGATATCGAATTTTTTGGCTTTAACGTCATTGGGCTTATCGGCGTGGGCAGCAAGGTCGAGCCTGAAAATCCCTTTGATCCCAAAGCGGACAAAAAGATCCTGATCCGGGTTCCGCCCATGAAGGTGTACCAGCTCTCTGCCAAGGCCCTGAACTACCGGACCACCACCATCAACTGGGCCGATATCTATTCTGCCATGCAGACCGGCGTCTGCGACGGCTGGATCGGCGGTACCCCGGACGTCAATTACCTGACCTTCAAGGATGTTGAAAACTATTATGTGGCCTATAACAATTTTGTTGAATGCAACGCCTTCATCATGGGCAAGCAGGCTTACAAACGGCTTGGCAAGGATGCCCAGATTGTAAAGGACGTTTTTAAGGCAACGGCCGCAGCGAGCTTTGAGATGGCCAAGGTTCAGGACGACCTGTATCTGAAAAAGATGGAAGAGGCCGGGCTTACGGTGATTTATCCCACACCCGAACAGGCCAAAACCCTGTCGGACTATATCCATGAAACCGTATGGCCCAAGCTTTACGACCTGTACGGAAAAGAGATTTTTGACAGCATCAAAAAGGACCTAGGCGAACTTTAATCTAAAAAGGTGCGGCCCATACCGGGCCGCACCTTTTTTGAAACGGTAACCCACAGGATGAAAGAGGAGACCCATCCATGGAGGCGATAAAGCAAGCCTTTGTTTTTGTGTATGAATTTTTATTGAAGATCGAGCGGGTCATGCTGGTGGTCACCAGCCTGGTCGTGGTGGGAATTATTTGTGTGGCGGTATTCATGCGCTATGTCCTGCACACGGACCTTTTTGCCTATGATGAGTTGGTCATGATCGCTGCATTCTGGCTTTATTTCATCGGTGCGGCCTACGGCAGTTACGAGGACAGCCATATCAAAGCAGATATCGTTCAAATCTCCCTTGCGCCGAAACACCCGAAAGCTGCCGCAATCATCGGACTTATCTCCAAGGGGCTTGAGGTTGTTTTTTCACTCACCATTGCAAGCTGGGGCTGGTCACTTATGGCCTGGCAACTCAAGTTCATGGGACGGACCATGGGGTGGGGGATCCCCATCGCAGTGCCCCAGGGCGCCATTGTTGTGGGATTCTCACTCATGAGTTTCTATGCCGTCGTACATTTTGTTAAGGCGCTGAATGCCCTCAGGGCCGGTGATTTTCAAGGAGAGGAAATCTGATCATGGACGTATTGATATCAATATTCATTCTCATCGGCACATTGCTCATCGGTATTCCCGTGCCGTTTTGTTTTACGGCGACGGTCATGTGGATGGTCGGCATGGGCGATTACAACATCACGTCGCTTTTGCCTGTGGGGTACAGCAAGATGAACACTGTGGCGCTTCTGGCGGTACCTCTGTTCATCATGGCCGGCGGCCTCATGGAACAGGGTAAGATTGCCCAGCCCCTGGTCAACCTGATCAGGATCTTCATCGGTGACCGGAAAAGCGGCATTGGTACCGTGGCCGTGGTGGCTTCAGCCATTTTCGGCTCCATCTCCGGGGCCGCCGCCGCAACTCTTTCCTGCATCGGTTCCGTGCTCCTGCCTGAGATGGAACGGTCCAAATATCCCCTGGGACTTTCGGCGGCTCTTTTGGTTAACGCCTGTCCCCTGGGGCTTTTAATTCCGCCGAGCTGCATCCAGATCATCTACGCCTGGATCTCCTATCAGTCTGTGCTGAACTGTTTTCTGGCGACCATCGGGCCTGGCATCATGCTGACCATTCTTTTGTGTGTGGTCAATGCATTCCTGTTGCGCAAACACAAGGATATCGTCGTGGCCGCCCCCCAGCCTTTGTCCGCCAAGTTTGCCCAGGCCGGCTCCCGTCTGGGCGGGGCAACGCCTGCGCTTCTCATGCCCGTGATTGTCCTGGGCGGCATCTATTCAGGTATCATGACACCCACCGAAGCGTCTGGCATTGCGGTGCTCTATGCCATTCCCGTGGGCTTCTGGATTTACAAAGGGCTGAACCGGGAAAATTTTATCGCCACTCTGATCAAGACCTCGGTGACCTCCGGGGTGGTCATGTGCATGCTCTTTGTGGTGATGATCCTGAGCCGGATCTATGTGATGGAGGATTTGCCCGCCACCATCCTGACCTTTCTCAATTCTATTTCGGACAATAAACTGGTCATGCTCATGATGGTCAACGTCTTCATGGTTTTGATCGGAATGCTCATGGACGATACCTCTGGCACGCTGTTGTGTACGCCCGTTCTCTTACCTGTGGTCACCCATTTGGGTATTCACCCGGTGCAGTTTGCTGCCATCCTGGGCGTGAACCTTGGCATGGGTCTGGTGACCCCGCCCACCGCACCGATGCTCTATCTGGGTGCCCGGGTGGCCTCCTGCAAGGTAAACCGGATGCTGACCCCCACCTTTTATATGATCGTATTTGCATGGATACCCACGCTGATCCTGACGACCTATTGGTCTTCTTTGTCCCTGTTCCTGCCAAGATTCCTATTGGGAGCTGATTTGTAACCCACGCTGCCAAAGACATGCTGATCCACAATTTATGGAATAATATGAGGTAAATAAATATGGTTGAATATATCAAAAAAGAAAATCGTGTTCCCGAACGGGCGGCCAACAGCGAAAGAAATTTTGCCGTGGAAACGTCAACCGGTTCCGAACCCGGTATGAATCCGCGCATCCAGCGCCTGCGCAAGCTCAGTGTGGAAACCGAACCCACAATCTCCATCGAGCGGGCCCTGCACGAGACCCGGTTTTACAAGGAAAACCAGGGCCGGTATTCAGTGCCGGTACTCCGGGCCATGAACTTTCTGGACCATTGCCGAAAAAAGACCCTTTACATCGGTGAGGATGAACTCATCGTGGGCGAAAGAGGCCCATCTCCCAAGGCTGTGCCCACCTTTCCCGAGCTGACCTGTCACAGTGCCGAGGATCTTGAGATTCTCAACACCCGGGAGATGCAGCCCTATTATACCTCTGAGGCTGATATTGCGACCTATGCCCGGGAGGTCATTCCCTATTGGGAGGGGAAAACCCAGCGGGAGCGGATTTTTAACCATGTGCCCGAAGCCTGGAAAAACGCCTACGAGGCAGGGCTTTTCACCGAGTTCATGGAACAGCGTGCGCCTGGTCATACTGCCCTGGACGGTAAGATTTATAAGATGGGTATGCTGGACATCAAAGCGCAGCTCCAAAATCTTATCGACAACGCAGACTACCTTAAGGACCCCGAAGCCACGGACAAGGTTGAGCAGTGGAAGGCCATGATGATCTCCTGCGATGCCGTGATTCTTTTTGCCGAGCGCCACGCAGAACTGGCCGAAGAGATGATGGCCAGGACACCCGATCCCCAAAGGATTGAAGAACTCAAAAAAATTGCCGCAATCTGCCGCCGGGTTCCGGCCCATGCGCCGGAAACCTTCTGGGAAGCCATTCAGATGTACTGGTTTGTCCATCTGGGCACCATCACCGAGCTCAATGGCTGGGATGCCATGAATCCGGGCCATTTCGACCAGCATCTGGCTCCGTTTTACGAGACGGAGATTCAAGCCGGCACCCTGACCCGGGATCAGGCCAAGGAACTGATCTCCTGCTTCTGGATCAAGGTCAACAACCACCCGGCACCGCCCAAGGTGGGCGTGACCGCTAAAGAGAGCGGGACATACAACGATTTTACCAACATCAACGTGGGCGGCGTTAAGAGCAACGGCTCAAACGGTGTTAACGAGGTCTCCTATATCATCCTTGAAGTGTTGGAAGAACTTCACATCCTCCAGCCGGGCGTATCCGCCCATGTCAGTGCCGTCACGCCCGACCGTTTCATCAAGGCGGCGGCACGGGTCATCCGCCAGGGCCACGGCTATCCCTCCCTGTTCAACTGCGACACCTATGTGATGGAACTGGTTCGTCAGGGCAAGTCCGTTGAGGATGCCCGGGAAGGGGGGTGCAGCGGCTGCATTGAGGTCGGGGCCTTCGGTAAGGAAGCGTACCTTCTGACCGGCTATCTTAACGTACCCAAGCTGCTTGAGGTCACCCTGAACAACGGCAAGGATCCTGTATCCGGCAAGATGGTCGGCCTTTCCACAGGGGAACCAACAGAATTTAAAAACTTTGACGACCTTTATAAAGCCTTTTTGGACCAGCTCAATTATGTCGTGGACCTCAAAGCCCGGGTCTCAAATTACATTGACCGGATGTTTGCCAAGTACGCCCCGGCCCCCTTTCTTTCTGTGGTCATTGACGACTGCATCGAAAAGGGCAGGGATTATTACGACGGTGGTCCCCGGTACAACACGAGCTATATCCAGTGCTGCGGGCTCGGCACCATCACCGATAGCCTTTCCGCCATCAAAAAACATGTGTTTGAGGACCAGACGTTCACCATGGACGCCCTGGTTTCCGCCTTGAACAAAAATTTTGAGGGTGATGAGATTATGCGGCAGATCATCATCAATAAGACCCCGTTCTTCGGCAATGATGACGACTATGCCGACGATCTTGCCGTAAGGGTCTACAACGACCTGTTTTCGGCCATCGACGGGATTTCCAACATCAAGGAGGGCGGGCAATACCATATGAACATGCTCTCCACCACCTGCCATGTCTATTTCGGCAAGATCATGGGCGCCACCCCCAACGGCCGGTTGGCCGGCAAGGCCATTTCCGACGGGACATCCCCCTCCCATGGCGCCGATACCAACGGTCCTTCTGCTGTGGTGAAATCCCTGGGCAAGCTCGACCAGGCCAAGTCCGGCGGCACCCTGCTTAACCAGCGCTTTATGCCGAGCCTGCTTCGCCGGGAGTCGGATATCGACAAGCTGGGGCATCTCATTCGGAGTTATTTTGCCATGGGCGGCCACCATATCCAGTTCAACATCGTGGATACGGCCACCCTGCTTGCGGCCCAGAAATGTCCGGACGACTACCGGGATCTGTTGGTCCGGGTGGCAGGGTATTCCGACTATTTTAACGATCTCAATGCAGATATCCAGCAGGAGATCATCGAACGCACCGAAAACGAAGTGTTTTAATGAAGATGGAATCAGGACTGATTTACGACATCAAGCGGTACGCCATCAACGATGGTCCGGGCATCCGAACCACTGTTTTTCTCAAGGGCTGCCCCCTGCACTGTGCCTGGTGCCACAACCCCGAAGGCATCTGCCCCTCGCCCCAGCGGGTGTATACCCCGTCAAAGTGCATCGGCTGTGAGATGTGTATCAGCGCCTGCCCGGAAAAGGCCTTGGCCCTGAAAGAAACGGGCATTGCCGTGGATCAGCATACATGCGTCAATTGCGGGGTCTGCGCCGCCATCTGTCCGTCCACGGCCGTTGAGATTTTCGGCCGCAAGGTTACGGTGGCCGATATCGTCAAGGAGATTGAAAAGGATGCACTCTTTTTTGACCAGTCCGGCGGCGGGGTCACCTTTTCCGGCGGGGAACCCCTGGGGCAGGCCGAATTTCTGGAGGCCGCCCTAAAGGCATTGGGCCAGGTGGGCGTCCACAGGGCCGTGGACACCACAGGCCATACCGGAACAGCCACCCTGCTGCGGGTGGCGGCCCATACGGACCTGTTTCTCTACGATCTTAAACACATGGATGCCCAATGTCACAGGCAATGGACCGGTGTGGGCAACGCGTTGATCCTGAAAAATCTGCGGGCCCTGGCGGAAACCGGGGCCAAAATCTGGATCCGAATCCCACTGATCCAGGGGGTGAACGCCGATTCCTCCAATATAAGGCAGACGGCAGCGTTTCTATCCTCCCTGCCCCAAGCGCCTCTGCTGGTCAACCTTCTGCCCTACCACGACATCATGGCGGGCAAGTACCAGAAGCTGGGGCAAACCTTTAACGAGACCTGCGCCATGTCCGAACCGGACACCAAGACTATTGAGGCCGCCCGGGATCTGTTTGCCCGAAATGGCATGGAGGTGGTCGTGGGCGGGTGAATTTTACACGCTTTGGGCACACCCCGTAACCAGATGCAAAGGTCCTGCCGTTCTCATCTTTTTGGGAGCAGCAGGACCTTTTTGCTTTTAAGGGTTTGCTCTCTTTTATATTGACTTTATAGAAACAACCCTGGGTCCAGAAAAAGATGATCTGCCTCTCCTATATTTAAGGGTGTCGGATTTGGTAATTATAAGTTATATTTTTCTTGAACACATTTCTTTTAAGAACCGGTAATCTTAAAAGATAACGCCTGTTTGAATTAAAAACATTAATGATTTTAATTAGTTGACATGGAATTTTCTAAACTTTAATATGTGAAGATATGTAAAACAGGGCCAAATTTTTAAGCAGTGGATTGTGAAGAAAGGCTGGCCGATTAAAAGTACAGATTCAAGGAGCAAGCACCACATGTCACAAATTTTAAGAATTAACACCAGGGAAAAAACCTATTCATTTGAAACACCGGCTGAAGAATTGGCAGGGCTTGGCGGACGGGCCCTGACTTCCAAAATGATCCTAAATGAAGTTCCTGCTACATCCCATCCTCTGGGTAGATATAATAAACTGGTCTTTGCACCGGGATTGTTGAGCGGCTCTCCCGCTGCCAACTCAGGACGACTGTCCCTGGGTTCCAAATCCCCGTTGACCGGTGGTATTAAAGAGAGCAACAGCGGTGGTCTGGTTTCCCAGAAACTGGCCCGGCTTGGGATTAAGGCCCTGGTTTTGGAAGATAAGCCCGAGGACGATGCGTTCTCCTTGATTGTTATTAAAAAAGACAGTGTTGAGTTCCTTCCCGCAGACGAATATGTGGGCATAAATAACGGCGAGATGATTACAAAGCTCTGGGAACGGTTTGGAAAACGTGTGGGCACTGCAAGTATCGGTGTTGCCGGGGAACAGCGCCTGACAGCTGCATCCATCCACTTTGCAGATCCCAAAGGGCATCCCGGCCGTGCAGCCGGTCGCGGCGGTCTTGGGGCGGTCCTGGGATCAAAGAAAATCAAAGCCATTGTTGTTGATGATAAAGGCACAGAACGTGTGGAACTTAGTGATCCCGAAGCCTTTAAAACAGCCAATAAAAAATGGGTGGAACTGCTGACAAGCCATCCGGTTTCAGGCCAGGGCCTGCCCGCCTTTGGTACCGCCGTTCTGGTTAATGTGATCAACGAAGCCGGTGCCATGCCGACCAAGAACTTCAGAACCGGACGGTTTGAAGATGCCAAGGAGATCAGCGGCGAAGTGCTGGCAGCCAACATTGAAAAACGCGGCGGTGTTGCAGCCGAAGGTTGTCATCCGGGCTGTGTGATCAAATGTTCCCAGATTTATAATGACAAAGACAACAACTATCTTACTTCAGGCTTCGAATATGAAACCGTATGGGCGTTTGGCTCCCACTGCATGATCAAGGATCTTGATGATATTGCCATGATGGACAGGCTGTGTGACGAGTTCGGCCTTGATACCATTGATACGGGGGTGGCCATGGGTATTGCCATGGAAGGTGGCGTCATTCCATGGGGCGACGGCAAGGCGGCCATTGAACTGCTTAAGAAAGTGGGCACGGGCGACCCCATGGGTAAAATTATTGGAAACGGAGCCGCTTTTACCGGCCAGGCCCTGGGCGTAGACCGTGTACCTGTGGTAAAACGTCAGGCTTTGCCGGCATACGACCCAAGAGCGGTTAAAGCGGTTGGCGTTACATATGCCACAACCCCCATGGGCGCGGACCATACCGCAGGGTACGGTGTATGCCAGAACATTCTGGGTGTCGGCGGTTCCATTGATCCGCTGAAAAAGGAAGGTAACGTAGATATCTCCAAGACCCTGCAGATCGCCACCGCAGCCATTGATGCGGCCGGCCTTTGCCTGTTCGTGGCCTTCCCGATCCTTGACAATCCCGAAGGCCTGCAGATGGTCGTGGATATGATCAATGCAAGATATGGCCTGAGTCTTACCACTGATGATGTGGTAAACCTGGGTATCTCCATTCTGAAAGACGAGCTGGAATTTAACCGTCGGGCCGGTTTTACCTCCAAGGATGACCAGCTTCCCGAGATGTTCAAGGAAAAGATTGCACCCCATAATGTATCTTGGGATTTCACAACTGAGGAACTGGCTGAAGCCGTAAAATTCTAATTTGTGATTTAGCCATCTATTTTCCGGGGCAGCGTTGTGCATGTGCAAGCTGCCCCATTTTTTTTATGCAACATTGGGGATGACATGGGTTCTGTACTATTTAACGCGTTTTCATTTTTACAGACAAAACTTAAGGCGAAAAATATTCCTTGTGTCGATGCGGTTCTTGATTTAGAGGATGGTCAATGTGTACAGGATATTTTAGACGGTTTGGGAATAGAACCCCAGGAGATTGAGGGGGTTTTTGTTAACGGGAAAATTTCGCCCTTTGACACACCGCTTCAAGACGGAGACCGGATTGCGGCACTGCCGCCCGGCACCCCCGGCCCATACCGGCTGCTATTGGGGCTTGTCTCCTCCCCAAACAAAAATACAGATACGAAATCAGACAAAAAATCGGACAATATTAAATGAAAATAGAGATCAGACTTTTTGCCACGCTTGCCTCCTATGCCGGCCATGGAGATATCGATTCCGACGGTTGCCTTGAGTTTGACGGCCCTGCCACCATACGGGATGCAGTCCAGCGTATCGGTGTCCCTGAACAGGATATTAAACTGGTGTTTCTCAATGGGGTTGCAGGGTCTTTGGATTCTTCTCTGAAGGATAATGATCGTGTGGGGATTTTCCCGCCCATTGGTGGCGGATGATGTCAACCGAACAGTTACTTGCGTCCAGGGCACGGATTAAAAGGGACGGCCAGGGTAAAGACCGGCAGGTCATTGGTGACAAGGACCTGTCGGATGTGGCGCAGATATTAAATATGCCGTTGCATCAGGTATATGTGAAAAGTATGGAAAAGGAAATTGTGCCCTTGCGGTATCTTCGCAATATGCCTTCCATCACGTTAAAAGATCAAATCACCCTGCAAACGTCCCGGGTGGCCGTGGTCGGGTCAGGCGGTCTTGGCGGCCATATCATAGAAGGCCTTTGCCGTCTGGGCGTCGGGGTGCTGCACATCTTTGATCCCGATTCTTTTGATGAAACCAATCTCAATCGCCAGGTTTTTTCGGCCCAGAATACCCTGGGCAAACCCAAGGTTGAGGTGGTGCAGGAATGTTGTCAGCTGATTAATCCTGCCGTACGGATCACGGCCCACAAGATTGCGGTGAACAACGAAAACCAGGCGGGTTTATTCGCAGATGCCCAGGTCATTGTTGATGCCCTTGATACGCCGGGTGACCGGTTGGTCCTGGCCGGCATTGCCGACAAATGCCGTTTACCCCTGGTGCACGGAACCGTTGCCGGATTCGGGGGACGTGTGATGCTCATCCACCCCTTGGATGGGCGTATGCAGATGCTTTACGGCGGCCAGGAAGAGGCGGTTTCAGCCGAACATCTACTGGGAACACCGGTTTTGTCCCCGGCACTGGTGGCATCGTTTCAGATGATGGCTGTTCTAAATATTCTTTTGGGAAAAAATCAGGCCAGGGACAATCGGATGATTTATGTGGATATGCAGAAGCCGTCCCTGGATCTGTTTGAGTTTTAAACCGTATCCATCCAGAAATTTTTATTTCTGGATGAATACGGAACTGAGGGCATCAGATCAATCATCAAACAGCGCATCGATAAAGCGCTTGGCATCAAACGCCTGCAGGTCTTCTATGGCCTCTCCCACACCAATGTAAGCAATGGGCAGCTGCATGGCCGCAGAGACCGCTGCCACAATTCCGCCTTTTGCCGTACCGTCCAACTTGGTCACACTCATCTGGGTCACCCCGACGGCCTTGTGGAACATTTCTGCCTGGGACAACGCATTTTGACCGGTGGTGGCGTCAATGACCATCATGACATCATGGGGTGCCCCCTTGTATTTTTTATCCACGGAACGCTTGATTTTCTTTAATTCTTCCATGAGATTTTTCTGGGTGTGCAACCGGCCTGCCGTGTCAATGAGCACCACATCGGCCCCCCTTGCCATGCCGGCTTCAACGGCATCGTAGGCAACCGCCGCAGGGTCCGCCCCTTCTTTGTGCCGGACGATGTCTGCGCCTGCGCGCTGGGCCCATATTTCCACCTGCTCAATGGCTGCGGCCCGAAAGGTGTCTGCCGCGGCAATCAATACCTTTTTGCCTTCGGCCTTGTATTTCATGGCAAGTTTGCCGAGTGTGGTGGTTTTGCCGGTCCCATTCACACCCACCATCATGATGATATAAGGTTTGGGCCCGGATGGAACCGCCGGTACAGCGTCAGGGAACAGGGTGAACAACTCCTCTTTGAGCACCTGGCGAAGCTGATCCGCCGTGGACAGCCCCCGGCTTTTTTTCTTGATTCGCGCCATCATCTCCATGGTGATGTCAATGCCAAGATCCGAGGTCACCAGGCGCTCTTCAAGCTCATCGAACAGATCCTCATTTATGGCTTTGGACGATGAGAACAGCTCGGTGACATCGGTGTTTAATACTGTCCGGGTTTTGGCCAGGCCGGATTTTAGTTTTGAGAGCAGCCCTGTTCCCTCTTTGATTTGAGGCTTGTCTTGAACTGGTTGCTGTTCCTTGTAAGCGGTTTCTTCAGTGAACGCTTCTTCCGGAGCTGGATCAGATTCCCGGTCAGGCTCGGTTATCATATCCGGTTCTTGTTCCTCAAATTTTTCTGTAGCCTCACGTGCTTCAGGCTGCAGAACGACTTCCTGGTCTGCCTGCAAAGAAGACACCGGAGATTGCTGTTCCTCTTCGGGGCTGTTTTCTTCTACAACGGGTTCCGCCTGTGCAGGTTTATTTTTTTTCTTAAAAAAGCTGAATACCACCCTTATATCTCCTCATTGGATTTAAGGTCTCGTCGCAACGTTTGTCGCATTCATTTTGGGGCGAGTCCCTAATTTTGTATCTTAAATTTGTAAATTTTAAATCCTGATTTGCCAATCAGGTAAAATCCAGGTTAATATGTGGCATCTTTTACAATTTTTATCAGCCGCAATCAAGTCTTGGGGGCTGTTAAATTAACTTTACGTTCCTTGTTTCACTGGCTAAAAATAATCAACCATTACAAGTTGTTTAAGCTTGGGGATACATTATGGCAGAACCACAGGACGATAAAATAAATCAATTACAAGCTCAAATCGATAAATTACAAACCCAGAAAGATCGTCTGCTCAAAGAACTGGATGCGGTCGAGGCACAGTATGGGAATCTTGACAGCCTTTACAGACGGTACTTTCCCATTATTTTAGAAGAGTTGTCCCAGGACGGCACGGCATTGGGCAATGCCTGCGTTCAGCTGGGTGCGGCCATGCGCAAAAAGGCGTCGCCGGCTAAAATTGAATACATCTTCGGTCAGATTAAAACGGCCATGATTCAGGAAGATGTGGGTCCTGTAGCGGCAAAAAAAAAGAAGGGTTTTTTTTCCTCGTTTCGGAAAAATTCATCCGAAACCCAGGTGCTGGACAATCTGCGGCAAAGTTACCAGGATGTGGTGAATCATTTAAAATCCACCCTTGATAATAAATATACCAGAAGATTGGAAACCATTACCTCAAATCTGCTGAAAATAGAAGAGATACATGATTTTGAAGGTGTTCGGGAAAATATTTTTTCCCTGATTTTCAATTATATCTCAGAGACCAGCCAGGACCGGGAAAAGGTGAATGCCTTTATCCGGGATATCGTGGGACGGATTTTTGAAATTGAAAAGCTGGTGGTCTCCTCCTTTGAGCACACAAGTTCTCTGCTTTTCTCAAATCAGGGGTTTGAAACCATATTAAATGACGAAATGGCCGGGATCAAAAATTCATTTGATGTGGCCGACAGCTTAGATGATTTAAGGGTAAAGATATCCACGGGTCTTGCGTCCATTGAAAAGGCCCTGCAAAAAAAGCAGAAGGTGGACCAGGCCATCAGTCAATTGGCAAAAAAGAGCAAGACCTCTTTTACTTCCGGGTTTGCTAAACTTAAACAGGAGTTGCAGGCGGCCACAAAATATTCCGAAGAGTTGGAGCGAAAACTCAACGAGGATCAGTTGACCGGCGCCAAAAACCGCAGGGCCTATGACAAGAAAATAGGGGAAGAGATGGACCGGTTTCTCCGGTATAAAAATATTTTTTCCCTGTTGGTCATTGACGCAGATAAGTTTAAACATATTAATGACACCTATGGACACGCCATTGGTGACAAATGTCTCCAGGAAATTATTAAACGGACCCGGCCTTTATTGAGAAAATGTGATATGCTTGCCCGGTACGGCGGCGAAGAGTTCGTCGTCATTATGCCGGAGACCGATGTAGAAGGCGCCATACATGTTGCCGAAAAAATTCGTCAGACCATAGAAAAAATTGAATTTTTGTACAAAGAGGACACGGTTCGGGTTACGGTCAGCATCGGCGTTTCCTGTGTTAAGGAAGGCGATACCTCGTCCACGGATCTGTTTGAACGGGCGGATATGGCGGTATACAAGGCAAAAGAAAATGGTCGAAATCAGGTTATGGCACAGTAGAAAAAATGAATTTGGAGTAATAGATGAACAACAATACCCTGGAGATTTCTTCCGACGTGCGGGCCAAGGCCCTTCAAACCATGAACGAGGAGAGCAGGGAAACCCTGGCAAGACGACGGTTTTCTCCTGAAAAAATAGATATTTTCAATGGATCACACACATCTCTTGAGGCCTTGAATGAATACCGTTTTTTAAAAGATACCGAGGCGGAACGCATGCTGCCCGGAATTATCAATAATCCGGTTCAACAGCTGATTACAGATCCTGATCCCGATGAAAAAGCAAAGGAAAAATTTTTAAAGCCGCGCAACATCGGTGTGGTTTTTTCCGGCGGCCCGGCCCCGGGGGGGCACAATGTAATTGCTGGCCTTTTTGATGAAATGAAACGGTTTAACAGCCAGTCCAAGATGTTCGGGTTCATTAAAGGGCCCGAGGGGTTGCTTGAAAACCGGTACCTTGAGATCACGTCGGAACTTGTGGACACCCACCGGAATATGGGCGGGTTCGGTATGATCAGAACCGGCCGGACCAAAATTGATTCGGGAAGTAAAATGGAATTGGCCCTGACGGTATGCAAGGCTTTGAAGCTGGATGCGCTGGTGATCATTGGCGGGGACGATTCCAATACCAATGCCGCCTTTTTGGCCCAGCATTTTAAATCTTCAGGAATAAAAGTCATTGGCGTACCCAAAACCATTGACGGAGATATCCAGGTAAAAACCGAAGACGGCAGGGTGTTGTGCGCCACCTCCTTTGGATTTCATTCTGCGGCCCGGGCCTTTGCCCAAAATATTGCCAATCTGGCCAACGACAGCAGTTCAGATATCAAATACTGGCATGTATGCAAGGTCATGGGTAGGGTGGCAAGCCATCTGACCCTGGAAACAGCGCTTCAGACCCATGTAAATATCGCCCTGATCGGTGAGGAGTTGGCCGACTATGTGGACCAGGAACGCTTGTCCAAAGCCCTGGAACAAGGCGGGCAGATGGATTATAACGCCTTTGGGATTACCCTGCGCCATCTGTCCAGGGTGATATGTGATATCATTGTACGGCGGGCCGCATTCGGCAAAAATTACGGCCTGATGATCATCCCCGAGGGTATTCTGGAATTCATCAATGAAATTCAGGTGTTCATCACAAAACTCAATAAAATTATTGCCGATTACAATAGAATTCATGACCTGGATTTTCACAGGACATTTCCTTCCCTTAACGACAAGCTGGATTATCTACGCAGAATCGCCCAGGGTATGATGGGCAAAGGCAAAGACCGGTTTCCCATATGGAATGTCCGGGATGATGAGCTGTTTAACCAGTTGCCCGGATTCTTCAGGGAAGGACTTTTGGTGGAACGGGATCTTCATGGCAATTTTCAATTCTCCCAGGTCAAAACCGAGAAGATCATTATGGACATGGTTAAGGAGTATCTGGGCGTGCTGCGGGAGCAGGGGCGTTACAAAGTGGGAATTCTTCGGAATGATTATGTGTCGCTGATGACGGATGCGGGCATGGACCCGGAGCTGTTTGCACCGGCATTGTTCAAAAATCCCAAGGATGAATACGTGCTGGTCAAACCGGATATCATCTCCCTGAAAACCCTGAAGCTTGCCCTGGTTAATGCGGGCATGCTGGATGACGAAGAAGAGACCCCGTCGGTGCTGATTAATATATTTAAAAAGTCCCAGGCCGATTTTAACCTCCAGACCCATTTTTACGGATATGACGGCCGGGGTGCCGATCCCACATATTTTGACTGCTGTTATGCTTACAATTTAGGGCTGACGGCCTTTCATCTGATTGCAGGCGGTGCCACAGGGCAGATGGCGGCCATCATCAATCTGGAAAAAGAGTTTGATCAGTGGCAACCGGCAGGCATTCCCATTGCCCGGCTCATGCACCTTGAGGAGCGCAAAGGGCGTTTGGAGCTGGTCATGGAAAAAAGCATTGTTGACCTGGAATCCAATGCTTTTAAAGTGTTCAAGGCCATCCGGGAAGACTGGGTGGCGGCCTGTGCATGCCCCGACCGGTTCAGGAACCCGGGCGCCATCGGATTTTCCAAAGAGATGGAAGAGGACCGGCCTTTAACGCTTCGGCTCAACGCTCTGCAATCATAAGGCTCTGCACGAATATAGACTATAGACCGGGCACAGCAGTGCCCGGATTATATTTAGGGCCATGCCAATTTGCTGTAGGTTGGGGTGACGCAGGAACCCCAACAAAATATACCGTCAATTTCGAAACTTATGTTGGGGTTCCTGCGTCACCTCCAACCTACATTGTGGCCGATGTTATGACCAAGCCCATAATAACTTATTAACCATATGAAACCACAATGAACATAGAACATGGCATCATATCAAAATGGAATGAAGAAAAAGGCTTTGGTTTCATAACTCCAAAATCAGGTTGTAACTCCCTATTTTTCCACATTAATGATTACAGCTATCGTCATAAACGCCCAATAATTAACATAGAAGTGAAATATTACAGATCAACTGATCAAAAAGGTCGTCTCTGTGCAATTGATGTCGTTCCATTAAAAGGACATAAAAAAAATGGTAAAGAACTGAGTCAAAAATTTTTTTCTTTGGTTTTATTCAGTATTTTCTCCTTCGTTTTATATTACCTTTTCGCATTGAGATTAATTCCAATCGAATTGATTTATCTATATTCAATCATGAGTACTACCGCATTTTTAATGTACGCAAAAGATAAAAATGCTGCTGAGTACGGAAGATGGCGAACTGCAGAAAACACATTACATGCATTGTCACTGTGTGGAGGTTGGCCAGGTGCCAAGATTGCACAAAGTTTTTTAAGGCATAAATCCCAAAAATTATCTTTTCGAATAGTCTATTGGGTGACTGAAGTTTCCTAAAAATTAATATTAGTTCAAAGGACGTTTAAAATGCAGTTGGTATGGAAATTGAAATTCATTTTTTATACCAAAGGGGAAGATTTTCTCAAGATAAATTGTTGATTTTATTGAAATAAATCTCGTTAAACTTTTGAAAAAGTAGGCGCTCCTATGCTATACTTCAATTATGTCTAAATATTTGAAACTATAGCAAAAAAGGAGCAACCTACCATGTTTATATTACGTGATTTGCTAAGACCTCTACAAGCTGAATTTTCAAATAATGCTCAGGGACAGAAAAGAAAAGTCTGGTTTGCATACACGTTGCTGGCTGTGGTGGTGCCATTTACATCTTCAATCACCTCTAATCTGTTACGTGCCCTGCAAATTTTGTTCGGTTTTAAACTGCAAAGTCAGAGGTTTTATGCCTTTATGGCGAGTCCGACATTACCGTGGGAAGGATTATGGCAAGCCATGTGGGGAATGATTCCGTCATCAGTTGTAGAAGGACGAATTATAGTAGCCCTGGATGATTCCATAAATCCAAAGAGTGGAAAGAAAATTTTTGGTTGCGCACATTTTCACGACCATGCAACAAAGTCCAACCAGAGCTCCTACCCATGGTCACAGTGTATTCTGGCAGTAGGGTTATTGAAAAAAATAAAATCTCGATGGGCCTGCCTGCCTCTTGATTTTCGGTTTTATATGATGAAAAAGGATATTGAGGCAGAATCTGCTACAGCCAAACGAAAAGGGGAAGTTCTTCCTTTTGAAGACAAAATGGCACAGGCTGCCACAATGATAAAGGGTATTCAAAATTATTATAAGCAACCAGTGTTGACTGTGACAGATAGTTGGTTTGGCAACAATGGCCTCTGGTCCAGGTTAGATCTTGGAAAAGAAGGCTCTTTCCATCTACTTTCTCGTATGCGCACAAATATTACATTGTATGGTTTTGCACCTGTGCCTACGGGAAAACCTAAGGCTGGGCGCCCACGAAAATATGGCCGACGTATGGGTTCTGTGGCTGATTGTGCAGCGAAATTTAAAGAAAACTCAAAGGCTTATACGGTTTTTCTTTACGGCAAAAACAGAGAAGTACAGGCATATTCACAAACCGTTATGTTAAAAACGATGAAGTGCCAGGTGCGAGTCATTTGGGTTTGTCGGAAAACACGATATGTTGCCCTGATGACCACAGATATGGCGCTTTCGGTTGAGCAAATTATAGAATATTATGGTGCGCGCTGGAAAATAGAATCCGGATTTAAGGAGATCAAGCAGGAGATTGGCAGTTCTAAATCACAAGTTCGGAATGCGGAATCCGTATTGAATCACCTTAACTTCTGCATGATGGCCACTACGCTGATATGGATCTATGCCGACCGATTGGAAAATGCACCAGACCGAAGACATAAAATTCGGGGACGATCTGGATTTGCATTTTCTGATGTGCGCAGGATTATTGCCGAGACGGCATTGAGTTCTGATTTTTATAGGGTTTGCCCTGTGCCAGGTCAAACCCCACAAAAATCTTTCGTCAAGACCCTGTTACGCATGGTTGCATAGCACGGGGCTCAATAAATTTACAGGAAACTTTAGTTGGGTGACTGTCGTCGTAAATTGTAGTGCTCTATATTGGTTGATTACCCCAGAAGGTAGTATATGGCTGAAAAGTATATTAAAAAGTATAAATTGGGGATAACCAGTCATTCAACGGTACCCGTAAACAGCACTGGCAAGTGAATGCAACGTTAAAATAGCAAAAAATCAGAACTTTGAGAAATAGTGGAGCGACGGCTAAGTCTATTTATATCACCTGAAGCCTTTATTTGCGTGACATCATTGGTATAAAGACTTTATTGATCGCTCTTCTTGTTTCTTCTCTATGTCTCTTGCCCATGGCGTGTATTTTGTGGGAAAAGGAAATTCAAGATCTTCGGGCTGGTTTAAAAATACCAGGTGAGCCATGCTGAAATTGTGTCTGCGGGTGCCGTGGTGAAGTCGGTACCCGGGACCACAAAGCCGCCGTATTCGGTGTCGGCGGCGCCCCAGTTTAAAAGGGCGGTCAGGGTGATACGGATATTGTCGGAAACGTCGTAAACCACCCGGGGCAGCAGCATGCCGGAGCCGTCGTGGAGATTGACGACGGGGGTGAGGTAGGCATTGACCAGGGGATGAATTTCCAGGTTGACGTTGGCGCTGGCATACCACCGGCCCAAAGCAAACAGTTCGCCTCTGTCCAGACGGTCTGAAACAACCGGGTCCAGCAGTTCTTGACTGTAATCATTGTCGGACAGTCCGTTGTAATACAGTTCCACATACCCGTACCAGTTTTTGTTGAACCATACCCAGGAATAATCCAGGTTGGCCACACCGGAGATGTAAAAAGAGTGTCCCCGGCTCGTTTGATTAAGAAACGTGCCGGTTAGATCCAGCCGGAAGGCAGCATCTTTAAGGTTGCCGGCGGTGCCGATGCCGGCAACCATGTCCTTATAGTGCCGTGCCACCATGACATCCGTGTCCAGTCCGCCAAGGTTGGTGTGAAGTTTTGCGCCCAAAGAGGACTGATCCATGCCTGCTTCATCAGTATCCGGGTCCCTGTGGGCGGCATAAATCAGATCCAGATCCACACGTTTGACCGGGACGTGCACCAGAATCAGATCGTCGCCGGTTTTGTAATCGCGTTCAAGATCAGTGGGCGCAAAGGGGTTGAAAAGGTCCATGGGGTTAAAGGTGAATCCATGCCCCCAGGTTACGGCCTGGCGGCCGATGCGAATTTCCCCCCAGGCTGGTGAAAAGGATAAAAACGCCCGGTCCAGGCGATGATATATAACCGAACGCTCACCCTCGTGCAGGCTGTGGGTTAAATTGAAAAGTCGGTGGTCATCTTTGACGGGACCGGCCAGACCGTCGGGGAAGAGGGCAGGGTATCGCGTTTTGAGTTGTTCTCCATCCTTTCGGGTGTCTCCGCCGCCGGCGATCGCTTCATAATTGATTTCCAGATACAGCGCATCGCTGAAAAAGAGTTTGCTGTTCAGGCGCAGTTCCCCAAATCCGTCATAATTGGGAGACAGACCCACATGCCGGTAGGCAGAATCCGATTTTGGGAACAACGTCCGACTGTAGATTTTTAAGTGTCCGTCCCATTCTATGTCCGGAAAAGATGCCTCTTCTTGTGCATATCCAAGGGCGACAAAAAGAAGCTGGAACAAAAAGAACAGAAAAATAAAAGCCACGGGGTTTGATGCCATGTATTTCCATCGGTGTTTTTTGTCTCTACTTGGTATGATCATCAACAATCACCCCGTCCTTGAGCCGGATGATTCTTCGGGAAAATCCCATCACCATCCGGTCATGGGTAGAGAAGATAAAGGTGACCTGCCGCTGTTCATTCATTCGGGCCATCATTTCCAAAAGGCCTTGTCCGGTCTGGGAGTCCAGGTTGGCCGTGGGTTCGTCCGCAAGGATGATGGACGGGTTGGAGACAAGGGCCCTTGCCACCGCCACCCGCTGCTGCTGGCCCCCGGACAGTTCGGCTGGCCGTCTGTCGTGCATGCCCGAAAGCCCCACATCATCCAGAACAGATCTGGCCCGCTCTGTTCTTTGTTTGCTGGGCACACCCTGCATGAGCATCACATATTCCACGTTTTCCCGGGCCGACAGCACCGGGATGATATTATAGGCCTGGAATACAAAGCCGATTTTGTTCAGGCGCATCTCTGCAAGTTTTGACTGGGATAACCCGGTGAGCGTTTCGCCGTCCAGAATTATTTCTCCCTGGCTGGGGGTGTCCAGTCCGCCCATTAGATTGAGCAGGGTGGTTTTACCCGATCCCGACGGCCCTGCAAGGGCACAAAATTCCCCTTTTTTTACACAAAGGGATATGTGCGCCAGGGCATGCACCGAAACATTGCCCTGTTTATATGTTTTGCTGACATCTTTGACTTCAACCATGTTCATTGGATGCCCTCTTTTTCTTGAGTCCGGTTTTTCATCTGCAAGAGAATACGAAATGATCGGCCCCTGCGCTGTTGTATGCTGTAAGTCAAGACAAACCAATCCCGAACAGCCATATCACAATCGCATAGGTTTTGGGAAACACCATTTTTGCAGGGATATTGTTTGGACAAGAATATTTTTGGGATCAGTTCCCGCGTCTTTCGTTGTTGGGACCGCCCCCTCTGCCTGCCCCGACGAGGGCAACCACAGGGGGATTGTGCCCCTACAAAAATGGCCCACAAGTGTGTTGAAAGACGGTTTGATTTTGATATATACTCATCAAATCCACCCAAGGGATTCGCAGATACCTGTTCCACAGATAAAAGATGTTATGTAGGAGATGTTATGCCGAGACGATCGTTCAGTATCCGCACCAAACTCATCGCTATTTTCGTATTGATAAAAGTCCTTCCCCTGGTGGCGTTGGCCTGGTTCTCCTGGCGTGTTATTTCTGATCTGGCCGATACATTGAAAACACAGACCGAACAGGTGGCCCAAAATACCAATAAACTTGTCGGCGGTATTGCGGATATGGCGACAAATAACTCCATTGAGGCGCTGGATGACCGCTCCAGAGAAGCCATTGAGCGCCTGACCACAGATACGGCACGGCAGGTGGCCTGTTTTTTATACGACCGTGATGTGGACGTCCGGCTGGCGGCCCAGATTATACCTGGTAAAAAGGCGTATCAGAATTTTTTATCCGGGCGGACCCGCAAGGTGGTCATGGATGACGGCAAATGGAAGATGAATGAGGACGGGACAGCATGGGTCCCCGCAAACCCTGACCCGTTGCAGTATGAACAAGTGACGGCACGGATCGAAGATAACCGCAATCAGTTTCATTACCGGCCGCCAGAAGCCCCGGGCGTGATCGCGTATCTCCCCCTCTATCTTGAAATGACATATGTGGATTTGTTCGGTATGGAGCGGTTTAAGGTCTCTAACACCCGCCTTTTGCCTGATACATTGCTGGATGTATCCAAAAAGGAAAATACCTTTTGCAAGGCGGAAACTTATTTTCAAGACTTGAAAGAGCTTAAACCCGGTCAGATTTATGTTTCCGATGTCATCGGGGCCTATGTGAAAGGCTTTTTACCCGGCGGCGTCTACAGCAAAGCCCGGGCTGCAAAGGAGGGCATCGCCTTTGATCCTGAAAATTCGGGGTATGCCGGACTTGAAAATCCATTGGGTATCCGTTTCAAAGGCCTGGTGAGATGGGCGACACCGGTGGTGGTTAACGGCGAAATAACCGGGTTTGTCACCCTGGCCCTGGACCATACCCATATCATGGAATTTACCGATCATGTGATTCCCACCAATGACCGGTATTGCATTACGTCCAATGCCGGTACCGGCAATTACGCGTTCATGTGGGATTATAAGGGGCGCAATATTTCCCATCCCAGGGATTATTTTATTGTGGGATACGATCCTGAAACCGGACAGCAAACTGTCCCCTGGCTGGAGGAATCCCTCTATGCCAAGTGGCTTGCATGCAAGTGCTCCATGGCGGAATTTGAAACCCGGGTCCCCTGGTTTGACGCCCAGTCCCTGGAGAAAAAACCTGCCGAGGAACTGACCCGGCAAGGCTATTTGGGCCTGGATGGGCGGTTTCTTAATTTTGCCCCCCAGTGCACCGGCTGGCATACGTTGACCCAGCATGGCGGATCGGGGTCATTTCTGATTTTCTGGAGCAAGTTGTGGAAACTGACCACTGCGGCGGCCATTCCCTATTACACCGGCCATTACGGGGATCACCCCAGGGGGTTCGGGTATGTCACCATAGGTGCCAATGTAGATGAATTTCACAAACCCGCGGTGCATACGGCAGCCGTCATCAATGCCACCCGAAAAGAGTTTGAAACCAATCTTTCACGTCAAAAAGAGAACAACCTTGCCTATCTTCGCCGCACGCTCCATGACACCGCCATTAAAATGACGTTTTCCACAGGTATCATGATCGTGCTGGTCATCTTGATTGCCCTGTGGATGGCCGCAACCCTGACCGGAAAAATTACCAAAATGATTCGGGGCATCAATCATTTCCAGAAAAGGGACATGGATTTTCGCCTTGAAGAGACATCCCATGATGAGATCGGCCAGCTGACCTGCTCATTTAATGAGATGGCCGACAGCATCCAGCAATATCTGACGGTTATGGAAGAAGCACAAAAAAATACCGAACTTGCCAACAGTCGTTTAAAAAAGGAGGTTACCGAGCGAAAGGCGGCCCAGGTTGAATTGTCCTTGCACAGGGATCAGCTTGAGCACATGGTTAAAAGAAGAACCGCCCAGCTTGAGGCACAGATCCTTGAACGTGAACGGGCCGAAGAAGAGTTGATGCAGGCGGAAAAGATGGCGGCGTTAGGCCAGCTTATTGCCGGCATTGCCCATGAGATCAATACGCCCATGGGTGCCATTAAGTCTTCGGGCAGCAATATTTTGGATTTTCTTGCAAAACTGCAGAACGATATTCCGGATTTGATCAAAAAATTGGACGATAAGCATCTGCCGCTTTTTTTCAGCTTGTTGGACCGGTCCCCCCAAAAAGCGGTGTTGAGAACCAGCCGGGAGGAACGTAAAATAATCCGTGCGCTTCATGAAAATTTGACCGATGCCGGCATTGACGGTTCCCGGCAGGTGGCCTTTTTTCTGGTTCAGATGAATGTGTATGACCGCTGGGAGATGTTCAAACCGCTGTTAATTCACCCGGAATCCGAATTTATTCTTGAGACCGCTTACAGCCTTCATTCCATTACCAGTAACACCGAAAATATTAACCAGGCGGTGGACCGGGTCAGCAAAATTATCTATGCCTTGAAATCCTATATTCGTCAAAGTGACGGCGATGAAAAAACCAAGACGGACATTATTGAAAGTATTGAAACCGTTCTGACCATTTATCACAATCAGATTAAACAAAATACACAACTTATCCGGGAGTATGATACGGTGGATACCATACTCGGGTATCCCGATGAGCTCAGTCAGGTCTGGACAAATTTGATATATAACGCCCTGCAGTCCATGGACTATAAAGGTGCCTTAACCATCCGGGTAAAAAATCTTGATGACCATGTGCAAATTTGTATTACCGATACCGGCTGCGGCATTCCACACGAGAATAGACATAAGATTTTTCAACCCTTTTTCACCACCAAAAAGAGAGGTGAGGGCAGCGGATTAGGCCTTGACATTGTTGCAAAAATCATCAAAAAACATGATGGTAACATAGACTTTGAATCTGAAGTCGGAAAAGGAACGACCTTTACCATTTTATTGCCACGACACAAGGATTAACCATGGCTGATACGAAAACCGGCCTGTTTTTGTGTGTTGATGACGAACAGATCGTCCTGCACTCATTAAGGGATCAACTTTATAAGCACTATGGTAAAAATTATTTAATCGAGATTGCCGAAAGTGCCGAAGAGGGCCTGGAAATTTTAGATGAACTCTCTTTGGACGGATATGCCCCCGTTATTGTTATTTCCGACTGGCTGATGCCGGGGATGAATGGAGATGAATTTTTTATTCAGCTTCACCGCAAATTTCCTGATGTTATCAAAGTGATGCTGTCCGGGCAGGCTGATGCCGCTGCGATACAGCGCGCCAGGGATGAAGTGGATATGTTTAATATGATCGACAAACCATGGGATGCACAGGATTTGATTCATCATATTGATCAGGCCATTGCACAGTTTAACGGTGTCGATCCGGCAGATGAGATGAAAGAAGATACGGCTTTGGAGATCGGCATTTTATGTGTGGATGATGAACCCATTGTCACCGAAAGCCTTCGATCTTTATTTTACAAATCTTTAAAAGATGTTGCGGTGGTGGAAGTTGCCCACAGTGCCGACGAGGCCATGGAAGTCATTGATGGGTTCCTCGATGACGGCATTGAGCTACAGGTGGTGATTTCCGATTATATTATGCCCGGTATCAAGGGGGATGAACTGCTGATTAACATCCACAATAAACTTCCCAAAGTTAAAAAAATCATGCTCACCGGTCAAAGTGATATTGACGGTATCCGGCAGGCCATCAATCAGGCCGAGCTTTATCGTTTCTTAGAGAAGCCATGGAGCAATGAGGACATGATTTTAACCATCAAAAGTGCCCTGACCGCCTATGATCAGGAAGCCCGCCTTGAAAATAAAAACCGTGAGCTCATACAGCTTAACCAGGCGCTTGAGGCCAAGGTCCAGGAACGAACCCGTGAGCTGGAACAAAAAAATCGGGAACTGGAGCGGCTGGCCACCTTTGATCAGCTCACAGGTCTGGTCAACCGGGCTAAACTTGATGAAGTGCTCAGGACTGAATTAATTCGGTCAAATCGGTATGGCAATTCCCTTGGCTTGATTATGCTGGATATAGATTATTTTAAGGCGGTCAATGATACCCATGGCCATCAGGTTGGGGATAAAGTCCTTCGATTATTTGCCGAGCAACTCCGGCATGGAGTCCGTGATGCGGACGTTCCCGGGCGTTGGGGGGGAGAGGAGTTTTTAATCATATGTCCGGAGTCGGACCTGCATGGGGTGGTGACACTTGCCCAGTCTCTTCGAGAACGCGTCCAGAAGCATGAAGTTGAAGGGGTGGGTAAAAAAACCGCAAGCTTCGGGGTAACGGTATTTGAAAAAAAGGATACGATCACAGCCATTATCGGCAGAGCGGACAAGGCGTTGTACAAGGCCAAAGAGAATGGACGAAACCGGGTGGAATGCGTGATGCCGGGTAAGTGATCAATCGTTTACACACGGCTCATGGCTTCGACCGGGGTGATTCTTGCCGCCTTGATTGCCGGATACAGACAGACAAGGACGCCCAATCCCATAATAACGACATTCACGTAACAGAGATCTTTGACCGTAAAAAATGGAACCACCATCCGCCCTATGCCCCAGAATTCCGATCCCTGGGCCATAAATCCCATATCAATGCCGTCGGAAAAAAAACAGACGGTCAAAAGCCCCAGAATATTACCGGTGACCAGTCCCGTTATCAGCAGAATAAGGCATTCCAGCAACACGTTGATGATGATCCTTGCAGGTTTCAGCCCCAGGGCTTTGAGCAGCCCGAATTCCCGGGTTCTTTCCAGAACTGCCATGAGCATGGTGTTGACCAGTCCAAAGGCCATGGCAATGAAAATCACGAGATACCAAAGCAGCATAAACCGATCAAACATCCCCAGATATCCTTTGAGCAGCGGCAGCAGGTCCTTCCACGTCAACAGGCAAAGCTCCCGGGACAGATTTTGACGCACACCACCAACCACCCGGTTCAGATTTTGGGAATCCATGCCGGTGTTGTCGGGCAGGCGTACACAGGCCAAAGAGACCCCGTCTTTTATTCCCAGAAGCGTTTGGGCCGCGTTAAGGGTGATGAAAACAAATTGCTTTTCCGTGGACTGCATTTCGGCTTTAAAGGTGCCCCTGATTTTAAAGGCTTTGGATGCGGTTTCCAGGGTTGCTCCCTGGGTCATGAGCACCAGTTTGCGGCCGATTTTTGTCTCAAAGTCGTTTAAGAGGGCTTCTCCCACCACGATGCCATGGTCATCACCGGGTGTCAGCAGGTTTCCTTTGGGCGTCACATCCCCGTAAAATGAGAGGTTTGGTTCCTTTTCAGGGTCAATGCCCAATATGGTGACGCCCTGGGTGTTACCGGCATTGGCGGCTACACCATCTACCTGGATTCGAAACGCCCACACAGCGCCTTTGGGCAGGTTGTGATCAAGCAACTTTGCCACAGGGGCAGGGTGGATGATCCGGTTCTCCACCGAAGGATCTTCCCGGAACAAGGCATTTTGGATCTGGATATCGCCGGTCAGGGTATTTAATGCGTTGGCCAGGGTTGATACCATCATGCCCCGGGACAGGGCACTGAAGGCCAGCATGGTCCATGCCCCGATGATCACGGCAACCAGGATAATACCGGTTCTTTTGGGATTGCGCCAGACGTTTCGCCAGGCCATGATAATCTGCATGATCTCTCCTTATACGGTCCGCATGGCTTCAACGGGGTTTATTCCATGCACTTTCAAGGCCGGGTACAAGGCGGTTAAAATGGTGATGAGAAATACGGCAGCCGGGCCTGCAACTGCTGTAATCAGGTTTAGTTCGGGTCGGAGCAGGGCGGGAATTCCGTATTGGCGCATCATGCCTTCGGCCTCTCCCATGGGGATGCCGGTGTGTTCCAGCCATAGGGTGAGCGTACATCCGGCAAGGATGCCGATCGTGATGCCGCAGAATGTTAAAAATCCAGATTCAAGGATCAGCACCCGTGACAGCCGCCAGGGTCCGGCACCAATGGCCATGAGCGTTCCGAACTCTCTGGTCCGCTCAAACACGGCCATGACAAAGGTGTTCATAATACTGAAGGCCACCATCACAAGCAAAATGGCGTAGAAGATAAGGCCGCCCCCAAGGTCCATCTGGATGGACTGGATCAGTCCGGGGGTAAGCTCATCCCAGGACATGCACACAAGACCGGGCTGTGTGCTTAGGCTGGACAGGTGCTCGGATATGGCTGATTTTACCTGTCCCACGTGCCACAGACTGTCACAGGTGATGACCATTTCATGCACGGCACCCGCCATGGCAAAGGTTTCCTGGAAATGTGACAGAGGAATCTGGATGGCGGATCGGTCGTATTGGTCCATGCCCGATGAGAAGATACCTGCCACCCTAAGTACTGTGGCGGCAATGGAACCGTCCATGGCGGATCCCAGGACCACCAGTTCATCCCCAATGTCGATTTTAAGATTTTTTGCCAGAAGCGCTCCCACCACGGCTGCATTGGTATCTGTTGGGTTAAGATAACGTCCTTTACGGATGGTCCGGGGGATGCTGGAGATTTTAATTTCCTTTTCCGGGTTAATACCGGTGATGAACCCGCCGCTGGTTCGCTGGCTGGAAGAGAGCAGGGCAAAGGCGTTGCACCTAAAGGATAGGGCCGTGATATGGGGCGTTTGAGCCAGAGTTCGGGCAAGATCTGAGGGCGCATTGATCACCTGCCTGATCTTGTGGTCCGTATTATAACCTTTTTTGAGTATCTGGATATGGCCGGTGCGGGTCTTCACCGATGTATTGATCATGACTTCATAGGTGCCGATCTGAAGTGACAGCATGAATATCAGCAGTACGCAGGCAAAGGCAATGGCTGAAATGGTCAGAATGTTGCGCCTGGGGTTGCGTCGGATATTACGCCAGGCCATGAGCATATCCATGGTTCAATCTACCTTAATGGTTTTTTTAATGCATTCAGGGTAAACCAATTATCGGGTAACGGTACGTCAAATTTAAGACTTTCATATTCAAGCAGGGTGTAATCTGCTATTGAGTCCGCGTCCATGGCGCGCATGACCCATCGGGTGGGGAAAAGTTTTTCGCCCATTTTTTTTATTGCAGAGGTGGTCAGAATTTTTACGGCTTCCATCTCCTCGTCATAAAAGGCTTGTTCCAGGATAATGCCGTCTTCTCGGATTTTAAGCTTTTGCATGCCCCATACCACCGGCGCATCGGGTTTTGGCATGGATTTAATTTGATAGATTGTGATGCCGTTTTCTTGGGTGGTGGTTTCAATTTCATGGGTGTAATCATTTAGAATGCTGTCAGCCTTGGACAGATCGTTGTTGGAGAAGTCCGATCCCATCCAGGATTGGGACATCATGGAGGGCGGAATTTTGATCACCCGGTTGATTTTGGGATTGTATGTCCACATGTCCCGGCCGATTTTCAAGGTGCCGTTGCCCTTGTCTTTTTTGGGTGCCGTGATCTGGAAAATGGAGTCGTCCCGCCCCCTTGTCCAGGCCTTGATGACCGAAATTCGTTCCCAGGTTTCACGGTGTACGGTCATTTTTATTTGACAGATAGAGGTTTGCCCCCGCATGTAATCCCAGGCCTTGGCAATAACGTCTGATGCCGACAGGGTATTCCCAAGCGCTGTGGATGAGAAAAGCACAAGGAGCATACCTGTAATGCAACCTGTTTTTTGCATATCAACCATCCTTTAATTTTCATCAGTAATGGTATGGGTGTTCAGAATGTCGTAGAGCGGGTCTATGATTAGACCGTTGGGCCTGTAATTCTTGGCTACATGCCACATGGCCGGGGCGGCCCGGAATTCAATCTAAAATAGGATAGGAGGCTGCGTTCTGTCAAGATACGTCTAAAAACGCCCAATGAAAAAGAAGGGGCTTGATCATAAGTTCGGCTATGTTGTGTAGGGGCAATCCCCCTGTGGTTGCCCGCGTTAGGGCAGGCACAGGGGCCTGCCCCTACAATAGCCGACGTTAGAACCAGCAATATCTTGTAGTTTAAAATGCATTTTTTGTAACTCATCTCACTGCGTCAAAGCGCTTCGTTTCGTGTGAATGATCATAAAATCAAGGCGTTATCATGTTGGTATGACATTTGAAACGTTTGGAGTATAGATGCGATGCCGCAAAGAATTGATTTGTTGCTGTTGGCGTTAATTACGTATTGTGAGGAGAAAATAATGAAAAAATCAAAATTAATTTGCTTTATCGTGATAATTCTTGCTTGTTTAATTTTTCCGGGCATTGGTTCTGCCCACCCACCGTCGCCGCATGAACGATTTAGACAGGGGACGCCGCCACCGCCACCGACACCACCGCGACCAGATGGACGATTCCGGCATGCGCCACCGCCACCACATAGGCATTTTAGGCCCGATCCCCCGCCGCAAAGACGATTCCGGCATGATCCGCCACCACATGAGCAGCCACCACGAGAACGGCTGTTGATACCGGTACCCATACCAATTCCCATACCTCTGCCGCCGTTGCCACATGGCCTGTTTTGGCACCACGCGCGTTAAGTCGCTTGGAAAAATATAAATTCTATAGATTTAGAGCGAAAGCCTAAGGCCCTCACAAATGGAATAAGGACCTCAAATGAAATAAAGAGGATGAAATTGTGCGGGGCTTGGGCACAATCTACAAAACGCATCAAATGCCCAATAGTTTTAAACTATTGGGCCTTTGATGTAAAACGGCAGGATGTCAAAGCACACGTACGTTGTGTGCGCTATAAAATTTGCAAGCTTCTTACTTTGTCTGTTGCCGGGCCGGCTGGTGTGTGCACAACGGTTCCTGGGCCATGTAATCGCCCGTGGCTTCATATGCTCTGGCCCGGCATCCACCACACACCTGTTTGTATTCGCACACGCCGCATTTGGGTTCAAGGTTATTGAAATCCCGTAATTTGTTGAATACTTCTGAATTTTCCCACACATCCTTGAAGTGCTGTTTTTTGATGTCCCCGCAGGTGACGTCCAGAAACCCGCAGGTCTGAACCCGTCCCACATGGGAGATAAAACAAAAACCCGTGCCTGCAAGACAGCCCCGTGTGACCGCATCAAGCCCATGGGTTTCAAATGTGACTTTTTTGCCTTCCGCCTTGGCGCGCTGGCGCAAAATCCGGTAGTAGTGGGGGGCGCAGGTGGCCTTAAGCTGTAGAGATGTTTTGTCCCGCTGGTCGTAAAACCAGTTCAAGGTATCTTCATACTCCTTGGCGTCAATGGCCGTGTCCACAATGTATTTGCCCCGGCCCGTTGGGACCAGAAGGAAAATGTGGTGGGCGGCAGCCCCTAGGGATTCTGCCAAAGCAAGGATGGCCGGGATTTCAGCAAGATTGGTTTTGGTTATAACGGTATTGATCTGAAATTCCAGTCCGGCCGCTTTGGCCGTTTTTATACCGTTTACGGCCCCGTCAAAAGCGCCCTCAAGTCCTCGAAAGTTATCATGGGAAGCTGCCGTGGCGCCGTCCAGACTCACGGAAATGCGTTTGATGCCGCTCTCTTTCAGGCGTTTTACATTCTCTTCGTTGAGCAGGGTGCCGTTGGGAGCCATGACCATGCGAAGGCCGATTTTGTCGCCATATGCGGCAATGTCAAAGATATCATCCCGGAGCAGCGGTTCGCCGCCGGTGAGAATAATGATGGGCTGACCGACTTCTCTGATCTGGTCCAGGAGTTTAAAGGACTCTTCGGTGGTCAGTTCGTCTTCGTATACATGGTCTTCTGCTGCCGCCCGGCAGTGCTTGCAGGTCAGATTACACCGGCGGGTTGTTTCCCAGGCCACAAGGCGCAGGGTATTGTTCTTTCCGGCACCGTGGGGGCTGCCATGTCCATGGGGATGTGTTCCGTGGGGATGTGCCATCAGCTATTCAACTCCCTTGCCACGTCTAGGGCAGAGTAGGTCATAATAATATCGGCGCCGGCCCGTTTGATGGACAACAGGGCTTCCATGATCATGGCTTTGCCGTCTACCCATCCCATCATTTCAGCTGCCTTGATAATAGAATATTCACCGGATACGGCGTATGCGGCCACAGGCAGATCAATCTCTTCTCTGACCCTGTAGATGATATCCAGGTAGGAAAGGGCGGGTTTGACCATAATGATGTCCGCACCTTCCTCAATGTCCATGGTGGCTTCCCTGATCGCTTCAAGGGAATTGGCCGGGTCCATCTGGTAGGTTTTCCGATTACCGAACTTTGGCGCAGATTCCGCAGCTTCCCTGAAGGGACCGTAAAAGGCGGATGCGTATTTTACGGCATAGGACATGATGGGGACATGGGAAAACCCTTCGTCATCCAGTAGCCCTCGGATTTCAGCCACGCGGCCGTCCATCATGTCGGAAGGGGCCACCATATCGGCACCGGCCTCGACATGGGACAACGCGGTTTTGGCAAGCAGATCCAGGGTGGAATCATTGTCAACGGTGCCGTCATCCATCACCATGCCGCAATGACCATGGTCGGTGTATTCACACAGGCATACATCGGTGATGACGGTGAGATCCGGTACCTGTTCCTTTACGGCTGAAACCGCTTTTTGCACGATACCGTCCCGGGCGTAGGCCTGGGTGGCAAGGCAGTCTTTTTTATCGGGAATCCCGAACAGCATGATGCCCGGAATGCCTGCGTCTTTGGCTTGCTTGGCCGTAGAGACAATATGATCGACTGAGAGTTGGAACTGGCCAGGCATGGAATTGATGGGTTTTTTGACGGATTTGCCTTCCACCGCAAACAGGGGAAGAATCAGATCGTCCCTGGAAAGCTTGGTTTCCCTGATCATTCGTCTGAAATTGGCTGTGGCACGCATGCGCCGACCTCTGTATTCGGGGAACAGCATTATAAGTTCTCCTTTTTGATCTCTTCATCCGTGAGATAACAGGCCGGATCAGAATCCCAGGGGTCTCCTGCAACGGACTCGGCCCGGGCCCTGAAGTTGCCGGCACAGATATCCAGCCACCGGCATTGGGCGCATCTGCCTTTGACGTGTTTTTTCTTTTCTTTCATTTTCATCAGAAATTCGTTTTCAGGGTCTGTCCAGATTTCGCTGAACGGTTTGTCCTTGACGTTGCCGAAACGTATTTCCCGCCAGAACTGATCCGGATGGACTTCGCCATCCCAGGAGATACAGCCGATACCCCGGCCCGAGTTGTTGCCTTCGTTCATCTCAAGCAGTTCAAGCACTTCGGCGGCTCGGTCTGTGTCTTCTTTGAGCAGGCGCTGGTACAGGTAAGGACCGTCTGCGTGGTTGTCCACGGTGAGGATCTCTTTGGGTTTGTTACGGTCGTGAAGATCCCTTGTGCGGTCCATGATCAGGTCAAGCACCTTACGGGTTTCCTCATGGTTCAAATCATCCTTGGCAATTTCCTGTCCGCGGCCGGAATATACCAGATGGTAGAAACAGGCCCTGGGAATATTTTTTTCTTCAAGCAGATCAAAAATGCCCGGGATATCATTGACGTTTCTTCTGTTAATGGTAAACCGCAACCCTACTTTAATGCCTGCTTCCTGGCAATTGTCAACGGCCTGCAATGCCTTTTTAAACGATCCGGGAACACCCCTGAACATGTCATGGGTGGCTTCAAGCCCATCCAGGCTGATGCCCACATAGGAGAGACCGACCTCTTTGAGTTGCTGGGCCTTCTCTTTGGTGATCAACGTGCCGTTGGTGGAGATGACCGCGCGCATACCTTTGGATACGGCATATTGGGCATATTCCACAAGGCGCGGGTGCATCAGCGGTTCCCCGCCTGAAAACAGCAGCACCGGCACCCCGAATTCGGCCAGGTCATCCATCATGGCAAGACTTTGTTCGTGGGTCAGTTCATTGTCATAGGCAATATTTTCAGACTGGGCATAGCAGTGAACGCACTTCAGGTTGCACCGCCGGGTCATATTCCAGACCACCACCGGCTTTTTGTCCTTTGAGAACTGGAGCAGGTGAGAGGGTAGTTTGCCTGAATGCCTTGAATAGCGTAGTGTATCCGAGGGTTCCACCGTAGCACAGTAAAGTTTTGAAATTCCAATCATTTTATCTCTTTTCTGATTAGCTCGTTGAGGTAATTTTCGTGGTCGGTTAATGCCTTTCTGGACAGGAAAAACCTGGCTCTCCCGGTCTTTTCCCGGATCAGGTTAAAGCCGTCAAAAAAATCACTGTATATTTTGGAAAGGATCTCATCCGTGGTTGCGTTGTGCTCTATAAACTGCTGGATGAGAAAATCCGCCGCATCTTCTTCAAACACGACATTTAAGTCATAGTTTTTGGAAATTTCCAGTTCCATCTCTTTGACATTGTCATAAAATCTTTTGACCTGCTTCACCGCATCTTCTATCTCCATGACATGGGCGGTATAATATTGGACCACCATCTTGGTGCGAATCTCGGTTAAAGTCAGGCCGTGGCGGAGGGAAAAGGTTTTCCAGTTATTTTTCACATATTCACTGATATAATCTGAAAAAAGTACCAGCGCATTATTATATTCAGCCTCGTATCTGGCTTTGTCATGGCCAAGAATAAGATCGTTCAAGGTCTGCTCGGGGGTGTTCAGCATCCGTTTGGTGACGGCAAACTGACGTACGGATTCAGACGGCAGTTTCTCTTCAAAGCCGAGCATGGCTTCTTCCACAACCGAGACAAGGCCCCGGGCACCGGTGTTTTCCCTGTGCGCTCTTTTTGCAAGTTCCTCCAACGCCTCGTCGGTGAACAGCATGTCAATCCCATAGGATTTAAAATCAAGGCGTTTGCTTAGGATCACCGGGTTATTGGGCATTTTCAGAATGTCGTAAAGATCTTTTTGGGACAGTTCATCCAGCACGCAACGCACCGGCACCCTGCCGATGAACTCCGACTCGAATCCATAGGCCACCAGATCTTCGGACCGGGTTTCCTTTAAAAGTTCGTTGTCTCTTTTGTTATGGTTCAGTGAGGCCCCGAACCCGATGGCCTGTTTGCTCAAACGTTTTTTCACCACATCTGTCAAACCTGAAAATGCACCGGATAGAATAAACAGGATATTTGCGGTATTCACCCGCCTGGCCGAACGTTTACCGGTTCTCTGAAAGGCTTCAAGCTCCTGCATCATGGATACGGGATCATGGGGGACCTTTAAATCAACATCAGTCTCTTCCATGGGTTTGAGCAAGGCCCGCTGAACCCCTGTCCGGGATATCTGGGCACCGATCACATTGGGACTTGCAGCGATTTTGTCCACTTCATCTATGTACACAATGCCGCATTCGGCAAGTTCAATGTCGTCTTTGGCTTCTTTGACCAGATCCCGGATCAAATCCTCCACATCGCCGCCCACATATCCGGTTTCGGAAAATTTGGTGGCATCCGCTTTGACAAACGGCACCCCGATTTTTTTGGCGATGAGTTTGATCAGATAGGTCTTGCCGATACCGGTGGGTCCGAGCAGCAGGATATTGCTTTTGATATTTCCCGTGATCTTAAACGGTTCGGTGGTCATCGTTTCCTGGTGCCGGATTCGGTTGAAATGGGTACATATCTTTGTTGCAAGTACCGATTTTGCCTTGTCCTGCCGAACAACATATTGGTCAAGGTAGCTGATCAGTTCAGCGGGTTTAATATTGAAATCAATCAGCTTTTTTTTGCCCGATTCTGGTGTTGTGCCGGAGATGGCCTCTTGTTGGGGCTGGATGGAAGGTGTCAGGATTTTAACATTTCCACCAAATTTTTTGTTCAGAAATTCCCCAAGCTCTTTTTCGATTTTTTTCGGGTCTGGCCCGGTGGCATCATTGTGATAAGTCATAATAGTCTATAATAAGCTTGTCTGCCCAGAATTCAAGACGGTAGTTTGACTGCTTATTTCTTTTTTTCCTCAAAGTATTCACAGGGTTTTCCCGAAGACTGGAATACCGTAACACTGGGCAGTTGACGGCTTTTGAATCCCAATGCCCTGCAGCCGTTTGGGTGGGCCGGTTCCCATGTGACATAAAAAAAACGGCACTTGTAACAATTTCTTTTATTGTCTTGGTCCATATCAGCCTATAAAAAAAGCCGCGGCAAAATTGCCGCGGCTTTGAATTTTTGGTGCCGAAGGGGAGATTTGAACTCCCACGGGTCTCCCCACACGCCCCTCAAGCGTGCGTGTCTACCTATTCCACCACTTCGGCAAAAAATTTATTTTTAATCATTCTGCTGCCGGTACCTGTTGTTCTACGGGAGCAGGAGCGTCTTTCATGACACTGGACTGTGACTGATGTCCTGACATGTAGGCCAACGTCAACGACGTAATCATGAAGATAATAGCCACGGCCGTGGTAATTTTGGTCAGGATGTTTGCGGGACCGGCTGCTCCGAAGAGGGCCTGGCTGCCTGCACCACCCATGGATACGCCCATTTCCGCGCCTTTCCCGGTCTGTAGCAGTACGACGAGTATCAGAAAGATACAAACTGCAACGTGTATTGTCACTAAAATGGCTGTCATATTTATAACGTATCTAAAACCTAATAATCTTATTAAAATCTTCCGGGTCCAGGCTTGCGCCGCCGACCAGAGCGCCGTCTACATCTTCAAGTTGCATCAGCTCTTTAATGTTGCCCGGCTTTACCGATCCGCCGTATAAAATCCGGATCTTTGCCGCCAGGTCTTCTGCGTATTTCTCTTTGAGCAGGTTTCGTAAAAAAACGTGTACTTCTTTAACCTGTTCAGGTCCTGCTGTCTTCCCAGTACCGATAGCCCATACCGGCTCGTAGGCCAGGATCAGGGGATCAAGTTCCGCAAGATCAAAGCCTTTTAACCCATCTGATATCTGTTTGTCAAGGACAAAAAATGTTTTATCCGCTTCCCGCTGGCTTTCGGTCTCCCCGATACACATCACCGGGATAAGCCCTGCGTCAAGGGCGGCTCGGATTTTAAGCCCCACGCTTTCATCGGTCTCTCCAAAGTATTGCCTTCGTTCGGAATGGCCGATAATGACGTAGTCTGCACCGGCATTCCGGATCATCTCTCCGGAAATTTCACCGGTGAACGCACCTTCCTTGCCCGGATAAATGTTCTGGGCACCCAGCCGAACCTGGCAGTTTTGGCCCAGAACTTGCGCCACCAGAGGCAGGGATAGTGCTGTGGGCGCAATCATGATATCAACATCCTGGACGCCTTTGCTTAATTCTGCCAGTTGTTTTGCCGCCGCAACAGCCTGGGTTCCGGTTTTGTACATTTTCCAATTGCCGGCAATCAGAGGGGTTCTTGTCATTTTCTTCTCCTTTACAGGGCGTTGCCCACCATGGTGGCCAGATCAACCATGCGGTGTGAGTAACCGGCTTCGTTGTCGTACCATGAAAAGATTTTTACCATCTCTCCGTTGATAACGTCTGTGCAGGATGCATCAACGATGGATGACAGCGGGCAGGAGTTGTGGTCAATGGATACCAGGGGTTTGTCGACATAGCCCAGGTACCCCTTCAGATTGGTTTCAGATGCTTTTTTAAGGGCCTGGTTGACCATCTCCTTGGTCAGATCTTTCTTCTCGGTGGTGATCACCAGATCCACAAGGGAGACATTGGGTGTGGGGACCCGCACGGCAAGACCATTGAGCTTTCCTTCAAGCTCGGGCAACACCAGGGAGACCGCTTTGGCTGCGCCTGTGGTGGTGGGGATCATTGACAACGCGGCGGCCCGTGCCCGGCGCAGGTCTTTATGGGGAAAATCAAGCAGGCGCTGATCGCCCGTGTAGGAATGGATCGTCGTCATAAGCCCGCATTCAATACCGAAATTTTCCAGCAGAACCTTGGCCACAGGGGCCAGGCAGTTGGTGGTGCAGGATGCATTGGATAAAATATGATGGGCGCCGGGGTCGTAATCTTCATGGTTGACCCCCATGACAATGGTGACATCCGGATCCTTGGCCGGCGCTGAAATAATGACTTTTTTGGCCCCGCCTTCAAGGTGTTTGCCTGCGGTTTCTCGATTTCTGAAAAGGCCGGTGCACTCCAGGACAATGTCCACGCCGGCATCGGCCCAGGCAATCTGGGCAGGGTCTTTGAGGGCGGTGACCAGAATCTGTCTGCCATCCACAGATATGGATCCGTCTCCATGGCTGACCTCGTTGGACAGACGACCGTGAACAGAATCATATTTGAGCAGGTGGGCAATGGTTTCAGTGTCTGTCAGATCATTAATCGCCGCAACTTCGATTGCATCATTTTCCAAAGCTGCCCGAAAGACCATGCGCCCGATTCTGCCGAATCCGTTAATACCTATTTTTACAGTCATTATTAGCCTCCTTCAAAAATGAAAATAAGTCCATGCCCGAATGGGGAAACCGGGCACGGTACGGTTAGGATAAGGACCGACTGGTCCCTTTCAGAATGTCGCTGGCAAGGGAAATGCTTTTTTTCCCGTGTTCAATCAGGGCTGCGGTCAATTCTTTGATCTCCATTTTCTCCCGGGTTGTCACGGCTTTGAGAAGAATGGGCAGGTTGACGCCTGAAATCACCTCCACCTTTCCTTCTTCCAGAAAGGCATAGGCCAGGTTTGAAGGTGTACCCCCGAACATGTCGGTTAAAATAATAACGCCTTTTTCGCAATAGACATCTTTAATACCCCGTTTGATTTTCTTTCGCAGACTTTCCGGATCCTGTTTGATGTCTATGGATATGGCATCTAATTTTTCTTGCTTCGCCCCTAGAATGAATTCCAGGGTATCAATTAATGATGCACCCAGGTTCGCATGGGTGACAATTAAAATTCCCGTCATAAATTTGCCTGTTATAGTTCTTGGATGTCCCTGTCAATATCTCTATGCCGCAAGCTTGGATTCAGACCCTTTTTCATCAATCGTTCAAATATGGCCCGGGAAATAGCGACGCTGCGGTGGCGACCACCGGTGCAGCCCAAGGCAAGTGTTAGATACGCCTTGTTTTCTTTTTTATACAATGGGATGAGATAGTCAATAAGATCGTTATATTTTTTTAAAAAGGTTTTTGTTTCGGCATTTTCCAGAACAAAGGTTTTTACTGCATCGGATTCCCCATTATGGGCTTTGAGCTCCGGCACAAAATAGGGGTTGGCTAAAAACCTCAGGTCCACCACAATATCCGCATCCACCGGAATACCGTATTTGTAGCCAAACGACATGACGTTCAGCTTCATGAAATTTTCAACGCCGGTATCATTGGACACAAGACGCTGTATTTTTGCCTTTAGCTGATGCACGTTGAAATTAGAGGTGTCAATGATCTGGTGGGCAAGTTTGCGGATGGCGGCCATCTCCTGTTTTTCAGACCGGATACTGTCCAACAGGTTGGTTTCATCTCCCAGGGGATGGTGCCTGCGGGTTTGACTGAACCGTTTGACCAGGGTCTGGGTGTCCGCTTCAAGGAATATGATGACCGGAGAAAACCCCATCTCCTCTAACGCCGAGACCCCTGAAACAAATGTGTTGATAAAGGTTTTTGACCGCATATCCATCACAAAAGCGGCACCCTTGACCTTGGTGCTTTCACCTAGCGGCAGCTCAAGCACCTTGGGGACAAGTTCCATGGGCATATTGTCAATGCAGTAGAAGGATGCATCTTCAAATGCCTGGGCAACGGTTGTCTTTCCGGAACCTGAGATGCCGGTGATGATATAAACCTTAAGGTTTTCCATGGTCAAAATTCTTCGTCATTCTCCACAATGATCTGGTAAATCTGTTCTGTTGATCCTGCCGATAGGAGGCGCTCTTTAAACTGATTCATTTTCAGCAGTTTTGAAATATGCGCCAAAACCTTTAAGTGACCGCCTGTGGAATGCTCGGGTGTTAAAAGCAGAAAAAAAAGATGAACCGGCCGTTTATCCAGGGAATTAAACTCAATGCCTTTAATGCTGCGGCCAAATCCCACCGCGATGGATTTTACCGTATCCAGTTTGCCGTGGGGAATGGCGATGCCGCCGCCGATGCCTGTGGAACCTAAGTGTTCACGCTCCAGCAATACGGCTGCAACGTCTTCGGGTTCTGCACCTGCCACCGGTGAAACAGCCTGGGACAATTCTTGTATGGCCTCTGATTTGTCGTTGGCTTTCAGATCTGCGATAATAGCTTCCAGCTTTAGAATGTCACTGATTTTCATTGGTTCCGACCATCCTATCCTTGGGGGGCGATAAGTCCCAATTTTCCGTTGTTGTGTTTATAAATCACATTGACTTGTTCCGTACGGGCATTCATAAATACATAAAAAGATTTTTTGCCCGATTCCAATTCGATCACCGCATCTTCAATGTCCATGGGCTTTGTTTCAAGGGGTTCTTCTACAATGTCACCCATGTTTCGGGGCTGGGGTTCATCAATGTTGAACTCCCGGGTATCGGTCAGGCTTGTCTTGTTGCCCGACATGTGTTTTTTCTCTTTTTCCTTGTGCTTTGTGATCTGGCTTTTCACTTTGTCCGTTATGATATCAATGGCGGCATACATACTTTCGGCTGATTCTTTGGCATGGATGTTCAGCGGACCGCAGGCTAAAGTGATTTCGGCAATATGCCTTATTTTTTCAATGCTCAGGACCACATTGGCCTCTGCAGGGCCGTCCAGCATTTTGTCAAACCGTTTAAGCTTTTTGTTGACATAGGATTTCAGGGAATCGGACGCTTCTATTTTTTTGAACGTTATGGTGACCTGCATAGATTGGCTCCCCCTATAGTTGTTTGCGTTTATTTGACGGCAGTATATTTAACACCTTTCTGTATTTTGCCACGGTTCGCCGGGCAATCTGAATGTCGGATTCCTGGAGGATTGCGGCAATTCTATCGTCACTTAAAGGCGCATTGGGATCTTCATTGTCAATGAGCTGCCTGATGCGCTCCTTGACACTGGCCGAGGCCATGGAAGGTCCGTCTCCCCGCTCGATGGAGCTGTTGAAAAAATATTTTAACTCAAACAAGCCCTGGGGGGTGTACGCATATTTGTTGGTGGTCACCCGGCTGATGGTGGATTCATGCATTTCAATATCTTCGGCTATGTCTTTTAGGATCAACGGCCGAAGATAGGCAATGCCCTTTTCAAAAAATTCCCTTTGGAACTTGATGATGCTTTCCATGACCAGGTAAATGGTTTTCTGACGTTGGTGGATGGATTTTATCAGCCAGGAGGCGGACTGCATCTTTTCATTGAGATAGGTTTTGGTCTCCTTGGGGATTTTTTTTCCGGTGGCCACAGCTTCCCTATAGAATCTTGAGATTCTTAATTTGGGCAGGCCGTCATCATTCATAACAATCTTGAAATCATCCCCGACTTTGTAAACGTAAATGTCTGGGGTAATGTAGGCCGGTTCCTCTGTGGCAAATTTTCTGCCGGGTTTGGGCTCAAGGTACTGGATAATTTTTACGGCTGCCCGGACATCTTCAACAGAGATCTTCAGGTCCTTGGCAATTTTTTTACTGTTCCTGTTTTCAAGGTTTTTTAAATGATCCGTAATGATCCGGGTAATGATTTCGTTTTCAATGCCCAGTTGACGGACCTGGATCAAAAGCGTCTCGCACAGGTTTCGGGCACAGATTCCGGGCGGGTCAAAGGTCTGGAGCAACGCCAGAACCTCTTCTACGGTTTGGACCTCGACCTCGGCCGTCTGGGCGATCTCCTCCACATCGGCGCATAAATATCCATCCCGGTTCAGGTTGCCGATAATGACGTGGCCAAGGCGCTCCTTTTCGTCGGGCAGGTCCGAAAGCATTAACTGCCATTTCAGGTGTGCTTCAAGGGTTTGTTTCTCGGATGTGAATGCTTCGTAATTGGGCGCTTCACTGTTCTCCGACTCCATGTGGATTCGACCGGTGGAGTTGTATTCATTGATATAATTTTCCCAATCCGTATCCGAGCGAACCCGTTCTTCAATGGTGACTTCTTTAACAGGGGCTTCGGTTTCCAATTCCCGGGTTTCGGTTTCCTGGGCTGTGATGGCTTTGTCGGAGGTATCCTCGGTGGAGAGTTCTTCAAGTGCCGGATTTTGCTCCATCTCCTGCTGGATCATTTCGGCAAGTTCAAGCCGGGACAGCTGGAGCAGTTTGATCGCCTGCTGGAGCTGGGGGGTCATGACCAATTGCTGGGTTAGTGCAAGGCTTTGTTGTAATCCAAGTTCCATGATTAAAGTCTAAAGTTGTCTCCCAGGTAAATGCGTTTGGCTACTTTGCTTGAAATAATTTTTTCCGGCGGACCTGATTCCATGACCACACCCTGGCTCATGATATACGCGATGTCGCATACGCCTAACGTCTCTCTGACATTATGGTCGGATATCAATATCCCGATGCCTTTGTCCGTGAGTTGGGCGATGATCTGCTGGATGTCAATGACAGCCAGGGGGTCAATGCCGGCAAAGGGTTCGTCCAGCAGGATAAATAAAGGGTCTGTGGCAAGCACCCTTGAGATTTCCAGTCGCCGTCGCTCTCCACCGGACAGGGATGCCGCCTTTTGATCGGCTAACCCCTGTATCCCAAGTTCTTCCATCAGGTTGTCGGCCTTCTGGTTGATATTTGTAACTTCTTTGTCAATCACCTCCAGAATGGCCGTTATATTTTCTCTAACCGTCAGTTTTTTAAATATAGATGTTTCCTGGGGCAGATAACCAATGCCTTTTCTGGCCCTTATATACATGGGGTACCGGGTTATATCCTCTCCGTCAAGATGAACCGTGCCTTTTTCCGGCTGGATCATGCCGACGGTCATGTAAAAGGTCGTGGTCTTTCCGGCACCGTTTGGGCCCAAAAGACCTGTCACCCGGCCCTGTTCCACTGCCAGGCAGACCTGATTCACCACGGTTTTTCCGCCGTAGGTTTTTACAAGATTTTCAAGTACCAGTCGGCTCATTTGTTCAAGGCTTACCCAAAGATCCGTCCTGGTCTTCGGCATCAAAAAAGGCTTCAACCCGGGTCTCTTCCGTGCTTTCCACGACCACCCGGTCCTGGGCTTTAAAAAGCGTTATCTTTTTGCCGGTGATCCAGCTTTTGCCCGTAAGCAGACGCGCCTGGTCCCCGGTGAGTACGAGTATCTGGTCAGTGGTGTCATAATCGGCTTGATCCGAGAAAGCTTTGCGTTCTCCTTCGGTATATTCCACATGTCCCGTGGCAAGAATCCGTTTGACGTTTGACTGGCCCTCTTTTTTTGTCTCAGATGTGTGAAAAAACACTTTGACCGAATCGGCTAAAAGTACACTGTCGGCCCGAACCGCTTTAACCTTTCCTGTAAATTCGACCATAGACTGGTCTTTGTTGGCAACCATTTTATCCGACGTGATTTTCAGGTCGGCCGGCGGCTGTTTTTTATCTGAAGCTTCGTTGTTCTGGGCTGCAAAGGCGACGTTGGTGCAAAGAAACAGCAATGCCAGCAATAAAACTACGGGGTATCTATAACAGGTCTGAATTTTGAGTATTTTCACTAAACTGTCCCTCTACGTGTCCTCTTAGGATGATCAGATCCTGGTTTAGCAGGATCTCCATGCTGTCAGCTTCTATCATGGAGTCTCCATTATCAACTGAAACCCTTGAATCGGAGCGTATTATATGAGGTTTTTTGGCATAATGCAATGTTTCACTTGTCAGGGTATAGCGCTGGTGCCGGATCGTGACATGCTTTGAAAAGCTCATGTCATGGGTTTTGGTGTTAAGCTCTCCGTCGTCTGCTGTGAGGTGAACCTGGGTATTCTGCTTTGTGTAAAAAATGATGTCCACATCTTTGAGCACCGCTTTGTTCTGATCTTTGAGCAGGGTGGCACTGGACGCTTTGAGCTTCCATTCGGTGATGCCGTTCTTTTTTGAAATCTGTTCAAGGGTGTTGAGTTTGAGCGCTGCCTTGTCATCCACTTCAATGTTTTCAAGTTCAATGGGGGTGGTCAGCAGATGGTTAATGTAATAGTAGATCCCTAACCCTGCAATGATCATGCCCATGATCAGTATCAGGGGGAGTATCAGTTTTTTTTTGCCGACGCTGCTCATGATAGAAACCGTGAAATAGATCTTTCCCAAAGGCCTTTGGCTTTGAGGATGGCTTCACAGGCTTGGCGCACCGCGCCTTTGCCTCCGGGTAGATCCATAACCATATCTGCCCGGGACTTCACTTCGGCCGGGGCATCGGCCACGGTCAGGGCAAAACCGGCCCGGGTCATGGCGGGCAGATCGATCAGGTCGTCTCCCATGAATGCCATGTGTGCCATACTGATCTGGGTGCTTGCTGATATGGACGACAAGGCTGCCGCCTTGTCACTGGTGCCGTCAAATACCAGGGTGATGCCTAAATTCTCGCACCGGTGGCGCAACGCGCCTGAGACCCTTGCCGTGACGATACCGACATGAATGCCTGCATCCATAAGCAGGCGGATACCAAGGCCGTCTTTGGCGTTAAAGCTTTTGATCTGTTCGCCGGTGTCCGTATAGGTAATGCTGCCGTCGGTGAGCACCCCGTCCACATCCAACAGCAGCATCTGGATATCTGCCAGTTGTGTTGTCATAGGGATTGTCCTGCAGCTTTTCTAATATTCACCAGTTGGGTTAAAAGATGTTTCATTTGATCCAGGGGAATGGAGTTTGGGCCGTCGCACAGGGCCTTGTCCGGATCCGGGTGGGTTTCCATGAACAGGCCGTGGGCGCCGCAGACCACTGCAGCTTTGGCAAGGGGAGGCACAAACTGTCTTTCTCCGGCCGATGCCGTGCCGCTGCCACCGGGAAGCTGGACGCTGTGCGTGGCATCAAAAATTACGGGCATGCCCAATTCGCGCAAGGTATGTATGGATCTGAAATCCACCACAAGGTTGTTGTACCCAAAGGATGTCCCGCGTTCCGTAATGGCAATATCCCGGTTGCCTGTGGATTTGGCTTTTTCAACAATATTTTTACAGTCAGCAGGGGCAAGAAATTGCCCTTTTTTGATGTTCACGGGTTTGCCTGTTGCACAGGCGGCTAAAATCAGGTCGGTCTGGCGGCATAAAAATGCCGGGATCTGGATCACATCAAGTGTCTTGGCTGCCGCTTCAGCCTGATCCGGCAGGTGAATGTCGGAGATCACGGGGATATCCAGCCGGGTTTTAATCTGCGCCAGGATCTCAAGGCCGCGTTCGGGACCGGGGCCCCTGAATGACTGGATGGATGTGCGGTTGGCCTTGTCATATGAGGCTTTAAAAATATAAGGAATTCCTAAATCGCTTGTGACCTGTTTCAGGTGTGTTGCAATCGCAAGGCTCGTGTCTAAATCCTCTATTACACAGGGACCGGCAATGAGAAAAAATTTATTGGGGTCGTTTTGGGTCAGGTCAAAAAAAAAGTTTGTCATGGGGTATATCCTTAAAACTGGAAAAAAAGATGATATCTTTAATTATTATTCACCCGGGTAAATGTCAAGGTGGATCAGGGTCGGCCCCAATCCACCGTCAAAAAAAAGAGAAACCCCGTTGTGCTTGATGCGTCAAGCAGATAGAGTCTTTGTGCGAACAAAAAACTATCATCAACGGGGTGCAACAAACTATGACACAAGGAATCTTACCATTCAAGTACGAACAGGAAAAAACTGACGGAGGCACAACTGCATTGGGTGGGCTGCCGCTTTACCTTGATTTGGCAAAAGTGATTGGGTTGACCAAATCGATTCAAAAGCATTTAACCGTGAAGAAGGGCTCACAGGGCTGGACAGACTCCCAGTTTGTATTGTCTGGTATCCTGTTGAACCTTGCGGGCGGCAACTGCGTAGATGACCTGAATATTTTAAATGCAGATCAGGGATTTTGCAGCATATTACATTCAGCTGAAAATCATAAGCTGCCACGCAAAGAGAGGCGTGAGATAGAACGAAGATGGCGAAAAGAAAAACAACGATTTGTCCCTTCTTCTTCAGCCATGTTCAGATACCTGAAGGTCTTTCATGATGTCGCCCAGGAGCAGTTACGCCGAGTTTCCTCAATTAAAGCTTTCATTCCGGCCCCAAACCGGCACCTTAACGGCTTCGTACATATCAACAAAGACATGTGCGAAGCCATGAATGAGGCACGTCCATATAAAACAGCCACACTGGATCAGGATGCGACCCTGGTTGAGACAAGCAAGCAGGAAGCACGCTTCTGTTATAAAGGATTCAAGGCCTATCAGCCATTCAATACATGGTGGGCCGAACAGGATATGATCCTGCACACTGAATTTCGGGATGGGAATGTTCCGGCAGGGTACGAGCAATTAAGAGTTTTCAAAGAAGCCCTGGCCTGTTTGCCCCAGGGGGTCGAAAAAGTTCGGCTCAGATCAGATACCGCCGGTTACCAACATGACCTTTTAAAGTATTGTGATTCAGTAGACAACAAGCGATTTGGAAAAATTGAGTTTGCTGTTGGGTGCGATGTCTCTCAATCATTCAAAATTGCCGTAGCTCAGGTCCCTTCCTCAGAATGGAAGCCAATCTATAAAGAAAAAAACGGTAAAAAGATGAAGACCGGAAGTGAATGGGCAGAAGTTTGCTTTGTCCCGTCAGAAATAGGAAAGAGCAAAGAGGGGCTTGAGTACCGGTATCTTGCCAAACGCCAGGTGCTTGAACCGGTGCTGCCCGGCATGGAAGACAAACAAATGCAGTTGCCGTTTCCGGCCATGGAAATGGATGACATTCGGTATAAAGTATTTGGTGTTGTTTCCAATATTCCAGAACAGGACATGTATGGTGAGGATCTTATCCACTGGTTACACAAAAGATGCGGCAAAAGCGAAGAGGTACACTCCATAATGAAAACGGATCTGGCCGGAGGGACATTGCCTTCGGGTAACTTTGGAGAGAACGCAGCCTGGTGGTGGATGATGATCCTGGCGCTTAATCTGAACCAGATGTTGAAGCGTCTGGCTTTCGAGCCCAAAATGATGGGCAAAAGGATGAAAGCCATTCGGTTTTCAATTATAAATATCCCCGGTCGAATAGTAAAAAGATCCAGAGAGTTAGTCCTTAGGCTATCCAAAGGTCATCCTTGCTTTAACGCATTGGTCGGCGCCCGAGAACGGATCGCCTTACTGGAAGGGCTGTCGTCAGGATAACGAATCTCAGGAGGTAACTGGACAATTTGTTGGAATGTTGAAAGGAATGGAAATGCAAGGGTGAAGTGCATCTAAAATTCTGCCTGAATTGTAGCGCGGTCGCCGGTGAAGGTAAAAGCCACGCACGCGGCTGAAAAATTTTCTTAAAAAAGTAAAAAATCCAGCCACGGAATGCCTCCTAAAAAATTGACGGTGGATTTGGGGTCGGGGAAAATTCCTTGATAAGAAAGGCGTTTGCTGATATCTTTAGTTGGTTTAAATTGTGATCGTCTAACTTCTTGAAAAGCAAGGTTGTTTGATGAAGAAAACGCTGTTTCTGATTATATTTCTGGCTATTGTCGTGCCTGTGGGCTGGGTTCTGTTTTGCAAATATGAGGGGGATATTCCCAATGCGGAGATCAGTCTGCCTTCCCAATATCTGAAACAATCCTATGAAATCAACATGACTGCAACGGACAAAGGTGCCGGTTTAAAGCATGTAACCGTTTCTCTGGTGCAAAAAGATAATGCGCAAATTCTGCTGGATAAATCCTATCCGCCATCCTCAATTCTCTCTTTGTTCAGTGATAATATCGTTTTATCAGATAAGTTTGTTATCCCCGTTGAAATGCGCAAATACGCAATGAGCGACGGTCAGGCCGTTATCCGGATCGAGGTCACGGATTATTCCTGGCGCAAGTGGATCAAAGGCAACCGATTTTACGAAGAGCGGCCAGTGGTCATTGATACGGTGCCCCCCCGGTTCCAGATTCTGACCTCCCAGCATAACATATCCAAAGGCGGCGTCGGCCTTGTCATCTACAAACTTGATGAAGAAAATATTCAAAGCGGCGTCCGGGTGGGGGATAATTTCTTTCCTGGATATTCCGGCGTTTTTAATGACCCCATGGTGGTCACCGCGTTGTTTGCCCTGGATTATACCCAGGGATCGGATACTCGTATTGTCGTAGAAGCGCGGGATGAGGCAGGTAACGAAACCAAACGCGGATTTTATCATTATATTAAGGAAAAAGCCTTCAGGTCCGATACCCTGCGCATCTCAGACGGGTTTCTGGAATTTAAAATGCCCGACTTCGACCTGGGACCCAAAGAAGCGCAGTTTTTGACGGAACCGAATCCTTTGCTGGCTAAATTTTTATATATTAACGAAACCCTTCGTCAGCAGAATGTGGAAACCGTGGCTAAAGTGCCTTCGGACACCCGTGGCGAATTGATGTGGGAAGGGCGTTTCAGTCGCCTGACCGGGGCCGCCAACCGGGCACAGTTTGCCGATCAGCGTACATATAAATACAATGGGAAGGTGGTCAGTCACTCCACCCATTTGGGCATTGATCTGGCCTCCACATCCAATGCACCGGTGGGCGCCGCCAATAACGGCCGGGTGATCATGGCGGAAAATGTCGGCATTTTCGGCAATGTTATTGTTATTGACCACGGACTGGGCCTTGCAAGTCTTTACGCCCATTTAAGCCAGATGAACGTGAGCAAGGGCGATATGGTTAAGAAGGATGATATCATTGGCCGAACCGGCCTGACCGGTCTTGCCGGCGGAGACCACCTGCATTATGGTATGATGCTTCACAATGTATGCATCAATCCTGTGGAGTGGTGGGATCCAGCTTGGATTAAAAATAACATCACCTCTAAAATTGAAGCTGTCAAAAAACAGATACAGTAGCTTTCAATGTGTATGAGAATTTAATAAACTTTTTTTGAAAAATCAGGATAATTCAAACCATGAGCACCTATAAGGTGAATAAGACCTACGAAGAGATAAACGCCAAGATTGCGGCCGGTCAGGCCGTTGTCGTGACGGCGGAAGAGATTATTGACATTGCGCAAAAAGAAGGTGTTGTGGAAGCGGCCCGTAAAGTGGATGTGGTGACCACCGGCACCTTTGCCCCCATGTGTTCCTCCGGGGCATTTATAAACATCGGCCAGTCCAAACCTGTGATTCGTACGACCAAAACCTGGTTCAACAATGTAGAGGCGTATTCATCCATTGCTGCGGTGGATTGCTATCTTGGGGCTACGGCGGTTGCCGAAGATGATCCCTTGAATAAATATCATCCGGGAGAGTTTAATTATGGCGGCGGCCATGTCATCCAGGATCTTGTGGCCGGCAAACAAGTTCATTTGAGAGCCGAAAGCTATGGTACCGATTGTTATCCCAATCTTGCCATTGAGAAAACAGTCACCTTAAATGATCTGCCCAATGCCATGCTGGTGAATCCGAGAAACGCATATCAAAATTATAATTGCGCCATCAACCGGTCTGATGAGACAAAGTACACCTATATGGGCACACTCAAACCCAATGTGAGGAATGCCAACTATTCCACATCCGGCTGTTTGAGCCCGCTGTTCAACGACCCCTACTTGAAAACCATCGGGTTGGGTACACGGATTTTTCTGGGCGGAGCCCAGGGGTATGTCACCTGGACCGGTACCCAGCATAAAAAAGATGTGGACAGGGGGCTTAACGGCGTGCCTTTAAGCGGCGCCGGAACATTATGCGTGATGGGGGATCTGAAGCAGATGTCGCCCGAGTGGCTGGTGGGCCAGAGTATCCGCGGTTATGGCGTGTCATTGTCTGTGGGGCTTGGTATTCCCATTCCCATTTTAAATGAAGAGATGCTCAAATATACCTCTGTGTCCGACGAAGAGATTTTCACCCAGATTATTGACTACGGACATGACTATCCCAAGGGCATCTCAAAATCCTATGGCCAGGTCAGTTATGCGGAGCTTAAAAGCGGAAGCATAAAGATTAAGGGTGAGGATGTTCCCACAGTGCCTTTATCCAGTATGGTCAAGGCAAGAAAGATTGCCGATATCTTGAAAAGTGAAATCCAGAGATCCAGATTTTTTATTGGGGTTCCCCAGCAGTTGTTCTGCTAAGTGGTTCGGGAAATTTAAAATTATACCTGCCTTTTCATAAACAAAGGAAGAGCGCGCAAGCGCTCTCCAATCAAAAATAATTTACAAAAAAGAAGTAACAAAATGAGTCAAAAAAAGAAAAGCGCCTGGCGGGAGAATATCGAAGCGATTCTCATAGCCGTTCTTATTGCTTTGTTTATCCGGACCTTCATAATTCAGGCCTTTAAAATTCCTTCCGGTTCCATGCTTGAAACGCTCCAGATCGGGGACCAGATTCTGGTCAATAAGTTTATTTACGGGGTGAAAATTCCTTTTACCGACGGGAAAACCCTGATCCCGGTAAAAAATCCCGAGCGCAATGACATTGTGGTGTTCAAATACCCCGAAGATCCCTCCAAGGATTACATCAAACGGGTCATTGCCGTTGCCGGCGACACCCTGGAAATCGTGAATAAAAATTTGTATGTCAATGACAAACTCGTCACAGACCAGCCCTGGGCCCAGTATAAAGATCCCCGGATTCTGCCGGGTCAGATTACCACCCGGGATAATCTAAGAAAAATCACAGTGCCGCCCAACAAGCTTTTTGTCATGGGAGACAACCGGGACAACAGTCATGATTCGCGGTTCTGGGGCTTTGTGGATCTAAGTGAGGTGCGGGGCGAAGCTATTATTATTTACTGGTCCTGGGATAAAGCGCATTTCAGCGTTCGTTTTAACCGGATCGGTACCTTGCTGTTTTAAGGAATTATACAAATGCGGTTTGAAAAAAAAGATATTCTGGATATTGATTCCCTTAGCCGGGAGGAAATCGTGTATATCCTGGACACGGCCCGGGGGATGAAGGAGATCTCCCAGCGGGCCGTTAAAAAAGTACCCACCCTTCGGGGCAAAACCATAGTGCTTTTTTTCCAGGAGCCGTCAACCCGGACCAAGATGTCCTTTGAGCTGGCCGGCAAGCGGCTCTCCGCTGACACGGTGGCCATATCCAAATCGTCCTCCAGCATTGTCAAGGGGGAAACGTTAAGAGATACGGTCAGGACCCTTGAATCCATGAAGCCTGATATTATTGTGATGCGGCATTCGTCTTCGGGGGCGGCCGCCCAGGTGGCAAAATGGGTCAAATGTTCGGTGATTAACGCCGGAGACGGTACCCATGCACATCCCTCCCAGGCCCTTTTGGATATGATGACCATCCAGGAAGAGAAGGGCGGTTTTGAGGGGCTGAAGGTGTCCATCGTGGGCGATATTTCCCATTCCAGGGTGGCCCGGTCCAACATTATCGGTTTGTCAAGAATGGGGGCAAAGGTGAGCATCTGTGCGCCCGGAACCATGATCCCTGTGGGAATTGAGCAGATGGGTTGCACTGTGGCCCGGGATATGGATGAATGTGTGACAGATTCGGATGTGATTATGATGCTACGCATTCAAAAGGAGCGCCAGGGCAGCCTGCTGTTCCCAAGTGAGCGGGAGTATGCCTCGCTTTATGGGTTGAATCAGAGGCGTCTGGCCTTGGCGGCAAAGGATGCTTTGATTATGCACCCGGGGCCGTTGAACCGCGGTGTAGAGATTTCAACCCTGGTGGCGGATGGCCAACAATCCGTTATTTTGGATCAGGTGACCAATGGGGTGGCCCTGCGTATGGCTCTTTTTTATCTGGTATCAGGAGGCAGCAAAAATGCAGATTCAAATTAAAAACGTCCGGGTGATTGATCCCGGTAACATTGACGGCATAAAAGATATCAGCATCAAAGACGGCGTATTTGAGGCCGTGTTGGAACCGGGCCAGTTACCCGACGTTGCCGATGATTCCGGCGAGGTTAAGGTCATTGACGGCCAGGGCCTGATTGCCGTTCCGGGACTCATTGACGTGCATGTTCATTTGCGCGAGCCGGGCCAGGAATATAAGGAGACCATCGAAACGGGTGCAAAGGCTGCCGCTGCCGGCGGTATCACTGCGGTCTGTTCCATGCCCAATACCAGACCTGTCAATGATAATGCCCAGGTGACCGCCTTTATTCTTGCCCAGGCTCAAAAGGCAAACGCTTCCAGGGTATATCCGGTGGGGGCCATTTCCACGAATCTTGAGGGCCAAAAACTCAACGACATTGCAGATATGAAAAAAGCCGGGATCCGGGCCGTGACTGATGACGGGATGCCGGTTACCGATTCCCAGCTCATGAGGCGGACCCTGGAGTACTGCAAGTCATTGGATCTTCCTGTGTTTGTCCATGCCGAAGATAAGCGACTTGCCGATGGCGGTTCTATGAACGAAGGGCTGCCGGCCACGGTGATGGGGATCAAAGGCATTCCCAATGCCGCCGAGTCCGTCATGGTGATGCGCGATATCGCCCTGGCTGAACTAACGGGTGCCAGGGTCCATTTCTGCCATATGAGTACGGCACAGTCCATTGAAGCCATCCGCCAGGCCAAAGCAAAAGGCGTGCCCGTTACCTGTGAAACCGCTCCCCATTATTTCACCCTCACGGATGCCGATATTCCGCCCTATGACACCAATTTCAAGATGAATCCGCCCCTGCGAAGCGAGAACGACCGGAAAGCCATTATCGAGGGCCTGGTCGATGGCACCATTGACATGATTGCCACGGACCATGCCCCCCATGCCGAGGATGAAAAACAGGTGGAGTTCGACCAGGCCGCATTCGGTATTATCGGGCTCGAAACGTCGTTGCCTCTAAGTCTGGACCTTGTGGCCCAGGGTCATTTAACCCTGACTCAGCTGGTGGAAAAAATGGCCAAGGCCCCGGCGGATCTCCTGGAAATCAACAATGACATCCTGCCGGGTAACCCCGCAGACCTTACCCTCATTGATATGGATGCACGCTGGACCGTGGATCCAAATACATTTGTCTCCAAAGGACGCAACACACCCTTTGCCGGGCGCCAACTTACGGGTGGGGCTGCTATTACCATTGTTGCCGGTCAGATTGTTTACACCAGGAATTTTGAGGGTTGAGTATTTTATTGGGGCTGGATTCTAACGTCGGCCATTGTAGGGGCAGGTCCCTGTGCCTGCCCTAACGTGGGCAATGCCCCTACAAAAGATGGCCCATCTTATGATCAAACCCTTTTATTTCACGATGAAGGACATGAAGAATATCTACCTGGAAATCAATCTTCATGCGCTTCATGGTTTTAAGTTAAATTGAGGTGGACGTCCGGATCATCTCCGCCAACAATAAAGAGTTGGAGCAGGAGGTCATTGACGGCAATTTCAGGGAGGATTCGTTTTTCAGGCTTAACGTGATACCCATCAAGGAGCCGCGCTGTGGAATAGGAGGGACGATGTTGAACTTCTTTCAGGCCATGTTGTGTAAACGTATTCGGCGAAGCTTGGCAAAAATATTTCAAAACTATCTTCTTATGCGATTGACTTTTTGAATGAATACTCCTTTCCAGGCAATGTGAGGGACTTGGGGAATCTGATTGAACGATCGTCTGCCCTGTCCTCAACGAATATCATCCTACCTGAAAGTCTGACAATATCTTCGCACAAACGGCGGCGTTGGCTCGAAAGAGCCAGGGGAGAACGGTACGATTTGATGGAAATAATTGACAGATCCTCAATTTTGACAATTTGTTGACCGAGTTGGTCCGAATGGGTATAGTGGATTTGCTAGGGCGTTTATTTGCATCATTTTAAACCCGAGGAGACAAAATGATTGTCAATGTGTCAGAGGCGAAAGCGAAGCTTTCCAAATTGATAGATATGGCATACCGGGGTGAGGAGATTGTTATCGCAAAAAATAATCTTCCCTTGGTCAAGCTGGTGGCTCACAAAATGAGGCCAAAGCGCAAGCTGGGCCAAATGAAGGGGCAGATAATCATACCTGATGATTTTCTGGAAGAAGACGAGGAACTTAATGCGATGTTTTATGGAGAGGAAAAATGAGAATCCTCGTTGATACTCACATCTATTTATGGATGCTTTCCTGTCCTGAAAAATTGTCCGATGCCAGACGTTATGAACTTGAATCCTCCGTAAATGAGGTGTTTCTCAGCTCAATCAGCATAGCCGAACTTATGATAAAACACTCCATCGGTAAAATAGATATCACTTTCAATCCTATGAAAATGGCTGTGGAAATGGGGCTTGAGAAATTGAATTTCACAGGGGAGGATGCTCTACTTTTAAAAAGTCTTCCATTTTTTCATAAAGATCCCTTCGACCGAATGCTGGTTGCACAATCCATGACAAACAAGTTGGCCCTGATGTCGGACGATTCAAAAATTAAAAAATATGATTGTAAATTGATTTAAGATAGTGATTAGGGATTAACTCGGAATAGAAATGATGGCGAACGCACATAGCATTCTTATCGTCGATGATGAACTCAGTATGAGAGAGTTTTTGGAAATGCTTCTGTGCAAAAAAGGGTATAAAGTTACTCTTGCCAAAAACGGCAAACAGGCCCTAAGCAGTATAAAGCAAAAAAAATACGATCTGGTGCTCACCGATATTCGGTTAGGCGATATTACCGGGCTGGATGTGTTGCGGGCCGTGAAAAAAGAGCACCAGGATACTGTGGTAATCATGATTTCCGCCTATGCCACAACGGAAATCGCGGTTGAGGCAATGAACGAAGGGGCTTACGATTTTGTGCCCAAGCCCTTTGATAATAATGAGCTTTGCGCCACCATTGCCAAGGCTCTGGCACTTCTAAGCCTGGACCAGGAAAAGGCCCTCCGTTCGTCTGAGCTTAAATCCCATCTCCATTTCAATCGTATCATTGGCAACAGCCCCGGCATGCAGGCCATTTACCAGCGAATCCGCCAGATCGGCCCCACCAAGACCAATGTGCTGATCACCGGTGAAAGCGGTACCGGCAAAGAGCTTATCGCCCGAGCCATTCACGATAATTCCGAGCGCAAAGACAAACCATTCGTGGTGGTTAATTGCGGCGGAATCCCGGATACGCTGATGGAAAGCGAATTTTTCGGCCATGTTAAAGGTGCGTTTACAGGGGCTGTGGCAGACAAGCAAGGATTGTTTGAAGCTGCAAATAAAGGGACTATCTTTCTGGATGAAATCGGTGAGCTTTCTACCTTTCTGCAGGTAAAGCTGCTCAGGGCTGTCCAGGAAACCAGCTTTAAACCGGTAGGGAGCACCCGTGAAATCAATGTGGATGTCCGAATTATTTCCGCTACAAACAAAAAGCTGGAACAGGAGGTCATTGACGGTAATTTTCGCGAAGATTTGTTTTTCCGGCTCAACGTCATTCCCATTAAAGTCCCTCCTTTGCGGGAACGGAAAGGGGATGTCGAACTGCTCGCCGCCCACTTTGTTGAAAAGTATTCCAAAAAACTTAACAAAGATATTTCCAAGCTGTCGTCCTATGCCATTGATTTTTTAAACAAATATTCCTTCCCGGGCAATGTCAGGGAGCTTGAAAATTTAATTGAGCGCTCGGTCGCCCTGTCGTCCACCAACATCATCCTTCCTGAAAGCCTAACGATTTCAACGCACAAACGCAGGCGCTGGGTGGAAGGTGTAAAAGGAGAACGGTTCGATTTAGAGGATGTTGTATCCGGTGTTGATCTCGATTCGGTACTCGGCAAAATAGAAGCCGCTTACCTTGAAAAGGCCATGGAGGTCGCCGGAGGAAACAAAAAAAAGGCCGCAGACTATTTGAATTTAAGTATGCGGTCCATGCGGTATCGCCTTGATAAAACAACTGACAATTAGACTAAAAATTGTAAAGAGAAAGAGACGTGGTAATAGTGCGAAATTCTAATGAATTATAACCAACGGAGATGTTTTTCCGCATACTTTGCATATTCGCTTTTGGGGTATCTTTCAACTAATTCGTTAAATTTGATTCTTGCTTCAGTCTTCTTACCTAATTGTTTTAAACTCGTCGCAATTTTATAAATAACATCGGCCGTGTTTCGTTCTTTGCAGGCTTTTTGGAAATATTCCAGGGCAAGACTAAATCGTTTTGACTCAAAACTGTCATCTTTGATGTCAGCAAGGTAAATAATGGTGGCTGCACGATAGTAATTGTCATAATTTTTTTTGATTTTTAAAGCTTTATTAATTAATTGAATTGTCTCCTGATATTTACCTTCCGCCATTTTAAATTCTGCGAGGGTAAGCGTTGCTTTGTCCCTCCATTTAAATGGTTCCGGGTTGGCGGCCGCTTTTTCAAATGCCCTTCGTTTCTCCTTGCCAGCTGAATATTGCCCATACAGACACAGCACCATGCTGTTTTCGGGATTGGTTTTTAATGTGGCACTCCATATTGAATTGTCATCTTTAAAGTCAAATTGCCTGTGAAAAGTGGAAATAGTATTGACCAATAGCAAAATGATTACTGCCGGAAGTATTATTGCATGAGAAACTTTTTTGACCTGACAGAACCATTGAATGAAAGCAATTGTTCCGATACTCATTACAGCCAAAGATAGATAAAGATATCTTTCGGCCATCGGTACCCAGGCAACTTTGTCTAACGCAACCAGTAAGGATGGCGAAAAAGACAAAATTAAAATGAGAAAGAATACAGGCAGTGTCCATTTTCGATAAAAGATGGAAATAAAATTAATCAGGCATAAAAACAGAAAGAAAACCGAATAAGCAATCGTGTCAATACTGGCAATGGCAAAATTCAACGGAAAAGGAATAATCAGTTTTTTAATGTAAAATGCGATTACCGGAAAAAGAAAAATGATGTCGTTAGCATTATATACACTGAATATTTTTGTTGATGATAAATCCGAAGCAGAACTCTTTGAGGGCGTGGCGTGAATGACAATAGTTTTTGCTTGTTCCGATTCGTAAAAATAGTGTTCGAAACCGTTTGTTCTAAAAAAAAAGTAAATAAGAAAAGGGATTGATGTTAAAATCGTCCATTTAAACACATTTTTTAGTATGGTAATAAGTTTCTCCCGACGTTTTACCTGTCTGACAATATCAATCAATAGTATGATCGGGATTACCGCTATGGCATTTTCCTTACAAAACATGCCGGCCAGTATACTTGCCGACACAAGAAAATATCTAATCCTGGAATTCAGGTAATATGCCAATACTGCAGCCAACGCAAAAAACGTTCCTGCCAGATCAGACCTGCCCGATATCCATACAACTGATTCACAGGTCATCGGATTAAGCGCAAAGAAAAGCATGGAAACGGCTGCAAAATTTGTTTTGTTTTTATCTGACAACAGCCATTGTTTTGAAATCAGATAGACCAGCGCCGCGTTTGCCAGGTGAAGCGTATAATTTGTAATATGCCACGCAGGAAGCGATTGTCCCCACAGTGCGTAGTCCATAAAGCAGATTAACTCCAACAGCGGGCGGTAGTATTGTTTTGTATGAGAAGATAAAAATAGGTTTTTCAGTTGAAATGAATCAAACTGATCATAGATGCTGTTTAGAATATCCACATCGTCGAAGTTGAGAAAACCAAAATTGAGCGTCGGCAAATAGACCGTCATGATAACCAATAAGGCAATCAAAAAAGCCCGGTTGCCTGCCGCTTTAATATTGGTCTCATTATTGGGAGAGCCGCAATTCACTGGTTGTAAACACCCTGCCATTGGGAAGAATATAAAATTGACCGCCATAGGGATCTGCGGGAAGCCTTCTGATCAGCTTTGCGGTAATCAGATCGGCCAACTTTTTGGGATAATCATGGTATATCGACTTGTATTCTATAACTTTTTTTTCAAGTTTATCCAGTATGATGATTGCTTCCAGCCGTGTCTTTAAATGCTTTCGCATAACTGGATCTACGGTTGTTTTCAATTGCTCAGACAGCAGCTGAATGGCAGGTTCAAGCTGGCTCTCATATACGGAAAGCCGTGTGGCAAGGGGGACTAAAAAATCAGGCCCGCCCCCGCGTTTGGCAGCTTCCATCAAATAGTGAGAGGCGTTTGAGTTGTCCCGAAGGAAATAGTAATAATTAAAACCAAGATGATATGGGGGATGAAAATCCCAGTCGCGGTATCGAGTTGCCTTTTTTAACAGTGCGTTGGCCAGGTCCAACCGGTTGAAATCCCATGCCAGGAACATGCTGTTCATCAAATAGGCATCCCAGAACCAGGGATCAAGATCAGTGATCACATCTGCTGTCTGATAAAAAAAATCAGCATCTGTGCTGCTGATTTTTTCTTTATTCATGATTTTTCCGCCGATATAGGTTGCAATTTTTAAATACAGGAAATCGGAGACAATGCCTTTAAATTCCAGGGCTGCGGTTTTTGCAAAACGGGATGGCATGATATAAGCCATCCGGGTGTCATCCAGAAGGGATTTCCTTTTGCATTCCAAATGCTGCTGGCTGGATAAGCAGGCAATCATCAGCACTATCAATGCAAAAATGCTGGAGATGGAACGTGATATCACGACAACTCTCTTCGATTGAAAATCAATGCCGCGCCAATCAATAAGATCGTTATATAAATACCGCCATACAGTGTAATATTGACCAAATAATCCAGGGAGATTGTGATGCTATGGGAGGCCTGAACCTTAAGGTCAAAAACGCTTAAATTCGGCAGTATATATTTTGCAACATCGATAATTCGTGATACCGATTCCGAAATCTGTGCTTCCTTTCCGGCACTGCTTTTCAGATAAAGCACCACCTCTTCAATACTTTGTCCGGCGATATAAATACAGCTGCTGAAAATCAAGGTAATAAATGAGCTACTGGTAATCGCGGAAAAAAAGACGATTATTGCATTTAACACGGCAAACATTAAAAAAGAGGCATAGATGGCTTTAAAATATTCAATCCAGGAAAATGTCTTAAACCAATTTCCATACTGCACTTTGGCGATATATAATGTCAGACTTGTACAGGCAGTTAAGACTGCAAAAGCTGCCAGGATAATCATTAAGAGCCCCAGATACTTCCCCCAGATATACTGGGACCTGGAAAGCGGCTTGGACATCACGCAGTAGATGGTTTTTTTATCAATATCCTTTGCCATGATATTGATGGATAGGAAAAAGGTTAGCAGCAGACCGGACAGCGATATGGCGGACAGGTTAATATCCACCGCCACTTTGCTTAATTCCCGCATGAAAAAACCGATAACCACAAGGGTTATGGAAATCATGACAACTGCGAAAAGACCGATTCCGATAATGGCCCGATCCCGGACTCCCTCTTTGAACGTCAGGGTGGATAACGATAAAATTCCTGATATCATGGTTTTTCAGCCCGGATTTCCTTGAGGAATAACTCCTCCATTGTGTTTTTGCTAAGGGCGCTTTTTGAATATATATTTTTTAACCTGCCCTTATCCATGATTGCGACACGGTCACATATTCTTTCCACATCATTTAAAATATGTGAACAGAATAAAATGGTTTTCCCTTCTTTTTGCAAATCTATTATCAGATCAAGGACCATTTTTCTACCCAGAGGGTCCAGGCCTGACATGGGCTCGTCCAGTACAACCACTTTGGGGTCATGAACCAGGGCAGAACAGATCCCAGCTCGCTGGAGCATTCCCTTTGAATAGGTCTTCAATCGTCGTTTTCTAACTTCATATAAATCAACGTTTTCAAGTAAAAGATTAATCCGTTCCTGTGCAAGAGATTTTGACAGGCCGGAAGCTGTCGCACTAAATCTCAACAGTTCAATAACGGTCAGGTTGTGATAAAAATACGGATTTTCCGGGAGATATCCCATGTTCCGGCGAGACTGGGGATCTGAGGGTTGTTTATTTTCAATTGTTAACGACCCCGTGTCAGGCCGTATAAATCCCAGGATCATTTTAATGATTGTACTTTTCCCGGCGCCGTTAGCCCCGATGATTCCAAAAATTTCGCCTGCTTGAATATCTAAAGAAACGTTTTCAACAGCCGTTTTTTTCTTTCTTAGGAAACCAGAACTGTATGATTTTGTAATTTTTTTTAAAAGAATCATAGGGTAGGGAATAGAAGAAGTATAAAGTAAAAGGGCAGATCCCGACTTTTCAGAAAGGATCTGCCCGGTTTTAATGTATTCGGTTTGATGATAACTTATGTTATTAGTTATTTAGATGCATATCCGTTCGTTGTTGATCCGTCTGCCGCTGCATCTGCTGCAGTAGGTGCCGCGGAGGTATAAGTTTTAAGATAAACAGCACCGCTGGCAGAATGAACGTTATAACCGATTGCGTCCGTGCCTGCTTTTGGGTTTACTGTAACAATCCCATATGAGTTTGTATTAGTGGCAACATTTGCCAGAACACCCGGGGAGATTTCACACGTCAGTTGTCCACCGGTATTTGATGTTGTGCCGATAGTCAGGGGGTTGTTGACTGTGTTCGTGTAATTTGCTGCATAACCTGAGCTGGTCATGCCCATTATTGCGAGAATACTAATGATCAGTATTAGAGATTTTTTCATAACTATGAACTCCTTATGCCCGTTTAAAATAATTTTTTAATATATTTAAGATAATACAAGTTAATTGACTGAGTAGGTATCTATTTTGCATCAGAGTGGGTAAGTATCCCACTCTGCATAGTACCCTTCAAGTTCTGTTTTAATATTCTTTGCATCAGAAACAGACGCGGCATTATAGGATTTTGCCCGGTATTTTGAGAACTGCGGGATGGCAATTGCTGCCAGAATACCAATGATCGCAATAACAATCATAAGTTCAATCAAGGTAAAACCTTTTTGATTGTTTTGTTTTCTTAGCCAGTTGGTCATGTGTCACCTCCAAAAAAATTATGGTGTTAAAAATAAAACTGATTTTTCGCTTTGGGTTTGAATAACTGAATTTTCTTTTGAATTTGAAAAGATATAATCCAAGAATAGTGCCAACGCGATTTAAAAAACAAAATAATTAGTATAGTGTTTAGTCTCAAGTGGTTATGTTAAAAATCGAAAATTGGTCTTTATGGTCAAAAACGCAAAACCATAAAATTGGATACAATTTTTGAAATTCACATCCAAATTTTGTCACTTTTCGTCGTCTATTATGGAGCCCGGGTACACCTGAAACGAATTTACGAAAAATATTTTAAATGAATGTGTTAAATGATAAGGTTTGGTCTCTCTTTCCTGACTTCAAAAGACTGAAAACATTTTAAACGCATTGGACTTAATTTTTAGATGAATCAAAAAATGAAGAAACCACTCCACCATGAAATTATCCGATTGATCCGACCGTACCAATGGATAAAAAACCTGCTACTGTTTTCACCGATATTTTTTGCCGGAAAAGTGATGGAGACAACTTTGCTGACTGTTAGTGCTGGTGTGGTAATATTCTGCCTGATTTCCAGCCTGGGATATCTGCTAAACGATTGGATGGATAGAGAAAAGGATTTCTACCACTTCAGTAAGAAAACACGGCCTTTTGCGGCCCAGACCATCTCCGGAAGACAGGGGATTATGATTGCACTCACCCTTTTTACCGTTACAGGCATCTTGATAACCATTTATCCGCTTCCACTTCAATTTATTGTTTATCTCGCCTTATATACGGTCCTGACCTGCTGCTATAGTTTATACGTTAAAAATGTCATGATTCTTGAAATTTTTTTCGTGGCTCTGGGCTTTGTCTTTCGTGTCCTGGCCGGTGGTGCAGCGGGAGGGGTGAAAATTTCAAACTGGTTGTTCCTGACGGTTTTTTTCATCGCTATGATGATCTCCATTGCAAAGCGGGTGAACGAACTCAAGGAACTGGGGGAGGAAACTGCCGTTCTGCACAGAAACAGTCAGGCCGGCTATTCGGATATTTATCTAAATAGCATGCTTTGGGCCTGCGGGAGCATCACCCTTGTGGTCTACGCCCTTTATGCTGTTGAACATGAAACGTTGGTTGTGTATTCTGTTGTTCCTGCGACCTATGGAATTTTCAGGTTCATCTATCTGACAGACCTTGGCCGCGGTTCAGACCCAATACGAACAATGTTCAGTGATCGGCAGTTGTTGTTGACCACATTAATCTTTATATGTTTTTTAACTATTGTCATATATTACTGATGTATTCGTTGATGATCAGGGGAGGCAAAAAAAGTCATAGAGCGTGTCCAAAGCAAGACCCTGTCGAATCATTATCGCAGAGGACTGATTTTTCGTTTTTTTGTATTAAAAAATTTGATATGGTTTTTCAATTATCAAAGAGGTGCAGACCGTAATTGCATGTTGATTCATCCTAAAATTATGTTGCTTTTAAATTGTTATATAGATTGATCCAATACAAGGATTTACTCGCGATTTTTATTTGGCGGGAGTTTTTGATCCGATATAAGCAGACCATCATCGGCGTGCTCTGGGCAGTGATTCAACCGTTCAGCATGATGCTTCTTTTTGTTTTTGTATTCGGTATCGTGCTGAAAGTCGATACCGGAGATATCCCCAAACCTCTTTTTTATTTTGCAGGACTGATTCCCTGGACTTTTTTTTCCTCTTCCGTCTCTGTCTCCATCACATCCCTTACCGAGCACCGGGACCTGATCACGAAAATATATTTTCCAAGGGAATTGATCATCTTTTCGCGAATACTTGTATTTATGACAGATTTCTTCATCTCAATGATTCTGTTTTTTATCTTTTTGTTTTTTTACGGGAAGAATTTAACATCCAGTGCCCTGTGGGCCGTTCCCATTGTTCTGCTGATGCTGATATTCACGGCAGCTTTAAGCCTGATACTGGGAATGATTAATGTGTATTACCGGGATGTGAAACTTGCTTCGGGATTTCTTCTTCGGCTATGGCTTTTCGCCACCCCGGTTTTTTATTCCATTGATCAACTGCACTTGAAATACAAATTGATTCTTTTTTTGAATCCTTTAACCTATCTTGTGGAAAATTTCAGGCGGGTGCTGATCGAAGGCAGAGGCATTGTTCTCTGGCAATTCGGAATAGAATCCGTTTTTATCCTATTTCTTTTTTGGCTGAGCTACAGTGTATTTATGAAATTTGAAAGGTCCTTTGCCGATGTTATCTGATACTGCCATCTCTTTTGACCGGGTCAGTAAAATCTATTCAAAGGGCTCAAGTTCCAACGGGACATTAAGAGACGACATCCTGTCTTTATTCCATCGTCGAAAAAAAACTTCGTTAAAAGAGAACGAATTTTATGCACTGAAAGACCTTTCCTTTGATATCAAAAAAGGACAAAGCATCGGTCTTTACGGACCTAACGGCTCCGGCAAAAGCACCCTATTAAAGTTGATTGCCAATGTCATCTCTCCAAGCTCAGGACGTGTTAAAGTGAATGGCCGCATCGCGCCTTTGATCGAACTGGGTGCAGGGTTCCATCCTGATCTGACAGGAATAGAAAATATTTATATGAATGGGGCGATTCTGGGCATGACAATCGGTGAAATAAAATTAAAACTGGAAAAAATTGTTGAGTACTCTGGATTGGCTGAGTTTATTTCAACGCCAGTGAAAAAATATTCTTCAGGGATGAAACTGAGGCTTGGGTTTTCTGTAGCCATCCACAGTGAGGCTGATATTTTCTTGTTTGATGAAGTGCTGGCTGTGGGGGACGAGGACTTTAGAATAAAATCATTTTATTCGATCATAGATCTTCTAAAAAAAAGGAAAACCCTTATAGTCGTCTCTCATAATAAGGATAAATTAACCCAAATAGCAAAGCGAATGATTTATATAGAGAAGGGCAAAATGATATAACATATTGAAAAATTGTCAGATTATCCCTTCTTTGTATTGTTTGCTTTTTTTAAGAACAAAAGGTAGAAGCAGTAAAGCTGAGAATTCTCCTATAAAAAGCGACAGAATGATTTTATATAGCCTTAGAAATCCCGTTTTTTGAACTGAGAAGGTTCTTTTTCGTGTATCGAAAAAGATGGCCATTGATGCGGCATATATAAAAGGGGTTGGCATCGTAGTCACTACAATGTCATATTTTAGTTTGTAAAGCTTTTTTAACATACGAAAAAGGTATCCAACCCTGTTTGATAACCGGTTATTAATCATTATTTTTGTATAGGATTCAAAATACGTTTTACGGTCAATAGGAATCAAAATATGAATTTTAGACTGAGGGTATTCCTGTTTAATCGCATGTAAAAGTTCCATGCTGTTTTCAAGACTTACTCCTGTTAATGAGACTAAAATTTTTTTAGGTGAGTTTGTTTTTGTGTGCATTGTGGTTATCTGTCTATTCCGCCCGTGTGATTGTGAAGATTTAAATCTGCCCCAGTTGGAGTGATAAAAATCGAAGATTGCCTGTTTGATCAGGCCTGCTGTCCCTTTTTTTTTGTGGATTCGAAAAAAAAAATAGAGTTTCAAATAAAACCTGAGGCTACTTAAAAAAATTTTTTTCCGCCCGTGGTTTGGCGTATGTTTTGAATATGCCAGCAGGGCATTTCGTATTCCGTAATAGTAATTGGTAATGTCGCCTCTGTCTCTTTCTGTAAAAGACCCGTGATATGCAATGGATTCTGTCACACAAACAACCCGGTAACCCTTTTGCTTAAAACAAAGCCCCCAGTCCATATCATCCCAGCATAGGAACATTCGCTCATCCATGACCCCCACTTTTTTTAAGGCACTGGTTCTGACAAGTGCTGAACATACCGCTACATAATCCACATCAATGATTTCGGTTGGATTTTTTTTGGAATTGCGATTAACTGGTATAACACCAATGGTATCCCATCGAAAATTGGAACCAGTTTCAACAATGACCGAGGGCTCATCAATATCCTGGATCCTTGATCCTGCCAGACCAATCTCGCTGTTTAAATCCATCACCTCCAAAAGCGATTTAAGCGTTGAATCCCTTATCCGGGCATCGTTATCCAGCATCCAGATATACTCATAATGCTTATCACTTAGCCGATTCAATCCTTTATTAAACCCCCCTGTCCCACCAAGATTTTCCTGATTGAGAATAAGGGTCACATGTGGGAATTTTTTTTTGACTGCGTTCACAGAATTGTCTGTTGAAGCATTATCCACCATAAAAATATCGAAAAAAACATTCTTTACAGTATCAAGGTCGGATAACAGGTTCAAAGCATCCTGTTCTTTATTCCAGTTGACAATTAATGCGGCAACCCTCCTTTCTTTCATTTTAGTCCTTTTTTCCATATTCTATAACAGGGTTAAATAAAAAACCGCTAAAGATACCTTTCAGGATTATCCACATGGTTCTAACATTACGATTCAAAAGACTTTTTGCTGCATCTATCAGTCCATAGGTAATAAAAACAATTAATTGAGCCCTTGTCTTATATTTTCTCGCAAGATACACATTATTGCGATAGAAGAAAAAAAACAGCTTTATTCTTGTACGATTAGTTTCATTAAAAATGCTAATTTTTTTTTGTATCTCACGTCGGTGTTCCACAATACTTTTACCAACCAGATATCCACTCATTAAATTGGAAAGCCTGTGTGTATACTCTCCATCATCTCCCCATATAAACATGTCTTTTAAAGGAAAGCCCGCTTTGTTAACAGCATCTCTTGTGATGAGCACGGAAACAAAAGTGCATGCCCTGACTTTTATAACGCCTTGAATCAAAAATTGATTCCATGTTGCATACCCATTGTCCCCGCCCCGGGTATCTATATCCGGCAGGTTCATGGGCATCCTATCCTTCCCTACAACATGGCTGCAGTAAAATGTCCCAGAATATTTGCTGGCAGTCTCAAAAAGATATTCAAGTGCATGTTTATCCGCATATACATCATCATCCATCAACCAGAAATAATCTGCTCCTTGTTCGAATGCTTTCTTAAGGCCGTAATTGAAACCGCCAGCCCCCCCTGTATTTTCCGGCAACCGATAGTATATGATATTTGTTTTTATTTTTAACAGAGATATTCCAAATTGTTCAGTTTCGTCTGAACTTGCATTGTCAACAATAATAATTTTACTGACTGGCAAGGTCTGTTGTTCGATTGCCCAAATGGTTTCTTGTAACATTGTTATCCTGTTAAAGGTGACAACAACGGCCATGATTTTTGCTTTAGATAATGTCATAAGGTTTCCTGGAATCCTTAATAACCATAGAATATATATTCATAATTTGTGAATAATGATTTGCATAATTTAAATTAGACGATACCAAGATATTCTTATTGTGCTGAACAATTTCATGTCGATTATTAATATAATTTTTCATCCAGTGTATCAACTCTTGAAGAGAACAGGTGACATTTAGATATCCATTAACATTATGGATGAGGTAATCAGTAATTCCACCTTTGTTATTCGCGATAACTGGCAGTCCTTTGGCAAGTAGTTCCAGACCAACATAGCCAAATACTTCTTCCCACACTGAAGGGACAATACCTACATGCATCGGTTCCAAAAGACTGTTTAAGGTCTCAGCATCGTAGTGTCCATGATCAAAAAAATTGGATTCAAGGGATAGTCTGTCTTTATATTTCTGGCGAATTTGCCCTAGGGAATGCATTTCGAACAGATCAGTATAGCCCTGTTTGTTTAAAGTAATGACGGCATCCATAAGCAGTTTTCCACCCTTCTGCCGGGATATAAACCCGTTCAGCGTTACAAATTTAACCTTGTGAATTAGAGTCCCCATATGTTTAGGAATGATTTTATCGATGTGCTTTAAATATGGGTTAACAACAAAGACCCTCTCCGTAACATCCAGGTACGTCTCATAAATTTGTTTGACTCGCTGAGAACGAGCAACAAGTCTGGTTATTTTGCTAAGCCGTTCGATATTTAGAGTTCGTCTTTGCTGTAAATTTTCTATGAATTTTTTATCCTCCTGTCTTTTATCACTTCCAGGGAGTCTTTTTTGCTGTTTTTTTGTGGGTTGTCGATCCCTTAGATATGCATAAATTTTGAAACACAAACTTCGAAAATTAAGCCATACAGAATTGTTTGACAGATCAAAACGAGTCTCAATATCCGTTAACAATAGACTTGCAGATTCAAATACATCGCTCCTAAAATAATCCGGTCCGGCCAGAATGCATTTTGAGCAAACGAATCCTATTTGTCCCTGTATAGTGCAATTTTTTTTAGTAAAATGATCAAAAAGTTTCAGGCAGGGACATAACAAAAAATAATCTGCCAGGGTCATTAGACAGGGTATGTCATTTTGATCCTTTATGATATCAATAATGGATGACGGAAGCCCTGCAAGTTCATGAATATGGATAATATCAGGCCTTGTTTTTGAGATAACTTTTTTAAAGAATTTTTCTGAGAAACCTTCTTTGATAGTCAGGCCAGGATGAAGCGTTCCTGAATCTCCTTTGTGAGAAATGGGAGAGTTGATAATTTCATAAATTTGTAAATTTTTGGTTTTCCAAGAATAGAGAAAACTTTTTTTGAGCATTGGCAGTTTTCGTCCAGCACAGAAATAAAAAACCTGGTGTCCTGATTTTAGCTGCTCATTCATCAAATCCCTGGCATATAAAATTAGTCCACCTTTTCTCCAGGGATAAAACCCCCAGCCTATATGCAAAATATTAAGTGGCTTGCCCATCAGTAAAATGTTAAATCCGTTTGTCGGCAAACAGATCTACGGCTTGTTTTATACAATTGTCCATATTCGAATATTTAAATCTACCCAATCTTCCCATGAATATGACTTTTATTTTTGCGGATTGGTTGAAATAATTTGTGTATTGTTGAAGAGATTGGGCGTTTAGAATTGGATAAGAAGGAACAGGGGCGTCTTTTTGAGCCCTTACAGTTTCCGGATATTCAAAGCAAAATGATGTCTTGGAATGGTTCTGTAACGTCATATGCTTAAATTCCGTAATACGAGTATATTTATAGTCATTTGGAAAATTAACCACAGCAACCGGCTGATGAAATTCTTTGTCTATGGTCTTAAACTCAAACCGAATCCCTCGATAAGGCAGAGGGCCATATTTATATTCAAAAAATTCATCAATGGGACCGGTATAGATCAGTTGATTATAACCGACCGATTTTTTGATATCTTGGAAGCTATTTCCTGTAATAATCTCAATATTTTCGTGGTCCAGCATCCGGTTGAACATGGCGGTATATCCTTTGGCCGGAATACCCTGGTAAGGATCGGTAAAAAAACGGTCGTCGCGGTTCATGCGGATGGGAATCCTCTGGGTCACTTCCGGGGAAAGCTCTCTTGCACTGACGCCCCATTGTTTTTTTGTATAATTTTTAAAAAATGTGTCGTAGATGGTTCTGCCCATCCTTGAAACGACTGCGTCTTCCGCGTTCTTTATCTCTGGAATATTGATTTTTTCCCTTTCCAGGTAGGCGGCTACCTTCTGTTCGTCAAAGGGCTCATTGAACAACTGCTCAAAGGTGTTGATGTTAATGGGAAAGGAGATAAGCTTACCGTTCACATAGGCCTTAACCCGGTGCACATACTCAATCCAGTCCGTGAATTGTGAAAGATATTCCCACACATCCTTGTGCCGGGTATGAAAGATATGAGGCCCGTAAAGATGGATGAGAATGCCGTGATCATCCAGGCAGTCATAGCAGTTCCCGCCGATATGGTTTCGTTTTTCAACCAATAGTACTTTTTTATTCTTTTCCCTGGCCAGGATGCTCGCCGCGGTGATGCCGGTGATGCCCGCTCCGACAATTAAGGTATCCACCTGTCTCATAGATACTCCGCCTCGCTGTTTCTTCCTGACAGCTCCCGCAGGAATCCTTTTAAAAACCCCAGGGCAAAGATCCCCATGAACCGGAACTGCGGTCCCGGAAAAAGTAGCAGAGGTAGCCACCGGCTCCCGTTTATCAATAAAAGTGCCTTAAAAAAAGCGCTGTAGCGGGTACGGGCAAATGACGCTCCTACCGCTTCTCCTTTGGCTGTCCCTTTGAAAATCAGAGGAGGATGGTAATAAAACAAAGTTTCAGACTGTTTTACGGCCATTCTCCGAGCTGTAAACCGTATGGCCAGTTCAACATCCTCCTGACCGGTAAAATCTGAATTAAACCCTTTAAGTGCTTCAAGGCATTTTTTTTGATAAGCCATGCACCGGTTGGTGAAAAAATAGGGGTCGTGATAGGCATACCTGCCCCTGATCAGGGAATAGGAGGCAAACCCCCTGGGTTGAACCGCGTCGGGGCAGGGGGCGCTTTCAAACTCCCGGACCAGGTGGTCAAGAAAATGCCGGTCGGAAATCAGGGTGTCGTCATCCAGAAAAAGAATAATTTTACCTGCTGCCCGGGATAAACCGAAATTGCGCATAAATCCCATCTTTCCCCAGTGGATGTCCGGGGAAAAATGCCGTATGGTCAGGTCCTTGAATCTGTCGGCCAGTTGCCGGCCTTCATTAGATCCCCCCCGGTCTTCCACCAGGATGACTTCAAAATTCTTTTTATCCAGAGACTGGCGGTTCAGGCAATGGAGGATGTTGGTCATAAGATGGATGCGGTGATAGAATACGAATACACAACTTATTTTCAGGGTTGTCTGCTGAAATTGATTCAGATCCCCGTCAGGGCAATTTTTAAGCATGTGCCTCAGCAGGGCTTCCCTCATAAAATTCCATCCTTCTGGAGTTTAAGAATCCCATTCATGATATCTTCCGGTAAAATTTTCATCATGCAGGCCTTATGATTAGGGCAGGCCGGTGTTGTCCCGAAGAGCGTACAGGGACTGCAGGTAAGGTTTTTGTTGATTACCACATGCTTTTTTCCTCTGGGTGCCCATTTGGCGGCTATGCCGGAACCAAACAGGGAAATGGTCGGCAACCCTGATACTACTCCCAGATGCAGGATACCCGAATCCGTGCTGATGAGCAGACCGGCCTTTTCAAACAGCCTGGCGGTTTCGGCAATGGAAAGCTTTGTGCAAAGGTTTATGACCTGATCTGTTCTACAGGCGGACATAATTAAGCGGCACAGGCTCTTTTCTTTCTGACCGCCGAGCAGCACACTTGAGAACCCCAGGCCGGCGGCCTGATCTATGACTTCAGCCCACCGCGTGCTCGGCCAGAGCCGTTCCTCAATTGTCGCGCCTGGGAAAATGCAGATAAACGGAGTCGCTGGGATTGGTTTGATCCTTTCAGGCAGGGAAACGGATTCGAAGTAAGGGGGGGGGCATCGGAAAGAGGCGGGAATTTTGAATATAAACTGAAACAATTCCCGGAACATGTCAGTTTCGTATCTATTTTGATCGTAGGGAAGCGAAATATCATAAAGCTTTTCTCTCCCGTTTACCTGAAATCCGGCTCTGATGGGTGTTCTGACTATTCTCATCAATCCGGCAGTCAGAAAGTGGGATTGCTCTGTGTCAACAGCAGCGTCATATTTTCTCATCATAAGGCGAATCAAATCGTTAGGGATTTTATAGGAAAAAATATTATCAACATACGGAACCCTGGTAAAGACGCCCTGGTTTCTTTTTTCGCATAAAATATCTATTTTGAGGCCAGGGTGTGCAAGGCTAATTTCTTTGAGAACCGGCAACAGCAAGACTGCATCTCCAAGACCTCCGGGCCTGATCAACAAAATTCGGGAGAATTTTAGTCCCTTTGGTCGTTTTCGGTTTGAAGCGGGCATGATTTTAAGCATGAAAGGACCGCTCAATCGGTCGATTCGTTTTATCTGATCAATGCCTGACATTATTATCATTAATTAAGTCCAGGATCAGAATAGAAGAGGTGAAATCCTCTTAATTTATAATGTCACTTGCGTGCACCTGATTGTAAAAAAAGTTGCTATACAGAATGTAGCACGAACCACATTGAATTCTCAATATGTAAAGGCTGTAAAATTTAGGCAAATTTTCAGGGTGAAGAAATTATTTGTGATGCAGGTGCCCTGTTTTTGACACAAGAAGATGATTTGATTGGTTTGACAAAACGCATAAAGATTAATGATTCGCGCCGTAAAGGCAGAATTGATGATAAAGTCGGCGATATACCGCGTCAGGCGATTTATGATTGTGGATTCAAATAGAGCCAAAATGATGAAATATAGTTAGTGACGTTTATTTCAATTGCTGGTTGGTGTGCAAGCAAATCAAGTGCGAACAAGACTCCGCCAGAGTAGATGTATGAAAAGACGGCTTGATTATTGATGATGGCATATTTTTTGATACATTTTGATACATATGGATCTTAATATCCATAAGGTATTATTATTTGGCTGTTTAGAGTTTAAAGGTGGTGCTTTTTATTAATTGGTTACGTTAATTAAAGTGACAAATTTTATATGTTTATTTTGGACCTCACCCGAATCGGATATAACATTGCTTTAGCCGTTTTCTTTTTGTATTATAAAAACAAAGAACCTGAGCGACTACAAATCATCGCGGCCATGGATTCTCCGGGCTATACAACGGTCCAAATTCCTCATGCCTTGGCGGGTGCAATATGCATGACATATTAAGATTTTAAAGAAACAAGCATCGCAGTTAAATTTTTATTTAATTTGAGTAAGTCCATGAATAATAATAAAATATTAGGGACGGCCACAGGGTTTACACTTCTAGAAATCATTACTGTATTGGGCATTTTGTCGATACTCATGACTGTTGCAATCCCGAACGTCTTATCTTGGCTGTCGAATTATCGCTTAAAAGCAGCGGCAAGCGATCTCTATTCCAATATGCAGAAAGCCAAGTCCGAAGCGCTTAAACGCAATTGCGATATCGGCATTGCCTTTGTAACGGTAGTTTTTCCGGCCCAAGGAGGTGAGTATACGGTCTTTCTTGATAATGGTGCCGGAACAAATGCTGGTAATGCAAAACAAGACGCAGGCGAAGTGACGTTATTCACAGTTTCAATGCCCTCTGGTTGCACACTTGAACAAGCCAGTTTTAACGGTACAAGTACGGGTTATAATTCTCGTGGTTTCCCACTTAATAATAAGGTGGGATCTGCAATATTAAGAAATAATAATTCCCTTTGGTATAAAATGTCTTTATCCAATTCAGGATATTCAAAAATACTAAAAAGCAATGATGGAACAAATTGGAACTGACATGATCTACCCAGAGATTGAGCCAAGAGCGGCCAGGTGGTTGCCGGGGTGGCCGGCATCCCAGGCTCCGCCTATAATGAAAGTTAAAAATTTATTTAAATTACAAATAGTTTTTTTAAATAAGGTGGAGATGAAAAAAAATATATCGCCATGCAGAGGAAATGCCGGGTTTACCCTGATTGAAATACTCATTGCCCTTGCCATTTCCAGTATCTTTATGGGAGGGGTTTATATACAGTTCGTATCCCAACAGGGTAGTTATCTGGCCCAGGATCAGGTGGTGGAAATGCAGCAAAATCTGCGTGCTGGAATCAGTTATCTGGCCCAGGAGCTAAGAATGGCAGGGTACGACCCTTATAGTTCAGGTGCTGCAGGTATTGAGACGGCAGAGGCGACTCGTGTTGTTTTTACCTATGTGGCCGACGACGACGGGTTGGATAATGACGATGCCGATGGAGATGGCGATTCCTCTACCGGCGTTGACGAAACGGGTGAATTACAAACCACGGCCTTTGATTTATATGATGCCTATGGCGATGGTGACAATGATATTGGCAGACAAGTCCGTGGGGTTAAAACTGCCATCGCAGAGAATATTGAAAATTTGGAATTCCGCTATCTTGATTCAGATGGCGTTGATACGACTGATGTAAATGATATAAAAGCAGTGCAAATTTCTCTTTTAGCCCGCGTGGGAAAGTCCGATCGTAATTTTGATAATAGTAAAACCTACACATCTGCATCCGGGGCTGTCTGGGGACCCTACAATGATGGCTTCAGACGTCGCTTCCAGATTATAACCATCTATCTTAGAAATACGGAGATATGACCTGTGAACGAGCAGCAAAGGTATAATGATGCCGGGTTTACCCTTATCGAAGTACTTATTGCGTTGATGGTTTTCAGTATCGGTATTCTCAGCATTGGAATGATGCAGTTACGGGCCATCGGGGGCAATAATTTTGCCAATCAGTTGACTGAAGCTACGGTGTTCGGCAGTGACCAGATTGAACAAATGTTGTCCTGGGATTATGACGATGATAGGCTTAAATCCACCAACAACAATGCGTATACACTTCCCGATGGCAGTAACCTTACTGCAGATGGGGATCAGGCCGATAGTGATAATTTTTGTCATGCATATTGGCAGATCTCCGACGATACTCCGGTCACGGATAGTAAAACAATTGATGTTACTGTGTACTGGAGCCGAAAAGGTGAGCTGAAAAGATTTAGCCTTTCGGCTGTTAAAGCGAAATAACGTGAGCTTTTTTTCAGGATAAATATGAAAGTCGAGGACGATTATGATGCCGCTTAATCGTGTGAACAACCAACAAGGTTTTGTTTTGATATCTGTACTGCTTTTTTTGGTCTTGCTGACGGTCATCGGTCTTGCGGCGCTGAATACAACCGACGTGGAACTGCAGATAACCGGAAATGATAAGATTTATAAAACGGATTTTTATAACCAGGAAATGAGCCTGGCTCTGGGACGGCTTGATTACAGAACCTGGTTGACGACGGCCTATCTGACATCGGATGAAGATGCCGCCTTCTTCCCGCAGGCGGGAACGGATGCCAATGGTAACGGTATTACTGATGACAGTGAAATCGTCAAGGATGGTCAGGTCGTTGGCAGTTACAGGGTTCGAAACAATGAGTCAAGCGGTACCGATATCACTGGTTGGGAAGATTTAGCCGACTTCGGAAGTGCTGCCGACCATCCGGCCAACCAGATACCTGTTCTGGATCATCGTAGCAAACCGCCTCCGGGAAGCGGCTACGACCCCAAAAATTTTGAAATCCGACGTTTTACCATTACCGCCTATTCTGTTGGCGGTGATCGCAAGGTGATTTTACAGGAAGGCGTATATAAAGTGTTTAACAAATATGAATAGGTTTTGTCCGTAAACGTTATCAGCCAGTATATATCGTTATCGGAAGCTAACCGACTTGTTTCGTACGCAGGTCGACAAATAACATATCCTTTAATGGGTTCAGGCCGGTCAGGAGGAAAATATGAAACCCCAATTGTTATGTCTATTGTGTTTAATCGCATGGGCATCGTGTGCCTTTGCCGAAGATGTCGATATTTACGGTGTCTCGGAGATTGACCTTAAACCCAATGTGCTCATTATTCTGGATAACTCCGGAAGTATGGCAACAGAAGATGTGGCCAGTAACCAGAGTGATGATTATGATCCTAGTACCACTTATTCTGGCTCGTACGGTACCTCTAAGGTTTATTATAAAGATAAAGGCTCATGGAAATACTATTTTGACGACATCAATTCAAGTGATTGGGGATGCACCACAGCTCAAACGGTCATTTTGAGCGAAGGATACTGGACAGGCCAACTACAGTATAACAAGAATAAAAGCAGCAAAGTAACTTGCTCCGACAAAGGTTCTCCTAGAGATTACGCCCTGGGCAACTTTCTCAATTTTTCAGGGGGCGGCGCAGACCGCACGCGTATGGAAGTGGCCAAAGAAGTCGTTGCCAATCTGATTTACGACAACTACGACAATGTCTCCTTCGGGCTGATGGCGTTTAACGAAGATAGTGCTTACCCCTACTATACCTATAACGGCTACAGTGACTCTTATGGCAACGGCGGCTATATTGTTGCCGAATGCGGGGCATCCTTGAATACCCTGATCGGCAATTATAATCCGGACACCGATGCCATGGCAGATTCGCCTCAATCCGATTATGGGGCCGTTGGTCTGTTGGAGTCAAAGACGAACACTCCCCTTGCCGAAACCCTGGGTGAAGCCGGGCTCTATTTTGCCGGAAAACATAGCTGGTTCAATTCCACAAAAGACGGTTACCCACTGGGCCATTACAGCTCTTCCTGTACGGATAGCAATTTATCCTGCCAGAGTTACAGTAATGCCAGTCCCATTGAGTATCGCTGCCAGAAAAATTATATCGTTTTGGTTACCGATGGTGCCCCTACCCAGGACGACGACAAGTTCCCTAACTTTAACTACATCCTTAATGAAAAGCTGACAGAAAGCGCTACCGACGGCAACAGCAGTTATTTGGATGATATTGCGGATTTCCTTAGCCACAACGATGTTCGGTCGGATCTTGGAGATACGGGCGACTTTGAGGATCAAACCATTACCACCTATACCATTGGTTTTACAACGCAGCTGGATCTGCTTGAAACAACGGCGGAGCGCGGCGGTGGTGAATACTATCAGGCGACTAATGCGGCAGAACTTGGCGTGGCCTTGACCAGCATTATCAAAGCCATTTCGGAACAGAATGAAGTCTTTACTGCCGCGGCAGTTCCGGTCAGCCGTGCCAATAAAGCCTATGCCGGCAACTACGTCTATTACGGTCTGTTCCAGCCAACCAACAATGGCAACTGGTACGGCAACCTGAAAAAATACGGTATAACCGATGACGGGGAAATTCAGGACAAGAACGGTAATCCAATCGAGAGCGGCGGCACGGTTGCCAACAACGCCGTCTCATACTGGAGTAATACCGCAGATGGGCCATCGGTGACCAAGGGCGGTGCCGGTGAAATTTTGAAAGATCGGGAGACGGATCGGAATGTCTACACCTATACCGAAACAACTGATGGTGATGGCGCCCTGATCACGACCTTAACAGAGACAGAAAATCTGTTTGTCTCCACCAATAGCGCTCTGACGGACGGCTCTTATTCCGGCTTGGACACCAATGTTATTGATGCGGTGCGTACCGGGGTGGCGGAAGATTGGCCATTGGGAAGTTTGCTCCACTCCCAACCACTGGTCGTGCATTATGATACAAATAACGATGGTACTGAAGATCATTCCATGGTCTACGCCGGTGCCAATGATGGCATGCTGCACTGTTTTGATGACGACGACGGTGAAGAGTTGTGGGGTTTTATCCCCCAAGACCTCCTGGACTACCTGAGTTCGCTTGAATCGCCAACCCGCCTGGAATATTTCGTTGACGGGACACCGGTATATTACCACTATGATCATGATGACAATACCGGCACCGCGGACAAGAAACTTTTGATCTTTGGTGAACGGCGCGGCGGCTATAGCTACACGGCCCTGGATATCAGCAGCTACACCTCTCCGGCATTTGAATACAGCATTGATCGCGATATTCTGGGGTCGGGTCAGGAACAGCTCGGGCAGTCCTGGGCGGCTCCCCAGACTCTTGAAATGTATTACTATGACAATAAGGGCACTTCAATAGACACCGATGATGACACCTATACCAAGGATGTTTTTCTTATGGCAGGTGGCTATGATACCAATCAGGATGCACTCCCCACAGACGCAACCCCACCGAACGCAAACGACGATGTTGGGCGGGTAGTCTATGCCGTCGATGCGCAGACCGGCACCCTGTTCAACAATTTTTTGTTTAGTCATGATAACTACAGTGCCATGACTCATTCCATTATCGCGGTTTCTGGGTTTGAAAATCCCAAAAGCACCACCACTACCCGGGTCTACGCCGGGGACATGAACGGTAATCTATTCGCCTTTCGGGACGATATCTTCCATCGGAACACCTCCAGCAGCCTGGCCTCTAATTTTGGTGGCCTCTACGACGGCCAGGAAGACGGCTCCTGGGGCCAAAAATTAAAACTGTACTCTGTAGCGGGACGAAAGATCTGGTATGCTCCCAACATTGTCAATGATTATTTCCTTGTGGATTTTACCTATCCGGCCGGAGAACTTAATGAAACCCAAGATGTTGTCGTTTCCAAAAAACGCGTTGGGGATTATGTCTTTTTCGGAACGGGAGATCGGGCCCATCCAGAACGAAAAGATTTGCTTAACGGATTCTATGCAATTAAAAACAACTGGCAATGGTCCAGTGAATCGCCCACAATTGTCGAAGCTTACATCGACACCAATACCGGAAAGGTCAGGGCAAAGAGTGACAATGCTGTCATTGTCGATTGGGATGATGCCACAGATGATACAGAATTGTATATCCTTGATGTGACCGATGATCTTATCCAAAATGATGAGACAGATACGGATGTCAGCCAACAAATTACGGGTTATGTAAAAAATGCGATCCACCATAAAAACAACCGGGGTTGGTTTATTCATTTTGAAGAGGAGGATGGCAGTCAGGTGGGCGAAAAGGTGGCCTCTTCTCCGTTGATCTATGACGGTGTAATCTATTTTTCCACCTATGTGCCAGATGATGAGGAAGAGGATGTCAGTGAAGATCCATGTGCGGTTTCCGGTGCCGGAGGTAATGGTTATCTTTATGCTCTCGGTTATGAATATGGGGAGGCTGCCATTAATTTTGATACCGAGAATGATGAGGAAGATGACGATGAAGAAGAAGTTTTAAGGAGATCTGATCGTCGTAAGAAGCTAAAAAGTAAGGGGATTCCGCCCCAGCCGGTCCTTGTTATTCATGAAGGAAAACCAACAATTATTACCGGCTTTGAAACAACCGATCCAGTAACCCCGGTCGGCTTGGAAAGAACATTTTGGCGGCAACTTAATAACTAACAATTATTATGTGGCGCTTAACTCATGATAAAATTTGTAATCGGTAACAATTTAATATGAGGTTTTTTATGAATACCAGCTTCCTGAAGGCTTTTTTGCTGAAAAGAACAATTCCTTTGATTATGTTTTTTCTGGTTATGTTTAACGGCATGTGTGGCATGGGCATAGCTGCCGATGATGAGTCTGATCTTATTAAACTTAAAGCCAAGGTGATGGTCATTGATTTGATCAATAACATAGTGATCGTCGCCGAACAAAAGTTTAAACTTATATCTCATCGGGATAAACACGGAACAAAAGTTTGGGATACGCGTTTCTTAGATAAAGAAGGTAACCAAATTTCTCCGGATAAGATTGAGACAAGAGACAGAGTCTTGGTGCATGGAAAAAATGATAACGGAACGATTATTGCCAAAGAAGTAATTCTACTTGAATGAGAATCCGCCTTCCAGTAATGGCTTGAATTGGAATGCTTATTTACTGTGAATGCTACCCATTGACAAAAAATTAGTTTTAAAGTTAACCCATTGACAGAACCTTTTGAATTAAGTATTTGACAATATAGTTGATCACGGGGGTGCTTTCGTAAAAGCTGAGAGAAGTTGGCTCAAGACTTCAACCCTTGGAACCTGATCCGGTTAGTACCGGCGTAGGGAAAGTGATTGAAGCTTGGCATAGTGCCATACCTCATATCCCCGGTCCCGCCGTTTCAGTTTCCTTTCCAAAAAATTATAGATGCAAAACAGGAGATGTATACATGTCACAGTCATATACGACTCAGATGGATGCAGCCAGGAAAGGTATTCTTACCCCGCAGATGGAGCAGGTGCTTGCCAATGAATCCATTTCAAAAGAAGAACTCATGGAAGGACTTGCCCAGGGCCGGATTGCCATTCCTGCCAATAGGCATCATTTAAACCTGAAAGCGGCAGGCGTGGGGAAAGGGCTTAAAACTAAGATTAACGTCAATTTAGGCGTATCCAAAGATGTCTGCTGTTTTGATTCAGAAATAAATAAAGCACGGCTGGCTGTACAATACCAGGCCGACGCTGTCATGGACCTGAGTGTATCCGGCGAGACCGAAAAGTTTCGAAAACGTTTGGTCGACCAAATTCCTGTAATGATCGGTACCGTGCCCATTTATGATACTTTAACCCGCACTGGAAAGCCCACAGAGGAGATCACCCTGGATGAGTGGTTTGAAACTGTTGAGATTCATGCCGCCAACGGGATTGATTTCATTACCATCCATGCCGGGCTTAATCGAAAATGCGCCCAAAGCGTTAAAACCAATCGCCGGTTGTGCGGCATTGTCAGCCGTGGCGGATCCATCCTGTTTGAATGGATGGAAAAAACCGGCAATGAAAATCCTTTTTATGAACACTTTGACCGGCTTTTGGATATTTGCCAGGCCCATGACGTTTGCATCAGCCTGGGGGATGGACTTAGACCGGGTGCCATCAAGGATTCAACCGACGCCCCCCAGATCCAGGAGCTGATTACCCTGGGAGAACTGACCAAACGAGCCTGGGAGAAAAATGTTCAGGTCATGATTGAGGGGCCTGGCCACGTGCCCCTGCATGAGGTTGAAATGAATATTAAATTGCAAAAAAAGCTGTGCCACAATGCGCCGTTTTATGTGCTTGGTCCCCTGGTTACAGACATTGCCCCCGGCTACGACCATATTACATCCGCCATTGGCGGTGCTCTGGCAGCCATGCATGGCGCTGACTTTTTGTGCTATGTGACCCCAGCCGAACATCTGCGGCTGCCGACTGTGGAGGATGTTAAAGAAGGGATCATGGCGTCCCGGATCGCTGCCCATGCCGGAGATCTGGCCAAGGGGCTTAAGGGGGCCGAAAATATAGATCATAAAATGAGCAAGGCTCGGGGCGAACTGGACTGGGAAGGGCAGTTTGATTGTGCCCTGGATCCGGAAAAAGCCAGAGCGTACCGAAAGTCCTCCGAGCCTGATGAAAAAGAGGTTTGCACCATGTGCGGTGATTTTTGCGCGGTGAAACGTACTGCAAATTTGCTCAAATAACGGGTACTTTCTGATGATTAATTGACTCAATAATCTTAGTCCCATCAGTCCGTGCCGACATTAACTTCAGCTGTTGCACCGAAACAATAAAATCCACTATATGGTTTGATTTTAAACCGTATAGTGGATTTTGCATTTTTTACCCCTCATGACATTGAATTGACATTTAAGGGGATTAGTTTTAGAAGAAATAGCATTTGGGGTAACCAATAATTTGGAGAAAATTAAATTGAACACGCGTCATTATCTGCCATCCGTCTTTTTCATCTGTCTAATTTTTACAGCTGTTGTTTTTATTTCAGGGTGCGGCCTTTACCAGGATACCTCTGCTCCGGAACAGACCCAATCTCCCCAGATGGAGGTTGGAAATAAACCCCTTGCCGTTTATCATGATTTTGAAGATGTGCTGGTTCCTGATGCATTGAGTGTGATAAGAGACCGTTCGGTTGTGGTCTCAACACCTGGTTTCAAATCCGGCATCCTTACCTTTAAAGGCCGGGTGGACTCTAACTCCCTGTATAATTTTTTTTCCACTAATATGGAAAAGGACAACTGGGGCGTGGTTTCCAGGATTAAAGGCCCGGAGACCACCATTATGGTGTTTCAAAAGGCCACTCGATGTGCTGTGATTTCAATCCGTGAAGCACAGATTTATACCTATGTTGAAATCGGTGTGGCCCCGACATTGGGAGGCGCATCCGGGCACGGCGGCGGATCTGGTACGCGCGGCGTATCTGAAATGCCCATAAATGACGGGACCTTTTGATGATATTGAATGGTAAGCACATTTTTTTAGGTGTCACCGGCGGCATTGCCGCATATAAATGTGTCGAACTGCTTCGGCTTTTCAAAAAGGCCGGGGCCGATGTCGTCGTGGGAATGACTCAGGCTGCCACCCGTTTTGTCGGACCTGCTACTTTTGAGGTGCTCTCGGAAAACCCAGTGCTGTTGGATTTGTGGGAAGGGCCCGGCTCAGGGGTTTCTCACATTGAAGTGGCGTCCAAGTCGGATCTTGCGGTCATCGCACCTGCCACGGCCAACTGCATTGGCAAGCTGGCCCACGGCATTGCCGACGATGCGTTAACCACCACGATGCTGGCCATGACCTGCCCTGTTTTGATCTGTCCTTCCATGAACACGGATATGTACCAGAATATGAGGGTGCAGAAAAATCTGGACTTGCTGGAGGAGACAGGCATCCATATCCTGGATCCGGATTCAGGGGTGCTCGCCTGTAAAACCACAGGTGCAGGACGCTTGCCGGAGCCCTGGTTTATTTTTGATCGTGCCTGCACCTTTTTTTATAAAAATGATCTTAAAGGAAAAACTGTTTTGGTTTCTGCCGGTCCCACGGTGGAGCCCATTGACCCCGTGCGCTTTATCAGCAACCATTCTTCTGGGAAAATGGGATATGCCATTGCCGGGGCGGCGGAAAAAAGAGGGGCCAGGGTTATCCTTGTCTCCGGCCCCGTCAGCCTTGACCCGCCTGTCGGTGTAACCTGCGTGCCTGTGGGGTCCTGTGAAGAGATGTACAATGCCATGTTCGAGCATCTGGATCAGGCCAACATCATTATTAAAGTCGCGGCTGTGGGGGATTTCAAGCCTGTGTCTGTCCAGAGTCATAAAATTAAAAAGACCGGGGATAAGGATCATATGATCCTTGAATTGATCCAGAACAAGGATATTTTAAAGGCCATTGGACTCAAAAAAAGAAAAGATCAGTATCTGGTCGGCTTTGCGGCAGAGACCCGTGACCTTGAAACCTATGCTCTGGGCAAGATGGAGAAAAAACAGCTGGATATGATTGCAGCCAATATTGTGGGCAAAAGCGGCTCCGGCTTCCAGGCGGACACCAATAAAGTCAAACTGTTCACCCGGGACGGCCAGGTTACGGATCTGCCTTTGATGCCAAAAGAAGAGGTTGCCCACGCCATTCTGGATGCTGTGGTCAAGGCCGTTTCTTAACGTCATGGATGATTTTATCGGTAATACGGCCCAAAATTCAGACTGCAGCCATGGGGTTGTCCAGGCGCTTAACGCATTAAGCCGGTTTCTAAAATTCCAAAAAGGTTTGGGGAATCAGAATATGACCCTGGGGGCGGATGCCTTTCAACTCCTTGAGTTATGGGGGACACCTTCCTGGCCGCCACCGCCTTTTGTTGCCCAGGGCCCTGAAGATGCGCGTATTGTAATTGTGGACAGTGAAGGAACCTTTTTTGATGGGGCGTCCGGCAGCCTTTTGGTGAAGATGCTTGGTGCCATGCATCTTTCACCGTCCGATGTATACATTTGCAATACAGCGGACAATGCGTCGCTCACCCGCCATATAGTGGCGCACAAACCCAGCGTTGTTGTGGCATTGGGCGAAAAAGCCTGTCGGATGCTGAAGGGGACGGATGAACCCCTGGCAAAGATCCGGGGGCATTTTTTTCAATGTCACGGGGTCTCGGTCATGGCCACCCATCATCCGTCGGTGCTTGTGAAAATTCCTGCGCTGAAACGCCAGGCCTGGGAAGATCTGAAACAGGTCATGGCATTCACAGGACTGGACGGTCATGATTCTTGATGACTATCTCATGGCCCTGGAAGCTGAAAAAGGGTATTCCGCCCATACGCTCCGGGCCTATTTTACGGATATAAAAAGCTTTATCCTCTTTTATCTGGACACCTGTAACTGCAAGGATGAAAACTGGCAGCAGGCCTTTGAAAAAATGGTTCAACAGGTGGACAAGATGATTGTCCGCAGATATCTTGCCGCCCAGACGGCGTTGAAAAAAAGTAAGAAAACCCTTTCAAGGCGGCTGTCCGCTTTAAACTCTTTTTTTGATTACCTGGTCAGATCCGGTCTGATCTCCTTGAATCCTGCAGATACCATTCCGTTTCCCAAACTTGAGAAGACCCTTCCCAAGGCCATGAGTGTTGATGATATTTTCAGGCTCCTGGACACCATGAAATGTGATACCTGGATGGAAAAACGAAATCTTGCCATGTTTGAGACTTTTTATTCAACGGGGATGCGCATCGGCGAGCTTCATATGCTTAACATGCAGGATATTGATTTTGATGCCGGGCTGATCCGGGTGCTGGGCAAGGGGAATAAGGAACGGGTTATGCCTGTGGGCAAGCGTGCGCTGGATGCGGTTCAAACCTACCGGGCAGATCTTAAAGAAAATTTTTCTGCGGTGTTTTTAAATAAAAATTTTGCCCGGCTTGGCAGGCGCTCCATTCGGCGCATTCTTGATAAAGTGGTCATGGAATGCGGTTTAGGCTTAAAAATATCCCCCCACACCCTGCGGCATACCTTTGCCACCCATATGCTGGACTGCGGTGCAGATCTTCGGGGGATTCAGGAAATTCTCGGCCATGCCAGCCTCTCTACCACCCAGGTGTATACCCATGTGAGCATGGATCGCCTGATGGCGGTGTACGACAAAGCTCATCCCCGACGCTAAACCGTTTATAAAATTATAAAACCAGACTGTTCGCTTTATGTTAACGGCGAACAGAATCAGGAGAAATGGATATTATATGGATAATGAACAATTTCACGGCACCACAATTCTTGCCATCAGAACAAAAGACATGGTAGTGGTTGCAGGTGACGGACAGGTCACATTAGGCAATATCGTAACAAAACATAAAGCCCGCAAGGTCCGACGCATTTATAACAGCCGTATTATTACCGGATTTGCAGGGGCCACAGCCGATGCCTTGACCCTGGCTGAAAAACTTGAGGAAAAGCTGGATCAGTTCAGTGGCAGCCTGACCCGGGCGTGTGTGGAACTTGCCCGGGAGTGGCGTACGGATAAATATCTTCGCCGCCTTGAGGCGATGATGATTGCAGCCGATAAAGAAAACCTGTATCTTCTGTCGGGTAACGGGGATGTGATTGAACCGGATGAAGGTGTTATCAGCATCGGGTCCGGCAGTACCGCAGCCCAGGCCGCAGCGACGGCTTTGATTGAAAATACGGATCTTGACCCGGTGCAGATTGTGGAAAAGGCCATGAAGATTGCCGGTGATATCTGTATATATACCAATCACCATGTGACAATAGAAACGATTGGAAATAATTGAATGAAGGATCTTAAACCCCACCAAATTGTAACGGAACTGGATAAGTATATTATCGGCCAGAATGGCGCCAAAAAATCAGTGGCAGTGGCGTTGAGAAACCGATGGCGGCGACGGCAGCTGGAACCGGAACTCCAGGACGAAATTGCACCTAAAAATATCATCCTGATCGGCCCCACAGGGGTGGGCAAGACCGAGATCGCACGCCGCCTTGCCAATTTGACGGATTCCCCTTTTTATAAGGTAGAGGCATCCAAGTTTACCGAGGTGGGATATGTGGGCCGGGATGTGGAGTCCATGATCCGGGATTTGGTGGAACTTACCGTTAACATGCTCAAAGGTCGTCAGCAGGAGGCGGTTCAAGAAAAGGCATTCAAAATCGCCCGGGAACGGGTGCTTGATCTCTTATTGCCTTCCCAGAAAAGCAACCCGGCATTTGGATTTGATACCGGTGGCGAGGCACCGCAAAACTTCGATGAGAAGTCTTCGGAACACACCCGGAAAAAGCTTGGCAAAATGCTTGATGAGGGCAAGCTTGACGACCGTAAAATTGACGTTGATGTCCAGGAAAAAAATATGCCTATAGTGGAGATTTTCTCCAATGCCGGAATGGAGGAGATGGGCATCAATATGAAGGATATGCTCGGCAATTTCATGCCCAAAAACACCAAAAGCCGCAATGTAAAGGTTAAAGAGGCCCTGGCGCTGTTTGCCCAGGATGAGGCGGCTCATCTGGTGGATATGGAAGAGGTGAAAAACGAGGCCATCGTCATGGTGGAGCAGTCCGGCATTATTTTCATCGACGAGATTGATAAGATTGCGGGCAAAGACAAGAGCCATGGACCCGAAGTATCCAAAGAAGGGGTGCAAAGGGATTTGCTGCCCATCGTGGAAGGCAGTTCGGTGCCCACCAAATACGGTACCGTGAAAACAGATCATATTCTGTTCATCGCCTCGGGGGCGTTTCATGTGTCCAAACCCTCGGATCTTATCCCGGAACTGCAGGGGCGGTTTCCTATCCGGGTTGAGCTATCCTCTTTGGGTGCATCCGAGTTTGCTCGTATTCTCACCGAGCCTAAAAATGCCCTGGTGCTGCAGTATATTGCGTTGCTGCGCACCGAAGGGGTTCACTTAAGCTTTACCCAGGATGCTGTGGATAAAATCGCCCAGATTGCGGTTGAGGTGAATGCTTCCATGGAAAATATCGGTGCAAGGCGGCTGCATACGCTCATGGAGCGTTTGCTTGAAGAGATTTTATTCGATGCCCCGGATGTCGCGGAAACGACGATTACCATTGATGCTGAGTTTGTTGAAAAACAATTGGCAGATATTGCCAGAAACCAGGATTTAAGCAGGTATATATTATGAAAAATACTGTTGCAGATATATTGATAGAGGCATTGCCCTATATCCGGGAATTTTCCGGAAAAACCGTGGTGATCAAGTATGGCGGACACGCCATGGTGGATGAAGAACTGAAAACCAATTTCTCCAAGGATATCTGTTTGCTCAAAACCATCGGGGTGAATCCGGTGGTGGTTCACGGCGGCGGTCCCCAGATCAATGAGGTCCTTAAAACCATGGGGATTACCTCTACGTTTATCAAGGGCATGCGATACACGGACAATGCCACCATGGATGTGGTGGAGATGGTTTTAGGCGGTAAGGTGAACAAGGACGTGGTCTCCCGGATTAACCTGGAAGGCGGGAGGGCCGTGGGCCTTTCGGGCAAGGATGCCGGGCTGATTTTAGCCGAAAAAATGACCATTTACCACCAGGAAGATGCGACTAAACCGCCTGAGATTATTGATCCGGGAATGGTGGGCGATGTGTCCCAAGTAAATCCTGAAATCATTCATACACTTACCGGTAAGGGCTTTATCCCCATTATTGCACCGGTGGGCGTGGGCAGCAAAGGCGAAACCTATAATATCAATGCCGATGTGGTGGCGTCAAAAATTGCCAGTGCCTTGAATGCCGAACGTCTTATCCTTGTCACGGATGTGGATGGAGTATTGGACGGTGACAAAAATCTTATCTCATCGGTGAACGAATCCCAGGCCCGGGAGATGATCCAGGACAACCGGATTTCAGGGGGCATGATTCCAAAGGTGGAATGCGGACTTTCCGCCTTGAACGCCGGGGTTAAAAAAGCCCATATCATTAACGGGAAAATCGCCCATGCGGTCCTGCTGGAACTGTTTACGGACTCCGGCATCGGTACCCAGTTGTTTGCAGGCGATATTTAAATATAAGGAAATATAAAAAATGAGCATTGAACTTACCCGGGATCATGTGTTTCAAACCTATGCCCGGCAGGGTCGGCCCTTTGTCAAAGGCGAGGGCGCTAAACTGTATGACGATCAGGGCACTGAATATATCGATTTTCTGGCCGGCATCGCCGTCTGCAATTTGGGGCATTGCCATCCGGCTATCACCGCAGCCATTGCGGCCCAGGCCGGAACGCTGGTACATGTCTCCAATCTGTTCTATACGATGCCCCAGGCCGAGCTTGCAAAAAGTTTGACGGAAAAATCCTTTGCGGACCGCGTGTTTTTTGCCAATTCAGGTGCCGAAGCCAATGAAGGGGCCATCAAACTTGCCCGGCGGTTTTTCCAGGCAAAGGGCCAGACCGACAGATTTAAGATTATCACCATGAAGCAAAGTTTTCACGGACGGACCATGGCCACCTTGTCCGCCACAGGCCAGGATAAAATCAAAAAAGGGTTTTATCCGCTGCTCGAAGGATTTGCCCATGTGCCCTTCAATGACATTGAGGCGCTGAAATCCGCTTTGGATGATACGGTGTGCGCGGTGATGATGGAGCCTGTGCAGGGGGAGGGCGGGGTGATTCCTGCTGATCCCGAATATCTGAAAGCCGTAAGACAGCTTTGTACGGATACCGGCACCCTGCTGATTTTTGATGAAATCCAGACCGGCATGGGGCGTTGCGGCACATTATTCGCCCATCAATCCTATGGTGTAACACCTGACATCATGACTCTTGCCAAAGCCCTTGCCAATGGAGTGCCCATCGGAGCCCTGCTGGCCACCGAAGAGGCTGCATCGGGCTTTGAAGTGGGCAGTCATGGGTCAACCTTTGGCGGTACCCCCCTTGCGACGGCCGCTGCCCTTGAAGTGGTTCGATTGATATCTAAAGATGAATTTCTGGCATCGGTGTGCGAAAAAAGCGCTTATTTTTTGAAACAGCTTAATGCGTTAAAAGAAAAACATAAAAAAGTGGTGGCTGTCAGGGGCAAAGGCCTGCTCCTCGGTATGGAACTTGACGTCTCAAAAGGGAAAACTGCCTCGGAGTATGTGTCTGAATGTTTTAAAAAAGGCTTTATTATTAATGCAATTCAAGATAAAATTCTCAGATTTGCACCGCCCCTTATTATAGGAACCGCCGAAATTAATAAGCTGGTTGCCGTATTGGACAATCTGCTTGCAGGAGAAGATTAGTGAAGAAGGATTTATTGTGTTTATTAGACCTTGAACCCCAGGATTTTACGGCCCTGTTTGAAAGGGCCTTAAGCTTGAAGGCGCGCCATAAAAAAGGTATTTATGACGCCATTTTGGCCGGTAAAACCCTGGGCCTTATTTTTGATAAGAAATCCACCCGGACCCGTATTGCATTTGAAACGGCCATGATTCAGCTGGGCGGACATTCCATTTATATGAGCACCCAGGATACCCAGATATCCAGAAATGAGCCAGCAAAGGATACGGCAAGGGTTTTGTCCCGGTACATTGACTGTCTGGCTATGAGAACCTTTGATCATGAGTTGGTGGAAGAATTTGCCCAAACCTCGACGATCCCGGTGATCAACGCCCTGACAGACGCCTTTCATCCATGCCAGATTTTAAGCGATATCATGACCGTGATCGAACATAAAGACGGGTATGAAAATATTAAAATCGCCTGGGTGGGTGATGGTAATAACGTGGCAAATTCCTGGGTCAACGCTGCGGCTGTGCTCGGGTTGGACCTGATTGTGGCCTGTCCGGATGACCACCATATCAAGCCTGAGATCATTGAAGCCGCCGGGGCGGATACCAAGAAAAACATTGTGTTCACCAATGATCCCAAAGAGGCAGTTAAAGGTGCCGATGTTGTGTATACCGATGTATGGGCCAGCATGGGTGAAGAGGACCAGCTTGAAGGCCGGCTCAAGGCGTTTGAGGGATTCCAGGTCAATGAGGAACTGCTCAAAGGGGCCAAGGACGACTGTCTGGTGCTCCACTGTCTGCCCGCCCACAGGGGTGAAGAGATTTCCGAAGCTGTCCTTGAAGCGAAAAATGCGGCGTTCTGGGATCAGGCAGAGAATAAGCGGCATATGCATAAGGCCATACTGGAACGCTTGATTCTGGGCTAATGTTTGAACACAAAGCCACCCACCTGCGGCGTTGCAGAAAAATTTACAATCCTCACAACCGAGAGGTTGCTCCGGTTCCAAATTTTTCTGCGCCTTGCATCTGGGCAACTTTTCGTCCAAACATGGGACGTTCAGGCATTGTGCTAAAGGACTTAAATTAGGAAGAAAAATAATGAGTGAAAAACTATGGGGCGGCCGGTTTGTCGAATCCACGGATAAATTAATGGAGTCGTTTAATGCATCCATTAATGTGGATAAGCGCCTCTATGAGAGCGATATAAAAGGCAGTCAGGCCCATCTTGAAATGATGGAAAAACAGGGGATCATCTCGTCGGAAGATGCCGAAACCCTTGTCCAGGGCCTGGATGAGGTAAAGACTCGGATTGACAACAATGAAATGGAGTTCACCGACGCCCTGGAAGACATTCATATGCATGTGGAGGAAACCTTAGGCGATGTCTGTGGCGCTGTGGCCAAAAAGCTTCATACAGGCAGAAGCCGTAATGACCAGGTGGCGTTGGATGTGCGCATTTATCTCAAAGAAGAGACCCTGAACCTGATCCAGATGCTCAAGGATTTTCAGGCGGCCCTGGTGACCCTCGCCGATGCCAACAAAAAAACCGTGATGCCCGGATATACCCATATGCAGCGGGCTCAGCCTGTATTGTTTGCCCATCACATGCTGGCATACTACCAGATGTTCAAGCGGGATATGGCCCGTCTGGAAGATTCCCTGGAACGCCTGGATGTGATGCCCCTTGGTTCGGCTGCCCTGGCCGGCACGACTTTCCCCATTGATCGGGAATATACATGTCAGGTGCTGGGCTTTTCCCGGGTATCGGAAAATTCCATGGACGCCGTGTCCGACCGTGATTTTATCATGGAGTTCATTTCCCATGCATCCATTTGTATGATACATCTGTCGCGGCTGTCCGAGGAATTGATTTTATGGTCCACATCTGAATTCGCCTTTATCACCATTTCCGATGCCTTTACCACAGGCTCTTCCATTATGCCCCAGAAAAAAAATCCGGATGCATGTGAACTTGTCCGGGGTAAAACAGGGCGCGTGGTGGGCAATCTCATGGCGATTTTAACCACCATGAAATCATTGCCCATGGCCTATAATAAGGATATGCAGGAAGACAAGGAACCCTTGTTTGATACCGTTGATACCTTGAAGGTCTGCCTTGAAGTGTATACCCGCATGTTTGCGCATATTGATATACATAAAGATCGGATGCGTGATGCCTGCATGACAGGGTTTTTAAATGCAACGGATTTTGCCGATTATCTGGTCAGCAAAGGCGTTGCCTTTAGAACGGCTCACGGGATTGCAGGCAAAGCCGTAAATTTTGCTCTGGAGCAGGGTAAAGAGCTGGACGATTTAACCCTTGAGGAGTTGCAGTCCTTTAGCGATCTTATTGAAAAAGATATTTATAATTTCATCAGCCTGGATACCATGGTGGCCCGGCGTAACTCCTATGGTGGAACCGGATTTGACAACGTATCTGCGGCCGTGGATGCGGCAAAAAAGGAGCTTTGCATTTGAACCGGAAATTTGAGCGTGCAGTATTAGGTCTTTTTTTTGTTTTGATGGGTACAGGCCTGCTTGTCACGGCACCAGGGTGTGGCAAAAAAGGACCGCCCGTGCCCCCGACCAGTGCCGATAATAATATCCCTGCGGCCCCCACAGATTTAAAATACACGCTCAAAGATCGTGATGTGACACTTACATGGACCTGCGCGTCTTTGCAGAATCAGGAACAGGGGCCAAAGGTGGAAGGCTTTGAAGTGTTTATGGCCACCAACCCCCTGGATGGCTGCCAAGGGTGTCCCTTCATGTTTAAGTCCATGGGCGTGGTTTCCATGCCCAGAAAGAGTTTTATATATACCCTTGATCAGGATCTTCATTATTATTTCAGGGTTCGGACCCTGGGGCACGGCGACATAAAAAGCAAGGTATCGGAAACCCTTTATATTGAACGGCCCTGATTCCTTATCCCTGACACCGGTATATTTAAGCATCGGTGCCAATAAGGGCAATAAGATTGCAAATATCGGCCGGGCGATTAAGCGTCTCGGCGAAATTGAAGGGGTTTTTATAGGGGCGTTGTCAAAATTTTATAAGACAGCTCCCCAGAATTATACGGATCAGGACTGGTTTGTGAATGCCGCCATTAAGATCAATACGGATTATTCTCCAGAACAGCTTTTAGCGGTGCTGCAAACCATTGAAAAAGAGCAGGATCGTGATGGCAAACCTTTCAGATTTGGTCCGCGCAGGATTGATCTGGATATCATTTTTTATGATAAAAGGGTGGTGAATGCAGCGACGCTGATAATTCCCCACCCCCGAATGCATGAACGTCTTTTTGTATTAAAACCCCTTTGCGACATAGATAATAATTTGGTTCATCCGGTAAGCGGCCTGACCGTGGGTGAACTATACGAACAAATTAAAACAGATGACAGCCAGGTAGTTATTGCCATGGCCAAGGAGGAGACCCGTGAAATTTTTTATTGATACAGCTAACATTGAACAGATCAAGGATGCCAACGATATGGGCATGGTGGATGGTGTAACCACCAATCCGTCCCTGATTGCCAAAGAAGATGGAGAGTTCAAAGATATCATTGCCCAGATCTGCAGCATCGTTGACGGCCCTGTTTCCGCAGAGGTGATCAGCCTGGAGTATGAGGGGATGGTGTCCGAAGCCCGGGAGCTTGTGAAAATTGCCGATAATATTGCAGTAAAAATTCCCATGACTGTGGAAGGTCTCAAAGCTGTTAAGACATTGTCTGCCGAAGGTATTAAGACCAATGTGACCCTCGTATTCTCAGCGCTCCAGGCCCTGATGGCGGCCAAAGCCGGTGCAACCTATGTTTCGCCTTTTGTTGGTCGTCTTGATGATCTGGCCCAGGAAGGTATGGGACTTATCGAAGAGATTGTTCAAATTTTTTCAAACTATGATTTTGACACCCAGATCATTGTTGCATCCGTAAGAAGCCAGCTTCATGTTCAGCAATCAGCCTTGATCGGTGCAGATATTGCCACCATTCCCTATGGCGTGCTTAAGAAACTTGCCGCACATCATTTGACCGACAAAGGTATTGAATCCTTCCTTGCAGACTGGAACAAAAAGAATAAATAGGACGGCAGTGCTGAAAAAATGAGGATGTTGTTAAAAATTGATTGACAAAAGTAACGCATCCCTCTATAAGTAGTTCCTGTTGCTGAGCGGGAATAACTCAGTGGTAGAGTGCGACCTTGCCAAGGTCGAAGTCGCGGGTTCAAATCCCGTTTCCCGCTCCACAAGGCGGCTTAGCCAAGGGGTAAGGCGACGGCCTGCAAAGCCGTTATTCCCCGGTTCAAATCCGGGAGCCGCCTCCAACCCAGACTTTAAGGGTTCAGAAGACTTCTTTCTTCTGAGCCCTTTTTTTATTTGGGCTCTCCCTAAGCGGTGGTCTGGAAAAATATACCAGATCGCCCGTCTTAACTTCTTTCTTTAATACATTACGCTCTATTATAAATTTTTTTTTATGGAGAGTGAACTGATTTTTAAAGAAAAGTAACCGCTAAAACAAAAAAACCTCATCGGTGCCAGCCGAAGAGGTCCTTCTGTAGAAGCTTGTATCTTCTAAATTGAATACTTTCAATTTAGAAGATAACTCGAAAAAAGAGTTGTGTCAAGCGATCGGTGAAGTGTTTTGTTTTTTTGGTTCGGAAGGAGAACGTTGAATACTTTCACAATTTCGCATGGTTATGCGAATGATCTTGATTTGTGGTTTGGGAAAATCGAAAGAAAAGACGGTGGGAAAATGACGGCAGGGATCGAGAAAACTTTTAAGGCAATGGTAAGATGTGCGGTTGGTAAAAACCATACATTCGTGAATATGGGAACATTAGCCAACCGGACAAATGTCTGCCACCGAACTATTGAAAGACACATCAAAATCCTTAGAGATGCCGGGCTGATCAACGCTGTAAGAGAAGAAATTAACGGCTGGAAGCGGACCGTCTATTATTTTCTTGCCCATCCTGTAATTGTTAAATTCAGGGAATTAAGAGTTGGTAAAACAACACCTCAGCAAAAAAAGAATGAAACTGCCGAGCTTGATAAGCCGGAAGCGACCCCAGACATTGAGCCTGAAACAAAGCAAGAATTGTCAGACGGTCGCGGCCAAGATGCCACCCAGAATTGTTATGCCCCGGATCAACAAAATGTCGGCAATTTGTCGGATTATACCTTTGATAGACTAAATATAGAGACTCCCTCTCTATCTCCCTCAGAATCAGCTATAACTCATGGCCACCAGGAGCCACCAACCTGGGCAAAGGTCCGAGATCGTATCATCGAAAATGATCAACTGAATTTAGCCGCTAAATATCTTCCCTGCATATACGCTGATATCGAAAACGAGAGTGTGATTCTGTCAGTACCAAACGAAATCGCATTACAACGAATTGAAAAACATTACGGTCAAACACTCAAAGATAATTTTTCTTTTTTTGGCGTTAAAACCCTTGTCTTCAAAGTTTATTCGGAAAAACTCCAAAAGAAAAAAAATGAAGAGCAAACGCTGAAAGATCAAATTCAACGGCAGAGGCAAAAAGTACTGCAGGAAAGGATTCTGGCTGAAAAACAGCAGCAGGAAGCTGAATTGAATAGTTTGCCCCTTAAAAAGCAATTTGAGGTTCTTTTCAATCAATACCCCCGGAAAGTTGGAAAATGGCAAGCCTGGAAGAATTTTAAAAAATTTGTTCAGGCCGGAGAAATACCCAAAACATCAGAACTTTTAAAAATCATTGGAAAAAACAAGATGTCCCAGGATTGGCAACGAGATAATGGCCGCTGGATACCTGGGCTATCAAAGTTTTTGAAGGAAAGACGATGGTTAGATGAAATTAATACTTAGCACAGAAAATACCGGTACCGAAAGCCAGGACCAGGTTATAGAACTGGCAATTATCGACGCAGATACAGCCCAAACACTTTTTAATCAACGGTTCAAACCATCTGTTTTTATAAAAGAACAGGCTGTAGCCGTGCATGGTATTACCCTTGGTGCCCTGGCACATATTAAGACTTGGGCAGCTTACCATGATCATATTCTTGAGATCATTAAAAGTGCAGAGGCGATAATAACCTATAATGCCGATTTTGACTTCAGGTTAATGCGGCAGACGGCAGAGGCGTTTGATCGTGTCTGGCCCCAAATTATCCCGCTATGCAGGGATTTAAGAGTCGCATATGCGGATATAGCTCAGATTGAATTCAATGAATATTACGGTACCTGGAAATGGCAAAAATTGGAAGTGGCCTGTCAGCAGCAGGGTATTGATGTGTCTGACCTCAAAACGCACAATGCGCTTGATGACTGCAGGGCAACACAACGCTTATATAAAAAATTGCAAGGTGCTTTTGACGCATATTGGAAACCTTTTGTTAAACCTAAGTCCACTAAGTACGAAGAATTTAAAGAGAATATAGAAGAGATATCACAGCTGTTCTCTCAAGGCCTATCCATAAGTCATATTCATCAACAACTCATTCAGGACGGTAAAATAACCCTGTCGTACACACATTTTACGAAGTTCTTTAAAGACTATACAGAAACTTATGTGTCTTTAGCCGAGTTGCCAGCGCCCAGGCTTACGCCGAAAACCGGGCCTAAATCAACCCAAGACCGAGAAATTGAATTCCACGCCAACAAGCATGAAATTCTTGTGCTTTTAAACAAGGGATACTCCAAGGCCCGAATTCATAGAATGCTTAAAAAGCAAGGTAAATGGAGTACCAGCTATGCCAATTTCACAGAAATCTGCCGCCAGTATAACGTCAGAAAACACCATAAACTCGATATAAATAAGGCTTTAAAATGAATTTAAAACCGACATGTAAAAGCCAATATTTGGCAGTCCACAGTGAAGCCAGGCAGTTGCTGGACCAGGGTTACACCAAAAAAACAGTTTTTGATTATTTCGTGGCTCAGGAAAAAATCACAATGTCATACAAAGCCTGGGTGAAAATAGTTGATAACTACGACCAGAAATCCCCTTTCTCTCGAAAAAAGAAGACTTCAACAGCCCGAAAAACTATAGGGCAGAGCTTAGATTTAAAAAAAGGAAAGTTCAGCCATTCAAACGATCCGTATCCAATTGAAAATACAACGGACTCTATTGTGGAAGAAAATGAGAAACCGTTTAACCTTATTAAAAAGGGGGGGTAACCACTTGTTATTACTGTTTGATTTTAACACCCTTAAATTTGAGGACGTTAAAGATGTTGATGCACAAGGCGAGGAGAAAAAGTGTTTCAGGTTCCTCAATTTTGAGGAGTCCTAAGACAGGGCATTAATTTTTTTTGGAGTTCAACAATGGGCATGGAAATACAAGAACAAAAAATAAATATTACCACCACAGACGGGAAGCTGACAGTCTCCTCAGTCATGGTAGCAGATCATTTTGGAAAAGATCATAAGGATGTCCTGCGTAAAATCCGTCAGACTATGTCTGAATTACCTGAAAATACAGATTATTTTAACGAGCGCAATTTTGCGCCCGTTGAATATAGTGATAGTAAAGGTCAAATGCGTCCCGCCTACGACCTTACCCGTGACGGTTTTGTTCTGCTCGTCATGGGATTTACCGGTAAGAAAGCAATGGCTTGGAAGGTTAAGTATATTGAGGCATTCAACGCCATGGAAAATGCTCAAAAAGACAAGTTATATCTAAAAGCCGCGTTACAAATACCTATAGACAGCGATCTGACAATCTTATTGCCCACCGGCGAGTTCGGTATTTCAAGCTTGAAACTGGCACAAGAAATTGATCAACCCCACAATGCCCTTGCAACAAAAATTCATTATCTCGATATTCCCGCTGCATTCAAGGCAGAGAATTTTATTCAAATGAGCCATGTAGCAGATCACGGCCCAAGAGAGGATGGTTACGGGATCACCTTGGCTGGCCTCGGCATGATGGGGCAAATTCTGCGCAGTCAGGCCGCCAGGGCCGCGCAGTTAAAAGCATATGAGCAGTTAAAGGCGGTCAATTCCAAAAGAATTCAGGTGGAGACTATCCAACTGCAGCCGGTTCCTGATGCGACCCCTCGGTTTCAGCGGACTGCTGTTCCAGAAAAAAAGATGCTTGCCCTCAAAGGTTTAATTTCCATCTGGGCATGGATTGAAAATACCTCTGCTGAAAAACTCGAAGCTGAGCTATGTGCCTACATGCAGATAGCAAATCTGAAAGGCATTACAACTTCAAGTTATGAAAATGCCATGGAATACATCTGGTCAGGCATGAACATGCTGCAGAATGATTTTATAGACCTTTGTACTGAGGAAGAATTACAGCCTTTAAGGGGCCTGTTTGATTTCATGGCCTATTACGATGACAGAATAAATTATGAATCTTTGTTTAATAATTTCAAAAAAACTCACCAGTTTGAAGATTTCACCAAAGTTTCCAAAAGGGATTTTCAAAAAATCATAATGTTGGCCTGGGGCACCATGTATGCCATGTGCCTCGGTGATAAATCCGGATGCTGCAAAGCAAGCTGCATCCATAATCAATTAAAAGGATAAAAAAATGGCAGCTATAAATATGATCTTGCAGGGCAAGGGCGGTGTTGGGAAAAGTTTTACAGCCAGTCTGTTAAGTCAGTATTTGCTCGATAGAGATCAGTTAGTCGGATGTTTTGATGCTGATCCGGTTAATGCAACCCTGACAGCTTATGCATCATTAAAAGCAACAAAAATTGAAATCATGGAAGGAGATTCCATCAACAGTCGGTTGTTCGACACTATGATAGAAAAGTTACTTCAGTTGCCGGATAAAGCTTTCGCTGTCATTGACAGCGGTGCCAGCACATTTGTTCCCCTGGCTGCTTACATGTCGGAAAATAATGTTGCCGAGTTTCTAAAAGACAGCGGCCACAACCTTACGCTGCATACCTTGATCACTGGCGGCCAAGCCGAGGGGGATACCATCCAAGGCCTTGCTTCTCTGATGAACGGTTTTCCGGACACCCCCATAACAATATGGGTAAACCCTTTCTTCGGCCAAATTGATTTTGACAACCACAAACTGGCAAAAGCCAATTGGGACCAGGGCGGCACCACTATTGTTTTGCCCACGTATAAAAAAGAGACCTTTGGCTATGATCTGGAACTGATGCTTAAATCCCGCCTGACATTTGCCCAGGCGATCAATTCCGGCAAATTCAACATCATGGCCAAACAGCGGCTTAAAATCGCCAGGGATGAAATCTGGAACATCCTGGATGAATCCGGTCTGATCATTGAGGCCCAGGAACAGCAGGAATGAAAAACAGAATCCAGGCAGAAATAGCCAAAAGGCACCAAATGACAGTGGGTGACAATGATCCAGTCTGGATCGTTGCCACTGTGTGTGAACTTATGGCCGAAGAATATTCACAAAAACTTTCTGATCAGCAAGAGATTCTTGCAGAAAAATTCAAAGAAAAAATCAAGGAGGTGAACAAAAAAACAAATGCACTGAATATAGCGATAGCCGTTCTTTTCGGCATTATTATCGGTCTGTCAATTCAATTGATTATTTAAAGAGGAGTTTTAGAAATGAAAAAGTATTTACCCTTACTTATACCAACCTTTATTTTTTTTGGCGTTATCACCTTTGTTGATTCTGCTTTTGCATCAACCATTTCAGAATTTGAAACACCAACAGAAACCGTAATGGAAACTCTGCGTGGGAAGTGGGCCAAGTCAATTGCAATAGTAATGATTTTAGCGGCTGCTTTTGTGATGTGGTTTAAAAAAGAAGACTTGGACGGCATCACAAAGGGATTTCTTGTGGTGGTCTGTATCATATCTATTCTGGCATTGGCTGAACCGATCATTGACACGATGTTCACATTCGGCAGTGGAGCATTAATCTAATGAGACGGATCGCAATCCATCGTTCACTGCATCGTGCAGACCTGATCATGGGCATAGAACGGGATTTGCTTTTCCCGATAGGTATTGCCGCCGGCGTACTGATTGTATCCAGCGGCAACCGCCCATGGCAGATACTGATCGGTCTGGTAATTCTGTCGGTCGGGTTTACCCTGGCCAGGAAAGCAAATAAAAAAGAGCCGATCCTTTCAAAGGTTTTCCGGCAGCATGTGCGGCACAAAAAATTTTACCCGGCCAAAGACAGCCCGGAGTTGCCGCATAAATCTTTCCATTACAATGCCATGAGCAGAAAAGAGAAGGGTCTGCAAAGCCTTTTGCAGTATGCCGTGATGGCAGACAATGGGGTTATCCTTTGTAAAAACGGTTCGTTCCTGGTGGGCTATGAAATAACAACCCGGGACACGGACAGCTCAACCGATACAGAGTTAGAAAACTTTTCAACTTCGATCTCCGCATCTTTAAAAAATTTAGGCGATGGCTTCACCCTGCACTTTGACTGTATCCGGAGTCCGGAAGATTATTATCCTGATAAAAATGAAAATTATTTCCCTGACAAAATCACCAGGGCCATTGATGATGAGCGGCGGATCTATTTTAAGAAAGGAAAGCATTTTCGTACTACCCATTATCTTTTTATCACCTGGAAGCCGGATATATCCGCGCAGAAAATGGATTCTTTTTTATATACAGAAGAAAAGGATGAACACCAGAGAAAAAAAGGTGATGATCCCGGCGTTAAGGCATTAAAAACATTTCAAAATAATCTGGTCGAAATCGAGGATCGGCTCTCGTTATCTTTTCGGCTCCAAAAACTCAAGGATACATTCTCCCAAAATGGCATATATTCAGAACTTTTGGAAATTATCAACTTTATTATCACGGGGGAACGCCACAAAATAAAATTGCCGAAAATCCCTATGTATCTTGATTATCTTTTATCTTGCCAAGATGTGACAGGTGGCATAGTCCCGAAAATCGCGGATAAATATATAAGTGTCGTTGCCATTGACGGTTTCCCTGTAGAATCTTACCCAATGATGCTGTCCGGTCTGGATAGTTTATCCATACCGTACCGGTTTAACACCCGTTATATCTGTATGGATCAATGGACAGCCTTGCAGCAAATAGAAAATTACCGGAAGGGCTGGTCTCAAAAAATCACCGGTTTCTTTGACAAGCTTTTGAATAACGCCAAAGCAAAACCTAATAAAGATGCCGCCTTGATGACCGAAGATGCGGAGGACGCCTATTTAATTAATCAATCTGGATTTGTGGGGTTTGGTTATTTTTCCGGCAATATTATTCTGTTAAATGAAGATAAAGAGTTGCTGCAGACGCAAACCAGGGATATCCGGAAAGTAGTTTTGTCCCAAGGCTTTGCTGCCCGGGTAGAAACCCTTAACGCCCTGGAAGGCTGGCTTGGAACCCATCCGGCTAATAATTATTCCAACCTGCGCCGTATCATTTTACACAGCCTGAATCTTGCCGACATTTTACCATTGTCAACAATTTATGCTGGATCTGCCGCAGCCCCATGCCCTTTTTACCCGCCTGGATCACCGCCGCTTATGTATGCCGCTACAGACGGCGCAACCCCTTTCCGGTTGAATCTGCACATCGGGGATTTAGGCCATACCCTGATTTTTGGCCCTACCGGAGCGGGTAAATCCGTTTTGTTGGCCATGATTGCAGCTCAGTTCCGGCGTTATAAGGATGCGTGTATTTTTGCATTTGATAAAGGCTTGTCAATGTTTCCCCTGGTCTCTGCCGCAGGCGGTACCCATTATCACATTGCCGGTGATGACAGCCGGCTTGCTTTTTGCCCTTTAAAATATATTGATACAGATGCTGAACAAGCCTGGGCAGAAGATTGGATAACCACCCTGGCCAAACTGCAAAAAGTTGATATCAAGCCAGAGCACCGAACAGCCATACATGATGCTGTTACGCAGATCAGAAACTCCCCGGATCAGCACCGTACATTAAGCAACCTGTATCATTATATACAGCACCAGGAACTCAAAGAGGCGATCCAGCATTATACAAATCAGGGAGCTATGGGAAAGCTTCTTGATGCGCCTGCCGATTCCATGACTCTGGAAAATTATACAGTGTTTGAAATCGAAGAGTTGATGAATCTTGGCGAAGAAAACTTGATCCCGGTGCTTCTGTATATTTTTCATCGCATAGAAAAAGCATTTAAAGGGCAGCCAAGCATACTGATCCTGGATGAAGCCTGGATCATGCTGGGGCATCCTGTTTTTCAGCAAAAAATACGGGAATGGTTAAAAGTGCTCAGAAAGGCGAATTGTGCAGTTGTCCTTGCTACACAAAGCCTTTCTGATGCCAGAAATTCAGGCCTTTTAGATGTACTGTCGGAAAGCTGCCCAACCAAAATATTTTTACCAAACCAGGATGCAGGGAAAGACACCCAAAAAGGACTTTATCAGGGTCTGGGCCTCAATTCCACCCAGGTTCAAATCATCGCACAGGCCCGGCCAAAACGAGAATATTACGTGACCTCTTCTCTGGGTTGTCGCCTGATCAATTTATCTTTATCCCCCCTGGCCCTGTCATTTGCCGGAGTCTCAGGCAAAGAAGACATTGCCGCAATTAAGAACTTAATAAATGAGTACGGCTCTGAATGGCCGAAGCAATGGCTGCATGCCAGAAATATTAAAATTTCTAAAATTTAAGGAATTTCAAAATGAAGAACAAAATTAAAATCACAATCGCTTTATTGTCCATCATTACCTTTGTCGATGTCTCTATGGCCGGCATTCCTGTCACTTGCCTCAATTGCTCTAATTTATTCACCCAAGCCCTGGAATATATCAAAGACATCGAGCAATTGGCAGAAGAGATCAAACAATACGAACAACTCGTTAAGCAGACAGAAAATGCCATCACCAACACCATGAACCTGCCCAGCAACCTGGCTTCCAACCTTCAATCTCAAATGAGGGTAGCGGTTGCCAATGTGAACCGGCTGAAATCTTACAAGGCTGATATGGGAGCGCTGCTGACAATTTTCACTGAAACCTGGCCTGAATTACGGGACTTAAAAATTGATGACATATTAATGCAGGATCGTATTGAAATGCAGTTAGATCAATTTTCAAAGGCCTCTGAGAAAATTGATAATGTTTTACAGTCTAATTTTCAGCTTACCGGTCAGCAGTTACAAGACCTGCAGGATTCAGGCGATTTTGACAGCTATTTAGATGACCTGTTGTCTACCAAAGAAGGCAGACAGCAGGCAATTGAAGCCGGAAACCAGATCAACGCCCTTACCGTCCATGAAATGAGACAGACAAGGGCTTTGCTGGCTAATTATGTGCAAGCTCAAACTGCAGCTTTGGCACAAGAACACAATGCTGCAAAGCTTGAGGATGCCGATTTGCAGCAGGAAATGGAAATGGGAGTGGATATAGAAACCAATATACGAACACTCCCTTAAATCAAGGGAGCTCACGTATATTGGTATTGATATCAACCTCTACTTTTTTCTCTTGTGCTTCGATTTTTTTCCACTCGGGCTCAGAGTCACCGGATACACCTATATAAACGCCAATACTGATACTAATCGCAACTACGATGGAGATAGTAAGAATGATCAAATTTTTAGACATAAAGAAATCTCCTGTTAAAATTTGTCTATGCTTTTTTGCAATAGCAGGTTCTTTGATTTTTTTCAATGATTTAGCAATGGCTAATGCTGTTGATCAAAGTATCATAGAAAGAATAACAGATAAATATTGTACTATTGGTTCCTCCTGGGGCGACAATATACAAACCCATGCCTTATGGTTACTGAAATGGCTGCTCGTTATCCAGCTTGTTGTTATGGCCGTAAAATTAGGTTTTAAGCAATCTACATTACAGGACATTATAGAAGATCTTGTAATAACTGTGATTTTTGGCAGTGTTTTTTGGGTTCTTATTCTAAAAGGCCAAGGGTGGAGTGGTAATTTGATTCACGGCATGCTGGACATGGCTCAGGATGTCGCAGGTGGTGGGTCCTCTCCTGGTGAAGCATTTTTCGCTAAAATCTTCGCTGATGCTATGAAAATCGCAAATAATATGATGTTTTCATGGAATCCGATAAAAGTCCCTGCCATCTGCCTATGCTCCCTCTGTAGTGCTGCCTGCGGTGCTTTTATCTATGGCATGTATTTAGTCATTCTTTGCGAATCTTACATAGCTTTAAATCTCGGTATTTTTTTACTTGGTTTTGGTGGATTGAGATATACGAGAGGCTTTGCAACCGGATTTTTAAAATATGCCCTCAGTGTCGGCCTTAAATTATTCGTAATCCGGTGTCTGCTATACATCCTGGGTTCATTTCTGGCAGATATGGTGCTGTTTACCTTTAAAAGCTTTACCGAAACCCTTGTTATCACAGCCTGCTTTTTCATTCTGGCGTTTCTTATCAAAGTATTGCCCGACACACTAGCCAGAATGGTCACACTGCATAGCGGTAGTAGTGCCGGAGCTATTACCGGAGCCATGGCGGCAGGCGCAGGTATGGCGGCGAGTGCGGCCTCCATGGGTGTTGGTGCCGCTGCCGGTGCTGCCGGTGGCGGCATGGCTGGTGCTCTTGGTGGCGCCAGGGGCGGTGCATTGAGTGCTCTAGAAAAAATAGCAAAAGCCGTAAACCCTAAAGAGGAGCCAAAAGAATAATGACTAATGTGACAGAACATCATGAACAGGTTTTTCGATCGGTGGAAGAAAACCATTATCTCGCCGGACGGCAGGCATGGGCTGAAGTGTATGGATCTTTTATCCAGGAAAGAAACCTTTGGCGGTGGTTAGCCCTGCTTGCTTCGATTGTCGCGATTCTGCTTTCCACGGCAAATATCATACAGCTAAGACAACAAAAAGTGATCCCGTACATGGTGGAGGTTGACCGGGCCGGACGGATCAGCGGTGGACATATGGCCAAAAAGCTTGAGACCAGTCAGGAGATGATTCAATACAGCCTGGGCCAATTTATCACTGCCTGGCGGACCGTCACGGCTGATATCGCCCTGCAGGAAAAATACATCAAGCAATCCAGTTTCATGTCAATTGGTGCGGCAAAAAGAATCCTGGCTAAATGGTACGCAGACAACAATCCATACATCTCCAGCGAAGAAAAATTGGTGGAAGTGCGGATCATGGCCCTCCCCCTGTATGTCAGCGGCGAAACATGGCTGGTGGAATGGACGGAAATAGAGCGCACACATAAAGGGGTTGAGCGCTCCCGGAATTCTTTTCAAGCCAATCTTATCATCAAGCGCAAGCTTCCAGAAACACAACAAGAAATCATCCATAATGCCAGCGGCATATATGTGTCTGAAATCAGCCACAGCAAAAAAATACAATAGGAGCTTAACCCATGAAAAAATTAATAATAATCGCAATAGCAGTATTCTTTGCCGGTTTGGCAACATGCCGGGCTGCGGATTTCGTAAGTCCCGTATCAGCCAGATTGGACAGCAAAGAAAGAAAGCCTTTAACCCTGCAGTCAAGATGGCAAAAAAACACCCTGGACCCCATCACCACCCGGAACGGCATGAACTGTTTTGTTTACGGCCATTCAAATCCAACAATTATTGTTACCCCATATAAAGTGTCGGATCTGGAACTGCAGCCCGGAGAAGTGATTAATTCCATGGTCCTGGGCGATAACGCGCGATGGTACGCAGAAATCGTGTTTTCCGGCAGCGGCGATGTCAGCACAAGTCACGTTGTTTTCAAAGCCCTGGACTCCGGGCTCACCACCACTGCCGTTATAACCACTGACCGGCGGGTTTATCATATCAATCTCAAATCAGACCGACGTAAACACATGCTGTATACAGGCTTCATCTATCCCCAGGATCATATCGCAATCACCAAAGCGGCCCGGGAAAAAGAAATCAAAGAAAAAGAGAAAAGAACGACCCCTGATGGCTTTGATATTGCCAATCTGAACTTTGATTATGAAATCTCCGGAAATGCCGGCTGGAAACCGCTGCAGGTCTTTGACAACGGCGTTAAAACGTATATCAAGCTGCCCAAACTGCAGGAAATGCCCATGTTCATGGTCAAAACCGCAGCGGGTAAAGGTCTTGTAAACTGCCGGGTGAAAAATAACTGTTTTATTGTAGACCGGATTTTTGACCAAGGCTATTTAATCCTGGGTGTGGGCAAGGATAAGGAAGAATTAACCCTGACCCGGCTGGAGGCGAAAAAATGAAAACGCTTACCAGACTGCTCCTTCTTTTTTTTCTGGCGTTAACTTGTTTTTCCTGCACCCACCTTTCACCTAAAAGCTCATGGGTGTTGACGGATACCCCGCCGCCATTACTGATTTGTGATGAAATTATCAGCCGTCTGATCCAGCAATACCCGCCGGCAAAAACCACGATAACGCTTCTTAAAAGCGGCAATAAAACCTTTGACGAACTGATTGAAAAACAGGCCAGACGAGCCGGTTATACAATCAGTCAGACCCAGAGCACTGTCAAGATCAGCTATGTCATTGACGTGTTATCGCAAAATCCCGGCGCCGGATACGTCCACCTTAAAAGCAGTGACGGATTCAGTTTCAGCCGGATGTTCCGCATGCCCGGATATAACCTGGCAGACAATTATACCCAACGCGAGGTCAAAAAATGAGTGCACCACGGGGGCTGCAAAGGCCGGGCGTCGTGACAACCGTGCTGAGCAAAAAGCCTATCTTGGTGCTGTTTTTGTTCATTGCCATCATTGTATTACTTTTGCGTTTCTCAATCTTTGATGAAGGCAAAAGAAATAATAGAAACGGGGATCAGGATCAGGAAACCCTGTTGATAGAACCCCAACAGTCATCCGTATCCACAGATGAAGAGGGGCTTAATCTGCCTAAAGCCCCTAAACAACGCAAAGGCCTTGCGTCTGAAAGTGATATGAGCACCCAGAGCAAAAAGGAGGATCAAAAGGCCCTTGAACCCATTGAGGTTGTACGTGCTAACCCGCCTCCCCAGGACCCTGTAAAAGCAGCTCTGGACAAGCAGCGGCAAAAACAGCTTGTCACGGTTCTGCAGTACCGGTTCGAAAAACAACGCCAGGCCTTGGAATCTAATCCGGTTGTTTACAAAAACAACGCTTCAACGATCGTCAGTACCTCTTCCGGAGTTTCTGACCAAACCAGCCGGCAATCGGGAACTTCAGCAAGATTGTCCGCCTTAAACAGTGAACTTGCAAATGCCAAAGCAAGGCTTGGCCTTGGGAATGGTGGTTCACAATCCTCAGCATCGGTAACAACGACAACCGGTTTATCCATATCTGCTCAAACCGAAATCAATGACGATTCAATGTGGGATAACGGTTATTCCATGGATCAAGACACCAATGCGTTATCCATTAAAACCGGGGCCATTATACCTGTTGTGCTGATCACCGGGATTGATTCCACCTTGCCCGGCTATATCAGCGGCCAAGTCAGTCAAAATGTCTGGGACACCGCAACCGGTTATAACCTGCTCATCCCCCAGGGCACCAAAGTTTTTGGCCAATACCAGAACAATATAATGATGGGCCAGGAACGGGTATTCGTCGCTTGGCAGCGATTAATATTTCCTGACGGCCGGACAATGACCTTGAAGGATATGCCCGGCGGGGACCAACTGGGCTACACCGGTCTCAAAGACAAAGTCAATAATCACTATTTCAGGATTTACGGCCATGCCCTGCTGATGAGCCTTGTCACCGGCGGCACTGCGTATGCCATGAACACCCTGGACAGCGATAACAGTGACGAAACAACAACGCTCAATGAATCCATGGGAACGGCCCTGGCCGATCAGATGGGACAGACAACCATGGGCCTGCTTGAAAAACATATGAATATGTCCCCCACCTTAACCATCCGGCCCGGTTATCGCCTGAACATCATAGCGGTTAAAGATTTGGAGTTCAGCGAACCGTATGAAGGCAAATTATGAAAGTTGATAAAAAATCCTGGCGACAAGGCTATGAGGCGGGACTCCGGCAACAGGAGTCACAACCGGAAAATACTGAGGTCCTAAGCTGGCATGCCGGGTTTCTTGAAGGGCAGGCAGAGGCTGAAATGAAAATTAAACCCCAAGGGGAAGAATCAAGGAGAAAGAAATTATGAAACTTTTCATCGCAGAAAAACCATCCCTTGGCCGGGCCATTGCCGCAGGCCTGGGGAATGCCGAAAAAAGGAACGGTTACATAGAATGCGGCTCAAATGTCGTTACCTGGTGCTTTGGGCACCTATTGGAAATGGATCAGCCCGAAGCATACGACGAAAAGTACAAGGCCTGGAAAAAAGAAGACCTGCCCATTTTACCAGACAACTTTAGCGCCTCAGTCAGAAAAGATGCTGCAGCACAAATGAAGATCATAGGTAAGCTGCTACAGGATGCTGAAATGGTCGTCAATGCAGGAGATCCGGACAGAGAAGGTCAACTGCTTGTTGATGAGGTGCTGGAATACCACAACTATGCCGGTTCTTGCGAACGTATCTGGCTTGCCGCCCTGGATGACAAATCAGTTAAAAAAGCCCTGTCATCCATGACCGACAACAATGATTATACCGGCTTGCGTGATGCTGCCCGGGCCAGGTCACAGGCAGATTGGCTGGTGGGCATGAACTGCACCCGGGCCATGACCCTAAAAGGTCGCGATGCAGGCAGTCAGGGTGTGTTATCCCTTGGCCGGGTCCAGACCCCGACCCTTGCCCTGGTGGTTAACCGGGACCTGGTTATTGAAAACTTCAAACCCCACCCGTACTTCATCCTTCATGTTGCAATTCTTCATGAAGCAGGTACGTTCACCGGCACATTTCAGGCCCTTGACACACAAAAGGGGATAGATGATCAGGGCAGGTTAATCGACCCTGATGAAGCCTATCGGATCAAAAAAGAGGTAAGCGGCCAGGCGGGCAAAATTCTTGAAGCTCACAAAGAGAAAAAGAAAAAGAATCCGCCGTTACCCCATTGCCTGTCATCTTTACAAAAAGCGGCCTCGTCAACGTTGGGCATGGGAGCAAAACAAGTGCTTGATGTGGCTCAGGCCCTTTATGAAAAAAAGCTGACAACCTATCCCCGGTCCGACTGCCGTTATCTGCCGGATGAACAGTTCCAGGAGGCGGGCAATATACTTACGGTCTTGGCAAACCTGCCCGGGCTTGAACAAATCGCTGGGAATACGGATTGCTCTATCAAAAGCGCTGCGTACAATACGCAAAAAGTAACTGCCCATCATGCCATTATTCCCACGGGTGAAATCCCTTCAAGCATGTCAGATGATGAATCTGCCCTGTACCGCATGATTGCCCAAAGCTTTTGCATCCAGTTTTATGCCGCCATGGAGTTTGAAGCGCAAAAAATTCTGACCGGCATCAATCATACTGTCTGGAAATCAACGGGCCGAACGATATTGAATCCAGGCTGGACAGCCTTCATCAGAGAACAAAAGGATGAGACCACTGCTGATCAAGTTTTGCCGGAGGTACACCAGGACGACAGCATAACCGCAGGTCAGGCTGATATCAAATCCCAAAAAACCAAACCACCCGCAAGATTTACCGAAGGTACCCTCATTGAGGCCATGGCAAATGTCCATAAATTTATTGAGGACACCGAAGCCAAGAAAACCCTGAAAGAAAATGAAGGTATCGGAACTGAAGCGACCCGGGCCGGGATCATAGAAACATTAAAAGCCCGGCAGCTGCTCGAACTTCAGAAAAAGAACGTTATTTCAACGGATCTTGGTCGGAAGCTGATCAAAATGGCCCCAGGGATACTCACAGATCCTGTGACAACGGCACAATGGGAATCAAGGCTTTCTGCCATCGCTGACGGTAACGAAAGCCTGTCTGAATTCATGACGGATCAAACCACCCAGGTCCCGGAACTTGTCAAAGCAATATTCGCCCTTCAATTAACCCCTTTGCCGGGAACCCATCTTTGCCCGGAATGCGGCCAGCCTTTACGCAGGCAAAAAAGTAAAAAAGGGTCGTGGTATTGGGCCTGCTTCAACCAGGATGGGCATGCCAAACCTGTGTTCCTCAACGATAAAAACGGCAAGCCGGACTTAACGCCAAAGAAAAAAATAGAATTATCGGAACATAAGTGCCGGGCCTGCGGCAAACCGCTTGTGAAACGTGAATCAAAGAAAAAAGGAAAAGGAGGTAAAAAAAATTATTGGTGGGGATGCTCCGGCTTCCCCGAATGCAGACAAACGTATTTTGACGATAACGGCAAGCCCCAGTTCACAGATAAGAAAGGAAAATAACAATGGATTTTGAATACTTTGCAATGAAACGCAACATGACCGTTGATCAGTACATCGCCTGGCTGAAAAGACAACTCGATACCCTTGATTTTGATTCTGAGGATATTCCGGGGGATGTTGCCGAATATGCGGAAGACTCCTTCGGCCTTATCAAAATTTCTGCAGAAGAATTAGCCAGAATGCAAAAAGCACAGTTAGAAAGTGAGGAGGCTGACTTATGAGCAAATATCAAGATCAGCTCAATGATTTTTCCAAAAGGGTTTTAGAGGCCATTGAAAAAGGCGATGCGCCCTGGCAGAAACCGTGGGAGGAAGGCCGATTGCTGGAATTGCCTAAAAATTTAACCACGGACCAGAGTTATAAAGGTGTAAACCTGATTAACCTGGCAATGAGCGGTTACAATGACCCCAGGTGGATGACATTCAACCAGGCTAAAGATATGAATTGTTTTGTCAAAAAAGGTCAAAAAGCCTCCAAAGGATTTTTTTATTCACCTGCCAGATTGGAAAAAGAGCTTGATGATAAAGGAAAGCCCGTCCTCGACGAAAACGGTGAAGAAAAAATTACCAAGATCAATAGACCTGTTTTCAAAACTTTTTCTGTTTTTAATGCCACCCAGATTGAAGGTGTTGAAGCATACAAGCATCCAGAGCCTGCCTGGAGGCCGGAAGATAAGGCAGAAAAACTGATATCCGCTGCCAATGTGGAAATCACCGGAAGCCAACTTGATAAGGCGTTTTATAACTTTTTAACCCATTCCATTGAAACGCCAGACAAATCACAGTTTGACGATAAATCAAAATATTATTCAACAGTATTTCATGAATTAGCGCATGCCACGGCTCATAAATCCATGATGGACAGGGGTGTTGACTATGCGGATAAGGATTCCAGGGCCAAGGAAGAATTAAGGGCGGAAATATCAAGCTGGCTGGTGTGTTCTCAAATCGGCATTGGCTATTCTGCCGAATCCAAAGATAGCAATAAAGCGTATGTTTCGTCCTGGCTCAAAGCCATAAAGCCGGAAGACCGGGCAAAAGAACTCGGGTTTGCAATGAAAGACGCTGAAAAAATTTCTGAATACCTTATGGGGCTTGATTTAGAAAAAGGTAAAACAGCAAAAATTGAAGCAGCTACCCCACAGGAATCAAGTCCTTTGGTAAAAAAGGAAGCGGAACGATTACAGGCTAAAGCGGATCAATACCGTGTTGATCAAAAAAATCTGTTTTCGTATACGGAAAAGATAACGGTGGCCATGAGCAATCCCGACTTGTTTGATGATTTAATGCCCGACCACTATAAAAATGATCCGTTATCAGCTTTTAACAAGGAACTGGACGATACTCAGCGTGACATTGTAACCCATCTAAAAAATATCGCTCCTTCCCTTGAAAAGTCCGAATTTTCCACTTCCCCCCAGGGGCTCGCCTCTCTTAGTGATTCTGAACGAAAACAGCATCTATCTAAAAATTCGCAAGCAGAGCTTGATGGCGAGATGCGGCGTGGAGAGAAAGATCCGAAATTATCCAGGGTGTATATCAATGTGCCGTATTCAGAGAAAGATGAAGCCAAGGCCCTGGGGGCAAAATGGGATAAACAGGAAAAATCCTGGTTTGTTGAATCTGGAATCGACCAAACGCCGTTTCAGAAATGGCTCGAACCTGCCCGGGAAACCCTGCTTGATATGAACAAAGTAACCGCTCAATTCCAGGATCAGGCTTCAAGGCTCGGCCTGAAAATTGACAGTCCCCAGGCGGACGGCAAGCTGCACCGTGTAGCGGTTGAAGGAGATAAAGGCGGCAAAAAATCAGGTGCATATACGCTTTATCCCGACGGCAGGCCTGCGGGGTTCATTCAAAATCATAAAACAGGGGAAAAAGCCAATTTCAAATATGACGGGGAAATCGGTAAAACGGTCATTATATCAGGAAATAAACAAGCCCGGGCAGCCGAGCGGGACGAAGATCACGCCGCAGCAGCTAAAAAAGCGTTCGGCATTTACATCAATGCAGAAAAAACCACGTCCCACCCATATCTTGCTGATAAAAAAATCAATGGTAACAAAGAATACCGGGTTGATAAAAATAACCGGCTGATTGTCCCTGCCAAGAATCTTAAAACAAACAAAATCGAATCCCTACAGTTCATCGGCGAGGATGGGCAAAAGCAGTTTCTTACCGGCGGGAAAAAATCGGGAAACGCTTATACCATAGGCGAACTTGATGAACAAAAACCCATACTGCTGGCTGAAGGCTTTGCCACAGGAAAGACCCTTAATGATGTGAGTCACCTTCCGGCCGTGGTTTGTTTTGATGCAAACAATCTCGAAAATGTGGCCAAGCAGATCCGGGAATTGATGCCTTCGGCTGAGTTGTTCATTTGTGCTGATAATGATCACGCCAAGAAAAATAATGTGGGGGTGGAAAAAGCGCAAAAAGCGGCCAAGGCCGTTGGTGCTAAAGTCATTATCCCTAAATTTACGGATGAATCAAAAAAGCTTGGGTACACGGATTTCAATGACCTGGCCAAGTGCAAGATGGGCAAAACCCGGGTTCAAAGCCAGTTGAAATCCCAGATCAAATATCTTTCCAAAGATAAAGGCGTAGGGCTTGAACGATGAAAAAACAAGAATACGGCCTTAAGCAGGCCAAGGTAAAAAAAAGCAGGTATTCGCTGCTATTCCCGGTTTGTTTTTTGTTGTGGGGCTTTGCCTTTATGAGTTATGCCACGCAAACCATAGCCATGGCATTGCGATACCATCCTGACCTGGGCAGGCCGGTGTTTGATACGTATTATCTGCCCTGGAAGGTGTTTGAATGGAACAAATATATAATAGATACCCCGGTGGGTAATCGGGTTGATTTGATTTTCGGTGCTTTTGTCCTCAGTACGGCCTTCGGCTTTTTCCTGATTCTCAGGAAAAAGCCGAAAGGCAATTTAAATCTGCACGGTACTGCGACCTGGGCAAAAAAAAAAGATCTGGCCGAAATGGGACTTGACGCCAAAGAAGGGGTCTATGTCGGCGGTTTTCCATTGGCCAGGGGAACCAAATATCTGATCCATAGCGGTCCGGAACATATTTTAGCATTTGCGCCAACCCGATCCGGTAAAGGTGTGGGCCTGGTTATCCCCTCCTTGCTTGCCTGGCCGGGATCAAGCGTAACCCTGGACATTAAGGGCGAAAATTACGCGTTGACATCAGGATACAGGGCCAAAGAATTACATCATAAAATTCTCAAGTTTGATCCTGCCGACGAAACCTTTTCTTTTGCTAAATGGAATCCATTGGCAGAAGTGCGGATTAATACGAATCATGCCATTGCCGATGCCCAGAATATTGCCCAGATGATCTGTGATCCAGACGGCAAGGGCATGAAAGATTATTTCACCCAGGCCGGGTATGCGTTGCTAACCGGATTAATTTTGCATGTCATTGTATCAAAGCAGGATGCCACCCTTGCTGACGTCGTGGCCGAAATTACAAAGAGCGACAATGAGGGGGATGTGAAAAACCTGCTCTATGCCATGATCGACAAGGAACACGCACAGATCCTGAAAAAACGGTATCCGGACATGGATACGGATCTGGCAGACAACATACAATCAACCATTGACAGTTATGCCGGTGAAGCTGTGATCAAAGCCGACCGTGAGTTGTCCGGGGTGGTATCCACCGCTGTTACCAACCTTTCATTGTACCGTGATCCCATTGTCGCAAAAAACACTTCTGAGTCTGATTTTTTCATTTCAGATATCATGAATTCGCAAAACCCTGTTGATTTATATCTGGTGGTATCCCCTGCCAACCTGGACAGGTTAAGGCCGCTGCTGCGTGTATTTTTTAATCTGGCGTTAAGAAAATTCACCCAGAAAATGGAGTTTGAAAACGGACAGGCCGTAGTTGGCTATAAACACAGGCTCTTGCTTATGCTGGACGAGTTTACCAGCCTGGGCAAGTTGGAAATCATGCAAAAGGCCCTGGCGTTTATGGCCGGTTACGGTGTGAAGGCTTATATCATCGTCCAGGATCTATCCCAATTGCAGGAGGCATATACCCGGGATGAATCAATTACATCAAACTGCCATGTCAGGATTGCATATGCACCCAACAAGATAGAAACCGCAAAGCTGCTGTCGGATATGACCGGCAAAACCACTGTGGTGGACAAAAAGACCAGTGTCTCCGGCAAACGGTTAGGCGGCATGGGCAATGCCTCTGTGTCTGTCAGTGAAGTAGCAAGGCCGCTGCTCACACCGGATGAATGCATGAGGCTGAAAGGCCCGGTCAAAGATGAAAAAGGGGGCATCAAAACCCCGGGTGATATGCTGATATTTGTTGCCGGGTACAACACGGTATATGGTCAGCAGATACTCTATTTTTTAGATCCCGTCTTTCAAAAGCGGGTTAAAATCCCGCCGCCTGATCACATAGAGCTTTTCAAGCTCAAAGAGGTTTCGAAAAATGAAATATAAAATTTTGCTGCCCTGCAGTCTGTTGTTTACGGTCTGTTTTTTTGTATCTCAATATTGTTATATCAATATTTCCGCGAGTCTGCCCCAAGGTATATATTTAAAAACCTCCCGGGCAATTGGCAACGGTTCTTATGTGGTCTTTCATCCCACTGATTCACAACAGCCTATTGTATCAAAGTACGTTAAAAATACACCTTTAATGAAACGTGTGGCTGCTTTGCCAGGGCAGGCATACCAATTGCCCCCGGCCTCCGATACAGACAGCAAAGGCCGGGCGATTACGCCTTTTTTCCCGAAAACAGGCATCGTGCCTTCTGCTCAATTCGTTGTAATCGGCGACACCAAATACTCGTTGGATAGCCGGTATCTCGGGTTTGTCCCTCAATCCTCAATAGTTGATACGATCACCCCTCTTTTGGTTTTTTAAGAATATCGGAAAGGAATGGAAATGAGCGTTGTTTTGGACAGTTTAAAGCATAATTTAGGCCCCATTGTTACCCAGGCCCTGGATGATGATAACGTGATTGAAGTCATGCTCAACCCTGACGGCAAATTATGGCTCGATACGTTTGACAAAGGAATGGTGGAAGTGTCCGCCATTCCCGCATCATCCGCCTCCGGAATACTGAGCCAGGTTGCATCCATGCTTGGCGCCGTCGTTACAAAGGATTCTCCCGTTGTTGAAGGCGAGCTGCCCCTGGACGGCAGCCGGTTTGAAGGGTTATTTCCTCCTGTTGTGGCCAATCCCACGTTCACAATACGCAAAAAGGCGATCAATATATTTACCCTGGATAATTACGTGCGATCCGGAATCATGTCACCGGATCAGCAACAAATTATCTGCGATGCCATTGCAAACAAGAAAAACATCCTGGTGGTGGGCGGAACGGGTTCCGGCAAAACCACCCTGACCAATGCGATTCTGGCAGAATTGGCAAATATTGCCGGTGATGAACGGCTTGTCATTATCGAAGACACCAGCGAACTGCAGTGCCTGTCAAAAAATAAGGTGATGCTGCGCACAAACCGGAACACCAATATGCAGCATCTTCTTAAAGCCACCATGCGGCTTCGGCCGGACAGAATCATTGTTGGTGAAGTAAGGGGCGGTGAAGCCCTTGACCTGTTAAAGGCGTGGAATACCGGTCACCCGGGTGGCGTGTGCACCGTCCATGCCAATTCCTGTGCCGGGGGACTGGTCCGGCTGCAGCAGCTGATTGCCGAAGTTGTGCCGAATCCCATGGATGATTTAATCCAGGAGGCGGTTGATCTGGTGATTTTTATCAAACGGACCAAAGAAGGCCGAAAAATAGAGGATATCGCCGAAATAGGAAACGATTATGGATTTCAATCGGAAACACAAAAATTAAGGATTTTAAAATGAAAAAGTTTTCAGCAACCATTACGATTTTTCTTTTTTGGATAGTTTTTTTAGGAGAAACGTCTCTGTCATGGGCAGATGATGAATTAACAGATGAACAGAAATTGGCTTGTGAATCCATCTTATGCTTGTCTTCGGGCGACAGGCCGGACGAATGCGACCCTGCTTTAAATTATTTTTTCAGCATCAAAAAAAAGAAATTATCCGACACCAGGGACGCCCGGAAATCTTTTTTGAAAAAATGCCCTGATTCAAATGCAGAAGGAATGCCCAGCTTGATCAATGTCCTGGTTGATTACAATTGTTCTGCCTGCACTGTTGAACAGTTAAATAAAAATTTTGTCAAAGTGGTTATTTCAACGGGACGAAATTTCAGTTCTATTTCCAACCACTCTTCCGGGTTTACCGTAATGGCAGTTGACCCTGAATTACCGGCATATTGTTTGAAGTATTATGCCGCCATTAACAGTAATCAATACACCGCCTACTCACAATATTCACAATCACAGCCAGTCTATATCGGTTCCAATATAGGCCGTAAGGTCAAAGATGACGACGGCAATGAATATTATGTAATTTATGCCAAGTCAAGAAACGAACAAGCCCAGATAGCGGAGGCAATATCACAAAACCGTTGGGAATGGGCCAATTAACCAGGTAACACCATCAGGAATAATGGTGCGCGCAAAAACCGTTATTCCTGATGGTATAACAAAACGCAGGGGATCAATGAAAAAAGACAAACGGGAAATAACCCTCAAATCTTATGTGACGCAAAAAGAATATAGCCAAATCAAGCTTCTTGCCAAACAGACTGGGTTTTCTGTCTCTGAATATATCCGCCGGATTCTAACCGGCCAAAAGATAGAATCAAGGCTGGACCAGGAAGCTTTTTTATCTGCGCTTAAAGTGAACGCTGACCTTGGCAGGCTTGGAGGGCTGCTTAAATACTATCTTGCCCAGGGGTTTAAAAATGTGCCGCCTTCGGAAATAAGAAAGGTGCTGCATGACATTGAAGACAGGCAGCGACAGCTCAGGCCGGTCATTTCTAAAATTCGGGATATGGTATAAAGTTGCAGCCCTGTTTCCTTTCATACATTCAGGCAACACCGACATTTTTGATGGCTTTTTACCCTATCACTATCATCATAGTTTAATGCAATGATATCAAAACGTATTCAGTGCGAACCGCAAAACGACAACATAAAGCGTTTGGGGGCATATATAGGCGCCGGCCATGAAAGGGAAAAGCTCTTTGCAAAATGGACAGCCGGCTGTTATGCCGGGCAGGATTATGATCTGGCCATTGATGAAATTAAAGCCACCCAGGCAATGAACACCCGCACCAAAAAAGAAAAAACCTATCATATGGTAGTCAGTTTTCATCCCGAAGATTTCAAAAAGCTTTCTCTGGAGGATTTTAAAGACATTGAAAAAGAATTTGCAGCCGCTTTAGGTTTTGAAGACCATCAACGGCTCTGCGGAATACACATCAACACAGACCATCCCCACATGCATGTTGCTTACAATATGATCCAAAAGGAAAGATACACCCGGCATGATCCTTTCTATGATTATTATAAACGGGATAAAACGTGCCGGCTCCTGGAGGAAAAATATAAACTCAAGGTTGATGTCGGTGTTGAACAGCAATTTAGCGATTACGTGAAGCAGCGGCAATCAGATGTAAAACAGGCCTTTGACAATGCCAGGGATTGGCAGTTCTTGCACAAAGAACTTGCCGTTTACGGTTTAACTGTGCAAATGCGAGGGAACGGCTGCATCCTGGCGGCAATCGGCCACAAACAAAAAGATGGGCATCATATAAAATTAAGCGATTTTGATAAAAATTTGTCCAAGAAAAAACTTCAGGACCGGTTTGGTTCTTATGAAAAATCAGCCGGAGATTATGAGGTCAAAGAATTTTTTCAACGGGAGCCCAAACGGGAAAATGCCAAGGCCAAAGATTTTGAAACTAAAACCGGGCTGAAATCCTTTGAGACCTTTGTTCTAGAATCAAAAGAGTTTATCGCCCAGGCGGCAATTAAATCTAACACCTGGCAAGACTTCCATCGGGAACTGGCCAGGATCGGTCTTGAAGTCAAGCCCAGGGGAGCAGGTTATGTTTTAACGGATATCGGCGGCAAGACTAAAAAAAATTCAAGCATCCCTTTTTCTAAAACCGGAATGCGAATTGCCAAAAACGGCATTATCCTTGAACGCCACAAAAAAGGAGATAAGAACAATGGAAGAAACACCGAACAGCCCGGTAATAGAAACACTGGAAGACAACGAAACTCAAGTACCTTTAAACAGCCCGGTTTTAGCCAACATGGCCCGCTCTCCAAAAACAATTTGCGCAAATTGTCCAAATGCCGTTTGGCATATCACGGAACAGGACAAGTTGAGGATATTTTGTCGTTTGATGCACGCGCTTATAGACGAGAGCCTGAAAGCTTGCGATGGGACAATGATGGAAGACTAAAAAATTTAGGGAAATTTGAACCGTCCCAGGGCGGTTATACAATAGAAAATCCGTATAAATTTGAACCCGTGAAAAAACTCAAATCCGCCAAAGAAAGAGAAGCTTGGAAGATTTATATCCAGGAACAAAAAAAACGTAATTACAACTGGATAAAATTTAATAAAAATTTTCAGCGCTTTTATGGGGAAGATTATGGGATGTAACTTGCCATTTTTTAAATGATTTCACATTTAAGGGGGGAGGGGAGGCCGCAGTGATAATTTGATAGCCTCTCTCAACAATGCTTTTACTATTGAATGTTGGTTGGAAATAGGCCTGGATGGGAATAGATACCATCGATAAAATGAGAAAGATGGTCTCCTTAGAGAAAATGCGCTTAACCCCGATTTTTGGACCACTATCTTAAGTGGAATCTGCGTCCTGAAAATGTTAGAAAGGGCGCATGAAAATAACGAGAAAAAGAAGACAGTTTTCGGCAAAATTTAAAGCCAAGGTGGCTGTTGAGGCCATCAAAGGGGTAAAAACAATAGCCGAACTATCAACGACCTATAAGGTTCATCCAAATCAAATATCTGCTTGGAAAAAACAACTGCTCACCAACGCCTCAGAACTATTTCCAGCAGGAAAAAAGCGGCAGGTAAAGAGTGAGGAAGAACTCACAGCTCCACTTTACGAGGAAATCGGGCGACTAAAGATGGACATCAAATGGCTCGAAAAAAAGTTATAAGCCTGCCAGTTTTAACACGTCGGAGTTGGGTGAAACCTGATTCTGTCTACTCGATTCGACGCCAATGTAGGCTGGCAGGCGTATCTCGTTCGGGATTCTACTACAAACCTGTTCCCGAATCGAATGAAAACCTTCAGCTGATGCGCCTCATTGACGAGCAGTACATGAGGCACCCGGAATTCGGTTATCCACGTATGACGGACTGGCTTCGGGATCAGGGATATAGCGTCAGCCGAAAGCGGATTGCCCGTCTGATGCAACGTATGGGCCTACAGGCAATCACGCCAGGTCCCCATACAAGCAAACCGGCTCCAGGGCATAAAATATATCCATATTTGCTTCGTGACATTGAGATCAAACGCGTTAACCAGGTTTGGAGCACCGATATTACTTACATTCCGATGACACAGGGGGTCATGTATCTGAGTGCTGTAATCGACTGGTATAGCCGCTATGTTCTTTCATGGGAGTTATCTAACTCATTGGATAGCATTTTCTGTATTTCAGCGCTTGAAAAGGCATTGGAAATAGACACTCCGGAGATCTTCAACACTGACCAGGGTTCGCAATTCACTTCGGAAGCATTCACCAGAGTTTTATTAGACAAAAAGATCGCCCTGAGCATGGATGGCCGGGGCCGGGCTCTCGATAATGCATTCATAGAACGTCTCTGGTGGACACTCAAGTACGAGGACGTTTACCCAAAGGACTACCGTGACGGACATTCGCTGTACCGAGGGCTGGATGCCTACTTCGGCTACTACAATTGTGAGCGGAAACATTCTGCTCTGGACAGGCTGACTCCGGTTGAGGTATTCATGAACGGCGTTGTCAAAAAACAGGATCATAAGGAATTGAGTCCCAATATGCCTCCGGCGGCCCTACGGGGTTCCGATGTATGTGTTCCGCGCTAAGGCGCGGGGATTTAACGCTTTAAGGACAGAAACATGAGAGACAGGGCAGCACATATACAATATATCTGCTGCCCCCATGTCTCCGTCACCAGCCATGGCGCTCAGGTTGCTTCCCAGCATTGCCCTATCCTCCAGACTGGTGACCGGATGATACCATTGTTGTAAGGGATAACAAAAGCTGTATCCTACAAAACGATCGAAAAACCGGCGGCTCCGAGGTCGCCTATATCATGAATACGGGAACGCATTTTCCACTTAAGAAATCCCGTTTCGTGGTCTAAGATTGGGGGTAGGCGCAGACATGTCTTTCGACATGTAACTATTGTATAAACCAAGAGAGGAAAGATGAAAAAAAATATCGCCATTTATGCAACAATAATATGGGTGCTTTTTACCCCATTTGTATATGGGAGAGAACAAAATCATCTAAACATCAATTGTACCATTCATTCTCCATATGAGGCATTTTTTTTCCGGTTAGTGGAGGTGCTTTGCTCTCAAAATAATATAAAAGTAACACGAAACACACCTCCGGTTGGTAGATCTTTGATTCATGTAAACGAAGGGGTTGATGACGGTGACGGCCCAAGAATCGGCGGGTTATCAAAAAATTATCCCAATCTCGTTCAGGTCTCTGAACCCTTTGGCGAGTTCATCTTTGGAGCATTTACAAAAAATAAAAATATCAGGCTCAATGGATGGTCAAGTTTGATGAATTTAAACGTTGCTTATATACATGGATGGAAGATTTTTGATAACAAGGTGACCAATGCAAAGTCCGTCACAAAAGTAAAAAATAAGGAATTGCTATTTAAGCTTTTGCATACAGATCGCACTGATGTCGCTTTGGTCACAAAACTTTCCGGATATGCCGTAATTAAAAATCTCGGTTTTAAGGAGATTGAATTTATTGATCCACCGCTTGCTGTAGAACCAAACTTTTTGTATTTACACAACAGCCATAAATCTTTGGCACCGCTACTCGCAGAAACTTTAAGAAAAATGAAACAAGATGGAACATACAACCAATTTTATAACGAAATAATATCTCCTTATCTACCGGAGTGAATGAATGAGAGGTTTATTTTCTATTCTTCCGTATAGCAGGATTGCAAAACACCTGATAAGGAACGTGCTGTTTTTTGCAATCCTGACTATTATTCTATTTATTATAATTACTGGTTTAATTACGTGGTTTAAAGAAACAAAAGAAATAAAAAATAAATTTGATGAAATCCAGAATAGCTATTCAGATGTTATTCGAGAAACTCTATGGGTGGACGACAATGACAGTTTAAAGGTCATACTGCTAGGTATTTGTCGGTTACCGGGTGTCCAGTATGCAGACATCCACTCAAAAGACGTTCAAATTTGTAACGCTGGTAATAAGCCCAGCTCAATGAAACTATCTCGAAAGTTTTCGATAGTTCATACTTATAACGGCAAAACATATACTTTGGGTGTATTGCATATTGTAGGTGATCTGAACTATGTAAAACAAAAGATATCCAAGGCTATACTGGCCACGACTTTATCACAAACTTCCATAATACTTATTGCCTGCATTGTGATTTTATTTCTAATTTATCGCATGGTGATCGGGCCTTTATTAAAAATAACAAATTATACCTCTGCATTATCTTTGGATGCAATAGGCACACCATTGGTATTTAATCAAAACGCACAACAAAATAATGAATTGGATGACTTAGCGGTTGCTATTAATTATATGCAGAAAAATATGTATCACGCATTTAGTCGTCAGAAAAAGGTTGAAGACCAACTTAACGAGCATCGTGAAAATTTAGAAAAGATAGTAGAACAAAGAACTGAAGCTCTGAATTCCATCAATGAAAAACTTCGGTTGGAGATTGATGAACGAAAAAGGGCTGAAATTGCCCTAAAAAAGAGTGAAACCAATCTTAAAAGGGCTCAGGGAGTTGGACAAATGGGAAGCTGGCACCTGGATTTGACAACCAAGGATTTAGAGTGGTCCGAAGAAGCTTATCGCCTCTTCAATGTTTCAAAAAAAGAACCTATAACCTTTGATAGATTCCTTTCAGTAATACATCCTGATGATCTAAATTTTGTTTCGGATTCGTGGGCCGCTGCTCTCAATCGAGCCCCATATGATATAGAACATCGAATTATCGTAAATGGTAGTGAAAAATGGGTGCGTGAAATTGCCGAGGTAAAATTTGATCAAAATGAGATTCCATTGAGTGGCATTGGTATTGTTCAGGATATAACTGAAAGAAAACGTATTGAGGCAGAAAGGGAAAAACTTATAATTGAACTGAAAGAAGCGATTGAAAATATAAAAACATTAAGCGGATTAATTCCAATCTGCGCATCATGCAAAAAAATTCGAGACGACCAAGGGTATTGGAATGTATTGGAATCCTATATCCAGAAGCACTCCGAAGTTTCTTTCAGTCATAGCATGTGTCCGGAATGCTCAGATAAATTTTATGGTGATCAAGATTGGTATATTAAAAGGAAGAAGAAAAAAAAGGAATAGATAGCTGCGCTTTTTGTCTATAAGTTTTGACCGAGATGCTTATCAATTAAGGCGTTTACTACTTATGTTATTGGAGATGCCAGTTGAGATTTTATTGATTTTTAAACAGATACATCCTTTTTATTGTTAATCAACCGTTCCCTTGCCTGATGCATTCCAGAAAAAATTGCTGCTGAGATCTGTCCGGGAAACCCCGGGGGGAGGGTAGCACCTACCTGATCGATGCACCCTTGTGCCATATCGCAACATTTTTCAATAATTTGCTTCATCTCATCTTCCGGGTACCTGCATTTTTTTGCAGTATTTAACCAATGTCTTCTGGTGATGCTGTTCCATCTGTAATGACGGTTTTTCCCTGACACGGCCATGGCCATCTTAACCTTGTGCATGGAAATCTGGCCAGCCCTGGCCAAAGGATAGATTGAAATGACATCGTAAAGTGGGGTCAGGTGAAACCGGTTGCCGGGACGAAGAAAAATGCTGAAATTCTTGGTGTGACCGTCAATGGCCCCCAACATCCAGAAAAGCAGCTGGGCCGTCATGAATAAGGTCCGGTCCTCATGAGCCTTGTTTGACCCCAGAAGCAGATCCATGACCGTGGTCATGCCTGGTCCCCCGTCCGCCTCATATTTCAGGGCCGAAGGGATTCCCGTGGCTTGGCAGATATCTTCCTGGGGCAGTCGGATCAGCCAGGTGCTGTCAGCGGACCAGCGTCGGTCAAACCGCTCCACCACCAGCACCTTCTGGCTGCCGAAGTTTGCTATTTGGGTGTCAGCCGCCGCCATGCCAAAGGCTCCCAAAAGCTTTTGGCAGAGCCATTCGTTTTCCACGCTGCCTGACAAATCTAAGCCGGTTTGGCCCAGTCGCCCCATGGGCAGCTTGAAAATATGGCTGGTAGGCGTAGCTCCGGAAGGGCGGTACCAGTCGTTCTGCATCCTTAGGAATGCGGTTTTTTCCTGGGCACCGGCAACGGACAGCCTGAAATCAGCATCAATGTCCACCCCCAGGGGCATGGCGGCATAGGACTTGAGAATATCCTCTATCTTCGTTTCATCTACCCGATCTGCGGTGACCATTTTGACATTTGGTGTTTCTCCTTCGGGCACAAGTTGCACAGCCCCCACACAATCCCTGCCGATATGGGAGAGCAGATCAAAGGCCCGGGTGGACGAAGCACCGACCCTGGCCTGCAGCCTGTTGCGCAATGTCATGTTGTCCGGCAGCAGGTTGTCAAAATAATTTTCAACCCGGTCACCAGAATAAACCAGGGTTGTGAGAGGTAGGGATAGAGACAAGGGTCTTCTGTTGCGGTCTGAAAGCCAAGCCTCGTCATAACCAAAAGAGATAATCCCATTGGCACGGCGGGTCAGCTGGCCCACAGGAACACCGTTCATAAGAACGGTAAGATTTTTTGTCTTTCCCATTACCATTCATCCTTATTATATTCCTGGTTTCCCTGGACTGGAGTCGTTCCTTCAATGGCCTTGGGCTCAAGAGCCATGCCCACGTCCAGGGCGGAAAGTAGTCTGAACAGGCTGGCCACCCGGATATTGGGATTGCCGTTTTCCATCAGGGAGATTCGTTTTTGGTCAAGCCCCACCCGTTTCCCCAAGGCTGTCTGGGTCATCCCTTTTTGTTTCCTCAATTCTCTAAGCGTTACCCCAAGATCCCTGGGGGAGACCATGATCTGATGCATCGTGTCCTCCAAAAAAATATGTCGATAACGGTATAATATCAAATTATGTTTAAAACGCTATATTTTTATTTTATGTCGTTTTCACTATAGAAACCCCGTGGGGAAAATAATTGTCGTTGATCAGAGGAATTTCTTTCGTTCAGATTAAGAGTGTTCTTCTTTGACGGACTCCCAACTTTTACCTAAAAGTTGGGAATATACAAATTCACCCAACGGCTTATCAATAAAAGCGTTGGGGCTTTTTTTTGAAATACGGACTTGCTTTTTCAAAAAAAATATCCTAACTTTTACTTATACTTTTGTTAAAAGTTGGGGAGTCTTGAAGACATGAAAAATTTCAATCATCCTAAGAAAGGAAGCCATATTTCTGTTGAGCCGATCCGAAGGCAAAAAGACATCAAACTGATAAAAAAAATTTTACAGGATTCTCCTCGGAACCTCTGTTTGTTCATTTTGGGAATTAATACCAATCTGCGGGCTTCAGATCTGCTGAAAATCAAAGTTGAACAAGTGCGGCACCTTCAGCCCGGGGAAGAAATCACCTTGAAGGAGAAAAAAACGAAGAAACAACGACGGATCAATTTAAACCGGGCTTGCATTGAAGCAATTCAAAATCTGCTTAAATCCATTAAATATGAAGAAGAGGATTTTCTTTTTCTAAGCAACCGCAAGGACAAAAATGCCCTGACAGTTCCCAGCCTAAGCACTTTGGTAAAAAAATGGTGTAAGGATATCAACTTGAAGGGGAATTACGCCAGCCACACCCTAAGAAAAACCTGGGGATATCATCAGCGAGTCACTTTCGGTGTTGGGATTCCAGAATTAATGGTTTGTTTCAATCACACCAGTCAAAAACAGACCTTGGATTATCTTTGCGTTCAGCCCGAAGAGATTAAGAATATCTATCAAAACGAGCTTTAGAAAAAGTTGTCCTCAAACATCTCGGTTTGATCTACCGGATTTTACATGTCAGGCACCCAATAACAAAAGAAGTCAACGCCCGAATTGATGCGGCGTTGGGTGACCGATGATAGCCGTCGCTCAATTCCTATCCTAAAAAACAGAAAAATAAAGGGAAACCGGCCTGTTCAATATGTTGAGTATGGTTCGCTTATTAAAATCATTTATGTTTATCATTGATGAACTTTTCAAACTGAAAATTTGAAAGCAATACACCAATTATCGAATCTTAACTTTTAACAAAAAGTTAAGATTTAGATCTGCCCACCACCGCAGCCTTATGCTTCACAAGTATTTGAGCGAAATCGTCTGCCATAATTTAAAATGAAAATTAATTGGTGGAAACCTGGGCCTGTTTTGTTTTCATTTTATTGTTTACTAAGTCAAACGGGCTTATCCTGCTTCGGTCTTTGTTTCTATTATTTTGGAGCCTTGGCCCCAGGTAAAGTTTGCGCTGCAAGATCAAAAGTGAAAGAGCCATTAAAAGGTTTATTTTCTTTGTTGGCTATCTGCTTAGATTTGTTAACGATCAAAGCATCCGGAAAATCAGCGCCTTTACCCTTGACCGGTTTTGCATCTCTGTAATCTGTAAGCGCAAGCCACACGGCTTGACCATCCTCAAACCTTATATTCGGTTCCTGAAACAACGACTGAAGAACTGTCACTATTTCAGGTTTCTTTAACTGGTATTTTTTACCACGCAATGTCCAGATCGTCTCGACCAGCACGACATCAGTGACTAAAACCTTCTCCTGACCTGAAATCAACTTGACTGCTTTTCTAAACTGTTCAGCATCATCTTCAAGCAGGTATCGCAACAGAACGTTGGTGTCGATTGAAATCATTGCAGAGAACTCTCCATAGACTCCTCATCGGTCATAGAAGGATTCCCCTGGACGTACTTTAAAAGACCTCTTGCAGCTCCCTGCTTCTTTTTTACAATGGTTAACTGACCATAAGCTATAAAGCTTTCCACTTCATCCCCTGGTTCAATTCCCAGAGCTTCACACTGACTTACGGGCAAAGTGATTTGCCTTTTTGCACTAACCTTCGGCATAAACCCTCCTTTACGGTTCGTATATAACGGCCATGGGCCGATCTGACATATCAACTGCCAGGCATATCCCACAACAAAGATAGAAAGATCTGAGTAACCTGCCCAGACTTTCTTATAAAACAATATACCACCTTTCTTTACAATTTATCAATGAGTAAAGATTTTGCACTTAAACAAAATAAAAGACCATATAAAACCCCCCTTCTTTTTCAATATCCATATTTTGTTTAGTCTCGGGTCGGTGCCGTCTTCCTATTCTGATTTAGATTGTAGAAAAAATCGAATCCCACTATTCTGGACCACGAAGATCTTGCTATATTATTCCCATGGTCGGTGAATTAATATTATAGTGTGAACTGGTAGATTTCTAACAATCCTACATTTTATGGAGATGATGTAAAAATGAATAACGAATTCATGGAGAGCCTTATTGAACAAAATCCCGATGCAATAATATTTGCCGATATAAAAGGCACAATACAAGTATGGAATATGGCGGCCGAACATATTTTTGGATTTAGCAAAGAAGAAGCAGTCGGAGCGAGCTTAGATATTATAATTCCGGAAAACTTACGAAAGGCTCACTGGCGTGGATTTCAACAAGCTATTCAAATTGGGAAAACTAAGTATGCCGGCAAATTTCTGCCTACGAAATCTTTACATGCAGATGGATCTGTTATTTACGTTGATCTCGGTTTCTCTATTGTTTTAGATTTCGCAAATAATGTTATTGGAGCGTTGTCAAGCGTAAGAGATATTACCACAAAATATAAGGAAGATCGGAAGATTCGAAAAAGATTGTCCGAGTTAGAAAATATTCAAAAATAAAATTCCAGATGTCCATGAATTTTCATAATGTAAAAAAGATGGTAATTGCTTGATAAATCGGTATGAAGTTTATATGAAAGTCAGTCGTGTCCGGTTAGGTTTTTGCTTGCTCGGCAAACGTAAATTTTGGATCTTTGACAATATTGTCCCTGCTTAACCCATGCGAACCATTCTCGTTGTGCCCGATTAGGTCATTCAAGATGGCAATTCGTAACTGCCGAACTCTTTTAATAGAGACCTTCTCATTAAACTCGTCGATGCAGTAGATTGCCAGCAACAGGTAAGTGATCAGGCCGCTAAGAATTTGAACCATGAGGCCGTATTCACTGCGGGCAATGAGATGGTAAACCTTCAGGTGCTCTTTCCACCATTTGAAAAAATCTTCAATGGTCCACCGGAGTTTATAAATGGTTGCTATTTGTTCTGCCGTTAAATCATGCCTGTCCGTTGCCACATAATATTTAACCCCGGCAATTTTATACCCAACAACCCGAACGGGATTCTTAGTCTGGTTTTGATTCGGAGTACCAAGCCTGACCAGTGCATCATAAAAAATGTAGCTACCGGAATTGATCTCATGCTTTTCAATTATGGTTCTGGTTGTCTTGGCCTTTATACGGCAAACAAAGTGCTTCCCTTGCTCCTGAAGCAGATCGAAATCATGATGGGATTGATATCCACGATCCATAACGCCTGTTTGTCCCTTGGACAGAATTTTGGGTACAAAAGGACGCTCCCCACCGTTACCTTCCGTCAGGAAAATTTTGTTGGGGATGCCGTAATTAATGTCAAACCCGCAATGCGCTTTGGCTTTTTTGCTTCCTTTCCTGTAGTTTGCCCAGTGCATTGAAAGGACAGCATTTATAAGGCTGCCGTCAATGGATACCAAGTCTCCAAGTTCTGCGTGCTCCTTCGGTAGACACCCAACAGCCTGCTTATAAAGGTCCTCGAAGACAAATTGCAGTTGTTCAAGTCCCCGGTGATTGACTGCTTCGCCAAAGCTGCTGCGACTGATTCCCCCGTCGGGAGCAATATTTTCTTTGGCAAAAATGTTCTCCTTGAGATCTTGAACCAAATGCCGAGCTGATTTGTGTTCCTGAAGATGAAAATAAACCAAGGCATTGATTTGGTCTTCAAATGTCATTTTTAAAGGGCGATCTCCTCGGGATTGTAGTTCAGGTGCTTGTGAAAGCGACCTTACCAGAGGACGCTGAAACTTGTCAAAATTCAGGGACTGTATTTGTTTTTTTGAGACTGAAATGCGCGTCATTTGGGCTCCTTGAGTAAAATTTTTCAAGGCGCGCAAAAATTTTTACGCACATTTGTCAACAAAAAAATGACTGTTTTTTCAATAAATTTAGCTGTTTTTTACGTGCAAAAACCTAACCGGACACCACTGTATGAAAGTAGCAATAATTTACTAAATTTCTATAATATTTTGTTGTGGCTTAAGCCTGGGTTTAGTTAGGATAGGCTAGCAGATGGCCGCGATTGAATCTTGACATTCCTTTCTGATATAGATAAGTTCAATTTAAGTAAAGCCGTACTCTAAATAAACGTTTTAAGCATTTCAATAACTTTCTATATTTTATAAAAAGGCGCGAGGTTTAAAATGAACAAAATACTCAAACCTATAATTTTTATTTTGATCGGCATTATTATAGCCTTTCCTGTATTCAGCCTGACCTATTACACAATGGCAAGAACATCAACGCCCGGATTTTGCGCCTCCTGCCACGAGATTCAACCTGCCTTTAACGCATGGAAGACGTCTACACACGTAAACAACGCCCAGGGGTTTGTCGCTGATTGTATGGACTGCCACCTGCCTGCCCCACAGGATACAGTAAACTTCTTTTATACAAAGACGATCCACGGCATCAAAGATGTATTTGTTCATTTTGCCTATGGGACTTATGACCGGGAAAAGAGCCGTGAACACGCCTATGCAACATTTAAAAATGCGCAATGCCAAAAATGTCATCGAAATCTTTTGAATATCCCAGATAAAAGAGGGGCTATGCTGGCCCACCGCACAGTTCTATACCCTAAAAAAGGATATGAAAAAAAATGTGTTGACTGCCATAGAAATCTTGTTCATGTGGACAGCGAAATTTATAAATACAAACAGAAACAGGCGCCATACAGAGCAATGGGAATTCAGGATTTATAAACCTTGTAACGGTTACAAATAAAATAAGGGGGGTCCATGAAGAAAAAATTGAGTGTATTGCTAACGGGTATATTTATCATCGGTATTTTCCCATCCACAGTGTTGTGTTCGGATGTTCAGATGAATATACCAAAATCAAAATCATTCAGGATTGAACGGTCCATGTCACCCGAGGCCATGGCATGTATCGAATGCCATAAAAAACAGCATCCCGGCATTTTCTCTGACTGGGCGGCCAGCCGACATGCCAGTGCCAACATCACCTGTTACGACTGTCACGTCGCAGAAGCCCATGATCCTGACGTCAGCCAGTCCCATTTTAAAGAGTACGAGGCAAATGACACCAAATACGGGCAGAAAAAATATATGGTGCCGGTCTCTGCTGTGGTTACACCCAAAGACTGTTCTCGTTGTCATCCGGATGAGGCAATGCAATACAGCAAAAGTAAACACGCAAATACCCTTGAAATTATTTGGAAGATAGATCCCTGGCTTAACGATGGAATGAATAGTGATTTTGAGCGGATAAACGGCTGCTATCATTGCCATGGCACCATTTTAAGTTTGAAAGATAAAGAACTTGATCCGGCAACTTGGCCCAATGTCGGTGTAGGAAGGCTGAACCTTGACGGCAGTAAAGGCAGTTGCAGTAGTTGTCATACGAGGCATCGTTTTTCTGTTATGGAGGCTAGAAAACCCCAGGCCTGTGGGCAATGTCACCTTGGTCCGGATCATCCCCAGATTGAAATCTTTACAGAATCAAAGCATGGAGATATTTACGATGCTTTTGGAGATGAATATAACTGGACAGCCGCACCGGGAACCTGGAGTCCTGGTGTTGATTTCAGGGGACCAACCTGTGCCTCATGCCATATGTCAGGTGCGGGCAGTGTAATGACGTCCCATGATGTCACCGAAAGATTGTCCTGGGAATTGCAAGCTCCGTTGACGGTTAGACCTGAAGAGTTCAAAGCACTTCCGGCCCAGACCAACTGGAAGGAAGAACGGGCTAAAATGCAGGAAGTCTGCATGCAGTGCCACGGAAAAAGATGGACCGAATCCCATTACAGTCAGATGGATCAAACCATCAAAGAATACAATGACGTATATTTCAAACCGGCAAAAGCTAAGCTTGACGAGCTTTATGAAAAAGGACTGCTCGACAAGACCCGTTTCTTTGATGAGCCCCTTGAGGTGGAGTATTATGAATTATGGCACCACGAAGGGCGAAGGGCAAGAATGGGGGCGGCAATGATGGCACCGGACTATTCTTGGTGGCACGGATTTTATGAATGCAAAAAACGCTTCAATGCGTTCATGGAAGAAGCCAACCACTTGATTAAAACCGGTAAAAAGTCTTACAAAGCTGAAAATTATCCCAATGCGACTGGGAGTACCACAAAACCACCAGAAATTTTTAAATAACAAACCATGGGCTGACCTGATCTCGTCTGTCAGGCTTCGGCCCGCAACAAAAACATGGAAGAATGCAGCCGCTAAAAATTAATTTAGCGGCTGCATTTATTTTGATAAACATAGTAGGTTTTGATCATTCATAGTCCTGCAAAATGGGGTTTGCGGATATCGCTAACCAGCATCATTATGCCAATGTGTTAGAATAAGAATGGTCTTTTGAGCATTTTTTCATATACTTCAATATAGCTTTCAGCGCATCGGCTGTGGTTGAATTCAAGAACTGATTCTATCATGATTCTGCGGAGCTGGTGTTCTTTTTCACCCGGGTCCAGGCTGAAAAAGTCCATGGCCTGGTCCACCGCCCAGTTCAGTCCCTGGGCGTCATGGACATTGAAAATAAATCCATTTCCTGTTGACTGATTGACATTCAATTGTCTTACGGTGTCATGTAGCCCGCCTGTGTCAAATGCAATCGGTAGGCTACCGTATATTCCTCCGATCATCTGGGGCAACCCACACGGCTCAAAGGAAGATGGCATGAAAATAAAATCACTGGCCGCAAATGCCTGGTGGGATAAATGTTCGTTGAACTTCAAGATACTTATGCGCTGGTGCAAGCCATGGAAATTGACAATATCGTGGAGATGTTTCTGATATGCCCCGTCTGCCACAGAGACAATCTGAATGCCAGTATCCCAGTAGCGGGAAACAATGTCATACATAGTTTCTGCTAAAAGCGTGCACCCCTTCTGCACAGGGTCAAGGCGGGAGGGCCAGAAAAACACAGGGGCATCGGGATTTGTCTCAAAACCTACGAATTTTTGCAGAAAAACTTTATTCTGTTGTTTCCTGACACGATGGTTTTTTGGCCCATAATTGAACTGAATCATGTCATCCACAGCTGGATTGAATTCAGGCTCAGGCGCATTTAAAATGCCTGTGGCGTATCCGGTATTCCATTTGTGGGACAGTTCTTGCCTGATCTCCTGTCCCACAAATGGATGGCGATTTTCAACAATTTCACGCAGAAATGTGGGGCTTACCGTATTCACATAGTGGGCGGAAAATATGCCTGAGACTAAAAAATCCACCCGGTTGGTATCTCGGCTCTCTTCGTAGGTAACGGGCTTATTTTTGAAGTAAAGCCACTGCCAGAAGGATGCCGCATCAATGCCTCTGTCCTCGATTTCGGTCATGGTGGAGGTCATGGTATATATGTTGTGAATGCTAAACAGACATGGGATCTCGTATCGCCTGGCCAGGGCCGGAATCAGTCCGGTCATCCAGTCATTGCAATGGATAATGTCCGGCTTTACCCTTGGGATGATATTATTTATCACTTCCCGCTGAAACGCCAGGGATACTTTGAGATCCTTATCCGGATAGCCGGAATAGACGCCGTCTTTGTAAAGGAATACCCGGTCAGTGGCAAAATGAATCCGCTCCTCCTGCAGGCACCGACGAATTTTTTCCACCTCCCAGTGATGCCTGGGTTTATTATTGCCATGATAGATAGATCAACCCATAGATAAAATAGCGTCGCCCAGGGCCTTGCCATCATCGTCGTCTTCTGCTTTAGGCTCACTGAACACGCAGTTTAAAATAAGCACGTCTCCATTTCTTTTAGTTGTGATTTTATATGGCTGTTTATGAAAAAGGTTTATCATATTCTTGTTATGTGGATAAATATAGGCGATTAGTCCTTTAATGCCGTTATCAATGGCTGCCTGATTGATTTTTTTCTGTAAGATAGAGGCAATGCCCATGCCCTGATATTCTCTTGATACCGAATAAGCGACTTCAGCCATGTTAATGATAGTGTTTCTGAAATATTCGCCCACGGCAATAACTTTTTCAAACCCGAGTTCGCCAATCGTAGCCACAATGGTCTGATCATTGATATAATCAATGTCATATGTAGTTTCAATTTGATCATAGGCAAAATTTCTTTTCTCATGAAAGAACCTCGAAACAATATCTCCACGATTCATAGTGTAATAATGCTCCTGGATAAATCGTTCATCCACCGGCTTTGCGGGTCTGAAGGTAATGGGAAGATTGTTTATAATAATGGTTTCCTCGTATTTAAACGGGTAGATTCCTTTATTTGCCTGATTAAATTTGCGTTTACTGTCAACCAACCCCATTTCTTTGGCTTCGGCAAATAATTCATCCCTGAAATCCGGATGGGCAATTGAGACTAAAGCCATAACCCGTTCCTGAAGTGTTTTTCCAAAAAGATTCACTAATCCGTATTCTGTAGCCACAAACTGGACATCGCCCCTTGGCACCACCACGGCGTGTTCTGTTAATAGTGGTACTATTCGGCTTCTTTGTCCGTGATCCATAGTTGACGTCATTACTAAGATGGTTTTTCCTCCTTTGGACATTGCTGCCCCTCGGGTGAAATCAAGTAGACCATTAATGCCTGTGTAATTATTCAATGGCAGGGCATCGGCTGCCACCTGCCCGGTAAGATCAATGGCCATGGCTGTGTTCAATGTTACCATTTTATTATGACGCCCGATAATTCCCGGATTGTTAATATAATCTGAGGGGTAAAATTCAATAGAGGGATTATCGTCAAGAAATTCATAAAGTTGAGATGAGCCTACTGCTGCACCGGCCACAAGCTTTCCGTTATTAAATCCTTTTTTTTTATTCGTGATGACCCCCATGGAAAAAAGGTGCATGATTGCATCTGACAGGTATTGTGAATGGACACCGATATCATTTTTATTTGACAGAGCCATCTTAATTATTTCAGTCGTTAAGCCAAGACTTGTCTGAATGGTTGAACCATCTTCGATAAGACGTGAGATGAGTTTCGCAATCGCGATGCCTGACTCATGTTCAGGGAGTGGCTGGATGGTTAAAAGCGGGTCTTCATGTTCCACTATAAAATCAACATCATTAACATGAATAAAGCTTCTTCCCAGGACTCGGGGCATTTCGGGATTAATCTGGCATATGACAATATCGGCGGTTTCGCAGGCCGAAAGATTAATGTCAACAGAAATCCCGAGGCTCATCCAACCAAAGTCATCGGGCGGTGTGGCCTGAATCAGGGCTGCATTCAACGGCATGAGTCCGGATTTGAACAGGTGCGGGATCTGGGATAAATTAGTGGGTGTAATAAATCTTTGATTTTTTTTTATAATGCTACAGCCACAGGAGCCTAAGTAAAAGACCTAATTTTGAACTGATGTGATGGGGACCCATTAGCTATAGGCGTTAACGGTCCATTTTCAATACTGAGCAGACGTACAATTTCAAGATCGATTAATCTTGTGGATATTTCGGATAGTTCTTGGACAAGATACTGGGGTTCAGCACAGGATGAGCCTATGAAAATGCGTTGACCTGGCCGGATATGTTTCAGGGCCTCTTGGGCACTGCAACGTTTATCTATGTAGGAATCTGCCCAGTAAGTGGATTTTGCCATTATTATCCTCCTCGAGTTTCTTGCTGCCTGATAACGCTTTTTAATCTTCCTGAATTAACATCATAGGAAATGAAATCTCTTGATTACAAATTGAACTGCCCGCTGGTTTCAGGTTGGTAATGGATCTTGGTAAATGTCATTTTCTTTGGCCCTGAAGGAGCTATCCATTCTATGGATTCGCCCACTTTGTGCCCAAGGATAGCAATACCTATAGGAGCCAAGATGGAAATCTTGTTCCCTCTAATGTCGGCTTTTTCCGGAAAAACCAGTGTATAGGTTTTTTGTTCTTTGGTGGCCTCATTTTCAACAGTGAAGGTTGAATTCATTGTTATAATATTATTGGGAATGAATTCAGGCTGCATAACAAGACAATTGGATATCTTTTTTTGCAAAGTTTCCAGGTCTTCTTCATTAAAAATATTTTGCCTCCAGCATAGATCCAGAAGTCGTTCCAAACGGTTTAAATCAAACTCAGTTATCAATATTTCCTTTTTCATATTAATTTCCTTTTTTTGGTATAGGATGCCATGCTTATCTCCAATGCCATTTTTTGTTGTTTTCTAATTTCTACAAAAAATACTTTCTTTATTTTCAGGGCTTCCCGCAATCATTGAACATCGCGAGATTGGGTACAGGTAAATACATGGATTCAGCTTTGCTGGTGCGCTTTCTTTCTTTGGCTGAGGCTTCAGGATCTTCACACGTAAATTCTTCACAAAAATATATGGGTTGCTTTTTTTTCTTGTAGTGAAAACAATCTTTAACATTCAGACAATTGATACAAAGGTCTATCTGTTTGTTTATTTCAGCCATACTACCTCCATAATCATAATATTATTTTGATTCCAGAAGGGGCTCTCCTTCTGATTCAATGAGTCGGTTACAATTGGGGCAGGTCATTCTCAATGTTTCGATATGCCCTTTGAACAGTCGTTTTTGACAATACGGGCAAAAGTACCAGGTCGCTGGGTTTTCGGTTGTTTCAACATCTTTTAAAAGCATCTTATTCATGGTTCTCCTCATAAAGCCCTCCTTGTCCTCAAAACACATGACAATAATAATAGTTCGTTCCGTTGCAGGCCCATTAAGCCGTTGCAAGGACCGTTTGAATCTGTTCATAAATGATATCGAGTGCATCATGAAACATTGGGGGTTCCGGTGAAGATAACAATGCCGTAACCTCATGGTTCGCATCATTGATGAACCGTCGGACAAGGTCCTTATTGATCCCTGCATTCGCCATAATTACCGGAATCAGCGTTGATAAGGTTTTGGATGCTAAGATTCTGATATTATAATAAAGATCATCTCGTACAATTAACTTCACTATCTGTTTTAGGGTCTCAATGGAGGGCATTTTCAATGTGGCTGCCGCTTCAACAGCCGCTTCACGCAGTCTCCAGTTTCCTTCATGGCGAAGCAGCCTGACCAGCTCTTCTTGATGGTTATCCAACGAAGCTGATTTTTTAAGGAGATTCAGCGTATCCAGTGCGTTAACCCAATCCGTTAGATTCCCAAAAATTTGATCTTTCATCTCTCCTCCAGTAAAAAAACAGATTTAAAATCAGTCTCCTGATTTTTTCATAGTAAAATGCCCTTTAGTTTGTTTCTTTTAAGAGCAAAGGATGTGCCACACACTATTTTTAGTGTAAAATATTGAAAATATATGATTTTTATGTGCGGGAGTAATGTTGAATATCATGATCTCATGTCGCATATTGCAACATTGGTGCATATTGCGCCTGTAGTCTGTGGCAGGCACGCTAACAAAAGGAGACTTTTCTTTTGTTTAGCTTTGGTGGCTTTTTTGTGTGTTAATTAAAAAAATACCAAGGCAGACCATACCTAATCCTGCCAGGGTATTTAATCCAACAGGTTCGCCTAAGATAACGGAACCAAAAAGGACACCAAAAATTGGTGTTAGGAATAAAAATGATGCAAGTATGCTGACACAAAAATTATGGATCATCCAGAACCAGAAAAGATAGCTGAAGCTTGCCACCACAACTACTTGATACCCTAATGCGGCAATCGAAACCGGACTTAAGACCACGGGTTGATTCTGTTCAAACAATAAAGTGCCCATTGCGAGAATCGGTATGGCAAACATCAGCTGAGCAAAAAGGGTTTGGTAATGATCAAGGGGGATAGATTGACTGATGCGTTTTATATACAGTGTGGATGCTGCCCAGAACACTGCCGCCAGGATCTGCATCACATCCCCTATCCTATGGTATTCGGGCAAGGTTTCTGAGTGCATTTTAAAAACAAGAATAAGCCCGATGAAAGATAGAAATGATCCTATAATCTTAATCCCCGACAATCGGTCCTGTTTCAGGGCAAAATGTGCCCCTACAATTACCCACAAAGGTTGAGAATACAAAAAAATAGTAGAGCGGGATGCGGAAGTGAAGGAGATTCCCCAGTAGATGAATAAAAATTCCAGGCCAAAAAGCACACCAATGATGACTGCGTGATGACTTTTCCCCGATGGGAATAAAACTGATTGACCTTTCCAAACAGCAACTCCCCAGACTATAAAACCTGCTATAATTGAACGAAGAGTGGCTGCCATAAGCGGAGGGATGTACAGGCTGCTGAATTTAATGCTGACAGCGTTACCGCCCCAGATGCCACATAGCAGAATCAGCCAGATACAAGCTGATATTGAAAGACGACTGCTTTTTCGCTTATCTAAATTCACTCAACTCCCTCTTTGCCCTCTTAGTTTACATAACTTTATTGAAGCTACCAAAAAGTAACAGCCAGCCTATTTGTCTTTTCAAGGTTTCAAGTGACTGGGATGTTGCTGGAGTAACAGCATCAATTGTGCCAGGTATAATTCTTTTTTTGCAATACAAAGAAATTACATGGATTTTCAAAAAAAATTAGTATTTGAGGATAGGGAAAATGTTGCAGAATGCGACAGTGCTGCGGAATGCACCAGTCAACTTAGCAAACTTGACAGCCATTATTGAATTTTGAAGCGTTTCATAATCCGATAAAGTGTTGATCGATTAATCCCTAGAATTTTTGAGGCTTCGGTTTTATTCCCTCCGGTGGATTCCAGCACTTCTTCTATGTGCGTTCTGTTCATCTGGTCCAAGGAATTAATATTCCTGCGAGGGCTTATAGATACAGCGTGTCTAAAAATGCTGGGTAGACTCGTCACCGACAGCACAGGGCTTTCTTCGAATAATGTGGCCCTTTCGATGATGTTTTCCAATTCTCTTACGTTTCCCGGCCAGTTGTATTTTTCCATCAGCTTCATAGCATCCGGAGATATGCGATCAATCCGTTTGTTGTTTTGAGTCGTATAGCGTTTTAAAAAATGATAGGCCAACAGTACAATATCATCAACACGTTCACGTAATGGCGGTAAGCTTATGGTGACAACATTAAGCCTATAATACAAGTCATCCCTAAAGCCTCCTTTTTCTACCATGTCCTCAAGATTTCTGTTTGTGGCCGCAATAATTCGAACTTGGACCTTTTTTTGTTTAAATGATCCGACCGGTTGAATTTCTCCGCTCTCAATCGCCCGTAGAAGGGTTTGTTGAAGGCCTTTTCCGATATCCCCTATTTCATCAAGAAACAGAGTACCTCCTTCGGCAGCCTCAAAAACGCCCTTTTTATCAGATACGGCACCGGTAAATGCGCCTTTTACGTGGCCGAATAATTCGCTGCTCATTAAACTTTCACTGATTGCAGCACAGTTTACGGGTACATAGGATTTTGCTGCCCGGTTTCCATTATAGTGAATGGCCCTTGCCACCAACTCTTTTCCGGTACCGGTTTCACCGCGAATCAGTACTGTGGTTCTGGAATCCTTTACATGGTGAATGGTTTTAAAAACCTCTGTCATACCAGGGCTGTTACCGATGATATTATCAAATGTATATTTGTGCTTTAACTGACGCTTTAACCGGGTATTATCCATGAGGAGGGCTTTTTTTTCCAATGTCTTCTTGACGATGACTTTAAATTCTTCCACATCAAAGGGCTTTAGAATATAATCTTCTGCTCCTTCTTTCATGGCAGCAACGGCAGTATCTACCGTGCCATAGGCTGTAATCATGATAACCATGATTCCGGCGTCGAATTGCTTTGCTGCTTTGAGAACCTGTTTGCCGTCAATACCCGGAAGCTTGAAATCTGCGACTATCAGGTCAAATGAATGTTTTTTAATCAATTTCAGGGCTTGTTCCCCAGTCTCTGTCGAATGGGCCTCGTATCCCATTTTCTTTATGACATGTACAAGCCCTCTGTTTAAATTTATATCATCTTCCACAATTAGTATTTTAAATGGTACGTCATCCATATCTTGTTAAGCCTTAATTGGAAGTTCCAGCGTAAAATGTGTCCCGGTTTTGTTCGTCTCATTCCGGGTTGAACTGACTACCTTTAGATCTCCCCCAAGTTTCCGTGCCATTTCATAGCTGATAAAAAGCCCAAGCCCTGTTCCTTCTCCTGGTTTTTTGGTTGAATAAAACGGATTGAAGATATTTGATATATCTTCTTTGGAGATTCCGATACCGGAATCTGAAACCTCAATTTTGACCAGTTTTAAAACCGGAACAAAACGGGTGCTCAACGAAAGATTTCCACCGTCAGGCATTGCCTCTATAGCATTGGCCACGAGGTTGGTTACAATGGACTGTAAGGTGCTGGGATCTGCCAAAACATCTGGTATATCAGATTCCAAAGCCAATTTGACTTGAATGTTTTTTGCATCGCAGTGAGGAATCGTGATTTCCATCAATTTGTTCAATAGATCATTACAATTGACTGTTTGCAAGTCACTTTGTATGTGCCTTGAGAAATACAAAAGATTTTTTATAACACTGCTGCCCTGTTTCACTTCATCAATAACGGTCAATAAATGTTGAGAGACGCTTTCTGAGTCAAAATTGTCATCCTCTATCTCTTCCAGGGCAATCTGTGTATATAGAAGAGCATTGGCCAAAGGGGTATTCAATTCATGGGCAAGGCCTGAAGTCAGAAGCCCCATAGATGCCAGTTTTTCTTTTTGAATGACCTGAAATTCCATTTCCTTTTCCCGTTGATACTTTTCCTTCACCATATTCACGATAGCAGTTGAGATAAAAAATGCCAAAATGAAAACAAGCCCCCCGGTCACTAACGCATAAATAAAGGCCTTTTTCTCCAGAATCCTGATTCGATTTAAAATTTCCCCCATATCCTGATCTGCCATAACGGTCCAGCCAAAAAAATCGATATTCTGTCTGGCCTGAAGAACAGATTTACCCCGATAATCGATGGCTTGATAGGCGGCCAAATCGCCTTCGGACTTATTATTTGTCACTGAAACCCTTGTCTCAAGTGTTTTGGCTCCAAACCGGGAAGTAGATAAAAACCATCCTGCTTCGTCAATTAAATAAACTTCGCCGGTATCTTCCATCTTGTTTTCTTGGAGCAGCACACTTACGGCTCTGAAATCCACCAACCCGCATAAAAAATGAAGTTCATCTTTTGCCGTATTTAAAAGTAACGATTTTGACAGCATCAATACAGGGAGCTGTTCATTGTTTTTCGTTATTTTGAATATCTTGGTTATTTTAGTTCCTTGCCATGACAGTTGTGCCTGTAACGCCATCTCTATAATTTGGTCGTTGATCTTTTTTGGTCCTGTATTAAAAATGAGCTGACCTGACTGAGTAACGATAAAAAAGTCAATATAAGGCCTGTGCAAATCATTGACTATTTGATTGAGATGATGTCTGAAATTTGGTTCCGACATATCTAAGAGACTGCTGACCAGGTGAATATCATTCACCCGCTCCAGTATAAAATGTTTTATAGATTCTGCGTTTCTTATCGCCAGATTAGTAAGGTAGGAAGCAGCTCTATCCTTGATCATCTGCTTGCTTCGTGATATCCCATTCAATCCAAAAGAAACCAGCGGAACTAATGCGATAAACATAAACACGGAAATCAGAAGCAAACGAAATTTCTGAAAATGCGATTCTGTAAATTTGGCATTGATGTTTTTATCACTATTCATTGCAATATTGATTCTCATCTTTCAAACTGCTTTTATCATGTCAAATGCCAATAGCCAATTAAATTCAAATCCAGATGATGTCTGGCAGTTTAATATTTGCAGGAGGGTGTTTATGACTTCTTTGAGCACCCCTGGAACCTCATATATATACAGCCGCCCGGATTAATCCAGGCGGCTGTATCTTATATTATTTTTTTTTAAATGCTTTTATTCTATTTTTTGAAACTCATCTTTTCCCACGCCGCAAACCGGGCAGGTCCAATCACCAGGCAAATCTTCAAAAGCGGTGCCGGGCTCAATATTTCCAGCATCATCTCCTTCTTCAGGATCATATACCCAGCCACAGGGGATACATTCATATTTTTCCATACGCCAACCTCCTTGATATACTAATTGCCTGCCATCATGGCTGCAATATCAGCATCAACGTCACCAATAGGTTTGATATCAAAATTTTCAACCAGGACATTCAATACCGCAGGTGATACAAATGCAGGCAGTGTGGGACCTAAACGAATACCCTTTACGCCCAGGTGCAACAATGCCAATAGAACCGCGACAGCTTTTTGTTCATACCAACCGATATCAAAGGATATTGGAAGTTCATTAATATGATCCAGCCCGAATGCATCCCGTAGTTTCATGGCGATCACAGCCAGTGAGTATGAATCGTTGCACTGTCCTGCGTCCAGCACCCGTGGAATTCCTCCAATATCGCCCAAATTGAGTTTATTATATCTGTATTTTGCACACCCGGCCGTGAGGATCACGGCATCTTTGGGTAATTTTTCAGCTACTTCAGTAAAATAGTTGCGGTCTTTTTGGCGGCCATCGCATCCGGCCATGACAATGAAGCGTTTGATGGCACCTGATTTAATTGCCTCAACCACCTTATCGGCCAGGGCCAGTACCTGGTTATGTGCAAATCCGCCAACGATCGTACCTGTTTCTATCTCAGTGGGCGGTTGACAGGTTTTTGCCAACGCTACAATTTTTGAAAAATCTTTGGTACCGCCATTGGTCCTATCCGGAATATGGATTGTGTCTGGATAGGAGACGACCCCGGTCGTAAAAAGTTTGTCCTGATACGTATTTTTCTTTTTAATGGGAATAATGCAGTTGGTTGTCATCAGGATAGGGCCGTTAAATGTTTCAAAATCTTCATTCTGGTGCCACCAGGAGCCGCCGTAATTGCCTTTCAGATGATCATATTTTTTAAATGCAGGATAATAATTGGCCGGCAGCATTTCGCCGTGGGTGTATACATCAACGCCCGTACCTTTTGTCTGCTCCAACAGTTCCTCCATATCTTTGAGATCGTGGCCGGAAATCAGGATTCCAGGATTTGTCCCCACACCGATGTTGACTTCTGTTATCTCCGGGTTTCCATAGGCCTGGGTATTGGCCTGGTCCAAAGCAGCCATTGTTGTCACAGCTGTTTCACCGGCTTTCATAACCATGGCGACCATTTCATCAACGCTCAGATCCTGGGTGGTAGAGTTTAATGCCTCATACAGAAAATCCCAGATTTCATCTTTAGTGACACCGAGTACCGCAGCATGGTCCGCATATGCACAGATACCTTTCAGACCGATAACTAGAAGCTCCCGAAGAGATCTAACATCTTCATTTTCAGTTGAAAGTACACCAACGGCTTCTGCCTTGGCTGCAAATTCGGAAGAATCATTAGAAAACCAGGTTACACAGTCATGGAGATTGGTTCCGACTTTGTCTTTAACACTATCAAACAAGGTCTTTTTAACAGCCTGGGCACGGTCGATCCAGTTCACTAGATCGTCATCATTGAAATTGACATTTGTGATGGTTGTGAAAAGTCCTTCGGCAATAAATTTACCGTTGGATGCCGGGACCTCAATCCCTGCCGCTTTTGCTGTCTGTGCAAGGACAGCAATCCCTTTTAAATTATAAATTAAAAGATCCTGAAGATTTGCCGTGCTTCCTTTTTTGCCACACATTCCGTTAATGGTACATCCCTGATTTTTAGCGGTTTCCTGACATTGAAAACAAAACATGTAAAAGCCTCCTTATTTATAAATTAATTGCTAAGAATTCTCTGCTTTTCAGGTAACACTATACAGTTAAAAGTTGTGTAGAAACCTTGACCTGAATCAAGATATAAAGAAAAAATTAAAGATAAACGCTTATGCGATAAAAGTTGAGAGGTGCGTTAGTCATATTTAACATATAACAATTTTAAATTAAAGGGATTTTGAATATATCAGATCGACACACCAAGCTATTACTATACCCCTAATATTGACGAAATCGTAAGAAGGGATCTCATTTTTATGAAAAAAATTGTGCTTTTTTTGATTTGGATCAAGGACATAGCAGTCTTTTTCAGGCATATTTTTTTAGCAACCTTAACAGAAGGGTAAATATCTATAATGTTGCAAATTTTTTCAATGAAAGGAGAGTTGTGAAATGGGCTATGGATACTGAAAAAGAAATATCAAAAGTTCCATTTTTTGTGAGAAAGAAGGTTCGGAAGCGGGTTGAAACGGAGGTAGCCGAACGCGGATACTCCAAAGTGCTATTGGATCATGTCCATGCATCACGCAAACGATTATTGTCCAACATGGAATCGGAAGTTAAAGGATATCAAATTGAGGCCTGTTTCAGCCAGGGGGAATGCCCCAATAGTTGCATTGAAAAAGATACTTTGACGGCGCGGTTTGAATCATTGTTTATGGCAGAAGACCTTTTGGGGTTTCTACGGAGAAGTGTTCCGGGCACGCTCAGATTCCATCATGAATTTCGGATCAGCGTTTCCCATTGTCCCAATGCCTGTTCCCAGCCGCAGATAAAGGATATTGGTATCATTGCCGCCATGTATCCCAGAACGGAAGAAATCTTATGCAGCGGATGTTTGTCCTGTGTTAATGTCTGCAAGGAAAAGGCGGTTGCCCTGTCTAATACTCCTTTTCCCCTAATTAACACCCAGACCTGCCTTGGCTGCGGTGCCTGCGTTCGCGCCTGCCCCGAAGGGTGCATCCTGCCTGGAGAGAGTGGTTACCGTGTTTTACTCGGTGGCCGGTTAGGCCGCCATCCCAGGCTCGCCTGTGAGCTGCCACACCTTTTTACCGAAGATCAGGTCCTTGAAGCAGTCAAGGTCTGCCTGGCGTACTACAAAAAGAATAGCCAGACAGGCCAAAGATTTTCCATTTTGCTGGGCGACAACAATCTCCCCAAGGACATATTCCAAGCCGTTTTGCTGCAGTAATTTGTTTTTAACTCCAACCGTTATTTGTGGGCATGGAAGAATATTATCAGATATAATTATGCCAATTTTTTAGAAAGCATTTTCCCATACTCAAAACACTTTAGCTCACTTTCATTGTCCGGCTTCCAACTCACTTTCAATGCGTCATCCATTAACTCAAATCCGGATGTTTCCAAACTGTCATAAATAATTTTAGCCGACTCTCCGCTCCATCCATAACTGCCAAATGCAGCTGCTTTCTTCCCTTTGAATTTCAGTCCTTTTATCAATTCAAGGATGGCTGCTACAGACGTCAAGATACCCCTATTGACTGTCGGAGACCCCACAATAACAGCCTTTGATTTAAAAATTTCTGTTATTACATCGTTTTTATCCTTCTTTTCAAGATGAAAAAGTTTAATATTCACCTCTTTATCAACGTCACAGATTCCTTTAGCAATACATTCGGCCATTTTGCGTGTGCTGTTCCACATGGTGTCATAAATGATTGTAATTTGATTTTCCTGATAACTATCAGCCCACTCTAAATATTTATCAACAATTTGTTCTGGTCGTTTTCTCCATATCACACCATGGGACGGGCAAATCATATCAAGCGGGAGGTTTAATGCCAGTATTTCCTTTATTTTTTTAACGGCTAATGCACTGAACGGAGTCAGTATATTTGCATAGTACTTGATACATTCAGCATACAGCTCTGCCTGGTCAACCAAATCGGCAAACATGAGTTCAGATGCGTAATGATGACCAAAGGCATCGTTACTAAACAAAAGGTTGTCTCCCGTCAAGTAGCAAAGCATGCTGTCAGGCCAATGAAGCATTGGCATCTCTACAAAAACAAGATCTTTATCTCCCAAATTCAATGTGTCACCGGTCTTAACAACATTAAAATTCCAGTCTTGATGATATTGTCCTTTTAATGATTTGACACCGTTTTGTGTGCAATATATAGGCGTATCAGGTATATGACGCATAAGTCTGGGAAGAGCACCGCTATGATCAGGTTCGGCATGATTTGCTATTACATAGTCAATCTTATCGAGGTCAATTTCTTTAGCAAGGTTTTCAACAAACTCATTTGCATAGGGACCCCATACTGTATCGATTAAGGCAACTTTCTCTTCTTTAATCAAAAATGAATTATAAGACGATCCACGATTCGTTGAATATTCATAGCCATGAAATCTTTCAAGTTCCCAATCAATTTTACCAACCCAATGTACATTATTCTTTACATCAAAACTCATTATGAGCTCCTTTATTGTTACTGTAAAAGGTTAAACCCAGCGACTTTTATCCGATGGATGCTTAGTTTTAATCTCTGTCTAAAAGACTGTCCTGGTCTTCCAAAGTTCGTATATCAGTGACGTCCTGGCTGACCTTGAACCAATCCTGTTAGGAAAACACTTCATAAACCATGGGAAAGAGTATGCGCTCCTCCTTGAAAATCATATCTCGCACCATAACGGTCAATTCTGACACTGCTTCAGCAGATCCGGCATCGTTTGTGTCAAGCTTTTCAATCGCATCGTTGAACACTGCACGAATATCATCGTGATTTTCAACCCTCACCTAAACGGGTGGTAAAGTCATGAGCTTCCATGATAGGAAAAATTGTTTTTCCTAACGTTCGTAGCGGCAGATTATTTGAGCCAAATCTACGACTCTTTTTTAAGGCCGTTGCGGGCGGAAAAATAGCTGAATTCATCCACCACGGTTCCGGACCAAAGCTGTGGAATGTGGTGCCCCGGTGGCAGTTTCGGCAGCTCAGGGGGCTTCCATATCTTTGATAAACATTTTCACATGCAGGTCGCATAATTTTTTAATCTCTGTTTCAGAAATGCCTTCAGCCACCAGATGATCAAGGCGAGCAGCGTACCTATTTGGGTGTTTATTGAAACTTCCATGAGACCTCTTTATTTTAATTTATATATGGCTCTTAACTATTCTCAGCCTTAAGGCTGAGAATAGTTAAAAATTTCAGTATGTTTTTTAATGCAAATTTACATTTGCCATTAATGAGCTCAACGATTCAATTAAAAAGACTTTTCCCATGATTCGGCTTAGAATCATTTAAAGCCATATTAATTTATTGCAGTTTTTTTCGGAAAATAAATTTTAATTACAAGATCATAAAAAATGATAGCCGCACCAACAATGATCATAGCGTCCGGAATAATGCGGACCTGTTTCCATACAATCATATGATTCAAGGCATCGGGCAGACGGGCAAAATAATATCCCATATCGTGTGCAATCTGTGATTGCTCAAACCCGAGCAGCATCACAGGAATTCCGAACAGCACAACACCGATGCTTGAAAACCAAAATCCAGCAGTTCCAAGCTTGTCGGACCACTCATGACCTTCAGCCATAGCATTTGCTCTGGCCGTCATATAGATAAAGGCGATGGCAATATATCCAAAAGCACCGAACAGAGCGGCATGAGCATGGGGCATAATCAGCTGGGTTCCATGAGAGAAATAATTAATGGTTGGTGTATTAATTACCATTCCCAAGAATCCTGCACCGTACCAGTTCAATATTCCAGAGCCGGCAAGCCAAAGAAACGGCAGAGAAAAATGGAAACTGTCTCCCTTTTCTTTAATATGTTTTCTTTCTTTTATCGCTTCGATCATAAGCAAAGCCAATGGCAAAGGTTCAAGTGCCGAAAAGATCCCCCCGATAGCTATCCAGTATTCGTCTAAGCCCTGCCACCAGTAATGATGTCCAACCCCGAGAGTTCCACTAAGAAGGATCAAAAAAAGTTCAAACAACATAACTTTTTCAGCTGTTTTCCGCGTAATTAGTCCCAGACTTACGGTTAAATATGCAAGAACGCCCGCGGCAAACAATTCAAATGTCAATTCGACCCAAAGATGCACAACCCACCACCGGTAATAATCGTCTACGGTAAAATTGGGCATGATTTTGTGAATGGGCACCATACCGGCAACGTACAATGTCGCAATGGCGAATGCTGACCAGATGATCGTGCCAATGAAAATGTTATTGTCTTTTGCCTTGCGAATAATGGAAAAAACCATGCCGAACCACAGTACCAGGCCTGCTACCAGTCCGATGTCCCAGACCCGGCCAAGGTTCAGGAGCTCCCTGCCTTCATTACCTAACCAGAACCAGGAATCTTTCAACCATCCCTGGGCTCCGGCATAAATCCCGATCAAACCGCCGGCACCCACAACTAACAAGGCAACCCACAAGATATCCACAAGCCACGGGAATTTTAAATCCTCTTTAGAGACAAGTGGCGTAATAAGCAACCCTCCGACAAGCCATCCCACGGCTACCCAGATAATGGCCAAGTTAGTATGCAACCCCCGCATGACATTAAAGGGAAGAATTTCTTGGGGAATCAGAAAATTCTGGGCAGGATTAAAATATAAGTGGGCAAGATAACCACCTATAAAAGTTTGGAGCAAAAAGAACAAACTGACGACAGGGACATACTTAAGTAATTTCTTTTGGGAAGGAAACAATTTAACGATAACAAGCGGCTTTTCAAATTCATCATTTTTTTCACGTTTATTTAAATATTCATAAAAAAAATAAATAACAAAGATGGTGATAGTCCATAAAAGCAGAAATTCCCATAAAGAGACAAGATGAAGGTTCCAGTCTTCATGCTGACCAATCATTGGTTCCGGCGGCCAATTGTTTGTCCATGTTCTATTCGTTCCGGGGCGAAGAGATGATGCCACCATCTGGGACCAATCTACAAACGCGGCTATTTTAACCGCTTCACGTGCATTGATAACGCCGCCTCTCCAAGCTCTGGTTTTATCTCCATTAACTAGAAAATCAACCAAGTAAGCCGCATTTGCTTTGTAAGCCATAGCCGAAGCATCTGTATAAGTCGTAACATTTTCTATTAACTTTGTCTTTTCTTTAAAATCCTTGATAGTGAGAATTTTAACGGTTGCGACTTCAGTCTCCGAAAGTTCTTGAACATCCTTACCATACAGTTTTTTAGCAAAATAAGAATAAAGGAACTCTGCTCTTTTATGCAGGAATTCGGTTGAGAAATCAGGCCCCATATAGGCTCCCATTCCGAGCATTGTTCCATAGTCCATCAAATCAAACTGCTGAAAATACCCTTTCCCTTGGGTCACATCATCATACGTATAAAGAATTTCTCCAGACTCGGATTTTACCACTTTAGCAATTGGGGGAACCTCTTTTGCTAAGTTTGCAGTAAAATAAATCAGTGCACTGACCATTACTATACCGATAATCCAGAAAGAAACGTACAGGCCTTTTCTGCTTAAAAATTTGTCCAAGAATGTCATGCGATCTCCTTTGACTGTTAAAATGTTGATCTTTTACTTTTTTGCCTATTCCTTTCACACATGACAACATTGAGTCGGCAAACCAAAGAAACCGGTTTGAGATCTTTATACTGCAGTTAATCTACCTTCAATTTCCAGGGCCTTCTTTCCAAAAGGCTTCAGAAAAGCAGTTGTCATTCACTTTTGTCATTGGACCTTCTTCAGATTGGAGGTGCAATGGTGACGATGATCCGCATTTTTGTGTCTGCCATTACCCCGTGGGGCTCTCTTATTTCCGAAATCAGGATATCCCCCTTATTGGCTGGAATTTTCGTATCGTTCTCCCCCAGAAACCATCCCTTTCCCTCAAGAACCTGGATGGACAATTCTCCGTCCAGATCGTGGGAATGAACCGGGAACGTCACACCGGCATCCAGGTTAAAATTGATAATTTTGAAAAACTCTGAAGTTTGAACTAAAAAAAATCTCTTCATCGCTCCAGGGGTAAACTCGTTGGTTTCCGTGAGTTTTAAAATTTTCATGAATTTTCCTTTCACATTTTAAAAATTTATTTTGCTGTTTATCTGATCAATGAATCAATAACACCATTCATGATGTTGTTGATGTGTGAAAAATTACGCTTCATTGATAAAATTTCTGTTTCCGATTGAACGTATTTTGATTCACCAATTTCGTCTTTACAATTCAGAACCAGATTTTCTATAGTCTGCTGTGTAGATTCTAAATGGAACTGAAATCCAATAATATGATCTTCGAAAACAAAGCCCTGATTTAGACAGGCTTCACTTTTTGCAATGTGTACCGCTCCTTTTGGAATATCAAACGTATCCCCATGCCAATGGAAAACATGTGTCTGCTGGGGAAAAATGCCGGCCAGAATAGTATCATTAATCTCTTCGCAGACGTCTATGTCAAACCAACCGATCTCCCTATATTTATTTTTATGGACATCGGCCCCCATCACCTGGGCAATTAATTGGGCTCCCAGGCAGATTCCCAAAATCTTTTTGTTGTATCTGACGGACTGCTCAATTAATTGTTTTTCTTCATAAAGCCAGGGGCATGCAACTTCGTCATTTACCCCCATGGGACCTCCCATAACAATCAAACAGTCAAAATCGTCAACTGACGGGAGAGTGCAGGGTTTAAAAAACTGAGTTCCTGTTAACTGATGGCCGCCGGCTATTAATGCCGGGCTCATCATGCCAAGATCTTCAAATGGGACATGTTGCAGATAATGAACTCTCATGGACTTGCTCCTTTTAGCCTGGATTATTATTTTTTATGACTCTTAACGATTCTCAGCTTAAAGGCTGAGAACGGTTTAAAATTTCAGTATTTTTCTTAATATAAAATCATATTGGATATCAGTGGACTCAACAATCTAATATAAAAGGCTTTTCAAACAATCAGACTGAGAATTATTCAGAGCCATATTGTTTTTTAACTTTCTAAAGAATTGATCGACATGGCCGTTCAGCATACTTATGAAAGCTTTATTCTTTTGATTTTTTTAGATTTCGCATTCTTTGTGCACGAAGTTGTTTCATCATCAAGATCATTTGCTGCTTTTTTTCCGGACTAATATGATGAGATATTTTAGATGACGAAACCGCAGGTGCAGTATATTCCAAATACGCTTGGAGTGGAATGTTGTTCTGCCAATGCCCGGACAATCGGGCAATGGTAATCCCTACAGCAAAAATTAATATAAAAAAGATAGCCATCGTCTTTGTGTCTAATGACGTTCGACCCGGCAACAGCTTAAATCCCAAGGCCTTTTTTTTCGGGCAGGTTTCAATGCAACTCATACACGCAGAGCATTCAAGGGAGTTGATCCACGTTTTCCGCCGAATGTCGATATTGCCGGGGCAGACGGTTTCACATCTGCCGCAATCAATGCAATGGGATGGCTGTCGATGAACTCTTCCCAGGCTAAAAAAACCGATAATCCCCAGCAGTGCACCGTATGGACACAGGTAACGGCACCAAAAGTTCCGAATAGCGATCGTCAAGCAGGCCAACACAACAATTACAACGAAAGCTGTTATGGACATATCTGTAAAAAACTTGAGCATTGTGATGTCGGCAAATTGATTATACGGGCTATGTATAAATTGCTCTATACTGGAGTCCGGCATTTTTAAAAATATTTGATAAATAAAAAAACCGGCGATCAGATACTTCAACGAGCGCAATAAAGAATCAAAAATGACCGGTATTCTAAGTGATTTTTTTAGCACTGTTGCGTTCAGCTTGTCGGCGCATTCCGATAAGAAGCCAATTGGACAGACCCAGCTGCAGAAGCCTTTTTTGGCAACAACCGCACTGGTACATATGATAAGAAATAACACAAGTGCTGATGGATGAATTAAGTCAATTGTGCTGCTATAAAGCCAGTGCTTTAGGCTAACAAGGGCACTTATAGGTAAAAAAGCCTCAACACCGGCAGGCCTTTCAAAATCTGGGATCAAACCGTTTTCAAGACATGAGACAAATAAATAAAATTTGATGCCAATAAAAATTACGATACTTGAAAAAAATATCTGGACAAGTCGCCTGGTTAATAATGGTGGTATTTTCATTTGTTGTCCCTGCGTTAAGTTATTGGCCTTAACCTTTCTAAACCAAAATCAAAGTTTGATTCATTGACATAGGTCAAGTTTTGGCTTTTTTTTGTAAAAACTTGACCTATGTCAATGTGTTTTCGGCCGTGATTTTCCATATTCTGCTTACAATGGCCGGAAACGTTAGCAAAAAGAACGAAAGGAGCGTTATGAACTTCAGCCGTATCAATGAGTGCTTTCAGACTATCACAGACCAGGATGTACTGGAGGCAATGAAAGAAATCCCGGGATATTTGGATATTACGCCGTCTGACTTTATAGAGATATACCGGATTGCTTTTGAGCATGCGGTTAACCGCATTAAGACAGCCATTCTGGCGGAACATGTGATGACTCGAAAGGTTATTTCCGTTTTTGAAGACGCACCGCTTTTAGAAGCCGCCTGCCGGATGCGGGATCACGATATTTCCGGTGTTCCGGTGCTCAATGAACAGGGTGCCGTAACCGGGGTCATATCTGAAAAAGATTTTCTGGCCAGAATGACTGAAAAAGAAGACCCATCGTTCATGCAGGTGCTGATTCAATGTATGGATGATAGCCGTTGTCTTGCGCGGCCCCTAAAAACACTAAAGGCCCGAGACATCATGTCTTCTCCGCCGGTGACTGTCCACAAAAGTCTCAGGCTACTGGATGTGGCCAACCTTATGGATCGGAAAAATATTAATCGAGTCCCGGTGTGCGGGAATAACGACATTCCGATAGGGATAATTGCCCGATCAGATCTTGTCCAGGCCATGTGCTGATGAAAAGGAGACCGACAATGATACCTTTTTTAAAAAAAATGGCCGGCGGCGGGCAGCGTCCACCCAAAGTAAGCCCTAACGAAATATTTTGGTCCTGGGCCGGGGCTTTTCTGGGAATCACCCCGGTGGCCTATTTGAATTATAATCTGTTATCCGGAAGTGATTTTGTTTATATCATCGGCTCATTTGGTGCGTCAGCGGTGCTGGTCTATGGTGCCGTCAGAAGTCCTTTGGCCCAACCCAGAAACCTCATCGGCGGCCATCTGCTGTCCGCCTTTGTCGGCGTAGCTTGTTGGCAACTTTTCCATCCCTACCCCTGGTTTGCAGCCGCCTTTTCCGTTGCAACTGCCATCGCCCTGATGCATGCAACCCAGACTCTTCACCCTCCGGGTGGGGCCACGGCTCTGATCGCTGTGATCGGCAGCGAGAAAATACACGAACTTGGCTTCTGGTATATACTTATTCCTGTAGGGATCGGCGTGGGAATCATGCTGATCGTAGCTCTGGCAATCAACAATTTGGCGAGCAGAAGAAAATATCCAGAGTTCTGGTTTTAACTTCAAAAAAAGACAATTTATTTTGAAAGGTGGCAATCATCAAAACCCTGATTGCCACCGAACTATTCTCTTTTTTGTGTTCACGTAGACAAGCCTTGAATCCTGTTGGATATTGGCTCTTTTTTTTCAGAACAGTTCGCTTTGCATCTCTATTAACAGGTATTTTTAAAAAAAATAGCACAGTGTTTCAATCTAAAAAAACTTATATTTTCAACTGAATCACAGCCCTCCCCCATTGAATTTCTTATTATCTGCCAAATCAAGTTAAACCATCCAACCTTCTATCCATTGTAAAATGACTTATGGTAGAATTTTTACTTTCCAGATAAAAACAATTTATTTCATTTCAAACTTTTTTATGCGATAATAACATGAAATTAATTTGTAGACTGGGAATCCTATAGTATAAGGAAAACGCGTTGCAATTAAAAAAAGAATCTGATCCGTATTTTTTGAAGACATTACTATCCCAGCGCTACAAAGATTTTATCAAATTTGGTACAGCCAAGCACATGTCATCTAAGACGTATTTGTTTTATGAAGGAGAACCAGCCCAACGATGCTATCTGGTGGTTAAAGGATGCCTGAAACTGTCAAAGCTCAATATGCAGGGCCGGGAAGTCATTATCCGTTATATATCTTCTGGAGAAATGACAGCCACTCCCATTGTACTTAGAGGCGGCGTTTATCCAGTAACGGCCCAGGCAATCAAAAAAACGGAAGTGATCTCCTGGGACAGAAGCGGGTTTCTCGAAATTGCTCAACAATATCCAGAAATAACATTGGATTTGATCACTCTTCTTTTCGAGCGTATGGAAGATGTACAGCAACGCTATTTGGATCTATGTTCGGAACAGGCTCCCCGGCGTATCGCCAAATTCATGATTAGCCTGATGGCCTGTAAAGGCCGAAAAAAAGAAAATGGAATATATATTGATATTCCCTTGAGTCGCCAGAATATTGCAGACCATATCGGGGCCTCAATGTTTACCGTCAGCCGGACCCTAAGTGATTGGGAGAGAAACGGCTGGCTGAAATCCTCCCGCCAAGGTGTCACGATTACCAATCCCGATGCGCTGAAAGATTTTGTCAAACAATAGTCGACACCACCCTTAACTTTTTCTCCTCAAGATAGTTTTATATCTTCAACTAACTTTTCCAATCCAAGCAATAAAAATTTGACGAAACTTGCTATAGCGCAAAGACAACGTTAAGGCAACAGGTATGATGCGACATGTGTCTAATATTATTCAAGGAGAAAGAAGTGAAAATTAGAATGAAAAAACAATCCTGGCGATTGTTAGCTATTGCAATGGTTTCTATAGTTATCCCTGTTACAGGGACGACAAGTGAGGCAAAAATCATTCCCAAAATGCTGTATCCGGCTTTTTTTGACAAACTTGAGTCCATCGTCTTGAAAGACCCCCTGGGCGAATTTATAGGAACAAGCCAGGGAGGAATTTTAGAAATCACCTATGTGGACACGGTGAAGATGGCAGGACATAGCTGTGCCGTCGTGGGCGGTGCCTACCTTGCGGCCAGGGAAGGGCTAAAGGCATTATACAGAGACGAATTGCCCTGCAGGGGAGAAATAAAGGTTGAAATAAGGCGGGGCGTAACCGACGACAATGCCGGTGTTGTTGGCTCTGTTCTTTCCAACATTACGGGGGCAACCTCGGATTTCGGATTCGGAGGACTTCCCGGGGGGCGGTTCAATCGGAGAAATCTGCTTTTTTACAATGCCCCTATTGATACGGATATCCGATTTACTCGATTGGACACAAACAGACAGGTTGGCGTCAACTATCACCCTGAAAAGGAAGTAAATCCCAAAGCCATCCTGATGACCGCCATTGGCCCAAATGCGACACAGGAAGACAAGAAAACTTTCCCAAAGCGATTTCAGAATATGGTCAAAAAATTGTTTGAGCAGCCAGACCGGGTGATTGAAGTTATTGAATTTTCGGCCTCCTCCCAAAAGGATCAGGATGCCCATGAATAAAAAGCATTTTTTTGTAATGGGGGCCCTGGTAACGGTATTTCTTGCCCATTGGACACAGGCGGCCTTTGCCCGGACCAATGCTGCCAGTGAGTGCATCCGGTGCCACCGGACGCTCAACCCCTCCCTGGTTAAAGATTGGGAGCTGTCCAGTATGGCGGTATCGGGTATGAAATGCACCCAGTGTCACGGTTCGGCACACACTAATGAGACCGATTCAAAAAAAGCTGTCATGCCGAATATCAAGGTGTGTGGTACTTGCCACACAACTCAGGCAAAGCGGTTTACCATGGGCAAACACGGCAAAGCCGAAGCCGCATTGTCCATCTCCGCCATGGGGAAAAAGGTAAAGGCCCAGGCTTCTGGTGTTTTTGATAAATCCTGCGCAACCTGCCACAACAGCATCTGTAAGGACGGAGGGCGGTGCAACGCCTGCCACGGCAGCCACAGGTTCTCCGCCCGGGAAGCGCGCAAACCCGAAGCCTGTCTTCCCTGCCACATGGGCAATCACCCCCAGTATGAAGCTTATGGAAATTCAAGGCACGGCGCCTTGTACCGCGCCCGGGGGCTGGACGGTAGTGTTCCCACATGTGCGACCTGCCATATGCCCGATGGGGATCACATGGTCAAAACCAGTTGGGGCTTTTTTGGAGTTCGGGGCGAAGAACCTGATCCACAGATTTCCGCCGATCAGGAGACCGTCAAAGGGGCAGTGGAAATGCTCGGTCCGATTCTGGCCCCGGACAGCTTCAGGCCTGATATGGCAGAATGGACCGAACATCGAAATAAGATGGTAGAGATCTGCAGCCAATGCCATGCCAAATCCCCGGTCCGGGAAAATTTGGCCGCCTGTGACAATATTGTTGCCCAGGCCAATCACCTGGCCGCCGGATTCATTAAGTCTGCAGACAAACTTAAAGAACAAGGTATTTTGGATCAAAAGGAATATTTTTGGCTTATTCGGGACAAGATGCACGCCCAGCGGATGGGCATGTATATCAGTGCATTTCATCAATCTCCCGAAGGTGTTCTTTTGGAACTGATCCATTTCAAGCGGGCCACGATGGCGGTTCAAAAGCAGCAGTCTGAAAAAATAGACTTAAAATAGACAGCGTTAAAGGAGATTTCTTTATGAAGATAAAAATGACGGTCTGCCTGTATGCGGCACTACTCATCTCCATGGCTTCCGGCGCAGCTCTGGCAGCAAAAGCGGTCCAGGAAGAAAACCTGGTGGTCACCGCAACAAAGACAGAAAAAGAGGTGGACGGAATCACGGCATCGGTGGATGTGATCACTGCCCAGGAGATAAAGATGATGGGCGCATCCACCTTGAAAAACATCATGGAAAAAACCCCGGGCCTGACCCTGCAATATGGCCAGTTTGCCCATGCAAGTTCTAAATCCAAGAGTACCATCTCCATTCGGGGCATGGGGGGCAACGGTACGCTGCTGCTCATTGACGGCAGGCGTATTGCAGGAGAAACCCAGAGTACCTATGAAATGGACAGGATTCCTGCCGGCATGATCGAGCGGATAGAAATTGTTAAAGGCCCCATGAGTACCCTTTACGGATCAGATGCCCTGGGCGGGGTGATCAACATCATCACCAAAAAGGCCGGCCGGAAAAAATTTGCCATGGATATGGATATCTCCACAGGGATGAACGACCAGGGGGACGCAGAGTCGTACAAGGCCGGCGCCAATGCCCGGGGACGGGTGGGAAAATTGGGGTATTCCCTTTATACCAATTACAATAAGACCCGTCCCTATACGGAACCCGAGACCTATTCCTCAAAAGCCCTGAATCCAAAAACCAGCATGCCGGTTACCTCAGATCCCCAGCATGAAGAAACCGGAGAGGTAGACGTTTCTTACCGCGATGCCTCGGAAGTTTTTTCCACAGGACTTTCCCTGGAGGCCGAACTGACAGATGCCCTGAGTGCACAGGCAGGTCTGAATTACTTTGAAGAAAATCGGGAGGGTACTTACACCGGCGGGTTCAAAAAGGCAAGACCCGGGCAGACCCCGTCCGCCGTCATGGTTCTGGATACCCCCGTAGATTCAAAGGACGATAACAACAGGATAGATGCCGATACCTCTGTTAAATACAAATTTACGGATACCCTGACAGGCCGGATAGGCGCCTACCGGTCGGAGTATGAAAAACGCAACAAGACCAGAGCAAAAAATTTTACGGCAACCACGAACACTAAATTCAGTGCGGATGTGGATATCACCGGATATGAAGCGGAGGCGACCTGGGCAGCAACATCTGATCACCTTCTGGTGGGCGGTGCCGGGTACCGGGAAATATCGCGAAATTCTGCCGCCATCAATCCCGATCCCACAAGTTACGAGTTTGTAAACGACACCCAGCGTTTCAAGGCGGTTTATCTCCAGGATGAATGGCAGATCACCCAAGACCTGAATGCCATTTTCGGCGCCCGGTACGATGATATGTCCGATGCGGACAACAAAGCCACTTTTAGAGCCGGACTAGCCAAACAATTTTCTTCCATATTCAAGGTCCGTGTGAACTACGCCGAGGGCTACCGGGCACCGGACACCGCAGAACTTTATGTGGTCGCTCCGACACCAGGCGATATTCCACGGATTGGGGCTGAGACTGTATACGGCACCAAGACCACAGTGCATGAATTGAGTCCTGAATTTTTAAGAAGTTACGAGCTTGGGATTGGCGGAGACTATCAACGTTTCAGCTACGAGGTGGTCCTCTTTTACAACGATGTCAGCGATAAAATTGAAATCGAACGAGTGGACGTTGACAATGACGGAAGTGAGGATTACCAGACCTATGTGAATAAACCGGATGTTGATATCAAAGGCATGGAGCTGAACCTGGGATATGATTTCGGACATGGGGTCACTGCCGACTTCAATTGGACGGAGCTTTCCACCGAAGACGGTGAAACCGGAAAAGATCTGCTCTACAACCCGGACCGGACGTTTTCTATTGGCGTGGACTATCAGGTCACCCCCACGCTTTGCCTTTCTCTTACGGCACGGCATATCGGCAGCCAATACAAAAGCGAAACGGAAAAAATCGGTTCCTACCAGCTTGTTGATATCAGTTTTCTCAAATACTTTGGCAGCAAACAACAGTATGAGCTATACGGCGGCGTAAAGAATATTCTGGACGAATCCGTGGACAAGTCACTGGGATCAAATACAGGCCCCTATATGTTTGTCGGTATGCGTGTTCATTTTTAAGGAGTGTAAAAGATGACCGTTCCTGTTTTGGGTGTGGATATGGGTACCAGTGCCGTCAAACTGGTGATTCTGGATGCGGATAAACGCATGGTGCACACGCGATTTCAAAAACATTCAGGTGATCCAGGCGGCTGCCTGAAAACCCTGTTTTCTGAAATCGTTTCAAAATTCCCCAAGGTCCGGTTGGGAATGACCGGCAGCCTGGCAGAACCCTTTGCCGAACAGATTAAAAAGGGGGCGGCAGAGCCCTTCGCAGGGGACAGGGGTGGCACGTCGCAGGTAGACGGCAGGACACCGGGCCAAAGTGTTGTGTTGGCGGATATGGTGCCGGCTGCGGTGGAAGGGTGTCTTGCCATGGTTCCCGGCGCCGGGTGCATCATGGAGATCGGTGCGGCCCGGGCAAGTTTTATTACCGGCATTTCAAAAAATGACGCCTCGCGGGTGAGGTTCTTTTTCAACTCAAGCTGCGCGGCCGGTACGGGCTCTTTTCTTGAGGAACAGGCCCAGCGCCTTGCCATACCGATTTCCGGACTGTCTGGGCAGACGCGGCAGGCAACAAAGGTACTGCCGATTGCCGGACGCTGTTCTGTATTCTCCAAAACCGATATGATCCATTTGCAGCAGGATGGGGCTGAAACGGCGGACATTCTCCTTGGCCTGATTCATGCCATGGTTAGAAACTATAAGACCAACGTGGTTAAGCGCAATCCGGTTTCCCCGCCGGTGTTTCTGGCCGGCCGGGTCATGGAAATCCACGGGATGCGCCAGGCTCTGGCCAAAATCTTCAACCTGTCTGCCGATGATTTCCTTTTGGATACACAACATACCTACGCCAACGCAATGGGCGCGGCCCTTTCGGTTCCCGGGACAGCACAGGTACTGGAATTGTCACGGATCTGCCAGTTTCCGGATGCGGGAATGCCGGGATCAGAATCCCAAGGCACGATGCTCTCTCTGGCCGGTTTCGGAGAAAACGATCAGGAAGGGCTGCACCCGGTTAAAACGCCGCACCCTCCTGTAACAGGGCATCTGGGTGTGGATGTGGGCTCCACATCCACCAATCTTGTACTCATCAGCCCGGACAAACAGGTATTGCACTGGCAGTACCTGCGTACCCGGGGCACCCCGGTGGAAACAGTACGTTCGGGCATGGAGAAACTTAAACAGCAGATGGGAAAAGACTTTTCCCTTTTGTCCATAGGGGTGACCGGGTCCGGGCGCTATCTGGCCGGCAAATCCATCGGGGCGGACCTGGTGGTCAATGAGATTACGGCCCAGGCCGAAGGGACCCTGTTCCAGCATCCGGAGGCAGACACCATCCTGGAAATCGGCGGCCAGGACGCAAAATTTATTCGCCTTGAGACCCAGGTGGTGACGGATTTTGAAATGAACCGCATCTGCGCCGCCGGCACCGGCTCATTTCTGGAAGAACAGGCCAAAAAAATAGGGGTGGACCTCCGGGATTTTGGCCCCCTTTCACTCGAATCCGCAGCCCCTCTGGATCTTGGGGAGCGCTGCACCGTATTTATTGAAGGGGCGCTCTCCAAGGCCCTGGGCCGTGGAGAGGCCAAGGCCGACATTGTGGCGGGCCTGGCCTACAGCATTGTTAGAAATTACCTAACCCGGGTGGCCGGAGACCGCCCCCTGGGAGACCATATTTTTCTCCAGGGCGGTATCGCCCATAACCAGGGGGTCGTCAATGCCTTCCGATCCCTTTTGGGCCGTCCGGTGACCGTCGCCCCCTACTTCAGCGTTACCGGAGCTCTGGGGGCGGCACTTCTGTCCAGATCCAGATATGAATCCGGTATTATCGGGGACGTTCCCGCAAGTACAGGCACCGATAATACTGCCGGGACCCGCCGAAGTGCCTCACCAAACCAGCAGGAACCCTTGGAACAGGTGCCCGATATCTGGGTCCAGTCCCGGGAGTTGTTTCTTAAAGGCTATGAACCCAACCGGTTTCCCAACCGTCCGACCATCGGCATTCCCAGAGTCTTGTTTATGCACAAGCTCTTTGTGCTGTTCAACCGGTTCTTTACAGAGCTTGGCTTCAACGTTCTTCTGTCCGATTCCACAAACCGGGAGATGGTAAGCAAGAGCAGGGAGACCGCTTTAGAGGAGACCTGCTACCCTGTAAAACTGATTAACGGCCATGTGGAGGCGTTGCTGCAAAAAGGAGTGGATTATATTTTTCTACCCCGGGTATTTACCATGAAGCATGCCGGTTCATGGACAAGAAAAGACTACGGCTGTCTCTATTTTCAGGCCGCAGCCAAATTGACCGAACATGCTCTGAATCTTAAAGACAGGGGCGTCACACTGCTCAGTCCTCAAATTTCATTTAACTTCGGCACCAAGTACATTGCCCAAACCATCCTGGACCTGGGAAAAACTCTGGGCAAGTCAAAACTGTCCACCATCCGGGCCATGCAAAAGGCCGCTTTTACCTTTATGGGGTACAACCGCAGCCTGGTCCGCCTGGGCAAATCCTTTTTATCATCCATACCTGCAGGCGTGCCCGTCTTTGTCATCATCACCCGGCCCTATGGCATGAATGACCCGGTGCTGAACATGTCGGTGCCGGAGCATCTTTCTGCCATGGGACACCGGGTTATGCCCTTTTTCGTTCTGGAAGCCGAAGAAGAAGGAATGAACAAAGATTATCCTAATCTATACTGGCCATTTGCCCAGCATATTCTTGCCGGTGCCAGAAAGATCCGGCAAACCCCTAACCTTTTTGCCGTCTACCTAACCAATCACGGGTGTGGTCCGGACACGGCCCTGCTTCATCTTTTCCGTAAGGAAATGGAAGGGAAACCCTTTCTCCACCTGGAGGTGGATGAACACAGCTCAAAGGTGGGCATCATCACCCGACTGGAGGCCTTTGCCTTGAGTTTTGACAAAAAACCTGTTCCCGAAGCACACCCGAATAAACCAGGCCGCCTGCTCTCCTCATTGGACAAAGACCGTCCCCTGGCCATTCCTTCCTTGTTTCCCTTTTCTGAACTGGCCTGTGCCGTTTTGGAAACCAAAGGGGTCCGGGCCAAACTTCTCAGTCCAACCGACTCAGACAGCCTTGAGCAAGGGAAGCAGCTGAGTGCCGCCAAGGAATATCTCTCCTTTGTCAGCCTCATGGGGGATGCCAGAAAGCAGGCCATGGCAGGCCAGACAGGGTCCATTCTCATTCCCCAGACCGAAGGCGCAGAAGTAGAAGGGCTTTATGCCCAGGTTATTGCATCCCTCCTTGGAGATGATTTCCCCGGCACACGCATCTATGCCCCCTTTTTGGAGGATGCCGTTCTGGCCCCGGATTTTCTTCCCCGCTTTTTCCTTCCTCTGGTGGCTGGTGACATTGTTTTGGCGGGTCCGGTCCGGGACCGAAAAACGACCCTGAAACAGGTGATTGCATCAATAGACCGTCTGGATGAAAATGCTGTGGTTGATCTTGCCACCCGTACAGCAGCCTTTATTGCTCCGGATAAATTCAAGCTTCTGGTCACAGGTGAACCTGCTGTGGTTTTTAATCCCTTCAATAACCAGTTTTTTATGGACACCATTCCGGGCCGGATCTGTTGGCAACCGCTCTCCGAAGTGCTTTATCTGTTATGGAAAGACTGGAACCGCCGCTCGAAGAATCCCGAAGTCCATAAACGTCTTGATCAGTGCCGGCAACTGATGATCAGGGTGGCCCGCGCCATGGGAGCCGCAGGCGCCTTTGAACCCGATCCTGCAGCCTTGCAAGCTGCTGCCGACAATATATTACCGCTTTTTTCCGGCAGCAACGGGCGCTATCGCTTGGCCAAACGATTCACCCAGACAGCCCCCAACGGCATTCTTGAGATTGCATCGGCCTACGAAAATACAGGTATTATCGCAAGACAGCTTGGCGATGCAATACCCAATCCGATTCCGGTGCTCAATATGGTTTTTGACGGTAGCAGCCATAATGGAAACAAGGAACTGCTGCAAAATTTTATACATTATATTAATCCGAAATCAAACCGCATATCTAAATAGAATTTTTTCAATGCCTCGTCATTTCGGCTGAAATACTGAGTTTATCAGAAGAATAGTCCTCGCCACAACTCAAAATGCCGATTGGTCAAATCTGATTTCCGAGATTCAAATTCTCCATTGCTCTCTGGTGGCAGCCAGGATATTCTCCTGCTGTTTAGAGGATAAATGTAAAACGCTTCAGGACTGATTTTATAGCAACGCACTAAATTAATTAAAATTTAGGAGAAGGTGCATGAAATATAAAGGCTCTTGCCTTTGTGGTGAAATTACTTTTGAAATAATCGGAGAGTTTGAAAGCTTTTTTCTTTGCCACTGCGAACGTTGTCGCAAAGACACTGGTTCCGCCCATGCCGCTAATCTATTTTCCTCTTCGGCAAGGTTGATATGGCTGTCGGGAAAAGATAAGGCCAAAATCTTTGATTTTAAATCAGAGGGGCACATAAAAAGTTTTTGCTCGAATTGTGGCTCAGCTCTTCCAAGTATGCAGATGGATGGAGGATTGTTGGTTGTCCCTGCTGGGAGTCTCGACAGCGATGTGCGAATAAAACCTCAAGGTCATATTTATTGGGGGAACAAAGCCAATTGGGACGATGCGTTAGAAAAAATAGCCAAATTTAACCAGCTCCCGAACAGAAAGGAATAACGAAATCATTGTGGGGGAAAAGCCATTTCAAATTTCTAATACCCTCCCTTGGCATGAGGAGTGATAGAAGAGCGTTAATCATAAGTAGGGTAATTATCAAATTTTCATGGTTCTGATAGAAATGGATTTCATCAAATGTAGGTGGAGTTATAGAGAAAGCAGGAGCTTTTCAAGATGGACATGCTCAATGCCTTTATATGTGCCGCCGATAACCGGGTCCATGGTCACCACTTTTTTAGGATGGTTGTCTGGAATAGCAAGAAGACTGCCGCATTCACGATCCCGAACCTTGTCATCTGGAATCATGTAAGCAGCCTGGATGTACAGGTGTTCCCCTTGCTTTTCACAGACAAAATCGGTTTCCTTTTTTCCAATTTGTCCAACGGTGACTTCATATCCGGCTGTTTTCAAGTGGGTGAAAATTACGTTTTCAATAATTTTATTGATGTCTGAGGTGTTGAACCCAACCATTGCATGACGGATGCCAAGATCCTCAAAATAGTATTTTTTTCAAATTTCAAAAATTGTTTTGTCGGCAATGTCATACCGTCTTGCTTGAAGTACAAGCTGGGCGCTGGAAAAATATGACAGGTAGTCAATGACCAGGTTGTGGGCGATTTTGATCTGCTGGGATTTCAGGTAGGTGCTGATTTTTCGCGCCGTGACCAGGGAGCCGACGTTATCTGCGAGGAAACGGCATAACCGCTGCAGAAAGGCAACATTCCGGATGTCGTACCTGGCAACAATGTCTTTTAGGATAATGGCATCTGAAACGTTTCTCAGATAATCAAAAACAATTGAATCGTCTAAAGACAGATGTTTTAGGTAGGGACGTCCGCCAAATTTCAGATAGGTTTGCAGGCTATCCAGCCCTTGCTCAAGCCCGTGAAAAGTTAAAAATTCACTATAGGTCAGCCCATATACCTTTATTTCAACGTACCGGCCGGATAGATAGGTGGCCAGTTCCCCGGAAAGAAGTTTGGCATTACCGCCGGTGGCAAAGATATCAATGCCACCACCGGCCTGAAGGCTGCGCAGGGCCACCAGGATTTTCATAATATCCTTTCGGACATAAGGCATTATTCTGTCCATGTATACCGGGCGTTCAATGTATTTGGGGATATTCACGGCGATCCTTTTTTGTTTAATATAATCAATACAACCGCAATTAATATAGTTTTTGTACGGTATAATAAATATAAAGAATGTATTTCTTGCGGGCTACAAAAGTGCGACTTTGGGAATGAGTAGTTTCCGGCTTTCTGCTAAATAGATTTTGGGTGCTATATGAGATGTTGACAGGTTGTCATTCGCCTGTTCTTGGAATCTGAAACTGCCGCATGGATCATCGGTGGTATTTTTCAAGTTGACGGGACGGGTGGGGTGGGGGGGCTGACCACGAACTGAGCCTTTTAGGTTTACGGCGATCATTCAAAAGGGATTTTCATGCTTTTATCCTTCCGGTAAACACCGCCGCCATTATGGTTCCGTTACATCCTAAAATCACCGTTGAGCATAGCGAATAAGGCCCGTTGAATGAAATGAATAAGGCAGGACGTAAAGTTGACCACCTTGAAAAGTGGGCCTACTTTACATGTCCTGCCCTCTTACCATTCAAGATTTATACAGAATATTCGAGATAAATGAAGATATCTGGCGAATTCTTGAATAATCTGCGTTTATCAATAAAAAACATGCAGAAATCTATAAAAAGGATACATAAATCTATAATAATCGCCCAATTTTTATTTAAGTTTTTGACTTATTAAATTAACAGCGGCTTCTGCCTGGGAGGGTGCTAAATGCGCATATCGCATTGTCATATTAAGGCTGCTGTGGCCAAGCAATTTACTGACCACCTCAAGCTTAATCCCACCCTGAACAAGCCAGCTTGCAAAAGTGTGACGCAGTGTATGGAATACAACTTTTTGCCTGGAGTCTTTGATCCCATCATTGAGACCGGATTCCTTGACGGCCTGTTCAAATATTTTTGGTGCCGACAAGGTAAATGTTTTTCTGTTTTTGTTATCCGAAATTATTTTAAAGGCTATGCCATTTAAAGGAATGACCCTGTTTTTATGAGTTTTAGAATCTAAAATACAAATATTACGGTCACTCTTGTTGATATTTTCAAAACCGAGATTAAAGATTTCCCCTCGCCGCAGCCCAGTGTTCACGGCAAATAATGATATGTCGACCCAGGTTTTTGATTTTTGCTTTAAAATATTTAGAAGAAGATCAAATTCCGGCCTTGAAAGATAACGGACCCTCCGGTTATCAAATTGGGGCATTACATTTCTGAATTTAGGCACCTGCACAGAGTGATCATAATCGACAATCCGATTAAGGATTCTGCGCAGTAAGGATAAGCAATGAAAAACAGTCTGAGGGCTCAATTTCTTTGATTCCAATGATTTGCGTAATTTCAGAAGATCTACGATGTTCAATTCATTTATGATTTTTTCCCCAACTATCGGGGAAATATGGTTTTTCCATCGGCCTGTTTCTGTGGTTTGACTTCTCTTTGAAAGCGACTGTAAAATAAATTCGTCATAAAATTCCCACGCTTCATGAACTTTTCTGATCTGTTTCAATTGAATACCTCCTAAATAGAAAAATTAGGTAACTTTATCCCCTAAATGCAAAATTCATGCAAAATGTTAGTCCTAATAAATCCAAGCAGTTAGGGCTAATAATTCTTGTGGGTGAATTACAAAATTTGCATCTAACTAAAAAAATTGTTGCTTTTTGAGGAAAGCGTCTGATACAAGGTATTAGACGTAATGTTTCGAAAGAAGTTTACGCGGAAATGATAGACTACGGCCTGCAAAGCCGTTATTCCCCGGTTCAAATCCGGGAGCCGCCTCCATAGACTTCGAAAGGGTATTAGAATAATTCTGATACCCTTTTTTAATGGATTAAAGCTTCAATCCAATCATAATTTCGACCACTCTATTCTTTTCATAAATAAAAAAATCCCGCGAGTTGTTTTTCGTCTTAGTTGCAGGACTTCCAAAGGTAAGAACCAATTTAGGTCGGAATTATGCTGATCTACTCCGCCGGTTGAAAGTCCTGATGTTGTGATCCGATAGAGTTCTTTTGGGTCGATAAGACCCTGAAACACAACATGAGCCAAAAGTAAATCTCTATTTTTTATTTTATATCAGGCGGTTCTACGATCACTGATAAATGTGAATAAAAAAGCATTGACAATAAAGGCTAATTTGGATATTCTTCCATGGTTAATTTGATGGGCCATTAGCTCAATCGGTAGAGCAACTGACTCTTAATCAGTAGGTCCTCCGTTCGATCCGGAGATGGCCCACCATTGAATTCAACGGCCCGTAAGCTTTTACAGCTTACGGGCCTTTTTGCTGGACTTCGGCAAATCTGCGCAAACCGATCAAATTTGCACCAAAAAAAAATCAAGCAAAGATGGTTTGATTTCTTAATTTTTGGCCCACGACCTTGCCCGGTCCACAGCTTTTTTCCAGCCTCGCAGGCAGTCATCCACCTTTTCCTGGCTTTGGTTCAAATGAAAGCAACGGTCTTGTTGCCAGAAAGATTTAATCTGGTCCATGTCCGCCCATACGCCAACAGCGAGACCGGCAAGGTAAGCCGCCCCCATGGCCGTGGTTTCCACATGCTTAGGACGGCACAAGGAGACGCCCAGGATGTCAGCCTGGAACTGGCATAGATAATTATTCGCACTGGCCCCGCCGTCCACGTTAACGGTTTTTAATTTAATACCCGAATCTTTAATCATGGCACCGATCAAATCATTGGCCTGGTAGGCAAGGGATTGAAGTCCGGCCCGGATAATATGATTCTTTGTTGTTCCCCGGGTAATGCCCAGCATGGCGCCCCTGGCATAGGGATCCCAATAGGGCGCGCCTAAGCCCACAAAGGCCGGAACAATGTAAAGCCCTTCGGATGAGGAGACGGCAGTGGCCATCTCTTCGGTTTGGGCCACATCGCTGAAAAATTCCAGGTCATCGCGCATCCACTGCAGCAGTGCCCCGGCAATAAAGACAGATCCTTCCAAAGCATACGTGACTTTATCGCCGATCTGCCAAGCGATGGTTGTGAGCAGTCCCGAGGGCGATGCAGTGGCTTGCCCACCGGTATTCATCAACATAAAGCAACCGGTCCCGTAGGTGATCTTTGTCATTCCCTTTTCAAAAGCGGCCTGTCCGAACAGCGCGGCCTGCTGGTCTCCTGCGACACCGGCAATGGGGATTTCATGCCCAAACAGTTTTTTGTCGGTTTTGCCGAATATGCCGCATGAAGCCTTAACTTTGGGAAGAATTTCTTCGGGAATCTCCAATTTTTCCATCAGGACCGGATCATACTTGAGATCATGAATGTTGAAAATCATGGTCCGGCTTGCATTGCTTACATCGGTGGCATGGACGGCGCCCGCCGTCAATTTCCAGATCAGCCATGCATCTACGGTTCCCACCTTCAGTTTTCCTTTATTGCACAGTTCCCTGGCTTCGATGCTGTGTCGCAAAATCCAGCGGATTTTGGACCCGCTGAAATAGGCGTCGGTCACCAGGCCGGTTTTTTCTTTGATGACTTTATCAAATCCTTCTGCCTTTAACTGGTCACAATAATCCGCAGTCCGGCGGCATTGCCAGACAATGGCTTTGCCCACAGGCGTACCTGTTTCCTTGTTCCAGGCAATGATGGTTTCCCTCTGGTTGGCAATACCGATGGCAGCCACATCGCCCAGGTTGAGTTTTGCCTGTTTAAGGGCGGCATCCATTGTGTTTTTCTGGGATCTCCATATATCTTCGGCGTCCTGCTCCACCCAACCGTCTTTGGGGTACTGGCAGGAGAACGCTTCACTTGCCACAGCAACGGCTTCACCCTTTTCATTATAAAGTATGGTGCGGGAACTCGTTGTGCCTTGATCCAGGGCCATTATAAATTGGGGCATGGGAATCTCCTGAAAAGTTCTGATTGTCATCTGCTTTTTATGTCAGCAGATACTCTTTGGCCAAACCGACATATGCATCCACCTGGTCCATCTGCCATTTGCGGTCATACCCCAGTTCCTCCGCCAATATCCGGGCTACTTCCGGAGCGGCATCGATACTGGCCCGGGCATCCAGAAAAAGGGCGCGGCTGCGCCGGGCTAAAAAATCTTCCACGGTTCTGGCCATCTCTTCTCTGACTGCCCAGATTACCTCCGCTCGAATGTAAGAGAGATCTTTATGGAGTTTTTCACCCATGGCCGGATCTGCGTTGACGATCTTTTTGATATAAACGGCATCGGACCCATAGTAGCTTAAGGGGTCATGTTCATTGAAATGCTTTAACCATCCATGGATTCTTAGATCTTTGGTGATACAGTGCTGATCTTTGAGCCCTGCCACCAGAGCTGCCTGGTTAACGGTATCTTCGGCCATTTTGCGATACGTGGTCCATTTGCCGCCGGTGATGGTCACAAGGCCCGATTCCGAAACGACTAAATAATGGTCCCGGGAGATGGCTGCCGTGCTTTTCCCTTCTCCGGCTTTAACCAGGGGGCGAAGTCCGGCAAAAACGCTTTGAACGTCATCCCGGGTAGGATCTTTGGTTAAATAGACGGCCGCATGATCAAGGATGAACTTGATTTCCTCCTCCAATGCCCGGGGCTCCAGGCTCACATCCTGTACTTGTGTATCCGTAGTGCCCACGACGACCTTATCATGCCATGGCACGGCAAATAAAACCCTTCCGTCAGTGGTTTGGGGCACCATGATGGCTGAATCTCCAGGAAGAAATTCCTTATCCAGAACCACATGCACCCCCTGGCTGGGCGTAATGATGGGGTCTGCGTCCGGATTTTCCATTTTAAGAACTTTGTCGGTGAAAACACCGGTGGCGTTGACCACCACCCGGCTGTGAATGTCATACGCATCACCGGTTTCCATATTTTTTGTGGTCACCCCGTCAATCATTTCACCGGCCCGGGTAAACCCGGTTACTTTCATGTAATTGGCAGGCACGCCCCCATGTTCAACCATGGTCTGGGCTAGGTTGACGGCCAGGCGGGAATCATCAAATTGAGCGTCAAAATAGACCACGCCCCCGCGCAGCCCCTTGGGTTCCAGGGTGGGGATCCGCTTTAATGTTTCTTCTTTGGAAAGGTGCTTGGAAGATCCCAGCCCCAGTCTGCCGGCCAGCAGATCGTAAACTTTCATACCGGCACCGTAAAAAGGGCCGTCCCACCATTCATAGTTGGGGACGATAAATGCCTGATGACTGACCAGATGCGGGGCATTGCGAATTAAGAGTCCCCGCTCATGGAGGGCCTCAAGGACCAGGGAAATATTGCCCTGGCGCAAGTACCTTACTCCGCCGTGCACCAATTTGGTCGACCGGCTGGATGTCCCTTTGGAAAAATCGTGTTGTTCCAACAGAAGCGTTTTATATCCCCTTGATGCGGCATCCAGTCCCACTCCCAATCCGGTTGCCCCGCCACCGATAATAACGAAATCCCAATAGCCGTCATATCCGGCTATTTTTTTAATCATTTCTCCACGATTCATAGCGGACTCCTGTTTTTCAAAAAAAGGCAATAAATGATTGATCCGTTTTATCCGGTACCGGGCCTAAAACCAAATTCTGTGCCGGATCGTCTTGGGCGCATGGGAGTAGAAAGATGCCAAAGCAAAGGCAAATAATACCCCGGGCACTGCCGGAATCCAGCCATGCAGAGCCATGCCGATGATACCTGTTTTTACAAGGGTGACGACACCCGCCGCTTCCCTGAGTAACTGCCGGTGCCGGAGTGCTTCAGTCAGCATCAGCAAGCATCCGGAAGTCCCTGCCAAGATCAGGTAGGACCAGGGCAGATCCGCCCGGAGCAGAAAAGCGCCTAAGCAGACAGCCGCTCCGATTTGATGCACGGCCCGCACAATAATGGAAAGCATCATCATCCAATGGGGGCGGTCCTTGGTCCGCCCTAAACGGACATTTTTAATTTTGCGGACATTTTTTTGGGGATCGGTAATCATACCATCCTTATTTATACTGATCGTCAAGACAGAATATGTATTCGCTGACGTAACGCCGAATGTGGCTGAAAATACAAGTAAACGGGCAATTTATTTTGATCATGGGCCTAGAATACTGTTGCCGATACAAAGGAAACAATTCCCCTCTTAGTTAAACCGGTTGTGATTCTATATCCTGTCCCTTCTATGCCGGGTTCGCTAAAGTCCACTTTGCCATCCTGGGGGGTATAGCCTCTCCACGGGGTGGCGCGCGGCCGAAAAGCTGTCAGCCGGATGAGTTCATTGGTTTCAAGAACAAAAAAGCAGTGAATGCTGGATGTTCTGCCCCAGATTTTAAAAACCAATTTCCCAATATACTCCCCAGGGGCAATATCTGAATATTTATATTTTTGGGGATTTAAGCTATCCTCTACGGCATCTTTAAATCGATATGCTTTAGATCCACAAATGACGTCTTCTTTTTTCAGCGCCGCATATGTAAACGTCTTTTCTTCAACGCGCGGTTGCATAAATTTAAAAATAGACCGGGTTTCACAATACTCAATGAATTCTTCAGCGTCTTTTTTAGGGAATTTTCGTTGAATCAATAGCTTACCGGATTCGGGGCATGTTTGTTGCATGCAAAAAGATCGTTCTAAAAAATTGGTACCTGGCGTGCTTGTTATCTTTTGAATTCTTTTAATGGACACGCCCAAGCGATTTGCGATTTCACTAAAGGAATACGCATCTTCATATAGGCTTTTAAATGCTTGTAAAGATGATACGGGCACATTAATATTCGGCATGCTCGCGCTTGTATCTACTTCAGAAAAAATATTCGCGTGAGTATCTATAATCTGTAATGCTTGAATCGAACCAACCCCTATGGCAAGCGCTGCCTCTTCCAATGAACATGTTTCATTCATTCCATTCTGACTCCGTACACATAAAGGTCTTCTATCCGTATACCCAAAAAGATAAATGTCATATTAAAATCGACATTGGGCAGACCTATTCAAAAGAAATTTGATATATTTCTGATACGGTCTGTCCAAAAAGAGTTAATATTTTTCTCCGCATGTCATTTAACCCATTGATAAGACATCGGACTTCGCCTTCTTTATGAAAAATATTCACACAGTCTATACCTTCCATTTGTTGAAAAATCCAGCGAAGAGTGGGGTTTTGAACAGGTTTCCCAATCTGATTGGGCAGTGTTGTTTCAAGGCGCTTCAATTCATTCCGCATGCGACGCTGGGCAATGGAGTAAATTAGTAATGATAAGGTCATCACCATCAACATTCCTTCGACACGAGATGGCTTTTTGACAAACAGCGAAGATGCAAAAAATAAAGGGTCTTTGATAAATCGGAAGCCATTCTCGACCTTAGACTGGCCTTTATATCCCCAAAATACATCTTCGTCGCTCAACTGGAATCTTGGAATTGAGGTCCCAAGAACAAAACAGGATTTCTGATCGCGGTCTTGATCGACTTTTTCTTGATTGACCTTTAAGTCCACATTGATTTGCAATTTAATTGATTTGATCGGGGTATCCGGCGTTGGTCTACCTTTGACGGCATATTTGATGTGCTGTTGAAACTCAATAGTGTCAACCAGGTGATACTTCCATTTATCACTGAGTTCTTGGAGGGCCGTCATTGCTTCGGCTTCCGAGTCAAATCGTTGGGCCTGAAGATGGAATAGTTGCTTTTCCGCGCGTTCCTTCTCTTTTGAAATAGTTCTTTCAACGCTCTTGACTGCGCGCTCCAGAGCCCCTTTGGATCGAATGATCAACCAACGTTGATCAATTCCATAATGTCCTAACTCCAACGTCTGGCGCTGATAATCATCGTTAATATCCACCCACTGATCCCATTTTAGGGCCTGTTCGATTACGGTCTTTACAATAGAAAGGGTCCCCGGGATGCGGGTGATAAACGGGATATCTTTCAAGTTGGAAGCATTGGATTCGGCATACCCTTTCGAATCCATAATCAGGTAACGAGGGGTATCGCTTGCTTTGAACTGACGAACGAGTTCACTGCTGCGTTCTTTGAAAACGGTATTATCCGAAGCATTCCCGTCCCAGCACTTACACAAAATGGGAATGCCACCATCCTGGGATACCATCAGCTCCAGCACAGCCTGTTTCAAATCAGGACGGTGGTCTTTGGAGTAACCATGAGTTATTTTGATGGCATGTTCATCCGAATCAGGAAGATACTCCCCGGTCAATGAAAAAGATGAAGTATCCAGATGGTTGAAACGTAAATGGATACTTTCCGACCGACAGGTAGATGAGGCGATTTCGGTGAAAAGCAGTTCAGAGCTGTAGTCGACCGCATCATCAAGACTGCGCCCGAGCTTGTAGTGATTGAAGTCCGAGGCTTGCACCCCTGGACGGAACAAAACATCCAGCGGCTTGTTTTCGAAAAATTGAGGCGTCAGCGACAGCGGCCGATTGGAAAAACCCAGCCCATTGAGAACCATGCCGGCAATAGCTTCTCCGGCACTGATATTTTCCTTCTCATCTTTTGGTATGCGAGAGTCAATGATTTCGATGATTTTCAAATCCTTGATAACGCCAGCAACAATACCCAAGTGGTCAATACGTTCGACTTTAACAGTTTCCAATGTTTGGTGTTTGGCCCTCTGCTTTTGTTGATTATGATGGTGCAAAGAGGGTATATTCAAATTTTTTAAAATTCAACTGCTCAATGTCGATTAAAAAGGTGGCGTCAAGTTCAGCGTTTTTGGCCCGGAAGATAAGGCCCATGTGTTGATAGACCCTGTCGGCCCATGGCTGTTAGTTCGAATGCTTTTTGTTTGTGTCATTGAGGACGCTTGTTAAAAGCAGACCTACAAACAAAAAAAACATGCCGAGCAAAGATATTGATGTTAATTGCTCTTTTAGCAAAAAAATACCGAGCATGGCGGCGGTTAAAGGTTCGGCCAGAGTTAGTGTGACAGCATCTGTTGGTGGTATTTTTGTTAAAGCGTATGCAAATAACGAATACGCAATTGCTGTTGCAACAATGCCTAACTGGGAAACAACGGCGATGCCCCGAAGCGTGCTTAACCATGTTAGATCATAAAAAAGGAGGGTGGGTAATAAAATCAGGCCGCTTAGAAAAAATACAATCCCGTTAACAGCCGCCACACTTGCGTTTTCAAGCAGTTTCTGGGAGGCTTGAACATACACTGCATAGGACAGGCCTGCGCCAAGTGCCAAAACGGCTCCGTTAAGGTTCATCTTTATTTGTCCCTGACCGCTGAAAAGCATGACACAACCCAAAATGGATATAAGGGTTGAAATAATCCAGTTCTTACCAGGCTTTCTGCCTTTAACCCATTGAATAAGGCCTGTGAAAACAGGGGCGCTGCCAAGTGCTATTACCGTTCCGATCGCTACGCCTGTTAATTTGACCCCTAAAAAAAACGTTGGTTGATAGGTTGCCATGGGTACTACAGCCAAAAGCATTGCACGTTTATTAATATTTTTAAACACCAGGCGTTTTCTTAAAATAGCAGCCACAAACAGGAATGATCCGCCGATGACCATTCGAAGCGTTCCGATGGCTATGGGATGGGCAGATGCCGGCGCAAATGCCTGGGTAGATCCTGTCGTACCCCACAGTACGGCAGCCAGTAATACATATATTGGCGCAGGTATCTTCATAACATGAATTCCTTTCACAGAAATATTTTAAATGCTCAGTGTTTAGTGGGCAATAATGAGATCAAAATTTGCCTGTAAACCATTTTTTTATTTTACAATATGGAGTGATAAGAAATAATTATCTTGAACGAAATTGACATGGGGGAAAATATGATAGATTTGCGGTCCTAAGATATTGCCCGGGAGTTAGGCCGTATCTTTCTTTAAATCGCCGGGAAAGATGACTTTGATCCGAAAAACCTGATTCAAGTGCCGCATCAACTATGCTCTGGCCGGATAAAAGGCGCTTGCGTGCGTGCTCAAGCCTTAGTTGAATAAGATACGCATGCGGTGATAATCCCTTTTTCTGCCTGAAAAGCCTAATCAAATGGTAGGTGGTGCAATTGTTTATTGAAGATAGTTCATCGAGCGTAATATTCTTCTTTATATTAGCATGGAAATAATCAATGGTTCTATCAACTCTTTCTTCGGATGTGTCTGTTTGTCGATCAAGAAACTTTTCATTTTGGAACGCATGCAATAAATCGGCAAAAACCAAAACCGTGTCACTTTCCAACTCTAAAGGACTGTGTTCATAAAGGTGTTTTTCGTGTAAGAGGAGGAATTTTTTCCATAAATTCGAATTTTTTAAGACTGCCGTGGAAAACATCAAATCATCACGAAACTCACCGCAAAGTTTTTGTGAAAGACAAGATAAGAATTTTTCTGATAAATAAAAACTTCTTAGATGTCTTTTCTTTTTATTGCTGGGACGATTTGCATGTATGATTCCAGGTTCAATAATTGATATGGATCCAGTTTCAAGGGTGTGGCTTCCACCTTTAAGATCATAATGCTCACTTGACTCTGAATTCAACCAGAGTACATACCCATCGTGAAGGTGGGGCCGGAAATGTTGATCACCTTTACATGACAAAACTTCAAGCCCCTGATTGAATGAATTTTTGTATAAGAGACCCATTTCCCCAACGACTGTTTGATCATTCTTCTTGATCAATTTCTTCAAGTTTGGTTTTCAGTATATTCTTTTTTTACGGCGTTATCCGTAGCATGTTCACTATTGTGTTGCAATTATTTTCATCCCTGACCAATATCTTCCCCCGATCCCTGCCAGGGGGATCAGTGGAAGATAATATAAGAGGATTTTATTGTGTTATCCCAGCCCTGATCTTTTCCCACACCGTTTCCGGGATTTGGGCACCCATCACCTGGCACACTTCGTATCCGCACATGGATCCTAACCGCCCGCTTTTTTCAATGGAGAAACCATTGGCAATGCCGTATAAAAAACCTGCGGCCCATAGGTCTCCAGCGCCTGTGGTGTCCACAGGCGCATTGCCTTTTACTGCCTCAATGCGGGTCACTGTATTTTTATAAGAGACGTAACTGCCCCGGCTTCCCACCTTTAAAACGGCATAGGTCACATCGGCAGACAGCTTTTCAATGGCCGCGTTTTCGTCGGATTCCCCGGTGTATGCCTTTGCTTCGTCTTCGTTGGCTATGAGAATATCCACATATTCCTTGATCAGATCCGCCAGGATATCTTTGGATGCCTTGACCACCTCAAAGCTTGCCAGGTCAAGTGCGACCAGGGCACCGCCTGCTTTGGCGGCTTTAACTGCGGCCATCATCAGGTCGCGGTTAAACAGCAGATACCCTTCAACCAGGGCGATGGCCGAGTCTGCGAACATCTGGCTGGTCACGCCGGCAGGGTCCAGCAGGCTTGAAGCGCCAAGATCCGTGAACATGGAACGCTGGGCATCCGGCGTTACAATGGACAGCACCTTGCCCGTGGGGGTATCAAAGGATGTCAGCATGGGCTCCACCCGGCACTGCAGGACTTCCTTTTCAAAAATATCTCCGTATTCATCTTTGCCCCGGGCTCCGATGAATCTGGCGGCCCCTCCAAGTTTTCCTACGCCCACGATGGTGTTGCAGGCTGCACCGCCGGGTACAATAACCGGTACCTGGGATGAGGCGGATATGATCTGCTGCTGCTCATCGGCCGTTACATAGGTCATTCCACCCTTTTCTTTGTTGAGTTTTTGTAAGAATTCATCGGTTTCGTTAATCAGCACGTCCACTAAAGCAGAGCCGATTCCCGTGATGGTTTTGGAACACATGCGATATCTCCAGTCTTGGTGTTTGAACTAAAAATCACCTAACTGCGGCGTTGCAGAAAAATTTGCAATCCTCACAACCATGAGGTTGCTCCGGTTGCAAATTTTTCTGCGCCTTGCATTTAGGCAATTTTTCGTCCAAACAGGGTTTATGTTAAGCATTATATGGTTAACTGTGATTATAAAATAATGATGGTTATCATCAAAAAGTCCGGCTCGCTTGTCAAGGGAATTTGTGATATTTATGCAAATATACAGATATCTTGATATATTTTTATGAACCGTTGACAAAGATAGTGATAAGTGTCATTAATATATTGCTTTTTAATTTCCCGCATTGGGTTTGATAGATTTTAAAATTCCAATTTTTGCAGCGCAGGAGCCGGGAAATTCTATAAACCAGATGCGTATGCACAACTAAATCACCAATACATCACCCCATATCAAGTGCAAGGAGATATTATGTCAGACGACAAATCTTTTCTGTTTACATCCGAATCCGTAACCGAAGGCCATCCTGATAAGGTGGCTGATGCCATTTCAGACAGCATTCTTGATGCCATTATGGCCGAAGATAAAAAATGCCGCGTGGCCTGCGAAACACTTGTTACCACAGGCCTCGCCATGGTGGCCGGTGAAATTACAACCGACTGCTATGTGGATATTCCCGAAGTGGTCAGAACCACCATTAGAGATATCGGTTATAACTCATCCAATATGGGTTTTGACTGGAAAACATGTTCGGTCATTACCAGTATTGACCAGCAGAGCCCCGACATTGCCCAGGGGGTAAATGAAGGCGACGGATTGTTTAAAGAGCAGGGTGCCGGCGACCAGGGGCTGATGTTCGGCTTTGCGACCAATGAGACCGAAGAGCTGATGCCCATGCCCATCATTTATGCCCATAAACTGACCAAGCGGCTGACACAGGTTCGCAAAAACGGCGCCCTCGATTTTCTGCGTCCTGACGGAAAATCACAGGTCAGTATCGAATATGTGAACGGCGTGCCCAAACGGGTTGACACCGTGGTGGTTTCCACCCAGCACTCACCGGATGTCTCCTATGAAGACCTTAAAGCGGCCGTCATCAAAGACGTCATTAAAAAGGTGATCCCAGGAGAGATGATGGACGGCGACACCCGGTTTTTCATCAATCCCACCGGCCGTTTTGTTGTGGGCGGACCCATGGGGGACTGCGGTGTGACCGGCCGTAAAATTATTGTGGATACCTATGGCGGCCAGGGCAGCCACGGCGGCGGCTGCTTTTCCGGTAAAGACCCCTCCAAGGTGGATCGTTCCGCCTCTTACATGGGTCGGTATGTCGCCAAGAACCTTGTGGCAGCAGGTCTTGCAGATAAATGCGAAGTGCAGATCGCCTATGCCATCGGTGTCGCAGAACCTGTATCCATGATGGTGGATTTCATGGGAACAGGCAAGATTGCAGAATCCAAAGCGTGTAAAATTGTCCGGGAGGTGTTTGACCTGCGGCCGGCAGGGATTATTGCCGAGCTGGACCTGTTGCGTCCCATTTACAGAAAAACATCTGCTTACGGACATTTTGGACGCAAAGACCCTGATTTCTATTGGGAAAGAACCATTAAGGCCGACCAGATCAGATCCCTTGCAGGGTTATAATTTAAAGGAAGAAAAAAGGAGTTTTTATGAGTCAGAAGGAAGATAACGAATGTATGAAATTGGACCTGTCTTTACCCTATAAGGTCAAAGACATTGGTCTGGCCGAAGACGGACACAAAGACATGCAGCTGTCTGAAAAGGAGATGCCCGGGCTGATGGCGATTCGGGAAAAATACGGCTCTGAAAAACCGCTTAAGGGGTTAAAAATCATGGGCAGCCTGCACATGACCATTCAGACGGCGATGCTCATTGATACCTTGTATGAACTGGGTGCGGATCTGCGCTGGGCGACTTGTAATATTTTTTCCACCCAGGATCACGCCGCTGCCGCCATTGCAGAAAAAGGGTCTGCCGCTGTCTATGCATGGAAGGGTGAAACCATTGAGGAGTTCTGGTGGTGTACGGAACAGGCGTTGACCTGGCCGGATGGGTCCGGCCCTGATCTGATCGTTGATGACGGCGGCGATGCGACCTTATTTGTTCACCAGGGTGTTAAGGCGGAAAAAGATCCGTCCATCTTTGACAAAAAAGTGGGCAGCATTGATGAACGTTGCCTCATGGACCGCCTGAAGGCCAGCTATGAGAGTGATAATCAGCGCTGGACAAATATTGCCAAAAAGATCCGCGGCGTATCCGAAGAGACCACCACCGGTGTCCATCGGTTGTACCATCTTGCTTCTGCCGGAGAACTTTTGTTCCCTGCGATTAATGTCAATGATTCCGTGACAAAGTCCAAGTTTGATAATCTTTACGGCTGCCGGGAATCCCTGGCTGATGGTATCAAGCGGGCTACTGACGTGATGCTTGCGGGTAAAACAGTAGTCGTGGCCGGGTACGGTGATGTGGGCAAAGGGTGTGCCGATTCCATGAAAGGGTACGGCGCCATTGTGCTGATCACCGAGATTGATCCCATCTGCGCACTCCAGGCAGCCATGGAAGGTTATGAAGTGGTTACCATGGACCAGGCGGCAACCCGGGGCGATATTTTTGTAACCGCCACAGGTAATTACCATGTCATCACCGGAAAGCATATTGAACAGATGAAAGATGAGTCCATTATCTGCAACATCGGCCATTTTGACAGCGAGATCGAAATGAGCTTTCTGGATAACCATCCCAACGCCAAAAAGATCACGATCAAACCCCAGGTGGACAAGTGGACTCTGCCCTCGGGCCGTTCGGTCGTCGTTCTGGCCGAAGGGCGTCTGGTTAACCTCGGTTGTGCCACAGGTCATCCCAGTTTTGTGATGAGTAACAGCTTTTCCAACCAGACCCTGGCACAGATCAAGCTGGCCCATGAAAATCTGGAGAAAAAGGTATATACCCTGCCCAAGGAACTGGACGAAGAGGTGGCAAGGCTGCATTTGAAAAATCTGTCTGTTACCCTGACTAAGCTGACCCAGGAGCAGGCTGATTATATTGGTGTGCCTGTTAATGGTCCGTTCAAGCCGGATCATTACAGATACTAATCCTGTCCGAGAATAATTTAAAAAAGGCGGTCTTTGTAGAAAAGGCCGCCTTTTTTGTGTGTTTAGACGGACTTGTTGTTCAAGTGTTCATAAATATGAACTGCGTCTGAATGTTTAATTCAAAAATATGAATTTGTATTTTTTGATTAATAATCAATGTGTTATATTTATACAACTGATTGCATGGTGGGTATGTGTTCAAAATTTTGAACTTTCCCGCTGTCAAAAAGGCACGCATCTGTTGCACAAAAAAGGGTCTGAAATGATTTTTTCATTAAAATAATTAATGAAAACAATTTGTTGATGAATTTTTGGGAGGGGTGTTGGGCGGGTGGCACATCACTTGCTATATAGTATCTGTAATTAAGATAACATACAAATTCATCTTTTTTTCCTTTTCCGAAAAAGGCTGCCGAAACCCGGCAGCCTTTTTTGGTTTTAGAGGGAGGTGTTTAATGGGTTGGGGTTAACTGCAATTACAGACGAAAAAAGGGTTGAGTGCTTTTTGTCCGTATCCGATGACGTCAACTGAGCACTCCGACAAATTATACTCCTCGGACGCACTGTGGTTGAAGCGGATGGTATCGCTTGTAAATTCAATTTGAAGCGGGATGGTAACCGAGACGTTTTCGGAGCAAAGACTCTCTTTTTCAGACGGAGCGTATTTGATCTGTCCACCGGCCGGGTTTTTTAAAACTATGGCGTTTTGGGTGGTGCTCAGCGCGGTTACTTCTCCTTGTTCGTCAAACTGTAAAGAGTTGATATCCCCCATAATGCCTTCGGGGTCATTGTCATAGGCAGAGATGGGGCCGACTTTTGTTGCAACCGTATGCGGCGCAACCGGTTCAACCGATTTAACAGATCCGTCTTCATAAAAGGAGATGCCCACGTGAACACGCATGGCGCCCAAGGGGGTTTGGATGTCTACCGTCTCCTGGGGCCAAAGGGTGATGCTTTTAATGTTTCCGCTTTTATAAAAAACAAGATTGATGGGCTTGGCCTTGATTGTTCCGCAAGGCAAGGCTAACTCAATGTCCTTGGCCAGGGCAAACTCATCTTTTTCACCCCAGTAGCCACTTAACTTGCCATTGAGGGGGAAAAGTTTTTTTAAGGCACCGTCATCATAAAACATGACAAACTCTGCGGATATAGTTCCGTATTGGGTTTCAATGTCGGCTGCCTCTTGGAGAGGCGCTTTTTTCAATTGTCCGTTTTCATAAAAGTTAACCGGTTTTAATACGCGTCTTCCATGATCGTCCACTGAATATTGGGGAATGATCGTCCCAACCGGTGTTTTGATCTCAAATTGTTCCGTAAAAATCAGGGAGGCGGGTGTGCCGGATTCGTATGTTTCCAGGTTCTGGTAATCGGTTATTGTGCCGTATTTTGTTTCTAATGCTTCCAAATTCAACCTCTTTTTATTTGTTTTAGGGTCCTGTAACGCATTGGAAAGATGCTTGGCGTGATTGTTAAAATCCACATCCCATACCACCGCCCATGGGGGTCTTTTTGTTGCATGCCTTGATATCCCGCTGGATCATAAAGTCTTGGCTGTGTCCTTCAAAAACGGCTTCAGCCGCATCTATGATTGAGCCGTCCAGTTCTATAATATCAATTTTCTTTTGGCTGAGTATGCGCCGGGGGCTGTCACCAAGTCCGGTAACCAGCAATGCCCTGCAATCACTGAGCATCTCGCTTAAGTCTTCCCATCGCTGTTTTCCGCCCCCGGGTTTGGGGGTCTCTCTGGCTTCGACAAAATAGACGCCGCCATTGTCTTTTTTTGCATAGATTAATAATTCTTCGGCTTTGCCCAGGTGCTGATTGATTAGCCGGCCGTCAACGCTGGCAATGGCTATATATGGCCGTTTATCATCAAAAATTTCGGGCATATCGGCGCATTCCTGCAGTTTCCTAAATATTTTCCGGCTGTTTTTTTCGCCCAGAAGCCCTACGGCATCCGCACGGCAACGTTGGCAATGGTACATTTGGGGCAGGTATTTCTCCGCCTTTTTTCGAATCTCTTCCATTAAGGCTTGGGACGGCTCTTCGATATGGGCAAAGTTGGATTCTTTATGGGGGTAAAAGGGGATGCAGTTGTGAAGATCCACCTTCAATTCAGCCATCTTTTGGGCGATCGCTTCAATGTGGCCGTCATTAATGCCCGGAACAACAACAGTGTTGACTTTGGTGGTAATGTTCTTTTCTTTAAGTCGGGTAATGGCTTCAAGCTGTTTTTCCAGCAAGGCCTCAAAGCCGGGTTTGGGGCCTAGGGTTCTTTTTCCGTGGCGAACAAATGCATACATCTGTGCGCCGATTTCAGGGTCAATTGCATTGACCGATACAGTCACATAGCCGATATTCATCTCGGCAAGTTCATCTATATAGGGACCGATGCCAAAGCCGTTGGTGTCGGTGTAAAGGATCATTTCCGGATATTGCTTTTGAACCAGCCGGAGGGTTTCCATGGTTTCCTCGGGATTGGCAAAGGGGTCTCCGGGCCCCACAATTCCCACGGAAGAAATATTTTTTACATTTTCAAGAACAAACTTGAGATAGACCATCGCCTGACTTGGTTTCAGCTCCGCCGCGGCTACCCCGGGCCGATTTTCTTCAATGCTGTCGTGTTTTCGGTTGCAGTAATTACATTGGATATTACATCGAGGTGCAACGGGCAGGTGAACGCGTCCGTAAACATCTTTTGCCTTGGCATTGAAACATGGGTGATTGGATAGATCCATTTCTTTCTCCTGGGTGTTAAAATGTAAGATTGCCGCCAGGTTTAACATTGTGCCCGGAGGTCATCATTCAACGTTTCAGCTTATGCGTTAAAAATAAGGCAATATAAATGCCAGGCAATAAGGAAAAGTGAGAAGGTGGCCAATACAGCCGAAAATAAAAGGGAAAAAGATTTGATCTTGTTTGGAGGTGGGGAGAAAAAGAATCTACTTGCTTACAATATTGTTGATAATGTGTCTACAAATTTGTCGATAAAAAATTATCGGTGATTTGGGGTGCGTTTTAAGTCGTAGTTCGTTTTCGACAATATTGGTTTAGCGGCTCGAAAAAAATAAATGTTTTCACATATTTTTTTCAAGTCGCTAAAACTATTTAGGGACTGTCAGAAAGATCAGGCGTCCAGCATAACGCTGGTTGCCTTAATCACAACTGTCACTTCTTTTCCCGGTGCAATTCCCAGTTTTTCCACTGAATTGGTGGTGATGGCAGACGCAATTTCTACGCCCGGTGCAACCTCAATAATGGCTTCAGCCATTACCTGGCCTTTTTTAACTTCTTTAACGGTGCCTTTAATTACATTTCTTGCGCTCAATGTCATAACAAAAATTCTCCTATTTTATAAATGTTAATAAAGACTTACTTATGCCAGCTTCAATAGATCTGAAGGTGCCGAAAGTAAGTTTGTCGTCTATGTGGTGTGAGTATTGTCGGCTTGCATAATAAGGTCAGAAAGACTTGTTCATTTATTACAATTTTGAACAACAATATAAAAATTTTTTTATGAAGTCAATTGGAAACAATTTCGTTGCACAAAAGCTTCGGTTAGGTGTTGACACGCTCAAAAAACGTATGTTATCGATGGGCAAAATTGTACATTTTAAATGTCATTTAAAATTTAAAGACGACATTATGATGTGGGTTGAGTTTGTAAATTTTTTCATTAACCATGGGGAGAAAAAGTCTTTGGCACTAAGGTTTGTTATTGTGGCCGGTCCGCCATCCTCCGGGAAAACATCCGTTATGATGCAGGTTATCCGTCATCTGCAACAGGAGCGCCTACAGGTTTCGGCATGCAAAATTGATTGCCTTGAGACGTGCGATGACGGGCGGTATCAAAGCCTGGGCATCCCGGTTTGTGTGGGCTTAAGCGACTACATTTGTCCGGACCATTTTTATGTGGCCAATCTGGAAGAGGTGTGGGACTGGGCGGAGAATAAAAAAACCGATGTACTGGTTCTTGAAACGGCCGGGTTGTGCCACAGATGTGCCCCGGCAGTTGAGGGGTGTTTGACTGTATGCGTCGTTGATAATCTGGTGGGTCTTGATACGCCTAAAAAAATCGGACCGATGCTGAGTACGGCGGATATGATTGTTATCACCAAAGGTGACATTGTTTCCCAGGCGGAACGGGAGGTCTTTTGCCATCAGGTAGAATGTGTGAACAACCAGGCCGATGTCATTCATATTAACGGTCTGAACGGCCAGGGCGCTTTGCGGTTGGCTAAAAAAATTTTGAAAATGACTCCGGTTGCACGCATTACCGGTGCACAGTTGAGATACCCCATGCCGGCGGCCATCTGTTCCTATTGTGCCGGAGAGACCATTGTCGGCAGTGCGTATCAGATGGGTAATGTCAAAAAAATTGATTTCGGTGAAACCCGATGACGCTTCAAAAAATAAGTATCCTGGGGGGTCAGGACAAAGATTCAAATTCCGAAAACATCCGGCGTGTGGACATTCTGCCCGGAGAAGTTGTTGCTGTTGTCGGTCCTACCGGATCGGGCAAGACACAGTTAATATCCGACATAGAACAATATACGGACGGTCAGCCGCCCACAAGACGCACCATCCTGATAAACGACCTTGGGCAGGACAATGAGACGCCGGATAAAGAGTTCAGGCGCCTGATGGCAGCGGTATCCCAGAAAATGAACTTCGTGATTGATTCCACGGTGGAATCTTTTTTACGCAAGCACGCCACCGTGCGCGGCATTGCGGATATTGACCGGATTGTTGCCGATGTGTTTGCGCTGACTAACGAACTGGCCGGTGAGCCCATATCCTTGACGGATAATCTGACCCTGTTGAGCGGCGGGCAGGCCAGGGCACTGATGGTGGCGGATGTGGCGCTTATCAGCAATGCGCCGGTGGTGCTTATCGATGAAATTGAAAATGCCGGTATTGACAGGCTCAAGGCCCTTAAAATTTTGAAAGGGCAGGGTAAGATTGTATTGGTTGTCACCCATGACCTGACCCTCACCCTGATGGCGGATCGTAGAATCGTCATGAAAAACGGCGGTATGTGCAAACTTCACCGGCGAACCCCGGAAGAGAAACGAATTGCCGCCGAACTATCTGCCATTGAAACTGATATTTCCCATTTGCGTGACCGGATCAGGCAGGGGGATTCCATTGAAACATCAAAAAATAAAGAGGAGAAAGCGGTCCCATGGCAAAAATTTTGCTCCACTGCCCACTTAACATCAGCCGGTCTTTAGTTCAGATGATCGAAGAATTCTGCCGGGAATTCACAGAGAAGCACAACATTGAGGTGACCGTTGAGACCCAGCCCCACCGCCCCTCGGAAAAGAGCCTGTTTGAGGCGTGTGTGGAAAACGCTGATATGCCCGATTTGACGGTGGGACATGTCGATGACTTTGCCGACCTGCCGCCGGGGTTTCTGGCCGAGCATTTCAGACCCGTTCCCGGCCGGTTTCCCATCAGAAAAGAACTTGCGGATAAGGGGTGGACGGATCACAACGGCTATTTCCATCCGTTCGTGGTGATTCCCTTTGCCATTTTTTACAACCAGAACATGCTTAAGGGAAACGATATCCCCCAACGATGGGAGGATCTGCTTGATGAACGCTGGGCGGGCAACATTCTTATGCCCGATGAGTTCCGGATTGTATCTCTCGTGGTTAAGGCGTTTATGACAGCTGATTTCCCGGACCGGTTGGATGCAATGAAGACCAATTTCGTTCACCAGGGCAGTCCCATGGAAGTGATAACGGCCGTGGATGAAGGCCGTTATCCCATCGGTATCACCAATATTGCCTTTGCCCGCATTTCCAAACAGAAAAATACCCGAATCATATGGCCGTCAGATGGGCTTTTTTGTATGCCCCAGGTCATGGTCTGGCGTCGTGATGCCCCGGAAGCCTTATTTGAAATCGGCGATTTCTTCATGTCTCCGAAGGTTCAGAACTACCTTGCACTTCAAAGTTTTGTGCCGGCTGCACCGGATATCCCCATGCATGAGCTTGTCACGGATAATCAATGTAACCTGCGCTGGAATGGATGGGATGCTTTTCTTGCTGCATTGAATGGACGGCGGGCAGCCGTTTGAGTGCTGATCGGGTGAAAATTTTATAAAAGGAAGTATGGGTATGCAATCAAATGGTTTCTCTAAATTGGCCCCAGTTTATCCCCTGATCGCCCAGCAGATCGTGGACGACTATGGCATTACCCAAGGCGTCTGTTTTGATGTCGGTACAGGGCCCGGGTATGTGGGCATTGAGCTTGTAAAAATCACCGACCTGGAAATGTACTTTATAGATGACAAACAGGAGGCATTGGACAAGGCCGAGGAAAATGTTTCAGCGTTCGGCCTTAATAACCCGGTTCATTTTACAAAGGCCGATGTATGCGATCTGCCCTTTGAAGATGGCTTTGTCGATCTCATCGTCAGCCGCGGCTCCCTGTGGTTCTGGGCGGATCAGGTCAAAGGCCTGCAACAGATTCACCGGGCCTTAAAACCTGGTGGCGTTGCATTTGTCGGCGGCGGCCTGGGGCGGTATTGCCCGGCCTCCATGCGCGAGCGCCTGAAGGGACAAGGGCGCAAAAAGTTGGAAAAACAGGGCAAGGGAAATTTTCTGAAAGGGGCCGGACTCAAAGCGCTGTTGGAAAAAACGGGATTGAATGGATGTCGGGTAATCTCAGATGTAGTGGGAGAAGAAGAAACCTGGATTGAGATGAGAAAATAATTGGGTTTGGTTGGAAAAGATGATGAAAGAATTATTGATCGCAACTTGTATCTGTTTTGCTCTGTGTCTGCCGGTGCCGGCGGTATCCGTAGAAGTCCCGGGTCATGAAGAAGATTCCAAAATTGAAGACATGGTTGTCACGGCCACGATGACCGAAAAAATAAAGAAGGACGCACCGGGTTCGATTGAGGTGATCACGGCACAGGAGATCCAGGAGATGGGTGCGGATACCGTTGCCCAGGCCCTGGAAGAGGCAACAGGGCTTTTGATGACCACGGAAACCGGGCGTATGATGCGGCCCAGTATCCGGGGGACGGGAAACAAGCACACCCTGGTATTGATCGACGGACGCCGGATGGCATCGGGGTTCAAGGATTTGACCGGACTTGAGCAGATTCCCGTGGATATGATCGACCATATAGAGGTGGTTCACGGTCCGGCATCGGCGCTTTACGGCAGCGATGCCATCGGTGGTGTGGTCAACATCATCACCAAAAAGCCCTCAAAAACATTAACCATGGGCGCAACGGCCAAATATGGCCGGAGCACCTATGGCGACGGGGAAGAGAAGGTCGGCAGCGCCTACGTCGGCAACTCTGTCGGCCGGTTCGGGTTTTTGATGGCGGCAAGTTCCCGGGATAAGAACGGGTATGACATGGACGGTGTAACCCCGGATGACGGTGATGACATTGATATGAACGCTGCCTCCGGCCGGTTTTCCTATCAACTCAACCCAGGGCACAATCTTCTGTCGGGCTTTGAGGCCGTGGACCGGAACTTCAACGGACTCAGGGACCTCCAGAATCTTGACCGGGAAAGGGATACGGATGACCGCAGGCTGAACTGCTTTCTGGAATATGACGGGAACATCACCCCGGATACCGCCCTGATGCTCCGGGCAAATCATTCATGGCATGACAATGAGGTTACCGTTGATCCGCCGACGTCAGAAATTGCCGGAAGTATTGGTGACGAATCCGATGCGGAACGGACATTGGATCAGCTGGAGGCGCGGTTCAGCTCGCGGATTTTTGAAAAACACCTGCTGACCATGGGCACGGAATATGTCACGGAAAGGCGGGAAGACAGCACATCCCTGGACGATCGTGTGGAAACCTACAGCATCTATGCCCAGGATGAGTATCAGATTTTTGAGCCGCTTTATCTGGCATTGAGTGCGCGCTGGGACCATTACTCCGATTTTGGATCGCAATTGACGCCCCGGCTTTCCATGACCTACGCCATACTGGACAACCTGAGATTAAAGGGCGGCTGGGGCATGGGATTCAGAGCCCCTGGGTTTCTTGAATTGTATATACCCACCTATATGAGTCAGGGCAAGGTGATCTACGAACCCAATGCCGATCTTGACCCGGAATCTTCACAGAGCTATGAAATCGGCGTCCAGGGTGAGTACAAAAAATTTCAGGCGTCCATCACCTGGTTTAAGACCGATATCGAGGATCTGATCGAAGCGGTCTACTACACCTCAACCGGTTCCGGGAAAAGCAAAAAAGACTATTACCAGTACCGGAATATCGCCGAAGCCTCCATCCAGGGTGTTGAGTTGGAATGCAGTCTCAAACTGCCTGCGGGATTTACCTTATCTGGCAATCTGGCCTATCTGGATACCGAAGACAAAACCACCGGTGAAAAACTGGAAGGCCGTCCCGATTACAAGGGCTCCGTAAAGCTTGCCTATGCATACCTGCCCATGGGGATTCGTGCAAACGTCCGTGTGACCCATGTGGGCGAGCGTTACTATGCCGATGAAGATGCGGACCCCATGACCATCGTGGATGCGTATGTGTCCAAGGAGGTCACAGAGCAATTTCAAATTTTTGCTGGGGTGAACAACCTTTTTAACGCCGGCAAAGACAATTATGAGGAACCCGAGTTCTTTTATTGCGGGGTTCGGTTCAGCTATTAAAGACATGGATTTATGATGTTAATGAAAAAAAGTGTTGTGTTGATGCCTTTGCTTCTGTCTGTGCTTGTTGCCGCGGCCGCTATCTCCATTTGTCTGGGGCGGTATCCCGTCACCTGGGGTGACACGTATGACTTTTTGAGCGCCGTATTGTCCGGCCGGAACCTGGCCGACAGTCGACATCTTCAGATTATGAAAAATTTGTTTATTGATATCCGCTTGCCCCGCATTGTGGCTGCCATGCTGGTGGGGGCCTCGCTGTCGGTGTCAGGCGCGGCGTTCCAATCCATGTTTATCAATCCGTTGGTCTCACCGGACCTTTTGGGCGTATTGGCCGGCGCTTCGTTCGGGGCGGCCCTTGGCATGGTGATAGCCCATTCCTGGTCTGCCGTGCAGGTCAGTTCCGTGACATGCGGATTGATTGCCGTTTGTGCCGCCATGGGTCTGGCCTCCTTGTATCGTGGGGACCGGCTGTTGATGCTGATTTTGGGCGGCGTGATCAGCAGTGCGCTGTTTACCTCTCTTTTGTCCGTGGTGAAATACATGGCCGATCCCTATAACCAGCTTCCTGCAATCGTTTACTGGCTCATGGGCGGCTTTTCAACGGTGGATGCAAAAACCGTCTGGGCTGTATGTATTCCCATGGTATTGGGTGTTGCTGTTTTAATTTCTCTTTCAAATTACCTGAACATCTTGAGCATGGGCGATGAAGAGGCGCGTTGCCTGGGGGTAAATGTGCGATTGATTCGAACGATGATGATCCTTCCGGCCACATTGATCAGCGCTTTGACCGTGGCACTGGGCGGGATGATCGGCTGGGTGGGCCTGGTGATTCCCCATATTGCCCGGATGCTGGTGGGGCCGGACAACCGAAAATTGTTACCGGCTTCGGCTGTAATCGGTGCCGTTTATCTGCTGGTGGTGGATGACATCTCACGGCTTGCATTTACTGTGGAAATTCCCATTGGGATTTTGACATCCTTGGTGGGGATTCCCTTTTTCGCCCTTACTCTGGCAAAATCAAGGAAAGGTTGGAGCTAATGAGTTTTATTTGCATGGATCATGTGACCTATGGATATGGCGACACGCCGGTTTTAAACGATATCAGCCTGTCCCTGGGAAAAGGCGAAGTCGTCTCGCTGCTCGGTCCCAACGGCAGCGGCAAAACCACGCTTTTAAAAGTGTTGCTGGGGCTTTGCCGTCCCCAAAACGGAGAGGTGCGCCTTGAAGGTTGCCCTGTCAGGCAGATCAACCCCAAAGCCCTTGCCCGGCGGATTGCCTATGTCCCCCAGACCCACAAGCTTTCATTTGCCTACCGGGTCATTGATGTCGTGCTCATGGGCCGAATGCCCCATAAACCCTTTTTTTTCAGGTATTCAAAGCAGGATGAGAAAGCGGCGGTTAACGCCCTGGAACAGCTCTCCATCGCCCATCTCAAGGATCGCCCCTATACCGAGGTGAGCGGCGGGGAGCGCCAGATGACCCTCATCGCCAGAGCCCTTGCCCAGGGTGCGGATATCCTTGTGATGGATGAACCGGTAACCGGACTGGATTACGGCAATCAGATCCGCCTGCTTGCCCAGATCGCGGCCCTGGCGGACGACGGCTACACCTTTATCAAAACCACCCATTTCCCGGAACATGCGGTCTGGATATCGGACCGGGTGGTTATGCTCAAACAGGGGAAGATCCTGGCAAACGGTGATGCCGCCCAGGTGGTTAATGAGGAGAATCTCTACCTGCTTTACAATACGGATATCGGCATGGCGGACCTTGATGAAGGCCTCAGGGTCTGTGTGCCCCGGAGTATGCTGGACTATGTTAACAAAGGCAGACCCATAGGCGCGTTTCATCGTTTTTCAAGCCGATTAAGACGAGTTGTTTAATCTGCTGATCGTACAGGGAATGATATGAAGATACGTACAACATTTAAGGCGATTTTTGTCGCAACGGTTATTTTTGTCTGGGCCTGTGGGATTTCTCACGCACGGCAGGTTACGGATATGCATGGCCGAACAGTTCACGTGCCTGATGAGATCCATTCGGTATACGGCACAAGCCCTCCCGTCACCTATATGCTTTATGCCCTTGCCCCGGAATTGATTGCCGGGCTTAATTTCCCCTGCAGGGAAAATGAGAAACACTATCTGCCGGCCCGTGTGCAGACGCTTCCGGTGGTGGGCGGATGGTTTGGCCAGGGACGGGCGCCCAATTTGGAGACACTGATGCAGGTCAATCCGGACATTGTTCTGGCCTGGTATATGAAAGATTCTCCTGTCAGTCGTAAAACAGAAGAGATGCTGATCCCCATGGGGTTCAGGTTGGTTTATATCACTTTGGACCGCCTTGAAGACTATCCGCAAACGTTCCGGTTTCTCGGCCGCCTGCTCCACCGTGAAAAACGGGCAGCGGCTCTTGCCGACTATGCGCAGCAGACGTTAGATACCATCAAAGCCGTACGGGATGACATACCGGAATCCGATAGGAGATCCGTTTACTATGCCGAAGGCATGGATGGCTTGAGTACGGAGTGTGACACCTCTGTCCATGCCGAGCTTTTTGCACTATGCGGTGGTAAAAATGTTCACATCTGTCCTTCCCGTACCATTTACGGTCTGGAAAAGGTTTCCCTGGAACAGGTAATGCGGTACGCACCGGAAGTGATCGTCTCTTACGAACACGGGTTTTATGACACAATATTTCACGACCAGCGGTGGCAGAATATTCCCGCGGTCCAAAGTCAGCGGGTTTATCAGATCCCCAATTCTGCTTTTAACTGGTTTGACCGCCCCCCGTCCTTCATGCGGTTTCTGGGGGCCAGATGGCTGCTCAACAAATTATATCCTGAAAAATATGATGTGGATATCGTGGAGGAAACCCGTCGGTTTTACAGCCTTTTTTTTAATGTCAACCTGGATCAAAACGCAGCCAAGGAGATTATCGAACCATGACGGCCGGCCCGGATGGTGGAACTTATGGTTCAGTTTGAAATCAATTTTTAACCCCAACCCCGGCCCTGCCGGAAATTTTAGAGACAAGGTAGAGAAATGATAGAAAATATTACGCTTCGGTTGATAAAGCGCGTGATTTTGATTTTAGTGGTGAGCGTGACGATTCCTGTTGATGGTTTTTCTGAAGAAGACCAAGGCGAAGAGAAAGAGGAGATCATTTATCAACTTCCCCAGACGGTTGTAACGGGCACATTTGAAGAACAGGACTTTATCGGGCCGCTGTTTACCGAGACCACTACAAAAACAAAGGTGACGGAAAGGGGGATCAATGCGTTGGGCCCGTCTTCCACCATGTCTGTTCAGAAAGCCATAAGCCTTATCCCGTCGGTGAACCAACAAAGTGTGGATCCCAGCGGCCTTGCCGATATCAGCAACTACCATGAATCCTTTAGATTCAGAGGGGTGGAAGCCACCGGCGGCGGAAATCCTGCTACCCCTGTCAATGTAGAGGGTGTTCCCGTGAGCGGCAGACCCGGGGGTGGGGTAACCATATATGATATGGAAAATTTTGATGCCATATCCATTTATAAAGGCGGCTTGCCGGCGGACCAGGGCTTTGGCCTGACAAATATCGGCGGAAAAATCGACATGGAAGTCAAACGCCCTTTGGATGAATTTGGATTCAAGCTTAAACAGGTGCTGGGCAGCCATGATTTCAGCCGGACGTTTCTTCGCCTTGATACGGGGGAATTTCCCACTGAAACCAAAGGGTTTATTTCATATTCCAACACCTTTGGGGATAAATGGAAAGGCGACGGGGATAGCGACCGGGAAAACGCCATGGTCGGTCTGTCGCAGACAATCGGCAGCAAACTGAAGATAGAGGCGTTTTCAATCTATAATAATTCCGATGTAAATACCTACAGAACCCTGAGTTATACCCAGGCAAGTTCTTTGAGCGACAATTATGATTTTGATTTTACCAATGATCAAAACGACTATTTTTATTACGGGTATAACCAGGCGGAGTTTGAGTATTATAACGTTTTCGGCAAAGTTGAATATCGTTTTGATGATAATTCCAAATTGTTGTTCAAGCCGTTCTACTGGAGTGACCAGGGCAGTTACATGGAAACCATCACAATGCAAAACGGCAATAACCGCATCCGAGAATGGGATATTGACCATGACATGAGCGGGTTTTTAAGCCAGTATTCGACCCGTTTACAATCCGTTGACCTGACCATGGGGCTTTTTTATCTTGAGCAGGAAAGGCCGGGGCCGCCTACGTCATGGAAATTGTATAAAGTGTCGTCAGGTGAACTTGTATTCGACAAATGGCAGGCCCTGTCCGACAGCTCCAAGCACCGCCAGAACACCCCTTTTATTTCGGGCAAATACGCCACAGGACGATTTACACTCCAGGGCGGCGTAAAATATCTCAGATACACCATGCCCTCCATAACGACCTATGATACAACCGGCATCGGCGATGTCAGTTATGAAACAGCGATTGCCACGGCCACATCCATTGATGAGGATGCCTGTGCGGATTCAAAAGATTTCACGAAGCTGCTTCCCAACCTGGGGGTTAATTACAAGATCAATGAAGAACTGAGTTCCTATGTCTCCTACGGCAGAAACTACGGCATGAGTGTAAGTCTTTACCCCTATTTTATTTCCCAGAAACAAGCCTTTTACGCAAAAGGCATTACCCTGCAGGATTTATGGGATAAACAGGAGCTTGAAATTGTAGATAATTTCGACATTGGTTTAAGATACATTACAGACAAATTCTATGTGGTGCCCACGCTCTATTACGCCCGTCACAAAAATAAAGCGGCAACCTACTATGACGATTCCCTGGGCGTTTCATATCCATGCACCAATGCCGAGGCCGATGCCTACGGATTTGAATTGGAGGCCGGGGCATTGGTCTCCAAAAATTTATCCCTTTACGGCTCTTTTTCCTATAACCGGTTCTATTTTACACAAGATATTTACAACAGCGACGGATCTGTCAATGCCGTTGACGGAGAACAGGTTCCCGATGCCCCGGAATTTTTATGCAAGGCAATTGCAAGCTACCGAATAGGTAAATTTGTTCTTTCACCGATTGTCAAATACACCTCTAAAAGATACGGGGATATTGAACACGATGAGGAAATTGACGGGGCCGTGATATTTGACTTTGATTTGACCTATAAGGTTGGTGCTGTTCCCAAGATGAAAATCAAAAATCTTGATTTTTCTTTGACTGTCAATAATATTTTTGACAAGGAATATGTCAGTATCATCAACACCACCGATTACAAAACACTGGGGTCTACCTATCAAACCGGCGCACCGTTCACGGTTTATGCATCGGCTTGTGTTACGTTCTGACGGCCATGGGCCGGCCGGGTCCATCAACGCAAGTGATCATAAGACTACCGGTCGGTCGGGTTTGATCATATTGGGGGCCATACCAATTTGCTGTAGGTTGGGGTGACGCAGGAACCCCAACAAAATATGCCGTCAATCCAGAGATTTATGTTGGGGTTCCTTCGTCACCCCAACCTACATTGTGGCCGATGTTATGACCAAGCCCGGTCGGTCTTCATTTTAAAATTTGACAAGTTTGTTCCTTCCGCCCTCTTTGGCCTGATAGAGGGCAACATCCGCTCTTTTAAGTGCCGGCTCAAGGTTTTTTTCAGCCGGCACATCCACCTCGCTGGCGCCGATACTGACCGTAAATTGCAGTTGTCCGCCGGATTCGATTTGAACGACGAATTCTTCGATGTGTTGCCTGATTTTTTCGCCGAGTGTGCAGGCGCCGCCAATTCGCGTATTCGGGAGCACCAAAACAAATTCCTCTCCGCCATAGCGGCAGACAATATCTCCCTTTCTTGACATGTTCCGCAAATTTTCAGCTAGGGTGATAATCACGGTATCCCCGACATCATGGCCATGGACATCATTAATGCCCTTAAATCTGTCAATGTCGATCATCAGCACTGACATGTCCTGGGACTCCCGTTTGCTCTGGGCAAGCAGATTGGCGCAGATATTGGCAAATGACCTTCGATTGTAGAGTTTGGTCATGGGGTCCGTGGTCGCCAGAATCCGCAATTCTTCTTTTGACGCTTCCAGGTCTTTGATCAACTGCTGCAAGGTCAGTTCCCGTTTTATCCGCGCCAGGAGCTCCCTGGGCCTAAAGGGCTTGGTGATATAGTCGATTCCGCCGGTATCATACGCCTTTTCAATGGCATCCTCCCCTGTCTGGGCGGTGATGAAAATGACCGGGATCGATTGGGTTAATTCGTTTTTTTTCAACAGGGTGCAGACCTCATACCCGTCTAATTCCGGCATGATGATATCTAAAAGAATTAGGTCAATTTGTTTTTTTTCGGCAATCTCCAGCGCTTTTTCACCCGTAAGGGCCGGAATCACGTTGTAGTGTCGGCCTAAATGCGTCAGCAGTATTTCTATATTGCTTTTGGTGTCATCCACCGCAAGAATTGTGTATCGCTCGGTCATGGTTATATCTCTGCTAATATGTTCAAGGCTTGGTCAAAATCGTATTCGTCAAGTGCCTGCCTGACTCTGGAGAGGATTTCATTGGTGTCATCGGAGAATCGGTATCGGGATATCTCCGCTAACAAGGGTTCGTACTGGACCGGCTGCATTGATGCAATGGACTGCTTGAGGCGGTCCAGCAAATCCCGGCCTTCCCGGGTTGGGATCTGCTTTGTTGATGCCGGGGTCAATGTCGTTTCCGGCATTTTTTCTTCTATCTCCTCAATGAGGCGTTCAAGGGCATCCTGGAATTGAGGCACCAGGGCTCTGTCCTGGGTTTCATCCAGACATTCTGTGATTTCATGTAAAGCCGTGGCGCCGATATTTGCGCAGATGCCCCTGATGGTGTGCGTTGTTAGTTTAAATTGCTCCTCATCCAGTTCTCTTAGGTCTAATCGGGCATAATCATTTTTAAAGGTCCGGATAATTTTTCCATAAAGTGTTTTGTTTCCGGCCATATTTTTCAGACCCGCGGCCACATCAATAAGCTCAAACCCGGGCATTGTTATCTCTTCTTCCCGGTCCCCAGTCTCTGCCAAAAGAATTTGTGACGGATCACTTTCTTTTGGGGAGATGAACTTCAGCAAGGTTTTATAAAATTTTTTAAAATCAATGGGTTTGTTGAGATGGTCATTCATCCCGGCCTTTTGGGTTGTGATAATATCTTCTTTCATGGCATTGGCGGTCAGGGCAACGATGGGGATCTCTTTGTCCCGTTCCCGAATCAGCCGGGTTGCTTCGTATCCATCCATGACCGGCATCTGAATGTCCATCAGGATCAGGTCATATCTTTCGGGGTTCCGGACATAGGCGTCCACAGCCTCTCTGCCGTTGTGGGCCACATCAATCATGATGCCGTTGTGCTGTAAAAGCCCCTGGACAATTTCCTGGTTTGTGATGGTATCATCGACCAGAAGGATGTGGGACCCTGCCAATTTTTTTAACGCCCCGGCAAGATTTTCATGCGCCGACTGTGTCGTGTAGCTGGTTCGGATTTCACCGATAAACACACAGGAGAGCACATCATACAGATCTGACGGGTTTACAGGCTTTTGTAGGAAAAAATGAATACCTTGGGCCTTGGCCTCCCGGACAACTGTATCTTGCCTATGGCTGCTGAGCATGATGACGGTGGGCGGCTGGGCGTGGGCACAATCTTTGTCTGGAAGGCGATCCTGGTAAAGTTCCCTTATTTTTTTGGTGGTCTGGATGCCGTCTATTTTAGGCATCTGCCAATCCATGAGGATTAAATCATATTCATCGGCACAGTGCCGCAGGATTTCCACGGCCTCAGGCCCGTCATGGGCGGAATCCGCCACAATTCCGAACAGTCCCAGGGTATTTTTCAGGGTGTCTTGCCATGTGGTGCTGTCATCGACAATGAGCACCTTTTTACCGTCAAATGTCCGGTGGGCTCTGTTTTTGCCGGAGTCCTCTGCCAGTTCGATTTCAAAAATAAAACTGCTGCCCCTGCCGGGTTCACTCTCCACCCATATACGCCCGTTCATTAGGCCCACCAGCTGTTTGCAGATGGAGAGCCCCAGGCCGGTACCGCCATATTTTCGGGTGGTGCTGTCATCGGCCTGGGAGAAAGATTGAAACAGCTTATCCTGCTGTTCCGCCGACAGACCGATGCCGGTATCTTTGACTTCAAACCGAATGCGGTCTTTTCCGGCGTTACGGATATAAAGTCCGATCTCTCCTTGTTCGGTGAACTTTATGGCATTTCCCATCAGATTGACGATGATCTGGGAGAGGCGCAGCTTATCTCCGACATAATACTGGGCAATGCGCGGATCATATTGAACGATAAGTTCCAAACGCTTTTCATGGACCTGGTGCTCGATGAGATTAATCACCCGGTCCACGGTTCGAAACAGGTTGAATCCGTCCTTTTCGAGGATCATCTTGCCTGCTTCAATTTTGCTGAAGTCCAGGATGTCGTTGATGATGCCCAGCAGGGACTGGGCGCTGTTGTCTATTTTTTGAATATAATTGCGCTGTTCATCGTTCAGTTCCGTCTGGAGGGCCAGGTACGTCATGCCGATAATGCCGTTCATGGGGGTCCGGATTTCGTGGGACATTTTGGCCAGAAAATCCGCTTTGGCCCGGGTTGCGTGTTCCGCCTGCTCTTTGGCCCGGGTGATTTGACGGTTCATGAGGGACATTCGCCGCATCCAGAACAATCCTGCCGCAAACACCGGCAGAACAACGCCCAATATTTTCCAGAGCAGACTGTAGTCAAATTCATAGGCGTAACGGACCGACTTCCATTGGGACAGAACATTGTTAATCGTCTGTTCGGTCAGTGAATCTACTGCTTTGCTCAGGATGCTGTGCAGCAGGGGCTCGTCTTTTTGAACACCCATGCGCAGGCCTTTTTTATAAGGTGCATTGCCCACGATTTTAAGATTGTAGAATCCCATACTTGGTATACGGTCTCCGGCAGCCAGAAGATAGTCTGCGGTCAAGTCCGCCTGGCCGTCGGACACCATCCGATAGGCCTGGGTATAATTCTGTGCTTCAACGGTGTCAAGATTTGGAAAATCTCTCTTTAACAATTCTGTAAGGCTGTAACCGGGAACCAGTACGATTTTTTCATCGACAATCTTATCGGGGTCGGCGATATACGGATGGTTGGATGCACCGATAAACACCGTGTGGCCGGTCAGATATGCAGCCGTGTAATTCATGTAAGTGTCACGTGACGCCGTTTTACTGAGCATGGGAATAACATCGCACTGATGCGTCCTGAATAATTGCAATGATTCTTCCCAGGTTTTGCTTTTCACCAGCAGGAAAGATAAACCGGTCCGTTTTTCCACCAGTCCCAGAATATCTGCGCTGATGCCTGCGTGTTTGCCTTCTTTGATGCCCTCATAGGGCATCCAGTCCGGATCAACACACATGCGGACTTGTTTATGATTTTCAAGCCAGGTGCGTTCTTCTGTGGTGAGGTCCAGTTGTCGTGACATGTCCGGTACTGTTGCGGCATTGCCGAACCACCTGGTCTGCATTGTGGACAACTCGCCGATGGTGATGCTCTCCATGGCTTTTTGAATGGCTGATTGCATCAAGGGCCAGTCATTTCGAATTGCAAAACATTCCGCGTTGGTTGTCAGGGACGGGGTGTCCTGGATTTGAAATGAAACCAGGTCCGGAATGGAGCGGGAGGTAATATGGTATTTCATGACCTCGTGGGTGGAGATACCGGCATCCAATCGGCCGAATCGAACATCATTGAGCAGATCGTTATGATCCTTATACCCGCGCAGGTTGATGTGCGGATAATATTTTTTGAGTTGATCCTCAATCAGATACCCTTTGATAACCCCCGCCGTTTTTCCTGAAAGCGCGTTGAGATTGTCCAGGCCGGAGTTTTTCCTGTGGGTCGTGATCCCCCATGAATAGGTCATGTATATACCACTGAAAAGCGCAAATTGACGTCTTTGGGGGGTGTCGATGGCCTGGGCGACGATGTCTATCCGTTTGTTTTTAAGATTGTTGAGCGCCTGGTCCCAGGATTCGTTGTGGGCGTATTGGAACTCAATCCCTAATCGTTGGGCGACACGTTCGGCATAGTCAATGGAATATCCGCTGAATTGGCTGTCAGCCTTTCGGAAGGAATAGGGCGGGTAGTTTTCCTCCATGTGGACTTTCAGGACCGGGTGGGCGCGCAGAAATTCCTGTTCAGCGGGGGACAGGTTTATGGTTGGCTTTTGGGGAAATTGGTCGATCAACCAGTTTTGTTCGTTATGGGCTCGGATGACCGGATGATCTTTCAGGAATTTTTTTTCTGCATCGGTCAATTCAATGGCTGCATTACTTTGCCTTTTAAAATTGAGTGGAATCATCCAGCGGGATTGGAGATCAAATCGGACCCCGATCCAGCGGTTGGAAAGCCGGTCCCATTCTGATTCGCTGATGTCATCTAATCCTTTTTGCAAAATGGTGTGGAGCAGTGGTTTATCCGGCCGGATACCCAACCGAAGATCTTCTCGGCCCAGATCGCCCAACTTGAATTCATCTATGACTTTGAGGTTGGTGAAGCCGTTTTTGCGAATCACATAATTTGATGAGTTAAGGTTCTGTATGGCGGCATCCACTTTGCCGTAGGCAAGCGCCTTGAATTGTTCCTCAATACCTGAAAACCTCACTAATTTCATATTGTCCAGTGCCATCAGTTCTTTTTCATAGAAAATACTTTTCTGGATAGCGGTGGGTCTGTTTTGCAAACTCTGGAGGCCTGTGTACGGTCCGAAATCATCGCGGACGAAAATGGCGGTGGGAATTTCATAATATTGGGAGGTGTACAGCGTAAAGGGTTCACGCTCTTTTTTAAAAGAGAGGTCGGTAATGACATCGATCTGTCGGTTTTTAAAGTTTTTTATATTGTCCGGCCAGAACCCGATTTTTTTATCGAACTGCAATCCGGTTTTGTTTGCCAGAAGGTTGAGCAGGTCCTTGACATAGCCTTTGTAAATGCCATCCTCCACATATGAAATGGGGGCATTGTCCGGTAAAACGGCGACTCTGACGGTGGGATGCTCCTTTAGAAATGCCTGTTCATTTGCGGTGAAATGGACGGCAGCAAAATTTTTGCCCGGAGATATATTGAGTATGATAAAAAGAGTAAACGCAAATAATAGGCGATACAGTGTTTTTTTCATTCAATCTCCACAGACCGGACATCGCTTGATATTAATACGACAGGATCGCTTAAATGGACCTTGTTAAGACAATTTGTCATGGGAACCTTATTTTGGCAGTATATGGATAATTTCAAAAAAGTGAAACTAAAAAACGGACATAAGTAATTTCAAGACGCGTACGGACGATATCAAAACCATGGGTTTTCGGTTTTAATCACTTGAAAATGAGCCCAGATGGGGTATAGTCCTGTCCTACTTGGATATAAGGATATTAATTTTACAGGCTGTTTCCAAAATTTAAGAAAATAAAAGGCGTGATTTTATGGATTTTAACCCCTGTATGAAACACCAGGTGGTCAGAAAAACGGTGCGGGAGTTTGCTGAAAATGAGATCGGCCCCCATGCTGCAAGCCTGGACAGGGAAGGGCGCTTCCCCACTGAAATTATTGAAAAGATGGGGCCTTTAAATTACTTTGGCCTCCAGGTGCCGCCCGATTTAGGCGGTGCCGGTCTTGATACCATTTCCTATGCCATTGTGGTCGAGGAGTTATCCCGGGTGTGTGCGGCCCTTGGGCTGTGTGTCTCGGTCCACAACAGCGTGGGGCTCTATCCCATTTTAAAATTCGGCACCAAGGAACAGATCGCCCACTTTGTCCCGGACATGGCTGCCGGCAAACATATCGGCGCATTCTGCCTGACCGAAGCCAATGCCGGTTCCGATGCCGGCGGGGTGGAGACCACGGCCACAAAGACCGAGGACGGCTACACCATCAACGGTACCAAAATTTTTGTCACCAACGGCGGTGTCTGTGACGTGGTGCTGGTATTTGCCGTGAACGCCGGGCAGCAGGGTCCGTCCCGGCCCAATGTATTCATTGTGGACAAGACCTGTTCGGGGTTCAGTGTGGGCGAAATAGAGGATCTGTGCGGCATGCGGGCCAATCCGGTATCGTCTCTGTTTTTTGAGGACTGCCGGATACCCGAAACCAATCTTTTGGGCAAACCGGGCCAGGGGCTTAAAATCGGTTTGACCGCCCTGGACACCGGCCGCATCGGCATTGCGGCCCAGGCCCTGGGTATCGCCCAGGCAGCCTTTGAAGCGGCCTTGAGTTACGCCAAGGAGCGCCGGCAGTTCAACAGCGCGTTGACAAAATTTCAAACCATCCAGAATTATCTGGCAGATATGGCCACGTCCATTGAATCTTCACGCCTGCTCTTGTACCGGGCCGCGGCCGCCAAGGATAAGGGCGGCGATTTCGGGGCCCAGGCGGCCATGGCCAAACTCTCCTGCAGTGAAACCGCGCGTACGGTCACGGATCTGGCCGTCCAGATCCACGGCGGATACGGGTACTCCAGGGAATATGATGTGGAACGGTACTTCAGGGAAGCCAAGGTGACCCAGATTTATGAAGGCACCAGTGAAGTGCAGAAAATGGTCATCGCAAGACATCTGATTACCCGGCCCAGTTAAGAAAGCAGGTAAAAAAGCAGTTAAGGAAGAAAACAAAGAGATGGAAAATAATACACTTGATATCATTGTATGCATCAAACAGGTGCCCATGGTGTCCGAACTGCCCTGGAATTCCAAAACCGGCACCCTGAAACGCGAACTTGCCCAGGGCATGATGGACCCCGCCTCCCGCCTTGCCCTGGAAGCGGGACTGCGCCTGAAAAAAGCAGGTCAGACCGATGGTCGCTCTATCCAGGTGATCGCACTGACCATGGGACCGCCCATGGCCGAAGAGGTGCTTCACCAGGCGGTCTCCCTGGGCGCAGACCGGGGGGTACTGCTCACGGACCGCAAAATGGCCGGAGCCGATACCAATCTCACCTCTTTTATTCTGGGCCGCTATATAAAAATGTTTAAACCGGATGCAGGTCTTGTGCTCTGCGGTGCCCAGACCAGCGACAGCGAAACGGCCCAGGTGGGGCCCCAGCTGGCCTGTGAACTGGATTTTCCGGCCATCGGATGGGCGTCGGATATTCAGCTGGCCCAAAAAACGGTTGTGGTGACCCGGCTGGTGGATGACTTTATGGAAACCCTGGAGATGGATCTGCCGGGTCTTGTGACCATAGACCAGGGTGCGTTCGTCCCCCGCTATGCCGGGCTTGCCGGGGTGGCCCAGGCCTTTGCCGCACCCCAAATTGAGGTTGTGGATGCCGACCGCCTGGAATTGGATAGCGATTTTAATGCCCTGAAAGATTCGCCCACCCGTATTCTGGATGTGTTTTCGCCGGCCACCCAAAAGGAGAGCCGGGTGCTCAAAGGGGCTGCGAAAACGGTTGTGGACGAGCTGTTCACCGACTATGGAAAGGTGATCAGTTCGGCCATGGGCAAAGATTTGAAAAAGAAATGAGAGGCCACATGTCAAAAAAATCAACCGGCAAAGATATTTGGGTCCTTGGGGACTATCGCAACTATTTTAAAAACCGGGTCACACTCCAGATTCTGGCCAGGGCCAGGGCTTTGGCCGAAAAGACAGGCGGACAGGTGTGCGGGGTGGTGTTTGGCCATGATGTGGCCGGATATGCCGGCGAGTATATCGCCCATGGCGCGGACCGGGTGTATGTGATTGATCATCCACGGCTTAAATCCTATGGTATCGAAACGTTTACCAATCTGTTGATCCGGCTGGCCCGGGAGATGACTCCGGACATCATCCTGATCGGGGCCACCCGGTTCGGACAGGAAGTGGCGCCCCGGGTGGCAAAGATGCTGGACACAGGTCTCACGGCTGACTGTATTGATCTTGAAATCGACGATGAGAACCGGCTTGTCCAGGTTGCCCCTTCCTTTGGGGGCAACCTCATTGCACGGATACTTACGCCCAATGCGCGTCCCCAGATGGCAACCGTGCGGCCCGGCACCTTCCAGGAACTGCCCCATGATGATACGGCCCAGGGCGAAGTGGTTGCCTTTGATTTTCCCGAAGATCTGCCCGTTGAGCGGGTTCGATGCACCCATTCGGAATACCGGCCTGCCAAAGCCATGGGCATTGAAAAGGCGGATATTGTGATCACCGGGGGCAGGGGCATGGGTTCCAAGGGCAAGTTTAAAAAATTGTTTGATCTGGCGGGTCTGCTCAATGCCGAGGTCGGCGCCACCCGGCCTGTCGTTCATGCCGGATGGGTGGACCACGAGGCCCTGGTGGGCCAGGCCGGTAAGCATATCCGGCCCAAGGTGCTCTTCTCCTTTGGTATCTCTGGCGCCATCCAGCATACGGCTGCGCTGATGGATGCCGATTTCATTGTAGCGGTGAACAAAAATCCCGATGCCATGATGATGAAACTTGCGGATGTGGCCATTGTGGCCGATGCCAACCAGGTCTGTTCCGGGATTATCCGGGCGTTGAAAGAGAAGATTCGGGACTGATACTTTTGAGAATATTGTCTTGAATCATAGAAGATATAGCTTATACTAATAATATGGATGTCTGCAAACCGGTATCCAGTCGCAATGACAACAACACATGCAAGGAGATATTTAAATGATAAATGTAACCAAACCTGCCCAGGAGCAGGTCAGACAATATTTTGAAGGCAAGGAACTTTCCCCCATCAGGATTTTTCTCAACAGCGCCGGATGCGGCGGACCAAGTCTTGCCATGGCCCTGGACGAGAAAAAGGATACCGATGCCGTGTTCACCTTTGATGGTGTGGAGTACATCATGGATAAGGATCTGCTGGAAAAAGCAAGTCCGGTGGACGTTGATTTTGAAGGGACGGGCTTTCGCCTGGAATCCAGCATTAAGCCTCCTGAGGGGTGTTCAGGGTGCGGCAGCGGAAGCTGCTGCGGTTAGTGTTTGCCCCAACACGGTACTCTTTTCGGGTTTGATCATATTTGGGGCCATACCAATTTGCTGTAGGTTGGGGTGACGCAGGAACCCCAACAAAATATGCCGTTAATCCTGAAACTTATGTTGGGGTTCCTACGTCACCCCAACCTACATTGTGGCCGATGTTATGATCAAGCCCAAAAAGTTCGAGTTTCTCGTACAGGCTGTTTCCTGGCGCCGTTGGCGTTCAGGTCGCAGCCTGTTTTGTTTCGATCGCCGGAGCATCAATCGGTGTCTGCTCGGACTGCGCCTGCATCCTCTGGTCGTGCAGGACACGGATCATGCCGTCGGCAAGCCCCTGCATGGGAACATGGATTTTTGCGCAGCGGCCCCATTCCATGGCTTTCAGGTAAATCTGTGCACCCGGGATGATAACGTCTGCCCGGTCCGGTTTCAAATTGAACCGCTTCATCCGTTCTTCTAACTCATAGCCCGCCAGTTCATCCCGGATCTTTTTGATCTTTTTTCGCGTCACCCATGTCCCGGGACGGCCCTTGGCCAGTTTAAACAGTTTATTGATATTCCCGCCGCTGCCGATGGCCTCCACGGGCTGGTGGCTCCGGGTGATTTTTTTCAACCAGGATCTCATACGATCCCAGTCCTGCTGGCGGGCCCGGTTGTTGAGTAGACGAATGGTGCCCAGATTAAAGGACCGGCTGGCCTGAACCCTGCCGTCGAAGAACAGCGTAATTTCCGTACTTCCGCCCCCCACATCCACAAACAGAGCAGATTTTTCCGATGAGGTCATGATTTGGTGGCGGTTCTGAAAAAGATACCGGGCTTCCTGCCTGCCGTTGATAATCTCAATGTTCAAACCGGCCTGTTCCCGGATTTGACGGCATACCTGCCGGCCGTTTTGGGCGGACCGCATGGCCGAGGTGGCACAGGCCTTTACGGCCACAGGCTGATATGCGGCAATCAGCTTTGCAAAGCCATCCATGGTTTTCACAAGTTTGCAGGTCCGTTCATCCGAGATTTTTCCCTGCAAAAACGCATCTTCGCCCAAACGTATGGGCATGCGCATCCAGGAAATTTTTTTGACCCGAAGTCCGAATTCTTCTTCGGAAACCATGGCTAACAGCAGGCGAACGGCATTTGAGCCGATGTCGATGGCGGCGTACTTTGTCATTGAATCCATAATGGTTGACATCATAGTTTAATGACGTCATTATATCAAGCGAAGAAACAAAGATTAATAAGGATCTAACATGGTGAAAATAAAAAAGGTGAATACGTCCCTGAGGTTAGAGAAGAAAGTGCTCAAGGCGCTTAAAATTCTGGCCATTGAAAAAGAGACCAGTGTTCAGGCCATTATTGAAAACTTGATCCATGAATACATTAAAAAGAACAAGGGAAAATCTGACCAATGACTCTGCCTCCTTCGCAAACGTTTATGCTGTCGGCCGGCATCAATATCAAAAAGATAAATGCCCTGTTAAAAGATGCCAATATGACCCTGGCCGGCACGGCATGTGAGTCCCCGGATAATGTTGAAGAGGGGACTGTTCTGGATACCTTTGATGCTGCGGTTTACAATTCGGGCGCGCTTTTGATCCAGACGGAATCCAATCTGACCCGGATCGGCTGGTCAGGGGATGTAACGGTACAGCCGGCGCCGGCCTCAAAATGGCAGTTTGCCCGGCAGCTTCCCGATGGACCTGTGCGGGATATGCTTTTGGATCTTTCTGCTTTGCGGGCCTTTACACCGGTCGGCCAGGTGACCATCGCCCGGGACACCCTATCTCTTCTGGATGACGAGCAAAAAACCTGCTGCCGCATTGAATCGGTCACTTTGAATCGTGGAAAGTTTGTTTGGACCTGGCTTCGAACCCGTCCCATGCGCGGTTACAACGACAGCCACACCCTGATCTGCGACGTTTTGAAAAATACGGAAAAACCTGTGCTTCCGGCACAGGCGCTTAAGCTCAGGATTTCAGATTATATATCCAAGCCGGTAATTCAGTTGTCTGAAACGGCCCCTGCCAGACAAAGCCTTTGCACCATTGTCCAGGCTTTTTTGCAGATTACAAGACAGAATGAACCAGGGCTTATTGAGGATCTGGACACCGAGTTTCTCCACCAGTGGCGGGTCAGCCTGCGCAAAGTGCGTTCCGTGCTTACCCTGTTCAAAGGGGTGGTGGCCGCCGAAACCCTTGATCAGTTGAAGCTGGATTTCAAGGATATCATGCAGGATACCAACATGATGCGTGACCGCGATGTGTACCTGTTGTCCAAGGACGATTATTTTGCCCTGGTCCCCCCCCAGGCGCACCCCGGCCTGGGCGTATTGTTTGATCTGCTGCAGCAGGATCGGGATGAGGCCTATGAAAAGGTTAAGGCCATGCTCAAGTCCAAGGAATACAAAAAACAGATAAAATCCATTCATAAATTATTTGAAAATCCAAAAGATTTGCCCAAAGGTCCCAAGGCAGACGCTCCGTCCAAAGTCTTTGCTGCGGACCTTGTTTTAAAACGATATAAAAAGGTGTGCAAGCTTGCCAACAATATCACCGAGAAGACCCCGGATGAAACGATTCATGAGCTGCGTATCCAGTGCAAAAAGCTGCGCTACCTGATTGAATCGGCCCAGCCTCTATTTGACGATATGTCGGTAAAGAAATTGCTTAAAACACTCAAAGGACTTCAGGATCATTTAGGCAGTTTTAACGATCAGTCTGTCCAGCAGGCCACCTTGGCCCAGTGTCTTGAACGTTATCCAGGTGCCGGATCCAAGGCCACGGCCCTGGCCGAAAGTATCGGGGCCTTGACGGCCATGCTCTACCGCAAACAGCTGGCAGAACGGCAGATGATTATTGAAAACCTGTCTTCGTTTTACAGCCCGGATACACAGGGGGCCTTTAATGATCTGTTCGATTTAAAGATGACAACGACCAAACAAGCCAAACCCCAGGTTGATTCACAGGGAGATAAAGATTTATGAAACTGATTGCCTGTTATTCCAATAAGGGCGGTGTGGGAAAAACTGCAACCTCGGTCAACCTGGCATATGCCAGCGCATTAAGCGGCAACCGGACCCTTTTGTGCGACCTTGACCCCCAGGGCGCATCAGGATTTTATTTTCGCGTGAAGCCCTCAAAAAAATTGAAAAATAACACCTTTTTTGAAGACACAGAAAAATTTGCCGATGCCATCAGGGAAAGCGATTACGAAAATTTGGACCTTTTACCGGCCAATATGAGCTTCAGGGATTTTGATATTTTTTTGTCCCGGATGAAAAAGAGCCGCTCCCGGCTGAATAAAGTCTTAAAACCTGTGGACGGCGAATATGATGTCGTTCTTTTGGACTGTCCCCCAAATATTTCGCTGCTTTCTGAAAATGTATTCAAGGTGGCGGACCGCATTGTGGTGCCGGTGATCCCCACCACATTATCCCAGAGAACCCTGGAGCAGCTCTATGCGTTTTTCAAACGACAAGGGTATAAATCCTCCAAGATTTTTCCGTTTTTTTCCATGGTTCAGCAGAGTAAATCCCTGCACGTCGAGACCATGGAAGAGATCCGGGGTGAGCATGAGCAGGTGATGAAAACCTGGATACCTTTTTCAACCCATATCGAACGCATGGGGGTCTACAGGGCGCCGGCTCTCACATATGCCGGCAAAGAAGGGGCGGTGGCTGCCTACGCACAATTGTGGCAGGAAGTTCAAAGTTAAGGGGGGCCGCATATCATGAAAGAGATAGAACGAAAGTTCCTGCTTGTAAAAATGCCGGACATTGCGTTGCAGTCCACCACCTGTATTCGTCAGGGCTATATTTCAAAGTCCAGTGATTCTGTTGAGATCAGGCTTCGTCAGAAAGGCGATGCATTTTTCATGACCTTTAAACGGGGCCGGGGACTCGTGCGCGATGAAGCGGAGATCAACATTGATGAAGTGGATTTTAATCATCTATGGCCGTTGACCCGGGATCGCCGGGTGGAAAAACAACGGTCCAAGGCCATTCTTGAAAACGGCCTTGTTGCCGAAATTGATGAATTTTCAGGTGCGCTGGCAGGACTTTTATTGTGCGAGGTGGAGTTCGGTGATGAAACCCAGGCCAAGGCATTTGTTCCGCCCCAATGGTTTGGGGCGGATGTGACCGAAGACGGCCGGTATAAGAATAAAAGCCTTGCTGAGAACGGGCTTCCCTCAATTTATATATAAACTTAAATTTGACCCACGAGTTTGCGGGCAAATTCAAACGCCTGATCTTTGACGGAATCCTCCAATCGGTCCGGGGTTGAGCAGCCGCCCACAAACAACTCTGCGGCGTTGATCGATTTGTGGTATTTCTGCATCCTGCCGAATGCCGTGAAGGCTTCTGCCGCATTGTTCTCAAACGGTCCGCCCCCTGTCACCAACAGGCCTTGGCGCTGGCCTTCCACAAGAGAAATGTGTTCCGGTGCCGTGGCATACAGGCTGTATGTCCGGTCAATGACGGCTTTAAGCTGGGCATTCACGCCCCAGAAATATAAGGGGGAAGAGAAGACAACGGCCTGGGCCTTGATCATTTTTTCCAGGATTTCAGACATGTCATCCTGTTGAATACAGCCCGGCGCATCCTTGATCTCTTTGCATTTGGCACAGCCCATACACCCTTTAAGATTTTTGGGGTGCAGATAAACGGTCTCCACATCATGGCCAAGATTGATCAGTTCTTCATTTACCCATTTGAGCACCTGTGCCGTGTTTCCATTTTTTTTGGCTCCGCCCTGTAACAGCAGTATATTCATTTTTTTCTCCTTGTTTTAGAGTTGTTCTCTGTGTTGTTTTTGTGTCACAACTTAGATCAGCAACGGGACTTGTCAATGGGGAGATTTTAAAAGCGGTTGGCCTGTGGAGACCGGCAAAGCATTGACTTTTTGCTTAATCACCCTCATATTCAATGGTATTGTGACGGTTTCGGGATTCATAAAACAGGCCGAGTTGGGAACCACTTCTTTGGACCCCGGCCTTTTTCCGCCTTTTCCCGTAAAAGGGATAAAAGAAACCGTCAAGACGTAAAAGGCTTCCAGCATATCCCAATTACGTCATCGTTCTTCATTTTTTATGCAATACAGAAAAATACAAGGGGCGTCCATGAAAACTGATGTAACACTAAAAATTGCAGGTGCGGCAGGGCAGGGCATTCAAACCATTGGCGATCTGCTCTCCGAAGTGTGTCACCAAAGCGGTTTGTTTACCTTCTCCGTTGATGATTTTGAATCAAGGGTCAGAGGCGGGCATAATTTCAACCTGATGCGAATCAGCGATAAGGAGGTTGCCGCTCCCGGCAACAGGATTGATATCCTTGTCTGCATTGATAAAGATTCTTATGGGTTGCATAAAGATCAGCTGCGCCCGGACGGCATTGCCATTGTCAATGCTGATAAACCCGAAACACAAAGCAAGACACGTTTTGACATCCCCTTGATGAAATTGGCACAAGAGGCAGGGGGAAAAATTACGGCCAATACAGTGGCCGCAGGTGCTGTGCTTTCCATACTCGGTACGCCGTTCAGTCTGCTGGAAGATCTTTTGAAAAAACGGTTTGCCGCCAAAGGTGAAAAAGTCGTGGCCCTGAACATGGCCGCAGCCCAGAAAGGATTTGAGGCGGCCAAAGACTTAAGCCTGGCCACAGGATTCACCTGGGAGGCCAAGGAGGTCAAAAACGTCATTCTCAGCGGCGCCAAGGCAGCCGCCCTGGGTGCGCTTGCTGCGGACTGCCGTTTTTTCCCCTTTTACCCCATGAGCCCGGCCACAGGCGTGCTCACCAATGTGGTTTCTTATATTGACAAACTGCCCGTGGTTGTTGAGCAGGCAGAAGATGAAATTGCCGCCGTGGTCATGGCCATTGGCGCATCCTTTGCCGGTGTCCGGTCCATGACGGCCACATCGGGCGGCGGTTTTTGCCTCATGACCGAAGGATTGGGGCTTGCGGCCATGACGGAAACACCCCTGGTGATCCTCAATGCCCAGCGTCCGGGACCTGCCACAGGGCTTCCCACCCGAACCGGTCAGGCGGATCTGCTCTTTTCCATCCATGCCTCCCAGGATGAGTTCCCAAGATTTGTTTTTGCACCGGGCACACCGGTTGAAACCTTTGATACCATGAAAAAGGCGTTTCATCTGTCGGCAAAGTACCAGGTCCCGGCCATTGTACTCCTGGATCAGTTTTTGGCGGATTATAGGATGACGGAGGTCAATACACTCACGGTGGATGCTCAAATTGAACGCTTTTATGAAGCGAACAACTCCGGCGATGATGACAATCCCTATTTAAGGTATAAAGTGACCCAGGACGGTGTCTCTCCCCAGCGACTGCCAAGTTCCGGGCCGGGGCTTGTCCGGGTTACGGGCAATGAACATGACCCCGAAGGCCATATCAGTGAAAATGCCGCCAACAAGATTGCCATGACCCAAAAGCGTGAGGCCAAGGTGCCGAACATGATCAAAGAGATGTCGCCCCCGCTTATAAAGAACCCGGCGGCGTCAACCTTCCTGGTGGGATGGGGATCAACAAAAGGAAACATTCTGGAAGCGGTTGAACGGCTCAAGGCCGAGGGCATGGAGATCGGGGCGGCAGTGTTCAAAGATATATGGCCCATGAACCGGCAGGCGGTTAAGGATGCCCTGGCCGGCAAGCAGCTGATCATGGTGGAACAGAATACATCCGGTCAGCTGGGCCTCCTGCTTGCCCAGGAGGCGGGCGTCTCTGCCTTTGATTCCATTCTTAAAATTGACGGCAGACCATTTTTCCCGGATTATATTGTTCAAAAGGTAAAGGAGATTTTAAAATAATGGTTACTTCAAAAGATTTCGATTGTAATTACGAAAATAAATGGTGCCCGGGATGTGGTAATTTCCAGATTCTTGCCGCCATGAAAAATGCCTTTGCCCAGCAGGAGATTCCGCCTGAAAAACTCACATTAATTTCGGGGATCGGCCAGGCCGGTAAAACACCTCACTTTCTTAAATGCAGCATGTTTCATGGCCTTCACGGCAGGGCGCTTCCCCTGGCCACCGGGACAAAGATTGCGAACAACGACCTGACGGTGGTGGTAAACTGCGGAGACGGCGACTGTTACGGGGAAGGCGGCAATCATTTTCTTGCAGCCATCCGGCGAAATCTGGACATGACCCTTCTGGTGCACAACAACCAGATTTACGGGCTGACCAAAGGCCAGGCGTCTCCCACATCAAGCCTGGGGATGGTGACAAAAATGCAGACCACCGGCACCTCCTCATCACAATTTTCCGCCCTGGCCATTGCCCTGGCAGCCGGAACGGGATTTGTGGCAAGGGGTTTGTCCGGTGAGCCTGAACATTTGACGGACTTGATCGTCAGAGCCATGAATTACAAGGGCTTTGCCTTGGTGGATATCCTGCAGCCCTGTGTATCCTTTAATAAAATAAATACCCTGAGCTGGTATAAAGAGCGGGCGTATAAGCTTGAGGAAAAGGACGATTATGATCCCCAGGATCTTGGAAAGGCATTGGCGCTGGCCCAGGAGTGGGAAAACGGTCTGCCCCTGGGCGTGCTCTACGAGGTCCCCGGCACACCCTTTCACCAACGGGTTCCAAATCTGAAAACAAGCGCCCTTGCCGCACATACTTATGACAGTAAGCTGATGACTGAAACGCTTTTACAAAACCTATAGTGAAACAGGAGAGATCATCTGATATGACTATCTGGCAATGCACCATGTGCTTTACTACGATGGACCAGGAAGAACAGCCTGAACAGTGCAGCGTTTGCGGATCCGACAACCGTGTTATTCTTGAAAAAGAAGCCCTCCCCGAAACCCTTGAAGCGGTCCGGGACAGGGCAAGGAAAAATCTAAAAGGCTTTTGTGCAGCCTACCCCGCCTGTGACGGCAATTTTGATAAAATTTGCCAGAAAGAGGCTTATGGCAAACCCATTGGCTTTGGCGGTGCCGGTGCCGGGTTCTCCTTTCGGGCAAATGTTGCGGCCCTTGAGGCGGTGCGCTTTAACTTGAAAGTGGTTGGGGAACACACCGAACCGGACACCTCCTGCACATTTCTGGGCACCAAGCTTGATTTCCCGGTGATGGGGGCGTCCACGGCAGGTGCCGAGCGCTACGGCAATGCCATCAGTGAAGAGGATTTCTGCAGGGCCACCATCCGGGGCTGTAAAGATGCTGGCACCATGGCCTGGCGGGGAGATACTTTCTTTTATACCCCCGAGAATAATCCGGCACTTCGCGCAATTAAAAAGGAAGGTTTGCCGGCGGTTCCCATTTTTAAGCCCAGATCCCAGGATGTGCTTAAAAAATTCATCCACACGGCCGAAGAGTTGGGCTGCCCCGCAGTGGGGGTGGATCTTGACGGGTGCGGGTCCACCATCATGGCCCGGCATAACCAGCCGGTATTTCGCAAAAGCGTGAAAGATATCAAGGAACTGGTCCAGTCCACCTCTCTGCCCTTTATTGCCAAAGGAATCATGACGGTGGCAGATGCGGTGGGCTGTGCGGACGCCGGCGCCAGGGTGGTCAGTGTTTCAAATCACGGCGGCCGGGTGCTGGATGCTACGCCGGGAACGGCCGAGGTGCTGCCCGAGATCGCCAAACACCTGAAAGGCCAGGTGATTATCACGGCCGATGGCGGGGTCCGGACCGGGTATGATGTGCTCAAGATGCTGGCGTTGGGTGCGGATTTTGTACTTCTGGGCCGGGATATAATCCGGGCGGCTGTGGGCGCAGGCTCCCTGGGGGTCAGACTGCACATGGAACACGTTCATAAAATATTGAAAAAAGCCATGTTCATGACCGGGGTCAGCACCATCGCCGATATTGATTCATCCATACTGTACTGAGAAATGTAAAACGTTTAAACGCAAAATTACCCATATGCACTTTGCGGCTGGGCGATTTTGCGTTTAACTTTGAGTTGCCTTCAACAATTAAGTTCGTTGTTGCAGATGAATTCATCAAACTTTGAAGTTATCAACCATCTCCTTAAGCGTTGCGGAAAGCCCGGAAAGTGCTGCTGCGCTTGTGCTGATATGGCCGGTAGTGTCCGAAACCTCCTGGATGGATTGACTCAGTTCGCCCATATTTTGGTTGATGTTGGTTGCTGCCGATGATGTTTTTGCGACATTGGCATTTATTTCCTGGAGCGCATTGGCTCCCTGGGAGATATTGGCATCAATTTCAGAGATGGTTCCGGTCTGTTCTTCCACTGCCGTGGCAATGGTTGAAACGATATCGTTGACCTGGTTGATCACATTTGTGATGTTTTGTATCTCTTCAACTGTAGAAGATGTGGAATTTTGAATCCACGCGATACTGTCCTTGATTTTTTGGGTTGCATCCGTGGTTTGCTGTGCCAGTGCCTTAATCTCGCTAGCAACCACGGCAAATCCTTTGCCGGCCTCCCCGGCCCTTGCCGCCTCAATTGTTGCATTGAGCGCCAGGAGATTCGTTTGTTCGGAGATCTCACCAATTGAGTCCGATACCTTTTGGATGGTATCCGCCGCTTCCCCGAGTTCCCCGACTTTTTTGGAGGTTGCCTCAACCCGCTCTACGGCTTGCTTAGAAATTTTGCTTGCTTCCCTGGTGTTTTGGGAGATCCCTACTATAGTGCTGCTGATCTGTGAGGTGGATGTCGCAATTTGTTGGGTGTTGGTGGTCAGCTCCTCCATCGCGGCTGCGACTGTATTCATGTCGGAATTCATTTCATCCGACAGGCCTTTGCTTCTCTCGATCCTCCGGGACGACTCTTTGGACTTTTCGGAAAGAAGTTCCGCCACCTGGTTCATATCCATGGATGCACTATTGAGTTCCCCGGCCCCCTTGTTGATATCTATAATTGCCAGGTGAAAAAATTTTACAAAGCCGTTGAGGCTTTTGGATAGCCGTCCTATTTCATCGGGTTTCGCCCCTTGTTTTTCCCATTTAATAAATCTTTTTGTAAGATCTCCATATCTCAGATCACGTGCGATTTCACTGGATTTGTCCAGCCGGCTTATAAGCTTGCGAATTACGATAATACTGAAAGTCATCAGCATAAATCCTGCGAAGATACTTGCGGCTTGAAACATGATCAGCCGACGTACCCTTGCTTCGGACTGTTTCTGCATCATTCCCACTGCGGAGTTCATCTCTTTAAGCAGGGACAGGTTATGGGTTTCGATAAATGATAGATCCTCAGCGTCATTGCCTGGGTTTTCAAGGAAGTGGTTCACGTGACTGCGGAATTCACCCCAGATTTCTTTTACCTTCTTGAGCTGTGAATAGGCAGGTTCTACTGCCTTTGGACACTGCTGGTATTTTGTGTTGTCGGGATCTATTCCCAAAGGGGCTTCACCTGAATCGGTGAGGGCCGTCAATGTTTGATCAAATATTTTTTCTGTTTTACGGATCGAAGTACGGGCGCTGGAACTGCCCGATTTTTCGGATTGCATCTCCATATGATACTTGTAGATTTCCTTTGTAATTTTTTGGGAAAGCATCCGTTGTCTTCCGGCAAGATTAATAACAAGTCCTTCGCTCTTTTGTTTATTGGTCGTATACATGGTAAAGATAAACATCAGGACAATTAACAGTGATAAGCCGCCAACCATAAAGTCAAGTTGATATCTTATCTTCATTGATCACCTCCATTTTTTTATTACTTAAGTGATTTTTAATGCTATTTTTGTTATCTTCTAAACTTTAGAAAATTATACGACAGGTTTTACAGTACAGGCTATGGTTTCGATATGAACAACCATTCACTAAGAGCGTTGATGCAATTGTTTGATGACTGAATCTGAAAAAGTGCGCCTGATGCAGCATCTATCCTTTTAATACTGCAATCCATAAAAAACAAGTCTAAAACATAGTCACTTTTTTATATATTTCTTCTATCTTGAGAAATACACCTTCCCAGGTATAATTGCAGGTTAACGCATGAATTTGGGCAGTGGCCGGTTGCCGGTTTTGATCGGCCTTTGCAATGCTTTTCTCCAAAGCATGGGCAAGGGCCAGTTCCAAAGCCGGCAAATCTTTTTTATACGGAGTGTCCACGGTTTCCAGGGGCGGCAGGTCCAGAAGATCGATCATATCGGATCGGGTCTCTTCAAATATTTCACGGGTGCCGGGCAGTGCGGTGGTCAGAATCCTGCAGCCCGAAGAGAGCGCTTCCATGAGCACCAGGGGAAGGCCTTCAAAAAACGAGGGCAGAACAAACAGATGGGAGAGGCGCATGAGCCGGGCAAGACGGTCATGGGACAAAGGCCCGTGAACCTGTACCCGGTCACCTAACTCTGCGGCCAGTGTCAGGCATTCCTCTTTTTCCTGACCTGTGCCTGCACCTGCCAGGTGCAGGCAGTAATCGGGTCCAGCCACTTTTTTCAACGCACTAAGCAGCCAGGGTACCCCTTTGGCCCGGCTCAGTTTTCCGGCATACACGATCTGCACAGGGCCTTTTTCAGGTTTGGTGTCACAATAGAACAGCTCTTTTTCAAAGCCTGCGCCCACCACATGCAGCTTTTGGGGATCTATCCCGTGAATATCCACAATCTGCTGCTTCTGGTGCCGGCTCAGGCATAAAACCGCATCAATATCTGCCATGGCTTTTTCAATACCCAGATCAAGGCTTGCACACAGATAATGCTGGCGAAGGCATGTGCCGTGGCAAGAGGTAACCATGGGCAGATCCCGAAAGACGTTCCTGGCGATTTTTGAAACGATCCAGAGATGGTGGGTGTGAATGAGATCCGGCCGAAATTTTGATTTTGCCGTTTGAAGGGCATTTGTAAAGGCGGTTTCATACCGGCGGATCTGATCCTTTTTCATAGAAGAAAACACCGTGCTCGGGTAGGGCATGACATCGCTCATGCCCGGGAGCCTGAAATCAAGTGCGCCATGGTTGAATCGGACAAATTCGGTATGATCCGCGGGTAATACAGCCGGATCTAAAGAGAAATTATCCTGGATGCCCGCCACAAGAAAATTTTCATGCCCCCGGGCACAAGATTGCCGGATAATGGCCTGGACCGTTTTTCCTGAGCCTGTAAAATCAGGCATCTGGCTTAAACTATGAAGAATTTTCATAAAAAATTACCATGGGATGCATGAAACATCATCCATGCCATGGCATCCTCAGTACTTAAAAAATGGTTTTATCCGGGACAGGTTCGGGTCTGCCGTAGTAAAATCCTTGCTGATAATCGATCCCAAGGGCTTTTGCCTTGATGCAAAGCGCTTCATTGGAAATAAACTCTGCAATGGGTTTCATCTTCAGCTTGTGGGCATAAGAGACAATGGAGTTTACAACATCAACGGCCCGTTCATCCTGGGTGATGAGTTTGATGATGCTGCCGTCGATTTTGATATAGTCTGCCTTGATTTTGAGCAGATAATCAAAGTTTGAGTAGCCTGTACCAAAATCGTCAATGGCTATTTTCGCACCGGCATTTTTGAATCTGTAGATGATATCCGTGGCCCCGGCAAAGGACGACAGGCTTTCGGACTCCACAAGCTCAAGTACCATGCGTGACATGACGTTGTGTTCAACGGCATAGTCATAAATAAAGTCCATGGTCTCCGTGTTCAGAATATCCTCGGTGGAGATATTTATACTGAATTGACTGTCATCATCCACAAAGGTGTCGATGGTCTTTTTTACCATGATTTTGGTCAGGGTCGGGTAAAACCGGGTCTGCTTGCTGATCTCAAGGAACTGTGCCGGGGGAATGATGCCGCCGTCCGTGTCCCTGATTCGCATCAGGCTTTCGTACTTTGGGCTGCCGGTCCCGGTGATCGGCTGGAAAAACGGTACGACCCGGTCTTCATCTATGGCGCTGCTGAGCATTTTGACCACCCGGATATTTTGTTCATAGATCTTGCTGTTGTCCACTTTTAGCGGATCATAGGCGTAATGATCAATGTTGTTGGCCTTTGCAAACTGCAATGCCGCGTCCGCATGGGCCATAATGTTGTCCGAGCCGTGGGCGTATCCTGTGATGGTGCTGATCATCAGCTCCTTGTCCCGGATCACGAAGGTTTTTTTGACAATATCTTTGAGTGCGGTTTCAACATCAATGATAAAGATGTTTTTATCACTTTGGGTGGAAAAGACGGCAAATACATCAGAGTGCAGTCTGTAGATAAAATACCGGTACAGGTTGCGATGGTTGGAAAGCCTCAGGGCAAATATTTTAAGCAGTTCATCTCCGGCTTTCATGCCGTAGGTTTCATTGATTCGGTGAAAATCGTCTATGTCGATGATGGCAAGGTCTGCTGATTTGGCTTTTTTGATCTCCATGAGCAGACTGTTTCGGTTGTTCAGCTCGGTCAGGGTGTCAAAATTGAGATATTTTTGAAGCTGGGATTTGTTTTCAAACACTTCGGTGACATCATGGCTGATTGAAATATATTTGATCGCGTTGCCGTCTTTATCTTTAAACGGCACAATGGTCGATTTTTGAAAAAAATACCCCCCATCCTTTTTGAGGTTCTTAAAAATACCCTGCCAGGTCCCCCCCCTTTTGATGGTCGCCCACAGATCTTTGTAAGTTACCTCCGGGGTGTCCGGATGACTCAGAAGACTGTGGGTGGAATGAATCAATTCATCTTTATCGAATCCTGTGACCTCACACATTTCGTCATTGACATGAATAATATTTCCGTTCAAATCAGTAATACTGACAATTGCGCTTTGATCCATCACTGTTTTGTACTGAATCAGATCATTGAGAAATTTTTTCTGGTCGGATTCAATGCGGCGGATTTTTTTGTAAACAAAAAGTGAGGCCGCCAGTGTAACCATAAAAAGTGCGATGATAATCAGGCAGTTTTTTATGATCTCCTGCTTGAGAAGTGAACGGCTTATGTCATCCACGGTTCCCACAAGTTCATAGAAGTTCTCAAAATAAAAGCCGGATCCCACGACCCAGTCCCAGTCCGGAATATATACCAGATACGATATCTTTTGAGCCGAGGCGGTCTGACCTGGGATTTCCCAGTAATAGGAGCTGAATCCACTGCCTTTGGATGTTGCGATGTCAATAAACTCTTTGATGACCAGTTTATTGTTTTCGTCACGCAGGGTTTTTAGATCCGTATGATAGATTTTGGGATCAATGTGAAAAATCGTTTTATAATCCGTTGAAAATATCCAGAAGTAGCCGTAATTTTCATAGCCGAACCGGTCTTTTGAAATAAAATCCAGGGTTGCCTGTTTACCCTGTTCATTGAGACTGTCCATGTAGTATCCCGAGCCGATAACGATATCAAGAGACCGGTTGTACACGGCATATCCAAGCTTTTTGTACCCCTTGTCCGATTTGCCCGGTTTATAGAACATGTACTGTTTCATCGCAGATCCCCTGGTCTTTGCCTCCTCAAAGAATTGTATTAAATCAGGGAATTTTTTTTTCTGGGAATAGATATTTTTGCCGACCAGTCCCGGGTCGGCACCGTGGTGCATCACTGTCCCGTCTCCGGAAAGGATATAAAAATAGCCGGACTGGTTGGCCCAGCTAAAGGAGGTGATCATGTTGTCTATGTGCGTTTTATACAGATTAAGATCCGCTTTATGGGTCATGTATACATTTTGAATAAAATCCTGGGCCGAATTCACCCGGTCTTTAAGATTTTTTTCGGCGGCCTTGATTACGGCGTTCTTTGTGGCGGATATTCGCCGGGTCAGTCGTTCAACTTCGTTCTTGATCAGTTTTTTTTGCTGCTCAACGTAAAAGGTTCGAAGCCCCTCCTTATTTTTTTGGGCAAATTTTGTGAAGGTGCTCTGCATATTCCACAAAATGATTCCGGAGAACGCACATGCAATGGTAATCGCTTTAAACAGTGAGATGTTTGAAATTTTAGTTTTCATTGTGGCCGCTTCTTCCCTGGGCAAATTTTTTTAGACCGTCTATCATTTGAATGAAGGTCTGGCAACCTAGCCGGAAATAAAAAGGGAAGACACCTATGACAAATCCTTTGACCCGTCGGGATGTTTGGCCCTGGGGGCGGCCAGAGGATACAAAAGAACCCGGCCCTTGGCAGCCGAACCATTGATTCGGATATCGGGGTTGAATTTCTGGAGCAGCCAGAATGGAATATCCAGTTTTTTCCGGCAGATATCCCAGGTCGTATCTTCCGATGCAACCGTATATGTCTGGGTGCCGGCAATGAAATACGCGTCGAAAAAATCCTTAATGATCTCCTGGTGAAATTTAAATCTTTTTTCTTGAAAATCAGTAACACCGCCGGCGGGTAACGGCAGGGTCACCTCATGACCGGCACTGAGCATTTGCGTTGGTGACATCTTATTGAGTCTGCGGATTTCATCTGCATCAATACCCAGCCAGTCAGCATAGTTGTCGATGGTTTCTTCGTATGTTGCATAGATAACGGCGTAATTATGGCCTTTTTCGTCATGAACGGTTTTCAGCTCAAGGCCCGAGGTGACAACTTCCAGGTCCCGGGGAAGTTTTGCCAAGTGGTTAGGAACCGGCTGGGTTGCCGAAATCGGCTCTGTTGTCGGCTGGGGCAGGGCTTTTGATTGCGGCATCCCGCCCATTGTGCGCCCACTCTCTTCTTTAAAGGGGATTTTTAATGTCTGGCCCACATGAATCACCGCCTTCCTGCCAAGACCGTTTATTGCGATTAGGTCTTTGAGGGGAACTTTGTAGGCATCGGCAATGCTGCCGGCCGTATCCCCCCTGACCACCCGGTGAAACGGAGTGGCCCGCTGGGTCGTGCGGTACAGAGGCAAAAGGGCCTTGTCCAGCATATCCGAAGATATGTGTTTGGGCAGATACAGGGTGTGCCCTTCCGGGATGTATTTTTTGCCGTCAAAAATCGGTTGTCTTAACGCCGGGTTCATCGCCTGCAAGGTTTTTAAATCCACTGGTAACTTGTCCGCAAGCTCTTTTGCGGATAAAAAGCCTTTAACCTTGTACCGGGTCTCTTGCCCGGGTTTATCCAGAGTAATATTGCCGTAATATTTAACATAATTTTTAGCCACATGGCGGGCTGCAATAAATTCCGGATAAAAATTTCGTGAGGCAAATTTGAAAGACCGGCTGCTGTAATTTTCGTATATGGCCGGGTAGGTCTCGTGCCTGGCCTTTGCCCGGGACATGCCGTAAAGGCCGTGGTTGTAGGCGGTGATGGCCATGGGCCAGTTTTGAAGCGTTTCATAGTTTCTTTTCAGGAGTTGGGCTGCCCCATGGGTGGAGGCGATGGGATCCCGGCGCTGGTCCACCACATAGTTGATATCCATGAACAGCTTGCCCGTGTAATGGGTGAACTGCCATAGGCCTGCGGCACCGTATTTCGAGTAGGTGTGGACATCATAGGCCGATTCCAGGCATGGCAGGTAGGCCAGATCTTCGGGCAGGCCATAGGAGTTTATTATCGTTTTGAATTCATCGATCAGGGCACCCGAGCGGATCACCCCTTCCATGAAATGTTCTTTTAACCCGGTCTGAACCCGGAGCCTTTGGGCGGCATCCCTGAATGCCGACGGTGTTGTTTTGTTCGGGAACAGGGCGGCCACGTTTTTTTCCAAAGCCGTTTGAGGCGCCTTGCCTTTGGACAGAGTCATCAATGCGGTTTTATATTTTTCGATTGCTGCTTTTTTGATTTTTTTATTTGCCCGGGCAGCCTCTTCAGTTTTGGCGGGATTGAGCTTGATCTCTTCATAGATTCTGGATAAATCTCCCATATCGTGGACCAGGGCCTGGCCCCGGGTGTATTGGGTAAATATATTGGTCCAAAATGTGACATTGGGCCGGATCAGATCATACACCGGGAAAAGTTCAGATTGTTTAATCGGGGCTGTGGGGGCCGCCGCCCGGCAGACCGGACCGGTGGTCCCGAATACACAGATGATGATGGCCGATAGGATTGCTAAATAGACCTTTTGTCCTGGGAAACGAACCATAATAACTCCCAAAAAAATTACAGATTGAAGAATTTATTTCAGGGGTTGTTTGGTAATTAAAGGATCAAAATGAGATTTTTTTTAAGAGGTCGTCACTTCATTGAAATTACCAAACAAACGTTCAAGAACAATGCTATCATATCAGCGTCGGGTTTTAAATAATTTTGAGCATAAACCTAAAGTCTATTTACCGGTATGTTGGCAAGCTTTTCCTCCCAGTAATCATCGATCAGGTCTTTGTATTTTTCCTGGGGGTAATTTTTCCCACAGGCATCGCAGCATATGATAACATGGGGGCAGGCGCGTCTGACAACAAGCTTCCCATGGCATGACGGGCAGTATTGAATATCTTTTTTCATATTTGGTCCTTTGTTTTTTTTGCCGGATAACATAAAAAGGCAGGTTTTAAAACTTTTCAGCCGGTATTTTAAAGGAGGCATGTGTTATGTCAAATAAAAACGAGCGTTATCAACGAAACTATCCCATTTCCTGGGAGCAACTGCACCGGGATGCCAAGGCCCTGTCCTGGCGTCTGCACGATCTGAACCGCACATGGAAGGGAATTGTGGCCATTACCCGGGGAGGCCTTGTGCCGGCGGCCATCATTGCCCGGGAACTGGATATCCATCTCATCGACACCGTCTGCATCACCAGTTATGACTGGCAGAACCAGGGCGACTCCACCATCTTGAAATCCATCGAAGGTGACGGGGAGGGTTTTTTGATCATTGATGACCTTGTGGATACAGGCGGGACGGCTAAACTTGTCAGACAGATGCTGCCCAAGGCCTATTTTGCAACCGTTTATGCCAAGCCCGCCGGAAGACCCATGGTGGATGCCCATGTCACGGAAGTCAGCCAGGATACCTGGATTTTGTTTCCCTGGGATGCCGAATCCCGGTTTGTGACCCCCATAGCCGGGCGGTGAACATTGATGAACGTTTGCTTTTGCGGGCTTCGCCCGCGGTTTTGATTTAACCACAGAGAACACAGAGGGCACAGAGTTTTATGGAAAAAAAATTTTCGGGCCATGATATTGAACCAGGCATGACCGTGCTGGATATCGTTTCAACATACAGTGCCACCCAGGAGGTCTTTAAACGCTGGGATGCCAGGGCAGGGGAGTGCATCTGCTGCAATGCGCTTTTTGACCCCCTTGAAACCGTTGCCGAGAAATACAATCTGGACCTGTCTGCCCTGATACAGGATTTAAAACAGGCAGCCTCTGTGTAGTTTGGCGTGAGCCAAACCTCTGTGCGCTCTGTGGTTTTTTCAACAAGAAATCCCGAAGGGATTTCATCTTTTTTTTAACCACAGAGAACACAGAGAGCACAGAGTTTTAGTGAGTAACGATTAAGACTTCAGGGACGTAAGAAATTTTCTGAGACACTCTAGGTATACGTCAAATCCCTTGATAAAAATATCGTTGTGATTGGCTCCGGGGATCATCAAAATATCTTTGTCGGCAGCGGGGCACAAATTGTAAAGCTCTTCGCCCTGGGAAAAATCAATAATATGGTCAAATTCGGCATGGATAATTAAAAGGGGCTTATGCCAATTCTTGATTTTATCGGCATTGCCGAAGCCTTGTTTTTCCTGAAAGCCAATCGCGTGACTATCAATCCCAAGGGTCTTTAACAGCGGCGCTGCATGGGCAAATCCGCTTTCGATGACTAGGCCGTCAATGCTGTCCTGACGGGCGGCTGCAAGCTCCAGGGCCGACGCACTGCCAAGGGATCTGCCCATCACCGTAAGGGGGCCTGTAAACTTGCGGGTTTCAAGTTCACAAAGAACAAAATCCAGAATTTTATGGCAATCCAACAGCATTGAAGAAACCGTGGGCGAGCCCGAGGATTTACCGTATCCCCGGTAGTCGGCCACCAGAAAGTTCATGCCCTGGCGATTGAAAACAGGGCCGAGATCATCATAATCGGATACGATCTCGCCATTACCGTGGAAGAAAAGAATATTGGGAAATGACGGATCTGCCAGGTGAAACCTAGCGCCGACGTTAATGTCCTGGTCAACCGGAATAAGATGTTCATTGTCGGAAAGGGCCTTTCCCGGGTCATCACGCCGCGGGTGAAACAGAAATTGAAGTACCTCGGGGTGATCCAGGACCGCATATGGGGTAGAATGATTTTTTTCCATTGGATTCTCCTTGTCCGTTTCGTTTGACGACATCGTGTTCAGCGTTCTTCAAATCTGCCAAGTTTACGGTTTTTAACGACCTTTTCCCCCATGAATATTTTTCCGTTCATGGCGATATAGACCCCGGGGCCGGCCTGTTGAACAGCGCCCAAAGCGCATCCGATATTAAAAATTGCGTCCGTGGCACTGAACATGGCAGGAAGAAGGGCGCCTGTGAGCACAACGGTCTTATCCTTTGCACCGCCATGGGCAATGATATGCCGGGCCGTCTCGGGCATGGTATCCGTCCCATGGGTGATGATAATCATCCGGCAAGGGTCTGCCGCAACCGTGTCTGAGATAAACTGCCTGTCCTCATCCGTTAAATCAAGGCTGTCTTTACGCATCAGAGACGTAACCGTGTAGGGCACTTGCAGGTTGAACTGGTTAAGCACCTCTATGGCGTTGGGAGGCCCCACCTCATATTCACTTTTTGCATCAAAATATATTTTATCAATGGTGCCGCCGGTGGCAATGATTGAAATCGTATCCATGCCGGTTCCTTTTGTAGGAGGGGGGAGCCCCCTGTGCCAGCCCCTATAATGGCCGACGTTAAAACCAATCCTTAATTTTTTTTCAGGCTGGACTCACAACGAATGTTGTAAATTTTATGTATTTTAAACAAATTTGCTTGTAAAAATCAATAATGTGAGTAGTTTTTTCCAGTCCTTTTGATAGATTAAAAATATGAATATATTTTATTTTAGATCGTTGAATTGATTGATAGCCCTTGTGATTTCCCACTGAAAGCATGCTGAAATTTTAAAACGCTCTCAGTCTTAAAACGCAGATTAGTTGGGAAGCACATAAAATTTAAACAAAAAACTAAACAAAAACGGCTTTACAAAAATGACGAATTGGCTTATCTGTTGCCTGAATATTAGCCTGCATGGTGAAACCTGCAGGCTTTGTAATTTTTTAAGCGAATCTGTTTTGGGGGCATGGCATACATGTAACCGAAGAGGCGGAGCTATATCCTGCCTTGATTCAAACCATATCTCTATGGTTGGACGAAACTCTGATAGAAAACCACTGAACAACGAAGATATTCAAACCCTACCTGTACTTCCCGACACCTGACCCGTAAAAATTTGTAATATATCTGTACCGCACGACACTACCCCCCAACCCCCATAATTGTAACGTCATGCCGAACCCGGCGCTGCGCCGTGTGGCGAAAGCCAAACCTTTGCGCGCTCTGTGGTTGTGAAAAGACGGGATTTAACCGTTTTTCCCCGGCAATGCTTGGCTTGGTCCGCTCTTTTTGGTATCCATAGAGAGCATATTGAGCCGAATCGCCAAGTTGACCATATTATCTAAATAAAGTTTAAATTTATAATGAAAAAAGCACTCATCACCGGTATCACCGGCCAGGACGGCGCTTATCTTGCGCAGTTTCTCATTGGCAAAGGTTATGAAGTCCATGGCATAAAACGCCGTGCTTCTTTGTTTAACACCGATCGTATCGATCACCTGTACGAAGACCCCCACGCGGACAACCGTAAACTGATCCTGCATTACGGCGATCTCACCGATGCGTCCAATCTCATCCGCATCCTCCAGCAGGTCCAGCCGGACGAAGTATACAACCTGGCCGCCCAAAGCCATGTCCAGGTCTCATTTGAATCTCCTGAATACACCGCCGACGCAGATGCCCTGGGAACCATGCGCCTGCTTGAAGGCATCCGTCTTCTGGGACTGGAAAATAAAACCCGGTTTTACCAGGCCTCCACGTCGGAACTGTTCGGCAAAGTCCAGGAAGTTCCCCAAACGGAAAAAACACCGTTTTATCCCAGATCACCGTACGCCTGCGCAAAGCTTTACGCCTACTGGATCACGGTGAACTACAGAGAAGCCTACAACATATACGCCTGCAACGGCATTCTCTTTAACCATGAATCCCCCATCCGCGGGGAGACTTTTGTAACCCGTAAAATTACCCGGGCCCTGTGCCGAATCCATTTGGGCATGCAGGACTGCCTTTACCTGGGCAACATGAACGCCCTCAGGGACTGGGGCCATGCCAAAGACTACGTTGAAATGCAATGGCTGATGCTCCAGCAGGACAGCCCCGATGATTATGTTATCGCCACAGGAGAGCAGCATTCGGTCAGGGAGTTTGTGGAACTGTCAGCCCGGGAACTGGGCATGGCCATGGAGTGGCAGGGAGAAGGTATTGATGAAAAGGGTATCAACCCGGCCAACGGAAAAACCATCGTGGCCGTAGATCCCAGGTACTTTCGACCCACCGAAGTGGAAACCCTTCTGGGTGACCCCTCCAAAGCCAAACAGAATCTGGGCTGGGAACCGAAAATTAGCTTCAATGAGCTGGTTCGGGAAATGACCCAGACGGATCTTGAGGACGCCAAAAAAGATGAACTTTGCCGGAGAGCCGGGTTCCAGGTGCATAATTACAATGAATAAATCAGATAAAATACTTGTTGCAGGCGCTTCGGGCATGGTGGGGTCGGCCATCGTGCGGAATCTTGTTGAAAAAGGATTTACAAACCTTGTCGGCACATATCACTCTTCAATCCTTGAAGAGCAAAAAAATATGCCGATCCGACACCTGAAAACCGATTTGACAGACCAGGCCGCTGTGAACGATCTGTTTGATACACAAAAACCTGCCCATGTGATCCTGGCTGCCGCCAGGGTCGGCGGCATCCATGCCAACAACACCTACCCGGCTCAGTTCATTCATGACAATCTGGCTATCCAGACCCATGTGATTCATTCGGCCTATGTCCACAAAGTTAAAAGACTGCTCTTTCTGGGCTCCTCATGCATTTACCCTAAAAACGTGCCCCAGCCCATGAGAGAGGAACAGTTGCTCACAGGAACGCTGGAACCCACCAATGAGGCCTATGCCATTGCTAAAATCGCCGGTATCAAGATGTGCGAATCTTACAACCGTCAGTACGGCACCCGGTTCATGGCGGTCATGCCCACCAACCTGTACGGTCCAAACGACAATTTTGACCTTGAAACCTCCCATGTGCTGCCGGCCTTGATCCGCAAGTTTCATGAAGCCAAACAGGCCGGTGCGCCCACCGTAACCATCTGGGGAACCGGCTCCCCCATGCGCGAGTTTCTGCATGTGGACGACATGGCCGACGCCTCTGTCTTCATCATGTGTTTGCCGGACAACACCGTCGACCGTCAGCTCGTCAATTATCCAGCGCCCTGTTTTGTCAATGTGGGAACAGGACTCGACTGCACCATCAAAGAACTTGCCCAGACCATAAAAAAAGAGGTGGGATTCCAAGGCGACCTGGTGTTTGATTCATCCAAACCCGACGGCACCCCCAAAAAACTTCTGGATGTCTCCCGCCTCAAAGACCTCGGCTGGACTGCCTCCATCCCCCTTGCCTCGGGCATCCGGTCAACCTATGACTGGTTTATGAATCAAGTCCGTTAAACCAAAAGAGTGGGCGAAGCCCACGATTTATCAACCACAGAACATATGAAAAACGAACAATTCCTATAGGATTTTTTGTTTTAAAACCACAGAGAGCACAGAGGTTTGGCTATCGCCAAACTACACAGAGACAGCCAAAAGCAATGAACAAGGCAGAAGTAAGAAAAGATAATCTGCGCTTGTTGCCCCCTGGTGCGCCGGAATAACCCCGGCTGTTTCAGTAACCCGTAAAGATGCTAAATTCGAACGGATAAAACTTATGAAAAAAATCATGCTCATCGCCGGTGCCCGGCCCAATTTCATGAAGATTGCGCCCATGGCCCGAGCCTTTGACCGCTGTCCCGACAAAATAGAATACAAAATCGTTCATACCGGCCAGCACTATGACACCAACATGAGCGACGTCTTTTTCCAGGAACTGGGCATCCGGACCCCCGACTACCATTTAGGGGCCGGCGGCGGCTCCCACGCCGCCCAGACCGCAAAAATCATGACAGGATTTGAAGATATCTGTATGAAAGACCGTCCCGATCTTGTGGTGGTTGTGGGCGATGTCAACTCTACTCTGGCCTGTTCCATTGTTGCCAAAAAACTGTGTATCGAAGTCGCCCACGTGGAAGCGGGGCTGCGCTCCTTTGACCTGGCCATGCCCGAAGAGATCAACCGTATGGTCACCGATTCCATTTCAGACCTCTTCTTTGTCACCGAAGAGCAGGGCATGGAAAATTTGCTCAAAGAAGGAAAACCCCGGGATAGAATCCACTTTGTCGGCCATGTCATGATCGACAACCTCTACTTTCAGCTGGAAAAGCTTAATGACATGGACACCGCCGGGTTTCCAACCGCAGCCTTTAAACAGGCCCACAAAGAATACGGCGTGGTCACGTTGCATCGACCCTCAAACGTGGATACCAGGGAAACACTTGAAGCGATTTTCAACACGCTGAACCAAATTTCAGAACGACTGCCCCTGATTTTTCCCATTCACCCCAGAACCCGGAAAAACATGGAAACGTTCGGCATCACCCCGGGCAGCCAGATTCAACTGACGGCGCCCCTGTCTTACATGGAGTTCTTAAACCTATGGAAGGACAGCCGGATGGCCTTGACCGATTCCGGCGGCCTCCAGGAAGAAACCACCGCCCTGGGCATTCCCTGTCTGACCATCCGGGAAAACACCGAGCGCCCCATCACCGTCACCCAGGGCACCAACGAACTGATGGGCACCTCCCCTGAAAAGATTCTGGCCGCATTTGACCGGATCATGAACAACGACTGGAAAACAGGCCAAAAACCCAAATTCTGGGACGGCCAGGCAGCAGAACGAATTACGGCATTGCTCTAAACACTCATAACTTCAGTGCGCAGCACTGAAACTCTGTGCTCTCTGTGACCTCTGTGGTGAAATAAAAGAGTGGGCGAAGCCCACGATTTATCCATTACAAAAACGATTCAAATTATTGAAATTGAAAACTAAATTGAAATCAACAGGGATTTCAATTACACTTCAAATAGGATTCGATGATAATATAATCATTTTGATTTCAGACCCATTGGAGAGCAGGTGAAGAAAAATGAATAAAGACGACATTATTTCATATTTAGTTTCACATAAAAAAGAGTTCAGGGATAAGTACGGGGTAACCCGAATAGGTCTTTTTGGTAGCTATGTGCGCGGAAGACAAACGGAAAATAGTGATATTGATATTGCTGTTGAATTGGAATCCAAGAATAAATTCAGAAGTTTTTTCAGCCTGAAAAGAGAGCTGGAAAAAAATTTAGGAAAAAAAGTCGATCTCGGGATTGAAAGCACCCTAAAGCCGGTTGCTAAAGAACATATTTCCAAAGAAATAATTTATGCCTAAACGAGATTTAAGACTATACATACAGGATATTCTTGAATCCATAGAAGCAATTGAATCATACATAATTGATATAAAAACCTTTGACGCCTTTGCTTCAGACCGAAAAACCTATAGTGCAACCCTACGGGAATAGATCCTCATTGGAGAGGCAATTGTCCCTCACCTTGGCCTGCTTGAACAAAAGTTCCCAGATTATGAGTGGCGGATGATAAAAGACTTCAGGAACTTTATCGTTCACGAATATTTCGGCGTGGATATCCAAATTATATGGGATGTCACCAAATTGGAACTGCCTGAACTTAAAGATAAGATATCCCAGCTTTATAAAGGCGTTTCCAATCAATAAAACGAATTTGCTGTGAACGAAACAATTCAGTGCGCAGCACTGAAACTCTGTGCTCTCTGTGTCCTCTGTGGTTAAATAAAAAGCGTGGGCGAAGCCCACGATGAATCGACCGCAGAATACATAAAAACGCACAATCCCTAAGAATTCCTTGTTTTAAAACCACTGAGAACGCAGAGGCTTGGCTCCCGCCAACCTACACAGAGACAGCCAAAATCATAAATGCGATTGAACCCATAAGCAACGAAGGAGGGAAGATTGCAATGAGCACAGCAGAAAAATTACGGCAGGAAGGAAAAGCAGAGGGAAGGGCAGAAGGAAGAGCAGAAGGAATCGCAGAGGGAAGAAAAGAACGTCTGCTTGCGTTTGTCCGCAAATCCAATAAGCAGGGCATTCCCATTGAAATAATCTCTAAAATTGTAGAATTGGACGAGAATCTGATCGAGCAAATACTAAACAATAAGAATATCGAAATCCCCTTACACCTTCTGGAAGAGAACAGTTAATAGCGTCTCACCCGGATGCCCTATCGAATAAAACTTCAGTGCGCAGCACAGAAACCTCTGTGCCCCCTATGGTTAAATCGGGATTAGTTCTAACATCGGCTGCTGTAGGGGCAGGCCCCTGTGCCTGCCCTAACGAGGGGAACCCCAGAAAAAATAAACACACACAATCCCTAAAGAATTTCTTATTTTTTAAAACCACAGAGAGCACAGAGGTTTGGCTCCCGCCAATCTACACAGAGACAGCCAAAATCATAAATGCGATTGACCCCCATAAGCTAAATGATAACCCACGACCATAACTTTAAAAACCTATTTCAAGATTTTCCCAAAGAAACGCTCCGGTGGTTATTCCCCGGTGCGGAACAAAATTGGGGCAAGATCGTTTCCATTGATTTCACACGCCAGGAGCCTAAAAAGCACCACCTTGCAGACGCAGGCCTGGTCCTGGATCTGCCCATGTTATTTCACTTTGAAAATCAAAAACTGCTGTTATGGCTGGTGGAATTCCAGGAAGACAAATTCGGATTTTCAATCTATAAACTGCTCCGGTACACCACGGATATGATGGAGGCCCATCCGGATGCACTGGTCGTACCGACAGTATTGTTTACCGACAGAAAAAAATGGCGCAAACAAGTGCCCCTTGAGCTGCACACACAAATCAATGAACGCCTGTTTCTTCATTTTGAGTATGTGTTCCATAAGCTGTTTGACTTGAACGCCAGAGATTATTACAATTTGGATAATCCGGTGGTAAAGATTCTTTTGCCCAAGATGAATTATGCAAAAGAGGAGCGAATTGAGGTCATCCATCAGGCATATAAGGGGCTGTTTCAATTGGCTACCAGAGGCCTTTTTGATAAGTATGTGGAGTTTATTGATGTGTATTCAGAGATAAGCGATCAAGAGCAGCAACAGCTTTATGAAACCATCATTCAGAACAAGGAGACGGCAATGTTATCGCAATACATAAGAGAAAAAGGGCGCAAAGAGGGACGCCTGGAAGGTATACAAGAAGGACGTCTTGAGGGGCGGCAAGAAGGCCGCCAGGAAGGCCGCCAGGAAGGACGTCAGGAAGGACGTCAGGAAGGACGTCAGGAAGGACGGAAAGAAGGTCGTTTGGAAGGAACCTATAAGTCCTATTCTAAAGTCATCCAAAGCATGAAAAAAAACAACATGTCGGAAGAGGATATTGCCAAACTGATCAACCTTGAACTTGGCATAGTCCACAAGATAGCCAACAATGAAAAGGTCGACATTCCATTACACCTTCTGGAAGAGAATAGCTAACAGCGTCTCACCCACGCGCCATATCGAATACAACTCCAGTGCGCAGCACTGAAACTCTGTGCTCTCTGTGACCTCTGTGGTGAAATAAAAGAGTGGGCGAAGCCCACGATTTATCCATTACAAAAACGATTCAAATTATTGAAATTGAAAACTAAATTGAAATCAACAGGGATTTCAATTACACTTCAAATAGGATTCGATGATAATATAATCATTTTGATTTCAGACCCATTGGAGAGCAGGTGAAGAAAAATGAATAAAGACGACATTATTTCATATTTAGTTTCACATAAAAAAGAGTTCAGGGATAAGTACGGGGTAACCCGAATAGGTCTTTTTGGTAGCTATGTGCGCGGAAGACAAACGGAAAATAGTGATATTGATATTGCTGTTGAATTGGAATCCAAGAATAAATTCAGAAGTTTTTTCAGCCTGAAAAGAGAGCTGGAAAAAAATTTAGGAAAAAAAGTCGATCTCGGGATTGAAAGCACCCTAAAGCCGGTTGCTAAAGAACATATTTCCAAAGAAATAATTTATGCCTAAACGAGATTTAAGACTATACATACAGGATATTCTTGAATCCATAGAAGCAATTGAATCATACATAATTGATATAAAAACCTTTGACGCCTTTGCTTCAGACCGAAAAACCTATAGTGCAACCCTACGGGAATAGATCCTCATTGGAGAGGCAATTGTCCCTCACCTTGGCCTGCTTGAACAAAAGTTCCCAGATTATGAGTGGCGGATGATAAAAGACTTCAGGAACTTTATCGTTCACGAATATTTCGGCGTGGATATCCAAATTATATGGGATGTCACCAAATTGGAACTGCCTGAACTTAAAGATAAGATATCCCAGCTTTATAAAGACATTTCCAATCAATAAAACGAATTTGCTGTGAACGAAACAATTCAGTGCGCAGCACTGAAACTCTGTGCTCTCTGTGTCCTCTGTGGTTAAATATTAAACCGGCAATTAAATACATGAATCATCCAGCGTAAGCAATTTTGGGATGTTTGAAGTAATTCGCTACTCTCCCTGGTAGTCTCTGCAATTTACGCAAATGAGATAGTGCTTTTTTCGCCAACTGATCTCTTGTCCTTGCTGGTGGCCCGGAGTGTACACCTGCTTTCAGATCACAATTCAAATATTCGTCCGGATTCAACTCAGGAGAGTAAGATGGCAGAAAAAACAACTCAATTTTGTCAACATTCTCTTTTACCCAATGAGACCTTTGCGTGATTAGGATATTCCTCAATTTTAGCATTTTGGGAAAAATTTTTTACATCAATGAGGCTGTTGGCGGCGGTCGGGCTATTAATTTTGCTGCCAAATCAGCCCTGGGCAATTCATTCTTGCCTCGATTTGAGGTTGATTTACCCGGATTTTCCAATCCGGGCGCACCTATCCACTTAAACAGGAATGACATTTAGTATTTTGGCCCCCTTCCTTAAATTGAAAGCAAACTGGCGAAACATGATATCAATGGTATTCGTGAGTATCTTTGGGAACCTGGCCCTTTCACCATTGTCAGTGAGGTGGCTGATACCAAAGTACTGCTCGACTATGTATCTGAATTTTGAAATAGCTTTATTCCGTTCTATTTCAGTTTCAGTAAGCTTAGCTGTTTTAGAGTCTTTTCGCATGATGCCGTCTTTAATGTTGTTCAGGGCAAGGAACCCACGATTTGGAGCGCCGGCGTAGCCCTTGTCGGCATAAACCGTTTGGATTTTATCTTTCGTATGCATACTCGAAATAATAACCATAGGCAGATGGATGGAATCGTTTTGGGAGGACGGTGTCATGTATGTGGAAAGAATAAATCCGTTGTCGGTATCCACAGCCGTATGCTCTTTGAGTCCGAAATGGGGCTTATCATTTTTAACGGTCCAATCCGAATCAAGATCCCTGGAATATTTTTTCTTGTTCCCGTTTTTATCCAGTTTGCCTTCATGGGTTTCGGCCTTTTCAATAAGCTCTTTGAGTTCCTTTTGGGAAACAGGATGGCTAACAGATTTGACCAAGCGGGCATCAACAGCAATCCCTTCATTAATGGACAATCCATGTTGGTGAAATTGGTTGAGAAGGTTGCTGTTAATTTTAACCATGGCATCTTTAGACACGTGGCTGCGGAATCTTGAGAAAGTAGAATGATCGGGAGACGGTTGATCCAAGGGCAGATGGAGAAAGGACTTAAAGGAAATTCGATCATTGATCTGGCTTTCCAGTTCAGGATCAGACTTTATACGAAACCACTTTTGAAGCAGGAGGCATTTAAATAGGAGCAATGGGGGATACGCTTGTTCTCCAGTCTTGGATTTGCCAGGTGCATAATGCTCAAGCAACAGCTCCTGAACAGGCTGCCAGTCTATGGTGTCTTCAATTTCCCGGAGAAATAACAGGCTCCTATTTTTATCTGCATATGCTTGGATCGCGATGTCAGCAAATGAAATACCGTACTCAATCTTTTTGTATGCCATAGTGCCTCCCGGAATTGATTTTATAGGTATGATTATATCAAGAAAAGCCAATAAATTCAATCAAATAAAACAAATTAAGGGCGGGAATTTAAAGTTTTAACGTGGTGAATAAGTTAGAGATGGTGTGTAGGGGGGCAATATGCCGTGCAAAGGTCTCCCAATCCTTAACAAGATGGCTGTGATGAACTTTCAAATTATCAAGAATTAGAAATACCTTACGTTTTGAATCCTTGATCAATCTTTTCATAAATTGAATCATCGTTTGCGAGTTCATCTTGTCTTTGTATATCATGAACCTTACTTTACCTTGATTCGTGACAGATGAAATCAGATTTACCCGTTGGCACCTTGGATGTAATTTTATTGCAGGAGTCTGCCCTTTAGGTGCGTAACTGCGCCCATGATAGCTATCATTGCATAGTCCGGTTTCATCTCCCCAATGAATCTCAGCCTTTTCTTTTTTGGCCTTTTTAAGTATCGAAGGGTATTCTTTGTCGAGCCATGTTTTGACTGCTTTCGGATTTTGTCGGTAAGCTTTGCGCAAAGGTTTTTGAGGGGTGAAATTCCAGCGTTTCAAATATTCACCAACAGTTCGAATCGGCATGTCTATTTTGTAGGCTTCTCTAATAAGTGTTTGAACTGCTTTCCTGGTCCATAACGCAAAATCGAATTTCATCTGATCGGGACATTTATCCTGGATGTTTTTTTGTATTTCTTTAGACTGTTTATCAGTCAACGTCATACACGCCCCGGATGGTCGACCTCGTTTTTTAATTTTAAGGGCTTTTTTCCCTTCACGCTCGTAGGCCTTATACCATGAACAAATGGTACTTGGTTGGACCTGAATAATTGCGGCTATCTCTTTATATTTTTTTCCTGACTCCCTGAGGCGAATTGCCAGGTCTCGTAACTCCTGCTGTGCCTCTGTGCTCAGCTTTCTTGCATCTCGTTTTTCCATGGAAAAAAGTATAACACATTAGAAATAAATTTTCGAGTATTTTATTGCCTGGTTAATAAAAAGCGTGGGCGAAGCCCACGATGAATCGACCGCAGAATACATAAAAACGCACAATCCCTAAGAATTCCTTGTTTTAAAACCACAGAGAACACAGAGGCTTGGCTCCCGCCAACCTACACAGAGACAGCCAAAATCATAAATGCGATTGAACCCATAAGCAACGAAGGAGGGAAGATTGCAATGAGCACAGCAGAAAAATTACGGCAGGAAGGAAGAGCAGAAGGAATCGCAGAGGGAAGAAAAGAACGTCTGCTTGCGTTTGTCCGCAAATCCAATAAGCAGGGCATTCCCATTGAAATAATCTCTAAAATTGTAGAATTGGACTCGAATCTGATCGAGCAAATACTAAACAATGAGACCTTTGCGTGATTAGGATATTCCTCAATTTTAGCATTTTGGGAAAAATTTTTTACATCAATGAGGCTGTTGGCGGCGGTCGGGCTATTAATTTTGCTGCCAAATCAGCCCTGGGCAATTCATTGAGACCTTTGCGTGATTAGAATATTCCTTGATTTTAGCATTTTGGGAAAAATTTTTTACATCAATGAGGCTGTTGGCGGCGGTCGGGCTATTAATTTTGCTGCCAAATTAGCCCTGGGCAATTCATTCTTGCCTCGATTTGAGGTTGATTTACCCGGATTTTCCAATCCGGGCGCACCTATCCACTTAAACAGGAATGACATTTAGTATTTTGGCCCCCTTCCTTAAATTGAAAGCAAACTGGCGAAACATGATATCAATGGTATTCGTGAGCATCTTTGGGAACCTGGCCCTTTCACCATTGTCAGTGAGGTGGCTGATACCAAAGTACTGCTCGACTATGTATCTGAATTTTGAAATAGCTTTATTCCGTTCTATTTCAGTTTCAGTAAGCTTAGCTGTTTTAGAGTCTTTTCGCATGATGCCGTCTTTAATGTTGTTCAGGGCAAGGAACCCACGATTTGGAGCGCCGGCGTAGCCCTTGTCGGCATAAACCGTTTGGATTTTATCTTTCGTATGCATACTCGAAATAATAACCATAGGCAGATGGATGGAATCGTTTTGGGAGGACGGTGTCATGTATGTGGAAAGAATAAATCCGTTGTCGGTATCCACAGCCGTATGCTCTTTGAGTCCGAAATGGGGCTTATCATTTTTAACGGTCCAATCCGAATCAAGATCCCTGGAATATTTTTTCTTGTTCCCGTTTTTATCCAGTTTGCCTTCATGGGTTTCGGCCTTTTCAATAAGCTCTTTGAGTTCCTTTTGGGAAACAGGATGGCTAACAGATTTGACCAAGCGGGCATCAACAGCAATCCCTTCATTAATGGACAATCCATGTTGGTGAAATTGGTTGAGAAGGTTGCTGTTAATTTTAACCATGGCATCTTTAGACACGTGGCTGCGGAATCTTGAGAAAGTAGAATGATCGGGAGACGGTTGATCCAAGGGCAGATGGAGAAAGGACTTAAAGGAAATTCGATCATTGATCTGGCTTTCCAGTTCAGGATCAGACTTTATACGAAACCACTTTTGAAGCAGGAGGCATTTAAATAGGAGCAATGGGGGATACGCTTGTTCTCCAGTCTTGGATTTGCCAGGTGCATAATGCTCAAGCAACAGCTCCTGAACAGGCTGCCAGTCTATGGTGTCTTCAATTTCCCGGAGAAATAACAGGCTCCTATTTTTATCTGCATATGCTTGGATCGCGATGTCAGCAAATGAAATACCGTACTCAATCTTTTTGTATGCCATAGTGCCTCCCGGAATTGATTTTATAGGTATGATTATATCAAGAAAAGCCAATAAATTCAATCAAATAAAACAAATTAAGGGCGGGAATTTAAAGTTTTAACGTGGTGAATAAGTTAGAGATGGTGTGTAGGGGGGCAATATGCCGTGCAAAGGTCTCTCATTCTTGCCTCGATTTGAGGTTGATTTACCCGGATTTTCCAATCCGGGCGCACCTATCCACTTAAACAGGAATGACATTTAGTATTTTGGCCCCCTTCCTTAAATTGAAAGCAAACTGGCGAAACATGATATCAATGGTATTCGTGAGTATCTTTGGGAACCTGGCCCTTTCACCATTGTCAGTGAGGTGGCTGATACCAAAGTACTGCTCGACTATGTATCTGAATTTTGAAATAGCTTTATTCCGTTCTATTTCAGTTTCAGTAAGCTTAGCTGTTTTAGAGTCTTTTCGCATGATGCCGTCTTTAATGTTGTTCAGGGCAAGGAACCCACGATTTGGAGCGCCGGCGTAGCCCTTGTCGGCATAAACCGTTTGGATTTTATCTTTCGTATGCATACTCGAAATAATAACCATAGGCAGATGGATGGAATCGTTTTGGGAGGACGGTGTCATGTATGTGGAAAGAATAAATCCGTTGTCGGTATCCACAGCCGTATGCTCTTTGAGTCCGAAATGGGGCTTATCATTTTTAACGGTCCAATCCGAATCAAGATCCCTGGAATATTTTTTCTTGTTCCCGTTTTTATCCAGTTTGCCTTCATGGGTTTCGGCCTTTTCAATAAGCTCTTTGAGTTCCTTTTGGGAAACAGGATGGCTAACAGATTTGACCAAGCGGGCATCAACAGCAATCCCTTCATTAATGGACAATCCATGTTGGTGAAATTGGTTGAGAAGGTTGCTGTTAATTTTAACCATGGCATCTTTAGACACGTGGCTGCGGAATCTTGAGAAAGTAGAATGATCGGGAGACGGTTGATCCAAGGGCAGATGGAGAAAGGACTTAAAGGAAATTCGATCATTGATCTGGCTTTCCAGTTCAGGATCAGACTTTATACGAAACCACTTTTGAAGCAGGAGGCATTTAAATAGGAGCAATGGGGGATACGCTTGTTCTCCAGTCTTGGATTTGCCAGGTGCATAATGCTCAAGCAACAGCTCCTGAACAGGCTGCCAGTCTATGGTGTCTTCAATTTCCCGGAGAAATAACAGGCTCCTATTTTTATCTGCATATGCTTGGATCGCGATGTCAGCAAATGAAATACCGTACTCAATCTTTTTGTATGCCATAGTGCCTCCCGGAATTGATTTTATAGGTATGATTATATCAAGAAAAGCCAATAAATTCAATCAAATAAAACAAATTAAGGGCGGGAATTTAAAGTTTTAACGTGGTGAATAAGTTAGAGATGGTGTGTAGGGGGGCAATATGCCGTGCAAAGGTCTCACAATGAAAATATCGAAATTCCCTTGCATCTTCTGGATAAGAACCGTTAATAGCGTCTCATCCGAATGCCACATCGAATCCAACTTCAGTGCGCAGCACTGAAACTCTGTGCTCTCGGTGTCCTCTGTGGTTGAATCAAAAGAGTGGGCGAAGCCCACGATTTATAGACCGCTAAAGAGAAGGCGTCATGGTAAAAGATGAAGTCAGACAATGCGTAGGCTTTATAACAAAACCACTCAACAGTGGAACAAAAACTGCTGATTGAATTGAACATCTGTTTTGACTATAATACAGGGAAACAGTCTGAATTTACCTGGGAAAAAGATCATGGAAGCAATTAAAACAATCCAGATAGTCAAAAATGGGCAGGTATTGTTGAATCTCCCGGAAAAATTTTGGGGGCAGCAAGTTGAAATCACAATAACAGCCGCCTCAAATCAAGAGTATCCGGGTGCTCAAAAAAAGAGTATGAGAGGGTGCCTGAAAAAATATGCAAACCCATCTAACTTTTCAAAAGAGAAAGACGCATGGAGTGAATCTGTAAAGGAAAAATATGGCGATTATTGATGCAAATATTATCCTTAGATATGTGCTGAACGATCATGAGGAGTTATCTTTAAAAGCGACAAATATTATAGAGCATACATTTGTCGTTTTGCCTGTTGAGGCAGCCTGCGAAGTTGTATATGTGTTACTCAAAGTTTACCATGCAGATCGGGCTGAAATAGGCCTAATTTTAACAGCACTCATCAATGAGAATTTAATTTCGGTTGAAAAACCGGATATCCTTCTTGAAGCATTACACTTCTTTTCGGTGACAAAGTTCGATTTTGTCGACTGCCTCCTTTGGGCATATAACCAAATTGATAAGCAGACTGTGCTGACGTTTGATGTTAAATTAAAAAAACGGTTACAGAATTACTCGGGAAATTAGGATTCGGCTAACCTCGTATTACCTTTGTCTTTGTATCGAAGACAACTTCAGTGCGCAGCACAGAACCCTCTGTGCCCCCTATGGTTAAATCGGGATTAGTTCTAACCTCGACTGCTGTAGGGGCAGGCCCCTGTGCCTGCCCTAACGAGGGGAACCCCAGAAAAAATAAACACACACAATCCCTAAAGAATTTCTTGTTTTAAAACCACAGAGAGCACAGAGGTTTGGCTCCCGCCAACCTACACAGAGACAGCCAAAATCATAAATGCGATTGACCCCCTTAAGCTAAATGATAACCCACGACCATAACTTTAAAAACCTATTTCAAGATTTTCCCAAAGAAACACTCCGGTGGTTATTCCCCGGTGCGGAACAAAACTGGGGCAAGATCGTTTCCATTGATTTCACACGCCAGGAGCCTAAAAAACACCACCTTGCAGACGCAGGCCTGGTCCTGGATCTGCCCATGTTATTACAATTTGGATAATCCGGTGGTAAAGATTCTTTTGCCCAAGATGAACTATGCAAAAGAGGAGCGAATTGAGGTATCCACTAGGCATATAAGGGGCTGTTTCAATTGGCCACCCACGCGCCATATCGAATACAACTCCAGTGCGCAGCACTGAAACTCTGTGCTCGCTGTGTCCTCTGTGGTTAAACTAAAAAGAGTGGGCGAAGCCCACGATTGTTTACCTCGAAAAAAATGCCAATCCTCCAAAACCATTTATCAAGTCCTCGTAAAAAAATTAAAGGTACACCTACCTCGTACCTAAAATACAAAACATCATAATGGAATTTAAATTGAAGAAAGACACAACAATCGCAGTAGTAGGCCTGGGATACGTAGGCCTTCCCCTGGCCGTACATTTCGGCGCAAAATATAAAACCATCGGTTTTGATCTGAAACAATCCATCGTAGAAAACAGCCTGGCCCATAAAGACCCCACCGGTGAAGTTGATGCCGAGGAGTTTCAAAAGGCAACCTACTTTACCCCGACCACAGATCCCAAACTCATGTCCGATGCCGACATCATCGTGGTGGCCGTGCCCACCCCCATAGACAAGGCAAGACGCCCGGACCTCTTCCCGGTGGAAAGCGCATCCCGCACCGTAGGCCAGGTCATGAAAAAAGGCTGCATCGTAGTATTTGAATCCACAGTCTATCCCGGTGTGACGGAAGATATCTGCGTACCGATCCTGGAAAAAGAGTCCGGCCTGACCTGGAAAAAAGATTTCCACGTCGGTTACTCCCCGGAACGGATCAACCCCGGCGACAAAGAACACACCCTGACTAAAATTGTCAAGGTCGTCTCCGGAGATGACGCCGCCACCCTTGAAACGGTAGCGGCCCTGTACGAGTCAATTGTCGAAGCCGGTGTTCACAGAACCCACAACATTAAAGAAGCAGAAGCCGCCAAAGTCATTGAAAATACCCAACGGGACCTGAATATTGCCCTGATGAACGAATTGGCCCTGATTTTTGACCGGCTTGGCATAGACACCAAGAATGTCCTGGAAGCGGCAGGCTCCAAATGGAATTTTCTTAAATTTTCCCCGGGATTGGTGGGTGGTCACTGCATCGGCGTAGACCCGTATTACCTGACTTATAAAGCCCAGAGCGAAGGCTACCATCCGGAAGTGATCCTGGCCGGTCGTCGAATTAATGACGACATGGGCAAATTTGTGGTGGAAAAAACCATCAAATTGATGATTGAATCCTCACAGCATATTAAAGGCACCAAAGTCGGCGTTTTAGGGCTTACATTTAAAGAAGACTGTCCGGACTTACGAAACACCCGGGTGGTAGATATAATCCGTGAACTTGATTCCTACGGATGCGAGGTTCTGGTTCATGACCCCATGGCAGATTCGACAGAGGCTCAACAATATTACAATGTAAAGCTAAGCCCCTGGGAAGACTTGCAGGATTTAGGTGCTCTCATTATAGCTGTGCCCCACCGCTGGTATAAACGACAGTCCCTTGATTCTTTTACAGCTAAACTGAACCCTAAAGGATGTTTCATAGATGTTAAGTCTATGCTGGATATAAATGAGGTAAAACAAGACGGGATCAAATTCTGGAGACTGTAAAGCAAATAAGATTTCTGAAAGTTAAAAAATGAAACAATTAGAAAACAATAGATTCCACTGGCTGGTAACCGGGTGTGCCGGATTTATCGGCTCCAATCTTGTGGAAACCCTTCTTAATTACGGACAGACTGTTACCGGCCTGGATAATTTTTCCACTGGGTTTCAGCATAATCTGGACCAGGTAAAACAAAGCGTCAGATTAGAATCTTGGAAGAATTTCACCTTTATTGAAGGTGATATCCGAGATATTAAAACCTGCACAGCAGCAGTTAAAAATGCAGACTTCGTTCTCCACCAGGCGGCTCTGGGCTCTGTGCCAAGATCCATCGAAGATCCTTTGACCACCAATGCAAACAATATCACAGGATTTTTAAACATGCTGGACGCGGCCCGGCAGTCAGACGTCAAACGCTTTGTCTATGCCGCCTCAAGCTCCACATATGGAGATCATCCCGGATTGCCAAAAACAGAAGAGATCATCGGCAAACCCCTGTCTCCCTATGCCGTGACCAAATATGTAAATGAACTGTACGCCGAAGTCTTTGCCTCAACTTACGGCATACGCGCCATCGGCCTGAGATACTTTAACGTGTTTGGTCGGCGCCAGGACCCCAACGGGGCATATGCCGCTGTCATTCCACTCTGGTTCTCCGCTTTGATTCAAGGCTCTGATCTTTTCATCAACGGGGATGGAGAGACCTCTCGGGATTTCTGCTACATCGACAACTGTGTACAAGCCAACCTGCGGGCCTGTCTGGCCCCGGAAGCGGCCGCTAACCAGGTGTACAACGTGGCATTCGGCCAAAGAACTACCCTTAATGAACTTTTTACAATGATAAAGAACCGCGTGATTCATCAATTCCCCCAGGCTGCGGAAGCGGAACCGGTGTATCGGGATTTCCGTCCCGGCGATGTCAGACATTCGCTGGCTGATATTAGCAAGGCCCAGAATTTATTGGGTTACCAGCCAAAATTTTCAGTGGAACAGGGCTTGGACCAGGCGGCCCAGTGGTATATGAATTATCTGAAATAAAAATATGACTGTACGGATTTTAAAATAAAATCAAGGGTGGTTGATATTTTTCAGAAACTGGAACTTTTTTTGGGGGTGACGATCTTAAGGATGACATATGGCAGCCTCATAAGGAACGAGAGTTTAGAATAATACACTTTTTGAGGTTTTCAGGATTGTACAATTCTTTAAGTGCAATGCCGACTTTGTTGGCCACCCCCTACAGACTGCCCAGGAAGATTGAAAATGAAGCTATTTAAAACGATAGCGAGAGTTTCAGCATTTTTTGGGGGCGGCTTAGCTATTTATCTCTTATCTTATCACTATCTAACTTACAATGAAGATCCTGTAAAATCAGATATAATCGTTCTATTTGTTGGATCAGATGATGAACAAAAATTTAGGGTTAAAGAAGCTCAACAACTGATGATAGAAGGGGTTTCTGAACTCCTTGTAATTCCAGCTTATCCAACAATATTTAGATCTAAAAATGGAGAAAATGTTGAAGACCGTAGAGGCTTTGATAACGGCATTACTTTTCAAATTTATCCTGTTTTTTATGAAAATACTCATATAGAAATCCTTAGAGCAAAAGCAATCATGGAAAAATTGAACTACTCATCAGCTATCATGGTTAGTTCCCCCTATCACATGAGGCGAATAAAGATTATTTCTAAAATGGTGTTTAGAGGAGAGGAGTGGCAGCTTCACTTTGTGGGAAGTCGGTTTGTAAAATTTAATTTAGTAGGATTAAATCTTGCCGTGAATAACATGAAAAATACAATTTCGGAATATGTTAAGATCGTGTTCTTTATTTTTTATTCTCTGGTTGAAAATGTTTTATAATATTTTGCATCTCAAATCCCCGGTATAGCTAAACATAGGAGAACTTTTATTACTTGCATGGCGGCTCTTTTTCAATCAAAGTTTTTTAAGACTTTTCTTTCGTTACTGACAGGAAGTTTATTAGCGCAACTCATTACAATCGGCGTGACGCCGATAACAACACGGTTGTTTATGCCCGAAAACTATGGCGTCTTTTCTCTTTTTACCATAATTGTCGGGCTGTTCTCACAAATAGGGTCATTGTGTTACGACAGGGCTATAATCTTACCTAAAAAAGACGTTGATTCTATACAACTGCTTTTTTTATCCATATTTGTCCTTTTTGTCAGCTCGATTGTCTTGTCTATCGTAGCGTTCTTTTTTAATGAAAAAATTGCTGCCGTACTTAACAATCAAGAATTTTCACTGTGGATATTGATGGTTCCCGTCGGGGTATTAATTACCGGATTAAATAATATTCTTAAAATTTGGCGCCTACGCAACAACCATTCCAAGATCATTGCCGTGTCTCGGGTTTGGGAAGCCGTAATATCTGCATTAATAAAAATTTGTGCTGGTTTTTTCATTGGTGCCTTTAGTGGGGGATTGATATTAAGCACGTTAATTAGCGGGATGTTGGCAACGCCTCTTTTAATTTTAAAGCCGGAACCTTTTAATTTTAAAGCTGATTTTAAAAAATTTTCAATGGACAAGGCTTCCTGTCTTGCATCGGAATATAAACAATTCCCTTGTTTTTCTACACTAAATTTTTTCCTGAATTACAGCTCCAGGAATATTACGGTATTTCTTTTTTCCATTTTTTTCCCCGCGGCAGTTTTGGGATACTATAGTCTTTGCGACCGAATCGTCCGGCTGCCGGTAAATATCATATCTCAATCAGTCCAAAATGCTTATTTTCAAAAATCTTCTAGAGAAATAGCTTATCATAAAAATATACTCCGGGGGTTCTTAAAAACTACTTTATTGCTGCTTATTATCGGTGCAGGCGGATTCGGTGTCTTGGCAATTGCTACCCATTATTTTTTCAGTGATATATTCGGACAAGCCTGGGCACCGGCCAAGGATTATATCCTGATATTAATTCCATGGTTCTTTATGCTGTTTTTAGGATCTCCGTCAAATATAATTTATGAGATTTGCCGGAAACAGGCCGTCAAGCTAATTTTTAATATTTTTATTGTTATTATAAGGGTTTCCGTTTTGGTTACAGGGCATTTTTTATATAGCAACCCCCAAATTGTATTAAGTATGTTTGTGGTAGCCAATATTCTCATTGAATGTTTTTTAATTGTTTATGCTGTAATTATAATAAAAAAATATGAATCTGGCTTGTTAGGCTTGAGCTGAGATGCGGATTTATATGAAAGGTATTTCATTTAAGGTTGAATTTATAGGTTAACATATGAAAAAGGGTTTATTTATTATTATAATACTGTCGTTAACGATTGGGATGCTTTTCCCTGGATGGTTAAGCTTCGGATATGGGCTGAACCCGACGAACATCACAATATATGTTGCTATTTTAATTTTGTTGATAACCGATGTTTATACTGGTCGGATGAAGCAGATAAAAATCCCTAACCTGAAAATACTGATATTTATATGCACTTATGTAGGGATTGATATTTTGTTGAGGAATGTAAGCCATTTACCAATCCCTATAGGATTTAGCTTCGTGGAACAACTTCAAATATATAAAAAATTTGTTTTTGACCCGGCCATTATTTTTTGTATTTCCTTTTTCCTCATAAATAAATCAAAAGAACGTGACGGGTATCTGGCCATTATGATCGTGACTTTTTCGACGCTGTTTATTGGTGCAATTATTTTAGTTAAATTAAACATGGTTATTATCCATGGTGATCAAGATCCAACGAAAAGGTTTTCGAGTTTAACGGGCAATCCAAACCAGGACTCATATCTGTTATGTATTTTGCTGCCGTATGCATATTATCTTTTTAAAAAGTCTAAAATAATTATTTTTAAGGCTTTTTTGGGGGCGATAATGCTATCCTCTTCTGTGATCGTTGTTCTATCCGGATCCAGAGGGGGACTCCTCTCTCTCTTATTAATTTTTGGACTTATTATAGTCAAGATAAAAGATTATAAGCTGCTCTTACTGGGGATTATATTGTTTCCCATAGTTTTATATTCATTATGGGACAATCCTATGGTGAAAAGCACCGTGGAAAGAATCACAATCGCAGGCGATGCAGGGGCCGCCCTTCAGGGAAATATGTCTGCGGGGCGAATAAATATCTGGCTGGCTTTATTGGATGTCTATTCATCTAAGCTCTCCAATGCTGTAATTGGCACAGGATTTGGGACGGCGGAATATGAAGGGTTAAGGGCACCGCCACATAATATGTATTTAAAAATTTTAGTTGAAAATGGCATTGTAGGGTTATTTATATGGTTTATATTTATCGCAAAATTTATTTTTTCTGTTTTAACATTGAAAACAAGCAAAAAGGATACATTTAAAACTGTGTTCCTTATTTCATCACTGGTGATTTTACTGGGTTGGTGTTTTACGACAATGGCGATAATTATTAAGGTTATAGCCCTGATTTTTGGACTATCATTATCCTGTTTAAATTTTACCAATAAATCAATTGAGACAGAATCATAATAATGGAAAAAAACAGTATCAACCCTGTATTTATTTTTTCACTTCCCCGCTCAGGTTCCACCCTGCTGCAAAGGATAGTATCACAACATCCCGGCATCAGCACATCTTCCGAACCGTGGATTCTGCTTCCCTTTTTTTATATGCTTAAACCTGAAGGGGTATATTCGGAATATAGTCACATTACCATGCACCGTGCGGTTGAAGATTTTATTAAAACCATGAAGCATGGAAAAGATGAATACCTTCACTTGCTACATGAGCATATAATCAAAACATACAGAGCAGCCTCTGATGCTGACAGCTTTTATTTCTTAGATAAAACTCCCAGGTATCACCTGATTGTGGACGATATTTTTCAGATGTTTCCCCAGGCGAAATTTATTTTTTTATGGCGACATCCCCTTGCTGTTGTAACTTCAATCGTGGAGACATTTATCAAGGGAAGATGGCGATTGAGCAGCAATAAAATTGACCTGTTTCAAGGGTTAAGCAACTTGATTGCAGCGTATGAAAAGCATCGGCATCGTGCTGTTTCAATCAACTATGAACATATAATATCAAACCCTGAAAAGAGCCTGGCGGTTATTTTTGATTATCTGGATTTGGAGTATGATAATGCCTTTCATGATAAAATTGGACTCTCCAATCAGCTAACAGGAAAAATGGGAGATCCCACAGGTGTAAAAGCTTACAAAAATATATCAAGGGAGCCTTTGGAAAAATGGAAAAAGACAGTTTTTAACGTACACAGAAAGGCATGGTGCAAAAGGTATATTGAGTGGATAGGAGAGCAGAGGCTATCTGTAATGGGTTATAGTAAGGACTCTATTTTGAATGACTTGGAAGAAATCTCCTTAAGCCGAAAATCCATTATCCATGACTATTATGATGCTGGTAGAGATGCTATGTATTGCCTGTTTGATATTGTGATCCTGAAACAAAAAGTAAAGCTGTTGTCGAACCGGCACAAGATATATCGTTATGGCTGAAAATCGTCATTACAATAGTTCGGACAGTTTTTAGCGGGGTTTTATAAAAATAAGGTGGGGCAATAGGCCCCCCAAAATTGAGAAATTTTTATTGTGAATAAAAATAGCCAAGAATTACGTTTTTCAGTGTACGCAAAAATCTAACCGGACACTACTGATCTCAACCAAACTTCTTTCAATTAAATATAATTTCAGGATGACCAAATGAGTGACTACCCCAGAGTACTTGTTTTAACAGGGTATGGATTTAACCAAACTTGTGGTGGATCAATAACATTGACCAACCTTTTTCGTGATTGGCCCAAGGATAAGCTTGCAATTATGTTTTCGGATCATAATGAAAATGATCCGAAAATAGTCGAAAAGACTTTACGTTTGCAACGGAAATTGTTTATTCCATATATAAATATTGGCATTCCGTGGAACACTCAAAAAGCCATAAAAACAAATAAGACGAAAATAAATTACAATAAAAAAAGTTTACGTCAAAAATCCGTTTTTCTTTTTAGGTCATTGTTGAGAAAAGTTTTTAATGGGCTTGGAATAACAGCAGTTTTAACAAAATATCCGCTATCTTTCGATGTTACGCAGTTTTGCAACTCATTTAAACCGGAAGTATTATATACTCACTTAGGAGGTGTTGCCGTTGCTGCATTAACACTAGAACTGATGGGAAAATATGACATTCCGACTGTTATTCACATAATGGATGACTATCCTTCTAACATTTATAGAACGGGATTGATGTCTTCTTTTGTGAGAAAAAAAATGAATAGTCAACTCGATACCCTTTTTAAAAATGCTGCGGTTTGTATGGGCATATGCGAAGCAATGTGTAAGGAATACAGGGAGAGATACGGTGTTGAATTTATCCCATTTCATAATCCTGTACATCCTTGTTTTGAAAAAAAATATGACAATAATAGTATTTCAAAAACCAAGGATTCTATTGTTGCGATTTATTCCGGTAGAGTAAGTTGGGGTGTGGTTGAAAGTTTAAAAGATATTTGTAAAGCATTTATTGAATTAAAACAAAATAATGATAAGCAACATATTTTTTTTAAGATATACACAAACGATGTAGGGTCGGTTATTTCTCAACATCCTTTTTTTGCCTCGCTTCCCTCAAATGTTGAGATTGAGGAAGTTCCCCAAAATACATTTGAAGTAGCTTCTCTTTTTAAGAATTCGGATTTGCTCATTTTGCCTGTGGAATTCCAAGAAGAATCAATTAAAGCCATAAGGCTTTCCATGCCGACGAAAGTGCCGGCGTACATGGCATCCGGTACTCCGATTTTGCTCTATGGCCCCCAAAAAGTTCCCTTTGTGGCTGATGCTGCAAAACGAGGATGGGCTCATGTTGTTGGCTCTCAAGCAAATTTATTACAATCTTTAAAGGACCTGATTGAAAATCAAGGCCTTAAAAATAATATAGTTAAAACAGCGATTGATATAAGCTCTAAAGAGTTTAATTATGAAATAGTTCAAGAAAGATTTATAAAAGAACTTAAGCGAGCTTCAAGTTCATCCTTCGAATGAAGCAAAAAATATGAGAAAACTTAACAAAGAAAATTTACCCCATTTAATTGAATGTGGATTGATTAATGTCAAACAATTTTTTTCCAGTGTTATAGCTAAAATTCGTCTCAAGTGGTGGCGGATAGATATCGGGGAAAATTGTAAATTTTTTGGATTCCCGCTTTTTAAAAGATTTCCCTATTCAGCTATTCAGATTGGTTCTAATTGTACCTTCAGATCTTCTCAATGGTCAAATTATATTGGTATTAATCATAAATGTATTATTGCGACACTTAATGAGAATGCACAAATAAAAATAGGAAATTATTGCGGATTCAGCGGAACCGTGGTCGGTGCCAATAAAAAAATTATAATCGGTGATTATGTGCGATGTGGAGCAAATACCACCATAACCGACACAGACTGGCATTCTAATGATCCTAGAACAGATGAAGATGCCCCGGTAATTATTGAAGATAATGTCTGGCTTGGATTAAATGTAACTGTCTTAAAGGGCGTAACAATTGGAAGAAATACCTTAGTGGCGACCGGCAGTATAGTAACAAACGATCTTCCTGCGAATGCAATTGCAGGCGGTATCCCGGCGAAAGTTTTTAAGATAAATAATCCTATTGAAAATCAAAAATAATAAAGTATATGCAAAAACAAAAAATAAACCTTTTTTTTATGGGGGGCTTTACTTTCCCCGAAGGCATGGCCGGAACAAAAAGAATCAAACATGCCATTGATGCATTGCAGTTAATGCCAGATGTATTAATTCAAGTGGTTCTTTTGCGTCAATTAAGCGTGGGAAACAAAGGGTCCGGTATTTATAAAGGCATCTCTTATCATACTATAATGCCGGGTCTAACACGGAATGGCTTTATGGTTTTGTTTCCTTTGCTCTATATGAAAACTTTTTTTTATCTTCGAAAATGCCGGCTGAAAAGTTCGGTTAACATAATATATCATTACGGTCCAGTCTCTCATGAAAATCTGATACCTCTTATTTTGGCCAAAATCATGGGATACAAGATAGTTTTTGACATTGTAGAGGATTATAATGTTATTGTAACCACATCAAAATCTCCCTTCTTTAAGCTAAGAAATTTGGGAATTCAACAATTCCTCTTAGTCATGAAACAAATTGCCAGTGGCCTGATCATCATCAGTTCCTATCTGGAAGCGGCCTATAAAAATTCGTTATCTAAAAATATAAAAATTCATTACAGGCCAATATCAATTGATATGGCAAAATTTCAAGATAATCAGAAGCCGAATATTAAAAATAAAAGTGAGATCTCGCTTTTTTATGCGGGAAGCTTTGGCCGGAAAGACGGGGTGCTGGATTTGATTGATGCCTTTGATGGTCTTGCAGCAAAAAGAGATAATGTCTGTCTGGTTCTAACAGGGCGGGGAACGGAGGCGTCCATGTCTGAATTTTTTTCCCGGGTTGATCGTTCGCCCTTTAAGGATCGTATAGAATATAAAGGGTATCTTGATGAGGATGCTTACTATGATGTGCTACACTGCGTTGACATTCATTGCATGACAAGAATTGATCTTGACTATGCCCATGCCGGTTTTCCGTTTAAGCTTGGGGAATATCTTGCCACCGGTAAGCCTGTCATCGCCTCCCGGGTTTCAGATATTGAACGATTTATAGAGCATGGGAAAAGTGCTATGATTGTCAAGCCGGGAAACTGCAAGGATATCGAAGCCGCCGCCGCATTTTTGATAGACAACCCTGAAAAAGCACTACAAATCGGGGCGCAGGGGCGAGCTGCCGCTTTTTCCAATTTTGATCATAAAATCCAGGGAGAAAAACTGTTCCAATTCCTCAAAAGGCTTTAATCAATAAGGATTGACCTATTAAAGAATCTATGGCCTATGTCTTATTGCCGGTGGACAATAAACAAGTCAGGCAAAATCATTTTGGCTAATTATAGCAGGCGAACTCTCGTACGGTGTTTATAAATTAAAACCTTTGTAAGCTTATAAGATGGAGGTAGGAATGGACAAAATTATTGATTTTAGAGTAAGGCTTAGAACGCCACAAATGCTAAAGCCCTGGAATCCTGATAACCCGGCACCTCATTTTGAACAGTATATAAAATTGTACCACATGAAACCTCGTTTGTCGGTTTTGGATGACGAGCAATTTGTCCATAATATGCATTCCCAGGGCGTTACCCAAGGCGTTGTTTGCGGTGGCTCCAAAGAAGACAACGAACATTTAATTACAAAAAAGAACTCAGCCCATGGAGACAATTTTTATTATATTGCCGGGGTAAATCCTGAGTACGGCATTAAGCAAAATTTAGAGGAACTGGAAAAGTGTAAAAAGCAGGGCTTTTTAGGCGTAAATTTTAGTCCTTATATCTGGGGTGTGAAAGCAAATGATAAAGTGCTTTATCCGCTTTATGCCTATTGTGAATCCAATAATATCATCGCGATCGTACACGGCAGCCTGCATTACAATCGGTATCAAAGTATGTGGTTGGGTGATCCGAAGTATATGGATGAAGTCGCCATGAATTTTCCCCATTTAAAATTGGTGATTTCCCACGCCGGAAACGGATTTGGGGTTCTTGGCCTGGCAGTGGCCCAAAAACATCCAAATGTTTATCTTGAATTCAGTGCCTTATGGCCGAAATATTTGCCTGAATCTACACTGGGTGCTGTGAATACTTATCTAAAAGACCGCTGCCTGTTCGGTACGGATTATCCTCTGGTTGATTTCGCTGATGGCGTGTTGGCATGGAAAGAGGCGTTAAAACCGGAAGTCAGAGAGCTATTTTTCTATAAAAATGCTATGAAATGTCTTTTTAGTGATCCTGTTTGATTATGTAGGGCTGGTATCCCAATCCATGTTGAATGAGTTTAAATAAATTATAATGGAAATCCTCATATGGAAAGCAGTGATCAAATAAAAATAATCCAATATTCAAAAGAATACAAAGAGAGGCTGCTATCTTTCATGTCTTTTCTATGGAAGAATGCAGCGGATGAAGAAAAAAGAAAGAAATTTGAGTGGCGGTATGAATTGAATCCGGCCCAGATGGAAGATTATATGTTTTTGGCATTGAATAACGGCCAAATTGTGGGTTTTCGCTCATTTGTGGTTCAGGACTTTATTTTAGATCAAAAAATAATCAAGGTACTTGTAGGTGCTGACGGAATCGTTCATCCAGATTTCAGAAAACTTGGTCTGCTTAAACGGTTTAATTTAAAAAGTATTGAAGTGTTTTCCTTTCAATTCGAGAGGGTACAAGGAATTATTCTTATTCTGAGCGCCAATAAAATCCCCACTATAGCAAACCAGAAACAAGGGTGGCAACGGACCACTGGTCTTAAAAAATATGCTTATAAAATTTCTTTATTAAATATTTTTAAAACGGTCTTTTTTAAAATAGATCAACAAACACGCCACAAACGAATCAAACATCGTAATCTGGAAATTGAAGTTTTGACTGAACTGAAAGAAGATCTGTTGGCAGCGTACTTCATAAAAAACAGATTTAAAGATAAGATCGTAAATTATAGAACCGCTAAGTTTTACAGATGGCGATACCTTGAAGATCGTAATCTTGACCGGTCTTATATCTATGCATATAAAAACGGCGAACTTGCAGGTTTTTTAATCATCGAAAGAATTTCGGCAAAGCAGAGCCTTTTATTGGAGTATGGTGCCGATTCCGCTATGGTTTTATCTAAAATGCTGAACACGGCATCCAGATACTTGAACATATGTGTGTTAAGAACGCTTTATACATCTAAAAATCAGGAAACACTGATGAAACGTTCCGGCTGTTTTATCGAAACAGATACGTTTCTGAAGTTGATCAGAAAAGAACGGTTACCCGTTTTGGTAAGGCCCAATATAGTTAAACCGGAAGATAAAGATTTTGTATACGATGGATTGGATATCAGGGATATTGAAAACTGGATACTATATTCAGCAGATGGGTATTAGAAGGTAACTTAAAAAATTCTTTTGATATGGCTTCTGATAGTAGACGCTATTCTCCTATAGCCCTAAGGCCTGAAAATTTATTATGAAAATACTTAGAAATACGATCATCAACCTCCATGCTGTTGATGATAACGATTGGATGGAAAAGACTTTCTTGCTTATCAAACGGCACTATAATTTAGTGACAATTGATGATTTACTGGATTATTATCATTCAGGAAAAGAACTGTCCAACGCCTGTCACATTACTTTTGATGATGGTGACAACAGTTTTTATGATATTGTTTTTCCCATATTGCAAAAACATAATATCCCATGTTCCATTTACGTATCTCCTGAAGCATTGGTTAAAAGATTTAATTTTTGGTTTCAGGAGATAGCAGGCTATGATTCAAAGCATCTTAGGGCAATCATCAAAAATAGAAAATATGTTTCCTGCAACCCTGAGAACGTCCCGATTACAGCGATATTTAAGATGCTTACCATAGAAAAAATATGGCGCATAATATCTGAATATCAGCAAACATATGCCGTTAAACCAAAGCCGTGCATGAACATGGATGTTGGACAGTTAAAAGAGATAGATGCTTCCGGTTTAGTGGAGATCGGCGCTCACACAATGAATCATCCAATATTAAAAAATGAAAGCGATGAAACTTGTGAATTTGAAGTCAAACAATCAGTGGAAGAGTTAGGTAAAATTTTAGGAAAGCCGATCAAAAGTTTTGCGTATCCAAATGGACAACCCGAACTGGATTTTAATGAAAGAGAAAAACGGTTCTTACGGCAAGCGGGTATTCAGATCGCCTTTTCAGAAAACATCGATCATTTTAGCAGGGAAAATGATCTTTACAGTATTCCACGAAATGGGTTAGCCCATGGTAACCAGGCGTTCATCCTATTAAAAATGCTGATGGGAAAGAAATGGCTAAAATTAAAACACTTAAAAACCAAAAAAAACCAGGAATACTATCGAAGGCTCATGCTGTCCGGTAGATGCTAAATTTAAAAAAAGAGTTGATATGAAGGTATTATTTGTTGTTACCGAACTTGAGCACCCTTTAAAAATGAATTCATTTATTTATTCCCAAGGGGAATCACTTAGGCAGATGGGGATAGATGTAACATATTTTTTTTTAACAGGCCGGGGACCGTCAAAATATCTTTTTGGAATATTTAAAATCAACCAAGAGGTCAAAAAAAAAAAATACGATTTGATTCACGGCCACTATAGCTTCAACAGTTACGTGGCTAGTTTTCAAAAAAAAGTTCCCATCGTTGCTTCATTCCTCGGCAGCGATATCCTTAGGCCCAATAAGGGGTTATTCGGTGTGTTTAACGCTCATGTGAACGCAAGGGTAAAATCATCGGCCAGATACTTTATTTACAAAACAAAGGAGATGGCCAAAGTCAATAGAATGGAACCTTTCTCCATCATACCGAATGGCGTAAATCTTGAAACATTTAGAATTGTTGATAAAACTGTCGCACGAAAAAAAATAGGCCTTGATCCTTGTAAGAAATACGTTCTTTTTGCCAGTGATCCGGCAAGGGAAGAAAAAAATTTTTCTTTAGTGGAAAAAGCAATGACGCACATTCAGGATAAAACAGTTGAATTGCTGATTGTTAAGAATGTGGATCAGGACAGACTGAACCTGTATTATAATGCCTGCGATGTGTTGGTTGTATCCTCTTTACGAGAGGGCAGCATCAATACAGTCAAAGAAGCACTCGCCGTTAATTTGCCTGTTGTGGCGGTTGATGTGGGAGATATCAGGCAGCATAGCCGGCATGTTGGCAATGTTATCATTACAAGCAGAGACAGCAGTGACTTTGCCAAAGATGTGCTCAATGTATTAAGTCGCGGGGAAAAATATAATTCCCGAGACTATATTGAAACGAATTTATCAGTTGGTTCCATTGCTGAAAAAATATCAAATATTTATAACAGAGTGCTTTCTTGGGAAAATTAAAATATCTTTAACGTTGGAACTTCAATAAAGTATTAAGATTTCGAGCTTGATGAAGAAGTAGGCATTAAATAATATAAAGAGAAGTTTAACAATGAATATATCTTCTGGCAAAATCCAACGCATCGTAATTTTTTTTAATATTTTAATTTGTTTTTATCCTTTCACTCTTTATGCGAACGTCGCAAAAGATATAGGAAACGGATTCTATTTTCATGGGGTCGCTGCTCCCGTCAGCACGAATCGAGGCTATGTGGCCACAGTTGACGGGCAGGGGGATAACGTTGTTTTGTCCTGGTTAAATGATTACAGAGGTGGATATGAATTACTTAAAATTGATGCCTTAACGGGAAAAACAGAAGAATACACAACTCCATTTCCCCTTGAAGAAGACAAGCCGTTTGCTTCAATTTTGTCCAGTCGAAATAAATATTATGCCCATTTTGAAAGTCATTTCGTTGAGTTTGATATAGATACGAATGAGTTTAGTTTTGTATGTAAAACTACACCCAAAACAGCAATGAGCATGACAGAAGATGACAACGGTGTGATCTGGTCGGCAACGTATCCCGACAGTGGGCTTGTTTCATATAATCCGACAACCCAAGAATTTAGGGATTTTGGTTCGGTTTATCATGCTGATTGGAAACAATACCCCAGATACATAGCTGCCGATGATAAGGGGTGGATATATTTTGCAATCGGCAAGGCTGCCTGCCAAATTATAGCATTTAATCCTGAGACGGCACAAACGATTCCAGTGATTCCAGAATTGGAGAGAAAAAGGGGAATGGCTTATGTATACCGCGACCGTAATGGGAAAGTCTATGGAAATACTTTAGAAGATAAATCCGGTAATTGGTATGAATTATATAATGGTGAAATACTGAAAGATGAATTCCCTTCCGTTGTCAGGGAAAAAAAATATATCGCAGGGAGGCAGGGATTAAATTACAAGGATTTTCCGGATGGAAAACGTATCTCCGAACTGGATTTTGAAAAACGGCGGTTGAATATTAAAGATGACTTAGGGGCTGTTAGGGAACTGGATTTTCGGTATGAAAGCCAAGGCGCTTACATTATGAGTGTAGGACTTGGACCAAAAGGGACGATTTGTGGCGGAACAACACATCCAAAATATTTTTTCAATTATGATCCAGAAACCAAACAATTAACCAGCAGGTCGTGTCAGGGCCAGTGGAATACACTTGCGGTTCAAAAGGAAAAGTTATTTATAGGTTCTTATATAAAGGGAAAACTTATGGAGTGGGATCCTTCGAAAGAATGGAATCCCACAAAAAAAAAACAATTGAATGGCAATCCGTTTATAGATCATGTGTGTTCCCCTGATATTTATCGACCTTACCGATTGTTGGTTCATGCAGATGGAAAAACAATTATAATGGCTGGATCGCCAGATTATGGATATACAGGAGGTGGGCTCCTTTTTTGGAACAGTGACTCAGGAAATTTTCAGCAATTGGATCATAGTCAAATAGTTCCTAATCATTCAACCAGAAGTATGGTTTCTCTGGATAAAAATATGATCCTTGGTGGAACGACTATTACTCCTGGAACAGGCGGAGTTACAAAAGCGGAAAACGCAGTACTTTATCTGATGGATTTCAGCACAAAAGAGGTACTATGGCGTCGAGATGTAATTTCTGGAGCAGAAGACTATTCGGACCTTTGTCTGGCTCAAAACGGATTGGTATACGGCATTGCCGACAGAAGTATATTTTTTGTCTACAATCCGTTTGCCGCAGAATCAAACGCCTTAATCTTTAAAGGTAAAATAGGGATGCCTATTTCATACCAACAGGGTCAACGAATTTTTATAAAGAGCCCGGATGATGTGTACATGTTGTGTAAAAACGGAATAGGTAAAATTGATTCTCAAAATTATAAAAATATTGAGTTTAAAACGTCTCCTGAGCCTATTACTGCGGGGGGAGCCTATTTTAAAGGCAGGATCTACTTTGCCGGAGGGGCAAGCCTATATAGTTATGTTGTTGAATAAAAATTTAAAACGGTAAGATACATTTATCAGTTCTTTATACTTTAAACAATTTATCCGCGAAATTTCATAAATCTTATCATTTGCAAGATTTTCTTCTAACTAATAGGAGATGCAGCGCCAAAAATACCCGTACAGCACAGGTCGAACCTTATGAGATTAAAGATTGTTTATATATCCTGGAGAAACCAGGTCAAAAAAATTAAAGCCCATGATCAGAATAAAATCTGCCACAGCTGTGCCGGATATTAAGTCATCATCAAGGTCCGCCAAAGGAAGTATACTTTAAAATATGGGTCCTTTGGCGCAGCGTCGAAGGAGCTTAAAAAATAATCAGATGGGCAATTTAAATTCGATGATGTATCTAAGAAAGAATTAGCCGGGGTAAAAAATGAAATCAATTGTGGTTGTGAAATTAAAAAATGAACATCAGGGGTGTTTTTATGAAAATCAGATATCTACGGCTAAAAAAGTTTGTAAAATCAATGTAGCAGAACCAGCCAATACAGATGTTTTTGGAATATTAAAACAATGAGCCTATTAACTTTAAAACGATACCCGATATTAAATATATGGATTGATGATTGCGATATGAAACGGGCTTTGGGTCAAGTTGTTCATTTTGTGGAAAATGGGAATAAAGTTCATACTGTGTTCGCATCCAATCCGGAAAAAAATTATTTGGTGCCCAAAGATCCATTTTTGTACTCAATGTTCAAAGAGGCCGATTTACTCATACCAGACGGGGTTGGTATGGTTTTGGCGGCAAATTGGCTTCATAAAACATCAGTAAAGCGGGTGCCGGGGTGTGAACTCATGCAGAATATCTGCGGCTTGGCAGCTGATAAAGGCTACCGCGTTTTTTTATACGGGGCTAAGGAAGAAGTGAATAAAGCCGCTTCTGATGAATTGTTGAGACGCCATCCGGCACTTAGGATTGCAGGCCGTCAGAATGGCTACTTGAAAGATGATAAGATGGATGAATTCATTGACAGGATTAATGAATCAAGGGCGCAGATTTTGTTTTTGGCGTTAGGATCGCCAAAGCAGGAAATGTGGATTGCTAAGAACCGGAAACGGCTTAAACACATCCGGGTCTGCCAGGGAATTGGTGGGACACTGGATGTTTTGGCCGGTACGGTAAAAAGGGCTCCTGAGTTTTATTGCAATACTGGATTAGAGTGGTTTTACAGGCTTTTGGAAGAGCCTGCAAGAATAAAGCGGCAGATTAAGTTACCTTTGTTTGCGGCTCAGGTGGTTATGAAAAAGGTTATGGGGTAATGGTTGATACAATGACGAACAAATTGGGCGGGAAGAATGGGTTGATTCAGTTCGTTATTCTTGTCCTATTGGTTACAGGTATTTATTTTTCAACTTTTCAATGGTTGGTAACAAAAGACTGGGCTCGGGATGATTACTCCCACGGCATGCTCATGCCTTTTATTATTTTGTATCTACTGTGGGAAAAGAAGAATGCTTTTGCCGCAGTTCAGGGTAAAGTTGTATGGCATGGGTTCTTGCTGTTTATTCCAGGCTTGTGTCTTTACTGGATGGGCGAGTTGGCCGGTGAATACTTCATGCTATATTTTTCCTTCTGGCTGATTGCTATGGGACTGTGCTGGATTCATATGGGAATGGACCGGATCAAGGTGATCTGGTTTCCGTTGGTCATGTCCTTGGCCATGTTCCCTTTGCCCAATTTTCTCAATGTAAAGTTGACCTTTCAACTTCGGTTGATGTCATCAAAACTGGCCGTGCTGATGATGCAGGTATATGGGATGAGTGCCTTCAGGGAAGGCAATGTCATAGATCTTGGATTTACGCGGCTTCAGGTAGTGGATGCGTGCTCGGGTCTGCGATACCTGTTCCCCATGATTATCCTAAGTATTCTTATCGCATATTTTTATAAGACCAGGCTTTGGAAGAAAATTATTCTTGTTTTTTCTTCTATTCCTTTGACTATTATTACCAACGCGTTGCGTATTGCCCTGACAGGGATATTATCTAAACATTTTGGATCAAAGGTGGTTGAAGGGTTTTTCCATGATTTTGAGGGCTGGCTGATATTTATGGTGACCCTTGGGGTGCTGCTGGGCGAAATGTGGGTGATGAACAGGCTCTTTCCGGAGGAGGTTCATGCCGCGGATGGTATTAATGATGAACCGTCAAGAAGGGCAGAACAAAAGGCTGCTGAAGTGAATTCACCCAAAAAAGGCCTTCTTCAGTCTCAGTTCATTGTTTCAATGGTTCTGCTTGGATTGACCCTTGTGCTGTCCCAGGGTATTGAATTCAGGCCTGCCATACCGATTTCAAAACCTTTTAAGCAGTTTCCCATGCAGATCGGCCCGTGGACAGGAACAGCACGTTCCATGGAGGCCGAGATTATAGATACATTGGATCTCAGTGACTATGTCATGGTGGATTACAGGGACGACAAGGAGCGGCCCATTGATTTTTATGTGGCATATTATGAAAATCAAAAGAAAGGCGAGTCCATTCATTCTCCGGCTACCTGTCTTCGGGGGGGCGGCTGGGAGTTTAAACAGAGTGGCAAGGCGTTTGTTTCTTTGGAGGACGGCAGCCGGCTTCCGGTGAGCCGGGCCTTGATTGAGAATGGGCCTTACCGGCAGATTGCCTATTATTGGTTTCCCATGCGGGGGCGTAATTTGACCAATGCCTTTGAGATGAAGTGGTACAATTTCTGGGATGCGTTGACCCGGCAGCGGACGGATGGGGCGCTGGTGCGGGTTATTGTGCCACTTGGAGACGGTGAATCCATTGATGCTGCTGAAAAGAGGCTGCAGGGGTTTATTCGGGCTGTTGTGCCTGTGTTGAATACTTTTTTACCTCAGTGATGTTTTTATTCAATCCCTTCGGGATTTCATGTTTTTAAACCACAGAGATCACAGAGGTTTGGCTTTCGCCAAACTGCACAGAGATGGTTTGTATAGCTGAAATGGGAGATGGCCTTAAGCCCTTCGGGATTTCTGAGTTATTTTGACAAAAGAGTTTAGATTGCATATATTGACATCAGGGCGAGTGCATAAAATGAAATCCGGAGGTGGGTATGAAAACAATAACCATTAGAGGTATTGAGCCTGAAGTGGCTGTTAAGCTAAAAGAGGTGGCCTCAGAACAGGAAAAAAGCCTGAATCAGCTAATACTTGAATTCATAAAAAAAAATACGGGTTTCGAAAAAGAGAAGCGTTTTTCAAAACAATATGACGACCTGGATGATCTGTTTGGCCGTTGGAGTGAGGATGAGTATGAACTCATTCAACAAAAGATTGACGGGGAAAGACAGATAGATCCGGATCTGTGGAAATGAAAAAGGTATTAATCGATACCAACATTTATTCTTTGGCTATGAAAGGAGATCAAGAGGTCGTCACCGCGCTTAGGCAGATAGATACAATTGGTGTTTCTTGCGTAAGTGTTGGCGAGCTTTACTCCGGATTTAAAGGGGGCAACCGGGAAAAAATCAATCGAAATGAATTGGACATATTCCTGGATTCACCTCGGGTTAGATTATTTTCAATAGATATTGAGACTGCCGATTTTTATTCATTCATATTGGACACTTTACGGCGTAAGGGAGCACCTATTCCAACCAACGACATCTGGATAGCCGCCTCGGCATTCCAACACGGGCTCAAGTTGTTTTCAAAAGATAAGCATTTCGATAAGATTCCTGGGTTACTGCAATATCAAAGTTAGAAGCTTTTTATCTTTTGTTCAATCCCTTCGGGATTTTGTGTTTTTAACCACAGAGAGCACAGAGGACACAGAGATCGATAGGAAAAGGTTATGGGTTGGGACGAGTTAACGGGGCAGGTGATTGGGTGTGCCATTGAGGTGCATAGGGCGCTTGGACCCGGGTTGCTTGAATCGACCTATCACAAATGCCTGGGCCATGAACTTGAACTTAAAAGTATTGGGTTTGAATCGGAATGGCCCATGCCCATAAGTTACAAAGGCATTGACCTGGACTGTGGGTATCGGGTTGATCTGTTTATTGATAAAAAATTGATTGTTGAATTAAAGGCTGTGGAACAAATTGCCGGGATTCATAAGGCCCAGTTGCTGACATATATGAAACTGGCCGGAGTCGATACCGGCCTGCTGATCAACTTTAACGTCCGTAAACTCAAAGACGGCATCCAACGTTTTAAACTCTAAATTTCATACCTGCTTTAAATAAACCAAAACAATTTTAGTGCGCAGCACTCAAACTCTGTGTCTCTCTGTGCTCTCTGTGGTTTCATAAAATGAGAGGGCGAAGCCCTCAAATGAAAACTAGGAGCTGTTAGGAATAATAATTCAATTCCTTCGGAATTTTATTTTTTTTAACCACAGAGAGCACAGAGAGCACAGAGGTGCTGCGGCTGACCTGGACTATATGCATTTATTTACGACATTTATTCTCTCACTGTTCCTGACCATTGGCCTGGTGCCGATATTTAAACGGATGGCCTTTCGTATGAACCTGGTGGATGAGCCGGATGCCAGAAAGGTCCATGTACTGCCCATGCCCAGAAGCGGCGGGATCTCCATGGCCCTCGGGGCGTTGTTACCGGTGATGATCTGGGTGCCCATGGATGATACGGTCCGGGCGGTTCATCTGGGCTGCGCCATCATTGTGGCGTTCGGTATCCTGGATGATGTAAGGGAATTAAAATACTGGCAGAAACTTTGTGCCCAGGTGGCCGGTGCCCTTGTGGTCATGTTTTTCGGCGGTGTTCAGATTCGGTGTCTGGGCGGCCTGTTGCCCGGGGACGGCATCCTGCCGCTGGTGGTCTCCATGCCTTTGACCCTGCTTTTTATTGTGGGGGTGACCAATGCCGTTAACCTCTCCGATGGGCTGGACGGACTGGCCGGCGGGGTTTCTTTGCTCAGTTTTGTCAGTATCGGTTTTTTTGCCTACGGGTGTGGGAACGCATCACTGACCTTGATGTGCCTTGCTGTGTCCGGCGCCATTCTGGGGTTTTTGCGGTACAATACCCACCCGGCGGTTGTGTTCATGGGGGATGCCGGAAGTCAGATGCTGGGGTTTTTATGTGTGGTGTTCACGTTGATGCTGACCCAGAACCACACCCCGTACAGTGAGGTCAGCCCGTTGTTCTTAATCGGGTTTCCCATTATCGACACCCTTACCGTTATGGTCGAACGTATGGCCAAGGGCGGCTCGCCGTTTAAACCGGACAAGAACCATTTTCACCATCGACTGATGAAACTGGGCCTGTTTCATTCCGAGTCCGTGACCCTGATCTATCTGCTCCAGTCGATGTTTTTATCCTGCGCCTTTGTCCTGCGCTTTTATTCCAATCTGATCAATTTAATCGTGTTTCTTGGGTTGGCCGGCGGGGTTGTTTTCTTGTTTTACCTGGCCCGGGAAACCGGATTTAAATTCAGAGACGGGAATACGAGCATTTTGGGGGCCCGAAGTTTTCTGGTTCAGCTGGGCGGAGAGCAATTGTCCATACGGATGTTTTTCGGGCTGCTTAAATGGGGGTTTTGCCTGGTTTTTATGTTCCAGTGCCTGATGCCCTTTGACATATCCGGTTACATGAGTGCCTTTGCCGGCGGGCTTATTGTGGTCATTTTTTATTTTCGGTTACGCTTTCCTGCGCACAAAAAAAGTGTGCTCCGAATTTGTTTGTATTGCATTACACCGCTTTTAATGTATAAATCCATAGTCTATCCTGCCTCCTGGGTAAGCCAAGAGGTAATGCTGGCCAATTATGGGATGCTGGTGGCCTTGGTGCTGGCTGTGATCGGAACGTTGAATCTTACCAAGCGTCAAAACGGGTTTAAATTCAATCCCCAGGATTTTCTGATTTTTCTGGTGATCATTGTCTTTCCCAGCCTGCCCACGTTACAGCTGAACATCCCGGAATTACGAACCGTTGTGGCCGGTGTGTTGATTCTGTTTTTCAGTGGAGATGTCCTGCTTGGGGAACTCAGAAGAGACAATACCTTTTTGGATAATACCTTGATTGCCTGTCTGGCCGTTATTGTGGCAAGAGGCTTTTTTTAAAGGAGTTAAAGATGAAACATCTAAAAAATTTTTTGGTCTGGGCAGTGGCCTTGGCCTTATTGAGCGTTGTGGCGGCCTGCGGTTCCCCGGATGAAAAGAAAATGGCCTTTTTTGAAAAGGGTAAAAAGCTGCTGGAGGCCGGGGATGTTGTGTCAGCACAGCTGGAGTTTAAAAATGCCGTCCAGATTGATCCGGATTTTGCCGAGGCCTATCATTATCTGGGAAAGGCGGCCTTGCGTCAAAAAGATGGCAAGGCGGCTTTCGGGGCGCTGTCCAGGGCGGTGGCCCTGGACCCGGACAATACCGAGGCGCGTCTGGATCTCGGCCGGTTGTTTCTGGCGGCCAATGCCCTGGACCGGGCTGAAGAACAGGTTGAGGCGGTTTTGCAGCATGCGCCGGGTCAGGTGGATGCGATTCTTTTAAAGGCCGGTATTTATCTGAAAAAAAAGGACACCAACGCCGCGCTGGCCCTGCTTGAAAATTTAGACGGAAAACCGGATCTGCCCCCGGGATTTTATCTTGTTAAGGCCGGGGCTCTGGATATGGAAAAAAAGGATTCCGAGGCAGACAGGGTGCTTGCCCAGGGACAGGCAGCCCACCCCAAGGCCGTGGCGTTGATTTTGGCCCGGATACGGATCCTGGGAAAACAGGGCAAGCTTCAGGATATGGAAGCAGAGCTTAAAAAGGCCTTGGAACTGGTGCCGGACAATCTGAATCTGACCTTGAATCTGGCCTGGGTTTATATTCAGACCAATCAGCAGGAAAAGGCCGACGCGATTGTCGATAAGGTCTTGGCCGATGATCCCGATGATGACAAGCGGGTGGTGGCTGTTGCGGCCCTGCTGCTCAGGGCCAACCAGGAAGATAAAGGCGTTGCCCTGATCAAAAAAGGGTTGAAAGCACACCCGGAAACCTTTCAGTATACGGCCCTGCTCAGCGAGATTTATCTGAAAAAGAAACAGCTTGCCCCGGCGTCCCAGGTGCTCAAGGATTATATTTCCCTGGGCCAGAACGCGCCGGAACCGGATCTGGTCAAGGCCCGGATCAACTTGGCCAAACTTGAGATGATCCAGGGTAAGGCAGATGAGGCCGAATCCCAGGTGGATCAGGTGCTGGATATTGATCCAAGGAATATTGATGCCCAGTATCTTAAAGGCCGTCTGGCCCTGGCCCGGGGAGACGGGGATGAGGCGGTGTCTCGTTTCCGGGCTGTAACCGAGGCCCATCCCGACTATCTGGAAGGGTATATCGGCCTGGCCAACGCCCATGTGCTTGGCAAAAATTACGACCTGGCCCTGGAGATTTTGAAAAAAGCCTTAAAACAGGCCCCCAACTCTGCCAAAATTCTTAAGAATATGGTGCGGGTAAATGTGTTAAAGAAGGATACCCGGGCCGCCGAGGAGAACCTGAAGCAGATTGTAAGCCTGGATCCCTACAATATCGGGTCCATTGCCGGGTTGGGTGACTTCTACCTCTCCCAGAACCGGTATGACGAGGCCATGACCCAGTACCGGCTGATTCAGCAAAGCAAAAAAGGAGAGGACCTGGGGCGTCTTCGGATGGCTGAGGTGCTGGCCCGGACCAACCAGGTGGACCAGGCCATTGACGAACTTGAGGCCGGGGCGGAAAATACAAAAAATTCATCTGTGTTTGTTACCTCTCTGGGCAAATTGTATCTGAAAGAGGGACGTCAAGCCGAGGCGGTTGAAAAGTTTAAAGAAGCTTTGGCGATAGATCCGGACAATAAGCTGGCCTGGCTGACCCTGGCGGAGATTTATGAACACAACCAGGAATATGAAGAAGCCATTGCATTGTACAAACAGGGCCTTGCCCGGCATAAGGATGTATGGTCGGCGGCGAACAATCTGGCATTTTTGCTGGGGAAAAACCGGACCTCAAAGGCGGATCTGGATGAAGCCTTGAAATATGCCCGGATGGCATTGGAACTTAATCCCGGTTCCGGCCTGGTGTTGGATACCCTGGGATGGGTGAGCTACAAAGCGGGTGACCTGCAACAGTCGGAAACATACGTTGCCCAGGCTGTGGAAAAACTGCCGGATAATCTGGAAATCCAATACCATTTTGCCCGGATTTGCCACGATCTGGGAAAGAAAGAGTTGGCGGCACTTCATTTGAAACTTGCCCTGGCCGGCGACAGGGATTTCCCCTGGCGGCAGCAGGCGCAGGCATTGTATGAAAAATTTTATCAACAATAGGCGAAAAATAAACATAATAAAAGTAATAACTAAAGCTATGGGTGTGAACTTTTATTCATAGTTTATGTATATTTTTTCATATGCTAAGGCGCTTGGCATGAGTGGCTCTTTGCGTTCTTCGGATGGTAAGCGGTAAAGCTTGCGCCTTGCATAAATAATTGATGTTTTTTTGTGTTGAATGCAATAGATCTTCGAAATATAAAAGATAAAGTATATTTTGGCTTTATTTATGCATTGCGCCTTGGATGAGAGTTTCGATCGGCTGATTCTTTCATCCCTTCAGCGGACTGAAAGCGTTCAGCAAAATCGAGGATTTAGTTTTTAATGTGTCATATTTTAAAGAAAAATGGAGGAATTTGTATGAAAAAAAGTAGTATTATTGTTGCCGCTTGCCTTATGGTTTGCGGTTTGTTTCTGACCCAGCCGGCTTTTGCAGCTTTGTATAGCGGGCCTTGGGCGACTGATGGCGGTTCTATCTTTACGATTGACGGCACGGATTCAGTTTTTGGTTTTTATGATTATAACGCAGAAATCGCAACTTATTACGATTTGGCTTCCGGCGTAAATGAGCTCTTCATCTCTGGAGATCAGGTGACGGTAAATGGTACCAGTTCTATTACTTTCACTCTGAATGAAGGGGTTGCTCAATTCGGTTTCTACATGAAAGAAGATAATAGCTCCACCCTTACTTTTTATAAAGAAGCTGACGTAAACTTTGATTCTATCACAGGCTTGTATACATTGTCCTTTGACAGCGGCAAATCCGCTCTGGCTCTGTACAACGCTGTGAAATCAAACGTAGATCCCGTAAGCGAAACGCCGGTTCCAGCAGCAGCGCTGCTTCTTGGTTCCGGTCTTGTGGGTCTTGTTGGTTTCAAAAGAAAGACCAGTAATAGTTAATTCATGCGTTTAGGCGCTGGAATTAAAATGCACATGTAAGACACAATTAAAAACTGGCCGGATACCTGCAAGGGTATCCGGTTTCTTCTTTTTTTGTCCGGCCTGTTTTTTTGTTGGGGTTTCATCGAAAATTGGTTGCGGCGTCCAAGGTTTGTATCGTTTTTTGACAGGCTGTCGTGTAAACGGGAATCTTAAAATTCATGGGATAAAAGGTATGAAATTATTGAAAAATTTGGTTTTTGGAATCTTGATTCTGGTGTGCTGGGCCGTGACGGCCGGTGCCGAGGAGTACCGCATCGGTGCCGGGGATATGCTGGACATCAGTGTATGGAAAAATGCCGATCTTACACGGCAGCGAGTGGTTCTGCCCGACGGGACCATACAGATGCCTCTGCTGGGCCAGATTACGGTTGAAGGAAAAACCGTTGTGGATTTGGAAAAGGAGCTGGAGGAAAAACTGGCATCCTTTGTTTCCAGCCCGGTTTTGTCCGTGAGTCTGATCCAGGTCAACAGCATGGTGGTTTATGTTATCGGCAAGGTAAACCATCCCGGCCGGTTTGCCGTTCATAAAAACATCGACGTGCTCCAGGCCCTGTCCGTGGCCGGGGGATTGACACCCTTTGCCAAGGAAAAGGAGATCGGTGTGTTCAGGAAAGTTGACGGGCAGACCCAAATTATGAATTTCAATTATGATGAGGTCTCCGAAGGAGAAAACCTGGATCAGAATATCATGCTTCAACGGGATGATGTGATCGTGGTCCGTTAGGAGAAACCATGAAAAAATGTCTGCCCCTGATTATTTTGCTGGTGTTGTGGACCTGTGCCGCCCTTGCTGATCCGGACTCTGTTACGCCTTTCATCTCCATAAACCAGGAGTATTCCGACAATATTCTTTTTGATGACGATCAGCCGGAGGCGGACTGGATTACGGCGGCTGAAGGCGGGGTGACCCTGAAGCGGAAAACCCAGCGCCTGGAAACTTTACTGACCGGCCGTTTAAAGCAGCGGTGGTATGCCGATAACAGTGCGCTTGATGCCCTGGACGGTTTTGCATCGGGCAGTATCGATTATCGGTTGACCGAACGGCTTTCTCTTGGCGGGACGGCCGATTATTCAAAGGATTCCACCCGGGACCGGGATACGGATACCACGGGTCTTAAGATTGCCGGTGACCGGGAAAAATATGGTTTTTCGGTCTCTTCGGATTTTCTGGTTTCGGAAATAACAAAAGCCGGTCTTGAGGTGAGTTACGGGAACACCGAGATAGACGAGGATGATGAACTCGAAGAGAATGACTCATTCAATGTCACCGTCTCCTTTTCAAAAAATTTGTCCGAATATTTCCGGAATACCACAGGGCTTTTGAACTTAAGCTATTTCAGGTATACTGCTGATATTGAAAACCAGTATCCAGGGTCGATACTCAGCCAGACAACATTCAAGGAGTATACCTCGGATACGTTTCAGTTTTCGACCGGTTTTTCCCGGCAGTTGACGGAACTTCTGGACGTCTACTGTCTGGCTGGGGCCAGTTACAGTCGCACCGACGAGAAAACAAACCTCAAAACCTTTTGGACACAAAGCGGCACGTTAATCAATCAGACTGATGTTACAAATGAACAGGATGCCACCTTGGGCGGTGTGTTTTCCACGGGCATTAATTATAAAGGGCTCAAATCGACCATGGGCCTGGCGTTGTCCCAGGACATGCGCGGTGCTTCGGGCACCAATGGTGTGGTCCAGCGAACCAGCCTTTCCGGCAATGTCAGCCATCGCCTGACAGAGGAGCTGACCCTTAGCTTGAACGCCTCCTGCTATTTGAATCAAAATGAACGGACAACACAGGAAGATACCGACGATTTGACCTTTAATGTTCAGCCGGGTTTCAGATACAGGTTCACCCAAACATTCTCTTTATCCGGCTATTACAGGTATACACATCTGGATGATCGCGTTGAGGATACGCAAACGGAGCGCAACCTCTTTTCCATGACCCTGAAAAAAGAATTTTAACAATCCCTCCCCAAAAAAGGATTGTTTTTTAACCACCGAGCCCTTCTCTGTGCTCTCTGTGTTCTCTGTGGTTAAATAAAATTTAAGGGCGAAGCCCTTGATTATGTACTCAATCCCTTCGGGATTTCATATTTTTAAACCACAGAGCGCACAGAGAACACAGAGGGTTTGGCTTTCGCCAAACCGATAAACGGCATATATTAACATGGTTTTTAAAAAACTTAACAGATAGGCGAAGAGATGGAAGAACAAATACTGACCCCCGGCGATTATCTGGCAATTTTGAAAAGACGAAGATGGGCACTGATCATTCCTTTTGCGGTGATTGTCCTGATAGCGGCGCTGACAGCCCTGATCTGGCCCCCGTCTTATCAGTCAACGGCCACCATTCTCATTGAACAGCGTGAAATTCCGGCAGAGTATGTGACATCAAGCATGACCACCTTTGCAGAGCAGCGCATGCAGAGCATCAAGCAGCGGGTGTTAACCTCTAAACAGCTCCAGGAACTGATTTTACGATTTAATCTTTATCCAAACCTGCGTGATAAAATGGGTATAGATCAAATCGTCGACAAAATGCGCGACCAGATCACCTTGACCCCGGTGAATGTTGAAATTGCCGACCGCAAGTCCGGCAGAACCGCCACGGCCACCATTGCCTTTACCCTGAGTTTTGAGGGGGACAGTGCCAGACAGGCCCAGCAGGTGGCGGACACCATTACCACACTTTTTCTCAAAGAGGATTTAAAGGTCCGGACCGAGCAGGCCTCTTCCACCCTGGGCTTTCTGAAGACGGAAAAAGAGAGAATCAAGGACGAACTGGCTGAATATGAAGGGCAGTTGGCCCGGTTCAAAAAAGAGAACGCCGATTCCCTGCCCCAGGTGTATCAGCTGAACATGCAGGGCCTGGATAATACCGAGCGCAATATTGAAGCGGCCAAGGAAAGTATAAGAACCCTGCAGGAGAAAAAAGAGGCACTGGAAGAGGAGCTGTTCAATACCCCCAAAGAGATGGATGATCTGCTTGCCCAAGGCGCGGCAAAGGATGAGGACGAGCAGCGTTTGGAAATGCTGAAGCTGGAGCTGATCAACCTGAAGACCCAGTTTTCCGACCGCTATCCGGATGTCCAGAAGAAAAAAGAGGAGATCGCAGAGGTTGCTGCCAAGGTGGAAAAGAAAAAGAGGGAAAAAGCCCAGTCGCCCGATGAGCAATCCCGGAAAAATCCAGCCTATGTGACCCTCTCCTCAAAACTTGCCGGCATCAGATCCGATATTGATTCCACACGGAACATGATCAAGGATCTTACGGACCAGGCCGAGGACTACAAGAAACGGCTGGCCGCCACCCCCGGTGTGGAGGAAAAATACAATGCCCTCCTCACAGAGCGAAACAGCCTGAACATTAAATATAATGAGCTGCAGGCCAAAATGCTCGAAGCGGATATGGCCAAAAAGCTTGAGTCCGAACAGAAAGGGGAACGCTTTACCCTGGTGGAAGCGGCCAAGCTGCCTGAGAAACCCTCAAAGCCCAACCGGCTGGCCATCGTTTTGATCGGATTTGTGCTGGGGATTGGTGCCGGTGTGGGGCTGGCTGCGGTCATGGAGTTTTCCGACACATCCGTTCGGGATGCGGATGCGCTTTCCCGGGCCACAGGCATGCCGGTGCTTACGGTGGTGCCTGTCATTGAGACCCAGCAGGAGCTTGCAAAAAAACGGCTGAAAGTATGGGTAACATGTCTCGGGGTGGTTGTGGCTGTGGTCGTGGTGGTTGTTTTATTTAACGCCTACGTCATGGACCTGGATGTGCTGTGGGTTAAGATCATGCGCAGAATAGAATTAATAGGGAGTATGTAGAAGACTCCCCTCCAAGAGGTTTATTTTTATGAAATTGAGAAAAGCCCTTGAACGGGCACAAAGCCAACGGCAGCAGACCACGGAATCGACCGGGGATACCAACGTACAGACGCCCAGAAAAGATGGGTGGGCTGCGCCGGTCTATTCCAATTCCCAATCCGGCCGGATTGATCCCGAGGTGGCCGAACGCTACCGGAGCGTCTGCCTGAACCCCAGTGCTGCAGAAATTGAGCAGTACAAGATTTTAAGAACCCACATCAAAAACCGGTCCGCCGACAAGCCCATCAAGACCGTCATGGTTACCAGTGCCTGGTCCGAAGAGGGAAAAACCGTGACCTGTATCAACCTGGGCCTGGTCTTCTCCCGGTCCATGAATCAGACCGTGCTCCTGGTGGACTGTGACCTTAAAGGCCAGGACATTCATCGCTACCTGGGCGTGGAAAGCAAGAGCAGCCTGATCGATTATTTCCTGGATGATACACCGTTGAACGATTTGATCGTCTGGCCCGGGGTGGATAAGCTGACCATGATTTCCGGCAGCCGGACCATCATGGACTCATCGGAGTTGTTGTCCTCGCACCTGATGGCACAATTGGTTCAGGAGATGAAAGAGCGGTATGATGACCGGTTTGTCTTTTTTGATGCGCCGCCGGTCCTGGAGCGGTCCGAGGCTATTTCCCTGGCCCCGCTCATGGATGGTGTGATCATGGTGGTGGAAGCCGGGAAAACATCCAAAAAAGATATTATTAAGGCGGCAAATCTTCTGCCCAAGGAAAATTTTCTTGGCTTTGTGCTGAATAAACAGAAATAATTATGTATACCAAGTTTTTCAATCTCAAAGAAAAGCCGTTTAACCTGGTTCCCAATCCCAATTACCTCTATTCCAGTTCCAAGCATGAAAATGCCATGTCATTTCTGGAGTACGGGCTGTCGGAGAAAATCGGATTTGTCATGCTCACCGGGGAGATCGGCATCGGTAAAACCACATTGATCCGTAACCTGCTGAACAAGGTTGATGCGGATATGGATGTGGGGGTTGTTTTCAACACCAATGTGGTGTCCAATGATCTGATCTACCTGATTTTAAATGAGTTTGACATTCCTTACGAGGACGGGATCAGTAAAGCCCGTGCCCTGGATATTTTTTATCGGTTCTTAATTGAAAAATATGCGGCCGGCCGCAATGTTCTGCTCATTATTGATGAGGCCCAGAATCTGTCCCATGAGGTGCTTGAAGAGGTCCGTATGCTGTCCAATCTCCAGACCGATGAGGATCTTTTGATTCAGATCATGATCGTGGGGCAGCCCAATCTGCGCCGGATGATTGAAGATCCCAAACTGGAGCAGTTTGCCCAGCGCATATCGGTCAGCTATCATATGACCGCCATGGATAACGAGGAGACCCACGCCTATATTTCCCACCGGATTGCCCGGGCCGGGGGCGATCCCTGCCTTTTTCCCGCCAATGTGGTTGAAAAGATTTATGAGATTTCCCGGGGGATTCCCCGGACCATTAATCTTTTATGCGATGCCGTGCTGGTCTATGCCTATGCCGATGATAAACATGCCATCACCCTGGATCTGCTTGACCAGGTGATTGAGGACAAGGGCGGATTGGGTATTTTCACCAAAGACCGGCAGAAAACCGAGGAGCCGGTGCCTGAAATTGAATCCGTGCCGGATGGGGGCGTGATGACCCGGATTATCAGTCTGGAGCAGCGCATGGACCGCATGGCCGAATCCGTTGAAAAGAAATTAGACCGTGTGGCGGATAAGGCCGAACGATCCAGGGATGCGCTCATCGAGCAATTGAAAACCCAGCTTCAGGAAGAACAGACCCGGTATAAAAATCTGGAACAAAAATATTTGAAACTATGTGGTGAGAAAACAGCATTGTAAAGCCGGTAGCCGGTAGATTGGGTTGAGGAACGAAACCCAACACCGATAAATTGTTGGGTTTCACTTCGTTCAACCACAACCTACGGTGTGGCTAATGTTATGACCCGACCTTAAATTTTTATAGTGCGCGTCTTCTTTTCCAAAAAAGTTGATCCGCGAACACCAAGAAACCCCTGGGATAAAATTCCAGGGGTTTTTTTGTTTCCAAAGCCTTTAAGAACCTTATACAAACATGATAAACATAGCGTCTTAGGGGTTTATTCTATTGCCGTTTTGTAGGGGCAACCCCCTGTGGTTGCCCTTGTTCAGGCAGGCACAGGGGCCTGCCCCGACGGGGAATCAATCCCGAATTTTAAAACAAAAGAGTGGGAAAACGGACGAATGACACCAGCCATTGATACAGCTAAAAAGGCAAAAGTTGATTTTAAAATTCATGAATACAGCCATGACCCCAGGGCCGCGTCCTATGGGCAGGAGGCGGCTGAGAAACTTGGGGTTGACCCGGATCAGGTGTTTAAAACCCTGGTGGTGGCAATGAACGGCAAGGATCTTGGTGTCGCGGTTCTGCCGGTGTCATGCCAATTGAATTTAAAATTGTTTGCCAAGGCCATGGGGGTCAAAAAAGCGGCCATGGCAGATCAAAAACAAGTGGAAAAGACCACCGGCTATATCCTGGGCGGTGTCAGTCCCATCGGACAGAAGAAGCGGTTGCCGACGGTGATTCATGATGGCGCAAAAAATTTTACGACCATGTTTGTCAGTGCCGGAAAACGGGGGCTTGACATTGAACTGGCACCGGACGATCTGGTCAAGCTGACCCGGGGGAAATTTGACCAGATCTGCGAATAACAGGCATATCAAAAAAAACTGTTCTTCATGGGTCAGGGATGTTAAAAAAACGGGTTTGATCATATTGGGGGCCATACCAATTTGCTGTAGGTTGGGGTGACGCAGGAACCCCAACAAAATATGCCGTCAATCCAGAGGCTTATGTTGGGGTTCCTTCGTCACCCCAACCTACATTGTGGCCGATGTTATGATCAAGCCCAAAAAAACTTAAAATTGATATCATGGCCGGGTTATGAGCCCGCTGCCGGTAAGAAATTAGGAAGAGGATGAACAGCGTTACACAGTTTAGTTGTCTGATTGATAATCTCATAGAGAAAAATACCGCATTTGCTTGCTGGTTCCAGCCCTCCAGTGACAGCCCCCAGCTGATCGCAGGGTCGCCGGACGACATTATATTCAAGGACAGTGTGCAGCAGTTAAGCCGGGTCCGGGGGTTTGTGTTTGCCCCGTTTGACATATCGGAACATTCTCCGGTCATTGTGCTGCAGCCGGCTGTGCACCTTAAAGGCTACGGTCAGATCCGGGAATTTGACCCGGAAGGCCTGACCGCTGAACCCTTAGGTCAAAAAGCAAAAGAGCCGTGCATCTCCACACAGTTTGATGATTACCTGGCCTGCGTCAACCAGGCCATTGAACAGATCCATTCGGCAAAGTTTTCCAAGGTCATTGTCTCCAGGCGTATCTGCAAAGAGAAAAAAAGTGAATCCATGGGGCGGTTGTTTCTGGATATGCATGATAAAAATCCGGGCGTGTTTGTTTTTGTGGTCAATTTGCCCAAGGCCGGGATTTGGATGGGGGCCACCCCTGAATTGTTGTTCCGGTCCGACGGGCGGCATGCCCAGACCGTCTCCCTGGCCGCCACCCAGCCCCGGCGGCCCGATGGGCAATACTGCTGGTTTACCAAGGAGATTGAAGAACAGGCCTTTGTCTCCAGGTATACACTGGACGTTCTCCATCGCTTCGGGTTTTCAACCTACCAGACCAAGGGGCCCCAGGATCTTGAAACCGCCACCGTGGCCCATTTGAAAACCTCTTTCTTTTTTTCCGGGGAACATATTAAAGACCGGCTTGGGGAATTTGTCGGGCAGCTTTGCCCCACCCCTGCGGTGTGCGGGTTGCCCAAGGCCGAGGCAGCTTGTTTTATCCAGGAGTTTGAGCCCCATGAACGGCGTTATTATACCGGGTTTCTGGGACCCTGGCGCCTTGATCAGAGCGGCACCGACGTGTATGTGAATTTGCGCAGCATGGAAATTGAAGACAGTCAGTATGTGCTTTACACGGGTGGCGGCATTACGGCCCGGTCCAACCCGGAACAGGAGTGGGACGAGACCACCCAGAAATCCAGAACACTTTTAAACGCCATTGAGGCGTTGCAGGAACAGGCGTGATGATTTCAACCAAAATGCATGTGCAGCAGCTTGCGGCGCTGTTGGTACGCAAGAAGATTTCTGATGTGGTGCTGTGTCCCGGGTCCAGGAACGGGCCGTTGATTCATACCCTGGCAGGGTGCGGTGAGTTTGACTGCCGGGTGATTGTGGATGAACGCAGCGCCGGTTACTTTGCTTTGGGGATCGCCCTGGCAAAGAAAAGGCCGGTTGTGCTTGTATGCAGTTCCGGTACGGCTGCCGTTAATTTTGCCCCGGCCGTGGCCGAGGCCTTTTATCAGAATATTCCTCTGGTGGTAGTTACTGCGGACCGGCCTGCCTACTGGATTGACCAGCTGGAAAACCAGTGCATCCGTCAAACCGATCTCTACCGCAATTTTATCAAACAGTCGTGCGACCTGCCCCTGGAGGAGTCGGAGACGCAATTGTGGTCCGGCGCCTGTTTGATTAATGATATTCTTAATACGGCCGTGTCCGGCAGGCCGGGGCCCGTTCATATCAATATCCCCCTGGAAGAGCCGTTGCATCAGACGGTGGAAGCGCCGCTTCCGGATGTCAAAGTTGTGGATCAGACCGGGACACCGATGTCGCTTGATGAAAAAGCGTTGGCCGGAGCAGTCGAAGATATCAACCGGGCAGATAAAATACTTGTGCTGGCGGGCCAGGACTTTGCCGATCCAGAACTTGACCGTGCCCTGGCCCTGTTTGCGGCAAACACAGGTGCCGTGGTGGCCACCGAACACCTGGGCAATCGGCAGATCTCTTCGGACCTTTGCTGCACACGTCCCGAACTTGTACTTGGGTCCATATCCCCGGCGGATGCCGCCGTGTTCCAGCCGGACCTGCTCATTACATTCGGCAGGCATTTCGTCTCCAAGCGCATCCGGCAATATCTACGGGAATACAAACCGGACCGGCACATTCATGTGGATGCCGGCGGCGGGCACATGGACACCTACCAGGCGTTAACCCGGGTGTGTGCCATGGCACCGGAACGGTTTTTTGGGCAAATGGCCGGAGTTCAGGTCAAAAAAACATCCGGGGATTATGCCCGGGCCTGGAAAGACCGGGAGAAGACGGCGGCGCAGATTTTTAAAAATTATCTGGAGCTGGTACCGTTCAGTGATTTCAGGGTGTGCGCCGATGTATTGCGTGCTGTGCCCAAAGATTCAATCGTACATCTGGGTAACAGTTCCACGGTGAGATATGCCGTATTAAATCCCGGTATCCAAGGTGTTACCTGGTTTGGCAACCGGGGAACCAGCGGCATTGACGGGTCTGTTTCAACGGCGGTGGGCGTTGCCTCCTGCAGTTCCCAAATAAATACCCTGATCCTGGGAGACCTCTCTTTTTTCTATGATTCCAATGGATTGTGGAATAAATACCTGGGGCCGAACTTCAGGGTGATTCTGCTCAATAACGGCGGCGGCAATATTTTCAGTTTTGTGGAGGATCTTGCAGGGCGTACCGGGGCGGCGAACCAACAGGTGTTTGACACTTGTTTTTTTGCAGGGCACACGGCAAAAGCCAAAGGCCTTGCATCGGCATTCGGCCTTGATTATCTGCAGGCTGATTCAGGTTCCTCGTTGGACAAGGCCCTTGAAAAACTCTATAATCCTGACCGGTCTGTTCCCACCCTTTTAGAGATGTTTACGGACGCCCCGACCAACACCCAGGTATTTAAAGGATTATTTACAAAAATTAAAAATGCACGAACCAATAGTGCCTGAACCAAAACCAGTGTTTGGACTAAAAGTTGCCCAGATGCACATTTTTCTGCAACGCCGCAGGTGGGTGACTTTTGGTTCAAACACCATATAGGGAGAAATCAAGATGACAGAAACACGCCAGTGGGAAACCATCAAAGAGTTTGAGGATATCTTTTTTGAATATTATGAGGGCATCGGCAAGATCACCATTAACCGTGAACGCTACCGCAATGCTTTCCGGCCCACCACCGTCCATGAGATCAGCGAATCTTTGCGCATCTGCCGGGAGGATAAGCGTATCAATGTGATTGTCCTGACCGGAGCGGGTGATGTGGCTTTCTGTGCCGGCGGTGACCAGACTGTGAAAGGCGAGGGCGGTTACATTGACAAGGACGGCACCCCGCGGCTCAATATCCTGGAAGTTCAAAAACAGATTCGGTCCATGCCCAAGCCCGTGATTGCCATGGTCAACGGCTTTGCCATCGGCGGCGGCCATGTGCTGCATGTGGTGTGCGACATCACCATTGCCAGTGAAAATGCCATCTTTGGCCAGACCGGTCCCAAGGTGGGCAGTTTTGACGCCGGGCTCGGGTCGTCCTATCTGGCCAGCACCATCGGGCAGAAAAAGGCCCGGGAGATTTGGTTCATGTGTCGTCAGTATTCGGCTGCCGAGGCTTTGGAGATGGGGCTGGTCAACCATGTGGTGCCCCTGGAACAGCTTGAGGATGAGACGGTTGCGTGGGCCATGAAGATGCAGGAGCACAGTCCGTTGGCTCTGCGCATGATCAAGCTGGGACTCAATGCCGAGCTTGACGGTCAGGTGGGGCTCCAGGAGTTTGCCGGTAACGCGACACTGTTGTATTACCTGACCCAGGAGGCCCAGGAAGGTAAAAACGCTTTTCTTGAAAAAAGAAAGCCGGATTTTAAAAAATTCCCGAAATTTCCATAATTTTACTCTCTGTGTAGTTTGGCGTAGCCAAACCTCTGTGCTCTCTGTGGTTTAAAAACAAAAAATCCCGGAGGGATTACTAACCTCCCGGTTTGTGTCATTGGCGGGCTTCGCCCGCGGGTTTTATTTAACCACAGAGAACACAGAGAGCACAGAGTTTTGGTGCTGCGCACACAAAAGGTTTTGATGATGAACGTTCGTGTTGTTGAGCATGATTTGTTGTTTAAACGTCCTGCCGGGACATCCCGGGGGGTGCTGAAACATCGCCGGGTCTGGTATCTTGTTTTCGAAGAAGAAGGCCGGTTCGGGGTGGGGGAGTGTGCGCCTTTGCCGGGGTTGAGTGCTGAAACCATTTCTGAGGTGGAAGGGGCGCTTGCCTCGCTTACCGCAGATCCTGATGAATTTTGTGATGATGCCCATCGGCAGAAGCTTCCTTCTTCTGTGTGTTTTGCGGTGGAGACAGCGCTGAAAGATTTGGAACAGGCCGGTGGGCAGATTCTGTTTCCTTCAGACTTCACCCGGGGAGATAAAGGTATTCCCATCAACGGACTGATCTGGATGGGTGATCCTTCGTTTATGAAAGAACAGATCCGGCAGAAACTGGATCTTGGGTGGCGGTGTGTTAAGCTTAAAATCGGGGCGCTTCAGTTTGAAGAAGAATTGGCCATCCTCAAAGGTATCCGGGCCGAATACAGTGCCGACGATGTTATCTTACGGGTGGACGCCAATGGCGGATTCTCCCCGGATGAGGTGCTGAATCGACTTGAACAACTGGCGGCACTGGATATTCATTCCATTGAGCAGCCCATTGCCAAGGGCCAGTGGCAGCAGATGGCAGAGGTGTGCAAATCGTCTCCCCTGGACATTGCTTTTGATGAAGAACTCATAGGCATTACGAGGCGTGAAGAGAAAATCCACCTTCTGGACACCCTTGTTCCCCAGTACCTGGTGCTCAAACCCAGTTTGCACGGCGGGATGGCTGGGTGTGACGAATGGATCGACCTGGCCCGGGAACGGGGGATCGGTTGGTGGATCACCTCCTATCTTGAATCTAACCTGGGGTTGAATGCCATTGCCCAGTGGACCTTTTTAAAAGAACTCCGGCTGCACCAGGGCCTTGGTACGGGGCAGTTATTTACCAATAATATGGATTCCCCTTTGGAAATTCGCGGGGAACACCTCTTTTTTAATCCGGATAAACGCTTTGTGTTTCCGGGGATCTTTTAATTTCGTGACTATTTTCCCTGATACCATTATCCTCAACGGCACCGAGCACCGGGTAAAAGATCTTCTAAAAACAAAAAATCAGGCGGCCGCCCCGGGCATAGAATCGGATGTCCTTGATTTCCTGGCCCAGTGGTATGGACCGGAGAATACGATCACTGCCCACACGTCGGGCAGCACAGGGCCGCCCAAGGCCATTTTTCTAGAGAAAAAGTTTGTGGCCCAAAGCGCCGTGCGCACCCTTTATTTTTTTGGCCTGAACCCTAAGGCGCGCATCCTGCTGTGTCTGCCCTTGAGGTATATTGCAGGAAAACTGATGGTGGTCAGGGCGCTTTTGGGCGGGCTTGATCTGTGTACCGCAGACCCCTCAGACGATTTCGCCTTTCTGGCCCAATGCCGGGCCAATCACTTTCGGTTTGCCGCCATGGTGCCCAACCAGGTAACAAAATTGCTGGCTGCCCCGGAACGGTTTGACGGCCTTTCAAGTCTGCTGATCGGCGGTTCAGCGCTTTCGTCACGGCTTGAAGCCGGACTTGGGAGGGTTCCCACAGCCTGTTTTGCAAGCTACGGCATGACCGAAACCGCCACACACATCGCCCTTCGCCGGATAAACGGGCAAAATGCATCGGACCGGTTTCAATGTCTGGCTCAAATTCAGGTGGGACTGTCCGAACGGGGATGCCTGACCATCAAGATGCCGGGTCTGGATGTGCCGTTTCTTGAGACCAATGACCTGGCGAAGCTTGACGGCCCTGAATCCTTTAGAATCCTGGGCCGGGCCGATAATGTAATCATTTGCGGCGGCATTAAGTATTTTCCCGAAATTCTGGAAAAAAAACTGGAAGATTTGATTGCCTCTCCGTTTTTCATCGGAAGTCAGCCCGATGAAACCCTGGGGAACAGGATCGTTCTGGTAGTCGAAGGCCGGGACGATGAACACATGAAAAAAATACTGAAAGCTCATTTTTCCCAGCGTCTGGATCGTTACGAAAGACCCAAGGATATTCTATTTAAGGATACACTCAAGCGCACGGAAACCGGAAAAATCATACGGCAAATTTAACTGCTGCCTTCAAGATTTGAATGGTTGACATCGGTTTTGTTTTTTCAATATAATAAGGTCATTAAGCTCACTTTTTTTCGTCTCATTTTTATTTAAACGTCCGTGTCATACATACGGATGATTTCCAATAGTCGATCGGCTCGAATAGGTATTATTTACAATTTTATTGTTCCCGGCCGACCGGCCTGAAAAGCCGTCCAAATTTTGTTTAAACAGGGAGATTTGAAATGACCAGCGCATTGGAACGCAAGTTCGATTTGGAACAGTTCAGGTCCATCAGCCATGCAATTTCAACCTATGATGACCCCAAGCTTTTATTGGCGCACATCACCGAAGGGATTGCCAGAACATTTAACATCAAAGGCTGCTGCACCCTTGTTTTGGATGAAAAGGAACATCAGCTTTTTATGGTGAGCAGTTACGGCATCAGTCAGGAATACCTGGAAAAAGGCCCGATTTTTATTGATGAACAGGACTCTGCCCTTGCAAAGGGAGAGCCTGTTTTTATCAAGGATATTCAAAGCGATCCCAGGGTTCAGTATCCCAAAGAGGCGGCAAAGGAAAATATCGTATCCATGCTCTCAATACCCATCAAATTCAGGCAGACGGTTACAGGGGTTGTGCGCATGTATCATAGTGAGGAGATTGCCGTCAGCGGACAGGATATGGAGTCTTTATCCGTGTTGTTCGAACATCTGGGCATCGTGGTTGAAAACAACGGCCTTAAAAATGTGATTGATCAGGTCCAGGTGGCGATGAGCAATTTGCCCCACAGACTTCTTTGCTGAGGCCAGAATTTTGAATCAACCGGCGAGGCTAATGATATGGCAGAATCATACATTCAAGATACCGGTAATTTTTATAATATAGACAGCGGTGATATCCTGCGTATAGATGGCCAGACCTACAAGGTGATCGGTCATGCCAAGGAACAGCGCTTCGGCATTGAAGACCCAAAATTCTGGGTTAAAAAGGTGATTAACCAGACAACCAAGGATATTCAATATCTTAAATTTGCATTTTTTGAGACCTTTGAAATCAACCTTGGCGGGGTTAAAATAAATTGTTTTCGAAGTCCTGACAAAGAAGGCAATATTCTTGATCTGGTAAGAGGCCACTCCCTTTTTATGCAGGGAAAGGCCTTCATCGACGAAAATAAAAAAAATATCCGGGTGCTTGAGGTGGTTCGGGGACCCAATTTTCTTCAATATCTCGGCAATTTCAGTGATATGGCCTACCCGGTTTATTTTCGGACCGTTTTGCCGGGGATTCTGCGAAATTTATCAAAGGCCTTTGAGGGCATCAGTTTTTTGCACCGGAACGGATTTAAGCATGGGGACATCAGAAACGACCATCTTTTTGTGGAAAAGGCCACGGGCAACTATGTCTGGATCGATTTTGACTACGATTATGAAACCACTGAGAATCCGTTCAGTTTGGATATATTCGGCATCGGCAATATTTTGACCTACGCCATCGGCAAGGGGTTTCATACGGTTTACACGATTAAGAACAACCCAAAAATCTATGGCGATTTGCTTGACCATTTGAGTGACGCTGATTTTTCCATACTGGATCAAAGACGGCTGGTCAATTTAAAGAAATTGTACCCTGTCATTCCAAGCACCATGAATAATATTTTAATGCATTTTTCAAAACATACTGAAATTTTTTACGAGAGGGTTGACGAGATTATTGAGGATATTGACAGGTGTGTCCAAGCCTTTGATGAAATATAGATAGTACCGGCCGAAAACCGTAAATATTGCCGATTACGGCGTTGGCCCCAAATTTTAATCCTCGAAATACTTCATGTATTACTCCGGTTAAAATTTGCGTCCGCCTTGTACTCGACAATATTTCCAGATTTTCGTTCCGATACTATATTAACCCGTTTTTTTTAAAAAGGATTGAATTATGAAGCAATCCATACTCATAGCCGTAAACGATTCGTTTAGTTCAAAAGCGACATTGGAATATTTTTCAAGACTTAAATTTCGGCCGGACAGCATTGATGTGACATTGATCCATGTATTCCGAAAACCGGCTGCCGGTGATGAGCTCATGGGCAAAAGCTTTATGGAGGCCCAGCCGGAAAGATACCTGTCGATTCTTGAAAAAGCGAGGCTTGACCTGGTGGAAAGGGCAGGAATTCCCAAGGAAAATATTCGGGTTAAAATCGTAAATGAACCCTGTGAGACGGTTGCGGACGGCATTATTGAAGAGTTTAAAAAAGGCGGCCATTCCATGATTGTCATCGGCCGGCGTAAAAAATCCAAGGCAGAGGAATTTGTCAAAGGCGATCTTTGTATCAAGCTTGTGCGCGAGCTGGAGGGGGCTGCCATTCTGGCGGTCAAGACCCATTAAAGAATTTTTTCAAAAACCTTTAATTCTATAATAAATTTGGGTAATATTAAGGGCTAAACTGTTTTAGGGTGCAAGGTCTGCGGCGTTTGCCGGGAAAAGACCTGATGTTCCAAAAGACATGTGCCCACAACCTGCAAGATGAAAGGCTTAAAGATCATGTGCAACCATTGTAGTGATCACACTCACGACCATCACCATCATCACGAACATCCTGAGATTGTTCAGATGATGCCTGTCCAAAACAGCTTGTTTGCCGTCTACCAGACGGACGCCCCGCTGGATTTCAGTGTTGAAACCGGTCGGAACGGGCTCAGCCTTGTTCCGGTATTGTTCATGGGGTTGATTCGTCATGGGGAAAAGACCATGGTGGAAGGATTTTTTGCTTCCAGTACCATTAACTCCTGTGAGGATACCCACGGGTTCAAAGGGTATGCTTCTTCCCTGGCACACGCTGAAAAATTATACGCCTGAAAGTAGTCCCTTATAATTACCACTTAAGATAGTGTTTGACCGCAAACCGGTGTCTGGGCGGTTCGATAAAGAACGGCCCGGGCACAACGTTGCCCGGCTGCAACACGGCAGATGGGTACTTTTGCTTCAAACGCTGAATGACCTGGCGGGAGATACACCCGCCAGGATTTTATGTTTAAGGAGCCGTGCGCATGCATAAATTGTTAAAGGACAGCCCCGGAGAAAAGATTATGCTCCTGGGCAACGAAGCCATTGCAAGGGGCGCTGTTGAAGCCGGTGTCGCCTTTGCAACCACCTATCCGGGGACCCCGTCTTCGGAAGTCTCTTTGAATCTGTTCCAGATGTCCCAAGAATCGGATCTCTATTTTGAATACTCCACCAATGAAAAGGTTTCCCTGGAAGTCGCGGCGGCGGCAGCCAACTCAGGACTTCGTACCTTTTGCATGATGAAGCATGTGGGGCTCAACGTGGCGGCTGATCCGCTGATGACCCTTGCGTATATCGGCGTCACCGCCGGCATGGTGATTTTAACGGCGGATGATCCGGCCATGTTCTCCAGCCAGAACGAGCAGGACAACCGTTATTATGCCAAATTCGGCCATCTGCCCATGCTCGAACCTTCATCCGTGGCCGAGGCCAAGGATATGATCAAAGAGGCGTTTGAACTGTCCGAAACCTTGAAACAGCCGGTGATCCTGCGCACCACCACCCGGATCAACCACTCCAATGCCTTTGTCACCTTTGGGGAGATCAAGGAAAGAAAGACAAAGGGCCGATTTGAAAAGGACCCCATGCGCTGTGTCACCGTGCCCGCCGTTGCCCGGGGGCTGCATGTCAAGCTTGTGGAACGTATGGATAAGGCTGCGGGTATGTCTGAAACTTCAGACTTTAATTTTACCACGGGCCAGGGCGTATGGGGTGTTGTGGCCAACGGTGTAAGCTATCATTATGCTTTGGATGCCGTAAAAGATCTCGGTATTGAATCAAAGGTCAAAATTCTTCGCCCGGGTTTTTCCAATCCCCTGCCCAAAAAGAAGATTAAAGATTTTCTGGCAGGCTGTGAAAAGGTGCTGGTTATTGAAGAGGGTGAGCCGTTCATGGAAGAGGCCATTAAAGCCTTTGCCCAGGAAGCGGGCCTTGTCATTCCCATTCTGGGTAAGACCGATGCCCTGTTTACGCCTTTAGGGGAATTTCATCCGGCCATGGTCAGAGAGAAGATCGCGGCTTTCTTCGGCATTGATTATACCCCGGCCGCCAAGATTGATACCTCCGATGTGCCTGAAATTGCCAACCGGCCGCCCAACCTTTGCTCCGGATGCTCCCACAGGGCCACCTTCTACGCCATTAAAAAGGCGGCCGAAGGCATGGATGTCATTCATCCCAGTGATATCGGCTGTTATACGCTGGGCTTTATGCCGCCTCTGTCCGTCGGGGATTTTGTGGTCTGCATGGGCGGGTCGGTGAGTTCCTCCTGCGGATTCAGCAAAGCCACGGACCAGAAAGTGGTCAGTGTGATCGGTGACTCCACCTTTTTCCACTCCGGCATCACAGGCCTTGTCAATGCCGTGTTCAACCGTCACAACTTTACGCTGGTCATCCTAGAAAACGGCATCACCGCCATGACCGGACATCAGCCCCATCCGGGCGTGGATATGGAATTGATGGGCATGCCCGGTTACGGCCGGGTGAACATTGAAAATCTGGTCAAGTCTTTGGGGGTCGAACATGTTTCCGTGATCAAGCCCTTTAAGGTGAAAAAGAGCATTGAAACCATTAAAGAGGCCATGGCCTTTGACGGCGTCTCTGTAGTCATTTCCCAGGAGCCCTGTATCCTCTGGGCCAAGAGCATTAAACTTAAAAAGCCCAGACCTTTTGAGGTGACCGATAAATGCACCGACCACAAGGAGTGCATCAACGGAATCGCCTGTCCCTCCTTTTACATTGAAGCGGGCCGGGTGAAAATTGATGCCGATACCTGTGTGGGTTGTGCCTTATGTGCCCAGATCTGTCCTGACAATGCCATCCGTCCACTGAAATAGACAAGGAGACAAATTCGATATGAAAACATTAAGAATGGTCATTGTAGCCGTCGGCGGACAGGGCAATCTTCTAGCATCCAAGGTCCTGGGTGAAGCCGCCCTAATCGAAGGGGTGGAGGTGAGAATGAGCGAGATCCACGGCATGGCCCAGCGCGGCGGTGTGGTGGAGTCCTCCATTATTTTCGGGGATGCCTCGTCTTCCATTATTTCCGACGGTGAAGCCGATATCCTGCTGGGCTTTGAACCGGCTGAAACCCTGCGCGCCATTGGCCGCTGTTTCGCCAATACCAAAGTAATCACCAACACCGCCACCCTGCCGCCCTTTACCGTGGGTATCGGCAAGGGGGCTTACCCCGAAGTGGATGAAATCAAACGGGTGCTCAAGGCGAAAACCGCAGGCCTTGTGGCCATCGACGCCATGGCTTTGGCCAAACAGGCGGGGTCTCCCATGAGTGTGAATATTGTGCTGCTGGGTGCCTTGATTCAGACCGGCGCTTTGGGCTTTTCCAAGGAGAACGTTAAAGAGGCGATCAGGCGCAGGATTAAACCCAAGCTTGTGGAGATGAATCTTAACGCATTTGATCTGGGATTTGAGGCTGCGGCCGCCGCTGAATAGTTTGTGTTTGAACGAAAAGTCACCCACCTGCGCCTTGCATCTGGGCAACTTTTCATCCAAACATAGATTGATGTTCAATCAATAATTTAACACGACTTATCCCCCGGGGCGTTTTTTGACGATTCCGGGGTATAAGGTCGTCTGGGAAGAAAAGATGAATACGCAAGCACAGATAAAACCCGGCATGATTCACGTTATCAATGGTCCCAATTTGAACATGCTGGGCAAAAGGGAACCCGAAATTTACGGGGCAATGACCCTGGATCAGATTAACGGGGAGCTCAAGAACCGCGCAGATGCTTTGGGGCTTTCACTGGATTTTTTTCAATCCAATTACGAAGGTGCGATTCTGGATTATATCCATGCCGCGTTTGAACAGGGACCGGCAGGGGTGATCATCAATCCGGGTGCCCTGACCCATACGTCTGTGGCCCTGCGCGATGCCATTTCCATGCTGTCATGCCCCATTGTTGAGGTGCATCTGTCCAACATCCACAAGCGTGAAACCTTCCGCCACACCTCCATGATTGCCGGTATTGCCACAGGCCAGCTCACGGGTTTCGGCCATCACGGCTACTATATGGCCCTTGATTTTCTCCACTCCCTGGCCGGCTGAGTATGACCGGGTTTGTTGACGTTCACACCCATCTGCATGATCCGCGCATCATTGATGCGGCCCCGGATATTGTTCTGCGGGCCCAGGCTGCAGGGGTGGAAACAATCGCCACCTGCGCCACCATGGAAGATAATTTCGAACTGACGGCCCAATTGGCTGAAAAATTTTCCTGTGTGATGCCCTTCTTTGGGGTTCATCCCTGGTTCCTTGATACCCTGGGTCCAGACTGGGCACAAAATCTGGGCCAGTGGCTGGAGAAAATACCGGCCGGGGTAGGGGAGACCGGGCTTGATTTTATGGACAAAGCGGCTGACCGGGATCTGCAGCTTGGGGTTTTTAAAACCCACCTGGCTTTGGCCTGTGATTTAAAACGGCCCATCAACATCCATGTCCGCAAGGCCTGGGATGCTGTCTTGAAAATTTTAAAGCACAACGGGCCGTTGGTTGCCGGCGGGGTGATTCACTCCTATTCCGGGTCGGCTGATCTTGTGCCGGTTTTGGAAAAATTCAATCTTCATATCTCTTTTTCAGGCTCCGTGACCCGGCCCAATGCCAAGAAGGTGGGTCTTGCTTTGAAGGCCGTCAGCCTTGACCGGATTGTTTTTGAAACCGATACCCCGGATATTGTGCCCCAGTTTATTCTGGATGCCCATCCCGCAGATACCCCGTTCAATGAACCGGCCAATGTGCCGGAGATTATTCGGGTGGCCGCCGATCGTCGAAACATGGATTTTCAGAGCCTGGCCGGGCACGCATATGAAAACAGCCGGAATTTGTTTGGGGCTTTGTTAAAGCGTACATTCCGCACTAAATTTTATGGTTCTTTGACAATTTATTCAATGACTGCACAACTCTTACGGCACAAAAAAGCATTCCGGTGTGACATCCAAGGCTCTAAGGTACTGAACTTGAGCATTATTTAGCGGCTTTGCTAATTTTCGTTGTCTCCCAACGGTTATAACTAATATGCTGAGGAACTTCGTAGTCATCATAAAGGCCGTCGGACTATTTGTCGGCTTCTTTTTCCAGCCAGGCAACAGTTGACCCGTCTTTTTTACATGCAGTTTTAAATTTCGTTCTATCAACCGCCAGAGGAGTAAAGAAAGGAGGAGGATTAGTCCAAGCGCTTCCACCCGTTTCGGTTTCTTCAGAAAGATGGCATTCACAATGGCTGGATCTTTCAGAAACCCGAAATTTTTTTCGATCCCATCCTGTTCTTTGTACAGTTTGAGGAGTTCGATCCCCGGCCATTCTTGTTCTTTAGCCTGGGCCGGGACATTGGTTATGAGTACAAAGCAGCCGGCTTCGAGTCTGATTTTTTCTGTTTTCTCAGGATCTTCTTCGACAGTTGCCTTAAGTCCATATTCAACGGATTTCGGCATCCTGACTTCCCCTTTTGGGGGACGACCTTTGCCGTATTTGGGCTCGTCAATGATCTCTGCTCGCAAGTTGTAGAGGCTTTTTTCTGCCTCCTTTGTCAAAATGCCGGTTGCCACCTCAGCATCCGGGCGGCATTTGAAGGGGTGCTGGGTCACCTCTTTGATTTTCTTTTCCAGCTGGTCTTTGCTGGTTTTTAAGATTCGGTCTATGCGTTTCTGACGCCTTTTATCATGGGCGCTGGAATGATATACAATGGCTCGGTAGGCCTCCTCGCCTATGGTGACGGTTGTTTCATAATAACGATAGGATGCAGGCGGTTTCTTTTCGCTTTGGATTTCTGCCAAAGTCCCAATATCGACCCAGTTATCGGCTGCAACCGCCTGGGTAATGGCATGCTTACATTCATTGAAATTAGCCGGCAATCGGCTCAGAAAACGGATGCCGTTTTCCTGCGCTGCTATAAGGTTGTCTGTGGTCACAAAGGCTGAATCTGCTACGTAGATGGAGGCTCCTGGCTTGAAGCCATGTTCGGCCATGTGTGATGAGATATGAGATAAAAGCTCATTGTTCAGGGTCTTGTCTGAAGCATTTCCGTCCTGGGTTTTTCCTATGATCGGAATATTTCGGTCTACACACAACATGGACACCATGAATTGCTTCAAATCCGGACGTTTATCCTTGCTGTAACCGTAGGTGATATTCAGTTGTGTATCAGGGTGATCTTCGTAAGCACCAAAGACGGAGACAGAGGTCGTATCAAAGTGGTGATGGCGCGTATCCAGTTTAAAACAACCAATGGCGTTTTGGGAAATCTGGGAAAATATCTTTTGAGTTCCGGTCTCAAAAAGTTTGTCCAATACCCGCCCGAGATTTGTGTCATTAAATTTATCTGAGCTGATGGGTTTGCCAAAAAGCAACTCGGTATCCATTTCGTCGAAAGCTTCTTCAAGCCTGTACAAAGGAGTCCTTCCGGAGACTGTATCCATAATCATCCCAAGAACCGCATCGCCTGGCGATAATTCCATTTTGCTATCTGTCATGGTATTGATCGTTTCAACCAGATTGATACGTTTGGCGTACTCTTTGAAAATCGGAAGAAATTTTACATCTGTGAAATTCCATTCTTCGGTACCTGGGGTGTTCATATTTTGCTCCCTCTCGGTTGTTAATTTTTTGGGGAGCACCATAAACTAAATACTGGTGTTTGTCTAGACAAACTTTATATATTTTTGTGTTTTTATGAGATGTTTAGAAACCATGTTAACATGCTGATTTTAATTAATTTTAAATTATATGTGCTTTGTCGGTTGAAGGTGCGGAAAATACGTTAAAGGAGACGACCGAATGATCCAAGATTCAAACCAGATCAGCCCCTTTGCCCGGCTGGAACAACTGCTGGGAAAGGGCACCGTTGACCGGTTCAAGAACGCCCGGGTGGCGGTCTTCGGGTTGGGGGCCGTGGGGTCCTTTGTGGTGGAGGGGCTGGCGCGTTCCGGTATCGGATATCTGCGGCTTGTGGATTTTGACCGGGTGGATGCCTCCAATATCAACCGGCAGATTTATGCCTTGCACTCCACGATAGGGCAAGAGAAAGCAATTCTGGCCCAAAATCGCGTCCTGGATATCAATCCCGATTGTGAGGTGGATCTTCGCCCCTCTTTTGTCAATGCCGACAGCCTGGCCGAGTTTTTAAGCCCGGATCTGGACATGGTGGTGGATGCCATTGATGGGCTCAACGCAAAGGTCAGCCTGATCCTGGGGGCAAAGCAGATGGGGCTTGATCTTATATCCTCCATGGGGGCGGCAGGCCGGACCGATGTCTCCATGATCCGGACCGGGGATCTTTTTGAGACTGAGGTATGCCCCCTGGCCCGGATGGTACGCCGCCGCCTGCGCCGCCGGGGATTGTCCAGTGGCGTGCCCTGCGTTTACTCCATTGAACCCCCGCTGAACAAAGAACCCTTTGAAGATAAAGACGCCATAGATCCTCTGGCGCAGGGCGATGTAGATGGCGGCCAGGGTCGCCCACGGTCGCCCATAGGATCTGCCGCCTGGGTGCCCGGATGTTTCGGCCTGACCATCGCAGGATTTGTTGCAAAGACCCTTGCTGCTGGATAGCCAGATATTTAATTAATGCAACCCATGGCCTTTTTGTGTATACTGATCAAATTTTTATCAAACCTATAGTGTGTAAGGAACTAAAATGAAAGTTGATTTAGATAAGGTCAGTTATGTTTTCGGTCAAAGTGTAGGCGGCAATTTCAGAAAACAGGGAATTGAACTGGATCCTGAAATTTTTGCGGCGTCGTTTACTGCGGCGTTTAACGGGGAAGAATCAGACATGCCTGTGGGTGAAATGCAGCATATTATGCAAAATTACCAAAGAGCCATGGAAGACAAAAAGCAGGCAGAGCGCATGGAATCAGGCAAAAAAAATATTGAAGCCGGGAAAAAATTTCTTGAAGAGAACGGGAAACAAGAGGGTGTTCACACCACTGCCAGCGGACTTCAGTATAAAGTGCTCATTGAAGGAACAGGGAAAAAACCCACTGCCGCGGATACCGTTGAAACCCATTATGAAGGCAAAACACTTGATGGCACCATCTTTGACAGTTCATACAAACGTGAGCAGACAACTACGTTTCCGTTGAATGGCGTCATTAAAGGATGGACGGAAGCGCTTCAATTGATGGGTGAAGGGTCAAAATATGAACTGTATATCCCGTCTGAACTGGCATATGGTTCAACCGGCAGCGGGGGAACGATTGCGCCCTATTCTACATTGATTTTCACCGTTGAGCTCATTGCCGTAAAATAGCGACCCATCAGTAAGGTTATTCATTAAAAGTCGGGTCAAGGAAAAAAACGCCATGGATGTGAATAATTATTTTTTTTCTTGACCCACAGACCATTTTTAAAATCTGCCGTTTTTACCCCTTCCCTCGCTTGTCGTTCCTGACATCAAAATGGAATCGTAACCTAACTTTATCGCCTCTCCAAATCAAAATTGTATTGCTCTTTTTGTTTGTTTCTACTACAACTATTTGGAATCATAGATTCATATGTGATTTATTACCACGCATCGTTTAATTTATTTTTCGTGCGATGCTGGGCGCATTCCATAACAAAGACAAAAAAGCTGCACGTGGGGCCGTCCATGAGCCTTGCACGGCAACAGGCCTTTTTGTGCAGATCATATTTACCTTCGTTAAAAAGGGGGAAGTTTGATTATGTCTCAGATCAATGGTGTGATGATGCAGCATTTTCATTGGTATGTCTCCAATGACGGGACCTTTTGGACCCAGGTTCGAGATTCGGCACAGGTCCTGAAAAATTATGGATTCAGTGCGGTCTGGCTGCCCCCTGCATACAAGGGGCAGGCCGGTAAGGATGATGTCGGGTACGGCGTCTATGATCTGTATGATCTGGGGGAATTTGACCAGCAGAAATCGGTTCGCACAAAGTACGGCACCCGGGATCAGTATCTTGAATCGATCAAGGCCCTGCACAACAATGGTTTGCAGGTTTACGCCGACATCGTGTTTAATCATAAGGGCGGCGCTGATCGCACTCAGTGGGTTAAAGCCTTGGAGGTAGAATGGGACGAACGGCACTTTGAAATTGTCAATCCGGAAAAACCAGACTATTGGATTGAGGCCTGGACCGAATTCACGTTCCCGGGGCGCGCGGGTAAATATTCTGATTTTACCTGGAATTACGAATGTTTCGACGGCACGGACTGGGCCGAGAACTGTTCTAAAAAAGCCATCTTTAAATTCACGAGCCGGGGAAAAGACTGGGACCAGATGGTGTCAGGTGAGAAGGGGAATTACGATTATCTGATGTTTTCGGATGTGGATATGAATTCCCCGGAGGTCCGCACGGAATACGCCCGATGGGGGCGCTGGTACCTGGAGACGACCGACATTGACGGCATTCGCATTGATGCCGTCAAGCACATTCAATTCAGTTTTTTTCGTGAGTGGCTGGACCACATGCGCCGGATTGCCGGGTTGAATGAAAAGAGCGGATTTTTTGCCGTGGGCGAATATTGGTCAAGCAATGTGGGGGAACTGCATAATTACATCAAAGCGACCCATGGTAAAATGTCCCTGTTTGATGTGCCCCTTCATATGAAGTTTTATGAGATCTCCCGGGCCAACGGCCAATACGATTTGAGGACAATTTTAGATGATACGCTCACCGGCGATCAGCCGGCCCTGTCCGTTACATTCGTCGACAACCATGACAGTCAGCCGCTCCAGGCGCTGGAGTCACCGGTGGACTGGTGGTTCAAGCCCGCGGCATATGCGTTTATCCTGCTGCGGCAGCAAGGATATCCCTGCGTCTTTTCTGCCGATTGGTTTGGGGCAAAATATAAAGACAAGGGAAAGGACGGCAATGAATATGAAATAGAGATGGTGCCGGTACCCCATCTGGCCCGCCTGGTCGAGTTGAGACGATCCCACGCCCACGGCTGCCAGTGTGATCAATTCAAGTATGCCCACATGATCGGCTGGACCCGGGAAGGCGATGCAAATATCCCCGGCTCAGGTCTGGCCGCTGTGTTCACCATTGCTGAGGGTGGCGTCATGTGGCTGGACGTCGGGAAGACCAACGCCCACAAACAGTATCGTGACGCCCTGGGAAATATGGGCGGCGCCACGGTTGCCGTCAATGCTGACGGGTGGGGCGCCTTTCCTGTCTCTGGAGGGAGTCTTTCGGTTTGGATTCCGGCTTAGCAGGCATATTTCGAAATTGACATTTTCTGGGATCTTATCCAGGTTTTCTTCAGCAGATTGAAGACGCTTTTGGGCATGCCGAAGGGCAGATCCACCAGCGCATAATCATAGTCAATATTGATGGCACCGATGAATTTGCTTTCCAACCCTGATTCATTGGAGATGGCCCCCACGATGTCTCCGGGTTTCAGGCCATGTTTGTAACCCACTTCAATGCGATAGCGTTCCATTCCTTTTTCGGTGGGGGCAATATTACTCAGGTTTAGCCGGGAAGGTGCCTGTTTTTGTTTCTTTGCCACTTGTGCCACAGGGGCTTTGGCGGCTTGTTTCTCATTTTTTTTAGCGCTCTTTTTAGCCTCAGGTTTGGCCTTATCCGCAGATTTGACAGCGGTCTCTTTAAGCAGAAACGGTGTGTTGCCCTGGAGCAGTTTTGCCAGGGCCGCCGCCACCTGGGCAACCGGAATATCCTGTTCTTCTGCGGTGGTCTCCACCAGATCCGTAAATATATTGAGATCTTCGGTATCAATGGTCTGGGCAATTTTATTTTTAAAATCATCCACCCGTTTTTGATTGATTTCACGGTTGGAGGGCAGAACGATCTCTTCAACCGTCCGGCGGGTGGCGTTTTCGATTCGCTTTAACATCCACTTTTCTTTGGGCTGGACAAATAAAATGGCTTCACCGGTTCGTCCGGCCCGGCCGGTTCGTCCGATCCTGTGGATATAGGGTTCGATTTTGGACGGCATATCATAGTTGATGACATGGGAAATCCGATCCACATCAAGGCCCCTGGCCGCCACATCCGTAGCCACAAGAATATCAATGTTCCCGTTTTTCAATCTGTTAATCGTGCGTTCCCTGGCTGCCTGGGCAAGGTCTCCGTTCAGGGCTTCGGCCTTGAATCCTTTTTCTTCCAGGGTTTTTGTCAGGCTCATTGTATCGTTTTTGGTCCGGGTGAATACAATGACGCCGTCATAGGAGGAGGCTTCAAGTATCCTGAGCAGGGCATCGCTCTTTTTGGTGTGTCTTACCAGCCAGAATTTTTGCTCAATGGTGCTGGTGACATCAGAATCATGCTGGATAATCACCTTTTCGGGATTTTTAAGATATTTTTCCGCAATTTTCTGGATGGGCGCCGGCATGGTGGCTGAAAATAAAGCGATCTGGGTGGATTGGGGAAGTTGGGATAAAATCCATTCAACATCCTCTATGAATCCCATCTGCAGCATTTCGTCCGCTTCATCCAGCACCAGGCCGGAAAGGTCGGGAAGGCAGAGGGTTTTGCGTCGCATATGATCCATAAGACGGCCTGGTGTGCCCACAACGACATGTACGCCCCGCTTTAACTGGCTTAACTGGACACTATAGCTTTGACCGCCGTAAACCGCCAGCACATTAAGGCCCTTCATGTGTGCACCATAGTCATTGAAGGACTGGGCCACCTGGATGGCAAGCTCCCGGGTCGGGGTCACCACAAGCACCTGGGGCTGCTTATTTTTAAGATCGATCCGGGACAGCAGGGGCAGCGCAAAAGCGGCGGTTTTCCCCGTTCCGGTTCTGGCCTGACCCAGCAGGTCTTTGCAGGCGATCATATGGGGAATGGTTTTGGACTGGATCGGTGTCGGGGTTTCATAGCCAACGGTCTGCAAAGCCGCGAAAACATCCGGGCTCAGGTTCATTTCGCCGAACCCGGCCTGTTCTAAATTTGTATGGGGCATGGTTTTCCTTAAAAGCAAAAAAGCCGGTACAGCCGGCCCTGTGTATCAATCAATATGAATTTATTAAAATTGAACAGATATAAATATATGAGAATTTAGGAAAATGCAAGCTTTTTGTTCGGGGCTTGATTCTATTGACGGCCATTTGGGGTAAGGGTAATCCCCCCTGTGATTGCCCTCGTTTGGGTTGGCGCGGAGACCTGCACCGTTATTTTCGATAGCGATAGCGAGATATATGGCCTTTTCAATATAAATGCGGTTATCCCGGCAATCATCATTTAGCGGGTTGACAATGGTAATCTATTTCTATATATTCCAATTTAACGATTTATTAGTCCGGGGAGTGAAAAGGTAACAGGTATGAAAACATTTATCAGGGTAATGAAAGCATTGTCCGATCCCAACCGGGTGAAAATGATGAAAATGCTCCAGCAAAGGCCCCTATGTGTCTGTGAGATCAAGGAGAGTTTAGGCATTGCCCAGTCTACGGCGAGCAAGCATTTGAAAATACTTGAGGATGCCGACCTGGTCAGAAGCTTTAAGGACGGGCTGTGGGTCAATTATTCCCTGGCCGACGGCAGCGGATCTCCATTTGCCGCAAGCATGATCGGGAATCTGAAACACTGGCTGGACAATGATCCCCAGATCAAGGAGTTGAACAGTATCCTTCCGGGTATTGACCGTCATGATATTGTAAATAGAGAATAAGGCCCATGATCAGATTTGATTTTGATCATGGGCCTAAGCACAAAAAAAATTTATTCATATATATCGTTAAATGACCATATATTGATTAGGAGCGTGTTGTGAATTCAAATACGGCAGATACCGGCCCGGTCCGGAAAAAAGAAAATATGCAGTTTTTGCTGAACCTGTTCATAGTGGTTGCAGGTGTTGCGTCGTGGTGGGGGATTTACCGCCAGTTGCCCGGATTGTCAAAATGGCTGACCTATGATGTGCTGCCCATAAACCTGGGATCCCACCTGGGCAGTTCCGTGGAATTTTTTCTTTATGATACGCCCAAGGTTATGATGCTGCTGTTTCTGGTGGTGTTTGGCGTGGGTATTATACGAAGTTTTTTCACCCCCGAGAAAACCCGGGCCTTTCTGTCCGGAAAAAGCGAATTCGCAGGCAACGTGTTTGCCGCACTGCTCGGCATTGTAACGCCTTTTTGTTCGTGCTCCGCTGTCCCGCTGTTCATTGGGTTTGTGACTGCGGGTGTGCCTTTGGGGGTTACCTTTTCTTTTTTGATTTCAGCGCCCATGGTCAATGAAATTGCCCTTGGGCTTTTATACGGACTGCTTGGCTGGAGAGTGGCGGCCATATATATGGGCACAGGGCTTTTCATCGCCATTGCCGCCGGGTGGGTCATTGGTCGGCTTAAACTTGAACATCACGTTGAAGATTGGGTGACCCAGTCCGGTATCACGGCCGTTGAGCTGGACGAGGAAAAGATGACCTGGCAGGATCGGTTTGTTTACGGCTGGGACGCCGTGAAAGAGATCATCGGCCGCGTCTGGATCTATGTTATTCTGGGTATTGCCGTGGGGGCAGGAATCCACGGATTTGTTCCCGAAGGTGTCATGGCGTCGCTTATGGGCAAAGATGCCTGGTGGTCCGTACCGGTCTCCGTGCTCATCGGAGTGCCCATGTATTCCAATGCGGCAGGGGTCATTCCCGTTGTTGAAGCATTGCTCGGCAAGGGGGCTGCCCTGGGCTCTGTTTTAGCCTTTATGATGAGTGTCATTGCCTTGTCATTGCCCGAGATGGTGATTTTAAGAAAAGTGCTGAAACCCAGGCTCATTGCCGTATTTATAGGCGTTGTGGCCTGCGGCATTTTGTTTGTGGGGTATTTGTTTAATCTAATTCTATAAAATATTTTGATTAAAAGGAGCTATAGCGATGGAAATTAAAGTATTAGGACCGGGGTGTGCCAAATGCACTAAAACTGAAAAACTGGTCCGGGAAGTGATTCAGGAGACAGGTGTGGACGCAACAGTGGAAAAAGTAACCGATATGCTCCAGATTGCGTCATACGGGGTATTCGGCACCCCTTCGGTGATTGTGGACGGTGAAGCCAAATGTGTCGGCAAGGTCCCCAAGAAAGATGATATTAAAGCCTGGCTTGTGGGGTAATCTGGATTTAGCCTGTTACAAAATGCTGATTTTTATCAGGCCATAGACCAAAAAAAATATCTATTTTGCAGCACGCTGTCAAATTTATTAGAAGAGCGGATAACGAGACATTGATGGTGTGCCGGGTTGGAATTAAGGTGCAGGCGCTCCCCCTGCAGACGTTACCAGGGGGTGGATGTGGTGTCGGTCAAAAGACCGCAGGAGAAGGCCTGCTGCCCTAACGCAATCGTAAATACAACGGTTTTATATGAAAAATGGTTTTCCCGGGCCTTTAGGGAACCCAAGGCCCGGGTTAGTTATCTATTTTCTTCATTGATTAATCGGCCTTACGTCTTAAGAAAGTGGGGATCTCCAGATCGTCATTGTCATACTCAACGCCGTAGTCCGGGGTCGGGCTTTCTTCTCCAACCACGCGTTTGTGGCGAACCACACGCACCGGTTCATCCCAGTTGGCCATATCTTCTTCGGTGGCGTCCCTTACAATGCCCCTGGCAATGCTCTGCCGGGTTCCGGCAGGTGCGGACTGTCCCATGTCCGGTGTCGTTTGACCATATGCCCGGGCCCCGTATGAGCCATATGTCCCGTTGGCTGCAGCAGTCTGATGGGGCTGCTGGCCGTATGCCTGTGCCTGGGCGGTCTGGGGATCAAATCTGCGCATATTTTCCGCAAACGCCGGTTCTTCCTGGCCGATACCCGTGGCAATAACGGTGATGCGGATTTCATCCCCGAGTTCTTCGTCAAAGGTTTGGCCCCAGATGATTTCCGCCTCGTCACCCACTTCCTGGTAGATGCGGTCGCAGGCTTCGGTCATTTCGTCAAGGGTCAGATCTGAACTGGATGTAATATTCATCAGTACGCCCTTGGCACCGGAAACAGAGATGTCTTCGAGCAGCGGATGGGAGATGGCCCGTTCGGCCGCTTCCGTGGCCCGGTTTTCTCCGGAGGCGATGCCAATCCCCATCAAAGCCTTGCCCGCCTTCTGCATGGTGGTTTTTACGTCGGCAAAGTCAAGGTTGACGTGGCCGGGCATCATGATCAAGTCTGTGATGCCTTTAACGGAATGGTGCAGAATTTCGTCGGCTTTGATGAACATATCTTTCATGCGGGCCCCTTTACCGGCAATGCCGCGCAGCCGGTCGTTGGGGATGGTGATCACGGTGTCTGTGATTTCCTGCAGTTTTTCCAGACCTTCAAGGGCCGCTCTTTCACGTTTTTTGCCCTCAAATGAAAAGGGTTTGGAGGCCACGGCTACGGTGAGAATACCAAGATCCTTGCAGATTTCTGCGATGACGGGCGCAGCCCCTGTGCCGGTACCGCCGCCGAATCCTGCGGTAATAAAAACCATGTGACTGTCTGCAAGGGCTTCGCGCAGTTCATCCATGCTTTCCAATGCGGCATCTCTGCCCACACTGGGGTCAGCACCGGCCCCAAGGCCTTCGGTGAGCTGGACACCCATCTGGATTTTGGTTTCCGCCCGGGAATGCTCCAGGGCCTGGGCATCTGTGTTGGCCACAATAAATTTAACGCCCTGGAGTTTGGCGTCGATCATATTATTGACCGCATTGCCGCCGGCCCCGCCGACACCGATGACCTTAATTTTTGCCGTGTTGTTGTTGTTTTCCACATAAGAAAAATTCATATCCACCTCCTGTATAGATTTAAATGATATTTTTAAACCATTGTTTCATTTTATTTAGAATCATCTTCAGCCCGCCGGCATCGGATTTGACATCCTGTAGCACGCAGCTTGTTTTTGACCCGAAAATGACAAGTCCGACACCTGTGGCGTATGCGGGGTTTTTTACAATATCTTTAAGGCCGCCGATACGGTTGGCTTCACCGATGCGAACGGGGACGTTGAACACGGATTCGGCCATTTCCGCAATGCCGTCCATGACAACGCTGCCGCCGGTGAGTATGAATCCGGCGGGAAAACTGTTTTCAAATCCGTTGGAAAACAGCTCCTGCTTGAGCAAAGAAAAGATCTCTTCTACCCGGGGCTCCAGGATTTCAGCAAGAATGCCTTTGGCCAGGCGCTTGGGGGCTCTGCCGCCCACCGCAGGCACCTCAATGACATCATGGGCCTTGACGTGCTGGGGGATGCAGGTTCCATGTGTTTTCTTGATCTTTTCCGCCTCGGGCAAAGGGGTACGAAGCCCTACGGAAATATCGTTGGTCAGGTTATGGCCGCCCACGGTGAGTTCGTAAATGAATTTGAGATTGTTGTCCTTGAACAGCGCAAGGTCCGTGGTGCCGCCGCCCATGTCGGCCAGGATGCAGCCAAGTTCCTTTTCTTCATCGGTGAGCACGGCATAGCCCGAGGCCAGGGATTCCAGGGCAATGTCGCACACTTCAAGTCCTGCCTTGTGGCAGCACTTGATAATATTGCGCGCCGCAGATACGGCACCCGTGACAATATGGATCTTGGCTTCCAGGCGCACGGCCGTCATGCCCACAGGATTCTGGATGGAGGTCATTTCATCCACAATGAACTCCTGGGAAATGACATGCAGAATCTCCCGGTCCGGGGGAATGGCAACCGCCTTGGCCGCGTCAATGACCCGCTCCACATCCATTTCGGTGATTTCCCGGCCCTTTATGGCAATGATGCCGTGGCTGTTAAATCCCTTGATGTGATTGCCCGCAATGCCCACGTAAACCGAAGATATATTGCAGTCGGCCATGAGTTCGGCTTCCTCCACAGCCTTTTTAATGGAATCCACCGTGGACTCTATGTTGACCACGGATCCCTTGCGAAGCCCTGTGGAGGGGTGGGAGCCAACACCGATGATGTTGATCCCATCATCAAGCATCTCACCGACGACTGCGCAGATTTTGGTTGTGCCGATGTCCAGTCCAACCAGTAGTTTTTCGTTCCCCTGCAAGTTAAACCCCCTTTTCTATTGCATTGCGGGCAGCATCTTCGGTTGTAACAAACACCTTATCCAGGCTGAAAAGATCGATGGCAGATATTTTTTTGTCCGGATAGTTGGTCTTCATATAGCGTTGAATCTGCCTGGCCCTTGCAAGTTTTTTTTCAAATCCGTCAAACCCGAGTTTTACCGGAAGCGTTGTCTTGTTTTCAGATTCTGTGTCGGTTTCATTTTTTGTAAAACCTGTATCAGGATATGAGTTTAATATATTGATGAGGATGCCCGTGTTTTCGTCCCCCAAAATGCTCTCAATCTGCCCAAACCCTTTGATCCTCAAAATTTCCATCACGGCATTGAACAGATCCCCTTCAAACAGATAGGTGCTGTTGGACAAACTTAAATCCATCCCGGAGATGACCGGCAGCGCGCTTAAATCATCCTTGGCCGGTTCATACTCTTTAAAGGGTGCGCCCTGGGCGTTGATGACGATGTCTGCCAGGTTTTCGATGGTCACGATGGCCAGGGGTTCCTGCTCTTCAATTTTAATGGAAATGGTTGATAAGAGCTCGCGTTTCACCGTGGCGGTCCGAATCCATGGATGGGTCGTGAGCTCCTTTTCAAGCCGGGCCGGCTGAAGTTCAAAAATGTTGCCCGGCCGGTCAAGCCCCGTCCGGGCAAGCACCTCGTCCCTTGTGACCCGGTCAAGACCGTCAATCATGATTGTTTTTACATCAAATAGGGGGCTTTGGAGAACGGCATCATGGGTGTAGATGCAACCAAAGCTCATTGCACCCACAAAAACAACAAGAAAAAGTTTTCCCCACATGGCTTTGCCGCTGAAAAAAGTTTTAAATTTCCAGGTTTTCTTACCCTGCACCTTGTACCTGTTTTGAGTCATTTTCTTAGTCGCCAATGGTTTTCACCTCTTCTTTAAGGTTAATCCCGAATTTCTCGTATACGCTTTTCCTCACCTGGCCGGCCAGGTTCAGGATGTCGCTTGCGCTGGCGTTGCCTTGGTTGACAATGAAATTGGCGTGCAGATCAGATACCATGGCCCCGTTGTATTGGGCGCGTTTCATGCCAGCCTGCTCAATGAGAAAGCCTGCAGGTTTCCCGCCCGGGGGGTTTTTGAAAAAGCACCCGGCAGATGCCTGGGACACCGGCTGGGTGGAGTGCTTTGTTTTAAGGTTACGGTTAAATTCCTCTTTGATGGTTTCAGTGTCCGCTTTGGTCACTCCTAACCGGACCTTGAGTACAAGACTGTTTTCAAGGGCAAGTTTCCGGTAGGAAAACGGTAAATCCTTTGCTGATAAAACTATAGTTTCCAAGGTGGCAAGGTTTAACACCTCAATTTCTGTGACCACCCGGCTCATGTCGCTGCCAAAGGCCCCGGCGTTCATCATGACGGCACCGCCGATGGTGCCCGGAATTCCGGCAGCCCATTCAAGTCCGGCCAGACCATCGTCCGCTGCATATCTGCATATGCGGTGGAGGGGTTCTCCGGCAAGTGCCGTTAAATAGATCGGGTTCTGTTCATCACCGTCTGTGCTCAGCTCAATTTGTTGTTTCAGCTGGGTCAAGATGATCACAAGCCCCCGGATGCCTTTGTCAGAAACAAGGACATTGGTGCCGCCGCCGATAATGGTAATCGGCAGTTTGGCCTTGTGTGCGGCTTTAGCGACGGCAACCACCTGGTCTATGGTCTCAGGCTGTACCAGAAGATCTGCCGGGCCGCCCACCCGGAAACTGGTGTACCGGTCCATGGCCTTTTGGGTTTGGGCCCCAAAGGAAGCGAACATCTCTTTTATGTGATCGCTTACAACCATGATTTACAAAATCTCCACCAGCTTTTCGCCAAGGGTATATACATCGCCGGCTCCCAGGGTCAGCACCAGATCCCCCGGCCGTGTCTTGTGGGTAATGATGGACAAGGCCTGGGTGAAATCCGGGGCAAAGCAGGCATCCTTGTGCCCGTGGGCCTTTATGCCTGCCACAAGTTTTTCGGAATCCACATCCTCAATGGGGGCTTCCGAGGCCGCGTAGATGGGCAGCACCATGAGCACGTCGGACTGGTAAAAGGCCCGGGTGAAATCCTGGAACAACGCTTTTGTCCTCGTGTATCTGTGGGGCTGGAACACCACAATCAACCGTTTGTTCGGGTAGCTGTCCCGGACTGCGGTCAAGGTCGCTAGGATCTCGGTGGGGTGATGGCCGTAATCATCCATCACCATGATGCCCTGGGCTTCGCCCTTGATCTCCAGGCGGCGTTTGACGCCTTTGATCTTTTCAAGTGCTTTTTTAATGGTGTCAAAGGGGATGTTCAGCTCCAGACCTGTGGCAATGCCGGCCATGGCATTGAGGATGTTGTGCCGGCCCCCGATGTTTAACAGAATATGGCCCAGGTCCTGGTCTCCCTTGAATACGTTGAACAGGGATCTGCCGTTTTCAAAGCGGATGTGCCGTGCCTGAAGTTCCGACTGGGCCGTCATGCCGTAGGTAATGTGCCGCACCGTGATCCTGGGCAGAATGTCCTGGATATGGGGGTTGTCCAGGCAGAGGATGGCCAGGCCGTAAAAGGGCACCGAGTTGATGAACTGGACAAATTTATCTTTGATGTCGTCAATATCTTTGTAAAAATCCAAGTGTTCCAGGTCAATGTTGGTCACGGCGGCAATGGACGGGGCGTATTTCAGAAAAGAACCGTCGCTTTCGTCGGCTTCTGCCACAATAAATTCGCCGGACCCGTGCAGGGCATTGGTGTCCAGGCCCTGGAGGAGACCGCCGATGATGACCGTGGGATCAAGCCCTGCGGTGTTCAGAATTTGGGAGATCATGGCGGTGGTGGAAGTTTTGCCGTGGGCGCCTGCCACGGCAATGGCGTATTTGATGCGCATCAGTTCAGCCAGCATTTCAGCCCGGGGAATAATGGGACACCCCAGTTCCTTGGCCCGGATTACTTCCGGGTTCTGGGCGGAAATGGCCGAAGAGGTGACCACCACATTGACATCCGTGAGGTTCTCTTTGGCGTGGCCTTTATAAATGGTTGCGCCTTTTTCCTTGAGCCGGTCGGTGATGTGGGAGAGTTTGAGGTCGGAACCCGATATGGTGTAGCCAAGGTTCAGCAGCAGTTCGGCAATGCCGCTCATGCCGATGCCGCCGATGCCTACAAAGTGTATGTGATAATCATGCTGGTACATTTTCTTTCCTTTTTGAAACATCCGCCCCTAAAATTCGATCGGCAATGAGGTCTGCGCCGTGGGGCATGGCAAGCGTCTTCATGGTCTCTGCCATTTGGGATCTTTTTTGTGTGTTGTCGCGCAGGTCCTCAATGGCTGCCAATAACGTTTGCCCTGTCAGGGCCTTGTCTGCAATCATGATGCAGGCACCCTGATTGGCTAAAAATTTTGCGTTTGCGGTCTGGTGGTCGTCTGCCGCATGGGGGTAGGGCACCAGGATGGCGGGTTTGCCTTTGATGCACAGTTCGGATACGGTTCCGGCACCGGCCCGGCTGATGACCAGGTCGGCCCGGTCCTGGATGGCCGGCATATCGTAGAAAAACGCTGCGGCTTTGTGCCGGACTTTTCCATCTTTATAAAAGCTTTGGATTTGCTCTTCGGCATTTTTTCCGGTCTGGTGAATGATAATCAGATTACTTGGATTTTGCATCATTGCCACGGCCTCGGTGAAGGCCTTGTTTATGGAGGCTGCACCCTGGCTGCCGCCGGTGACAAGCACAAGAAAATCATCGGGCTTAATCCGGTCCAATACACTCTCTTCTTCGGTGTCGCTTTCCGGTTGGGTACTCAACGGACGGCGGATCGGGTTGCCGACTAAAAAGGTCTTGTCGTTTTCCGGCATGCCCTTTGTCTCTTTAAACGAGATGAACCGGGTCCCGGCGATTTTGGATAGCATGCGGTTGGTCATGCCGGGAAAGGCATTCTGTTCATGGATGGCCGTTTGTCTAAAAAGGATGCGTCCGGCCAGAACCAGGGCAAAGGATGAAAACCCGCCCACGCCTAAAATGAAATCAGCCCTGAACATGATAATGATCATCAGCGCCTGGAGCAGGCTGATACCCACAAGGGCGGCCGACCAGGCTTTGGCAAATATATTTTTCCCTTTGATGGGCCGGGATATGATTGAGCGATGGTCAAATCCGTACCGGGCAAGGGTCTCTGTTTCAAACTGTGCATCGGTGCCCACAAAAAGGATCTTTGTGGACGGCTCTTTTTCCACCAGGGCCTGGGCCACGGCAATGCCCGGGAACAGATGCCCCCCTGTTTTTCCGCCGGCAATGATGACGCGTTTATTTTTTAGCATGATCCGCCGACGCTCCTATGTTCATTAAAATACCCATGGCTGCCATATTGATGATCAGTGATGTCCCGCCGTAGGAAATAAAGGGCAGGGTCAGGCCTTTGGTGGGCAGCACGCCTAAGGTTACGCCCGTGTTGATGATGACCTGAAGTCCTAAATAGAGGGTGATGCCCGTGGCGGTGACGGCCCCGAAAAAGGTATCTGCCTGCCGGGCAATGCGGGTGCCGGTGTGCAGGATCAGGCCGTAAAGCACCAAAATTGCCGCTACCCCGATAAGGCCGAGTTCTTCTCCGATGATGGAGAAAATAAAATCGGTATGGGGTTCGGGCAGAAAGTGCATCTTCTGCATGGAAAGTCCCACACCTTTGCCGAAAAAACCGCCCGATCCAAAGGCTTTCAACGAGTTCGTGAGCTGGAAGCCTTTGCCTAAAGGATCATCCCAGGGATTTAAAAATCCCAAGACCCGCTCGAGCCGGTAGCCTACCTTAAATACCAGAAAGTATGCCACCACAGGAATGATTACCGGTAACGGGCTGAGCAGGTAAAGCAGCGGGACACCCGCGGTGAACATCATTCCCCAGCAGATCATGCCCAGCACCACGATGGTGCCGAAATCGGGCTGGAACAGTATGAGTACGGCCACAAGACCGAACACCACGGCATGGGGGACAACGCCAATGGAAAACTCCCTGAGCTTTCCAAGCTCCTGCTTTTTGGACAGGGAGTAGGCCATGAAAAGAATCATGGCAAGTTTGGCAAATTCTGCGGGTTGAAACGCAAACGGTCCCACATCCAGCCAGCGGCGGGCATTGTTGGCTTTGACGCCCAGGGCCGGAATTAGAACGGCGACCAGAAGACCGATGGCTGCAAGCAAAATGATATAGGCCATGCTTTGGTATAATTTGTACGGCAAAGAGGCGGTGACATACATAATCATTAGGCTGGCAAATAAAAATATGGACTGGCGTTTCAGGTAATAGAACAAGGTGTTGTGTTCATCCATGGAGATGCTGCACGAGGCGGAATAGACCATGACCAGGCCAATGCAGGTGAGAATCAGTACCGGAAACAGAATGGTTTTTTCCCTGAAAAAGGGATGAAGGCGGCCGGGCAGATATTTGCCGGTGTGCATCGCATCAGCCATGGCAGACCTCCTGGGCCGGAACAAGCCCGTTGACAATGCGGGCAAAATCCTTTCCGCGTTCCTGGTAGTTGGCATAGAGATCAAAGCTTGCACAGGCCGGAGATAAAAGCACCACATTGCCTTTGTTTGCCAGGGAGACCGCTTTGCTTACGGCGCAGATCATGTCCGGGCAGGGGTATGTGGGGCAAACGCCTTCAAAGGTTTCCATGACGTGGTCGGCCGCTTCGCCCATGCCGATCACTGCTTTGGCACGGGCTTTTACTTCGGGGATCAGGGGGGCGAAATCCAGGCCCTTTTCCCGACCGCCGAGAATCAAAATAATGCCGGATTCAAAGGATTCCAGGGCACGGAGTACTGCATCCACGTTGGTGGCTTTGGAGTCGTTGTAAAAGCGGATTCCGTCAACCTCCCGGACAAAGGCGATGCGATGGTCAGAGAGTGTAAATTCGTTCAGGGCCTGCCGGATGCCGGCCATGTCGGCACCGCAGCTGAGCGCCGCAAGGGCGGCTGCCGCCACATTCTCTTTGTTATGGATGCCGGGAAGCCCGGCCAGTGTCTCTGCCGCCAGGGTATCGTTGATATTGTCTGTTTGGATTTCGATGTCCGTTTTGTGAACGCTTGCGCCCCGGGCCACAGTGTGGGTGGATGAAAATTCAAGAACGTCGGCACAAATGGGTTTGGTCCGGGTTGAAAAATCGTTGATGCGGCTGTTGATCACGGCGGTATCTTGTGCAGTCATATTTTTGAAAATAGACCATTTGGAATCGATATAGCTTTCAAAGTCGGGGTACCGGTTCAGGTGATCTTCGGCAATATTGAGCAGTGCTGCCGTGCGGGGTCTGAATGTTTGGGCAAGATCCAGCTGGAAGGATGATATTTCAGCCACAACGACGTCCTTGGGAGTGTCCTGCATGAGGTATTCCACCAGAGGGGTGCCGATGTTGCCGCCCGTAAAGCAGGAAATGCCTGAGGCTTCAAGCATGGCTGTGGTCAGTTCCGTGGTAGTGGTCTTTCCATTTGTGGCTGTGATTGCGATGACCGGTGTGGTGTTGTAGCGGGCAAAAATATCCAGTTCCCCTGTGACGGGCACGCCCTTTTCCCGGGCAGTCCGGATGAACGGCATGTTCAAGGGGATACCGGGGCTGGGGATTATTAAGGATGCCCTGTCAAACATCTCCTGGGTGTGACTGCCGATTATGACCGGAATGCCAAGTGTTTCTAAGCTTGCGGCTTCATCGGTCTTTGTCCCATCAATATCCGTGGCCGCCACGCAGTGCCCCCTGGACTTGAGAAAACGGGCCATGGAAAGACCGCAGGCTCCTAAGCCCACAATGAGTTCATATGTTTCAGGAAATTTGAGCATCTTATCTTATCTTCAACGTACTTAGGGAGAGGGCAGCCAGGGTAATGGAAATAATCCAGAACCGGACAATCACCTTGGATTCATGCCAGCCTTTCAGTTCAAAATGGTGGTGTAAGGGTGCCATTCTGAAAATTCTCTTGCCGTGGGTGAGTTTAAAATAGCCCACCTGAAGAATCACGGAACCTGCTTCCATGACAAAAAGTCCGCCCACCAGCACCAGCATGATCTCCTGTTTGGTGACCACGGCAATGGTGCCCAGGATCGCTCCCAGGGGGATCGAGCCCGTATCGCCCATGAAAATTTGGGCCGGATGGGCATTGAACCATAAAAATCCCATGCCTGCACCTGCAAGGATGCCGCAGATGACCGAGACTTCACCGGCTGCCGGAATGTGCCGGACATGCAGGTATTGTGCAAACTCGGCATGGCCCGCCACATAGGCAAACAGCATATAGGTGAAGGATGCCACAATAAATGGCCCGATGGCCAGGCCATCCAGGCCGTCGGTGAGGTTGACGGCATTGGATGTGCCCACGATCACCAGGCAGGCAAAGGGAATGTAAAACACACCCAGATCAATGGCCACATTTTTGAAAAACGGTACGGTGAGTACGGCGTTAAAGTCCGGGCTGCTGTAAATCAGAAAACCGATGAGCAGGCCCGAAAGAACCTGGAGCAGGAACTTTGCTTTTGCCGTGAATCCCATATTGGTTTTTTTTCTCAACGACAGGTAATCGTCAATAAAACCGATGGCCCCGAACAGCAGGGTGACCAGCAGCAGAATGCTCACATAGTGATTGGTGAAGTTCCCCCATAAAAAGGTGGAGACAAAAATGGAAAACAGGATCATGATGCCGCCCATGGTGGGGGTGCCCTGTTTTTTCAAGTGGGACTGGGGGCCGTCGGTCTGGATGATCTGGCCAAAGTGCATGACCTGCAGGCGCCGGATCACAAAGGGGCCGAGGATAAAGCAGATGATAAAGGCGGTCAGTCCCCCGTATATGGTGCGGAAGGTAATATACCGGAAAATATTGAATGCGGTATTCAGTTCATGTAAGGGGTATAAAAATTGGTAAAACATTCGATTAGTCCGCCTTTTCAGCAGGGATTTCTTCAAGTACCGGAATCAATGTTTCCATGGCCATTCCCCTGGAACCTTTGATCAGTACCCAATTTTCGTGTTCAATTGATTGTTTAAGGGCTTCTTCCAAGGCTTGCTTGGATCCCATGACGATTTTGTCTTCCGGGTATCCGTTTTCCAAGGCACCTTCCCGGATATGGGTGACCTGGGTACCGAACAGTAACAGCTTTGCCGGAGAAAGTGTTGCCACAAGGTGCCCCACATTCCGGTGGTGCGCCTGGGTTTGGTCTCCCAACTCCAGCATGTCTCCGAGCACGGCAATGCCCCGGTTGCTGCCGGCCATTCGGTTTAAGACTCTCAGGGCCTGCTCCATGGAACTTGGGTTGGCATTGTAGGTGTCATCAATGAGATGAATCCCGTTGCCAAGATGCCTTAAATGCATTCTGCCCTTGACCGGGACAAAAGCTTCAAGCCCCTTGGTTATATCTGTTTCATCAATGCCTGCCGCCGTTGCAAGGGCTGCGGCCGCCGCGGCATTAAACGCCATAAAATCAGCCGGGGAGGGTACAGTATATTGGCGGGCTTGTCCATCTATGGTCAAAGAAAAGGCAATGCCCTGGTTTGTGGGCCTAAGTTGCGATAAACGAATATCACTGTCGGGGTGGCTGCCAAAAAGTTTTAATTCTGATGTGTTAGCTTCTTTTTTTGCCGCCTGAACAAGGATGTCAACCCTGGGGTCATCGGCAAAAATAATGGCAGTACCGGCAGGGTTCAGGCTTTTAAAGATTTCAGATTTGGCCCGGGCCACATCTTCCAGGGTCCCAACCCCTTGCATATGGGACCCGTGGGTGTTGGTGATCAGGGCAATGTCGGGCCGGGCAATGGCTGAAAGCCGCTCGATCTCCCCGGGGTTGCTCATGCCCATCTCCACCACGGCCCATTCATGGATATCCGCCAGCCGGAGAAGGGTCAGTGGTACACCGATTTCATTGTTCAGGTTGCCCCGGGTGGCCAAGGTGTCATGGTGCTGGGAAAAGATGTCCTGGGCCATTTGCCGGGTGGATGTTTTTCCGTTTGAACCTGTCAGAGCGGCGATTCGTACATTTGAGCGCAGTCTGTGGTACCGGGCCAGATTTCCTAATGCGACCAGGGTGTCCGGCACTTGAAAAAAACAGATGTCGGTTTTGTCCATCAGCTTTTTCTGATTTAAATCCAGGCCGTCTAAATAGCCCTGCTTGACAACAAAGGCTGAAACGCCTTTTTCAACCTGGTCAGGGATAAAGGTGTGGCCGTCAAAACGATCTCCGGCCAATGCCAGAAAGACCATGTCAGGTCCTATGGTTCTTGAATCAGTGCCGATGCCTTTAAAAAGAGTAGATTTTGCATCTGCGGTAATTTTCTGGCCGGACACAGTGACGGCCTCACACCCAAGGGCCGTGCAAAGATCTGTCAGCTTCCATGGCTTTGGCGTCAACAGGCGGGTGCAGGCATCAATTAGGTGTTCCTTGTCGTCAAAGTGAATGGTGCCTTTATTGGTGATCTGATAGGTTTCATGGCCCTTGCCAGCCGCCACGATGATATCCTGGGGTTTTGAGATCTGAACGGCGAATGCCAGGGCCTTGGCCCGGTCGGTCATCCGGATATAACCTTTTTGACGCGGATTTGCGTCGGCAGGGTCGATGGCTTTAAACCCCTGGGCCCGAATACCTTCAATGATTTCGTCCACAATGGCCTCGGGATCTTCGGATCTCGGGTTGTCCGAGCTGACAATGGCGATGTCCGAGTATTTGCAGGCCATGATACCCATGGGCGCGCGTTTGGTGCGGTCCCGGTCCCCGCCGCACCCGAATACCGTGATCAGCCGGGCAGGGGCACGGCCGGCAAGGGTTTTCAGTATGGATTCAAGGGCGTCCGGGGTGTGGGCATAGTCCACAAATATGTGGCGGTTCAGTTCGGTGGGCAGTTTTTCCAGTCGGCCTGGTACCCTTTCAAAGGCGGCAATGCCCCGGGCAATAGATTCCGGGCAGATTCCTGTGGCTAAAGCTGCACCGGCCGCACACAAGATGTTTTCCAGGTTGAAATGGCCTGTGAGCACTGACTTCAGGGGGGCCTGTACACCTGAGAAATCCAGGGTGCCTTTCAATCCGTGAATGTCATCCGTAATGTTAATGGCCCTGATATCTGCATCACGATTTGCACTGACCCGGATCACAGGCGGCTTAATGCTCTCTGCCAGGCGGGCTCCGTATTCATTGTCAATGTTGATGACCGCCTTACTCCGGATGCCGTCTTTAAACGGGCCTAAATGCTTGGTGAACAGGGTCCTTTTGCACTCAAAATAATCCTCGAATCCGTCGTGGTAGTCCAGATGATCCTGGGTGAGGTTGGTGAACACGGCCGCATTAAATTCACATTCATCCACCCGGTGCTGGTCCAGGCTGTGGGAGGAAACCTCCATGATCACATGGGTGACGCCGGCAAGTTTCATGTCGTGCATGGTTTTTTGCAGGCATACTGCGTCCGGAGTGGTGACGGAACTGTCAATGGTAGTGCCCGGATATCTGATATTTACCGTGCCGATGACGCCACAGGAGATGCCGCAGGTCTGGTAAATTTTCTCCAAAATCCAGGTGATGCTGGTCTTACCATTGGTCCCGGTGACGCCCACCACCACCAAATCCTTTGACGGGTGGTCAAAAAAGTTGGCTGCGGCAATGGCGGTATCTTTGCGGGTGTTTTTGGAAAGGACAATCTGACGGGTCTGTTCCGGGGATACTTCCTGGGGGATTCTTTGGGCCAGAACCGCCGCGGCCCCCTGGTCCAGGGCCTGGGCAATGTAGTTATGGCCGTCTGCGGCGTGGCCGTCCACGGCGATGAATAGTGATCCAGGGGTAACCTGCCTGGAATCACAGGTAATATGGGTGATGGAGGTGTTGCCGATACCTGCCTGATCCTGATCAGGCGTGAGCACGACTTCAGTTGTGTTCAGGATTTCAGTCAGCTGCATGGAACACCTCCCGGGGTAATGCTGCTATCATGTCTGTGTTGGGGGCAATGTTCAGATAGTTAAAGGAGCGGGCCATGATATCCTTGAAGGCCGGTGCCGCCACAATGCCGCCGTAATGGTTTTGTTTGGGTTCGTCCACCACCACCAGAATGGCCAGGGCCGGGTTGTCAAAGGGGGCAAAACCTGCAAACGCGGACGTGTATCTGGAGCTGGAATACCCTTTTTTACCTGTGGATGCTTTCTGGGCGGTGCTGGTTTTGCCGCATATCCGGTAGCCGGGGATGGCGGCTTTGGTTCCTGTGCCGTCTTCCTGGACCACCCGGGCCATCATTTGTTTTACAATTCCCGTGGTTTGGGGGGAAATCACCTGGCGGACCACGCAGGGGGTGTTTTCCTCGACAACGTCACCTTCATTGGAAAGCACTTTTTTAACCAGCAGGGGTTTCATTAATTTCCCGCCGTTGGCTATGGCGGATACCGCGCTGACAAGCTGGAGTGCCGTCACCGACATGCCCTGGCCAAAGGACATGGCCACCGCGTCAATGCTTGTCCAGCGTTTCAAAGGCAGAATGACGCCTGAGCTTTCTGCCGGGCAGTTGATGCCGGTTTTGGTGCCGAATCCAAAGGCTTTCAGGTAATAGTGCAGGGCCTTGGGACCTATGTCCTGGGCGATTTTGGCCGCCCCGATGTTGGATGAAAATTTTATAATCTGGCCGGGGGTCAGGTAATCATAGGGATGGGTGTCATGGATGACGGATCTGCCCACGCGGTAGTTGCCGTTTTCGCAATTGATAATGGTTTTGGGGGCCATGCCCCGTTCAATGGCAGAGGCCACGGTGATCACTTTCATGATGGAGCCGGGCTCGAAGGCGTCGGTCATTGCCCGGTTTCTGTAGCGGCTGCGGCTGAAATCGCCATAGTTGTTGGGATTGAACTCAGGGTAGTGGGCCATGGCAAGAATTTCACCCGTGGCAGGCTGCATTACAATGGCCATACCCGATTTCCCCCGGTGTTCTTTCACGGCCTGTTCCAGGGCCTGTTCGCTGAAGAACTGGATTTTTTTATCCAGGGTCAAAACGATGGTGCCCCCCTGAAGCCCCTCTCGCCGGGGACTGCCTGTATCAAGGATGGTACCCTGGCCATCCCTGTATTCCTGGGTTTTTCGGGTTTTGCCTTCCAACACACCATTATAAGAGAATTCCAGCCCCTCAAGGCCGTGGTCATCTTTGCCGGTGAAGCCGATGACCTGGGCTGCCAGGTGCCGGTTGGGATAAAACCGTTTGGAGTTATCCTGGGTATAGATGCCGACAATATTCAGATCTTTTACCGCTTTGGCCTTGGCCGGAGAGACCCGGCTTGCCAGAAGGGCAAACCTGCGGTCCCGGGATAGTTTTTTTTCCATTTCCGACCGGCTGCCGCCCAGGATTTTGACCAGCATGGCTGCCGTCTGGCCGGCATTTGTGATCTGGGTGGGGTCGGCGGTAATGTTGGGGGCGTCAATGCTGGCACCCAGTTTGTTTAAATTCCGGTCAAGGATCAGCCCGCGTTCTCCCTGGATACAGACCTGTCGGACATAGGTGTCTTCAGCTTTTTTTTTAAGGGTCTCACCCTGGAGGATCTGGATCTCAAAGGAACGGATGACAATGCCCACCAGGCACAGCAGCAGAAAAAAACGGATGACAAGAATCCGTGGCCCTAATTTTTCATTGGGGGGAGGTGCCATTTAATTTTTTCCTTCGGGCAGGTAAATGGTTTCATTAAAGATGTCCGGTGCCAGCCCCAAACGGGTACGGGCGATACGGGTGATCCGTGTGTCGGATTTGAGACGCTCGATTTCCACCCCCAGGGCCTGCCGGTAATCCGCCAGTTCCTGGATTCGATGTTCGGTTTTTGCAATCATGATCATGGCCTGGTTGGATTCGCTTCTGATCCAGGCGTTGCAAATGAGTTCGGCGGCCAGCACAATAATAAGAAAAAACCACAGCAGTCCGGTTTGGTTCTGGATGGCATCAGATTTTTTTCGTGGTGTGTTCACAGCCGGATTGCCCCTTTTTATAAAAATCCCAATACGCTGTTCAATTTAAGTTGTGTGTTGTTGTGGAATGGCCCTGGGTGTTGGCAGGCCGGGTCATTCCGTGGGGGTTATATTTTTTGTGCCACCCGCAGTTTGGCGCTTCTTGCCATGGGGTTTGCTTTAAGTTCGTCCGGGTCCGCCGTCACAGGTTTCCGGGTAACCGATTCCATTTGTTTGACAAATCCGCATACACAGTGGGGAAATTGTCTCGGGCAGGTACATCCGTTTTCAAAGGCCCTCAGCTGCTGTTTGACAATACGGTCTTCCAGGGAGTGAAAGGAGATGATGCTGATACGCCCCCCCTTGGCCAGCATGGAGGGAACTGCCTGCATAAACCTTTCCAGGCGTTCAAGCTCCTGGTTGACTTCAATGCGCAGGGCCTGGAATACCCGGGTGGCCGGATGAATTTTCTGGGCTGCCTTTGCACGGCCGGGCATGGCGCTTTCAATGATTCCGGCAAGTTCCAGGCTGGTGGCAATGGGGGCAGCCGCTCTTTTTTCAATGATTGCCCGTGCCAATCGCCTTGAAAATCGCTCTTCCCCGTATTTGAAAAAAATATCAGCCAATTGTTTTTCCGAATATGTGTTTATCACCTGGTATGCGGTTAACGAATTGCGGACATCCATTCGCATATCCAATGGTTCATTTTTTTTAAAGCTGAACCCGCGTTTGCTTTGGGTCAGCTGGTTGAGAGAGAAGCCCAAATCAATAAGGATGCTGTTAACCCCGTCGATACCGGCATCTTTGAGAATGTCGGGGAGATCACTGAAGTTGTTATGGTACAGCCTGACATTGTCCTCAAAGCCGTGAAGTACATTTCGGGCGTTGGTGATGGCATCCATGTCCTGGTCAATGCCGATGAGCAACCCGCCGGAACCGATGGCCTTGAGTGTTGCCATGGCGTGTCCGCATCCACCCAGGGTGCAGTCCACACATACGTCTCCGGGTTTAAGATTTTGATACGCATGCACCTGATTCGGCATGACGGAAGTGTGTTCGAAACCCATATTATAACCCTATGGAAGCAATCTCTTCTCGGACGTCCTCCCGCTTAAGCTCCTGCTCCATTTTCGTTTGCTCCTGCTCCCATTGTTCTTTTGCCCAGATTTCAAACCGGTCCAGAACCCCCACAAGAACAACCTCTTTGTCGATCTGTGCATAGGTTCTGAGATTCTGGGGAATTAAAACCCTGTCTTGTCTATCGCATGTCAGCGGACAGGCATTTCCCAGAAAGAAACGTTTAAAGCTCTGCATGGATGCCGTTTTGACCGTTTTTAAGCGGTCCTCAATGGCTTTCCATTCGCTGACGGTAAAGGCGAAGATGCAGCCGTCCTTTATTGAAACCACAATTCCGTATTCATCCTCCGCTTTGAGCACTTTTCTGAATCGTGCCGGGATGATGAGTCTTCCTTTATCATCAATGGTATGACAGGAACTTGATCGGAACACTTGAGCGGCCTTTTTTGTTGAATGCTGCATCCACTTTGCACCCACCTTGGTGCCACTTTTACGAAAAATATAAAAGAAGTCAAGGTAAAAAGTGAATAATTTTTAAAATATAGGTAGATACGAAAATTAATAGAGCATCTGAAAAAAAAATTCAATGAAAAAAATAATTAAAATTTTTGATGAAAAAGAGAGGGTTGGATGAGATTATGCTGGATCGATTGGATTTGGGGTGTATTGAGGGGGTGTTTGGTGGGGGATTGTGGAGGGGATGGTGGTGCGAGGTAGGGGTTGCGAATTATGGTAAACCGGTAGAGACTCTTGGATCAAATTTTTTTCTGACAATCTTGACGGGTTGGGGGCTTAAGGCTGCAGCGTTGGGATATGGTCCGTGTTAGCCCGGTTGCTTTGGGAGGGATGGACCTGGGCCGGCAGATAGATAGTTATCACTGTGCCGCCCCCGGTTTGGGATGCCGCAGATATGTGTCCTTTGTGGCGGCTGATGATGGAATAGCAGATGGAGAGCCCCATGCCGCAGCTGTCATGCTTGGTGGTGTAATAGGGGTCGAAGATTCTGTCCAGGCTTTTTTTGGGGATTCCGCATCCCTGGTCCCGGAAAGTGATTCTGATGTAAGTCCCTTTGGCAATGGGCAGGCGGTTATCTTCTGACAAAGTGAAATTTTCCAGTTCAATAAACACGGTGCCGGTGCCTTTCTCGGCCATGGCATGGCGGGCGTTCATCACGATGTTCCCCACCACTTGCTCCAACTGCTTTCTGTCGGCATCAATGTGCCATATATCCTTGGGCGCTGCCAAATTCAGCTGGATGTCGGATCCGGCCAGGGTCAGCGAGGTAATCTGTCGGATCAAGGGCTCAAGGTTAAAGTGTTCCTTTAAAGGTGAGCCGCCTTTGGCAAAGGTAAGAAGCTCTCTGGTAAGCCGGGCTGCCTCCTCCATGGATGACTCAGCTTTTTGAAGGTAGGTCAGGGCTTTGGGGTTGTTTTTGGTTTCAAGCTTGGCCAGGGTGATATTTCCGTACAGGCTTGTCATGATATTGTTGAAATTATGGGCAATACCCCCGGCCAACGCCCCGATGGACTTTAACCATTGGGTATTCATCGCGGTTTTCCGGGAAAACCTGTCCAGCGAAGGTGTAAAGTTTTCTTTTACGAGAAATTGATAAACGTTCTGATTCTGATCATCAAGATAAAGCGGGCAGACAAATATTTCCAATGGCTTTTGGGTTCCCGCTTTTTGGCGCATCAGTGTGTTCAAGGTTAAAAGCGGACGGTCAAGCATTCTTTCATGCAGGGGGAAAAGCGGGGTTGAATCGTCTGTCAGGGAAAACAGATTGTCAATATTTTGATCCACAAGTTCAAGCGTACTGTACAGGGACAACCTTGCAAAGCGTTTGTTGGACCGCAGGATTATACCGTGGTCAGATACCAGCAACAGTGGTTCCCGGGATGTTTCAAAATATTCATTATAAATCGTTTTCAACCGGTTCCGTCGGTTGACTTCGTTAAATATGGACTGCTGGGAAGAGCTCATCATTTCCTGTTGTTGGCGTTATACAAGAGGGTATTTGTGGGGCTTTGGGGTGCTGCCCCAACGATATCGTTAAAGCGCCCCGGCAATGGTCTGGTGAACCTGGTCAATTTTTTTATTCAGATCTGCCTTGCTGCAGTTTGGAATATGCATTGGGGGGTGGATGATCAAGTCTACTGTCCCCGGCATAAGATCCAGCGTATCAGAGGGGAGTATATATTCTGAATTCTTAATGGTGACCGGCAAAACGGGCAACCCCGATGTCATGGCAAAGATGAATGCGCCTTTTTTAAAGGGCAGAAGCTCGCCCCTGGATCTTGTCCCTTCGGCAAAAAAAAGTACGCTGGCTTTGTCGGACAATTTTTTTTTTGCCTCCTTTATGGATTCCACGGCAGCCTGTCCATTGGATCTGTTGACATAGATACACCCAAGAAACGAGCAGGCGGTGCCGAAAACCGGAATTTTTTTAAGCTCCATTTTCATCACCCATTTGATGATGAGCCCTGTGTACCCATGTAGCGCAGGGATATCCGCCATGCTTTTGTGGTTGGCCACCACCACATAGGATGCGTGTGGATCGTAATTTTGGCGGCCCTGGATTCGGACCCGTATGAGTGCAATGGCACAAAATATTCTGGCCCAGATCACGGCCATGGCATCGGCCTTGTCCGGGCCAAAAACAGCCCCCACAACGATGCAAATCAGCGCCATGACCAGGGTGTTTAATGCCATGGTCGGTATCACAATAATCCATTTATAGGGCTGATAAGCTATTTTAAGTAAGTCGTTCACTCCTGGCCGGATTCAGTGTTGTCCTGTTTTTCTATGCCCATAAGTTTGTCCGTGTATGAAACAATATCTTCGGCTTTATAACTGGTCAGGGTAAAGGCATAGGGGGTATATGTGCATGACCCTTCCACATCCTGATCATCATTTTTGTCGAACAGATTTAAAACGAAAATTTTATCGTTTTCAAGTGAAATTTTACATGAGGGCGCTTTTTCTTTTTGTTGGGCACCCTGGTCATCATCCATAAATGCCTGGCATTCAAGCTTCGATAAAGATGACAAAAGATCGGATATGGTTTTTTGATCCACGTCTGAGCCGTCTTCGTTTTTCCAGGTCGCTTTTTCAGGTGTCGTTTTATCTGCGGTTAAATCCTTTTGGTCTTCGCCTTTTGTCTGATCCGGTTTCTCAGGCGTCGGCGTTTTTACCAGGGTGACGGTTTTTCCCTGCTTTTCCAGGGTGATTTTTTTTATGCTGTCCGGGTCAAAGGCAAGTACTTGTTTATCCCTGAAATCAGCTGCGGGTTTGTCAAACTTGCCGTTAAAATTGCCGTTGGCCTGATATACTGTCCGGTCCTTGTCGTTTAGATAGATGAATGTATGGTTGTAACTGGGTGCTGTTTTACCGATGGCAAGGGTTCGTAATACTTCGTTTCCGGCCAGGGCCTTGACCTTTACGGCATGGGGATCATCCAGTTCATATCTTATCAGGTCCTTTGCCTCGGAAACCAGTGCAGAGAGTTTGATTTCCTTTAACGTGTTCAGCATCTGGTTGACGTCATCCGTATTTGCCGGGAAGTTTTTGTCGGTAACGGTCCAGCCGTTCTCGCTTTTGTTCAGTGTCACCACCCGGTCGGCCTTTGAGATCTCCAGGTGGTCAATGCGGGTGGTATCCACCTGGGGAATTGTGGGCAGTTCATAATGGACCTGGTTGTCCTGTTTAAAACCAAGGTATGCACCCAAGCCGATAATGAGAATGATTAATATAATGTATTCTTTTTTCATGATTTATCCTCCCAACTCAACCAAACATATGTGCAATTTTTTTCTTTTTCATACTTCTGAAAAACCAGACAGCCATTCCGACTAAGAAAACCAGAACACAAAGCCCTATAATATTGAACCCCTTGATGATGCTTTTGGTCAGCGGATCGGTCTCTTCAATGGGATTCAGGGTCTGTTGTTTGCTTCGTAAAAGGGCTGTGCCGTCATCGCCGTTGAGATGATCTATGGCGTTGAGCAGGAAGGTGGCATTGGTCGTTCTGCCCTCTTCGTCCAGCATGTTGTCATACAGCATTTGGGCGCATCCGAGCACAAATATTTTTGCCGGCGCAGATGTTTCGATCACGCGGTTGCCGGCTTTAAGCCCTTCAATGTTTTTGGCCGGTGCTTCAGCGGGTTGTGGGCCTTCCTCGGTATCTTCGTCCTGGGCGTTGGTTTCTCCAGCTTCTTTTTCGGGGATAGGTTTGCCTTTAAAGTAGGATGTAAACTGGCCTTCCAGCAGATAGGCCAGATCATAGGAGGCCAGATCCTTATCCGAGGGAGGCGGACTTAAAAACATGGGATTCAGGTTGATATTGTCTTCCATGAGCCATGCCTGTTTGGATGAAGACAGAAGGCGCACGGCTTTGACCTTTGACTCGTCCTGTCCGCCTTTAACATGCTTGACCGGTGAGATCTGCATGGCCACAAGGCCTTTGATGTTTTTCATGAACACCGGATCATTGTTGATGGCGTTTTCTTTGATGACCGGCGCAAAGTAGATGGTCTGCTCGCCACCGCCTTGGGATTGGGGTAATTGCTGTTTGTACGCATTTTTGTCCAGCACATAGGCTTTTTGGATCTCCACGCCGTAGTGGGCCAGAAGTTTTTCAAGACCCGTGTCGATGGGGGCAAATGAAGGCATGCCCATCATGCCGCCCTGGCCCTGCTGCTGCTCAAAGGCATCGGCGAAGACGGCAATGTTGGTGCCCTTCATCAAGGCCTGGTCAATCTGGAACAATTCATAATCGGAAAAGTGCTGGGTGGGTTTGGCGATGATCAGGCAGTTGAGGCCTTCGGGGATTGTTTCATCTTTAAGGGGAATCTGCTTGATGTTGTACCGTTCACCCACAAGTTGGTCAAAAACGGCAAGTCCGTTTCCGGCCCGGCCCTGCATCATGGCCATACGGTCCGGTTCAAGGGTCGGGCAGCCGTGATCGGACAGGTAGCCGATGTCCTTGTTGATGCCAATCAGTTTTTCCATGATCGCCGTAATATGTTCCCCAAGGCTTTGGGGATCTGCCATTTGGTAGGTGGTGCCGATGATGGGAAGCTCCACGGCAGAGATCAGGGGCAATGTCTGTGTTTTGCCCTTGTATTCCACCACAAGACCGGCTGTGCCTGCGCCTGCCTTGATGTTTTTTTCAGGTACGTCGGGCCAGTGCATGGCCATCAGATCATATTGCTTTGCGACTTTCTCAAGTTCATTGGGATCTGAGATATCCTTGCTTTCAAACTTGAAAACGCCTAAATTTTTGCTGTTCAGTTTTTCCACGGTCGCGGCCACTTCGTCACCCAGGTGGGGCAGGGCATCCAGACCGATCAAGGGCGCAATATCATTGAGCCCCGAGGACATATACATGGTGATGTTGATTTTATCCGTCTGGCGTAAGAGCGCCGATACCTTGTTGTTGAGCTTGCGGATGGCGCTGGTCAGTTGATATTCAAGACCGTCCGTGGAGGTGATGGCCGGGATTTTTTCGATGAGGTCCCCGTGGAGGATTACCAGGCCCATGTAAGCGTTTTTAAATTTGAGTTCATCATTTTCCATCACTCGGATTTGGACGGGTGAGATACCATAATCCCGGGCCATTTCACGGTTCTGGTTTGCCTGGTCCCCCATGTCGGTTTCCTGGGATACATTATAAAACGTAAAGTTGAAATAGCGTCCGGCCTGGGCGGCGTATTCCGTGAGCAGGTCTCTTAAATAGCGTTCGGTATTGTTGTGGGGGGCAGGCAGGTTTTTTGAAAAAAACACTTTGATGTTCAACGGTTCTGACAGGGTGGCTACGGCCTGCTTGCTGGCATCGGACAGGGAATAAATCCGGTTGGCCGTCAGATCAAACCTGAAAAACAAGGTCAATCCCGCCACATTCAACAGTACGATAACCACTGCATACAGAATAAATTTCAGATAATATTCTTTAAGGAAAGGCTTACCCATGGTGACTCCTTAATTTTTTTCTTTCATGGCAATGTCGGTTGAGAAAATGAAGATGAAGATCACGGATGCAAAGTAAATCAGATCCCTTGAATCAATAATGCCCTTGGAGATATTGGTGAAGTGGGCATTGGCGCCAAGGTATTGCACAACCGGCACAAGGGATTCGGGAACAAAAAACAGCATCCGGTCCATAATGGTCAGGGCAAAACAGATGGCGCATCCGATGATGAATGCGATGATCTGATTGCGCGTCAATGCCGAGGCAAACAGCCCGATGCTGCAGTAGGTGCCGCCGAGAAGCACCGCGCCAATGTATCCGCCGACCACAGGTCCTAAATCCACATTTCCGATAAAGGAGATGAACAGCGGGTAGGAGAGGGTGGGCAGCAGCATGGCTGCGGCAAAGGCCGTGGCGGCAAAAAATTTGCCCAGGGCAATATGGGTAAAGGAGACCGGCATGGTCAAAAGGCTTTCATAGGAGCCCACGTTTTTTTCTTCGGCAAACATGCGCATGGTCACTGCCGGAATAAAAAAGGAGAAGGTGATGGGCAAGAGGGCGAAAAAGTCCCGAAGATCGGCCCGTCCGTAAATGAAAAAGGTGGAAAAGAAAAACCACCCCGTTACAATGAGAAACAGGGAGATGACGATATAGGCAATGGGTGAAATAAAATAGTCCTTAAATTCCTTTAAGGCGATGGTTTTAATCGGTTTCATGTGTTAAGCGCCCTCCCGTGTCAGTTCGTGGAATATTTCCTCAAGGGCTAAGGACTGTCTGGCAAGCTCGGTGATGATCCAGTCGGTTTTTTTAATGGAGAGGTAAAGATCCTGGCGGATGTCCTTATCTTCCTTGCAGCACAGCTCAAAGCTTACGCCTTCGCTTGGCGGGGTGTTCGCCACGGTGATGTCAAGAGTTGCATCAAAGGCTTTAAGGTGGTCAAGGGCTTCGGTTATTTCGGCATTCTGCAAGGTCAGCCGAACCACGCTGCGGTGCCGGGCGTTTTGCTTGAGCTGTTCGGTGCCAGCGTCGGCTACTTTTTTGCCTTTGTTGATGATGGCGATTCGGTCACAGGTGGCTTCGGCCTCGGAAAGGATGTGGGTGGAAAAGATGATGGTCTTTTGCCTGCCGATGCCTTTGATGATGTCGCGGATCTCTGCGATCTGGTTGGGGTCAAGGCCCGAGGTGGGTTCGTCAAGGATCAGGATATCCGGGTCGGACATCATGGCATGGGCCAGTCCCACCCGCTGGCGCAGCCCCTTGGACAGGTTGCCGATGGGTTTGGCCATGATATTGGAGAGCCCGCACAGCCTGGCCAGTTCTTTAAACCGGGATAGTTTAAGTTTGTGATCATCCAGCCCTTTGAGCCGTGCCACATAATCCAGGTAATCATACACCAGCATATTGTGGTATAAGGGCGCGGATTCCGGCAGATAGCCGATCATGGATTTAATTTTCAGGGTGTCTTCCGGCATTTTAAGGTCATTGATTCTGATGGTGCCGGATGTGGGGGTAAAATACCCGGTGAGCATTCGCAAGGTGGTTGTTTTGCCTGCCCCGTTGGGACCGAGCAGACCAAGTATTTGGCCGGGTTCAATGGTGAGGCTGATGTCGTCAACCGCACAGAAATCACCGTAATACTTGGTCAGATTCTGAACATCAATCAACGTTTTCTCCTAAAAATCTTCAAGTATTTTGCTTTTTTCAAGGAACGCATCCACGTCCTCTGCAGTTCGTTTCATTTGATCTATCAGTTTTTCAAGATGTCTACAAAAGGGATCGTCTTCGCCTAAGGTCAGTGCTGATTTCCGGTAAAGTGAAAGAATGTCGTTGAAACGGCTTTCCAGATTTCCGGCCAGTTGTTTTCGTTCTTCATGTTTGATTTTTTCAGACTGGATAACGGATTCCAGTTTTTTGATGGAATACTCAACAAGTGCATCCCGGGGCATACTATATGTATCGGAGATGGCCGTCAATGCCTCAATGGTTTTCCGGCTGAGTACAAAGGTTTTTTGCTTTCGGTCCAGTTGCCTGAACTGGCGTATCCGGATGGTCTGGGCCAGTTGATCCAGGGCGGCATGGTCTTCAATGATGTGGTCAAATAAAGATTTTTGCTTAATGCCCATGTGAACGGCCACAAGGCCAATGGCATCAATGGCTTTCTGGGAAAGTTTAAATGTTGCCCTGACCGATTGTTTACCTCTTAAATCAAACATGGATAGTTCGGCAAATGGGTCCTTGGATTTTGCCATGTGTTCTCCTTTTCAGGACACTGTATTATCGTAGATTAACGGTCCAAAAAAGTAATGAAAATTTATTATGGATGCGTATGTTAGCTTAAACAGTTCAGCGGATCAACGATTAATGCCTGGATAACCAAAATATAATTTAGAGACTATCGAAAAGAAAATTTTTAAAATATTGGGGATACCCAAGAAAGTCAGACTGCTATAATATGTCAAGAGGATTACCAGGGTAACCCAAGCACCAAAACAGGAGGGAACAATGATTCCACAGCCCCAGGACAAAAATAAAATGACGCAGGCTGAATACCTGGCTATACAAAGAAGTTCTGTAGATATTAAGCATGAATTTTTTGACGGTGAAATGTTTGCCATGGTCGGCGCTAAAATAAACCATATCCGTATCAATGCAAATCTTACAGGAGAATTAAGAAATCAATTTAAAGGTAGTACGTCGCCTTGTGAAGTCCTCCCCAATGACATGCGGGTAAAAATCGAGAATGGCTATGTTTACCCTGATATTGTGATTTCTTGCGGTGATGCGGAATTTGAAGATAATGAATTTGACACATTGACAAATCCGGTTGTCATCATGGAAATTCTTTCAGATTCAACAGAAGCTTTTGATCGAGGGAAAAAATTTGCTTATTACCGGGCAATCCCAACGCTTCAAGAGTATGTCCTGGTGTCTCAAGACGAATATTATGTTGAGCAATTTTTACGCCGTGATAACGGCAAATGGGAATATTGTTCATATAAAGGAATAGATCAGATTCTAAGCATAGAATCTGTTAATTGTGAATTGCCGTTATCTGAGATTTATTGGGGTGTTTAACTATGGTATGATCGTTATTTTTTGGCTGTCTAAACCGGTTTGGACGTTCATGCATATTATTCTGCCGCTAAGGATTCAAAGGATCCTGCCGGTATTGCGCTCCACACGTATGGCCCTGTCATCATACAGACGTTCCATGTAATAATCCTTCACATTGGTAATTTCTAGATCCGGCAGGCCATGTCGAGACATCCATGCCCGGATTTTGGGGATCTGGGCCGGGTCACAGGCCCGGGCCGTAAAAATTTTGACCCGAATGCCGTTGTCCACCATGCTGCGAACCATATCTACCATGGCATGTACGGGCGCACCGATGCGGTCAAGGGTTGAGTTGTCGTTCCAGACCGCCAGGGTGCCGTCCAAATCAACGCCGTACCAGGGTGTGGGAGAGCGTTTGTTTGATGGTGCGGTTGCTTTTTCGGTCGATTTTTGAACGATCTCCGTTAAAATTTTTTTTATGGTTGACAGCATGACGCCTTTCCTAAATTGAGATTCTGAGTTGCCTGGATTCTGCTTTTATCGGCCGGATATCGCGGATGGAAACAGGGCGTTTGTTTTGCCTGTGATATAGTAAGCTGCAAGACCAGTCCATTCTGTCATCGCCGTGACCAGCCTATTCAGATGTCCTGAAAAATCAACACCTAACCTTATTTTTCTGTCAGGCCGGGTGAAATGGTCCATGGGGTAGGGGAGCACCGGCCAGTCAAGGCGGTTAAACACCCCGACCGCCCGAGGCATGTGCGCGGCCGTGGTCACAAGCACCCAGATCTGCCCGGGCTCAGGGTGCACCAAGGCCTTGGAAAACAATCCGTTTTCATAAGTGTTCCGGGATCGGTCCTCAAATATTATGCCGGAGGTATCCAAGCCCATATCCATAAAAACCTCCCGGGCCGTATTTGCATCTTTCCATTCTTGGTGCATAGGGTTTCCGGAACCGCCGGTAAAAAGATGCACAGCATCCGGATATTTTCTAATAAGACGGGCAAACCCTATATACCGATCAGCGGCATCGTTTGTTTCAGGCTGGCGCCACATCTGAGTCAAAGAATTATTTTCCGCCCCGCCAAGTACGATAATACCGTCCACTTTTTTCGGCAGGACAGGGTTTGTTGGGAATCTGTGCTCCAGGGGTGTCAAAATCATGCTCCCTAAAGGAAAAACAGTGATGGTGATCATCGTCAAAACCACACACGCAAGTATCCATTTTGCCTTTTTCTCTGCCCCTGAACACCAGAATATCATTCCCATTGCGGCAAAAGCAACCATAAGAAAGTCCGGGCGGATGACTATCCAGATCAACTTTGACAACCAGAAAAACAACGATCCAGACATACTCAAAGACTCCGAACGATTAAAATGAATTCATATTATTCCAGTCTGGCTTTAAAAAATCTTCATCCTCGCCTGTTGCCCCGGGCATTTGAGGTTCTAAATTAGAGAAAGGGTCAATCTCGGGATTTAACATCATATTGCCTTCTGTATTTTTTGAGACTTTTTGCCCGTTCAACCCTGCAAGAAAGCTTTCAGCCTCATCCTTATAGTGTGAACTGAGGGAGTCACATCCCAGGGCTGCTTCCAATTTTGCTTTGGCCTGGAAAAGTCGTCCCTGGCGGTATAGCGTCATGCCCTGATGATACTGGATCAAACCGTTTTCGGGCTTCAATTCTTCGGCCTGAGCCAGCATCCATTCCGCCTGGGAATAGATTCCTTTATTATAGTAGGCCCACCCGAGGGTATCCATGAGCCAGGCTTCGCCCGGTAGTCTGTCATAGGCGGTTCTTGCCAGGTCAAAGGCACGGTCGAAATCGGTTTTTTCTTCCAGCAGCAGCCAGGCCAGGTTTCCTTTAATTTCAGGGTGATCCGGAAACGATTTGAGTGCCAGTTCAAGTACTTGGGCGGCATCTGAGATTCGATGCTTTTTTACATAATACTCGGAAAGCTTCAGCCATCCCCCAACAAACTGAGGCAGCTTTGTTGTGCATTCGGTCAAGGTCCTTTCAACACCGTCATCCTCTCCCGTCGCTTCAAAAAGAGTTGCCTGTAAAAGGAAAAACGGGCCTGACGTAATTTTTATCGCCATCGCTTTGTTTAAATATGCCTGGCATCGGACATAGTCTTTTAGTCTAAGGCAAATTTTTGTCCCGGCATAATAAACAGCCGGATTTGCATCATGACCGGCTAATGTATCGATTTTTTTAAGGGCATTTTCTACCTGGCCGTGATCTGAAGCAAGCCGGGCATAAGCGTATAAGGCCGGATACATCATAGGCACATTTTCAAGCACCTGGCTGTAAGCTGTTAACGCTTCCTTTACCATGCCTTGCGCTTCAAAGGCCTCGCCCAAAAAAAAGAGGGTCGAAGCCTCGCCTCTCAGGTGCCACGATCTATACAAATAAATGATGGCCCCGGAAAAATCCTTGCGACCAAGTGAACATAGGCCTTTGATTTTCCAGGCCCGGGCACTGGACGAATCCAGGTCCAGAAAGCGATCTGCATACTGGGCTGCCAGGCCGTAATCGCCTCGCTTATAATTCAGCGCGGCCATGGCAAAGATGGACGCTTCGTGGTCTGGATCCAGCATCAGCGCCCGGATAAACGATTTTTCTGCCAGTTTACTTTGCCCCCCGGCAAAATAGGCAACACCTAAAAGATAATGGGCGGACACAAGGCCGTAGGATTTCTCCAAAGCGGTTTTTAGATATGAAACGGCATGGGAATACCGGCCTTTGAATAACCAGAATTTTCCCATCAGCATATGATACCCCGGCTCATCTTTGCTTGTTTGGGCGAGTTGTTCCAACAGGTTTTCAGCCCCTGCCAGGTCTTCAAGCGTAAGATAAAAATCGGCCAGCATCATTTTAAATCCAGTATTTTCAGGGTGCTCGACCATTAGTTCTTTTAAATAGGCCGCCGCCTTTTTTACCTGCCCCGTGACACGATAAAACAGGCAAAGCCGGGTTTTAATTTCAAGATTTCCGGGATCCGAATCCACGGCCATAAGAATGTACCGTTCCGCCTTGGTGTCATCTCCTGCAAGGGCATAGTAATCTGCAACAAGCATGAGATCCATAGCATCTTTAATGTCCTGGGCTCGGCAAAGGGTGACCAGCTGTTCGGCCTCAAAAATTTTTTTTTGTTTTTGTAAACAGATGGCCAGTTTGAGCCGTGGGCGAATCCGGCCGGGTAAGAGCGTGCCTGCTTTCTCATAGGCAGTTTCCGCTGTTTTGAATTGCGCTTTGAGCATGGCAAGATCGCCGGAAAGCATTAAAAGGTCGGGATTTGAGTCATGGCATTCCAATAGCTTTGACAATAATTCCCCCGCTGTCTCTTTATCTCCGCGGACCAAGGCAATTCGGATAATATGCTGTTGAATATCAACATTTTCTGGATTTTTTTTTAGGGCTTTTTTAAAGCATATTTCAGCCCGATCCAGGTTAGACAATTTAAAATAAGCTGATCCCATCTTCGCATATAAGCGGCCGGACTGCCCGGATTGGTCCTTGGCGTTCATCCAGTATTGAAGTGCCCCAGTGTAATCACCGCGCTCAAAGGCCTGATCCCCCTTAATTTCGAATGAAACCCGAGGATTTGCATACTCCCATATAAAAAGTCCGCCGACAAGGATGCCTGCAAGCAAAGCTGAAACCAAAACCCCTATGAATGCAATAGCTATTTTTCTACTTTTAGGTTTCATCGCTTCACCACAATCGTGCCGACTATACCGACAACGGCCATAACCGTCGCCCAGGAAAGGATTTCGATTTTATTGTTTGCCAAAGACTGCAGCAGCTCCAGCACGAAGGAAAAAATCCATGGCAATTCCGTATTCTGGCCATAGGCTTCATGATATACGCCGGTTCTGCCTGGATTTGTCAAATAGTCATCGTTAAAATTCGACTTTTTGTATTTTTCAAGATCAGATGCTGGATTGCCTCTACCTTTTTCCCCCGTCGGAACCGACTGAAAATCTTGGCTGTCCCGAAGCGCCGTTTTGTCTTTGCTGTCTATCTGAAAAAGAATTTCTTCGGCTATTTTTTTTTTCAGTGCATCGGCAGGTTCCAAATTTTTTGCATCGGATGCCGGTACTGCTTTTTTTGCGGTTTCATTTATTTCAAGATAAGGGATCTGTAAATCCTTTAGCATTTCAGTAGTTTTTTTTTGCTGCGCCAGATATTGCTCCAGAAGATTTTTCAATCTTAGATTTGCGGCAACCTGGCGGTCAAGCAGGGCCTGAATATTTGTGACAGATGTGGATAAAAGGTTAAAGGGGATGTCAATCTCAAGCTCTCCGGCGCTTGCCGGGTATGAATTTTTAGAAGATGTCATATACAGGCGGATTTCTGATGCAGCATCCGGCACATTCGGCATAAAGACATAGGTCTTGGACAGACTCTCTATACTTCGGGGGGATTCAAAAACAGGACACTCTTCGCAATTTCCGTCAGAATGAAACCAGGCGTAAGTATTTCCCGGGGCCAAACATAAAAAAAACGCTGTTCCCCAAATGATTAAAGTAAAATACGGCGTTCGAATACGTTTTCCCATGGGCCCAGAATACCAGAATTTTTAGTTGACAATATCAAGTCTCCCATAATACAAGTTGTGCATGAATTTCAAGCGATATCATAAAGTAAATAAAAAGCCAATTCACTTTTAAAGAGGCTGCTCATGAGAACCCGTTCCAGAATTATTTTAATTATTCTCATCACATTGATCACCTGTTCCGGATGCGCAAACAAGGATGAAAAAAAGGCCGCCCATATCAAGAAGGGGAACGAATACTTTGATGCAAAAGAGTATAAAAAGGCTGAAATAGAATATAAGAACGCGGCTCAAATAGACAATAAAGATACCGCAGTCCTCTTGAAATTAGGTGATACATTCATGAAAACAGGCCAGTTGAAATCGGCCTTTGCTTTCTATTCCAGTGTAGAAAAACTTGATCCGGAGAATATTGAAGTCCTGGTTAAATTATCAAAGTTTTATTTTCTGGATAAAAAATTGCCGGAAACCCAAAACAGAGTCGATAAAATTTTAAAAAAAGACCCCCAAAATTTGGACGCGTTATTTCTCAAAGGACAAATCCTGATCCGAAGGAAGCAGATCGAAGATGCCCGGATCGTTTTTGAAAACATCCTTGAAATTCAGGATAATCATGAGGGTGCTTTACAGGCAATGGCTGCCATCAATATCCGTGAAAAAAAATTCAACGAGGCGGAAGCGCTTTTGTTAAGAGCTGTAGATGCATCTAAAGATACAACAAAAACCAGAATTGTTCTGGCTCAGTTCTATATCCAGAGAAAACAATTGGATAAAGCAGAGGAGCAATTAAATTTATCAGCGGCAGAGCATCCTGAGAATGCAGTGCATCAGATTCTTTTGGGGAATTTCTATTTAAAAATAAAAAACTTTCAAGAAGCCGAGACTGCATATAAAAAAGCAGTTGAAATCCAAACGGACAGTTCCCGGCCCATGGTTGTACTGGCCGGATTTTATGATGTAACCGGTCAAAAGGACAAGGCTCTTGATTTGTATAGAAAAGCTGCTGCCCTTGATTCTGAGGACAGCAATACGCAATTGATTTTGGCAAGATTCCTTTACAATGAAAAGAAAGCAGGCGAAGCAGAAACTATAGTCACCGACGTTCTTAGAAAGCGGCCCAAGTTGTCGGGTGCTAGATTGATGAAAAGCGAAATTCTGATTTTTCAAAAAAAATACCAGGACGCGTTAACTATCCTGATTGCCCTTGAAAAGGAAGAACCCAAGGCCCATAGGGTTCAATATTTTAAAGGCCTTTCTTATATCGGATTAGGGGAGTCGAACCAAGCGGCATCTGCTTTGGTTAAGGCTGTGGACTTGAGACCGGATTATACCAAGGCAAGGTTGTTGCTGTCTGAAATCTATTTCCGACAGCACGCCTATGATCTTGCCGTAAACCAGACCTCTGAGGTACTTAAGTTTGATACCCAACTCTACCAAGCATATCTGATTCGGGGCAACGCTTATATTGCCCTGAAAAAAATTAAGGAAGCCGAAAACGATTTCAAAACAATGATCGAAATTGATGCTGGAAATCCGTCAGGGTATTACCGGCTTGCCTACTTAAAATCGGCACTAAAACAATTTGATCAGGCAGATCCCCTGCTGGAAAAAGCATGGTCTCTGAACAACAAACTCCTTGACGTATTTGCTTTGAGAATCTCAAATGCCGTGGTCCAAAAACAGTTCGATACCGCCCAAACCCTGTGTAATCAGCAGATGGATGTGTTCAAGGACAACAATAATTTGAAAGCCCTTGTGCACAGCACCCGCGCAAATATCTATCTGGCCCAGCAGGATACGAAAAAGGCAGAATCACAACTACTTAAGGCCGTTGAAATCGCTCCGGATTATCTTAGTCCATACGACGCTTTGGCAAAAATATACCTGTCCCAAAAAAATACTGAGGGCGCAAAAAAACAATATATAACCATGATTGAAAAGAACAGTAAGCTAGCCCCTCCGCATATGTTGCTGGCCGTTCTGCTTGAAGTGGAAAAGAAATTTGATGAAGCAGAAATTCATTACCGAAAAGCCCTTGAAATAAATCCCAATTATGCTGCAGCTGCCAATAACCTGTCATTTTACCTGGCAAGCCGGACAGATAAGTTTGACGAGGCCCTGGCCCTGGCAAAAAGAGCAAAAGTTAGTTATCCCGAAGATCCGGGCATCATGGACACCATGGGCTTCGCTTATTATAAAAAAAAGCTATACGGCAATGCCGTTGCCGAATTCCAGGACGGTCTGGAAAAGCAACCCAACAATCCTATTCTCCGTTATCATTTAGGCTTGGCGTATTATGGAAGAGGGAAAAATAAGGAGGCATTGAAAGAGTTGTCCAAAGCTCTGGAACTTAATGATAGTTTCCCCGGGGCTCGTGAGGCAGAAAAACTGATGGAGGAAATAAACAAATAAAAACTGATTATAACGGATTTTTTTTTGGGGGGCTATCGGAGAGGCGTGAAATAGACTGAAAAAAAATTGTCCGCGTTATGAAGGGTGTTGAAATCGACTACTTAAATATAACAATATTCAATAAATTTCCATTTCGATAACCTGTTTCATTTTGACACCCTGAAAGCCCCGATCTGGAGGGCCCACTAAATATAAAGAAGACTTTCAAAATAAAGTCCTGTCACTTTTCAACACCCATCCAATTCCCACTTTTTTTATGCAACCTTGGGGTTAATGACATTGGCTGAAAATTGGTTTCCTTGCATTGGGGTGAGTAAGAAAATTTTTAGCACAGTACAGAAAAAAAATTCACAATTTTATGAAAAAAATATCATTTTTCAATAATCCAGGCTTAATAGTTTGGGGGTTATCAAATGCTTTTTGCTCAACCAATTTCATATACAACTTATTTCACAAATTTTAAATATATTAATATCTAATGATATTAAGCATCTATGCTAAGTGTAAAGAATACCTCTCCCTCCATACAAACAATATGGCACTATATTTGCTAAATCTGTATGCCAGTGGAGAACAGGGGGCTATATAGATAACTCTGAATCTCTTAGGGGCCAGTAAATGACATGTTTTTTTACTGTTGTTAGTCCCACAACTTAAGTTGAAAAATCTGTGTAAGTTGCACGGACTTTTTTTAACAAAAATTAACTTTAATTTTGTAAGGAGAGTAACTATGAAAAAATTATTTTTGCTAAATTTTTTTACTTTATTAACCCCATTGGTATTTTTAGGAAATGCCTTTGCCTACAATTACACACTTGACTTATCTGACACTTCTGCTGGCGATTTAGGTGTATACGAAAACATATATGAAATTACAGGCAATGCAGTGAGTAGCGTATCACAATCGTTTGGTGACGATGGCATTTTCAACAATGGAGATGAATTTACCGAACTAACCATCCTGCAAGAAGTCTCATACAAAACGTCTGCAACCTCAACCGTTAGTTCCAGTCTCTTGAATTTGAATGGAACAACCTACGGTCTCTATCTTTATGGCACTGAAATAACAGGGTATGCAACAAATGTAGTAGCGGGTAGCACCTTGGCGGACTACACTTTTGACTACATCTTCACTGGTGCAGCTTCAGTGGGGCTATACCTTTACGATACCTCCTTAGGGGAATTTTCAATTGACGATGCGATACAAATCGCAACGCTTTCATTCTTAAAAGGTGATGGAGCTGGTGATGATGGGTTCCTCGGCGTTGAGGAAAACACAGGTTCAACACGCCTAACGTTTGAGTTTACTAATGACACTCTTGACGACATTTTGATTGGAGAAGATGATCTTGATTTAGGAGATCTTTCCGAAGGTTTAACTGCAACCCTTATGCTTACTACAACCAATACTCTCATTGCTGCACCGACAGTTACAAGTGAGGGCTTTACAGCAGAAATTACTTCTGCTGCTCAAATTATAGTGAATGTTGTTCCTGAGCCCGCTACCATGCTTTTATTTGGCTTTGGCCTCCTCGGCATTGCTGGGATTAGTAGGAAGCGGAATGATAATTAAGGGTTAAATTAATATTATAGCTGTCAATCAAGGAGGTCCGTATTACACGTTAACGTAAGCGGACCTCTTTTTTTATTGCATAAGCGATAAGCGATATTTAAACCCCATCTACCGCCACGCCCAGCGAGCCCAGATAATGCCTCCAAACTAAAAGGAGGCACCCATGCCAAGACCAAGGAAAGCAACAAATGAAAAATATAGCCGAGACTGGAAATCAAACAACGAGCGCTGGGTGACATCAGGGCTGACCCAGACAGAATATTGCAGACGTAATGACCTGTCCAAAGACAGGTTCACATATTGGAAAAGAAAAATTTTCAGAATCTGTTCCATCTTAAGTGGGGTTAAAACACCGCTTACGTTGTAAATCCATTCCAATAATACCTGCTGCAAAAATATTTTTAAAAGAATGATAATAAATACAGGACACTGCAAAAATATAAAACTTGACTAAATAGTGTAACTCTTTTAATTTTAACATATCTTTCTATTTACAAATCCGGTGAGAAAATTATGATCGAATATTATAATTTCAGATTTGGTGAAGTCTCAGATGACAAAGAAGCGAAAAAACAGATTTATCGTCTGAGGTATGAAGTTTACGCCCTTGAATTCGGTTTTGAAAACCCTTTTGATTTTCCGGACAAGCTTGAAATCGATCCGTATGACAAGAACTCCATTCATTTCGCTGCTATCAATGAATTTGACGAAGTTATTGGCACAGTCAGAATGATAATAAATTCTAAAAAAGGCTTCCCGGCTGAAAAAGCCGCTGACCTTACGGGATTTGGTGACAGGCCCGAGATGAACTGTATCACGGAGGTTTCACGCCTGGCGGTTTCAAAATTGCTGCGCAGAAGACCTGAAGACGGATTCCATGGTGTGGAGTCATATATAACCAAATCCCAGGGCGGAATTCTGGAAGACGACGAAAAAAAAAGAATGGTGTCAGAAAAAGAAAACAGACGGAAACGCCCTGTTATTATTTTAGGGCTTTACCGGGCTGTTTATCAAAAATGCAGAGAACTTGGCATTACCCACATGCTGATCATAACAGAAGAGAAACTATTCCATGCATTAAATAAATTTGGTTTCGTTTTCAAACAGATTGGCGACCCTGTTGAATACCACGGCAGAAGGATTCCGTCTGCTGCTTCGTGGGAATCCATTGAAAAATATATGCTCAAAAATAAACCGGAAATATTAGAATTTCTGCTTTATCAATTGGATGACAACCTAGTCCCTGAGCATTTAAAATCATTTAAAGAAAAGATCGCAAAAAATTGATTTGCTAGAAAAACAAACCAATTTGAAGAAGACATATGGCACAGGTAATTTTCGACGAGCGGGACATTGATTTTTTCGTTCACGAGATGATTCAGGCGCAGGCCCTTTCAGAATTAAACAACAATTAAGCCGAGGGTGCATTCCCATTTCCCGGTCATGCAGCCGGCATTGGATTGTGCGTGGTTGCCATCAGTGTTAGACAATTCCAACGCCCTGCTTTATATACTGCCCGCGGCAATTAATTGAGCAAAGTGATAGCCCCAATCCACGAGACCTTTGCACGGCATATTGCCCCCCTACACACCATCTCTAACTTATTCACCACGTTAAAACTTTAAATTCCCGCCCTTAATTTGTTTTATTTGATTGAATTTATTGGCTTTTCTTGATATAATCATACCTATAAAATCAATTCCGGGAGGCACTATGGCATACAAAAAGATTGAGTACGGTATTTCATTTGCTGACATCGCGATCCAAGCATATGCAGATAAAAATAGGAGCCTGTTATTTCTCCGGGAAATTGAAGACACCATAGACTGGCAGCCTGTTCAGGAGCTGTTGCTTGAGCATTATGCACCTGGCAAATCCAAGACTGGAGAACAAGCGTATCCCCCATTGCTCCTATTTAAATGCCTCCTGCTTCAAAAGTGGTTTCGTATAAAGTCTGATCCTGAACTGGAAAGCCAGATCAATGATCGAATTTCCTTTAAGTCCTTTCTCCATCTGCCCTTGGATCAACCGTCTCCCGATCATTCTACTTTCTCAAGATTCCGCAGCCACGTGTCTAAAGATGCCATGGTTAAAATTAACAGCAACCTTCTCAACCAATTTCACCAACATGGATTGTCCATTAATGAAGGGATTGCTGTTGATGCCCGCTTGGTCAAATCTGTTAGCCATCCTGTTTCCCAAAAGGAACTCAAAGAGCTTATTGAAAAGGCCGAAACCCATGAAGGCAAACTGGATAAAAACGGGAACAAGAAAAAATATTCCAGGGATCTTGATTCGGATTGGACCGTTAAAAATGATAAGCCCCATTTCGGACTCAAAGAGCATACGGCTGTGGATACCGACAACGGATTTATTCTTTCCACATACATGACACCGTCCTCCCAAAACGATTCCATCCATCTGCCTATGGTTATTATTTCGAGTATGCATACGAAAGATAAAATCCAAACGGTTTATGCCGACAAGGGCTACGCCGGCGCTCCAAATCGTGGGTTCCTTGCCCTGAACAACATTAAAGACGGCATCATGCGAAAAGACTCTAAAACAGCTAAGCTTACTGAAACTGAAATAGAACGGAATAAAGCTATTTCAAAATTCAGATACATAGTCGAGCAGTACTTTGGTATCAGCCACCTCACTGACAATGGTGAAAGGGCCAGGTTCCCAAAGATGCTCACGAATACCATTGATATCATGTTTCGCCAGTTTGCTTTCAATTTAAGGAAGGGGGCCAAAATACTAAATGTCATTCCTGTTTAAGTGGATAGGTGCGCCCGGATTGGAAAATCCGGGTAAATCAACCTCAAATCGAGGCAAGAATGAATTGCCCAGGGCTAATTTGGCAGCAAAATTAATAGCCCGACCGCCGCCAACAGCCTCATTGATGTAAAAAATTTTTCCCAAAATGCTAAAATCAAGGAATATTCTAATCACGCAAAGGTCTCGCGGTTTTAATGGGCCTGATGGCTTGTTTCTACTGCTGAAGGGCTATTTGAAGTCTCTTTGCATCCAAAAAGCAGACAAGGTTTTGTTTGTTGCAGACGGGGCTCATTGGATATGGAATCGAGTCCCTGGTCTGATCAAAACACTGGGGTTGAATCCGGCGAACGTGCATGAACTCCTTGATTTTTATCATGCAGTAGAGCATCTGGGAAAGGTTGCAGGATTACGAAAGAACTGGTCAGCCAAGAAACGTAAAGCCTGGATCTCAAAACAACGACGGTGTTTACTAAAAGGTGAATCGGCAACGGTCGTACACGCAGTACAGACTCTTTGTCGAGGCCGGAACAACAAAGCTATAAGGACAGAACGGGATTATTTTGTACGTAACAGGGTCTTGCTTTCCCAACGGTAAAGGCCATGAATTTGCCGATTGACAGTGGTGCGATTGAAAGTTCGATTCGAAGAGTTGTCAATTTGAGGCTCAAGGGTCCCTGCATTTTTTGGTATAAGGAAAATGCGGAGAAAATGCTCATGCTGCGCTCATACTATAAATCAGGACGATGGAACTGTCTGAAACAAATGGCCAATTCACATATTTCATTATTAGCTGCATAACCGTGAAAATGGGAATGCGCCCACAAAAACAAGGAGTTGCCAATGGATAAAAACAACATAGATAAATACTTTGAGACGATTGAAGATCATAGACACCACAACAAACCTCATAAAACTAATTGATGTGATTATTATTGCAATATGTGGCGTTGTCGCAGGGGCAGATACCTACGAACAAATTGAAAATTTTGGAAAAAAGCGAAAACGATGGCTTTCAAAATTCCTGGAATTGCCATATGGGATCCCATCACATGATACCTTTGACCGAATTTTTGAAAGGATGAACCCACAAAAATTTCAAAATAGTTTCAAAAAATGGATTGCCTCTGTAGCCAAACAAACCAAAGGGCAGGTTGTGGCGATAGACGGAAAAACCCTGAGACGTTCTCATAACAGATCTTAGGATAAAAAAGCCATCCATATGGTTAGTGCCTGGGCAACGGCAAATCAGGTAGTTCTCGGGCAACTAAAAACGGAAGAAAAATCCAATGAAATAACCGCCATTCCCTATCTTTTAAAGTTGCTTGATCTATCTGGTTGCATAGTCACCATTGATGCCATGAGGACACAAAAGAAAATTGCGGAAACCATAATTGACAGTAATTGTGACTACATTCTGGCATTGAAAGAAGGCTCATCTTGCGTTTCGGGGTCTTATTTTCTGTCATAGTTTTAACTATTTGAATTTAATAATAATTCGCACAGGTCTTAAGTTTTTGAAGACCAGCTGTGATTTTAAATGATTTCATATAGTTATAGCCAAATTGAACATATACGACCCTTAAACACAACAAGAGCCTAAAAGAAAATCACAAGACCCTTTATGATAATACAGTCCGTTTTTTTGACCACATGAACGATATGAAAGAAGAGGGATACTGTTTCGATGAATATGAAACAGTAGATGGTGGGCATGGACGCATTGAGACCCGAAGGAGTGTCATAACCCGTGATATTGATTGGCTTGATGACAAAGAAAATTGGCCTGGTTAAAATCTTTGGGGATGGTTGAAAGCACCCGAAATGTTAACGGGGAAGTCAGTTGTGACAGGCGTTATTATATATCCAGTCTTGATTGTACTGCGCAGGTATTTGGAATGTCTGTCAGAAGTCACTGGGGAATTGAGAATTCACTTCACTGGGTATTGGATATCGCTTTCAGGGAAGATGAGAGCAGGATTCGGAAAGGATTCGGACCGGAGAACTTTGCGGCAATTCGGCATATTGCCTTAAATCTGCTTAAAAAAATAAGAGTTTTAAAGGGAGCATCAAGTCAAAAAGATTGAATGCGGCAATGGATACACAATATTTGGAGGACGTGATGTTTGCATGACTGCTGGTAGGTAACGCCAGGATCATAGGCCACTTAGAATTTTTACATGCGTTAGCCCCGGGTTGAGCCTCAGGGCAAACGCATTAAAATTTTTGATTGAATAGAGGTTTGCAGAGTTGAACATTCCTGATATTTAAAAACTTTTTTACAACCTCATTTCAAGGAACTCAGTCATGACCTCCTCAAATATTACGCTGATCTCGGAGTTCTCAAAGATAAATGACCCTCGTTTGGATAGACAGAAGTTGCATAAGCTAATAGATATATTTGCAATTACGGTCTGCGCTGTGATTTGCGGTGCAAATACATGGAATGAAATTGAACAATATGGCCAGTCCAAACATGATTGGCTAAAAACGTTTTTGGAATTGCCCAATGGAATCCCATCACATGATACAATAAGGCGAATCTTTATCATTATTGATCCAGAAGAATTTCGGATGGCTTTCATTGATTGGGTAGCCTCTATACGTCCGCTCCTGCCGGAAACTGTCATCGCCGTAGATGGTAAAACATTAAGACGTTCGCATGACAAAACGAATGGCAAATCTGCAATTCATGTGGTGAGTGCCTGGGCATCAGATGCGAATATGGTCCTGGGGCAGATAAAAACGGAGGAAAAATCAAATGAAATCACAGCAATTCCGGAATTACTCGATTTGCTTGATATTTCAGGGAGTACTGTCACAATAGATGCCATGGGATGCCAGAAAAAAATTGCCGAAAAAATAGTCGATAACGGCGCTGATTATGCTTTGACTCTAAAGAAAAACCACGGAGATCTCTACGACGATGTTGAACTATTCTTCCATAGTGTCAAAAAATCGAAACCTAAAGAAATCCCGAGAAGTTATTCTGACAGCGTTGACGGCGACCATGGTCGTGTCGAAATAAGGCGTCATTGGGTCATCTCCGATATTGACTGGATAGTGGATAAACCTCTTTGGAAGGGACTTAAAGGCATCGGCATGGTTGAAAGAGAACGTCATATAAAAGATAATATCTCATGTGAGACCAGTTATTATCTGCTCAGCCAAAAATTGGACGCAGAAGAGTTTGCTAAAAAAGTACGGGCACATTGGGGAATCGAAAATAAATTGCATTGGGTTCTTGATGTTTCGTTCAGGGAAGATGAATGCAGAAAACGAGCCGGTAATGCAGCGGAAAACTTTGCAATGGTACGCCATATCGCCACGAACCTGCTAAAGCAAGAAAACAGTATGAAAAAGAGCATGAATGTCAAACGCCTGCAAGCAGGATGGGATAATTCTTATCTCACGAAAGTGCTTAGAGTCAATACAATTTAAATGCGTTTGCCCTGGGTTGAGCCTTACTTTGGGTTGACAAAAAACACGTTCCTATCCTATATTTCTGAAATGTGTATTAATGGTTTAAAACAATAGATAGCTTATTGAACTAAACAACCACCGGCTGGAAGCCGGAGGGTTTGAACCTTGCGTACTAAAAGTCCAGCGAGACCGGCTGCAGCCGGTTACAATCGAGCCCCAGTAATGCCGGCACCGTGAATACCTTCCCAAGGGTGCCGAGGGTCGAAAGATGAACCCGGTTACCGGAAGCTTCTCGATACGTAACCGCAAAACCGGAGGGAACCCGGGGATGCCGCCGGGTGATCTCCCGGCTACATTATAAATGCAACTGCTGGCAGAATGCTATCCGTTTGAAAGACGGAGGTTTTAACCTTTTACAGAAACAATAAAAAAATACTCGAAATATTAAGTTTTTACAGATCACATACTATAGTTATTCAGTGAATGTTCAAGCATTTATGTTTAATTTCGATATCCTTATTCTGTTTAGAGAACTGTTTCTTAAACGCTTGTAACTTTTTTAGTTGGGTTGTATGGAGCCAATAATATTAAATTTTTGATTAAGACATAGAGATAAAAAACAAAAAAATTTATCTTTTTAGGTATTTATCGGTTTTCGCCGAATAAAGTGCCGAAAAATTATTTTAAGCTGTTTTATATAGGCATGAAAAATATGGATGCTAATAAGTTAGCTGAAATCATAGGCGCTGCAATTCGAGCCCCTTCAGGGGATAACTGTCAGCCATGGAGATTTGAAGTTTATAAAAATACTATACGAATTGACGTAATTCAAGAGTATGCAAAAAGCTTTTTTGACTTTGAGTTAAGAGGAACTTTTTTGTCGATAGGTTGTGTTTTACACAATATTCAAATCCAAGCAGCATATGGCGGTATAAAGGCAGAATTTTCTGATGTGGTTTGGAATGGTCCTAATACACCGTCTATAAAGGTGACTTTTTCAGAGTCTCCCAATATTCAAGTTTCTTCTGATGTTATTCATGCTCTGTATACCAGAACAGTTAACAGACGGCCTTTTTATCCTTCCAGAATACAAAATAATGTGTTGGATAACGTGTTAGGAAATAAGAGGAGAGGATCGGATGTTGATGGGGTTCGTATCCATTGTTTTGAGTCGAGAAAACAGATTGCGAAGTGGGCAAAGGTTGTTTATCTGACTGACCGCATTAGGTACTCTCACCCTGTGATTCATGGGGAGGTTTTTGGGAAAATTCTTCTCACTAAAGAAGAGGCTAAAAAGAAGCGTATAGGGTTAGAGATTAATCGTCTAGGAATTGGTCCTTTATCAAAGTATGTTATTCAATTGCTAAAACCCTGGGAGAGAATGAAAAAACTGTCAAAAATTGGAGTGGATAGAATATTGGCATGGCAGTCCCAATTTTTAATGAAGATGTGTGGTGCGGTTATTTTAGTAACAGTAGATGACAATTCCCCTGAAAGTTGGATAAAAGCTGGACAAGAAATTCAAAGAATGTTGATTGCAGCACAAAAATTCAATTTGTGTGTACAGCCGATGACTGTCGGGCTATACTTAAATGCAAGATATAACAAGGAAGGAAGCGCAAATTTTTTATCTCAACATATTCCTTTGTTGAATGAAATTGGCTTAGAGTTAAAAAATTTAATACCCTCAGGTATCGGGACAATGCTTTTTAGAATCGGATATGGCCCTATGATGAAAACGCCTGCAATACGTAGGCAGCTTGAAGATTTTATGCGGGCTAAAACAACATATTAAACCACTGCAATTCAATAAGTTAGGTTTTGCTTTGGCGTAATGTCAGAAAAGTTGTCCTCAAAAATTTAGATAATAGGGAGAGGGAAAAATGGAAAAAAAATTAACATTTGAACACCTTGCTTTAATTTCCCAAGGCCATGCAGCGTTTCAGCTGCTTTGGGCAGGGGTCCATCTAAGGGTTTTTGATTTTTTGTCAGAAAAGCCAGGAAGTTGTTTTAAAGAGGTTCAAGCTGCAATTAATTTAGAAGAACAACCCACAAAAATTTTGGTGGTAGGGTTAACATCTTTATCATTGATTCAAAAAAATGGTGATTCGTTTCGCAATAGCGAAATCGTTGAAAAGCTAATGGTTCGATCCAGCCCTGAAAATATGGTGGATGTTTTAGGGTGGCAACATCATATCTCATACCCTGGTCTTTTCTACTTCGTAGACTCCTTGAAGGCAAATAAAAACCTTGGCTTGCAACATTTTTCAGGCGATGAAGATAATCTATATGCCAGAATTTCTCACAGTCCTGAGTTGGAAAAAGTGTTTCAAGATGCCATGGCTTCTCTTTCACGTTCTGCCAACAATATTCTTTCTACCAGTGTGCCATTCGATGAAGTGAAACATTTAGTGGATGCGGGTGGTGGTGCCGCTGAAAACGCTATTGCCTTGGTAAAAGCGAATCCACATCTTAGGATCACTATCTTTGATTCACCAACCGTTTGTGAAAGGGCTAAAAAGAATATTGCCAGTGAGGGGCTTGAATCACGCATAGATACCCATCCAGGCAATTTCTTTGAAAAAGATTTTCCCAAAGGCATTGATGCGATCTTATTTGCTCACATGATGACTATCTGGAGTCCTGAAAGGGATACTTTGCTGTTGCGTAGAGCCTATGATACTTTACCTGATGGGGGGCGAGTGATTATTTTTAATATGATGGCCGCTGATGATGAAGCCGGACCCGTCAGCGTTACATTAGGATCTCCTTACTTTCTCAGCATTGCCACAGGACAAGGACGGATGTATGCATGGAAAGACTATGAGAAATTTTTATCTGATGCAGGATTTAAGCAGACGCTAAGAATGAAATTACCAAAACAGCATGGTGTTTTAGTTGGGATTAAATAGCGGTAGAGTAAAAAATGCATGAGACTCAAAACAAATTTGATTATGAGAAAGCCTTTATCCGTAATCTCGGATTGGTACAGCCGGAAGAGCAGGAAAAGCTAAAGAACAGTCGAGTGGCTATTGCCGGATTAGGTGGGGTGGGAGGTATTCATGCTCTCACTCTTGCCAGAACAGGGATCGGTAAGTTTCATCTTGCGGATTTTGACCACTTCGAACTTCACAATTTTAATCGGCAAAGTGGGGCAATGATGTCTACTTTGCAAAAGTCTAAATGTGAAACACTGAACTCTATGGTAAAGGATATCAACCCTTCTGCCGAAGTGTTTGTCTTTGATCAAGGTATTAACAAGGATAACATCCATAGGTTTCTTGACGGTGTGGATGTAGTTGTGGATGGACTGGATTTTTTTGCTGTAGATGCTCGTGATTGTTTGTACTCTTCTGCCAGAGAGAAAAAAATTCCTGTGGTCGGTGCTGGCCCAATTGGATTCAGCATGATCTTGCTGACCTTTATGCCTGATCAAATGAGCTGGCACGAGTATTTCGCCATGGATATGGCTAAAAACCAATCTGAAAGATATCTTCTATTTGGTTTAGGGAATGCGCCTAAAGGAACGCATCTTTCTTATATTGATAAAAGTTATGTAAATCTGGATAAGCAGCAAGGGCCTTCGTGTGCTGCTGCAGTGCAATTGTGTGGTGGTGTTATTGCCGTGGAAGTGATGAAGCTGTTACTAAATCGAGGCAAAATACTGGCCGTTCCCTATTATCACCAATTTGATGTTTATAAATATAAGTATGTTAAAGGGAAATTAAGAAAAGGGAATCGTGGGTTAATGCAGCGGCTGAAGTTTCATCTTTTCAAGACGTTTTATCTGTCATCTGATGCTAAATAAGTTAGGCGAGTGTTGCATATTAGGGGCTTGAAATGTTAGATGGTGAACTTTTTGACCCAATTCACCATAGGGGCCTAACGGATGCAAGTAAACATAAAGACTCTGAGACCTTTGCGTGATTAGGATATTCCTCAATTTTAGCATTTTGGGAAAAATTTTTTACATCAATGAGGCTGTTGGCGGCGGTCGGGCTATTAATTTTGCTGCCAAATCAGCCCTGGGCAATTCATTCTTGCCTCGATTTGAGGTTGATTTACCCGGATTTTCCAATCCGGGCGCACCTATCCACTTAAACAGGAATGACATTTAGTATTTTGGCCCCCTTCCTTAAATTGAAAGCAAACTGGCGAAACATGATATCAATGGTATTCGTGAGTATCTTTGGGAACCTGGCCCTTTCACCATTGTCAGTGAGGTGGCTGATACCAAAGTACTGCTCGACTATGTATCTGAATTTTGAAATAGCTTTATTCCGTTCTATTTCAGTTTCAGTAAGCTTAGCTGTTTTAGAGTCTTTTCGCATGATGCCGTCTTTAATGTTGTTCAGGGCAAGGAACCCACGATTTGGAGCGCCGGCGTAGCCCTTGTCGGCATAAACCGTTTGGATTTTATCTTTCGTATGCATACTCGAAATAATAACCATAGGCAGATGGATGGAATCGTTTTGGGAGGACGGTGTCATGTATGTGGAAAGAATAAATCCGTTGTCGGTATCCACAGCCGTATGCTCTTTGAGTCCGAAATGGGGCTTATCATTTTTAACGGTCCAATCCGAATCAAGATCCCTGGAATATTTTTTCTTGTTCCCGTTTTTATCCAGTTTGCCTTCATGGGTTTCGGCCTTTTCAATAAGCTCTTTGAGTTCCTTTTGGGAAACAGGATGGCTAACAGATTTGACCAAGCGGGCATCAACAGCAATCCCTTCATTAATGGACAATCCATGTTGGTGAAATTGGTTGAGAAGGTTGCTGTTAATTTTAACCATGGCATCTTTAGACACGTGGCTGCGGAATCTTGAGAAAGTAGAATGATCGGGAGACGGTTGATCCAAGGGCAGATGGAGAAAGGACTTAAAGGAAATTCGATCATTGATCTGGCTTTCCAGTTCAGGATCAGACTTTATACGAAACCACTTTTGAAGCAGGAGGCATTTAAATAGGAGCAATGGGGGATACGCTTGTTCTCCAGTCTTGGATTTGCCAGGTGCATAATGCTCAAGCAACAGCTCCTGAACAGGCTGCCAGTCTATGGTGTCTTCAATTTCCCGGAGAAATAACAGGCTCCTATTTTTATCTGCATATGCTTGGATCGCGATGTCAGCAAATGAAATACCGTACTCAATCTTTTTGTATGCCATAGTGCCTCCCGGAATTGATTTTATAGGTATGATTATATCAAGAAAAGCCAATAAATTCAATCAAATAAAACAAATTAAGGGCGGGAATTTAAAGTTTTAACGTGGTGAATAAGTTAGAGATGGTGTGTAGGGGGGCAATATGCCGTGCAAAGGTCTCCCGGAGAAATAACAGGTTCCTATTTTTATCTGCATATGCTTGGATCGCGATGTCAGCAAATGAAATACCGTACTCAATCTTTTTGTATGCCATAGTGCCTCCCGAAATTGATTTTATAGGCATGATTATATCAAGAAAAGCCAATAAATTAAATAAAACAAATTAAGGGCGGGGATTTAAAGTTTTAACGTGGTGAATAAGTTAGAGATGGTGTGTCGAGGAGGGGGGGGGCAATATGCCGTGCAAAGGTCTCACCGCCATCAATAAAGGGGGCAAAGCTTTTTTCCTGTTTCCCATGGACATCGACGACATAAATAATCAACAGCTTGGGTTCTCTCCAGGCCCCATGATATCTGGTTCTTCCTTTGGCCGTCCGGGGACCTCGCTTTTTTTTCCGCAATCGAGTCCGGCCACCATCGGTGCTTATTGACAACCCGACGACCTTGAAGGTTGTCCTCTTCATTTAAGGGGATCAGACCCATTTGCTGTACCACCCGTGCTCGTTCTGCTTAGCGGTAGGCCAGTTCCGGATCACCTTAACATCCAGGACAGTGCCATGATCACAAAGGACCTGACGTACTTCCTCAAATGAGCTCAGCAACGCTGACCAAGCGCTCACCATCGCCGCCAAGATTGGTGTACATCGATCATGTATCCCGAGCAAAGCCAAAGCAGCATACAAGCCCTTATATCTTTTGCCATTTCGACGGTCACAGGCTCTTCGATAATATCGAACACGGATTGGGATCGTGCAGCCCGAGCTGGTTTGAATTTGAACTGTCTCAAACCCTTCACTTTTCATTCGGCCAGGCCAGCTACGCACCAACTCTCTTTCCTGTTCGTTGTGCTCTGGAGAGTTTATGCTGGTTTGGACTTTTTTTTTACATCAACGCGGCTAAACGATTGGTATAGCTTAAAATTTCTTGTTCAACCTGAATGAGTTCTTCCGGACTTCGAATTAGCCGTTTCTCTTTGTCCAGCTGTTTCAATAATTCATATATTTCTTCTACCGTTTCGCAGGATTCAGCCTTCTTGAGTTTCATACTATTTTCTTCCTCATCAGTTGATAATCGTGGGGAAGCATAACTTCTTTTTTCTAAAGAGGATAGTCCGTTTTGAAAACCGGGAAAATGGGAATGCGCCCCCCACAGAATGCCTACCATTTTTTTACATGCGATAGCCTTGCGTCAACCAGATAGGTATGGTTCGTTTATTACAGCCATTTCTGTTTTACGTTTCCCAATATGTGTTTGGAAATTGAGTTATCTATTCATTTATCCCTTTTGATTCTTAATTGTGGAATGCCCTTGTTTTTCTGCGATCATTTTTTGAATATCCGGTAACCGTTCAAAGCATTCCTCCATACCATGACGCATCAGGGCTCGGCCTTGGTGAAAATCATCCCAGGCATAGGTACCCACATCCGGGTAAAGTACAAGGTCTGCATTCTTTACAAAATCACTGGTGGCTCTGCTGTGAACAATGCTGATGGTTTGGGAGATAATTTGTTTAATTCCTGGATCTTTTTGTGAAGTTTCAGCCTCCGAGGGCTTTGATTCAATGCACACGGCTATGACCATGTCCGCACCTTTTCGAAGCAGCACATCCACCGGTACCGGGTTGAGAAGTCCACCGTCCACCATCCACCGTCCCTGATGTTTAAAAGGAGAAAATATAGCGGGAATAGCAATGCTGGAACGAACGGCATCCGTGACATCGCCGGTTTCAAAAATCACTTCCTCTTCGTTCAAAATATCTACGCCCACCAGGTAGGTTGGGATCATTAAGTCCAAAAAATTTGCATTTTTTACTGCATTTCGTACGAGTTGAGCAGCCTTGTCGCCCCTGAATAGTCCCTGTTTGGGAAGGGTATAATCAAAAATTTTTTTGCGGGTATCTGATCGGGTTTTAAATAAATCAATGGTCGACTGTTTTAATTTTTCGACTGAGGCGGTAGCCGCATAAATCCCACCTACAAGCGCCCCCATGCTGGTTCCCGAAATCATATCAATATGAATACCGGCTTCCTCCAATACTTTTAGCACTCCGATGTGGGCCCACCCTCTTGCACCGCCGGCACCTAACGCAAGCCCCAGCCGTATACCGGCAATTTCCCGGGCAACTGCCCTTGGCCCTCGGACGGGAAAACATTTATCCGTATCAATCCGGTCGGTCATCGCCAATTCCGAGCGGTCCACCCAGATACCCGGTGTCTCGGGAAGCCCGAGACGCTGCTTCAATTCCTGCCGGGCAACACCTTTTTCCCCATATAAATGACTCACCCCCACCCTTATTCTTCCTAAAAATGAACTGGTTCCGCAAATTGCCTCAAGATTGGAAAGCCTAGAGCGAACCGTTCCGAGTTTTTCCTCCGTATTATGAATCAGTAAAAGTGTCCGGTCGCACAATCGCACAAACAACCGTTCCATCTCATTAAGGCAATGGGTCAGGTTAAAAAAAATTACATCATAAGATTCTTTAAGGCCGGCCATAAGAACCGGCATTATTTCAGACAGCCTGTCTGAAAAGCCGGTACGTAACTGCAAAACATGGAATCCTGACAAGTGTTCATACCAATGAATGTCGGCGGATTTATAACTGTCCGGGGGCAGGAGTCTGAAAAGTCCCTGGTCCGGGCATTCTATCCGGGCCAAGTCATATTTCACCATTATTCTGTCAGCGCCGAGGTGAGGCTCAATCACCAACACCTTTTTATGTGATTCATCAGAAATGTGAAAGGAAACGGAGTATAAAAAATGAGATACGCCCAATTCTGGACCAGTGGCAGAGACCGCATAGAATATCGGAGCCAAGGCCTTAGGAACACTGTTCTCTTCCTCAGCACTCATCCGTTTGGCATAAAAACGGCTTAGATATAATCCGATGCTTCTATTGGTTTTGATCAAAATATCAAAATTCTTACGTGCAAGGCAATACACGGTTACATCCAGCGTAGCCTCAACCGTTGAGTTCCTATAAGCACCGGAAAGGAGCGACATTTCACCAAAAAAATTTCCCCGTTTCAACTCACTAACAAAATAGCTTTGTCCATCCGTTTCCTTGAATACCGACACCGTACCCGAATGAATCACATACATTGAATCCCCAGACTCACCCTGGCGGCAGATAACATCGCCTTTATGATAGGATTCCTTTGTGAATAACCCAGTAATTTCCCGGATTTGATCCGCTGGCACCGATGAAAATAACGGCACCCGGGAAAGAAATTCATAAAGATCTTGTAACTTGCTCATCATAGGATTAAATACAATTAAAATTGTCCCTGCAAACACGCTGTGAGCAAAAAGCATTGACATGCCTCACGTAGCTGGTATGGGAATTGAAAAAATAAAACTTAACCATTTATTTTGTTTAGCGTTATTGCTTTTAAAGATAAAATTCTTTGGATAATATCGTTTCTAAATTGGACCGTGAATTCATTTAAGTCTGACAAATCCATTTTTTTGCCGAAGCTGTCATAGATCGTTATTGATGTAACTGGACGATGCCAATTTTTCCATTGTTTATGATTCTGGACATGCCCCCCACGTACATAAAGTCTTTTTCGAAATATTGTTTGTACGCCCTTAAGCCATCTCTTTTGCTCGTTAATTCGGTTTTCCATTTTTGATGATGCTGTTGATACATGGTCAAGAAGTTTTTCAAACGTTTTGATGTATCTTGCATCGTCTACAGCTTCTCTGAAACCTTTATGAATTAATGTGCTTATCGGCCCACTATTCGCTTTCCCCGTAGATCGGCCAATGGTGGTTGACTGACCTCTAAAAGTCAAGGGAGAAAAAATATCGTCTTTTTCTCTTTGATTCATATCATGATTCCAGATTGCCCAGTAGAATGTCCCGTCAGCCTCGTACACCCATGGAATAATGCCGATTGAAAAACGTGGTTTCCCGGGTGAACCATAAAAGTTAAAACCGCCGTGGTAGGTAAATAGTTTTCGGTTCGCCTCTTTACATGCCTCATATTTGTTTATAGATGGACAATTGGTGCTCCAAACATCATGATGGAGGGATAATTTTTTTTCATCATCTTTGTGGTAAAATACCCCAAACGTTTGAAGTTCAGGGACTTGCTTCTCAACTATGGAAAATATTTTATTGTACCAGTTTAGTCGTTCAGGTCTTGGCCTGTGATCAGGTTCATCTAAAATGACGGTGAGAATCTCTTCATGTCCACATGATTTCATCTGGTCATAAAATTGTTTTAAAGTCTGACTGAGGTATTGTTCAAAGGGGGCTGTTAAATCTGTTGCACCGTATTGTCCACGATATTTGATATCTCTCCCCCCTGTAATGGCAGGTCTATTCAGTAACAGAAAAATATCATTAATTAATTTCGGCGTGTCCCCTCCAAGAAAAACCGTATGCGGGCCTGTCATGCCGACATTATCCAACATCTTAAGATAGTCAAGGGACGGGGAAAAGTCAGCTGAAATCTGCCCATTTTTAAGGCGCAAACGATACCCGCTACTTGTCCACCATGATACTTGGGTATGTCCATGCTCAACCAGGTTTTCTGCCTCTTTTTTATCAATAAATTTTGAAATATATGCACCCCTGGACCACTCTCGGGCCTCGTCCAGTTCAAAAGGCAACACTTCAATTTCTAAAGGGATTTTTGACAGTATCTGTCTTTGGGTCTCCATTATAATATTGCCGGAGTATTTGCCGGCAGGGGTCGACTTTGGGGTATAAATATCCAGCCATAACGCCTGGGACGTCTCCTTTTCAACATCAATCCATGGGAGATCAAGTAGTGCGACAGGTTCTTCTTCGTACCGGAAAGAACGCCGGTTATTTAGCGATCGGACATCAATATCCATATCGAGAGAGACCTCGGTTGACGATGTTTTTTTTGTCACCACGTTGTAAACAAAATAGGTTCTAATATTGGGACCGTTTCCCTTAATGACGTGTTTACCGTTTTCATGGATAAGGTCCGTGATATGATATTTTAATTGGTTAATCTTTCCTGGGGTCCATATACCGATTTGGGCTGATTCCCACTCATTTTTAGCCGATTTAAGCCTTACCACGTCAATAGGCCCTTTTTCTTCAGCCGGCGGGACGTATTTTTTTACTTTTTTTAAAATTCCGGCATCAAAAATATACAGTTTGCCGGGGCCAGATTTCACCTCCGGTTTTGGTATTCGTTCACCTCTGTTCTTTAACTGAGCAACTGCGTTACTATGCCTTTGAACCGCTTCCAGAGAGGCGGTTCTTTCCCAGCAAATGTTGAAATTAAGCGTTGATCCTTGGGCAGGACTGCTAACAAAGATAAAAAATAAAAGGGGAAATAAGGCACCGCTTATTTCCCCTTTTAACATTTTGGTGTTTAGTGCTGATATATATTTTTTTATTGTATGCCTCCTTCCGGACGGTCAATGTCGGAATCTCCCTTTGTAACAAACCAGTTATCCGCGTCAAGGATATTTTTCTTTTCATTTTCATCAGTATCGCTTGAATAGATAAGGAAATACCTCCCAGGATCCCGTTTAAGAAACCCGAACTGTTTAAGCGCCTTCTCAATATCTTTGCTAATAATTTCAAAAGTGATCGAATCATAATTTAATTTGATCACTTCTGTGCGTATCGCTTCCAGAACAGTGAGAACCATTTTAATATCTGAAATTGCCGTGACCAAATCAACAATAAAAGCCCTTCTGTATTTATACGGTGTGTGAGGCCCAGTGTCTCTAAACATTAGTACGGCGGTTGCAACAACTTTGCTGCCTTGCTTCATTTCAAAACGTCTGAGAGTCTGGCCCGGTTGATCGACGTACTTCCAGTTCAGATAAGATGCATCCCTGACAACCGCACATTTATAATCAGATTTTACCTCTTCCCATAATGCATCATGGCGTTGACTGAATTGATCGATTTCATTCACATCAAGATCTAAAAGTTTTAACCTGTTTTTTTTGTTTTTTGTATAGGTCAATAATTGAAGGCCTGCACCTGTTGTTTTTGCCAGCAGAGGATTCATTTTCCCTTTAAGCATTTTTCCTGGCCGCAGGGGAAACACATATACCTGGAGAGGGGCGACCTGCTGCCATCCAAGACTGAAAAGGATGGACCGCATTTCGTTTGTCTGTCCCAATGAAAGGCTAAAAGGCAGATCTTCTTTGGCTTTCATCATTATGATCGGCCCAATCCCTTTATCCCTGCATGATTTTAGTACCATTGTGTCGACACACCAGGCCGTGGTTACATTGTTTCCCATGAGTTTGGCCTGAACCGGTATGCCGCCGGTGTATCCGATGACATTGTCTGCCTCCATATAATTCCACATTATAGGTGCAGTTTTCAGCCGTTTTGCAGATTCAAGGTACATCCACTGCCATCTGGGTTCAATAAGATCTTGAGTTCTGTCAGGCCATGCTTTGTGAAAAAAATCAAGGATCTGATCTTCTAAATCATAGCTATACCCAACAATAGGCTCTTGAAAACTGTCGGTTCCATTTAAATTTTTCTTTGGGACCGTATCAGACAGGTCGTCCAGCAGTTTATCGGCAAGAGCGGTCATATTAGGGTGATCGTGGATGATTATCAGCCCCTTTAATCCCAGGTTTTTTTGAATACTCACTGAAAGTTCCGCCGCAACCAGCGAATCCACGCCAATTGTGGTAAAATCATTTTCCATTGAAAGCTCGCTGCTGTCTTCATAGCCCAGTAATCGGCTGATTTCATCTGATAGAAGCGAAATTAACCGGCCTTTTTTATTTTGGGCGTCTATCTCGGAAATTATTTTAACCCAGGGAAGCAGTGTGTTGCTTTCATTCGAATGATCCGGTAACGTCGTTTCAGGTCTTAACAAAGAGATCAACGGCCTGGACCGTCTGGCCTCATAAATTTTTGAAAAAATAGTCCAATCCAGATCTGCTACCACCAACCCGCTGGTATCTGTCTCAATTAATAACTCAAACACCTTTATGGCCGCATCGGGATCCAGGGCATAATTTCCTATCTTTGCATAGCTGCTTACATCCTGGCTGGTCGCCATTCCTCCCTTATCCCAGGGTCCCCAGTTTACGCTGATTGCCGGCAGATTATTTTTCCGCCTGTAATTGATGATCGAATCAATGAAGGCATTCGCGGCACTGTAGTGAGCCCTGTTTTCTGAGCCAAGAACCGAGGAGATGGATGAAAAACATGCAAAAATATCAATATCAAAATCCTGTGAATACTGATGCAGCAACCATGTACCTTGAACTTTCGGGGTAAGAACAGTCTGGATTTTGTCCATATCCAATGTGTTGATGCTTTCGGGCTGATCAACACCCGCAAGATGAAATATTCCTTTTAACGGAACCTGATCCAATGACAACTGCCTGAAGAAATCGGCAACATCATCTTTTTGTGAGATATCAATGGACACGACATCAATTTGGGTTCCGGAGCTTTTCAACGAATCGACAAATGTGGCAGCTTCCGCACTTTTCATTCCTTTACGACTGGTTACAATAATCTGTTTTACTCCGCAGGAGACCAGCCACGAAATCAGACGTTTTCCCAACGCACCAAAACCGCCTGTGACCAGGTAAGCCCCCTCCGGTTTAAAACGCAATTTTGTTTTTGAACTTATAGGTTTAGCAATAAGCCTTGGTACCCATCTCCTGTTATGGCCAAGACGGATTTGGTCTTCTTTATCAGGATCTTCCAGTATTCCTGCCAGATTATTAATTCCGGAATTGATGTCAAATTCGTGGGATAGTTCAATGAGCCCCCCCCATATATCAGGAGATTCCAAGCCTACTCCACGGCCAAATCCCCATAGCATAGACTGCAATACCGATATATTTGTCCGGCGCGTAATTCCCCATACTTTGGGTTTGCTGGACCTATTTAAGGCGTTCACCGTTTGAACCAGTATCAGGAAACTATTGAGTACCTGTGCCTGGTAGGTGAGAATATCGGAAACGTCCAGGTCGGACGTTTTACAGCCATCCATTCCCCATAAAAAGGCAATCCCGTCTACAGAATTATGGCCGTCCAACACTTCATGCAGCATTTTTTGATATTCATTTGCGTTTTGGTCATACCTGTTATCCCTGAAAATCTGGGTAACAGTATGTCCAGCCTGTTCCAGCCGAGAAACCAAACCATGACTGACCTCTTCGTTTTCTGACAAAAGTATCCAGGTCTGGGGTAAATCTGGGGAAGAGGAAGTTTTTTCATAAGATTCCTCAATCCAGTCCACGGCATAAAGGCAATTACTCAAGTCTTTTTTTCTTTCGGTGTGGACGACTTGGGATCTGAATTTCTTTTTCAGCCAGTACTGGCCATGATGAAATTGATATGGGGGCAGGTCTGCCTTTTTTGTGTACGCTGGATTGTAAATCCCTGACCAGTTGAAATTAATGCCCAGGGTATAGAGCCGGGACAGGCTTTCGCAGATGGTCTGCCAGTTGGGTTTTCCCTTTCTTAAAGAGGGCATCCAGACCGCATCATCATTAGACAGGCACAGGCTTCCCATCCCGAGAAGAACAGGATGAGGTCCGATTTCGATGAATACCGATACACCCTTTGCATCCAGTGTCGACATCGCGTCCCGGAATCGAACCGCCTGCCGGACCTGGTCTCTCCAATAATCGAGGCCAAGGTCATTGATATCAATTACCTGTCCGGTGACACAACTTACCACCGGGAATTGAGGTTGGTTGAGAACGATCCCGGATACCACTTTCAGGTATTCCGACAGCATGGGGTCCATTAAATGGGAGTGAAATGCATGTGAGACATTCAGATGCTTGAAAGTAATATCGTCTTTTTCCAGATTCTGGACAATCCGGTCTACGGCCTCTCCGGTTCCCGAGAGTACAACCAGCTCAGGCCCGTTCACCGAAGCGATGGATATCTGGTCTTGCAAGTGCTCTATCAACCTTTCAGCAGAAGATGCATCTATTCGGACAGCGACCATTTTCCCGCCGGGCGGCAACGCTTGCATAAGATTGCCCCGGGCATGAATCAGCTTAAGCCCGTCAGCCAGAGAAAGGACCTTAGAAACGGCCAACGCGATAATCTCGCCGGCACTGTGGCCGGTACAGAAATCGGGCTGAATCCCCCATGACAGCCATAACTGGCTTAACGCGTACTCAATGCTGAATAAGGTAACTTGAGTATATGCTGTTTGATCGATACGGGCTGCCAGGTCACTACTCTCTTTGGTCGGATAGATAATCTCCATTAAGGGAAAGTCCATCCATTCATCCAGTATGCCTGCGCACGCATCCATGGCTTCTTTGAAAACAGAACTGGCCTGGTAAAGTTCCCGGCCCATATTAATGTATTGGGCGCCTTGTCCTGTAAATAGGAAAGCAATTTTACCTTTTACCTTTGCTGAATTAAACTTATGGCAAAAACACCCAACAGGCGTTTCTCCATCGGCAAAAAGCTCCAGCTTTGTTGATAACTGATCTATATCAGTTGTAACAAATGCGGCCCTGTTGCTGAAATGCCTCCTCTTCAGGGCGGCAGTCGCGCAGATATCTGCAATATTAATTCCCTGGGCGGTTTTGCAGAATTCAGCCGTTTCCCGGACAATTTTCATTAAAGAGGGCTGACTATCTGCAGATAAAGGAAGCACATATACGGAATCAGAGTCCTGTAACGGTTGTTTCCTTTTTTCTTGCCGGAGAATATCCTCAGGTTCTTCAAGGATGATGTGTGCATTGGCCCCGCCAACCCCAAACGAACTGACCCCGGCCCGCCTGGGGATCTCCTGGTCCTGCCCATTGATGGCGAATACCGGGCGTTTCCATTCGGACAAGGAGCGCTGCACATCAAAGGGGGTCTCGCTGAAAGGTATTTTTGAATTCAATCTGCCTGATGTGATACTGGGCAGCAAAGATTTTTTCTCAAACTGCAATAACACTTTTATCAGGCTGAGCACTCCTGCACCGGATTCAAGATGTCCGATGTTGGGTTTGATGGAGCCTATGGAACACGCCTGTTCGCCCTCTATTCCCCTGTCCCATAATGCTTTGTTTTCATATGCCAGGCTTAATCCTCTCACTTCGATGGGATCTCCAAGCGATGTCCCAGTCCCATGGGTTTCGATGTAAGAAACTGTCCTGGGATCTATCCCTGCATCCTGAATACATTTGCTGATGGCCAATGCCTGTGCCTTGGGGTTTGGGGCGGTAAATCCTACACCACCGGTGCCTGAACTTAACGCTGAGCCTTTAATGATTCCATATATATGGTCCTTATCCTGGACGGCCCTATCCAACGGTTTAATCACGATGATTCCGGCGCCTTCACCCATCAGAACTCCATTGGAATCATCGCAGAATGGTCGACAGTTGCCTGTAGGCGATAAGATTCCCAGCCGTTTTAATTGGCCAAACCGGTTGGGATCTAAAATCAGGTTTACACCACCGGCTACCGCCAGGCGACACTCACCGCCCCTCAATGCCCTGCATGCCAGGTGAATTGCAGTTCCGGAGGAAGAACAGGCTGTATCAATGGTAAAACTGGGGCCCCGAAATCCCATAAAATGGCTCAAGCGGTTGGAAATACTGAATGTTTCCCAGCTTCTATAAGGGCTTTTTTCTTCATTGGCAACCTGATTTGCCCGGAATGAATAATCACTGTACATTGCCCCAATGTAGACGCCGGTATCTTCAATGATTTGATCTCCTGTATACCCTGCATCCTCAAGGGCTTTCCAGGACGTTTCCAAGATTAGACGGGTCTGGGGATCTGTCAGTGAGGCTTCACGGGGAGATATGCTGAAAAATTCAGCGTCAAAACCGTCTACATCATCCATTAATCCAGCCCAGTGTTCCTGATCGCCTTCAAATGGTTCTAAAAAAAATTGGTGGTCAGGCGATACTTTTCTAATGGATGTTTCTTCGTTGGCCAGCAGATCCCATAACTGTTTTTTAGACGTTCCCCCGGAACAGGATAAGCCGATGCCAATTACCGCGATGTCATGGCTTTCTGCAGATCTATCCCCGGCCTTTAAGTCCAACTCTGTTTCAAGTGCCGACTCGCCTTGCCCCAAGTTATAAATAGCGTCAATTATATCTGAAATACTTCGATGTTCAAAAAGCAAAGTGACAGGAAGCTTGGGGAAATTTTCAATAAGCCGAACTGTAATTTCCACAATGTTGAAAGAGTCACACCCTAAATCTTCCAGGACATTTCCTTGCTTTAAAATTTCCACAGGCGTATCTAATTCTTGGGAAAATATCTCATACACCAAGGCGGCCAGGGCGGGCTTATCCAGATTTGCTGTTGTCTGTACTCCTTTGTGCTGCTTCTCCCCTTCAATGAGGGCTGATAACCCTGCCATGTCTGATAGTTTGTACGCTGCCCGTTTGATTTGGGCTTCGCGCGACATGGGGGCGTCAGCCTCCTGAAAACGTCCTTTTTTATTTTCCTTGGGAGACGGCTTCGCTTTGTCCGATTCCTGTTCGCTGGGAGGAACCAACTCTAATTCGATAAGTTTCTTGCTGGATATAATTGAGCAGAGCCCCCCATCCTGATCTGTTTTACAGCACCCTTCAGGAGATGCGGATTTTAAAAAATCTCTGGCCGGCGTATTTCTGGGCGTGGGGAAAATTTCAAGCCGGACTGTTTCAATACCATGTCTGTCTGCGAACCGCCCGAGCTCGTTTAACATATAGTGTTCAACACCCCGGCCTAGAACTCTGCAACTAAGCAGGAACGTATCCACCACAAGCTGCCCGTCCCGGCTTTCACCAATATAAAACCCCACAAGGCCATAGTCGCCAAACCGGTCTGACACCCGGACCGTCTGCATGATAAAATTTTCATCAGACATGAGTGCCTTGAGCTCACCTTCTTTACGCCTGCGTGTGGTGAAATTGAACTGATTGGTCCGCATAGTCAGCTGGGAGGCCCGGGCAAGGTCTTCAGCGTTGAGATCCCGAAGGTCGGTTTTCAGTTCAAGACTCTTTAAAAAGTCCTTGAAATCAACCTTCTCTTCCATGAATTCCTGGCGTTTGAGTTCCTCTTTGTACATCTGAGTTCTTTTCTGGTCAACAGCGGTGCCTTTTCTGATATCCAGTTCCCAGATATGATTGAGCAGTGTATATGCTTTTTCAGAATCCTGGGGCCATTGAATGGTCAAAACCTCGGGGCAGGCGGCTTGTACTTCGGCGCACTCCACAGGATTGTCATCCAGGAAGATAAAATTAGCCAGACCCAGGTTCAGTTGCGATGCCAGCTTTTTAATATTTTCCGATTTGGGCCGCCAGTTGATCATGGCGGAGACAATGTTGTCCCGGTTGAGTTTGAAATCTTTGCGGTTATCAAACACGCTGTATACATCAAACTCTTCATTCTTGCTGCAAAGGGAGATCACCACGCCGCCTTGACTCAGTTCGGCAAGTTTGTCCTGGATCGCTGTGTGGGATTTTTCAAATACCACGCCATCGGCGCCGACCTCCCCTACAACCCCTTTCCATAATGTATTGTCACAGTCGGTCACCACCACTTTGCAAATGGGAACCATTTTTCTGTACACGTTGCGCATGACCAATGTTGACAGAAAATAAAAGTAACTGTTTTGATAGGAAATATGGCCGATTTTTTCCCGGAGGGGGTCGTGTATCCGGTCCTGATTTATCTGGTATATGTCGTGAAAATCTTCAGCACGAAGTATGGTCAGCCCCGGCATATCCTCCAAGGATACTGTCAAACGTTCTTCAATCGTGCTAATGATGTCGGTCCATAACAGGGATTCACCCTTAGCAGAGGCGGGGCAGAGCACCAGCATGGTTTCAACCTTGCAATGGCTGCGGTGGGTTTTAATAGCCTGGACATGGTCCCGGACACATTTTTCCAGAAAATTTTGTACATCTTTTTTGAACTGAAGCTTTGAGCTGTCCAGTTCCCGTAACCAGTCACTGACTTTCAGATAAACAACACTACAGCCGTTCTGGTTACTGGACAGCTGACTATTGGGGTTAATCAGCTCCTGGAGAATCTGATTATAAGGGGCGATTGCTGTTTGAGCATAAATGCCTAACTCTTTAAACCAGAAAGAGAAACCCGGAGAGATCGGATTAATGGTGAAATTTGCGGCAATCTCTATATTAAAAATCGTTGATGCATTTGTACTGTTTGAGTCAGAACTGTTGTGTGTTTTCAAATCCGTCATGACTTAAATCCTTAAATTACAACATATCTAAATTTTGGGAGGTGCGGTGGGGCAAGCTGTATATGCAATGATACCGAATACAAACTTAGTTTTTTAAGGTGTGCAGGTGACTTGATCGTTATCGTCCAGGTCCAGCTTAAAGGTTTTTTCTTGTAAATGGATCGCACCAAGACCTGTGCCTGTATTCCACTTAACAGATGGAAAAGAGGGGGGGGCGGTTTTTTTAAACGGTATAATGATAAACGGCATGGCGCTGTGTGGTTTTAACGCCGTCCAGGTGACGTGCAGTGTAAGGCTTTGGGTTTTATATCCGTACCCTTGGCAAATCCAGCCCGAAGGTGTTGAATCAGACGCCGGAACGATTTTAATTTCAGCCTTGTTTAGAAATTTAATCATCAATGAAGTATCGTCATGTTCTGCCGTCACTTCAAACCTTTCCGGGTTTTGGGTTAGGTTGACATCTGGGTGAAAATTAAAATAGTGGGTCACATGAAGATTGTCCGGGGAATCAACACAATCGTTGATGATCCAAAAGGATTGTTTCTGATAGTATACCTGTCTTGTTGCGCTGGTGTTTGGGGTATACTGCACTTTACCTTTGCAGCTTACAAAGGCTGGATCATTCTCCCAAAACAGCAGTTCAGGCGATACCGCTTTCTGCCACGTCAGACGGTCAACATATTGTGCCTGGCGCAAGCCCTGGATCATAAACGTGTTATGGGCCTCTTCCATCCGGAAAAATTTATGCCAGTGAAGATCCCCGAAATAGGTATTAAAACCGCCATCAACCAGAAATGGTTTTCCAAATGCGCAAAGGTCAATGGAGAGAACGTCTGCATGCCCGTGGGCGGCAGAAGGGATCGACTTATGGCTTAACCCGTGGGCGATGGGGCCAAAATCAAAGCACAAAAAGTTTGATGATGAATTCCAGGAATCTTTGATGATGGCGTATCCGCTTTTTTTAAAAATTTTTTCAGGTGAGGGAAGTGCGGTCTCAGACAGATCAGGTTCGTTATGGAAATCTAAATAGGTATTCATATCCTGCTCATCCAGAAGCCATAACAGCTCTTCGGGGATAACTTGACGTCTCTTTTTAAACCCGCTGCCTTTGAACAGCACCACAGCCAGGTCCTGAAAAAATGAAAAATCCCAGGAGTGTCTGTTGCTAAAACAGATTGATCTGGCGTTATCTATGTCCCCTCTCATGGGCACCGTATTGTCGGGCATATGGATATAGCGGGAGACATCCATCGCGGATTTTATTCTCTCCATGATCCGGTTCGGAACAGGCTCTTTATTCATGCGCCGGATCAATATGCAGGTAACATAGAACCCAAGGGTAAAGTGGTGGTAAAAAAAAGCCTGCTCCACTGTCATCCCGTCACAGTGGAACTGGTCTTCAACGGTCCTGTCCAAAATTCCCCATCCTGTTTTTTTCCAAGTTTGTGCATTTTTTAGCCCCGGAAACTGTGAGCCTGCCAAAAATAATGCAGCAGCTTCTCCAATCAAATGGTTATAAGGGCTGGAATAATGGGATAGATGATTAAAGATATCTGTTGCCTGTTCAAAGACAGAATGCTTTATCTTCGATATCTTTTTAACATATTCCGGCGATGTCCGGCACAGGTTCAGAGCCCATATCCAGGAAAACAGCCTGACAGCATGCTCAAGGGAACTGGTCCAGTTAACCCCTTGGTTATAAGGATTCGCGTTGATCCAATCCACAATAATGGTAAATATTTTTTTTGCGTAAGCTTCTTTTCCTGTCAGGAAATATGCCTTTGCCAAGGGGATAAGATATTGATGGCGATTGATTTCCCAGACATATTTAACATCTTTACCTGTTACGGCCCCATGTTTTAACACATCTTTATAAAATAAGAATGGCCAGGACACACCGCTTTCAGGATCAATATGCCAGCCTTGTGCCTGGGGAATGTGCATGGTCATTCCCAGTAAATTCACCTGGCCGCCGAGGATGGAGTCAGCCTCCTGAAGAATAGTATCCGTATAGCCATATTGGGAAAACAAGGCAGATCTTGCCTTGGTATCACAGTCACTTAAAAAAAATGTTTCTGCCGACAGAGTTTTGTTTTCAAAATATCTTGGCTTTTTTTGAAGTTTGTAATTGACGCGTTCCAGGCTTTCAAACAGCCGTTCCTTAAGTCTGAAAGCAATTTCCTTTGGGGGCAGGGAAAATAGTTTATAGATTTTGGAACGAACTTTGTTCATGTGTTCCTTAATTAAATAGACTCTTAACTCTAAGATTTAGTTTATAAAAATTATCTTCCCAAAATTTTCGCATTAACATTTGCTTCAACCTGTTATCAAGATACCATCTCACTTTCTCAGAGGAACTGAACTGTCTGGGCCGATCCACAATGGTCTCATAACCTTTTGCTTTAAGGACATCGGCTGCAACACTTTCATACAAAATCCGGTCTTTTTTTGAAAACTGGGTTTTCCATTTATTAAAATTAGTGGTTTTTAATTCAGATTTTATATTGCTGGAAATATAATCTATTAATTTGTTGTCTGAATCGTCAATTTCCAAAAATTTAATTAGATCGGAAAAAATTTTAACCGGATCGGTCAAGAAATCTTCATACCGGAATTCCATAAACTGTGAGGTATCAAAGCTTTTTGAAAAATTATCAACATTTTCTATACTTTCTTTCCACTGCATAGCAGCCATAAACATGTTTTGAACCCCCATCATGCCATGCTTAAAGGAGGAAGATGCGACATCCCTGCCATCCCGAACAATGTGAATATACTGTGCATCGGGGTACAGCTTTCTGAGCACATGCAAGTTATGCACGTATTCAGGGGTTTTATCTCCCCAGCGATCCATTTGAAGATGTTTTGCTAACTGAAGAAATGCAGCATCAAGGACTCCCCGGAAAGTTCTGTCTTTCACGTCATTATAAAATTGATCGGGGTCTAACTTAAAATTATTAAATTTTTGTGATCGTTTGAAAAACCTTTCTTCGGAGATATTATTGATCAGACGCCTTAGATTTTCGTCTTTTTTCAGGTCGCCATACTTTTGCAACTGTTTGTAATGTCTGACAATGAACTGGCTTTCTGTGCCGAAACAGACTTTAAGGTACTTTCTCATCAGTATGCATAAAATACTGGTGCCGGATCTTCCATGCCCCAAAACGTGAATTGGGCGTGATATGGTATGTTTAACTTTCATTGCTCAACCTTGTCCGCTTAAGATATCTTTGTATTTAAGAATCTGTTTACTTTTACCTGTCATTTTTGAATGTCTGGCTAAAGAACACTGTTAAATACAGTATTCACCTTTTCTGCCACCGAGAACCAGGAATTTTTATTAGCAAAAGCCCTTATCCGCTCCCGATCCCAATTCGTTTTTAAGGCCTCAATAACACCGTTCTGTGCATCATCGACAGTTCTTCGGTCGAGTAGTACGCCCAGAGCCGGGTCATTTAATATTTGGGGGATTCCCCCGATTGACGTTGCAACAACTGGAATGCCGCAGGAAAGCGCTTCCATCACCACGTTGGGGCTTCCCTCCCGTGATGTCATTAACGCAAAGACATCTGCTGAACTGTACCAGTGTACCAGTTCCCCCGAAGGTTTGGCCCCTGCCAGGACAACATGCTCTTCAAGATGATTCTGAGCAATTGCCTGTTCAATGACACTGGTATAATCCTGACCATGCCTGGCCACGCCTCCCACAATAACCAATATTGCATCCGGGAATTGTTCTCTGATTCCGGGAAGGGCCTTGATCAACAAATGAAACCCTTTGCGCTCCAGCCGGTTCCCAACAGATAAAATGATTTTTTTATCCATAGGCAGGCCGAGTTTTTTTCTGGAGGCCTGGCGGGCAAGGGGAGTAAACTTCTGGTTGTCCACGCCATTGGGGATAATTGTAATTTTTTCTCTGGGGGCACCGTTGCTGACCATGGCATCACAAATTTCCTGGCTGAGCGCGACAAGGGCATCCGCCTTCTGCAGGGCCCAACGGATCTGATCGCCAATTACCGGAAGATTTGGAAAACTTAAAATATCTTCCCCTCTGCCGGTAATAATCAAAGGACAGTTATATTTCTTTTTGCAAATGGCCGCAGCAACACCATCCGGATAGACAAAATGAGAGTCTATGATATCAAACTCAAATGTTTTTCGAATTTTTTCAATACCTGGCTTTGAAAAAAATGCCATGGAACGGGAGTGTATTCTTCCACCAATTTTGGGTAAAAGCAGATACCTTGGGCGGGTGATTTCCAGCCCGTCAAACAGCTCAAATTTTGGAATTTGTGAAAATGAGTACCACCGCCCAAAGGCCTTAATAGGCGGGAAATAGGGAACCGGAGAAATCACCCGGACATCAATGCTTGATGTCATGGATACATGTTTTACCCGTTCCTTAACAAAAATACCATGAATAGGGTGAACTGCCGAGGGGAAGGTCGAGCCAAATACCAAAACTTTTGTCATGTCATTTTATCCATACAAGATCATCAAAACGAGCAGAGCACTAAATAAGAACTCATTATATAAACTTTTTTATAATTTTTTTTAATTTTCGCTTAATACTTTTTTTTTCATCTTTGATGGCCTTTTGGATCTTTTCTCCCATTGTTTTTTTTTTCCTATGGCAGGGATCTTTAATGATTTCTGTATAAACATCCGTTACTTTAACATTTTTCACAAGTGCATCTTCAAGGTCCTGAAGGTACACTTCTATGTTGGTATAATTTTGATCCAGATCATTTCCTGAAGGGTCAAGGTTGCCACCATGTTTTTGTTCCCACAAATCATCAATGCCGTCGTTATCTTTATCGGTCCTGGGAGTTCCGGAATAATCATTGTGATCGTCAGGTTGATCCAGTTTCCATTTCCCGGTATGTAAGACCAACTCGTTTCTTAAACGCAAATCCGTATTATCTCTTGGTAAAGCTCCGAATTTTGCCATCACCTCGTTAATATTTTGTTTAACAGGGATGTAGGTTATTTCAGGAATACCTTTTATGGGGGTGGGGGAATAATTCAATTTACCTGGAGATGGCCCTATTTTACCATCTTTGCCCATAATATCGGTTTCCGGATAGGAGCTATCCGGCCTGGAACCTGTTACACAAAGGTCATTGCCTACACAGATATTATGATCATTCGATGGACAACCGTGCTTGTCATGTCCAGGGCAATTGTGCGCACTTGGGATGAACAAATTGTCTCTGACATGGATAGTAAAGTTATTCCCGCCAATTATAGCTCCCCGATATTTTCCCCAGTCATCACCATGGGTATTTCTTCCAGGAATATAAAAATTGCCCACAGCATTTGCTTTGCCGTCTTGCGCATTAAAATCCGAAGGGTATTTCCTAAAATTATAGACTACACAATTGGAAAATTCATATACACTATTTGGGATGGTGGAGTTTTTCATCCATGGTGCCCGGGAGTGAATATGGGTGTAATAATTATGATGAATCGATATACGGCTGGATGCACCTCGAATAAGGTGTGGCTCTCCATGGTACGCTTCCCAGGTTCCACTGCGAACTGCATCTCCGAAATGGGACCACTGTAGGGTGACATCTTTACTGTTTACAATATCTACAGCACCGTCCTGGAAAAAAGAGACAGACATGTGGTCAAGCACTATGTTTTGCGCGTCTTCTACTAAGATGGCATCCATACCGCTTTTTCCCTTCCCAAGATCCAGTTCCCCCCGGAATCGAAGATTTCTAATCAAAACATTTTTAACCTTTTTTATAAACAAGGTGTCGCGTGCTATGGCAATGCCTTTACCAGGCGCAGATTGGCCAGCGATATAGGTATTGCTTGGTATCTCTATTCCCCTTTTCAGCTTAATAATGCCTGAGACATTAAATATAATTATTCCACCACCGGCGTCTTTTGCTGCAGAGACTGCCCATCTAAGACATCCCTTTCCGCCCAGTTCTTGAAGATATCGTTTGTTCTGGTAGCAATCATAGTCATCCAGTTTTGAAACAATAAAAACAGGTTTTCCTCTTCCATGGGTTGTCTCCGAACCAAACCCCTGTGCACCCGGGAACGCAGCAATACCATACGCATTGGCAGAAATAAATAATTGAAATGTGATGAGGCATAAAAATATGAGTACAATTTTTTGTTTAAATCGTCTTTTTGCTTGTAATCTGTCTTGTTGACAAAATAGTTGAATCATATTCAGTGTTTTTTATATTTGGAAATCAATTTTTTGTCCTTAAGATCGTTTTCAATCGATCGCCATCAACGAATAATTAATTGCTGTTTTTGGACTAAAACAGTATAAGCGTACATCAGTGCCAACATCCAAATACCCCATTCGTTGTCTATTGTGTTGCTGAAAACGCCATCGACTGAAAAGGCTATAAATCCGGCAACTAATGTTTTCCCTAAAAAAGATTCATGATATAGTCCTTTATTCGTTAGCAGATAGTTACTCGCCCGAATACAAGGAATTACAATGGAAGCAGCAAGCAACAAATACATCGCCATACCTTGAATACCCCAGTTGATGGTAAATGCCAGATAACCATTATGGACCGCTTTATATCCGTCATAACCATATTTAGGAAGATAATCGATAGAACGCACTTCTTTAAATGCATTTCCACCGCTGCCCAATGGGTAGTCTCTGATAACTTCAAGGCCTGCCTGCCAAAATATCAGTCTGTTGCTTGCAGAGGAGTCTCGTTGGTCATTATCTTCAATAAAAATAGATTCAAACCTTTCAAAAATTCGTCCATCTCTTGCCAAGGCAGAGAGCCCCACAAGTGCAAGAAGTATAGCAATAAATAATATTCGCCACTCCTTTTTTTTGCTTTTGCCCACTAAAAACAGGCCACCTGATATTGTGCCAAGCCAGGCACTCCTGCTGCTGCACAAAAGCAGCAAGTTGACAACAAATGGAAGAGCCAATAAGGATATGGCTTTATATATTTTATTTTTTACACAAAAAAAATAAGCCCCCAGTGACGGCAAAAATAATATAATAAGACTTGCAGCAAAATTTGAATTTTCTGCAGACGGAAGAGGAATGAATTCAATTCTGCCACTTACCATCTGACCGACCCCATTCATTTTTATTTGATACCCTAAATAGCCAAGGGATAGCAGAACCACAATCAGGATTTTAAACAAATCCTCGGTTGATTGCACTAAATACCGCATCAAGACAAATAAGATGAGAAATTTTAAGCCTGCTGAAAAAAGTGGCTCACTGATGATGGGAACTTCGGCAAGTAAAAAATGAACAAAAACATAATTTAAAGCAAGCCCGAGAACCAATGCATTGATGACTCGGGAATTCAACAGGGATGATTGTTGTGTGTTGCTGTAACTGTCTGCTTTAACATACCGATTATAAAAGTAAACAATAATGCATATTATCCCTGCAAAAAGGCTCCATCTTAAGCTGGGCGATCTAAATGCTCTTCCCCACCACCAATAGTTTGGATGAAAAAAATAAACCATCAGGTACAAGATAATGCTCCATACGGGGCGGCTTATAAACGACATAAGTGCCAGCAGTAGAAAGGAGCAAATCCATAATAGAGAAGTAAGTGCCATGAAAACATTCCGGTAAGATCATATTGCTGACAGGCAAAATCAGCTGAAAGCTTTTTGATTTAACCTGTAAAGTTTGTCCTGATCTCTTAATTCATTGTCATATTTACCGTGTTGGCGACATAATCTGATTGGTGAAATCACCAACGGCATTTAAGAAATTCGAACTTTTATTATTTTTTTCATTTGGCCGGTTGAACCTTTTTCATAACTGTTTGAAAAATTAAATGAATTTCAGATCGATCAGTTGCCGTTGTACACAGCATGACGGTAATCATGTAGAATAAACTGCCGGTAAAACAGCATATTAGTACTGCAAATAACGAATTAGGGAGCACATAGTTGCTAAGGGTTGCCAAGGACAGAAAACAAACACAGCAAGGAAGAATACCGGGCAGAAATGTCTTTTGAATCCATCTTAGTAGTTTCCCTTGTATCAGGTGTAACGAATAAGGCAGTAAGAAAACGGGAATAACCGTCAAGCCTACAATACAAGTTGATAGGGCGGAGCCCGTTGCTCCTAAATGAAAAAATTTTAATAAAATAATAGTTAAAAGCAAATTAATTATCTGGCTTAGGCAGGTCATTATCGACAAAAATTTAATTTTGCCCATTGCAGGTGCAAGTACCCATATTAATTGCAGGCCCAAGGTAAAAAACAATGGGATAAAAAGCAAAGCTAAAACAGTTGAAGACTCAATAAATTTATCCCCAACATAAGCTATAATAATTTGTTTCCTGAAAAACAGTGCCGGCGTGATAAAAAAAAGACATGACCACATTAAGTATTTATTAAGTCTATAGAAAAGCAACTCCAATCTCTTAAATTCCTGTTTGGTATACATTGCAATCAATGGCGGCTGTAGAGGACTTAACATAAGTGATAAGATAGTTCTGAAATGATCACTAAAAAGGGCGCCGATGTAATAAATGCTTATATCCATTGGCGTTGTAAAAAGATTGAGTAGAATTGGATCAGAAGCCGATCTTATTTTTTCCCCAACCCTGCTTAAAAGGGTCCATAAGCCAAATGAAAATACAGATAGCGCTGTGGCAAGATTGAAAAGTTGAATATTAAATTGCAATGAAGGAACCAGACGGCGGGAGACTATTAATTTTGTGGCAGTCTTAAATAAGTTACTGAGAAAGTTTGCCAACACCACCCAAAAGACAGACGTTTTAAAGAATGTTAACAAAAATATCAATAAGATTACCCTAAAAAAAACAAATGAAGTATCCAGGATATTTCTAAGATAGAATTTTTGCCTAATATTGAATCCTGCTATAAATGGCGCCGAGTTAATCTCAAGCAAAAGATTACAAAACCCCATCAGCAGCATGACGCGAGCTAACGTTTCCTTTTGCTGCGGAATGTTCAACAGATTTTCAATGTTAAATGTAAAAAATGACACAAGTCCCATCAAAAATAGAGTAACAACGAGGATTACAGGCCAAACACTTGACACAATTTTTTTGACTTGTAAGGTATCGCCTCTTGCATACGCTTCAACCAGATACCTGGAAATTCCAGAGGTAAAAGCTGCTGTAAAAAGGGGGATTAAACTTATCAAGGAGCCAACTAGAGGCAATAGACTGTATTCATCAACGCCTATATTTTTAATAAGATACCGTTGAACCCAAAATAGGACACCAACATCTATCAGCCGACCAGCCAAAGCCGCCATAGAGTTAATCATAACCAATTTTTTGCTTACTATTATTTCAGTGTTCTGAACTGATGTTGACATATTTTTCAATTTATTATCTGAGGAGCCCTGCGCTTGCATAAAAATTCATGGCCATGTTATTCTCCAAAAAAGGCTTAAATAACTGTTTAAGTGCAAATCAAAACTCGTGTAGCCAATCAAATGTATTTACAAGACACCCCTCTATCTTTCCGACTGTTTTCCAGAACCGGCGAAAATATACGATCCACCTGTTATTTAATGTTAAAAATAATAAAGACAGCATAGTAATATTGGTTAACAATTGACGAAACAACCACAAAGGACACCCTAAAAGGCAGCGATCTTTCTTCGGATCAATTTTTAAAGCCTCTGTTTTCCCCAATCCCCAGTAATATTTCATAATATAAGATAATGTTTGCCGTTTTTTGGGTAGCCAGTGTGTTACTTTTGCGTCAGGAATCCACCAACCGGTTTCCCCGGAGGCCAAAATTGATTGGATAACGGTGGTTTCTTCGCCAACTATTATTTTTCCAGCTTTTAAACCTAAATCAGGATCGAATCTGAATTGCTGCTGAACATCTTTTTTAATGGCAAAGTTTGCGCCATAGGGAAACCGTGACGGCTCAAAACTTTTTAAAGGAAATTCAGTATGTCCAAGCTCCCTTATGGCATATGACGCTTGAATATAATGCCAATTATCATTTAACCACTTTGGTGGGATTCCCTCAAACCACGGGGAAATAGGGCCACCAAAAACAGCTGCTTCAGGATAACGTAAAAAAGCATCAACATAAGCTGCAAGCCACCTGTCATCTACCAAGACATCATCATCAGTCCAAATAATGTAATCCCCGGTCGCCATATCAATTGCCTTGTTGCGAGCATTCGAAAGCCCAGGTTCCCCTTCAAAATAGCGCTTTATGGGTAAATCTGCTTTAAACTGTTCGATAACATTGTCTGTATTGTCTGTTGAGTTGTTGTTAATGATTATTAGCTCCCAACTTATGCCTTCAGGAACTATAATATGGCAAAGCCTTTCCAATGTTTTTTGAAGTAGCGTGTCTCGGTTCCAGGTACATATCGCAATATTAATTTTCATGGGCAACTCCCAACACAGGTAGGTTTGTTTACAACAAATATGGTTGGATTTTATTTTAAATTGGGATGCAAAGACGTTGTTCCACATTTGGGCGAACCCACGGCAACGAAATCAAGCATACCTGTCAAATTTATGTCCAGAGACCTTTGCACGGGTATAGTGGACTTTGCAGTTCGCCCCAACGTGCCACCCTTAATTTTACTATCAAATTCATATTTTATTTTTACGCAAACTACGCAACACATTTATATAGCGTGCGGTTTGTAGAATGTTTCCTAAAATTACACTCTGCTTCTGGAGATATTATGGCATACAAAAATATAGGGTACGATTGTTCCGTCGCTGATATGGCTATTCAAGCGTACTCCTGTAAAAAATCCTGCGCATCTTCCTGCAAACAAATTCTACGCAACGTCCTGCAAACACAATGACACGATCAACAGCTGTTTTTGGCAACAAACCCATTCTCTGACCTGTGTATTTTAACCCAAACTTATTATATCTATTCCAAAAGTCATCTCTCTTTCTTTTGCCAGGATAATTACTCGGCTGTTGTAAATTTGTCTGTAAGCACTGATTTTTCTGTACTTCAAAATAATCCATATCATGGTTGATCTCTTCCCATACAGCTTTTCCTTTCTCTGTATTGCACATAACAAGAGATATCCCTTTATCATCATCAAACTCCTGAAAATGATCTTCAACTCCCCAATAATCTCCCAGGGTAATATCACCGGGTCGGAAAAAATTAGAATAAGGACACTTGAAGCAGGCTGGTTTTAAAATTAAATGCCTGAAAAATACTTGGAAAAAAAACCCCTCCCTTTGTGTTTCTTTTATTAAAATTTCATCAGATTTACCCCAAACTGTTAGGGTGCTATTGTGCCACCCTGTTTTTTCTTTGTCTCTGAAGCTAATTTTTTTAATCTTAGTTTTAAAACGTTTCTTAAGATAATCCAGAAATTCTTTCCATACTTTTGGGCTAGGCGTTCCATGGCATACAAGATCACAGGTAATCAGATTAGAGATATCTGCCCCATGCAGTGAGCGTGTAAGCCCTGCAACCTGGCACGGGGTGCCGGAAAAAAGTACCTTGCGACCTGTTTTCAGTACTTTTTTAATGCGGACAAAAGTGTCGCCAAGATCACTTTCTACATATTTTGATCCACAAAAACGCTGCCAATCTTTTCTGCGTTCACCTTTCATGTGCTTGACTATAAAATTATCATCAAAAGCGACACCGAATATAACGCCTTTCTGTGCTTCAACCCACTGAGCTATCAATGCAAAACTGCCTCCACTGGAGCTATGTAATCTTGTTTCCAGGTTCTTGTTTTTCGCTGCATATATATGTAAGGGCTCTTTTTCTGCTACACTGTTTTTAAAGGGGCAAACACGCTTACACTCATCACAGTCAATACAAAGCTCCTGATTGACAACCGGGTAAAAAAAGCCTTTATTGTCGGTATTCATTTTGATAGCATTAACCGGGCAAGAAGCATAACAGGCTGTACAACCGCAACATTCATCTTTAAAGGTATATAGACGTTCTGGCATAAAAGAATTACTCTGCTAAGTGTTAAAGAATCTTAGCCCCTGATGGCCTCTTTTAAAAACTTCAAAGAGTGTTTTTTCAACGCTATCAACTTTTCTCGAGCGTGTGTATAATTGCAATCATCAATTTTTTTAATTTCTGTCTCTTTCGTGAACAATCTGTCTCGCATTCCTATCATATTAAGTAAATCTATATTGCGTTGGCTATACAAGGGATGTCCCATACAATAAAAATTTTTTTCAAAAAGAATGGCGAATGCCATCCCGTGAAAAGATGATGTACAGATAAAGTCGGCATTGTGAATCAACGCCACAAAGTCCTTAGGCCCAGCATCCGTGAGTTGCAGCATATCATTTAGCTTATCTTCCTTTTTATAACTGATAACAACGAGCTTGAGTCCTCGTTCTGTGGCAATTTTTCGTGCCAAATGATAAATATCATCCTCAGTCTGAAAAGCATAAACCAACAAATAAGGGCCATTATCAGATACGTTAATATTAGACACCATTTGTTCCCATTCTGCCTTTTCTAAAAGGAAAACCGGGTCTAATACTGTTTGGGCCGGCAACCCATATTCATCACAAAGAAAATCGGCAAATGCTTTCTCTCTAATACCAAGCGATTGAAATCGCTGAAGCAGCGGTAAAAAATCATTTTTCCATTCCGGCTTCAACGAATCTTTGCCACAACTTGCAGCATAAGAGATCAACCTAGTTATAGAATTATCAAAATGTTTGCCCAGATATTCAAACGCGATTCCGTTTGTAAGGTCTGTATTCCAAATTTGATCGCTGCCAAACACAATTACATCATAATCAGCATATGCTAATTCATCTGCTGTAAAATACACTTCACTAGACAGCAGTATATCTTTGCGCATGAAGTTATCGAATTTTTTGCGCATCGGTTTAATACTTCGGTATTCGCCTTTCAGATAACGTTTAACAAATCTTAGATTTCCTAACAAGAATCCGTATTCTTTGCTTAGGTCACTTCTATTACGGATACCGCTCCACCTATCAATATATGCGAACCTATAATCAAGTATTTCGCAATTAAAGCCTAATCCGTTGATTTTTGTCACCAACGCATACGCTTGAAGCATTGCCCCGAAATTATGGGCTATATGAAATGTCATTGTGGCAACTTTCAGTTTTTTATTATCGACGATCATCAAAATTTTACCTCCATAAGCCACAAATATCTTTTAGTCGATGGTCGTAAAGATCTTCCATTTTATATAAAGAGTTAATGTTAGTACGGTATTTAGATAGCAATATAGGATACTGTAATACTTTTTTCATTGCATTTTTCAGACCTTCTTTTGTATTTTCTGCCATAAGGCCGAAGCGGGGATCGAAAACTTCTGCAATCGCCGGGCATTCTGTAGTTACAACCGGCACCCCTAAGACTAGAGCCTCTTGTATAACCAATCCATAGCTTTCCCATTTTGATGCACTTACAATACAATCTGCGATCTTCATTATTGGATATGGGTTATCTTGTTGCCCTAATAGCTTCACACAAGAAAATTTAGATGAATTCAACTTTTTTTCTAATTTTGTTCTTTGCTTTCCTTCGCCAATAATCCACAATTCAAAATCGAAATATTCCGAAAGTTCCTGACAGATAGTTATTAAACGAAGGTAATTCTTTTGTGGATCAAGCCGTCCAACTGTAACAAACAAAAATTTGTTAGGGTCTCTAATAAAGTCACTTTTAAATGCAGCTTTTTGTATAATCATTTTATAATCCATAGGATTATATCGGACACACACATTTTCCGGGTCTCCTACGGTACTAATAACACTATCTGCGGCAGCTTGAGATACACAAACCACCTTGTCAAATAACGCCATGCACTCACGTTCTTTATCCCCTGAAGGAAAGCAAAATTTTGTCCAATAAAGAAAGCGATAGTCAACATGTATCCATGCAAACTTTTTTTTTGCGCGAAAAGTTGCTATTCTCTGCATAGAAGGACCTTCTTTCATAGCAATTGCGATATCATATTTTTTGATATATTTGATATATATTTTACAGAAAGTAATCTTTATTATTGCTATAAACCAGTTTAGAGTCCACTTTTTGATCGTTCTTAACTCTTGATACCCCTTAATGTACTTTGCTTTTGAAGGATAGATGGAATAAAACTCTTCTTGATTTCCTTCATCGGTAACAACGCTAATATCATAATTATGGGTGGCAAGGTAGCTAACAAGGGTATGCATAACATTCTCCACACCACCACCTGTGATTAAATCGTTTCTGATTAATATTGTTTTCATGCAAAGGTCTAATAACTTCAAATCGTTTTTACAAAGCGCCAGCAATTCATGCCCTCTGGCTCAGGATTTTTACAATAATGATTTACATGGAAAATTGATTCTTAGCTCAAATACTAAACAGTTTTGAGTTCTTAACTGCTTTATTAAGATAAGGCGTTTTCAGCCATTTCGATTTAGGTTGCCCATTATATCCTCGTTGCTCTGCAATGGATCTAATTCGTCTCATCGACGAGTGGTGCTTTTCCCATTTTTGATCATTAATTGGATCTAAAAATATTCTATCGGCAGAAACTATCGTATGTCCCTTTTCTCTTATAGCATCAATAATTTCTTCTAAAAAAAGTGCATTTAAATCATTTTCGTGAAGCAGCATTGAATGAACTGGAATTCTACCAATGACTGCCATAGCCATTTTATTATAAAAGTTTATTTGATCCAGTAACATATTTATGTAGAATCTTTGTAATTTTTTATAATTAAGTTTTTTTCCAACTCTTAACTCTTTTTCAACGAATGAATCAATGTACCAATCATAAACTTCCACCGTAATAAAGCCATGTTGATAACCTTGATCTTTTAGGTACTTTTTTATTAATCTGCCTTTTTCTTGGTCTTTTTTTCCTTCCCTCAGATATGGATAACGGAACCATTTTCTATACATCTTCAGGTTATTCAAACTCTCTTCACATTTATTAATGCTTTCGATGTATTCTTCGTAGGAAAGTTGATCAAAATCAGCGTGGTCAAAAGTGTGATTACCTATATAATGACCCGCGTCACTATATTGTTTAAGCCTTTTTACAGGATCTTTAACTCTTAGATCATTTTTAATATTCGAATAAAATACGACAGACGGTATCTCTTTTGACTTCAGCTTGCGAATTAATAACTGAGTTCTTTCAGTGCCTGAATATTTCCAGCCCTTACCTTTTGGTGCATCATCAAAAGTTAACGTAAGTACTGCGGAGTGGGTTGTTTTATATTGCAGTTTTTCTTTGAGCTTGAGCAGTGGTTCTTTTAAATATGCAGATATGAATTTATACACCAGACAGTTCTTCCAATATTTCAGATATATTAAACTTGCATGGATACATTGATAGAATGCGATTACTTATTGATTTAACGCTGATTAGCACAGATATTTCATAAAAGATAACATGCCGTTGGGTAGAAAGCTTAATGCCCTGTATGTTAATGGAATTTTTGAATTTAATTGTATAAGTTCTTTAGCTTTTCTGCTCTGCCCATCCTTTAGATAGTGATTTATCAAAATAATGCTTTTTTTAATTATAACGTCATCATATTTTTGTCTGTTTGATTTTAAAAAATCACTGTCCGTCCCCCATACCCTTTGCAAAATCTTGAACTCTACTTCGATCCGTCTGATATAGTCAATATCTGTTAGACGGGGGCCGTCGTGGGCAATGACATGCAAAGTTTCTATATTTACGAATGCAACGTCCCCGCGCTTGGCCACTCGCCCGAAAAACTCCCATTCTTCATAAGTTTTGACATCTGTTGCAAACAGATCATCAGGGTTTAATAATGCTTTCCTTGTAACAGATGTCCCGACGGGTATATAATTACCATCTATCAAGACTGGGTATATTGACCCATAAAATATTGAATGATTGTTACCAAAAATGTGTGTGTCAACCACATCATCTAAAGGCCGTTCAGTCTTAAGTTGATCAATCCAGGGCGGGCCTGATTTTAGCCTGAACGAGATACCGTTCGAGTAAACCATGCCGTCGCTTTTTGTCGTTTTAAAATCAGTGAAACAACATACGATGTCACCCCTGTCTTCCATTATTTTTCTTTGGACACTTAGCTTCCCTGGAAGCCATGGATCATCGGAATCGATAAATCCTATCAATTTGCCTTTTGACTCTTTAATGCCAAGATTGCGAGCCGCTCCTGCGCCTTGATTTCCTGTTTTGATATAACGGATTAATGGGGTATTAAACTTTTGTTGGATAAGGGATTCAGTGTCATCCGTTGAACCATCGTCAATTATGATCAATTCATCACCCGGTGATAACTGATCTAAAACCGATGTAATAGATTTTGAAATCAAGTGCGCCCGGTTATACGTGGGGAGAATAACACTAAGTGTTGCATTCATCCTCTGCTTTTAGCCTCAATGTGATTTTTTACAAAAAGTTTGGATCGTCCGATCATATATCTGATATTAAATCGAAAATCTGTCTCTTTTCTCTTTTTGGTTTTTTTTCTGATGTGATGGTAGTCTTCAGACGTAATATCCGTACCAAGAAAGCCATTTAGTTTTTCAATTATTTTTACATCGCTTAATTCAGAATAATCCAAATTTAGAAAAGGTAACTTCCTGTCTGTAAGATAATTATCCACACTGACATTTTCCTGGTGATATGTTTGCACAATGTCCTTGAAAGACCCCAGAATGACTTTTTTGGTATGACTTCTAAAGACCAGATAAGGATCTCTTGTTATTTTGATAAACTTGATATTATCCAGATTTAATAAGGGGTCCCAGAAGTATATGGTAAAACAAAGCCTCGGATCTTTCCAGAGCCATGGACTGTTTTCATCACATTTTGCCAGAAAATCTGTATAAATTTTTTTTGACTCAGATGAATCCCGAAGTTTTTTAATCGCCTCAACATTAACAGGTATTGCTGTCATGGCCTTGAGGTGTTTATATCCTGAATCCCATAATATTTTTTTATTCAGCTCTTTTAATTCAGGGTTTTCATAATCCCCGCCCGGGTAAAAATCTCTTTGCGAAATCCCCGCTTTTTCAATGTAGTATCGGCTATGGGATATCAAACCAGACAAAAAAGAGGAGCCGGTTCGGCCTGCACCAAGAATTATTACATTTTCCATTTAATCCCTCAAAATGTTGTATGGACGATGATAGAAAATTTTTTAGTTTAACAGACGATAGTAGAGCCGTTCATAGTTCTTTACCATTATATCAAGACTGAAATGGCTTTTAATTTTCTGTCTTGCATTTGCCCCGAACACTGTCTGTTTTTCAACACTGTCAATCAAGCAATTCAGTTTATCCGTTAACGCGTCCACTGAATCTGAAGGAATAAGATACCCTGTCGTGTCGTCATCCACCAGCCTGTGATTATCTCCTACATCGGTGGCAACGACGGGCAAACCACAACTCATTGCCTCAAGTATTGTATTAGACATTCCCTCGCTCAAAGAGGGCAGCACAAAGATATTCAACGTATTGAAAATACGGTCCGTATCAAATCGTTGGCCGGTAAAAATGACATGGTCTTGGATTTGATAATCAGAAACCCGGGCTTTAAGTTCAGGCAGTAACGCTCCGTCGCCAATCAGAATTAGTTTTATATTTGATCGGTTAAGTAACAATTTTTTAAAGGCATTGATAAGCAATATTTGATTTTTTACAGGCTCCATTCGCCCCACGGTTCCAATGACCGTAGTTTTGTCATCAATTCCGAACTCCTCTCTGGTATTGAATTCTTTAGGGGAAAATCTATTGTTATCAACACCGTTATCGATCACTTCTATTTTTCGTTTTGGAAATCCGATTGTCCTCGCAAGACGTGTTTTATGCTCCACAGATACAGATAATACCTGATGGGCCAAGTAAAAAAACAGTTTCTGAAGAATTTTTTGTTTTGTTTTTTTCTGAATCGTTCCATGTTCGCCATGAATTCTAATTGGTACCCCTGCTGCTATTGAAGGAATGAAGCCTTCCAACAGCGTGCCCCATGAATGGGTATGAATAATATCAGGTTGCCAATCCTTTAAAAGTTGATAAACTTTAAACGGAATACGAATATCATTCCCATCGCGTTTTTCTATTTCAAAAACGGTCACATCATTATGCAAGCGGGGTAGAAGCAAGCCGCCTTTAGAAAATGTACAGATGGATATCTCAAACGCCTTCTTATCAAAACCGTTTGCAATATTAACAACTCCGTTTTCTGCCCCTCCGGGATTGAGCTGGTGAATCAAATGCATGACCCTGATTTTTTTCATTTTCAACCTACCAGCAAATCCCATCATACATATCTGGTAACCCGTCAAGATTGTTTTGAATCCGGACCAGATCTATTATTTTTTTGTTCTTGCCCATAGCATTGACTGCTTTGGTGAATTCGTTGGCTTTGTTACCGATAACCACCACTTCGGCATGGGAAAGAACAGTGTCAAGATTGTCAGTCATAAGAGATGATATATGCGGAATCTCTTTTTCAATATACTCCTTGTTGGCTCCAAACAGGCTGGCAAGAGAGACATTCTTATCGTAAATTTTGATATCAAAGCCTTTTCCGATCAAGGCCTCTGTTAGAATAACAATTGGAGACTCTCTCAGATCGTCAGTACCGGCTTTAAAGCTAAGTCCTAAAATTCCGATCTTTTTTGATCCTGTTTTTACAATTTGATTAATCACTCTGTTAATATGAGCGATATTTGTTTTCATAATCGAATCAAGCATCGGCGCGTCAATATCCAGATTTTTTGCTTTGTAGGTTATTGCCCGCAAATCTTTGGGCAGACAGGAACCGCCAAATGCAAAGCCTGGTTTCAGATAGTATGGGGAAAGATTAAGTTTTGAATCCATGCAGAAAATATCCATTACCTGGTGGCTGTCGATACCTAAAGCCTTGCATATCACTCCAATTTCGTTGGCAAAACAAACCTTTAACGCATGGTAGGTGTTATTTGCGTATTTAACCATTTCAGCCGTTTTAATGTCTGTTCTTACAACGGGAGCATCAAGAAAGGCATACATTTTTTCAAGAAGATCCCCGGTTCTGTCATCTATCTGTCCAATTACCGTTACCGGCGGATTATAAAAATCTTCTATGGATGTACTTTCCCTTAAAAATTCCGGATTCATGGCAGCACCAAAATCCAGGCCGGCTTTTTTATCGGAAATATCTTCGATCTCTTTTATTATCACATCCTCTACAGATCCTGGAAGCATAGTACTGCGAGCAACAACGACATGGTAATCTTTTTTGGATTTCAAGCTTTTTCCGATATTTGAAGCGCACCTTTTCACATAGTCAAGCCGCAGGCTTCCATTCTCATTACTTGGTGTTCCAACACAAATTAGAGAAATTTCAGTGTCCATTACTGCGGTGTCGGCATCTGTGGTCGCATAAAGCGTTCCACCGTTTTTTGAGCCAACAACGTCTCCAAGCAGAATGTCTAGACCTTTTTCAATAATAGGGCTTTTTCCCTGGTTGATAATATCCACCTTGGTCTGACTGATATCAACGCCAACAACATAATGACCCTGCTTTGCCAGACAGGCCGCAGATACACAGCCGACATATCCTAACCCAAACACTGAAATTCTCATATATTTCTCCATCTGTTGAATCTTGCTCTAAACAAGAATTTACTCAAAGCACACCTGGTACATTATTTCCGACAGGGCCTTTGTGACACGTATCCTTTTTAATGTAAAAAGGTTACTTGATATGTTTACGGTTCCATTATTTGAAGTTGTTGCCGTATGAAAGCCGGCTCTTTTAACCATCTCAATGACCTCATCATTGTAATAATCATACTGCCCCCCGTTGGGATAAGAAAAATGATGGGTTGGTTTACCTGTTACCTGTGAAATCTGGGCTTTGCACGTTTCAATTTCCCGTAAGGCATCTTCGGGGGATGCATTAGGAAGATTTAAGTGGGTGGTCGTATGCCCGCCAATTGTCATTCCGTTATCAGACATCTCTTTTACCTGATCCCAGGAAAGCATGACTTTTGAGGCTTTTTCATAAAAGTCGTTTACATCTGTTGTCTGGTAACGAAGTTGCTTTCTGATATCCTCCCTTAGGGCAAGATCATTGGACTTAATTAACGCTGTGACTATTCTGGTTGCTTTTTGCTTTGCGTCTGGACTGGACAGAGGAAGCTGGAGCTTTTGATCTTGTGTTTCCAAAACAACGTCGGAAACATTGGTGTGGGTCAGCAGATAAATAACCTCAAACAGCCACAACGGTTCCTGACTGCCTATACATTGCGTTGCGATGTAAAAGGTTCCTGTGGCATTATATTTTTTTAATATCTTGTAGGCGTAGTAATTATCCTGATACCCGTCATCAAAAGTGAAAACAACGGCTCTGTCAGGAAATTTTTTATGATTATCCAGGCACCATTTAACCTCATCTAATGATATGATATTAAAATTTTTTGTAAAATATCGAACATGGTCTTCAAAGACTTTGGGTGGCAAGCCGATATTGGGCTGGCAATAATAATTTTTTTCAGGTTCAACGATGGAGTGATATCGTAAAATGGTCAGATTTTTTCCATTCCTAAAATTGGCGCCTAACTTCAATAAACCGGCGCTTTGGAGAAGATTTTTTATGACTTTTGAATATTTCATAATTTTTTATTTACTGTTTTCACACAAAGATCGGAAAAAATATCTGCAACAACAGGCCATCCAAAATTGGCTTCAACATAAGTTCGTGCATTATTTCCCAAGAACTTGCGTTTTTCTTGGTCATTGAATAGGCTTACAATCCGTTTTGCAAAGTCCTGTGGTTGGTCTGCAAAAACAAGATGAATATCATTTTTAACAGGCAACCCTTCTGCACCAATAGTGGTAGAAACAATAGCTTTGCCCATGGCCATTGCCTCGTAGATTTTCATTCTTGTACCACCACCGATCCGAATCGGTACAATAAACACCTGGCCCTTTTCTATGTGAGGCCTGGTATCCTTCACCCAGCCTGTGAGGTCTACTTCAGGTACATTATCAACAATTTTAGATAAAGCGCTGGATGGATTGCGTCCGATTACCGTTAAGTTGACCTTTGGAATGCTCTTTTTTATCTCTGGTAAAATCTCATTGATAAAAAACAATATCGCATCCTCATTGGGCAGCCAGTCCATGGAGCCACAAAATACCAGGCTCGATTCTGTTTCCTGGCGGTCGACAGAGATATTATAATATTCCAAGTCCACGCCTGTGGGAATAACACTGACATTGCCAGCTCCATACAATTCTTTGAACAGGCGTTTATCCTCTTGGGAAACCGCAATGACGGAAGTAAATTTTTTACAGGCGGCTTTTTCAAAAAAGGACATTTTTTCCCACTGTAGCCACCAGAACATTTTTACCAGAATCCCATTATTTTGTTGAACATGCCTTTTGGCAATCATGGATTCAACATTATGCTGGAATAACAGTGTGGGCAGATTTCCAACCTTTTTAAACAAAAGAGCTGACTGAACAAAATCGCAGATAGCAATATCGTATCTATTTTTTTTTAGTTCATCTTCTATTGCTGTTTTTAAGGTCGCTGAATAATCATTGAGGGCACTGACCGGATATCTTGAGAACATCTGTAAAAATAATCTGATAAAAAAAATGACAGATCCTTTCCTGACTTCCCGCCACTTGACCGGTATAAATTTTGTGCAAAATTGCTTTATTTCTCCTATCCACTGATCATCTTTCGGAGATTCAACATTAGATATTAAAGTGATGTCATGGTGTTTTGACAGATGCCTGAGGATATTTCCTGTTCTGATTTTCCCGCCTGTATCCATGGGCAATAAAAAACGCTGCGATAAAAATAAAATCTTCAACCCAAACCCCTTACTTTCGGCCTTGCAAAACAGTATTTATGTTTTTTAAAATAGTACAACAGCCCTGCAATATGGTTAATAAATGCTTGATTTAGTTTAAACCCTCTGGAAATTTCCTGTGTATGATGAATGATTTTGAATAAAGGGGTATAGATCACTTCAACGCCGGCCTTCCAGGCCCTGAGGCAATAATCTGCATCCTCCGGTGCATAAAAAATCCTTTCATCAAGCAACCCCACGGCATTGATAACTTTTTTATCCATCATCCAGCATGCCGAAATAGCATAATCCACATGTACCGGGCAGTCCGGCTTAATATACGCCTCTTTTTGTTCCATCTTTTTTAAAAATAAATACCGCATCAATTTCCTTGTCACCGTAGGGAACTGATCGGTTGACTTTTGAAGTTTTCCACTTGGATATAAAATTTGGGGTGCGACAATACATGATTTTTTATTTTGTTTTAATGTTGCAATCAGCCCTTCAATGGTTCCCGGGAAAAATTCAATATCAGAATCTGATATGCAAACATAAGTCCCTGTTACTTCTTTTAAGGCGATATTCCTTGAAACCGTTGTGCCTCTGTTTTCATTCAATAAAACAGTGGTGAGATTTAACGGACCTCTTTTTTTATATTCACTTAAAATTGTCCGTGTGTTGTCTGACGAACCATTATCAACAATCAAGATTTCAAACTCGTAGCAACTGCCTTTCAGGGTTCGCCATATAGAATTCAGACAGTTGCCAATGTATTGCCCGGAATTCCAGGTCAGTATAACAAAAGAGATATCCATTTATAGCGATATATACCTCCTTGTTACCCTGCCGATCTCCTTGAAAATCGGCGCAGGTAATTTTTGAAGAATGGATTCCGCTATTATTCTTTTTTGACTAATGTTTTGTTTTTGAGCCGAGCCTCTGGCTAAGCCAGAAGTTTTATTGCCTACATCACAGTCAATCCAATGCAGGTATTTTGGAGATGCACCCCATTGCCGTTTAAATTTATAAGTGCCTTCGCCGGGTGTAGACCTTCCAAAATCAAAATAGGGATACTTGAAATCACAGGCAAATTTTAAGAAACTCCAGTATAAAAGCATATTGGGATTCCATTTGTTAAATCGCCTAAGGGAAGATGCCCATGGCACTGACACCATGTTTGGGTGAAGCAAAAGAATGCCGCCTGCAACCGGTGTGTTGTCCGGCATTCTGACCAAAAACAATATGGATCGGTTTCGGTAGCCTGACAGGACACTCTTTAACCACTTTCGGGTATGGGGCGGAGATCCTAAGTCCTTCATATTCTCAGCAAAGACAAGAAAAAAATCATCCAGTAAATCAATACCGCCGGACACTATCGTCAGGCCGTCTCTCACGGGCTTTTTTATCTGGCTTCTAAGCTTGGCTTTAAAGGAGCTTAACAAGATCTCCGGTGTTTCAGGTAGTTTTAATACCATTCTTGTTTTCAGTAAATTTTTTGTTGCTTTTTCTGGAATGCCTCCCATCGGCTCTGTTGCCCTCAGAGTAAGCGTTTTTGCCTCGAGCAATCCGGTCAGATTTTTTGCATGGCAGATCAATTGCCGTTCAATGTCCAGGCTGTCTGCCAAGGGGCCTGCAGCATCGCAATAAGGCAATGACACAAGGCTTGTTCTTCCGATGAAAGGGAGTTTGATTTTAATGAGGGGCAGCAGTCCTACGATTTTTGAATTGTCTTTTGCAATGAGATAAAAGCCTTTTAATCCATATGCATTTTCAACCGCTTTTTTCCATGCGAAAAAATGATATCCAATACCCTTTGGGTGAGACAGCACATAATTATCCCAAGGCTGCTCGTCTATTTCCTTTGCAACTGTTATTTTTATGTTTTCTTTAATCTGCACAACAAAAAATTTCCGGACTTTTTGGGAGAGTCTGTTTACAATCGCCAAAAGGGGATACCTGCCAGCTTCACATCGTCAACATTCAGTATACTTTTTACATCTATAAGGCCACCCTTTGAATTTAGCTTTTCAGTAAGACATGTCAGTGGCTGTGTTCTGTACCAGGCATGGGGAACGGCAATAATCAGTGCCCCAAGATCGTCAAGCTGCTTCCATTGTTTGAGTTGAACGTTATAATATTTATCAGCTTCTTCGGGATCGGCCATGGGGTCGTGGACCAGGACTTCACATCCATAGGATTCCAGTTCTTGAATGATATCAATGACACGGGTATTTCTTAAATCAGGGCAGTCTTCTTTGAAAGTTAGGCCTAATACCCCAACTTTTGTTCCCTTAACGGATTGGGAGGAGGAAATCATCATTTTAATGGCTTTTTCCACAACAAATTTCCCCATTCCATCATTTATCCTGCGGCCGGCAAGGATAACTTCCGGGTGATATCCTTCGCTTTGGGCCTTATATGTCAGATAATATGGATCTACTCCTATGCAGTGGCCGCCTACAAGGCCTGGAGAAAATTTCAAAAAATTCCATTTTGAGCCTGCTGCCTCCAAAACATTTTTCGTGTCAATGCCCAAACGATCAAATATCAAAGCAAGCTCATTCATCAATGCAATATTCAGATCCCGCTGGGTATTTTCAATGACCTTGGCAGCTTCAGCTTCTTTTATGGTTTCGGTTCTGTGGACACCGGCCTCCACAATGGATTCATACAGGGTTGCCACAATTTCCAGGGTTTCTTTATCGTCGCCGGAGACTACCTTAACGATTTTTGTCAGGGTATGCTCTTTATCTCCGGGATTGATTCTTTCCGGGGAATATCCCACATGGAAATCCTTTTTCCAGGTCATGCCGGATTCTTTTTCAAGAATGGGGACACATATCTCTTCGGTGACTCCCGGATATACTGTGGATTCAAACACAACTATGCAGCCTCTTTTCATCACTTTTCCCACTGTACGCGACGCACTTTCAACCGGGTAAAGATCGGGTTGCCTTGCACGGTCTATGGGTGTTGGGACCGCCACAATAATAATATCAGCCTCAGACATGCGTTTTGGATCAGTGGTCGGTGTAAATAATTTAGCGTTTTTAAACTCTTCTTTTGAAACTTCGCCAGTGGGATCTTTGTGAACCAGGCTATTGTCCACAATGGATTGCTTTAAATCAAATCCAATGGTCTCATATTTTGTGCCAAAATGTACAGCCAAAGGCAGTCCGACATATCCCAGGCCAACAACAGCTATTTTTTTACTTTGTTTCAATTTAATTTATCCTTTAATTAATCCAAGATAGTGTTGACATGTAACAAAATCGCAGTCAGAAAATGCTGTAATTATTTTTTGTAATTTGTCTTTTGTTGTGTTTAAGTTAACATAGTGTCTGAATTTGAATATCCGTGACGCTTGGTGTACTTTGGGTTGTTTTGGATCAAATTCCCATGGATGGACGTAAAAAACAAAGGCGTTGTTTTTTTTTAGGACAGATTTGATTCCTTGTTTGAATAGAGAGGTTGGATATAATCTGAAATAACCGCCGCCGCCTAATGGTATGTTTTTTTTACCTAAATGCAGGTTGCTGACTGGTAGTTCAAAAAAGTGGCCGTTTAGTTGATAACTTCCATCCTTTTTTATGGCCTGTAACAGATCGATAGTACCGTATCTGCCATGGGCTGAAAAAGAGTTGTAACTGGAATCGTAAATGTAGCCTGCCTGCCTGATTATTTCTATGATTTGGTTGTTAATTGCAAAGCTTGGGGCACGATATCCATAGACGGTCTGACCTGTTATATCTTCAAGCTTATTTTTACTGGTCATAAGGTCCTGTGCCAGTTTATTTTTATCCAGATCCGTACACAAGTGATGGTTGTCTCCGTGGGAGGCGATCTCATGACCCCGGTCCCGGATTTCCCTGACCAAGGTTGGTAACCTTTTTGCAATCCATCCAAGAATAAAAAAGGTTGCTTTGGGTTTGAAAGAAAAGGTGTCTAGGAGATCTAAAATCAGATGGGTATTTTTTTCCACCCTGAGCTCAAAAGAATTCCAGGTTGAAAAGTCAATATAAGACTTGAAATTTTCAACCTGGAACCAGTCTTCGACATCAATTGTCAGGAGTATGCTTGGTTTTATGTCCAATTTTTTTTAATATAATAGATAATAAGTAAACACTGATAAGGGCAACCCCAAAAATAATCAGCCCTGACATGTCATGGAGAAAACCGTGAGCTGCTTCCGGGCCGACCCAGGTGGCCAGCATGCCGGTTATTGTTAATCGAATAACGTTAACGGCAATTGCTATGGGAACCGCAGAAAAAAATAATATCCATTTTTTCCAGTTGCTTATTTGGGCTAAAAATGCAAATGCCCCAGTCAGAGCAAGTAAGGAGGTAAGGGAACGTATGCCTGAGCAGGCGTCCACAACTTCAAGAGATGTGTTGGCCAGGTGAAGTATATTCCCTTCTCGAAAGACAGGAATTCCGATCATGCTGATGGTTTGTCCGGAGATTTTGGCGGCAAAAAGCTGAAGGGGAAACGCGATTTTGTTCCAAATAATGGCTGGAAAAGGAATCATCATGATCAGATAGCAGACTGGCACCGCAAGCGCTTTGAGGATATCCATGCCGAAACTGAAAGCAAGAATGCCTGCCAGCGTTATTATCATGGACGTCCGCATCAGAAATAACTCTGCACCAAGGTTACCGGAAACAAAAACAGATAAACCTAAAATAATTATAAAAAAACCAGATATTGATGATTTTTTTTTGATTTGCCGTAGATTGTTCTGTTTATGCCAGACCATATACCCAACGACAAACGGTATTAAAAATCCATGGGAAAAATTGGGATTATTAAACCAGTCCCATATAAGATCTTTAATAGTCGTCCAGTATAGAAATGTGAACGTGGCAGAAACTAATAGTATTTGAATAATTGACTTTGGTTTCATAAAATCAGTTCGGAATAAATTGATTTAAGAGTGGATAAATTTCATCCGCAAATTGTGTTAAAATCACCTCTGCCTCTGTCTCGGTAGTTCGCACTGGTGCTATTAGGCGGACAAAGGAGCCGTCTGTACGGTTTTTCGAGATTGAATCCAGCACTAACCATATTTTTTGCATATATTCTGAATAAATAATACGGCCCCGGGACTGGAACCAGTAATATACGATCTGTTTTTGTCCATCTTTATTCAGCAGCAGTCGTGCTATTTTGATTGTTTTTCCGCTTTTGGGTAAATTAATGGGAATGACAGAATTTTGAATGATATTCCACCCTGCACCAGGCAAGCAGTTTTTGGGCGAGTGGATTATGTCGCCTTTACTTTGGCTCTGATAGAATCCCACATAAAGATTCACAGTCTGGCCTGGATTCTTCTCGAAATTGGCCATTATATAGTCTTCAACACCCAAGATGTTATATATTCTTTCATCCATTTGACTGGTTACTCCCCGCCAGGGGCCAATCTCAAGGGGAAATTGACTGAACGGGCGGTTTGGTTTGACACGCTCTGAGTGTGACAAAATGGTTGTCAGACCGGCAGCCGAAATAAGAAGGACTACGATAATGGCAGTGTGTTTTGTTGACAAGTTAGTATCTCAATTGGTAGTTTTCTATCAGCTAATATTAATCAAATATCTCTTTTTCAAGGCTCGTCCTGGACAGCACTTTGTCCGGCCGGATTGGTTTTTCCGGGATTAGACGAATAAAAACGGTAATGGTGTTGTCTTTGTAATTCTCTCTTGAGGCATCATCCGTTTTAAAATCTGTATGGGTTGCATTGGCAGTTACCTGGAGCCATTTCAATGGGTTCCACGTCAGGCCGCCGCCGATTTCAATGGTGTCATCCTGACGGTTCACAGTGTCTTCGAACTGCTGAAGTTCGTAAGAACCAAACAGATGGGAGGACAAACGCCTTGCCAGCATGTAGCTTAAATAAAATCCCGCCTGGTAGCTCATGTTGTAGCCCAGACTTGCAGCATCATCATCAGATTCATCATATGAACTACTTGCAGTAATGGACAGGGATCCTTTGGGGCTGAAATTAAATACTTTATAGACGTTGAGGTCCAAAAACGGGTCTGTTGAATTTTCATTCTCATTGTCCCAGTCATGGAAAAGTACACCGAAGCCAACTGAGATACCGGAGTCTTCTGTTATATCCCAGTCAATACCCACTGACGGATGATAGATAACATGGTCTCCATCCTCTTTGTCCGATATATAATGGCGATACTTGACATATCCGTCAAAATGCCTGGTGAATTTTCGGATGTATCGAATATCCCCGGCAATGGTTTTGTAATCGTTACCGGCATCCGAATCAAATTTTTTGTCTTCATATTCCAGATTGGTTTCTATACCATCCTTTCGGGTAAGCCAGTATTTTAAATATGCACTGGGTTCATACTTTTCGTATTCATCGGCGTCTGAGTTTTTATAACTGTCTGTTTCATAGGAAAAGTTGCCCCCCATACTGTTCTGGGGTCCAAATGCCTTGCGGATGGACGTACTGGCTGTATGCGTTTGGTGTTCTTTGTAATCACCCGTTCTGACCTGTTGATCATAACTGTTGGAATAATCATAAGCAAAAGATGTTGTAACCGTTTTTGTTAACTGACTGTCCACAGACGCACTTGCAGAATGCTCCCATGATTCTCCGGTGTTGTTTTCATCGCCCCCAGTATAATTCATATCTATCGTGGCCGAGGTGTGTTTTGTGGCTTGCCAAGCACCGGATAGGCTGAAGTTTTGGTTCAGACCGTCCCTTTCATTCAGATTTTTATAGTCCTTATACTCTGGACTGTATTCAAAATATATTTTACTTTTCTGGTTTAAAAAGCCTAACGAAAACCCCAGTTCATATGAGGTGATCCACTCTTCAAATTTGTCGGTCTCGGTCTGGAAAAAGTTGTCCTCATACTTCTCTGTGACGGTTAGAGTTGGAATAATCTGAGTAACCATCCTGGCGTGGGTAATTGAACAAGGTAGCAGAAGGCAGGTTGCAACAACCAGAATACATGCATAGGGAGTTATCATGGACAATTTCACGAGACGCCTCCTGTTTCGCTGAAAAAACGCAAATTCAAGGAACAATAATTATATCGTCGGCCTTTAGCTGGATATCTTTTCCGAGTTTACCGTCCGTAATATCGTCGTAATCGATTTTAATCATTTGTTCTTTTCCGTTGTCCCTGCGGTACAAAATGATTTCATCCTTGGCGGCCCATTCCGTAAAGCCTTTAGCCAAAGCAAAAGCCTGTACAACAGTCAGTTTTTTAATTAAAGGGTATTCACCAACGCCTATAACTTCACCAAGAATATAATATCTTTGGCTCCCCGGGTTTGCCAGGGTAACCGTGACTGTTGGTGCTTCAACAAATTCAGCCAGTCCTGTCTCAATGATTTTTTTTAATTCCATGGTCGTGCGTCCTGCGGCTTGGATATCATCCAACAGGGGAATGGTTATTTTACCGTCATTGCGCACAAAGACTTTGTCAAAGGTCAAATCTTCTTCTTTCCATGTTGTGACTTGCAGGATATCTCCGATGCCGATTTTATAATCTCCATCGGTAGATGGCTCGACATTTTCTGCAGCCATAATATTTTCTGCCAGACAAAAACAGAAGGCAAACAATAGGAAATAAAAGAAATATTTTAATGAATTAATTTTAGACATAGCTCCGCCCCCTCGATTACATCGATTAATAAGTTATTAGCTGATAGTTCGTGGTTAACAGCTATGAGCTATCAGCCATGAACTAAAGGCTATTTTACTAATTTATCTTGCACCTTTGCCAAAAAGAACGGTTTTAACCGTTTTTAAGAGGATGACAATATCCAGGGCAAAGGACATATTTTTAATGTAAAACAGATCGTAATTGAGCTTTTCGACGGCATCTTCCACCGTTGCACCGTAATCATAACAGACTTGCGCCCAGCCTGTAACCCCTGGTTTTACATTGAATCGCTGGTTATAAAAAGGAATTTCTTTTTCAAGCTGATCCGTGAAAAATTTACGTTCGGGGCGGGGGCCTACAAGGCTCATGGACCCCCTGAGAACCTCCCATAACTGTGGCAATTCATCTATCCTGTATTTTCTTACGATTCGTCCTATCCGTGTGATTCGGGTGTCGTTATCGCCGGCCCATACCGGCCCGGTCAGCTTTTCAGCATCCTGTACCATGGAGCGGAATTTATGCATCATATACTCTTTTTTACCGCCGCCAACCCGGTCCTGGGCAAAAAGAATCGGACCTTTTGAATCCAGTTTTATCAGGATAGCTACCACGATAAGCAAGGGTGAAAGAAGTATCAGCAATATCGAAGACAAAATAATATCCTGCATCCGCTTCGTGCCGGCCTTAAGCCTTGATTTTTGGAACCCTTTGGAAAAAATAAGCCATGACGGTTCTATCTCTCGAACCAAGACCTTTCCAGTCAGCATTTCATAAAAAGAACTGCCTGAAATAACGTCAATGCCTTCAGTCCGGCACTGAATAAGTTCCTGGGTGGGGAACCGCCCCCTTTTTTCTTTCAGGGCTACGATAATTTTGTTTATGCCGTATGTTTTAGAAATTTCAGAAAGTGTTCTATCTTTTTGATTTACCAGTAAATTTTTAGGCAGTTGATTTGTCTCGTTGTCAAAATCGTCTGGTATAACAACGCATACAGTATACCCGCAGTCTATGGTATTTACAATCTTTTGATAAATATCCTTAGCCAGTTTGCTCGAACCAAGAATTATAATATGCTGGTTAAACATTCCCTTGTTAAGAATATGGAGATAACCGACCCGCCATAAAATAATGAAAAAGATCAGAATCAGTATACTTAACATATAAATTTTCTGGTCCAGAATAACCAAAGGAAAGAGAAAGTAGACGCAGGCCAGAAGAATGGACGCAACCCCTAAGGATTGGAGCAGGCGGATAATAATTTCAGGAATCTGTGCGACAACGTCAAAATCATAAAGATCATTATAATACAAGCAGGTCTGTAAAATCGCTGTAACCAATAGTATTCTTAAAATCAGCATCAGATCAAACCAGTATGAGGGGGAAAGGGTGAAAAGTGATGTCGATAAAAGAAAACTGCAGAAAATTACACACCCTTCCAGAAAAAAAAATAACATGTTTCTGATCGGGAAATATTGTCGCAAGAGGTTTAACATTTTTTTCAGGAAGCTCCCGTCCTAATCACCGCTGCTGATGATATCCGTATCCATAACCGCTTTTATGATATCCGTACCCATATCCAACTGTTTTTTTAGAGAAATTGGTGACAACTCCCAAAATTTTTTCACGACCGTAAATATCCAGGATATCTGCGACTTCCTTGATCCGAGTTTTGCCCTGGCGGATAACCAGAATAATGCCGTCTACAAATCGTGCGATGGCATTAGTTTCTGATGTTATATAGGGCGGTGACGTATCAACAATGATATATCTGTCATTGTAACGCAGTTTGACTTCATGGAGCAGCCGGCGCATCTGATCTGAGGATAAAAGTTCTGACGGATTGGCCGGAATCTGCCCTGCCGGCAAAATGGTCAATTTGTTTACAGATGATTTTTTAAGCACAGAAGACAAAGGTAGTTTTTTTGCCAGGTAATCGCTCAAACCCGGCTCTTTACCATCATACCCAAAAGAGGTGTGGATTGTCGGTGACCTGAGGTCGCAGTCCATGAGAAGAACATATTCGTCAATACTTTGGGCGATGCTTACGGCGAGATTGGCCGCTACAAAGGATTTTCCTTCATGGGGCGAGGCGCTCGTCACCATAATCGTTTTTGGGGGATTCCCTTTTTCAGGAAATAATATATTGTTTTTCAACAGCCGGAATTGTTCCGCTGCCGGTGAATGGGGACTGGCAACTGTAACAATAGCTGGGTTTGAAAATTTGGAATCGGATTGGCGTAATTCATCTGATTGGTTAATGTCCTGACTGTCTGAATCGTCACCCGATGCAGGTTTTTGATTTGGCCTTACCTTGTTTTCTGCTTTTTCCAGCGCCTTAAATATTTTTCCCAAAACCTTATATCTCCGGCATTATAAATTGAGTGTTGCTTTTATGAAATTGATTGTCCGGTCCAAGCCTTTTTGATTCAATATTGCAAAAAAAACCAGAAACACAGCACTATAGCTGCAGCAACAAAGGAACATAATCCATTCAACCTTTTGTTTTGTTCTGTTACCCGGTTTTTCCAGCGGCGGAATTGATGCTAAAATAGGTAAGCCTAATTCTGTTTCAATCTGGTCATCCCGCCGGATGACAGAAAAATTTAGCAACTCTTTGAAAAAAAGAACGCCTCCGCCCAATCCAAGGCCCCCGGTGACGGATAGTAAAAACATTAATTTAACATTGGGCGAAATGGGTTTTTCCGGCAGGCGGGCATGATCCAGAATCCGGAACTGTTCCCCTTTTTGTTTTTTTTCCATGTTAACGGACAGTTCGGCTTCTAATTTTCTATCCAAAAGAGAGTTGTATACATCCTGTATATTTTTGTAGTCCCGTTTCAGAGCCTGAAGTTCAAGCTCTCGCTTTGGTGTATCTTCAACCCGTTGCTGATAGACTTTCATTTTTTCCTGAATATCATCAACCTCTTTTTGGAGGGTCGTCACGTCTAACTTCAATTGCGTGCGTTGGACAATCAAAGAGTTTACCTTCGGATTTCGCATGGCGGCAGCGGTATTCACACTTTCATTTCCTGTATCCGATTGCTCGGTTTTAGCTTCTTCAATACTTTGTTTTAATTTTTCGATGCTTTTTTTTAACTTCTGGACATCTGGGTGCTTTTCCGTATATCTAAGCAAGAGCGCTTCATAGTGATTCTGGGCTGCCTCAAGGGCCTGTTCGTCCTCTGTCAGTGGCGCTTCAAGTGTCTGCCCGCTGCTATCATCTTTGTCTGTGCCGGTTAGCTGGGGAATTTGGGAATCAATAACGCCAATGGCATTTTTAGTCTCCCGCAGAAGGGTTGTTTTGTCCGTAAGTTGCTGCTGCATACGGTCAAGGGTCCGCAAATTTGTTTCAAGCTCGTCAGGTAGGCCACCAAGATATTTTCCTCTGAATGCCGCAAGCTTCTGTTCTTTTTCCTCAAGTCGATTTTTTGTTTTCTCTAACTCTGAGTCAAGGAATTCACTGGTGCCTATGGCCTGGGCCTCGCGTACCTTAAGGTTTTCGTCCATGAAGTATGACGCTAGCGTATTAGCAATTCGCATTACCCGTTGTGGCTCTCTGCCGGAAAAAAAGATTGAGAAGGCTTCTGAGCCTTCTCTGGAACGTTCAATTTTAACTTTTATCTGTTTTCTTAACTCGGCTATTTTATCTTCCTGGTACATGCCCGGACTGTCTTCGTACAGGCCGAACTGGTCAATGATCTGCTCAAGGTTGCTGCGGCTCAGAACCTGCTGCGAGATGGTACTGATCCGTTCACCGATAGAGGAAGATACAACAGATCGTATATAGGAGGTGGGAACCCGCTGGGGCTGAACAAGGATCATTGTGCCAGCTTCGTATGTTTTATTGGCCGTCAGTGTCATCCCGAGCCCCACTGTCAACGAAATGCATAGAGGAACAATTAAAAACCAGCGTCCCCGGATAAGGACATCAATAATATAATCGGGTTTAATTTGAGTTTGGGATTGAAATGGATCTGCCATATTTAGTCCTGAATAAAGCCGAAAATAAGTTTTAGCATGGTATAAAATGGTATCAGGTCCTGTTTTTTTGTCAATGTTTTATTGACGGTGCATCAAAGACTTTTATTGACAGTTTTCATAAATTAGGAGTGGCATCTTGTCACAAATGTGTTGATTATATATGATATTTTATTATTGAAAGTGCCAATTAATTTTATAATGTTATTGGTGTGTTGGACAACGGCTTGTTTATTCTTTTAAAGAAAGTCCATTAATAATGACCTTATCCCGGATAACGAATCATTGTTTTAGGGCATTGTATTTACATCTTAAAGTTTAAACATACTCTACTATGATTGCCATAGAACAATAAAAAAAATTTAAGGATTTATGGTTTGCGAATCTATCTCGTAGACGTTAACAACGGCACCTTCCATTTTGAATAAAACAGCAATAGGAAAATTTAAATAAAAACTTCGAAAAAAAGGAAGCCAACATGCCTTTAACTCATCGATTATTTGTGGCGTTTTTCATCAGCCTGTTTGTAATGACAGCCGGCTGTTCCACTGAAAATGATACCAAGGTTGATGCGTATATTAAAAACGCCAGGCAATTTATAGCCCGGAAAAAACCCCAAACAGCAATCATTGAGTACCGCAATGCAATCAGTATTGCCCCCAACAACGATGTTGCATTGTTTGAACTGGCTGAGGCTTATGTATTGACCCGGCAGATTAATGCTGCAGTTCGATATTACAAGTTGGCTGCAAAGGCCAATCCCCGGAATATTTTGCCCCTTCTCAGGCTGGCTCAGGTTTTTATGCAGACAGGCCAACTTATAGAGGCCAGGGAACATATATCCAAAGCCTTGGAGATTAATCCTACCTCTATTGAGGCGCTTCATCTTCTGGCCGGTGTCCAGATAAAAGAACGAGATACGGATTCCGCTATTGAAACCCTTAATAAGGCACTTTCCCTTGATAATGAAAATGTAAAAACCTATGTGTCCCTGGCGCAGCTGCATTTGAAAAATAATGATCCGGTGAAAGCGGAACAGGTCTATCTTACCGCCCTCAGTCATGATTCCGCATCACGGGCTGCCTATATGGGCCTGGTTCGGCTCTATGGATTGCAAAAAAAATGGGATAAGGCGGAAGACCTGTTAAAAAAAGTGATGGAAACGCCGGGTAACACCCTTAAAAAATATACGGATATTGCGAACTTTTACCAGGGGCAAAAAAAGTATGATTTGGCCGAAGAGTATTTTCAAAAAGCGGTCCGTTTTGATGACGGGCGGGTGGAGCCTTTAATCAATTTGGCTGAATTTTATGCAAGACAACAAAAGGCAGACAAAGCAATCGAAACTATGGAGAGAGCCTTGGCCAAGCTACCGAAAAGTCCTTTGATTCTCTCGGGTCTGTCCCAGATCTATCTGCGCTTTAACCGGGTGGATGAAGCCGAAAAAACCGTTGCCAAGGCCTTGGAAATTAATGGTGAGAATGAGGGTGCTCTTTTGCAGCAGGGGCGGGTAATGATGGCCCAGAAAAATTTTAAGGAAGCCTTGAATCGGTTTGACCAGGTGATTTCCATGAACCGGCTCAATGCCAAAGCCTATTATTACAGGGCTGCTTGCATCGGCCAACGGGGTGCAACGGACCGGCCGGAACAAGAAATTTTCAGGGCGGCCGTTGGTATGCTGGATCAACCCGAAGAATTTGAAATAGATCAGATCAAAGGCAACCTTCTGGCAGCAATCACTGTTGATCCTTCTCTGCTGGATGCCAGAATCAAGCTTTTGGAAATCTATATTCTTGAAAAAAATTTAACCAAAGCAAAAGAACAGATGCAGGAAATTTTCAAACTGTCTGCACCCAATATCCGGATCATGACGCTTTTGTCCGGTATTCATCTGCTGGAAGGTGATACCCAGGGTGCACAAAAGATTCTTGAAAACATAATTAAAAACAGGCCCGGATATCTGCCAGCATATATTCGCTTGGGTATGTTGTATAGTTCCTTGGGGAAGCCGGATAAAGCCTTTGACTATTTAAAAAAAGCATTCGATATGAAGCCTGATCAAGTAGGAATTGTAAAAATGATGGTCGACATTTATATGGGCCGGGGAGAAAACGACCAGGCCCTGAAACTGGCAGATACTTATGCAGAAAGACTTTTTCCTGAGAAAAAGGCCTTTTTTGACAATCTTAAAGGGGAGATTTATCTGGCAAGCCGGCAGTCAGAGACCGCTTTACACTTTTTTGAAAAAGCCGCCAGTCAGGAGCCCCGCTTTATCCAGCCAAGAATGCACATGGCCAGGCTGATGACCGGTCAAAAAAAGTTAAATCAGGCACTTGAGCAGTATCAACAGATTGAATCCGTGAATCCGGCACATGTCCCGACGCTTATTTCCATGGGCGTGATATATGACACCCTTGGCAATGTCAACAAGGCTGAAGAATATTATAGAAAAGTCCTTGAACTGAACCCAAAACATGCGGAAGCGGCCAATAATCTGGCTTTCATTTTGTCCGAGCGCAAAAAAGATGTTGACGAGGCCTTTGAGTATGCGGCCATCGCAAGGGAAAAAGATCCGAAAAATCCCAATGTTCTGGACACTATGGGATGGGTTTTTTACCAGAAAGGCAATTATCTGAATGCCCTTTCCGAGCTTGAAGAAAGTTTGAAAATAAAACCGGAGAGTGCTCTTGCCTGTTTCCATTACGGTATGGCATTGTACCGAACCAAGGCGTTTGAAAAGGCCCGGCAGTATTTTAAAAAAGCGTTGGATATTGATCCGAAATTCAAGGACTCTGAAACAGCCCGGCAGATGCTGAATTAAGCGGTAAAGGAATTCAGTATAAAAAAATAGACACGACTATCACTTTTTTTTCATATTATTGGGTATAAAAATTCTGCTTTAAACAATAATTTTTTTAAAGTTGCGGACTATGACTCCATAATGAAAAGATAGTGAAACCGCCATGGATAAGGTTTTTTAGGTGAATTTTTATATTTTATATTATGATGGCACTCATGTTGCAGATAGCGTAGTAAAAAATATAATTATTATTGAGGATAATAGAGAAGATGAAAAAAATTGTTAGAATATTAATTCCAATTATACTTTTAGGCTTTTCCTTTTTGCCGGTGGCGTATTCGGCTCCCCAAATTGATGGTGTCATGTCTTATACTGATGATGATGATTGGGGCGTTGGTGGTGGCCTGAGTGTCTCAAACGCTAATTCGGGGTTTTCAAATAATACAACCCTTGGTAACGTTGTGGTAGAGGAGCAGCATGCTGCAGGGAATGATTATTATGATGTGGAAGAACTGGGAGTTTATATCACCGACAATACACTATATATTGGACTTCAGACTCAGTTTGACCTTTCCAATAGCCCTAATTCAGCTGGTATCTCTGCAGGTGATTTTATTTTCACCTTTGGCAGTAGCACCGATACTACGTTCAGCGACTACAACGACGGGAATTACGCATTTGCCTTTGATTTTACGATTGATAGCGACAACAAAGTCGATATAACCTTTTTGTCAGATATAAATGCCGTTTCCGACCCTGGATCTTATATCAACAATTATGGAACCTCTTGGGAGATTACAGGTGCCGATACCAGTGTTGATGGTACTGCAAGTGATGATATTTACGGTGTTTCTGATAGCAATTCGGAGATTTCCTATACCTATGCTTATTCAGAAAACGATGCGGATTCCACAGATAATTGTTACCTTAACGGTAAATATACCCTTGAGTTGGCCATTAATCTTGACTCGCTGTCTGACGAGCTGAGTTCTCTTTTGAGCTCTTCTGGTGATCACGATTCAGTCGCTATGTACTGGCAACCTTCCTGTGGAAATGATTTTCTGGCTGCAAAAACTGCCTTTGATTATATCCCTAAGTCCTCTTCTGCGGATGTAAGCCCAACGCCTGAACCGGCCACTATGTTGCTTTTCGGTATGGGGTTGCTGGGGGCGAGCTTTTTTGGAAGACGGAGAAAGCGTTCTGAAAAGTCTTAAATATATATAAGTTCCGAATTTATTAAAATAATGAACAATGGAGATTAGGAATCATAGTTTCGGTCAAATAGCCGCCGCAAGATAAGATATCAAGAAATGGTCGCTTCTGTTTTTAGACAGGGACCAGGCAATTTGACCGGAACTATTGTATTTTGTGAGTGACTCGGTAAAAGGTTATGGGGTATTAATTTTTACTCGGTACAAAGGATCTCCCACAAGTACTTGTTTCCAAGATAGATACGGCAGGCTGATCAGGTAGGCTTCGGCCAGGGTCAGTTTGCCTTTGGCAAGAAAATCAAAAAAAATCTCCGGCAGAGGAAACGACTGGACATAGGGTTCTCCCACAGGACCGACGGTGGCTGCAATACCTTTATCCAGCATTCTTTTGCACCAGACATTGCTGTTTTTTTGTTTTAGCGTCGTGCATTCCGAGCTCGCAATATGAAATCCCACAGAGCCTTTTTCCCAGGTAAATGCATCCACATAGTTGGCCAGGCTGTACCACCCACAGTACAGGGCAGCATTTGGGCAATCTCCAGGCTGAAATAGAGTCGGTTTGTCATCCAGCACCACTTTTATCCCTTCTTTTTTTAGACGTCCTGCAGCTTCATGAATGGATTTATCATACAGCCCATACCCGGAAACTTTTTTTTGACCGGGATCTTTCCATCTGGCATCAAAGTAGGCGGTGCCGGACAACCCCTTTGTTTCAGCTTCAATACTGTCATTTACGATTCGTTTGACAATGCTTGGGTCAGGCCCGTCCAGGCGGCTGACCATGATTACTTCTGATCTATCAATGGCCGATTTCTGGGAGCGCCACGGCAGGAAAAAAGGGTTGGGCAGCCAGAAGTTGATTTGGTATGTTTCTTTTTTGACAAGCATTAGCTCCGAGTCAAGGGATGCGATTTTGTCCGTGGATGTTTTGAATTGTTTGATCTGGTTATTTTTTTGGTTCAACGTTTTTTTTTGATCTTCAGTTAACTGCCCGTTTTTTTCTTTAAGCGCATCAATCTTTTTTTTTTGCTCAGTCAACTGATCCATCCGAGCCTGTTCATCTTTTGTCATCCCTGGTGACGTAATTCTTAAAGGAAGTCCATACATGGTGACAATGGCGTTGATCTTTAGATTTTTTTTCAAGGCTCGGCGGACCGGGGGGACGATTTTTTTTAAGTAAGTCTCCCGTGAGCATGTCTCTTTATCCGTGACAAATACCTGCAGCAGGTTTTCTTTTGGGATTTTTCGCTTCTCCATGTACCAGGTGGCAAGCCCCACGCTGTTAGCGGCATTGCGGTTGGCAACAACAAGTACTTCATCCAGAGATAAAGCCAACGCAGGTATCCCGGAAAAATTTAATAGGGCACATGAGGTTACAAAGATGACAATAAAAAAACGCATTATACCTTTCCTGGTTTATTCAGATGGTTCATATACCAGAGCGCTGCCATATCAAGGCCCGCCTCAACCGAGTACTGCGGACTGTACCCCAAAAGATTTTTGGCTTTGGATATATCTGCCAGGGAATGGCGAACATCTCCAGGCCTGAACTCCCTGTTCTCTGCAGTAATCATGGCCCGGTCCGGCAGGGTTTTGGCCACCCGGTCACGGATCAATGAAAATAGTTGATTTAATGTGGTGCGCTGTCCAAATGCGACATTGTATACCTGATCGGCGGCATCATCATTGGCCGTTGCAGCCAGCAGATTGGCCTGGACGCAATTATCAATGAAACAAAAATCCCGACTGGTTTCGCCGTCACCATTTATGTAAACCCGGCTTTTACGGATTAGTGCACCGAACCATAAAGGAATTACTGCTGCATAGGCTCCGTTGGGGTCCTGGCGGCGGCCGAATACATTGAAATATCGCAACCCGATACTTTTAAATCCGTAGGTTGAGGCAAACACCCGGGCGTAAAGTTCATTGACTAATTTCGTCACGGCATAGGGAGAAAGGGGATTGCCGATATTCTCCTCTTGTTTGGGAAGTGTTGGATGGTCCCCATAGGTGGAACTTGAAGCCGCATATACAAATCGCTTTACGTTTGCATCCCGGGCTGCGGTCAACATATTTAAAAAGCCTGTGATGTTATTTTCATTGGTGGTCAAGGGGTCGGCAACGGAACGGGGAACGGAACCCAAAGCGGCCTGGTGAAGTACATAATCCTGTCCTTTGCAAACAGCTTGGCAGGTGTCGGCATTGGTGATATCCCCTTCAACAAAGGAGAATTTCTGCCATGCGTCGGGATTTACCGCCTCTTTGACCTGATCTAAATTATGCTGAAATCCTGTGGAAAAATTGTCCAGACCGGTCACTGTTTGCCCAAGATTAAGCAGAGTTTCCAGGAGATTGGAGCCGATAAACCCGGCACATCCGGTAATCAGCCATGATTTTGGATTGTTTTTTAATTCTTGCTGAATTGATGTGAAACGCATATGTGTCCTTGGTGTTTAAAATATTTGGAATGTAGCGCGTTCGCCCTTTAATTTTACCACAATTCCCAGTGCCCGAAATAATAGACATAAAGTGCCAATCCGATGTTGGTTGTCCCGTGGGCAACAATGCAGGAAATCAGATCCTTTCTTAATATCCACAAAAGGGCCATGAGCAGTCCGTAGGCAATGGCTGCAGGCCACTCGCCAACCAGATGGCCGGCCGCAAAAATAACAGTTGAAATTACAATGGCGTAACTGGTCCACTGTCCGGGTGCTACATCAAAAATACAGCGCTCATCCAGGGCCAAAGAAAACGCATGTGGCGTTCTTTGCCTGCGCAAGATATCCCATTGCAATGCAACTCGAAAGACAAAGCCGCGCATGAACAGCTCTTCGAAGACAGGTACCACAAAACCGGCCGTTAAAAGCCTTAGGATGAATCCAAGATTAGACCACGGCACACCATCTTCCGGGGTTGTAAAAGGCTCATATAATCCGCACCATACCACCAGTCCAATGAGTCCGAAGATGATTCCCCACAAACAGGATGCCCATTTGTTCTTAGGCCCGGTTAAAGGAACGTACCACTGCCAGGCCCAAATCAAAAGCCCGGGTACAATGACCAGCTTGATTATGTAAATGATTTCTTCGGGCAATTTATCATGAAGAACAGACGAAAGTGCTACATACGCAAAATATGGTGCCGCATAGGGTATCAGCAGGTCCATATTTTTCCATTTTCTACTCACGGAAATTCCTTTTTATGGCTAATTCACAACAAAAACAGATCATCAAACTTTTAAAATCCGGCGCATCCATGTCAGATTGAACTCGGACCATGTATTTAACGTGGGAAAACCTGTCTACTTAATCACCTCTATTTCAACTCTGCGGTTCATCATGCGCCCCCATACCGTATCATTGCTTTCAACGGGATCCTGACCGCCCCGCCCCTGGATTTTCATCTGATAGTTTTTGACCCCTAATCCTAGAAGAAAACTTTTTACGATGTTCGCCCTGAATTCGGATAGTTTAACATTATATGTGCCATTCTCCATGGCATCTGTATATCCGGTAATCAGAATATTTGAGTTTTGATGAACCACCAGGGATTTTGAAAGTGTTTCAAGTTTTTTAAGGTCGTTTTCAATGATGGCGTCGCCATTATATTTAAACCGGACTATAATCTTTTCCTCTGGCAATGGGGGAGGGGGACTTTTTTGTTCTGTTGCTATATTGGTTCCCGGGGTTTTGATGGCAAACATAAGCTCGTCTGGATTTTCAGCTCGCCCCGGAACTTTTTTTTCAGCCCCAATATTAGCCTCTGGCTGGCTATAGGTTTCCTGGGGCTTGGAATTTTGAACGCCAATCCCATTTTCCGGCTGAATGGTTTGCCTCGTTTTTGGTTCTGTTGGGATATCTATACTTTGATTAAAAGATTGTTTTATCTGGTAAAGCATGGAAACAAAATGGTCCGGAAACATAAAGTACCAGGCGAAAAGAAAAAAGAATATTAAAATGACCAGTTTGTCCCACGAAAAAAATTTGTTTTCCGGCTGTAGAATCGGGGGGGGGCGATGCGGCAGGGACGAATTAGGCACAAAGGTTTTAGAGGACAGTTCTTTGGGTGAATTGTTTTTCTTTAGCGGGTAAGCCGTCGGCTCAAACATCGCATTTAAGTCCCGGTTGTCAACATGGGCCGGAATTTTCAGTTCTTTTGCGCATTCTTTTACAATGCCTGCATCAATGATTCGCTGTTCCCTGACAAATCCAGACAACATGGCATGGTCGCATAGAATATTGATGCGTCTTGGAAACCCCCCTGAATATAGAAAAATTTCCTGGACCGCATCCCAATCAAATATCCGTTCCTGGGTGCCTGCAATTTTGAGCCGGTGGCGGATATATGCATCCACCTCCTCCGGGGTCAAGGGTTCCAGATTGAAGTTGAGGGTCATTCGCTGGAGAACCGCTCTGTTTTGTGGCTGGTTCAAGATTTCGTTGAATTCATTTTGTCCGATGAAAAAAATATTGATCAGTTTTGCATCGGGTTTTTCAATATTGGACAGCAGGCGGATCTCTTCAAGCATTTCCTGGGTCAGCAGCTGGGCTTCGTCAATGATCAACAGCACCTTTTTATTTTTTTCACTGGCACTGAGTAAAAATTTTTTGAAATGGGCAAGAAATGCCCCCTTGGATGTAAACTCTTTGTCTATGCCGAAAGATGAGGCGATATAATTGAAAAAATCAAGTTTAATCAGGCTTGGATCCGGCACGGATGTGTAGATGATGTCCTGTTCCAGGCTCTGGATTAATGCATTGATCAGGGAGGTTTTTCCGGTGCCCACATCCCCGGTTAATAGCAGAAAACCCTTGTTGTCGAGAATGCCGTATTTAAGGGTGGCAAGGGCTTCCTGGTGCTTTTCCCCGAACCACATGAATGCGGGATCACAGCTGATCTTAAAAGGGGATAACTTGAGATTGTAAAATTCATTGTACATTTATAAATTATGGAGATATTCCATATCCCTGGTTTGGGTCTGTTTTGTTCCGATTACCACCACCTCGATTTTGTTGGGCGTATTCATGAAATAAAGCCTGCCGTTATATGCAAACAATACTTCAAAACTGGTGGATTTATTTTTTTTTCCTGAAAACACCTTGCGTTTCACAATTACCGATCCCGGGTCCCGATCCAGCTGGTGAATTGTCTCTTCGGCCTTAATCTGCTGCTCTTCGGTCAGGTTGATGAATCCGTCTATGGCTTTTCTGCTCATTTCAAGGTTTTTGTACAAAGCTTTGAAACGTTTGGAAATAAAATTATACTCAACCCGTTTGGATTTTCCCGCGTTTTTCCTGCGTTCATACTTTTCAAGGTTTGATTTGAGTTCATTTATCTCAACGTCCCGCCGCTCTTTTAGTTTAATATATGTGTTGAGCTGCTCTTCCAGGTCCATGATTTCGTTGAACATTTCGTCTTCATTGGTCTTGGCTTTTTTTTGTTCAGATTGGTATTTTTCATCCAATTGTTTTATGTTTTTAAATAGTTCTACCCGTTCCCGCTTCAGGTCTTCTTCCAGCTGCTCCTGGCGCATCTCGTTTTTTTTCAAATCCTGTTTCAAGTCCTGGATCAAGGCATTTTTAGCATCCCTTTCTCGTTTCGCCTGTTTGCTGCCCTGCCGGTAAAAAATAAAAAAGATTACAATTGAAATACCGGAGTAGAGGGCAAAGATAAGGTTGGCAAAAAATGATCCGTGATCCAGATGCAGGATGGCATGGACCTTGAGTTCGGAATTAAGAATCTCAAAGTTTTTATCGGCAACTGCCTGGGCATCGTAATATCCCAGAGAATCTTCCTGGAATTCGTCTGTTCCCACGTAAGTTGGATAAATAATTTTTCCCCGGCCATCTGTTACTTGCACCTCAAAGTCAAGTTTAGCCAGCCGGATCAGGGTGTCTTGATTTAAAATAGCCTGGATATTTTTGGCGATCCGGTCTTCAATGTGGACAGATCCGTTTAGAAGTTCGTTAGAATTTCCAATGAACTCATTTTCTATTTTTAACCGGTATTTTTTTTCCAGGTAGTCATGGCAGCCGGCAAGGGTAACCGTATATAAAACCGGGGTGATGACCAGGCAGAATATAACAACTTTAAAGGGAAAATATTTCATAACGTCAAAATAAACTGCCTTGCTTCATTAGATAAGGATCAATGGTCAGCCGAAGGTATGGTTATATCGTAGTAGCCGCCTTGGCCATCAGCCTTGTTAAACTCTACGTCGGCACCTAAACTGTTTTTTATGCGAAAGAAGGCAGGTCCTAAATCGGACGGGTTTGAGACCGATTCAGAGTCCCGGTAAATGATGCACAGGTGATTCTGGACAAGTGATGCATTTATGTAAATGAGGGGCTTAGAATTAACGGCCAGGGAACTTAGAATTAATTTTTCAAACAAAGAGAAAACCGGATCAAAATCGCAAAGAAACGGATTCTCGTCGGACTTATCAAAAGAAAAGTGCAGCCGTTCATCCTTAAACCGTTTTTCGAGTTGCTTGAACAGATGTCCAATATCAAGTATGTCGGGTTGAAACACTTCTCTGGTTTCACCATAAAGGGCCTCAATCATATCTGATTCAAAACTCTGAAGCTTGGCGCTTAGTTCATCCGGTATGATCATAATGTCTGTGTTTTTTTTATCCAGAGAACCCACGGTCAAAATACCCTGTTGCTCTTTTATCCAGATTCCATTTTTAAATATTTCGGTTTCTTTGTTAGTGCCCATATTTTTCTCCGTCCATTTATTGATTAAGTTTATGTAAGGATTCAAATCTGGAAACGATTGATTAACAGTACCTTCATAGCTCGAAAATCGCAAGGGCTTTTGCCTGTTATTCGGGGTATATCTGTTGGGGAAATTAAAAACCAGGGAATGACCTGTGTAAAAAGGTTTCTTTTAGAGGTGGAAGAACAAAACAAGTTTGTCGCCTGGAATCTTTTTGCCCTTAGGATCTTCAACATTCGAATTGCTGTTGAATCCTGTGATACATTGATTTATAACCACTTATAGTTTAAGTGGTAAATATTTAAAATGATGGACAATAAGTAATGACAACTGCATGTGTAAGAAAGATTTTACCCTATGTGAAGGATTTTAAAGCGTTCTGGAGGCAGCAAGGCCCTTTCCGGTATGCATTGACAAGCAATGAATACCCCCCCGTGCTGCTGGAATCCGAAGAGTGGATATTTGGTCAGGATAAACAGGCTGTGATTAAGGAATTGATGCAGTTTTCCACCAAGAAGATGGCATTTGTGTCGGCCCCGTTCAATCCGGACAATAAAAGTATACTGCGCCCTGATGATATCTGTGCCTGGAAGATCGTTCATTTCCCGGAAGAGTGGAACACCATGATATGCGAAGGGTTTCTGCCCGAAGGCCAACTCACCCGGGCGGTGCTGGATGAATGCAATAACCTGGGTTTAAAAGAGGATAACGCAGGGATTGAGCAGGCCTTTTTCAGCCTGCTGGAAAGGCAGCTGGATTCTATGGGGTATGTGTGGTTAACGCCCAGAGGAAAGGCAAAAACCGCCTTTATTCATGAATATCTGGATGAGTGGCTTCAGGACGAGGAGGAAGCCGGATTGCTATAGTGTTTTCATTCCATTAATTGTTTCCCCCAGCCAGGGATTTGATCTGGCTGGGTTTTGCCGGAAATTCCCAGAATCCATTGATGCCGCAGGTTTTGAACATGGCCTCTAACTTGGTTTTGTCCAGGTGTCGCTGAATGGAACTGACCATGATGGGTACCTCTTCTTGGGGATAAAATTCTCTGATTTCCCGGGCAAGGTCCTCGACCCGCATCTGTCTGACAAAAAAATCCGTTATAATGCCGACCGGTTTTTTATTTACTATAAACTCGAATGCCTCCTGGGGGCCTGAAAACGTCTGGGGCCAAAACCCGCATCCGTGAATGAGTCTTGAAAATATATCGGTGTAAGAGGGTGAGGGGTGAATCACCACAACCACCGGGCGGTTTACCTGGCTCCGCGTTTCCCTGATACGAATAAATTTTTGGGCCGTTGACATTCGATTCCGTTTTTCAAGGATGCTGATCCAGGTGTCTATGGTTTTGATCTGCGCAGAAGATTTCAGGTAGTTTGAACCGATATATGAAAAGGTGTCCGACGTCATTAACGCTTCCATGAGCCGAGGTACACATGTATCCAGAATGGTTGTGGCTAATGTTTCCCCCACTTTGGTTCCGGACTCAATTTTTTGTCTGATTTCGGCCACCACATAGTCAGAGCAGTGGGTGTCTAACGCTCTGATCGCTGCCATGCTCACAAACATAACCGGGTCTGTGGCTGCCTTGACAATAGGCGCTGTGGATTCGAGTTCAGGGTAGTGAGATAGCGCTTTATATAATGAAAATCGGACGGAATTTCTAAGATCTGTTTTTTCAGCCAGGGTCAAAAGATCGCCCAGGGATTCCTGGGGAATAGTCCTGGAAACAAGTTTTAACAGGTTTTCCAGGAGATCCGGTGTCTGATTATCCAGATTATCATGGAGGGCATCGGCAACTTCCGGTCCTTTGTCCTCAAAATATTCAAAAGCCTTTATGCGGTCTTCAATTTGAGGCGACACAAGCAACTGAAGATTGGGATCATCAGGAACGCAGCATGGCTGCATCTGTTTTTGGGGCGGGGCAGGGGGCTTGGGTGGTTCTGGCGGTTGGGCTGGTTTAGTTGTTATTGGGGACTTGGGTAAAGGCACTGTTTTTCGTTTTGCCTTTAAAAAGGCCAGTGCGTCCAAAACGTCCGAATCGCATTTGTCGGTCTGCGCGATTTGCTCCAATTTTTTCAGGGCCTTGTCCGTTCCAATGCGTTCCAGGGCCGTCACCGCTTCTTTACGCAGTTCAAGGTCATCGTAAAAAATAAATTCCGCCAGATCATCAACAAGAAATTCCATGCCAAGGCGCCCTGCGGCCCGGAAAATGTCCTTGATCAGGTCCTTGTCGGTCGCCTTGTTCAGAATGTGCCGGGTTAAGGGAGTTATGGGACCGGGCTGGGCAGGGTTGGTATGGTTAATAAGGATCAAAGCAAATTTAAAATTCATATGCGCCCTGTCCATGATGAGCTGATACAGGCGGGGACGAAGCGGGTGGGTGGGTCCCATGGTGTTCATAAGGAACGATAAAACGTCATAGGCAACATTGTCCTGGGCAAGGGCAAGCTGTTCAACGACAGCCTGCTGCTGGTCTTCATCAAGGTTTAAAATCTGCATCAGGGTGTCTGAATTCAGGCGCCCTGTTTTGAGAATCCTTTCGAATGCGGGAAAAAATGTTGCCATATATCCTCCTTATGAATCGTATCCTTTGGGGTTTTTTTGCTGCCAGTGCCACGCGTCTTTACACATATCATCCATGTCCAGGGCGGCTTTCCAGCCAAGTTCGCGCTCGGCTTTGGACGGGTCTGCCCAGCATGCGGCAATATCGCCGGGTCTTCTGGGGGCAATTTCGTAGGGGATGGTATGTCCGCATGCCTTTTCAAAGCCTTTGATCATCTCAATTACGGAATATCCCCGGCCGGTGCCAAGGTTGTAGATCCCCACGCCCGGGGTTTTCATCAGCCGTTCAAGGCAGCTGATGTGTCCTTTGGCAAGGTCGGTGACGTGGATGAAATCCCTCACCCCTGTGCCGTCCGGGGTGTCGTAATCATTGCCGAAAACATTAACCCGGGGCAGTTTCCCTATGGCCACCTGGGCCACATAAGGCATCAGATTATTGGGAATATCCCTGGGATCTTCGCCGATGTCCCCGGACGGATGGGCGCCCACCGGGTTGAAATATCGCAGCAGGGTGATGTGCCATTTGGGATCGGCCGTGTAAAGGTCTGACAGGATTTCTTCAATCATCAGTTTGGTCCTGCCGTAAGGGTTGGTCACGGACAATGGGAATTTTTCGGTAATGGGCAGACTGGCCGGGCTGCCGTAAACCGTGGCCGATGATGAAAATACAATGGCGGTAACCCCTGATTTTTCCATGGCCGCAATCAGGTTCAAGGTGCCGGTGATATTGTTGTGGTAGTAGCGCAGGGGCTGTGAAACCGATTCGCCTACGGCTTTTAGTCCTGCAAAATGAATGACTGCCTTAATGTCTTCATGGGCACTGAACACCGCCTGGGTGCCGGCTTCATCCAGTAAATCCGTTTGGAAAAAGGCAAGATCTTTGCCCGTAATGTTTCGGACCCGGTCAAGGGCTTTGGCGGATGCGTTGACAAGATTGTCCAGTACGACCACTTCGTGGCCTTGGTTAAGCAGTTCGACGCAGGTATGGCTGCCGATATATCCGGCACCGCCGGTGACAAGAATTTTCATTGGAATTCCTTATATGATTCGAAAGTTAGCTCTTTTTTCCAAGATGCCCTGTTGAATATTTTAAAACATATCCTACATGGTTTGCACGCTTTTGTACAGGATCTAAGGGTGGTGAAAAATTGAACCACCTCAAGCGGGCATTGTCTAATTGGAATTGCCGTGCAAGTACCTCCGGAGGATTTATCAGGTCCAGCCGGTTACCGTAAAATGACCCGTCGAGATAAACACGGATACATGTACGTCCAAAAAAAGTTGCTAAGTACCCAATATCTTATAGGTGAGTCAAAAATGCAAGATTCGGATATTGACACATAATAATGTATGGTTAATCTTATCTTTAATACTGGGCGTTGGCCTAAAGTCTATTCACTGAATAAAAGGAGTAATTTAAATGATTGAATTAACAGATGCTGCGAAAACGCAGATCGACAATTATTTCCAGGGGCAGGAACCCTCCCCCATCCGGATTTTTCTTAACTCAGGTGGCTGAGCGGGCCCCTCTTTAGCAATGGCTCTGGATGAGCCTAAAAACAGCGACGACCTTTTTGACACCAAAGGACTCAAATTTGTAGTAGACAAAGAGTTTATGGAAAAAGCCCAAAAGATTAAGGTAGATTTTAACGGTATGGGGTTCAGCCTTGATTCAGGACTTGACCTGGGCCAGGGCGGCAATTGCGGGGGCTGCTCGGGCTCCTGCGGATAGACCGGACCAACCCACAGATTTTTCTTTTATAAAGGCGTCTTTGCATGACATGTGCAAATGACGCCTTTTGAATTTTGTTTAACTGTTTGTGTTCTGGGGGATGGGGCCTGCAAGCAGAATGGGGGATGCGTCTAACTTGTCGGCGGCCATGAGGCTGACCACCCGCTCAAACGCACTGATGATCATCATCTGTTCCCAGTCCTCGATATCGGAAAAATGTTCCGTGAATGTTTCCTGGAGCAACGGGGGCAGGTTTTGAATAATATCCTGGCCTTTTTCGGTAAGAAAAAGGCTGACAGCCCGCTTATCATCCTCTCTTTTTTTTCTGGCAATGTACCCTCTGGCCTCAAGGCGCTTGGTGATATCCGTTACGGTTGCCTGACTTAAGCTAGTAGCCCGGGACAGCGGGGTAATGGAAATTTGACCGTTGGCGGAAATTTCCTGGAGCACAATCAGCTGGGGGCCTGTCAGTCCAAACTTTTTGTTCAGTTTTCTGGAATGAATGTCAACTGCCTGGATGATTTTACGAATTGATATTAAAAGCGTCTGGCATCTTTGTTTGCTAAGTTCTGTTGCGGGCATGTTTAAATATTTATAGTGTGTTTATGTTATTGATTATAGTAACTGATTGGATGATATTTTATCTTTATGATGCTATTGTATACCATTGTAAGGTCTGGAGGCAAGCGCCAATGGTTTTTGTCCCGGTTGACCCGCAACATGGACCATGGTAGCTTATACTGTCAGACGACAAATTCAAACGCATTCAAATTTCAATTTTCAGGAAACGAGCCATGGAACAACAGGTTAAAAAAGTGGTTTCGAACAGGTGGGCCGTTGTTTGCGCCGTCATGTTCATGGTCTTTGTCGGTATCTCAGGGTGTGGCGGAGACAACAAAGAAAAAAAAAATATGGATCTGGTCCTGGGTAACTGGGTTTATTTCAGCAATCGGACCTATACGCTCACCGTCATTGATATGAAAGGCACTTGGACCTCTTCGGTCAAGGTTTCAGATGTGACCTCAAAAATTGTTGCTTCCAGGGGAAAGGCCAGCGGCACCTGGCATTTGGATGGGGGGCAGCTTATTTTTAATGTCATGGCGTCGGATATTGACTCTGTCTGGGAAAAAGACGGCACTTATTTTTACAAGGTGCTTGATCTGAGTAAACAACTCATGGTTCTTGAAGGCGAAAACGGTCGCAGGGAAGAATGGAAAAAAACGATTCCCGAGAAAGTTAAGGACGGCCAAGGTCTCGTCAATCCAATTGTTTCCATGGCACCCTATGCCGTTAATATGGATAAACTGTCTTCCAATATCCAGGATCGCTACCTGTGCTTAAGTATGCATTTAGCGCTTAAAGAACTGATGCCGGAACAGCCGGTGCCCAAATTTCATCCCCGAGCCCGGGATGCCGCCATCATGTACCTGTCTTCCTTGACCTATGATAATGTCTCTGATTTTGATCGTCTCAAGGTTCAAAAAGAAAAGGTTAAGGATGTGCTCAATCCCTATATGGAAGGACTGATTGAAGAGGTTGTCATTGACCATGTGGTGATTGCCACTTCTGCCGACAAAGTTGAAGAATTTATCATCGAACATACGGCTAAGGCTGCACCACCCCCGGAAGCCCCTGCTGAAGGAGAAGCGGGCAAAGCCGGTGAAGACGGCGCAAAAACAGAAAAAGATAAACCGAAAGATTCCTGAGCGACGGCGGCACCAGCAGCAGTTGTTAGTCAGTCTTTGTTTTTAGGTTTAATGACCAGTACGGCGCCTGACTTAAGACTGATAGTTGACTCTTCCTGTGTGAATACATTACTGATCCCCATGGTTGTTCCCATGCAGAGGGTTTGATCCGTCAAAGGGTATTCCAACCCTTTCAGCGTCAGCCCTTTGACCTGGTCTGATATCGGGATGACGGATAGCAGGTCGCCGGGGCGGCCCGTGAGTGTCAGGCGGGAGGTAACAATATGAATATCATTATACGCATCCAGGATCGTGACCGGGATGCCCTGGTCTCCAAGTTTGCGTAAAAGGAAGATATTGGCGAGGGTATGGTCCAGGCGGGTGCTGGTGGCGCCCATAATAAGCAGGTCATCACACCCCTGGTCAATGGCGTATTCCATACATAATTCAAGATCTGTCTGGTCTTTGCGTGTCGGATACCTTAAAATTTTAACCTGCTTTTCCTTAAAAAATGAAAGGATGTTTTCGGGGATGGAATCAAGGTCGCCGATGATGACCCGGGGAACGATGTCCATACGGTGAAGGTGAACTGCTCCGCCGTCTGCGGCAATAACGAGGTCCGACTGCTGTATCCGGGATAAAAGCCTGTCTGTTTCAGACAGGTTTCCATTTGCTATAATAACTGTTTTCATAATCTGTATTCCATACCAGAAAAATCATATAATGCAAACAATACCAATTGACACAATCTCCATAAACTCTTATTTTCCGAGCCGATGAAGGTTTTCAAACGCATACATACATATCTGTTTTTTGAGTTGATCCCGCCGTTCGCCATCAGCACCTTTTTTTTGACCTCGGTGTTTTTGATGACCCGGATTCCGGATATCACGAATATGGTGGTGAACTATAATTCCAGTATAACGGATATCCTGCTTCTGATATCTTATACTCTGCCGCGTTTCATGGAGTTTACCATTCCCATGTCAACCATGATATCTGTGCTTTTGACCGTCATGCGCATGTCAGGGGAAAATGAGATTATTGCCTTAAAAGGGGCGGGCATGTCCTTGTACAAGCTTTTGCCACCGGTAGTTATTTTCAGTGTGATTGCCCTGTCAATGACCATGTGGGTAACGGTTTACGGGATTCCCGAAGGGAAACTTGCCCTGAAGGCGAAAACCATTGAACTTGCCAGATCCAGTATAGATGCCGCACTGCAGGAGCGGCAGTTTAACAGTCAGCTGGACGGGATCATGATTTATGTGGCCCATGTGGATATGGGTACCCGGGATTTAACGGATGTATTCATCGAGGACCGCAGGACAGCCGACATGGTCTCTATTTCAACAGCGCCGAAGGGACGCCTGGTGCGCCAGGAAAACCGGGATCTGTACACCATCCGTCTGTATGACGGGATGATCAATCAGGTCAATCTTCAGGATCACTCGGTGACAAATATTAATTTCGGGCACTATGACATCAATATCGACCTTGCCGCCATGCAGAAAAATGGGAATACGGACGTGAGAAAGGATTTTGATGAAATGGGCCTGCATGAGCTGGTACAGCGCATCAAAAACGGTTTTGAAACGCCGGAAAGGGAGAGCGAGGCGCGTCTGGTGCTGCACGAAAAATTTTCCATCCCCTTTGCCTGCCTCGCTTTGGGGGTGCTGGCATTCCCTCTTGGTGTGCAATCCTCATCTTTGAGAAAATCGAACGGCTTTGGCATGGGGGTCGGTTTTTTTCTGCTCTATTATCTATTGCTGGCCTTTGGCTGGTCCGGCGGGGAGGCAGGTCGTTATCCGCCGTTCATTGCCATGTGGCTGCCCAATGTGGTTATGGGAGTTGCAGGCATTTTCCTTTTGATCCGTAATGCCAAGGAGCGGCCTGTGCATCTGCCGCTTTGGATTCGACATATTCCGGCAATGCTGACGGCTTATTTCAGGAAAAGGATGAAACCGTGATTAAGTGCCTCCACAAGTACTGGCTGAAAGAGTTCTTCAGGGTTTTTACGATTATTCAGGCATTGATCTTGGTATTGTTCGTTTTTATTGATTATTTGTCCCATATGGACAAAATCCTTGAGTCTGATGTAACCTTTGCCCGGGGATTATGGTATGTGCTGCTCAAGCTGCCGTATATGTTTGTTCAGTTTACCCCGGCAGGACTGCTGCTTGCCGTTATTACCGTGTTTGGCCTCATGAACCGCAATCAGGAGATTACCGCTTTAAAGTCTTCGGGCGTCTCGGTTTATTTTTTGGTGAAACCGGCCATTGGGGTGGGATGTTTTCTGGCGTTGCTGATGCTGCTTTTGGGTGAGACCCTGATCCCCTTGTCCATGGCGCGGTCCAACTATATCCGTTACCATGAGATGTCATCAAACAAAGGGATTGTTCACAGTCAAAAAGACATCTGGATTCGTTCGGATAAAACCCTGGTGCACATTAATTTTTTTGACCCGGTTCAAAAGACCGTGGCCGGCGTTACATGCACCACCATGGGAAAAGGGTTCAAGATTGCATTGCGTATTGATGCGGCAACAGGCGTCTATGACAACGGCCATTGGATTCTTGAAGATGTCGCCGAACAGGTGTATGACCCCGGCATTGATGACTATCATGTGAACATAAGGCCCAGAAAAGTCGTGGACCTTGCCCTGAACCCCGACGATCTTGGCCGCATAGCCAAAAAGACCAATGAGATGAGTTATACCGAGCTTAGGCGGTACGTGAAAAAAGTAACTGCCGAAGGGTATGATGCCACGACGTATAAGGTGGATATGTATGGGAAACTATCCTTTCCCTTTATTTGTGTGATCATGTCGTTGACAGGGGCTGCCACGGGGATGAGAAATTTTGTGAAGACAAATCTGCCCGTGGGTATTGCCGTGGGCGTGGGGTTTTGTTTTTTATACTGGTTTGTCTTCGGGTTTACAGCCTCTTTGGGGTACGCGAAGATTTTGCCGCCGGTGGTGGCTGCCTGGGTGGGCAATCTGATTTTTCTATGCCTGGGATGTATCTATTTGATTCAGACGGAATAATGTGGAGTTCATGATTTTTTTTTATCATATGGTTACGCTGGCGGTGTTTTTTTTCTGCCTGCCCTTTTTGCCGGTGGTGTGGATGGTTTCAGCCAAACGACGGGCCAATCTATTGCAGCGCCTGGGCCTGTTCACCCGGCTGCCTAAAAAAGAAGGCAATGCCCCTAGGATATGGGTTCATGCTTTGTCCGTGGGTGAAGTGAATTCAAGTCTGCCCCTGGTCAGTGCTTTGAAAAAAAAGTATCCGGCCCACGACATTATTTTTACGGCATCCACCAAAACCGGGTTTGAACGCGCCATGGATTTGATGCCGCCGGACCGGGCCGATTCCCTGGTTTCGGCCGTGGGGTATTTCCCTTTTGATGTCTGGTTTACCGTATGGCGGGTTGCTTCGCGTATTTCCCCGGATCTTGTCTGTCTGGTGGAAACGGATTTATGGCCGGGATTTTTGTCTGTCATGCATCGACGCGGGACGCCTGTGGTCCTTGTGAATGCCCGGTTGTCACCGAAATCCTTATTAGGGTACCGATGTCTTGGGCCGCTGGCCAAATTGTTTTTTTCAACGCTTTCCTGTGTGATGGCACAAACCCGGCAGGATGCTTTGGGGTTTGAACAACTTGGTGTGCCTGAAAATCGTATTCAGGTCACCGGAAATATCAAGTTCGACCAGCCTTGTCCAGCCTTGTCCCAGGAAGATATTTCAAACCTTGCCAGCGATCTTGGGTTTCATACGGGGTATCGGATTATGATCGCCGGTTCCACCCATTCCGATGAAGAGTCCATGGTGATCCGGGCGTTTATCCAGGCAAGACAGACAGATCCTGCACTCAAACTTATCATCGCTCCTAGAGATCCGTACCGCAGCACCGTCTTGCTCAGAGAATTGCCCCTGGCTGGATTTAAGGTCGCATGTTACCTGGACCCGCCGGCAGATAAAAAAGGGGCGGATATTTTGTTTCTGAACACCATCGGCGTTCTGGCAAAGGCCTATGCTGTTTGTGCGTTTGCCTTTGTGGGCGGCTCTTTGGTGGACCGGGGCGGGCATAACCTTTTGGAACCGGCCATGTTTGGCAAACCGGTGCTTTTTGGGCCGCATATGACTGATTTTCGTGAAATGGCCCAATTGTTTGTCCAGGGAAAAGGCGGCATCCAGGTGGAAGACGAAAAAGCCCTGGCCAATGCGCTGGAACAAATGCTCGGAAATCCGGAGTATTGCAAGCGTATCGGAGAAAATGCCCGGCAGATTTTTAAAAATAATGCAGGCGCGATTGATCGGTGTTTAGGCCGGATGGAGACGTTTCTTGATTAACTCCTGGCTGGAGCGGATAGAAAAACGGGTGCTGAGGACCATGGAAACCCCCGGAACTTTTGCGCCATTCTCCTTTGACCAGGTGCTGGCGGGATGTGCAAGCATATATAAGACTGGTGTCCGGTTGCGTTATGCCATGTATAAATCCGGTCTTCTAAAATCCCGGTGTCTTGATTGTCCTGTGATTTCCATTGGCAATATCGCGGTGGGCGGGGCTGGTAAAACGCCTATGACGATCTGGCTGGCAAAAAGTCTGGTGGAAAAAGGAATGCGGCCTGTGGTGATCAGCCGGGGGTACAGGGGGACACTTGAAAAAGAGGCTGCCGTGGTATCGGACGGCCGGCAGGTGTTTCTGGATGCAAGCATATGCGGCGATGAGCCTTATATGATGGCCATGGAAAAAGTCTTTTCGGTGGTGGTGGGAAAAGACCGGTATAAAGCGGGCCTTTTAGCCATGGAAACCTTTTCCCCCGATGTAATCATTCTTGATGACGGATTCCAGCATGTAAAACTTTCCAGGGATCTAAACCTGGTACTCATGGATCATGACTGCCCATTGGGAAACGGACGGATGCTGCCGGCCGGACGACTTCGTGAAACCCTTGCCATGGCTATGAATAGGATGGATGCCGTAGTGTTTACCCGCTCTCCGTTATCGGAACAACAGGAGCCGGGTGAGGGGGGACTGCAAAAAAAGAGATCTGGAAAAGCGTCTGGTTCCCAGGCCGTTATGGCCCGACTTGGCGCAATTCCGGCATTTTACTGCGGACATGAACCCTTTTTGGCAAAATTTTATCCGACCGCCCAAGGGCAGGAAACCTTGGATGTAAAGGGTTTAACCGGAAAAAAGGCACTTCTTTTTTCCGGCCTTGCCGGTAACCAAAATTTCCGGCAAACTGTTGAGCGCTTAGGGGTAGATATTGTCGGTCACCTTGAATTTAAGGACCATCACAGGTATACAAAGGCTGATTTTATTTCAATTCAGGCACGGGCAATGGCCTTGAATGCGGATTTTGTTCTGACGACCCAGAAGGATTGGGTTAAAGCGGATCCAACGTTTTTCGCAAAGGTTAATGTTGCTGTCATTGGTATTCGACTCAGGTTTGCGAATCCCGGGGCTGTTGAACGTTTTGTTTTAGAAAAGGTGTTTTCGTTTAAATGAATGACGATCATATATATTATTTGCTGCGGCTGTTGGTCCTGGCTTTAGGTCGGCTTCCCATGTGTGTGGCTGATTTTTGCGCTCATTTTTTGGGACTGCTTTGGTATAAAATTGATGCACGGCACCGTAATATTACCCTGGACAATCTTACCCGGGCTTTTGGGGACCGGAAAAGTGCGGCGCAGATTGAGATTCTGGCCAAAACCGTGTTTAAAAATATTGTGAATATTCTGTTTGAGGTTGCCTGGACCCTGAAGTTTGACCGGCAGACGTTTTTAAAACATTTTACCATCAACGGATTAGATCACTTTAAAGCGGTCCATGCCCGGGGCAAAGGGGTTTTGGTGCTCTTATGCCATCTGGGAAATTTTGAAATGTTGATTGCCTCCATAGAACCTGCCGACATCAAGGGCTATGCCATATACCGCACGCTGGACTTTAAACCCCTTGATCGGCTGATCAAGGAGGGACGTAAGCGTTTCAACGTCAAAGTAATTCCGTTGAGAGGTGCGTTTAAACGGGCGGAACGTATTTTGGAGCAAGGCGGTATTGTGGGGTCGCTCCTGGATCAGAATGTGGATTGGGGGCAGGGGCCTTTTGTGGATTTTTTCGGGCATCCGGCATGCACCCACAGAGGCTTTGCCCAACTGGCACTGAAGACCGGTGCGCCGGTGATACCCATTTATACGGTCAGGAAAAACCGGCATTTTACCATTGAGATCATGCCGGAAATTCCGCTGCTGGAAACAGGCGATCCCATCAAGGATATTGAAATCAACACACAGAACTATACAGCGGTTATCGAGGACCTGGTCAGGAAACACCCGGATCAGTATTTTTGGGTTCACAGGCGCTGGAAAACCAAAAATTATTGCCCCTGGCCCCGGGATAACGGCGCATGAAATTGTGATGCCGGCCTCTTCTGGGACCAGGCTTGTCAAATAACTTGAAGCTGTGATAGATAGCCGTTAATCGTAGCTGGAAAAATAACATTTACAATTGCCTTACTGAAGAATCTATGAAAGCACCAACCATTTCTCTTGCCGTAATTACAAAAAATGAAGCAGAAAATATTGAAAGAATGATTTCCAGTGCCTCGTTCGTTGACGAGATTGTTGTGGTGGATTCGGGCAGTATAGACAATACACAGCAGTTATGCCGGGAGATGGGGGCGGTGGTTATCGAGCAGGAATGGCTCGGCTTTGCCGGTCAAAAGCAGTTTGCCTTTGAGCGGTGCACATCGGACTGGATTCTCAGCCTGGATGGTGACGAAGCCCTGTCTCCGGAACTGGGTGGGGAAATTCAACAGGCTGTGGCGTTGTGCGATGACACTGTTTGCGCCTTTTCAATGCCGAGACTCTCCTTTTATCTTGGTCAATGGATTCACCACGGCGGCTGGTACCCGGACCGGAAAATCAGACTTGTAAGACGGTCAAAGGGCAGCTGGCAGGGGGAGGGGCTCCACGAAAAACTGGTGGTGGACGGAGAGGTAAAGCCCCTTTCAAACGATATGCTGCACTGGGTATACAAAGACATTTCCCACCAGATAAAGACCATCGACAGCTATTCCACCACCCATGCGAACCATGCAGGGAAAAGGGGCGTTTTCTATTTAATATGGGGGCTGTTTCATATGGTTGGCAAATTCTTTGAGTGTTATATCTGGAAACGTGGGGTTTTAGATGGGCCGGCGGGCCTTGTAATTGCTGTAAACTCAACCTGGTACACATTTTTGAAGCATGCAAAGATCTGGGAGAAAGACATACAGCATGGCTGATATCACCATCATTATTCTCAGTTACAACACCAAAATTTTGTTGCTCAATTGCCTTGAAAGTGTTTTGGACACCACCAAAGAACTGTCTGTTGATGTCGTGGTGGTGGATAACGCCTCCAGTGACGGAAGCCCGGATGCCGCAAAAAGACAGTTTCCCAACGTGCACCTGATTGAAAACAGCCGGAATTTAGGTTTTGCCAAAGCCAATAATATAGCCCTGCGCCAGGTGACGGGGAAATATGCCCTGTTGTTGAACTCTGATACCCGATTGACCCCGGGGGCAGTGAAAAACCTTTATGATTTCATGGAACAGCAGGCCGATGCCGGTGTCGCCTGCGGGCAACTGCTCAACGAAGATGGTTCGAAACAGAACTCTTTTGCCTATTTTCCAGGCTTTGGCTCCCTGCTGGTCAATGAAAGCCTGATCAATACCCTGTCGCCTTTCCGGAAAAGCAAACGTTCGACGATCAATGCGCCTTTAAGGGTGGAGTCCTGTATCGGTGCCTGCATTCTTTTGAGGATGTCGGCTGTTGAGGCCGCAGGTTTTTTAGATGAAGCCTTCTTTTTTTTCTTTGAAGAGACCGACCTGGCCCGGACCATGAGACAAAAAGGGTGGTTTTCTTATATGGTTCCCCAGGCCCGAATTTATCATTTCCAGGGGCAAAGCGTGGGCCACAGCATTAAATCCAGACAGCTTTTTTACCAATCCCGGCAGATTTATTACAAAAAACATTTTCATAAGTTTTCAAAGATTTATCTGCCGCTGGTCCTTTGCCGCCTTGCCGTGGATTTCTTGCTTAACTTTATATTGTGGGGGCTGTCTTGTCTGCGCTCTGATTCCAAGAAAAATAAAGCCGCTTTATACTGCAAATTATTAATCTGGCATATAAAAGGATGTCCTGAAATACGATGATTGTCAAAGGCGCTTCACTCAACATTAACAAAAAAGATATAAAATCAATTCTGCTGATTCAGTTGGGTGATATCGGTGATCTTGTTCTGACCTTGCCCACAATTGAGACCCTGCGCGCTAATTTTCCCAACGCCCACCTTGCGGTGGCTGTGCGTGAAAAAGCCGCAGCGCTTCTCCAGGATCATCACGCCGTGGACGAGATCTTTTCGGTGGACAGGCACAAGCATGGGATAAAGGGCATTCGGCATCAGTTGAACCTTTTGGCCTCTTTGATTTTCAGACGGTTCGATCTGTCCATTGAACTGCGTACCGGCACCCGGGGTGCGGTCCTGTCGGCGGCTTCCATGGCTGGGATACGCATCGGCCGCCATGCGAACGATTGCAGCCTTAGGGAATTGTGCTTTACTCATATTGTTGAGCCCACTAACGAGGGTGAACAATATGCGGCCCAGCATAATTTAAATATTCTTGAGCCGCTGCATCTTAGTGTCGCATCTTCTGTGACCCCGGCTCTTCTGATGCACAAAGAACAGTTTTCTGCGCTGACTGGGAAAATAAAAAGTTTGTTACCGGATTCCAAAAAACCGATTCTGGTTGTTCACCCTTTCTCCATTTGGCAGTACAAGGAGTTAACCGTACAGCAGTACCACCATATCCTATCGCATCTTGCCGCCACTTATGATGTGAACCTTGTGATTACAGGATCTCCTGACGAACGTCCCCGTGCTCAGACCCTTATTGATTCAAGTGGTCTGCCCATTGTCAACATGGCAGGCAAAACCTCCATTATAGAGATGGCCTGTCTACTGAAACTCGCCTTCATGGTTATCAGCATTGATACATCTGCGGTTCACATTGCCACAGCCGTTGGAACCGCTACCGTAAGTATTTTCGGACCATCCTCCACACGGAATTGGGCACCTAAAGGAAACCGCCATAGAGTTATAACCAGCGCCATGTCGTGTGTCCCATGTGGTAAAAAGGGCTGTGATGATTCTGAGAATGTGCCTTGTCTTCATGGGCTTGCATCAAAATTCATTTGTGATGAAATCGATACTCACATACAAGATTGCTGTAGTGGTCTCGAGATTGGTAGCTTTGTCCGTAGATCACAATGTCCCGGGCATTGCGCTATTTGATTTAGTTGCCTCCGGATAAAGGATAGGTCTTAATTGTGGAAAATATAATAGGATTAAATAAGAAATTCCCCTTTGAATTTATAGTTTCAATTATTATTGTCAGTTACAACACAGCGGATCTTTTATACGCTTGCCTTAAGTCCGTAGAAAACGAACTGGAAAATTCCGGTCTCACCGGTCAGGCTGAAATATTTGTTGTGGACAATAACTCTAAGGACGGCAGTGGAGAGATAGTAAAAGCCGAATTTCCCCGGGTCTGCCTTATTCAAAACAACCAGAATTTAGGTTTTGGCAAAGCCAACAATCGTGCAATCACACAGGCAAAAGGAAACTATCTTTTTTTTCTGAACCCTGATGCAGAAGTTTGTCGGGATGCCATTGGCATTATGGTTGATTTTATGGAAAAAAATCCAAATATCGGCCTTGCCGGGACAACTCTTGTTTTTCCTGACGGGTCCTCCCAACCATCAGTTGAGGAAACCTACCCCGGTGCCCGCCATGCAGCCTCAGATCTGCAAAATTTACCAGGCGATATTGCGTGGGTTATGGGTGCAAGCATGATTGCCCGTGCCGATTTAATTAAAAAAATTGGCGGATTTGATGAGCGCTTTTTTCTTTATGGCGAAGATATCGATCTGTGCCTTTCTGTAAGAAAGAGTGGTTTTGCTGTGGGGGTGATTTCAGATGCCGTGATCATTCACCATGAAGGGCAAAGTGAAAGAGACAGCCTGCCCCTTCATGTGTTTGAAAAAAAATTGGATGCGGCCATCCTGTTTTTCAAAAAGTATTATTCTGAGAAAAGTCGAAGGAAGATAAGAAATATCCAAAGCCTTCAAGCCATCTGGCGAATTGTTTCGTTGTATTTTGAACTGTTGATTTTCCACGCTGACCAGACCCGCCGGCAAAAGCTTTTAGAATATAAAAAAATCTTATCAGCCTACAAATCGTTGTGATTGGAATTATAAATGGATGCTTGCCGGAAAGGGAAAATTTCAGAAAAGAAAAAATCGATCAACGTAGCCGTGGTGGTCCCCAAATATGGGTTGATAGGGGGGGCTGAAAATTTTGTGTTTCAGCTAACCGAACGCGTTGCCTTATTTGATGAGGATATAAGTGTTGATGTTTTTGCCAATAAATGGCGCAAGGGATCTGCGCCAATACAATTTCATAAAATATGGACAATACCCTTTCCCCGATTCCTTGAGCCTTTAATTTTTGCATTGGGGGCCTATTTTCAAACCAGAAAATTTGATCTTATCCATAGCCACGACAGAATTTTTGCAATGGATGTTTTTACCTTTCATGGGATTCCCCACACTGTCTGGGTAAATGATGTCCTAAATAGGCGCTTCCCCAGATTGGTGGATTTCATGATCGCCTGGATTGAAAAGGCAGGTGTTACCCGGCACCGTCTGAAAAAAATACTGCCGGTCTCATCCCTTGCGGCCCAGGAGCTTAAACAATGCTATCCTAATCTTGAAACGAAAATTGATATCATGCCGCCCGGAATTGCCAGTGATTTTTATCAGGCTTTTGACAGGGACGAAGAACGAAAAAAAATTCGGCATCGGTATGGCCTGTTGCCCCACGAAACGGTAGTTCTTTTTGTGGGGATGAACTTTGAAATTAAGAACCTTGATCTGGTACTTGAAAGCCTTGCGGCTTTTTCAAGCCAGGGCGGCAGAGACTTTAAACTCATGGTTGTTGGAAAAGGCAATGAAAAAAAATACCGAAGAAAGGCTAAGAACCTTGGTATAGAACATCTTGTCAGGTTTTGCGGTCCAATACAGATTGTGCAGCCATTTTATCTGGCCGCAGATCTGTTTATCATGCCTTCGTTTTACGATACCTTTGGTATGGTTGTGCTGGAGGCAATGCTTGCTGGGCTGCCGCCAATCATCTCCTCCAGCGTTGGCGCGAAAGACCTTGTAGACAAAACATGCGGTTTCGTTTTGCCCGATACGTCCTGTCCTGATTTGATTGCCAATATTTTTAAACAACTTCAGCGGATTGATGTCCGACAGGAGTTGGGAAAAAACGCCATTAAAAAAGCAATGGATTATTTTTGGGGGGCACTGGCACAGCGAATGGCTGATAATTACAGATCAGTATTTAATATGAAACAAGAATGCCTAAAATAGAAAAAATCTTTTCAAATCGACTTTCCCAAGTATGCCGGCGAACCGCGACATCATACCCATTACATCGTATTTTTTCACGTTCCGTTTCATTTCTGAGATAGAAATTAATCTTTTCCACAAGATCTTCAAAATTATGGTAGGTTGCTATCTCTTTCCCAGGTAAGAAGCATCTTTCAAGTTCCTCATTATGTTCAGTGAGGTAAAAACCGCCACTCATAGGTATTTCAAAGTCCCTTCCTTTGAGACAGAACGTTTCATTCAGTCCTGCGACACCTCCAAAACCCAGGTTAATCTTGCTTCGGGAGTATATTTTTACCATCTCCTCAGTTGACAACGGACCGGCTGGCCAATTATAGCCATAGGCTTTAATTGGGATGCCCCTTTCACAAAGCTTATTAATGATAATAGGTCTGTTTCCATAACACTGCCCCACAAAAGAAACATCAATATCTTTATCCACAAGATATGGTTTATGAATTTCCGGATTTCCGCCTTCGGGTAAATAAATAGGCAGGGCACCTTCTGCAACATACTTAACTAGTGCATCTTCGGTGCTTGTCCAGCAAAGATGGCAAAAACGACAGATATCACGTGCACCCATGGCCTGGCCGTTATGTATTTTTCCAACAAAAGATTCCTTATCATTTAAAGCCAAATTTATAATAGGCACGCCCAAAGCCGCGATTGTCTTGACGGTTTCCGGATAGACCGTTTCTCCTGAAACATAGGTAAAGATGACATCAATGTTTTCTTGATGTATCCACTGTTTCACTTTCTGTATAAGATCTGTGTTCATCCGCCGTTTATTTTTTTTGTGCCAGCTTTTTTCATCTTGCTGGTTGAATTCAGCAAACCAGTCATGATGGATGACCCTACCAAATTTTTTAAGAGAGGGTAAAAGAGCTTCATTTTCCCAATTATAATGGTGATAAATGGCTAAGATGGATAATTCCCCCTTTTTTCGGCGGGTAATATTCGGAAAAAGCGCTGCATTTTTTTTACGAAGTTCATTTTCCGTGGGAATTTGTAATCCATGCTCTTTAAATAGTCGTCTGTAATAAAGAGTCTCTTTTTCAAGTCGTTTATTATTAAGGAAACGTCGGATTTGCCGACGATACTTTTGGAAGGGATCAACCATAAATTCTAATTTTCAGAACTTTTATGCCAAAGCGTATACATCCTGTCTCCGTTAGACTTATCTTCACGACAGTTCATCATATTAAGAACATGGCCGGCATCAATTGCAGGGATGTTAAATTTTTTAGAGACATCGACCGCCACAAGCAACGCACCAATACCTGCACCGACCAGGCAGATATCAGTTTCTGTCGGGATCTGTTTTAAAACCTCATCCTTCATGCTTTCCCACTGGGTGGCAACATACGCAGGGGGGATATTGGCAAAGCTGATCTCCGGTTTGCTTTGTAATTTTATGAACCAGTCATCGACGGCCTGCTGATCAAAGGTAGAGTTAATAATGCAAAGTTTTTTTCCATCAATACTTTGCGCAAAAAGTTTTGAGGAAAGATAGGCATAGATTACATAAAAAGGGATATAGTTCTCTTTTGTCAAGACGATCTGGTTTTCATTCAGAAATTGCAAAAATCGTAAAGATAGGCACCCCCCATCCTCTTTTTTTTCCCAAATGAACAAAAATTTTCGGGGTGGATTACTGTTCCCCGGATGAATCAGTGGTGCAACAATTCCGTTTTGTGACAAAAACCGCAGATATTCGGCATGCTTGGGTAGTGCTTTTTTAATGGCTTTCTTTGATTCTGCTTGTTTATACAGTCCGTTGCACTGCAGGCTTTCGGCATAGAATGCGTATTCACCGTCTGCGAATCTTACCACAGGGGTGGCTCTGCCTTGCTTCATTCCTGTTACAATCGTATTGTGGAGGTGCTGGAAGTAAACATCTCCTGTACATATGCTGCTATGAAAAATGCATTTTTCTTCAATGCGCATCTGTTCACCGAAATGTTCGATTACAGGGGTGTTATCGACCCCTTGAATTTCAAGATGGGTAAAGGCAAATCCTGTGTTCAGCAGTTCCCCTAATGTTTTTTGCTGGTAAGCGTTCATAATTCCCTTTCCTGCATGATGTTATCGTACCGCATTCTGAATACACCGGGCAACCGCATCCCACAAGTGTTTTTCTGTAATGCTGTATGGGTGGATAGGCATTGCAGCCTTGCCAATATATCAACCCGCAGGCTGATTATGCTGCATAAAAAGTGCAGATCCCATCCCTAAAAAGGTAAAAAATATGGTATGAAAAATATGATGGCCAACCGGTTCCACGGCAGCAATACAAATAATGCCACAGAAGGCAGATAGAATTGTCACCGCCCAGAATTGATGAGATTCGTTAAATTTTTTCCGTGCTACCAACCAGGTGTTCCTCCCATATACGCTAAGCAGAACAATAAAAATTCCCCCACCGATGATTCCCGTCCGCACGGTAACACTTGCAAAAATGTTATGGGGTGCTCCGATGCGAATCATTTCTTGAAAATTTTTAATTTCAAACTTTTTTTTCAGCTGATCAGGAACGACCCTTCTATAAAAGGTTTTAGGGTTTTTTTTCAGATTGTCCAGGTTTTTACTATTAAACCCTTGAAATCCATATCCGAGTCCGAAGATGGGGTATTGTTTCACAATTTCAATGGAAGAGAGCAAAAGCAACATGCGCGGGGTAACTGAAAATTCTGAAGGAGTGAACCTTTTTTTTACAGGGCTGAAAGAAAATATTGTTAAAAAAACTATCAGTAACACAACACCGAGTTTCCAATTCTTGAAAAAAAAGAGCGATAAAAACACAAGAAAAAAAACAATCGAAGTCGCTCTGGACTGTGTAATAATGGTGATAAGAAAAAAAACGGCTAACGCTAACGCCATGAGAAACCGTACTTTTTTTTTGTGTTTTAAGGAAGGGGGAACCAAAAAGAATTTAACCGCCAAAGCCTGTGCAGGTGCTAATAAGAACCCCACCCAGTTTACCGGCATTTCCGGAAAACCCGTAGAAAGTTTTATCTGAATGGAATTTCCCTTTAAAAAAAAATGGTTATAGAGAAGATAAGTGGAAATTAAAAAAACAGAGGCAATTATAAGGTTTCCTAAAATTTCAATCCTGCCTTTTCGCTGTAAAATAAAAACAAGAATAACGTAAAAAATTAAATATCTGAGAAGATAGCTATGGAAATCATGCAGGCTGTTACTAATGTCTATGGACGAGAAGAGTCCTAAAAAGGCCCAGCATGTAAATAACAATAACGGTTTGATAAGTGGTACTTTCTGAATATCGAAAAGGGTTAGATTTTTTCGAATCAAAGTTAGCAAAAAAGTAAAAAATCCTCCATAAAGAAAAAGCCCTTTTGCGAAGGTCATGTGGGGAAAAGGAGTAAGAAAAATATAAGCAAAAATACAGAAACACATAATAGTTTCCAAGACCGATCTGCCGACTTCACTGGGTTGGGCCTGATTTCTGTTGCCGTTAAATCCATCAATGTTGCTTGCATCCATTTCCGGGAATTGTTTTTGTAATTGGACATTGTGTTTAATCTTAAATGCTTTGTTTGCTACCATCTCTTAAGCTGCCTGTTTTTCCATTTTTAAAATTTTTTATCCCAATTGTTTGGACGCATTGCTACCTTCAGCAAATCTTTTTTATATCTGCTTTTAGACTTCTTCTTTTTCAGTTGATTTATGATGATTCGTTTGGTAGTTTCCCCTATTATTTAGGGGTTGTTAGATAGTGAATCATAAAGAATGCTAATGAAAGCATTTGGTGACATCAACCATCCCTCAAAATAGTAGGGTCATCTCATAAGTATGACACAAAATCTGAAATTATAAATTAAAAAATATGCATATGTACAATTTTCAAAGAAAGCGAGTTATGGTTACTGGCGGAGCTGGCTTCCTAGGTTCTCACCTCTGCCGGCGTCTTATAAAAGAAGGTAACGATGTTCTGTGTGTAGATAATTTTTATACTGGGACTAAAGATAATATTGTTCATCTATTAGACAAGCACCATTTTGAATTTATGCGTCATGATGTGACCTTCCCATTATACATTGAGGTGGATGAAATATACAACCTGGCCTGTCCTGCCTCACCGATTCACTATCAGTTTGATCCAGTTCAGACAACCAAAACCAGTGTTCACGGGGCTATAAACATGTTGGGTTTGGCCAAGCGGGTAAAAGCCAAAATCTTCCAGGCCTCTACCAGTGAAGTCTATGGTGACCCTCAAATTCATCCCCAAACGGAGTCCTACTGGGGGCATGTCAATCCCATCGGCAGGCGTTCATGTTACGATGAGGGAAAGCGGTGTGCCGAGACCCTTTTTTTTGACTATCACCGTCAGCATAACATTCGCATCAAAGTGGCCCGCATATTCAATACCTATGGTCCGAATATGCATCCTGATGATGGTCGCGTTGTGTCAAATTTCATTATGCAGGCGTTACAAAATAAACCAATTACGGTTTATGGAGATGGAAGTCAAAGCCGTTCTTTTTGCTATGTTGATGACTTGATTGAACTGTTCTTACGTGTCATGGATTCATCTGACGATTTTACAGGTCCGGTCAATATGGGCAACCCCGATGAATTTACTATTTTAGAACTGGCAGAAACAGTGATCAAGTTAACCAACTCGAAATCCCAAATTATTTTTAAGCCACTTCCTTCCGATGATCCGCGCCAACGTAAACCGGATATCAGCCTTGCCCATGAGAAATTCGGATGGACCCCGAAGATTAAGCTTGAAGAAGGGCTTGGAAAAACCATTATTTACTTTGACCAGTTAATTAGAAAACGTACTGGTGCCACGATCCTGGTTGATTAAAGTGGTCCTTATAGCGCGTTATCTTTTTGGTGCGCGGCAAGCAGTTTCATGCAGCATTTTTTTACATCTAAAACAGATAAGGTATCCATACATTCTTTTGCGTCTCGGGTTTTAGGGCAAATTCGTTTGAAACATGGGCTACAGGCTACATTTGATCGTACCACCGTGCAAGTGGCTCCAAAAGGGCCTGTGCGCCACGGCGCAGTAGCACCGAATATGGCCACTACCCGCGTATTTAGAGCGGCTGCAAGATGCATGGGACCTGTGTCGGTTGTGACAAGCAAATCCGCAGATTGATATAAGGCGGCGAGTGTTTTAAGGGTGGTTTTCCCAGCCAGATTTACACTGAGTTCTGTCATGTTTGAGCGAATGGTTTCAATTTCCCGTCTGTCTTGCGTTCCGCCAGTGAACACAATGTCCGCGTGACAGGTTTGTGCAAGTTCATCGGCCAATTTTGCAAATTTGGTATTGTCCCACAGTTTGGTCTCCCAGGTTGCCTGGGGATTGATACAGAACAGTTTTCGGGAACCGGTGATGCCGTTTTGGGCCAGGATAGTATGAATCAGAGCCCGCTCTGTGTTCCGTATAGGTAAATTGTAAACCACCTCAGGTGCGGGAATCCCCATTGCTTCTATAAATAACAGGCCGCGTTTAAGGGCGTGGATTTCCATGTCTATGGCCGGAATCTTTTCGTTGTAGAAAAGAAAGCTGCCTTCCGCATGCTGCATCCCCCTGTCAAAACCGATCTTTCTTTTTCCCCTTGATAAAAAAACCATTGCGGCGCTTTTAAGGAGGGACTGGAAATCTATAACCATATCATAGCGGGTGTCGCGAAGGGTTTTAAGAAAGAAATAAATGCCCTTAATGCCTGCGTTCCAGTGTCGAGAGTTCAGCTGTTTTACCCATTGTTTGCGCTTGGACAGGAGGACTCGGTCCAGGGCAGGGTGCCCCATGACGATATCTGCAGCTGCCTCTTCTACGAGCCATGTGATATGGGCATTGGGGTAGTGGGCGCGCAACGCATTCAGCGCGGGAAGAGTGTGGATCACATCGCCTATGGCGCTCATTTTTATAATCAAAATCTTGGGAGATTTTCCCTGGAACGGTTTGCGCCTTGACACGTCGCTATCCTTTTGTGGTTTATGTATTGTAGTCTAATTAAGCGTATGCCTGTCCAATGCCGGCTTGCCCCTGATTTTATATCAGCTTGGCAACGAAGATCTTCTCTGTCTTGGGGCTCGTTTAGCCATTGAGTATTTCTATTGCCTTTTCGTATACCATGTCCACAGAGATCAAATCCATACACTTGTGATCAATGGGGCATTCCGGCTTCATGCATGGGCTGCAGGGGACCGGGACCCTGATGACGACGCTGTTTTCGTTGGCAGGGCAGGTGGCTTTGAAATTTGTGGAACCGATTACCGCTACTTGGTTGATATTGAGGGCGGCAGCAGCGTGCATCAGCCCGGAATCGTTGGTGATGAATAGCCGGCAGGTTTCAATAAGGGCAAAGGCCTGGCCCAAGGAGGTCTTTCCTGCGAGGTTAATGCAGCAATCGGGGGCCGCCTGACTGATCTCATCTCCTAATGTGCGATCTGCCGATCCTCCAAAAATCAGAATTTTTGTGTTAAATTTTTTTGAAAGTTTTTCGGCGACTTTTGCAAAACGTTCCGGAAACCATCTTTTGGCAGTCCCTCCCGTTGCACCAGGGTTGATACCGATAATGGGAGCTGATTGATCAAGTCCGGTTTGCTTGAGTATGTTTCCGGCTGTTTGGCGGTCTTCCTTGGACAGATAAAGATCCAGTTTGCGTCCGTCTGTGAGAAGTCCGGCTCCTTTGAGGATAGCAATGTAATAATCAATAAGGTGCCCCTGTTTGAGCTTTGGGTCCATTTTTACAGCTCGGTTGAGAAGAACGCCCCTGGCATCTGTGTTAAATCCCAGTCGTTCCTTCACGCATCCCAACCATGTAATTAAGGCCGCCTCGAATGCGTTTTGCATCAAAACGGCCAGGTCAAACTGGTACTGCCGAATATCTGCGGCCAAGGAAAGGGTGCCTATCCCTCTTTTATGCCTTCCGTTATTGTCATACACCATAATGTGGTCGACATTGGGATTGTGCGCATACACAGGAATTACCCATGGCTTGGCCAGCACCGTAATTTGTGCGTTGGGATAGTTTTTTCTCACCGATCGCAACACCGGTGTCGTCATAATGGCGTCTCCGACCCAGTTGGCGGCCCGGAAAAGAACCCGTGCGGAAGGGTTGTCTTCTAAAGCGATTATACTCATGGTTGTGACGTTGTTCCCTGTTGAAAGACAGTAGCTTTTAAAACGAAAAAAGTATCAAAATCAGGTATGTTTGTCCAGGGTCGAAAGTGCACCCAAATCCACCGTCAATTTTTTAGGAGGCATTCCGTGGCTGGATTTTTTACTTTTTTAAGAAAATTTTTCAGCCGCGTGCGTGGCTTTTACCTTCACCGGCGACCGCGCTACAATTCAGGCAGAATTTTAGATGCACTTCACCCTTGCATTTCCATTCCTTTCAACATTCCAACAAATTGTCCAGTTACCTCCTGAGATTCGTTATCCTGACGACAGCCCTTCCAGTAAGGCGATCCGTTCTCGGGCGCCGACCAATGCGTTAAAGCAAGGATGACCTTTGGATAGCCTAAGGACTAACTCTCTGGATCTTTTTACTATTCGACCGGGGATATTTATAATTGAAAACCGAATAGCTTTCATCCTTTTGCCCATCATTTTGGGCTCGAAAGCCAGACGCTTCAACATCTGGTTCAGATTAAGCGCCAGGATCATCCACCACCACCAGGCTGCGTTCTCTCCAAAGTTACCCGAAGGCAATGTCCCTCCGGCCAGATCCGTTTTCATTATGGAGTGTACCTCTTCGCTTTTGCCGCATCTTTTGTGTAACCAGTGGATAAGATCCTCACCATACATGTCCTGTTCTGGAATATTGGAAACAACACCAAATACTTTATACCGAATGTCATCCATTTCCATGGCCGGAAACGGCAACTGCATTTGTTTGTCTTCCATGCCGGGCAGCACCGGTTCAAGCACCTGGCGTTTGGCAAGATACCGGTACTCAAGCCCCTCTTTGCTCTTTCCTATTTCTGACGGGACAAAGCAAACTTCTGCCCATTCACTTCCGGTCTTCATCTTTTTACCGTTTTTTTCTTTATAGATTGGCTTCCATTCTGAGGAAGGGACCTGAGCTACGGCAATTTTGAATGATTGAGAGACATCGCACCCAACAGCAAACTCAATTTTTCCAAATCGCTTGTTGTCTACTGAATCACAATACTTTAAAAGGTCATGTTGGTAACCGGCAGTATCTGATCTGAGCCGAACTTTTTCGACCCCCTGGGGCAAACAAGCCAGGGCTTCTTTGAAAACTCTTAATTGCTCGTACCCTGCCGGAACATTCCCATCCCGAAATTCAGTGTGCAGGATCATATCCTGTTCGGCCCACCATGTATTGAATGGCTGATAGGCCTTGAATCCTTTATAACAGAAGCGTGCTTCCTGTTTGCTTGTCTCAACCAGGGTCGCATCCTGATCCAGTGTGGCTGTTTTATATGGACGTGCCTCATTCATGGCTTCGCACATGTCTTTGTTGATATGTACGAAGCCGTTAAGGTGCCGGTTTGGGGCCGGAATGAAAGCTTTAATTGAGGAAACTCGGCGTAACTGCTCCTGGGCGACATCATGAAAGACCTTCAGGTATCTGAACATGGCTGAAGAAGAAGGGACAAATCGTTGTTTTTCTTTTCGCCATCTTCGTTCTATCTCACGCCTCTCTTTGCGTGGCAGCTTATGATTTTCAGCTGAATGTAATATGCTGCAAAATCCCTGATCTGCATTTAAAATATTCAGGTCATCTACGCAGTTGCCGCCCGCAAGGTTCAACAGGATACCAGACAATACAAACTGGGAGTCTGTCCAGCCCTGTGAGCCCTTCTTCACGGTTAAATGCTTTTGAATCGATTTGGTCAGCCCAATCACTTTTGCCAAATCAAGGTAAAGCGGCAGCCCACCCAATGCAGTTGTGCCTCCGTCAGTTTTTTCCTGTTCGTACTTGAATGGTAAGATTCCTTGTGTCATAGTTTGTTGCACCCCGTTGATGATAGTTTTTTGTTCGCACAAAGACTCTATCTGCTTGACGCATCAAGCACAACGGGGTTTTTCTTTTTTTTGACGGTGGATTGGGGGTGCATTGAACAGCGTAATTTGCATAAAAAAAGCTCTTGAGTGATTTTTTACTCAAGAGCCTTATCTTTTAGGTGGCTGGCTGACTAGGATTCGAACCTAGATTGACGGAGTCAGAGTCCGTAGTCCTGCCGTTGGACGATCAGCCAGCAGATGAACAACGTCAGGGTATATACACTAAAGATATGGCCGAAGTCAAGAAGATATTTGTTGAAAGTTAAGATTGAATTGGGTTATTGTTTCCATTTTGGTCAATATCATTAGAAATAATGAAAAGTTGTCTGACCTTAACGTATGAATAAAAACCAAATTTTCTAATCAATAACGATAAAGACTATGAACAATAATATGGATGATTGGAGGGGTGCCGGCAACGTGTTGCGGGCTCAAAATGAAAAATTTTCTCGTCTTCTTGATCTGTTAAATGATTCTTCGGGTATCGCCCTTGCCTTTTCCGGTGGCGCAGATTCGTCATTTCTGCTTGCCGCCGCACGTATTTCAGGGGCAAAGTTGATAGTGCCTGTCACGATTGTATCTGATTTTTTTACGGCCAAAGAAAAAGAACGGGTAGTTCGTTTGGGGCGGTATTTAAGTATTCCTCCCGTTTTTGTTTCTGCAAATATTTTGGATGATGCCAAGGTGACCCGGAATACCGACAGGCGCTGTTATTTTTGTAAACTATTTTTATTTTCCAAGGTTGCGGCGGTGGCAAAGGCGCGTGGGGTGCTCACCTTGCTCCACGGTGCAAATATGGACGATTTGCGGGAATTTCGGCCTGGCATGGAGGCGGCCAGGGAATTGGGTTTTAGATCGCCTTTGGTGGAGGTCGGGTTTTCAAAAGAACAAATCCGGGCCTGTTCAAAGGCCCTGGGGCTTGAAACCTGGAATTTGCCTGCCCAGTCCTGTTTAGCCACTCGCATTCCCCAGGGGGATGTCATCACTAAGGAAAAATTAGAAGGGGTTGAACGGGCGGAAGCGTGCCTCCATGAGTTGGGAATTGACCAGGTGAGGGTGCGGTGTCATGGGAATCTGGCCCGAGTTGAGGTGAGTCCCAATGAGCTGCAGCGTCTTGTGGATTTTAATTTAAGACAGAAAGTGGTGCAGGGAATTAGGCGCGCGGGATTTCATTTCGTATCTCTCGATCTGGAAGGTTATGAACCGGCGTCCAAGGTGTAGGAATAAATCGAATCATCCCCGGCGTTAAAATCTGCCGGGGATGATGCTTTTCAACCGATATTAACGGGCGTGCAGTTCCAGGTTGTTGAAAAAATAACCTATTTCAAATGCAGCGGTTTCCGGGGCATCAGAGCCGTGGACAACGTTTTTCTCAATGTCCGTGGCGTAGTCTTTTCGGATGGTGCCTTCTTCTGCTTCTTTGAAATTTGTGGCACCCATTAATTTTCTATTTTTTGCGATAACATCCTCGCCTTCAAGCACCATGACAACGATGGGGCCTGATGTCATGAAATCGGTCAGGCTGTCGAAAAAAGGACGTTCCTTGTGAACAGCATAAAACCCCTGGGCCTGGATTTTGCTCAGGTGGATCATTTTCATTGCCGCAATTTTAATGCCGTTGGTTTCAAAACGTTTGATAACTTCGCCAATGACGTTTTTTGCTACACCGTCAGGCTTGATGATGGATAAGGTTCTCTCCACGTATGTTCCCCTTCTATAGTAAATAATAATAAAGCCAATGGTTGATTTAACGGGCTTGATAAATATCACAGGAACGTATTATAAGTCAAATATCGATAAATGTTGGGAATTGATGAGCAAAGATAATCTAAATCCATGATGGGCATAATGCTTAAAATAGGTGTGACGGGGTCTGCGGGGTCGGGAAAGAGTCTTGTGTGTGAGGGGTTTCGGCGCATCGGGTTGGTTACGCTGGATTGTGATGAAATTGCAAAACAGGTGGTGGAGCCGGGACAGGCGGCTTATGATCAAGTGGTCAACGCGTTCGGGGCTAATATTGTAAACCCGGACGGCACGTTGGATCGCCCGGGGTTGCGACGTATGATCGTTACCACAAAAGGGAGTCGGGAAAAGCTTGAAGCGATTTTGCATCCTGTAATTATTGAAGAAACAGTTCGGCTGATGGATGATGCCCTTTGTTCAAAGAAGGTATCGTGTGCTGTTGAGGTACCGCTTTTGTTTGAGCTTGGTATGGAGCACCTCTTCGATGTGGTTGTTGTGGTGACGGCTGCAGATGACACCCTTGTTGACCGGATTTCCTGCCGGGACGGAGTGGATCGAGAAAGCGCCCAAAAGCTTTTGGCTATTCAAATGCCCCAGTCCGAAAAGGTTAAGCGGGCTGATTGTGTTATTGAAAACAGGGGTGAGCCTGACGCTGTTTTTAGATCAGTGGAAGTTTTGTATCGAAAACTTGTCAATCAGCGCTTGACAAAAAAATGATAATATCTTAATAAAATTTTTTAAATTACTTACGTTTCACATTATCTGTCTTTTTTTTCCGCAAGGCCTGAATTGGCCTCCAGATAGTCAAAAAGACATCCCCAAAAAATTTGCAGTGTAAATTCATACACTATTAACCAAACGGATGGATCAGACCAGGAGATTGCATGAATCTTGTAGAACTCAATAAGATGAAAATCAGTGAGCTGACCAAGCTTGCCAAGAAATACAATATTCAGGGTATTGGCGGCCTTAAGAAGCAGGAACTGATTTTTGCCTTGCTCCAGGCTAATATCGAAGAAAGCGGACAGATTTACGGCGAAGGTACCTTGGAGATCCTTCCGGATGGATTTGGTTTTCTAAGAGCGCCTGGGTACAACTATCTGCCTGGTCCCGACGATATTTATGTCTCCCCTTCCCAGATCCGACGGTTTAATCTGCGTACCGGAGATACTATTTCCGGGCAGGTCCGTCAGCCAAAGGATTCAGAACGGTATTTTGCATTGCTGAAAGTGGAAGCCGTGAATTTCATGAATCCTGAAATGGCGGCTGAAACCATTTTGTTTGACAATCTTCTGCCGTTATATCCGGACCGTAAGATGAACCTTGAGGCAGAGCCTGATAACTATTCCATGCGGGTTATTGATCTGATGTCCCCCATTGGATTCGGCCAGCGCGGCCTTATCGTGTCGCCGCCTAAGGCCGGTAAAACCATGCTGCTCCAGAACATTGCCAATTCCATGATCCAGGCCCACAAAAATATTGTCCCCATGATTCTGCTCATAGATGAACGTCCAGAAGAGGTGACGGATATGGCGCGTTCCGTAAATGCCGAAGTAATATCCTCAACCTTTGATGAACCTGCTGAACGCCATGTGCAGGTGGCTGAGATGGTGATTGAAAAAGCCAAAAGAATCGTGGAGCAGGGTCATGATGTGGTGATCCTTTTAGATAGTATTACGCGTCTTGCAAGGGCTTACAACGCCGTAATGCCGCCTTCCGGGAAGATTTTATCCGGTGGTGTGGATTCCAATGCCCTTGATCGTCCAAAACGTTTTTTTGGAGCGGCGCGAAATATAGAAGAGGGTGGTAGTTTGACAATTATAGCCACCGCGCTTGTGGATACAGGTTCCAGAATGGACGAGGTTATTTTCGAAGAGTTCAAGGGTACGGGTAACATGGAGCTTGTGCTTGATCGAAAGCTTGCGGATAAGCGTGTATTCCCCGCCATTGATATGAATCGTTCGGGTACCCGAAAAGAGGAGCTGCTCCTTGACCCTGAGGTGTTGAATCGCGTCTGGATTCTAAGAAAATTGCTTTCAAGTTTAAATTCTGTGGATGCGATGCAGTTTTTGCTTGAAAAAATGAATGGAACAAAGGATAATAAAGAGTTTCTTGAAATGATGAATTCATAGCAAGAAACTTTTTTAATATTTAACCATTACGGTCTTTTATATCGAAGACTGCAAGGAGTGACGTGTAAGATGAAAAAAGACATCCATCCGAACTACACAAAAACAACGGCAACTTGTGCCTGCGGTGCAACATTTGACATCAGTTCCACAAAAGAGAATATCAAGGTGGAAATCTGCTCCCAGTGCCATCCCTTTTTTACCGGCAAGCAGAAACTGGTTGACTCCGCCGGTCGTATTGATCGCTTTAAGAAAAAATACGCAGGGTTTGACGCAAGCAAACTGGTTTAGCTGTTTGATCGGCAAGTATGTAAAAGGGGTCTTGAACAAAGACCCCTTTTTGAATTTTCATCCGGGACAATTTGACCATGATTGAAAAATTAAAAGGCATTGAAGAACGATATATAAAAATTGAGCATCTGCTCAGTGATCCGGACGTTATGGCGGATCAGAAAAAGTACCAGGAATATCTCAAGGAACACGGCGAATTGAATAAGATTGTGCCGGTGTTTCGTGAGTATGAGAGTGCAGAGGGGGAGCTGAAGGAAGCAAAGGAGCTTCTTAAGGATAGTGACCCTGAAATCCGCTCCATGGCCAAAGAAGAGGTTCCGGTGCTTGAAACCAGAATTGCACAGCTGCATGAGCAATTGAATGTCCTTTTGATGCCTAAAGATCCCAGGGATGATAAAAACGTTATTCTGGAAATCCGGGCCGGTACCGGCGGAGAAGAGGCTGGTATTTTTGCCGGAGATCTTTTCCGTATGTATTCAAGGTATGCGGAGTCCAAGCGCTGGAAGATTGAAATCATTGAGAAGAACGACTCGGCTGCCGGGGGATTCAAGGAAGTGGTTTCCATGGTTCAGGGTAAAGGCGCTTATTCCCAGTTTAAATATGAAAGTGGCATTCATCGGGTACAGCGGGTCCCAGATACTGAAACCCAGGGGCGTGTTCACACCTCGGCGGTGACTGTGGCTGTGCTGCCCGAAGCCGAGGACGTGGATGTTGACATTAATCCTGCGGACCTGAAAGTAGACGTGTTCCGTTCTTCCGGACCTGGCGGTCAGTCCGTAAATACAACAGATTCCGCTGTTCGTATTACCCATATCCCCACCGGTGTTGTGGCCACCTGCCAGGATGAAAAATCCCAGCATAAAAATAAGGCCAAGGCTTTAAATGTTCTTAAGTCCCGTATTCTGGACGCCAAGATCCAGGAAGAAGAGGCCAAACGGGCTGCGGATCGGAAAGGGCAGGTCGGTTCGGGTGACAGGTCCGGCCGTATTCGTACCTATAATTTCCCCCAGGGGCGGATGACCGATCATCGCATCGGCTTGACCCTGTACCGGCTGGACAGTGTTATGGAAGGCGATATCCAGGAAATTATTGATGCCTTGAGGGCGCACAACCAAGCCCTGGCCTTAAAAGAACATTGATCATGGGGAACTGACGCTGTGGATGTCTGGACCATAAAATCCATTCTTTCCTGGACAGACGGCTATTTCTCCCAGCATAATATTGACAGCCCCAGGCTCACAGCTGAAATCCTTTTAGCTCAGGTTCTGGGGCTGCGGCGTCTTGATCTCTATCTGCAGCATGATCGGCCTTTGGAGCAACAGGAGCTTACAGATTTTAAAGCCCTGATCCGGCGGCGGATTACACGAGAGCCCGTGGCTTATATTATAGGTCGCAAGGGGTTTTTTAAGGATCAATTTAAGGTTTCGCCGGGTGTGCTTATCCCCAGACCGGACACGGAAACCCTTGTGGAGACGGCTGTGGGGATATTGTTGGAAATGGAAGCATGTGGCAAGCGGGCTCGGGTGATAGAACTTGGCGTTGGGTCCGGTGCGGTGATTGTTTCCATTGCCAATGCCTGTCAGGGGCATTGCTACTTTGGCAGTGATCTCTCCGGGGATGCACTTGATGTGGCCTGTGCCAATGTCAAGGCGTTTGCCCAGGCTCCGATATCGTTATTTAAAGGCGATTGGCTTTCTGCCGTGCTTCCGCAGTCGATGTTTGATTTGATTCTATCCAACCCGCCCTATATTCCTAGCGCCGACATTGAATTGTTAGAGCCTGAGGTAAAAGATCATGAGCCTCGCCGGGCGTTGGACGGGGGTGTCGACGGTCTTGATGCCGTTCGGGCGATTCTGGCCCAGGCTGGAGACAGGCTTTTGCCCTCCGGTCGTCTCATTCTTGAGATCGGATATGATCAAAAGCCATTAATCAAAAGCCTTGTTAAAGGCTTTGCTTGGGTGGCGGAATTGGATTTTGTTAAAGACCTTGCCGGGCACCATCGGCTCGCTGTTTTTAAAAAAATAAATTGAAAGTTTTCTTATCTTTTGATATAGAAGTTGGGATTTTGCTTTTGTAAAAATAATAACACACGCTTGCGGACCTGTGATCCGGTGCTTTTTAAAAGTCGATTCCAGGGGTGAGGCAGGCGGATGAACTTTAAAACCATTGAAAAATTGGAGTAAAAATGGCTTACATTACGATTAAAGAATTACTGGAAGCAGGTGTACATTTCGGGCATCAGACCAAACGTTGGAACCCTAAAATGAAGCGTTACATTTTTGGTGCCAGAAACGGTATTTACATTATCGATCTTCAGCAAACCGTTAAACTGTACAGACAGGCCCACGATTTTATTAAAAATATTGCCGCAAACGGTGGCGATGTCATGTTCGTTGGGACCAAAAAGCAAGCTTCCGAGGCCATCTACGAAGAAGCCAACAGAGCCGAAAGCTATTATGTCGAAAATCGCTGGTTGGGCGGTATGCTGACCAACTTCCAGACCATCAAAAACAATATCTCCCGCTTCCACTTTCTAAATTCCATTGAAAATGACGGCACATTGGAAAATTATCCCAAAAAAGAGCAGGCAAAAATGCTCAAAGATAAGGCAAAGCTGGAATTTGCCATCGGCGGTATTTCCAATATGAAAAAACTGCCGGCAGCCCTGTTTATCATTGACTCTAAAAATGAAACCATTGCCGTAAAAGAAGCAAAACGTCTGGGAATTCCAATCGTTGCCGTAGTTGATACCAATTGTGATCCCGATGATATCGATTATGTTATCCCCGGCAACGATGATGCGATTCGTTCCATTCGTCTGTTCGCCTCCCGGGTTGCCGATGCCGTGATCGAAGGTCGCCAGATCTGGGAAGAACGCCAGCGTGCTCACTCCAATAAAGAAGACGGTGGCGGTAAGCCTGCTGAGACTGCAGGCGAACAAATCGGTGTTGAGATCGTTTCTGACGGTACCGACGGGCCTGTGATTGAAAAAATCAAAAGAAAAACCACTGCGGAAGCTTCAGAAACCCAGGAAGCTGCAGCTGCTGAATAGCAGGTGACGACTGATATCGTTTGTTCGAAATGTGGGGCGCTGCCTGCCCCACAAAATATGGCGTGAAAGTAATTCAATAACTTAATTGTTATTTTAAGATATAAAAAATAGAGATTCTAAATATTTGATATAAAAGGAGCTTACAAAATGGCTGAAATTACTGCACAAATGGTAAAGGAGCTTCGTGAAGCCACCGGTTCGGGAATTATGGACTGCAAAAAAGTCCTGGCCGAGGCGGAAGGGGATATGGATAAGGCAATTGAGCTTCTGCGTAAAAAAGGCCTGGCCAAAGCAGCCAAACGCGCAGGGCGGTCCACCAGCGAAGGCATTATTTATTCCTACATCCATACCGGTGCAAAACTGGGCGTGCTCGTTGAAGTGAACTGCGAATCTGATTTCGTGGCAAAAACCGAAGATTTCGAAACGTTTGCCAAAGATATTGCCATGCACATTGCGGCCGCCAATCCTGCCGGCCTGGTTCCTGAAGACGTGGACCAATCCGTCATTGAAAAAGAGCGTGAGATTTACCGCGCCCAGATGCTGGAAGAAGGGAAGCCCGCAAATATCATTGATAAAATTGTGGATGGCAAGGTGGAAAAATTCTACAAAGAAGTCTGCCTGCTGAGCCAGCAGTATATTAAAGATCCCCAGAAAACTGTTGAAGATGTACTCAAGGAAACCATCGGAAAGATCGGCGAAAATATCCAGATTAAAAGATTTTCACGCTTTCAGATAGGAGAATAATCGCTTGGATACGAAACCTGAATTTCAACGGGTTCTGATCAAGTTAAGTGGCGAAGCTCTGATGGGTAATCAGGGCTTCGGCATTACGCCCGAGATGATAAACTATGTGGCCGGTGAAGTGGCCAAGGTCTTTCAGCTGGGCTTGGAAATTTCAATTGTTGTCGGAGGCGGCAACATCTTTCGCGGGGTGGCAGGATCTTCGGCCGGTATGGACCGGACCTCTGCCGACAATATGGGCATGCTCGCCACTGTGATTAACAGCCTGGCCCTGTGTGATGCCCTGGAAAAACTTGATATCCCCACAAGGGTCCAGTCTGCCATCCGCATGGACAGGGTGGCGGAACCTTTTATCCGCAGACGTGCCATTCGTCATCTGGAAAAGGGCCGGGTGGTTATATTTGCCGCCGGTACCGGCAACCCCTACTTTACAACTGACACGGCGGCTGTTCTTCGCGCCAATGAGGTCCGTGCCCAGATCCTTTTTAAGGCCACCCAGGTAGATGGGGTGTATGATAAAGATCCCCAGATCCATGATGATGCTGTGATGTTTGATAAACTGTCCTATATGGAGGTTATTGAAAAACAGCTTCATGTTATGGATATGACAGCGATATCCCTTGCCATGGAACACGATCTTCCTTTACAGGTGCTCAACCTGCACACGGCCGACAATATCTATAAAGCGGTCACAGGCGGAGGAATCGGTACAAGGATTTATAATAAATAAAAGGACGTGTGAATATGATTAATGAGGTGCTTGAAGAAACCAAAGACCGTATGGGTAAATCCGAGAAAGCCTTTGAAACCGAACTTGGCAAAGTGCGCACCGGCAGAGCTTCCCAGTCCATGCTGGACAACGTCAGGGTCGATTACTACGGCACGCAGACCCCGCTTCCCCAGATGGCTACCGTATCCGTGCCCGAAAGTCGTCTGATCACTGTAAAACCGTGGGACGCTTCGGTGATCAATGAGGTGGAAAAAGCGATATTAAAGGCAAATATCGGTCTTACGCCTTCCAATGACGGTAAATTGATTCGCATCTCCATTCCGCCTTTGACCGAAGAGCGCAGAAAAGAGATTGTAAAAAGCGTGGGCAAAACCTGTGAGGAGTTCAAGGTGGCTGTCAGAAATATCCGCCGGGACGCCAACGAGATGCTAAAGGATCTGCAAAAAGAGGCTGAAATTTCCGAAGACGAAAGCTTCAAAGCCCAGAAGCTGGTCCAGGATCTCACCGACGCTTCCATTAAGAAACTGGATGATATTTTTGCCGTCAAGGAAAAAGAGATCCTTGAAGTATGATCCAAATATTCAGGTGCCTGACGGACTAAACTTAGACCGGCTTCCCGCCCATGTGGCTTTTATCATGGACGGGAACGGGCGCTGGGCAAAAAAACGGCTGATGAACCGGGTGAAAGGCCATGAGCAGGGTGCCCAAACCGTTGAAGAGGTCGTTATGACGGCCAGGGAACTGGGCATCGACGTGCTTACCTTGTATGCATTTTCCACGGAAAACTGGGCGCGACCCAAGGAAGAGGTCAAGGCCCTGATGCATCTGCTAAAACGGTTTCTCAAAAATAAAACCCAAGATCTTAAAAACAAGAATATCCGGTTAAATATTTTAGGGCAGGTTGAACGGCTTCCCGACGATGTGCGAAAACAGGCTGAGCAGGCCATGGCCGACACACAACACAACTCCGCCATGATTTTGAATCTGGCATTAAGCTACGGGGCCCGGGAAGAAATTACCATCGGGGTTCAGCGAATCGCGGCTAAAATCAAATCCGGCGCTCTGAATCCCGAAGATATTACGGATGAAACGGTCTCGGATCACCTTTATACGGCCGGCATGCCTGATCCGGACCTCATCGTTCGCACGTCAGGCGAAGTCAGACTTTCCAATTTTCTGATGTGGCAGGCTGCATATTCCGAACTGGTGTTTACCCCGACGCTTTGGCCTGATTTTTCCAAGCAGGAATTCTACCAGATTTTAATTGATTACCAGCAGCGGGACAGACGCTTCGGAAAGGTATGATGCAGCACTTCAAAAGATGGCTTACGGCATTAATTCTCACCCCACTTTTGCTATGGGCCATTATCAAGGGGTCTATACTGTTGTTTGGCGCCTTGGTATCCGTGGTCTCCATTTTTGCGATCCATGAATATTTTGATATCATCTGTGCCAATGATACTGAGCCTGTTCCTCTAACCACTCGGTTGATCTCCTATGGAGCTTGTGCGGCATTGGTCATGGGGGCATGTCTTGGGTCCTGGCCGATTCTGTTTTTCATTCTGGCTTTGAATATGCTGGCGCTGTGTGTGTTTGTTCTGGCGCGTTTTTCCAGTTTGCCCCATATTTTTGATCTGGTGGCTCGGCAGGTGCTTGGTGTCGTTTATATCCCTTTGTCCCTGGCTCTTTTGGTTTTTGTCCGGAATTCGGATGCCGGGGCATTGTGGGTGATCTGGGTGCTCATTGTTTGTTTTGCCAATGATACAGGTGCTTTGTATGTGGGTACGTTCAAAGGCGAGCGTAAGCTTTCTCCGAACATCAGTCCCAATAAAACCATTGAAGGGGCTGTGGGGGGACTGGCGGTCTCGGTAACGGCCGGACTTGTATTTAACCTGATTTTCTTCCAGGATGTGATGCTTGCCTTGATTAGTATTCCCTGTGCGTTGTGTATTGCTGCTGCAGGTCAGATCGGAGACCTGTTTGAGTCTGCCATGAAACGGGTAGGGCACATCAAAGATTCGGGAAAAATCCTGCCGGGTCACGGCGGTATGCTTGACCGCATTGACGGGTTGCTTCTGGCCATCCCGGTATTTTATTTTTTTACGGTGTTTGTTCTGTGAAGTCGTTAACGATACTGGGTTCCACTGGGTCCATCGGTACATCCGCCCTCAAGGTGGTTGCCATGCACCCGGACAAGTTCACCATCAAATGTTTAACCTGTGCCACCAATATTGATCTTCTGGCCATCCAGATAGAGCAGTTTAAGCCGGCGATGGTTGCCGTGATCGACGAAATGTCGGCAGACCGTTTGGCAAAGAAACTTTCAGGTAAGCCTTGCCCTGAAATCGCATGGGGTGAATCCGGTTTTATTGCGGCGGCCCAGTGGGCGGAGTCGGATATGGTGCTCGCAGCCATGGTTGGGGCTGCAGGCCTTGCCCCGGCCCTTGCTGCCATTGATGCCGGTAAGCAACTGGCCCTTGCCAACAAGGAAACCCTGGTCATGGCCGGAGAGATTGTTATGGCACGGGCGCGCGAAAAAGGGGTGGATATCCTGCCCGTGGATTCAGAGCACTGCGCCATTTTTCAATGCCTGCAGGGAAACCGGAAACGCGATCTTAAAAAAATTTTTCTCACAGCCTCAGGCGGTCCTTTCAGGGATTTGCCCCACGACCAATTCAAACAGATTACACCGGCCCAGGCCCTGGATCACCCGACCTGGAACATGGGCGCTAAGATTACCATTGATTCTGCTACCCTTATGAACAAGGCGTTGGAGGTGATTGAGGCGGTCCGGCTGTTTGATGTCAGTGTGGATAAGATTCAGGTGTTAATTCACCCCCAGAGTATTGTTCACTCCATGGTGGGCTTCGAAGACGGCGGTGTTATGGCCCAGCTTGGTGAACCGGACATGATGCATGCCATTGCCTATGCCTTCTCCTATCCAACCCGCATGAATCTAAATTTAAAATTTCCTGATTTTGCCGAGATGAATGGATTAACCTTTGATGCCCCTGATGTAAAACGATTTCCATCCCTTAATTTTGCCTACGAAGCCTGTCGCAGAGGCGGAACTTTACCGGCTGTTATGAACGCGGCCAACGAAGTCGCCGTGGACGCTTTTCTTAAAGAACGTATCGGCTTTCCTTATATTTTCAGAATAGTTGATGAGGTCATGGGTGCCCATACCTGCATTGACAATCCCGAGCTTTCAGGTATTATTGAGGCTGATCGCTGGGGCAGGGAGAAAGCACTTTCCCTGATCCAAAGTCTTGTGTAACAAACTTTAGGAACTTCAATATGGGGTACTCCCTTTTTGCATTTATCATTGTTATCGGCGTATTGGTTTTTGTCCATGAGTTAGGCCATTTCCTTGCTGCACGGGCCTGCGGCGTCGGGGTTGAGGTGTTTTCTCTTGGGTTTGGGCCTAAAATCGTTAAAATTAAACGGGGAATGACCGACTATTGCATATCAGCCATTCCTTTGGGCGGATATGTTAAAATGACCGGAGAAGAACCCGGCGCAGCCCAGGCCCTGGATGAAGAGAGGCGTCATCTCTCTTTTACCCATAAAACGGTAAGTCAACGGGCGTTGATCGCGGCTGCCGGCCCAGCTTTTAATTTTTTGTTGGCCGTGGTGATTTTTTACCTTTTATACCAAACCAGCGGTGTCTACATGGGGCTGCCCCAGGTCGGCCAGGTGGTGGATGATTCTGCAGCCAAGGCGGCAGGCATTGAAACCGGGGATGTGATCAAGGAGATTGATCAGGTTCCCGTGCAATCCTTTGAAGATATTTCCCGGATTGTCTCAAAAAGTGAGGGGAAAGCCCTGGCATTTCTTGTGGAACGGGAAGGGGAAGTGCATTCCTATACGATTACCCCCCGGACCCGGGAAGAAAAAAATCTGTTTGGAGAAAACGTGAACCGGTATGTGATTGGAATCATCGGTACCGGCGAAACCTTTCATCACCCCCTGAATCCCGTTGAAGCAGCGGTTCGTGCCGTATCCGATACCTACGGGATGGTGAAGCTGACGATTTTGTCCGTGGTGAAAATGTTCACCGGGGCTGTGTCCGCCGATAATTTGGGCGGTCCGATTATGATTGCCAAAATGGCCGGGGATCAGGCCAAAGCCGGATTTGAAAATTTTGTATGGTTTATCGCGCTTATCTCTGTCAATCTTGGCATTATTAACTTGTTTCCCATTCCGGTATTGGATGGGGGGCATCTTTTATTTTTATCTATTGAGGCGATTAAAGGCAGCCCTGTCAGTACCCGGGTGCGCGAGAAAATGGTTCAGTTCGGGGCAGCTGTGCTGATGACTTTAATGATTTTTGTCTTTTATAATGACATTGTCAAACTATTCAACGGTGGATTACAATGATTTCCAACATCGAAATCACGTTAAAGCAGGATTTAAGGGATGCCGAAGGCCAGTCTCTGGTCAAAAAGGCGAATGCCTATTTCGGTATTAAAATGGATGATGCCCGCTGCATCAATATCGTGACCGTGGAGTCCGATCTGGATCAAAATGAACTGGAAACCATACGTCGGGAGGTGTTTACCAATCCGGTTACTCAGAAATCCAGTCTTTCACCCATTGATCTCGATTTTAATTTCTGCATCTGGGTCGGGTTTCGGCCAGGCGTTCGGGATAATGCCGGGGCGACTGCCGTGGAAGCGGTGAGCGATCTTTTGAAAAAAGATTTTTCGGCCCATGAGAACATCTATACCTCCAAACGGTATTGTCTGACCGGTGCGGATTTAACCCGGGAAGATGCTGACACCATTGCCGCCCAGATTTTGTCCAACGGGATTATTCAACAGTATAAAGTCTTCGGCAAAGATGAATGGGACAAAAAGATCGGGGCGGGTGTAAAACCGGCCAAGGTGATTTTAGATCATACGCCCGGCTTTGACACCATGGACATTGATACCGATGAGATTCTTGCACAGATTTCCCATGAGCGCAGCCTCTCCTTGAATCCCAGGGATATTCCCGTTATCCGAGGCTATTTTCTGGAGGAAAAGGTCCTGGCAGACCGTGCAACGGTGGGCCTGTCAAAGCCCACGGATGTGGAACTTGAATATATTTCCCAGTCCCGGTCAGATCATTGCTGCCACAACACCTTTAACGGTATTTTCAGGTATAGGGACACGGAGACCGGCGAAACCACGGTAGAAAATTCGTTGTTTAAAACCTATATCAAAGAACCTACACTGGCCTTGAAAGATGCCAAAGCGTGGGTGGTTTCAGTTTTGTGGGATAATGCCGGTGTGGGGTCCTTTGATGACGACAACAACTATGTCATCACCGGCGAAACCCACAACTCGCCTTCCAACATGGAAGCTTACGGCGGAGCCATCACAGGTATTGTTGGCGTTTACCGCGATCCCATGGGAACAGGGTTGGGCTCCAAGCTGTTCATGGGCAGTTTCGGATTCTGCGTGGGCGATATCAATTATAATGGTCCGTTAAAGCCCCCCCTTCACCCCCGACGTTTGCTTGACGGGGTGATTGAAGGTGTCAAGGACGGCGGGAATAAAAGCGGGGTGCCCACAACCTTCGGACAGACCCTGTTCGACCCCGGTTACATGGGCAAGTCCCTGGTGTTTGTCACCGCTTTGGGCATCATGCCCAAAACCGTGAAAGGCAAACCAAGCCATGAGAAGACCACCGCGCCGGGCGAGTTGATCATTATGAGCGGCGGCCGTGTGGGCAAAGACGGTATCCACGGGGTAACGGCCTCTTCCAAAAGTTTTTCCGAGAATACTCCGGCCGGCCACGTCCAGATCGGCGACCCCTATACCCAGAAAAAAATGCATGATTTTCTGCTGGTGTGCCGGGATGAGGGGCTGATCACCTTTATTACCGACAATGGCGGCGGCGGGTTATCCTCTTCGGTGGGCGAATCGGCCATGCTCTCCAACGGGTGTGAGGTGTGGCTGGATAAGGTGCCCTTGAAATACGAAGGCCTGGACATGTGGGAAATCTGGATTTCAGAATCCAGGAACGCATGACCATTGCCATTAAACCTGAAAATCTGGACCGGTTCATGGCCTTGTCTGATCTTCATGAGGTCGAATCCACGGTCATCGGCAAATATACGGATTCAGGCAAACTGCATATCAAATATAAAGACCAGACCTGCGCGTATGTGGATATGGATCTGCTGGACAAAGGGTTCCCGGCCTGGGAATTTGACGCAGTCTGGACAACACCTGCCGGGCGAGGTCTAACGGAGCCGGTTATTTCCACGCCCACAAATTTAAACGGTGTGCTTGAGCAGATGCTAACCAGGCCCAACGTCTGCAGCAAAGAGTGGATTATTCGCCAGTACGACCACGAGGTCCAGGGCGGTTCCGTGATCAAGCCATTGGTGGGCGTCAACCGGAATATTCCCACGGATGCGTCGGTGACCCGGCCCGTGCTGACCAGTGAACGCGGACTTGCCTTTTCCCAGAGTATTTTGCCCTGGTACTCAAAAATTGATGCGTACCATATGATGGCCTGCACCATTGATGAGGCGGTTCGCCGGCTCATTGCCGTGGGCGGTTCCCTGGATCACATCGGCGGTGTGGACAATTTCTGCTGGCCGGATATCGGTTATGACGCCGTGTCAAATCCGGACGGCAAATTCAAGGCCGCCCAGCTTGTCCGGGCCTGCCGGGCGCTTAAAGATGCCTGCGAGGCCTATGGGATTCCATTGCTCTCGGGCAAGGACTCCATGTACGTGGACGGCCATCTTGAAGGGGCATTTGGTGAGCGCATCAAAGTCTCGGCCCTGGAAACGGTTCAGTTCTCTGCGGTCTCCCTGGTCTCCGACGTTAGTCGTTGTGTGACCCTGGAGCCTAAAACGGCAGGCGATCTTGTTTATGTGGTGGGCAACACCGGGGATGAACTGGGGGCATCAGAATATTACGAAATGTACGATAAAGTCGGTCTCAATGTACCCCAGGTTAATTTTGCAAAATTTAAAACCTTGTACAAGGCCATCGAAAAAGCCATTGGCACGGATTTGGTCGCTTCATGCCATGCCGTGGGCCGCGGCGGACTGGGCATTCATTTCAGCCTTGTGGCAATGGCCGGCGGGCTGGGCCTTGACATTGATCTGGCCGGGTTGCCTTTAACCGATGATTTGCCACTTTCAAGTGATAAAGCTTTATTTTCCGAGTCTGCCGGGCGGTTCATCGTCACTGTGGCACCGGATCAAAAACAAACCTTTGAAAAATTGTGCAAGGGACTGCCCTGTGCCTGTCTGGGTAAGGTAACCGACAGTCATGACCGGCTCAAAATTTTGGCAGACGGTAATCTCGTGATAGACCTGCCGGTGGCAACCCTTGATTCAGCTTTCAACAAGACCTTTGGAGATAAAATATGAGCGGCGCAAGCGCTGTAAAGGCGCTGATACTGACGGGATTTGGCCTGAACTGTGATAATGAAACCGCCTTTGCCTTTGAGCAGGCCGGCGCCGTTGCTCACAGGGTGCATATTAATACATTGATCCGTGGCGATGTCCGGCTGGTTGATTTTCAGATTCTTGCCTTCGGCGGTGGTTTTTCCTGGGGAGACGATCATGGGGCCGGGGTGATCCAGGCCCTGAAGCTGAAAAACAATATTGGTAAGGATTTATTGGATTTTGTGGCTGCCGGCAAGTTGGTGATCGGTATCTGCAACGGGTTCCAAGCCCTTGTGAACCTTGGGCTTTTGCCCGGCCTGGACCAGGATTATACCCGCAGGTCTGTTGCCATTACCTATAATGATTGCGGCAATTTCAGGGATCAATGGGTTCGGCTTGTGCCCGATGCCGACAGTCCCTGTGTGTTCACAAAGGGCTTGGGCGTATCTGACTACCCGATACGCCATGGTGAAGGAAAGTTTGTTGCCGACCCTGACGTCCTAGCGCGTCTTGTGGCAAACCGCCAGGTGGTGTTCCGGTATGCGAATGCCGATGGTTCCCCTGCAAACGGTGCGTTTCCGGCCAATCCCAATGGTGCCGTGGATGATATCGCAGGGATCTGTGATCCCACCGGCCGGATATTTGGTTTGATGCCCCATCCCGAAGCCTACAATCATTTTGGCAATCATCCGGACTGGCCCAGGCAGAAAGCTGAAGCAAAGCGCCAGGGAAAATCCATTGAAGAGACCATCACAACCGGAATCAAGCTGTTTGAAAACGGTGTGAAGTATATCCAAGGCCTGTAAGGTTTTTGGCCGTACAGTTGAGTTGACATCGTTATCATGCTTGGAACCATTGTAAACACCCTTGCCATTTTGGCGGGTACAACCACTGGCATGCTGTTTCGCAACAGTATTCCTGAAAAGTACAATGTCACGGTGCTCCAGGCCATTGCCCTGTCCGTTATTCTTATCGGGCTGAAAAGTGCATTGGCCTGCCCGGATATTTTGGTGATTATCATCAGTCTGGCCGTTGGTGCCATTATGGGTGAATTTTTAGCCATCGAGGCACACCTTAAAACCCTTGGGGATTTTCTGGAAACAAGGTTTGCGGCCCCGGATACCTCAAGGCCTTCCATATCCACGGCCTTTGTGACAGCATCGCTTTTATTCTGCGTGGGGTCCATGGCCATTGTGGGCTCCCTTGAAAGCGGCCTTTCCGGCAACCATGACACCTTGTTTGCCAAATCCTTTTTAGACGGTGTGACATCCATCATCCTGACGGCATCTTTAGGCGTCGGGGTGGGGCTTTCCGCCGGGGCGGTTTTGGTTTACCAGGGTGCCATAACCTTGGCGGCGGGATTTATAAAACCCTATCTGGTGCCTGAAGTCGTCAGCCAGATGTCCGGGGCCGGCGGCCTGCTCATCGCCGCCATCGGATTGAACATGCTCCGGGAAAAAAAGATTGCCGTGGGTAACATGCTGCCAGCCATATTCCTGCCCTTGATATACTACTTTGCCACAACCCTATTCAATTAATGCCATGGCCATTGATATTGCATTTTTTCTTGGAACGTTAAAGCAGGAAGTTGAGGCCTACCAGGTGCCGGTGGTGGACTTGATTGCCGTCCAGAGCAAGTCTGCCTTTAAGGTGCTTGTGGCCACCATCCTGTCCGCGAGAACCAAAGATGAAGTGACCGCGGTTGCAGCCCAGCGATTGCTGGAACAGGCCCCTGATCCTGAGGCATTGAGGGCCCTTTCCACCGCCCGGATCCAGGAACTCATTTTTCCGGTTGGGTTTTACAAATCCAAAGCCCAGTATTTATCAAAACTGCCCCAGGCCCTGGACGCTTTCCAGGGGAAGGTTCCCGATGAGATTGACGATTTGGTGACACTTCCCGGGGTCGGGCGTAAGACAGCCAATCTGGTCAGGGCTGTGGCTTTTGACAAAGATGCCATCTGCGTGGACACCCATGTGCATCGAATCATGAATATCTGGGGGTATGTGAGAACCAAAACCCCCTTGGATACGGAAAAAGCATTAAGAAAAAAATTGCCAAAGAAATTCTGGAAAGAGGTCAATCGAATTCTGGTCACCTTTGGACAAGGCACCTGTCGGCCGGTGGGTCCCCACTGCTACCGTTGCGTGCTTGAAGCATATTGCCCCCAAAAAGGGGTAAAACCGGCAAAGCCGCCGAAAGGCAAATAAAACGCCCCGGGCAGGAAAATCTGTCCGGGGCGTTGGTATTTTATTTGGGGTTAATCTTGAGTGTTGCTACACCCGATCAAACCATGGCCGTTATACAACTTGTTCTTTCATGGTTATATCGTGTCGGCGTTCCTGGACCGTTCTGTTTCCAAGTCTTCTATCCCGGTCCGCAGAGCAGGGTAAAGTACAGACTTTTTTAAGCTTTTCAGCGTTATCCTCAAAACCGGGGCCCATTGTATCTGAAAATCTTTCAATGCAACTATTATATTGTTTGCGCAGTTTTCTTTTAACTTTAAATTCCTGGTGCCGTCTGACTGCTCTGTCTCTCATATCAGAATCCTTTCATATAATAGTTCAGGTGTTACGTTAACCTCAACGCCGCCTTTTTGAGTTTCAGTAAAGGCAGCGTTCATAGGAAAGAATGTAAACAGTCTTTTTGGGTTGGCAAGGGCACAATCTAAAAAAAGTTAGACGCCGAAAACAAAATTTATAATTAGCCCTTAACCACCAACGCTTTTAGAATATGCTTGACCATGCCCGGGTTTTCCTTAAGACGACGGGTTGAATAGCCGAACCACTGCTCTCCAAAGGGAACATAAACCCGCATTCTATGTCCATTTTGCACAAGCTCCCGGCGTTTTTTGGGGGTTACGCCGTAGAGCATCTGAAATTCATAGTTCTCTTTGGGGACCTGGTATTTGTCAATGAGCTCAAGCGCTCCCTGGATCAGGGGCGTGTCATGGGTGGCAATGGCTGCATAGACATTGTTTTGAAACATAAATTCAAGGTCTTCAAGAAAGTGGGCATTAATTTCGTCGTAAGCCTTATACGCAATGGCTGCCGGCTCCACGTAGATACCCTTTACCAGTCTGAAGTTCAACGCCGCATCGTCACGACGCAAATCCAGCATGGCCTCAATGTCGTGATGGGTCCGTTTCAGGTAAGCCTGGAGCACCAGGCCGATGTTCTGGGGAAATTCCTGTTTAAGTCTGCGGAACATATCAATGGAATCATCCACGCAGGCAGAGTCTTCCATGTCGATGCGGATAAAATTACCATGGGATGCGGCCTCGGCCGTCAGTTCACGTATATATTTAAAACAGGTCTCTTTATCGAGCAAAAGACCGAACATGGTGGGTTTCAGCGAGTAGTTGGCGTCAATGCCTGCCGCTTCAATGGTGCGGATCAGAGACAGGTAATCATCCCGGTTTTTTTCTGCCTGGGACATGGTCTTGATAAATTCACCAAGAATGTCCAGGGTGACCATAACATTTTCCTGGTTCAGGGCTTTTGAGGCGTTGATGGCGTCCTGGGTGGTCTCGCCTGCGATATAGCTTTTTGAAAACTGCCAGATTAATTTTGGGGGGAAATAGGGCAGCGCTTGACTGATTATTTTATGTAACATCTTGTTCTCCTGTTATTTTCACTAATGGTTAAACCATTTAACTTTAATGAGACTATGTTATTATTTGGGCCGGTTGTCAAGATTTTCTTTAAAGGTCTTTGCGTTATTTTTTATTCATTGAGCATACAATATGCCCCAGATGCGCAATGCTGTTTTCAAGCCTGTCCGACCAGGCGAGACCGCAGTTCAAACGCAGGCAGTGCCGGTATCTGTCCGTGTTGGAACAGATCACCCCGGGCATAAAAGAGATGGCCTTTTGTCGGGCTTTGTGAAACACATCCATGGCATCAATATCTTTGTTTAATTCGATCCACAAAAACATTCCCCCCTGGGGAAAGGTGATCCGGGTATCCTTGGGAAAGTGCTTTGCCACAGCAATGGAAATCGCTGATACCTGGTTTTTGATCTGATTCCTGAGCCGCCGCAGGTGGCGTTCATACGCCCCGCTTTCAATGAACCGGGCCGCCACAACGTGCCCGGTATTGGGACTTGCCAGCTGGGAATTGAGTTTGAGCCGCATGACGCGTTTATAAAATCGGCCCGGCAGGGTCCACCCGGCCCGGAGCCCGGGTGCAATGGTTTTGGAGAATGAGGAACAATAGAGCACGTTTCCGGTTGTATCCAGCCCCTTAAACGTTGAAGGGCGCCGTACACCAAAAAAGATATCCCCGTAAATATCATCTTCAATAATGGGTGTGCCGTGATGCTTGGCAATGTTAAGCACCTTCTTTTTTAGGGCTGTAGACATGACCGAGCCAAGGGGGTTCTGGAAATTGGGATTGAGCAGGCATGCTTTGACGTGGTTTTGTGCGATCATGGATTCAAATGTCTTTGGGTCCATGCCCTTTTCAGGACAGCCGGGCAGCTCAACCACATACATGCCCAAATCTTCGATGAGCTGGAGAAAACAGTGGAATACCGGTGATTCTACCAAAATAACATCGCCTGGGTCTGCCACCGCCCTCAAACAAAGACTGACCGCCTCCAGGCATCCGTTGGTGGTGATAATTTCATCCACGGCCACAGGCCCGGCATAGCCCATCATCATTTTGGCTAATGCGCTGCGCAATTCCAAGGCTCCTGCACAGTCATCGTATAGGGCCATGCCTGCAGCAATCTCTGCTGCTGACATGGATTTGGTAATCCTGGACAGCTGTTTTAGGGGCATCAGCTCCTGGTCCGCCACGGCCGCCCCTAAACGGATCATATCCGGGCGCTGTAGATCCGCTACAATGGTTTCAGCCAGGTCATTGATATTTACACGGCTGGGCGGTTCGGATGTCACGGCTTTCACCGGCAGGGGCAATGGGCTTTTTTCCAAGGGTTTAACAAAAAATCCTGATTTTTGCCTTGCCTCCACACGTCCCCGCTTTTCAAGCTCAATATAGGCCTGGTGAATGGTGCTGATGCTAAGACCCAGACGGTTGTGCAGTTTTCTCAAAGAGGGTAGCTTTTCTCCGGCGCGGTACTGGCCCGAAAGAATTTTATTCTGGATGTCGTCTGCCAGGGCAGCGTACCTGAAATTGCCATGGGGGATAGGATTTGTTTGCATGGGTTTGTCGTTTATCTGTTATGCATGGAATAAGTTTATTTCGTATCTGTTTTTTATTCTATTTTTAAACTATTCAATGGTTAATGTGCAACCATTTTATAGGACCCAAGTTCCGGTTGCATACTCCAAGGCTTCTGTGTTAATTTATTGACCATGAAACAGTATGTGATAGACGGCTTTACACTTAAGGATTATGCCGCTTTAAAAGAGTATTTTGACGAGTATCTTCAGGCTGCCACTGTGGGCGGGATCTACTGGCTTGAACTGGATACTGATATTTTGACACAAACCCAGACTTCTCATAAAGGCTGCGGGCCCCACGTGTTTGCCCTGATGCTGGAAGAGACTTCCCTGTCCTGTGAGTTGCTGGTGAGAATTAAAACCAATATTCGGTGTGATTGTATGGGCTATGCCACGGTGGAGCAGCGCAACTGGCTGATCGACTGGGCAGACGCCGTTCTCGAAAAGCTGTCCATTTGTATTTGATATCAGTACGGAAATAATTTAAATGCTTAAACTCATACCCTTAGGGGGGCTTGGCGAAATTGGCCTGAATATGATGGTGGTGGAGTATGATGACGTCATCTTCATCATTGATGCCGGCATCATGTTCCCTGAAGACCATATGCTGGGGGTGGATATTGTCATCCCGGCCATGGATTACCTTCGGGACAATATGGCTAAAATCGAAGGTATTATCCTGACCCATGCCCACGAGGACCACATCGGCGCCTTACCCTACCTGTTGCGCGAAATCCGGCTGCCGGTATACGGCACGGCGTTTACCCTGGAGATTGTGCGCAACAAGCTCATTGAGTTTGACCTGAATACCCATGTGGACCTTAACCTGGTCAACCCCGGTGAGGTGCTGGTCATTGAGCCCTTTGAAATTGAGTTTATCCGGGTCAGCCACTCCACCATTGACGGCGTAGGGATGGCCATCACAACCCCCGAGGGCGTGGTGGTGCACACCGGAGATTTCCGCATCAGCCACTCGGCCGACGTCATGAAAAATACCGATATCTCAAGCTTCGCCAGATTTGGTCAAAAAGGAGTGATGGCACTGCTTTCCGATTCCACCAATGTGGAAGTTGAGGGCTATGCCATGTCGGAACAGGAGGTTGCAAAAAATCTCGGGGAGTTGGTTGAAGCCTCTCCAGGCCGGGTGATTGTTGCCCTTTTTGCCTCCAATGTGTTCCGGATCCAGCAGGTGATTGATATTGCGATGCATAATAATCGCCGGGTGATCTTCAATGGCCGCAGCATGGAGCAGATTACGGATGTGGCCATGCGATTAGGCTATCTTAAGTGTCCCCCGGGGCTTGTGGTGGATATCAAACAGATTCACAAATTAGAAGATCAGGAAGTGGTGATCATCACCACGGGCAGCCAGGGAGAGCCCATGTCTGCGCTGGCGCGCATGGCTTCAGGCGTTCACAAGCACATCAATGTCCGCAAAGGGGATACCGTACTTTTATCAAGCAAGCATATCCCGGGTAATGAAAAAGCCATTGCAGGCATTATCAACAAGCTTTACCGAAGGGGTGCCGAAGTGGTCTATTCCAAGATCGCACGGATTCACGCGTCCGGTCATGCCCACCAGGAAGAGCTCAAAATGATGATCAACCTGACAAGACCCAAATATTTTATCCCCATACACGGTGAATACCGGCATCTTGTGGTGCATGCAAGGCTTGCCGAAAAACTGGGGATGCCCCGCAGCAACGTAATTGTGGCTGAAAACGGCCAGGTTATTGCCTTTGACGGGGAACACGGGGGCCGACTTGAAGAACGCGTTCAGACCGGCCGGATTCTCGTGGATGGAAAAGGGATTGGCGATGTGGGCCGCTCGGTACTCAAAGAACGCCGGGAACTGTCCGAAGGCGGGCTTGTGGTGGTGACCATGATCATTGACGAGGAGACCGGCGTGGTGCTCTATGGCCCGGAACTGATTTCCAAAGGATTTGTATTTGATTCGGCCACAGGCTATCTTGTGGATGATGCCCAGTGCGTGATCCTTGAGATTGTTGAAGAGATCGAAGCCGGGATTGATTCCCGGGTGGAACTGATTCGAAAAAAACTGCAGCGGGCGCTTAAACAGTATTTTACTTTTGCCATAAACCGAAGGCCTTTGATCGTTCCCATCATTATTGAAGTATGAAAAAAGAACTGCTCGGCATCTTCTTAATTTTCCTCATCATCCTGACATCGGTAAGCCTGTTTTCATATCATGCGGCCGATCCGTGTGTGGGCAATCATTTCTTTTCTTTCCCTGACCATATCAACAATCTGTTTGGCCTGATCGGCGCACATATTGCCGGACTCTTTGTCTTTTTGTTCGGTATCGGTGCTTTGTGGGTACCTTTGATTCTTTGCCTTGCGGGGTTTTGTCTCATCAAAAAAAAATCACGAAAAGTCCTTTGGCTGACCCTGGCAGGGGCTATGATCCTGATGATCACCACAGGCAGTGTTTTTTTTCTGTTCAATGAGACCTATGCGTTTTCCGACACCACAATTTCCGCCGGCGGGGCAGTGGGTAGCTGGCTTGCGGCGTTTCTATTGAAATATGCCAATATCACAGGGTGTGCGATCCTGTTATGTTTTTTGGTGCTGCTGGGCGTTGTGCTGATTACCGGCATCTCTTTGAAATCGGTGCTTAATCTGGTCTGGGATTGGGTACGCAGGTTCTTCCGGACCATGGCCCAGGACATGTCCGAAGGGGTTGACCATTTAAAACAGATGCTGGAAAACAGAAAACAGGAGAGAAAAGCAGAAAGACTTGCCCGGGCTGAAAAACTGAAAGCCTTGACCGTCATTCCACTGTTCAGGGGAAAAAACGGGCAGAATGATGTTGTGCCTGATCGGGGGGAGAATAATGCTTCTTTTGCCCCGGAACCAAAGGTGGATGTAATTCACGACGACTTTGATACGCCTGAACCCCGTGCCGCCAAAGTTTCTTCACCCAGGAAAAAATCCAAGTCCGAACAATCTTTGGGGCCGACCATTGTGGCGATGGAGACCGATGACAAAGAGTATGTGGCTGATTCCCGCTTAAAAGATATCCGGGAAACCCATGACTTTGAGCTGCCCGGTTTGTCGTTTTTAGATGAAAAACAAAAAATCCGCAGACAGATCGATACCGATGAACTCCAGAACAAGGCAAGTATCCTGAAAAAAAAGCTGGAGGATTTCAATGTGAAAGGCGAGGTGGTGGAAATTCTTCCCGGGCCTGTGATCACCACCTTTGAATATCGCCCGGCCCCCGGCATAAAATTGTCAAAGATCGTCGGGCTCTCCGATGACCTTGCCCTTGCCCTGTCGGCCATCTCCATCCGCATTGTGGCCCCCATTCCCGGCCGGGATGTGGTGGGCATCGAGATTCCCAATGACGAGCGGGAGCTTGTCAATTTACGGGAGATGATTTCATCCAAAGAGTTTGTTCAGTCCAAATCTTTATTGACCCTGGGTCTTGGTAAAGATCTTCAGGGGCAGCCCGTGGCAACAAAAATGGATAAAATGCCCCATCTGCTCATTGCCGGGGCCACAGGTACGGGTAAAAGTGTGGGGCTCAATGCCATGATCATCAGTTTGCTGTACAAGGCCACCCCCGATGAGGTCAAACTGATCATGATTGACCCCAAGCGCATTGAACTGTCGGTGTATAATGATATTCCCCATTTGATCACCCCGGTGGTAACGGACATGAAAAAAGCCACCAATGCCCTTTTCTGGGCGGTTCGTGAGATGGAGCGCCGGTACGAGTTGCTGGAATTGTCAGGTCTTAGAAATATAACACAGTTTAATTCAATGGTTGACGAACGGCTCCGGGATCTCCCGCCGGACACCTCGCCCGAGGATGTTGAACTTCCCGGCGGACTGCCCCTGGAACGCCTGCCGTTTATTGTGGTAATCGTGGACGAACTTGGGGATCTGATGATGGTGGCGTCCAAGGACGTTGAGTATGCTTTGACGCGCCTGGCCCAGATGGCCCGGGCTGCTGGCATCCATCTGATCATCGCCACCCAGCGCCCGTCCGCTGACGTGCTCACCGGTACAATCAAGGCCAACTTCCCCACCCGGCTCTCTTTTCAGACCTCTTCAAAAATTGACGGCAGGATCATCATTGACCAGGGCGGTCCAGAAAGCCTTCTTGGCAATGGCGACATGCTGTTCTGCCCCCCGGGCACAGGAAAGCTCATGCGTATCCAGGGCGCCTATATTTCCGAAAAAGAGATCTCCCGGATCACCTCATTTCTCAAGGATCAGCGCCGGCCCGATTACAACGAAGAGGTAATCCAGGGGGACGACGACGGCCAGGAAAAGGTGTTTGATGAATCCGAATATGATGAAAAGTATGACGAGGCAGTGGCGCTTATTACCAAGGACCGCCAGGCCTCCATTTCCTACGTTCAGCGTCGGCTGCGCATCGGGTACAACCGGGCAGCCCGGCTCATTGAGATGATGGAGCATGAAGGTATCGTTGGCCCCCAGATAGGATCCAAACCCAGGGAAATACTTGTAAAAAGTTATGATGAGGAAAAGATCTCATGACCCGGTCCCTTGATTTTGACTTTTTAAATACCATCAAGGGATTTATGCATGACGATGAAGCCCTGCGTTTATACGATCTTGCCCTGGAAGCATCCAAGATGGGGCCGGTGCTGGAAATAGGCTCCTATTGCGGGCGGTCTGCCGCCATTATCGGGCCTGCCTGCAAGCAGAACCAGAGCATATTATTTTCCATAGATCATCATACGGGCTCCGAAGAACAGCAGCCGGGGGAAGAGTACTTTGACCCGGCTCTTTACGATGAAAAAACGTCAGCGGTCAATACCTTCCCGTTGTTTCGCCGGACACTTTCCCGGGCAGGCTTAGAAGAAACCGTGGTGCCCATTGTCTCTGCCTCAAAAACAGCGGGGCAAATGTGGAAAACGCCACTGGCCATGGTGTTCATCGACGGCGGACACTCCTTTGACGCGGTGCATACCGATTTTATCACCTGGGCGCCCCATATTATCCCAGGGGGCTTTCTGGTCATTCATGATATCTTTTTCAATCCCCAGGAGGGGGGACAGCCGCCGCGTCAGGTATATGAACTGGCACAGGCCACACAAAGCTATGATGTGCTTGATATGACAAAGACCCTGGGCGTACTGAGGGTAAAAAAGTAAGAAACAAGGTCGTATCCGGCGAAACCTTCGCGTTGACTTTGGTTTTTATTGTTGCTATTTCTATTAAATAATTCAGTTCGTTAAATTTTTCCCAGAAAAAGAGTCTATTCATGAAAAAGCTGTATCTTGTGACGGTGGTCTTTCTTTTTTTGCAGGCGGCGGCGTTTGGGCAGGAGGGGGCGGGAAGTGTTGCCCAGGGGATATCATTGTTTAAAACCGGGCAGTTTAGGCAGGCATACCAGATGTTGTTTGATCTGTCGGAAAGGTATCCGGATGACCCTGAACTCAATTTTTATTTGGGCCGCTCTGCCTTTGAATCGGGTCATTTTGAGATGGCCATCATGGTGTTTGAACGCATTCTGATTTTTTCTCCCGGCCATGACAGGATCAAACTTGAACTGGCTCGGGCATTTTATGCCATCGGCGATAATAATTCCGCCCGGCGATATTGCCGGGAGGTGCTTGCCGGTGATCCCCCTGAAACCGTCAAGGAAAATATCAAGGCCTTTATGGCCAGGATCGATAAATCCGAGCAGACTCATTTTTTTCACGGCAGTGTTACCGCCGGATTGGACTGGAACAATAACGTCTGGTCCTCTCCATCCAGTCAAACCATTGATACCGCCATCGGCGATGTAACGCTGACCGGACCTTCGGCCCAGGAGACCGAAGACTGGTTTTCTTACACCGCCTTGAGCCTTGATCACACCTATCGGTTTCTTGCTACCCCATGGGCCTGGAAAACAGACGGCTCTTTTTTTTCCGGATGGTACGATCGGACCCATGAGCTTGATATCCGCTATGCGGAAATTTTAACCGGTCCCCAGTATATTTCAGGGCAGCGCAAGCTTGGATTCAAATTTCTCACCCGGCAGATCGGCCTTGACGATGAGCGGTACATGGACAGCATGGGGGCCAGGGCAACCATGGATTACGTGTTTTCTCCCTCAACCATGGTGCGTACCGCCGTGACCGCTGAACAAAAAAATTATCCTGATATCTCGGCCATGGACAGCAACAACCTTGCCCTTGACGCAGACCTGGTTCTTTTGAAATTCAACACCTGGTTTGACATGGGCGTGGGCCTGGAGCGAGAGGATGCAAATGACGATGAATACGGATACAAACGAGTGCGCTTGAAGTTTTCCGCCTCCCGTTTTTTGTTCAACAGGGTGAACGGCTTTGTCAATTATGAATTTCGGATGACCAATTATGATGAACCGGGCTATTTGTTTGTCGACCGACGCAAGGATACCCAGCATACCCTTTCCCTGGGTGTGTCCAGAAAATTGTGGCAGCGGTCCGGCCGTCCGGATCAGTATGCTGAGATGCGGTTAAAATACCAGCGTATCTGGGCATTTTCAAACCAGGATCTTTATGAATATACCCAGGATCTTGTTCAGACCTGCCTTGTATATAATTTTTAAGAGGAAAGGCTGATGATAAATCATAAAATTACTGGATGGATAATCGTATTTGTGCTGGCCTTTCCTTTACTGTGTATGGCCAGCCAGGATGAATTTATCGGAAAAGTCGTGGCCTTACGGGGTGCAGTGGTTGCTGTGGCGGAAGACGGGCAGAAAAGAGACCTTGTTGTAAATGACCAGGTGTTTGTCCGGGACGTTATTGAAACCGGCATCGGACGTGTTCAGCTTATGTTCAAGGATAATACCCTGATCACCCTGGGCCGTAATACAAAGATGGCGCTTGCTGCCTATGCATGGGATCCGGAAAATAAAAAAGCAGAGATGGAGACCCAGATCAGGGAAGGCAGTTTTAGGATTATGGGGGGTGCCATCACCCGGATGGCCCCTGAAAAATTTAAAACGACATCCGTGTCCGGGACAATCGGCATCCGGGGCTCCATGTATGCCGGAAATCTTCGGGGCACTCGATTGACGGTCATGTTCCACGGCGGCAAAGGTATTTACGTACAGAACCGGGCCGGCCGGGTAAACATTCGCCGTCCGGGATTTGCCACGTTGGTGGAGCATGCGGATAAGGCCCCGGCACCACCGACACGAATGTCAACTTCCGATTTGATGGAACTTGAAACCCTGTTGTCGTCGGATCAGGCCGGGGAGGGGGAGCAAAACGAACAGTCCGAGGACGGTACCGGAGTGGCGGAAAATTCCCAGGGCCAGTCAGCGGATGGGACCCAGGAGACGGCAAGCGCTTCGGATTCAGACACCGATACTGCGGCATTGGACGGTGAGGCGTCTTCATCGTTGGCCGATGATTCAGATCCATTTGACGCCACTTTTGACTCGGATGCAGGTTCAGACACCGCATCGGTGATCGCAGATACGACAACAGGCAGCGGCCAGACATCTCTGGAGGAAGACGCCCAGACTTCAGTGGAAAACCCGGATGTTATTGACCATCTTAAATCCCTTGGTTTTACAGGGGCCCAATCCACAAGTGTGCCGACAACCGGGCTGTGGAAATACACCGGCACCATGAAAAGTTTGCTGGATTCAAAGGATACCGATGATGACATGACCTTTGTTGTGAACTGGGACAACCGCCGAATCATGGTGTTTGAAAAATTTAATGCCGGTTCATCCAACCAAGGTATAGGGTTTGGTTTTGGTGAAGTGGCAAGTTCCGGAGAAATTTATAATGTGGTGGTGTTGGGGTCTGATGCTTTTTCCGATGGCCCAGTCTTCGCCCTGGACGGTACGCAAACCTTTGGCTGGTTTTATGGCACTTCCCAGGAAGCTGTGGGCCTTGCCATGGAAGGGGCGGACGTGAATATCCAGAATCAGACCGAAACATCTGCCTGGTCCGACACATTGGCCGGTACGCTTTCTGGTAAGACCTCAAATACATTTTCCGGGGGGGCAACCTGGTCCGGCTTTTTTACCGGTGTGGGGGAGGATATGAGTGATCCCTTAACCGACCGTCATGTGTTTTTAAATGATGATAAAGCTAAATTTTCCTTTGTTATTAATAAGGACAGCGGCACTTTCCAGGGTGCCATGTCCGGATACGATATAAACATTTATACCCAAATAAGTAACATGGTCATTGGCGGGAACACTTCAAATTCAGCTTATCTGACGGACAGCATTCTGGCTGCAACCTTGAGCGGCGTCAATGTCATTTCCAACGGCAGCACAGCCTCCTTGAAATCCTATGGCAATTATATGGTCACGGCCAGAGAAGCTGCGTTGTCGTCGTATACCACCTGGGGGTACTGGGAAGCCGCGTATGTTGACCCAGCCTCGTCCAATGATTATCACATCCATGTCCCTGGATCTTTCTGGATCGCCGGAGTGGCTACGCCTTCCGGTGTGCTGGATACTTTGATTGGGACCAGCTTCACCGCCACTTACACGGGAAAGGCCCAGGGGGTAATGTTCTCCGACAGCATGAGCCTTACCAGACTGACTGGTGGAACAAGTAATTTGACCATTGACTTCGCAGCCTCGACATCATACGGAAAAATCGAGTTTGATGGTGGTATAGCCCTTAATCTTGAAATCAATTCGCTTACTAACCAGGGATTTTCCGGCCGAATTGTTGAGGACAGCTACAGCTCAAGCAAGGTGTCAGGCGCCTTTTACGGCCCCAAGGCAGAAGGCATCGGTGGGAATTTTTCAGCCAAAATTTTTGACTCTGACACGTCCAGCGACATCCATTACCTCGGTATTTTTGCCGGGGATCAGTAGGATTCTTTTTTAACTATTATGTTAAAGTATTCTATTTTTTCTTGGCCTGCTTTTTTCCTCGGCTGCAGTTTGATTGCTGGAACCTGCGCAGTACTTTACACATACGGCACACAAAAACCCTCTTTGATCGAAGCCATTGACAACCGGACCATGGATATCATGTTCCGGGTCAGGGGAACATCTCCGGATTCCGGTCAGGTCGTGATTGTTGACATTGATGAAAAAAGTCTTTCGCGCTTAGGACAATGGCCATGGTCCCGGGATATTATGGCCCAAATTACCGACAATTTGACCCAAAACGGTGTGCGCGCCATCGGGTATGATATTTTGTTTGCCGAACAGGATCGCACCTCGCCTGCCTATTTTTTTTCCCATCTGGATAGCAAAACAGCCTTGAAAATTCCCAAGACCCTGATACACACATTGGGCAACGACCCTGAGCTCAATTATGACCAGATGTTTGCCAAGGCCCTCTCCCAAGGACCCACGATCCTGGGGTATGGATTTCAATTTGTGGATGACGGTTTGAAAAGCAAGGATGATCAGCCCTTTCCCTCGGGCATCATCCGCCTGGATCCCCCAACATTGCAATTCGACCGGATCGCCTTGATCCCGGCATTCAGGGCCGTTCTCAACCATCCGGCGGTGGCAGTCTCCAAAAGTGAAGGTTTTTTCAATATGCTCACCGATGATTCCGGCATCGCCCGCCAGGTGCCTCTGGTGATGATTATGGACAACATTCCCTATCCATCCCTGGCATTGGAAGTGTTCCGGGTGGGCATGGGGATTTCTGATATGACCATTCATGCATCAAGCCGCATGAACGCCTCCCTGCAACCGGTTCTTGGATTGACCCTGGGTGACACGTTTATCCCCACGGACAGCTTCGGGCAAATTTTTGTCAATTATCGGGGCCCTGCGAAAACATTTGATTATATCAGTGCAGCCGATGTACTCGAAAAAGGGCCGATGCCTGAGCTGAGAGATAAATTTGTCTTTATTGGAGCCTCGGCCACAGGGCTTCTGGATCTTAAGGCCACTCCGTTCGGATCTGCTGTTCCCGGTGTAGAAGTGAATGCATCCATCGTGGATAATCTGATCCAATCCGATCCGTTTACCTATGACCGGATGACGGAGATCGGCCTTAATTATACCCTGATTGTTGTGATCGGACTGGCCGTGACCCTGGTGTTGTGCATCCTGGGACCCGTGGCGGGCAGCGTTGTGACAGCGGCCCTCTTAATTTGTACCATGCTGGGAAATTATTTTTATTTTTTCTTGAATCATCAGCATGTGGGTATCAGCCTGCCGCTGATTTCGTCCACAGCTATCTTGCTTGTTATGAGTATTTTTAAAGCATTCAAGGAAGGCAAATCCAAGCGGTTTATCCAGGGGGCCTTTTCCCGGTACGTGGCCCCGGATGTGGTGAATCATCTGATCAAGACCCCCAAAGCCCTTTCCTTGAGCGGACAGGAAAAAATATTAACGGTGATGTTTTTAGATATCAGAGGATTTACAACACTGTCAGAAAAAATGACTCCCCAGCAGTTAGGCAGGTTCATGAATCAGTTTCTCACAGCCATGAGTGAAAAAATTATGGAAAACGGCGGCACGGTGGACAAGTTCATTGGAGATGCGGTGATGGCCTTTTGGGGTGCCCCCAAACCTGATCCCGACCATGCCGACCATGCCGTCCAAACAGCACTTGAATTCAAAGGTGTTCTGGAAAATTTAGCGCTGACATGGCAGGAAAAGGGGTTTTCGGGTATATCCATTGGCGTGGGCATTAATACCGGGACTGTGAGTGTCGGCAATTTCGGCAGCCTGCAGCGCTTTGACTATACGGCCATGGGGGACAATGTAAACCTGGCTTCCCGTCTGGAAGGGGCAAATAAAAATTACGGTACGGCCATTCTGATTTCCAAATCCACCCGGGAACTGGTCAAAGATAAATTTTTCTGCCGGTTTGTTGATAAAGTGCAAGTAAAGGGCAGGCAGCAGCCCGAAGATCTGTATGAGCCTGTGTGCAAAGGTCTGCCGTCCAAAGAATTTTTAAACGAGATTCAGATATTTGAACAAGGGGTTGAGGCCTTTCAGCAGGCGGATTTCCAACGGGCAAAAAAGATTTTTTCACAATTGGACCAGGCCAATCCCTGTCAGCTTTATCTCTCTTATCTGGATCGTATCAACGGTTATCTGCAAAGTTCAGTTCCTGCTGACTGGGACGGGGCTGAACGCCGGGCGCGTTTGCCGGTGGTTAACCGGCTCACGAGCAAATAGATTATTTTTTGTGTTTTTTCATTTTTTCCAACGACGCTTTAAATTTTTCACACGGATCGTCATAGGAGACCCGCTGGGTAAACCAAATGAACTCTGCCGGAGGCACCGGCTCAAAGCCTTCAAGGGACAAAGGCGCTAAATACTCTGTCAGGTCCGCAGGTTCCCTTTCAATTTCCGTCATTGCAAGATTGGTCTGGGTGATATCGGGGTTCAGGTGATGCACCCGGTCCATGACACCTAAACCATATTCCGTATGTCCCCCTCCAATGATGATTACAACAGGCCCTGTCTGCCGGCCTGCCGCGTCGCGGTCTTTTGCCTGCACGGCGTTGAACAGTTCAACCACGGACAGGGCCATACGGTCATTGCGTGCAACCCATGTGTCATACAACCGCTCGGTCATCCGGCCATGATCCATGCCGCAATGGACCGACACAAAAACCGATTTCATGTACGACTCATAGGCCGTGTTTGAAAGCTTTGTGGAGAACAACTGCTGCAATTCAATGGGGGAAAGGCCATCAAGCCCCTTACGGGTAATCCGGCGCTTCTGGGTGGCGGACAGATCCAGGCCCGCCGCAGGCAAATCGTTTTCCACTGCAAGCCTGATCAGATCCCAGTAATAACGCCACATGGTGTCCGATTGTTTGTCCCATCCCAGTTTTTTTCTGATTTGCTGCTCAACAGCCTTTTCCATCTTGGGTGAATGCGCTTTTTTTTCGGCATCCACAAGGTTTAGCAGCAACGGAGTGTCCTGGTATGAAAAAAATTCAAATCCAATGATCGGGGCATGCCCCCGGTCAATGAGGGCCTGGATAACCCGATGCTGGATGGCATGGTGCATGGGATTGTCGTGCTTTTCCGACAGATATACGATGTCGCTGTGGATGAGCCTATCCATCAGTTCGTCAAAGGAGGCAGCCTGCCTTGTTTTGGCTTTGATTACGGTTCCGATTAGCGGATCATCGCGCATAATAACTTTTGACGTTGTGGCACAACCGCATAAAAAGCACAGGATGCACCCCATTGAAAAATAAATTAACCGTTGCATTAATCCCCATCCAACAGGCGTCCAAGTCCACCTAACACAGAGCCTTCCCCTTTATCCGTTCCCCCGGCACTCGGCGCATGGCTGATGATACGGTCTGCCAGGCGCGAGAACGGCAGACTTTGCAGATAAACGCTGCCGTGCCCTTCCAGGGTCGCCAGAAACAAGCCTTCGCCGCCGAAAAACATGGATTTAAGTCCGCCGGCCCGCTGGATGTCATATTGAATACCTTGGGAGAATGCCACAATACAGCCAGTATCCACCAACAGCTTTTCGCCGTTCAGCTCTTTTTTAACGATGGTGCCGCCGGCGTGAATAAACGCCATGCCATCACCTTCCAGGCGCTGGAGAATAAACCCTTCGCCACCGAAAAAACCGGCCCCAAGTTTCTGGTTAAAGGTAATGGAAATTTTTGTGCCGAGTGCTGCGCACAAAAATGCATCTTTCTGGCAGATCAGCTGTCCGCCAATGGCAGCCATGTCAACGGGGATAATTTTTCCGGGGTAGGGCGCGGAAAAGGCGACTCTTCTTTTGTCGGGAGCCTGGTTGGTAAAATGGGTGATAAACAGACTTTCTCCGGTGAGCGCGCGCTTGCCGGCACTGAAGAGTTTACCCATCAGCCCTTGATTGCCTTCGGACCCGTCCCCCATTTTAGCCTCAAATGAGATGCCCTGTTCCATCCAGTTCATGGCACCGGCCTCGGCGATGACGGTTTCGCCCGGATCCAGCTCCACTTCCACAGCCTGCATATCATCCCCAAAAATTTCATAATCCACTTCATGACATCGCATGGTTTATCTCCTTTGACAGGTTATATATAAGAATATTTTCGCCTTTTTTGACAGGCAAATAAGATTTTTGATATAGAAAGTATATCAGAAAGATTCGGTTTTTTTCCATTAAAAAGTCATATAAAAACTAAATGGAGTGTACCGTGGATGGAAAGGTGCAGACAAAATTCATGGCGTCTAAAAAAATACGGGCTGAAACCCTGTTTAAGTTCCAGCCCGTATCGTATGCTATTGGCGGAGAAGGAGAGATTCGAACTCTCGGTACCAGTTTCCCAGTACAACCGCTTAGCAGGCGGTCCATTTCAGCCACTCATGCACTTCTCCGGATAGTCTTTTTTGGCGGAGGAGGTAGGATTCGAACCCACGAGGCTTTGACACCTAACGGTTTTCAAGACCGCCGCCTTCAGCCGCTCGGCCACTCCTCCGAAAATCAACCCGAGCAATATAACACCCCATTGACGGCGGGTCAATTAAAAAAATGGACCCAAATCCACCGTCAATTTTTTAGGAGGCATTCCGTGGCTGGATTTTTTACTTTTTTAAGAAAATTTTTCAGCCGCGTGCGTGGCTTTTACCTTCACCGGCGACCGCGCTACAATTCAGGCAGAATTTTAGATGCACTTCACCCTTGCATTTCCATTCCTTTCAACATTCCAACAAATTGTCCAGTTACCTCCTGAGATTCGTTATCCTGACGACAGCCCTTCCAGTAAGGCGATCCGTTCTCGGGCGCCGACCAATGCGTTAAAGCAAGGATGACCTTTGGATAGCCTAAGGACTAACTCTCTGGATCTTTTTACTATTCGACCGGGGATATTTATAATTGAAAACCGAATGGCTTTCATCCTTTTGCCCATCATTTTGGGCTCGAAAGCCAGACGCTTCAACATCTGGTTCAGATTAAGCGCCAGGATCATCATCCACCACCAGGCTGCGTTCTCTCCAAAGTTACCCGAAGGCAATGTCCCTCCGGCCAGATCCGTTTTCATTATGGAGTGTACCTCTTCGCTTTTGCCGCATCTTTTGTGTAACCAGTGGATAAGATCCTCACCATACATGTCCTGTTCTGGAATATTGGAAACAACACCAAATACTTTATACCGAATGTCATCCATTTCCATGGCCGGAAACGGCAACTGCATTTGTTTGTCTTCCATGCCGGGCAGCACCGGTTCAAGCACCTGGCGTTTGGCAAGATACCGGTACTCAAGCCCCTCTTTGCTCTTTCCTATTTCTGACGGGACAAAGCAAACTTCTGCCCATTCACTTCCGGTCTTCATCTTTTTACCGTTTTTTTCTTTATAGATTGGCTTCCATTCTGAGGAAGGGACCTGAGCTACGGCAATTTTGAATGATTGAGAGACATCGCACCCAACAGCAAACTCAATTTTTCCAAATCGCTTGTTGTCTACTGAATCACAATACTTTAAAAGGTCATGTTGGTAACCGGCAGTATCTGATCTGAGCCGAACTTTTTCGACCCCCTGGGGCAAACAAGCCAGGGCTTCTTTGAAAACTCTTAATTGCTCGTACCCTGCCGGAACATTCCCATCCCGAAATTCAGTGTGCAGGATCATATCCTGTTCGGCCCACCATGTATTGAATGGCTGATAGGCCTTGAATCCTTTATAACAGAAGCGTGCTTCCTGTTTGCTTGTCTCAACCAGGGTCGCATCCTGATCCAGTGTGGCTGTTTTATATGGACGTGCCTCATTCATGGCTTCGCACATGTCTTTGTTGATATGTACGAAGCCGTTAAGGTGCCGGTTTGGGGCCGGAATGAAAGCTTTAATTGAGGAAACTCGGCGTAACTGCTCCTGGGCGACATCATGAAAGACCTTCAGGTATCTGAACATGGCTGAAGAAGAAGGGACAAATCGTTGTTTTTCTTTTCGCCATCTTCGTTCTATCTCACGCCTCTCTTTGCGTGGCAGCTTATGATTTTCAGCTGAATGTAATATGCTGCAAAATCCCTGATCTGCATTTAAAATATTCAGGTCATCTACGCAGTTGCCGCCCGCAAGGTTCAACAGGATACCAGACAATACAAACTGGGAGTCTGTCCAGCCCTGTGAGCCCTTCTTCACGGTTAAATGCTTTTGAATCGATTTGGTCAACCCAATCACTTTTGCCAAATCAAGGTAAAGCGGCAGCCCACCCAATGCAGTTGTGCCTCCGTCAGTTTTTTCCTGTTCGTACTTGAATGGTAAGATTCCTTGTGTCATAGTTTGTTGCACCCCGTTGATGATAGTTTTTTGTTCGCACAAAGACTCTATCTGCTTGACGCATCAAGCACAACGGGGTTTCTCTTTTTTTTGACGGTGGATTGGGGATGGATTTAATCTTGGGTTAAATTTAATATATTGACACAGTAATTGGTTGGGCTATATTAAGAAGTTTTGAAGTTAATGGATGATAACAGGAGAATCCAAATGAAACAGAAAATCAGGTTTGAAAAGAATATAAAGGACAATATACTGACTGTCCTTGAATCTGCCGAGGTGGATCCCGGTGTGATCTTGCCTTTACACGAAGAAGATTATGAACTTGATGCCATCAGTGCAGCGTGCAAAGAGGGGTTTAATGCCTTTCTCATCGCCTTTCGCCGCCGCAGTTTCTTTCCCACCAGGGAATTGTCTGAAAAATTATTTGAAAGTGCCGTTGAATTTTTAGCCGATCCTGAAGCGGACAAATTAGTGATTGATTATAATGATATCGACACATTGCCCGGGGAAGAGGAGTTCATCCTTGAAGACGATGATGTGGAATTGGATGAATTGCTGGATGAAGATGGGGACACCAAGGAAGATGAGATGAAAGAAATTGATTCCGAAGATGATACTCCCAGATTCACCCCCGAAGATACTTCTGAACACGAGAATTAATCCTTTATGAAAACAAAAATCAGAACCATGGTCCTGGATGCGGCCCGTGCTGCCTTTGAAAAGGGGGTGCTGCCTTCGGACCAGACACCGGAATTTGAGGTGGAAACCCCTAAATATGAAGGCCAGGGCGATTTTTCAACCAATTTTGCCATGGTGTCGGCAAAATTGCAGAAGATGGCTCCGGCAAAGATTGCCAAAACTCTTGTTGAATCCATGTCCGACATCGCCGATGCCTCCCTGGGGTTGGTGCTGGAAAAAATAGAGGTGGCTGGACCCGGGTTTATTAATTTCTTTCTGTCTCCCGGGGCCTGGCACCCGGTGGTGGACCAGGTACTGAGCCAGGATGCAGGCTATGGTGCATCGGATATGGGCCAAGGGGCACGGGTCCAGGTAGAATTCGTTTCGGCCAACCCCACGGGGCCGCTTCATGTGGGGCACGGCCGGGGAGCCGCCGTGGGCGATGCCATGGGCAATATTCTTTCCTTTGCAGGTTACAACGTGCAAAAAGAATATTACATCAACGACTCCGGCCGTCAGATCAGAACGCTTGGTACATCGGTGTGGCTGCGTCTGCAGCAGATGCAGGGCAAAACAGTGGATTTTCCCGATGACTGCTACCAGGGCGATTATATCAAGGACCTTGCCAAAGAAGTTTTTGATGCCCAGGGAAAAGATCTTGCGGATGCAGATGAAAAACAAGGTATTGAGATCTGTGCACGATTTGCAGCCGGTGAAATTTTAGCCGGTATCCGGTCTGATTTAGATGATTTTGGCGTCAGTTTTGATAACTGGTTTAGCGAGCAAAGCCTCTATGATTCCGGCCGGGTCCAGAGCACCATTGAAAATTTCAAAGAAAAAGACCTGATTTACGAAAAAGACGGGGCACTCTGGTTCCGCACCGAAAAATTTGGGGATGAAAAGGACCGGGTGGTGGTTCGCAACAACGGATTGACCACCTATTATGCCTCGGACATTGCCTATCACGATGAAAAATATGAACGCGGGTTTGACCGTGTCATTGATGTGTGGGGGGCGGACCACCACGGTTATATCAAGCGTATTGATGCGGCAGTGTTGGCCACGGGACGAAAGAGCGAACAATTTGACGTGATCCTGGTTCAGCTGGTCAATTTGCTGCGGGACGGCACACCCGTGCAGATGTCCACCCGGGCCGGCGAGTTTGTGACGCTTAAGGATATTGTGGACGAGGTGGGTAAAGATGCCGCCCGCTTCATGTTCCTGAGCCGCAGTTATGAGTCAGGCCTTGAGTTTGATCTTGAACTGGCCAAAAAGAAGAGCGCTGACAATCCTGTTTATTATGTGCAGTACGTCCATGCCCGAATTACCGGAATTTTGAACAAAGCCAAGGATGAAGGCATCATTGACCGCACGGAATTTGACGTCGGTATGAATCTTGAAAAACTTGTGACCGAAGAAGAGCTTAAGCTGATCAAGCAGATTGCTGGTTTCCAGGAACAGGTGGAAAAAAGTGCGGCAACTCTTCACCCCCATGTGATTTTTACCTATCTGATGGCTTTGGCCGCAGCCTTTCATGCCTATTATAATCAGCACAAGGTGATCATGGACGATAAACCGCTGTCCCTGGCCCGGCTCTCTTTGGTGCTTGCCGTTAAAAAAGTGATCCGCAACGGCTTGATGCTTCTAGGGGTGTCTGCCCCTGAAAGAATGTAGGGTGATTTAAGATTCGTGGCGTCGGGACATATGGAAAGTACTTTTTAATCGGGATCTGGATGTTTGGCCTTGGGGTGTTTGTGGGCAGAAGCACAACGCCTCTCCTGTTTGAAACCCGGCCTTTCCAGGAATATCTGGGCCGAAAGATCAGTGAGCTTTCGGCCAAACTTCCGGAAAAGGGAAAAGTTGATCTCAAATTCTATGATGTCCTTGACGAGCCGGTCTCCTATCCGGTGAAAGGAAAAACCGGCGATTCCGGGGAAATTACACCGGGTCCGGAAACCGGGGCTGCAGCTTCCGTAACGCTGCCGGAGAATCATTCCCAAACCGAAGATGTCCCCGTTAAGTACAGCAGAAAACTTGCCACCTGGCACAAGGCCGAGCAGGGCTATGAAAATATGCCGGTGCCGGCCCCGTCACCTCCCCCAAAGACAGCCCCGGCAGAGACAGATAAAAAAACCGATGAAAAGCAGACCGTGACCCGGCTTGCCCCAAAGGTTTTAAAATCAAAAAGCCCGGTTGAAGAAAAAACAGATGCCGCGCCCAGAGACACCAAGCCTGATACTGCCAAGGCGCCGGTATCGGCCCATGATGAATATACGATTCAGGTTGCGTCATATAAAAATTTAAATGATGCCCTGGCCCATATGGTTCGTTTAAATAAAAAGGGAATTTCCGCCTACCGGGCCAGTGTAAAGATCAACGGTAAAACCTGGTACCGGGTCCGGACCGGTGCGTTTTCCGATTATGAATCCGCCCAGTCCGGCCTGGCAAAACTCGCCGGGGCCGGTGTCGGCGGCATGGTCGTCAAAAAGGAATAAAAATGAAAATATCACAGCAGGAAGTGGAAAAAATGGCCCATCTGGCCCGGCTGGATGTGGATGATGAACTCAAGGAAACCCTGGCAGAACAGCTCAGTGATATCCTGGATTATATTGATGCCCTAAAAGACGTGGATGTTGAGGGGGTGACCCCGGCATCCGGCGCTGCATTTATGAATAATGTGCTCAGAGAAGATGAGGAAAAACCGTCACCGGGCCCGGATGTGACCCTGGCCAATGCGCCGGAACGTGACCAGGATTTCTACGTAGTACCCAGAGTCGTGAAGTAGCTTGAATCAGACGAGAGCATAAGGAAATAAAATGAACCTGCATACCCTAACCATTGCCCAGGCCCAGGATCTTCTGGCCAAAAAGGAAATATCTTCCGTTGAACTGACACGGGCATTCCTTGACCGTATTGATAAATATGACAGCGCCATTTCTGCGTTTATCACCGTTGACCCGGGCCTTGCCCTGGAACAGGCCGAACAGGCGGACCGGGTGATTGCCAAAGGAGAAAACCAGGCTTTTACCGGAATCCCGGTTGCCCTGAAAGACGTTTTGTGCACAAAGGGTGTCAGAACCACCTGCGCCTCTAAAATTCTTGAGAATTTTGTGCCCCAGTACGATGCCACGGTGGTGGAGAAGTTTAAGGCCCAGAATGCCGTGCTCATAGGCAAAGCCAATATGGATGAATTTGCCATGGGCTCGTCCACCGAAAACTCCGCCTTTTTTGCCACCCGCAACCCCTGGAATACAGACCATGTGCCCGGCGGTTCATCCGGCGGGTCTGCCGCAGCCGTGGCGGCCCAGTTTTGTGCCGGGGCTGTGGGTACGGACACCGGCGGCTCCATCCGTCAGCCGGCCTCCCATTGCGGAGTGGTCGGCCTCAAGCCCACCTATGGCCGGGTGTCACGTTTTGGCGTGGTGGCCTATGCCTCGTCCCTGGACCAGGTGGGGCCCATTACCCGGGATGTGACGGATACAGCCATGATGCTCAATCTCATGGGCGGGCATGACCCCAAAGATTCCACCAGTGCGCCTGAACCGATGTCCGATTTTTTAAAGGGCATTGAGATGTTCAAAGAGAAGGGACTTGCCGGAATGACCGCAGGTATTCCCAAGGAATTTTCAACGCTTAAGGGTATTGACCCCCAGGTGGCGGCCATGTTTGAAAAGGCCCAAAAGACCCTGGAAGATCTGGGCGTTACCATTAAAGAGATCTCTTTACCCCATACCAATTATGTGGTGGCAGCCTACTACATCATTGCACCCTGTGAAGCCAGTGCCAACCTGGCCCGGTTTGACGGGGTAAGATACGGGGTCCGGGACATGGATTCCGACGATCTCATTGAGATGTACAAGAAAACCAAGTCCAAAGGATTTGGGGCAGAAGTCCAGCGCCGGATCATTATCGGCACCTATTCGTTGTCTTCGGGGTATTATGATGCATATTACGGCCGGGCCTCCCAGGTCCGTGCCCTGATCATGGATGATTTTAAGCGGGCCTTTGACGAATGCGACATTATTCTGTCTCCTGTGGCACCGACGCCTGCCTTTAAAATCGGGGAAAACGTGGCTGATCCTTTGAATATGTATTTAAGCGATATTTTTACCCTCTCCTGCAATCTGGCGGGGGTCCCCGGGATTTCGGTGCCCGCAGGTATTTCCGATACCGGACTCCCCATGGGGCTTCAGATGATGGCCCGGCATTTTGATGAAATGTCTTTGATCCGGGCTGGGTATGGCTTTGAACAGGCTGTTGGCCTGGGCTCTGATTTGCCACAATTGTAACCACGGAATACACGGAAGGACACGGAAAATGAGTTTGGTTTTTGAGGATGAGACTTATTTGATTCGTGGTGCTGTGTTTGAGGTTTACAAAGAGATGGGCTGTGGGTTTTTGGAAGCGGTTTATCAAGAGTGTATGGAAAAGGAGCTGAGCAAACGGAGCATTCCATTTGCTGCTCACCAGGAAATTTCGTTGATGTATAAAGGTGAGGCGCTTCACCAGACCTACAAGCCTGATTTAATCTGTTTCAACAAAATCATATTGGAGTTAAAAGCGGTTAAGGATATTGCTTCCGAACATAAAGCACAGGTTCTCAATTACCTGAAAGCAACAAATTTGGAATTAGGATTATTGATCAACTTTGGCAGTCACCCAAAAGCACAAATCGAGCGCTTTGCGCTCTAACTTTCAGTGCATTCCGTGTCTTCCGTGGTTAAATAAAGGAAAGTAAATATGTCCACTGTCATGCCCCAGGGGGATGCTCTGAAAAAAGCTGTTGCATGGGTCGCGGAAAAACGAATCGCCCAGCCAAACCTGAAAGTGAATAAATTGGTTGATGAAGCGTGTCTGCAGTTTGATTTAAGCCCCAAAGACAGTGAATTCTTACTGCGTTTTGTAAAGGAACTTCCGGATACGCCTGCATGAGCCGAATCCGCATTCTTCCCGATATCCTGTCCAACCAGATCGCGGCAGGCGAAGTGGTCCAGCGTCCGGTTTCCGCAGTAAAGGAGCTGGTGGAAAATGCCATGGATGCAGGGGGGGGGTGGGGGGGGGGGGGGGGGGGGGGGGGGGGGGGGGGGGGGGGGGGGGGGGGGGGGGGGGGGGGGGGGGGGGGGGGGGGGGGGGGGGGGGGGGGGGGGGGGGGGGGGGGGGTGGGGGGGGGGGGGGGGGGGGGGGGGGGGGGGGGGGGGGGGGGGGGGGGGGGGGGGGGGGGGGGGGGGGGGGGGGGGGGGGGGGGGGGGGGGGGGGGGGGGGGGGGGGGGGGGGGGGGGGGGGGGGGGGGGGGGGGGGGGGGGGGGGGGGGGGGTGGGGGGGGGGGGGGGGGGGGGGGGGGGGGGGGGGGGGGGGGGGGGGGGGGGGGGGTGGGGGGGGGGGGGGGGGGGGGGGGGGGGGGGGGGGGGGGGGGGGGGGGGGGGGGGGGGGGGGGGGGGGGGGGGGGGGGGGGGGGGGGGGGGGGGGGGGGGGGGGGGGGGGGGGGGGGGGGGGGGGGGGGGGGGGGGGGGGGGGGGGGGGGGGGGGGGGGGGGGGGGGGGGGTGGGGGGGGGGGGGGGGGGGGGGGGGGGGGGGGGGGGGGGGGGGGGGGGGGGGGGGGGGGGGGGGGGGGGGGGGGGGGGGTGGGGGCGCCGACAGGATTATAGTCGAGATTGAAAACGGCGGGAAATCCCTGATCCGCGTGTCCGACAACGGGTGCGGTCTCGCCCGGGATGAGGCGGTGCTGGCCGTTGAGCGGTATGCCACATCCAAAATTTACACCAAAGATGACCTGTTTTCCATTTCCACATTTGGATTCAGGGGAGAGGCCCTGCCGGCCATTGCATCCGTATCAAAATTCAGCCTTGTGTCCCGGACGGTGGATAATGCCACCGGTACCCGGGTGGATCTGGATGGCGGAAAACTTGCCGGTGTGACAGACACCGGTGCCCCTGTGGGCACCATGGTGGAAGTCAAGCGCCTGTTTTTTAATACCCCGGCCCGCAGAAAATTCTTAAAAAGTGAAAATACCGAGTCCGGCCACATTGCAGACGCATTGGCCGGCCTTGCCATGGGAAATCCCACGGTGGGGTTCCGCCTTGTGGTCAACGGCAGGGCTGTGAAAAGCTATCCCCCGGGCCAGACCCTTTTTCAGCGGGCCCAGATGGTGCTGGGTAAAGAGGTGGCTGACCAGCTGTACGAAATCGAGTGGCCAAAGGGCGATGATGGCGAAGATAAAGGCTTGTTGAGCCTGGATATTCATGGCGTCTGCGCCAACCCCGGCGTCACCCGTAGTACGGCCAATCGAATTTATCTGTTCGTTAACCAGCGTCTTGTGTATGACCGGGGATTGATTTCGGCCATGTTTCAGGGGTATCGTGGCAGGATCATGAAAGGGCGGTATCCTGTGGGGGCGGTGTGTGTGGCATTGCCCTACGATCAGGTGGACGTTAACGTGCACCCGGCCAAGCGTGAAATTAAATTCATTACACCCGGCCCCGTCTACCAGGCTTTGAGCGTTGCTGTGGCAGACGCCTTAAACCGGGGGCAGGTCGATAAGTTTTCCTATGCCAGGGCAGTTATACCAGGGAAAAAAGAGGCTTTGACGCCGGTTCAGGAGTCTCTGAAATCTGCATCGCTGCCGGAAAAAAAAGTTACGTCGGATTTGTTTGAAGGTGTTTCGACCTCCCAGCAACCGCCGCCTGTGTATAATACGCCTGATTATCCCCCTGAGTCCTTTCAAGCCGCTGAACCCCGTGATGAGCCCTGGGTCCCTGAACCGGAGCCAGAGGAGCCAGCCAAATCCATTTTGCCGGATCAAAAGAATAAAAGTGTAGACCCGGCGGTTTCAACTCCTATTTCCAAACCGAAACCGTTTCAACGTATACAGTCCGAAATTCGGGTGGTCGGCCAGGTGCTCAACATATATATAGTGGTGGAAAAAGAGGGGCATCTGATACTGGTGGATCAGCATGCGGCCCATGAGCGCATAGTCTTCGAGCAGTTGTTAAAACGCTATAAACATATGGATGTCCAAAGCCAGTCCCTGGCTGTTCCTGAGATTCTGGAGCTGAGCCACAAAGAGGCTGTGGTCCTTGAATCCATTATGGCTGACTTGGCCGATCTGGGCATCTGGGTGGAGCCCTTTGGCGGGACATCCTTTGTGATAAAAGCGGTGCCTGTGCTGGTGGAGGAAAAAAATGTAGGGTCTATGGTGGTGGAAATGGTTGAACAAATCAGCCATGCCAACGGCACGGGCCTGAAAGATGACTGGCTGGATGACGCCCTGGCCACCATGGCCTGCCACCGGTCTGTGCGGGGCGGGCAGTCCATGTCTACCCGGGAGATGACGGAACTTGTGGCGCAGTTGTTTGCATGTGAAAACCCCATGCACTGCCCCCATGGCCGTCCCGTTTTTGTCTCCTTTGATGCCCGAAGTCTTGAAAAGCTGTTTAAAAGACTTGTGTGAGGCCGGGGGATGGGATATAAACTTCGAGAATCTTTAGGTTTGATTCAATGCGGGTGCGGCAGGGGGAAAAGGATAACGGCAACCATCGCTTTTTCCTGATATCTCAAATCCTGGGCCCGGTCTTATGTTTAATCTGACAGGAGTATTATAAAAAAACATGCGAAAATTCATGCAAACTTTTTTTGCTTTGAAAACGGCAATTGCTTTGTTGACCTTTTTTGCTGTCGGGGCAGCAACCGGCATTGGATTGTGCAGTGATGCAAAAACCGTGGCGGTCATCCCCTTTGAAATGAATTCCTCCCAGGATCTTGGTTTTCTGCAGAACGGATTGTTCTCAATGCTTTCCTCACGGCTTTCCGATGCCGGGAAGGTGGATGTCCTGGACCGGGAAACCGTAGACAAAGCCCTGGCCAAGGCCAAGGCCGACGGAATAGTGAAGGGCAGCCTGAATGAGGGCGCTGCCCGGAATTTAGGCGCTGCGATGGGGGTGGATTACATTCTTTTCGGCAGTCTTACCCATTTTGGGGAAAGCCTTAGCTTGGATGCCTCTATGGTGGATGTGACCGGACAAAAGAAGACTCTATCCTTTTTTGAACAAAGCAACGCCATGGGCGATGTGATCCCCCTGGTAAACTCCTTTGCCGGTGATATTAACATGACGGTGTTTAACCGCAATATTGATAATAAACTCTATGCCAGGCCCCAGGAGCCCAATCCGACCCTTGGCGGGCTGCAGTATGCAGGAGCCCCCAATCTTTACGGCGGCGGCATGACGGCCATGCAGGCAAGCCAGGGATTTACCACCCACTCAAAGGTGAAAGAGGTGATCCGGGCCATGGCCACCGGCGATTTGAACAAAGACGGCCGTATCCAGGTTGTTACGGCAACGGATTCCTCGCTTCACATCTCCCATCTTGAGGGAACGATGCTTGCCGAAGAGACCCATCTGGATTACTCATCTTATTTAAGAATTGTCGGGCTGGATGTGGCGGACATCAACGGCAACGGGTATCCGGAAATCTTTGTCACCGCCATGACCGTAAACAGAGAAACCCTTTCTTCCTTTGTGGTGGAATATAATGGGTCCTCCTATGCCACAGTCCAGGACGGGATGTCTTATTATTTCCGTGTGATTAAGTCTCTGGATGGCAATCCCGTGCTCTACGCCCAGGAAAAAGGCCGAGGGCCATATGATGGCAAAATTTATATTATGACCCCGGCCAATGACACCTACCAGGAGGAAAAAGCGATCCGTATGCCCAAAGGAACCTCTGTGCTTTCCCTGAACAGGGGACAGGTCCGGGAGGACAACGGCGTTGAGTTTGTAAGCATTAACAAGCATCATCGGCTTGTACTCATCAACGATGCAGGGTCCAATGACTGGGAAAGTACGGAACAATACGGAAAAACCAATAACTATTGGTTTACCGGTGCCGGAGGGGGGGATGTCACTTACCGGGAGCGGGAGTACTTGAATCCCAGAGTCAAATTTCATCCCGTGGGAGAAGATCAAAAAGATAAAATTTTCCTGATTACGAATAATGAACTCGGCGGCGGTGCCTTGGGGCGGATTAAACGGTTCAAGGAGGGGCGTGTTGAAATTATGTCCTGGAACGGAATTGCCCTTGCACCGGTATTCCAGACCGTTCCCCTGCAGGGCTGGGTCTCTGATTTCGATATTGCCGATATAGACAATGACGGGGTGGACGAACTGGTAATTTCCGTTGTGACACGGTCAAAAGTAGCCATTCTTGCCAAAGATCAAACCTCGAACATTATTTCCTACAAGCTCAAATAATCAGCGAAATGTTAAAAAAACATTGACAAACTTGCTAAAATGGCATTAAAACCAGAACTAATTGGGCATCCTGTTTTTAAAAGGAAGGCAGGATGCCTGTTTTCAGGCAGTAAATAAATCCTAAAAGGAGAAAAAGATGAAAAAAATTATTGTGGCTGTTGCAGCCCTTGCGCTGATGGCAACCTCTGCTTATGCAGCAGATTGGAATTTTTACGGAAAATCATTCCTCTGGACGGGCTGGTCTGATACCGATAATATCAACGGTACTAACGGTGACACCCAGTATGGCGAAAACCTTTATAATAATGCAAGGGTTGGCGCTAAAATCACAGTTTCCGATGAATTGTCCGCAGTTTTTGAGTATGGTTCTGCAGGGGATGCCAATATTCGTCACCTTTATGGCGTTTGGAATTTTGGTGCTGGTACATTGACCATCGGCCAGACAGATACCCCTCTTAATATTGATTATTCTGGTCAGAAAGTTCCTACCAATATTGCTGATAACGCATTTGCAACTACCAGAGATGCTGATCTTGCCATGGGCGGATTCGGCAACTTGGATAATAGCCGTAATCCTGAGATCATGCTGACCTTTGGCGGGTTCTCCATTGCGTTCATTGATACTAATGAAACCTATGATAATACTAATACCACAGTTCCTCAGCCTACTTACGCTACTCAATCTATAATCCCCATGATCGCGATGAACTACAAAATGCAGTTTGACATGGGTGAAGTTCAGATTGCCGGTGGTTATAACACCTTTGAAGTTAACAATGACGACGACATTGATGCTTATGCCATTGGCCTTGGCACAAATCTGCATTTCGGTGCGTTGGGCATGTTTGCTTCTTTCATGTGGGGTGAAAATGTGGCTGGTCTGGGTTCTGAAACTGCTACTAGTTTAATGGGCCGGGCTGATTATAACGGCACTGACACTACCGATTGTGAATCCCTTGGTGGTTACATCGGCGTGAATTTTGCTGTTAGTGAAATGCTGACCCTTGAAGCCGGTTATGGCTATATCCATGATGAATTGGATAACGCAGCAAGCACAACATCTATCGCTCAGACCTACTACCTGCAGGCTGCCATTACTTTGGCCCCGGGTGTTACGGTTACCCCTGAAGTTGGTATGATTGACCAAAGAGAAACTGGTTTAAATGAAACCATTTACTTTGGTGCTGCTTGGGAAATCGCTTTCTAAGCTAAACAGACAAAATACACAAAAAACTGCCTGAATTATAACGGGCCGCAGATATAAGATCTGCGGCCCGTTTTCTATTTGTGAAAAGGATCTACATTGTACCCGTAAGCATTGATTGCTTTACAATGAAAATTCGTGTCCTATCCTTCCTATTCTTCGCAAATTCGGTGCGTTTAATTTTTAACCCTCTTGGCTTTTATGATATTGAGAAGCGGTGTTGTGGGTGTGGGGCTTGATTCTATTGTCAGCCTTTTTGTAGGGGGCAACCTCCTGTGGTTGCCCTCGTTCGGGCAGACACGGGGAGATGGGCAGGCACAGGGGCCTGCCCCTACAGCAGCAGCCGACGTTAGAGCCAATCCCTAAAGGTGCAATCGATCGTTCAAAGTAGCGACAGCTTGGTGTCGTATCAAATCACAGATCTAATCGTTCCACTTCGTCGGTCCATTCCCACAGTTGACTGGTTTAGGATAAGTGTAGCAGCGTTTGGATTTATCTTTAACGCCAGTCACTGCTGTAGGGGCAACCCCCTGTGGTTGCCCTCGTTGGAGTAACCACAGGGGTTACCTCCCCCCACAAAAAATGCCCAACAAAAGAGGCAACCCCAAGATTTTAATAGCGTAAGAAAAACGTTAAGACTTGTTGTGTAAAAGGCGGGTGGACCAACGATAAAAAAATACCGGCAAGGGAGTTTCCCTTGCCGGCAGGTTGGCTGGTTAAGTTTTAAGTTATGCGGCGTCCAGGTTTACTGGAGCAGGCTGGTCAGGTTTGAAGATGCGGCGTTTGCCTGGCTCAGGGCATAAGAGCCGGTCTGGGCCAGCAGGGACAGCTTTGCAAAGTTGGCTGTTTCCGCAGCAAAGTCAACGTCTCTGATGGTGGATTCGGAGGCCGTCACGTTTGTTTTGGTCACCGAAAGGTTGGAGATGGTGGATGTCAGCTGGTTCTGCACCGAACCCAGGCCGCTTCGTGTGGCATCCAGGTCCGCCAGTGCCGCTTCCGCAATGGCAATGGCAATTTCAGCATCCTCCTGTGTCAGGACATTGATATCCGCCAGGGTCATCCCCTTCTGGTTGGAAATCGTCACGTCCTCACTGGCTGCGGTTATTTCAAGTGTGGAACCACTTCCAATTGTGCTTCCGGATTCTAATGTCATTTCTTCTGACAGGACAACTTCGGTGCCGGTGCCATCGCCACCGCTGCCATCCAAAAGAAGATTACTACTAAGGGTTGTTCCTGCCTTAAATGTGGTTCCGCCAACCGTGATATCCTGGTTAATCGTTGTTCCTGCGGCAATGGTTGATGTGCTGGCAAGGGTCGAACCTGCAGACAGGGTCATATCTTCTGTTAAAACGGTTGCATTCACTTTCACGGGACCGCCAACCAATGAACCCTTTTCTATTACAGAACCTGATGCTATTTGGGAACCGGCCGCCACATCCATGTCGTCGGAAGTCGTCATGACCTGACTGAGGGTCACAGAGTCACCTATAATAGAGCCTGCCGTGAGTACGGATCCTGACTTAATATCTGAACCCGATTCAAGTGTCATATCCGCAGCTAATGTTGTGTCTCCGCTTATGGTCATTTTAGCGCCTAAAATCGTTCCTGCAGTCATTGTACTGCCTGAATGAATAACTGAATCGTCTGCAAGTTCCATATCCTCGGTGACAATCAAGGAGGAGCTGAGCGTAACATCGGCGGTTAAAGTGCTTCCGGCCGCATATGTCTGGCCGCCATTGGTAAATGACTGGTTAACCACTGTGCCTGCGCCAAGCACTGAAGTGCTTGCAATGGTTGATCCTGCAGTGATGGTCATGTCTTCTTGTAACGTAGCATCTCCTGAGAGCGTGATGCCTCCAGTGATGTTTGTTCCTTGTGCGATTACTGATCCGCTTAGCAGCTTGGAGCCGGCTTCGAGCTGGAAATCGGACACAATGGTGGTTTCTCCATGAATCGTGGCGTTGCCGCCAATAACCGTTCCTGCCGTCAACACCGAACCTGAGTTGACGACCGACTTATCAGCAACGATGGTGGTACCGGTGGATGTATAGTCTCCGCTGAGCGTGATTTTATCATCCGTGCCACCGGCTGCGGTTCCGTTAATGTTGAATTGGCTGGAGCCTTCCTGGGTCAGGGTGATATATCCGACAGTGGAGAGGTCTGCTGCCGAAACGGTATCACCGAAAACGCCGCCGGTATCTCCAGTTACACTGAGAACCCTTCCGTCTTCGGATGTCAGTGTGATGGTGCCTTCGTCATTAATAGCGGCAGAAACCCCTGTCTCGGTTGTCTTATCATTGATGGCTGTGACAAGGGAGGCGTCAGAATCATTGTCTGCCACATTGATAGCACCGATGGTTACACCGTTGATGGCAAAATCGGAACCTGTAGTGCCTTCCTGAATTGCTCCATCTGTTGTGACTTCCACGATTGCCATTGCGGAGACTCCTGTAGAAGAAGCAACCGAATTAATTTCGTCGGCCAGGGCTCCCAGGCCGTTTTCCTCTTCGTTATTGTCCTCAATAGTGATTGCTTCCAGCTCAATGTCTTCTCCGGTTATGGCTGAAGTGATGGTTAGTTGAACGGTGCTGCCAACTTCTCCATCAAGTTCCAACGTGGCCGTTGAAATATGGCCGATGGAATCAGACTCGGTGTCTCCTATGCTGATAGAAGATGTCTCATTGGCAGATGCACCGGTGTGGATCACCTTGTTGGTGTAGGTGCCGTTGAGAAGCTGCAAGCCGTTGTATGATGTGGTGGTGGCAATGTTGTCCAACTCTTCGAGCAGTTTGTCAATGTCCTGCTGAATGGCTGATCTGGTTGCCGTGGTCTGGGTGTCAGAAGCAGCCTGGATGGCTTTGGTTTTAATGGTGTTGACGATGTTGACGGACTCTTCAAGGGCGCCGTCTGCGGTCTGGACAATGGAAACACCATCGTTGGCATTCTGGATGCCCTGGCCAAGGCCGTCCGCCTGTGCCGCCAATGAATCGGCAATGGTCAGACCGGATGCATCATCCGCAGCAGAGTTGATTCTCAAACCCGTGGAAAGACGGGTCAGTGATGTTGTCATATTGTTGTCGTTTGCAACCATATTTCTATGGGCGGTGAGTGCGGCAACGTTGGTATTAATACTTAAACTCATGTGATTTCCTCCGTGAATTTGGGTGTCTAAGTGCCGGCGTCATTGCCGGGCACTTTGGGCATTCGTCAGATCCGTCTGATGAATGGTTTGTGGTTTATATTTTTCTTAAGCGGGGGCCGACCGCCTGGATTAATCCGTTGTTCTGCTATCTTATCGTGATAAGAAAAGGCAACCTTTAATCCATAGCTTTTTGGGGCGGTTCAAAACGATAGCTTTATTTTGTGGATGTTATATGTATGTATCAGAATTTTAATGGAATATTGTTGTTATCTAAGAACCAATAAAGTGATATTTTATTGTAAGAAAGTTTGGGTTTGATCATAGAGTCGCCTATAATTTGTAGGGGCAATCCCCTGTGGTTGCCCTCGTTGGGACAGGCACAGGGGCCTGCCCCTACAATAGCCGACTGATCAATCTCCGGGCGTTTAAAGGCGGGTGGGTTTGTGTCTGAAACTATTGGGAAACTGGGTGTAATGCGTTTCCATGGCCTTGTAAGGTGTTTTTTGCTTTAAAAAACTTAAAGGTAATTCAAAGTTGTAATGGGGTATCTGTTTTGCCAAAAGATCGTTTGTTCCCCAAGTTATTGTATCTTTTTTAAGCTCAGCTTTGCTTGAAACTTTTTTCATTCGCAGATCTAATTCACTGATGGTTGTCGTGTGCAGATTCTTCATGTGGAAGAACGAAAGATTTGCTGCTTTGCATAAGTGTTTAACATCGTTTTCCGGCGTGTCCGCTAAAATTCTTTCCCCTTTAGTGTTGGGCTGTTCGTGGCAAAGCCTTACCGGATCATTGTAAAGAACACCCAGGACTTTTAATGGAAATCCCTGGATATGATCTGAAATAAATGTGTGCGGCGTGGTGGTGTATTGGGCATGAAAAGTTCTAAACGAACAGTCAAGAAGGGTTTGCAGTACAACCGGCGGTCCATTTTCCTGAAGATTGGGCAGATGAAAACAATGATAGTATAGATATGTGCCTGTGTAGTCTTTAAGGTTGAATGGAACCAATCGCTTAAGTTTTGTCAGTTTGGATATCTCATACCGTTTGAGGCATCTGTTGAGGCCTGCCCTGGAACAATTGATGTTAAAAAACAGGTCGGCAATTTGAAGCAGATCGTCGAGGCCTGCCCTGAATGCCATGCGGCAGATAATAATTTTAATCTCTTCAATGGGGGATAGGGCTGTTTTTATGTGCTTGGGTGTATGCGGCCGGTCATATACATCCATGCGGTTTTGCCATCTGCGTATGGTGGTTTTGCTGACGCCGATTTTTTTAGCCAGACTGTCAACGGACAGATGGGGATTGTTTTGAATATATGCCCGCTGGGCAGGGGTTGTTGTGGCATTTTTATGAAGACGTATTTTCATGGTAATATCTCAATATTTTTGAAGAGTTTGAATACGCTTATTTTGCCGAAGAAATGATTATAGACACTTTACGAAAAATTTTAAATACGTTGAAAGAAAATGAAGTGATTTTTTACAAAGTGGGGGGTGTAAAAATTATTGTTGCGGTATCTTTTGGGGGATAGCAAGGTGACCAAAGCCACAAAATAAAAAAGGTCTCGGAAACTTCCGAAACCCTTATTATCAATTGGTCGGGATGAGAGGATTTGAACCTCCGACCCCCTCGTCCCGAACGAGGTGCTCTACCAGGCTGAGCCACATCCCGACGCGTAAACCGCTACTTAATATATTAAAATAAAGAGAATGTCAATTTAGAAAATATTTTCTTTGATAATTGTGGCCTCTCGTCCAGGTCCTACGGACACAATTTTAATTTTGACTTCTGATAATTCTTCTATCCGTGCAAGATAATCCTTTGCTTTTTCGGGCAGATCATCAAAGTTGGTTATCTTGGATGTCGGCGCTTTCCAGCCGGGGTGGGTTTCATAAACCGGTTTGCATTGTGCCAGAACATCAATCTGGGCCGGGAACTCGGCCATGACATTGCCCGCATATTCATATCCTGTGCAGATTTTAATTTCATCCAGGTCATCAAGGACATCCAGTTTGGTAATGGCAAGTCCGGTCAGGCTGTTCAAACGGGCGGCATTTTTTAATACCACCATGTCCAGCCAGCCGCAACGCCGTTTGCGCCCGGTGGTGGCGCCGAATTCAGCCCCGGTTTTCTGGATTTTATCACCAATCTCATCAAACAGTTCCGTGGGGAAGGGACCTGCGCCCACCCGGGTGGTGTATGCCTTGACAATGCCGATGATTTCATTGAGCTGTCCGGGGCCTACACCGCTTCCGCTTGCCGCATTGGCCGAAACCGTTGTGGAAGAGGTGACAAAGGGGTAGGTACCGTGTTCAATGTCAAGGTGGGTACCCTGGGCACCTTCAAATAAAACCTGCATCCCCTGGCGCAGACCCTGGTCCAGGGATACGGAGACATCGCAAATATAGGGAAGAAGACGGTCGCGGATTGTTTTAAACTGATCAATCACAAGCGCCGGATCCAAGGGTGCGGCTTTAAAATAGTGTTCCAGGTAAAAATTCTTTTCCGCCATGACGGTCTCAACTTTTTCCTTGAACAGGTCAAAGTCAAGAAGATCACAGAACCGGATGCCCACACGGCTGGCCTTGTCTTCATAGCAGGGACCGATACCGCGGCCGGTGGTGCCGATTTTATCTTTGCCTTTTTTTGTTTCCCGGGCCTTGTCGATCTCCTGGTGGTAGGGCATGATCAGGTGGGCACGATTACTGATTTTGAGCATGTTGGGTGACACGTCAATGTTGTTATGCACCAGATAATCGATTTCATCAAGCAGCACAAAAGGGTCAACCACCACACCGTTGCCGATAAAACATTTTTTTTGCTGAATAATCCCAGAGGGGATCAGATGGCTGATAATTTCTTTTCCATCGACCACCATGGTGTGCCCTGCATTGTTTCCACCCTGGAACCTGACCACATAATCAGCATGTTCGCTGAGCAGATCAACAATTTTTCCTTTTCCTTCATCACCCCACTGGGTTCCCACAACAACTGTGTTTGTCACGGTTTCTCCTTTTTGCCTCAAAAAAGCTTTTAATAATCCGTCTTGTCTGTTTTTCACATATGCCCTGAATAATTTCAGGGTGGTGGTTTAATCGTGAATCCGATCCCATCTGATAAAGGGAGGTCGCAGCCCCCCATTTGGGATCCTGTGCGCCAAAAACGATGCGCTGGATTCTGGCATGGATGATGGCCCCCATGCACATGATGCACGGTTCTATGGTCACATAAAGCGTTGTATCGGGCAGGCGATAATTATTCATGAATCTGCAGGCCGAGCGAATGGCCTTGATTTCAGCATGGCTTGTGGGATCGTTTTCCGATATCGGGCAGTTATATCCCTGTCCGATTACCGTTCCGCCCGGGTCCACCACAATGGCCCCAACGGGAACCTCGTCATGTGTTTCGGCTTTTTTTGCCTGATCCAAGGCAAGCATCATGTAATATTCATCATCCATAATCCAACCCTAATTTATATAAGCCTTTTTCCATTAGGTCAAATATTTATGGGCACTATTTTATAATATCGGCATTTGCTTTTTCGAATATCAAAGGGTTGCCAGGCCGCACAACGGGCAATAATTTATATGCCGGTCAAAATCAAAGCGGTTGACCCCCTTCTGCTCAGTTTGGTATATTCCATCTTTCAAGACTAATTATTGTAACTGTGACACTTCCTGTAAATATACAATTATCGAGGATTAAATATGGAACGTACTAAATCAGCTGCGTTGTTTTCATCTGCCATGAATTTGATACCGGGCGGGGTGAATTCGCCGGTGAGGGCCTGCGGTTCAGTGGGCGGAGAACCCGTTTTCATTGAAAAAGGAGAGGGTGCAAGACTGTTTGATGCCGACGGCAACGCATATATCGATTATGTCCTGTCCTGGGGGCCGCTTATTCTCGGCCATCGTCCAAAAAGTGTGGTTGAAAGTTTAAAAAAAGTACTGGATTCCGGCACAAGCTTTGGTGCGCCAACCGCCCTTGAAAATGACCTGGCCCAGCTCGTTGTGGATGCTGTGGCTTCCGTGGATATGGTCAGAATGGTGAACTCCGGCACCGAGGCGACCATGAGTGCCATCCGTCTGGCACGAGGTGTGACGGGCCGGGATCTTATCGTTAAATTTGACGGATGTTACCATGGCCATGCAGATACCTTGCTTGTGGCGGCCGGCTCCGGTGTGGCCACCCTGGGTATTCCGGGAAGCCCGGGTGTTCCTGCCGACGTGATCCGCAACACCTTGTCCCTGCCGTACAATGACATTGAGGGATTTGAACAGCTCATGGCTGAAAAGGGCAAGGATATTGCCTGTGTGATCGTTGAGCCTGTGGCCGGCAACATGGGCATGGTCGCACCTGATCCGCAGTTTTTAAAGACACTGCGCAGCCAGACGGCGGCCCATGGGGCGTTGCTGATTTTTGATGAGGTTATGACCGGGTTCCGTGTTGGGGAGCGAAAATGTGCCCAGGGTTATTTTAATATTGATCCGGATTTGACCTGCTTTGGTAAGGTGATCGGCGGCGGGTTGCCCGTGGGCGCCTATGGCGGAAAACGCGAAATCATGTCGCAGATTGCCCCCGTGGGGGCGATTTACCAGGCCGGAACGTTGTCGGGCAATCCTTTGGCCATGGCCGCAGGAGTGGCCACATTAAAAGCCCTTGAAAATGATCAGCTTTACGCGGATATGGACCGGCGGGCTGAGATGCTGGTCAAGGGGCTTAAAACTGCGGCCGATGACGCAGGGATTCCTTTTTGCGCAGGCCATTTCGGCTCCATGGCCGGGTTCTTTTTTACAGGGCAGACAGTGCGCAATTTTGATGATGCCAAAACCTGTGACCTGGATCGGTTCGCAAAATTTTACCGGGGCATGCTGGCCAAGGGTATTTATCTTGCGCCGTCACAGTTTGAGGCCTGTTTTGTCTCTGCCGCCCATACGGATGAGGATATTGAGATCACCCTGGATGCCGCACGGCAGGTCATGGCGGAAATTTAATGGCTGATTCAATCAAGCGGATTCATCTGGTGGCAGCCTGTGGCACCGGCATGGGCACACTGGCTTGTATCCTTAAAAAAATGGGTTATATTGTCACGGGATCAGACCAGAATGTGTATCCGCCCATGAGTAGTTTTCTTGAAGATAACGGGATTACACTATTCAGCGGCTTTGATCCGGCCAATATCAGCGAGGTGCCGGGAGAGGTTCCCGATCTTGTGATTATCGGCAATGCCGTGACCCGTGAAAACCCCGAAGCGGTTGCTGTGATGGAACGGGGCCTTGACTACATGTCCATGCCCCAGGCGGTGAACCGGTTTATTGCCCACGGCAAAAAGATCATTCTGGTCACCGGTACCCATGGTAAAACAACCACTTCCGCCATCATGGCCCATTTACTGGAAACCGCAGGGCTTAGTCCCTCATTTATGATCGGGGGGATTTTAAAGGATTATAACTCCTCGTTCAAAATAGGTGGCGGGGAATACATGGTGATAGAGGGGGATGAGTATGATACGGCTTTTTTTGATAAGGGGCCGAAATTCATGCATTATGATCCCTATATAACCATTATGACGGGTATTGAATTTGACCATGCAGATATTTTTGACGACCTGGATCATATTTGCCGGGCATTTGCCGGCCTGGTGTCAAAGATCAAAGATCAAAGCCAGATCATTGCCTGCAAGGAAAACGAAAATTTGATGCAGGTATTGGCAAAGGCCGGTGCTGCTGACTGCCAGACTTACGGCGCAGACGCCATGTGGCAGGTGAACGATCATCGATTAAGCAGTGAGCCTGATCCCGTTACGGGCCGTTTGCATACCCTTGCCCGCATCACCGGTCCCGGCACGGATTTTAATGTGCAGACGGATCTGCCCGGGCGGCATAACCTTCTCAATGCAACGGCTTGCGTTGCCGCGGCCCGCAGTCTGGGGATTGCCGAGTCGGATATTGCCCGGGGGCTGTCAACCTTAAGCGGGGTGAAACGGCGCCAGGAGATCCGGGGACAGGTGAACGGCATTACGGTGATGGATGATTTTGCCCATCATCCCACAGCGGTGAAAGAGACCATTGCCGCAGTCAAACCGTTTTATCCCAAAGGTCGGCTGGTGGCCGTGTTTGAACCCAGAACCAATACAAGCATGCGAAATATTTTCCAAGAGACTTATCCGGCATGCTTTGACCTTGCGGACCTGGTGTGTATCTGTTCTCCCGGGGTAAAAAAGAATATTCCCGAAGCGGAGCGGTTTTCACCTGAACGGTTGACCCAGGATATTTGTAAACGAGGCCGGGCGGCCCACCATTTTAATGATCCCGGCCAGGTGGTTGACTTTCTTGCCTTGGAACTTAAACCCCATGATCTGGTTTTGGTGATGTCCAATGGCGGGTTTGGAAACATTCACCAGCGTATTCTGGAGCGGTTGGGGTGAAAAAAATTGTAATTAGAGTTATCGGCATCGGACTGCTGCATTCGTTTTTATACGGTTATCTGGTGCCTTTTGTTATTTACCCGCGGTTCGGGCAGCATGGAATTACCTTTGCCGTTATTGTTGCCGTACTGATTTCCATTGGTATTCTGGCCACACTGCGGTTGGGGAAAAATAAAAAAAAGAACAAAGGAGAGTAACCCATGACCAATATCATTGAATGGGATAAAAAATACGGCGTGGATGTGCCTGAACTGGATGAAAGCCGCAAACAGCTAATGGAGATGTTTAACACCCTGATCGGCATAAAGTCAAAGAAGGGCGGCAATAAGGACGTGTCTAATTTAGTCACGGATGTTAACGATTACAGTAAACTTCTTTTTTCACAGGAAGAAAAAGTGCTTGGGCAAAAAGGATATCCGGATCTTGATCTCCATGCAAAGTCCCATCGCCGGTTTATCAAAAAAGCCATTGGCCTTCGTCGTGAAATAGCAGACGACGTTGATAATCTGTCACTTGAAGATATTTTGGTATTGCGGGATCTGCTGATAAAGCATTTTGAAGTAGCTGATAAGATGTTTATTCCGTTTTTAAGAATCCACAATTATGTGGATGAGTGTGAAACGAAAAAATAAGCCCGGGGTCTCGCCCGGACTGGGCAGTTGGCTTGTTTTCCGTTTTTGTAGGGGCAACCCCCTGTGGTTGCCCTTGTCGGGGGTGTCACAGCGGCAAAGGCAGGCACCGGGGCAGGGCGGGCTCAGGGGCCTGCCCCCACAGCGCCCATGGTTTTGTGGGCGGTCATGGTCATAATTAAAGAAATATTTAGTCGTTGACGATATCTGTATTTGGAAGTTAAAAACAATTTCCAGAATTAAAGATAAAAAGAAAAATATAAAGACTTAAATTATGATTGCTGACTATGAGATAATACCCGGTGCCGATAAGATTATGGGAAACGGCACCAGGGGTGCGGGGTTTGCCGGTGGATATCAGCACAAGGCGCCCAATCGCAGAAAAGAAAGACGCAAAAGGCGGTATGACCGACGCAAAAGCGTCAGAGACGGTGTGATTGTTACCCTATCTTTCAAAAAAGATCGCAGGAAAAAGCCTGACCGTCGTTTAAGGACATCGGTCCGGCCCGTCCCCGCCGATGACAATAACGGCTCGGGGTATGATATCATTGCCTGATAATTTAAGTCTGATCTTAGTTCTTATAAATATTCACGCCTCTTTGAGGTCCCTTCCGCCGTATTGATCTGCCGACTTCCCGGGTGATGTGTGTCCGCAATTGGGGACGCAGCGGAACATTACAAATTAATCATCTATGCGAAAAGATTTTACGATCCGATGGAAAAGATGGTATAAAACGGCCTATTTTTAACATGCTTTTAAAAGTTCGGTGCAATGATTACAAGCGGTTGCTGTTTAACGGTGACACGTATGCGATTATTGAAGGGAATCACCGGTTGTTACCCGCCAGCTGCTTTATACGGGTATCACGCGGTTCCGGGAAAAAGTGATTATTTCGGCAGCATGCCCATGAACCGCCAGGCCGTCAAAACCTCGCTTGACCCCAGGTCCAAGCTGTGGGCCGAACTGGATGGGACATAGACCTTGAATGAGGGCGGGCAGCTCGTTGTGACTGAATAGTTAGCTTAGCAGTCGAATGATGGTTGTCGAAATTAACATACAACAAGAGATGAAAGCTGTATGAGCAGCCTGGACGCTTTCGTACAAATTTTAGTGAAAGAATTGTTTTGAGACAAAAAGACAGCTTTGCCGATCAGATCTGGATGTTTTTTGCCTCGGTGAAACTCACTGTTTATACCCTGGTGCTTTTGGCCGTAACCTCTATCATTGGTACGTTGATTCTGCAGAACGCAAGCCCCGAAGCGTATATCCGGCTTTACGGGCCGGGGCTGTACAATATGATCCAGGTGCTTGATCTGGACAGGATGTATCAGGCATGGTGGTATCTGTTGCTCATGGTGGTATTGTGCGTCAATATTGTTGTCTGCTCCATTGACAGGCTGTCGGGGTCCTGGAAAATTATTTTTCCTAAACAGATTTCAGTCAATCCCCGGCGGTTCGAAAATGCTAAAAACAGGCAGCAGTTTGACTGCCACGCTTCAATAGAACAGATTACGCTTCGGGCAAAAAAGGCGCTTGCCGGTCGGGGCGGTAAAGTGATTGAGAAGACGGACGACACAGGGCTCTTTTTATATGCCGAAAAAGGCCGGTGGTCCCGGCTTGGGGTCTATGTGGTCCATGCCAGTGTACTGATGCTGCTTGCCGGTGCCTTGATCGGGTCCGCCCTGGGTTTTAAGGCAAACTTGCGACTGGATGAAGGACAAACCGCAGATACGGTGTTTGACAGCCACACCCGGTTGCCCATCAAACTGCCGTTCATGGTCCGGTGCAATGATTTTCAGGTTAAGTTTTACGATACAGGGGCCCCGGATGAATATAAATCTAACTTGACCATCCTTGAAAACAACGCGGAAAGTTTTACCCGGGAGATTCTGGTCAACCATCCGTTACGGTACAAGGGGATTAACATCTTCCAGGCGTCCTATGGTCCGACCACACCTGATGAGGCCCTGTTTGAAATCACTGACAGTGAAACCGGGACAGTTGAGACGCACACCACAAAAAACGGTAAAAGTGTGCCGCTGCCCGCTGATGCCGGTAAATTTATATTTGAAGGGTTTGTGCCCCATTATGACTTCAACGGTCATGACCTGGGAGAGGCGTTTGTCGGGCGCCTTGAAACAAACAACGGCAAAAATGCCCAAATTGTTCTGCCCACCAAGTTTCCCACATTTGATAAAATGCGCAAGGGCAGGTTCACCGTTGAGGTTAAATCCTGGGACCAGGCTTATTATACCGGACTTCAGGTGACAAAGGATCCGGGCGTTCCATTTGTGTACACAGGCTTTTTGCTTATGATCATTGGTTGCTGGGTTACGTTTTTTGTCTCCCATCAGTCTGTGTGCATCGGCCTTGAACAGGCCGGGTCCGGCAGTACCCGGGTGTGGGTGGCCGGCCGGGCAAACCGCAATGCCCAGAGTACCAATTTGACCGTTAAAAAACTTGTAAAGGAATTAAAGGAAGTATCAGGCAAATGAATTCATCCCTGCTTTTATCGGCTGCAACATTTATCTATGCCTTGGCATCGATATTTTATATTGGATCTTTTTCTTTTAAAAAACAAAGCTTTGCCCGGTTGGGTTTCTGGGTAATTGTTATCGGCCTTGTGGCCAACACCTGCGGAATTCTATTGCGCTGGGTCGAATCCTACCAAATGGGATACGGGCATGCGCCGTTTTCAAATATGTATGAGTCCCTGGTCTTTTTCTCTTGGACGGCCGCGGCCCTCTATGTATTTGTGGAGTGCAAGTATAAGGAGAGTATCATCGGCGTATTTGTCTCTCCTTTGATTTTTCTTGGCATTGCCTATGCCAGCTTTGACCCGTCCATCACGTCAAAAATCTCGCCGTTGATTCCTGCGCTCAAGTCCAACTGGCTTATTGCCCATGTCATTACCTGCTTTCTGGGGTATGCCGGCTTTGCCCTGGCCTTTGGGTTCAGCTTTATGTATTTCATCAAACCCAAAACGCCTACGGCAAAGCGCTTGTTTGCCAAATTACCCGACTGGGATACCATTGATGAGCTGACCTACCAGATGATTGTTTTCGGTTTTTTGTTTCTGACCATCGGTATTATCACAGGTTCGGTCTGGGCCAATTCCGCCTGGGGCAAATACTGGTCCTGGGACCCCAAAGAGACCTGGTCTTTGATCACCTGGTTTATTTACGCCATTTTTCTGCATCTGCGTTTGATGCGCGGGTGGCACGGTAAAAATCTTGCCATTGTCTCCATCATCGGATTTTTAGGGGTTCTGTTCACGTATTTCGGCGTCAACTTTCTTTTATCCGGACTTCACAGTTACGGTTAGGCGGCAAGCCGCTGAGCAAGGTTTTGCCGGAGGATTTGCGCAAAATTTTCATAACAGTTAAAAGCAAAGCCCAGGGCGCATATCACAATATGCGCCCTGGGCTTTTTCATTAAATACGCTGGGTTTGAAAATTACTCTATGTTTTGTCGCAATATTTTACGAAAAATTACATTTTTTCCGGTCATTTTTTTTAAAGCTATTATATAATTGTATAAAATTTAAAATAGCCAAGGAGAATGATTTTAATCCGATTCTGTTCAGGCCGTTCCGGGTCAAGGCTTCTCCCAATTAAACTTGACAAGGCAAACATATATTAATATAGAATGACCGAATTTGTATTTTCCGGACGTATTGCAGAAAATCGGCATGGTAGATGTGTTTCTGCGAAAAATATTGGCCTGGGACTTAATCCTGTGGCCGCAAAGGTATGGTAACATCAACATTTTAACTTTGATGGAGTTTTCATGAGTGAGTTAGAAAACAAAGCAAACGATGGTCCTGGGGGCGGTGCGCACCACGGCACCGACAACGGTCCAAAAGATGACAAGGGGTTAGGCCTCGGTGTCATCTTTTTTATGGGGGCATTTTTGGTGTGTTTCCTGTCGGGCTGGCTGCTGTTTCCAAAATTGCTTTATTCAAAAAAGGAACAGCCGTTTAATTTCGATCACCGCCTTCATGTTGGCGAGACAGGTGATTGTGAAACCTGCCATTTTCTCAGAGAAGACGGTACGTTTTCCGGAATCCCGAAGTTGGCGGCCTGTACGGAATGCCATACGGATGAGCCCATGGGTGAAACCGATGACGAAGCCGTGTTCGCCGAGGAGTATGTGGCTAAAGGTAAAGAAGTGCCCTGGCTGGTTTATTCCAGGCAGCCTGACTGCGTCTATTTTTCCCATGCAGCCCATACCGTTGCTGGCGGCATGGATTGTAAAACTTGCCATGGTCACATTGGTGAGTCCACCGCTTCGCGGCCCTATGAGGAAAATAGAATTACCGGCTACAGCCGTGATATCTGGGGCAAAAATATCTGGGGGATCAAAAAGAATTCCTGGGATCGCATGAAGATGGATGATTGTGCCGAATGCCACCTGGAAGAGATGGGTCACAAGGGCTACTGCTTCCAGTGCCACAAGTAAGATACCTCAAGGACAAGAATTTCAAAGTTTATAAAGGATGACTTATGAAAATTGACAGACGAAGCTTCTTGGGATTGGGACTTGGCGCGGCAGCCGGCATTGCGCTTTCTCCTGTGGGTGTCAAGCTGACAGATGATTCTTCCATCTGGACCCAGAATTGGCCCTGGACCCCTGTTCCTAAAGACGGCGAAATAACCTATGACCATTCCGTGTGCAGCCTGTGTCCAGGTGCCTGCGGCATCAGCGTCAGAAAAATAAACGGACGGCCTGTTAAGATTGAAGGCCTTGACGCTTATCCGATCAATAACGGCGGTGCCTGCCTTCACGGTATTGCCGGACTGCAGTATCTTTATGATCCTGCCAGAGTACAGACTCCCTTAAAGAAAAACGGGGAGAAATTTGAAAAGATCTCCTGGGATGAGGCCATCTCGCTTGTGGCCGCAAAATTGGGTGAGATCCGTGAAGCCGGTTCCCCTGAATCCCTTGGGATGATCACCGGTGCCGAGAACGGCTCCATGGCCAAACTTTTTGACCGTTTTATGGAAGCCTTTGGTACGCCCAATACCTACAAAATGCCGAGCCTTGAATCCAATCTGGTAATGACGGCAGAGGCACTTCACAGTGCAGATCGCAGCCTTGGTTTCGATCTTGACCACGCCGACTTTATCTTAAGTTTCGGCGCGGCTATTATTGAAGGCTGGGGATCTCCTGTGGCTTGTATCCAGGCCAACGCCTCAAGGCATGAACGCAAGGCCCAACTTGTACAGGTTGATTACAGACTGTCCAATACGGCCTGTGTTGCTGATAAGATCATCGCCGTGAAACCGGGTACGGAAGCAGACCTGGCCCTGGGCCTTTGTGGGGTGCTGCTTGAAAAGACCGAGGTCGCCAAAAAAATCCTCCTGGGGGATGTAAACAAGCTGGCCTTTGCTGCGATGCTGAAAAAAGAGTATACGCTGGACAAGGTTGAGGCGATTACCGGCGTTAAGGCTGCTGATATTGAAGCCCTTGCCATGGCCTTTATTAACGCCAAGGCACCTGTGGCCGTGCCCGGAAAGGGCAGAGGCGACGTGGGTCAAAGTCTTCGTGAATTTGCTGCTGTCCAGGCTCTTAATGCATTGGCAGGCCGCCTGAATAAAGTCGGCGGTGCCTTTGTCATGTGGCCGGCAGATTATCTAAGCTTTCCTGAAAATGTCATGGATGACGCCGCCGAACAGGGCGCAGGCAAGGAAAAACTTGCCGGTTCCGTGAATGAACTGGTTGATAAGCTTAGCGCAGACGGCGGCCTTTCCGCCCTGTTTATTTACAATGCCAATCCCTGCTACGCACTGAACGACACTGAAAAAGTCAAAGCTGCCATGGACAAAGTTGATTTCAAAGTCAGCTTTAGTTCTTTCATGGATGAAACGGCGCTCAGATCAGATGTGATCCTGCCGGCCTCCATTTTTCTTGAACGCCTTGAAGATGTTGTTTCCGGTGCCGGGCTTGCCAAAACAGTCGTCGGCCTCTGCCGGCCGATGGTTGCCCCCATCTTTGACACCAAGCACCCTGGCGATGCACTGATTCTGCTGGCCCAGGCCATGGGTGACAGCATGGCGGAAAGCTTTGCCTGGGATTCCTATGATGCCTGCCTTGAAGCGGTTGCAGAAAAAGTTTGGGAGTCCTTGTCCGAGGAAGGGTATGTCCTGATCGATGACAAACCGCCTGTGGGAACACCGACAACGGATTTCACCTTCCTTGCTTCTGCGCCTAAGGTTGAAGCATCCGTGGAAGAGGGCTATTTAACCCTGGTTCCCGTCGATAAGATGCGGCTTGCTGCGGGTTCAATGATCTCTTCTCCCTTTGCCATTAAAACCGTATCCGACAAAGTGCTTTCAGGCAAATACAGTGTCGTTGAAATTAATCCGGCCACTGCAGGCGCCTTGAAAGACGGTAGTCTCGCTGTCCTTAAAACCGCTGCGGGGACGGCAAAGGTGAAAATCGGCTATAATGAAGGTATCATGCCCGGCGTGATCGGTATGCCAAGGGGGCTTGGACATGCCTTCAACAATCCTTACGTGGCCGGTAAAGGTGCCAATGTCAATGATCTGATCGGCCCGGTCATCGAGCCTGGTTCAGGACTGGATGCTGCTTTTGGAATTCAAGCTAAACTTTCCAAGGCGTAAACTGTTTACGAAATCATTTTAAGAGGTTCTGATGATAGAAAATAAAGAAGCCCATAAGTTCGGAATGGTTATCGATCTGGACAAATGCACGGGATGCGGTGCCTGTATGGTCTCGTGCATGTCTGAGAATAACGTTCCGTTTAAGGAGGATGAAACCAATAAAAAGGACAGTATCACCTGGATGCGGGTGTACAAACTGACCAATGGGAAATCCTTTCCTGAAACTGAAGTCGCTTATCTGCCCCGTCCCTGCCAGCACTGCTCCGGCATTGGGGGCCATGGCCATTCACCCTGCGTATCTGTATGCCCGGCAACCGCAACCGATTACGGCTACGACACCGGTATTGTCAGCCAGATCTACACCCGCTGCTTTGGCTGCCGGTACTGCATGGGAGCATGCCCGTACCATGCCAGATACTTCAACTGGTGGGATCCCAAATGGCCCGAGGGTATGGAAAATTACCTGAGCCCCAATGTTTCTCCGCGTATGCGCGGTGTGGTCGAAAAGTGCTCCTTTTGTTATCACAGGTATCAGCTGGCCCGGGAAAAGGCCATTGTCGAAGATCGTGATATCGAAGAGATGGAATATCAGACCGCATGCACCTCCGCTTGCCCGGCCGGTGCCATTGTGTTTGGTGACCTGAACAATCCTGCTCACAAGGTCCATCAGATTGTTAAGCCCGATCCCCATCCAGATCCCATGAATCACAAGGTTGTGGACAAATCCAGAAACCCGAAAGTTTTCAGGCTGCTTGAGCGTCTTGGCACCAACACCAAGGTATATTACATGTCTGAGCGGGAATGGGTCAGAAAGGCCGGAGACAACTACCTTAAAGGTGAGTGGGAAAATGTTAAAACCCATCATGGGGCGTCTTCATCCCATGGTTAACTTGCATAAAACTATTTAGGAGTAATTAGATATGGATGATGCATTAATACCCGAAGGCGCCAAGCGGTGTCCATTCCCAGTATTCATGATTGGGATACTCATCGTGGGTGCTGTTCTGCTCTGGGGCGTTTATGCCATGTTTCTGTGCTGGTTTAAAGGCCTGAACCAGACCAACATGAACGATTACTACGGATTTGCCCTGTGGATCTGGGCTGACCTGGCAGTCATTGCTGTTGGTGGCGGCGCGTTTTTTACCGGTCTGTTAAAATACATTTTCAAGGTTGATGAGTTGAAAAATATCATCAACTTTGCCGTGATCATCGGGTTTATCTGCTACAGCTCCGCCCTGTTGATCCTTGCCATTGATATTGGACAGCCCCTGCGCGGCTGGTTTATTTTCTGGCACGCCAATGTGCATTCCATGCTCACAGAGGTGGCCTATTGTCTGTCCTGCTATTTTGCGGTACTGACCATTGAATTTATTCCCAATATTCTGGAAAACCGCCAGGCCTACAAGGTGCCGTTTTTCCACCATCTGGCCCATAACATGCACGAGGTGATGGCTATTTTTGCCGCCACCGGTGCTTTCTTGAGTTTCTTCCACCAGGGCTCTTTGGGCGGTGTGGCCGGCGTTATGTTCGGCCGTCCGTTTGCCTACCGTGAAGGGCTTTTGATCTGGCCCTGGACTTTCTTTCTGTTTACCTGGTCTGCTGCCGCTTTCGGCCCCTGCTTTACGTTGCTGGTGACCAAGATTACAGAAATGATCACGGGTAAAAAGCTGGTTAGCGATAAGACCGTTAATCTGCTGGCAAAAATTTCCGGGTGGATGATTACCACGTATATCATCGCCAAGATTATTGATACCATTTACTGGGCATTTGTTACTGCCCCCTCCATGGGATTTAAACTGAGCCATTTCTACAGCAATAACGGATTCTACGGATACTGGATTTTGATCACTGAAGTGGTTCTGTGCGGTGTTGTACCGGGGCTGCTCCTGCTGAATAAAAGCACCCGTGAAAATCCGACCACCCGTAACGTTGCCATTATCCTGGGCGTTATCGGTGTGTGTTTAAATCGGTGGGTTATGGTACTTCAGATCATGGCTGTGCCTGTGATGTCTTTTGACTCCTGGGCACTGTATATTCCTAGCTGGCAGGAAGTGGCGACCACCATTTTGCCTGTTGCCTATGGAATTATCCTGATCGCCGTTGCGTACCGGTATCTGCCGGTATTTCCCCAGGAACTGGAACTTAATGAATCTGCCGATACGGCAGCTCAAAACTAATAAAGGAGGTTTTCATGTTTCCCTTTTGTTTTGAATGGGCCTGGGACATCGGCCATGCAATCTTCTTCGGTGGATTCTGGTATGCCATCTCCATTTTAGGAGCAGGCATGACCTATTGCATTCTTAAGGCAGCCTATGACACGGTCAACGATAAAGGCGGCTCCCATCATTAGAATTTGCTGATTAAGTAGAACCCTAAAAAAAGGCGGCGTTTTAACCTGAAAGTTAAAACGCCGCCTTTTTATACTTATATCTGTGAAACGATAAAAATACGTCTTTAGTCTTTATTTGTGGACGACATCATCGTATCAATGTAGCTTTGCGTATTGGCAATTTCTGAAAGATATGAGTCCAATGCCGTGTATTCGGCTGCCATCCGTTCGTATTTTTTTTCAATGCGCGCCATATCCTCTTGATAATCATCTGAAAGTCGGGTCACTTTATCTTCAAGGGTATCAATTTCGTCTTGAAGATAGCCGCCGGACAAGGCATAGCTGCCAAAGGAGTCGTTGAGGGTATCGCCCAATCCTTCAACATCATCGGTGCCCTTAAGCAGAGCAACGATGTCATCATAACTGCTGCTTAATACTTCATTCAGTGCGTCTTCGTCCAGGGTCATGGTGCCGTCTCTATTGATTTCAATGCCCAGGTCCAGCAGGGAGGTGATGGCGCTGTTTGTATCCACCGTGGTGGTGAACAGATCCTGCATGGTCTGCTTCAAGGTTCTAACCGTGGAGCTTTGGGCCAAGGGGCCCCAGGATTCTTCGTCTTCACTGTAATCATCGTTTTCATCAATTTCAGCCATAAGCGCATTGTAGGTCTCTACAAGTGACGTTAATTCCGCCACAATGTCTTCGGTATCATTTTCTACGGTAAATGTAGATGCGCCTGTGGAATAGAGTTTTAATGATACACCTTCTATAATGTCATCAATACCTTTATTTTCCTGGCGCTGGTACGTGTTGCCGTCAACGGTGAGCATGGCATTGAGCGAGGCGTCCATTGGTGTTATGGTTTGATTGTTGGTGAATCCCAGAGTAGCGGCTGCGGTACTGCCTGCATCTTCCCAGTTTATGGTCACACTTTCAAGGGTTCCGGCCTGGGAAACGGACATTAAGCCTGTATCTGGGTCAATCTCTACCTGGTAGTCCGAATCATTTCCATTCTCTTTGGAGGCATTTTCCAATGCTTTTTCAACTGCTGCGGCAAGCTCTTCAGCTGTTCCGTAATCTCCTGCCTTAATTTCTGCGCTTAAAGACACAGCTTCTCCGTCTTCATTCACCTCTTCGAAGGCAATGGTATTGTTTGTACCATCAATGGTTACCGCCGTTTCAAAGGAGATGGCGTTCTCCCCAGTCATCGTGTACCCTTTACCATTCTCTTCTTTTAACCCTAACCCGTCCGGCTGGCTGATGATGTTAATTCTGTTGTCTTCTCCAGTGGTATCTGCTTTGAGAACCAACTGATATGGGTTATCCCCTGTGCCGGTATAAATGACCGTTGCCGTGACCCCAGGATTATCCTCGGCATCATTAATGCGCGTTGCTAAGTTTTTGAGGGAGGTTTCAGCCGGTATCGAGATGGTAAAAACCTCACCATCACCCACAGTGAAAGATAGCTCTTCTTTGGGTGCCGTAAACGATGAAACCCCTTCCGAACCTACAACATCCACACGGCCATCTTCTCCGGTTTCGCCGGTGGCGGACTCTATTTGAATATGCATACCGTCTTCATCTGCGTATGTAGACGCGGTTACATATTGACTTATGTCTGCATCATCATTGATGGCAGAGAGCAGTTCATTAACGCTCATGCCGCCTGCAGTGCCGGTGATGGTGAATGTCTGGGGGTTATCTTCGTTTCCGTAATTGATTGTCAGTGTCTGACCCTCTTCAAGCGCCGTATCCGTCCCGTCGGTGTAAGTGTCGCTGGATTGCTGGGTGGTGGGCACATAGACAGTGGCTGATTCGGAAGCAAAACCATCTGACTTGTACGAACTGGCAGACGCAAGCCGGGTCGTGGTCACGGTGTGGCTCCCGGTGGCTGTTCCGTCAAGGACTGTTGCAGTGGCGACATCTTCATTGGATGAAGTTACGTTTCGATACAGGTATGTGGAAGATAAAGAGAGATTCAACGCACTGGATTTCATGGACAAAAGTTGGCTTTGGACCGAAGAGAGCGCTTCTTCTTTGGCCTGCAGTTCTTCAATATCATCCAGCGCCATTCCTGCAATGGTTTCATCGGCTTCCCGCTGGGTGTCTAACAGACTTTGAAGATCAAGGTCAGACCCAAGTCCAAGTGAGGTAATGGTGCCGGTTGCCATGATGTTTCTCCTTAAAGTTTTATCTGCTTTTGACAGGCAATTTCTTCCGAGTGGTGAATCTGGTATCGCCCTGGGTCGGTATATCCTTTAGATGGGAAAATATCGACCTCTTGAAATATTTCAATAAATTAAGTTTCAAAAAATAAATTTTTTAAAGGATATACAATTGGTTATCTCAAACTAAAAATATGATACTTTTTTGTCAACTTTTATTTTAGCGCCAGTCGAGACCATCTATCAGCTCAATTAAATCCGTGGCATAGGTAAAAAATTCCAGGTTGAAAACACAGAATGGCGATGGGTATTATCCATTAATAAAGATATGTGCGAAAATTATATCATCAGATTGATATCGATTGTACAGATATAGATATTATTAATAATGTTCTAAATTAATATATTATTTCTTGTTTTTCATTGGATTTTTTAAAACTAAACATTTGATATAAATATATGTATCCGGTCTGTAATGCTTATGGGTTGATCTTTTAGGCACTTTTCTTGGTTTACTTAGGATCAGGATAAAATCACCAGTAAGATTTGAATCAGTGGTTTTGGTTTTTTAAAACAATAAACCAATCATTGACACCATTAAATAACAACAACCAGAGGAGGCAGGCATGTCTGATAGTTCAATAATTTCGTCACTGAACGCTGGCTATGAGGCTTATGATGCAAAGACATCCTCAACAAGTGACTCGGACACAAATAATTCATTGGGTAACGAAGAGTTTTTAACGCTTCTGGTGGCCCAGCTTGAAAATCAGAACCCTCTTGACCCTGCAGATACCGAACAGTTCACAGACCAGTTGGCCCAGTTTTCTCAGGTTGAACAGTTGATTAATGTGAATGACAAACTTGACGAAATGATAGCGGATGCCCAGGAGTCCGAAAGCAATACTGATGTGAGTTCCTTTGTAGGAAAGGACGTAACCGCAACAGTCACCTCAATGACCATAGAAGACGGCGCTGTAACACCCGGATTTTATGAGGTTGATGAACCGTCCGAAGTCCTTGTTTATGTGTATGATTCAGATGGAACCAAGGTTGCGACACTGTCCCAGGGTGAGGTTTCGGCCGGCGCCTATCTGGTCTTCTGGGATGGCACGGATGATGCGGGTAACAGTCTGGATGACGGTATATATTCCTATGTGGTCATGGCCAATTCCGGGGACGGTTACCAGGAGGTGGAATCCTATCTGTCCGGTACTGTGGATGCGGTTTCCTATCAGAATGGTAAAGGATACCTCGTGATCAGCGGCGTTTTGATCGACCCGGATAATGTCACCACCGTAACCGATTCTTCGTCCTCGTCTTCCAATAATTCAACCTCTATTCTTGAATATCTGGGCACCACGGTCTCTTCCAGTTATCCAATTGTTCAGGTGGACGATGGTAAGGTTCAGGGAGATCCTCTCAGCTTTAGTCTGACAGCCTCTTCTGATATTACCGTGACAATTTATAATTCGGATGATGAAAAAGTTGACACCATTGAGATATCCGCGGATGACACAACCACCGGAGACAATGAGGTCACCTGGGACGGGCTTACAAGCAACGGCTACGCCAGCTCTGACGGACTTTATTACTATACGGTAACTGCGGATACGGGGACGGCCTCCACCGCCATTTCCGGAGAGGTCAGTGCCATCACTTCTGTGGACGGCACCCAATATCTTGAAATTGGAGATACCGGACGTCTGGTATCTGTATCAAGCATCACTGCAGTTGAATAATAAAACAGGCAGGTCTGTAAATTTTGCAGGATCTGCCCAAGCAATAAAACTTTACACATGTAAAGGAGGAACCCATGTCATTAAGCAGTTCCCTTTATGCCGGCACAAGCGGCCTGGGCAACACAGGCAATGCACTCCAGGTCACAAGTAATAATATATCAAACATCAATACCCTTGGGTTTAAAAAGGGAACCGCGACCTTTGCCGATACCCTTTACCAGACCATCGGTACCAATGCCGGGGCTTCCCAGGTGGGGCTCGGCATGAACGTTGACAATGTGGCCTCGGTGTTCACCGACGGCTCCCTTGAAACCACAAGTAATGCGACGGATCTTGCCATTGGCGGAGACGGGTTTTTTATCGTTTCCGAATTGGGATCTGAAGAGACTTATTATACAAGAGCCGGCAATTTCTCGTTTAATGAAAGCGGCGCGCTTGTCACTTCAGGAGGCTATATCCTCCAGGGCTGGTATGTTGATGCAAATACCAGTGAATCATACGGTGCTATTACCGACCTGATATTAACCGAGTTTACAAGTCCGCCGGATGATACGGAGGAAATCACCGTTATTACCAATCTGGATTCCGATGCCGAGTCTCTTTCTACGGTTTTGTCCAATTTGTTTGAACATAATACCGACACCGGCATTTCAATGAATTCCAGCGGTTACGAATACCAGACTGTGGTTACAGTTTATGATTCTCTGGGCTCTTCCCATGAAGTCACAGTCTATTACGACAAGAAATCCGATACCGACTGGGAATACGTCATTACCTGTAATCCCAACGAGGACAAGCGTTCCCTTGTGGCAGGTACCGACGCTTCAGGGCTTCTGGCAAGGGGCACCATTACCTTTTCAGAAAGTTCCGGTGAAATCGTTTCCATTACCATGGAAGAGCTTAGCGGTATCATCGGTAACGTGGACGTATCCGGCAACAATTCCATAGAAAATGTTCACTTTGAAATCGAAGATTCCGAGGCCATACAATTGGATGGTTACGGCATTTCAATGTCTTTTGATGGGGATAAATGGATTCTTGATGATACCAACCTGCCCAGTTCCTATAAGGATGCAGAGATTATCTATTCCGATGCGACAACCGTTTATCTTGTGCTCGACCCCACTTCCAGCGGCGGAAACAAAGAGGCCGATGTGAAGATTTCCCTGGATGAATATGCCATGGCAGGGGATACCCTCACCTTTGATGTTAACGATCCCACGGCACTTCATGTTCAGGATATTAAAAATGCAGTTTACGATGGGGATGCATACAACAATACGACGATTTCCATTAACGATCCCGGTGTAATGACAACAGATGCTCAAGACCTTTCCCTTATTTGGAATCCGTACACGGAAACCTGGGCCTGGAGCAATCCGGTCGGTGCATATGACGCCGCCACCCTGGCAAGCGATGTGGGGGGAATCGGCACGTATACTTATATCAATGATGCTGACAGTGCGGCAACCATGACTATGGTGGCTGATGTTAATTTATATTGGGACGCCGGTACAACCTCATGGGTTTGGAATGAATCATTAAAAAATGATGATCTCACTGTTGATACAGCGAATACCGATTTTAATGATGTAGGCATAACCGTCGTGGATTCATCCAGTTTAGACGGTGCTGCGATCCTGGCTGGTAATTATACCCTTACATGGGATGATGCCTCCGGGGCCTGGATTACAACGAACCCGATTGGTGCTACCATAACTGTTACGGGCAGTGGTGACACTTATGAGATGGTAATCGATACGGCTTCCGGCGATACTTCCACCATAGAAATTTCCCTTGATGCGGACATCGACTCTACGAATGACGATGGTAAGGTTATTACCTTTGCAATCGCATCTACCCCCCCTGAGGAATATGCCCAGGCTCAAATATCCACCGTTAGTCACGACGAGTTGCAAATTGATTTTGACAATGATGGTACTGATGATCTTAATATAACCGGCTTAGCTGCTGAAACAAACTTCACGTTTAGTGTGGATCCTGATACCCCGCCGTCTGAATACAGCAATGCCACCATTTCAGGTGACGCCACATATTGCTCCATAGACCTTGACGGGTCCGGCAATGAAGATGACAAGCAGGACATTGTCTTCACATTTGAAACGGATTTGAAAAACGGTACGGATACGGATCCTCTGGAGGATAGAAGTGTCATTACTTTTGACATCGAAGGCTCCACTGCATGGCGCACTGTGGCAACCGATGAGGCGAAGGACACCGGCTATTACAAATTTACGGCTGATTTTCTCGGCGGCCAGTTCGGTGTGACGGAAACCGACATTTCGTTTAATATCGGATCGAAATTTGACGGCAACAACTGGGTTAATGCCTCCTTATCCTCCACCCAGTACGCCACCTCTTCCTCCACCATATACCAGGATGCCGACGGTTATGCCTCAGGAGATCTGACAGGTATTGGGGTGGACTCCTCGGGACTGGTTACCGGCTCCTATTCAAATGGTCAGGATCTTGCCTTGTTTATGGTCGCCCTGGCAGACTTTAACAATCCAAACGGCCTTGAAAATGAGGGCGGAAATCTTTATTCCGCCACAACGGACAGCGGGGCCGCCATCACCAATAAACCCGGTGATAACGGGCTGGGCACCCTCTCATCCTATGCCCTTGAGATGTCCAACGTGGATATTTCAGAGGAATTTGTCAACATGATCGAACTGCAGACAGCCTATGAAGCCAATGCGAAAATCATCAGCACCGTGGATGAGATGATGAGCACGGTCATCGGCATGAAGCGTTAGCAAGGAATGAGGGGGCATCATGATAGATCTCCGGGATAAACAAGAAGTGATCATTGATCCTGTGACGGTTCTTGAACAAAAAATGGTCAAGATGCGGGCGTGTCATAAAGTATTGCGTCACATCCTGGAGGCTGAATATGTCGCGGGTACGTCCTATGATGCTGACTCCTTGAAAAAGCTGATCCTGAGAAAACGGAATTGTGCGAACCGGTTTGAGTCCCTTGTTGCTTCCACAAACGCGCAGATCGGCAGGATGACCCGGCAAAAAATGCCTGCCGCCATGCCCGACACCTTGGCCGGCCATGTAAAAATGATTCAGGGATTAACGCCGGATCAGCAAGAGACGTTGGTGGGCCTTGCAAATGATCTGGAACAAAGACACGAGGAACTGATGTCCACCGCCGCCCGCAACGCCTTGATGTTTAAACGTGTGATCGCCCGCCTGGCTGCCGCATCCAGGTATGTTGACCACAAAGGATATGGGGAGCGCCATGAGCAGTCTTAATGCCATACTAAATACTGCATCCAATGCCGTCACGGCCTATCAGGCCGCCATCAGTGTCACCGGCCAGAATATCGCCAACGCAGACAATGATGATTACAGCATCCAGTCCGTGGAGTTGTCCACCACCTCCACAGTGAACGTGGGGGGGCACATTTACGGCACAGGGGCAACGGTAACTTCGGTCACCAATTCGGTAAACCAACTGCTTGAAAATGCCCTGACGTCTGAATTGAGCACCCAGGCAGCCCTGGAAGAGGCTCAGATTTATATTGCTTCCATTGAAAATATGTTTTCCGAAGATACGGATGACAGTCTGAATACCCTTTTGGATGTCTACTGGTCAGCCTGGGAGGATTTGAGCAACAATCCGTCGGGTGAAACCGAACAAAACGCAGTATATGATGCAGGGCTCAATCTCACAGAACGCATAAATGCCATTGAAGATGGGCTCTCTGACCTGACTAACGATATGAACGGGGAAATATCTTCCGCCATTACCGAAGTGAACAGCATCTCAGAACAGATTGCCGAGTTGAACCTGGCTATCATCTCGGCTGAAAGCTCCGGTGGGAATGCCAATGATCTTGAGGATAGGCGTAACGGCCTAGTGGACGACCTTGGGGAACGTATTGATATTGATATCACCGTTAAAGAGGACGGTTCCTACCTGATCCTCTCCAATGGCCTGCCCCTGGTGGAGGACGGTATTTCATATGATTTAAGCATCAAGCAGGGCAGCGTATACTGGACCGGAAAATCCGGAAATACCTATGACATTACCGATGATATATCCGGCGGTGCCATTGCCGGATGGCTTGAAATCAGAGATGCCGTTATTCCCCAGACCCAGGCCGAGTTTGATGAGCTTGCAGCCAATCTAATCTGGACTTTGAACTATCAGCATTCCCAGGGGGCAGGGCAGACCTATTTTTCCGGTGCCCTGGAGGGGACCTACGAGGCCGGGAAAAGCGGTACCTTTGATAGTTTGTACTACGGGGATGAGATCGACTACACCAAAGATTTTTCCATGGTGATCCAGGATGCCACGAACGCCACCTCAGAATACCAGACCGCGACCGTGGATATGTCCATCTCCACATCCGACATTTCAAACATTACCGGGTCCGGAGAGGATAACAGCATTTATGAGTTAACCGTAATTGATGAGGGAACCCTGGGAGAAAAGACTGTGGTGCAGTCCAGCGGATCACTTCTGGGCGGTGTTTCATACCAAAACTCAGGCATTGATGATGCGCTAGATGCTGCCCTTGCTAAACAGACCCTTACCATTACCAATGGTTCCAGTACCCAGACCCTGGAGATTTCAGACAGTGGGGCCGGTGCCGTGCGGTCGGCCGCGGACATTGCCGATGCGCTTTCACGTATAGATGGTATAGATGCCTATGCGTCCACAACTTCAGCCTATTTTGACATTTCCGGTATTGCGCCGGCTGACGGGGATATCGTTGAATTTACACTGTCTGCCGACGGGGTGATGGCGGATGTCAGTTTTATTCGAGACGTTAATGAAGACATTAACGAACAGTTTGAAGATGCGCTTAAAGCTGCGGTGCAATCCATTAATGAATCCAACCAGGACACAGATTTGGCGGTCGTGGACGGAAAGTCCATTGAAAGTGCGTCCGGTGCAACCATCGGCGTATATGATTTTAATGTTGCAGATTCAACTGTTGACACAGGAGACGTACTTTCCGTTTCCATGGATTCCAGTGGTTCAGAAACTCAATCTTTGACTGACAATCCCGCCACAAGTGATGCTGTGGTTATAACCGGTTCCGTGACTATTATCATGGATCCGGGTATGGAAATCAGTTCGGATGAGAAATCTGCTGCCGGGCTTTTCGGCGTCACTGGAAATTCCGGGTCGGCATCCAGCATGATTACCTTAGGCGGGGCTGGTGGGTATCAAGGTTTTGATGCCGGAAGCACCGTCTCCTTTTTCATAGACGAATTTTACATAGAATATGGCCCCATCGGCGTTGGGTTAACCGATACTGAACAGGCTGACCTTTTTGCAAGTGAAATAGAAAGTGATTTAGCAGCACTCGGTGCAGAAGGTTACCAAGTCATTCGAAATGGTGCATCTGTTACCATCTTAAAGACGGCTGACGAAGAAGATGATGCAGTTATCATTACCGGTTTTACCAATGACACCAATGATGCCATGTTAAGTGTCTCCACGGGTACAGGTGAAGGCTGCGAGGAGCCTGAAAATGACACTCTGGTTTTCCTGCTTTCCGGTTTATCTACAAAAGATTCGGCCACAGCCGTCACGTTCAGTGATCCTGCAATTATCTACTGGGAAATTTTGGACAGCAGGGGAAATGCCACCGGCGAAGACGGATATGTCGAAATTGATGAATCCGGCGTGGTTGAAATCATTGAAGGTGGAAAAACAACCTTAAGTTTTGACATATCCGACGGCACGCTTGTGGCCGGAAATACCCTTCGGATCAACACCGATGCCGACGGCCATGCCGATACACTTGAGGGTTCGGTTACAGGAAAAGCCGCAAGTGTCGATGATACTTATGAGTTTACGGTGATTACCGGCGGCACGTTGCCGGATAATGAAGAAAATGTTGTGATCGAATGGAAGTCTGAAACCGATTCAGGCACCATTAAACTGGAAGGCAACGAGGATGAAAATTCCCAGATTATCGTGGAAGTGGACGGCATGACCATCGCATTTGACAGCGGCACGCTTGTGAACGGCGATGTCTTCTATGTCACCACTGATGAAAATGGGAAAGCCGTGGCCGATGCCGCCGGAAATACCCTGCAATCCCTTTCGGACTGGCACTGGACCCTTGATTCCTTTGCCGATGAATTTAACCGGAGCGCAGGCGGGGTGACGGCTTCGGTCACCAAAGACAATACCATTGAGTTTGATACCAATGATGACTATTGCGCCATTGAAAACGTCACCTGTTCGGGTAATGACAATATTGACGAAGAAAATTTTGAAATCACGGTGTTAAACTACAGTGCCCTGGAGTTTGAAGCCGAAGGCCTTGAATTTAAGCGTTCAAACGGCACCTGGTCTGTTGTCAATGACCCCACGGGCAGCACCATAACCCTTATACCGGAAGACGGTGATGATGACGGGTTTCAGATTGATCTGGATGGAGACGGTGTAGGGGATATTGAAATCACCTTTGACCAGTCTGTGTCAGGTGACGGGTATATTCGCATGGATTTGGAATCCAGGGACGCGGATGATCTCTCCTACGCATTTGCCGGCAATGAAGACGGGAACAGCGGCGTTGCAGCAGCCCTTGGGGTGAATACCTTTTTTACGGGAACGGATGCAGCCACCATCGGTGTTAATGACGTGGTTGCCGACGGCGATTTGTTGGCATCAGGTTTTCTGGATACCGAAACCTTTGAACTTGCCGCCGGCGATAACAGCAATGCCCTGGCCATGGCCGACACCCGCTACGACAGTGTTGAGATGAAGGCATATACCTATACCCGGGGAGAAGGGATGACGGTTACGGTTACCGCCACATCCCTGGATGATTACCAGGCCTATTTGGTCTCGACCATCGGGTCCCGGGCGGCCGGTATTAATTCTGCTTTGGAATATTCCGAAAGCCTGGTGTACCAGCTGACCGAGCAGCGGGACTCAACGTCCGCCGTGTCCCTGGATGAAGAAATGATTAACCTGACAGCCCAGCAGCAGGCCTATCTTGCCGCAACCAAGTTATTGACAACGGTGCAGGCAATGTTCGATGCTCTGCTGGCAACACGTTGATTGATAACACAGATCCCACAGGAGGTCTGCCATGAGAGTTGCAACCATAAGCATTTACAAACAAGCCACATACCAGCTTGGACGCCTTACCTCTGATTTAAACGAGGCCAATGAAACCGTATCCACCAATTTGAAAATCAGTACCGCATCTGATGATCCGACGGGAATGAACCAGGTGCTCTCCATCAATTCGGAACTGGCGGCATTGGACCAGTATCAGGTGAATGTGGACCAGGCCCAGAATGTGCTTACCACAGCGGAAACCGCCCTGGACGCCATGGCGGATCAATTGGCTGAAATGAAGCTTTTGGCCTCATCCATGGCCAATGCCTCGGCCTCTGAACAGCAGCGATCCAATGCTGCCGAAAGTCTGCTGGTTTACCTGGATGGCCTTATGGACTTTGCCAATACAAACGCCTATGGCGGGTATGTGTTCGCCGGTGATGATAACCAGACAACGCCGTTTACCTATGACGATGATGATAATCCCACCAGTGTCACTTACAACGGAAGCACCGACAGTGTAAACATCAGCATTTCTGAAAATACCACCATCTCTTTGAATTGCTGCGGCAGTGATATGTTTTATGAAGATGAAATCATTGTAGACACCACGAACAACCAGATCGTTTTCAGTGAAGACGCAGGTATGGGCCTGGACAATATTCTGACCATTGAGGCGACAATCGCCAGCGGTACCTACAGTAAAGAGGAACTTGCTGATGTTGTGGCCCGGACATTGAGCAGGGCGTCCCAGGAGTATGGATACGGTGTCGTATATGAGGTGGAGTATGATGAGGCTGCCAACACCTTTTCCATGGGGACGGACGGCACTAATACCGCCGTGACTGCAACCTTTGAAAACGTTGAGACCCAGACCGCTGACATTGCCAATTTTGAATCTGATGGTCAGGATTTTGATAACTTTGAAATTCAAATTATAAACGACGATGCCTTGACCCATTATACACCGAATGACGGTTCGGAACCCATTACCTTGACCTATACCGTCAATGATACCTGGCAGGTCTCAAATGATCCGGGGTACGGACTTAATGCCGAAATCGGGGCAACCGGCGATACCATTGAAATTGATGTGGATGACGACGGAGAGTCTGATCTTGTCATTGATCTGAACAAGACGCCCGAAGAGGGGACCACCATCTCCTTTGACATTACCCTGGGGTATGAAAATACAAGTATCCTGACGGATCTTGGGTTTGAGGCGCAAACCATAACGATTTCCCCGGTAACCGGCATTGCGCCGATGGCCGACACAATTACCGTGGTAGCCGGTGAAAACGACACCATTGATTTTACGGAAACCACAATGGATGGCGAAACCGGTGTACAATTGACAGCCACCATAGAGGCCGGTACTTACGCGGATGCCCAATCCTATGCCGAGGCCGTGGAAGAGGCTCTTGAAAAAGCGTCTGCTGAAAACGGCAACCGGGTGAACTACTCGGTTGAATACGATGAAGACAGCAAAAGAATTACCATCAGTGAGGATCTTGATACCGGCCGCCGGCTCGAATCCTTTGAATTGCTTTTCTCGTCCGGCACCCACACCGACGCCAGTGCCGCATCAAATCTTGGGTTTGGCGACATGGATGTTTCCTCGGCGTCTGTGGAAGGCCAAACGGTCACCTGGAGTATCTGGAATACGGTGTTTGATTTTAAAGAAGCACTGGAGAATGAGGATGTAAACGGTATTGAGCGGGCAATGACCCGGCTGGAAAATCATTATAACAGTCTGACCTCACACATTTCAGCATTGGGGTCAATTTACAAGAGCACCACCACCACCGAAACCACCATTTCGGATTCGGATTTGACTTTGATCACCCAGCGCTCTACGGTCCGGGATGCGGATACCGTGGAGGCCATTATGAAGCTTAAATCGTCCCAGACTGTTTATGAAGCGGCATTAAGTTCGACATCTTCGGTCATGGGGGTAAGTCTGGTGGATTATCTGTGATAATCTTTTTTGTGAACCACGGAAAACACGGAAAGACACGGAAACGAGTTTCAATGCTTTCCGTGTCTTTCGGTGGTTTAGAATAAATATTTCCAGACTTTCCAGCCGACTTTTTCTTCGCGCTGCCAGCCGGTGGGTGCCTGCATTAGGTTTTCCGGGTTCTGATTTTTTAAATCATTTATTTTCTTTTGTTTTTCCTGTTCCATCTGTTCCCAGGTGACGGTGGTGCGGTCAAATACTTTATGGTTTATGGCCGCGGCAATACGGTCCACCTTTTTGATCAGGTCATCACTGTTTTTGGATTGTTCAAAAAAAGCCATGTATTGCTTTTCAGCGGTGTCAAACACCTTGGCATCAATGCTGAAAGAACCGCCAAGACTTGTGATGGTGCCGTAAAGCACATATCTGGAGCCGGTTTTACGGGCAGCTTCATGGACCAGTTCACTGCCGGAAAAATCTTTTAATCCCGCCTCGACGGCTGCCATCTTTTGGGTCGGGATCACAACTACTTTTTCAGGGTCGGTGAGCCGGGAATAGAACATGGTTGAGATACCTTGTTTAAGGTAGTCCAGATTCTTCTCCTGATCGGCGTTGATGTCAAAGGAAAGGATGGCAAGGGTTGCAGGGGTATTGGCAAGGACCGTGTATGGCAAAGCCAATCCGCTAAAAATAAAAACGGACATCACCGCTTTAATAAAAAAAGAATGCATTTTTTTCATTTGATTTCCCCTTACAGTTTTGATTTGAGCATGGGCGTAACCACTTTGGGGTCTGCCTTGCCCCGGGTCTTTTTCATGACCTGACCCATGAAAAAGCTGAACAGCTTGGTTTTTCCATCTCTGTAAGCTTGAACCTCATCCGGGTTTTCCTTGATGATTTCATCCACCATGGTTTCAAGTTCGCCCTGGTCTGATACCTGTTCAAGACCCTTTTCCTTGACGATGGATTCGGGGTCTTTGCCGGTTTCAACCATTAGTTCAAAGATCGTTTTGGCGGCATTGGCATTGATCCTGGAGGATTCTAAGAGGCCGAGCAGTTTTGAAAACCCATCGGCGTCAACGGGTGATTCAGTGATTTCAATGCCCTTGGCGTTCAGCATGGCCATGAGCGTGGTCATGATCCAGTTGGCGGCCTGTTTGATATTTTTCAGCGGCTTAATCGTTTTTTCAAAAAAATTGGCCATGTCCAGGCTGGCGGTTAACACACCGGCATCATATTCGGACAGGCTGTATTCCTCTATGAACCGTTGCTTTTTTTCATCGGGCAGTTCGGGCATGCTGGCGCGCACGTCCTGGATCCAGGCGTCATCCACGATCAGGGGCACAAGGTCGGGATCAGGAAAATATCTGTAATCGTGGGCCTCTTCCTTGCCGCGCATGGATGCGGTTCTGTTTTTGTTGGGATCCCACAGGCGGGTCTCCTGGATAACCTCTCCTCCCTCTTCAAGAACATAGGTCTGGCGCTGGATTTCGTAGAGAATGGCTTTTTCCACATTTTTAAAGGAGTTCAGGTTTTTAAGCTCGGTGCGGGTACCGAACGCTTCCTGACCCACGGGCCGCAGAGAGATGTTGGCATCACACCTGAATGAGCCCTGCTCCATGTTGCCGTCGCACACATCAATATATCTTAAAATGGCGTGCAGTTTTCTCAGGTAGGCACCTGCCTGGGCCGCCGTGCGAAGGTCGGGTTCACTGACAATTTCAATGAGGGGAACCCCTGTTCTGTTCAGGTCCACCATGCTTTTACCCCGCAGGGGATCATGGATCAGTTTTCCGGCATCTTCTTCCATGTGAATGCGGGTGATGCCGATGCGTATCTGTTGTTCGTCCACGTCGATATCCAAAAAACCGTGTTCGGCAATGGGTTTGGCAAACTGGGAGATCTGATACCCCTTGGGAAGGTCCGGGTAGAAATAGTTTTTTCTGTCGAACCGGCTTTCATGGTTGATGGTGCAGTTGGTGGCAAGACCGGCCTTAATGGCGAAGGTAACGGCTTTTTTATTGAGTACCGGCAGAACTCCGGGCATGCCTGTGCACACCGGGCAGGTATTGGCGTTGGGGGCCTTGCCGAACGCGGTTGAACAGTTGCAGAATATTTTAGTTTTTGTTTTGAGCTGAGCGTGGACTTCTAATCCGATAACAGGTTCAAATGCCATGTGATGTTTGATTCCTTTGGGTGCCCGGCGCATGAAGACACCCATGCCCGGGGTTGAGTTCTTAACAGCCTTCCTTTATAACCTTGATATTTTTAATAATCAAGGGTACCTCTAATAATTGTTGGCCTGAAAAAAAGGGTGAGATACGCTGTATATAAAGGGAACTTTTACCTGAACCCTTAATTTTAGGGGCTTAATACTTGCAAAACAGCGTTTAACCCGTTAAAACAGGTACCTTTTTGCAGCGTTTCAGGGAGAATGATAAGGAACTTTTTCAATGAAATTTTTTTTCTGTGTGATGGGCATGGTCATGATTGTGGAAGGGCTGCCCTATTTCATTTCGCCGCATAAAATGCGGGAGATGGTAATGATAATCCTGCAAATGCCCGAAAACGCTTTGAGGCGGTTTGGCTTTTTTATGATGCTGGCGGGACTTGCAGTGGTCTACCTTGCCATGGAGATGAACTGATGTACAATTTGTCTGATTATTGTTATCATTTGCCCGAATCGTTGATTGCCCAAGCGCCTTGTGAGCACAGAAGTATGTCCCGGCTCATGCATCTGGATCGTAAAACCCACGCGATCAATCATCGCAGATTTTTTGACGTTGCTGATATGCTGCGCCCCGGCGATCTGCTGGTGGTCAATGACACCCGGGTCGTTCCGGCACGGCTGTTAGGCCATAAGCCCACGGGAGGGCGCGTAGAGGTTCTTATTATTGATTACGCTGCCGGTATGAAGCATTTGGCCGAGACCGGGCAGTTTCAGTGCGATTGTCTGATCCGGGCTTCGCGAAGGCCGGAACCGGGTACGGTGCTCAATCTGGGTCAGGATATCAAGGCCACGGTTGTGGAACATCGGGAGCGGATCTCTGTGGTTTGTTTTGACGGCGGTCAGAACTTTTTATCCCAATTGAAAAAAGCCGGTAAAATGCCCCTGCCGCCTTATATCAAACGTAATCAGGAACCGGGCCCGGAGGACGGATCTCCGGCGCAAACCGAAGAGCAAAGAGACCGGCACGATTACCAGACGGTTTATGCAAACGCCGAAGGGGCTGTGGCTGCGCCTACGGCCGGGCTTCATTTTACAGAAGAACTGCTTGCCACGCTTGCGCAAAAAGGTGTGGACGTGGCACGAATTACTCTGCATGTGGGGTATGGCACCTTTGTTCCGGTGCGGGTCAAGGATATACGGGATCATCAGATTCACTCGGAATATTTTATTGTGGATGACCAGACGGCCCAAAAGATTAACCAGGCCCATGGCGAAGGCCGCAGGGTTGTTGCGGTGGGGACGACGTCCGTGCGGACCCTGGAGTTTTGCACCAATGATGACGGAATTATTTCTGCCGGCCAGGGGCGGTGCGATCTCTTTATTTATCCCGGCTACCGATTCAAATGCGTGGATGCCATGATCACCAATTTCCATCTGCCTGAATCCACACTGCTCATGCTGATTTCCGCCTTTTACGACCGGGAGCGGATTTTGGACGCTTATAATGTCGCCGTGGCTGAAAAATATAGATTTTTCAGTTATGGTGATGCCATGTTTATTGAGTGACGGCTATACAAATTTTCATAAAAGATATCAAAGATGCTTACATTTGACCTGATAAAAGATAACAGTAAAAAAGATGATGGTCGGGACCGCTCCCGTCTGGGACGGATCACCACGGACCACGGGGTTATTGAAACCCCGATTTTTATGCCTGTGGGGACTGTGGGGTCGGTTAAGGCCGTTTCCAAAGAAGATCTCGACCATTGCGGGGCCCAGATTATTCTTGGCAACACCTATCATTTATACCTGAGACCCGGGTGTGAAGTCATTGAAACCATGAAAGGGCTTCATAGTTTTACGGCCTGGGACAAGCCCATGCTCACCGACTCCGGCGGATTTCAGTTTTTCTCTTTGGCAAAATTGGCCAAGTTCACTGATGAGGGCGTTCATTTTCAATCCCACATTGACGGCTCCCGGCACTTTTTTTCCCCGGAACGGGCGGTTGAGATCCAGATGATTTTAGGTTCGGACATCATGATGTCCCTGGACTGGTGCCAGGGCCACCCGGCCACGGACCAGCAGGTGGCGGACGCCTTGAATAAAACCACGGCCTGGGCAAAACGAGGGTTTGATTTCTGGCAGGAAAAAGGCGCCGTCAATAACCTGTTCGGCATTGTCCAGGGCGGCATGGTCAAAGCGCTTCGCTCCTTATCCGCCGAACAGATCACGGCCATAGATTTTCCCGGCTTTGCCATTGGCGGCCTTTCCGTGGGAGAGCCCACCGATGTGATGTATGAGATGGCCGACCACACCCTGCCGCTTTTACCGTCCCACAAACCTCGGTACATTATGGGGGTGGGGACGCCTGAAAATCTGGTGACCCTGGTGGGGATGGGATGCGACATGTTCGACTGTGTGATGCCCTCCAGAAACGCCAGAAACGGCCAGTTGTTTACCCACACCGGCACCCTGAATCTTCCCAATGCCAGATACCAAACGGACGAGCGGCCCATTGACGAAACCTGCGGGTGTTACACCTGCCGCAATTACTCCAGGGCCTATTTGCGCCATCTGTATAAATCCCGAGAACTATTGTCCTATCGTCTGAACACCATTCATAATCTCTATTATTATCTTGACCTTATGGATAAAATGCGTCATGCAATAAAGGAAGACAACTTCCCGGAATTTCAACAACAATTTTTTAAAGCAAGGCAGGATCAGTAAGTATGCATGAGATGGGTATTGCCCAGCAACTGGTAAACATCGCCCTGGATGCCATTCCCGATGACATTGAAAATCCCAGGGTGGAGAAATTGAATTTAAGAATTGGCAAATTAGCAGCGGTGGTGGAACACAGCCTCACCTTCTGCCTGGAGATCATCACCAAAGATACGCCCCTTGAAGGCGCTGAAGTGATCATCGAAGATGTGCCGGTGGCTTTGCGCTGTGAAAGCTGTAACCATGAATGGCAGACCGATGTTCCGGCCTTCGGGTGCCCGGCTTGCAAGGACGGGCAGGTGAAAATGATTTCGGGACGGGAGATTGAAATCTCATCCATCGAACTGGCAGATGATTAGACGATATAGACGTAGTAAAGATTGAGGGATAGCGTATGGAGATAAATATACAAAAACGGGTACTGGCAAAAAACGAATCCGATGCGGATCGAAATCGCTCTTTTTTTAAAGAGAAACAGGTATTTGTGCTGAACATGATGTCATCGCCGGGATCAGGCAAGACCGAAACCCTGTGCCGGAGCCTGGAAATGTTGATGCCCGACGTCCGGGTCGGCGTGATCGTGGGCGATGTCTGCACCACAAATGATGCGGACCGGCTTTCGGTCACCGGTGCCAAGGTGACCCAGATTAATACCGACCAGTTCGGCGGCGATTGCCACCTGGCAGCCCATCTCATTGAATCTTCGGCCAAATCCCTGGGATGCGATGACCTGGATCTGCTCATCGTGGAAAATATCGGCAACCTGGTTTGTCCTGCCGAATTTGATATCGGCGAGGATGCAAGGGCTGTGGTTTTAAGTGTCACCGAAGGTGAAGACAAGCCTTTGAAATATCCGCTCATGTTCCAGGTGGCCGATGCCGCCATTTTAAATAAAATCGATCTGCTGCCCTACCTGGATTTTGATGCAGCCCTGGCTGTGGAAAATATGGGCAAGGTGCATCCGGGTATGCCGGTGTTTGAACTCTCCGCCAAGACCCAGGAAGGCATGGAACCATGGATTGCATGGCTGCGTACCAAGGTGAAGGAAAAACTGGGATAATTACGACTTAAAATCGCGAAACTGCAGATGAAAAAAGTCAAACCACGGAAGTCACAGAATACACGGAAGATTGAATTCTGTGACTTCCGTGAATTCTGTGGTTAAATTTTTTGGGGAGGGGCAAATCATGGGTGTAAAGAAAATGGCCTTTGCCGGATCATGGTACCCTGGATCGGCGGGGCAATGTCGATCTGCCATTAAACAATTTTGTGATGATCCGAGCATCGGAGAGGGCACAAAATTCCCGGATAACCCTGTGGGGGGGATTGTGCCCCATGCCGGGTGGATCTATTCCGGAAAACTTGCCTGCCGGGTCTTTTCGGCACTTGCCCATGGCAGCCGGGTTGTGGATTCCATTGTTCTTTTTGGGGTGCACATGCATGCCGATTCTCCTGCCTATCTCCTGGCTTGCACTGCCGTTGATACGCCTTTAGGACCCATTGAAATTGACCGGGAATTTACTGCGGCTTTGGCGCGGCGGGCCGAAATGAACGGCGTTGATCTGGAACAATTAGGGCCCAACCGCTTCCCCGAAGAAAACACCCTGGAACTGCAATATCCATTTATTAAATATTTTTTCCCCCACGCCCGGCTTGTGGTGTGCGCCGTGCCGCCCTCGGATGCGGCGCATGCTTTGGGCGTAGCCGCCGTTGAGGCTGCCAATGATATCGGCCGCTCCCTGGTGGTGGCTGGTTCCACAGACATGACCCATTACGGCCCGCGGTTCGGCTTTGAACCGGCAGGTTCCGGCCAGGCCGCCTTTGATTGGGTTGCACAGGAGAATGATGCCGCGGCCATTGAGGCGTTAACCGCCATGGATGAACGACAAATTCTTTTTCAAGGCCTGACATACCATAATATGTGTTGTGCCGGGGCCGCCTGTGCGGCTGCTGCCGGGGCAAAAAAAATGGGCGCAGTCAAAGGTGTCTGCCTTGACTACGCCTCAAGTTTTGATCCACTGCAACCCGCTGACGATTTTGTAGGATATTGCAGCGTTATTTTTGGTGTTTAGCCTATTAAAGGCTCTAAGCGTCTCCACACTCGTTCTGTTTGAGTTTTTTATATAAAAATTTCTGAAATGCTGTTATCGTCCGTAATTGCCTGAAAAAATGAGAAGATCCGTTGCATCGACATCGCCATCCTCATCAAAATCACCTTTCTCAGGGACTTCGCAAGGGCTTAGTGTGATTGAGCCTTCGTAAGCACACCAGCCGCAGGCATCCGGGCCGCCATAGGCCCCCATATCATTTTGTTCCCCACCGCATGACGGGAGAAAACAGCTGTCATTATACCAGGGATATGTGCTGCCGGCATCCGTGCAGGGAGAGTAGTCACAGTACGTCTGATAGGTTAGGGTGTTCTTAAATAAGGGGTCTGCGTCGATATTTCCTTCACCGTCATATCCGTCCTGCACATCGCTGTAGGTGACCGTTGCTGTGCCGTATATCTGGCCTTCTGAATTCGAATAAAGAATAGAATTTTTTATTTGGGAGACACCACTGCTATGATATAGTCCGTATGGGGCATTTGAGACGGTGGTACAATTTGTCATTTCAACGGTCCCCAAAGAATTAAATATACCACCGCCTCTGGTGTAAGCTCTATCTGCAGAAGCGGAGCCTGCATTATTGCTCACAATACTGTTTAAAAGTTGTAGATATCCCGTACCTGCATAGATGCCTGCACCTTCCGCATATGCGTATTCAGTAAAAGAGCCCCCTGCACTTGCATATACACTATTTGATTTTATGATGGTGTTCTTTATGATTACACTACCGTAGGCCATGAAAAGTCCTCCGCCTCGGGAGTATGATGAACAACTGTTTGAACTGCATCTCGCCTTTACCCCATTGCCGCTTATTTCACAATTCTCTAAAGTTAAGCCACCATTAGCACTAGCATAAATTCCACCTCCATAGCGATTGCCAGTGCTTTCATACGTGCTAGTATTATTGTTGATAGTGCAATTTCTTAAAATCATTGATCCAGCCGATAACTCTGCATAGATGCCAGCACCATCACCATATTTTTTATTATTGCTGATAGCAGAACTCTCGACCACCAGCTCATCAGTTGCTGAGGTACTCAAACTCACATACAAACCAGATCCAGATTCAGCACCATCATTACCGATCATGTAGCAATTTCTGACCTCTGGTGTGCTGTTATAAATTTTCAATCCCCCATTATGGTAGCCGCTGATCGTGCAATACACAAACCGGCTGTTCTGAGAGGCACCGAGAACGGAAATCCCCTGCCAGCCGGTGACACCGTCTGCCTTTAGAAATTCAATCACGGCATCACTGGTACCCACAGCGGTCAGGGTTCCGGATACATTGAATGCATAGTCTCCTGAAAATTCGACAATGACGCCCGGCTCAATGGTCAGGCCGGCAACGGTGATATCGCCTTCCACACAATATGGAGATCCTTCCTGGGTCCAAGTTTCTCCGTCTATGGTGCCGGATACGGTGGTGCTGCATTCCGCAAATGACTGGGCTGCAAGCAGCAGGCCCAAGACCAGTATCAACAAAATTTGCTTCATGGCGAACTACCTCCTTTTTAAAAATAAATGAAAATACAGGCACCCCGTTAAGGAAACATTGAGCGCAAGAAATTAGATTTGTGGGGACCTGAAAATCCCCATATCAATAAATAGTTTTATCTGTCAATTCAATTTGTAAATTTGTTTGGTTTTAATAAAAATATTAAGTATTCCTGATAGATTTTGGTGAAAAAATTCTATAAAATTTAGATAAATGCAATAAATTATAGGGGTTTCAATTTTTAGTTTGAGTAGTGAAAATGATCTGGCGCTTGTGCCACTTTTATCGCCAAATCCATATGAATCGTGTGAAAAGTTGCCAAAATTGATTCTAAGTCTATTGATGTAATAATATTTAGGTTCACGTCATTCCGGATTTTAGGCTGCCTGTTTTTAACTTTAGGGGGGGGGGGCTTTTATGGCTTCATTGGCACTTGGGTAACTGTCTCTTAAATTGAAGAAAAATGATATACATCTTTTCAGATAATGTGAATGGGTTTATCATTGTTTTTAATTCTGCAAATGGGTGATTCTTAAATGTCGGGTGCTGCTTTGATAATAATAAGTGGGTACGGAATGATAAACGAAAACGATAGATTAACTTCCTAAAACAGGAGAATAGCGTATCAATGGCAACACCAAGAGAGATTACAGTTCCCCACCGTAAAATTCCACTGGAAATTCCCAAAGGGGTTTCTCCCACGGAATTTTTTAACAGCCAAAGCAATCTGAGGCATTTATCACAAGACAACGGTCTTTTAAGGACGGCCGAGGGGTTTTTGCTCTTTCGAAAAGCCATTGGACACTCAAATGTCTTCGACACTTCCATTATTTTTGATACATCAGAAAAGGTGTTGAATCCCATGGGCCGGCCAGTCCGCAGAGATGAGCTGACATCCGAGGAAAATTTAGTTTTCAGCCGAATGACCCGGGTCATTTTTGAATATATGCTCGAAAAATATCCAGACCCGGATGAACACTTGGTTTTTTGCGGAGAAGCTAGTCTCGACGCGACATGGCCGCTGAATAAACTTGGGGTCCCCAGTATCAGGATGATCCATAACCATTTTATGGTGTTTGAAAACGAGATGATTCGTCAGGCCCCACTGGCAGATGAAAAAAATCCCGATTTGACGGATAGCGGGAATAATGGTCTGTTTTTGAGGTATTTGAGTGACGTCTATCGAAAATTTTTTGATGTGCTTGACTTGGAGGTGCTCAATCCCATCCCCGCAAGCGATTGCAGGCTCAAACTGACGGGTTATCCACAAGGGCTTCCGTCATGGGAGGTAAAAGACGGTATTGATGCATTGTCTTCCGGTCGATTCTGGCATGAATACGATCTTGTCCTTAAAGGCTTTTTAGACTTTTACCGCACTTTTTTTACGTTGGTCTCATCAGGGAGTACCAAAGTTCAAAGGGATGCCGCATTTCCAGAGCAAATTGAGGACATTCTGCTGTATAATGATCAATTCCACCAGGCTGCACGGATCATCAGATTGCAAGTGACTGATGACCCCATGTTTGCCAATGAAATTCGGTGGCTGCCGGCATATAAGCAGCTTTTATATAGAGATGATATTGGCAGACTTATCGTTACGATCAGTCAAAATTCTGTGGGAAATGCCATCACTGAGCTTCTGGGGCTTGTGGTGCGCAGGATACCCGATGCCAAAGCGTATTCACAGGCGGAACCGGCACTTGTTAAGCAGCTTTTAGAGGTGCGGGATCGTTTGGTTGATTACAATCTTGGAACGCCGCTTTCCGCGCCAAGTTGGCCCCACGGCGTTTTTGTTCCTTTTTCTGATGTTTAATCTTACTCTGAGAATGGCAAGGCAAAACTTGAATCCCAGGCATCGTCAAATGAAAAGCTGATATGCCTGGATTTTATCCTTTAACCGTTTTGATAGAAGCTCATTCCCGGATTTTAGTTCAGCGAGGATCAATTTAGCCTCGTCCAGATATTTTTTGCGTTTCTCTGCAGTCCAGTAGGATGGTGGGGGCTGGAGGTTGGTTATTCTGTCAGCCAGTTTGACCATCCATATCTCTTTGGGCTGTCGTTTTATCCGTTTTAGACTGTCCGGCATCTGAAGGTGTTTTTCAATGTCTTTGTTTTTTGTTACGGCCAGAACGCCATCTGCAACAGGCTGTCCGAACTCTAATTGCAGTTCCTCATAGGTGGTATCGGTATCTTCAATGGTATCATGGAGGATCGCAACTTGAACGGCTAAATTTTCATCCATATCGGTTTCATGACTTAAAACGGCCATGACCTCCATACAGACCATGCTGAGGTGCGCTAAATAGGACCATTCCGTATCGGGGACTAACTGTCCTTTATGCTTTTCTGCAGCAAACCGGTAAGCCTTTATGTATGCTTCCTGGGACCATTGGATGTTTGTTTTTTTCATGGCTGTTTTGTCTGTTCTTATTTGAGCCGGCGGTTCTATTGCAAAGGAAGGCCGTTATCCTGCAGGCGATGCATTCATAAGGAAACGCCTGGCGCTCAAGTCATGAAGTTTTTGGGTTGCCTGACTGATTGAAAGCAAACGAACATCCTCCTGGGATGTGACCCAGTTCAAAAGTTCGTAAAAGTCTTGATAGGTAATGCGGCCACGTTTCTCGTTAATCTCCTTAAAATCATATTCATGAAACAAAACAACAATGACAGGTTGAGGATCCGGTGATATGCGTGATTTTTTGACGGCATCGCGAAGTCTAAAGAGGTTGCATGAGTATGGCAGGAAATTGAGCGTACACGCTGGTGTGACCTCCCTCCTCTTGTTGTCTGCCGACAGCGTTGTAAATCCAAGGGTTTCAAGGGCACGTAATGTGTTCGCATCGTATCTGTTCCAAGGTGGAACAAAGGTACTGACAGGAGCATCTATCATACCCTCAAGGAATTTTTTGCCTTTGGCCAGTCTCTTCATTTGACTGTTGTAATCCAGGCCTGAAAATTCTGTCCATTGTGCTGTGCTAATAGTTTGGTGAGAGTACCCATGCAAGGCGACATCCACTATCCCGTCATGAAGCCCTCTTTTTAGAATATCGCCTTTGATCAATGGGAGGGGGATTGTCTCTTGTACGGCGGGGTCATGGATATCTTCTGCACATGCATAGGGGATGACCCCTATGGTTAAGCCCGCTTTATGCTTCCGGAAGGCTTCGATGATTTTTTGCTCCATCTTCGTATTGCTGACAGCTGAATAATCATCGAACCGAAATATGACATTGACGTGTTTGGTTTCAATGGGATGCTTGTTGCAAGCCGAGAGTAAAATCACGCATAAAAATAAAAAGGGAACCCAAATTCGTTGGCATAATACAAACGTGCGCACACATACATCCTTTCAATAACAGTCCCGGGGTATTAGTCTGTGGTTTGTGTTTATCTTTCATGTATGGGGCATGGTGTCAAGCGATGAAAATTGGGGTTGCGTGTTCAGCTTTTCCCGTGCAAAAAAAAGCGCAGTCAATGGCATCTGCCTTGACTGCGCCCCTGGCGTTGGTCCGTTTCGGTCCGTTGCCCGTTATCTGGTTTTCGGCGTTGTGAGTTTTTTAACCCTGGGCTTCACAGAATTGTGCCGCCTTTCTGATGCGCTGGATGGTTTTGTCTTTACCAAGTGCGATAAACATTTCAAATATGCCCGGGCTCACCGTTGTACCGGTGACCGCCACCCGCAGGGGTTGGGCAATCTTGCCGAATCCGAGGCCTGTCTCTTCCATGATCTGTTTAAATGCCTCTTCCTGGGATGCCTGGCTAAAGTCCCCAAGGCCTTCAAAGGCGTCTGCGCATTGGGTTAGAAGATCCGCAGTTTCAGGCTTCAGGAATTTTTTGGCTGCCTTCTCTTCAAACTCGATCTCGTCTTTGTAATAAAACGCTGCACCCTGGGCCATCTCCACAAGGGTTTTGCTTCTGGGCTGAAGGGTTTCAATTACCCCCTGGGTAAAGGCATCATTTTGGGCCTCAATGCCGAGATCGGCCAGGTGGGGCACAAGATCGTTTCCTAATTCGGCGGGTCTCTTTTTCTGGATGTGTTTGGCATTCAGGGCATAGAGCTTGTCCATGTCAAACATGCCCGCAGACCGGCCAAGGTGTTCAAGATCGAATTTTTCAATGAGATCCTGGCGTTCAAAAAACTCCTGGTCCCCATGGGACCATCCCAGTCTTACCAGGTAGTTGAGCAGTGCATCGGCCAGAAATCCCATTTTTTTATATTCGCCCACGGACATGGCGCCATGGCGTTTGCTCAGTCGCGCTTTATCTGATCCCAGCACCATGGGAACATGACCGAACACCGGCAGTTTGGCACCGAGTGCTTGGTAGATCAAAATCTGTTTGGGGGTATTTACCAGGTGGTCGTCCCCCCGGATAATGGTGTTGATGCCCATGGTTATGTCATCCACCACCACCGCAAGGTTGTACATGGCCACACCGGAGCTTCTCTGGATGATAAAGTCATCAATTTCCGCATTCTGGAAGGCGGTGCTGCCCTTGACGATATCATCCACAATGGTGACGCCTGTGTCCGGGGTCTTTAGCCGCACTACGGTGTTATCGCCTTTTTTAAGCCCGCGGTTCCGGCACTTGCCGTTATACATCGGCTTGAGCCCCTTGGCTTTGGCCTCTTCGCGCATGGCATTGACCTCTTCGGGGCTGCAGTCGCAATAATAGGCGTCACCCTGCTCAACCAGGCGGTCAATGTATTCATTGTAAATATCATAACGCTGGGTCTGGAAATAAGGGCCGTCATCCCAGTCAATTCCCAGCCATTCCATGGATTCGAGAATAGCGTCAACAGACTCCTTGGTTGACCGGGCTTCATCGGTATCTTCTATACGTAGCACAAACTGCCCTGCGTTCTTTCTGGCCCACAGCCAGTTAAAAAGAGCGGTCCTGGCACCTCCGATATGCAGGTAACCGGTAGGGGAGGGCGGAAAGCGTGTAATTATTGTATCCATTATGATCTCCAAAAGTTAAACTTCACGAACAACAGGCGGTACAGGTTGTTTTAGCCTGCACCGCCTGGATTCGCATAACAGCTGCGGGTTGACCTGTCATATCACCTGTCAGGCCGCACCCATAACGAAAGCTGAAAAGACCTGTATAGGCCAGATAGACTTTCTTATAAATAACAACATAAAATCGACAATTTATCTACCATAATTACGGGGTCTAAAGCAATACGGCCGGCCCACAAAATCTGATTTGATTGCTTTTGTGTGTTCTTGTAAAGGATTCTTTGGTTGACTTCAAATTAAAAATAGGGTAATTAGATACGTTTTAAATTTTGGCAGGTATTAATTAAAAACCAAATAAAATAATGTAGTTAGGAGATAGTTATGGCCGTACCTAAACAGAAAAGTTCCAAAACAAGAGGAAGAAAAAGACGTACCCATTATAAAACCAGTGCCCCCACTGTAACCCTTTGCCCCGAGTGCCAGGAGCCCAAGCTGCCCCATACTGCATGTCCTGAATGCGGTACCTACAAGGGCAGAGACGTAAAACCGGGTGTGGAAGTAGAAGATTAGTTTTGCCGGAAAACACTTCAAGGAGTCAGAACATGGGCGTTGAAAGCAAAGTAAGAAAAATTATTGCTGAAAAGATTCCCGGCATTGATATTGAGGATGTGGTTCCCCAGGCGTCTTTGATTGAAGACCTTGGCGCGGATTCTCTGACCATCGTAGAGCTTATCATGTCAATGGAAGAAGTTTTTGAAATTGAAATTGACGATGATCAGGCCGAACAACTGTCGACTGTTCAGGATATTTATGATTTCATTGCATCGAAATCATAAACAAATATAAAAGGTCCGGATAAATATGGATAAGGATAAACGAATCATCATCGGCAGTGACCACGCCGCGTTTGAATTAAAGGAAAAGATCAGGGGTCTGCTTGCTGAGCTGGGCTATGAAGTTGAAGATGCCGGTACTTACAGTACGGCATCGGTAAACTATGCCGACTTCGGTAAAAAAGTGGCCAAGGCCGTTTCCAACGGTACATTCCCCCGGGGTATTCTTTTATGCGGTACGGGTCTTGGCATGTCCATGCAGGCCAACCGGTTTAAGGGGGTGCGCGCGGCGCTGTGTTCGGATATTTTTTCCGTCAGAATGAGCCGGCAGCACAATGATGCCAATGTTCTGGTCATGGGCGGCCGTGTGGTTGGTGATATTCTTGCCTTTGAGCTGGTCAAGGAATGGCTTGACACCCCCTTTGAAGGCGGTCGGCATCTGGACCGTATCCGTTCTATTGAAGAAATTGAATAAAATCGGGTAAAAAGAGATGAGAATATCAGCCGGCATATTTTAAACAGGTTGCATCATACTTGTTATTCTCCCTTTGAAAAAAGTCTAAATTACTTGAAATAGAAATAAAAGGGCTGTGTTGTCAGTGTATGTCAACGCGCGATTGAATTATGGAAAATATACAATATATCAAATCTTGTGACCCTGAGATTGCCTCAGTTATTGAAAGTGAATACAGCAGGCAGGAATACGGGCTGAATCTCATCGCTTCGGAAAATACCGTGAGCCGGGCAGTTATGCAAGCCCAGGGCTCTATCATGACCAATAAATATGCTGAAGGGTATCCGGGAAAGCGGTACTATGGCGGCTGCCAGTATATGGACCAGGCGGAAGATCTGGCCATTGACCGTGTGAAGAAATTGTTTGGCGTGGAATATGCCAATGTTCAGCCCCATTCCGGGTCCCAGGCAAATATGGCTGCTTACTTTGCAGTCCTTTCTCCCGGGGATGAAATTCTGGCCATGGACCTTTCCCATGGCGGGCATTTAACCCACGGTGCCGGGGTCAGTTTTTCCGGTCGGCTGTATAATTTTACCCATTATGGCTTAAACCCGGAAACCGAAACCATCGATTTGAACCAGGTGGAAGATCTTGCCCGGGCAAATAAACCTAAAATGATTGTGGCAGGGGCGTCTGCCTATCCCAGAACCTTAGATTTTAAAGGGTTCTCTGAGATTGCCAAGTCCGTGGGTGCCCTTTTCCTGGTGGATATGGCCCATATCGCAGGACTTGTGGCTGCAGGCGTGCATCCATCACCTGTGGGATACGCAGATATTATCACCTCCACCACCCATAAAACCCTTCGCGGTCCCAGGGGTGGTCTGATCCTCTCCAACGCCGAACTGGGCAAAAAAATCAATTCCCAGATTTTCCCAGGCATCCAGGGTGGTCCTTTGATGCATGTTATTACGGCCAAAGCCGTAGCGTTTAAAGAGGCGCTGTTGCCCGAGTTTACCGAATATCAGAAACAGGTGGTCAAAAATGCCGCTGTTCTGGCCAAGGTGCTCATGGAAAGGGGTTATAAACTGGTGTCCAACGGTACGGACAACCATATGGTCCTGGTGGATTTCTCCGGACGGGATCTCACCGGTAAAGAAGCCGAAGAACGCTTGGGTCGTGCAAATATTACAGTGAATAAAAATACAGTACCCAATGAAAAACGCAGCCCCTTTGTTACATCGGGTGTACGTATCGGCGTACCCTTGGTCACTTCCCGGGGTATGAATGAAGAAGCTGTGGGCGCGATTGCCGGATTTATCTGCGACGTGCTGGACGATGAGTCCAATGTCCCCGGCGTTGCCGACAAGGTTAAAGAACTGTGCACCCAATATCCGCTGTATGAAAATGTAGCCGGCTGATGAACCCTGTTCCTCCCGAATTATCAATCGCCGCTGGTGAAGGCCGTCCCTCCTGGGATGAGTATTTTATGGCCATCACAGACCTTGTGGCCTCCAGGGCCACATGTCTTCGGCGAAAAGTGGGCGCCGTACTGGTCAAGGATAAACGCATTTTATGCTCCGGCTATAACGGCGCACCTTCCCAGGTGCCCCATTGCAGGCAGACCGGTTGTCTGCGCGAACAACTCAAGGTGCCTTCCGGGGAAAAACACGAGCTTTGCCGGGGGGTCCATGCCGAACAGAATGTCATCATCCAGGCCGCCTACCACGGCATACCCGTTGCAGGTGCCTCGCTTTACTGCACCACCCAGCCCTGTTCCATCTGTGCCAAGATGATTATTAATGCCGGGATTAAAATCGTGTACTTCAAGGCAGGATACGACGATCCCCTCTCCCTGGAAATGTTTGCCCAGGCCGGGGTGGAACTGATCCGGCTTGAATAATATTATGATGGTGCCTGACCTAAAGAGCGTATTTGTATGAAATGCCCCTATTGCGGAAACCCAAATACCAGAGTGGTGGATTCTCGGCCCGGCAAAATCGAGTTTGAAGTCCGGCGCAGAAGAGAGTGTCAGACGTGTGACCGGCGTTTTACGACCTATGAACGTGTGGAACAGGTCCCTGTCATGATTGTTAAAAAAGACAATCGCCGGGAGGAGTTTGACCGGGAAAAGGTGATGCGCGGCATTCAGAAGGCATGTGAAAAACGCGCCATCAGCGTCAATCAAATCGAACAGATTGTGGATGATATTGAGCGGGATCTGCGGGAAGGCCGGGAACGGGAAGTGTCTACCAAAGTGGTGGGCGAAAAAATTATTAATGCCCTTAAGACGCTGGATGATGTGGCCTATGTCCGGTTTGCTTCCGTATACCGGGAATTCAAGGATGTAACCGATTTTATCCAGGAACTTGAAAGTTTGATTCATAAAGAGCACCGATCCTCTGAGTCTGGGCCGGTAACGGAAGGCCCTGTCAAGACCGATGAATGATTTGGATTATATGGCAAGGGCGTTGGACCTTGCAGCCCGGGGTAAAGGGTTTACCTCTCCCAATCCCTGTGTGGGCGCGGTCGTTGTAAAAGATGACCAAATCATTGGTCAGGGCTTTCACCCCAAAGCAGGTGAACCCCATGCCGAGGTCGTTGCCATCGATGATGCCGCAGCAAACCATCCTGACGCATTACCCGGCTCCACCATCTACGTCACCCTCGAACCCTGCAACCATTTCGGCAAAACCCCCCCCTGTACCCATAAAATTCATAACGCAGGTATCAGTCGGGTTGTGATTGCCTGCAAAGATCCCAATCCTGTTGCAAGCGGCGGGATTGAATTTTTAAGGGAAAAAGGCATTGAGGTGGTCTCAGGGATTATGGAACAAGAGGCGTTAACCTTGATCGAAGACTTTGTCTGGCATGTCCGGAACAATAAAACGCCTTTTGTCACCTTAAAGTGTGCCGCCACTCTGGACGGATTTATCGCCACCAGAACCGGGGATTCCCAGTGGATCACCTCCGGTGCATCACGAAGTTTTGGTCATGAATTACGTCACCAGAATGATGCCATCCTCATCGGATCGGGCACCCTGCATGCAGATAACCCCTCTCTGACCGCCAGAATTGAGGGAAAACAGACCCGTGATCCTGCCCGGATAATTCTGGATACCCGTTTGACCATCCCCGAAGATGCCAAGGTTGTGATCCAAAAATCAAGTGCGCCCACCATCATTGCCACAGGCCCGGATTGTGACCCAGCCAAGATTCAGCGGTTACAAGGCAGGGGGGTGCAGGTGATTGAATGCCGGGTTTTTGAAAATTTTCTTGATTTAAACGACCTGATGCTTAAATTAAGAAATCTTTGCATAACAAGCCTTTTGATTGAAGGCGGGGGGCGTGTGGCTGCATCGGCCCTGGCAGCTGGGATTGTTAACAAGGTCTGTTATTTTGTTGCCCCCAAAATGATGGGTGGAAATGACGGTATCCCGGTGTTCAACGGGTCTGGCCCTGAGCGGATAAAAGATGTTTTTGAACTCAACCGGGTTTCCACCCGGCAGTTTGGTTCAGATATGCTGTTCACAGGTTATATTGATTCCCCTGAACAGGCAGGTTAACGAGTGAGATATGATTTAAAGGGAAATAATTTTTGTTTACTGGGATCATAGAAAGTCTGGGCACCATTCGGCGCATTGAAACCCATGGCGAGGGTAAAGTCCTGGTGATTGCCTGTGATCTGGATTTTTCCGAAACAGGGATCGGGGATTCCATTGCCGTGAACGGTGCCTGCCTGACTGCTGTAAGCCTGGGCAAAAGCCAGTTCAAGGTGGATATGGCGCCGGAAACCGTGAATCGCACCACGTTCGGTTCCATCGGGCCTGGTGCCCGGGTCAATATTGAACGGGCCCTGAAGCTGTCGGCCCGCATAGATGGGCATTTGGTGTCAGGCCACATCGACGGAACCGGTGTGGTGTCAAAAATTGAGACCCGAAGCAATGCCATCATATATGACATCCAGGTGCCGGAAAACCTTGCCGATGAAATGATTGAAAAAGGCTCCGTGGCCATTGACGGCATCAGTCTGACCATCAACCAATGCTGGGGGAACGGGTTTTCGGTGAGCATCATCCCCCATACCGCAAAGATTACAACCATCGGATATAAGAGTGTCGGGGACCGGGTCAATATTGAGACCGATATGCTGGGAAAATATGTGAGAAAATTTTTATCAGGGCAAGGGAAAAACGCACGAAGTGCCAATGACGCAGGTGCTGATGCCGACTCGGGCATCAGTATGTCGCTTCTTGCCCGGAACGGATTCTTGTAAAGGATAGCAACATGCCGCATTTGACAATTGAACAGGCGATTGAAGATATAAAAAAGGGAAAAATGGTCATCCTGGTGGATGACGAGGACAGGGAGAACGAAGGGGATCTAACCATGGCGGCCGAGGCCGTGACGCCCGAAGCCATTAACTTTATGGCAACCTATGGCCGTGGGCTTATTTGCCTTTCCCTTGATTCAGGTATTGCAGATAAGCTCGACCTTCCCATGATGGTTGACCATAATACTTCCCAGTACGGTACGGGGTTTACCGTTTCCATTGAGGCCAAAGAAGGTGTGACCACAGGTATTTCAGCGGCAGACCGGGCAACCACCATTTTGACGGCCGTGGCCGATGAAACAGGTCCCCAGGATATTGCAAGACCCGGCCATATTTTCCCTCTTCGCGCCCGGGACGGCGGTGTGATGGTTCGCATCGGTCAGACCGAAGGTTCTGTGGACCTGGCCCGCCTGGCAGGACTCAAACCCGCCGGTGTCATCTGTGAAATCATGGACGATGACGGCACCATGGCCCGGATGCCTTCCCTTGAAAAATTTTCTGAAAAGCACGGCATCGGCATCTGCACGGTGGCGGATCTTGTTAAGTATCGTTTAAAAACAGAGAGCTTTGTAAAACGGGCTGCCGAAACCGTTATTCCCACCCGGGTCGGCGGTGAATTCAGAATCATTGCCTATGAAAATGATATTGACAACCTGACCCACATTGCCCTGGTTAAAGGGGAGATTGATCCGGAAAAGGAAATTCTGGTGCGTGTTCATTCCGAGTGCATGACCGGTGATATTTTTTCTTCTTTGCGGTGTGACTGCCAGGATCAGCTTCGTCGGGCCATGAAAATGGTAGATGACGAAGGCTGCGGCGTTATTCTCTATTTGCGCCAGGAGGGCCGGGGAATCGGTCTGGTCAATAAATTAAAAGCTTATGAGTACCAGCGCCAGGGGTTGGATACGGTCCAGGCCAATGAAAAACTGGGGTTTTCTGCAGACCTTCGTGATTATGGCGTTGGGGCCCAGATGCTGGTGGATATTGGCGTACGTAAAATGCGTTTGCTCACCAATAACCCTAAAAAGATGGTTGGGCTTCAAGGTTACGGCCTGGAGGTCGTGGAACAGGTGCCCATTGAAGTGCCGCCCAATCCCTTCAACGAGGGATATCTGGCGTGTAAGCAGGCGAAGATGGGTCATCTATTACATATAAATAAGGAAAAATAATATGCCTCAGATAATTGAAGCCAATTTAAATGCCAAAGGAAAAAAGTTTGGTATTATTGCCTCCCGGTTCAATGATTTTATTGTGGATAAGCTTGTGTCAGGCGCTCTGGATTGTTTGGTCAGAAGCGGCGCACAGGATAAGGATATTACCATTGTCAAGGTTCCAGGTGCCTTTGAAATTCCTTTGACGGCTGCCAAAATGGCTGCCTTGAATAAATATGACGCCATTATCTGTTTAGGGGCTGTGATCCGCGGGGCAACCACCCATTATGATTATGTGTGCGCTGAGGTGTCCAAAGGGATTGCTTCTGTCAGCCTTGAGGCCAAAGTGCCGGTGATGTTTGGTATTCTTACCACGGAGACCATTGAGCAGGCCATTGAGCGTGCCGGTACAAAATCCGGTAACAAAGGGTTTGATGTGGCCATGGGCGCCGTTGAAATGGCAAATTTGTGTAAAAATTTGGAATAAATATGGGTGATAGGCGTAAATCCAGGGAACTTGCCCTGCAGGCATTGTTTGCCCTGGATCTGAATAAATCCGATTCCCGGTTTCAAATTGATGAATTCCTTGAACAGCACGGGGATGATTTAAGTGAACCCACACGGCGTTTTTTCCAGATGCTGGTGGACGGGGTTGTTGAGAATCAAGAAAAGATAGACACGCTTTTAGATCAATGGGCCAAAAACTGGAAAATTTCCCGTATGCCGGCGGTGGATCGAAATATCATGCGCATTGCCGTGTTTGAGATGCTTCATTTGCCGGATATACCGCCGTCGGTCTCCATTAACGAGGCGGTTGAGATCGGTAAAAAATTCGGCACCCGGGATTCCGGGCCGTTCATCAACGGGGTCCTTGACCGGATTCGGGTCCAGCATGAGCCCTGATTGATCACGCAACAGTCGATCACGCAAAGAACAAGGAGGTTGTTTTGATTATACATAAGCTTGAAGTCGGCCCCATTATGGCCAACTGTTATATCGTAGGGTGTGAAGATACAAAACAGGCCGCAGTCATTGATCCGGGGGATGATGCAGACCGGATTCTCATGGCCCTTGCCAAGGCTGAACTGAAGGTGCGATATCTGGTCAACACCCATGGCCATTTTGACCATGTGGGGGCAAACAAACGGATGAAGGAGGCGACTGCCGCTCAAATTGCCATCCATCCCGATGATGAACCCATGCTTTTGGATCTCTCCAACCATGCAGCCATGTTCGGTCTGGGCGCGGAAAACTCTCCGCCGGCAGATATTCGGCTCAAGGACGGTGATACGATCAGCTTTGGGAATATTACGTTTGAAGTCATCCACACCCCGGGGCATTCTCCCGGCGGCATCTGCCTTTATACGCCCGGCCATCTGTTTTCAGGAGATACGCTGTTTATGGGCTCCATTGGCCGCACCGATCTTCCCGGCGGCAATTATGATACCCTGATATCCTCCATTAAAACCAAATTGCTGAAATTGGATGAAAAGACCATTGTCTATCCCGGACATGGCCCTGAAAGTTCCATCGCCAACGAAAAGCGGATGAATCCCTTTCTCAAATAATGTTCGAAAGCTTGATTTTACCCCGGATTACAGATGTTGTGATCCGGGGTTTTTATTTGGATCTGCCGTTTGAACATGTCGCTGCCAGGTTTTCCGATCAGGAAGGTACGGTGGTGCTTTTGTCCGGATCTGATTTGGATTGTGCCCGGTATCATATCCTGGCCGTTGATCCCTGGTTGACCTTGAAGGGGAACGCAAATAGAAGTTGTGTCAAGGTCAAAGATTCATCCGGGAATGTTGCCTGCCATGAAACCGAGCAGGACCCTTTAGGGCTGGTTGATGCCCTGGTGGAAAAATATTCTTTTCTGGACAAAACGTTCAACCTGCCGGTGACGGCCGGTCTGTTCGGCTATTTTGCCTATGATCTCAAAGATACCATTGAACATCTTCCCCAGACCTGTGTGGGGGAGGGCTTGCCCGATATCTGTCTGTATGCCCCGTCCGTCATTTTGATTCAGGATCGAAAAACCTGTGACAATTGGCTTTGCCTGCCTGTGTTTGACCAGGTTAATGGCGAAGAGGATGCTCTGACCAGAAAAGATGCCTTTGTGCGGCAGTTGGAACAATCCTGGCAGCCCGGCACGTTTTGCGCCGGCAATACTGGCATTGTCTCTTTATTTGATAAATCGGAATATCTGTCTGCCGTATCCCAGATAATAGATCATTTAGGGCAGGGGGATATCTACCAGGCCAATTTGTCCCAGCGTTTTGGGACTGATTTTACGGGCGATGCCTATGCGTTGTTCTTAACGCTTTTTGAAAAAAATCCTGCCCCTTTTTTTGCCTTTGTCCAGGCCGGGGACCATCAAGTGGTCTCCACGTCTCCCGAGCGCTTTCTTAAGGTTGAGGATCAATGCGTTGAAACACGGCCGATCAAGGGAACCATTGCAAGGGCTGACGCAGCGGAACAGGACCGACAAAACGCTGAAAATTTGTCTCAAAGCATCAAGGATGATGCCGAACTGACCATGATTGTGGACCTGATGCGCAATGATTTGGCCCGGGTCTGCGAGTATGATTCTGTGCAGGTCACATCCCATAAGCGTCTGGAAGCCTATGACAATGTGTATCATCTGGTCTCTGTGGTTCAAGGCCGTTTGAAAAAGGATGTGTCGTGTGCCCAAGTGCTCCGTGCAGCCTTTCCCGGGGGATCTATTACCGGTTGCCCCAAAATTCGCGCCATGGAAATTATCGACCGGTTAGAACCTGTAAAGCGCCATGTGTACACAGGATCCATCGGATATTTAAGCTTCCATGCCACCATGGATCTTTCCATTGCCATCCGTACCGCGGTTATCCATGACGGGCGGCTGAATTTTTCGGTGGGCGGCGGTGTCGTATATGATTCAGATCCCGAGCAAGAGTTTGAAGAGACCCTGGCCAAGGGAAAGACATTGATGGATGCTCTGATAAACAGGGCTGGTTCGGATATTGAAAATGATCGTATTGCCTGGGTAAACGGCCGCTTTGTACCCCAAAAACTTGCCCTTATGCCGACCGATATCCCTGGACTGCTATACGGTGCCGGGCTGTTTGAAACCATCCGGGCGGATGCGGGAATGCCAATTCGGCTACCTGAACATATCAGGCGCCTGGAGAACTCATGGGGCTCTGTGTTTGGCGGAACGTTGCCGGATGTCAACTGGAGATCTGTTGTCGGAGAGCTTATACGTCAAAACGGGTTTGAACAAAACACCTGTGCGGTCAAGCTTGTGGCGGTTAAAGATGATCGACCGGGACGCCATGTATTTGCTGCCGCGTTTATTCGTCCATATGTGCATCGCCTTGAACTGCTTGGAAAAAAAGGCCTTGATCTGGTTACCTTTCCCCATGTCCGTCATTCATTTCTGGCAGACCATAAATCCATGAATTATCTGTTCTATGACCGGGCCCGTGCCTTTGCCCTTGATCATGGCGCGGATGAAGCCCTGATTTTGAATGCGGACGGCACGGTATCCGAGACCAATACCTGTAACATTCTGGCTCTGGATGGAAAAGAGTTGATTGTGCCTGCATCAAGACATGCGCTCAAAGGGATAACGCTTGAGTCCGTCGAGCAGATCTTGGCAGAAAAAGGATTCAAGGCAAGTCGTGTCGCCGTTGACGTTGAAACCCTGCGAGCCCTGCCGAATATATTTGTGACCAATGCACTTATGGGAATGGTGCCGGTCCGGCGCATAGACAACACGATTTTGAATATGGATCATCTGCTTTGCCGTCAGGTCAATGAACTCCTTTTCCCTGCCTGTTGAAAAGCTTGAAAGTCTCGTCCTCCCTTTTTTAATTTTAGAATCTGATCAATTGGTAATCTTTATTTTTACCTTCTATTCATGGGCAGTCTTGAATTTAAGAGTTGAATAGGCTATTTTTTCTATCTGTTGTTTACATAGACTGGATAAAAAAATGAAAGCCATCAACTTTATAATCATTTCTCTATTTCTGGTTATCTTTGCCTGTCCTGTGCATGTCCAGGCAGCTCCCCGGGCTGTGCCCGTGGCGCCTGCTTTTCAGTTTGAGTCCGTACTTGAAGGTGTGCACGTTACCCACGATTTTATAATACAGAACCAGGGGGATGTGTCCCTGAATATTACCGGGGTACGGCCGCCCTGAGGTTGTGATAAAAAAGCCTATGACAGGCAGATTCCCCCGGGTGGGGAAGGCAAAATAACCATTGGCGTTAAGACCGACGGCTATGGCGGGCGCGAGGTGAATAAAAATATTTTAGTAACCACGGATGATCCTGAAAACAAAAAGTTCTATTTGAAAATTTCGGGTAAGGTTAAAGATATTATTAAGATATCGCCCAGTACCGTGAACATGAGCGGGGTGCCCGGCAACACCTTAAGTGCGATGGTCACCATTGAACCTGCTCAGGGGGATACGTTAAATATCCTTGACGTGAAGCTAAAGTTTAATAAGCAGATAAAGGCTGAGTTGATTAAACCCGGCCAGGGTGACAAAAATTGGCAGGTCAAAATTTCCTGCTATTCAGAAATTCCCGCGGATATTTATGATTTTATTACACTGACAACAGACAACCCCAATAAATCATATGTGAGAATCAGGGTATATGCTATTTTTGAAAAGGCTGCGCCCGGTGAAACAATCGACTTTAAAGATGAAAATAATGAACAGTCCCAAGGAATCTAACCGCATGGATACAGCAGGTATTAAGGCCGTTGTGTTTGACTGTGACGGTGTCATGTTTGATACGGCCCAGGCCAACCGCAAATTTTATAACGATATCCTGGATCGTTTTAACAAAGCGCCCCTGAACGATGAGCAGTTTAGAAACATTCACATGATGACGGTAAAGGCTGCTGTGGAATATCTTTTCCCGGAAATGGATGAGCACCGGCCGGTGTACGAGATGATTAAGCGTGTCGGTTATGGCAGCGTTGTGCCTTTTATGCAGATGGAGCCAGGGCTGCTTGAGTTGCTTGATGCCATAAAACAGGCGGGTTTAGTGCGCGGTGTGGCCACAAATCGGACAAACACCATGGGAAGTGTGCTCATTGAGCATAACCTTAAAAAATCATTCGATATTGTTGTTACTGCATCTGATGTGGCCAATCCCAAACCCTGTCCTGACCAGCTGGAAAAAATTATGGGCGCTTTTGCACTGCTCCCCCGTCAGATTGTGTTTATCGGGGATTCCATTTTTGATCAAAAGGCGGCTGAATCGGCCGGGACCTGGTTCATTGCATTTAAGCAACCCGGGCTGCAAGCCCATGCTCATGCAGTCTCCATGGATGAGGTGGGGGAACTGCTAAAGTTAAGCAAATATAATTCTTGACAAATCATCGAATCATCATTAAATCTTACGAGATTTTTAAATAAAATTGAAGTCAGGTGCCGGGTCAAGGTATCTGACACCTATAATGGAAGTTAACCACTTATATAAGGAGACTGAAGTAGATGTCTAAATTAGTTGCACCCCATGGCGGAAAAGGTCTTGTATGTTGCAAGCTCGAAGGCGCAGAACTGCAAGCTGAACTGAAAAAAGCTGCTGGTCTGAAAAAAATCGAAATTTCTTCCCAGGTTAAAGGCGACCTGATCATGCTGGGTATCGGCGGTTTCTCTCCGCTGAACGGCTTCATGACCAAGGCTGACTGGAAAGGCGTTTGTGAAGACTTCCTGCTGGCTGACGGTACTTTCTGGCCGGTTCCCGTTATGCTCGACGCTTCTGCTGCTGATGCTGCAGAAATCAATGTTGGCGATGAAATCACCCTGGAAAGAAATGGTGAAATCTATGCCACCATGAAGATCGAAGAAAAATTCGAGATGTCCGAAGACGAGAAAAAATGGGAATGTGAAAAAGTATACAAAGGTCATGGCGAAGAGTCTGCTGATGATTGCTTCTGGAAAATTGCCATGGAAGATCATCCTGGCGTTCAGATGGTTATGGCCAGAAAAGAATTCTGCCTGGCTGGCCCTGTAAAAGTTCTCTCCGAAGGCGAATTCCCCGAAAAATTCAAAGGCGTTTACCTGACCCCCAAAGAAACCCGTGCAATCATGGACGAAAAAGGCTGGGCCAACGTTGCTTCCATGCAGCTTAGAAACCCCATGCACAGATCCCATGAGCATCTTTGCAAGATCGCCCTTGACGTTTGTGACGGCGTTCTGATTCACTCCCTGATCGGTAACCTGAAACCTGGCGACATCCCAGCAGAAGTACGTATCAAATGCATCGACACCCTGATCAAGGGTTACTTTGTACCTGAACACGTTATCAACGGTGGATATCCCCTTGACATGAGATATGCCGGTCCCCGTGAAGGCCTGCTGCATGCTACCTTCCGTCAGAACTACGGCGTTAACAGAATGATCATCGGTCGTGACCATGCCGGCGTTGGTGACTTCTACACACTGTTCGAAGCACAGGAAATTTTTGACACCATCCCCATGCCCGAAGAAGACGGCAAACGTCTGCTTTGCGAACCCTTGAAGATTGACTGGACTTTCTACTGCTACAAATGCGACGGCATGGCTTCCATGAGAACCTGCCCCCATGGCAAAGACGACCGCGTTATCCTCTCCGGTACCAAACTGCGTCACGCCCTTTCCAACAACCAGCCTGTTGTTGACCACTTTGGCCGTGAAGAAGTTCTGGTTATCCTCAGAGAATACTATGCAAGCTTGACCGAAAAGGTTGAAGTAAAACTGCAGAGCCATGCAGAAGGAACCAAGATGTAATTGAAGGTTTTCCTTCATTAGCATCCCTTTTGTGATGTAATATAAAGCGGCCCCTTCCTGATTGCGGGAAGGGGCCGCTTTTGCGTTTATCGTTTTTCAACACCCTTGAAATTTACCCTTAAAACGCTATAATTAAGGTATGAATGTTGTCCCGCCCATTCTCTCCCTTTCAGGACCAGGGCGTCCAATTTTGAACCCGTTTATGTGAGGATGCATGAAAAATTAAACACGGTCGGCGGAATTAAATGCATAAAACCGTTCGACCAGGTAAGAGGAGGATTTATGAACTCCTTAAACAAAAATTTTAACATTTTGGCGATGGTTTTTATTCTTTCAATAGCCCTGACCGGTTATGCGACCGGGACAGACCCTATCCCTTCTTCATGGTCTGAACCTGATCCGATACCCCTGGCCAGAGGTCAAACCGCTCAACAAGATTCTTCAGCTAAAGAAATTGCCCTGTCCGGCGCCGCTCATTTGCTTAAAGATACCCGGATCGGTAAAAACCTGAATCAATACCGACGGCGTTTGATTCGCAACGTTCGGTTTGAATACCGCAAAACAATTGGCTCTAACTCCCCCGATGTAAGTAAGCCCATTCCCCAGATCTCTCAAACGAAAAATGGTAAAAAAGAATCGTTACAGTCCGTATCCTTTTCCGGTGAACTTGATTCGAATCTCTCCCCGGTGGTTGAATTTAACTCCCGGCTGAATATTATAGACTTTTCTTCCTCGTTTGACCTGATGGGTCATGAAGTGGAATGTGATATTTCAAGCCGCCCTGTGAACGAGTTTTTAGGCGGGAGGGCGGCTATCGGCTTTAGTTCTGATGGCGAAAAAACAGAGGCCTTAATACGCTTAAAATTTGATTTATAGGCTTGATGGTTATTTTCTTTCACCTCTAAAAAGAGGTGTCAGTCCAAGCGCAGGTTTCTGCAGGCATTGCCACCGTCTTTTGAGGGCAGGGCCTCGTTAAAGATTTCAATCAATTTGACAGTTTGCTTGGCCATCATAACGCAATTTCCGGAAATGGCGTAGTACATGATGCTCAAGCGTGTTTTTGACGATTCTTCCCTGATTCTTGCAATCTGATTGGCATTGTATTCGTCCACAAGGTCACTGAGATAATGAAACCGCGCAGCAATATGTTGGCAGTCAACAATATCTTTTTTATTGAATGCAATTTCCGCCTGTTCGAGAATGTAAAGGATTTCTATTTTGATCTCCTTGAGTTCCTCTATCTGAGCGGGCAAAAGACCCGTATGCCGGTTGGCTACATGTCTGGTGGACCTGATCACCGTGTCCCGGTATCCGTCGTTGAGTTTTTGAAGGCGCCGGATAATCTGGTAATAGTTGAACGATCCCTTGTGGTCCCCACGCTGCAAAAGCCGTAACACTTTAAAGATATTTGCAATGATGATGTTGCTTCGCACCTGGAACTGCTTAACTTTTTTGCGATGCCCTCTTAAGGCATCCAAATCCTCTTGGAACAACGCATCAAAAGCTGCGCCTAAGGAGAGCCTTATGCCTTGAAGGTGAAGGGCAATATGGTCAAATGTTGCGGAAACCGAAGACTGGAAATCGGTCACCTCTTCAAGGTGGTAAATGTTGATCTCCTCTTTGTCTTTTTCGCTGTCTTCATGGTATTTTTTGTTTCTACGGATCATAAAAAAGACAAAGACCATCAGGCCAACCACGCCGGGCATTTTAAGATAATAGATGATATTGCCGCTGATAAAAGAGACCGCAAAGGCAATAATGGCTGTCATAAACCAACCGCCAATTACTGTTAAAACGCCGGTGACACGGTATACGGCGCTTTCCCTGCCCCAGGCTTGGTCAGAAAAGGATGATCCCATTGCGACCATAAATGTTACATAGGTGGTCGACAAGGGCAGTTTTAAGGATGTTGCCATGGAGACAACTGCAGATGCCACCATCAGATTTACAGCGGCCCGCAGCAGATCAAAGGATGCTTTTTTTTTTTCTGCGTTACGGGTCGTTTCTGAATTCGGGCTGATCCTTCTGGCCACAACCCTGCTGATGACCGGCGGCACAATGGCCTTGGCAGAGGTAAACAGGCTGTGGAACAAGTTTACAATGCGTCTGGACAGCCAGACGGATTCAAACCGCTCCATGCCTTCATCCTGCTGGCCTAAGCTGATTTCTGTCTCGGATACTGTCCTTGCCCTGCGTGATACCCATAAGGTGATTACCATGATGGCACCGGCAATGAGCATGATATAGGTCTGGGTATGAACTTTTCCCCCCAGTGCCCCCATGGTGATGTTCATGGGGTCGGATGAGGCCAGTGCCGTTTTAAAGGCATGAATGCCTGCTAGGGGAACACCGATAAAATTGACAAGATCGTTGGCTGCAAAGGCCATGGCCAAAGCAAACGTGCCCACAAGGACAATGGGCTTTAAAATATTTATGTCAAATACAGTGATGAGAATTTGAAGGATGATGGCCGAGATGACGAATATACCGCCCATGATAATAAACGAGTGGCTTTTTATCCATGCCACCATCTGTGCATCCATGAACGTTGCCCCTTTGGCTCCTTTTACAAGGATGAAAAAGGTGATAACGGTGAGCGCGACACCCCCCCATAGCGCCCCGTAATGCTTCAGTCGTTTTTTATAATCAAAGGTGAAAATGAGTCTGGATATGAACTGAACCGTTGCGCCTGAAACAAATGCCACAAGAATGGATAATAATATCCCAAAGACGATGGTGATGGCTTTGGTTGAGTTGATATAATCCAGAAGACTCAAATCCGAATCGGCATGGGCGGCAAGTTTTATCATGGATAAAGCCACGGCAGAACCAAGCAACTCAAATACAATGGATACCGTCGTGGAGGTGGGCAGGCCATATGTGTTGAAAAGATCTAAGAGCAGGATGTCCGTGATCATGACCGCCAGAAATATGGTCAGAAGTTCGGGCATGGTAAAAAGTTCGGGATGAAAAATACCTTTTCTGGCAACTTCCATCATGCCGGCAGAAAAGGTTACACCGGTCAGAATACCGATACTTGCAATCAGCATGATTATTTTAAAGGGCGCGGCCTTGGAACCGATGGAGGAGTTTAAAAAATTGACGGCATCATTGGTCACCCCAACAATCAGGTCAAAGATTGCAAACAGAATCAGCATTCCGACAATGGCATAGCATATTTCAATGCTCATGATAGTTTAATTCCCTTTATGAAAGTTGGATATATACGGGCCGGAGTAGGCCAGACCATTTTATTAGAATTGTAACCCTAACATTATGTTCATACTTTGCTAACATTTTGTTCCTTTATAAGGTTTTTGACCCTGATTTGGCAAGGAGTTTATCAACCTTTTAAAGGGCTTATATGTTTAGCGTGGTTGCATACAATGGTTTAGGATCGTTTTTTCATGGCCAAAATCATGTCGTAAGCCTCTGACTTTGGGCAGTTTGCAAGTCCTGCTATTTTTTTTGCAAGATCACCGGTTCGCATATTCTGGGTCAGACCGTCCATAATCATGGCTTCCATCTGTTCCGTAGATAGCTCTACCCCCTGTTCATCCGCGCCTGCAATGAACAAAACGCATTCGCCTTTGATGCTCTCCCTGTTTTCAAGGGCGAAGAGAATAGAAGAAAGAGGGCCGCGAATAAACTCCTCATACTGTTTTGTCAATTCCCTGGCAAGGCAGGCCTGGCGGTCGCCAAGTGTTGTTATGGCCGAAGAAATCAGCTGGACAACGCGCCGGGGGGATTCATAAAATATCAGTGTGGCTTTGTGATGGGCGGCATCATTGAGAAAGCTGTCCAGTTTACCCTGTTTTCTGGGCGCAAAGCCCAGGAATATAAAGGCGTCTGTGGGCAGTCCGGAGGCGCTCAATCCGGTGATGGCGGCACTGCATCCGGGAACAGGCACAATGGGAATCTCTTTTTCCTGGGCCAGAGATACCAGGCGGTAACCGGGATCTGAGATCAAGGGGGTGCCGGCATCGCTGATCAGGGCGATATTGGTGCCGTTCTCGAGACGCTGGATCAGGTCCTGGGCTTTTGTAATTTCATTGTGCTCGTGGCAGGCAATTGTGGGCGTTGTGATGCCGTAATGAACGAGTAGTTTTTTTGAATGCCGGGTATCTTCGGCCGCAATCAGATCCACTTCCTTTAGAATGCGTACGGCTCGAAATGTTATATCTTCAAGATTGCCTAAAGGGGTTGCTACGATATAAAGTGTGCCGGTCATTGTCAGCATCCTTGGAAGGCGTTGGGAATCACGGTGATGTCACAGTCGGTGTGTGAGCTGTCCTTGTATAACACTTCCACCACATCAAATCTCAGCCGGGTATTGGTAATTCTTTCTCGGCTCAGGTAGTATTGGGCGCCCGTGATAATTTTTTTTTGCTTGGCTATAGTGACTGCTTCCCTGGGCAACCCTTTTTTTACGCCGGTTCGGGTCTTAACTTCTACAAAGCACAGGGTTTGCCCATCCTTTGCAATAATATCGATTTCAAACTGCGGGGTTGAATAATTGGCAGCCAATAGTTTATAGCCCCGGGTCAAAAGATATTTCCGGGCAGCAGCTTCTCCTTTTCTGCCAAGCTGTTTTCCCCCAAGGCTCATATGTCCTTTACACCCTTGAAGCTTTTGCGATGAATCGGGCAGGGGCCATGGGTCAGGATTGCCTCTTTGTGGGCTTTGGTAGGATAGCCTTTGTGGCCTTTAAGGCCGTACTGGGGGTATAACACGTCAAGGTCTGCCATGATCCGGTCCCGCGTGACCTTGGCTAAAATAGAGGCTGCGGCAATGGAGAGGCTCAACGCATCCCCTTTTATAACACTGCGCTGATCTATGGTGGTGGCGATGGTGAATTTCCCGTCAATCAATAGAAAATCCGGTGTCATTTGAAGCGCGTCAACAGCCCGTTTCATGGAAAGCAGTGATGCCTGCAGGATATTAATCCGGTCAATTTCTTCATGATCGGCTATGCCGATGCCAAAGGCAACGGCCTGGGCTTGGATCACAGGAAAAAGCGTCTCCCTTTTTTTTTCGGAAAGCTTTTTAGAATCATTGATGCCCGGGACATTAAATGTTTCGGGCAGAATGACCGCCGCAGACACGACGGGGCCGGCAAGGGGTCCCCTGCCGGCCTCATCAACGCCTGCAACCATTTTATACCCGCTCAATCTGGCCTGTTTTTCAAAGGCCAGCATGTCGGGTGCAAAGTTGCCCTGGATATTAGGCAAAGCGTTTTTCTTTGATTCTTGCAGCCTTGCCGCGCAGATTTCTCAAATAGTAAAGCTTGGATCTTCTTACGCGTCCCCGGGTAACCACTTCAATTTGGTCAATGGCAGGGGAGTACAGGGGGAAAATTCTTTCAACGCCGACGCCGCCTGAAATTTTTCTAACGGTGAACCGGGCACTGGAAAGTCCCTTGGTTTTTTTGATAACAACGCCCTGGAAAACCTGGATACGTTCTTTCTCACCTTCCCTGATTTTTACATGAACCTTTATGGTATCCCCGGAGTCGAATTCCGGGATGTCAAGGCGCATCTGTTCTCTTTCAATTTTTTGGATTAGGTTTGCTGTCATTTTTTGTTCCTTCTATTTTCAGCTGTTTGTTAATCTGTCTAAATATATGGACACTGCGGACCGGACGCTCAGATGATTATATGATCCCGAACCCCGTATGGGTTCCAGGATGTGGTCACACTGGTCTATCATTTCCGGTGCCAGTCCCCAAGCCGTACCGAATACAAGCACGTGGGGGGTGTTCCCTTTTAATTCCTGTCCAAGCGCTTTGCAACTGCGTGTGGCGCATTGGCTGTTGGCGCTGGTAGCCACCTTTACAACCTTTTCGCCCTGTTCATGTTCTATATCATTGCAAACGGCTTCAAAACTATCTGCCACCCTGACCCGCTCCAGGGCGGACTTTCGTGCCGGATTGACCGTTCCCCCGTGCCCATGGGTCCAGTGATCCATAATCTGGGCAGCCAGGGTCTGCTGGTCTTCATAGGGGGTCACCACATAATAGGCCTTTACCCCAAATGTTCGGCCTGCTCTGGCAATGTCGTGCAGGTCCATGTTGGTCAGGGCTGATCCTGTGATCAGTCCGTTTTTATTGACCACCGGGTAGTGGATCAATGCCAGGTAAATCGGTGCGCTCATTTATGGATTAATGCCTCAAGTTCCCGGCACCATTGCCGCAAAATTTCTTTTTCTTCGTTGTCCGGCGTCCGGGTCTTAAACAGGTCCGGGCGCTTGATAAAGGTTCGTTCCAGGGCTGATCGCCTGCGCCACTGCCGGATTTTTTCATGGTTCCCGGACAGAAGAACCCCGGGGACGGCTACGTCCTCGTAGGTCTCGGGCCTGGTGTACTGGGCATATTCAAGCCGGTTGTCCATAAATGACTCGCATTGGGATGATTCATTGCTCCCAAGCACTCCGGGAATCATTCTGGCCACGGCATCAATCACTGCCATGGCACCAATTTCTCCGCCGGTCATCACAAAATCCCCAACGCAGATCTCTTCATCCACCTGGCGGCTGTAGACCCGTTCGTCAATGCCCTCGTACCGGCCGCAAATCAGAATCAGGTCCAGGCGTTCTTCTGCCAGTTCACAGGCCCGGGCCTGGGTAAAGGGTTTGCCCTGGGGACTTAAGCATACCACCCGGGGATTGTCTGCATTCTGTCTGGCTGACGCAATGGCCTTTTCCAAAGGTCCCGGCATCATTACCATGCCGCTTCCGCCGCCGTAGGGGCGGTCATCCACCGTGTTGTGCCGATCTGAGGCAAAATCCCGGATATTAATGCTGTCTGCGCTGATAACCCCACGGGTCAAGGCACGTGCCATGATACCGTTGGCAAAAAAAGCATCCAGAAATTCCGGAAACAATGTTAATACGGTAAACTTCATGACCAAAATCAGTCCGTGACAAATCCTTCGGGCAACTGGGTGGTGATGACGCCGGTCTCAAGGTTTATATCCTTGATGAACGCTTCGTTCACGGGGATCAGGGTTTCCTGTTTCCCCTGGGGCGTTTTGCCTGTGACCACCAGGATATCATCTGCACCCGTGGGAAAAAGCTGGTCAACTTTCCCAAGTTCCCCCTCACAGGTATCCACCACCGTCAAGCCAATCAAATCCTGCCAGTACCAGGTATCTTCATCCAGATCCGGCAGGTTGGTTTTGTTCACCAGGACAATGTTGCCCACAAGTGCCTCCGAGGCATCCCGGGTTGTGACCCCTTCAAGGGTTAGCATTACCCCTTTTTTATAGCTGCCGGTTTTCGTGATGATATATTCGCGACCGGCACCCTGGCGGTCTTCTTCGTTTTTGAGCGTCACGGCAAGTCCCGGGGTAAAGGTGTCGGGCGACTGGGCCCAGGACAACACCTTCAGATTCCCCTTAAGACCGTGAACGCCCGTGACCTTACCGATGGTCAGCCAGGTGTCCGAAGCTTCCATGGAACTACTCGATGATTTCCAGTACCGTGCGTTTTTTCATTTTTGTGGCCGCGGCACTCAGGATTGTTCGCATGGCCCTGGCTGATCTGCCCTGTTTCCCGATAACCTTGCCCAGGTCTTCCTTTGCCACTTTGAGTTCAAGCACGGAAGTCTGGTCACCTGTTACTTCGGATACCTGAACCTCATCAGGATTGTCTACCAATGCCTTTGCTAAATACTCAATCAGCTCTTTCATAAAAACATCTCCTAATAAATGACATAAGGGGGTCGGCTGTTTTCAAGGCGTGTCCAGCGGTTCTGTTTTTTAAGATATCCTTAAGCAGAAACGCTTTCAGTGTTCTGTTTTTTCAGGATGCTTTTCACGGTTGTAGATGGAACTGCACCCTGTTCCAGCCAGTACTGCACCCGATCTTGTTTCAGGGTAATAACAGCCGGATCCTTCATGGGATCATAGGTACCGATGGCTTCAAGGAACTTGCCGTCCCGGGGAGCCTGGATATCAGCGGCTACGATTCTGTAAAAGGGTTTCTTTTTGGTGCCTTTACGGGTAAGTCTGAGTTTTACTGCCATAGTTTTTGTCTCTCCTTAGAATGGAAGCATGCCACGAAGGTTTTTCATGCCGCCTTTATTAAATTTTTTCATCATTTTCATAGACTGGGTGTAGCTTTTGAGCAATTTATTCACATCCTGAACCGATGTTCCAGAACCCAGGGCAATCCGTCTTTTGCGAGACGCTTTGATGATTGCATGTTGGGCGCGTTCATTCGGTGTCATGGAGTTAATAATTGCTTCAATTTTTACAAATTCTTTATCATCAATGTTCAAATCTTTGAGCATTTTCTTATTTACCCCGGGCAACATGCCCAAAAGATCCTTTATGGACCCCATTTTGCGCACCTGGTGCATTTGATTTCTAAAATCTTCCAGGGTAAACTGATTTTTTCTAAATTTCTTTTCAAGGGCCTCGGCCTCTTTCTGGTCAACCGCTTCCACTGCCTTCTCAATAAAAGAGAGGGTGTCTCCCATGCCGAGAATCCTGGAAGACATGCGATCCGGATGAAAGGGCTCAAGAGCTGTGCTTTTTTCCCCCACACCAATGAATTTCAACGGTTTGCCTGTCACCGCTTTAATGGACAGGGCCGCACCGCCTCGGGCATCACCGTCCATCTTGGTGAGTACAAAACCTGAAATATCCAGCCGTTTGTCAAATTCACCGGCAATGTTCACCGCATCCTGGCCGGTCATGGCATCTGCCACCAGCAGGGTCTCTGTCGGGTTGATGCCTTTTTTGATCTCTTCAAGCTCGGCCATGAGCACATCATCCAGGTGCAAGCGCCCTGCGGTGTCAATGAGCAGGGTGTCACAGCCAAGATCCCTGGCTGCAAGTTTTGCATCCTGGCAGATCTTGAGCGGCTTCATGTCGGTTGTGGATGCAAAGACCGGCACCTCCATCTGTTTGCCCAGCTTGGTCAGCTGGTCGATGGCGGCCGGACGGTACACATCCACAGGCACAAGATACGGTTTTCTGCCCATTTTGCGCAGAAAATTAGCCAGCTTGCCCGCTGTGGTCGTCTTGCCGGAGCCCTGCAATCCCACCAGCATGATGGTTGTCGCCCCGGTGGCGGCAAAGTTCAGTTCCTGGTGGGTGGAGCCCATCATCTTTGTAAATTCTTCATTTACAATCTTGATGACCTGCTGGCCCGGCGTCAAGCTTTGCATGACCTCCTGGCCAAGGGCTCGCGCCTTTATATCTGAAATGACATTTTTTGCAACCTTATAATTGACATCGGCTTCCAGAAGTGCCAATCTGACTTGTTTTAAGCCGTCTTCAATGTTGTTCTCGGTAAGGGTCCCGTGTCCTTTAAGTTTTTTAAATACAGAATCCAGCCGGTCGCTCAAATTGTCAAACATGTCCAAGATAACCTTTTCGTCAGTGTCAAATCAAATCATTGAATTTAAAAAAAAATCCGTGTAATGTCAAGAAAATAATATAAAATATGCAGGTGTGAACGATGAAGGATATGCTGGATTTTACCCGCCAGGATCTGGGTGAATGGTTTGAAAATAAAGGGATACGGCGTTTCAGGGCGGATCAGGTGTTCAAGTGGCTCTACCTGAAACTTGCCGGCAGTTTTGAAGAGATGACCGATCTGGGCAAGGATCTGCGCGAAGCGTTAACCGAGCATTTTTGTATCGGAAACCTGGAGCCTGCAAATATGGAAACATCGACCGATGGTACAAAGAAGTTTTTGCACCGGATGGCCGACGGGGAGTATGTGGAAAGCGTGCTTATACCCGAAAAGGATCATTTTACCCTTTGTGTCTCCACCCAGGCCGGGTGTGCCATGAACTGTAAGTTCTGCCTGACCGCAAAGGGCGGATTTAAACGGAACCTGACCATGGGAGAAATTGTCGGGCAGATCTGGGGGGCGCGCCGTTACGTTGCCCAACAGGGCATGGAACCTTTATCTTTGTCTAACCTTGTGTTCATGGGCATGGGAGAGCCTCTGGCCAATTATGACAACCTGTTGCGCAGCCTTGGTGTAATTTTTGATACGGATTTCGGGATGAAGTTTTCCCGTCGCAAGGTAACGGTTTCCACCTCGGGCATTGCGCCGAAAATAATTCAGCTGGGTCATGATACCGAAGTCAATCTTGCCGTCTCTTTGAATGCCACGGACAATGAACTTCGTTCCAAGTTGATGCCGGTGAACCGCACCTGGCCCATTGAAGATGTGCTTGCAGCCTGCAAAAAATTTGAAATGAGGCCCAGAAACAAGATTACCTTTGAGTATATTCTGATGAGCGGGGTCAATGACAGTGATGAAGATGCCCATGCCCTGGCCCGCCTGCTTGCCCCCATTCGTGCAAAGGTCAATCTGATTCCGTTTAACGAGCATGCCCGGGCACCGTATAAGAGGCCATCACGCAATCGGATCGATGCGTTCTTGACTATTCTTTTAGACCGGAATATGACCGCCATCGTCAGGAAAAGCAAGGGGGATGATATATCTGCGGCCTGCGGACAGCTCAAGGCAAAGCAAAGTGATTGAACGAAACGTCACCCATCTGCGCCTTGCATCTGGGCAACTTTTCGTCCAATCACTGGTTCCGTTAAAAGTCCCTAAAATTTTCTACCATTGAGGATTAGGGCTTTTGGATCAGCAGGTCATGAAATGCGCCTGATTCGGGGGTGACCACCTCTATTTCTCTGGTTTCCTGTTTTTCGAATACGCTGATGGTGGTCAATGCGCCGGCAGAGGCCTTGGTGTATCCGGATGTGATTGTGGCGGCAAGTTTCAGGGTTGTCTCGTCGGTTTCTCCGAACACCAGGGCGTCCGGGCCGGCCAGGTGGGTGCAGCGAAGTCGGATATGGGTGTCGGCATCATAAAACTTCATGATCCGTTTGTTCTCCGCTTTGTTTCTTCCCACCACAAGTTTGGCCCTGTCGTCCAGGCGGAAGTGCCTGCCGTGGTTAAGCAGATGCAACTGGGTTTTATCTTGGGTCTTCTGGACGTATAAAAGGTCTCTTAACCGTTGGGAATATCCCTTGTCCGTGAGCAGGCATCCGCCGGCAGGGGACGGGTATTCCGTGATGCCGTATTTTTCAGCCAGGGCGACCTGGGGCTTTCTGCTTCGACCGCTGATGGACAATAGGCGACTTCTGTCCACAAGACCTTTTTGTTCGGCTATTGTTTCGGCAAGCAGCCCGGCACTCAACGGACGAAGGATCAATCCATCAAAGCCGCAATTTTTTTCAACATAGCGCATGGCGTTTTTAGTCTGGGATTTTGGCCGTTGGCCGACCACCTCGCCTGAAAATAAAAAGTCTGCCCCTAAATCCTGCATCACTGCACCGGCCTTGGCAAACATCATGGTATGGCAGTCCATGCAGGGGTTCATGTTTTTGCCGAAACCTGCTCTGGGTGCCTTGATCATCTCCATGTAGTCCTCTGTGATGTCTTGTACAATCAGAGGAACCCCAATCTGCTTTGAGGCTTTTTGGGCGGCCTTGGCGTCAAAAAAAGGGGTTTCAAAACTAATCCAGGTCACATCAATGCCCTGGTCTTTGAGTACGAGGGCCGCCAGCATGCTGTCAAGCCCGCCCGAGCAAAGCCCCAGGGCTTTGACTCGGCTTGTGGTTTTAATCATGTTCATATATAAATTTTAAATTATGGAAGAAGTATCTAAATTTGTTTCGGTTATCGTTGAAAGACTAAGGACGTACTATCCGGTTGTCAATACACAGCTTGATCACGCCAATCCTTTTGAACTGCTCATTGCAACCATATTGGCAGCCCAGTGCACGGATAATCAGGTCAACAAGGTGACAAAAGCATTATTTGTCCGCTACCCTGATGCCGGCACCCTTGCCGCTGCAACCCTTGATGATATAAAAAAAATAATTTTTTCCACCGGCTTTTACAATAATAAGGCAAAAAATATCAAGGCCTGTGCCGATAAACTTCAAAAAGAGTTTAATGGACAAGTCCCCAAAAATATCAAAGCGTTGACCAGTCTGCCCGGCGTGGGGAGAAAAACCGCCAATGTGGTTCGGTCTGTCTGTTTCGATATTCCGACCATTGTGGTGGACACCCATGTTTTCCGGGTGTCGAGGCGTTTGGGGCTTGCCCGGGAAAAAGATCCGGTCAAGGTGGAGTTTGAACTGATGGATGTGTTACCCAAACATGTGTGGAACGATATCGGGCTGCAGTTTATCTATTTTGGCCGCCGGATATGCCATGCAAAAAAGCCTGGGTGCGAACGCTGTTTTTTAAATGATCTGTGCCCCTCTGCCTTGGTTGCCCCGCCTGATGAATTAAATGGGTAGGCGATATTAAACCCGTTGCTGTGTCAGGCGGATTTTAACCTTGATGCCGTTTTGTTCGGTCAGGGTCTCTTGGGCATGGGTCACTAGCTTTTGCAGATTTTTGATTTCGTCTGAAAACAGGTTCTCGTCCATGCGCAAAGATATCAAGAGTATATCTGCGCCGGTTCGGCAGGATCTTTCCATGGTGCAGCTGATGTCCGGCATCTTTAATGCGGTTTTAAGGTTTTCTTTGACCTGGGTCTGGGATACCCGGATGCCGGATATGAGCATATAATTGTCGGCCTGTTCAGCCAGCCACTGTATCCGGGTGGCGGTTGACCCGCAGGGGCAACTCTGGCATATAAATTTTGCCATGTCACCGGTGCGAAAGCGGATCAGCGGGAATGCCCGGGCAGAAAGGGTTGTCAGGACCAATTCCCCTTTTTCTCCTGCCGGTACGGGTCTGCCGGTGGCAGGATCTATGATTTCGGGTAGGAGGTGCTCGTCATTGATATGCAGTCCGTCATGATACCGACATTCATACGCAATGGCAGGTCCGGGGATCTCGCTCAGGCCGTAATTGAGCCAGACATCCACATGGAGACTCTCTTTGAGTTCGCAAATCGTACACCCGTCATCGGGTTCCCCCACAAGGATAACTTGTTTTAGGTTTAGTTCATTGGGGTGGCATTCCCGGTCAAACATATGGGCTGTCAGGTGCCGGGCAAAAACCGGGGTGGTTACCAGGGTGGTGACCTTGTAATCTCTTAGGACCATCAGGGTTTTGGATACGGACAACGGAGAATTGGGAATCACGCCGGCGCCCACGGCCTCTCCCCCGTCTTTGTAGTCCCTGGCCCAGTTGGCAAGGCCCGCCGGCAGATGAACCAGGATAATATCCCTGTCCGTCACATTGGCCTGGGCATAGGCCTTTGCAACCATTTTCTGCCAGATCATCAGGTCTGTCTTTGTGTATCCGCTGATGGAGGGGCTGATGCCGGAGCCGGGCGCGGTGTGGATGCGCACAATATCCCGCAGCGGAACGGCAAACAGGCCGTAGGGGTAGTGAGTGGCCAAGTGAGTTCTGTCCATGAAGGGCAGCTTTTTAATGTCTTCAAGTCTGGTAATATCCGAAAGGCCCGTTTCCTGGATGCGGTTGCGGTGGAAGGGGACATTTTTACATGCCCGGTTTAATGTGCTTTGCAGCCGCTCAAGCTGGCGCTGGGCTTTGTCGTCGTCGTCCATATCTGCCGTCATGTTTATCTGTTCGGACATCATTGATTCCTTTCGTCCAAAAAGTCGCCATAATCCTTGCCAAGGTAGGCGCGTTTCACATCATCATCCACTAAAAGTTCATCTGCGCTTCCCTGGAGCACCATTTTACCTGTTTCAAGCACATACCCCCGGTCGGAAATTTTCAGGGCAGCCCTGGCGTTTTGTTCCACCAGAAGAATGGTCACCCCGCTGCGTGACAGATCCTGGATGGTGGAAAAGATCATCTCCACAATTTTGGGGGCAAGACCCATGGAAGGCTCATCCAGAACGAGCAGGGCAGGGCGGGCCATCAACGCCCTGCCGATGGCAAGCATCTGCTGTTCGCCGCCGGACAGGGTGCCGGCCAGCTGGCTTGCCCTTTCCTTTAAGATGGGGAACATTTGAAATATCATATCAAGATCTTTGGCGACACTGCTTTTCCCATCTTTCTTGAACCGGGTATACGCCCCCATTTTCAGGTTGTCCATCACACTCAACGGGGAAAATATCTGCCGGCCTTCGGGTACCATACTGATCCCCTGTCTGACAATGGCCGGGGCTGACATGCCGTTAAGGGGCAGGCCCTTGAACTCAATCTCCCCGGACCAGTTTTTTAGCAGGCCGCACACCGCAGCCAACAAGGTGCTTTTGCCTGCCCCATTGGCTCCGATGATGGAGATCAGCTCCCCCTTTTGCACCGAAAGACTTACGGTGTGAACCACGGCTATATTGCCGTAACAGCATCTTAGGTTTTTAATTTTCAACATAATATTTTATCCGTTGCCTAAGTAGGCCGACATTACCGCCTCATTACTTTGGATTTGCCGGGGAGTGCCTTCGGCCAATTTTTTTCCCTGGTCCAGAACAACCACCTTGTCAGACATTCCCATCACCAAACTCATGTCATGTTCCACCAGCATCATGGTGATCCCGGATTGCTTGATCTTTTGGATCAGTTTGCCCAAGGCGTGGGTTTCAACCGGGTTTAATCCGGCAGCCGGCTCATCAAGCAGCAACAGCAGCGGATCAGAGGCCAGGGCCCGGGCGATCTGTGCGGTTTTTTGCCGACCGGCCGGCAGATCGCCTGCCATTTTATGGGTATCCGCTGCAAACCCCGTAAACTCCAGCAGCTCTTCGGCCCGCCTGCGACACTGCCGCTCCTCTTTTTTCATGGCCGGAATCCGGGTGACGGCCGCCCAGAAGCCTGCTTTGGTGCGCACATGCATGCCCACCATGATGTTTTCCAGCAGGGTCATGGATGAAAAAAGTTCCACATGCTGGAAGGTCCGGGCAACCCCTGCTTTCACCAGTCTGTGAACCGGTGTGTTTTTAATATCCCGTCCATTGAAGATCACCTTGCCGGCATCGGGCCGGTAGATACCTGTGATCATGTTGAACAGCGTGGTCTTGCCAGCCCCATTGGGGCCGATCAGTCCGCATACAATACCTTTTTCAATGGAGAAATTGATGCTGTCCTGGGCCTTGACCCCGCCGAACATCTTGGTCAGGTTCTGAACTTCAAGAATTATTTCGGCCTCTGATCCGGGTGTTTGGTGTGGCTGTGTCATGTCCTGACCCTCCGGGCTGTGCGGATCATGTCCATGATTCCCCGGGTCAACCCCTGGGGCATGAATATCATGACAACCATTAATATAAGTCCGAAAATGATCATTTCATATTCGGCAAATCCGTGGAGGACTTCGGGTAAAAGGGTAAGCACTGCCGCGCCGAGCAAGGCACCCCAGACGCTTGCCATGCCGCCGATCACCACCATGGTGACGATTTTTATGGAAAACATGAAGCCAAACGATTCCGGGCTGATAAACAGGACAAAATGGGCGTACAAAAAACCGGCTACCGCGCCCAGGGCCGCTGAAAACATAAATATTTCAAGTTTGAGAAAATGGGTGTTGATGCCGATGGCCACAGCTGCTTTTTCCCCGTCATGGATGGCCCGAAGCGCACGGCCCGTCCGGGATGTAAGAAGTCTGCGGCAAATGATCATGGCCACAAGCACAATGCCCCAGACAAGGAAATAGTAACCGGCCCCGGACATGAACACCAGGGAACCTGCCTCCAGCACGGGAATTCCCACAAAGCCGGATGCCCCGCCGGTGACCTCGGCCCACTCCCGGATCACAATGTTGACAATCATGCCGAACCCAAGGGTCCCCATGGCCAGGTAATAGCCCGAGAGCCGCAACGTGGGAAGTCCCACAATAAAGGCAATGAACACGGCGGCCGCCACGGCGCACACCAGGGCCAGCCAGGGATTTATGCCGTATGTGCCCGACAGAATGGCCGTGGTGTAGGCCCCGATGCCGTAGAAGGCGGCGTGGCCCAACGAGACCTGGCCGGTGTACCCCATCAGCATGTTCAGACCTAATCCCAGAAGGGTGTTGATCCCGATAAAGGTCATGATCTGGAGATAATAGGTGTTTTCCGTGACAAGGCCGAACGCCGACACCGCACAGATGAATCCTAGGTATTCAATCCAGACGTATTTATTGTTCTTTGTCATCATCTAAAACCGTTTGGCCTCTTTGGCCGCAAACAGTCCGCCCGGCCGGATGTAAAGAATGAGCAGCAGGAGCACAAAGGCGATGGCATCCTTTAACCCCGAGGAGATAAGGCCCGCCCCCAGGGATTCAAGAATGCCCAACAGCAGTCCGCCGGCAAAGGCCCCCCATAAACTGCCAAGTCCACCGATCATGGCGGCGCAGAACCCTTTAAGCCCAAGGATGGTGCCCATGTCATAGGAACTCATGGTGATGGGGGCAATGAAGACCCCGGCCACCGCCCCGCATCCGGTACTGATGCCAAAGGCCATAACGCCCATTCTTTCGGACGGAATGCCCGACAGCCAGGCCGCCTTTTTATTCACGGCACAGGCCACCATGGCTTTGCCGGTCAGTGTCTGTTTCAAGAACAGATGGATGCCGCCTGCCAGCACCAAGGCGGCGGTTACAATCCAAATGCTCTGGGGCAGCAGGGCTGCGCCAAAAATTTCAATGGATTCATGGCTGGAAAAGGAGGGCATGCTGAAGGGGTCTTTGCCCCAGACAATCATGGCCGCGCCTTTCAGGAAAATGCCTGCCCCCACCGTAATAATGATCAGGGTGATCGGTTCAGGATTTCGGGCGGTTCGGATGGCAAGCCGTTCGAACACCAGTCCCAGCACACAGCCGCCTGCCACCGCGCCTGCCAGGGCCAGGGGCAGCGGAATCCCCAAACGTACCCACAGGGTCACCATGGCAAGGGCGCCGATCATGACAAACTCCCCGTGGGCGAAGTTGATCAGCTCCGTGGAGCTGTACAGCATGGACAGCCCCACGGCGATTACGGCATAAACGGCGCCGGTGGTAATCCCTGAAAACAGATACTGGACAATTTCCTGCATGAAAACCTCTTGCTATTATATATGGTATAGGAATCCTGTTTCCTAATAAACCGTCCGGCCTTATTTTAACAGCGTCCAGGTGCCGTTCTGGATATCAACCATGACAAAGGCGGCCGGGGAGAGGCCATTGTGGTCCTCGGAGGTGAAGTTGAACTCTCCTGTGGCGCCCACGTAGCCTTTGGTGGATTCCAGATTATCCCGGATTTTTTGCATGTCGCCGCCGCTGCCTTTTAATGCACCGGCCAGCAGGTTTACGGCATCAAAGGCATATCCGCCGAACCCGGATACATCTGCGGAAAATTTAGCTTCATAGGCACTTTGATAATCTTCAAGAACCTTTTTCTGGGGATCGGCGTCATCCAGAAGACTGGTCACAAGAATCTTGCCGGTGGGCAGGATATTTCCGTTGGCTGCATCGCCGGCCAGTTCAATGAATTTGGGCGATCCCACGCCGTGACTCTGGTACAATGGAATATCGATCTTCAGCTGTTTTGCGTTTTTTGCCACCACGGCAGGTCCGGGATTGGTGCCCCAGCACACGATGGCGTCCGGACCGGCGGCCTTGATTTTTGCCAGCTGGGTTGTTGTGTCTGTATCTTTGTCACCAAAGCTTTCATCAATGATGACCTGGAGTCCGAATTGTTCCGCCTGCTCCAAAAGCTGTTTTTTTCCGCTTTCACCATAGGCATTGGATACCGTGAGAATGCCGATTTTTTTGATACCGGCCGCTTGCATCTGCTGATACACGGCCGCCACGGCCAGCAAATCACTCTGGGCGGTTTTAAATACCCACGGATCCACCGGGGTAGTGATTTTGATGCCGGCGGCACAGCTGATCAAGGGTACTTTGGCCCGTTTGGTGAAATTGACAATGGCAAGGGTGGTGGGTGTGGTGGAAGGTCCGATGATGGCGATAACCTTGTCCTTATGAATCAGCTTGTTTACGGCGGATACGGCTTTGGCCGGGTCCCCTTCGGAATCATAGATTACGGCCTCAAGCATATGTCCGTCAATACCGCCTGCGGCATTGATCTGCTCAACCAGCATCTCCATGGTTTTCTTTTCGGGATCTCCCAGAAACGAGGCCCTTCCGGTCACCGAAAAAATGCCCCCGATTTTGTAAACGTCCGCCGCCATGGCGCCTGAAACCAGAAGCATCGACAAAATAGTGACAAGCATTGAAAATACAAGGTGTTTTTGTTTCATGGTAACTCTTCCTCTTTAGTAAATGGTGGTTGTTAAACTCGGCCAAAAAAAAACCATGGGCTTTCCGGTTGCTGGTCCGCCAATGGTTTAAGATCCGTGATCCTCTCTTAATCGTGCTACATTAAGGCTCCCCGTGCAGATGGTCAAAAAAGACGCGGCTAAAAAATATAACTATAAAAAACGGTGGTTTCTGGTAATTCCTCAATGTTTTTTTAGGTTGTGTTCCGGTATCGGCTACATACCTAATTAAGCGGGCCGTTTGTGTCAAGCATTTTTAAACTGCCTGTTTTTTGGTGAATTTCTAATTCATCTGCACGGCGTGTGGGGCGCTTATTAAAATTTTGTAAAGCTCTCTGTTTCGCATTGAAAATTAATGGAATTTAGTAAAATTCCTAAGATAAAAAATATACAAGGTCGCGGATTGCCCGGGTGCGGCATCGGGCGCGTTGTCTTGTTATGGGTTTGAACCGCCGTCTTGCTGGCTGGCGCACACCGGATCAAGGCCGGGGACTGGTTTTCAAATGGCGTTTGGAGCTTGACAAGATCTTAAGAATAAAGCTATTTATTTGTATTAAGTAAAGATATTTATCCATACGATAATTAAAGAGACCCATCGTGCCTGGATAAAGATGTCACCCGGTGCGCCGCTACATTTGGCACAGCACCTTGCAATCCCTTCACCTGCCTGGTCATAATATTAAAGGAAGGACTCATGTCACAATTCACTGATGCTCTGGAGTATCACCGGAGTGGTCGTAAAGGTAAAATAGAAGTTATCACCACCAAACCGTGCGCAACAAGCAGAGACTTGTCTCTTGCCTACAGCCCCGGGGTTGCCGAGCCTTGTCTGGCAATTGAAAAAGAGCCGGGGATGGCCTATGAATATACAGCAAAGGGCAATCTTGTCGCTGTTGTGTCCAACGGTACGGCGGTCCTGGGCCTTGGAAATATTGGTGCGCTTGCCAGCAAACCGGTTATGGAGGGGAAGGGCGTTTTGTTCAAAAGTTTTGCCGATGTCGATGTGTTTGATATTGAGCTGAATACCAAAGATCCGGATGAATTGATTCGCACAGTGCAATTGCTTGAACCGACCTTTGGCGGTATCAACCTTGAAGATATCAAGGGGCCTGAGTGCTTTTATATCGAAGAAGCGCTGCAGAAAACCATGAACATTCCGGTGTTTCATGATGACCAGCACGGAACGGCCATTATTGCCGCCGCCGGTATGGTTAATGCCCTTGAACTGGTCGGCAAAAAGATTGAAGATATTAAGGTTGTCTTTAATGGTGCCGGGGCTGCCGGTATCGCCTGCGCCAATCTTCTGGTCTCCATGGGGGTGAACAAGAAGAACCTGATTCTCTGTGATTCCAAGGGGGTTATATATAAAGGTCGCACCGAGGGCATGAATCCGTACAAAGAGCGGTTGGCGGCACAAACGGATGACCGGACCCTGGAGGATGCGATGAAAGGTGCGGATATTTTTTTCGGTGTTTCTGTCAAAGGGGCGCTTACCGCCGACATGCTGCGCACCATGGCCAAAGATCCCATCGTTTTTGCCATGGCCAATCCTGATCCGGAGATTACCCCTGACGAAGCAAAATCCGTGCGTGGCGATGTCATCATCGGCACCGGGCGCTCGGACTACAATAACCAGGTAAATAATGTGTTGTGCTTCCCGTTTCTATTCCGCGGCGCCCTTGATACCCATGCCAGCGCAATCAATGAAGAGATGAAACTTGCGGCGGTCAATGCCCTTGCCCAACTGGCCAAGGAAGATGTACCGGATTCGGTACGCCGGGCCTATGGCAACACGGAAATTGCATTTGGGCGGGAATATCTGCTGCCCAAACCCTTTGATCCACGGGTTTTACTGCACATGGCGCCGGCCGTGGCCCAGGCTGCCATGGATTCCGGTGTCGCACGCAGACCCATCCCGGACATGGCCAAATACGTTGAAACCTTGGAAGCGCTTCAGGGCCGGTCAAAAGAGATTATGCGCGCCATGATCAACAAGGCAAAAGCTGCGCCTAAGCGCGTGGTATTTCCGGAAGGTAACGAAGACAAGATTCTGCGTTCGGTACAAATTCTGCTTGACGAAAAAATTGCTATCCCCATCCTTATCGGCGACGAAAAAGTTATTCGCGAAAAAGCCAAAGAGCTGAATATTGATTTGCGTGGCACGGAAATCATTAACCCCCGCAATAGTGAAAAACTTGAGACATACACGGACGTTCTTTTTAATAAGCGCCAACGCAAAGGGCTGACGCGCTATGATGCCCGGCGCCGTCTGCGGGAGAATAGAAATTATTTTGGTGCCGTTATGGTGGAGCAGGGGGATGCGGATGCGCTGCTTTCGGGTATCAATGCCCATTATCCCGATGTTATTTCGCCGGCCATAGAAGTAATCGGCAAAAAAGAAGGTTTGTCCAAAGTGCACGGTCTGTACATGATGGTGTTCAAGAAAAAGGTTGTTTTCTGTGCAGATACGACCGTTACCATAGAGCCTACCGTAGAAGAGCTGGCTGAAACCGCTATTCTGGCTGCCGAGCATGCCCGGCATTTTGATGTTACACCGCGTGTTGCCATGCTCTCATTTTCCAACTTCGGCAGTACCTATCATCCATTAACCGTTAAAGTGAAAAAAGCAACCGCCCTTGTTAAGGAGAAAGCGCCGGGGTTGACGGTGGATGGTGAAATCCAGGCCAATGTTGCCCTGGATCCAGACATTGTTAAAAATCAATATCCCTTTTCAGATCTAAAGGGCGATGCCAATATCTTCATTTTCCCGGATCTGAATTCGGGTAATATAACTTATAAGATGCTGGCCAAGCTGGGGAACGCGGTTGCGGTCGGTCCCATCCTCATGGGGATGAAAAAACCCATCCATGTGCTGCAGCGTGCAGATGATGTTGCCGATATTGTCAATATGGCCGCGGTGGCTGTTAACGATGCCCAGATGAACGAATTGACCAGATGAATGAATTGATAGGGTAGATCCTTTTCGGGTACATTATCCAAAAAAACTTTTAAAATTAAAAGCCGTAGGAGAGCTGAAAGAACAGAAAAGCGCTCCTACGGCTTTTTCGTTATGCATCGTTTAATTTCATTTTTTATTTGTTAATTTTTGTTAATTAGTTTATTAATGTCAAAAATGATTATCTTATCATTACTCCTGCCTATTCCACAATAAAAAAACGAGTAAATAAACGATCGGCTTAGCGTCGGCCTGTAAAGAAAATAGGTTGTATTTGCAACGACTTATTCATGATATCCTGATGATTTTCAAGTGAATTGCGTCGTGTGGCTGATGTTAAGAGACAGTCAAATGACCATGGGGTTAGCATGGTCTGATTTATGACATGGCGCGTTCAACTGACCCCCCTAAAATGGTGTAAGAATTGTATGAGGAAAACGCATTAAAAACAGTGTGTTGAACGCACAATATTTGGAGTGAAGTCTTTGAAAATATTAGTAAAAATGTGAAAAAATTAATTAATAATTTTATATTGACAATTCAATATGTATTGTTTATACATTTTAAGCTTCTTTAGTTCGTATGCATTCGACAGGGCTTGGTTTTTGATGGGTATTACAATGGGTAAATATTAACAATATTAAACAAAAAAGGAGGGATAAAAGGAGGGAGCTTTTAAAAAAATAGTGGCACTGTTTCGCTGAGTACGATTTAGTATTTAATTTCATTAAAATTAAAGGCAATAGTACATGAAGTTTGTGTGGTATTGCTGAATTTAGAAAGGATTAAATTATGAACTGGCTGGTACGAACTTTTAGCTGCTCTGTAGCCAAGAAGCAGTTTATGGCAGTAACCGGTCTCGCTTTCTGCCTCTTTCTGACAACCCACCTCATCGGCAATTTGTTTGTTTATGGCGGAAAAGATGCCTTTAATGCCTATGTTGAGCATCTGCATGCACTTGGAGTTCTTATCCACGTTGCTGAAGCAGGCTTGATTGTTTTTGCTCTGATTCACATCGGCACTGCAATTATTCTTTATTTCCAAAACCTTGCTGCAAGACCTGTTAAATACAAGAAAAAAAGTAACTCCGGCGGCCGGACACTGGCATCGGCCACTATGCCCTACACAGGTCTGTTTATATTGGTTTTTATAGTGGTACACCTTGTTGGCCTTAAATTTGCCGATCATTCTACTACTACAACATTTGATCTCACTGCTGCTGTTCTTTCTCAGCCTGCGGTACTGGTATTCTATATCGTATCAATGGTAGTGGTGGCATTTCATGTAAATCATGGTTTTTGGAGTGCTTTCCAGTCCTTTGGTGCCAGCCATCCGAAATATACGCCCATCGTTAGAGGATTCGGCATTCTTTTCAGTTTGGTTGTCGGCGTGGGCTTTGGTTTTATTCCAATTGCTTTAAATATGATCTCATAGCTATAATTATCAATAATCAGGGGGATACATGCAATTAAATTCCAATGTTCCGTCAGGTCCTCTCGAGACCAAATGGGAAAGATATAAATTTGATTTAAAACGAGTCAATCCTGCAAATAAAAGAAAATTTGAAATCATCGTTGTGGGAACAGGCCTTGCAGGTGGTTCTGCAGCGGCAACTTTGGCCGATCTTGGGTATCATGTAAAAAATTTCTGCATCCAGGACTCTCCGCGTAGAGCACATAGTATTGCTGCCCAGGGCGGTATCAACGCAGCAAAAAACTATCCTGGTGACGGTGACAGTATCTGGAACCTTTTCTATGATACAATCAAGGGCGGTGACTACCGTGCAAGAGAAGCAAATGTTTACCGTCTTGCTGAGAATGCCAATAAAATTATCGACCACTGTGTTGCCACAGGTGTTCCCTTTGCAAGAGAATACGGCGGACTCCATGCCAACCGGTCATTCGGTGGTTCCCAGGTTTCCCGTACCTTTTATGCCAGAGGACAGACGGGGCAGCAGTTACTTCTGGGCGTTTACGGCCAGTTAAGTCGTCAGATCGGTCTTGGCGGTGTAGAGATGTACCCCAGACGTGATATCCTTGACATCGTTATCGTTGACGGTTGCGCCAGAGGCGTTGTCTGCCGTAACCTGATTACCGGCGAGATTGAAAGTTATTCAGCTCATGCCGTCGTTCTGGCCACAGGCGGATACGACAACGTATACTTCCTGTCCACTTCCGGTATGCACTCCAACGTTTCCGCATGCTGGGCCGCTTACAAAAAAGGCGCTGCATTTGCCAACCCTTGTTACACCCAGATCCATCCCACATGTATTACCGTACATGGTTCCTATCAGTCCAAACTGACTCTGATGAGTGAGAGTCTTAGAAATGACGGTAGAGTCTGGGCTCCAATCAAGAAAGGTGATAACCGCAGCCCGGACCAGATCCCTGAAAACGAAAGAGATTACTACCTGGAACGTAAATATCCAAGTTTCGGTAACCTTGTTCCCCGTGACGTTGCTTCCCGTAATGCAAAAATTGCATCCGATGAAGGCCGCGGCGTAGGTAACACCGGCCTTGCCGTATATCTGGATTTTACCGATGCTATCAAACGTGACGGCATAGACGTCATCAGAGCAAAATACGGCAACCTTTTCCAGATGTACCACAAGATTACGGATGAAGATCCGTATAAAGTGCCCATGAAGATCTATCCTGCCATTCATTACGTAATGGGCGGCACCTGGGTTGACTATAACCTGATGACAACCCGTAACGGACTTTTCTGTCTGGGCGGCGCCAACTTCTCTGACCACGGCGCAAACCGTCTTGGTGCAAGTGCATTGATGCAGGGTCTTTCAGATGGTTACTTCGTTCTGCCTTACACCATGGGCGGATACCTGGCAACCCAGTCTCTGGCTCCTGTAAACACTTCTCACCAGGCCTTTAAAGATGCTGAAAACCAGCTGAATGAAAGAATGAACAAGCTCATGAACATCAAGGGTAAGAGAACCGTTGATGATATTCATAAAGAGCTTGGCCTGATTATGTGGGATTACTGTGGCATGGCCCGTAACGACGCCGGCCTGAAAACAGCAATCCAGAAGATTCAAGCACTTCGCGCAGAGTTCTGGGAAAATGTTGACGTTACAGGAAGCAGCAAAGATTTTAACCAGACTCTGGAAAAAGGCTACAGACTTGCTGATTACCTCGAATTCGGCGAGCTTCTGGCTCGTGATGCCCTGATGCGTACAGAATCTTGTGGCGGTCATTTCAGGGAAGAATCCCAGACAGAAGAAAACGAAGCCAAGAGAGATGATGAAAATTTCTGCCATGCAGCTGCCTGGGAATATGCGGGTGAAGGTAAAGACCCGATTCGGAACACCGAGCCACTTGTTTTTGAGAATGTGAAATTAACGCAAAGGAGCTACAAGTGATGGAAGAAAAATTCATTAATGTTACACTAAAGGTGTGGCGCCAGAAACAGGGTGAGAAAAAAGGTAAAATTGAGACCTATCAGGCAAAACATATATCCACTGACGCCTCCTTTCTGGAAATGCTTGATATTGTAAATGATGATCTTACAGTTAAAGGCATAGAGCCCATTGCCTTCGATCATGATTGCCGCGAGGGTATTTGTGGTATGTGTGGTCAGGTTGTAAACGGATTCGCGCACGGTGAAGAGAAAGGTACTACCCTTTGCCAGTTTCACATGAGACGGTTTAAAGATGGTGACACCATTTTTATTGAACCTTTCAGAGCCAAAGCGTTTAAGGTAATCAAAGATCTTGTTGTTGATAGAAGCGCTTTTGATAAGATCATCCAGGCTGGTGGTTACATTACTGCTAAAGCCGGTGGCGCTCCCGACGCAAATATCTTTCCTGTAACCTATGAAACGTGTGAGCTTGCCATGAATGCAGCAGAATGTATTGGTTGTGGCGCATGTGTTGCTGCATGCCCCAATGCCTCTGCTATGCTGTTTGTCAGCGCCAAGATTTCCCATCTTGCACTGCTTCCCCAGGGTAGACCTGAAGCAGCCAAGCGCGCTCTGGCAATGGTAAGAACCATGGACACATGTGGTTTTGGTAACTGCTCCAATGAGAGAGAGTGTGAAAACTCATGTCCTAAAAACATTTCAATTACCAATATTGCTCGTATGAACAGAGAATTCCTTTCTGCAGGCGTTCTGTCTACAGCAATGTAGGACCCAGTTAAGATATATCATAGGTGGGACTTTTGGGTCCCACCTTTTGATTTAAACTGGTATGCGTAGATGTAGTAGAAAAAACGGAACACGGCAAAGATGTAAAAAATCAAATGGCCCTGACTGTTTTTTAAAGTTGGTGTAAGTCAATGTTTAGTCCATATGAATATTCGGCTTTTTGCCGGTAGTAATAAGAAGTAATGCCGTGAAACCATCCCCAGTTACAAAGCTATTGCAGGAACACAAAGCCCTTTTCACTATTATTGTTGTGGGGCTTTTTTTACTTGAACTTGAAATTTTTGCCTTGGCCATCATGCAGTCAGGCAAGCAGTCCGTTCTCCAGGTGCTCGATAAGCAGGGCACTGTCATACACGAATCCAATGGAAATAATCTAAGTGATTTTAACAGGGCCAGCTTCGAGAGGGTATTTGGTTCCCTTGATAATTACACGTTGCGGCTGGATAAACACGACGTACCGTTTCCATTCAGGGCCTGGTTTGTGGCGGCCATCTGTATTCCCATTGGTGCCATGATGCTGTTTGCATTTATAGTCAAGGCATACCTGGTGATCTTTCATGGCGATAAGGTTCCTGATGCAGATTCAGCAGAAACGTTGCAGGACACAGGCGACGAAACCCGGCTGGAGTCAACGTTGAACCGCATTGGCCGGATGAATATTTTCAACATCGGTTTCATCGTTTTCATTGGGGGGATCGCCTACTGGATCATACCCAACGTTCTCACTTACCTGGGACATATTGGGAATGATTTTTTCGTTCGGCATGAATGGGTCTTTTTTACAGCGATTGGCATCGCTATCTGTGTATGCCTTTGGGTGATTTATCTACGGTATCTGCTTGCCAAAAAGAGTATTCAAAGCCGGACGGAGCTTCAAAAGCATCGCCTGAGCCTTGAGTATAATGCCCTAGACGATCAGGTGCTTCAGCTTGAAGGGCCGCTGTCGCCATCTGACACCGACCAGGATGTTATCGATTATAAACCTGAGCCGATAGCCCAAGACAAGGATACGCAACGGTCTGAAAATTAGGATAGCGAGTAGAATAGATGTTTTTTTAATCACATGACGGTTAGAAATTCCTGTTGAAGCTTTGCCCTTTTTTCGATTTTTTTGAATATCTCTTTTAAGGTTTGCTGCTCTATTCTTAATAGTGTTTTAGGATTAATATGATTATCAGGCTCCTTGCCTTCATTGATGATGCCGTGTATTTGATTGATAAATCTTAGATTCATCATATAACTGTAAGAATGGCTTAAATCGTTGTAATCGGATTCATTTATGACGTTTTTTTCATACAGCAGCTCCAATCGTTCCATAGTGTTTGTGGCCGATATTTTATGTTGAAGCGCATATATTCTTGCAAAATCCACCACAATCATCATTGGCTTTTTAATATCAAATGTATTTTTAAATTGACCTTTGGATTCAACAATAAAATTACCCCAAAAACCTATAGGCACTCTAAATTGACTTGTGTTTTCTGCCATGTATCTAAAGAAAACACTTCGACTATCTAAAAAATTAAAAAGGGTGGCTCTCAGCCTGTTTACTAATTCGATATCTCCATACCCCAAACGAAAATCAAAGAAAATACTTGTCTTGAGAAGTGTTTCGGAACTTGCGTTATAAATCCATTCTTTAAAATATTTGTTCCACATAGAAACAGGCTGACACCATTTTGGATTTTTTGCCATAATATTACCTTTGCAAAAATCATATCCTGTTTTATCAAGCATGTTACATACGTGTTCGCCTAATTTTAGAAAATATTCATTTACCGAATTCTTATCTGTTTCATTTACATCCTCATAAATAATAGCATTGTCCTGGTCTGTTTTAAGCGTCTGTTCTTTTCTGCCTTCACTGCCCACTACCATAAACGCAAACCGTACAGGGGGGGTTCCTATTTCCTGTATTGCCAACTTGATCAGCTTGTCTAAGATTGCGTCCGTTATTGCCGTGACAAAGTTATTTATATTTTGCGCCTTGGCACCCTCATTGATTAAGGTGTTGATACTTTGGGGCAGCTGCTTTTGCTTTTGTGATATCTCTTTGTAAGATTCCGCCTGATTTATATCTTTTATGAATAAAAATGGCAGTTTTCCCAGGGCATTGATCAAATCGCTGTTTGAAATAACTCCGATTGCAGTGTTTTCATTATTTGTTATGGCTAAATGTTTTATGTCCGATTTCATAACCTTGATAAACGCTTCAAATACGCTTGCATGGTCTGATATACTGATGAGCGGATAAGACATTATCTTTGAGATGGGATTTGAAATATCTAAATTTTCTGCCACAACTCTATTTCTAAAATCCTGGTCCGTGGCAATGCCTATGAATTTGCCGTCCTGTTTTATGAGAATGGAACTGCACCGATGCTGTTTCATTAAAATAGCGGCATCTTTTATGGTGTTGGCTGCACCGCAAAAAAGTACATTGCGTCTTATTACGCTTGATATGGAGTTGCTGAAAAACTGCAAAGACTGTTCTTTGTCTGTTTTTTCTTGGGGAGTGCGTTTGGTCTCTATTTTACCAAGGGTTCTTTTTCCAAATGTATTGGTAAAATGATATTTAAAGGCCTCATATTTGTCACATAAAGATACGAACACGTTTGCAGGCAATGTATAGAAAACGGTGCTGTCATATGTTTCCAAAGACCTGATGGCAACAGATTCATTTAAGAGGATGGATATTCCGCCAAAAACGTCACCTGTATGTAGGGCAACGGTTACCGGTTTTTGATATATATCTTCGTAAAAACGTTTTGCGGAACCCTTTTTCAGTATATACACTTTATCTATTCTTGATATGCCCTGACGAAACAGTATTTTTTTCTTATTGAAGCGTTCCACTTGAATTGAATCTGCGATATGGTTAATCTCTTTTTCAGGTAAAAAGGAAAAAGGCTCGATTTCTGATAAAAATGAAAAATAGTCCTGACTCATATTTTATCCTCTGAAAAAAGATCGTGTTTTTATGAGAACGTCTGTGCCGTGCGCACAGATTTTTTACTATTCGTTGTGAGCTTAAACCCGGGCGTTGATGGATCAGACCAGCCCATGGCTTTTTATCACAATTATAGTATGATACCTTATATATAGCATCTATTGCGTTCAAATTCTCAACAATTTCAATAAAAAAGTTGTTTTTTATTGGCACAGCAGGCCATGGCAATAAATCAAATTGACACAATTGTGCTGTTTTTCTATACTCGCTCAACTAATGACAGGATCAACCGCTTGACAGCATTTGGGCGGCATATTTTAATCTGAACATTATTTTGGAGAAATCCATGCATCGTGAAAATTATATGAATGCCCTTCGGGAAGATATCGTTGATACCATAACCCAGCACCTGACTCCGGTTGCCCAGCGGTACGGTTACAGCGACATGCCTCTGGAGACCAATGTCAAATGGCGGCCCATGGTGCTGGTCATCGGCAATTATTCCTCAGGTAAATCTTCCCTGATCAATGAATTTTTGGGTGCAAAGATTCAGGATACGGGCCAGGCCCCCACAGATGATTCATTCACTGTACTGACCTACGATGATTCTGTGCCGGAGACCGAAGGGATACGCGTGGTGGAACACCAAGACGGCAAAGCACTGCTCAATGATCCTGAATATCCATTTTCCACACTTCGCAAACACGGCCAGCGGTTTGCCGCCCATTTTCAGCTGAAAAGAATCAACTCTCCTTTTTTAAAGAATCTGGCCATTATTGATACCCCGGGTATGCTGGACAGTATTTCCGAGCGGGACCGTGGATATGATTACCAGGAGGTCCTTGGGGATCTGGCACAAAAAGCGGGACTTGTGCTGGTTTTGTTCGACGCCCACAAGGCCGGAACCGTTCGCGAGGCATATAAGAGCATCCGGGAGACCCTGACTGCCCATACCTCCGAAGACCGGATCATTTTTGTGCTCAATCGAATTGATGAATGCACCACATTCAATGATCTACTGCGGGTTTACGGCACCCTGTGCTGGAACCTGTCCCAGATTACCGGGCGAAAGGATATCCCCATGATCCGGATGACCTATTCGGCCAATGCCGCTGCCACCGCCGGTAATTCTGCAACGAAGTCGCCGTTTCTGCCTCTTCTTGAAAATCAGCGGGAGGATTTAAGACAGACCATTTTACAGACGCCCTTGCGCAGACTGGATCACCTGGCATCGTATTTGGAAATTCACGGGGAGCGTCTGGCCCATTATATTGAGGCGCTTCAGGCCTTTGGTCTGGAATTTCAGCGTTTCCGCATCAAAAAAATGTCCATCGGCTTTTTGATCAGCCTGCTGGGAGGCGGCTTGATTGCCGCTGTTACGATGCTGGGGATCGGTGTGGCCGTGCCGAATGTTCTGATGACCGTGGGCGGTATCGGTGCCGCCATCTTTATGACTTTATGGGTGGCGTTTCTCCAGAAAAAATTGGAATTAAAATTTCGAGAAACCCGATTGGAACATATTGATACGCTCACTCCCGTGACGGATCAAACCCGCAGAGACAGTTGGAGTGCTATCCGGGATTTGGTGTATCGGCATTTGAAAAAAGATAAAAACGACTATACGCTGTATGAACTCAAGCTGGATCTGTTTGACGTTCAGCAGATTAATGATGAGGTCTCCCAGAATATTCGGGAGGCATTGAGTAAATTCAGGAGTATGTCTGACGATGATTTGGAAAAATGGGGAAATGGTGGCCTTGCCCGTCAAGCCGATGACAAGGATTAGCCATCGTTAAGATGTTTCATTCATGCAATCCGGCGGTATGAATCATTGGAGGGAAGTTTAAGGGTTAAGGGCTGCGGTCCGAACAAAACCCATTGGGAACGCCAGGTTAGAGCTGCTTTTCAAGCTCTTGCTAATCTTTTTTTTCTTTGTTATACCTTGCTAAACAAGAAAAAGGAGGTTCTTAATCCTTTGTCAACGCCACAATGTACAAAGATTGCGGGGGTGTCGTGGAGATGTTTGACTCCTCCTGCTCGAATGACTGAATTCCCGGAATGTGACCATCCGGGGTGGCGATATATGTAAGCTCAAAAGGGCTTAACTCATAAACTTTTTTTATTGGCAAGGAGAAAAATATGGAAGAGGCGAATATGGATGCCAACGGCGCAGATGCAGTGAAAAAAAAGAGTTTCTTAACGAAAATACTTCCATCTAAATGGTTGGTCATCACAGTACTGATTCTTTGTATCTGCGGGTATGTCGCATGGTGGGGCTGGGGTGCAGACTGGTGGATGGCGGTGACCGCAACAGGGGACGAAACCCATCAGACGCAAGTTGCGACCAGTAACACCCACAGTGCCGTGGAGGCCTTGACCCATGATCCCTACAAGGCGGCAGAGGACCTTACGCACGGTGCTCAGACCACGCATCAGGCCGCTGCGCAAAAACAGGATTCCCACGGAACCGGTTTGCATGTGGCCGAATCCCAGCACACGACTTCCTCTAACACGACGTTAAACAAGAGTGTTAGTCAAAATACCGTTTCCTCACATACGTCTGCAGCTCCGACAGCATCGGCAACCGGGCATGGGACGGCGCATGCTGCGCCGGTACGCAAGGGTCCCCGGGGCGTGACCTTTGTGGAAGCTTGCATCCAGCCGCTTGATTACGAATTAAACCAAAGATTTTTGGGATGGCGTCCCAACGATATCATCAGGATTGCCGATAATATAAAAAATTTGCAGCTGGGTATTTTGGAAGTGACCCGTAGAACGGCTGTGGCCCTGGCCGAGAATCTGTCCCGGACCGGAAGCACCGATGCCTATGTGCCCAGCCTGGAATATGCCATGAACTCTTTCATGATTAAGCCCACCGAACTAATGTTTCCATCGGCAGAAGGCAAATATCAGGAGGCGTTGGACGGATGGAAAAACTATCAGGAAATGCTGCAAAGAGGGGAGGCTCGGTTTTACCGGCGGGTGGATAACCTGGTGCCGTTGCTCAAGGCCTATGAAAGTATTCTGGGCAGCTGCGATGAAAATCTGGTCAAGCAACCCGGAGAACTCAGTACCTTTAAGGCTGATGATGTTTTTTACTACGCAAAGGGCGTAGCCATTGCCATGGGGACAATTCTTGGGGCTGTTGCCCTGGATTTTGACGACACCATCGGATCGGATCAGGGCATGGATGTGCTCCATCATACGGTTGAGGCCCTTCATCATGCTTCGAGCATGGATCCCTGGATCGTGCTGGAGGGCAGTCCGGACGGTATATTGGCCAACCATCGGGCCAACATCGCCGCGCCGATCAGCCACGCCCGTTTTTATCTGGATGTGTTGTCCAGATCATTGACCGGCAACCTGTAATTCATATTGTATAAAGATAACGGTTTTGGGGGGAGGCTGCCGGATACCTCCCAACGAAACCGGTGTCGTTGGGATCTAAGTTTTAAAAGACAGGGGCGTTTGTTAATATTTTAAGTGTGCCGGTCGATCCCTTTGACGCAACCTGTTTCAATGTAAGTTTGAAATATTTTTTCGTGGGAAATATATTTTTCCCGGTCCGGGTCCAGCAGGTAGCACCGGATGGCATTGACCCGTTTAAGAATTTCGTCTTCGGCCCGTTTCCTCATGATTTTTTTGACCTGGGCAATATCTTCTTCTAAATTGGCCGTGTGCTCAGCGTCATAGTATTTTTCCGTCTTATATTTAATTCGTTTTTCAATTAAACTTTCGCGCATCTTATTATGCGCCTCATCCAGGACGAGCACCTCGGGCATGAGGTCGGCAAAATGGGTTACGGCAATAATATCTTTGTCCCGCTGCCAGTAGCCGATGAGAAATTCAGGCTCAAGATCCTGGTAGTTTTGCAGGGGCATGTACATGCGTCGCAAATAGAGCAGCACTTTTTCCGTTTTTTTACGGTGCCCGCCGATGATCACAGAACCGCCGATTTCGTCTTTTTTGACCCCTTTGGTCCAGGGGGCGCCGGTGATGCCGAAGTCAATGCAAAGGGGGATCTGAAGCAACACAGACAGGGTGTTCAGGGCCAATGCATATCCTGCAGACGGTCCGCCGACGTTATAGGATGCCGATAACAATTGATGGTGGATGGAATAACGCTGGAGGAAATCACCGACCAGCCAGGGGATGCTGATATCCGGGCTCAGGCCCTGGATATAGTTTTTCACCATGGTCAGTGCCTCCTGGGCCGACTGATTGGTCATTTTGACGGCCATATCCATCTGGGAGGTCTCGGCCGAAGGCGTTGCCACGGCCCCGGTGACAATGATCGGCGCGTTTTCAACCCTGCCGGTCAGACTGGTGGCAATGGGCAGCAGCATGCCGGTCATGTCATTGGCGCCCACCCCGATGATAAACCCGACCTGGGGTTCCTGGCTCAGTTCGGTCTCTAAGAATTCGTTGAGCTGGATGGTGCCTTTGCGTACGGGGCTTTGGGAAATCTCCCTTCTGGCGGATTCCAGATGTTCCACAACAATGGGATAATCCTCTTCCCGGGTAATATGATCCACATTTTCCAGGATTTTGTCGTAGTGCTCCACAAAATTTTTCAGGTCGGTTTTGATTTTGGATTTGATCAGGGGCGGGGCTTTAAGGGCATCAAGAATCCCGATGACGGTTTTGAAATTGAGTTTGACAAAGTTATATTTCTCATCCTGGGTTGAGGATTTAAGATCCCGAAGTTTGCGCAACACTTTAAACTCGGTGGTGCAAAGGGCAATGGCTTTTTCCGTAAACGATGTGTAATCCGCCGGGGTATTGCAGATCCCCTGGGCTGTTTCTATGATTTTTTCCACCCCGAACTTGCGTGGGTGGGGAACATTTTCAAACTGTTTTTTGATGATTTCAAATACATCCTTTTGCCGCATGTGACCTGATATATCAAGGGTCTTCAGCCTTTTTGAGCGTATCAGTGCCGGGTCCAGGATATCCAGACGGTTGGTGGTTAAGACGGTAAATACCTTATTTAAGGGAATTTCACCGTCAATGATATTTAAGAATTTGTTGGTCAACGCATCCGACGGGTGACCGCCGGTTCCGCTTCGTCTTGGGGCCAGGGCATCACCCTCATCAAAAAATATCACCGTGGGCGCGATCATTTTTGCAATATCGTACACCTTTTCAAGGTTGGATACGGCCCCGTGGACAGGGCTGGACGGGTCCTGGAGCGCTGATGGGCTTGTGGCAATATCATGGACATTGGTGTTGGAGGAGAGCCAGGTCCTGACCAGATAGGTTTTGCCCGATCCCGGCGGGCCTGTGAGCACCACGCCCTTGTCTTCGCTGACCCCGTAGTGGAAACAATTGTTGGCCATTTCAGAGAATTTATCCTTGATATCGCCCACATATTTTTCCCAGTTCAGGTTTCGATCCATCCGGTCAACCACCTTGCTGTAAAGCTCGCCATAGACATTTTTGGCCACCAGTTGAAAGGCCTTCCGGATCAAGACGGCATCATCTAAAAATTCCAGGATAAAATCGCCCTGTATGGAGGTGATTGATTCAATGAGCTTTCTGACGTAAGCCGGAGTGATTTTCAGGCTTCTTTCCCTGAAAATGGTATAGATTTTATCTGCGGCATCGTCCAGTTGCTCTGAGTCCGGATTGAACCGGGTGGGGATCTGGTAGCGCCGGATTTCAAGGGTGATGATTTTTTTTAAATTTTCCCGGTTCATCCAGTATTTTGAAATGTCGATGATCACGCCTTTTTCAATAAATCTGCGGTAAATGGCCGCGTCAAACCGGTGGGACTGGTCCGTGGTGGCAATGATAAAACAGTCCCGCCGCCCGTCGATGATTTCGTCCAGGACAATGTTGGAGGTGTCGATCAAAGTCCTCTGCTGTTTTTCCCCGCCGCCTCCGGTTCCGGATTCGGAACCGGATTTTCCAAATGCCGAATGGGCCTCTTCAATATGCCGGATTGATGTGACCTTGGGGTGGCCCATGGCACGCTTAAAATAGTTGCCCGGTTCGCCTGACAGGGCGGTCTGGTAATCGTTGGGTGTGATGACGGACATGTCCACCACAATACCTAAATCTTCAAAATCCGTCAGGTTATGCATGATTCGTTTTCTGAAAATTTGTTTGAGAATAGGTATTTTTGCCAGGCGTAGGTAAAAATCTGTTTTCCTCTTTTTGGCAATCTGCATGGCAAACTCAGGGTCCACATCTTCAAGCTGGGTGAACAGGCTGTAACTGCCTAAAATTTCATCCCGTTTTTTTCGCCAGTCCACCGTGGGAATCACTTGGTTTCTAAACACCACTTTTTCAAGGGCCTCTCTTGCTGTGGCGCTTTTTCCAGAACCAGATGTGCCTTCAATGAGCATGATGGGGGCTTTGGGGACATCCGGGTCTTCTAAGTGTTCCTTTCGGATATGAACCCTGTATATTTTTTCAAAAATATTTTCCAATTCCACGGGGACATGAAGATCGGTCAGTTCCCTGTCCAGAACGGCGATCAGGTAATGGTATTCAGCTTTTGTCAGCTCTTTTTCAATGATTTTGTTCCAGGAGGCGGCCGGATTGGTTTCCCCCGAATATAAAAAGCGTTTTTTCCAGTCTGTAAGAATCTGGGGGTTGTTGAGGACATTCATTTTTCTTTGTCTTTTTTTCATAAAAAAGACAAAGAAGAAAACGTTTTTCAACAAAGAGATCAAAGGGGTGGGCGGTCTGTACTGATTGAGCCTGGATCTGACAAATGCTTTGGTATCGTATGTCCAGGTTTCCACTATGGATTCAATTTTATGAATGGCCTCTTCGGGCAGGGCGATATATATTTTTTCCTTTGTATGTCGTTTGGCCATGGGGTCATCCTTACGCGGGGTTAGGTGTTTGTTTGCCCTTTACAGGGCACCGGTCTATTTGGACGATGGGTTACCTGCCGGAAGGGGCAGGGTGATTGCCGGGGCTTTTCCGCCGTCGTGAAGCACAAAGGTTTTTTGGTTTGATTCATTTTTTTCATAGGCCGAGGCCCATTTTTGCTGGGATAGAAACTCAAACAGGTTTGGGTTGACCTGTTGACCCGCTTGGCCGCCCAATGCAAGATGGAGAGACTGTATACCGTCAAGGTAGGCTTTATATAGCTTTTGAATCCTTTGGGCTTCCTGGTCCGCAGCATAGTTTTCTGCCTCGGCGATGAGCTGGCGGCGCTTTTTCTCTTCCGTGGCCTCCACCAGTTTGTCGCCGAATCTTGTCTCGTTGAGAACAAAACTGACCACCTCAATACCGTATTTGCCTTCAAGGGTAGGTCCGTTTTTATTGATGGGCCGGTTTTTCAGGGCATGAAAGATCTCTTCTTTTATGGTTTCCCTGTCCGAAATCAACCTGTTGACCTCTTTGCCCTGTAGAATATCCTTGGAAATACCGTCGAAATCGCCCTGGAGAAGGGTTTTGGGCGACAGGTTTTCAATCCCCCAGGTTTTTAGATCCTTAATCCGGAACGTCATTACGGCAGATGTCCACAGGGCGACATTTTCCCGGGAAATAATTTTTATGGGTTCCGTGGCCCCCCCGATGTACATATTCTGATTCATTAAGGGCACTTCCTGCTCCAGCCGGGTAAAGAACGGAAGTCTGAAGTGCCAGCCCACGTCCGTGACGGCCTGCCGTTTTCCCCCAAATTGTTCGAGGATAACAGCATAGTTAAATTTAACCTTGTAAATCACCTGGGTGGAATAGACCACGGCAGCCAGAGAGTAAATCAGGGTGATGGTGATCAGTAAAAATGCGAGTCTTCTCATCATGGTGAAAAATCGAGCCCGCTGCAAAAAAACCTGGGATTGCTGCTCTTTCATACCTGCTCCTTTGCCGTTAATTTAGCGGTTAGTAGCCGTTGATGTCGGTGGATCTGTTATTTTTTAAAGTGCCTGATAGCCTTTGTTGGGTAAGAGCGATTTTCGCTATGCCGTTACGGGCTTGATGTAGGGGCAATCCCCCTGTGGCTGCCATTGTAGGGGCAGCCACAGGAACCTGCCCCTACAATGGCCGACGTTAGAACCAATCCCGCCGTTACCATCGGCGCTGAATGTCGCAAGCTATCGCAAACGCGTTCATTCAGTTAAAAATTATGTAACGCCGGGATGTCATTATATCTTTGCATCGTCGGCAGATCATGTGAACAAAACAGGATTCATAAATAGAGTCAAGGATGGGAAAAAGTATACATGAAGATCTATTAATCGTCAAAAAAATATTTCGTGAATAGCCAGTAAAAACAGATGGGCTGACAGCATGACCTCTACGGTCAAAAAAGCGGCTTGACAGGTTAAGTTAATGATACTGATGCCTTGCTTGAAAAAAGGGAATTTCTAGGCTTTCCTTAAATAAAACTCTATGGTATGTAAAATACATAGTTTTAAAGCGTTTCAACGACATTTAAAAAATAATATATTTTTAAGTTACTTAAATAAAGAAAACTATCCATGTCAAACAAAGTCATACGAAAATTCTTTTTCTCTATTATCGTCCCGTCCATACTGACCATTTTACTATTTATCTCTTCAATGTACTTGGTTCTTATTCCCTCTTTTGAAGAGAACATGATGAACAATAAAAAGGACATGATCCGGGAACTGACCAACACGGCCTGGAGCCTGATCAAAGAGTATGACGATGAGTACAAGGATTCGTTGATTACCCTTGAGCAGGCACAACGCCTTGCTGCAAAAAAAATAGGAAAGATGCGATATGGTGCCCAGGGGAAAGATTATTTCTGGATCAGTGACATGAACGCCGTTATGATCATGCATCCCTATCGTCCCGAACTGAATAATTCAAAGCTGGACAACTATAAAGACCCCAATGGGGTCAGATTGTTTATCGAATCCGTTAAAGTTGTAAAAACAATGGACGAAGGCTTTATCAATTACATGTGGCAGTGGAAAGACGATTCCAGTCAAATTGTCCCAAAGCTATCCTACGTAAAAGGGTTTGAAAATTGGGGATGGATTATCGGCACCGGGATCTATCTGGATGATGTACAAGCTGAAATCGGTGCGTTAAAAGGCAGATTAACACGGGTGTCGCTGTTAATATCGGCAATCGTTATACTGATCCTCTCTTTTATCATCCTGCAAAGCCTTAAGCTTGAAGCCGGGCGGAAAAAAGCCGAAGATGACCTTTTAAAATCCAAACATAAATATAAAACACTGGTGGAAGCGTCATCCGAAGGAACAATTATGATCAAGGACAGCAGGATCATTTTTTCCAATCATATGTTTGAACAACTTACCGGAAAAGCCCACGAAGAACTTGTCCGGTCAAAATTTGAGGATATTTTCAGCATCAGCTGGGAAGAGGTTGCCAAATCCATCGCAAAATCCAACAAATCCGTCTCCATTGAAACCCAGGTCAAACAAGGAGAAGATCTGTTTCATGATGTTGTGATCTCGGTAACGAGAATTTTCTTTGAAGCACAGGAAACATATGTCGTGGTTACAAAGGATGTATCACGAAAAAAGCAGACAGAAAAAATTGTCCATAATTTAAGCAGCGAGCTCCAAAGTTCGCTGATATTAATGAATCAGCCCATTTCACAATTTGTAAAGCCGATTGTAAAAACCAACCTGGACGCAACCGTCGCCGAAGCCGCCTCATTAATGGACCGCAAAAAGATGAATATTATTTTTATTGCCAATAATGATAAAATGCTTGGTATTGTTGATGACAGTGATCTGCGAAAACGCGTTTTGGCCAAAAACAAAGATGGCCGGTGCCCGCTTGTGGATGTGATGACCTCCCCCATCATCGGTGTTTCAAATACAGCCTTGCTTTATGAAGTTGTTTTGGAATTTAGAAAACAAAACATCAGTCATCTGGCCGTAAAAAATGACAGAAACGAAATCATCGGGGTTCTCAGCCGTAAAGATATACTTGAAATTCAGCATAATTCATTAAGTTATATTCTCAGTGAAATTGATTATGCCCAGGATGTGAATGAACTTAAAAAGATCTATGACAAGATACCGGTTCTTGTGAATGCATTATTGGAAAGCGGAAATAAAACGGAATTGATCACCCACATTATTACATCCGTATCCGATGCAATGACAAATCGTATCATAACCTTTGCTTTGGAAGATCACGGTGCCCCCCCATGCCGATTTGCGTTTGTGGCATTGGGCAGTGAGGGAAGAAAAGAGCAAACCATTGCCACGGATCAGGATAATGCCATCATTTTTGAAGATGTGGGGGAAGAGAGCCTTTCGAAAATTAAAAATTACTTTCTCAATTTTGCTGAAACCGTGAATAACCACCTGGCCCATGTCGGCTATGAGTTGTGCATCGGTGAAATAATGGCTAAAAATCCCAAATATACGTTAAGCTTAAAGGATTGGAAAAAACAGTTTACAGGCTGGATTAATACCCCCGAAGCGCAAAATATTATAGACACAGCTGTTTTTTTTGATTTCAGGTGTATTTATGGTGATAATTTTTTCACGGATGAATTGAGAAAACATATCAATCTGCTCATTGATAAAAAAGCCATTTTTGTTTATCACCTTGCCCAAACTGTTATTCAGTACAGATCCCCGCTAAATATTTTTGGAAATATTGCCGGTGATGATAATGAAATTTTTGACATCAAAAAAATACTTGTCCCGGTAATCACATTTATCAAAGTTTTTTCCCTGCAACGTAAAATTGCTGAAACCAATACGTTACGAAGGCTTGAACTCTTATTGGAACAGAACGTCGTTCAAAAACCCATGCATGAAGAATTAAAGCAGGCATACAATTTTTTAATGGGACTGCGGTTTCGTACCCAAACCAATGCACTAAAAGAACTTAGAAAACCTGATAATACCCTCAATATTAAAAATTTGACTGAAATTGAGAAATCAACCTTAAAAAAAGTGTTTTCATTAATATCCGACATGCAGACAAAATTGAATTTAAACTTTAAGGGCCGGTAGTATTTAGGTCTCCTATATCTTCTCTGTCGGAACGCTTTCAATAAAATCCAAACTGATTTTTCTTTTAAGCATGGAAATTCTGGAAATAACTTCTTTGAGGTGTTGCGCCTCTAAATTATTGAGTTCTTCAATGTCTATATCATCATCCACTTTGTCCAAACCGGTATGTTTAAAAATTTGATTGAAAAACCTTAGCCGCCAAAGATAATTAAATATATAAACGGTCTCTTTAAAAAAATCTTCGGAGATCTCTTCTCTGGCTTTGATTCCATTGAGCCTTTTAATTGTATTTGCGTCGTTAATGCCATGCTTTAGGGCATAGATCCTTGAAAAAATCTCAATGGGCCGCAGCGCCTCTTTAAGGTTTAAGGTCTTTGTTCCATCCTGCCGTTCGGTTTTTAACCCGCCAAAAACATTAACAGGCGTTTTATGGGTCAATGCATTTTTTGCGTAGTAACTGATAAACAACGGATGCTGCTGGATCAGCAGTTGGATTTGTGAATGGATTGAGCTTGCCAGATCAACGTCACCATAAGTACATTTCAGATCGAAAAAGACGTTGAACTCAAGAAATCCGTCAGTTGTCGGGGCTGTCATTATATTTTTTAATTTTTTCTGCCATTCGTTTTTAGAAAGACACCATTTGGGATGCAGCGCCATGATGCCCGCCGGACAGAAATGATAGCCCGATGCATTGAGCTTGCTGCACACCTTGTCGCCAAGTTTTAAAAAATATGCCCTGATTTTGTCCGAAGCAGTTTGTTCGATGTCTTCAAAAATTATGGCATTATCCTGGTCTGAGAACATGGTCATCTCATGTCTTGCGTTGCTGCCAAGGGAAAGGAATGCAAATGCCACCGGCGGCTGACCGATTTCATCTATTGACAGCTCAATGCACCGAACGATAACTTCATCGTATGTTGTACCAATCACCATACACAACGCCTTTGACCTGGCACCAGCATCAATCATATTCCTTATAATGCCAGGCAGCTTGTTCATGTTTTGGACGACATGACCAATCCTGTTACTCTCCTTGATTTCCTTGATAAGAGCAGAATGAATCGGTTTATAATCCGCCGGGATATTTGTGGCGGTTTCAAGCCCAATATGGCTTTTGCGGACAATGGGTCGCAAAGAGATCACGTGTCCTTGTTTTTCCGATAGGAATATGCGGGATGTCGTTACAATGACATCAATATGGTTTCCAACAGAATCGGCCGCGATAGCCTCGAATTCTCCGGCGCCGGCGTCGTTTTTAAATACATTGACCAAATGATCTCTTAATCTGCTGTTGCTCTCCACATCGGGAAATATAATGTCCCATATATCGGTTTGATGAAGCTCTGTGTCAGAAAAACCCAATATTTGCTGCAGCTTGAAATTTGAATAGACAATTCTGCCGTCCATACTCAAAAGATAACCTTCGTTTGAAGATTCGACCAATGCCCGATAGCGGTCTTTAACTTCTTTCAGGCCTGCTTCGGCTTTTTTCCGGTCATTTTCAATGCGTCTGCTTTGCAGGAGAAAATAGGCTAACAGCATAAACAGTCCGTCAACCGTAACGCCGACGATCTGGAAAATATGCAGCTGCAGCGCTTCTTTTTCTTCTGCAATATCATGAATATATACACCTGTACCGACAATCCATCCTCTTTCGGGAATTCCTTTTACATACGACAATTTTTCAGCGGTTTTGCTTGGATCATCTTTCCATTGCCAATGATACCTTAAATACCCTTCACCATTGGATTTGACAATGCGAACAAACTCAACGAACAGTTTTTTCCCGCTCTTATTCTCTTCATCCGTATAGTCGCTTAAATCCCTGCCCGTCAATTCGGGACGATAGGGGTGCAGTATCATTTTAGGGGTCATATCAATGATAAAAAAGTAATTTTTGTTCTGGTTATCATAGCGCATGGTTTTTATGGCATCTATGGTGCGCTGTTTGGCCTCTTCAGGTGTAAGTTTTCCCTTTTCTTCCAATTGCTGAAAGTGTGTAATGACGCTTGCTGCGGTCGCTGTCAGTTCCTTTACCATCAGTTTTTTCTGGTTCAGCATATTATTTTCAAAGAGCGGCACCACATAAAAGAATATATAGCTGATAAACAGGATGATCGCCAAAATAGTCGGCAGCACAATTCGGCTGCCGAAGCTGTCAAAAAATTTTTCGCTTTTTTCCTTTTGATAGGTGTAGGATTTGCCTTGAAAATAGTCTGTCAGTTCTTGAAAACTTAATATTTTTTTATCTTCGGTTTCTGCGGAATCATGGTATTGCTCTGTGAATGTACCGTTTTCAAAATCTTCTCTTTTAGGCAGGTATCCCCGGTAATCATCTTTTACGTGTGTTTCAAATACGTTTTTGATCTCTTCCCGGGAATACTTGCCCTCAAATTTTTCATATGCTTCTTCCAACCCCTCAACGCAATGACGAAATTTTCTATGGGAATAGGGGTCATAACCAGCCGGGCCTTGTCCTGCAAGTAGTCTTTCGAATGAGCTTGTATCAAAAAAACCATCGAGCCATTGGTGTATATCTTTGCCGGGTACACCAAAAAGTTCTTCGGTTCGCTTTACATGTTCTTCAAGTTTCATCGCAGTATCCTTGAGCTATTTTTTCAACGCAGAAAAGTTAGCACATTAAAGATTGCTTTTCAAAGTGTTCCGCCAAAAATGTCTCTTTTTTATTGAACCTCATCTGATCATAAGTGAGGAAACGCCTAATGGATATCTGATATGGATTGTCCTCCTCAAACCGTTTATAATACGATTAGATATTATAAAAAGCGAGAATGGATCAACCCGATCTTAATCACTGAAGACAAGGAGCGCTTATGCAAGATATCAAACGTGTTGTCTGCCCGATCGATTTTAGCGATAATACAGAAACGATTGTCAGCACGGCGGTGTGTATTGCCGGAAAATTTTCGGCACATCTTGACTTGATTTTTGTTGTTGAAAAATTTGAAGATTATGCTCCCCTTTTTACGCCCCCAACGAACCTGCCCGCCATGAGAGATGATTTGCTCAATGCCGCTAAAGAAAGAATGAATGCCTTTATAAAAACGCACGAGGACGAATTTAACAGTTCGGGGGTATCCTCTGTTAACGGGCAGGTGATCTCCGGAGATATTGCCGAGTCTATTATCAACTATGCCGACTGGGCGGACGCCCAGCTTATTATCATGGGAACCCATGGATATAAGGGCTTTAACCGAATTGTGTTCGGCAGTGTGGCGGAAAAGGTTGTCAAAACGGCATGCTGTCCGGTGATGACCATTAATCCCTATCGCAAGGAGTGTGAAAATGCGCCAAAACAGCGATAACACAGGTTTATGTCATCAACCATGACAACGGGCGTTTGCTGCTGTTGTAAATGACTAAAGCCCGTAGATGCCGGGCATCGACGGGCTTTTTAAATGGTTGCCGCAGATCAGAGCGTGCGGCAGTAATTTTTTTTAGAATATGCCGGGTATCCCGGGAAGCTGGCCCACCAGTCCAAGGGAAACGACACAGACGATAAACATGGCGCCCGGGATGATCAGTTTTTCATTCCAGGTGAGGGCTTTGGCCCGTTCAGTATCGCCGATAAGTCCCAGATTGTCCAGGAGCATGGCTGCCGCCCAGCCGAACACCGGATTTACAAAGGCGCAGGCAAAAATACAGGTTCCCGCGCTCTGGGAATCCTTATGGTTGCTGACCATCTGCATGCCGGCTTCAAGCAACGGCAGGAATACGCCCACGATAAGGGCCACCCGCAGAACAGGTTCCCACATGGCAAGGTCCATGGGATAACCCAGTACGCCGGCCACCACGCAGAAGATGCCGGTGAGCATCGCGCCACCGGGAATGGGGCGCTTGGCAATGGCTGCGGGAATCATGTAGGTTCCCCAGGAAGACGCGATATTTCCGCCGCCAAGGCAGGAACCGATGGCCTGGCGAATAGATGCCACCATCATGGTATCGTCAACATCCATGAGAACGGCCTTGGCCTCTTTGGGGTAGTTGAGTTCCTGGAAAACCCGGTGTCCAAGGTAATCCGGCGACCACATGGCAACAGCCAGAATGGCGAAGGGAACAACGGCGACAAAATGGCCGAGGTTCGGAAGTCCCATGTGCCACCCAGTGTTTGTACCCCACCACCACATGGGATCGAAGTGGGGAAGTCCCGGCGGGGTGGAAAAGTGGAAATCAGCGCCCATTGTGAATGCGATGATGCCTGCGATGGCAGAACAAAGCGGGATGGCCAGCCAGCGCTTCTGTACGCGGGCCAGATAGGCGTAGACAAGCACGGTTACGCCGATCACCGCAAAGGAGACTGCGCCGTTGCCGCCTGCGATCGCCCATTTTCCGAGCTTGCCGATTTGCCCCATAAGCCCGACGGCCCCCAGATAGATCAAAAGCCCTCCCCGGACCCCGATTCCGGTCAGATTCATCAGCTTGGAACCGCCCTTTGTGATGGCGAGAATAAGGCCGAATAAGCCGATCAGGATGCCCAGAGCCAGGGGATGTCCGCCGGCCGCGGCGACAACCGGGATGAGGGGGATCATCGGGCCGTGGGTGCCTGCAAGGTTCGAATTCGGATTAAGGAATGCTGAAAAAAGCAGGACAAAGACGGCTCCGGCGATCAGCATTTCATACCGGACGTTTTCTGCAACGAATGCAGGCGAAAGATTGTACTGGTCTGCAAATGCGGCTACCATGGCGGTTACCATTACAACCTTTCCAATGGTGGCGGCAATGGCCGGCACAAAATCCTCAATTTCGATGCTGTAATCTCGGAAGGGGAGATTAACCCGCCAGCGACGAAATTTCATAATAGTCAATTCATGGTCTAGGTACTCAGCTCGGGTTTTAAATTCGCTCGCTTTCTTACGTTGTTCGCTGTACGACTTCTCACTGTGCGCTACCATCTTTTAATCTCCTTCTTCTTCGCTACCCCGCCGATCTGCTGGATCTTGTGCATGCACCTTTCGGCGCTTAGGTATAATTAAAGTGCTGGTTAGAAAAATGGTTCACTGCCTCAACGATATCCAGATTGAAACTCTCTACCTCTTTATTTTAATGAATGCAAGCACTATTTATTATGATTTGCTTTTTTATCAGAGACGTAAAAACTTATTCCTTTAATAATAGATAGTTATTTTTGTGAAAAAAAGACGAAACATAAACAGATCTTCAAGATTTGGCTTGACCCGGTTACGGGCACGACATGGACAATGAAGATACGGTTCGTGACACCGGATTAAAGGGAAATGAAGGATCGTATTTACATGAAAAATATATTTACCCTTAACATATGAACTGTTACATTGTCAGGATGTATTTGATTCTGTTCGTTGCAGTAATGGTGCATATATACAACATAGTTTTATTAATGCGCCTTTTAAAACGAATAAAAATTCAAATGCTTTGTCCAATAAGGATTTTAATATGTCCATGGGCCTGAAATATAATCTGATGCCTTGAATGCAAATCTTAAAATAACGTCTGCAACGATGGAGTTGAACGAATGACATTAATATCCAGCAAGCTGAAGACATTGATATACAACAATGTGGAAGAAAATAATGAAAAATTTACATCGGGTATTGTCGTATCAACTGTATTGGCTGTAGTCAGTATAGTCATGTTTATTGTCTCTTTTTACGCCATTATCATCCCAATGTTTGAACGCAGTGTGATGGATCGAAAAAAAGAGATGATCCACGAATTGACCAATACGGCCTGGAGCGTTCTGGCCGAATATGATGAGGAGTACAAAGCCGGTCGAATGACACTGGCCCAGGCGAAAGTTTTGGCCACCGAGGAAGTTGACAGGATGAGGTATGGAAATGGACAAAAAAATTATTTCTGGATTACGACCACCGAGCCGGTGATGATTAATCACCCATATCGTTCGGACTTAAACGGGAAAGCTCTTGGCGATTTTGCAGATAAACATGGGAATCGGTTATTTGCCGATGCCGTTAATTTGGTAAATGAAAAAGGCGAGGGCATCATTCAATACTATTGGAAGCGCAAAGAGGATGCCTCCCGGGAAGTGCCGAAACTATCATATGTTAAAGCCTATCAGAGTTGGCACTGGATCATCGGTACCGGTATATATCTTGATGACGTAAGGCAGGAGATAAAACGGCTGCGGGATCAGTTGCTGAGAATATCGATACTTATCATCGGCATTATCGTTGTCATTCTTGTTTATGTATTAAAACAGACCCGAATAATTGAGGAGAAACGAAGGCATGCCGTCAATGAATTAAGGTTGTCCAACCAAAGATATAAAAGCCTTGTGGGGGCATCAACCGAAGGCACCTTAATGGTCGTTGACCGTAAGGTTGTATTTGCCAATAGTAAATTTATCAGCTTGCTCGATAATGAAGCCGAGTCGCTGGTCGGCACCGATTTTTCCGATCTTTTTAAATTGAGCTGGGATGAGATGGTTTCAGGGATTGAAAATCCCAATAAAACCCATGCGTTTGAAACAGAGCTTTTGCAATGTAAGGCAGGCTTCCAACATATTGTCGCGTATGTCACGCAGGTTGAACACTCTGATAGTGCGGCATATATTGTTGTTATAAAAAATATCACAGAAAAGTACAGGCTCAGGCTTGATACCCAGAAATTATCTGAGGATGTCCAGTTATCGCTTCAATTAATGAACCAGCCGGTTAAAAATCTGGTAAACGAAAATATCTATTGCGATATAAACATGCCGATTGGTAAGGTTATTGAGAGAATGAATAATAAGCGAAGCGAAATTATAAGTGTACAGAGCCGTGAGGAAACCGTCGGCATTGTAACCGATAAAGATATCCGAAATCGTTTAATGAACCCTGGGATTACCATGGACAGCCCGGTTGTAAAGTTAATGACATCGCCGGTCATCAGCATCAATCAGGGGGCGTTGCTGTACGAAGCGGTGTTGTTGTTCCGGGAGCATGGGATTTCTCATCTTATGGTTGCCAATAATAACAATAAAATCTATGGCAATATCAGTTATCTTAAATGCCTTGAAATGCAAAATAATTCACTGACATTTCTGTTACAGGAGATACAAAATTGTGATGTGATCAGTGATATGCGCAACATTTATAATAAAGTCCCTGTACTGATACAGGCAATATTCACCAGCACGGATAATATTAACAGTGTGTCGCGCATTATTACGTCCATCGCCGATGCCATAAATAAACGCGTGATCGAAATGGCAATTTCCGAAATCGGTCAACCGCCCTGTCAATTCGCATTTATAGCCATGGGAAGTGAAGGGCGGGGCGAGCAAACACTTAAAACCGACCAGGATAATGCCATCATTTTTGCAGAGCAGTCCGATGAAAATAAAAATTATTTTCTGCGGCTATCAATGCTGATCAATGAAAATCTTCATAAAATCGGTTATGCGCGGTGCGAAGGTGATCTTATGGCAGGTAATCCTGAGTGGTGCAACCACATTGATGAATGGAAAACTATATTTGCGGAATGGATTAATAATCCAGTGACGTTAAATGTACTTGATGGCTCTTTGTTTTTTGATATGCGTCTGATATTCGGCAGTGAGCAGCTGTCATCGGAATTGATTGATTTTGTGTATAAAGAATTGGAAGGGAAAAATGAATTCTTCAGCCAGCTGGCTAAAACCGTTGCCGCAAGCAAGCCGGTATTTGATAGAAAACGAGTTGATATTAAAAAGTTTTTGCTGCCCATTGTCGGGTATTTAAGGGCCAAGGCATTGTATTATTCCATAAAACAGACCAACAGTATGCTACGGTTGGATTATCTGATGGCATACGATTTGATTTCTGAAAGCAAGGCCCAGGAGATTGAAAAGATGTATAATTTTTTGATGCATCTGCGGATAAAGTGGCAGGTGAGCCTTATCCTGGATAATGACTGGCCGTCTAATTCAATCTCTTTAAATAATCTTACGGCAATCGAACAGGAGACGCTGAGAAATATAATTCGAGAGGTGCAAAAACTTCAGGAGGAGTTGCAGGCAATACTTTGATTCTTAGTTGATTTAGCATGCTTGATGTCGGGTGCCGACAGGATTGCCGTGTTTAGGTGCAAAAAATAGAACTGCGATAGTCGTTGACAAGAATATTTTCAATGGATATTGGTATAGACAAGATATTTGGCAGTTATTGAAGCTTGTACCTGAACCGCAAACCTGTGTTTGAATGGCATGAAGGAGAAAAATATGAGCACCCTGTCCGTTCCGGCCATAATCCCCTGTCTGCCGGAAACCCTGACCGCTGAACAGTCCTTTTTTTTCGATGAACGTATTTTTTTAAAAATTTCAGAAGCTCAAACAGCCGGAGGCGTATCTTGCTGTGCTTGAATATACGCCGATTGCTCAGTTTGCCATAGGGATCGATCACAAGGTAAAAGTCTGGAACAAAGCCTGTGAGGTGCTCACCGGCGTTTTAGCCGAGGATATTATCGGAACAGACCACCAGTGGAAGATTTTTTATTCTAAAAAACGTCCTGTCCTGGCCGACCTTGTCGTCGAGCAGGACTATGATAAATTCCTTGAAATATACGGTTCGAAAAATCCGGCTCAGTCCCGCATTGTGCCCAATGCCTGGGAAGCAACGGATTATTTTGAAAATTTTAACGGCAAATCAAGATATATCTATTTTATGGCCGCGCCTGTTTTTGATGATGACGGCAACATCACAGGCGCCGTCACTACGCTTCAGGATATAACGCTTCGAAAAATGCAGGAAAAAGCCATGAAGCGTGAGTCCGAAGAGCTCCAGCAGCAGTACTCATTGCTGCAATCCTCAATGGGAGAACGCTTCAAGTTCTGCAATATCGTCGGTAAAAGCCAAAAAATGCAGGAGGTCTATGATATCATCGTCCGGGCCGCAGCCAGTTCCGACAGTGTCGTGATTCACGGTGAATCCGGGGTGGGAAAAGAGTTGGTGGCAAAGGCGATACACGATATCAGCCAAAGAAAAAATGAACCCTTTATTCCTGTGAACTGTGGCGCCATCTCTGAATCTCTTCTGGAAAATGAGTTTTTTGGTCATGTAAAAGGTGCCTTTACCGGTGCCTATAGCGATAAAAAGGGATTTTTGTCCAATGTAGATGGCGGCACCTTGTTTCTTGATGAGGTTGGGGAGCTCTCCTTGAACATGCAGGTCAAGCTGTTGCGGGCCATAGAAGGCGGCGGCTATTCTCCGGTGGGAAGCACTGAGGTGCTGCATTCCGATTTCAGAATTGTTGCCGCAAGCAACCAGAATCTGTGGGAGGAAGTTCAAAAGGGGAACCTACGCAGCGATTTTTTTTACCGCTTATATGTAATACCGGTGGATATTCCGCCCCTGAGGGAACGTAAGGAAGATCTTGCCCTGCTTGCCGATTATTTTTTTGGCCAGATGAATTCTCCCCATCATTTTGATTCTTTACCCGGAAAAGACATAAAGTCATTATATAAATATCACTGGCCCGGAAATGTAAGAGAGCTGCAGAATGTGCTTCGCAGGTATGTTACCTTCAACAATCTGGATTTTATGTCGCTCCCGGACATTGACCCCCCTGTTGTTTATCCCCAGCCTCCCACAGGGTTTCCCGCCGTTTCCGATTTCGTCACAGATCTTCCACTGACGGATGCTTCTGCCAAGTTTGAGAAACAGCTTATTCTTTCTGCCCTTAATAACTGTCGGTGGCACAGGGAAAAGGCTGCTGAAAAACTGGGAATTTCCCGTCGGACACTCTATCGCAAAATGCTGTCCCACGGGCTTGTCAGTGCTATATAAGTCCTGCCTTTACGCTTTATCTCCTCCTTAAATAACGGCGATGAACCTGTCAGTCTGTAATGTCCATCAACATCCATACGCAATCCGCTCACAAAATAATTATAATTCCGGCTGCTTGAAGACGGTTGTGTTAAGAAACACGTGTCATTGGGCAATCCGAAATATATAATGACTCAAAATGGGACAAAGTCGCCCGTAACAATATATCGTTATATTTCAACATGTTAATAATTTTATATATTTTTTTGGGCCAAATATGCCCAAAAAAATCTTTTTGCTGCTTACAGCCGAATCTGCCGTCTTCTTTTTTTTTAGTGAACAATAATATTAGAACTATTAGTAATGATTTTGAGGAGATGAGGTTGGGATATAGGGCAATGAATGGATTCGATGGATCCCTTTGGGGAACCATGGCACAAGGATTGCTACAATATATTTGCTCATTCTGATGAATGTTGTTGTTACAGCCTGCGACTGCTTAAGGTTTTGTGTGAAAGAGACTAAACAAGAATTACAGATGCTTATAAATCTTCTGTAAGCACCTGACGGATTAGGCCTACCTGGATACAGGCGGGCGTTTTGATCGGGTGAACAGAGGAACGTTTTTAAGAGAAGTGTTTTTGCAGTTTTTTAATCATTTTTAATCATTTGTAGACGGGAGAAGAAGATGAGAGACGAAACGTTGGCAAATCCGGGACCACTCGGATTGATGGGATTTGGAATGACAACTGTGCTGTTAAACATTCATAACGCAGGTTTCTTTGAAATCAGCGCTATGATCCTGGCAATGGGTCTTTTTTACGGGGGAATGGCCCAGATTATCGCCGGTATTCTTGAATTCAGAAAGGGCAACACCTTTGGTGTTACGGCATTCATATCCTATGGCCACTTTTGGTTGACTCTTGTCGCGCTTATTTTGCTGCCCAAGCTCGGCTGGGCCGATCCGACTCCCGCAAAATTCATGGCCTGCTATCTGTTCATGTGGGGTATCTTCACCATGTTCATGTTTTTCGGGACATTAAAATCCAACAAAGGGCTCCAGTTTGTCTTTGCATCACTGACCGTTCTGTTCTTTCTGCTTGCAATCAAAGATTGGACAGGTTCCCATCTCATCGGCATCATTGCTGGATTTGAAGGAATCATCTGCGGACTGAGCGCTATTTATCTTGCCATGGCCGAAGTACTCAACGAACAATATAAAAGAGTTGTTATTCCGATAGGCGTACCCTAACAAAAAAGCCCCCTTTTTCAGAATGTTATCCAGATGTCTGAAAAAAGGGGGCGCTTGAGAACCATAATTATACGGACCCGATGGAAATGAGACCCGAAACCAAAGTGCTTACACTAATTGCCTCAACAACAATTGCTTCAAGCAGACGTGCTCTGGTGAAATCTTATTTTAATGCTTTTCAGGGGAAGGTCCATGATCGCGCTACCGACGGGACCAGAACCTGCAAAAGCAAAATCGGTGAGTATAATTGTTTTTTTTATTTAATTAAGGAAACATATATCACCAAAGGAAATGCGAACAAATGCCGGCCCAGATCAAAACCTGCGCAAAGAGGAAAAGAAGTGCTGATAAAACCCACGTTGTATAAGGCGCAGTGGATTGGTATGCACCGTCCGGATCAGACAAAACATTGGTAAACGCGGACCATGCACAGACAACACCAAATGCTATCTGAATAAGAATTGCAGCAACGATGACAAACCAACGATTGTTAACTTTTGCGGTAGTAGACATTTGGAAAGACCTCCTTTTGTAAGTTGAACATTTGAGTTAAGCATCATGAACTTAACTTGCAAGTTCAGCCAGCCGGTCGGGGGAAAGTGACAACACAGGTTGAAGTAGTTACGCTAACACCGTTTATTTATTTAAAAATCGTGAAAGGGCTTTTAAATAAATCGCTGTCTCCCGAATTGTTTGCAGTACATCTATTAAGGCAAATTTATTATTTGTACATCCGAAAGTATTTGTCAAGACTAAAACGTGGTTACTAAAAAGGAGAGCTTGTGAAAACGCTCTCCTTTTTTAGTTTAATATCCTCCTCCTATTTTAATGGTGGTTTAGGCTACTTGTTTCTCCGTGCTGACCTCGTTTTTCTTTGTCATTAAAGAGACAACAATCAGTGTTATAAAGGCTAACGGTATTGATATGATGCCTGGATTATTTAAAGATATCGGAGCACTTTCAGCGGGCAGCCCGTACACTGTAAAGGTCTTGGGCGACAGTAAAATAATTGTCATGGCGCTGATGATACCCACTACGATGGATGCGGAAATACCCTTTGCCGTTGTTTTCTTCCAGAACAGCATCATTAAAATTGCAGGCAGGTTTGCTGATGCGGCCACCGCAAAGGCCAGACCCACAAGGAACGATACGTTGATGCCTTTAAATGCGATTCCCAATAATATGGCGAATACGCCTACCACGACTGCTGCAATTTTTCCCGCTTTCACCTGGCCTTTATCGGTCAATGGAATGCCGAAATAATTGGCAATCAGGTCATGGGCAACAGCACCGGATGCCGCCACAATAAGCCCGGAAACCGTTCCGAGAACCGTTGCAAAGGCGATGGCGGATATTACGGAGAATAACGCTATACCAAAGAACTTCGCCAAAAGAGGTCCGGCCATATTACTGCTCTGCACATCAAGTACGCCGGTCACCATTGCCCCAAGCCCCATGAAAAGGGTAAGGACATAAAAGAAACCGATGGCTGCTATGGCAAGGATCGTAGATTTACGCGCAGCCTTTGGGCTGGGTACCGTATAATACCTGATCAGAATATGCGGCAGGGCGGAGGTGCCGAAGAACAGCGCGATCATCAGGGAAACAAAATCCAGCTTGGACATAAAGGTGGATCCCTTTTTAACCTTGAATCGTAAACCCGGCGTCATGATATCCTTGCCTGGTGTCGGAGTTTGATACCAGAGGTGTACTTTGTCGCCATTGTCCATGAAAATGACATCGCTAAAACGGACAATGGTGCTCTTCTCGACCGTCGACAGGAATTTAAACGGGCTAAGGCTTCCTGTATCCGTAACCTCTTTTCCATCAACGATAATTTTGCTTGCGTGGCCTACCTGGAAGAATTTTTGAGCTTCCTTGGGCTCACCATTGTACAGTACCTGTCCGTCTTTGCCGTTCACAACGGTAAGCGTCTCTTCAAGGTGTGCATTTCCATCGTTTTGGACCAAGTGCCACCACGTACTTACGCCCTCTTTATTTAATTTTACGTAATCGCCCTTGGCATCATTATGCATTCCGGCTATTTGGTAATCGGTGCTGTCAATTGCCGTAACCTCCCCATTGATTACGGTAGCATTGATGGTTTGAAATTTATGATAGTCTTCAGACGGCGGGGCTTTAATCCCGTGCATAAATATGGCAATTGTAAGAACTGAGGAGAAAATGATCAGCAGTCCGCCTTTGAAGAACTGAACATATGTGGTTGATGCCATCCCTGCCGTTGCCACGATGAAGATAACGATGGCGCCCACAAGGATAACCCCGACGTAATGGGGCATGCCGAGCAGTGGGGTAACAAGACTTCCTGCGCCCACCATTTGAGGCACAAGATAACATATGGAGACGATCAGGGTACTGATGGCCGCCGTCAGGTGAATGCCCCGGGAATTGTATTTATTGTTGAGCGCATCCGTAAACGTGTATTTACCAAGACGTTTCATCGGCTCGGCCACGATAAACAGCGCCACGACCCATCCGGCAAGATAACCGATGGAATATAAAAATCCGTCGTAGCCGCTGAATGCGATCATGCCGCAGATCCCAAGGAAAGATGCGGCTGAAAGATAATCGCCTGCGAATGCAATACCATTTACGCCCCAGTGAATATCTCCACCGGCAGCATAATACCCTGCTGATGTTGTTGTTTTTTTTGCAAAATAAGATGACAGCCAGAGCACACCAAGTACAAAAGCGACAAATATCGCAACAGCGAACGGGGATGCATTATATATCATTGGTCAGAATCCTCCACATTAAGTTCGTCTTCTTTATTTGTGCAAAGCATATCGTAAATAATTCCCATTACGAAGGCCAAAATAATCAATCCAAAACCATATACAACCGCCAGATTCTGTCCGGCAAAGATCTTTACCTCCATGGTTTCCGGACTGGCAACGTTAATTGCGATAAACCCGATATATACCAAAACGTAAACAAGAAACAACCACAACCCAAGTTTAGTTTTGTAACCAATCGCTTTGTCCTCTCCCCAATCAGCCGCAGGTCCGTGTGACATAGGTTTCTCTCCTTATCTAATAAATTGTATTTATTTTCGGATAGTCCTGTTACTTAAACAGGGTATCCTGGTTCCGGCATTTTCATCGACTTTAACAGGAGAACAGCTACAACCCAGCTGGAAATGCTGATAACAATGAGACGAGCGTGTTGTGTGAGAAAAGTCGGTTTGAGATTTAAAGAAAATGATCTGGTCATTACAGCTACAGCTACCGCGAATTGTACTTTCCATTTCCCCTCCTTTTTTGGGTTTAGACTCTCGTGCTTTTTTTCTTGGTTCAACAATATTTATACCCACCGCATTCCGGTGAAATAATTATTTTAATGTACAGCAGAGAAAATCTTATAAAAACGCTAAGGCCGGGTTCTAAAAATCATCGGTATACAGCAATTTAAGCAGATTCAGTCCAAATGTCGTTTTGCCTTTCCGGCAAAAAGGAGCCTTATTTTTCTTTTTATTCGTGCATCCGGAATTATTCGTAAAAGTGTCCAATCCCGAATGTGTACCGTTATAAAGATTTATCAATCGTTTGTTTGACGATCTTTATAACAAAAACTTCACGATTTTAGCTAGAAATAAAATAATAAAAACTAATCTATAGTTCCCTACTATCTTATGAGCAGGCTTGATGTCAAGCATTAAAATTTGCGTCCAAGATTAAAACCCCTGGCGTCAAATGAAGTGTATTGAATATCGTGCTGAATTTATTTATTTTTTAATGGTTCGCGTGTCGGGTGCGTTTTGCGAAATATTTTTAAAGAAGTAAGGCGTTTGCCCATGTTTGTATTGGGTCTTCAACGTTTGGAGCGATACTTTTCTGCCGGCTTGAAATTGTCTTCCATGAATAAAATCCCGGCCTCTTCAGCCATACGAGCGATTGGGTTTTGGGTAGGGTGAAAATTCGTCTTTCGTAGGATAAAAACTTCTGTTTCGTAGGAGAGACGCTTACTTTTCGTCAATCGACTTGCGACAGGATGTATACGCCTTTTCTCGGCTGTTGTAATGAATGAACTTTCACCGCGTCGGCCCCGTGCCCTATCGTTATCGAGATTGGGAAAAAATTAGAGCGATGCACAAAAACTGCCTGGTTGACCCGTTGGACTAATTATAGTACAACCCTCTCCTTTTAAACGGTGGCCGGAAACACAGGCTTCTGGTTACGGCGATAACTTGTCGGAGTTTCTATGGTTTCTGAAATATTACCCATTTTTTTAAACGTTGTTACCCCGGTGTTTGCTCTGATATTGACGGCCTATCTTATAGGGGGCAGGCTTGGCATTCAAAGCCGGTCCCTTTCCCGTTCCAGCTATTATCTGCTTGTGCCTGCCTTTGTGTTCAACGTACTCAGTCAGGTCAAAATTGATCCTGTCATCGCATTTAGGATGATGATCGGTATTGTACTGGTCTATATGACCACAGGCCTCCTGGGTTGGACGCTGGCAAGGGCTATGGGGCGAAGCAAAGAGATTGCCACAGCCTTTTTGATGACCTGTATTTTTGGCAATGTGGGAAATTATGGTCTGGCCCTGACAAAATTCTGCCTTGGTTCTGAATCCATGGAAAGCGCAACCATCTATATGCTCACCACCAATACCTTCTCTTTTTTCTGTTGTGTGATGGCGGCCGGTTGGTTGAAAGGCGGGGGGACAGGCGCATTAAAAGATCTCGTTAAAACACCTGGGATCACAATTGTGCCGTTGGCCCTGATTTTCCCAATTTCAGGAATTGAACCGCCAATCATGCTGGTGCGCATTGCGGGGTTGCTTGGTGATGCCATGATTCCAGTGCTGCTGTTGGCTCTGGGGTTGCAGCTCAAAGAGGCGGGGAGACTAAAATTTGGCAGCGACGTTTTTCTGGTCAGCCTCATTCGCTTGATCGCGGGGCCTGTCATCGCATTTGCCGTTATTCCCCTGGTGGGCCTTTCCGGTATTGAAGCCTCTGCGGGCATTCTTCAATCGGCCATGCCGTCCGCCGTGCTTACGGCAATTATTGCCATGGAAAATGATATAGCGCCCAGCTTTGTAACTTCCGTGATCTGTGTTTCCACCTTACTGAGTCTTGTCTCATTGACAATCGTTATGTCGCTTCTTTAATCGCATAGAAATTTTCACTTTTTGTAGGGTCTCCTGTCAGTTTTTAGCTGATGGGCCATTCCAAGACAAAAATAAAGTGAATCTGAATTTTAAAAATATAGCTTGTATGACAACATACAACATGATAATCGGTTAACATGATTTTTGGGGTAAAAGGAGATGGATCTACCTTGGTCGAAAAAAAAGTTGAAAAAAATGGTTTTAGTGCGCTTTCCCGTCCCAGACGACTTCCTGCCCAGATCGCTGCACAGATTTCCCAGAAAATCAGGGACGGTGTTTTTACCCCGGGCAGCAAACTGCCCAGCGAGGCCCAAATTGCCGGGGAGTTCGGCGTCAGCCGGACTGCGGTGCGCGAAGCCATTGCCAGTCTGCGCCAGGACGGATATGTGGATACCCAGCAGGGCAAGGGTGCCTTTGTCTCTCCGGATTTTGAATTCAAGGCGTTTAAAATCGATTCAAATGAGCTTTCGACCCTTGAAGATTTACGTTCGGTCATGGAGTTGAGAATTGAGATGGAGGTGGGCGGTGCAAACATGGCAGCCCGCAGACGCACCCATGAACAGTTGTGTGAGCTTTCGGGCATCCTAAATAAAATGAAACAAGCCATGGAGGACGGAAACGATTTTTCCGATCAAGAAGAAAAGTTCCACCGATTGGTGGCCCAGGCCACCCATAACAAACACTATTGTGACTTTATCCAGTTTTTATCCCACCGCATCCGGACCAGTATGGCCTTTGAAACCCCTGAAATGTCAAAGGACCGCCGGATTGCCGGAAAAATTTTTAGGGAGTATGAAGAAATTTATGAGGCCATCCGGCTGGGCGATCCAGATAAAGCCCGACGGGCGGCCTGGTATCATGTCCTGCGTTCTGCCGGCCGTCTTGGCCTCAGAGGTCTGCAGGGATGGGAGGAAAGCAGAATGACATTGATCTCGGATTCATTTATACCCACCTGTGCCGAAGCCAATCCAAATCCCGGCACTCCGAAACTTGTGGTGCCCCGGGGGGCATGTGACTGCCATGCCCATATTCTGGGGCCCCAGAGTCGTTACCCCTATACCCCGCACAGGTCCTATACCCCGCCGGATGCACCGTTGACAAGTTACAAGGAGATGCTGTCCGCCCTGGGACTGGAACGGGCGGTCATTGTCCAGCCTTCGGTTTATGGGACGGACAACCGGGCCACCTTGGACGCCATTCGCCAGGGGGGAGAAAACTTTCGGGCTGTGGTGGTGGTGGATGAAAATATTGATGTGAAAGAGATGGAACGCATGCACGAGATGGGGGCCAGGGGCGTTCGGATCAACCTGCTGTTCAAAAGCGGGATTGAGGTCTCTGATGTGAAAAAACTGGCTGAAAAAATCGCCCCCTTTGGCTGGCACCTGCAGATGCTGGTAGATGTCTCTGAGTTTTCGGATCTGGACACCCTGGCCGATCTGCCCGTGGATGTCGTCTTTGACCACATGGGACATATGCCCGCCTCTTTGGGCGTGGACCATCCGGGATTCAAAAAGATGCTGCGGATTCTGGAAAAGGGCAGGGCCTGGGTCAAGGTATCCGGTGCCTACCGGATTACCGGCCGCAACGCCCCCCCCTACGAAGATACCGCCGCATTTGCAAAAAAAATTATAGAAACCAATCCGGACCGGGTGGTTTGGGCCACCGACTGGCCCCATCCCTGCATCAACGTACCCATGCCCAGGGATGCTGATCTGCTGGACCTGCTGGCCGACTGGGCACCGGACGAAGAGATCCGAAATAAAATTCTTGTGGCAAATCCGGCCAGACTCTATGAGTTCGGGCCACTTTCATAACTGAATTCACCGTTAAATCTTAAAAAGGAGAATGATGATGAACGCAAAGTACAAAGTGGGAATGATCAGTATCAGCTGCTGGCTTGCAATGGCCGTCTTGTGGATCAGCGCAGCAGTTGCCGGACCTGTCCAGCTCAAACTTGGATTTGTGACGGCAGCCAATGAAAAGGATCCTTACTTTATCACAGCCGATAAATTTTCAAAGCTGGTCAGCGAATACACCCAGAACAGATACGAGATCAAGCTGTTCGGCAGCAGTCAGCTGGGCAACGACACCGCCCTGGTCAAAAATCTGAGCATGGGCACCATTGACTTCGGTGTGGTGACCAATGCTCCGGTGGGTTCGTTTATCAATCCCTTCATGGTGCTCGATTTGCCCTTTATGTTTCCTTCGGCCACAGTGGCCCATGAGGTGCTGGACGGACCGGCAGGTAAGATGCTGCTTGAAAAGTTGTCTAAGCTTTCCATCAAAGGACTGGCCTTTTCCGAAGGCGGGTTCCGCCACATGATCAATAACGTCAGGCCGGTAAATACCCCGGCAGATCTTAAAAGTGTCAAATACCGGGTCATGAAAACCCCGGTCTACATCGGCATGTTCAAAAGCCTGGGTGCCAATGCCGTTCCCATGCAATGGGGAGAGGTGTTTACCGCAGTCCAGCAGAAGGTGGTGGACGGCCTGGAGATACCGATACCTGTCATTTATGCCAACAAGTATTACGAGGTCACCAAGTATCTCTCCTTGACCGGGCACACATATTCTCCGCTGGTGTTGATGGCATCCGAGCGTACCTGGAAAAAGATAGCGCCTGAAGATCAGGAGCTGTTTCAGAAAGCGGCACAGGAAGCGGCCGTTTATGAACGTAACGTTATTGCGGGTATTATCCGGGATTACCTGGAAAATTTGGCAAAAGAGGGGATGGTTGTAAACCAGATTGCAGATAAAACCCCGTTCCAGGATGGGGTAAAGCCCATGTACAAAGAGTTTGAAAGCAAGATCGGTGCAGATGTACTCAATACATTTCTGGCGGCCAGGGACAAGGCGGCTCAATAAATTCGAACAGAGATTGTAATGATTAGAGAGCAGGGGTGTTACGGCATCCTTGGCCTTTACTGGAGTTCGTAAATGGAACGAGTGAAAGAGTTTTTGGACCGTTTTTTAATGGCCGTCCTGGTCACCCAAGGCATCTGCCTGGTCCTGATTATCGGGGTCGCGGTCTTTTTTCGCTATGTCATGGGATCCGCCCTGTCCTGGCCCGAAGAGGTGGCTCAGATTATTTTTGTCTGGTACACCCTGCTGGGGGTGGTTGTGCTGGTGGGAGAGGATTCCCACATTGCCTTTGATTTCATGGAACAGAACACGCCGCCTGCGGTCAGTTTTCTGATCCGCATCTTTTCCCGGCTTCTGGTGATTGTCTACGGCGGGGTCATGGCGGTGTACGGCTGGCAGTATATGATGATGTTTCCCGATGAGGTCTCTCCTGCCGCGGGAATTAACCTGTGCTGGCTGAAAATTTCCGTGCCCGTTGCCGGTGTCATCCTGATCTTTTTTGTCTGTTTTAACCTGATCACAGCTTCTACTCCTGGGGCCAAAGGAGCCCGGTCATGAGTGCGGGACTGATTGCCCTGTCTCTTTTGGGCGCTTTTTTGCTTTTGGTGGTCATCGGTGTGCCCATTGGGTTTGCCCTGGGGCTTTCCGGGGTGCTTGGGCTCGTCATGATGGACGTCAATTTTCTGATGTTTGCCCAGACCTTGATCGGGGGGATAGATAATTTTGCGCTCTTGGCCATTCCATTTTTTGTGATTTTAGGGTCAATTTTGTCCAAAAGCCGGATCTCCCAGTCGCTGATCGAACTGGCCGATGAACTGATCGGTTTTCTGCCCGGCGGCCTGGCCGTGGGCACCGTTTTATCGTCCATGCTTTTTGCCACGGCATCGGGATCGGGGCCGGCCACGGTGGCGGCCATTGGCTCCATCACCATTCCCGAAATGGAGAACCGGGGCTATCCGCCCTCCTTTTCCATGGGGGTAGCAGCCGCTGCCGGTGCCCTTGGACCCATCATCCCGCCAAGTATCCCTTTGATCATTTACGGGGTGGTGGCCGAAGAGTCCATTCTCAAGCTCTTTTTGGCAGGACTTGGTGCAGGCATCCTTTTTACCCTGCTCATGGTGGCCTATTCGATTTTCAGGGCCGTGCGTGAAGGCATTCCCCGAAGCGGCCGCCGTCCATCGCCCGTTAGAGTGGTTCGGCTGCTCTGGCAGGCCAGGTATGCCATAGGCGCCCCGGTGCTTGTCCTTGGCGGCATCTACTCCGGTGTGTTTACGCCCACCGAAGCCGGGGGCATCGGATGTATTTACGCCATTATTGTAGGCGTGTTTTTTCAGAAGACCCTTGATCTGAAGGGAATTATTGAATGTTTTGCCGAAGGCACCAAAAGTTCTGCCATGATCATGTTCGTTATTGCCAGCGCCAATCTGTTTGCATGGCTCATGGCCTCGGCCCAGATCCCGGCCATTGCCGCCGAGGCCATCTCCACGCTTTCGGCAAATAAATATGTCTTTTTGCTGCTGGTTAACATTTTGTTCCTTTTTATCGGATCATTACTGGACACGCCCGCAGCTATTGTTATTATTGTTCCTATATTGGAACCCATTGCCGTAAATCTGGGCATTGATCCGATTCATCTGGGGGCTGTGATCGTGGTGAATTTTGTTATCGGCTACATTACCGCGCCGTTTGGTTATAATTTATTTGTGACCAAAACCATTACCGGAAGGGGAATGGGGCAGGTGAGTATGTCGGTGATGCCCTTTTTGCTGGTGTGTCTGTTTGGATTGATGCTGGTGACCTATATTCCCCAGATTACCCTGACGCTGCCGGCTCTATTTAAATAGAAAGCTGATTAATTTATGATATCTGAGAACGTGATCCAGGAGCTCAAAGAGATCTGCGGATCTAAATTTGTCAGCTGTGATAAGACGGATCGTCTTTTGTACAGCTATGATGCAACGCGCAAACAATATCTTCCGGATGTCGTGGTCCACCCGGCCGACGTCCAGGCCGTATCCCGAATCATGACCCTTGCCCACCAGCACCGTATCCCGGTGTATCCCAGGGGGGCCGGCACCGGGTTCACCGGTGGCGCCCTGCCGGTGCAGGGCGGGATGGTCATGGGTATGAGCCGGATGAACCGGATACTGGACATTGACCAGGAAAATCTCGTGGCTGTGGTGGAACCCGGCGTGGTGACCGGAGATTTCCAAAAGGCTGTTGAGAAGTTAGGGTTGTTTTATCCGCCGGACCCGGCCTCCCTGAAGGTTTCCAGCCTGGGGGGCAACGTGGCCGAATGTGCCGGCGGCCCCCGGTGCGTCAAGTACGGGGTGACAAAGGACTATGTGATCGGCCTGGAGGTGGTGACACCCACTGGTGACATCATTGAAACCGGAGGAACCACCATGAAAGGGGTGGTGGGCTACGATCTGACCAAGCTCTTCTGCGGTTCCGAAGGCACCCTGGCGGTGATCACAAAAATTATTCTCAAATTGCTGCCCAAGCCCCAGGCCAAAAAGACCATGCTGGTGGTGTTCGATGCCATTGACGGTGCGGCCAAGGCCGTCTCCGCCATTGTTCGGGAAAAGATCATTCCCGCCACCCTGGAATTCATGGACGGCCGGACCCTGGACTGCCTGCGGCAGACCGCAGGATTGGCCATGCCCGAAGGTGCCGGGGCCGCCCTGATTATTGAGGTGGACGGAGATCAGGAGTTTCTGGACAAGCAGGCCCAAAGGATTATGAAGGTGGTGGAACCCTTAGGCGTTCTGGAAAACCGGGTGGCCAATACATTTGAGGAGAGCGAAGCGATCTGGAACATCCGCAGGTCGGTATCCCCCTCGTTGAAAAAGCTGGGACTGGAAAAATTCAACGAAGATATCTGTGTGCCCAGGTCGAAGCTGCCGGAGATGATCCGTCGCATCGACAAGATTTCCGAGCAGTATCACATGCCCATTGTAAACTTCGGGCATGCCGGTGACGGAAATATCCACGTCAATATCATGGCCGACAAAGACGATGCCGGGCAAATGGCCAATGCCGAGCATGCCATTGAGGATCTGTTCCGGGCCACACTGGAACTGGGCGGGACCATGAGCGGCGAGCACGGTGTGGGCATCATGAAAGCGCCTTATCTCTCCCTGGAGTTGTCGAGCCAGTCTATTTTGTACATGAAAACCCTTAAAAAAGCGTTGGACCCCCATAATATTCTCAATCCGGGAAAGATTTTTCCAGACGATGCCGGAGCGGTAAAATGAAAAATCTGGAACAATACCGAGAGTGGAGCCAGGCCTGTGTCAAGTGTGGTGCTTGCCGGGCCACATGTCCGGTGTTCAAGGCCGAGAACCAGGAAGGCAGTGTGGCCCGGGGTAAAATTACCCTGGCCCAGGCCATGATGGACGGAGAGGTCTTTGCCGAAGATAAACTGGTCCATGATCTGTCCCAGTGTTTGCTATGCGGCAGCTGCGCCAATCAATGCCCCAACCAGGTGCCCACCCATGAGATTGTGGCGGCGGCCCGTCGGCAGGTGGCCGAGGAAAAAGGGTTATCGGGATTTGGTAAAGGTGTGGCAGCCCTGCTGACCCATAAAAAGGTCATGGAGTGGGCGAGTAAAAGCGGAGAGCTGGCGTCCCGGCTGGTGTGCCGGCAGATCCCCGACACCAGCGGCTTGAGATTGCGGTTTCCTGTGCCGGGGATTCCCCGGGAGCGCACCTTTCCCAAGCCCTCATTCAAGCCCTTTTTGAAACGGGATATCCGGCAGACGGTCTCCGCTTCAACGGGCCCCAAGGTACTTTTTTTCACCGGCTGCGGTATCAATTACCTATACCCTGAAATCGGTGAATACTTGGTGCGAATTCTCAACTTTATGGGCGTTCATGTGACCCTCACCGATGAGCAGGTGTGCTGCGGGCTTCCGGCCCTTTCATCCGGTGCCGGGGATGCCGTGGATACCCTTGCCCAAAGAAATTTGAAAGCGTTGAAGGTTCACGCCTTTGACCATGTCCTAACAGCCTGCGCTTCCTGCCACGGTGCCTTGGCCGAAATGTATCCCTCCCTGGGGGCGGATTATAAGCCGTTTGCCGAAAAGACCCGGGATGTCATGGATTTCTTGATGGAGATGGGTCTGGTTGACCGATTGGCCGCATTGCCCCGATCAGAGGAACGGATCAAGGTTACCTACCACGATCCCTGCCACCTGAGAAATCATGGCCTGACCAAAGTCCCCAGGCAGCTGCTCGCCGCCTTGCCCCAGGTCGACTATGTTGAGATGGTCGATGCGGCAACCTGCTGCGGCTTAGGCGGCACGTTTTCCGTGCACCACTACGAAACCAGCCAAGCGATCGGTAATAAGAAGGCGCATAATGTTGCCCAAACCGGGGCCAAAATCGTGGCAACGGCTTGTCCGGGGTGTATGATTCAGCTCCAGGACAGCCTTAACCGCCAAAATGTTTCTGCCGGGGTGGCCCATCTTTTGGAATTGGTGTGCCAGGCGTTGCCGGACAAATAAATTTTTGTCGGGGCACCCCCCTGTGGTTGCCCACGTTGGGGTCGGCACTGTAATAGGGCCGGTACCGGACCAGGGCAACCCCCTGCAGGGGGTTGCCGGTATCCAGCAATTCAATACGCGCCAGTTCGTCATTTCTTTTCTCGGATTAATCCTTGGTTTTGATTTACTTCATTTCGTTGGAATGATATTCTTTAGTCGTCAAATTATGGGGTTAAGATCGACACCATAAAAAAAAAGAGTTTCAACCCTGTCCGGCGATAAATCGCCGGGAAAATATTCTGCTCTCAATGTTGCTGCCTGCTTCGATAACTTTTTGATGTTATTCTGGATCGCACGGATGTAATTTAAGGTTTCATGCTTCGTGTTTGTCTTTGGGCTAAAATAATTATAATCAAGCAGGATTGAAAAACCTATGACTAAATTATTTGAGCAGGTAGTAGATCGTACTGGAGTGTTTTTATGAATTTCAATGATCCGGATCGTATATTATTTGCCATAGAAGAAATTGAGGCCATAATTAATTTTAAATCCAATGGGGCTGACGTTTTAGATCAAATTCTTAAAAAATTGCTTGTGCTTTTTTCATGCGATCGGGCCTGGCTGTTTTCCCCTTGTCATTCCGATCTGCCGACTTTTAAAGTGACATACGAGAAAACTTCGCCTTTGTTTCCCGGTGCCAAGGCCTTGAATGAAGCGGTGCCCATGACCTCGGATATGGCAGATTACTGCAACCGTGCGTTTGCAGGTAACGGGTGTCCGGAAATTGATCCGCCTCCAGGACAAGAGCTGCGCAATGATATCGCCCTTAAATTCGATGTGAAATCCCTGATATTCATGGCATTGAAACCCCAGAATGGTGCAGCCTGGATGTTTGGCCTGCATCACTGCAGGATCAACCATCGCTGGACCGATAATGAGCGCTCTCTGTTTAAAATAATTGGGCAGAGAATTACAAAATTGATCGAAAGTTCAACTTTTATCAAACAATTAACAGAGAGTGAAAAAAAATATCATCAATTGTTCGAAACTGTTTCCGATGCCGTTTATCTGATATCTGAACAAGGCCGGGTAATTGATGTCAACCAGGCGGCGTGTACGCTCATAGGCCGCAAAAAAGAAGAAATGATAGGCTTGTACATCAATGATGTGGATCACAATTTTTCAGTCAGACAGTTTCTATCCTTTTGGGAGAATGCGCCGTTTAATACGCCTAAAAAATTTGAGACCATACATAAAACCCAAAAGAATGATTTAATAGCGGTCGAAGTGACTGCTCAAAAAATTAAATTTGAAAACTCAACATGCTATTATGCCGTTGCAAAGGACATCACGGAACGTCAAAAAACAGAGACGTTTTTGAAGGAAAGTGAAAAAAGATTTCGCAACCTGATGGAAAGTGTTGATGCTGTTGCCGTTCAGGGATATGGATTCGACGGGACGACCCAGTATTGGAATAAAGCATCCGAGAGGCTTTATGGATATACACAGCAAGAGGCGATCGGACAGAGTCTTCTTGACCTGATTATCCCACCTGACATGAGAGATGTTGTCCGTGAAGAGATGCGTAAAATGGCCGAGTCCGGCCGGCCCATCCCTTCGGGAGAGCTGCTGCTCAAGCATAAAGACGGTTCCCAGGTGCCGGTGATATCCCATCATGTCATTGTCGAGGTTCCCGGGTGTGAACGTGAACTCTTTTGTCTTGATATCGATATCTCCGAGCGAAAACGGGCGGAAACCACACTCCGGCAAAGTGAAGAAAAGTTCAGAACCCTTGTGAACACAGCCCCCTTTGGTATCCAGCTTACGGACTTAGACGGGACAATTGCATACAGCAATCCTGCCCATGATCACATACAAGGGTATGAACCGGATCAAATGACCGGCATGAAGCTGTGGGACCTGACGGTGGATGAGGAACAGCGTGATCAAATCAGGAAGTATTATCAGAATATAATTGCCAACAAACCCGAACCCTCCATTTACGCCACCCGGGAAAAAACGAAAGATGGCCGGGAAATAGATGTCGAGGTAAACTGGGACTATATCCGCAATGAAAACGACGAGGTTACGGGTATTATCAGTATTATTGAAGATGTCACTGAACGCAAAAAGGCCGAGGTTGAACGCGAAAAACTGCAGAAACAACTCAACCAGGCCCAGAAAATGGAGGCTGTCGGGCGTTTGGCCGGGGGCGTGGCCCATGACTTTAACAATATGCTGGGGGTGATACTGGGATATGTGGAGTTGGCCTTTGAAAAATTAGACAGCAGTCAGGAGCTGTATGCCGATCTTGAAGAAATTCAAAAGGCTGCCGAACGGTCGGCGGATCTGACAAAACAATTGCTGACCTTTGCCCGAAAACAGATCATTGCCCCGGAAGTGCTTGATTTGAACGATGCTGTGGACAGCATGCTCAAAATGCTGCGCAGACTGATTGGTGAGGATATTGATCTGTCATGGCTGCCGGGTGACAAATTGTGGCCGGTTAAAATAGACCCCAGCCAGATCAATCAAATTCTGGCCAATCTGTGTGTCAATGCCCGGGATGCCATTGCCGGGGTCGGTAAACTCACCATTGAAACGCGAACCACAAATTTTGATCAGGCGTATTGTGCCGGGCACGCCGGATTTATCACCGGAGATTATGTGATGCTGGCGGTGACGGACAATGGCTGCGGCATGGACAAAGAGACATTGAGCAATTTGTTTGAACCGTTTTTTACCACCAAGAATATGGGGGAGGGCACCGGACTCGGACTGGCCATAATTTACGGTATCGTTAAGCAGAATCACGGGTTTATTAATGTCTACAGCGAACCTGGCCAGGGGACCTGCTTTAAGATTTATCTGCCCCGGCACCATGCCGATGAGCAGATCCAGGACGACACCCTTCCGGAAAAACCTGTCCCGACCGGAAGTGAGACGATTCTGCTGGTGGAGGATGAACCGGCCATTCTTAGAATGACACGGATGATGCTCGAGCGTAAGGGCTACTCTGTCCTGCCCGCCGCCACCCCTGCGGATGCCCTGAGCATCGCCAATGCATCTGCCGGTAAAATACACCTTCTGATGACCGATGTGGTCATGCCTGAAATGAACGGCCGGGATCTGGCCGAAAAAATAACGGCGATTTTTCCGGATATCAAATTATTGTTCATGTCCGGTTATGCCGCTGATGTCATTACCCACCAGGGGGTGCTTGATGAGGGCGTGGCCTTTATGCAAAAACCCTTTGCAACAAATGAACTTGCTAAAAAAATTCGATCCGTGCTGGATAACGCTTAGCCGATAAACAAATCATTACATCATCCAGGCTGCCGGATCATGGGCCGGTGTCTCAGCACCAGCCAGAGACCGCCGCAAACAATCCCAACGATAATTTGCATCAGACCCAGGCAGGGGATCAGTCCGCTTACCTGTTCGAACGAGATGAGAAACATACCCAGGCTGCCCATGAATAATGCCGTAAAATTGATCAAAGAGGCTGCCGATCCAGTATCCTTGTCCTGCTGGGATAACAGTAAGTTCGCGGTAGGCGGGCGCAGCATGCTCACCATCACCGTGGCGGTCAGCATACCCGCAGCAAACAACACCGGGGAATCACTGCCCTTCAATTCAAGAAAAATACCGGTAAGGGCAAGTATTCCCATACAACCGGCAATAATATTACCCGGGGATATCAGGCGGGAGATTCGGATATAGAGCAACGGACCCACCAGCGACCCCAAAGCGTTTAAACCGAAGAAATACCCATACATCTGTTCCGTCATGCCGAATCCCTTGATGTAAATAAAGGCGGAGACACCGATAAAGGCCAATAACGGCAAGGGAATCAGCGAAAATACCATCAACAGCACCGAGAATCCCGGATTTTTAAGTACCACGCCAAGGCGGCCCAGGGAGTGGACAATAGAACCGGAATACCGCTGCTCAAGGGTCTCATCCAGACGCAGTGACAGTAAAAATGACAATACGCCGATCCCTGTTAAAATCCAGAAAATGACATCCCAGGTCGTAAATTTTAGAATCATGGCACCGGCCACGGGCGCCACCACCGGTGCCACCACCACCATAGCCATGACAAAGGCCAGCACCGATTCGCGTTTGCGCCCCGAATACATGTCTTTGACCATTGCCGTGGCAACCGCTTCGGCAGCACCGCCGCCGAATCCCTGGACGATCCTGCTGACAATGAGCATGGCGGCGTTGGTGGACAGTGCACATCCGGCACTTCCCAGGGTGTAAAGGAGAAGTCCTGTTAATAGAATCGGTTTTCTTCCGTACTTTTCACTGACAGGCCCCCAGATCAATATACCCAGGGCAAAAAAGACCAGAAACACACTCAGCGTTAAATTGGCCAGGGTCTGATTGGTATGCAGGGTTTCGGCCACATGGGGGAGGGCGGGCAGGTAAAGATCCGTGGAGAGCGGCGGAAAGGCGCTGAGCAGGGCGAGCATGGCAACAATTGACCGGTCGCCGAAAAACTTCATTTTTTTATTCACGTGCATCATTCCTAAAACTTTCAATATTTAAATCACAGGCCATACGAATTTGCTGTAGGTTGGGTTGAGGAACGAAACCCAACACCGATAAGTTGTTGGGTTTCACTTCGTTCAACCCAACCTACGCGATCGATATTATTTTTGTGTATGGTTGGCATGGATCTCTTCATTGAGCACTTTGTTCAGGGCAACCATTGCCGTGTGCCATTTTTCAAAATTTTCCATTCCCATTTTACCGGTCAGGGCTTCAAACCACCGGATCATCTCAGATCGCACATGCCCGACATGGGTCTCAAATTCCGGATTCACCGTCAGCAGCACCTCCCTGCGGTTATCCGGATTGGCCTCCCGCAGCACCAGTCCCGCACGGACCATGCGATCCACCAGGGCCGAGGCCGCAGCCCTGGACATCCGCATGGTTGCTGCAAATTTTTTCAAGGCGCAGGGGGCGATGCTTTTCAACATCAACGCGGCATGGACGTGGTTGGGCGTCACGTCATTAAAGCCGTCCTCCGGCATTTCAGACTTGATCTGTTTGATTACGATGGATTCAAGATAGTCTTTGAGCAGGCCATCCGTTTCAACAATAAACGCAACCTTTGATTTAAATCCGTCTTCCGTCACCTGGTATCTCCCGGGTTAATAACTGTTTTATGAACGGCCATTGTGCCGTTTTCAGATATAAAATAAATCAACCAATTTGATTGTCAATGTTGTTGATAATCAAATTGGTTGATTTTTGTGGCGGCTTGGTTTTTATGAAGGGTGGGTACGCTGTTCAGACGTTTAATTTGTCTGCAGTTCTGCTTGGTTGTCCAGAACGTTTCGAACAACTTTCAAAAGTTTTCCAACGGTCAGCGGTTTATCTAAGTAAGCTGATATTTTAAGCTTTCCGGATGAAATTTCATCCAGCCTTGAACTGTAACCCGAGCAGATAATAATGGGAAGATCCGGTTTGATCTCCAGTATCTTTTGGGCCAGTTCGCTGCCGATCATGCCCGGCATTGACATATCGGTAACAACCAGGTCAAAGCTGTCCGGATTCGATTTAAAACATTCAAATGCGTCTTGACTCTCTTTTTTTGCGGTGACGGTGTAGCCGTTGCGCTCAAGGACCTGAACAAATAATTTGATAATGGCTTCCTCGTCATCAACAAAGAGAATATGCTCTTTCCCCTTTGGGGTCAGGGGCTTGTTTGTGTTATTTTTTTTCCGGGGCTCGACTTTTGATGCGATCGGCAGAAAAATATTAATTTCAGTACCTGTGCCCGGACTGCTTTCCACATGGATTCCGCCTTTATACTCCTTAACGATGCCGTAAACAACCGCAAGTCCCAGACCGGAACCTTTTCCAATGTCTTTGGTGGTCATATACGGCTCAAAGATTTTATCTCTGATCTTTTCCGGTATGCCGACGCCGTTGTCACTGACGATCAAGCAGATGTAATCACCCGGTGGCAGGTCTAAATCGGCAGGAGGAGACTTTTTTTGCAGACCGATGGTGATTTTTCCATGGTCGTCCACAATGGCATGGTACGCGTTCGTGCACAGGTTCAGCAACATTTCATGAATTTCCGACTCGTTGCAAAGCACACTATAGTCTTCCTCACATAGATCAAGGGTTAAATCAATATTTGTCGGGATGGACGCTCTCAGTAATTTATGGCACTCCTTGATAACGGGTTTAAGATTTTCAAACCCAAGCTTTTGTTTTTTCTGTCTGGAAAAAAGCAGGATGCGTTTGACCAGATCCCTTGCCCGTTTCGCCCCATCCAGGATATCTGTCAGATTCTCCTGTACCGGGTGGTCTTTGGGCAGATCGTCCCTTGATAATTGCGTGAACCCCATGATCGGGTACAAGATATTGTTAAAATCATGGGCAATGCCGCCGGCCAGCTGGCCGATGGACTCCATTTTCTGTGCCTGCTGAAGTTTTTGCCGCAGCTGTTCTTCTTCTTTTTGAATATGTTTTATCTCCGTGGCATCATGACAAATCCCCCCAATGGCCCATAATTTATTATTTTGAAATATGGGGTACAGGGTGTCCTGATAATAAAGAAGATCTCCGTTCCGGTTTTTAAATTCATATTCAAAACAGACGGGTGACAGGGTCTCAACAACCTCCTTTATTCTTTGTTCATATAAATTTTTTACTTTAGGGGCGTACATGTTTGCCAATGACTTACCAGCCACATCTTCATTTTTTTCCGGCAAAGCAAATAATTGTGTCCGGTTGTTACTGGACAGAAAAACACCATCCAAATTGATCATAAAAATATGATCTGTAGAATATTCAATGATTGACCGGTATTTTTTTTCACTCTCTTCAATGATCTTTTGGGCGGCGCGACGTTCGGTATTGTCCTGAAAAACCAAGACAATGCCGATGGTTTCGCCATCGTTGGTCAAGATGGGCGCACCGCTGTCAAAAATGGGAATTTCACGACCATCTTTACTGACCAGCACCGTGTGGTTGGCAAGCGCGATAATTTCTTTGGTCTCAATCACTTTTTTAACCGGATTTTCGCATGGTTTTCTCGTTATTTCGTTGATAATGCAAAACACCTTATCCAGGGGTTGATTCAGGGCCTCTTCCTGTGTCCATCCGGTGAGTTCTTCGGCAACGTGATTCATCATAACGATGCGCCCGTCGGCATCGGTTGTCATTACCCCGTCACCAATACTTTTTAAGGTGGTTGCAAACCACTCTCTGCTTTTTCTTAAATCCTGTTCAAGTTTAATTTTTTCCGAGATGTCCGACAGATTGATCACACATCCGGCCACTTCCCCCGTGTCGCCCAGCAATGGGGCCGCACTCAGCAGCATGTGCTTTTTTGAGGTTTCATTGTTGTTAAAGGTTACATCACGCGATTCATAGCGTTCGCCGTTCAACACGGTATCAATACTGAAAAAATCAGACGCGGCTGTGTTTGCATTGCTGCCGGCATCACCGGGGGCAAACGCAATATTGCAGCAGTGGTCAAACAACTCCCCCAGGCAATTGTCCGCCAATAGATCATTGGCTGTCCTGCTGGCGCGTATCACCTTGCCTGTGCCGTCGCAAACGATAATCGCATCCGCCGACTGCTCAATGATGGACCGGCTCAATTTCTCTTCTCTTAAAATATTTTCCCAGCGCTTTTGATTCGTCAAATCCGTGATGACCAGGCAGTAGACATGGACGTCGTCAAGAAGAACACGGCTGACGGTCAGGTATACAGGAATGACGGCATCGGCACTGGTTGTCAGCTTTAATTCCGCAGAGGTATGGCTGGATTGCGCTTTATTAACGGCGTTCTCAAAGGTTTTCACATCATCCGGATGAACAAATGAATCAAAGGTATTGCCGATGATCCTTTCAAGGGGTACGTCCAATGTTTTTTCCATGAAGGTGTTGGCAAATAATATCCTGCCGTCATCTGACTGAATGACCGCCCCTTCCTGCATCTCTTCGATCAATACACGATAGCTGTGGTCGGCGCCTTTCAGTGAGAAGATCTGCTCACCCTGGGGACCGTTGACGATCATGGCATCCACTTCACCATTCTGTATGGCTGAAATGGTATCCCCAAGCTCCCGCAATTGATCTTTTAGTGTTTCATTTTCCTGCTTTAATTGTTCAAGTTGCCCTTCAAGTGTGTTCATTTTAATCAATCTTCTTGTTTTTTGATAAGATCCAGCCCGACCAATACCTTTTCTAAGTTTGTAAGATCACCGATAATCCGTCTTAACGGATGGGGCAGTGTTTTTACCAGGGTCGGCATGGCGATAATCTGATCTTTTTTGGCCATGTGGGGCTTTTGATATGTGTCAATCACCTGCAGATCATACCGTCCGGCAAGATGCGTTTCACAGATCTCTTTGATGGCTGAAATTGCCTTAATGGACTTGGGACTGGTGCCGGTAACATACAACCTGAGCTCATATTCCGCCTTATCCTTATCCCGCAATGCTTTTTCAAAAGCCTGGGTCACATCTTCCGGTGGTTTAGGCATGGTGAAATCCTTTTTCTTTATTGTTTTTTAAGATCAAGCCCCACCAAAACACGTTCGCCGTCCTGCAGTGAGCCGATAATTTTTTTGACCGGAGGCGGCAGTTTTCTGACCAGGGTTGGAATAGCCAGAATCTGATCATTTTTGGCCAGCTCCGGATTGAGCATTAAATCAATAACTTCAATTTTATAGCGCCCTTGAAGTTCGTCCTCACATATTTTTTTCAGGTTCTCAAATGCTTTCAGGCAATTGGGCGTCTGCCCGGCAACGTAAAGGCGAAGTTCATAAAAGCAGCCATTATCCCCAAAATCCTGTGGGGTTTCATTTTGTATAGCCATGCGCTGGTTCCTTTAATCCCGGCCTCTTAGGAGACTGAATTTATCTCTGTTGCTCGACAATACACCGGCCCGGTTTTCCGCTTCTAAAATGGCATGTTCGATCTCGTCTTTCTCTGAATCAAATGCCATCTGCAACTCTTCAATCTGTTTGTTTAAAGCCGTCTGCCTGCGATGAAGGTCCCTTCGCATACGCTCTATTTTCTGGCGCTGGATCAACGCTTCAGCTTCTTCTTCATTTTCCTGATTGATCCGGGCAGTCCCGGTCAGGACCCCGCCGGGGCCGATATAAACATTTTTTAGATCAATGCCGTCTTTGGTGATGAGAAACTCTCTGATCTGATTGGAATGATGCATCCCCCTTGATTTGAGAATATACATACCCCGGTTGCGTTCGCCGTTCAATTCGATATCACGCAGCAGTATCCAGGTGTCCACCAATGAAGAGATTTCAACTTCAGTTTTTTCCAGAGCGGAATGATCATAGGAGAGATCGGTAAAAAGTGCCGTCACCCCCGTGGATTTTAAAAAGTCGACAATCCGTGTCAGCATCTCTTTTACATCCTTTAGATTGGCGACGCTGCTCAGATTGGATATGGGATCGATCACCACAACATTGGGAGACACCGAATTGATTTTATCGATCATCATGACCAGATGGGATTCTATGCCGTAGGTGGTGGCCCGGGCCGAATGAAATGTTAATAAACCCTGTTCCATGAAGGGTTTCAGATCAATGCCGATGCTGGCCATGTTCCGCAGAATCTGATCGGGGGATTCTTCAAAGGAAAAATAGATCGCACGTTCCCCCCGGCTGCAGGCCGCCGCGGCAAATGACGCGCCAAGGCTGCTTTTGCCGGTTCCGGCGGAGCCTGAAACCAGAATGCTTGATCCTTTATAAAAGCCGTTTTTGCCCAGCATTGCGTCAAGGCGGTCAATGCCCGAAGAGATACTGTCGGTCGAAACCGGGTAATTGATGCCCAGTTCAGTGATTGGGAAAACTGAAAATCCTCTTTCCGTAATGAGAAAAGGGTATTCGTTGGTGCCGTGGGAGGTTCCGCGGTATTTAACGACTCTCAACCGTCGTGTGGCGATCTGATCTATCATGCGGTTGTCTAAGAATATGACGCAGTCCGATACATACTCCTCAAGTCCCTGGCGGGTAAATGTTTTTTCTCCTTGTTCGCCGGTAATTACCGCAGTAAGGCCTTTGTCTTTAAGCCATCTAAACAGGCGGCGGATTTCTGCGCGTAAAACGGCCTCGTTGGTAAACCCGCTGAACAATGCTTCAATGGTATCGATGACGATGCGTTTGGCCTTGACGGCGTTTATTGCCATTTCAATGCGAATAAATAAACCATCCAGGTTGAATTCACCGGTCTCTTGGATCTCTCTGCGATCGATAAAAATGTGATCAAGGTATATTTTTTTTTGATTGCTCAGTTCGTTTAGATCCCAGCCCAGGGATGCCACATTTTGAGTCAGTTCAGCTTCGTTTTCCTCAAAGGCGATAAATATACCCGGTTCATTAAACCCGGTGGCCCCGTTGAGTAAAAACTCTATGCTGAAAAGGGTTTTGCCGCTGCCGGCACTGCCGCATACCAGGGTGGGGCGGCCCTGCGGCAGGCCGCCTCCGGTAATGTCATCAAACCCGGTGATGCCGGTTGGACATTTAGTGACACCTTTCAATTCAACCGACTGAGATTTACCCGCCATCGTGCTCTCCTTTTGATATGATATGTTGCCCGAAGGGTTTTTGCTGATAAACGTCTTGCCCTGTATTTATTGATCTGCAGAGCCGATACATAGTTCATCCAGTAATTGAATCAGTTGGTTGGTTTCCGGTTTGGTGACATAATTATCCGCTTTGACGGCATTACATTTGGCAATCATCTGTTTGTTGATTAAACTGGAAAACATGATGGTATAAATGTTTTTGAGGTTTAAATTGTGTTTCACGTTTTTACATAACGTCAGTCCATCCATTTGGGGCATCTCGATGTCACTGATAAGCACAACTTTACTTAAGTCCTGTTCTCCGTTTCCAAAATAAGTTTCTAAATGTCGAAGGGTTTGAAGACCATTTTCAAATTCCGTAATGTTTGAGAATCCTGCTGATTTCAGCGCCCGTGACACACCCTTTCGTATGGTAGATGAGTCATCTGTGAAAACGATTTGGAGTTGATCTCTTGTAATCACTTCATTTTTTTGAAGATTTTCCTCACTGACATCTTCAATGATAAGATCCGGGAAAATATTTGATAGAATATGCTCAAGGTCAATGACCAGGATTTGATCGCCTTCAATGCTTACCGAACCTGTAAAATAATTTGTATCCCCGATGGCCTGATCAAGTGGTACCAGGTCTTTCCAGGATATCCGGTATATACGCCTTACACCATTAACTTTAAAACCATTTACAGAATTGTTAAATTCAGTGACAACAACGATTTCTCTTTCATATTCAATGGTTTCCTCAATCTCAAGTATCTGTGCCAAGTCCATTACAGGAATCGTCTTATCCCTGTAAAGCAGCATGCCGAGAACCCCCGGCACCTCATGGGGCAGCGTGGCGATGGATTTTTGATCATATTGTTGAATGGACTGGACCTTGGCAACGTTAATCCCGAAAGGCTGGTCATTTATCAGCACAGCAAGCAGCTCCAGTTCGTTGGTGCCTGACTCAAGCAATATCCCCTGCTCACTCATAAGATGTCTCTCCTCTTTAACGTGTGATTAAATTGTCATTTTTTTATAAACGAATCAAAGAAAACTTGGGATCGGTTCTAACGTCGGCCATTGTAGGGCAGGTCCCTGTGCCTGCCCTAGCAAGGGCAACCACGGGGGGATTGTCCCTATAAAATGGCCGATATTATGACCAAGCCCGAAAACTTGCATGAAGCCGTTTACCTTGCTTGGGAGTTATGCTTTAAAAAGCGAGTATAGTGTCGATTGCTGTTGACTCGCTTCCCTGCAGAACGCACATGCATGGTATCTTTATTTATGCAAATGTCCTTGACGATACAGATGGTATCATTGAAATCAGGTGTTTCTCCGAAAATAGGTGTCAGAGACCATCGAAATTTTTGTATCTATGAATAATATTTACGATACATGAATCGACAATGAAAAACAATTTTTTCGGTTAAATAATGCGAGTCAACATCCAGCAATGATGGGGTGAGGTATCGTTTTAAGCTTCCCCCGCGTGGCCCATTATTCATAGACGGCCTGTTGGGCAATGAACTGTACAACGACCTCTACGTTCCCCGAATTTGTTTTCTAAGCTGCCTGTGCGGCAGTGAACGAACATACCGGAAAACGTAGAAGCCCTTAGTTTTTCTAAGCTGCCTGTGCGGCAGTGAACTTGTGCTCATGCTGATGAACATTGCGTGGGTTTTTCTAAGCTGCCTGTGCGGCAGTGAACTACGCTGTCCATCACACGATCTCCGTAAATGTTTTCTAAGCTGCCTGTGCGGCAGTGAACTCCTTCTATAGTCTGATAATCCTAATGCCTTGTTTCTAAGCTGCCTGTGCGGCAGTGAACCGGGTCCCTGCCGAAAAGCGGATAAAGCTTATTTTCTAAGCTGCCTGTGCGGCAGTGAACGCCATGCGGAGACTTGTGACCGACAACAAAAATTTCTAAGCTGCCTGTGCGGCAGTGAACAATGGAGTCAGTTTTTAAGGCGTTAAGAAATTTTTCTAAGCTGCCTGTGCGGCAGTGAACGCAGCATCAATATCTTATATCCGAGGATCACATTTCTAAGCTGCCTGTGCGGCAGTGAACATATTACCTCCGCTGCCCCCGCCCGGGCCATGTTTCTAAGCTGCCTGTGCGGCAGTGAACTATGGTGGGATGATTCATTAGGTCTTCAAGCATTTCTAAGCTGCCTGTGCGGCAGTGAACTTTCCCCGTGGCTTCATATCCGACATCATAAATTTTTAAGCTGCCTGTGCGGCAGTGAACTGGTGTATCAGGAATTCCGGCTCATGGCCGTTTCTAAGCTGCCTGTGCGGCAGTGAACAAACTCCTGGGAAGTGGGGGCAATCCCTTCCTTTTCTAAGCTGCCTGTGAGGGCGGTCACAAAAAATGATGGAAATAATAAAGAAAATGGTCCAGAAAAGTGAGGGAAAGATAAAGGAGCCCCCTCACGTTCTTTGGCCAGTTCGTCGATGGAGGCTCCTGCCACATTAACCCTTAAATGGCAGGACGCATGGTACCATTAAACATACTTACCCAACAATCATTATTCATTCTTCTTCATCAAATAGATTTTGATTTGGCAAAACAGGTAAAAAATAAGCGTTGCCCTATTGTGGAGGCCCGCTGCATTTTGCCAATTATCTGCGTAAACCTCGGGGCGGCCCTGCTGATATAGCAGAACAATTCCAAATTCGTTACAGCCTTTGCTGCGGCCGTGAAGGTTGTCGTCGCCGTGTTCTTCCGCCATCGGTCAGGTTCTGGGGGCGACGGGTATATTGGGCACCTGTAGTATTATTGCTCACCGCCCTTCGTCAGGGTAATAATCCTGACGCTACCCTGGAGCGACTCAAGGGTGTTTGCGGCGTATGGCGTTCTACCGTCAATCGCTGGAGAGACTATTTTCTTGAAATTTTCCCTGACAGCCGATCCTGGCGTCAACTTGAGGGGCATATTATGGTCAAGGCAACCAACCGCCTGATTCATGATTTGTTAACCTTGTATTATCGCAGAATACAGTCACCGGAGTCAGCCTTGGTCAAGTGTCTTCAAGTATTGGCCCAGGGGCCTTGACAGCCTTGCAAACTGAGGGCTTGCCCTGTATGGAAGTGGTCACGCAAAAGTTGGGCCGCTGTCAGGGACGATTTCTTCAGTTAAAAGGAGTTCATTCACGGTTTTGCCCCCGTTCGCCCCTATGGTGGGGGCCGGAGGAAGCAGGCCGGGAAGGACAGACTCAATGAATGATACTCAAATGCCTGTTTGGCGACGCTGGGGGCAATTTAGATTCTCAGTGATTGGTGAGCTGTTGTCCAGCCCACCGCCCCAGGGACAGTTACAGCCTGCGCTTCAGAGGCTTTCACAAAAAATTTATCAACACCCTATTGATTCGAATCAAAAATTCACTTTGGGCGCATCGACAATTGAACGATGGTTCTATAAAGCCAGAAACGCAGATGATCCTGTGGCTGTGCTGGGTCGCAGGCCCCGGTCCGATGCAGGAATCCGCTGGTCCATGCCGGATGGGCTGTTCAAAGAACTGAGAGCTCAATATGCAAAGTATCCCCGCTGGAGTGTACAATTGCACTATGACAACCTGAAAGTTGTAGCGGCACAGAAACCGGAACTTGGGGATATGCCCAGTTACAAGACGATATTACGCTGTATGCGGGATAACGGCTGGCGGCGGTCCCATGAACCGGCCCAACCGACCCGTGGACAGATACGGGCCGCTGCCCACTTGAAAAATCGGGAGGTAAGAGGATATGAAGTTGATTATCTTCATGGGCTCTGGCATCTGGATTTCCACCATGCAAAGCTTCGCATCCTGGACGCATCAGGGGCCTGGTATCAACCCATGGTCCTTGCCATTCTTGATGACCATTCCCGGATCTGCTGCCACCTGCAGTTTTACCTGGCTGAAACAGCAGAATGCCTTGTCCACGGTTTAATCCAGGCGTTTATGAAACGGGGGCTTCCCAGGGCATTGATGAGCGATAACGGTGCAGCCATGCTCGCAGAAGAGACCACGCAGGGTCTGGCACGTCTGGGTATAGAACACAAAACAACCCTGCCGTACTCACCCTATCAGAACGGGAAGCAGGAAGTGTTCTGGGCTCAGCTTGAAGGGCGGTTTCTGGAACTTTTACGCAAACAGGAAGATTTAAAGCTGTCTTTTCTCAACCAGGCAGCACAGGCCTGGGTCGAGCAGGACTACCATCGCCGATTTAACCGGGAAATGAATGCAACCCCTTTAGAACGCCTTATAAACGATAAAAGCGTTGCCCGAAATATACCTGCTGAGACCCGGGATCTTCATTTTGCCTTTACCCGCAGAATAACACGGAAAATAAGACACAGTGACAACACGGTGGCCGTAGACGGTATTCGTTATGAATTGCCGGCCCGGTTCGGACATATGCAATCGGCTGTTTTGAGGGCACCGGGCTGGGATAAAAGCCGGATGACCCTGGTCGATCCCCGCACCGAGAACCCGCTTGCACAGCTGCGGCCCCAGGACAAATCCTGCAATGCTTCCGGAGAACGCCGGGTTATTTCATCACAGGGCCCTGCGGCAACATCCGTTGAGCCAACTGAACAACCGGCTCTGCTGAAAAAATGGATGGCCGATTATGCAGCCACAGGTCTTCCACCGGCCTACCTGCCTAAAGAGGAGAATACCATTGAATAAAATTGATATCAAAAGCCTGTACGGCCTTAAATATAACCCGTTTTTACCGGGCATACCCAAACACGCCTTGTATTCTTTGCCCGGCTCTGAGACGTTTGAACTCCGGATACATTCCATGGCCAGGCAGGGGGGCTTTGCTCTGATTACAGGAGAACCCGGCGTGGGTAAAAGCAAAACCCTGCATAAAATAGCAGGGAGTCTGGAAAAAATCCCTGATCTCATCGTCGGTGTCATGCAGCGCCCCCAAAGCAAACTGGGGGATTTTTACCGGGAGTTGGGAGAATTATTTAATGCACCTCTTTCTGTGTCCAATCGGTACGGAGGCTTCAAAGCTCTTCGCGAACGATGGTTACACCATTGCCAGACGACCTTATTTAAGCCGGTGCTGCTGATTGATGAGGCTCAGCATGTCTCTGATGAATGCCTGACGGAACTGCGGATACTCCAAAGCCATCAATTCGACTCAAAAAGTTTATTATTTACGGTTTTATGCGGTGATAACCGGCTTCCGGAAAGGTTCCGGTCGGCTGAACTTTTGCCACTTGGAAGCCGCATCGGTCCACGGCTGGTTATCGAGCCGCTTTCTCCTGAACAGTTACAGGACTATCTGCATTTTGCCCTGGACCAGGCCGGAAACAGCGGGCTTATGACGCAAGAACTGATTAAGGCTCTGGCTGGTCATGCTGCCAATAATCTGAGAGTGCTGAACCAAATGGCGGCGGAGCTTCTTGATGCCGCTGCTATAAAAGAGTTGCCAAGGATAGACGAGGCTTTGTTTTTTCAGTTGTTTTCTCCGGGGCGATCCAGGCCAAAACGCAATTAAGAAATCTCTTGGCTGATAGATAAAAATCTTCGGTCGAGACAACAGCTACCCGGCGAAACGGAGGCAGGCTCTGCTGGGGAGCAACCTGCCAAGGGATAGTCGGGCGCAGGAGGCATTGAATAATGCCCATAACGATGGAGAAGGAGCGGTTCTCATTGCCGCTCCTTCTCGCGTTTTATTTTTATTCAAAGTCTGCCTGCCCATGCCTTTAAAAACCCAATATAATCGGATGCGCGCAGCGCTTCCTTGTTTTTAACACCATCAGTTAGCATGGCTTTCAACACATCATTTTGCGAGTCCGCGCTCACCTGTGCGGCAGTGAACAGAGAAAGAGAGACGTATCAAATGTGGTTTCCTTTTCTAAGCTGCCTGTGCGGCAGTGAACATACATATGACGTTGCAACCGATCCTTACGGCTTTCTAAGCTGCCTGTGCGGCAGTGAACCCCATGGCTGGCGTATGCTTATTGCTTTCTGATTTCTAAGCTGCCTGTGCGGCAGTGAACGACTGTAGAAGGTATGAATAAACGTTTTGTAACTTTCTAAGCTGCCTGTGCGGCAGTGAACGATGGGCAAAGCGAAACATATGAAGAGTCCTGTTTCTAAGCTGCCTGTGCGGCAGTGAACGTTAAACCTTCAATGTTAGATATCAATCGAATTTTCTAAGCTGCCTGTGCGGCAGTGAACTCCTGTCTGTTATCCATCCTTGAGCCCATTTTTTTCTAAGCTGCCTGTGCGGCAGTGAACGGGGTTCTAAATTGGTAGGTTCTGATTTAAGATTTCTAAGCTGCCTGTGCGGCAGTGAACTTAAGCGTATTGGTTATAAAATGAAGTTTGATTTTCTAAGCTGCCTGTGCGGCAGTGAACGACAGGGACTCAATGTCTGGTAAAGAACAAAATTTCTAAGCTGCCTGTGCGGCAGTGAACGATAAAGACTTGGATATAGAAAATTTATCTGGTTTCTAAGCTGCCTGTGCGGCAGTGAACACACCCCTTTATTTTAATTAAACCTCTATCCCTTTCTAAGCTGCCTGTGCGGCAGTGAACTACAAGATCCAATGGTGTTACAAGATCCAATGTTTCTAAGCTGCCTGTGCGGCAGTGAACTTTTAGGTGTGGTTATAAATAACAGTTTGTTGTTTCTAAGCTGCCTGTGCGGCAGTGAACTAAAAGGTTTTATACCATCCGCTACGACATACTTTCTAAGCTGCCTGTGCGGCAGTGAACTCAAAAGTACAAAAATATAAACCATTGCTTGATTTCTAAGCTGCCTGTGCGGCAGTGAACGAGTCATTAGGTGAAAGGCTGGTGGCTTCTGATTTCTAAGCTGCCTGTGCGGCAGTGAACGTATATTAGACCTGTTAGTGATAGAGTTGTCATTTCTAAGCTGCCTGTGCGGCAGTGAACAAGAGATTCCGACTTAAGAGGCTCTGATTTAATTTCTAAGCTGCCTGTGCGGCAGTGAACTTTTGCAGGATTTCTTGATACGGATCTTTCGATTTCTAAGCTGCCTGTGCGGCAGTGAACAAATCATCATCCGGAATATCCGGCGTGTTATTTTTCTAAGCTGCCTGTGCGGCAGTGAACGATCTAACCCTATGAAAATCATTTGCCTTAATTTTCTAAGCTGCCTGTGCGGCAGTGAACGGCTGGGACTAATACAAGGTAATGCTAACTTATTTCTAAGCTGCCTGTGCGGCAGTGAACGTATTCCCACAATAAGACACCCAATATATAGCTTTCTAAGCTGCCTGTGCGGCAGTGAACAGCAGAACAACAGGGTTTTCCTTGGACGATGTTTTCTAAGCTGCCTGTGCGGCAGTGAACTTTTGGTTTTTGTGTCATTGTTTTCTCCTTTATTTCTAAGCTGCCTGTGCGGCAGTGAACAAATATAAAATATCAGGCGCTAATATACTATTTTTCTAAGCTGCCTGTGCGGCAGTGAACATAGCATCTAAAAATAATCCCAGAATTTCCATTTTCTAAGCTGCCTGTGCGGCAGTGAACAGATGATCTTTATAACAACCCTGCGCCATTAATTTCTAAGCTGCCTGTGCGGCAGTGAACTGATGGCGGATTTACTGGGTTTACATATCATATTTTCTAAGCTGCCTGTGCGGCAGTGAACTGATGAAAAAGAGTGGGTTGACTTTTTAAGCATTTTCTAAGCTGCCTGTGCGGCAGTGAACGGTTATTAAATTAATCAACCCTTTTTCTTTTATTTCTAAGCTGCCTGTGCGGCAGTGAACTTGCACTCATTAAGAGTTCTACGCAATTATGTTTTCTAAGCTGCCTGTGCGGCAGTGAACTTACTGTAATGCCAAAGCATTGGATAAGATAATTTCTAAGCTGCCTGTGCGGCAGTGAACTAATGTTTTCATTGTTTAATTCCCTGTGGTTATTTCTAAGCTGCCTGTGCGGCAGTGAACGGGAGACAGGGAGACTAACTGTTTTGATTTTTTTTCTAAGCTGCCTGTGCGGCAGTGAACTGCGGGATATACGGATTTAAGTGGACATTACCTTTCTAAGCTGCCTGTGCGGCAGTGAACCTTTTAATACCGTATGAAACAAACCGTTATACTTTCTAAGCTGCCTGTGCGGCAGTGAACAGAAGTTTGCAGGTTGTATGTTGATATAGTAGATTTCAGTGGTGTCCGGTTAGTTTTTTGCACGTAAAAAACAGCTAAATTTATTGAAAAAACAGTCATTTTTTTATTGACAAATGTGCGTAGAAATTTTTTCGCGCCTTGAAAAATTTTACTCAAGGAGCCAAAATGACGCGCATTTCAGTCTCAAAAAAACAAATACAGTCCCTGAATTTTGACAAATTCCAGCGCCCTCTGGTAAGGTCGCTTTCACAAGCACCTGAACTACAATCTCGAGGAGATCGCCCTTTAAAAATGACATTCGAAGACCAAATCAATGCCTTGGTTTATTTTCATCTTCAGGAACACAAATCAGCCCGGCATTTAGTTCAAGATCTCAAGGAGAACATTTTTGCCAAAGAAAATATTGCTCCGGATGGGGGAATCAGTCGCAGCAGCTTTGGCGAAGCAGTCAATCACCGGGGACTTGAACAACTACAATTTGTCTTCGAGGACCTTTATAAGCAGGCTGTTGGGTGTCTACCGAAGGAGCACGCAGAACTTGGAGAATTGGTATCCATTGACGGCAGCCTTATAAATGCTGTCCTTTCAATGCACTGGGCGAACTACAGGAAAGGAAGCAAAAAAGCCAAAGCGCATTGCGGGTTTGACATTAATCACGGCATCCCCAACAAAATTTTTTTGACGGAAGGGAATGGTGGAGAACGTCCTTTTGTAGCAAAAATCCTGTCCAAGGGACAAACAGGCGTTATGGATCGTGGCTATCAATCCCATCACGATTTCGACCTGCTTCAGGAACAAGGGAAGCATTTTGTTTGCCGTATAAAGGCCAAGACAACCAGAACCGTAATTGAAAACCATGAGATCAATTCCGGTAGCTACATTTTTTATGATGCATTGGTCAGGCTTGGTACTCCGAATCAAAACCAGACTAAGAATCCCGTTCGGGTTGTTGGGTATAAAATTGCCGGGGTTAAATATTATGTGGCAACGGACAGACATGATTTAACGGCAGAACAAATAGCAACCATTTATAAACTCCGGTGGACCATTGAAGATTTTTTCAAATGGTGGAAAGAGCACCTGAAGGTTTACCATCTCATTGCCCGCAGTGAATACGGCCTCATGGTTCAAATTCTTAGCGGCCTTATCACTTACCTGTTGCTGGCAATCTACTGCCGCGAGGAGTTTAATGAGAAGGTCTCTATTAAAAGAGTTCGGCAGTTACGAATTGCCATCTTGAATGACCTAATCGGGCACAACGAGAATGGTTCGCATGGGTTAAGCAGGGACAATATTGTCAAAGATCAAAAATTTACGTTTGCCGAGCAAGCAAAAACCTAACCGGACACTACTGAGTAGATTTCTAAGCTGCCTGTGCGGCAGTGAACGAAAAACAGTTGTCCGGAAGGCAAAGACATGATTTTCTAAGCTGCCTGTGCGGCAGTGAACAAGAAACACCCTGTCAGTGTGCGGCTGATCCTTTTCTAAGCTGCCTGTGCGGCAGTGAACACGTTTAAATGGTCTCAAAACGGCAAAGACATTTTCTAAGCTGCCTGTGCGGCAGTGAACAATTCAAAAAGCTCGAAGATCGCCTTTCAAAATTTCTAAGCTGCCTGTGCGGCAGTGAACACGACAAGATAGAAAGACTCGCGGCCTTTATGTTTCTAAGCTGCCTGTGCGGCAGTGAACGGTGTCATGGAGATCCAAATGGACCTTTTTCATTTCTAAGCTGCCTGTGCGGCAGTGAACACAAGACGATTATCTCAAGGCGCCACGGCATGTTTTCTAAGCTGCCTGTGCGGCAGTGAACAAGAAACGGCCGTGGGGGTAAATTTACGTTGCTTTCTAAGCTGCCTGTGCGGCAGTGAACTTAACAAGGCGTTTGAAGCCGCTCCATCCATCTTTTCTAAGCTGCCTGTGCGGCAGTGAACTTGGAGACGCATTTAGAGACGCGCGTGTCCATTTTCTAAGCTGCCTGTGCGGCAGTGAACTCAAGGTATCCGTGGCCACCGCCGCCGTCACATTTCTAAGCTGCCTGTGCGGCAGTGAACGAGAAGCTTAATATCAGGTCACACCGCCGGAATTTCTAAGCTGCCTGTGCGGCAGTGAACTTTTATTCATCGTCTGCGAGTCTGGAGGAAAATTTCTAAGCTGCCTGTGCGGCAGTGAACTAGTCCGGTACCCAAGCTCAAAGTTTATTTCATTTCTAAGCTGCCTGTGCGGCAGTGAACCTTAGCCATGAATACACATGTGTCTTTATTAATTTCTAAGCTGCCTGTGCGGCAGTGAACAGGAAGACCGTAGATATTTGGCTGTTCCTTATTTTCTAAGCTGCCTGTGCGGCAGTGAACTGACCTGCAAAATATAAAAAAAATGGTAAAACAGCAAGTTAAAGGTGATTTGCTGTTTTACCCAATCAATTTTCTTTTGTGTTTAACTATTTGATTTGTTAGCAAATTTTCAAAGAACAAAAAATATTGGTTCTATCCTTAGGTTAGAACCAAGGGACCGTTGCCTTACTGGAAAGCCCAAATTGGTCGAATTTCCCTTCAACCTGTTCGTCCTGTAGTGGTCCAAAGGCTATATATCGTCTATGTCTTTGTCCGGTCGAGTTGCTAGTTAATTCAATGTATGGTTCTGATCGCAATTGGGAAATCATCTTTGATTTATATCTGTGCATTTCATCTTCGGTGATAGAGCCTCGTTTTATAAGTCGGCGTAATTTTGCAGGGCTCATGTTCGGCTGTGTGCGGAATACACGACAATATTTTACTTTTAGGGGAACAGGCAAAATGTCACCGATTTGACAATACCCTACCATTGGTCCAATCCATTTAAGTTGCTGCAATTTTATCAATAATGTTGATGTCCCATGGATTCTCAATAAATTTCCCAGGGTTGGCCCTTGTTTTGGAAAACTGACCCCAATATCAGTGGAGTGCAAATCACACAAAGCTTTATGGAATTTGCTGAAAAGAGCGTTCATGAGTATGGGAAGCGGCAACTCCGGGTCCGGCAGGAGCAAAACATCCATATAATGGTCCATATGTCACCTTCTATCTATTTATCGCTTTCACCAAATACACCGCCACGAACCAGAACTGCCATGACATAATGCTCATCCTTGATTTCATTTAAAGTGTCTCCATTTGCCCAGGCATCGAAGAACGTATAAAAATCCTGTTTTGCCTTTGGTGTTCGGTATGCTTTCCCTAAATTTGTCACGGCACCATAAGGTTCAATTGCGATGGGGCCAATTCCCTGGGTTGGATCACTAAATTCAGGATACCAGGTATCAATAGTTCGTAAAGCATTCCCCAACTTCTGCGAATGCAGCGCTGCAATTTCGTTGACAGCGTAAAGAATCTTGCTTTTATTTCCTTTCCCCTTATCAAGTACCAGCTCCTCGCTTGGATAAACTTCCTGGGCCTTGCCTACCTTGGCATAACAAACAACATCAATTAGAAGAAAATCATCATCGCTGGACAGGGCCTGTGCGATGCGTTGTGCTAAGCTGTCAATTTCATTATCAGAAATCTCCATATCTCGAAGGGCATAAGCACCGGCATTAAATTTCCATTGCTGCTCGGCACCTTTATTCAATGCCTTGACCTCAACGTCAATGGATTCTGCACCGATACGGTTTCGCCAGAGAAAACGGGCATTGGCAATATTGATGGCATAGCGGCGTGATAATTCCGTAAATCCGGTTTTTTCCACATACGTTTGAGCGGCTTTGCTGTAACTTTGCCGAAAATCGGCATTATTGCATGCCGACGGGCGGTGAATGCCCCCTAAGAATTTTAATGTGAACCGGAGCACCAGAGTATCTTGGTCCGGTTCAAGTGCGCAGGTATCCACTGTCTGAAGATTAGCTTTTTCAACTTCCTTGTTTAGTTTTGCGGGGTCGTTCTGGATGGCCTTTTTTAAACGATTAGAAATCGTACCACGAACGGATTTCTCTTTAAGTTTAAGCGGTACCAAATTGTCACGGTCTTCCCATGTTGTACCGTACATATAACCATCCGACGGAACCATCTTTTTTTCAAATGCCAGAACAGATGCAGTGTTTTTGTTTTTAGCCATCACAGTTCTCCTTAATGTAAATATTATTAGAATCCTTCTATGGTATCGTGATTATCCTGTTGGCAAAGATACATGTTGTTTTCAGCATCGTAGTGATAATGCCAGAGTAAATCTTCTATATCCTTGAGGCGATATGGCATTGTAAACTCGCCCAGCGTCACCACCGCTTCGGCAAAACGATGCGGGGTTTCAGGGTCTCTCTGATTTTGGGCTGATCCAAGTTCGCTGATGCCGTGAAAGCCTGTTGCAATGGGGACGATCCATCCCCGTTGTCCTTCGGGACCGGTTTTTTTGCGTTGACTGCTCCAGTTCACCTCCATTTCACCGTTTTTTTCTTGTTGTTCACAATGATGATGAACAGCCAGATAATCAATTAATGCATCCAGTGCGTCCTGCCCCTGTTCCATGGCTTCGATCATCAGGTCCCGCCGCTCAGTGATGGCATACCCCGGCATCAGCCGTTTTTTAAGTTGCTTAAAATCTCTGAAAAAAATGGGTGGCTGAAATTCCAGTATATCGCCGCCTGCTATTTTCATCCGGCTGTGAAGTATTTGGTTTGTCAGTTCAATCACATCCGTCTCAAGAGATTTGTCGATTCCTTCACAGTCAATGACGAGACTGACTTCAAGATGGCATCGCGCTTCCTCAATAAACGAGGGACGTTCTGCATTACCTTCCGGTTTGCCTTTTTGGGGTGACGGTTCAAGGGGATTCCCGGTTCCGATAATGGAATATTCATAGTCTCCAGGACCTTTATACGTGTGCAACTTAAATTGATGTGAAACCACCCCCACAGCTTGAAATGAAATGGTTTCTCCCGGCCTTCGGTTTAAGGCGACATTTAAGTGCCTTTCTAAAGCATGAACTGCGCCCATCCATGCGGTCATGGCAGGAAATCCGATGGTAAACGGGCTGGAAAGTGCATTTGCATTTTGTACATGGAGATGAGGAATCAATAGTATTTGTTTGATCATATCAGAGCCTCCCGGTTGAGGGTGATGAATGTTTTGAGATAGTCGCGCTCTACAGGGCCAAGCGTGACAGGCTTTTTAATCATTGTTTTATAGGCCTTTTCAATCCACGATGCAATTTCAACGCATAAGGTATCCAGCCATTCGTCTTGTTCTTTGCGGATCTGTTCAAAACCGTTGCAAAGCCAAATTTTCTGGTGTTCCGGTAACGCACTGCTTTCTTCTCTGTATTGATCTTTAGCCACAGAGCGGAGCACCGCAGATCGTTCTATGATGATATCCAGGATTTCTTCAATGCGATGGTCTCTTCCGCTTTCTAAGTTTCTACGGGGGATTTCGCTGTTTAATCCTGTTTTGAATATGCCATGCAGTTTTTTGAGTGGTTCCCTGATATCACGATACCAGATTGAATTGATGAAAAAACTTTTCCGGGGGAAAAGAACGTTTCGTCTATCTATGTGGGGGGGGATGGACAGAAACAGGTGAGCTTTTCCGCCATTCTGATTATTCAAGATACTTATGTTTTGGGGTTTTGTTCCTCCATAGCCTATGGTCGTCAGATCAAAAATTTCTGCAAAACCATGTTCCAGAAATTCACCCCTGTATTTTTTTTCACGTTTATCTTTTTGTTCGTCTGAAAATCGAAGATAATTTAGTTGTGATCTCAATTTAAAAATCAAACCTGAATTACTGAGTACAGAAAGTAAATGGTAATCGTGATCAACCGGGAAATAGACCTGTTTTATTTTGGAACTGGTTATGCTTTCGGTATCACTGCATACCATCGCCATAAAACCCTCTTTCAGGGTTTCATAGGTTTCAGTGTTTATGGTCAAAAGTTCCTTTGCAAGGTCTGAATCAGTTTCAATATGTTGAAGAAGTGTTTTTTCGTCTTTCATGGACAACGTTAAAAATTTATAAACATCTATAGCTGCAGCATTCCCTAAAGCATCGTGTTCTGCATCAACATTTCCTGCTCTTAAATAACCATCAGGTAGACGTTCTGCCTTTGCTATGATTGGGGTGACATAGCCATTCTTATTCTTCCGGGCGCTTGGGTGACTGAACGTACAGGGGTGGGACGATATGCTGATTTGTCCCGCTCTTTTTGCTGCGCTGGGGAGCCAATTTTCTAAAGAAAATTTGTTTGCACATTCTTCGTTACAGAGCTGAATTTCTTCTTCTGTCATTGATTGTTTCAGATTTTTTTTAAGCCAGTCGTCCTTTCGGTTTTGAAAGAACTCTTGAATTGCAGGATCTATCATAAAACGTCATCTCCTTTTTATTGAGAATATGAAAAAGTGACGATCTAAAACTAACAACAAAAAGGGTTATGGTCAATAACCATTAGATATTTATTTTTAGAAAAAAATTGGATTGATTTTGTGGCCATTTTCTATATAGTGACAGCCACTATCGAACAGATAGCTTAGAAAATTAGATATTTGTTTTTTATGGTACACTGCCGAACAGGCAGAATAGCAGGTGTGGCCTCGGTTGCTCCTGCTATTTTTTTGTCGATAAAATCACTTTTCATCTTTGAACAGCCCCAATTGGTCGTTATACCAATAATTGAGATTGAACTCTTTTTCCTGATCTGGCTTTGGTATTACCACTTCGCCATAAAGCAAAGCAGCTTTGTTATAATTAATTTCACACTCTTCTGCCGTATAGATAAGCGACTGAACGTAGTTGCGGGGGAACCACAACCGTTGCTGTGCTTTAATCGATAGATTGCTGGTTGAGATATTGTAAGCACCATCCTGATTTACCAAATCATCTGTTGTGTCGTAGAAAACAGGTTTTCCTTGTTCATCCTTGACCGTAAAGTAAGTTTTCCCAGCTGAATCAAAACAGCGAAACAGGTGAAGACTGGCACGGCTTTCCCGAAACCGGTTCAATACCTGGGGAAGTGCGGTTAAATACCAATGTCCGCTGATATAGCCTTGAAGGCTTTCAGGGCCTTTCGCTTCATAATTTTTCAGCCAATGGGCCGTAACAGCATGCTCAAGGCTTGCCAGTCTTGAACCATGTTTGGCATTGTCGTCAATCCGTGGAATGGCGTTCAGGTTATTGGATATGGATGATGCATTCACCAGTTTTTTCAGGTCATAGGTGCCGCAGGACGCCCAGAATGGTTTCGAATTGACAGTAACCTTGCCGCTGAACTCGTATCCCGGACGGGAAAAGTACAGGGCATATGGTTTGTCACCGGAACGTACCGTTTTCCAATTATATTGCAGCAATCCCACATTGGGAGTCTGCACTTCCTGGTCCCGGTGACGCCTGACGCGTCCGGCCATCTGCACGATGGACCGGTACGATGACGGTTCAACAACGGCCCAGTCAAAATCGTGATCTCGGCCGACTTCCTCCACGGGCGTTGCCACAAGGATAAACAGAACATCCTCGGGAGGTTGTTCTCGGGCAGCCATGGCGTCAAGATGTCCGCGTATTACCTTGTTGTGAAATGCGGCGGGCGGTTCGCCCTGAGATTCCTTGCGTTTCAGCACGGAATCCAGGTGCTTTTCCTGCTCATGGCGAAGTAGAAGAACCTGTTGACTGTGGTAAGGCATGGTGCGTATAGCTATTCTTTCAGGACAGTCATACTCCAAAAGAAATTGTGCCAGGGAAACGCAGGGTTGAATATTAGCCGTCCGGATAACGCCAAATGATACTTTCAGACCGGTTTTGGGGTCTATGGTGTGGTGGTTGCGGTGCTTTATAAAAGCATCCTGGATGATGATATTAAACCAGGCCTCCTGTTTAGTTGTTTCGCTTGATCCTTGTAAATCTATAGCGGCTTGACATGAAATAATGTCTGCTTTCCTCAAGGCCGGTTGTTGGGCCAGTTTCCCGATTCGTTTTTTGATAAAGGCCTGATGGGCCTGCACATATTGCCGGTTGGCGGCTTCCCGATCGGCGGTGTCAATATCGCTCACAACAGTTGAGAACTCATCAATCCAGGCGCAACCGATCCCAGGGTTGGCATTTCGGGTTTTCGTAAAAAGCCGCCACCCTTCCCGGTAGCAGTTGAAATACCCTTCTGCAAGGGCCGGCGGAATAGTTGCCGATGATATCATCACCTTTCGTCCCAGCATCCCGGCAAAGTGAATCAGGCGGCCGATGGCAATGGCATCAGAGCCGGTGAAGTCATCTATTTCATCAATCACAAGGTCCGAAGACATCAGGCGCAATGCCGGTAAAATATACCGGCCGCCCCGGGTAGTCTCCGTTGCAGAGATGATGTGGTCAATGGTGCATACCAGAATCGGAGCATATAGAAGTTTGCGACTTTTTTCATAACGTTTTTGGTTTTTTTCAGGGGGAAGGATCGTGGTAAGCTCATTTTCAGGGATATCAACATCATAAAACAGTTCACTGCTGTCTTCCATCAGGGATTCCTGTGATTCGGCACCTTCTTCGAAAACGGTTTTTTCATTTTTATTTTCCTTGTTTTCATGCAGATCAGTGATGGCTTTGGAGCCGATAATTACTCCCAGATCACTGCCGTCACTGTTTTGGAAAATACGTTGTCGATAGTCGTCTCCGGTCTGTAACGTCAATGTACGCAGACCCAGTGCTAGAATATAACGCAAGCTGTCGTTATCTTTTGTTAATGCAAGCATCACCTTGGCATTGGCAAAGGTTTTGCCACATCCGGTGCCGGCCATGTTCACAGTGAAAAAGCCATACGTCTGATTCTCTTGCTGGTCTACCCAGGCTTTGATTTTCCCGGCTGCCTTATCCTGCCATTTGAATTTGGCAACAGGGCTATTTCGTTTCAGAGCAGAGGTGTTTTCCGTTACCGGCAGATCCCGTTCAAATTTTGGCAGATAACGGGCATTTCGCTTGGCTTGCTCATAAACGCAAACCAGATGCTGATCTAAAGCCTGTTTGGCGGTGCCGTCCTTCTGGGTGTTGGCGATCATATTAATGGTGTTATTCCAGGGGCCTGAGTCTTTCTTGCTTAAAGATGAATAATAATGATCGGCCAGCATAAGGCTGAGACGGGCATAAAAAAGAATTGGCCGGTAGCTATGATCAGCATCTTTCATGATTTGTTCCACAAGTTCCTGATGCCCAAGCAGTTTGCCGGCCCAGCGTTTTAATGGTTTTAACCACAGTTTTGAAGTTGAAATCAGCCCTTTGGGGAAATGCAGGCACTCACCGAGTGTATTTGCTGCAATTTCATTGGAGTACCCCCAGCTTTCATCAATATGTTTGAACACTTGATTGATCTGGTCCGCCGCTTCATTCTTCCAGCCATTTTCAATTTCTTTTTTATGCAATAGCGGCATACGATGATGCGTCAGTATCAACCACGCGATCAGCTCGGCAATCGGCGGCAGATTCTCAAGTGGCTTTTTAATTGCGTTCAAGTCCGTGCCTAACAGAACAGATTCGTCAATTTCCCCTTTGGAAAGAATTGTCAGCCACTCGTTGTCCGTTTGGGGATTCTGAGTAGAATTAATCAATGCTTTCAATAGCAGGCAGGAAATAAATTCATGCCGCAGGGCGTCTCCCATAAGGCCTTTGTAGCTTTTCTTCAATTTGTCCTGAAACCGGGCGCAGGCTTTACCCCAGTCATGCAGCAACGCTGCCAGACATGCCAAGGCTTGAATTAACGGAAGATAATGCCAGTCATTCAGGTCATCGCGATAGGGTATATTCACGGTAGTGGTGTTCACGGGGACCCTGCCTTCCCGGTCAAACTTGTGTTTGTTTCCCACCACCCAGATAAATTCACTTCTGGCCCGGGAGCGAATCCAGTGGCAGCTGACCGCTGTGTTTTTGGAGGCTGTTTTTCTCAACAGTTTTTTTACGGCCAGCAATCCCTCCTGGGTAATGACGGTCTGCCAGGTATTGTCACCGATGCGATTGGCAAAAGCGTCCAGGACACGTCGGGTTCGCGCCAGGGCTTTTTTCTCACATTGGGAAATAAAGGTGACCATCATGATGGAGTTACCTCCCAGTCGGTTTTCAGGGCAACTGTTTTTATCTGGTTAAACATGAAATCAAGCGCCTTGTGCGAGGCGAAGGCCTGAAGGCATTGCTGGCGGAAGGCCTGCTCACTTGTATTCTCCTGGGCGCAGATAAATGCCCAGGGCAGTATCAAAGTATCCTTGATAAGATCGGCGACATCAAAGACCAGTGCCCCGCGCCTTGTTTTTCCGTGCATGACGGCAAAACCATGCGGAATGCCCAGAACCCATAAAGTTGTAGCACCAAGGCCGTAGGCAAGATAGTTACCATGGTTCAAGAAGGCATTGGCTTTATCCGCTGCGTCACGATCCCGGCTGAAATAGTCCTGTTTTGTTTTCTGAGCTGCGTATTTATATAGCTCTTTGGTCAACTCAGCCTCAATTAAAAGCAGGTCCGATGAGGTGGATGCATTTGCCATTCTGGTATGAAAGATATTAAGGGCTGTCACAATGGAAGAGTCGGCTGCGCTAAATCCCGCAGCTTTTAAGTCTCGATCTTTTCCCCATACTGTGAGCAAAAAATTTATCCGTGCATGCTGAAAAATTCTGGCGACCTCAAATCGTTTATGTTCATTAAACCAGAATTCCATCCACCCTTGAAGGTATTCAGTGGGCCGGTATTCACTCTGCGGTGTCAGCCATTCCACTTCGTTTCCCATAAGCAGCGGCGTGCCACCTCCGCCGCAAAAACCGACCAAAACGCCTGCGGAAGCCAGCATTCGAATTGCCGCCTGTGTAATGGATGTGCCTATACCCAGCAAAATCACCGTGGTGTTTGCAATGGGAATGTTCCAATACTGGTTTGCCTTTCCGGCTTCAGAAAGATAAAGAACGCGTCCGTCTTTTTGCATAACACGACATTTTTCCAGATAATAAATGTTGGCTCGTTTTGAGTGTAGAATTGCTTTAAGGTCGGTTAATTGCTCCATTTTATTTATTCCCTAAAATAAAGAATACAGGTTTGCATGTAGCGTATTTAAATACAGTCTGCCATAGCTTACAGTGGTTATTTGGACATGTATTTCCTTTATGTCACCATAAGGTTGAATTTGGGCGCTGTGTTTGCAAGCTTTAGCGCCTCAGTCATAAGGTTAATCTTTTTTATCTCCTGTCGGGCGGATTTGATTTGGCCTGCGGTCAGCAAAAGGTCAAAGAACCGCCCATTGGCGTTAAGTATCCGGCGGGACGCATCAGGTTCGCCAAAACCGGTTTGCCTGTAGTGGCTTTTTATTTTTTGTATGTAGGTGTCGGCTGAGTCTTCGGTGATCAGCATCAGCTCTTTAAGCCGGTAGACAAATGCTTCCGTGGAAATTCCGAATCTGTGTTTGATGCGCAGAATCAGCTCCCAGGTCCAGGTGTCGGGGGTGATGCCCAGTTGGTCCACTGTGGTTCGTACTGCGTTTGCAGGCATGAGAAATGTGGCGGCGAAATGTTTGGCAGCCCGGCTGGGATTGATGGACCGGGACTCGGATGTCTCACCTGTATTCGGAAAAAGCGTGTCTTTTCTGATTTTCATTTGATTGAAGATCAGGATGTTGCCCAGTTCCACGGCAAGATGGAACAGTTGTCTTTCCGGATTTTTTCGGGTGTTGATGAAAAAAAAGGCGTTCTGGTGAACGGGTTCAAAAAAAGAGAGCCCGTCAAAATCTTCTGCCGATTTCATAAAAGGAAACAAAAGAACCCGTAAACCGAAATTTTCAAAGAGTTCAAGGTAATCGAAAATCACGGCGTCGCCGGTGCCCATGGCGGTTCTGATCCGGCCTGCAAGCTGTTCCATACCCGCGTAGTTCGGTTCAAAGGGAACGGTCAAAGGCAGCAGCGCGTGTTTTTGAACACCGAGAATGTCTTCAAGGGTATGAAAGGCGGCCATGAGGTCCCTGCATGCAGACAGCAATGCCTTTGGTGGAGGGGACGCATCCGGTTCAATGGTAACATGGGCGGTGTCTGTTTTTGTGGCTTCGGCCCTGGCCTGGGACGGGTCCGGGGCAAACAGGGCGTCGGTGGGGATGTCCAGTGCCTGGGCCAGATTGTAGATGACCGTGGCCGACGGCAGGTTGCCGCCCCGCTCAATGCGGCCCAGCGGTCCTTCCTGAATCCCGATTTTTGATGCCAGTTGCGCCAGGGTCCAGTTGCGTGACTGCCGGAATGAACGGATATTCTCTCCGATAAATTTTAAGTCATGAGGCATGAAGTTATAAAAACCATATCATTATTTTTATGTCAATATTTATATTTAATTATATATAAATATAACACTTTGATTCTGTATCGTTCATTTGCAAAACAGGGCTTGATCATAAGATCGGCCATCTTTTGTAGGGGCAATCCCCCTGTGGTTGCCCTCGTTAGGGCAGGCACAGGGGCCTGCCCCTACAATGGCCGACGTTAGAACCAATCCCGAAAAACATATTAACCGAACAGGCCGGTTTTGCAGATGCTGTGAATAGAGGGTTGAATGATGTTGACCATGGACGAATAGTGCCGGATGAAGATTGGGACAATCTATTGTGAAGTTTTTTGGACTGAGACAGCCAAGCAGGATTTGTTATCAATTAAGCGGCATATTGCCATGCACAATCCAGCGGCGGTAAAGCGATGGATTGAAATTTTGAGAAACCGTGCACGCAAAGCGCTTGATACGCCGCTTGCGTATAGTTTATCAAGTATTTTCAGATAAGTTAGTGATACTGACTGTCTTTGAGGTTATCTCTTGTCAGGGTGTACCACAAAAGTGAACAGCTCTGCCATTCTATTGTTCAATTGACTGCATCAATTCGGGAGCTGATTTTGCCGACAGGATTTTTCCCTTCAACGCTTTTAGTCGGTTGATGTCCTGGATGGTTTTAATTTTTGCTATAATTGTTTTACAGTCATCACTGTCGCCGAACTTAATACTTACTGCCAGTTCAATACCTTCGAGAAGCCCTTGTTCAATCCCTTCTTTCCTTAATTGTTCAGACAACGCATTTGATACGAGGGTATGGAAATTGGGTTTGATCATATTTGGGGCCATATCAATTTGCTGTAGGTTGGGGTGACGCAGGAACCCCAACAAAATATGCCGTCAATTCAGAAACTTATGTTGGGGTTCCTGCGTCACCCCAACCTACATTGTGGCCGATGTTATGATCAAACCCTTGGTTTTGTATCATGGGGTCATGTCGGCGGCAATATTTTATGCAGTGAATGCACTGGATAGAAAAAATATATTTATCAAGGCCTGTTATAAAAGCTTAGTTCAATGCTCAATGTCCTCCCTGTTTTTTGTAAGCACTGTGGGCGTATTTTAACTTTCCAATAATGACCATAAAAATCGCAGGGCACCATACCCATAGGATTTCATTTTTTAAGATGGCAATGCCTCTCCCGCTCATAAACGCCTTAATACTGAGCGGCGAAACAGAAATCGGTGTGGCCTGGAAGAAATAGCGTGTAGTGTCAAAGGGGGATAACAGGGCAATGCCAAGGCCGCCGTTTGTAAGGGCGTCGAGTATGCCGTGGGTTGACGTGACAACGCTGAAATATAGAAAGTAAAACAGCCAATTTTTAGAAAGAATGCCTTCTTTTCTGAAAAAGAGTGTTGCGATGATACCGCCCAGCAACACTGCAAAGAAGATTGAATGAAAAAATCCTCTGTGCCCCCAAAAGCTTGCGTATGAGATGCCGAACTTAAATGTCAGCACATCAAGGTCGGGCAGCATTGCGCAAATCATCGACAGGACCCAAAAGCGTTTTGGTGCGCTTCCTTTGGAAACCGCTAGGCCGGATGAAATACCGACCACTGCATGGGTGATTGCGGATGGCAAATTACGGTTCCTTTCATGGGGTGGGCTGACAGTCGTTTTTTTTGTTAACGTCCTTCGTTGTTACTGTGGGTCGTTCGCATGCCCTCTCCTGACAGGATACGCTCAATGGTCGGGTCATTCAGATTTAGATCAAAAAATCGCTGGTAAAACTGTCGGACTTCGGTTTTCAGGTCCAGATCTGCAAACAGGTCCGGATACGCGGTTTTTGCGGTCCATAAAATGGCAAGGGGTGTTTCAAGGCCGCCCGGATGGCCCCATCTGGAAATACCCACCGGGATGGTGAAGACCCGGCCTGTTTTTACAGCCTTTATGGGGGCCCATTGGGGATCGGATAGAATTTTTTGGGTGGTTTGATTTTCGTTGGCAATGATCATTTCAGGGTTCCACATGAGGATCTGTTCCATGCCGGCGAACCGTTTGTTTCTATCTTTTTCTAGAAGGCCTTTGCCCACAGATACGTTGAGAACGTTGCAGGCCCCTGTCCAGTCGGCTTCAAGGGTGCCGGGCCCGTCGGTTCTGAACGGTTCGTTAATGGCGTGGTATACCGGCAGTTTATCCGCCTCTTGGATTCCGTCTGTTTTTGCCTTTACCCGGGCAATGGTCTCTCTGTAGTAGCGGGTATAATCCGAGGCCTTTTGTTCTCTGTTCAGAATTCGCCCCATGGCTTCAATCACGGCCATCTGGCTTTGCATATCTGAATAGGCGGCGGAGAAATAGGGCAGGCCGAATTCTTTGAGTTTTTCAACCTCCTGGCCAATGCCTGCGGTTTCAGGTTTTAGAAATACAATATCCGGCCGGGTTTTGATCAGGGACTCGATGTGGATGATGCCCCCGGCGGACGGCACGGGAAGAGATGACAGCTGCGGGACGATTTTTCCCAGCAGCTTGTCTTTTTTCAATCCTTTGACAATGGCCACCATGTCGTCGCCCCGACCCAGCATGGCCGTGACATGGCCTGTAAATGCATAGAGGCAGGCGATGCGTTCCGGGTACTGCGTCAAGGTTAAAACATGCCCCTGGCCGTCGGTTTCGGTTACAACTGCCTGGGCGGATGCCGTGCCGGCCCAGGCCAGGCTAAGGATCAATAAAATAGGTACAAATATGTTTTTCATGGGATGCCGTTTATGGTTTTAATGGGAATGATCTGTTTAATTTCGCCGTTGTCCCGGATCTGTTCGGTGACCACGGCCGCCTTCACCCCGAACACCCGGCCGATGTTTTCTTCGGTTAATGCCTGGGAGGGCGCACCTGCTGTTTGGATGCGGCCCTGGTGCATGAAACAGACCTGGACGGGAAGCCCTGCGTTTTCAAGGAAAAAGGCGTGGTTGGGAAAATGGGTGGCCATGATCAGGGTCAGCCCCCTGTCGCGGATCATCCGGACAATGGTTTCAAGGACCAGCAGTTCGTTTTTAAAGTCCAGGTGGGCCGTGGGCTCGTCCATGACGATGACCGGGGTCTCCTGGACCAGGGCCCGCAGGATCATGACCAGCTGGGTCTCCCCGCCGGAGAGCCGGGTATAGTTTCTGTCTTTGAGATGCAAAAGCCCTAAAGTATCCAGCAGCGCTTCCGCCTTATGTCGGTCCCGGGCCGAAGGAGAGGAAAAAAGGGCGGTGTAGGGGGTGCGTCCCATGAGCAGGATGTCCATCACCGTAAAGGAGAAGGAGCTGCTGTGGCGCTGGGGCACATAGGCCAGATACCGGGCGGTCTGGGCGGCGGTCATCCGGCTGATGGGGATTTGGTCAATGATGATACTGCCCTTGTCCAGGGTGTTGATGCCCAGAAGACAGTCGAGCAACGTGGTTTTACCGCAGCCGTTGGGTCCCAGCAGGCACAGGGATTCGCCCTGTGATACTGTAAGGTTAACCTTCCCAAACACCGGGGTGCCGCTGTGGGAAAAACCGGCGTCCCGGATCTGGATCAGCGTATCGGACATGGAATTACCACCGCCTTCCCTTGGTCTGCTTGAGCAGGTAGATGAAAAAAGGGCCGCCCACCAGGGCTGTGAGGATGCCCAGGGGCATTTCGCTGGTGGAGATCAGCCGACTGACCGTATCCACGACGATCAGAAAGCAGGCCCCGATGCTGAATGCGGCCGGAATCAGTTCATTGTTGTTGTTACCCGCCACAAGTCGTCCCATGTGGGGCACCACAAGCCCGATCCACCCGATGACGCCGGAGACGCAGACGGCGGCGGCCGTGGCCAGGGTGGCGCAGACGATGACGAACAGTCTGTTCCAGGTCAGATTGAGTCCCAAAGCCCTTGCCTCCCTGTCCCCCATGGCCAGGACGTTGAGACGCCAGCGGATCAGATAGAGCCCGAGGCACCCAAGCAGCATGGGCAGGCCCGCGGCAAGGATAACCGGATACTGGGCCCGGGAGAGGCTGCCCATAAGCCAGAACACAATGGCCGGCAGTTCATCGTAGGGATCGGCCACATATTTTAAAAAGGATACCAGGGCCGAAAAGATCGAGCCCACAATCACCCCGCCCAGCACCAGGGTCACGGCCTGGCGGTCTGCCACAAAGCGACCTGTGACCAGGCTTAACCCCACGGCGGCCAGGCCGAATCCAAAGGAACAAAGGTAGACCGGTACGCCCGAACCAAAAAGGATCAGGGCCAGGGCGGCACCGAACCCGGCACCGGAACTGACCCCCAGCATACCCGAACTGACCAAAGGATTTTTGAACAGCCCCTGGAAGGCGGCACCGCTCACCGCAAGGCTTCCTCCCACCAGGGCCGCCAGGATGGCCCGGGGCAGCCGGACATGGACGATCAGGGAATAGTGAATGTCGTTGACCTGGCCCTGACCGGCCAGGGCTTTAATTAACAAGACGATTTCCTGGATGTGGATGGGGTACCGGCCCAGAAGGACCGAGGCCAAAATCAGGACCACAGGAGCCAGGGACAAGGCCTTGAAGGCAAAAAAACGGGTTAAGTTATGGGACTGGGAAATGCTGATGGTTTGTCCTGAAGCTATCTTTAAATGTGTTTATGGGTTCTTTCTGGTTAGTATCAGAAAAATAAAATGCTGAAAAGAGGGCTTGTTCAAAACACGGGGATAATTGTTTGACAAAAACAGACGGATGTGGTTATTTCCCATGCAAATTCAACACTTAGTGGCCCATGGCCCATGTTAAAATTTAGAGAAATCAAGCTACATACGCATTTTCATGTGTTTGCCGCCGTTTCTCTATTTTTAGCAGGCTGTCGGGGCACTAAATATTTTTAAGGAGAAGAGAGTAAGAAGATGTGTGTTATGTTTAAAATGATTGCGCGGACCGTTGCCGTGCTGATTGTGTGCTCGGCAATGAATGCGCTGGCGGGTGATACGCCTGATCAGACTGCGGAATACGATCTGGGAGAGGTGGTGGTCACCGCCCCCGGAGATCAGGGTGTAGAATCCGTCGGGACCCTTCACGAGGTGACCGCCCGGCAGATTGAACTTCGCCATGCTACAACCCTGGACCAGGCGCTTGAACTGCTGCCCGGCCTGGATGTCCGGCGGGGTGCCCAGGGGATTCCCAGAATTGATATCAGGGGGATGCGCTCCCGCCATGTGGTGCTGCTGCTCAACGGTATACCTTTTAACTCCACCTATGACGGCCAGTTTGATCCCTCTTTGATTCCCACGGAAAATATTGCAAGGATTAAGGTCTCCTATGGAAACCACTCTGTGCTCTACGGCCAGGGCGTTCTTGGCGGTGTGATCAATATTATTACCAAAAAGGGGACCAAAGGGGTCCGCGGCGGCCTGTCAGCCGATATTGACGAGCGGGGAAACTCCAACGCCAAAGCGGACATCTCAGGGGGAAATGACCGGGTGGATTATTTTGTTTCCACCAGCCGCCAGGATTCAGACGGCTATAAGCTTCCAAACAGTTTTGACGCCACCTCGGAAGAGGACGGCGGTATCCGGGAGAACAGCGACTATTTTCGGGAGAATTTCTTTACCAATTTAGGGGTAACCGCCAGCGATTCGTTCAGGTTCGGTATTGTGGCAGGGGTAAGTAAGGCAGAGTTCGGACAGCCGCCTTCAACCATTAATGACAAATCAGATGACTATGCCAAAACGCCTAAATACGAGCGGGTGGAGGATTCTGACGGACAGTTTGCCCAGCTCTCCATGGGATATGATCCGGGCGGCCTGTTCAGCCTAAGGGCCTGGGGATACCTGAACGAGCGGGATGAAGACCTGGCCGGTTATGATGACGATGGTTATTCTGATATTACGAATAAAAAAAGTTACGCTAAGACCGATGAGACTGATGTCAGCGGTGCCACGGTCCAGAGTTTTTTGAAATTTGACACCCTGGGACAGCTGGGGTTTTCTTTGAACGCTGAAAACAACTCTTACGATTCCAACGGTGCTTACGGTAATGGCAGTGCCATCGCCGTTTCCCACGACCTGTCCCTGTATACGGCCGCCATGGAATACGAGGCCACGTTTTTCGATCGCCTGGGTGTGGTGGCGGGCTACAGCCATCACTGGCAGAATAAAGACCAGGGGGACGACGATGACCAGGGGGCATGGCTTGTCGGCCTGAGTTTTGATGTGGCTGAGCATACCCGCCTGCGCGCCTCCTATGCCCGAAAGATACGGTTTGCCTCCATTAAGAACCTGTACGATTCTGATGCCGGAAACGAGGACCTGGACACGGAGAGCTCGGACAATTATGAAATCGGTGTCACCCAGTTGCTGCCTTTTGGAATCATCGCCGATTTTGCCCTTTTCCGGAACGATGTAAAAGACTTCATTCAAAAAGTTGAACAGCCCAGTGGTGATGACCTTTATGAAAACTTTGACGAATACCGGTTTAAAGGGGCAGAACTTCTTTTGTCCAAACAGTTTGCAAATGCGGGCATAAGCTTAGGCTACTCTTATATGGATGCGGCGAACAAGTCCGAGGGTACCGCCCTTGAGGATCTGGAATACCGCCCGGTTCACAAATTTACCCTGGAAGGGAATTACGCCTTTGATTTCGGACTGGTTGTCTATGCCAGCCTCATGCATTTGACAGACCAGGTTTATAGTAATAATGACGGCGATGATCAGAGGGATTTGGGGGATATCACCCTGGTGGATCTGAAAATCGAACAGCGGGTCTACAAAGAGTTCTGCTCCCTTTATGTGGGCGTGGACAATCTTTTTGATGAAGATTATGAAGAAAGCTACGGCTTTCCCCAGGCGGGCCGGACGGCCTATGCCGGTATGAAGATTAGGTTTTAATTCCTTAGAATAGACGAAAACGCCCCCGGCATTGTCTGTGCCGGGGGCGTTTTTATAGCTTTATCATAACATAGGCCACAACGTAGGTTGGGTTGAACGAATTGAAACCCAACAACTTATCGGTGTTGGGTTTCGTTCCTCAACCCAACCTACCGGAAATTCGTATGGCCTAAAATGTGACCAAGACACGCTTTTTTAATATTGTTTTGCCTCTTCTTTGGTAATGGTCCGCAGGGCAATTCCGGTCTGGTCAGCGGTTTCGTTGGCTGTGGTCGTCACCACCTGGTGAAATCCCATCCTGACCGTTTTTGTCCTTTCCGAACCGATGACCACCTTGTCTGAGAGGGAGAGTTCAGATCCGTCCGAGCGCACCACCGTATCGATAAACGGATAGGCGCACAAATCCGCCACACTGACAACATCACCGGGTTTGCCCAGGTTAAACCAGCCCCTGTACCGTCCGTCATTGCCGCTCATGCGCAGTCCGGTTCCGGCAAGGGCGCCGATGATGCCGTCCCCGGTTCCGCCGTGCTCGGAAAGGTGAATGCCCATATTTTTGGCAAGGGCATAGGCGGCAGCTTTGGTGCAGACGGCCTGCTTTGCCCTGGCACCAAAGGCGGACAGCTGCATTTGTTTTTCCTTATCCAAAGGTCCCGTTACGCAAAGTCCAGGATCTGAACCGGGCTGGCAGCGGGTCTCAAGACAGGATACCAGGTAGTCCATCAGGCGGGGTTCAAGATTTGGGTTTTCAAGTTCTAACTCAAAGCACATGGCTGAGTTGTGAGAGGTAAAAGGAATATCTTCGTGGACAAAGAGCTGATGCCGGCTGATGGCCGAGCTTTTCCCGAGTCCGAGATCCTCAAGCTCCCTGCAGATTTCCTGGACCAGCCAGCCTGTTCCTTTGGTGCCTGGCATATCTGTGTCATCCATACAGATCCAGTATCTCATTTGCCCTCCTTCGTACGCTTTACAAGTAACGGCCACGGGCCGTCCTTGCTTCATTGCTACTCAGGGGGGACCCGCAACAAAATATTTAAAATCTGAGTAACTTACCCGGACTTTCCTATTAAATACCGGTATGTCAACCGGAAAATTGATCTTATAAAAGAGAATACGGGTTGTGTCAATTTTTATCTTTAATCGTTAATATAAGGTGTCAAGATGTTTGAAAAAGGTCTGATCGAGAAACAGGAGTACGCAGCGGTACACGAATGAACAACATTCCCTGCCTTTTGGGCCATATTCCACCGTCTACCTTGACATGGCCGGGCGCATGGCCTAAAAACTAAAAATATTTAGATGAACGCTAACCCGCATAGGCAATATGGCAGCTCCCACGGATTTTCATACCCCTTCCAATACAGCCCGTAACTTCGGCAGATCCTCCAAAGGAGGCTGGGTTCGGATTCTTTTTTTTACATGCTTTCTGGGCGCTTTCCTCGTGGCCGGGCTGGTTGCGGCCGGTCTATTTTTCATTGAAACCAAGCCTGCCCAGGATTTTATCCAAAAGCAGGTAAATGCGCAGATTCCCGGAACCCTGTCCTGGGAACAGTTTCATCTGGATTTGAGAGCGGGCAGAATCCGGATTGTCGATGTACACCTTAAAGGCGAGGACGGCAGGGAACTGGCCGCTATTCCTTTGGTGACAGTCAAAATAGACTGGTCTGCATTGACCCGGAAAAAAATTGAACTGGCCGAAATTTTGATTGACCATCCTGTGTTTGACGTCACTATGTCCGAACAGGGGGATGTTGATGTTGTGTCGGCCCTGGTTTCAGAAACCGGGGAACCGGCGGATGATACCCCAGCAGCATCTGATGACTCCCAGGCGTTTGATTTATGGGTGCGTGAATTCAAGGTGAATCAGGCCCGGATAAAAGTGACTGCCCCCCAGTTTAATACGGATCTGCCCCAATTGTCCGTTGATGTGAACGGGTTCAAACTGTCCGACCTGTCCGCTTCGGTTCGCGTGGCCCTGGCCGGGGGGGATATGGGGTTCGGAGATACTCATCTTGCCCTTGAATCCTTGGACGTTCAGGGCCGAATTGATAATGACACCATTTCAGATATGAATGTGCAACTCAGGATGCCGGGGGTTGAACTCAATGCCAAGGGTGCGGTTGCTCAACTTTTTGGGACTGTGACGCCGGACATCACTGCTGTCCTTGATCTGAAAGCGCCTTTGGCCGCAACGGCCCTGGGGCTGCCCGGGGATTTGATCCAGGGAAACGGCCGGGTCAATTTGAGCATTAACGGCGGGATCGATAATCCCCGGGGGCAGATCAGATTTGCCTTTGGCCAGGGCACTATTAACAACACCGCCATATCCGGCATACAGGTTGATGCCGAACTTGAAAATATGCATCTGACGTTCAAGGACAGTCGGATTGATCTGCCGGCCGGAACCATTCCCTTTGGCGGGGATGTGGATCTGTCACACACCTTTCCCAAGGGATTTGCCGGTCCCATGGCTGATCTGGAGACCCTGGCCTATACTTTTTTTCTGAATCCCGCAGACCTGGCCCTGGAAGCGCTTGAATTGGGCGAAGGAACCCCGCAAGGGAAAGTTGCCGCCCAGGTTCGGATCCAGGGCAGGGGGGTGATACCCGGCCAGATGACGGCCCATGCAAGCCTGGATGTGACGGCCCATGACCTGATTTTGCCGCAAATGTCAGACCCTGCCACCGTTCAGCTTAAGGCCGGTGCCGAACTGGACAAAGCGCAATTGACCCTCTCCGGTCTGACCCTGGACGGACCGGGCATGACCGGTACCGGCGGATTCCATTTGGATATGCCGGGGTTTGAACCCCAGTCCATGACAATGACCGGAAATTTGGATCTGGATGTGGCCGATATATCAATCCCCTTAAGCCTTGTGGGGCAAAAGGGATCGGGCCGTGCCAATGTCCATGCCGTGGTCCAGGGGGCGTTGTCCGCGCCGGATTTGACCTTGGCTCTTAATGCCGAAAATCTTGCTTCCGGCGGCTTCCAGGTCGATGAAGTGCGTTGCAAGGCGCAAATGGACAAGGGACTGCTCCGGATTCAGCGTCTGATCCTGAAACGCAGCCAGGGGCAGCTTAATGCCACAGGCACCGTGTCTCTGGCCGGGGAAAAGAAACAGGTCCATGCCCTGGCCCTGACCGCCGAGTTTGATGGGCTTGAACTGGCGGAACTGGCCCCTGACCTGGGGGTCAGGGGAACTTTTTCCGGTAAAATCACCGGGAACGGATCTTTGGCAAACCCCAAATTCCAGGTATCATTGACAGGGGAAACCCCGGGCTTTGAAACCTATAACTTGGACGGTGTTCAGGCGCAGCTTAGCTTTGCCAATCATATCCTGACCGTTACACAGGCGCGTATCCAGAAAAATAATGCATATATGGATATTACCGGACAGGTGAATGTGGCGGACAAGACCCTTGATATCCAGGCCGTGATTCCGGAAACAGACCTTAAAGGTATTGACCCGGCTGCGGATGACATTCTTGCCTCGGGCCGGCTGGGACTGGATATTTCCGCCAGGGGCCCACTGCTGTCACCGGATATTACCGGGCGCATTAACGCTGTGGACCTGCGCCTTCCCAATGCCCCGGACATGGTGGCCGATGCCGATGCAGCCATAACAGTGCAAGGCGCATTGGACAGACCTGAGTCGTTGCAGGCGTCTGTTGACATCTCCCGGCTGGGACTGACCCGGCAGGGCCAGGTGTTGATTCATATGGAAAATGCCAAAGCCCTGCTTAAAGCGGGACACTTTACAATTGATCCGGTGCCCGTCCAAATTATGGACAAAGGGGCGCTTACCCTGACGGCCGACGGCGATATTAACGGTGATCTGACGGCAAAGGTCTTCGGCCGCCTTCCTGTGTCCATGCTGGTGCCCCTGGAGGACGACCTCACTTTTGCCGAGGGCGATATTCTTGTGTCCCTGAATGCCACAGGTAAAACCACCGCGCCGGATTTAGACGGCAGTGTTGAATTTTCAAAGGTGACTCTGGGTCTTGGGGCCCTGGAAGAGCCCTTGCAGAACGTCAATGGCCGTATTGTACTGACGCCTGAAAAGGTTGATATCCAGGAAGTCACAGCCGATCTTGGGAATGGTAAAATAACGCTGACCGGAAATGCCGAATTGAATAACGGCATGCCTGGTGCGTTTAAACTGAATCTTGATGCGGCCCAGGTGCCTGTGGATGTTCCGGATACCCTGGAGATGACCCTGAACAGTCAACTGACCTGGGCCGGGACTATGGATAAATCAATGATCACCGGCCGGATCGACATTTTTGAAGGCAACTATTATAAGGATGTGGATTTAAGCCTGGTGAGTATCGCATCCCAGGTAACTAAAAAATCCCGGCCCAAAGTCCGGGAACCCGGGCCGGCCTTTTTAAAAAATATTGGACTCAATATCTATGTGACCCGCAGGGAAGCCATTGTTGTGGACAACAATCTGGCCTTAATGAGCATCAGTCCCAACATCAGTATCCGGGGAACGGCCTATGCACCCTCCCTGGATGGCCGGGCCGTGGTGGATGAAGGCACGATCCATTTCCAGAAAGCCGAATTTGAGATCACCGAAGGCTCCATTGATTTTATCAACCCGTATAAAATTGAACCTGAGATTAAACTGACCGGTGAGACCACGATCTCTTCATACACCATTACCCTGTCCGTGACCGGTACGCCTGATGATCTGGTGCTTAAATTTTCGTCGGATCTCGATGCCACGGATGCAGATATTCTTTCCCTGATTGCCTTTGGTAAAACAACAGCTGAAATGGGGGGCGGCAGTGACGACGAATCGCTGTCGGCATCCGCCCTTGCCAAGATGATGCTGGATTCTCTAAGTGATAAAATAAAAGATACCACCGGGTTAAGCGAGGTCAGCTTCAACATGGATCATGAGGGGAACGAAACCAGTGTCCATGTCGGATTGGGCGCTGATCTTTCCCGTCAGCTCAGTGTCTCCTACGGCATTGATATCAGCGACGGAGAGACCGTGCATACGGTGACGACCTATTACAAACTTCTTGAGCACCTGTTGCTGAGCAGTTCCCAGAGCACCAGCGGCAAGCTGGGCGGGGAACTTAAATACAGGTTGGAATTCAGGTAATGATACGACGGTATATATCTCTTGTTTTTGCAGCCTGTGTTTTTTTGTGTACGCCTGGATTTGCGGCCGATGCCGTCAAGGTGGCGGGTATCAGGATTACAGTTGATTCTCCTGCTGAAAAACAGGCGTTCTGGCAGTCTGTTGCCGCAAGCTTTATCCCCATAAAGGTTGGGGATGATTACGCCCTTGGGGCCATGGATACGGCGATCAAAGCGTTAACGGACTCCCAGCTTTTTGAGTTTATTCATGTGCCTGATCCTGAGAAAACCTCCCAGGGTATGATCGTTGTTTTTGAGTTAACGCCGTTTTCCAGGATACGGGATATTCATATTAACAATGCCTTCCCTTTGTTTGAGCAGGAAGTGTTGAATGCCATGACCATCAAGGCCGGCGGCGTATACCAGGCCCAGAAAATGGAAGAGCAGGCCCAGCGGGTGGAAAAACTTTTCAAAGGCCGGGGGTTTTATCAGCCAAAGGTGAATATCTCTACCGTGAAACAGGGCGCTTGCTACGTTATTGATGTGGATATTGACAAAGGTCCTTTTCATCAAATCCGTAAAGTTGTGTTTAAAGGCAATGATCATATCGGCCAGGCCCGTCTCAGGTTGATGACCGGAATCTGGCGGACATCCCTTTTGCCGTGGCAGGGCAACCGGTTTACTGAAAAAAAGATGAAAGAGGATATCAAAAAAGTCATGCAGTTTTACCGGAAAAAAGGGTATGCCGATGTTCAGGTGACGGCACAACCGTTGCCGGTCGAAGGCCGTGACAGTCTGGACGTCGTTTTTACCATTGATGAAGGCCCGCTGTACAACATTGATATCCAGGGCAACGACGCCGTGTATACATGGATGTTAAAAAAAGAGCTTCTGCTCAAAGAGAACGGCAACAAAAATGATTTTGCTCTGAAAAAAAGCCTGCGTAATATCAAAAAACGCTATGAGAGCAAAGGATTTCATGATGTTAACATTAAAGAAGAAAACAAAGAGTCCCAAGATCCGGGTGTGCGCCGGGTGAATATCGTTATCGATGAGGGGGAAAAGTACACCGTGTCTGAACTGAAAATCAGCGGCGCAGACACGTTGCCTTTAGAGGAACTTAAAAAAAATATTTTGATCGAAGAAAAAGGCGCTTTCAGCCAGGCGGAATTGAAAGATGACCTCAAAGCAGTTAAGACCGTATATTTTTCCAAAGGGTTTACAAACACCCGGGTGAATAAAAAAGTTACGGTCAGTGAGCGGCCGGATAAAAATCAAAAACAGGTTGCCGTTGAGATCATCATAAACGAGGGGCCCAGAACAAAGATTCAGCAGGTGGATATCCAGGGGCTTTCGGCCATTTCCCTGGATGAGGCCCGTGGTGTTTTGGCCATGAAAGCAGAGGATTGGTATAACCATGCTCTGGTTGATGATGATATTTCCGCTCTAAAACAGAGGGTCGCCGAACAAGGCTACCCCCATGTCCAGGTCAAAGAAGATGCCAAATTCTCTAAAGACAAAACCCGGATTTGGATTACCTATGAGGTGGACCAGGGGCCCCAGGTGGTGGTGGGTAAGATTTTTTACGCCGGAACTCTGCGCATGAAGCCGGAGGAGCTTGAAGACGAGATGGCGATTGCTCCGGGAGAACCCTTTTCCATGCTCAAGATCGTGGAGTCCCGCAGAAATATCCAGGACCTTAATTCCGTTGATACCGTTAGAATTCGGGTTGCAGGCCTGAAAACCCGGCAATCCGAGGTCGATCTGATTGTGGAGATATCCGAGAAAAAACCCTATTATGTGGAACTGGCCGGCGGATATGATACCTCCCGGCATTTGTACATGGAAACGGGCATTGGGGATAAGGATTTTCTGGGTCATAACCTGAATGCCCAGGCCGGCCTTGAGTGGAGCCAGGTGGGGTACGGCATGAATGTCTCTTTGACTGAACCCAGGTTTCTTTCCACCCGCGTCAGCTCGACGAGCAAGGTGTACACAAAAGAAACGGAGGCATTCAACAAAGATTATGGAACCCGAACCTATGGCCTGTCCCAGACGTTTTTGCGCAATTTCAGTAACAAAAAGGCCAGCGTATCCGTGGGCGGGGGATATGAATACCGGGATCAGTATTTAAGGGTGGATCGTACGCTTGATGATGATGAAAAGGACGATTACGGGGTGCGTCACATCGGTCAGGTGAATACGGGGCTTACCTGGCGTACCACCGATTCCCTGGTCCGCCCCCGAAACGGGGTGTTGGCAACAACCTCCTTTGATGTCCTCAAAGGCGTGGGGTCCAGTCAGGATGATTTTTACAGATACGCTCTGGAACTGCGGTATTATTGGTCTGCCACCGACGACCTGGTTATCGCCATGCGCGGTCGTTACGGGGGGATGGGAACTTACGGGGGCAATGCCCATATCGCCGATGACCAGCTCTATTATCTGGGCGGCGCCTCAACTGTGAGGGGATTTGATGAAAACATGCTCCAGCATGATGACGACGACAACGCCGTGGGTGGCCGCTCCATGATGTTGGGCTCGGTGGAAGCCCGGTACGATCTGGGTTTAAATTATGAGTTTGCCCTCTTTTTTGACACCGGCGCCTTGGCCCAGGTCCAGGAACCGGATATCTCGGAATCCTTTAGAAGCAGTGCGGGTATTGGTCTGCGCCGCCAGACACCGGTGGGTCCCATCAGTTTGCTGTACGGCTGGAAACTGAACCCCCAGGCCGGGGAAAGCAAGGGGTGTTTTTATTTTTCCATGGGCTACACCTTTTAATTGCACCGAACCTCAATTGGAGATATTTTAGGATAGATTGACTAGTGTCTGAACGAAAATCCGTGTTTGGATGAAAAGTTGCCCAGATGCAACGCCGCAGATGGGTGACTTTTCGTTCAAACACTAACTATATACAAATGTACAAATTAAGGAATAATAGTAGATGAAACTTATCGTGGGCTACAAACGTGGCACAAACCAGGCGGAAAACCTTCTTGAGCTTGCATTGAAACGGGCGCAGCTTTTTAACGCAACCGTGTTGATCGTTACCATCATGCCCGAAGGCATGGAAAAGGATCAGGAACAGATCAATGAGACGCAAGCCGGTCTGGAAGCGGCCAAAACCCATTTTGACAGAAAAGATATTCCCTGTGAAACGCATTTATTGATTCGCGGCATTGATCCCGGGGACGATCTGGTTAACTTTGCCAAGGAGACCCAGGCAGACGAAGTCATTATCGGTGTGAAAAACAGAACCAAGGTGGGTAAGCTGCTGCTGGGTTCCACCGCCCAGGCTGTGGTGCTCAATGCGCCTTGCCCGGTGGTTACCATGAAATAGATTTTGGAACATCATGGGTTTGGACCATATAGTACCCGAAGCGTTTTGCTTAGGGTCTTATATGGTCATTTTGCCGAAATAGGCATGGTAAGAATCACAGTGAAACAAGGTTAACAAAAATTAGGCAAAATGCCGTGCCGGAAACGTCTCTTCTTTTTAAAAACAGCCCACCTGTGTGCATTTCCAATATCCCAGCCCACCCTGTCTCACGCCTTGCACCCACCCCCAGCGGTTTTTTGCACCTGGGCAATGCCGTAAATTTTATAGTGACCTGGGCCCTTGTCCGAAGCCGTAACGGGCAGCTTCATCTGCGCATTGATGATATGGACGGTATCCGCTTCAGGCCCGATGTTCTGGACGACATTTTCGCAAGCCTTGAGTGGCTTGGGCTGGACTGGGATACAGGACCGTCAGGGCCCGATGATTTTTATCAAAATTTTTCTTTGCATAAAAAAAGAGAATATTACCGGGACAGGTTGCAGGCCTTGAATGAAGCAGACGACGCCGGGCCGCATATATTTGTATGCCGATGCAGCCGGGCATCCATAAAAAAAATATCTCCCAGTGGACTGTATCCTGGCACATGCCGGGGCGCAGGCCTTGTCTTTGAACCGGGGCGCAATGCCGTCCGGCTGAGGGTGGACAAGAATGCCCGAATTCAAGTCGAGAATCAAGTCATTGACCTTGCCGAGACATTTGGCGATTTTGTTGTCTGGCGCAAGGAGGATCAACCCAGTTATCATTTAGCAAGCCTTTTGGAAGATGAAGATAACCATATCAATTTTATTGTCCGGGGCCAGGACCTTCTATTATCCACGGCCGCCCAGATTTATCTTGCCCACTGTTTTGGGTTCTCTTCATTTCCGAATTGCCGGTTCGTTCACCACGGACTTGTCTTCGCAGAAAATGGGGAAAAGCTGTCAAAATCAAGGGGGGCATATTCCCTCAAGGATCTAAGAGCATCCGGGGGTACTTTTATTGACGCTGTGAAGACAGCAGCCCGGGTGTTAGGGGTGAACCGCGACGCAATTTTTACGGCTCAGGATTTAAAACAGGCGTTGTCGTTATGATCTGATGCCCCCATGACATCACTGCTAAATGAATTCTATCTCGTGAATCCGAAGAGTTATATTTCTTGAAAGCCGGACTAAAATCGCTTATATATTTTTAATACGCCAAAAATTGTGAACAACTGTCCCGCCTTCCCAAGGACTATAGATAAGGAGTTAAAAGGTGACGGATAACTTTTTAAAAGACGATGCGCTACTCGAAGAGATCATGTCACAGGTCCGTTCCCTGACCCAGGATCTTCAAAAAGATGTCCTGGCGTATATCCTCAATCTTAAGGAGCCCAGATCCTACCCCCGGGTGGTCAGACCCATTGAAATGGATGTTTCCATTGACGATAAAGTGATACAGACCAATGCCGAAAATTTGAGTGCCGCAGGGGTGTTGATTAAATCCAGAATGAACCCGGATATCGGTATACCGGTAATAATCGTCTTTTCTTTGCCGGGTCAGGCCAGGCCTTTTAAGCTTACCGGAACGGTGGTCAGAACAGATACGGGCCGAATCGGCATCTATTTTTCCGAAATGGCACCCTATGCCCGGGAACACCTGAATAATTTACTTCAAGCGCTTTAGCTCTCTTTTTCCGGAATCGGCAAAATACTTTGTTTGAAGCCGCATTCACGGTTCGGGCATTTGTGAATTTTGCCGTCCCGTTTTGTCTCTTTTTCAAGCAGATAGGTGCTGCCGCAGTCCGGACAGCTTTCATTGACCGGTTTATCCCAGGTGGCAAAGGTGCAGTCCGGGTATCTGGAACATCCGTAGAATACTTTTCCCCGCTTTGAATGTTTTTCCACAATTGTGCCGTCACACCCTTTTTCGGGGCAGGGCACGCCTGTATCTTTGGTTGAACTTTCCTGGGCCACCGATTCGGTGTGTTTGCACTCCGGGTATCCTGTACAGGCGACAAACAATCCGAATCTGCCGTCTTTCATCACCATGGGCTTGCCGCATTCGGGGCAGTCTTTGACCGGTTCACTGTCCTGGACTTTTTCGACAATCTCAATCTTGCCTTTTTCGTCCCTTGTATAATTGCTGGTGAAGCTGCACTCGGGATATCCGGTACAGGCCAGAAAATGCCCGTTTTTGCCGATTTTAATGTTAACGGGTTTACCGCATAGGGGACATTTGATATCGGTCTCTATGCCGACGCCCTTGACGGAGACCATCTTATCCTGGGCGTTATCCAAGGTGGTTTTAAAATCAGAATAAAATGTTTTTAACAGTTCAACTTCGTTGAGTTTTCCCTGCTCCACATCATCAAGGTTGGTCTCCATCTGGGCCGTGAAAGAGATGTCCAGGAGATTTGGGAATGAACTGACCAAAAGATCATTGACAATAAAGCCGAGCTCACTGGGGGTAAAATAGCGTTTGATCAGCTCCACATATCCTTTATCCTGGATCACGGCGATAATGGAGGCATAGGTGGACGGCCTGCCGATGCCGTTTTTTTCAAGCTCCTTGACAAGGGACGCTTCGGAAAATCGTGGCGGGGGCTTGGTAAAATGCTGATCCGGGTTGATTTTACGGGTTGCCAGCTGTTCCTTGGGTTCCACCGGCGGCAGTGCCTGGATGCCGTTCTCCTGGTTTTTTTCCTCGGTGGCATACAACCGCATGAATCCGTCAAACCGGGTGGTGGAGCCTGAAACGGAAAACAGGTATTTTTCTGTGGCGTCGATTAAAATGGATTTCTGGTCGATCAGGGCCTGGGCCATCTGGGAGGCCATAAAGCGTTTCCAGATCAGATCATAGAGTTTGAACTGGTCCGGTGACAAAAAGTTTTGCAGCTTTTCCGGGGTATTGTGCACTGAAGTCGGGCGGATGGCTTCATGGGCATCCTGGGCCTTGTTTTTATTTTTAAAAAATCTGGGGGCATCCAGGGCATATTCGTCGCCGAAGGATTGGCGGATCATTTCCAACGCCTCCTGTGCCGCTTCCGGGGCAATACGGGTTGAGTCCGTACGCATGTAAGTGATCAGACCTTCGGGGCCGCCGCTGCCGATCTCAATACCTTCATAAAGTTGCTGGGCCACAACCATTGTTTTTTTGGCGGAGAACCGCAGGCGGTTGATGGCATCCTGCTGGAGTTTACTGGTAATAAACGGCGGCAAGGGATTGCGTTTTAAAGTTTTGTTTTTGATTTCCCGGACGATGAAAGTGGCCTTTTCAAGGTCCGCCACAATGGCATGGGCTTGTTCCCCGTTGGTGACTTTGGCTTTTTTACCGGATACTTTGATCAACGCCGCATTGAAAATTGGCGGATTTGCCGCCTCAAGGTCTGCGGTAATGGTCCAGTACTCTTCCGGTTCAAATGCCCGGATCTCGCGCTCCCTGTCACAGATGATTTTAACGGCCACGGACTGGACCCGGCCGGCACTGAGGCCCCTTTGAACCTTTTGCCATAAAAGCGGTGATATCTGGTACCCTACCAGCCGGTCGAGTTTTCTTCTAGCCTGCTGGGCGTCATACTTGTCCGCATTCGGTTGGGTGGGATGGGAAAGGGCATCGGTGATCCCTTTTTTGGTCAACTCATGGATCAGGACCCGGTGGAATTTGCGGTCCTTTTTTTTCAAAATGTCCATGATATGAAAGGCAATGGCTTCCCCCTCACGATCCGGGTCAGGGGCAAGAAATATCTCATCGGTGTCGCCGGCGGTTTTCTTCAGATTGGAGATTACCTTGGCTTTATCTGTTATATTGACATACTGGGCTTTAAAATTGTCGTCCACATCAATCCCGAGATTTTTTACCGGAAGGTCGCGGATGTGGCCGGCACTGGCTGCCACATTATAATCCTTTCCAATGTACTTTTTCAGGGTTTTGATTTTGGTTGGCGATTCGACAATGATAAGCGGCTTAGCCAATGTTATTCCTCCAAAAGTGAAAATTTATTGCCTGGATGACGAACAATAAGCCCGGATAATTCCAAGTCAAGTAAGGCTGCAGAAACCTGGGCGCTCGTCAGACCGCTTGATGCGGTGATATGATCAATATGTTCGGGGTAAAGATCGAGGTTTTTATATACCATGGTCTGGATTTTGTCCATGGTTGGTTTATTTTTTGTGGGCTCAAATGGAGCGACATTATCTGCGGCATGCACAAACTGGGACAGTTCATCAATGACATCCATCTCATTTTCTATGAGATGCGCGCCTTGTTTAATGAGATGATGGGTCCCACGGCTTTTGGAGGATTTGATGGAGCCCGGGACGGCAAATACCTCGCGGTTGTATTCCCCGGCCAATCGTGCCGTGATCAAAGATCCGCTTTTCCGGGCCGCCTCCACCACAATTGTCCCGCAGGAAATGCCTGCAATAATCCTGTTGCGCCGGGGAAAATTGCCGGGCAACGGGGCTGTGTCCGGGAAAAATTCGGAAATGACGGCGCCTTGTTTTCTGATCCGGCAATATAAAGGCCGGTTGTGTCTGGGATAGATATGGTCAAGGCCGGATCCGAGAACCGCCAGTGTCTGTCCGGTTTCATTTTCCAGGGCGCCTGTGTGGGCGGCGGTATCAATTCCCAAGGCCATCCCGGACACAATGGTAAAGCCCAATGCCGTCAGGCGTTGGGCAAGGTAACGGGCGGTATCCATACCGTACCGGGTCGCATTTCGTGAACCGACAATGGCGATACAGGGTGCATGAAGATCCAGGGTGCCGTCATAAAATAGGAGGGCCGGAGGATCGGGGATCTCTTTGAGCAGGTCAGGGTATTTGGGGTCGGTTAATACGACTATTTTGTAGTCCGAATCCAGGGCTTGGGTCAGGCGTTCCTGGGCACCGGCCTTAAAATTTTTGTGGCCGACAAGGTTTTTTATTGCTTTGGCAGGTATATCCGGCACAGACGACAGCTGTGTTTTGGATGCCGCCAAAATGTTTTCGGGCGTTTTAAAATGCGAGATCAGCTTTTTTATTACACGCGGACTTAAACCCGGCAGTTCCGTTAAAAGAAACCAGGGAAGATATATGTCCGGACAGGAGGTCATTTAATTAATTATTGGGTTTGGGATAGTTTTTTCTGGGCCTTGTCTGCTGCCGCTGAAAAGGGGAAGCGGGTGATGACTTGCTTAAAGTATATATTGGCCTGGGTTACATCATCTATGGAGATGTATGAATAGCCTGTTTTAAGCAGTGCATCCGGAACTTTCTGGCCCTTGGGATAGGTCTGGACCAGGGTTTTGAAGATTTTTGCCGCCTCTTCATAATGACCTGTGGTGTAGCTGCACTCCCCAAGCCAGTACATGGCGTTGTCCGCAAGTTTATGATCGGGGAAGGTTTTGATAAACTCTGAAAACAATGCCTGGGCCATGGGAATATTGCGTTTTTCAAGCAACAACTCCCGGCCTTTATTGTAAAGTTTTACAGGATCTATCTTTTCAGTTTTTTTAGGGGCAGCAGGACTGCTGGGTTTGGCTGGGGGCGGTGAAAGCCTTTGGGATATCTGTTTTTTGGGCGGTTCAGGTTTAAGTTCAGGATCCGGTTTGGGTTGTGAGTTTAATTTTTTTTCCAGCAGTTCCAACCGGTGTTCAAGTTGGTTGATTTTTTCTTCCAGGTGCCGGGTGCGAATATCCTGGTCCAGTGATGTGTCTATGGGAACGGATGTGGTATCAGGCACAGCGGTGTTCTGTGTCTGATCCACAGTCCGTTTATATGGCTTGAGCGACCCGCAGGACGCAGTCAAAAAAAGAATAAGACAAAGCGGCGCAATCCTTAAAATATGTTGTCTGGATGCGGGCATAGATGCGTTTATCCTTATTTTTTTCTGTGGGCCAGAAAAACAAGGGGAGATGCAATGAAAATGGATGAATAGGTCCCCACCACCACACCGATGATCATGGCAAAGGCAAAGTTATGAATGATTTCTCCACCCATAAAATACAGTGCCAGCAGTACAACCAATGTGGTCGCCGATGTCAATATGGTCCGTGACAAAGTTTCATTGATACTCCGGTTAAACAGGTCCGATACCAGGGAGTGGTCTGTATTGCCCTTGATATTTTCCCTGATCCGGTCAAATACGATAATGGTGTCGTTCAGTGAATACCCGATGATGGTCAAAAGGGCTGCAATGATCTGCAGGGAAAAATCAAGGTTGAGCAGGGAAAATACACCCACGGTAATGGTCACATCGTGGATCAGGGCCACGATGGCACCAATGGCATACTGCAGCTGGAGATACCAGAACAGCACCAGGGATACAATCAGGGCGCCTGCAATCAGAACCGGCATGGAGAGGTTAAAAACAGATAAAAAGTAGACAGCCGCCATTAATGCCCCTGCAGTGATGCCGGCAACGGTCCATTTTTGTTCAAAACGACCCGATATGTAAATCGTGATAAAGAGCAGGGAATAAAAAATAGCCAGAAGCGCCTGCTTTTTTAAGTCTTTTCCAACCTGGGGGCCGACCATTTCAATACGCCGGATGTCCGGCTCCAGGGCGGTTGCATCTTTTAACCCTTTTGATACTGTATCCGATAACTGAGTACCCAGGGCGTCGGCATCACTGGAAGTGCGGATCAGGTATTCGTTGGCCGCCGGATCACCAAATCCCTGGACAGATATATCTTTAAGCCCAATTTCATCCAACCCTTTGCGGATGTCGGACACATCAACTTTTTGGGAAAATTTTACCTGTACCAGGGTGCCGCCGGCAAAATCAATGCCGTAATTGGGGCCTTTGTGAATAATCAGAGATACAATACCTGCCAGAATCAGGATCAGGGAAACCGCAAAGCCTATTTTGCGGATTCCCATAAAATCGAAATGGGTATCAGGCTTGATAAACTGCATGATGAAAAGTTCCTTTTATATGCTCAATGAGTCGGATTGTTTATTCGCAAGAATCATATCGTAAATACTCTTGGACAGGATCAGGGCTGTAAACAGACTGGCCACAATACCAAGTCCCAATGTTACGGCAAATCCCTTGATGGGACCTGTGCCGAACTGGAACAGAACAACCGCTGCAATCAATGTGGTGACGTTGGCGTCCAGAATGGTCAGGGTCGCCCGGTCGTACCCGGCATTTACGGCGGCCCTGGGCGACCGTCCGGCCCGAAGCTCCTCTCTGATCCGCTCAAAGATGATAACATTGGCATCCACTGCCATACCAATGGTCAGGATGATGCCGGCAATACCCGGCAATGTCAGGGTGGCACCGAAAACCGCCAGTCCGCCGCCGATTAGAAGGATATTGACAATCAGGGCAATGTCGGCGATTAGGCCCGCCCCTTTGTAGTAAATGAGCATAAAGAGAACGACCAGGGCACCGCCCACGATCATGGACATCAGGCCGGTTCGCACGGAGTCGGCACCCAGGGTGGGGCCAACGGTTCGTTCTTCAATGATTTTAACCGGTGCAGGCAAAGAACCGGCCCGCAGGGCAATGGCAAGATCCGAGGCCTCTTCGGTGGTAAAATGGCCTGTGATCACGGCTTTCCCCCCGGAAATACGGTCCTGGATATTGGGAGCTGAATATACATTTTTATCCAGAACAATGGCCAGCCGTTTGTTGATATTGGCACCGGTGATCCGTTCAAATATCCTGGCACCCTTACGATTGAATTCAATGCCCACCCGGGGTTGCTGGAACTGGTCAAACTCCACCCGGGCATTGGTCAGCTGGCTGCCGTCCAGTTCCACATGTTTTTTGATCAGAAAAGGCGTTTTGCTCTGGGTGCCGGTGGTGGTGTTTTTTCTTACCTGGTAAAGAATTTCATCTCCAACAGGGGGCTTGCCCTGTAATGCGGCATTGACATCGCCTTGCTCGTCCACCAGCTGGAATGTAAGCTGGGCCGTTTTCCCTATCAGGTTTTTGGCCCGTTCTGGCTCATTAATACCCGGCAACTGCAGAAGAATTCTGTTGCCGCTCTGGATTCTGATATCCGGTTCACTGACACCGAATTCATCAATACGGTTTCGAATGGTTTCAAGTGCCTGCTCCGTAGCCATTTTCTTGATGGAATCGGCTTCCTTGTCGGGCAGGCGCAGAGTAAACGAGATACCGCCGTCAATATTTTTTACCGAAGGAATCTCAAGGCTGGCATAGTCTTCGGATAACAGTTTTTCCACATTCGATCTATTGTCTGCACCTGAAATTTTGGCAATGATTTTATGGTCCGAGGCCTTTTCAATGCCCATATGCTGTATTTTTTCATTTTTCAGATCCAGTTTCAGCTGGCTGATCGTTCGGTCAAGTTCTGCCTTAACTGCATCTTCGCTTTGAACCTCAAGTACCAGGTGCATGCCACCTTGCAGATCAAGGCCAAGGTTGATTTTTTTATATGGCCAGGTATTGGTAAACGTAGGCATCAGGCATACAACTGCAGCAACAATGACCCCCAGAATCAATACGCGCTTTATGGTAAAAAATTTCAATCTCATCACTCCTGAAGGATTTGGTTAATTTTTTTCTTTGGGTTTTGCTTGGATACCATTATCAGTGACCAGTCCGCCGATGTTTCCCCTTGAAACTTTAATTTTAATTTTTTCGGCAATCTCAAGACCAACGGTTGTGTCATCTAAGGAGACAATGGTGCCGAAAATGCCGCCGGAGGTCACAACCCGGTTTCCTTTTTTAAGGTTGTCGAGCATCTGTTTATGTTCTTTGGCCTTTTTTTGTTGGGGTCTGATGAGCAGAAAATAAAAAATTGCAAATAAAATGATAATGGGTAAAAAACCAGCCAGTCCTCCGGCTTGTCCGGCTTGTCCTCCAGGTGCGCCCATGGCGTATGCAGTGCTAATCAACATGTTCCTTCTCCTTCTTCAATTTCAAATAGGGTAGATTTTAAAAAATAAATAAGTCCATTCACAAATAAGACTTTTTGTCGCAAGTTCAAGGCCGGTGAAAATTTTAACCACAGGCATTTTGGCTCTACCCCGGGGATTAAACTGTTTTGTCCGCCAGGGGAATTGAGCAAAATAGCCTGTTTGTGTTAGGTACGGATTAGTGTACCGGTATCCAGATATTACTGCCGTCAAACCGGAGTCTGTCCACTTGATTAAAATCAATCTGTTCAAGCAAGGCAAATATTTCGTCCATATTGTAGATGACCACCTTGCTTAACGGGTCTATGATATTTATATCCTCGGTCACCTTTTTTTCTTTGAGATTATAAATAATCACCATGGCTTCCGAAAATTTTAAAATTTTTCCGACCCCCGAACTCAAGCCCGAACTTTCTGGTTCATCGGCGGTATTTCCTAAACGAATACCTTTGCGGGAATAATACTCTTTGAGCATCCTGAAGTGGATGTTCCAGATATTGTCACCCGGCTGGACCACATAAACACCGTAGGTGGTTATTGTCACAGGCTTCTGGGCACCGGATTCGTCAAGTTCCTTTTCAAGCACCTTGCCGGTGCCCGCAAATGCCTGTTCAATAACTTTTTCCATGGAAACCGTATTGCCTCCCACGGTAAAGCTCTCATTGGACTTGACAACCAGGTCCACACTTTTGTCAAGGCCCAGGTCTTTTTTTCGAGTCGTCATCAGATCCTTCATGATCGTCTCTTTTGCAAGATCATTGTAGTCAATGATTTCGGGTTTATTTATCTGTTTGACGACAACCCCCGGCAACGCATCGGTTTTTTTGCCCCCGGCCTCTTCCTGGGAGACTTTTGTATTTTCCTTTTGCGGTGGTCCCTTCGTGTCACCGGACGGCTTGTCCATAACAATCCAGACCACTGCAAGCACCGCTGCAATAACCACGGCAAGGGCGATAATTGGCGTTCTTTGCTGACGTTTTTGTCTGTAAGTACGCAAAGTCTCTCCTTTCTAAACTCACCTAGGGTTGTTTCAGATACAATAAAAAATCAGACATTGTCAAGCCGGCCTTACTTGCGATTTGGACAAAAATCTGTGTCTGGCCCAAAAGCGGCCCGAATATTAAGACCCGGAAAAATTTTAAACGGCACGCAGCATACTAAAGTACGTGAGCGTTGTAAAATTTTCATCAAATTCCCGGACTGCTGGCGTTCGGGGTAAGGCTGCTGATGCTGTTCTGACCGGAGACCATGCTGCTGTCTATTTCAATGATGATGACGACCTGACGTTTTGTTTCAAGGTCAAGCAGTTCTTCTCTTTTGGTGTTAAGCATATAGTAAGCAACGTCTTCGGGTACCCGGCAGATAAATTTTTGATCAGGGTCCGCTTTCAAAGTTCTGAGTGCCAGTGTCCTAAGCAGCGAAAGCGCCTGGATTTCAACAGACGGGGTCATGCCACGCCCGTTGCAGTGTTTACAGGTTTCATAGGCTCCGTAGGTGATGGAGTGGCGGATGCGCTGTCTTGACATCTCAAGCAGGCCAAAGGCCGTGATGCCGCCCACTTTGGTTCTGGCCTTGTCCGATTTCAGATGTTTTTTCATATTTTTGGTGATTTCGGCCTTGTGGCGGCGTTCTTTCATGTCGATGAAATCCACCACAATGAGCCCGCCCATATCCCGCAGCCGCAGCTGCCGGGCCACCTCTTCGGCCGCTTCAAGATTGGTGTGATAGGCTGTCTCCTCAATACTGTTTCTTTTTGTGGATTTGCCGGAGTTGACGTCAATGGAGACCAGGGCTTCGGTCTGCTCAATCACTAAAAAACCACCGGATTTGAGTGACACCTCTCTTCTGTAAATGGAAGAGATCTGTTCTTCTAGCTGATATTTTGTAAAAATGGGCTTTTCGCCTTTAAACAGCCGGACAATTTTTTTCTGCTTGGGTGCAATCATTTCGATGAAATCCAGGACTTCTTTGTAGGTGTCCGGATTGTCGATGAGAATCTCTTTGATGTCTGTGGTGAAATAGTCCCTTAGAGAGCGCACGGCCAGGCTTTGTTCCTTGTAAAGAAGACAGGGAGACTGATTCTCCATGGCCAGTTTATCAATGTTTTTCCATACCCGCATTAAATACCTAAGGTCTGATGTCAGCAATGTTTTGGTGGCCCCTTTGCCTGCGGTCCTGACGATCATGCCGAAGCCTTCGGGGATTTTTATGCCCTTGAGGATACTGACCAGCCGCTTTCGCTCTTCTTCTTCTTCAATTTTACGCGAAACGCCCCGGGTGTTGTTCCCCGGCATCAATACGCCGAAACGCCCGGGAAGGGAGATATAGGTGGTGAGCATGGCCCCTTTGAGGTTAATCGGGTCTTTGGTGACCTGGACAATCATCTCCTGGCCTTTTTTGACTAAGTTGAACAGGGATCTATCACTTTTTTCGACTTCCTGGAAATAATCCGGATGTATTTCGTTTTTTTGCAAAAATCCGTTTTTGGGGGCGCCGTAATCTACGAATACGGCCTGAAGACTGGGTTCCACCCGGGTGACAACACCTTTATAAATATTGCCTTTGGTTGCGGCTTTTGCGGTTGTTTCGATGTGAAATTGATCCAGTTTGTTGTCAAACACCATGGCGATACGGTTTTCTTCCGGATCCAGTGCATTAATTAGAATTTTTCTGGTCATTCATGATCTCATTTTTCGTTATAAATCGTTAAAATTTGGTGTGTATCTGCAATGCACTTGGACGAAATGTATTTAACGCACTGCAGATTGATATGTCTTGCAAGCCCGCCACAGCTCTTTATCCGGCCATGGCAGCTTTTTTCTGTTTTAGAATATCGAAATAGGTCTGGATACGCTCCACATACTGAACAGGTTCCCAGCCCCGGGCATATCCATATTTGGTCTGGTTGTAATATTTTTCCTTGGACAGCAGAGGAAGCGTCGCCTTGAGCCCTTTCCAGGTATTGGGGTCAAACCCCTTCTCCTTTGCCAGGCCCATGGCGTCTTTGACGTGTCCGTATCCGACATTATAACTTGCCAGAGCAAATCGCAGACGCTGGGATTCATCTTCAATAAAATCAAATCGTTTGTACATTAACGACAGGTATTTTATCCCCGCGCGGATACTTTGTTTGGGGTCCAGGCGGTTTTGAATTCCCATTTCCCTGGCGGTATCTTCGGTGACCTGCATGAGTCCGCGCACATTGGTATAACTTGTTGCATCCGGGTCAAAGTGGGACTCCTGGTAGACAACGGCGGTAATCAGGCGCCAGTCAAATCCGTGCTTGGCCGATTCTGCCTTAATGACGTTTTTGTATTCGGGTAACCGGCTGTTGATGCGGTCATGGAATTTTTTGAGCTCATATGCGTCAAAATTGTCTATGTTGCCATAGTATTTGGTGGTGATGCGCTTCAAAATTCCCGTGCTGGAGGCATGAAGCAGAAATTTGTTCACCTGCTTGAGCATCTCACTGTCGTTTTTGCGCACTGCCCAGGCCAGGGACTCTTTTTCCTGGATGGGAATACCGATGCGTATATCCGGGAAAAAGCGTTGGCTCAGCAGGGCGATATTGGAATCGGCAATGGTGAATTTAATCTCCCTGTCATGGACCATGCCGATGAGTTCTTCGGTGGGGATGTTGTTATACAGCACATACTCCAAGGGTACGCCCGAATTTTTTATCTCCGCCAGCCTATAATGATAAGAGGTGCCCCGTCTGGCATGGAAGACTCTAAATTCCATGTCTTTGATATCTTTGGGGCAAGAGACAAGATTATGGTGAATAATGCGCTGCTGTATGGTCATGTAGGGAATGGAAAAATCCGAATATTCCAGGCGCGGGGCCGTGATGGAAATGCCTGCGGCAATGAAATCTCCTTTGCCCTGTTTGAGATACTCGAACATATTGTTCCAGCCGGGCGTTATGACATCAAGCTCCACATTTAAAAATCGGGCAAATTCCAGAGCCAGATCATATTCGAACCCCATGGGCTTGTTGTTATACAGATAATAGGTGTTGATCGCCCTGTTGGTAATCAGGCGCAGTTTGCCGCTTTTTTGTACTTTTTCGACGGTGTTCAGTGTGTCTCCGATGTCCTGCCGATCAATCAGCACACAGAACCACACCAAACCTAAGGTTAGAATAATGAGGGATAAAAGTATAAAATGTTTAGTTAAAAATGATTTCATTAATCCGTTTCATCTATTGCCGGCTGGGAATAATTTCAAGTTCATCAACTTTTCTATATCCACGGGGAAGCAACTTTCCCCGTCGCCCCCTTGTATTTGTATAATCCTGCTGGTTGCCCGGTGTCAGCCGCAAGAGATGTTTGCCAGAATATATAACAAGATTTGAATTTAAAGGCAATATTTTTAGAAGCTTAAGCTTCTCCGGGTTGCTCTGGCTCCTGCTGGAAGCTGGAATGTGGATTATTTTATTGCCTTTGCCTTTTTTCAGGTGGGGTAGTTGATTGACCGGAAAGATCAGCATTCTGCCGCCGGTGGTGATTGCGGCAACATTGTCGGAAGTGACATCCGGTATGGGAAGCGGCACCATGGGCAGATCGTTTTTACCTAAAGTTATCACGGCCTTTCCGTTTTTAAAATTCGTTAAAAAATCACTGAATTTGATAATATAGCCGTACCCATTGTCGGCTCCTGTGAGAAACAAATCTTCATCTTCGGCGGCAATCATGGTGTAAATGCCGGCGTCCGGGGCCAGGGTGAGCTGGCCTGTGACGGGTTCTCCGTTCCCCCTGGCCGAAGGAAGGGTATGGGAGAACAGGGTGTAGGACCGGCCTGCGGTGTCAATGAGTGCAATGGGTTTGTCTGATCGGGTGCGCAGGTGGCACAGCGGGTAGTCCCCGGTCTTGAATTTTACATTTTCAGGATCTATTTCATGGCCTTTGGCTGTTTTTATCCATCCATTGGCGGACAGGATAATGGTCACAGGCTCAACGTCAATAACATCGGTAACAGAGAACGCTTCGGCCTCCTTGCGTTCTTTTATCGGGGATCTGCGTTTGTCTCCAAAATTCTTGGCGTCATCTTCAATTTCTTTGATCATAAACGACTTAAATGCTTTCGAGGAGTTCAGAAGTTTGTCTAACTGCGCCTTCTCCTTGGAAAGTGCATCCATCTCCTCGGTGATTTTGATCTCTTCCATTCTGGCCAGCTGACGCAGCCGTATTTCCAGAACCGCCTTTACCTGGATTTCGGACAGGCTGAATGTCTCCATCAACTCCTTGGCCGGATCATCTGCGGCGCGTATGATCTCAATTACCTGATCAAGGTTGAGGTAGACGGTTTTAAATCCTTCCAGGATATGCAGCCGGCTGACGATTTTTTCCAGGCGGAATCTGAATTTTCTTTCAATGGTGGCTTTTCGAAACTCAAGCCATTCATTCAGGATCTCTTTTAGGTTTTTTACACCCGGCCGGCCGTCAAGGCCGATCATGTTCATGTTGATTGAAAAGGATTTTTCAAGATCGGTTGTGGCAAACAGGTGGGCGGCCAGGGCATCAAGATCCACGCGGTTTGACCGTGGCATCACCACCAGCCGTGTGGGCGCCTCGTGGTCAGATTCATCCCGCAGATCCGATACCATGGGCAGTTTTTTGGCACTGATCTGGGCGGCGATCTGTTCGTAGATTTTCTCCGTGGACGCGTGATAGGGCAGGGCTGTAAATACCAGTTCCCCGTCCTCTATAATGTACCGGGCCCGCATTTTGACCCGTCCCCTGCCTTTTTCATAAATGTCATTGATTTCGTCTGCCGGGGTTATGATTTCAGCCTGTGTGGGGAAATCAGGACCTTTAATGATATTGCACAGGTCATTGGTGTCGGCATTTTCATTTTCAATCAGAAATATTAATGCCTTTGCCACTTCCCTTAGATTATGCGGCGGGATGGAGGTGGCCATGCCCACGGCGATTCCGGTGGTGCCGTTGAGCAGAATGTTGGGCAATCGGGCCGGCATCATGGCGGGTTCCTCCAGGGTGCCGTCAAAATTTGGCACCCAGTTGACCGTGCCCTGTTCCAGTTCATCCAAAAGGAGTTTTGCGTAATTGGAGAGCCTTGATTCGGTATACCGCATGGCGGCAAAGGACTTGGGGTCATTGGGGTCACCCCAGTTGCCCTGGCCGTCCACCAGGGGGTATCTCAGGGAAAACGGCTGGGCCATCAATACCATGGCCTCATAGCAGGCCGTATCCCCGTGGGGGTGAAATTTACCTAGCACATCGCCCACGGTTCTGGCTGATTTTTTGAACTTGGCCGTGGAAGAGAGCCCAAGCTGGCTCATGGAGTATATGATTCTGCGCTGGACCGGTTTGAGTCCGTCCCCGATGTGGGGCAGGGCGCGGTCCAAAATGACATACATGGAGTAGTTCAGGTATGCGTTTTGGGTGAACTCCTGGAAGGGCTGGCGCTCAAATTCTTCAACACTGGGGCTTTGGGGCTGGGTCATACGCATTAAATCTCTTTGATTACTCCATGGGTTTCTATCCAGTGTTTCCGGTCCCGGGCTCTTTTTTTGCTCAGCAGCATATCCATAACCTGGAACACATCATCTTTGTCCGGCGTTTGAAAGCTATCTGTTTCGAAACCTTCGTCGGATACCGTTTCCTCGTTTTCCAGGGGTGGTTCATCGTCTTGTGCGGCGATATGCGATCCATCCGTAATGGTCAGCTGAACCAAACGCCGGGAGTCCGGGGCAATGGTGGTCTCCCGGAGCTGGAGCGGGTTCATCTCACCCAGTCCCTTGAATCGTTGGATATTTATTTTTCCCGACTTTTTTCTGCGGCTCAGGCGTTTGGTGATGGCGTTTTTTTCTGAATCATCCAGGGCGTAAAAGACCTCTTTTCCCATGTCAATCCGGTAAAGGGGCGGCATGGCCACAAACACATGGCCGTGTCGAACCACTTCGGGAAAGTGCCTTAGAAACAGTGCGCACAACAGGGTGGCAATGTGCAGACCATCGGAATCGGCATCGGCCAGGATACATAATTTGTTGTAACGCAGTTTGGAAATGTCATCGGAGCCCGGAAGCACCCCCAGAACCTGGGAAATATCCCTTATCTCCTTGGATTCCAGTATGGTCGACGCGTTGAGATCCCAGGTATTCAGGATTTTTCCCCGCAGGGGCATGATGGCCTGAAACCGCCTGTCCCTGGCCTGCTTTGCCGAACCGCCGGCAGAGTCGCCCTCCACGAAAAAGAGCTCCCGCTGGCTTTGGTCGTCACTGGTGCAGTCTGATAGCTTTGCCGGCAACGAAGCCCCGCTGGTCCGGGTTTTTAAAGATACTTTTTTGCGTTTTCTTTCACGGTTTCTGGCATTTTCAATGGCGGCCTGGGCAAGGGCTTCGCCCAGGGCGACATTCTGGTTCAGCCACAAACTGAACGCATCCCGAACTTGAATGTTCACAAGGCCCGCGCAGTGCCGTGAGGAGAGTCGTTCTTTGGTTTGACCGGAAAACTGGGCTTCCACAAGTTTTACGGACAATATATACCCCACCTTTTGCCAGATATCTTCGGGGGTGAGAAATACGCCTTTTGGCAGAATATTTCTAAATTTGCAGAACTCTTTAACAGACTCCAGAAGGCCGGATCGAAACCCGTTGACATGGGTGCCCCCAAGTTTTGTGGGAATCAGATTCACATAACTTTCTTCAATGTCAAGGGATTCTTCCTGTCCCCAGTTCACCGTCCATACAGCCTTCAATTCGTCGCTGTCGGCTGATCCGGTGAACGGTTCCGGAAAAATGGTTTCGATGCTGCCGATCCGCTCTTGGAGATATTGATCCAGGCCCTGGTCATAATACCAGGTTTCTGTCTCCTGGGTCTCTCCAACCGTAAAGGTCGTGGTCAGTCCCTGGCACAGCACTGCCTTGGATTTAAGCGCAGTCCGGATGGCGGTGATATTAAATTGATCCGTATCAAAATAGGCGGAATCCGGCTTGAATTCCAGGGTGGTGCCGGTATGGGACGCCTTGCCGATTTCTTCCAGATCTTTTGTTTTAGTGCCGTTTTGAAATTCAATGCTGTACTGTTTTTTGTCCCGGCAGATAACGATGGACAGGTGGCTGGACAGGGCGTTGACCACCGACACCCCGACTCCGTGCAGTCCGCCGGAAAACGCGTAATCCTTGCTTGAAAATTTGGCGCCGGCATGCAGCTTGGTCATGATCAGTTCAACACCGGAAATGCCTTCTTCCGGATGGATGTCCACGGGCATTCCCCGGCCGTTGTCCGATACAATGATCCTGTTGTCCTGGGTCAAGGTGACGTCAATGCGTGTGGCAAAACCCGCAATGGCCTCGTCCACGCTGTTGTCGATTACTTCAAAGGCCAGGTGGTTCGGGCTCCCTGTGTCCGTGTACATGCCCGGTCTGCGTTTGACCGGATCAAGGCCTTTGAGCACCTCAATGGACCGGGCGTCATATCCCTGTTCTACGGTCTTATCCTGTGTCTTGCCATCAAATAAGTTCATAAAGTGGTTCTGGTATGATATACAATACTAATCAATATTGAAAATTGTAACGAAATTTTAAATCAAACTTACATTATATATCAACTTTAAACGAAAATATAGCCCGGCATGATATAAAAATTTAAAATCACCTGGAAAAGGGGAGTTGGTACCGCAGCATGGATGACGCGAATCCTGGATTTGATCGTCAAACCTTTGATGATTACTGGAACAACCTTGATGACCAGCAGCGCAAAGACCTGGTTCTTCAGGCCCCCCAATTGCCTGTTTACCTTGGCCTTCTGCCTATTTTAAGCAGTGTCTTTTCAACCCATTACCCGTTAAGGGAAGCGGGCCGAAAAAGTTTGAGTGCCATGACGTTTGTCATTCGAAAAAATGTTGAAACACCGCTGGAAAATAAACCGTTAAAACAAGCCCAGGCCGAAGCTTTCCAGGGCGCAGCACTGATTTATCGCAAAATTTTTATGCAGATGGCATTTTCAGATAAAAGTGTCCTGATCCATGCACTCATGAATATCGGCAGTATAGGGGCTTTTTTTGCCTTTAAGGCCGTTTATCTGGAACGGGTGTCCCAGGACGTGATAAAAAAGTGCATCAAGGATCTGGATGACCGGCTTCGTCTGGTTTTTGCCGACCAGTATCTGCAGGCAGATCCTGCCATCCGTTTGCGTTTTGCCGGATTGTTCCGCTATGTGCTTGCCAGTGTTAAGCAGCGTGAGGCTGTGACCTGGTACTATGCCGGTCTGTTTGACCGGGGGCGGGATGTCGACCCCTATCTGCACAATATTGACGCCGCGTTGCGAAATCCGTTGCTCATAGAAGAAAATGAGCTGTTGTCCAAGGCACCCCAGGATCGAATTGCCGGCCTTAAGGCCATTTCAATGATGCGGTCCAAGGTGCCTTTACGTATTTTCAAAAAGGCATTGACCCAGGAAACCGTAAAAAAAGTCAGAATGGCCGTTTACGGTCTGATTGAAAATTCATCCTACGGGCTGTACCCGGACCTGTTTGAGCTGGTGTTTAATCGGTTTAAAGGTGCCAAAACCAACGAGGCACTCAGTCTGTTTAAAGCCCTTGTTGTGACGGGAAGGTACCCCTTTCATAAGGTCATGGGCATGGTGCGGGACACCTATCCTGCCATTATTCCCATCATCAATATGGAAATTTCGGGATTGTCCAGGCTCTCCTTTTTTGCACTCCAGGACATTGCCCTGAACAAGGATGCCTATCGGGAAGAAAATTATGACGTCAACCTGGCATGTATTTTCGGTATGATCAAAAAGCGTCCGGAACGCGTGGTCAGGGTGCTAAAAGAGAATATCGAGATTTGCGGCTCAAATCAGGTCAAAAAAGAGGTGGACAGGCTCATGGTTAAAACCCAGGACCTGCTGCTCAAGGAACGCAAAAGCATTGCCGCCCCTTTCAAAAAATTCCAGACACACGTGCCCGAAAAAAAATCCATGGTCTCTTTTCTTAAATCCATTCTCAGGGACCCGGTCCAAAAAAAGCTGGATGATTTAAATCAAGGGGTTGTTCCCCAGGATCTGGATCTTCGGACGGCGGTTCTCCGGGATCAGAATTTCTCCGGGATGGATTTGACCCGATCCGTCCTTAATCTGAGCGATGCCCAGATTATTGATACGCTGATGACAGGCATTCATGTGGTAAATGGTGTCTGCCGCAGCACCTTGTTTTACAATATGAATCTGGACGGGGCTGTGTTTGATCAGACCTGTTTTGACGATGCTGTTTTTGTTAATGTGTCTGCCAAAAATGCAATATTTAATCAGTGCAGTTTTCAAAAGGCCTCTTTTTATAATTGTGACTTAAACGGTTCAGATTTGACCGATGCGTTGTTCATTGAGGCCGTCATTGCCAAATCCTCTTTCAATGAAACGAATCTGACGTGTGCTGTTTTTGCCCATGCCCGATTGTCCGGGCTCTCCTTTGCCAATGCCTGGCTTCACATGGCCGATTTCAACAATGCCCGGGCCCGGTTCTGCCGGTTTGCGTCCCATGCTGCCATGGATCTGCGCACCCGGGATCTGGATTATAATGCCAGGGAATACCAGCTCAGCTTCATTGATCTGCCGAGAATAGATCCCAGGGTGGTCAATGAAATAAATATGCTTATCTTCTGCGAGTTTGTTCATTACGGGCAATCAAAATTTCTCAAACAGAATAAATTGAGTCTTCTGGCGGCCTTTGATGTTTTTAAGCCGGAACAGGCAGACTTTTTTCAACTTCTGCCTTTATTGCTCCATGAAAATATTGCCATGCCCGAAACCAGTAAGGTGCCGTCGTCAACACCGTGCGGGGTGGCCGATTATCTGCCGTCAAGGGAGGCAGAACGGGTGGGACGCCAATATCTGGGCAGCGCCAATGTCCTCATTCGCCGGCATCCGGATCCCTGCATTCTTGCAATATATTCCATGGGAAGTGTCGGGTCTGTTGCCCAGACGGCCGAATCTGACATTGATTACTGGGTTTGCATCGATGAAAAGCGGATGGGCCGCCAGGGCGCGGATCTTTTGCGTAAAAAGCTTGATGCGCTGGAACGTATGGCCCTTGAGCGGTTTAGAATTCAGGTCACCTTTTTTCTTGTGGATATTTTTAAGGCCCGTGATAATGATTTCGGCGGCTCTTCCCAGGAAAGTTCCGGATCGGCCCAGGCCCGGCTGCTCAAAGAAGAATTTTACCGGACCATGATTCATGTGGCCGGCAGGCTGCCCCTGTGGACGGCGCTTCCCACCAGCATCAGCACCAATTATTATGATCTGATTTTTGACTGTATTAATCGTCTGCCCGGCACTAAGCGCCATATAGACCTAGGCGATATTCATGCCGTACCCCGTAATGAATATTTCGGTGCGTCCATCTGGCAGATGTTCAAGTGGCTCAAAAGTCCTTTTAAGTCGGTGATTAAGATGGCACTGCTGGAAAAATACATCAATACCTATGGCCGGGAACCCATGCTGTGCAACGAGTATAAAAATGAATGGATGAATTCAGGGACCCACCTAAAACCCGGCCAGAACGATTCCTATATTATTTTACTCAATACCATGATTCAGTTTTACATGAATTCGGGTGACACACGCTCCATCAAACTATTGCTCACCTGTTTTTTTCTCAAACTTGGGATTACAAAACAATCGGAATTGGATTTAAGTGTGTTTGGCCTGCGGCGCATCCTTTTAGAACGATGTCTTTTGGAATGGGGCTGGACCCAGGAAAAGGTGTTTGAGATCGGCCGGTTTAAATCCTGGCCTTATACCGCCATTCACCGTCTTTCCTTGACCATTGAGCAATATATGATGACCCGGTACACGGCCCTTAAAACCAGGTTTCAAAATGATGAAGCGCTTGCGATTTCAGATCAGGATCGTATGGTTCTTGAGCGCAAGGTGGATATTCAATTCCAGGACAAACCGGGGAAAATTAAAAAACTGCTTTTAATCTCAAGCGGGGATCGCCACTTTTCAAAACTTTATCTAAGATATCTGTTGCCTGCCTCCGGCAAAGGTTACGGCAAGTGGGAATTGATCCATAAACCTGCCATTCAGACCGGCATGGATGAAGAATCGATACTTACGGCAAACTCAGTGGAAGAGATCGGGGCCTGGTTGATTCACAATCATCTTTATACGGATCACACGTTTTTGACCATGGCGCCCAATCCCACGGAAGTTTCCCATGACAGTATTGAAAAACTATGCCGGGCCATGCATGATTTTTTTACCCCTGAGCTGGCAAAGCCGGTCAGCTTTGATGCATTGAGGGCCCGGCCCTTCGTTGCAAGTCTGTTTGTTTCGCTTAATTTTTATGCGGAAAGACCCGGCGGTAAAATTTCTGATTTTACACTGATTTACCTCAATTCCTGGGACGAGATGTTTTTGCACACCGCAAGGCTTAAAACACCGGCGAATATTGACCCGGTTAAAAAATATATCTGCAAAGAGCTTGGTTTAAAACAATTACCCGAAAACACCGTTTTTCATCTCCCAAGACGGGGAATTCAATGATTTTTTAACCCTGGGGTTGATTTCTAAGGCGGGCTTAATTTTTGTTGTAAAAACTATCTACTATTTCAAGTGCCTGCTCAGGGGTATCCGCCAATGAGAATAGATCTAAATCCTCAGGCGAGATTAATCCGCGTCCGGCAAGTGTATTTTTAATCCAGTCCAGCAGTCCGGCCCAGAATTTTTTGTTCATTAGGATAACAGGCATTTTTCGGATACGCTGGGTCTGAACCAGGGTCAGGGTTTCAAACATTTCATCCATGGTGCCAAGGCCCCCGGGCATAATAATATAGGCTTGGGCGTATTTTACAAACATGACCTTGCGGATAAAAAAGTAGTTAAAGTCCATGGATCGGGTCATGTAATTATTGCCCTTTTCTTCAAAGGGCAGGGCGATTCTTAGGCCTACGGACTCCCCGTTCTGCTCGGTTGCACCCAGGTTGGCCGCCTCCATGATGCCCGGGCCGCCACCGGTGATAATTGCATAGCCGGCGGCTGCAAAACAGGCTGCCGTCTTTCTTGCCGTTTCATAATCCGGATGGCCCTTGGCCGTTCTGGCAGAGCCGAAAATGGATACCGCAGGCCCCAGGTCATGAAGTCCGTCTATGCCCTCAACAAATTCACCCATAATTTTAAACAGGCGCCATGATTCGCCGGATTTGAAATCATCAATGGGATACTGGATGGTCTTGGGTGTACGCATGTGCAACTCCTTGCTAAAACGGTTCAAACTGCAGGTTTTGGTCGGCCAACCTATTTGGCAAAAATATATTAAATGTGGTATATACTATCCAATTTGGATGAACTGATCAAGTTGGTCCGTTAACACTTTCAATTTATTGTTTTTTAATAATCAAAAAAAGAAAACACTCATTTGGAATGACTATAAATTTGGATTTTCAATATTCAGTGTCCCGGCAGACGATGGTTGTCAATGCCCTGGGGATGCATGCCCGGCCTGCGGCAGTCATTGCCGCAATGGCCCAGGACGCCTGCGGCGACATCTGGTTGTCAGATGGAAAAAGTTTTGTGGATGCCGCAAGCATTATCGAGATTTTATCTTTGTGTGCGGTTACGGGAACAAAGGTGTCCATTTTTACGGAAAAAAAAGAAGATACCAGCCTGGCCGATAAGATTAAAGATTTTTTTGACGTCGGATTTGGGGAGAATGAAAATGAATAACGCCGTCGCGGATCAAATCATTCTCAGGGGGATCAGCGGTTCTCCCGGTATCTGCATTGGGAAAGCATATCTTGTCGAACGGGAAGGGGTTAACCTGATTAAGCGCTACCCGATAAGCCCGGATATGGTTCCCAATGAAATCGACCGGTTTAAAACCGCAGTGGATAAAGCCAAAAAAGACCATGCCATGGTTATTGATTCCCTCGGGGATGATTTAAGTGAGAATTTGAATATCCTTGAAACCCATATGGTTTTATTCAAAGATAAAATGCTGTATGGAAAAACCATTGATACCATAACCTCGGATCACGTCAATGCGGAGTGGGCGCTTCGCCGGGTTTCCAGACGCATCATCCGCATGTTTGATCAAATTAATGATCCGTATCTTCGGGCCAGGGGTGATGATATTATCCAGGTGTCGGACAAGATCATGTATTATCTGGTGGGCGAGGCGGACCTGAGGATCAGTGAGATCAACAAGCGCGTCATTATTGTTGCCCATGACCTTTCCCCCGCTGATGCCAGTCAGATACAGCTTGAACATATCAAAGGGTTTGTAACAGATCGGGGCGGAAAGGATTCCCATACAAGTATTGTTGCAAAATCCCTTAAAATCCCTTCGGTCCTGGGGCTTGGCGATGCCACGGCTAATATTAATAATGATGCCATCCTTATCGTGGACGGTTCCGCCGGGATTATTATCATCAACCCGGACGAGGATACCCTGTTCCGGTATGAAGATAAGATGGCCCGGTTTGCAGCCTATCGGGCTGACATTGAACGGGACAGTCATCTGCCTGCAGTCACTGCCGACGGAATCCCCATTAATCTGCTTGCCAATATAGAGCTTGTGGAAGAGGTGGTGTCTGCCAAGGACAATAGAGCCGCCGGCATCGGGCTGTTCAGGACGGAATTTTTATGTCTGGATTTAAACCGGTTTCCCACCGAAGAGCAGATGCTGCAAAAGTACAAGGAAGTTGTGGAACTTATGCATCCGGCTCCAGTGACCATCCGGACCCTGGATCTCAACGGGGATAAATTTAATCCTTATATAGATCCGGTGGAAGAGGCAAATCCGGCATTGGGGTTGAGGGCTGTCAGGTTCTGTCTGGAAAATGAGGATATTTTTATTACCCAGCTTAAAGCCATCTTACGGGCTGCAGCCTTTGGTGAAATTAATCTTCTTATTCCCATGATTTCCTGTGTGGAGGAGATTATCGGCGTCAAATCCTGTATTGATAAAGCCGTTCTTGAACTTGAATCCGAAGAGAAAATTTTCAATAAAGATATTCCTTTGGGTATTATGATTGAGGTGCCCTCCGCCGTGATGATGGCCCGGGAGCTTGCCGGACACGTGAATTTTTTCAGTATCGGCACCAATGATTTGATTCAGTATTCCATGGCCATTGACCGGCGCAATCGCAGGGTGGCGCATCTTTACCAGGCATTAAACCCTGCGGTCCTTAAGATGATCCGGCTAATTGTGGATGCGGCAACCGAAAACAATATTGAACTGGTCATGTGCGGCGAGATGGCAGGCGACGCCATTAATATTCCAGTGCTTCTTGGGTTGGGGTTGACCAATCTATCCATGAATGCGGGCGCCATACCTGTAGTAAAGAAAATGATCCGGTCTGTGAATGTGTCAAAGGCAAGGCAGGATGTCCAGACGATTTTTGGATTTCAAACGGTTCAGGAAATTGTAGATTTTATTCAAAAGGAGTATAAAGAGTTCCTGCCTTACAAGGACAACGAGGAATAAACCATGAACGAACAATACACAAAGGTAATTGCCACCAATAAGAAAGCCCGGCATAATTACCACATTGATGATGAATATGAAGCCGGTATTGTGCTTTCAGGCACGGAAGTTAAAGCCATCAGGGCAGGCCGGGTCAGTTTCAAAGATTCTTATGCAGATATTAAGCGCGGAGAGGTTTTTTTGCGCCAGCTTCATATTTCTCCCTATGAGTTTGCATATAATGCCAACCATGAAGCCATGCGTACCCGCAAACTTTTGCTGCACAGCTATGAAATTAGAAAACTTGTCGGCAAAATAAAAGAACAGGGATATACCCTGGTGCCCTTAAAAATTTATTTTAAAAATGACAAAATAAAGGTTCTCATCGGTCTTGCTAAAGGTAAAAAACTTTATGACAAGAGAGAATCCATTAAGGAACGGGATGTCAAACGGGATATGGATCGTGAGAGGAAAAAATATTCCTGATGATAAAATCGTTGACTTAAACCCTTTGGGCATTATATTAATAACGGTTACTTGATCTTTTACAATTTGGGGGCGTAATGGTTTCGACGGAGATTTTGACGTCCATGGTAGCATGTCGAGTGTTTGTCATCTCGTAAACTTGGCAAGATTTAAACATAATCGCAGACGATTATAACTACGCTGTAGCTGCTTAAGGCGGCTTCCGTCCTCCTGACATCCTTCTTGCAGATTCAGGTCAGGGCGTCGACTTTGCAAGACCGCTTTTGGAATTTCCTGGGTTCTAAAAGTTAAATTTTCCAGGATACACCGGGGTGAATCCCTCCTGAAGGAGTCTTTCCGGCCAATTTTAAAGTTCAGGATAAACATGTAGAAGCCTGGGTTGATTGTTTTCGGACACGGGTTCAACTCCCGTCGCCTCCACCAAAAAATGTATAATAAATACAAATAGTTAAGTGTTTCAGCCTTGCCGCTTTCACCAAACTTTCACCAAAGTCCTAAAGTGAAATGCAAGGCTTTTTTATTGTTAAGTAATTAAAATCATTCCCGAAATACTTTGATATGTTTCCCGCGTCCGATTCAAGACCTTCGACATACTTACCATACACCTCAAAAACCATTTTTTTGGATCCGTGCCCCATTAAGTTTACCAGTTTGTTCGTGTCCATTCTTAAGGTCAATGACCACGCTGCAAATGTATGTCTGGTAGAGTAGGGCACCCTATATTTTATACCTGCCTTTTTTAAGGCTGGGGCCCAGGCATTTTTCCGGAAAGATTCACCGTTAAAATTACCACCTGCCTTTGTGGTGAAAATGTATTCTGAGTCTGATCTATTCCAGACAGAATCAAGAATCTTTTTCAATGCTGCAGTCATAGGTATATCTCTTTTCCTGTAATCCGTTTTAAGCTGGCTCTTTTCATGGCCTTTGACAATAGAATTGTCGATATGGATCCTATCTCCATGGATTGCGCTTTTTTTGAGCCCTGCAATTTCAGAACTTATGGTCCCTGTCATAATCATAAACTCTGCTACAGGCCGGTGGTATGGGTTAATGTTTTCAATTACGCCATGCCACTCATCGAACCTGAAAACTTGCGGCGCCGGTTTTTGCGGTCTGGTTTTCAAATCCCTTTTCAAATATTGCTTTACAAATTGAAACGGATCCGATCTTTCCCATTGATACTCTTCAACCGCATCATACCAAATGGCCCTGATAACTATCATGATATTAGATACTCTGGACGCAGATAATGGTGACCCTTTCTTCGGGCCATTCATCCAGACCAGGGTTTTAATAAAATCCTTAATTGTAATACCGGTGATCTGGCCGAATGTTTTATCCTTAAAAAATGGTCGGATTCTATATTCAATAATATCTGAATAATCTTTTTTTCGGCCTTTTGGGAAATTATCGATGTTTTTCTTTATCCATTTTTTGAGATAATCTTCAAAAAGAATTCTATTATTATCAGGTTTGTATGCCCTGTTTTCAAGAGCTGCGTGTGTGGCTTTATCTTTTTCCGGGGCATTGGGGAACGCTTCTGCGAATTCAAATGTTCCGTCTTTAATCCTGGCCTGCTGCCTATCAACCCATGCCCTTAAAATTTGCCTATTTTCAGGTGTGTCGTCCAGGCCGGAAGACCTTTGCACACGGATCCCATTTGGCCTGAGATCTACATATAATTTTTTTGACCCGGGTTTTCTAATTATCCCCGTTTCTGTTTTTGGTTTTTCGTTGCGGTAGTGATCAAGCTTTAAAATTGCTGTCACGACATTCTCCTTTCTACCTCCTTTCACTCTGGCTTAAGTCCGGTTTGAGGATAGCCAAAGTGAAAGTGTTTTTCAATAGTCCAGGTTTATGCCAACCCGTCGGTGGCTTTTAGGGGTATGATTCGACTCTTCTTTATTGTCATGCCGTGACGATTTTTCTGATGGTTCACACAAATTAAGCAATGCATCTTTTGCCCAGAAAAAACGCAGGACCCTACCTTGTTTAATATAATGCTGGCCTGCTTTTAAAATCCCTTTTTTCTTCCAGTCAAAAATAGTTGACCTACCAACTTTTAATCTTTTTGCAAATTCATCAATGAGGAGGACTTCAAAGGCTGGAACAGTTGTTTCTGACATGAATATATTTTCCTTTATCCAAAAGCTCTTTCAACTTCTGATTGCAGCATTTCTGCAGTTGGGTGTAGATAGTTGCCGCTGATTGTCTCCGGGGTGTCTCCCAATAAAGCCGCCACCGATGTCAATTTCATATTTTTTACATAATGGAGATAGGTTGCGACGTAATGTCGGAAGGTATGTGGGCCCCTGCAGTCTCCATGAGATTTTAGATCAAGATCATCCAACATTCCGACAATCACTTTATAGATTTGGTTTTTCCCGGGAAAAATGTTTTCATCTGACACCAATGCTGGATCAGGAAATTTATCAGCGAAATACCGTTTCATAAAAATTCCAGATTCCTGGGAAAAGAAAACAGGCCTTGGAATTGTTTTTGAATATGATATAAGGATGGTCCTTTTTTCAAAATTCACGTTTCCAACTTGGATATGTGCAATTTCATTAACCCTGGCGCCTGTCTCAACGAGAAGACGGACAAGCAAATGATTCCGGATATGCATTGCAGGAAACCGGTATGTCATGCAAAGGGCTATATCCTGATCGCTAAACCATCTGCGTTGGTGTTTTAAATCATGCCGGCGCTTTGCATCCCTGGGGATTTTATAAGTATGGTTAACCTGGTGACCAATTTTTTTTAGGAAAAACTTTGTGACCGTCAAATAGTGTTGGATTGTATAAGGGTCTGCTCCACGTCCAAGCAAAAAAGAAACAAAATTTTCCATATTACTTTCAAAGCTTGTGTCGAGCGTTGTTATCTGAGACTTTTCGCAAAAGTATAAAAGCTGCCCTTGTAATACGCATTTATAAGCTTTCCGTGTTTCTTTTGATAAGCCAATAGTATGGGGATGCGTCAAATAAGATTCGATTTGATTTTCAACATGTGATGAAGTATTTATCATAATGTAAGTCTCCTTGCCTGGCTTGGTTCGGTGATTTATGCCTGCCCCGGTCATGTGTCCGCATGCCCGGGGTTTTTGTTTTTCCTGGTAAATTTAATATATTATTTTCTTGAATCGTCCGGCATCACATATGTTTCGATTGGAAAGATGTTTCCGTTACCACCAAACCCTTCTTTTTCAAGCATCCTTATAACGTTCAAAGCCTCGTCTTTTGTGGCATGTCGGTCTGTTGATGTGTTATCAAAATTACCCAATCTTACTTGTGGATACGGCCATTTTGCCACTGATAACCAGCTCATTTTATAACTCCTTCCATTAAGGTTTATGCCCGATTCTTTACGTTATTTCCGGCGGGGTGCGCCGGAGGATAATACACAATTAAATTTAATTTGATTCAGGCAAAACTTTGCCCCAAACATCTGTTTGCTGTTTATCCCATTCTTAGCATTCGGACTCAGTTGCCACCCGGCCAATGTGCTCACAAAACGGGCAAACCCAGCGCCAACCTTCCCATGATTCTATATACATTTGGTTTTCGCAATTTGGGCAGGTCATATCCGAACTCCGGCAGTCACCATGCCGTCAATAGACTTGTCGTAAACGGCAACGATATTGATATTGTCGAGCGGGACAATGCCTTTGATGGTGCTCCCACAGTCCTTGCAGTAAAATGCTTTATTATTTTTCAATAGTAGACGATGCCGGTCCATATCTTTTATGCTTGGGACGCGACCGTATCTTTCTATGCACCTTGCCCTGTAATGCATTTTTGCCGCTACTTTGTGGTTCATGCAGCCCACCTTTCATATTGAGCCCATGCAGCATTGTGATCGATATCTGCAAGGGGATACATGTCAAGGCAAGCCTGTGCGTCTTTTATAACCTGATCAACAAGCTTTTTACGCTTTTTATCCGACTTAGCGCTGATGTCTGAAAGTCCTGCAATGATCATTGAAAGTATAGCTGTGGGTTCGGTCGGACCGGAAACCAAACCGATAGCGGAATAGTAAACGCTCATAATCTTTGATGGTGTGAGGGAGTCTGACGGATACCGAGCGGCGACATACTTTCCGGTAAGTTGCAAACAGCGGCCAAGTCGCATGGCTTTTTTATCGCGCTCTACTTTCACGATTTCATAAATTTTCTTTCCGGTGGCTGCAGCCAGGGATAGTGTTGCGAATGTTTTTGAATGATTCATCTGATAGCCCCCATCTTATAACCAATTTCCCAAGCGGTAGAGAAAAAGGCATTATTAACGTGAGCGGAAACGTCGAATGTGTTTAGCGGGAGTTTTACGCCGGAAAGGTCAGGGTGGGCAAAATATGTGGTTGGTTTGCCCTTGGCGTTAGAATTTGTGCGGTGAAATGACAAAACCGGCAAAGATTTGTCTATCTTTCCGGTTGTTGGTGTGCTGTGTGCGTTCATGCTTCCCTCCGTTCAGAGGGAAGGAACTATGTGAGATTAACTTGGTCGGATAATCGTGGGTAGAATCTCAGATTGTTTTTATGATGTCAAGTGGTTTTATGCGACAGACACCTCATATTTTAAATCCGCTTCTCTTAACATATCTTGGAGGGCCAGCCTGACCCATATTTTTTCGGGCTCATTCAAAGCGCTTGCAATCTTTGCCGCCCTTTGGACAGACGGTAGTTTGCGCCCTTTCTCCAAATCACATAGACTGGACGGTGAAATACCAAGTATTTTTGCAAAATCTTTCTGAGATATTTCTTCGCATTTGCGATGTGACCAGAGCGCACGGCCAAAGGTTAGGGGGCCATACTCTTTTTCCATTTCTTTCCGGCCGTATTTTTTTTCAGTAATCATGTTTATTCACCTCTATTATTTCAAGGACGAGTTTATTTCCATGCTCTACATAAAAAGCCCTGTAAGATTTAGATAACCGGATTGATCTTTGCCCGGATCTTTTTCCGGTCAACGGTTCGTCATGGTATCCTGGTATCATCCTTATTTCTTCAATGCCAAATTCCTCTACAGACTCAACCCAATGTTGAAGTTTGCCTTGGATGTGCGCCGGTAGCTTTCGTAACTGCTTTTGGGCTTTTTTATTTAGGATTACCTCGTTCATGAATTATTTATACGTCTAATAGACGTATATTGTCAATAAAAAAATAGCGAGTGGTCAGTGCCTAATCGTGCTGAATGTCGTCATTGGGTGTTTTGTTGCTGCTTTTTTTTATTGCTTGATATCCGAATCCAGTAAAAAAACCAGCGGCAAAAATCGCTATTATTTCAGCGACCTTCATCAAAAGGGCCTCTTTCCCTAAATATAAGCAATAACATGCTACAGCGGCAAATAGAGTGACAATAAATCCTATCAAGATCATCCCATATCTTGATACCTTCTCAACATGAGTTCTTTCATCTGATCTATCATCAAGATTGGCTTTTATTGAAATCTCAGCAACGGCCTTATTGTTCTTTTCTCTCTGAGCTTCTAATTCAAGCTCGCGAACTTTTATATCAAGCTCTCTGCTTTGGACTTCAAGAAAACGTTGAATTAGCTCAGGAGGAGCTTGTTTTTGTTGCTGTGCACCCTGGTTCCTTGCTGGTTTATTCATTGGCGTAATGATAAACTGGACGCTTATACGTTACCTCGAAGTGACCGAAATTATGATCCCCTATTTTGGGCTGAATGAACCTTATTTTGGAAATGTTTGATTTTTCTGCCTTACCAAGGCGAAGATATACCTTTGGAGATAGCTTTCTAACCCTAACAGGCTTTAAATTCAATGCTTTAAGCATGGCATACTCTCTCTTTGTGGTTTATCATATTTGTTTCTTACCATTGTTTGTCTGATTTAGTCAATGTCAATATATTGGCTTCTGGTGGAGCTAAAAAACACCTAATTTATCCAACACCCATAAAAGAAAGAGCATGGCGAGAGCTATTGTCAGGTCGTATTTCCAGTTTTTTAGGCGGGGGAACATTATTTTTCTACAATATGTTCGAGAAGCGAGATTATTCTTTCCTGGTTTTTTATCTGAGATATAGATAGGTTAATTAATTCTTGTAATTGTTCGGAGCCATTAGTTCCTGTGGCTGGGTTGGAGGTCTGGGTATGTATCTTTTTTTTAATTTCTCTGAGCCATTTGTTTGCCAAATCGGCGATGACTTTTACAGCCGCTTTTTGGCAGTTGTCTATAATAATGACCCTAGCACCCAAATCTACCTGAATTTTACCGTACATCAGGCCTTGTGATGCTGAAACTGCTTGAACTGCATCATGGTGTACGCTTTGAGTATCAACAGATTTTGTTAGCATGGCATGATCTAAAAACAAAAATCTTTCGTTTGTTAAGGCGACCAACCATGTATTTGCCCCCCAGTCAAAAGCGTTTGATGTTTTGGTTTGGCTCATTATTCCGGAGGCCAGGGCGAAAACGACTTCGTCATCCTCAAGATAGTCCGGCAGGACTTTCAACTCTTTTTTTGTGCCAAAAGAATCGATCTTGAGGCCATTGAGTTCAAAAATACCTTTCCAATTTTTTGAGCGTGTAAATTCTTCATATTTTGCATAGTTTGCAAATCCTGATTGACTGGATGGCGTATCTTTCATGCTGAGATCCTTAAGAATTTAGATGATTTTTAAAAAGTATCGTGAGCGTATTTTTTCAATAAAAAAAGCCCGGCCAAATCAGCCGGGCGGTGGTTAATTAATGGTTCTCATTTCGTCTTCAAAACCTATCTTAAGTCCTGGCAAAAGTCCACTAGCAGACTTCAATAGCATGTTTTTTTGAACTTGTTTATCTGTTGTTGGTGATGATGCCAACTCAAAACAGAATATATTATCTCCACGAGGGGCCAGCAAAGCAATAAACGAAAGCGCTCTAAATATGGAATATGCTATGAACGCATGGGTGTTTTCATTTATCACCTTTTTAACCGTATCATCAATAGCCGTAACATCAAGCGGGTCAATAATTTCTTTAAAGTTTTTGCCTATTAACGGGCCTGTCCTGTATAGTCGGTGGTTCATTTGTGTTGTGTTTAATATAACTCCATCTTTATTAATAATATGTATATGAAATGGAGATGAAGTATGCTTTGACAGCAACACGCCTCCCTTCCACAAAAACTCTTTGACACCCAACTGGTGTCCAGGGCATTCCTCCCTGCAGGAGGTTCATGGATCAGACATCGCCCTTGGTGTCAGATCCGTTACACACCCTCCGGGTCTGTGCCGTTTTTTAAGTACGTACTCTCTTGCTGTTCGTGTTCTTTTTTAAGTTCTTTTATTTTCTTGTTTATTTCAACCACTATTTCTGCAAGAGCCGTATCATCTAATGATTCGAGCTCGACAAGCTTTTTGTTTACTGAACATGCAAGGGATTTGTTTTTAAATTTCCTTATTACGCTTAAATGCTCTGCCTCTATAGGGTCGTTTATTTTAAAAACATTGTCAGAATTTGTTTCTTTGTTATCCGTATTATATTTCGCTTCTTTTTTTTTATTTTCTTCAAACGTCTTAGCCTCTCTACCGGCAGCCATAATTTCATCCATGGAAACACATAAAGCTACAGAAAAATCGTCCATTCTGTCGGATGGAAGCTTAGTTCTACCTCTCAGCCAGCTTGAAACAGTGCCTCTTTTACCGCCAGGTATTTTATCCGCAAGGTTTTCTTGGGATAATCCCTTTATAGATCTTATCCTGTTTATTCCTGCTACAAATATTTCCATAGTATCTTCCATGGTCAATACATAATATGCAAACAAAAAATATTCAACTGCTCATATTTATTGAATATTTGTATCGATACAAAATAAATATTCTTTTTCTGTATATTTATTGTTGACAATGTATCATGCTACATATATGCTACGTCCATGATGACTCAAACAGACATAGCAGAACACTTTAAATCTAAGTATGGCACAAAAATAAACCAAGTCAGAATAAGTAGAATGCTTTCTGGTAAAGAGCCAATTTCATGGACATTTGCAAGCGACTTGGCGAATGAATTCCCATGCAAAGACGTACGTGGCTGGAAGTATGCAACGCCAGAAGATCTTAGGAGAGCATTTGAGCAGCTTAATATAAAAAATGTAGCATGATTTTTCATAACAAAAACAATACCAACAACCCACAACCCAAGCGAGGCTAAAATGAACCCGGCAACAGCCACGACGCACCCTTCAGATCTCTTTTGCGAAGCCGTTGAATCTATATCAGTGCCAGTCATGGCAAGCATTTTAAAGTGTGGCAAAACTCACATTTACAAGCAGGCGGCAAGGCCGGACGAGAAAGGCGAAGCAAGAACATCATTCATCGAAAAAATAGAAAGGATGCTCGAAGCGCTTATGGAAAAGAACCCAATTTTAGCTCAGACAATTGCCGACCGTATCTGCCGCGTGTGCGGTGGCAGGTTCGTAACAAAATCACAGGCAAAGGCAGACAAGGCGACTCTTCTTGAGGAACTTACAGACAATATCATTGCCTTGGCAAAATACACAGAGATAGCGAGTAACCCAAAATCAACTTATGAAGAAAGAACAGCAGCAAAACTGGCTCTGTTCGCAGAAATAGAACAGGACTTTGACGAATCACTGAACTAATTTTTAACCTGGAAGGGACTATGTGTGATCACCTTGGTCGGATAATCGCACGATCCTTTCAAAAGCCTAAGCGCCCCGGATAGGCCGGGGCGCTGAAAGGGGAAAAATGAAAACAGCAATAGCAACATTGGCATGGATAGCAGGTTCAGACGGTCAGATTTACATCAACTTTATCGGTTTGGCTGTGTTTTTATTTGCGAGTCGTGCGTTAGCCAGAGAGGCGGCGTGATGTCGGAAATATATAAACGGTTTTCTAAAAATACGACAAATATTGGCGGTGTAAAAAGGATCAGTGGGATTGATTTTTTGAATCATAACGGCCGGTGGTCTGCAACAGTTGGGGATATTAAATATACCATGGCCTATGACATGCCGTATAAATGCCAGGTGACTGACAAAAGGGACGGGTATTCAATCGGTTTTATGACTGTTGCCGGTGCCAAGGCATTTGCAAAACGGCGGAGGCACGGTAGGACGCTTGAAGAACATAAGCTGGCTGAAAAACTGCTTTGTCTGCGTGATGAGCTTGGATTAAAGCTGTCAGACATATCAAATATTACTGGTAAATCAATAAGGACAATTGAAGCTTATTTCAGCGGTGCAAGGGCCGTTCCTTACGGCGTTGTTGAAACCGTTGTTTCGGCGTTTAAAAAGAAAGAAAATTGATGAAGCATATATCTTTCAGCGGTACTCATGGCACCGGGAAGTCTACGGCGGCGGCCAAGGAGTACATCGATCAAAAAATTAACCCTGAAAAGTCTGTTTGCGTGTTGTGTGATATGGAAGCGATGTGTCCATTCCAGATAAACGAAAAAACAACTGAACAGGCTCAGGATTGGTTGTTTGCAAATCAGATTCTTCGAGAAACCGAGGCTCGTGCAAGGTTTGATATTGTAATTACGGACCGAACCATAGTTGATGTTGTCGCCTATACATATGCAGCAGGCTTTCAGGAGCTGGCTTGCCGCATGCTTGGTTTTGCTGAACATCACGTCCAGATTTATGACGAAATCACGATTAAACAGGCTAAATTTAACCAGCATTGTCACAACGACGGCATAAGGTCAACGGATCTTGATTTCAGGATGCAGGTTGAAACCATCCTCAAAGATATATACAGGCAGTTTCAGCATGCCGGGGCAATCAGAGGGTCTGTTTTTTATGCATAATTTTTAGGAAGGCGCAAAAACACTCAAACAATGGATATCTGCAAATAATAGGTGCTGTTATGAATAAAGATATAAGGCTCGCGTTGGGGTTTCTGGATCATCCAAAGACAATAAAGCTTAAAAGAAAGCTTGGCTTTGATGGGATTGAATCATTGCTGCGGCTTTGGTTTTTTGCGGCACAGTATAAGCCAGACGGAAATCTTATAGATCTTAATGAGGACGATATTGAAATAGCGGCAAAATGGAACGGTGCGCCGGGTGTTTTTGTTGATGCTCTTGTTGCATTAAGATGGCTTGATGCTCCTTGCAATGCTACGAGCAATGCTAATGCATTTTTTGTGCTTCATGCTTGGGAAGAGAATAACGGGTATGTTGCACACGCAAAAGCAAGGTCTGACAAGGCGAAAATGGCGGCAAAAGCACGTTGGGACAGTAAAAGCATTAAAAAAAAGCATGCAATCGGTGATGCTGAAACGCCTGTAAATAATGGGCCTCATGCTACAAGCAATGCTCGTAGCAATGCTGAATGCAATGCCCCTAATCCTAATCCTAATCCTAATCCTAATCCTATAGTAAATACACCCCCTACCCCCTCAAGGGGGAGAGTGTCCAAGAAAAAAGAATTTGAAAATTATCTTATTGAAAAAATTCAAGGCACATCATTTGTCAAATACCAAGATGTGCTGATTGAATTCATCGGTTATCGGATGAGTTTACCGGCTTCTAAAAATTACAATACAACGCATGGTATTGACGGCCTGCTTGCCTGTGTTGGTGATTTGTTGAGGGTTGGTCTTGATCCTGATGTTTGTTTGACCCAGGCCATGGGCGAGGAGTGGCTGAAGCCTAAGCCTGAATATTTTTTGAAGGGTAGTACGAAAGGCGGAAAATCGGATAGATCAGATCAAAATGCCATGGCTTGCCAGGAGTTTATCAACGACATGATGCAGGAGTGTGAAAATGAATAAAACACCCGAAGAATTTAATAAATTTTCCATAGTGATGTGGGGTGTCTCCGAGGATTTTGGCGGGAAAATAAGCAAAGAAGGCCTCAAGATTAGATTCAGGGCTTTGCAAGAGTTCTCTGTTGAGCAAATTGTAATGGCCGGCACATGGTTGTTGAAGCATCGTGAAAAAGACTTCCCGGCAGTTCCGACAACCAAAGAGTTTATAGACGCAATCCAGAATGCCGGGGAAACAAAGCCAAAAACCAAAGCAGGTATTGAGGCAGACAAGGTGCTTGAAACGCTGAAAGAGTGGGGCCGGGATGCAGAGCCGTTGTTCGTGGATGAGATTACGAGATACCTACTAACCCACAGGTGGACATTTCGGAAGCTGGATACCATGATCATCAAAGACCCAGGGTTGGTCTGGTGGCGTAAGGAATTTATCGAATCTTACCTTGAGTTAGAAAAAGACAAATCAGCTGGTGGAAATCTTCTGGCTGTGCTTCCAGGTGGCCTGGATGGTGAAAAGATTAAGGCCTTGGCTATGGGTACGGTTAAGAAACTGCCGGCGTGATGGATATGATGATATGCCAGGTTGTGTCTATATTCATCCATGGTCAAAAGGAGGAAATTCATGCACACAAGACAAGACCTACCTGTTCAAGAAATAAAACACATGCTTGCCGACGGGCTCAGACAAATTGATGTTGCCACGATCTATGATGTTCCCCAAAGCACAATTTCACGCATTGCCAGGATGTCTGAACGTATGCCAGATACCAGAGAATCAACAGAACGGATGTGCTCCTGCTGCGGTGCGCGGCAAATTGCAAGCGGAAATCGGTTCCTCTGCGATCTCTGTTACAAACAAGAATCCTTTGAAGAGCACAGCCTATGCGCATGTTAAACGTTTTCATAGACTAATACAGCCCTGGCGAATCCTCACCACAAACACATCTTCAATGGTGAAGGTTCGCCAGAAAAAAACACGCTAAAGCCCCGCCTATAAAAGCTTTCATTTAATTCAATTCATATTCTCTTAAAACGCCGAAATTTCCATTTTCAGCGATACTCCGCAATCTTTGCAATGCCGAGTATTACCGCAACCGCCTACAGCCACAAGGCACACAACAACCTTTGCCAGGACACCTTAATTGCCAAAAAAACGCCCCGAAACGCGGCAGGTGAGGTGCGGAGGAGTGAAATTTTTTGGGGGTTCGGGATTTTTTTTGAATGGGTAATGAATAAAGAAAAGCCGGGCTTTTGGTCCCGGCTTTGGGTGGCTAATTGTGTGGGATGTGTTACTGGATGGATGTCAGATTGGTGTTTGCTGCGTTGACATTATCTGCGTCGGCCTGGATCTGGGCTTCCTGATTCGGGATGGCTCCCACACTGGGGTGGGTGTGCTGGGCCAGGATATCAAGGGCATCATATATGGCGGCAAGGGCTGTGGACAGTGTAGGTAAAAGGCTGACGTTTCCGGTTGGTGTTGATATCGTGATGGTGGGGGCCTTTATTGTCACGGCTGCACCGGCTGTGATTGATTTGGTTGTTGCGATGTTTTCGGTTGATTCCCCGCCCACGGTTGTGCTGAACGTGCTGGATATGTTTGACGTCTTAGATCCTGATGCCGTTTCATTGATATCCGCTGCAGAGTCGCTTATGTTTTTGTCTGTGGCCCGGGTCCAGTTACCGGCGGCATCCACCGCCTGGTAAACACCGGTCCGCTGTTGCCACTTTGACATGTCATCCTCTACCGCAGGCAGCGTCAGCCCCATGGGGTAGACGTGCTGGATAACCGGGTGATCCGGTCTGCCCTCTATCCATCTGACCGTGACAATTGTCCCGGGCCGGGGCCAGAAGAACACACCCTCATTGTTCCCGGCCATGGGTACCGGAAGGGGAACGTCTTCATATTTTGGGAATCCTTCGGCCTTTTCTCCATCCGGGGTAAGGATTTCGATGTCAGCCGCCCAGTATGGTCTGAATCTGTCACAGGTCACGCCTTCGGTTGGCGGGTCTGATATTTTAAGGATCCTGGCGTACCGGTCCAGGTGGTACCCGCCGGCCAGCTCAGGGAACATCCTGAGCACTATGCGTTTAATTGCGTCGCGCATGAGACCACCATATAGTGTTCCTGCAATTGCAGGCTGGTTATATATTCGCCGTTCAGCTTCACTCCCGGGCGCAGGCCTGGGGCAGCCTGCATGGTTTTTGTTCCGTTGAGCTGGATGTCCTGGAAGAATTTTTCCGGGACGGTAACGGATTTATCCGCCCATTTGCTGTCTGCCCATGATCCTGCAAACACATTGCCGTCCCCCTGCTGCTGCCAGATATAATCCTTTATCCCGAAAATACTTCCAAGTGCATCCAACCCGTGAAGGCCGCTTCCATGGGTTTGGAAAGCAGGGCATGGCGTATCCGCATAGCTCTGATCCGGCACTGAAAATGTTAATCCGGTTTTCCGGCTATAAACGCTTAGAATATCCCGCATGGATGCCTTCCGAATAGAAACAGGGATAATTTGCAGCAGGACACCGGTTAATTCCCGGCAAAAAATTCGTTGCTGCGATCCGTCCACGGTTGTGCTGCGTAAAATGATACCCGTGAAATATTCCATCATTGACCGCCCGGCGACACCCAGCCACATTTGGACCACGCCTGACAGTGGTGTTGATCTTCGCACAGTGAAATCGGCCCGGCCAGGGGTGGATACATCCAGCCACACATGTTCCCTGACAAGGCCGACTTCCATACCTGCAACAGTTATCCGTTTTATCAGCTTCATGCGATGTTTTCGGTCTGATCTAAAATGGTTTTATATTGAGTGACATCGGTGGTCATGTCGGATGTTTCCCTGTTTTCGGTCCGCTCCGGATTACTGAGATATTCCTGCAGGGTAAACGATACCTGCCACATTAATAAACGCCTGTCTTCCCGCCAGTTGAAATGCTCAAAAAAACGAACCTGCCGAACGCCGGCGGCATTTGCTGTGCGATGGGTTACCGTATAGATCGCCCGTTCTCCTGAACGATCTTTTGCTTCTGCTTTTTTTACCAGGTTTAGAAGATCATCTTTTGCACTGAACGGGATATCTACAGAAACGCGCAAAATTTTGGGTTTGATTCCTTTATCAACTGAATCCGTTGCACAGCTTTCTCCGGCTATGTCTTCCGTCCTCAGCTCAAGGCTTCCTGACACCTTTAAATTTTTACCTGGTATGCGGAAATCATTAATAAGCATTTTATACAACCTGTATATGATTGTGGCCGTTAATAATCGCCTTCATGGCCTTATTTTCTTCAACCATTGCTGCCGCCAATGCCAACAAGCCTTTGTTCGCCTTTGGAACAATGCGCCCATCGTTATCCTGTTCGCAAAGGCCATTTCGCATAGATTCTATTGACACCTGGTTCCCCTCTAATAGCTTCAATGAAACAAATTTCCAATGCTCGGATAGGCAATCAATACAATCCTTAATAATTATAGGCTTTCTCCCTTCATCTCCAGGTATTGTATATTCTTTCCACGCAGGGCACCCTTCACCGGTTGACCTATCCCAATGTTTTTCCGGGCACCCGCACCGCTTAAACTTGTCAATGTTTCTTATGCACGGGCGCATATTTTTCTTACTCATTTTCGCTTTCCAATACATCTGTCACGCCGGCAAAAAAAGGCAGGGTTTTTGCCCATGTGTAAAAACATTTTTCGATATTTGACGTTGAATATAAAAGGGATTTGGAAAAATAAGCGTCAAATATATTGTCCGTTTCTGCTGCCTTTTCTATGGCAGAAACAGAAGAGTTATATATTTCCTTGTCACTCTCATATGCCGCCAACGCCGTGTCGTATTCCTCTTTTTCTTCATCCGTGCTATCAACTGTCCACATAGGCTCCATTGCGTCTCGTTCACTGCACAACTGCGGGTACACCGGAACAGTTAAAAGAGACTTTTTATTTGAAATATACGCTTCAACCTCTATATCTCTATTCAGATTTACACCTATTGTCGTTATTAAATCCCCTCCCTTTGAGTCATAATAATTAAAAACACCTGTTATCGACTTTTCATTTTTAGCGTGCGATATCACAGAAATTTTTATATAATCATTTTCCGCTTTAAAATTTGCAAAACCCATGCATTAATCCTTTGTGGCTGCTATTACTATTTGGTATTTAGGAGTGTATGTATTCTGAGTTACAGAGTGTGTTGTGGCCCCGCCAGAACATGTATTTCCATGGGAATGCGATCCACCCCCGCCGGAAGCATCAGAACTACCATTTATATACAGTATAAAGTCGTTGTCGTTGTCATGCCCCTGAGAGCCCATTAAATTTCCAGATGTATTAGATACTATATTGCTATAGCTACCAATAGTTGCGGACCCCTCCGGGAAATATCGGTCTATGTACCCGTGTGCGTGTGAAGGTATTTCTGCTGTTGTTAATGTATGGCCTGTCGTAGAATGAATATGGGCAGTATGGTCGGAGACTGCGACCCCGGCGGACCACGAAACCGGGCTATCAGATCCGCCATGTCCATATGTATTCCCCACAATCAAGCTTGCATTGTCGGCCCAATCACTTTTTTTTGTCCATCCGACAGGCGCGCTTGCTTGGTTAAACAGCATTGATGTTCCGGCAGGGAAACTTGTATGTATTGTTTCGTTTTCAATATGATCTCGCCACACTTTAACATCTGCGTCTGTTACATGTTTCATGATGGCGTCTGAGCTGTCAGGATTTGCATGATGAGAAATATGTACGTTTAATTCGGCCTGGTAATCGAATTGCCATGTCTCTGCAGCAACGGTGATGCCTGTTAAATTTTGGGCGTCCTGATAAGAAAGGATAACATTTCTGGTAAGGTTATTCCCCGTCGTGTTGCTTGATAAATCCGTTGCCCACTTTGCAGCCTCGGGCGTAACCGTCACGGTTATGACCGTATCAGTTACAGCTTCAACCATGCCAACCCAATTAAACGAAAAATCCCCCACATCTGTCCCAAGGATCATTGAATAAACAACCTGATCCGGGGCAACATACCCTTTGAAGTCCGACGGGATGTTATATGTATGGACGATGTAGGATGGATCCGGTAATTGCTGATCCGGATCAGCCACAGACGTATCAAGGCCAGGGATCAACGCCAGCACCATCCGGTCAATTACAAGGGCTTCCTCGTTCCCTGCAAGCTCATCCATCCTGGTGACGCCGGCGGTTGTTATAACGCTCGCCATTTGTGCTCCTTATTGCGCGGCCTGGGCCACTTCGGTTATATATTCGTTCGAAAATTCAGCGATCTGGACTTCTACCGGCAATGTTTCAAGGATTTGCCATGTATACCGCCGGCACGTCCGGCCATAGTGCAGGACCAATTGTGTGACCAGAGCCTGATTTTCTGAAAATTGACTGTCTGACATGCGGATGGCGACAACATCCCAATCCTGACCTGTGATCCGTTCCTCTATTTCTATGAACCCGATGCCAAGACGGGCAAATATCCGCTTAAACCCATAAACGCTGCCGGCATCCTTGGCGTTGATATAGGCATATTTCACCCGCAGACGGTATAAATCCAGCGGCTCGCCGTTGAATCTGTCGATATCACGCCCCCAGGCGATGACATCCAGGACCTTTTCGGTGCATGTTTCCGGGTCAAGCTGCTGTATGGGCCACATCGCCCAATCCCGAATCTTGCAAAACCAATTATACGCGGCTATGGCCAGTTTTGCCGCCTGACCGTTACGCATCCAGATCGGCAGCGTTATTTCAGGCGGATCTGTTGAAACTGTCATGATACGGCCTCCATGGTGATTGTCAGTGATGACAGAACAGGCAGATTAATGTCGGTCGGGATAATGTCAGTCAATGAGAAACGAATGCTCATTAAATCGGAAAGCAGATTATGAATCTCCTGGTCAAGCCTGGAAAAACTAAACTGTTCAAGCGCAAACGTCCGGGTAATATTTTCATCCTGGTACGCCTGGTTTTCCCGGAACACATACCGGATAATATTTTCAACTTCAGTTTCAAGGGCTGTGATTGCGTCACTGTCCAGATTGGCATCATAATACACCGTAGCCGCAAGATCATACGATGTGGTTGGCATCACCATGCACAACATATCATCCCCATGGCCGTGGTGGCCCTGGGTGGAAATATAATCGTTGATCGTGTCCACGAACGTTTGAGCAGGGGCCCCTGAATCAATCATAATATAGGCATTTGCCGTCCCGGGGCCCCGGGGGGCGTCGTGCTCGAATTTGATATAGTCCGTCCGGATCCCTGCGAAGCTTGCGATGTCTGACATATATGCTGCATCGTGGTGATACTGGCCTACGGCGGAAAACTGGTTCCTTGTCCGAAGTCTCAGGGCCTCGTCACTCTCTTCGTCGGCCCCTTCCGTTGTGATCCACCCGCTTTCGTTGGTTACGGATTCAATGCCGGTTATTGCTTCCGGCAGCACGGAATAATACCCGGCGCCCAGATTATAATCCGCCCCGGGGTTTTCTCCGACGACCGGTACATTGGCATATAATGTGCCGTCCGGAATGGTTGTTTCCTCTGACACGACCACCCGGTATACGGTCCCGTTGATGGCCGGCGTGGCAATCAGTATCCCCGCCTCGATCACAACCTCTCCGCCGGCAGATTCCCGGGTAAACAAGATGTTCCCCTCAACGGCAGTGGCCTCCTTGCGTTCCAGGTACCGCCCCCAGGCGAACAGATCCAGCCATGCCCCGGACGCATATTTTAAAAAAGCGTTGGGGAGAATATATTCTATCAGCAGGTTCACAAGCCACTGGGCCGGGGCCGTGACAATTGCAGAAATCAACCGCCAAAACGGGCTGTAATCCGAATCATTAGAAATCTGTGTGTCTGCCGCGGCAGCGATGCCATCCCATTGCGCCTGTATCCCGTCTGCGTCTATGGGGATGCCGGCATCTTTCAGCATATTCTCAAAAATATCCGTGTCCGCCATGGTGCTTATCCTAATTCCACATAGATTTCGTCAAAATCAATTGTATCTGCAAACAGGTAAAATGTGCCTGTGTCGCTTTCTTCGATTCTGGCGCTGCCGGGGACAATGCGGTGATCATTATCAACGGCAAGGGTGATATTCACAATGGCCTGGTCAATGATGTCACGGTTCCGGTTTGCCACCAAAGGCGGCAGAAATCCTTTTTCCCGGATCATGTGGATGATATCCTGGGCAATGACATCCCGGTCCGTGCATGTCTCTGCGTTCCCGCCCACATCAAGCGTCAGATCGTCATCGGTTACTTTAAGATCAAGATATTTGCTGTCGTCCGCCATTACGCCCCCATCATTAATTGGTTGCCGATTTCCTGGGAGTTGATCGGTCTGCTGGTCACAACCTGTCCGATATTCACAGTCCTGGATTCAGTCTGTGAGCTGTTATTTGTTACGGCATTGGCAATGGAGCGGCTCGCCCCGCCCGGCGGTATCGAAGCGGTCCGCGGTGCATCAAGTGATGGTGATGTTTTGGGAATATCGTTCGTTTTGCTGTCATCTCCAAAGCCTGGCAGCCAAGACAGCTTTCCCTTTACAGCATCCCACACACCGCCCAGGTCGGTTATCTTATCAATGATTTTATGCACCCACTCAATAGTGCCCTTGGCCCATTTTGAATCAAGAAATGTTGCCTTCAGGTCGTCCCAATAATAAATCACGCCGGCAACGGCAGCAGTCAGTGCCACGATGACAAGCACAATCAACCCGACTGGATTTGCCCACATGGCAGTATTGAGAAAAAGCATACTTGTCCTGGCCGCTGTTAACACCCATCTAAAAGCCGCGATTACTTTTGATGCAATACCTACTGAAAAACTCCACCCAGTGGTAACAAGGGCAGCGACACCGCCGATGGCTGCAAATGTAGCAACCGCAGCCGTAATGCCGGTTATCGTCACAACACCGTATCCGATCCACCGGGTAAGGTTCGGGAATTCCTTGGTCCAATTGTAAATGACACCAGCCCCTTCGGCCATTTTCTCAACAAACGGCGTGATTATAGGCAAAAGCGCCTGGCCAAGGCCGATTCGCACAGCATTTACACCCTGGCTCCATCGCTGGAACGGATCCACCATAGAAGACGCCATCTTTTGGGCCTGTTCCATGCCTTTGACTTCGCCGATAGCCTGAATGTTGTTTTTCAGCCCTGCCGTATCAGCCATCAAAAGCTTAATCATGCCTACCGCTTCATCGGATCCGAACGCTTTTTTCAATGCATCGGATTCAGCCACGTCCAGGGTCTCACCGAATTTTCCCTTAAGTTTGTCCATAATCGTTGTGACGCCAAGCATCCGCCCGGCTGAATCGGTAAATTTAAGGCCTAATTCCTCCTGGGCCCCGCCGACGCCTGAAATGAATGCCTTATATTTTGTACCAGCCTCTGAGCCGGACATCGTCGCCTGCAGTTGCCCGAGAACGGCAATCTGTTCTGCCTGGGAAATCCCTGCAGACCTGGCTTCTGCGCCCAGGGAAGTAAACGCCCCGGCCATCTCAGATCCGGTCGTTTTAAACATCTTTACCGCAGTTGCCGTCTGCCCTGTAAGCTGCTCAACCCACTGGGCCTTTCCCATGCTGTCGGCACCCTCTTTAAAAATGCCATACATCGTGCCCATATAGTCGGTAATGGTTGCGGCATCAGACTTTGTGCCTTTTGCCAGGATGTTTGAGGCATTCGTGAATTTGGCCAGGTCATCGCCCTCCAACCCGGCGATAGCAGACTGGATATCATAGGACGACCTGATGAAATCAGTCGCGGATTCTCCGTATTTAATAGAAAAGGCAACAGCTGAATCTGACAACGCGTCCAGGCTGCCCTGGACTACATCCAAACTGCGCACCTCACCAATGGCCATATTAAATTCATTGGCCGGCGCGACCATGGAATGCAGCGTATACCCGGCAGCCGCCACACCAGCGCCGCCTGCAGCAATCTTGGCAAATCCTGCACTTGCAGAACTGGTAAGCCCACCAAGTGTTTTCTTGATTCTCCCTGCCGGACCGGAAACACGGTCCAGCAAGGAGATGGAAAACATCAATTTTTCAAGCTTTGTTGCCATACAACCTTTCCTATTTAAACGCCATGGCCACCCCGGCCGCCACAGCCAAACGCTGTTTTTCCCAGAAATCATTTTCAAGGAACTGGGCTTCGGCCATGGATCTGATTGTCACATCGCGGCCCGGAAACCACTTGTGGGAAAACACCCTCATCTGGGCCATGGCACTTTCCCCAATACCGGCCGCGATTCTCTCTACTCCCCCACGGTGATTTTAATGGCAGGGGTCGAGGATTCCACAACCTTTTCACCAATCTGCATCACTGCAGATGGGATTTTTAAGAACGGTTTCAAATCCTCTTTGCTCTCCTGGGCCACCGTGCGCGTTAAAAAATTGTGCATGGGGGCAACCTTACTGTCCGTTTTGAGTTCATCAATCAGCCGTTCCTGGTCATCACTCCCCACGCTGAACTTTAACGCGGTACCGTTGATTTTGAGTGTTACATCCGTCTTTTCAGACATTAGATTCTCCTTTATTTTTTTTGTTTTCCTGCATTTTATTGACCAGAGGCCCGACAAGCCACCGGAGCCCAAATACTGCAGCCACAATGCCAAGCAAAATAACCGTGTACCATAATGGGAATTTCTCCAGCGTTTCCACGGCGGCAATCATGCGCAGTTGTACAGCCCCGCCGTATTCGCTCGGCAAAAAAGCGGCCATGAAAAGCCCGGTAACCGGCAAAAACAACAGAAGCAGTAAGAATTCATCTTTCCAGGATGTCTTCATGGATTCCTGGGCCCGGGTGTCCCAGTCTGCTGTGATCTGCTGGCCTTTTTTTGCCAGTTCAAGCTTGGCATTTGCATTGGCGACCTTGGCCTGGGCTTCTATTTTCGCAACCTCGGTTTCCGCTTGCGCCTTTATGGTTTTTCTATGCTGCCATTCTGCCAATGGCTTTTTAACGACGTCAGCCACACCGGATACTGCAGCGCCTATTGCTGTGATGATTGACATTAAACAAGCCCCTCAACCAAGCGGATTAATCTGTTCGCCCTGTTTGGGGTCTGGACATACCATGATGAATCTTTCATTTGCCGTACCATCTCCGGCCAGTCTTCCGCTTTAACCGCATTGATCATCATACGGAAACCGCGAAATCCTCTTGGCCCAAGCTGGAACCGCATATTAATCAGGACGTGTTGAATGCTTTCAGGCAGTTGAAGAAAATCATTAAACAGAGAAATCAAATCATCAACACACTCTGAGATATCATTGCCAAGCAGAAATACGGCTTCTTTTTCTGAAATCCCTTTGTCTTCAATGTTACGGCCAACACCAATGGTGAGCTTACCGGCCGTGCATTTATATGGCTTTAATCGTAAGCCCTCGTCTTCGATTAACATTTTTCTTACCGCTACAAAATCCATGGTTCATTCCCCCTTTAGATTAAACAAACCTATCTGATGAAGCCATCGGCACGCCTGCGAGCATCATTCAAGATTGTGCTGATTTGGCAGTGGGAGAGCCTGGCAGGAATCTTATTGCCGTTATAATCATGCACCAACACAGGAAAATAGAATTCATCTTCGCCAGGCTTCCGGTTTTCGTTCCGGACTTCTTCAGACAGATAAATTTGGCTTTTAGGCAGTTCCATTCTTTGTCCTTTTTTCCTTAAACCAATCCCACAGCCTGACACCGACCCATGCAATATTCATGAGCATGAGCAAAACGGCCAATACCTCGTTTATGTTGTCGCAAAACCAAAGCGTGATAATGCAGGTCCATTGCCAGAGATCGTGTCTTTCCATGTTATTTAACCATTTGTGGTTACGAGTTTGTTTGCCATGCCGCTACTACATTTTATGCATTATTAAATTTACCCGAGGATCAGTGATGACCCACCGCCACCGCTCGCGGTATCGTTGGTTTTACGTGTGGTGATCCCAGCAAGTGGAGTGTAGTTTTTGATGTACCCTATCAGGTCAACTTTGATTAAGCCGGTGGTCTCAGACAACCCTGAAAAATCAACATCCCCATCACCGCGCACAGTAACATGTGCACCCTTGCGGATTGACCACCCGGTAGGTGTATAATCATTCTCGTTGACAGTAAGATTAGGTCCCTGCACTTCATGCAACCCGATTGATGGTGTGTAATAGACAGGGTTGCCAAAGATATCAGTTGCAAGATCAGCTTTGTCATGCACTCCAGTGACAACAACCCCAGCCATTTTGCCAGGGCTATTTGAGGCTATTCTTGGCTCCCACGATGCATCGTCAAATGCCCGGGTATATACGCCATCTCCATCGTGCGCCCATAACCCACTATTTACAATCCTGTCCCGAATACCTGATAGTGTAAGTATCTTGACGCCGGAAACGGTTTGGATTGTGTTAATATAGTTATTAAACTCTACTATACTAAACTGATCAGCAGAGTGTGAGTACATTGCGTTAACAAGTCCGTGGTAGGCTGCATCGACAAAGTACGCTATAGCATCTCTGGCTTGGTTATGAATGCCGGGCAACTGATCGGCGCTGAACCCAAAAATCTGGTATATATCTATCTGCTCAAGCTCCTCACTCCCCGCAGTGCCGACACGGGCACAATCAAAATGTGCAACACCCGCCTTTGCCCAGTGGCCTTGGTAAATGCTTACATCATCTCTAAGATACGCCCTGAGGTCTGCAGAAGACACATTCCCAGGAGAGACAAAGGCTCTGCAAATATACCCATTGCCTATACCTGTTTCGATATCTCTTTTTGATTCAGCAATTTCCGTATAATAAAATTTTTCCTGGCTGAGCATGAGCGTTCCATTTGCGTCAACTTCCCCATCCTCCAGACAGCAACAGAACACCTGCCCATTTGCCGATGCATTTAATGTTGCCGACCATCCGTCAAGTGTATTGATGATAGACACAATGGTATTGAGATTTGTAGGCCGAGCGATAACTATTGACCTGACGATAACGCCGTCTTCGTTGCAGTGGATATAGCCGGTCCAGTTTTCAGAGTTACCATCCGCATCATTTGTGTAGATATCCACCGTAGGATTCGTACCAGTACATGTAATATCAATGGCGGCTAAATTCGTGACGTCAGGATGGTGCCGAGTGTGACAGGCGATCTCATGGCCCCTGTCAATATACTCTCGCATACCGCCCCACCATCCGTAATTTAGTGATGCTGTTTGATCTACAGCATGGACAGTCCGCAGACCTTTCGTTTCAGCAAGCTCCGCCACCTGTGTCCAATGCTCATAATTTGAGTTATCGTCAATAATAATACAGGTTAACGCATCGCGTCTGGATACAGCAAAATCGGGATCGTTTTCTGTGAAGCCACCTGTTAGGGTATCGACATCATATGTTAATGCCCCTGTTGCTCTTGCAGCAGCAGGACCACAAGGGAGTATAATGGGATTGTTTATTGTGATAGTTCCGGTGAATGCGGCATTTTTATAAACAATCTTAGTGTCTATATTGCGGCCGCCGTTAGCGGCGATTATGCAATTATTAAGCGTGATTACAGCCGCGCCAGTGTAGCCAGATAACGCCGCCCTGGTGTTGCCAATCAAGTCACAGTTGTTCAGGGTTATGGCCGCGCAGAACTGAGCAGTAATGGCACCATACGACTGTCCAGTATATTTATCTCCCGATATCCTACAATAGTTGAAGACGTGTTCAGACGCCCCAGACGATGCCCCGCCGAGCAATACCGTGCGGCTTGGCCCATCAAGAAATGCACAAAAATTGTATTGCACAATCCCTGTTGCATCAGGGTAGTATAGCGCACAAGTCGAACCGGACACCCCCTTAACAAAGTTAAAAATAGACCCAGGCCCTGGCCGCACGGCATACACGCCACCTGTCACCGTAACATTCCCAAGCACATTTGCGGTCCTGGATCTGTAAGTATAGGTATCAGAGCTATTTAGCGTTACACCACCGTTGTGGCCAACTTCGTATGATCCAGTTATGTTAACGAGCTTAGTGTTGTCTATGGCCTCGTTATACGTAATGCCGTCGGTTCCCCCATCAACCTCAATATTGTCTGTCGCCGTGATAGCAACTGTAAGAGCAGCATTAATAGTTTGATATGCTGTTCCCCATGTCAGGCCATCCGACCCATCTCCGGTCGGACTTACTTTAAGAGTTGTCACGCTATTTTATCCCCCATTAAATATCCCGGCTAAAAAACAAGACATTCCGCCGGCGCAGTCAGGCGCATGTCAGGATGAACCCCCAATTTTGTGCCGGCATCTACGGGCCAGGTTCTGCTTGGGTTGCCTTCGAAATAAATAGTCATTGGGGACTGACATACGATTGCTTTCCATGGGATAGGTGCAGCGGCCGTAACGGTTTCTATTCCGCATGGGGCAAGCCCGACTGGTATCCGGTTACCATCTCTGTTCACAACATTTTTACCCATGTCACACCCCTTTATTCTTTATTTCTGCTTGAGCCTGGCACGCAACGCATAACCGGCAGCATGGGACACACAACCGCCTGCGCTCTGGGATCTCTTCCCCGCAATTTTCACAATGTGTCAAACCGGATCCGGTTGAGATTGCGGCCCGGGCCATCCGGATGCCCCGGGCCGTGAATTCAGCTTCCGTATCAGATGCTCTGTCTGCGAAATCCGCCATTATTCAGCCACAATATTTTCGGTTCGTGCAGGCGATAGATACGGCACCTCATTGATTCGCACAAAGTCCGGCGACGTCACTTCAAAGGAGACCTTTGTGATGGATTTTTTATCGCTGCCGGGGTCATATTCAACGATGTCGGTCAGATTAAGCAGGCAGCCGAATGCCTCCACCTTTTCCTCCTCGTTCGTGCCCTTGGCATAAAAGACAATATCAACAGGTTCAATGTCCTGCCATGATCCTTTGCTTGTGGCTTCCGCAGCCAGAATGCCCATGGCCGTGGCATCAAGTTCAAGTTCGCCGTCTGCACTGACTTCACCGTCAACAAAGCCGTTTGGAACCCCGCCGTCTTTGACCACCTTGCGGCCGTCATCAATTTTTAATGTGGCCTTTTCAACCCGCATCTTTGCAAAATCGCCGATGCTCATATTAAATGCGCTAGAACTGATTCGTTTCAAAATTTATCTCCTTTATTCCGTGGACAGATCCAGGGCCAGATTGACGGTGATCTTTTTGGGACATGTATAGGGCTGGGCTGTGATGTAAATCACAACGGTTTCGTTATCCGTCCAGGAGATCACGATGGAGTCACTTTCCGGCGGGCGGATCTCCCCCGGGAATGTCATCCCGTTGATGGTCACGCTCTTGGCCATGGCCCGTAACGGCCGCATGAAATAGGTTTTATTCTCTGCGATGGATGCCGGGGTGGAGTTCAGCCGGCGGTCACCGATCCTGGCAATAACAAGGGGCCGGATCTGCCGGATACATTTATTGATTACCCGCAGGTGCTCAACCACCTGGTAATCCCCGGCATCCACATCCAGCATGTTGCAATCGCCCCAGTACATGCCGTCATAATCCGGGTACCACTGGGGCACAGAAAAACGGTTATCATCCAGAGTTTTAAGGTACGCCATGGAAATGGCCGTCCCGGCACTGTCAACGGGCTTGTCAGACCATGTCCCGGACAATTCGCCGGTGGCCACCCGCATGGGAGAATCCGCAACGGTCACGGATGCATTACACAGGCGTCCTGCCAGGGTGCCAAGATCATGCCCCCACAGATACGGGACAACGGCCACGGAATCCGCGGCAATCCCATCGGTGATGGCCGCCATGGCCGTGGTATATGTGGCCCATGTTTCTGTTGCCGCATCACACCCGCGCACCGCACACATAAAGAAAACAGGGCGCATGTAAGTGGCCATGATATTGTTCGCTTTGGTCTGCATGGCTTCAATGTCCGTCCCGGCGGTGATTTCATCGGTCAAGACAATGGCTTCACATGACGTCACCTCCATGGCATAATCTACGGCATCCTGCCAGTCGGTTTCCGCCGCAATGGGCATCACACTTGCGGACCAGTTCTGACCGCCGTTATTCATGGCCGCCTGTACCTGGGTTTTCAAGACGGAATCAGATTCCCCCAGGTCGTTATCAAGATCCGTTTCCTGGGACATGGAAAGCACACTGCCCGCATTGGTGGTGCCAAGTCCAATAAACAAAAAATGCATCTCAACATCGGACAATTCCCCCTGGAAAAGGTTCAGCCGGTTGATCTGTATGGTTCCAAGTGCCATGTTCGCTCCTTATTTCCGTTTAATTTGCTGCAACGCCTCCTGGGCCATGGCAGTCAAATAGATATCTGCTGATTCCGGGGACGCCCCAAGGATTGGCCGTTCAGGCACCTTGATCGTCCACAGTTGTTTCCCCTTCCGGGTATCGGTTCGCATCAGCCGCAGGACCAGGCCGGCCTGGCCCACTGTCATGTTTTCCCGGATCCACTTTTGCGACACCCGTTTTAATACGGCCTTTCCTTTGCCACGTTTCCTGGCGGTCCGCCGCCGGAATCCTTCCTGGTTCAGTGATTTGGCCTGGGCAGGCGTGGCAGGTTTTTTATAATTCGGTGTCCCGTATATCCGGGCGGCTTTCTTTGCGGTGAATTCTTCATCAAGGCCACGATGGTGACGGTCTGCAACTCTGGCCTGCCCTCCGTTTTTCCAAGTCACCACAGCGTCATGCTCTCCGATTAACCGCGTTACCATGCCCTTGGGCATCTTGCGCATCATCCGGCGTTTCTTCTTGTCCGCCCTGTGCGGCATGGGGCCGCCGGTGACCGTGCGCTGGGCCTTGACGTTTTCCCGGGTATCTTTCCGCACACCCGTGCCGATCTTTTTCAACAGCTTCCTGCTCTGGGCAGGTGACATGGTCAACACATCAATCTGTTCAGCCAGCTTAAGCCGTGACGGATTATCCGTGTCTATGCGCAGGTCATGTTCTGCCATCAGCCTTTTTCCACTGTGCCGGACGTCGCCACATAAATGGGCACATCCGCCACCGTCCATGTCCGGCCATTCCACGCAATGAGGCCGGCATCATCCTCGACAATTTCCACAGACTCGCTAAACTCCACTGTAATCTGCACAAATACGGTCTGATCATCGCCAAGGGTAACGTCAAAATCCGGATCATCCAGCTCTCTTTCGTCCCTGCCCGGGTCATTCTCAGATAGCCACACCACCAACCCGGCCAGCAACAACGGCGCAACCTGGGCCGGGCACCGGTCAATGTCGATTACCGCATCATATTTAAACCGGCCCACTTCAAACCCATGACCCAAATCCACGCCGGTTGGCGCCAGTGTGCCAAGATCCGCGAACGCGTCGATCTGGTCCCGGGTGATGCCGGGCAGGGTTTCAATATATTGGGCCAAAGCGGATAGCAGCTTCATAGCGCCTCCGCATGGATATTTGTTTTTCCCTGGATCTGATTAATGGCATCCGATGCCATCCGGTGCCACCGACCGGCGGTCTCGTCGGCTTCCATGGCATCACTCTGGGCATCTGACTTGCGCATCATGGTGGCATAATCCGCCAGCAAAAACGCCTTGGCCTTACAGCTCACCGCCCGGATATATAACAGGACAAGGGGGCTGCCCCAGGCCGGCATATCATCTTGCGGGATCTCCCCAATGTTCACGATGCCTTCCGCGGCCTTTGCTGCCTGCCAATCCGCCAGCTCTCTGTTTGCCCAGGTGATAGCCAGTTTCAGCCGGTCAATCAACATATCTTCCCGATATTCCCCCGGCAGCCGGTAGCTTGCCTGGAACGCGGAAAGATTGATTTCCGGGTAAAAAGATGTGTTGCCCACCACCGTTGCGGAATCAATCTGGTCTGAAAAGCCGGTAAAACTCATGCCGTACCCCTAATGGTTTTTAGATACCATCATCATAAAAGGCAGGCAGAAACGAGTACACGAAAACCCATCCGATTTTCGCGTTATCGGAAAATAAAAAACCCTTATCACCGAAGCGGTGTCATGGCTTTAGAGCTGTTGTCTCCGGGTGTAATGGGGTGTGCCAGGGGAGGGATGATGGTATTTTATCCCTTCAGAATATCGTGAATATCAAACAATAAAATAAAAAAACCGGCCGCCGGTCCGTTGGACAATGGCCAAAGGCATTGTTCCTGGACCGGGCGCTGCCGGTTGGGCGGGGAGCTGGGTGGGTCTATTCGTCTGTCGGTTGTTCTGATTCGGTCTCGTCGTCGGTTTCAGGTTCAGTGCCGGATTCCAAACAAGCAGCACGCTTTTTCATGGCATCGCCCAGGGCGGTCTTTACCTTTGCACCATACTCCATAGCAGTTTCCAAGGCAGGCACGGCCATGATAAAATCATCCTTGTCCATGGCAATAAGACCCTTGAGCCGGTAAAATTTTGCCCGAATCTCATCGTGCAGGTCCCAATCTCCCGCCAGATCAAACACCCGGGTAAAATATGGCTCCACACTGCGACCGGCTTCAAATTCCGTGTCTGCCCATTCAATTATGGTATCGCATAGATACGTGGGAAGATCGCGTTTAAACCGTTCCGGCATGGGAACATCATGTTCAATGCAGTAGATCGCCAGGTCCATGGCCTGGGCAATATCCTTGATGTCAAACAGCCATATCAACACCTGGCCCAGCAGTGCATGGTCTGATCCTGACGCCATGAGGCCGGTGACCGTAGGCAAATATTTGGGCACCAGGCTTTCCGCCTTGACCAGCTCTTTTTGCTTAATGCTCTTGATCAGCTTGAGCGCGGCCAGATCGTTTTCAAGCTCTTTTTCAATCTTGGCAAGGGTTTGGTTACGGGCAATGGTTGACGTCGGCATGGTACCCAGCACCTTGGAGTTGACACCGGTACCGTAGGACGGATCCTTTTTCTTTTCTGCCTGAAATCTTTTCATAAGACTCATGGGATTATTTCCTTATATTTCTGCGGGACTATGCCCAGGAGCCGTCGCTTTGGGGAACGGTGACGTTGTCAAATTCAACCGCAACAAGCTTTTCCGGTGTTTCCACCACATAGCCCTCGTTCCGGCTGTTGTAATCTTCCACCCGGTCTTTTTCCGGCTTGTCCTTGATATGGCGCCGCCATGTGCCGGACTGCATGTAAATGGACAGGTTGTCCAGGCTGGTGATCACCAGGCCGCGTCCCGGGAAATTGTTCGGCGTTGTCCAGTCCATACCGCCGAACTTGGTCAGGGATGCGGTGGCAAGATTTTTTTCCGTTGGCTGGGCACCAATGGCCTGATATAAGGCCGATTTTTCAAGACCGACCAGCTCATCCCCGATCAAGGCAATCAGGTCCTGGCGCAGGTATCTTGGGATGCCGGCAACAAGTTCTGCCACTGCATGGTCAAGGTTCACAAAATCACCATCCGCACCGATCCGGATTTCCCCTGCGGCTTTCTCCCCCTGGGTCAGGATGTTTGCTGACAGGTTTTCCCGCATGTACTGCAACCAGCCCTTGTTGACATCCTGCATCAACGGGTATGTGACAAGATTCGTGTCGGCAGCTGCAGACTCGCCATACCACCCGATCAGACACCGGTCGTTTGCAATCCGCTTTTGGACATAACGTGCATACCGGTCCGCCATATCCGGGAACTTGGCCCATGCGTCCATAGTGGCATAGCGCATGTACACATCAGAGTTGGTCTGGTAAAGCTTGTAGTCATAGGTATCCAGCCCCAGCAGATTATTCGGCGTGCGTTCGCCATCGCCGCTGGTGTCTGTCCGGCCGGATGCAGGGCCGGACGCATATCCAAGGATGTTCTGTCCCTCGATCTCGTCAACAGAGATGACATTGATCAGGGACAGGAAATTGTCCTGTTCAACAATTTTATCATTCAGCCGCTGTTCCACCGTGGGGGTGGCCGAAAACTGTTCTGACACGGTGTCAACCCCGTAGGCTTTAGCGATGCGGGCCTTGATGATGTTAAACTTCTGTTTGGTCTCTTTTTTCATCTATAATTCTCCTGGTGCCGGGATCCCCCTGGCCTTAAAGAAGTTCGTCCTCGTCGCATGCCGGTGCGGTTGTCTCGGTAAACCGGGTACCGGGCACGGCCTTTTCCATCCGTTCAACCAGGGAATCGAACTTTTTCCCCAGGTCGTCCAGGCCGGTTTTAAGTTCGGTAAAGTCCTCTGCCTGGGGCGTTGCGGTGTCATCTCCGGAATCATCCGGGGTATCCGCCACATCCTCCTGGGGCGGATGGTCGGCGGCTATAAATGCATCAAGCCGTTCAGCAAGGCCGGATACGGCATCAAGGCTCTTTTTAAATTCGCCCTTCAGCTCATCAAATTGTTTCTGGTCCATGGGTTCTTCCTCTTTTATTTCAGTTTCTGGTTTTGATTTGGAGAAGATATGCAGAAGCCTGCGGAACAAGGTCAATGCCGTTTCATCATCGGCGGCATCCAGCAGGTCCGGGACTGGATCTCCGGGATACCGGGCTGTGAATGTGCGGTCCGGGTTTGTGGAAAAACGCATTTCATCTGTGCCAAGGCTGGCCGGTTCGTCTGTCATGGCCAGACCGCCCAGGTAGAATTTCCCGGTCTCGGCAAAGTTTTCAATCACTTCAATGCTGAAATGCAATTTGTCTTCCCAGACCTGATTGCGTTCGATCAGATCACGGCTGGGGGATATTTTGGCAAACAGCCGGACAGTATCACCGTCTTGTTCCGCCTTCACTTCCCGGACCGAACCGTAAGACCCCATATACCTGCGATGATCAATCCAGAGCTTGGCCGTGTATTCATCCGGATTATATGTTTCGGCCATATCCTTGAGCCACTGGGGATCTATTTTCCGCCCATCAACGGTGGGGCCTGATTTCGCAATGCGTTTCCAGTCTGTTACAAGAGAGCCAGGCATTTATTCTCCTTAAAATGATTCTTTTTCCCCAATGGTAAAAAAGGAATACGCCACTGTACACGAAAGGCGGTCCGATTTTCGCGTTATCGGATGGAAACAGCGTCCAAGGCCCCGTCATCATTGATATTGTATGGGTATGAGTTACTATCCACAGGAAATATTAGAAGCGGCAAAACGCTTGTATCTGCGCCGGCACAAACCCAAGGAGATTGCAGAGATCACAAACGTTCCCCTGCGCACGGTTTATGACTGGCGGAACAAGGGCCAATGGGATGACATGCTCTCCTATGAAACCGTGGAAGAGGCCATGGCCCGCCGCCTGGCCATCCTTGCCGAAAAAGAAGACAAGCAGCCCATTGACCTGGAAGAGATCAAGAGCCTGACGGATTCACTTATCCGGCTGAGTGCCAGCCGGAGCCGTGATAATTCAGAAAAGCCCCAGGGCGGTACCTGGACCGGTACCGGCGGTAATCCCAAACAAGGGGGAAAGAAAAAGTCAAACACCCGCAAACATAAAAATGACGTGTCCGGCCTTACTGCCCAGGATTTTAAGGAAAAGCTGCATAAAAATTACTTTGAATACCAGCTTGCCATGCGGGAAGAACGCATACACCGGATGCGCATGTATCTTAAATCCAGGCAGATCGGGGCAACATGGTACTTTTCCCAGGAGGCGTTTGAAGATGCCACCCTGGAAGGCAGAAACAAAATATTTCTCTCCGCCACCCGGGCCCAGGCCGAAACATTCCGGCGATATATCATCGCCTGTGCCCAGCAGCACTTTGACATCGAGCTCAAGGGCAACCCCATTATCCTGCATACAAAGCACGGCCCGGCGGAACTTCATTTTTTATCGAACAATTCCAAGTCCGCCCAGTCATATCACGGGGACGTATATATTGATGAATTTTTCTGGATCCAGGGATTTAATGATCTATATAAGGTCGCCTCCGGCATGGCCGCGCACAAAAAATGGCGTAAGACTTTGTTCTCCACGCCGTCTGCTGTAACCCACCAGGCCTATGACCTGTGGACCGGTGACCGGTACAATCAGCGGTTTAAAAAGAAACGGGTGGAGTTCCCCGGATTTAAGCAGATGCAGTCCGGGATCATTTGTCCGGATACCACATACCGGAAAATCATCACCCTGGATGATGCTGAAAAGGCAGGGTGTGACCTGTTCGACCGGGCCCAGCTCAAGCTGGAATATTCTCCGGATGAATTTAAAAACCTGTTTGGGTGCCTTTTTGTGGATGACACCTTCGGCGTTTTTAAATTTGCAGACCTGGAACACTGCGCTGTAGATACCAGCATATGGACGGACATTGATCCAAATGCAAAACGGCCCGTGGGAAATTACCCGGTATGGGCCGGGTACGATCCAAGCCGGTCCGGGGATGATGCCTCATTCGTGATCCTGATGCCGCCGCTTGAACCGGGTGGCAAATTCCGGGTGATTGCCAGGCTGAAATGGATCAATAAAAGCTTTACCTGGCAGGCTGCAGAGATCAAAAAGCTGACCCAGCAATACAATTTTGCATACATGGGCATTGATGTAACCGGCCCGGGCCTGGGTGTGTTTGACACCGTGCGAAATTTCTATCCACAGGCAACACCCATCCACTATTCCGTAGGCAATAAAACAGCCATGGTGCTAAAGGCCCAGGAAGTGATCGGCGCCAACCGGATTTTATGGGATGCAGACGAAACCACCATTGCCCACGCCTTTTTGACCATCCGCAAAACAACAACAAACAGCGGACAGATCACATACGCTGCAAACAGGACAGACAGCACCGGCCATGCGGACGTGGCATGGGCCATCATGCATGCCCTGGCAAATGAACCCATAAGCCATGATCAGATTCAAGACAATATCGTAGAATCTTTATAGGAGAAATAATGGAAGAAATTCAGAGTGACAACAAATCAATGGCGTTTACCTTCGGCGACCCTGAACCTATTCTTGACGGCCAGTACCTGACCGATTATGTGGGGATATGGCTCCTTGATAATGGGCAGTATTATACGCCGCCGGTGTCCTGGGCAGGCCTGGCTAGGCTGCGCGGAGCAAACGCATACCACGGCCCGCTCCTGGAATTCAAAACAAACATGATCCTGCGGACGTTCATCCAGTCTACGGCATGCACATTGAAACACATGCAGCCTTTCACAACGGACTATGTCACGTTCAATAACGCTTATTTTCAGATTGTTAAAAATTTCATGGGTGAAACAGTTTTGTTAAAACACCTGCCTGCCATAAACATGCGCCGGATGAAAACGGAAGATCAGTACTGCATGTTGAACGTTGACGGATCCAGGACAGAGTTTGAAGTGGGCGAGGTGATCCATATCAAAAATTATGATGTATCACAGACCATATACGGCCTTCCATCATACATCGGTGCAATACAGTCTATGCTGTTAAATGAGGATGCAACGTTGTTCAGGCGTAGATATTACCTGAACGGCGCCCATGTCGGTTATATTTTTTACTCTGCGTCAGCAAGCCTCACTGGCAAAGACCAGGACTCAATTAGGGACGCTGTAAAGTCGGCTAAAAAACTTGGAAACTTCAGAAACCTTTTCCTTCACATCCCAAATGGCCGTGAAAAAGATATCCAGATTATTCCGGTTGGGGATTTTTCAACGAAAGACGAACTTGAAAAAATAAAAAACATTTCAAGGGATGACATCATCGCAGCACACCGGATCCCGCCGGCACTTGCATCTATTGTCCCTGCAGAGGCCCGTGGTGGCTATGGGGACATAGAAAAATCAGACAATGTCTACGAAAAAAATGAAATAGAACCCTTGCGGAATCATTTGGCCCAAATAAATGATTATTTACCGGCAAAATTGCGCATATCCTTTGCACCTCCAGAATATGAGGAGTAAAATATAGGTATAAAAAACAGGAGAATATATCAATGGCAGTGAAAGTTACATGCAACCGGTGTGGTTATACAGCAACAATATCATCATCATCAATTGAGTCTGACGAAGTAAAGCGCCTGTATTGCTGTTGCAAAAATGCAGACTGCGGCCACACGTTTGTCATGGACCTGACATTCTCACATACCCTATCTCCATCCGCATTGGATATCCCGGAAGATGTCCTTAACCGTCTGCACACATCAAATAGGTTCGAACAGCAAAAGATTTTTTCTCGCCTGGCCGTTACCTGATCATAAATAGACAATAAAAAACACCTAATATAAAATGGTGACAGATCATGGACCATGTGTTATGGCATGGCCTTCTTGTTGCCACGGGACGCCTGGGCTTTTTTTATTTAAGACACTTTCACCACACTTTCACCATATGTACAAAATTCAAACGTAATGATATAAACTTTCACGGACTTTAACCAGAGTGAAATATAAGGATTTTGTGTGAAATATTGTTTTATTTCAAAGAGTTATTTTGCTACATTAAATGTTGCGTTACGGGTTCAACTCCCGTCGCCTCCACCAAAAATATTAAATTATTTCAATAGAAAGCTTCCTCTTCTCTGGTAGAATTGGAAGCTTTTTTTATTCAGATCAACCATCCTGCCCATCACAATTTTTCACCATCCATTTTAATTTCATCAAAGCTTAAAGCATTTTTGTCCGGCACTACTTCCCGGATATGGAATCGGTTTTCAAGTCCATGAAATCAGAATAGTTTCTTATTTACCCAGCAACTCACCTATCTTTATTAAATACGGCTCGCTGAATACGATACTTCCGTGGTCCTCATTATACCCATAAATTTGCTCCGCCTCGGACTGGGCCCGATAATCTAACTCACTGGCCAGTTCCACGGTTCCATCATTGTTTTCCAAAAACATACTGCAATTTCCCCTGTAACTGAACAATAGATAATGCTTAACAAACGGCGGCAGTTTTCTTTCATACAGTCTTTCAATAAATGGGCTGTTCGGAATCATATCATGCCAACTCGGCACAGGGGTGGGGGCCTGTTTGACGCCCTTTTCAGACATCCGGTGCCCGTTCCAGGGGGTGGATATGGATATGAACCTTTTGATGAAATCCTGCCTGCTGTCATAGACATTCTGCAAAATAAAGGAGCGAGCCACCAGGCCGCCCATGCTCTGGGCCACCACAACCATCTCTTTAAAATCATATCGGTGGTGCAATTCATTAACCAGTGAATTCAACGCCTTGCTGATTTTATCCAGAGGCAGTCCAGAAGGATAGTAATAGAACCAGGGTTGATAACGGTCTCGGTTGATGCGCTCTACAGTCTCCTTCCATCCTATAGGCGTCCCGACCGCCCCGTGTATGAACAGAATGGGGATTTTGTTCTTGTCATATTTCTCCAGAAAGAAAATTCCGAAGCCAATTTCTCTCAAGAAGCTTAACGGTTGCCAATACCCCATGCTCCCATACTTCTCCGACATGATCTGATCGTCAAAACTAACAAGTTCCCCGGCCTTAATAAGTGAATGTTTAACCGTTTCTGATGTCAGGACACTTTTCCCTTGAAACCCGGGCGGAAGGCTTTTCTGGGCCGATATGGAAAAATCGATCCCGATCCGCGTTTTCGGATGGCGAGGATCCAGAGGTTCGCCTGTGATGGCAATCGGATCTGGTTTCCCATAAAATCCTGCCGGTTCGCCGTCGTCATAGGACAGATTATTATTCAAATCCTCAAATGCCCCGATATAATATGTCCCTTTTTTCACCTCAAACGAATAATCGCCGGACTGGGAATTCATTAGAACCGCTTGATATAAATTGGTTCCTGATGGCGTGTTTTCATAGGCAACCACCAGAACATTTTTTTTGGGGGGGGACTCGACGGCAATATTTCCCTGCAGCAAGGCAAAGTCATCTTCGAACTCTGTCAGCTCCTCTTTCAGTTTAAAAAACATACATCCTTGCAATAATAGCATGGCAGTTAATGCACCGAACAGTAACCCCATCAAACAGTGATGTTTGATCATGGCTAACCTCCATAACTAAAGTTTTTGTATTAGTTTAACAGCGTTCCACCAACCAATGCATCCGCTTCTGCCTGGCAGTCCCTGGTGGGAACACGCCCCTTTTCAAGGGCGTTTGCATACTCTTTTTTGGCCATTTCCAGGTCTTTGCAGAACGTCTCATCGGCATGCAGCCGGGCCACCGTTGCCGATCTGTGTGTCCAGAGTCTGGGTCCAGGCTGAAGATATTACCATGGATGCCAGGCAGACCGCCGCAACTATCAGTACGTTTTTTTTCATTTTGATCTCTCCTGTATTCATTGTCCGAGCACTTCAATTAGCGGCGCTCCGGTTGCGCCGGAAGGCGCTTTGATCCTCAGATACTTTGAAAGCGTCAATGCAATATCAACCGTCTGGACTTCCCGAAAAAGTGTCTTGGGAGCCAGACCGTTTCCGGCAAAAATAAGGGGAACAAACGTATCATACCGCCATGGCGAGCCATGGGTGCTGGCCACCGTCAACCCTTCGAACTCGGCGACGAACCATTGGGGTTCCAGAACCAGGTAGATGTCGCCTGAGCGTTTCGGGTTGAAGTTGCGAAGGATCTGCCGGTACAGGCGGGTATCCGGCATCTTTCCCTCGATCAGGTCAATGCTTGATACCGCATAAGCCACACCGTCGAATTTTGTAAGCTGTCTTGCGATGTCTCGGGACGCCTCGTCCACATCCAGCTTATGTTTCCGTAGGACATCGTGATCCAGATAAAGGTAGGGATGCTCAAAACCCGAGACCAGTTCCTCGGCGATGCCATACTTGGCTTTGATGGTTTCAATGGCCCCTTCCTTGTCCAGCTTGTCGGGCTCGAAAACCCGCGCATCGATGCCGAACCCGTTCAACTGGGCCGGGGCCTCGGCTGCGCCGTGATCAGCAGAAAGCACGATGAGGGTCTGCGAAAGTCCCACCTGCTGGTCGATAAAGGCGATCAGCTCAGACAGGGTCTTGTCGAGCCGCAACAGATTGTCTTCGCTTTCGAGGCTTGATGGGCCAAAAATATGTCCTATATAATCCGTTGAGGAAAAACTGATGGCCAGGTAATCGGGCACCTCATCCTGGCCCAGTTTTTCTCCGACGACCAGCGCCTTTGCGAACGCAAGGGTGAGCTCGTCGCCCGCCGGGCTGACGGTCAGAAGCGTCGTAAACATTTTTCCGTCGGCCTTTCCAAAGGGGTGCGGGAACACTACCCCGTAGCCGGGAACGTTGGTTTCCCAAGGCATGTCGTCAAAGTCGCCATAGGTATACGTCGATCGGTCATGCATCAGCTCCCAACTTTTATCGGCATAAGCCAGCACAGGCTTTTTCTGGTTCCACGCAGTTACCCAACCGGGGTAAGCATCATAATAGTACGTGCTGGTCACGAATTCCCCTTTTGCCTTTGAAAACCAGAATGCCTTGCCTGCATGACCGGCCAAGGGGACCGCCCCGCGGTCTTTAACCGACACACTGAAAATTTTGGCCTTGCCGTTGGTTCGCAGGGCCAGTTCATCGCTGAATGTGGTGGTCAGGATGCTTGCGGGGGATCGGCCGTCGGTGCCCGCCACCTTTTGAGTGGGATCCAACTCGACATCCTTGTCCACGCCGCCGCCTTCGCCCACGAGCTTATATCGGGCGTCTTCAATGTTATAGACCGATCGCCCGAGTTCCTTGTCAAACCAGACATTAGCGATCATGCCATGGTCGGACGGATTCGCCCCGGTGGCCAGCGTGGTATGTCCCACCACGGTTTCGGTATTGGCATGAGGGTGTTGGGCGTTTTCATAAACAACACCATTCTCGTAAAGGTATCTAAATCCGCTTTTACCCAAACGGTCATAAACCCATGCGGGCATGTCCCCCCTGAGTTGATCTACGGTCACCTGAAGAATCAGTTTGGGCGGTTTACGGGCAATGGTCTGACTTTGGGTCGTGGGTGCTGCCAGTAAAGAAAGTACGAAACCCGAAATCAACAGAGGCAGTGCCTTTCTCTGCGCAGATGCCATGGAATCCTCCTTGTCGGGAAAAAATAACTATAGATTATTTGACCTTTTCGGTATTGCCTGGAATCCAATTTTATCAAAATACGGTTTTCGGTCGGGCACTATTTAATCAACTCGACCTCTCCGGGTCTCCAGGTCTTGTCAAACCATGGTTCCAACGGGCCGTACAGGCGAAGGACCGGAAACCAGGATTTGCCGGGAACCGTTTCTATCCAGTTGTTCTCTTTGCCTTCAGGCGCTTGGGGGCCGAAGTAAAGATCAATTGAGCCGTCGGTATTGGGCACCATATTAGCGGTTTTGCTGTTTTTGCTGGGAAACGGCACAGAGGTTTGCAGCTCAGATCGCGTCTGGGGGTCATACACCACCACAGACCAGAAGTCCTTGGCCGGTACATTGGCCGGAATATTGAGTTTGTAGGTTTTCCCGCCGTCAAAAATGTTGCCGTCACTGTCCTGGGTGATCATAGCATATTGAGACCCGACGCCAACCATTTTAAGCACCATGGCCGGGGTGTTCACAGTGGCCCCATAGAAAAACAGGGTACGTGCATCCAGGTAACGCCCACCTTCTCCCTTATCTTTGAGCCATTCATGGTTGCCGCCGATAAAGGCGACCTTCCAGTAAGAGTTCTCATACAGGTAAGCCTCTTTCTGGGGGGTATGGAAAATCAAGGCGCGTGCCATGGCATTGGCCATTGCCACTGAATCGGTCAGGATTTTTTTAAGCTCAGGTGTGGGCATGAATGCTTTTCCCTTTTGCAGGCCGATGGCAGAGAACAGGCCGCGCAGTTCAGGATCGATAAAATCAATGGGCTCTTTTTGCAGCACGTCGTCAATCTCTTCATAAAAAGAGAAGTCATTGGCGTGAATCGTGTTATATGAGATATCCGAACCTGACGAGATCCTCATCTTGGGCGGATTATCTTTCTGAGACAGCGGGTATACATGGACCTTTTCGGAGAACATTTTAGCGGCTGTGTCGGGTTTGCCGTCCACAAGAAAACCGCGAAGAACAAATACATTGATGTAACTTGGAGATGTTGCCGCAAAGTACCCTTCAGGGGCCTTGCCCTCATAGTCCGGCGGCAAAATCAGGTATTTTCCGCCCTTGCCTCTGTCCGGCCCCGGTGCGCCCATATCCACAACAAATCGGAAATAGGCATCATTAACGGTCCCAGGCCCTGTTCCCGGCGGCACTTCAATCACCAACGGCCCTGTTTTTTCCAGATCAAAAAAACTGAACGCATACACCGTATCTGTGTTGGCGGTCAGAAAAAGTGGTTTTGAATCCATTAGTTTATCGGTTACGACCATGTGATTGGCCTCGGTAACGCCGATACTTTTCAATCCTTCGACTATGGCATGGATGGATGCCATGGGTACGCCGTTGAGAAAAGCTTCCACGCCGCGCAGGTAAGTTAAATGGTCAAGAACCGTCTGTGCTGTTTTTTCGGTGGGAACACCGTCAAAAAATTCAAGTGTGCCCAAACTGGTATCCACCTTGTCCGATGTCATGATGGACGAAGGGATGGGGGTGTTATACCCCTGCGGGATTATTTCCGCACTGACCGCGCCGGCCAGAAAAAGGGTGAACGTGCTGACTACAAGAAAACGTTGACTCATTTTTTTAAATGCATTCATGGGTTTTTCTCCAGATATTCAATCAAATCATTTCCTGTAAAATTTATCCTTACTCGATCATTTCAATTTTTCCAGGCCGCCAGGTTTTATCAAACCAGGGATCCAAAGGCCCATACAACCGAAGAATCAGCCAGAATCCTTTCCCGGGAACCGTTTGTATCCAGTTGTTCGCTTTGCCTTCGGGCGCTGAGGGACCAAAATAGATATCGGTTGAGCCGTCAGGGTTTACCTGGACCTGTCCGCTCTGGCTGTTAAGGCTTGGGAACTGCTGGTCGGTCTGGAGCATGGAGCGGGTCTGGGAGTCGTACAGCACTACGGACCAGAAATCCTTGGCCGGGACATCGGGCGGCAGGGTCAATTTGTAGGTTTTGCCGCCGTCCAGCCAGTTTCCTTGCGCGTCTATGGCGGCAGCGGCATACTGGGAGCCGATGCCCGGCATGGCCACGGCCATGGCAGGCGTAATGCCGATGGCGTTATACATGTACATGGTGCGTGCATCCCGGTTCAGCCATCCCTCTTTATCCATGAACTCATGGTTGCCGCCGGCAAAGGCGCTGAACCAGGTGGGGTCATCCTCATAGATAAAAACGGTTGGATCCGTGGCGGCCCAGGAGATGGTCCTGGCAATGGCTGCCCCTGTAAAGGCCGCTTCGTTGAGAAGGGTTTTCATGCGGTCATCCGGGGTAAATGCATGGCCTTTTATAATGCCCAAAAGGGCCAGTCGACCTTTCCTGTCCGCACTTATGGCATTGTCATGCTCCTCCTGTATCACGTTGTTAAGCTCTTCATAGAATTCATAATTATTGGCGTGGATGGTATTGTTGGGTATGCCTGAAACATTGATAAATTCCATGTCCGGCGGGTTGTCTGCTGCTGCCAAGGGATAGATGTGAAGATCGCGTTTAAAACTTTGTACCGTCGGTTGGGGATCGCCGTTGACCAGAAACCCCCTGATTATGAACCACACATTATAGGTTTGGGATCTGAAGACGTGATACCCGTCAGGAACCTTTCCCTTGTATTCCGGCGGCAGGATCAAAAATTTACCGCCCTTTCCCTTGTCCGGCCCGGCGTTGCCGATGTCACCCACATAGCGCATCCACATATCATCTAAAATCCCGAGCACATTGGGTGGGGATTCAATCACGATTGGCCCGTCTTTTTTCAAATTAAGACAATTGGATGCATATACCGTCTCCGTATTGGCTGTCAGCCACAGGGCTTTTGAATCCATCAGATTCTCAAAGATAGCAACCTGGTGGCAGTCATGGATGCCAAGTGTCTTGAGCCCCTCGCGAATGGCAAAGATTGACGCGGCACTCATTTCATCGAGAAACACATCAACCGCCCTGTGAAAATAAAGATAGTCATGCATGGTCCGGGCGGTCTGCTGTGAAGGAAATCCGTCGAAAAACTCAAGCTTCCCCAGCCTTGTTTCTATTTTGTCCGGCACAATGATCGATTCAGGAACCTGTGTGGTCATGCGCATGGCGACATGGCTTTTGGGATGAGTTCCTACACATGCAACGCTTGTCCCCCAAAGACTGATTAAACAGGCAACAAGAAAGCCTTTACTGAGTTTTTTTACATCATTCATAGGTAATGCTCCAATTTCTCATGACGTTCGAAGAAAAATTACTTCCATGATGAATTCCCAAGGGTTTTGTTTGATGTTCTATTAAGAAATATGTTGCACAGCGAACACCTAATTTAGTGTATATTTAACCTAAATTAGGCTGGAAATTTTTAACTTTTTAGTAAGATCGCAAACAGAAATGGAGAAAGACAAGATGGTAAAAAGCTTTGACGGCAACAGGCAAAACGCGATTGTCAACTTTGCGGCCTTTGTGATTGTAATTGCCGGAATGAAGGCGGCAAGTCCGCTGATTGTCCCTATTTCTTCTGGCACTTTTTTCCCGTATGCCGTCTCAATTTTACTGACTTTGCTGCTTGCTATTTGGGGATCAACCCTGCAGGATTTCACTTGCAATATACCGGCGTATCGATGTGGACAAACAAAAAATAGCCTGGGGTAAAATAATATGAAATTTATGAAGCAACCATATCAATGTTTCCCAATCAGAACGCTGTTAAATCCCATTTTTTCAGTATTGGTTCTGGGTATTCTTTTTGGGGGTACCGCAATTGCAGTGACTGCCGACAGCCCGTCCGCTTCCATTGACTGGCTATCCATGGCCAAAGGACTGTTTGGCGGACTGGCCTTGTTTCTTTTTGGCATGGATCAGATTTCCAAGGCGTTGAAGTCCGCCCTGGGCAATCAAATGAAGGTGTTGCTGGGAAAGCTGACCCGAACGCGATTGACGGCGGTGCTGACAGGTACGTTTATCACCGCCGTCGTCCAGTCGTCTTCGGTAACGACGGTATTGGTTGTCGGTTTTGTGTCAGCGGGAATGATGACCATGGCCCAGTCCGTTGGTGTCATCATGGGTGCCAATATCGGCAGTACCATTACGGCGCAAATCGTGGCATTCAAGGTGGAGGAAGCTGCCTTGTGGATGATTGCCGGCGGATTTTTGACCATGTTTATTGCCAGGCAGGAACGCATTAAGCACTATGGCAATATGCTGATGGGGCTGGGGCTTATCTTTTTTGGGATGGGACTCATGGGGGAAAGCATGCATCCACTTCGCAGTTATCCGCCGTTTCTTCACTTGATTGCCCAAATGGGTAATCCGTTTCTGGCCATACTGGTGGGCGCCGGTTTCACCGCCCTGGTTCAGTCCTCTTCGGCCACGACAGCCATTGTCATCACAATGGCCGGACAGGGATTCATCAGTCTGGAGACCGGCATTGCCCTGGCATTCGGTGCCAATATCGGGACATGTGTCACGGCCCTACTGGCGACGCTGGGCAAACCCCGTGAAGCCATACGGGCAGCTGTGGTCCATGTGATCTTCAATGTTGCCGGCGTGCTCATCTGGCTGCCGTTTATTTCGATATTGGCGGGCTGGGTGCTTTCAATTTCTCCGACCCATGCCCAATTGGAAGGAACAGCACGGCTTGCCGCCGAGGTTCCCCGTCAGATAGCCAATGCGCACACTTTATTCAATATTGTCAATACATTAATATTTATTTCGTTTACAACCCAGATCGCAAGATTGGCCAAGTGGCTTGTTCCTGACCGGCCTGAACAGGAAAAGGCGGCAATGAAGCCCGCGTTCATCAATGACTCCCTTATTAAAACCCCGACCCTTGCCCTGGAAAGCGTTCGGCTGGAACTATCCCACTTGGCAGACCTTATAGCTCAGATGCTGGGGGGGATAGCCAATACCATGCTGGCGCGTGACAAAGACAAGCTTGCGGATGTCATGGAAAAGGGGGCATTAGTGAATGCCTTGGGAGATCAGATTCTTCGCTACCTTGCCTTGATTCGTAAACAGGAATTGACCAGTGAGGAGGTTTTTGATCTGACCCTGGCCATGAGGGCAGTGGATCAATTTGCCAACGTGGGCAATGTGGTTGGGACTGAAATGGTCTCCATGTGCCGTACCGCTTTGGATGAGCAGGTCAGACTCAGTGAAACCATGAGGCATCTTTTAAACGAGATCCGAAATAAAATAGAAAGTTCCCTGGCCATAACGACCCGGGCGATTCGTGAATTGGATCGGGACGCAGCCCAGGCGGTGTTGGACATGAAAGCAGATGTGGACCGCCTGTTTGACCAGGCGATCGAATTGCAGTCCCATGCTCTAAGCGCCACCGATGGGGATATTCGGATTACCAGACTGGAACTGAGCCTGTTCAATCAATTGAAACGGATTGATTCCCACTTAAGGCGAATTGCCCGCAGCGTTGCAGATCCCCGACATACCGGTGAGCAAACCCAGGCTAAAACCCAAGTTAGAACTGGAACGGATAGTTGATCATCATCTGTACGTTGACACCGTCTTCCGAAGCTGCGCTGTCCATCCTGACAACCAGCCCCTTGGCAAAGGCCCGGGCAGCCAGGCCAGCACACCATTTTAAATCAGAGTGCAGATCCGGAAGGTTCCAGGAAGGCGCCACGCGGCCGATTTCAACGAAAGGTGCAAACTGAACCCATTGTACGCCGACATGTCTTTGCAGCCATGGCCAGCTTTCAAATGGATTCCACTTGGGTGTGAGGCGCATTTCTGCGGAATAATATATGGCGGCCTTATCACTGAACCGCTGGGAGGCAAACCCTTTCATTCTCAGCAAGCCCCCAAGGGTGGCCCCTGAATATGCCGGGGGACGGCCGGTAATGGTCTGGTCTTCTTTTTCATCCCAGGTTGGCGAATAGGAGGTCCAGACATCAAAGGCAAAAACACGTTGTCTGAACCAGTCTGACGATCCAAGGGGCAAATAAAGATCCACCTCGCTTTCAATACTGGTCCATGAATTTGAGCTGTCCAAAATGCCGAAATCCCTGGACACTTTTAACCGGAATGCATTGCCTTTGGTGGGATTTAAAGGGAAATCCCGGTTATCCCAGAACAGAACAAAATCAAGGCCGTTTGTCTTAGACTCCGCGTCAATATCGTTCCCGTCAATTTGCTGATTTCGATAAAATGGACGAAGTTCAAAAAAGCTGCGGCCGCTTTTAAAGGGATTCAGGCTGGTGCCGCCCGAGGCGCCGGATTTGAGAAATCCGTTTTCAAGGACATAGTCGGGAATAATCTGGGTTTTCCCGTGTCCGATGGGCAAAAGATATTTAAATCGCATCCGAAAATAGTTGTCCCATCCGTCGCCGTTAACAAAATTGTCTTTATCAGAATCATTGGACCCGGACCGGTGACCTGCAAAATCTGGATTCCCGTCAATGTATGCATCAGCCTCATTAAAGTACCCGATGGAAATAATGGGATCCAAAAAGAGTCTTTTGCTCCATGGAAGCAGGATATCCGTGGCCATAAGAAACCCCATGGCTGATCCGTTGTGTCCGGCCATGGCTGTGGCAACCAGGGCGGCCTGCCTTTGGGGAAAACCGTAGATGCCGTATGCATATCCCACAGCCAGGCCGAAATTTTCATTGTAGAAAGCATAGGGAAGATTTAAGGCACGATTTGCCGGCGATTTTGCCTCGGCTTTCCGGGTGTCGTCATCATTGCCAAAGCAGGGGGAAGATAACACTGTGATAAAAAAAACGAGCCAGACCATAATGTTTCTTTGATAAGTCATAAATATTCCGTTAAATTTGGCGTCTGCAGAAAAGTGGTGTTGCCCCTGCCTGTTTTACGGTTTAACAATATAGCCCGGGGGTGCCTTTTGCCAGTCATAGCCTTTAAGTGCCATCTGAAAGCCTCTGTCAAACAGTTGCGTCATATATACAGGGTCAAACGCTTGTGTGGATTTTGCTGTGAAATCCGAAGGTATCCAGGTCAGGTTGAAATCAATGCCGTCCCTTTGGCACAGGGCATAGATCTGGTAGAAATCTCCGAATCCCTGGGTTTTTATCAATGATTCCAAAGATCGGACCGCAATGGGAACTATTTCGCGTTTGACCTGGTGGAAATTGGATTCCAGAAAAGAGTTTCTGATGATATACACTTCCGGGGTGCCGTGGACCTTGAATTTTTCGGTAATGGCTTTCCAGTCAAAGGCTGCCGGATAGACAAATACCTGGGAACCTATTCCGCCATCCACATGAAGTTCATCATAGATGTCACCGTTGGCTTTCACCTCAATGACCACCGGCGGGAAGGCCACCGGGATGGCTGCGGATGCCCTTAAGATTTCGTGGATCAGTTCAATTTTCTTTGAATGATCACTGGCGGCAATCCGCCCGATGTTCCAGATGACGGAGCGGCCTGCATCCAGGTTGAAGGTGCCGACGAACAATTGCCGGCCTTTTTTGTATTCCCGGGCAATGGCCTTAACAATATCCGGGCCGATATACCTGTCAATCATGGCTTTGAGCGGTGACGTGTCTGTTATCGAGTCGCTGAAAAGCGCAGAAAATACCCCTTTTCTCTCTAGGATATCCTCGGTGGAAGTGGTTGTGTAAATGGTTTTGAGGATGCCGTCATAGTCCGGTCCAAGAAAGGCAAACGGGGCAGTCAGCGCACCGGTGCTGATCCCCGTGACCATGGTGAACTCCGGCCGGGTCCCCGAGGCGGTCCATCCGCACAGAAGCCCGGCCCCGAAAGCCCCGTTAGCGCCTCCCCCGGAAATGGCCAGGTAACGATGCCGGGTATTATACAAACTGGGAAGCTGGACCAGGTCTGAATGCGAAGAGTTGTGCACAGCCTCTTTTGACCATTGTGGCCATTCATCTCCCCAGAATCGGACATGGGGGATCCCGGGAATCTCCACCCGGGTTGCAAGTTCCGGTGGTACCGGATTACGCGGGATTGTGCCGGCACAACCGCAAACGGCAAGCAACAGGAGTATGGCGGTAAACGCGTGAATGACTTTACGACAGTGGGGATGTAAATAACTCATCTGTTTAAATCCTGTTAATATTTTCTACCGTCTGGCTTGAGCGGCCATTGCGCAGACATGCCGGGCAACCCTCTATTTATTCCCAAAAAGTGTTGGGAGTACAAAACTTGCTCCAAGCCTGAATCGCCACCCCTCGGGTCCTGCATCAGGTGCCTCCACCCAATAGCCCACACCTGCCTGCAGGCTCACCGGAAGCTTTCCGAATAGGACCAGCTTGGATACACTTAAGTTCACAGGGACAGACCACTTTTCCGACTCCCAGTCATAGATACTTTCGCTTTGCAGGGACATGGACCAGGCATTGGGCCAGGTATAGGAGACAAAGGGCTGCACAAGGGAGGCGTTGACATCACGCCTGTCACTGTCTCCGGCAAAGGACCAGACATGGTTGGCAAGGGTGCCAAGGGTCCACGGCCCTTTCATGGTCAGCACTACCCCCGAAGGCCCTGCGCTCCATTTTTTGCTGCCCAGAAGGGAATCCGTGGCCGCCGGCATGATGAAAACCGGTCCCACACCCCACAAAAGGCCCCCGGTTGTGGGGGCTTTTGGTGACAGGAACAAGGTCATGGTGATATCCCCAAGCCCAGCCTGGGAACCCTGGCCTGGATAGATATCCTCCTGGTGGATGATGGGCATAATGGTTCGGGTGATCAGATTCCACCGGTCGTTGAGGTGAATGGGAATTATCGGCTGAATGTTGGTCTGAATCCGCTCTCCCTGATCATGAACACCAATATTGCGGTCAAAATTCATCTGAATGGGGATGGTCATTAGATCGGCCAGGGGGTTGGTTAAATCCTGGGCCAGCTTAGATTCTTCACTGGCAAAGGTGTGATTCACAGGCCACATGGGGCCCAACAGAATCACAATGCCCATCACGATTGCCGTCAGGGTATGAATTTTTCTTTTCATCTTAAGCGTTACTCGCTTTTTGCGTTGAACGGTCTGTTAGAAGCGAAACATGACACCCACAAGGCCCACGGCAACTTCTGTGTCGTAGAAATCTATATTAGCATCGGTCTGCCAGTAGGAGGCCATGGCAAACACACTGAAGTTTTCCTGGCCAAAGGGTTTCCATCCAAAGGGATTTTTATAATAGATCTGGAAATCCAACCCGAACCGGTCATCATCCTGGGTTGAATTATAAATGGGGTTGGCTGAATCATAGTCGGCCTTGCCGATGCAGCCGTTGAGAATCAGGGTGACAGGATCATTGAAAAACATGTACGTCATCTGGACGTCGAATCCGTCATTGCTCATGGCATCCCCGTCCCTGTCATTCTGGAAATAGGTGAAGCGCGGAATAAGCACATGCTGTTTTTCCATGGTAAACCGGTAGCTTAACTCCAGTCTGTGGTTCTCACCGTCCCGCTGCAGCAGGTTGCACACGGCAGTACTGTACCCGGATAGTCTACCGCTTTGCTCATCATCAACATCAATATCACGATAGGTATAGCTCAGTTCAAAATTGCTCCCCAGAATCCGGTCATATACCAGGCGCAGCCCTTTGGAATCCCGGTCGGTCTCCTGCCTGGCGGTGCCGGTGACGTAAGGGTCCTTCCACACCTCGGTGGGAATGCTTGAAAACAGAAAACCCGCCATGATGATACTCTTATCGGGCAGTTCCTGCTTGACACCGAGCTGCTGGCCCAGCTGCATCTGGGCAAGATCTTCAAGCTGGGAGCCTAAGGTCACCTGGGTCCGGGTCTGGTCAAAGGTGTAGGCCAATTCAAAATTAACCATGGCCATGCCCGTGGTTTCTGAATCGGGTTCTCCGGTCAAACTGTGAATGGTCTCAGTCCCTGCATCCATAAGTTTGTTTCCGGCCACCATATTGCTTTTATACTTAATCGCACCGCCCCCTGCGCGCACAAAACCGCTGAACCCGGATTTCGCAGGGATTGGGTCCAGGGCATACGCGGTATCGACAATACTAATTAAAAGAACCAGTGCAGCCATAACGTAAGCATAACGTTTCATTTTAAATGTTTTCCTTTCTTGATTTTGAATATAATTAGGTTGTTTTTAAATTTGAACGCTCCGGGTTAAAAACTGACGGAAGCACTCAGATACACCGTATCTCCTTCCAGTCGGTTTTTTGCACTAAATTCTTTGTACCAGCGGGCTTTGAGGAATAAGTTGTTCTTGTCCGACAAATGGATCATTCCGCCGAGTTCGGGTCCGCAGGCATATACACGCCCTTTGTATCCGTCAACCGCACCGGGGCCGCTGTCACTGCTTAACTGTTTGTAAAGGTAACCAACCAGGCCAAGGTGAAATTGTTCCGAAAAGTGCTGAATTACCGCTAAATCTAGATGGAACTCTTCGCCTGAATCATAATCCGTATCCGAATTCTCGAAATTAAAGGTAATGCCCGCAGCCCCTGAAACCTCCAGCCCGATCTTTTCGTTGAGATAGGTCACGCACATCATGGGATCAACGGCCCAGTGGTTTCTTCCTGCATTCACCACACTATTCTTGTCATACTTGCCGGTGGGGGCATATATATTCAACGTAGCCAGATAGTGCATCAACCCGTCCTGCCACCCAAGCTTTCCGGTCAAGGTGATATCGCCTAAACCGGATGAACTGGGTTCGGCATTGCCGGATAAGGGGAAGTCCCAGGTGTTGCCCCAGGGGCCGGTCAGGGACATGACCCCGTTTCCTGCCAGGGAAAGATCCGAGGTGACATAGGGCACCCACACACTCACGCCGGGCCGTGCGCCTAAAACTTTCGTATCGAACATATAAGTAAATGTAAAAATATGGGCGCAGGCCTCAACCTCGGTTTGGACACTTCCATTGACCTGCACGGGAAGCTCAAGCCCTGTACCCGGTACCTGGACAAGACTTGAAGATGAGGTCCGGGTGGTTGAATCCCCCTTATAGTAGTAAAAATTGTAGGTAAAATAGGCGCCTGGGTCCGGTGCAACGCCCGCCTGGGGCCCCACAAGACCCAGCGAGTATACCCCTGATCCCCCTTCAACTGCATTTGCCGCCATCGTTGGTAACAAAACGACCGTTACGCATAACCAGATTAAAATTTGATTTAATTTCATTGACTACTCCCCTTTTCATCCATTTGTCGAATGTCTTCAACACTTTTCTTCGATTTTTATCCTTTTAAGGCCTTTTCAGCGATTACCACATGACATCAAGGCGTTCTCTAATTTCATCCTCAAGGCCTTTCTTTATCTCTCTATATTCGTTTACCAGCTTTTCGGCATTACTACTCTCGGAGCTGCTCCAGTGCTTGATCGCTTTTACACATTTGAGGTAATCATCGCAAAGGGCTCGGAACGGCTTGCTGTATTGGTACAGCCGTACCAGACATTCTTTGTCGGAAGGAAACCGTTGAATAACTATAAACAGGCTATGGTGGATTACAGTCATGGCGTTTAACTCAATTTAAATATTAATGCGATTGATATCTCAAATTCTTTGTGTAATAGTGAGCCACATTTTTTAACACCTAATTTAGGATAAATTATAGACGTCAGTCAGCGTGCTGTTTTTGTAACACGTTCAAAATATATAGAAAAATTATGAACGAAAATCCTTTGATCAGTCCCCCGACAATCGCCGTTGACGATCCCGAGTTTAAACCGTTAATCGTCCGGGAGCAAATGGAACGGCTTCTGAACTCAACAGAGTTCAAGGCAACGGACGCTCAAAAAGCATTTTTAAGTTATGTCGTAGAAAAAACTTTGGCCGGGCAGGCCGACGGAATCAAGGGATACACTGTTGCCACGGAAGTCTTTGGAAGAGGGGAAGAGTTTGACCAGACAACCGATCCCATCGTGAGCATTCAGGCCAACAAACTTCGGCGGGCTCTTGAAAGGTATTACCTGGTCGCAGGACAGAACGATCCCATCTGCATCGATATCCCCAAAGGCAGTTATGTACCGTTGTTCCGGAAACAGACATGCATTGAAGATGATCTATATGCGGCGAAAGGCCGGGATACAAACGCCCCTGTCCCAGACACGTGGCCGAAGATTCTGGTGCAGTCCTTTGAGAACCTGACCGGAAAACAGGAACTGGCTTATATGGGGGTCGGACTTGCCACTGAAATCGCCCTGGAAATTACACGATATCAGGAAATCCGTGTGGTCCGGCAAGGGTCTGAAGCCAGGCCGTCCTGCGGCCTTGACGCCCGGTTTGTACTGGGTGGAAGTATAAGAGAGGATATTTCAGGATTAAAAGTGATTGTGACCCTGACCGATGAATCAACAGGGGTTCATATCTGGGGGGACGCCCATAAAACAGATCTCAACCCTGCGGAGATGATCTCCTTTGGAGAACGCATCGCAAGTGCGGTGGTCAGCAAAATAACCTGCGAAGACGGGATTATTCCTAGAATCCTGTCATGCGAATCACGACAGGTTCCCCCTGAGAATGTAACAACATATCAGGCATTGCTGAAATTCTATCGGTTTATGGATGACTTTTCCATGGAGCTTTATGCCGATACGGTTATGGCGCTTCACCAGGGCTGCATGAAAGAGCCTGAATGCGGTCTGGCCTGGAGCATGCTTGCCCGGCTGTACGTGATCAATTATTCCCTGGAGCTGATCGATATGGACACCTCCCTGGAAAAAGCCGCTGAATATGCCAGGAAAGGTTTGGCACTGAACCCTACCAACCAGCGAGTCCGGCTGGTCATGGCATTTGTTCTGTTGTTTCAAAATGAACTGTCCGCCGGAAGAGCCGAGGTCAACCGGGCCCGGAAACTGAATCCCAACTCCTTAATGTTTCTTGATTATTTTGGATACCTGATGACCCTTTTCGGCGACTGGCAGCAGGGGCCGGCCCTTATCCGCAAAGCCATGGCACTCAACCCGTATTACCTTATTTCGGTACACTATGTGCTGTGGGTGGACTGGGTCCGCCAGGAAAAATACGAACAGGCCTGGGAGGAAACCTTGAACTTTAACACGCCCTTGCTGTTCTGGGATCCGTTAATGAAAGCAGCAAGTTTAGGATTGTTGGGAAGGATTGAAGAGGGGAGACTGGCCGGAAAGGATTTGCTGATGTGCAAACCCGACTTTTCCTCACGCGGCCGGGTGTTAATCAAACACTTTATTAAATTTGATGACATCGTTGAAAAAGTGCTTCTCGGCCTTAAAAACGTGGGCATCCAGGTAGAATGAGCGCATGAAAAATTGAAATGCCCTGTAAAGTTCATTTATACAGGGCATTGGGCTATAGTAGGATATTCCATGTTTTTTTAGGATGGTGCATGGTGCCGTTACTGCCGGATGCGTGACGAACCGTCCCGGCCCTGGACAAGGCGGACCCTGTCGCCAACAGCAAACTCATCGTCTTTTTCCTGCACAACAACCAGAATTCTTCCGTCATCCAGTTCAACTTCAATTTCAAGGCCGGTTTTTTGACCTGCCGAGTTTTCAGCAGCACTGCCCATGGCCGCGCCTCCCAAAGCACCGGCGGTGGTGGCAAGCCGTCTGCCCCGCCCCTGGCCGATGGTAGAACCGATGACCCCGCCCACCACAGCGCCCCCGATAGCCCCGGCTCCGGATTGAGGCTTTTGGATGGTAACCTGGGACACCTTCAATACAGTACCATAATATATTGAATGCGCTGTCTGGGCCTGGCTGGTTGAATAGGTTTTGCTGCCCTGTGATGTCTGGCACCCGCATAGAATACATATTAAACTGACAATAAAAGTGAGTGTGATACTGGTCGTTTTCATGTTATCTCCTTATATTGATCTTTTTAATTTTCCCGGCTACCTGTGTAATAATAAAATACCTTGTTGAACACCTAAATTAGGATAATTTATACATGCTCCCGTGAAAACCGCAAAAGGTGGCGAACTGTTTAAAGGCTCTGGCATTGAATCATTAATTCTGGTCTATAGTAAACATGCGTGAGTTTGTCAGCGTTGATGGTTTGCGACTGGAAAATTGGATCGAAGCAAAATAGGTTTCAAAAATTTTTTGTTTTTTAGAATTATAGTTTCAGGAAACACAATGAAAGTTGAACATCAAAATTTCCGGCAAGCGCTTTCTCCCGGCCTTTCAATTATACATTCCAATCATCTGGAAGATTTAAGGCAGGTGGCTGTCAACTGGATTAAGGGTCATCCCTTAGGGGTTCTGGAGACCGAGCAGTTTATTGTTCAAAGCAATGGCATGGCCCAATGGCTGAAGCTGGCACTGGCTGCGGATGACGGATGCGGCATCAGTGCAGGCATTGAGATGAAATTGCCGGGGCGGTACGTCTGGACCGCATACCGGGCGGTTCTGGGCAGTGAGATTATTCCCGAAGAATCCGCCTATGACAAAGATCGATTGATCTGGCGGATTTTCAGGCTCTTGCCTTTGCTGGCCGGTGAATCCGTTTTTGCGCCTTTGAACCGGTTTCTTGAACATGATGACGATCTGCGTAAACGCAGCCAGCTGGCTGGTCATCTGGCCGATCTTTATGACCAGTATCAGGTGTACCGGGCGGATTGGCTTGAAGACTGGTCCCAGGGAATTGACCGGCTCGCCAGAATAGGGGGGCGGCCGATCCCCCTGGGGGAAAATCAGAAATGGCAGGCTGAACTCTGGCGCAGGATCAAGGCAGATGTCCCGGATGAATATAGACATTTAGGCCGGGCCGACCTTCATAACAGATTTTTGGAAAAGGCTGGAACCTTGGACGGGCAGCGGCCAAAGGAATTGCCTCCCCGGGTGATTGTGTTCGGGATTTCGTCTCTGCCCCGCCAGGTGCTGGAAACCTTGTACGCTGTCTCTTCCATGTCCCAGGTGTTGCTTTTTGTCCACAACCCCTGCCGTCATTTCTGGGCGGACATTGTTGAAGACCGGGAACTTTTGCGCATTGAAAACGCCCGTCACATGGTGAAGTCCGGCATGCCCAGTGCTCCTGCCCCCGAGATGCTTCATCAGCATGCCAATCCATTACTTGCGGCGTGGGGAAAACAGGGGCGGGATTACATTGGCCTGCTTTACGGGTATGACGAACCGGAAAATTATGAAACTAATTTTGCCCAAATCGATATATTTGAGGATTTTATAGCACCCGGCAGCGACAATGGCCTTTTGCAGCAGGTACAACAGGCGATTCTCGATCTTGAGCCGCTCCCCGGGGATGAGGGTGAGAAACAAGAGGTTGAGCCGGGAGATGAATCGATCTGTTTTCAGGTGGCCCACAGCCGCCAGCGTGAAGTGGAGATCCTTCAGGATCAGCTTCTTCATTGTTTTGAAACCCTGGCGGATTTAAACCCCCGGGACATTATTGTGATGACCCCCGACATTGATTCTTACGCCCCTCACATTGAAGCGGTTTTCGGGAACCTGGCGTTAACGGATTCCCGGTTTATACCCTTTACCATTGCAGATAAACCCAACAGGGAAAGTGTGCCCCTGATCAGGGTCCTGGAGACCCTGTTGCATTTGCCCGATTCCCGAATGGGCGTCAGTGACGTCATGGATCTTTTCGAAGTCGGGGCATTCAGGAAGCGCTTTAACATTGGAGAGGAGGACTTGCCCAAGCTGAGGCAATGGATTGAAGGCGCCAGCATTGCCTGGGGCTTAAATGACGAACAGCGCACGTTATTCAAACTGCCAGATGGACTGGCGCAGAACACCTGGGCCTTTGGTCTGGACCGTATGCTTTTAGGGTATGCGGTTGGATCGGGTGGGGAATGGGAGGGTATTGAGCCCTACGAAGAGGTCGGCGGCCTTGAGGCCGCTTTGGTGGGACCTTTGTTCGATGCGATTGGTGAACTGGAAGGTTTGTGGCGCAGTTTGAACCAAGATGCCACACCGGCGGTTTGGTGCGAGAAAATCCGAAATCTCACCCAGGATTGTTTTATGGTCCGGGAAAGCCAGGACCAGTTGACGATCAGCCGGCTGAACGAAATTTTGGACCAGTGGCTTGATGCCTGCGACCAGGCGATGCTGGATGAACAATTACCCCTGGCCGTTGTCCGGGATTTTTTATTGTCCCGGATGAATGAATCCAGCACATCCCAAAGGTTTCTGGCTGGCATGGTCAATTTCGGCACACTGATGCCCATGCGTGCCATCCCTTTTAAAGTGGTCTACCTTTTGGGCATGAACGACGGGGCGTTTCCCCGAAGCCACCCGCCCCTTGATTTTGATTTGATGTCAGGGAAGGGGCTTTACCGGCCCGGGGACCGATCCCGGCGGGAGGATGACCGGTATCTTTTCCTTGAGTCCCTGCTGTCGGCCAGAAAACGGCTATATATCTCCTATGTGGGCAGGGATGACCGGGATAACAGTGAGCGTATGCCTTCGGTGCTGGTTGGACAGCTCCGGGATTATCTTAGTGCCGGGTGGTACCTGGATAAAAACGCAGATGGAACCGAAAATACCGATCTGCTGGGGGCGATCACCCATATCCATCCCTTGCAGCCTTTTGGCCGGGACTATTTTCGCGAAGGCGGCCATGGCCTGTTCACCTATGCCCATGAATGGCGGACCTCCCTTGATGCCGGAATAGTGGAGGGCCGGGATACCGTAAATCGAGCTTTACCTGTGCCTGACTTCCAAGACACCCTGAATCTGACCTCCCTGATTCGTTTTTTTAAAAAACCGGTTCAATATTTCTTCAACCAGCGTCTGTCCATCCGGTTTGATGATCCGTCCATAACTGATCGGGATCAGGAGCCCTTTGCCTTGGATTTTCTGGCGCCTTTTGGATTAGGGACACAATTGCTGGAGGCAGGGCTCCAAGCCAAGCCCTTGGACGCAGGTTCCGCCGTTACAACAGAGGCCATGCGCTTGACCCGGACAGGGGCGTTGCCCATGGCGGGGTTCGGTCATCTGGCAGCCGAGGAACTTTCAAAACCGGTCATGGAGATCTTGGCCGGACATCAGAATTTATTGGAAAAATGGCCCTGTCCCTGTGATCCCATGGAGATTTCCCTGAACATTGACTCGGATGAAACACCGGCCATTTTTTTAGATGACTGGCTGGATAAGATTCATGAAGTCAATGATTCGGAAAATATGGGTGACTCCGGCGTTTTGAGCCAGTTCGCCCGATGGGAGTTTTATCCAAAGTCAATTATGGGGAGCAACGGCAAGGTGACTCGAATCCATAGCCTGTCCGGACTTTGGGTGAAACATGTCGCAGGTTGCGCCCAGGGAATTGACCTCGCCAGCCATCTTGTGGCCCCGGACGGCATTGTCTGCTTTTCTCCCATTGCAAAAACAGTATCCCAAAAGATTCTTAATGACATGGTGTCCTGTTTGTTCCAGGGGCTGAGGCTACCGTTGCCGGTTACGGCCAAAACAGGGCTGGCTTACGTCTATGCCTTGGGGAACAAAGATGAGGAAAAAGCCAAGGATGACGCGGCAAAGGCATATGAAGGGGGTGATTTTGGATCTGGCGGAGAACTGTCCTATGATGCCTACCTCAGGCGGGCCTATCCCACATTTGAGGATTTATGGCAGGCCCATGACAATTCCTTTGTTCACCTTAGTCAAGCCTTGTATGCCCCTCTAATCTCAGCCCTGGAAAAGGAGGTGTAACCATGGTGGAAAAATTAAATTCAATGACCTTTCCTTTGAACGGTGCCCGGCTGATCGAAGCCAGTGCCGGAACCGGAAAGACATACACCATTGCCGCCCTCTATCTTCGGCTGATTTTAGGGCATGGGAAAGAAAACGGATTTTCCAGGCCGCTGACTCCGCCGGAGATCCTGGTTGTTACCTTTACCAACGCTGCCACCGAAGAGCTTCGGGACAGAATTAGAAACCGGCTTACCGAGGCTGCACGTTTTTTTCGAGGAACCGGAGAAGAAGATGACTTTCTCAATAACTTGAAAGATGATTATGATCCAAATGACTGGCCGATCATGGCCATGCGCCTGGAACAGGCGGCCCAGTGGATGGATGAGTCTGCCATTCACACCATCCATGCCTGGTGCCAGCGCATGCTCCGCCAGCATGCCTTTGACAGCCTCTCTTTGTTTGATCTGGAGCTCGCTCCCAACGACCAGGACCTTTTGGAAGAGGCGGCCTGTGATTTCTGGCGGGCAGGATTTTATCCCCGAAGCGTGGCGATGTTATCGGAATTAAAAGCCGTGGCCGGGATCAGCACCCCCCAGGACTTGCTGAAACAGGTGCTGCCGGTTATTAATGCCGCGGCGTGTGGTGAAGCGTCCTGCACGGGTGATCCCTTTGATATGATTTCACAGCGGATGCAATCCATAGAAGCCGCTCGAATGGCCTGGGTATCGGATTTTGACAATGCGGTGGCCCAGGTGGCCAAGGCCCAGGCCGATAAGACCCTGAATAACAATAAGTACCGGAAGGCTTCACTGGACAAGTGGGTGATGCAGTTGGATCAGTGGGTAAATCATGACGGGCCTTTACCTGAAGAACAAGTTCTGGAAAAGTTTTCAACAACGGGGCTGGCTGCAGGGGGTTCTAAAAATAAAACTGCCCCCACCCATCCGGCGTATTCTGCACTGGACCAGTTAAATAATGATCTTGCCTCAATGGATGTGAAAACAGCGCTGATCTACCATGCTGCGGCTGAAATTCGTACACGGGTCTCTGCCGCCAAGAACCGCTTGTCCCGGATGGGGTTCAATGATCTGCTCACTCGGTTGGGCCAGGCGTTGACTCCCCAGACCTCCGGGGAGAACCGCCTTGCCGGGGTAATCCGGGAACAGTTCCCGGTGGCCATGATCGATGAGTTCCAGGATACTGATCCGGTTCAGTATAGCTCCTTTGGCGCCATTTATCTGAATCAGGAAAACACAGGTCTCTTTATGATTGGAGATCCCAAGCAGGCCATCTATGCCTTCAGGGGGGCGGATATCCATACCTACCTCAGGGCAAAAAAGGATACCCAGGGACATCATTACACCCTGGAAAAGAATTACCGGTCCACCCAGGGTATGGTGAAGGCGGTCAACCAGGTATTCAGCCGGGCGAACCAACTTTCCCAGGGACCCTTTTTATTCAGGGATCAGATTCCCTTTGAACCGGTCGCGGCCCAGGGCCGGCAGGAAGCACTTTGGGTGGATGGCCAACAGATGCCGGCTATGACGTTCTGGCAGATGAACCAGGATAAACCTGTTAAAAAAACAGGGCCTGACGGATATATCGGCAAGATGGCCCAAGCCGGGGCCCAGGAGATCACCCGGCTCCTAAATTTAGGGAATCAGACCCCCTGTGCTGCCGGCTTTTCCGAACCTGGAGAGGAAATAATTCCTTTAAAGCCTTCGGACATTGCCGTTCTCGTCCGGGATGGCAATGAAGCTGCGGCCATTCGATCCGCCTTGGCTGCGCGTGGGGTGAAATCGGTCTATCTGTCAGACCGGGAATCTGTGTTTGACAGCCCGGAAGCGCTCTCCTTGTTGTATATCCTCCAGGCCTGTTCTGAACCGACCAACGATGCATGGGTGAGAACCGCCCTGGCCACGGAGGTGTTGAATCTCTCTTTTGAAACCCTGGACCGGTTGAAAGAAGACGAACTGGCCTGGGAGGCGGAGCTGGAACGGTTTAAGCAATTCCAGAACATCTGGCGCCGCCAGGGGGTGCTGCCCATGGTAAGAGCCTTGCTTCTAGCATTCAACGTGAGTGCCAAGATGCTGGCCACGCCGTCAGGAGAGCGGCAACTGACCAATGTGCTCCATTTATCGGAAATGATCCAGGCCGCGGCAGCGGACCTTGACGGCGAACAGGGCGTGATTCGCTGGCTTGCCGGGCAGATCGAAAATCACCAGGGCAACGACGAACAGATTCTTCGCCTTGAAAGTGACCAGGATCTGGTCCGGGTGGTCACCATTCACAAGTCAAAGGGGCTGGAATATCCTCTGGTCTTCCTGCCTTTTATCTGCAGTTTTAGGAAAGTAACCGCAGGAAATTCTCCCATGGTGAAACGCCATAATGGTGATGGAAGTGTGTCAATGGTTGTAAACCCAGGTGATGAAGATTTGGAAGCGGCGGACCAGGAACGGCTGGCCGAGGATTTGCGAATCCTTTATGTGGCCTTGACCCGGGCGTGCCATGCATGCTGGCTGGGGATGGGCGTCATGGGGCCGGTTACCCAAAAAAATGGGGAAAAAACAGACCTTCACCAGTCCGGCATCGGCTATCTGCTAAGGGGTGGGGAGATGATCCCCACGGCGAACCTGACTTCCATCCTTACGGATCTAAAGGGTGATTGTGAGGCCATTGCCATTAAGCCATTGCCGGACGCGACCTTGGATATTTTCGAACCAGCGTCTGAAGCATCTAACCTGTTACCTGCCAGAGTGTTCTCCGGCTCAATTCCTAAAAACTGGCGGATCACCAGTTATTCCGGGATTCTCTCCGGGGCGGCCATGCCCGATGCCGGGGCGGCCTTTCACCTCTCCTTTGAAGATACGGTTGTGGAGTCTCCGGATTCCCCGGCCCAGGACCAGCTCCAGGAGACGGCAGACGAAGAGGCCCTGGCCCTGGATGTTATTCCCAACGCCCAATCCATCCACACCTTTGCCCGGGGGCCTGAGCCGGGAACCTTTCTTCATGACATGCTGGAATGGGCGGCGCATACGGGATTCGACCGGGTTGCAAAGAATCCTGCAGTCACACGGGATAAAATTGAAAGTTTGTGTGTTCGCCGGGGCTGGGAGGCCTGGACCGATGTCCTTTGGCACTGGCTTCTGGAATTGGTTCAAACCCCCCTGCCTTTGAACGGGGGGTCTATGCCGTTGTCCGATCTTGGCAGGGATTTGTGCCGGGCGGAAATGGAGTTTATTTTTGCGGCCCACCAGGTGGATATCCTTGATGTGGACCGGCTGGTGACCGGTTCCGTACTGCCGGGTATTGTCCGGCCGGTGTTACGGCGGGACCGGATTAACGGCATGCTCAAGGGATTCATTGACCTTGTCTTCAGTTTTAATGACCAGTATTTTGTTCTGGATTACAAATCCAATTATCTGGGCAATGATCAAAGTGCCTACGGGCAAGAGGCCATGGCCCAGGCCATGGTGGGGCATCGGTATGATCTTCAATACCTGCTGTATATCCTGGCACTTCATCGACTGCTCAAAGCCCGTCTTGAGGGGTATGACTATGAACGGGATGTGGGCGGTGCGGTCTATCTTTTCTTAAGGGGTGTCAATACATCCGGCCAGGGCGTTTATGTGGACAAACCCCCGGCGACCCTGATCAATGCTCTGGATAATCTGTTTAAGGCTGACAATGTGTTGGAAAAAGGAGACGCCTTATGATGCCCCCTGATGATTTTTTTAAATTGATTCACACCTGGACCGACCGGGGATGGCTTAGGCCGCTTGATCAGGCATTTGTGTTATTTTTAAATCGTCAGGATTCATCTGCTTCTCCCCTGGTGCTTCTTGGCGCTGCCCTGGCGAGCCACCAACTTGGACGGGGTCATATTTGTCTGGATATTGCCAGCGCTTTGAATGATCCCGACGGCACACTTTCCCTGCCACCCGAAAGTGAGACAGGAGAGGATATGCCCGCCAAACCTTCGCAGATTCTTGAAAAGATCACCAAAGACCATTGGGTGAACCAGCTGTCCGGTTCCGCGCTTGTGGGTTCAGATAGTGACAATACCCCGCTGGTCCTGGAACAGGGGCGCTTATATCTGAGACGATATTGGGTCTATACCCGGCAGGTGGCCCAGGAGATTCTTGGCCGGGTGGAACAAAAAAATCCGGTTCCAGACGATTTGGAAAGACGGCTGGATGAGATCTTTTTAAATTTGCGAGACCCAAAAGAGATTGAAAAACAAAGCATCCATTGGCAGAGCGTGGCCGCTGCCGTGGCCGCCGCTTCCAATTTCAGCGTGATCTCCGGAGGACCCGGGACCGGTAAAACAACAACGGTGGTGCAGGTGTTGGGTCTGCTTCAGGGCATCGCCATGGAACAGGGTAAAATACTGCGCATACGTCTTGCCGCCCCCACCGGTAAGGCGGCCGCCCGGCTTACGGAATCCATATCCAGGGCCATGGGCCTTTTGCCCGAAGAGATTCAAGCCCATATGCCCACCGAGGTGACGACCCTTCATCGGCTTTTGGGGACGCGCCATGATTCCCGGCAGTTCATCCATAACCGGACCAACCGTTTGCACGTGGATCTTTTGGTGGTGGACGAAGCTTCCATGATCGATCTTGAAATGATGGATGCCCTGCTGGGTGCCTTGCCGTCCAAAGCTCGATTAATCCTGCTTGGGGATAAGGATCAACTGGCGTCCGTGGAGGCCGGGTCCGTGCTGGGTGACATTTGCGCCAATGCCTCCCGCCCGTGTTATCTGCCGGCTACCGTTGATTTCATTAAAAATGCGACGGGATACGACTTGTCTGACTATTCAGGCCCCGGCACCGGACTGGACCAGCAGATCGTAGTGTTGAGGAAAAGTCATCGATTTCATGAAGACAGCGGCATCGGCAATCTGGCCCAGGCCGTCAACTCAGGTGCAAAAGAGGCGGTTGCCAAGGTCTGGGAAAAGGAATATCCGGACATACATCAGCTTGCGATCCGCTCTTGTGAAGATGCACAATTTCGCAGCCTGATACTGGACGGCAATCCAAAATCTTTTCCACATGCTGCCGCACAACCGGTTGGATACCGGGCATATCTTGAGATCCTCGCCAACGGGATGCAGGGCTTTGCATCTGAAACCCATTGGCTTAAGGCTGTTTTGGAGAAATTTGACGGATTTCAGCTGTTGAGCCCCGTTCGTAAAGGCGAGTGGGGTGTGGAAGGTCTGAATCGTATTTGCGCCCGGATACTCTACAATGCCGGACTGATTCGGGCCACCCAGGGGTGGTATCCGGGCCGCCCTGTGATGGTTACCCGGAACGATTATAGCCTTGGGCTGATGAACGGTGATATCGGCATTGCCGTTGAAGTCGGCAGTAACAGTCAAAAGGATCAGGGCGACGGACTTTCACCTGGAAAGGCGCTGCGGGTGGTTTTCCCCATGGCGGATGGCTCTATCAAGCAGGTGCTCCCGTCAAGACTTGAATCGGTGGAAACGGTCTATGCCATGACGGTCCACAAATCCCAGGGCTCTGAATTCGACCATACGGCCCTGATCCTGCCGGATACCATGAGTCCGGTACTGACCCGGGAGCTTATATACACCGGCATCACCCGGGCACGTTCTTTTTTTACTCTGGCAGGGCCTTCACCTGGGATTCTGGCGTCTGCCGCTAAACAACGTACTCTCAGGGCTTCCGGCCTTGGCAATTTACTGAAAAGCATGGAACCCAAAGGCCCATCAAAATGAGCCTCTTGGATATTTTTTCATAGATGCGTTGATATGATTGGGCTCGAAACCTCAATGGCCTTTGTCGGCAATACCAGGCATACTTTGCCCTATATGCTCAGCCATACAGAGTTTTTTGATTAACAGCCGTACCTGAACTTTAGATTTTGTTTTTATGGATCGGACTCATTTTTATCTGCCGGGATGGGGGGCGCTTTACTTCTGCTTTGTTTTATCCAGTTGTTTTCGGATTTCACCAATCAGTTTATGTATGGCAACCGGTTTCATGAGAAATCCATCTGCCCCCTTATCTGAGTAATTACCGTTAGAAATACTTTCACTGAATCCTGTGCATATAATAGCCGGAATATTATGCCGAATACCCTTGATCTGCCGGATTAATTTATCTCCCGTCATATCCGGCATGGTCATATCCGTGAGCAGCAAATCAAAGGATGCTGGATTTTTTTCAAACTTACTCAACGCTTCAATACTGCTGGTAAACGCCGAAACATGATAACCGTATTTTTCGAGCACGACCTTTCCCATCTGGGCGATACTGCCCTCGTCATCCACAAGCAGTATGCGTTCTGTTCCTTTTACAATGTTGATGTTTTCTCCTGCTTCCTGTTTTTTTTCGTTGCTGGTGACCGGTATGTAAACATGAAAGGTTGTGCCTTTATCCGGCTCTGAATACACTTTAATATCCCCATTGAGATTTTTTATGATGCCGTATGAAATTGAAAGGCCTAATCCAGTCCCTTTTCCTTCTTTTTTTGTCGTAAAATAGGGGTCGAATATCTGTTCCAACGTGTTTTTGTCCATACCGCACCCTGTATCGGATACCGTCAGGCGAATGTAATCTCCGGAGGGTAAACCGGCAATGCCATACTGCCCGTCTGCGGTGACCGAGATTTCCTCTAGCACAACATCAATGGCCCCCTCTTTTTCCTGCACAGCATGAAACGCGTTGGTGCAAAGGTTCATAATTACCTGGTGAAGGTTTGTGGGATCGGCATACACCGGCTTGCACTCGGCCATGATATTGTTTCGAATCACAATATTCTTCGGAATTGTCGATCTTAATAACTTCAGAGCTTCTTTAAGGATGCTTTGAAGCGGTACTATTTGATTTTTTGTCGCCCCTTGACGACTGAAGGTCAGAATTTGTTCGATAAGCGCTTTGGCCCTGGATGCCGCCTGGAAAATTTCTTGGGCCATTTCATATTTAGGATCATTGGGGTGAAAATCATCCAACAACATTTCAGCGTAGCCCTGGATGGGAAATAAAATGTTGTTAAAATCGTGGGCAATACCGCCGGCAAGCGTACCGATGGCTTCCATCTTTTGATAGTGCCGGATTCGATCTTCGAGCAGCTCTTTTTCTTTTTGAGTTTTTTTCTGTTTCTCAGCCTGGTTTTCCAGTGCTCTGGCCATTTCGTTAAATCCGTCAGCGATAATTTTACTGTGCTTAACATCTGATAATCCATTGAGCCGATATGAAAAATCCCCTGTTTTAATTCGCTCAAAGGCCGTTTTGATCTTCTGATCAATGACATATTCCATTGATTGACGGGGAAAAATACAAAATAAAAGCCAGCGAATCCCCGGGATTGCATGGTAATATCCGACTAATTCATGTGCCGTTTCCGGATTAAGCACAAAGTGTCCGGTTTTGTTTTTCAGCAATTGGGGTAGTGATAATGCTTGGAACCCGGCATTGAGCTCATGAAAATGGGTCTTGAAAATACTTCCTTTTCCCGAGTCAATCCGGGTTTCAATCTGTGGGTGCGCCACCAGGTTACCGGCCTGGTCCACTATAAAATTGACCTGGCCTTCAAGAAGCGTGTCAAATATATATTCCGGATAAAGGCTTACCATGGGCAGATCAATACTCCATAAACCGATAAACCGGTTTTGGACGTTTACGGGAATGGAAACGGACAGAATCAATCCCTCTCCGGCATAATCAATGGTCGGTTGTGTCCACTGAATCTCTCCTGTTGGATTGTTTTGGGGGCAGACCGATTGGAAAGTATGATAGGCTCGCCAGTCGAAATCAGGGTGGATGGCTGTTATTTGATCAATATATGGAAATTGTAACGCGGTGTTGGTTATATCCTGATAATAAATCCATGCGGTCTTGGGTAAACTGTTCCATATCTCTTTGAGCAACGGGCCTATATTTCTCAGCGCATACATGCGAAAACAGGCCTCTTTATTACGGACCAAATCAGGATGCCATGAATAGGAGATAATATCCCCTGGCGTACGATTTTCCCGAAAGGCTTTTAATTGGGGCAGACTCAGCCAGAAACCGTCTTTATCAATACCAAAGCCTTGTTCATCAAACCAGGCTTTTATATCCTCTTCATCGGCCCGGGTTTCTGTAAAAAGTATCCTGGAGAGCCTTTTTAGTTCATGCAGGCGGTCATGATATCGCTGGATATTTGCACCCAACGTTTCGCCGATTTTTTGAAGTTGCATTTGAATGGAATCATCGTTTGTCATATTGCCTCCAAACACGCTTCCGTTATTCAAAAGATAACCTTTCCTTGGGGGACTTGCCTTCAAATTTAAATGGGTGATTCGGTAAAAAGAAAAACAGCAGAGATTCTGATGAAGAACAGTATGGTGAATAGTATCAAATCAGCCGGGATGCATAAAGCTATTTTATATAAAGACTGGGAATTCCTGCCACAGATTTAAAAGCATGTTTCATGTTCATCAGGCTTTCAGCATTGCCGATGGCAAAAAAACCGCCGGGATTAAGGGCCTTGTATAATTTATCCACGACGGCTTCACTGGTTTGATTGTTAAAATAGATCATGACGTTGCGGCATAAAACCGCATCAAAGTCCGAACGGGGGATGCGATCTGAAATCAAATTGAATTTTTTGAAGGTGATATGCTGCTGTATTTCCTTTTTGACTTTTAAGTAGCCTTTGTATTTTCCGGTTCCTTTCTGGAAATAACGATGCAGGATCGCCAAAGGCACCTGTTTTACCTTGTCATTTTTATATATTCCTTTTTGGGCAACTTCCAACACGGAATGGGATATATCTGTGGCCAGGATGGAAAACGTGACGCCCAAATCCTTTAATTGAACGGCCGTCGTGTAAGGTTCATCACCGGTTGAACAGGCGGCACACCAGACCTTGAAGTGTTTTACCTCCCGTTTGGGGTGGCTGCCAAACTGTTTAACGATGTGTTCAATACTTTTATTTTCCCGGTAAAAGAAAGAGTGATTGGTTGTGATCGTATCGATAAATTCGATAACTTCGCGCTCATTTGACCTCAAATGGGATAAGTAGTCCTGGACATTCATCTGGGTCATACGCATACGTTTGGCGACCTTGGATTTTAATAATTCAAGCTTTCCTTCATGAAGATTAATGCCGCACGTCTTAAATACAAGCGATTTTAATTCGGTCAGTTCACTCTGTTTAAACAGTATAGAATTCATATCATTTTACATTTTTTTCCAGCGGTTGACTTTTTCAAATGCCGATTCTGCCGTTTTCAACAGGGTCGATACATTCACAGGCTTTTTAAAATAATCTTCGAAGCCGACATCAAGGCATTCCGACAGTTGAAATAAAGAGGCATATCCGGTAATGGCATAGATGATAGACATGGGCTTGAGACTTTTAACCTTTTTGCATAATTCCATACCGTTCATCACCGGCATATTTAAATCAAAAAACATGACCATGATGTTACTCTCTTCGATAATTTTTAATGCATCCTGGGCATTCTCTGCGGTGGAAACGTCGTAACCTGCCTTGGTAAATAATTGAGACAGCAATCTTAAAATGGGCGGCTCGTCATCAACGATTAATATTTTTTTATTTTCCATCATGTTCTCCTTTTCAACGGTTGGGGTCTGGGGCTGCACCTGATGATGCCGCGTCAATGTCCAAAATCTGGGACCGCAGATACTTTTTGGTTCTGTATTTGGTGATATCCATCAGCTTGCTTGTAATTTTGGCTAACCGTTCTGCCTGCTCTTTTATCTCTTTGACATTGTCTTCGTGGAGTTGTCCGTGGATGGCGTCATCAAGCAATAATTCTGAAAAACCTAAAATCGCCATTAAAGGTTGATTAATTTCGTGACATATGGCACCTGCGGTCTGCAGCACTGCCGTCAGTTTTTCTTTATCCAATTTTGTCTGTTCACATTTTTTTGCCTCGGTAATATCCTCAATTGATACTAATACCGCCTTTCCTTTTTGCAGGTTCAACGGCTGGGTAGTTATTCTCAGATGCCTGGGTCCGATGGAATTTAAGGTCATGGTTGTTTCAACCATAAAATGGCCCTTGTCCTTTTCAAAGGTGTCCATCACCGTTGTCCGCAATTTGCATTGAATACAAGCCGTTCCGGAACCGCAGCCCTCCGGGGCATTCTTGTGATAAATGCAGCCCAAAGCGTCGCCGCATAAAAGCCCGATCAGTTGACTGTCATCCCTGTTTACAAACCTGCCTGCCATTTTATTTGCCAGAATCAGTTTTCGATCCGCATCAAGCACTACGACTGCAAGGGGTAAGTTATCAATAATACACAAAATATCATTTTCCGGCAGTATGGTCTGCGAATGCAATAGGGTATCGTCTATGTTAACCACAGTTCCTCCTTTCTTCGATCACACATGGTCCTTACTTGAAAAGTGAACAGGCCTTTGCCGCGATACTGTGAATATCCTCCACATAATCCACCGCGCCTATCAATCTGGCCGCTTTGGGCATTCCGTAAACAACGCTTGAGTGTTCATCCTGGGCAATGGTCACCGCACCTGCGTTTTTCATTTCAAGCAATCCTTGTGCGCCGTCTTTGCCCATGCCGGTTAGGATGATTCCCACAGCGTTGCTCCCCGCAAGTCTTGCAACAGACCTGAACAAAACATCCACGGCCGGCCGCTGGTAATGAACCAGCGGGCCTGTTTTAATCGCTACAAAATATTTGGTGCCCGTTCGTTTCAAAAGCATGTGAAAATTGCCCGGGGCAATGAGCACTTGGCCATTTTTGACGGCATCCCCGTTTTCAGCTTCTTTCACATACATTGGGCTCAATTCATTGAGGCGGCCTGCAAAGGACTTTGTAAACTGAGCGGGCATATGCTGTACAACAACTATGCCCGGCGCGTTTTTCGGCATTTGGGTCAATACATTTTTAATGGCTTCGGCCCCGCCGGTTGATGCGCCGATGGCAATAATTTTATTGGCGTATTTGGCAGGTGCTATGGATGCAATAGGAGCCTGTCTATTGGCCGTTTGCGGATGTTCGGATCCGGGTAATTTGGCTGCATGCACCGCCTTTATTTTTTCGGCAAGCTGCACGCTGACATCTCCCACCGAATAGGCGTTGTCCGGTTTGGCCATCACTTCCAATGCCCCAATGGACAACGCTTCCATGGCAAGATGGCTTCCTTTGGTACTCAAAGAACTGACAATGATGACAGGAAGCGGATAGTACTTCATTAATTTTTTTAAGAAGGTCAGCCCATCCATCCGCGGCATTTCGAGATCCAGGGTCACCACATCCGGTTTCAATTTTACGATCTTGTCCCGGGCGATGTAAGGATCAGGGGCCGTATCAATGACGGTAATGCCTGGTTGCCTGGACAGTTGTTCTTTGAACACCTTCCTGACAACGGCGGAATCATCAATCACAAGCACTTTAATATCCTTCGACATTGACCGGCCCTTTTGCCCTTGTTGGCTCACACGGAGAGTACGATTGCCATGTTTGACTCCATTGTCTCTATCAATGTGCATTCTGCATTGCCGTTTAGGTCGCGGGCGGCAATACTTTCAGGAATGTCGAGCTTATAAGGTGTCTGGCATTTTACCTTTTTCAAGGCGTTCCCGCACACCATATTGAGCATTTCAGACAATGTTCCGAACTGTTGTTCCATGGTTAGGTCGTCCTGATTTTCTCCTAAAAAATTGGATGCAAGTTCGGCAGCCAGGGGCTGGGGTGAAATAATATTGATATATCCGCTGACATCTCCGGTGAATTTCAATCGACATGCCAATGCACTGTTCATGTCGATGCCGGAATCCTTTAAAATCGTTTCAGGACCGATTTCAACCGGCATAAAAAACATGATCTCCATCACCTCAGAAATCGAAGTCGTCATCGCTGTTATCAATATTTTCTTCATAATCGGCCTCTCCAATTATACTGACAATTAAATCCCTGAGATTTTCAGGGGTAAACGGTTTGGTCACATAGCCGGCCGCACCGGCATTCATAAATTCTTCAATTTTTGAATCGTTGCCCTCGGTGGATATGACAACCACGGGAATGTCCTTGAACAGGTCATCGGCCTTCACCTCTTTCAAAAAGCTGAGCCCATTCATTTCCGGCATGTTGTAGTCGGTCATGATTAAATCCACCCAGTCTCCTGCCAGAACGGTTAAGGCATCGTTACCGTTTGAGGCTTCCAGGATTCTTGCGCTGCCGTATCCCGCCGCTGCAAGCATGCGTTTTAGAACCGTCCTCATGGGCATCGAATCATCTATAATCAATATTGAATAAGACATTTGCTTCCCTCTAAATTGTTATGCAAAGTTGGGATTACGCCATTTTAAATAATTCGTTTACTTTCTGCATGTTGAGGCCAAATTCGGCTATCATAGCGGTGATATCCTTGTGGGAAATCCCGTGGATTTTCATTACCTGATCCTTGAATCGGTATGACAGGCCATCTGCACCAACGCCGTTGCCCATCATCATACAAATGCAGTCTGCCAGATAGACGGCAGCGATTTCCCGATCGTCCATCATGGATTCATCCCTGAGGTGGTGATGGTGAATGAGCTTGATCATCCGGGGGCTGAATTTCCATATTTTGGCGATCAAAGCCCCCATCTCAGCATGGTCTATCCCGATTACTTTTTTTTCTGCTTCCCGAAAACTGTAGCCGGCATCTTTGACAAGCGCATTTATTTTTTGAAAGTCGTTGAAAACATATTTTTCCAATATGATTTTACCGATATCTTTGATCAGGGCCGCGGTGAAAATCGTACTTTTGTTTTTAAGGCCCAGGCGCACGGCAACCTGCTTGGCAAGGACGGCCGAATAGACGGAATAGCGCCACATGTCCCCTTGTTCAAGACCATACCCTTTTCGATCCCCTGAAAGGACCTGGGCGCTTGATTTTACCAGTGCCAATTCAATAATCTGATCGGTTCCCAGCATATTTACAGCATCTTTAATGGATTCAGCAGGCGTCTTTAATCCGATATATGCCGAGTTGCAGATTTTAAGAATGTCCACGGTCATGACAGGGTCATACTGAATTAATTGGGCGATGTCGGCCATGGAACTATCCGGTTCTTCCACCATTTCAAGCAGGCGGCCGGCAACGGTGGGCATGGGCGTTAAATCTTTTATCTCATGAATCATTTTATCCAGCGCTGTCATATTCTCACTTCCTTGGATCCAGAGGTTTTCATAAAGATTTCGCCCGTTGCAATTTCAATTCGCACGGTTCGGTTGATATTTCCGCCCACTTCCTGCTTATCAATCATCACTTTGTTTTTGAAAAACATTTTTTTTAACGCCAGATAATTGCGTTTTCCGATATTAAAAAAACCGTTTTGATCAAGAATTTCGGCGCCGCCTGCGACAAAAATTTTAATCCGGTGCTTTTGGGCGCCCAGAGCGTATGCCGCTTTAAACAGGCGAGGGATACCTGTGTCGGCAAACATATACGGTTTTTTGGCGGCTTTTTCTTGATCAATGCCGGATTCGGGAAGCATGTAGTGAAGAATTCCGCCAGCCTTTGCAAACGGATCATAAATCACAAGCCCTATGCATGATCCAAGAGAGTAGGTGACTACATTATCTGCAGGATTATTGCTTACTTTCATATCAGCAACGCCGACAATTTGTTTCATCTATTCATGTCCTCATCTCTTTTTTGCTCGTCGAAGTTTCCTATTTTTTTGAGACAATGGAAAAGATGCCGTGAACATCCAGGATCAGTCCGACTTTTCCGTCAGCCAGAATCGCCCCGCCGGCAATCCCCTGGATATCATCCATATTTCCACCCAGATTTTTAATGACATACTCGTCTTTGCCTAAAAGCTCATCAATCAACAAGGCACGTCTCTCTTCCTTTGACTCCACAACGACAACCAGGCTCTGTTCCACGGGTTTCATATGGGTGCTTGTTTCATAAACCTCATTTAACCGAATCAGCGGCACCAGGCGGCCCCGGTCCTTAACCATTTCTCCTTTTCCCTCTACGGTGAAATGTTCACCGGTTGCCGGCCTGAACGCTTTTTGAATGGCAATGGTGGGAATCACATAGCGTTCATCGTCCACCCTGACCAGCATACCGTCAATGATGGCCAGCGTCAGGGGCAGACTGATGATGAATCGGGAGCCGGCCCCTTTTTCGGATTCAATGTTCAAATGGCCGCGAAACCTTTCAATTCCCTCTTTGACCACATCCATGCCCACGCCCCGGCCGGATATATCGGTAATCTGATTTGCGGTTGAGAATCCTGGCGAAAGAATCAAACTGAAGACTTGGGCATCGGTCATCTGCTCATCTCCGGTAATCAGCCCGGTGGAGATGGCTTTTTTAAGTATTTTGTCCCTGTCCAGTCCTTTGCCGTCATCCTCGATTTCAATGACAATATTCCCGCCTTTATGATAGGCGCGAAGGTCAATATTTCCCTGTTCAGGTTTTCCTTTTTCCCTTCGCTCCTCTACGGATTCAATTCCGTGATCACAGGCATTTCTGATCATATGCACCATGGGTTCATACAGGGCATCCACCACATTTCTATCAATTTCGGTCTCTTCTCCGCTCATGGCTAAATTGATCTGCTTGCCCGATTTCCGGGACAAATCCCTGACCAGGCGGATCATTTTCATGAATGTGGCTTTAATGGGTATCATGCGCATGGACATGGCGATATTCTGCATATTGTTCACAATCTGTCCCAATTGTGCGACGGTCTGGCTTAAGGCGGAATTTCCCATGGTCTGCTGGCGCAGCATGGACTGGGCAATCACAAGTTCTCCGGCATAATCCACAAGATCGTCCAGTTTCTGGGTGCTCACTTTCACCTGGGAATCGAGTCGACGTTTAACCGTTGCCTGCTCCATTAAGGCCGAGGCGACCTGGGCCGGCGCCACCTTTTTATCTTCAATCAGAATTTCGCCGAATTTCTTTTCCGGATGCTTTTTCTGGATTTCAAGAGCGTCTTGAATATCCTCTTCTTTTAAATCATTTTTTCTGACGAGAATTTCACCCAAAGGCTCTTTTTCCCCTTTGGTCAAAGAGATCTGAAGCCGTTTGAGTTTATCCCTTAGAATTTCCACATCAATGTGGCTGTCATCCTGCCGGTAACCGTTTTCAAGCCCCACTTTTGCGTTTTCAATGAGCTGTTTTAACAAATCAACGGACTCAAGGATGGCATCGGTGGCCGAATGGTTAATCGTGAAATCTCCGCTTCTGGCGCTGTCCAGAAGATTTTCAGTGGCATGGGACAGGCGGTTGATTTTATCTAAAGATAAAAATCCGGAGACGCCTTTTATGGTATGAAACGGCCTGAAAATATCGTTGATGATATCCGCATTGGCCGGATCCTGCTCAAGTTCTATTAAAGAGACTTCGATGCTGTTCAGGTTATCTTCGGCCTCAGATATAAAGTCGGTCAGGATTTCAATATCATCCTCTGACAGTTTTTCGGGGGCGCCATTGACTTCCGGTGCGGGTTCAGCGGCGGAGTCAAGCTCGTTTTCAGCGCATTCATAGGCACATTCATCGCACTGTTCTGCCGCAGTTAGGTGCTCTTCTAAAAGTTCAAGCACATCGGAGTAATCAAAGGTAAAGGGTTCGTGTCTTTTCAAATGACTTAATATGGATTTTAACAATACAATGCCTTCTTCAACCGGTTTTGTATTGCAGGCACAGCTAAGATCCATATTTTCCATATATTGTTTACATAGCTTCGAAATATCATAAAACGTAGAGGGCTCAATGGTTTCAGAAATGTTGATAAGGCCGTCTACATTATGAATCATCTCTTCTATATCATGGTCTTTTCCAGGACAGAAACCGGCGATAAGCATGGACAGCTCATTTAATTTTGCTTCTAATTCTTTGTATTCGCCGTTCGATTCTTGATGATCGGATGGTGTTGGGGCAGATGACGCATCACTTTGTTTTTGATCCATATTTTTCAATTTTGCGCTGAAATCTGAAACAATGATGTCAAGATTCGACAACAAACTGCTTTCAACCGGGGGGCTGCCTTCGATGATGGAATCAATAATGTGCCTGGCCTTGAGAATTTGCGCAGCCTCTGACGACAGTTCCAATGCTTTGCATTGGGCATGTATGCTTTTGAGAATGGGCAACAGCGTCTTGATCGCGTCCGGCTGCTCCGGATCAAACAGGATCAATTCTGATGCCAGCCGTTCTGTCATTTCGATTATGGTTTCATAAGACATTGGCTTTTCCAAATTTTAAAAGTTCTCGTCAAATTTCTAAAAATGCCGCCGACACCAGGCCGGGGAGATCATCTCCCCGGCCCGCTCTGCGCCTTAATTTTTAAATATTAAAAGTCTTCAAAACTTTCGTCGTCATCAAAGGGGATGACTTGCTCGGGACGACTTTGGGCCTGGTGCTGATCCTTGGCTTTTGCTTTGTGATGTGTTTTGTTTGGAAGCCTTTTAGGTGCCGGTTTAGACCTGTGATAATCGCCCATATTGTTACCGGCGTTGCTTCTACCGGTAACCAGCAGCACAAGGTTGTCAACATACTCTTTGAGCTGTTCGGCCTGGGCGCTCATCTCTTCTGCTGCAGAGGCGGACTCTTCGGCATTGGCCGCATTTTGCTGGACAACCCGGTCCATTTCACTGATGGCATTGTTGACCTCTTCAATACCATTGGATTGTTCGGTTGATGCCACAGAAATTTCTGAGACCAAAGAACCGACTTTGGCCGAGGTCTCCGCCACTTTGGAAAATGCTTCACTGGTTGATGATACGATGTCTGATCCATCGTTTACCTTCTTGACTGTATCTTCTATCAGGGCCGCCGTATCTTTGGCCGCATCCGCCGCACGCATGGCAAGGTTTCTCACCTCATCGGCAACCACGGCAAAACCTGCACCGGCTTCACCGGCCCGGGCGGCTTCCACGGCAGCGTTTAATGCCAGCAGGTTGGTCTGGAAGGCAATTTCATCAATGGTTTTGATGATTTTCGAGGTCTCTTCCGAGGCCTTGGAAATATCCTCCATGGACCGAGTTAATTCATCCATGGACTGGCTGGCTGTCTTTACAACCACATTGGCGTCTTTCATCAACCCGTCGGCATTATTTGAATTTTCGGCATTTTTCTTGGTCATGGACGACATCTCTTCCATGGACGAAGAGGTCTCTTCAATGGAAGCCGCCTGCTGTGATGCACCTTCTGCCATGGACTGACTGGAGGAGGAGACCTCCCCGGATGCCGCCGCCACCTGTACGGCGCCTTCGTTAAGGCCGGCGATGATCCTGTTAATGGGCTTGGTAATGCTGCGTGTGATAAAAATTGCCGAAAGAATACCGACGATCAGCGCGACGATCAATCCAATAATCATGACAATGGATGCACTTGAAAGCGAACTTACCGCATCTTTGGCAATGGTGTCGGTTGTATTGATCCCGGCATTTGCCGTTGTTTTGCATGCATCGACAACTCTGTCACCGGCACTCTGACGTTTAGTACCCAGATCCTGCATGAACAGCCAGTTATGAAGAAAGTCTTTCATTGCAGCCTGGTAGGTCTGACCGGCTGCAGCAACCGTCTCTATGCGCTTTAAGTCTTCGGGCAGCCGAGTGATTTTTTCAAGTTCTTCGAACTTGCGACCTATGTGTGTAAAATTTTCCAACGCGGTATTCATGACTTCAGGACTTCTTAACGCCTGGGACTTAAAGGCCCCTATCCGGGTCTCATTTCCAAGGTCAATAATATCGTTCACCAGGGCGATCTTTTCATTTCTTTCCAGCATATCCCGGGTGAGCTTTTCGTGCTGCCCTTCAAGAAATTCATCACAATTGGACACATAAATACCGGCAGTTTCGTCCATTTTGTCCCGGTATCTGTCCAACAGATTTCGGTCTGCCAGGCTGCCCCGGTTTAACTCCATCATCAGTTGTTCTATGGCTTTTTGATAGGTTTGGGCGGCCGTATGAATCGCTTTTACCCTTTGGATATCCGCCTCACTGCGAATTATGGACCTTAATTCATTTAACGGCTCAGAAACCTCCTCCAATTTTGAAATGGCCGTTTTCATAAGGGTCATATCATTTGTGGCCTGGGCTTTGAAATTGGCAACCCTGACGCTGGAACCGAGATGAACAAGATCCGTGGCAAGTTTAATCTTCTGCTGACGGGCATGCAGGTCTGATTTGAATTTTTCATTCTGACCGGCGAGAAATTCAGCAGAATTGGACATGTATTCTTTGGCTGATGCATCCAGTGTCTGTCTGTTGGCATCCATCTTCTCATCGGTAGCCACGGTCTGTTTCATCAGCTCTTTATACTCTTCAACCGCTTTGGAGGCGATATCGATCTGGGATTTCAGCTTTTTTAAATTTGGAGAGTTTTCATCAAGTTCCCGTGCCTTCTGCAAGGCCAGGTCAACGGACTTCATGGCCTCCATGCCCAGTTCATAAAACTTTTTATCTTCGGTCAACCCATACGCTCGCATTTCATACATCACCAGATTGGCTGCATTACTCAATTCCATGGCAATGCCCACTTCCGGAACATATTCATTGGCCAGCATTGTACTTTGGGTACCCACTGACCGCATGTTGACCACGGCCATCAAACCAAGGGCAACCGCAATGATGATTAATACTGCAAATCCATAGGTGATTTTTAATCCCAGACTTACGTTTTTCATCTTACACTCCTTTATTGTTTTTAAAACTTGTATTCATGAAGCATGTTGAATGGCAGCCATTTCGTTGGAAGAAAGGACTTTATCTATATTTAAAAGAATTTTAACGCTCCCATCCTGCTTGGCCATACCAAGGATATATCTTGTATCCAGTTTGGTGCCAAACGCCGGGGTCTCTTCGATTTCATCTTCTTTTATGTTTAAGACCTCTGAGACGGTGTCCACCACAATGCCGATAAGAACAGTGGATTCCGCCGCATCGATTTCTACGACAATAATACAAGTTCTGTCATTGTAAGATTTTGATTTCATGTTGAATTTTGACCTAAGGTCAATGACTGGGATTACCTTTCCCCGCAAATTTATAACGCCTTTGACAAATTCCGGCGTTCTGGGAACAGACGTGATGGGCAGCATACCAATAATCTCTTTGACCTTAAGAATCCCAATCCCGTACTCCTCGGACTCCAAAGAGAACGTGAGATACTTGCCTGTTTTAATGGTCATGTCGGCCACAGCCTTGTTGATGGTGTCAACGTGATCAGTCATCCATTCCTCCTTTAATGCTATATTTTTTTATCTGGTACTCTTGTTTGGGAGGGGGGTATTGAGTACATCCCTCACCTTTTTAGCCAGAGTTTGTTTTGAAAACGGTTTGTTAATAAAGTGAACGCCTCGGTCCAACACACCATGGTCTGCGATCACATTGGCGGTATATCCGGACATAAAAAGACATTTAAGGTCCGGGAAATGTTCGGTGAGCGTTCTTGCAAGATCTTTTCCGTTCATTTCGGGCATGACGACGTCTGTTATCAGCATATCAATGGCGATGTCGGACCCGGTGGCGATTTTAATGGCCTCTCCTGGTGTAGCCGCCGATAAAATTGTGTATCCCAGGCGCTCAAGCATCAGCCGTGTTAGTCTGATGATGGAGGGCTCGTCTTCCACCAGGAGGATGGTCTCATTTCCAAGATATTCTTCAGATTGAATGCGCCTTTCGTTTTTGTGCAAGGATCTTTGTTGATGCTCGGGTAGATAAATTTTGAATGTCGTCCCCTGTCCCGGTTCACTGAAGACATTGATAAACCCGTTGTTTTGCTTGACAATGCCAAAGACAGTGGATAATCCCAGGCCGCTTCCTTTTTCCGCACTTTTGGTGGTAAAAAAAGGTTCAAAAATATTTTCCAGCGTCTCTTTATTCATGCCGACACCATTGTCGGTGACAATGATCATCACGTAGTTGCCTGGCATGGTGTCAATGTGGTCTTTGCAATATTCGTCGTCAAAATTGATATTTGCCGTTTCAATGGTAATTTCCCCCACACTTTTAATCGCATCCCTGGCATTCACACACAGGTTTGCCAAAATCTGATCCAGTTGTGACGGGTCTATTTTAATGGGTTTCAATGCTTGTGCCGGGAACCATTTTAAGTCGATATCCTCCCCGATCAGCCGCCTTAACATTTTGAGCATTTCGCCGATCACTTCGTTCAGATCTAACACCTGGGGATTAACCACCTGTTTGCGGGCAAAGGCCAAAAGCTGTTTGGTCAGCGTTGCCGAACGTTGTGCGGCTTTAAATATTTCCTGTAAATTTTCAGAATATAGACCCTTAGGATCTGTTTCTTCCATCAGGATCTCAGTATTGCCCAAAATAATGGAAAGCATATTATTAAAGTCATGGGCCACACCGCCTGCAAGCCTGCCCACAGACTCTAATTTCTGCGCCTGAAGCAGCTGAACTTTTAACTTTTCCTGCTCTGCTTCAACTTGTTTTCTTTGTTCGTTTAGCTCGATTTGTTCCATGCGTTGAAATGTTATTTCACTGATCATTTCGGTCATGTCCAACAAAAAACCCATCGCAGCTCTAACTTTTTGTTTCGAAACGATGGGCACTTCCTCAAACGCCGTGAGGTATGAATTTTCGTCAAATCCATATTCAGCCGCCTGGGCCTTAAAAAAGGCTGGATCCGGTTTCTCAAAAAAGAACTGGCCGCTGAAAAGGTTTGCCACATGCTCTCCTTTAATAACAATGGGCACAGCCACATCCACCAGCCCATTCAGGCATTTATAAAAATGATATTTTTCTCCCTGGCTCATTTTATTGGCCAGAACCGTGTCACTGATTTTGCATTTTTTTGCCGTTTCGGGATGAATGCGGTGAAAATCAGTGCAAATTCGCCTCCAGCCCGATTTTGACAAAATATTGCCTTGTAGATCCAGAATGGCAGTGACGAACCCTGTTGTTTGATTAAATCCCTCAAGCAGCGAATTCACTCTTTTAAAATCTATGGAATTTAAAATTCTTTGATCCACATCCATTTTTGATCATATCTCCCAGACACAATTTGATTTCAGATCCCATATCCCTTGGACGATGTTGATACGTTGCTTAAGTGCGATATTAAAATGTAACTATTTTAAATGACCAGGATTACTCACCGCTCGGCGTGCCGGAAACTGTTTGCGAACAGGTGGTATTCCTTTTTGTATCGGCTATAAAAAAAGACTATATCAACAAGTGAATATTCACGCTTCTATGTTTGCCGTGTACGATTTTGAAGAATAAGAGCCTCTTTTTTTAAATGCTAACTACCCCAGAATATATTAAGAAAATTGTAAAATAAAGCCCTTTTAACGATATTTTTGTCACAATTTTTTCTCGGCAGTCTGTGGCCAAAGCAATTTCCCAAATAAACTCTTTTGTTGCGTCTAATGACATTTATCAATAATATCAAATATGCCTGCTTTTTCAAAAACAAACAGGAGGTGTCATGGACGATAAAATCATGATTGTTGATGATGATACTAAAATATTAAAAGCGGTTGAGCGGATTTTCAGGCCGGAGCCCATCGAATGTTTTCTGTTTTCGTCTCCGGCTGAGGCATTGAAACAAGCCTGCGACATAGAACCGACGGTTGTCGTTTCAGATCAAAGAATGCCGGAAATGGAAGGCACCGTGTTTTTGGAAAAAATGAAGCAGATACTGCCGGCCACGGTCAGGGTGCTCATGTCGGGCTATGCGGATATTGATGCGACCATCAATGCAATCAATCAAGGGCAGGTTTTCCGATTCATTAAAAAACCCTGGGACACCGAATCTTTTCGCTCTGAAATCAGACATGCCGTCCAATACTCAAGACTGCTTCGACGTCTGGTGCACAGCGATGAAGATCCCGGGGAATCGGGGCGGACAGAACGCTTAACCGGGGTGCTTGAGATGGCCGGGGCCGTTTGTCATGAATTTGCCCAGCCTGTCCAGATTATTTCCGGGTATTGCGAGATTTTAACCGACGAATTAAGCCGGATGCCTCACGCCGCAGGGTTTGAGGAGCCCGTATCCAATATTCTTCAGAGTACGGAACGATTAAAGGATCTGTTGCTCAAAGTTATGAAAGTCAGGCGATATAAAACCCGTCCCTATCTTCTAAGCAGTAGAATTATCGACATTGACGCGGCCACCGCAGAATTAGATCCAGATTAGGCAATATATGTGGATCAATCGTCTTTCCACTTTGAGACGATATTGGTTACCTTATTAAAAATACAGGGAAAAGTTGCCTTGCAAACGGTTTTAAAACTTTATATACTGCATCGTGAAACAGGCGGTTTATAAAACATGTTTTTTTCGTAATTTCTGATGAGTCAAAGCCGTCTATTCTGCCGTGCAGCTGGGATATTAATCAAATACATACAGTCTTTCAAGTGCGAATATGGGGGATTTCCCATATATACAACGCGTTGCCTTTTGTACTTAAATAGTGAAACTCATGGACCTGGGTTTGAATTGTTGAATGATGATCGGCAGTTAAAAGGATCATACGACACGGGGTAAGAAAATCTTCAACGCTTTTTTTAAGAACCGGAAGGTGGGTATGGACGCGAAAACAACATTAAGAACACTGGACCAATTGATTCAGTTGGAAACCAAAGCAGTCCGGACATATGATCAGGCACTTGAAACCGTAACCGATTCGGACATCCGCAGTCAGCTTGAGGATTTGAAGGCCCGGCATATGCACCATGCCGAGCAGTTGAGCTGCGAAGTTATCAAGATGGCCAATGAAATGATTGCCGAACATTGGGATGCCATAACGTCAGCTGCCCTTCGTTCGCCGCTTCCGGACTCCGGCCCTGCAATGCGGATCGTTGCAAACGGCTGAAAACGCCACCTGTATTGTATTGTATTGTATTGTGATCGTGTGTCCTTTTCGGATGCGCTCAATCAATCGCCTGTATCTCTTGCTGTGAAAGGAGATGAAGGTGCGTTTTTTCGTCAAACAATTTTGATTCACAGAACGTTTTTTCAGCGGACTTGCTTAATCGTCGATGATTTGAGGTCACTAAAACAAGTCGGAATCGATTGAACTTTTTAGTATTGCGCTCTGCAACCCCTGATTCCATGGCCAGGGCGATTGTGTTGGTTAAATCATCGTCTGAATCCAGATGAACAATATAAACCAGCAATCTGTCACCAACGTTAATCCGTCCGTCCCAGACACCTCCTTGTTTTTTTTCATAGTCTATTTTGTTAAACACTTCCTCCGGGCATCCACAACCCAGCGTAAGTTGAATAAATTTTTTTAATTCTTGATGGTTTCCCATTTTATCCTCATAAATATTGTCTAAAGGTCATGTCGATAAATTTAAAAATTTATGCAATTTTGGGGTTCCTTGAATAATTCCGAATAAATGCTATGCAATTTTCAGCAGTGAGCGGGCGGCTAAAAAAGTATCCTTGAAAATTGGCACACCCCATATTGATAAAACGTGCTAACTGCTCTTGGGTTTCAACCCCCTCAATAATGGTCAAAATTTTCAGCGTTTTGCCTAATTCCAATACGCTTTTGATGATTTCATCATTTATTTTTCGTGCATCTCCGATGGTTAATGAACGGTCAATCTTAATTTTGCTTACCGGAAATGAACGCAAATAACGAAAAGAAGTGTGCCCCATGCCAAAATCATCAATTGCGATTCTAATTCCTTTATGGCGCAGCCTTTGAAGGGTTTTTAATGTATTTTCGTCAGGTTCCAGTATGTTCGATTCCGTGATTTCAAGTTCCATCATTTCCGGTGTCAGCCCATTTTGTTTGATAATTTCAAAAATATTCTTTTGAAAATCAGGGTCTGTCAGCTGCTGGGGAACAATATTGACAGCCATTGAAAAACGATCATCCACGATCCCTTTCCAGGCCGCACGCTGTTGACATCCTTTTGAGAATATTAAGAGACCCAGGTGGTTCATGATCCCCAGTTCTTCTGCTATTGTGACTGTTATTTCCGGTGAAATTTCACCATATATCGGGTGTTTCCAGCGCAGCAGCGCTTCTACGCCTGACACGAATTGTCCGCATTCTGCAATTTGAGGTTGGTAAACCATATATATTTGTTCTATTTGCTTTACCGCAGATTTCAGATCATCGGCTATCGCCTTGGCGAAGCGCCCCTCCTCTCCCGGCAGGTCTAATATCCCGTTAGTTTTTGATCTTAATTCCTGGTTGAGTGCTGCGTTTTTAAGCGTTGCCAGCATCCTTTCGCCTCTAATCTCACGCAGATGATCAGCCAGAATGACAAAAGGTACGTAGCATGCAACACCAATAGCAAAATTAACTCCCTGAACCACAGTCCCTGACAGATTACCGCTGGCGACATACCCGCTTATAAAAATGGGTGTCGTCCAGTTGATGATTTCCGTTGTAAAGGGGAGAAATCCTAACACGGTTGCACCATAACCGATTATCGTCTGCAATAAAGGTGTGATGATAAACGGTATAATATAAACCGGATTCAGTACCAGTGGGATACCAAAAAGCAAAGGTTCATTCACGTTACAAAACGCAGGGACGGCTGCAAACACACAAAGTTTACGGATTCCTTTGTCTTTGCTTTTTAAAAGTACTGCGGCAATAAGACACAACGTCGAGCCGGACCCGCCCATTCGCGTGTACATATCAAAAAAGGTTTTGGTGAAAATTAAATCGGGGTTAAGCCCCTGACTTATCGCCAGGTTATTGGCATGAATTGCAGGTACCAGAATATGTTCTTCAACAGCAAATAAAAGATTGGGGCCATGTGCGCCAAACAGCCAGAAAAATTGGGACAAAGCGGTATAGCTAAGGCCGAATCCTAAACCGTTCTTTACATCCGTAAACGGCAAAAACAACAAATTTCGGATTGCAGCGTGCACATCTGTAATATCCATAAAGTTTAGAATCCCCCGGAGCAGGGCCGCGCTGACAATCGTCAATACACCTGCCGGGAGGACTGTTAAAATATCTCTGACAACCGGGTCGTGACCGACAGCGCCCAGAGACCATCGCAAAAATTTAAACCGTGAAAGGCGCAGAAAAAGAGTGCATCCGGCAATCGCGACGCATAAGGTGGGCAAAAGCCCCTTACCTATTGAAAAAACACTCTCCCAGGAGGCATTATCAGCAGGTGTGAAAATTACAAAAAAACACGACATGACAACCACAATAGACATCACAGGACTGATAAAGTTTCCCCGCCTTGTCTGGTTGGCAAACATTGTCATGACCCCGCTGAACGTGCATAGCACAGCCAGTGAAACAATCCCCATGGTTCCGGATATCAGATTGTCCATGGCGTGGGCCCACTGCATACCAACGTGTTTGTCAAGTATGGAAATAACAGAAGCAAAAGGAAAATACCTGATGGATAAAGAAAAGGCGCCTACCATAATCAAAGGTAGAACAATGGCAAGGCTTCGCTGGATTACTATGAAAAACGGCAGCTTTTCCAGTACGATTAAAGCACTTACAATTTTGTTCCGTAAGGGTTTAAACTTGTAGCTTTTTTTTATCATGCACCAGTAAGGACGTTTTTGACAAGGGCTCTATTTTTGGGATGTGTAATCAATAGCTTTGATTAAATCCGGAAGTAGACGCCGTCGTGCTGGATTAATGTTTATCAAGAAAGCCCGGGTAAGTTACTCAGATCTTTCAAACTTAGTTGGGGGCTGCGTCTGGCAATTGATATGTCAGGTCAGCCCATGGCTGATAGATGTTATGAATTCATAAATTCTATACGTGCCAAGTTAAGAAATCAAGAACCTAATTACAAACTCAGTGCGCGGCCGGGTGGAATTTCAAATTTTTTCGCCGTAAACTTTGCAATTTCACCATAAACATTCTAAATTGCATGGCGTGATTCAGCAACGTATTGGTACTTTCATATAAAATTAAGGATAAGACGGTATAAGACATGACAAATCAAAAAGAATGGACAAAATCGAGTTGGAAAAATTACACGGCCCTTCAACAGCCCAAGTGGCCGGATCAAGATGCGTTGGAAAAAGTCACTAATGATTTGGCGTTGCTGCCGCCGCTGGTTTTTGCCGGGGAAATCAGAACATTAAAGGATTTGTTGGCCAAGGCTTCAAAAGGGGACGCCTTTTTGATTCAAGGCGGAGACTGTTCCGAAGATTTTTCCCAGGTGACGGCACCCACCATCAGGGAAACCATGAAAGTGTTGCTGCAGATGGCTGTTGTTATGGCCTATGCCGGTGGGAAACCTGCCATAAAAGTGGGCCGGATCGCCGGACAGTTTGCAAAGCCCCGTTCGTCGGACACCGAAACCATAGACGGCGTTGAACTGCCGTCATACCGGGGAGATATGGTCAATAAAAACGAATTCACGGCCAAAGCACGTATACCGAACCCCAAATACATGCTTAAAGGATATTATCTGGCCGCTTCCACCCTGAACCTGTTGCGGGCATTTACCCGGGGCGGGTACGCAGCCCTGAACAGGGTTCAGGCGTGGAACCAGGAGTTTGTGGCCCAATCACCCATGGGCCGTTCCTATGACCGTCTGGCCAAACAGATTGACCAGGCCATGAAATTTATGAATACCATCGGGATTCCCACCGATATTCCCCAGATTAATCAAACCCAGATTTTTACTTCCCACGAAGCCCTTTTGCTGCCCTACGAAGAGGCGATGACCCGGATTGATTCCACCACCGGGGACTGGTATGACTGTTCTGCGCATATGCTGTGGATCGGCGAGAGAACCCGGCAGGTGGACGGTGCCCATGTCGAATTTTTAAGGGGGGTGCTCAATCCCATCGGGGTAAAGGTCAGTGCCGATTATGATATCGATAATATCAAGCAGCTCATTGAGGTATTGAACCCTGCAAACGAACCCGGAAGATTGACCCTGATTACCCGAATGGGATGTGCAAATATTGAACAAAAATTGCCTGCGCTGCTCCGAGAAACTAAAAAAGAGGGGTACAATATTGTATGGAACTGCGATCCCATGCACGCCAATACATTTACCTCGGCATCCGGACACAAAACCCGGGATTTTAATGAGATTTTAAAAGAGATTACCCGGTTTTTTGAAATTCACTGGTCCGAAGGCACCATTCCCGGAGGTGTTCACCTTGAAATGACCGGTAAAAACGTGACCGAGTGTGTCGGCGGTGCCAGAAATATTGTCAGCGAAGAACTTCACAATCGGTATGATACCACCTGTGACCCGAGGCTCAATGCGGAACAGAGCCTGGAGGTGGCGTTTCAGATCGCGGATATGATTAAACATTAAAGGGGAATATGACCAGAAAAACACAGCTTAAGGCCGGTGCCGCACAGTTTGATGTTAAAGACGGGGATGTCCGGGGCAATCTTGGTGTTGCCCTCGGGTATCTGGAACAACTGGCAGACCAGGGTGCGTGCCTTGGGGTCTGCCCGGAATTTTTTTTAACCGGGTTTGACAATGAACATATGCCCCGGCTCATGCCGGATGTCAAAGACGGGATCCGCCGTCTGGCTGAATTTGCCCGCAAGCGCGCCATGGCTGTGGTCGGAAGTGTGCCCGAGCAAGAGGACGATCGGATATTCAATACACTCTATTTCATTGACAGGGATGGTGAGATCCGGGTTCGGTATAGAAAACTGCATCTGTTTCCCCTGACCGGTGAAGATCTTTACTATGCGCCGGGCGATGAGATGGTGACGGCCGATACCAGTCTGGGACGCGTTGGGGCAATGATCTGCTATGATTTGCGATTTCCCGAGCTTGCCCGCCGCCTGTTCCTTGACGGGGCACGGCTATTTGTGATCTGTGCCCAGTGGCCCTTGACCCGGGTGGCACACTGGCAGAAATTAATCCAGGCCCGGGCCATTGAAAACCAAGCCTGGTTTGTCTGCTGCAACCGTACGGGAACAGATCCCAACGGCCTTGTTTTTCCAGGCAGTTCCATGATCGTTGATCCCAATGGGTCTGTGCTTGCCCAAGGGGACGATCAATCCGGTGTTATCATGGCTGACATTGACATGGACCTGGTTGACCGGGTGCGGCAAACCATTCCGGTTGGACAGGACCGCAGGGGGGATATTTACGGTTAATATGGTCAAAAAAATTGTTACGCTGGATGAGATGTGCCGTTTGTCCGAGGAATATAAAACCCTTGGTCAAACCGTTGTGTTTACCAACGGCTGTTTTGATATTCTGCATGCCGGGCATGTGGCCTATCTTGAAAAAGCAAAATCACTGGGGGATGTGCTGGTTTTGGGTTTGAATTCCGATCTGTCCGTGCGGCAGATTAAAGGGGATCTGCGGCCGGTGATCTGCCAGGCCCAGCGGGCCCGGGTGGTGGCGGCTTTGGCCTGTGTGGATCATGTGGTGCTGTTCGATGCCCCTGATCCGGAGGAACTGATCCGGGGTATTGTGCCCCAGGTGCTGGTCAAAGGGGCGGACTGGCCCGAGGATAAAATCGTTGGGGCGAAGTTTGTCAAAGACGGCGGCGGACGTGTGGCACGCGTGGCGTTTGAGGAGGATATCTCCACATCAAAAATTATTGAACGCATTGGGCAACGATTTTATGGCGGCGCTTGACCCGTTCACCTTTGCGCATCTGAATACATTTCCCAAGTTGGTTCACGGCGTTTTTTCCAGGATTGGCGGATACAGTCAAGGCCCATTTCTCGGCTTGAATCTTGGATTGAACACCGGAGATGATCCGGATATTGTAAACCGGAACAGGGCGTTGATGCTCTCATCCATGGGTCTGGCCCGCGGGCTGTTTTTACATCAGGACCACGGTACGCAGATCGCCGTGGTCAAATCGGAAACAGATGCGGCAGGCAGGGTGTGGAACGGGCAGGGGGCTGCGCCGTCTAAAATATTTAAAGCAGACGCCGCGGTTACAAATCTTAAAGGTCTGGGGCTTGTGATTCAGGTGGCGGACTGCCAGGCGGTGGTTCTGTACGATCCCAAAAAAGAGGTGATCGCCAATGTTCATTCAGGCTGGCGGGGCAGTGTGGCAAATATTTTAGGCCAGTGCGTTGATACCATGGTGACCCAGTTCGGGTGTTCTCCGGAAACGATCCGGGCGGGCATTTCGCCTTCCCTTGGACCCTGTTGTGCGCAATTTATTAATTTTAAACGGGAAATTCCCGAAAAATTGTGGCAATATAAGGAGAAAGCGCGCCCCTATTTTGATTTCTGGAAAATATCCCGGGATCAGCTTGGGGCCCATGGTGTTTTGGATGAACATATTCAAACCATGGGGCTTTGCACCCGGTGCCGCACGGATCTGTTTTATTCTTTCAGGGCAAACAAGGTTACCGGGCGTTTTGCCGCAGTCATCGCACTTAAACATGAAGGATGAAACGCAATGGATCAACAGGAACAGGTTTTTTTAACCCGCACGGTAAAGGCAGCCGGTTGAGCGGCTAAACTGGATCCAGGGGCCCTGGATAAAATCGTGTCAAAACTTAAAATACCGTCCCATCCGGATTTGATCATCGGGCTTGAACACCCGGATGATGCCGGTGTGTTCCGCCTGTCCGATGAGACGGCCATTGTACAAACCCTTGATTTTTTGACCCCTGTGGCAGATGACCCTTATGATTTTGGTCAGATTGCCGCGGCCAACTCATTGTCCGATGTCTATGCCATGGGCGGTACGCCCATTACGGTTATGAATATTGTCTGTTTTCCGTCGTGCAATCTCAACGCAGGCATTCTTCCCCGGATTCTTGAAGGCGGGCTTGATAAAATCAAGGAGTCGGGGGCAGCCCTTGTGGGCGGACATTCCGTGGATGACCCTGAGATCAAGTACGGGTTGTCGGTGACCGGCATCGTGCACCCGGACAAAGTCTGGGCCAACAGCCGGGCAAAAACGGGGGATGCCGTTATTTTGACCAAACCCATCGGCACCGGCATTATCTCCACGGCGATCAAAGGCGGGCTTGCTTCCCAAGAACAGATTCGGCAGGCCGTAAAAAACATGTCCACCCTGAATAAATATGCGGCGCAGATTGCAAAGGATTTTGAGGTGCATGCCTGCACCGATGTCACAGGCTTTGGGCTTGGCGGCCATTTGATTGAAGCCGCCAAAGGGGCCGGGGTAATCATTGAAGTGTATACGGAAAAGGTCGGTGTGCTCGACGGGGTGATGGACTTTGCCTCCATGGGCCTGTTTCCGGCAGGTGCCTATAAGAATAAAAGCTTTTTTGAACCCCAGACCCGTGTGGCCGAGGGTACTGGCCGGGTGCGAAGTGATTTAATGTTCGACCCCCAGACCTCCGGCGGGCTTTTGCTTTTTATGCCCTTGGAACAGGCTGTGCAATGTGCGGATATTATGGAGAAAAAAGGTATTCCAGCGCGTTTGATCGGAAGGGTAAAAGGGCCGTATACCAACGGATTCCTTGATATTATGTAAAACTTTTTTTCACGTTGACTTCATCCGGATCATATGATATTTGCTCTCAAGATATTTAAAGATCTGGGTGCCGGATGACCGGCAAACAAGCTGCCGGTGAAAGGTTAATAAGAATGGCAGAGAAAGATAAAGGAAGCGCCTTTCGTGAGCTGGGATATTTTGCAAGTCTCGGCATATCCGTGGCTCTGGCAATTGTCATCGGATTGGCACTGGGATACTGGCTCGATACTGTTTTTGGTACAAAACCCATCCTTTTGCTGGTGGGGCTTGCATTCGGCATAGCAGCCGGATTCAGCAACATCATCAGGGCCGGAAAAAAAGCGGAAAAATACTAATGGAAGAACTTGAGAAAATAGTAAACTTTATCACACGGACCAACTGGGTTGTGTTTCTGGTGTCAAGCCTCGGGGCACTGCTCCTGGCCTCCCCGAAAATGTACCTCGGTGTTTTTCTGGGTGGTTTGATCGTGACGGTCAATTTTCATGTTCTTAAAAATACAGTGACTAAAAATATAAACCAAAAGCGGGTGCTGGAGAAGGGAAAGTCCCTGATCGGTGCGCTTTTGGTAAAATATTATTTGCGTTTTGCATTGACGGCAGTCATTATTTTTATGCTGATCGCAAACCACAGTGTACATCCGGCAGGGTTGCTGATAGGCCTGTCTGTAGTAGTGGTAAGCACGTTTATAGCGGCGGCAATTGAATTAACCAAGATTATATTCAGGGAGGCGGTTTAAGGTGGAACACCCATATCTATTTCTCACTTCATTATTTAGTTTGTTTGGTCTGGAAGATTGGGCAGGTGCCCATCCTCATGTCACTTACATGTGGTTTGCAATGATTATTCTCGTGATTCTCGGCTGGATTGGCGGCAAAAGCGTTGCCCTCGTACCCAAGACCGTTCAAAATGTTTTTGAGGTAATTATTTCAGGACTTGAAGAGTTCATGGTTGGTATTACCGGTGAAGAGGGAAGAGAGTCCTATCCGTTGTTATTAACTGTTTTCCTGTTCGTGCTTTTGGGTAACCTGTTCGGCCTGGTTCCCGGGTTCTATCCGCCCACAGCATCCATCAACACCACTGTGGCATTGGCCGTTATTGTTGTGGCATGGAGCCATGTAATCGGCGTCAAAAAACACGGTGCAAAATATATTAAACATTTCTTGGGACCCGTACCGGCACTTATGCCGCTGTTCCTTGTTATTGAAATTATCGGCCACCTGGCACGCGTTCTTTCCCTCACCTTGCGTCTCTTCGGCAATATGATGGGTCATGAGCTGGTTGTCGGTATCCTTCTGATGCTGGCCGGTCCTTTCCTGGTACCCCTTCCCATCATGGCAATGGGTATCCTGGTCTCTTTGATTCAGGCCATCGTGTTCTTCCTGCTGCCGACCATGTACATCGCCGGCGCCATCGAAGAAGCACATTAAGCAAAGCATTAAATTTAACGAAACACGTATTAAGCTTTTTTACGGGATTTTGGAAGAAGCCCGTTTGTTTATAACACTTTATTAATTAAAGGAGTAAATCTCATGGAATTTCTCGTAGGTAGTGTCTGGGCAGCAGGTTTTGCCATCGGTATCGCTGCATTTGGTTGCGGCATTGGTCAGGGTCTTGGTTTGAATGGTGCTATGTCTGGTATCTCCAGAAACCCTGAAGCAGCTGGTAAAATCCAGGTGAACATGCTGATCGGTCTTGCTCTGATCGAATCTCTTTGTATCTATGCATTGGTTGTTGCGATGATCCTTCTGTTCGTTCATCCTGCAATCGGTCCTGCTGTTGCTGCACTTGCCGGACATTAATACGCAGTTTAACGATACATTCGTTTAAAAAAGGGGCGCCTTCTGATGAAGGTGCCCCTTTTGTTTTTTCTTGCATGGATGTAAACGACCTGATATTATTCATTTCAAATTATTAAATTTCTTTCTTGATTTTATAACAATTTAAATATCGTATTACGAAGCCAAAGGCCGCAATGGTCGTTTAATATATCAATTCGCGGGAGGGGACCTAATGAGTGAGGATTCCATTGAATTTCAGCCGATACCTAGAGAAAATACCGAGGATGGCCAAACTCGCCATGTGTATCGTGTGTCGGTCTCCCTGGCAGATGATATCCGGGTAAACTTTGGTCACAACCAATATGTAGTAAACAATTTATCCGTTAAAGGCGTTGCTGTGAATGTCAGCTCCTGCCTTGAGTTGGAGTCAGGCCAGATTATTGATGACATCGGGTTAAAAATTGGGGATCTCAACATTACAGGGCTCAGTGCAAAGGTCATTCATTGCTCCGTACATGATTCAGGCAGCTTTCAGTTTGGCTTGCAATGGGTAAATTTGGCCGCTGATAATAGAAAAACATTGGACCAGACCCTTGATCAGCTCAAAGTAACGGCATTGCAAGTTAAAGACCTGTTTGAAGATCCCCCAGAAAGTTAAAAGGTGGCATTGTAATGGTTAAAAAAAAAAATGTCATGGACAGCCTTTTAGGTACCGAAGACGAAACGCCAGACGGTACCGCTAGGGAACTGGACTGTCTTATATACAGAGGGGGACCCAATGAAGCCAAGCCTGATTTGGCGGAACCGACGTCAAAGCCCTCCTGGAGTGTATCCAAAGGAAATGTATCAGTGGAAATATGGGAAGGAAAAGCCAAAATCAGAATAAAAGTCGGTGGTGACGATACATCCCATATCTCCATGCGTAAACTGGCAAGTATCGCTGTTGATGCCATTATAGCCGAGTTACAAAAGGAGAAGGACCAGTGATTATTACCTGTCCAAAATGTGCCAGAAAACATAAAGTTAATCCTGATGCCTTGAAACCTTTTGCAGATGCCGGCAAAAAAAATATCATGGCCAGTTGCAAATCATGCAAATATAAATTCCCCGTATCCCTTGCCAGCCTCCTGGAGTCGGATGAAAAACCGATCGATCTGAAACGGCCATTGGGATCTCTTGCCAGAAAAATATGTATTACCCTGAGCAAAGGCGGCGTAGGCAAAACCACCACCAGTGTGAATCTTGGTGCCGGTCTTGCGCTTGCAGGATATAAAGTTCTTTTGGTCGATACCGATACCCAGGGCCAGTCCTCATATATTCTCGGCAAAAAACCGGGGGCCGGATTAACGGAACTGTTAACCCGGGAACTTGCGATTTCAGACTGCCTGACCGAGGCCCGGAAGAATCTTTGGCTGCTTTCGGGTGGAAAATCTCTGGCAGGCGTTAAGCGTATTATTGATAAAAAAAGCTTTGGCGCAGAGTTTACATTGTCCGAAGCCTTGAATCCTTTGGATGATCAGTTTGACTTTATTTTGATTGATACATCCCCGGGCTGGGATCAGTTGATCGTTAATGTCCTTTTTTATTCCAATGAAGTGCTTGTACCTGTGGCGCTGGAAGCCATGCCTTTGCATGGGATGGCCGAGTTTATCAAAAGTCTGGGTGCCATACAAAAGTACAAGAGTGAAATTCAGCTGAAATACATTGTACCTACCTTCCTTGACCTGCGGATCAAGGGCCCCAAAGAGCTCTATGATCAGCTTAAAAAATTGTATCCCCGGCAATTATGCAAGCCCATTCGATATAACGAGAATCTGGCCGATGCGCCTTCATTTGGTAAAACCATATTTGAATTTGCACCAGGCTCAACCGCCTCCGAAGACTACAGGAGTCTGGTTCGTACTGTGTCCGGGAATGAATTTGCTCTTCTCAAATAATGTCCGATGCGTATTCATCAATCAGGTTTGGGTTCGCCCGCTTTGACTGAGCTGAGTTGCGTTGTAATCTTTTAGTAGGGTAACCAGGAAAACCATATGGGCTTAAGGACCCGCATCATTGTCTTTTTTGTTGTGGCTTTGGCTGTCGCTAATCTGAGCTTGTGTTTCTACATCACCCATCAGGTTAAAACCCTTGAGTTGGAAAAGCTGCAGACCCAAATTGACAAATCTGCCTATTTGATGCGCCGCGTCAACACCCTTCCGCTTTATAATGTGGATATGGAAAGTCTAAAATTGAACATGGAGACTTTTTTTGATGATGAAAATATCAAAAGTCTTTCTATCCACGATTCAGAAGTAAACATCAATATTAACCTAATAAGACAGCTGCCGTCCGGCGGAATTGATATAAAGAAGAGTTTTGTTATTGATTATAAAGGATTGACCCTTGGACGGCTTACGGTGGTTTATTCCACAGGCTTGATAGAGCAAAAACTGGCCAAGTATCAGACCAAAATGCTTTTAATAACTGCCTTTGTGATTTTTGTCATTGCTGTGGGGTTTTCTTTTTTGATTCACATCATCACCAACCCCGTGGCAAATCTTGCCCGTGTCACCACTGATATCGCCGCAGGAGATTTTGACAGTGAAGTTGAGCAAACGGGTGTTGGAGAAGTTAAGACCTTTTCACACAACTTTGCGCTCTTGTGCAATACAATTAAAAAACAAAAAGAAGAAATCGCAAGCGCCAACACAAGAATAGAAGATGAGATCAGTCATAAAAATAGACAGAAAAGAGAAATGGTCCACCATCAGCAACTGACCTCTTGTGTTAATACATTCATTAAGAAATCCTTGATGGCGCAGTCCATGCAAGATGTGGCGCAAGTTTTTATTCCCATTGCCCAGGATCTCATTCCGGGACCGTATTGCTTTGTGGGGCAGATTTGTGATGCAGAAAATAATTTAAAGATTATAGCGCTTTCCGATGAGGCTGAAAAAGAGTGCCCCAGGGTAGATGAGTTAGGCATATATCAAGGATTTAGGCGGCACATCTCCGGCAGGTTGCACCAAGCGATTACAACTAAAATTCCTGTAATTTCCAACAACGTAAGTTTGTGTTCTGAATTTTCTTTAATACCTGGAAAGCATCTGCCCATTGACACCATTATGGCGGTCCCTGTGCTTCAGGATCAGGAGGTATTTGGTCTTGTTGTTTTCGCAGGTAAAGATGTCGGATATACCCCCGAGGACCAGGCGCTTGCCACGATGATGGTTCTGTTTTTGGGGGCGGCGTTAAACCTTAAGCGCCGGGAAGAAGAAAACCAACGGCTGGCAAATATGCTCGCTTTTTCTGGAATAACCAAAGAGGACTTTGTTATCGAAGACGTTTCACGGCTTTTGGATCAGGCCCTTGAACTGGCGTCAGGTGAATATGATATCAACCAGGATTTTCATTTCAGCGGCATTCAGATTATGAAGGATTTTGATCCTGATTTGCCCAAAGTAAAATGTCGGCCTGGAGAATTGAAACAGGCCTTTTTCAATATCCTGTCAAACGGGGCCTATGCCATGGCCGGACACACCGACAATCTGTGCCCGACATTTTTTCTACGAACCTATGGTAAAGACGATCAGGTGTGTATTGAGATAAGAGATAATGGTCCGGGGATGTCCGAAAATATCCGCAGGCGCATATTTGAGCCACTTTTTTCCACCAAACCGGACAAGGAGGACGCAGGGCTTGGACTGTCAGTCGCCTATTTTATCATCACCAAAAATCATCACGGTACAATTGAAGTGGAATCAACCCCTGGTGACGGCACTTGTTTAAGGATTTTCCTGCCTTTTTAAAAGAATTGGACAAAATGCCGGGTTGGGGGCTGTGCCAGGCAGTTGATGTGTCTGGTCAGCCCATGGCAGTTAGTCCTGATTGAGCATCTTCTGCGATAACGCTGCAAACCTGCTTAGTATGATTTGGCCTTGAACTGTATCATGACAGAAAACAGGATTTTGAGGCGTCTTTTCACAGGATTTTTTCAGTTCTTCATTAATTTCTTTTATATATGCCCGGGTAATATCCGCATCATATTCGGGATGAAACTGGACGCCCCAAGCACATCGGCCGTAACGAAAAGAACTATATGGATCTTTCGCGGTGCTTCCCATCGGTATGGCATTTAAAGGCAGTTTTATAACCGCCTGAAAGTGGGATGTCTGGACCTCAAACGTTTGGGGCAGTCCGCCAAAAAGCGGATCATCTTTTGCGTTGTCGGACATGTGAAAAGATACGGTGCCAAACTCCGGACCTTCGGGCATATATCCCACCTCTCCGCCCAGTGCATATGCAAGAATTTGATGGCCAAAACAGATACCCAATATGGGTATCTCTTGCTTGACGGCTGTCACAAGCCAGTCTGCCGTTTTTTTCATCCAGTCAGACTGTTCTGTGACCATGGCATGGGATCCGGTAATAATGATGCCATCAATCTGAGCAAGATCCGGCAGCCTTTCTTTTTTATGGACCGGAACAATTGTGCCGGAGAAGGGATGATGCGTCTCTATCCCTGCTATAATCCAATTTTCAAAATCACCGCGCCTGTCCACAAGGCAAGGAATGCTGTCACCTGTTTTTATGATGAAAATATTTTTCATTGGCATTTTAATTTCTAAAATAGGGGCCCAGCATGTCGATATCTATCCTGTCCTTGTCCAGACTCAACATGTTTACGACACTCCCTGAAATTCTTTTTTATGCAGTTGTGCCTGGGGCACCGGACCGGAGCACGTTTGTGATCCGGGGTCCGGTGCCCTAAAGTTTTTTTACAGAGGTTCGCAAAAATAATCCCATTTAAAATCAACTAAAAAGACCATTTGCCTGCGAGTCGTCTAAAGATTAGAGATTTCCTCTTTGTCTATGACCTTAATTCCCTGTTCTGCCAAAATAACTTTTGCCTTTTCAAGGTCATCAAAGCGGAAAATCATGATGGCGTTTTTGCACTGGGGATTGGCAAACGCATACATGTACTCAACATTTACGCCCTGTTCACTCAATGGGTCCAGCACCTGGTTCAGGCCACCGGGTTCATCATGGACTTCCACGGCCAGAACACGGGTTTTACCCACTGTAAAACCCTGATCCCGCAGGGCGGTGGTGGCTTTTTCATTTTCATTGACGATCAGTCGCAGTACACCAAAATCCGTGGTGTCCGCCAGGGAAAGCGCCCGAATATTGACGCCGGCGTCCCTTAAAATGGCAGTGACTTCCGCAAGACGTCCTTCTTTGTTTTCTATGAATATGGATATTTGTTCAGCCATAATGGTCTCCTTGATTAAAATTTGCGGTTATCTATAACCCTGACAGCCTTGCCCTGGCTTCGTTCTATGGTTTTGGGCTCCACAAGGGCCACCTTGGCAGATACGCCTAAATGCTCCTTGATGTTATGTGAAATTTTGCCTTCCATGGTCTGCAGTCCCTTGATGTCGTCGCTGAAGGACTTTTCGTCAATTTCCACCTTAACTGTCAGGGTATCTAAATTATTCACCCGGTCAACAACGAGTTGATAATGGGGTGCGACCTCCCGGCTTTCCATGAGTACGCTTTCAATCTGGGAGGGAAATACGTTGACGCCCCGGATAATCAGCATGTCGTCGGTACGGCCCGTGGGTTTGTTCATCCGTATGTGGGTTCTTCCGCAGGTGCAGGGCACAGGATTCAAGGAGGTGAGGTCTTTGGTGCGGTAACGGATGACCGGAAAGGCTTCTTTGGTAATGGATGTAAAGACGATTTCACCGGGATCTCCGGGGGGGACGGGTTCCAGGGTCTCCGGATCAACAATCTCCACAATGAAATGATCTTCGGCAATATGAAGGCCTTTTTGCTCTTCAATGCACTCCACGGAAACGCCGGGTCCCATGACTTCAGACAGACCATAGATGTCAATGGCCTTGAGGTCAAGCTTGGCTTCCAGTTCCTGGCGCATTCTTTCCGTCCAGGGTTCTGCGCCGAAAATACCGGATTTAAAAGAGAGATCTCTGAAATCGACCCCCATTTCATCGGCCACTTCAGCCAGATGAAGGATATAGGATGGTGTGCCGCACAGAATGGTGGGCTTGAAATCCTGCATAATGGTGATCTGGCGTTTGGTGTTACCGCCGGAAACAGGGATAACCGATGCGCCCAGACGCTCCGCCCCATAGTGGGCACCAAGGCCGCCTGTGAAAAGACCATAGCCCCAGGCATTGTGGATAATGTCTCCCGGGGTTCCGCCGGCAGCAGCCATGCTTCTGGCCATCAGATCTGCCCAGGTGCTGATATCGCGCTTGGTATAACCGACCACCGTGGGTTTGCCCGTGGTGCCGGAAGATGCGTGGATGCGGACCACCTGCTCCATGGGGACGGCAAACATGTGATAGGGGTAGTTGTCCCGAAGATCCTGTTTGGTTGTAAAAGGCAGACGCCTTAAATCATCCAGGCTTTTGATGTCGGAAGGCTTGACTCCGGCTTTGTCATAGGTTTCCCTATAAAAAGGAACCGTGGCATAAATGCGTTCGATGGTGGTTTGAAGGCGGCGAAGCTGTATCGCCTCCAGGCCCTCTCTGGGCATGGTCTCGAAGTCAATGTCGTATATGGGCATGTTTCACTCTCCCTGGTTATCTGTTGTTGGGCCGCAAAATCATTCATTTTCGGCCCTGCATAAAAATTTACAATCTTCACATACTACAGTATACGTCGGTTGTAAATTTTTATGCGTATTGCATGTGGGCAGCCGATCTATCAAAAGCCTTTCTATCCAGCCGCCCAAATACTGTTTTGCGTTCAGGCTTTATTTAAGGGTGCCTTTGAATTCAGGTTTTCTTTTTTCCAAAAATGCCGATGTGCCTTCTTTGGCATCCGCGCTTGCAAAGGCAATGGCAAAGGCATCATTTTCAATGAGGCATCCGGTTTCAAGGTCACAACCCAGACCTGCCTGTATGGCTTCTTTGGCGGCTCTCAGGGAAACGCATCCCTTGGCTGCAATTTTCTTGGCTGTTTTTTTGACCTCATCCATCAGGGATTCATGGGGGCACACCTGGTTGACCATACCATATTCCAGGGCTTTGTCGGCAGTAATATTGCCGCCGGTGAAAATCATCTCCTTGGCCCTGTTTTTTCCCACAACCCTGGCAAGCCGCTGGGTACCGCCAAAGCCGGGGATGAGCCCCAGGTTGATTTCAGGCAGTCCGAATATCGCTTTTTCCGAGGCATAGATAAAATCACAGGCCAGGGCAACCTCACTGCCGCCGCCCAGGGCAAATCCGTTTACGGCAGCAATGGCCGGGAAGGGCAGGGCTTCAATTTTGGAGAACAGCTTCTGGCCTTTACGGGAAAAGTACTTTGCCGCCAACGCGTCCATTTGGGTCAGTTCCGAGATATCTGCGCCGGCCACAAAGGATTTGTCTCCGGTGCCGGTTAAAATCAGTACCCGGATTTCATCGTTGGCCAGCACCTGGTCCAAGGCGACATCCAGTTCATCAAGCAGTGCATTATTCAGCGCATTCAAGGCTTTGGGACGATTGAAAGAGATCATGGCAATGGCACTGTCCATCTCAAGAAGAATGTTTTCAAATGACATAAATTCCACCTTTTAATTGATTTTCATATTGTGTCATGGGGTGCGCCTGGTTCTTCAACAAACGGTTGACGAACCAGGTCAGCCTATGGCGGTTATTGGTTTTGCAACCGGTTATTGGTTTATTTTTTATGGGATTTGGCCACCTGGCGGGCATTGGCAGATATGGTACCGCCGGGTTATATGTGCTGGGGATTTGTGGCATTGATATATTTTTCTATCCCGTCGGCAATGGCGTTGCAGATGTCATTGCGATAGGCGTCTGTCAGCAGACGTTTGCATTCGGTTTTGTTGGATATAAAGGAGGATTCAATGAGAATCGCAGGCATCCGCGCCCCGAGCAGTACATAGAACGGCGCCTGTTTGACCCCTAGATCTCGGATGTTCGTATATTTGTTTTTCATGCCTGTGATCATGGCTTTATGGACGTCATTGGCAAGGCGGGTGGATTCTTCGATCTTGGCATGTTTCATCAGGTCATTAAGAATATAGGCCAGATCCGAGATGTTTTTTTCGGATGTGGCATTTTCCCTGGCGGCCACGGCAATGGCCTGTTCGTCCGTGGCCAGGTTCAAGATATATGTTTCAATGCCGGACAGTTTTTTGCTTTGGGCGGCATTGCAGTGCATGGAAATAAACAGGTCAGCCCGCTGGGTGTTGGCAATGGCCGTTCGTTCTTCCAGGGTCAGTTTCCGGTCGGTGGTGCGGGTCAGCAGCACCTCGCAGTTCAGGCGGCTGCGCAGTTTTTCGGCCAACGTCGTTGCAAGTTTGAGAACAATATCCTTTTCCCATACCCCTTGGACATATCCGGGCGCGCCGGGGTCCTTGCCGCCGTGGCCGGGGTCAATGACGATTTTTCTGACACCCAAAGCCAGCTGGCGGGCAATGGCCGAGGATTTTAAATTGTCTGTGGTGACCCGGTCCGTCTTTCCTGTAAACGGTTTGGTTCCAGAGGAGCTGCCCTCGGCAATTTGCTCCATGGGTTCTGTGGCGTTTTTCCCCCACAGGTCAATAACAATACGGAACGGGTCTTTCAGTGAAAAAATTTTATAATTGTCAAAATCTTTTATATCCACCACCACCCGGACGGTATGGGGGGCAAACTGGCCGGCCCGGGCCTGCTGGAGCAGATCATCGTTGATGGGCGTGTGTTCCGGCACATTGCGGCCAAGTCTTGCCTGGTCAATGTCTATGTATAATCTTTGGAACGGAACATTTAGAACCGGATCTTTTTTTAACAGCTTATAGGTGAATTTTCGTTCACGGTTGGCATTTACCACGACCCGGGTGTATTCGGGGTTGGACCAGAACCGCAGGTCTGTAACTGTTGTATCCCCTTTGGGGTGGGGCGGAACAACCTCATTGTCTTTGGGCGTCTCCGGAGCGCAAGACTCCGTGTCCTGGGTGTTGTTTTCTATAATATCCGATACGATATCCGAGGGGTGCTGATACTCCCCGGTATCTTCCGCCTCGGCCTGGGCCAGTTGTTTCTTGTGGTATTCTGCAATGGCTTCGTCGTTGCGGGTCAGATTTTTTTGGGAGCGTTTTATTTTTATGTCATTGTTGTTAGGGCGTGGGATTGAGCTGTTTGTCTCCGCCAGGGTTCGGGCTCGGGCGCTGTATGCGCTTTGGGGATAAAGTTGTTCAATGCGGGCGATAATATCATCGGCCTGGCTGTTCCAGTGGGGATTGCTGGTTCGTTTGGCAAGCTGGAAATAAAGTTCTGCCGCCTTGTACAGCCCGGCCGGTGCCCATGTATCTCCGGGAAAGGTTTTGTGGATGGATTTATAGTTTTCGATACAGGTCAGCCAGGCAGATACCTTGTTGATATCCACCGAAGACCGTTTTAATTTTTTAAGACAGGTGTCTGCTGCCAGGTATCTGGCTTTGGCATTTTCATTGGCGGCAAACGCTGTCCCATGGGGCCGGGCAAAGAGACAAACGCAGATCAGAATTGGGATAAAAACAGTGCGTATGCTGTTAACCCCAATGCTCATGCCTCAACCTTGCTCTTGAGTTCGTTTAAAAAGTTTAGGGCGTCCAGGGGCGTCATTTGGGCAATATCCACCTTGTGCAGCATCTGGCGCAGATCATCGTCCGATGGGCCGAACAGGTTCATTTGTCCGCTGGCGTTGCGCTTTTTTGCCCCTTTTTTCTTTTTGTCGGGCTGTGAAGAAGGCACAGGTGTGGTGGGATGTTGTTCCGCAGAGGCCAGAACCGATTTTGCAAGATCAATAATATCATCGGGAACCCCTGCCAGGCGAGCCACCTGGATACCGTAGCTGCGGTTGGTACCCCCTTTGACCAGGCTGCGCAGGAACACGATATTGTCGTTGAACTCCTTGACCTCAATATTATAGTTTTTGATCCGGGGTTTGAGTTCTTCCAGTTGGAGCAGCTCATGGTAATGGGTGGCAAAAAGGGTTTTGACCCCTTTGCCGTTGAGATCATGCAGATACTCGGCCACGGCCCAGGCAATGCTCATGCCGTCGTAGGTGGAGGTTCCCCGGCCGATTTCATCCAGAATTACCAGGCTTTTTTCCGTGGCATTGTTCACAATATTGGCGGTCTCCTCCATCTCGACCATGAAGGTACTCTGTCCCGACGACAGATTGTCCAGTGCCCCCACCCGGGTGAATATCCGGTCGGTGATGCAGATGGAGGCCCCTGCGGCCGGCACAAAAGAGCCCATCTGGGCCATGAGCACGGTTAGGGCCACCTGGCGAAGTACCGTGGATTTGCCGGCCATGTTGGGTCCTGTGATCAGAATCTGCTGGCACTGGGTGTCGTCCAGCGCGATGGAGTTGGGCACATACCGCTCTCCCTGGATCAGTTTTTCCACCACCGGGTGCCTGCCGTCCTGGATGTCAATGCGCCGGTCGTCATTGATGCCGGGCTTGACATAGGCATTTTCCACAGCCGCTTTGGCAAGTCCCTGGACCACGTCGATGGCGGCAATGAACTGTGCCATGGTCAGGATATCCTTTGCCCGTTGGGCCACCTTTTCCCTGATCGTGCAGAAGATCTCATATTCCAGGGTGTTTCTGCGTTCCTGGGCATTGAATATGGTATCTTCCACCGCTTTCATATCCTGGGTGATGAACCGTTCGGCATTGACCAGGGTCTGTTTGCGGATATAGTGATCCGGAACCTTGTCGGACTGGGCTTTGGATACTTCAATGAAATACCCGAACACCTTATTGTATTTGATTTTCAGCGAGGAGAGCCCCGTGGCTTCCTTCTCTTTTTTTTCTGTTTTTGCAATCCAAGATTTTCCGTCCCGGGTGATGAACAACAGTTCGTCCAGTTCCGGGCTGTATCCGTCGTTGATCAGGTTGCCTTCGTTGAGCACGTGCACGGCATCTTCCCGGATGGCTTTGCCGATCAGTTGTGCCAGTGCTTCCAGGTCCGGGACCAGGTTTTTATCCATGCCAACCCCGTTGAGAATCGGGCTTTCAAAGGGTTCGATCTGCCTGAACAGATCCGGCAGAACCGAGAGGGAATTTTTAAGGGCGAGCATGTCCCGGGCATTGCCCTGGCCCATGGAGATGCGCGAGCCCAGCCGTTCAAGGTCATATACCGATTTAAGCAAATCCCCAAGCATCTGGTGGATGGCCGGGGCGCCGATCAGTTCTTCGATGGCACCAAGGCGCTGCTGTATCTGGTCTTTGTCCACCAGCGGATACCTGATCCACTGCTTGATCAGCCGGCCGCCCATGGCGGTAACGGTTTTGTCCAGAATGTGGATCAACGAGCCTTTGGGGCTCTGGGTCTGGATATTTGTCAGCAGTTCAAGGTTTTTGCAGGACCTGTCGTCGATGACCATGAAGTCATTGAGGTTATAGGAACTGATCTTATAAATATGGCTGGTATCCGCCAACTGGGTGTCCCGGACATAGGAGATGGCAGCACCCGCTGCGGATATACAGGCCGGCATACGTTCAATGCCGAATCCTTCAAGACTGCGGGTGGCAAATTGTTCCGTCAGAAGCTGCCGGGCATTGTCGGGCCGGAACGTATGGTTGTCCAGATAGGAGATCTGAATATGGGAAAATGCTTTCCTGACGGCAGCCATGGCCGGATCAGACTTGAAACTCTCCGGCAGCAGCACCTCTTTGGGGGCAAGTTTTAAGGCCTCATCCAAAAGGGCGTACGGAATGACACCGGATGGACGCTCTGTCTGGCAGGTGGTAAAGCTGCCGGTGGATATGTCTATACAGGCAAGTCCTGCATGATCAGGCGTTTTGGAGATGGCCACCAGAAAATTGTTCGTGCTGCGGTCCAGCAGGGAATCGTTGAGGATCATGCCCGGGGTGATGACCCGGATAATTTCCCGCTTCACAAGTCCCTTGGTCTGGGACGGGTCTTCCACCTGCTCACAAACGGCTACCTTGCAGCCTTTTCCAATGAGTTTGGCAATGTAAAGATCGGCGGCCTTGTAGGGCACTCCGCACATGGGAACAGGGTCCGGGTCGTTTTTATTCCGGGAGGTCAGCGCGATTTCAAGGATGCCGGCAGCCTTGACGGCATCCCCAAGGAACATTTCATAAAAGTCCCCCATCCGGTAAAAAAGTATGGCGTCCTGACAAGTTTCTTTGATAGCCAGGTATTGGGCCATCATGGGTGTTTGTTGCTTTTGAGTCATGGATGTTCAAAGGTGGGCAGGTATTTTTAAGCCGTTTGGCTTTCTTGGGTTGCAGCCTGCTCTTTGTCTCTCTCTTTATCTTGGCGGGCTTGCTCTTCCAGATGTTTTTTGATGACGGGATCATGGAGAAATATATCAAGACGTGTCTGAAGCGAATTGATTTCTCCTTTCATGCTTTCGATACGTTCGTCCCGTGTTCTAAGCTGGCGTTTCATGCGAAAGGCTGTGATCATTCCGCGAATGCCAGTGAGCAAAAGACCCAGGACCAGGCAGAAAAGCCAATATCCCCAGTTGGGAATCGCCATAGCCGTGTAATGAAGAGACGCTATTTTAAGGTCAATTTGGAGTGGTGTTTCTGCCAGAAAGTATCCCTGGTTCTGGATGCCGAAAATGGCCAGAAATACCAGGAAGATTATGAACAATATAATTTTAAACGCTTTCATTTGTTCTCTCCGTTATAGATGTTGAGTGAGCCCCTATAATTTGAGTGAATCCCTATAAATTTGGGGGTGACTATAGATCAAAATTAGTTATTTATCAATTCCTCTTTTGGTCCTCTTTTGGCTTTCAAGGGCTTGTAAAGTAGTGAATGCCGGGTCTTTTGCAGACAAATATTTCAGCCTAACTTTTTTGGTTTTTTATTTTAGGGTGTATCCGTCGGCAAAAGAGTCACCTTTGGGGCTTCATTTTCTTCAAGGTCAATAATGGCCCCTGATCCCGGACCTGCGATGGCGCAATTGACCACTGTGCTTTGATGCAGAGATTGAAGGCCATAATCTTCGTGGATATGGCCGCAAAGCACAAGGCTTGGGGATGCGGCCTGGATAAACCGGGCCAGATGCCGGCTGCCGACACTTAATTTTTTACCCGCACGGTCACACGCCCCCTTTGGCGGCGTATGGACCACCAGTACCGTATTGGGTTCCATGGGACAGGGGAGGGCGGAAAGCTTTCCTTTTTCATTCAAACCGATCCGGTTGGCAAAGGGTACGGGCAGGGTGCCTGAAACCCCCACAAAAGAAAAACCTTTAACCTTATGGGGTGTTTGGGTTAACAGCGTGATGTTGGCGGCTTTTTCTATTTTGGGTTCAATGCGTTTTAAATCCGTATTTCCCCGGACTGCCAGAACGGGAACCGGCAGGCTGTCAATCTGGGAAAGGACGGTGGACCAGTTGAAAAAATGGGTCATGTCCCCGGGTACAACCATCAACTCCGGCTGGTATTGGTCCAAAATCCCGTAGATGGATTCCATATGTTCGGGTTTGCCATGAATGTCTGCAACTGCATAGATACGCATCTGTTCTCCAAATAAACCAAGTAAAAGTTAACCTTTTTTAAACTTATATGCGATTTTGCCTGCAATCACAACCTTGTTTACATGAGAGATGCCCACCTGGTAACTCAGGTCGGCTGGCGCATCAATATCCCAGATCACAAAGTCGGCATCTTTTCCTGTTTCCAGGCTGCCTTTGCTTGTGTCGAGCCCTAACGCTTTTGCCCCGTTGATGGTGGCACCGGCAAGGGCCTGCTCGCAGGTCAGACCGAACAGCACGCAGGCCATGTTCATGGCCGCCGTCATGTCATACACCGGGCTTGTGCCCGGATTCAGGTCCGTGGCTACGGCCATGGGGACGCCTAAACGGATCAGCTCCCGGACCGGTGGTTTTTGGGTCTGCCTGAGCATATAGTAGGCACCTGGCAGCAGCACGGCGGTCACCCCTGCCTGGGCCATGGCCTTTGCCCCGTCAAGGGAAAGGTATTCCAGATGATCACAGGACAGCGCATTGAACTGGGCGGCCAGGGCAGCACCGCCCGAGTCCGAGAGCTGTTCGGCGTGAAGTTTTACCGGCAGGCCCGAATTTGTGGCTGCGGTAAATAATTGTTTTGTCTGGCCTTTTGAAAAAGCGATGGATTCGCAAAATACATCCATTGCGCAGGCAATGCCCTGGCGTCTGATGCCGGGCAGCATGGTGTTGATGATCAGGTTTACATAGTCATCCGCCCTTCCTTTATATTCCGGGGGAAGGGCATGGGCACCTAAAAAGGTGGGCGAAACGTGTAAGGGAAACGTTTGATCCAGACGTTCAGCCACCGCCAGCATTTTCAATTCATTTTCAAGGTCCAGGCCATACCCGGATTTTATTTCCACACAGGTGGTGCCCCGGCGTATAAAATGGCTGATGCGCCGGGATGCGATTTCAAACAGCTGGTCTTCGGATGCCTTGCGCACGGCTGCCACTGTGGCCGCAATCCCTCCGCCCTGTTTTGCAATATCTTCATAGCTTGCACCGGACAGGCGCATTTCAAATTCGTTTGACCTGGAACCGGCCCAGATTAAGTGGGTATGGCAGTCCACAAATCCGGGCAGTATCCACTTGCCGCTGCAGTCGATAATTTCCTTTTCCATGGGAGGGGACGAGGACTCGAGATCGGCGGGTTGCAGGTTGCTGCAGGGACCGATCCGCTGGATTGTTCCCCTGGACACCCCAATGGCGCCGTCCTTGATGATGTTATAGCGGCCGTTCGCCATGGTTGCAATATCGGCATGAACAAACAGGGTATCCCAAGAGGCCTGTGCATGGGGCATGGGGTATCTTCCTTATGAATGTTGACATTTTGGATGTAATTTTATACTGCTTGTTTATACAAGCAGATTCACTGCGTCAAGTCATTATCGTAAAGCTCCAGGTCGGCATATTTAAGGAATAAAGCATGATGAATGATCCTGTGTTGCTCAATGGACAGAATTTTACCCTGGCTCAACTGGTTGATGTTGCCCGTAACGGCAAAACCGTCGCCGTTTCCAAAAATTCCGAAGGCCGGATCAAAAAGGCCCGGGCCCTGGTGGAGCATTGGGCGAAAACAGGTACGCGCATCTATGGCGTGACCACGGGGTTTGGGGCCTTGTCCGATGTGTCCATCTCCTTTGAGGACACAAAAACGCTGCAGCGCAATATTCTTTTATCCCATGCCGCCGGGGTGGGGGGCTGTATGGATGATGATGTGGTCCGGGCCATGATGGCATTGCGGATCAATGATTTTTGCAGGGGTAATTCCGGACTGCGCCTTGAAACCATCAAAACACTGGCCCGGATTCTCAATACGGGTATCATTCCCGTGGTACCTGAAAAAGGGTCGGTGGGGGCCAGCGGGGATCTTGTGCCCATGGCCCATCTGTCCCTGGTGCTCATCGGCGAAGGCGAAGCCTTTGTGGACGGGGTGCGTATGCCCGGTGCCCGGGCCCTGGCCGCAAAAGATATTGATCCCCTGGAACTTGGGGCCGGGGAGGGGCTTGCGTTGATCAACGGTACCCAGTTCATGCTTGCCCTGGGCTGTCTTGCCCTTTATGATGCCTTAAATCTTTGCAAACATGCGGATATCGCCGCGTCCATGAGCCTTGAAACCCTCATGGGTACACGCGCCGCCTTTGATCCCAGAATTCATAATGCACGGCCCCATTTAGGGCAGATGAAGGCGGCCTCGGATATGATGAAAATCACCCAGGATTCTGAGATTATTTCCTCCCACAGGGACTGCTCAAGAATCCAGGATGCCTATACCCTGAGGTGTTCCCCCCAGGTCCACGGCGCATCCTGGGATGCGTTTAATTATGTGGACCGGGTGATCCGGGTGGAGATGAACGCCTCCACGGAGAATCCCCTGATTTTCCCCGAATCCGGAGAATTTCTGTCCGGGGGTAACTTTCACGGTCAGCCCCTGGCCCTGGCCTGTGATTTTTTAGGCATTGCCATTGCCGAGCTTGCCAATATCTCCGAACGTCGGGTGGAGCGCCTGGTCAACCCACAGTTATCAGGCCTTCCAGCCTTTCTGGTGGAGGACACAGGTCTCAATTCCGGTTTCATGATTGCCCAGTATGTTGCAGCCTCCCTGGTTTCTGAAAACAAGGTGCTTGCACATCCGGCCTGCGTGGACTCCATCCCCACCTCGGCCAACAAGGAGGATCATGTCTCCATGGGTGCCACAGCCGCCCGCAAATGCCGGGACATCGTAGAAAACTCCGAGCAGGTCATTGCCATTGAGCTGTTGTGCGGTGCCCAGGCCATTGATACGTTCACAAATCTGAAGGCAGGCAAAGGCACCATGGCCGCCTACGAAACCATCCGCAGCAAGGTATCCTGCATGAAAAAGGACCGGTTTTTATCAGCCGACATTGCCGCGGTTCGAACGCTTTTGCGCAGCGGTCGGATTGTTCGGGCTGTGGAGGATGCTGTGGGTAAGCTTTACTAAAGATCTGAGTCTTGATAGAAAAGCTTCTTATTAAAGTCCTGACTTCTTGAGCCGGCATAGGGCATATATCGATTTTTATGCCTCCCCACATCAGAAACCCAATTAAATTTATAGTAATCTATTGGGTATCGAGATTTTGCATGCCGGCTTAACACTTGACACGAAAGATTGATCCGTCTATATTATTGTCTAATAAGACGCTATTCTTTATTCACCTTAAGTAATCTTGTGAAAATGCCGCAAACAGAGAAATCACGCAGTTTAAAATGGTCTTTTTTTCTTTTCCTCATACTTATATTACTTTTATCTCAAAGACATGCCGCTTCTGCCGCACAATCTAAGTCGGATTTACGCCCCCCGACGGTTCTAATTAATGACCAGGCGGTCCAGGCCGGACTTTTGTACGATCTTTCGACAGGCACCGTTGTCTGGAATAAAAATATGCATCACACTTATCCCATTGCATCCCTGACCAAAATGATGGTGGGGCTGTTGGTCTTTGAAGATATTCGTGCCGGGAAAATATCCTGGGATACGCCCATTAGGGTCACACCGGAAGCGCCCCGTGTGGGAGGCTCCATGGTCGGGCTGAAACCTGGCATCTTTCTTTGTGTGGAGGATCTAATGAAAGCCGCCCTTATATCCTCGGGCAATGACGCGACATATCTTTTATCCCAGTATTTGGGTGGTACCGAACAAAACTTCGTGTATCGAATGAACCAGCGCGCAAAACAACTGGGCATGGCGTCAACGGTTTTTTCCAACGCCACCGGCATGCCCGCGCCGAAAAGTCGTAATGACAATTATTCCAGTCCTTCGGATCTTCTTCTGCTTTGCAGGGAAATACTCAACTATGATAAGTTGCTGCAAATCACCCGTAAGGGTGAATCCGTGATCTCGCAAGGTGGAAACCTCATACGGCTGAGAAATCATAACCAACTTGTGAAGACCTATGAAGAGGTGGACGGATTAAAAACAGGATTCACCAATAATGCGAAATTCTGCATAGCGGCTACCTCAGAAAAAAACGGTCGACGGATGATCGCCATTGCATTGGGTGTTGCGAGCAAGTCCGTGAGAAATCGATTTGTCGGCAATATACTTTCCCAATCCTATATCGCTTTAGGCATGGGATCTCTTCATTCCAAAACCAACTCAGCCATAGCTATCAAACCCACAGAGACCAATTCTGCTCTCGACGCACAGACTTGCCATCGGGTACGAAAGGGAGAGACCCTCTATGGTATCGCAAAACAGTATGGATGTTCGATTAAACAATTGAAACGTTGGAACGGCCTTCGAGGAAGTGAGATCCATATAGGTCAGAAATTGTGCATACATAAAAATTCCGACGCAATGTATACATTAATGCCTCGACCCGCGGAGACAACCGTTATTTACTACAAAGTCCTTCCCGGTGATACGCTTTGGAAGATTTCTAAAAAATATAATGGAATATCAGTAGAAAGATTGATCCAGCTCAACAGGCTGAAACGGGCCACTGATTTGAAAGTCGGTGATACCGTTAAAATCGTTCTCAACCTTGGGTAATTTAGGCTCGGCGCATTCCATGGGTCACGCAACACCAGAAAAATCCATACCGCCATCGCTTGTGAGGCCGCAGTAATGATCAAAAATCGTGTTTAGGGGGCAGGTGGTGCGTGGTGCCTCCATCGCAAATATCATGTCCACCCCTTTTTTTTGTCCATCCCCCCCCCTCCCTATCACTATCTACCCGCCGGCTGTCAACAACGGCATCAACTTGGGCGCTGCGACCTTAAGGACCTGTACTGCAAGACCGCTTGTGAAAGTATAGTCATCGGCAGTCTGGCCACCCACATAGGCGGTGACGACGCCGTAAAACCGGTCGCCGATGAAAAAAACAAAAACGGCGGTGCGGTTTATTGCCTTGGAGGAGATGAGTTGCCCCCCAGAACTGTAAATATTGTGGCGGTTGTCGCCAGTGCCTGTTTTGCCGCCTATGGGCAAAGCTGTTCCGTCTGAAAGTAAAAATGCGCTGCGAATCCGCTGCGCCGTACCGTTTTCAACCACCTCGGAAAGCGCATGGCGCAGGGTCTCGGCCACTTCCGGATGCATCACCTGCTCCCCCTGGCTTTTTTGATATGTCAGTCTGGTTTCATAGGGCGTTTTTTCTCCAAAACTAAGTCCTTGAATCTGAAAGGTGGGATACCACCTGCCCTTGTTCAAAACAATGCCCACAAGTTCGGCCAGGGAGTCCGGCCGATCTGCAGAGCTGCCGATGGCGGTGGCGTAGGAAGGCACCAGGCTGTTAAACGGATATTTCAAACGCTTCCATTCCGAAAAAATTTCGCTGAATGCTTCCACCTCAAGAAGAGCTCGGATACGTACATCCTGTTTGTTTTTTCTGGAGGTCTTAAACAGCCATGTATAGACTTCCTGGCGTTCCGCCGCGCTGTTTTGAATCACCTCGCCCTGCCTGGCATCCGGGTGCCGGTTCAGATAGGCCAGGGTCCACAATTCCAGGGGATGGATCCTGGCAATGTAGCCGAGATCCACAAGCGAATAGGCATCAGGGGCAGACTTTTCGAAAAGCCCTGACAGGGTGTCACCGTCACCTTGTGCGCTTTTTGAATGCCGTGCAAGAAACGTTGTAAATTCGTTCAGACCAGACTTCGGGTTGATATAACGAAAAACAGCCGCCAGGGTTTTCGGATTTTTGCGCATTCCCTCCAGCAGGATGTCAAAGGCCTCTCCAAAGGGTTTTCCTGCGTATTTGCGGTAAAACCGCCGTAGAAAAATGCGCCCCTCCTGATCCGCAAATTTGGCCAGGTAATCATGCCGCCGGGGGGCCTTGGCGTCTGACAGAAGCTGCCGAACACCTGGGATCTGATATTTGTAGTACTGGGCAATGTCCCGCATTAACCGGATGAATACCAGGTTGATGGATTGATTAAAGGCATCCTGCATGGAAAAGATGCGGGTATCATCCCGGTGATCAAAATTGGAAAAGGTGTGAACACCGCCGCCGGTGAAAAAGTGCTCGTGGGGACTTGCCGAATACTGGCGTTGCATGGCGGCGGTCAGCATGGCGGAAAGAGCCCTGTCTTTTGCGCTGCTCAGGTAAGAGATCACCCAGCTGCTCAGGTTGTCCGCCGAGTCCACCTCCACTGCGGCTAATTCTGCCCGTGAGAGCGAATGATATTGTTCATGCAGGGCAGCAATGATCTCAAGATAGGTCGCCAATGTCCGAAATTTGGCCGATGAGCCGAGCTCCAGCTTGGTTCCCGAATTGATGTTGAGCGGCTGATCAAGCGTGTCGGTCTGGAGGCGCATTAAATTGGCCCCTTCAGACCGTTCATATAAGGTGAGGCTGTAAACGATATTGGACGGATCGCCATCTCCGAGGAGGTGATAGCCGTAAAGGCCGTTCTTCCGGGCTGTTGAGGGATCACTGAAGCTTTTGAGCAGACTGGTCACTTCCTGCTGTACCGATTGATCCACAGTGCTGGTAACGCAGAGATCAAAACGATCCAGCCGATACAACCGGTCGACATCCAGCAGGTGCAGCAACTGGACTCTGATCGTATTGAGTGCCTTTCGAGAAAGAAATGATTCTGTCCCGGGGACCGCCAGCCGCTTCTGAAGGACGACAGGTGCACCTATCGACGCATCCCTTTCCCCCGGTGTGATGATATCGTCCTGGGCCAGCAGGCGAAGGTAACTGTTGGTTTTGGCTTCAAGGGCGGCAGGGTCTTCCGAAAGAAAATACGATGGACGGCGTTGGGCTACAAAAAGGCTGACCACCTCCTTCAAGGCAGCGGCCCTGGCCTCCCTGGCTGAACCGGTCAACTTCGAGGGTTGCTCTGCCAGCAGGCGGACGGTTTCGTTAAAGTCGGCCCCGTACCAGGCATACAACCCATCACCAAGACCCATGACTTCTCCGTGCCCGGGAATTGCACCCAGGGGCATGGAGTTAATGAAATCGCATAGAATACCGTATCGGGCCTTCAATGTTTCCGGGCCGTCCAGATAGGCGCGCATGCTGGCGGATACCATCTGTTGAAATTTGTCCTTTACAGACAGTGTCAGGCCTTGGGGCGAATGGCGGAATTTTTCGATTTGGGTCGCCAGGGTGCTTCCACCCGGAACATTTCGACTGCTGTCCACCGCTTTGATTCCTATCTCCAACACGGCACCGGCGAGACGTTTCCATTCCACGGCGGGGTTTTTAAAGGGATAGCGTGTGTCCAGAAGTTCCCGGTTTTCGATGTAGAGTAAGATCTTTGCAATGATGTCCGGGATCTGGCTGTAATCTGAAAAAATATGTTCAGGATAGGCTGCGGCATATATAAGACGCCCCGAACGGTCTTCGATATGAAGACCGGCCTGGGATTTTTCCCGGTACGCGGGGTAAAATCCCGCCTGGGTGTATTGACTCAGAAATGGAGAAAAGCAGGCCTGCTCTTCGATATTGTAACCGGAGACGTCGAGATTTCGAAGAAAAATCGGCAATTCTACATACCCAAGCCGCGTATCATAGGGACCTGCCTTGGGGAACTCAATGGACGGGCTTTTTCCGGGAACAACCTGTACACGGATCATTGCAGCCAACTTGCTGAAGCAATAAGCCTGCAAGGCAGAGGTGCGAAGCTCATGAATCACCCCAGAGCTTACCACCAGGACCAACAGAAATATGAAAATTTTTCGAACGATGCGCCACACCTGATTGCTTCTTGTTCTGACATTCGTCCGACGCTTTTCGATTCGGGGTATGTGAGTCTGAAATGGGGGCCTCGGGCCTATTTCAACACGATGATCGTGTATTGAATCGGCTGCCTCGAGTGAAGGGTAATCTGACTGGGATAGCTTGTGGTTCAATTTTGGCATAGGCTTATTTCACAAAAGATACTGTTCAATAACGGCCATGGGCGGAGCCAGACATATCAATTGCCAGGCTTCGCCAATAATTAAATGAGCAAGTAAGTATTTCAGTAAGTTATTGAAAATTTCTTATAAAAATACAAAATATTCGACCTCAAAGCTTAATTTTGCATCTACAGTAGTATCAAAACATGGGACATATCCTGCAGGCTTTAGGTGGATCGTTACGGAGCATTCTTTTTTTTTGTATTCCATCATCTTTCCTCCTGTCCGTATCTGGCTGAAAGGTTCGGATATAATATTGCTAATCCTGTTTTTAGGTAGGCAGTCGCACAAAGCGAAATTTCTGCTCACGTCAAGAGGAACTGTCTGCCAGGGGAAAAACAATATTGTCGTTTTGGAAAACGATGGAACAGCTGATCCTGAGGCAGTAGCAGACAATCTTTATATCACTTCCCAAACCCGGATTTAAGCAGTACCTTCAAAATTGATTTGTCCAACAGGCTCGCGTTGGTCATAAGACCGATCCAGCGTTTTATTGAAGATGCCGTTGTTACAAAATCTATAATTTCAGGTAGCCTGAACGAAACTTGGCTTGACAGTGGTCACGTCTCCCTTTTACCTTCGCAGTCGGGGGGTGCTGATAGCATGGGCGATTTAATCTATCAAGGACACGCCCTGCGCGTGCTCGTTTCTCGCATCTTTGACACCTCTGGTGGCCCATGCTGTGCAAAGAATTCGTAACGGCGAAGGAAGCGCAACTTCCACTCAGGATGCTTGTATGTCGTTTACACTGCTGTCTTCATTTTTTCAATATCTTTTTTTTGTACAAGTCTTTTCCCTAAATAAATATTTCAATGGACGTACTGCCCTTACAGCGTTTTCCCAGGTGAATTCTATTTTTATTGTACTGGTTCAGATCATCATCAAGGTGCTTTGGGTGGTGTTTAACATCCTAACATCCTGGCACAAATTCTTATGGTTGTCATCCTCACAATTCACCCCGCTCTTTTAGACTTTCTACTGAATGGGGCTTGCTCAACGGAATATTCGGGAACGGCGATGATATCTATGCGGCCCAGGGGGCAGTTTAAGTCCGCGGTTTTAAAATCACAAAACGCACTCGGGCAGGAATGATGACCTTTTGACGGAAAACTTGTGCCTATACAGATATTCTTGAACACTGTCTTTGGGGGCACCCTGGGTGCGAACCCAGTTTCTGGCAGTTTCAAGGTCCTGTAATGTATTAACATTAAATGCAAACATCATGTCCCGGTCCAGCGCTTCCAGTTCCCGGGGCGGGATCTGTAAACTGTTTTCCGGGTTTAAAATTTTTTTGATCTTAAATACCTGTTGTTCCAGGTTGGTTTCAATCCGGGACAGGCAGGATTTGTGATAGAGCGCGCACAGCATTTCAAGTCCGCCCTTGGTTTTTGGGATGATAATCTGTTTAGTATTATCCTGCTGCGCCAACAGATGTCTAATCACTTTCTCACTGACAAAGGGCAGATCGCAAGCCGTGACATAACTCCAGTCAAAATCGGCGTAAAAAAGACCTGCGTGAAGCCCTGCCAGGGAACACCGGGACGGGTCAATATCCGTAACAACCAACGCATCCATTCCCAGAAAATCTTTGGGATCATTTACCACCAGAATCACTTGGGGGAAAAGCTTTGAAAACACGCTGATAATTCGTTCAATGATGGTCTTTGATCCTACCTTGTGAAATGTTTTTTTTATGCCGGGAAGTCTGCGGTTGTACCCGCCGGCCAGGATCACGCCCGTGCAGTCAAATTTTTTCAATGCGCTATTGTTTCTCTTTAAATCGTATCTGAACGAACCCATCCGTGTCTTGCTGGGTTCAAACTTCCCGGATCACGGATTTTGAACCCGCTGGGGGTGTGAAAACAGTGTAAACCGATCGGATCGGGCGTAACCTGCCACCGTGATACCTAAGTTTTGGGCCATGAGAATCGATTCACGGGTGGGAGCCCCCCGTGAGGCCAAAACAGGAATTCCAAAGGCTGCCGCCTTCTGGAGAACCTCTATGGGAATTCGGCTGGAGACTAACAATACCATATTGTCAGGCGGGGTGTTGTTCATGAGCAGGGTGCCGATGACCTTGTCCACAGCGTTGTGACGGCTGATGTCATCAATGTGGAATTCGGGCATGGCATTGGCAATGCTCACGGCTGCGGTGTGAAACCCTCCGGTCTGCCGGTGAAGCACAGAGCACTGTAACAGCCACTCCATATTTTTGATCAAACTTTCAGGGTCAACGCCGGAGTGGGCGGCGATGGGAAAATGGGCCGGATGATTTTCACGGACTTCATGGGTGATATCGTTACCGAGGCTGGAGGGGGCTTCAGGTTTTTTTAAGTTTTCAGAACCTGAAACGGTTTTTATCCTGGCCCGGACGATCTGCTCATGTTTATCCAAATCAAGTGATTCAATATCTTCAGCACGCTGGATCACCCCGGCAGAAAATAGAAATCCCAGGGCCAAAGCGTCGAGGTGTGAGGGCGTACACGGCAGCGAAGCTGTTTCAAAGCCGTTAACTTCAACAATCAGGGTCGTTTCCACCGGCACATGACAGGTTTCCCTGTGAAATCGGCCCTGACTGTATCGACGAACATCCAATTGGGTCAACGCGTTTTCTATCACCATAAAAACAAACGCTCCATCTGGTTATGATTATCGTTCTTACTCTCTTTCCAGGCGGAAAAAAAGAGCCCCGGCATCGGGCCGGGGCTCAAGAAAAGATCTGAACAATGATAAAAAGACCACCCACTGATCCAATTGGATCAGCGAATGCCTTGGGAATGACAGGCAGACGCGTTACATCCGGTCATATCCTTGTCATCCTTGCCCATCTCGTTGGTATGACACCCCAGACATGAGCGGTTTTTGGCCTGGGTAAAACTGATCTGGTGCATCGCCTTGAAATAGCTTTTGTCGCCGCCGACATTGTCGGGGCTGAAGTTATCGTGGCAGGTGGCGCAGCTTCGGGGAGGCGCTTCTCCTTTGAGTTCTCCCATCTTGTGGTGGCAGTCAATGCACTCAAAACTTTCATGGCTTGAGTGGTTGAAGGTTACCGACAAATCCTTGCTGCTGTGTCCTTTTATATAGTTAATTGCCAGGCCGTCTTCGGGCGGTTCAAAGGTGTTGCCCTCGTCAGCCTGAACATACAGGCACATCCCCAAAGTTATAAGGGCTGCAGTCAGAAGTATATATATTTTATGTTTCATCATCTGTCTCCTTATATCCTTGGGTTATCCCTGACGATTGCCAAATCTGAACTGTCCGGTGAGAAACTGCCGCCGGGTCTGCGCAGCAGGCCGAGCCTGTGCCAAAATAGCCTGTTTCTGCCCTGCCTGGGCCACAACATGGGAGGCATAATCATCGGCTTCGGATTGGCAAAGATAGATCACGCGGACATCTTCCGGATCTGCCAGAAATGCGCCGGGATAGGTCTTTTTGACCTCTTCCAAACGGTTTTTGGCCATGTCCAGCATGGCATCCCGGTCACCAAAATTCATGGTGCCCGTGGGGCAGGCCGTCACACACGCCGGTTTCATGCCCTGCTGGACCCGATCAATGCACATGTCGCATTTGGTCCACTGCCCGGTCTTTTCATTTTTCCGGGGGACGTTATAGGGGCAGAACTGATCCGGTGCCAGATCCACATTCTCGTCCAACGTGACCGATGCGTTATATACAACAGCACCGGTTTCAGAATCATGGGTCACCGCATTGGGCTTGTACATATTCAGCATATATTTGCAGGGCGGTTCAATGCAGTGCCGGCACTGTTCGGGGAAAAAATTCCACTGAAGTTTTCCTTTTTGATCCCGGACCTCTTTAAACCGGACCAGTTTCAGGGTATGGGCCGACAGATCCTGGGGATTCTGGTGGGAGCCGACATTGCGTGTCTGTTCGGCGGGCAGGTCTTTCCACTGCTTGCAGGCCACCTGGCATCCCCGGCATGCGGTGCACAGGGTTAAATCTACGAAAAAACTTTTACCATTCATAATTTATCTCCCTGTTTCCACTTGCGCAGGTTAACCATAAAGGCCTTATACTCTGGAATGCCCGTATTGGGATCGCCCACGTTCGGGGTCACAATGTTTGCTGAATCACCGCCGTTCAAGGGAGTAATCCATCCATAATGCCAGGGCATGCCCACCATGTGGACCTCATTGCCTTCAATGTTGAAGGTCTGAATACGCTCGGTCACCATGGCGATGGCCCATAAAGAACCGCGGACACTTTCAACCGTGACCCGATCTCCATTTTCTATACCCCGGAGCTTGGCAAGCTGGGGGCTAATCTCCACAAACATCTGGGGTTCAGCTTCCACAAGCCATGACATCCACCGGGTCATGGAGCCGGTCTGCCAGTGTTCAGTGACCCGGTAGGTACTGGCCACAAAGGGGAATTTGGGATCGCATTGGGCCTTTCTCTCTTTACCCACCTCTATGGAGACGGGATTATTGAGTTGGGAAGAGAAGGGATGTGCGTGAACAGGACACTCCAGGGGTTCATAATGCTCCGGCAACGGTCCGTCCGCACGCCCGGGTCCGAACAGCTGCCCGAAACCTTCTTTGCGCATGATAAAGGGATGCCGTGCACCCGGCTCCCATCCGCCGTCCGGGACATCGCCCTTCCAGGCGTTTCCATCCCATTCAATAACTGCCTTCTCCTTGTTCCAGGGTTTTCCCTGCAGATCGACAGAGGCGCGGTTGTATAAAATCCTCCGGTTAACCGGCCAGCACCAGGTCCAATTGGGATACAGGCCGATACGCGCCTGATCTTCCGTCTGGGAAGGATCGCGTCTTTGGGCCATATTCCCGGCATCCGTGTAAGAGTTGCAATAGAGCCAGTTGCCCGATACGGTGGAGCCGTCTTCCATCAGATACGCAAAAGAGGGAACCTGTTGTCCTTTTTTGAAGGATTTGCCCTTTACAGTCACATCTCGGGTAAACCAGCCGTTGGCAAGCTTAGCGGTCTGATCCGCACTGAAATGGTAATGACCGTGGGCGTCCTTTTTACACATATTGTTAAAACTTAAACGGGTAATGGGTTCAGGAAATGCCCCGCCCTCTTTCTCGTAAAGTTTGGCAACCTCTTCCCACAGTTCATGGAAGTAGTGCCCATCCGAGAGAATCCCTTTGGGTGCTTCGGGCCCCTGATACCGCCACTGACTCCATCTGCCGGAGTTGGAGACCGATCCTTCCTTTTCAATGGCTGACGCGCAGGGAATATAAAAGGTCTCTGTTTTGACCTTTTCAGGATCCATTCCCGGCCCTTTCCAGAAATCAGATGTTTCACACTGGAAAAGGTTTACATTGACCATCCAGTCAAGTTTACTGATGGCCTCACGGGTTTTAACCGAATCAGGACCTGAACAGGCTGGATTCATTCCCCAGATCAACGCCCCTGAAAATTTTCCTTCCCACATACGATGAATCAGGGGAATCCAGGAGTATTTTTTCGAAGAGAGACTGTCCAGCTTGGGAAGATACCGGTATGCATCCTCGATCTTGTCATCGGAATACATGGCCTTGATCAAGCTGGCCGAGTATTTAGGGTAATTCTGCCACCAGTTGGCACTTTCGGGGTCGTTGCTTTTCGGGGTAAATGCCTTGTTATATGCCTCCAGTGTATCTAATCCTGCCACCGGTGTTTTGATATAACCGGGCAGAATATGGAAAAGCAGGGCATAGTCCGTGGACCCCTGTACGTTACATTCACCGCGCAACGCATTCACACCGCCGCCGGCCACGCCGATGTTGCCCAAAAGCAGCTGGATCATGGCCATGGCCCGGATATTCTGAACGCCCACAGAGTGCTGGGTCCAGCCCATGGCGTACATGATGGTACCTGCTTTTCCCCGTTGACCGGTTGCCGCATAGGTCTGATAGAAATTAAGCAGATCATTTTGGGTCAGGCCGGATATGGCAGATACCTTATCAAGGGTGTACCGGTTGTAGTGTGCTTTCATTACGTTCAACACACACCGGGGATGGGTCAGGGTTTTATCCCGTTTGGGGACACCGTTCTCATCTGTTTCAAATGCCCATGTGGCTTTGTCATAGACCCTTGTCTCTTCATTGAAACCGCTGAAAACACCATCTTTAAACGCATAATCCTCACCCAGGATAAAAGATGCATTTGTATATTCGGTTACATAGGGAAGAAAATAGCTCTTATTTTCAAGAATATACCGAATCAAACCGCCCAGAACGGCAATGTCCGTTCCGGAACGCAGGGCCATGTATCTATCGGCCTTGGCTGAGGTCCTTGTGAATCGAGGATCCACATGGATAATTTTAGCCCCTTTCTGCTGGGCCTTCAGGGCCCATTTAAAAGAAATGGGATGATTTTCGGCAGCATTGCTGCCCATAATTAAAATACAGTCACTGTTTTGCAAATCAATCCAGTGATTGGTCATAGCACCGCGTCCAAACGTCTCTCCCAGAGCCGCTACAGTTGCGCTATGTCAAATCCTGGCCTGATGTTCAATATAGACAAGTCCCAAAGACCGGGTAAAGCTGTGCATGGCCAGACACTCTTCGTTGTCGATGGCGGCAGAGCCCAGGGAGGCAATTCCCATTGTCCGGTTGACTTCCTGGCCTTTATCGTTTTTCTCCTCAAAGGATTTATCCCGGGAATCTTTGATCAAACGGGCAATTCGTTTTTTGCACCAGTCCCAGTCCTTGGGGATAAACTCTTTTCCATAGGGCTCCCGGTAAAGGCAGGTCAGGGTCCGTTTGGGGTTTTCCGTCATCTGGATGGTGGCCGAACCTTTGGAACATAATGCGCCCTGGTTGATGGGATGATCAGGATCACCTTCAACGTTGACGGCCCGCTTTGTTGCAAGGTCTGTGTTGACCAGAAGACCGCATCCCACTGAGCAAAACGCACAGATGGACGTGGTCTGTTTCGTCCATTTGGGATCCAGTTGATTGGCACGCTCTACAGACTTTGAAACTGTAGAGCAGCCCAGGCCGGTAAATACCGGCATCGCTGCAATTCCTGCAACTGTGGCGGATGCCGCTTTCACAAAATTTCTACGGGTTAAGTCCATTATTTCTCCTTTGCATAGGTTGAGGACTATATCGTTAAATACACCATGCCGACAACGCCATTCGCTTATAGCCGTGATTTGCGGCAAGCATGTCCAGGGGCAGGGATTCAAGATCATTAAGTGGGGCAAAAGCTTCTCGGTCAAGTTCCCGAAAATCAATTGTTTTTATATAGGTCTTGCACTGGGTGCAGGTCTCCACCCGGAATCCGGGTTCGCCTTCTGCCGTAAAACCGGCTAATTGATCCGCCTTGTCAATGTTGCAGCAGGCACAGGCCAGCCGCCTGATTCGGTAGGTGAACCTGCAAAAGGAGCAGTGGGCAAATCTTTGCCCTTCTTTTCCTCGAAGTTCCAGCATATATGGCGGACTGCCGCACACGGGACAGGCCCCGCTGGTATGGATCTGTTCAGGATCAATTCCTTTGGCCTCGGCCAGGGCAATGCCTGCTGCTTGAAGGCTTGGCGCAGCAGCGGCTATGATGAGAAAGGGCAGGGCGGACGGTGCGTCAGGGGTTTGCGCCTCCCATGTTTTTAAAACAGGCCCTGAAAAATCACCGCCCGCGAAACGGATCCGGATCTCATTCCAGGCCTGTTCAACCGAAAACGCTTTTTTTTCAACGGCGCCTTGAATCAGAACCACAGCATCAACCAGCGCAGCGGGCATGACGTTTTTTGCGTCAAGAATCGCCGCCATGATACGGGCAGCAAGGGCTTTAAAACTTTTCATATCCAGGGGGAAATTCAATGGAGAACAGACCGGAATCTGTGAAAGAGAGATACCTGACAAATCAAGCTCAAGGCCGCCTGTGTTTTCTGCCTGAAGCAGGGCTGTTTTTCCCAAAAGTGCTGAAAGATCCGCCGGAAGATGTTCCCGGGAATCCAATCGCGCCATGGTGCTGAGAATGATTCTTGTTTGACTTAAAGTCTCCATTTCCTATACATCCCCCTCTATTTAACGGTTATCTTTTTATGGCAAATTCCAGGCTTAAAACACTTTAAGAAAATTTGCCGTTAAATAACCGCATCAGTCCAAGATCGCATCATAAGGCCGGCCTTGGCCAAATTATGCGGATGGTTTGTTCGTTATCTGGGTAAAGTATTTTTCGTTCAGGCGTGCTATTAACTACATCGGAGACTCATATAGGAGGGCTCTTGCTTTTGTAACACCTGCACCAACATCTGTTTCCAAATTTTAAACAACAAGTATTATCATTAAGTCGGAATAGGTTTTTTGTCAAGAAAACAAAGAATTTTTTAAGGGGTGGTATTTTCAAATCATTTTTGCTTGCCGGCATATTGCGCTCCCGTTGGTGTATGGCATAAGATGTCAATAAATTGTTACTTTTTTTACCCAGTGATTGGATAGTTAATTATAGAATATTATTCCTTTTCTCACCCATGGAAAATAATAACTCATTGTAAATAAAATGTTTTTTATTATGGCATTTATATTGCATTTCTATTTTCAATAAGAAAAAGGCAATCAATGAGGAGGGGTCATGGAGATAACAAAAGAACAAGTTGACAATATATTTGAAGCGTCCCAAAGCACGGAAGAAGCCTTGAGTGCCCTTTATAAACTTATTCTGCCGGACTGGGAACACATCAAAGCATCAAAAGGTGTTCCGTTGATTGGTAAAGGCGGGTGGCTGTATATCTGCGAATGTTTTATACGGTTGAGCAAACCTGCAGATATGGGTTTCCCTGGATTATGGCTTAACGAAGGGTTTGACAGCAGCGATTATCTGCCGATGTGGACGGTTGATTTAAATCATTTTCATCCAAGTTATGAAAATTAACCAGCGGCGCGCAATTAAAGAATTATTTGCGATGGCCGTTGTAAAATTTTAGCATGACTTGATGACCGCATGGCCAAGGACTGTTTCAAACGGATGGATAATTATAAATCCTTTTTCAATAAACCGGTCTTTGCAAACACCTTGGCATAGAGCGAACGGACCTCTCTGATCTTAAACATCTTTCCAATAAGTGCCAGAATAATCAGAAATAATGCGCCGACAATCACACATATTAAAATATGGGAAAAAAATCCTGTAATCGGCATCAGGCGGACGATTTCGGCATATACCGCCTTTAAAATCAACCATACCAGGATGCTGACCGCCAGCATTACACCAAAGAAGGTGTAAACATCCGACCGGCCGGCATTTTTTGTTTTTCTGCTCCACACTTCAAATAAAGCGCCCGTGGTGATGATCACGGACAAAGACAGGCCCAGCGCCACACCTTTGATCCCCATGACGGTCATTGCAAAATAGAGCAGCGGCAGGCTTAACCCCACGCACACAGAAGAAAAAATCGCAGGGAATATTGTATTTTGAACGGCAAAGAATCCCCGGGAAACAATGGTCTGGGCGGAAAATGCAAATGCCCCGGCCATGAAATATGGTAGTACCCCTGATGTTAGGGCAGCATCGTGGGCGTTAAAGGCGCCGCGCTTGAATAAAATGGCCACGACCTCTTTATTAAGAATCATAAAGACAACGGAAAAGGGCATCACAATAAAGATATATTTCAGTGTCTGGTTGATGAGCGCATTCAGACCGGCAAAATCTTTTTTGGCAGCAATTTTTGCCATGAACGGATAGGAGGCTACACCAACGGCATTACCGAAAAGCCCCACCAGTATAAACATGACGCGGAGGGCGTAGTTCATGGCTGAAATGCTTCCTTCACTCAAAAAGGAACCAAAGAATTTCATCAGAATTTCCGTGGAAAAGGTCATGGTCAGCCCAAGCATCAGGGGCAGTGTCAGCAACACGTACTTGATCATATCCGGGTGCCTGAAATTAAAACTTGGCATATAGATCAGTCCGACCCTTTTGGCTCCTAACAACTGAAGCAGAAAACTGCCGCAAAACGCGCCGCCCAGCACACCCCAGGCAAATCCTTCCATGCCCAGAACCGGGTACAGCAGAATCCCGCCGACAATAATGCCGGTATTGTAAACCAATGGCGCCAGCGCCGGAAAAACAAACCGTTCTTTTGAATATTGCACGGCATTGAACAGGCCACCGGCAAAAAAGAAAAACTGGGCCGGAATAATGATCCGGGTCATGCGCACGGCAAGGTCAAAGGCCGGGCCGTCTTTAAGGCCGGGAGCCAGAACACAAATCAGTTCCGGGGCAAACACCATGGAAAGGCAGATAAAGATTAAAAGTCCTGCACCAAAACAGTTCAAGATAACCGAAAATACCCGGTATCCTTCACGTTCCCGATTTTCAACAAGATAACGGGTGAATATCGGTATGAATGTAATGGATAAAAACCCCGAGGCCACCACATGGTTTAAGATTTCAGGGATAACAAAGGCAACCTGATAGGCGTCAACGCCTGAACTTGCACCACCCATCCAGGCAATGGCCGTTTCCCGCACAAGACCGATGATCCTGCTGGCAAACACCGATGCCATCATGATAAACGAGGCAAATCCGATTTTTTTATAAGTAGAGGTTTGTGTCATGGTTTAATATCCGATGCAGGCTTAAATCATAAAAATATCAACGCATAAAGATGGTCTGAAATAATTTGACCTGAAATGCAGCCTGCATATACAATGAATTACATAAAGATGAAAGCACACAAATTCTAAAATAGTGCCCGGTCGTACATCGTAGATTTTGCCATTGTGCCTTGTCGTGAACAAAATTCCCTGGTTTTCGATCCGGCTTTATAATACGACTGACTTTAAAAAAAATAAAATGAATTCAATCAAGGAAAAATCATGACATCAAAGCTGGGGGGCCTTTCCGTTATTGCCGGTCTTGTCATTGGCTTGTTTGCCATGTTGGCTAAATTTATGGGCACGGCTGGTTTTATTTCAACCATGACCATCTCCTCTTTTTTTGAGGGAATTACCGATGCAATGTTGGACAAGATCTCCAATGATATGATCTACAATGCATTATATTCACTTTGTTATGAGATCCATTTTGCATGGGTTTTGATCGGATTGGGTGTCATTTTGTTGACGATCGGCACCTTTATCCGCAAGGATTAATATTTTACCCAAATTTTTATAAAATTTTTGGGCAACAATGGGGTTTAGTCTTGTTAAACATGATTTGATCCATTATTTTAGACATTATTTTTTTCAATTGAATTTTTGGGGTTGTTCATACATCGGGTTGATTAAAGTAAGTGGCGAAAAAAAGAGAGGAATTATATGAAAATTCTTGTTGGATATAGAGGCACCAATATCGGTCAGGACCTGCTCAAGCTTGCCGCTGAGCATGCAAAGGCATTTAATGCCACGGTACTGGTTGTCACCTCCATGCTGGAGGGGACTGAAAAGGACCAGAAAAGAATTCTGGAAGCGGAAAACAATCTGGACCAGGCCCAGGTTTATTTTAAAGGTCAGGGGATTACCTGTGAAAAACATTTGCTGATCCGCGGCATGGAAGCCGGAGAGGATATTGTCTCCTTTGCCGATGAAAAAAATGTGGATGAAATTATCATTGGCGTGAAAAGCCGTTCAAATATCGGCAAGCTATTGTTTGGCTCCACGGCTCAAACAGTGATTTTAGAGGCGGACTGCCCTGTCGTCAGCGTAAGGTAAACCCTATTTCATTTTGTACTTGGGCAGCATGTGCGGATTGCTGCCCTTTTTATTGACTGTTGTTCTATTTTAAATTTTTTATCACGGCTTGAGATTTGGCAGTAATGTGATAAAACAAAGCATATTTTAACGACTATATTATTAAGAGCTTCTGTCATGAAACTAAGATATTTTTCCCACTCCGCCTTTCAAATCACCTGTGATGACGGGTTAAAAATTCTGATTGACCCTTTTTTTGATAATAATCCAACATCTCCGGTGAAAGCCAAAGATGTTGACGCCGACTATATTTTGATCAGCCACGCCCATTGGGACCATCTCGGCGATACCCTGAGCATTGCCCAAAGATGCAATGCGCTGTGCATTTGTGAGAATGAACTGGGTTCGTATTTAACGAACAAGGGACTTAATGTTCATCGAATGCATATCGGCGGCGCCTTTGCCTTTGATTTCGGCAGGGTTAAGTTAACCCAGGCCCTACACAGTTCGGTCACCCCGGATAATGTCTGTCACGGAACCCCCACAGGATTTGTGATCACCATCAACGGCAAGACCCTTTATCATACGGGGGACACCGGGCTGTTTTCGGATATGAAGCTGATTGGAGCGTTGAACAATATTCATACCATGATGGTGCCCATCGGCGATAATTTTACCATGGGAATTGAAGACGCGGCCATAGCCTGTGAATTTGTCAAACCGGTTCAGGCCGTTCCCATGCACTACAACACATTTGACGTGATCCAGGCAAACCCCGAAGATTTTTGTGAAAAAATCAGTGCCAAAGGCATTGCATGTAAACTGATGAATTTTGGTGACCAGATCACTATTTAATTGAATTTGATCCCATCGGCATTTTCATCTCCCGGCAGCAAACGGCTGACAGTTCCGCCCGAACAGCAATAATTTAAAATGTGTCACCCATCATTTCTATGGAAATACTTAAACAGTTTAAGGCTTTATCTGATCCCACCCGACTGCGGCTTTTGTTTATCCTTGAGCATTTTGAGCTTAATGTGAATGAAATCGTTTCCGTGGTGAACATGGTGCAGTCCGGGGTGTCCCGGCATTTAAAAATTCTGCTTGAAGCAGGGTTGCTGGTGTCACGCAAAGACGGCAGTTTTATTTATTATGCCGCCGACCAAAGCGGAAATAATCGAGAACTTATCATGCTTGTCTGTTCGCAACTTGAAGCGGATTTGGGACTCCAGGAGGATCTTGCCCGGACAGGCCAGTGTATAACGCTGAGGAAAAATAAATCCAGGCGTTTTTTCAAGACGGCCGCCCCACGGTGGGATCGCTTAAAAAGAAAGGTCCTTGGCGATTTTAATCCCAATGCAGTGTTTGAACCGTACCTTGGGAACGCCTCGGTGATTGCCGATCTTGGCTGCGGCACAGGTGAAGTGCTTGCAGGCCTTCTTGATAAAGGGGGAAAAAAATTGATCGGCGTGGACGTCTCCCCGGAGATGTTAGAACAGGCAAGGCTTCGGCTGCCCGAACGCCCGAATCTGGAGCTTCGCATCGGGGAGCTGGAGCATCTTCCCATGCGCGAACAAGAAGCTGATGCGGCATTGATGAGCATGGTGTTGTACCATGTGTCCGAACCTGTGAAGGCTATTCAGGAGGTGCACCGGGTCCTTAAGCCCGGGGGCGTGTTTCTTCTGGTTGATTTTTTAAAACACGACCAGGAACAGATCAGAGATATCATCGGCGGGGTCTGGCTGGGGTTTACCCGGCAGCAGATCTCAGGGTGGCTGGAGAGAACCGGCTTTAATCTTAAACATATTGAATCTTATCCAGTTGAAAACACATTGACCTTAACTTTTTACCTTGCACAAAAATAAGGAAGAGACAATGATTTATCCTGTTATTCTGGCCGGCGGCTCCGGGACGAGGCTGTGGCCCATGTCCAGGTCTTTGTACCCCAAACAGCTTATTAATCTGTACAACACCCATACCATGCTGCAAAATACCCTTTTGCGGTTATCAGGCCTAAACGATCTTGGGGACCCGGTCATTATATGCAATGAAAACCATCGATTTATGACCGCAGAACAGGTCCGCCGCATTGATATTAACGATTTTAAGATCATCCTGGAACCGGCAGCCCGAAATACTGCCCCGGCCATTGCCCTGGCAGCCCTGGTCCTTGATGATGCCCATCCGTCCGACATTCAGGACGACCCTGTGATGCTCGTGCTGCCCGCAGATCACGAGATCAAAAATGTTCAAGCCTTTCAAGATATCATTCAATCGGGCGCGCAACTGGCCCGGCAGGGCAAACTGGTCACCTTCGGCATCGTGCCCGCATCGCCGGAAACAGGTTACGGGTATATCAAAAAAGGCGATAAACTTGATAATTCAAACCCGGCCTTCATGATTGACCGGTTTGTGGAAAAACCTGACTATAAGACAGCGGTCTCCTATCTTGAATCCGGCGATTTTTGCTGGAACTCCGGCATGTTCATGTTCAAGGCCTCGGCCGTGATTTCAGAGCTTGGAAAGTTTGCCCCGGATATGCTGGAAAAATGCCGCACCGCCATTAAAGGCGGCAGCATGGATTTGGACTTTTTCAGGGTGGATAAGACCGCATTTGAAGCGATCACGGAAGACTCCATAGACTATGCGGTGATGGAAAAAACAGAAAACGGCGTGGTTCTGGCCCTTGATGCCGGCTGGAATGATCTTGGCTCCTTTGACGCCCTGTGGCAGACCGGGGACAAGGATGCGTGCAATAACGTGATCAGCGGAGATGTGCTGGTGCACAATGTCACGGACACCTATATCCATTCCGAAAGCCGTCTTGTGGCCGCCGTAGGCCTTGAAAAATTTGTGATTGTGGATACCAAGGATGCCGTGCTGGTGGCCCCCCGGGATCAGGTTCAGGACGTAAAAAAAATCGTTGGCCAGTTAAAGGCCAAAAATCGGGAGGAAGCGGTATCCCATGCCAAAGTGTACCGGCCCTGGGGCGACTATGAAACCATAGATATGGCCCAAAGATACCAGGTCAAGCGCATCACCGTAAAACCCGGTGCAAAGTTGTCCTTGCAGAAACACTTTCACCGGGCAGAGCACTGGACCGTTGTCTCCGGGACGGCCATTGTCACCAAAGGAACAGATGAAATTCTTTTAAAAGAAGATCAGTCCATTTATATTCCCTTGGGCACCATGCACCGGCTTGAAAACCCGGGTAAAATCCCCCTGGAATTGATAGAGGTGCAGTCCGGCCCATACCTGGGGGAAGATGATATTGTCAGGTTTGATGACGTCTACGGACGTGAAGCAAAACCCGAAAGAAAATAAATTATTGCAAATTAGATAAAAACATTTGAAATTAACATCTTGTTTGTAATATTAAGTCTGCTTGTACTGTCAAGATTGATAATAAAGGCCGTGGGGCGAACTGATCTATCAACACCCAAGAGTCGCCTCACAACAAAAAAAGGACATAACATGCCGGCCGGCATTATGGAGAAAAATTGGTGAACGACCAGATTACACAGAATATGAAAGGTAAATTCATCATGGCCATTCCAGGCCTTCCGGATCCCAATTTTGCACAGACCGTCACCTGTCTTTGTGAACACAATGAATCCGGTGCCCTTGGGTTTATTGTCAATAAAGTCCATCCGTTACTCACTGGTCGGGAACTGTTTGAAGATTTGGGTATTACCTGTAATGATAGTATCGATAAAACAGATATTTTCCTTGGGGGGCCGGTTCAGCCTTCGGGGGTGTTTGTGCTGCACTGCGGCCCGTTTGAATGGAGCGAAACCCTTCGAATCTGTGACTGGCTGGCATTGAGCAATTCCCGGGACATCCTGGAAGCCATTGCTATAGGCAAGGGCCCCGACACCTTCATGATTCTTCTGGGCTGCGCCGGGTGGGGACCCATGCAGTTGGATAATGAACTTGCCGATTCAGCCTGGCTCACCTGTGATATGTCCAGGGAAATTATGTTTGATACCAAACCGGACCTGAAGTATGAAAAAGCCATGATGCTGATCTGATTTGTTGGGCCAATGACTTTACAACCCAAGGAATCCATAGAAAATTTAGTTTCTGATACCCTCTCCGTGATCGAGAGCCTGGCTGCCGTTTCAACCCATTCGGACAAAAGCCTTGTTGAGAGCAGGCAGCTTTGCAGCAAAATCCCTTCTTTCATCAGTGAAGGGGTGTTGCGTGTGGCCGTGGTCGGGGTGATTAAATCCGGTAAAAGCACCTTTATCAACGCCGTTTCCGGCAGGGAATTGGTTCAGCGCGGGGCAGGGGTGGTGACATCCATTACCACCCGTATCCGGAAAGGCAAAAAAAACAGGGCGATTATTCATCTCAAATCATGGGATGACATCAACAGTGAAATTGAACGCTGTCTGGAGATGTTTCCCGGCCGGGAGGACCGTCCGCCCTTTGACATCAGGCGGACCCAGGACCGGCAGCAGCTGCGCCGTATTTTTGATACCATTGTCTCTGAATTTCCCATCACATCCAACGGGCTTCGTCCCGAGGCGCTGGTGATCCGCAATGCCCTTGACGGGTATAAACATTGCTTGGACGTTATCGGGCCTGATGAACAGACCATCTGCTTTGACACCAAATCTTTTGATCATCATAAACAGTTTACGGCGGATGCGGCCCGGGCTTTTTATGTGAAAGACGTATGCCTGGAGGTTTACGGAAAAACCATTCACCCCAATGTTGAAATTGCCGATTGCCAGGGTGCCGACTCCACGGACCCTGCGGTCCTTGAAAGGATATTTTCCTATCTTGAGGCCGCCAACCTGATTGTTTACTGCATCTCGTCACGCACGGGGCTTCGTCAGTCGGACATGGTTTTTTTAAAGCGGATAAAACGCCTTGGGTTGATGGAAAACATGCTGTTTATTTTCAATTGTGATTTAAGTGAGCATGACACCCTGGACAACCTCAGGGCAACCCGGGACAGAACCGTTGCCGAACTTAAACTCCTGGTGCCCGATGTCAGGCTTTTTTCTTTTTCTGCGTTGTATACCTTGTTTGACGCCCTTGGCAAAAGCCTTTCTCCCAAAAATAAAAAGCGTCTTGAACTCTGGCAGGAAGACAAAGAAATGGTCGCGTTTTGCTGCAAAGAGTATTGTCGTTTTATTGACGGATTTCATCTGCTTTTTGACGTGTCCCGGTTTAATTTGTTCTACGCCAATCACATTGAGCGCCTTAAAATTGTCACCCATATTCTGGGTGAAAAAATACAACTTCTCTTTGATGTCTTTACCGCCGGTCTTTTAGACCAGGAAAAGGCAAGGGAACGCCTTGCCGATCTTGAAGGCAATGCCCGGCGTTTGAGGGTAATCGTTGATAACTCCGTTGCGGGTGCCGTATCCGCCCTGCGCAGGGAAATTGAGGTCAATTTAAAGAATGCATTTCTCAAAGACAGCGAAAATATCACAAAACTTGTGACGGAATTTATCCGGGATGCCCAAATTGATTCACAGCCTTACAGGACCGGGGTGGAAGCAACGGGATTCAAGCATATTCTCTATATGATGTTCCAGGACTTCAAGCGTGAACTTGACCTGTTTATCCTGGAACAGGTGACCCCGGAACTCAAACAGCTGGTGGGTATTCAAGAGGGGCGCATCGCGTCCTATTTTAAATCGCTTCTGGACTCATACCGCATTGACTATGTCACCATGGCGGCACCCGGGGACAAGGCGGACGGCCGTGTCTCCCTTGAGCTGATTAAAGAAGAGGAAGAGTATTCCAAGGGGGCTGACCTTGAAAACATCAAAAAAATTCTTGGGCTGCATCTGCCGGCCCAGATCTTTTCGCCTGAATATACCCGTACAATGCAGGCCAATGCCGTGACGGATTTCAGCTTTCATTCTTTGGTCCTGTTTGTATCGGCCATAATGGACAAACACGTGCGATTTTCATTTACACCGGGGCTTGACAAGGCCGCCGGTAGAATTAAGAAAAAAACGCTGACCCTCATGCAACGGCAGATCAAAGCCTATCACAGCAGTTTGACCCAGGATTATTTTTTTCCTTTAATCGACGCGGTCACCAGGGATTTCAAAGATAAGATTCTCCAGCGATTTACCATGTATGAAACCCTGAACAAGGATATGGATGCGCTTTTCTGCCTCAAGCAGGAAGAAAAAAATGAGCACCTTGTCATGGTCAAAAAGGCCAAAAACGATATCCTTAGAATCCGGGCCCTTCTGGATGAATTCAGCATGGATTTCGGCACCCATGCATTTGAGTGCGCCGCAGAACCCGCCTGATAGCAGACTCACCGTTCAGACTATAATTCCTTTTATTCCCGTTGCGTTTATTGGTATAGTGCAATTTATGATTTGTAAAACAGATGTAAGATAAGGATGCCATGGGCTTTTTAGATAAAATCGTGTCAGGCGGACAGACCGGGGCGGATCGTGCCGCTTTGGATACCGCCATAAAATTTAATGTTTCCCATGGCGGATGGATCACCAAAGGCCGGAAAACCGAATCGGGGCCATTGCCTGATTTTTATAACTTAAAGGAGATGGCGACCCGGGATTATCCGGCCCGAACCCGGCAGAATATCATTGATTCCGACGGCACGGTTGTGATTGCCAGGGGAGATTTAACCGGTGGATCCGCACTGACCTATGCCTTTGCACTCAAGGCAGACCGATGGGTCTGTAAAATAGACCTGCTCGAACAGGATGTTTTTGAAGCGGCATTGACCCTTTACGACTTTATTGTGGAGCAGGATATCCGTGTGCTGAATGTTGCAGGGCCAAGGGATAGCAATGACCCTGATATATATTCTGATGTTAAGGCCATTATCTCGGCTGTTTTGTATCTGGATTTTCTTGAGACCGAAGACGGGTCATGGTCCACCGAAGAGATGATTGATACGGGGTTTGATTTCCCCAAATCAATCACTACCATGGACCAGGCCGTTCAGCTCCTTGAGCAGAGCCTGACATTAAGGGGGAAGACCATTATTGCCAGAAGTGAAGTACATCAAATGGCAGATATTTACTTTATCCTGCTTGAATATGTGCAGTTATCCCTTAATCTGGTTGACAAAGATTCAGACCTGTTCAGGTCCCTTTCCAGGGGAAGGGCGCTAAGAGATTATACGCCTGAAGATGCGGTAATGGAGATTTTGAAAAAGCTTAAAACCAAATTGGCTGAAAATTTTCGACTCCGGGTGGTGCCGTCATGATTCCATTAAGAGACGAGCAGGAAAACACAAGCTCTTCTGTGGCAACCTTTTCCATTATCGTCATTACGGGGTTGGTTTTTGTCTGGCAGCTGATCATGGGAATTGATAATCAGGCTGTTTCCTATACATTCGGTTTTGTCCCTGCCAAGTATACCGTGGCGAAGATGGCGGCGCACTTTTCCTGGCTGAACAAGGTGTACTCACCGTTTACCTATATCTTTTTGCATGGCGGTTTCTGGCATTTTATTGGAAATATGTGGTTTTTGTATATTTTCGGAGATAACATTGAACAAAAGTTAGGCCCATTTCGGTTTGTGGGGTTTTATCTGGCTTGCGGACTTTTGGCCGCATTTTTTCATTTTTTGCTCAACCATTCATCCATGATGCCGACCATCGGGGCAAGCGGCGCCATTGCAGGGGTGATGGGCGCTTATTTCCTTCTCCATCCGGGCAATAAAATTCTCACCCTGATTCCTATTCTGATTTTTCCTTTGTTTGTCAGGATACCTGCCTTTGTTTTTTTAGGCGTCTGGTTCCTGATCCAATTCATCAACGCCACAGGGCCTGGCGCCGGTGCAGGTGTCGCCTGGTGGGCCCACATTGGCGGTTTTCTTTCGGGAATGATCCTCATTGGATTGAATCAAAAATTACCCAAGGCCGGATTCAGCGAAAAATTTGACAGATTCACCGTCAAAAAACACAGCCCACGGCTTCACGTGATTTCCCCTGAACCAAATCCGTCGGGCGGTTCTGATCTCTACGGTACCATTGCATTGACCTCCCTTGAAGCGCTCACCGGAACCAAGAAACTTGTCACCGTTCCCTGGGGATTTAAAAAGTCCGTTTACCGGGTGGTGGTGCCTCCAGGTATCCGGCGCGGCTCCATGCTGCGGCTTAAAGGAATGGGCAAGTCCATTCCAGGCATGCCCCGGGGCGATCTTTTGCTGCGCGTAGACATTAAAAATGCAATTTAAAACTGCTTTAAAAATTTTATTGCCTGTCTGCCTGGCCCTTGTGGCGGGAATTCTGTGCCTTATTCTTTTTCTTCCCGCCATTTCAACGCATATGATCCGTTCCGCCATTGGGCCGTTGCCGGGGAATCTGCCTATTGATTTTACGGTATCTCATTTGGGAATTAATTCCGCCCGGATCAGTGACATCTCCATTGGAGAGGATGTGAGCCTGGATACAGTGCGGTTTAATTACCGCATGGATAAAAACAATATTGTCAGCGTTGACGATTGTGTGATATCCGGTCTTAACCTTCATTTCCATCTGGATGAGAAAAAAAGTGTCCGGTTCTGCGGCCTTTCCTTTCCCCAGGAAAAAGACTCAGTCCCTTCTTCGCCAGACTTTGATATCAGTGCCTTTGAATCCTATGTCAAATATCTTCCGGAACACCTTGCTTTAAAAAACAGCACCATCATTCTTGAGCGTGAACAAGACCGGATTGATATTCCGGTGACGGCAGAGATCGAACTGGACCGGAAAACGCTTTTAGGACATGTGAAGCTATCCATCTACCCAATAAATAAAAAGATATTGCTTGGTGCATCGGGCAATTTTTTACGCGGTCCCGTTGAAATGAAAATTTCAGCAGATCAGTTTCGCCCTGAACTGCTTTTTGCCATGATCCCACCCGGCGGCCAGAAGTTGCCCATGTGTTGCGGACCTGTGAATTTTGCAATTGAAACAAAAGATTTTTCAACCTTTTATTTAGAACTAAACGATCTGGGATTTTCCCCTGCCCCTCATTTGAGAGTGAATTTCCCTAAACTTAGGGGTACGCTGGCCACCGATAAAACAGCCTGGCTACTCAAGGCCGACGGACCCGTACAGATCAGAAGTCCTGGAATGGATTTGGGTCTGTTCGATTTGCAAATTTCATCCCGGATGACTTCCGACACCATTGATCAATTTTCTTTAACAGTTCAAAATAAACCTACCACTTCCTGGAACATTACACCGGAACTTACGGCATTGCCTTTGTCCACGGTGGAGCTTATTGAGGAAATTCAGCTTTTTGACCCACGGTTCAAGCTGCTTGTTTCGGGTGATCTTGACCATCAGATCGGCACGTTGGAAGTTTCCGGGAAAAGTCTTAAATCTTTTGGCCATAACAAATTAAAATTGGACGTTGCCGGGCTGCAGGCGGCAACTCAATTTAATGGTAACCTGAAAGACCCTGATGCGTTAACGCATATCACGCTTAACGCCCTGATTGACCAAATAGTATTTAAACAAAACAAGTCGGAGGTTCTGGCCAAAGGCGTTTATGTTGAGCTGCCCGTCACCTATCCGTTTAAAAAGACTAAAAAATCAGGAAGAGCTGGGGCAAAACAGATCATTATGCATGATAAAATCCGTGCGGCCGTCTCATCCGAAATTTCTCAGGTATCTGATTTCGCCGTGAATATCACGGGAAAAGTAACCTCTAAGCAAATCCCCGGCATGACGGTTGGTTTTACCACCCGCGCCGGACTTGACGGATCCATGAACCCGTTTGCAACAGGGCAAATGCACACCAATATGGTTTCCATCACCCAGGATACGGTGATTCCATTCGTTCCCGGCATATCAGGGATATATGACTTTAAGTGTGACATCTCTGCCCAGTCTGATTTTTCCTACGCAAATCAGACGATAAAATCGTCGGCCGATGTCCAGGTCTCCAACGGTACGATAAAATTTGTTGAAGCAGGGTTTCTGGCTTCGGGTATATCTACGAAGATGCATTTTAATGACCTGATTGTTCCTGAAACCCTCCCGGGTCAGTATTTGAATATTGACCGATTCGATGCCGGCCGCTTTAACTGCAATAACGCCCGAATAAGATTTAGCCTTGAAGACGAAGGGTTCATCAACGTTGAAAATTTGAAATTTAACTGGTGCAATGGTATTGTCTCAACAGAAGCGTTCAGGCTGCCTTCGGACGATGATATCATCGACATCACCTTGTATTGTGACCGGCTTGGCATGGAAGATCTCTTTTATCAGCTTGGCGCCTTTGACGCTGAAGGGGACGGTACCCTGAGCGGGCGTATCCCGGTGGTTGTGAAAGACACCAAAATCGGTTTTGACGACGGCTTTCTTTTTTCCACACCCGGGCAGGGGGGACGGATTTTTATCCGGAATCTGGATAAAATGCTCGTGGGAATTCCAAAGGGTACTATGGAATATGCCCAGCTGGATCTTGCCGGAGAAGCATTGAAAAATTTTGAATACAATTGGGTGACCCTTAAACTCAATTCCCATGGGGATACACTTGCCGTAAACATGCAGCTTGATGGAAAGCCGCTGTCTAATTTACCCTTTGAATATAATCGGAACCTGAACACCTTTATCCGTGTTGATGCCAAAAGTCCCGGGTCAAATTTTCAGGGCATCAAGCTGGATGTTAATTTAACCCTGCCATTTAACCAGGTTGTTAAATTTGGTAATAATCTAAAGCGCATTATAAATCCTTAAACAGTGAGGTAAATATGCTAAAACAATGTGCGGTTGCAGTTGTCAGTATTGTGTTTCTGACACTGGCCGGTTGCAGCACCCGCCACGAGGTTGAAGTCAAACCCCTTGAAATCAAACCCATTCATATTACAATTGATGTAAACGTCAAGGTCGATAAAGCTTTGGACGATTTCTTCGGTGATATTGATGCGGCCCAGGAGAAAATTGAACAAAATCAGTCTAAAACCAGAGGAGCTGAATAATGAAACCCATTAAATTACTGATTGTTATGACCCTTGCTCTGTCCTTTGCTCTTTGTGGTGCAGCCTTTGCCGACGGCATCAAATCACGCATGACACAGCGGCTGCCCCAGATAGTCGATTTAAAAAATAGAGGCATCGTTGGAGAAACCAATACGGGTTATCTGGGATTTGTCTCGGCTAAACGCGAAAAACAGGATGTGGTGGCCGCCGAAAACGAGGATCGCAAGGCCATTTACAACCAGATTGCAGCCCAGCAGAACGTATCTGTAGAGCTTGTTCAAAAAAGAAGGGCAGACGCTTTGTTTTCAAGCGGTATCAACGGCCATTATTATCAGAATCAGGCCGGTGAATGGATTAAAAAATAGAATAAAAAAAAGCCGATTTTTTTTTGAGGATAACGCTCCTCAAAAAAAAATCGGCTTGTATTAATTTTAAGAATTGAGCGGTTAGGTCAATACCCGCTTACCTGCCACTCTCCATCAGGGCCGTCAACTCCTTTTGAATGCAAAAATAGATGTCATCATCACTGCCGTAAATATCAATAACATCTTTGTGATTGATCAATGTTTCAACCACGAATGCGGTCAGGTAAAGGCTGGCAATATTTGGATTTGAAATCAGGGATCTGAATGGGGCCACCGCATAGTCAATGTCAAAATCCTCTGCATGACACAGTTTATCCAGGCAACGAACGATCTGGTTTTCCACACTGGATTTGCTAACGGTTTCAATGAGTCCGGTCTCAATAAGTTTCATGGAGACTTTGTTGCTGAATGAATCAATGTTGTCCCGGATAGCGCTGATGGTTTTAATTCTTTCCCGCTCCTTTGAAGATTCAATCTTAGAAAGAAGCTTGGATTCCCTATTCCCGGTGTAAAACATTTTTGCCATTGATTTATCCTCAAAATAAATAAGCCATTATTTATAAAAAAGTCTGGGTAAGTTACTCAGATTTTTCAAACTTTGTTGTGGGCTGTGCCTGTCAGCTGATATGTCATGTCAGCTTGTGGCTGTTATAAAAAAAATATTATATGACAATTTGGTTGCTGTTTACAAGAACAATTCAAGGACCGGCAAAAAAACATATCGGTTTGAATATCCCATAAATCGTAATGAAAATTAAATTTTGAACCTCTTCGTCATCTTATTTGAAAAGATTATTTATATTACACAAAAAGATGATAAATCAAAAGTCGTTTTACGATTTCATTCTGACCCTAAGCGTAAAAAATAAACATTTAACGCTGTGAAAATGGGGCTATAAGTAGGGCCTCGCGGTGGTATTTTCATTCAGGATTGATGTCTTTACCTTTTCAATACTCCTTAGATAAGAACGGTACAGGGTCAGATAAAAGGAGAGAGGTCTTGAAAAATTGCCCCCCAGAACGCCATCCACAAATAATCTGCTGATATGATGCTCATGCCGCAGCATGTTCTGGGCCTGGAAAAAGATGACCTTTTCTTCGGGGGTCATGTCGGATACCACACGGATCAATGAGGACTGGGCCCGGGGCAGATACATCCAGAAATAAAAAAGATCCAGGGAATTGATGATGATCAGCATTGCCAGATCCCTGACTTCAGAGTTTTTGTTATCTAAAAGCATGCTTGAATTCTCTAAGATATTGAGCTCTTCGGTTTCCGGGAACAGCATGATCAGTTTTGAATAAATATCAAACAGCTCGGAAATTTTTTGACGGATATTTTGTTTTCGCAGCCGTGTGTACACAGACCTGTCCGCCGCGGCTTCAATGAATCCTGCGACAATATCGGACGCCCCTTTTGAAATGATGGCCGCCCATTTTTGCAAGCCTGCGTTAATATTGGGTACATTCAAAAATCCCAAACCCGCACCGATACCTGCACTAAGCACAACGGCAACGGGAATGGAAAGAATACTTCTGAAAAAATTGCCTGCCACAGCCCCTTTGGGCAGTCCTCTGAAAAAATTATGGGTGGAAAGATAAATCCCATTGGCAAGACCCATGACGCTATAGAGCATCACAGAACCGTTCTCAACGGTAATTCCCAGGGTGTTGTCCAAAAGAAGGGTTTTAACCAGAAAATCCAGCAGCGGTACGGAAAAGCCGGTGAACAAAAGAGAATCGGCAAATCGGTCCCAGCTAACATAGTCATTCCATTTTAAACGGGAAGCCCTTCGAATACCGCCGCCGCCGATCACCGACTGTATCACATTTCTTATCCCGGTGATGCCAAACCAGATCGCCGCCCCAAAATAGGCTAAAAGCCACCAGTCCTTGGTCAGCATGAAGCACAATTGGGCGGGAATAAATCCCACGAAAATTTTAATGAGATTTTTAAGCGGGGACTTCAGGTATTTAAACGATCTTTCCGCCTTGGTATCTTTGTCCGAGGCTTCGGCAATATTCATTTTGGGGCCCATTAACGCCGATCGGCCCAGGGTTACCAGATTTCCCTGGGAAGCGGGGTGAAGCAGAAAAAATTTAGAAATCCATTTCTTTTTTTTGCTGGACAGCAGGTGGGCTATGCCCGGTATCCAGGCAATGGCACCGGGAACGGAATCCGGTGGCGATGTGATGGTGCACAGGCTGGTTTTAACCTCAACAGGAAGGCGCAGCCTGTCACTGTCTTCTTTTTTGATTTTTTGCCGAACCTTAAAGGGCAGGGTATTGATCACGGCAAAGCCCATGCCGTGATGCCCGGGTTTGCCCGTGGAGTCCGACCCGATTCTCAATTGGATCGGCCGGGCGTCAAACATGTGCTTGAATTCGTCAATGTCGTTGAGGATCACGGACAGCGCCTTCATCCGGTCTTCCTTTTGGTCTGCATCCCCCTGTTTTTGGACGTCTGCGATGATTTTAGAAATAATGCGCTTTAATTTTAAAATACTTCCCTGATTGATCGCTGCCTGCAATTCGTTGACGCGGCGCATGACTTCGGTGTCAAAGGGATTGTATTTTTTCAGATTGATAATCTCAATTCTGGCGATCTTGCCGTAGCTTTCATACAAGAGTTCAAGCACATCTTCCGGGCCTATCCTGTCCAGATTCAGGGTAATTCGAAAATCGTCCAGAAGATCGTCAAGTTGGTCTAACAACGTGACAAAAGGTACACAGAGCCTTGGCGGGGCATCATCGCCTTTTTCTTTCACATAGTTGTAAAGCCCGGTGAAAAAGTTTGCGGCATCAAGGTATTGCTCTAGAATGTCGCCGGCCATGAAATTGTTCATCGTTTTGGCAAGCTGGTCAAGTTGCGTGCGAATCTCCGGGGAACTCTCCTCTTCGCCTTTTAAGCAGGAAATTTCAATCTCAAATGCCTTAAGGACTTTTGAATGAATAAATTCACCGAGATATTGAAAACTTGGCTGACCCGGTCCGACAAAATCGAGAAATTCTTCCGCCGCAACAGGCGTCATGGTAATACCAAGATCCCGGCATAATTCGACGCGTCCCGACGAATTGAATCTGTCCAGCAACAGATAAAGATAATTTTCCTGGAACTTTTCTAGGGCCTTGCCCTGTTCCATGAATTGATTCACTTCAGGCTTTGCAAGAAAGTTTAAAAAGGATTCAAGGTTTGGCAGTCCCCTGGAAACCCAGATAATAGAGATATATCTGTCCCGGTGAATTGGCCAGAATTCAACACCGATTCTCAGATCTATCTCCATGATTCTGGCAGCTTCAATAAGTTCCAGTGCGCATCGGGGTTCAATATAGTGATAGTAGATCACACGCAGTCTTCGAATCCCTTTGATCCAGGCATCCATGATCAGGTGCGTGGCACTTTTTCTGCCAGATGTGTTGGCATCATGGACGTGGTCGTCAAAGGTGATCTGATTCCATTCTTCGGGCATTTCAAGCAGACGGTAGTGGTCAAGCAATTGGCGGATAACCCTGGGTTTGCCGAATGCCGCAATCCTGAAATCATGGGCCAGTTTAAGCTGATGGTCAAACTGACCTTTTGCCCGAACCAGGTCTTTCATAATCTGCAACAACACCCTGGCGGTATTTTTGGGCATGGGGCCGCCAACGGTGTCCACAAGATCGTCCTTAAGGCCTGACAGGGCCTCAAGGCGGCTTGTGATATCACCGCTTTCGATGGATTCGATGAGATTGATAATGGAATATGCCGCACGAAGGCCCCGGGATTCTGCAAGTTCCTTGATGCCCAACGGGTGAAAAAAAGGGTATAACAGTTTGCCTGTATATCCCAGTGTTTTGGGTTCGTTATACACCGAGTTTACAATCTCAATAAGTTTGTAATCCCGCCGGTCGAAAAAAATAGAATCCATGGCCCACCGCATCAGAAAACCGCCTTTGTGTAAATTTAATACCAGCCAAAAATCCGGCCTTTTATTAGCTTTTGATTAGCATTCTAATGATTTTTTTTAATCAATGCCATATTTTTTCATGGGCTAAGTTGTGCCGCCGGTCATAGAGAATGCTGCATCAGATGTTGGAGGAATCAGCCCATCCTGAAAGAATGGAAGGTATTGCACTGATATATAAAGGAATTTAGAATGTGTCTGCCATGCAGTCCATTCTGATGAATTTAGGGTGTCTCGTTACAGCGCTTACAGACAGTGGCCGGGCGTTGTTTGGTATTTAATTTCGCCCGGGGGAAAAATTTGATCTTATTATGACCAATTACAATGGGTAATTAGGCCTTATACCGGATTCATATCTGCCAGGCAGCCATGGCAAAGTGCGCCGCTGTCTGTCTGGGATAGTTTAGAGGCCATAGTCGGCTCTTTGCACCTGTCACACTGAATTGACGGCTCTATTTTCGCTTTGGGGGGCATGGCGACCGTTATCCCGGTGATGGTGAAAAGGTCTTCCGGCGCCTGGCCGAGAATCTCCATAGCCTTTTCCCTGTGAAGTGCCCAGAATTCATCATGGTCCGCCTTGCCGGCTTTGTTTTCCCTGATCCGTTTGATCAATTCCTGATGTCTGGTTCCCAGCAGCGGTTCTGGATCGTATTTTTTAGCAATGCGAACCCCTTTACCTGAATTTCTGCTGACAAAGGTAAATGCGGTTTTTCCATAATCTTTATAAATGAAATTGCCCTTGCCGAATGTGCACCCTGTAATCACCTGGATCGCATCGGTTCCGCAGGCATCCGTTTCGACGATGGCCACAATTTCTTCATCCCGGGCCCGGGTCTCTGACATAAAATCCATACCGGCCATGGCCGCCTGGAATCCGAATGCAAGACCTGGGCACACATGACCATGAAACGCAACACACTCTTGAAATAATTTTTGTTGTTCTTCGGACAATTCCGGCATCAAACATTCCTTTATCAGCTGTCTGAACATGGTAAAAAGCACATCAGACAGCATAAAACATACAAAATGATTGCGTGTCAAGGATGAACTGTGGATTTTGACTTGCAAATCCCCGTACAATAATATATTTTCACAAGATTGAAATGCCTGGGTGGCGGAACTGGTAGACGCAAGGGACTTAAAATCCCTCGCCCGCAAGGGTGTACGAGTTCAATTCTCGTCCCAGGTACCAAATAAAAATAAGGAGTTAGCCTGTTCGCGGCGCTCCTTTTTTTATTTGGATGATAAAAAAGTAAGCATATTGTAAGCAGTAGATTTGTTGATTCTTGGCCGAATGCTTTTATTTTTTTACCTTCCCACATTCACTCGCCACTAAAATAAAGAGGGCTCCCCGGTATCATCACGGATATGAATAAAAAGTCCGCACAAATGATGCTCCTAAGCGTATGGAAAATTTTTTTTGAAGGGGTTTAAATAGCCATGGCAAAAATCATTTAAGATGTACGACTGACTTTTCATTCTTGCTTAATGTAAGGCACAGTATGTGGTATCTGGGTAATTTCTTGAAAAGAGTTCAATCATACCATTATTGTGGAGTTTGTATTTACTACTTTTCATTAGGCTCATACAGCGATATTGGAATCTCTTTACACCATTTAAAAATGCTGATAATGCTGGTATAAAATTCATTAGATATAAAGCCGCTAACCGTTCCGGTTACCAATCGTTTCTTCATGATCTGCAGTTAGATATCAGGTCAAACAAGATAACCGGACCCGTTTAGCTGTCTGTTAAACGTAAGATTTTAAATACTTACAACTAATGATAACAGACCAATGTAGCTAAACACTGTTGAATATTAGTTTGCAAAATTGATGCGAAACGGTGAGGAAAAAATATGAGCAGTAAACAAAATGATACCAGATATGAAGTGATTCTTGACCTGAAAGGACATAACGATACACAGGTTCTGAGAGATTCAAATGAGATCGTTCAGCAAGAACTGAAAAATGCCTTTGATAAAAAAATTGAAAAGGCTTTGCATAAGGCCTGTGATTATAAAAAAAATTTGGAAGCCAATAAAAACGCCCTGTTTAACTGGCCACCTAATAGGGTTCATGACACCATTACGATTTCAGGAGGCAGGGGAAGTGGAAAAACCACTTTCATCCTGAATATGTTCCACTGGGTAAAAAAAGAAATAAAGGATAGAATTGAATTCCTTGAAATCCTGGATCCTACGCTAATAGAGGAAAAAGACCATGTATTTGTCAATATTATTTCCCGGATTAAACAACGGGTGGACAAAAAGAATTTAGAACGAAGCCCTGATGATCAGCGGGGGGGGCAATACCGGGATTGGCAAGAGAGCCTTCGCAAATTAGCTAGTGGATTACCCGCGATTGAGGGCATTGGCGGGAACATAGGGATGAATTCCGATACCTGGAAGGATCCCGTGTATGTCCTTGAACGGGGATTAAAAACCGTTTCATCTGCCAATAGCTTGGAACTGAATTTTCATCGTTTTGTCGCCAACAGCCTTAATTTTTTGTGCAAGGATGCCTTTGTCCTTGCCTTTGATGACATAGATACGAATTTTTCCTCGGGATGGCCGGTGCTGGAAGTACTGCGTAAATATTTGACTACCCCCCAGTTGATCACTGTTCTTGCCGGGGATTTCGAACTTTATTCAAAACTCATCCGAAAACAGCAGTGGGATAATTTCGGAAATCAATTACTGGATATTGAATTAAAAGAATTGAAATGGCATTCACAATATACGAGGGTGGTTGACCGCCTTGAAGAACAATATTTTTTAAAACTGCTCAAGGCGGAAAACCGCATGAGAATCAAGACGGTGTTTTCAATTGCACAGGACAAAAAGATAAATCTGGTATTTAAAACCGACGAACCCAAAGAAGCAAAGGCTTTTGTCCGTGACTTCTGTATTGAAAAATTATTCCTGAATAACGACGAAGATATCGACCTCTATACAAGGGCTCTTTTATCCAATCCGATCAGGTCCATTCTCCAGCTTTTCAAAATAGATGAGGAAGCCAGTCCTTCCGATGATGTCATCCTGGAAAGGTTTATCGATATTTTCTGGGCACTCGGGGAGCAACGGGAAGTCGGGATTGACAGTCTAAAGGAGCGGGATCCTCGCATATTGCTGAACGTATTACTTGGATATCTGGTCGACTGGAAAAGGCTTGAACAGGGGTACCGGTTCAAGCCTGAATTTGCCTCTCAACGAGTGAATAACACCATGGTCGCAGGAGGGTGTATCCTCTCCAATACCATAAAAAAACATCCACACCTGGTTTTTGAATATTTCATCAAATTTGGATTTACGAGGGAAGCCGCCCTACAGCTGCCATATGAACAGGAAACAAGAAATGCTCCAAGCATCCATGATTTTCTCAGAAGAACTGGAATTAATGAAGGGGAAACTGCTGTTCACATTGCCAGAATGGGAATCGGCTATATGCTGGCGGCTCATAAAACCATAAAGGGCTCAGGTACAGCCCTTAGACCACATTCCTGGATGGGAACATTTAGTATTGGAAGCTTGGCCGAAACAGCCAAAGGAGCGAAAAAGGAAAAAGGAGAAAAATACCGGATCGACACCCTTCAAGATATGGTCAACAGCTGGCACAATCCCTTTATTACCCTGATGGTTTCCAGAAATATCGATCAGAACAATGTTAGCGCCCCGGTTGCATCAATTTTTAACTTAATTGCGATTGTGGGTGAAATGGTTCGGTTGACAGATGGAAGTGATAATGAAAAAGTCTCTATTGCTAAGATATCCGATCAATTGCGTCGATACTCACAAATCAGGGATTATCCTTTGCCATCTTGGGATGTCGGGGGTTTTACAATAGTAAAAGGGAGTTCAGACGACTCAAACGCGGATGATGATGAAACTAAAAAGAGTTTTGACGATGGTTCTATCTGCCGGGAGATATACATGTGGATCAAAAATAAACCTGAGGATATTCAGCTGCCAGTCCATATTCTAGGGAAAATGACCACTCGCTTCCTTTACACTCTGAGCAATATGGATTCTCAAGTTGCCTCTTATCCGCTTGGTGAAAAAATTCACCGGGCGGTAATCGCCTTCTATAATTCCGTTATGGTTGAAGAAGCGCTTCAAATTGGGGAACAGCCAACTAGGTTAACCAATCCCATTGATAAAGATAAAAATTTTAACGAAAATTTTAAATGTTTAGCTAGTAAAATTGACAAATTGCCTTTAACCCGATGGATTCTATATTGCCCGATTCTAAGGGCCTATCTCAATGATCCTAAGCAATACAGTGAACCGATAGCAAATCATTTGTCTGATTTTGATTACAAAATTTCAGAAAATCAGTTAGGCAAAGGCCTTGAAGGAGAAACACTTTATGAATTGCTGAATCGGATCTATATACCTAACTTGGAAGTAAATTTTGAAGAAGCAGCAAAGAAGTGGGCCAACAAAAAAACTGAATCAAAAGCTACAGAAATGCTTAAATTAAATAATCAGGCCTTGATAGATAATTTTAATGATCTTAAGGAAGCCAAGGAATATGGAAAAATTCCCAAAAATGATTCAGAAAAAGGACAGCAGTTACATAAAGCTTTAGAAAATCGATTGTCCGAATTTAAAAAAGGATAACCCGGATAATCCAAGGAGAGTATCATCATGACCGGGTATAATATCCGTCAGTTTATGGCAGATGGGCGGACACTGAGGTGTTATTTATCGGGCGGGTTGCCCTCATTTGCCAATATCAGGCAAAATCTATATCTTTCAGAGAGAGAGATTGGATTCCGCAGGCCGGACCATTTCTACAAGAATTGGATCAAACACGATTTGGGCGAAACAGAACGGATGGCCCCGCACCATCAAATCTCTGCATATTTAAAGGCCTGTTTTGATGGGCTGACAAAACCTCTTCTGACGATTCAGAATAATCTGGTCAAGGTTGAGCCTCTCCGGTTTGAAACTTGGCAGGCATTACTGCCAAGGGTTCCCCCTCTTCCGCTGATGAGTTTCAGGCTGTACCGCCATTTCAATCTGCCTGAATCTGTGGGGGAATACACTGAATACTGTCTGAAACGACTGGTTCCCAATTTTTGCCGGACCGCCTTGCCGTCTCCGCATACACCACATATGGATAAATTCGTCAATAATAATGGGCTGATTGATGTTCATCTCCACCTCAACGGCACTACCGAGATGGATCGGGCCTGGCTTCATATTCTGTCTTTTCCTGATGATTTTCAAACTTCCCTCACTGATGAGATCCTTGAAAATAATATTGTCAAAGAGCAGTTTGATCAGATTGAAGAAGGCATCAGTATAAACAGAATTCATTATAGAATCCGACTGGCGTCTTGGCTTCGCTACTCCCTCATTCAAAGAATGCTTAAAGCCGAAACACCCGATCTCCTGAATTTTCAACATTATATAAATGAAGAATTCAGACTCCTGGAAGATCCAGGGTATTCTTTAAGAACTCACCCGCTGGCAGATGGGCTACCAGGGTTACACGAGTTCAATGATAGCGTTCTTGAAAGTTTATTTCATATTATGATGTTTCGATATATGGACAGGCATCCAGCAAACGACACCGTTGCTAGAGCCTATCATCTGTATTTACTAATTTTGGGGTTTTTCAACAAACTTATGGTGCAGCAGGTTGAGCAATTTGGATTTGATCAGTTCCAGAAGATCACCCTGAACAAATGTCGTGATTCAGTTGAAAAAGAATATGCAGACCGCTTTTTTCAAATCTGCGGAAATGAAGAGAATCATCTAACCCTATTGGAGGGGCGATTTGCACCAAAGGACACCATTGAAAAAAATATCGGATTGCTGGACAGGATTTTTAATGGGTATCAGTCCTACCATGGGGTCCGCGATGCATTTACCTCCATCACACAGGATGCCGTTGTGGAGATTGGACAAAGGATGCGCCTGAGTCTAACCGCTCATTTTATCAAAGAGCGGGATATGGAATGGCAAAACGGGGAGCTTTTGGTTCGGCATCATGCCCTGCGGCAGAGTCTTGAACAAAAAGCACGAGCCATTATTTATCTTTGCTCCGAATTAAATCGGGTAAAAGAAATTCTGCACGGAATAGATGCGGCATCCAATGAACTCCAGGCATCACCCGAGGTGTTTGCTCCTATATACAGACGGTTGAGACGGAACGGTTTTCGACATTTCACCTATCATTCAGGGGAGGATTTTGCCCATTTGCTTAGCGGCGTTAGAACCCTTTTTGAAGCAGTTGAATTTCTTGAACTTCAATCCGGGGACCGAATCGGCCACGCGACCGCCCTTGGCATATTAAACCGGCAATTAAATACATGAATCATCCAGCGTAAGCAATTTTGGGATGTTTGAAGTAATTCGCTACTCTCCCTGGTAGTCTCTGCAATTTACGCAAATGAGATAGTGCTTTTTTCGCCAACTGATCTCTTGTCCTTGCTGGTGGCCCGGAGTGTACACCTGCTTTCAGATCACAATTCAAATATTCGTCCGGATTCAACTCAGGAGAGTAAGATGGCAGAAAAAACAACTCAATTTTGTCAACATTCTCTTTTACCCAATCCTTAACAAGATGGCTGTGATGAACTTTCAAATTATCAAGAATTAGAAATACCTTACGTTTTGAATCCTTGATCAATCTTTTCATAAATTGAATCATCGTTTGCGAGTTCATCTTGTCTTTGTATATCATGAACCTTACTTTACCTTGATTCGTGACAGATGAAATCAGATTTACCCGTTGGCACCTTGGATGTAATTTTATTGCAGGAGTCTGCCCTTTAGGTGCGTAACTGCGCCCATGATAGCTATCATTGCATAGTCCGGTTTCATCTCCCCAATGAATCTCAGCCTTTTCTTTTTTGGCCTTTTTAAGTATCGAAGGGTATTCTTTGTCGAGCCATGTTTTGACTGCTTTCGGATTTTGTCGGTAAGCTTTGCGCAAAGGTTTTTGAGGGGTGAAATTCCAGCGTTTCAAATATTCACCAACAGTTCGAATCGGCATGTCTATTTTGTAGGCTTCTCTAATAAGTGTTTGAACTGCTTTCCTGGTCCATAACGCAAAATCGAATTTCATCTGATCGGGACATTTATCCTGGATGTTTTTTTGTATTTCTTTAGACTGTTTATCAGTCAACGTCATACACGCCCCGGATGGTCGACCTCGTTTTTTAATTTTAAGGGCTTTTTTCCCTTCACGCTCGTAGGCCTTATACCATGAACAAATGGTACTTGGTTGGACCTGAATAATTGCGGCTATCTCTTTATATTTTTTTCCTGACTCCCTGAGGCGAATTGCCAGGTCTCGTAACTCCTGCTGTGCCTCTGTGCTCAGCTTTCTTGCATCTCGTTTTTCCATGGAAAAAAGTATAACACATTAGAAATAAATTTTCGAGTATTTTATTGCCTGGTTAATATCACCGGAATTATGGTTTGAACGAATGGGAGAAACGATTATTCTCCCCCAAGGAGAATGGCTTGATAATTTGGTTTTTGCAGCAAAACTGCTCAGAACTTCATCTGACTTGGGGGCACAGCGGGCATTGAGTCAGATTTATCATGAGATTGAAATCTATTCACGCCGCATTTATGGCCACCCTATAGCCTGTTCAATTTTGGAAGACGCTTGGCTGATGAGAAAACTGGATCCACTTGTTTCTTTTAGCGGGGACAACACGTGGGAGAGTCTTTTGGATCCAGGAGATTGGGTGGAACAGGAAATGATAGACACCGCTATGCGAAATAATGACGAGGCGTTTGAATGGTTCAAGCATTATCATATTACCCCGGACAAAAAACAGTTGTATCTTAAAACCAATCCTATCCCCCTGTTCCAGGTGGTTGATTTCGGCAGACCAGAATATGTTATTTTCTCTCCCGAAGTGTTAAGAATCATTCAACAGGAAATCCTCAAACGCCTTCATCAGAAAAAAATTGCCCTTGAATCAATGCCTTCAAGCAATATCAGAATCAGCGCCTATGATTCCTACAGACAGCACCATTTATGGCGATGGCTCGGCTTCACCAAAGGAGACGATCCCAAAGATCCATATCTGCCAGCGGTCTGCATCGGCTCAGATGATCCCGGAATTTTTGCAACAAATATTAAGAATGAATATCTACATATATATTATGGATTGATGCAGTATTGGAATCTTTCCCGGGATGACGCATTCACTCATATTGTTAAACTGACCGAAAATTCAAGCTCCTACGGTTTTTTCTAAAGTGGGAATGAAGCCGGGATGGGGATCCATAGATCAGGGTGCTGATGATTTTAAAGGGAGATCTTAGAAATTTTACGGTGAGGCTTATGTCTATCATTGACTCCCAAGAACCTTTCCAGGCAAGGCGTTGACTACTTCAGTATGGTGTCGCCGGGGCTTTAGATTGGGTGCTGAGCACTTCTTCCGATAGTTCCCATCCAAAATGCTTTTTTTCCCGTTTCATCGATGAAACAGTTTTACAGCAGCTGGGAATGATTTTTGTGACCGGACCACTTGGGCAAATTATCCTGTATTTCAATCGCTCTTGATCCATAAAAAAGATGGCAGGTCGGCTTGAATGCTTTCGGCACCACAGCTGGAAACCCGAAATCAAACAATGATGGGAAAGCAAGCCACATCCTGCGCCCCTCGTCGGCAATGGGTGTGCCACATTTACCGCAGCGAACCTTACAGGGGAGAATGCGCTCTGGCCGGTTTTGTTCACTGTTATAGAAAATCAGATCCTCCAAACCAGCGATGAATCTTACATAGCGTTTGTGGAAAATTGCTGCCCACTGCATAGGGGCTCCATGTAACCTCTGGCAAGTCGTGCAATGGCAAATCTTGGCATCCACTGGATCAGCGCTCACCTCATAGCGGACGGCCCCACAAAAGCATGAAGCCGTATATTTGGGAATAAACCCTGTATCTTTCAGGGACGCATAGTCGGGACCGAATGAATTTTCCATTATCAATGCCTGCTCTTTTTATTCGTTTATGTATGCGATGCCGGATGGCGTGAGAGGGTTCCTCAGTGATGGGGAGTCCTATCCCAATTATCTTTGATATGAAAGCAAGAAAACACCCCCCAAAATTAATGAAACTCCAATAAAACCGGATAAGGTTATTCTTTGATCTTTAAATAATAAAAATGCCATTACTGTTATTACAATAATTTGTCCCGATTTGATTGCAGATGCATAGCCAGCATTCGGTGCCAAACGAAGTGCTTCTACATCGCATAAATTTCCAATAAATGCGAAAACAGATGCTAACAACAAGAAAATTAAGGCAGTGCAACTTATTTTTAAAGGAGTTCCAGTTGTAACATTGTAGATAAGATAAGCTGGGGTAGTAAATGCAAATAAATATAAGAGGATAACAGAAGTTGGTAAATCATAAGTTAATTTCTTGAGGCTCAGTGCCATACAAGCGAAGCTTATCATTCCAATCAACGCAGATATGAACCAACTTTGCTTTTCAAACATTAGTTTTTACCTATGAGATAACGTTAAGTTCACTGGCGCGCGTCCATGTAAAACGCTTGTTAGCCTAATTTTATTTTGTCTAATATTGCTGTTAGCCACAAATTTCCATCTGAACTAACCGACCAGCCTAAAACACCGCAATTGGATATTGCGGTTACCCAGAAAATTATCCGAAATCGAATTTTCTTCGATTTATGTCTCAAAAAGCTTTGCGCGAGTATAGCTCCTGGCCAACCACCCAAAAGAGACAATATATGCAAGGTTCTTTCTGATGTTCTCCAATTTTCTTTTAATGCGGCACTTTTATCCTTTGCATACATACAGAGCGTCAATAAGCTCATGATTGAATAAAAGATGATTACAGAAATCGGTATAAATTTGAGGGAATAAAGAACTGCAAGAGTTACTGAAAAAATGACAAATATGATGCATGCAACTTTTTGTTGTTTTGATGCCAGAGTAATTTTTTTATGACCATTTAAAGGATTAACGCCAATGGCTCCCTCACGCCCTTTTTGGTCAATGGATACAAAGTATTCAACTTCAAGCCCTGCAATTGGACGATTATGTTTTTTGCTGTAGTCATTTATATGGAAAAAGACCGATTTTCCACCAGTGGACGGAGTTATAAACCCAAAACCCTTTTCTTCATTCCACTTAGATATTGTTCCTATCTCAGTATTCATTTGTCCTTCTAAAGGTTAACAAGTTAATCTGTGGTTTCCGTTTGTTATTCATGCCCGCTTATCTAACGGGAGAACATTAATATTTTGAATGCTATACGGATATAAATAATTCCTTTTATAATCAATTTTATTGGAGAATATCCTTACCCAGCCAACTTATGCAAGACAAAACATACTTTTTGTGACTATGGCTTAAATTCAGCTCGCTTTCAGCACCGGAACAGACCCCATCTCCTCCTCGTAAACCTGCAACATAATTTTTTTAAGCCGGGCTGAATGCTCTACATCTACAATGGCAGTGTCATGAATGGGGAGTGCCATAATCCCCTTTGCATGCAGTTTCATCATGATTTTTTCCATGATCCGGCTTGTCTGTGTTCTGCAAATCAATTCCGGCACCCGAGAACAAGAATTCCTGAATGGGGCATGGCGGGCCTTAAAATTGTCCATCATCTGGCGTATCTGGGTGAGATCCTGGGCTGCATCAAAGGGTGTACGAGTTCAATTCTCGTCCCAGGTACCAAATAAAAATAAGGAGTTAGCCTGTTCGTGGCGCTCCTTTTTTTATTGGTGTTTTTTTGACATGACTTTTTGTACAACTCCTGTACAACTTTTTCAGATCCTTGTATGACTTTCAAAATAATGTGGTCAATTTTAACCTGTCGAGTCCGGTAATCTATGAGCTGTGGCTACAGCTGATAGTGTCATTTTTAATTCGGGCGATGATGGGTATCCCGGCTTAAGATCAGGGACTCAAGATTATGTTATCAAAATTGTTTGATAAACCCAAAATATAAAGACCGGCTCACTGAAAGATGATTTTCATAAAACTGTTGTTGGATTTTTTTAATATTATCGGCTGGAAAAATCATACTCCTCATCAGGATCGTCTTGACGATTATGATTTTTCAATTCGATTTGATTTAGATCGGACATCAATTCTTTCAGGAACGGCAGGATTTCACTCGTCACCAATTTATAGGACTCAACAAGAAAATCAACTGGGTCTAACGTTTTGTCCAAACCATATTTGAAAAGCGAAATTATAGATATTGAAAAGTCTTCCTGTGATGAAAAAAATTCAGAAGGTGAGAGCGACCACTCTTTCCATCATCATGTGTCGCCGATAGGCTTGTCAGTAAAGTCTATTTCTTCTTTTTTCATTGTTCAGGTCACTCCCAATTGAGTACGAACGTTACAGGTCTTGATCGGCTTTATAACGGAACATTAAGAAAGGGACCAAGACCTGTGTTGAAACGTTCCGGATTTACGGCGTGCTACCGTATCCCATGGGCAGCTGCTTGAACCGGCCGCCGTATATAATGGGATCTCCTTCATACCCCAATGCTTTAAAGTTAATGTAATCGGTTTTGTTGATTAAATGCGCAACATCCCGGCCTTTGGATTTCATATAGGAAAAATCGGTGCCCTTGTGGGCTATTTTTTTGAAATCCACATTGCGATTGTCCTGGTGACACCGGTTGCAGGTGGTCTCCCCTTTCAGGCTCTCATGGCACTGGGCACAGGAAAGGGCCATATCCGCAGGCATTACTTCATGCTCAAGCCGCCAGTACATCCAGGTTTTTTTCCATTTGTATGATCCTGAATAGGGCAGGCCCGCCACGGCCATGCCGTCCCTAAAGGCCTTGTCCCAGTCCCGATTCTTCCAGAACGCGGTCTTATCCTCCTTGTCTCTGGGGAACAGATGGGGCACCAGAACGGTGTCATGATCCGCATCCACGGCCTGGATGCCCTTCATGATCTTGAATGGCGTAATTTTTGACGAAGGATCTTTGATGGAGCCCACCGGCGTGGTCAAATTGATCACCTCGGCATTGATATCCACCTTGTCTCCCAAAAGTACCCGATGCATATATCCCGAATACCACCGGTAATCGGGCACCGCCGACTCTTCCCACTTAAAAAAGCCTTTTTTCCAGTTATAATCCGGCTTGCCGTACTTATCCATTTGGGGCTTTCGGTCTTTATCCCCGGCCTGGGACCAGTCCCAGTATGTTTTAGTGGGTTTGCACTTGGCAAATACCGGAGAGTGGCACACATTGCACTCCAGGGTTTTGCAGTGATTATCCAGATGATGGTCCAAAAGCCCGCCGCTGTAATGGGGCTTTTCTCCATGGCAGTCCTGGCAGGAGACATTGCCCTCGGCCACGGGAACCGAGGTGCTCCGGCCCGCAATCCGGTGGTTCCGGGTTTTGTGGCATTCGGTACAGGAAAAATTATATCCACCCATGTGGACATCACAACTGCGTTCCGGGGTCAGCAACTGCCTGGACATGTCAGCATGTTTGATGGCATCGCCGCCCCCGCCGTTGAAATGGCAGGCACCGCAGGTGGCGCGGCTGGCATGTCCGACCTTTTGGGCCACCATCTTCAGATCAACGTCTTTAGCGGGCATACCCGCCGCCGTGGGCTCTTTTTTGTAAGTGCCAGTGGTGTCATGGCACACCAGGCAGTCAATTTTCGACATGTCCGTAAAATCAAAGCTTGCATCTTTCCAGCCGTAACCTGCATGACAACTGGTACAGCGCGGCTCGTTGCTGATGACATTGATACAATAGTTATTCAATGCCGTCGCCGCCTTGCCGTGCAGAATCTCTTTGCTGTGGCCGGTGGTATACGGGGACGGCCCCTTCCAGAGCCAATGGGCGGTTTTGATCATATCCTTGCCCTGGGTTTCATGGCATCTGAGACACTCGGCGGTGACCTGGAACGGATCGGCATTGTCCGGCAGGTTCACCAGTTGAGAGTGGTCCGGCACATTTTTCAGGTGGCACCCGGTACAGGTTGTCGGTCCCTTGGCTTCAGCCTTATGGCATTCCATGCATTGCTGGTGATAGGCCGCTTTCAGGCAGATTCGTTCCGGGTGTTCACTGTTGAAGGCATCCTGGTGGCAGGCTGAACATCGGGTGGTTTCAAGCGCAGCCTCGTCTTTGGGACGATAGTGGTGGCACCGGGTGCAGTCCTGGATCAGGGCCGCATGCCGTTTATGGGCAAACCTGACCGGGCCGTAGTGGTCTTCGCGTTTTTTTATGATGGGGCTGTCCAAAAGGAAATAGACATCATGGATATCCGACAGAGACAATCCCTGGTCCAAAAGCCGCATTTTGCGTTCCGTATGCCCTTCGTCTTTGTACACGCTGACAAACGGAACGGCCTCTTTCGCCCGCTCTTTTGCCGCTTCCTGATCCGGAGCGGTCCATGTATTGGCAGCCCGGCCGGGAGATGCCGCAATGAACAATACACCTGCCATAACAACAACGGCTCTTATCCTTTTTCTCATCTGGACACCTCCTGTGATCCCTGCAGTACCGGCAAATAGGTCACCGCGATCCTATAGATGACCATAAGCGTGGCAATCAATCCAAAGGTCACCATCATTTCACCAATGGACGGGAAATACCCCGGGTCACTAAGCGGCGGTTTAAATCCGACAATAAATACGTTGATCCGGTTCAGGACGACCCCTGCCACAATAAGCGTTGCAGCCGTAAAAAGCCCTTTTCGCGAGGCCCTTATTGGGGGAGAAAGCAGCATCAGCCAGGGGACAATCACGCCCAAAACCAACTCCGCCACAAAGGCATTGCTCTGGGCCGTGCCGTCCAAAAGATAGATATAGGTGCCCCGGACCGCCATATCCCCGATTTTAAGTACCATGTAGAACCCCAGAAGAAAGATGGTGATCCGGGTTAAGGGCGTCAGAATATTCATTTCCGAATCCAGCTTAAATGAAGCGGTGGCAATGGTGGTTTCAAATACCACCATGGGATAGCCCACGGCAAACGCTGACGTTAAAAACAACAGCGGCAGAATGGGCGTGTACCACAACGGATGCAGTTTGGTGGGGGCAATGAGCATCAACGACCCCAAACTTGACTGGTGCATACAGGAAAGCACCACACCTAGAATAATCAGGGCCCACATGATTTTGTCGATAACGGCATCCCCTATGTGCAGAATGCCATCCACAAGGCGGTTGAACAGGGCCAACGGGCCCGGCAGATTTACATTTCCTTTAAACTGTTCGGCCACAATGGGAAAGAACTCCAGGTAAAGCACATTGAGATAGCACATGACGCACATGGCCACTTCAAACAATACGGAGTTGGTATTCCAGTTGAACATGGGTTTCCAGATCGCCCAGGAACGCCCGATATCCACAATCAGCCCAAGGACCACAAAGGTGTACCCTAAAACAGCGGTGAGCAGTGCCGGCCGGGTGACAGGTTCATAGGCATGCCGACCAAAGATATGCGCCACCGCCGCCGTGGTAAATCCGCCGGCAGCCAATGCAACGCCTGTGGCCACATCCACACCCACCCAAAGCCCCCAGGGCCGTGCCGTGCTTAGATTGGCAACATATCCGATCCCTCCGGTAAACCGGGCAAGAATGGCGAGTGCACCGGCAACCATAAAGGTCACCATCACCAGGACTCCGGGTGTCCAGAACGGTTTTTTTAAAGCCATGGGTTTATGCATCATGATCTCCTTTCTGCAAAGGCGTCTCTTTGTTTTTTTGTGCCTTGTGTGTGCCGAACATAATCGCTCCCAACAGGCTGAAAAGTGCAATGGGAGACCACAGATAACTGAACAGCGAGTGCTGGATGGTTTCCGATAGCTTTGGCATGGGTTTATCCGGCAGCGCCGGCAGGTTGACCGTTTCAAATGGTACCGCAGAGATATAAAGCCAGGAGGTGCCCCCCGCCTCTTTCTCCCCGTAGATGTGGTCGATATACTTGCCTGGATTCTGGGCCAGCCGTTTTTTGGCCACGTCAAGCAGGGTATTGCGTTTGCCGAATGTCAGCGCCTCTGTGGGGCAGATGGTGGCACATCCGGGCAGTCCGCCATCCTTTGATATTCTGTCGTAGCAGAAGGTACATTTCATCACCCGGGGGGTGACAGGGTCAAAATATTCGTATGCGGGAATCTCAAAGGGACAGGCCACCATGCAGTAGCGGCAGCCGATGCATTTGTCCACATTGTACCGAACCGCGCCGGTCTCGTCCTTGGTCAGTGCCCCCACAATGCAGGCCGACACACAGGCCGGATCCTGGCAGTGCATGCACTGGACCTTGGCATAGGTGGGAACCGGAGCGTCATTTTCATCCATCGTTCCTGTAAAATATCGATTGATCACCGTATAGGCCTTATCGTCCGGACGCCGCTTTTTTTCAAAAACAGTACATTGACAGGCGGCCCGTTCCGGTGTCGGCAAATGGTTGACTTCGGCGCAGGCCTCTTCGCATTTGCGGCACCCCACACATCGGGTCAGGTCCACCAGGCACCCGAACGGATCAGGCGGGGATTTAGACTGCCAGGCGTCGGCGGCTGCCGGCGCAACGGTTGCCGTGGCCGTAGCCACGCCCATAATTTTAAAAAAATGCCTTCTGCTCAGCTGCATTGATCCTCCACAATAATTTGAGCGTCCTACTGCATAAATGGTTCATGCAAACGCTTGGTTTTCTCTTTTCTTCGCCTATTTCGAACTTGATGGAATAATTGCAACGGTCATGCCGAATTCCTATAAAAATCACAACCTGCTATTTTTACGATATTTTTTGTAATCTATACTGGCAGACAAACGCCCGAAGTGTTAAATTTGTTTAAACATGTGTTAAAATATTTAGAGTAAAGCTTAAACACATGTTTAACGTTTAAATAGAATAGCAATCATGAGGGTTGTATGCAGATACATGAACACGAAATGGATGCGTTCTGGGAGAAGATCGTCAACACGATCAACGATGGGCTAATGTTTATTGGGCCGGATGGGACCATCCAGATGGTTAACAAGGCGTTTGAGACGCTGACCGGATATACATCGGCCCAGGCCGTGGGTATGTCCTGTCGTATGCTGGAATGTGACGCCTGTGAGCAGACCCTGACCCCCTTAGATAAGTCAGTCTGGTGTCGTCTGTTTGCCCCCCGAGAGGCGGAAATGAAGAAGTGCCGCTGCCTGATAAAGCGCAGAGACGGCAGCTATCTGCCTGTTTTAAAAAATGCCGCAGCATTTAGAGATGAACACCAGAATGTGGTAGGGGTGGTCGAGACCTTGACCGACATCTCGGAACTTGAGCGTCTGGATAAACAGGTGAATATGCTTGCCAGACAGCGCAGCCATGACAATGACTTTTTTGGCATGACAGGCAAATCACAGCAAATGGAAACCGTGTTTGACATGATCCGAAAGGCTTCGGACTCCAATGCCCCTGTAATAATTCTGGGAGAAAGCGGGTCCGGCAAGGAGTTGGTTGCCGATGCCATTCACCTGAATGGTGCCAGAAAACAGAAGCCCTTTATCCGGCTCAATTGCGCGGCCTTAAACCCGGCGGTCCTGGAAAGCGAGATGTTCGGTCATGTTAAAGGGGCATTCACCGGGGCCCACAGCAACCGTGTCGGCCGATTCGAGGCGGCACACCAGGGCAGTTTCTTTTTGGACGAAATCGGCGACATGCCCTTGCCCCTGCAAACCAAACTGTTGCGGGTGCTTGAGTCCGGGCAGTTTGAACGCGTGGGCGAGATCACCCCCGTCCGGGTGGATGTCAGAATCATCACTGCAACGAATAAAAATCTTGAAGCACTGATTGAAAAAAATGAATTTCGTCAGGACCTGTTTTTTCGAATCAACGTGATTCCCATTTACCTGCCGCCGCTCAGGCAGCGTACCGAAGACATCCCGTTGCTTGTAAACACCTTTATCCGGCAGTGCAATCAAAGCACCGGCAAAACCATCTCCGGCGTCAGCCGGGACGTGATGGACTTGTTCATGTCATACCAATGGCCCGGCAATATCCGTGAACTCAAAAATGCCATGGATTATGCATTTGTGACGGCTGACGGCCCGACAATCCAGCTCAATCATATTCCCAAACGCATTGGTGCAGATGCCGCGATATCGACAAGGCCAGCAAATACAGAGCGTCCAGATGACACAACCGATGAAAAACAGAAACTAATTGATGCCTTGATAAAGGCAAACGGAAACCAAACTTATGCAGCAAAACTTCTCGATATCAACCGTGTCACGGTATGGAACCGAATGAAGAAGTATCAGATCGATTTGCAAAAAACGTTGACATCCAAGTGAGTTAAAATGATTGGGATCATCAATTCTCATGCAAGAATCCCTTACCCTGATTGATTTTGGAGGGTCAAAGCAAATAAAAGATTGCGGGCCTTGACCCATGGTGGTTTCTATTTTCCTTTTCTGAGCTCTGTTACGCATTCTCCACCTATACCCCAGTTGTCGGTACTGACTTCATCAATGACAACAACCGTGGTGGCAGGATTCTTGTCCAAAACATCTACCAGGAGTTGTGTTGCTCCCTGAATTAGTTTTAGCTTCTGTTCCTTTGTCACATTCTCATCTGTAATCTTGATGTTAACGTACGGCATCTTAACCTCCTTATATTTTAGTCATTGTATGTTTTAAAATACCTGTTATCAAAATTCTGCCGCCTAAATAACGGCTATGCCAATCCATTATAGCTGTTAAAAAAACGACCCCGCCAGTAAAACTAATATATGTCAAATTTGTTTATTGCATATATCCATTTGTCAAAATGAGGGATTCCCCTCATTGTTCCAAGATTCTATCCAGTGCTAAATTTCACGTAATCTTTTTGTGTTACTCCAAAATTTGAGAAAGAGGCGTTTGTGACAAACATGAATGGTATCAAAATTTTAATTGTTGATGATCATGAGGCTATACGCGAAGGCCTTAAGGTTATTTTACAACTGGAACCTGATTTTTTAATCGTCGGAGAAGCCGAAGACGGGGAACAGGCCATAACTCTTGCACAGGCGCTTGCGCCGGATGTCATCATCATGGATATCGATTTAGGTGAAATGCATGGCATTGAGGTGACCAAACAAATTCTATCTCTTCAACCGGCTATTTGTGTTATCGGCTTTTCCATGCATTCAGACCAGGATCTTGCCAGGGAAATGTGCAAAGCCGGCGCAAAGACATATTTAAGTAAGAATGATTCGCCGGACCAGTTGATTTCGGCAATACGCAACTGTGGGCCAATCCAAGAAAAATGAATATCGCAATATACCCGTCGGTAGCGGATAAGCAGCAGATTAACGAATTAAAATTTAGATAAAACTATAAAGAAAATCAGACACTACGGGAGAAAAAACAATGGGGACGAATAAAGGCAATATCGGCAGCCTTAACGCAGTGGATTTTATGGATGAGATCCGGATCAATGATCAAACTTTTTTATTTTATGACCTTCATTTGCTGGATTCAAAGGTTGGGGCTCCGCTTGGTCGGCTGCCGTTTTCCATACGGGTATTGGTGGAAAATCTTTTAAGGAAACTGTGGAATCGAGAGGCAACGCAGGGCGATGTGCTGGCAGCCGCCCAATGGCAGCCTAAGTATGACGATTCCGTTGAAATCCCTTTTTATCCGGCACGGGTGCTGATGCAGGATTTTACCGGCGTACCTGCGGTGGTGGATCTGGCAGCCATGCGTGACGCCATGGCTGCGGCCGGAAAAGATCCTGCACTGGTCAACCCGTTGATTCCGGTGGAGTTGATTGTGGATCATTCCGTACAATTGGATTTCAGCGGCACCCAGGCCTGTCGGGAAAAGAACGTGGAAAAAGAATATGAGCGAAATGGGGAACGCTACCGGCTTTTAAAATGGGCCCAAAAGAGCTTTGATAATTTTCGGGTGGTCCCGCCCAACTCCGGGATCTGTCATCAGGTCAACCTTGAGTATTTAGGTCGAGGTGCCATGCGGACAAAGACCGATACCCATGATCTGCTGTATGCCGATACCCTGGTGGGAACGGACTCCCATACCACGATGATTAACGGGATTGGTGTGTTGGGCTGGGGCGTCGGCGGTATTGAAGCCGAAGCGGTTATGTTGGGTCAGCCCTATTTTATGCCGCTTCCCGAAGTCATCGGCGTGGAGCTGGTCGGAAAGCTTCAACCCGGAGTTACCGCCACGGATATGGTATTGACCGTCACCAATCGCCTGCGGCAGATGAATGTGGTGGAAAAATTTGTTGAATTTTACGGTCCGGGGTTAAAACACCTCAAGGTGCCTGACCGGGCCACCATCGCCAATATGTCACCGGAATACGGGGCCACCATGGGGTTTTTCCCCATAGATGAGCAGACCATTGAGTACTTTAATATAACCAACCGGGAGGAACAGGGACAAATCGTTGAGGCGTGGGCCAAAGCCTGCGGCCTGTTTAGAAGAGATGATGATATCCCAGAATTCAGCGATACCCTCACAATTAATCTGGCTGAAATTGTTCCCAGTCTTGCAGGCCCGGTAAGACCTCAGGATCTGGTCAAACTCAGCGATCTTGAAACCGTTTTTTCAGGGCTTTTGGGCAATTCAGCCCCTGAAAAAAAACAGGCTGATATTCGCATTAACGATGCTCCGGCCCAGATCGGAGACGGCAGTGTGGTGATTGCCGCCATCACATCTTGCACCAATACGTCCAATCCCTATGTGCTCATGGGTGCAGGATTGTTGGCCAGAAATGCGGTTAAGAAAGGCGTATTTCCCAAACCCCATGTCAAGACCTCATTTGCGCCGGGTTCCAAGGTGGTCGTGGACTATCTGTCCGATGCCGGCCTGATGCCTTATCTGGAAGGCTTGGGGTTTCATGTGGCCGCCTTCGGGTGTACCACCTGCATCGGCAACAGTGGGCCTTTACATCCGGAAATTGAAAAACAAATCAAAGAAAAGGATCTTGCCGTGGCAGCGGTGTTGTCCGGAAATAGAAATTTCGAAGCCCGTATCCATCAGTTGACCAAGGCAAATTTTCTGGCATCTCCCATGCTGGTGGTGGCCTTTGCCATCTGCGGGCGGGTGGATGTTGATCTGACCCATGATCCTCTGGCCCTGGACCCCAATGGTGAGCCGGTTTACCTCAAAGATCTCTGGCCCGGGGACGATGAAATAGAAACTCTGGTTCGCAGTTATGTAAAAAAAGAGGATTTTAAAAATCAATACGAACAGATTTATCAAGGGGATCAATTCTGGAAAGCGCTCGATATAACCCAGTCGGTCACCTTCAATTGGGACCCTGAATCCACGTATATTCGCAATCCCCCATACTTTGACGGTTTTTCACTGAGTCCTACCCCGCCGGAAAGCCTTAACGACGCCAGGGCGCTTATGGCGTTGGGCGATTCCGTGACCACCGATCACATCTCTCCGGCCGGTGCCATTCCGGAACATTATCCTGCCGGGATTTATCTTAAAGAAAAAGGGATAGGTGTGGATGCGTTTAATTCCTACGGCGCCAGGCGAGGAAACCACGAAGTAATGATGCGGGGAACCTTTGGAAATATCCGCATTAAAAACCAGATGCTCACACCCAAGGAGGGCAGTTTTACCAAAAAATTTCCCGAGGGGGATACCCAATTTGTTTTTGATGCATCCAATGCTTACAGCCAGGAGCAGGTGCCCTTAATTGTGCTCGCCGGTAAGGAATACGGCACTGGATCTTCAAGGGACTGGGCCGCCAAAGGGTCTGCGCTGCTGGGTGTTCGTGCGGTTATTGCGCGATCCTACGAGCGAATCCACCGCAGCAACCTTGTGGGCATGGGGGTTCTGCCGCTTCAGTTTCTTGAGGGCGACGGGTGGCAGGAACTGGAACTGGACGGATCCGAACTGTTTTCCATCAAAGGGATGTCTCAATTAGCCCCGCACAAAGAACTTCAGATTACAGCCCGGAAAGCAGACGGCAGCGAGGTTACGTTCCAGGCCATTGCCCGCCTGGATACGGATATTGATGTCGAGTACATGATACACGGCGGCATTTTGCCGTATGTTTTGAGAAAACTAATAAAAGAGGTCTGACAAGGAGAATTTTATGATGGATATCACCATATTGATCGGCGGAGCCGCCGGCCAAGGCATCCAGACCATCGGCGCTCTTTTGGCGGCGGCCTGTCGTAAGGCCGGGTATTTTGCCATGGCCATCAACGATTTTGAATCCCGGGTTCGAGGAGGACACAGCTTTTTCCAGATCCGGATCAGCAATACCCCTGTTTATTCACCTCAGGAAACCGTGGACCTGTTAATCGCCCTGGACGAAAACACTTGGGAGATCCATCAGCAATCCCTTGGGGAAAAAAGTGTTGTGCTGGCTGATGAGGATTTTTCAACCACAGGCCAGGTTGTGCCCGTGGCTTTTGAACAACTTGCCAAAGAGAGTGGTTCAAAGTTGTTTGTCAACACCGTGGCCGCTGCTGCAGGTCTTCGGGTATTGGGTGCGGGGCTGGATACGATTCAATCTACAATCAAAGACCATTTCAGCTCTCTTAAACCGGAAGTGTTGGAAAAAAACCTGGATGCGGCCCAAAAAGGCTTTGAAAAGGTAGCGGACGTCTCCTTTGAAAAACAGCCCCTTGCAGATCCGTCCGTTCCCAAAGGCAATCTTATTTCCTGCGCCAAGGCCATCGCGCTTGGGGCGGTTTCAGCTGACTGCCGGGTGGGGGCATTTTACCCCATGAGCCCTGCCACAGGTATTATGCTGCATTTGATTGAATTAAGTAAACGCTTAGATCTGGTGGTCGAGCAGGCAGAAGATGAAATCGCTGCCGCCAACATCGTGATCGGCGCTTCTTTTGCCGGGGTCCGGGCCATGACGGCAACCTCCGGAGGCGGGTTCTGCCTGATGACGGAGGCCTTGGGGCTTGCCGGTATGACCGAAACGCCCATGGTGATTGTCAATGCAATGAGGCCTGGACCATCCACCGGGCTTCCCACACGGACCGCTCAGTGCGATCTGCGGTTTGCCATCCACGCGTCCCATGATGATTTTCCAAGATTTGTATTTGCGCCGGGAACACCGGAGCAGGCATTTGAACTGACCCGCAAAGCCTTTCATCTGTCTGAAAAATACCAGGTGCCTGCGATTATCCTGGTCGATCAGTACCTGATGGATGCGCTGTTTCTGCTGGAAAAACCGTTCTCAATTGATAAGCATGTGGAACGTTTCATCGTTACGGATGACGATATGCCGGACCCCAAAAAATACGAACGATTTGCCTTCACCGATTCCGGCGTATCCCCCCGGGCGCTGCCCTGTAGAGGGGATGCCCTTGTAAAAGTGTCCAGCGATGAACACCGGCCGGACGGACATATTACCGAAGATATCGCCACTCGAAACGCCATGATGGAAAAACGTCATGCCAAACTGCCCTACATGATCAAAGAGCTGGATGCGCCGGAAGCTGTTTTTCCGGATGCACACACCATTCTTATCGGATGGGGGTCCAGTGCCGGCGCCATAAAAGAGGCCACGGAACGTATGCGTGACAATGGCCTGGATGTCGGCTGTCTGCTTTTTTCCCAGATATGGCCGCTCCCGGTAGCTGCAGTCGAAAAGGTACTGAACCTTAATCCGGATGGGCAATATATCTGTGTTGAAATGAATGCCGGTGCTCAATTTGCAGGAATTTTAAAGGAATACATGAATGTCGATTTTTCCGGTTATGTACTTAAGTATGACGGCAGACCCTTTACCGCCGGCTTTATAGTAGATGCACTCAAAGAAGAGGAGCTTGCCTGAGATGTTGGATAAAGAACTTTATGAATCTGCGTACAAAAATCAGTGGTGCCCGGGATGCGGCAATTTCGGCATCCTTGAAGCCATGAAAGATGCCTTAACCAAACTCAATATTGCGCCGGAAAAACTGCTCATCGTCTCTGGCATTGGCCAGGCCGCCAAGACACCTCATTTTTTAAAATGCAATTTTCTTCACGGCATTCATGGCCGGGCGCTTTCTCTTGCGCTGGGAGCAAAAATCGCAAACCAGGATTTGAATATCTTAGTCAATTCAGGGGACGGAGACTGTTACGGTGAAGGCGGCAACCATTTTATCCATGCGGTACGCCGGAATGCAGATATGACGCTTTTAGTGCATGACAATCGGATTTACGGACTGACCAAGGGCCAGGCCTCTCCGACATCGGCCCGGGGGATGACCACGCCAACGCAGCCAGATGGTGTGATATCAGAACCCTTAAATGGTCCGGCGCTGGCCCTGACCATGGGGGCTGGATTTGTGGCCCGGGGATTTTCAGGAAATGTAACGCATTTAAGCTCTCTGATTCAAGCGGCAATTGAATACAAGGGCTTCAGCGTGATTGATATTCTTCAGCCCTGCGTCACATTTAATCGGGTGAATACCGCCCAATGGTACAAAGACCGAATTTATGAAATGGACGATACCAAAAACCGTGACGATTTTCACGAGGCCATGAAACTGGCTTTTGAAACAGGAGACCGGATTCCCGTCGGTATTTTATATGCCAGACAAAAACAAGAGTTTATTTCGCAAATCAAAGTTCTGGAAAAAGGACCGCTCATTGACAGGCGTTATGATCCGGACAGGTTGGAAAAAGTGGCACAGGAATATGTTTGACTTTAAAAAGAATATAGAAAGGAAACAGTGATGGCAGATTTAACCAAAGAAGAGAGAAGAAAGAATGTGATCGGTGTGTTGAACCAGGCAAGAGCCATGGAACTTCACGCCATCAGCCAGTACATGAATCAGCATTACAATCTTGACGACATGGACTATGGGGAACTGGCAGGAAAAGTCAAATTGATCGCCATTGACGAAATGCGGCATGCGGAGATGTTTGCCGAACGGATCAAGGAGCTTGGCGGGGAGCCTACATCCGATTTGGCAGATAAAGTCAGCAAAGGCCAGAAGGTAAACAGCATCTTTCCCTTTGATTCGAACCTGGAAGATGACACCATTGATAACTACAACAAATTTCTGGAGGTCTGTCGCCAACACGGCGACAGCATTACCATGAAAATTTTTGAGACTATTATTGATGAAGAGCAGATGCATCTGAATTATTTTGACAACATTGCCGGCCATATTGAAAATTTAGGGGATGCTTACCTGGCCAGAATTGCAGGCACCCCATCTGCCACAGGGCTGGGTACCAGCGGATTTGCTGTCTCTGGAGAACAGGCATAACAGATATGAATAACGGGGTGGCTGTTTGTAAAAGACACCCCGTTTTCTCGGGCTGTAGACGGATAAATTTCGATAAATAATAATATTCTATTTGGTAGTTTTAAACGAGCGTGGTATATCAATAGATGGTGGATGTTGGGTGGTTATCTTGCTATAATATCTTTAAAAATCAAGGTGTTCCATGGTCTCTAAAATAAAGAGAATTGTAATTGCTGAAGATAATACCCTGTTGAGAGAAGGGCTATGCCTGATGATTGACTCTGATCCGGATCTTGAAGTGGTGGCCCAGGCCGCAGATGGGTTTGCTGCCATCGAAACCACCCTTTCTCTTAAAGAGCCGCCAGACCTGGTTATGATGGATCTGTCCATGCCTAAAATGGACGGGGTCTCCGCCATCAAAGAGATCAAACGCCAGATGCCGGATTCTAAAATTATGGCTCTGACGATTCACGATTCCGATGAATTTATTCTGGAGTGCTTTGATGCCGGGGCATCAGGCTACTGCCTGAAGGATTCTTCCCAGGATGAACTGCTAAAGGCCATCCATGTGGTTCTTTCAGGAAAAACCTATATCAGCCCCGGAATTGCCGGCACCGTCATGGAAGGTTTTTTGGACGGTCGCAGGAAGCTTAAAAGTAAAACAGCATGGGGCAGCCTGACCCAGCGGGAGCGGGAGGTTCTCAAACTGGTAGCCGAAGGATATACCAGCAAAGAGATGGCTGATCTTTTATGCATCAGTCCCAAAACAGTGGAACGCCACCGTTCCAACATTATGAATAAACTGGATTTGCACAATGTCTCCGAGTTGACTTCCTTTGCCATTGAAAAGAATCTGGTCGGAAATTAGTTTTTACCCAACCGTTTCGCCTTGACCGTTTTGCAAATCAGATAATTTTATAATTTATGTCTGCAAAATTCAGGGCAGGGCCTGTATTTTTATTCCCACCCCGGAATACCGGCCTTGTAGATGGAAATGGGTAAATCCCCCCATATCAAATCAAAATTAGTTATACTAAGGTATACCGATCCGAGCAATTCTTTAGTTTTTGTTAGAAAATTGTCTATTCGTGCGCGTGCAAGAAGGGCAAAATGTGCTGTTTTTTTTTTGACGTGAGCTATGTAATCTGTAAAAAGGGGGTGGGGCAATGGAAGAACATGTTGAAAAAATAGAATGCAGCATGGCCAAAGATCCAGTCCAAATGGTTGCCCAGGGGGTCGCCTATGACTTTCGAATTTTGTTGGAATCTATCCGGAGCCGGGCATGCATGGCCCTGCACCAGGCCGAATTACCGGATATGGCTCAGAACATGACGACCCAGATTATCCAACTGATCGATCAAAATACAATTATTACCGATTTTTTGGAACAGTTTGCAGATACCAGGCAGTGCAATAAACAGATTGTAGATCTCAACCGTGTTATCGAAACGATATTTGAACATGCGGCATGCAGTATGAACGATGTTGTTCTGAAGTTCAATCTGTTTGAGAGGACAATCCAGGTGGCCGTGGATGCTGAAAAAATCAGCCGGGCAGCACGGGCGCTTTTGGATAATGCGTATCAAGCTTTGCTGGAAAGAAAAGGCATGATCCTTGTGAGCACGGATATTGTAAACATGGTGAATGGGTCATGTGAATTCTATGGTCTTCCTGCTGGAGAATATGCGCGTTTAACAGTGACGGATGATGGTGTCGGAATGGAAAAGGATGTGTTGACTCAAGTTTTTGAGCCTTTTTTTTCAGGAGATAAGGGTTGTCATCCTGAAAGGAAAGGTTTGGGCTTAACTTTAGCCAGAAATATTGTAGAAAGCCATGGTGGTACCATTGACATCTGGAGCACCCCTGGACGCGGATCTACTTTTTCAATTAATTTACCTTTGGGATATTTTGAAAAAGCCGTTTCGGAAGTTACAGCGGAATAATGGTAGACGGCACGAAGAATAACAGCAATAAAAAAGGTGTCATCGGTGTAGTCGCTTTTGCTGTAATGCTGGTCGGCTTATATATCTGTTCTCTCTACAATTTGTTGTTGTTTCATATGCTGGCGGAAATGTTTGCGGTGGTTACCGCATGCAGTATTTTTGTGGTGACATGGAACGCCAGAAAGTTTTTCAAAGAAAAACAGTTTTTTCCCTTTATCGGGATAGCGTATCTTTTCGTGGGCATCCTGGATCTGGTTCATGCCATGACCTATAAAGGGGTCAATATCATTCCCGCTATTGATGCCAATATCCCCACCCAGCTTTGGGTATCTGCCCGTTATCTTGAAAGTATTACACTTCTCTCTTCATTTTTTATATTTAAAAATAAAAAAAAGGCAGAAACCTATTTATTTGGGTTCACAGGCGTTACTACGCTGATTTTGCTTTCTATATTTTACTGGCAGATTTTTCCGGACTGCTATCTTGAAAATGCGGGCGGCTTGACCACGTTTAAAAAAAACAGCGAGTACGCCATTTGCTTGATTCTGGCTGCAGCACTCGGTGCGCTTTATTTCAACCGGGCTCGGTTTGACAAAACACTTTTCAACTGGCTGCAGGCCTCCATCTTTATCACCATTATGTCTGAATTGCTGTTTACGACGTATATCGGCGTTTACAGTGCCGCCATTATACTCGGTCATTATTTAAAAATCATTTCGTTTTATTGTCTGTACAAAGCGCTGATTGAAACCGGTCTTTCTCAACCTTACAGTCTGCTCTACAAAGACCTTGTCGACAGCAGGGAAAACTACCAAAAGTTGTTTTCCAATATGATGGACGGGTTTGCCAGGCATCGGATGATCCTGGATGAAAACGGCACCCCCGTTGATTATGAATTTCTGGAAACCAATCAAGCCTTTGAACGCCTGACCGGCCTTAAAGATGTCGCAGGTAAAACAGTGACTCAGCTGCTGCCGGATGTAAAAAGTGACCCAATGAACTGGATTGATGTTTATGGCAAAGTTGCCCTTAAAGGAAAGTCTGTCCGGTTTGAACGCTATACTACCTCACTGAAGAAATGGTTTTCCATAAACGCCTATTCGGTAAATCTCGGTGAATTTGTAACGATTTTTGAAGATATAACTGAAAGAAAAGACGCGGTTGACGCTTTGTTTTCCCAAAGAGAGTTGCTGAACACCACGTTGTTGCATCTCGGGGATGGTGTGATCTCTACGGATAAAACCGGTCGGGTGGCCTTTATCAATCCGGCTGCGGAAAAATTGACCGGATGGCCCCGAATAGAGGCGTTGGGGAAGAAATTAGAACAGATTTTTAAAGTGTGCCGGAAAGAAGACGAAGAACCCATCTGCAAAGGGGCAGAGGTAGAATCTTTATACGAAGATCAATTGATGGTTTTTCCAGATGAAGGGATGCTGCTACATCGTAATGGAGCCAGGATTCCTATTGAGGAGGCCATTAATCCGGTGAAAGATAAAGATGGGGATGTCATCGGACTTGTTCTTATTTTTCGAGACATTACTATGTGGAAGCAATTCCAGAAAAAGCTCCAGGAAGCCAATGAATTATTGGAGGAGAAAGTTACCGAGCGAACCCGGACCCTGCACCAGACCGTAGAGCATCTGAAAAAGGAAATTGAACAGCGCATAAAGGCCGATGCCCGCAACCAGAAAGCGGATCAGGAACTGCTATCCCGGGCCGTCCAACTGCGTGCCCTGGCCGGAAAGCTGACCATGGCGGAACAGGCGGAACGCAGGCGGGTAGCCAAGGTGCTGCATGACGGTATCCAGCAGTATATGGCGGCAGCCAAGCTTCACCTGAGCGGCCTCGAGCGTAAGATTGAAGATCCGCAATTAAATGCCATGGCAAGAAAGATTGAAGAGACCATCGGTACCTGTATTCAAATGGCCCGCTCATTAAGTGCGGATCTAAGCCCGCCAGCGCTTTACCGAGGGGGACTGATTTCAGGCCTTCGGTGGCTTGCCGGCAGAATGCAGGAGCGCCATGGATTTCGGGTGACGTTTAAATCTGAGATAGAAAAAGTAGCTCTTCCCGAGGATATTGTACTGTTGGTTTTTGAGTCGGTTCGCGAATTGCTGTTTAATTCAGTTAAACACTCCGGAATGTTTGAAGCGCAGGTAAGGCTGGAAAAAAGCGGAGAAAATCAGCTCTGCCTATGCGTGCAGGATGCCGGCAGCGGTTTTGACCCATCAGAAATTTCTGTTTCCGAAAACATGAAACAAGGCTTCGGCCTGTTCAGTATCCAGGAGCGGATTAATTTGATCGGGGGAACTTTTGAAATTACAAGCAAGCCCGGCCAAGGCAGCCGGTTTAATATTCTGCTGCCCTATAAAACAGAGGCCGGGTCGCCGCCTGCCGATAATGCGCCGGCAGATTCCCTTGAAGACGCTGTGGGTAAGACTGATTCTGAACATTCAAGAAAAGATATCAGGGTCCTTCTGGCAGATGACCATGCCATCTTCCGTAAGGGGGTATACCAGTCGCTTAAAGAAACGCCCGGTATCGAGGTGGTCGGTCAGGCCCATGACGGCCTGGAAATTGTTGAGCTGGCCCAACAGCTCAATCCGGATGTCATTTTGATGGACATCAATATGCCAGGTATTGATGGGATTGAAGCGACCCGCCGTATTTACCAGGCCCATCCGAACATAAAAATCCTGGCCCTTTCCATGTATGAAAAAAAAGATTATGCCCGGGAAATGATTTCAGCCGGCGCCGTTGATTTTATCAGTAAGGGATGCTCGTCGTCTGAAATGGTGGCCGCAATTCGAAATGCCGTAACGGTTTCCCTGTAAGTCTCCATGCGTAACGTGTCGTTTGCCTTTTTTAATCAAAGATTGTTTTACTTCATGTGCTGTCCTTCTTGCCTGTAGTTATATGGGTAAATATCCTCATTAAAATTCGGTCTTAAAGCAAGGAATTGCCAAAGTGGTTACTTGTTAGGCTAGCTTTACATAATTCCCCCAATATTTGAATCTGTGCTTTTGTTTTATTGTGAAGAATAATCGACAGGTTAATGACAAAACACGGCAGATCTTAAGGCGTACTCCTGTACGATTAAATTTGAAAAAAAACTATCTGAAAATAAAAGCGTTCTAAAATACCAAGGAGAAATGTTATGACAATCCAACCTCAATATCATTGGCAGTTTAAGGAAAACGAAGGTCCCCTGGCCAAAGACAGTGTGGACGGGGTCGAAGGTAAATTTCAAAATGTTTCCCGACAAGGACATGGCCGAATCGGGAATGCCATCCGGATAAACGGCAACAACTCTCATATTAATCTGGGTAAAATAGTCGGTCAGTTTGGTCGTGGTGATTTCACAATCGCCTTTGGTATCAATATTTTGGACACCCATGGCGAAAACGACATGGACATCATCGGCAATCGAACCTCAAAGGGGCATGGCAATTTTTTCGCCGTACGGCTTATTCGTAAAGCGCATGTATGTTTTGAAGTTGACCAAGACAATAAGGGGACCCATCACGTGCCTGTCGATACCGAACGCCTGCCCATAACCGATAAAAAGTGGCACCATGCCGCTGTTGTCAGAGAAGGTCGAAAGCTAAGGGTTTATTTCAATGGCCAGCTGGCTGCAGAGAATACATCCGACACAGGGATTGCCGATATTAATAACGGCAACGATTTGAAGCTGGGAGATTGGAAAAGAGGCACCCCGGTTGCAAAATACGAGGATCTTCGTATTTATCATAAGGCGCTCAATGCCACACAGATCCAGAATCTCATTCCGCCATTCAATCGCCTTCTGAATACAGGCGAAATTGAATTGGTCGCCATGGATGACGCTGCTGTAATCCTTACCCAGGATATTGACGATTTGTCATCTCTTTCGTCACGGTTTCAAAAATTGCGACTCGGTAAGGATACGGGGGTAACCTTGTTCCAGAAAGCTGATTATCAGGGTGTTTTTCAAAAACTTTATGCAGACATCCCTGATACCCGGTTCACAAGGCTCAATGCCTTTCCACAATCCATACATATATGGCCGACAATCGGGGATCTGTTTACCGGGAAATGGATTATTGCGGCATCTGGCGGGAGGTATCTGAGTCGGGACCAATTTTCCTTGACCACAGCGTCGCACCACTTGTCAAATGAACTGTTTCGTTTTCATTACAACGTGATCTTCGATATGCCCCAGATTATCCCGGCCACTGACCAGGACATTTCATCCTTGAAGATTGACAACGAGCCTGCCGTTCTTCTGGTGGATGATTCTGAAAGCCGGAAAGATGCATTTTCCATCGTCAATCACTCCAAAGACAGGTGGGTGTTACTCAATCAAAACAACACGACAAGCTGGACATCACAACATGAAAACCGCACTCTTTTTTATCGGGTGGGGAAAATTGCCGACAACGAAGGGCAGGTGGGCCAATTGTCCCAGGGAGAGGTTGCGTTATATGAACATATAGCCTATAGGGGAAGAACCTGGGTTCTTTGTGACAGCAAACACGATGTTGCGGGTGATTACAAAAGTCTTAAGCACTTTCCTGGCCTGGATAATCTGGTATCATCCATTCGATTGGGGCCTGATACGGGCGTAACCTTGTTTGACCGGGAAAATCAGGAGATCATCGAAGCCAAACGCGAGACAGACGTTCAGGATGTTGTAGAGAACATCCCGGACTTAAGGGAAAGTCAGATCGGCAATGATACCATCTCTTCCATCAAGATATTCAGAACTGTTTCACCGGACACCCTTTTTACTTCATTTTCCAGTACATTGAGCCAGGACTATCGAATGGTTGGCGGTAAACTTGAAGAGTTTTCAGCCTACCGAACGATCCTTAAATTCACTCCCGGTGCTGGAGATATAGAGGTTTCTGCAACGGATCTAACCACCATTGAAGTTGAAGGCGCTTCCTATGAAATTGATGAAGTCCGCGCTGCCACGCTTACACCCAATGCGATGGGCCGCATCATGATCACTTCCGAAGCCGATGGGCTCAATACTCCTGGACTGAAATTTTATACCCGTGATATGGCGGAAAATGAGCGGGTTATCATTTTTCCTGATCAAGAAGCCCACCGGCAAATTGCCGAGCTTGAGGCAGATGCGCTGTGGAATGCAACCGATACACAAGGTAAATCCATCATCGATAAAAATAAGTTCACCCGGACCGAGATTGCCAGCGTACAAAATACCGTTACAAGGGCGATGTCTGCCGCAGTCCCGGACGCCGAATCCCCTGCCGATGATACCGGTGGCAACGGGCGTGTTGGGGTTTCAGCATTAAAAAGAACGGTGTCTGTTAAACAAACCGTATCTCCCCCAGGCGGCAATGCCCCCTGGACGTTGAACTTTGGGCGCTCCGGCAATAGCGGAAATAAGGGTAAGCGTTCGGACTCATCCTCTTCGGTAATGTCCACAGATCGCATCTGGGATAAAAAAATCAACCAGAATGATTTTGAAAAAATGCTTGCCAAAGCGATCAGTGTTGCCGGCCCCGGCAGTACCGCCAATGCAGTTTCAACCATTGGTGTGGTTGCCGGTGCGCGGTCAGTGCGCGGTTTCTTTTCTGATGTTAAAGATGCGGTAAAAAAAGCCACATCTGTAACCATCGGTTTTGCCAAGGATGTCATGAATGTTATTGTTGATGTCGGCGGCAGCATTGTCTCTTTTGTGCTCGATACCGCCAGGAAAATAGTAGATTTCGTTGAGGCGGTCATTGAGAAGGTGGTGGATGGAATTAAAAAATTTATAGAGTTCCTTCAGTTTCTGTTCGACTGGGATGACATTGTAAAAACCCAGCGCCACCTGAAATCAGTTATCAATTCATTATTTGATTCTGCTGCCCGGATCGTGGACTCGGCAAAACAACCTGTTTCCGATTTTGCCGACTCCCTTCAGGAGACGGTTGAGGATGGTTTTGACACCCTGAAACGGACCCTGGGCATCGATCCTTCCAAGGACAGGACATCCGATTTTGAGCTCCCTGAAGCCGCTGAATGGTTTCTTGCAAAGCTGCTGGGTAATTCCCGAAAATCAGGTGCGGCTGTCGTATCCGATGCGGTGCTTTCATTCAGCGACGATTCTGCCATGGCAAAATTTCGTTCGACCCTTGAACGCCGTGAAGAGATTGCCGGCATGGTGCTGCAGGGTTTTGAAGGTTTGACAGGGACGATTGAAACGCTTGTTGCCAATCCCCGCAGGCCCCAGCTTGCCTTGATCGACATCATAGAAACACTCAAGGATGCCGTCATTGCCTCCATTGATTTTCTTGAGGACATTGCCCTTGGACTGCTGGAGGCTGTTGTTGAAGCCATAGACCATTTCAAAAAGTTGATCAACGGGGAGATAGATATCCCCTTTATCTCGGATTTGCTGCGCTTGATCGGCATTGGTAAGCTTGCGCCACTGAACCTGGCGACATTGATTCTGGCGATTCCCGTTACGGTGATCTCAAAAATTGCCTACAACGAACGGCCTTTCAAGGATGGTGCGGTCCCTGATTTTTCACCCCGGACCCAAACAGAGCCAGTAACAAAGAAGGTGCGCAGATCCCAGGTTGAACAGCAGGATGACAGCACTCCGAACACGTCTGAATCGGATGCCGCTGAATCCGGTGCCTCGCTGAATACGCTTCGCAGTTGGGGGATTACGGCTTTGGCCGCTGATGCCACAGGGGGCATTCTAACTGCTTTTTTAGACGGGGTTCCTGAAAAAGCAGACACCCCGTTTGAAAAAACAGCGGGGTTTGGAATGGAATTCACCACCTTGGTACTTGATATCTTCAGTTTCCAGGCAGGTATCATCGTCTCCAATGAAGCGGATGACGGCCGGGAAAAGAGCGATGCCGAACAGGAAGAAGAACGATGGGGGAAAATTGTAAACGGGTACCGGGGGGCAGTTTTGGCTTTGGATTCGACGGTTTTACTCTTAGAACCGGAAATTAAGCAGCGCATGAAACGCAAAGACGAGTATTTTGTGGCGTTTTATACACTACTTGCGTCCATTGACGTGGTGCTCACCTCAATTTCTTTGTCAAAAAGCACCAGTGATAATAAACCTGTTCAGATTTCATATGAGGTCTTTTCCCTGCTGCCGGACCTTTTGGGCGTCATGAGGTTTGGGGGGCCAAAAGCCTCATTGGGCCTGGCTGTAATTGATATCGTTTCCATGGGTATAGCCACGGGACTGGGAGGTAAATTACTGGCTGATGATGTGGCTGAACTTAAAAAGGTATTGTAAAATCAATAAGACGCCCCCTCTGAAATTCAGAGGGGGCGATTTTAACGGCTACGTTTTATTAGTAATGGCATATATGAAATTTATATGCCATTACTAATAAAATATATCAGGATGAAAAAAGATCAAGCTCTGCTGCTTGGTGGGCAAGCTGTTTTGGCTTTCTTTTCCATTGCGAACACCAAGCGGCTTTACTCAATCTCTTCAAAGCCTAAGTCCATGGCAGCCTGGCACTCGCCGCACTCCATGGTGGCATTTTCAAGATCAGGATATTTTTCTTTGATCTCTTCTTCGGTCATTAATGCTAAATGACTGCATCCACACTGGGGGCAACTGTTTTTAACTTTGTATCTTTTCTTTTTTTCAGCCATCATATCCTCCTTTATATTTTAAGAATTGCAGGTTATCCCCAGTATACCATTTCAATCTTTCATATTTATATGGGTGATTCTCCTCATTTTAATGCGGTTTTAAGAGATGAAACCGGCAAAGTGGTTATTTCTTTGGCAACGTTTACATAATTTCCCTGATATTGGGTTTTTCGTTTTTGTTTTATTGTGATGACTAATCGACTGTAGATTTATCAAGTTGCGCATAAATATTTTCAAGGAGGTACCCAAGCCATGACCAGCAATACCCCCAAACCCACAACCAATGATGCAGGCATACCGGTATCCAGCGACGAACATTCACTCACCGTCGGGCCGGATGGTCCGATTTTGCTGCAGGATCATTACCTGATCGAGCAGATGGCTAATTTCAACCGGGAACGCATCCCGGAACGCCAACCCCATGCCAAAGGTTCAGGCGCTTTTGGCTATTTTGAGGTGACCCGGGATATCAGCGCTTATACCAAAGCCGCTCTGTTCCAGCCAGGCACAAAAACAGACACCCTGATCCGGTTTTCAACCGTGGCAGGTGAAAGCGGCAGCCCTGACACGTGGCGGGACCCAAGAGGGTTTGCGTTGAAATTTTATACAACCCAGGGCAACTACGATATGGTGGGCAATAACACCCCGGTATTTTTCTTGAGGGACCCTATGAAATTCCAGCACTTTATCCGGTCCCAAAAGCGGCGTGCAGACAGCGGTCTGCGAGATCATGATATGCAGTGGGATTTCTGGACCCTGTCACCGGAATCCGCCCACCAGGTCACATGGCTCATGGGCGACCGGGGCATCCCAAAAACCTGGCGTCATATGAACGGTTACTCCAGCCATACATATATGTGGGTCAACAAAAATGATGAGCGCTTCTGGGTCAGGTATCATTTTAAAACCGACCAGGGTATTGAATGCCTGACCCAGGAGGAAGCAGACCGGCTGGCCGGTGTAGACGCAGACTGTCATCGCCGTGACCTATTTGAATCTATCAGGCAGGGAAATTATCCTTCCTGGACCCTGAAAGTCCAGCTCATGCCCTTTGACGAAGCTGCGACCTATCGGTTCAACCCTTTTGATCTGACCAAAGTATGGCCCCATGGCGATTATCCGCTTCATGAGGTGGGAAAACTGGTTTTAAACCGAAATCCCACGGATTTTCACACAGAAATCGAACAGGCTGCTTTTGAACCCAACAGCTTTGTTCCCGGTATCGGGCCAAGCCCCGACAAGATGCTGTTGGGCCGGCTTTTTTCCTATGCCGATGCCCACAGGGCCCGTTTGGGGGTGAACTATAAACAGATCCCTGTCAACCGCCCCAAAGCACCTGTGAACAGTTACAGTAAAGACGGCGCCATGCGTGTGATCAATGTATCCGATCCGGTTTACGCCCCCAACTCCAAGGGCGGTCCTAAAGCAGACAGCGAACGCTATGGACAAAAAGAGGTGTGGAATGCCAGCGGCGATTTTGTCCGGGCCGCATATACCCTTAGAAAGGATGACGATGATTTTGGCCAGGCCGGAACGTTGGTTCGTGAGGTTATGGATGATGCCCAGCGGGACCGCCTGGTTTCAAATGTTGTGGGGCACTTAAAAAATGGTGTGACCCAACCTGTTCTGGAACGGTGTTTTGAATACTGGCGAAATATTGATAAACAGATTGGCGACAGGATTGCCGACGGTGTCAACGGGGCATAGTCAATTAAATCTATTTTTCTCTTTCATCTCTGCAAGGCGTCATTTCAATCCTTGCAGAGATGGTATTTTTTTAAGGATAAGCATAGGAGCGCATTGTGAAAAAGTATTTTTGGACAGAAGCTGAATTCGAACTGCCGCCACCTGAAACGAATGTCTGTATTGCTGAACACTACTCGTCGTTGTATAAGGCTCTGGACGACATGCTGGGCCTGTGCGAAGATGACGATTCGGATCACCCTTTGTCTTGCAGGACAGGCCCAATAATGGAAGGTAAAGAAGATGATTCGAAACGGGACTGACATGCGATAACCATAAATCAAAAAAATGAACCTATAATTTATTTTAAAATTTTGATACAGTAAGATTTCAATCGACAACAAGATCTTTTCGCAAGTTTTTGATAACGTTGTCAATTTTATATATCATTTTAGTCCCATAGAAAAATTATCACAAGGATCCGGGTTTATGACAGATAAAATTATTTGTTTTGTCATGTGGTTTATTCTATTCGTCAGCCCAATCCACGGCTTTGCAAGCGATGTCAACCTAACACTCACCCCCGAAGAACAATTCTGGTTAACCGAAAATCATACGGTTAGAATCCGCGTCGGCAGCACCCCGTCATTCATGATTTCAGACGATAAAATTCAAGGGCTTGCCGTAGATTATATAGAACAGATATTTAATAATAGCCAAATTAAGTTTAATTTTATAAGGCCATCTGAAGTGACTTGGCCTCAATCCCTTCACTATATTTCAAACCATGAATTAGTTGATATGGTGCCCACCGCTAAAATTACCGAAGCGCGTAAAGAAAAAATGCTTTTTACAGATGAGTATATTTTTGCGCCCTTGGTTATATTTACAAGATCAGATGCGAATTTTGTGGGCTCCATGGAGGATTTAAGAGGTAAAACGGTTTGTGTTGAAGAGGGCTTTGCGCTTCATGAAACACTCAAGCGGGAATATCCATGGATTAATCTTAAAGTGGTTTCAGCAAAACGGAAAAATTATTCAGAAATCCCCATCAAAAATGTCTCCACAGGATTAGCGGAGGCATACATTGGGGATCTTTTGACGACAACATATATCATACAATTACGAGGATATACCAACGTTAAAGTCGCGGCCCCGACACCTTTTGACAATCACAATCAGGCCATGGCCATACGCAGTGACTGGCCGGAACTGGTAAGTATCATAAACAAATCTCTTAAAGCCATGACCCCCGAAGAACATGCACGCATCCGTAACCGATGGCTGAATATCCGATATGAATACGGTATCAGTACATATGATGTAATAAAATGGATGTTATGGGTCGTTGGCATTTCGGCTCTTTTTATTGGATTTTTCTTTATATGGAACAACCGGCTCAAAAAAGAAGTGGCGTATCGAAAAAACATTGAAAAAGATCTCAAGCGGTCCCAGCGTATCGCATGTATCGGAAATTGGCGCCTGAACATAAAGACCAATCAGGTGGTTTGGTCTGAAGCGCTTTACAGGATGCATGACAGGGATAAAAAACTTGCGCCCCCGCCCTTCACCGAACACCATAAACTTTTTCTTCCTGACAGCTGGGATAGACTGTCCAATGCAGTTGCAAACGCCATTGCCAGCGGCACAACCTATGAAATTGAACTTGAAATTTTCAAAAAAGACGGGACCACTGGATGGATGTGGGAAAAAGGAGAGGCAGAAAGGGATGAGAAAGGGAACATCATCAGCATTTGGGGGACCGCCCAGGACATCACGGAACGCAAGCGAAGTGAAAAAAAACTTGAAAGCACCCTCAATTATATCCAAACCATCGTAGAAAATGTACCGATAGGGATTTCCACCATTGAGAAAAATGGGCTGATGATCACGGCGAACCAGGCGTTGGCACGAATCGTGGGCGGCACTGTGGAAAAAATAGTGGGATTGAACATGCATGAAATTGAATCCTGGAAAAGATCCGGATTACTTGCAGCTGCCCAAGAAGCCTTAAGGGATGACATCGAAGTGACGCGAGACCTTCATTATACGTCAAGTTTCAATAAGCAATGCTGGGTGAGCGCCACATTCATTCCGTTTATGTATGAGAACGAAAAGCAACTGATGCTGCTACTGGCTGATACATCAAGGCAGAAAATAGCGGAAGAAAAACAGCAAAAATTAAAATTCCAACTGATTCAGGCCCAAAAAATGGAGTCCATCGGCAGACTTGCCGGCGGCGTAGCACACGATTTCAACAACATGTTAAGTATTATCCTTGGGAATGTGGAACTTGTCATGGAAGAGCTGCACTCTGAAAATTCTTTTTTTGAGAATCTGGAAGAAATATATAAAGCGGCAGAAAGATCCTCAAATCTTACCAGACAGTTGCTGGCCTTTGCACGCAAGCAGATTATTGACCCCAAGGTTATAAATCTTAATGATGTCGTAAGTGATATGCTCAAAATGTTAAAACGGTTGATTGGAGAGGATATTGCGCTGACCTGGCAACCTTCGGAAACGCTGAAGCCGGTCAAGATGGACCCTTCTCAGGTTGACCAAATCCTGGCAAATCTCTGTGTGAATGCCCGGGATGCAATCAAAAGTGTTGGCAAAGTCACCATAGAAACTGACAATGTATTTTTTGATCAAACCTATTGCAGAGAACATCCTGAGTTTAAGCCGGGCGAATACGTCATGCTTGCTGTGAGCGATGACGGCATTGGCATGGATAAAAACACAGTGAGCAATATTTTTGAACCATTTTTTACAACAAAAGATATCGGAGAAGGCAGCGGGCTTGGATTAGCGACCATTTTCGGCATCGTCAAGCAAAATAACGGTTTTATAAATGTTTACAGTGAACCGGGCGATGGAACGAGCTTCAAAATTTATTTTCCCCAATATCATCAAAGCGACTCAACTGCCCATGATCATCCCAAAGAAGAATTGGACCCCACCGGAACAGAGCGCATATTAATCGTTGAGGATGAGATTTCAATCCTGAAAATGACCCAGGTCATACTTCAAAGATTGGGTTACCGGGTAATCATCGCATCTTCACCGATTGATGCCATCAAACGGATTGAATCGTCTGAGTTTAATGACATCGATTTACTCATTACGGACGTTGTCATGCCTGAAATGAATGGCAGGGAACTTGCGACTAAGATGAAAGACCGCTATCCGGATCTAAAATGTCTTTTTATGTCAGGATATACGGCCAATGTGATTGCCCATCATGGGGTTCTGGAATCAGGTGTCCATTTTATAAATAAGCCATTTTCAAAACATAGCTTAGCAAAAAAAGTGCGTGAGGTGTTAGATATAACTAACTATAATATTGACTATCCTTAAAATATTCATATCTTTCTATAAAGATTCAGCAAGGATTTGCGTGGGCTGTCCGAGGTTTTGAATCTTACATTGATAATTTAGGCCGGCAGCGCCGGATAAAAGATAAAGGTGATGGAATGAAAACATATAAGAATTCTGTCGGAGAATATGAATACTCAATTGATAACACTGGCTGGATGGTTCAGATAAAACACAAAGGTGATGATATCAAAAAATATCAGTGTGCAAGATGTGGTAAAATATCCACGAACAAAAACGAAGTTTGTAAAGTGAAAGCCTGAATCCGGACACCTTTAAATGTGTCATGCTGTAGTTGAAAACAGCAAAATTGATTTGACTATCCTGCAGGGGAGGGGACTCCTCTGCAGGATTTTTTTGTTTTTTTATAGGTGTCGGTGACATCGACTTTTGAACGACGTTTCAAATGGTCCGGCTGTTTGCAATATGCTGTCTTGGCTGTTCGAAATATATTTCGTCCGGTACGGTCAATTTTATTTTGCTGCCTCTTCCCTGATTGGATTCGATGGATACTGTCACACCCAAGGATTGGGCTCTTTCGTTTATGCGCAACAGGCCAAAACCATTGCCGGCTGAAACATTTGCCCAAGCCTCACAATCGAAGCCCCTGCCTTTGTCCGTGACGGTAATGGTGAAACCTCCGTGCGACGGGTCAAGATCAATGCAGGCCTCATTTACACCGGCATGTTTGATGATATTGAATAGTAATTCCTGAACCGTACGAAAAAGAAAGGTATTTATCTGTTTTTCTCCGGCCTTCAATTGTGTATTGATGTTCAAAACAACTGACAGCCCATATTGTTCTTCGGTCTCATTGACAAGCCATTCCAGTGCAGAAGAAAGGCTTGCATGATTCAACACCGGCGGGCTTAATTCACGGGATAAATTTTTAAGCTTTTTGATGGATTTTGTTAAGATTTTCAGGGCATCTTCCATTCCATGATTCGCAGGTCCCCGGTGACAGGCCGTCTCCATGTGAATCCGTGTGCTCACCAAAAGCTGCTGGATATCTTCGTGGAGCAGGTCTGACAAACGCCGCCGTTCGTTTTCCTCGGCTTTGATCAGCTCCTGGGTCAGGGCCTGGAGCTGGGTTAAACGCTTTTGGGCCAAGGCGGTACGTTCAGCTACCACTCCTTCCAGGTTTTCATTGAGCGCTTCGAGTTCTGCTTCGGTCTGTTTCAGCCGTGAGATGTCGTTGCCAATGGCCAGAATTTCGTTGATTTTACCAGATTCGTCAAAAACAGCTTTATTTGTCCAGGTGACCCAGACCGTGTCACCGCTCTTTTTAATATTTTCACTCGACACATTGGTGTAAAGGCTTGGATTAACAACGATGTCTCTGACCAGGTGTGCCAAGTCCCTGCCCGAACTTCTCTCTACATTGGGAACGATGGTCATCACATCTTGTCCGACCAGTTCTTCCTGGGAATATCCGAAAAATCGGCACCCATAGCTGTTGATAAACCGAATCATTCCCTGATTGTCCCAACGAATAATAATGCTGTTGGCCGTTTCAACCAGATCCCGGTATTGTTTTTCACTGCGGGCGATTAGATCGGCAGCCTCTTTTTCTTTTTTTCTTTTCTTGCGTAATGCTTCATTTATGTGTTCGAGCTGTTTTTCTCTGTGGAGAATAGAGGCGGCCATCTGATTAAACGTCGATGCTAAACTCTCCAGTTCATCATTTCGGCTGCCGATGTCAAAACGGTATGTCAAATTACCTTCACCAATCACAGCCGCGCCTTTTTGCAGTTGTGCAATTCTTTTTGTCGTTCTTCGGCCAAGAAACTGTGAGGTATACACGACGATACCTATTGTAATAACAAGCATGGCAACAAGAATAACGCCCAGGTGTTTAAGCGATGATAAATGATTTGTCTGAATCTCGGTATTGATACGAAAACAGGCCTCAGCCAAATATTGGGCGTGTATCATCAGTTTGTTGATCAATCGCCGCTGCAAACCTTTATCGGAATCATTTTTTACCCGTAAATCTTCAGATAGTGGAATCCGGGTTAAAGCGACAAAGATATCGTGCATCCGCTGAACAGCTCCCCTGGCATCATCAACATAGGTCGATACCGCCGTCTGTTTGCCGGAAAGGGACTCAAACATTGCTTGGAGGTTCCGGGTTTTGTTGAGCCACTGGTCTACCGTACGCGGATAAGGGCTGGTAATATAATTGCTCGTGAGGATGTTCAGCTCGAATACTTCTTGTATAATTTTCGACTCCACACTTACGCTTTTTCCAATCTGGATAATTTGGAGATAGCTGAAGCCGATCAAGAGCGCACAGGTAAGAGAGACGCCAATCGTTAACAACGTATTGATCTGCAGTTTTCGGCTGATGTTCATAATCTGATTTGCCCTTTTTCGTCTACCTGATGATCGTATTACGCTTTGGTGAGATCCCGTCCAGTCCATCCATATAAATGAGGTCCAGATAGTTTGGGATTGTGTTCCCTTGGGTGATGCCCTTGTCCAGTGCCCATTCCGCCTGGTCTTCTATGTCGAGAAGAAACGCCTGTGACAAGGAAAGCCTCAGCTCTATTTTTCGCCAAATGTTGTCATAACTGTCCGGCTCATATTCGAATTTCGAGATGATGTAGTTTTTTATTTTTTCCGGGTTTTTACTCACAATCGTTTCCGATTCCAAAAGGGCTTGCAACAGCTTTTGTGCAGCTTCGGGATTCTTTTCTATCCATCCCGCCGTGGTCATCAGCAAAAAGTGGTCGTCTTTCCATATCTGGCCGTTCCAACGCACACTATTATTCCCCAGTCTTTTTTGTATCATGGAAACATAGGGTTCCCAGAGCATAGCTGCATCAATACTACCGGATGCCATTCCATCCACAATCCCGGATGGATTTAAATAGACTTTTTCAACACGTTGCTCATCCACTTTATGGTAGGCCAGAAATATACCCAGGTGGAATTCGGGCTGGGAATTTTTTAGTATGCCGATTTTTTTACCTGCAAGGTCTTGTGCCAGGTTGATTCCGCTATCTTTTCTGGCGATCAAATAGTTGAGTTGAAATTTTGAAATGCAGGAGAGCAATCGGATGTCATTGCGGGTAAATCCGTTTGTCACCATGACAAATTCGCCCACTGTTGCCACATTTGAATCTCCTTTGAGCAGAGCATCGGCTGCGAATCGTCCGGCTTTAAACGGTTTAAGGTTCACCTCCAGTCCATATTTTTCAAACAATCGATTCTCTTTTGCGATATACACTAACGCACTGACATCTCCGGCATAGACGGCAACTGATATTTTGATGGGCCCACTGTTTGCCTTGGTCTTTTTTTCCTTCGCTGCCAGGCCTTGACTTGAGACAAGAATGGCCGTCAGCAGCAGAATATTGCAGAACACTTTTTTCACGTCAGAATTCCCTTTTATTCTGATCATGGATTTAAAATCTCTTTTACTTTTTTCGCCAGTTCAGCTTTGTTCAAAGGTTTCATAACAAATGCCTTAATACCCATTTCAGATGCTTTTTCTTTGGACATTCGAGAACTGTAACCGCTGCATATCATTGTAGGCATTTGGGGATTGATGGATAGTATTTCATCAATTAATTGGTCTCCCGGCATATCGGGCATTGCCATATCTGAGATGACAAGATTGAACCGGTCCGGTTCGGCTTTTATCATTTCCAATGCCTCTTTGGGATCTGTTGTCATATAGGCATCATATCCCAACGACTCAAGATGCCGTTTTCCCAGTTTGGCTATCGATGGTTCATCATCTACGTAAAGGATTTTTTCACCATTTCCGGAAAACATATCTGTCTTGATTGATACCTCTTCAACACACCCCTCATACGCGGGAATCAGAATAGTAAATGTGGTGCCTTGGTCTATGGTGCTGTCACAAACAATGGCCCCACCATGACTTTCAACAATCCCATGGACTACGGATAATCCTATTCCACTGCCTTTACCAATATCCTTTGTTGTAAAATACGGATCGAATATTCTTTCTGATATTTCTGCATCCATGCCGCTGCCGTTGTCCCGTACGATCAATTTGACATATTTGCCTGGATCCAATGTATAAAATGCAATTTCTTCATGTTTGCTGATATCTGCGTTGTAAAGTTTAATGTCGATTCGCCCGCCAGTTGTCGGTAAGGCATCAACTGCATTGCTGCACAAGTTGATCAGTATTTGATTGATTTGAGTGGTATCACCCAAAATGGGGCGGCAGTCCGGATCAATTTTTTCCCGGATCTCTATATTGGTAGGCGTTGTGGACCGAATCAATTTTACGGATTCAGTTACAGTAGAAACAATATTAATAGGCTTTTTAATTGAGTTGTCCTGTCTGCTGAATGTTAACAGGTGTTTAACAATGTCCCTTGCCCGAAGGCCTGCCAAACGAATTTCTTCGCAGTTCTCGCGTAAAATACTCCATTCCGGCAGATCTTCCATGATAAGCTCATTATTGCCGATGATGATACTCAAAACGTTATTGAATTCATGGGCAATGCCGCCGGCCAAATTACCAATGGATTCCATGCGCTGGGCTTGCTGAAGCTGGGTTTCAAGTTTTCGTTTTTCGGTAAAATCCTGAACAGTGGAAATCATAAGATTTTGATCAAACAAGGGGATGTTTGTGGCTGAGACAATCCTTTTTTCGCCTTTTTTTGTGGTTATTTCAAGATCTTCCCAAACCATTCGCGCCAGGTCTTTGGAGGCAATATCACTCATGATTTTTTCCCGTAAACGTTCCCTCTTTTTAGGATCTGGAAAAACGTTATCAAAAAACTTAGCGATATTGGGAAAATCAGTTTTGGGCCAGCCGTAAATCTCTGAAAATTTTTCATTCAGATATGTAACCTCACCACTGTCAACATAATTGACCCCAAGCCCGATGGGTAGAGATTCCAGAATTGTTTCAATAAAACGGTTTCGTTCGACAAGCTGATGTTGAACCTTGGCTTGCTGCCTTTCAGCTTTTTTGCGTTCAGTGATGTTAATGCCGATACCAATTTGACTACCATCTTCGAGCCTGATATTTGACCATTCCGAGTCTATGACGTCCCCGGATTTTGAATGAATCGTAAATTCTTTCCACTCGGTGGTTGCTTTTTGCATATGCGCATATGCCTTTTTCCTGTATTCCGGGTCCGGATATACTTTTTCCATCATATCCATGTCTTGAACTTCTTGGGTTTTCCATCCAATCACCTTTTCAAACTCAGGATTCAAAAAAAGCATGTTGGTACTAGAGTCATAGCGGGTCAGCATCACAGGTATTCGGTCAACAATTGCCTTGAATAGTTGTCTCTCTTTTATGAGATCCGTCACTTCAACCAGCGTAAATACCAATCCGGTAATCTCTTTTGGGCCATTTGTCGTGGGAATGAGACTCCAGTCCCAATAGGTGATACCGCGCTCGGGCTGATCCGGAAATTCAAAGGGTTTAGCCGACACAAAAAACGATTCTCCCGTATCGACTACACTTTGAAAAATGGCCTTATTTTCCTGATCGGGATACAGATCGAAATGGTTCTTTCCAGGGAAAAAATCAGGCGGGTAGTTACAGGTTTTTGCATAGGCATCGTTCACCCATATAAAATCAAAATTGGTATTCAGATAGACGGCCATCATGTGGGTATGGCTTAATACGGCATCTAAAAGTTGTTTTTTTTCTTCTATCTGCGCCTCTTTTTGTCGAACCGCCAATTCACTGTTTTTAAGTTCGGTCACATCGGAAAACGTTAAAATAATTCCGTCTACCCGGTTATCCTCAGTTCGAAACGGAAGAATCCTGCGAATGTACCACAGCCCCTCATCGGTTTTAACTTCTTTGGTTGACGGCACAAGTGTATCCAGGACCGTTGCCACTTGCGATTTCAAGGCTTCATCGTTGAACCGCATCGCCAGGTCTCCGATGGGACGTCCGATATCTGACTCTATCAGATTAAAAAGCTTTTTAGCCGTTGGGGTAAATCGCCTGATGGCCGTGGTTAAATCAAGAAAAATTGTTGCAAGTTCGGTGCTATTCATCAAGTTGGCAATGTCATTATTGGCAATTGTCAGTTCATTAACTTTTTCACGAAGCTCAGCATTAACCGTATTCAATTCCTCGTTCATGGACTGCAACTCTTCCTTGGAAGTTTCCAGTTCTTCATTGGAAGACTGCAGTTCCTCATTCATCGACATCATTTCCTCGTTGGAGGCTTTCATCTCTTCGTTGGAGGTTTCCAACTCTTCAATGCTCTGCTGCAAGTCTTCCCTGGTATCAAACAACTCTGTTTCAAGCTGCTTTACAAGGGTATCATCGCCTAAATCCAGTTCATTCCGGCTGTCTTTATCTATCTCTGACTCAGAGCTTTCCTGAAATGTGACCATAAATAACGATTCGGAAAGTTTTGTCTCTTTAATCGGACAAACAGTAATGATAACAGGATAAAAGCAATCACTACGTTTGACACGTGAATTTGAAACGATAACAGTTTCATTCGTCCTGACGGCTTTTTGAATGGCCCCTCTTAATTTTAGCCGAAGCCCCATTTTAACCATGGTGGTGATTTCCATGACTGGGTCTCCCTGGGGTAAATCCAGATATTGTGACGTTGGCCCACTTAGGTTTAATATTTCGAACTTCTTATTGATCAGGACTGCTGCGGGTGCAAATTTTTTTAAAAGTTGGTTTTGTAATATTTTTGATAAATTTTCCCGGTGAAAATCAGGCTTGGTGTCGGACATTCTAAACTGATACCTGCGAGAATAATTTATAATCGGCACATTTGTACGTTCGTGCTTCTGATTTATATTTTGGTACAAGCGAAGCTCTTTGGAGATCGTTTCAAAATTATCGTGTTGATATCCTATGGTTTCAGAGTTGCCTAAAATCAGGCATCCATTTTCCAGCAATGAAAAACTAAACAGGTCGATAATTTTTTTTTGAATGTCTGACTTGATGTATATTAAGAGATTTCGACAGCTGATCAGATTAAGGTTTGAAAACGGTGCATCGCCTACCAGATTCTGCTCAGCAAAAACGACGGATTCTCGAATTTTTTTCACCACATGGTATTCATCATTTTCAAGGGTGAAATATTTTTTTAGATAAATTGGCGGTATATCCACTGCAACTGTTTTAGGATAAACGCCTTTACGCGCTTTAGCGATAGCCTCCCCGTCAACATCGGTAGCAAAAATCTGGGCGTTGAAATTTTTATTGCTCTTTTCAAATATTTCATGAAGCAAAATAGCTATGGTATAAGCTTCTTCTCCGGTGGAACACCCGGCAACCCATACCCTGAAGGGTGTCTTGGGATCTGCGTGACCGATCAATGCAGGCAGAATCTCGTTGGCAACTTTTTCCCATACTTTTTTATCCCTGAAAAAATTGGTAACACCAATAAGCAGATCTTTTAAAAGCGCGTCAACTTCATCGGGATTATTTTGTAAATAGACGATATACTCTGATAGTTGTTGAATCTGGCAAAGTCCCATACGGCGTTCTGTGCGTCGTATCAGGGCATTACGCTTGTAACACCTGAAATCGTGGTTCGAATGGGTCTTTATCGCATCCAAAACTTCATTTAACACATCCTGATCTTTGCATATATATGGGTCGGCGATAAATTTTAAAATAGCGTCCGGCATTTCTTTAATCGGCAGTATTAGATCCACCATACCGGTTTCTATTGCACTTTGGGGCATATCTCCATACTGAACTGTTTTGGGATCTTGTGCGATAACGAGGCCACCATTTGATTTTATCTCTTCAATCCCCATGGTGCCATCCTGCATGGTGCCGGATAAGATGATGCCGATGGCACATTGATTCTGCGATACCGCTAAAGAACGAAAAAAGAAGTCAATGGGTAGATTTATGCCATCTTTTCTGGATAGTTCACATGGAATAAGTTCACAGGCCTCTATGGCAAGATTGCGATTCGGGGATCTTATATAAATATGATTTGGCTCAACCTTTGTCCGCTCTTCAATCTGTTGCACGGGCATTTGTGTGTGTCGGCCTATTATTTCTACCATGAGACTTTTATGATCTGGATCAAGGTGTGGGATCAGTACAAAAGCGATACCAGCGTCAGGCGGCATGTGGCCAAAAAATTCTTTAAACGCATCTAAACCTCCGGCGGAAGCCCCAATACATACAATTGGCGGCTGATCAAATGGCGCTGAATCTTCTGTTTTGATTGAATAATTTTCGCTCATGATTTTCCCATTAAAGTTATGGTTGATTTGCCTAACAAACAAAGCATCCTTGTGATCCAAACACCAACAATCTTTCAGGGCAAGGGGCGCATACCAATAGATTCGTAAAACATATACTAAAATATAGCAAACTAAAACTCATACTGTCCGAACAGGAAGCATCTATATATATGACCCCGATGGTAATTCCTTAAAGATGGTTTGTTATGATCCGTTAATTTTTGACGTAGACTTAAATCGTAAAGTGCAATTGATCGATGATTGAATGGAAGTTAAAAAAACAGGGTAGATCCTATCGGCACGAAATCAGGATCTACCCTTACTTGCTTGTCGGCAATGTCTCAAAATATATCATAAGACATCTTATCAGTTTAGTTATTTAATGAAAGTAGGCCAGGCTTCCCCTAAACTCCTTGTCCAAGGTCAGGGTAGACGGTACCACGGGGGTACACGTTATCTTTTCCCCCCGGACACAATTATAGCGTTTTATGCCGTTAGCCTTTCCGAGTTTGCCCCATTTTTCAACCCAGTCGTTCATCCAGGATTCTAAAAAACGTATCTTCATGGCGATAACTCCTTTCGTGGCAAGATAAGTTCTTTTTGCCATGACTTAAATATAATCACGAAATTAGGATTTGCCACCTATTTTATTTAGTCTACGATTACCATGGGGATGCCCATTAAAGCGTGCATTACCCGGGATGCGTTGCTGCCAATAAAAAATTCTTTTAAACCTGAAGACGCCCTTCGCCCCATCGCGACCATACTGTATTTTCCTTTTTGCGCCTCCTGTACAATGTCGGATGCGATGTTTTTGTTCTGGGGCTGTGTTTTGATGGCGATTTTTTCCTCTCAAACCCGGCATCCAGTAAATTATTCCTGGCGGCCTCAAGTGTGTCCCGCATCATATTTTGACGCCGTTCTTCCATGCGGCAAAATGCATCGCGCTCTTTTTCAAAATAAGGCGTAAGGCTCGGACTGTTGAGCCCGCAGGCTGCGGCGGTATTGGGAACTACATAAAACAGTGTTATGTCATGGTCTTTGCTGATATGTTCTGAGACATATTCAACCGTTTTTTTAGCGTTTTCAGACTCATCAAACGGTATCAATATTTTATTCATGATCTTTATCTCCTTATGATCGTTGACAGGATACGAGAATCCTGTTTTTCCTTTGCCGTTTGTATCGCTCCAAGAGCGTACATTTTTAGAGTAATGTACGTGCGGCAATGTGTAAATGCGGAAACATCTGTATTTTGAAACCCAATAAGCACCATGGTTCGCCTACAAATATTGTTTTGGCTCAAATGTTTGCTGCTTTCTTTTTGCTAAAGTGCAAAGTTACCCTCATTGTGGGAGGGCTGTACCGGTGTTAATTTAAAAATGTTTGAGCGAAAATATATCAATCCAAGACATATGTTCGGCCGATTTTTCGAACAAGCACACGATTAAATGAAAAAAGGAGAACGTCAGCATGAAAACTTTATTCGATCCTGTTTCAATAGGGAATTATACTCTAAAGAATAGAATTGTACTGGCGCCCATGACCCGGGGGCGTGCAGGGTCTGAGCGCATACCCAATGATCTGATGGCCGAATATTACTTTCAGCGATCTTCGGCCGGGTTGCTTATCACCGAAGCCACCGTGGTCTCAAAACAAGGGATTGGCTGGATTGACTCCCCTGGAATTTACAACCCTGCAATGGTCGCGGGATGGCAGAAGGTCACCCGAAAGTTAGCGCCTACAGGAACACCGATCTTCTTGCAGCTCTGGCATTGCGGCCGGGCCAGCCACAGTGATTTTCACAATGGTGATCTTCCGGTTTCGGCGTCGGCTGTCAGACTTGAAGGGGACAAAATTCATACCCCCCTGGGGAAAAAAGAGTACGAAACACCCCGGGCCTTGACCAATGGTGAAATCAAAACCACCATTGATGATTTTAAAAAAGCCGCTCTGAATGCAAAAGAGGCCGGTTTTTCCGGCGTGGAAGTACATGCGGCCAACGGATATTTGATCAATCAGTTTCTTGATTCAAAAACAAACCTGAGAGACGATGAATATGGTGGCAGCCTTGTAAACAAATACCGGTTTCTCAAAGAAGTCCTGGAGGCGGTCATGGAGGTCTGGTCTCCAAAGCAGATTGGTGTCCGGATATCTCCCAATGGTGTTTTTAATGATATGGGCAGCGATGACTACAAAGAAACCTTCCTGTATGTCGCAAAAGAGCTGAACAAATTGGAATTAGGTTATTTGCATGTCATGGACGGCCTTGCTTTTGGATTTCATGAGAAGGGTGATCCCATGACCTTGTCCGACTTCAGAAAGATTTATAAAGGTATCATTATGGGGAATTGCGGATACACCAAAGAATCTGCGCAAGACCGGATAGTAAATGGGGATGCTGATCTGGCCGCTTTTGGAAGGCCCTATATTACCAATCCTGATCTGCCGGAGCGATTAAAAAACGACTGGCCCCTGACCCCTTCGGAAGATATGTCCTTATGGTATACACCGGGACCCAAAGGGTACACGGATTATCAGGCCTATCAATATTGAAAAGTTAATACCGGATAAAAAAGGTGGTTGATATGAAAAAGTTTCAATGTAAGACTTGTGGTAAAATATCCACGGACAAGACTGAAATTTGTCAGGCACAGCCTAAAGTAAAAAACATTAGCTTTTTATTTCAAGAGAGGTGAATATAATGAATAAAGACGAATTATGCCATAAAATAGAACAGATTTATCCGGACATCGGAACATGCGGGATTGATGTAAAAGTGTCGTATGATGATGGCAATGAACGCTGGAAAGTGTTTTTAAAAAAGGATAATAAATCTTTGGAGACTTTTCTTGAGCCCGGTGATGCAGAATTATGCCTGAATGGCAAACAGTGCGTAAGCCTTGGCATTGAAATCAGCCAGCTCAAAGACAATGTTGGATATTAGTATATCAACACTTCACAAGCAAAAAGGGAATACGCATGCTCAATTTTGAACTTTCTGATACCCAGAAACAGCTGCAGAAAAAAGCCCGTGAATTTTCGCTTAACCATGTTCTGCCCGAAGCCTGGTCTGCGGATGAGAATGACACCCTGCCCGTACATGTCCTTAAAAAAGCATTTCATGAACAACTGATGAATTCGGATATTCCAGCGGAATACGGGGGCAAGGGGTATGGGCTGGTTGAAGGGGCTATTATTACAGAAGAGATTGCAGCCGGCTGTCCAGGCATTGCCACATCCTTGTTTGATAACAGCCTGGGGCTGGAGCCGATTTTGCTGTCGGACAATACAGCGGCAAAACAAAAATATCTTACCCAGGTGGCAAATGATTTCAAACTGATCTGTTTTGCCACATCCGAAGCTACCATGGGATCTGATGTATCTTCCATTCGTTGCCGGGCAAAAAAAGATGGGGACGATTATATTCTGAACGGGACAAAGTTCTGGATTACCAATGCCGGTTATGCCGATTTTATAACGGTGTTTGCCACAGTGGACCCTGAAGAGAGCCACAAAGGCATTTGCGCCTTTGTGGTTGAAAAACAGTGGCCCGGTGTATCAACGGGTCTGCCGATCCCTAAATTAGGGCAGAGAAGTTCAAATACCGCAGCCATTGCATTTAAAGATGTCCGGGTGCCAAAGGAAAACGTTCTGGCTGAACCGGGAAAAGGTTTTGTTTTGGCCATGCAGACATTTTCCAGAACCCGGCCCATTATTGGTGCCTTTGCCGTGGGGGCTGCCCGGTCGGCCATGGAGTTTGCCATATCCTATGCAAAAAAACGGAAAGCCTTTGGTTCGCCGCTGTCCGGTTTTTAGGCCCTTCAGTTTAAGATTGCAGAGATGTTTCAAAAGGTTGAAACATCACGTTTGCTTGTACTGAAAGCGGCATGGGAGGCTGACCAACAAAAAGATCCCTCCATATCCGCCTCCATCGCCAAGATATACGCCACAGAGTCCGCGTGGCAGGTGGCAGACGAGGCGTTGCAGATTTTCGGCGGGTATGGGTATACCCGGATGTTTCCCATTGAAAAGCTGCTTCGGGATATTAGGCTTTATCGGATATACGAAGGCACCAGTGAAGTGCAAAGGATGATTATAGCAGGTCACGTACTTGCCAATTATAACCCGGTCATGCCGCCCCTGGATGAACTGCCTGTTACAAGGGGGCTATCCGGACAGGAAGAAAACCAAGGAATGGTCTGGCGGTGCAGTATGTGCGGCCATGTTCATTACAAAGGTGAGCCACCGGAGCAATGTCCGATATGTCTTTTCCCCGGCAAAATATTCAAGCAGATAAAAGCAAATTAGTTCACTGATTGTTGTGGGCTGGGCCTGGCATTTGATATGTCAGGTCAGCCCGCAATTTTTATGATTATGACTTCCAGAGGCCATGAACGTTGCAGTATTCCCGCGCCGTTAAATTCACATCTGCGGAATATCCTTTAAATAATGCTTCCGGGGCTTGGCCGGGCTTCAGATAGTGGCGGCAGGACGTATCACCGTCAGTGACCTCAATCCATTCAATAAAGTGTTTTTCTTCCATGGGGTGGGGATTGGACCCGACTTTTACTTTAAGGCCCTCAGCCGTTGCCTCAAAAACGGGGACATGTTTCTCTTTGCCCTGATCTGCAGTTTTTTCTTCAAAAAGAACCATTGCGGCACCGCAGCAAACCAATTCTCCTTGGGCTCCGTGAAGGACTTCAACAATATTTCCGCAAACTTCGCATTTGTAAATTTGTTTTCTTTCAGCCATGTTTCCTCCTTTTTTATATCTTTTATATGCAGGTAAAACAAAAATGTTCATGATTCCTGCCCGAATTGATGTGCCAAGATAACAAGTAAGAGAGGGAATCGTATATTCGGGTTTTTACCCATTGCGGACTGTATAACCATGTAATTACCAATATACATAATTTCCCCCATTGAAAAAGACTGGGGCAGCTTCTTATTTTTCAATTAAGGTCTTGGAAAAGAAACCTGACAACATTCAACTCAAGGATTCAAAGGAGAGCAAATATGTCAAATACGAAAAATGCCAAACAGGAAATTCAAACCGCACAGAAGACAAATACCGATACATACGATCTTGATACATGTACGTCTGATCCCGGATGGGCAGAGCATGCAAGGCCAAATGATATGGGGCCGGAACCAGATTTACAGCGTCTTGATTCAGATTGTCAGGGAAGGGCAGGGGACCGGCGTGTCATGACGGTCCCCTAATCATTCATAAGTCTGTTAAGAGGGCTTGATTCGCACCTATTGATTTCTCCAGGCAGATCTACTTTTTTTTCCAGTCCAGCACACCATATCTACACACATTCAAATGTGAATATAAGGGGTTATGCCTATTTAAATCTTCGCTCCACGGACATACCTTGTTACCAAGCGGGTAGATCAATGCCTGCTTAATAACAAAATAAAAAAGGAGATTACAAATGGCTAATATACCCTCAAGAGACATAACAGGTAAATGTGAAGGTGAATGTAGAGATCTGGTTGCTGAACTGGAAAAAAAACAGCAGGAAAAAATTAATAACGCGGGCGTTGCATTTTCCACCGCTGAAACCCCCTCTGTGGCTGGTGCCGGGAATAGAAACGATGCACCAGGAGCTATGGGGGGGCACGTTTAACCCAGGCTGGTAGAATACTTTTCAGAAACGGCTCGTAACCCCAGATTTATAAATAAAGTTCCGATTCGTTGTTGAGATACTTTCTATCTTAATTGTGGGCTGACCCGGCAGTTATTGATATGCCGGGTCAGCCCAAGTTATATAATCTATGTAGTAGATACCTTGCGGACAGGCGTGTTGAAATCATGACCCGGTCGAAGAAAAAAAACGGTAGGCTATCAGTTTTACCGCGTCATCAATCAGGAACCAGATCAATGCATATCCCCACACGGCAAGTGCCCATCCCCATCCCAACGGCGCCATGAAAATTCCATAAACGGCGATCAGCGTGGCCAGAAGCTGTGTGCCGACCACGGCCAAAAAAAGAATTTTTGCCGGCCGAATGGACCAGAAAGGCCCCCGGGTCCGAGTGATGAATATGGTCAGATGTCCTGCCACGGAAAGTTTTAGGTACATCAAAGACTGGATAAATTCCCGGTTCAAATGAAAAATGCGCTCCCCGATGTAAAACAAACCGAAAGAGCCAATGACACCGGTGATCCCCAGGACCGTGGCTATGCCGAGTACCCGCGGCATATTCCATGCCTCGGGTTTGTCTGAATAATGGACATTGTCATAGGCAATGGAGAGGATGGCACCGTCGTTTAACAACGCCAGCAGAACAATCATCACGGCTGTGACCGGATAAAAGTTAAAGGCAAGTATGGACAGGGTCATGAGCATCAGGACCCGGATGGTTTCAGCCATGCGGTAAATGGTGTAGCTGTTCATGCGCTGGAATATTTTCCGACTCTCTTTGGTGGCGTCTATAATAACGGAAAGCCCCGGGGCCAGAAGAACCATGGATGCCGCTGCCCTGGCCGCATCTGTGGCGCCTGATACGGCGATGCCGCAATCGGCCTTTTTCAAGGCCGGCGCATCATTCACGCCGTCACCGGTCATCCCCACAATGTGCCCGTGACTCTGCAGGGTCCGGACAATATGAAATTTATGCTCGGGAAAGACCTGGGCAAAACCGTCGGCCTCTTCAATGGACTGATCCATTTGTCCGGATTCGTGGTACTGGGTATCACTGAACCCTTTGGCATCAAGAATATGGGTTCCCATACCCAGCTGTTTCGCAGTTTCCCTGCCAATGGCCAGCTGATCTCCGGTAATCATTTTAATGCTCACCCCCATCTTTTTCGCTGTGGCCACGGTCTCTTTTGAATCGTCCCTGGGCGGGTCAAAAAGGGGGAGAACGCCTAAAAACTGCCACCGGTCCGACGTATCTGTCCTGGCGACCCCAAGGGACCGAAAGCCCCGGCCGGCAAATTCATTGATCGCGTCTTCCACCGCCTTTTTAACCGCATCTTTATTGTCACACAGATCCAGCACCACCTGGGGGGCGCCTTTTGTGACTTTGAAGACAGCGTTTCCTTGGGTTTCCACACTGGCCTGGGTCCGCTTTCCCACCGGATCAAAAGGGATAAAATGAACTATTTTTTTATCTTTGAATACTTTTTGAGTTTCCACCCCATTCAGTACGGCAAGGTCTATGGTATCCTGGTTTTCAGCCTTTGAGCAGAGCGCTGCACTTTCAATCACCTGGTCCGGGCTCACCCCGTCTATGGCAAACGGATCGCCCAAGGAGAGTTCGTTTTTTGTCAGTGTTCCGGTTTTATCCGAACAGAGCAGATCCATACCGGAGAGTTCCTCAATGGCCACCAACCGGCTGACGATGGTCTGTTTGGCCGAAAGCAGCCTGGCCCCCACCGCCATGGTCACTGACAGCACCGTTGGCAGCGCTACGGGAATGGCGGCTACGGTCAAAACCAGGGCAAATTGGAGCGCCTCGGTCATGGGGTCTCCTCGAAACAGGGCGACAGCCAGGATCACAGCGACCAAGACAATGGCAAGCGCGATGAGATAATTGCCGATTTTAAGTACCGCACCCTGGAAATGGCTGACCGTTTTTGCGTCCTGAACTAGCTGGGCGGTTTTCCCAAAGAAGCTCTTTGTGCCGGTTGCATATACAATGGCCTGGGCTTCTCCTTTGCGCATGACAGATCCTGAAAAGACGGCCTGACCCCTTTGGCGCTTCACCGGTAGTGACTCTCCTGTCAGGGCGGACTGGTCAACCTCTACTGTGTCATCGGTCATCAGGCGCGCATCGGCAGGGATCACATCCCCAAGCCGAATCCGAATGATATCGCCGGGAACCAGTTCCCGTGAGGGCAGGGCAGACCATGTTCCCGACCGCTTAACCCGGGCTTTGAGGGCCAGTTTGGCTTTGAGTGCGGCGATTGCATTGCCTGCCTGAAATTCTTCCCAGAACCCGATCACTGCATTGGCCAGCAGCAGGACAACGATGATGAAAAAATCCGGCCAGTGCCGAATCAGGGCGGACAGCAGAGCTGCCGCCTCAATCATCCAGGGAATCGGTCCCCAGAAATAGCTGAGAAATTTAAGAATCGGCCACTCTTTTTTTTCTGCCAGTTCATTATATCCATACTGCTCTATTCGTAATCGGGCCTCTTCAATGCTTAATCCCTCAGGAGATGTGTCCAGTTCTTTTTGTAATTCTTTTATGGAAACTGCCTCTTGTGTGGCCGGGGCATGGTTGTTTTTTTGCATGAGAGAAACTCCTTAAAAGGCTGATGATTCGCTGCCGCAGCCCGGAGGATCATCTACAGGCTGCGGCAAAGCATCATCAATATTTTTTATACTCTAACTCTCTTTTTACCAGAAACATTGAACAAGGCATCTTGCGGATCAGCGTCCGGATGTCATGCCCTGCCAGCAGATGCTCAAGCTGGCCCTGCTCATGGGCCGTCATCACCATAAGTTCGATCTTGTTTTCTGAAATAAATTGGGTGATTTTTTCCACCGGATCGCCCTGGAGAACACTTTCGTGAACAGACAGACCTTCGGAAGCCTCCGCCTTGATATAATTCTGCAGTTCACTGCGGGCATCCTCAAGCAATTTTGAAAACTCCTCCTCTATCACCTTGGCCGAGGACAAGGGAAGGTTCCAGCCTTCGAGCCCGAAAGGGTTGTTGACGATATGCGTGATAAAAAGTTCAGCTCCAAAGTTTCGGGCGAAAGAAATCCCCCATTGAATAGCTTGAAGGGAGTGTTTTGTTGACAAGGATACAACGAGAATTTTTTTTGGATGTTTCATGTTTACCTCCTTTGCATTTAAATTCTGTAATAATAATGGTTCTTTCCGCCCTTATTTGAAATACAAAGGGTCCTGTAAATTGCACCAGATTATTATGTAATGCGAATAGAAAGGTGGAGGAGGGATGGATAACGGTGAAACTTATGAATAAAGATACGACCCCGGTCTGCCAGCCGGATTCATTGATTAAGCAAACCTGTCAGGCGCTCTTTTTAGATACCAATCCGGTAACTTGTCAGTGTGATATGAATATTTAAAGTGACAAATATAGAGAATATAATGACGGCATAGTACGATGGCAGGTTGCCTGAATACGCTTGGATTTGATGCAACCCGAATGGTCATGGGCCTAAATAAGGCCCAAGCTCAATTCACAATAAGAAAAATAACCCTACAAAATAACCGTCCTATTTCCGTGCAGGAAGATTCGTCTTTCGGTGTACATTTCAATGGCCCGGGCGAGTACTCTGGCTTCTGTCTCCTGTCCCAAGATCTGCAGTTTTTTCGGACAATGGCGGTGATCGATACGCATGACGTCCTGGTCTATAATCGGGCCTTCATCAAGATCCCTTGTTGCAAAATGCGCGGTCGCACCGATAAGTTTTACACCGCGTTCATACGCCTGGTGATAGGGCTTTGCGCCTTTAAAGCCCGGCAGGAATGAATGGTGAATATTGATCACCCGTCCTGAGTATTTTTCGCACATGTTTTCAGAAAGGATCTGCATGTAGCGTGCAAGCACAATAAGCTCTGTATCCGTTTCTTCAATGATTTTGAAATGCTGCTCATCCACTGTCTTTTTATCGACCTTTTGGGTGGGCACATAATAAAATTTAAGCCCGAAATGCTCGGAAAGCTCTCGGTTCACCTCATGATTTGAGACCACCCCGGCGATTTCAATGTTAAGATGATTTGTGCGCCAGCGATAGATAATATCGTTCAGGCAATGATCATCTTTGGACACCAGAATAAGGGTCTTGACCGGTTCATCCATTTCCCTCATATGCCAGCTCATGCCGAACCCCTTGGCCACGGCCTCAAACATGGTTCTAAATTTTTCCTGTGCGCCCTCTGTTATGGCAGAAAACATCACGCGCATGAAAAACTGCTTGGAATATGGGTCGTCAAATTGTGAGGACTCTTCAATATTGCAGTTTGAATCACACAGCGCGTTGGCAACCGCTGCAACTATTCCCGGACGGTCATCACAATTCAAGCAAAGTATGTACAAGGAAAACCCCCTCTCTTTCTATCAAAATATTAAAATCGAACGCCTTTATAATAAACACTTTTGTTCACGGCAAGGGCTAATATTGGGGGGTGCCGTAATTGCCTGTAATGCCGGGGGATGTCATTGTTCAAGTTCCAAACGGCCATGGGGTATCGGACTGAAAATACAAACTTGCATGGCGAGCGGTTATTATTTGCTCAGCAAAATACTGATGCTCCGAAACGTTTCTATATTGTTCAGCATGATGTTTAAAGATGCGGTGATCGGCACAGCCAGGATCATCCCCGGAATTCCCCAGATAATCCCCCACAGCAGCAGTGACAGTAATATGGCCATAATGTTCAGATTCAACCGATCACCCATGATCAGCGGCTCCACAAAACTGCCCGAGATAAACTGCACGGCCGACATGCAAATGGAGACCGCTGCAGCATACCAAAAGCTGTCGAACTGCAACAGGGCCAGGAAAATGGGCGGTATGGTCGCAATAATGGGCCCCAGGGTGGGAATAAAATTGAGCACAAAGCCCAATAAGCCCCATATAAATGCAAAATCAAGCCCGAACAGCCAGGCCACAATACCAAAAATGCCACCGGTGCCGATGCTGATCAAGGTCTTTATAAACAGGTACCTCTGAACTTGATGTGCAACATTGCCAATCACCTCCACCGTATTTTCCAAGTCATCCCCTTTTGACTGGAAAAAGTCGTAGATCTTGTCGATAAAAATTTTGCGGCTGCTGACAATAAACATTAAGAAAATTATCGTCAGTGTCGTGCGTGACATGAAGGTGATCAGGGTGCCAATACTTTTATTCACCGATTGCACGACAGAAGAGGGCGAGATGACGGAAAAAAGATTTTCGATACTGATCTTTTTGTAGTCCTGCATAATATCGATATCAAGGTGTTGTTGAATCAGTGCTGTCAACTGCTTGATAACCAAACTGTATTTTTCCATGTATCTGGGCAGGCTGCCGGTCACGGAGCTTAATGCGCCGTATATCAGAAAAACAAGGCCCATGAGAAGAATGCCGAACCCTACCAATACAATGGCGTTGACCAAAATATGTGGGATGCGCAGTTTAAGTAAAAATTCAGCTACGGGTATCAATAAAAAAGCGAACAGAATCGCAATAACAAAAGGCACCATGAATGATTTGGTGATATTGAGCAGCATGCCAAAGCCAATCAATGCCAAAAGCATCAGAGAGATGGTTTGAATTCTTGTATCATCAATGCGTTGCATGTCGATCATTACCCGTCATGTTAAAAAATGAGTTCATCTCTTTTCCCTTTACACTTTGAACCGCATCCACAGACAGTCTTGATAATCCGTGAACATATGAAAAAGCAACCCGATGGAGACGATTTTAATTGTTTTTGGCCGGGCAAAGAAAAAGAGCAGAAGATAAATCAGGATCGCGTAGTAAGAATGTAATGGATGGGACCCTATACTGCACCTTGCCGGATCGAATATCGGCTCCGCAACTAAATGGTCCAAATCCACCAGCATCGTGGCAAGCATGATTAACCATGCCTTTTTCCACTCTTTTCTAAAAAATATCCAGGCAATCACTCCCGGAAAGGCCAAATGCAGGCTGTAATGGATTGTTTGCTGTACGGCATACACCATGCTCTTGTTATCCTTATCTATGGTTCAGAATTTTGTGGCCCTTCCCCATATCCGTATTTTATAATTTGCCGATCTGTTTTTTAGGGTTATATTTATGGTTATGGATTTAACAAATTTATTCAAGGTGTCTTATGAACGTTAGCGGAACAACCAGCACAGGCGCATCAGCCGAGGCTATGAAAAAAGCCATGGCCATGCCCAATCTTTTGCTTAATCTGCTTGGCCAAACGTCCGGCACAACCCAATCTCTTAACACCCAATCCACTGAAGTTCAACAGGCCGCAGATCTTGCAAGCGTCACAGGCAAAGGTAAAATTATTGATGTCGTCGGGTAGCATTGGGATGTCGTTTATCGGATCAGCCTGTCGCCCCTAATGCGTTGGCAATGGCATTGACGCACTGCAACAAGGCAAACAGATAATGATCTTCTTCTTTGGCCTTGTTTTTTTTCGCGTTGCGCCATTTTTGCAGTAATTTAACCTGGGCATCGTGCAGATTATTGAGGGCCTCGGCCCTGAGTATGGTCGAATAATAGTGATTAATGCGTCGCTCGTTAATTGGCCGTTTTAATACGTTGGCCACCATTTTGCGGGTTAAGTCCAGTTCATTTTTAATCATGTTCATGATTCGGGCGCAAATCTGCCTATCTTCAACCAGCGACGCATATTTTTCCATGACCCGCTCATCTGTTGCAATCAGGCTGCTGTCCAGATTTGTCATCACGAAACGTACAAAGGGATTGTATTCAACGAAATGAAGCAAAGTGTTGTACGCGTCCGGGTCCTGGTGTTTCAACTCATTTAACGTGGAGCCGACCCCGTACCAACTGGTAATGTTAAACCGCGATTGCGCCCAGCTGAACACCCAGGGAATGGCCCGAAGATCTTCCATCGTTCGTTTTCCGGTTCGCCGCGCAGGCCGGGAACCGATTTTGCTCGACTCGATCACATCAATGGGGGTTGCCTGGGAAAAAAAGGTGATGAAATCAGGATCACAGATCAGTTGCCGGTAGTAATGGCGCCCCCGGTCAGCCAAACCATGAAATAAACTTTCAACCTCATCCCGTGGTTGCTTGGTATTTTCGTGCAGCACGGTTTGTGCCGTAACACTTGCCACCATCAGCTCCAGGTTATATGCGGCATTCACCAGATTTGCATATTTTCGTTCAATGGTCTCGCCTTGCTCGGTAACACGGAAATTACCATGGATTGAGCCGTGGGGTAATGTTTTGATGAACCAATGGCTGGGGCCGGCCCCCCGACTGATACTGCCCCCGGTACCATGGAAAAAACGAATTTTTACACCGTGTTTTTCCCCTGTTTGGGTCAACTCTTTTTGTGCCTGATGCAAAAGCCAGGAGCTGGCCAGGATACCGCCGTCCTTATTGCTGTCGGAATAACCGATCATCACATCCTGAATCAATTGGGCATCGGGGTTTTTCCAGGACTGCATCTGTAAACTGGTTTTCACAATGGGCCGGCCCAGGTAATCATCCATAATGCCCGGGCTGCGCTTTAGGTCCTCAATGGTTTCAAAAAGGGGAACCACAGGAAGAATCGCCCCCAGTTGATTGTCTTTTTTTACAATCAACCCCACTTCACGCATGAACAGGTAAACGGTGAGCAGATCTTCCGTATTTCGGGTCATGCTCACAATCAGCTTGCCGAATGCATTGGGGCTGTAACGTTGAACATGGTCACTTACGACCTGCAAGGCCCCGATCACATTTTGGCCTTCCGGACCGATCGACCTATGGTCTACCAAAAACGGACGGTTGATTTCAAGTTCCTGATCCAGAAACGTGCGTCTGGTCTCCTGGCTTTCTTCAATCTGCCTGGCAGATTTTTCCCCTAAGGATGCGGTTACCAGCTGATTTAGGGCCTTTTCATGGTAATCGCTGTTCTGGCGGATATCCAATTTTGCCAAATGAAACCCAAAGATTTTTAAAATCCGCTTCATCCGCCCGACATCGACATGGGCCACCTGACCGATACCGCAGTTTTCCAATTCATCGTGGAGCAGGTTCAAGTCCGCTATCAAATTGATGGAGCTTGTGTAGCTATTGGGTTTATCCTCTAATTCAAGATTGAATTCCCGGCTCAGGTCAATGGGGATTTTCTGGATCAAAATAAGGACGTAGGCCTTAAAAATCTCTTCGGCATGTTCTTTAAACTCAACCTCGGCATTCCCCCCGACCTCTTTGGCAAGTGTTTTAATCCGATCAGCAAAGTTTTGACTTACATCCGATATGTTGTGATAGATACTGAGCTTTTGGGCCAATTGTTTTAATTCGTTTTTAATGATGTAAAACGCGTGAATGCGCAACTTTTCAATGGTCTTGCCGGTAAGCTCCGGCGTCACCAGCGGATGTCCGTCACGGTCTCCGCCAACCCAGTTTCCAAATGAGAGCACCGGAAGTAAATCCGAGTCATTCAGCACTGTCGGATCAAATCCAGATTCCAGCCATGCGTGGCGCAACCGTTTATCCAGCATCATAATCACACTGGGAAACACATGGGTCAGATAGTGCAGAATATTGTCCAGCTCCGATTCCAGCCGGGGCTTTTCAATGTAAATCTCCCCCACGTGCCAGGCGCGATGCAGGATCTGTTTGATCTCCTGGCGAATGTCCGCCTGTTCAATGCGGGTGTACATTCGGTTCTCTCGTTTAACCAGCAGCAGATATAACTTTCGGTATTCCTGTAGCACCACAGCACGCTTGGCTTCTGTGGGATGTGCCGTTAAAACCGGTTCGACCAGTACATTGGGCAATACTTTTAGAATCTGGGACTCGGTAATTCCCCTGGACTTTAAATATTGGAATTGATTGGCCCACAGCCCGTTTACCTGGGTCATGTCCTCATCTTCCTGGTGGCGACGGCTTTGTACCGCCCCATTGACCTCCACCAGGTTTAACAGCTGAAAACAGATGGACATCATATGGATATATGCATTGCTTGTCAGGTCCGAGTCTGACGGAACGCTGGCATTGAGCCACGGAAGCAACCCAACCAGTTTTTGCTGGTTATTTTCCTCCAACACCTCTTTGAAGCAGGTTAAAAGAAAATGAAGATCGTCATAGGGTTTTCCCAACGCATTTTTGACTTGGGTGAAAACTGTGTTCATGGCTTGGTAGACTCAAATTGGTTTAGAAATTACCAAAAGTATCTAACAGTTCGCGACGATTGTCAAATTTTATGGAGTTTGAAATTCGCCCTGAAATGGGTATGCCGGTGAATGGGATTTATCTGGTAACAGTTTTAAATTAAACGTGTTTTTGTCTTAGTGTGACGCAAAAAAGGAAGGGGAGACCCGTGAAAGAGGAGCCGCATCACCCATCGCTGATGGGAGATTTTTTATAAGTTAATGAGAACTTGGTTCTCTCTACGGCGTGCTATTCATCATTGTCATCATTTTCTTCTTGATGATCTTCATGCCGCAGGGAATTAATAAATTTTTTCAAAGGTTTTACATAGGGTATGATAATGAGCACACAAATGGCGCCAAAGACATATTGGAGCATTGCAAACCGATGTTCAAGAAAATCAAACCCGTAACACCACCCCACGATGGCTGTCAGCGTCCCAAGGCCTGCCGCACTGAAATTGCTGAACAAAGGCATCCTGAGCATATACCCGATGATGGTTCCCACCACTGGCCCTGTGACAGGCAGGGGTGCCATCACAAAGGCAAAGATGCCGATCCAGCCCCAGCGCGCTATTTTTTCTTTTTTCTCTTCGGCCTTTTCCCTGAGTTTGTCCATGGATCTTTTGATCCATGCCGCTTTGAAGATACCGCTGGTGCTCAAAGCAAATACCGCATAGGTATAGCAGACAATCAGGCATTCTAAATAAAAATTCAGGGCAATGGTGGTAACAGGATCAAATCCATTTAAGATGCACAGGCCGATGCCGCCGGCCCGGCTGCCCACACAGTGGGTCAGGAACGCAACAAAGGCGATATTTGCGTTGGGTTCGCCCCGGACTATGCCGATGATTACAAAGAGAAGAAACAGGGCGGTAAATATAAAACCGGTCACAAGGACCCGGCCTTCGGTGGTGTTTAAAAGAAATTTTTTCATTTCTGCAATTTTTTTATCTACATATTTTTTGAAGACCGTTTATAAAGTATACACGGGGTGCTGTCAAGACGGACTGTAATAATAACGGGTTACAGTTTTATGCCCACAAAGAGGGTTACAATTCCCAGAGTCATTTCCTTGAACCGTATCTCCTTGAATCCTGCGGCCTTCATCTGGCTTGCAAAGGATACGGGATCAGGAAATTTTAATACGGATTCCGGCAGGTAGGCATATGCGTTCCCATGTTTTGAAAAAAAGGAACCGATTAACGGCAATATTTTTTGAAAGTACAAAAGATAGAGCTTGCGCATCAAGCCTTTCTGGGGCGTGGTCAGCTCCAGGATGATGATTCTGCCGCCCGGTTTCAGGGTGCGGTAAAATTCTTTCATGGCCCCGATACGGTTCATGATATTGCGGATGCCGAAAGCCATGAAGCCTGCGTCAAACTGCTGGTCTTTCATGGGCAGGTTCAGGGCGTCACCATTGACAAGGCAAATGGCCCGGCCCAATGAGCCGTCCAGTTTTTTCTTGCCAAGGGCCAGCATGCCAAAGGAAAAGTCCAGTCCGGTAATGGTTGCACGGCCCTTGAGGATCCGGCTGACCTCAAGCCCCACATCACAGGTCCCGCAGGCGGCATCCAGTACATTTGCCTCAGGTTTAAGTTTTGCGGCCTTGACCATCTCCCTGCGCCAATACACATCCTGGCGCATGCTGAGCAGTCGGTTTAAAAAATCATATTTGGGTGCAATTTTGTCAAACATTTCTTTGACAAAATCCAGTTCTTGGTTCATCGTTGACAACTTTAGAATCTGAGTTATTTTAAATTATTTATTTTAGTCAAAGCAGGTTTGGAAGCTATCATACAACCGGTTTAAACACAAATTAAATTAAAGCACTATCGGGCACTAATATGAGTGAAAAACGAGATTATTATGAAATCCTTGAGGTAACGCGGGATGCAGATAAAATAACGCTGAAAAAGGCTTACAGAAAGCTTGCCATCAAATATCATCCGGACAAAAATCCGGATAATAAAGAGGCCGAAGATAAATTTAAGGAAGCTTCCGAAGCCTATGAGGTGTTGTCTGATGACAGCAAACGCCAGCTTTATGACCAGTTCGGCCACCAGGGGCTTGAAGGCGCCGGGCATTCCGGGCCCAGCGGATTTGAGGACATTTTTTCAAGTTTCGGGGATATTTTCGAAGATTTTTTCGGATTTGGCGGCGGACGCGGCAGCAACCGGGCCAGGCGGGGATCGGATCTGCGCTATGACATGACCATTGATTTTATGGAGGCCGCATTTGGCACGGAAAAGACCATCTCCATTCCCAAGCACGAGACCTGTGACGAATGCAACGGCTCCGGTGCCGCACCCGGTTCCTCTTCGGAAACCTGTTCCCACTGCCGGGGCACGGGGCAGTATATCCAGAGCCAGGGCTTCTTCAAGGTCAAGACCACCTGTCCCTATTGTAAGGGCAGGGGAACCATTATTCCCAATCCCTGCCCCAAATGCCGGGGTGGCGGCCGTATGGAAATCAATCGTAAGGTCCAGGTGAAAATTCCGGCCGGTGTGGATGTGGGATCAAAATTGCGGCTGACCGGAGAAGGCGAGGCCTCGAATGTGCCCAACGGTCCTTCCGGTGATCTGTATGTGGTCATCAATGTCAAACCCCACAAGTTTTTTCAGCGGGACAGAACGGATGTGATCTGTGCCATTGATATTTCATTTATCCAGGCTGCCCTGGGCGCAGAAATTTCCGTCCCCACCCTGGTGGGAGAAAAGCAATTGACAATCCCCGCCGGAACCCAGTATGGAGACTCCTTTCAGTTCAAAGGCGAGGGGATTGCCTCTTTGAGAAACGGCAGGCGGGGGGATCAAATTATCAAGGTCATCGTCAAAACACCGACCAAATTGAGCCAGAAACAAAAAGATCTGCTCGAAGAGTTTGACAGACTTGATTCCAATAAAATATCAAACAAGCTGAAAAACTTATTTAAAAACCTGTGATAGAGAAAACATCCGGATGGGGGGCTATGTTTGAATTAAAGGTTAAAACCCGGTTTGCCGGAGCGCACCAGCTTGCCATGGTGGGCCGGAAATGTGAGAATCTGCACGGACACAACTGGCAGGTGGAAGTGTATGTCAAAGGCGATAAATTGAACGGTGCCGGGGTGCTGGCGGATTTCGGGGACATCAAACGGGCGGTTCGCTCTGTTGTGGACGGCGAGCTGGACCACAAATTTTTAAATGAACTGCCCGCCTTTAAGGACGAGCAGCCCACGTCGGAACGCATTGCCGTCTATATTGCAGGTAAGGTCCAGGTTTACCTGGATGAACATGTGGATGAGCAGATCGTGGTCTCCAGGGTCATGGCTTGGGAATCCGATGATGCCTGCGCGATTTATTATCCTACCCCTGGTGTGACCCAATAATTTTTTTTGCCGGGATCAGTCCGGTGGCCGCTGCAGATACAATGTTGCCGGCCACCCCCGGGCCGTCGCCTGCCACATACATACCCTTGATTTTGGTCTCAAGATGGGGTGTGGTTTCGATCTGTGTGGCAAAAAATTTAATTTCCGGCGCATAGAGCAGGGTCTCATCATTGGAAACCCCCGGTACCACCTGGTTCAGGGTTTCCAGTCCTTCGATCAGATTGGACAGTATTCTTTCAGGCAGGGCCATGGCAATGTCCCCGCACACCACGTTGGTCATGGTCGGTTCAATGTAGCTTTTGTGAATTCGGTTCCAGGTGGACCGCCGGCCCCGTTTCAGATCCCCGAACCGCTGGAGAATGGGTTTGCCGCCGCCGATGATGCTGGCCAGGCGCCCGATGGATTCCCCGTATGCCTGGTTGTCTGTGACAGGTTCCGTGAGCACCACCTTTGACAGAAATGCAAAATTGGTATTGCTCGATTTCTTATCTGAATAGGCGTGTCCGTTGACGCACACAAAATCCTGGTAATTTTCCAACGCCACAAAACCGCCCTGGTTGGTGCAAAATGTCCGGGTCAGGTCATCATAGGTGCGGGTTCGGATAAAAAAAGTGGGGTCATAGATCACGTTGCACAGATCATCCATGATATCGTTGTGGACTTCCACCCGGACACCGACTTCGATGCCCCGCTGGCTCAACTCGATCCCGTGTTTCAATGCCAGGGATGACACCCAGTTGGCTCCGATACGGCCCGGTGCCAGAATGACGTTGTGGGTATGATAGGTGCCCTTGTCCGTTATCACCCCCTGGATCACCCCGTCGTTTTCAATGATATCAATTACATTTTCACTGGTTCGGATCTCAAGGCCCTTGGACTGAAGATAGTCTGCCAGGCCCGTGATGTAGCCCGGCAGGTTGTCGCTGCCCAGATGCTTTTGCCGGATGAGCAGCAGATCAATGCCGAACCGCTTGGCCTCCTTGCGGATGAGCCCTGCTTCATCCAAGTTGGTGGGAAATACCTTGGCATCCATTTTAAAGCGGGTGAATATCTCTTCGGTTTCGTCAATCAGGGCCTGGGCTTTGGGCATGGGCATGAACTGGGTCAGATCTGTTTTGCCAAGCCTTGGAATGAAATTGAGTTTTCCGTCCGAGTAGAGGCCGGCGCCGCCGATGCCGGACAGAATATTACACGGATCGCACTGGGCGCATTTCTGGACTTTGGTGATGGGGCATTTGCGTTGCCGGGGGGCTTTTCCCCGCTCAATGAGCAGCACTTTTAGATCGGCATGTTCCATCAGATAATAGGCCGCAAACAATCCTGCGGGGCCGCCGCCCACGATAATTACGTCATACGTCATATTCAACCTTTCATAAAAAAGATGTTTATTCGGATGGTGTCGGTGTCAGGCTGTACCGAATATGAGATATTGATCCGGATGTGTTATTTGTAGATAATTAATCTACCTTTGCAGCATATAATGAATGATATGAGAAACGAAAGGCTTTTTAAAAATGGTTGTTGGAACAGGTCAAATCAAACTCAGGCTTTTTGACGTTCATTCCCTTAAAGCCAAACGGTCCATTGTGAAATCAATGATTTCAAGGTTGCAGAACCGGTTTAATATCAGCGTGGCGGAAACCGGACTCAATGACAGCCATGACTGGGCTGAAATCGGATTCGCCCTGGTGGGAAATGATGCAAGGACAATCAACGCCAAAGTCGACAAGGTGTTTAATCTGGCCGACGAACTGGGCCTTGCCATGATTGCCGATACCCATATGGAAATCATTCATTTATGACATGGCGGTGGCTTTTTCATATCCGCTGTCAGGCATTGGGCCTAGGAACAGGCCTGTGGGTTTTGCATTGCCTTTTTCATCAATGATCAATCTTCATTTTGGAATTAGCCACTTGATGGCGCATATGTATGAGTGCGACTCTCATACCATTTGGGGCTTGGCGTTCTTCAATGTCAAAGGGTTCAAATCCAAGTTTTTTGTATAACAAAAGACCGGCCGTATTTTGGCTAAAACACGATATTTCGATAAAGATAGCTGCATGTTTGATCTCGGCCAACTGAATCATGGCTTTCATCAGATATTTTGCCACCCCTCGATTCCTGGCAGAAGGGGAAACCACCACATTTCCAATACAGCATTTTCTGTCTTTCCAGCGATAAAAGTTGGCAAATCCTACCACTTCACCATTCTGTTCAACAACTGTGGAATCGGAACGCTGATCAATGGCTATTTGCAATTGCTCCGGCGTTAACGGATAAGTCGCTTTTGGGTAAAAATAATAGAGTTCTTCTTTGGTTTGTGGGAATGAACAGATCGTTTGGAGATCGTTGTTAAGAAAAGGTCGATGTTCAAGCATTGGTTTCTCCATTAATCCAATAGGCTGTTGTTGCATTGTTTAATATTACTGTTTTCCTGAACAATATCTTTGGTCCCCGCAAATTTTATAAGAAAGTCGGTGTAAACGACACATATTTTTCCAGTTTTGTTGTTGGTTATGCCTGACCGTTGGTATGCTGGATCTCTCCATGGCCGTTATATAAAGTTTTTTGTCCAAGGTTCCTGACTTTTTCTGAGTCATTTTTTATACGGGTTTTTAAGTTTCAAAAACAAGCCGCCGAATTAAGTAGATAATTATAGTTTCAAATTCAAAAAAACGCTCTGTGCAATCCTTTTTACACATAAAGGAGAACCACCCATGAGTTTGACGATCATGCAATCCGGTCCCCTGCAAAGTTTAGGACCTACCCCTGTAACAGCAGAAGATATTGCACAAATGCCGCCGGAGGGATATTTTGCCACACGGCAATTTGCCAGCGCATCCACCAAGGAAGCGTCCCTTGAAGTGATCACCACACAAGGGGATAAGGTAACCTTGAACTGGCAGTCTTCTTCCATTGACTACGGGTATCTGCGACCCGTTGGGACCGTAGTCCCCGGACTTATTGATCAAGAGGTTTCAAGTGAAACCATTTCAGTACAGGTTGAGGGCGATTTGAATCAGGAGGAGCAAGAAGAGCTTGCAGGCCTTCAAGAAGAACTATCCGGCCTTATTGCCTACGGTCGGCAAACTGATACTGATGTTCAGTCACTGCTTGCCGGTTATGAAACCTTTAGCCAACTCACCATTGAAACTTCCGCTACCGCAAATAATATCCTTGCCGATGAAATGACGCTCGTGCCTTATCCAGCCTCTAAACCCCAGGATACCAAGCAAGCCTTTTCACCTCAAATAGCCCCAACCAATCTGGCAGAGGCATTACAGTCCTGGCTGTCCGCCTCAGATTCCGGAAATCTAATTGATATTCTGACCTGAGCTATTTTTGCCGAACCGCCGGCCTTGTTAATCAGTTTCCAGTTAAAACTTACACCAATGGCACAGCCGTTCTCTTCCTGGATAATGCCACCAATCTCCTGGCATTCATCACAGTCGTAAATGTCGGTGATAAAAATTTTCGGGATAGAATACTGCTTGAAAAGGCTGATAACTAAAAAGTTGTCTCCCATGTACAGATAATTGCCTAAAATGATGTATAAAGAGTGTTCTATGAGCGTATCAAGGTATAAAGATCGTTAACTAATAGGAGTAACTATGTTTATTGAATTATTGCGTAAAAGAAGAAGCATCCGGCAGTTTGAGGATAAACCCGTCAGTGATGAGCACTGTAAAATTCTGATCGAAGCGGCGCTTCGCTCCCCAAGTTCCAGGGGATTCAATCCATGGCAGTTTGTGGTGGTGAAAGACAAAGAGACCATTGCCCGGTTGGCAGAGGCCAAATCCCATGGCTCAACTTTTTTAAAAAATGCCCCTTTGGCCATCGTTGTGTGTGCCGATACCTCAAAAAGCGATGTCTGGATTGAGGATGCCTCCATTGCCGCCATTATTATTCATTTGGCGGCCGCGGATTTAGGGCTTGGTTCCTGCTGGGCGCAGATGCGTCTGCGCACGCGTGACGACGGCACATCGGCCTCGGATTATATTTCAAATATTCTTGATCTGCCCGAACACATCCAGGTGCAGGCGGTGATCGGCATTGGCCACCCCGCAGATAAAATGGAAGGCCATGATGCCGGGACGCTTTTATATGATCAGGTCAGTTACGAAAAATTCAGTGTGTAGTTTGGCGTCAGCCAAACCTCTGTGCTCTCTGTGTTCTCTGTGGTTAAAGAAAAAAAGCGGGCAAAGCCCGTTTAATATTTTAAAACCACAGAGAGCACAGAGAAACACAGAGTTCAGTGCTGCGCACTGAAATTTACGGGTAATTGAAATTGCAGGAAATTAATTTGTGTTGTTAACCCCGTCTTAACCCCCCGCCTGTTATATCCTGTCGTACCATCACGATATGTTTTGAAAAATCGTGGTGAAAAAAAATGATATGGAGAATAGTTAAGATGACACTTAAATCGGCATGTATGCAACTTGTGCTGCTCAGCCTGTTTACCCTTTCTGCCTGTGTGACCGGATCAAAGTCGGATTACGGGGCCAAGGTGGTTCAGGAGCAGGCAAACATTGCACAATGGAGCGAGCTTGACGGTGCACAGCCCATCACCATCCTGGGCGATCTGATTCAATCCGAAGCACTTGATCATTTGGTGGAAAAGGGCCTTGCCTCCAACCCCGGTCTTGCCCAGACCCTTTTAACCTTGAAAATTCGTCAGGCTGAATATCGCAAGGCCCAGGGCGCGCGGCTGCCTGAGGTCTCCGCAGGCTATTCCGCACTCAAGGAAGAGGACCAGGATGATACCTACACAGGGACCGCCACGGTGAGCTGGGAACTGGATGTATGGCGCAAACTGGCTGACAGTGCCAAAGCGGCTTCAAAGGACGTCCAGGAACAGCAGATGCTCTACCAGTCGGCCCGGGACACCCTGGCCGCAGAGATCATGACCGGATGGCTGGAACTCACATCGGCAAAGAAAAATATCGCCATTGAGCAGACGCGCATTGATGTGCTTGAAAAAACGGAAAAATATACCCAACAGCGCTACCGCAGCGGGCTTGGCACCCTGGAGGATCTGGATACGGCCAGAACGGCCACGGCTTCGGCCCGGGCGACCCTTGAAGAATATAAAGAGACCCTGGCCCAGCAGCAACGCGCCCTGGCCACACTTTTGGGCGATCCCAATGCCGATATCTCCGTGTCCGAAGATTATACCGATGTGATCTTGCCATTGGCAGATCTTCCCGAGCAGACCTTGCAGCGAAGACCGGATCTGAAAGCGGCTTTTTTGGCCATTGAATCAGCCGATTTAAATGCAGATGTGGCATACAAAGATCTTTTACCCAGCATCAGTCTTGAGGCATCCCTTGAAGACATCGCTTCAACTCCGGGGTCTGCGCTGTTGACAAGTCCTGTATGGTCGCTTCTGGGACAGCTTACAGCGCCTTTGTTCCAGGGAGGTCAGCTCAAAGCCCAGGCCGAGATTGCGGATCTTGAAACGGCCCAGGCCTTTGAGGCATATCGGGAAACCTTATACACCGCTGTCCAGGAAATTCAAGACGCCATGGGTCTTGAACGATCTTTAAAAAAACAGCAGGCCCACATTGAAACCGCCCTGGCCAAGGCCGAAGACACCCTGATTCAGTATCAGAAAAGCTATCGCCAGGGGATTTCGAGCATGCTGGATCTGCTCACTGTCCAGACCCAGACCTTTGACCTTGCCATTCAACTGAACACCCTTAAATATGAACGCCTGGCCAACCGGGTTACCCTCGGGCTGGCACTGGGTATTGGAGCAAAATAATGATTAGACGTATTTCCCAGATTGTGGTTTTCCTGGTCTCCGTTGGCCTTCTTGTGGGTCTTGTTTTTTATATCAAGGCAGCCATCAAGGCTCGGGCCAATATGCCGGCACCTGTAAAGGAAGAAGTTGTCCAGCATCCTGACGTCTCTGTGACATCGGTATCCACCGGCAGTTACAATGCACAAATCACAGGATATGGCAGTGTATCCCCCCATTTTGAACTGACCCTTACGGCCCGTGTGGCAGGCCAGGTGAAAGATCTTTCCGGTACATTTGAAACCGGGAAACTGGTTAAAAAGGGCGAGGTCATTGTCCGGCTGGACGACACTGAATATGAAGACGCCCTGGCCCAGGCCCAGAAAGATTTGTCCGACGCAAAACTGACCCTGCTCGAAGAAGAGCGGGAAGCCTTGCAGGCAAAGGCGGAGTGGAACTCTTCAGGACTTACCGGGGAGCCTGCATCAGATTTGGTGTTCCATGAACCCCAGGTGGCGGCTGCCAAAGCCGCTGTGACCGCAGCCAGTGCTGCCGTGGAAACCGCCAAAGCGGACTTGTCCTACACCCGGATTACCGCGCCCTTTGACGCCTTGGTGGTGGAACGCAGTGTGGCCCCGGGAAGCTATGTCCAGGCCGGGTCCACCATTGCCACCCTTTACAGCACAGACCGGGCGGAAATCACCGTGTCCCTGTCCGCCGCACAATGGTCCGGTCTACCGGATATGGCAACCCTGAATTCGGGCAAATGGCCGGTGACCCTTGTCCATGCCCAGACCGGCAATCAATGGTCCGGCTATATTCTGCGGGCATCCCGGCAGGCGGATGAAAATTCTCGTCAGCAAAGTGTCATCGTGGCATTGGACCACCCCTTGGAGTCCGGCACACCGCTTCTGTTCGGCGCCTTTGTGACCGTAAATATCCAGGGTCCGCCCATGTCCGGCCTCTGGGAACTTCCAGGTTCCGCCTTCAGCCAAAAGGGCGAAATCTGGTATGTGAAACAGGACAACACGCTTGCCTCTTTCACCACGGAGCCTGTGTTCAGCCATGGAGAGTCCATTTATGTGACGCCGCCCAAGGATATCGCCGGTTCAGCCCAAAAAGTCCTGATCCATCCGTTAAACCACTACCTGGATGACATGGCCGTCACCCCGGTGGAGGAGAATACCCATGAATAACAAAATGCGGGGAATTATCCCCTGGTTTGCCCAGAATTCGGTGGCCGCCAATCTGCTGCTGATCCTTATTATTACTCTGGGGTTGATGCAGATGGGAAAATTGCGGAAAGAGTCGTTTCCCAGTCTTTCCCCCAACAGTCTGACGGTTTCTGTGACCTATGACTCCGGTTCCGCCCAGCAGTCCGAGGAAGGTCTTGCCATTAAAATAGAAGAAGAACTTGAAGATGTGCTGGGAATAAAAACCATCACCAGTTCCTCCACCACCACCGGTACCACCGTAACCATTGAAATGAAGGACGATTACGACCTGGATACGCTGTTGCGGGATGTCAAAGCAAAGGTAGATGCCATTTCCACGTTTCCGACAGACGCAGACAAACCAGTCATTGAAAAGGCGGAACGCGAAGAGCATGCCTTGTGGCTCCAGCTTTACGGGGAGGTGGGACGCCATACCCTGCAGACCCTGGCCGAAGAACTCAAAGATGATCTTTTGGCCAATGCCGATGTGAACCGGGTGGAGATCTCCGGCGACCTTGATCCCATGATCAGTGTTGAGATTGACGAGGCCCAGCTCCAGTCCTATGGGTTGTCCCTGTCCGATGTGGAAGATGCCATCAACAACGAATCGGGCAGTTCGCGTACGGCCGTGCTTCGGGATAAGAATTTGTATCTGCAACTCAAAGCTTCGGAGCAGGCTTATTTGAAAGAGGAGTTCGCCGCCATTCCCCTGATCACCCTCGAAGACGGCAGCCGGATTCGTTTGGGTGATGTGGCCAAAATTGACGATACCTTTGATGATGAAACCCCTACGCTTTCCAGATTCAACGGCCATACCAGCATCGCTTTACAGGTCATTACCACAGGCCAGGATGATATCTCCAGAACCGTGGCCGGTGCCAAAAAGGTGGTGGCGGAATTTAAAAACAGCGGCAGCCTGCCGGATAATGTAAAGCTCACCTCCTGGTATGACCGATCTACCACGATCATCGAGCGCCTGAAACTTCTGGCGGAAAACGCTTTGACCGGGTTCATTATTGTATTTGTTCTTCTGGCTATGTTTCTCAATGTCAGTGTGGCGTTCTGGGTGGCCATGGGTCTGCCGTTTATTTTTTTCGGCACCCTCTATTTCATGGGGGACAGTTTTGCAGGGCTCTCCTTAAATGAATTCACCACCTTCGGGTTTATCATGGCCTTGGGTATTGTGGTGGATGATGCCGTGGTCATCGGCGAAAGCGTTTACACCCTGCGCGTCAAAGAAGGTGACACCATTGAAAACACCATCCGGGGGACCCAGGCCGTTGCCGTTCCCACCCTGTTTGGTGTACTGACCACGGTGGCCGCTTTTTACGCCATTTCCCAGGTCAGCGGCCATATGGGCGAGCTTTATTCCCAGTTTGCCATCGTCGTCACCATCTGCCTGGTGCTGTCGGTGATTGAATCCAAACTGATCCTGCCGTCCCATCTGGCCCATCTCAACACGCGCCAGTCTCCTGGGAAAAACCCCATAAAACGCGGCTGGATGTGGGTGCAGAAAATCACCGACCAGAGTCTGAACTTGGTGAATGAACGTATTTACGGGCCCCTTATTAAAATTGCCCTCCACCATCGGTACGCCGTGTTGGTGGTGTTCGCAGGCATTTTTATATTTGTCGTCTCCATGCCCTTGACCGGCATGGTGCGTATGAGTTTTTTCCCGGATATTCCAGGGGATACCGTTCGTGCAGAACTGACCATGAAAAATGATGCAAGTTACGGCCAGACCCATGCGGCCTTGGCTCTGCTGGAGTCCAGGGCCCATGAGGCGGATCGGGAACTTAGACATTCCGACGACGATAAGGCCAGCGCCATTGCGTATCTGCAGGTGCTGTCCGAGGCGGACCAATCCGGCTCTGTGAAGCTGCAATTGACCGAGGATGCTCCCTATGATATCGACACCTTTACCCGCAAATGGCGGGCGTTGTCCGGGATGCCCGAAGGGGCCAAGACCTTAAGTGTTCAAAATGCCCCGGCCATGGTGGATGCGCTTCGCATCGAGCTGCGCTCCAGTGACGATACCGTGCTTACACTGGCAGGGGAGACCCTGAAAAACAGGTTGTCCACCATTGCTGCGGTGAGCGGCATCGAAGATAACCTGGAACCGGGCCAGCCCCAGCTTTTCATGGAACTGACGGCCCAGGGCAGGGCGTTGGGCTTTACCACGGACATGTTGGCCGAGCAGGTGCTCCAGGCCTTTTCCGGCCAGATCGTCCAGCGGTTCCAGCGCTCGGTCGATGAGGTGGAGGTAAAGGTGCGCTATCCCCAGGGAGCCAGAAAAAGTGTCAGCGATGTCCTCAATGCCGATGTCAGAACTTCCGATGGCACTGTGGTGCCCCTGACCAGTGTCGCCAACATTACGTACGGGTACACCCGGGACACCATCACCCGCATTGACGGAAAGCGTGCGGTATACGTCTCAGCAGATGTGGACAAAGATATCATGTCCTCCACGGAACTTGTGGCACAGCTTCAAAAACAGATAGTGCCCAAACTCAAACAGCAATACCCCAACCTTGACATTGATTTTTCCGGCGAGGCAGAAGAACAGGCTGAGACCGAAACCTCCATGGTGAATATGTTTATTCTGGCCCTGTTTATTATCTATTTTCTGCTGGCAATTCCGTTAAAGTCCTACATTCAGCCCTTTTTAATCATGACGGCCATTCCTTTCGGAATTGTGGGGGCAGTGCTGGGCCACTGGGTAAACGATCTCTCCTTGGGGATTTTATCCCTCAATGGTATTATTGCCCTGGCCGGTGTGGTGGTCAATGACAGTTTGCTTTTGGTCTCCACCTTTAATGATCTGCGGCGGAACAGCGATACGTCGTTGTTTGAAACGGTAAGCTGGGCCGGTAAAAGTCGCTTGAGAGCGGTTCTTTTGACCTCTTTTACTACGGTGGCAGGGCTTTTGCCCCTGTTGTATGAAACGTCCCACCAGGCCCAGTTTTTGATTCCGGCGGCCGTATCCCTGGCCTATGGTATTATGTTTGCCACGGTGATCACTTTAATTCTGATCCCCGTACTTTTGGTGGTTCACCATGATATCTGTCGGTTTTTAAGTTGGTTCAAATGGTGGATAAACCCGTTTGCTGAAAGGAAAGAGATTTGCTGAACGTGCTTTTGGTGGAAGATGATTTTGATCTGGCCGAGACCGTGATTGATTATCTGGCTATCGAGTCTATTTCATGCGATTACGCAAGTAACGGGGTGGCAGGCGAAAAGCTTCTGGCGGACAACGCCTACGATGTGGTGCTGCTGGATCTCAACCTGCCCCGGCTTGATGGCTTGACCCTTTGCCAAAAGCTGCGTTCGGGCGGTAATGATACGCCGGTGCTCATGCTAACGGCCCGGGATCAGCTGGATGACAAGGTGGCAGGGTTTGAAGCCGGTACGGACGATTATCTGGTTAAACCCTTTGAACTTCGGGAACTGGTGGTGAGAATTCACGCCCTGGCACGGCGAAGGTCGGGGCAGGTTCAGCTTTTGCGCTGTGCGGATCTCGAAATGAATCTGAAAGAAGACGTTGTGAGCAGGGCAGGGCAGACAATTAAGCTGTCACCCACTGCCCGGCAGATTCTTGAGGCTCTGTTGCGCGTCACGCCTGAAACCGTATCCAAGCAAAAATTGATTGACACTGTATGGGGAGATGATCCACCGGACAGCAATAGTCTTAAAGTGCATATGCACCACTTGCGAAAGGCGGTGGATGATGGGTTTGATCCGCCCCTGATCCATACCATTCCAGGACGCGGCTTTGCCATAAAAGAAGGGGATTAAAATGAAAAAGCCCATCATCACCCTTAAGTGGTTTGTCATTCTCTCTTTTTTAGTGATGGCTGCGGTTCTGATTATTGGGTACTCCGTATTAAGTGTGAGATTTTTTTTTAAAGGCATGGATAGCATTATTGCGGGAAATATGGTTCATGTCCTTGAAAGTTACGTTAAAACCACGCCCGAAGACCAGAGGGGTAGACTGGCGCAGTTCAGCGGTTTTATGATTGCAAAACAATGGGAGCAGATGCCGGAAAATATAAAAGATTTTATGGATTGTCCCCAAGCAACAGGAAAACTTTTGGTTCGCAAGGAGGAACCATGGTTCGGCAGGCCAAAGAGAGTCGTTTTTGCCATGTCTCTTCAGTTGGGAAAAGAGATTTATTATGTCGTGCTTCTGCCATCGCCTCACAAAGCCTCTCCTTTGATCGGAAACAGGGGCAAAGAAAATATGCGTCTGCTGCTTGGCATCAGTTTGCTAACCGCGTTTGGTATTGCTGTGTTGATCCAGCTCCTTTTAAAGCGGGTGGAACGTCCGGTAAAATTTTTAGGACAGTGGGCCCGTGGACTGGATGCGGATCAGTTGAAAGCGCCTCCACCTGATTTTATCTATCCTGAACTTAATGACCTGGCACGGCTCATCCAGAAGAGCCTGTCATCCGTTCAGGAGAGTCTGGATAGAGAACACACTTTTTTACGCCACGCCAGTCATGAGCTTCGTACCCCCATCAGTGTGATCAGAAATAATGTTGAACTGCTTAAAAAAGTGGATGAACAGGCGCAGGAGCTAATCAATGCGAATCCGGATAACATTGCCCGACACACCCGGCAGAAAAACAAAATCATAGACCGCATAGATAGAGCCAGCCTAACCATGAAACATCTGACCCAGACCCTTTTGTGGCTGGGGCAGGATGAACAGATTCAGTTGCCGGTCTCGGCTACGGATCTTGAACACTTTGTTCGTGAATTGGTCGAAGAGGCCGGCTACCTGATTAAGAATAAGGATGTGGAAGTTATTCTGAAGACAGCCCCTGTGGTGCTGACCCTTGCCCAGGTACCTGCACGCATTGTAACCGGTAATCTGATTCGTAATGCGTTTCAACATACCTGGCACGGTCAGGTCCGGATTACCCAGAACGAAACCGGTGTCAGGATTGTCAATGATATCACAGGAGAAGACGATACGGCCGGGGATCTGGGGTTCGGGCTGGGCCTGCAACTGACCCGACAGTTGTGCGACAAGCTTGGCTGGTCCTATACCAGCTGTGAGGAAGACGGTCTGCACCGTGCCGGCATTTCTTTTGTAAAATCGATCAACACCGCCAATGACTAATATTGCTTAAAACATTCTGTCGTGATGGGCGACAATATCGTGTCTTTGAACATTGTTTTAAATCTATTAAGTTCCTTCGCAGATCATAAATAAAAAATGTTTGGATCAAATTAATTTTTTTTTATTCGTTGACTTCTATCAAGAATATTGAAATAAGCAATATTAATTATGGGTGATCTGGTTGTTAACATCCATGGTCACTTTTCTCAATTAAATCATTAAAAGACTCACGTGGATGGGGGGATACTGTTCCTAATACAATACGCACAAAAAATTCATGTCAGGATATCTGGATATGATTATAAAGTTACGAAAATTGCACATTGATACCAAATTCAATAATGACCAGTCGTTTCAAAGCGGGGTGGTGCAAAATTGGTAACTCTTAATGATTGTTTCGTAACTATGATTTGTGAATTTAGGTGTGCATTTTCTTAATGCACTGAAAAAATTACATGTTTTGCGATGGCATGTGAATTGCTAAACTACGATATTGTGTAAATTTTTATATAATTCGTTATTTTTTTGTAGTAACAGTCACGGGTTGATCTAATTCAATTGATGTCCTGTTCAACCCAAAATGAAAGCTCAATGCTCTAAATCAATTATATGGGCATTTAAATAAAAACTTGTTTCTATGACAACGTTGGGAAGCAAGTTCAGTTCAATTTAGGGCATGTATTGCCGAAAAAGTTTAATTTTACGATTTAAAAACAAAGTAACAAGTAAATAAAATAGCCGTTTTTCCCTGGGAAGTTACCGCTACGATCAATGTAGACGACAGGGCGGAGCTATATCTATATTAAATACGTGAATAAGATTACCTAATTAACATGAAGCCGTATCTGTTGAATATAAGTAAAAACTATATCCTAAAGTTTAAATATGGAGAGGTGGTCATAAACGTTTAAAATTTAGCGGTTTCGGATTTATTCTATCCTAACTTCATGTTTAATTCTTTTTATGTTGTGACTAATTTTGTTGTTTTTAAAGATAAATATCCTGGCGATAGATTTTATTGCTGTTTGTGTTTTTTGCGATTTAGAATCAAAATATTGAGTAATATTTAAATTGATCAATATTTTAGTACTTTAGAGCCATTCTTAGGTTGATTCCAGGCAGGTTCTGTGGTTTAGTAAGTTGCATTTGCGTCCAACTGTTTCATTTAAAATAGAGAACGATAAAAATGTTTGATACGCATTCTCATATTCTCTACGGCATGGATGACGGCAGCAAACGTCTTTCCCATGCCATTGGTTTTGCAAAACAGGCATTAAAACAAGGTGTCCACACCCTGTTCGCAACGCCCCACTGCTACGACGGTGTTTATAATTGTACCAAAGCGGACATTATTGAAGCATGTAGGCGATTTTCCCATGACCTGTCAGCCGCCGGTTTGCCCTTGGTGGTCTTGCCCGGGGCGGAAATTCGTGTCAATCACGATCTGATTGAGCGCTTTGACAATGGTGAACTGCTCACGATGAACAACGCAGGAAAATACCTGCTGATAGAGCTACCCCTTATGTTTATCGATAGTGCCGTCTCCATGATGATCCGAAAACTCCATGAACGTGGCGTAATTCCCATTATCGCCCATGCGGAACGAAACCCTGTGATTTTGAACCGGCCCGATCTGGCAGATCAATTCATCTACCATGGCGCGAAAATTCAGGTCACCGCCTCAAGCCTGACAGGCGATTTCGGCCGGCAGGTCATGAGAGTTTCCCGGATCATGTGTGAAAAAGATCAGGTGTTCTGCCTGGGATCAGATATCCATCCGGGCCGCAAATACCGGATGAAAAAGGCTGCAAAACGATTAAATAGGTGGATTGGGGAGACTGCAACCCAATTGATACTGGAAGATAACCCAGCTTGCATTGCCTCCCGGAAAATTGATTCTGAAAATACGACTGATTCTGCATTGCTTGGAAGTGCAAGCCCCGGGAAAAACATATAGGCTAAGTGTGAGTAAGACGGTTTAACGCAAATTTTAAAAAAAGGAGTGCAGCATGAAAAAGTTTCGATTGATAGCGATCGCCATGCTTGTCGCTGCGTTTTTGGCCACAGGGGTCGCAAGCGTAAGCGCACGCACGGTGGTCATAACCGGCCAGACGGCCGCGCTTAAAAATGCCGTGCAACGGCTTAGTAATGCCACGGGGCTAAGTCCAGCCGAGCTGAGAGATGCTTATAAAGCCGGGCAGTTTAATTTCACCATTGAGAAATTCCACCGCTATAAGAACATGTTCGTATTGGTTGTGGATAGGCCCGCAAGTCCCATCTGATAATTAACCTTCTGACATGTCTGTCCGGGAATATGCGCTTAGCCTATATGAATGAAAAGTGGTTTCCGGACAGACTTCCAATTCATTCCCCTGAGATTTCATTATGAATTATAAACAGACCGTCATGGTTCTGGCGATGTCTTTACTTCTGTTTTCTGCTGTCTGTGCGAGCGATGTGTTTGCCCAAGGGCGAATGACGATTAATCCCCACATTCAGTCAGGCGTCCGGCGGGATACCAACTTCCATAAATCCGAAGAAAATACTAAAACCGTAGATACCTATTATGTTAAACCAGGCGTGGAACTCGGTTACACAATGGACAAAACCGAAATCACCCTGGATTACTGGCTGAACCGGCTGGTTTACGATGACCAAGACGATGTCAGGCCGGGAGATACTGCCGCCGATGAATACGACTACACCGAGCACCAGGCAAACTTCCGGGCCCGGCTTGCGCCCACAGATCGTTTGGCGTTTGGTCTGGACAATCGATTCTGGAAGACCCGGGAGGCTGCCAATGCCGACAGGTATTCCAATGCCGTGGAGCGATATAAGTATACGTTTAATAGATTCAGCCCATGGGCGAAGTACCGGTTTGCTCACAAATTCGGCCTGGGGCTTGGGTATACCAATAAAACCATCGATTACGACAATGATGCCGAAGAAGAAGACTCAGATGAGAACCGTGGTATTCTGACCTTTTACTACTATTTTAACGAACGGACCTTTTTCGATCTGGATTACCAGACCTGGCACCGAGATTACGATGCCGACACATCCGATTATGACTCACACCAGATGATGGTCAATATCAGCCGTCAGTTCAATTATCTGACTTTGGCGGCCGGGATCGGCTATCATACCCGTGAGTTTGACAATGAAGCAGCTGTTTCGGGCGGGAACCAGGGCGCTTTTGCCTGGCAGATATCCCTGACCGGCCAGAATCCCCCGGACGAAAGGGTTAAATATCCAAAAAGTTCTCTGTCTTTGTCCCTTAGCAGTAATCTCAACGATAGTGGCGCCGACGACACCTATTATACCTACACCCGGTTTGATGCCGTGGCAACCTATCTCTTTTTTGAGCGACTTAACGGCTCCCTGACAGGCCGTTACCAGCATTCCGACTACGAAACGTCACATCGCGAGGATGACCGGATCTTTTTTTCGGGTGCCCTGGATTACCTGATCAACGATTTGTTTATCGTGGGCCTGGAGGCCGGCCTGGAAGATCGAGATTCCAATGTAGACGGTGAAGATTTTGAAAACGCCTATGTCATGTTCAACATTAAGTTGGATTACGATTTTGGGTCCAAATAGCTCTGTACAGTTGACGTTGTAATATCAAAACATAGTGGTACGAATTTATTTTTGATTCGTACCACTATGTTTTTTAACCCCAACGGATGATTTGTTTATGTTGAAAAATAGTTTTAACGTGCTTTTAATAATTGTGCTTTTGGCCGTTTCGCTTTCTATGCTGCCCATGACCGGACTATGCGAAGTGCAAAACAATGGCGGGTACCGATTAGGCCCCGAGGATCTGGTCAAAATATCAATTCTGGCCGGTGGTATTGAACAGGTGGTAAAAGAGATGGTGGTCAGTGAAACCGGTGATATAAATGTTCCCTTTGTTGGGAAGATTCCGGCAGCAGGATTGACCTTAAGTCAATTGGAAAAAAGAATTTTTGTCCCCCTGGAACGTGATTATTTTGTGGATCCCCAGATTCACCTTCAGATTGTTGAATACCACAGCCTGGAATTTTCCATCTCCGGTGCCGTTAAAAATCCAGGAAAGTTTGAACTGGATTTTACTCCTACGGTCATGGATCTGATTGCCAATGCCGGCGGTGTCCTGCCCGGGCGCGGTAACCTGGCCTATATTTTGAAAGGCATAGGCCACGACACCCTGTCAGATTCTGAGATACATGAGGCTATAAGCACATCAACCCTGGTAAAAATTGACCTTAACCGCCTTCTGGACGAAGGCGACATGTCCGAAAATATTCGCCTGGTCAGCGGTGACACTGTCTATATTCCTCTGGGAGCCCAACTGGACCAGGCCGCCACCAAGGTCTATGTCCAGGGGAAAGTCAAAAGTCCGGGCATATTTGACTACCAGCCAGGCCTAACGGCCCTTGGTGCCTGCATCATGGCCGGGGGATTTGATAAATTTGCGGCGCCCAACCGGGCCAAGGTGATCCGCAAAACCGCCGACGGCCAGGAAACTATTAAAATTAATTTAAAGAAAGTTCAAACCGGCGACAAGGCAGATATCCTCCTCAAGCCGGGTGATCTCATACATATCCCTGAATCCTGGCTGTAACAGTCAAATACAAGGAAAATTATGGAAGACGAAAATCTGGAAAAAGAGATCCATCTCTCGGACTATTATCTGGTGCTGTTAAAGCACAAGGCTCTTATCATCTCCTTTTTTGTGATCACTGTTTCTATTACGATTTTGGGTACTTTCCTGATGACCCCGGTGTATCAATCCAGTGCCAAACTGATCATTGACAAAGAGTCGTCAGCCTCGCCCATTACCGGCGAACGGCTGGATTATGAAAATTACAACTCTCAGTTCATGACCTTTAACACACATTTCAAGCTGATTACATCCGCGCCCGTGATCGAATCTTTGATTAATACCCTGGGGTTGGATAAAGAAGAAGAGAACCTGGATATTAATCCAATTACCAAAGTGATCCGGCAGTTCAAGGACAATATCAAACTCTTGCTCCAGATGGAGAAAAAGGAACTGCCCCCCCATGAAAAACAATTGGCTCTTATGGAGAAAGTGAAAGAAAAAATTTCCATTGATCAGATTCAAGACACCCGCCTGCTCACCATAAATGTGAAAGATAAAAATCCGGTGTTGGCAACAAACATGGCCAATACCCTGGCCAATAAATATATTGAGTTTAATTTGTCCAGCAAAATGCAATCCTCCAAGCAGACCCTGGGGTGGCTAAATAACGAACTTTACGAACTGCGCCAGAAACTGGAACAATCCGAGAAGGAATTTTTCGACTATAAGCAGGAAACTAAGGTCTTTTCCCTTGACGGTAAGCAGAAGATGGCCGAGCAAAAAATCGAATCGTTCAACACACGGTATCTCGAGGCCAGAAACCACCGTCTGGAGCTGGATGCCATAATTGACGAATTCACCAAACATATCAGAGGGGAAAAAGGAATCTCAGCTATCCGGTCATTGATGGATAACCCGATGATCGACAATATTTATCTGAAAATAGTAGATCTGGAATTGGAATATTCCCGCCTGTCCAAAATTTATAAAGATCAACACCCCAAAATTTTACAGCTTCAAAGTGAACTATCCAAAAGTCAGTCTCGCCTCACCGAGGAGATCAAAAAAGAGCTGTCAAACCTGAAATCCGAGCGTAAGGTGCTTTTAGCCCGGGAACAGAACCTGGAGAAAACCATTTCAGGATTTGAAACCGATGCGCTCAATACCTCATCCAAGGCCTTGAAATACAGTATCCTGAAGCGTAACGTGGACAGCAATCAAAACCTGTATGATCTGATGCTCTCACGGGTCAAAGAATCCAATATCCTTCAAACCAGCGACACCTCGAATATCCGGGTGGTGGAAAAAGCCATGGTCCCTGTGCGCCCTGTATCACCAAACAAGAAAAGGAATATTTTGCTGGGAGCCGTACTTGGGCTTTTCGGTGGCATCGGCTTGGCCTTTTTTCTAGAATATCTGGACCAGACCGTACGCACCGAAGAGGATATCACATCCCACTTTAAACTGCCGGTACTCTCTGTTATCCCCGAAGCAGACCGGTCCGAGACCTATGGAGCCTCATTGTGATCTTTTCTAAAAATAAAGCTGGAAATCTTGAGCAGGACAAAGACGCCCTGTTGAATAATTATTCCTCGTCTTCCAGGTTTGCCGAATCTTACCGGACTTTGAGGACCAATCTGTTTTTTTCAGCCATGGAAAATGACCTGAAATCCGTGGTGATAACCTCTTCTGTGGCGGGGGAAGGCAAAACCACCACATGCGTAAATTTGGCCCACACCGTGGCCCAGGCCGACCGAAGTGTTCTTCTGGTGGATATGGACCTGCGCCGCCCACATTTATCAAGCCTTTTTTCCATGAGAAAGGAGAAAGGGGTCTCTGATCTGGTGGCAGATGTGTTGGGCATCCACCTGAATCAGGGCACCCTGGACCAATATCCTGTCAATGATCTGATTCAGCTTACCACGCTTCAGGCTCGAACATGTTGCCTGGATCTGGAAAATGAAGAGACCCAGGTCTCCATTTCGTTCGACAAAGGCCGGATGATAGATGTTTACTGGAAAAACCGTCCGGATTCCATGAAACTTGCCAACACCCTGATCCAGGAAAAACTCCTAACTGAAAAAGAATCGCTTTTAGCCCTGGGACACCAGAAAAAATCAGTCCAACGTCTGGGTACTATCCTTTATACCATGGGTTTTGTTTCAAAAAAGGACATCGCCAAGACCCTATCAATACATACCATTGAAGCCATTAAAGCCGTATCTGCCATGGAACAGGGGGAATTTACTTTTTCGTCTTTATCTGCGGTCGAAGTGAAAAAAATAATAAGCCATGGCATTGATTTCCATAAGCTCTATGAGGAGTTCAATGTGGGTGAGGATATGGGGGACTTTCTTAAAAAGGCCATAGACGACATGATTCAGCCTACCTATACAGAAAATCTTTTTATCCTGCCAGCCGGCAGGGTTCCGCCAAATCCCGCAGAATTGCTTGGTTCCAAACGCACTGGGTTTTTCATGGATTACCTGAAAACCAGGTATGATTTCATTGTCATTGACACATCTCCGGTCATGCCGGCCACGGATGCACTGCTGGTGGCTCCACACACTGATGGTGTAATTTTGGTTATTAAATCCCGCCACGCAAACAGGAAAATCATCAAGGAGGTTCTGAACCGGTTTGAAAACAATAATCTGCCAATCATCGGCACAATCCTGAACCGGGTAGATATGAAAAAAGAGGGATATTACAAATACTATAAAAAGTACTACGCTTCATATTATGGCAATTAGCCCTTCAAAATTAGTTAAAATTTTCCTTGTAATCGTCCTCTTTGCAATGCTGACAGCTCAAGGCTTGCTTCTTTCTTCCAGGTATATCTATCAGCAGGGCGTCAAACATACCCTGGACAATGCCTGGGATCAAGCCTTGGTGTCATTTGATCAAGCCGAAAATATTATTCCGGATTGGCTGGGCCAATATTATGCTGCCTGGGACCTTTATCGCATCAATCTTGCAGCCGGTAAAATTTTAAAACAACTCGGACAAACGTATTTGATAGCCGAAGAAGTCAATCCACCCAAAGCATTTTCAGCATACCTGTCCGCCAGAACTCGACTTGAGCTGGCAGAACGTATTGATCCAGTCACCTATGAAGTTGCATTTAACCAGGCCCAGGTCGAAACCTCTCTTGAAATGATTTATACTACCCTTTATCCCAGAAAGCATCCCCCCTACGATCCAGAACCTCTTTACCGGAAAGCCGTTCAGCTTCGTCCCAACGGTATCAACGTTCTGTACTCCTATGCCATATTTTTAGCTTATATAGTAGATGAGGGAAAATTAGGCAGTGTCGTCCGGCGTATGACTGAAACCTTCCCTTCGGTTTATGGAAAGCTTAAAAAAGAATATTTCTGGTCTCAAACTCTTATGAGTCAGGCTGAGGTCGGTTTGAAAAACGCCTTGGAAAAAGGGATTTCCCTTCGGGAAGCCCATCAGTCTTTGGCTGATATTTACAGTGAAAATGGGGCCTATAGTCAGGCGGTTTCCGAATATCAGGCAAGCTTAGATATTCGTTCATTTACCAACAGGTATCACAACTATATCCACATGGGGAAATTGCACTATCTGGCCGGAAACATTGATAAGAGTGACTCATGGTTTATGAAAGGGTTACAAGCGGCAACTGATTTTAAGTCCACTCTTGATAGTATTTACTATTTCTTTTTAAATAATGATCAATTATCTGAGTTTATACGCTTTGCTACAGGTATCGAGGAAAAATTATTTAATTCCCCTGAATTAGATTTTGCAATTTCACAGGCCTGGATGAATCAAAAGAATTACTCACTTGCCAAAGCTCGATTGCTTCGTATTACCGCAGATGATCAATACGCCGAAGCTTATTACCTCTTGGCGAAAATAGCACAACAGGAACAAGACTGGGATCAGATGGAACTTATGGCTCAGAAGGCCACAGCTCTGGATAAAGAGAACAGTTTATACTTTTATATTTTTTCTGTGGCTTTGCAACGACAGAAAAGATATTCCCAGGCCGAAGATGCCGCAACCAAGGCGCTTGAAAAATCACAGGATGGAAAATTTTGGCTATTTAATCTTCGGGCCTGGACTCGATGGGCCCAGTATAAATATGAAGCGGCTGCTCTGGATTGGAAGCGCGCCTTTAAACTGAAACCAGACAATTCCGGTTTCCCTTACCAAATTGCACAATGCTATGAACGTATTGCTCGATTTGAAGAGGCCCAGGCTTATGTTAAAAAAGCTTTAAGTCTATCCCCTGATAATGCCTCGTATCAAAAATTGGAACGGCGTTTAAAATGAATTTTAATCTATTAAATAACTCCCAAATAGTATCAAAGCATGTGACCAGTACTATAATTTTATATAGTTTTTTATGTATCATTAATATTCTTTTCGGATTGTATTCTATTGCAGATGCAAAAGAGATTAAACTCAGATCTAAGTCTTCATCGTTAATATTAAGCAATGATTTAAGAAGAATAAAAAGCTATAGTAATGATAAACAACATCAGTTTATTTCTGTTCCATCGGCTCCCCTTTATGAGATATCTTTTGGTCACGATTATAATTCATCTCGCAAAATAACAACTTATGATGCAGTAAATTGTAGGGTCCTTCGCAAAGGCAGATATTTTGTAGAAATAGAATATCTGCATCCTGAAAATGACTTAATTGTTACCTGTAACATTAGAACGGATAAAAAAGAATCATTGCACTATTGGAATATTAAAGTAAAAAATAATTCTAAAGATATTGTCACCCAAATCCAATACCCTCAAGTGGCATGTAAAACAGAATTAGGGCAAAAAATAAACAGTGATGCATTTGTGTTTCCAAGGCACGAAGGCGTTTTGCTGACAGGATTAAACAAAAAACACGCCCGAATGAAATCAAGATATCCCGGAGATCTATCATCCCAAATGATGTATAATTTTGATACGGATGGAGGGCTGTTTTACGCCGCTTTAGATGGATCGGGATACACTAAAAATCTTAGTGCTATCAATAATGGATCTTCCATTTTGATGGCACAAGAATTAGTTCTACCGATTCAAACCATGAATTCAATTAATCAAATATATGAGGTTGCAACTGGATTGTTTGGAGGCAGGTGGGAAGATGGTGCAGTCGTTTACCGAAATTGGTCTGATAAACAGATATGGACGAAACAACCGATTTCCAAACGGTCTATGCCTGAATGGCTTAAAGGGCCGAATTTGTTTTTAAATTTTTCAATAACTGAAGATGTGACGCGTGTTGATAAAACATATGACCTAATAAATAGGTACCATTCATTCTTTAATATTCCTATTGTTGCGACTGTGTTTGGTTGGGAAAAAAATGGGGAGTGGATCGGCCCCGATTATTTCCCAACCAAACCGAACCTGACATTCTATGAACAACTTAGCAATCAATTACGACAAAATGGTGATCATTTACATTTTTATACTTCCGGATTCAGGTTTGGGATCAGGCAAACTATTCAAAACAACGAGAGAAAACGAACGTACAGTGACTATAACGGGTTAGACTATTTTAACAAATTTGGCAAACATTTAGCGACTTCCAAACCTGATGGAACACTTTTTTTAACAAAGCCACGATGGGCTAACAACTATCATATATGTGCTGGACTTAAGGAATCGAGAGATCTGCTTGCACGATGCTATGATAAAATTTATGGAATGGGCATAGCAGGCGTTGATCTTGATCAGAATCTTGGAGGGAGCTTTGCCGATTGTTTTAATCCAGAACACGCGCACCCTTTAGGTGCCGGTCTGTGGAAAACAAAGGCAATGGAAAAATTTCTAAACGCCACCATCACCATCAAAAAAAAACGGGGTGAACAAAAATTTTTCCAAGGCGTAGAAGAACCTTGTGAGAGGTTTGCTCATCTGTTTGATATTTATCACGGTCGTGCTTTCACAGACATTAAGTGGCCGGTTATCGGACCGGGAGCGGTCAGTATCCCCCTTTATCTTTTTTTGTATCATGAATATCAACTTGGTTATGCCGGCTGGATAGACAAAGGATTCAGTCCATTCGGCGATATAAAATATGGAATAGGAAGATCCTTTATTTTTGGGATGTTGCCAGGCATCAGACAAAATAAATCTACCAAACTCAAGTTCCCCATTACCCAAGACTTATTGATGCTAAAATCATATATTGAATTGATGAAACAAATTCCTCAATATGTACTTCATGGACGCATGATTGAGGAAGTTTCTGTATTTAAGGCACTTCCTGTTAAACATTCAACCCGAATTCCCTTCCTATGGTCTTCTGTTCAGGGAATTTTATGGCAGTCCCCATTTGATAAAAGTCGGGCGATTTTATTAGCAAATATGTCGGACGTACAACAAATAGTTTCGATTCGGGCAACCAAATTAAAGAGTTCTAAGCTGAAAAAAATAGGATGTATCGATGGGAATCTAATAAGAAATCAAGTAGTTAAGCAAGAGAATAATCGTGTCACAATAAGGCTCATGCCATGGGAATTAGCTGCTATTTTAGAATAGTGCTTAAGAGTATGAAGGAATGAAGGATGGCTCAAGTCGCGTTTTGGGTCCTGTTTTGTGATTGTTCGTAACATATTTGTTTTTTGCAATACCCTCAAAAGAACTTGTTACGAGACCTTACTGTCTTTTAAAAAAACGAGACCTTTGCGTGATTAGAATATTCCTTGATTTTAGCATTTTGGGAAAAATTTTTTACATCAATGAGGCTGTTGGCGGCGGTCGGGCTATTAATTTTGCTGCCAAATTAGCCCTGGGCAATTCATTCTTGCCTCGATTTGAGGTTGATTTACCCGGATTTTCCAATCCGGGCGCACCTATCCACTTAAACAGGAATGACATTTAGTATTTTGGCCCCCTTCCTTAAATTGAAAGCAAACTGGCGAAACATGATATCAATGGTATTCGTGAGCATCTTTGGGAACCTGGCCCTTTCACCATTGTCAGTGAGGTGGCTGATACCAAAGTACTGCTCGACTATGTATCTGAATTTTGAAATAGCTTTATTCCGTTCTATTTCAGTTTCAGTAAGCTTAGCTGTTTTAGCAGGGCAAACGCATTAAAATTTTTGATTGAAGAGAGGTTTGCAGAGTTGAAACATTCCTGATATTTAAACTACTTTTTACAACCTCATTTCAAGGAACTCAGCCATGACCTCCTCAAATATTACGCTGATCTCGGAGTTCTCAAAGATAAATGACCCTCGATTGGATAGGCAGAAGTTGCATAAGTTGATAGATATATTTGCAATTACAGTCTGCGCTGTGATCTGCGGTGCCAGTACATGGAATGAAATTGCACAATATGGCCAGTCCAAACAAGATTGGTTAAAAACGTTTTTGGAATTGCCCAATGGAATCCCTTCACATGATACAATCAGACGGATCTTTATCATCATCGATCCAGAAGAGTTTCGGACGGCTTTCATTGATTGGGTAGACTCTATACGTCCGCTACTGCCGGAAACTGTCATCGCCGTAGATGGTAAAACATTAAGACGCTCGTATGACAAAACGAATGGCAAATCTGCAATTCATGTGGTGAGTGCCTGGGCATCAGATGCAAATATGGTACTGGGGCAGATAAAAACGGATGAAAAATCAAACGAAATCACAGCAATTCCGCAATTACTCGATCTGCTTGATATTTTAGGGAGTACTGTCACAATAGATGCAATGGGATGCCAGAAAAAAATTGCCGAAAAAATAATCGATAACGGTGCTGATTATGCTTTGGCTCTAAAGAAAAACCACGGAGATCTATACGACGACGTCGAACTATTCTTCCATAGTGTCAAAAAAGCTAAACCTAAAGAAATCCCGAGAAGTTATTTTGACAGCGCTGAAGGCGACCATGGTCGCGTTGAAATAAGGCGTCATTGGGTTATCTCCGATATTGACTGGATAGCGGACAAACCACTTTGGAAGGGACTTCAAGGTATTGGTATGGTTGAAAGAGAGCGTCACATAAAAGACCACATCTCATGTGAAACCAGTTATTATCTGCTCAGCCAAAAATTGGATGCAGAAGAGTTTGCCAAAAAAGTACGAGCACACTGGGGAATCGAAAATAAATTGCATTGGGTGCTTGATGTTTCGTTCAGGGAAGATGAGTGTAGAAAGCGAGCCGGCAATGCAGCTGAAAATTTTGCAATGGTACGCCATGTTGCCACGAATCTACTGAAGCAGGAAAACAGTATGAGCAAGAGCATGAATGTTAAACGCCTACAAGCAGGATGGGACAATTCTTACCTTATGAAAGTACTTAGAGTCAATACAATTTAAATGCGTTTGCCCTGGCTGTTTTAGAGTCTTTTCGCATGATGCCGTCTTTAATGTTGTTCAGGGCAAGGAACCCACGATTTGGAGCGCCGGCGTAGCCCTTGTCGGCATAAACCGTTTGGATTTTATCTTTCGTATGCATACTCGAAATAATAACCATAGGCAGATGGATGGAATCGTTTTGGGAGGACGGTGTCATGTATGTGGAAAGAATAAATCCGTTGTCGGTATCCACAGCCGTATGCTCTTTGAGTCCGAAATGGGGCTTATCATTTTTAACGGTCCAATCCGAATCAAGATCCCTGGAATATTTTTTCTTGTTCCCGTTTTTATCCAGTTTGCCTTCATGGGTTTCGGCCTTTTCAATAAGCTCTTTGAGTTCCTTTTGGGAAACAGGATGGCTAACAGATTTGACCAAGCGGGCATCAACAGCAATCCCTTCATTAATGGACAATCCATGTTGGTGAAATTGGTTGAGAAGGTTGCTGTTAATTTTAACCATGGCATCTTTAGACACGTGGCTGCGGAATCTTGAGAAAGTAGAATGATCGGGAGACGGTTGATCCAAGGGCAGATGGAGAAAGGACTTAAAGGAAATTCGATCATTGATCTGGCTTTCCAGTTCAGGATCAGACTTTATACGAAACCACTTTTGAAGCAGGAGGCATTTAAATAGGAGCAATGGGGGATACGCTTGTTCTCCAGTCTTGGATTTGCCAGGTGCATAATGCTCAAGCAACAGCTCCTGAACAGGCTGCCAGTCTATGGTGTCTTCAATTTCCCGGAGAAATAACAGGCTCCTATTTTTATCTGCATATGCTTGGATCGCGATGTCAGCAAATGAAATACCGTACTCAATCTTTTTGTATGCCATAGTGCCTCCCGGAATTGATTTTATAGGTATGATTATATCAAGAAAAGCCAATAAATTCAATCAAATAAAACAAATTAAGGGCGGGAATTTAAAGTTTTAACGTGGTGAATAAGTTAGAGATGGTGTGTAGGGGGGCAATATGCCGTGCAAAGGTCTCAAAACGATCATGGGCGACCTGGTTTTTCACCCAGATTGTGCTACAACAAATTATGAAAAAAACGAATTGGTTGATTATGTTTTTTTACTTAAAATTCAAGTGGTTGGAAAAATGTGCTTTTAAAAGATCATGGAACACGACATCGATCGAAAGATTTATATGAAAAATTAACGGGTAAAATTGACAGGGCACGTGTGAATTAAACAATAACAACCGACACATATATTTTTCTTCAAATGTTCATCAATACAAAACGTATTTCACAACTAAAGGCCGGTGCTTTTCTTTCTTATGCGGTTTTGTGTCTAAACACTTTAGTCGGATTACTCTACACACCTTATATGCTTAGAATGATGGGTAAATCAGAGTATGGACTCTTTTCTCTTGTCGCTTCAGTGATAGCTTATCTCACAATACTGGATTTGGGATTCGGAAATGCCATTATTCGCTATACTGCAAAATTCCGAGTTGAAAACAAAACAAAAGAGCAATCAGAAATGTTCGGTATGTTTCTGATTCTTTATTCTTTTATAGCGGTTATTGCTGTCCTGATCGGATTTGTTTTATGGATTAATATAAATACGCTGTTTGGTAAAACAATGACATACAGCGAAATTATACGAACCCGAGTCATGTTGCTATTAATGATATTTAATTTAGCAATTACTTTTCCTTTCAGCATTTTTCAGTCTATTATCATCGCTTATGAAAATTTCATTTTCCAAAAAATGGTGGTGATCATCAGAATTTTTTTAAATACAGGAGTAATGATAATACTACTACATTGGGGGTATCGTGCTGTAGCGATGGTCTTGGTGCTGACTATTTTCAATATGATTACCCTTTTGATAAATTATTTTTATTGCAAAAGTCGATTAAATATTAAAATTGTATTTGGGCATTTTCAATGGTGTTTTTTAAAAGAAATAACATCTTATTCCTGTTATATTTTTTTAAATGCCATTATGGATAGGATATACTGGAGTACTGGTCAGTTTGTTCTCGGTGCTGTCTCCGGAACTACGTCGGTGGCTGTATATGCAGTTGCAATACAACTCCAGCAAATGTATATGCAGTTTTCTACTGCTATCAGTGGTGTTTTTTTACCTAAAGTTACAACCATGGTTGCAAAAAATAAAACGGGCCAGGAAATATCAGAGTTATTTATTCGTACGGGTCGTATCCAGTTCTGCGTGATGTCTTTTATTTTGTCTGGTTTTATTTTATTTGGGAAACAATTTATTGGTCTATGGGCCGGGAATGGATATTCTGATGCCTATATCATTGCTCTTCTCTTTTTTATTCCACTTATCGTTCCCTTAATTCAAAATCTGGGAATCACCATTTTGCAGGCTCGAAATCAATTAAAATTCAGGAGCGTTTTGTATGTGATTATTGCAATATGCAGTCTTGGACTACAAATTCCGTTGGCCAAACACTATGGCGGAATTGGTTGTGCTGTGGCCATTGCCACTGCATTAACAATAGGGCAGGTTTTGGTAATGAATATTTATTATCATCGCAATCAGGGTCTTAATATTTTGTCTTTTTGGAAAGAAATAGGAAAGATGAGCGTGGTTCCTGTTGGAGTGTCTGTTATTGCATTTTTTGTTTTGAAAAACTTTTCTTTAGATACGCCGTTCTCTCTTTTTTTAGGAATGTTATTTTTTACCTTATTGTATGTTCCTCTATTTTGGCGTTTCAGTATGAACAAACATGAAGAGGACCTAATTACAAGTCCGCTCAAAAATATAAGAAGAAACTTCATATGAAAACGCTAAAAGATGGTATCAAGCCAGCTTGTTTCCCTCCGGATAATTGTTGTGGGTGTTTTGCTTGCGTAAATATTTGCACCCAGAATGCGGTTAGCATGGAAGAAAACACAGAAGGATTTCTTTATCCGCAAATTAATAGGGAGCTCTGCAAGCAATGCGGACATTGCGAGACGGTATGCCCATCTGTTAATAATATGCAAAATCCATATAACATTTCCCAAAAGCCTGATGCGTATGCGGCTGTTCATTGTGATGAAAAAATCAGAGAAAAAAGTTCCAGCGGCGGATTATTTTCCGCCTTGTCTGCTATGATTCTTTGGGACGGTGGTATTGTATTTGGAGCTGCAATTGAAAACGACCTCTCTCTTCTGCATATTGGAATTAATAAGGTAGAAGATTTATGGAAACTACGCGGAAGCAAATATTACCAATCTTCTATAAACTATGCGTATCAACAGGTCAAAAGAGAATTATTGTCAGACCGTAAGGTGCTTTTTTCCGGCACACCCTGCCAGATTGCTGGGCTTTATGGCTTTCTTGGTAAGAAAAAATCTAATCCCAATTTAATAACTGTTGATGTGATCTGTCATGGGGTGCCTTCCCCGAAAGTATTCCGAAAATATATAGAAGAATGTGAGAGCGATCGGCGAGGGAAAGTAACGCAGGTTTTTTTTCGGGATAAAATTTCCGGATGGAAGTCGTATTCCATGACAACGGTCATGGAATACGATTCACAGAAAACAGTTTTTGATGATAGGAATCAACGCTGTTCTATGACATTACATCAGGATCCTTTTTTACGTGTTTTTTTGCAGGATATTTGCCTGCGTCCCAGTTGCCATGAATGTATATATGCCCGGTTCCCTCGAGTGGCAGATATTACTCTTGCGGACTACTGGGGGGTGGCGTATGTCCATCCTGAGATGGATGATGATAGGGGAACTTCACTGGTGCTCTTAAATTCGCAAAAGGGGAGGTTGTTATGGGATAATATCCAAGACACAGTGAAAGCAGTTTCTACTGATTTAGACGAAGCTGTTCAGTATAATCCAAGTGCTTATAGTTCTCATGCTCCACATAAAGATCGAGATGTTTTTTTTAACGAACTTGATGCAGAGCCTTTATCCATATTGATCGGACGATATTGTAAAAAAGGGCCTTTTTTCAAACGAATTTTTCGTAAATTAAAAAAACACTTGGGGTAGAATGTTAAAAAAAGACATCTCGAAGAAAATCGGAATCCTGACTTTCAGTGATATTAGCAACAAAAATTATGGTGCATTACTACAAACATATGCATTGAAAAAAACGCTTCAAAACCTCGGGTACGAACCCGAGATAATAAACTATAAAAAACAGTTTAACGGCAGTCGATTAGATGAATTAAAGTATCGTTTAAAAAATCCTACCATTATACGACGGATTGAAGAAAAATCATTTACTCAATTTGCTAAGATTTACTTGCCCGAAAGGACAATCCGAATTCCATACAACCAACTGAGCCTTTTAAATTCAAAATATTCAACTTTTATTGTCGGAAGTGACCAAGTATGGCGACATAAATATACTAAAAATGATGGATTTACTTATTATTTGGATTTTGTAGGTGAAAACAAAAAGAAAATTTCTTATGCTGCCAGTTTTGGAAAAGATTCATTGAATATTGAAAACGATGAAACGCGATCGAAAATTGAAGCGTTACTTAAGAGTTTTTCGGCCATCTCTGTTAGGGAACAGTCCGGTATAAATATTTGTAAAAAGGAATTTAATATAAAAGCTCGATTAGTCTTAGATCCGACACTTTTATTGAAACCTGAAGACTATCAAAACATTTCAAAAGATTTCCATTTCGCCCCCCCAAGCAACAACTTTATTGCTTGCATGATTTTGGATAATTCAACATATATAGATGAGCTTTGTAATAAAATTTCTAATAAAAAGGGAAAAAAAATTATCAACATTACAGGAAATGATTTTTTTATTAAACAATATGTGCCTTTTGGTAGTTGGCTAGAACACATAAAAAAATCAGATACGGTTGTTACCGATTCATTTCATTGTGCCGTATTTGCGATTCTGTTTAATAAACAATTTATTGTAATAAAAAATAAAGATCGTGGATTATCAAGGATTGAAAATCTCTTAGATATAATGGGGATTAATCGTAATAGAATTATTATGGATTTGGTTGGTTACGACCAGGCCTGTTCCGAAGTAATTAGATATGATCTTGTTAACAATAGTCTGGAATTATGGAGACAAGAAAGCTTATCTTATCTTGAATCTGCTTTAAGCAAATAAAAATTTCTTCAATTCTCTATTGCGCTTGTTGCATATAAAATATTTTTGCAAGAGGCGATAGAACTTAATTGATTAGCCCTGCTTTAGGCACAAGATCAAAAACAAATATCCCGTTTTGAGCAAAGCAAGCATATCTGTAAAAAACTTAATGTAATAGATGTGGTCCGTTAAGGGCTCAAGTCCTGTATGGTCGATGGGCAACATCATGGAAAAATAGGCGCATTCATTGCGGTGAGATTTCATGGAGATAGCAATTAATGCTGAAATCTAAATTTTTAGACTGCACCCGAACGAATTGAACATCCAAATAGTGAACATCATAATAGTTGTATTCTCTTTTTTTTGTATAGTTATTCTTGGTGTTTTTATTGAGACACCGTTACCTATTTTTGCAACAGTTTGTATTTGCTATGGAATTTGGGTTTATATTTATAGGCAAAGCATTTCAAAAAACAAGAATTTAAAGGACAGTATTTTTTGGATACTTTTTATTTTACTGTTCACTGTTGGATTTTACCATAAGCGAACTGGTGTCTCATGTGGTTTTATAATAGAATTTATAACTATAGCATATACTCCATTTATAATATTTGCATTTAAGCAAACAAACACTGAAATTAAGAAACTTTTTTTTCTAATTTTTATTTATTATATTATTAGTGTAATAAGCGCTTTTTGGGGAGAATCAAAATTAATTGCTGCTCTTTTTCAAATAGCAACAGACTTTAAGTTTATTCTTTTTCTCTTATTAGGTTTTTTTATTACATGGACACCAAGAACAGAAAATTTTTTTTTGTTTTCGGTCAGATGGATTTGGGTTCCGCTGTTATTTCTTATTTTTTGGCAATGGGCATCACCCTCAAGCTATTTCTCCATCGTTCATTTGACTTATTCAGGGCAATCAGACCCTCTTGGGATTGTTCCGACAAGGGCTTTAGGGCCGTTTAATCACGCAGCCACCATGGCTTCTGTCACGGGACTACTATCTTTAATCACTTTTTCAAAAGCAGTTAATTCTGAAAAAAAGTATTATTTATTTTCTATTATTTATTTTCTGCTTCTTTTTGGAACAACTGAACGTGTAGAAATATTTTCATGTATAACTGTTATTATAATTTCCTCTATATACACTATATCTAAAAAAAATAAATTAACTATTGGCATAAAAGTCATATCGATCCTTTTTCTATCGATATGTTTTGTGAATTTCGTTCTCCCTGAAATTTATAAAAAAGCGAAAATGTCTAAAGAGTTTTGTGAATTTACGGGAGATATTCGTGCTAAGCAACCTCGTCCTTTTTTCTATTATAAATCAGTAGAAATAGCAAATCAGCGTTTTCCTTTGGGAAGTGGGCCCGGAACTTTTGCCGGGGCCGGGGCTGGGAAGTTTAATTGGCTTTACTATAAAGAAATAGGAGTCACCTCATATTTATGGTTTTCCCCAATGTATCTTTTTGAAACCTATTGGCCACATTTTATAGCAGAAACAGGATGGATTGGGTTTAGTTCATATTTTTTATTTATTGTTGGCATTATTCACCATTGTAAAAAAATGCTAATTAAAGAAAAAGATACTATGAGAAGAGCCTACTGGACGATAGCATTTTCAACATTGCTTTTTTTGTTTTTGACTTCATTAAATGGGCCTACTTTTGAAATTCCTGAGTTTGTTTTTTTATCTGCCCCGTTTGTGGGTATCGCCAATAGCTATAGTAAAAGGTTTGGTGATTAGAACAAATCCAATTCAAACGTCCATCTTATAATCAGTAAAAATTCTGTATAGAATCAGAATTGTATAACATTGCTAATATGAAAGTTTGAGTATATATAACTAATGCTAACAGTATTAAATGCAGGGCAAAATTACAGGGTCATAGGGGGATCTGATCGATACTTATTGTCGTTGGAACGTCTGCTAAAAAAAAACGGGCAAAAAGTTATCCCTTTTGCAGCGTCTCATTCTGAGAATTTAAATTCTCAATGGTCTAAGTTTTTTCCGAAATCCGTAAATTTTTTTAATCCTGGCGTCTATGATATTTTTCGGTATCTATATTCGATTTCGGCCCAAAGAGGAATTGAACAATTAATCAAAACAAATCGACCTAACATTGCACATCTCCACATATATTATGGCCAGCTTACATCTTCAATTATCAAACCATTAAGAAAAGCCAATATTCCTATAGTCCAAACTTTACACGAGTATAAGCTGATTTGTCCCACCTATAGTTTGTTTGCCGGTAATGAAATTTGTGAAAAATGTAAAGGACAGTATTTCTGGCATGCTATCGCATGCAGGTGCAATAGGGGGGATCTATTAAGATCTCTTTTAAGTTGCATAGAATCATATATTTCTCTTTGGTTAGGGGCTCAAAATTTAGATCATTATATAGCAGTTAGCGATTTTCTTCGAAATAAAATTGTAGATATGGGAATACCATCAGAAAAAATTACAACAATTCATAACTTTATTGATTGTCGAAGGATAAAGCCAGCAACGATAACCGGTAAATACATTCTATATTTTGGAAGATTAGAAACTACCAAAGGAATTTACACATTATTAGATGCCATGCGTCAGCTGCCGAATGTGCCTCTTTGGGTTGTCGGAGATGGAAACGAAAAGGAGAATATTAAGAAATACCTTGACAAAAATCGTATAAACAACGTTAGGTTATTGGGTTTCAAGACTGGAAAGGATCTGCAGAAAATAATAAAAGAAAGCATCTGTACAGTATCACCTTCTGAGTGGTATGAAACTTTCGGACTCACACTTATTGAGTCTTTTTCTTTTGGTAGACCCGTAATAGCCAGCGCAATCGGGGGGATGACTGAAGTCGTTGACGACGGTGTCGATGGATGGCTAATCCCTTCTGGCGACGAAAATATGTTAAGAGATAAAATTAACTGGATGTTTTGCCATAAAAAAGCCGCCCAAGAGATGGGCCAAAATGGCCGGACTAAAGTAGAAACTCAATTTAATCCCGATATTCACTATCAAAAAATATTAAATGTTTACCAAAAGGTTGGAGCCTTTTAAGACTTTGGATAGTAAAAATACTGATACGCCTTTGTTCAGCATAATTATTGCCGCATATAATTGCGAAAATACGCTTGAAACGGCGGTTAATTCATGCTTGTTACAAAATATTGATTTAGAAATAATTATCATCAACGATGCCTCTTCAGATCAAACACTGTCAGTGGCAGAAAAATTCAGAACCACAGGCAATGTTTTTGTTTTTTCCAATAAAAAAAATTGTGGTCCTGGGTTTGCTAGGAACAAAGGGATAAAAGCGGCTAGAGGGAGATGGATCGTTCAACTTGATGGAGATGACTGGCTTTTGCCTAACAGGCTATTGAACCTTTTTCGAATAGCTGAAAGATACAAAGCAGACTGTGTTGCTGATGACCTTTTTTTAGTTGAAGACAAAAGCAGAATGGCATTCTCAACCCGGTTTATTGAGAATGGCCTTTTTTGGAAACACATAAGAAAGATTCGGCCTGTCGATCTTGTGGATTTTGATTTAGGTTCCATAAAACCAATAATTAAACGTGAACTGCTCATCTCTAAAGGCATTAAATATCCGGAACATGTTTTTTATGGAGAAGATTTTTTATTCATGTTGCAATTGATATTGTCCGATGCAGAAATTTATATTTCGCCAATTCCTGGATACTGCCTTCGCAGGGGAGACACTGGTTCATTAACTACTGATAAAAACAATCTATACCGGCAATTAATTGACATGGTAAATCTTTTGTTGAAAGATCCTGAAATCAAGGAAACGCCAGGGCTATTTTCTGCGTTACGTAAAAGACAATCTCATCTTCTTAGATTACTAAAAATAAATAGGTCGACTTCAAAATTAAAACGCAAAAAATATTCGGAAGTCATTAGATATTTATCCACCAATCCATCTACCCTTTTTTCATTAATAAGGCGGCTAATTGACGTGATCCGAATTCGAACAAATAGAAAAATAGAATTCAGAAGAAAAATGAAATATTTTCATATTGTACCCATTGATTAAAATCCATATTTCTAAAGGAAATGTATGGTCGCGCAAATTGACAAGCAATATTTAAAATATGGCTTTGGTAAAACAGTACGCCGTTTTTTCACTTATGTATGTTTTGAGGGGCGCCAGTTAACGACTAAAGGGCGTTGGGCGAACCCGTTTATTTTTGGGTTTCTAAGATTACTTTCTCGTATACCGACATGCCATTCTGTTAAGGAGCCTGTGTTCATAACCGGTTTAGGGCGGTCAGGAACTACGATTTTGGGAACACTACTATCAATTCATTCTGACGTCGGATATTTGAATGAACCTAAAGCTATTTGGCATATTCTTAATAATAGACAAGACTTAAATGCTAATTTTAGGGTCAATAGAGAAGGTGGATTATATCGACTTGATAGCCAAGATGTTACACAAAAAGCTAAAAGGTATGCAACCCGGATTTACCGCCACTATACTACTCTCATTAGAAGTCCAATAGTGGTTGATAAGTATCCTGAATTAATATTCAGGGTTGCTTATGTAAAGGAACTTTTTCCAGATGCTAAAATAATTTTCATTATTAGAAACGGAGTAGGTGCAATCCATTCTATTGAAAAGTGGTCTGAAAATAACAGGACTCAAAACGGAGAGACCGTTGAGGATTGGTGGGGAAGAGACGACATTAAATGGAAATATTTATGTGAGCAAATTCTTTTAAAAGATCCCTTATATGAAAATATTTGGCCAATTTTGACAAAAAAACTTGATCATGTAAATCGAGCGGCGTTAGAGTGGATCTCGACAATGCGAGAGGGTTTAAAATATGAAAGAATTTATCCCGACTCAATCATAAGGGTACGCTATGAAGATTTATTAGATAATCCTTCATGTTTCCTTGAAAATTTGCAAACGGCGATTTGTTTACCTATTGATGCTGCAGTAGCAGATTATGCTCGAAAAAGAATTTATCCCAATAAACAAAAACCGTGGCCCGTTCTGCATGACAATGTCGAAAAAATTTTTAAAGAAACGATGCAGTCAATGGGATATGGTATTTAATGGTTCATGAAAAAAAAATAAGAATTTTGGGGACTCGAGGTATTCCAGCCCAACACGGCGGATTTGAAACTTTTGCTGAGCACTTTTCTGTTTATTTAAAAGATAAAGGCTGGCAAATAACGGTTTATTGTCAGGAAGAGGGTCATGGCCCTATTTACGAAGATGATTGGAAGGGCATTCGCAGGGTCCATATTCCGGTTACCCAAGAAGGGGCTAAAGGAACCATTGTCTTTGACGGGAAGTCGACCTGTCATGCCGCTAGGCAGAAAGGTATTATTCTTACGTTAGGCTACAATACTGCTGTTTTTTGTGCGTTGTATCGTCTAAAAGGACTAAAAAATATTATTAATATGGACGGTATCGAATGGCAGCGTGATAAATGGACGTTTTTGGAACGGTCCTGGTTGTATATAAATGAAAAGGCAGGGGCCTTATTGGGTAATCATCTGGTTGCAGATCACCCTCAGATTAAAAGCCATCTGGCAAAGAATATCTCGCCAAATAAAATCACCGTAATTCCTTACACTGCAGATCTGTTAGACTTTGCAAACCAATCCTTTTTGTCACCTTTTCAAATTTTACCGAACCAATTCGGACTTCTTATTGCGCGGCCGGAGCCTGAAAATTCCATCCTGGATATTGTTCGGGCTTATACATCCCAAAAAAGAGGAATGCCCTTGGTTGTTTTGGGAAACTACGATCCAGAATCCAATGAATATCACAAAAAAGTCATTAAAGCTGCAAACGATGAAGTTCTGTTTGTCGGTGCTATTTATGATTTGCCCGTGGTCCAGGCATTGCGCGTTTATGCCCGATTTTATGTTCACGGGCATACCGTTGGCGGAACGAATCCCTCTTTGGTTGAAGCTTTAGGTGCAGGTTCTCCTGTCCTGGCTCATGACAATCGTTTTAACCAATGGGTTGCAGGAGAAAAGGCATTGTATTTTTCTAATGAAACAGATTGTGATATGCAAATCACCGGATTGGTTCAGGACGATGATCTTATTAGCAAGTTGAAAGTTGCAAGCAAAGAGCAGTATTATAAAAAATTTACAGCTGATAAAGTTCATGGGGCGTATGAACGTCTGTTGATGAAGTATCTTACGACCCCTTGAAAAAGGTTTTAAGGAGCATACTTTGCGTAAAGGAATTATTCTGGCCGGAGGATCCGGAACTCGGCTTTATCCATTGACCTATTCAGTCAGTAAGCAATTAATGCCGGTGTATGACAAACCCATGATTTATTATCCTTTGTCTACGCTGATGTTGTCTGGGATTACGAATATTCTTGTTATTACAACCCCGTCAGATCTTGCCGGTTTTAAGCATCTTCTGGGGGATGGGAGTCAGTGGGGGATCAATCTTGAGTATGCGGTTCAGCCAAGTCCCGACGGTCTGGCCCAGGCATTTATTATTGGCGAGCAATTTGTTGGGCAGGACCCGGTTACACTTATTCTTGGTGACAATATCTTTTACGCAGACGGTTTATCCCGACGTCTTCAGACCATTGGTAAACAGGATCAAGGCGCGACGGTGTTTGGTTATTATGTTAAAGATCCTGAACGTTACGGGGTGGTGGGGTTTGATAAAAATAATCACGTTGTGAACAGTTTGGAAGAAAAGCCGGAACATCCCAAATCCAATTATGCCGTCACCGGACTCTATTTTTATGACAATGCGGTTATTGACATTGCCAAAACCATTAAACCCTCCCCAAGGGGTGAATTGGAGATTACCGACGTCAATAATGTATATCTGTCCCGGGGGCAGTTAAATGTGGAACTGTTTGCCAGGGGTACGGCCTGGCTGGATACAGGCACCCATGAATCCTTGCTTAATGCCGGCACATTTATTAAGGTTGTGGAAGATCGGCAGGGCCTGAAAATCGCCTGCCTGGAAGAGATAGCCTTTAGAATGGGATGGATTGACAAAGAAAAGCTCATGCAGATTGCTCAGCCTCTTTTAAAAAACGGGTATGGTCAATATTTGATGGGACTTTGTACACAGGACGCTGATAATGAAATATACTGAACTTTCAATACCTGATGTTGTATTAATGGAACCTAAAGTGTTCGGTGATCATCGCGGTTTTTTCATGGAAACATTTCGGGTGGATGAATTTAATGAGAACGTGCAGTCTGTGCAGTTTGTCCAGGATAACCACAGTATGTCCCAAAAAGGTATTTTAAGAGGGCTGCATTACCAGATCAAGCACCCCCAGGGCAAACTGGTGCGTGTGATTGAAGGAGAGGTCTTTGATGTGGCCGTGGATATTCGTAAATCCTCTCCCTATTTTGGTCAGTGGGTGGGCGAAATTTTAACAGCCGAGAATAGGCGGATGCTGTGGGTGCCGCCGGGATTTGCCCATGGGTTCTATGTGCTCAGCGATACTGCCCAGTTTACCTATAAATGCACGGATTATTATGCGCCGGAGTATGAGCGCAGTATCCTCTGGTCCGATCAGACCATTGGAATTCAATGGCCTGGAATCGACAAAGAACTGCCTGTGTTATCACAAAAAGATGAGAACGGTGTGCGGTTCCAGGATGCGGAGGTGTTTGCATGAAAATTTTATTATTCGGCTCAGGTGGACAATTGGGATGGGAACTGCAGCGGACCTCTCCTTCCCACATTCAGTTGGAATCCTATGACTATCCGGATGTTGATTTCAGTGATGCGAAAGGCCTTGAATATTGCATTGAAAAATCAGATGCCCAGTGGATTATTAATGCTGCGGCGTATACCGCTGTTGACAAGGCTGAAGAAGAAGAAAAACAGGCCGATCAGCTCAATCATCTGGCTGTGGTCAATATTGCCGAAACGGCTCGTAATACACATAAGAAAGTGGTGCAGATCTCAACGGATTTTATTTTTGACGGGATCTCTTCCACCCCCATTGCGCCGGACAGTCCGGCAAATCCTTTATCCGTATACGGTAAAACCAAGCTTGAAGGCGAAAATGCGGTTAAACAAATTTTACAGCAGGATTGTGTGGTTATTCGCACGGCATGGCTTTATTCTTCCCATGGAAATAATTTTGTTAAAACCATGCTGAAATTAATGCGTGACCGGGATCGCCTCAGTGTGGTGGATGACCAGATCGGCACCCCGACCTGGGCCAATGGCCTGGCGCTTTGTGTATGGCGAGCCATTGATCAAAAGTTGTCCGGCGTTCACCACTGGACTGATGCAGGTGTGGCCTCATGGTATGATTTCGCCGTGGCCATCCAGGAGATTGGGTTGGAGTTAAAGCTGCTGGATAAACAGATTCCCATCTCTCCCATTCCTTGTTCCCAATACCCCACGCCGGCAAAACGGCCTGCGTTTAGTGTGCTTGATAAGAGCTCCATCTGGCAAAGCTTAGAAATGAAGCCTATTCATTGGCGGGTTCAACTTAAGACTATGTTGATGGAGTTAATATAATGGGTGATATGCTGGTTACCGGCGGAGCCGGATTTATAGGAACTAACTTCGTCTATTATTGGCTGAAAAATCATCCTGAAGACAAAATTATTGTTCTGGATGCATTAACCTATGCCGGGAATCGGCACAGTCTGAAAAAAGCTGAAGCGCAGGCCAACTGTTCCTTTATCCATGGTGACATTCTGGATCAAGAATTGGTCGAGAAATTACTCGCCGATCATGGAATTAAAACCATTGTTCACTTTGCGGCCGAATCCCATGTGGACAGATCCATCCTGGGGCCGGATGCGTTTATCAATACGAATATTGTGGGCACCCATACCCTGCTCAAGGCAGCTAAAAAGATGTGGATTGACTGCAATGTCGAAGATCACCGTTTTCACCATATCTCCACAGATGAAGTGTATGGTACGTTGACACCCGACGCACCGCCGTTTGCGGAAAGCAACTCATATCTGCCAAACTCTCCATATGCGGCCAGCAAGGCCTCCTCTGATCATCTGGTTCGTGCATATCATGAAACCTATGGGCTTAAAACCACCATCAGCAACTGCTCAAATAATTATGGCCCGTTTCAGTTCCCCGAGAAACTGATCCCGTTGATTATTGTCAACATCCTGGATAACAAGCCGTTGCCTGTTTACGGTGACGGATGTCAAATTCGGGACTGGCTCTATGTGGATGATCACAATTATGGGGTAGATTTGATTCTTCATAAAGGGATACCTGGAGAAACCTACAATATCGGCGGCAACAATGAGTGGAAAAATATTGATATTGTCCGGCATGTCTGCGATTTGCTGGATCAGCGGTTTAAGGTGGATGCCGGGTTAAAGCAACGCTTTCCTGAATCTCCTGCCGCGAAAGGACATTTGTCACAAAGCCTGATTACCTTTGTGAAAGACAGGGCCGGGCATGATCGTCGATATGCGATTAACCCGGCTAAAATAAGTGCTTCCATTGGGTTTTCTCCCCGGGAAACCTTTCCGACCGGAATTGAGAAAACAATCATCTGGTTTCTCTCAAACGAAAAATGGTGGCGAGATATCATGGACAACAGTTACCGCGACTGGATTTCGTCCAACTACGTTTAATTTCTGATTTAAAATTTCTTTGTTATGGCGCTTGGGGCGGATGCCCCAAGCGACCTTCTATTTTCGTAATTTCCAAGTATATTCATGTAACAGCCATCGGTTGATATCCTCCTATTATCATCCATAGTCCAACCCGAAACAAACCATCAATATCCCAATACAATTTATTATAATTATTCTGTAAAAGGATCGTGTCATGTTAAAAGAGAAAAACAGACTTTTCCTTCGTATTCAACGGCTGATTGATATATGTATCACTGCTGGCTGTTTCGTCACAGCCTATTTTATAAAGAGAAATCTTCTTCCTGCCGAATATTCTTCGCTTTCTACAGGTCCGAACTATTATCTTGTCCTGGTCTTGATTGTTATGATCTGGTCCATATGCTTTACCTGGGTGGGACTGTATCAATCATTTCGTGAAAATCCATTCTCCTGGTTTTTTATCAATATTGTCAAAGCCTGTCTTTCAGGTGTTCTCATCCTTAATGTGGTGTTGTTTGCCATGGGCATCAAGGATATGAGCCGGATTCTGATGGGTATCTTTTTCGTGCTTAATATATTTGGTCTGACGTTGTTCAAGTGGTGTGTTGTGATGTTGCTTCAGCAGCTTCGGGCCAAGGGCTATAATACGCGAAATGTGCTAATTGTTGGAAGTCGGGACCGGGCTGTGTCGGTGATCAAATCCATTGATGTGAGCCGGGAAGGGGGGTATCGAATTCTTGGCTGCTTTGACATAAATCCTGAAATCGTTGGGTCCTCTGTTGTCAATGGCTACAAGGTGATTGGCACTATAACCGATCTTAAAGCATATCTTGAAAACAATGTGGTGGATGAGTTGATTTTTGCCATGCCGCTGAGAATTATGGATGATCCGGATAAATACCTGGTGCTGGCTGAAGCCATGGGCGTTCGGGTCCGCTTTGTTCCGGACTGGCAAATTCATTATTTGAGATATACCCCGGCTGTGGCCCAGATGCATGTGATTGATTTTAGCGGTATCCCCACACTGACTTTGCAAAGTACCCCGGTTAATGAAGGGTTGCTGTTGATGAAGTCTTTTATGGACTATGGGTTGGCTCTGTTCTTTTTGATTTTGTTTGCGCCGGTGTTTGCAATCATCAGCCTGGCGATTTATCTGGCTTCGCCTGGGCCGGTGTTTTACAGCCAGGAACGGCTGGGGCAAAATGGCAGGCGGTTCAATGTGCTCAAGTTTCGAAGCATGGTCCTGGATGCGGATAAAAAGTTGGATGCATTAAAGGCGTTGAACGAGGCGGATGGGCCTGCCTTTAAAATTAAAAAAGATCCCAGAATTATTCCCTATGTGGGCACTTTTTTACGAAAAAGCAGTTTGGATGAACTGCCCCAGTTTATAAATGTTTTGAAGGGAGACATGAGCCTGGTTGGGCCGCGGCCGCCGTTGCCCAGTGAGGTGTGCCAATATGAGGTGTGGCAGCGCAGGCGGCTTTCCATGAAGCCGGGATTGACCTGTCTGTGGCAGATTGCGCCAAAGCGAAATGACCTGACCTTTGATGAGTGGATGAAATTGGATTTACAATATATTGATAAATGGTCCCTCCGCCTTGATTGTATGTTGATCATGAAAACCGTGGGCAGTGTGTTGACCGGGGCGGGCCGATAAAGATGAAACCAACGATTTACAGTAAAGCTGTCCTGACGATAATTTGCATTCTGATTGTCTTTACACCGTTGGCCCGGGGTTGTGTACATCCTTGGGCATCGTCGGTGATTCAGTTTTGGGTAATTCTCTCTTGCCTTTTATTGGTTATCGAAAGCCTGCATTTTGATACAGTCTTAATTCCCAAAACGCCTTTGAATCTGCCGTTATTTGTTTTGGTTGTCATGGCGGGTGTTTCTATGATGGTTTCACCCCACAGAGCCCTTGCCTGGCAGGGTTATTTGATGTTGCTGACCTATGTCGGCGTTTATCTGATAGGTCGGTCTGTGGTGCGCACCCGCGAGCAACAACGGATTGTGGTTTACACCATTATCAGTACGGCGTTATTTTTATCCGTGTTTGGGTTGTTCAAGCGGTTTGGGGTGAACCCTTTTTCCTTCTGGCAGTATGATGAACTGCAGTACAGCCCCGAGTTTGTGTCCGCGACCTACGGTAATCATAATCATCTGGCCGGGTTCATTGAAATGGCCTTGCCCTTTTTGCTGGTGTTGCTGCTGACGCGTACCCGAAGTATAGCATGGCTCATGGTGATTATTTATCTGGCACTGGTATTGGTGGCGGTCCAGGCATTGACTTTGTCCCGGGGCGGGTGGGCTGCCATGGCCTTTTCCATTGCGTTCATGGTGATGATGCTTTTGAGTCAGAAGCGGTTTTACAGCAAAAAATTGATTCTGGTGTTGACGGGTATCACCCTGGTTATTTCTGTCTTTATTCTGGCAAGTTCTCCCATAGTCTCCCGGGTGATGACGGTTGCCCAAAAAGATGAGGCCGCCAGTGCAGAATCCCGGGTGACAGCATGGAAGGGCACTGTGGATATGATCAAAGACTATCCTGTTTTCGGTACAGGGCCCGGGACATATGCTGCGGAATTCCCGGCATATCAGCCCCCGGGTTTGGGCGTGATATTTAAACATGCCCACAATGATTATCTTCATTTTACAGCTGACATGGGGATATGGGTGATTGCAATAATGATCTGGATGCTGGTTCTTTTTTTTAAGGCGGGCTTTGAAAACAGAGAGAGCCGCAGCAGGCAAACCAGCGGATTTGCCCTGGCGGCTATGGTGGCTGTGGTGGCTATTCTGGTTCACAGTATTGTGGATTTTAATTTGCATATCCCGGCCAACGCCTTTGTTTTTTGTATTATTGTGTCGGCTTTTCAGCCGTTTCATCATAAATCCAGTCAACACGTAACATCTTAGTTGTGACTGTTTCAATTGCAAAAAAGCAGTCAGTGTTGAAAAATAGAATCGCTCCTTGCATATGGAATGCAACAAAAAATAAAAGGTGAAATTGAATGAGGACTACTCAAGTTGAACGTTTTGAGGCTATTGATGGTTTGAGAGCATTTTCTGCTGTTGGAATCGTATTAATGCATGTTCTGGCAAATGGTAAATATAATACGAGTGGTTTTATTTTTGATAAGTTAATCCCTTCGTTTACTCAATTGGTATATTTGTTCATGATAATCAGCGGCTTTTCTTTAAGCTGTGGATATTTTGCCAAATTTATAAACAACGAAATCACCTTGGAGCAATTCTATAGCAAGCGCTATGCAAAAATATGGCCATTTTTTGCTTTGCTTTGTCTACTTGATATCATTATTTCGCCAAGTATGAATTCTCTGTATGAAGTATTTGCAAATTTCACATTGTGTTTTGGTTTACTGCCAAATTCACAAATATCTGTTATCGGGGTTGGTTGGTTCATCGGTGTTGTTTTTGTATTTTATCTACTGTTCCCCTTCTTTTGTTTTTTACTGTCAAGCAAAAGAAGGGCATGGTTCTCTTTTTTTGTAGCATTGATTTTAAAACAGATATGTTCTATTTATTTTTTCGATCCGGAACATGTACCCGAAAATTTTATAATGCGCCATAATTTTCTTTTTTGTACTGTGTTTTTTTTGGCCGGAGGTTTAATCTTTTTGTATCGTGAATGGTTAATCAAATTGCTTGAAAAGTTTCGTGGTATTGTTTTTGTGATGTGTATACTTGCATCCGTGGGCCTATACGTTTTTGCCTTGAACGATTATTCTAATGTGTATTTAATATTGTTTTCACTTTTTCTGATATATGCTATTGGCGCTTCAGGGGGGCTGCTTCAAAATTCAATTACAAAATTTATTAGTGGCATCAGTATGGAAATATATTTGTGCCATATGGTGATTTTCAGAATAATTGAAAAATTGCATATGACGCATTTGTTTGCATCTGATGAACTTTCCTATGCGGCAACAGCTATCGGGACTGTCACCGGTGCAATCATTTTTTCAGTAATTGTTAAAAAGGCATTATCTCTAACAACCAATACGTTAGCAACTATCAACGCTTAATTAATGTTATTTTATTGAGAGTTCCTGTGTAACAGGATTCGGTGGGTTGTAACCGTGCGTTGAACCCTGAATAAATTGGAGTGTTTTTGGGCCTTTAATGTTGTTATATAGAACGGCAATGCCCGAAGGTGGGCAAATGTAATCGCCCATACCGGCGCTGATGGTGGTCTCGCATGTAATTCGTTTACCCATGGTTGCGGTGTCGTAGTAAGCTATACCTGGAGCAAAATCCGGGCGCCAACCACGTATCCGGCCTAAATCAATACCGCCTAAGTCACAGCCCCAGGGTTTGTGGGCATTGCAGACAGTCACGTCCGAATCCAGTGCTGCTGCCGCGACTGACTGTAGCCCCCCCTGACTTCCGCCGGAGACAATAAGATCTTTGCCGTTCCATTCAGGGCGTGTCTTAATGTAATCTAAGGCGCGCATAACACGCAGTATCATGCCATTGAAGTAGCATGTTTCTGGCGTAGCGTTTTGGGCCCTGTTGAATGCATAGCCTTTGAGTTCTCCTTCTTTGAGCGTTGTGTAGTACTCGGTTTCTCGTCCGTTTTCGATGCCGTGTGCGTTGATGTCAAGGGTAATCGTCCCCTTTACGTAACGTTTAGACGCGCTAGTAACACCGTATCCATGAAAGAAAACCTGAGCCTTAAGCGATTTTTTCTCTGCGTTTTCAGGAATCGAAAGATACCCCCGTACTGGTTTGGGGCCTGCACAGTCAATGGTCACATCGTAAAGTACAAATCCAGCTCTATCATTTTCGACTAAATTCAGCTTTGCCTTCACCGGGACCGCAGTCAGACGCGTTCTTTGCTTTTGCCAGAACGCATCGAAATCCTCAGGTTCCGGATAGCCTTCCAGTTTCTCAGTCTCCACACCTGCCCCTCCTAAAAATATTAAATCCTGACCTTTATAGTACCCATCTGTAAACTTTTCAGGCTTCCCATCCTTGTTGTAAACTGAGACTTTGATACGAACGAAGCCTGGTTGGGCCATGGAAGTTGTGATGGTAAGTGGTGTATCTCCGCTAACGTTTTCGCCGGAGGAATTCAACCCGTCGCTGCCGGAGCGCTTCCAATTCAAATGTTTGCCAACGGCCAGCGCCCCGTTTTCCAGAAGTCGGACTGTAAATGTGATAGTGTCCCCCACTTTGTAGGACACCATTTTTTTGTCTGTCATCCACTCTAACGATAACGTCCCTGCAAACGCTTCCGTGCCCATTAGAATTGTCGCTATTGCCCAGATCAATATGTGTCGAAACATGTTCGCTTTTACCTTCTATAATTCGTCTGTATGTCTTAATTTTGAAAATTCATCCGTTTGTTGAAAATGGAATTCATAGTCGTTAGTATTTTAGGTGAAGATTAGGTTCTTACTCAATGTCATTAACTTAACGGAGCGGCTGGTATCCATAGTGGAAACGGCCACCCCTTTTATTAAAATTTCTCGGATATTTACGCCCCGGCCTTACAGGCTCAATAGTTTTTACCACTACATCATGAATATCGGATATCAACTTGGTCACGGTCTCTAAAGGCTTGAGAAACAAGAGAGGTATAACATCCTTTACTTTTGACAAAGCCTGGGCAAAATTTCTTTGATATCGATAAATACAATTTTCCGTATTTTTGTCAATTACGGCCTGAGTCGGGTATATTAAAGCTGAGACCAGGTTTTTTGAAAACACTTTAGCATGAAAATCCTGATACACTGAAAGAACCGATTTGCCGGAGAAGTTTTCTATTTCAATCCACTGTTTCATTGTTTTGTAATCTTCTTCCACAGGCCATCTGAGATGATAAAGTTCTGCAAATAGTTCGTATGGGTGACTCTGTGTATCAAGCAAGGAGGTTATCAGAATCTCTGATTCTCCGGTATCCAATTCCACACGGATTAATCTCAATTTCAAGGGTATGAGATCCAATCTCATCTCTTTACAAGGTTTGGCTGAGCTTGGAAATGCGGATAAAGATATGATTTTCTCTTTTTTGCCTGAATTGTAGAACTGGCGCACCACTTTCCATCTTTTGCGCTGAATGCGAGCACAAAAATCAGCACCACGGGACAAGATGAGATTAAAAAGCCAATATGCTGGGTAACCTCGATCAAGGAGGACTAAGTCGTTTGGCATTAAGGCACAATATCAGAATAAAATACCCCAAAATATTAATCAACATAGAAAGGTATGTCAACAGCCCATTGCTCACCCAAATCCACCGTCAATTTTTTAGGAGGCATTCCGTGGCTGGATTTTTTACTTTTTTAAGAAAATTTTTCAGCCGCGTGCGTGGCTTTTACCTTCACCGGCGACCGCGCTACAATTCAGGCAGAATTTTAGATGCACTTCACCCTTGCATTTCCATTCCTTTCAACATTCCAACAAATTGTCCAGTTACCTCCTGAGATTCGTTATCCTGACGACAGCCCTTCCAGTAAGGCGATCCGTTTTCGGGCGCCGACCAATGCGTTAAAGCAAGGATGACCTTTGGATAGCCTAAGGACTAACTCTCTGGATCTTTTTACTATTCGACCGGGGATATTTATAATTGAAAACCGAATGGCTTTCATCCTTTTGCCCATCATTTTGGGCTCGAAAGCCAGACGCTTCAACATCTGGTTCAGATTAAGCGCCAGGATCATCATCCACCACCAGGCTGCGTTCTCTCCAAAGTTACCCGAAGGCAATGTCCCTCCGGCCAGATCCGTTTTCATTATGGAGTGTACCTCTTCGCTTTTGCCGCATCTTTTGTGTAACCAGTGGATAAGATCCTCACCATACATGTCCTGTTCTGGAATATTGGAAACAACACCAAATACTTTATACCGAATGTCATCCATTTCCATGGCCGGAAACGGCAATTGTATTTGTTTGTCTTCCATGCCGGGCAGCACCGGTTCAAGCACCTGGCGTTTGGCAAGATACCGGTACTCAAGCCCCTCTTTGCTCTTTCCTATTTCTGACGGGACAAAGCAAACTTCTGCCCATTCACTTCCGGTCTTCATCTTTTCACCGTTTTTTTCTTTATAGATTGGCTTCCATTCTGAGGAAGGGACCTGAGCTACGGCAATTTTGAATGATTGAGAGACATCGCACCCAACAGCAAACTCAATTTTTCCAAATCGCTTGTTGTCTACTGAATCACAATACTTTAAAAGGTCATGTTGGTAACCGGCGGTATCTGATCTGAGCCGAACTTTTTCGACCCCCTGGGGCAAACAAGCCAGGGCTTCTTTGAAAACTCTTAATTGCTCGTACCCTGCCGGAACATTCCCATCCCGAAATTCAGTGTGCAGGATCATATCCTGTTCGGCCCACCATGTATTGAATGGCTGATAGGCCTTGAATCCTTTATAACAGAAGCGTGCTTCCTGCTTGCTTGTCTCAACCAGGGTCGCATCCTGATCCAGTGTGGCTGTTTTATATGGACGTGCCTCATTCATGGCTTCGCACATGTCTTTGTTGATATGTACGAAGCCGTTAAGGTGCCGGTTTGGGGCCGGAATGAAAGCTTTAATTGAGGAAACTCGGCGTAACTGCTCCTGGGCGACATCATGAAAGACCTTCAGGTATCTGAACATGGCTGAAGAAGAAGGGACAAATCGTTGTTTTTCTTTTCGCCATCTTCGTTCTATCTCACGCCTCTCTTTGCGTGGCAGCTTATGATTTTCAGCTGAATGTAATATGCTGCAAAATCCCTGATCTGCATTTAAAATATCCAGGTCATCTACGCAGTTGCCGCCCGCAAGGTTCAACAGGATACCAGACAATACAAACTGGGAGTCTGTCCAGCCCTGTGAGCCCTTCTTCACGGTTAAATGCTTTTGAATCGATTTGGTCAGCCCAATCACTTTTGCCAAATCAAGGTAAAGCGGCAGCCCACCCAATGCAGTTGTGCCTCCGTCAGTTTTTTCCTGTTCGTACTTGAATGGTAAGATTCCTTGTGTCATAGTTTGTTGCACCCCGTTGATGATAGTTTTTTGTTCGCACAAAGACTCTATCTGCTTGACGCATCAAGCACAACGGGGTTTTTCTTTTTTTTGACGGTGGATTGGGGTCTTGACGCCATTAAATCAAATTGTTTTGCCAGGCGTAGTGTTTGGCAAATTCAAGTTCCTCTTCCATGGTATTTAATTTTTCATCGAGCTTTTCGTCGATAATTTGGTTGAGAATCGTGGTGTAGATGGGGCCTGGTTTGATACCTAAGAATTTAAGATCTTTGCCACTGATTAACGGTTTGATATTTCGCTGGTGGGTATAAAAATATGAGATGGCTTTGCGCACCGCTTCATTTTTGGTCAGTGCCAGCATAAACAAGAGGCACTCTGTTTTAAAGTAGATCAGCCACCAGTACATCTGCTGGTTTGAGACCGGATAGCTTTTTTCAATCAGCCAGATTCTCTGCTCGGCCTTCATGCGCTGTTCAAGCAGACGCTCCCGCTCTTTTACGGGAAACATCAGCCGGTCCGCAATCTGGACGGTTACCGCAAAGGGGTAGCCGTGAAGCCAGGCCATGAAATAAACCGCCCACCTTGGATAGTCGTCATCGGCATACAAAAGATCATGCCATGCCAGGGCTTTACCCACGGATTCAAACAGGTCGCAGGTGGCGTGGGTTAATTTCAGATCATTATGAATCACTTTGTCCAGACCGTATTCTGCCATGGTCTCCACAGCAGGCAAGGGGTTTTCTTCGCCAAAAATCTGTTTGAGTTCCGAAAGCACCCGCAGACCGCTTAAATGCTTCACCGCACCGACATTTAAGGCGTTTTTGATCAGGTTGGCGGTCACCTTGCCGATCCGGAATCCAAATCTGTTGGAAAATTTAATGGCCCTGAAAATCCGGGTGGGGTCTTCAATGAAGCTCAGGTTGTGGATGATGCGGACGATTTTATCCTTCACATCCCTTACGCCGCCGAAATAGTCGATGAGGGTGCCGAAGGTGTCGGTGTTCAAGGAGATGGCCAGGGTGTTGATGGTAAAATCCCGTCTGGCAAGATCCATTTTGATGGAGGAGTTCTCCACCACGGGAAGTGCGGCGGGGGTCGCATAGTATTCCAGGCGGGCAGAGGCCACATCGACCTTGAACTCATCATCAAAAATGATGACGGCGGTGTTGAATTTGCGGTGCTGGTGCACTCTGCAATTGTGCAGTGATGCAAAATAACGGGCAAAGGCAATGCCGTCTCCTTCCACGACAACGTCGACGTCTTCGATGGGGCGCTCGAGCATCAGATCCCGGACAAACCCGCCCACCACAAAGACCTCCACGCCAAGGGTGTCACCTGCATTGCCGATGTCGTAAAGCAGGGTTTGCACCCGTTGGTCCAGTTGATTTTTCAGACGATTGCCCACGTATTTTGTCCGGGGTTTCAGGCCGGCAATGTCGGTTTTTTCACTTAAGACAACTTCCCGGTTATGTTCTACTAAGAAATTTAAAAGGTCGGTGCGTGTGATGACCCCGGAGATTACGCGATTATCCATTACCGGTACGACCCGCTGTTTCAGATCAATAACGATGCGTTCAATGTCAGCCAGATCGCTGGAGAGGCTGACGCTTTGGCCGCCGGGTTCAAAGTAGTCAACCACAGGTTGGCCGCCGAGCTTGTGATGAACTATTTTTTCGGCCACATGGCGGGTAATGTATCCTGAATATTCCAGTGTTTGCGGATCAAGAACAATCAGGGTGTTGATATTGTAGCGGATCATTTTTTGGGCCGCATCCCGGCACGATTTTTCTGAGGTGATGGTGATGGCCGGGCTGGACATCAGTTTTTTTGCCACACGTACGTGTTTGATCTGTTGTTGGATCAGTTCAATCAAACGCATTTCAACCTGGGGAAGGGTCTGGTTCTCCACCTTGGCGGATGCCGCATAAAAATGACCGCCGCCGCCGAGGGCACCCAGAATTTTTCCCACATCCAGTTCGTGCAGACGGTTTCGGGCAATGACATACACCTTGGATCCCATGAGCACCAGGGCAAAAAAACAATCCAGATTTTCCATTCTGACAATTTTTTGGACAATGGATGCAAGATCGGGAATGTAATGGGATGCGGCGATGGCCGACAGGTGGATGGGGATGCCGTTGACGGTAACCGTTGTCATTTCATTGATCAGTTCATTGAGCCATGTGACTTGTTCGGTCTTCATCTCCTTGACCACAAGGCTTGAAATGGTGGACAAGCTTGCGCCGCAGGAGATCAGAAAGCCTGCCTGTTCAAAATCCGCCGGGGTTGTGGAGGCATAGGTGAAGTTGCCGGTGTCCTCGTAAATGCCAAGGGCCATTACTGTGGCTTCATCACTGGTGATGGCGATTTCTTTTTCACGCAGAAGTTCACACATGATGGTGGTGGTGGCCCCATAGGGCTTTGACAGATCATAGGTCCCTTTGATTTCGTCGGGGAATGAGGGGTGGTGATCGTAAATGTCAATGATCAGATCCGATTTTTCCAACAGTGTTTCAACACCGGACAGACGGTTTTTTTGCCGGGTATCCACAATGACCAGCCGTTCTGTACCGGAGAAGTCGATGTTCACAGGGTCTGCCATGTTAAACAGATATCCCATGGAGTGAACAAAAAAATCCCTGAGATTTTTTTCCTGGGACCCTGGAAAGACAATGACACTGTCCGGATAGAGCTTTTGTGCGGCAAGCATGGCGCCGATGGCATCAAAATCAGAATTGACATGGCTGGTTATGACTGTTTTGGGGAAAATTTTCTGTTTTTTTGGGGACACCGAATAACTCCTGTTGAAATGCAGTTTGCAAATTTATATAGTATATCTAAATTGAATTTACAATGTTCTGACACGTCCTTGAGTCTCATCGCAAATAATGGTCGTCACTGGCGGCCCTTATCCTAAACATATGAAGGAATTGATTATGGCCGTCATCTATGAGTGGAAAGGAAAAAACCCCAAAGGCAGAAAGATCAAAGGGGAGATGGAAGCTGAAACGCCGGAACAGGTAAGAACCTCCCTGGAACGCCGCAAAATAACCCCCACACGGGTCCGCAAAAAACCCAAGGATCTGTTTGAAAATGTCTCCTTTCTTGCGCCGAAAGTGAAAGACAGCGATGTCATTATTTTCGCGCGACAGTTTTCCACCATGATTGATGCGGGCCTGCCGCTGTTGCAATGCATAGAACTTTTGTATTCCCAGCAGGAGAATCCTACATTCAAGAAACAGCTTAAGCATATTAAAGAGTCTGTGGAATCCGGAGAAACCTTTGCCGATGCTCTGAAAAAATATCCAAAAACCTTTAATGAGCTTTTTGTCAACATGATAGCCGCCGGGGAAGCTGGCGGTATCCTTGATGTTATTTTACAGCGTCTGGCGGCCTATGCCGAAAAAATGGCAAAGCTCAAAAAGCAGGTCAAAGGGGCCATGACCTATCCGGCCATTACCCTGTCCGTGGCTGTTATCGTGGTGGGCGTTATTCTTGTTTTTGTGATACCGGTGTTTGAACAAATGTTTGCCGACATGGGCTCTGCACTGCCCGCTTTCACCCAGCTTGTAATTAATCTAAGTAATTTTGTGGTGAAAAATATCCTGTGGATAATTTTTGGATTGATTGGTGCCGGCTTTCTGTACAGGCAAATTTATAGAACAAAAAAGGGCCAAATTTTTTTTGATGATATGTTTTTGCGTTTACCGGTCATCGGCATTTTGATCCGAAAAGTGGCCGTGGCAAAATTTACCCGTACCACATCCACCATGATTTCATCCGGGGTCTCTATTCTTGAAGCCCTGGATATTGTGGGCAAAACTTCGGGTAATAAAATCGTTGAATTTGCTATATCCGATGTCAAGAGCGGGATCGCTGAAGGCCGATCCATGGCGGATCCTTTGCTGGAAAGCGGGGTATTCCCTGCCATGGTCTGCTCAATGATAGCCGTGGGTGAATCCACAGGCGCCCTGGATATCATGATGACCAAAATAGCGGACTTTTATGATGATGAGGTGGACCAGGCCGTAAAAAATCTGACGGATATGATCGAGCCGTTTATGCTCGTATTTTTAGGTATTGTGGTCGGCGGCCTTGTTATTGCCATGTATCTGCCCATTTTTTCAATGGCCGGCGCCGTTGGATAATCCGGATCTTTTGTTACGACGAACCCGGGATCTGTTCGTTCAGCTCAAGTGGGTTGTTCTGGCCAGGGCGGTGTTCGCCCTGATACTGCTATGTTCCACCCTTTTCTTTTCCGATGCCGACCTGTCCGGGAATCGGGACCAGTCCTTTTTATCCCTGTATAAAATATCCGGCACCATCCTTGGTCTTTCAGTGGTTTATTTCGGCTGGCTTCACTGGAAAAAACACCTGTATGGTCTTGCCTATACCCAGGTAATTCTTGATACGTTTATTGTGACAGCCATTGTTTTTGTTTCCGGCGGCTATCACAGTATTTTCACATTTTTATATTTGCTGGTCATCATTTATGCCGCCATGCTGCTGCTTGCCCGGGGAAGTTTCGCAGTGGCACTGGTATCAAGCATTCAATACGGTCTTCTCATCGAACTTGAGTTTCTTAGGATTATTGCCCCGGTGTCGGAAAGCCAACCTCTATTCCTGTTAGTGGCGCAGCACCATATCCTGTACCGGATTGTGATCATTATTTCGGCCTGTTTTGCCACCGCAGCGTTAAGCGGGATACTTGCCCTTCAGCTAAAAACCGCCAGAAAAGATCTTAGGATTGCCCAGGAACATTTAAAGCGTGTGGAAAAAATGGCGGTGGTGGATGAAATTGTATCCGGCATTGCCCATGAAATTAAAAATCCTTTGGCATCCTTATCCGGTTCCATACAGATGCTAAAAGAAGAGATGGCCCCAACCGGAGACAATGATAAACTGATGCAAATTGTGTTAAGGGAAACAGAACGTCTTAAACAGATCGTGACGGATATTCGCCTGATTGCAAAACCCAGCCGGTCCAACGCTGAATTGATCAATCTGGCCCAGGCAATTGATGATGTAAAAATTTTGTTTGACAATACACCGGACTGGCACGGCCGCATTCATGTTATCACGCGGCTTGAACGGGATCTGCATGTGTATATGGATGCGGTTCATCTGCAGCAGATTTTATGGAATTTGATTAAAAACGCAGCGGAATCCATTGAAGAACAAGGGCAAATTACTATAACCCTCTCCTCTCCGCGACACCAACGTATTTACTTGACCGTTCGAGACACAGGGATCGGTATTGATCAAAAAACAGCCTCTCATATTTTTGATCCGTTTTTCACCACTAAAAGTGATGGAACGGGGATCGGACTTTCAATTATCCACAGGATTGTTGACACCTATGAGGGCATGATTGATTTTGAATCCATTCCCGGTAAAGGCACGGTTTTCACCCTGATTTTTCAAAATCCCCATTTGAAGGAATGAATTTTGGCTTTGTCGCGGATTATGGACTGGTTGCAAATATACACCCTGACATCAGTGAAGGAAAAAGAGATTGCAGGCTGTGGCGGCGGTTGCCCACATCACAGTGGCGTAAAGCCAATTGCTCTGGAGGATCACTTTGGGCTGAACCCGGTACCGGCTCACCAGGGCCAGTCCGACGCCGGACAACGGACTGCTGGCCGTTGATATGGCCCAGCAGCTGAGAAACAAAAAGCCCAGCTGGGAAGGATCCGGGTTGAGTGGAAGCAGCAGGGGGCTGGCAATGGAAACGCTGACAACAGGATGGACACCGGCAATGCCAATGATGATCATCACGGCCAGGATCACCGACAGGAGTTCGGGGGTCAGCGTTGCGCCTTCGAGGCTGAATATTACCGGGTAGACCTGGATCATTGATTTGATGCCTGCTGAAAAGACGCCTGCGGCAAGGAACAGGGTAAATTGACTGCCCACCGATGGCAGGTTGGTATTGATAAAGTCACGCACTGCAGCCATCCTGGGCCGAAACTTCATGAAAACAACAGCGCCTAGTGGTGCAACCAGGCAGATAACGGTAAGAATGCTGATCTCCGGCTCAAGATAGTGTACGCCAAGAACAATGAAAGCAAGAAACGTCGGCACGATCATGGTGTCGACCCTGAATGGATATCCGGAGAATGGTTCTTTTCTGACAAAGCCCACTTCAACAATAGAATAGCCAATGGCAATAAAACTCATCATCGCACCAGGGATCAAGGTTTTATGCAATGACATGCCCGGAGCATAGGTGAGGGCAACACCTGTGGCAACAAAGAAAGGCGACCACCATGCCGCCGCACAGAACGAGCGGGCAAGAACCAAGGCCTGGGTTCTAGTCAAGATACCGTTTTTACGCAGGCGATCGCCGAAAACAAACAGCACCGACAAATTGATGACCGCACCAAGCAGGTGGGTGCCCAAGGCCGTGATGGAGAGCGCTCGCTTCCCCTGGGGGAGTTCCTGGTCTTCGATGCCGGTGTTGGTCAGGGCGAGAAAAGAGACGGCAACAAACATGGCCAGCAAAGGCAGATTGGTGGTAAAAATTGCCTGCCAACCTAAGAATATGCCTTTGTATCCAGCAAAACCAATGAGAATACCGCCGGTTATCAACAGCAGCAGCGCCTGATTCCGTGCACTTTTACTCAGTGTCGGCCACATAAGAACCGGTACAATCCACCCCAGCAGTGTCGACAAAATTAGGATACAGGGCGCAGGAATACTTATCAGATACAGCACAAGCGTTCCAAAAATAATCCATCCAATATATTTTTTCATTTAAGCTTTACGTGAGGTTTAATACAGCGAGGCTGAAAGGCGGTTTATGGCATCCCCAGAGGTGAGGCAGTCTGACTGAACTGTTTATTTAAATTTTCAGGCATGTTGGCTTTTTACCATGGCCGGGCATTGGTCGCGGGCTGACCCGGCTCCCACCAAGGTTCAGCCCATAACAAAACATCGTGCTATTGGCTTTTTTTCGTGCTCTCATTTTTTTTATCGGAATTGCAGGAACAAGGATGTCCGCCGTCTTTCCCATGGCATTTTTCTATTTGCTGAGGCGTACAGTTTTCAGGTTTGTCTTTGAGTTTTTTAGGGTCCATACATTTACAATTACACATTTCATTCTCCTTGTATTAAACGATGGATAGTGCATATGTCATACCTTGTGCGTATGACGTTCAGTGTGCCATTGACACCTTCATTGTACCTCTTTATACTTTTTTTGATCTTTTGGCAAATTTCTCGTTTAAAGAGAGTGGCTTGGGAATAACCATTATTTATTTGCGATTATTTTTCCCCTGCCGAGCCGTCATTGACAAGGCTATGCAAAAGCGCTATTTTACCATGTTTTATTCATGGGGTTTCCCATGGCTAAAAGTTTAAAATTAAAGGGAAGCGGCCCTTTTTGTGTATAAATTCGGAAGCCTAAATATAAACGAGAGCAATTATTTTTATGGATAACAAAACAAGCACACTTCTTGATCTTCGCAAAGAAAAAATCAACGAGCTAAAAACCGATGGCATCAACCTCTATCCCAATGATTTTAAACCGGATCACAGGGTTTATGAGGTCAAAGATATTATAGAAAAGAATGCGGATACCCTGGGCGAAAACGGACGCAAATTCCGCCTTGCCGGTCGTATGATGGCCATTAATAAAATGGGCAAATCCTCATTTGTCAGGTTTCAGGATGCCGGAGAGCAGATGCAGGTATATATCCAGAAAAACAAGGTGGGCGATGATGTTTACACTCTGTTTAAAAAACTGGATGTCGGTGATTTCATCGGTGTTGAGGGTCCGTTGTTCCAGACAAAAACCGGAGAATGGACCCTGCTCGCTGAAAGTTTTAAGCTTTTATCCAAATCCGTAAGGCCGCTGCCTGAAAAATTCCACGGTATCAAGGACCCTGAAAAAAGATACCGCCAGCGGTACCTTGATCTGATCATGAATGAAAACACCCGGCAGATTTTTAAAAAACGCAGCGCCATTGTGGCGGCCATGAGACGGTTTTTTGATGACAACGGTTTCATGGAGGTGGAAACACCCATGATGCAGACCCTGCCCGGCGGTGCGGAAGCCACCCCGTTCAAAACCTGGCACAATGCCCTGGGTATGGAGCTGTACCTGCGCATCGCACCGGAACTGTATCTGAAACGACTGGTGGTGGGCGGATTTGAAAAGGTATTTGAAATCAACCGGAACTTCAGGAACGAAGGGGTCTCCACCCGGCACAATCCGGAGTTCACCATGGTTGAGTTCTACCAGGCCTATGCCACCTATGAAGATTTGATGAATCTGACCGAAGAGATGTTTTCCACCATTGTCACCCAAATTACCGGCGACAGCAAGGTGGAATACCAGGGCATGGCCATTGATTTTTCAAAAGGGTGGAAACGCATCTCCATGATCGATTCTTTATCAGAGATCGGCGGCATTGATCCGGCCATTGTCAATGACACCGAAGCGCTGCTGGCCCACGCTGAAAAAGAAAACATCCAAATCGCCAAAAAAGACCGGCACGGCAAGGTGCTGACCAAACTGTTCGATGCCCTTGTGGAACCCAAGCTCATCCAGCCCACATTTATCACCGGATACCCGGTGGAAGTATCGCCTTTGTCCAGAAAAAGCGATACCGATGCCGAACTGACAGACCGGTTTGAATTGTTCATTGCCGGAAGAGAAATTGCCAACGGATTTTCCGAAATCAATGACCCCGAAGACCAGTATAACCGGTTTCTCATGCAGGTGCGTCAGCGTGATGAGGGCAATGATGAAGCCCATATCATGGATGCGGAGTATGTCGAGGCACTGGAATATGGCATGCCGCCCACAGCCGGGCAGGGGATCGGCATTGACCGTCTTGTCATGCTGTTGACCGATGCTGCCTCCATACGAGAGGTGATTCTTTTTCCACACATGAAAAATGTATAACGCATAAAAGGGATTTGTGGGGGCGGAACTCTTCATAGCCGGGAAATATCTGCGGGCCAAACGCAAAGAGGGATTTATCTCTTTGATCACCTTGTTGTCCGTGGCCGGTGTTATTCTCGGCGTTATGGCGCTTGTTGTGGTGATTGCCGTCATGAGCGGATCGGAAACTGAATTTAGAAACAGAATTCTTGGGCTGGAACCCCATATTCTGGCCATGAATTATTCTGGTCGTTTTATTCCTGATCAGGACATGGAGGACAAGATCCGACAGACCCCCGGGGTTAAAGCCGTATCCCCAATCCTGTTTGGCCAGGCCATGATACGCACAGCCAACTCTTTTTCCGGCATTATTCTCAGGGGAATTGAGCCGGAAAAAGGGGCGGCACTGATCAAAGGATACACCGCCCAAGATCTTGAAAATGCACTGAACAAGACAACGAACAAAACAACGCTTCCCGGCATTATTCTGGGACAGTCCCTGGCCCATACCGTGGGGGTAATGGAGGGCGACCGGGTGATCCTGATGTCGGCATCGGGTGTTATTTCCCCCATGGGGCAGATTCCATCCATGAAACAGTTTGTTGTCACCGGCACCTTTAAATCCGGCATGTCCGAATACGATTCCAGTCTGGCCTATGCCCGGCTGGATCAGGTCCAGGCCCTTGTGGGGGCCAAAGGAAAAATTTCCGCCTTCGGTATCTGGACTGATCAGATATTCAAGGTAAAAGAGTTAAGCCAGAATGCACTTGGATTCATAACTTATCCGTATTATCTGCGCAACTGGATGGATATCAATCACAGCCTCTTTTCTGCCCTTAAACTTGAAAAAACCGCCATGTTTGTTATTCTGACACTTATTATTCTTGTGGCGGCATTTAATATCGCGTCGGCTCTGATCATGATGGTGATGGAAAAGACCCGTGACATTGCTGTTTTAAAAGCCATGGGTGCCACTAATTCCATGATTCGCCGCATCTTTATCATCAAGGGGATGATTATCGGTATCATCGGAACGGGTATCGGAACAATCTTGGGCGTTGTCATCTGCTTTATCCTGAAACGATACGAATTTATAAAACTGCCCGAGGCATATCCTTTTTCCACCCTTCCGGTTCAGCTTGAATATTCGGATGTCATCTTGATCGCCGTGTCCGCCCTGGTGATCTGTTTTTTGTCCACCCTGTATCCGTCGCATAAGGCGTCACGAATGAATCCGGTGGAGGCCATACGATATGGGTGATACACCACTGATTCAACTCAATGGGGTTTCACGGTTTTTTGTTTCCAAAACAGCGTCGCTGGACATTCTTCACAAGGCGGATCTATCCATACGACAGGGCGAGACCATTGCTGTGGTGGGCGCTTCCGGGATCGGTAAATCCACCCTGCTTAATATTATCGGCACCCTTGACAGGCCGGATGAAGGAAGTCTGCAAGTCAACAGCGAAGATGTCCTGGCGTATAATGATGAAAAGCTTGCCGCCTTTAGAAATAAAAATATTGGTTTTGTTTTTCAGTTTCACCATTTACTCCAGGGCTTTACAGCCGTTGAAAATGTTATGCTGCCTGGTTTGATCAGTGGCAAATCCAAAAAAACTATTGAAAAGCATGCCGTAAATATGCTTGAAAGAGTAGAACTTGGTGCCCGAATCGAATACAGGGTGGAAGACCTGTCCGGCGGCGAACAGCAGCGGGTGGCCATTGCTAGGGCACTGGTCATGGCGCCGGCCATGTTATTGGCCGACGAGCCCACCGGCAATCTGGATCAAAAGAACAGCCGCGCGGTTCATCAACTCTTGAAAGAACTTAACAGGGAAATGGGGATGACGATTATCGTGGTCACCCATAATTCAGAATTATCCGGTTTAATGGACAGAAAAGTGACGTTGAAAAACGGGAAAATCGTACCGGTATAAAAGTAAAAATTTAGGTGAAATCATTTACTTAGGACTAAATATGAGAAATTTTCAGTTTGGTGTATTGCTTGCAGTTTTTTTCTGCCTTTTGGGAGCGGGCGTCGTTTCTGCCGAGGAACAGGTTGCCGTGGCGTTATTTCCCTTTCACGTCCAGGCAGCGCAGCCCGATGAAAAAATTGCGCCGGCCGTGTCAAAAATGTTGAAAGAAAAGCTTGAAAAAGACGGCGCGAAGGTTGTGATCACCGATACTTTTGTTGATACAACGGACTGGGGATACGAGCAATTCCGTCAGGAGGGTATCCGTTTAGGCGTTGACTGGATTATTACCGGCGACATTTTTGTGGCAGGACAGGCATTGAGCGTTGATTCGCAGATGCACAGTGTCTATGAAAAACAGGCACCGTTAACTTTTTTCTCACAAGCCCCAACCCTGTCCGAGTTGTATATCGGTATAGCTTCCCTGGAAAAAGATATCATCGGTGAACTGTTCCAGCAGAAAATTATTTCAGCCATTTCCGTTACGGGCAACGTTCGTGTTGATTCCGATGCCATCCTAAGGGTGATCTCTTCCAAAAAAGGCGATCTTTTAAATCGTACTGTTTTAAACAACGATTTGAGCAGTGTTTACAAGATGGGATATTTTGATGATGTAGTCATCAAACGCCAGAATATGGATAGAGGGGTTGAGATTATTTTTGAAGTTAAGGAAAAACCCAGTGTCCGCAATATCCGCTTTGAAAATAATCATATTTATGAGGAAAAGGAATTATTTGAGGTTGTCAGCACCTCCACCGGGTCCATTCTCAATGCATATAAGCTCAACAGTGACGTAGATAAACTCAAACGTCTCTATTATGAAAAAAATTATCATAATTGTAAGATCTCATACGCGATAAAGCCTCTGGAAAACCATCAGGCGGATATCGTTTTCAATATTGAAGAAGGTGAAAAAGTCAGAATCACGAGCATTGAATTCGAGGGAAATCACTATTTTGACGATGATGACCTAAAAGACGAAATGCAGACCAAGGAAAAGGGCTTTTGGTCTTTTATAACATCTTCGGGAGAACTTGACGAGACAGAGCTTGACAATGACGTGCTTCGCATAGAAGCGTTCTATAAGAACAATGGGTTTATTAATGTCAAGGTCTCTGATCCGGAAGTGAACATGGGTACGCAGGAGATTGCCATCCGGTTTAAAATTGATGAGGGCAAGCAATACAAAAACGGGGTGGTCAGCATCAAAGGTGACATCCTCACCAGCGAGGCGGAGCTTTTGGCTCTTCTTGAATCGCCTAAGTCAGAACTGTATAACCGGGAACTCGTGCGCAAGGATATGATTGCCCTGAACGACTTTTATGCCAACCAGGGGTATGCCAATGTCAGGGTTGTCCCCAAGGCCGATAAAAATGATGCCGACGCCATCGTCAATATAAATTTTGACATTGATAAAGGAGATCTGGTTTACTTTAACCGGATTATTATTACCGGCAACAGTAAGACCCGGGACAAGGTTATCCGAAGAGAACTTGCCATTGATGAGCAGGGTCTTTACAGTATGAAAAATATCCAGCGCTCCAACAGAAACCTGGTATTTAAAGACTATTTTCAAAATGTCGACATCAAACCGGTTAAAACCAAAGAAGAGAACAAACGGGACGTTCATATCAATGTTGAAGAAAAACCCACAGGAAACTTCTCGTTTGGCGGCGGATTCTCCAGTGATGACGGGGCATTCGGCCAGTTTTCCGTTGAAGAGCGTAACCTGTTCGGCAAAGGGCAGACCGGCAAATTCACCATTCGGCTGTCCGGACAAACCGCACTGTATGATATCGGATTCACCGAACCCTGGCTGTTTGACAAGCCGATATCAGCCGGGTTCAATATTTATAAGTTTGAGCACGAATACGATTATTATGATAAAAACGCCTACGGACTTAACTTGCGGGCTGCCTCTCGCAGGTTCTGGGATTACACCACCATCGGCATAGTGTACAATATTGAAAAATTTGATATTGCTGATGTTGAAACCGCAAATACATCGGTTTCAGAAGGCTCCTATCTGACATCAAGCATTATGCCTTATATCAGTTATGATTCAAGAAACCACAGCTTTTTGCCCACAGAAGGCATGTATCATAAATTATCTGTAGAATATGCAGGGGAATTTTTAGGCGGAGAGATTGATTTTACCAAGTATCTTGTTGAATCGGCCGCCTTCTTTCCTTTGTTTTGGAAATTTTCTGCCGGTATCTATGCCAAAGGGGGCTATCTTGATGACAGAACCGACGGAAACCCGGACATAGACTGGGAGCGCTTCTATCTTGGCGGAATCAATTCCATCAGAGGGTTTGATGATACGGACATTAACGGCACCAGAAACGGGTCCAGCATTGAAGTCGGCGGTGAGATGTACACGCAGTTCAATATTGAAATGATGTTCCCCATAGTAGAGGAACAGGCGGTGTATGGCGTCTTTTTCTACGACAGAGGTGATGTATACAACCACGGTGAAACCATTGACCTGGGCGATCAGTATTCCAGTTCAGGCTTCGAACTTAGATGGAATTCTCCCATGGGGCCTATCAGACTGGCCTATGGTATTGTTCTGGACGGTAAAGAAACCAAGAGTACCGGCGATGGTCAATTTGACTTTTCCATCGGTGCATTTTTCTAATAGACAAGGGGCAACCTGGTTTACGAATACCTCAGGTTGTTCCCATAACTAACTGCAGTCTGAAAATTTGTGTGGGTTACACAAATTTTTAATATATGAACAATAAAATTTTATTATCGGAGGCATAAATGAAAAAAAGCATTATAGTTCCGGCGGTTCTGATTATTGTCGCAATGTTTTCTTGCAGCGCTTTTGCAGCGGATGCGGTTAAAATAGGTGTGATCAGCTTTGAAACCATTTTGAAGGAATCCAGTGCCGGCAAAGTGATGCAACAAGACCTCAAGGCTAAACTGACCGAGCTGCAGGGAAAGCTCCAGGCCGAGGAGAAAAAAGTTAAAGACATGTCAGATGCACTAGAGCGTGAAGCCCTTGTGCTTAGTGCTGAAAAAAAGCTTGAGCGTCAAAGGGAATTGCGGGACAGGGCAGATGACCTGAAAAAAATGAATGCTGATTATACCCAGGAGATGAAGATTCTGCAAAACAAGCGGATGAATCAAATCCAAAAAGACGTCTTTGATATCGCCAACGAATTGGGCAAGGCCCAGGGGTATACATTGATCATTGAACAAAAAGTCGCCGGTGTTATCTATGCTGCAGACAAGGTGGATCTTACCGACGAGGTAATAAAAAAATATAATTCAACATACGCTAAGAAAAAATAATAGATGCTTACTGCAGACCAAATTGCTGCTATGGTCAATGCCCGGGTCTACGGAGATCCGGGCAAAGCCATTTCCGGGGTCTCTTCCTTTGATGATGCCGGACCTAAAGATCTAACTTTTGCAGTGGACCATTCCTTTTTTTCCCGACTGGATGAAACAAACGCCGGTATTATCATTGTACCCAATGAAGCCCCTGCGGTGCCAGGTATAACGCTGCTTTGCACGGATAATCCTAAACTTGCTTTTTTTAAAGTCGTTGAGCACCTTATGCCGGCAGAGTCGCTGAATGCATTTATTCATCCCTCTGCTGTTATTGCAGGTGATTGCCTCATTGGGGACGGCACACGCATTGACGCCCATGTCAGCATCGGGCCGGGATGTATCATCGGCAGCGGAGTCCATATCATGGCCAATACGGTGATCGGCAAACAGTGCCGGATCAATGACGCCTGCCGGATCAGTCCCAATGTCACCATCGTAGATAAAACACAGATCGGCAAACAGTCCATTATCCATCCCAATAGTGTCATCGGTTCCGATGGATTCGGATTTGTCCAGGATGGTGACGCCCATGCCAAGCTGGTACATACAGGGTACGTCCATATCGGTGACGGCTGTGAAATCGGTGCCTGCAATACCATAGACAGAGGAACCTTGGGCATAACACGCATCGGAAACGGCGTGAAAACGGACAACCAGGTCCATATCGCCCACAATGTTAAAATCGGGGATAATACACTGGTGGTGGCCCAGGTGGGTATTGCCGGAAGCACCACCATCGGCAAAAACGTCATCATTGCAGGCAAAGCGGGGGTCTCCGGTCATCTTGACATCGGTGACGGGGCAATTGTCGGTCCCTATGCCGGTGTCAGCGCAAATGTTGCCCCGGGCCAGATTGTTTCAGGTATTCCCCATATGCCCCATAACATCTGGCTGAAAGTGTCCCGCATCATACCCCGGCTACCCAGTTTAAGAACACAGCTGCTTTCCCTTGAAAAACGGATAAAAAAGCTGGAAAGCAACCGGACGGAGAAATCATGACCCAACCAACCATTCAACCCATTCATCCAACGGCAATTATCGATTCATCGGCCAGAATAGAAGAAAATGTCACCATTGGCCCGTACTCCATTGTTAAAGGCGATGTGACCATCGGTGCCGGTACGACCATCGGTCCTTACTGTACCATTGATGAACATGTCACCATCGGCCCGGACTGTAATATTTTTCAGTACGCCTCCATTGGCGGTGCCCCCCAGGACCTTAAATTTCACGGGGAGACCACCTATCTGACCATCGGCAGAGGCTCCATTATCCGTGAATTTGTCACCATCAACAGGGGTACAGGGTTTGGCGGCGGCCTGACCGCAGTGGGTGAAGAAAATTATCTGATGGCCTATACCCACATTGCCCATGACTGTAAAACCGGTAAAGGCGTGATCCTTGCCAATAACTCAACGTTGGCCGGGCACATTGAAATCGGAGATTACGCCACGGTGGGCGGTCTTGTGGCCATTCATCAATTTGTGAAAATCGGAGACTATGCCTATATCGGCGGCAAATCCGCCGTGGTAAAAGATATCCCACCCTTTGTCATTGCCGCAGGCGACAGGGCCACGTTGCACGGCCTGAACAATGTCGGCCTAAAGCGCCATAACTTTGAAGCGTCTACCCTTCGCCAGTTAAAAAAAGCATATCGGATATTTTTCAGGATCGGACTGACCGTGACCCAGGCCGTGGAAAGAACCAAAGCAGAAGTTGAACAGCTTCCTGAGGTTGTAAGCTTTTCTGAATTTATAAAAAATTCCAACCGCGGGGTGACACGTTAGCATTCATGAACGATTCCGAAGGCAATAGTTGCGCTTCCAACATCGGCCTGATTGCCGGCGGCGGACAATTCCCGCTGCTTTTCACCCAAAAGGCGCGTGCAAACGGTTATAAAGTAATTGGGGTCGGTTTCCGCAGTGAAACCGACCCCGAACTTGCCCAACAGACCCACCGGTTTGAATGGCTTTATCTTGGCCAGCTGAACAAACTGATTCGTTATTTTAAATCCCATGGTGTCACCCGGGCACTGCTCATGGGTTCCATCAGCAAGGCCAATATTTTCAAGGATATCAGGCCGGATCTCAAAGCCCTTGCCTTTATTGCTAAAACCGCAGGCACGCACGATGACAATGTACTTTCGTCCTTTGCGGATCTTTTGGAAAAGCACGGCATTACCCTGGTACCCTCCACCTTTCTTTTACCTGAACTGATCAGCCCCAAAGGATGCTGGACAAAGCGTAAACCAGACAAGGCGGAAAAAAAAGATATCCAGCAGGGCTGGAAGCTTGCCAAGGCCGTCGGCCGTCTTGATATCGGTCAATGCCTGGTTATTTCCAATGGGACGGTACTTGCCGTGGAAGCCATTGACGGCACGGACGCCACCATAGAGCGGGGCGGGCGCCTGAGCCGGGGCAACGGTGCCACGGTGGTTAAATTATCCAAGCCCAACCAGGATTTACGATTTGATCTGCCGTCATCTGGATGTACAACCATTGAAACCATGCACCGATCAGGAGTAACCGTGCTGGTGCTTGAAGCGGGCAAGTCACTCTCCTTTGACCGTGAAAAAATGATTGCCCTGGCGAACCAGTACAATATCTGCATCACCGCTGTGACCGAGGAGGAGATCCATGACTGAACGGCCCCGGCATGTCATGATCCTTGCCGGTGAACCCTCCGGTGATTTTCACGGTGGCGCCCTGGTGAGGTCTTTAAAACAACTTTGCCCCGGTATCCGGATCACCGGAATCGGCGGTAAAGCCATGGCCGATCAAGGTGCAGACATTTTTTTCCCCATAGATAAGCTGTCTGCCATGGGGCTTGTGCAGGTGATCCGGCAGTTGGGCACCATCAAACAGGCCTTTTGTCTGGTCAAGCGACGATTAAAAACAGATCCGCCTGATGCGGTTGTGCTCATTGATTACCCGGGCTTTAATCTGAAAACTGCAGGTTTCATCAAGCAACACTATAATATCCCCATCTGTTATTATATCGCGCCAAAGGTCTGGGCCTGGAATGCCAAGCGTCTGGATACCATTGCAACGGTTATTGACCACGTGGCACTGATTTTCCCCTTTGAAATTCCCATTTATAAATCCAGAAAAATTTGTGCCACCTATGTGGGAAATCCCCTGGTGGATGAATATCCCCCAAGCCTGCCGGCCTTAGATACTCCCAATAAAGAGGCGCAGGCGCATGATATGGTGATCGGGCTGCTTCCAGGGTCCCGGTCGGCTGAGATTGATAAACTGCTTCCTGTGATGCTGGATTCTGCGGCTATGCTCTCCAAAAGAGAGTCTTGTTTAAAGTTTCTGGTTTCATCGGGTATCATTCAGCATGAAAATCGCATCAGACAAATTGTTGCTGACCACCCAAGCCGTGATTTGTTCCAAATTGTGACAGGCCGGCCAAAACAGATTTTTGACCGGGCTGACCTTTTGATTGCCGCATCAGGCACTGTCACGCTGGAAGCGGCGTTAAATCTTGTGCCCACGGTCATTATTTATAAAATGTCCGGTGTGGCTTACCGGCTTGCACGGCTGCTTGTGAAGGCCAAATACATCGGGCTTGCCAATCTGATCGTCGGATGCCAGGTGATGCCGGAGCTGATCCAGGACGATGCCAATGCCGAAACAATAAGTGAAACCGTATCATCCATGCTGCCTGAACTTGAACATCATAAACAGCAGCTTCATCAAGTCCGCAGACGATTAGGGCTGCCGGGTGCCCCAAAACGTACCGCAGCCATTGTACTTAACCTGATCCACAAAAATGAGGCCTTAAAAAACGTTGTTTGACATATTCAGACAAAAACGATTAAATTATCCATCTTATAAGATGATAAATTATTAGGAAATATTTCGGGTTATGACTATTGAAGTGACCTTGTTGTGTATCTGTCTTTTTTTATCCGGTTTTTTTTCCATGTCCGAAACGGCGCTTTTCTCCATCTCACGGGTCAAAGCCTTCCATATTTCTAAAGACGGTTCAAATTCAGGCCGGCTTATCCTGGAGATGAAGGAAGACTCCCACACCCTTTTGACCACCATTCTCATCGGAAATAATCTGGTCAATATCGGCGCATCCTCCCTTGCCACCTCCCTTGCCATCTCCCAATTTGAGTCCAATGCCGTGGGCATTGCCACTGGTACCATGACGCTTCTGATTCTTGTGTTCGGCGAAATTTTTCCAAAATCCTTTGCCAATCATAACAATGTGGTGGTCGCAAGGGCCGTTATATATCCCGTGTACTGGTTGTCCAAAATGTTATGGCCTCTGATTTTTGTGCTTAACTTCATACCTAAACTGCACGGCATGATAGATAATTCCCAGGATACCGTGACCGAGGATGAGTTGATGACCATGGTGGAAGTGGTGGAAGGAGAAGGGGAGATCAAAGAAGAAGAGATGGAATACATCACCAATATTTTTGAGTTTGACGACACCTATTGCTCGGAAATTATGACACCCCGAGCCGACATGTTTGTGGTGGATGCTGCCGAAGGTCTGGATATTCCAAAGGTTTTAAAAACAGGATTTTCACGTATCCCGGTGATTGAAGATACCATTGACAACATTGTCGGCATTTTGCATATCAAGGATCTGTTTTCCAAATACCTGGAAAAAAACGGTTGCAAGACCACCCCGGACAGCCTTGATGTTAAAGCCATTATGAAAAAGCCGTATTTTATCCCCGAATCAAAAAAATTGGATTCACTGCTCAAGGCCTTTAAGGCAAAAAAGAGCCATATGGCGGTTGTGGTTGATGAATACGGCGGTGTGTCCGGCATCGTAACCCTTGAAGACGTGGTTGAAGAAATTTTTGGAGAAATTGCCGACGAGTCGGATAAAAATACACCAGACATTGTCCAGATTAAAGGGAATAAATGGCTGGTAGCGGGAAAAACAGATATCTACCACGTTAACAAAGAGCTGAATCTGGGTATTCCGGAATCGGTCAATTACGATACGGTTTCGGGATTTTTCCTGGAACTTGTGGAGCGTATTCCCAACCCCGGGGAGTCCGTCCGTATGAATAACTGGACGTTTACCGTAAAAGACATGGACGGTAACCGGATTCAATCGTTTATTATTAAACCGGCCGACGAGGCCTGATAATCATTGTATATTGAAATATTATTGACAGAACCAGGCCGGGCGTATAGAGTTCCAAAAAATATATGATACCCATGGGCCGATTAGGTTTATCACCATTAAGGCTTGGGTTACAACAACAGTTAAAAAAACTGTGTTGCCTGCACAGACTGCTTTTAAAGGGAAAATATAGTTCGATGATTTTTAGCTTCAGCAAAAATTTTTATTTTAGCACTCGATTTTATAGAAAGGACAGCCTGCCTGTGGACTACTGATTTTCCCATACATATAACTAAAATCACAAAAACCGCAGCAGGCAGAGCCTGAGGCGGTTTTTTTATTTTTAGATGATTATAAAAAGGAAATTAACATGACAGACCGTGAGACCAAAAATCAAGATAAGCAAAAGCAGAAAGGCAACAGCACCTCTGCACTGTCGCCGCTTCGTGATGAAATTGACCGCATTGATGTGCGAATTCTTGAGTTGATCAACCAACGCCTTGAGATTGGTAAAAAGGTCGGGGAGATCAAACGGCAAGAAGGCAGTCAGGTGCTGGACCGCACCCGGGAACGCATGGTGATCGAACGGCTTTTTAAGCTGAATCCCGGTCCTGCGGACGAAAGCCTGATCCAGTATCTTTTCAACGTGATTATCACGGCAACACGGGAAATTCAGAGGCCCAGGACCATCGGTTTTTTAGGCCCCCTGGCCAGTCATTCCCATATTGCGGCCCTTCATTATTTCAACCACTGCGGACAATTTGTAGAACAGCCCGGTTTTTTTGATATTTTCAATAATCTTGAAAGAAAAGAGCTGCATTTCGGCATTGTTCCCGTTGAAAACTCCATTGAAGGGGCTGTCAACTCCACCCTCGATCTGTTCGCTGAATTTGACATTGAAATTACGGCAGAGCATTATGAGCCCGTTTCCCACGATCTGTTATCCATCTCAGGGGATCTCAACGATGTGAAAACCGTTTATTCCCATCCCCAGGCCATTGCCCAGTGCAAAAACTGGTTGAAGAAACATCTGCCCCATGCCATAGTCATGGAGACCACGTCCACATCCAATGCGGCGCTCATGGCCTCTAAGGATGAACAGATTGCCGCCATTGCTTCGGGCAAGGCCGCTCATTTTTATAACCTTTTGCCGGTGGCATCGAAAATACAGGACCGTGCCGGCAATATTACCCGGTTTCTTGTGGTCGGCGGAGATCGCCCGGCAAGAACAGGAAATGATAAAACATCCATCATGTTTGCCACGAACCATACGCCGGGTGCACTTTTCAGGGCGCTTTCACCTGTGAACCGATCCGGTTTGAATATGGTTAAACTGGAATCCCGGCCCACCCGCCATTATAATTGGAGCTATCATTTTTTTATGGATATTGAAGGGCACATCCAGGACGAAATCGTATTTCAAACCATCGAGCAGATTCGAAGCCAGGCGCTTTACTTAAAGGTGTTGGGATCATACCCGATTTTTGAAAAACAGGAGATATTGGAATGATTGATGCGGACACCCGGTTATATTGTGTATTCGGCAATCCTGCACGGCATTCCAAAGGTCCTTTGATCCATAACGCAGCGTTTAAAAATAAGCAGATCAATGCCGTTTATCTTGCCTTTGAAGTGCAGGATGCAGCCGGTGCCGTACAGGCCGTTCGCACCCTGGATATCCGGGGCGCTTCGGTGACCATTCCTTTCAAAGAATCCATCATGGCACATCTTGACTGGATCGACCCCACAGCCCAGGCCATTGGTGCCGTAAACACAATCGTTAATGATGACGGCGTATTAAAAGGCTATAATACCGATTGCCAGGCCGCTGTCGCCCCCCTTATTCCCTTTGGTATTGCAGGGAAAACCGTCTGCATTGTGGGGGCGGGCGGCGCAGCCCGGGCGGTTGCCCATGGTATTGCCGCCCAAAATGGGGATATCATCATCACCAATAGAACGGAAACAAAGGGCCGAGCCCTGGCCGAATCGGTCAACGCACGGTTCGTCAGTGCCGATGAGATGGCAAACATCCGGGCGGATGTGGTCATTAATACCACAAGCATCGGTATGACACCCCAGGCGGACAAAATCAGTTTTCCGCAAGAATTATTAACCGCCGGCATGGTGGTCATGGATGTGGTGTACACCCCGTTGAAGACCCGGCTGCTTGAAACGGCGGAACAAAAAGGATGCACCACCATCGACGGCCTGTCCATGTTTATTGCCCAGGCTGCCGCCCAGTTCGAATTATGGACAGGTATATTCCCTGATACTGATCTGATGCGGAACATCGTTATTAACAACTAAAGGAGATGGCTATGAAGCAGGTAGTTCCCAGAAATATCCAGGACCAGGTGGTCCAAATCCCAGGCTCCAAGAGCATTTCGCACCGGATGCTGATCTGCGCCGCCCTGGCCGACGGCACATCCGAAATTTATAATGTGCTGGACAGCCAGGATATTTCGCTTACCCGCAAAACCCTGGTGTGCATGGGGGCGCAAATTGAAAGCAGAGAAAACGGCGGTCTGTCTGTCACAGGATTCGGCGGACGGCCAAAGCCTTGGCTGGATCCCATCCACCTGGGTAATTCCGGCACCTCCATGCGTCTTTTGGCAGGCATTGCCGCCCTGGGCAGCACCCCATATACCCTGACCGGGGATGAGCGTATGTGCCAACGACCGATGGTTGAGCTGTTGGACGCCCTTGGCCGGATTCGAATCAGTGCATCCTCCCAGAACGATAAAGGCACACCGCCGGTGGTGATCCATGGCGGAGACCGGACCGGAGGGCGCACCCTTCTTGACTGCTCCCGGTCAAGTCAGTACCTGTCAGCACTGCTCATGGCAGGCGCCTTTTTTGACCAGGGTCTGGTGATTGATCTGACCGGGCCTGCCGTGTCCCAGCCTTATATCGATTTAACTTTGGATGTGATGAATCAGTTCGGGGTCAGCGCTTTTCAGGTTTCCGATACCTGTTATGAGGTCCCGGGGGCCCAGACTTACACGGCCGGCACCAAATCCGTGGAACCCGATCTCTCCAATGCCGGGTATTTCTGGGAAGCCGGTGCGATCACCGGTGCGGATATCGGCGTAGACAATATCGGTACATCATCGTTGCAGGGGGATTTGAAACAGGCGTATATATTTGAAAAGATGGGATGTACGGTAAAACATGACGGCCGGGTATTGCGGGTCAAAGGGGATGCTTTGCACGCGGTGGATGTGGATATGTCCGATGCGCCTGATGCCGTGCCGGCTGTGGCTGTGACAGCTGCTTTTGCCCAAGGCACCACCCGGATTACCAATATCGCCCATCTTCGGGTTAAAGAGTGTGACCGTATCGATGCGGTGTGTTCCCAGCTGACCAAAATGGGAATTAAGGCTGTACAAGGACCGGATTTCATGGAAATTACCGGCGGCACACCCCATGGGGCAGAGATTGAAACTTTTAACGACCATCGCATTGCCATGGCCTTTGCTGTTGCAGGTCTGCGGGTGGACGGTATGAAAATTGAGAATCCCGTGTGCGTGGAAAAATCATTCCCCACATTCTGGCAGCTTTTTGAATCCCTCTAAAAAAGGAGAGCCCATGGGCCCCATTTTTCTTATCGGATACCGGTGTACCGGTAAAACCAGCACAGGAAAGCATCTTGCAGAACTGTTAAACAAAGGTTTTGTGGATACGGATCTGGTGTTGGAATCAACTTGCGACACCACCATTGCACAGATGGTGGAAAAGCACGGCTGGCCTTATTTCAGGGCAAAGGAAACTGAAACCCTCATGACCCTGGATCTAAAAGATGGGCCTGTTATCGCCACAGGCGGCGGGATTATCCTGGCAGAAGAAAACAGGCAGTTTTTAACTGAGAATGGGACGGTGGTCTATCTTTATGCCGCAGCATCCGTATTGACGGGCAGAATTCGCAATGATGCGAACAATATCGAGCGAAGACCGGATTTGACCCAGGACAGCCTTGCCCTTGAAACACAAAAGATGCTTGAAATCAGAAATCCGTTGTACCAGGCACTTGCCGGAATATCCATTGACACGGAAAAATATGATCCAAAGGCTGCGGCATTGCAGATTATCTCCGAACTTGGCCTGTAGCACACGAAACCATGAGTAAAAAAAGGAGAAATATTTATGAATATAGATACCCATCAATCAATCGACAATGAATTGTGCGGAACGCCGGTTATGGTGGAAAACGGGAAAAGCCGGGTGGAATTGACAACCACATCCCGAATGGCAGCCGATGACTCAGGTCTGGTGCATGGCGGATTTATTTTCGGACTTGCCGACTATGCGGCCATGCTTGCGGTCAATCATCCCAATGTTGTGCTTGGCGGGGCCGATGTAAAATTTTTAAAACCTTTGAAAGCCGGTGAATCTGTCTATGCCCAGGCCGAAGTCACATCCGCGCCTGGTAAAAAGCAGATGGTCACTGTTACGGTTCAGCGTGGGGATGAGGTTGTTTTTAAAGGAGCGTTCTCCTGTTTTGTACTGGAAAAACATGTTCTTGGATAAAAAACATCCCAAGCACCATGTTTTAACTGAATATGGTGCTTGGGATGTTGTGAATGATTTTGAACGTTTTTTTATACACCCTGGGGCGTTTTGATCATATCGTTTTCCATCATGTCGGCGATACCCAAGGCGGAATTCAGGGCATCGTTAATCATGAAAAGCTGAATTTTCAGTGTTTTTAATGAAGCCGGGGTGGCGGCGATTTTTTCTTCCGACGCAAGAAGTGACGAAAACATGTCTGCTTTTTGGGCAAACCCGGACAACCGGTCACTGAATTGAACAATCTGCTTTGCCCACTTGTCCCGTTCTTCCCTTGTCAGTTCGATATCTGCATTGTCCGTGCCGTTAATCAGGTGGTCAATCTGGTATTCCTGGGGATTGGCGATGATTTCGTACATAGTGTGTGCTCCTTTTCATTAAAAAAAATCCAACCGATGACGGTCTAAATATTTTGCCCGAATGGTGTGTCTAGGCTCAGGCGATGTACCCCAACACAATAGGCGAAAGCCTTTTTACGACGCCATCAAATTTTGTGAAGGATAAGCGGGTAGCAGGTGTTAGTCAAGCTTAGATGTTGAGAACATTGGATATTCAGGTTGATTTCGCCCGGAGATTATCCTAACAATACCTTAATATTAGTCTTTAAACAGCATCTATTTTATTTTGTATATTTGAATTAAAATTCATTTTATTCTTCCGTTAAAAAATAATCCAGGATTTTTCCCTGGGTGTAAATAATTTTCAAAATGGAGAGATAAAAGGAGGACCGTGCGTTGGAGATTCGCCGCTGGGCATCCACCAGCAAGGTGTTGGCGTCCATGATATCAATGCTGTCGGCCATGCCGTATTTGAACTGCATCTGAACGGCATTAAAATTTTCCTCGGCGGATTTGACTTCATCGGCAAGATTTATCAGGGTGGATTTCGCGGTGTTAAATTCCAGAAAAGATTGCTTTGATTCAAGAATGACCGCCTTTTTTTCATCGGACAAAGACTGTTCTGCCTGGCGCAGCCTGGCCGCGGCCTGGCGTACCTGAGCCCTGCGCAAACCGCCGTCATACAGGGTAAATACGAGCTGGGCCTGGACATATGCCTCTTCGGTATCATATCCGTCCTGGGCGCCCCTTTCGGTATCATAGTCGATATCTTTTTCCCGGTAGCCGCCTTCCAGTTCAATGCGCGGCCAGTATTCTCCCTTTTCATAGACAATGGTTCGCCGGGCAATCTCAACCTCCTTTGCGGCCTCCTTGATCTCATAGCGCTCTTCAAGGGCCTGGGCCTTTATCTCATCAAAGGTGATGGAAAAATTATCTACCGCTTTGGTGTCTCCGGACGGAATGGAGAACGTATCTTCAATGCCTGTGAGTCGAACGATAGCGGCCTTGGCAGTCTGAATATTATTGCTCGCCACAATCTGATTGGTTTTTGCCTTTGATAATTCCGCCTGGGCCCGGTAGAGGGCTGTCTTTGTCACACTGCCCACCGAGAGCTTTTCATTCACCGAATCCCTGTATGTGTTCAGCCGTTCAACTTCGGCATCCGCCACGGTCACCAGGCGTTTTAGATTTAAGGCCTGGATATAGGCCTGGGCCACCTGGAATATATAATCGCTTCGAATGGCCTGTTCTGAAAATTTTGCCTTTTCAATGTTTTTTTTACTGACATCATAGGCAATCAGTTCCTTGCCGTTCAGGGTAAAAGACTGGGTCAGTTTAGCGCCCAGGGTATTGACATCCGGCGTGTAAACATCGTCATTTTTATAATTCAGGTAACTGCCGTATAAACTTGCTGTCGGTATGAGCACGGATTGAGCCCGTTTTTTGTCCTGCTCTGCAATGTACGTCTGTTCTCTGGCAATGTGGATGGTTTCGGCATTGTCATTGGCGACTTTGCACAATTGTTTTAAGGTATATGACGGTTCGCAACGCCCTTGGACGGCAAACCCCAAAACCAGAAAAACAGACATTTGAATCCAGAGTTGAAACTTTTTCATTTTTTACCTTTTGACATGACGCTGTGCAAAGTTACGTGCAACTTGTACAGATCTATCAACTTTTGTTGTAAATTATCTCTCAATATTGATCGACCATACCGGCCCACGGTTGTTATATACCAAAGTTCAGAATAATTTCAAAAAGGAATACCGCGTACTCTAAGGATAATTTTTTTGGGGGAATAAATCAAAAATTCACTAAAAAGGGAGATCGTCTATTGTACTCTTGACTCCTTAATTCTTTTTTTAAAATTTTTCCGACATTGGATTTGGGAAGTTCATCTCTGAACGCCACGGCCACAGGCAGTTTGTATTTGGCAAGCTTGGTGGCGCAATAGTCAATGACCTCCTGTTCCGTCATGGTCTCTTCGTCTTTGAGAACAACAAAGGCTTTGACGGCTTCACCGCGTTTGGGATGGGGGATGCCCACGGCACAGGCTTCAATGATTTTGGGATGTTCACACAGCACTTCGTCAATATCCCTGGGATAGACATTGAAACCGCTTGAGATGATAATATCCTTTATGCGGTCAACAATATAAAAATAGCCGTTTTCGTCCATCTGGGCAATGTCCCCAGACCTCAAAAATCCATCTTGGGTGATGGCCTTGGCAGTGGCATCCGGTTGGTTCAGATAGCCTTTCATCACCTGGGGGCCTTTAATGAGAAGCTCTCCGGACTCGCCTATGGGCACCTGTCTGTCAGGGTCTTCAAGGTCCACAATTTTACAGACTGTGTCCGGGAGGGGGAGTCCGATACTGCCCACAACCCGTTTGCCATGAAAGGGGTTTATATGGGTGACCGGGGTACATTCGGTCTGGCCGAAGCCCTCCACAATAATGGCCCCTGTTTTTTGCTGAAAATTGTTGATGACCTCCAGCGAAAGGGGGGCAGAACCTGAGAAACTGGCCCGTATTGAACTTAGATCCGTTTTTTCAATATCCGGGTGCTCCAATATCCCGATGTACATGGTGGGTACCATGGGTGCAAAGGATACTTTGAATTTGGAGATGGCGTCCAAAAGCTGCTTGGATTGGGGTTTGGGCAACAGAACATTGCGCCATCCCATTTTGATGGCGTAGTTCATGGAGGTGGACATGCCGAATACATGGAAAAAGGGCAGGGCACCGAGCATGGTTTCCCGGCCTTCCACAAATTCGGGAAACCAGGCGGCGAACTGCTGCACCTGGTAGGAGATGTTTTTGTGGGTGAGCATGACACCTTTGGAGGCCCCCGTGGTGCCGCCGGTGTATTGATACATGGCCACATCGTCCATGGTCACATCCGCCAGAACCGTGTCCGGAGCGGATTCGGCGATCAAATCCTGGAAGTTATAAATGCCGGGGCCTGGGGGGACGTCTTTGGTCAGCCCTTTTTGGGGCGCTGCCAGGGGGAAAAGCAGTCGCTTGAAAAAGGGCATATAATTACCGATGGAAGCATAAATAATGGTCTCAATATCGGTTTTTTCCCGCAGTTTTACCATGCGGTCAACAAAAATATCCTGGGTGATTAAAAGTGTGGCGCCGGAATCCGTAAATTGGCGCTCAAGTTCCCTGTCCGCGTACAAGGGGTTATTCAATACAACAATGCTGCCGATTTTTAATGCGGCATAATAAGCGACCACGCAGGGGATGATATTGGGCAGCAAAATGGCCACCCGGTCCCCCTTTTGTATGCCCAATGCTTTAAGGGCCGCGGCAAACCTGCAAACAGTGTCATTCAGATCCGTATAGGTCATGGCGTATCCCTGGAAGATCAACGCCTGGTTGTCCGGAAAGTTCGCTGCGGACTGCTCAAGATACTGGGGGATCAGAATGTCCTGATAGTCGATGTTCCGGGGAACACCTTGGGCATAGGATTCGGTCCAGATTTTATTGCCATAAGCGCTTGCGTCAGACAAGGCTTTCTCCTCTTGAATTTAAGAAAATTTGAAAACTTAAAGGAAAATAAAAAAACATGAATAGTATAGTAAGAGATAAAAAGAAATGAATTGTCCTGTCAAGGGAAAAGTAAGATAAAATTAAAATATGTTAAATTTTGTAAACAATGGACTTCAACCTTGCATTGAAGTCCATTGCTGAAATACTTAAAATACGAAAACAGGGCCAATGATCTTTTTATCGAGGGGAGGGTGCGGACTTAGTCCAGCAACGAACGTGATCCACCTTGCCGGGAAGATATGCTCAGCCCAATGAGCCAGCCAAGAAGAAGCACGCCTACGCCGGCCAGAAACCACTTAATCATTCCGGTCTTATACAAAAATTCATTTTTTCCCTTTTGTTGCTCAAGCGTGGCGGACAAGGATTCGTTTTGGGTTTTAAGCTGTTTATTTTCCTCTAACACATCGGTTATGTTTGCAGAGGCTGTCTTGAGCGCCGTGTATCTTGATTTTAGGGTTTCAACGGTTTGGATCAGTGACCGATTCTCGTTTTTAAGCTGTTCCATGAGAACCTGGTCTGACTTTTCGGATAATACCTGTATTTTTTCCCCAAGGGCGGCATTCTCTTTTTTTAACTGATCAATGATAATTGACTTAGGGGGATCTGTCACAATATAGCTTTTATCCACCCATCCTCGTTCTCCGGAGGACAGAGCCACCTTAAGGTAACCGTTTTTCTCTTCAATGACGGTTAACGGGGTATCGCTTTTTAATGCGGAGAGCACAGGGTAGTTGGGTCCCGGTCCTTCCCTGAATGTGAGAATGAGCATATCAGAGACATAAGCGGTTTGGGCATGAGATAACGCTGTAGTCCCGACAATAATTAGAATAACCGCGCAAATTCGCGAAACTGGTTTTATCATTATTTTGTTGCCTCCTTAGCAGTTTTTATTTAATTATCAGTCCTTCCCTGTTTTTACAACACCCGGCATGTAAAAAAAACTTGCCAAACCGCATGGAACATGGGATCAATGATTACCCCCTTTCATTAATTACAGTCTGTTGAATTAAAATGGTTGGTGTATGAACCAGAACTCTTTCAAGAAATTGTGCATTGCCAATATCCTTAACGGGGTGTCAGATGGATTGCGCATGTATTCCAATCCCAGTCGTGTTGCCCTGCTGTTTGCACCGGGCCCGGATGATCCGGTTCAGGTTTTTGACCCCCAGGATCTTTTGTTTGGGCATGAAACCGTACTCAGCGAAGTATTCCTTGTCAATGCGGAACGCTGGCGCCAGGAGATCACCGAACAGATTGAAAGTCAGCCCAAAGGCCTTTTGATCCCTTAGAAACCTTAGGCTTGTCAGGACTTATTGCCTTTGCCGGTGCAAGCAGTGAATTTTTTTACCAGGTCTGGTTTACCGAGCACCATCCGGACATGTGCTCCATAAAGCCCACCGAAAAATGGCTGGAACAGGCGGCCTCTTTGCTGGTACACGACTATACATCGGGCAGTCCGCCCATCAATTGTTCGGATTATGTGCTTAAAAATTATGCACTCCAGGCCATCGCAGATTATATGGTGGACGAGCGTAACAGCCATTTGGGCTATGATACCAAAATTCAGATCCCCACGATCCTGAACTATATTCTGTCCATATCAAAAACCCGGGAAGAGGGGGCCTGGGCAAGGGGCGGGCTTTTTTTTACAGACCCGGTCAACATCGAGGCCATTGATTTTCTAACCATGTTCCGGCGCAATGAAAGGCCGGTGATTTCAAATATCAAACACATCAGAAAACTGCTTGTCAGTGTGGAACGGTCAAATCGTAAACTGGTATCCGACGGTGATTATGTGGTGGGGATCACACTGGCCCGTGCGCCTGAATATGCGATTATCGCAGATTTCAGGGGCGATCATGGCTTTTTGAGTCTAGGCACCCAGAAACTGGCCTCGTTTTGTGACGGTTATTTTTATTCCACCACCCGGGAAAATAAGCTGGTGGAGCTGGAAGAGTTGCTGCTGGATTCACAGCTTGATATTGAAACAGCTGGCAGCTTGTTCAGTGTGGTTTCCGGGTTGATACACAAGGCCGGGCATTCACATTACGGCAGCACCGTGGTGATTGATATGAACGAGGAGCCCCTAATCTTGTCCGGCCATGTCCTGGATCCCCCGTTATGCCTTATGGATTCCGACAATTATGAACTGGCTTCGGCGTTCATGCGCATTGACGGTGCCGTTCAGATCACACCGGATGCTAAAATCCGTGGATTCGGCTGTCTTCTGGACGGTCAGTCTGTTACCTGGGAAAACATGGCCCGGGGGGCCAGATACAACTCTGCCCTGAGATTTTCGGCCACAACATCAAAAGTGATTGTGGTTGTCGTTTCTGCTGACAGACCGATCTCAATCATATATAACGGTATTGAGTTGAACGGCATATCTAGGTGGAAACCCATCTACCAGTACATGCCGAGAATATTAACCCTCGAACGACATTTGCACGGCGTGCAGATATGATCACTTTTTTATGACTTCATTTAATTTTCAATCGATCCCTGATCTGGCCGGACAGCGGTTGATGCTCGGATTTGACGGCCGGACCCTCAATGCTGAATTAAAATATTTGATTGATGAATACAGGGGCGGGGGGATCATTTTGTTCCGGCCCAATATCGAGTCGCCCGATCAATTGCGGCGTCTGTGCATGGATGCCCGAAACTATGCCCTGGATCAAGGTCTGCCGGATTTGTTTGTTGCCGTGGACCAGGAAGGGGGGCTGGTGGCAAGACTGCGTCACCCTTTCACCGAGTTTCCCGGCAATCCCCATATGAAATCCCTTGAAGACGCCCGGGAATTTGCCCGGATTACCGCATCTGAATTGTTGGACATGGGGATTAACATGAATATGGCACCGGTGATGGATGTGGCGCCACCTAATGTGGATTCCATCATGAAAGACCGAGTATTTACAGGGGATGCATCCCGTGTGGCTGAGTTTGGCTCTGCCGTAATCCAGGGGCTTCAAAAGGACGGGATCATGGCTGTGGCCAAACATTTCCCCGGTATCGGCAGAACCGTAAAGGATTCCCACTTTTTTTTACCTGAACTGAATGCGCCGTTGTCCGATTTGGAACAAACGGATCTGCTCCCTTTTGAGGCGGCAAAAAAAGTCCAGGTGTCTGGAATGATGCTGTCCCATATTTTGTATCCGCAAATAGACCCGGAATGGCAGGCCAGCCTGTCAAAGACCATCGCATACGATCTTTTGCGACGGGATATGGGATACCAGGGCCTTGTCATGACCGATGATCTTGATATGAAGGCGATCAGCCATGATATGGATACCTGTATTCATAGGATCATGATAGCGCAGATTGACATGGCACTGGTGTGTCATGCCGGTCCCAATATTGCCGATGCCAAAAACGCGGTGGTAAAATATCTTGAAACGGACGAACTATTATTTGAATCCGGTCAGACCTGTGTGAAAAGGATTTTAGCGGCTAAAAAAAGGTTTCTTGAATAGTCTGTTTTATCCGGCGGCGCCCACCACAGATTTTACCCTGGAATACACATCATCTGCCAGGCCGCAGACCTGTTTGTTTTGGATCATTTCCCAACCCCGGGCTGCAATCATGGCTGCATTATCTCCGCACAAGGACAAAGGCGGTGAAAATACCTTCATGTGATGCCGTTCTGCCCTTTTGCGAAGGGTGTCAACAAAGGTGCGGTTGGCCGAGACCCCGCCGGCAACGCCGATGGCAGTACAATTTTTTTCTTTGGCTGCGGCAATCAGTTTGGTGGATAAAACATCAATGGCCGCCATCTGGAATCCGGCCGCCACATGGGCCAAGTCGCTTTCGTCCATTTCTGTGCCCAAATCTGAATTTTCGTGCAGATATCTACCCACAGCCGATTTAAGTCCACTGAAGCTGAAGTCAAAGTTGTCTTTTTGGATCATGCTTCGGGGGAATTTGATTTTTTCAGGATCACCCTGTTTTGCCAGTTCTTCAATGGCAGGCCCACCCGGATAGTTTAACCCCATCATTTTGGCCACTTTGTCAAAGGCTTCGCCTGCCGCATCATCCCGGGTCTGCCCCATGAGTGTGAACTGCCCGGGGCCTTTGACATGATAAATGTTTGTGTGGCCGCCCGACACCACAAGGGCGATAAACGGGATACCGGGGGGCGTTTCCAAAAGCTGCAATGAGCAGATATGGGCTTCCAGGTGATTCACACCGGCCAACGGCAGATTTCGTGCCCAGGCCAGGGCCTTGGCATAGGAAAATCCCACCAGCAGTGCGCCGATGAGTCCGGGACCCTGGGTGGCGGCAATGCCGTCAATGTCATCCAATCCGACACCAGCCTGATCCAGGGCCTGGTCCACCACCGGATCTATGGCTTCAAGATGCATGCGCGATGCAAGTTCAGGCACCACGCCGCCGTATATGGCGTGCGTGGATACCTGGGTCGAGACAATGGAAGAACGAATGCGCACGCCGTCTTCTACGACGGCTGCCGCAGTTTCGTCGCAGGAGGATTCAATCCCGAGAATGAGCATGAATTAACTTTCCGGCAGGGGAATCAGACGTACTGGGTCTGGTTCTCGTTGTTTTTCCTCTCCAGAATTTCACCGATAAAATAGGCCCGTTTGTCCATGGCACTTAGTCTGTCCATGACTTCCTGGGCGGATTTTTCAGGAACCACCAGCACCATGCCGATGCCGTTGTTAAAGGTTCTGTGCATGTCATGTTCCGGCACATTGCCTTCCCGCTGGATGATGTTGAATATTGGAGGCGTTTGCCATGACCCTTTGTGGATGATGGCCTTGCATGCCTGGGGGATGACCCGGATGATGTTTTCATCTATGCCGCCGCCTGTGATGTGGACCAGTCCGTGAATGGGCAGGTCGCGCAGCAGACTTAAAATTGTGGATACATAGATGATGGTGGGTTTCAGCAGTTCTTCGCCAAGGGTCCCTTCCAGGTCTTCCAGTCGGGTATTGACGTCATACCCGCACTTATCAAAGAAGACCTTTCGCACCAGGGAAAATCCATTGGAATGAACCCCTGAAGAGGCAAGGCCGATGAGTTTGTGACCCGGTCGAATCCCGGAACCGTCAATGATTTTGGAATTATCAACAATCCCGACGGAAAAACCTGACAGGTCATATTCGCCTGGTTGATACATTCCCGGCATTTCAGCAGTTTCGCCGCCGATCAGCGCACAACCGGCCTGGGTGCAGCCCTGGGCAATACCTGAAATGACTTTTTCAGCCACGGCGTTATCCAGTTTGCCCACAGCAAAATAATCAAGAAAAAATAGGGGTTTGGCCCCCTGGACAATAATATCGTTGACGCACATGGCCACAAGGTCTATACCAATGGTGTCGTGCTTGTCCATCTGGAATGCGATTTTGAGCTTGGTGCCTACGCCGTCTGTGGAACTGACCAGTACCGGATTGGAAATATTGGCCAGGTTCAAGGAAAAAAGCCCACCGAAACCACCAATGTCTCCCATGACACCGGTTCGTGGTGTGGATTTGGCAATATTTTTTATCCGGTCTACCAGCTCTGTGGCTTTATCAATATCAACACCGGAATCCGCGTATGTCAAAGAGTCGTTCATCTTATCTCACCTATGGAAATCTTAAAAGATCTGTTAATCCCTTTAAAGTCGTCAATAATACGCCCAAAGCCTGTAAAATGTCAAAAGCTTTTTGACAAGGGATGCCCGGATGAAGTATGAAATGAATAAATTTTAAACACGGGACTATTTTGGAGAAGATATCTTCATGAAAACAATTCATATCGGCTTGCTTGGATTCGGTGTGGTCGGGGCGGGTGTAGCAAAACTGCTCAAGGAGAAAAAAGAACTGCTTGAGTCCAGGATCGGCGCCTGTCTGAATCTAAAAGCCATTGCTGATCTTGACATTACAACGGATCGAGGTGTTGACCTGACCGGTACCCAATTAACGACCGATGCCATGTCGGTTATTAATGATCCTGACATCGACATTATTGTGGAGCTTATCGGCGGACAGACCGTAGCCAAGGATTTCATTGTTAAGATTCTTGAAAACAAAAAGCATGTCGTGACTGCAAATAAGGCGCTTTTGGCAAGTTTTGGTAATGAACTGGTCCGCATTGCCGAAAAAAATCAGGTTGATCTGGCCTTTGAAGCGTCCTGTGGGGGATGCATGCCTGTCATAAAAAGCCTGAGGGAATCTTTGGTCGCCAATGATATCCAGGCCATGTGCGGCATCCTCAACGGTACCTGCAACTATATCCTGAGCAAGATGACCCGGGATGGTTCCAAGTTTGAAGATGCCTTGAAAAAGGCTCAGGAATTAGGGTTTGCCGAGGCTGAGCCCTCCCTGGATGTGGACGGACATGATACAGCCCATAAACTTGCCATTTTAAGTGCCCTGGCCCATGGTATGGAAATCAACCTGGGCGATATTCATGTGGAAGGCATCCGTAACATCGGCCCGGCTGATATCGGGTTTGCGGCGGAATTCGGTTACACCATTAAATTGCTTGCCATCGGGAAAAAACATGAGAACCATGTTGAAGCCCGGGTGCAGCCCACCATGATTCCCTGTTCCAATCCGTTGTCCCATGTGGAGCATTCCATGAATGCCATCACCATAGATGCTGATGCCACAGGGCGGACCATGCTTTGGGGGCATGGGGCGGGCATGATGCCCACAGCCTCGGCTGTTCTTTCGGATATTACCGATATTGCCAGGGATATTATCTCAGGTGCCCGGCGCAGGGTGCCTACGTTGGGTTACCCCAAAGAAAACATTAAAAAAATACCTGTTCTGCCCATGGCCCAGTTGTCCACACGGTACTATCTGCGCTTTCAGGCTCAGGATCATCCGGGGGTTTTGTCCACCATCTCAGGCATCCTGGGTAATAATGATATCAGCATCAAATCCGTCCATCAAAAAGGACGCAATGCCACGGGTCAGGTACCCATTGTCATGCTGACCCATCTGGCCAAGGAAAGCCGTATTCAGGCGGCCCTTGCCCAAATTGTTCAAACCGACTGTGTGGTCGGCCAACCCGTTGTTATCCGAATCGAAGATGATGACACGGATTAGCAGCCATGCGCCGGCCTGTTTTATCGACATTCAGGCTTAATCCACGGCAAAACGTGAAATTAATTTAAAAATTTACTGGAATTTTAATACAAACAATATAGCTGTTTGCTTTATATTGATGCCCCGGTATCCGGGTTAAACAAAGCAGCATCAATAGACTAAACAAGACAAGAAGGGTTAACCGAAATGAAAATACTTGTTGCAGATCTGGAAGGGGTCTTTTTACCTGAAATCTGGATCAATGTGGCGGAAAAAACCGGGATTGAGGAGCTTAAACTGACCACCCGGGATATCAGCGATTACGATGTGCTTATGACCAAGCGTCTGTCCATACTTGATGAGCACAATCTTAAACTTAAGGATATCCAGGATGTCATTGCAGGTCTTGATCCCCTTGACGGTGCAAAGCAGATGCTGGACTGGATACGCAAACAGACCCAGATCATCATTCTGTCCGACACCTTTGAGGAATTTGCAGGACCGCTCATGGCAAAACTGGACTTTCCTGCGCTGCTTTGCCACAACCTGACGGTGGACGCAACAAACCGGATTACCGGATACAATCTGAGAATTGACAATCAGAAAGCCCGGGCTGTCAAAGCCCTCCAGGGTCTGAACTACCATGTCATTGCCTTTGGTGATTCCTATAACGATACCGGTATGATCCAGGCCGCAAATAAGGGCTTTTTCTTTAGGCCCCCTGAATCCATTACCGAAGATTTCCCTGACATTCCCATTACCCGATCCTATGATGAGCTGAAGGCCATGCTTACCAATCTTTTGGCGGACTAAATGATAAATATTGATAAATTTAAAGATCTGCGGGTGCTTGTCATCGGGGATTTGATGCTTGACGAGTACCTGTGGGGAACGGTTGACAGGATTTCACCCGAAGCGCCTGTGCCTGTGGTGGCTGTGGAAAAAAAGAGTCATACACTAGGCGGGGCCGGAAATGTGATCAATAACCTTTCAGCCATGGGGGCAAAGGTTTTTGCCATGGGGGCCGTGGGTGCAGGGCCTGCCGGCCGGGATGTTTTAAAAAAGCTTGAAGCACTGAGTGTTGATGTCACCGGGGTGATCAGTGAGCCGGATCGACCCACAACACGAAAAACCCGCATTATTGCTGCCAGCCAGCAGATGCTTCGCATTGACAGGGAAGTCAAGCACCAAATCAGTGCCCATACGCTTGAAACATTAACCCGGATCATTGCCGGGTACATAGACCAGATGGATCTTGTCATAATATCAGATTATGATAAGGGTTTGGTCACCCGTGAACTTGTGGCGGCTATTGTTGACATAGCCAACCAATCAGGCGTCATGACACTGGCAGATCCCAAGTCCATGGATTTTTCCAAATACACGGGGGTAACCGTTTTAACCCCGAATAAAAAAGAGGCGGCCATTGCTGCCGGTATCGAGATTCGAACCCCCGAAGAGATGGAAGAGGCCGCAGCAAAGATTATGGCCCAGGCCGGACTTGAAAAGCTTCTTATTACATGTGGTCCGGCCGGAATGGCGCTCTATGAAGCCGGAAAGCCGACTGTCACTATTGCATCTAAGGCAAGACAGGTCTTTGACGTGTCCGGGGCTGGAGATACGGTTATCTCTCTTTTGGGCCTGGGACTGGCATCAGGTGCATCATTTGAGGTGGCTGCCGGCTTGGCCAATCTTGCGGCAGGTATTGTGGTGGCTAAAGTCGGTACTGCGACCGCATCGATTGATGAGTTAAAACAGTCTCTTGAAGAAAATGTTTGAATTTGATGAAAATAGTGCTTGACTCAAAAGTCCCTTTGATCTATATTCTCTCTCGTTGTTGCGGGGTGGAGCAGTCTGGTAGCTCGTCGGGCTCATAACCCGAAGGTCATTGGTTCAAATCCTTTCCCCGCTACCAAGTATATCAAGGCTCCCAGCGGTTTCGCTGGGAGCCTTTGTTATTTCTGGAGGGGGGAGGAGTGACGTAATGGTGACACTTTTTTAAAATCCTCTTATTTTTTTTTCAATCAAAGCCAAAAATTGGCTGCCATCGTTTCGTTCTTTTGGGGGAACCCAGGCATAATAATGCCGGAAAATCATCTGCAAAGAAGAGTGACCGAGCATGTTTTTTACCCAACCGATATCTTCTCCTGCTGAAATCATCATGGTGGCAAAGGTGTGACGGGTCTGAATTGGTGGCCTATACATCAAACCTGCTTTGTCTATGGCTGCTTTTCATATGACTTCACGAAAATGGTCTGGTGACATCCGCTGTCTGTCCTTGGTCAGAAAAATATAATTCTGATGCCCAGTAAGCATTTTTTGGTCATGAAGAGCCTGAGCAAGATGCTGACTCAATCCGCATCGGACGATATGTTTAAGAATGGTTTCAGTGGTTGTATGACGGTTTCGGCATATTTGAGAATTAAGCCTTGTTGAATTTTTTTCTATTCAAACCCACGAGGGTGAGCAGTCCGGAGCCTAATAGTAGAATGGTGGTTGGTGCTGGTACTGGTGGCTGGTGGTGGGTGCTTTCGGACCATATGGCGTAGACGGTGCTTGCATTTCCTGTCAAATCGACTTGTGGTGTTAATCCGAGCGGCCAAAATGATAAGCCGTCTACTATGGTGTCTTGCGACTCGTTCTGTGAGTTTACTGCGACTCTATAAGATATTTCTTCGGAAATTATATAGCCGTTGATGTCGAAGGTTGAATACTGATATGGGGTGATAGCGAAACATGCATAGATGGGGGTATTATCTATACCGTTAGTTAAAGAAGGATACGTGTCGTACAGGCCGCCTGCTGGTATGTCTATGAAGACATAATCTAAAAGTGCTTGGGAGGCAGCTGAAGCAAGTTCGGACGTAGTGAAAAGGAATTCATATTTACTCGTTAGGGTATTGAAAAAAATGTTGTATGCACTATCGTCAACGAACTCGACGTCAAAATATTCTCCATTAACCTCTAAATCATATGCGCCCATCAATTGACCTTCTTCGATCCACAAAGTTGTCGAATACGCTGATGAACAAAAGAATCCAAAAAATAACAATGAAATAAAGATTGAACCTAAAACAGATTTGAATCGAAGCATTAGAATACTCCTTAAGAAAATAATTGATGAAATACGAACTTCAATTTCGCAATTATCACTATTTTTTTTCTTTTGCCAGAAAAAAATAATAACGTCATAAATATTATTAACTAACTGTAAATAAAAATAATTTTTGTGTATTTAAATCCACAGAATTTGAGGCTTTAGAGCATTCCGCATTCTGTTTTCCGCACAATCAAATCTTCGTCCGGTGTATTCAGAACGAAACCGTACTCTATGCTTTTTTAAGACTTAATACAATTTTAATACTATTCAAGATTGGCCCTGCTCCAAAATGATTACAAGCGACCCGCCAGGGGAAGGACAGCCGTTAAGCCTGTCTTTACAGGATTTCGGAAGTTTTGGGGTGCTGTGGTGACAAGCGAACGGGTAGGGGAGGTGTGGGTTGTGGGGTGGTACTGGGACACAATGATTAAAAAATATGTATATAATCACGGCTAATCCTGATTGAATACAGTATCCAATAGCAGAAGCTTTGTAGGGATCAGCTTTTCGATCAGGGAAAGATTATAATATTCAACATCAACAAGTCTTTTAATCGGTAACAGTCATATTGTGGACAGATCAATCGGGTTGGCCCACGGCCGTTATTTGATTCAATTGCTAATTTTTGAAAATTTCCCTTATAATTTAAGCTTGACATAAGTGCAGCGTTTATAATATTTCGGTTCGCAATCGCCGTTCTGAAGAGCGGAAGCGAAACGAGTACAATTTGCATCCCCATAAAAGGTCACGAAGACTGTCAGACACCAGAGGTGTCTTTACGCGGTTTTTGCGGCCTTTTTTTATTTTATTGACCAAAGTTTCTATTGAAGGAGAACAAATGAAACACCTTTTGCCGGCCTGCTTCACACTATTCATGTTGTTGTTGTCCTTAACGGCGACAATTACCCATGCTGCGGATGTTCAAGAACAGGTACAAACAACCCGGAAAACGCAAATTACAGGATCAGATACAAATCGCCAAGCATCTGCCAAGGCAGATAGCAAAGACGAGAAAATGTATATGGAAATCGGAGAAATGACCGTTACCGGAAAAGCTTCCGATTTGTCAGGCGCAGACGCCCCGGCATCCGTGGATGTCATCGGGGCAGACCAGATTGAAATGCAAAACGTGGACTTTAGCATGGAACTGCTCAAAAAGGTGCCGGGTTTTTACTACGGAGACTGGAATCAGGGTGTCGTGTCCGGCACGGTATCGCTTCGCGGATTTGACGCCAACCACGATGCGCCCATCACGTTGATTGTGGATGGCATACCCCACAACTTCGGATACGGGAAAATGGATATTCAGCCCTTTTTCCCTTTGGAAATCGATCATATTGAAGCCGTTAAAGGGACAACAGACCCGCGTTACGGGCTTTTAAACATAGCAGGTAATATCAATCTGCACACCAAGCAGGGCGGAAATTTCACAGAAGGAAAATTTTTAACCGGCAGTTTCAATACTTACGACGCCGGCCTGATCACAGGCCACGACGACGGGAACTTCAGCCAGACCTATTTTGTGGGCTACCGGACAACAGACGGCTACCGTGACCATTCGGATTTGGAAAAAGGGGCTGCCTCGGGCAAATGGTTTTATACCACTGACAATCAAAAGCTCTCCTTGGGGGTCATTGCCAGGGTGTTCACCATGGACGCCGATGCCCCGGGCTACCTGACCAAAGAAGAGGCGGATTCAGATCCCACAAAAGCGGCTGATTTTGCGACTTCCGACGGTGGTGAACAGGATAACCACCATGTCAGCACCCATCTGGATTATGCGTTTTCCGATGATCTTATCTGGTCTTTGAAGGCCTATCATCAGCGCATTGAGCGTACCCGGTGGTGCAAGTGGAGTTCCACAGACTCCCAGCAGGAACGATACAACGACAGTGAACAGTACGGTGCCATATCCACCCTTTCATATGAATTGACCGATACATTTATTCCACGCCTGAAACTGGATTGGGGGGTGGACTACCAGCACCAGGACAATATAGAAGCAAGATGGGCCTCGGAAAACAGGGTACGTGGCGCACTTTCACGGTACTACGACATGGACTTTTATTACTGGGGCAGTTATGTCCAGGCGGACGGCGACGTTACCGACTGGCTGCGCCTGACAGCTTCCCTGCGTGTGGATTCTTTTGACGGTAAAATGACAAACACCAACCCACTGACCAGCCTGAACACTGACATGGTGGATCTGGACTACATCTGGCAGCCCAAGGCGGGTTTTGTCATCACCCCTGTCAACGGCTACAATTTTTACGGCAATTTCGGACGTTCCTTCCAACTGCCCGCCACGCCCACTCTGTACGGCCAGAATTCAAGCGCTGCTGCCATTTCCAATGATATTGCCTATTCCAAGAACGATGGCTGGGAACTTGGCATTAAGGCTTCTCCGTTGAGCTGGCTGTCTGCCAGGGTGGATTACTGGCAAATGAAGGCCACCGATGAGGTCCGGGCTAAAAACGACGGCTCCGGCGATTATGTCAACGCCGGGGAAACCATGCGCAAGGGTTGGGATTTTTCAGTCGGCATCAAACCCCACGAATGGGTGGATATCTGGGCATCCTATTCCATTATCCAGGCAAAATACACCGACCCCGGTCCTTCTTTGCAGGCCATCAAGGGAAATGACATTGAAAATATACCGGATTATACAGCCAAGGTGGGGGTTGAGTTTGATCATCCGTCCGGTTTTTTCTCAAATTTCTGGCTTGAGATGCAGGGCGAATACGAAGTTGATGCCGAAAATACAAGAGAAAAGGACGGGGCCTACGACATTGTGAACTGTTCTTTTGGATACAAGTGGAAAAAAATTACCATGGGACTGGACATCAACAATCTGTTCGATGCCGATTACTACAGTTTTATTTGGGATAATGACGCAGGTTTCAATCCAGGCGACGGCAGAAGTGCCTATATCTGGATGTCCATAAAGCTTTAACTATCTATAACGCATCAAAATTCAAAGGAGACAACACAAATGAATGCCAAATTTCGTACCAAAGGTCTGACCGCTTCCCTGTTTTTTATTCTATGCTTACTTCCCTTTTTTTCTGTACCAGAGTCTATCAGTGCACATGAGCTTTGGGTGCAGCAAATCGGATATAAGGATGGGATAGTCAGGGCAAATATTGGATACGGCCACGAATTTCCAAAAGTCGAACCCATTCCGGCCGATCGGCTCCACATTTTTACCCCGCTGAGCCTTGTCACACCAGCGGCGACCCTGGAGATGGATCAAAAGGGCGAAAATTATTCGTTTGAAAAAAAAATACCCCTTAAAAAAGGCAGTTACATGGTCTTGGCCTTTTACAAACCCACGTTCTGGTCCAATGGAGACGATGGATGGGCCCAGACTGACCGTATCCAGCGGCCGGATGCAAGCTATGTGGAAGAAGCGGTCATGTATGGCAAGACCATCGTGAATGTGGACGGGGCAATCGATACAGGCTTGATATCCAAACCCACGGGCATGGATCTTGAGGTTGTCCCCCTGGCCAATCCTGCAACCATCAGGCCCGGTAATGTCTTTCCCATGCAGGTATTTCTCAACGGAAAACCCGCCCATTTCGTCCAGGTGGAGGCCACCTTTGACAGTTTTGCCGCCAAAGATTATATCGCCTTTTCAGGGGTGACCGACGGATACGGTCACATTGATTTTATCCCTTTGAAAGCAGGCTACTGGATCGTCAGGGTCAAGGATACCTCTGAGTACCCGGACAAAAAAAAGGCGGATGAGCGGGTGCTTGCATCCAGTCTGACCTTTACCATCACAGACTGATGGGCATGATGAGCCGTGGGCGTCGCCCCTACGGCTCATCAACATTCTCTCCGACAGCCGGTTTAAATCTTATCAATCAGTTCGTCCTCGCCCTTTCCGGTTTCCAGCTGGATCAATTCTGGTTTGCTGTCATACCCGTATCTGTCCTCAACACGCTACAGATTTTTTAATTTTCATTGTGGTGAGCTTGGTCGCGGCTATGTCAAATCAGCCTGTATAGGCCATAGTTATAAAAAATAAAATAAAAAGACTTGACGAACATAAATCCAATAGGTTAGCACAGTATGACTAAATGGTTTAACCATTATGACTTTTGCATTATTTAATACAAAAAGGGGATTAATGCAGCACCGGATTTAATACAAAAAGGGAATTAACGTGGCAGAGGCTTTCATAAAAAGCCAGCAAGCCAATAACACAAAAAAAATTGTTAAAAGCGATTGAAAAAGGGAGGATTATGGAACTTTTATACGTTCAGTTTGGGCTGTATCTACTGTTGATGCTGGGCATCGGCTATGTTTCAATGACACGGACAAGCAACAATGAAGACTTTTTGATCGGGGGACGGTCTCTTGGACCGATCACAACGGCCATCAGTGCCGGCGCATCAGACATGTCAAGCTGGCTGTTGCTTGGACTGCCAGGGGCTGTGTTTGCAAAGGGATTGATCGGAGGATTCTGGATTTCCTTCGGGCTTGCCGCTGGTGCTTATATCAATTGGCTTGTGGTTGCAGGGCGTCTGCGCTCCATGACGGAACTGCTCAATGCTGTGACCCTTCCCAAATTTATTTCCAATCGGTTTGACGATGATTCCGGTGTGCTTAAAATTGTTTCTGCCGTTGTTATTCTCATTTTCTTTACATTGTACGTTGCCTCCGGGCTTAAGGGGGGAACCCTCTTGTTCGCCCATAGTTTCGGGGCTTCCGAAGAGACTGCATTGATCGTTACCACTTTGGTGGTGGTCTCCTACACCTTTTTGGGCGGATACCTTGCTGTGTGCTGGACCGATTTGATCCAGGGGCTTCTTATGCTGGCCGCTCTGGTGTTCTGTTCCATCATGGCCTTTACTGCTGTGTATGGGTCCGGGGTGGATATCACCGCCATTCGTCCCGGGGCATTCTCCTTTTCCACCTCCTGGATCACAGGGGCATCCCTTTGTGCCTGGGGGTTTGGATATTTTGGCCAGCCCCACATTCTTGCCCGGTTTATCGGGATCGACAGTGTGGCGTCCGTGCCCAAGGCCAGGCGTGTGGGTACAACCTGGATGCTGGTCTGCCTGGTCCTGGCTTCTTTGATTGGCCTTGTGGGGATCGGATACAATGCGGTTCATCCCATGCCTGGGGTCGCAGGTCCCGACGGAAACAGCGAGCGAATTTTTCTGGCCCTGACAACAGCGTTGTTTCATCCGGTTTTCGCGGGGTTTATTTTGGCCGCCGTTCTGGCAGCAGTCATGTCCACGGCCGATTCTCAGTTGTTGGTCCTGACCTCTGCGTTGACCGAAGATCTTCCCTTTTTTGAAAATACCAGTGACCGGACCCGGGCCTGGATCAGCCGGTTCGGTGTCTTGGGGTTTGCCGTGCTTGCCTTTTTGCTTGCTTCAAACGATTCCGGCAGCATCCTGTCCATGGTGGGCTATGCATGGGGTGGATTCGGTGCGGCTTTCGGGCCGTTGATCATTCTCTCTCTTCTGTGGCGGGGCATGACCCGAAGCGGTGCGCTGGCCGGAATGATCACAGGGGCTTTGACCATTGTTGTTGTGAAGAATTTCGTTTCCATTGACGGTGAGTATTTTTACGAACTGCTGCCCGGATTTATCCTTGCCGCCATTGCCATTGTATCTGTCAGCCTGGTCACTAAAAAACCGAGCGAAGCCACGTTGGCCAAATTTGATGAAGCCCAGATGCTTTGCCAGGTGCAAAGCAATGAAGATGAAGAAGGCTTTTTAGGTTCCCCTCTGGATCTGGCAGAATAGTTTGGATATTTTTATAGAGACGTCTGTGTAAACGAACACGATCTTCTACTTTTTTACCATGGGTTGAGTCCGGCTGTTGATTGCCTCACTCAGCCCATTGCTATATGTTGAAGATGAAATTATACCAGGCGGTCATTTTTTGTTCAAAATCCTGCTGGTGCGCCGGGTCTTTCATCTGGTGATCGCCGCCGTCATGCAGAATCATCTCTTTGGGGGACTGCATGGCGGCATAGAGGAGCTCGGCATTTTCCACCGGGACAACTTCATCAGCTCGCCCATGGAAAATCATAACATGGTGCAGTGCTTTTGCCTGGTCGGAAAGATCATAAAGAAGATTTTCCTTGAAGAAATCCAGGGACAGGGCAGGGCGTTTGTCATTGCCTGCCAGGGGGATCCTTTTTATGGTCCGGGTGTTCACGGGAGCCGCGCACAATACCGCGCCCTGAATTTTGAATCCCGAACGTTCAAGATCCTGCCAGGCCTTGATGCAGGTGGCACCGCCCATACTTGATCCAAACAGTGCAAGGCGGCTTGATGTAATCCCCATCTCCATAATGTGGTTTACGGCCGCACAAAAATCTTTTCCCCGCTTTTCGATACTGGTATCGTCAACAAAACTACCTTGGCTGTCGCCGCATCCCCTGTGGTCAAAACGGAAAAACGCAATATTATTTTCAGGCAGCACCTTTGACAAACGTGCCTGCTTGGCGGAATTTTGGCTGCCTTCAAGTCCATGGGAGCCCACAACGAGAGGGGGCATGGGGCAGGGGGGGAGATGGAGGGTTCCTTTCAGAATAACTCCGTCAACGGTAAAATTAGTTTCCAATATTTTCATCTTGTTTTTGTGCCCATATCTTTGTATATTAACTGTCTTTTTTTACTTCAACCATATAATCACAAGATATAATATAAAATGCCCGTTAAAAAAAGAAAAACCTACGAACTTGACATCATTGACCTTGCCTTTGGGGGAAAAGGTCTGGCAAAACCCGAAGGGTTTCCCGTGTTTGTGGACCGTTGTGTGCCCGGAGACCGGGTGTTTGTAAAGATTGCCAAAAAGAAGAAATCCTGGGCCGAAGGACAGCTGATCAGCATTGTCACTCCTTCACCCCTGCGCCAGGAGGCAAGATGCGAGTATAATCGGTTTTGCGGGGGCTGCAAATGGCAGCAGCTGCCTTACGAGCGACAGCTTGAATACAAAAAGCGACATGTCGTCGAGTCCCTGGCGCACATCGGGCGATTGAAAGATGTTCGGGTCACCGATGTTATTCCCTCGGATTATGTTTACGAATACCGCAATAAAATGGAGTTTTCCTGTTCTTCCATGCGCTGGCTGATGCCCGATGAATTGGCGGACGAGTCCGTTAAAAAGGGGTTTGGCATTGGCCTGCATGTCCCGGGCACCTTTGACAAAGTAATCGACATCCACAACTGTCATATTATGCCGGTCCTGGGCAATGAGATTTTAGAGACCATCCGTAGTTTTGTGGCTGAATCGGGACTTGCTGCATATCATCTGCGCAGGCACGAAGGGTTCTGGCGGTTTGTCATGCTCAGGCATTCCGTGGCTGGGAATAAGTGGATGGTCAATCTTGTGACCACTGAAAAAAAGCTTGATGTCATTGAAAATCTGAGCCGACAGCTGGTGGAAAAATTCAGCCAGATCAGCTGTATCGTTAATAACGTTACAGATTCCCGGTCCGGTGTCTCCGTGGGCAAGGAAGAGATTCTGATCCACGGTGAAGATCACCTGATTGAAAAGCTTGGGCAATATCAGTTTAAAATTTCGGCAAACTCTTTTTTCCAGACAAATACCCGGGCCTGTGAAAAATTGTACGGCAAGGTCAGCGAGTATGCAGCTCTTGACGGATCACAAACGGTTCTGGATCTCTATTCAGGCACCGGAACCATTCCCATCTGGCTCTCCGGTCAGGCAAAACAGATATACGGGATTGAGATTGTTCATTCTGCTGTGGTCGATGCCAGGGAAAATGTAAAACTTAACGGCATTGAGAACTGCACATTTCTGGAAGGGGATATCAAAGATGTGTTTAAACAGGTGCCTGAAAAGCCGGATGTGATTATTATTGATCCGCCCAGGGTAGGGATGCACAAAGACGTGGTAGGTCACGTACTGGCCCACTCTCCGGAGAAAATCGTCTATGTCTCCTGCAATCCCGCAACCCTTGCCAGAGATCTTGAGATGCTTGCATCGCGTTACGCCGTGCTCGAAGTTACACCGGTGGATATGTTTCCCCACACCTATCATATTGAATCGGTCGCGTTGCTTGTGAAAAAGGGTTAATCTGTACACGACAAAGCTGCCCATCTGCGGCTTGCATATGGGCAGCGTTGTCTCCAAACGCGGATTTAGGTTTAGACTAAATCACGAATCTAAAGTTTATCCCATGGATAAAATGGCGTCTCCCAGGGCTTTGTCTCCGTCATTGTCTTCTTTCGGTTTACTGAATACGCAGCTTAAAATAAGCATGTCTTCATTTTTTTCGGTGCTGATTTTATAGGGCTGTTTGTGAAAAAGGCGTATCATGCCTTTGTTATGGGGTGAGGTATAGGCGATTAGTCCTTTAATCCCGTTGTCAATGGCTGCTTGATTGAGTTTTTTCTGCAAGATATCGGCAATACCCATGCCCTGGTATTCTTTTGATACGGAATAGGCCACTTCGGCCATATTAATGATCGTGTTTCTGAAATATTCGCCAACGGCAATTATTTTTTCAAATCCCAGTTCGCCGATGGTGGCCACGATGGTTAAATCATTTATATAATCTATTTCATAGGTGGTCTCTATTTGATCATAGGCAAAGCTTTTTTTCTCGTGAAAAAATCTTGAAACAATATCTCCGCGATTCATGGTGTAATAGTGCTCCTGGATAAACCGCTCATCCGTCGGTTTTGCCGGTCTGAATGTAATGGGGATATCTTTTATAGTGATGGTTTCTTCATATTGAAGCGGATAGACGCCTTTAATTGCCTCTTTAAATTTTCTGTCACTGTCAATCAGCCCCATCTCTTTGGCGGCGGCAAATAGCTCATCCCGGAAATCCGGATGGGCAATGGATACCAGGGCCATGACCCGTTCCTGAATCGTTTTGCCAAAAAGATTCACCAGTCCGTATTCGGTTGCCACAAACTGAACATCTCCCCTGGGTACGACCACGGCGTGTTCTGCCAACCGGGGCACGATCCTGCTTTTTTGTCCTTGATCTGCGGTGGCGGTCATCATCAGGATGGATTTCCCCCCTTCGGACATGGCTGCCCCCCGGGTGAAATCCAGCAAACCGTTAATTCCTGTGTAGTTGTTGAACGGCAGGGCATCGGCCGCCACCTGACCGGTGAGATCAATGGCCATGGCCGTGTTCAGGGTGACCATTTTATTATGCCGGCCGATGATTCCCGGGTTGTTGGTATAATCCGACGGGTAAAATTCAATGGACGGGTTGTCGTCAAGGAACTCATAGAGCAGGGCGGAGCCGACGGCTGCGCTGGCCACAAGTTTGCCGTTATTAAATCCCTTTTTCTTATTGGTGATCACCCCGATGGAGAAAAGATGCATGAGTGCATCGGACAGGTATTGTGAATGAATACCAATATCATTTTTATCTGATAGGGCCAGCATAACGGCCTCGGTGGTTAAACTTAGGCTTGTCTGGATGGTTGAACCGTCATCAATAAGCCGTGAAATATGTCTGGCAATGGTATTGTCTGACTCCTGCTCCGGGCGCTGTTGGATGGTTAAAAGCGGGTCCTCATGTTCCACAATAAAATCAACATCGTTCACATGGATAAAGCTTCTGCCCAGGACCCGGGGCATCTGGGGGTTAATCTGGCATATGACAATATCAGCGGTTTCACAGGCCGAAAGATTGATATCCACGGAAATGCCAAGGCTCATCCACCCGAAGTCATCGGGCGGCGAGGCCTGGATCAGCGCGGCATTCAACGGCATGAGGCCCGATTTAAACAGGTGCGGGATTTGGTACAGGTTTGCAGGGGTAATAAACCGTTGATTTTTACTGATTACCCTGGGACCGCAGGAGCCTAGATAAAAGGATCTGATATTGAACTGCTGGGAGTGGGGCTCATTGGCGATGAGCGTCAGCGGTCCGCTTTCAATACTGAGCAGGCGCACGATTTCAAGATCTGTGAATCTTGAGGAGATTTTGGACAATTCTTTGACAAGATGCTGGGGTTCAGCGCAGGATGAGCCTATAAATACGCGTTGACCGGGCCGGATGTGTTTCAGTGCCTCTTGGGCACTGCAACGTTTCTCTACATAGGAATCTGCCCAGTACGTGGCTTTTGTCATAGTCAACCCCCATATTGATTGTCTGCTCGAAAACGGCTTTCATCGTCCTGATTAAACGGCAGACACGTGTTTACAAAAAAATGTAAAGGCGGGAGTTATCATATATAAAAAATATACGGTTGTGAATATTAAACTAATTTTAAAGCCAACAATTTAAGTAAAGGCTGAATAAAGATTCAATCTATTTGCAAAGCCGGTGGATGGTCTGGGCGTGCCACTGCCCCCTGCCGGAAAAGGTCGGAATTCCCTTGTCTCTTAAATACTCTGCAATTGTAGAAAATGTGGCGCCCTGATCTCGCATCCTGTTGATGGTGGAGATGATGTCGTCTTTGGTGTAATGGGTTCCCGAAGCATAGCTGGCTGTGGCCATTGGCATGTCATCAGGGGGTTGCCGGTTTGCCATCAGAGTTTTCAAGGATTCAAAGAAATCGGCCATGGCATTTTGCTGGCGCATCTGGGATTCCATGAGCATTTCGCTTATATCGGCCATACGTCCTATTTCTTTGACGATTTGCGTGGTGCTTTCGGCAATGACCGGAATCAATTCCTCAATGTCCTGTTTTCTTACTTCTTTTTCCGGAATGGCATTTGACCGGTTAAAGGCGGAGGGCCGTCTCTCTTTTGGAATACGCCGTTCTCCGGGCGTAAAGTAAGTGCTGTCCATGGTTTTTTTGATTGACGAGGTTTCCTTTTTACCGGAATTTCTTAGGTTTTTTAGAAAATCGTTCAATGAAATTTCCTCCGTATGGTTAAGATCTCGCAAAAATGCCCATAAAAGTTGCTATGTCGCGGGAAATAGAACTTTAAAGTAAGAATACCGTTCAATAATATTGTTTTAGTTTCTTGGGTCGCGGTTCTGAATATAAAATGGATGAATTTCAGCCGAATTATTGAACATTATCTATCTAAGAACAAAATAGCACAATATATTGAAATATTTACCACAGGTTTATGAATAAAGTCAAAACTTTTTAATGCATCGGTGTGAAAGGATAGATCAGAAATAGATGCGCGAACAATTATTTTCCCAGCATCCGGTAAAAAACGTTTGAAGATGCCGGGAAAAATCGTGGTTAAGGGCTTAATTTAATAGTTGAAACGGGTCGGATTAGGATGCTTTAACCGTCTGTGATTCAAGCCTGTAGTTTATAATATCTTCGACGGTGAGCATTGCAAAACCGTTCTCGGCAGCAAATTGTGCCGCCCTTGGCAGTCTTGCCATGGTGCCGTCCGGATTGGTAAGTTCACATAGAACCCCATATGGCGGAAGACCGGCCAGACGCATAAGATCAACGGTGGCTTCGGTGTGTCCGGCCCGCTCAAGGACGCCACCGGGTTTTGCCTGCAGCGGAAAAATATGGCCGGGTCGATTAAGATCCTTGGGTGCAGCATTTTCGTCAACGGCGGCCTGAATCGTTGTTAGCCTATCCCGGGCTGAAACCCCTGTGGTAACCCCTTTTGCCGCTTCAATGGAGACGGTGAAGGCGGTCTGGTATTGGCTTGTATTGTTTTGCACCATCGGAAACAGTTCTAAGGCTTCAACCTTTGCCTGGGGAAGGCACAGACAGACGATGCCGCTGCATTCCCTGATCAGCATCGCCATCTGTTCGACCGTCAGGTTATGGGCGCCAAAAATGAGGTCCACTTCATTTTCCCGGTTTTCATCGTCGGCCACCAAAACGCCTGAGCCCCGGCGAAGGGCTTCTAAGCCGGCCTGTAAACGCTGCTGGGAATTTCCAAATTGTTTTAAAGGATTCTGATTCATGATTCAACTCCTTGGTAATTGGTATAAATTAATACATGAATCAGGGCATGGGAATAAAAAGGCAAGAGACCACCCGCCATTACGAGGACAGTCCTGCCGACGTAAAACATCAGTAGGCTGAAGACGCAGTGGTAGTATGTTTTTGCTTATTCTCTTCCATCCGGACTATAACCGTCGGCCCTGGAGTTTCACCAGATCTGCTGACCTTTGCCTAAAATGCTGCAAAGCGCTCGCGGGCTTTCCTGGAATTTGACCTCAAATTACCAGGTTACCGCCGGTGGGGAATTTCGCCCCGCCCTGAGAACGGTGAGGATACTACGCCGGTAAAAGATTGATGTCAATCCCTGTATGGGCATATAGGTTAAAAAATAAAATTTATTTCAGAAATATAAAGTTTTGCACGACTAAAAAATATTGACATGAAAAATAGTTTAATGTAATAAACGTTTTTATTTAAAATATATCCAAGGCGTAAACATGAAATCATCTAACATCAAAGCAGCGTTGACAGGTCTTCTATCCATTAAACAGCCGGTTTTTATTTGGGGGCCGCCCGGCATCGGCAAAAGCCAGGTTGTCCGGCAGACCGCAGCCGGTCTCGACCTGAAACTTATTGATATCAGGGCTGTTCTTCTGGATCCTGTTGATCTTAGAGGCATTCCCAGAATTAGCCGGGATGGCCGCTCCCACTGGTGTGTCCCGGCCTTTTTGCCCACCGAAGGGTCGGGCGTTCTTTTCCTTGACGAACTCAATGCCGCCCCGCCCCTGGTCCAGGCGGCATGCTACCAACTGGTTCTGGACCGGAAACTTGGCGAGTACCGGTTGCCGGACAATTGGTCTGTTGTGGCCGCAGGCAACCGGGAACAGGACCGGGCAGTGTCGCACAGAATGCCGTCGGCCCTGGCCAACCGTTTTGTTCATATTGATTTTGAAGTGGATGCGGACCAGTGGCTTGAATGGGCGCAACAATCTGGTATATCCCGTCAGGTGCGGGCATTTATACGGTTTCGGCCCTCCTTGCTGCACGATTTTGATCCCAAAAGAGAGACCCGGGCCTTTGCTTCGCCACGCTCCTGGGAATTTGTATCAAGGCTTTTAGAATCCCATCCTGAACCTGAAATGATTCATGAACTTGTTGCAGGGGCTGTTGGAAAAGGTGCTGCGGCCGAATTTACAGGATTTATGGCGTTATGGCACCAGCTGCCCTCGCCCTCGGACATTATGTCTGATCCCGACGGCATATCCGTCCCGGATAATCCTGCCGTGCTGTTTGCCTTAAGTGAAATGATGGGTGCGGCCATGACAATCGACAATATTAGTCTTGTGATGTCCTGGGCCCGTCGCCTGCCCCCTGAATTTTCCGTACTTTTAATGCGCGAAGCTGTGCGTAAAACCCCCAGGATCGTTGAAACATCCGCTTTTTCCGACTGGGCATCCATGAATGCGCAAATTTTGGTGTAACATTGACAAGAGAAGATCAACAGGCAAAGACCCGTTTGCTTAAGGCAAGAGCGGACCTGGTGTTAAATCACCCGTTTTTTGCGTCCCTTGCCATGCGTCTGACACTCAAAGAGGACCGGACCTGCACCACGGCCTGGACCGACGGCAAAACCTTTGGTTATAATCCCAACTACATTAACATGCTTCCCCGAGAAAAACTTGTGGGCCTGTCCGCCCATACAGTGATGCATCCTGCCTGCAATCATCATTTGCGCAGAAAAGATAAAGATCCTCAGATTTGGAATAAAGCCTGCGATTATGTCATTAATCCTATCTTACTGGATGCGGGATTGGTTTTGCCCGACGGGTTCCTTTGGGATGCGGCGTATGCGGGAAAAACGGCAGAGCAGGTTTACACCCGCCTGGTGGAAGGGCAGGGGGAAGATGAGTCCAAGGATGAGGAAAATAATGATTCTGATCCTTCGGCACAAACGACCGGCCGGGATGAAGAACAAAAAGATGCTGATAAATCTATTTCAGTCGTAGATGATTCTGAAAATGGCGTTGAAAAAGAACCCGACCCGGATGAGAATACGGATCCAGGATACTCCGGTGAAGTCAGGGACGGTACCGCACCGGGAAATAAGAGTTTTTCAGAACAAAATGACGAGGATACGGATTGGGATCAAGCCTTAATCCAGGCGGCATCCAATGCCCGCAGCATGGGAAAGCTTCCAAAAGGGGTAGACATTCTTGTCAAAGAACGCGTCAGCCCAACCCTTCCCTGGTCATCCCTGCTTTCCCGGTTTATTCAGCAGTCAGCCCGCCAGGATTATACCTGGACAAGACCCAATCCCAGATATATTCACCAGGACCTTTATTTGCCGAGCCTTGCATCGGATCAACTGGCCCAGCTTGTCCTTGCCGTAGATACATCGGGCAGCATAACACCTGCTGAACTCGAACGGTTCGGGGCCGAACTTCAGGCCATTTTGGCTATGAATCCAAGCTGTATTCATTTGATTTATGCGGATATGGCTGTTACGGGATATGATGTGCTTGGTGCCCAGGATCTGAATCTGTCTTTTGCGCCGAAAGGCGGCGGGGGCACAGATTTTACTCCTGTTTTTGAGTTTGTCGAACATCAGGGCATAGATCCGTTTTGTCTGTTGTTTTTCACAGATATGGAGTGCATGCGCTACCCCTCTTTTACCCCCGCCTATCCGGTGCTGTGGATAAGGACCGGCCGTGCCGGGTTTGCGCCGCCCTTTGGAGAGGTCATAGATATGTTGCCCGATGATACGTTAGACGTTTGGAGTTAAAATATGCAAATCACTTGGCAGATTAAAAAGAAACGAGGTAATTTCAGGCCCAGGCTTACATATAAAATTACCCTGGAATCCTTTGAAAAAGAGTTGGCAATCCATGCCGTTCAGATCGAAAGCCATATCCCCATGATCCCAAGTTCCCATTTAAGCTATTGCCTGCCAGGGGAACATGAACGAAGCCGGTTATGGACGCCGGACAGATATCATGTGCTTCAGGTGCCGTATTTTAAAGACGGCGTTACAAATGGATTTATCCGCCTGCCCTTTAAAACTTCCGGCCAATATCCTGAGGTGGTGTCTTCGTTTGAAAAACTTCGGGAAGAATACGAGAAAAAGGTGTGCAGCGTTTATGCCCATCCGCCACTGGAACAAACAGGACACCTTGATATCAGTGATGAAACCCGGAGTCGGATTGCATCGCGGGTGACGGCGGATCGTCTCTTATCCCTGTTCGGATAATGCCATTCAGAACCCGTGGGTTAATTTCAGGAAAAAAGATTTATTGACCGGATCAAATCCTGGTTCAAAGTCAAATGTCTTACTCAGAATTTTGATCTGGGCAGCTTTGTTGTACTTGTGGGCGGCTGTGATGGAGCCATAAATGTTACCTGAATAAAAGCCGGTTTCCACAAAGGAGATGACGCCGCCAAGGGCGGGATTGTCGTGGTCAAAGGCCGTATATGCAGCCCAGATTAATCCCGTATTAAAGCAGAAACTGATAAATGCGTCTTTGTACCGTTTACAATAGAGCATGCCGCCTCCGGGGATGATGGCCATAATCCCTGCAACGGCAGGGCTTTTTGTGGGTGCATTCACCGCTTGATCAATGGTTTCCAGCTGCTTTTCCACCTTGTATTCCCCCTGATTGTCTGCACTGATCAGCATTAAATTTTTCCGTGCGGAGTCAAGCTCGTTTTTTCCCGGGGATGTGCTGTTCTGGATATGCATACGGGCAAGCTCCAGATAAATCCGGTCTTTTGTTTCGGTGTCCCGGGTCAGTTTTAAATAATTTTGCAGCACCACCTGGGCATAACCTGTGTTGCCCATGGCCTCAAAGGCGTTGCTCTGCATGAAGCACGATTTTTGTGCCCAGGGGCTGTCTATATCTTTGGACGTTCGGATAATGGCATCAAAGCGTTTGGCCGCCTCATAAAATTGCCCTGAGTGAAACAGGGCAACGCCCACCGTATAATCAGCCTGCTCACGCCGGGGATCCTGGGGGAAAAAATGGATAAACCGTTTGAATTCCACCTGGGCCGCCGTAAAATCTTTTTGGTCAAAAAGATTCTGGGCATAGTTAAACTGCATATCTGGTGAAATATAAAGGCCGGATGGCTCATCGGCGTTTGCATAGGCAATGCCCCAGATACAAGTGAGAATCACCAGATATATACCCAGGCACTTCATCGCTGATGATCCGCATTCATATCCGGCATCAAGCCGGTGCCCGATTGAACCTGTCGTTTCGTTGGCACCTCGGTGTTAATGGAAGAGGGTTTGGGAGAAAACCACCAGAAATCATTGGCACTGACCGGATCAAATGTTAATTCCCGCCCATTGATTTTGATATGGGGTGACAGGCGTACCTCATCTTTGCCGCATCTGAGCAGGCGGTCACAGGACATGATCCAGCCCAGCACAAATCCGTGTTTTCGAATCGCCTGGGCACTATACCCGGAGCAGTGCGGGTACATGGGACAGCGGTCACCGTCTATACCGGATATATGTTTCTGATAAAATTTGATCGCAGGATTGATGTCAGTCGGGTTGTTTTCGGCGGGGGACTGGGCCCAAACCCCTTCAGGCCGGGTACCTAAAACTAAAAAGACTGAAACAAATAGAAGAATTGATGTTTTCAGATGTATATGACCAATCCCAACGTGTTTCTTAGGGTTCAACATCATTGACGGAAGATGCGCTGTCCTCCCCGCTGAAAACCAGTTCTTTGGGTTTGCCGCGCCTGAGGATGGAAATGGTAACATCCGAATGGTCGCCGATGCTCTCCTCAAAATCCTCAAGATCTTGAATATCTTGAATTTCGACATCGTCGACGGCCTGGATAATATCTCCGTTGCGAAGGCCTAACAACTGAGCCACGGAGTCTTTCTTAATGCTGTAGACCATAACACCTGACGCCTCACCGTTTCTAATATAGGGCCGGGTTTTAAATAGTTGGTCTGACTGGGATACTTTATCAGGCATACGTTCCGGCGTCGGGATGTTTTGCCGTGAAGGCATCGCTGGTTTAGAGGGATTGTCCGAAGATCCTCGTGCCGTGCTCCGTTTCTGTAAAGACGAGGAATTTTCATCCATTTCAAGAATCTGGTCTTTATCGTTTAGGGTTAAAATCACCTTATTTCGCAATATGGATTTAATGACGGCACCCTGGATTTCATCATTGACCCGGTATAGTTCCTGCGTTTTTGTTTTACGATCATTTATAACGGCCCAGCCATCTTGTTCTTTTTGTCCTGTCACGGTTCCCCACAGGGTCAGTTCAAGGCTGGTTTTCTCAAGTTGAATTTCTTGGGGTTCCGGTTCCTTTTTCTGGTCTCCGTTTACCTGAACATTGAAAAGATTTCGCCGGGTAACCTTTTGGATGAATTGATTTAAATTGACAGGTTTCTGGTGATCCAAAGCAGATTGTGGGTGGGTGTCAGCTTGCTTTGGAGAATTTGACGATAGTTGTGCCTTTGGGGTATCGATATCCGGGTTGACCAGGGCATATACCTGGAACGCCAACAGTGTTATTAAACCTATTAGAATGATGTAGAATATTGGCTTCATTTTTGTCTGACAGGGTTTTGGTTCAGTATTTTAAAGTATTATCTTCATGGTCTGATGCCTTAAACCAAAATTTTCAGACCGACCTGATTCAAGACTCCTATAATAAATCAGATCAAAAAACAATGGGAAGATATCAAAACGCGTTTTCCAAATATCCGCCAAATATTTACGACCGTCGTTTGACACGTCTGACCAGTTTTTTCTTTTTCGGGGGGGCTTCTGCTGTTGCGGCCATGTGCTGAACCGGTGCCATCAGGTTGTCCTGGGAATAGCTGCATGAGGCCCTGGGGCATTTAAGGCCGGGGGCACCCGACGGTGTGATGAATTCAACCAGGTACGGATTTTTGCACAACGGGCATTCAAAATGATAGGGTTTATCCCAGGATACGAACCTGCAGTCCTCCTGGTTGCAGGAGTAAAAAACTTTTCCCTTGTCCGTGGCCTTTTCTTCGACACTGCCGTTGGTGCATATGGGGCAGGGCATGGCCAGGGTCTGTTCAAAGGCGGCGATCCTGGATTCAATATCATTCTGGGCTTTTTCTTCCTGGGCCTTTTGTTCTGCAAGTTTTTGGGCTTCTGCTTGTTTTTTCGCCTCTTCCTCTTTGCGTTTAATTTCTTCTTCAAGGGCTAGGAGCCTGGCTTCCTTTTCAGCCATTTCCTTCTCTTTTGCCGCAATGGCTTCGGCTTTTTGCTGGGCTTCTAAGGCTTTGGCCTGGGCTTCTTCGGCCGCTTTCTCCTTTTCTTCGATTATTTTGAGCTTTTCTGCAAGTTCCTGGGCCGCAATTTCAGCTTCTTTTATTTTTTTTTCTTTTTCAGCTAACTCTTTTTCCCGTTCCTGGGCTTTCAGTGCTGCCTCTTCTGCTTCCCTGGCTTTTTGTTTTTCAGCTTCAATTTCTTCTGGCGTAGGTTCTTTTTCAAAGAGATTTTTAATTTTAACCTTTTCCTGATAGCCGTCCGTCCGCTGTTTTCTGGATTTCATAAGCTGGGACAATTTGTTGAGCTTTTCTCGTTTCAACCGTGCCGAAATCTGTTTCGACTGAACGGTGACCGACTTGTTTCCCCCTTTGACCATTTCGGTGACCCGTTCCTGGGCCCGGTCTTTTGTCACTGAAACCCCCCGGGTCTTAAGGGTTGTTTCAAAGCTTTGTTTTGCAAGGTCAAGGGTTTTTCGGCCGGAATTGACTTCGTCATTCATTTGAAGGATAAACGCGATCAGGTTCAGGCCCTGCATGCCCGGAAACATGGAGTCTAAAAAACCGACCATCATAAACGCGGGCATTTCGGCTTTAAATTCACCATTGTTAAGTGTTGTAAGGTAACCGGATTTCAAAACGCTTGATATGGCATTGTCAAGGTAGTCGTCCTGATCAAGTCCGATATCCACAAGTTCGGAGGTAAAGGTCTTTTGGGTGAAACGTTCCGGCGGGGCGTCCGGATACTCTTTGATTTCACGTTCCCGATCCACGCTGATGACGATACAGGAGATGGTGGCAAGGTTGAAGGACATCAGCGCCATATTGGAATCCACATCAATAAACGCGGTGATCTCCTTGGCTAAAATTTCATCCAGTTGTTTTCTGACAGACTCCCGATTGGTTTTGCTACCCTCCGGCATATCCATACTCCCTTACTCTTTGTTATTGATTTCAGAGATCAAGCCTGCGATCTCAACAGCCATCTCCTCTGCTTTGCTTTTATCCGGTTCTCCATCCAGCGTTTGGGATACTGGTGTATTCGAAATTTCTAGATCATCGTCATTTTCAGCCTCTTCGTCATCCCTGGTTGTTGACATGGATAGGCATTCACCACTGCGGTTGAAAATCACTGAAAGGGGAACCTTGATTTCAAACTCAAACTTGTATGCGATTTCGTTGTTGTAAACGATAAGATTTCCATCTTTATACTCAATGTCATCCTGAACCGCAAAATTATGTTTATCAAGCAGCATTTGCTCGATGGTATCCCAGTCAAGTTCGGCATTTATGGTATCAATAAACTCTTTTTCACTTTCCTGGATGGATTCGGGATTTGGCAGTTTCAATGGGGGCTCCTCATTTTAAATTGAATGAACAGATAATTTCCCTGGCCAACCCAAGATACGCCTGGGACCCTTGGGCTTTAATGTCGCGCAACGGCAGCGGACTTAAGGAAAACTGTTCCTGGTCAAGTTTTTCATCGTCAGGGATCATAGTTTCATATATCAGAGGCCGAATTTGTTCCAACACTTCTGGAATCGCATGATTTTCCATCTGTTTCTTATTGCTGCATCTGTTGAACAGTATGCCTGCAATGCCTAACGGTGTCTTGTGGGTTCTGCGTATATACCGGACAATTTTCATTAGAGAATGAAAATTACGGGTCCAGTCTTCGCCCGGGATGACCACCGCTGCAAGCAGGTCTGCCGCCGTCAGCGCCGCGATACTTAGATAACCGCAGGATGAAGGCGCATCAATAATAATTATATCGTAGTCTTGTTTGATCTCATCAACAACAAGACGAAGCAGCTTTTCGTTGTCCATACGCCTGGCAAGTTTAAGGGATATGGAAAACAGATCGAAACCGGCCGGAAGGACATGCAGTCCGTCAATCTCTGAGGGGAATACGGCATCACAGGTTTTTATTTTGCCGGCCAGGACCTGGGCAAGGTCATGGTCATGGTCATTACCATTGGCATCGGTCCTATTCCATTGGGACACAGGCGCCAGGGGATCGCAGTCAACCAACAGTACTTTTTTTTCATAAAGCGCCAGGCAAGCGGATAGATTAAGAGCCGTTATACTCTTGCCGGTACCACCTTTCAGCCCTGAAATAGTCAAAACATGTCCCATTATTTTTATCTCTTTAGCATGCCCATAAAAAATTTATCAACGTCAAATGTGATTATATCAGGGCTCTCATCTTAAGGTCAGCAGATGAAATATTTTTTAATTTTGCCTTAGGATCAAGATTTTTGTACAATTGAAATATATTATTTCTTATATCACAAGATCTGCACTAAAAGCACGTTAAAACATGTATTTAGGCAAAAAATTGTATTGTTTGGGGTCCCAAATGCCTTATGTAATACTTAGGTTGACGTCTTTGAAGACCGTTTGCAAAGGAGTATTTTAAAGTTTGGCCAATGTATCCATTACCCTGTCCGGCATCACCGAGGCATTGGAAAATCTTAACTATCGCGCCGGATCCGTCAAGGACAAGGCCATTCAAGCCATATCTGCCTATTATGATTCAGAAGATAGTATTCTCAATCTTTCGTCCATTGACGGGGACACGATTATCCGTCAGATATGGGACGTCGGAGATGACCCTGCAAAATTAAGATCCAAAAGAAGAAATTTTTCCAGTCTTAAATCCTCCATTAATGTTGATTTGAAAAAATTGTCCGCAGACGGCCTTAATTCCGAGGATATTACGCTGACCGAGGCAAATGTTTTTGATATGACGGCAGATGCAAAAAGTTCTCTTTTGCAGTCTTTCAGCGATGCCGTAAAAACCGATGGATTTGATCTTACCAAAGCTGCTGATGTACTGAGCGCCGTGGCTGAATTTTTGGATAAAATTAAGCCTCCTGATACCAATAATGAGTCAACAGACATCATAGAATCGATTAAAAAAGTGCTGGACCGGCTTGGTTCTGGAATTCTTGATGATCCGGACGGGGAGGGGGAGGCCGGTTACAAAACCATCGACGATGACGTGGAAATTGAGGAAATTGAACTTGACGAGGATGAAGAACTTGAAGAGGTGGACGAAGACCTCCTTGATGATGAGATCGAAGAGATAGATGACGATGTCGAAATAGCAGACGTTGAGGACGATGAGCTTGAGGAAATTGAGGAGATAGATGAAGATCAGGAGATCGAGGAGATCGATGAAGATGAAGAATTGGAAGAGGTGGACGAAGATCTCCTTGATGATGAGATCGAAGAGATAGATGACGATGTCGAAATAGCAGACGTTGAGGAAGATGAACTTGAAGAAATCGAAGAGATAGATGAAGACCAAAAGATTGAAGAGATCGGTGAAGATGAAGAATTGGAGGAGGTGGACGAAGATCTCTTTGATGATGAAATTGAGGAGATAGACGACGATGTTGAAATAGAAGACGTTGAAGACGATGAACTTGAAGAGATCGAAGAGATAGATGAAGACACGGAGATTGAAGAACTCGATCTTGATGAGGATGAAGACCTTGAAGAGCTGGATGAGATTGACGAGGATACGGAGATAGAAGATGTTGAACTCGATGATGATGAGTCCCTTGAGGAGATAGAGGATATTGACCTTGACGCAGATCAGGAGCTTGAAGAGGTTGATTTAGGCGAGGATGAAGACTTAGAAGAGCTTGACGAGCTTGATGAAGAGGAGTTAAAAGCCCTTGAGGAATTCAGAAATTCCCGGGAGCTTGCCGAACAGTTTGACGACTTTTTAGGGGAACGTGAAAAAAAATTCAATGCCTATATTACCATCCCAGCAGGGACCTATACCATTGGTACGGAAAAAGCCCTGAAATCGAGTCTGGCTTTACAGCCCTTTGACATGCCCCGGGTCTATATGGGTAAATATCCGGTGACCAATGCCTTGTTCGAAATTTTTGTTGAACAGACCGGATATGTCACCACCGCTGAAAAAAAGGGGATTGGGACGGTGTATCATTGCCGGTTTAAAAAAGAGGGAGAAACAGTGGTCTGGAGTAAACAGGCTGGCTCTTCGACGGTTAAAGGTGCCTGCTGGTACCAACCCCTGGGACCCGGCTCTACCCTGCACGGCAAAAGAAATCATCCTGTGGTGCAGGTCAGTGTGGATGACGCCTTTGCCTATGCCTCCTGGATCGGCCGGCGTCTGCCCACCGAAGCAGAGTGGGAGTCTGCCGCCCGCACGGACATGGCTTTAAAATATCCCTGGGGCAATCAGTTTGACCCAAAGGCGCTGAACATTGAGTCTTCAGGCCTTGCCGACACAAGTGCCGTGGATGACTATGACCATGCGGCCAACGGGTTTGGTATGTGTGATATGCTGGGCAATGTCATGGAGTGGACCGCCGACACCCAGCCGCCGCCCTTTGCCACCCGTAAAGCCAAGTTGTTCAATGTGGCCAAAGGCGGGGCCTGGAATGCCAAAGATTCGATTACCATCAGTTCCCGGGGGCTCTTCCCGCCGAACACCACGGCCAATACCATCGGATTCCGCTGTATTTCCGAACTTTTTCAATAGCGGCCTGATCCCCCTGGCAGCCTTTCACAATCAAACATCCTTGAAAATATATAATTTGGTACAATTTTAGAGTAGAAAAGTGAATTTATGCATGAACTGGTAGACACATATATGGACCATTTGACCGTGGAAAAAGGGCTTGCTGCCAACAGCATAACCGCCTATGGAACGGATCTGGCTTCGTACGTTAATTATCTGACGGACAACGGGATTGAGGATTTTGGCAATGCCGATACCACGGCCGTAATAGGATGGCTGGTTTATCTGACCCGCCAGGGCCTGTCAGCCAAATCCAGGGCCAGGCACTTAATTTCCATCCGGGGATTTTATAAATATCTGACCGCAGAAAAACTGATATCGGTCAATCCCTTAAAGGATATTGATATTCCCAAAACAGGACTACATCTGCCGGGTGTTCTCTCTGTCAATGAGGTGGAAACACTATTAGACACCTGTGATGTCACAACACCCAAGGGCCAAAGAAATCTTGCCATGATGGAAGTCATGTACGGGGCAGGGCTTCGGGTTTCAGAGCTTGTACTGTTAAAGGTGGTGGACGTGAATCTTGAGGCCGGCCTTGTCAGGGTGATGGGCAAGGGCGCCAAGGAGCGGATTGTGCCCTTTGGGTCAAAGGCCAGACAGGCGGCAACCATTTGGCTGGAACAGGGACGACCTGCGGCATTAAAGAAGTTATCCAGTGACTATTTGTTCGTTGCAAGGGCCGGCAAGCCCATGACCCGTCAGTCATTTTGGAAAATCATAAAACAATATGCACTTGCCGCTAACATTACCCGGCCCATTTCTCCCCATACCCTGCGCCACTCCTTTGCCACCCATCTGATCGAAGGCGGGGCGGACCTGCGCTCGGTTCAGACCATGCTCGGTCATTCCGATATTTCAAGCACCCAGATTTACACTCATATTACAAGGGATTACCTGATTCACATGCATTATGAATGTCATCCCAGAAAATAAAGATTGGCCCTTGCACACTTGGTGCCTGAATGATAAATTCTCAACTTTGTTTTAAAAATGCCCAGGGGCTTTAAATGATTGATACTGTTTTAAATTCGTTAAAAACCAACAAGCACACCATGCTTGCCATGGACGACAACTATGCCCCCAAAGCATGGATGGTCGCCCAAATGTTTTCCCAGCTGCACCAGCCTCTGGTCGTTGTGCTGCCCGATGCCAAAAAAGCCCGGGCCTTTATGTCGGACCTTGAGTTTTTTATGTCGGGCGATCGGGAACGGATTATTTTTTTCCCGGGTAGCCATTATCCGGGTTCTAAAAACATCTCTTTTCATAAAGATACTTCAGCCTCACGACTTGCGGCGTTGTTCAGCATCAGCGAAACGTTTCGTGACCGGTTTTTGCTGGTGACCTATGTGGAGCCGATTCTATCTTTTCTGATGCCCAAAGATGTGATGACAAATAGTTTTGAACTGGTCATGGCCAATGAAGAGCTTGACCGGGACCGGTTGCTGGAAAACTTGGAAGCAAGCGGTTATACCCGTTCCACCCTTGTGGAAGACCCCGGCGAATATGCGGTGCGGGGCGGCATTGTCGACATTTTTTCCCCGGGGCTCAAGCAGCCTGTGCGCCTGGAGTTTTTCGGGGATCTTGTGGAGTCCATACGTTATTTTTCTCCGTATACCCAGCGGGGCACAAAGGAGCTTGTTGAAACCATTATCGTGCCGGCCACCGAGGCGGTCATCACAAAACAAAGTCTGCCCCATGTCCAGGCCCGTCTGCGAAAGGCCGGCACCCAGGGCGGCCTTGCGGCGGACAAAATCCGGGATTACGTCAACCAGATCCGGGATAAAGGACGGTTTGACGGCATCGAGACCATGCTGCCCATTGTGTACGATTCATTGGCTACCTTGTTCGACTATCTGCCCCAAAATACCTTTTTCATTTTGGATGATGCCGATATCCTGCCAGACAGGGCAGCGGATTTCCATGAGGGGGTGAGGTATCATTTCGATACTCTGGCTGAAAAAAAACAATTAAGCCTGCCCCCGGAATCCGTTTGCCGGGAGTGGCAGGATGCCCAAGAAGCCATTTTTGATCGTAAAACCCTTTGTTTTAAAGCGTTGGTGCTCGAGGATGATAAGCTTAGTGCCAATGTCCTTTCACCCAATTGTTCAGACAACCGGGCACTGTCCGAATCCTTGCGCAACAGAACCAAAGATGCCACGCCCTTAACACCTCTGGTGGAATGGATCGGGCAACAGCAGCAGGATGTACGGCATATTTTGTTTGTGCTCAGCCAGGATGCCCAGGCAAAGCGGTTGAACTCACTGCTTGCACCCTACGGCATTGAACCGAAATTCTGCCGGGATTTCAGTGGCCTTTCCGATATGGCCCCCGGCTTATATTTTACGGTTGGCACCTTAAGCAACGGCTTTATTCCGGATCTTGAAAATTTTTGTATCGTGACCGAAGATGAAATTTTCGGCAAAAAGCGCATCCGGCGCAGGGTGTCATCAAAGCGGGATTTAAAGGCCCAGTTCATTGCCCCCGAAGAGCTTAAAGACGGTGATTTTGTGGTTCACCTGGAACATGGGGTCGGTCGGTATGAGGGCCTTTTCAGCCTTACCGTATCCGGTCTGACCCAGGATTTTATTCTGGTGGTGTACCAGGACGACGACAAGCTCTATGTACCCGTGGATCGGATGGAGGTCATCGGCAAGTATATCGGGGTGGACGGCTACACCCCGGTGCTTGATAAAATCGGCTCCAAGTCCTGGACAAATTCCAAGGCCAAGGCCAAGGCTGAAGTTGAGAAAATGGCGGCAGGCCTTCTGGACTTGTATGCCCGGCGCAGAGTGGCCAAGGGCTTTTCATTCAGCCGCCCGGATAACTACTACAATGATTTTGAAGCAGGCTTCCCCTACGAAGAGACCAAAGATCAGCTGCGCGCCATAGACGATGTCCACCTGGATATGGAAAAGGATACGCCCATGGACCGGCTGGTGTGCGGGGATGTGGGCTATGGAAAAACCGAGGTGGCCATCCGGGCGGCCTTTAAGGCAGTCAACGACGGCAAACAGGTGGCGTTGGTCGTGCCCACCACCATTTTGGCCGAGCAGCACCTGAATACCTTCCGCGATCGTTATAAGGATTATCCGGTGATTATCGAGTGCCTGTCGCGTTTCCGCACAAGAAAAGAACAGACCGATATTCTAAAAAGAACCGCCGCAGGGTCGGTGGATATTGTGATCGGCACCCACAGGCTGCTGCAAAAGGATGTGGTGTTCAAATCCCTGGGGCTGTTGATCATTGACGAGGAGCAGCGCTTTGGTGTCAAGCACAAGGAAAAATTAAAAGAGAAACGGGCGTCGGTGGATGTCCTGGCATTGTCCGCCACCCCCATCCCCAGAACCCTGCACATGTCTTTGACAGGTATGCGTGATATTTCGGTTATTACAACGCCGCCCGCAGATCGCCAGCCCATCATTTCATACATCACCAAATACGAAGATGCCGTGGTCAAAGATGCGGTTACCAAAGAACTGGATCGAAAAGGCCAGGTCTTTTTTGTTCACAATAATATAAAGACCATATTCAAAACCGCTGAAAACATCCAAAAACTTGTGCCCGATGCAAAGGTCGGTGTGGCCCACGGCAGATTGTCCGAAACCGAACTTGAAAAGGTGATGGAGCAGTTCATCCACCAGCAGATCAATGTGCTGGTCTGCACCACCATCATCGAATCCGGTCTGGACATTCCCAGTGCCAACACCATGATCATCGACAAGGCCGAGCGGTTCGGCCTCTCCCAGATCTACCAGCTGCGCGGCCGTATCGGCCGTGGGGACGACCAGGCCTATGCCTATCTCTTTATTTCAGATGAGTCCATGCTCACCAAGGATGCCCGAAAGCGTCTGGCCGCCCTCATGGAACACCGGGATCTTGGGTCGGGATTTCAGATTGCCATGAAAGACCTTCAGATTCGCGGGGCAGGGACCGCCCTGGGCGCTTCCCAGTCCGGTCACATTGCCGCCGTGGGCTATGATATGTTCCTCAAGCTTCTTGACAGCGCCGTAAAGGATATGAAGGGCGAGCATGTCGCAGAACCCCTGGAACCTGAAATCAACGCATCCATGTCGTCCGGGTTCCCCGATGATTACATCGAGTCGGTGGAGCAGCGCCTGACCATTTACCGAAGATTGTCCCGGCTGACCCAGGTGTCGGACATCTCGGACATGAAAAAGGAGCTGGTGGACCGGTACGGCACCCTGCCCAAACCCGCTGAAAATATGCTGTTGAAAATCATGCTCAGAATTTTTGCCATCAAAGCCGGTGTCAAACGTCTGGATGTAACCCCGGATGTCCTGGTCCTGGAGTTTTCCCCCGACCATATGACCCGCAGCCTGACTGACATTGAAGCCATCCTGAAAAAAACAACCGAGGCAAAATTTGTCAAAAAGACAAGTGTCCGTATTCAGCTCGGCCGCAAACGCAACAATATTTCAAGGGCATTGCTTGAGACAAAGCAGATTCTGTCATCTATTTTTTAGGTGATTTTTATTTGCGGCCAAAATCTTCTGAGAAAAAAAGCAAGGACTGTTCATCAATTAAACCTCCAACAACAAATTCACTGATGTCGCTGCCATCAACATCACCATCCAACTGATAATCAAATTGAACTTCGGGCACATCTTCAGCACTTTCCGGATTTGATCCTGAAATGTACTCTCGCAAGTTTGAAAAACCGTCGCAATCCTTATCAAGCAACGCATCTTGGCACTGGGCTTAAACAATTCACGCCCCTCTCTCTTCTCAAAACGCTGGTTTTATGTTTTATAGTCACCATGAAACCTCAAAATACTCACAGATGCCCAAGCTGCAGCTCATTGGATACAACTATCTTCAGGATTTACAATACGGTGCATAATGGTTCTCGACATCTGATTCGATGTGAAACCTGCAATCGTTTATTTGCTGAAACTATCAATACAGCCATGGAAAATTTGAAGACACCAATCAGCAAGGTTGCATCAGCACTGCTGCTTCGTAGCGAGGGGCTTGGCCTTCGGGCAACCGGTCGGGTGTTGAAATCGCATAAGGGCACCATTGCCCGCTGGGAGCAACTGTTTGGCGACCAGAAAGAAACGCTGATGTTGTATTCCTTTTGTCATGAATTTGTTTCTCTCACATTTGAAGGGGATGAGCTATATACCATGGTGGGAAAGCGCACCGAGCCTTCGGACTCCAGAGGGTGGACCGCAGTCATCATGGAACGAACCAGCCGCTTCATCGTAGACCAACGATGTGGTAATAAAAATGCCTCATTATTTAAATCGGTTATGAAAACCGTGTGCAAATATGTTGATCATACCAAAGACCTTACTTTTCTTTCAGATGGAGAAAGACGGTATGGCAACATACTGTTCGACTTATGTTCGGAAGTCTTGAAAATAGGAAACGTTGGACGCCCCCCAAAAACGCTGCCCAAAGGGGTCAAAGTGCGTGTGAAAAATAAGGGTGATCAAAAACGAAAGAAAGGCCGCAAACGCCCAAAATATCAAGTAACTCAGCGGGAACACCCTGACACGGATCAAAGCTTGGCAAAAAATGAAATCCACGCCAACCATCTTGAGGCTCAAAATGCTGCATCAAGAAGAAGAAACAGCACTTTTAGGAGAAAAACAAACACATACGCTAAAACAAAGCATGGCTTACAACGAACTTTGGATGTTCATCACATCATACACAATTATGTTCGACCTCATTGGACTACCGGAAAAGTTCCGGCAGTCGCTTTAGGAATCATGTCGGAGGCCTTGAGCCTTGAGAGCATCCTCACAATGCAAAGGACCGCATAGGGTTCCATGATATTGAGAACTCAAGACTAAAAATACATTTTGGAATAATTGAAGCCCAGTGCCGGCGCCGTCTTGCTTTCCCAACGGTAAAGGCCATGAATTTGCCGATTGGCAGTGGTGCGGTTGAAAGTTCGATTCGAAGAGTTGTCAATTTGAGGCTTAAGGGTCCCTGTATTTTTTGGTATAAGGAAAATGCGGAGAAAATGCTCATGCTGCGCTCATACTATAAATCAGGACGATGGAACTGTCTGAAACAAATGGCCAATTCACATATTTCATTGTTAGCTGCATAACCGTGAAAATGGGAATGCGCCCTTTAAAAATTGATTTAAAGAAATGATCAAGTTCGTCCTGATATGAGCCTTTAACCATATTCATGAGAAAGAATATTAAGGTTGAAAAGGTACGTTTTCGTTTGCGGATAAAATCGGTTGGACTTTGGCGATGTTGCTTGATAAGTTGGTCAGCATTGATGATTTCTTGAAGAAATCCGATCAACCCGGCACAGATATTGGAAATCAGATTCCGTGCCAGCGTTGTTAAATTTGTTAAAAAGTTTCGGCATGATATGCTCCTTTCTTTTTGATAACTCGCAACTATTATTAGAATAGAGTATATCATGTCGATTTTAAAATTACTATATTTATATATGATTTCAATGAGTTAAACTCTAACGACTCTTAAGTTAATGACATTGGGTTCTTACTTGGTGTTGTAGACAACATGTTTGTCTGCATATCATGGATATGATGTCTGAAAAACTAATTTGTTTTATTGGAAAAATAAACCAGAAATCATCTATGAGTTGATTTAACTCTGTAAAACGTTTGGTGTCGAGCGAGCGGTTTATCCATCCAGGTAAACCGCTCGTTTGGGTTTAAAGGGTGTTGAAGATTTAAACCGGATAGGGCATAAGATCAAATCCTGTAAATCGGATAAAGCGTACATTTTAAGCCAGAAACACAACCTTATTGGCTATAACTAATCGAAAGTATAAGATTTTAACCCGTATTTTTAAGGTGTATGTAGATTTTTTATACGCACACGTTAAGGGTAGATTATGTATGGTTTTATGCAATAATCGGAAAAACTCACGTCAGTTAACAGCGTGGAAACGACCGAAAGCTGTATTTCACCCATTAAAATGGATACCATTTGCAGTGAAAACACCAGAAAGTCCTATACAAAAACGGCTTGCTGACACTGGTGTGCTTTGAAAATATGGAACAATAGTGTACGCTTTATCCGACTTTCAGGATCAAATATGATCAATCCTCACGTATGGGGATGTTTGGAAAGTCAAAGGAATGAACAATGCTGTTAAAAAAACATAATACCGATTCTGATCGGCCCCGGTTGGAGATTTTCAGCGACTATATCTGACCGTGGTGCTACTTCAGTACCGGGAGTATTGATAAATTAAAGAAGACCTACGATATCGAAATAAAGTGGCGGGCCTACCCGCTGCAGCCGGATGTGCCTGAACAAGGATTGCCATTAGCTCAACTGTTGGAAGAAAAAGGCCTGCTGGTGACCCCTGAACAGGTGAACGCCAATCTTAAAGCCACGGCCCAAAGCTTTGACCTGCCCTTTGGGGAGGGGGTGATGATCTATAATTCCCGGTTGGCCCAGGAGGTCGGTTTGTGGGCACAGAATTGCGGACGGGGCCACCAGTTTCACGACGCAGCTTTCAAAGCCTATTTTGTGGATGCCAGGAATCTGGCGGACAAGTCGGTGATTTTGGATTTGGTTGTGTCTGCGGGTCTGGATGTTGTCCAGGCAGAAGATGTCATTGATTCAAGATCCTATGCCGATGCCGTGGATCGGGACTGGGCAAAGGCCCGGGAACTTGAACTTGTGGCCGCCCCCACTTTTTTGATGAAGGATCAAAGGCTTGTGGGCGCAAAACCGTATCAGATTCTTGAAAAGATGGTGACGCAGTCGCATGATGTATGATGAATTTAGGGTTGCTCCGGCCATGAAGCATTTTTCAGGATGGCATCAGAACGCTTTTATTTTTTTTGTTGCATAATAAATTGGGGATGGGTTTTACAATTCTCTATTTAATATGGTATGTTTACACATAAATATGACGCTTTTTACGCTGCTATTCTGAATTTATTTTTGTCCGTATAACGTTCTCAATTGAATCTGTATTTTTTGAGAATTTTCTCATTGAAACGGCCCTTTCGTTTTAAGTGCATGCCTGAAGTTAATACCTCCACCTGATAAGAAAAAATATATTTTTTTTAACAAAGGAGGGGAGAATGACTCTAAGTCGTTAATCACATTAACCGTACACCTAATAAAATCGCCAAATTTTTATGAGGAGTGTTTCTATGTCTTTTCAAAATAAAATAGATCTGGATACGTATAAGCTTATTATTGAAACTTTTACAAATTCAGAAGATTTAAACGCAATGAGCTCCCAGCTTACAAGCCTGCTGATCGGTGCTACAGGTGCAAAGGGAGCCACTTTGTTTATTTTGAATACCGAAAAAGAGGAGCTTGAAATTCTTGCCACAGAAGGGTTAAGTCGTAACTATGTTAACAAAGGTCCGATTTTGGTTGATCAGAGCATGAAGCATGAATCAAACCAAAATCCTGTAATCATAGAAGACATACAAAACAGCGATATGCTGCAGTATCCTCAAAAAGCTATAGATGAAGGAATAAGGTCGATTGTATCTCTCCCGATTAATATTCGAGGCAAAGTGATCGGTGCGCTTAGAATCTATCATTCAACGGTGTTGGAGCTTTCGGAGGATGACTTTTCTTTTCTACAGGTGTTGGCTCAAAATGTCGGCATGGCGCTAATGTATTTCCGGCTTTCTACCACGGTGAAAGAGATAAAACAGAGTGTTAATAAGATACACCCTATTTGGTTGTAGTGTCGGCAGATCGGTATTTGGTCACTTCATAAAAATATATTTTAGGGTTTTATTGAAAAAATAATAATCTTTGTTGACACCCGCAATCGGAAGTGGTAAATACACCGACGTTGCTTTCAACGGGACGTAGCGCAGCCTGGTAGCGCACTTGTCTGGGGGACAAGTGGTCGCTGGTTCAAATCCAGTCGTCCCGACCAAAATACGCAGTAAAAAAAGGGGGTTGCTTAGCAACCCCTTTTTTTATGCCCTAAATAACCGGACGCTGCATTTGTTACGGACCAAATTTTCCCCAAATTTTCATTTAATCAATTAAGCTAAAATTTCAAATATAATTATATAATGTTTAATATCAATATGTTAAATCGTTGAGTGATTCGGGGAGAACCCAGACAGCCGTTGCGGAATTTGTCTGGGGGACAAGTGGTCGATGCTTCAAATCCAGTCGTCCCGACCATTATAGATAAAGGCTTTCAGCGTTTTTGCTGGAAGCCTTTTTTGTTTGCCCGGCATGGCGGGCAAACCCAGCCTGCGGTAAGCAGGCGTCACCCCGACCAGGGGGAAGACAATCCGAATTGCAAGGGCGTTGCTGGTAACGGCAGGGTCTGAAGGAAGCAATAGGAAGTGAGCAGTACATAGCGAAAGTGAACCTGATTCGGCGTTACGGGAGGGTAAGCGTGCAAAATAGCGCAAAGCCCGATACCTGGTCAGTCCCGCGACGTGATTGAGGATGGCATTGCTCACAGGGCGTTCGCCTTAACCGGGGAAGCCCGGCAGAGTCCTGAAAGGGAAACTTCCTGCCAAGAGGGAACTCAAGAAAGGAAGGATGCTTTGCCGGGTGGCAGATGAACCCGTAGTAATGATGAAATTTCCGCCGATGAAGCCCGGTAACGGAGTGGAGGAGAAAACGGGAATGACCTGCATCTTGGTATGTAGGGATTGCAGACCGGCCAAAAGCTGATGCAATTGTGAAGGGGGGAAGTTTATTTTAAAGTCTTGGAAACGACTGAACGAAGTACGTTTGGGAACAAGCCGCCTGACGAGGCGGGCACGTATCGAACGGTACCCCTTGGAAAAGGGCTCTAAACGAAGACTGCTCCCATCGGAGTAAACCTGTGAATACAACCGCAGATTGCCGGGAACGGATAAAAGACGGTGTAATAGGTTGAAGAATCGGATAACGTATATAAGCCCAGTATGTTAGAAAAGACGAAGCAAGGAGAATTTTTGAGATTGGAACCAAGAGTTTGGTACAGCCTATATGACAGACTTTTGCACAAAGACGCACTGAAGGACGCGTTTCGAAAAGTAAAATCAGCGAATGGAGCTCCCGGAATAGACGGGCAGTCATGCAAAGATTTTGCGGCAGAACAGGACCTGCATATCTCAAAACTTCTGAACGAACTAAAGCAGAAGATATATCAGCCTCAACCGGTGAAAAGAGTTGAGATTGAAAAGCCGGATGGTGGAATAAGGTTGATAGGAATTCCGACAGTTCGTGACCGCGTGGTTCAGCAAGCATTGAAAAGCATTCTTGAACCGATTTTTGACCCTGAATTTCACCCTTCCAGTTATGGGTATCGCCCAGGATGCGGACCGCATGACGCCATAGCCAAAGCAACGGCCTTCATGCGGACCTATGGGCTGAAATGGGTAATAGATATGGATCTGAGCAAATGTTTTGATACGCTGGATCATGACCTCATCATCCAATCCGTTAGAAAGAAAGTCAGTGACGGAAGTATACTGAGTCTGATTCGGATGTTCCTTGAGGGGGGTGTGATGAAACATGGGGAGTTTGAGCCATCAATAGTTGGCAGTCCTCAGGGTGGCGTCATTAGTCCCTTACTTGCGAACATATACCTGAATGAGTTTGATCAGTTTATGAAAGCGCGAGGGCACCGTATCGTAAGGTATGCAGATGATATCCTGATTTTTAAAGCAAGCAGATCCGGGGCGGAAAATGCCGGAAAGGTCGCAGAGACATACCTTGAGAAGGATTTGAAATTAACAGTCAACCGTAGAAAGACCCATATGACGACCCTAAGGGAAGGTGTTCCTTATCTTGGGGTAGAAATCCATCCCAGCTACACCTGTATACAGGAAAAGAAGGTGGGCAAGTTCAAGGAAAAAGTCAAAGCGGCAACCCGCAGGAATACCCCGGTGAACCTGGCAAAGGTAATCAAAGATCTTAATCCTGTTATTAGAGGATATGCGAACTATTTTAAAGTGACCAACAGCAAGAATTTGTTCAAGACGCTGATGGCATGGATACGTAGGCGGCTAAGGGCGATCCAGATGAAACTCTGGAAAAAGCCCGGAAAGTTACATCGACGCCTCAGGCAGTTGGGGTATAAGGGCGGTTTTCCAAGTATCAAGATGGCCTCATGGCGTAACTCTGCGTGTCAGTATGCCCACTGGGCCATGCCCAATAAATGGTTCGAAGAGATCGGATTATTTCAAATGGATAAGGTGATGATCGGATGGCTTCCCCCGATTAACCGGGGATAAGAATAAACAGGAGCCGTATACGAGGCCCGTACGTACGGTTCTGTGAGAGGGATGAGGCTGGATTAATTACCCGACCTCACCCTACTCGATTATGGAAAAATGTAAGTGGGGACCACTTTTGATTCTCCTATAGAGTCGCTTTTTTTAAAGCCGGAAGGCCATGGCTCGCCCCATAAATTGAGAGCCACCCGGCATCATCATAGTTATAAATCAGTTGATCTCCTGCTATACAACCACCTTAATGATGAGAAGGTCATTTTTGTATTTCGGTTGCAATAAATCTCCCTCAGATATTTTTACATACAATTATGCCATTGTCATAGCCCCCTTACGCCTTCCAGGCAGCGTAATATATTGTGGCAGGATAATTTTTTGAAAAGAGCTCAATCATACCATTATGCTTGGTCAACTATCTATCTGATAACTTCAATAAAAAATTGCACACCTTTTAAGACGATGTTAATATTCTCATTGTTGTTTTTAACATTTTTACTTTGTGAATGTCATCTCGTTAGAAAAGTAAATACGTAAGTGGCAATGTAAATATAGCCATAATCAATGAACGGACACTATATCCATGACGTTTTCGGACACCACATCGGTGCAAGGATGTGGCAATGGAAAATTTGCTGAACAAATCATCAATTTTGCCTAAAATCTGAATGTCCGTTTGAGTTTTTGTTTCAATTGACGCGCCGGGGATGGAAACGCAATTAAAAATAAATCTGTCTCCTTTTGGTTTTTTCTATTGCTACAAGTTAGGAGAGGGCGTATGTATTTTTCGGCCGGTTTTGGAAATTGCTCCCGGGCCGGATCCTTTTCGTTTCATTCTTTTAAAGGAACTATATATGAAGCGCGTCGTCGTAATGATGGTGTTGATGCTGGTGATCGGCCACAATTGTTGGGCCAAGCGTGCGGAAATAACCTCAATAGCCAGGGATCCGTATGTCTCGGCTCTGGCTATTGAGGCGGATAGCGGCAAAGTGCTGTTCAGCGACAATTCCGAGGCGAAAGTATATCCTGCATCCGTGGTCAAGTTAATGGATTTGCTGATTATTCTCGAGCGCATTGAGCGGGGGGAAAACCGACTCGATGAAATGGTTCAGATTACGCCTGAGGCCGCTAAAATCGGCGGTTCGCAGGTGTATCTCGATCCCAAGGAACAGTTTACCATTGAAGACTTGCTCTACGCCCTGACTGTGCAATCGGCAAACGATGCGGCAGTGGCCCTCGCCATTCATATCAGCGGATCAAAGGAAGGATTCGTGGTTTTGATGAATCAAAGGGCAGCCGAGTTGGGAATGACGAAAACCCATTTTTTTTCCGTACATGGATTACCGCCGTCGGTGGGTCAACAGCTCGACTATAGCACCGCAGGCGATTTGGCGCTGCTCTGTCGTGCCCTGGTGGCTCGGCCGGACGCATTACAGTATACCGGCACGAAAGAGCGCGGCTTTCGTAACAATAGCTTCATAATGCGCAACCACAACCATCTGCTTGGCCAGGTTGTGGGATGTGACGGCTTGAAAACCGGTTATTTTGAAACTGCCGGTTTTTCCGTTGCGGCGACGGTGCAACGGGGTGGAAACCGGGTTATTGCTATCGTCATGGGGAGCAAAGGCCGGAAGGTGCGTGACGCCAAGACGGCGGAGCTATTGAACAAGAGCTTGGCACAGTTGCCGCCGAAATCGGAGCCCGCCGGGAAAATCAGCCAATCGGCACAACCGTCGGTGCCATCGACAGTTTCACCTGTTGCCTCTAATGCTACAGCGTCCGCTCAACCGCCCGTTTCCACGCCGCCGGCAAGCACGCCGGCGGAGCAGGAAAAGGCAGCCGATTTGGCAACCTCGAAATCCGCCTTCAGCTGGAGCGCATTTGTCGTCGGAATGGTTGCGGGTATCACGCTAACTCTCGGGCTCTCTTTTGTGCTGAGACGGAAGCCGCCCGTAGGTGACTATATTAACTGATACTGACAGAGAGATGCTTTTTTCCCCAAGAAGCATAAAAAATTAACAAAAGGTGGGTGCCGTGATCGGAAAAAGGCGACAACTTTCTTGACACCTCCCGATTGTGAAACGCTACTGGGTCCCCCAACCGGGTCTCCCTAAAAGTGGTATTGACCACACGGGCGTAATTGGCCGATCATCTGCGATTAATCCCTTTTAAGGGGAAGTTTAATTATAAACGTAGCGCCACGGCCTGGTTTAGAAATGACATCCATTTTGCCTTTATGATTTTTGGTGATGATAAAATAAGAAACAGAGAGTCCTAATCCCGTTCCTATACCAACCGGTTTCGTCGTAAAGAACGGATCAAATACCTTTGATCGGGTGTATTCATCCATACCTGGTCCATTATCCTCGATTTCTATGCAGATCATGTCAGAATCGTCTGGTTTGTAAATTCTAATGATAAATCTGGGGGATTTTGTTTTAGCCGTGTGCATGGCCTGGGCACCATTGCGCAGAACGTTCAGCAGCACCTGCTGGATCCTTGCGCGTTCACAGGGCAGCATGGGTAATCTTTCATTATATTGTTTTATGATTTTAATGGATTTAAAATCATATTTTTGTTTAAGGTCATAGTCTGTGGTAGCAAGTTCCAGAATTTCATCCATAAGCGTGTTCAGATAGTGCAAAGAGATGTCGTCGGCCTCGGATTTTCTTGCAAAAACAAGCATGGAGTTAACGATTTCGGCCGCGCGTGAGCCAGAGTTATGAATTGTATCAATCATACGAAAGATATCCCTCTTATCCATAAAAGCCCTGACATCCGCCATTTTAATACTCAGCTCTTCTGCAACTTGTAAATTAGCAGGCATATTCGTGCTTTCAAGTCTGGACTTCATGACAATTGCACTTTGCATCATCCCTGCCAGGGGATTATTGATTTCATGGGCGATACCTGCTGCAAGGCCTCCTAAAGAAAGCATTTTTTCCGTTTCGGTCATCATCTCTTCCATTTGAACCCTTTCGGTTGCATCATCAATGCGGATTACAGCGCCCTCCACGCCGTTGGTCAGCAGCGGATAAATGGTTATGTCTTCATAAATAAGCCGTTCTTTCTCCTGCCTTGTGGAACGGGACTGGTGATAAACCTGCTGGGATTCAATGGCTTTTTGGACGTATTCCGTCCCATTTTTAAGCTGTGGAAATATCTTCCCAAGAAATTTACCTTTGGCAAGTTCCTTTGATATGTGGGTTACTTCCGAGGCTCGACGATTCCAATGTGTGACCCGGGTTTTCTTATCTACACCGATAAGAATGGACGGCATGGAATCAATGATATTGGACAGGTAATTTCTCAAGCTCTGGATCTCTTCTGTTTTTTCTTCAAGCAGTATTCTTTGCTTATACAGTTCAATGAATACTTTTACCTTACTTGTAAGAATGACCGGTTCCAATGGTTTAAGAAGATAATCCACCGCACCCGATTCATACCCCTTAAACACGTGATGCTCTTCTTTGTTGGCAGCTGTAACGAAAATAATAGGGATAGTCTTTGTCTTTTTAACACTTCTTAACAGTTCAGCCGTCTCATATCCGTCCATGTCAGGCATTTGAACATCAAGAAGGATAAGCGCAAAGTCATGATTTAGTGTTTTGATCAACGCTTCACGCCCGGAACCGGCCTTTACGATCTTAAGTTCCGGAGATTCAAGAAGGTTCTCCAGGGCCAAAAGGTTTTCAGGCCGGTCATCAACGGCCAGCACGGAAATCTTTTTCATAATTTTTCTTTTTAATTCAATCTGTTAACAAAATCTCCTATCCTATTCAAAGGAAGGATATGGTCTACCTGGACATGCTTGATCACGGACATCGGCATGGTTTCAGCTTCGGCGGTCTCAGGGTCCTGAACGATAATCAGTCCCCCAAGTTCTTTGATCCTGGCGGCACCATGTGTTCCATCTTGGTTCGCTCCGGTCAGGATGATGCCGATGAGCCTTTCCGTGTATGTGTCCGCTGCCGATTCAAACAGGACATCAATAGAAGGGCGTGAGTAATTCACCCGGGCTTCTGTTGACAGGGAAAGGGTTTGATCTGGTTCCACCAATAGATGGTAATTGACCGGTGCAAAATAGATTGTACCGGACTCCACCGGCATTTTATCTTCGACCTCTCTGACAGAATGCCGGCACAAACGATCAAAGTACCTGACCAGGAAATCATCAGAATCTGCACGTTGGTGCTGAACAATCATGACAGGAAGCGTCATCTCTATGTTAAACCGAGGCAGAATCTCTGTGAGCGCAGTCAGTCCCCCGGCTGAAACGCCGATCACAATTGCTTCATATGACTGTTTCGATACTGCCAATTATATTGTCCCTTTCGATTAACGCCGCTTACGATATATTTTTTCCTGGTCACAGACGATTTCAAATGCATCTGATAATTCGGAAAATTTGATGCTTTCCTTTGTACCCAGGCAGAGGAACCCGCCCGGACACAGGCTGTCATAAAATAACTTGAGAACTCTATCTTGAAGGTCTTTATTGAAATAAATCATAACGTTACGACAGAAAATCAGATTCATTTCACCAAACACCCCATCTGTCACCAGATTATGAGATGAAAAAAGGATTTTATCCCTTAATCCACGCTTTATAACCGCATGGCTATAGTCAGCCGCATAATAGTCTGAAAAATCTTTTTTTCCGCCCGATTTCTGATAATTATTTATATATTCACGCATCGCATCCATCGGGTATATACCGTCTTTGGCCTGGGATAAAATTAATTCATTAAAATCGGTTGCATAGAGCTGGGCTCTTTTTTTTATACCTTCCTCTTCAAGGAGAATCGCCATTGAATAGACTTCCTGCCCGGTTGAACACCCTGCATGCCAGACCTTAATGTATGGATAGGTCTTCAAGACGGGAATAACGGTCTCCCTGATTTTTTTATAGACCCACGGGTCTCGGAACATCTCCGTCACATTGATCGACAAATCAAGCAACAGCAAATTAAAAAAAGATTCATCGTAAATTAAACGATGCTGCATTTGTGAAAAATTGTCCATTTCGCTCAAGTTCAGACGATTTCCAAGCCTGCGTTTTAAATGTGCAAAAGAATAATTTCTAAAATCATAGCCATATTTCAGGCTGATTGCCTCAATCAACAGCTTAATTTCTATCTGCTCATTTTTAATATTTTCCCTGGCACTGATCATTAATATAACCAGACTCTGAGCATGGCAACCAATTTATCTGTATCAACGGGTTTTGCCAGATAATCATTGGCGCCGGCATCAAGACATTTATTCCGGTCGCCTTTCATGGCCTTGGCGGTCAGTGCAATAATGGGAAGTTTTTTATTCCTGACATCTTTGCGGATTCTTTGTATTGCTTCATAACCATCCATATTCGGCATCATGATATCCATCAGAACAACGTCAATCTCTTTATGTTTTTCAACCTTTTCAATGGCTTCCACACCGTCCCGGGCCACAATAACCGTCATGCCTTTTTCTTCGAGAATACTTGAAAGCGCAAAAACATTTCTTATGTCGTCATCCGCAACCAGGACCGTTTTTTCACCGAGTATGGTTTCCTTGGCATGCACCATTTTCAATATTTTCTGTTTATCCTTGGGCAGATTTGACTCAACACGGTGCAGGAACAAAGCAGATTCTTCCAGGAGCCGCTCCGGAGATTTGGCGCCTTTTATAATGATGCTCTCCGTATACTGGCGAAGCTGTTTATCCTCTTTTTCCGACAGTTCCCTGCCGGTGTAGACGATAACCGGAATCCTGGATAATAATTGATTTTTATCTATTTTTTCAAGCAGCTCAAATCCGGACATATCTTCCAGGCCAAGGTCCAGGATCATGCAGTCAAACAGCTCTTCTGAAAGCTTTTGATACGCTTCATTGCCGGTTGATACAATCGTCGTGACAACATCCCCGTTGCCGATTAACTCCTTCATGCTTTGGCTTTGGATGGGATCATCTTCTACGATTAAAAGATTTTTAATGGGTTTGGCAATAATATTTTCAATATTGGCAAAGGTTTCATCAACCTTTGCCATGCTGATCGGTTTGGATAAAAATCCGATAGCCCCCATGCGCAGCGCATCCATCGTCCCTTCGCCTGCGGACATAAAATGAACCGGAATATGACTCAGGCTGGAATTGTTTTTCAGTCGTTCCATAACCGTCCAGCCGTCGATACCGGGCAGACCGATATCCAGAATAATGGCACTGGGCAGATAATATTCGGCAAAATAAAGTCCGGTTTCCCCATTTTCAGCCACGATGCATTTGAACCCACGTTCCCTTGAAAAATCCCGCATCAGTTTGGCTGATTTATAGTCGTCTTCAATCACCAGCAGCACCTTGTCTCCGGGATTTAATGTTTCTCTGTCATCATTGATAAAGTCACCCTTGAGAGACACGCCGTCCGGCAGGCCCGATTTTTTTAAAGCGTTTTCCAATACCGGTCTTTGTCTCGGCATCTTTGAATCTGGCACGCTATTTTCTGCGGTTTGGGCTTCCGGTAGCTGATTCTCATGGTTTTCAGGAATGACGACAGTAAAGGTGCTGCCCTGATTCACACTGCTTTCAAGATGGATAAACCCACCGAGCAGTTTGGCAAGTTCCCTTGAAATCGACAAACCCAGACCGGTTCCGCCATACTTTCTGTTCGTACTGCCGTCTGCCTGCTGGAACGCCTCAAAAATGACGGCCTGTTTCTCTTCCGGGATTCCGATGCCGTCATCCCTGACAGCAAAAGCAATCGATGTATCCACCTTCAGACCCGTACCCATAACGATATCCACACCCGGTCGGGATATCGTAAGGTCAACGGCTCCCTCTTTTGTAAATTTAAAGGCGTTTGTCAGCAGATTTCTTAAAATCTGCTGGAGGCGGAGATGATCCGTTTGAATGGTGTCTGGTGCCGCCGGATCAACACTGATATTGAAATCGACCTGTTTTTGTTCAGAAATATCCTTAAAGATCCGGTTCAAATCTTTGACTACATTCTTAACCTCAACATCCGTTGTCGTGATTTCGACCCTGCCGGATTCAATTCTTGACAGATCAAGAATCTCATTAATCAGGTTCAACAGGTCTTTTCCTGATGAATAAATGGTTGAAGCGGATTGGATCTGCTTTTCCGTCAGGTTTTCATCTTTGTTTTTTGACAGCACCTGGGAAAGGATAAGGATACTGTTCAGCGGAGTCCTTAATTCATGGGACATATTGGCAAGGAATTCCGATTTATATTTACTGGCAATTTCAACTTCCTTTGCCTTGTTTTTAATAATGACCTGGGCATTCTCTAAGTCTTCGTTTCTCAGACGCATCTCTTCCTGCTGCTTTTCCAGGGTCTTTGCGTGGGTTTCCAACTCTTCATTGGTGACGCGAAGCTCTTCTTGCTGGGCTTGAAGTTCAGCTTCAGATTCTTTTAATTTATTGGCCTGCTCTGCCAGCTCTTCATTGGTGACGCGAAGTTCTTCCTGCTGGGCCTGCAGCTCCGCTTCGGATGCCTTAAGTTTTCGGGTCTGTGCTTCCAGTGTTTTGTTTTTTAATTCCAGTTCCGCCTGTTGCTCTTGGGCTTGTTTGTATAATTCTTTGATTGTCTGCTGGGATCTTACGGTATTCATGCGGATCGCCGTATTATCCGTATTTTGTCGGATGAAATCAAGCTGCAGGGGTGTAAACCGATTGACCGCCCCCACCAGGAATACCCCTAAAAGATTTTCTTGATAAAGCAGCGGGACGATTAAATAATTGAGAGCCGGCCGTTCTCCTGCGCCGTAGTTGATCCTGGGTGCATCATCTCCCACATCCGTAAAATGGATCATTTCTCTTTCTGCAGCGGCCTGACCGACCATTCCCTCACCGATTTTAATATGGTTAAAATTCCCTTTTCGATCTGTAAATGCATAGCTGCCGATCAGCTTTAAATCACTTCCGTTGCACTGGTACACCGCCCCGATCTGGGCGTTCAGGTGTTTGACGATAAAAGAGATAAATTGTTGTGCCAGTGAGTGATCGTCATGTTCGCCGCGTAAGGCGTCATGCAACCCTTCTTTCCCGTTTTTCATCCAGTCGATTTCGTAAAGATCTCTTGCCATCCGATTCAACGCATCAGCCAGTTGTCCAAGCTCATCTTTTTGATCCAATTCGATTTGCTTTTCAAAATTCCCCTCTGAAATGGCCTGTGCAAACTCCATGTCCTCAATGATCGGCCTTGTAAATTTCCTTGCCATAATGAATGCGGCAACACCAATCAAAACAATTAAACCTGAAGAAATACCCAGCCCTTTTAAGATAATGGCTCGAACCGGTGCTTCGACCTCAAATTTATCAATTTTAGAGATCAGATACCATTCAACACCGTTGACATCCAGAAGGTTGTAGGCCACGAGAACTGTTTTGCCGGCACTGTCGATATAGGTACCGTGGTTTCCCTTGACGCCATACTTAACCGCATCTTCCCAGTAATTCAAATTTTCCAGAACAGCACCGGTAACATATTTGCCGTCTCCCATGGTTCGAAGATCGGTCCTGAGCTCAAACCGATTGTTTCTTTTGCTCCAGCCGACGATATAAGATTCACCGGTCTGCCCCATTCCTTTTCTTGATTCAATGATATTTGTTAAAAAGGAGGGCGGCAATTGAACAACAATCACTGCAATTAATTTCTTTTGTGAATCAAAAACAGGTTCACCGTAAAACGCACTCTGGATTCCCCCTGATGGTTCATAGGATGCAAAATCCTCAACGCCCCATTTTTCGGATTCGACAACTTTCTGAAATACTTTTGCAAGCCCGGACTGTTTGAACTCACCGCTTGATACGTTAGCACTCCTGTGGGTTTTGCCTTCGGTGCTCAGCAATACGTTTTCGCTTTGTGCGTCGACTACGATAAGATCCTTGTAACCGCTCATTGTACTATATTTCTTAAAATACTGGATATAAGCGTTTGTTTGTTGTTCCGAATCCACATGCGGCCCGACACTGAACTTGCCTTGATCTAAAATCAAGTCATTAATAAATTTAATGGTTTGGGGGTTTTTAGCGATCATTCGAATGGATGTGTATTGATCTTTAAACGTGTTCTGGAGTTCACTTCTTCTGAGTTCCTGTACAGTGATCAACTGATTGAACGATTTATCCATCAGTGCATCTATTGCCATTCGACTACTGAAAAAGCCTGCGATACAGAGTGGAATAATTCCGGTAAAAATGAACAAAGAGACCAATTTCGGACCGATATTGATGTCGCTTAATTTCAGCATATAACTTCCTCAAGTTTACAGATAAACAGACAGGATGTTGATTTTTGCAAAACAAGGTATATCAAAAGTTGAACAGATGCTCAAGGGCCTGAAATATACTTCTAATCCGGAGGCATGCGCCGCTTACCATGCGGATCACACCTTTCTCCCTAAGCAAGGTCTTTGGTAATGCAATAATAAATGCATTCTGAACTCGCCCTCAATTCGTTGGAAACGAATAAAATCCGGCCGAATTTTACGCTGAAATTCCGGAGGAAGGCTTGAGGCGTGGCATTTAACGGCTCCGTTTCAAGAATGGTTTTACGATTTTCGTAGTTAGTCTTGCATAATATTGACTATCTTTGAAATATTCATATCTTTTTGTAAATGTTCAGAAAGGATTTGATGTGGTAAAATATCCACGAACAGAAAAGAAATTTGTAAAGTAAAAACCTGAATAGGGACAGGGGTAACGCATTTATAATTTGGCCGGTTATTTTAACTTTGATATAAGCGATCCCGATGACCTTCCAAATAAAAATGTTCCGCATTTTTAATAAAATGCGGAACATGATTGGATTAGGAATGCGTTCAAGAAGGGCGCGCTACAAGCACAGGGATCTTTGAGTAGTGGATGACACCCTGGGCTGTGCTGCCCAGAAGGATATCGTCAAAGCCCTGATCACCGTGGGTGCCCATGATGATCAGGTCAAAATTCCCTTCGGTCGCAGCTTTGGTGATCTCTTCCACCGGATCTCCTGTTTTGACCATGATGCGGTCCTTGGATAAGGGACAAGCCGATATTTCCTGGATCACCTTTTCCGAGGTAGTTCTAATGCGTTCCACAAGAATTCGTTCCGCGTTTTGGACCGCATCCCGGTTGAACTCTTCCTGTTTTTCAGGGTCTTTTATGGTGAAACCGGCACCTGCCGAATATTCTGCTAAAAGATCCGGCACTACATGGATGGCCCATACCTTTGCATCGAATTTATTGCCGATGGTACAGGCATAGCGTGCCGCATATTTTGCCGTGGGGGTGATGTCCGTGGCAAAAAGAATTTTTTTGATCTCCGTGACCATGGATACCTGGGCGTCTTCCTGGGGGACGGGAGGAGGCTCCGGCACTTTTTTGAAGGTGGGTTTTGCAGGCCGTTCGCCGTCAGCCGTCGCAGGACCGAATATTCTATCGGTCAGTTTGACATACCAGGCCGCGGACTGGACCTGGATGATATAAGCCACCGCCACAACCAGGGCGGCCGAGGCGCCTTGTTTGCCGAATGCGTTGATGGCAATGGCCAGGGCAATGGACAGATTGCGCATGACTGAGCCGTAGACAAGTGCAATGGCATCCCCCCGGGGCAACAGTTTTCTACCCACAAAACTGCTGAAGATAAAATTGAATCCGTAAATGATGACCAGGGGGATCAGGATGTAGGCAAGCATGGTGGGTGCTGCGGCGATGGCCCGGGCTTTAAGAGCCATGGCAATGAACACGATGCCCACAACGCCCAGGGTGGATAAAGGCGGAAATTTGGGGGCCACCGATAATTTAAACCCCTTTTCCCCGTGTTTTTTGACCAGGGATCTGCGAGTCAGGTACCCGGCTGCCATGGGGATGAAAACAATGACCACGATCTGCTTGAAAATTGCCGCCATGTCAATTTCAATGGTTGTGCCCATGAGCATGCGCACATATAAGGGTGTGGCAATGGAACCCAGCGTCAGGCCGATAACCGTCATTTTTACCGCTGCCGCCAGATTGCCCTTGGCAAAACCGGTCCAGGAAATGGTCATGCCTGAAGTAGGTACCAGCCCAGCCAACAGAAGACCTAAAGCCATGTAAGGCTGGTCCTTAAAAAATATCAGTCCTAAAAAGTAGGCCAGGAAAGGGACCACGCCGAAGTTGATGGCCTGGGTCAGCACCTGGGCTTTAATATCTCCGCCCTCAAATACCTTCTGGATATTTAAGGTGACCATCATGGGGTAAACCATTAAAAAGGTGAACGGAATAATCAGGCTTTTTAGGAAGGCGGCATCCATAAAGACACCGAATATAAATCCGGCCAACATCATTGCCGGAATCGCCAGGGTCAGATTTTTACTCATTTTCTGCAGCAGTTTCCACATCGCTAAATTGTCCTTTTGTGTTAAAGGGTAAATGAATAATGCCTTGCGAATTATTTTGAAATCCAAAATTCATGCCAGTGGCTTAATATGAAGATGAAATTCAAATAGTGTATTGATTTTATAATGTATATTTGTTGATGTTTCCACAATTAAATATAAGAAAAAGATATGTATGCGTTACCAATGTAACGCAATGGGTTGCGATGTAACGATACAAAGTGTTAACGCTTATGCCCAACTATCAAAAACAGCTTATATATTTGAATGTCGCTTTGCAAGACGCTTGGCAGGATGTGCTTTTCGTGTTAATAACAGCCGTGGGCTGACCTGGCCTATATCTTGGGTCATTTCATCTCGCACCAAAATTTACAATAATCTAACGATGTATTGGGATATTCCTAAAAAAGTTGAGTGTACTTTTGGGTTCCGGTTTCCGGTAAGAGGAGTAATTGGATGATAAAAAAAATATTCAGGCGATTTTTGTATTACTATGTATTTCCCTATGGCGGGCTGTTTCTTGTCAGGCTTTTGTCCGCCACCTACCGGACCGCTATTGTTGATCCGGATAATGAACAGGCAATTTTGAGGGCGGGCGGGCAGTTGGTGTATGCCTCATGGCACCAGCGGTTTTTCCCTGGGATTACTTTTTTTTCAAGACGCAAGCCCATTGCCATAATGATTTCCCAAAGCCGCGATGGGGAGATGGCCGCCCGGGCGGTACATATCATGGGCTGGCGGGCAGTGAGGGGGTCGTCATCCCGTGGCGGCGGGCAGGCCCTTGAAACCATAAAAAATCTGATCGGGCAGGGCTACAAAATAGGCCATATCGTGGACGGCCCCCAGGGTCCTTTCGGTACGGTGAAACCCGGTTTGATCCGCATTGCCCAATATGCGGATTTACCCATTGTGCCCGTCATTACCTCCGGGCAGAATCTTTGGGTGTTTCATTCATGGGACAGGTTTATGGTGCCCAAGCCCTTTTCCCGGGTTATCATCCGATTTGGTTCTCCCATTCATGTGCCCCAGAATTTAGACTCCAATGGTTTTGAGCAGATGCAGGCGCGTGTGGCACAGACACTAAATGAACTCTATGAAGATACGGATGCTGTCTGGCAGGATGACCAACGCATAAAAAATATTTTCAGTTAGGCTGATGCCAATTCACGAAAAAAGTGTTTAAAAATGTGTTGCATTTTTTAAACAGGCATGGCATGTAAAATACAACACTTGAAAATTCTAAGAAAAGGATGACCGACATGCCGGAAAATAAAGTGGATGTGCTGATTCGTCGGATCATGAGCGCTACCGGAATTTCGTCCCAGGCGGAACTTGCCAAGGAGCTTGGTCTCAACCGATCTGGAATCACCCACGCCAGAAATAAAAATCATATCCCGGATAACTGGATTGTCAAACTGTTCAGGCGGTTCCGGGTGAATCCAGATTGGGTGGATACGGGTAGGGGACCTGTCTTTTTTGATCAAAAGCACATGGATGAGGGCAGTGATTTTCGCAAGGTTCCAAAGGTCGCGGCCCGTCTGTCAGCCGGGACCGGGTCGTTTGAATGTGATCCGGATATTTCACAGTTTCTTTCATTTCCTTCTGCCTGGCTTGCCCGCAAAGGATCTGCTGCTGCCATGGTTGCCATGGAGGTGTTCGGCCAGAGTATGGAACCCTTGATCCGGGAAGGGGATACGGTGTTGATCGATCAGTCCCAGACCCGTATTATGGCCGGTGCTATTTATGCCGTGGGTGTGGACGATACCATTCTTGTTAAACGGTTGGAAAAACACCCGGATTCTTTGGTTTTGTGCAGTGATAATAAAGATTTTTCCCCCATTCATCTGGATATCCATGCCCTTGAAAAGGTCCGGATCCTTGGCCGGGTGATTTGGAGCTGCCGGGAATACAGGTAAAATTTTTTGTAAATTGTGTTTACTTATTTCAACAAAATATGATAATTTTCAACAAAACAAGAGGTGAAAGATGCAAGAATCAAGTTTTTTAAACCGGAGGAATTCATCGCATAACACCCATGAAATGGCCTGGTCAATCAATAGCCGGGTTCAATCTAAAACAAATTATGGACGTCATTTAACCATTGATCGGGGCGTTCGGATAGATGAGTCAAAACGCCCCGTGGAAAAGGGTATTCGAGAAAAGAAACTTCATGGTATGTTACCGTTTTCAGTGATGATCTGGATAACCGGACTTCTTCTTGCGGGCAGCGAAGGGGCGCTGATGCCGTATCTCAATATTGCTGGCGCAGTGGTTTTCTTTGGTGCCAGTGTGTGGCTTGGTAAAATTTTACCCTGCCTGGAACCGGATGCTGAGGTTCGAGAAGCGTCCAAGGAAAAAACTCGGCATCCGGTTCCAGCAAAGGTGGATTTATCGTTTTGCAGCCAAGATGATGGCTGCACCCAAAGCGCCCATCATCTGGGGATGTTCGGGGACAAGAACCTCTTTTTGAAGGGCATCTGATACCATTTGTACCATACAGGGATTTTGTGCTACCCCGCCGGAAAATACGATGGGACCCTGGGCACCCACGCGGTTCAGCATACCCACGGCGCGTTTGACCACACTCAGGTGCAGTCCCCGGGCAATCTCCTGACGATCCTGGCCCTTGGCAATGAGCGATGTTACTTCAGACTCTGCGAAAACAGTGCACATGCTGTTGATTTGAAGATCCTTTTGGGCCGCCAGGGCGGCCGGGCCGAATTCTTCCAGGGAAAATCCCAGATTATTCGCCATGATTTCAAGAAATTTTCCCGTACCTGCAGCACACCGGTCGTTCATTTCAAATTTCACAACCCGGCCCTGTTCGTTGAGCCGGATGGACTTACTGTCCTGGCCGCCGATATCCAGAATGGCGAGGGTTTCAGGAAACTCCACCCGGACGCCAGCGGCATGGGCTTTTATCTCAGTGACCGTTGATGCATCATCAAACGCCACCTCAAACAGGTTGCGCCCATATCCTGTGGCCATGATCTGGTCAAATTGAACCCCGTCCAGCACCTTCTTAGCCTGGGAAATAGGGTCAAATCCGGTATCGGTCTGACGGGTTTCAAGTATTTGATCATTCTTAATCACTACCAGCTCAATACTTCTGGATCCAATATCAATACCTGCAAAAATCATCGATATTCCTAAGTGCTTATCAAAAGATGTAAAAAACGTCGAAATGTAGTTTGTGTTTGGACCAAAAGTGGCCCAGATGCAAGGCGCAGAAAAAATTGTAACCGGAGCAACCTAATGGTTGTGAGGATTGCAAATTTTTCTGCAACGCCGCAGGTGGGTGACTTTGGGTTCAAACACTTATTCGGAGATTTGTTCGATGAAGGCTTCTACTCTTGTCTTTAACTGCCCCACATCCTCCATACCGTAATCGGTTTCAATGCGCATACAGGGAATGCCCAATTTTTCAAGTTTGTTTTCTACTGGGATGGATTCCATAATATACGGCTGGCAGAACTGGAGTCCGTAATGGATCACACCGTCTGCACCATAATTCTTGGCCATTTCGACAATGTGGTCGCTGCGTTCCTGGTTGGGGGTGAAAATTGCGCAGTCCACTTTGAAATACCGGTCCGTGATGGCTTCCATCAGTTCATCCATGCTTTTGCCGGACGCATCAATCAGATTCCGGGCACCCCGTTCGCCCACACAGGACTCCTCCCCAACGATCACGGCCCCGCTGGATTCAATGATCCAGGGCAGTTTCCAGTTGGGTACGGCCATGGGACATCCCGAGATAAGAATTCTTGGGGTTTTGGCAGGAAATGCACCCTGGTTCCCTTTGATGCGTTCCTCAAGTTCGTCGCATATTTTGTTCACGGATTCGGTAAAACGGGCTGGGTTGTCATAAAAGAAAACCTGGTTGGCCAAAAGTGCGTCAAGTCCTGAAATGGGGGCGGGATCAGCTTTTCGCAATGTTGCCAGACGATGCATGGCGGCCCGCTTGGCATTAACGACCTTAATCCCCGCTTGAAGGGATTCCGCAGTGATTTTGTTGCCGGTCAATTCTTCCACGGCTGTTTTGAACCGTTCATATTCTTTTTTGAGAAGGGCACGGCCTTGGGCTGATTTTACTTGGGGCAGATCCATGACATAAAGGTTGTCCACCATGCCGCCAAAGGTTTCGTAGGCTTTTTTCTTGCCGTCACAGGTATTTTCTCCCACGATCATATCCGCGCTCTCAAGATAGGGACAGACCCGGCCAAGTTTGAAGCCAAAGGAGGATTTAATCAATGAACAGGTGTTTCTAGGTAAATGTTTTTCCACTTCCTCAACGGCAAAGTCTGCACCGGAACACAAGCCCACCAGGGTGGCACCGCCGGCAAGGGCAATCTCTTCGGGAACAAATACACAATAGCTGCCGATGATTTTACGGTTCTGCTTTTTTTCATCCAAAAGCTCTTTGATCCGTAACCCGTGGACTTCACTCATGACAAAATCGAAATAGCCCATGCCTTCGGGGCGATTCTTCTGGGCCAGGTAAATGTCCTTGTATCCTTGTTCCAAAACACCGAGCAGTGCGTCATGGGCTTTGAGATCCATACCAAGGCTTTCCCACATGGATGTATAATCTTCGCTCATTGTACTCTCCTTTTTTTGACTTCAACATTTGCTGTTTTTTTTGAGGGCGCGATAGATAAAATGTTCAATGACCTCTGTTGCGAACTTTTATCTGCGCTGAAAATGTTCAGTATAAAGACGGTGCGAATTTAGATCAAGGCAAAATGCAAATAGAGAATATGAAAATGAATTGGTGTTCTTGCCCAAAAGAAATGGGAGACAAGGCATTAAATATATCCTGTCTCCCCGCAAATTCTGCTTTTTTAAAAGCCAGGTCTGTTCCAATTACGCAGACCTTAACATTATTGTGGGCTGAGTGCAGGTAAGAAATCGGCTCAGCCCACGGCTGCTATAAACAGCAATCTGAAGAAGAGATAACTAAATAATTTGTTTATTCTTCTTCTGCGCCTTCGGGCATATTGAGTTCGGCCAGATCCGGTCCCAGATATTTGCGTTCGCCTTCACCAAGCACGCCCAAGGCAAACGCAAGCAGTGTCCACAAATGGAGGACATGGTAATGGCATTCATAGTGTTCACCAAGTTTATGGATCTGATCATGGCAGTTGTGACAGGGGGTAACACAGTACTCGGCACCTGTGGCCACAATCTGATCTTTTTTAATTTCACCGTATTTCAGGCGCTCTTCGTTAAAACCGGACTGAAGATATCCGCCGCCGCCACCACAACAAAAATTATTGGAAAAGTTCGGCTGCATGTCGACGAAGTTTTCTTCGCCGACGCAGGCTTTAACAACAAAGCGTAAATCTTCTGCCAGAGGATTACCAAAACTTTTACGAACCTGCTGACAAGGGTCCTGAACCGTAAATTTAATTTTTAGATCTTTGTTCCAGTCTGAACTGGGTTTCAATTTGCCTTCCCGAATCCATTTGGCATAATATGGCACCATGGGGGCAATCTCAAGATTGGTATCTATATTGAATTTTTGCTGACCTTTCCAGACGGAAAAGGTGGAGTGGCCGCATTCGGTGTTTAAATATACTTTGCAACCCAGATCCATGGCGGATTCAAGGGTGTTTCTTGTAACTTTTTCCCAGCACTCGTTATCGGCAAGGAACATGCAGTAATTTTCACCGCCCCAGCCCCGTGTGCTGTAGGTCCAGTCTGCCCCGACCATATGCAGGATTTTCCACAGGGGGACCATTTCCTCTGGTTCTACGCCTGGTTCACGGGAATTCTGGCTTAAGAAGAAGTGGGCGCCTTCTTTGTTGACCGGAGCTTCAAGATCTTCCCAGCCCGGCTGGTCTTCATGAACTTCGTCAAGAATGTCGCCGACCACCCATTCAAAATCCTCTTCGGAAATACCCATGGCGCTGCCGCTGGTATTTCTAAGGGCCATATCACAGGAGCCGACAATACCTTTGGGTCTTTCTTCTCTGGGCCATGAGGCGCGAGCTTCAAACACCATTGCCGCGATATCGATATTCATGGGGCAGACATAGACACACCGCTGGCACTGGGAGCACAACCATACCCATGGGTGCTTGGCCAATTCTTCATCCATGCCCAAGGCCACCATTCTGACAAATTTGCGCGGATCCATATCTCTAAGGCCGGTTGCCGGGCAGCCGGAGGCGCATGCGCCACAGGTCAGGCACATATTCAGGTTGACACCATTAGGCAGTTTGTCCATTAGTTTTGTTTTAAACGCTGCCTTTTTTCCTTTATCAAGTTTTACTGCCTCGGTCATAATGTTCTCCTTTGAAAAGGTTTGCTTTTAGGTCTTAGTGTTTACATCAGTATTGTTTAAAATTAAGATTTTTCCGCTATCATTGTGTGTGTCAACCAGTAAGCCCGCAGAATACTTTTCTTAAATATTCTTGAGGAATGGGTGGCAGGTCCTGATCGTCAAAATCCGGTTCCCGCTCCGGTGACCGAACTGTTTGAAAATCGAAGGGTTGGGCGATATCACGAATGGTAAAGGCGGTCGTCTTAATTGTTGTAGTTTGGGGCTGTTTTTGTAGATTATTATTCAACCAAATATCACAGCTTTCATGATCCCCTGCGTGCATGATGTAAATGATCTGTTTGATGCGGATGCACAGCAACCGATAGCCTGCGCCAAGATCATATTTCCATGAATTTTTTACCCGGGCGTCCGAGCGCGCTCTGAATAGTCCGGATGCCTGGGAGGTCTGTCCCTTGATCATGGCCTCAATAATTTTTCTGGCGCGGCCTGCAGCAATAGCCGGGGTATTGCCCCGGCTTTCCATTGCTGAAAGCTGTTTTTCTAATTTGGGATGAAGATGGACTTGCTCAGCCATACTCTTTCCCCGATTAAGCGCCGCAGGTTCCGCCGCTGCAACCGGAGCAACCGCCTGCCGGTTTCAGATTGGAATCCAGGCGAAACCCGGTGCCTTCAAAATCGATATCCACAGTGCCGGCCTTTTCCAAAAGATCTTTTTCGATGATGTATTCCACATCATCAAAGGTAAATACGGCATCTGTCTCTTTTTTTTCATCCAAAGCCATAGCAAGGCTTGGACCACCGCATCCACCGCTGTTAAGAAAAATTCTGATGGGTGCAATTTCTTTGCCTTCAAAGTACATCCTGACCTGTTCCTGGGCAGGTTTACTGACGTTAATCATCTAACTGACTCCTTTAAATACTAAATTTGGCAGGGCGGTTTAAAACAATTTTCTGTGTAGCAACATCTATTTAATCATTCATTTCTGCACCCGCCGACTCCGGGCGGTGCCTTGAAAAATATACTCAGTGTTGTTTTTGAAAATTTGTCATCATACCCTTTCCTTTCCGGGCGGCAACAATTATCCAGCCTAAACCGGAAACGATTCAAGACCTATATAAAATAAGGGTTTTTGGCAAATTGAAAATCCTTATGTGCTTTTGTTTTTGGTATCGGAATATTCAATTTAGGTTAGCCAAAGAGATGCGTTAATAAATATAATCGAAACACGCTGGAGTCTGCTCACTGGAACAAAGGTGTCAGAACCATTTTTGAATTACAGAACATGGTTCCTGGCGGATTTGATTCTGATTATAGGCCTAAAAAACAACAGGCAAAGCAGAAACGATTGATTTCTTCTGCTTTGCCTGTATATGCGGTGCCGGATTCGGCACGTGATCTGTTTTGGGTCGTTTTCTGAACAGTTGTCAGGATCTAAGAACTAATCTCCGGTACGAAGTTTTTCCCAGTAGCGTTGATAAATTTCAATGGCCGGTCCTACATCATTCTGAAACTCGCCTTGTTTGATAATCTCAGAACCGGGAAAGATGGTCTGGTTGCTTTGGATCTTTGAATCCAGCAGGGCAACGGCCGGTTTCACCGGGGTGGGGTAGCCGTATTCTTCAACACAGGCCTTGGCCACTTCGGGTTTCATCATGAAGTTGATAAACTGATGTGCGCCTTTGGGATTTCTTGCGCCTTTGGGAATGACAAAGCTGTCCACCCAGAAACTTGCGCCTTCTTTGGGATATACATACTGGATTGCCGGATTTTCCTGCTCGGCCATCCAGGCTTCGCCGTTCCAGATCATACCGATGCTGACCTCACCGGCCAGAAAGGGCAATCTCGGTGAGTCTGAGTTGAACAGCAGCACATTGGGCATCAGTTCTTTGAGCAGAAGATACGCCTGCTCAATCTCCTTGGGATCCGTGGTATTGCCGGAAAATCCCTTGAGACGCAAGGCCATGTGAAAGACTTCCCTCAGATCGTCCTGGAGCAGCAGCTTGCCTTTAAATTCAGGTTTCCACAAATCTTTCCATGATGTGATCTGATCTTTGGCAATTTCATCGGTGTTCACGGCAATGCCGGTGGAGCCCCATAAATAGGGTATGGAGTAGCTGTTGTGCGGATCATAATTTTTGTTTAACAGTTCGGGGTCAAGATCCTTCATGTTGGGTAAAAGGCTATGGTCCAGTTTTATGAGCATACCTTCCCTGCCCATTTTTGAAACAAAATAGGTCGAGGGAATAGCCACGTCATATCCGTCTTTCTGGATCAGCTTGAGTTTGGCATACATGGTCTCATTGCTGTCATAGGTGGTGTACACCACTTCAATGCCTGTCTCTTTGGTGAATTGTTCGATTACCGATTCGGGCAGATATTCCGTCCAGTTATACACATAAATTTTTTCTGCGGCCTGGACCTGGAGTGCGGCAAACAGCAGTAAAGAAAGAATAATGAATGGTTTAAATAAAAGTTTCATGCGATTTTTTTCTCCTTTAACATTAATTGGCTGACAATAACCAATGCAAGGGAGAGCAGGACCAGAAGTGCGGCAAGCGCATTGACTTCGGGTTTGACTCCCACTTTAACCATTGAAAAAATTTTCAACGGCAGAACGTCGTAACTTGGGCCTGTAACAAATGAACTGATAATGACATCATCAAGGGAGAGGGTAAAGGCCAGAAGCCAGCTTGAAATCAGAGCCGGCCGCATCATGGGTAGAATCACCCGGGTGAGGATGTTTTTTTCCGATGCCCCCAGATCCCTGGCTGCATCAAGGATATTGGGGTCAAAGTCCTGGAGGCGGCCCGTGATGGTCATGATGGCGTAGGGCAGGCAGAAGGTGATGTGGGAAAACAGCAGGGACCAGAAACCCAGCCCGACACCCAGAGTGACGAAAAGGACAAGAAAAGCAATGGCCAAAATAATGTCGGGTGCCATCATCAGGGTCATGCTTGTGCCCTGAAAGACCTTTCGTCCCAAAAAACGGTAACGGTTCAGTCCGATGGCGGCCAGGGCGCCGATCGCTGTGGCCAGGGTGGCCGCGCACAGGGCAATGACCATGGAGTGTCGGGCTGCTTCCATCAGGGAGTGGTTTTCCAGCATGGCCGTGAACCATTTGAAGGTAAATCCGGACCATTTCATGCCGTATTTATTCAGATTGAAAGCATTGATTATCAATACGCCGATGGGCAGATAGAGATAGAAAAATATGCCTGCAAAGTAAAAGAACCTTAACATGTTTATCCCTCTACTCCCTTTCCCGGCTGAAACGGCGTAAGAGCAACCCGTAGCCGATCAGCATCACCGCCATGAAAATAATTAGTATGATGCTGGTTGCAGAGCCCAACGGCCAGTTTCTGGCGTTGAGAAACTGCTGCTGGATCAGGTTGCCCACAAGCAGCTGGCGCGCACCGCCTAAAAGGGATGCCACATAGTATAGTCCCATGGTGGGGACAAAGACCATGACACAGCCTGCCATGATGCCGGGCAGGGTAAGGGGAAACACAACCTTGCTTAGTGCACTGATCGGTCCTGCGCCCAGATCCCGGGCTGCTTCAACCAGCTGGAAGTCTAGTTTTTCAATGGTCGCGTACAACGGCAGCACCATGAAGGGCAGCATCAGATAAAAAAGCCCTGCCAGCACTGCAAAATCCGTGTACATGATTTTTAAAGGGGCGTGGATCAGTCCCATGCTCAATAGTGTTTTATTGAGTATCCCGTGGGTGCCCAGCACCATGCGCATGGCATAGGTCCTGACAAGGGAGTTGGTCCAGAAGGGAATCATCAACAGTATCAGGGTCGAGGTGCGCCATTTCGGGGTCATTCTGGCCGTAAACCAGGCAAAGGGATATCCCAGTATCAGGCACAGCAGTGTCGTTGCCAGGGCTAATTTTACCGACCGGATAAATATCACGATATATCCGGGCTCAACGAACAGCTGAAAATACGCCTTTAAGGTAAACGAAAATTTGACCAGCTCTGTCGGATCCATGGTCAGAAAACTAGTGCCGACAAGCAGTAACAGCGGAATGACACCAAACAGGATGAACCATCCTGAGATCAGCAGGATGATGCAGGCTTTGGTTTTGTCAGGACTCTTCATCAGGCAGAACAACCTCCCAGCCCTTAACCCAGCTGATGTATACCCGTTCGCCAACACTGTAGTCAAAATCCGGGTCGTCCTCGTCAAAAAACTCGCAGGCTGTCAGCAACAGGCCGTCATCAAGCCGAACCAGTGTATCCAGAGTAGAGCCCCGGTAACTGCGTTCAACAATGCTGCCGGCAAAGGTTTTTATGTCCTTGGGGGGGTGCTCATACAGCCTTAAATCCTCGGGTCTCAGCAGCAGCACAACCTTGTCGCCCGGTTGGAATTGCCGATCGGTCTGGGCTTTGATCTGCTGGCCGAAGATGGTGACTTCCACCTGGTCGGTGTCAAAGGTTTTACTGATCTGTCCCGGAAAAAAATTGATGTCGCCGATGAATCTGGCAACATAGAGGTTTTCCGGTTCCTCGTAGACCTGGCGGGGGGTCCCAAGCTGGGCAATTTGGCCTTCCTGCATCACCAGAATTCTGTCGGACATGGACAGGGCCTCTTCCTGGTCATGGGTCACAAAGATGAAGGAGATACCGATCTCCCGCTGCAGTTTCTTTAGTTCCAGCTGCATTTCCCTGCGCAGCCGTGCGTCCAAGGCAGACAGGGGCTCGTCCAGCAGAAGAACCCTGGGGCGGTTGACAATGGCCCGGGCCATGGCCACCCGCTGCTGTTGGCCGCCGGAAAGCTGGTGGGGATAGCGCTGGGCAAATTCTGTCATTTTGACTTGCTCAAGGGCCTCCATCACCCGGGTCTGAAGTTCCCGGCCTTGGATTTTTTGAATTTTCAGGCCAAAGGCAACATTATTGAACACCGTGAGATGGGGAAACAGAGCGTAGCTTTGGAAAACAGTGTTGACCTTGCGTTTTTCAGCCGGCAGGGCAAGCAGGTTTTTTCCGTCAAGAAGGATGGTGCCGGTGTCCGGCTTTTCAAACCCTGCAATGATACGCAAAAGCGTTGTTTTTCCGCATCCCGAAGGTCCAAGAAGCGTTATAAACTCACTTGTTTTTACGTCGAGGTCAAAATTTTGCAGAATCGGCTGACCGGAAAAAGATTTTCCCAGTCCGCCAATGGAAAGAACCGATTCCACCAGCATCTCCTTTGTTTGTTAGCGCAGTGTGAAATATGTTTAAATTACAGCAGCTTAGCTGAAATGTACCATTAAAAACGAATTTTTAGAATACACTATTTTTGATGTTTTTGTCAATTTTAAAAACCGTGCGGCAACCCGTCTCAATTGGGTCTAAAAAGCACCGTATTTTAATGATTTAAAGATTGTGGTTCAGAAAATCATGAGATAAAATAGATAATTATGGACACTGCGTGCACCGTCTTGGTGCAAAAGGAAAAGAAAATGAACGATTTGAAATCCAAATTGGAAAATGCCTTAGGCAAATCCATCGATAAAATATGTCCGAATAATTTCCATACCTTTTCAGCAAATCATTGTGCCCATTTTGTCAGTCATATGACTGATCTTAGGTTTTCATTCAATTGTAAGGAATTTAAAGGGGGAAACAATGCCCCGGGCAATATCCGGGTCCATGAAATTTTTGCCCAGTGCCCGAAGGTCGGAACTTTTGAAGATAGACCCTTGGACCGGCCAGTCCTGGTGTTTGTGACCCGAAAAGATGTGGTTGATCTTGGATGCAAACGCATGGCCAATATCCCCCAAAAACACATTGGGGTATTGTTTGACGGGTTTGTCTATCACTATTCAAACGCCAATGACCAGGTGGTCAAATGGTCGCCGGAAAAATTTTTTGATACGTTTCAGCGTGTATACAATGGCGATCAGGGGCTTTTTTACGGCATTATTCCCAATTCCGATCTGCAACTGCGCGTTGACACCAATGCCAAGAAAGTTGGGGCCGGGATTGCCTTTTGTCTTGACCAACGGGACGGGAGCAAATGGTACGCCCGGGCCGTTAACGCAGACAATGATCAGGAATTTTATGTCGGACGTGAGGTGAACAACAAGGCCGCTCAATATTACGGCATATTCCGGCAGGCGAGCGAATATGACGGACCGCAATTTATTGCGGATAATTATGTGAGACAAATTGATCATTGGGCCTATTTGCTTGAACTGACGGGATATTGTGAAAGCAAAAATTACTTTAACGTGTTCAATACCTATGACCGGGCCAAATTTACCTATGGATTTTATCAGCTTGCCGCCCACACGCCTAAAGATAATCTGATCCTGTTCTTCCGCCGCCTGGTTGAACTGCCCAAAGCACGGGACTATTTCCCCGAAATAAAAATGGTGGACGGACATTTGACCCGGGTCAATGAAAACGGCGGTACAACTGATCTTGAGACCGTTATGGAAACAGGGCCAAAGGGAGAAAAGCAGTTGCAGCTGTTCATGAATTACTTAAATCCTGACCGAAAAATTATTAACGCCCAGGAGATCCTCCAGGTCGCACGACTGATTCACTGGACCGAAAATGATACGGACATCGCCCGGCTTCAGGTGGAAATCGCCGCTGAAATCCTTCAGAAAAAAATGAGTCAAAGATACCATCGCTGGTATAACCTGGACGGCCGTTCAGATCTGGTCTGCGCTCTGATCGCAGACATACACCACCAGGGCCGGGCCGCCAAAAACCGGGTAAAAGAGGCATTGACCTCTGCCGATCCTGTGGATGCCTTGGTTCACATTAGTCCAAAATATGCCGGGCGAATTGCGGATTTGAAAAAAATCAGCCAGCGCCTGATTGCTGAAAAAAAGCTGGGACAAAAAGTGTATGACAGCGCCGGCAATGAGTTTGTGGATGGATAGGGGAAAACTAAACGCCCCCTATTGCCTGTTTCAGCTCTGGAACGAGTTGTTTCCCTAATTTTCGGTATTCGTCGGCAAGGGCGTAAATGATTGTTTCAAAGCAAATGGATGCCTGTTTGCTTTTGGCCATCACTGCCGCCGTGAGCACCACATTCCGGATATGGCCACCGGAAATTTCGCACTGCATGGCCAGTTGATTGATGTTGCCTTTGGAAAGGGTATGAAACGATCCCAGGTGATTAAGCCAGATGTCCCGGCGTTCTTTGGGGGTGGGCAGGGGGAAATCAATGATCATGTCCAGCCGGCGGGTAAAAGCCGCATCGAACCGTGCCTTGCTGTTGCTGGTGAGCAGCACGACGCCGGTGTAGGTTTCGATCCTCTGGAGCAGGTAGTTGGTCTGGGAGTTGGCGAACCGGTCATTGGCATCTTTGACATCGGTGCGTTTGCCGAACAGGGCATCTGCTTCATCAAATAAAAGGACCACGTCTTCCTGTTCCGACTGTCCCAGGAGCCGGGCCAGGTTTTTTTCGGTCTCCCCGATGTATTTACTGGTAATCGCTGCCAGGTCCACCCGGTACAACGGCGCGCTCAGCCGGTTGGCCAGCCAGCTTGATGCCAGGGTCTTGCCCGTGCCGGAAGGCCCCGTAAATAGTGCTTTCACCCCCATTTCATACCGGGCTTTGAGGGTTATCCCTAGGTCATCCACCAGCTGTTCGCGCATGCGGCACCGCTGGGCCAGCAGATCCAGCTGCCGTTGGGTCCGGGACCTGACCACCAGGGTATTGCCGGTGACGTTGGCTCTCACGGGCTGGACCATGGCACTTAAACCCTTGGTTTCCCTAAGCCATGCCGCTTCCCGGATTTCCTCCATGCTGACCGCCTCTTTTTGGTGAATGATGCTTTGGCGTTTGGCAAGATGTGCCAGCTCAACTATCCGGTCCATGCCGTGGATATGGTCCCGGGCCAGTTGTTCGGACAATTCAGGTCGGCCCAGATGTTTGTCCCAGAGATCTTTGCGTTCCTCGTGGGTGGGCAACGGGATGGTCCAGGCAATGACCTGGCCGGCATCGGCTTCAAAGGCCCCTTCGTGGCCTGCAAGTACAAGCATGGGGCCATGGTATCCTACTATATCCGGAAGGGTGATCTGCTCCCCGGGTCCGCAGTCATAAATCAAAATCGGTAAAAGCTGTTTTTGAATGCAGACGGAGCCCAACCCGGGAAGGGCTTTCTCCTGATTTTCAATCATCAGAGCCTTTTTCCCAAGGGCCGCGGCAATATGACGGGCCGCCCTTGTTTTTTCCCGGAGGGACGGCGACCGGATCACCAGGACGTCCCGGGTGCCCTGGACCAGGGACCGTGCCTGACACGCTGCGTTTCGGGCAAGGGAGGGCGGCAGTTCAAATCCGTCGTCGTCCCCTATGATCCGGGTCCCGGGCCATGAAAAGATCCGTCCAGACACGTTCAGGGCCACAGGTGTATGCAGGCGTACCGGCTGTTCCGGCAGGGGGGCGTCTTCATTGAGCACCTCAAGAAGGCCCAGTGCAACGGCTTTGCCCTGGACGATGTCTGCCATGATGTTGCCGATGTTATCCCCAGGATATAAACCGGAATCCCGGATCAAGGCAGCCAGCAGGCTCAGGGTGGGCCGGGACCCGCCCATGGGCTGCTGAAGGTAAGCCAGGCAGCGGCCGGCCATGGGATCGGTTTCCACGAGATAACACAGGGTCAGGGCGATGATGTCGGAACAATCGGGTTGCCCCGCTCCCAGAAGCCCGATCAGGGCCTTTTCCCCGGAGGCGGCGTTTTGGACCATAACGTTTAAGTTCACCGGTCCACGGGGCTTGGACGGCGCGGTGTGCATCAGATAAGCAGCTTCGGGCCGGGTCGGTTCCTTTTGCTGATCCGGGGGCAGCATGCCTGCCAGCAGCCCCATGATCCAGCTTTTGAGATCCGGGGAACGCACATTGTCCCCTGGGGGGATCACCTGTTGAATGGGCAGGGTATGGGGCATGGTTAATTCTCCCCTCCGACATAATGAAATTGAAACACCCGTCCCAGCCACGGTACCCAGCCGGGGTTAATATCCAGCCCTGCCATGCGCACGCGAATATCCAGTTGGCTGAAAGAAAAGGTCAGGTCCAGGTGGGTTTTTGTGACGGCGATGTACCCTGGTCGCCGGACCAACTCCCCAAACTCCATGGTTGCCGTGTCACGACAATACCGTTCCATGGCGGTGACCATGGTATCCACCAGACTGTCCAGGGACCACTCCCGGGAACGAACCGGCTCCGGCAGAATCCGCCGCCATTGGGGGGGAGCCGTAAATTCGGGTGTCACGTCGGAAGGTTCCGGTTGTTGTCCGAGAAATGCCAATACCGGATCCTCCGGGGAAATGGACAAAAGGGCGGCACAACGAAAAAGAATGCGCCGGGGCAGGTCGAGATCTTCATACACCGGAAATTGTTCCATTAAGGTATCCATGCCAATGATTTTCATTAGGGGAATCATGAAAAGCAATCCCGCATTCTCGGTGATTTCTCCGGCAAATCCGCCAAAATTCGGCCAAATTTCCTTTAAGGCGTGTTTTCTGAACGGAGCGGATTGAACCGCTTTCGATTCCGGGGACGGGGTATCCAAAGCATCGGATACCAGGGTGTGGCCGGGAGGATCGGGGGCATTTTTTCTGCTCGTTTCCTTTTCCGGTAATGTTCCCGCCGCTGATTCGTTTTTGTCGATACCACGAATATCCTGCGCTTTGGCCCTTAAGCTGAGGGGAGGCATATCATCCTTTTTCGATGGGGCCCTGCCGGATGGATTTGGGTTCTTTATATTTTTTTTGAGACCTTCACCACCGGCCTCCTGGTCCTCTTTCGTTTTTTCGGTATCATGGGCCGTAACAGGACGGTTGGAAACCGTTTCAAGCAAACGGTTCAGGTGAACCGGATCAGCGGTTTGACCCATCCGGGCCAAAATCAGATAGGACGCAAGCGCAAACCTTGGATCGAAAACCGACCACCGACCGCCTGCCTGTGTAACCAACCCACCTTCACGGACAGGGACGATCATCGGTGTTTCTTTGGATGCCTCCGCCTTTTTCCCGGGTGCTTTCATGGGGGCAATGGAAACCGGTGCCAGTCCCATATTAAATAGGTAACGGGTTACATCCCTGGGATTGAACGTTTCAAGGACATCAAGAATCCTGCCGTTTTCCACCAGCGGTTTCAGTACAAAGTGCATGCCCCGGATACCGGTCTCGTATCGGCAGACCCGGGAGACAATCACCTGATAACTCTGATGAACCGAAAGGGACGGCTGCCACCCCTTTACAGCCGCTTGCCAATACCACGCCCGGGGCCGCCGGTTTTGTGACAGAAGCGTTACCAGATACCGATAGGGGGACAGGTCGTCCGGAAACCAGACCGCAGGTGCGTCAAGCATCTCCGGCGTCTCCTGACAGATCCTTACGGGACTGATGTGGCGGAACTGCGCATCAATCCGTTCGGCCAGAAGGCGGCTCGATGCAGCCGATGAAAAATTGCCCAGATCAAGCCGTTTGACAAACACCTGTCCGTTGGGGGGAACCCCGGGAAACGACGCCGTCCGGAATGCATCTTCAATGGCAAATGTCATCCGTGGCAGCACTGTTTTATCCTGGGTTTTGATCCGCAATTTTCGAACATGGCAATCTGTGGACATGGCGTATTTCCCCGATCACTTGACGGATTTCATCATCCAGTTCATCTGGGCCGCATTGGTTTTGGGAACAAATTTTATTTGCGCCCCCGGGTCAATGGTGAAATTGGGGTTTCCGCTCTGGGTTTGGGTGATCTTAATTCGCGCGGCACCATTGCCGACATCTGCCACAACGCCTTGCACCACAACCGATTGCCGGGTGATGACGGTGGCGGTCATGCCTATTTTAACAATGCCCTGGTTCACGGTGACATCCATAAGATCCCCCACCTTCCCGGCAAAAGACGCGTTTGTTTTCCCCTTGATGATGGTGCTGACCGGTGCATGGGCGGCCAGGAGAATACAGACCCGGACCAGATCGTTCATGGTTTGGCGGGCCTGGTCAATGTCGGTGTCCACCTGGGAGAAAAGCCAGTCCACCATGTTTTGCAGATCCCTGCGCAGGGTCGTATCAATTTTGTCAAAAGCGGGCAGGGTCTCCAGATGACGCAAATCCACCGGGTCGTCGTGGATGCTCGTCAAATTGGCCCACTGGAGTTTAACCGCCGGTGCCAGACCGTCCACCAGATGATACAGGCAGACCGCCACATCCTCCAGATTTTCCATGACGGCGGCGGCCCGGCGGGCCAGTTTGGAAAAGCCCCTGCCTTTTTCGATCAAGTCAGCCAGGGAGACTTGGCTTTGGGCACGGCTCACCAGATCAAGCCAGGTCATGGTATTAAGCTTCACCGTATCCAGAACGGCTTTTTCCTTGAGGGCCGTTTGCTTGACCTGCTGGCTGGCCGCTATGATTTTTCCGGCGGCCTGGCCGAAGGCATGGGTGCTATATATCTGGTACGACACGGTCTGGGCAGGCGTCCGGGCCATGATCCGGGCGGTCCGTGCAGTCGCCTGGGTCATCAGTTCGGCCACACCGGGAACCGTGGTGACCTGGCGGACCAGTCCTTTGGCCTCGGTGAGCCAGGCAATGGGAATTTCACGGAACACATCTAGCATGTCGTCCAGTTCACCCACGGCCTCGTAATCTTCGGCCAGGCAGGCCGGCACCGGATTGACGTATTCGGCGGCCAGGGGAATTGACCGCACATCCAGCCGGGGATCGGTCAGACGCGGCCGGACAAAGACCAGGCTGGTCACATAGGTGTCCAGAATGGCCCGGCGCGCTTCATTAACCGCCGTCAGGCGGGCCTTTTCTTCTTCATACAAGGATCGGGTGACCAGGGCGTCGTGGCGCAGCACCACCAGCTTGTCGTCAATTTCGCCCAGTTGATCTTTCCAGCGGCGGGCATTGGTTTGAAGATCCAAAAGCACCGTCCCGCATTGTTTTAACGCTTTTTTGTAATCCTTGAGACGTTTTTCGATCAGGCGCATGGCATTGAGCCCATGCTCCAGGGCTGTTACCCCGGATGAAAAATAGTTGGCCTCATCCCCGTCCGCCGGGTCCGGGTCAAATAGGCCCTCCCGGATGTTTTTGGCGAGCAGCGGGTCCTTTACGGACCGCATGTTCTTTTTGCTGTTTGCGGCAAGGGATTCAAAATAGGTTTCCAGTCTTTTTGCCGGAATCGCCGGGTCCGGGTCGGACAAAAGCTTTTTCTCCTCATCGGTCAAGGGAACAATAAGGATGGACGCAAGATCTTTGGATAGACGGGACCGGTTTGTCAGAATGACTTGTTCCTCTTTGTCCAGGGTTTTTCTAAAGGCGTTATATGCGTCAATATCAACGATGGCGGTGTTGCTGTCCGTCACACTGACCTCTTCATCAATGTCCAGGGGCACCTGGGCAAGCAGATCAAAAATATCTGATTTGGTGTTTACCGCATTGCTTTTCACCTCCATTGCCGGAGACTCGTATACCCGTTCAATCACGGATTTGTCACGCACCGCTATTTTCTGGGGGGTGGTCACCGGCTTCCGATATTTAAAGATTACCTCCGGGGTTGCGGCGGAGGCATATACGGTGCTTGTTGTCTTTTGTGTGTCAGCCAGCATCGCAATGGTTTTGTTGGCGTCCCCGTATCGGGTGGCCGTTACGCTGGCCAGTGCCCGTGTGGCCGCCATCAACTCCTCGGTTGAAATATTCAGGCCGCTCTCCCGTTTTTTCATGATGGCCAGGGCATTGTCGATCTTTTCATTTTCAGAGGCGCCGGACAAATCTTCGGGTGCCAGCTCCTCGGGGGTGATATCAAGGGTCTCTTCGGTGGTGATGGCTGAATTGAAATATTTTTCCACATCATCCAGGGTGGGAATACTTTTCTGGTCTCCCACAATACTTGCCATGGCCGGGGATGTGGCCATTCTGGATGCCTTGATATTTCCCTTTAAAAGCCTTTGCAGGCGGTACATCTCGATTTTGGACTTAATGTAGCCGGAATCCAGCAGGTCTTCGGTTTTGGTGATTTTCTTTTTCAGATCGTTAATGAAATTTTCAAGCCCCTCAAATTCTTCCCGGAATCCGGGGCTATCGCCATTGCTGGGAAGCAGGGGGACCAGCACCGAATCCGGGACACCAGGCGCATGGTTTCGTATCCACGTGCGCAGATCAGACACCGCATGAACCGCTGCGCTGCCAAACGCCGTAAGAGTTTCATCAGGGTTTGGGAATACGGGGAAGACCGCCTCATCCGGGATGGCGTCCTTGTCCTGCCCGAACTGGGGGACCTGTGACATATCAATGCCCCCCATGACCTGCTCGGCCATCTCTCTGAGCCGGGTGCGGTTTGCGATCCACTGACGGATTTCACGAATCAGTTTGCGCAGGGTTTCCAGAAAAATCGGGTCCGGGCTCTCTTTTTTCAACAGATCCGGCTGGAACACGGCCTGGGGAACGGGCACCAGCAGCTTGATTTTTTCGGGCTGGTATAGATCAAAAGGAGAGAGGCCTGCCGACGTATTCATGGCCACTTCCAATTGTTCTTCGGGAATGGGTGCGGCATCGACGATAAACTGGCTGGGAAAGAATGGCGACCACATGTCGTCAAAATTCAGGGCCGCTTTGGGCAGCACACCCACCGGCGGCAGGGCGTCAAAAATGGTGTGGGCCGCCGGCAGCTCGTCCGTGGTCTGCCGGATATCATACAAATGGCCGACAAACTGCTGGATGCGCGACTCCCATAAAAACGGTGTCCCGTTCATGGATAACAGGGCGCGGGTGGAAAGGGGCGCGCCGCCCTGGCGCACCACGGCCTGCTGATCAATGAACATAATCTGGCCGGTCTCTTCACTAATGAAAGCCAGGCCCAGGGGGACGCCCACCTGTTCCCAGGGAAACAGGGCGTCCGGATGGGCCTGTTCATGGTCAAAAATCCGGTATACCAGCCGGTTTCGAAACTGCGGGTCTGAAACTTGTGGAATTGGCCCCAAAAGGCCGGTGGGCCAGGGCATGAACACCAGCCGGCACCCGTCGACAATCTGTTCGTCGTCAAAGGCATCCTGGGTTTCATCCCATTGGCATTGATTCTCTGTGTCACTGACGATCTCATCCAGGATCTCCAGGGGCTGAAGCAGGAATATGCCGGCACCCCGGGGCGCATTTTCACTTTCCCACACCGCCACGTTGTCCATAAGGATATCCGAGGTTTCAGGCAGGGTCACATCTTCGCCCCACGGGGTGATCCCCTGTCCGGCAGAGAGTCTCAACCATTGTTCGGTGCGACGGGTGCCCCCCGCATCCGTATACTGCCGCTGGTAATGGGACAGGGTCAGCCCCTGGATCACCCCCCGGGAAATGTGGCGTCCGGCCAGCTGAAGATGGCGCAGATGGTGTTTGGTGTTGGAGATCAGGGTGTCTGCGGTCAATGCCCGGCCTGTATACAAATGGGGCCGGCGGTACCAGTCGGAAGATATCCGGTTGCTCATTGAGGGCGATGTCCGGATGACCCGCTCGCCTTCAAAAGGATGTTTTGTGAAGGCTATTTTCATTATTGCGGCTCCTCTATTCTGCCTGATTCCAGTTCCTCTTTTTTCTTCAGGATGAAGGCGGCGATCTGTTCCGAGGTATCCGCCCCCGTCAGCCGGGTGTTCAGATCATCGGCAAGGATGCCTGCTTCCTCTGCTGTCAGTCCCCGGGCCAACGTATCCAGTTCCGGAACGCGCAGGGTCTCTGCCATTTTTTTGCGCTGCTCGGTTTTCTGTGTGTTGGTTCCCGTAAATAGCCGTTCCTCAAGTTTGTCCATACCTGTGCCCACATCTTTTCCGGCAAACCGGACACTCACCGAGGCGGCATGGCGTTCATCCAGTTTGTCCGTATCGTCGAACTCCTTGAGGGCCGCGCGCATCATAACTTCGGACCTGGTAAATTTGGGGATCGTCAAAAGCCGCACCATTTCCAGATCTGCGGCCGCACTGCCCCGGACTTTAAGCGTTGTGAATTCGTCGTATAAGCCGAGGGTTCTCTGGTACCGCCTCATGTCCGTCTCGTCCTTGTGTTCATTGGTCATCACATGGACGGCGGTGCCGGTGATCTCGTCCTTGTAGCTCACATGCCGCCGGCGCACATACCAGGCAAAGGTCTCTTTAGAGAGCAGGCGTTTCCAGGCCACCTGCCGGAGGGTCTCCTCATTTGTGGCCTCGGATGTTTGAAAATCGGGAAGCTTGGCCTGGAACACATTCAGATACTCCCTGGGGGTGAACCTGGACCGCAGGGTTTTAACGGGAAACCGGATGGTGTCGGGCAATTTTTTGATGGCTTGGGTTTCACTGTAAAACACGTTCCTTGGCACCGGCAAAAACACCATGACGGAGGTATTTTCCATGGTCGTGTCGTCGTCCAGGGAAATGGGCGGAAGGAGCAGACTCTCTTCGATCAGCAGCCCCATTTCATCTTCGGGGATGATGGACATTTCCACATCCATGGCATCGGGGAAATAGTGCTGGGTAAATGAGGAGAGATCCACACAGGCGGCCGGCATCCGTCCGGCAGAGGGCAGGGACTGAAAGTATTCCGTGGCTGAAAACCGCAGGTCCGCATCGGCGCCTTGCCGCTGGTCCACGATGTCCTGGATCATGGCGTCGTACTGCCTGAAATGGGCGCTGCGGATGGGCCTGGGGGTGAATCCGAACCCCAGGACATCGCTGTGCACCGCGCCCATCTCCCGCCGGACCATGTAATTGTCCAGCCAGAGCAGTTTTCCCCGCCGCATTTCGATCATGGCCAGGGGCAGGGTGGTGCCGGGAATATTGTATTCCGTGGCCTGGGTAAATAGCTGATGGGCCACTTCGGCTCGCCGGGCCTGGCTGGACCGGGCCGCCCCGGCCGGGTATGAGAAGGGAACCAGGGTGATGGCCGTGGCCTCGACGATGCTGCCGTCGCGCATCTCTCTTTGACCGTCCACATCCACGGGATACGAACTGGTGGGGTTGGCCGTAAACTCCAGGGGACGCAGGGCAATGATGTAAATGCCGCTGCGGGAACGGTCCGGCGGGGCAGGTTTCCGGCTCAGCCCCATTTTCACATTCAACGTTTCCGCCAGGGCAATGTTGTGCAGGCTGATCTCCACATCATTGGGCAGGAACACCCGCTCCCCGTCAAAGGTCATGCCGTGCCCCTGGCCGATGGTGATCCGGGTGGAATCCTTTTGTTGGACCATTAGCCCTTCCACCACCCCGGTGCCCGTGGCCACGGCCAGGTCTGCCTGCCGGGTCAGAAAATAGCCGGCTTCTCGGTTCAGGTCGGCGGCCTTGAGAAATCGGCCGTCAAACCACCTGGGCCGGCTGCGCCTGCGGTCCACGAACACGGAACCGCCGTATTCATATTTATCCAGGACACTGATGTGCTGCTTTATCCGGTCAACATTGAAATCTTTTAAGGCCATGGCTAAACGCCTCCTGTTGCTTTGATTAACCAGAACAATTCATCCGTGCTGAGGCTCAGTACACGGATATCGTTTTGAATTTCTATGGCTCCGCCTGTGTTGTACGCCATGGGGCTGTTCGTGGCAGGCAGCCTGATCCGGGCCAGCATCACTTCGGTGCCGTTCTGGTCCGGGCTGTACTCGTCGCCCACATTGATATTCCCGGCTGCCGAATTCCAGAATTCCGATTCCCGCCAACCCGTTTCCAGCTTGGTTGTGCGTAACTCGTCAATTGCCGCCCCAAAGTCCATGGGGCCCTGGCTCATCGTCTCATAGGGCGCATGTTGGCGGGGTTTCTCCGCTTCGGCCTGGGTGCGCAGGACCAGATCGAACCCCACGGCGTCCCTCAACCGTTCCGCGGTAAAGGCATCGGTGGCATCCACATTGCCCACGCCGAAACATGGGGTTTTGCCTTGTTCGCAGGTGTCGAATTTGATGAACAGGTCGGCCACCACCGCCTGGGCCAGGCCGTCGGCCACGCTCCCGGCATAACTCTCTTCCAGGGCGTCCATGTTCTGGGAGACAAACCAGTTCCGGACCCGGATGCAGTAGGGTACATGAAGCTCAATCAGGCGTCCTAAACGGTCCACGGCCAGGCCGGGCATGACACGCAGAATGTGGGGGTCCGATTCAAGGGTGTGGACATTGAGCCCGGCCACCGTGCCAAAGCCGTGGAGATAGGAAAGTGATCGGCCCAGCCGGCCCCTGAAATAGGTCTGTTCCGCCTTAAAGTCATTTTCGTCCAACAGCACGCCGTTGGCATAGTTCACCCGGTCGGGATACACCAGGTTTTCCAAAGGATCTTCATAGTTAGAAGCCATGTTCTTTCTCCTGTTGGCGTTTAACTGCGGTTACGGTTCCAGCCGTTCATCCAGCACCGGAAGTTTCCGGATAAAATCATAGCGGCCCAGGACGCTTTGGCCGAGACGTGCGGTGCGGCGCTCGGGTGTCGGCCTGGTGTAAGTGTCCACGCCCAACAGGGAGTAGAGGCCGATAATCAAAGGTTTGGAGGCCGGCACCAAACGAAATTCGATGTGGGCCGGAATTTCAGCGGCCACAATACGGCGGATCAATCCCAGGCTTTCCTGGCTGGCCTCTTTGTGCACCAGCACGGTCAAGCGGTTGCCCAGGCGGGCATAAAAGTTGTCCACCACCTCCTGTTCCCCGTCGTCCAGGGAAATATCCGCGCCGTACAGGGCCAGGAATTCCTTTTTCTCTTCCCGGCCCAGGATCAGGGTCTCCCCCAGATAGGAATTGGCATTGGGGATCTCCGCCATGAGCAAAGGATCATTTTCGACGGCAAAATCCCGGCCCAGGATGGTGGCAAAGGTCCGCCTGAGCCTGAAATCCTCTATCAGCACAAAATTTCCTTCAAGTCCTGTGGCAAGTTCCAGGGTCCGGGCCAGACCCTTGAGGGTGCCGCGCTTGCGGTAAAGGGCCGTGGCTTCACCGATGAGCAACCGTTTTCTTTCTTCGGGCAGGCTGTCAGCCCCGGACACTGCCACCCACTGGCCCAGCCAATTCAGGGCCTGGGCCGGGGCACTCATGGGGTTGGTCAGCATATGGGCGGCGGCCACCCGGTTTTCCATGTCGGTGAGCACCCCTTCAAACAAACAGAGAAACCGCTGGAGAAAATCAGATCCGCTGGCCGCACCTTCTATCTGGGCTCTTTGCCGGACATCGGTTTGCCTGTACAATTCAGGCAGGTATCGGTCCAGGTAGGAAAACCGGGGATAATAGATGCGCAGGGCCGCAATTTCCGGGGTGGCCTGGCCTCCGCCGGTCAAGGTCATGGCGACTTTAAGATACCGGCCTTTCAATGACCTGATTTCATATCCGGATCGCTGGATGAGCACACCAAATACACCGGCTCTGCCGTTTTTGGGCGTATCGGCGAGGAGTCCGGGGAAAAAAGGAACTTCGGATGTATCGCTGATCCATGTCCCCCGGGGTGCATCCCGGGGGCCCTGAGCTGCCCCGAAATAGTGATCAAATTGTTCTGGGGCATTTTCTAAATCCTCCCGGTTTTCACTGGCTGCAACATGGGCAATCACGCCTGTGCCTTTGGGCAGATGCGCTTCCAGCAAGAGCCTGTGCCACACAGTATGGGGTTCGCCGCTGTCGATGATATGCGTTGCCGATACCGTTACCCGGGCCGGATAGGATGGAAAAGAGAGGGGATAAAGGGGGCGGATCACAAAACGTCCCTGTTTGTCCGTGGAAGGGTAGTGAACCGGTTGGGACAACCCGTTACAGAGCCGGGCGTTTTTTAGGCTGTTGCTTTTTCCCCAGTTCAGGGGATACCGGTATCCGCTGACCCGGACCGGTTCATCAGGCGTTTGGGTTAAAAACGGCAGGGTAAAACCAAAGGCCTCTTTTTGATCTTCACATAACACCACCCATTGATCTTCCCGGACCCAGCCGATGCTGAATGGGGCCGGGACGCCCTCCAGATAAATCGGCGCACCCATGGTTTCCCCGGAAATCAGGACGACGGCTGCGGAGGTGTCCGCTCCGGTATCCGGCGGGAAAAGAAGCACTGCCGTTTTTCCTTCGGGGCTTGAGGCCATATCCACGGCGTCAAATTCTTCGGGCAGAATCAAGTCGGGCCGGTCAATCAGTTCCTGGGGCACAGGGCCGTCGGTACAGGGCCGGGGTGTTTCAGGCGGATACATGGCCAAAGGCTGTTCCCGCACGGGTTTACCCACAATCTGCCAGAATGTATGGTGTTCACGGTCCAGCAAAAGGGCGCCGCCCGATGTCAGGGCCACGATGCGATCGGGCTGTTCGTCTCCCTGGGGAAACCGGACCGAGGCCACACGGGTCTCTTCAGCGGTCTCTTCGTCCTGCAGAAATGCGTTTTTCCAATCCTGCCTGGATCCCGTGAGATTGACCATATACACCGTGGATACATCAGTTGCATCCCGGCTGATCACATAAAGTACCCCTTCGGGATTCATGGACATGTCCACAACACGTTCGGTTTCAGCCAGGGTGATAATCTCTATGGGGTCGGGAAACACGCCGCCACTCAGTATCACATGGGGCTGCTCGTCCTCCACATATGCCCAGGTGCCGTAGGCATCCACCGTTGACGGGAGTTGATTGGAAAGTAATCTGGCCTGGGTTCTGTTTTGGGGCATCTGTTCAAGAATTCGACTGCGTTTCATGCGCAGCACCGGATGGGCTTTTTTGCTGCACCACGCCACCAACCCGGCCGGATCACCCAGATCAAACTGCCCGGGTTCGGACAGCATCCAAAATTTTTGCCGGTTGACATCAATCATTTACAAATCTCCGGCACCACCGGGATGGCGATTTTTTTACCTGTGTCCGTCAGGTCCCAATCGCCTAAACTGCTGCCTTGTCTCCCTAAGGCCTCATCCAGGTCTGTGACGGGGTCTTCATCTTCAATGACCACCACATCCAGAAGCTCAGGTAGTTGCCAGGCTGACAGAGAGATCCGCTGTTCGGCTCCGCCTTCAACCAGTTCCCATTGCTTTTCGCTGTTTTGTTTGAACAGGTTCACACCCTCCACCGTAAGCACCCCGGATACCCGGGCCACCATCACGGCCAGTTCCTGGTTGTCCACCAGTCGGCCCAGGGGCCATCCGGTTTTACCGTGGCCGCCGGGGGACAAGGGCCAGAGAAATTCATACAGGGTGGTTTTGATGTTCTGAAATGTCTGCTGCCGGGCCACGCCCTCCCCAAGGGTCACGGAGACGCCCAATCCCAGGGGGAGATACTCGGCCCCGATCACGTAGAGTTCCACACCGATGGGCCGGCGTTCATCCACATGGTGGTGGACCCGGGCCAGTATATTCCGGTCTGGCCTGGGGTTGGGCGGACGGTGGGAATCCCCCTTGGGCAGCACCATGACGCTCATCACCCCAATGATATCAAACAATTTTTGCTGGGGTTTAAATTGGGGCAGTACCTCCACCCGGCCCAGTTCAATCCCTGGGGTTTCCGACGCGATCTGTTTGTAATCGTCCCTGGTCACGGCCCGGTCACAATGTTTCAATACGGACGGTATCCGTTTTTCCGCCTCATCCAGTGTTTCGGCATCCATGCCCCCCCGGGTGGCAATCGCCTGGACCACGGAAAGGTCCTGATGGCTGATATCCGTCAGATTGCCCGCGCCCATATTGCCTTTTATGCCTCCGCCGTATCGCATCTGTTCCAGCCTGATCCGGGCACCGGCTTCGGGCACCGCTCCGCGAAGACCGTCTCCAAAGGTGATGGTCCCGGCCTCGCTGTCCAGTTCAAACACCGTATCGGTGCGCCCTGCCATGTGCAGGGGCAACGCTTGCCAGTTTTTATATCCCACCCCTTTTTCCTCAACCTGGAGCGTGAAACTTGATTCTTCCACCGATGTGCCGGGCAGGGGCAGGGTCAAATCCGATGTGCCGTCGGCGGTCGCTAAGATCACGTTCCGGACGGTTTTGAACTGATCGATCTTCACGGCATTGATCCCCACCCAGTCCAGGGCCAGGCTTTCGCTCTGCTGCCGGGGGGTGAGCCTGATCCAGGTGACCAGGCGTTTGGCAACGGCTTCGTCGTCGATCCGGGGCGGATGGTTGCCCGTACCGGCATAGATATTTTCATCCACGTCGTTTTCCGGCAGGCAAATCTGGGTGGCGGAGGGCAGTTTGAGCTGAACAATCCCCTGCTTAACAAACCCCTCCGTGGTGTCATCGTATACTTCCAAGGGAAGATAGGGGATGGTGTAGGCCAGATCATCGTCATCATTCCGGCTGGACGGCATGTCCCACTGCCAGTAATCGGCCATGGTGACGGCCTGTTGAACATATTGATCAAATGCTGGGATTTTCAGCCGGGGTTCAATACCGATCTGGATCATCTTGAATCCATGCGCATCCGGGTCCAGGGATTGCCTGACCCGGTCAACCATAGTTGGATTTTCATCGGCCGCCAGCAGCGCGATCCACAGGGACTGATCGACGGTATCCTTGACCACGTCAAGCCCGGCCCCAGTATGATCCGGATCATGAAACATGGGCGTGGTGATGTATTGCTCGGCATTACCGGTTCCGATGTCATAGACCTTTTCCAGCTCTTCTTTGATAGTGGCGACCACCTCTTCTTCTTGGTCCGAGGGCCGACGCTTGATATAAACCTTTCCGGAGAACGGCATCACCGTGATCTCCCGGGTGGTTTCAAATTCCACACTGCCTTTGATCCGGGTGTATTGGGGGACCACCACAGGGGTGAATCTCTCCTTGTTGGTCACTTCAAGGGTGACCAGGCCCGTGGCGGCCAGGGCCGGCCGCATGGGAATGTTGAGCAGGCGCAAAAACTCAAGGCGCTGGCGTTCGGGCAGCAGGTTCACCCGGTAGAGCAGGGTATCCCCCAGCCATGCGAACAGATCAATCAGGGTCATTCCCGGATCACCGACCTGGGGATTGGTCCATTCGGGCGTGTGGGACGGTATCCGTGCCACCAGCTCCTTGACCAGGTCGTCGAAATTTCTGTCATCCAGTCGATATTTCGGAATAGGCATAATCAGCTTCCCAAATTCAATTTTACCGTTGTTGTTACCTCTTCCCGGGTCCGCCTGATTTTATAAGCAATTTCAATGCGAACCGCCTCCGGTGTCTCCCGGTCTTCCCAAACCTCCACCCTGAGCACCACCATGCGCTGCTCCCATTGGGCCAGGGACTTGAATATCGTTTCCTGGATTTGCCGCCGGGTTTCCAGGGTGTTGGGCAGATGCAGAAAATTTGACAATCCCGCGCCGAACCGGGGACGCATCAACTGCTCGCCGGGCCGGGTCAGCAGAATAATGCGGATGGACTGCTTGATGCTGTCCTCCAGGGTGGGGTAGGCGAGCGTCCCCTGGTCCGGCACCGGAAGCAGGGGCCAGCCCAGGGGGGCGCCGGGAATATTTTTGTTTTTTTTCGCGGGTGTTGTCTGTGTCATGACTTAATCCTTTGCCTTGAGCCGGTCGATGTTCGGCAGGGGAAAACACATAAAGAACCAGGGCATCCACTTGAAAAAGATGTTGAACAGTTTCACGATGATGGTCAAAAGAATCAGGGCGCACAAGGTCACAATGGGGATGGATAAAGAGCAGATCATGCCCAGCGACGCCCCGCTTTTGTCCTTGCAGGGTCCTGTGTCTCCCGCATTGGGCAGTTTTTTGTGAAAGGGCCAGGGCAGCACGGAGAGAACCAGGTCGCCCAAAGTCATCTTTTTTGTTTTTTTGACCTTGCCGCACATCATGTCCGAAAACAGGACCATGGCGCTTTTCTTGTATTTGCGCAGGCCGGCCGGAGAGATGTCAAAGGGCATCCGGATCTTGACCGGCCGGGCCGGGGCGTCAACATCAAAAAACGGGGCCATGTCAAACCGGCAGGTGGCCGGACTGATCCGGGGCTGGAACAGATGACCGCAATGGGGCCGTTCAAATACCAGCCGCACCACAAACCGGACATCTTTGGTGTCCAGCAGGGGCGCGTGGTTCAGGGCGGCTGCATTTCCTTCCCCGTTCCCCGGCTTGTGGGCCATGACCTGCTGATGGACAAGCGTTGCTAAGTCATCCAGTTGTTCCTGGAGATCCTCGGCCGTTGCAGGTGACGCCGAACCCTGGGAGGAAAGCTTCGGCACCGGATGGCTTTGGGAAAGGGTCAGTTTGGGATGGGGATCGGTCAGGGGAAACAGAAAGTCCGGCCACGCTTCATTTATTTGGGCGTCGTCCCCGTCGGTCTGGAGGCTCCGGTCATAGGGGGTGTCCACGGCCTCAAGCTTTTCCCCCCAGGCAAGGGCTTCAACCAGGGCCTGGGATAATGTGGGAATGATTCGGATATTGCGCTGCCCCGTGTTGGGGAAAAACAAGGCCTCTTGTTCCTGCGTATCGATCACCTTGTTTTTCAAAAAATTCAACGATTGCTGAACGGCCGCATCCGTGCCCGTGGATTTTCCAAACACCGCCCGGATTGCCTGGGCATAGAGTTTCGGGCAATGGGTTTCCAGATCCGATGTAAACTGGGTAAAGGGGTACCAGTTACCGGTTTCAGCCTGGCCGAAAATGGTTTGCAGCCAGGTGGCCGTGAATGTTTCCACATCCGCGGATTGTCCTGAAGCCAGTTTCATTGCCACATTTTCCGGGGTAATTGTTGAGATGGTCTCTTCCACATGGGCCTCAAAAGTCCAGTAAAATACAAGCAATGCCCATAAAGACTTTTCAAGTCCCGCTGACTCCAGCCCTTCGCTGTTGAGGGTCAGTATGACCTGGTGCTGGACCGCCGGTAATTTGATCTTTTTCAGGCAGTGAATCAGCTTGCCCTGGTCCGTATGGAACCCCGGTTCAATGCCTGAGACGGCTGCCTCTTTGATCTCCGGAAAATTGTGTTCCAGGGCCTGGGCAAAATCCGGAAAACTGTGTTTGGCGTCCGATACCAAAGACGATAGTACCGACAAAAGGGTCGTTCGGAACGCGGGCGTGAACCCCGTCACAGAGGTTACCCTGGCCTTAACTTTTTCAGCCTGGGCGTCGGCACCGGACAGAATCCAGGAGAGTTTGAGATAGATTTCAAATTTCCAGAAATCCATCAGTTTGTCCCACACCGTAGAACTGGTCCCATCCTGGGCTTGGGTGTGAAAACCGCTGACAGCCAGGTTTTCAACGGCCAGGTCCAGGAAGAGCCGGGTATCCATCCGGGTTTCTGTGAGGGCTTTGACCAGCGCTTCTTCACCGGTACTTAAAAGGGGCTGGGCGGTTAATAGGCTGGTATCAGATTCTTTTTCGGATATTTTTGACCATACCCCGGGCAGATGATCGGATAGAAATCTGGCAAAATCCAGAAGCACATACCAGGAGCCGGTCTGGATTTCATCCCGGGCCCTTAAGATATTTTGGACCAGATCCAGGTCCGGCACAGGTAATTCCAAGCCGAAGCTGGCGGATGGGACATCCTGTTCGCTGTTGACGCGTTTCTCGGTTTCGGCCTGGTCGATCATGGCTTTCCAGGGTGCGATCACATCGGCGTACAGAATTTCTCTGTACAAGTCGGGTCCTCCGTCGCCGGAGGGGACCGGGCTTGCGATCACCGTGTCCTGGTCACTGCCCGTGCGGGCCGGGGCGTCCATCCACACATCCCGTTGACTGACAGGAATCAGACCCCCAAACACCTGTCTGAACCGGTCGCACCGGTCGGGATAGGTGACCGGAAACAGGGGGTGCTGTTCCTCGTTGGGCAGAATGCGCATCACAGCGGCATTGTCGTCGCCATGGACCCCAAGTTTCTGCCAGGCCATGCCCGTGGAGGTGGCCACAAAGCCGAACTCTTCGGTGACCTGTTCGGCGTTGGGTTTGAGGGCCCGCACCACAAAGGTGGCACGCTCCCGGGCAGCAAGATCCACAGAGTAATCGGGAAGCCCCTTTTGGCCTGACACAAGGGCGCCGGTGACCACATAATAGCGCTGGTGAATGGGCTGATACAGTTTGAGCCCATCCTCGTCAGGCAGATCCGGCACCGAAGCCGGGCTGTTGATCTGCTGTTTTATCTGGGCTGTCCGCTTGTCCCGGGCGTAATTTTGAACCAGCTGTTTGGTCGTGTTGTAGCTTTCGGGTAAAAATACTTTGGGTCTCGTTATCTCCACAGGTTTGGGGGTGGGCATGGGGTTGCGCCAGGTTTCGGGCCGGGCCACCCACTCGGTCAGACGCCAGGGGGCGTGGGTCAGCATGGCGATCATTTCATCCATGAACAGGTCGTTGGAAAACCGCAGGATCACCGGCCGTGCCATTTGACCAAGGCCCGGGTCCGGTACGCGCATCCATGCGCTTTTTTCTCCCCAGAGCGCAGACGGGGCCATCCACTGGATGTTGTTCTGTTTGGCCTGGATTACCATATGTTTCCTGCCCCCGGGGTATACGATGCACTGATCACGCTGTTGGTGATCACGGTCTGGGCCTGGACCACACCGCTGAATGTGGACATGGGCGCATCCACCCGGACCTGGGCAGCGGATATCGCCACCTGGGTGGCCTGGACCGTCACTTCAAGGGGCGTGTTCACCGTAACCCCCTGGGAGTTAATGGTTACCGTGGTGCTGGCCGTACTGAATTCAATTTTTCCGCCCCCGGCGTCGGTGAGTTCTCCACTGGTCCCGCCCGGCGTGGTGAATTTGATGGTGGCATTGGCCTGGGTCTCCTCTTCAATGGCAATGCGGGTGCCCGCCTTGCCCACCAGGGTCCAGCGGTCCACGGCATCCCCGCTGCCCCCCAGGGTTTCGGGTGCCTGGTCATTGCCGTTCCACAACGATCCCAGAACGACGGGATAGCGGCTGTCGCCGTTGATAAAGGAGACCACCACCTCGTCATCCACATCGGGAATGAAAAACGCCCCCTTGTTGCCCCCGGCGCAGGGGACCGCCACCCTGGCCCAGAGGGTGCCGTCCTGTTGTTCGGCACTGGAATGGGAGAGCAGCCTGATCTGGACGCGGTTTAACTGTTCGGGGTCGTTCACGGCGGTGACCTTGGCCAGATGCAGATCCTGATTCAGTCCGGGGTGTTGCAGCGGTGCCGACATATTCTTTATATTTATCCTCCCAGATAGGCACATTCGGCGTGGAATGTGGTTTTATATCCCTGTTCCAGATTAAAGTGGTGGCGGACCCGGGTGACGAAATAGGTGTTTTCAAACCGGGGCCCCACACCGGCAAGGGTCAGATGGGTGCCCACCCGGATGGCCGGGTTTCCTTGGGTTAACCCTTCGGCGCAGACAAATTTTCGGGCCCGCTGGGAAAACTCAGCGTTCACCAGGGCCTGGGCCTCCATGTCGTCCGCCGCCCCGGCCCGGGACAAATGTTCACTGCGCTCTCTCAGAGATTCTGAAAGCAACTGCGCCCCGGTTGTTCCCCGGCCTGGGCCGTAATCCACGGACGCGTCGCTTTCCACATTGATCTGTTCTCCGGCGCCCACATCCCAACCGGTAAAGGTAACCTTGCTGACCTGGTGGGCCAGGTCGGCCATGATCCGGATACGCTCCAGCCGGCTGTCCATCTCCAGGCTCACTTCACTGCGCCGGACTTCGGACCGGGGGGCCACGGTGAGGACGTCTTCTGCCATCCAGAGCTCCCCGTCATGCCGGTCGACGAGCCGTCTTAGGAACGCCAGGTCCGATTCGTTGAGCTGAAGCTGGGCATCCATCTGTTGATCCATGCCGGTAATATCCGTTTGAAGGCCAAGATCCGATGCCACAGACTCAATGATGGAACGCAAGGTCCCTGATTCAAAAAGGCGCGTACGCCGGGTCATTCTTGCCCTTTGCAGAGAATCTTCGGCCAGAACCATTAATTGGGGTTCACTGCCGCCGCCCATCTGTATCTCCAGGGCCGTGACGGTTCCCCGGAACAACTCCACCGGATCATTGTTGTCCCCCCCCAGCACGCGTATGGATTTACCCAGGGACAATGAATCGTTGTCACCGTACTCAAAGGCCAGGTCATTGCCCCGGCCTTCCACGGTGGCGCAATTGAAAAAATTGAGTTCCATGGCCGCCATACCCTGGTCCGTTTCAGTCAGATCCATGCTGATCAAAAGGTTCTGGACCATATCATTGACCACTCCCTCCACCTCGATCACCGGCCGGGCAATGTAGATATCCATCTGGGATATTGGGGTCTCTTCGGTCATGATTAATCCGCCATGAGCCTGATCCTGCGATATTCAATCCGCTGCAGGGTCTCTTTCATCGTTTTTTCCGAATCATGGCTTTCAGTTGACGGTTCACCCCGGGGCGCTTCTGCCCGAAAGCCATAATTGTCGTCGGGCAGGGTAATGCCCGATTCCACTTCATCAATGGTAATACCCATGGTCAATCCTCAAAGGTTATGCCCGGTTCAATGTCGGCCGATACCCCCACGTCCGCAGACATGCTTGCCTGGGCCCCCGCACTGAACCCGGCGTCAATGCCGCCGGATATACCCGTACCCAGCTGGAACCCGGCATTAAAATGGCTTTCCAGGCCCAATGAGACCCCGGCCCCCATGGAGACGTTTGCCGATTGCTTGAGGTTGGCAAATTGTGCTGCGGTTTTGCTGGTTGCGCCAACGCTGAGACCGCCTCCTGCCTTCAGCGACACATTGGCCCCGGCAGATGCCTTCAGGTTGGGCAGGACCAGTTCATTGACCTCGGGTAGACGCATGTTTTCAATACCATTTAGGGCTGCAACGGCCCGGGCCGCCAGGCAATTGCCTGCGGCCATGGAATTGTTCGATGCCACCGCATCGGTGATACTGGTATCGGCCCCGGTCCGGTTGACCGGTGAATTGCCCCCGGGTGTGAGATCTCCGGCGGTATTGTTGCTGGTATTTACACGGGTGTTCGGGTCAAAATTGCGCTGCTGCTGGGTCATGGACAAGGTGACGACAGCCCGCAGGGGAACGCCTTGTGAAGAAAAAAAGTCCAGTTTTTCTTTGTATGTGTCAATATAGCCTTCAAACCAGATGGTGCCCCATTGAAAAATCACGATGGACGGGATCTTCCGGTTTTGGGTGTTCCGTTGGGGACGCTGTTGTGCCGGGTCCATCATCCGGCCCAGCTGGTTGGTCCGGGTGCGGACATCGGCCCCGTCCCGGGTGGTATCGAAAATCAGCTCCATGCTCAGCTTGGCCGTTGTTTCGGTGACCGAAACCTGGGCGGGCTGGTTTCTGCGGCCCTTTTGCACGCTGTTGGTAAAGGTGATGTCCAGGGATTCGGGATTGAAATGCACGGTTACCTTATTTTCCCGTTGTGAATCCTCGGAAAGGGGCTGGCCGTTTTCATCGGTTTTGGGCATGAAAATGGCCTGGGTGTGCAGCGCCTCTCGCAGTGTGGATTGGGTATCCGGCATCTCTTTAATCTCCGGTTTTAATGTCTTAATTTTCTGATTCTAAATTGCCTTTATGGATCAGCCCTTCATGTACAAAATGCAGCTCCTCAATGGCTGCCTGGGTAAAGGTGGCGTTAAAATCAGCGGTTTTAAATTTGGTGGGCAGTGCATTGACCATTTCCCAGGCCATGACCGGCTTTTTCTCCCCGTTGACATCAAAATCAAACAAGGTGACTTCAGCCTTCAGGCGAAAGGCGTAGGCACCCTTGGCCACCAGTTCAAACCACTGCCACAGATCCCGGTTTCGGGTGACGCCCCGTTTGAGGATGACGGTGGAAAAACTGACCCGGCCGGCCCGCTGGATTTCACCATAATTATTTCCGCCGGCCTTGATGGACTTGGGTTCCATGGTGGCCTCCAGGCCGCTGCATTCGGAAAAGGCCCCGCCGCACAACAGGCGCTCGCCACCGGCATCGGGGTGATCCGCAGCCATGGTAAACCGTACTTCAAACCGGAATACCGGCAACGGATAATCCAGGATATTCCTGTTGTTTTCTGCCTGGCCGCTCATAGGGACTGATCTCCGAACAATACGGCCCGGTCCCGCTCCATCAGGATATCCACGGCAATGGCTTCAATGGGTACGGCCGGCTGCAACGAGACGTTGGCAATGAGGCGGCCGTTGTCGATGTCGCTCTGGGTCATGGTGGAACGGCCGCAGGCCACGGCATAGGCCTCTTTGGCCGATGTTCCCCGAAGCCCGTTTTTCAGGTAGATCCGGTGAAGCAGGTCGGTCAGACTCTCCTTGATGGATCGCCAGACCCGTTCGGAACCCGGTTCAAATACATAATTCAGGCCGATGCGGTGGGCGGCCCGCTGGATCAAAATCATGATCCGGCGCACGGCCCCGTATCGGTAGTTGCCCTGGGCCACGGCCGTGACATCGGACTGAAGGCGAATGCCGTTGGGCACAAAATCAAACCAGGATACCTGGTCGGCAAAGCTGCGTTCCTCCGGCCGATTCGGCCCATAGGCATCAATATGCCGGGGGGACAGATCATAGGCGGTTTGTACATAGGATCCGGCCACACTTCGAAAGGCGCCGATTCTTTGGCATTGGGCCGCCAGAATCCCCAGAAGTACGCCGTCCGGGGGTTCCAGGGCACCGGGCAGACGCCCGGAGCGATCGGTTTTCAGCCATGGGAAACAAAGCTGAAGGTGTTTGTAATGGGTGGGGTGCTGTTCGGCGTCGGCCAGCAGGGTGTTCGCCACAAAATTTTCAAAGGTTTTTAGAACCTCTTTGTTCGGCATGGGCAGACCCGCAACCAGTTGAATCGTAGGGTGATGCATCGACAAAAATGCCAGGATATGGTTCATCACCCGTTTCCACACGGCAAAGGCCGTGGCCGTGTACTCGGGCAGTTTTTCATATTCGGCGTAATACCAATCCGGTTCCGCTTCGGATTCGCTGCAGGGCACAAAGACTTCCCTGTCTTGGGACGCCTGGTATTCGGGCATTTGCCCCGACGGATCTCCCAGGAGATCCACAAGATCGGGAAAACAGAGATAGGTTACGTCGGAAAGGCCTGCCAGGTGGGACACCCCATGCCAGTCATCAACAGGGGACGCCCCGTGGGGGATGGCGGGAAACCGGATGTCAAGCAGGTCTTCCTGGGTGAATGTCGCCATATCCCCCAACGCTGCGTCGGATTTTTCCTTTCCCCAGACCAGGGTATACAGCTGTCCGGCTTTTTCAGGGGCCTGGGCATGGTAGGGCAGGGGATCACCCATACAGACGAAATAACACTTCCGGCCCCCCTGGCGGAAAAACGCCTTGATGGCCGCTCCGGCATAATGGGGAAGGTAATGGGCATCTGTCAGACCTGCCTCAAATCCCAGACGTTCTTCGCCAAACAGGGCCAGGAACGCATCCCAGGATTCCAGGGGCACGGGGGTATCTCGGATCAATTCTGGGGTTGTCTCCAGCTGATCGATCTTATCCCTGTGCCACCCATACCCGTTCAGCCATTGTTTCAAGGTACTGGAGAACAACGGTGGCCGGGCAAGGGGGGCAAAGCCGATAAAGCAGGCCACGTCCATTCTGTCATGGGCGGCCTGCCGGATCGGGGGCAGGTTATTAAAGGTGATGCCACGCATGCTGGTTACCCTTCGGCGTACTGAATGCCTTCGGCGGAAAGCACCAGTTCCTCCATGGCCACATCCGACCCGCCCTTGGCGTTCAGGGTGGGGCCGGTGTATTTAATGGGCACGGTGTTTTGCAGGGTCCAGCGCATGACTGCGTTCTGGTTGGCCTCGTCCATCATGGTGATGGTGACGTTGCGCTGGGCGGTCCAGCCCTCCCTGCGGGTGAGGTTGAGCCAGTCCCACAGGTCCTTGGATTTGATGATGCCCCGCTTCAGGGTTACGTCGCTCACCTTGCTGATGTTGGGGATTTTGCGGACCTGGTTTTCCTTATCATTTCCGTTTCTGTATTCGGCCATGGTGATTTCCGCGCCCAATCCGGTCACCTCGGAAAAGCCCGCTGAAATATCCTGGCCGTTGAATTCGACCAGAAAATTAAATGCGCTGTAGGGTGATGTGCGTTGATTTGACATGATTCATTCTCCTTAGGGTGCTTATTTACGCATCTGCTGTTTTCTGACCGATTCTGAAAATAACGAATTCCGCCGGTTTCACTGCGGCGACACCGATTTCACAAATCAGACGTCCGTTGTCCAGATCCGCCTGGGTCATGGTCGACCGGTCGCACCGGACAAAGTAGGCCTGTTCGGGCGTGGCCCCGAGCAGGGCGCCGCTGTGCCATTCATTGTACAAAAAGGCGGACACGGTGTCGGTGATGTTGGTCCACAGGCGCTGACTGTTGGGTTCAAACACGGCCCACTGGGTGGCGCGGTCAATGGAGTGTTCCAGGTAGATGAAATACCGGCGGATGTTCACGTATTTCCATTCCGGATCAGAGGTGGCGGTCCGGGCACCCCAGATTCTGTTGCCCCGCCCGAAAAAGAAGCGCAGGCAGTTAATGCCTTCGGGGTTGAGCATCTCCTGCTGGGCATGGTTGATCTCCCGCTCAAACCGGATGGCCCCCCGGACCACTTCATTGGCCGGGGCTTTCCATACGCCGCGGTTGACATCGGTCCGGGCGTAAATACCGGTGACAAATCCCGAGGGCGGTACGTTGATCTCTTTGTAGACCTGGCTGCTGCCCGGCTTCCACAAGGGATTGGCCACGGTGACCCAGGGGTAGTACAAGGCCGCATAGGAACTGTCGATGCGGCTCCGGGCTTCCCGGGCCTGCTGGGGCGTTTGATTGGACGGGGTATCCAGCACGGCAATGCAGTACCTGTCGCTTTCGGCGTGGGAAATCAGGGCCTGCTGGATGGAGGGGTAGAGGGCCATCTGGGAATGGCCGGGGGCCGCGATCATGGCGATGTCGTCCAGGGCCTCAAATACTTCCAGGGCTTCGGCATAGGCCACGCTGTGATCGGACAGGCTTTCTGCGGCCGTGTTCACGGTGGGTTCAAGTCCATCGTTTCCGTTGCCGATGGCGATGGTATTGGCATTCTGGGTGCCGAACAGGGCCGTGAAAAGCTCAAAGGCGGTTCTGTTGCTGGAGACCGTGAAATAATAGGGGTTGGCCAGGGCCTCGGACTTTGTAGCGGTATTTTCAGGCAGTACGTTTGCGACAAAATTGGGATGGTTTGGGTCAAATCCCAGGTCTTCATAGATTAACCGGTTCCCGTCGCCATCCTCAATCTCAAGGGTCCATGTGACCAGTTCATACAGTCTGTTTTCGTCAAGCTCTCCTAAGGCTGTGTTTGAGCTGTCCTGCCAGACGTTGCCGTTTCGTTTAAGAAAATAGGTATAGGTTACGCCGTCACTGCCCGGTGCCGGAGTTCCGGCAAGCCCCATGGCTGTTCTTGCCGGGGCGTCGGCAATGGCCAGGGTGTTGCCTGCGCCCACCGCCGTTGTGGAAAGGCGCATGTTTCCTGTGTCGGCCATGGTGGTTGCACGGACCGGGATTCCGGCCAGGGTCAGGGCGCTGTTGATCTCTTCCACGGTTACGGCATTGATGTCGTCCACATTTCCCGTTCCGGTGGCAGTTTCCGCTTCCAGGTTGAGCAGGGAAAGCGCTTCGATGGTTATTTCAGCGTTTTCTCCTTGTTGGTCGGTGCGGATGAACAGCCGGTTGCCATCCACCCCGGCCTTGGCGTAATCAATCTCAAGATTCAGGAAGGCCGCCAAATCAGCCGGTGTTTGATCATTTCCCGCAGGCAGCGTGATCTGCGCATCAAAAAGGGTGCCCCCGGGACCCACCTGAACCCTGAAGGTTGTATCGGCCGGCACATCAATGGTCGCGGCCAGATCTGCCGTGGACGAGACCTGGGCCGGTGCTTTCGCATCGCTGAATGTAATGTTCCGGGCAGGACCTGCATTCACGGTGATGCCCAGCTGATCATCGTTGGTCAGGGCAAAAGGCGGGTTCACGGTGCCGTCTATGCGCCCGGGCATGGCGGTCTGGGGGGCGGTACCCGAGGCCACCCGGAGCAGTGTTCCCACACCGGCCTTGTCCAGGGGGACCGCACCGAACACCCGCTTGGCATTCAGATACACCTTGGCGGTGCCGTCGTATCCGCTGCCGGCATAACGGGACTGGATGCGCGCCACATTTCCGCCGATATCGCGGTGGGAAAACCCCGGCACAGGCACCCCTGCCGTTTCCATGGGAACATAGGTGCGCGAAATGTAAAGCCGCCTGCCCCCATTGTCAAAAAAGGCGCGCACCGCGTGGGTCATGTGATTGGTAAAGGCACTGCCGTTAAAGTCCAGGTCGGTGAAACCGCCGTACACCCGCTGATATTCCCCGAAACTTGTGATCAGTTCCGGCGTGACGTTGTAGGGGCCTTTGCGTGTGGGCCCCACAAAGCCACAGGTGCTTGTGCCGACACCTTCGATGGATTTGGATCTGAAACTGACCTCTTCAACATACACACCAGGTGCTAAATATTCAGGCATGATGCATTCTCCCTCCTTGAATGTAAGGGCCACGGCCCTAATCTTATGTTAAGTCAATAAATAATCTGATGGATTGTCTCTTTCCGGTTTTAAGTTTCAAGTCCAGTTCATTTACAGGCTCAGCATCTGTTTCGCGTCTAAAGTCTCTTTGCCAATCCCCACTATTGTCTTCCATTTTTTGGGGATCAGCCGGCCACGGCATATCCGGGGATACAATAACGGTCAGTTTAACCGGTGTTTCCATTTCAACCACCGAACCCGACGCCAGGTACGCCACATGGTCAGGCCCAAGGTCTTCATCATCAAGTTCGGGGTCCGCTATGTGCGGGGCCTCTTCCCGGGCAAAATCACTGACCGGAATGCCGGGGATAATAATGACGGCTTCTCCCCTTTGATCGCTCATCCCGCCGGCGATGACCTCATTTGAGCTGTTTAAAATCCGGAACAACGCCCCCCTAACCGGGGTCGGGTTTGGTTCATTGATATTTGCCAGATCAAACACCGAGGCGTGGATGATGCTCCAGTTGGGGTTCAAACCGGAAACCGGCGAAGAAAACAACGGCACATCAATGGGATTGAAAATAGAATCGTTTTTTCCGGGGTCGGGATCCAGGGGCAGGGACAATTGAACCGAACGGGGCAGATATTTGCCCTGGGGGTCCCGGATCATGACATTGAATGTCAGTGAACCGATGTCCGGTGTGTTGGGATCTGAACTATTTGGCGGAGTTTCAAAGGCCGTTAAATGGGATTCAAGGCCCCGGGCATGGGAAATCACATAAAGGCGGGAGCGGTTGGGGAAAAATTTTAAACCGTCCGCGAAAACATGCATGGCACGTCCCACGGGTGTCTGGGTTGCATTGTCCACCAGCCGTATGGCCCCCAGGACCCGGCGGTCGATTGTCTCCTTAATGTTAACTATTCTCATTTCCATCCCCGAGTTCCCCATGGGAAAAACGCCTGGCCACGACGGGCAGGCCGGTTTCGGTGTCATCCGGATCAATGTGAACCACACGAACCATATAGGGCAGTGAAAGTCTGTAGGTGGGCGTTAATGCATCCCACAGCCGCATCAGGTCTTCATTTTTCATTTCAACGGGGAGAACCGACACCTGATCCCCGGGTGACCAGTTACCCGAATCCGAGAGCATTGAATTGTCGAGAATCGGATGTTGATGGAGCTGTGACATGACCCAGGCGGTAATGGCGTGTTCCGCCAAGGCCGAATCGGCCCAGATAATCATCAGGTAATACAGGGCGAGCGGTAAGGGATGTCGGCCATTGCCCGGCTGGTGGTGTGGGGCATGGTGTTTGTCAATTTCAACTCGGTATAGGTAAAGGGTCACCGCCGTCCCCATATCCTGGTTTTCAGCCAGATCCGAACTTGAAATCAGCCTGAATTCACAGGGGTGATCGCTGCGCAGGGGGTTGGGATACGTATTTCGCAAAAAATTGATCAACGAGTCTCCAACCGAATGGATCGCCCAAAAATTTGCCATGATCTTTATCTCATTTAAGTGAATGAGCTACAGTTATAGTGTTTGTTTGATCGGTAAATCAAACTTAATGTCATTCGTACGGTTTAAATCTTAAAAATGGACAGGGTTCACTAATTTATAGCGGGGCTGCGTATGCGTACAGGTCTAAATGTTACGTCTTATTTTTTACTATAGAGGTTTTTCTTTTTCATTGTTTAGCGAACTGGGTTACATACTATAAAGAACTGATTTTTTGTCAACCTATTTTTCAAATTTTAATTTTGGGCTTGATTCTGTTGTCGGCCATTTCTTGTAGGGGCAATCCCCTGTGGTTGCCCTTGTTGGGGCCGGCACAGGGGCAGGGCAGGCACAGGGGCCTGCCCCTACAGCGGCCGACGTCGGAACCCATCCCTTAATTTTTATCAATTCAATAGGGCGTGTTGATTTCTGATCTGGCAAGATTGGTGAATAGGTGCTATGAGTAATAATAGTGAAATCGGAAGCATCACATTGGCCGACTGTATTTGATAAAACTGAATTGAAGGGGTTGGACTTGGACCAGGATAGAGTAGAAGCGATACGGAGCAATTCAAATTTTAAATCATATCGTTGTCCCCATTGTCAAAAATTTTTGATGAAAGGGAATATAAGATGGTTGAAAATGACATGTCCTCACTGTCAGAAATTGATTGATGCCGACGAAAATGAGCTTTTGGCAACGATCAAGCCTGAAAACAATTTCGGCGAAAAGGATGGGAAGCAGGATCGTGAACCATGAGGGTGTTGTTTTGGTATTGTGATAGATTTGCCTGGACGCCCACAATCAAAACCCTGGAACAGGTGCCGATATCCGAGCCGGATGAGAAAAATAAAGTTGTCGTGGCGTTTGTGCATATTGAACCCAAAGATGTCGAGAACGGCAGTTCATCCGAAACCAAACTTGTAAAAAATGCCAAATGGCTGGCCAGAAAATGGGATGTTAACACAATTCTGCTCCACTCGTTTACCCACCTTGGCGAGGACAAAGCAGACCCGGACCAGGCCAGGCAGCTGTTGGATCGCGTGCATCAAAGACTTTTGACGGCAGAATATGATGCGTCCCTGACAGCCTATGGATACTACAACGATTTGGTCCTTGAGGCCCCCGGCCATCCGCTGGCACGCATTTATAAAGAATTTTAAACCCATGAACAGACCTTTCGTCGGCGTGGCTGCAATCGTTACCCAAGATAATCGCGTATTGTTAGGCAAGAGAAAAGGCGCGCATGGTGCCGGCTGCTGGGCCTTCCCCGGCGGGCATCTGGAGCTTAACGAATCCATTGAAGGCTGTGCGGCCCGGGAGGTTTATGAGGAAACCGGTCTTCTGGTAAAAAACTGCAGATTCGTTACATGTACCAATGATGTATTTACGGATCACCACAAACACTATGTAACATTGTTTGTGGTCTGTGCATATGATTCCGGAAAACCGGAGGTCAAAGAACCCGAAAAGTGTGAGAAATGGGACTGGTTCACCTGGAATGAATTCCCGGAACCTTTGTTTTTGTCGTTAAAAAATTTGCTCGATCAAAATTTTAATCCATTTACCATGAAAACATAGAGACTTTCGCTACCCTATGATTAATCCAGAACCTTGCGAATGGTTTGTGCCATTTCCAGGGTTGTCACAGGCTTCATAATGACTGCGGCGATGTCAACGGTGTCAGCATCGGAATTTTGCCGATTCGTATGTCCGGTGCAGATGATGACCGGAATGTCCGGGCGGATGTTTTTTATTGCGGTACAAAGTTCAATGCCGTTGAGTCGGGGCATGGTCATATCCGTAATGATCAGATCAAATTTGGAAGGGTGACCCTTGAAGGTGTCCAGGGCCTTTTCAGGATCCTGATGTGCTTCTACTGAGTATCCCAGGTTCATCAGCATATCCCCCATTAAATCGGTCAGCTCTTTTTCGTCGTCCACCAGAAGAATGGTTTCCGAGCCGACGGGTATGGGCTCTGTATCCGCAGGCCCTTCCTCTGCCGGGGGCATGGGGCTTGCCGGAAATAAAACCGTAAACACAGATCCGCCCCCCATTTCACTTTTAACGGATATGACGCCGCCATGGTTGTGGACGATACCATGGACAATGGCCAGTCCCATACCCGATCCCTTGCCGACCTCCTTGGTGGTGAAGTAGGGATCAAATATTCTGTCCTGGATGGCCGGCTCAATTCCTGCGCCTGTGTCTTGAATGGTGAGCCGGATCGCCTCGACCCCATCCAATGATTTTAATGCCGGTGTTTTTAAATCGTGGGGGAGTGCCATTTCCAGGCAAATGGTAAGGGTGCCGCCTCTGGGTTCCATGGCCTGGGCTGCGTTGTTGCACAGGTTGATAATGACCTGCTGGATTTGTGTGGCATTGGCATTGATTGTTTGTTTGGGCGCATCGTTCTGGAATATAATTTCAATGGACGAAGGCAGGGATGCCCTTAAAAACCGGACAGTATCGCTCACCAGTTGGGCCAAATTTAAAGGCTGGTTTCCCTGTTCTGACTGGCGGCTGAAACTGAGCAGTTGCAGGATCACTTCCTTGGCCCGGAGACAGGCGGTCTGAATTTCATTGATGCGTGACCGGGCCGGATGCGCTTTGGGCAAATCCAGCTGTGCCAGTTGGGCATTTCCCAGGATAATGCCTAAAATGTTGTTGAAATCATGGGCAATGCCCCCTGCCAGCGTGCCGATGGACTCCATTTTGCGGGACTGGGAAAGCTGGTGTTGCAGCGCTTCTTTTTCTTTTTGCGCTTTTTTATGTTCGGTGATGTCGGTTGCGGAACCCACAATGGCGACGGTCCTGCCGTTTTCCACCACAGGGTTTTCCCGGATTTCCACCATGATGGTGTCTCCTTGCTTTCCTTTCAGTTCCAGTTCATATGGGGGCTGGCGCTGTCCTGTTTTGATCGCCTTTTCAGTATATTCAATGCCCTTGAGATTCATGGGATTGTCCGTGACAAATTCAGTCCACCTCGTCATGGCCTCGTCGGGTTCGCAATGCAGGAATTGTCTGCACTGGGGGCTCAGATAGGTGAGTTTGTGGTCTGGTGTATGGGCGTAATACATGCTGGTACTGTTTTCCAGGATGTTTCGAAGTTTTTCTTCTTCTCTTCGCAAGGCCTTTTCAGTGGCGATTCTTTCCCGGGTTTCCCTGGCAAGCTTTCGATTTTTGAACAAGACAATAAAGATAATGCCGATAGAGAATAAAAGAACCAAAAAGATGTACAGAAACATATCTTTGGGGTTGACGCCGTATTCGTATTTTACGGAGAGCCACTGATTGCGAATATCACTTTTTTGCTGGGGAGAGATGGCGGCAAGTGTTTTGTTTACAATGGAGAGCAGTTCCGGGTTCCCTTTGGGGACGGCCATGTAGAGCTGATAATTGTCATAGGGTGTTGGGGCTGCGATTTTAAGATTTGTAAGGCCGGTCTGGTGAATCAGATAGGTTGCGGCTGCCAGGTTTTCTATGGCGGCATCCGCCCGTGAAAAGGAGACCGCTTCAAGGCCTTGTAACGGGGATTTTACATAAAATGGTGAAAATTTAATTCCGTCCTGGGAAAGCCACTCCTGTGTAAGGGTTTGGGGGACCACGGCCAATGTTTTCCCGTAAATATCTTCAATGCCGCCTATAAAGGGGCTGTCGTCACGGGTGACAATAACCAGGGGAAAGGTCAGATAAGGCATGGAAAAATCAAGATAGGTTTCCCGCTCGGCTGTTTTCCCAATGCAGGTGATCAGGTCAATTTTCCCCTGCCGGACATGTTCCAGGACCTGGGTCCAGGCCAGATTGTCTTGAATTCGCAATCTAAGTCCTGATTTCGCAGCTATCCGGGTGGTGTAATCGGCCGACATGCCCTTGGGTTTGCCTTGTTCATAATAGTGGAACGGCGGAAAGGATAGAGGACCTGCAATGGTAATTACGGGATGGTCGTTAAGCCAGGCCTCTTCCGCCTGGGTCATGGGGATGGTGTCGGCAGAATTCATTCCTGGGGATTGGGCATGGGAATAAGCCGGATGAATGAACGACAGTCCCATGCTAAGTGCCGAAATCATAATGATTCTTGTTAAATTACGCAGGAAGTAAAGTTTCAACAAATTATCCGTATATGTTATTTCGTCTGTTTTTTTAATGTGAGTATTAATTTATCTAACTGGAAGTCGTTTGTATATAAACTTTTTGGGGGCGTCAAATAACTTATGAATGTTGAACTCAAAAATTGTGTTTGTATGAGTCGGGCAGGGTTTAGGTATTTATCCGATTTTTTGTTCAAACCAGTTACCTAAAAGATTGAAAGCGAGTACCGCCGCCATGATGCAAAGTCCGGGGAAGATGGACAGATGGGGGGCCGTATACAAGTAATCTTTTCCTTCCATAAGCAGGGTTCCCCACTCCGGATTCGGGGGCTGGACGCCAAAGCCTAAGAATCCCAGGGAGGAGACGCTTAAAATACCCTTGGCCATGCCCACCGTTGCCAAAATCGTCATGGATGGGCGTACGGTGGGTAAAATATGGCGAAAAATGATTGTTACTGCCGGTACTCCGGATAGACGTGCCGATTTTACGTAAAGGGCTTGACTGGCGCCCAGGGCGATATTTCTGGACAGACGGGCGTATTTGGTCCAGGAGATACAGCTGACGGCAAAGATCAGGTTCAGGCTTCCCGGCCCCATGATGCCGGCCAGGGCAATGGCCGCCACCATTTCGGGAAAGGCCAGAAACATGTCTGTGATGCGCATGAACAGTTCGTCGGCAATGCCTTTGAAATAGCCTGCCGCAAGGCCGATGGCTGTGCCCAGACATGCGGATATGGCCACCGCGGCAAAGCCGATGCCGATGGATGCCCGGGCACCGTATAAAATTCTGGAAAAAAGGCATCGACCCAAAATATCACATCCCATGGGGAATTGTATGGATGGCGGACTTAAGCGCATGTCCGGGTGGGGGGTTAGCGGATTATTGGGGGCCAGCCACGGTCCGGCCATAACGATGATCATTAAAACAGTAAGCATCCCGAAAGCCATGCCGGTGACGGGGTTGCCTATTCCAACACGTATCAGGCGGGTTGGGGAGAGGGATTTGGGTAACAACATCATTTTAGTCCAATCCTTGGATCCAAAAAGCCGCAGGCCAGATCAACACCGAAATTGATCAGGACAAACATAGCCCCGGTGAACAGCACTACCCCCTGGATCAACGGGTAGTCCCGGTTGCTGATGGCATCCACCATCAGACTGCCGAGCCCCGGCCATGAGAAGACCACTTCCGTTATGACTGCGCCTTCAAGGATCAGGCCCAATTCCAGGCCTATAATGGTGATCAAGGGAATGAGGGTGTTTTTGATCACATGCTTTGATAACACCCTGAACGAATCGGTTCCCCTGGCACGCAAGGCCAGGACATGGTTTGATGCCAGGCTCTGGATTACGGACAATCGCAAAAGCCGTGCTATATAAGCTGTAATGGATGTACCCAGGGTCAGTGCCGGCATAATCAGGTGCTGCCAGGCGCCTGTGCCGAAACTGGGCAGCCAGTGGAGATGAACACTGAAAAAAGTGATCAACAGCAGGCCAAGCCAGAAATTGGGAATGGAAAGACCCAGTATGGATAAGGATACCGACGCCGAATCCAGCCATGAGCTCTGTTTTAAGCCTGCAATGGTTCCCAGAGGCAAAGATACGGCCAGGGCAATGAGAATAGCCACTGCCGCCAGCTCAAATGTTTTAGCAAAGCGTGTCCAGATCAGCTTGCTTACCTTTGCTTCTTCCACCAGGGAATAGCCGAAATCCAGCTCCACCACATGGGAAAGCCATCTGCCGTATTGAACTATAAACGGTTGATCAAGCCCCTCTTTTTGTCTGATCCATTCCACTGTGGCTTGATCCAGCTGGGATTCCCCGCCGTACCGGGCCACGGCAATTTCCCTTGCCGCATCTCCCGGCGCCAGAAGAATCATGGCATAGGTCAGGAATGTTGCCCCGAACAGTACCAGGATCATGCCGGCGGTTTTTTTCAGTATGAAGCCGGGCATACCGTTTTTTCCTTATTGTATTGGGATGCAGGATCGTACATATGGCAAAAGACTGTGTGCCCAGGTGAAATTTCTGTCCGGGAAGGTGCTTGGGCTTTACAGATCCGGACCGATTCCGGGCACCGGGGATGGAAGAGACAGCCGCTGGGCAGGTTCATGGCAGATGGCGCATCGCCATGGAGCACTATGCGCTTTCCTTTCCATATACCGGGGGTAAATGAGGCGGATAAAAGCGCACGGGTATAAGGATGGGCTGGTTTTGACAGGATGTTTTGCCTGGGTGCGATTTCCAGCATCCGGCCAAGATAGATGACGCCCACCCGGGTGGCCATGGCCTTGACCAGGGCCATGTCGTGGGTAATGATAAAACAGGTAACCGGATATTTTTCTTTGATTTGACACAACAACTGGGTGATCCGTTTTTTGATCAGCGCATCCAGGGCGGTGAGGGGTTCGTCCAGAATGAGCAGGGCCGGTTGGGTGGAGAGGGACCGTGCAATGCAGACCCGTTGGTTCTGTCCCCCCGAGGCCTGAAACGGTTTTCGATCTAAAAGGTCCTGGGCTAAACCTGTATCGTGGATGAGCGGGGCAAGTATAGCGGCTCGCTCTTCTTTGCAAATGCCCCTGGCTGCCAGGGGTTCTTCCATGGATTGGCCGAGGGTTCTGAACGGGCTCAATGCCTGAACCGGGTCCTGGAATACCATTTGGGTTTGTTTTATCAGGGCTCGGTGAGTCTTGTCCCTGGATTTTGTAATTTTTTTATTTTTGAATTTGATACAGCCTTCCTGAAAGGGCTGTAGTCCTGCCAGGGCAAGAGCCAGTGTACTTTTCCCGGAGCCGCTTTCGCCGATCAGGCAGAATGAATCCCCCTTGTCCAGGGTCAGGCAGATCTGTCTGATCCCCCAAAACCGGGAACTGCGAGCCAATGGGCCGGATCGGTTTTTGAAAGCCACGCCCAAATTTTCAATCCGGATCAAGGGTTCGGGCACGATCCCTCCTGATTGATGCCGGATATGAACTCCTTTGTATAGGCATGCCTGGGGTGATTGAACAGTGCTTTAACATCATTGGTTTCTATAATGGAACCCTGGTGCAGGACTGAAATGGTGTCGCAGATGTGGGCGGCCATGGCAAGGTCATGGGTAATGAGGATAAAGGCTGTGTTCCGGATCTGTCTGAGCCTGGAAATCAGTTCAAGGATCTGCAGGGCAATGGTGGGGTCCAAAGCCGACGTGACTTCATCTAAAATCATGATTCCAGGATTGCCCAAAAGCGTCATAACCAGTTGGCCCCGCTGGAGCATGCCCCGGCTCCACTCATGGGGATATTGGCGGCACCGCTGTTCGGGTGAGGGGATGCCCACTTCATTGAGCAGCTGATACACCCGGGCCATGGATTGTTCGCTTTTGGGCAGAATGGACAGAGCGTCTTTAAACTGGCTTGCCATGGTAAACACCGGGTCCATGGCCGATGCCGGATCTTGGAGTACCAGGCTGATTTTTTTACCGCGAAACGGAGCAAATGCACGGGGCCACAGGCCTGATACCCGGGTGTTGTCCAGAAAGATTGTGCCGGATACGATACGAGCCGGGGCTTCAAGCCGTACAAGGGTGCGGGCAAAAAGGCTTTTGCCGCAACCGGATTCCCCCACAAGACCGTGGATTTCTCCCCGGCCAAGGGTGAAATTTATATCCTTGAGCAATACGCAATCAGCTGATTGTGTCCTGACAGAGACAGTAAGATGCTTGACGCTGAGAATATTTTGGCTAAAAGGGCAGGGCATGATGCTATTTTTTATCGATGCTTTGGGTCAACAGATATTTTTCCGCCGGATGAATCCGGTAGCCTAAAACCCGGTTGGACATGGCTGTTACCATGGATTTATGGAACAGCACGATTACTGGATTGTCGTCATGGATGATCTGCTGGGCCTGATTGTACAGTTTGGTACGTTCTTGTTGATCAAAGCAGGTCTTGGCCGCCCGGAGCAACTGGTCCAGTTTGGGGTTGGCATACCCCATGAAGTTGGATCGGGCATGGGTCATGAATACATCCGATAAAAATGCATCCGGGTCTCCCTGGGGCGCGGTGTTCCACATCTGAAGGTTCAGATGAACCCGGCCTTGCCGCATGGCTTGATTGATGGGCGATCCTTTTTGGGTGACCCGGATTCCGGTGTCGATCCCCACCTTCAACAACTGCGCTTTAATCAGTTCCAGGGTGGGTTTTAAAGCGGCCCGGGTTTCATAGGTCCACATCTCCAGATGCAACGGTTTGCCGTTTATTTCCCGAATGCCGTCGCCGTCAAGGTCTTTTGCACCGGCTGCATCCAGCAGGGCGGCTGCTTTTTCTGGCGCATAGGCATAGGTCGAAAGAGCCGTGTTGCACCAGGGCATGATTTTGGGAAAAACCGAGTCCCCGATCTCTGCGCCGATGCCGCCAAGCACGGATGCCACAATCTGGTTGCGGTCAATGGCGTAATTCAGGGCGTTGCGCAGCTTGGGATCGGCCAGGGGGCCGTCCTTGACCCTGACAAAGAAAAAGCAGAGCCTGGCGGTTGGCTGGTGAATGATTTGCGCCTTGACGCCGTTACGATTTTTCATCAGGCGCAGGGCATCCAGTTCCGGGAAATTGGTAGCGATATCGATTTTTCCCGACTCAAAGGCCAGCATCCGGGAAACCGGGCTCTTGATCACATATAGTTCGGCCTGGGCAAGCTTGGGTGCGCCGTTCCAATACTTGTGAAAGGCCGTTACAACGGTTTTTTCGTTGGGCACCACTGCTTTGAGCTGAAACGGCCCTGTTCCGGCGAGTGTGTTGCCTGACAGATCAATAATTGCTGTTTCAGGGGAGGTCAGATTATAAATAAAGCCGGCATTGGGGTGACGGGTTTCGATGGTCAGGGTCTGGGGATCTTTGATTGAAATGGTGTTTATATCTAAGAGCCCCTGGATTCGCTTGTTGAATCTATCACTTTTTTCATCGATCAGACCTTCAAGACTGGTTTGCACGGCCTGGGCCGTCATGGGCAGGTCATTGTGAAATACAACATCGTTCCGCAATTGGATCTGCCAGGATACAGGGGAAAGATTTTTAAATCCCCGGGCCAACCGGGGAATCAGTGTCATGTCAAAATCCAGGGCAAACAGCGTTTCAGTAATGCCGGACTCACTGGCATACCACCCGTTGGACCCCTTGGCCGGATCAAGATGGGTGTCGGCCGGGCCAAAGGGTTTGGCAACGGTGAAGGGCTCTGCTGCAAACGCCGTGGTTGACCCCAAGCAAAAAATCAGACAGAAAACCAGACAAAAAACGGCCCTGCCGGGTCGGGCTGAAACGCCCGGTCCGGCAGGGGAATGTGCTGTATATAAAACAGTCATAAAATATCCATAAATGGTTAGATTACAGCGCTATGGAAATCGTACCCATAACAGTTCTTCCGGGTGCTTCATAGTATTCATAGTACTCGTCATCAAAGAGATTGTCTACGGAGAGTGTCAACGCCATTTTTTTATTGGGCCTGTATGTGATCTGGGCATCCACGACAAAAGAGTCTGAGTAATCATTAAATGTATTGTCTGCATAGGAATCGCGTCTGTCATCGTAGACACTGTCTGAATATCTTAAATTAACGGAGGCTTCCCAGCTGTCGCTGAAATACCCAATCCAGAAGTTGAATATATCCGTGGGCACTTCATCCACTTCCCAGCCGTCTTGCCCCGATGTCCCAAGGGCGTTATTCGGGTCGTCATATTTAGACCAGTTATGGGTGTACTGGATACCGCCTTTCAGGTTCCAGGGCAGGACCGCTTCAACGCCGAGTTCAATGCCGTTCACTTCAGCCGATGCCACGTTGGTGCGTTTTTTTATACTGACTGAGTTCCCATCTACTATGTAAGTACTTGTGGCATTTGCAATGAGGTCTTCAAAATCGTTTTGGAAGTATGTGGCCTTAAGGCGCAGTTTTTTATTGTAAAATTCCCACTCGGTACCCAGTTCCCATGATTCGTTGGTGGTGGGTTCAAGATCCGGGTTGCCCGTTGCATACGTCTTGGTGCCTGCAATTTCATAACTGTAGCTGGCAATTCTGTAATAAAGGCAGGGGGCTGTGAATGATTTACCATAAGACCCGCGGAGAATACCATTGTCCATTAATCGATATACCACCGACGCCTTGGGGCTGAACTGGCCGTCATCCTTGTCCTCGCTGGTTTCATGGTTGCCGTTGATATCGGAATATTCCGTATCCGAGGCCCACCAGTGGTCATACCGCCCCCCCAGGTACAGGGTGGTGGATTCGATGGGGGTGTATTCGGCCTGAACATAAGTGCCCCAGGTCAAACTTTCTCCGGATTCTCTTGTTGCAACTGTGGACCAGCTATCTGAGTCGCTGGCGTCGGAAAGATTGTATTTGGTAACCGTGGCCGTCTCTTTTACCCCTTGGGTACCTACGGTTAAGAGGAACTGGTCATCCATCATGTGAAAGGTTGCAGACAGATCCGCCTGGAGCAGGTCATTGTCTTCCACCTTGGTATAGGCACTTGCAACCGAGTGGCTTTGGGTCTCTTTGTCGTTGTATCCAATCAGTGCATTGACATCGACCTTATTTGGCACGGAATAGTCATAATGGAGGGTATGGACGTATGACTCTTTTTGATAAGAGGTGGGTGTAAAAGAACCGTTGCTCAGGGAATACAAATAGGTGTCAGCACCATCCTGAATATAGTAACTGCCTGATGTAATCGCGTTCCCGCTTGCATCTGTCAGGTAGCTGTGTCCACCGCTCCATCCGTACTCAAACTGATTGATATTAAAGCTGTACCATATTTTGGAGTAGTCTGAGAATTCATATCCGGCTTTTAAAAACGCCCCGTAATCTTCGTACCAGTTTTCTCCATCCGTTCCAATGATATACCGGGTGGAGCCATTTTGGGGGTCAATGTCCGTGGCAACATTTGTGGCTGTGGGAATGGATCCATCCAATGCGCCGCTTACAAGTTTTGAGCTGCTCAATGCCAAATAGGTCGGGTTGGTTTCATATCCGTCCGTGGTCCGATATTTGAAACTCATGGAATAGAAGAATTTGTCACCCAGATTTTTTTCTGCCCAGGAAAGATTCTCAGCACCATCCGCAACCATAAAAGGGCGGTCGGCAATACGCGCCTTGTAATATTGTGTATTGTCTGTTCCATAGGAGAAAGATGCTTCTGCCTCCGTGTCATAGGGGATTTTCGTGACATAGTTGATGACGCCGGTCTGGGCAAGCGTGCCGTACAGGGCAGAGAACGGCCCGCGGACGACCTCTATTTTTTCCACATCCATCATGGGAATGGCACCGGTGCTGTAATACTGGCCGTAGTCATACCAGTTGAGCCCGTCAACCATGACAAGGGCCCGGTTGCCCCGGATCATCGGCCGGGACCAGTAATCTGCAAGACCCCTGTACTGGCGCGGATAAATGCCTTCTGCTCTGAACAAGGGTTTGAACGGATGTTCCGAGTTAAATGCTTTGATTTCATTTTCCGAGATGACGGAAACAGACGCCGGTGAATCCAAAGGTGCCTTGGGCGTTTTGGTGGCAATCACCGTCATGGTTTCCAGTTCTTCGCTGGTTTCGGTTTCAACCGATGTTGTGTCCTGGGTATCCTGTGCCGCATCATCAACAGCCCAAACCGGCGAATAGAGCGCAAGCGCGGTTGTGACGGCAACGGTGAACAGAACATGTTTTACAACTCTCATTTTTCTTTTTCCTGATTCGTAGGGTTAAAATAAAAATAACAAATGATCCGCTCATTTGTTTGCATAAACTATAAAAAAGTCCGGTGCAGCAAGGCTGCCGGCACCGTATGGGTTTGTACTGAAATGCCTTGGAATGTCCCAGGAAAGGATATCTTTAAACCCGGCTTGCTGCATCAATGTGCCGGCGTCGCTGAGGGTCACCCCCTCATAAAGTGGCAGGCGTTTGATCAGTCCGGCATAGTGGGAGAAAAAGCGGCATGAAATAAACTTTCGGGTTTTTAAAAATCCCTTGATCCCTTTGAAGATCAGCCTGTGGATGTGTGACCAGGTGATATTTTGCCAGTATCCGTCGGAGATAATGATGCGCCCTTCGGGTTTGAGTACCCTGTGCCATTCCCGGATAGCGGCCTGGGGATCGGGGAGGGTCCAGACGAGGTTCCGGGTCACCACCACATCAAAGGTGTTGTCTGCAAATGGAAGATGCTCGGCATCACCTGTTTGAAAATCGCAGGAAAGGCCGTCCTGCAACGCTTTTTGCCCGGCACGGGCAACCATGCCCGGTGAAATATCTATGCCGGTGGTTTTAAATCCTGCGCCGGCCAGGTAAAAGGCCAGTTGACCCGGACCTGTGCCCACATCCAGTGCCCGCAGGTCACTTCCTTTTACATGGGATACCAGGGCATTGATGGTGGTTTCCCAGTCTTTTACCGTTTCAATGGATTTTACCTGATCCAGTTCGTAACTTGAACTTCTCCAGTTCCAGTATTTTTCAATGCGTTGTTTAAGCAGGTCCATACCGCCGGCTGCCATTGTTTTCTCCTTTCGGTGGCTGTTTTGAACCGCATGCCAAAAAAAAACCACAAAGGTCCCTTGCATGCAGCTAAGCACGTTGAACCTTCGTGGTCGTTGTTGTATATGTCGTTTTTACGGCAGTTTTATGCTGCCTTGTTCTTTTTTTTCGGATTCTTCCGAAAAATGTCACAGGGTAACACCGCTGTGAAACAGTCGCCTTCAGGCAAAATTTATTGCTTCTATATAAATCTGGTATCCAATAGTCAAGAAGAATACCCTTTATAGTTTGTTTTTATCCATCCCCAGAGATGGGGTGGGGATATCAGCTGCCGCACAACAGATATCGTCTGTTGTTTCCAAAATCTGAGCGCTTTTTTTTAATGCATGCCTGTCTGCAAACTTGAACATTCGAAAAAATTTTTATACAATATAGTACTTTACTTCGCTTTTTTATTCTCTTATACATTAATTTGATTGTTAAAAGGTCTATTAATCTTTTTTAAGAATATCGGCAGCAAAGGTGCATGCCGGATATGTTTACCGTAATAGATCATAGAAAGTTAACAACTAAAGAGCAGGAGGAAACATTGAAAAGAATTATTTGTTGTCTGGCAGCCGTCATTGCAATGAGCATGGTTTTTTCTTCGTCGGCATTTTGCAAAAGAGAGACGGTCGTTAAAATCGGCATCAATGCGCCTTTAACCGGTGATATCCCAAAGGTTGGTGAGGGCACAAAATATGCTGCCGAAATGTGGCTGGAAGACATTGAAAAAGCGGGCGGACTTGAAGTCGGCGGCCAGAAATACAAGGTTGAACTGGTGGTCGAAGATAATGAATCCAAAGCCGAATCCGCAGTAAAAGCCAACACCAAAATGATCAGCCAGGATGACGTTCTGGCCATTGTCGGCCCCCAGTCATCCAAACAGGCGGTGCCGGCCGGTGAAGTGGCCAACAAGTACAAAACCGTTATGATCAGCCCCTGGTCCACCAACCCCGACACCACCATGAACCGCCCCTATGTTTTCCGCGGCTGTTTTCTGGATCCCTTCCAGGGGCCTGTTGTGGCCAATTTCATCACCGATGAGTTTGGATTTACCAAGGCCGCTGTCCTTTATGACGTGGCCTCCGACTACCCCAAAGGGCTTGCCGAAGTGTTTAAGGACGCCTGGGAAAAGAAACACGGTGAAGGTTCCGTGGTGGCCTTTGAAAGTTTTACCACCAAAGACACTGATTTTTCTTCCCAGCTAACCAAAATCATCCAGTCCGGTGCCCAGGTACTTTTCACCCCCCAGTACTACAATGAAGTGCCCCTGATTGTTAAACAAGCCCAGGAGCTTGGATGGAAAGGACCCATTGTGGGTTCCGACTCCTGGGGATCTGCAGAAACTGTTGAATTGTGCGGAGAAGCCTGCTACGGCCAGTTTTTCTCCTCCCATTACGCAGCTGCCGGTGCCAAGGGCGCAACCAAAGAATTCATTGACCGCTACAATGAAAAATATGGCTACATCCCCGATGATGTGGCGGCTTTGACCTGGGATGCCCTTCGTCTGGCCCAGCAGGCCATTCAGAATACCGGCAAACTGACCGGCAACATTGAAAAAGATCGTGAAGCGGTTCGGGATGCCCTGGCCCAGATAAAGGATTTTGCAGGTATCACCGGTAACATGACCTTTACCGAAGAGGGTGATCCGGTCAAATGTGCCGTGATCGTAAAAATCAACGATAAGGGCGAATACGAGTTCTACAAATCCGTATGCCCCTAAGAACCCGATGGATCACTCATTAATACGTTTGTAGATTTAGATACAATAACTGTCGCACCATAACTGCGGCAGTTATTTTTTGGACCTATTTGTGTTTATTTTAGCAGGAATCTAAGTTTTTTTAACAGGAACTGATGCATGGAATCGTTTACTGATCTGATACAGTTTCTTATTCAGAACTTTATCAATGCACTCCAGCGAGGAAGTTTTTACGCCGTTATCTCCATCGGGTACTCCATGGTCTACGGTGTTTTGATGCTTTTTAACTTTGCCCATGGTGATATTTTCATGGTGGGCACCTATATCGGTTTTGGTATTGCAACGCTTTTTTTAGCTTTGTTTGCAGGCGTTTTGCCAGGCCCTCTCATCTTTGTGGCCACCATTGTGGTGACCATGTTTTTAGCCTCGTGGATCGGTGTGTTTGTGGAGGTGGCCGGTTACCGGCCGTTGCGCCAGGCGCCCCGGGCCTCTGCCGCCATCACGGGCCTTATGATCGGTATTATTTTTGAAACCGGTATTTTGATTCTTTTAGGTGCCAAGCGCTTGAGCTTTCCACCGCTCATCGAATCGGTCTCCTATAATGTGGGCGGGGTCTATTTTACCAACGTCAAAGTGATGATCATTATTATCAGCCTGCTGCTCATGCTGGCGTTGAACGCCTTTATCCAGAAAACCAAATGGGGGATGGCCATGCGCGCCATGTCCTTTGATTTTCTTGCCGTCCCCCTCATGGGGATCTCCATTAACATCATGGCGCCTTTAACCTTTGCCATAGGTGCGGGACTGGCGGCTGTCGCCGGTATCCTCTACGGCCAGGCTTATCCCATTCTGGACCCGTACATGGGGGTTCTCATTGGCTGGAAAGCCTTTGTCGCCGCAATTCTCGGCGGGCGGGGCTCCATTAAGGGGGCTGCGTTGGCAGGTTACCTTCTCGGGTTCATTGAAATATTTGTCGCCACCATATTTCCGTCCACCCTGAGGGATCTGATTGCCTATTCCATTATCCTTTTGATCCTGACCTTCAGGCCAAGGGGCTTTTTCGGCATGGAACACAGCACCAAACTGCGGCTGTGATTATTTATTTCTTTACCCGTTTTCAGAAAGAAACGTTGCCATGAAGATTGTACAATCAATAAAAAAATTCCTATCGAACATACCCATGGCAGGCTGGCTTTTAGGCTTGCTTGCTGCCGTGTTGATTGAGTATTTCTGGGGATACGACTATATTTCAGATTACCTGGGTCTGCCCAAGATCCCGGTGCTGTTCGGCGCGATACTTATGCTCAAAGATCCGGTCATGATCCCAGGCGCCCTGGCCTATGATCTGGTGGTTTATGTCCTGCCGGTCTGTATTGTGGGCAAAGCCTCAACATTTTTTACCAACCCCTTGGCCGGTGCCATGGAAAAGCTGCCGTTGTGGATCTCCATGCTGATTCATCTGTGTTGTTTTTACGGCATCCTCTCCCTTTGGGCCGGCATCAACGACTATCGGGTGCTTGTGGTGAAACTGACACTGATTTCTATCATTTTAACCATCAGCATCAACGTCATCAACGGGTACCAGGGTGAATTCTCTTGCTCCCATCCGGGGTTTATGGCGGTGGGGGCCTATGTCTCCTCCGTGATCACCCTGCTTTTGTTTGCCAATGATAAGATTTTTGGAACGGCTCTCTTGCCGCCGTCCATGGGACCCTGGCTTTTCCCCGTTGCCTTGATCTTGGGCGGAATTGCGGCGTCAGTTGCATCGCTTTTAGTGGCCATTCCCTCATTCAGGACCCGGGGGGATTATCTGGCCATCATCTCCTTGGCCTTTATGTTTATCGTCAAGAGTGCGGTGGAAAATCTCAATATCATCGGCGGTGCCCGGGGCATGGGCGGCCAGCCTGATCTGGCCCCGCTGCAGGTGATTTTTATCTGGACTATGTTATGCATCTGGGTGATTCATAATTTTGTCACCTCCATCATGGGAAAGGCGTTGAATGCCGTGCGCGACGATGAGGCCGCATCCGAATCCATGACCGTGAAAACCCGGAAAACCAAGATGACCGCCTTCATGTTCGGTGCCTTCTGGGCCGGCATCGCAGGCGGCCTGTTTGCCCATGTTCTGACCTATATCAATCCGGGCATGTTCAGCATCAACCGGCTGGCCGAAATCCTTGCCATGGTTTATTTCGGCGGCCTGAACTCCATTGTGGGGTCCATTGTGGGCGCCGTCTCCATCAACATTCTGGGCGAAGCATTGCGGCCCCTGGAGCTGTTCAAGTGGATTATTATTCCGCTGATACTGATTTTTGTCATGATCTTCAGGCCCTACGGATTGATCTCATTCAAGGAGATCAACCCCAAAAAACTTCTTGCGGCCAAAAAGAATAAATAAGGAGCAATACCATGACGCCTTTGCTTCATGTAGATAAAATGACCCACTATTTTGGCGGGCTGAGGGCGGTCCACAACTATAATCTTTCGGTGGGCCCCAAACAGATTGTCGGCTTGATCGGCCCCAACGGCGCCGGTAAAACAACCGTCTTCAACCTGATCACAGGGGTCTATACCCCCACCGAAGGGCGCATTACCCTTGAAAATGAAAATCTTGTGGGGCTGGAAACCAATGAGATTGCGGCCAAAGGCTTAGGCAGAACCTTTCAGAATCTGGCCCTGTGGCGGCACATGAATGTGCTGGACCATATCAAGATGGCCCACTATTCCCAGCTGACCTACGGCCTGTTGGACGCGTTTTTCAATACGGGAAAATGCAGAAGGCAGGAAGCCCAAGTCGAGGAAAATGCCTACCGGCTTCTGGAACTGTTTGATATCAAACAGCACGCCGACCAGCTGGTCACAAGCCTTCCCTACGGAGCCCAGCGCCGGGTGGAGATGGCCCGGGCCATGGCCACCAATCCCAAGGTGCTTTTTCTGGACGAGCCCACGGCAGGCATGACCCCTGACGAACTGATCCAGATGATCAAAATTATTCGCCAGGTGCACCGGGATTTCGGAGTGGCGATTTTTTTGATTGAACACCGCATGAAATTTGTGATGGAACTTTGCCAGCATATCCAGACCCTGGTGTTCGGCGAAGTGATTGCCCAGGGGCCGCCCGAAGAGATCCAGAACAACCCCCTGGTGATTGAAGCCTATCTGGGCAAGGAGGATTTGACCTGATGCAGTTGAACGTAAAAAATCTTAGGGTGTCCTACGGCAATATCAAGGCCCTTCACGGGCTGGACTTCAGCATTGAAGCCGGTGAAATTGTCACAATTATCGGTGCCAACGGGGCGGGCAAAAGCACCACCCTCCGGGCCATCTCCCGAATGGTGCCCAGTGAGCCGGGATCCATCATTGAATTTGAGGGCGAGGATGTGCTCTCCTACAATACCGACAAAGTGGTCACCCGGCTGGGTATTTCCCATGTCCCCGAGGGGCGCAGGATCTTCGGGAACCTTACGGTGACCGAAAACTTAACCCTGGCCTGTTTTGCCAGAAAAGATACCGAGCAGATCGCCAAGGATAAAAAGTGGGTATTTGATCTGTTTCCCCGCCTTGAGGAACGAAAAAATCAGCTTGCAGGCACCATGTCCGGCGGCGAGCAGCAGATGCTTGCCGTGGGCAGGGGATATTTGAGCGGCCGAAAACTGATGATCCTGGATGAGCCCTCCATGGGGCTTGCGCCGTTGCTCATGCTTGAGATGTTTGATGCCCTAAAAGAGATCAACAAGTACGGTACCACCATCCTGCTGGTGGAGCAGAACGCCCGGCTGGCCCTGAAGTTTGCCCAAAGAGGCTATGTAATTGAACACGGTAAGCTTGTGCTGGAAGGCCCGGCGGATCAGTTGCTTGATGATCCGGAAGTGAAAAAGGCCTATCTCGGCGCATAACTGTGTTAAAAAGAACGTAAGGCATCGCGCATGAAATTTGCGGGATGCCTTATCATTATTGGGGGTTGGGCAGAATATCGGCTGCAATGTAGGTTGGGTTGAGGAACGAAACCCAACACCGATAATTTGTTGGGTTTCGTTCCTCAACCCAACCTACGAAAACTCGCATGGCTTAAATTACGGGCAAGGCCGATTATTTTGTTTGATCTATTTTTTGTTTCAGCGCTTCGGTCACGGTTTCAAATACATTGTCCCAATCTCCCGGTGCAGGCTGCCTGAATAACCTCACAGTGGGATACCAGGGCGAATCCTCCCGTTGGGTGAGCCATCGCCAGTCCGGAGAAAAGGGCAGCAGTATCCAGGTTTCTTTACCCAGTGCCCCGGCAAGATGGGCTACCGAGGTGTCCACTGAAATGATCAGATCCAGGTTGCTGATGATGGCCGCCGTATCGGCGAAATCCGAAAGCTGCGGTCCAAAATTCAGGGTAAAAAAGTTGTCCGGATCTTGGTCTGTCCATAGTTCATGGGCGTCTTTTTGAAGGCTGTACAGGTGAATGCCCTTGATCTCTTTTAGCGGTGAAAAACGGCTTAAGCTCAGGGATCTTCGCCGATCTCCCTTGTGAGAAGGATTTCCCGCCCAGACCACCCCGACATCCAAAGCGTTTCCCGTGTCCATTTTACTTTGCCAGATCCGTTTCAAATCCTTGTCGGAAAAAAGATACGGCACATTTGCGGGAATGGTGTCAAGGGTTGACTGAAACATCATGGGCAGGGACATGATCGGCAGGTGATAGTCAAAACTGTTTTCGAATTGGGGGGCGTTATCATCAATTTTAATTTCAAGGCGGTCGTACCCTTTAAAATGTATCATCAGCCTTCCCAGAGTTTTGCTGCACTCCAGAATGACTCTGGCCCCCATCTTTTGAAGCTGGGGCAGGTATCTGACAAACTGAATAAAATCGCCAAGTCCCTGTTCGCCATAAATGAATATACGTTTGCCCGATAAGGGTTCTCCCTCCCAGACTTTTCCATACCGAAAAATTCGTTTGGCCGATTTTGTCCATCGCCACTCATATTCCTTCCAGCCGCGTTCAAAATCGCCCCTAAGCAGATACAAAACGGCCCGGTTAAACAGGGTTAAGCCGTGATCCGGGTCAATGGAGAGAGCCTGCTCAAAATCGTTTTCAGCCAGGTCAAACTGCCCGAATCGACGATGGGAGATCCCACGGTTGGAATAGGCACGGACATTGTCGGGTGTCAGTTTAATGGCTTCGTTGAAATCGGCAAATCCCTTGTCGATCTGCCCCAGGCGATGGAAACAAATCCCGCGGTTGCAGAAGGCATCCGACGATTTTGGGGAAAGTTCTATGGCCCTGTCATAGCTTTCAATGGCCTGTTCAAGTCTCATCAGGCCCTGCAGGGCGATGCCTCGGTTATAGAAGGCATCCGGGCTGTTGGGATGGGTGTCGACCGCCTGGTTGCAATGGGTGAGGGCTTGCTCATACTTTTCCAGTTCATTTAAACTTTTGGCAAGATTCACCTGGAACTGAACCGCACCGGGTTTGAGTTGAAGGGCCTGTTTAAAGCAATTCACGGCCCTTTGATGCTTGCCGAGCTTATCATAAATCAATCCGCGGATATTATGGATTTCCGGCAGGTTGGGGTCAATGGCAATGGCTGTTTCACAATCCTTGAGCGCGGCATCCAGTCTTGACGCATTCATCAGGGAAAACGCCCTGTTGTTGTAGCCATGGGAATTATCCGGCTCCAGAGCAATGGCCTGGTCAAAACTGTGAATGGCCTCATCGCAACGCCCAAGCCTATCCAGGGTCAATCCAAGGTTAAGATGGGCATTGTAAAAATCCGGATTCAGCCCAACGGCTCTGGAATAATCTTCTACCGCTGCTTGCCTTTGTCCTGTTTCCGAAAAGGCGACCCCCCGGTTATAGTATCCTTCGGAAAAATCAGGATTTAATAAAAGCATCCGGTCAAAGGCTTGGATCGCCTCTTCAATCCTGCCCTGGGCCTGGACCGCAGCGCCCAATATATTAAGCAACATGTAAGAATCGGGAAACTTTTTGAGCATCTCCCGGCAGCGCTGTTCGGTCCCGGCCATGTTGCCGGTTTGATATAGCTGAATCACGTTTTGCAGCTGGTCGTTGGGCGGATGATCCGTCTCTGGGGCTTTAGGCGGCGGATTGGCTGTTGTTTTCGTTTTCAGGGGCGTTGATTTTTTTTCCAACACCTTGGACGTTTGAGCCCCAGCATCCGGGTCCAGGGATTGCGCGCGTTCAAAATTTTTTGCGGCTTCCTCGTTGCGGCCCAATTTGTTTAACGCCATCCCAAGGTTTTCATAGGCTGGTGCCAGGTCCGGCGACAGGGAAATGGCCTGTTCAAGCATGGATACGGCAAGTCCCGGCTGATTTGCCTCATTTGCCAAAACACCGAGATAAAGAAAGGCGGACGCATTGCCGGGGTCCAGATGAATGGCCTGTTTATAATACCGTCCGGCGCTGGGAAAATCCCCTTTTTCGTAGTATTTGAGACCCTGTTCCACCAGTTGATCTGCGGTGCCGGCGCCTTTTGCTCGAAGTTTCGCCTTGCTGCTGTCTAATCGTATCATTGCTGTTTCCTAAGCTGGGAATCGAATCGTCGATGGGGCGGAATGCCCTTCATCTCTCTTTGAATTGCATATCAGGCCAGCCGGACGGTGTAAAGAAAATTTGATAAATCTTAAAAATTTTAAGCTGATGGCGGCGCTTGTTACGACGCCATCAAAGATACTGGAAAGTGGTTTGTCTGATAATGTTTTATTTCTTCACAGTAGTGTCCGGTTAGGTTTTTGCTTGCTCGGCAAACGTAAATTTTTGATCTTTGACAATATTGTCCCTGCTTAACCCATGCGAACCATTCTCGTTGTGCCCGATTAGGTCATTCAAGATGGCAATTCGTAACTGCCGAACTCTTTTAATAGAGACCTTCTCATTAAACTCCTCGCGGCAGTAGATTGCCAGCAACAGGTAAGTGATAAGGCCGCTAAGAATTTGAACCATGAGGCCGTATTCACTGCGGGCAATGAGATGGTAAACCTTCAGGTGCTCTTTCCACCATTTGAAAAAATCTTCAATGGTCCACCGGAGTTTATAAATGGTTGCTATTTGTTCTGCCGTTAAATCATGTCTGTCCGTTGCCACATAATATTTAACCCCGGCAATTTTATACCCAACAACCCGAACGGGATTCTTAGTCTGGTTTTGATTCGGAGTACCAAGCCTGACCAATGCATCATAAAAAATGTAGCTACCGGAATTGATCTCATGGTTTTCAATTACGGTTCTGGTTGTCTTGGCCTTTATACGGCAAACAAAATGCTTCCCTTGTTCCTGAAGCAGGTCGAAATCGTGATGGGATTGATAGCCACGATCCATAACGCCTGTTTGTCCCTTGGACAGGATTTTTGCTACAAAAGGACGTTCTCCACCATTCCCTTCCGTCAAAAAAATTTTGTTGGGGATGCCGTGATTAATGTCAAACCCGCAATGCGCTTTGGCTTTTTTGCTTCCTTTCCTGTAGTTCGCCCAGTGCATTGAAAGGACAGCATTTATAAGGCTGCCGTCAATGGATACCAATTCTCCAAGTTCTGCGTGCTCCTTCGGTAGACACCCAACAGCCTGCTTATAAAGGTCCTCGAAGACAAATTGTAGTTGTTCAAGTCCCCGGTGATTGACTGCTTCGCCAAAGCTGCTGCGACTGATTCCCCCATCCGGAGCAATATTTTCTTTGGCAAAAATGTTCTCCTTGAGATCTTGAACTAAATGCCGGGCTGATTTGTGTTCCTGAAGATGAAAATAAACCAAGGCATTGATTTGGTCTTCGAATGTCATTTTTAAAGGGCGATCTCCTCGAGATTGTAGTTCAGGTGCTTGTGAAAGCGACCTTACCAGAGGGCGCTGGAATTTGTCAAAATTCAGGGACTGTATTTGTTTTTTTGAGACTGAAATGCGCGTCATTTTGGCTCCTTGAGTAAAATTTTTCAAGGCGCGAAAAAATTTCTACGCACATTTGTCAATAAAAAAATGACTGTTTTTTCAATAAATTTAGCTGTTTTTTACGTGCAAAAAACTAACCGGACACCACTGATTTCTTCATGGAAAGCGAAATTCTTTTTCTGGCGATGTCCACCTCAAGAACACGCACCGTCACCTGCTGGCGTACTTTGACCACCTCATTGGGATCCTTGACAAACCGGTCTGCCAGCTGGCTGATGTGAACCAGGCCGTCCTGGTGCACCCCGATGTCCACGAAGGCACCGAATGCGGTGACATTGGTCACAATGCCGGGAACCACCATGTCCGGCACCAGATCCTTTATCTCATGGATGTTTTTGTCAAAGGAAAAGGCCTGGAACGGATGTCGCGGGTCCCGGCCCGGGGCGGCCAGTTCCGCAACGATGTCCTTGAGCGTGGGAAGACCTGTGGTCAGTGTCACGTAAGGCGCAAGATCTATATTTTTTAGCGACGTATTTGCCGTCATCATCTCTTCCACACGGCAGCCCATATCTTTGGCCATCTGTTTGACCACGGGATAGGATTCGGGATGAATGCCGCTGCGGTCCAGGGGATTTTTCCCGTTCTGGATTCTTAAAAAACCTGCGGCCTGTTCAAAGGCTTTTTTGCCCAGACGGGGCACTTTGAGAAAATCGCTTCTGGATGCAAAGGCACCGTTTTCATCCCGGTATTGGACCATGTTGGCGGCGATTCCGGCGTTAAGACCCGATACCCGGGATAGCAGCTGTTTTGAGGCCGTATTGGCCTCCACGCCCACCTGGTTGACACAGGAGATTACCACATCATCCAGGGCCGCTTGAAGCATGTTCTGGTCCACATCGTGCTGGTATTGTCCCACACCGATGGATTTGGGCTCCACCTTGACAAGTTCCGCCAGGGGGTCCATGAGCCGTCTGCCGATGGATACTGCGCCCCTGACCGTGATGTCATGGTCGGGAAACTCTTCCCTGGCGGTTTCAGAGGCGGAATAAATGGACGCTCCGCTTTCATCCACCATGATCACATCCACATCCCGGGGCAGTGAAAGCTCCCTGATAAAGGTTTCGGTTTCCCGGCCGGCCGTACCGTTGCCCACGGCCACGGCACGGATTTCGTACCGGGAGATAAGTTTGGGGATCAGCTGGGCCGCAGATGTTTTTCCATTGGGGGTATGGGGATGGATCACATCATGGTGAACCAGTTTTCCCGTGGCATCCAGACAGGCGATTTTGCATCCGGTGCGGAACCCCGGATCAATGGCCAGTACGGGCCTTCCGCCCAGGGGCGGGGCGAGCAGCACCTGGCGTAAATTATCCGAGAAAACCGCCACAGCCTTTTCATCAGCCTTTTGCTTGAGATCTCGCAAGGCCTCATTTTCAATGGATTTGGACAGCAGACGTTTGTAAGCGTCTTCGGCGGCGGCAATGATCTGATCCCGGCTTTGGGCGTTGACTTTGCGTTTGCCCGGGTATACCCCATGAATAACGTTCAACGCCTTTTGTTCATCGGGCAGGACATGCACCCGCAAAATTTTTTCACCGTCCCCCCTGAGCATGGCCAGAATCCTGTGGGACGGCGCTTTAAATGCCGGTTCCTCCCAGTCAAAATAATCTTTGAATTTGGCGCCCTCGTCTGCCTTGCTCTTGATCACCGTTGAACTGATCATGGCGGTTTTGACAAACAGATCCCGGATTTCCGACCGGATAACGGCGTCTTCGTTAATGATTTCGGCAATGATATCCCGGGCACCGGCCCATGCCTCTTCCAGGCTTGCCACATCCGGGCCGATGAATTCTGCGGCCTTTTTTTCAAGGTCCATGCCGGTTTCGGGTTCCAGGATCAGCCGGGCCAGGGGTTCCAGCCCTTTTTCCCGGGCGATTGTGGCCCGGGTCCGTCTCTTGGGCCGATACTTTTCATACACATCCTCCAGCCGGGTCATTGTGTCCGCATTCTCAACCAATTGACCCAGCTCCTTGGTGTAAAGCTGCCTTTCTTCCAAAGATTTGATAATAGCCTGTTTCCTGGCTTCCAGTTCATTTAGCGTCTTGGCCCTGTCCCGGATATCGGATATGGCCACCTCGTCCAGGCTGCCCGTTCGCTCTTTTCGGTACCTTGCTATAAACGGAACGGTGGCTCCCTGGTCTAACAGGTCCAGAACTGCGGCCACCTGATTTTCTTTAAGGCCGGTCTCCCGGCTGATAGTGAGTTGGATAGTCATGTGGGTTTTATGTGAAGTCTCAATAAGTTGTTAAATTATTATCATGCGTTGTTGCGGGCTGAGCCTGGGTGGCAATAGACCCGGTCAGCCCATGGCTGTTTTTACAGCGGGGCAGGGTAAAAAGTCAATGGCTTGAATGCTCTCAGGCCGGAGACCCGCGCTACCATATTTCTCCCTACTTTTTTCATTTGTGGTGATTTCGATTAAAATGTGTTTAAATTACGCCATGGCTTGAAAAACGAACCAACCCGCTTTCCAAAATCTGATCAGCCTCCTTTGGAGAATGAAAATGAAAGATGAGGATAAAACCAAATCCCAACTTATCGCTGAACTGCGCGAATTGCGTACTCAAACAGCTGCTTTTTCCCCGCTGCCCGAAGAGACACAAAGCATTGCCCTGGGCCTGACCCGATTTTATTTTGAGAATGTATCCATCGGCATTCACCAACTGGCAATGGACGGCCGGATTCTAAATGCCAACCCGTATGCCGCGGATATGCTGGGGTACACCGTAAAAGAGTTGACGGCATTATCGATTTTCGAGATTGATCCCTTTTTGTCCGCCGATACCATGGAATCTGATTTCATCACCCTTGCCGCCTGCCAATGGGATAGTTTTGAAACGGTTCATTTAAAAAAAGACGGGTCACAGATTCCGGTGGAAATAACGAGCAACCGAATGGAATATGGTGGACAACAATATGCCTTTGTATTCATTAAGGAGATCAGCAACCGCAAAAAGATGGAGAAAAAACTGCGCCAAAACGAGCGCAGACTACGCCGTATTCTGGATATCGTACCCTCCATGATTTTTGCAAAAAATGCGTCGGGCCGATTTCTCATGGTCAACCAGGCCATTGCCCAGAGTTTGGGCATGACCGTGGGTGAACTTGTGGGCCGGATGCACCGGGACGTCCATCCCGATCCCCATGAGGTGGAAAGCATGCTCGCAGATGACCTCAGGGCCATGGAAAGCAAAGAACCCGTGTTTATCGTTGAAGAACCCTACAAGGACATCACCGGGGTCACACGATGGCTTCAAACCATAAAGGTCCCGTGTGATGAAGAGGAGTTTGGGGAGCCTGCGGTCGTGGGCCTGGCCATGGACATCACCGATCGCAAAAAAAATGAAGAGGAACTGCATCGCCTCATCCATGACCTCAAAGAGAGTGAAGAACGCTTTAGAGCCCTTCACAACTCTTCTTTCGGCGGGATTACAATCCATGACCATGGGCGAATTCTGGAATGCAATCAGGGGCTTTCGGAAATTACCGGTTATTCGGTGGATGAGCTGATCGGCATGGACGGAATGCTGCTCATTGCACCACGGTCCAGGGATCTTGTGATGGAGATGATTGTTTCCGGCTACCAGGAACCCTATGAAGCCTTTGGCGTGCGCAAAAACGGGGAAGAGTACCCAATCCGCCTGGCAGCCCGTAATATACCCTACAAAGGCAAGCAGGTCAGAACGACGGAATTCAGGGATATTACCGAAGAAAAAAAGGCGGAAGGGGAGCTTCGCCATCTTAAGAATTATCTGTCCAATATCATCGATTCCATGCCGTCGATACTGGTGGGGGTGGACCGTGACGGCCGAATTACCCAGTGGAACCGCAAGGCCCAGACACTGACCGGGTTGAGCCTTGAACAGGTGCGCAATCAGCCCCTGATACAGATACTTCCCTTCCTGGACAAGGAGATGCATCAGATCGAAAGGGCCATCCGTGAATGTCATGTCATCAGCCGCCCCAAGGTATCTCGCAAAACAAAGGCCGATGTACATTACGAGAACATCACCATCTTTCCCCTGACCGATAACGGTATGCAAGGGGCCGTCATCCGGGTGGACGACGTCACCGAACAGGTGCGGTTGGAGGAGATGATGATCCAGAGTGAAAAGATGCTCTCTGTCGGCGGCCTTGCTGCGGGCATGGCCCATGAAATCAATAATCCTCTGGCCGGTATGGTGCAGACGGCCAATGTCATAAAATCACGGCTGGGGGATTTGAATCTTGCCGCCAATCTCAAGGTGGCCGATGACCTGGGCGTTTCCATTGAAAAAATCGGAGCGTTCATGGAACAGCGAAACATTTTAAGGATGATCGATGCCATCAATGAGTCGGGTCATCGGATCGCAGAGATTGTGAATAATATGCTCAGTTTTGCCAGAAAATCAGATGCCGCCTTTTCAAGCTGTGACCCAATTCAGCTTCTGGACAAAACCCTGGAGCTTGCCACCACCGATTACGATCTGAAAAAACAGCAGGATTTTAAAACAATCAAAATTGTACGCGAATATGAACCGAATCTGCCCATGATTCCCTGTGAAGGGGCAAAAATACAACAGGTTTTATTAAATATTCTGCGCAACGGTGCCCAGGCCATGCAGGACCAGAACAGGGGAGATCACGATACCCCCTGTTTTGTTTTAAGGCTTGCCAGGGAAAAATGCATGCTGCGCATTGAGATTCAGGATAATGGCCCGGGAATGGATAAAGCCACTCAGTCAAGAATTTTTGAGCCCTTTTTTACCACAAAGCCTGTGGGGGTGGGTACAGGCCTTGGATTATCGGTTTCATACTTTATTGTTACCCAAAATCACGGCGGGACCATGGATGTGATTTCATCGCCGGAAAAAGGGGCCAAATTTATCATACGTCTGCCCTTGCAGGGATTTCATCAAGAATGCAGAGAAATGACTTCGTGACGTTTTGGTTATTCCTGTGCAGGGCCATGGTGCTGTTGTTGGTTACGGTCTGCCTGCATACCGGTCCGGCGCATTCCACTGAACGACTTAACATCGGATTTTCAAGGTTGATTGTCGGTGAGGTCAACGAGAACGATGCCTTGGCTGTGATAAAACTCTGGGCCACGGAACTGATTGTGTCCGAGAATATTGCCGTTCATGTTCATCCCAAAATTTATGGAGATTTTCAAGAAATTCAAAACGCTCTGGAACAAAACCAGGCGGATTTTATCTGCATTACTTCAGCGGAGTATTTTGATTTGCAGCACCTGTTGGACCCAAAAACATGTATTTTTTCCGTCAATGGGGGGCACATGAGCGAAGAATATCTGTTGATTACCCGTAAGAACAGCCCCATTGCAGAGCTCAAAGACCTCAAAGACAGATCCCTGATATTTACGAAGAATGCAAGAACCGCCTTGTCTGTTATCTGGCTGGACGTTGTTCTGGGACGGGTCGGCCTGCCGGCGGCAGAACAATTTTTTAACCGGATGGTGCCGGTGGACAAAGTCAGTGCGGCCCTGCTTCCTATTTTTTTCGGCAGGGAAGATGCCTGTCTGGTGACCCGGAACGGCTTTGACATCGTGGCCGAACTCAATCCACAGATTTCACGTCAGCTTAAAATTTTAACCGCTTCCAGGAAATATATCCCCGATTTCCTTATATTTCGTAAAGGGTATCAATCCAAAATTAAGGATATCATTTTAAATCAAATTCAAACCTGGAATGAGACGCCTGCCGGCCATCAAATCCTTACCATTTTTCATACCGACGCGCTTATACCCAAGCCCTTTGAAATTCTTGGGCCTACAATGGCCCTGATTGAAGAACACCGGCATTTTTTGGGTGATGGCACCGGAGCTGTCCGGGCTGAATCCCAGACAGAGGTCGCCGCGCCTTAAGAAGAAAAATATTAGAGTCGGTCATGTCTTGTTTTTAATGAAGAAAGCTGAAATGAAACGTTATCTTCATCTATTTTGTAGCCAAAATATAGTATCTAAAGTATAGTTTAGATACATTAATTTAAGAAAAATATTCGTTTAAAAATTGGGCTTTCGTACGATTCCTGGGTTGAATCCTGAAACATTAATTTCCATTTGTCCTGAATTTGAAGAAATCTAAGCCTTGTTTAAAACACCAGAACTAATGATTTCAAAGGAGTTTTGATGGGTAGACAAAGAATTTGGTACAAAGGTGCAGCAATTGCCGTTGTTGTTTTCGTGATGTTGTTGACCATGAACGATGGTTTCGCCCAAACCGGGGACTTGCAAAAAAAGGACGATATACAAAAAGCCGGATTGGACGCATGTCTGGAACAAGCGTTGGAGAACAATCGCCGTCGGCCTGCATCTCGATTTGCCCTGGAAATGGCCCAGGCCCAGCACCGGCAGACCCTTGCCGGATACTGGCCCCAGATTACGGCCCGGGGCGGGTATACGCGGCTGGATGAGGCGGTTAATTTCAATCTGGCCACTGAGTTTTCTCTCCCAGGGCTGTCACCTGTTCCTATTCCCGTGGACGCGGATGTCGAAATCCTGGTGGAAAAAAGTTACACCGCCGAGATTGAAGCGACATGGCTTTTATACGACGGCGGCATGCGAAAAGGATACAGAGAGCAGACCCAGGGGCTCGTGGATATGATGAAACAAGAGGTCCGGCGCACGGATCTTGAAGTCATTGACGACGTCAAGCGGTTTTACTGGGGGGCGGTGCTGGCCAGAAAGCTTCACCAGGTTGGCCTTGATACCCTGTCCCGGATGAACGCCACCTTGAATTTGACAGAGACCATGTATAAAGAGGGATCCGGTACGGTGAAAAAAACGGACTGGCTCAACAACAAGGTCATGGTGGATACCCTTAGATCAATGGTCGCCCTGCTAGAAAAAAACAAGCTGATGTCCCGGGCTGCATTGGCCAACACCATGGGCCTTTCCTGGAACAAAAGCGTGGAACCTGAAGATACGAAAATTCCCCTTTCGCCATTTATCATTGATACCGGTGAAATCGTAGAGCAGGCCTATGCGTTTAATCCGGACTGGGCCAAGGTGGAAGCCGGCATCAATGCGGCGGCGGGGGCATTAAAAACCGCCCAAAGCGGATTTTTTCCAAAACTTGCCCTGACCGGTGAGCTTCATAAATGGTGGCCGAATGAGGACGGCGGGCTTGCCACCCCTGAAAATAAACAGGGCTGGAGCTTTGGGGTCGGGGTGGAAATCCCCCTTTTCAGCGGTTTTCTCACAGTCAATAAAATCGCAGCTGCCAGGGCCGCCATTGCAAAAATCAAAGAGGAACAACTGCTGCTCAAAGAAGGCATTGGCCTTCAGGTGCGCGATGTGCTTCTTTCCCTTGGGGCGGCCCAGAAATCCTGTGATGCGTCGGGAAATGCCCTGACGGCTGCCGAAGAAAATCGAAAACTGAATGTACGGGCATACCAGAGTGAACTTGTGGAAACAGACGATGTGATCCAGGCCCAGTTAACAGAAGCCTTGATGGCGGCCCAGCATTACAAGGCCAGATATGAACACGCCGCTTTGCTGTCGCGTTTGGACCTGATCGTCGGCACTGAAGTGTTAAAGCAGATTCAGTAATCTTTTAAAAAAAGGATGCAACGCAATTACTTGATAAAGCCTGTGCCGTTGCTGTCGGGCGTTATGGTGTTGCTGGCCATGGCACTTTGTGTCAAAAGCGGGCCAGCCCTGGCGGAAGAAACCGTTCATGTCGGGTTTTCCAGGTCAATTATCGGCGAGGTTAACGAGAATGATACCATGGCGGCCGTTAAGCTCTGGGCAACGAAATTGGTGATTACGGACGATTTCCCTGTGAATGTTCAGCCCAAAATTTATGAGGATGTCAAGGAACTTGAGATGGCGCTTGAACAGGATCTGGTTGATCTGATCAGTTTAAGTACTGTTGAGTTTGTTGATCTGCAGGATCTGCTGGACCGTGAAAATATCATATGTGCCGTCAATGCGGGTTCTATACCTGATGAATATCTGCTGCTTGTCCGGACAAACAGCCGCTTTGCGGCTATGGAGGATTTGAAAGGAGGTGTTCTAAGATTTTTAAAAAATGGGAGAACCGTTCTGTCAACCTTGTGGCTGGATGTTGAATTGGCAAAAACAGGGCGGCCGGCAACAAAAGATTTTTTTGGACAGGTGATTCCAGGCTATAAAATAGGAGAGGCCCTACTTCCTGTTTTTTTCGGCAAGGCTGATGCCTGCCTTGTGACCCGAAAAGGATTTGAGACCATGGCGGAACTTAATCCCCAGATTTCAGAACAGCTTAAAATTCTGGCCGTTTCCAAGGCATATGTGTCCAGTTTTCTTGGTTTCCGCAAAAATTATCAAGGCAGACTTAAGCATATCATTTTAAATAATGTCAAAGACTGGGACCAGACACCGGCCGGATATCAGATTCTTACCATGTTTCAAATGGATGATCTTGTGTTGAAGCCCATTGATTTTCTTAAGCCCGCAATGGAATTGATCAAGGAACACCGGCGTTGGTTTGGTGCCGATACCAATGCTTTCCGATCAGAATTTGGAACGTGGCCGGAGCTTGAAAAACATGGATGGGCAACGGTTCGGTGAAGCTATGTTTGGTTCTGCAGGGACTCTGCGTTTTGCTGTTGACCGGAGAACTGTGGGCACAAAATTTAACTGACGTGGTGAGCAGTAAAGAAACGGTCCGGTTTGGAGTCGTACGCACGATTATGGGAACCATCAATGAGAATGATGTTAAAGCCGCCCTCGGGGTTTGGATTAGAGGGCTGACCAAAGAGATGGATATTCCCGTGGATGTTACCGTCCGTCTCTATCTGGGCTTGTCCGACATAAAATCGGATCTGGCGGCAAATCGGGTGGATGTACTTTATATTACCACCCCGCAGTTTTATGAACTACTGCCGCTCATGGCTGAAGATGCTTTGCTTACCGTCAAACAATCGGGCTCCATGACCGAGGCGTATATAATCGTCGTCCACCAGGACAGCCCTGCCGATGATGTTCAAGATTTGAAAGGCAAAGATTTGAGGGTACTTGACAATGCGCGCACCACCCTGAGCCTAAGCTGGTTAAATGTCTTTTTATGGGAAAAGGGACTGGGCAAAGCCGGAGCGTATTTTGAGAGTTATAAAATGGTGGAAAAGATAAATGATGCGGTTCTTCCGGTATTTTTCAAACAGGCTTATGCCTGTATGGTGACCCAAAAAGGGTTTGAGATAATGGCGGAACTCAACCCCCAGATTGCCCGGCAGATGAAAATTCTGGCGACATCTGCGTATTATATACCGATCATTGTGGGGTTTCGAAAATCATATAAATCTTTGGTCAAGCAGATGGTGTTGAAAAATTTTCAAGAGATGATTGGATCGTCATCCGGGAGCCAACTGCTTACGATATTTCAAAACGATGGAATGCAACAAATTTCCACCGTGGAACTTAGCGAGTCTTTCACCTTATTGAAAAAGGAGCATAGCCTTTTAGGAGGGGCACAATCCGGAAAAACCAGAGGCGCAGACAATCCATGAATCAGATGCTTACCGTATTTCAAATGAGTGCTTTTGTATTGAAGTGTGTTGGTTTTTTGGGCGCCCACGATGGAATTGAATCCAAAATACTGGTGTTTACAGGAAGACATCTAAGCCCAAGGACGAAAGATTGAGATGAGTGGGTGTAAATGAAATTTTGTTTGAGTTTGTTAGCCTTCTGTTTTTTGCTGGGGGCCGCCAATATATATGCTCAAGATCCAACGGATGAAGCGGTTCAAGACGCTGAAATCGTCCGGTTCGGATTTATAGATACGATCATGGGCAACGTCAATGAAAATGATGTTAAAGTGGCCGTAGGGGTCTGGATCAAAAGTCTGACCAAAGAGATGAGCCTTCCAGTGGAAGCCGTTATCTCCATCTATTCGGCCATGTCCGAGGTCGAATCGAATCTGGCGAAAAACCGGGTGGATGTGGTTTATATCACCACCTCGCAGTTGTTTGAAGTATATGATCTCTTGGCCGAAGACGCGCTGCTCGCTGTCCAACAGTCCGGTACCATCACAGAAGAATATATACTGCTCGTCCCTGAGGACAGTCCGGCCGGTAATGTCGGAGATCTGAAAGGAAAAAATTTGAGGGTGCTGGATAATGCGCGAACCTGTTTGAGTCTGCACTGGCTCAATGTCTTTTTATCGGAAAAGGGACTTGGCACACTCGACTCGCATTTTAAAAGTTATAAACTGGTAAACAAGATAAATGATGCGGTTCTTCCGGTGTTTTTTAAACAGGCGGATGCCTGCTTGGTTACCCGGAAAGGATTTGACGTCATGGTGGAACTTAACCCGCAGATTGCCCGGCAGATGAAAATAATCAAAACATCGCCATCCTATATCCCGGCGGTGTTCACTTTTCGTAAATCCTATCAATCTGAGATTAAGCAAATACTGCTCAGAGATATTCAAAAAATGGTTGAGTCGTCATCCGGGGAACAACTGCTCACCATATTTCAAATGGACGGGATGCAGCAGATCTCCGAAGCGGATCTTGCCGACTCCATTCTTCTGATGAAAAAGGATCAAGGGACAGGCCATTGAACGACATTGAGAACAAAAAAAAATATCCTTTGAAAAAAACAAAAGGCAGGCACATAAGTATTTTTTTGCGTACCGTGCTGCTGGGATGGGGCTTGGCCATCGTTCCCCTGTTTGTTTTCGTTATGATTACCGTTCCCAAACAAAAGGATATTTTTGTTAATACCATGGCGTCCAAAGCCAATGGCCTTGCCGCCTCACTGCATGATGTGGCTGCAAGTGCCGCCGTCAATGAGGATTATTCCAGTGTTGTCAGTTCAGCCCAGGTGTTACTGAGAGGGGACCCGGAAATTGATTTTCTGATCATCATGAAAAATGAGGGATTTGCCCTGGTCATTGAGCAGAAAAAATGGGAGGTGTCCCAGTTGGCGAATGACCACTTTGTCAGACCTGTGCGGGAAACCTCATGGGAAATTGAAACAAGTCCTTTATTTCAGCGGCGTATTTTTCATTTTGCCCAGCCCTTTGATTATTCAGGCATTCAATGGGGCTGGATTCATGTGGGGCTTTCCCTTGAGGAGTATGATAAAAGTGTAGACGTACTCTACAAAAGTACGGGCGTCCTTGCACTGGTCTGTATTTTGATCAGCCTGTCAGGTTCCATTCTTTATGCTCGGCAGATCGTCCAGCCAATTTTGGCGCTTCAATCGGTGGTTCAAAAGATTGCCGGAGGAGATCTGACCGTCAGGGCACAGACCCGTAGAAATGATGAGCTCGGTGAATTGGCTTTTTCCGTAAATACCATGGCCAATTCCCTGTTGATAAGAAATAATATCCTGGAAAGTGTCCGGTTTGCCGCCTATCATTTTTTGCAGGACCAGCCCTGGCAGGAAAGTATAGTCGAAGTGCTTGGGGATATTGGCATGGGGGCGAATATCAGCAGGGCCGTATTTCATAAAATTATAACGGATGACGACGATGTTTGGGGGGCAAAAAAACGCTTTGAATGGACTGCCCCGAACATATCGCCGGAGCAGGAAGATCCGGAATACGGGATGATCAGTTTTGAAAAACGGGGGGTCGCCCACTGGGTTGATATTCTTGCCGAAGGTAAGCCCCTGTCGATTTCCTTAGAAACGTGCACTGATGCCGAGCAGATTCTTTTAGAGTTTTCGCAAATTAAGTCTGTTATCCTCATTCCCATATTTGTGGAGGGAGACTGGTGGGGAATATTTGCGCTTGAAGAATGTGTTGAACCGCGCGAATGGACACCGGCTGAGATCAGCTGTTTCAGCGCTTTGGGGGACATGCTTGGGGCAACCGTTGCCAGGCAGGGTTTCCAAAAAGATTTGATCAACGCCAGGGACAATCTTGAAGCCCAGGTTCAGCAGCGTACCCATGAGCTTGAGAAGCAGATTGAGGCCAAGGAACAAGCTTTGTCTGATCTTTCCGTTGCCCAGACATCACTGGTGGCGGCTTCCAGGGAGGCGGGCATGGCAGAGGTCGCTACGGGCGTTCTCCATAATGTCGGCAATGTCCTGAACAGCGTCAACGTTTCGGCCACTCTAATTCTGGATACCTTACGTGAATCCAGGGCCGGCAATTTGCTCAAAATTGCCGGGATGATCGATCTTGCCCCCGAAGAACTGGCCCGGTTTTTAACCCTGGACCCCAAGGGAGAGAAGATCCCCAAATATCTGGTATCCCTTGGCAAGGCCCTTTCGGATGAGCACGAAAGACTGTTTTCCGAAACAAAGGAACTTGCCGGCCGCATTGAGCACATCAAGGAGATTGTGGCCATGCAGCAAAATTACGGCCGGGTTTCAGGGATCAGCGAAACCATTTCTCCTAAAAAGTTAATGGAAGATGCCTTGATGCTCAATCAAGGGGCCCTGGTCCGGCATAACATTGTTGTCCAAAAAAATTACGAAGATCTTCCCAAGGTGGTGGTGGACAAGCACAAGGTGTTGCAGATTTTGTTAAATTTTATCAATAATGCAAAATACGCCTGCTCGGACAGCGACAAAACTGAAAAAATCATCACACTGGGCATATACAAGGGGCAAGGCGATACGTTCTGCCTCTCTGTCGCAGACAACGGGATCGGCATAGAATCCGAAAATTTGAACCGTATTTTTCAGCATGGCTTTACAACCCGGAAAACCGGGCACGGTTTCGGCCTGCATTCCGGAGCCCTGGCCGCCAAGGAGATGGGCGGACGTGTCTGGGTTGACAGCAAAGGCCTGGGGCAGGGTGCCGTATTCACCGTTGAACTGCCGATGGCATCGGGAAAGACTGCATCATGACAAAAACAGAATGCTATTCCAAAGAATTTTTTCTATCCCAAAAGCCGGCCCTTCTGAAAATCCAGCAGGCCATGGACAACGCCAGGGACACCTGCTTGCTGATAGAGGGACAAGGTCGGATGGTCTACGCCAATCATGCTGCCTGTAAAACCCTCGGATACACCCAGGAAGAGATGCTGAGCCTGACGATTTTTGACATTGATCCAGGGTATGCGCCCGAGATGCTGGCCCGGGATATGGTAAAACTGGCGCAAGTCGGCAATGCGCTTTTTGAAAGCTGTCATGTGACCAGGGACGGCGATATTTTTCCTGTGGAAATCAGTATCAATTATCTGGGTTCCGACCAAGGAAAATATCTTGCCTGTGCCTTTTGCCGGGATATCTCACAGCGCAAGGCACAACAGGAGGCTTTGGAATACGCCAAAACGACTTTGGAACGTCGGGTGGCAAAGCGAACGGCTTTGCTTGCTTTGACGGCTGAAATTTCGGCAAATTTTGTGGCTGCTTCCCCGGTGACGATCCGGCAGATCATCGAAGATGCATTAAGCCGGATCGGCAAATTTTTCAGGTTTGACCGGGTGGCCTTTTTTCCTCTGGTGCCGGAGTTCGTGGGTGGGGACAAGGTTCTGGAGTGGTGTGCCAAAGGGATTGAAAGCAGGATCGGGATTCTTCACCACCATCCCATCATTGACATTGATCCGGAAAGGGTGACCAATTTTTATAAAAATAAGACGGTTCTCCATTTTCCTGATGTGAATCAAATCTTCGACCGCCCGGTGTGGAAAGACGCTTTAAAAAAACTTGGGATAGAATCAGCTCTGTTCATTGCCAGCCGGACCGACAAAAAGATATACGGTATTGTGGGATTTGAGATGATGACACCCCATGACCGCTGGCCCGAGGATCATATCAACGGGCTCAAGGTGATCACCCAGATTTTTGCCCATGCCGTGGCCGGGGTCGAATCCGGGTTGGCCCTGATTGAGGCGAAAAATTCCCTGGAAACCCGTGTGGCCCAGAGGACCCTTGAGCTTAGAAACCAGGTGGAAGAAAAAGAGAAGGCATTAAAGGCGCTGGCCGACAGTCAGTCCTCCCTGGTTAAGGCTTCTCGGGCCTCGGGCAGGGCTGAGGTGGCCACCAATGTGCTGCACAATGTGGGCAATGTGCTTAACAGCATCAATACCTCTGTCTCAGTTCTGGAGGGGCGGCTGGAAAAATCCCGCATGGCCAATGTCCAGAAGGTGGTTGATATGCTGCCCGGTTCAAAAGAAGAGTTGCTTTCATTTATAAACGATGATTCCAAAGGCACCCGGATTCTGGACTATTTAAAACCCCTTGCCGGCGCGCTTGCGGCAGAGCGGCAGACCATGGTTGAGGAGGTCAGGCAGCTTGTTACCCAGGTGGAGCATGCCAAAAACGTCATTATCATGCAGCAGAGATATGGTGCGGTTTACGGGGTGAACGAATCCTGTGCCGTTGCGCTGTTGGTTGAAGATGCCATTGCCATGAACAGCGACAGGATCAAAAAGCACGGTATAAACCTTGAACGACGGTTTGATCCTGTTCCGGAAATCGTGACGGACAAGCATCAGGTGCTGCAGATTTTTGTTAATTTGATCGCAAATGCAATCAACGCCTGCAATGAAAGTGAATCCGAACATAAAGCGGATCTTATTGTCATCAGCCTGGGCTGCGACAACCAGGAATGTATTAAAATAGAGGTCAGGGACACAGGCGTAGGTATTGCCAAGGAAAACCTTTCTCGGATTTTTCAGCACGGGTTCACCACGCGGCGGGACGGCCACGGGTTTGGCCTGCACAGCGGGGTACTTGCTGCAAAGCAGCTGGGCGGCAGCCTGACCGTTGAAAGTGCAGGGCTTGGTCACGGTGCATCTTTTACGTTGGCCCTGCCGTTATCCAGAAGGGAGCGATCATGAGAGCCTGGTCCCAAAATGTTGTTTTTCAAAGCTTTTATCATTCACTGATAATTGGAGTAAAATGAGCAGCCAATTGAAAATACTGGTAATTGACGATGAAGCCTATATTCGCGCAAGTTTTGAGGATTTTCTTGAAGACCGCGAATATCATGTCGTTTCCGCGGAGAACGGACGGGAGGGTCTGGCGCTTATCGCATCTGAACGGCCTGACCTTGTGCTGCTGGATCTGATGATGCCTGAGATGGGCGGTCTTGACGTGTTAAAGCAGGGGCGGGAAATTATTCCGGATCTGCCCTTTATCGTTATTTCCGGTGCGAACCGCATCGGCGATGTGATAAAAGCCCTGCGATACGGTGCCTGGGACTATCTGGAAAAACCGGTTCATGATTTATCCATATTGGAGCATGCCGTCAACAAGGCTTTGGAAAAAAACAAACTGATGCGGGAAAACAAACGGTATCAGGCGCAGCTGGAGACCATGGTCCAGGAAAGAACCCGTGAACTTGAGGCCCAGGTGGCTGAAAAGGAAAAAACCATGAAAGCACTGGCCGAAAGTCAGTCTTCCCTGGTTAAGGCCTCCCGGGCCGCGGGCATGGCCGAGGTCGCCACCAATGTGCTGCATAATGTGGGCAATGTGCTCAACAGCATTAATACCTCTGTGGGTGTTCTGGAGCGCCGGTATAAAAAATCCCGCATGGCCAATGTCCGCAAGCTGGTTGATATGCTGCCTCAATCAAACAAGGAGCTGGTCACCTTTTTAGAAGAAGATCCCAAAGGCGGGCAGGTGCTGGCGTATTTGAAACAGGGCAAACGCATTTAAATTGTATTGACTCTAAGTACTTTCATAAGGTAAGAATTGTCCCATCCTGCTTGTAGGCGTTTAACATTCATGCTCTTGCTCATACTGTTTTCCTGCTTCAGTAGATTCGTGGCAACATGGCGTACCATTGCAAAATTTTCAGCTGCATTGCCGGCTCGCTTTCTACACTCATCTTCCCTGAACGAAACATCAAGCACCCAATGCAATTTATTTTCGATTCCCCAGTGTGCTCGTACTTTTTTGGCAAACTCTTCTGCATCCAATTTTTGGCTGAGCAGATAATAACTGGTTTCACATGAGATGTGGTCTTTTATGTGACGCTCTCTTTCAACCATACCAATACCTTGAAGTCCCTTCCAAAGTGGTTTGTCCGCTATCCAGTCAATATCGGAGATAACCCAATGACGCCTTATTTCAACGCGACCATGGTCGCCTTCAGCGCTGTCAAAATAACTTCTCGGGATTTCTTTAGGTTTAGCTTTTTTGACACTATGGAAGAATAGTTCGACGTCGTCGTATAGATCTCCGTGGTTTTTCTTTAGAGCCAAAGCATAATCAGCACCGTTATCGATTATTTTTTCGGCAATTTTTTTCTGGCATCCCATTGCATCTATTGTGACAGTACTCCCTAAAATATCAAGCAGATCGAGTAATTGCGGAATTGCTGTGATTTCGTTTGATTTTTCATCCGTTTTTATCTGCCCCAGTACCATATTTGCATCTGATGCCCAGGCACTCACCACATGAATTGCAGATTTGCCATTCGTTTTGTCATACGAGCGTCTTAATGTTTTACCATCTACGGCGATGACAGTTTCCGGCAGTAGCGGACGTATAGAGTCTACCCAATCAATGAAAGCCGTCCGAAACTCTTCTGGATCGATGATGATAAAGATCCGTCTGATTGTATCATGTGAAGGGATTCCATTGGGCAATTCCAAAAACGTTTTTAACCAATCTTGTTTGGACTGGCCATATTGTGCAATTTCATTCCATGTACTGGCACCGCAGATCACAGCGCAGACTGTAATTGCAAATATATCTATCAACTTATGCAACTTCTGCCTATCCAATCGAGGGTCATTTATCTTTGAGAACTCCGAGATCAGCGTAATATTTGAGGAGGTCATGGCTGAGTTCCTTGAAATGAGGTTGTAAAAAGTAGTTTAAATATCAGGAATGTTTCAACTCTGCAAACCTCTCTTCAATCAAAAATTTTAATGCGTTTGCCCTGGTATTTGAAATCCCTTGCCCAGGCCCTTACAGAAGAACAAACGGCTGTGGGCGAGGAACTCAGGCAGCTTGTCACCCAGGTGGACCATGCCAAAAAAGTCATCATGACGCAGCAGCGTTACGGTTCGGTTCATGGAGTAAATGAATCCTTTGCCGTTGAACAGCTGGTTGACGATGCCATTGCCATGAATAGCGACAGTTTACAAAAGAACGGCATTGTGCTGGAACGACAATTTGATCCGCTGCCGACCATTGTTGCGGACAGACATCAGGTGCTGCAGATTCTGGTTAACATGATTTCCAATGCCGTACACGCCTGCAGTGAAGAGACAACCAAACAAAAGGACAATTGGATTATTATCAGATTGTACAGTGACGACAAAAAATATGTTAAGATAGAGGTCAAAGACAATGGTATGGGCATCGCGCCGGAAAATCTTTCCCGGATTTTCCAGCACGGTTTTACCACGCGCAGCTTTGGTCACGGTTTTGGGCTTCACAGCGGCGCCCTTGCCGCAAAGCAGCTGGGCGGTACCCTGACAGCCCAAAGTGCCGGAATCGGTTACGGAGCGTCTTTTACTTTGTCACTGCCTTTATTCAAACAGGAGGCATCATGAACACCCAGGAAGAAAAACCCAGTTATCGTATTATTGTGATTGACGATAATGCCGCCATCCATAATGATTTTCAAAAGATTCTCGGCAAGAATTCGGAGACAGACAGTGAGTTAGAAGATATGGAAGCCCTTTTGTTTGACACTCAAACGGACAAAACCCAGGAGAGTCGTGTTCAGTTTGAAATTGAATATGCCTTCCAGGGGCAGGAGGGCCTGGATATCGTGAAAGAGGCCCAGACGTCGGACAATCCGTTTGCTCTGGCCTTTGTTGACGGGCGTATGCCGCCTGGCTGGGACGGGATTGAGACCATCAACCACCTGTGGCAGGTCGCACCTGATCTGCAGGTGGTGCTCTGTACGGCCTATGCTGACTATTCCTGGTCTGAAATTCAAAAGGTCCTGGGGGAAAGCGACAGTCTTTTAATCCTTAAAAAACCCTTTGACAACGTGGAAGTGCTTCAGATGGCCCATGCGTTGACCCGCAAATGGGAGCTGAAACGAGAAATAGACGGCCGGCTCAATAAGCTGGCCTTTTATGATCATCTGACGGGCCTGCCCAACCGGGCGCTGTTTCTGGACAGGCTGAAGGGGGCGATTAACCAGCACCTTCGTGATCAGCAAAAAGGTGCCCTACTTTTTATTGATTTGGACGATTTTAAACGAATCAATGACACCCTGGGGCACAGTGTCGGAGATGAATTGTTGACAATTATCGGGGATCGTCTTGGCAAAAGCCTGCGGCTGTCTGATACGGTGGCCCGGACGGTTACGGATCGGACTGCGGCACGGCTGGGCGGGGACGAATTTACGGTATTGCTTCCCGAAATCAAAGAGCTGGATACGGTGGCTGTGGTGGCCCAGCGCATCATTGAACATGTGTCAAAGTCAGTTTGTATCGGGGATAACGAATTTATCATCACCCCGAGCATCGGCATCGCCATTTTCCCCGATGACGGAGATACGGTGGAAACCTTATTGAAAAATGCGGATCTGGCCATGTATTTTGCCAAGAGAAGCAGAAATATGGAGCATTTCAAGTATTACCAGGAGTCCATGAATGATGCGGCGTTAAAACGGCTGACCATAGAAAATCAGCTGCGCCAGGCCATTGACAGGGATGAACTGCAACTGCATTACCAACCCCAGGTGGACCTTCCTTCCGGTGAACTGATCGGCATGGAGGCCCTGCTGCGCTGGGACAATCATGTGCTTGGCAGCGTTCCGCCCCTGGAGTTCATTCCCGTTGCTGAAGCGTGCGGCCTGATTATTCCCATCGGCGAATGGGTGATGCGGACCGCATGCGAACAGGTGTGTCAGTGGATTAAAAAAGGCCTGATCTTTGAACGCGTTGCGGTGAATGTCTCGGTCAGGCAGTTTACCCATCCTAACTTTTTGACGGTGGTGGAACAGATCCTTGAAGAGACCTGTATGCCGTCCAAGTATTTTGAAATTGAAATCACCGAGAGCCTTTTTGCCGAGGATATGGATAAAATTTCAGAAACATTAAGGACGTTAAGAAATAAAGGCATTGCTGTTTCCGTGGACGATTTTGGTACCGGGTACTCCAGCCTCAGCCGCCTTAAAGATATGCCCATCGACTGCCTTAAAATTGACCGCTCTTTTGTTTTGGGCGTGGATTCCAGAAAAAATGACCAGTCCATTATCTCTGCTATTCTCTCCATGGCCAAGGGCATGGATATCCGGGTCATTGCCGAAGGCATAGACAACGACCGGCAGCTTGATTTTCTAATTGAGAAAGGGTGCACCGAGGCCCAGGGGTTTTTGTTCAGCCGGCCTTTGCCCGCTGAAAAAATAGAGGAGATTTTAAAGCAAAACGGCCAGAAAATAAAATTTCCCCGTCAAAAGGATTGAGTCAAGTCCTTTTTCAGGGGAAAAAAATCCAGTCATAGGCAGTCAATTCACAAGAGGAGCGGCTGATCCTTTCCGTCTTTGATGATTCGGGTCGGCAAACCGATCTGATTGAGTGTTTTTAAAAAGGGCACAGGGTCCAGTTCTTCAATGTTTTTCATCTCTTTGCAGTCCCAGACGCCCTGGGCAATCAGCATGGCTGCCGCTGCAGGCGGAACCCCGGCGGTATAGGCAATTGCCTGGCTTTCAACTTCTTTGTAAGCGGCTTCATGGTCACAGATGTTATAGAGAAAGACCTCTTTGCTTTCATCATTGACACGCCCTTTTACCAGGTCGCCAATGCAGGTTTTGCCCGTGTATTGCGGGGCAAGTGACACAGGATCAGGCAGACACGCCTTGACCACTTTCAACGGAATCGCCTCCAGCCCTTCGGCCGTGGTCACCGGCTGCTCCGAAAGCAGGCCGATGTTTTTAAGCACGTTAAACACGTTGATATAGTGGTCTCCAAAGCCCATCCAGAACCGGATGGACTCTGCATTAATGTGTTTAGACAGGGAGTGAAGTTCATCGTGCCCGTTCAGATAGATGGGCATCTTTCCCACCACCGGAAAATCATAGACTTGTTTGACTTCAAACATCTCCTTTTTTACCCATTGGCGGTCAATATAGGTCCAGACACCGCCGGTAAATTCTCGGAAATTGATTTCAGGATCAAAATTGGTGGCAAAATATTTCCCGTGGTTTCCGGCATTGACATCCATAATGTCAATGGTGTCAATGGTATCGAAAATATACCTGTCGGCATAGGCGGCGTAGGCATTGACCACCCCCGGATCAAAGCCTGCGCCAAGAATGGCCGTAATGCCTTTTTCTCGGCATTCCTCAAGGCGTTTCCATTCGTAGTTGGCGTACCAGGGCGGTTTTTCACATATTTTATCAGGCTCTTCGTGGATGGCTGTATCCATATAGGCTGCACCGGTATTGATGCAGGCGGTAAGCACACTCATATTTATAAATGCCGTGCCCACGTTGATGACAATCGAGGTGCCGGTCTCTTTGATCAGTTTTTCGGTGGCAGGAATATCCATGGCGTCCAAATGATGGGCTGTTATGGCATATTCATCGCTTTTCTGGCTGTTCTTTTGCCTTATACTGTCGATGATGTGTTCACATTTAGACAGGGTTCTTGAAGCTATGGCGATATTGCCGAGAACATCATTGTTTTGTGCACATTTATGGGCCGCCACATTGGCCACCCCCCCGGCACCGATAATCATCACGTTTTTTTTCATTTTTGTTGTTTCCTTTCTTTTACCAAAAGGGTGTTTTTCACCCCCACCTAAATAAAACGTATGCCATAAAGCACGGTTAAATCCTTCATTGAGTTGATAGGCTTTTTTTATAATCCGTATAGGAAGATTCCTGTAATACGTCGATGGTTCCGTCGGCACGCCGAATGGCCACGGACGGCATGTTTAAACCGTTGAACCAGTTTTTTTTCACCATGGTGTATCCGGCGGCGTCTTTGATTTCAATGGTGTCACCGATCTGAAGTGCATTGGGAAAATAAGCTTCTCCGAAAATATCGGCGGCCAGGCAGGATTTGCCTGCAATCTGATACGCAAATTCCCCCTGGGGCTCTGATCCTTCAAATGTGGCGGTTTCACGGTACACCAGCAGATCGAGCATGTGTGCCTCAATGGAGGCATCCACAACGGCAATTTTCTTAGTGTTTTCAATGACATCCAGCACGGTTGTTACAAGGGATGTCGTATGGGCAACCGCTGCTTCGCCAGGTTCCAGGTAAACCTGCAAATCAAATTCCCGGGAAAAGTCTTGTATGATCCGGGCAAAATGTTGGCTGTCAAAATGGTCTTCGGTGTAGGAGATGCCGCCGCCCAGACTGATCCAGTCAAACTGTTTTAAAAACGGCGCGTATTGACGGCTGATACCGGCAAGCAGCTGTTCAAAGGCGTCAACATCTTCATTTTCACAGTTAAAGTGAATCATGGCCCCGGAAACCATGGGCATGGCCGCCTCTAAATCCGTTAGGGATGTGATGCCCAGCCGGGAAAAGGTGCGGGCCGGATCTGCCAGGTCAAAATGGCTGTAGCTCACACCGGGGTTGATTCTGATGCCGCAGGTCACATTGCTGCATGCCGGGTAAAATTGTTTGAGCTGTGACAGGGAGTTAAATATGATTTTATCTGAAAAGGCCGAGACCTTTTTTATATCTTCGCTGCTGTAGGCAACGCTGTAGGCATGGGTCTCCTTGCCAAAGGTCTCATATCCGAGTCTGGCCTCATAGTATGACGAACTGGTGGTGCCGTCCATATATGGCTTCATCAGATCGAAGACCCCCCATGCGGCAAAGCATTTCAGGGCCAAAAGCAGTCTGGCGCCGCTTTGCTTTCTAATGGCGGCCAGTTTCTCCATATTCCCAAGGAGCTTTTTTTCATCGATAAGATAACAGGGCGTTGAAAGTTTTTTCACTGGGGGCAATCCTTTACAATAACAGGTTAAATAACCGTAAAAAAACACAGCATTTATGGTGCTGCAAAAAAAGAGAGATGAATATATACATGTTTTATTCTCGTTTTTACATTTTTTTTTTGCAGGGGATTTAAAAAAGGCTTGATTCTGACGTCGGCCATTGTAGGGGCAGGCCCCTGTGCCTGCCCTGACGGGGGCAACCACAGGGGGATTGCCCCTACAAAGGTAGCGTATTGGTTTTATTCCAGCGGCAATCGAATGATAAAATTTGACCCTTGGTTTAATGATGACACCACATCCATGGTACCACCATGATTTTGGGTTATGATAAAATATGAAACAGAGAGCCCAAGCCCTGTGCCCACCCCCACGGGTTTTGTGGTGAAAAAGGGTTCAAAAACCCTTGACTGGGTCGATTCGTCCATACCCGGTCCGTTATCCTGGATTTCCATGCGCAATCTGTTTTTTTCTTTGGCAAGTCTTAACGTAAAGCAGGGGTTGTGGTCGCTGTTCCTGTTCTGGGCCAGCATGGCCTGGGCACCGTTGCCCAAAATATTCAACAGCACCTGCTGAATTTTGGCCGCGTCACAAGGAAGACTCGGCAGATTTTCTTCATATTCCTTTACGATTGTAATGGCTTTAAAATCGTAATTTTTTTTCAAATTGTAATCCGTTGCCGCAAGTTCAAGGGCCTTATCGACCAGTTGAACCGGATTATGGGATGAATGTGCAGAATCTGATTTTCTGGCAAAGCTGAGCATATTATGAACGATACCTGAAACCCTGCGTCCGGATTCATTGATGGTGTCCAGCATTCTTAAAATGCCTCTTTTTTCCATAAAGGTTTTGATTTGATCAACGGTGACGCCTGCATCCCGGGCTGCGTCTATGTTTGCCCGAATTTCTATGTCCTGCAGCCTTGATCTCACCACATGGGCCGTTTGTATCATCGCGGCCAGGGGGTTGTTGATTTCATGGGCCATGCCCGCAGCCAGACCGCCCACGGAGAGCATCTTTTCGTTTTGGATCATCATCTCTTCCAGCCGCACCTGTTCGGTGATGTCGTCCACCCGGATCACGGCACCTTGCACCCCGTCAGCTGTCAAAGGAAAGATGGTTACATCTTCAAACCGGGTTTCCTGATTTGTTGTAACTGGTATTTTGGGGGTGCTGATGACCCTGTGTTCCCTGATGGCGGTGTTAATGGGTTCTATTTTATCGGACAGGCTGGGGAATACCTCGGCCAGGGGACGGGCCAAGGCATTTTCAAAATTCAGCCCCGTGGTTTGACAGGCCTTGTGGTTCCATTGGGTTACCCTAAGATTTTGGTCTACGCCGATCAGAACCGAAGGCATGGAATCAATGATATTTGACAGATAGTTTTTAAGACGGCGAAGTTCTTGTTCGGCCGCTTTACGCGGGGTGATGTCCTGGACAAAAGCCAAATGAAATTTGTGGTCTTCGAACCGCACCATTTTTTGGATCACCTGGATCGGAAAAACGACCCCTGCTTTGGTGCGGTGCAAGGATTCAATGGTTGTGGAGCCCGCCTCTTCCAGACGGGTTACTTCTTGGTCCAAACGGTTAGGGTCCATTGCGGGATCGAAATCATAGACGCTCATTCGGCATAGTTCTTCGCGTGAATACCCAAGGCTTGTGCATCCCTGCTCATTGACATCGAGAATCTTACCATCCGACCCCATTCTCCAGATACCAATGGGCGCTTTGTCAAAAATGAACTGGGTCAGCCGCAACGACTCCTCCATCTCCTTGCGCCGGGTACTATCCATGACCAATCCGTAAAAGACGATCTTTTCACCGACCCTGTGGGGCTGTGAACTGCATTCAATCCAGATCTCTTCTCCGGTGGGTTTGATAAAGCGTCCTTCGTAATGCCAGGGTGTGGCCATAGCAATTGCGTTTTTTACGGAGAGCACAAACCGGGACTGGTCTTGTTTGGGCAGACAGGCAATGAAGTGATTAAATAATTGTGTCGGATGCCAATTGATGCCAAGCACTTCTAATATTTTTTCCTTCAAGACGGTTGAGGCGTCATTGAATTTTGGATCTTCCATGTTCCCGGAAAATTCATACATGATGCCAGGAACATGGGTGATAAGGTTTTTCATCTCCTCTCTGTTTTTAATCAGTTCTTTTTCCCGTTGATCAATCATGCCGGCCATATGTTTCAGGCTTTGACCGAGCAGGTATAGCTCGGTGATTGCTGAAGCGGGCCATGTGTTGTCATATTGTCCGTCGGCAATGGCGCAGGCTTTTTCAGAATAGACCCTGAATATGGCCGACAGCCGTTTGGCCCGATTCCAGGATAGAAATAATGCCAGGATAAACGCCATGGCAAGGCCCAGAGTAAAGGTCATCAAGGTGGCCCGAAGCGGTTTATAGGCTTTGGCGGTCGGCTGGGCCACAAGGACTTTCCATCCAAGATCCTCAATGGAGACAACCGTTCCGATGTACGGTGTCCCGTCCAGTTGAAAGGAATCGGAAATAAATTGCCCGTCGTGTCCGGGACCTGCAATCGGCAGCAGCGAATCCTGCAACCGCTGTCCCCAGTGCCGTCGCTGTGAATCGGCGACGATTCTTGCCTTACCGTCAATCACATAGGTTAAAAATCCGGTTTCTCCGGGCAATTGACTGATCACTTCGGATAAATTATCCAGGGTGATTTCAGCCGTGAGCAGTTGATCTGCCAGGGGAATGGTGAGTGCGACAGCCAGACGGCGGCTGACCGTGGACATAAATGTCTCCGACCAGACGGGGGTCTTCGGGGTCCCCGCAGCCATAACGAATCGTCTGCCAGAAAGGTCCAGTCCAATCAAATCGTGTCGCAGGGAACGCCGGGACTGTGCCAGGCCCACCGCCGTGACGATTTGCTGCCGGGGAGAGGAAATATAGATTGTTTCAAACAGTTCGCCCTGGCCGCATTGGGAATCCAATAGTGCCGTGAGCTGTTCATTGGAAAGTCCCTGTCGGCTTTGGATAAACTCAGCCAGGGCAGCCAGTTGCCTTTGGCCTCCCAATACATGCGAGGAGACCTGCCCGGCGATGGAGCGGGCCATCCCCTGATGTCGGATGCCCGTATCGAACCGCATGGCCGGCAGTAGAAACTGCCACACAAGCATCGAGATGAGCAGCACCGGCAGGCCCGCCACCAGGGCAAACTGTAACAATTGATGATATCGAAGGGATTTCGTTTTTTCCAAATCATTACTCCAGCAGCATGAATTTCCGATTTTTAACAATGCTCATGGAGGAATTTGAGCGTGTCATATCACCGTAATCATCGAATACAAGCGGGCCTTGCAATCCTTGGAACCTGCGGATGGAAAGCACGGTTTGCTTCAGATCTTCCCCCTTTTGCTGCATCTTAAGGGCTGTTATGACCACATGGGCGGCGTCATATCCATTTACCCCGGGGAATCCCGGCTCTCTGCCCAGTTGTTTGATATAGGCCTTGCGAAAGGCCTGGTATGCAGGGGAGGGGTGTTCACGATCAAAGGTTTGCACCACGGTAACCCCTTCAACGGCCTTGCCTCCGAACTCAAGGAGCTGTTCCGTGGCACCCCAATCGGCCAGGGTGATGTTCACAATTTTATTTTGTTTCCGGATTTGCTGGCACAACAGGGCGGAATCCATGGAGTTGGCAATAATCAGAATGCCGTTGACGTCCAACAGGAGGGCTTTTTTTGCAATGTCTTCGAACGGTTTGTTCTCTTTGGTGTTATAGGCAATGATTGAAACAATTTCCCCTCCGCCCTTAGTGAAGAGCGCTTTAAAATTTTCAAGCCAGTTTTTTGTATATGATTGGTTGCCATCATCGTATATCACTGCTGCCCGGGTGATATCACCTGATTTTAAGTGATAATGGGCGCTGACCGACGCATTCGTCCTGACCGAAGGCACAACACGAAAAAAATAATCATCAATGCCGAAAAGGGTTTGGGTACTCACCGTGGGGGAGACGCAAAGCATCCGGTGCTTGTTGAGAATCGGCGTGACGGCCATGCCCATCTGGCTGGTCATGGGTCCAATGATTGCAGCCACACCCTCCTGGATCAGTTCTGCCGCAGCTTGCCGGGCAACATCGGGATCATGCCGGTCGTCTTTGATAATAAGCTGGATTCTGTGGCCGTTGATGCCGCCTGCTTTATTTGCCTCTTCTATGCACATCTGGACGGCATCCAGTCCGGCAATCCCCAGGTCAGCCACACGGCCCGACATGCCGGCCATAAACCCTATCTTTACCGGTGTTTTTGAGTCGCACCCCGGCATGGACATGCACGCGAACATGAAGATGAACATCAGCTTGAGCCATGTAGTTTTCATCATAATTCAGCCCCTCAATAAACATAAGAATTTTAGTGCGCAGCACTTAAATCTCTGTGCCCTCTGTGCTCTCTGTGGTTAAATAAAATCTGCAGGCGAAGCCTGCTATATTACAAACTATACGCGTAAAAAAACATTTAATCCCTCCGGGATTTCATGTATCCAAACCACAGAGAGCACAGAGGTTTGGCGTTTGCCAAACTACACAGAGAAAAAAATATATCTTTTTTAATCATTTCCTTTAAAATCAATGACGGCCATCCGCCTTAGACGTGATGGCCGTGTCGGGTTCATGGTCAAAAGCAGTTTAAAGGCCTTAAGCTCAGGACCGACGCTTGTCGGCAACCTCCCATTCATGGATTGTGGTGGTCTCGTAAATCTCTTCCCAGCCGGTGATCATCCCCGCGATATGGCTGAACAAGGAGTGCCCGGTGGTGGTCATGTAAACATGTATCACCAGAAACGAGAGCAGTAAAAATGCCACAAAGGTGTGCACCAGGGCCACCGGTGCCAGGGACGCGCCAACACCCCCCCAGATGTTCCAGGTGTAATAGAGCATGCCTGAAATCATCTGAACCGGCAGCATCAACGCCGACAATGCCAGATAGGTTAAGCGTTGTAACGGATTGTGCTTGGCACCCGAGGTCTTTTCAACCGGATGGGGTTTGCCCTGGAAAATGCCGAATGCGTAGTAGAGCATCACATCTATGAGCTTTTTTGTTGTAGGAATGTATTGACGCCACTCCCCGGTGGTGAAAAGCCAGAAGACAAAAAAGGCAAATAGCACCAGCCATGAAATTCCCACAAAGTTATGGGTTTTTACGGCCGTTTCATAGCCCATCAGGGTGTACGTACCATGAATTTCAAAGCCTGTGATCATAAGGAATATGATAATCGCGGCCTGGAGCCAGTGCCAGAATCTTTCATAGCGGGTGTACAGATATACTTTAATTTTTTTGGTCTGAGTCATGATATTGTGTTCCTTTGCTTTTAGTTTCTGGTGAAAAATCGGCCGAGGCCGTGGAGGGCGACGCCGACGACCGATCCGATCACAAGGATCCATCCGATCCAGTCCATCAGTGCAACGTGATTGCGTCCGGGCATGTAAAAGCCCGCCAGGTTTGCCAGCCGCCCTGTATCCCTGATATGGCATTCAGTGCATGCAAGGACATTGTCCCTGGGGGCGACCATATGGGTGATGGGAAACACATAGGATGTCTGAACAAAATCATACTCGCCGGAGTAGGGCAGGTTGGAGTACTCCTGGCCGTACCGGATCGCCGCATTCCAGTCAAACCCTTTCCAGTAAGCGGCCTTGTCGGTTTTATCATTGGGGAAAAGGTGGGGGGCCACAAGCTTTTTGTTGATTTTGTCATAGGGGATTTTACCCCGGTGGACTTTGAACGGAAAAATGAACGACTTTTCATCGGTCATGTCGCCTGCCGGCTTGCTGACGGCCACCTCGATGGAGGGGTCAATGGTATCTTTCAGGGTAAGGTGGTCAATGGAACCGTTGTACCAGAAGTATTCGGGCACCACATTTTTTTCCCATTTGAATGCGCCTTTTTTGGTCGTATAGGCGGGTTTGCCAAACTCATCTTTCTCCGTATAGGGTTTGCCGTCTTTCATTTTCCCTGCCGCAGACCAGTCCCAGTGCATCTTGGTGGGATTGATGCGGGCAAATTTCGGGATATGGCAGCTCTGGCATGCCACGCGGTCGGTGTGGTCATTGGCCTTGGCATTGTGCTGGTGGGGCTCCCTGCCGTGGCAGGAGACACAGGTGATTTTTGAGGTCAGGTCATCTTCAATTAATGACTTTTTGCTTTCAGCCGCAGGCCGTGTGTAGATTCTGCCTGCGATATGGTGTTCGGATGTGGAGTGGCACCGGGTGCAGTTAAAATTCTGTCCGTCTGTGCCCATGTGGACGTCCAGGTGTTTGTCGGGTTTGATCAGGGATGAGTCCAGATCACCATGCTTGACACCGTCTCCGCCACCGCCGTAGAAATGGCAGGTTCCGCAGTTTTTACGGCCCGGCAGGCCGACACTCTGGGCCACGTTGTTCCAATCGGGTGGATTGAAGGTTTTGTTGTTTTCTTTGAAAACGGTAGGTTCATTGACCGGATACCCGGCGCCGGTTGGAAATTTTTTGTAGGTCCCGGTGCTTTCATGGCACACCAGGCAGTCCACCTTGGTTTGATCGGTGAAATCAAAGGTTTTGTCCTTCCAGCCGTATCCCGCATGGCATGAGGTGCAGCGCGGCTCGTTGCTGCTGGCGTTGATGCAGAAGTTGTTGATTGAATATCCGCCTTTGCCCAGCGGGGTGTCCGGGTCTTTGCCCGGGGCTTTCCAGGTCCAGTGAATGGTTTTGTGAAACTGCAGGGCCGCTTCATTATGACACTTGAGACATGCCTGGGTCACTTCAGGGCCGGAGGCGAACTCCTGCTGCAGAATCTCAAATTTGGAGTGGTCCGCAGTAATCCATCGTTTTTTTTCCTTTACCGCCTGTTGTGCAAGGACCCTGCCGGGGGCCAGTTCTTCCTGGCCGCCCGTGGATGCCGTGCAGGGCAAAGGGCCGGCCGGCAGCATGAACAGGGTGAACAGCAGGAAAACTACGAATGCTTGCTTTTGTTTCATCATTTTAGGTCAACGCCTCCTTTTCATAGGAATTTTTAGGATTGGTTCCAACGTCGGCCACTGTAGGGGCAGGTCACTGTGCCTGCCCTGCCCCTGTGCCACCCCTAACGCGGGCAACCACAGGGGGATTGCCCCTACAATAACATCAAACCCGAATTTTTCGTTGCGACCCAAGGTAATAGGACTAATATGATCACCGAGTCGCTTTTTGAGTAGGAATAAAAAGCATAATCAGTTGCTTTTAATCTACGATGTTATCAGATAATTTACGAATATGCCAGTATCATCAATGTAGGAAAAACAGTTGTCTTTTGAATTTATTCGGATGCTTTGGCCAAATTGACCGGGTGATGAATTACTTTTACTGTTTTTGTTGACAACCCCCAAAGATCTGTCCTAAAGCAGAGTTACTTCAGTTATAGTAAAACTGACATGATGCACAATAAAAATTGCTTTGGGGAAAATATGAAAATATCCATACGATGGGCAATGGTTCTGGGCTGCCTGGGGCTCATTTGGGGGATGCAGATTTTGATCACCTGGTCCTCTTATGTCTCATCCCAGCGGATGCTGGGCGGACATGCCTGTGACGTGATGCAGAATATTGCGGACCTGACCATGAGTCAATCCAAGAATCATCTCCAACTGGCCCAGAGTGCTGCCCTTCTGACGAAACGTCTGCTGGCCTCGGAAGTGGTGGGAAGCCGCAACCAGCATTACGATGTTCTTGAGCGCTATTTTCTAGATCAATTGTCCTTGTATGCTCATTTTGCAGGCATTTATATCGGTATGCCCGATGGTGATTTTTTTTATGTCAACCGCAGCGATGCCCATAGTCCCGATGGGTTTCGCACCAAGGTTATTGACCATCCCGACGGTGTTAAAAGGACCCGGATGATCTGGCGGGATGCACACGGCAGCATGGTTGAAACCGTTGAAGCGCCCGACGACACATATGATCCCCGGCAGCGGCCCTGGTTCCAAAAAGCCCTGGCTGAGCGGGAAATTATCTGGACGGACCCCTATATCTTTTTTTCATCCCAGAAACCGGGGATCACGGTGGCTGGCCCTATTTTTGATGCAAACGGAGCGTTACAGAGTATTGTCGGTGTGGATATCGAAATTGACGATCTTTCCACCTTTATCAGCCGGTTGCGGATCGGGAAGCATGGTCAAGCCTTTATGCTCAATAACAACAAAGATGTGGTGGCCTTTCCGGATATTTCAAAAATTAAACAGGTCGAAGGCGATACCACCCATCGTTTTAGAATGGTGAAAATTGATGAGTTGGATGATGAACTGAGCCGGGAGGCTTTTCATTCCATCCAGTGGCAGCAGACGGACGACGGATTGCTCAAACTTGACCAGTCCCAGTTTGCAAAGTTCACCCATAACGGCAAGGTGTACAATACCATGTTCACACAGTTTGCCGACTCCCACTGGCCCTGGATGATCGGTGTGTATATACCGGAAAATGACTACCTGGGTGCACTTAAGGAAAATCGTTTACTTAATATCTGGATAACGTTGGCTTTTTCAGTGATTGCCACCCTGGTGGGATTACAATTGTTTCGTAGTATTACACGGCCGTTGATGGGGCTGGAAAAGCAGGCACTTGCCATCAAACAGCATGATCTGGACGCAAGTTTCAATACCCAATCCATATTCAAGGAGATAGACGAAACCGCCACCGCCTTTTCACAGATGAAGGAATCTTTGCAAACCAGTGAAAAAAAATATCGCCTGATCTTTGAAAATATCCAGGATATCTATTTTGAATGCACCATCGAAGGTGAAATTCTGGAGGTAAGCCCCTCCGTCGAGGCTCTGATCAAGCGGGACCGCAGGGAGATTATCGGTTTAAATCTTACACATTTCTATAAAAATGCCGATGATTACCAGCGTTTTGTATCCAAAATCTTTGATGACGAATCGGTGAGTGACTGGGAGATCCCGCTGGAAAACGAACAGGGCGAAATTGCCTATGGCTCGGTATCCGCCACATTAAAACGCAATGAAGCGGGGGAGGCCCAAAAAATTATCGGTTCTTTGCGTATTATCACCGACAGAAAAAAAGCCGAACTTAAACTGCGCCGGTACCAGGATCAACTGGAGGATCTTGTGGAAGAACGCACACGGGATCTGCAAAAGAGCAATGAACAACTGCGCAATGAAATTGAGACAAGAAAAGAGAAAGAAGAGGCGCTGAGGCGCAGTGAAGAAAAATACCGGTCCATCATAGAAAATACCAACAACGGATATTACGAAGTGGACCTGGACGGTTGTCTGACCTTTTTCAATGACTCTCTGGCGGTTATTTTAGGATATTCGGTTCATGAGCTTCAGGGCATGGATTATTCTATTATGCTGGCTGCAGAGGCGCCCCGGCCCATGCCGGAAAGATCTGCTGAAACCTATCGATCCGGCGTGAATGGTAACCTGTCGCGTCTGACTATTACCCGTAAGGACGGTGAACGGCGTACCGTAGATGTTTCAACGGCCCCTATCCTTGATAACAACGGTGAAAAGATCGGGTATCGCGGTGTTGTTCTGGACGTCAGCGAACGGCTCAATGCCGAAGCTGAAAAGAAACAGTTCCAGGAACGGTTGCATCAGATCCAGCGGCTGGAGGGAATCGGCACCCTTGCAGGCGGCGTGGCCCACGATTTTAATAACCTGCTGATGGGTATCCAGGGCAATATTTCGTTGATGATGCTCAGGACCGGGCCTTCGGAATATCATTACAAAAAATTAAAAAGTATTGAGTCCTGCGTCAGCTCCGGAACCAAACTGACCCAGCAACTGCTTGGATTTGCCCGGGGCGGGAAGTACATGGCCAAATCTCTGGATTTTAATCAGATTGTGGCAGATACCGCCCGCATGTTCGGCCGCACGCGCAAAGAGGTTGAAATTGAGGAAAATATAGAGCAGGGGTTGTGGCCGGTGGTCGCCGATAAAAATCAGATGGAGCAGGTGCTGCTTAATATTTACATTAATGCATGGCAGGCCATGCCCGACGGGGGCAAGATCGTGATAGATGCCAAAAATATGGTTCTCAACGCCTCTTTTACCAAGGCCTTTGACATCGAGCCGGGGCGATATGTATGCGTTGCGATCACGGATAACGGTGTAGGTATCGATCCTGCCATTCAGTCACGGATATTTGAGCCGTTTTTTACCACCAAGGGAATTGGCCGCGGCACGGGACTTGGCCTTGCGTCGGCCTATGGTATTATCAAGAATCATGACGGTGCCATTGATTTTGTCAGTCAATTGGGCAAAGGCACCACATTTTATATATATCTGCCTGCTTCGGACGGCGATATCGACCAGGAACCTGCATTGAGCGAAATCATTTCAAAGGGGACTGAAACCTTGCTGCTCATTGATGATGAAGATGTCATTTTACAGGTGGGCCAGCCCATGCTTGAATCACTTGGATACACAGTGATGTCCGCAACGGACGGTAAAACAGCCGTTGAGATGTATCAACAGCTCTTTGAGAACATCGACCTGGTCATTTTGGATGTGATTATGCCGGGGATGAGCGGCAGTGCGATTTTTGACGCGTTAAAACAGATCAATCCCCAGGTCAAGGTGCTGCTTGCCAGTGGATACAGCCTCAGCGGCCAGGCCGAAGATATCCTGGCCCGGGGATGTGTGGGCTTTATCCAGAAACCGTTTTCCCTGGAACAGCTCAGTGTCAGATTGCGCGATATTTTTGATAGTTAGGCATGGGACCGAAATATTTTAACCACGAAAATCTATCTTCAGTGCCTTCTGTGATTTCCGTGGTTAAACCTTATCTTGACCAGAACGTACTTGTATTTTTACCTGACTTTTTTGATTCATAAAGGGCCATATCAGCTCTTTTGAACAATTCGCCAAACTCTTTGGGGCCGTACATGGCCATGGCAATGCCGATACTCAAGGAAACATTGGTGTGGGAAAATTGGCGGGCAAGTTTGGTGTTAAAGTCTGACAGCAGCTGTTCGGCGTATTGTTTGGGCGTATCCGGATCTTTCATGCCATGCAAAATAATGGCAAATTCATCACCGCCCAGGCGGAACAAGGCTTCGCTGGGAAAGTTTTTTTTGAGCAGGCCGGCAAAGGCGACCAGCACTTTATCGCCTTCATCGTGGCCGTATTGGTCATTCACCTCCTTAAAGTTGTCAAGGTCGGCAAGCAGTAGCGCCGTATCTGTTTTACAGGGGGTTTTGCGCATGAAATCCTGGAGGCTGCGCCTGTTGTTCAGCTGGGTTAGATGATCCGTGTTCGCGTCTACGAGCAGTTTGTTTTTATGTTGATGCTCAAGGGTAATGTCCGTAAAAAGATATATAAAACCTGCCGGATTGCCAAATGTGTCCAACAGTTTTTCTTCTTGAATTTTTAAGACTCTCTCTTTGGAAAGCAGGGTTGTATTTTCTTGATCATGGTCAAGCATCCAATTTCTACTCCGGGTGAAGGTATGGGTTTCATCCATGAGAGAATCTACGCATTTGCCTAAAAGTTCGGTACGGTCTAATTTAAAATTTTCAATAAACTTTTGATTGACACTGGTGATGGTTCTGTTTTTATCGGTAACCATGACCGAAAAGGGCAGGCTTTCAATCAGTATGTTTAATTCGACCAACAGGTTCTGAAGATCGGTCACATCACGGGCCAGCCCCACCGTGCCGATCACAGTGCCGTCCGTATCAAAGATGGGGGATTTATAGGTTTTAAATTTGCGAAATTCATCACCGCATTTCACGGTTTCATCAAAAAGACAGGTCTCTTTTTTATCAAGAACGATATCCTCTGATTCCAAACAGATATATTCCCCTTGGGCATATTCGTCCGGTTCAAGATCCCAGATATAATAATGTCCTCGTCCTTCGATCTGGGCTTGGGTTTTGCTAACGGCACGGCAAAAGCTGTTATTGACTTTCAGATGGGACCCCCGGCTATCCTTGAACCAGATCAGGTCCGGCACACTGTCTATCAACGTGTTCAGATATTGGGTGGTCAATGTGCAATCCTCCTGCATCTTAATCTGTTTAAGGATGCGTGCAAAGGAGGTTTGCACTTTATTCTCTGTAAACGGTTTGATCCATACCTGATCGAAAAGGTGGTGGTTGTCTGTGAGCATGGCAAGCTTGTCAGACCCAACGCATCCGATTAAGACTGCCTGGTCGTTTTTGGCAAAAAAAGTTTCTTCAAGGGCGTCGGGGTGGAGCGTGTCAAAATCAAGGATGATGATCCTGCATTGTTTAATATCATCAATTTTAATTCTCGGGCGGCGGATAAATTGATGGGAAAAATTGTCTACCGGCGGTACGCTTTGAAGAATCGTTTTAAGGCGGTCATCCTGTGTTGCCATGTAAATGTTTAGCATTCGGTGGTACATACCCGACTCCTTGGTGCCAGGAAATATTCGAAAGTGATTATGGCATTTATCATATCTCAAATACTAACAGCATAAATCAGAACCTGCAATAAAATGTCATGATCAATGTTCTGGGTACCGGGCAAAATTTGTTGGACTTTGGCGATGCCACCTGGTAAATTTTATTGAGATTTCACAAATTCATCAATCGCTCTCTTCTTTTTGTCGTAAACCTGCATCGGATAACATTAATCATATTTAGGAGGAAAAATGGGAAAATTGATCAAGGAATCAGATGACAAAGGCCGGCTTCACATTGATACGCCGATGCTGGGGGAATCCCTGGTGAGCAAGGAATTTTTAAAGACCACCGAATCCGGAGAGTATTTCAGAATGCACCCGGATATCAATGTGCTGAAAATCGGCGGTCAAAGCATCATGGATCGGGGATCAAAAGCGATTTTCCCCATCGTGGACGAACTGATCAGTGTTAAGGAAGATTATAAGCTGTTGCTGATGACCGGCGGCGGTACAAGGGCCAGGCACGTGTATAATATCGGCGTGGATCTGGGTATGCCCACAGGTGTGTTGTCAAAGCTCGGGGATAAGGTTTCATCCCAGAATGCGGTGATGCTTTCCGTTCTTTTAGCCAAACACGGCGGCGTTCGCATCGGCCACGGGGACCACCTTGAACAGTTGACCATGTTCTGCCGGCAGGGGTACCTGCCGATTACGACGGGTATACCGCCCTATGGATTTTTTGAGCATCCGGCGCAGTTTGGTTCCATCCCCCCCCATAGAACCGATTGTGGGGCTTTTCTATTGGCTGAAAATATTGGCGCAAGATCCCTGATCTATCTCAAGGATGAGACAGGACTTTTTTCAAAGGATCCTAAAAAAGCGAAAAAGAAAGAGAAACTGGATTTTTATGATAAGATTTCAGTGGATGAATTGATTGAACTGGACCTGGACGATTTGATCATTGAACGTCCTATCTTAAATATGCTTAAAAATGCCAAATGTTTGAAACAATTGCAGATAATTGATGCACTGCGCCACCCTGAAAAGATCAGAGAGGCGCTGGAGGGCAAGCATGTGGGAACTATCATTCATCAATAGTGTTTGAACGAATAGCCACCCATCTGCGGCGTTGCTGCACAAAGCTTCAATCCTCACGTACTATAGTACGCTCCGGTTGAAGCTTTGCTTGCGCCTTGCATATGGGCAACTCTTCGTTCAAACATTGAGTTGCCGTTGGTTTATTTTTCCCCATTCTGCTGGCCTAATCCGTGTTTGGACAGGTAGACAATTTCAGCATTCGCCTCTTTGGCAATGAGCTCAAGCTCATTTTTCCGGACATGTTTGGCGAAGATTTTTATATCTTTGCTGCTTAACGCAACCACACGGAAGCGGGCTTTTTTTTCGCCCTGTTCAACTTTACGTCTTTCTCTTACAAAAATTTTGGTCATGACTGCCTCCTGTATTGTTAAGGATAAATATGATATGAGTATCATATCTTTTAATTTAAAATATATCCTTAAAGGATATATGTCAAGGAATTATATATGGAACATAAAAATTTACCGGGATCGGGCCGACAGGAACGCTATATCCAGGCCTCTATCCTCCTTGGGCTGATTCCTGCCCCCTCTTACGGATACGAATTGATCTCCACCATTCAAACCTTTGGTTTCATTGAAGGCACCGCACCTCCCGGTATGGTTTACCGGCATTTGCGTCAAATGGAAGATGATAATCTGCTCAGTTCCCAATGGGATACCGAGCAGGCTGGGGCGGCCAAACGGATCTATACCATCACCGACGAGGGCAGGGAGGTGCTGGACCTGTGGGTTCAGCATATGCAGGACCGGGCAGATAAGCTTAATGGGTTCATTAAAATGTATCGGGATAAGATTGAATAAAGTCGATGTATTGGCTTAAAATAGTTTAACCACGGAACACACTGAATACACAGAAAATAGCGTTCCGTGGTTAAACGGTTTACATATCAAATTTATGATATGCTTCGGCAAGATCGTCGGCCCACTTTCCAGCCCAGACATCGGGGACGGTTTCCTCTACCTGGGTGATGCTTTCCCAGCTGATGCCGATTTCGGTGAAAATATCCTTCAGGATCTCTTCGGTGGGTGCCAGCCAGACGCAAAAACGTGTACCGTTCTTTTCGTTGTAATACGTTCTGACCCAGGTTGCTGCCTCTATCTTTGCCAGTTTGCGCCAGTTCGCTTTTACAGTTTCCCAGTCAACTTCGGGGGAATTGTGAATCATTACATATTTATTGGTTTTACTCATGGCTCTTCTCCTTTTTTTATGGGTTAAGCTGATTTACCTTTCAGTCGTGGACTGTCCGGTTATTTATAGCTAACTCAATAATCATTCCAAAGATTAGTTGGAAGTCTCAAATGATATGCAAGTATTTAAAATAATAAATTAAAATGAAAATATTTTTGGGTTGTTTTCAAGATTTCAAAATCAAGACTGCAAAATATTGACAGATTGTTTCCCGCCACTTATAGTAGAAACTATACCCGGTGGCGCCACAAATAGCGCCACGGAATCATCCAAACAAAAAAATTCCAATTATGGAAAACATTCAACAGGCGATCGAGAAGAACGAACTGCTTAAGCGGTTGCTGGAAGCTATCGGTGACGGCGTGTTTGTGCTGGATCCCTCCGGGAGAATCGTCGCCTGGAATCCGGCCATGGAAGCCATTACCGGGTATTCATTCAAAGATGTCAGCGGAAAAAACTGCCGGATACTTAAGTTCACTCAATGCTTCGGCAAGGATTGTCCCTCGGGGATCAATGATTGCAGGATTCTTAAAACCGGGAAAATCATACCGACCGAATGCATGATTCGGCACCGGGATGGACACGGGCTTTCGGTGAGCAAAAATGCCCGGGTCATTAGAAATGATCTCGGACAGATCATCGGGGTGATCGAAACCGTTACAGATTTGACAGAGCTTAAAAAGACCCGGCTGAAAATGGAAAAAGCCACCCGTCGTCTGGGCCAGTTGAACCGGCTGGGCGGTATCATCGCCAAAAGTCAGGTCATGCAGAATGTATTTTCGTTTATCAAAGCGTCCGCTGCCTGCGAAACATCCATATTTATCCAGGGAGAGAGCGGAACGGGCAAGGAACTTGTGGCAGGGGCCATTCATTCCATTGGTGAAAGAAGGACAAAGCCCATGATTACGGTCAACTGCAGCGCCCTGCCGGAATCTTTGCTGGAAAGCGAATTGTTCGGGCACATCAAAGGGGCGTTCACCGGGGCCGGCCGGGATCGCATCGGACGGTTTGAGCAGGCCGACCAGGGTACGATTTTTTTGGATGAAATCGGTGAAATTTCGCCGTATATCCAGTTGAAATTGTTGCGGGTACTCCAGGAAAAAGAGATAGAACGGGTGGGGGAATCCCGAAAGCGCAAGGTGGACATCCGGATCATTACGGCCACCAATAAAGATTTGAAATCACGGGTGGAAGAGGGCCTTTTCCGGGAGGATCTCTATTATCGGCTCAAGGTGTTTCCAATCTATCTGCCCCCGTTAAGGGATCGCAGGGAAGACATCCCGCTGCTGGTCGATCATTTTATTAAGCTGAACAATAAGCTGTCCGATGGAACTGTTACGGGCATGAGCAAATCTGCCTTGAAAATTTTTATGGAACATGACTGGCCCGGAAATATCCGGGAACTGGCCAATGCCATCGAACATGCCTTTGTGCTCTGCTCTGGCCGGCAGATTGAACCCGAAGACCTTCCCGTTGAAATCATCGGCCAAAAAAAATGTGATGCCCAATCGGTCCAATCATTGCCAAATTTTGAACCCCACTATAAAAAACAGCGACAGTCCCTGGACCGAGAGCGATTACTGGCCATCTTGCGTGAGTCGGAATGGAACAAAGCCGAAGTTGCCAGGCAAACCGGCTTTAGCCGGGCAGCCATATGGAAATACATGAAAAAGTGGGATATTCCCATGCAGCGTAAATAACAGCTTACAGCGCTCACTATTCGACAAAATTTATATGCGGATTTTAAAAAAGGATTTAACGCCAGAAAATATTTTGGGTGTCGAATGACAGGACTCTTTTTTTTCCCGGCTGCAGGTTCAATGTTCCGGCCTTTTCTTTTGGCAATAAAAGGGTGAGCCTGAAGGCGTCCGCGTCAAAGTCCACCTCAATATGACCGGTTTTCGGTTCCAATGCCATTTGGGTGACCATGACCGGTACCTGGTTTTTTTCGTCGGATTGGTTTTCACTTGTCTGGACGATGCTGATATCCTCCGCCTGGATCAGGGCAGTTTCGCCGGTTTTATCAGGCAGGCGGATATGCCGATCGCCGGATACAGGCAGTATCCAGTTGACGGTGCCGTCAGTCTCTACTTTCCGGTAGGGCGGGGGGAGTATGATCTCCTGGTGGGTGGAAAAGATCCGGCCTTTTTCCATGGAGACCCGGGTATCGCTGATGGTATTGAGCCATGCCAGATCGTGGCTCACAATGATCAGGGTACACCCCCATTTGTCCCGGGCCGCCAAAGAGGCCTGGCGAATGAGGCGGGCGCTTGACCCGTCCACGCTGGCCACCGGTTCGTCGAGGAGCAGGGCCCGGGGTTCAAGGATCAGTCTGGCCGCCAGGGCCACACGCTGGGCTTCGCCGCCGGACAACTGGTGCCAGGCCCTGTCATGGAATTCATCAAAATCCAGACCCACCGCAGCCATGGCTTGGGCTGCCCGCTGTTTTAAATTGTGGGCGTCTTTGCGGATTTTAAGGCCGTAGAGAACATTGTCCAGAACCCGGCGCTTGAGCAGATAGGGGGTCTGGGTCATCAGCGTGACCCTGGATCTGACCCGGGCGGACATGGGGTGCTCCCTGCGGCCGTCGAAATGGATTTCGCCTTGGCTCGGGGCCATGGCAAATGCCAGCAGCTTTAACAGTGTGCTTTTTCCACTGCCGTTGGGCCCGGATAAACCCAATATGCTGCCCGCCGGAATGCTGAATTCGTCAATATTCAGCACCTTTTTGCTGCCGTAGTAATGTCGTATGTGTTTAAGGGTGTATATGGATGCCGCAGCGTTCATGTGATGCTACCTTTTGCGCAGAAAAGAGAGGCTTAAATTGACCGTAAAAGCGATGGCCATCAAGACAATGCCCAGGGCAATGCCGTCGGCAAACATCCCTTTGTTGGTTTCCAGGGCAATGGCCGTGGTCATGGTCCGGGTGTGATATTTTATGTTCCCGCCCACAATCATGGAGATGCCCACTTCGGTCAGGACACGGCCGTAAGCCGTAACAGCTGCGGCAAGGATGCCGAACCGGACCTCCCAAAGACAGGTCAGAATGATATCTTTTTTCCCGGCACCCAAAGAGACCAGGGTCAGCTTCAGGGCCGGGTCGATGTTTTCAATGATGGAGGCCGTGATGGCTGTGACCACGGGAAACGCCAGAATCGTCTGGCCCACGGCGATGCCGGCCAGGGTAAATAAGAGGTTCATCTCTCCCAAAGGCCCTTTGGACGAGATAAAGGCGTAGACAATCAGCCCCACACACACTGTGGGCAGGGCCAAAAGTGTGTCCAGAACGGTTCTGATCGGCCGTTTGAATTTAAAATCAAAGTACCCCAGAACAAACCCGCAGGGCAGTCCGATTAACAGACTGACCAGCATGGAGCCGGTGGATGCCTGGACCGTGGCGGAAACTGCCGACCAGGTGGAGATATCCCCCCCGATCAGCAGTTCTATCGCTTTAAAAAATCCTTCAAGAAGAAATGCCATTATGACCTTTGTGACACCTGGCTAAACCGTACAGATTTATTTAGCATTGGGGATAAACAGTTTTTTCCCAAGAAGCCTGAAGTCGCCGATTTTCTTCTGGGCACTTTCAGAGGCCATCCAGTCGGAAAATTTTAAGGCCAGCTCATACTTGGCCTTGGGGCAGTTGGCAGGGTTAAGGGTCAGTACGGAGTATTGATTTAAAAGGATATCATCCCCTTCCACCAGTACGGTCAACGGTGCGTCTCCGCCCTGCTGGTCCTGGTATTTGATATAGGTGCCGCGGTCGGTCATGGTGTAACCGTTTCTTTCCTGGGTAACATTAATGGTGGCCAGCATGCCCTGACCGGTTTGAACGTACCATGCTTCTTTGTCCGGCAATGCAATGCCTGCATTTTTCCAGAGCAGTTTTTCTTTTTTGTTGGTGCCCGAGTCATCTCCCCGGCTCATGAAAAAAGCTTCCTTGGTCTTGATGGCAGACAGGGCCTGGGAAATATCTTTACCCTTTATACCTGCCGGATCGGATTTGGGGCCGATGATCACAAAATCATTGTACATGACTTCCCGCCGGTCTTTGCCGTAATTTGCCGCTAAATATGCTTTTTCTGCCGCTGGTGCATGGACGAGCAGGACGTCCACATCACAGTTCTGGCCGAGTTTCAGAGCTTTGCCTGTTCCCGTAGATGTCCATTTCAGGGTGATGCCGGTCTCTTGTTCAAAAAAGGGAATCAGGTAATCAAGCAATCCTGTATTGTCCGTGGAGGTGGTGGTGGCCATCATCAGTTCCCCGTTTGGACCGGCCTGGGCCGTAACAGCACAGGATAAGGCTATGAGTAAGGTAAACAATACGGATAAACATTTTTTGAGCTTCATTTTTGTCTCCTAAGAATAATTAAATTAAGAATAATTAAATCAAATAAAACGGTAAATCTAAAATTGATAAACCGAAAAAAAAGTTCGAGTTTGGTGTATTTTAAACAGCAAGATATTGAAAATAAATGACATAAATTTTTCTTGTTTCTGACTTTTACAGATTCAGCATATGGGAGGGGCGCGCTTTACATTACGGGAAGCATACAAAAACCATCCAAAAAAAACAAGGTCTATAGAAAAGAATAGTATGGTTTGTCAATCAATAAATTTTCCAAACTTATTTTTTTGGGGCCTTACCATTTTTTTGAAAGTTCAGAATTTTTATAATGGCGGCGACAGAATTTTAACATCGATGGTTTTTCCATAATTTTTTTTATATTTAAATGATATGTTAAAGATATTCGAGTGTTGAAACCTTTGTTTTTTTCGTATAGGATGTACTTAAATTCAAAAACAGCGAAATTTGTTGATTCAATACTTGTTTTAGATGAACATCGTTCTAAATTGATCTGATCCTCTGTTCTGATAAATCGCCCTCTATAGATATGTCGCGCGATCAATTTCGTTCTTTTGCCGGCATGTCCAATGCCTTAAAATAAAGGCACGTGGACAAAAAATTAAAAATTTAAATTCACGGAAATTAAGGATCAAAGAGGTGTTCTGTAACAATCCGTTCAGCTGCAAAATCGCAAAGACAAGGATATAGGCAAAAAAGGCCGACAATATAAAATTGCATAAGGGAGGAGTCAAAAAGTGAATCCAGTTAATCTTATTCCTGTACCGGATACAATTCCCGTACATTGGGCGTGGTTTCAGGTGCTGTTGATCGTTACGTTTGTATTGCATCTGCTTTTCATGAATGCCATGCTGGGCAGCGCAATTATGGCGTTATTTCGAGAATTTAAGATTGACAAAGACGCGGATGCTATGAATTTTCAGACCGCTGCAAAATTGCCTTACACCATCGCGTTCACCGTAAATATGGGTGTGGCGCCCCTGCTGTTTATTCAGGTGCTTTACGGGCACTTTATTTACACAAGCTCCATTTTGATGGCGGCCTACTGGTTGTCGATTATTCTTCTTTTAATTTTAGCATACTATGCGGCTTATATTTACGACTTCAAATTTAACGCCATGGGCCGCAGCCGGACAATTTTTATCAGCATCAGCGTGATACTCCTGCTTTGGATCGGATTCTTATTTACCAATAATATGGTGATGATGATTCAACCCGAAACTTGGGTTTCGTATTTTCGAAATCCCTTCGGCACCTTGCTGGGGCTCAAAGAGCCCATGCTGATACCAAGGTATCTGCATTTTGTTCTGGCCTCCGTCGCTGTGGCAGGGCTTTTACAGGCCATTTTCTGGACCGTGAAACAGCAGGACCCGGTTTCAAAACAGGCGGTGCGCTCCGGCTTGAACTGGTTTGCCTGGGCTACATGCATCCAATTTATCGTGGGCATCTGGTTTTTGATCTCTCTGCCCGAAGATATCATGATGCTGTTTTTGGGCCGGGCGTCGCTGCACAGCGCCTTGCTTGCTTTGGGCGTTGTGCTGGGCGGTGCGGCCATTGTTTCGGCCGCCCAGAACAAGGTCTGGCCCACGGCCGCCCTGGCGCTTATCACGGTGGTGGATATGGTGCTGGTCCGGGATTTGCTGCGCAGCGCATATCTGAAACCCTATTTTTCGCCAAAGCAATTGACCGTCGTACCGGAATACTCCCCCATGATTCTGTTTTTAATGGCATTTGCGGCAGGTCTCGTCATTATCGCGTACATGATTAAACTTGCCGTATCATCGGGAAAGGAGGCCTGATATGAATTATCCTGTCTGGGAACTTTACACTGCCGGCGGCGGTCTTCTGATTGCCTTAATTGCTGTGGTTCACGTTTACGTTGCACATTTTGCCGTGGGCGGCGGGCTCTTTTTGATATGGGCGGAGAATAAAGCGTACAAAGAAAATTCAAATGCTATTTTGGATTATGTAAAAAAGCATACGAAATTTTTTCTCTTATTAACCATGGTGTTTGGCGGTTTGACCGGTGTGGGGATATGGTTCACCATCTCGTTGCTTAATCCGTCGGCAACCTCTACTTTGATCCATACCTTTGTCTTTGGATGGGCTACTGAGTGGGTCTGTTTTGTGGGCGAGATCGTTGCCCTGTTTATCTACTTTTACACCTTTGGGAAAATGGCACCCAAAAATCACCTTAAAATCGGGTGGCTCTACTTTATTTTTGCATGGCTATCCCTTTTCCTGATCAACGGGATCATCGATTTCATGCTGACGCCGGGTCAATGGCTTGAAAATCAGAGTTTCTGGTCCGGGTTTTTTAATCCCACCATGTGGCCGGCAATGTTTTTCAGAACCTTTATCGCCTTTATGTTTGCAGGGATCTTCGGGTTTTTGACAAGCATGTTCATTGAAGATAAAAAAGTTCAGTACGCAATGAACAAAAGCTGTGCCGTCTGGACCTTGGTGCCGCTGGTCGGTATGCTTGTATCCGGATACTGGTATTTTAAAGTGCTGCCGGAACCGGTGCAATTGATGGTGTTCAAAGGCTCCCCGGAACTTTTGCCCTATTTGACGACATTTTATATCGGTACCGGTGTATTGTTTGCAGGTGCTTTGATTCTTGCGATTTCGTTGCCGTTACCGTTCAAAAAGGTGGTGGCTTTTGTGCTTCTGGCCATGGGACTGGTTTATATGGGTGGATTTGAATTCCTAAGGGAGGGCAGCAGACGCCCCTGGGCCATTTATGATCACACCTATGCCAACGGCATAAAGAAAACAGATATTCCGAATATTGAAAAGAGCGGTTTTTTACCTGCGGCGAAATGGGTGTTTAACCGGGAAATTACGCCGTTAAATATTATGTCTGCCGGACGGGAACTTTTTCGCAATCAATGCTCAAGTTGCCATTCGGTGGGCGGGCCCATGAATGATATTTTGAAATTGACTAAAGGGATATCGGTGTACGGTATTGACTCCCGGTTGAACGGATGCGGAACAATCAGTCACTACATGTCGCCGTTCATGGGCAATCGTTATGAACGCTGGGCTTTGGCAACATTTGTCGTGGAGGGATTGAACGCGAAAAAAGCTGTGGGTGATACCGCCTTCCCACCCCAGAACAAAACGGCAAAAATTCCGCCCTTTGATGCGGATACCGATGAATATGTACTATTATCCTGGAATAACCTTGGCATGCACTGTATTTCAGACAGTGATCCGTTCTGGGTGCTTTTGCCCCCGGCCAATGATCTGTTTGCCCAGTTGATCCGGCGGGGGGAAATCCCAGAGGTGGTCACAGAAAATGTTGAGATTACCTATGCGGTAGAGCCTGGATTTGAGAATCCAAGTGCCCACGTCAAATTCTGGGAACATGCCCAGTCAATATTTGGCGCTTCCCCGGAGAAAAATATCGGGCTTTCCGGTAACGGGCTGTCCGGAAAAATGCATCTGGCCGAAAAACTCAATGCCTTTGAAGCCACCTTGATCCCGGTGGTGCCGTACAATGACGACGGCACCTATAATCCCTATCCCATATTTACCATTACGGCTGTTGATACGCAGACCGGCCAAAAATTGGCGCAGACCACCACCGTGGCACCGACATCCACAGAGATGGGGTGCCGTAACTGCCACGGCGGCCAATGGCGGGTGAACGGCAAGGCCGGCTTCACCGATGAAACCTCGGCCAATATCCTGGCCGTTCATGACAAGCGATCCGGCACCAATCTGCTGGAAATGGCCCAAAACGGTCAACCCCAGTTATGCCAGTCCTGTCATCCGGACCCGGTACTGGGCACCAAAGGACAACCCGGGGTGCTGAGTTTTCCGGCGGCCATTCACGGCTTTCATGCCAATTATTTGACCCAGCGCGGCACCGAAGCCTGTTTTAAATGTCATCCATCCCGGCCTGACGGGCCCACCCAGTGTTTGAGAAGCGTCCATGCCAAAAACATGGACTGCACCTCATGCCATGGCTTTCTGGAAGATCACGCCTTGACCTTGCTGAAAAAAGAGGCCCAGGACGGAAAACCGGGCGCCCAGCGCTTGATGACCCATCTTAAACCCCGTAAGGTGGGATCCCTGGATGAGATCAACCCACGCACGCCCTGGGTGAATGAACCGGACTGCCTTAACTGCCATAAAGATTTTGCCCCGGCTGATGTCAAAACGGCAAACGGGTTTAACCAGTGGACCCTGGAACTTTCGGCACTTTACCGCCTGAGGCATGATAACACCGGACAACTGATGTGCGAGGCCTGTCACGGGTCCACCCATGCCGTGTATCCGGCAGAAAATAAACTTGGTAAAGATCTGGACAATGTCCAGCCGCTGCAATACCAGCAAAACCGGAATCCCATCGGATCAAAACGCTGTTCGGTCTGTCATCTTGAATCGATGGAAGGAATGCCGGCCCACCATCCCATGCGGGATTCGGCATCTATGGAAGATATGTAAGGGCACAAAGGAGTCCGATAATGAAGCTGAATACGAAGATTCTTATTATTAGCCTGGCAGGACTGAGCATCATATTGATCATCAGCGTACTGGCCACAGCTGTGTATTTTAACCGAATCAAAGACGCACAGATTGCAAAGAATGCAAAATCGGCCCAAAGACAGTTTGAAATGGCCATGACGGCGAAAGAAAAGGTGTGGCTGACCAACGCGCTCCAGGTGGCAGCCAATGATAATGTTAAAAAAGCTATGCTGGAAAATGACCGAGAGCTGGCTGACCATGTGCTGAAACGACTGGGCAAAATCTTTAAGGAAAATACCGGATTTAAGAACGTCCAGGTTCATTTGATCGATAAAGATCTTCACTCGTTCTATAAGTCCTGGGCCCCGGATTCCCACGGAGAGGCCCTTGGGTATTCCAAGGGCTATGCCCGGGTTAAAAATACCCTTAAACCCGATGTTGCCATGGAAGTTTCCGGCAAAGGGGTGCGCCTTAAGGGGCTGTTCCCAATTTTTGATGGAGAACAATTTCTTGGTATTGCCAATTTTGAGGGGGGATTGAACTCCATTAAGCGCACATTAAAATCCCATGACATCGATTTCATCTACTTCATGGATGCCAAAGATTTAGATGTGGCCAAAGATATGAGCGGAAAACCACAGTTGGCTCAATTCATTTTAAATCAAAAGGATGTGGATGAAGCGTATTGGGCCTATCTTCAAAAACCGGGCATTGTAGATAAAATTTTGGGGCTCCCTTTTTTCCTGGACAGTGAGTATCTTAACGTCACAGGTCAGTTCAAGGGGTTTGGCGAATCAATGACGGGGATGTATATGCTCGGGGTCAAAAATAAAATCGCCCTGGAAAATGTCCACGAATTGGAAAAATTAATTTTCACCATATTCAGCCGGTTGTTCGGTATTCTTTTGGTTTTAATCTTCGGGTTGGTCTTTTTTATGAACAAAAGTGTTGTGAAGCCCATTAAAGTCATTGCGGACGGCATGCAGGATATTGCCCAGGGGGAGGGGGATCTGACCAAACGCCTGAAGGTTGTTTCCAAAGATGAGATTGGACAGCTTTGCCGTGAATTTAATACCTTTATTGAAAAGCTGGATCACCTGATCTGGGATGTCAATGACAGAAACCAGAGCCTGGGGATTGTTTCAAATGAACTTTCCGGTGTTGCGGCATTAATGACTGCCAATGCCGCCAGAGTATTCACCCAGGCCAATGCGGTAGCAGGGGCCGCAGAGGAGATGACGTCAAATATGAATACGGTGGCAGCTGCAGTGGAGCAGGCCACGGTCAGCGCCGCTCATATCGCGGCGGCCACCGAAGAGATGACGGCGTCCATCAGCGAGATTGCTCAAAATACGAGTAACACCCGGCGGATCACCGAGCAGGCGGTTAAAGATGCCGGCAGTGCTTCGGATAAGATCGGGGATCTGCGCGCCTCTGCCCAGGATATCGGAAATGTGCTGAACACCATCCAGGAGATCAGTGAACAGACCAATCTTTTGGCTTTAAATGCCACCATTGAGGCGGCCAGAGCCGGAGATGCCGGTAAAGGCTTTGCCGTGGTTGCCGATGAGATCAAGCAGTTGGCCGGTCAGACGTCCCGGGCCACAGTGGATATCAGGGAGAAGATTGAAAATATCCAGGGTGTCAGCAGCCAGGCCGTAGAACAGATCGGCAGGGTGGCCGCCACCATTGATGATGTGGACGGGCAGGTGAATGCGGTGGCCGCATCCATCGAAGAGCAGGCCACAACCACCGAAGATATCTCTTCGAACATTCAGCAGGTTTCAGCAGGAATCTCCGATATCCAGGGAACCGTTGTGCTCGCCAATGAAATTTCCGACCGGATTGCCGGGGAGATACAGACAGTAAAAGAATCTTCAGCCGAGATAAGTGAATACAGCCGGAATGTTGAAACCGATGCCGAGGACCAGAACCGGATGGCCAGTGATGTCATTGAGATGATGAGTCAGTTTAAGATGACCCAGAAAGGGTTTCATGCCGCCCCTGTCAAGCGGGCGCACAGCCTGTGGAAAAAGAAGCTGTCAACCCTGTTGTCCGGCAAGCAGGATAATATCCGTATCGATCAGATGACCGATCACCGTCAATGTGATTTTGGCCGGTGGTATTTTGGTCAGGGATTGGAAAAGTACGGAAAAAGCCAAGGATATGCAAAACTTGGTCAGGTACATGAAAAAGTACATGAGGTCGGGGGGGAGGTTGCCAAATTATATAAAAACGGACAAGTTGATGACGCCCATGATCTCTTTAAAAACTATGGAAAAGTTACCTTGGAGTTGTTTGAACTGCTGGATGACTTGGAAAAGCAGACTTCCTAAGGTTTGTAATAATTGGGGACGTTATTTCCACAGGTTCCCTGGGAACCTGTGGAAAATTATTGATTATTACTGGAATGTGATTGGTTGTAACACCGACTGGCAATTAAGGTCAGCAACAAAGCAAAAAATATTGAACACAGTCCAATGGCGACACTGTAATAATCGGTTGAGGCCAGGGATAACCGCATTAAAAGGGCGGCCAGTGCATATCCTGAATTTCTGAACACCGCATGAAATTGAGGTAAAACGCCCTGGGCCAAAAATACCATCAGAATATCGGAAAAAATCAATACCGTGTAAAAAGATAAAAGAAAATCAAATCCATCCAATTCCTGGCTTATCAGCAAAAGGTCGTACATCCCCAAACCGAAAAAAATTAAAAGCAAGCAAAATGCCACTGTTTTTTTTGCAGATATAAATTGATTCAGGCCTGGACCCGGTGCCACTGTTTTCTCCAGGCCGGGCAGCATGGCTCTGTAAAATCCGAGCAGACCGAAAATAGCCAGCGCCCCAAATCCGTAGGCCAAAATATGATATACCACATCCGTGTGGTGTGTCAGCGATAACGGCTCTGTCAGATCGGATAATTGCTTGAACGCATTCCTTAAAAAGATCAAGGCCAAAATTTCAAATTGCTTGCCCACTGCCTGGGACATGGATTCCGGCAGGGTAAATATCATAGAAATGATTTCTATATATAATACCAGCTGAAATACAAAATATATGGCGTCATAATGGTTGTGGGAAATATGCCTCCCAAGCGCCGGAGACAGCATGCCCTGCCGGTTGAATTCAATGATGGTAAGGCTGGTCAAAAAAATTAGAATCAGAACATGGGACAGCATTTTATGGGTTGTGTCCCGGTGCCAAAACCTTTTTAAGATGTCCAGGGTGTATATACACGCGTTAAATATATTTTTCATAGATACCTGCCGCTGACCTTCATTGGACGATTTTATCGTATTTTTTTTACTGGAATGCCATAACATAGCATACTTTTGATGGATTTTAAAAAAATAACGTTCCAGCAAAATTAAAATAGTGGTATTTTAATATAGACGTCGGATACAGGGTAAATACAATTTTCGATTGCACGTTGATCCCCATCAGTTTTTATTTGCACGCGTAGTCATTTAGTATCGGCTGTATCTGTCCTTCTTATCTCGACATTGACATTGAATCGTCACGAATTGACATTGAATCGCTGAAACCCTTTTCAGACTGCAAAAAAATATACATCCGCAGAAAATTTTTTGCGCATGGATGAACTGGGGGAAAGAGGAAAAAATCTGAAATGATAAATGATGCAATGGAAAAAGAAACAATCCTGATCGTGGACGATACACCGGATAATCTGGCTGTTTTGGGTGAACTGCTGATGCCTTTTTATCAGGTCCGCGTTGCCAACTCAGGGCCTAAAGCCCTGACTGCTGCCGCTACCCTCCCATTACCGGACCTTATCCTGCTTGACATCATGATGCCGGGGATGGACGGCTATGAGGTTATAAAACATCTGAAAAGCAACCCCGAAACAAGTGATATTCCCGTTATTTTTATAACGGCCCTGGATACGTGCGAAGACGAAGCCAAAGGATTTGATCTGGGTGCCAGGGATTACATATCCAAACCGGTCCGCGCGCCGATCTTGCTGGCCCGGGTCAAAGGACAGCTTGAAATCAAGGCGGCCAGGGACATATTGCGCAACCATAACACCTGGCTTGAAGATCAAATTCAAAAGGGAATCCGCAAGTACCAAAAGGTTCAGGATATCAGTATGCGGGCCCTTGCCAGTCTGGCCGAAGCCCGGGATGACGAGACGGGAAATCATATTTTGAGAACACAAAATTATTTAAAAATTTTAGCCGAAGAATTGGTCAGTCACGACAAACACACAGATATTCTTTCTCCAGAGACCATTGAGGTCTATTCAAAGGCCGCCCCCCTTCATGATATCGGCAAAGTCGGTATTCCGGACCATGTTCTCTACAAGCCGGGCAAACTGACCCCCGAGGAGTGGGAGATCATGAAAACCCATGCCCAGATAGGCGCCGACGCCATTCGACGTGCCGTCTGCCATGAGGAAGATAAAGAAGCGGTGGCGTTCCTCTATGTGGCCATGGACATTGCAGGGTATCACCATGAACGATGGGACGGCACGGGGTACCCCAATGGGCTTGCCGCAAACGATATCCCTTTGGCGGCAAGATTGATGGCACTGGCCGACGTGTTTGATGCCCTGATCAGCCGCCGGGTATATAAATCTGCGTATTCCATTGATGTCACGCTCAAGATTATTAATGACGGCCGCGGGACGCATTTTGATCCGGATATCCTGGATGCGTTTAACCGGCGGTTGGACGATTTTCAGGATATTGCCTCCCGATATAAAGAGCATCAGGATCCGTCGGGCAACCAATAATTATTGTGCCAAAATCAAGACCTGGGAATTTTAAGGTAGCGTTAACATGCTTAAATACATCTTTTTTCTCGTCTGCCTGCTGATCATACTCTTTTTTGATGCAGGCTTTAGCGGGTTTGTTGGGATTGCTGCTGTTTGCTCTGCCTTATTTTATAGTCTATATCAGCAAAAAAAAATCCAGGGCATGGAGATTGAACAGGCACAAAAAATTGCCGATCAGCGGTTTGAATCCCTGGGCAATAATATACCGGGCGGGTTTGTTTTTCGTTTTACCATGTTTTCTGACGGCACACGACAATTTTCCTATATCAGCCAGGGCGTGCAAAAGCTGTTCAATCATTCTCCCGAGCAGATCATAAATGATCCATCACTGGTGCTGTCACATATGGACCAAAATTTCAATGTACTTTTTGAATCGAAGATGGCCCAAAGTGCTGAAAATTTGTCCTCAATCACTGAGGAGTTTAAGTTTGATCTGGACAATGACCAAAGTTTATGGTTGCAGTTTAATGCCCACCCGGTCAAAGAGGCCGATGGTAGTATTGTCTGGGACGGTGTCGGCATCGACATCACCGAACATAAAAAGGCGGAAGACAGCCTGCGGCAAAGCGAAACACGATTTCGTAATATATTCAGTGAGTCCAGCGCGCCGGTTTTTTTAATGGAGGATGAACGATTTATTGATGCCAACCAGGCGGCACTTGATCTTTTAGGGTACGACACACCCGAAGAATTGAATGGGGTCCAGCCCGAAGATATTTCACCTAAATATCAGCCCGACGGAATTTTATCCGAAGAAAAAGTAAAAGCGGTTTATGAAATTGCGTTTAACAAGGGAAGCCATCGCTTTGAATGGGAACACCTTAAAAAAGACGGCACTCATTTTTTTGTTGAAGTGACGCTGACGCCCCTTCGTTTTAATGAAAAGTCATTCATCCACGTCTCCTGGATGGACATCACAGAACGCAAACAGATGGAAAGCCGGTTAAAAGAGTATGAAGCCATCGTCAATTCGTCCGACGATGCCATCATTTCCAAAACCATATATGGTACGGTTCTCAGTTGGAACAGGGGGGCCGAAAAGATTTTTGGATATAAGGCGGATGAAATCATCGGACGGCCCATCAAACGTTTGTTTCCCCACGATCTATGGATACAGGAACAAAAAATTCTGGACAAGATAAAACAGGGCGTCAATATCGATCACTTTGAGACCCGGCGGCTGCGCAAGGACGGTACCGTCATTGACGTCTCGGTTACCATTTCCCCCATATTTGATAAAGACGGATCTGTTTGGGCGGCATCCAAGATTGCCAGGAATATAACCGAGAAAAAGCGGATCAGCTTTTTGCTTGAAGAGCAACGGCGGCAATTTAAAACCCTTTTGGAGACCATTCCCGATCTGGTGTGGCTTAAGGACAATGATGGGGTGTTTTTGTTCTGCAATCAGCGTTTTGAAGCCATGTTCGGAGCAAAACTCGAACAGATCGTGGGCAAAACCGATTATGATTTTTTTGATAAAGAGCTTGCTGATCTTTTCAGGCAAAGTGACAAAGCCGCCATGCAGGCCGGCACGGCAACCATGAACGAAGAGTGGGTGACCTTTCCGTCCGACGGTCATACGGAGTTGCTGGAAACCATCAAAACCCCTTTAAAAAATGATAAAGATGAGATTATCGGTGTTTTGGGAATAGCCCACGATATCACGGCAAGAACCCGGAATGAAGAGTACCTGAGGAAATTTTCCCTGGCCGTGGAGCAAAGCGCCAATGCTGTTGTCATCACCGATCGGGACAGTAAAATAGATTACGTCAATCAGCGGTTCACGGAGATGACCGGGTATTCCAGAGAGGATGTGATCGGTAAAACACCGAGCATCCTTAATTCAGGACAGACCTCTGAAAAAATTTATGAACAGCTGTGGGATGCATTGAACCAAGGAAAATCATGGAGCGGCGAATTTATAAACTTACGCAAAGATGGTGAACAATACTTTGAATCTGCGGTGATTACCCCCTTGCGCGATAAAGAAGGTACCGTGACCCATTTCGTGGCGATCAAAGAGGACATTACCGAGAAAAAACAGATCGAGCAGGAGCTGAGCAATTACCGCCAGCATCTTGAAGAATTGGTAAAATCGAGAACCATGGAGCTTGAAGCCGCCAAACTACAGGCCGAAGCCGCCAACCGGGCCAAGAGTACGTTTCTTGCAAACATGAGCCATGAAATCAGGACGCCGATGAATGCCATTATCGGGTTTGCCCATCTGATCCGCGGGCATATCAAAGATGAGGAGCCCCAAGAGATGATCTCCAAGATCATCCGTTCGGGTAAACATCTGCTGGGGATCATTAATGACATACTTGATTTGTCGAAAATTGAAGAGGAGGCTTTAATCTTGGAAGAGACCACTTTTTTAACATCCACAATTATTGATAATGTCTGCAGCATGATTCAGGATCCGATTTTACATAAAGGACTTCAATTCATCGTAAATACTGATCCTGAACTGGATACGTTGCCGGTTATGGGCGATCCCCTGCGTCTTCGGCAAATACTGGTCAACTATCTTGGCAACGCCGTTAAATTTACCGAGGCGGGCAAAATTATTTTGAATGCCGCTGTATCCCAAAAGCATGCCCATAACGTTAAATTGCGCTTTGAGGTTCAAGATACCGGGATCGGTATCAGTGATGAACAAAAGAGTGTCGTATTTGATTCATTTGTACAGGCCGATGCCCTGACGACCCGCAAACATGGCGGCACGGGCTTGGGATTGGCCATCTCCAGGCAATTGGCCCGCATGATGGGCGGTGATGCCGGCGTTGACAGCGAACTTGGCAAAGGCAGCACCTTTTGGTTTACCGCGGTATTAAAACTTGGCGATGCCAAGGATCTGAAAACAGATGTGTGTGAAGCGCTGACAAAACTCAAGGAAAATGCCCGTGTTCTTCTGGTGGAAGACAATGAAATAAACCAGGAGGTGGCCAAAAATATTCTTGAACAGTTTGGATTGTCCGTGGATACGGCCTTTAACGGCCGTGTGGCCTGCCGGAAAGTGGAGGCGAATCTTTACGATTTGATTCTAATGGACATGCAGATGCCGGTCATGGACGGGTTGGAAGCCTCCCGAAAAATCAGAGAAATGCCCAACGGTGTGCAAGTTCCCATTGTGGCATTAACCGCCAATGCATTTGAAGAGGACCGCAAACGCTGTCAGGGCGCCGGCATGAACGGCTTTGTTGCAAAACCCTTTGAACCGGAGCAATTGCATGCCGTACTGGCCCGATGGATTCCCGGACATGATGGGTTTGAGGATCACACCTGCACAAAGAATCCATCTGAAAAAACAAGCCTGGAAAGCAGCAAAGACACCGATCGCCACATCGATCAAAAAACCGGCCTGAAATATGTCAAAGAACAACAAATTTATCATAAAATGCTGGGAAAGTTTGTAGGGCAGCAGGCTGATCTGCCCGCACGTATTGAAACCGCGTTAAATGACCAGGATATGGATTCAGTGCGGCGTATGGTCCATTCTCTGAAAGGATTGGCCGGCACCCTTGGCATGCATGAACTTCAAGCCATCGCGGTCTCCTATGAAAATCTTGTGCGCAACGGTGCAGCCGAGCGCGAACTCAATGCGTCTTTGGGGGCTTTAAAAGAGGAAATAACGGCAGTTTGCGAGGAAATCCAGCAGATGAATATACCCGTAGCCGTTGAATCGGATGCTGCTGACCTGGGCCAGCTTAAATCACTGGTCAGCCAGCTTGCCGGTTTTTTAAAGAAAAATGATATGAGGGCGTATAAAATCTGGGAAAAAGCACATCCGGCTATGGTCAGCGTCATTACAGGCGAAGAGGTAAATACGTTAAAACAACAGATTGAAAATTTTGATTTTTCAGAGGCCTTATCTACGCTGGAGGATCTTATGGCATGTTACCCGGAACAACTCATGGCCGATTCGTGCTGATTACGCATCATTTAATTAAAACAGTGAAGATAAAGACAGGTGGATTGATGAACCTTTTGCCAAAAAAAATATTGGGCATCTTTTGGGGAGCCGTATTCCTTTTTATGCTGTCAACATCTGTTTTAAGAGCTGAAAATTATCTGTTTGTGGGCAGTAATTTTCCTGTTTTGTCAGAAATACTGCCGGATAAAACCCTTGGCGGCATCAGCATTGATATTGTGCGCATTATCTGCAAGCGCCTTGGCCACACACCGACTTTTGAACTCTACCCTTGGGCTCGCGCCCAGGCATTGGTCAAAACCGGCCAGGCCGATGTGCTGCTTGTCCCGTATAAAACCCCGGAGCGGGAAAAGTGGATGGATTTTTCCCAAGAGCCCTTTTTTGAGGATAAATCATTTTTTTTTATCCGGCATGACAGCCGTATTACCTGGGATGGAACCCTGGATTCCATTGGCCGGCTGCGTATTGGAAAGGTGCCTGAATGGAGTGTGGGAAAAGTTTTTGAAAAGCAAATGTCAACGCTGACCATTGATTATGCGCCAAGCATTGATCTTTGCTTTTTAAAATTGATTTCCAACCGGGTTGATATCGTTCCCACCCAGAAAAGAGAAGCGTATAAAGCATTTGAGCGCCTGGGCCTCAGCAAAGAGGAGTACCCGGTATCTCTTTTACCTGAGCTTGCAAGTCATTATAATTACTATGGATTTTCAAAGAAAAAACATGCAGAACTTGAGCGGTTTAAGGCAGCGTTTGACCAGGAACTCAAGGTTATGAAAGATTCCGGGCAAATAGCCCAGCTGCTGCAAAAATACACCCGGGCCGATTAAATCGTATAAGAAATAGTTTTGGACGCCGACAGCCAAAACGTCTAACTTGATCATCAAGTGTAAAGGGGCAAACATATATGCCGGATCAAATCAGGCCGACGACTGCTTTAAAGGGTTCGTTTAAACAACGCTCCCTTGCCGTAACCCTGACACTGCTTTTAACATTGACGGTGACGGTGGTTTCCCTGTCCGTAGCCGGCATTTTATACGTTGCCATGTCAAAGAGTGAATATCGAAACTTAGAGGAAAAGGCCGATGATTTTATTGCATCCATTGATGATGTATTGGAAATTCCTTTATGGAATATGGACCGTGAAAATATAAAAAAAATCGGCCAGGCATATGCCAATGATGACGTGTTTGAATATCTTGACATTCAGGATAATCTCAAGACCACATTTTTTAATTATTCCCGGAATCGAAACGCGCCGGTTATCCGTAAATCCGGTGAAATTTTTCATGCAGGCCGGCTTGTCGGTCATATTCATATGGCCTTTACCACCCAAGGGCTGATCCACCGCAACCACAAAATACTTTTTTCGGGCCTTGGTATACTGCTCCTAGTCATTTTTGCGTTGACCCTGGTAACGGGTCTGTTTTTTAAAGCGGTTCTCGGAAATCTTTTTCAACGCATTAATAACATCTCCGATGCCTATGCCCTGGGAAAAGATATTACCCCCGAACACGAGATTGCCTATCGTGAGTTTCGTCCCCTGCTCAATATTCTTGGGGATATGCGCGATAAACTGAATATGCAGATCATAGAGATTAAAAATGCAGAAAACAAATATCGAACTATTTTTGAAAATGCGGTGGAGGGGATATTCCAGTCCACCCCCGATGGCCATTTCATTGATGTCAATCCTGCAATGGCACGAATGCTTGGTTACAACTCCCCCCAGGCATTAACCCGGTCCATCTCCAATATCGGAGAACAACTTTATGTGAGCCCCGAACGCAGACAAGAATTTATCCGGAAGATAAAAACACAAAAAGCGGTAACCGATTTTCACACCGAATTTCGCACGATAACCGGACAAACCGTCTGGTTGGCAATTTACTCCAGACCTGTATGGGGTGATGACGGCAAGCTTGAATATATTGAGGGGATGGCCCTGGATATTTCCCGGCAAAAAAAGGCTGAAGAGGAAAGGAGAAAGTTAGAAACGCAATTGATTCATTCCCAGAAGTTAGAGTCCGTAGGCCGGCTTGCAGGCAGCGTTGCCCATGATTTCAATAACATGCTCAGCATTATTTTAGGCTATTCGGACATGATACTGCAGACCGTCACGCCCAAGGACCCCAATTATGAAAGGCTGGTTGCCATCAGTTCTGCAGCCAACCGGTCAGCCGGGCTGACAGGTAAGCTCCTTGCCTTTGCAAGCCAGCAGACTGTTTCTCCTAAGATTTTGGATTTAAATAAAAAAGTGTATGATATGATGAATATGCTCAAACGCCTGTTAAGGGAGGATATTGATTTAAGATTTTTACCGGGCGAAGATATCGGCATGGTGAATATAGATCCCATCCAATTGGATCAGATATTGGTAAACCTGTGTATTAATGCCAAGGATGCCATTCGGGGAAACGGTCAGATTACCATTGCAACCGGACACATTTTTATCGATGACGCGTATGCCCGGCAACATTCGGATGTTGTTGTGGGTGACTATGTCACGCTTTCTGTCAGCGACAATGGCTGTGGCATGGAACCTTCCATGCTTGAGAATATTTTTGAGCCTTTCTTTACAACCAAAAAAGATAAAGAGGGCGCCGGTTTAGGTCTTTCCTCTGTTTATGGTATCGTCAGGCAGAACAACGGCAGTATTCATGTCCATAGTAAGCCGGGCCAAGGGGCGGTCTTTACGATTCATCTTCCCGAGTGCCGGGATGCTGTGCCCTCGGCCGAACACGAGTCTCATACGAACCTGAGATTTAAAGGAAATGAAACCATTCTTCTTGTGGAGGATGAAATACCGCTTCTTCATCTGGGGCGTGAAACATTGGAGCAGATGGGGTACACGGTTTTGGCTACCGAGTCACCCAACCAAGCCATAAAGATTGCGGCTGAGCACCCGGGTGAAATCCAGCTGCTTATGACGGATGTGGTTATGCCTGAAATGAACGGGTTGGAACTTGCCAACAAACTGCTGCGCGAGCACCCCGGCATTAAATGCCTGTATGTATCAGGGTATACCACGGATATTTTTTCTTCCCAGGGGGCATCGGAAAAAAATGTTCATTTCCTTCAAAAACCTTTTACAAAAAAGGATCTGGAAAAGATGCTCAATAAAATTTTGTCTTGATCAGACATCCTGATGGACCTGATTTGTTGCGTATTTTAACCAATTTCAGAAATAGTATCGATCCGTAAATTCATATCCTTGGGGATTTGTTATTCTGGGTTTGACCGCCTTTTAAGTATTCAGGCAGGAAGGCTGACGGTCAGTGTTGTTCCAGTAGAATCATTTGAGTCCATTGAGATCCTGCCGCCATGGATCTGGGTAAAAAGTTTGGCGGAATAGGTGCCAAGCCCCGTTCCTCCGGATTTGCCAAAGGTCGCATATTTTTCAAAGAAGCTGGAAAAAATTGCGTCCGGGACTTTTCCCTGGTTATGGATTTCGATTTGAATAAATTGTGAGTTCCGGCTTAGGGAAACCAAAACGGTTTCATTTTCCGGACTGGCCTCCAGGGCATTTTTTAATAAATTTTGGAACAAGGTGAAGCAAAGGATCTCTTCGCCGGGTGCCACAAAAGATCCGTCCTCGTATTCGGTATTCTCCTTGACGTTAAAACGAATAAAAACCTGCAATTGAGACGAAAATCCTTCAAGTTCAGAAATTACCCTTTGAATCAATGTTTTAAAGTCCAGATCACATGGAGAAAACTGGTACTGTCCCATTTCCATCTTATAAAGATTCAAAGACATGTTGATCATTTCAATCATTCTGAATCCGGCAAGCTTAATATTGTCCAGGTGCCTTTCCTGGTTTTTTGTTAAACCTTTTTCCATGCGGATCAGAGAAGGGATATTGATGATACCGGTCAAGGGCCCTTTGAGATCGTGCCGGGTGATGTGGTCCACCTCCTCTTTTAATTTTTCAAGTTTTTTACGCTCATCCACATCTATGATAAAACAGTCGATCCAATTGACGGCTGCATTGGTCTGATCCGTCCTGATGCAGGCGTTCACAGAGACCCAGATTTCAGCGTCGTCCTTTTTTCTGGTTTTGAATTCAAAATTTTCCACCACCTGGTTCTGTTTTAAAATTTTTCGAAAGGTCATGTATTCTTCGGGATCGGAAAACAGATTTTTCCCCTTTTGGTCGATGGCAGTCATTAATGCCTTGCCGGAATCGTACCCAAGCATATGTGCACATGCCGGGTTCATTGATAAGCCATCTCCCTTGGCTGTCTGACTTGCAATGCACACCGGCGCCTCCTGGAAAATATGCTGGAATTTAGTTTCTGCCTCCATTCTGAAACAGATCTCTTTTTGAAGCATACGGTTGGTATCTTCAAGATCCTGGGTTCTTTGCCGAATAATTGCTTCAAGTTTTTGGATACCAAATTTCCAGGAGACGAAAAGGATCGCTTCAACTATAGCAAAAACGATGAGACCGTAAATGACATTGATAAACACGCCTTTTTTAAGGCTGTGAATCTCTGACGAAATTTCGTGCCAGGCCACAACATGTCCCACGGGCTTTCCATTTTTAAGTGTGGATTGGTAATAATCCTTGAAGGGAAAGGAGCTGATGGCGATGGGCGGATTTTGCTTGGACAGGATCTTGGGGCGATTATTAAAAATGACATCAATCATTTCAGGGGTTTTCAAAATCGGTCTGTCTTCTGCTCTGGCCTGCTCAATGACAAGCCTGTCGCCGATGAGGTCCTTTTTAAGTCGTGATTCTAAATACTCGGGCCAGACATATTGTGCCAGATGTTCCCGGTTAAGCAGCACGGCGATATGATATCCTGTTGCAGAACTTAGATAATTCACAATGGATGCCATGGAGGTGCCGGCTTCAAGAGCCCCCACATGGATTTTTTTCCCTGTCCCGGGATCTGTGGCAAACACCGGCACCACCCCGCGAATGCCTGAGTATACGCGACCTGTTTCAAAACCTTTGGTGGGTTTTTGGGTGGCATTGCTGTCCACAACCGTAAAACGGACCTGATCCATGCGGTCCCCAAATTTGTTTGGCGCATGGGTTCTGAGGAAAGAAAGGGAACCGGGCCCTAAATGGAAATGCAGTTGTCTGACATCGTAATTCTGCTGCATTTTTTCCCATCCGGGTTTAACATGATCAAAGAGTTTTTCCCGCATACGGGCGGCCTCTTTACCACCGCCTCCGCCCCCTTCTTTCTCCACAGCAAGCTTTCCTTTTAAAAAACTTGCCGGAACATGAACGTCATTGGCAATATAGGTGGCGATTTGCTGCATATTGGTGGCACTGGAGATCAGTGATATTTGAAATCCGGAATGTAACGCCTGATTCCGTCTTTCAATTTCCTGGTCCAGCATCTGCCAGGCAGACAGGTAATTGATAAATATGAAAAAAGAGTCCGTCAGGACGATCACTGCAGTAACAACCCAGAACGCCTGCCATGGACGAGAAATGGCTGCCATAATTTACGATGCTCTTATGATATCGGATTTGTTGGTTGATCGTATAGATTGTTTCGATTTCTTTATCGAATCGACAATCGCTCCTAAGGCGTTAATTCAATTGCTGTGGTGCCTGATGATTGAATAAACGTTAAGGCCATTGATCCAGTAATTGCAAAAAATCCGCCTCCGGCATGGGTGAGGCGAAAAAGAATCCTTGGACAATGTCACACCCTAATTGTTCGAGAAGTTCGGTCTGCTCTTTTTCTTCAACGCCTTCGGCAATGACCTGCAATCCTAAGTTATGGGCCATGTCAATGATCGTTTTGACCATGATTTTATCATTGGGGCTGACCAGGATGTGCCGGATAAACGAGATATCAATTTTTACATAGTCAATGGGTAGTTTTTGAAGATACGCCAGCGAAGAGTATCCGGTTCCAAAATCATCCAGGGCGATAGTAATCCCTAGTTGCTTTAGCTGCTTAAGGTTCTCAATGGCTTTTTCCGGATTTGACATGATGAGGGTTTCAGTGATCTCAAGCTCTATATTTTCAGAAGGGATTTGATATTGTTCAAGAATCGCTGCCACTTTATCTGCCAGGTCGTGTTGATCCAGTTGCAATGCAGAAAAATTTACAGCGATATGCACATGTTTATGTCCCCTTTGCTGCAATGCCCGGCAGGCTTTGCAGGCCGTGTCAAGCACCCATTCGCCAATGGGTATGATCATGCCGTTTTTTTCGGCAATGGGGATAAACGCGGAAGGGGGAATAAATGCACCCGGTTCTATTTCCCATCGGATCAAGGCCTCTGCGCCCATAATTTTTTTTCCTGAAAGCCTTATTTTTGGCTGGAAGTAGAGCAGAAACTGTTGTTTGGCCACCGCTTTTCTCAGATTATTTCCCATCTCAAACAGTTTTATTGAGGCCTGGTTCATGGATTCTGAATAAAAGGAAAAAACGTGTTTCCCCTTTTTTTTGGCATCATAAAGTGCGGTCTCCGTGTTTTTCAATAAAATTCCAGGGGCTGCTCCGTCTTCCGGGAATACGGCCGCGCCGATACTTGCTGAAATAAACACCTCTTGTCCATTTACAAGAACCGGCGGGTTAAATTCGTATAGCAGTCTTTGGCACGCCTGGCCAATTTCAAAAATATCATTGGTATTTTGCAGGAGAATAATAAATTCATCTCCGCCCATACGGGCCATGGGGGTGTGTTTTGAGGTCAGGCGCGCCAGCATGTCACTGGATCTCAAACATTTTTTTAATCTGACCGAGATGTCCTGCAGGCATTGATCTCCGGCGGTGTGCCCCAGACTTTCGTTCACCTGGTTGAAGTTATCAAGGTCGATGAGTGCCACGGCAAACTTTTTACCATACCGACCTGCATATTCGACTTCGGATTTCAGTGTTTTTAGAAAGAATTGTCGATTGGGTAACCCCGTCAGGGTATCGTGGTAGGCTAAAAACCAGGCTTTTTCCTCTGCTTTTTTCCTGTCTATGCCCAATGCTATTTTGTCTGCGATTGAGGCGATGGCATCCAGCTCAGCATTGTCAATGCGTTGTTTTGAAAACATCGCCACAACCCCCACCGTTCGTCCACCGATAATCAGGGGGTGTCCTGCAAAGGCAGTTATTTTTTCTTGGCTTAACCAGATCTTATCGTCAATGTCGACGTCTTCAACAATTGAATTGGACAGAACGGCTCTTTTTTCTTCGACAATTTTTTTTATTTTTAAAAATCCCGGACAAATAATGCTGCACTTTCCGTCACGGGGGGTATACATCCCGTGGCTTGCGATGAGTTCGGGTTGATTTCTTTTATCATCTATAATCCAAATTTGGGTAAACGTGGCATCAAGATAGTGGGCGATGGTGGTGCAGCATTCCCCGGCCATTTTATTGATATCGGTTCCCTGGACTAAAATCGAACCAATGTCGGCGGCCATCATGGCATGCCGGGTTCTCTCCTGTATCTTTTGTTCAAGGAAAAGGTTCTGGTCAAGAATCTGGTCATGGTAGGCTTTTATTTTCAAGCCGTTGCTAATTCGTGTGACAAGTTCCGCCTTTTCAATGGGTTTGTTCAGCAGATCTGCCGCACCCATGCTCAAGGCTTTGAGCTTTAGTTTTGAGTCATGCATTCCTGTGAGCATCACCACTGGAATGGATTTTGTCTTTTCGTCGGCTTTAAGAATTTTAAGCATTTCAAAACCGTCTTTTTCAGGCATGAGAATATCACACAGCACCAGGTCTATTTTGTGGGTGCCGATAAGTTCGATCCCTTCATCCACGCTTTGGGCTATATGAAATTTCCACCCGGCGGTATACTTTCGCAGCAGACGTTTTAAACTTACCAGGCTTTTGGGATCATCATCGACGAAAAGGATATCCTTCATAAAAAAGGTTTCCATATCAAAAAAGTTAATGAGACGGCGCGTCCTGAAGCGGACGATGTGTACTTTACAAAGTTTGAGATTAATGTCATATTTTCACTATCATTTGTGTAAAATTTCGTTCGATCAATATAGGTAACCAGCTTTTAGAGGCGCCCCAATTGAATAAAACAAAAGCAGAATTTCTAAAACGATTTGGAAAGATTCGGGATTTGCCTTCTTTGCCGCTAATTGTAACAAAAGTAAATCAAATGCTCAATGATCCAAACACAACAAACACCTCTTTATCCAAAGTAATCGAAAAGGATCAGGCCATTGTGTTTAAAATGCTTCAGCTGGTAAATTCCGCTTTTTTCGGATTAAGGGAAAAAATTTCAAGTACCAATGAAGCGGCTATTATCTTGGGATTTGACGCCATACGAAATATTGTATTGTCGCTTTCGACTTTTAACATTCTGGATCATCTGTTTAAAAAAAAATCAAATGAGGATTTCAACATTGACCGCTTCTGGCGGCATTCAATCGGCGTTGCTGTGCTCAGCCGATATTTAGCGGAAAAAACTGCGGTTGGAGACCCGGAAAAGTGTTTTGTCTGCGGATTGCTCCATGACATGGGCAAATTGATGATGGCCCATTATTTCCCGGAGGATTTCATGCAGGTGATCGAACATGCCCGGCAAAATCAATTGGTCTATTTGGATGCGGAAAAACAGGTTCTGCCTGCGTGTCATCCTGAAGTCGGCTATTTTTTTGTAAAAAAATGGGAACTTCCGCTGCATCTGGCCAATACGATTTATTCCCATCATTCAATGCAACCCGGCGCAGCATTCTTTGATGAGAGCATTATCGTAAATACGGCCGATGGTATTATTAACAGCTATTTTGCAGATTTTTTGAACAATAACACAGCCCCGGGAAACATCAAATATGCATATTTTGATGCCCATGCCAGAAAACGGTTGAATGTTTGGATTGAAACGGCGCCAAAATGGTTCCCCAAGGTTGAACTTTTGATAGATGATGCATGGGCCTTTTTTCTGTGACGGCCATGGGCAGACTACTGTCTTTTTCACATGGGAGCCCTCAATACATTATGAACGCAATTTAATTGGCGTTCAGGGATTGCATATCAATTTTATTTGAACGGGACGGAACACCAGGTCATGGATAGCACACCAAAGCATACGATACTTTGTGTTGATGATGAAAAACAGATTCTTTCGGCGTTAAAGCGTTTGCTGCGAAAAGAAAATTTTGATCTGTTGACCGCAACAAGCGGCGAAGAGGGATTGAATATCATGGCATCCAGGGATATTCATCTGGTCATTTCAGATCATCGGATGCCCGAGATGTCGGGGATATCTTTTTTGGCCAGGGTTAGGGAAACGTATCCGGATACCATACGAATTCTTTTGACCGGTTATACTGAAGTGGACTCCATTAAGGCGTCAATCAATGAGGGGCATGTTTATAAATTTCTTTTAAAACCATGGAATGACGAGGACCTCAAGCAGGAGATCAAAAAAGCCCTGGAACGCTATGATCTTCTTGAGTCAAACCACTCCCTGCATCTGATGGTGGCCGCAAAGAATAAAGAGCTGGAACAGATTAACAAGGATCTTGAAACAATTATCAAGCAGCGCACAAGGGAGTTGGAACTTCAAAACCAGGCCCTTGAACTGACACGGGTTTTGTTCAGGGGACTTCCCATGGCCGCCATGGGCATCAGCTATGATCGGACAATCATTCTGATCAACCGGCAGGCTGAGAAATTAAAAATAAACGACCGCATGGTCATCGTAGGAAATTGTCTGGCAGATTATTTCAGCGAAGATACGATGAAAAAATTGCTGCCGGTGTTTGAATCGCAAATCGATCAGGTTAAAATGGATATAACCATAAATAAGCACACCTATGTTTTGACGCTGTCTGCGTTGACCGGACGTTTTGTGGGTAAGGGGTTTATTTTGTGCCTTCGGCAACGGGAAGAGTGACGGTAAACGTGGTTCCTTTGCCGATTTCACTCTTCACGGTAATGGTGCCGCCGTGCTGCTGAATAATGTTATAGGCGATATTCATACCTAAACCTGTGCCTTTGCCCACCTCCTTTGTGGTGAAAAAGGGATCAAAAATTTTTGATATATGTTTGGGGGCTATGCCACAGCCGGTATCTGAAATGGTCAGGCAAACATTGTGGTCTTTCTGCCATGTCTTGATTGTGATCTCTCCTCTTGTTTCAATGGCCTGTGCTGCGTTTACCAGTATGTTCAAAAAAACCTGGTTGAGCTGCTGGGGAATACCTTGGATCAGGGGTAAATTACCTAAATCTTTATGTACCGTTGTTTTATATTTTAGTTCATTGGCTGCCACATTCAGGGTGGTTTCAATACAGGCATTGACATCTACCGGTTCAATGTCCTTTTTGCCGGGGTGGGCAAAATCTTTTAAATCTATGACGATTTTTTTGATTCGGTCCAGTCCGTCAATGCAGTCTTGGATGAGCTCTTCCATATCTTCCTGGAGAAAATCAACGTCAATTCCCCGGGCGTAATCATTTACCTTTTCAACCATGTTCGCCAAATTGTCAGGCAGATTTGTCTCTTTGAGGTCATTGATCAAGCTTCGATCCATTTTGATGAGCTTTCGAATATCGGCCAGGTACTCGTCCAACGAATTCAGGTTACTGGTAACATATCCCACAGGATTATTAATTTCGTGTGCGATACCGGCGGCCAACTGGCCGATGGAGGCCAGTTTGTCGGTCTGGGTCAGCTGGATTAGAAGATCGGATCTTTCTTCTTCCATCTCTTTTCTCCGGGTAATGTCCAGAAGAGAGGTGATAAAATAATGTCCTCTGGGACTGTTTTTGTCGACGACCGATGACATGGAGCACCAGATTGTGCTGCCGTCGGGCCTTTTAAATCGCATCTCAAGATCCCGGACTCTGCCGGCTTCCATTTGTTTTAAAAAGAGGTCCCGGTCTTTTTGATCATGGTAAAACGATTGAATAAAAACGTGAGAAAGATCCTCAGATGAACTGTAACCCATCATATGAAGCCCTTCGGGGTTTACATTTATTATTTCTCCGTCCACAGTGGTCAAGACGATGCCGATGGGCAGGGTATCAGTTAACGTTTTGAAGTTTTTCTCCAGGCTGACACGTTCCGTGTTCTGTTCGCCGGGATTGTCTTTCTGCCCATAATTTAAGAAATGATCAGACATCTTTTTCTCCATCGTTTCTCCAATGCCATATTTTTAAAAGGAAAGCGAACCGTAAGAATTTATCTTAAGTCTAAAAAAAAAAACGTTTAGATTCAATTTATTTTTTAATATCAGAGACCGGATGATTGTATGTCTTATTCGAATGTCGTTTACAACCCCAATTTTATGATTGATTTAGGTCGTAATAACTTTCTTATGATGGATTGTTTTAACGGATTTAGGTCAAAAAAATTTTTCTTGACTCTGCTTGCAGACGCATTATATAACCCACTCCTAAGTATAATTAGTTATTGAAACCCTGTTTCGGTATGGCCCTTTAACTGGCGCGGTTCCCCGTTGTTGTTTGATAAGTGGTCAATTTGTTGGGACCACTTTTCGTGGGGAATCTCTTCGTCACCCGTAAGTACGTAAGTAAAATTCAATGAAGGAGAGTAAGAGCGTATGTCTACATTAGAGGAACGCGTTCGTTGCAAAGAGCTGCTTAGCTTAGTCAAAACCCCTGAAGAATGTATCCAGTACTTTGAAGATGGTCTGAATGTCGGCATGTCCGGATTTACCCCGGTCGGCTACCCGAAAGTTGTACCCATTGCGCTGTGCGACTACGTTGAGAAAAACAACCTGCAAGGCAAGTTAAGACTCAATCTGTTTATCGGCGCGTCCGTCGGTGCGGAGGTTGAGGACCGCATGGCCACATTAGACATGATTGACCGTCGCTGGCCCTATCAGACGGGTAAAAACATAGGCAAAGGCATCAATAGCGGCCGGATTCGCATGGGTGATAAACACCTTTCCATGTTTCCCCAGGATCTGAAATACGGTTTTTACACCATGGACAGGGGCGGCGGACTTGATCTGGCAGTTATTGAAGCCTCCGCCATTACCGAAAATGGTGACATCATTCTTACCGGTGCCGTGGGTGCCGCGCCTGAAATCATTGATGTTGCCGACAAAATCATTGTTGAGATCAATACCGGTCTGCCCTCCTTCGAAGGCATGCACGATATCCTTTTAACTGATCTGCCGCCTTACCGGAAAATTTACCCGGTGACGGATCTGCGTCAGCGCATCGGTACACCCTGGGTCCCGACGGACAAGAGCAAGATCGTCGCCATTGTAGAATCCAAGATGCCTGACAATGGTCGCGCCCTGCGCGGTACCGACGATGTGGCCCAGGCTATTGCCGACAACATCGTTGATTTCTTGCAGAATGAAGTGAAGGCCGGGCGTCTGCCCAAGAACCTGCTTCCCCTGCAATCCGGTGTAGGTTCAATTGCCAACGCCGTTGTGGGTGGTCTGACCGCAAGTCCCTTCGAAGATTTGACTGTTTTCACCGAGGTGCTCCAGGATACTTTCCTGCCCTTCCTTGATTCGGGTAAATGCAAGTATATCAACTGTACGTCACTGTCCCTGTCCAACGATGCATTTGTTGATTGGTGGAAAAATTTCGAAACCTATAAGAACATGGTTATGATGCGTCCGCAGCAGATTTCCAACAACCCGGAACTTATTCGTCGCGCAGGCGTCATCGGCATGAATACACCGCTTGAATTTGATATTTATGCACATGCCAACTCCACCCACGCAGGTGGTACCCGCATGCTGAACGGTATCGGCGGTTCCGGTGACTTTATCCGTAACGCTTACATCTCCATGATGCACTGTCCTTCCTGCCGGCCCACCAAGAATGATGAGTTTGGTCTTACTGGCGTTGTACCTAAGGTTCCCCACGTCGACCACACCGAGCACGATATTGATGTTCTGGTTACCGAGCAGGGCTTGGCTGATCTTCGTGGTCTGGCACCAATTGACCGCGCCAAAGTTGTCATCGATAAATGTGCACATCCGGCTTACAAAGATTATCTGTACGATTATCTTGACCGCGCCACCAAGGCCACCGGCGGCCACCATGAACCCCAGCTGCTGGACGAATGCTACAAAATGCATCTTAGCTTTGCACAAAACGGCACCATGCGTTTTTGGGAAAAATAGCGCAACCCACTGCTTTACAGGCAATCAAAGCCCCGCCAAATTTTGGCGGGGCTTTTTCGTGTGTTGGGCCTCCAGGTCATGGGGGCAAACTGGTTCAATGTCGATACCGGCGCTTTGAACCCCTCGTTCAATCGTCTTTGATTCTGTGATTTTCCCAATGCGTGCACGATATAGATAAAAGTGCCCTGGTCAGCCTTACAGTAATATCTTGATTTGATAGCCGGGCGAATTGTGCTTCACCTGTTCAAGGGGGAGGGGAACCGGTTAAAGGACTCAATGCTGTGAAAGGCCCTTAACCGGTTGTGGTTTTTCATATGCTGCATCCAAAAGAGGCGGGCATCTGATCGCCCAAATATGCTTGGGCCTGACAGATTATCCTTCTTCTGGAATGAAATCGGGCTCCGTGACCCTGATGATGGCGTATCCGCCCTGGAGGTTTTTAACCCGGGTAAATCCGTTCTGATTCAGGATGGTCTGACATTCAAAGGATCTGGCGCCTGTGCCGCAGAAAAGGCAGAGATCTTTGTCCTTTGGCAGTTCATTGTACCGTTCGCGCAATTCGGGCTGGGCAATATGAATCCAGCGGTCCGCGCCGTATTTGTCAATGAACGGCTTGGCTTCCATCGCTTCCCTTAAATCCACCACCGTGATTTCGCCTTGATTAAACAGTTCGATAAATTCAGGCCAGTCAATGGGGGTGTTTCTGCCGTCCAGGATGTTGTCCAGTGTGTTCCCGGCATTGTTGATAACATCCATGGCAGATGCAAACGGCGGTGCATATCCCACTTCCAGGGTACAGACATCATCCACGGTCATGCCTTGTTGCAGCAACGGCACCACCGCGTCCACCCTGGCTTTAACAGCGTCAATCTGCTCGCCCACGGCTTCCACACCTAATACTCTGCGGGTATTGCGGTCGGCGATCAGCTGGATGAACATAAATTTTGAATTGGGATAGAAATGGGCCCGGTCAAATTGAGCCACCACAGAGTGAACCGGATCAAACCCGGCCATCTTTGCCTGGTGAAGGGTTAGGCCTGCTGTGGCAACACCCATGCCGAACACCTTGATGCAAAAGGTACCCACGGTGCCGTCAAACTGGGCATTTTTCCCGAAAATATTTGTGGCAATGATCCGGCCCTGGCGGTTGGCAAGGGAGCCCAAAGGCATGGGGAGCTGGTCTCCGGATACCAGGTTGCGTACCTCAATGCAGTCGCCGCCGGCATAGATGTCCGGGTCGGTGGTTCTAAGATTTTTATCCACGATCAAAGACCCGCCCCGGCCCACAGCCAGACCGGCTTCTGCCGCAAAACCCGTGTTCGGCCGAACGCCCACGGCCATGATCACAAGGTCGCAGTCAATCACTTCGCCGCTGACTTCAACACCGGTAACGCCGTTTTCGGCATTCCCCAGGATTTTGGTCACCTGGGCACCGATTTTGACGGTTACGTCGTTGTTTTCAAGCTCTTTTTCAGCAATAAGGGCGATATTGGGACCGATGGCGACCGGCAGGATATGAGGGGCCATTTCCACAAGGGTGGTCTCCACGCCCCAAAGATCTGTCAAGGCTTCGGCCATTTCAACGCCTATGGCACCGGCGCCGATGACCACGGCACTTCCCACAGCGCCTTTGCTGATCAGCTCTTTGATGGCCTCGGCATGGTGAAGGTTGGAAACGGGATATACACCCGGCAGGTCGGCACCGGGGATGGGCGGTGTAAACGGTGTGCCGCCCGTACCGATGACCAGCTTGTCATAGGGCATTTCCGACTCAGTTCCGTCGTCTAAATGACGGACTTTCAGCAGTTTGTTTCTGCGGTCAATGCCGATGGCTTCCACCCGGGTAAGAACATTAACGCCTTTGACGGTACGGAAAAATTCCGGGTTTCTGGGGTGGTGGGCTGTTGTGGAGTATAAGTCTTTAAGTTCTCCAATGTCCCCGCCAATATAATAAGGAATGCCGCATCCGCCATATGAAATCAAACTATCCCTGTCTATCATAGTTATTTCACAATCGGAATCAAGCCGTCTGAGGCGGCTGGCCACTTTGGGGCCCAGGGCCACCGCACCGATAATAATGATTTTTTTTGCCATGAGAACCTCGTTTGTTTGTCCGGCATGTACAATGAGAAGCAGTACCGGATCGTGTCAATATTCCCCGAATCAAATCCCTCTCAAATTTGGTAAACACAAAATACGCTAATTAAAGATAATGCTCAAGTATTTTACTGGCAGGCCTTCCTTTTTATAGTATAACAGCCATGGATAGGTCCGGCCTAATAATGCGTAGGTATGCCCCGGAACAGCAAGTGACGCAAAACCATAAAAAATGATTCCGGGTCTTGAAAATACACCTCCTTTTCAGGTATGAGTGCAGACATGATGACAAAATCTTTCAACCCTTTTGAAAACCGGACGGACCGGGACGTCAGAAATCTTCTGGGCAGTGCGTTTATCGGCGCACTGCATAAAGATGATCCGGCCCTTGTGGCCCGGACCGTTTCAGTTTTGGCACAAAAAATATTGCCTGATCCGGCCCAAATTTACATCAAAGAGCGGTCTGAGCGGTATGACGATGTGTTGGCACAGATTACGGCACATCCGGCGTTGGTTTCCGATATCTATGCTTTGGCCGCTCTGCTCTGGGATGAATCCCTTTTTTTTGAATGCCATGAATGGTTAGAACAAAATTACAGGAATCTTCAGGGGCAGGAGAAGAAAATTTTGCAGGCAATGATACGTACTGCAGGTACGTTTGAATTGCTGACGTATAATCGGAAAAAAGCAGCTGTTTCAGTGGCATCAAAAGCTGTGGCCGTGCTCGAAGAACATTTATTGCAAGTTCCGGAGTCATTTAATATCGGGCCCAAAATAGCCCGGTTGAAAACCGTTATCAACAAGGGCTGAAATTAAATTTTGTCCGTATCCCTAAACCCATGATCAAATGAGTAGGCCGTCATATGTCCGTTTTCATCGCCATTTGCGCCAATACCGAATACAATAAAAATGGCCAGACCATCACCAGTGTCCCCGTGGCATACAGCAATTGTGTTCAGCAAACAGGTGCTGTACCTGTTATCCTACCGCCCTCCCGGGATGAAAAAACCGTAGCTCTGATGCTGTCCCGGGTCAGCGGCCTGATTCTTCCCGGCGGCCTGGATATGGACGCCCGTTACTTTAATCAAACAATGCATCCGTCATGCCGGGCCAGTGATCCCGAGCTGGATTTGTTTCAGGTTACCCTGGTGAAACTGGCCCTGGAAATGCAAATACCCATCCTGGGTATTTGCCGGGGAGCCCAGGTGACAAACGTGGCGTTGGGCGGGTCACTGATCCAGGATATTCCAAGCCAATTGCCCGAATCCAATATTGACCACATGCAGAAAGTGTTCTCCTTTGATACGGACCATGATGTCCGGTTTGATCCGGGGTCCCGGCTCCACAGCCTGTTTGGTGCGTCCATGCGTATCAACTCCCGGCATCATCAGTCAATTGATGTCCCTGGCAAAGGCCTACGAATCACTGCATGGGCCCCGGACGGCGTCGCGGAAGGGGCGGAGCACGAATCGCTGCCTATTTACCTTGTGCAGTGGCACCCTGAACTGCTCATGCAAAAAAGTGACAGCATGCGCCCTTTATTTGATCGATTTATTTATCACTGCAAAGAAAAGCAAGGGTGCATAAAATAAAAATTATAGCATTGCCGGCGTTTCCTGCTCTTTGAAGTTCCTTAAATGTATTTTTTTAATCCTGATACTCAAATTTCAGGTTGATTTTATAAACATTAATTAATATACAAGGACAACTTTATGTACTAGCGCGTAGAATCAGTAATAGTGTTTGTTTGTGATATTAAGGGCCGGACCATAGAAACGCCCCGGTTACTTCAGGTACAATCTGACATAACAGCTTTTTTTTTGGAGAGGGATCATGAAACGATTATTTCTCATTGCAGTACCCTGGTTTGCTTTTGCTTTTATTTTTACGGGCCTTGCCCTTGCTGCTGAAGACGCGGAAGCCACATTCAAACTTCCCACCGGCACCTTGACCTTACAGGCCCCTGAAGATGCCGAACACAAAGCCACATTGTCCCCGGTTAATTTTCCCCATTCCCTTCATTTTTCATATTCCTGCCAAGAGTGTCATCATACTTGGGATGGGAACGGCCCCATACAAGGTTGTGGGACAAGCGGCTGCCATGAAAATTTCTGGGTCCCGAAACCCGGCCAGGTGGATGGATCGGGAAATAAGGCAAAATCCCTGGTGGGCGCCTATCACCAGGCGTGCCGCGACTGTCACAGAAAAGAGGCGGATGCGCAAAAGGCCGCCGGTTCAAAAAGTATTGTGACGGGTCCTGTTGCCTGTGCCGGATGTCATCCTGATCCCCATTCCGAGGTTGTGGAAAGTGATGAAGCGCTGTCCGTTCCCATGGGTATCGTTACCATAGCCCCCCCTGAAGGGGTCAAGGCCACAAGGGGAACTGTTGGTTTTCCCCACGGACTTCATTTCCAGTTTGCCTGTAAATCCTGTCATCATGACTGGGACGGTGAAAGCGAAGTTGAGGCGTGTTCTTCTTGCCACAATGAAACCGAGCCCGCGGGCGGCAGAAATATCAAATCCGAAGAAAACGTGATGTACTATCTGGCGGCCTATCACAATGTCTGTGTTACCTGCCACAGGGATACGGACAAGAAACGCCGGGCAGCCATGGCCCAGGGTAAGACAGGTGCTGAGCTTCCCAAAGCTGCGCCCGTGAATTGCAACGGTTGCCATAGTCCGTCTTAACACCCTGATCCATTTTAAAATTTTAAATAATTATGTCAGCCCGGCAGGGCCCGGTTATCGGGGTCTGCCGGGTTTACTTTGTTGTACAAAGGAAAGTAAGTTTGGAGAAAGCAAATAAAGGCTGCTTTGTGGTGTTTGAAGGTATTGACGGGTCGGGCAAAAGTACCCAGACACAACTGCTGTGCAAGCGTCTGGCATCGATCAATACCCAGGTTGTTGCCACATGCGAACCCACCGACGGACCTGTGGGGCGACTGCTTCGTCAGATGCTGTCCGGCAAACTGCCAGCGGACCAGCGAACCATTGCAAGTCTTTTTGCCGCAGACCGCACCGAGCATTTGGTGGATCCGGAGACCGGCATCCGGCAGATGGTGGATAATGGTGCGACGGTGGTGTGTGACAGGTATTATTTTTCTTCCTATGCCTATCACAGCCAATATATGGATATGGAGTGGGTGATCCAGGCCAATCGGCTCAATGCCGATATTTTAAAACCGGACATCACCCTGTTTATTGATGTGGACCCCGAAATCTGCCTGAAGCGGCTTCAAACCACCAGAAAACATCTTGAAATCTATGAAAAATTAGATATTCTGAAGCAGGTGCGGGCAAATTATTTGGCAGCGTTTCGCCGCTTGGAAAACCAGGAGCGTGTGGCTGTGATTGATGGAAATGATTCTGTTGAAAACATAGCCAATGCGGTCTGGGATCAGGTCTGCCTGGTAATTTAACAGGAAAAAACATGAAAAAAGTGTGTGTTATTGATGGTCAGGGCGGCGGTATCGGATCAACCGTAATCAAGCGGATCAAGGAGCGGTTTGAGGAATCCGTTGAGGTGATCGCCCTTGGCACCAACGCCATTGCCACGGCCCAGATGCTCAAAGCCCGTGCAAATAAGGGGGCTTCGGGCACCAATGCCATTGTGCAGACGGTTAAGGATGCGGATATGATAATCGGTACTGTGGGAATTATCATGCCCCACTCCATGATGGGGGAGGTGACCCCTCGGATGGCTGAAGCCGTATCCTGCTCCCCGGCCAAAAAGGTGCTTTTGCCGCTGACCCAGGAAAATATTGCCATTGTCGGGATGGTGGGGGCGCCGCTGCCGCAGCTGGTGGACGAATTATTGGAAGCGTATTTCCCCCTGTCGTAACAACAACAGGTTTTTAAGGTTGTAATGAAACGCCGATAACCTGTATTTTATATTTATTGGGGCTTTCCAAAATCCGAACGAGGAAAGAAACCCTGTGGCTGTAAAAGATCTAAAGATCAGGAGTGCATATTATGTGTGAAGCCAATGCATATCTCATAGACGAAAGTGGCCAGGAATCTTTGTTTCTGGAGGCTGTGGACAAGGTCGAACCTGAAGAGGACGGCATTCGCCTGGTCTCCATTTTTGGTGAACAAAAATTTATAAAAGGAAAGATTGACTCTTTATCCCTGGTGGATCATAAGGTGTTTATCAAACCTGAATAGGGATTGTAAAAAACAAAAGGCGGGTCGGTATACAAATATCCACCCGCCTTTGTTGTGCTGATATTTTCAGGATTTACCAGCCAATGGTCAGATAGTCGTGCATGGAGTTGGCTGCGGCACGTCCTGCACCCATGGCAAGAATAACCGTGGCAGCACCAGTGACAATGTCACCACCGGCCCATACACCTTTTTTGGATGTTTTTCCGGTGACGGGGTCTGCGATAATATTTCCCCATTTGTTCAAATTCAGATTCGGGGTGGAGTTGGTGAGCAGCGGATTGGCGTTGGAGCCCACGGACACCACAACCAGGTCACAGTCGATGTTGAACTCGCTGCCTTCTATGGTTACAGGACGGCGGCGGCCGGACGCATCCGGTTCGCCCAATTCCATTTTTACACATTCCATGCCGGTCAGGCGTCCATCCTCATCACCATAGAATTTGGTGGGGTTGGTCAGCAGGACAAACTCGATTTTTTCTTCTTCTGCATGGTGCAACTCTTCGTTTCTTGCGGGCATTTCATCCCTGGAGCGTCTGTACACAACCTTGACGGTTTCAGCACCCAAACGCATGGCGGTTCTGGCTGCGTCCATGGCCACGTTGCCGGCGCCAAGCACCACGACATTTTTGCCTCGGGCAATGGGTGTATCGTATTGCGGGAACAGATACCCTTTCATCAGGTTGGTCCGGGTCAGGTATTCATTGGCGGAATAAATGCCGATGAGGTTTTCGCCGGGCAGGTTCATGAATCTGGGAAGTCCTGCGCCCACACCGATGTATGCGGCGTCGAAGCCTTCGGCAAATAGTTCGTCAATGGTGACGGTGGCACCGATGACGGTGTTACATTCAATGGTTGCGCCCATCTTTTCAAGGGTGGCCACTTCCGCCGCAACAATCTCTTTGGGCAGACGGAATTCGGGGATACCATACACCAGAACCCCGCCGGGTTTGTGAAACGCTTCAAAAATAGTGACATCGTGTCCCTTGACCAAAAGATCGCCTGCCACGGTCAGGCCCGAGGGGCCGGAGCCGATAACCGCCACTTTCTTACCGGTTTTTTCAGCCACTGCAGGCACTTCGCCTGTTCCGTTTTTACGCTCCCAGTCTGCAGCAAATCGTTCCAGATATCCAATGGCAACCGGCTTGCCTTTTTTACCTAAAATGCAGTTACCTTCGCATTGTTCTTCCTGGGGGCAGACTCTGCCGCAGACAGCGGGAAGCGCATTGCGTTCCCACAGTTTTTTGGCCGCAGCGCTAAAATCACCATTGGCTATGCATTTGATAAACTCCGGAATGGCGACTGAAACCGGACATCCCTCCATGCAGGCGGGTTTCTTGCACTGGATACAACGTTTTGCTTCGGTTATGGCCATCTCTTCGGAAAGACCTAAGGGGACTTCTAAAAAATTTCTGCGCCGAACGTCCGGGTCTTGTTCCGGCATCACTACCCGGTCAACTTTTACTTTATTCTCTGCCATTTATTCCTCCATATATCCCTGAAACGGGCGCATTACTTTGAACCGCATTGACATTTGTTGTAAGCATCCATGGACTGCTTCTCAATTTGTGTATAGGATGCAAGCCGTTTGGCGAGTCCATCAAAATCAACCTGGTGGCCGTCAAATTCAGGACCGTCCACACAGGCGAATTTTGTTGTTCCGCCGACGGATACCCGGCATCCGCCGCACATACCTGTGCCGTCCACCATGATCGGGTTGAGGCTGACCATGGTTTTAACACCTTTGTCCTTGGTGATCAGGCTGCAGAACTTCATCATGGGAATAGGGCCGATGGCCACAACCAGGGCAATATCCTCTTTTTCGATGGTCTCTTTGAGTATATCCGTAACAAATCCGTGATGACCCTTGGAACCGTCATCGGTGCAGATATGCAGGGTGTCGGAGGCCGCTCTCATCTTGTCTTCCAAAATGAGCAGGTCGTAAGTTCTGGAGCCCAGAATAGCTGTGACCTCATTGCCGGCCTGCTTTAATGCCCGTGCAATGGGATGCAGAACGGCAATACCGGTTCCGCCGCCCACGCAAACAACTTTTCCTAATTTCTCAATATGGGTGGGCGCACCTAAAGGACCGATGAGCGCATAGTATTCCTCGCCGACCTTAAGATCCTTGAACCGGGCCGTGGATTTGCCGACAACCATGTAAATAATGGTGATGGTGCCTTTTTCGGGATTGGTGTCCGCCATGGTCAACGGGACGCGTTCACCGGTTTCGTCTGCCTGAAGAATGACAAACTGACCGGGCTTGGCCTTTCTGGATATGCGGGGCGCGTCTATTTCGTTGAGGATAATGGTCCCTTGGGCCAATTCCTCACGATGCACTATTTTAGCCATTATTATTCTCCTTCTTTGGTTGTGAAAAATAATTTAAAGAATTGTTAAAAAAAATTTATGAAAATTATCCTCGCTAGTAAATTAAATAAAAGCATTTATATATTGAACAATGTCCATAAATCAAGTGGAAACCCGGTGTGGTTTTGTATACAATTATTTAAAATAAATAAATAATGTAAAGATAGCATGCCATCTTCATCACTCAAAACCGGTTAGAACTTAAAATTTAGGGCAATTTTTAAAATACACCCGAAATAACCCCTTTTTCAAGGTTCATTATCAATAATTTTTGAGATAATTTATTTTTTCGTTTAATCTTCAAAAAAATTGAATTGAAATGCCGTGTTTCTTTGTGAAGATACGTAAAAAAGGGCTAAATCATAATGTTTTGCCAGCATGGCGGTAATATACATTCAATTTTTTTGGAGGATTGCTGCTGCATAGTCAAAGATGAAACAACGGGGGGGCTTAAGTAAAACTGCACTGAGTGGATAGAATTAGTCCTGGTGGGGTTTCGTGCTGTCATGGACTGAACCGGTCAATGGACATTCGGGTTCAGTCCACAACGAAATATTGAAGTAACTCAATAATTGTGTAACTTGTTTTTTACATTCGGTTTTCAAAGTAATCCGGCAGGATCACATCTCCTGCTTTTTCTTTTAGATTCAGCAGGTCTGATTTTTGTGCCGCAAGAATTTCAAACAGTTTTTCGGGAAGGTTTTCTTCCTCTGCGTATGCGGCTTGCTGCAGTTCAATGCGCTGGATGATTTTTTCGGTGTACAGGGCAAACTGCATGTCATACAGGGACCTTGGATAGTCCTTGTCAATGAGCTGCTTGAACAGCGCGGCCAGATCCTTGTAACAGGGCAGGTTGCCGATGGGTGTCGGCAGGTGTCCGACTTCGTTGTGTGCATATCTTTCCAGCCATGCCAGCCACACTTTGACATCCCTTTTCTCCCCGAGAAGCTTTTTTGAATCGCCGCCCCGGGCCTGGTGGGTCAGAAAGTAGTTCAGGCCTGCCATCACCGGTTGGAACGGTTCCTTGATGTCCGGGTTGTTGAAGAATTTGAACTGGGCATCCATGTAATCGCCCAGTGCGCCGGGAATAAAAGGGGCATTGGCCCATGGGGCGCGTTTAATGCCCGAGACCCCGACCTCCGTGGCCGTGGTGGCAGAGACGATACAGGCACCGATCACCACACCGGCATCCGGGTTCTTTGCCACCCACACCGGCGGCATGGTGTCCGCATCCCTGCCCGAATAGGTGAATATCCGTGTCACCACCCCTTCGGGATTGGCTGCTTCACAAGAGTAGTTCTCCAGGCATTCCGAGGCCAGGGTACATCTGGAGTTGGGATGGGAAATGGGGATGGGCTCTGCCTTGTCGTTTGTTTTTCCCTGGTACCATTCACCCTGAAAGTTGATCCCTTTTTGGGGGGCAGGCTCCATATTACCGACCCAGTGGGGTTTAAGATCTTCGTCCATCAGGACGTTTGACCAGATCACCTCGCACCCGGGCTCCCGCAATACCCTCATCAACAAAGGATCACCTTCATCATTTACACCTTCCACAATGCCGAATATCCCGTTTTCGGGATTGATGGTCCGGATGGTGCCGTCCTGGGCGATCCACATCTGGGCCAGGTCGTCCCCGATAAATACATTGCCGGCCATGGCGGTTGTGGTTTTTCCGCATCCCGAAGGGGCCGCCCCGGCACACCAGGTGGTCCGTCCCCCAGGCCCTCCGATGCCGGTAATAAACATATGTTCGGACAACTCCCGGCCCCGGTCCTGGTATACGGCCTTGTCCACGGCAAACCTGTGATTGCCCTTTTTTAGCAGCAGGGTGTTGCCGGCATAGGTACATTTCCAGGCATAGGTGGTCTGGTGTTTGCGGTCCATGAACACCCGGGCATGGGGAAGATCCTCGGTGCGGTTCAAGCCTTCGGAGTGTACGTTGGTGAAAAAATATCCCTTTTGCTCAACTTCACGGTCAAAATAATCAAATGCGTTTCGATACAGCAGTTCTGCACTGTGGGATATATAGGCTGAGGAGGTCAGTTCCAGCGCAGGGTTGGCTGCAGGAGAGCCCACAGGCCCCCTCATATAGAATCCCACGATCATGGTCAGGTTTTCCATGATGCCGGACATGTGATCTTCAATCTCCTGCACGGCTTTTTCAGGGGGCATGCGGTTGGCAAGGCTGGATACCCGGTCCTCGGGTTCAGCAATGTAATAGGTGCGGTCCACGATTCTGCCCTGCTCACCGGCCAGGTCAAAATGGATGGTATGGCCGTCCATGGCCAGGGCGTTTTCTTCGCCTTTTTCCAGGGCAATTTTGCGGATGATTTCCTTGTCTTCGTCTGATCCGGTATTGATAAATACGTTTGACGGCCTGCAAAGGGCAATGGCGTTGGCGATACGGACTAGTACATCCGGGTGTTTGATCTTGGCAAGTTTTGCTGATTGTGTGCTGTCAAGTATTGATGCAAACAGATTTAGGGCCTGATTGGGAGAGGTGATTTTCCCAAGGGTGCATAAGGGGTCCATAGGGTATTAAGTCCAGATGTTTATGGATTGTCAGTGTTCAAAGGCTTGTCTCTATAATTTTTATTTTTTCTGACAGGCTTTTAGACCGATTTTGATCTCTGAAAAGTGACAATATTGTTTAATTCTTCAGCCGGTCGAACATCTTAACTCAAAATGACAATTCAGATTGCCAACGATTTCCAATGCTTGAAACCGACTTTGGGCCAATTTATAATAGCTGTCCTTTCTACCATTTAATCCGTGAAAATCAAATAGAATATTACAAAATGGTTAAAAAAATAAAATATGTCCGGGCCTGTTTGATTTATGATAAAACGGGTATCATTGTATAGATAAAGTAAACTTTCACTGGCAGGAGGCAGTTGATGACACATATATTTGCAGATTTGCACAATCATACCACCGCGTCTGACGGGGATTTTTCCCCCGGTGACCTGGTTGCCCGGGCCGCGGAATTGGGCATCAAGGTTTTGGGCGTCACAGACCATGATACCCTCGACGGACTTGAGCCGGCACTGGCGGCTGGCGGATCCCAAGGGGTCGAGGTGTTCCCCGGTGTGGAGATCTCCGTGCGCTTCAAGCGGGACTTTTTCACGGGCACCTTGCACGTGCTGACTTATTTTTCAAAGGCGCTGTTAAAAGATTCGGGGTTTGTCTCCCGGTTTAAAACGCTTTTGGCCCAGGGTCGGGGAGAGGCGCTGGTCCGGGCAAGAATTGATAAAATCAACGAGGTGTTTGGCCCTGGCGGTCGGTCTGCTTTGCTGCCAAGGGAGCTGACCTTTGAGGATATTGCCGCCTATTCGGACAATGCCTCCCGGCGTCATTTTGCCATGGCCCTGGACGAAAAACTGGGAATTTCAGACAAAGATACCATCACCCAAATCATCGGCAATGACAGTCCCGCCTATCTGCCGTCTGGGGTGGATCTTGACCTGGTAAAAGGATTTTTGACAACCGAACCTGTGGTTGGGGTACTGGCCCACCCGGCCGCCGGATCTTTTCCCGGGGAGGGGCATTACAAGGAGGTGCTGCCGCCCATAGAGACCGTGTCCCGCCTGCTGCCTGAGATGCTGGATGCCGGTGTCAAAGGTCTTGAGGTCCATTATCCGGGTCATATTCAGGAACACAGGGCGCTGTTGCTGAATTGGACACAAAAGTATGGCCTGCTTGTCACCGGCGGTTCCGACTGCCATGACAATGCCAAACGTCCTTTGGGGGCTGCCGGGGCCGGTGAACAGGAATTTGAGCTGTTAAAACAGGAGGTATTGTGCGCAGAAAAGAAAAGCAGATAACGGATCAGGATCAGATTGACGACATCATTAAGCAGGCCAAGGTCTGCCGCCTGGGCCTGTCAGACAACGGGCAGCCCTATGTGGTACCCTTGCATTTCGGGTATAATCATCCTTTTTTATATTTTCATGGGGCAGATACGGGGCGCAAGCTTGATATTCTGGCGGCCAATCCACAGGTCTGCTTTGAATTTGATGAACTGATAAAGCTGAAGAAACACGCCTCTGCCTGCAACTGGGGAACATCCTATACCAGCATTATCGGCGAGGGAAAGGCACGGATTCTTGTTGAACCGGAAGAAAAAATTAAAGGCCTGAACTGCATCATGGCCCAATATTCCTCCCGCACCCATGAATTTGATCCCCAGGATCTGGCCCAAACGGCTGTGATTGAAGTAAATATTTCAAAGATGACCGCCAAGCGGTCCGGGTAGCGTCTGTTTTTAACCACGGAATTCACGGAAAGACACTGAAAATAAAATTTCCGTGAATTCGGTGGTTTCCGTGGTTAAAATGTTTTTTTGATGGCGCTGGCAACCGCCGTGACCATGGTGTCAATCTCCGCTTCGGACACGGTGAGGCAGGGAACAAAATATAAAGTCGTGTTCATGCCCGGCAGGCTGCTGTTGGTTCTGCCCACAATTACTTTTTCGGCAAGGATGTTGCCCATCAGCGCCGCCATCTGTGGTTCACTGGGCGGTGTTTTTTTCTCTTTGTCCACAACGATCTCCAGACCGCAAAAAAGTCCCACTCCCCTGACATCGCCAACCACTGGTAAAGATGTAAGTGCCTTGAGCCGGTCAAGCAACAGTCTTCCTTTTTCTCGGCTGTTTTCTACAAGATGCTCGTCTTCAATGATGCGGGTACTTTCCAGTGCCGCAGCCATGGGGGCGGTACAGCCGCCATAGGTGCTGATATCCCGGAAAAAATTGGTCTGTTCTTCTGGATTGGCGGTGTCATTGAGGAAAATATCATAGATCTCCTGCTTTACGGCGGTGGCGGAAAGGGCTTCGTAGGAGCTTGCCAATCCCTTGGCCATGGTGATGATATCCGGGTCCACATCATAGTGATCATGCCCCCAGAATTTTCCGGTCCGGCCAAATCCGCATACCACTTCATCCATGATGATCCATACCCCATATTTTTTACAGATTTCCTGGACCATGGGAAAATACTCTTTGACCGGCGGGATAATCCCGCCGCCCGCTGTGATGGGCTCCACGATAAATCCGCCCACGGTGTCAGGCCCTTCTTTTAAAATGACCTCTTCCACGGCCCGGGCGCAGTCGATATCACATCCCGGATAGCTCTTGTCAAAGGGGCAGCGGTAGCACAGGCAGTGGGGCACTTGCGCAAAGCCCTCCACAAATGGCCCGAATCCCTTTTTTCGTTCAAACTGGCCGCAGGCGCTCATGGTGGCGATGGTGGTGCCGTGATAGTCACGGTCCCGGTAAAGTATTTTGTATTTGCCCTTGCGCGGGTTACAGATCCGTGAAGCAAGTCTGACCATTTTGAACGCTTTTTCATTGGCTTCGGAGCCGGAGCTGGAAAAGTATATTTTTCCATGGCGGGGCAAAAGTTCCAGCAATTTGGCGGCAAATTTTATGGCCGGAATGGAGCCGTAGGCACCGGCAAAGTAGGGCATCTGTTTTAACTGCTCATAGACCGCCCGGGCAATGGATTCCCTGCCGTATCCCACCATGACGCTCCATACACCGCCTGAGGTGGCATCCAGGTATTCATTGCCCCGGATGTCGTAAATGTTCAATCCCTTGCCCCCCACAACGATCATCTGCTCTTTTTCTTTAAACACGGTGTGGGATTTCAGATGATGCCACAGGCTGTTATTGTCTTTCTCCACCATGGTTTCAACGTCATATTCGAGCCAGTTGACAGGTGTCGTCATGATTTTGTTCCTTCAATGGTTTGTAATTCTTTAAGGTGCTTTTTTTTAAGGCCCTTGAGGGCACGGGAAACTTCTGCCTGGCCTCTGAGTTTTTCTGCTGCCGCTTCATAAAAGGCTGCGGCCCGACTCCCCATTTGAATGACCAGGGGGGCAATATCCTGAACGGGCAGGGTGGATGTATCGGGTACATCCAAGGCAAACGGGTCCCGGGAAAATCCTTGAATGGTTTCTAAGATCATTTCAGTGACGTTTTCCCGACGTACCCGCCGAACCTCGGCAAGTCTTTTTTGTGCCGATTTGCAAAGACCCTGCAGCCAGGGCTTTAAATCCTCACAATGGGGCAGGGCCATGGTAGTATTGTAGAAATCCAGCTGTCGGCTTTCGATCTCTTCTGCAAAGGTTAAAATACTTCCAAAATTAACCAGGGGCATATGATCCTCCTAAAAATAGCGTTCAATGACCACTTTGGTATCGGTGAAAAACTGGAAGATCTCCCGGCCATGGCCTTTGATGTCTCCGAACATGGAATGTTTGGACCCCCCAAAGGGAAAGAAACTCATGGGGGCGGCAATGCCGATGTTGACGCCGATCATGCCGGGACTGGCCTCAACGCGAAGCTTTCTGACGGCTGCGGCATTCTGGGTGTAAATACAGGCCGCGTTTGCAAAATCCCGGGTGTTGATCAGTTCGATCACATCATCCAGGGTCGGGGTGCGCACAATGCTGACCACAGGCCCAAAGATCTCTTCGCGTGCAATGGTGATCTCCGGCGTCACATTGTCAAAGATGGTGGGGCCCACAAAAAAGCCGTTGGGATAGCCGTCTACGGTAAAGTCACGGCCATCCAAAATAAGATCGGCCCCTTCCCGGATGCCTCGTTCAATGTATTCTAAGATCCGTTCCCGGTGGGCCTGGCTGATCACAGGACCCATGGCGTTTTTTTCATCCAGCCCGTCGCCTACCTGCATGGCCCGGGTGGCGGCAACAAATTGGTCGATGAATGCGTCCGCAAATGCCTTGTCACCCACAGGCGCCAGGATGGAACCCGACAGACACCGCTGGCCGGCGCAGCCGAAAAAGGAAGTAATCAGAGAGGGCATGCCGTCATCTATATTGGCATCGGGCATGACGGCAACAATGTTTTTGGCACCGCCCAGGGCCTGGACCCTTTTACCTGTTGCCCCGCACCGTTCATAGATATATCTGGCCGTGGGTGTGGACCCCACAAACGAGATCCCTTCAATGTCCGGGTGGTCCAGCATGGCATTGACCACCTCCTTTGACCCGTTCACCATGTTGACAACGCCTTCGGGAAATCCCACATCGTCAATGATCTCAAAGATCCGGTTCTGGGTCATGGGGACCTGTTCGGACGGTTTGAGTACATAAGTGTTGCCGCTAACCAGGGCGTAGGGCAAAAACCACCAGGGAACCATGGCAGGAAAATTATAGGGCGCAATACATCCAAACACCCCCATGGGCTGACGGTAAAGGGAGGAGTCAATGCCTTTGGCGATATCCTCCAGGCAGTACCCGGTCATCATGGTGGTCACGCCGGTGGCATGTTCGACGTTTTCAATCATCCGGCGCACTTCACCCCGGGCCTCGTCAATGGCTTTGCCCTGTTCCGTGGTCAGCACCCGGGCAATGTCCTCAAATTCATCCTCAAACGCCTCTTTGAGACGGAACAGATACCTGGCCCGGCTGAGCGGCGGGGTCTCTTTCCACTCTTTGAATGCGTTTTTTGCTGCGGTTACGGCCAAGTCCACATCCTGCTTTGTTCCGTATGGCACCACCGCAATCGGTTCCCCCAGGGCAGGGTTGCAGATATTTGCGGTCCGGCTGCTGTTGGAATCAATCCATTCCCCATCAATGTAATTTTTAATTTTTGGCAGACTCATTAAATTTACTCCCCCCATAGGTTTTATTTGTCGAAAAAATGATGTCATCTCGAATTATAAAAATTAAACACTTAAAAAATGTAATTATGCGTACTCAAAGTTTAAAAAAATACGATTATCGAATATTGTTTTTAAGATGACGCGGTTGCAATGTCAATACAGAAAATATGCGAAATTCGATTATTAAAAATCATAAATTGGTTTGTATATTAGATGATGTTTGAAAAATATTCGAATTTCGTATATTTTAAGGTGTTGTTGTCGATATAAAAGAATGAGGATGATCGTGTGAAAAAAGATAGACCCCTTGATCGGATTGACCGTGAAATTATAAAACTGCTCCAAAACGACGGACGAATATCCAACACAGACATGGCAAAAGCCATTGATGTTTCCGAAGCCACCGTCCGAACCCGTTTGAGCAGACTGATCGATGATGAAATTATTCAAATTGTGGCCGTGAGCAATCCGCTCAGGCTTGGATTTAACGTGGTTGGCCACCTGCGAATTCATGTGGATATCGGCCGGATTGATCCGGTGGCCCAGCAGCTTAAACAGATCCCGGCCTTATGGTTTATTGTTAAAACCAGCGGCGCATCCACCGGCATTGATGCCGAATTTAACGTGGAATCCATGGCCGATCTCAACGACCTGGTGTTAAATCAGGTGGGTACCGTTCCCGGTGTAACGTCCGTGGAGACCACCCTGACCCTTGATTTTGTCAAAAGACGGTATAACTGGGGAACCGGTTTCGATAATTGATAGCTCTCTTTATGAATATCGTATGGTTCCCCGGACTGTACACAGCCAGGGGAACCGGTGAAATTACAACGCATCTAAAATTTAGCGTCTCAAATACCATTTACGACTAAGCCCGGTGTGTATATCAGGCAACTTTTCAAAATCTTTCGACTTGTTTCTCCTTGAAATTTATTAGTTTACGGTGCTATAAATTATCTAATCTATTTTTTTATTCGTAACTATTTTTTGTACATACTCTTTAATTTCTCAATTAGGAATCGTTGCCATTGTCATCTATTTTAATCGTCGACGACAATCCGTATAACCGCACTCTGGTTTCAAAAGTAGCGATAAAGGAAGGATATGTCGCAGTTGAAGCCAATGACGGCAGGGAAGCGCTTGAGCAGATTCAAAAGAATGAATTTGCTCTGGTGATCCTTGATCTTTTGATGCCGGGGATGGACGGATTTGAAACTGCCGGCAAAATAAGGGACATGGCATTGGATATACCGATTATTGCCGTTTCTGCGCTATCTTCCAAGCAGGACCGGCAAAACAGTATCCGGGCCGGTTGCGATGCCTATTTCCCCAAACCCCTGACCGTAAAAATTGTTAAACAAATCCTTAAAGATTATGCGGACAAAAAATCGGAAAAGGAAAAAAAGGGGAATTTGGAAGGGGAAAGTGACATTGCTTCACCTGCTATATCTGTTTTTAAGGACCTGCACCTTATTCTGGTGGAAGAGGATATAACATTAAGAGGTGAATTTAACGTCCATTTTACAGAAAATGGATTCCAGGTCCTTGAATTCGCCAACGGTTCCGAAGCGCTTACCTATCTTGAAGAGGCCGGGGACAGTAACCGGATTATTCTAAGCAACGTGTTTACCTCTGGTATCGACGGCCTTGGACTGTTAACCAACATCAAAAGAAATTTTTCACATATTCCGGTATTCCTGTATACCCAGGCCTATGATACGGCTCTTTTCCAATACGCCATTCAACAAAAAGTGGACGGCATAATCCCCCAGGATCAGGTAAAGACCCAGGGCGTTGATATGATTTCTGCAACGGTCAGAGCGCTTGTCTGGAAAGGTGCTCAGCGGTTTGAAAAAGATGTATCCGAATTGATTCGAAAGGCCCAGGATCGGCTTATGCACCCCGGATGCGAAAATTTCTGCCATCGCTTTGATGCAGCATATCAGCCGTTGCACGATGCCGGCGGAGATATGATTCGAAGCTGCCGTTTCGGGACCCAGGGCCAGTGCGGACTGGTCCTCACGGACGTGGCCGGTCACGATGTGGCAAGCTCTTATACCAACGCGATGTTCACGGGATTTTTGCTTTCCTTTTGGGAGGACTTTAAAACGGATCCCATTGGCCTGCTTAAAAAAATCAACCATGAACTGCTTAAAGCCGGCAACGAATATTCCCATGTCTGTGCCACCGTAGTTTTCTGGGATCGATGGGCCAACAAAATTATAACGGCTATGGCCGGAAATCCCGGTGGCGTTATTCTCACGTTCGATCCCCAAGAAAAACCCGTTTTTTCTCGTCTTGGGGGCGGTGGAATGGTCTTGGGAATGCTGGATAATTCCGATCTTTTTGTGACTGAATCCGTCAGGCTTGGGGCGGAGAGCTATGTATTCTTCTTTTCCGACGGGATCGAGGCCCAGGATTTGATGTATGCCGTCATGACCCTGCCTGAACCCTTAAAGGGCAGTTCAGGTCCACGTGGGCTTTGTCAGCATATCATCGATACCATTCTGGGCAAAAAGGAGCAGGTAGACGACCTGAGCGTTTTTTGTATCTACACCGGTAAAAAGAAAAGCCCTTTGGGCAAATGTGCTGAATTCTATTCTACCTATAAGGAGGTGGATCATGCCTGTTCCTGGCTGGATGAACATCTTCGCCCGGATCTGATCCCCCATGGCGTCGACCGGGACCTCATCCTCCTGGCGGCAAGAGAGGCATTTTTAAATGCAGTGGAACATGGTAATGGGCAACGGGCAAAGGCAAGGTTCGAAGTCTGCATTGACTTTGGTGAGAACGGCATATCTCTGGAGATCGCGGACGAAGGCAAGGGTTTTGATATCGAAAAATGCCTTTGCCGGAAACAGGATCTGACCCTGACCCAAATCGATAACAGAGGACTATGCATGGTGAAATCCATTGCAGACCAGATGACTGCGATGGAAGGAAAAATTACGTTACGTTTCAATGCTAAATCCTGAGCGGTAAATGGGATTGATCAAGTGGCACGCATAAAAGAAGGAGCTGTCAATGAAGACACAAAACAACTTGATGGGCACCTTTATCAAAGAAGCCCAGGTACATCTTGACGCCATCGAATCCGATCTGGGGGATATCAATGACAGTGGTGTAAATTTTGATATGGATACATGCGATAACGTCTACCGCCACGTCCATACCATTAAAGGCGCTGCGGGTTTCTATCAGTTGGATCGGATACATGATTTGGCCGGGAAAATGAGCCAGCTTTTATCAATGATCCATTACAAGGAAATAACCTTTGAGGGCGGAATGACAGGGGTACTGATTACGGGAACCCAGAAACTGAAATCCATGTTTGAGGATGTAGAGGCAAGCAGGCAAATGGAGATCCAAAAAGAACTGGATCTTCTGGACAAATATATCTTCAAGCAGGAAGCGACGGAAAAAACTATACAAATACAAGTTTTCAGGGATAAGGACAATGATGTTACTGTTTTTGACGTTCCTGAGCAAAAGGTTGGGCTTCTGCTGAATCGTGGCCATAAGTTTTATATGCTCGAGTTTCGGCTCAAAGAAGATCTTGAAGAAAAAAACGTGAGCCCATACAAATTGATCAACGCGATCAACTGGAACGGCGAATTCATCGAATCAAAACTGGATATCCATAATGTCTCCGGTTTGGAGAACTGTCTGGAAAGCAATCTACCACTGCTCATTCTTTTTTCCACACAGGTGGAATTTGGCACCATATCCGAAGCATTGGATATTCCCGAAGAACGGATATCAAGAATTGACACCCGGGAACTTGAGGAAAAATTAGGAATTATGAAAAAAACGTCTGATACCCTTTACCTTACACCGGATTCAGATCTTGTGGCAAGCAGGATAGAGTCCATCCGGGATGATTTTCTTAAAAAAATACGGGAAAACCCGGACGTATCCGGGGTGATATTGGCGGTTGATCATGTTGAAAACATGGATTCTCTGGGCGTCAATCTGGTGATTGGTATTTACCGCCAGATGACGGCAGAATCCAAAAAGTTCAAGATTACAGGGGCTGGGCAGCGATTCATGAAAGTGGCCAAGTTTTTTCAGTTTCCCGCCCTTTTTACGATTGAGCCCAGGGAGTGATCACCTATGATGGATCAAGATGAATTAGTCGTCGTATTTATCGAAGAATCCGTTGAACACCTTGCGTCCATTGAGCCGGATCTTCTTCAGATGGAAGAGCATATCGACAGAATTGATACGGAGACCGTTAACCGTATCTTCAGGGCCGTTCACAGTATCAAAGGTGGGGCCGGATTCATCGGACTCAGTAAGATCGGTGAACTGGCACATATCATGGAAAATCTTCTCTCCCAGGTCCGGGAGGGAACAATGACGGTAACCCCGCAACTTATTGATGCGCTTCTTACGGGGATAGACACACTCAGGGCCATGCTCGACGATGTTAACGAAAGTCATGGGTTTGACATCAGCCAGGAAATGAACCGGTTTAACACCTTGTTGGGGGGCGGTTCCCAAGAGCCTGTACCTGTGGTAAATGTCTCCCCGAAATCCGGTGAGAAACCAAAATCATTTGACATCAAAGCAGACCAGTTGGCGCGCTTCATTCAAACAGGCCATTGCCTATATACAGTCCAGATCTCCCTGAGAAAAGACTTGAAAGATAAAAATCGTACGCCCCTGGATCTGGTCAACATTATCTCCTCCTGTGGGGACCTGATTGAGTCCAGGCTGGAATACGACAGCATCAGCGGACTTTCAGATTGTCTTGAAAATGATATATTTTTCGTCTTTGCCATGGCTACGGTCATGGACGTGCAGACGGTCTGCCGGAAATTAGATGTCACCGAACAACAGGTTTGGCAGATAGACATCGATGAACATCACCAGGCACTTGCGCTAAACACCAAAGAACAAATCACAAAAAACAGTCAAAGCAAAGAGATTGACCCCCCAGAAGAAAAATATGCTGTTCAATCGCCGGATAGAAAGAACGATCTGCCCCGGCCAAAGCGCACTGAACCCAGCAAGCCGGCAGCACCCTCGGCAACCGCACCGCCACCCAAAACCGGAAGTCAGGCCGTTCATGTCGAGGAAAAGTTTCGTATCGGCATCAGTTTTTTAAATGACCTGGTCAACTTGGCCGGGGAGATGGTCCTGGGACGAAATCAGCTCAGCCAGATTGTCCAGCCTCTTGTCAAAGATACGCCTGGCCTGTCCCCTGTGATTCAGCATATTTCCCGGATTACTACAGAGATGCAGGGCAAAATTATGCAGATGCGGATGCAGCCGGTATCCAATATCTTCGGTAAATTCAACCGTGTTGTCCGGGATCTGGCAAAAAAACTCAACAAAGAGATCGGGCTGACCACTTACGGCGAAGAGGTGGAGCTTGATCGCTCCATCATTGAAGCGTTGTCCGATCCTTTGACCCATCTTATCCGCAACAGTGTCGATCATGGGATTGAACTCCCCGAAGACAGGGAGGCGGCGGGCAAACCCCGGCAGGGATCCATAGAACTTAAGGCCTATCACCAGGCAGGACATGTATACATCGATATCATTGATGACGGCGAAGGTATCGACTGTGCATATGTGGGGGAAAAGGCTGTGGAAAAGGGGCTGATTACAAAGGAAAAGATGGAAGATATGTCAGATCGCGAGCTGGCCAGGCTTATATTCAAACCTGGATTCTCAACAGCGGCAGAGATATCTGATGTCAGCGGGCGCGGCGTGGGCATGGACGTGGTTCTCACCAATATCGCTCAAATAGGGGGGACGGTGGATATCGATTCGCGTCCCGGCATTGGAACCACCATCAGCCTGGTTCTGCCCCTTACATTGGCCATCGTTTCAGGCCTTGTGATCCGGACGTCAGATCAGTGTTTTGTTCTGCCCGAAGCCAATATAGATGAACTGGTTAGAATTAAACCCGAAGAAGTCGCTTTACGGATTAATCGGGTTCAGAACTCCCAGGTCTTGAGACTCAGGGACATGCTCCTTCCTCTGATTGCCCTGGATCAAGTCCTGCATTTAGAAGACCCGAAAGATGCAGAAGACTCTTTTGAGCTTTCTTCGGAACGGACTGAACCCATGCGGGTGTTGATTATCAAGCACGGCATCTCCAGATTTGGTCTGCTTGTGGATGAAGTTGAAAATATCGAGGAAATTGTGGTTAAGCCTCTGCCCCGGTATTTAGAAGAACAACCCTGTTTTTCCGGGGCCAGTATCATGGGCAACGGAGACGTCGCACTTATTCTGGATGTTGCGGGTATTTTCGAAAAGGCGGGCCTCAGGCACCTCTCCCTGACCAGCGCAGAAGTGGCCCAATCCGAATCGCGCAGCACAACCAAGGACCTGCAGACGCTCTTGCTGTTCAATAACGGCAGTGACGAACGGTTTGCCATGCCCCTGGAGCAGATAACCCGCATTGAGCGTGTCAAAATCTCTAAAATTGAAAAAATAAAGGACCGCCACTACCTGCAATACCAGGGTGACAAACTCCGGCTGGTTTTTCTCGAAGATTATCTGCCGGTGGATCGCCCAGACCGCTCCAGCCAGGAGACCTTAGGTGTCATAATACCCAAACAGATCAAACATCCCATGGGCATTGTGATCAATTGTGTGGAAGGTACAATCCAGGAACAGGTAAATATCGACACCCGTTCGATCACAGCGCCCGGCCTGTTCGGTTCCGCCATTCTCGAAGGCAGAATCACGCTTTTACCGGATATGTATCGGCTCTTTGAGCTGGCCGCCCCGGAGTGGTACGACCAGCCGGATCAAGAGGAGGCCGAAGTCCAGACCAAACGAATTTTGATTGTGGAAGATACGCCCTTTTTCAGAATGATCGAAAAAGATTTTTTGACATCAGTAGGATTTGAAGTTTTAGAAGCCGAAAACGGGAAACAGGCGATCGATATTCTCAACGGGGAGCATGTGGACGCTGTGATTATGGATATTGTCATGCCGGTCATGGACGGCTGGGAGGCTATCCAGTTAATTCGAAGGGACCATCGTTTCAAAAGCCTGCCTGTCATGGCTGTCACTTCTCTGGGTACCGACATCGATGAAACCCGGGGAATAAAAGCTGGGTTCAACCTCTGGGAGTCAAAACTCAACAAGGAAAGACTTTTGGAAAAGCTCACCCAGATGCTGGATTCGTCAATGGAGGTGGCCTGATGAGCCGACAGATTGCAACATTCATTTTAGGCAGCACCCGTCTTGGGGTCGATATTTTGCTTATCAAGGAAGTCTATCGTCATATGTCCATCACCCCGGTTCCCGCATCATCCAGCCACATACGGGGTCTGATGAACCTGAGAGGACGGGTGGTGACGGTGATCGACCTTGCAGTCTGTCTGGGACGCTCTGCTTCGGATCACGTGGAAGACAACCGGCTCCTGGTGCTCAAGACCAACGAAGAAATCAGTAAATACCAGGCCCGGGGAAAACTTACCAACACAGATCTTGGGGATGATATCGTGGGCCTTCTTATTGATCGGATGGATGACGTCATTGAGGCGCAAGATTCAGATATCGTACCTGCCCCGTCCAATCTGGACGAAGTTGACAATGACCTGATCCGTGGGGTGATCAAACAAAAAGAATCGTTGATCATCATTTTGAACATCCCCATGCTGCTGGAAAAAATTATGGCGGTCTGCCGAGGCGCGGACTGATTTCAACCCAAAGTTTATAAAAATAAATTTCCATAACTGAATACCTGGAGGAGACAATGAAAAAATTTCTTGATTTGCCTATTCTCGTCAAATTTTTAACAGTCGGTATCGGCACGGTTGTGGTGTTGGTGGGGATACTTCTTATATTGTACCAAAAGAGCGATAACAGCCAGACCGTTCAGTCTATTGTAAAGGAAGCCCGCTCCATTTGTCTGATTGCCGAATCGGTTCGCGAAGAGATGGAGGAGAAATGGCGCCTTGGCATTTTTACGATTGATGATATCAGAACCTATGCCGAAACAGGAGAAAAAGATAAGCTGATGGCCGTTATTCCGGTGGTCGCCGCATGGAAATCTGCCATGCGCAAGGCAAAACAAGGCGGCTATACTTTCAGGGTGCCCAAATTCAGTCCCAGGAATCCTGAGAACGAACCGGATTACGGTAAAGATTATAAAATAGAAGGCCCTGCGCTGAAAAAGATAAAAGACGAAAATCTGGATGAGTATTATACCATCGATACCCGGGCCAATTCCGTCAGATATTTTCTGCCGGTGCGCCTCTCCCAGGGATGCTTGATCTGCCACGGCGACCCGGTCCAGTCCAGTACTTTATGGGGGAGAAATGACGGGAAAGATCCCACTGGCGGTATCATTGAAAACTGGAAAGACGGAGAAATACACGGGGCCTTTGAGGTCATTCAGAGTCTGGATAGGGCAGACGCTGCACTCAGGTCCCGGCTCATCAAAGCCGGAGGCATTATACTGGCCGGGCTTGTTCTGGTTGCGGCCATTTTCTTTCTTGTCACCCGTTCCATTACGCGGCCTTTGGTTAAAGGCGTCGAATTTGCCCAGAACCTGGCAAAAGGAGATTTAAGCGCTACATTGGAGGTCTCTCAGAAAGACGAAATTGGCAGACTGGCCCACGCTTTAAATGAAATGGTACAAGGGTTTCGGAACCTGATCAGTCAGATTTCAGACACGACCACGAGTTTGTCCGGTGCTTCGGAGGAACTATCCGCGGTCTCCACGCAGATGGCCGCCCAAGCCGAAGAGATGACGACCCAGGCCACGACTGTTGCAACTGCATCCGAAGAGGTGTCTGCCAATGTCAACACGGTGGCGTCGGCAGCCGAGCAGTCCAGCGCGGCAGTATCCAATATTTCCGACATGACCGGTGGAATGTCCGCTTCCTTTTCTTCTGTGGCGCAGTCCAGTCGAAAAACAGCAGATAATGTCAATCAAATGGCCAAAGACAGTGAATCGATTTCCCAGGGAATTAGTTCTGTCGCCATTGCCGTTGAAGAACTGACGGCATCTCTCAACGATGTGGCCCAGAATACGGGCCAGGCCAGCCTGATTTCCAGAACGGCCAGCCAGAGAACACAGGAAGTCAATGATAAGATGGACGGTTTGGTCCGGGCGTCAAAACAGATCGGTAAGGTGGTCGGCGTGATTAAAGACATTGCAGATCAGACCAACATGCTTGCACTGAACGCTACCATTGAAGCCGCAGGTGCCGGTGAAGCAGGCAAGGGCTTTGCTGTGGTGGCCGGGGAGGTTAAAGAACTGGCCAGACAGTCATCGGATGCAACCGATGAAATTTCAGGCCAGATCGAGGAAATTCAAAGCAGCACCAATGCCGTCGTCGATGCCATTACAGAAATCAGTTCGGTAATAAATGAAATTGCTGATATCAGCCAGACCATTGCCTCGGCTGTGGAAGAGCAAACAGCCACGGCTGCTGATATTTCACAAAATGTTACCGATAATGCCAAAACCGTTAAAGAGGTGGCGCAAAAGGCTCAGGAATCTGCAGAGCTTGTGAATAAGATAGCCGAATCTACAGATGAAAGCTCCAAGACCGCTTCCGAAGTCGCCTATCACGTAGAAGAACTGTCCGGTGGCGTCCAAGAGGTTGCCCGTTCAACAGTCGAGTCATCCAAGGGGGTTACGGAGATTTCAAACAATATCCAGGGAATCAGCCTTGCCTCCAAAGAGACCGCTCTTGGTGCGAGTCAGGCCAATGAATCTTCAAAGAAACTGGCTAAAATGGCGGAAAAGATGACTGAAATCATTAAGCAGTTCAAACTATAGAGCCGTGCATGGGAAAAGGGACTTCAGATGATTTTATGTTCACGGCGCCGGGGGCAAGGTGATATTGAGTAAAAAAAATGGATGACCTTTTAAAAATTTTGATTGTGGATGACTCGGTCTTTTACAGGCAGCTTTTGTCCAGTCTGATTACTGACATGCCTGGCGCAGGAAAGGTCGGCACCGCCTCAAACGGGAAAATTGCAGTTGAAAAGGTTAACCTGAATCCACCGGATCTGGTTCTCGTGGATATGGTAATGCCGGAGATGGACGGCCTTGAGACCTTAAAAATCATCAAGGCCTCCCATCCGCAAGTCACTGTGATTATGATCAGCGGCGCAGACAAAATTTCTGCGGAACTTACCATGAAAGCCCTGGAAGCAGGAGCCCTGGATTTTGTGCCAAAACCCCAGGAAGACTCGGCGCAATCCGCTGCAAAAGCCTTGAAGGAAACCCTTGCCCCCCTTGTTGCAATTGTAAGAACCCGCAAATACAGGCGGACAGTGCAACAGATTTCCACCGTTAATAAGGCCGGAGACAGAGAACCGTCCGGTGGGCAGGAACTTAAAATTACCGGTTCAGATGATGGCGTCTGCGTTCAAAATTCACTGCCGGGCAGGGTGGATGTCGTCACCATTGGTGTCTCCACCGGCGGGCCTAATGCGTTAAAAAAAATTATACCCGGCCTGCCTGCTGATTTTCCAGTTCCGATACTTGCGGTCCAGCATATGCCGCCTAAATTTACCGCCAGCCTCGCTGAAAGTCTGGACAGGATTTCCGGCATCACCGTTGTTGAAGGCGCATCAAATCAGCCAGTCAAAAACGGCGTTATGTATATTGCACCTGGAGGGGTTCATATGGTTGTCAGGTCGGCCGGCGCTGCCGGAAAGGTTCTGGGACTTACGGATTCCCCTCCGGTTCATAATTGTCGGCCGGCTGTGGATGTGCTGTTTCGATCCGTGGGGCTGGTCTACCCTAAAAATATATTGATGGTTATTTTGACCGGGATGGGCAGCGATGGTGCCGCAGGGGTGTCAGCCATCCGCAGGAAAGGCGGATACTGCCTTGTCCAGGACCGGGAAAGCGCTGTGGTTTGGGGGATGCCCGGAGCAGTGGTTGAAAAGGGTGAAGCCGACGAAATCTGTCCGCTTCACCGAATGGCGGCAAGAATTTGTGAAATTGTCAGTAAAGGCCGGCCGATTTAATCGTTCCAGGATTTTTTTGTTAGACCGGTAAAAAAGGAAAAAGAAACTTTGCCCGACGCATCATCGCTTCTCACAAGGTTTAACAACATTAAAACCCTTCCCCATGTCGCCATCCGCCTGTCAAAAATGATAGCGGATGATACCAGCAGTATTGATGATTTTGAAGCTGTGATCCGGGTAGATCCCACACTGGTGGTCCGCCTGTTGCGGGTAGTCAACAGCGCCTATTTTGGCCTCAGAGAAAAAGTAAGTTCCATTTCCGAAGCCCTTGTCTTTGTCGGTATTGAAAGTCTCAGGAACATGGTGATGGTGGAAGCGTTAAAAAGCATCTTTACCTTGAATAAAGAAAATTTGCTGTTTTCTCCTGAAAAATTATGGCTGCACAGTGCGACAGTGGGGCTTTGCAGCCAGATGATCTGCGAACGGATTTTCGGAAAAAGCGGAGAAAACGCTTTTTTATGCGGTATTCTCCATGATGTGGGCATCATTGTCGAGCACCAGGTAGAACCAGATCTCTTTAAGCAGGTCTGCCAGGGGCTTCATGATGAACCGGCATCTGTTATAGACCATGAAAATCGGATCATCGGGACCAACCATTCAAAGATTGGAACCACGTTAGCTGAAGAGTGGCGTACACCCGCGGAAGTCCAGAAGGGGATTTTTAATCATCACAGAATGTTGGCCGACATATCCCCTGCCGGCATAAGCGGGATCATTCAGATGGCCGAATATTTTGCCGGCCGACTTGAACGTCCTGCATTATCCGGCATGCGACCGATGCTTGCTCCGACCCTGACCGATCATATCAAGGACAATATCCAGGAGTACCGAACGCTGTCCAAAGACCTGCCGGGTGAACTCACCAAAGCTAAAGAAATCTACAACCTGGAGACGTGATCCATGGATCTTAGTACACATCTTTTAGATGAAATCGTTGATCCGGAACCGGATCTGTCAGGGTTGGTCAATCTGTTCCAAACATATCTGCCCTGCAGCAAATTCAGTCTGATTCAAGGGAGTGGAAAGCAAATTGGAACACTTTCTCCGGAGAGAACAGATCATAGAATTTCGGGTCTATATAAAAAGGTCAGAAATCAAAATGAAATTGAATTTGTCCAGGTTGGCGAAGCCCTTTTTTTATATGCAGTATTTTTTGAACATCTTGATTCGGTGCTGATTTTTGAATTTAGTGAAAAAATACCCGGGCATGTTTGTAAGGCCTTTGCGGTTATGGGAAAAGAGTTGTTCATGGCCCAAACAGAACGGGATGAGGCAGCCCTGGAAAACAGGGTTCGGAAAACTCAGATTGAACGGAAAATCGAGGTACTTGAAACTAAAAATCAGCAGATCCTAGCGGATAACCGGAGGCAGGAACTCAAATATCAGGAACGTCTGAAAACCGAGATCGCCATTCAAACGACGGAATTGAAAAAGGCGAACGTTGAACTGATCCGGGCCAGAGAGTCGGCCGAAGCCTCCAATAAAGCAAAAGGAGAGTTTTTGGCCAACATGAGCCACGAGTTACGCACTCCTCTAAACGGTATTATCGGGCTGACCGAACTTCTGATGGACACAGATGTTGCGCCGTCCCAAAAGGATAGTCTGCAAAAGATGAGTACCGTGGCAAATTCCATGTTGACGCTGATTAACAGTATTCTTGATTTTTCCAAAATCGACGCCGGAAAGATTGATCTGGAATATATTCCCTTTGATCTTAGGCAGGTCATCGAGGATGTGGCCGATGTCCAGGTGTTGAGATCCGATTCGGCCCGGATTGAAGTTGTCACTTTTATCCCCCCTGAAATTCCTGATACCCTGGTGGGTGATCCGACACGGCTTAAGCAGATTCTGATGAATCTGGTCAACAATGCGATCAAGTTTACATCCCAAGGGGAAGCATTAATTCAGGTTGAGATTCAGAACCGATCCGAAAAAGAGCTCACACTTCGTTTTTCCATCCGGGACACCGGCATTGGAATTCCAGAGGAGAAAATTGCTACAATTTTTGACTGGTTTGTACAGGCAGACGGCTCAACCACACGTCAATATGGTGGCACAGGGCTCGGTACAACGATTTCCAAACAACTGGCAGAGCTGATGGGGGGAACCATCGGCGTTAAAAACAATGCGGAAGCGGGATGCACCTTCTGGTTTTCCATACCCTTTCAAAAAAGTGAGGCGGTTTTATCAGAATCGTTGCCGGGACCGGAACTAAAAGAAAAACTGAAGTCCCTGCGTGTACTTGTGGCTGTGCAGCATCCGTCGGTATACCGTGTTTTGTTCAGTTACCTGACGGCGATGGGGTGTCAGGTCTTTCCAGCGTCTCCAAAAGAAATTTTATCCCAGGGAATTGAAACCGCTGTGGATCTTTTGCTCTTGGATAGTTCTTCCTTTGGAGGCGCGGATGCAGAAGGTATCGCACAGACAATTGGCGAACAAACAAACGTGCCTGTCATTCTGGTCTGTCCATACGATGCGTTTCGTTACACAGCCCTGCCCAAGTTGGATTTTATAACCAAACCGGTGCGGTTTAAAAAATTGGTCCAGGCGATGAGTTCAGCCTTGGGCGTCCGGGAGCCGCTAAGAGAACCAGAGTCCCCGGCCCGGATCGACCAAAATTTTAAAGAGAGAAAAAACATTCGCGTCCTTTTGGTGGATGACCAACCCATCAACCGGGAAGTCGCCATCAATCACTTGACCTCGGCCGGGTACCTTGCTGATGAAGCCCAGAATGGGGAAGAGGCAGTTATGGCTTTTAAATTAAACCCATATGACCTGATTTTCATGGACATTCAAATGCCTGTGATGGACGGTCATTCAGCGACCCTTGCCATCCGGGAAATTGAACGCGCAAATCCAGACAGGATACGCACGCCAATCATTGCACTGACTGCCCACGCGATGAAAGGATACAAGGAAAAATGCATTCAGATGGGAATGGACGATTTTATGACAAAGCCCCTAATGAAGTCCGACCTTTACGCTGTCATTGAAAAATGGACAGACGTATCTCGCCAGCCGGATGCTGATCACAATTGCCTTCCTGAAAAAGACGTTCAAAAAACGGATTATTCCGGAGTTCAGGAGCAGACATCTCAATCTTCAGACCCGCCTTTGGACATGCAAAAGGTCAGGGAGATCTGGGAAGACGAAGCGTTTATTCTGGAGTCGTTTTCCACTTTTTTACAGGAGATTCCAGCCATGCTCGCAGAGGTATCTGCTGCAGCGGCTGCCGGTGATGCGAATCGCTTGGCCTCAGCTGCCCATCGGTGCAAAGGTGCGCTGTTGTATGCTGGTGCCCAAAAGGCCTCTGACATATCATTTTCTCTTGAACAACTTGCCCGAACTAAAGACACGGCCCAAGCCGGAGAACTTGTTTCCAGTTTGGATGAAGCGTGTCAAAATATTTGCAGATTCATGCAACATTACCTCGCCGCAAGTGAACAAAAGACTTGATCAACAATTGTTCAAAAACCCCGGATTACAGTCCGGGGTTTCGGTACGGTGCATCATCGATCAGAACGGGACCTGAACCCCCACGCCACGGCACCTAATTTGCAGGTATCTAAGCAATCACCGCATTGCACGCAATTATTCTCGGAAGGCCTTGTCTCCAGGGCACACGCCTTGAGGCATTGATCACAGGATGTGCACTTTTTATTCATTGTAAACCCAAACAGGGAAAAGCGGGACAGCAGCTCCAGTGCTCCGCCGGTGGGGCACAGAAAACGGCACCAGAACATGGGTATCAATATACTGAGTCCCAAGGCGATCAATACGGCAAGAGTTTTATAAATCCAGATGGGGTCGGCATGTTCAAAGGTTAAGGCCACGGCGTTGACAAATTCACCGGTGCGGATGGGGATGGCCCATCGGGGGTTGTTGAGCCCGTAAAAAAAATAGAGTGAAAGGGCCAGGACTATGTATTTTCCCAGGCCCAAAATGCGAGAGGCAACCTTGCTGAGCTTGTTTTTAAAAAAGGCGCCCATGGACACAATTTCTAAAACCATACCCCCGGGACAGATCCATCCGCAAAAGACACGGCCGAACAAAAGGGCAGAAAGTCCCATCAGTATCCATGCCCACATCCACAAATGGCGGCCCGGGCATTGGATGACCGGACAGTTGCCGCACCCGATGTACGGCACGGCAAAGGGGCAGCGAAAAATACCGTAAAAAGACCATTCACCCATAATTCCTAAGGATACCAGTTGCACCATACGCCGTTGGCGGTTTACAAGCCATTGTTTAAGCATCCGTTACCCCGTATTTTCGGGTCAGCCGTTCACCTTCCTCAGACTGGGCCGGAATAAATCCCGCCAGACGGAACCAGACCTGCCCCTCACCTGACAAAATAAACTCCACAAAGGATTCGGCAAGCTCCATGTTTTTGGCCCATTTCATGATGCCGATGGTAAACGGAACGGGTGCCGGGGGGATAAAGGCCTCAGGAATGGGCAGGGTCTCCAGCTTCCCCCTGAACTGAGGCAGATGGGCGATACGGTTTTCAACAACGGCAGCATCTGCTTTCCCCTGGGCCAGGTGGGTGATGGCTGTCTGAACGCAATCACCCTGGAACACGGCGTTGGCTGTTGCCTGCTCTTCTATCCCTGCTTTTTTTAAGATAATCATGCCGGCTTTACCGCCGGGTGGAGACGCCTGGGGGATCAGGATGGTTTTGACGCCGGCCTTTCCCATATCCTTTATAGATTCGATGCCGGCAGGATTACCCTTGGGGGTGGCCACCACGTATTGTGTAAAGCACAGGGGTTTATACCAAAGCATTTTGCCCTGGGCCTTTAGTTTTTTGGCAAGTTCGAGCACCCGCGGGCCAAAGACTTCGGTTCTGGCACTGCCGGTCAATAACGATTTGCCCAGGGCACCAGCAAACGCACCGGTATAGGCAATGGAGGCTTGGGTGAGGGTTTCAAATTTTTTGTTTGCCGGCTCAAAGGCCTCGGCAAGGCCGCCGCAGGACCACACCTGAAGGGATTCTTTGGCAAAGGTCTGGGAAAACCCAGGTGATGCGGCCGCAAGCCCCGCGCCCAATGCCGCTGCCCCGGTTTTTAAAAATTTACGGCGGTTTACCCCGTTTTCCTTCATCTGCAACTCCTTTTCCGGGTCCTACCCCCCGAGCATCGATCCTGCCGACCTATTTTTCAAAACGTTGTATATTGATCGATATGTAAGGAAGAACCCTAACAATCGACAATAAATTTTTCCTAATATAGGAACTGCTCTTTTTCCAATAGTAAATGTCCATTAATGACGGCCATAAAATATAGATTATCTATGATTCAAAGTGAGTTGGAATCTGATTGCCCCTATGGTCTATACGGCCCTTTCCCGGTTTAAAAATTTAAATCCGGCATATTATGTCGCCGGCCTTTTTGTCATATTTATGCTGTGATTGTAGGTTGTTTGCCTAGGTACCCCTTTATTCTTTCCCTTACAAAACACTAAGGTCATCACGGACGTGAAAATCAGTCTTCTGCTGATTGTTTTATCCCTATTTTTTACATACTTTCATTCGACGCTTTGGTGGGGTCTCAGATTTTTTGGGGGCGTTTAAAAAATAGGGTAGGGGGAAAGATCGGGAAAGGGTTCCCGAAATTTTATACATGGAAAATCTAAAAAGGAGGACGACAGATGTTTAAGGGTATGCCAAAGATATTTTGGGCAGGAACTGCGTTGATGTACGGGTGGATTGCCATTTTCATGCTCTTGGAAATGACGATTCCCGGTTTGCCGTTGAAAAAATTCATGGGGGTGCCGGCCTGCTACTTCTATAACTGGATTGTCGGCCTCTGGGTGATGAATATCATCATCTCTTTTCTCTACTACAGGTTCGAGGAAAAAAGAGAAGAGAAACTTGCGGCGAAAAGAAACTTCGATACACCGAAAGCACCTGCGGGTGTCCATATTGTTCACGACAATTAATCTGCAGCAATATATAAGGAGGCAGCAATGGGTGTAAATCCAATCGTCATTTTAGGTGCCGTAATCTATTTTGCAGTGATCTTTTATATCGGATGGTATTCGCGCAAGGCGTCCATGGATTCATCCGATTTTTATGTGGCCGGAAGAAAAGTCGGCCCCCTGGTTAACGGGTCGGCCCTGGCCGCCACATATTTCAGCCCGGCAAGTTTTTTGGGACTGCCGGCGTTTATCTTTATTCTGGGCTATCCGTTCTGGTGGGCCCTGGTGGGCATCATCGGGGGTATGCCCATTGCGACCTTGCTGACGGCGGCACCGTTGCGCAAGTATGCCCCGACATCCTTCACGGATTACTATGCAGACCGCTATGATACAAAATGGCTGCGCCTGGTGGCCGGCATTCCCACACTCATCGGCGGACTGGCATACGTTATTTTGTCCATCGTGGGCACGGCCCTGTTTTTGCTGGCCATTTTGCAGATTCCGTTCAATGTATCCGTGATCCTGGCATCGGTTGTGGTGTTCGCATACATTTATTTTGGCGGCATGGTGGCCACCACCATCTCAACGGCGTTCCAGGGGGTTGCCATGACCGTGGCCTCGGTGCTGGCCGCCGGATATGTCATCTACAATTTCGGCGGGCTGAACGGTCTGACCGATGCTGTGCTGGCCAACAGCGGCAATTTTTTCAACATGCCCTATGTGTCTGAGACGGCATCCCATCCGCTCATGGCCACCTGGACCGGCGTGGTGGGGTTTTTCTTTGTGTGGCATTTCGGGTTTTCGGCCATGCCTTATACAGTGGTTCGCTTTTTCACCACCCAGGATATCAAGGCCGCACGGCGCAGCGTTTTCTGGGCTGTGACCATCGGCGGTGCCATGTACGGCGGGCTGGTGATCATCGGTACCGGAGCCAGGGTTCTGATCGAAACCCTTCATCCGCTCATGCAGACCGAAGGCGTCACCAATGCCATGGGGGTACTCAAACATATGAAAACCGCCTACGGCGTTTCCGGGGCATCGGTGACGGATTATTCCATGATTGCCGCCGTGGAAGGGTTGAAAAGCCCGTTTCTGCTTTCCGTGCTTGCGGCCGGCGGTCTGGCCATTGCCATGGCCACAGCCTCCGGCTGGACCATGGTCTTGAATGTTTTACTGGGCAGGGATCTGATGGGAAAGGTATTCGGCAGCAGATGGCCCGAAGAAAAACCTGTGCAGGCCACACGGGTGATGACCGTATTGATCGTATTTGTCTGCATGCTCTTTGCGTTTAATCCGCCGGCACTGGTCCTTGATATCTCCGGGGCCGCTTTTATCGTTATTCTTTGCTCCGTGGGCCCCCCGCTGATCTTGGGCATATGGTGGACCCGGGCTACAACAACCGCCGCCATCGCCAATATCCTGGTCATGACAACGCTTTCATGCGGGTCATGGATGTACGCAAAATATAAACTGGGCAGCTATCACTGGTTTTTTCTCAGTGACCCGGCCAATAAAATCAGCACACCCCACCAGTTTTACTGGGTGTTTGTCGGATTTGTCTTCTTTATCATTGTCAGTCTGATGACCAAACCGTGTAAAGAGGAGGTGATCCAGAAATATTCACTGGATATCAGACCCGAAGAGTAATCGATCTGCGCCGTCCCGGCAAAGGGGGCCGGGGCGGCGTATACCCAATGGATGGAACACAATCTTTTAGGCAGGCAATCATGACAACACAAGAAGTGCGCAACCAGCGACTGGTCAATTGGGAAAAAAACAAGCGCAGATGGTATAATACCTATCTGTTTGCCGGGGTGGGCATCAATTTCCTTTTGTATTACACCAAACCCTATGGGTTTGATCCGAGTGGAAGCATTTTATGGGGCTCGCTGTTCGGATTGGGTATTCCCCTGGTGACCATGTTTGGTCTATCCTATCTTCATCAAAAATTTTTGGGGCTGTAACCATTGATAAAACTGACCTGGATATTTTGGGGTGTCTGGTTGGCACTGGTGTGCGGCATGCCAGGTGTCTGTCCGGCTGACGTGCTGTTTGTTCACGATTACCAGAGTGATGAATACCTCATGGGTCAACAGGAATCCGAGCTTCGGGTGGGGTACACCCCCCGGGTCATGCTGGTGGACAAAGAGACCCGCTACACCGGCAACTGGATGAAGCGGTTTTTCGGAGAGGTGAAGACCCAGCGGGACACCACACACTTTTTGCTGGAAAAACGCCGGATCAGGGAGATCGACTGGTATAAAAATAAAATTGTGACCCTGCCGTTTGAGAAGCTTCACCATGTACGGATGCTTCAGACCGATAACGCCATGGTGCAGGGAGCTGCTGAAATTTTAAATGCCCGGTACAAGGTTTTAGATCCGGTGTTTGTCATAACGGTGAGTCCTGAAACAAAAACAGTGGGCGGCTACCCATGCCGATACATTCGCGCCGACCTGCGCCTGGAGACACGGGATCTTAAGAAGCGTGCGGCCAGTATTACCCTGATCCGCCAGCACCTGTGGGTGTCGGATGCGGTGCCCGGGGTCGATCAATACGATGCGTTTCATCGGCAGTTGGCCGAAACCCTCGGACTTGAAGCCGAGCGGCTGGGTCAATTAAACTTCCTGCTCAGGTATTGGCAGGGCCCCCTGGATCCCATCAGGGAATCCCTTGCCCAAATTAAAGGGTACCCGGTTCAAAACGATTTTTCCGTCCAGGCCCAATATGTCAAGAATACCGACACGCCAAATTCTGCCGTGATTTCGAAAACGATCAAAACAGAACGCATGACCCTTGGCGAGGCAATGGTGGTGGAGACCCTGGATGAAAGCCGGTTTGCTGCCGTCGGCCCGTTTAGCGAAGTAACCTTTCAATAACCCAGCCTGTTCCTTTTATAGAAATAGATGACCACCATAAGTTTTGCCTTTGACCGGCTAAGGCTTTTGCCCACATGGGGTACAATGGAGTCAAAGTAGATGTTGTCCCCGGCATTGAGAATATGGACATTATCTCCGTAGTGAAATTCAAGCTTACCGCTTAGAACATATATGTTTTCTTCCCCTTCATGGGTATAGGTCCGGTTGATCTCAAAGGGGGCGTGGATGATAAACGGTTCCATGTTTTTGCCGGGTTTTCCTTCGGCAAGCGGTTCATAGTCATATCCTGCAAACAGATCGGTCTCCTGGATCAGGGTTCGGTTTTCTTCTCTGCTTAAAAAGAGGCGGACGTCTTTTACTGCGGAGGCGTCTCCGGAAAGAAGAGAGGTCAGCTCAATGTCCAGACCTGCGGCAATCTTGCTCAAGGTGGAGTAGGGCGGCGCTTTTTTTGACCGCTCCACCTTGGACAGGTAGCCCTTGGTCAAACCGGTGCGCTCTGCTAAATCCTGGAGGGTCAGCTGCCGTGTTATCCTCAGACGTTTTATGCTTTCAGATATGCTTTTTTCATCCATAGTGAAATTTTAATTTATTCTAGTTCATCAGCCAGTTGGGCAGCGCCAGAGAGAGCCAGGGGATGTAGGTGACCATCGTCAGGCAGATGAGCATGATGACCAGGAACGGGGCCACTCCCCGGGCAATTTTTACCAGCGGCTGTTTGGTGATGCCCGACGCCACAAACAGGTTCAGCCCGAAGGGCGGGGTGAGCATGCCCATCTGGATGTTGAGCACCATGACGACACCGAAATGAATCAGGTCAATGCCGTACCGGGTCAGGGTTTCAAGAAATATGGGTGCCAGAATCAACATGGCCGACACATCGTCCATAAAACAGCCCAGAATCAGAAAGAGAATGTTTACGGTGAGCAAAAACATCCAGGGGCTGTGAATATGCTGGATAATAATGTCTGCCAGCTGCTGGGGGATCTGTTCTGCCGTGAGCAGCCAGATAAAGGTCATGGCGCAGGAGAGAATGAAGAGCAGGCAGGCTGAAAGCACCGCCCCTTCTTTGCAGACATCTGTGATCTGGGAAAATTTAAATTCTTTATACACAAAAAGTTCGATGCCCAGGGCATACACCACGGAGACTGCCGCAGCTTCCGTGGGCGTAAATATTCCCGAATAGATCCCCCCCAACACAATGACCGGCAGAATCAAAGCCCAGATGCCTTCTTTGGCAGTGCGTAGCACTTGTGCCCAGGATGCCTTGACTGTGATCCGCCAATTGTTCTTTTTGGCCACAAAAAAGGTGTAGGCCATCAGGGCTGCGCCCGTGAGAAGGCCCGGGATGATGCCGGCCATGAAAATTTTGGATACCGATACATTCATGACCAGGCAGTAGAGGATCATGGGGATTGACGGCGGAATCACAATGCCCAGAGATCCTGACACCGTGATCAGGCCAATGGAGAATTTTTCATCGTATCCGGCCTTGACCAGGGCCGGGATCATGATCGATCCGATGGCCACCACCGTGGCCGGAGACGATCCTGAAATGGCGGCAAAAAAAATGCAGGCCAATACCCCTGCCATGGCAAGGCCACCGGGAAACCATCCCACAAGAGAGTTTACAAAGGCGATCAGCTTTTTGGCAATGCTGCCCCGGGTCATGATGGAACCTGCCAGAATAAAAAAGGGGATGGCCAGAAGCACAAAATTGTCCAGGGCGTTAAACAACTGCTGGGTGATGATGTGCAGCGGGGTTGAGGTAAAAAATACCAGGCAGCCCAGGGTGGTCACCCCGAGAATGACGGCGATGGGCATGCCTAAAAACAGCAGACTGAAAAAAGAGACGCAGATGAAAAGGATCATTATTTCACCTCCCCGGGGCCTGCTGAATTGGCTTGGGCCGTGCCGTGGCCGCTGAATGCCGCTTTGATAAATCCAATACCTTTGATGCAGAACCGGATGCCGATCACCACCGAAAATACAGGGATGGGCAGGTAGGCAATATACATGGGCATCCCCATGGCAGGGGAGGTGGTTTCATACCCGTACATCCGGGAGATGATTTTCCAGGAGTAGACGGCCACCATGAAAAAGAACCCTGCGCTTAACAGCTGGCAAAACAGGTTGACCAGCCACCTGATGGATGACGGCAGCATGGTGACCACAAGATCCATGGTGAAGTGTGATCCGTTTTTAACCCCGATGGCGGCCCCGAGAAAAGCGATAAATACACCCAGATAGCGCCCGAGTTCCTCGAACCAGGGAAAACTGAAGTTGAAAACATACCGGGTAATGACCTGGACGAATCCGATGAACGCCAGGATCAAAATGGTCCAGACCAGGGTAAAGTTCTCCACACGGTCAATGAATTTGAAAATCTGCTGCAAAAGTTGCTCCAACAAAGGTGAAGGTTTAATGGGTATCGAGATTTAGTGATTGGACGAAAAGTCACTTACTGATGATTGGCTTCAATACGTTCGAGCATAAAATCAAAGATCTCATCCCCGATTTTTTTGCGATATTTGTTCCACACCGGCACCATGGCTTCCCGGAAGCGGTTGCGCTCTTCGGGGGTCAGCTCAATGATTTCCAGGTGTTCCTGTTTGGCGTATTCAGCAATGGAGATACCGATTTTGGGAAGGGATTCTTTCATGCGTGCGTTGACCACGCGGTTTTCAACCATGGCCAGTTCAGCGGCCTGTCTAAAAATTTCCTGTTCCTTTTGGGAAAGACTTTCCCAGTAGTCCACACCGATCACGGTGACACATGCGGTCATGCAGTGCTGGGTCATGGTCACATATTTCGTCACTTCGGTCACCTTGGTGAGAATGGCGGTGATCAAGGGGTTTTCCTGGGCGTCAATGACGCCTGTCTGAAGGGCGTTGTACATTTCGGGAAAGGGAATGCCCACGGCGGTTGCGCCCAGTTGTTCAAAGGTGTCCAGGTAGGCCGGGGAGTTCATTACCCGGATTTTAAGGCCTTGGATATCTTCGGGGGTGCGTACGGGCCGTTTGGTGTTGGAAAAATCTCTGATATCATTTTCCATCCAGCCGATGGCAATGAATCCCTTTTTGGGAAACGCAGAAAATATCTTTTTGCGGACGGCCGGATCATCAAGGGTGGCATAGGCGGTGGCCCGGTTGGGAAATATGAACGGCATATCCAGAACGGCACACTGGGGTTCGAAATTTTGGAGCACGGCCGTGGTTAATGACGCAATTTGAAGCGTGCCGGACTGGACCTGTTCGGCCATGGAACGTTCGCTGCCCAGTTGCCCCATGGGAAACACTTGGATGTCGATTTTGCCGTTGGTCTTCTCACGGACATAGTCGGCAAACACTTTGGCACCTGCATTCAGGCCGTGAAACTGGGGGGCAATATGGCCGAATTTTACGGTATCGGCAACGGCCGGATCCGAGAGGATAAGGCCTGCTATGAGGGCCAGCGCCGCTACACATGCCGTTATAATTGTCCGTGCACGCAGGCGAAAAATTTGGGGGATTTTCATTGGAATATACTCCTTAACAGGTGTGTTTATTGGGTTATTTTGGAGGGGAGATGTACTCCAGAAGTTTTTTGTTTGTCAACTTTTCACATGCTTGCAAATATTTTGCTTGCTTAATATCATCTTGTAAAAGTAGTTCTGAGGAATATTTTTAAAAGTTAAAATTCTGAAGATACTTTCTAAAATTAGGTTATTTATTGAAATTTCTTAATTTTAATATTTTTTCATTCGAGGAAACTTTAGGGTATATTGATTCGGGGCTGCAGCAACACCGCAGATAACAATTGTTTCCTGCTAGGAAATAATCCGCTTGACAGGTGTATGGCATATTGGTAGACATTTTGCCCTTAATCTTAGGTTAATTAGATTAAAAATTCAGGCCATGGTCGATATGTATTCATGACCTATGCCCATATGTGAAGGAGAGAAAATGAACGCAGTGAAAAGAGTATGTTTAGGGTTGGCAATCATGCTGGCAATTGGTTTTTCCATGCCCGGCACGGCACCGGCCAAGACCATTAAGTGGAAAATGGCCTCATCCTGGCCCAAGGGAACCATTGTTCAGTGGGCTGCAGACGAATTTGCAAGCACCGTCAATGCCATGAGCGGCGGACGTCTTGAAATTAAAAGCTATGCCGCAGGCGTGCTTGTGGGCGCTCTGGAAGTGACCGACAGCGTGCGAATGGGTACCATTGACGTGGCCCATTGTTCGCCCGGTTACCAGATGGGCAAACTGCCGGCTGCCCCGCTTTTTGCCTATATCCCATTCGGCATGGACGCTGTGCCCTACATGACCTGGTTTTATGACAACGACGGCATGGAATTATATAGAGAGCTTTATCAATCCTATGACCTTGGATTTGTGGCACCCTGCGGCGTGCTGCCCACCGAAGACCTTGCCTGGTCCAACAAGCCCATTAAAACCATGGATGACTTCAAAGGCCTGAAATTCAGAACCAGCGGCTATTGGGGAGAGGTCCTCTCCCGGGCCGGCGCCTCGGTGATGATGCTGCCGGCCGGTGAGATTTATGAAGCGCTCCAGCGAAATATCCTGGATGCCGGCGAGTTCAGCATTCCGTCCATGGATAAGGACCTTTCATTCCATGAAACGGCTAAATATCTCCTTGTGCCGGGGATTCACCAGCTTTCCACCATCACGGACATCACCATTAACAAACGCTCCTGGGCCAATCTGCCCGATGACCTTAAAGAGATCGTCAAGGTGGCCGCCCAGTCCGTGACCATGCGCATGCTTACCCACTGCATCAATGCGGACATCAAAGCTTTGGCGTTTTTCAAGGAAAAGGGTGTGCAGATTGAGTACCTAAGTCCTGAAATTCAAAAGGAACTGTTTAAAGAGACCGACAAGCTTCTTGATGAAAAAGCGGCAAATGATCCGTTCTTTGCCAAAGTGCTCAAGTCCCAGCGGGATTTCAGGGTTGGATATGAAAATTATAAGAAGCTGATGACCCCTGCCTACGAATAGTAGCGTTTGAACGAGTCACCCACCTGCGGCGTTGGCGGCGTTGCTTGCGCCTTGCATCTGGGCAACTTTTCGCCCAAACACTAATTTAAAATGAGAATTTACATTTAAGGTTCAAAGAATCCGGTGAAAGCCGGATTCTTTGTTAAATAGAGATGTTTTTTAAAATCATAGATACCATCAGTGAAACCACAGGCCGGTTGATCTCCTGCCTGGTCATCATACTGACCCTGATTTTAAGTTATGAAATCGTGGCCCGTTATGTGTTCGGCGCTCCCACCAAATGGGTGTTTGATACCAGTTATATGATTGGCGGCACCTTCTTTCTCATGGGTGAGGCGTTTACCCTTAAACACAAGCAGCATGTGCGCATCGACATCCTTTACGGCCGGTTTTCCAAGAGAACCCGGGCGGCCATTGATGTCTTTTTCTATCTGCTGCTGTTTTTTCCGTTGTGGATCGGCATTTTGTACGCGCTGATTCCCTATGTGGCCTTTTCCTGGCAAATGGGTGAGAAATCCATGCAGGGATACTGGCAGCCGGTGATCTACCCGTTTAAAACGGTGATGCCCATCGGCGTGGGGCTGTTTTTGCTCCAGGGCCTTGCGGAATTTTGCCGCAGCCTTGTGATTCTTATCAAGGGCGAAGATGCGTCCCGCAGGGTAAAGGAGGCATAACCCATGGATACATTCATGACACCTGAAATTATGGTGCTGTTGATGTTCGGCACTTTGTTTGTCGGCATATTTTTAGGGTTTCCCACCGCCTTTGTACTGGGCGGGGTGGCCATGCTCTTCGGCTTTGTGGACATGGGACCCGATATTTTCGGGCTGTTCATCACCCGACTTTTCGGGCTGATGAAAAATTATACGCTGCTGGCCGTGCCCCTATTTTTATTCATGGGCGTATTTATGGAAAAGTCCGGGGTGGCCCAGCGGCTGTTCCAGGCCATGCACCTGTTGTGGGGCGGCATGCGCGGCGGCCTTGGTATCAGTACCATTGCCATATGTGCGTTGTTTGCTGCCGCCACAGGCGTGGTTGGGGCTTCCGAAGTTACCATCGGGCTGATGGCCCTGCCGGCCATGTTTTCTAAAAACTATGATAAATCCCTGGCCTGCGGCAGTGTGTGTGCCGGCGGCACATTGGGTATTTTGATCCCCCCCAGTATCATGATTATCCTTTACGGCCCCATTGCGCGCATTTCGGTGGGCAAGCTGTTTTTAGGGACGCTGGTGCCGGGTATCCTGCTGGCTGTGCTCTACATGATTTACATTGCCATCCGATGCTTTTTCAGGCCCCAGGACGGGCCGCCCATGCCCAAAGAAGAACGCAACGTGCCTGTGTCCAAAAAACTGTGGCTGCTGGCCACATCGGTGCTGCCCCCGGCCATGCTCATTTTCGCTGTTCTCGGCTCGATATTTTTCGGCATTGCCGCGGTCACTGAAGCCGCTGCCGTGGGTGTTGTGGCAAGTATTATCCTTGCGGCCTGTTACAGGCAGCTGACCTATGCTACATTAAAAGAGGCGTGTATCCAGACATTGACCATCACCTCTATGATCCTGATGATCGCCATTGGTGCGGCATTCTTCTCTTCTGTTTTCGTGGCGTTGGGCGGAGATGATGTGATCTCAAGTCTGTTTTTGAATCTGCCCTTTGGTAAATGGGGGATTCTGACGACCATCATGCTGTTGCTGGTGGTGGTGGGCATGTTCATTGACTGGATGGGGATTGTGTTCATTATTGTGCCGCTGATCTCTCCCATCGGCCTGGAACTGGGCTTTGACCCCATCTGGTTTGCTGTTATGGTTATGGTGAACCTGCAGATCTCTTTCTTGACGCCGCCCTTTGCCTATTCCATTTTTTATCTGAAAGGGATCACACCCCCCGAGGTAAAAACAACGGATATTTACAAAGGCGTGCTGCCCTTTGTGGGACTTCAGATTCTTGCTCTGCTTTTATGCGCGGCATTTCCTTTTTTGATCACCTGGCTGCCTGCCCATCTGATTAATTAGGTATATTCAAGTGAAATATAAATAAAACAGATAATTGAAAAATACGTGAGGATTAATTAAATGGCACATGCAACTTTATTTATTCAGTGCATTGTGGACGGTATGTATCCGGAAGTGGGCGAGGCCATGGTTCGGCTATTTCAGCGCCTGGGCATCACCATGGATTACCCGGAAAACCAGACCTGCTGCGGCCAGCCCTCGTTTAACTCCGGATACCGCAAAGAAGCGGCCAAGGCGGCCAAGCACTATATCGAGACCTTTGAAAAGTCGGGCACCATTGTCTGCCCTTCGGGCTCTTGTGTCTCCATGATTCGCAACCATTATCCCGAATTGTTCGAAGACGAACCCGCATGGCGCGAACGCGCTGAACGTGTGGGTAAAAGAACCTTTGAACTCACCGAGTACCTGGTGGATGTTCTGGGCATTAAAGATACCGGCGCCTATTTTAAGGGCAAGGTGACCTACCACGACTCCTGTCATCTCAACCGTTACCTTGGGGTGTCGTCCCAACCCCGGGAGCTGATCAACCGGGTGGATGGCTTAACCTTTGTGGAGATGAAAGATTCGGATAAATGCTGCGGATTCGGCGGCGCATTTTCAACCAAGTATCCCGATATTTCTACCGCCATGGTCAAGGAAAAGGTTAAAAATATTCTGGATTCCGGGGCCGATGCCGTGGTGGGCTGCGACATGGGGTGTCTGATGAATATCCAGGGATATATCAATCGCCATAATTATCCGGTCAAGGTGATGCACATTGCCCAGCTTCTGGCCGGTGAAAAAGGAGATGCTGCATGAGCCAGGAGCTTTTAACGGATAAATATGTTGAAAATGCAGCCAAGGCCATTCAGGATGCTTTTTTGCCCAAGGCCATGGAAAAAATGCAGTCCGGTCTGGCCAAAGCCACCCAGAAATCCTACCAGAACCTGGACGAAGGGCCTGAACTTCGCCTGAAGGCCCATGAGATCCGGGAAAAAACAATTAACAACCTGGATGTGGTTCTGGCTCAGCTGGCGGCCAAAGTGCGTGAAAACGGCGGCAAGGTCTATTTTGCCAAAACGGCCGAAGAGGCCGTACAGTATACCCTGGATGTGGCCAAACGGTTTAATGTCAAACAGGTGGTGAAGGGCAAATCCATGGTCACCGAGGAGATCGGCCTCAACCCGGCCCTGGAGGCCAGTGGCATTGAGGTCAATGAAACCGATCTGGGCGAGTATATCATCCAGCTGGCCGGAGAGAAACCCTCCCACATCATCGCTCCTGCCATTCACAAAACCCGCGAACAGGTGGGCCGGCTTTTTGCCGAACATTTGGGCGTTCCCTATACCGATGATCCCCCGACACTGACCAAGATCGCCAGAAAAGCCCTGCGCGAAAAATTTCTCCAGGCCGATATGGGCATCTCCGGATGCAACCTTGCCTGTGCGGAAACAGGCCACATGACGGTGGTCTCCAACGAGGGGAATATCCGTATGGCCACCACATTGCCCAAGGTACATGTGGCTATCATGGGTATGGAGCGGGTCGTTCCCAACCTGGAAGACCACGACATTCTTTTCCGGCTCCTCTCCCGGGGAGCGGCGGCCCAGAAGCTTGGCGGCTGTGTCTCCTACATCGGCGGTCCGGGCGGCCCTGATTTTCCCGACGGCCCCAAGGAGTTTCATCTGGTGATTCTGGACAACGGCAGAAGCCGGATTCTGGCCGATCCCAAATTCAGGGAAATTTTGTGCTGTATCCGCTGTTCAGCCTGTCTGAACGCCTGTCCCGTATACGGAAAAATCGGCGGGCACGCCTATGGTGCCACCTATTGCGGTCCCATCGGTGCCGTGCTCACCCCTTTAATGGTGGGCATGAACAAGGCCAAGGATTTGTGTCTGGGCGAGACCCTGTGCGGCGCATGTCAGAAGGCCTGCTCCGTGAATATCAATCTGCCCCGCATGCTTTTGGAACTTCGGTACCGTCTGGCCTATGGGGATGACGACTGGCAGACCAAACAGGTAAGTCCCCTTGAAAAATCGGTCCATCAGGCCTGGGCGTTTCTGGCAGGACACCCGGCACTCTACCGCGCCTTTTTAAAAGTCGGTGCCATGGGCCAGAAAATTTTTCCAAGATCCAGGGGCATGATCCGAACCATGCCGGGCCCCGGTGCCGGATGGACCCGGGACAGGGACATCAAACCCTTGTCTGATAAGCCATTCCGCGAGCGGTTTAAAACCCTTTCTTCAAAAAAGTCTGATAGGGGATAAAAAAGATGCAGACCCATACCAATGAAACCCAGTTTATCAATGATATCCGCGCCGCTTTAGGCATCCGTGGCAATAATACGGAGTCTCGGAAAAAAGAAATTTTTACTGATCCTGCACAGCCAACCGAAGAACAGAAAGCATTGCTTGACACCATTGGCGCAAGGCAACGCAAAGATCAGATGGCCCTGCTTGAGAGGCTCTCAAAGGAAGCTGCGCCCTTGAACCTTCAGGTGATCCCCATGAAAAATGAGGCTGAGGTCGCCAAAGCCATTGCTCAGTTGGTGGCTGACACCACGCCCGAGTGGGGAGACAAAAAAAGCGTGGTACAGTGGGACCACCCCATGATCAAAAAATTGGCTCTGGAATCAGCACTCAAAGACCAGGATGTTCCCGTGTATACGGCAGCGTTTGACGGCAGTGAGACAACCGAAGATCAGAAAAAAGTAAAACGGGATCAGATCCGCGAACAGGTCATACAGTCCTATATCGGTGTGACATTTGCCGATTTCTGCCTGGCTGACACCGCCACCCTGGTGATGCGCTCCCGCCCGGCTGAAGCCCGCTCCGTATCGCTTCTGCCCTCCATCCATGTTGCGGTGATCAAAAAAGAGCAGATTCTGTATAGCCTCAAAGAACTGTACGCATTGCTCAAATATGATTCCGACACAAGGGGAGAAGGACTGCCCCACCACATGGTTATGATCTCCGGTCCCAGCAAAACAGCAGACATTGAGCTTGTCATGGTACATGGTGCCCATGGCCCCCGTGCTCTTTATCTCTACGTGATCACCGGAGAGTAAGAACTTTTTAAGAATAAAGAATCCGACCTCTGGGTCGGATTCTTTATTTATTTCGATCCCTTCTGATAAATGTTCGCATTTTTCAAAACAATCATCTTCCCCATTCCACGCCTTTTTTGCCTGTTTTTTATACTTTTGTTGACAAAGAATGTTTTCCTGTCCTACTTAGATTCACATCATGTGGAATCAGGGACCGATGCATATGGAAAAACGCAAACGAATATGGGCAATTGCCGCCGTATGCCTTCTCCTTTTGCTATGCCTTGTTCCGGTAAGTGAATGGCCCGCCAAACCGATCCTTCCTAAACGTGATTATCCTGATGCACCCAAAAAAGAGATTGTAAGTGGACTTAAATTAAGTGATTTCAAGGTTGGCCGTAAAACTTTTTCCCTTTCTGTTGAATCGCTTCGTGTTGAAAAGAAAAAAATGGGGTTTCTGCACCTGGGTTTCATGAAAATCGCCCGCCTGGAAGGTGTTGAAATAGACTGGTTTGAAAATGAAGCTCCTGGGCCGCAAACAGATCCTGCTGGGGGGCCATCCCGATCCGGGGATGCAGATCGTTTTTTTAGTCAGGTTAATAAATTAAAACAGGTTTTGCCGGGTCATATCAAAGGCGTTGAATTGACCCGGGTCAAAATAAATTTTTTTAAGGATGAAGAAAAATCGTTCACAATCAAGGCGGATAAGGCAGTTGTCAAGTCCGGTGGTCAGCTTGTTTTGAAAGGGCATGTCACAATGAAGACAGGTAATGGTCAAACGCAGACCTGTGAAAAAGTCATCTGGCAGATTTCCAAAGGTCGCCTTATCACTTCAAAGGGGTTTGCGCTGGATGATAAAACCCGAAGTCGGCAAGGCCGGGTGCTGCAAATAAATCGAGGATTCGAAAACATTAATTTTTCAATGGAGGAGGGATAAATGAAGGCGTTTGGAATAAAAAAGATATACTCAGGATTTATCTATGCGTTTTGCGGTGTCATGTTGGCTTTAAGTGCTTTTTCCGGTTCGGCCCAGGCCGCCGGTTCCTACGATTATAATTCAGACAATGATGTGGACGGACAAGATATATTCGAATTTATCAAAGTCTTCGACGCCTCGGACCTGGAAAATTTCGCCTCCTCTTTTGGGCATATAGATGTTTCAGCCTGCCGGGCCTTGCTTCCCTGCAACATTGCCGAAGCGAATGTCTGCTTTCAGAACGCTGTCGCCACGGATCCTGATCCGGTGGTAAAGACCTTTCATGCCGTTACCAGAATACTGGCTTTGGTCCATGACGAGAATATCAATAGTCTTCTTACTGCACTGGGACTTGAAGAAGAAACCAGAACCTTGTGCAATTGGACGGCAACCTGGCAACGGGATGAAGATGGTGAGGTTGTCCTGCCCAATAGCCTGCCTTCAACCGGTGATGCCTTGAACGTCCTGATAAATGCGCTTTTACCTGAAATAAACGGAGCGTTGGAGGAATTGGACGGAATCGATGATACCATTGGTGAGCCATTTATCGTTTTATGCGAAGAACTGACTTTGGATGATGATACGTCGGGTTGTGAAAATATAGAGGTAGACTACGGTGATGTGGCGCTCTACCGTGCCGCGCTCCAGGGCATGAAGGCGTTTCTTTTAATTGTGGAAGCATACAACTGGAATATAGAACAGACCGCTGAGGTGATCGGAAAATTAAAGGAAGATATTTTTGTCATTAACGATTATTTGTGTGATGATTCTGGCTCAGCTACATGCCTGCCCAATTTGTTTACATTGAATGACGGTGCTGCCGATTTGCTCTCCCAGGCCAAACAATTACTCGACCAAGCGATTGAAAGCTATTTTGAAGCCTCAGCGTTTATCTGGGCAGAAACAGATGGCCAGGAGAACGATACATTTGCATTTTATGAGACATCTGATGAAGCTGCCGAGGAGGAAATTTTCAGGGCGCATCTGGCACAAATTCAGGATGGTTTGACTGGTCCTAAGCTCCTTACCGAATTTTCTGATGACAATCCTATCAAGCTTAATCTGAAACCATTTTTTGACACTACTGTAGCATTAAGCGATTTTGTACCGAAATTTACCGATGATAATCAGCCTGAGTGTGGGTCCTTTGACCGTATTTTCCGCACCTCCAACCGACAAAGCACATATAATTTAAAATTAATTAAAATCAGCATGTTAACATGGTTTCTAAACATCTCATAAAAACACAAAAATATATAAAGTTTGTCTAGACAAACACCAGTATTTAGTTTATGGTGCTCCCCAAAAAATTAACAACCGAGAGGGAGCAAAATATGAACACCCCAGGTACCGAAGAATGGAATTTCACAGATGTAAAATTTCTTCCGATTTTCAAAGAGTACGCCAAACGTATCAATCTGGTTGAAACGATCAATACCATGACAGATAGCAAAATGGAATTATCGCCAGGCGATGCGGTTCTTGGGATGATTATGGATACAGTCTCCGGAAGGACTCCTTTGTACAGGCTTGAAGAAGCTTTCGACGAAATGGATACCGAGTTGCTTTTTGGCAAACCCATCAGCTCAGATAAATTTAATGACACAAATCTCGGGCGGGTATTGGACAAACTTTTTGAGACCGGAACTCAAAAGATATTTTCCCAGATTTCCCAAAACGCCATTGGTTGTTTTAAACTGGATACGCGCCATCACCACTTTGATACGACCTCTGTCTCCGTCTTTGGTGCTTACGAAGATCACCCTGATACACAACTGAATATCACCTACGGTTACAGCAAGGATAAACGTCCGGATTTGAAGCAATTCATGGTGTCCATGTTGTGTGTAGACCGAAATATTCCGATCATAGGAAAAACCCAGGACGGAAATGCTTCAGACAAGACCCTGAACAATGAGCTTTTATCTCATATCTCATCACACATGGCCGAACATGGCTTCAAGCCAGGAGCCTCCATCTACGTAGCAGATTCAGCCTTTGTGACCACAGACAACCTTATAGCAGCGCAGGAAAACGGCATCCGTTTTCTGAGCCGATTGCCGGCTAATTTCAATGAATGTAAGCATGCCATTACCCAGGCGGTTGCAGCCGATAACTGGGTCGATATTGGGACTTTGGCAGAAATCCAAAGCGAAAAGAAACCGCCTGCATCCTATCGTTATTATGAAACAACCGTCACCATAGGCGAGGAGGCCTACCGAGCCATTGTATATCATTCCAGCGCCCATGATAAAAGGCGTCAGAAACGCATAGACCGAATCTTAAAAACCAGCAAAGACCAGCTGGAAAAGAAAATCAAAGAGGTGACCCAGCACCCCTTCAAATGCCGCCCGGATGCTGAGGTGGCAACCGGCATTTTGACAAAGGAGGCAGAAAAAAGCCTCTACAACTTGCGAGCAGAGATCATTGACGAGCCCAAATACGGCAAAGGTCGTCCCCCAAAAGGGGAAGTCAGGATGCCGAAATCCGTTGAATATGGACTTAAGGCAACTGTCGAAGAAGATCCTGAGAAAACAGAAAAAATCAGACTCGAAGCCGGCTGCTTTGTACTCATAACCAATGTCCCGGCCCAGGCTAAAGAACAAGAATGGCCGGGGATCGAACTCCTCAAACTGTACAAAGAACAGGATGGGATCGAAAAAAATTTCGGGTTTCTGAAAGATCCAGCCATTGTGAATGCCATCTTTCTGAAGAAACCGAAACGGGTGGAAGCGCTTGGACTAATCCTCCTCCTTTCTTTACTCCTCTGGCGGTTGATAGAACGAAATTTAAAACTGCATGTAAAAAAGACGGGTCAACTGTTGCCTGGCTGGAAAAAGAAGCCGACAAATAGTCCGACGGCCTTTATGATGACTACGAAGTTCCTCAGCATATTAGTTATAACCGTTGGGAGACAACGAAAATTAGCAAAGCCGCTAAATAATGCTCAAGTTCAGTACCTTAGAGCCTTGGATGTCACACCGGAATGCTTTTTTGTGCCGTAAGAGTTGTGCAGTCATTGAATAAATTGTCAAAGAACCATAAAATTTAGTGCGGAATGTACGTTTTAGAGGAAAAGAAAAGAAAAAAGTAAAGAGGGGAGCCAAAAGGCTCCCCTCTTTACTTTTTGGGGTCTTCTATCTTTAGCTGCTAGGCATCAATCTGTGTGTATTCGGGTATGTCTGCTAATTTTCGATACAGGGTTTTTCTGCTGATTCCCAATAACTCCGCCGCCTTGGACCGGTTGTTATCCACATGGTCCATCACCGCCAGAATATGTTTTTTCTCAACATCTTTTAATGAAGCAAACAACGGTGCATCTTCACCATCAGCGTCCCGGTTTGAGGTGTCCAACAGCTCAAGGGGCAGGCAGCGCTCTGTGATCACCATGTTATCCGAAAGAATAATCCCGCGCTCAATGACATTGTGCAGTTCCCTGACATTGCCCGGCCAGTCGTAGGCCATAAGCAGGTTCATGGCATTTTTTGAGATTTTGCAGTTGGGTTTCAGTTTACCTATAAAATGCTCCACCAGCACAGGAATCTCTTCCTTTCGCTTGCGCAGGGGCAGGGTGTTGATGGTAAATACATTAAGCCGGTGAAACAGCGCCTGGTTGAATTCTCCTTCGGCAACCGCTTTTTTAAGTTCCCGGTTGGTGGCAAAGATAAACCGGATATTTACCCGGGTTTCATTTTTGTCTCCCACAGGACGGAAGGTCTGGTTTTCCATCACCCTTAACAGGGAGGCCTGGACCCCCACGGAAAGATCCCCGATCTCGTCCAGGAAAAGGGTGCCTTTATCGGCCATGCTCAGCAGCCCTTCCCTGGAGGCTTCCGCCCCGGTAAAAGCGCCTTTGCAATAGCCGAAAAGTTCGCTTCGCATCAGTTCTTCCTGGAGGGTTGCACAATTTTTGGTGAGCATGGGAATATGGCTTCTCTGGCTCTGGGCGTGAAGTTGTCGTGCAATGACATTTTTTCCGGTGCCGCTCTCTCCTGTGATTAGAATCGGAACATTGGTAGGGGCCGCCTTGCGGATCAGAAAACGGATCTCATCCATGGCCTTGGAATGCCCGATCATGTGATCTTCGAAACTGGTGTCCGTTGCCTGGGACCCCTGGTGGCGCAGCAGTTCTCTTTTGTAGCCCAGGCCCCTTTGGAATGCCGTTTCAACCACCTGTTCCAGCCGGTCCAGGTCAAAGGGCTTGGTGATATAATCGCAGGCACCTGCCTTCATGGACATTACCGCATCATCAACATCGGCGTAACCGGTGATCAAAATGATCTGGACGGCCAGAATCTCTTCCTGGAAACGGGCCATCAACTCAATGCCGTTTGCGTCGGGCAGCATGATATCCAGAATAATGACGTCAAACCGTGTCTTTTGAACGGCGCTGATGGCCGCCTGGGCATTACCGGCCGTTGTAATCCGGCGCCGGGGCGAAGACAGTTCCTTTTCCAGCAGTCTGCGGATGTGTTTTTCATCATCCACCACAAGCACATTAATTTGGCCTTCGGATTTATTCATCTGTATCTTTATCCTCAAGGGGAAAGCAGATATGGAACACACTTCCCTTGTCGGGCTCACTTTCAACTAAGATTTTTCCCTGGTGCTGCTGTATAATGTTATAGCAGGTGGACAGGCCGATGCCGGTTCCCTTTCCAGGTGGTTTGGTGGTGAAAAAAGGGTCAAACAGCCGTTTCATATCTTCATCGGAAATACCATATCCGTTGTCCTCCACAGAGAGCACGAGCCACTTTTTTCTGACCTTGACATAGATGTCCAGGCGCCCCTTGCCTTCAACCGCATCAATGGCATTGCATACAATGTTGAGCAGCACCTGTTTGATCTCCGGGGCATTGCCGTTGATTTTGGGTATGTCGGAAGGCAGGTCCATCTCGATGGTCACCCCGGCCTCCTGTCTGAGACGGAAATGGAGCAGTTTGATCACATCGGTGACCATATCATTGAGGTCCACCCGGGAAAAATCAATGCGTTTTCTCGGGCTGAAGGTCAACAGGTTTTTTACGATATCCCGGCACCGGTTGCACTCGGTGATGATCGTATCGATATATTCCTCAAAATCGGCAACCAGATCTTCTGTCCCGGGACTGTTTTCAAGGCTTGACTTGAGTCTGGGCAGACGACGTTTCAGGCCTTCTGAAAATCCGTAGATGGATGTCAGCGGGTTGTTGATCTCGTGGGCCACGCCGGCTGCCAGCAACCCTACGGTGGCCATTTTCGTGGAATAATAATAACTTTCCTGATACTCTTTTTCCCGGGTCACATCGCGCATGAGCAGAATAAATCTAAAGATTTTTCCATGGATGTCCGTCATGGGGGAGACCGATACTTCAAACTGCCGTTTTTTATCCTTGATCAGATAAATTCGGGTTTTGCGGCAGACCTGACCGTTTTCCAGAGACTCTTTCACAGGGCAGTCCGGGCAGGGTGAGGTTCGATTCATGAAAAGTTCGTAGCAGGTCTTTCTTTCGGGCCGGTCACACTCAAACACCTCTGAGAAAAGTCTGTTTACCGTAATGATTGTGTAATTCAGGGACAGGATGACCATGACATCGGAAATGCCGTCTAAAATGGCCTGAAGTTTTTGACTTTTGCGTTCAAGCCTGATGTTGGCGGCCTTAAGCTGGGTCATTTTGTGCTTGGCTTCTGGGAAAAACCCCAGTTTGGTATACTTCAGGCCGATAATGTCATCAAGGGTCGTTTTTCTCATCACCACACCTTTTCACATATCTCAAGCATCTGCTGCACACTGGCACTTCTTGGATTGCTCAGCAGACAGGTGTCCAGGGCCGCCATCTCGCAGACGCTCTGCAGTTTGGACCGGTCCGGTACGATATCCCGTAGTTTTGTTGAAACCTTAAGACTTTTAAAGTACTCCTCCAATCTTTCAATGCCTGCCAGAGCAGTCTCTTCGGGGGTTGCAAGGGCCTTGCCTAAAATCACCTGGCCGATCTGGGCAATTTTGTCGGTACTGGATTCAAGATTGAACCGCATGACCTGGGGCAAAAGAATGGGATGGATGATGCCGTGGACCGTATCCAGCACCCCGCCCAGGGAGTGGGCCAGCGCATGGTCCAAGCCAAGACTGGCATTGCTGAAGGCCATTGCCGCTGAGGTGCCGGCCATGCTCAGTTTTTCAAGGTGGTGGATGGAACGGGTTTCCAGGGCTTTGGGCAGATGATGAAAAATCAGTTCAATGGCTTTAAGGGAGTGCACCTCGGTCATGGGGGAAGCAATCCGTGAGACATGGGCCTCAACGGCATGGGACAGGGCATCCAGGGCCGCGGCAATGATAAGCCCCCTGGATTTGGTGGTTAACAGTTCCGGATCAATGATGGATATATTGGGTACAAGGGTCCGGCTGATAATGGACATTTTCACCCGGCGTTCCATGTCCGTGATAATGGCAAACTGGGAAATGTCCGATCCGCTGCTGGCGGTTGACGGGATAAATATCATGGGCGGCAGGGGATCACGGATCTGGTTGGCCCCTTCATAATCGTTCACCCGGCCGCCGTTGCTGGCCACAAGCGCAATGCCCTTTGCCGCATCCATGGGACTGCCCCCGCCGATGGCCATGACAACATCACAATTTTCTTCTTTGTACAGCTCTGCACCCTGCTGGATCTGCCAGTCCCGGGGATTGGAGTCTATATCGGAATAATAGACCCAGTTGAGTTTTTCCTGGGCCAAAATATCAAGTAATTGTTCCACCCAGCCAGATTTCTCAAGGCCTGGATCAGAGACCAGAAATATTTTTTCTGCTCCCATACGTTTGGCGCTCAGACCTGCGTATCCAATGCTTTTTCTGCCGAAAAAAATTTCAGGGACAGAAAACTTTAATATGTCTCCGCAACGATCTTTTTTTAAAACGGACTCCATCTTACGTTTGTTTCCTAACTCACCTATAAATCCATGTACGTGCCTGCATAAAATTTTGATCCTCAAGTTTCCTTTTGGCCCAAATTATTAGACAGGTTAAAAAAACAACTTCATATAGGAGAGTAACTTGCTTACCTTTGCATTTCAAGCATGATTTATGCAAATCCATGAAGGTGTTGACAAAATGAACCTGTCTGCATGCACACGGCTATTTGTTTGTGGGATGGATTTAGATCCTAAAAAAAATTATTTTTATGGTATGGTAGTTGTTTTATTAAACGCCAATGATGCAAACGGTAAAAAAACAGCAGGTCACAGTGATTAAAACGCCCCCCGTTCCGGATATCGGACAGGTCCATATATACTATACCCGGGCAGACCGGATATCAGATCCCGGACTTTTAGAAGAATACAGAGGCTGTCTTTGTGCGGCAGAGATCCAAAAGGCGGACCGGTACATGAAACAGTCGGACCGGCACCTAAGTCTTGTGTCAAAAGCCCTGGTGCGGTATTTGATCGGCGCTGTGACCCAACAGGACCCCAAATCCCTTCGCTTTTCAACCAATGAATACGGCAAACCCTTTCTTGTCGGGCTGCCTGATCTTCATTTTAATCTGTCCCATAGTCATGGCGTGGCGGTGTGCGCGTTGCGCCGTGGGGGTGCCGTGGGGGTGGATGTGGAAGATGTGGGGCGGCGAACGAATATTTCCATTGCCGGACGATTTTTTTCTCCTGCCGAAGCAGATCTTGTCTCAAAGGCACCGGATGCAGAAAAACGCGGGCTGTTTTTTGACATCTGGACGTTGAAGGAGGCCTATATCAAGGCGGTTGGCAAGGGGCTGTCCATTCCTTTGAACAGTTTTTCATTTAACGCAGATGAACCTGACGTTCAAGTCAGGTTCAGTGATACCGTCCGGGTCGATTCTGCATGGCAGTTTTCCCGGTGGCGGCCTGAACCCGGTAAAATAGTTGCTGCAGCAGGTCAGTCAGCTTCTGTGCTTGTGTTTAAACACTTTTGGTGTGTGCCGTTTGTGGGGATCGAAGCCACCCCCTTAGTTTCTCTAATTTAATTTCCGAAAGAATCATCCCCAAAAGGATCAACCCCGCACCGATCAGACCGCTTGCACCAATATTTTCGTCAAGTAAAAAATAGGCGCAAACCGCTGCAAAAACAGGTTCAAGGCAGAATATCAGCGCCGTTGAAGAGGGGCTGATAAACTGCTGCATCACTGTTTGCACGAGGAATGCAAATATCGTCGCAAACAATACACAGATGATGAGCGCATCCCGGATTTCAGGATACCAGGCCAGGGCATCATGCCCGGTCAGAGATGCGATGATCAGACTCAGCAACCCGATCACCCCCAACTGGATCGTTGTCAGCCAGTAGGCATCATAGGACCGGGCGTATTTTCCGGTATATATGATGTGAACCGCGATGCAGATCGAACAGATGAGGCTGAGCATATCCCCCTTGTTGAACGACCAGCTTGAGCCTGTGCCACATAGCAGATAGAGGCCGATAAAGGCGAGTACGGCCCCTGCAAGGGATTTTGCCGCAATGGTTTTTTTGAATATAACGGCGGATAAAATGGGGACAAACACAACATTCAGACCGGTTAAAAAGGCGGTATTGGATGCGGAAGTGTATTGCAGCGCCATGGTTTGAAATGCAAAGCCACCGAAAAGCATCACCCCCAAAACGCTTCCCTTTAAAAGGGTCTTGCCGTTTATCGGCCGTTTTAAAAACGGGGACAAGAGCAAAAGTATACACGAAGCGGCAATAAAGCGCTGGGCAAGAAAAATAAATACGTCCACCTGACTGACCGCATCTTTAACAACGACAAATGTAATACCCCAGAAAAATGTTGTTAACACCAAAAGAATATAGGCACCGGCCGCTCTTAATTTTGAATTTTGAAGTATCATAAAATTATTCTCAACCCATCGTTTTCATCACATGGCATAAAACGCATTGAATATAATATAAATTTTTTCTATTTTAAAGAAAACATCCCGACCGTAACAAAAAATCAGGCTGGTTTATAAACCACAATTGAAAAATAAAGGCAAACAAAAAAAACGGCCCCTTTTTTCGTTTGACTTAAAAAAGTCAGATGCGTATTTTTAGAGCTTATTTAATTTATCTTTAAAAGATAGAGGAGAGTATTATGAAATTATTTAGACTAATTACATTGATGTGCGCTATTTGTTCTCTGTGTTTAACCGCAGTGTCCGGAACCGTTCTCGCCGCTGAAGAGCAGAAGGTGGTTACCGTTGCATCGGACGCCACCTGGCCCCCAATGGAAATGATTGACGAAAACAAAAATATAGTGGGCTTTGACATTGATTTCATGAATGCGGTTGCCAAAGAAGCCGGATTCAAGGTCGTCATCAAAAATACGGCCTGGGACGGTATCTTTGCCGGTATCGAAGTGGGCAAATACGATGCCATCATCTCTTCGGTAACCATTACGGACAAACGTAAAAAAGCAATGGACTTTTCACTGCCCTATGTAAACGCAGGTCAGGTGCTGGTTGTGCCTGTTGAGTCATCTGCCAAAGTCGTTGCCGATCTTAAAGGCAAAGTTGCTGGGGCTCAGATCGGCACAACCGGCGCAATGGAGATCAAGAAGGTGGACGGCGTAACGCTTAAATCCTATGATGAAATCGGCCTTACCTTTGAAGATATGGCCGCAGGAAGAATTGACGGCGTTGTCTGTGATACGCCCATTGCCGCCAATTATGCACTTCAAAAAGAGAGCTACAAAGGCAAATTTAAAATTGTCGGTAAACCGTTTACCCAGGAAAACTACGGCATCGTTGTTAAAAAGGGGAACACAGAGCTGGTTGAGCTGCTCAACAAAGGTATCATGGCGGTTCAGGCCAAAGGTATCGACAAAGAGCTTGAAAAAAAGTGGCTGCAATAATTTAAAGTTGACACAAAGCCTGATCCTTTTGGGTCAGGCTTTTTTAATGGCGTTATAGAAAGCGCCAAGGCCACAGTGTGGCTATCAATTTAGACAAGGAAAGAAAGTAAAAATGCCAATGTCTGGTAGTGCTGAAAAATCAAAAAAAATAGAGATTTCCGACGGTGGGGCAATTCCCAACAGAGATGATGCCGGATTGTTCACTGCGTGGCGGGTGACCTTTGTCGGTGCCGTATCAATTATTATCGCACTCGTCTATTTTAAACCTGATCCGTATCTTGATATTTTAAAATTTTTACCGGATGGGATTGTTGTCACGTTCAAGGTCACCATCGCCTCAATTTTTCTATCGTTGATATTCGGCCTGATCGCCGGACTCGGCAGAATCTCCAAAAATCCATTGATCAACGGCATTGCCTCGCTGTATGTTGAGGTTATCAGAGGCATTCCCCTTCTGGTTCAGCTTTTTTACATCTACTTTGCATTGGGAAAATTTGTTCAGCTGCCTGCCCAGGTCTGCGCCATCATTGCCATGTCCATTTGCTACGGTGCATACATGGCGGAAATTTTCAGAGCCGGTATCGATGCCATCCCAAAGGGCCAGACGGAAGCTGCAAGATCCCTTGGAATGACATCGTCCCAGACCACCAAGTACGTTATCCTTCCCCAGGCGATCAAAACCATACTGCCGCCTGTGGGTAATGAATTTATCGCCCTTTTAAAGGATTCCTCTCTTGTTTCCATCCTTGCCGTTTCCGACCTTTTAAGGCGGGGAAGGGAATTTGCATCCGAATCATTCGATTATTTTGAAACATATACAATGGTAGCCCTGATCTACCTTGTAATCACATTGATTCTGTCAAAACTTGTGGGCATGATGGAGGATAAGATAAGCGACGATGAATAGCAAAACCCTTGTACACATAGAAAATGTCAGTAAATTTTACGGCGAATTGAAAGCCTTAAACAATGTTTCACTGGAGGTTCATGACGGTGAAAAGGTTGTTATCCTAGGACCCAGCGGCTCCGGTAAAAGTACGCTGCTGAGATCCATCAACCAGCTGGAAACCATAGATGCCGGCAAAATTATCATTGACGGTGTTGATATTTACGATAAATCAACCGATATCAACAAGGTGCGTGAAGAGGTTGGCATGGTGTTCCAGTCGTTTAACGTCTTCCCCCATAAAACGGTCATGGACAATCTGAACCTTGCCCAGCTGGTTGTCAGAAAAAGAACCCGCAAGGAGGCCACGGCGATTTCAACAAAACTGCTTGAAAAAGTAGGGATTTTACAAAAGGCAAATGAATATCCGGGTAAACTTTCCGGCGGTCAGCAGCAGCGGGTGGCCATTGCAAGAGCCCTTGCCATGACCCCGAAAATCATGCTCTTTGATGAACCCACCTCCGCCTTGGACCCTGAAATGATCGGCGAAGTGCTTGATGTTATGACCACACTTGCCAAAGAGGGGATGACCATGGTTGTGGTCACCCACGAAATGGGATTTGCAAGGGAAGTGGCCGACAGGATTATCTTCATGGACCACGGCACCATCGTTGAACAGGGAACCCCGGATGAATTTTTCAATCACACTAAAAATGACCGGGCCAAGCTGTTCTTAAGCCAAATATTATAAGAACTAAACGCAGTAAAGATATCAGAACCCGACTGAAACTTTTCATGTCGGGTTCTTTTTATTACGACGTCTTCAAAAAATCAGTTGGCAAACCATTTGGCAAACCATAGAGAGGTATATCCATATGACCTTAATTTCAATTAATCCTGAAAAATGTATCCGGTGCGGATTGTGTGTACAATCGTGTCCGGTGGTGCTGATCAAACAAGACAATAAAGAAGCGCTGCCCTTTACGGAGTCTGCCGGCACGGAAAATTGTATTTTATGCGGGCACTGCACAGCTGTCTGTCCCAGCGACGCACTGGCGCACGCGTTATTGCCCCGGACGGATTTTTTTCCGGCACCCCCAAGGGATATCAATTCGGAAGCATTAAAGGACCTGCTTCTTTCCCGCAGATCGGTACGTATTTATAAAAAAGACCCTGTGCCCCGCGAACAACTTGGGCAACTGCTGCAGGTGTGTGCCTCTGCGCCCTCTGCATCCAATTCACAAAAGACCGAATATAGTGTCATTACCACCGCGAAAACCCTTGACCGAATAAGGGAACTCACCCTGGACTGGCTCCGCCGGAACCGAGGCGGTTCCTTTTATGCCAAGGCTGCAGATGAGGGAAATGATGTGATTATGCGTGGGGGAACCTGCCTGGTTGTTGCCCACAGCCCAAAGGATTATGCCTGGAACATTACCGATTCTACAATCGCCTTAACGTATATGGAACTTTATGCCGCCTCAATGAACCTTGGCGTCTGCTGGGCGGGACTGGTCACCATTGCGGGGCAAAATACCCCTGAATTAAGCAAGGTGCTGGGCGTCCCCGAGGACCGTATCACTGCCGGCGCACTTATTCTGGGCCGTCCCAAACAAAAGCATTTCCTCGTTCCACCAAGGAAAAACGCCGTCGTAAACTGGCTTTAATAGTCGATTTTTTTTGAAAGCAACGATTACGAATTTTTATTTTTTGGAAAAAAATCATGAAAAACAGTGTTAAACAGTGCATTGAGCAACGGCACAGTGTTCGCTCATTTACCGATGAACCCATCAGCGAGGCGGAAATTCACGAACTTTTGGAGGCGGCTCGTCTGGCGCCGTCAAGTCTGAATTCACAGCCCTGGCGTTTTGTCGTTGTCACGGATCAGGCCACGCGGGAATGGATTGCGACCAAGGAGGTGTCCCGCAAGCAGACCTGGCTTTCCACAGCCCCGGCCATTATCGTCTGCTGTGCCGACCTGGAAGGGTATGTACGCGATTCCCAGGCAGCCGCCTTTTTCTACAAGGAGAACAACCTTTTTGATCCCGAACCCATGAAGGGCGTCGAAGATTATGTGACCCGGGAAAAAGCAAATTCCGAGGCAGCCAGATTCGGTGCAGGAGCGATGAATGTCGGTATAGCGGTCTCATTCATGATGCTGCGGGCCACGGAGATGGGCCTGGGAACCTGCTGGGTCGGCATGTTTGATGAAGGGCAACTGAAAAGCAAGCTCGGCTTGGCCGGGGAAACCAGAATCGTCTGCCTGCTTGCTGTGGGGCACCCCAACGAGGAGCAAGCAGCTGTTCGGAATCGTAAATCCCTGACAGAAATCCGGCTTTTTTGATCGAATGACACGCCCCAGCAATATTAACGGCCGCACAATTTTATAAAATTCCAACGCAATAAAGATGTTCCCAACCCGACTGAAATTTTTCATGTCGGGTTTTTTTATCCGCTTTTTGAATGGGTGGCCATTGTCATGCCTGTACTATATTTTATTGAGAAAGGATTATATCTGCCCGGGAACTGATTCCTAACATCAGCCGAGCCGCCCTGGTACGCGATCCGTATGCCGGGTGTGGGGGGGGGCTCCTCGGTGACGGGGAGTCCTATGCCGATTCTGTCATTCATAATGTGTCCACATACGAAGAATTTTAACAATTTTATCCGCATCCATGATTTGATAAACGATTCTATGCTGAATATTTAGTCTTCTTGAATATGCACCAGATAGATCACCTATGAGCTTTTCATAAGGCGGCGGAGTTTGATATGGATTTTCTTTTAAAATCTCTATAATTTCTTTTGCTTTTAATTTTAACCCTGACGAAGAAAGTTTCTTCGCATCCTTCTGTGCTTGCTTTGTGTAAACAACCTTCCAAATCACCAGTCAAGATCCTCGCTGCATTCTTCCACTGGCGTTGACAGTCCTTCCTGTATAGATTCGCGCATTCCAGGAATATTTAGTAAAAACATTGTTTCTTGAATTGATTTCCAGTCTTCTTCAGAAAGAAGGACCGCATTTCCTCTCTTTCCTGTGATAATAATTGGTTCATGGGATGATGATGTCTGGTCAATAAGCCTGTAAAGCTTGGAACGAGCCTCTGTAGCAGATAATATAGTCATGTGTCTCTCCTTGAATTTTAATTTGTATAATGGTACGTCATGGCGTACGTATTGTCAAGGAGGTGATTATGAGACAGAACGCTGAGTTCAAACAAGGGGTCAAGTCTGCTCTTAACTCATTAACTGCGCTTTTAGCTTCACGCATAACCCCTATAAAAATATCATAGTCGTCTTTGGATTCGAATATCCGCTCTCCCCGGCGTCCACGATTCATGACGTGATACCAAGCATTTGGATACATTATGCGTAATGGTCTGGACATATTATTTTATAGACGTAATTTATATCGTGAATCAAGAGCAGACTTGACCTCTTGAGACCCCTTGAGATGACCCCTTGACAGATTCCTACAATCAGCCGAACCGCTCTGGTACGCGATCCGTATGCCGGGTGGTGTGGGAGGGCTCCTCAGTGATGGGGAGGTATCCCGATTAGGAAACGATTTTTTTATCCGCGCATCAGGGGATACACATGGCAGGCAGGCCGCCTCCAAAATCAACCGGGGTAACAGTATATTTGTGTTTCCATTCTTCAGTGGATATGCCCTCAAAACGGCCTTTTTCCTCTACAGGAAAACGAATAGCCTTGCCCGGATTTACTCCTTTCAACGGCTCCGAGTCCTTCATAATGATTACGCCGTTTACTATAACGTAAGGTATTCCTGAAGAAGGAATTGTCCCTTTTGCATAAGTCGCATTATCACGAATGGTTTCCGGGTCGAAGATGGTAATGTCCGCCACCATGCCTTTCTGTATACGACCGCGTTCCTGCATGGCTTTTAATCCCATTTTACCCAGTGGGTTTGCCGAATTATAGCTGGTCATGGCAACAATCTGCATGAGCGGTATGTCGTTTTCACGGCCCAGCCGAAATGCTTTGGCATAGGCACCTGCTGATCGCGGGTGTGCATTGGGTAATTTGTCATAAGGCGTATCCCATTTCAATCCCTCCCATGGAACTATCGGCATTCCATCGCTTGCAATGGCGACACCGGGAAGCCTTAACCATTCTATAATGGCAGATTCCGGCATCTTATAGACGACAACAGGACGCGTTGGGTCTTTTTTCAACATTTCTTCTCTTGATTCCTGGGTGAAAAACGTATTTGTTTGCACATCCAGAAGGGTCTCTTCGTATTTGTTGCCCAGTTTTTTTACCCAGTTATCCGGATCCAGAAATACGGCATTCAGTGCTGTGCTGCCTGCGGCATAAGGATACAATTCTCCCCACACGTTATACCCTTTTTCGCGCATACGAACTATGAGTTCATGCACCATATTATAACCAGGGTTGTTAAAGTGCATGGCTATTGCCGGTGAACCCAAAGCTGCCGCATTGGCCAGCATTTCCTGAATACCATTGACTTCTTCTACATCATTACCGGGTGTTCCCCTAAAATGCATTCCTGTTTGACGACCGTATAAACCACCTAATTTCTGAATTTCAAACACCTCACGGGCCGACACACCTTCACGCATATAGCCTAATGTTGAGCCTATACCGATTGCACCCAGACGCAGGCCTTCATCCATTTCAAAAAGAATTTTATTGCCCTGTTCAAGGGTCGGCCGGGTCTTACTCCAGCCCTGCTTTACACGTGATTTGAGGGCATCGGGTGTGTTGAAGAATTTCCAGTCCTTAAATCCATCCAGCACGGATGCTCGGGCAAATTCGTGAGAAGAGGATACTCCAAAATTAATCGGAGACTTTCCTTCACGCGTTTTATACCACTCGGCTACCTTCGGACCATAAGCCCCCGTTTCCAAATCCATAATGGTGGTGCGTCCGTCACGCACCATTAAACGGTATATGTAGGGATCAACACAGTGCTGGTGCACATCAATGAAACCCGGCGCCACCACCAGTCCCTTGGCGTCGATGGTTTCCTTGCCTTTAATCTCTCTTTTAGTGAGGACAGCAATCCGGCCGTCTTTGACACCGACATTGGTCACATTGTCGTACATGGTTTCTGGGTCCATCACCCGGCCGTTTGTGATGACCAAGTCGTACTCCTGTGCTACTGCCATCGTCACAACCGACACGCTCAGCATAAGCGCAACCAATGTTAAAACAGCTTTTTTCAACATGGGTTTCTCCTTTCTGAATTCTACACTGGTTTGTTTTAAGTTCTGTCCGGTTCACATCACCTTAATGCCTAACAGTGAAATAGGCAGAATGGGCCAATATGGTGATAGGCAGATTCTGTCTATTCATTTTATAATTTAGACTTCTGTTCTCATCTTCCATGATAAAATGGCCTGCCTGCTTGGAAATCAGAAGGCGTTGACCCATTACATCCAGTTATTACAAAAACAAGATTAAGATAGAATACGAATTAATCTTGAGTGATTTCGTATCATCAACGAGAATAGATGTCTATCAGGGAATCCCTTAATTTTGATGTTATTGGGGATTTAGTTTATGGAGATTCCCCATCTTGGGGGCTTATTCATGGCGCAACGCGTCGATGGGATCCATGCGGGCGGCTTTAAGGGCAGGGAAATATCCGAATACTACGCCCACTGCGGCGGAAAAGAAAAAGGCGATAATGATGATGGAGACGTCCGGGGCAAAGGGAATTGCCAGCATTTTTGTGGCGCCAAAGGAGGCGGCCAGGGCCAGGATAATGCCGAATATGCCGCCAAAGGAGGAAAGCACTACGGCTTCGACTAAGAATTGGAGCAGGACTTCATGTTCATAGGCGCCTATGGCCAGGCGGATACCGATTTCCCGGGTGCGTTCGGTGACGGAGACCAGCATGATGTTCATGATACCGATGCCGCCGACCAGAAGACTTACGGCCGCCACCGCCCCGAGCAGGGCGGTCATGGTTTTGGTGGTGGAGGTGAGCATGGTGGCCAGTTCCTTGGTGTCCATGATCCTGAAATTGTCCTCTTCATTGTCGGACAGGTGGCGGCGTTTTCTTAAAAGCGCCTGGATGGCACTTGATGCGGTGGTTGTGGATGCGCCGTCTTTAACCGCCACCTGGATAAAGGGGATGTCCTTGTCGCCGGTGAAGCGGCGCTGGACCGCTTTCATGGGCATGATCACACAATCATCCTGGTCCCGGCCCATGGAGGAGTTGCCCTTGGCTTCCAGCAGTCCGACGATCTGACAGGATACCGTGCCCAGGCGCAGCTTTTGTCCCACAGGATCGGTGTTGGCGAACAGGTTTTTCCGGATGGTGTCCCCCACCACACATACGGTGCGCCCGGCGCTGATTTCGTTTTCGTTAAATGTCCGTCCTGATTTGATCGTCCAGTTGCGGACCTTAAAAAAATCGTTGGTGGTGCCGGTAATGCTGGTGCTCCAGTTCTGGTTGCCCATCACGGCCACAGCAGAGGCGGATACCGCCGGGGCCACGCCTGCCAGATCATTGATCTGCTGTTCAATGGCCTGGACATCTTTGACGGAAAAACTGGGGGCACCGGATGCCCCGCCGGGGCCATGGCGCTGGCCCGGGTTAATGAGCAGCACATTGGTGCCCATGGCGGCGATCTGCTGGGTCACCTGGGCCGTAGTGCCGTTGCCGATGGTCACAAGGGTAATCACGGCGGCCACGCCGATGATGATACCTAAAATGGTGAGCACCGAACGCATGACATTGCGTCGGATGCCCCGCAATGCCAGAATAAAAGTATTCCAGATCATCAGTCCTGCGCTCCTTTGACTGCCGGGGCATGCCCGGCTTCGACGTCGGCCACCTGGCCGTCTACAAAGTGAATAATTCGATCCGAGTAAGCGGCCATATCCGATTCGTGGGTGACCATGACCACGGTGATTTTTTGTTCCCGGTTCAATTGCCTTAAGAGTTCCATGATTTCATGGCTCCTGGCCGTGTCCAGGTTTCCCGTGGGCTCGTCGGCAAATAATACCGACGGGGTGGTGGCAATGGCCCGGGCAATGGCCACCCGCTGCTGCTGCCCCCCGGACAGCTCGCCGGGGGTGTGGGCTTCGCGTCCTGCAAGGCCCACCTGTTCAAGGGCTTTGCCTGCCAGGGCTTTTCGTTCTTTGGGCGGTATCCCCCTGTATATCAGGGGCAGTTCCACATTTTCCATGGCTGTGGTCCGGTTGAGCAGGTTGAATCCCTGGAATACAAAGCCCAGGTAAAACCGGCGCAGGGTGGCCAGTTGTTTGCGGCTCATGTGGCTGACCTCCACCCCGCCGAATTTATACTGACCGGACGTCGGGGTATCCAGGCATCCTAGGATATTCATGCAGGTGGACTTGCCCGAACCCGACGGTCCCATCACCGAAATAAATTCACCGGATTCGATGGACAGGTCAATGCCCCGCAGGGCATAGATTTTAGCTTCGTTGCTGCCGTAGGCCTTGGTAACCCCGGTCAGGGAGATTAGGGAAGATTTTTTTTCAGCCATGACGCTACTTGCCTTCTGTGACGGCCGAAACAATCACTTGGGAGCCCTGGGTAATCTGCCCTTCAAGAATCTGGGTGTTGACCCCGTCCGTTAAGCCGACCTTGACAGGCACAGGCTGTGGCCGCTTGTTTTCATCCAGAATCCAGACGGTCTTCTGGTCTTTGCCGCCTGTGACGGTCACATGCTTGGTCGGCCGGCCGCCGCGTCCGGGGGGACCTGGCATGAGCATTCTTAACAACGACGGGCTGCTTTTGTTTTCCTCGGGTTTGGGCATTGAAAATCTTAAGGCTGCACTGGGAACAGATAAAACCTGATCCGCCTTCTTGACAATGATGTCTGCCGTGGCGGTCATGCCGGGCCGCAACGCTAAATCGGCGTTGTCACAGGTCATGATGGTTTCATAGGTAACCACCCCGTCCGTGGTGGTGGCATTAAACCTGACCTGCTGGATTTTTGCGGCAAATTGGCGCTGGGGGTAAGCATCCACGGTAAAGTGGGCGTCAAGTCCCTCTTTGACCACACCGATGTCTGCTTCGTCCACATCCACATTGAGCTTCATTTTGCTCAGGTCTTCGGCCAGGGTAAACAGTACCGGCGCCTCAAATGAGGCTGCCACGGTGGACCCCTTTTCAATGTCCCGGGTCAAAACAACCCCGTTCACAGGAGAGATTATATCCGCTTTGGACAATTCGGTCAGGGTGCTGTCCAAAGAGGCCTGGACCTCGGCCACGCTGGCTTGGGCACTGGCTTCATCCGCCTGGGCCCGGGTATAGTTGGCCTGGGCTTCATCCATGTCGGTTTGGGCCGGAACCTTGCCGCCGCTCAATTCCCGGACTTTTTTAAGGTTCTTTAATTTCAGGCGAGTCTCTTCCACCGTGGCCTGGGCCTGGCGTACGGATGCCCGGGCCGATGCCAGGGATGCCTTGCTTTTGCGCACCTGGGCCTGCAGATCGGTGATGTCCAGCCGGGCCAGAACCTGGCCTTCGGTCACTTGGTCATTGTAATCGGCGAACACCTCCTGGATGGTGCCGGATAGTTCACTGCCCACCTCCACCTCGTTGGTGGGTTCCAGTGTGCCTGTGGCAGAGACGGTGACGTGAATGTCTGCGATAGCGGCCGGCGCTGTTTTAAACGAGAGTCCGGCGTCCGGTCCGCCGCCGGGCGGGCCTTTGGGCAGCAGAAAAAAATAAGCCCCTGCTGCGCATATCACTATAATTAAAAGGATGATGAACGGCCACTTTTTGCTTTTTTTTGTGGGGCCGCTGTTTTTTAATCTATCATTGATATCATTGGTTAAATCCATGGGGACTCCAAAGATGTTAAGGGATTGGATCTGTTTCAGGTTTGTTTTGTCCGCCCTGTGGCGCATGGGATTCGACCGGGGACCAGCCCCCGCCAAGGACCTTGTAAAGGGTGATCAGATTGGAGACACAGGTCCCCCGGCTTGTGGCCAGATCACTTTGATAGGATAACACGGTCTGCTGGGATGTGAGCACCGTGGTAAAATCGACAAGTCCTGATTCGTATTTTTGTTTGGCCAGCTCTTCGGCGGTCTGGGCTTCCTGGGCGGCAACGGTGAGATGTTCCAGTCGAATCTGTTCTTTGGCATAGGCCACCAGCGCATTTTCCACCTCTTCCAGGGCCGACAAGATCATCGATTTATACTGGATGAGCGCTTGTTCCTGCAGCGAGTTCTGAACCTCGATATTTTTACGGATAGCACCCGCATCAAACAGGGTGTGGGCAAGATTGGCGGCCAGGGACCTGGCCCAGTGGGATGGATCGAATGCATTATCTATAAGTTCTGCAGGCGTTAAGGCATCCACACCGATGGAGCCGGACAGGGTCAGTTTGGGATAAAGGTCTGCTGTGGCCACCCCGACCTGGGCGGTTTGGGCAATGAGTTCGTACTCCGCCTCTCTGACGTCCGGCCTGCGGCGCAGCGCATCTGCGGGAAGCCCCACAGCAATTGTGTCGGGCAGGGTCGGAAGCGGGTGGGGCGTTATCAGTGTATCGTTCAGGGTGCCGGGGGTAAGGCCCGAAAGCACGGCCACCCGGTTCATGGCTTCGGACAGGGTGGATTCCAGAGCCGGAATCTGGGCTTTGGCGCTCTCCAGGCTGTAACGTGCCTGGTGGACATCCAGTTCATCGGTGAGCCCCGCCTGGTTTTGCCACTGGGTGAGCTGGAACGATTCAGTCTGGGATTGAATGCTCTGACGAACCACATTCAGGCGTATCTGGGCCGTGCGTACATCAATGTAACTTGAGGCAAGGTCGGCCACAAGGCTGACCAGGGCGTCCCGCAGTGCCTCCTGCTTGGCGGAAAGGGTGGCGTCCGCAGCTTCTATGGAACGTTGAATCCGGCCGAACAGGTCCACTTCCCAGCTTGCATCAAGTCCTGCGCTATAGGCTTTGGAAACCTTACCGGTACCGTCCTCATTGCTGGTACCGGTCCACGACGCCCCGCCCGAGGCATTGACGGTGGGCAGTTTGTCTGCCTGCTCAATCCCTTTGAGCAGCCGGTACTGCCGAATACGTTCCAGGGCCAGTTTTACATCCAGATTATTTTGCACCGCACGGGATATCAGATCCGTGAGAACGGGATCATTGAGCACCGTCCACCATTGGGCCAGAGTTTTGGGGTCTGCAGGTGTCTGGTTCAATCCCTGTTGCATGGGCGCATGCCAGGCTTCTTCGGAGAGAAGATCCTGCTGTTTGTAGTCCGGGCCTACGGTTATACAGCCTGTGAGCAGGGTTATAGAAATAAAAATCAGACAGATTTTTGAGCGGAAAGTGTCTGACGGAAGTAAAAAGCGTTTTTGCATGAACCGAAATCCTTTGGCATCGAAAGCGTTTGATCAAGATAGGGGATCGCTTTCGGTTGAAACCTGGTCAGAATAATTCAGGTGGGTTATACCGTCAATATGTTTTGGCAAAGGGTATAGAAAGCCTGCCGGGTTTCGGGTGCGGCAAAGGGGAGAAAAAAAAGACCCGAAATCCCCGGCAGGCTTGTATTGGTGGGCTTCATGGAGAAAGACTGGGGAGGGTTCAGTGGGATGCTGGCTCCGGCGTTTTGCGTTCATTATCAATTTGTAATGTCAACGATGCGGTCAGTTTCATCTGGAGATATTTATTCTGATCTTTTTGCGGGGCATCCACTTTAATAAAATAACGGATAAACCATCTGCCGGGGGTGGGCAGTGGAATGGACATCCTTGATCCGGTTACTTGGGTGTGCGGGTAAAAATTGTCTTCCGCCTGGGTGGAAAACCCCATGTAGGTGGCATCCCATGTGCCTTGTCCCGTATAGGGCTTGCCGTCCAGGTACACATCAAGCTCCAGGGTGCTGCCTGGTTTAAGTTCAAACAGATTTTGTGTCGGAACCAGTTCCAGTGGCAGGCCCAGATTGGCCGGAAACGGCCCTGTGGGCGTGTCGCATTTCACGTAGGTTTTGGCGTATTGTTTGGCATAATAGCTTTTAATCACCTGGCCGAGCCGGTCTTTGATCTGGTCAATGGATTTGATGGCATGCCGCTCTTTGCCGCTTTTATCCTTGAAGACGGTGTAATATCCCGGTGTTGTTTCAGCGGTGAGTCCCCAGATCCCGGGGGTATTGTACTCTACCATGTGTGAGTGCAGCCCTTTGACGTCCATGATCTCAACGGTTTGGGCCAGGCCGTTGGGTGCAATGACCTGGACCTTGTTCAGTTTTTTGCCCTGGATACCGTCCGCCACAGGAATAAAGTGGCCGTAACAGAAAAAAAATGGAATGGATTTGCCATCACTTGCCAGGTACCGGGAAGACTGGATGTAAAGGGTGTGGCTGAGTGCACCGGTTGCGGTCAGGCAGATCAGTGCCGGGACCAGTAATAATGCTCGTCGAAGTGAAAATCTGGGATGATCCGGGCTGTGGAATCTCATTCATCGCTCCTTTTTATATGTTTATTAATCGCAGGCTTTGGCTATGACCATGGCAACTAACCCGTAAAGTCCGGTCAGGGCGACGGTGATGATGCTTAAAGCCTTGGGCCATGAGCCTGTCGTTATTTTTGCGCCTGCTGCAAACAGCAGGGTGCAAAGCCCCATACCTGTAGCGGCCTGATTTCATAATAGCCTTGGCCTGATTTTATCAGAAAATTTCGGCCAGGATTAAATGATTCTATCCAAAATTCCGGGCCGGATTTAACCGTTTCTGGGCCAGGAATAAATGTTACTGGCCAGCTTTAAATGTTACCGGGCCAGCTTTATTCGATACTATCTGACTAAAAGGCCTTATTCCAACAAAGGTACGAAAGAAAAGTCTCATAGGAATTAACACTCTTTGGATATAACCTCTTAGCTTCGACAGGAATGAATAACATAAGAAGTCAACGCTCCATCAATACAGGCTTTGAGCGTTTGATAATAGACAAAGTCAACAGTTTCAGAAGAATCTGATTTATCCTAAAAAATTCATTTTTTAGGAGGATATAGATCAACTTTTCAAGATTATTAATCCACATCAAGAACTACAGCGAAACAATTAAATATGGCCCAAACCTGGTCGCCTGTCTTAAGACCAAGATGTTGAAAACCTTCCGTGGAAACCACTGCGCACAGTTCTGTTCCGTCTGTAATACGGACACTATATTCCGTATTCACTTTTCCTTTATTAATCCGTTCAATTATCCCATTAAATCTATTCTCAGCGCTGCATTTCGGTTCTTTTTTTCCGCTGTGCAAAATAACCCAAGGCGCCTTGACTTCTGCCGTAATCAGCATTCCTTTTTTTAATGCAAGCTGCTCGGCACTATCGTTGGTGATAACGGTGGTAACTGAATAACCGCTGACGGTTGTTAAGGTGACCCGGGTTTGAATATCTCCCCGTTGAAGTGCATGAATTTTGCCGAAAAATGAATTTCGGGCACTGGTTTTGCGCGATGCCTCTCTTTCGATGAAAAGCTTAGTCACCTGTTGAATATCATCCACTGAAAAAGATACGTAGGAACCGGTCGGGTTTAGTGTTGAGTGACCCAGCATTTTTTGGACTGCTGGTAAGGGCATATTGCCCTGCATCAACTCTACCGCACGCGATTTCCTTATCATCTCCGGGCCGCCAAGGCTTTTGGGAAATCCGCTGGCTTCAGCGCGTTCGTAAAACTTACGTCGAACAAAACCAGGATCAACATCAAACCGATTTTTTAAAGAACTCTTGAAGAAAGGATCGGTAAGGATCTCTTGAATCTCGGAAGAAAGCATTGTGGAGATCTGAACCCTTCTCGGGTCGTTTTTAGATTCTGGACCTTCGCTGCTAAAATCGACTGAATGTTGCTTGAAATCAATGTCCTTAGAAGGATTAAGGGACAGAACTTCATTCAACTTTGCACCAGTGTACCGTATCAATAAAAAAATGACTAAAATGCGTCGGCGGGCTAAGCGGACATCCGCACGCGGGGAATCTTCTGACCATTTTCGAAATGATTGCTCTATCTGGTCGAGTTGGATAGAATTCAGACATCGACCTTCCTCGGGAATTGAGGCAATACGTATCTGTTTCATACCTTTCTGCAATGCCACCTGCTGACTTGGCAAGGGAGGATCAATTGTAATTCTTGAATCCATTTGTTCTTTCCACCAGCTTCTTAAAGTGTTGTCTTTTATTTCTCATTTATAGCACATTTGAGAATGGAATCCATCAGATAAAATTTTCTTGACATCAGAATATTAACCTTATAAACTAACACGAACACAAACTTAATCGTGTTAGTTATAAAATCTTTTGTTATTGGAGGTTAAAATGATTTTTCATACTGCTGGAATTGAAGTTGCACTTTGGATTCCGCCATTGGTGGCGTTCGTGATTTCTTTTTTTACTTCCATGGGTGGTGTTTCTGGTGCTTTCCTCCTGTTGCCATTCCAAATGTCATTTCTCGGGTACACAAATCCTTCCGTCAGCGCCACCAATCAATTATTTAACATTGTAGCCATTCCAAGCGGCGTGTATCGCTATTACAAAGAAGGCAGGATGGTATGGCCACTTACCTGGGTTGTTGTGATTGGTACGCTGCCAGGTGTGTTCATAGGTGCCTTCGTACGAGTGGCTTATCTTCCGGATCCGACTCATTTCAAACTGTTTGCCGCTGCGGTCTTATTTTATATCGGGCTTAGAATGGTGAAGGATTTACTGAAGAAAAACGCAGGCAATTCTGACAAGGTCAGCAGTGAACAACAATTTCAAAAAATGGTACGTCGGTATCGTGACAAGGCAGCCGGTCCAGGAATGGTTGACCAGACTGCTTTAAAAATAATAAAAGGCACCCACTTCAACCTAAGACGAATAGGTTACACCTTCTATGATGAAACATTTGACGTATCTTTTTGGGGTATTTTTACCCTTAGTTTTATTGTCGGCATTGTGGGGGGCATTTATGGCATTGGCGGCGGCTCCATCATCGCCCCTTTTATCGTGACTTTTTTTGGACTACCGGTTTATACCGTGGCTGGCGCCGCTTTAATGGGAACCTTCATGACCTCTGTTGCTGGCGTAGCTTTCTATCAGATCATCGCGCCTTTCTATCCGGACATGTCAGTGGCACCTGATTGGATGTTGGGCATTTTGTTTGGACTCGGTGGGATGGGAGGAATGTATCTTGGGGCTTACTGCCAAAAATTCGTCCCGGCCAAGGTGATCAAGTGGATGTTAGCAGGTATTATAGTGCTTACCGCAACAAAATATATCACTGCATTTTTTGGGTATTAATCCAATATGAAAGATGGAGTATTTAATTTTCTAATAAAATCATACTGATCTTTCCCTAAAAAAATAAACTAAGGATTAAGCTTCTTATGATAAAAAATAGCGTTTTGTATAAAAAGACTACCGAGTATGGTATCCATAGTCGGCATACACAAACTATGCTGTCAACCTATACGGAGCAATTGAATGTGTTTTAAAAAGAACATTAACCATGCCTTGGAACAGATCTCAGGCTCTAAAAATACCACTGAAATTCGTGGGCTTTTAGATGAGGTCAATGTCTGCAAGACATGCCCGGAGACAAAACAAGAAGTTTTCCATGAACAAGAATCTATTTGTCGTTGTCGCCTACTTCAGAAGGTTGAGATGAAAAATTTAATTGCTTACGTTATGTCCGATATGACAGAGTCTATGATGAAGGGTTAAAGATTTTTGCATTTATCTTAATTGTTCAAAGGCTCAACGATTCGAATTGTATCTGTAAATATTTTAGAATCAGATTACATCAAAAAGAACTAAAAAGCAAAAAATGTTCATAATTTGAAATAGGTTTCCTACAGAGTACTAATGGTATCATCAGTCGTTGCCAATGATTTCAGAAAGGTGAGATATGGCAGAAGTAAGGCTCGCTGCTCTTGTTTTAAAATATTTTTATTGAGTTTCAAAAACGATCATTGGCGATTATTCTTTTAGATAGGCGTACAGTGTCGTTTTAGAAATTTTCATGAGTTCACAGATATCTTTGACAGAGTGTTCACGGCCATTGTAAAGCTTTACAACCATTGCCCGTTTGTTTTTATCAAGGGCTTTCGGTCTTCCTCCTTTTTTTCCCCTGGCCCTGGCCGCTGCCAAGCCCGCCTTGGTCCTCTCCTGGATCAAATTACGCTCAAACTCTGCAAGTGCCCCGAAAATATGAAAGATCAACTTACCTCCGGAATTTGTGGTATCAATGCTTTCCTGAAGACTCTTAAAACCAATACCTTTTTCTTCTAATGTGTTTACCAGTTCAATCAGGTGTTTTAGGGAGCGGCCAAGGCGATCCAGCCGCCAAACGACCAGGGTATCCCCTTTCCTTAAATAGGATAATGCTTCATCAATTCCTGGTCGGGCCGCTGCTATGCCCGTGACTTTATCCTCAAAGATATTTTCACAGCCTATTTTTTTTAGTGCGTCTGTTTGCAGATTAAGATTTTGTTCGTGAGTTGAGACCCTTGCATATCCTATCAGCATAAATTTTCTTTAATTTGTTTGGAAACTCATTAAATGATATATAAATATTGACTTTCATTTCTTTACAGTATTTATTAACCTAAAACAACAACAAATACTGTCCATTCTTCTGTTGTTGTTAACCGTTCGGAAAACGTACGTTTTCTGAACACTAAAAAGAGTCTCAGCATGGCCAGAAAGAAAATACCCAAAGATCGCCTGGTTGAACTCAAAAATAGACTGGATCTTTTTCCGGCCCGGGCAAGCGAAAGAAAAAATTTGGTTTGTGAATTCGCGGAACTGTATGGTGTCTCGGTTAATACGGTCTACCGCTCAATTCGGGAATTGTTTAAGCCAAAGGCTTTGAGACGCTCAGATACAGGGAACCCCAGGCAGATGGAGACCCAAAAGATGGAAACTTATTGTCGCACAATTGCGGCTTTGAAACTTCGATCAATGAACCTAAAAGGAAGGCACTTGTCTACCAAAGAAGCTATTCGGCTTCTGGAATTCGGAGTACAGACGCCATCCGGGACCATCACACTTCCCAAGGGTACACTTACAAAAAGTACGGTCAACCACTATCTGAAATTATGGGGATACAACGTTGCGGCCTTTTCAGTAGAACCGGTAGTCAAGCGATTCCAAGCAAATCACTCCAATGAGTGTTGGCATTTTGATTTAAGCCCCTCTGATTTAAAAATCCTAGAGCAATGGCCTGAATGGTTGGACAGGAAAAATTCAAAACCAGTGCTTATGCTGTACAGTATTGTTGATGATCGAAGTGGAGTGGCCTTTCAGCAATACAATGCGGTTTATGGAGAAGATGCCGAGTCCGCTTTACGGTTCCTTTTCTCGGCTATGAGTGCCAAAGCCATTGAGGGGTTCCCTTTTCAGGGAATCCCTGAGATGATTTATATGGACAATGGTCCTATTGCTAAAAGCAGTGTTTTTCAAAAAGTTATGCAATATCTTGGGGTTCGCATCCGCTGCCATCTCCCCCGAGGAAAAGATGGCCGAAGAACCACGGCACGCTCAAAAGGAAAAGTGGAAAGACCCTTCCGGACTACAAAAGAAGTTCACGAAACCCTTTATCATTTTCATAAACCCAAAGACCTCGACGAAGCAAACGCCTGGCTGCAAAATCATGTCCTGCGGTATAATGAACAACCGCACAGAATAGAAAGCCACTCCAGGATTGATGACTGGATTAAAAATCTTCCTGCATCAGGTATACGGGAAATGTGTTCCTGGGATCGGTTTTGTTCTTTTGCCAGAGAACCGCAAAGCAGAAAAGTCGGTCCTGATGCTCTCATCAAAATCAGTGGGAGCACGTATAAAGTAGACCATGAATTAGCGGATCATAAAGTGATACTGTGGTGGGGCCTGTTCGATGATGAGCTTTTTATCGAATATAATGAAAAAAAATATGGTCCATACAAACCGACTTCGGGAATCATTCCTTTAAATAAATTTAAGTCATACAAAAAAACGATGGCTGAAAAACGGATTGATGATGTCGAAACGCTTTCTCAGCAAATTACCATTTCTCCGGAAATCCTTTCCCAGGACACAAGGTCTATGCAATCGTTATTAAAAAAGTTGCCTGAAAATACCATCTTGCAAAAATTTCAAGATCCAGATCCATTTCATGAACAAGCCTATCCTAACGCTATTGCCGCCAAAATTGCCATCTCTAAACAACTTGGAAAACCCTTGTCAAAACTTACTCCCGAACAAAGAGACTTAATTGACAAGCAGATTTCAAAGTCGTTGGATAAATCACAAATCAAACAATTGATTGATCAATATTTTTCTAAAACTCAACATTTGACGTTTATTGGAGGTGAAAAAAAGGCCAATGATTCATGATGTTAAAGAATTTTTCGGGCTGAAAAAAGAGTTTCAGAATGCCGATTTCTTTGAGACGGATAATTACAAAATGATCTTCCAGGACGTCGTATCTGCTGCAAAAGAAGGTCATTTGATAGCAATTACCGGAATAGTTGGAGCTGGAAAAACAATAACAGCCCGAAAAATTCGGAAAGATTTAAAAAAGAAAAACGAGGTCCTGGTTTCAACAAATCTCACAGTTGATAAACACAGGGTTAACCTCGGAACCCTTCAATTTGCTCTTTTTGCTGACTTGATCACCGATAAGTCCGAGAAAATCCCAACCAAATTAGAATTTCGAGAAAGGGCCTTGATGGATCTAATAAAAAGACGAAAAAAACCGGTGGCCATGTTTATTGATGAGGCTCATGACCTCCATCATAAAACCCTAGTTGGCTTGAAACGCCTCCAGGAGGTCGTGCAGGAAGCTGATGCTCTTTTATCCATCATTCTAATAGGCCATCCCAGATTAAGCATTGATCTTGCCCGCCCCTCTATGGAAGAGATCGGCGGGAGAGTAACTGTTTTTCAAATGAATGGAATCCAAGGATCTGAAAAAGAATATATTGATTGGCTACTGAATCAATGCCTTGATTTGGAAGAGAAGCCAACAGATGTGTTTACACCCGATGCCATTGCATTCATGGCAGAAAAATTCATCACCCCTCTTCAAATCAATCACTATGCCTGGAATGCCTTGGTTAAGGCGTGCCAAATTGGCGAAAAGCCGGTTGGCCCAGAGATCTTTGAGGAAATTATATCAGATGATATTGATAGCATGGAATCAAACATGAAAAGGTCTGGTTATGATATAAAAGCGATTTGTGAAGCGGTTGATGCTCGCCCGGCTGAAATTAGATCTTTCTTTAAAAATCGTTTGGTTCCAACACGAACCAAAGAAATTCAGGAAGAAATTTTTAGATTGGGCATCGCCAGTATTTAGTATCGAATAAAGCTGGCCCGGTAACATTTAAAGCTGGCCAGTAACATTTATTCCTGGCCCAGAAACGGTTAAATCCGGCCCGGAATTTTGGATAGAATCATTTAATCCTGGCCGAAATTTTCTGATAAAATCAAGCCAAGGCTATTATGAAATCAGGCCGCTACACATACCGATTAAGGACCCTGGAGTCCCCGGCAGAAACCGGGCGGTTACGTATGCGCTTTTTTGTGTCGGCTCGGTTTTAAGAATAAAGGGGAACAATAGATCCCGGATGCGGGCGGCCGTGGTAACAGTTGCTCTGGACATGGTGTGTCTAAAGGTTTTAATCGGTGTAAAGTTTTTATCCATGGCCACAGCCTGGATAGTGGTTTCATCTGAATAGACTGCTGTGCAATACAGTGGATTGAATATCAGTTTTAAATCCATGCGCTCCGGGTCATATCCGGTTAAAGGGATGGGCGTCAGCCGGTAGTGGTCATACCCAAGAAGAAAGACACGGTCATCGCCGGAAAGGGCAAGGCCGTAGTATTTTTTCTGCTTGTTTTCGGATATCTTGATTACCTTTATTCTTAAATCCGGTGAAATGGGTATTTGCCTGATCCGTGGTTTGTCATCGACCCGTTTGATGTGAAAAACCCGGTAGTCATGGTCCACAATGAACACCCCTTCGTCAAAGGGTTTGAGTACGGTAAATTTGCCGTTCACCGATCGGGCAGGAAATTTAAACCCCCTTTTTTTGAGGGTGATGGTGTACATTTTGGTATAAACGGTGTCCAGGGTGTTTGTATCCGCATCGATGAACTCCATGGCCGTATTGGTCATGCGGAAGCGGTCTTCGGGGAACACCAGCCTGGCCTGGCCTGGGTTGGATTCCAGCAGCGGGAACAATGGTACGTCCAGAGATCTGCCCACGATATCCCGGGTCTTGAGTTCCAGCACCCTTCGATCTGCCTTGATGGCATGTTTATCAAAGGTTCGCCCGTCCAGGGTAATGGGTAAGAGCCCCCAGATCTCCATGTTTTTATAAAAAATAAAAGGCAGGTGCTGTTCAAAGATTTTGCGCGACACATAGGTGCCGTCAGCCTTGATGTAGGCAATATTGCTGTGATGGTCCTCGGCCATACCCTGGGCCGCATTGGGTACCTTTCCCACAATTTTTTCTTTTAAAATAAAATCATGGCTCACCGGACTGTAAAACAGGTGGGTTTTTTCCACCTCATCCATAAACATTTTGTCGTAGAGTACGGGCAGGTAAACCGCGGAGACCAGGATGATTAAACATGCGTAAACTGCAAGGGCCGATCGGTTCATCATCCCATCCTCCTGTAGCGGAACCTGTAAACGGGCACCATGACCGCAGGCATCATTAGGGCCAAAGGCACAAAGAACACGGCCAGATTTGGGCCAAATGCCCCGGGCTGGACTTTGCCCAGGTAGCAGCCGGCTATGCCGGCGGTCAGTGCCAGGTTAACGGCTTTAAGACGGAAATTGGGTTCGAGCAGGGTCAGGGCTATACCAAGATAGGCGCAGATGCCTGCCATGATCCAGGGCAGGGCGGTGAGCAGGCTGACCATGATGCCCTGGGCGGGAAAATAGATACCGGTGATCAAACAGAGACCGCCAAGATCTGCTATGCCCACCAATGCATAGGCCAAAAGCCCTGCCATCAGATGGCCCATGGCCACAAAACCTGCGGGCACAGGCAGGTGCAGTGAAAGCCGGAAGCGCTCTGCCCACATCTCGGGAAGAAACTGGAAACAGGCGATCAGGATGCCCGAAAGCACCGGGGCAAATTTCAGGTGTTCAAAATGGATCTGTCCCAGTTGCAGCACCCGATACCAGACCACTTCGGCGTGATCTAGAATAAACAGCCGGCGGGTAGAGATCCAGATGTGCATTAAAATGCAAAGGTTGCCAAGGAATACCAGCAGCCACATGACTCGGATTTTAAAAAATTCTTTTCTGAAAATGGCTTGAATCATGAGTACCTTCCCGTGTAACCGATAAATGCGTCTTCCAGGCTTAATGACACCGGTTCAAGCAGATTGCCGCAGACACCGGCTGCCTCAAGTCCTGGAAGCAACTGGGCTTTGGACGCAAATGTAAACATATCCAAGTGGTTGGGGTGAACCTCAATATTTTTAACCATGGGGCAGGCGCCCAGCAGTTTTTCTTTAGGCATGTCCGGACAGATACCTTGGTTTGAACCGTTAACCCTGACCGGCAGCCTGAAACAAGAAAATTTTTTTTTAAACTGGTCCAGGCGGATATTCATCATCTCTCCCCCGCGTTCCAGAAAAATGACCTCATCCACAAAATCTTCCATATCCTGTATCACGTGGGAGGTTAAAAAAACCGTGCGATTGCCGCCGTCTAAATAGTTGCGCATTTCATCGAGAAAAAGCCTTCGGTAGCCCGCATCCAACCCGATGGAATAGTCGTCCAACAGCAACAGTTCCGGCTGCTGGGCCATCAACAGCCCAAGCACCACCTGGGAGCGCTGGCCGCAGGACATCTGGCGGATCAGATGATTGGCGGTAAGATTTAATTTTTCGACCATCCGGTAGTAAATACCGGCATCCCAATTCGGGTAAAACGGCGCGTAAAATTTTTCAATTTGGCGAATGGACATGAATTCATAGGATAGATGGCCTTCAAACAAGAGTCCGACCCGGGCCCGGGCGGCAGGAGACAGGGCATGGGAAGGCTCGTTGAATACCTTGCAGGTTCCGGATACGGGCCGTAAAAATCCCATCAATATCTTGATCAGGGTGGTTTTACCCACGCCGTTTTTGCCTAACAGGCCGTATATCTTTCCAGGGGAGATGGAAAAATTCAGGTCTTTATAAATATAGCGTTTGCCGTAGCGGTGGCAAAGGTGCTCAACATGTATCACAGGGGGCATAACATTCATCCTGGGCACCATGAATCTAATCGGTTCATGGTGTTTTTCATGGTATCGCCATTAAAGATGGAAGGCGCCGGCCTTTTCAAGGTTGAGTATCGTAGGAAGAAACGATGATATTTTGTCTTAGGATTGGGAGGCAAGGCCGGCACCACCAGCAAGCATAGTTGTTTTATTTCATGTCTTTAATTCATGGCTTGGGCCTGAATCCAGATCACGGCATCCCTGGAGCACGCTTTGTCCTTAAAAGATCCTTGGGGATCTAATCCTAATGCGGCAAACCCCCACCACCCGGCCTTGGGAATGCCAAAGGTGAAAACACCATTGTCATCGGCAAAAATAGTCTGCAGTACAAAGGCTGGCTGGGGAGCAACTGCCGCCGCTTGGTTGGCAAAGGCTTTCTGGTCCAGCAGGGGTTTGTGGTTCATGAATTCAATTTCGATCTCTGCACCGGCCACAGGTTTTCCCATGAACAGCACTTTGCCCTGGAATACATTGCCGGTCCAGCGGTCATAGGGCTTGCACAGGGGAACGATTTCGCAATCAAGCCCCACAGGTTCCATCCAGGAACCCGGCTCTCCGCCCACATTGACGATCATTTTTGTGGACTGCTGGATGTAGGCATCTTCTTCGCCTTCATAGTACGGGGCCGGTACCAGGCAGAAAATATGATCGCCGCCTCTGGCCGAGTATTCAGTTTCATAGGCCGCTCCTGAATTGGTCAGGCTGGTCCATGTAATGGGGTTCAGGGTTGGCAGAAGATCCGTCTTTTTTGGGGGATTTTCGCCCCTTGAACGAAGTACAAAAAACTGTTCCGGGGTGCCCATGTCCATGGTGTGGCCGGCTTCAAAGGGGTGGGTGAAAACGATGGCCAAAGGGATTTCACCCCCTGTGTTCAAGGCGCTTTCCGGTGTGTAAATCATCTGAAAGTGGGCAAATGCCGGCATGCTCAGTGTCAGGATGGCCAGTGTGCTGATGGTGGTGATAAGATGTTTCATTTTTTGAGATAATCTCCTTTTAAATGTTATGCATCGACCTGCCTATTCAGTGATTTGCTTTCCATCCACGGTGATCTTATGACCTTCACCTGCATCAAACTGAACCTTGTATTCGCCTGCGGGTTTGTTAAAGGTAAATTCACTGTCGTCATCCATTTTTCCCTGGAGCAGCACCTTTCCTGCGCCGTCTTCAACACGCATCAGGACACCTGCAGCCGAGGAACCATCGGAAAACCCGCCTTCGCAGGTTACACTGCCGTCACCGTTGTCATAACAGGAACACAATGGTGTGTGGGCCTGGGCGGTTGGGATCAGAAATAATCCAAAAATCAGGGTGCTGAAGATAACTGCGGATAATTTTCTTTTCATTTTTTCCTCCTTAAAAGATTTGCACAAATTTGCCGGGCACACCAATAACTTAGACAAAGGCCTGCCGGGCAGGTTCAAATTCTGATTGCGTTTTTATAAAACCTGTGGCGATGGTCGTCCCCAAAGCCATTGCATAAAAGACCCCCATGGCTTGAAGTCCGTTCAATCCCAAAAGAGATCCCCCGGTAAATATGAAGGTGGCCACACTGATACCCAACACCATGGGGTAAAACATGCCGAACAACATCCACTTGATGGATCCGGACTGCAGTTTAACGGCAATGGAGGTGGCCAGACACGGCGGATAGAGTACCATGAACATCATCAGGGTCAGGGCATGCAGCGGGGTAAAGCCTGCTTCGCTTTTTGCCATGCGCGACTCCAGGGAGCCGTCTGATCCGTCATCATCCTGTTCATACAAGGCGCCCAATGTCGCCACCGAGCTCTCCTTGGCGGCAAATGCGGACAGCAGCGCCACATTGACCCGCCAGTTAAACCCAGCAAATTGGGTGATAGGCTCCAGGGCCCGCCCCATTTTACCTAGAAAACTTGCATTAATTCGTTCCTTGCGCATTTCCCGCAGCAGACTTTTCCGGGTTTTGAACAACTTTTTAAAGGATCTGTTTACCGTTTTGGCTATTTCGTTTTTGCCGGGCTGGGCAATGATAAAAAACTGGGGATTGATTTTTCTGAATTCGGCATTGAGGGCCGCTGTTGCGTCCTCACCCCGTGCCAGCATTTTTTTGTCTTTGTAGCTTTTCCAGTAAAGCACCATCTGCATAAGCTTGTCCTTGGCCAGTATTTCGGCATAAGGTGTCTGGGTAATACTGGTTCTGAACTGGTTAATGGCCTGGTCTCGTTGTGCCTCAAATTGCGCCCTGCGCTGGTTTGAAATACCGGGGAACTGTAAGAGAATAAAAATGATCACGGCCAGGACAATCACGATGGAGGTGATTTTTTTGATGAACATCCACACCCGTTCCAGGGCCCGGCCCACAACCCCCCTGAACGTGGGCAGATGATAGGGGGGCATCTCCATGACAAAGGGAGAGGTGGGTTTGTCTTTGAGTACAGTGGTGGTTAAAAATTTGGATATGGGCAGTACCATTAACAGGCTGATGGTGGAAATATAAAACATGGCCAGACCCTTGTGGTCGGCAAAATAGATATTGATCAGCAGCACATAGAGGGGAACCTTGGCCAGGCAGTTGAGCATGGGAATGATTAGAATGGTGGCCAGCCTGGACCGTTCATCTGGAATACCCTTGCAGGACATGACACCGGGCACAGCACAGCCGCCCACATAAATACCGCCAAGCACCATGGGCAGGGTGGACTGACCGTGAAGGCCGTACCGGCTGAAGAGCCGGTCCATGATAAAAGCCATCCGCGGCATGTAGCCGCTGTCTTCCATAAAGGCGATCAATCCGAAAAGAATAAAGAAAATGGGAATGTAATTAAGCAAGGCATTCACCGAATCAATTAGCCATAACGCAAATGACGAAATCAAAGGAACGTCCATGAATCCGGGAGCCGGGACAATGGCGGCCACAAAATTTCTCAATTTAGCCAGAATCGGCCAGGTGTAGTTGGTCAGGTGGTAACCCTGGACAATGGAAAGGTAATAGAGCAGCCAGATGACGGCCACCAGGACCACCGGCCCCATGAATTTATGGCACACCACGCTGTCAATCCTATCAGACAGGGGCTTTTTCTTTTTTGCCGGCAGGGTTAGGCAGCCGGCAGCGACCTTGTCGGCTGCCATATACCTGGCCTGGGCCACGGCAAGGGCCAGGTCCTGGTCTTGATCCGCTTCAAATTGCGTTCTCAGTTTTTCCACATGATCGAGGATCTGCCAGCCCTGGGTGCCTTTTTCCCGGATGAGCGCCCGGACCTGTTCATCGCCTTCCATGAGTTTAAGGGCAAGCCAGCGGACCGGGTACGATTTAAGATCACCCGGATCCTCCCGGATCATGTCACAGATATTGCGGATATCGGCTTCCATGGGGCCGTAATTTACCTTAAACAAAGCCTTTGCCGATTTCTTGGCGTCGGCCTGCTCTGCGATGGCGTCAAGTAGCTTTTGTTTTCCCCGGCCCTGTGCCATAGATGTGGCAACCACAGGCACCCCCAGAATTTGGGTGAGCGCATCCACATTGATCTTTAGCCCCCGGTTTTCGGCCACATCCATCATGTTCAGATCAAGAATCATGGGATTTTCCATCTCCATGACCTGGAATGTCAGGTACAGGCATCGCTTGATATTTGATGCATCCATGACATTGACCACGATATCGGGTTTCTCATTGAGGATGAAATCCCTTGATACCCGCTCCTCCGGCGAATAGAAGGTCAAGGAATAGGTACCGGGAAGGTCTACCACATCCACCCGGGTGGTGCCATGTTTGTACCATCCGGACATTTTGTCCACGGTGACCCCCGGATAATTGGCCACATGTTGCTTGGCACCGGTCAGGGCATTGAAAACAGTTGATTTCCCGCAGTTGGGCTGACCGGCCAGAGCGATTAATAATCTGTCTCTCATCGGCGCTCCATCTCAATAAACCGGGCTTCATCGTGGCGCAGACTGATGAAATAACCGTCAATTTCAACTTCCATGGGATCTTCAAGGGGGGCGTTTCGTACCACGTTCAGGGTCAGACCGGGATAGATACCCATATCCATTAAGCGCTGGCCAAGTTTGTCCTTAATGGATAGCTTTTTGATAATACCGCTGTTTCCGGGTTTAAGTTTGTCCAAAGTCATAATTGTTCTCCAAGTTAATTTTATTTTGTAATTACATTAACTCAAATTATCAGATCTTTGTCTTTGCAGGCATGCGGACTACTTTTGCATTATACTTGTTAGTCGAATCTAACCTACAAGCGAGAACCTTATTTTCATTGTTTTAGCTTTTTGTCAATTGTTTTTTGAATTTTTTCTGATTCGACGGTGTGTATTTATGCGTTTAAAACCGAGAGTAAAAGCATAAGAGATAGTGCAGATAGAATTAAACCCGCCCCGGCTTCAAGGATGTCTCCTGCATTGTGTGCAAGGGAAAAACGTCTGGACAAAGGGAGAAGAAGGGCGGCTTTTCCGACCATGGCAGCCAGTACGACCAGAGAAAGCGTTGAGGCCATGCCAAGGGTGATGGCACAGGCCAGCATTATGCCGAATCCGGGCAACCCCAGTGATAGGCAAAACAGAACGGATAATACGACGCCGGGGCAGGGGATCATGCCCATGAACACAGCGGGCAGGATAGATTTAGTATCCACAGTTGACGCGGGGTCTTCACCAGATGCCCCCGGGACAGGGGTCTCCTTTTTGAACACCGGCAGCTTGCGTAAAAAAAGAAACAAACCCAGAACAATAATCAGTGAATAGCTTGCAATCTGGGTAGTGCGGGTGACCGAGGCAAGGGAGCCTGACATGGATGCCTGCAGGATATACTTAACGCAAAATACCAGGAGCGCCCCGGACATCCCATGACAGATGGCCAGAATATTGCCAAAGGCAAGGGCCCGGGAAAGTGTCGGTTTTATGGATACGATATATGACAAGGCAAGGGCCTTGCCGTGGCCGGGCCCGGCAGAGTGAACCATCCCGTAGACAAAACCCGCTGCAAGAACCCATAAAAACGGACCTGTTTTTCCGGTCTCTTTTGCCTGGCGGATCAGGACCGTCATTTTTTTCTTGATGGCCATTTGGAACGAAATGATACGTTCCATCATGGTTGGCCTGTCATCCGATGGGCCCGGTGTCGGCGATGTGGCGATCCCGGGCGCAGGTTTTACGCTTTTCTGGGTAAAAGGGTTGGCCCAGGCAGTGCCCGATGTGACCCAAAAAAGGCTTGACCCAATACAGCCGAGAATAAGAAGAACAAGTAGGAGCCGTCTGAACAAAGATTGGTTCGCAAGCAGGATATAAGGGATATTAGCCATCATAAATAGGCTTATAGGTGAAGGGCGTTTTTTTTTCAATACCTGGTTCCACAAGCAAAGCAATTAAATAAAATCATCTGCCCTTTGGCAACTTGTTCCAGGGTGCGTCAATCTTGCCAAACGCGCTGTTAACCCATTGATACACCTTATATTTGCACCTGTAAGTCCAGCCATTTTTGTTCAATTTATTTTAAGTGTATTCCCTAAAAAATTTAACTTTATGCAAAATCCCCATTGTCTGTTTTTATATCAGTATGTTATTAGAGTCGGGGATATATTATGTGAAAGCCCTTGGAAGTTGTGATGCGATTTTCATTCTGTGCTGCAGGCTCAATGGCCATTGGGACCATGTCCGCCCATGGCCGATATATTGCCGGTTACCCCATGAAATGACTGTGTGCTGACGGGCGTTTCCCGTTGAATATAGTTGAATATAATTGATGTTGAATATGATTGATCGATAATACCCCTTAAATCATCAAATAAAACTAAATAAGGAGAAATTATGGGACTCAAAGAAGAACTGGAAGAGAAAGCGGAAAGCTGTGATTCACCGGAAGAATACATTGGTGTGGCCAAAGAGATCGTAACAGGCCTGGATGATAAAGACTGGGCGGTTGAATTGATGGAAGAGGGTGCTGAATGGGCCCAGACCTATGATGAGGCTGTGGTTTATGCCGAGGCTGCCAAAGAGATCATCGGTGACGACGATGTGGTCGGCAACTTTCTTTCCAATGCTAAAATGCTGTGCATGAGCGCTGCGGATTTCATCGGTCTTGGTACTGCTGCCGGCAAACTTGGCCTGGACGATATGGCCAAGGAGATGAATGAAGCTGCCATGGGTAAATGCACCAAGCTCACCGATTTCCTTAATCTGAGCAACGAGCTTTCTAAAACTGATCCGGACATGGCCAAAGTGGTTATGGACAAAGCGTTTGAAAAATGTACAAAACCCGAAGATTTTGTCTCCTTTGCCAAATCTATCCTGGACAGCACCAAAGATCAGAATCAAGCCAAGGCAATTTACGAAAAAGGTATCGCAGCCGCATCTACAGCTGACGGGTTCAGTGCCCTTGCCGCAGGTGCTATTAAAGATCTGGGTGATAAGGACTTTGCCCGGGCCATTTATGAAAAGGCTGCCGGCTCCCTGGAAAAAGGCGATGAGCTGCTCAAATTTGCTGAAATCGTCAAAGCCCAGCTGGATGACAATGCGTTCACCCTGTCTGTTTACAAAAAAGCCGAAGAAAAGTATGCCAAGTTTGATGAATATCTGAAACTGGCCAAGGCAAGTTTTGAAAATACCGGTGACGCAGCCTTTGCCTCAAGCGTTTACCAGAAAGCGGCTGCCACCAATCCCGACTGTGGCCAGCTGGTTTCCCTGGCCCTGGCCATGGCCAAAGACCTGGGCGATACCGCAGCAGCACTGCCCGTATTGAAACAGGCCCAGGCTGCCGTGAAGAACAATGCTGAGTTCCTTAAAACCGCTGATGCCATTCTTGAAGTTGCCAAGGAAGACAAAGCATGGACAGATTCCATCTCTTTCCAGAAAGCCAAACGTGAAGAGTTTGGGAAAATGTATGATGATTTTGCCCTGCGGGAAAATGAAATTAAAACTTGTGCACCCATGCGCATTCTGGCCGGTGAAGTATTTGAAAAAACCGGTGATAAATTCTATGCAGCCAAACTGTATAAAAAGACTGAAAAACTTACCATTCATTTCAGCGATTTTATCAAGCTTGCTGCGGCCATCCATGCGGACCTCGCTGATGCGGAATGGATCAAAGAGATCTATACGGCGCTTCTGGGTAAATGCAAAAGCTATGGCGATTACAACACCTTGACCACTGCCATCAAAGATACCCTTGGGGACAGTGCCTGGGTTAAACAGATTTATTCAAGCCTTGAGTCAAAAGCGTCCGGAAACGGCGATCTCATGAAGCTTGCTGCTATAGCCATTGAAAAGTTTGGTGATAAAGAGTGGGCTCAAAAACTGGTCAGCAAGGCAGCCGGCAAAGCCAAGACCGCTTATGACTTTACCTTTGCAGGCAGCGCCACCCTGAACCTGCTTGGCGACAAGGAAGGCGCATTGACGCTGTATAAATCTGCTGAAGGCCTTTGCCGCAGCAAACAGGATTATGCTGCGCTGATAGCACTGGTTAAACAGCAGGCCGCAGACAAGACCATCCTTTCCGAACTGCTGGTACTGGGCCGCCAGAAGCTGACCGACTTCAGCGATCAGCTCTTTTTGGCTGAAGCCTTACTGGTTGACGCCGCAGATGCTGAAAATGCCGCAGCTGTTTACGCAGATGCAGAAGCCAACGCCTTGGGCAATGATGCATTGTCCCAGCTGGGCACCAGCCTTTCAGGCCGTCTGGGTGATGCCAAATGGGCATCCCGCATTTTGGGCAAGATCAAATAAAGTTATATCGACAAAACTTTTTTATTGACAAATTATAAAATAATGGTAGGTTGTATTTAACGCCACGTTTCGAATTTAAAAAACTGGCAGCATAACCTCCTTATTATCCTTAAAAGATCAGCCGCCGGACTTGCCACCCGGTGACTGATCTTTTTTTTGCAGGTAGCCTGGTTGAAAGGGATTTTTCTTTCAACCAGGCGTGTTAATGATTATTTCTCTTCGGGCATGCCATGGAGCTGCGCTTTGATCGCATTGAGTTCTTCTTCCAGCATCCTGGCCCGGTCCTGAAGGGCTGATTCATTTAGGGCACCGCTTACAGGGGCAGCTGCCTGGCCAGCCCCCCGGCCCATGCCGCGACCCATACCTCTGCCGCCGCCAAATCCCCTGCCGCACCCACGGCCGCCGTATCCTGCGCCAGAACCCGCTCCGTATCCGGCTCCTGTAGTGTTACGGTTGCCGCAAACACCCTGGCCTCTTCCTGTCATGGGTCCTAATCCTTGTGGTCCTCTTTGATTAAATCCCGGCATGATATTGTCTCCTTTTCAGTTTTATTTTTCAGGGCTTTTGACCCTGTTCATTAGCGTGTCGGCCATAATTTGTGGCCGGCGCGAACATTTGTTTTGATCATTTGATCATAATATAGGGTTGCCATGAAGCACTGTCAAGAAAAAATAATGGTCAAATGATCATTATTTTAGTTTGTACAACTCAGGCGGCTTATGCCACGGCCGTTGTCGGGGCAGGTCATCGTGCCGGCCCAAGGAGGGCAACCACAGGGGGGTGCCCCTGCAAAAATGGCCGACAATAAAATCAAGTCCCAAACGATAAATCGACGGGTTGTCTGCAAATCAAATCCAACGCTAATGTCAAGAACACACTTTTTTAACAGAAGTGATATAGCTTTCAATCAGGCTGTAATTAAGATGGGCTTAGGTAATTTTGAGAATTTTCAAACATCAGATCCAATCCCGTCGGAAAAAATCAGTTCATATTCTCTTTCTTGTATTTCAATTTCATGTTCTTATTTCTTTATTTTGCCGAGGCCGCCTGATCTCCTGCAGGCGGCCTGGTCTATTGTGTGCCCGGCATGGCGGGCAAACCCGGCTCTAATAGAATGGTAGCGTTTTCCTGATTTTATTTTAACAAAGTTCAATTAGATTCTCTGACCGGAAAAATGGTCTGAATTATCCGACCAAACAATATAATTTCAATTCCAGGGAGAACCATTATGAATCAGAACCGTCGCCAATTTCTTGGGGCCACAGCGGCAACAGGCGTAGCACTCGCTGCAGGACTCACCTTTCCGGGAACAAGCCGGGCCGTAGAAGAAAAAAATATGGTAAAAGCCGGTATCATCACGGATATGCACCACACCAGCAAGGCAGATACGCCGACCCGAAAATATTCGGCATCTCTTTCAAAAATGGCGGTGTTTATTGCCACAATGAAACAGGAAAAACCTGACTTTGTACTGGAGATGGGAGACTTTGTGGATACCTTGGCCCAGGGTACTGATCCAGCCAAGAACCTAAAAGAGATTGAAACTGTTTTTACCTCAATCGGACCTGCCTACCACGTTTTGGGTAATCATGAATTTGACAACCTTACCCGTGAGTTTGTTCTCAACGCCTTGTCCAATACCGGCGTTCCCCAGGGTCAAACTTGGTATTCATGGGATAGTAACGGTGTGCATTTCATTGTCCTTGATGCGGATTATACCCCCAACGCTCCCCACCGTGCCTATGACATGAACACCCCTGAGGATACATTCTGGACCTGGAAAGACACCTTTATTCCGCCCCAGGAACTTGCCTGGCTGGAAAATGATCTTTCGGCCACCACGTTGCCCTGCGTCGTCTTTACCCATCAGACCCTGGATCGTGTGGATGACCAGGACCATAACATTAAAAATGCTTCCGCCGTACGCAAGGTGCTGGAAGATTCCGGAAAGGTGCTTGCCGTTCTTTCGGGTCACGACCACGCCGGCGGATATGCCAACATCAAGGGGATCCACTATATTGTTATGAATGGTAATGTGGGTACAAATGATTCGCGCCCTTGGTCCGAGACCAGCAGGAAAGAGGGCTTTGACACCGAGCTTGACAATCAGTTTGCCGTTCTGGAGATATTTGCCACAGGCACAAACCAATACTGTATCAAATTGACCGGCCATGGGCGCCAGGCGTCATATGATCTGAGTTCGTCCATTTAATTCTTCAAATCTCGTTCCTGCATTTCCTTTTTCGTCCTCGATTTTTATTTTACCCAGGCCGTCTGCACCTCTTTCAGGCGGCCTGATCTTATTTGGGAACCAAAAGCCGCCTACTTCATTTCATTTGTGTCCTTGACGTTCTGCCAAGAACCGTAAATTTTGCCAGACCATTTTTAAAAACGCCGTATCGGTCACCGGTATTGTGTCTCGCCGGATGAAAAATTAAACATGGACATCTGTTTTTGACTTGACGCTTAAATAGTAGTTACTGTAATAGTCACTAAACTTGAACTGGAGAAACTATCAATGCATCCGTCTGACACCCGGGAAGCCTTGAAATCCGGCATTCCCATATTTATCGGATATTTCCCGGCCGCTGTGGCCTTTGGCATTATAGCCCGGACCACAGGTACCACACTTGTGGAGGCCATGTTGTTTTCCATTGTGGTCTTTGCAGGTGCCAGCCAGTTTATCGCTTTAAATCTGCTGGCCACGGGCATGGGACCAGTGGGCATTGTCCTGACAACCCTGCTGGTGAATTTCAGGCACTTTCTCATGAGTGCCTATCTGTCCACCCGTATTTGTGAAAGGGCGGTTAAATATTATCTGCCCATGGCGTTCGGGGTGACCGATGAAACCTTTTCGGTGATGTCGTTTTCCCAGACAAAATTGACCTGGCAGTTTGTCGTGCTTCTGGAACTGACCGCTTACAGCGGATGGGTGTCGGGCACCCTGGCGGGCTTTGTATTGGGCCGATTTATGCCGGTCATTCTCACCCAGAGTATGGGGGTGGCTTTGTATGCCTTGCTTTTAGCTATTCTTATGCCCGAACTGAAAACCTCTTTGCGTTCCCTTGTGCTTGCCCTTGGGTCTGGGCTATTCAACTGGGCCCTGGTAACTGCGGATGTTTTGCCAAAGGGGTGGAGTATCATCGTCTGCATCCTGGTGGTGGCGTCCGCAGGCGCACTTTTAAACCCTGGTTTCATAAAGGAAGATACCCCCCATGGATAGAAGTCTGATTCCTCTGATTTTCGGTATGGCCGCTGTTACATATGGTCCGCGCCTGGCTCCGTTTCTTTTTTTTAGAAATGCCCGGATACCCGCCCGTCTGGATGCTTTTCTAAAGTGCATCCCTGTGGCGGCCATCGGCGCACTGATTGTCCCCGGCGTTTTTACTGCGACACCCGATCTGCCATGGGCCGGTATTGCCGGCATGGGCTTTACACTGGTTTACGGCCTTTTTAGGGGTGGCATCATCGTTCCGGTGTTAGGGTCCGTGGCCGTATCCTGGCTTATATTGAGCCTTTAATATTATGGATAAAACAGAACAGATCACCGATCATATGAAAGCCCTGGGGTTTTCGGTTTACGAATGCAAAGCCTATCTGGCGCTTCTGGAAGAGTATCCCCTGAACGGTTATGCCCTGAGCAAAGCCTCGGGGATTCCCCGGTCCCGGATTTATGAGGTGCTTAAAAGCCTGATCGGCAAGCAGATGGTCTTTGAACAGGATGATGGCAAGTCAAAGGCCTATACCCCCATGGACCCAGAAATTTTTATCAGAAAACTTCGATCCAGGTTCCAGGGGATTTTTCAGGATTTGACCGAGTACGCCGGCAGGCTTTACCGGGAACCCAAACAGGACAACCAGCTGGTGGTGATCCAGGGGCGGGACAATATCCTCTCTTTTCTGTCTGTGCTGATCAAGGGGGCCCAGGAACGCATTGCCCTGTCCATCTGGGATGAGGAACTTTGTGCACTGACCGGGGAACTGGATGCAGCCCTTGACCGGGGGGTGATGCTTCGAGGCATCTATTTCGGCCCCAAAAATGTGTATGAGGATCTGGTTCCCCACCGCAGGCTTAAGCGGTATATGGCCGAGAAAAAAGAGCGTTTTTTGTCCGTGATCGTGGATCGGTGCCATGCCGTATCCGGTGTGGTGTCCCGGGGAGAGGCTTCAAAAGCCACCTGGACCCGGGATGAAGGATTTATCGAGGTCAGTGAAGATTATATTGCCCATGACCTGGTGGTTAATCTCTATTCGGCCTCCCTGGACAGGGCAGGGTACGAGACGTTTGAAACCTTTGCCGACAATGTCCATGACCGGTTTTTTCACTATTCAAAAAAAGATTTGAAGGCGTTTCGTGAACTCATAGAGTAACTGAATAGATGGATTCATGGGCCTTTCATAAGGATTAAGACCTTTGGGATGTAAAAGTAATGTAAATCCCAAATGGGTTTTAGCCTGTAACGGACCATGACGGTTTCCAAGGGCACTAAGTTTAAGTAGCTGATATCTTCATGAACTTCGCGTTTTTACCGTTAAAATAAAAAGAAAAAATTTATTGAAACGCGCTGTATCGGGGTACGCTGCCTTGGAAACAATGCGTCTTGACACCGGGAAATACTTTGAGTAATTTGTGGGGCAAACGTAAATTAAGGAGGACGATTCATGAACGATTCCACTCCGTTCCAAGCCCAGGACCTTACCCCTGACATGCAGAAAAAACAGCTGATCGACATGTTCACCCGTATTGTTGTACATTATGGACTCTGGTTCAACGAGGTTCAGCACCAGATGGGCATGGAAAAGGCGCTTGCGGCACTGGATACGGCCACACAATCTTCGATTTCCATTCTGATGAAACATCTGTCCCGCACCCTGGGGTTTGAACTGGAACAGGGTATGCCCAAAGCATTGATGTCACTGGATGACGACACAACCGAAAAACTGATGGCAGCCGTGGGAAAAGCATGGCTGGCCAATGACGGTGTCTGGTTCCAGGCCGTGGAGTTTGCCCACGGCATGAACGATGCCAAACGGTGCAATGACTCCTGCTGGGCCCGGTTTTCACCCTTTGAAGCCCACCGCATCAAAAATATTTTGGGCCTGGGAAATTATCCGGGACTTGATGGGCTTAAACGCGCCTTGAACTTCAGGATGTACGCATTTATCAACGAGCAGAGCATTGTGGAAGAAACTGACACCAGTTTTGTGTTTCAGATGAACGAATGCAGGGTTCAGCGGGCAAGAATGCGCAAGAACCTGGACGATTACCCCTGCAAATCAGGCGGGCTTGTCGAATACGCCCGTTTTGCCGAAGGCGTTGATGAAAGAATTAAAACCGAATGTATCGGGTGTCCCCCGGACCCCCATCCTGAAACATGGTTTTGCGCATGGCGATTTACACTGGAGCCGTGATGTGTTAATGCAGGTTCCTAAGGTGTAATAAATTCAAGAACAACAGAAATAAACAAATCCATTCTATAACTATATAAATTAAAAAAGAAATGTGAATTATGGGAGTCATTTCCGACAAAATTCAGGAATTAAGGCAAAAAGAGAAACATATCAAGGCCATGGGCGGTGAAAAAGCTTTGGCCAAACGGCGTGACAAAGGCGTTTTGAACGCCAGACAGCGTCTTAACCTGCTGTTTGATGCCGGCACGTTCAGGGAACTGGACATGTTCGTCACCCACCGGTGCACAAATTTTGGCATGGAAACCAAAGAAATTCCCGCAGACGGTGTGATCACCGGACACGGAAAGGTAAACGGTCGTCTGGTTTTTGCCTATGCCCAGGATTTTACGGCTGCCGCCGGATCGCTGGGCGAAATGCAGGCCAAAAAGATCTGTAAGGTCATGGACTTAGGCCTCAAAGCCGGGGCACCTGTGATCGGTATGAATGATTCCGGAGGCGCCCGGATCCAGGAGGGTATCGACGCCTTGTCCGGGTACGGCGAAATCTTTTTTCGCAATTCTGCGGCGTCCGGTGTGATCCCTCAGATTTCGGCCATCATGGGGCCCACGGCAGGCGGGGCGGTCTATTCTCCGGCCATGACCGATTTTATCTTTATGGTCAAAGAGTCCTCGTATATGTTCATCACCGGTCCCAATGTCATCAAGGCGGTCACCGGCGAGGAGATCTCCTTTGAGGCCCTTGGCGGTGCCATGACCCACAACGAAAAATCCGGGGTGGCCCAGTTTGCCTGTGAGTCCGACGAGGACTGCATTGAACAGATCAAGCAGCTTTTAGCCTTTCTGCCGTCCAATAATATGGAAGATCCACCGATCAAACCCACGGACGATTCCCCCCATCGCATGTCCCCGATCCTTGACACTATTATTCCGGATAAATCCAACCAGGCCTATGATGTCAAACAGGTTATTGCGGCCATCGTGGACGACGGTTACTTTTTTGAACCCCACCAGTATTTTGCCAGAAATATCGTGATCTGCTTTGCCCGGTTGAACGGACGGCCCATCGGCATTATTGCCAACCAGCCCATGGTCATGGCCGGTTGCCTGGATATTGATGCATCGGACAAGGCCACCCGGTTTATCCGGTTCTGTGATGCCTTTAACATTCCCATGCTCACCATCGCCGATGTGCCGGGGTACCTGCCCGGTTCCCACCAGGAGTGGGGCGGCGTCATCCGTCACGGGGCAAAACTGTTATGGTGTTACGCCGAGGCCACTGTGCCCAAGCTGCTGCTGATCACAAGAAAGGATTACGGCGGATCATATATCGCCATGTGCTCCAAGCACCTGGGTGCGGACATGGCCTTTGCCTGGCCCATGGCCGAGGTTGCGGTCATGGGGGCCGAAGGCGCAGCCAATGTTATCCATGCAAGGGAGATTAAAAATTCTGAAGACCCGGCCGCCACGCGCAAGCAGAAAATTGAGGAGTATAACACCCAGTTTTCCAATCCCTATTGCGCCGCAGCAAGGGGATATGTGGATGCGGTGATCGTACCCAGTGAAACCCGGCCAAGGCTCATTGATGCCCTGGAGGCCGTTGTCACCAAACGCGAATTCAGGCCGGCCAAGAAACACGGAAATATTCCGGTGTAAGGCCCCTAACCAAATAAAAAGCCAAGGAGACCTTTTCATGCAAAATAAAAGATTGGCTGCTGCCATGGCTGCTGTTCAGATGTACATTAAATCCGAAGAGGAAGCTGCCGTTGCCGCCATGCAACGTCAGGCTGCCGATGCCGCTGCCAGATCTTTAGCCCCCCTGGGGCAGATGAACCTTTGGGGCCTTTCCGGCCGGCAGGCGATTATGAATGCCAATGCGATGATACGGCAAAGAATGGTTAAATGATAAAATAAAAGATAATTTATGTAGGATATTATGACCGATCACAATGAAGTTAAAATGGTTGAGATGGATTATTCCCAAACGCGACCCAAGGCAAAAAATCCCCTGAAAATTCAGGACCTCTCTCTGCGGGACGGCCATCAGTCATTGTTTGCCACCCGGGGGCGCACCGAAGATATGATCCCTGTGGCAGAACAGATGGATGAAATCGGGTTCTGGGCAGTGGAGGTATGGGGCGGTGCCTCTTTTCATACCATGCACCGGTATCTCAATGAAGATCCCTGGCAGCGGCTTCGCACCCTGAAGCGGTATTTCAAGAAAACACCGATTTCCATGCTGCTGCGCGGCCAGAAGCTTGTGGGGTATCGCAACTATGCCGATGATCTGGCCGAACTGTTTGTCAAAAAGACCGCGGAAAACGGCCTGGATATTTTCAGGACCTTTGATGCACTGAATGATTACAGAAACTTTGAAACCGTGGTGCCTGTAATAAAAGCGTGCGGGGCACATTTCCAGGGCTGCATCTGCTATACCCTGACAGAACCCCGTCTGGGCAAAGGGATCTATAACCTGGAATACTATGTGAAAAAGGCCAAAGCCCTTGAAGATATGGGTGCCGACTCCATTTGCATCAAGGATGTGGCGGGTTTGATGGCGCCCTATGACGCATTTGAGCTGGTCAAGGCCCTTAAGGCGGAAGTGAAGCCCCCGATTCACCTGCACTCCCATTTTACCTCGGGCATGTCGCCCATGACCCATCTCAAGGCGGTGGAGGCCGGGGTTGATATTATTGATACCTGCATGACCCCTTATGCTTACAGAACATCCCATGCGGCCCTTGAGCCCTTTGTCATGAGTCTTCTGGGCACAGATCGGGACACTGGGTTTGATATCAATGCCCTGACCCGGATCAATGAAACTCTGGAAAAAGAGGTAATTCCCAAATATAAACACCTGCTGGATGACAGCCGGGTCTCCTTGATTGATATTGATGTGCTCCTCAACCAGGCTCCGGACTTCATGCGGGCCAACCTTATTAAACAGCTTCGGGAAATGGATGCCCTGGATAAAATTGATGAGGTGTACAAAGAACTGCCCAGGGTCAGGAAAGAGTTGGGCCAGATTCCCCTTGTGACCCCCACCAGCCGGATTGTGGGCACCCAGACCGTGAACAATGTGTTGTTTGATACCAAGGAAGAGCGCTACAAGATGATCACGGACAAGGTCAAGGATCTGTGTTACGGCCTGTACGGCAAAACAGCAGCCCCCATTGACGCCGAACTGCAGAAAAAAGCGCTCAAAGACTACGAGAGGGGGCAGGAACCCATCACCTGCCGCCCGGCTGAGGTGTTGACACCGGAACTTGAAAAAGCCAGGGACGAGATCGGTGATCTGGCCGTGGATGAGGAAGATCTCATTCTGTGCGCCCTGTTCCCCGTAACCGGTAAAAAATACCTGATGCAGAAATACGGCAGGGAGCAGGTGCCCGAAACTGTTAAGCCCATTACCCTGGAAGATGTTAAAAAACAGGAAGAGATGATTAAAAAGGCCAAGGCCGGAAAACTCATTGAACCTGCTGCAGATCTTCCTGAAAAAAGCGAATTTGCCAGAACCTTTAATGTATTTGTGGATGGTGAATGCTTTGAGGTCGGGGTGGATGAAGTGGGCGGTTCGCCTGTGATCTCCTATGCGGCCCTTGCCGGGGCTGTTCCTGTTGTCCCCCCGATGCCTGCTGTGCCCGCAGCTCCGGTTGCAGCGGCAACGGCGCCTAAGCCTGCACCGTCAAAACCTGCGGCACCGGCACCAAAGCCTGCCCCCAAGCCTGCAGCAGCTTCAGATTCCGGAACGCCTGTGCTGGCACCTATGCCCGGCGTGATCGTCAAGTATGCGAAGAATGAGGGCGATACGGTGAGTGCCGGAGATACCGTTGTGGTGATCGAGGCCATGAAGATGGAAAATATTCTTCCGGCAACAGCCGACGGAACCATCACCGCCATCAACTTCAAACCCGGCGATTCTGTGGCCAAGGATGATGTGCTGGCAATAATAGAATAAGCTCACAATTACTTGAAACACAACAGAGGGATGGTTTGACAACCATCCCTCTGTGCTTATTATGATAGGTGCTGCGGGCTCGAAATCCGGCACAACTATTATAAGGAGAATACAATGGCATTTGAAACAAAAGAAGAACTGCTTGAAAAATATATAAAAATGGACAAGCCCCATTGCCCCCATTGCGATGAGGCGATGACGCTCTGGGAAATTCCGCCCATCAACTTTTCCGATGGTCTCGGGTGGCAGACCCCTTATCTGTTTGTCTGTTTTAACGACCAGTGTCCTTCCTACCGGGCGGGATGGGAGCATTTGATGGAATCCATGGAAGCACCTGCCTCTTACCGGTGTTTTTGTGAACCGGGCGCCGACCATTTTGAGTATATGCCCGTGTTCAGTCCCATTGGCGGTAAAGGGTCTGTGATGGATGATGCAGCGCTTGTGGCGGAACAAGCCCAAAGAGAGCTGTTGAAACAGACCTTCTCCATTCTCACGGATTATTATATGTCCAAAGACTGGGATGAGATTCTAAAGATCTGCCTGGATCCCAATATTCCGCCCAAGGCAAGAATGAAAGCTGCAGAAATGGTGGGAGAATTAGGTGATGCCACGGCTGTTGAGCACCTGATCAATCATAAGTTTCCCACCCCGGTACTACAAGAAGGCGTGCAAAAGGCAATTGAACAGCTTCATGAACGCCATTTCACCCGTGAATGCCCTTTCTGCGCTGAGATTATCAAAAATCGGGCTTCTGTATGTAAACATTGCGGCAAGGATGTGCCAAGGGCATAACACGGCAAGGTGTGCCGGTGCATTATTGAAGCACGCAAATAGCGTGACGCATTGAACCTGAAGGGTTTGAATTTCACCCACTATAGAAATTCGAACCCTGCTTGATTGAATCAACGTTTGGTGTTATTTGTTAACCTTTTCCAGATTAAACGATCTGTATATAATCATTTCTCCGCTTCTCTTTGCCGGATCAAGGGGGGTGGGATCAATTTCTTTGATCATTTTCAGGGCCTGGGAATGATCTGGGATCGCATCAAGCCCCTGGCCTATGGTCTCTCCGGTGCGGGTATCTTTAATGATGACGTTCCTGGCATCAGTGGACACGGCAAAGGGCACGATATCGTCATAGACCAGTCTGGCACCGGCCAGAATTTCCCTTTCATATGATCCAATGGAGCCTGCCACACAGGTAACGGCCATAAAAGGCCGATCTTCCACTTTCACAACCAAATCAATTACGGATGGATAGTCTTCGCCCTTGAACTGGACAGTTAAAGGGACATCCACAAGAACGTCTGATTTATCGTATCCTTTGGTCTCCACCAGGAACTTTTCAAAAATCTGGCGGCTGGCTTCAGCGCCGACATTGTCTATCTCTTTGCCGGTAATATAGTCGGTGACTTGATCAAGTATCATGATTTATACACTGTTAAATTAAAAATAGAATTAATATCGTCTTATTGTTATTGGATCAGACATTTACCTGTCATTTCCGAAGGCTGAGCGATGCCGAGCACCTTGAGTATGGTCGGGGCTATGTCTCCGAGCTTGCCGTCCGAAAGTGTGATGGCTGAGATCGATTTGGATGCAACAATAAACCTGACCGGATTTAAGGTATGGGCCGTATGGGGAGATCCGTCCGGGGCCAGCATCTGTTCGGAGTTCCCGTGGTCTGCGGTGATAAAAGCGGTGCCGCCGGTTTCCCAGATGGCTTCCACCACTTTTTTCGCACAGCTGTCCACGGTTTCACAGGCCTTGACCGCTGCATCAAATATGCCGGTATGACCCACCATGTCCATATTGGCAAAGTTGAGTACCACAAATTGAAATTTGCCAGAACGAATCTGCTCACAGGCAGTTTCCGCCACTTTACCGGCACTCATTTCAGGTTTCTGGTCATAGGTGTCCACATCCCGGGGGGAGGGGATAAGCATGCGCTCTTCTCCGTCAAATACAGCCTCATCGCCGCCGTTGAAAAAGTAGGTGACATGGGCGTATTTTTCCGTCTCTGCAATGCGAAGCTGGGGGATTTTATGTTCGCTCAGGATCTGGCCGAAAATGTTGTTCAGGTGCTGGGGACCAAATGCTGCGGGAAGGTCAAAATGCTCGTCATACTGGGTCATGCACACAAAATCAGACAGGGTCGGGTTTACGGTGCGCTTGAATTCTCCAAAGTTTTTTTCCGTGAATGCCCGGGTGATCTCCTTGGCCCGATCGGCCCGGAAGTTGAAAAAAACGACACCATCACCGTCTTCTACACGCCCCTCGTTGCCCGGACAGAAGCACACCGGCTTGATGAATTCATCGGTTTCGTCTCTGTCATAGGCAGCCTGGATGGCCTGGACAGGACTTAGGGCCGATGCATCAACACCTTTGCCCTGGGTGTAAAGATCATAGGCCTTTTCTACCCGTTCCCACCGGGTATCCCGGTCCATGGCCCAGAACCGGCCGGTCATGGTGGCCACCTTGCCTGTGCCGAGTTCCTGGATTTTTTGGTCAAGCTGTCTTAAAAAATCAATGCCCGATGTGGGAGAGGTGTCCCGGCCGTCCATGATGGGATGGATAAAAACCTTTGCAACCCCTTTGTCTTTTGCCATCTTGATTAAGGCAAACAGGTGGTTGATGTGGGAGTGGACCCCGCCGTCGGACAGCAGTCCTAGTAGATGAAGGCTTTTGCCGGCCTGCTTGACCTTATCCATGACTGAAACAAGGGCCGGGGTTGAGGCAAATGCATTTTCCCGGATGGCCGTGTTGATCCGCACAAAATCCTGGGCCACAATTCTGCCGGCCCCGATGTTCATGTGGCCGACCTCGGAGTTGCCCATGGTGCCGTCGGGAAGCCCCACGGCTTCACCGCAGCATTTAAGCGTTGTGCCTGGAAAATCTGCCGTAAGCATATCTAAAAACGGGGTACGGGCAGCAGCCACGGCATTACCTCTCGTCGATTCGTTGATACCCCATCCGTCAAGAATCATTAAAATGTTGACCGGCTGTTTTTCAGAACCCATCGTCGTCCTCCATCTCTTTTGGTCTCTGGGCGTCAAAGGCACTTAAGTCAACCCGCTGGGCATCGCTCCACAATCCTTCAAGATCGTAGAACGCCTTGGCATCGGATTCAAACACATGGATGATCAGGTGTCCGAAATCCAGAAGCGCCCACTGGCCCTCCTTAACGCCTTCAGTACCTGTCGCCTTGATTTTTGCACCCTTCAGAGATTTTATAATATGTTCGGAAAGGGAGGTTACCTGCCTGCTGGATCCGGCCTCTACAATGACCACCATATCTGTGTAGGAGGTCAGTTTACTGACCATCAATGCGGTGACGCTTTTGGGTTTCCGGTTAAATATGGGGGCAAGGTAGGGGGTATATTCCTCTTGGAGGGCGATCATTTATATAAATCCTTTGTTCTGATAAAATTCTCAACATCTTCAGGCACAAGTCCTGAGATTGATTGGCCGGCTTTGATTCGATTCCGTATCTGGGTCGATGAAATATCTATCCTAGGCACATTGCAGATGCGGATGGGATGAAGCTGGTCATGGACAAAAATATTGTCGTTTTTAAGTTTGTAGCCTTTTGAAACGTGTTCGTCAATGAATGATGCAAAAGGCGCCATGCCTGTTTTTTCGCCGCGCTGCATGACGATCACAGGCAGCGCACCGAAAATTTGATGCGCCTGTTTCCAGGATGGGGTGTCAAAAAAGGCGTCAGAGCCTAAAAGCAGATGGAAACGGGTCTGGGTGCCGAAAATAGATTTGAACTGGGATATGGTGTCAATGGTAAATGACGGGCCTGTTCGCTGCAGTTCAATGTCGGACACCCGGAGTCCGTTCAGATTTTTTACTGCCCCCTCAACCATGGTCAGCCGATCCCGGGCCGAGGCCAGGTTCCGGTTTGGTTTATGGGGGGGCAGGGCGGACGGGTAAAGGATGATGGTGTCAAAGGCGTACAGATCTTTGACATATTGAATAACACCTAAATGGCCGTTATGAATCGGATTGAATGTGCCGCCGAAAAGTCCTGCATTCATTTTGGCTGTGTCCGTTAAACGTTGCCCGGCACGATTATTTTTCTTCAGATGCGGAAGCTTGAAGCAGTTGCGCCAGGTGTTTGATCAAAGGTTTAACGCCTTCGCCCGTAGCTGCGGAAATGGTAAAAATGGTCTGATCAGGCAAAGCGTTTTTAAAGGCTTCAACCCGGTTTTGTACGCCCGTAAGGTCAAGCTTATTGAGCACCACAATCTGGGTCTTGTTTGCCAGGGTATCGCTGTGCATGGACAGTTCATTGTTGATAAGTTTAAACTGTACCAACGGATTTTCCGGATCAATGTCACCGGAATCAATGAGATGCACCAGAATACCGGTACGTTCAATGTGTTTAAGAAATTTTATGCCAAGTCCCACCCCTTCATGGGCCCCTTCAATCAGGCCGGGAATGTCGGCCACGGCAAAGGGTTCGCCAAAAGGCGCATCCACCATGCCGATGGTGGGGGTCAGTGTGGTAAAAGGGTAGTCTGCAATTTTGGGGCGGGCCGCGGATATGGCCGAAATCAAGGTGGACTTGCCTGCATTGGGCAACCCCACAAGCCCGACATCCGCCATGAGTTTAAGCTCTAAACGAAGCTTCATCTCAACACCCGGGATTCCGGGTTGGGCAAACCTGGGTACCCGGTTGGTGGACGTTGCAAAGCGTTTATTGCCCCGTCCGCCCATGCCGCCCTGGGCCAAAACTATTTCTTTGTCAGGGTCCGTAAGGTCGGCAAGAACCTCTGACGTTTCGGCATCAAAAATAATGGTGCCGGGTGGAAGTGATATATAGCAGTGGCTTCCGTTTCTGCCATGCTTCTGACGTCCCAGACCGGGTGCTCCGTTCTGGGCACTAAAGCGTTTCTGGCGGCGATATTCATACAGGGTCCGTTTTGAAGGATCCACCTGGAGGATAACATCTCCCCCATCACCGCCATCTCCGCCGTCAGGTCCACCTTTTGCAATGAAACGTTCACGCCGGAAACTGACGCAACCTGCACCGCCGCTTCCGGACCTGATCGTAACAATGGCCTCATCTACAAATTTCACCGGGCATAAACACTGACTTTTTTTCTGTCACGACCTTTTCTTTCAAAGGTCACGACACCGTCCATCGTGGCAAAAATGGTAAAATCTTTGCCCATGCCGACATTGTTGCCGGGATGGATTTTGGTGCCGCACTGTCTGATAATGATATTACCGGCGGTAACTTGTTCTCCGCCGAATTTTTTTACGCCCCGCCGTTGGGCGTTTGAATCGCGGCCGTTCTTTGAACTGCCTGCTGCTTTTTTATGTGACATGTTTCGCTCTCTTTCATTAACACGTTACAAATTAATGTAATTTAAGGACAAACGCTACGCTGTTTACGCGGCTTATGCTGAAATGGAATCAATCCTGATTTCAGTATAATGCTGTCTGTGACCTCTCATTTTCCGGTAACCTTTACGCCGTTTGTATTTGAATACAAGCTGTTTTTTGCCACGGCCCTGCTCTACGATAAAAGCTTTAACCGTTGCATTTTCAATCTGGGGCGCGCCTAAAGTTACAGTCTCGCCATCGGAATATAACAGGACATCATTAAACTCAATCTCAGATCCTTCAGTGCCTTCAAGTTTTTCAACTTTTAAAACCTGATCTTCCTGGACCTTGTATTGTTTGCCCCCGGTTCTGATTACTGCATACATGGGTTTATCTCCTTACAATCTGACATCATATATCGGGTACTTAAAAAAACTCTGCATGATATAATTATTTGCCTGTATTGTCAATTAATTTTTGATTTTTAACCGGCGTATGAACCGATCATCGCCGTTTTTATCCGGTCTATGGTTTCAAGATCCGGCTTAAATGGTATTTCTGGAATCCTGGGAATGGGCAAGGCATGGGTGGCGCTGAAAGGCGTCTCTTTGAGTTTCATATTGTATGCCAAAACCATCAGGGTCTCCAGGTTCACGACATCCTCAATATTATAGGCCAAAAGGGTTTCCAACGCCTTCTCATTGTTGTTTTTCCGGTACTCATGCCACAGAAAAACAGCAAAATAGCCATCAACTCCGTCCAGGTCCCCGCGGTCCAGCCCCAGCGCCTTCTCACAAGATTTCAGACCACCGCTGTATCCTAAACTCTTTAGAACATACCGCAAGTCTATATGCGCATGATTCAGTTGAATGCCAAATTGATCCTGGATAAACGGCACATCAAAGGTTTTTCCGTTGTAGGTCACAAGGAGTTTATAATTTTGAATGTCTTCGATGAATTCTTCAAGATTATGGCCCTGTACGTAATACCGGATATCTTTTCCATCATAGAGTGCAATGGTTGTGATTTCAAAGCCATATGACCTGAGCCCCGTTGTTTCTATGTCGACGTATGCCGTGGAGTCCCTGAATTCATCGAATAAACGCCAATGTTCTTTTGCCGGTAAGAGATCTGCAAAGTAGGCGGGATTTTTGTTTTCGAGATGTCCGATGGCCGTTTTCGTGTGTGCCGCAATGGTCTCCAAACGTTTTGCCGGGATTTTCAGCGTATGTTCAGATTGGATCTGCGGCCACTCCAAAAGTCCGGATGCCCATAACTGCGCTTCGGTTGTTTCCCCAATGCCGGGTATGTGTTGAAATGAGTTCTTCAGCATCGTTAGATTTGGGATCAGGCCTTTTTAACAACGGAACATTTAAGATACATGGCGCCAAATCCCGGAATCTTACAGGAAATATCGTGGCCGTTTACAGGGTCATCCAGAAGTTTTATATTTTTAACCTTTGTGCCTAATTTCATTGTGTCCTTACCGGCCTTAAGATCTTTGATGGTGGTCACCGTATCGCCGTCCTGTAATGGTGTGCCGTTGGCATCAATAAATTGCGGGGCATTTTTCGAGGCTTCATCCGACGCCTTATCCGGTGTCCACTCATGGCTGCATTCAGGACAGATCCACAAAAGGCCGTCGGTATAGGCATAGGGTGAATTACATTTGGGACAGATGTTTTCGTCTGCTGACATGGCAAAATTCCTGGCTGATTGAATAATTGGGTTAAAATATTTTCATGTCGTGAAATACATATCACGATGAAAGACAAATGAAGGTTTTGTTATGATCGGTGTATATCAAGTGGGAACAATTTGAGTCAAACTATTTTTGTCAAAGTAGTGATTTGATCAGCCTTTTTTGAATTCGGCTGGAATAAACCGGTCTTCTCCCGGATGAAACACCGAGGGGAAGTCTTGAATAAATTGCGTCACCTCTTTTATATGGCCTTGGTGAACCAGGCTCAACGCATAATACCTGAATATAGGCCAATGATCGATATCCGGTTTTTCAATCAGTTGAGCGATGGGTGGGGCGTGGTAAATATTGGGGAACCGCGTTTTGATCTGGATATACTCCTGCAACGTCAGATGCCTGATGATCTTGCATTTAGTGGGTTGCGTCTGAACGTAGGCTTGGATAGCGGCAAGGAAAAAAGAGATGCTGCAGATTTTTGCCTGTTCAACGATCGCTTTTTGTGTAAACCGGATATGCCCAAGAATTTCATTTTTCATGCCCTGTTTTTTATCCGGACAAAGGTCCTTAAAGCCCCTGTCCTTTAAATATTGGGCTTTAATTTTTTTGACCACCGACGGGGTCATGCTTTTTCTTTTGAGCCGTGCTTTGTCCGAAAAAACATCAAAATATTCCCGGATGCTCCTCATGCCCGGCGGGGTCAGTTCATCGGTGCCGTTATCAAAAAGAATATTTTCAATCTGAACGTCCATAAGCGTGGGTAAAATGGTCGGCCCTTGTTCTGTGACAACTTCGAGGGGTTTGAAATAGTCAACCAACAGGGCAGGGCGTCCGATTTTTTTTCTGGGGATAAACTTGGTTTTTCCGGTAATTCTTATTTTTTTATGGCCAAAGGGGTGCAATGCACTGGTAAATGCCGGGATCACGGCAAAGCATCCGTCAAGGGAAATCTCTGTGCCGTAGCTGTCTGTAATAGACGGTTTAATCGTGGCAAAATCTTCATCAAGTCCTGCCGGGATCAAAAGGTCGGCTGTGGCATGCTGTTTGGTAAAGGCTTGTCTCATCTGTTGTTCAAGGCAAATAATTCTGTCCCGGTTGCGGCCGGTCAGGCTGACGGACATGGGGATACCGGCCTTTATCAAATCTCTTGCAAGGCTGTCTTTCCCTTTTGGTATTTTGGTCAGCAAACTGAATTGACTGGTTTCTTTCAGGTGCTGTAATACGTGGGTGATGTCATGGGATTCATCACACCAATCCAGGGGGTCTGATCCCCCGTAGAGGGCTAAATCGGTGTTGCCGTGTGACAAAAACGTATCGATAAATGTATTCACCGCGTCATAGCTGAAATGTCCCCGCACTTTTGGCAGGGCCCACTCATTGCAGCGACGGCAGAAATTGGAACAGCCGGAGGTCATCTGGAAGGTAATGGCCTCACTGAAAATATAGGAGCGCTGCCAGGAGGCGAAGTCCTGTTGATTTTCCCAATCGGCATATTCCATATGGCCCGGATCAGCCGCCCGGACTTTGTCGGCCAGTAAATTTTTAAGTTTTGTTGTCTGTGCTTTGAGATCTGAATGACTGTTCACCAGATGCTTATATCTAACCAGGGCCGTCAACACCTGGCGCAGATATTTTTCATCTGTTTCGCCAAGTTCAGGATCTTTTGCCGTGTCATTTGCCAGATCAAGGCCATCTTTAAGCCAACTGGTATTGCCCGCAAAAAGGGCTGCAAGAATATTGTTTTTTAAATTTTCAACAGGCGCATCAGGAATAACAACGATGTTTTTAAAATTAGAAAAGCCCAAAAGCAGTTCCTCAAAAAAATGAGGGGGGCTTTCTATAAAAAGCCCCCCTCAATCATATCAGCTAAATTTTGCAGATAAATCTTTTAACTATCCACGAACCTCTTCTTTAACTGTGGTGGCAAGTTTGTACAGAATGGTCAGTACAAAAAGGCCTGCGCCGTAAACACCCAGGGCAATGATGCCTTCCTGAAGTGTGGGGGCGTATTCCGTCACATGGTGCAGCGGAGAAGGAACAAAACCACCGGCGATCATGCCAAGGGCCTTGTCGATCCATGCACCGAAAAAGATCATGGCACAGGTGACAGGCAGCAGCGCTTTGTTGTTTCTCGTTTTGGGAATCACCAGGAAAATGGCGCCTAAACCCATGAGGATCAAGGCGCTCCACATCCAGGGCACCATCATGTTGTGGCCGTGAAGACCGAACAGCAGGTACTGGGTATGGGCCAGATGGCTGGGGATACCGGAGTAGTAAACCACGAAACACTCACAAGCAAAGAAGAACAGGTTGGCAATGATGGCGTAGCAGACAATTTTTGACAAGGTCTGCATGGCTTCCCAGCCTGGATCAAACTTGGTGAACTTTCTGATAATGTAGCAGAGAATGATCAGAAAGGCAGGACCGGCAGCAAAGGCGGATGCCAGGAATCTGGGGGCCAAAATGGCCGTCAGCCAGAAGCCGCGTCCGGGCAGACCGCAGTACAGGTACGCCGTTACTGTATGGATGCCGATGGCAAAAGGTATAGATACCAGAACCAGCGGTTTGGTCCACCACACAGGTTCAACCTGGTTTCTTTCTGCTTCAAGCACCTTCCAGCCCACAACAATGTTCAAGAACAGATAACCGTTCAGAACGATCATGTCATAAAAGAGCATGGAGTGGGGGGTGGGGTAAAGCAGCACGTTCAGCATACGAGTGGGCTGGCCTAAGTCCACAACGATGAACAGCAGGCACATGATCAGGCAGGCCACCGCCAGGAACTCACCTAAGATGGTAATTCTGTGGAACCGTTCGTAATCATGTAGGTAATAGGGGATAACCACCATAACACCACCTGCGGCAACACCCACAAGAAAGGTGAAGTTGGCGATGTAAAATCCCCAGGAGACGTCCCGGCTCATACCTGTAATCTGCAGACCGTTCAGGAACTGGTCAACATAGGCAAGGGCGCCTGCGCCCATGACAGCGAGCAAGAGGACGATCCACATCCAATATTTTTTACTTCCTTTAGTAGCTATCTCAAGCATAGTCGGCCTCTCTTAAACGATGTAGTAAACACTGGGTTCAGTACCCAGGGATTGTTTACGTCTGATTGTATAATGCTCGGCCAGGAGATGTCTGATTTCAGAATCAGGATCTTCCAGGTCGCCGACAACGATGGCGCCTTCGCTTGCTTCCACACAATGGGGTTGCTCTCCTTTGGCCAGACGTTCGGCACACAGGTTGCATTTTTCAACCACACCTTTGGTACGGGTGGGGAAACCCGGGGCCGTCTCTTCAATGAAGGGGCGCGGGTCTCTAAAGTTGAAATTTCTTGAACCGTAGGGGCAGGCCGCCATGCAGAACCGGCAACCGATGCAGCGATGGTAGTCCATGATGACAATGCCGTCTTCCCGCTTGAAGGTCGCCTGGGTAGGGCATGCCTGGACACAGGGTGCATTTTTGCAGTGGTTGCAGGTCACAAGAAATGGAAGGTCGTGGAATTTTTCAGCCAAAAATTCGTCTTCCTTGTCGGGGAATGCATAATGGAAATGTTCATGCCAGATCCATTTGATCTCCTGGCCTTCTCTGACCGGGCGGGTATTGGGGTATTTTTCAGCATCCGGTTCAATGGTGAAATCGGGCACATTATGGGCCTTGTGACAGGCTTCCTTGACCGCCTCAGCAACTTCTTCATTCAGCTTGGAGGTATCAATGACCATCCCCCAACGTTCGGCATGCAGGGTCTCTTCATTTTTTGCGATTTGGGGCCCGGCGCTGCCATGGGGTTCTGATGCGGCAAGATTCATTACCGGAGCAGCACCCATTCCGATGGCAGCAATACCCGCTACTTTAAGAAAGCTTCTTCTGCTCTTTATCATCATTTAATCTCCTTGGGGTTGGTGTGACAATCCCAGCAATAGGGGCTCACAGAGGCATAGTCGTGGCAGCTGTCACAGAATTTGGCTTTATCTTCATGGCAGCCCAGGCAGGAGTTTTCACCTGTGGACAGGCTCATGTTAAAGGTTTCGCCGTTGGTTCCGGTATATTTGCGGTCCCCTTTGCGCACAACAGAATCCCGCCACACATCCAGCAGATACATATGTTCGGCACGCATTTCATACTTGTCCAGAACACATTTTTTAGCCTCGGCAGCCTTACCCAGCAATTCGGGTTTGGGCGCTGCCATGGTGGGTGTGATCAAGTTGAACCAGAACGGAGAAAGAACGGCGAGCACGAATACCGCAAGTCCTGCCATAATCATGTTTTTACTCATCTTATTCCTCCTCTACCCCGGGCAGGGGTTCCATTCTCAGGTCCTCGGTTCTTTCCTTTTCACCCGGCAGAATCAACGCATTGCCCACAAGCTCATGAACACCAGCCACCTCGCATTCGGGAACCCAGTATTCACACAGGGTGGAAAGGGCCGCACGGTCAATGGCACAGATGGTGCCAAGGGTATTGACGCCGTACTTGTCATGGACATATTTCAGTGCATTGGCACGGGGAAGAGCGCCTGCCATTCTCAATTCCATGTTTTCACCGGCATTGAGTCCAGCACCGGAACCGCAGCAAAAGGTCTGTTCACGGATGGTGTTGGGCGGCATTTCATAGAACTGGTCCACACAGGCTTTGATGACATACCGGGGTTCTTCCAGCAGACCCATGCCCCTGGAGGGGTTGCAGGAGTCGTGGAAGGTCATGATGCGGTTGGCATTACGGCTCTTATCCAGCTCAAGTTTGCCGTGCTTGATCAGATCCGCGGTGAACTCGGTAATATGCACCATTTTGGTGGACGCGGCATTTTCAAACCGGGTGCCTGTGATGGGGTTCACCGGAACTTCGAGGAAGTCGGCAGGTCCGTTCATGGTGTCCATGTACTGGTGAATTACACGCCACATGTGACCGCATTCGCCACCGAGAATCCACTTAACGCCGAGACGTTTGGCTTCTGCGTACATTTTGGCGTTAAGGCGTTTCATGGTTTCATGGGAGGTGAAGAAACCAAAGTTGCCGCCCTCGGACGCGTAGGTTGACCAGGTGACATCCAATCCGTATTTCTCTTTGAGATATTTGAATAAAATCAGATATCCCTGACAGGTATATGTGCCGGGATCAGCAAAGACGTCGCCGGAGGGGGTGACAAAAAGGATGTCCGCGCCTTTTTTCTGGAATTGCGGTGTACAGTCAACGCCTGTAACCGCTTCGATATCTTCCACAAAGAATTCAAGCATGTCCTTGAATGCATGGGGCTGGATACCCAGATGGTTACCGGTCTGGTAACAGTTGGAAACCGGTGTGGCGATCCAGTCAATATTCAGGCCGATCAGGTTAAGCAGTTCACGGCCCATGATGGTGATTTCAGCCGTGTCAATGCCGTAGGGACAGAATACTGAACAGCGCCGACATTCCGTGCACTGAAAAAAGTAGTACCACATCTCTTTGAGTGCATCCAGGGTCAATTCCCTGGCACCAAGAAGACGCTTTCCACCCGGGATTTTTTTCAGAATTTTCCCGGCCAGGGTGAAGTCGTTACGGTAAATGGAGCGCAGCAATTCAGCACGAAGCACCGGCATATTTTTGGGATCACCGGTACCCAGGAAGAAATGGCATTTATCTGCACAGGCGCCGCAGCGCACACATACGTCCATGAATACTTTAAATGTACGGAAACGCTCCAGCCGTTCTTTAATCCCTTCGTGCAGGATTTGTTGCCAGTTTTCCGGCAGTTTCCAGTCTTCTTCTATGGGATTCCATGCCCTTGCATTGGGGAGTCCTAAAATTTCAACACTTTCCGGTTTGGCGGCATAGCAGTACATGCCGGGCCGGATCTGAACGGATTTGGTAGTGTCCAGCCAGTTGCTGGGCTCGGAGCTAGACCGGGGACGATAGTCAATTTTGTCTAATGCTTCATCCGGTGTAAGTTCGTCAGCCATCTATCACTCCTTTTTATCCACCGGCAGGCCGGCTTCAATCATTTTGTCTCTGAAGTGGTCCTCATACTGTTCATACGTATGGATGGGCACATCATAGTTCCAAGGGTTAATATGCCGTTTGGCCCGGGTGTTGTTGGCCATGTTCCGGGTGGGGCTCAAGAAGACGCCGCCCATGTGCATGAGCTTGCTCATGGGGAAATAGGCAAACAGAATACTCACAAGAAAAAGGTGGCCGTAGAACAGTCCGCCGACTTCTTCCGGGATATGGGGATGGAAGGTAACCAGTCCCATGGTCAGTTCCTTGATGCCGATAATATCCACTTTTGTGAAATAGCGCATGGCAATGCCGGTGGCGGCAATGCCTATGATCAGGAACAAGGGGAAGTAATCGGCTGCCTGGGAGATATAGTTGACTTTTGCATCAAAAATTCTGCGGCTTAAGAGGAACAGCGCTGCCAGCAACAGGACGGGTCCGGAAATAAACAGCCCGGGAAGTCCGACCTGGATAATGCCGTCCAGATACTCGATCAACCGGATGCATCCGGGGACGGGCGCCGTGAAAAATCTTAAGTGTCTGAGAAGAACAGCCAGAAATGCGTAATGAAATGCAAGCGCGCCTACCCATAGGAAAATTTCCCAGGAATAGGACAGCTTATTGGACGCATGCCGGTTGAACGCTGCTTTTGTGTTTCTGAACAATGACCTGAAAGCAAAAATTTCCAGGAGCATTCTTACAAAAACGCCGGTAGATGTGTTCGGGTTGTCAATGGTGTTCTGCTTAATCCATGGCAGTGATTTCTGCTGGCCGCAGGTTGTAGGAATCCTGAACGGCACGGCAGAGGCTGCCCACCCCTTGACCTTGAGCACAAAGCCAATCAGGAATGCGGCAACTGCCAGGTACGGAATCAGTACACCAAAGACCACCTGAAGCCCGAGTCCCTCAACCCCTGTGTAAGCCAACAGGAAGAGCAGAAAGACAGCAGTAAGGGGGATCAAGTACCTTTGATTCATGTTATAACCACCTCATTATTGTATGTATGGCCCGCCATTATCGCGCCATACATGTTAAGATTGTTTGGAGCCTAAGAGGTCTCCCTCTGACAGCTCCGCTACTAAACCTGCCCTTTCAAAGGCCCTGTGGATGCGTCTTTTGCTCTCCGTGGCCTTTAAAAGGAAAATATCCTCTCTACATTTCATGTATCGGTTGAAAGCGGCCAGAGCTATTTCGTCCACCAGGCGATAAAACTCTAGTACTTCTTCTTTTTCAAAAATACTTTCACCGATCTCTTTTAGAGCAAATACAAAATTTACTGCATTTGCAGGGTCGAATGCCTGAACCGCACGAATTCGAATGACTGGGTCCAGGGCTTTTTCAAGGCCTTCCCTACTGAAATTTTCTATGATTAGATTTAAAACATCTTCAAGGGTTTCCCGGGTAACGGCCCCGATAGGGTTGTCAAAACGATCTGATTTTTTACCCAGAACCCTTGCAGATTCCTCAGGATAGGTGTTGATAGTGGCCCGGAACCAGCTGTCCAGCAGTTGATTTCGGTTCTTTTCTATAGCTTTTTTCAATGTATCGAAATCTTTAGATTAATATATTTATAAAATGTAAACGGGTTAATTTGCGCAATCGTTAGAAGGATATAAACTCCCCCCAATTTTATGTCAAGGGTAAACCTGCTTTGATTTTCCAATGGAAGTTGCCTTGGTTGAGACGTTTGTTTTGGTGGTGGTAATGCATAATTGCTCATCAATTTTCGTTAGGAAAAAATAATGCCAGATATTTATTTTTGTTTAGGAATAGTGTATTCATTGGAGAATTCATCTATATTTTCAATGCTGCCGGCAGGACGTCTTCCGGTCTCAAACACATTTCGCAAGAAAGGACAAATATGAAAAGGTTTCTGTTATTATTGGTTTGCTTTATTTGGTCTGTCAGTACAATTACATGTGCCGTAGCCCAGGGTATTTTGGACACCGGCGGATGGGGTATCTCGTTGGGGTATGGAGAGAGTTCCGATGATATCGATATTTATCGTGCAGGGCTGTTAAAACAGTGGGGTGTAACATGGTTTGACAGCAATGCGGGTCATGTGGACGGTTATTTCGAATTGTCATATAACCGCTGGGAGCATGGGGGGGATGAAGTTAATGCCGTCGCATTATCTCCGGTATTTCAGTATGTCTTTCATGTCAAAAGTGACTTCTGGTATCCATATATAGAAGGGGGGATCGGTGTTGCCTATCTGGACGATTATACGATCAACAACAGAGACCTGTCTTCAAATCTTGTTTTCGAAGACAGGATTGGGGCAGGTGTCAGAATTAAAAATTTGGATTTAAGTTTTCGCTACATGCATTATTCCAACGCAGGTTTCGAAGAACCCAATGACGGAATTGATATACTAATTGGTACACTATCTTGGTATTTTTAGGTTTAAAGCGGTTTTCTGAAATAAAGCACCAGGCTTTTTCCAAGTAGTGGGTTGAGCAGCCGGTCGATGGCGGTGGTCAGAGCCGGTTTTTTCATCAGGTCCCATACCAGCAGTTTGTGGTAGAGATTTACGGCAGGACAATCCGTGCGGGTGGGACCCACAAAGCATTTGAGCCACCAATAGGGGCTGTGGATGCTGTGGGCATAGTGGCAGCCCAAATATGTGGGGCCTTTTTTTCGAATTTTTCCAATGATCTCTTTTTTGCTGTAAATTCTTACATGACCCATGTTGGTGTTGTGGTATTCGTCTGACAGTTGCCAGCAGATCCATTCGGGCCAGGCTCTGGGGACGCTCACAGCAAGGATTTTTCCAGGTTTCAGGATGCGAATCAGTTCTGAAACGGCCTTGTCGTCATCCGTGATGTGTTCAAGGACTTCCGAGCAAATCACCACATCAAAGCTGTTGTCCGCAAAGGGCAGGGCGGTGACGTCCATGGCGGATAAGGCCCATTTCCGGCAGGACAGGTCGTTTAATTGTTCGTGAAATTCAAGCTTTTCTTTGGTGGCAATCAGGTTGTCAAAGCCAAAATCTCCGCCAATGCATACCGTTTCTGGCTTCTGGCAGGCCTTTACGGTGTGGCGTCCCTCCCCACATCCGATATCCAGAATCCGGCTGCCGGGGTCGATCCCAAGGCGGTTAAAGTCCATGGTAATCATTGATCACCTCCCGATAAATCCGGGCTGTGCGCATGGCGCATTTTTCCCAGGTAAATTCCTTTGTTACCCGATCATAGCCCCTGCAGGCCAGTTCTTCCCGCTGTTTTTCGTCGTCAAGCAGTTCGATAATGGCGGTTTCAAGGGCTTTGGCATCACCGGGAGGGACAAGTTTGGCCGCATCTCCAGCCACTTCGGGCAGCGCTCCGCCGGTTGTGGAGATTACCGGGACCCGGCAGGCCATGGCCTCTCCCACCGGCAGGCCAAATCCTTCATACATGGAGGGCACCACCGCAATCTGGGCCTTTGCATATTCCCGGACAAACCGCTGGTGGTCAATGCGGCCGGTGAAATTGATATGGCGGCCCAGATCAAGCGTTTTAACCAGACGTTCAATGCCGCCGTTCTTTTTGGGCGTGCCAATGACCGTCAAAGAAATATCTTTATGCTTTAATACGCCTTTTACGGCGTGCAGCAGGTGGTATAAGCCTTTCAGGGGCATGTCCGCGCTATTGGTGACGATCAGGCGGCCGGGAATCTTTTTTACATGATCCAATGGGAAAAAATGGTCCAGATCAATGCCGATGGGAACCGTTTTCAGTCGTGATGCAGGAATTTTAAATTCTTTGGCGATATCTGATTTGGAACTGTTCGATACCGTGATGATGGACGGTATCCTTCGGGCAACACGTTTCTGCATGCCGATAAAAGAGTACCAGCGAAGGGCTTGAAGCTTTTTAAAAAAAGAGCCGGCGGCTTTGACCGCAAGTCTTCTATCCACTGTCATGGGGTGATGAATGGTGGCGGTTAAGGGTAGCTCCCGGGTCAGGGACAATACACCGTAGGAGAGGCTTTGGTTGTCATGGATAATGTCGTAGCGTTTTATCCGGCCTTTCATGTATCGTTTTGCCCGCATGCCGAATGTCATGGGCTCTGGGTATCCCATCAAGCAGATGTCCAGCCATTCAATAAGATTGACCGGGTCCTTGAGTTCCGCTATGCGGGGTGTTCTGAATAAAGCCTGTGGGTTGTACAGATCCAGGGTGTCGAGCATGGTCAAGTTGACCTTGGCGTTGACTAAGGGGTCGGGAGGACCTGCAATGATTTCCACCCGGTGGCCCAGGTCGGATAAGGCATGGCTTAAATGGCGGACATACACGCCCTGTCCGCCGCAATGGGGATTGGATCGGTAGGATATCAGTCCAATGCGCAGACCTGTTTTGTAAAATGGGTTCATGTGGAAATCTTTAAGATGGTGCGCCCGGCTGGAGTCGAACCAGCGATCTTCAGCTTCGGAGGCTGACGTGCTATCCACTGCACTACGGGCGCACAAAGCTGGGAGTTGTTATACCATATTAGCTAATAAAATCCATATCAAATTTTGCCTTGGCCTCGCCTGCCACATACAAAGACCCGGCAATACATACGGCATCGTTCTTGCAAGTTTTTGAAATTGCATATGATACCGCTTCTTTAACATCGTTGATGACCTGCACGTCCCCGTTGAATTTTTTTTTGACCGCCGCAGCCAATACCGAAGATTTGATGCTGCGGTCGATTTTGGCCTGAGTTACAACGACCTGCTGTGCCCTGGGTAAAAGCTGGTCCAGCATGGCTTCATAGGGCTTATCGTCCAGAATGCCGACGACCAGGGTCAGTTTTTTATCTCCTAAGGTCTGGTTGAGGTATTTGCCCAGCAGAACAGCTGCCTTGAGGTTGTGGGCGCCATCCAGGATAACCAGGGGATGTTCCATGATCTTTTCGAGGCGGCCCGGCCAATAGACCTGGGCAAGGCCCTTGTGAATCAGTTCGGGGGTAAGGTTATAGCGTGGATCGGCTTTTTTGTTTTGTTCAAATATAAGTTCAGCGGCAGCCAAGGCCAAAGAGAGGTTCTCTCGCTGGTGATCACCGGGTAGCGGCTTGGTCAGGCCTTTAAAGTCTTGATAAATGCCTTTGTAATGATATGTGGGGAGACCAGGGGTTTTGCGGATGGAAAAATCATTTTTAAACCGGTAAAGGTCGGCACCTTGGCTGGCGGCGATTTCTTTGAGCTTATCGGTTCCCGATGGCTGAGATACAGCCGTTACTGCAGGGGTGCCTGGTTTTATGATACCGCCTTTTTCCCGGGCCAGATCTCTGATGGTGTGCCCCAGGTACGCGCTGTGTTCAATGGAAAGGTTCGTGATGACACTGACCTGGGGCGCAATGATGTTGGTGGCATCAAATCTGCCCCCCATGCCGGTTTCAATGACCGCCCAGTCCACCTTCTTTTTGGCAAAATAGTAAAATGCCATGGCTGTGACAATTTCAAAAAAGGTTGCCCGGCGTGATTCCCGGTGCAATTTATTGTCTGCGGCGTTTACGGCCTCGTAGGCACTGACCACATCTTCATCGCTGATCTGTCGACCGTCCACGCAGATGCGTTCATTGAATCGAACCAGGTGGGGGCTTGTGTAGATACCTGTTTTAAACCCGGCTGCATTGAGAATTGATGCAATGCAGGTGGCTGTGGAGCCCTTGCCGTTGGTTCCGGCCACATGGACCGTGTTGTAGGCGTTCTGGGGGGTGTTAAGTTCTGAGAGGATATTTGAGATGGTATCCAGTTCAAGCTTGATACCGAACCGGCCCAGTTTATATATTTTTTCCAGGCACAGTTTATATGCGGGGGGTGTCATGAAAAATGTCCATAAAAAAACCCGACATATCAGCCAATATGATATGCCGGGTTGTTTTTAATGCTTAGCTACGTTTTCTGCGAGATCTTGAGGCGGCAATTCGTTGTCTTCTCATTGCCTCTCTCATCTTACGTCTTCTGTACTGACAAGGTTTTTCAAAATGTTTTTTAACCTTGAGACGTTTGAACAGCCCGTCATTCTGAATTTTTTTCTTCAGAATGCGCAGTGCTTTTTCAACGTCATTATCAATAACGGTGACAGTAATTTCTTTCAAGCAGCATCGCCCCTTTCAAAATAAATTTAAATATAGCGGTCATGGGGGTGGTCAAGGACATCCAAGATTTGATCCACGACAAAATATGAAAGCTGTTCAAGCTGTTATTTTGATCTTCACACGAGTAATTTTGGGGTTGACGTGGTCTATTGGCGTACGCAACCCGCAGCAAAACATGAAAGAGATTCAAAAACGCATGTTAACTTTCATATGAAAATATTTATAAACGAGCTTTATAACAAATAGGGCGTATCATGGCAAGGAAAAAAAAGCTGGCAATGGGGATGGAAAGTAATGCGTCTGCTCGAAATGGTGTTGTTCGGCAGAGAGCAAAGAAAAACCCGGACGCTTTGCTGAGGGGGGTGAGGCGGCCGGGTTTTAATATTTTACAGCTTGGAGATCAGTTCTGCAGTTACGTCGGGCAGAGCTTGTTCGCCGTTCAGTGTGATGTATTTGAAGTCTGCATTAGCCAGATCTCTGAAGTAGTAGGAAGAGGCCAGTGTGCCGGTCTCTGTGTCATAGTAGATGGAATGACGTTTGTCGATGGCGGTCTCGTCCTGGTCATCGGCACGGGTGCTCAGTGCACCGCCGCATACCCGGCATTTGTCTCCGTCGGGTTTGATGGCATCGATGAAAATGTTGTTGGGATGGTTGTTGTCGTTTTCACACAACCGTCTGCCCATGATTCTGTTTTTGGCAATTTCACGGTCCAGCAGCATTTCAATAACGTAGTCAAGTTTGATGCCCTGTTCGTTCAGTGCGGCATGCAGTTTTTCAGACTGAACTTTATTTCTTGGGAAACCGTCCAGCAGCCAGCCTTTTTTGCAGTCATCCTGTTTGATGCGGTCAATCATCATGGGGATGGTGATCTCATCGGGTACCAGGTCGCCTGCGTCGATGAATGCCTTGGCTTTTTTGCCAAGCTCGGTGCCGCCTTTGATGTTGTCGCGGAAAATCGCACCGGATTCAACATGGGCAATGTTGTATTTGTCTTTGAGGATTTTTCCCTGGGTACCTTTACCGCTGCCGTTGGGGCCGAAAAATAAAATGTTCATCTTTACTCCTTGAGATGGGTTTATATTCATATCCTGTCGGGACACATCCGACAATATCAAAATTCGTAAATATCTTAAAATGAAAGAACCTATTGAGTTGTGGCGTTCTTTCATGGTCTGCCACAGGGGCATTCTTGTTATGAAAAATGAAGATCTGCCCGTTCGTGCCAAATGTATCAGCAAATCTTAATATAGGACTGCCCTTTTTTTGTCAAGGAATTGCAGCCTTGCGCGATTGCCTGCACATGTACAGGCTTTGGGTGCATTGAATCAAAGTATTTGTGGTAAAAAGCGGGGACCCCCATGCCAAATTAGACCTTGAATGTCCCCCGGCAAATTGATATTAAATACAAATTTATTACAAGATTCTTAATTCAGATAGTCCGGTGAACACGTTAAATAATTATCCATATATAAAATAAGGGGAGAAAAAATGACTGAACTGATTGATGTCAGGGCAAGGGAAATTATTGATTCCAGGGGAAATCCTACGGTTGAGGTGGATGTAACCCTGGCCTGCGGTGCACAGGGGCGGGCAGCGGTGCCGTCCGGTGCGTCAACCGGTACACGGGAGGCCCTTGAGCTTCGTGACAATGCCGAAAACCGTTTTATGGGTAAAGGTGTGCTCAATGCCGTTGCCAATGTCAATGAGGTTATAGCCCCGGAGATCATCGGTTATGATGCCATGGATCAAGCCGGACTGGACCTGACCATGATTGACATTGACGGAACTGAAAACAAATCACGGCTGGGCGCCAATGCTATTTTAGGCGTCTCCATGGCCGCTGCCAGGGCTGCCGCCGCAGCCAACGGCGTGCCGCTGTACCGCCATATCGGCGGTATCAATGCCCGGGTTATGCCTGTTCCCATGATGAATATCATCAACGGCGGTGCCCATGCGGCCAACAATCTGGACATCCAGGAGTTCATGATTCTTCCCTTTGGGGCCGCCAATGTGTCCGAAGCAATCCGCATGGGCGCAGAGACCTTTCATAACCTGAAAAAGATACTCAAAGGCAAGGGGCTTTCCACGGGCGTTGGTGACGAAGGCGGGTTTGCGCCGGATCTTGGTTCCAACGAAGAAGCCATTGAAAACATTATTACTGCCATTGAAGCGGCCGGCTATCGTCCGGGCAAGGACATCGGCATCGGTCTGGATGCTGCCGCCAGCGAATTCTACAAAGACGGTAAGTATGTATTTGCCTCTGAAAACAGAGCGATGTCCGCTGCTGAACTCATTGATTACTATGAAAGTCTGATTGATAAGTATCCCCTGGTCTCCATTGAAGACGGTCTGGCAGAAGGGGACTGGGACAACTGGGAACTTATGACCGAGCGTCTGGGCAACCGTATCCAGATTGTGGGTGATGATGTGTTTGTGACCAATCCGGATATTTTCAAACAAGGCATTGCCCGGGGCGTGGGCAACTCCATTCTGATCAAGCTAAATCAGATCGGCACCGTGACCGAAACCCTTGATACCATCCAGATGGCCAAGGATTCCGGGTATACCACCGTGGTCTCCCACAGATCCGGTGAAACCGAAGACAGCTTTATTGCCGACCTTGCCGTGGGCGTAAATTCCGGACAGATTAAAACCGGTTCCATGTCCAGAAGTGACCGTGTGGCAAAATACAATCAATTGCTTCGCATCGAAGAAGAACTGGCTGAATGTGCCGTTTTTCCGGAAGATTTGTTTGTTTTAAAATAGTGGCTGTGGACTGTAATAGACCAGGCATGTTATGGTAAGACTCTATTTTTTATTTGTCAGCTGAACAACAGGTGGGGATTTTATCTTTCTAAATCCCCTCCTTTTCTATATGAGCGTCTCAAAATTATTAAATTAATTTTTTTATTTCGTTTGGGGTGAATTCGGCTATTTATGGGCCGAATCAGCCTTTTTCGATGATATGAAAGCTTAAATAAACTGTGATATGGCTTTCCTGAATCCACCATATCTGATATTAAGTCCGGCTGGTAAATTTTGGAACGACCTGGAAAACCCGTTCGTGCAGAATTTTTCGTGAACGGTAAGGTGATTTTAATAGTTATGATTAAAAACGTGTAAAAGTGAGGACTGAATGGCTGAGATAACTAAATATATTTTTGTAACAGGCGGGGTGTTATCCTCATTGGGTAAGGGACTTGCGTCCGCGGCCATTGGCATGCTCCTGGAAAGCCGGGGGCTGACCGTGACCATTCAGAAACTGGATCCTTACATAAATGTTGACCCGGGAACCATGAATCCCTTTCAACATGGTGAAGTATTTGTCACCGATGACGGTGCGGAAACCGATCTTGATCTGGGACATTATGAACGGTTCACCAATGCCAAACTTGGAAAGAACAACAATTTTACCACAGGGAAAATCTATCACCAGGTGATCACCAAGGAGCGCCGGGGCGAGTACCTTGGCGGTACCGTTCAGGTTATCCCCCATATTACCGACGAGATCAAACAGGCCATTACCTTGGTTTCAGATGATGCGGATGTGGTGATTGTGGAAATCGGCGGCACCATCGGGGATATTGAGTCGCTTCCCTTTCTTGAGGCCATTCGCCAGTTCAAGGCCGATGCCGGCCCTTCCAATGTGATTTACATCCACCTGACCCTGGTTCCCTATATTAAGACGGCCTGCGAGGTGAAGACCAAGCCCACCCAGCATAGTGTCAAGGAACTTCGCAGCATCGGCATCCAGCCGGATATCCTTTTGTGCCGTACCGAAAGTCTTTTGACCCAGGACATTAAAAACAAGATTGCCCTGTTCTGCAATGTGGGACCCGATGCCGTATTCACGGCCAAGGATGTGGACTGCATTTATGATGTGCCCATTGTCTACAACGAAGAAGGATTGGGGGACATGGTGCTCAAAAAGTTGAACATCTGGGCCCGGGCTCCGCGCATTGACGGTTGGCGGGAGATGGTGGAACGCCTGAAACATCCCCGGCATAATGTTACCATTGCCATCGTGGGCAAATATGTGGATTTGACCGAGAGTTATAAGAGCCTCAACGAGGCCTTGACCCACGGCGGTATCTCCAATGACACCAAGGTGAATCTGAAGTTTGTGGATTCCTCCACCCTGACAGCGGAGAACGTGGCGGGCGCACTGTCCAATGTTGACGGCGTTCTGGTTCCCGGCGGATTCGGGAGCCGGGGAATCGAAGGAAAGATTCTTGCTGCCGGGTATGCCCGTAAAAACAAGGTGCCTTTCTTCGGCATTTGTCTGGGTATGCAGATGGCCGTGATCGAGATTGCACGCAACCTTGCCGGCCTTGAAGATGCCAACAGCGAAGAATTTGATGTCGACACACCCTATCCGGTGATCTATCTGATGAAAGAGTGGGTGGATGAGCAGACCGGCAAGGTGGAAAAACGGGACGAATCTTCGGATAAGGGCGGCACCATGCGTCTGGGCGCGTATCCCTGCCTTCTGGCCGAAGATACCTTTGCCATGAATGCCTACAAGACAGAAAATATTTCCGAACGGCATCGCCACCGGTTTGAGTTCAACAATGAATACAAAGACAAACTGGTGGAATCCGGACTTGTCGTGTCTGGGACATCTCCGGACCATGGTCTGGTGGAAATTGTGGAACTCAAAGACCATCCCTGGTATCTGGGCTGCCAGTTCCATCCGGAATTCAAGTCCAAACCCATGGCACCCCATCCGCTTTTCAAGGCTTTTATCAGGGCGGCACTGAAAAATAAAAAATGAGTGGCGAATTTGTCACCATAACCGGCCCCGGAGACATCCGTCTTGAGGGAATTTTAAACCGGCAGGAAACAGACAAGGCGGTGGTCGTCACCCATCCCCACCCCCTTTATGGCGGAAATATGGATGTGCCCGTGGTCTGCCGGATGGCTGCCTGCTTTCAATCCGCCGGGATTGCTGCCCTGCGTTTTAATTTCAGAGGCACCGGGGGCAGTACCGGCAACTATGATAATGGCCAGGGTGAGCAGGATGATGTCAGAAGTGCTTTGGATTTTTTATCCGACCAGGGGTATGACACGCTTTTTCTTGCCGGATATTCATTTGGTGCATGGGTCAATGCCCATGTCGTCAGTACCGGTGTCGAGGTCATGGATCATATTATGATCTCGCCGCCGGCAGTCTTGTTAAGTTTTGATTCTGTCGAACAGCTTCCCCATACCGGGTTGATTGTCACGGGTGAAAATGATAATTTGGCACCTGATTTCATGGTGCACGATCTTTTGTCTAAATGGCGGATTTCCCCAAGGTTCGAGGTCCTTTCCGGTGTAGACCATTTTTATGCCGGAGCACTGGATACACTGGAAGAGGTGCTTTTAGACTACCTGCAGCCCTGATCTTCTTTTTAAATCCATTGGGAAAATACAATTTGGACCGGATTGATAAAAAAATACTGAACATTCTCCAGGAAAACGCAAAAATAACCAACGCCAAACTCTCCCGGATGGTGGGGATTTCAGCACCGGCGACGTTGGAGCGGGTGAAGCGCCTTGAAAGTGCAGGGGTGATCTCCCATTTCACGGCGGTGGTGGATCCGGAAAAGGTCGGATTTTCCATTATGGTCATTGTCAGTATTACATTGAGCTTGAGTAAGCTCTCTTCGGTGTCTTTGATCAAGGAAAAATTTGCCGAACTTGACGAGGTTGTGGAGTGCTATCAAATCGCCGGTGCCCATGATTTTATTCTCAAGGTCGTGGCAAAGGACATCAAAGCCTATGCCGAATTTATGAACCGGAAATTGACCCAGATACAAGGCATCCAGAGTATCCAGTCATCAATTGTCATTGACATCCCCAAGGATAAGAAAGTGCTTGTCCTTGGGGCCGAAGATGACAGTTAAGCTTCCTATACTTTCTGCTGTACTAATCTGTTTGTTCATCCGGTGTCGGTGGGCCGAATCCTCCGCCGCCGGGGCTCATGATACGGAATCGTTCGCCGGGTTGCGCCAGTATTTCGTTTTTGGCACCCATATTGATGGCGGTGCCGTCTTTTCTGATGAACAGATTGACCCCTTTCTTTCCTGGTTCTCCGCCGTCCATCCCATAGGGGGCAAAGACCCGTCGTTCTGAGAGGATGGCTACATTGAGGGGGGCTAAGAATTCCACCTCACGCACCAGGCCGTCTCCGCCGTTAAATTTCCCCCGGCCGCCGGAACCCCGGCGAATGGAAAATTCCCTTAGCAGAACAGGATATCTTCGTTCCAGAATCTCCGGATCGGTGATACGGGTGTTGGTCATGTGGGTCTGAACCCCGGTCTGGCCGTGCCAGTTCGGTCCGGCCCCGGCCCCGCCGGCAATGGTTTCGTAGTAACCGAACCGGTCGTTGCCGAAGGTAAAGTTGTTCATGCAGCCCTGGGATGCAGCGGCCACGCCGAAGGCCTTGAGCACCACATCGGTAATTCTCTGGGAGGTCAGCACATTGCCGCCCACCACTGCTGCGTCGGCGGAAGGGTCAAGCAAGGACCCCTTGGGGATCTTGACGGTAATGGGAAGAAGACAACCGTGGTTTAAGGGCAGATCTTTTTCAATCAGACACCTGAGGCAGTATAGGATAGCCGACTTGGTCACGGCCTTGGGCGCGTTGCAGTTTCCCCAGATTTGAGCTCCGGTGCCTTGAAAATTAAAAATTGCGCTGCCGTCTTTTCGGTCAATGGTCAGTGCCAGGGCAATGAGGCTGCCGTCATCCAGATAGTCTTGGGCGCGGATCGTGTCCCGTTCCGCCATACCCCTGGATTTGGAAAGTTCTTTGAGCCGCCCTCGAACAGCCTCTTCAGCCGCATCCTGGACATGTTTCATATACGCCTGGACCACATCACGTCCGTAGTCATTCACCATTTCCAGAACCAGTTCAATGCCTTTCTGGTTGGCGGCAATCTGGGCCTTTAGATCGGAAATGTTCTCAGCCAAAAGGCGGGAACCGGAAATGGGCGGACGACCCGGTGCAGGTTTTAGTGTGCCCGGCGCACGCAGCAGTGCTGAAATACCCTCCTCTTGAAAAATGCCGTTTTCCACCAGTTTAAACGATTCAATACAGGCCCCTTCCTCCTCGAGACTTCGGGAGTTGGGGGGCATGGATCCGGGGGTGATGCCGCCGATGTCGGCATGGTGTCCCCGGGACGCCACCCAGAAAATCACCTGGCCGTCTTTGAACACGGGGGTGATGACCGTAATGTCGGGCAGATGGCTGCCCCCGGCCGCCGGGTGGTTGGAGACGAGCACATCTCCAGGTGTAAGATTGTTTGCCCGGCGTTGGATCTGGGCTTTCACCGCGTCGCTCATGCTCCCTAAGTGGACCGGCAGATGCGGGGCATTGGCCACCAGTTCGCCGTTGGGGCCGAACAAGGCGCAGGAAAAATCGAGACGCTCTTTAATATTGGTGGAGATGGCCGTTTTTTGCAGCATCCGGCCCATTTGTTCGGCAATGGACATGAACAGATTGCTGAAAATGGAGAGCTGAACCGGGTCAAGGGTTGAGTCGATCTGTTTGCGTATGCCTGTCCCCACAGTGATTTCCACATCGCCGTTCCCGGTTATGGCTGCGGTGCAGCCGGGTTCAATGAGAATGGTGGAGGTCTGATGAATTAAAAGGGCCGGACCTGTAATGCGATGGCCTGCAGCTAGTTCTTCCAGATTATAGATTAATGTTTTTTGACGGCCGTCTTCAAAACAGCACTGGACGGTGTCCAGCACCGGCGCAGCCCCGGTGGCTTCTGGAACGTTGATTTTTTGAAGTTCCGCTGTTTTGGCCCGGGCGCGCACCCGGATATCGTCGATAAGGATTTGCCTGCCGGAAAGATCGAATCCGAACTCCCTGCGGTAGATCTCCTTGAACGCCGCTGCATAGTCATTGGCATGCTCTCCATTGCTCTGATTCCCATTTCCTTGGGGCCTACAGATCATGATGGCCGTATCCGTTCCCTGGTACCGCAGATTAAGAAAGCGGTCGGTATCAATGGTTTGGTCTGAAAATCCTTGAAGGTTCAGTTCCCGGCGTGCATCTTCTTCCAGTCGTTCAAAAATTGTATCCGCCTGTTCTAAGGCTTGGGGGCACAAAACGGCTGAGGAGGGCTGCTGGCGCTCGGTGACCACATCGGCCATGCCCATGCCGTAGGCGGACAAAATGCCGGAAAACCTGTGGATAAAAATTTTGGATATTCCTAAAACCCTTGCAATGGCGCAGGCATGCTGGGGACCGGCGCCCCCGAATGTGGCCAGTATATGATTCTTAATATCAAATCCCCGCATCACTGAAATTTCACGGATGGGTCTGACCATCACCTCGTTGGCCACCCGGATAAAGCCTAAAGCAACCTCGTCCATGGTCATGGCCGGCAGCCCGGCCGCTGTGCAGTATTTGTTGATTTCCTCGGCCAGACCGGCCATGGCCCTACGGGACGCTTCCACGTCCAGGGGCTGATCCTCGGTTGCGCCGAAAATATGTGGGAAGTGCCTGGGTTGAATGCGACCGAGTATAAGATTGGCGTCTGTTACCGTCAGGTATCCGTTTTTCCGGTAACAAACTGGCCCCGGGTGGGCCCCGGCCGATTCCGGTCCCACCTGTAACATGCCGTTGTCAAAAAACAGGCGGCTGCCCCCTCCAGCGGCAACGGTTTTGATGTGAAGCTGGGGAGCCTGGATGCGTACACCGGCGGTCTGGGATTCAAAGACCAGTTCATAGTCCCCCCCGAATCGTGAGACATCCGTGGAAGTGCCGCCCATATCAAACCCGATCACCGGCTCTCTTTTTTCGGCATCAAAGGTGGTCATGGCGTATCCGACCACCCCGCCGGCAGGCCCGGACAGGATAGCCCGGCTGCCGGTGAACCCGTCGGCACCGGCCAGTCCGCCGTCGGACTGCATGAAAAGAAGTCCGGTGTGGGCAAGTTTGTCTGAAAACCCTTGTCTGAAGCTGTCAAGATAGGTGCGGATATGCGGGTTAAGGTAGGCATCCACCATGGTGGTGTCCCCCCGGGGCACAAGCTTTACCCGGGGCATGACCTGGGATGAGAGAGAAACTTGGGTAAATCCTATTTCCCTGGCCAGCCGGCCGATGATTTGTTCATGTTCGGGCCAGGCATAGGCGTGCAAGAGGACAACGGCAAGGCTGCGGATGCCCCGGTTATAGACCAACCCAAGATCGGATCGCATGGCCTCTACGTCAAGCTGCCGGATCACGGCCAGGCGGTCACCGGTGATGCCTTTTACTATTTTGCCGTCCACTGCCGAGGCGTCTTCATCCTCCCGCAGAATTCTCAGACGTTCATCCGCTTCAATAACCTCCTGGTACAACAGTTCGGGTTTTTTGATCTCCAGGTCAAAAATTTTTGGCCGATCCTGGTTGCCGATCTGAAGAATATCGCCAAACCCACGGGTCACCACCAGGGCGCTGGGTGCGCCTTTGCGTTCCAATAAAGCGTTGGTGGCAACGGTGGTCCCCATGCGTATCCACTCAATGTGCCCGGCATCGAACTGTTCTTTGGGCACAGGTTGTCCGGTCACCTCTTCCAGGATGCGCCGGATGCCTTCACGGGGCGCGTCCGGATAGTTCTGGGGATCTTCGGACAACAGTTTGATAAGCCGAAATCCCGGTTCCCCCGGTACCTCGGCATAAACGTCGGTAAATGTTCCGCCGCGGTCAACGGAAAAACGGAACTTGGCTGGATCTGACATGGATGCTCCTTATTCTACTCCGCGCTTGGGCAATCGTGATGTCCTGTCACCATGGGCTTGATATCCAGAATCGGGGTGCCGTCCATCATGTCGATATTTTTGACCCCAATGTGCCCGTCCTCGTTACTGGTTACCTCAACGACACTCAAGCCGACGGCATTGGGTCGGATGGGTGAACAAATGCTGAATACGCCCTTGGCAGACGACCGGTGGGGCGGGGTCTGGAACAGATAGCTTGAATTAAATGCCGGGCTTTTGTGAAAATGGAAAAGCACCACAATTTTTTGTCCGATTTCAATATCACGCAGGGCCGGGGCAAATTCAGGAAAAATTTCTAAGCTGCCTTTTTCCTGGGACACGGACCAGTGGCGGGGTAATTTTTTCACATCGGTTTTCACAAAACCAATGGGTGTGAAGGAAACGGTTGTATCGTTTGTCATTTTAAACACCTATATTATTTTCTGCATGTTGATTTCCTTTTGGGGCCAACAGGATGTCAACTTACCATAGTTACCGTGTACCGTACACATTCAACTGAATTTTGGGACGGCCGATTAAGTCTTAAAAACGCGTAAAACGACGATGAGAATTTGTCCGAAAACGGTTCGAATTTATAAGTGATTTTTCATTCTTTCCTTGTCAAAATCAAACTTATCAGATACTTGTAAAGGACAAGCCATTAATTCAAATCGTTCAAAATAAGGGATCCATCGTGACAGTATCTAGCTATAAGCGGATGATACGTCTAGGGATACTTCCTAAGGTTGTCATCTTTGTTACCACGCTGATCATTCTGCATTTTTTGCTTTTATATCTCTCTGTCAGCGAAAAGTTGGAAGAAACAAACGCCCAGATCATTCAAAGAGCTGAAAGCTTGGGGGAAAGCTATCTGCTTTCAGAAAAACTGATCAGCCAGGTTGCCATTAACGACTGCATCAAAGGACTTGATAAAAAATCGACCCAGGCCATTGAGCTTAGAACCCAGGAACTGGCGTTTCGCCTGGCCGATTTTCTCTATGAAAGGGATCAGGACGTCCTCCAGTTATCGGTCATAACGCCTGATCCAAAAAAATTTCTTGCTGTATACAGAACCCAAAAAAGAGACGTTATTATCCCTGGCCCATGGCCCCGGGAAATCAAAGAATCTGCACCGTCACCCATTGCCTGGAAAAATGATAACAACCGGACACTCTGGCAAAATCGACCGGCCTTTGGATTCAATACCGTTCAAAAGCCCTTATACAAGGAAATCACCTTTGTTGATTTAAAGGGGCATGAACAGATAAAAATTACGGATGGTGCCGTCTCTTCGGACCTGAGAGACGTCAGTAAAAAAGAGAATACCCATTGCCGGGCCGAGGATTATTTTACACACCTGGGCCGGTTAAAACAGGGTGAAATTTATGTCTCCAGGATGGTTGGCGCCTACGTCCCGGGCGTTATAGATCATACCCAGGACAGTGAGGTAAAGATCGACCCGGAAAATGCCTATGCCGGAAAAGAGAACCCCAACGGCAAACCGTTTGAAGGTATCGTCCGCTGGGCCACCCCGGTATACGATGTAAAGGGTCAAAAAACAGGGTATGTCACCATGGCCCTGGACCATGTCCATATCATGGAATTTGCAGACCATGTGGTGCCGACCGACCAGTGGTTTTCAGACATCCCTGATGCCGGTTCCGGTAATTACGCAAGTCTCTGGGACAACGAGGCGCGATGTATTTCGCACCCGCGGGATTTTTTTATCTGCGGCTATGATCCCAAAACGGGGCAGGCGGTGCCCGGCTGGCTGAGTCAATCCACATATGAGGAATACAAGAAGAGCGGACGATCCCTTAGCGATTTTGTGAAAAATCTGCCGCCCTTCCGGGATTTCAGTTTCAGCAAAAATCCTGCCTCGGTGCAGGCCCTATCCGGCAATATCCCCCTGGACTGCAAGGTCCTTGACTTTGCGCCCCAATGTGAGGGGCGGTACCGGGGAGCTGCCGAAGGCGGGTCCGGTTCTTTTCTGGTGTTCTGGAGCGGACTTTGGAAATTGACCACATACGCTGCCATACCCTATTACACGGGCCGGTATGGGGAATCCAGGCGAGGATTCGGCTATGTGGTCATTGACTCCCAAGTGGCTGATTTTCATCAGGATGCCATGGTGTCCAAGGCCAATCTCGAAGAAGACATTGCCCAGGAGATGGCATCTATCAAAGCGTATAACAAAGAGACCTGGCGGATGATCCAGGGGTTTACCAGAAAGAATAAACAGATATTGTTTCTGTCCACTGCCGTACTTGATCTGATGACGTTGCTGGTGCTCAGCTTTTTTATCTTCAGGATGCTTAAACCGTTAAACCAGGTGACGAACGTTGCCGAAGCGATCCAACAAGGGGATCTGGACCAGCATATTGAGGTGAACTCTTCGGATGAAATCGGCCGTCTGGCATACGCGTTCAACAAAATGGCCGAATTTTTGTCAAAGGCGGATAAATTAAAAGCCGGCCTCATGGCGGACCAGGTTGAAACAAATAAAAAATTGACCCGGGAAATTGAAGTCCGCAGAAAAGCCGAAGATGCCCTTCAAAAAGCCCACCTTGAACTGGAACATCGTGTGGAGGAACGAACCGCCGAACTTAAGCAGTCCAATGAAGACCTTAAAAAAGCCAAGGCCATGGCTGAGGATGCCAGTAAAGCCAAAGGCGCTTTCTTAGCCAATATGAGCCACGAAATCAGGACGCCGCTGAACGGTATTATCGGCATGGCTGAGCTGGCATTGGACGGAGACCTGACGCCCCGGGACCGAAATACCATCCAGGTTGTCAGCTCCGAAGCCGATTCCCTGCTCAGAATTGTCAACGATATTCTGGACTTTTCTAAAATTGAAGCCGGGATGCTTGAACTTGAAAGCATTCCCTTTAATCTCCGGGTGCTGGTTGAAGATCTGTCCACGGGGATTGCCTGGCAGGCAGAACAAAAGTCCTTGGAGGTCATCACTTATATCTCCAATGATGTGCCTAACCGGGTGGAGGGGGACCCGGGAAGACTGCGGCAGATTTTGTTGAATCTATCGGGCAACGCCTTAAAGTTTACCCATGAAGGTGAAATTTTCCTCCAGGTCGAGCTGGCGTCCATTAAAGGAAATCAGGTTGAGATTCGTTTTGCCGTGACTGATACAGGTATAGGTATCCCCCCGGACAAGCAACATTCAATTTTTGAAAGTTTTACCCAGGCAGACGGGTCCACAACCAGAAAATACGGGGGGACCGGACTTGGCATCACTATTTCCAAGCAACTGGTTGAACTTATGGGCGGCAAGCTCATGCTGACCAGTATTGAGGGCAAGGGAAGCACCTTTTGTTTCAACATGTAAAAATGTCTGGCAGCAGGCATGGATGACTTTATCACCAAACCGTTAAAGCAAAAGGATTTTTTGGCCAAGGTGCGCAGCTGGGTCACGCCGGATGCCCAACAACCGATCCTTTTGCCGTATTCTGAATTCAAGGCCAAGAAGGATGGCGCAAAAAAAGAAGTTGCCTTGGAAGATGATGATGCGCGTCCCTTGGAATATGAAAAAGCCCTTGAAGAATTTGGCGGAGACGAAGATTTCCTGCTTGAAGTCATGGGCGAGTTTTTAAAAAAGGCGGTGGAACAGATAGAAATCATGCGGAAAGCGCTAAAAGATAACGACACCGAAACCATTATGAGAGAGGCGCATTCCATCAAAGGCGCGGCAGGCAATCTTTTGGCTGAAGATTTATTGTCCGTTGCCTCTCAGCTGGAACAAGCCGCCATTGCCGGCACTTTACAGGCAGGGCCCGTAATGGTTGAGAAACTGAACACCGAGATTGCCCGTATTGCCGATTTTGTCGAATTTATCTCTTCAACAGATCCATAACCCAGGGGACGACCATGAAAATTTTAATTGTAGATGATGAAATCACAAGCCGCCTTAAAGCCGATAAGCTGGTCCGGGGCCTTGGCCACGACACCCTTGTGGCCGAAAACGGTGAAACGGCCTGGGAACTCTGGCAGCATGAACGGCCCCGGGTAATCATTACCGACTGGATGATGCCTGAAATGACCGGGGTTGAATTGTGTTCGCGAATCCGCAAAGCCGAAGGGGATCAATATACCTATATTATCATGATTACCTCCAAGGACAGCCCGGATGACCTTGAGACCGCCATGCAATACGGTGTTGATGATTTCATTGCCAAGCCGTTTCGTAAACAGGAACTGGCCGCAAGGCTCAGGCCGGCCCAGCGGACTATTCATCTGCAAACCCGAGACATTGTAATTTTTTCCATGGCCAAACTGGCCGAGTCCCGGGACCCTGAAACCGGAAATCATCTGGAGCGTATCAGGCACTACTCCCGAACGCTGGCCGGAACCTTAAAGGCAAATCAAGTATTTGCCGACGAGCTTGATGAATCGTTTATCGAAAATATATTTCAAACCAGCCCCCTGCACGATATCGGCAAGGTGGGCATTCCGGATCATGTTCTGCTAAAGCCGGACCGGCTGGACGATTCGGAATTTGAAACCATGAAGGCACACACGATAATAGGCCATAATACCCTCAAGGATGCATTCAGCCGTTACCCGGAAGCTGAATATCTTCAAATGAGTGCCGATATCGCTTTGTCACACCATGAAAAATATAATGGTACCGGGTACCCCAACGGCATCGCAGAAAACGCCATCCCCTTGTCGGCCCGCATTGTTGCCGTGGCGGATGTCTATGATGCCCTTGTCAGCAAACGGGTATACAAACAGGCGCTTTCCACGGATATTGCACGAAACATCATTGTAAAGGAGAAAGGGGCGCATTTTGACCCGTTGATTGTGGAGGCTTTTTTGGGCTGCGAACAGGATTTTATAAAAATTTGTTCAGAATTTAAGGCATGAAGGTCTTTCTTGCGAGGTTGTAATTATGAGAATTTTGATAGCCGATGATGATGTGGTCAGCAGAGCCAAATTGCAAAAAATCATGTCAACCTTTGGGGCTTGTGTCGCTGTAACTTCAGGACATGAAGCGATTGATGCCTTTAAAAACGCCTGGGCAGCATGGATTCCCTTTGATCTGATTGCTTTGGATGTATTAATGCCGGGAATGGATGGTATGGATGCCCTGATTGAGATCAGAAGGTTGGAGGAGACAAAAGGCGTTGCCGCTAAACATCACGTAAAAGTATTGATGGTCACCAGCCAGGCCGACAGGGATGTGGTTGTCACCTGCCTTCAGGCCGGGTGTGATGAATATATTATCAAACCGTTTAATCTTCAACTGGTTACACAAAAGGTGTCGGAATTGGTCCAGGGAAAATGCATTTGGCCAAGAAAGGATTCTAAATGAAAACACGGCTTGCAGTAATCTTAACAGCAATTTTGATCATTTCCTGTCCGGCGTTTGCCGCTGATAAGGGCAACTTCAGCACAAAGCCGACGTTGAATCACGGGAAAAAATGGCGGATTGGGTATTATGAAGGCGGTGAATACTACAATTATAAGGGGTGGTTTATTGCCACTGTCGCAGGTTTAATGGACCTTGGCTGGATTGAGAAAGCCGACATTCCAAGAGATGAAGGCGAATATACCACAGCTGTCTGGAACTGGCTGGCCACTGAAATGAAAAGCGATTACATCGAATTTGTTAAGGATGCCAATTACAGTGCCAAATGGGATAAAAATTTGCGTGCACAGATGACGGAACAGATAATCAACCGGCTTAACAATCAAAAAGACATTGACTTGATGCTCGCTTTTGGCACCTGGGCCGGCAAGGATCTGGCCAATAACCGCCACTCAACCCCGACACTGATTATCTCCGCCAGTGATGCCGTGGGGACAGGTATCATCAAAAGCAATGACGATTCAGGCTTTGATCATATCAATGCCCATGTAGACCCGTCGCGTTATGAACGACAGGTATTGGTTTTTCATGATGCCATCAATTTTAAACGACTGGGTGTGGCCTATGAAAATACGGTCAATGGGAGAAGTTATGCCGCCCTTGATATGATTAATAGGGTTGCAAAGAAAAAAGGGTTTCAGGTTGTCTCTTGCTTTACCCAAAGTGATATCGCAGATAAGGAGTTGGCAGAAGCAAGTGTGCTCAAGTGTATGGAAAAATTATGCGGTGAGGCGGACGCCCTGTATGTAACCCAGCAAGGCGGTGTGAATGCCAATACCATTCCCCGTATCGTGGAGATTGCCAATAAATATAAAATACCTACATTTTCCATGTCTGGATCACAGGAAGTCAAGGCCGGACTTTTTATGAGTATTTCCAAGTCAAACTATAAGTATGCGGGGCAATACCATGCAAGTCTGATTGCAAAAATTTTTAACGGCGCCAAACCCAGAGAGCTTGATCAGGTCTTTGAAGGGCCGCCAAAGGTCGCCATCAATTTGAAAACAGCCCAGTTTATCGGTTTTGATCCGCCAATGCTGCTGCTGGGTGCCACTGATGAGATTTACAAATAGCGATTTTTTTTATAAGGTTTAACCACGGAAAGCACCGAAGGCACAGAAGATAAAGTTTTGAAGTCTATTGTGGGCTGAGTCTGGCAGATGACATGTCAGGTCAGCCCATGGCTGTTATAGGGAATCGGAGGGAACATGGATAAAAGAACATCGAGGGTCAAGTACATGGCTATATATATTGTCCTGATTTTGGGGGTCATGCTTCAAAGCAGCACGACCATGGCACAAAATCATGTGAATTTAAAACCCGTGGCTTTTGATCTTTACACGGTTGAAACACAGTTGACCGATATGATGGCTGACTGGGGGGAAACCGCATTTGAGGTGGATGATGTGCTGGTCCGGCATGTCAGCTATTTTATCAAATATTATGCGGTGGCGCAGGTAGATACATCAAACAGGATGATCCGGCGAAGCGAAAAATACCTGCATGACATAAAAAAAATATTTAAGAAACATGGTATTGCCGAAGATATCGCCTTTGCCCTGCCGTTTGTGGAAAGCGGATTTAACCCCGGCGCACAGTCCAATGTTGGGGCCTTGGGGATGTTTCAGTTTCTTGACGAGACCGCCATGCATTACGGCTTAAAGATTGAAGAGAGTGGACTTGATGAGAGAACGGATTATAAAAAATCAGCGGATGCATGCGCCAGGTACTTAAGAGACAACCGCAGGGTATTTGCCAGTACGGTATTAAGTATTGCCAGTTACCACCACGGCACCAAAATGGTTGCGGATGTCTTGCTCAACTGTGGTGATGATCCGGCAAGGAAATTCGGACCGATCTTCCAAAGCAGCTTTTTGGGGCCCTTTTCCAGGGAGTATATTCCACAGTGTTTGGCGGCGGCATTGAGTTACCGCTATCTTAGGGAAAACAGATTGATCATGCTTCCGGTCCCAGGATTTGAGTCTGAACGTGTTCAATCAGACATAGCCGTTCAAGTGTTAAAAAAGAAGACGCCGGACCTGTATCAATTGAATCCGGATCTTTTACACGCAAGCACAATTTATCCGTATGCAAGCAGCAACGGCTATGTACTTTTGACGAAAATCCAGGCACCCACTTTGACGGTTAAAATGGTACGGCAGTATCCTGCATGGGCCAAAAATCCGAAACTGCTGCCGGCCGGCAATACAAGAATAAAAGGGCTGCCCCAGACAATTGAGTATGTTGTCCAGTCCCATAATGATTTGCCCGGCATTGCCGAAATTTTCGGCACCAGTGAAAAAGCGCTTAAATTCACAAACCGGTTTATTGTTAAAGAGGGGTTGCACCCCGGTGATGTGATTGAGATTAAGGGCATGGCCCCCACCACCCGGGTGCTGGACGCAGAGAGCATCGTCGCCGGTAAACCCGGGGTATTGGCCACCCGGGAAGATGAAACCCTGGATGCTTTTTGCAAACGGGTGATCAAAACCGTTCGGGCGGATTGTAGTTCTTGTCCATGGCAGATGGGGGCGAATTTAACGCCAGCCCTGATTTACTATTGGAATCATGACGTGCTGGGCAGTATCCAGCCGGATACGCCCCTGGAAGGGGGCTTGGATCTTAATATTTATACAGATTATAGATGGGAAAAAACACCCATAAATAGTCAAGCACCCTAAACCTTACCCAGGGTGCTTGGCTAAATGGGCAATTCATTTAATCCTTGATGGTGTCGGCATAGATTTCAATGACATGTTTGACCTTGACATGATCATGGTTTTGGGAGAGCACATCCCGGATTTGCATCATGCAGGCCGGGCATGAGGTTGCCACAGTGGCTGCGCCGCTGGCCAGGATATTCTGCCGTTTTTCCATACCAATCTGTTTGGACAGATCATAATTTTGCAGATTAAAACTGCCGCCGTTTCCACAGCAGGTATCGGCCCCTGCCATCTCCACAAAGGTGCAGTCGCCATTGGCCCGGATCAGATCCCGGGGCTGGCTTCTCACCTTCAGGGATTTGGCCAGATGACAGGGGTCGTGGTAGGTCACCGTGGCTTTTGTCGATTTACCTGAATCCTGAGCCGGGGCGACCTGCAGCACATCCACCAGAAACTGGCTGATGTCCATGGTTTTGGGTGCCCATTGTTTGGCCCTGAATTTTTCAACTGAATCGTCCTGGGCCATCATGGGCCAGATCTCTTTTATGGTGGCCGTACAGGTGGCGCAGGGGGTGATCAGGTAATCAAATTTTTCTTGGGCAAACAAAGCGGCATTATGGGCCAGCAGGGTGTCAAAGGTTTTTTGTTCACCGGATGCCAGGGCAGGGATGCCGCAGCAGGCCTGGCCCTTGGGCATAAAAACGCCCACCCCGTGATGGTTGAATACCTTGAGCACAGCCTTGCCGATTTCAGGGTTCATCTTGTCGGTAACGCAGCCGGGGAAAAACGCCACTTTTATCCCCGAACGCCCGGCCGGGGTGTTCAGGGAAGGGTTGGTTTTATGAAACGGGGTTTTGGCCAGCGGCAGAAAATGCCGATTGCCGATGATCCCGGACAACAGCTTGGCACACCGGGTGCCCTGGTTGGCGTCCGCCTTGCTGGTGCCAAGGTTCTGGAATTTGGATGCGGTTTCAACCAGGGCATCCATACGCTCCGGATGTTTGAGCATACCCCTGAAAATTAACTTTTTCACAGGAGAAAGCCCGATATACTCGGTCAAGGCGACCCGGGCCTTCATGAAGATTTCCAGAATCTTTACCCCGGAAGGGCAGTTGGCGGCACAGGTGCCGCACATCAGACATTTTTCAAGCCGGGTTTTGGCCCCCTTGGCATCTGTCAGCATCTGGTCAGCCAGACGTTCCAGAAGAAAAATCTTGCCCCGGGCCACATCGCCCTCATCCCCGGTCTGCTTAAATACCGGGCAAACGGCCTGGCACATCCCGCACTTCATGCAGTCCGTGAGCTGGTTTTCAATCTCTTTGAGACTTTTTGCAAGTTTGTTTAGCTCTGACATGTTACCGTCCTATGATTTTTCCCGGGTTGAGGATGTTGTTCGGGTCTATGGAAGCCTTCATGGTCCGGCAGAAGTCGATGGAAGACTGGCCCACCTCGTTTTTCATGAATCCTGCTTTGGCAATGCCGATGCCGTGCTCGCCGGACAAGGTACCCCCTAAGGCCAAAGCCGCATCAAACAGGTCGGCCACACAATTTTCAACCCGTTCCCACTGTTCTGCATCCCGCCGGTCGGTCAGCAGGGTGGGGTGCAGATTCCCGTCGCCGGCATGGCCGAAGGTGCCGATGGGGATATCATACTTTTGGGCCAGTTTTTCCACGGCACTGACCATGGCCGGAATTTTACTTCTGGGTACGGTGGCGTCTTCCAGGACCAGGGTGGGTTTGAGCCGGGCAAGGGCGGACAGGGCGGCACGTCTGGCCTCCCACACCTTATCTCTTTCCGCATCATTCTGGGCAACCTGGATGGCCCGGGCCCCAAGTTTTTTGCAGATCTGTTCTACGCGTTCACCATCCTCGGCCACCTGGGCGGGATGTCCGTCCACTTCAATGAGCAGCATGGCTTTGGCGTCCCGGGGCAGGCCCACGTTGGAAAAATCTTCCACCGCATTGATGGTGAAGTTATCCATAAGCTCCAGGGTACTGGGAACGATCCGGTCCGCAATAATGGCCGCCACGGTCTGGGTGGCACCTTCAATGCTGTCGTAGATCGCCATCATGGCTTTGGATGCGGCCGGCGGCGGAATCAGTTTCAGAGTAATTTCACTGAATACGCCCAGGGTGCCTTCGGATGCCGTCATCAGTCCGGCCAGATTATATCCGGTGACGCATTTCACGGTTTTGGAGCCCGAAGTGACCTTGCGGCCCAGGGCATCGAAAAATTCCACGGACATGACATAGTCTTTGGTCACTCCGTATTTAAAGCCCCTCAGGCCGCCTGCGTTTTCCGCCACATTGCCGCCAATAGTTGAAACGGCCTGGCTGCCGGGATCAGGCGGATAAAACAAGCCCTTGGCCGCCACTTTGGCTGCCAGATCGGCTGTGACCACACCCGGTTCAACCCGCACGTACATGTCGGTTTCGTTGAGTTCGATGATTTTGTTCATCCGGTTGGTGAGCAGCACAATACCGTTTTTATCCGGAATGGTGCCCCCGGAAAGATTTGTGCCCGCTCCCCGGACAGTCACCGGGGTGCCGTTATCGTTGCACAATGAAATAACCTTGCCAATGGCCTCTTTGCTGTCCGGACGGACCACGGCAGCAGGTATGGTGGGTTCAAGCACCGCGGCATCATATGAATAGTTCTGACGGTCAACTTCTGAGGTCATCACCCCGTTTTCGCCGCAGATGTTTTGAAATTCTTTAATTAAAGATGAAGATAAGCTCATCGGTATTCTCCTAGAAAGTCCCTGGAAACAGGATATAAATAAAAAGCAATCCCATGACGCCGGTTAAAAGTCCGTAAAGCAGACAGGGAATCATGGTGCGGCGGATAATGGTGCCTTCCATACCGGCCAGGCCCACGGTGGCGGAGGCCGCGACAACGTTGTGCACGCAGATCATATTACCCATGGCAGCACCCACGGCCTGGAGGGCCACAATAATAATGTGGCTGTCGCCGGTGGTGGCTGCCACGCCGTATTGAAAATCGGCAAACAGCAGGTTGGACACCGTGCAGGAGCCGGTGATAAACGCGCCCAACGCCCCCACATAAGAGGCGGCCATGGGCCATAATGTGCCGCACAGCCCGGCCACAAATTCAGCCATGGTCAGGGGCATGGAGGCATAACCGGCCGTACCGTGTCCTGACTGTTTAAGAATTTCCACCATGGCCACGGCAAAGAGCATGGCAATGGTAGGATTCTTCATCTTCATGATGGCATCCTTCCAGGCCAGGGCTACCTTGTGTCCGGGTATCCGGTGAATGAATATGGTCAGTACCGCCACCAGCATAAAGGGAACCACGCCGGGCAGGTAAAAGGGTTTCATGGTAAAATTAACGGTTTCCCAGCCCAGAATTTTGGGAAAAGAGATCACAAAAGCGGTCACCCAGCCTTTACAGGGTAGAAAGGAGAGTCGTGTGAGGACCAGTAGTAAAGCGATGAGAATATAGGGCGTCCAGGCGGCCAGCTGACTCATTTTGGGCGTCAGGTTGTTGGAACCCGGTTCAATTTCTCCCAGCCACTCTTTTTCCCAATGGGCACGTTCGGCAAACTCCCAGGTTTCTTTGGGCAGGAAAAGTTTTTTTCTTGCACCTGTTATGACCAGGCCCAACCCGATGAGTCCGCCCAATAACGAGGGAAACTCCACACCAAAAATAACGGCGGTGAACAGATAGGGAATTGCATAGCACAGTCCGGCAAATACGGCAAATTTCCAAACACCTAATCCTTCACCCCAGGACTTGTTTTTGCCGAAAAACCGGGTGAGAAAGCAGACCACAAACAAGGGTAGCAGGATGGCGGCCACGGAATGAATCAGGGCCGAATAGATACCCACCTGGTGCATGAAGACGTCAAAGGAGGCTATGGACGCACCCTGGTTCACAGCCTCGTCCACCGCCGGTTTGAGATTCTTAAGACCAAACCAGATGGGGGTTCCTACGGCCCCGAAGGTGACGGGGATGGAATTGAACATAAGGCAGACGCACACCGCAGCCAGGGCGGGAAACCCCAAACCCAGCAGCAACGGTGCGGCGATAGCCGCAGGGGTTCCGAACCCGGCAGATCCTTCGATAAAGGCACCGAACAGAAAGGCAATGATGATGGTCTGGACCCGGCGGTCCGGAGAAATGGTCGTAAACCCGTAGGAGATGGTTTCCATGGCGCCGCTTTCTCTCAGGGTATACAGGATGAGAATGGCACCAAACACAATGATCAGTACGTTAATGGCACTGCCGAACCCGCTCAGGGTGGAGGCGGCCACAAGGCCTGCCGGCATTTTCCAGAGGGTTGCCCCGATCAGGGCGCAGACAAGCCATGCCAAAGGCATCGCCCGGGTGGCGGGCCACCTCAATCCAACCATAAAGATTAACACCAGGGCAATAGGAATAAACGCAATCAATGCTGATAAAGTAAGTGACAAACCTCTTCTCCTTTTCTTCCAAAAACATGGGACCCGGGTGGCTGGATGGACTGTACGGTTCAGTTTTTCGGTGCCGTTACGGGTCATTAATTTTCTCTGCGACGATTCGGCGGAACCATTCCCTCCTGCCGCATGCCTGGTGTATCTATTACAAAAATGGTGCCGAATGTTGTAACATTTTGAAAATATAGTATTTTTGTAAAATGATCCGTTTTTGAAGACTTGATGTGTTCGCCAAAAGTCCGGTAAATCGGACTATTCAATCAGCCCGGTCTTGAAAATCGGACAAAATTGGAATCAGCCTGTTTTACAATCAACTAAATCAGAGAGGGCGACTGTATATCCGTATAGATAAAAGCTGTCAATCAGGGGGATTTTCAAACTGTGTTTTATGGTATTGCCTTGGTACTCGGTGCGTGAAAAAAATTACGGAGAAAACCCAGATATGTCAATCAAATTTGAAAACCCTCTAAGAGTACTTTCCTTTTTTCTTGTCATTTTTTTACAACCATAAACGGAGATTTTACTATTTCTGATAATGATTCTTTGGATAACCTCTCGGCCTTTAGCAATTTAACAGAGGTGAAAGCCTTAAGAATTATAGGGAATGATTCCTTGATAGAATTTTTAATGGATAATCTTTGTTCAGTTAGAGGAAGCTTTATTATCACCTCAAATTGTAGTTTATGTAACGACTTGGTTGAAAATTTCAAAAATCAAATTCAAAACTGCCCGAATGGTGGCATATGGTCGAGCACTATAACCATTGGGGGTAATAAAATATGTCTGTAGTGTTGACTCAATTTGATCTGGTTGCGGCGTAGGTATTAATGATGCAATAATTTCCTTGTTGACACGTTCTAAAGTCTAAATCTATATTCCAAGCAAATTTTTTCCATCACGGATGGGAGACCATTTGTTAGAAAAATTCGCTCCTGTGTACACGTTATTAATGCGGCAATCTTTTGTTAAAAAACGCTTAACTATGAGAAAATGGGAGAAAAACAATGAAAAAGAAACGTTCGTTACACTTTTTTGCGGCAGCCGCAGGATTCATGCTGTGGGCGCTGGCCGGTGGGGCTGTTGTCCAGGCTGATCCGGTGGAAATCCTTACCTGCAGCAAAACAGGCACCGGCGGTGACATAGCCGAATCTCGCGGTATCCGGTTTACCGTGGATGAAAATTTTTCAGCCATCGAGGTGCGAATGGCCGGCAATATTGCAGGTCTCTACAGCCTTGACACAGAGATTAGAAGGTCCACAGGCTTTACAACAACTGTGGAGCGCAGGGTGCAAAATATTACATTGGACGCACCGGCTGCGGGGACTGTTCCCTATGCACCGTTGCGAATTTCATTTGACGAAATCAGCGTTTCCGGCAAGGAAACCTTTACCATAAAATTTACCAACATCAGCGGCCCCGGCATACTCTATTTTGAAACCTTCGGTATCGGCAACGATATCTGTGGCAATGTTGAAGAGACCGATAACAACACAGGAATCAATCCCGGCGTTCGCGGTGATGTAGCAGGATTCAGGGTCCTTTCCGGAGATGCACTGGTTATCCGGTCTTCCTATACCACAACTGCGCCGGAGCTTGACGGTGTCGTCGGTTTTGGAGAGTGGCCGGTTTCAAACCGGATCGAGTTTGAAAGCGGTTTTCTCACCGTCTTAAACGACAGAAACCGACTCTATGTCCTGCTGGATATCATTAACGACACCGGGAATGGATCAGAAACAGAAGATGATTATTTTTACCTGAGCTTTGATGTGGATAAAAACGGCACCATTACAAGCGGCTCGGATATAAATTACGCGCTTAGTCGAAACATTGGCAACATACGGTATCAATATTACAACGGTCCCAGTTCCTGGACCACATTGCAGCCTGAAACCTTTTCGGCAAGAGCCAGGGGCTTCGGGTGTTTTTTTGCCGATTCATCGCGGTTGTTTACAAAGTGGCCGCATAGTGGAAAATGCAACCGTCATTTCGTCTGGGAATTTGGTATCGATCTGATGGAAATTAACGGTCGGCCGGGCGGCCATACACGTATGGGCGTTAAGATACATTCATCTTCGCCGGAAATTGATGAACTCATCCCCGATATGTTTTACGACAATTTTTTAAATCTGATCCATGTTCAACTGGGCGAACCTGATACCTCTGGACTCACACAAAACACACAGGCAAGAGTGCTTCTTGAGAAACAGCCCATGGAAATGACCCAGGCCATCCAGGATCTGGACAATACTATGCCGCTTGTTCAAGATCGCAAAACCATGGCAAGGATTTATGCGGCTGTTGACAACGCTGAACATAAGCAGCCGAGCATTGTCTCTTTGTACGGAGAAAAAGACGGGATTGACCTGCCTGGCTCTCCCCTTGCCTCTTACTATGAAGCACCTGTCTCAATTGACCGGGAAAGGTTGAGTTCCACGGCAAATTTCATGCTGCCGGACACCTGGAACCAGGGAGAGGTGACCTTTACTGCAAAAGTACGCGATTTTTCCGGACAGGTTGACGCTTCGGCAGATACAGACCTGACCTTCACCCCCAAAGAGATCCCGACCTACTGGATCATTCCCATAAACACCGGATCATCGTCAGCTCCCAACGTGGTCTCGGATGCCGTCATCACGGAGCAGGAGAACTACCTGAAGGCAATATTTCCGGTTCCGGATGTTGATTTTGTCAGAAAACCCTGGGATATCATCGGAGCCACCACGGTGGCCAGCACAATCAACGACCTGAACGACCTTTACGGCCGGGTGGTGCTGGCATGGGTTTTTGGATATATTTTTTCCGGAGGCGATTCTCCTTTTGATATGCCGGATCAGATTTTTGGATTCTGTCCCTCGGGCGGGGGCATTTCCAATCCCAAATGGGCCGGAGGGGCCGGCCTCGTGGCAAGGGGATACATCGGCAGTTCCCAGGAAGGAACCATGGCCCATGAAATTATCCACAATTTAGGCCCGGGAGACTGTTCGGATGACAATGCCGGTTTCTGGGGAAGACATGTGTCAAGTGAAGGTAAATTAAGTGAAGCCGATGATCCCACGGGCCAGTGTATACCAGGGGAATCCATAGGCGTTAACTACGGTTGTGCTGCCGCCGGACCGGACAAGGCGTGGCAGGAAACATATGATGACGGGGAGATTCACGAGGTCGGGCTTGACCTGTCGGCATCCGGCCCCCGTACTGTGTCCGATACCACACCGGACATCATGACATACTGCGACTACGGGGATCTGCCGACCAAATGGATATCCTCCTACCGCTGGGAACGTATGTTCGACTATTTCAAGACCGTTTCGGGAACCATCAGAGCGTCTGAAAGTTATGTAAAAGGGCTGGATGAAATTGAGCCTGTTTATTATGTGAGCGGGGTCATCACCCCCAAAAAGGGGAAACTGAACCCGATAGTATGTCGGGATGGGGTCCCGGCTGCTTTATCGGAAGATGGAACCCACCGGATACTGTTGCGCGATGAAAACAAAAAGACACTGTTTCAGTTAGGCTTTAACGTCTCTTTCTTTGAAAAAGAGGCCGGAGACGACCAGAGTGTTCCTTTCTTTTTTCAAATTCCGGTAATCGACGGCGTTGCAAAAATTGAGCTTTGGAAAGAGGAAAATGTTCTGGATGAAATTTCGGTATCGACATCCTTACCGATAGTAGAGGTCATAAGGCCCAACGGTGGTGAATTATGGAGTGGCGAAACGGAAACAATTGGTTGGGATGCCAAAGACAAGGATGGAGACATCTTAACTTTTAGTGTTCTCTTTTCGCCGGATGGCGGCCTGACCTGGATGCCGGTGGCCGGCAATATTCAGGAAAACGAATTTGAGGTTGACACATCCACCCTTCCCGGCGGTAGCGCGGCATTGATCAAGGTCATTGCAACGGATGGGTTTAATACGGCCGAGGATGACTCGGATGGAACATTTACCGTTGAGTATAGTGCTCCTCAAGTTCAGATCCTTGAACCGGCAAGCGACCAGTTGTTTGAGCCGGGCACAAAGATACACTTTTTGGGCCGCGCAAGTGATAATGAGGATGGCAACCTGCCCGATGATGCATTTGCCTGGTTCGTTGACGGCGCCGTCTTTGCCGCCGGCAGGCAGATCGACGCCGTCCTTGCCGAAGGTTTTCATGAAATCACGCTCAAAGCGCATGATGAAGACGACATGATAGGTGAACAGACCATATGGATTCAGATTGCCCCTACCTGTCAGGCGGACAGTGATAAGGACGGAGATGTGGACGGCCTGGATCTTGCCCGGCAGGCAAAGACATTGGTAACGGATTCGGAGCAACTTGAAGCCTTTTGTTCAGAATTCGGTTCAAACGCCTGCGCGGTAATTCAATAATTAAAAAACCCATCTCTTCCTTGTGTGGGAAGAGATGGGTTTTGTTCAAAAAGACGCCCTTTCTCGGAGTCGATCTTTTAACTGCCTCACCTTTGGGAAAAAGCGTCTTTATCGCTTGACAGGTGGATCGTGCCGGTCGGTCAGACCATCTTCAACAGTTGTGCCACGTCTTTCATTTGGGGTATGAAGTTCGCGATGATGGTTGAGATCTCATCTGCTGAAATTCCGATCTCTTCGACGGCCTGGTGGTGGAATCTGTAGGCCAGGCCGTCTGCACCAACGCCCATGCCCATCATCATGCATATACAGTCGGCCAGGTAGACGACTATGGTCTCTTTGTCCTTTGCCGTGCCTTCCTGGGAGAGGTGGTGATTTTTGATGATCATGACCGTTCTGGGAGAAAAATTCCATATCCGGGCCATCATCCCGCCAAGTTCTGCGTGGTCCACGCCGATTACTTGCTTCTCCGCCTCCATGAAACTGAAATTTTCATGGATAACCAGATTGTAAATTTTTTGATATGCGTTTTGGACATATTTATCCATCACGGTTTTACCGATATCCTTGAGAAGGGCTGCGGTAAATATGCTGCACGGATGGGATAGTCCGAGTTGGACCGCCAGCTGTCTGGCCATGATGGCTGAGGCTACTGAATGTTGCCACAACGCCCCTTCATGCATATTATATCCGCCCAGAGGCCCTTGTATTATCTTGGACGCCACTTTCAGCAAGACAAGCTCCACAAGTTTGTTGGTGCCCAGCATCCTGGCCGCGTCCGAAACGGTCTCAGCGGGGTATTTCAACCCAAAGTATGCAGAGTTGGCAGTTCGAAGGACATCTGCGGTGATGGCCGGATCATACTGGATAATATTTGTTACATCGTCCATGGTCTTGCCGGGGTCTTCCATAACCTTTAAAAGAGACATGGTCACGGCGGGGATGGGCGTTAAGTTTTTTATTTCCCGGGCCATTTCCTGAAAGTTTGTCATAGTTCCACCTCGCCTTGCCCCGACGTTTTCAAAGAGATATGACCGGTGGCGATATCTATTGCGACGGTCCGGTTAAAATTGCCGCCCACTGCCTGTTTCCAGATGGCAACATTTTCACAGGTCAATATTTGCGCCAGAGCTGAAAAATTGCGTTGTCCAATATTAAATTCCCTTTCCTGGTTAATAATTTGGGCACCGCCGGCAGCAAACACCCTGATCCTGTTTTGTTCCGCACCCAGCATATATGCCTGTTTAAATAATGCGGGAATACCGGTGTCAGCAAACATGAGCGGCTGATTTTTTGCGTTGGTTTCGTCAATGGACGCGTCCGGCAGCATATAGTGAAGAATCCCAGCCACCCTTGCTTCCGGGTCATATACCACAAGCCCGATACCGGAACCAATTGAGGGTGCCGTAATGGTATCGCCCACCTGATTACTGACTTTCATGTTTCCTATACCTACAATATATTGCATGTCACCTCAATTCCTTAAAGAGTTGATCTCCCCCTCTGGAGGGGGACGGTCCGGCGCCTGTTTATTTGGGGTCGTAATACGAAAGTGTTGAATTATTGCGCCAATACGTCAATAGGATATTAAACCGGCAATTAAATACATGAATCATCCAGCGTAAGCAATTTTGGGATGTTTGAAGTAATTCGCTACTCTCCCTGGTAGTCTCTGCAATTTACGCAAATGAGATAGTGCTTTTTTCGCCAACTGATCTCTTGTCCTTGCTGGTGGCCCGGAGTGTACACCTGCTTTCAGATCACAATTCAAATATTCGTCCGGATTCAACTCAGGAGAGTAAGATGGCAGAAAAAACAACTCAATTTTGTCAACATTCTCTTTTACCCAATCCTTAACAAGATGGCTGTGATGAACTTTCAAATTATCAAGAATTAGAAATACCTTACGTTTTGAATCCTTGATCAATCTTTTCATAAATTGAATCATCGTTTGCGAGTTCATCTTGTCTTTGTATATCATGAACCTTACTTTACCTTGATTCGTGACAGATGAAATCAGATTTACCCGTTGGCACCTTGGATGTAATTTTATTGCAGGAGTCTGCCCTTTAGGTGCGTAACTGCGCCCATGATAGCTATCATTGCATAGTCCGGTTTCATCTCCCCAATGAATCTCAGCCTTTTCTTTTTTGGCCTTTTTAAGTATCGAAGGGTATTCTTTGTCGAGCCATGTTTTGACTGCTTTCGGATTTTGTCGGTAAGCTTTGCGCAAAGGTTTTTGAGGGGTGAAATTCCAGCGTTTCAAATATTCACCAACAGTTCGAATCGGCATGTCTATTTTGTAGGCTTCTCTAATAAGTGTTTGAACTGCTTTCCTGGTCCATAACGCAAAATCGAATTTCATCTGATCGGGACATTTATCCTGGATGTTTTTTTGTATTTCTTTAGACTGTTTATCAGTCAACGTCATACACGCCCCGGATGGTCGACCTCGTTTTTTAATTTTAAGGGCTTTTTTCCCTTCACGCTCGTAGGCCTTATACCATGAACAAATGGTACTTGGTTGGACCTGAATAATTGCGGCTATCTCTTTATATTTTTTTCCTGACTCCCTGAGGCGAATTGCCAGGTCTCGTAACTCCTGCTGTGCCTCTGTGCTCAGCTTTCTTGCATCTCGTTTTTCCATGGAAAAAAGTATAACACATTAGAAATAAATTTTCGAGTATTTTATTGCCTGGTTAATAATCAAGACGGCCTCCAAAATATTGGTTAAAGATGCCAAGGTCACGTTCATCTATCTTGCCGTCTGGATATAAGTCAGCGTCTAAGATAAAGTCCGGATCTGTTTCATCCAATCCATAAGCAGAACAAAGCACAAAGAGGTCCTGTCCGTCAATATCGCCGTCTGTATCGATATCACCTGTTAAATCATCCGAATGACGATATCTGAAGCTTTTTATAATGATTTCCTGCTCCTGGTCGTTTGACGGGGCCGCTTCTTCGTCAATTATCCAGAAATTCAACCGCAGATTTTCTCTTGAAGTTGTCGGGATATTTTCCCCGGTGTACAACCACTCGGCCATGATGTTTCCAAAATTTTCAGAATCGTTTGAACAAAATCTGCTCTGGAATTTAATCAGGTCTGACTGCCAATAGAACCGGTGGATGGAGGCCTCTTCGTTAATCGGAAAATCATACCTGAAGATATTGGCTTCATCCTGCCACGGTTGAACCACATATTGACCGTTTATAGCATCGTCGATCCCCCATTGACTGAATTCAATATCAATTTCCCTGTTATATTCCCCAAGAACATCGTTTTCCCAGGTGAAAAAGCCAAAAACGACATTCTTATCAAGCACGGGCCCTTGTTCCAGTTCAAATTCATAGAGCCCGAATCCAAAGGTATCAATCGATACAATTTCCGAACACTGCCACACGCCGTCGGCATTGATGATTTTTAAATGCAGGTTGTTATCCGCATCGACAAATACGGACTGCGGCGAATCGCTGAACACGTTCGATCCCGGCCCCAGTGTGCCGCCTCGGCTTGTTTTAACCCACCATGTATGGCCTGACCATTCAATTGTCCTGTGACAGGACGAAATGTCACGGCTTTGTTTAAGACTTGTGAGCGCAGGAATATCATCAGGAAGATTGCCGCCTGCTACAGTTGGAATATCATCATCCTGCATGCAGACACCAATGTAAACGATTTGTGACAGATCATCTAATCCGCCCGTATTAATGTTAACCTCAAATGTTCCGTCCGCCTGAATCGGCGTTTTTGGGGCATCAAAAGTTGGTTTGGTCACCCAGCCGTATCCATCAACAAAGATATAGGTAATGATGGCGTAATCCCCATAATTGTCGACTTGAGAAACCACGCCGGTTAGGTTGTCTGTGCTGCCGGATTCCGGGTAATTGACTGATACAATTTCAGGGATTTCCATTTGAGTGACATTAATTTTTACCTTTTGGGAATCATAGGTCTGACCATCATCCGAATGGACAATGATGGTCTGTTCCCCTTCGCTTTCAGGGGACCAGATGAATCGTCCTTCCTGTGTGAATGATGCGCCATCCGGAAGGTTTGAGGCGGAAAAGGTGAGATTGTCAGCGTCAGGATCATTGCCTGTGGCCTGGAATGAAACGGTTTCTCCTATGCGTATTTGCTGGTCGGGTATGTTGATCAGCACCGGCGGTCTGTTTGAGACCCCACTGATATAGTGTTCATCCCACGCCACTTGAGATCCGGAGGCATTGTAAAGCCTTGCAACGATATCCAGATTGGCGTAATCGTAAACGTCTATATCCTCCACGATCTGAATTTTTCCATCGGGCGTTTGGCCGTCTGAATTGTCGATTACATAGGTGGATTCGCACCACTGGCTGGACGCGCAGAACCATGATCTCCGGCTGAGAAGCCAGATTTTTAACAGGTACTGTTCGGAAGCAAGCCCCTGAAAGGAAAGTTCAATCATGGGTGAGTAATTTCCCTGGGACAAGTTGCGCGGCAGGGTGTCCGGTGTTTTTGTGATGTCGAGTGTTGCAGCTGAGCAGATTGTGGAAATCAATAAGATGCATAAAGTAAACTGCTTTTTCATATGTCCATTCCTTTTTTGGGCCTGAGGGCGTCAATTTATGAAAAATAACAACATCAGCTTTGAATGATATCTCAACCGGTAAGTCTAAGCCTATATAAAACAGTATTAGTGTTTTATATAGGCTTGACTGTGTTCATCCGTATTTGAGTTCTTTAACGCCGGGTTCTATTCCATCACTGGGCAGGACGACCCTCCAAAGCCCAAGGCGAATATAGATAGATCGTCTTCATCTACGTCAATGTCTGGCTCAAAATCTCCCTCGCAGGGTTCTCCTTCATTGCAGTCCTTTCGCCCGAAGTCGGCTGCAAAGACGGCTATATCCGCACCGTCTATATCGCCGTCACCATTGAGGTCACCCCGGCAACTATCTAAAACAACAGTAAAGGACTTTGACTTCGGACCGTAGGAACGTTCGTTGGCGATCACTTCCGCTGTAGCGCTGAAAATGCCTGCGCCCAAGTTTATCGGTGTCCAGTCAAAGGTGAAAGTTCGGCTCAATCCGGGACCTAGGTCAAAAGACTGGTACGGAAGCACTCTGACATAGCCCCCGTCTCCTTGCTGAATCTTCAAATGCGCCTGGCCTTTGACATATTCATCACTGAAATTGGTGAAGGTGACCTCGAGCTGGCCTGTGTTTCCATCGCCTAAAACTTTCGGTACCGAAAAAGCGGTGATATCACCGCCCACCACCGAAATCTCCTCGGAAGCGCCACCCACTTCCTCATTACCGTTGTAGATGGCAATCCGGGCAGTGTAGGCACCATCATCGAGCATGCCCCTCCACAATAAACTGAGGTCGTATGAGCCGCCCGAGGGAACCACGAACTCTTTGGATGCCTGGTACCCTGCATCTTCGCCCAGGTAATCCTTGATGGAAAGCCTGGCCCAAAGACTCTGGTCGAAATCCCCCACGTTCTGGATTCGCGTGGATGTACTGATTGTTTCATACGGTGCATATTGATGTTTATCCGTTTCGAATCGGGTGACGGTCACGGACAACGGTGCTTCGTAGGTAACCTGAATAGAAAAATAGTTATAGAAAAAAGTTTCTTTTGACGCAGGGTTGTGCTGTATGGGAAACAGCGTAAAAACGGCCTCGTTTCCCGACAGCTGGTACTGCACCAGGTCTTCGTCCTTGGGAAAGGGGTAGTCGATATCGCTTTTTTCAGTGTAGGTTAGGCCCCCTTCAGACCAGGGTTGTACCAATGCAATGGGCACATTGTACGAACCAATGTCCTCATGCTTTTCCCCGACAATCTTAACACCGAGGATCTTTGCGTTAAAAGGCAGCGGCAAGGCATACCCTTCCACGTACGGTAAAATCGGCATGCCGTCTGCTGCGGCAATTTTGCCGCCTTTCACTGAAAATACATCGTACGTGACATTTCCGTTTTCTTCCTTTTCCACATCAAATGTGTCGATTTTCACCTCAAAAGTTTGTGTGTAGGTTGCGTCTTGGACATCCTGGGCCACAGCACCGGCGGAAACACTAAAGTCCGGTTCCACCGTTTCTTCCAAGGAGACATCGGCACTGTCGGCGGCCGCAATTGCCTCGGGATAATAGATAAAAGACCAGGGAACACCAAAAAGGTTGAATTCGGTAACCGTTTTCCGATCCAAGTGATCCTTTGACCCATAGCCAAAGGTATAATCCCTTTTGGCTTTGGACAGGGCCGCGCCAATGGCCATGGAATTGGAACCGCCCGGCGTGAGCAGATTTTTGAAAAACCGCTGCATCAGCCGCTCCCCCCAGGTGCACTTGTGGAGATTACCGGGTGAGCCGTAACTGAAACCACTGGCGCCGATGTAGGCCCTGGCACCTTCGTGGACGAGATCGTAGACCATGCAGTTATCGACACCGCCGGGGACATCAATATCCGGAACAGGGAGACCTCCGTGGCAGCCGACGATCATGGCTATGGGATGGTCGTCGTCAAAACGCGTGTAATCGATCGGTGTATCGTCGGGCGAGAAGTCGTCGCCGTAGATCACGGCATGGTCATAGCTGTCGTGGCCGCCGATGAAGAACAGGTCCATACCGCCTGCATCATTGGCGGCATTTTTAAAGTTGGTATTCCAAGCCGCATTACCGGTCAATACATCGATTGTTAGTACCTCTGAGGCTGGAATCTCGTCGTTTCTGACTTCAAACCCTTTGGCGCGGAACAAGGCCGGAACATCCCAAAGATCGGCTATTTCGCCGGGACTGCCGTTATCGGGTTCCAGACCCAGTTCCCAGCCATCCACACTGGCCATGACCACACCACCGGTCCGGCCATTGTCCCAGTCCACGCCTTCTGCCAAGAGACTCAGCATGTCGGCTGCCGTCTCGCCGACCAGGCGGCCCACGTGCAGTTCAAGATTTCCCGTCTCCCAATCGCTGCCGCCCCAAAGATCGGCATACGGATTGTCCGTAAAGAAAAAGTCTTCGTCCGTAGCAAGAATAGCGGGGTTGACATCACTGTCCACACACCATCCATGGGCACACGAAGAGGGGTTTATGCCTTCATCGTTGGACGGGTCATCATAGCGATAGAAAGGAATCGTATCATCATCACCCACCAAGAGCAGGAAACTGGGTGAGGAAACAGGTAAGGATATCTTGCCGAAAATGGGTACTGAGATGACGGTGTATTTTGTTGCATCATCATGCCAGTCCTCAATCAAATCGTCGATTTCATCGGCAACCACATTAGCCGTTGCTTCGCTGGCGTAGTTTATGTTGGTGTTGTCCCAGTTTTCAGCGGCCGTGCTGTAACGGTCCACATAATATATGATGCCACAGGGCGTGTGACTGGCAGGAAAGCCCTGGGCTTCTGTATAAAGCCGCTGAAGGAGACTGTTGACCTGAAATTCGTTGTAATTTTCGTACAACAAGCTCCTGTTGGCAATCATGAGGGAGCGGGGACTGCCGGGTGCCATGATCCTGACCGTCCCGCTTCCCGACGGATCCACACAGGCCATATCCTCGACTTCCGCCGTTACCTGGATGTCCTGGGGTGAAATATCGTTGGGGATATTAAAACGCCATACGATCTGTTTTCTATAGTAAAGCGGCAAACCCGACGGCCAGAGTGTAACAGCCGAAAGTCCGGTTGTTACCCTGTATTGTCCTCCGCCCAGATCGTCATAACCTGTTGCGGTAAGGCTGCCGCCTGCGGTATTCCTTACCCATGTGTGGGTGGGTGAACCAAAAAGATCATTGGGAATTGTCAGTACCACGGGGATGTCATTCTTGGCCGTCGAACTTAAACTGAATAATTTTGCAACGACTTCAATCGTCGTCTCACCGGCAGGGCCGGCCTGATCCCCGGCCACCTTGTTTACAATGACCCCTTCAAGCGCATCTTCAATGCCGAGCGAAAGAAAAAGAGGCACAACCGGGGTGGGAACGGCATGATGCACCACGTTTATAAACAACGCTTTTCCCGTCTGTTTCATATCAGCTGGAGAGGCTGTATACCCCCAGAGCAGATGCTCATCTTCCTGTACCAGGGTATAGTGTTCCTGGTTCTGAGACTCACGCCCCAAAAGAACCACATCATCTAAATTAGGACTGTATTCACCGATATGTCCCGTGGATGTATAGACCTCAATGATTCCGGTTCGGGGTACTGTGATCGGGTAAGGGGTGTTGAACACTGCGTGTTTTCGATCGACCACATACATATTGGTCTCAGAGCCTATCCATCCGTTTCCCCAATTGATGGAAAAGTCAAGTTGACCGAAGAGACTTGCGCCACCGTAACCAAGACCTAAAATCGGTTTCTGTGCGTTTTCAACAGCATTGACGGCGGCAGAGTCACCCCATTTAGAGCCGTAACCCGTGTCCGAGGCCACAATGATAAGATCATATATGGAAAAATCTGCGCCTGCCACCTGATTCATGGTAATCAACGTGGTGGGACAACCGTTGGCTTCCAGCAGGGCCTTGAAGCTTTCTGCGGCGGCTGTGGAGTCACTGGCGCCGTCACTATGGATAAAACAAGTTCTTGCGAACTCCGAGGTGTCGCCCCAGGTCATGAATGCAAAGTCAAAATCCGGCCACGACTTCTCCACGGAACTGATTCCCCGGGTATAGGCTGCATTGGTCTGTCCTCGCCAGGTGTACCGATTCAGCGTGCTCGTGGAATCGGTATTGCTGGAAACGTATATGTAATAGGTTTGCTCCGGTGTGAGAGGTATCGAAGGGGAAACCGCGATCTCGACCCATCCGGACGAGAGAATTTCGTCTGCCGAAACAACCGTTTCCCAAAGGACATTTTTCGAGCTGTCTTTGACGGCGACCACCACATCGCCGGGCTTCCCGTTTTTTTGGATGTTCAAGTCCAGCCGGGAGAGATTCGAAAGCTTCGGTTTAAACGCCTGCCACCTCTCCTCGGTGTCATCAAACCAGAAACCATAGTTTACCCCCTTCTGCGCTTGATCCAAGGTCATGCCGTCTGCTTTACTCTCTTTGACGAACCCAACGGCTGAGAGAACCAGGAACAATGTCGCTAAGCCGGTTAAAAGAACACTGCCTTTAATCTTCATAGCCACCTCTTTAAATAATTGATTGTTTTTGGATAGTTGAACTTTGATCGGAACTTGTTTTTCACAAAAAAGTATTAAAAATTTAAGATAGCGTGGTCAAGTAAAAAAAGAAACCCGGCGTTGGGAATTTTTGTAAATCGCCGTTGCGCTTGTTAATTTTTAGATGCTTGAATTTTAAGCATGTTACGTCTACATTTGCCTTCAGATCTTTTTTTATGGTCGGGTAATGTAGAGAAAAAAAATCCTGCCCCGTTGATACAAGGGGCAGGATGGATTTAACAGAACTGTTTTAAACTTTTTACCTGGAAAGCATCAGGCTTTGGTTACCTTGACCCGGGTGCTGGAAAAATCAGGGATGCCGCCCACAAGATCCACCATGGGGGTCTGGTTCAACGTTGGGTCGAGCAGGGCGACATCGTTGAAATTCAACCCTGATGCGAATTTTTGATTTGCAATCAGCATATTGTTTTTCATCACGTCTTTTCCGCCCAGGAAGGCTGCTTCTCCGTTTTTAACGGTCAGGGCCGTGGCGCCGAACTGGGTGTGTCCAAAATGAAAGGAGACCGCGATGCAGCCGGGCCTCACAAGACCTGTCCGGCGGACTTTTCCCCGGATGCCTTCGGGGTTGCTCCGGGAAGAAACGATCACCTCATCGCCGTCTGCCAGGCCAAGCTTGTCTGCATCCTGGGTGTTCATCTCCACCTGGTTGGTGTTCTCAATTTCCATGGCAAGCGCAGACCACAACGATCTGGACTGGGTGTGCAGCCTGTTTTTGTAGGTCACAATGGAAAAGGGAAAACGGTTTTCAAGGTCGTCCAGCAGCTGTCCGCCGGCATCCCTGGGAGCCACCCAAGCCGGAGATCCCGAAAACCGTTCGCCGGTCAGGGCGTTGACGGCACCTGCCAGGCTCTCGTTGTAGAGATGGACCTGGGAGAGCCCCTTGGTAAAGACATCCCCTTTGAACACCGCATCATAGGGCTTGAAAATTCCACCCCGGGCCAGCATGGTGCACACTTTCTGCCAGGCTTCCTGACTGAGCATCCCCCGGTGACGGGCGACCGGATAGGCAGAGGCCACGTAATCCATTTCAGTTTTGGATGCCGGAGCAAGATCAGCGTTATGGGCGATGTTGGCAAAGGCGCGAAGATAAAAATCCTCGGCCCTGAACAAATCGTGGTATGACCCGTCAGCCGCCTTGATGGCATTTTTGCCGAATCCCTTGAGGTTAGAGGCCACGGCCAGGTCAATGAGCAGGGTCTCCGTGCAGATGGGCCTGCCGTCCGGCGTTTTTTCGGTCAACGGCTCAACCATGGGGGTTCTGATGCCGGTAAACGTGAGACCGGGCGCATGGGGTGTCAGCCACCCGAAATGGCCTTCGGCAAAGCTCAGATCCGGCACAATATAGTCGGCATAGATGTTGGACTCGTTCACGGCAATGTCAATGGACAGGTGCAGGGGTACCTTGTTCGGATCGGTCAGGGTCTGCTTGAACCGGTATCCCCCGGGAATGGAGTAAACCGGATTGTAAAGATAGGTGAACAGCACCTTGGCCGGATACGGGTACTGGGCGTCAATGCCGCTTAAGGCCTCGACGCTGAGCCCGCCTTTGGTAAAGCTGAACCAGGGGCGCTGGGCCGGATACCCTGATCCTGTGGCCGCTTTTTTTCTGGCAAACTCAGCTGTTTTTTCATAATGGGCCTTTTCCCGTGAAATGGCCACACCACCATTTTTATGGCTGCCTTCAAAGGACTTGAGATCAAACAGCCCTGCAAGGGGCTTGCCGCATCCGCCCCCGCCCTTGAGATACCCGCCTTTCATGTTCACACTGCCCACCAGTACGTTCAAGGCGGCAACGGCATAGGCGGCATAGGTGCCGTTCACATAGTTGCCTGCCCCGTGGTACTGGGTGACGGCGGCTTTGGTACCGTGGGAGGAGAACTCTTTGGCTGTGGCGGCAATCTGATCCTCACTAATGCCGCAGGCCTTGGCGTATTGGCCCGGGGTATGGGACATGGCCGCTTCCCAGAGCAGCTCATAGGCGGTTTTCACATGGATTGTGTTGCCGAAATAATCCTTTACCGTACACGATTTTCTGATATCCGCTTTGTCCACGTTATCTGCAGGTAACGGCGTACTACCGTTTTCAGCAAACACCACATAGGCATCCGCCCGTTCGTCTCCAAGGGCCGGATCAATATGTTTCATGCGCAGAAAAGCACCGTCATCGGGGTGAGCCGGATCACAGATCACCAGAAAACTTGCATCGGATAATACCCCGTATCCGTTTTTGCTGACCTGTGCTTCATTGGGCAGGCTTAAGTATTTTTTATCCACGGCATTGTTCTCCATCATCCAGCGGATGATGCCCATGGCCAGCGCCCCGTCTTTTCCGGGCTTGACCGGCAACCAGTCCTTGGCATGCGCCGCGGCCCGGGTGGCCCTGGGATCGGCAATGGAAAAGGAGAGGGTGCCGTCGGCCTGGCGCCGGGATACAATGGCCCCGTAGGTGTTGACGCCGGGCTGAAGAGCCTCGTAGATATTGGCGCCGAACACCAGGATATAGTCGGCGCTTTTGGGGTCTGCTTTGAGTTCCACCTGGCTGCCGCCGCTCAAGGCAAAATTGCCCATGCGGAAACCCAGGCCGCAGATGTCGGTGTGGCCGATCCGGTTTCTTGACCCCACCGATGCTTTGACAAATCGGTCAATGAACTCTTTGCGTCCGCTTTGCAGGCGGCCGGTGAGAAACACGAATCCGTTGCGCTTGCTGCCAAGATAGGGGTCGTTCGGATCAATGGGATCATCGGAGAGCACCTGATTGAGACCCGGCACCACACGGTCTTCGCCTAAATGGGCAAACAGTTTGCCGCCCCGGCTGACTTCCCGGATCAGATCCAGCCATTCAATGGGCTCAAATTTCCAGGAACCCCTGGGGCCGGATCGCTTGAGCGGCCGTTTGAGGCGGTAGGGGCTTGTCATATGCTGGGGGGTATCCAGGGCCTTGCCGCACACAGGGCTTTGATGAAGCATGGCCTCTTGCACCGGGGTATCGTAATCAATGGGAGAGAACTGCATATTGTATGGGTGATAGGGATTGCCTGAAATGTTGATCAGCTTTCCGTCCTTGACCACCCCGCGCACCCCGCACCTGGCATTGCAGGCAAGGCAGACCGAGTGAACGGTTTTGGTCTCTTGGGACATCCGGGTCTCTGCGGCCTGTTCGAGGTCTCTTGGGTTTATAAAGGCGGGGTTGGCATCGTCGGCATCGGCAGGCTTTGACGCCGCAATAATCCCGGCAGCCGCCGCAGCCCCGCCTGTTTTGATCGCCTGCCGGCGGGTCATGCCTTTGGGGGAATCAGTTTTTTTAGTCATTTAAATCTCCTTTGCCGGACTTGATCACATGGACGGCGCTTTGGGAGCACTCGGATTCGGACATTGCGGAAAGATAGTCCGCAAATTCGCCTTCGGGCTTGTCCAGACGTCCGAAAATCCGGGCGTTGGACGGACAGTTTTCCACACAGGCGGGCACAAGACCCTGGGTAATGCGGTCCAGGCAAAGATCACACTTGTCGGTTTTATTGTCGAATCGTGGGTCATGAAACCGGGCGTCGTAGGGGCAGGCATCAATACAGGCACCGTTGCCGTCGCATTTTTGCCAGTCCGTGAGCACAATGCCCGTGGGGTGGACAAAGGCTGCGCCTGTGGGGCAGGCTTCGACACAGGGCGCTGGATTGCAGTGCCGGCAGATATCCGCTTTGAAATGTAGGGCGGTATTGGGAAAGGTTCCGGTTTCCCGGTCCGTAATCCGGGTGTTGAAACGGCCTTCGACGGTATGGTTCTGCAGTTTGCAGGCCACCATACAGGACTGGCAGCCCGAACAGCGGGCAGTGTCAATGATCATGCCCCATTTTCCGGTGTCACGGGAGGAGAAAGCGTGGGCCCGGCCTGTGGCCACCACAGCGGCGCCGGTCCCCAGGCAGAATATCAGCCCGTTTTTAATGAATTGTCGTCTGTTTTCCATGGCAAATTTTCTATACCTATCAATAGATCAGATTTTTTTAAAAAAAAGCCCGGGAGCTTAATGACTCCCGGGCATTGAATGGATAATCAGATTTACATCTGGTCTGCTTTAAAGTTTACATTGTAGCTGAAGGTTTTGGCGTCAAAGTAGTCGAGCATTTTGCCGTCCACCAGGGCAGCAGGATACATGAAATAGGGAATGGGGCCGTCTGCACCGTTCAGATTAACGCCCCTGGAGTTTTTCTCCAATACCAGGCGGAACAGGTCATCTCCACCCCAGAAAAATTTGCGCCAGTCATCGGTGGCCGCGTCTTTGAGCTCAAGCTTGTGCACCAGCATCATCTTTCTGACATCCGCCGGATCAGCCATGACCCATCCGGTACCGGGCAGGTAAAATTCAGCCCAGCAGTGGAATCCTGAAGTGACATCGCCGTCTTGGGGAGATCCCAGGCGCAGGCCGTACACGTCCCGGGCAGGGATATTGGCGGCACGCAGCAAGGTGACAAATACGGCGGACAGATCCGCGCATTTGCCGCCGCCCTTGCACTGCTGCAGTGTCCGGGTAGGGCTTCCTAAGCCACAGCCTTTGACGGCAGGATCACGGAATGTATTTTCAACCACCCAGTCATAGAGGGCCTTGGCCTTATCCAGGGTGGTCTCTTTTCCCTTGGTGGCGGCGGCGGCAATTTTTTGCAGCTCAGGATCCATTGCCGGGATAAAGAGGGATTCGCCAAGGTACTTGGATACGACCTTGGGAAAATCTGCACCGTTGCCCTTGATGTCTGTGTTGCGCCGGTCTTTCTGGGTGATGTGAAACTGCATGACGCAATTGGGAGCCTGTGACAGATCGTTCCAGACGGCATGCAGGTATACGGCATCGGAAGCCGGATCACGGTAAATCCCGGAGGCGGTGTAGTTTCCGCTGACTGACATGTCGGAAATGGTCTGGAACTCATCACTCATGGGATAAGGCACCCACAGATCCACATGTTTTGCATCTTTTTCCACAGTCGGGGTCAACGTAAACGTCAGGATTCCCGCGGGCTGGGCCGCAACACAGATGCCGGAAAACAGCAGCACCATAACTAAAGATAATACACTTCTTTTCATAATTACTCCTTGGGTTTTGTTTGGGTTAAAGAAGGGTAAGGGTAGGTTATCCTTTCTTTGAAATACAGCATAAGTTGATAAAAATAAACCCCCATGAAACGGCAATGGGCAAAGAATCATGGAAATATCAGTTTCTTTTTTAATTCAGTTTCAGTATGTTATGATCTTCATTAATTGGAGGGCATGGTGGAAAAATTAGTTTTTGGGCTGCATGTTAATAGCAATATCAATATAGACGTTATAAAAAAAACTCTGCTTTTTAAACTGGTCAGGGAAGAGCCGACCGAACTTTTTTATGTGACGGAGGACGGTGGGTATATCTTTATTGCCAATTACGGCAGTGTGGTTTTTGTCGATGTTGACCAGGGAGAACAAACCCTTATCCTGAGATCCGTCCGCGATATTTTAGAACTTGAATCCACATCGGACTTTGAGAGTGAAAAATATACCATTGAAATCGACAGCAAGAAACAGCGCAAAGTCCTTTTCAATAAAGTCGTTTTAACTTCATACGAGGTGGATAAGGTCTACACGATCATGTTCTCCATTGCCCAGTCCATTGCCATCGGATATTACAGTTCACAGTCTGAAGATCTTTTAGAGGAGACCAGGATTTACACCACCCAGCTGGAGACAAAAGGAAGCGTTGATCTGAAAGGACGGCAACTGCTCCAGTTTATAGGAAAAACGTTGAATTTAAAAAATCAAATTGCCCGCAACCTCTATATTTTTGACACCCCTCAACTCATGTGGGAGGAGCAAAGCCTTGACGAGCTGAATACCGCTCTGACCCGTGAACTTGATATCACACTGCGTTACCGTTACATTCAGGATAATCTAAGCATTGTCCAGGAGAATTTGGAGCTGTTTAAAGACCTTTCACAGCACAGCCACAGTTCCCAGCTGGAGTGGATAATCATCATTCTGATCCTCATAGAGGTGGCTGATCTGTTTATAACAAAATTGATCCACTGATCCCAGCTGTCCGCAAGAACCGACCATTGCCAAAGGCTTAGGTTTTCAGGTATCATGAACGTCTGCATTAACCTAAGTTTTAAATCGGGATGATTCCTTTATGCCCAGATGTTACATAGTGTCCGGCCGCAAGCAGCAAATTTCGTCGAGGATAAGGCGTGCGAAAATTTTCAGACTTTTGATTAAATACTACGTATATAGTGTCGCCATGTACCTGCTGGCGGGCACCATTGTCTGCTGTGCGGCAGCCCAGGAAACCGCCGGGCGCAGAAACCAGCGGATTCTTTACCTGAACTCCTACAACAACGGATATGCATGGTCCGACAACATCCTTGAGGGCATTCGCCAGGTTCTTCCCAAGGAGAGTCAGAGTCTGAATTTTCAAATGGAGTACCTGGATGCCAAGCGATACGAAAACGAAGAAATGCAGACCATATTGTTCAACTATATTAAGGCCAAATTTGCCCGGGACCGGTTTGATGTGATTATCACGTCGGACAACAATGCCCTGGACTTTGCTCTGAAGTACCGGGCCGGTTTGTTTGCCGGGGTCCCCATTGTGTTTTGCGGCATTAACGATTATCACCCGTCCATGATCGCGGGACAGCCCGCCATCACCGGGATCGCAGAGACCGTGGCGTTTAAGGAAAATATGGATATTATCCGCCGTCTGCATCCCAACGCCCGGAAAATGGTGATCATCGGCAGCAACAGCGTCACCTCCCGGGCTATTATTCGTGAAATCCGCCAGACCATTGAACAGGAAAAAATTGACTTTTCCTTTACCTTTAAAACCGGATTTCAGCTCCAGTTGCTTAAAAACGGCACGCCCGATTACCTGAGAGCTCTCTCCCAGGATACCCTGCTCTACATTGTGCCCGGGGGGTCTGAAGGGGAGGGCGGCAACCTGTACAGTATCCAGGAAATTGCCGCCATGATCTGCCGGGCCACGGACCAGCCCGTGTACTCGTCCTGGGAGTTTCTCATGGGGACCGGTATTGTGGGGGGGAAGTTGGCCTCGGGCCAGGCCCAGGGAAAGGCCGCTGCCCGGCTGGCCCTGCGCATTCTGGACGGGGAAGATCCGGCCCAAATCCCTGTGAAAACAGCCGAGGGCCATGCCTATATTTTTGACCATAACGTCCTCAAACGACTTGGGGCGGATATGTCGTTGCTGCCCGAGGGCAGTAGAATCATCAATGAGCCCTACGATTTTTACCGGCTCAACCGAGGGATTTTCTGGCTGATTATCTCAGGGCTTTTTGTTCTGACCAGCATGGTGGTGCTTTTGGCCGTCAGCATGGTCCAGAAAAAAAAGGCCAATCTGGCCATGGAAAAATCTAAAATGCAGTTACAGTTGATCCTGGATAATATCCCCCACCTGGTTTTCTGGCAGGATATGAATTTGAACCTTGTGGACGTGAATCTTTCGTTTCTTAAATTTTTTAAAATCCAGGACAAAGCCGAGATCATCAACCGGGATATTTCATCGGTGCCGGACCTGGCCCACACCGCCGAAGAGTCCCGGCAACTGGGGCGCGAAGTGCTTGAGACCGCTGCCCCGTTTCATGCCCGGCTGTTGAAAATCCAGCGCAGCGACCAGGAACAGGTGTGGCTGGAGATCAATAAAGTCCCCTTGCTGGATAAAAAAAACCGGGTGGCCGGTGTGTTGAGCACGGCAGAGGATATCACCAAAAAAATCAATCTGGAAAAACAGCTGGCCCAGGCCCAGAAGATGGAGGCCTTGGGTATCCTGTCCGGGGGCATTGCCCATGATTTCAACAATATATTGACCTCTATCATCAACTCCACCGAACTTGCCATGGACGATGTGCCCGAAGAGTCCTTGACCCACAATGATCTTGCACGGGTGCTTTCGGCCGGCAAACGGGGGGCGGAGCTGGTCAAACAGATTCTTACCTTCAGCCGGCCCGGCCATGTCCGGTTCAGGAAACTGGATTTGGCCCGAGTGGTCAAAGACGCCATGGCACTGGTGGAGACATCGCTGCCCGGCAACATTGAGGTGGTCAAACACATGGCCCAGGGTAAGTTCATGTGCCGGGGGGATGCCATCCAGATTCACCAGGTGGTGATGAACCTGTGTACCAATGCGTTCCAAGCCTTGGGCGGGAAAAGCGGCCGCATTGAAGTGAAACTGGATGAACGCTTGTTAACCAACCCGGACCCGGACAGCGAGGACACGTTTAACCTTCCCCCGGGCCATTATGTTGAACTGACCATCTCGGACAACGGTCCCGGCATTGATCCTGAAATTCTGGATAAGGTGTTTGATCCCTTTTTCTCCACCAAGGGAAAAAATATCGGAACCGGGCTGGGACTTTCCATGGTCCACGGTATTGTCCAGGGCCATAACGGTGCCATTTCCCTGACCAGCAAAGCCTATGACTTGACTCGCTTTACGGTGCTTTTACCCCGCATGGACCAGGTGGATGACGAGGAACGGCCGGCAGAAAACAATGTCTGCCTGGGCCAGGGCACCATTTTGTTTGTGGAGGACGACCCGGAACAGCGGCAGAGCGTGCCCCGGATCATTGAAAAGCTGGGATATCTGGTCACAGTCGCGGACAGCGCAAGCCAGGCTCTGGCATTGATCCGGCAAAATCCGTCGGGCTTTGACCTGGTCATCACCGACTATGACATGCCCAAAATTTCCGGCCTGGAACTGGCCCGGCAGCTGGCCCGGATTCTGCCGGGACTGCCCGTGATTATGGTGTCCGGCCGAAATGTGGAGTTCAGTCGCCAGGAATCGTCCAATATCAAGCAGTTCATTGTAAAACCATACGACAAGGGCATTTTATCCCGGGGCATCAACGAAGTGCTCTGCCCCCCGGCAAGATCCCATTGAGGCAACCATGGCATTGATTTTAATCATAGATGACGACGATAATTTTTGCGACACCATGAAAAGTCTGGTGATGCGCATGGACCATGATTTTCTGGCCGCAGGCACGCTGGCGCAGGGCATACAAATGCTTGGCGAACACCCCGTGGATATCCTGTTGCTGGATGTTGGCCTGCCAGACGGCAACGGGCTTGAAGCATTGTCCCGGATCAAGGAGGCATCCACATCCAGCCCTGAAATATTCATCATCACAGGCCTGGGTGATCCGGCCGGGGCCGAGGCCGCCATCACCGAAGGGGTGTGGGATTATATTGTTAAGCCCACCTCCATCAAAGAGACCCGGGCAAGTCTTACCCGGGCATTGAAATACCGGCAGGAAAGACAGAGCCGACAGCAGGCCGTGACCCTGGATCTGGATCGGATCGTAGGCAGGTCGGCCCCCATGCGCAAGTGTTTTGAGATCATGGCCCAGGGGGCGGCGTCCTGTGCGCCCGTTCTGATCACAGGGGAGACCGGTACCGGCAAAGAGCTGTTTGCCCAGATCATTCATGCCAACAGCCTGAGAAAAGACAAGGGTTTTATTGTGGTGGACTGTGCGTTTTTAACCGAAACATTGATGGAAAGCACCCTGTTCGGACACCGCAAGGGCGCGTTCACAGGTGCTGTGGAGCACCGGGACGGGCTTGTGAAGCTGGCGGACCAGGGTACCTTGTTTTTAGATGAGGTGGGGGAGATGCCTTTATCGGCCCAGAAATCCTTTCTGCGCATCCTCCAGGAAAAGCGGTTTCGCCCCCTGGGCGATGCCAAGGAGATTACCAGCGATTTCCGCCTCATGGCGGCCACCAACCGGGATCTGGACGCCATGGTGGAAAACGGCACCTTTCGCCGGGATCTGCTCTACCGACTGCGCACCATTCATCTGCCCCTGCCGCCTTTGCGCCGCCGCGGTACCGATATCGAGGCGTTAACCCGGTTTAAGATCAGCCAGCTTTGCAAAGAGAATCACCTGAATTCCAAAAAAATAGAGCAGGGCTTTTTTGATACCCTGAACGCCTACCCCTGGCCCGGCAACGTCAGAGAACTTTTTAATGTGCTTGAAACCTCATTTGTGGCCTCCGGGGCCGAAGCCACCCTGTATGCCATGCATCTGCCCGGTGACGTCAGAATCCAGGTGGCCCGGGCATCCATCGAAAAGGGACAGTTGTCCCAGGTGTCCGAAGAAGATGACCGCATCAACCCCGGCGTCTTTTTTCAGGACAATATCCCCGGGTTCAAGGATTGGAAACAGCAGATGGAACAGCACTATCTGGAACAGATCATTGCCGCCACCAACGGAGATGTTAAACGTATCTTAAGTCTCTCCGGCCTATCCAAATCCCATTTTTACTCCCTGGTTAAAAAGTACGGGGTTCAAATCTAAGACCCAAAGCAGATTGTTTTTCAGTTATAATCCGATACTTGATTTAGCGTCACGCATGGGATAGGTATGGAAAATTATCAAATATGATTTGAGCGGGATAACAGGTTATGGAAAGATATTTGCTGGTGATTGTGGTGGGAACGATTGGGGGCCTTTTGGCACAACGCTTTAATGTGCCCGGGGGTGCCGTTGTCGGGTCCATGCTGTTCTCCGGGATGACGGTTCTGTTTTTACCCAAGGGGATTGTGCTGCCGTCGTCGGTCAGCACGGGCATTCAAATTATGCTGGGCATCACCCTTGGGGTTACCATGGACCGCTCCCTGTTGACGTTGGGACTCAAAATAATGCCCATGGCAATTTTAAGCACCATTATTTTGTTGACGGTGGCCGTGTGCATGGCTTTTCTGGCCAACAAGCTTGGGCTGGTGGATTTTGGCACGGCCCTGTTCGGGTTTTCCCCAGGGGGCATGACGGGCATGGCCATTTTAGCCCAGTCGGAAAACCATAACGGGTCGTTTGTGGCATTTTTTCATCTGGTGAGAATCTTCACGCTTTTTCTTGTCATTCCGCTGCTTGTAAAGGTGGTCATGTATCTGCAGCACAAGGGGTATCTTTAGGTCCATGATCAGAATTAAATCTGCCATGGATGCGCCGGATTTTAAGTCACCATCAAGGCACATCAACAAAAGCATATTTGAAATATGTATTCGTTGGCGTAACGCCGAGGGGGGCTTAAAATGCAAGCAGATGGGCGATTTTATTTTGATCATCAATTCTGCTGCAGGAATTTTCTCTGAGTAGTTGGCGCTATCATTGTCGGAGATTTCTTTGTTCTCTGAACTAATCACTGGTATATCCATTGTTCATACCACCGGTATCCCGGTGGTTTATTCCTTCGAATTAGACGAATCTTCTAACTTTTAATCAGGAAAATTTTCATTTTTTGGTCTGGTCTTGTTCTTTCTGTATCGTAAAAATTTATATAGAACTGTTACTGGAAGACTTTCGACATGACAGGTATATTCTTTGAAAAAATAGTTCGTTTGCCTGTTCAATCATTGTTTTTTTATGCAAAACAAAACGCATATCCAAACAATTCAACGAGGAGGAAGCATGAGTTTCGCTACAAAGTCGATTGAGGTATCATTTCGCTCAAAAAAAAGATTCTTTTGCAGAATTCGGAAATCTATAAAGCAGGTCTGGCAGGGATACAAACTTTGGGAAATACTGGAAAAAAATCGCCGTCAACTCATGGCAATGAATGATTACTATCTGAAGGATATTGGGATAAGCCGGGCAGACGCGGTTAGGTTTTCCCGGCAAAGGGAAAGCCTCTGGAGCTGTATTTTTAAAAAGACGAATACTGAAAACTACGATGACGTTGCATAAATGACGGCCGCATCAAAGCCATAGTACAAATTCGCAGTTCAGAAACGAATCCGCTTCTTCGATGGGTAAGATATTATGAGGCTATTCAAGCCACATAAATTTAATCAAATCAAAATTACCTGTTCACGAAATAACACCAAAATTCTATCATAAAGCGAGGAAGATGAATTATGGAAGCAAATAGATCTTCGATTCAAATTGTTCCGGCAAAAATACATAAAAAGACAATTTATCTTTGCCTAATAACTGCAATTTCATGCCTGTTTTTGTCAGCCTGCACCATAAATAACTCTACCGTTCAGGCTAAAAAATTCATCGCTAAATCTGTTGATCAGACTCATATTGCTTATGGGGTCAGCGGACAAGGAGAAACCACTCTTGTATTCGTTCACGGCTGGCTGTGTGATCATCGCATCTGGCAAAATCAGGTTGATTATTTTTCCAAAAATTATAAGGTGGTTTGGCTAGATTTGGCAGGTCACGGAAATTCAGAAACCAACCGCCAAAACTTTACGATGGTAGCATTTGCCCAAGATGTTAAATCTGTTTGTGATAAGGTTGGTGGAGAAAATATAATTCTTATCGGTCACTCTATGGGCGGTCCCATAGTGATCGAAACAGCCAAACTGCTTGGAGAGAAAGTTATTGGAATCGTTGCTGTTGATGCTTTTTATACTCCTCTTGCATCTGTTCCAGAAACAATAAAAATGAAATTTCTTGAAAAATTAAAAAAAGATTATCCTACAGCCTTAAAGGAAACCGTGGGATCAATGTTTGTGCAAAGTCGAAATACGGATTTTGTAAATTCAACTTATAAAAATATGCTTGCTGCCGATCATCAAATGGGAATCAGTTCGTTATATGAATGCATCAAATGGAATTCAAAAAGAGAACCGTTTGAGCTTAAAACGTTTTCAGAAAAACTTGATAATATTAATGGTGCGCCGAAAGGTGATGAAAAGTCTTTGAATAATCGTGTTTTCTTAATACCCGGTGTAGGACACTTCATTCCCAAGATAAAACCTAAAGAGTTTAATGCGGCATTAGAAGTGATTGTTGCAAAATTACAATCTTCATTGAAAAATGCATATAATGAACGCTGGCAAACCGATCCGGTTGCAGAGGACCGGTTCTGAGCCAGTGGTGTCCGGTTAGTTTTTTGCACGTAAAAAACAGCTAAATTTATTGAAAAAACAGTCATTTTTTTATTGACAAATGTGCGTAGAAATTTTTTCGCGCCTTGAAAAATTTTACTCAAGGAGCCAAAATGACGCGCATTTCAGTCTCAAAAAAACAAATACAGTCCCTGAATTTTGACAAATTCCAGCGCCCTCTGGTAAGGTCGCTTTCACAAGCACCTGAACTACAATCTCGAGGAGATCGCCCTTTAAAAATGACATTCGAAGACCAAATCAATGCCTTGGTTTATTTTCATCTTCAGGAACACAAATCAGCCCGGCATTTAGTTCAAGATCTCAAGGAGAACATTTTTGCCAAAGAAAATATTGCTCCGGATGGGGGAATCAGTCGCAGCAGCTTTGGCGAAGCAGTCAATCACCGGGGACTTGAACAACTACAATTTGTCTTCGAGGACCTTTATAAGCAGGCTGTTGGGTGTCTACCGAAGGAGCACGCAGAACTTGGAGAATTGGTATCCATTGACGGCAGCCTTATAAATGCTGTCCTTTCAATGCACTGGGCGAACTACAGGAAAGGAAGCAAAAAAGCCAAAGCGCATTGCGGGTTTGACATTAATCACGGCATCCCCAACAAAATTTTTTTGACGGAAGGGAATGGTGGAGAACGTCCTTTTGTAGCAAAAATCCTGTCCAAGGGACAAACAGGCGTTATGGATCGTGGCTATCAATCCCATCACGATTTCGACCTGCTTCAGGAACAAGGGAAGCATTTTGTTTGCCGTATAAAGGCCAAGACAACCAGAACCGTAATTGAAAACCATGAGATCAATTCCGGTAGCTACATTTTTTATGATGCATTGGTCAGGCTTGGTACTCCGAATCAAAACCAGACTAAGAATCCCGTTCGGGTTGTTGGGTATAAAATTGCCGGGGTTAAATATTATGTGGCAACGGACAGACATGATTTAACGGCAGAACAAATAGCAACCATTTATAAACTCCGGTGGACCATTGAAGATTTTTTCAAATGGTGGAAAGAGCACCTGAAGGTTTACCATCTCATTGCCCGCAGTGAATACGGCCTCATGGTTCAAATTCTTAGCGGCCTTATCACTTACCTGTTGCTGGCAATCTACTGCCGCGAGGAGTTTAATGAGAAGGTCTCTATTAAAAGAGTTCGGCAGTTACGAATTGCCATCTTGAATGACCTAATCGGGCACAACGAGAATGGTTCGCATGGGTTAAGCAGGGACAATATTGTCAAAGATCAAAAATTTACGTTTGCCGAGCAAGCAAAAACCTAACCGGACACTACTGGTTCTGAGCAGCTTTTTTTCAACCTTCCCTTTCTGGTTGCCTTCTCTGAGCAGACCGCTGAGGTGAAGAGGGCTGTAAAAGCAACTAAATTTGGTAATTATATGAGGAGTATAGAACCCCTCAATCTATACATGAACGCTGTGATGCTTATTCTTGAAGGCGTTGGCTATTTCTGTTATTGCCGCCAGGTTTAAAACTTGGCTCAGCGATACTGAATACCATTAGTCCACTCTTAGGGAAAATTCAGATTTATAGGAAACGGGCACTGGGCAATGAATAATATATTGCCCCACTCAAAATGGAACTTTCCCCGTTACAGCCTCCCCCTGTGTCAGGATATTGTAGTTGATTCAGCAAGCAAGCACACCCATTACCATAGCCATAATCCATTGAAACACGTCCATACTCATTTTCCAGACAGCCATCATCAGCATAAGCATTAGCCCATAGACGCCTGCGCATTCGTTGTTTGTCAGACTTAAAGAGCCTCCCCAACGTCGTGCAATTGATCACTTTATTTCAGCAGAAGTCACCAAAGCCAGTTTTCTATCACGAAGTTAACCAATTGAAAAAAGAGGAGTTATCATAAGACTCTTCCGCCTGTTTTGGGCTGATAGCAAAACGAGCCATTGACATAAGTTCAACTGCTTCTTATTATTTGTAGCAATTGAACAATAACCCTAAAAGGCATTTTATGAACGAAGCAACAACGAATAACTGGCTCTTATTGATTCATCAAATTCCTCCAAAACCCAATGCCTTTCGGGTTAAAATCTGGAGACGGCTACAACAAATCGGTGCAGTGTCAATTAAACAATCAGTTTACGCAATGCCCTTATCCGATGAATCCAGAGAAGACTTGGGCTGGATTCTTAAAGAGATAATAGATGGAGGGGGTGACGGATCAATTATAGACGCCAGATTTATTGAGGGACTGACGGATGAACAGATTGTCGCCATTTTCCAAAACGCTCGAAAAACTGACTATGAAAAAATTATCTCGGAGGCGATGACACTCCGTTCGAATTTTGAAGGTGCATTAATTAATGATCCACCGGTTCAAAAAAAATTATCCGCTGTTTCAAGGCTTAACAAGCGATTCAAAGAAATTGTCGTGATAGATTTTTTTAATGCCCCTGAAAGAGGAACGGCTGAGATCCTGATAGAGAATTTATTTAATATAGCTTCCGGTCCCCGAAAGCCAATCTCTGATTCAAAAGTAAACACAACAGCAATGAATGGGAAAATCTGGGTTACCCGGAAGAATGTTTTTGTGGACAGAATGGCTTGCGGGTGGCTGATTCGCCGTTTTATCGATTCAGAAGCCAAGTTCCTTTTCGCAGATGGTAACGATTCCTCTTCAGGGGTAGGTCACATCCGTTTTGATATGCATGGCGGAGAATACACCCATCAGGGAGATAAGTGTTCTTTTGAAGTTATGGCGGAAACATTCTGCCCGCAGGACAAGGCCGTTACACGACTTTCCGAGATGGTCCATGACATCGATCTTAAAGAAGCCAAATTTGGGCATACTGAAACTGAAGGATTTAACGCCATGTTGATTGGAGTAGTTGCGTGTGAAGCAGATGATATGGCGCGCATGGAGAAAAGCATGGCAATTTTTGAACACATGTATGCCTATTTTCTTAGAAAATAAATAAAAATAAGGAGATAATAATATGCCGGAAACAAATAAACACATAGAGATAAGTATTCAGAGAACCGGAAAACCTTATACTGAGGTTCATCACTGGATCGACGATCCTGATCATAAAAATGAACGCCATGACATTACCAAGGTCCTGGAAAATGCCCGTATGTTTGAAGACAAGTATGGGGCTGAAGCGGCCAGAGAATACGTTCAACACCTTGCGGACGATATCAACGGCAAACTGGGACACCTAGTGGAGGATGTCCAGAGCATGGTGGATAAAACCCTGGCCTACTTTGGAACCAAACGTTAAATCAAGGATCAATATTGTGAGCAGCAGCGGTTCAATAACGAAAAAAATCAGACAAACAGCTGGGATGCTGGCCCTTAACCGTAGCACCCTGGGTATCTTTGTCATGGTTATTCTGGTAGGCATGGGAGAAAAAATGGCAGAACGGTTTCTGCCGATTTACCTTATCTCCCTTGGCGGGGGTGCCATCGTTATTGGACTGCTACAGGCTATGGACAACCTTTTGTCTGCTGTCTACGTCTACCCGGGAGGTTATCTGTCGGACAGAATCGGGACCAAAAAAGCCCTTCTGGTATTCAATCTGGTTGCCATTGCCGGGTTTGCACTGGTTGTTCTCATCCCTGCCTGGCAGGCGGTCATCGTCGGGGCTGCCCTGTTCATCTCCTGGTCGGCGATTTCTCTACCCGCCACAATGAACCTGATGTACAGGGTTTTACCGGAAAACAAACGCACCATGGGCGTCAGCGTTCATGCGCTCGTAAGACGCATACCCATGGCCGCAGGACCGGTTATTGGCGGCTTTTTCATTCTCCATTGGGGTGAGCAGGACGGTGTCAGATTTGCCTTTTTGCTGGCACTTTTGCTTGCCGCCGTTGCACTGGTTTTCCAGCAGAAGATGATCGCCGAAGACCGAGGAATAACAACAGCAAAAAAACTTACCTCTTCCGATTCTTTATCCACCGGCCCCCGTGCGATTTTTAAAGGGATGCGGCCTGATATGAAAAAGCTTTTGGTTGCAGATATTCTCATACGCTTCTGCGAGCAGATGCCTTATGCTTTTGTAGTCGTCTGGTGCATGAAAACCGTCAGTCAGCCGGTGACGGCAGTTCAGTTCGGCGTTCTGACCGCCATTGAAATGGTCACCGCGATGGTGGTTTATATTCCGGTCGCATGGTTTGCAGGCAAAAAGGCAAAAAAACCGCTGGTCTTGACCTCATTCTTTCTGTTTACACTGTTTCCCCTTGTACTTCTTTACAGCCGAAATTTTCCATGCCTTGTTGCAGCCTTTTTCATCAGGGGGCTTCAGGAGCTCGGAGAGCCGACCCGTAAAGCATTGATTATGGATCTGTCACCGGATGACTGTCGAGGAGCCATGTTTGGGCTCTACTATCTGATTCGGGATGTTTTTGTTGCTGCAGCGGCCCTTTCCGGCGCGTTTGTCTGGCAAAAAAGTCCTGAAATATGTCTCTTTAGCGCCTTTTTATTTGGAATAGCCGGGACTGTGGGGTACGCATTTTTCGGCACTGCTTTTCATAGCGAATCACTAAACAAGGATGTATAAAAAATGAAATCAGAAGTTATTTCTTTTAAAGAAGCCCTGAAGTTTTGGGCAAAGCTGGGTTTCATCAGTTTCGGCGGTCCTGCAGGTCAGATTGCCGTCATGCATTCCGAGGTTGTTGACCGCAGACACTGGATCAGTGAGAACCAGTTTCTGAGGGCACTCAACTTCTGTATGTTATTGCCCGGTCCAGAGGCTCAGCAACTGGCCACATACCTGGGGTGGCGGATGCATGGAACCCTGGGAGGGATTGTCGCCGGTTCACTTTTTGTGATTCCTGCGGTTTTTCTAATGCTGCTTCTCTCCTGGCTTGCAGTGGCCCATATAGAGATACCCGTTGTGGCCGCCGCCTTTTACGGCATTCAACCGGTTGTCGTGGCAGTTGTTGTGGAGGCGGTTATTCGGATCGGCAAAAAAGCATTGAAACACAACCTGTTCTACGGGTTTGCCGGCGCAGCATTTATTTTCATATTTTTTCTAAAAATACCCTTTCCCTTGATTGTTGCCGGTGCGGCAATTGCGGGACTCTTGATGCGACGGTTTTACCCGGATGTCTTTTGCTCCGGCACACTTGATCCGGATACAAAAGAGTGTGTCATGGAATCTGAAACAGATCAGGGCAGGCATCGGTCCGGCGCAGCCTTTGGTCATGTGGTAAAAATATTTCTTGTCTGCCTGGGCCTGTGGCTGGCCGTTGTCGGAAGCATCTGGGCATTTGCAGGCATCGACAGTACGTTGTCCGCCATTGCCCTGTTTTTTACCAAAGCCGCCTTTGTTACCTTTGGCGGGGCTTATGCCGTCCTGAGTTATATCGCGGATGTGGCCACCAAACTTGGATGGCTTACTATGGAACAGATGTTGATCGGATTGGGACTTGCCGAGTCAACACCCGGTCCCTTGATTATGGTCACCCAGTATGTAGGATTTTTAGGCGGGTGGAATCTGCCCGGCGGACTATCCCCCTTGACGTCAGGGGTTTTAGGTGCTCTGATTACCACATACGTTACCTTTTTGCCCTGCTTTTTCTTTATTTTTGTCGGAGCCCCTTTCATAGAGGCGATGGCAGGCAACCAGAAATTACAGGCCGCGCTGAAAGGTGTTACTGCTGCGGTTGTCGGCGTAGTTCTCAATCTCGCCGTCTGGTTTGGTTACAAGATATTTTATCCAGCCAACGGCATAGATTTTTTTGCAGTGGCTGCAGCTTGTGTCTCGTTCCTGCTGCTGCAAAAATACCATCTGCCCATCCAGTATATGGTGCCCATTGGCGCTGCCGCCGGCATTATCTGGAAATTAATATTGTTATAGTTTTACAAGGAGGGAATCATGAATAAATATATAAATACAAAAGAGCTTGCCCAACTGATGGATTCCGGCAGCAAGATTACTTTGCTGGACGTTCGAAGAGAGGCCGATGTAATGGCATCTGAATCAAAAATAAATGGTGCTGAATGGCACAGCCCTGGATTGGTTGATGCCTGGGCTGGTGACATTGCCAGGGAGCATAAGGCCGTCATTTACTGTGTGAAAGGCGGGCAGGTCAGCCAGTCTGTGGCTGGAAGCCTTTCTGACAAAGGGCTTGATGCGGTTTTTCTGGAAGGAGGGCTGAAGGCCTGGAAGGAAGGAGGGTTACCGATTGTGGATAACCCGTTGTTCCGAAAACCTTTCACCATTCAGGAATCAGATATAGATATTCTCAAAAAAGCGGGAATGTCTGATGAAGACATCATCCACAGCCGAAAAGTTGCAGAAAAAGCCCTCGAAATTGCAGACCGCATTAAACAACAGCCGCTTGACATGGAATTTATAGGCCGGGCAGCGCTTTTCCACGACCTGGGTAAAGCCCGGACGCATGCAATGGAGCATGGCCGGATAGGCGCTGAAATGGGTGCCTCACTGGGGCTCTCCAAAGCGATCACCGACGTCATGGAAAAGCATATCCGGGGCGGACTCACTGCGTTGGAAGCTGAAGAACTTGGGCTTCCGCTCAAGGATTATGCGCTTTACCGCCTTGAAGAACGAATCATTATCTATGCAGATCGCCTGGTTGATATTATCACCGAGGATATTGTGCCTATTAAGAATGAAAAGGAAGCCGAAGAACAGTTTGAACAGATACTATCAACCATACTTAAATACGGAAAGAATGATATTACATGCAAGCGGTATTTGAACTATCATAGAGAGATTACAGAGCTGGCAGCCCAGTAAGTTTTTGTCAATTAAGATTGATGGCCCTGTAAAAAGTCGAAAATGGCAAAATCGCTATTAATAATTTCAGTGAGATAGAACTGGAAAATTGGCAAAATGGGACTTTTTACGAGGCCATCAAGGTTGGCTATTGGGTGTATTGCTTTTCGATTTCTATTTTGAAAAGTTCATTGATAATAAACATAAATACTTTCAATAGGCGAACAAACCATACTCAACATATTGAACAGGCCGGTTTTACTTGGTCTTTAGATTTTTTAGGATAGGAATTGAGCGACGGCTATGTCTATGATTGTAGCCAAAATCCTTTATTGAAAGGAGTATTGACTACTTCTGTTATTGATGATGTTGGATTCAAATTTTATTAACGTATAAAGTGAGCCCAGGCACTAATCAGTTTTATCCGCAGCTGCTTTTTTTTCTTCCAGCTCTTCCCAGCGTGCATAAAGCTCCTGGACCAAAACTTGAGCCTGCTCAAGCTTTTTGCAGGTCTCTGCCATCAGGACCGGATCCTGGATAACGTCCGGGTGCTGGACCTGTTCGGAAAAGTCTTCAACCTGTTGTTCGGCATCCAGAATCTTTCCTTCAATATTTTCCAGTTCATATTTGTCTTTAAAGGAAAATACCTTCTTTTTTGCCGGGGCTGGTTGGGCGGTCTGTTTTTTACTTTTTTCGGCCACAGGCTGATCCGCTTTATCCCGGGCAGTCCGGGCCTTTAAAATCTGGGCAAAATCTTTGTAAAACTGAGGTGTTTCCGTGTTATCCAGGTAGAGCATTCGATGACATACCCGGTCCATGAGATACCGGTCATGGGAGACAATGATCACGGCCCCTTCAAACTCTTTAATCGACGTTTCCAATACTTCAAGAGAAAGAATGTCAAGGTCATTGGTGGGTTCGTCCAAAAGCAGCAGATCACAGGGCTGGCGCATAATTTCAGCCAGAACGATTCTTGCCTTCTCCCCGCCGGACAGCCGGCCCACCGGCATGTCCAGCTGGTCCGGCATGAAAAGAAAGCGTTTGGCCCAGGAGACCACATGGATGGGCCGTCCCTTGTAATTGACGGAATCTCCGCCCGCCGGATTTAATGCATCCCGCAGGGTCATTTCCGGGTCCAGGTGGGTCCGTTCCTGGTGGTAGATGGCGGTTTTAAGATTCTCCGCCCACTTTACGGTTCCCTGGTCCGGTGCCGTGCTTTGTTCGATCAAAGACAAGAAAGTGGATTTGCCTGATCCGTTGTCCCCGACAATGCCAAGGCAAAAGCCCGGTCCCAGTTCAAAGGTAATGTTGGAAAACAGTGTCTTGCCTTGAAATCCTTTGGTCAGGTTATGCACTCTAAGCAGTTTTCTGGTTTGGCGGCCTGTACCGGAAAAATCAATGTCCATCCGGGCGGTCTGCCGGTTCCTGGCCTTGATTTCGGACAGTTCTTTGCGCAGCTCTTCGGCCTGGTCAATCCTGTATTTGGCCTTGGTGCTTCTGGCCTTGGCCCCTTGGCGCAGCCACTGGTCTTCCCGGCGCATTTTTGATGCCAGAGAAGACTGCTTTTTTTCCTGGGCCTCCAGGTATTTGTCCCGCTCCTGTTCAAATTTTCGATAATTGCCCTGGATTTTAAACACCCCGCCCTGGTAGTACCGGGCAATCTCCATGGTGTGGGAACACACATTTTCGAGAAAGGCCCGGTCATGGGAGACCGCCACAAAAGAAAACCTGGCGGTTGAAAGTATCTGTTCCAGCCATAAAATGCCGGCAATATCCAGATGGTTGGTGGGTTCATCCAGCAAAAGCAGATCCGGTTCCTGGCAAAAGGCCCGGGTAATGGCCAGGCGTTTGCGCCAGCCGCCTGACAGCTCCTTTGTTTTTTGGGCAGCATCGGCAAAACCGCCCAACCCCAGGGCCCGGTTCACCCTGCGGTGGCGTTCTTTTTCCTGCATATCCAGGGATGAAAGACTGTTAAACAGGACCTGTTCAATGGTAAGGTCTGTGTCAAACGTATCTTCCTGGGCAAGATAGACCAGGGCAAGGCCTGGCTGGACACCCACTTCCCCTTCGTCCGGGGCGCTCTCACCGCAGATGATTTTTAGCAGGGTGGATTTGCCGGAACCGTTCATCCCGATCAGGCCCAGTTTTTCCTCTGGTTTCACATCCACAGTTAACCCGGTGAAAAGGGTATCATCACCATATGCTTTGCACAGTTCTTTTACGGACACTAAAACCGTCATCAGGATCTCTCCTCCTGGATATTGGATGGTTTCAGACAGCGGTAAACCCGGATCATTTTAATGATGAATACAATGCTTAGGGTGAGGCTGATCAGAATAACAAAACTTGCGGCAAAAAAGGTCATGATGAAGCTGAACGGATCATTCAACCCGTATGCGCCCCGGATAAGATCAATGCCGAAAACAAAGAAAAAAATGGAGATTAAAAGGCATAACACCTGGGCTGCCCACCAGAGATATTTCATTTGATGTCCTTGCAAATCAAAATTATTTTATTTTTTTAAACTGTCCAAAATTAAGGTTAGGTGAAAATACAGGTTATTAAAGAAAAAATCAAATGGCTGCGGGGCAGTGCTGCGTAAAAAAGGCCCGGCAGTCTGTGGCTGCCGGGCCTTCCAAGGGCTCAAAATAGAGCATTTCCTTTTTGATCCGGATTAAAAGAGGTTCGCATACTGTCCATATCCCTCGTCTGCCAGTTTTTCCTTCGGGATGAATTTCAAGGCCCCGGAGTTGATACAGTACCGAAGGCCCGTGGGTGCCGGACCGTCGTCAAACACATGGCCCAGGTGGGAATCGGCAATTTTGCTTCGGACCTCGGTGCGGGTCATGAACAGACTTCTGTCGGTTTTTTCTACGATATGTGCAGGTTCCAGGGGCTGGGTGAAACTTGGCCAGCCTGTGCCGGACTTGAACTTGTCTGCAGATGAGAACAGCGGTTCTCCGGATACGATATCCACATAGATCCCCTCTTTTTTATTGTCCCAGAAGGCATTGTCAAATGGAGGTTCCGTGCCTTCGTGCTGGGTGATTTTATACTGCATGGGGGTCAGCGTTTTTTTGATATCGGCATCCGATGGCCGGGTCCACATGGCCGTATGATCCTCTTTCATTTTATTCATCTCCTCTTTATTCATATGTTTGTCTTTCCATGCCTTTTCAATGAACTGATCCCGCCCCGAATTCCACCGGTAGTACTTGTAGCGGATGGGATTTTTTTTGTAATAATCCTGGTGGTAGGTTTCGGCAGGGTAGAAGGTTTCAAACTTCGTGATCCCTGTGACAATAGGTTTATCAAATACCTTTGACACTTCCAGGGCTTTTCTGGAAGCCGTGGCCGCCTCCTTTTGCCTGTCGGTGTGGTAGAAAATCTCTGAGCGGTACTGGTTTCCTCTGTCCACAAACTGTCCGCCGGCATCGGTGGGATCAATGTGGCGCCAGAAGTAGTCCAGCAGTTCTTCGTAGGTGACAACTTTTGGATCAAAATAGACCTGAATCGCCTCGGTGTGGCCTGTGCCGCCCATGGAGACTTCTTTATATGACGGGTTGGACTTATGCCCCCCGCTGTATCCTGAAATGACCTTTTGAACACCTTTGACCTTTTCAAAGTCGGCTTCAGTGCACCAAAAGCAGCCTCCGGCAAAGGTGGCAATTTCAATTTCCATATTGTTCATCTCTTCTGTGGCCGTCTTATTTTTCATGGGGTCTTCTTTCATCCCACCTTCCATGTCGGCAAAGGCATAGAATCCAAAGGCGATAAACAGGGTGGTAAGGGTAAAAATGATCAGTTTATGTCTCATGACATTTCTCCTTGCTAAGTGTTTTTGGTTCCTTACCCCGTATGTTAGAAAGATAAGATCACAAATAGATCGGTCAAAGGTCACAAGTTTATCACAAAGATTGCTCCGGGCATTTTTGCCACTTGGCCTTGGGCTTTTATCGGATTCAAGACAGACGAAATCACAAGGTGTCCAAAAGAAAATTGCATCTGATCCGGAAAATGTATTATGGTGAGACGCTGAACCTTAATTTCTTGCATATTTTTTTACAACAGCAAAAAAAGGATGGAAAAATGCGTAAAGTGATTGTGTCATTGTCTTTTGTATGTCTGCTCTTTGTTCTTGCTGCATGTGGGCATGATTCCGCAACGTCTAAAAAACTTCTTATTGTCGTAACATCAAAAGATCCGGTTACACAAATGATGTCAATGGTCTTGGCGGATCGGTCCGTGAAAAAAGGGGCAAAGGTGGATATTCTTTTGTGTGGCGAAGCCGGGTTGCTTGCGTTCAAGGATTGCGAGCAGGTATTGTTAAAGCCCCAGAATAAATCGCCCCAGATGATGCTCAAAGATTTGATAAAAAAGAAGGTTAACGTAGAACTGTGTCCAATTTCCTTGTCGAATTCAGAAAAAAGCGTTCCGGATTTCATCGATGGAATTTCAATTGCAAAGCCTGACCAGGTAGCGGGTAAACTTCTCAGGGACGATACAAAAATTTTAAGTTATTAAACGTCTGAACATGACAGAGGTATTCATCCTATCATTTGATTATTTGGGAACATTTGCGTTTGCCGTTTCAGGCGCACTGGCCGCTGCTGAAAAAAAGCTTGATTTGTTCGGTGCTGTGTTCCTCGGATTTGTAACCGCCATCGGCGGCGGTACGATGCGTGACATGATGATCGGCAACACGCCTGTGTCATGGCTGCAGGACCCGGTTTATTTCTATATTATTGTTGCCGCCGTGGCGACTACGTTTTTGTTTACCAAAACAATATTGAGCTTTGCCAAAGCGCTCTTCTTTTTTGATACCATCGGCATCAGCGTGTTTACCGTTATTGGCATTCAAAAGGGATTGCACGCGGGGATTCATCCGCCGCTTGCCGTGATGATGGGTATCTTGACCGCTGTTATGGGAGGGATCATCCGCGATGTGCTTTGCAATGAAATCCCTTTGATTTTTCATAAGGAAATATATGCCACCGCATGTCTGGCCGGTGGCGTTTTCTTTGTGCTTTTTGCGTTCATCAACATGCCGGAACCGTTTACAGCTTTGATTTCTGCCGGTGTTATTTTCACAATTCGATCACTGAGTGTGCGAAAAGGATGGGCATTACCCCGGTTTAAGTGATTTATCGCCAGGGCGGCAGGGAAAAGGTAAAGCAGCTGCCTTTGCCGGGGCTGCTTTTCACTAGGATCTCTCTGTCGTGGAGTTGGAGAATTCGAGCGGTTATGGCAAGGCCAAGGCCGTTGTGCCCCTGATTTTTTTTTCTGGACGTATCCGATTGGTAGAAGCGGTTGAAAATATGGGGCAGATCTTTTTCAGGGATGCCGGGGCCTGTATCGGTGATCCGGATGACCACCTCGGTTTCCAGGGAAACTGCCACGGACACCTTGCCCTTTTCCGGGGTATGGTTCAACGCATTTTCAATGAGGTTCTCCAGGGCTCTTTCGATCAGGGAGATATCCGCCTTAACAAGGGGGACTGAATTTTCAAATTGTTGGTGCAGTTCAATCTCTTTTTGTTCCGCGGCAAGGGCAAATTTTTGACAGATATCCTGGATCAGCTCCCTGGGATCAAAAGGTTCCGGCGAAAGATCCATGCGGGCGGATTCCAGCCGGGCCAGCTCAAGCAGTTCCGAGACCAGGGTGTTGAGGCGGCGGCAGTGGCGGATGGCAATCTCAAGGTAGTGGCGCCGCTCTTCGGGCGTATATTGATTCTCCTTGATGAGCAGGGTTTCAATATATCCTTGCAAGGTAGCAAGCGGGGTGCGCAGGTCATGGGAGACATTGGCCACCAGCTCCCGGCGCATCTGGTCCGAGGCTTTCAGCTCCGCCATCTGGGCGTCGATCCGGCCGGCCATCTCCCTGAAGGTGTTGCCCAGCCGGTCAATTTCATCGGGTGGCCCCTGGCGCTTGGGCAGGTCGACATCAGATCCGGCTGTTCCGCCTTCAAACGCCGCCATAACGGCGGCAAGTTTTTTCAGGCGTCCGGTGAGAAGGCCAAAGAGCACCAGCCCGGCTGTCAGGGCAAAAAGCAGGCCTGCCCCGATCATCCAGGCGGAAAGCCTTAAAATATAACTGCCTTTGAGTTTCTGGGCCACAGAGTCATATTCTTCGCCGCCCAAAATGACATAAAGATAACCTTCAAGGGTCCCGTTTCGTTCAATGGGTGCCGCTGAAAAGACTTTTTCTCCAGTAGGATTTTTGGGATCTTCCCCTTGAACCGGCGGGATCAGTCGACCCGCCAGCCATTGCTTTACGGGGGCAAGGTCCACGTTTCTGCGCTTGACACTGTCCGGGGGCGCTGAAAATGTCAGGATATTTCCATCAACGTCCAGAAGGTAGATCTCAATGCCGGGGTTAATAACCATGAGCATATGAAAGATATCCTTGAGTGCCGCCTGGTTGACCCGGCCATCTTCCATGAGAATCCGTTCCTTGACAATCTGTCGGGCAAGCCCCGTGTTCAGTTTCTGGTTCACCTCCTGCTGGTACATGTCCGTGGCAAAGCCGGTTACCCCGATAAAAATCAGGCCCACCACCAGGAACAGGGCGGAAAGACCCGCTGCGATTTTGGCGTACAAGGAGTTAAACATCGGCCTCATCCGCGTCCATGAATTTATAGCCGACCCCCCAGACCGTAAGGATATACTGCGGATTGGCCGGGTCCGATTCGATTTTGGCCCGGAGCCTGTTGATATTGGAGTTGACGGTATGGTCGTAGCCGTCGTGGCCGTATCCCCAGACATTTTCCAAAAGCTGGGACCGGTTATACACCCGGCCGGGCCGGCGGGCAAAAAAGGTGAGCAGGTCGTACTCCTTTGCGGTGAGATCCACCGGCCGGCCTGCGACAGTGACCTTGCGCTTGTCCGGATCAATGGTCAGTTCCCCGGACTGGATCATAGGCTCGGGCACACGCTCTTTCATGGCGGATAGGTTTTCCATGCGCCGGAATACGGCTTTGATCCGGGCAACCAGTTCCCGTATGGAAAAGGGCTTGGTAATATAGTCATCCGCCCCAAGTTCCAATCCGAGAATTCTGTCGATCTCCGACGACTTGGAGGTCAGCATCAGCACCGGCGTGACCAGTCCCTTGTTTCGGATGCTTTTGAGAATTTCTATGCCGTCCATGCCGGGCAGCATAATGTCCAGAACGATGAGGTCGTACCCCCCGCCGGCCGCTTTCTTATTTCCTGTAATGCCGTCATGGGCCAGGTCCACCTGCCAGGACTGGTCACCAAGGTGAAGGAGAAGAAGATCTGAAAGCTCGGTATTGTCTTCCACCACAAGAATTTTTCTCTGCATGGGGACTCCTTGTTAGGGGGTGATACGAGAAGCATACGTCGTTATCCTGATTGGCCTTTCAATCATAATGGCTCCTGGCAGAGACCGTCAATTGAAAATACTCTTGTGAGGGGTTTGTGATACTTTTATGAGATTTGAGAGCTAACTTTGGGATAAACAAACGAGCAAGATGGAGGGAACATGATTGACAAAAACAACGTTTACGGCATTACGGCTACATGCTATTTTTTTCAGAAGCTGTCTTAACATAAAGATTTTGGCCCATAGGGGTCTTATAAATAAAATGTGGATATAAAATGAATCAACGCATCTTTAAGATATTCATTCTGGGAATAATTATCCTGGGCGTTATCCTGTTTTTTTCATTGGACCTTCATCGGTATCTGACCTTTGAAAGCCTTAAAGCCCAACAGGCCGCCATGGCAAGTGTGTATGCCGAAAATACAGCCCTGACCATCTTCATTTATATGGCGGTCTATGTGGTTGTGACGGCATTGTCCCTGCCAGGCGCTGTGGTGATGTCCCTGGCAGGTGGTGCCGTGTTCGGGCTTTGGGTTGGTACGATCATTGTCTCCTTTTCCAGTACCATTGGTGCGACCCTTGCGTTTCTTGCATCACGGTTTCTTTTGCGCGATTACATCCAGAATCGATTTTCCGACCGGCTAAAAAAAATAAATGAGGGCATTGAAACCGACGGGCCGTTTTATCTTTTCACCCTGCGCCTGGTGCCGGTGTTCCCCTTTTTCGTGATCAACCTTGTCATGGGGCTGACCCCCATTAAAACCGGCATCTTTTATATCGTAAGCCAGGTGGGCATGCTTCCGGGGACCCTTGCCTACATCAATGCCGGTACCCAGTTGTCCAAAGTGGAAAGTGCCTCCGGCATTCTTTCCTTGCCGTTGCTGGCCTCCTTTGCAGTTTTAGGGATTTTTCCCTGGATCGCCAAGGCGTTCACAGGTTTTTTAAAAAATCGGCGGGCCATGGCAAAATTTTCCAAGCCGTCAAAGTTTGACTACAACCTGGTGGTGATCGGTGCTGGTTCCGCGGGTCTTGTCACTTCCTATATTGCAGCGGCCGTGAAGGCCGGTGTGGCGCTGGTGGAAAAAAATAAAATGGGGGGAGACTGCCTGAATACCGGATGCGTGCCCAGCAAAGCCTTGCTGCGCTCGGCAAAAATGATTTCCTATGCCCGAAGGGCAAAAGAGTTCGGCTTTGATCATACCCATGTGGACTTTCAGTTTAAAACGGTCATGGAGCGGGTGGAAAAGATCATCGAAAAAATAGAGCCCCATGATTCTGTGGAACGGTATACCCAGCTTGGGGTCGACTGTATCCAGGGTGAGGCACAAATTCTTTCCCCGTATGAAGTTGAAGTAAACGGTAAAATTATCACTACCCGAAGTATTGTCGTGGCAACGGGAGCCCGGCCCAGGGTTCCGGCCATCCCCGGCCTCGAACAGGTGCCGTATTTTACATCTGATACGATCTGGGCTTTAAGGGAATTGCCCCAACGCCTGGTGGTGCTGGGAGGCGGGCCGATCGGATGCGAACTCAGCCAAGCCTTTGCCCGTCTGGGGGCTAAGGTTACCCTTGTGGGCAGAGCGCCAAGGATCATGGGCCGTGAGGATGAGGATGTGGCCGATTTTATCCAGGAGACTTTCACCCGGGAAGGTGTTCAAGTTCTCACCGGGCATTCGGTAAAAGAAATACGGGTGTGCAATGACGAAAAAAGGCTGATCTCTATCCGGAATTCGGACGGACAAGAGGTGGCCGTTCAGTTCGACGCCCTTTTGCTTGCCGTGGGCCGTACCGCCAATACCCGAGGCTTTGGACTGGAAAAACTGGGAGTGGCACTGAACCCCAACGGTAGCATTAAAACCAACGGGTGGCTGCAAACCACCATTCCCAATATTTATGCGGCAGGTGACGTTGCAGGCCCTTACCAATTCACCCATGTGGCATCCCACCAGGCCTGGTATGCCTCCGTCAACGCCTTGTTTGGCACCTTTAAAAAATTTAAGGCCGATTACAGGGTGATACCCTGGTGTACCTTTACCGATCCCGAAGTGGCCCGGGTGGGAATGAACGAAGCCGATTGCCTTGATGCCGGCATTGCATGCGAGGTAACCCGTTACGGGATTGATGATCTGGACCGGGCCATTGCCGATTCCGAAGCCCGGGGATTTGTCAAAGTATTGACCGTGCCCAAAAAGGACAAAATCCTGGGGGTGACCATTGTGGGGGCCCATGCCGGTGACTTGATCCATGAATTTATTTTGGCCATGAAATACAATATCGGGCTCAATAAAATCCTTGGCACCATTCACATATATCCGACCCTGGCGGAGTCCGGCCGATTTGCCGCCGGAGCCTGGAAAAGAGCCAGGGTGCCGAAAAATACGCTGAAAGTTGTAGAACGTTTTTTGACCTGGCAACGTAAATAACTGCTTTTAAATATCAATAATTACAATGGGAGTACACTTGAACATAGCTCATTATCAAAGCTGGATCAGACTTGAACAGGATAACACTGCCGTATATGTCAACCCCGAATCCGTTGACTGGATCGTCCCCAGTGCCGCAGGAGACCGGCTGCTTCAAAATCTAATCTCTACCCAAGGGCAGGGCGGTGCAACAAAGGGGCCGCAAACGGATTTGCCTTCGGGTGATACGAAGTTCAGCGCCATTGTCCGTGAGTCTCAGTTTCTCTCCTTGCTAAAATCACCGGATGTGGCCGATTACAAGGGCCGTGCCCATGCATTGACCCTTAAGTCATTAAAAGAGTTCTGGCTGCATATCACCGACCAATGCAACCTGGCCTGCCGCCATTGTCTATTTTCCTGTTCCGCAAAGACGAGTAGATCCATGGATTTTGAGATGATCACCTCGGCGGTTTCACAGGCCTACGCTCTGGGTACCCGGATTTTTTATTTGACCGGCGGAGAGCCTTTGGTTCATCGCGATTTTCAAAAGATTTGCAGTCTGATTTTGAATGAATATCCTGACACGATGCTTGTGATTTTGACCAACGGGATACTGATACCGGACCACCTGGATTTTTTCAAATCCTTGCCGTGTGAACGGCTGTTTCTCCAGGTCAGTCTGGATGGTATTGAAGAGACCAATGACCGGTTAAGGGGGGCCGGCGCCTTTGCCCGAACCACTGCCGCCCTTGGTGCCTTGAAAGGATCAAATATTGTCACCACCCTGTCCATGGTCGTTCATCCGGATAATTTCCATCAAATGACAAAAATGGTTGAACTGGGCGTGGAGTTTTCGGTGAACGCCATCCATTACATGTGGCTTTTAACCACAGGCCGGGCATCGACCCAGCCTGCGGTCTCCATGGATGAGCTGTTCAACCTTTTGATTGAGGCCCACGATATGGCCCAAGCCCAGGGCATCTCCATTGATAATATCACCAATCTGGCAGCCAGGGTTTTTTCCACCCCCGGCACCCGATACGACCTGGGCAATGCCGGTTGGGAGTCCCTGGCACTGGACCCCGGCGGCGTGATTTTTCCCACACCGGCCCTGATCGGCCCCAAAGAGACCGTGTGCGGCCATATTTCCCAGGGTCTGGAGACGGTCTGGCGAAACAGTGAGGCCCTTGAAACCTTGCGAAGCATGTCGGTGAACGATGATCCTGCTTTTGGGAACAATCCTCTAAAATACATTGTGGGTGGTCCGGATATGGATCACAGTTTTCACACCGGCGGATCATACCTGGGATATGACCCCTACCTGGCCTTGTACAGCCGTCTGGCATTGTGGTTAATGATTCAATCGGCCCAAATTACCCGGGAGGCTCCCTGGCCCCAGATCCGGCGGAAAATGGGGGAAAAGCTGCTGAATTGTGAAAAAGAGGGCGAGGTTGTGGCCCTGACCCACTCCAATTGCGTACTCACCCTGGCCGATACCCATGGTGTTGTGGGCGACTTTTATTCGGCAGCCGCATTACAGGAAAATACGGACATCACCAATCCGGTCTGCTATCCGGATGCGGAAATGTCCCATATTCCCAAATATGCCAGGATTCGGTCCTATGGATGCGGCAGTCCGGTCCTGGACGCAGGCGTCAGCCTGGGTAACACCGTGGTTGATCTTGGCTGCGGGGCAGGGGTCGAGTGTTACATTGCCGCCCGGAAAACCGGGCCTTCGGGACAGGTCTTCGGGATTGACATGCTGGATCACATGCTGGCGTTGGCCCGAAAACCCCTTGGGGAGGTGGCCCAAAACCTGGGATATGAGAACGTAGCGTTTAAAAAAGGATTTCTTGAACAACTGCCCCTGGCCGATAACACCGTGGATCTGGTCATCTCCAACTGCGTTATCAACCTCTCCCAGGACAAACGGCAGACCTTTGCCGAAGTTTTTCGCATCCTTGCCCCCGGCGGCCGGATTTTTATTTCCGACGTGGTCACGGATGAGCCCTGTCCCCCTGAAATCCAGAATGATGCGGTGCTCCGGGGGGCGTGCCTGTCAGGGGCCCTTGTCCAGTCCCAGCTGATGAGCATTTTGGAATCAGCCGGATTCAGCCGGATCAGGGTGGTGAAACGCTTTTTTTACAAAGAGGTGTTGAATCACAAGTTTTATGCCGTCACCTATACGGCTTTTCGGCCTAAATCTCCTGAAAAGACCACGGTGTTTTACCCGGGCCCCCATGCCGCGGTTTTGACGGACGACGGCCAGCTGCTGTTACGCGGGCTGGCGTCGGAATCCATCAGGCCCTCTGATGCCGGTGAGGACACCACGATTTTTGAGCTGGATCACATGGGCGGTGTTTCCAACATCGAAGCCGTCAACGCATGCAGCTGCGCGTTGCCTCCACCCCCTGTGTTAGAGAACACAGCCGCCTTGAGCACAGCGCCGGCCCCATACCCGCAAACGGGCGCCAAGTTTCAACAGGACTGCATGCTGTGCGGCCACCCCCTGATCTATCTGGAAGAACAGCGCCAGGAAGCTTGCGTCTTCTGCGGCGATCAATACCCTGCCAATGCCGTATGCGAACAAGGGCATTTTGTCTGCGACTACTGCCATGGAAAAGATATGGTGGATGTGGTCAAACATATCTGCACCCATACCGATGCAACGGATATGATTGATCTGATGAACCAGCTTCGCAGTCATCCTTCGTTTCCCCTTCATGGTCCGGAACATCATTTTGCCGTGCCCGGCGTAATTACGGCGGTGTATCGAAATTTGGGCGGGGATATCACGGACAGCGACATCATTACGGCAATTGACCGGGGACGAGGTGTTCCAGGTGGTGTCTGTGCGTTTTGGGGGACGTGCGGGGCTGCAATCGGTGCCGGAATTGCCCTGGGGATCATTTTGAAAAGCACCCCGTTAAAACCCAAGGCCAGGCAGATCGTCCAGCAGGTGTCCGAAGCGATTATTCATGACCTGAATCGGATAGAGGCCGCCCGCTGCTGCCAGCGGGAGGTCTGGACAACATTTAAAACCATGGCCCGGTTGTCAAAAACGCTCCTGCCCCTGGCCCTGAAGGCAGACGGTGATGTGCAATGCCGTCAACAGGGTAAAAACAGGGAGTGTATCCGGCAGGCCTGCCCCTATTTCAAGGTGTAGCCATGGCAACAAACAACGCGGTTATTGTTTTTATCAAATCCCCGGAAAAGGGCCGGGTTAAAACCCGGCTGGCCAAGGGGGTAGGGGACGTTGCCGCCCTGGAGTTATACCGCTGCTTTGTGATGGATGTTCTGGATATGGTGCGATCAACCCCCTGGGCGTTGCGGGTGTATTACTACCCGGAAAACGCTTATGATCCTGTCCGGACTTGGTTGGGAGACGATCTGAATCTTTTTCCCCAAAAGGGCAGCAACCTGGGAGACAAAATGGAGAATGCCCTTGCCGACACCTTTGCCGCCGGGTATGAAAGGGCACTCCTCATCGGATCAGACCTGCCGGATCTGCCGTCCGGGATCATTGAGACGGCATTTACAGGCTTGGAACAGTGCAGTGCGGCCATCGGCCCAAGCCGGGATGGCGGTTATTATCTGATCGGGTTTACGGCCGCAGGATTCACCACACAGATATTTCATGATATCCCATGGTCCACCAATCAGGTCTTTGACTTGACCCTGAACAGGTTTAAAGATCATCACGTTTCATACCATACCCTGCCCGTGTGGCAGGACATTGATACCCGGGAGGATTTAAGCGTTCTGAGCCTTGATCCTTCCGGCAAAACAGCAGTACACACAACCGACTACCTTTTAAAACAAGGAGTGACGCTTTGAATCGAAAAACACAAGTTTTGATGGCGGTGGGTGTTGCCATGATCTTGCAGGTCGCCGTTGCCTTTTGTGCCGAGCCGATTGTAACCGTAGGCAACTTTTCCCAGGCAGATCCCGGCGAGATAATACCCCGGGACTGGGAGGCTTTAACGTTTAAAAAGATAAAAGCACACACCCTATACCAGATCGTTGAAGATCAGGGGCGAACCGTAATCAAAGCCCAAAGCAAGGCTTCGGCTTCGGGACTGATCCGAAAAATTGGTATTGATGTTAAAAAATATCCAATCCTTCAATGGCAATGGAAAATCACTCAGATTAATGAGAAATCCGATGTGACCCAAAAACAGGGGGATGATTATCCGGCCCGCATTTATGTCGCGTTTATATATGATCCTGATGCGGCAGGCTTCTGGGAAAAAACCAAGTTTAACACCGTCCGACTGCTCTATGGCGAGTATCCGCCGGCAACCGTGGTGACCTATATCTGGGCCAACAAGGCCTCCAAAGAGACCCGGGTTCCCAACCCTTACGTTGATAGGGTGATGATGATTGCCGTCCAGAGTGGCGAAGAAAAGGTGGGCACCTGGGTCACCGAGGAACGCAATATTTATCAGGATTATGTGGACAGCTTCGGTCATCCGCCCCCATTGACTTCAGGTGTGGCGATCATGACTGACACGGACAATACGGGTGAGACATCCACAGCTTTTTACGGGGATATTCTTTTTAAATCAACGTTGGACGCCCCGATCCAATGAAGCCTGTAATCTCCGTTATTATACCGGTATACGGCGAAGCTGATCGCATCAACAGGACCATTGACCTGTTAAAAATTTCGATGGCCCAGATGCCCTGGGCCATCGAAATTATTGTGGTGGATGGAGAACCTGAAAAAAGCACCCTTCAAGCGATCAAAGACCCTGATGTTATAAAAACAGCATCGCCGGCCGGCCGGGGTGTGCAGATGAATCATGGGGCCCGGGCCGCAACCGCCGATCTGCTGCTGTTTGTTCATGCAGATACCGTTTTGCCTGCAAATGCGCTTAGCACAATTCTTCATGTCTGCAGGAAGAAGGGTGTGGCCGCCGGTGCTTTTGATCTGGCCATCGGCGATTCTCATCCGGCGTTTCGCATCATCGAAAAAGGGGCGACCCTGCGCTCCAGGATCACCCGGATTCCCTTTGGGGATCAGGCCGTATTTTTTAAATCGAAATGCTTTTGGGCCCTGGGCGGGTATAAACCCATTGCCCTGATGGAAGATGTGGATATCATGCTCAGGCTCAGGAAAAAAGGATATAAAATCCGCTTTATTTCAGATCCGGTAGTGACCTCAGCCCGGCGCTGGAAAAAGGAAGGAATGATATATACAACCCTTCGCAACTGGATGCTTCAACTGCTTTTTTTCGTTGGGGTCAGCCCGGAAAAGTTAAAGGTTTATTATCACTGATACTTTGCTCAGAATCGCCTCCCGGGATTTCAGCATTATGTTTTAATCGCCCCTCTTGCTAAAAGGCGTTATCTGCAAGAGGGGGGAATGCTTTAAAGGGTTTTCTCTATGGCCTGAAATTTTTTCATGAATTTTGTATCAATATAGTTTTTGATCCAGAAAGCCGGTTTCCCGCTGAACACCAATCCCTTTTTTTTCAAGACACCGAAGTTTGCGCCAAGGTTAAAGATTAACAGGTACTCCGGTCCCGGTTCAAACACCTGCAGCGGCTTTCCTTCAAGTTGGGCAAACAGGTTGTTCAGCAATACCGGATTTTGCCGGACCGCATACACCCCCACCTTGTCCAACGGTCGATCTTTAAAACAGATACAGTCCCCGCCGCCGAAGATATCCGGATAGGTGACGCTTTGCAGATATTTGTTTACCAGCAGCCCCTTATCCGGGCCCACCGGCAGGCCGGATGTTTCAAACAGCTTTGACGGTTTTACGCCGGAAGCAAGAAACGTAAAATCCGTGGCGAGCGAGTCACCGGATTCCATGACAATGGATTCGGCCGTGACTTTTTTTACATACCCGTTTTCAAAAAGTTGGATGCCCCTTTTTGTAAGAATCCGGATCACACGGCTTCGCACACTTTCCGGGAATCTGCCCATAAACCGCTTGCCCGCAAGAATTTTTATCTCCGGCATATTCCCCTTTGTCTGGTTTGCCAGTTGCCATATGTTTCCTGCCACTTCCGCCGAGGAGGGGCCGCCGCCGACGATGGTCACCACCGCTTTTTTTCGGTCAAAAAGAAGCTTGAGTTTTTCCGCTGCTTCCATCAGCTTTTCAATGGGCTTGACCGGATAAATATTTCCGGCATCTTCAGGTACATCCTGCATGGCAACATAGGAGCCTGCATTTACCGAAAGAACATCATAGCCCACACTTTGGCCGCCGGCTGTGATAATTGTTTTGGCTGCCGGGTCAATGCGGGTCGCATAATCCTTTATGAAAGTTCCGCCCTGTTTGCAGACAACATCACGGGTGGCAAAACGAATGTCCGACGGGGTGTATGTTCCGCCCAGCATCCCAGGTCCCATGCCCGAATAATAGTGGTAAAAGGAGGGACCGATCACTGTCACCTTAAAGCCTTTTTCAACAAACCGGGAAATATTCTCAAGTGCGGTCATGTGGGCATGGCCGCCGCCGATCAGCACCAGATGTTTTTTCATTATTCTGTTCCCTTCAGCGCGTCCATCAGTTTGCCCAGGCTTTCCAGATGCGTTTTTTCTTCATTGGCGATTTTCTGAACAACCTGTTTTGAATCCGGGTTGTCTATTTTCAAGGCAAGGCGCTGGTAAAGATCCAGGGCCTGGGCTTCAATGGACATGGCAAGGGAGATGACATCGGTCTCCTTTTCCAGGTCCGGGTGGAACAGCTCAAGATACTGTTCGGTTGAAAGACCGCCTTCCAGCGCTTTTACTTCCACCATGCCTTCAAACTCTTTTTGGGAGATTTTTTGGGTTTCCCCACTGATATCCAGATAGGCCTGAAAAATAGACGTTTGATGTTTTAACTCGATTTCGGAAAGTTTTGCAAACAGCTCTTTCACCTTGGGATGGGTGGCCTGGCCGCCCAGGGTAAGGTAAAAATCCCTTAGGCCCTGTTCCAGGGAGTAGGCCGCCTTGAGCACCTGGACCGGATCTTCTGTGTCGGAAAACAAGTCTATCCCCAGATCCCGATCTCCGATGGCGATTTCAGATTCCCATGCCTTTATGCCGCCGGATACATTGATGACCTGTTTAAATCCCTTGCCGGCCAGCATCTGGGCCGCAACCCGGCTGCGCCCGCCTATGGCACAATACACCAGGGTCGGCTTTTCCGGGTCAAGTTCTTCCAGCCGGTCCGAAAGTTCGGACAACGGGATCAGGACTGCCCCCGGTATGTGGCGCTCCTCATATTCAGAGGGCTGACGGACATCAAGGATGGTGGTCTCTTCGTTGGTATGTGTGGAGATAAAATCCTTTGCCTGCCCGGTATCCATTGATTTGGCGGGCGTAAAAAACTGTAACCATTTCATTTTATGAACCTCCAGAGTGCTATGTGTTGAATCAGAATCTTTGGCCAATCAGCTTGAACATTTTTTTGCATACTGCAATATCAGAACACCGATTATTACATATCCGGCTCACCATGGTAAGGATTCTTTAACGTAATCGGTTGATTTTTAGGGTGGGGCTGTCGCAATTTACCCGTAGAAAGTATAAACTTTACCACGCTATTTTGGGCCACAAAGGCGGTGAAGCGCACCAGGATGTCAACTCTTCGTGCCCTTTGAGAGCTTTGTGGTGTTTTACGGTACAAAAAAAATTAAAGGGTAACACCATGAAAATAGGTATGATGAACAACCCATCAAACTCAGTTTACAAAGAAGCCGAGCAATGCGGCAAATCCGGTTTTGATTTCCTGGACCTGACCCTGGAAGGCCCCAAAGCCGCAGATGTGGATGTTCAACAGCTTAAAACTATTCTGGATAATTACGAACTGGAAATTATCGGGCATACCGATCCCTGCCTTCCCTGGGCATACCCGGTGCCTGGGATCAGGGATGCCTGTTTGAAAGAACTTGAACGGTGTGCACGCATCTTTTCCCGTTTGGGTGCCGGGGTGATGAACATTCATCCCTGTTATGCCTGTCCGCCCGGCATGAGAGATCAACGCGTCCCGTTTCACATCGAGGCGCTGCCTGCCATTGTTGACATGGCCGCATCCCATGGGCTTACCCTGGTGTTGGAAAATTATAGTGCGCCCTTTGACCGGGTGTCGGTGTTTACAGAACTGATTGCCCGGGTTCCCGGTTTAAAGCTGCATCTGGACTTTGGCCATACCAACTTTGGCAAGGATGGTCATGAGATCTTTTGTGAGGCGCTTGGGGAACACCTTGTGCATGTTCACTTCTCCGACAACCGCTCAAGGAATGACGACCATATGCCTTTGGGCGTGGGCACTGTAGACTGGCGGCAGGCGGTGGATTCGTTAAAAGCGATCTCATACGACCGCACCATTACCCTGGAAATTTTCTGTAATGATCCTACAATGCAGATCGCTTATCTGGGCATGAATTTGAAAATGGTACGCGGTTTGTGGGCGTCATCGGTCTGATTGGTGGGGAAAGGGCGCTTTTTACTCTGTGGCGCGGTAGTTTCTCTCCCGGAAAATAGCTTGGGGCAACTCTTTGCAGACCAGCAGTGCCCCAATGGAACTTGCAAAGGAGACCACCACTGTATCCGTAAATGTGCCGAAGAATACGCCGGCCGCAAGACCCAGGACTAAGGACCAAGGCAGGATTCTTGTGGTAAAACACCTGAATCCTGCCCTGGGAATATTTAATTTCTTCCAGACTGAAATAATCGGCCAGTCCAAGCTTGAAACAGGCGAAGATCAGACCTGCTATCAGAATGATGAGGTGCAGCTTTTTTAAATTAGATCAATCCAGGAAAGTGGGAAGACTCATTACTCTGATTTCACCATCTCTTTGTAGGGCCACCCCGCCTGACCCTCTTCCAGGATCAGCAGACGGTCTTCGGCAATGCCGTTCTCTTTAAGATAATCGTAACAGCGCTCGGCACCGCCTTTGCCTCTTGGACAGACAATGACCACCGGGTCCTGATTCTTTTTGGTGTCAGCAACGACTTGGTCGAGTTTGGCTCTTTCGCTGTCTGTTTTTACAGGATAGGAATAGGTGGGGATGGCGCCGGGCAGATGATGGGCATTAAATTCTTCGGGCACCTGGATATCCACAATGTTTACGGGTGTTTCGGTTTCGATCCAGGATTTAACTTTGTCCGGGGAGACATAGTTATATTCGAATGCGTAGGCAGAAACCGTCAGCATTACCATGACCAGAATCAGAAAAAATTTTTTCATTTGCGTTCCCTTTTGGTAAGTTAAAAAAAAGTGATTATAGAGGTGGGTAAATTTAGTCTATATCAATTCTGACGTAGAATGACAAATTTATTGTTTTGATGTTAATGTTTGTTTTTATTGGCGTTTGTTATGGCTTTGGCGGCTTGCTGTTCACCCATGACACCTTTCCAAAAGTTTAAACGGTTCCCTTGATCAGGTGGGTTTTAACGGCTTCAGCGTTTTTGCCGGGAACTATTTTAGAGTGATACTGCAGTTGGGACCTGTCACCAGAAGGTTGTTGCTGACCGTGGACTGGATATACTCCATCTTGCTCCCTAAAAGAAGTTCCTTAATGACACCATGTCCATAGGCACCAAGAACAATCAGTGAGTCGTGGGGCACGTCATAGAGCATCTGGTCAAATTCCGAAGATTGATAAAAACACCACTCTTTGACATATTGGTCCACAAGATCCCCAAGATCGGAATCCCGGACCATATCCCGGTACGCTTGCTCGTCATCTTTTTCAAGCACGGTGTAAATTTTTAAATTAAATCCCGAGGAAATAGCAACTTTGAGCCCGAGAACAAGGGCGTTCATGGCATTGGATGAGCCGCCAAAGAAAACGGATATGCTTTTCCATGGCTTGAATACGGGGCTTGCGATGAGAATGGGAAAGGTGGCCTGCTTGATCATGCGACGGACCTTGGGACCCAAATGGCCCAGGCTTATTTTGGATGACAGGTCGCTGATTGAACGCGGAGAGCACATATAATCAAACTGGCTGGAAATATCCGGCAGGGTAGAGGCGGTATAATTTTTGGGCTTATAAAACCTGGGGGGTATGCCGGCCTCATCAAAAAGCGCAATCGCATGGTCATGGGCTGTGTCCGGAGAGGCTAAAAATGAGTTGTCCAGGTTCACCTGCACCACATCATTGGCAAAGTACATTAAAAATTTATCTGTTTTGGGGATGTACACAACCGGATAGGCATTGATGGTTTTGCAAAAATGGAGGGACTGCAAGAATGTTTCCCTGCCAAAGGGGGTATTCCTGAAAATATGAAGCAGTTTATAATTCATTTAAAGTCTCCTTGGGACCATGAACTCAGGGTCATTGTACGTTGGTCTGCATGATCAGTTCCCTGCGGTACAGATCAAGTATCCGTGCTTTGGAAACCATCCCGGAAAATTTATGGTGATCCACCACGGGGATATGATCAACGTTAAAGGCCTCCATGAATTCGAGCACATCATGAAGGTCATCGTCAAACGATACGGTCACCATATCCGTATCCATGATCTGGCTAATAAAGATCATATCGTAAAAGGCTGGGTCCAGGGCGTATTTCCTGATACGTGAAACCCGTACCATCCCCACATAGTTGCCGGTTTCATCGGAGATGACCGGGTAGTGGTTGCGGTGTGAATTGCGGATGAGATCAATAAATTCCCTGAAAATCATATTTTCCGATATCGGGGTGTAGTCGGTGTCAATGATTTCGTTCAAGCTTAAATCGGACAATACCCTTGCATCGGTCCCGGGCCGCATGAATTCGCCGCGTTCGATGAGATCTTTAAAATAAAAGGAAGACGGTTCAATAATATGGCTTAGGGTTGATGAAATGGATGACACCAAGAGTAAAAGCAAGATGGCTTCATAGCCGCCGGTGATTTCCGCAATCAAAAAGATACTGCTCAATGGCGCCTGCATGACGCCGGCCATGATACCGGTCATGCCCAGAAGGGCATAGGCTCCTTCCGAGGTCACTGCGGCATTGGGGAACACAAACATCATCGCCTTGTAGAACACCACGCCGCTAAGGCTGCCGATGACCAGGCAGGGTGCAAAGATGCCGCCGGAGCCGCCCCAGCCCAGGGTCATGGATGTGACGAATATTTTCAGGAAAAGACCGAGGAATACAAGCCAGAATGTCATGGGAAAGGTGCCGCTGATCATTTCCATGATCGGATGGTACCCTTCGCCCAGTACCATGGGCATATAAATACCTATGGCCCCGACAATGCATCCGCCCATTACGGCCCGGAGCCAGGGGGATACAGGCGTCCGTTTGGCCAATCCGCCAACCTGCCTGAGCGTCCGCGTAAAGATAACGGATACGATGGCGGTGAATAGGGCAAGGCCGATGCTGCCTAAAATGTCACCGGGAAAAATATCAAAGGGATGATGCTGGAAAAGCTCTTTTTCAGGAATGATGGCTTCACTGATTTGTGCGCCGGCCACCGCGGCAATGGTGATGGGAATAATATTGACGAATTTCCATTCGCCAAGAATAATTTCAACGGCAAAAATGAGCCCGGCCACAGGTGCGTGGAAAATGGAGGCAATGGCACCGGCCGTACCGCAGCCGACCAATGTCATGCGCTGTCGGTCATTTAAGCCTAAGAATTTAGCAATGTTTGATCCGATGGCGGACCCGCTCATGACAACCGGTGCCTCGGGACCTGCCGAACCACCGCTGGCAATGGTTAAAAAACTTGAAATCAGCCTGGAATAGGTTGATCGAAGCCGCAAAAGCCCACCGCGTCGGGATACGGCATAAATCACTTCGGGCACGCCGTGACCTGCGCCTTCCCGCATGATTTTGTCGAGAAATAAATAGGAGCACATGGCACCGATGCCGGGTAAAATAAATGCCCAGCCATACTGGCGGTAAGGCGCTAAAAATTCAAGAATCGAGGCCAGCGAAAGTCTTAATGCCACAGCTGCAAGGCCGGCAAAAATGCCCACAACTGCCCCGGCCGTCATCAGCACAAGCCGGTTGTCAAAAAGGAAAAACTTTGCATAAAACGAATTATAGGTCTGTTTGAGCTTGCTCATGATGAGTCCGGATAACCGCTTACATCTTTTGGGTCAGGTGCAGGGCATCAATTTTTTCTATTAACTCGGATTGTTCCGGGCGGGTTTTTAAAAATTCACTGAACTGCCTGTTTCGTAAACATTGAGAAAGAGAGGACAGTAAGTGAAGGTGGAACTTTAATTCCGGGAACAGAATGAAAAACAGGGTGGATACAGGCTGCTTGTCCAATGCATGATAGTCCACGGGGTTTTTAAGAAAACAGGCTGCAACCATGGGCTGCTCAAGAAACTTAAGGGGCGTTCGAGGGTGGGGAATGGCAACGCCGCCGCCAACCCCTGTGGACAACGCTTCTTCCCTTTCAATAAGCTGTTGGGCAAGGTCAGTTTTACAATTATCGGGTACCGCTTTAATTTGTTCAACGCAGGCATGAATCACCGACGGCACATCCGGCCCGGTCTCAATATCGTGATAAACGCCACCGGTCTCAAGGGCCGTGGACAAAGAGACCTGCACTTCGGTCTCGGTGCCCTGGGCCGGCCGGGGTTTCAGATTAAGGGAAATATGGTTGTTCGAGGCCCAGTTTTTCAGATCCCTGGCATGAAAGCTGTAAGTTCTCCCTTTTTTGGACACAGGCAGTTTCCCCTGGCGGATCCAGCGCTCTATGGTTGTACGGGATACCCCTAAAGACTTGCATAACTCAGTTATTAATATTTCCATTTGTCCCTGACGTTGCTTGCTGAATGATAAACCTTATTTCAAACTTAGTTGTTTTATATAAACCAAACCAGCTATAATGACAACCCCGGCACCCCTGTGAATCTAAAAGGGATAAAAGCGTGCGTGCATGCTTTTATCCCTTTTGTGTCGGTTGTGAAAATTGGTTAAACGCCTAAGAATAGTTGTTTACCACCCCCGGGTTTCCATGATTTCCTTGATTCTTGCCTCGGCTTTTTTCTCCACCAGGATCATTTTTTTTGCCTGGGCTTTTTTGATCTTTTCGGTCAGGGTGGTCAGGTCCGCCGGTTTTTCAAGCAAATCCATGGCACCCAGTTTCATGGCCTCAATGCCTTTTTCAACCGTGGCATGCCCGGTCAAAAGAATTACCTGAAGTTCGGGTTTTTTCTTTTTCAGGATCTTTAAGGTTTCGATGCCATCCATTTCCGGCATTTGTAAATCAAGGACCACCACGTCAAAGGATTTTTCTTCAACGCTTTGCAGGCCCTCAATGGCGGAACTCGAAGTGCTCACATCCATTCCCCGGTTCGTCATTCGCTCTGCCAGGGCTTGTGTAAAATCCTGTTCGTCATCTATGATTAAAACTTTTTCACTCATTTCCGGGGGTCTCCTTTTAATTAGTTAATATTAAAGAAGTTGTTGTTTATTGAAAATATTGTTTTATCTGCCAAAAAGCAGGTCTGCCCGGGTGTGCTGGTCCGCCAATACAATTTTTGCCTGGAATAGATCCAATGCCTGGCAGTTTACCTGCTCGGCAAAATCAGATGCAAAAATGGGCTGTTCGCACTGAAAACTTAAACAAACCTGATTATCGTCCTCTTCCTTAGAGAATATATTGAGAACGGCACCAGATGCAAGGTTTTCCGTTATATTTTCTAAAATGGACCAGATCAGAAACAATGAAAAGAAAAGAGATCCGTTGAGATAACGTTTGTTTTCGTTACGGGTGTGATTTACCTGAATGCCTTTGTTGGCAATGATTCTGGCGCCAAGACCCAGGGCAAGCGCCACAGCTTCGTCTATATCTATCTGTTGCTCCGGGTTGTCCATGCTGTGGGAAAAGGTATTGAGGGATTTGACGATACCATCGGCCCGGACGATCTGTTTTTCAATGCGTTGGACAATGCCGGAGAAACGCTCAATATCCAGTGGGGTCCCTTTTTTCTGGGCCATCATCAGATAATCGGACATCAGGCCTGCATTCTCATTGATGATGGCCAGGCAGTTTTTAATATCGTGGGATATGGATGCCCCCATGCGGCCGAAGTACGCCGGGCCGTATTGATTCGTAATTTCCTGCACCGTATGTTTCAACTTTTTCCTCCATCCAGCATGACCTGGTTGAGTTTTTCAATCAGACTGTCGATTTCCACGGGTTTCACAAGATAAAACGCCTCTCCGGTCTGGGAGCACCCTTCATTGTAACACTCTTCAGACCCGTGGCCAGTCATAAAAATAAACTTGAGCTCAGAAGATATCTTTTCCATCTGCTCCTTGAGTTCAAAACCGTTCATCTCCGGCATCTGCACATCCAGAACGGCAATGTCATAGTTTTGATCCGCCAGCATGGAGATGGCCTCTTTGGGCGTAACGGCCCAGTGTGCGTCAATTCCCCTGTATCCGAGACGTTCTGCCAGGGTAGAGACCAGTTCCTTCTCATCATCGACCAGAAGTATCTGCATAGTTTACTCTTCTTTCTGTATTGTTGTGGGCAGGTCTACAATAAATGTAGTACCCTCATTAACCTTGCTTTTTACCTGAATCCGCCCGCCTATCTCCTGGATAAGGCCGTAGGTGATGGAAAGCCCTAAACCGGTTCCTCCCTGGTTGGTTTTGGTGGAGAAAAACGGTTCAAAAATATGTTTAAGGTTTTCAGGCGAAATTCCGCATCCACTGTCTCTTATTTCAAGGCGGACAAATGAATCGTCCGTTTTCTGTGCATGGATGATCAGTTTGCCGTCCCGGGGCATGGCAGCAAATGCGTTGTTTACTATATTCAAAAGCACCTGCTGGAGTTTACCCCGGTTGCCGACCACCTGGGGCAACGTATCCGGCACATCAACATCAATAAAGATATTTTTCAACTGTGCCTCTTTTACCAGAAACACCAGTACTTCATCAACAATGGTTTTAAGGATCAAGGGCACCGAAGCGGTCTGGGTCTGGCGGCCGAAACTGAGCAGTTGGCGGGTAATCCTGCTGCACCGCTTTACCGATGCAAGGATAACATCTATGATTTCAAGCAGTTTTGGGTCTTGTTTCAATTCCGGCTTGAAATGGGCCATGTCTTTAATGAGTCCTGCCTTTTCATTGATAATGGCCAAGGGATTATTGATCTCATGGGCAACGCCTGCGGCAAGCCGGCCGATGGACGCCATCTTGTTTTCATATTCAGCCATATGAAAATATTTGGAACGTTTGAGGTCTAAATATTTTAAACGACGCACAAAATATGCGGTAACGGTACCGATCCATAAGAGAACGACAGATATGCTGATGCCCAGGTATTTAATGACTGTCTTCTGGCTGGTATGCCAGGGGGACATGATCACCTGTTTGGATTTAAGAACGACCAGGATAAACGGCGTATCGGGTATGTGCCTGAACGCTGCAATCAAATCCTGTCCATCGTCCAATGTAACGGACATGGTCCGGGTCTGGTCTGTGGCCAAAGGTAACGTGAGGTTGGTTTTTTCAAGCACATCCCCGAAATAGTGGGACGGTGTTTGAAGCAGACCCTGTTCATTGACCAAAAAGGCATCCCCGTTCCCCGATGTTTTAACTTGGGATATAATTTTAGGCAACTGGTGCTCAATGGTGGCCCGGATAATAAAGAAGCTGTTGTCCGGGGCGGTATGACGCAGGGCAATGGACATATGGGGGACATTTCTGAAACCTAGAAACACATCGCTTACCGAGATCCCATGGGCCATGGTCTCCTTGAACCATTGCTGGTCCATGTAATTTTTACCGGCAAGTTCATGGGGGCCGGCATAGGCACTCTGAATACCGGTGGCTTCAATAATACCGATATCCGTAAATCCCCCAAAGCTTTGGTGCAGGAACGTTAAGATCTCTTTTAATTGCTGGGTGTCTTCAAGCTGGTCCAGGGAATTGGACCGCACCACGTAACGTAAGGCATTTTTACGTTCGTCTAAAAAATAGGAAAGTGACCGCCAGGTGTTTGAGGCCAGGCGGGATGCCCTGGCCTCGGCATCATTTTCCAGGGACCGCCGGGTCAGGTTGTAATCCAGAACAGCAAAAAAGATAACAGGAATAATGGCAAACAGGGCTGTCAGCACAAAGGAGAGCAGCCATATCCGCCGGTAATTGAGGAATTCTCCTGAAAGCACTTTGGTGGTTGAACCACTGTCCTCTGCTGTTTTTTGAGCACTCTTTGTTTCCTGAACCATGTTGAATATCCTGTTCCTGAAATATTCCGGTGGGTTTTAGCCGGTGGGTTAGAGCCGGTGGGTTAGAGTTGGAACGGCTCGTTAGCGGGGCTCATGCCCCTATCGTTTTATATATTCGTTTTGCATCCGGACGGCGTTGTTACGTTGCCCGGATGCAAGGTGTTGATCATATGTGTGCTTTATATTTTTTGTTTCTGCCGGATTTTTTCATTGGCAGCCTCTAAATTCTTGCTCAGTTCTTCTATGTCCACAGGTTTTTGCAGATAGGCAAATGCCCCAAGCTTCATGCAGATTTCTCTGTCCGCGTCGGACCCGTGGCCGGTAAGAATGATGACTTCGATGTCAGGTCTGGATGCCTTGACTTTTTTGAGCACTTCAATACCGTCAATGCCGGGCATTTTCAGATCCAGAATCATTACATCGGGCTCATCGGCTTCCACAAGATTGAGCGCGGATTCACCGTCATAGGCAATGGCAGATCCCATATCGCGCATCTGCAGTCTTTCGGAAAGGGTCTGGACAAATTCCCGTTCGTCATCCACCAGGAGCACTTTTGAGGGCACCTGAAAATCAAACCTGCGATAGATGTCCGCCTGGTAAAACCCCTTGCCGATTCGGGTTTCAACCGAAGAGACTCCTTCCACCTGTTGTACTATATTTTTAAGCTCTTCTTCAAGCTTTCCTAGCAAAAGAACATTGGTATTGATTGTCAGGGTCACCAGACCGTCCCGGGCACTGACGCCCACCGCATGACCTTCCTTGGACAATGCCACTTCCACCCGGGCTGCCAGGGCAAAGTCTTCGGCGGCCTTTTTGGATGCCTTGGTGGGCTGGATGACTTCATTTTTTAAATTCTCAAGAATCAGCGCGACGGCTTCATCTTTGGTCATCTTGTCCGTGGGCAGAATCATGTCGTACAAGGATGCGTCCCAGGGATCGGTAATTTTATAAAGCGTATTGGACCACGCGGCGTGTGCTTCGTCACTTTTAGAGATCAAGTTGCCGGCATCTTTTTCACTTAAACTGTATTCTTTCATGGCCGCTTCAATGCGGGACGCCTTGTCTGCAATTAAGCAGATTCTGAGTACATGACTGATGGATGCCGGAATTAAAAGGCTTGTAAAACCTTCAATCACGCACTTGTCCTGGGCAATGCTCTGGGCCACGGCAAGACGCAGGTAAGCAATGGAGCGCTCTTTTTCATGGGTAAACTTATTGAACACCGATGTTTTTTCAAGAAAAGAGCGGGCAATTTTCTTTTCGGACATGCCGGACAGCTGGCTGGCCAAGGCTACGATATCATTATCCGAGAGCAGTTTGAATCCGCTTTGGGAAATAACATCTGAAACAATTGACGATTTGCCGCAATATGAACCGCTGAAAAATGTCAGTATAGACATGGTGGGTCTCCTTTAATTAGTTGACTGGGGTCCCAGGCAGTTTACAAGTAATGGACACTGATCTTCCTTGGTATTGGCATGGGTCTGGGGGTACACGCTTGAAATCGCATTTTCCATGGTGGAATAAATGTTGTGCTTGCCGATCTCTTCAAGCAGATGTGTACGGGCAAGTACCTTGTGCACCGCGTCATTAACCCCGCTTAAGGATACCCCGTATCCGGCACTTCTCAGCCGCTGGATAATCAGAGCCAGCGCTTCCTGGCCCGAGGCATCAATATCGTTGATACCGTTACAGGCGATAATGAAGTGCTTTAAGTTGGAAGATGCCTGTATCCGGTCGTTGATCTCATCTTCAAGGTAGCTGGCATTGGCAAAAAAGAGCGGGCCTTCAAAACGGATTAACTGGATGTGCTCACAGGTGGCAAGTTCGTGAACGCAGGAATCTTTGAGCGCCTGATCCTCCCCCCGGGAAAGAAGGCTGATTTTCGGGCGCATGCTTTTGTATAAAAATACGGCCAGGGAGAGGCCGACCCCGATATAGATACCGCTTTCAAGGTGGGGCGCCACAGCCAGGGTGACCACAAAGGTAATTACGGAGATCAGACCGTCATACCACTGGGCGTGCCAGGCATGGACAAAACCCGAAACGTTCACAAGCCCGATAACCGCCATCATGATAACCGATGCAAGAACGGCCTGGGGCAGATGGTAGAGCAGCGGGGTGAAAAACAGCAAGGTGATGATAACCATAAGACTTGTGATAACACTGGAAAGGCCGGACACGGCACCTGCCTGGAGATTGACGGCACTTCTGGAAAAGGAGCCGGATACCGGATAACTTTTGCCGAACGACCCCAGAATGTTGGAGAGGCCCTGACCGATCAGTTCCTGGTTGGGATCAAGCCGCTGGCCGGTTTTAGCCGCCATGGCTTTGGCAATGGCAATGGCTTCCATAAATCCGAGCAGGGAGATGATAACGGCATAGGGCAGAAGCTGAAGGAATACGGAAATGCTCATATTCGGTATGCCGATCTTTGGAAGCCCTTTGGGGATGTCCCCGACCACCGCACCACCGCCGGACAGCGTGATGTTTTGTGTTTCAACGGCTTTATTGCCCATCTTGATGCGATAGGTTCTGTCATCAAGTCTGGCATCGGGCATGGGACTGCCTTTTTTGTAGAACACAATGCCTTTTCCTGCATCCTCAACAGCACTGAAGTGCATCTCCCGAAGTTCGGTACGAATTTTAGACGCCTTGGCTTTGGCGGCATCTATTCTGGCCGTCAGAACGGTGGACTGGTATTGTAAATCCAGTTGTTCAAGTTTGGGCGCATCATGGCTGCCTTCGATCTTGGCGGTCAGTTTTGTACGTTCAACACTTAAATCCTTGATGGCTTGAATCGTTTCATTAAATTCATGGACGTCCTGCTGAACCTTTTCATCCATGATCTGGGACAGCGTTGCGGTTTCATTGTGCTGGAACCCGGTGGCCCAGGAGATGATCGTGGTGATGGCAACCGCAGCAAGAACGAAGGGAAGTCTTGGATTCAGCCGTTTTAAGCCGACCATGATGGCAATGGATAAAATCCCCATGGCAAGGGTGGGCAGATGGGTGTAATGAAAGGCACTTTCAATGACCCGTATAATGGTTTCATAGTGGTGGGGCGCCTTGTCCACATACACGCCGAACAGTTTGGAGAGCTGGGACGTACCGATGATGATTGCCGCGGCATTGGTAAACCCGTTTACAACCGGATGGGACAGAAAATTAACGATCAGACCCAGGCGGAGCACGCCAAGCATCAGCTGAAAAATACCGACCGTGAGCGCCAGGACAATTGCATAGGCAATAAAGGCTTCACTGCCGGCGGATGCCAAAGGTTCAAGACTTGCTGCGGTCATCAGAGAGACCACGGCCACGGGACCTGTTGCCAGCTGGCGGCTGGACCCGAACAACGACGCTATCATGGGGGGTAAAAATGCGGCATAAAGGCCGTAATAGGCGGGAAGGCCTGCCAACTGGGCATAGGCCATGGACTGCGGAATAAGTACCAGGGCCACGGTGAGCCCTGCCACAAAATCAATTTTGAACTTGCCCAAGGAGTAATCCTTGAACCACTCTATGAACGGCAGTATTTTGGTTAACATGTCGAACACCTCTTTTAAATTAATAATCTTAAGCCTTTAGCATGCGTCTGCAGGAGCTTACCAATTCATTGAACAGTGCGTTGGCATTATACAAATTGTACGTTTTAAACCGGACCACCCCGTCCACCATGGAAAAGATAATCAATGCGGTTTTGCGGGTGGGCAAAGGATCAATGGAACCATCCTTTTTCCCCATCTCGATACCGTCTTCATAGATGGAAACAAGACAGTCGTAAATGGCTTCCAGATACCTGCGGCACTGGGGTACGGACTCTGCCAGATGGTAGGGGTAGTACCTGTGCAAAAGAAGAAACTCGTTCTCCATCTTGCCGGCCAGAAATAAGTGGAAGGACACCGCGCGTTCAATCATGCCCATGCCGCTGTCAAAATGCTGGTTGCCCATATAGGCGTCAAATTCCTCCAGAATCATTTCTTTGGTCTTTTCAAGAACTGCCAGGAACAATCCGTCTTTGGTCTTGAAATGATAAAAAATGGTGCCTTCGGCCACATTGATCATTTTTGCCAGATCAGCGGTGGAGGTTTCTTTGAATCCGTTTTTGGAAAACAGCACAGTGGCAGCCTGCAGTATGGCATCTTTCTTGGACATAATTCCTCTAAAAAATCTTGAGTGACTACTCATTTTATCTGAGTGTATACTCAGCAAATTTTTCCATGTCAAATGATTTTTTAATCGTTTTCTAAAAAATTTTGAAAGCGGTTTGTAAGCATAATACACTGAAACATCAGTATATTATGTACCAGCTTGTCTAAATTTCCTTAAAATTCAAGTGTTTCAATGTGTAATGACGGCGTTGTAAAGTGCAACAAATCAAAAATGTGATTTTTAGAGGTGGGTTGTAATTTTTTTCATCAAAAGATCGTTATCGACGAAAATGGGCGAGATTTCGACGGTCTGTCCATCCAAAGCCGGACAGAAATTAAAAAGGCCTTGAGAAAATCAATGTTTACAAAGCGGCTAAAACCAAATTATAATTCACGGTTAATTTTCTTAAGTAAAGATTTAAAAAAGATAAGGAAAACAAATATGAAAGGCTTTAAATTTGCCGGAATCTGTGCCGGAATCAAAAAAAGCAGATCTTTGGATCTTGGCCTGATCTATTCGGAAAAACCGGTTTGTGCCGCCGCATTGTTTACAAAAAACCAAGTGGTTGCAGCCCCCGTCATCCTGGGCAGAAAAATCATGGAAAAGGGTATGCTCCAGGCAATATTGGTCAATTCAGGCAATGCCAACTGTTTTACCGGTGAACAGGGCATCGCTGATGCAAAAAAATGCGTTGGCTTTGTGGCCAAAGCCCTTAAGGTTGATCCGGAACATGTACTGGTTTCTTCTACCGGGGTGATCGGTGCGCCCCTGCCCGTGGATAAGATAGAAGCAAAAATCCCAGAAGCTGTGAAAAGCCTTGACAAATGTACCATTGCAGATTTTGCCCTGGCGATTCTTACCACAGATACCTGCACTAAAATGGTGTCCCGCAATGCGGCGATCAATACGTCCGGGGATGAAAAACAAATCACTGTAATGGGCGTTGCCAAAGGCTCCGGCATGATTCGGCCGGATATGGCCACCATGCTGGCCTATGTATTCACCGACGCTGATATTTCCAGCAGTCAGCTCAAAAAGGCACTGACCCATGCCGCTGATCGGTCCTTTAACCGGATTACGGTGGACGGAGATACCAGCACAAACGACACCCTTGTATGTATGGCCAACGGGGAAAGCCAGGCCGTAATCGACAATGATGAATCCCTTGGGATATTCCAGGCCGTTTTAGATGAGGTCTGCTATGAGCTTGCCAAACGGGTTGTTAAAGATGGGGAGGGCGCCACAAAAGTTGCCTCCATTACCGTTAAAGGTGCTCTGAACCAGGACGATGCATTTGCAGCGGCCGAAGCCATTGCCCATTCACCTCTGGTTAAAACAGCCATTTACGGCCAGGATCCCAACTGGGGACGGATCACTGCTGCGGCTGGCAGATCCGGGGCCACAGTGGACCAGGATAAAATGGATTTGTATGTTGGTGATGTTCAGTTGGTCCAAAATGGTCAGTGGCTGGGGAAAGATGCGGAAAAAGAGGCCGCCCAAATTATGAAGAAGCCTGAAATCGACATCGTTCTGGATCTAAATCTTGGAGACGGCCAGGATCAGTTCCTGTTCTGCGATTTCAGTGAAAACTACGTGAAAATCAATGCCGACTACAGATCCTGAAACAGAACAAGGCATCCGGCTGCAAAAAATTTTAGCCCATAGCGGGCTGTGTTCGCGCAGAAAGGCCGAAACCTTTATCCTTGAGGGCAGGGTGTCGGTCAATGGAACGGTGGTAACGGCACTTGGCACCAAGGCGGATCCGGCAAAGGATAAGATCTGCCTTGACGGCAAGCAGATTTCTTATACATCGCAAAAAAAACGCGAATATACCTATCTTGCCGTAAATAAGCCCGCAGGGGTGGTGACGACCTGCGCCCAGAATAATGCAAAAATTATTCTGGACCTCGTACCGATAAAACAACGGGTCTATCCCGTAGGCCGGCTGGATAAGGATTCCGTGGGGCTTGTGCTGCTCACCGACGACGGTGAACTGCATAACCGGTTGTCCCACCCTTCCCATGACCATGAAAAAGAGTATCTGGTATATGCCGTCCGGCCTGTCAGCGACGAGGACTTGACCGCCATGGCCCAGGGCATGGTGATCGACGGACAAAAAACCCGGCGGGCCAGGGTCCGCCGGGTTTCGGAAACCGGATTTAAAATCGTTTTAAAGCAGGGATTAAACCGCCAGATCCGGAAAATGGTGGGCAAAACCGGCAATGAGGTGGCCATGCTCAAACGCATTCGCATGGCCAATGTCCAGCTTGGCACCTTGCCCTCGGGAAAATGGCGGCACCTTACCCCCCAAGAGGTTAAGGCTCTGACAAAAAGTTAAGACAAGGACTGAATCCCAACGCTCTTTCTGACTTTAGCCAGGAAGGGCACGGAATATTCCCTGGCCCGAACGGCGCCTTTTTTCAAAATATCTTCAATGTCTTTGGGATTGGCCATCAGCTCTTCGTAGCGCAGTCTGGGTTCTTTTAAGATTTCATTGATGTATTCAAACAGCTCCTGCTTCATCGTTCCCCAGGCAATGCCCTCCCGGTAGCGCCGGGCCAGATCTTTGGTCTCCTGCTCGGTGGCAAAGGCCCGGTAGATTGAAAACAGGGTGCAGCTATCGGGATCTTTGGGCTCATCGGGCCCTAAAGAGTTGGTCTGGATCTTCATGATCATTTTGCGCAGCCGTTTTTCCGTATCAAACAGCGGAATAAAGTTGTTGTAGCTTTTGCTCATCTTGCGCCCGTCAAGGCCTGAAAGCACGGCGGCTGTTTCATCCACAACCGCCTCGGGCTGGACAAACAGCTCCTTGTAGGTGTGGTTGAATCTTGCGGCAATGTCCCGTGTCATTTCAAGGTGCTGGATTTGATCCTTTCCCACGGGCACCTTGGCGGCATTGAACATGAGAATGTCGGCTGCCATGAGAATGGGATAGGAAAACAGGCCCATGGTGACGCCCTGGTCCGGGTCTTTTCTTTCCTGCTCTTCGTTTTCCTGGACCGCTGCCTTATATGCATGGGCGCGGTTCATCAAGCCCTTTGCGGTCAGACAGGTTAAAATCCAGGTCAGTTCCGGAATTTCGGGTATATCAGACTGCCGGTAAAACACACAATTATTGTAATCCAATCCCAACGCAATCCAGGCGGCGGCAATTTCAAGGGTGGATGTTTTCCGTTTTTGGGGATCATGGTTTTTGATCAGGGAGTGGTAATCAGCCAGAAAATAATAGGAGGTCAGGTCGGGATTCTTACTGGATTCAACAGCCGGACGAATCGCCCCCACATAATTGCCGAGGTGAGGCGTTCCGGAAGTGGTAATACCGGTCAAAAAATCTGCGTTTTTCATTTATATTCCTAAAGAATTAGTTAATGTTATGCAAAGATGGGAATTATCAGAATCTGGCCTTTTTTTCAAGTTTCGCTTTTGTGGCCTTTAGCAATTCAATGGGACCGCATAACGCTTTTTGTCCCATACCGGCAAATGAATGAAAGTTTATTCTTTTAAATGGGCATAAATAAGTATAGAAAATATAAAGTACGAAACACAACACTCCAGCACTTAAACGATACATGTGAATGATCGGCGCGAACGTCCCGGCGGCAGGCTTGATGTTCAGCATCGCATTTATGAATTACTAAGGATCTCTATACGAAGGGAGTGGTTTATCATGTCAATTGATTCAGTGCCGACGCGCGGCAGAACCCTTGATTATGCAGCCGGGGTGTACGATCTTCTGGAACCCTGGGTCATGTTCGGGCAACAGGCAAAAATAAATGCGCAAGTGATCGACGCACTAAATCTTGGCGCCGATCACCGGGTGCTTGATGTGGGATGCGGCACCGGTGTCGTAACAAAAGCCATTGCCGACAGACTTTCCAAAATGGGCAGCGGCATTGCCACGGGGATAGACGCGGCAGGGAAAATGATTTCGGGCGCCCGGAAAAAAAGGGGCGCAGATAACTGCCGGTTTGAAACAGCTGCTGCAGAGGATCTGCCGTTTGACGATGAAAGCTTTGACAGTGTCGTTTCCACCCTTTTTTTTCATCATATTCAGATGGATTTGAAGAAAAGAGCATTCAGGGAAATCTTTCGTGTTTTAAAACCGGGCGGGCGGCTGGTGGTCTGTGATATGCACATCCCTGAAACAGCGTTTGGGTGGCTTGTGGCGCATACCTCCAGATGGATACTGTTTCAGCCCCAGATCGGTGAAAATATCCGGGGCGAGCTTCCCGGCATCATTGCGCAGGCGGGATTTTCTCCGCCGGTGTTGGAAAAAACCTATCTTGGGTATATCAGTTTATTTACAAGCTTTAAGCCGTAAATATTATCAAATCAGAGAGCCGGAGGTGATAAAATCCCGTATGGCAATAGATTTTCAACAATTTTCTAAAATACACGAAGAATTGAGAGACGGTTTAGGCCTGTTTTGGAAAAAGGCGGCTTGCATCCTGGAAGACAGCGGCGTGCAACTCGTGATTCCCAAACGAGACGACATCCGTATGGAAGATCATTTTTTCTCCCTGCTGTTTTTATATGCCTATCTTAAAGCCGGCATTGATCCACAACGGCGAATTTTGTATGTGGCGGTCAATCAGTGTCTGCGCGGCATGGTAACCGGATGTGACAACCTGCTGGACCAGGAGTACAAGGTCACCCTTGAAACAGGACTTCCCAAAGAGGCGACCATATTCAGGTCTGTCCTGGATATTATGGTATCCGACCGGGTGTTAACCCAGATTATGTTTCATGGATTTGATCGGGGGCTTTTTACAATGGATCAGGTCAAATCGTCGGGGAAAATTTCACTGGATGCACTGATTCAAAGCGGCGCCCAGGAGGCTGGGGAAGAAAAGGGCGTTTATGAGATTCTCCCGGCTAAATCCGTTTTAAATGATATTCACAGTATCAAAACCGGCCTGCTGTTCCAGGCACCATGGGCGCTGCCGGAGCGGTTTGAAAACAAATTGGATATTGATAAGTGCGAAAACATAAAAACCGCATTGTTCAATATTGGACTGGGCTGCCAGATTTTAGATGATCTGGTGGATTTGATCACCGACTTGAAAATGAAACGTCATAATTATGTGGTCTCCCTTTTTCATGAATCTGAAAAAGAGGCCTGCCGGGAATTTATCGACACAATTGGTAAACACGAAGACGCTGTAAATAAAAAAGATCTTATTTCGGCGCTGCAAAAAACGCATCCGGATCTGTTCAAGTTAGCAGCTGATCAGGCTGAAACCTATATTCAATCGGGTTGCCGGGAGTTATTTTCAGGCGAGCAGGAAGCGATGATCCCCTTTTGCGTTTCTTTTTTAATAGATCGGATCGGCGCACAAGCCTATTTTGAAAGCCATCGGGTTGAAACCGATCTGACATGAATGTTTCGTTGTGGGTGAAAACGGCTGCAGCCTTCCTGGTAGAAAATCGGCGAACCACTTTTATTTTATGTGTTTTAATCAGCTTTGCCATCGGGACACTGGTATTTGTTATCAGCCTTGCCAACGGGATCTCGGATATTATGGTCACCAATTCCACGGGGATGTTTTCAGGCCAGATTTCCGGGGTAAATCTGCCTTTGCACGTGCGTCCGGATGAAATGAAAACGCCTTTTGTTGACGCTGTCCTCCAACGGTTCCGGCTGCCTGCAACGATGATTCATCAAGAGAGAAAAAGGCCTTTGGATCTTGTGGCCGTTTACCCGGATCAGGAAAAGCGCCATAGCTTTTTTTACAAAAAAATAATAACCGGCAGATACCTTTTAACGGGACAAAAAGAGATTTTATTAAATCTTGAAACTGCTGAACGGCTCGGGGCAGGCCCGGGCGATACGGTCCTGGCGCAGATGGGTGAGGATCAATATGAATTAAACGTCGCCGGCATTTTTCAGACCGGGGTTGACAGCCTGGACCGGGCCATGGCCTTTTGCCCGGTGTTTGACGGTCTTATTTTGCCGGAAACCTGGCAGGCTGGGATTTTTATTAAACCAGGAACTGATCTTTCATCTGCCTTGTCGGCATTTTCCAGGGCTGGATTAGAGGACGGCCAATTAAAGCCCTGGACCCAGTTGATGCCGGATTTGACACAGCTTCTGGAACTCAACGACATCTGTGTGAACATCCTTGTGGTGATTGTTCTTGGCGTGGTCTGCCTTGGCTGCGCAGGGTCCTTTGCAATCTTTGTTGTCAGCCGCATCAGGGAGTACGGTGTGCTGCGTGCCATGGGGGTGACGGGGCTGGAAACCGGGCTATTGATCAGCCTGCAGGTGGTTTTATTGAATCTGATCGCCTCGGCCGTGGGTGTCTTGGTCGGAATAATTGCCGTATGGGGCGTTAATCGGACCGGCATTGATCTGTCAATGTGGACGTCTCACAACAGATACTTTGCGGCAACTGCCTTGATATTTCCACGGCTGAGTATGGGTGCGGCAGCCCTCCCGCCTGCCGTATCGCTGGGATTTTGTCTGATCTCCTCAGTCTGGCCGGTCTGGATAGTTGTCAGCCAAAAAACCTGTGATATTATATCAAAGGGTTGAGATCGGACATGATCGAGTTGAAAGATCTTTCAAAAATATACACCCGGGCCAAAACCGATGTCGCCGTGTTGTCGGATGTCTCGTTCAGCGTTAAACCAGGAAGTCTGGCATTGATTTTAGGCAAATCCGGCTCGGGGAAAACAACGCTTCTCAATTGTATCGGTGGCCTGGATCTGCCCCAAAAGGGAAGCGTCACCTGTTTTGGCACAAGGATAGATACTCTTTCAGGCCGGAAACGAAATCATTTCAGACGCCGGCAGCTGGGGTTTGTGTTTCAATCTGCAAATTTAATCACCTGTCTGAGTGCCCGGCGCAATATTGAATTTCCCCTTATACTGAACAACTATGCCGGCCACCGGATTAAAGACCGGATAAAGTTTTTGCTGAACCGCCTTGATCTTGAAGATGTTGCAGATGCAATGCCCTCTTCTTTGTCCCGGGGCCAGGCCCAAAGGGTTGCTTTTGCCAGGGGCGTTGCCCATGGTCCGGGCCTGCTGCTGGCGGACGAACCCACAGCCAGTCTGGATACCCGGACCGGGCTCGAACTGATCCGCCTGATGAAAGACCTTTCAAAAGAGGAGAAGATCACAATGATTGTGGCAACCCATGATAAGGAAATTATTCCCTTTGCAGATTTAATTTTGAATCTTTGTGACGGGCGAATAAACGGAGACAAGGAATGAAAACAAAAAAGGGTAAGATACTATTGACCGGATTCCTCTTTCTGGTTGCCGGATGCGGCCATTGGGCCTATCTGGGCGTCCATGGCAAGTCCATCCGGCAGAAATGGGATGTCCATGCCAATGTCGGGCAGACGGATGAAGACTGTCTTAAATGCCATCATCCCCAAAACGCACACGGTCCGGCTACGCCGCATCCTGATTTCACCGGTTGTTTGAAGTGTCATAATGATTAAGGCAACCTTGATGGCGGCGTAAAAACTCAAGCAGCCAATTTTAGGTTCCCTGCATACCGACCTGGTATAACGGATATACTTTGACATATGCCGGGACTATTTGTGAAAAAGTTCAATCCTCTCTCTTTGACAGCCTTAAAAATGAACAAAATACGTCCATTTGATGGCGAATTAGTGCCCGCACCCTTTGCCCGGGCACGCATTACCCTCGCCGCTCTCAATAGATTCAGGCCAGCGGCCTTCATTGTGGCAAAGTATCGAACAGCCTTTCGACCTCGAACCCTTAGCTTTTTGACCCCGGTCAGTTTATCAAACTCGCTCATGGTCGCCTCAACTCCAGCGCGCCACCGATAAGTTTCGATAAACTCGTCTGTCTGCTCTTGAGCCCGTCGATAGGCCAGACGTTGCTGTTTAGGATTGTAGCGAACGTAAGCACTCTTGACCCCAAGCTTCGACGGGCAAATTGAATACTGCCCGCAAGACTTGCATTGGTTTCTATTGAACACAGCAACAAATTTGCCATTGATATTTTGTCTGCAGTTCTCCGGTTTAAAACCGGCCGGACAATCCGTCACACAGCCCTCTTCATCAAAAGTGAATTCACTTAAGGACAGCTTCGAGGTCCTTCCTTTATAGGTCGGAGCGACCAGATTGACACCTGCGGTAGCCGCCACCTGATGGTTGATGTCGCTGCTGTACAAAGTGTCAGCCAGCACATTTTTCGGGCCAACTTGCCGAACCTGGACATCTGCAATCGCAGGAATCAAGGCTTGAGCATCGCTCTCACAGGCCGCCTGGACAGCGACGTGGGTAACGAGGTTGAGAGTTTTTGCTTTTTCCTTCTCATCTTCGCTGGTGCAAAAGGTCTCCATGACCTGTACTTGATAACCCTGCCCCTTATGGCCACTGTAAGTGGCATCCGGGTCCGATGGGTTTTGCAGAGAATCTGAAGGGATCTCTGATGGTTTTTTGAGGAGGACCAGCTCGCCCTCGTTGGCGTCTTGGTTAATCCGGCAATGCTCGCTGAGAACGCGTTGCATCAGTTTGTAGGTGTGCATTGCGCAGACGGTTGACTCGTCTTTGAACATCTCGACCAGTTCAAACAGGTTGTCCGCCACCATTTTGAGCGTTTTCTCAGACTCCGAGGGCTTGACCAATGAAAAGGCCGACTTGCCTTTTTTATCCAAATACAGGCCACGAAGTTCAGGGCAAATAGAATCAAAAAGTGCTCTGTGCTGCCTTTTCAGGTTGAAGAGGAATTTGATAGTGGTCTTTGTAAATATGGTAATCCGGCCCAGCCGTCGCATGTTGGAACGGATGTGAACCGAGTCTATGCGCTGGTTCTCAGTATTGACCTTGAAGACATCGGCCAGTTTGTCTGTGAGTCGATCGAAAAGAATACTGTCAAGCCCTAGCTCGGCGATGTAATTGCGCATGCTCCAGATCGTTTTTTCACAGATGTATTTGGCAGAATCACTTTCCTCGGTGATGTTCAGGGCGTAGTGCCACTGGATATTGTAAGCAAGCTGATCTGCAGCATCCTGATCAGTCAAATCCTGCATTTGCTGAAGGAGCAATACTCCCAGTACTGTGTGCAGTTCTTTGGTTGGCCGGCCCATACCCTGACGAAAGGCCGTTTTAAACTGGGAAACGGGCAATTCCTGTAATAGATGTTTCTGGAATAGGCCGGGCCAGTCCTTGTCAAGTTTCTCTCTCCTTTTGGGGCTTAGGAATGCCCAGGGATCGAAAAGTTCCATCTGTTTGTGATCTTTGATGTTGATCATAACCCTCCGCTATAACCTTTTGTAATTATAGCTGATATTCTATAAAATCCACCACAAAGCATCAAGAGGTCAGCTTCAATATTTGCAATATTTTCAAACATATAATAGAAGAATACTTTTTACGGTTTCATCAAATTTAGTTTTCGATGATAAAGGCGGGTATGTTTTATTGCATGCCCGCCTTTTTGTTTAACCCGTAAGGCGTGTCCTGTTCATTGTTAAGAATCTGCATTTAAAGGGTGGGACATGATAAATTCTGTGGTCACGGTTGCGCCATTCGCACACAGTTTCTGCCGTCGTTTTTTGCAGCATACAAGGCGTCGTCAGCTTTTTTAATGAGGAATTCCGCATTTTTTTCGCTGGCAGAGGAAAACGATGAAATACCGAAACTTGCGGTGATATGGATAGGGGGGCGGCTTTCTGATAGGGCGCATTCCCATTTTCCCGGTTTTTAAAACGGACTATTCTCTTTAGAAAAAAGAAGCTATGCTTCCCCACGATTATCAACTGATGAGGAAGAAAATAGTATGAAACTTAAGAAGGCTGAATCCTGCGAAACGGTAGAAGAAATATATGAATTATTGAAACAGCTGGACAAAGAGAAACGGCTAATTCGCAGTCAGGAAGAACTCATTCAGGTTGAACAAGAAATTTTAAGCTATACCAATCGTTTAGCCGCGTTGATTCTAAAAAAAAAGTCCAAACCAGCATAAACTCTCCAGAGCATAACGAACAGGAAAGAGAGTTGGCGGGTAGCTGGCCTGGCCGAATGAAAAGTGAAGGGTTTGAGACAGTTCAAATTCAAACCAGCTCGGGCTGCACGATCCCAATCCGTGTTCGATATTATCGAAGAGCCTGTGACCGTCGAAATGGCAAAAGATATAAGGGCTTGTATGCTGCTTTGGCTTTGCTCGGGATACATGATCGATGGGGCGCATTCTCATTTTCACGGTTATGCAGCTAACAATGAAATATGTGAATTGGCCATTTGTTTCAGACAGTTCCATCGTCCTGATTTATAGTATGAGCGCAGCATGAGCATTTTCTCCGCATTTTCCTTATACCAAAAAATGCAGGGACCCTTGAGCCTCAAATTGACAACTCTTCGAATCGAACTTTCAATCGCACCACTGCCAATCGGCAAATTCATGGCCTTTACCGTTGGGAAAGCAAGACGGCGCCTGTTACGTACAAAATAATCCCGTTCTGTCCTTATAACTTTGCTGTTCCGGCCTCGACAAAGAGTCTGTACTGCGTGTACAACCGTTGCCGATTCACCTTTTAGTAAACACCGTCGTTGTTTTGAGATCCAGGCTTTACGTTTCTTGGCTGACCAGTTCTTTCGTAATCCTGCAACCTTTCCCAGATGCTCTACTGCATGATAAAAATCAAGGAGTTCATGCACGTTCGCCGGATTCAACCCCAGTGTTTTGATCAGACCAGGGACTCGATTCCATATCCAATGAGCCCCGTCTGCAACAAACAAAACCTTGTCTGCTTTTTGGATGCAAAGAGACTTCAAATAGCCCTTCAGCAGTAGAAACAAGCCATCAGGCCCATTAAAACCGCCATCAATAAAGGGGGCAAAGCTTTTTTCCTGTTTCCCATGTGCATCGACGACATAAATAATCAACAGCTTGGGTTCTCCCCAAATCCACCGTCAATTTTTTAGGAGGCATTCCGTGGCTGGATTTTTTACTTTTTTAAGAAAATTTTTCAGCCGCGTGCGTGGCTTTTACCTTCACCGGCGACCGCGCTACAATTCAGGCAGAATTTTAGATGCACTTCACCCTTGCATTTCCATTCCTTTCAACATTCCAACAAATTGTCCAGTTACCTCCTGAGATTCGTTATCCTGACGACAGCCCTTCCAGTAAGGCGATCCGTTTTCGGGCGCCGACCAATGCGTTAAAGCAAGGATGACCTTTGGATAGCCTAAGGACTAACTCTCTGGATCTTTTTACTATTCGACCGGGGATATTTATAATTGAAAACCGAATGGCTTTCATCCTTTTGCCCATCATTTTGGGCTCGAAAGCCAGACGCTTCAACATCTGGTTCAGATTAAGCGCCAGGATCATCATCCACCACCAGGCTGCGTTCTCTCCAAAGTTACCCGAAGGCAATGTCCCTCCGGCCAGATCCGTTTTCATTATGGAGTGAACCTCTTCGCTTTTGCCGCATCTTTTGTGTAACCAGTGGATAAGATCCTCACCATACATGTCCTGTTCTGGAATATTGGAAACAACACCAAATACTTTATACCGAATGTCATCCATTTCCATGGCCGGAAACGGCAACTGCATTTGTTTGTCTTCCATGCCGGGCAGCACCGGTTCAAGCACCTGGCGTTTGGCAAGATACCGGTACTCAAGCCCCTCTTTGCTCTTTCCTATTTCTGACGGGACAAAGCAAACTTCTGCCCATTCACTTCCGGTCTTCATCTTTTTACCGTTTTTTTCTTTATAGATTGGCTTCCATTCTGAGGAAGGGACCTGAGCTACGGCAATTTTGAATGATTGAGAGACATCACACCCAACAGCAAACTCAATTTTTCCAAATCGCTTGTTGTCTACTGAATCACAATACTTTAAAAGGTCATGTTGGTAACCGGCGGTATCTGATCTGAGCCGAACTTTTTCGACCCCCTGGGGCAAGCAAGCCAGGGCTTCTTTGAAAACTCTTAATTGCTCGTACCCTGCCGGAACATTCCCATCCCGAAATTCAGTGTGCAGGATCATATCCTGTTCGGCTCACCATGTATTGAATGGCTGATAGGCCTTGAATCCTTTATAACAGAAGCGTGCTTCCTGCTTGCTTGTCTCAACCAGGGTCGCATCCTGATCCAGTGTGGCTGTTTTATATGGACGTGCCTCATTCATGGCTTCGCACATGTCTTTGTTGATATGTACGAAGCCGTTAAGGTGCCGGTTTGGGGCCGGAATGAAAGCTTTAATTGAGGAAACTCGGCGTAACTGCTCCTGGGCGACATCATGAAAGACCTTCAGGTATCTGAACATGGCTGAAGAAGAAGGGACAAATCGTTGTTTTTCTTTTCGCCATCTTCGTTCTATCTCACGCCTCTCTTTGCGTGGCAGCTTATGATTTTCAGCTGAATGTAATATGCTGCAAAATCCCTGATCTGCATTTAAAATATTCAGGTCATCTACGCAGTTGCCGCCCGCAAGGTTCAACAGGATACCAGACAATACAAACTGGGAGTCTGTCCAGCCCTGTGAGCCCTTCTTCACGGTTAAATGCTTTTGAATCGATTTGGTCAGCCCAATCACTTTTGCCAAATCAAGGTAAAGCGGCAGCCCACCCAATGCAGTTGTGCCTCCGTCAGTTTTTTCCTGTTCGTACTTGAATGGTAAGATTCCTTGTGTCATAGTTTGTTGCACCCCGTTGATGATAGTTTTTTGTTCGCACAAAGACTCTATCTGCTTGACGCATCAAGCACAACGGGGTTTTTCTTTTTTTTGACGGTGGATTGGGGGGTGCTGCCTGGACTGGTAAAACAGACGGGGGTCCGGAGAACTGGAAAAGGGCTCCATTTTAAAATCAAGCAAGGTGTAATAGTGCATAACGGTCAGTTATCCTTTAAACAAGGGGCTTTGCTTTGGGGTTGCATCAGTCCGGGGTCATATGGTTCTTTAGAATATGGGGGGTGATAAAAATCAGCAGTTCCTCCATTTCATTTGTATCTTCTGTGCTGTTGAACAGCCATCCCAGGCCTTTGATTTTTCTCAATCCCGGGACACCGGCCTCGCCGGCAGTGACTTTTTCTTTGTTCAGGCCGCCAATAACCGTTGTCTGGCCGTCAAAGAGCATGACATCGGTCTGGGCATTTTTAGTAATGATGGTGGGATTGCCGTTCACAGGATTGGTAAAATCAAGTTCATCTTTGTGGGTGACGATTTCAAGCCGGATGATGCGGTTGTCAATAATATGGGGCGTGACATCCAGTTTGATCACCGCTTCCTTCCAGGAGATATTGACTTCGTCGTTTTCAACGGTTTGAAACGGAACCTCTTTACCGCTTTTGATCACGGCTTTGCGGTGATCCAGGGTGGTAATGGAGGGCTTTGACAGAATATTAAGCTTTCCCTCCTCTTCCAGGGCCAAAAGCTGTGTGTACAAAACAAATTCTCCGGCTTTCTGGGCCATAAGACCCAGAGACATTCCCGTGCCCGTGGAAGAGATGGGCAGATTCACCACATTTCCGTCCACGGCATCATATCCTTCGGACAGGGTGTTGCCGGCTTCGGTCATATTTCCCCCGATGGATATGCTTTTCCCCTGATTATTGCTCATCGTCCCAAGCCCGCCCCCCTGAATACCGAGTTCCTTACCGGTGCTCGACTCCGCCTCCACGATATGGGCTTCAATGAGCACCTGCTTTATGGGTTGATCAAGCCTTCGGATCACAGGCATGATGCTTTTGATGTCCGAGCGGGAGGCATGAATAATCAGGGAGTTTGAAAATTCATCCACCATGATGCCTGCCCTGGGTTCTTTTGTTTCGGTTTTGCCTGACCCTTCATCGGCATTGGCGTCGGTGGCGTTTTCCTTTTCTTTGTTTTCCAGATATTGGGTAAGGTTTTGTTGAAGGGAGTTTAAGTCTGCATAGTGAATTTTGACGATTTTGGTGGCCAGCGGTTCCAAACGATTTTTTTTGCGGGCCAGCTGCATGATGGTCAGGTCATACTTTTTCTTTGATTTTTCATAATCCTGCATGGCCTCCATCAACGCCTGCTTTCGTTTAAGGTCTTCTACGCTGATCACCCTTAAAACGTCTCCGGACCACTCATAGGTCAACCCGTATGTTTCCAGTATGCTGGTGAACGCCTGGTCCCAGGGGACATTGGTGATCAGCATCCGGGTTCGCCCCGTGATGTTGTCGTTGATCAGGATGTCCAGATCGGCGGCCCGGGCCAGGGTCCGGATCAGAACCGGCAGGTCAACATCGTTCATTTTCATGGAAACGGGCAGGGTGGGAAGCGGGCGGGGCGGGGCAGTTTCCATTTGGGAAACAAGGGGTTCTGCTTCATCGGTTTGAAGGGAATTTTCCAGAACAATTTCGTCCGCTTCTTCGGCGAGGGGGACCGGGGTGACGGGGGCGGCATTTTTTGCCGTCTCTTTCCACTGAGCTACCTGTTCATGCATGGTTTGGGAATTTGTTGATTTCTGGGACGTACATCCGGTCATTAAACAGCAGAACAGCGTCAGAATAACAGCTGCCGTAATCCGTTTTTTTGATGGCAAAGGTTTTGTCATTGTGTGCTACTCTTCCTTCAAGTACAAATTGATTTGATCGGCCCCGTTTTGCACAACAACTTTTTGGGGCGTGATCCGGATGATTTTCATTTGCGAATCCCTAATGGTTTCTCCTGCCTGGTATTCTATATCGTTGATTACGGCCAGGGAAACTGCGCCCGCCTGAAGAAACCCGCTGTAGATAATTTCAGGGGTTTTGTTTTCCGGTAAAATCCCCTGGTTCGTTTCAGTGGTTTGGCTGTCGATAAAATCAAAGGGATCATTGTCCCACTGGGAATGAATTTTTGACATCAGTGATTTTATCTTCGGGTCGTCGTATGCCTGTTCCAGGATCGATAATTTAGCGGTGGATACCACGATAAAATCATTGATTTCCTGCAAAGATTTTTCGCCGGCAACTTTTTTATTGTGAAACACGCCGGGTAAAATAAAAAAATCTGCAATGCCGTATAAGGCAACGGTCCCTGCAATAATGACGATGATTTTTTCTCTTTTATTCATGTCGCCTGGATATCAATGGTAAATGCAATGTCCAACTGTCTGGAAATTTTGCCCGTTGATCGGATCTCAATTTCCTCAATGCCGGCAAAAGGTTTGGATGCAATAACGTCAATAATAAATTTTCTAAAGTCGGCCATCTTTCCTTCCAAGGTTAAATGGACTGTGCTGGTATGCCCTTCCAGTCGGGTGACATCCACATTTGTTCCCAGTACTTTTAATTGTCTTTTCTCGGCATTTTCCAGGACATGGTTGATAAATGACGCTATTTTTGCTTTTTCTAAAGGCGCTCTGTTTGGAAAAGGCAGTTGACTTTGAAATTCCCTTCTGCCGATTCCAACGGTTCTGTCCGATATCGGCTTGAATAGTTTCATCACGTTAAGCGTCTCTTTTTCCAGTGCAAGCTGCTGATCAACGAGCCTAAGCTTTTGATAATCCGGGTAAAAGGCAAATATGCAATATCCAAGAATCATTGTCCCAAGGATCAGCCCGAGCAAAAGACCAGGAGATAACTTGTGTTTTTCAGCTTCACGTATCGCTTTGTACCAAATCATTGAACCTCCAGATAAACGGTAAACAAGAGCTGGGTTTCATCTGCACGAGTTTCAAACACTTTGTTTTTAATTTCGACTCCCTTGAAAAGCGGCGATGCCGACAAATTTAACGCATATTGGCCAAGGGCGGTATGCATAGCCCCCGTGGGGCCTGTGACCCGGCCTTGGAGGGTCATCTGTGCGCCCTTTTTTGCCGCGCCTGAATCCGGTGATTTTTTCAAGGTCAGGGCGGTTAACCGTATGGGATCCAGAGTAGTTCGGCTTATGTCAAAGATCGCTGCAAGGGGACGAAAGTCACGTAGATACGCCGTTCTATGTTCTATTATTTTTTCTTCAATATTGATCATTTCCCGGATATATTCTTTTCGAATGGTCCAGGGTTCTTGGGCCTTTTTTTCCTGAATCGCCACAATTTGTTCCATATGTTTTTCACAGGTATGAATGACCATGAAGTGGACAGCCAGACATACTGCAAAAATGCCGGCCCCGGCCATCATTGTGTAGATCATGGATTTTTTTTGTTTGTGTATCCGGTCCCGGTCCTTTGCAGGAAACATCAAATTGGGTGTAATGCTGTTGTCCGACAACGCGGTTCCCAATGCCGTGAGTACCGAATGCCGGTGCCGGGGAGACAGGGGTGCCTTTATTTCAAACGTTCCGGGCAGTTTGGTTTTTTGGGGGGTGAAAATTTTCAGGTTCGCGGAGATGCCGGTTTTGGCCTGACGCAGAAAAACCCGGCATCTTTCAGGTTCGCCGAAGACAAAATACCGACTGACAGGCGTATTGTTCATGTGGGTTTGGGCGCAGTAGTTTCCGGTATGGCTTACCTTATTTAAAAGACGTCCTGCCGAATAGGCGATGTGGTCACTTTCATCGGAATGATCTTCTTTGAGGGCGCAAAGATAATCCACCGGGTCTACGTCCAAGGGAATGTCGACTTCCTCCAGCAGGTTTTTGCTGCCGAACCGCAGGGTGCGGGACAGCAGGAGGCCCGATGTGTTAAAACAGAAAATATCAGTTTTTTCATCCGACACATTGACCACGGCAAAATGGGTGTCTTCTGTGGTGATTGTTCCTGTCCTGAAAAAATTCTGGACGGCAAAAGGGATTGCGGTGATGCCGCTCAGGGGATAACCTGCCGAGTCAAACGCATTTTGAACCGCAGCTGCGTCTTTTTTGTTGGTGCTTAATCCAAGCACACGTCTTTTTGTCACGCCCTGGTCTGAAAAGGTGTCCTGAATTTCAAAATCGAAAAGTTCTTTTTCTTCATCAAAATTCGTATCTTTTTTGAATGTCCAGAATGCTGCGTTGGATATTTTTGACACAGATAAATCCGGCAGCAAAAGACTTTTGACGTTTACCGCTTCGGCTTCCAGTGCGCACCAGACACAAACTTTTTTTCGTCCTTCCAAAAACAGGTCAAGGCTATCTTTGATTAATTCTGTGAACTCTGCCTTTTCCGGGGTGAGATTGGGCGGCAGGGATATTTTTTGCCACTTAATGAGGTGTTTTGTTTTGTCCAGACCTTTGACTGCAAGGGCCATGGTCACACTTGACGCGGTAATAACTACGCCTAAGGTCAGATGCCGGGTCTTAATCGCCGCCGGAATAGAGCCATCTGATTCTAAGTCGTTTTCGGGCAAGACAGATCCCAGGACATCGGATTCGTCGTTTCGAATCAGATTCAGTAATTTTCGGGTAGAATGATGATCTTTCGACTTGATAAACAATGTTCCCGCTTTTTTCTTTTAAATTTGTGAATGCGAAAAATTATTTATTCAGGAGCGATGCTTGTTTATGGCTGCCGTTGGGCAGTATAAGAATTATATGTCTCCATAATTACGGTGTTTTCGGTGATTATGTCAAGTCAATTTCCTTTTTTGTGGCGGCGAATTTGTAAAACGTCAAAAGACGCGCCCGATGTTGTTTTTAAGTGAGATAGGCCCGTTTTGAAGTTCGTATTGATCACTTAAACCATTTTTTTTATCCATTTTAAATGTCATGGGATAATGCAAATCAACTTTTGTAATCCATATTACATAGGTTAATAAGAAAGCCACCCAACAAAAGCAAATGCCCGACTTTACTTCCCTGGCCTTTTGATATAAAAATCCAGATTTTTGACGAAAGCATTGAGTTAAGCAAGAACCTTTTAAATGCCAAAAGAGCGGATTATGGAAATCAATCATTACGAGTTTGGGTACGGAAAATACGGAGAAACTAACAGCGTTACCATCAACTTAAGGGGATTTGACATCCTTTTATTCAATAACATATGCAAAGGGACCGCCTTTACCCTGGAAGACCGCAAAAAATTAAAGCTTTTCGGCTATCTTCCCCCACGGGTGAAAACCCTTGAAGAGCAGGTGAAAAATAGTTTGAAAATTGTAGAAGATAAAGAGACTGATATTGAAAAATACATTTATATCAGAAGTCTTTTTGATCGAAACGTGGTACTTGCCCATGCGGTAATCGCCTCGGATGTTTCCCGGTTTCTGCCCATTATCTATACTCCCACGGTGGGGTTTGCCTGCCAGCGGTATTCTGCCATGTTCAGACGGGCCAACGGTATTCATTTTTGTCCCCGAAATATTGATGATGCCGAATTTATCCTTGCACATTATACGGACAAAGACATCCGGGTGGCCGTGGTGACGGATAACCAGGGGATTCTCGGCATCGGCGATCAGGGCGCAGGGGGCATTCCCATCTGCCTTGGCAAACTCATGCTTTACACCCAGGGCGCCGGCATTGCCCCCTGGCATTGTCTGCCCATTTCCCTTGATCTGGGCACGGACAACCAGGAACTGCTGGATGATCCCAACTACCTGGGCTGGCGGGAAAGACGGCTGACCGGAGACGCCTACGATCAGTTCGTTGAAAAATTCGTAACGGCTTTTAAAAAAGTGTTCCCCCACGCCCTTTGCCAGTGGGAGGATTTTTCCAAACAAAACGCTTTTTCCGTCCGGGACAGATATCTCAAAGAAGTTATTTCCTTTAATGATGATATCCAGGGAACCGGCTCCATCACCCTGGCCGGTATCTTGGCTGCCATGAAGTCCAAAAATGAAAAAATGACCGATCAGGTTTACCTGATCAACGGCGCTGGTGCCGGCGGTGTGGGCGTTGCTGAACAGATCCGAACAGAGCTTATGGCCCAGGGCATGGATGAGGCATCGGCCACGGCCCGGATTTTCACCATGGATTCCAAGGGTGTTGTTACCAATGACAGGGCTCTTGAACCTTATAAAAGGGCGTTTGCCAAGGATCTATCGACCTTGACCTGGATAAAATCCAAAGGAGACAACACCCTGCTGAATGTAATTAAACATGAACGGGTCACGGTGCTCATCGGCACATCCGGCCAGCGCGGCTCTTTTACACAGCAGGTTGTCAATGCCGTGGGCCGCAATACCCAGCGTCCTGTGATACTTCCGTTAAGCAACCCCACAAATAACTGCGAAGCCCTGCCGGCCGACATTTATCAATGGACCGACGGAAAAGCCCTTGTGGCCACAGGTTCTCCCTTTGACGATGTCGTTCACCACGGCAAATCATACCGCATCGGCCAGATGAATAACGCCTTTGTTTTTCCGGGTGTGGGCCTTGGGATTGTGGCGTCGGGTGCTTCGGAAGTGCTGCCGGAGTTCTTTTCGGCCGCAGCCCATGCCGTGGCTGAGTTTATCAGCGAAGAGGATATCCAGGACGGCATTTTATGCCCGCCCCTGAATCAGCTTGCAGAGGTCTCCCTTGAAGTGGCAAAACGGGTGGGGGCCGAAGCCATCAAAGCCGGTGTGGCGCAAAATGATTGTGCCTTTTCAACATTCAAGCACCAGTCAGATGAAACACGGCTGTTTGAACTGATTGAAAATATGCGCTGGCACCCTGATTATTTATAATGTTGCAACACTGGGAATAGATAAACGTGCGCCAATGGCTTTAAGGAGTCATTGGCGTCTTTTTTTTTATAATCCATCCCGTGAAAACAATTGGAATACGTGAGCATGATGAACCATTTTTTTAAACTGTTGCATAAAGATTCAACCAAGCAGGTTTTTAATCCATGGGTTGAGGTTGATAAAGACAATGACATGGATAAAACCGCTCCTGAAAAAAGGATGATGAATCTGAAATGTTACCTCCAGGAACGTACCCATGCCGAATACCTGCTTCTTGCAGAGGCGTTGGGATATCAAGGCGGCCATTTTACCGGTATCCCCATGACTTCCGAACGAATTATTCTTGGGCATAAGAGGGACCAAGGCATTGACCCTGATCATGTATGCCGTTCACCGCTTTACAGAACAAGCAACACAAAGAAACATGAGGACGGCTTTAACGAACCCACTGCGACAATTGTCTGGGGAAAGTTGATCAGTGAAGGATTGGATACAAGAAATTTTGTTCTCTGGAATGCCTTTCCCTGGCATCCATACAAAAGTTCAAAAGGGCTGCTGTCAAACCGGACCCCGACCAATCAAGAGATGACGGACGGGGCTCAGGTTCTTGACGCACTGTTACAGGCGTTTGATTTCAGAAAAATTATTGCGCTCGGCAATAAGGCCGCCGGCTCTCTTCACGCCATGGGCATAAAAACGGAAAAGGTCAGACATCCTGCCATGGGCGGTGCAGAACGTTTTCGGGAACAGTTTTTCAACATTGTAAGAGGTTAGACGTTTTCCTGCTGATCTTTCATTGCCGTCATTAAGGCCAGCGTGCCGGGGCCGGGGGTTCCGGTTCCGATCATATGGTCGTTGACCTGGATTACCGGCACAATGCCTTTGTTGGTTCCGGTGATGAACAGTTCAGAGGCCGACAGCAGGGTATCCAGGGAAAGGTCCTGTTCTGCGACGGGAAACAGTTTTTTTCCAAGCTCGATAACGGTTTTGCGGGTAATGCCTTTGAGCACGCCGTTTCCGGGTGTGACCAGGGTGCCGTCAATCAAGGCAAACAAATTGCTGGTGGTGCCTTCAAGGACCAAATTATCCCGGGTCGTATATAGCGCTTCCACAGCGCCCTGGGTCTTTGCCTCTTTTAAAGCCAGAACGGCCGGAATATAATTGGTGGCCTTGGCATCCGGGAGGACACGCTGCTGGAAAAAGGTGATCACCTTGATACCTTTTGTATACCAATGGGCCGGCAGGGCAGGGATATCCGTTGCCAGGACAATCAGCCTGGGATGATCCGCCGGAGTAAAAAAATCAGGGCTTGAGCCCCCGGTTACAAGGATGCGGACGTTGGCCTCATCCATTTGTTCATTTTTCTCAAGCACTTTAAGAACAATATCTTTGATCTCCTGTTTGGTCCATGTCGGTGTCAGACCGATTTTAGTGACTGACCCCAAAAGTCGGTCGATATGCGCATCAAGGCAGTATGGTATCCTGCCGATTGTTCTGATTATATCGCAAACTGCATAGCCCCGGAGTACCGCCAGATCATCCACTGGAATCACCGCTTTGTCCCAGGGCAGAAATTTTCCATCCACATAAACTGTTTTCAATGCAAATGCCCTTTGTAAAATTGAAAAATAAGGCCAGGTATAGTAAAAACCTGATGTGAGTTAATATACGCACGCTCGGGTATGTTTCAATCAAATAGAGCTTAAAAGTTTAAGCGTTCAAGGAGAACAACATGGGAATTATCGCAGGTATTCAATATAATCTCAGGGGCGTTGCCCTGGCATTTAGAACACCATCTCTTCTATGGCTTGGATTAATTCGGTTTGTGGTGGTTTTTTTGTTGACCCTTGTTTTGTCCGGCATGGTGCTTTACTGGCACAATGACATTTTTTCCATGATATGGCAGATGCCCGAATCCAAGTGGTTGATCTGGCTGTGGTACAGTGTCTCCTGGATACTGACCCTTATTTTGATGGCATTTTCCATGCTGGCCTCCTATCTGATCTCCCAGATTTTTTTCTGTGTTTTCATTATGGATTATATGTCCCGGATCACTGAACGACTCGTGCGGGGCCAGGAAGCCCCGGGCGCCCATGTCTCTATATTTCATATGTTCTGGTATCTGATCCGCCAGGAAATCCCCAGAGCCATGGTGCCCATACTGATATCTGTGGCGCTGATGATCCTCGGGTTGTTTACCCCTGTCAGTCTGATCATCATTGCCGTCTCCACTGTGGCCGCCGGTGTATTTCTGGCCTGGGACAATACCGACCTTGTTCCGGCCAGACGCATGATACCGTTCAAGGACCGGCTGAAGTTTCTCAAACAGAATTTATTTTTCCACATTGGATTTGGTTTGTTGTTTCTTGTGCCCTGGGTCAATATCATCTTTCTTTCATTTGCCCCGGTGGGTGCTACCTTATATTATATAGACAAAGAAAAAAGCGGATATGATGCTTGATTTAATCTGTAAAAAAAACAGACCGGCAAATCCAGGAAAAAAGTGAACCTGAAATTCAGCCAACCCTGGAGCCGGTCATTTTGTGCAAAAACTGCAACGCCGTTGTAACCCAACCCCAATTCATCCTTCATACCGGGCAGGGGGCTTCCCAAACCTTTGCCAATCCATCCGGACATGTATTTGAACTCCAATGTTTCAGCCAGGCTCCCGGGTGTTCTGCGGGCTCACCGCCATCCAGCGACTTTACTTGGTTTCCGGGATATGACTGGAGTATTGGCATATGCCGAAATTGTTCGTTTCATCTTGGATGGATTTTTCTACCTGTCGATCACAAAATGAGTTCAAAATTCTATGGACTGATTTTAGATCATCTTATTTTTCCATAATGCGCATACCGCGATTTTTATCTTTTCCACATGATTGGAATTGACAAGCAACTACCTAAAATACTAAAGAGTTGTAGTTTTTTGTGTTGCCGGAGGCGCTCAAATAATGATCTGCCAAGGTGTTAGCGTATTAATAAGTAATCATTTTACATGTGATTTATTATCTGCTATAGAAACTTTGGTTAAATAAAATATAGGTAGATAGCAGTTCCACCGTGCCTTGAGGGTACCTAATTTTGACTGCTCAAGCCAGATCGAGCAGCAATAAATATGATGGGGATATTGGCTATGAGTTTTCAAAAAAAACTTGTTCTCAGGAATTTCGCTGTACCGATAATTTCTTTTGAATATACCGGCATTCCCTTTTGTGATACCCACAGCCGACAATTTTATGACCGTTTCGCTGTTACATCGCTGTCACATAGATCCTCAGTTGTTTTCAGCGCTGTACAGCAGGGTATTGGCACAATCCGTTGATGATCTAGGCAAGAAAGCATCCATTGCCTGTTTTGTAGTTTGTACACGCTTTACAGGAGATGGATACACATGGATATTAACTGATAACGTTAAGGTTACACATGCAAAAAATTAAACAAGACGAAAAACGCGTGCTCGTCATTGGCGGTGGCGTTGGCGGCATCAAGGCAGCCCTTGATCTTTCCGAGTCCCGGAAAAAGGTCCTGCTCATTGATTCCGACTATGCCATTGGTGGATTAATGACCCAGCTGGACCGCACTTTTCCAACGAACAATTGCGATTTGTGTACAGTTTCTCCTCATCTGTCCGCAACGACTAGGGAAAAGTTTCTTGAGGTCAGCACCATGACAGAGCTAACCAGCCTGTCCGGAGAGGCCGGTGATTTTACGGCCACGTTAAAAACCGCACCCCGATTCATTGACATTGAAAAATGTACAGCCTGCGGTGAGTGTTTGAAAAAATTTCCAGAAGCCGTCCGGTTTACCCCGGGACTTGACCCCCGGGCGCCGACCTGTATGCGGTATCCCCAGGCCACTCCTTATGCCTATTCCATTGACATGGAAAAGGTAAATGACGTTGCGGCACTTAAGGCTGTCTGTAAAGCCGGGGCCATTGTACCCGATGATACGGAACAGGAAATCCAGATCAAGGCGGCATCCGTTGTCCTGAGTGTGGGTGCCCAGATGTTTGATCCAAGTGTCATGGATAATTTCGGCAGTGGCAAATTTGACAATGTGGTTCCCGGTCTTGAATATGAACGGATTATGTCCGCATCCGGACCTTTCCAGGGTAACCTGGTCAGAAAATCAGATCAGAAACGACCGAAAAAAGTGGCCTGGATACAATGTGTGGGATCCAGGGGCATCAACAAACACGATGTATCTTATTGCTCAAGTGTATGCTGCATGTATGCCCTTAAAGAGGCCATGGTGACCAAGGAACGTTTTGGCGATGATATTGAAACCACCATATTCTTTATGGATATGCGTACCTTTGGCAAGGATTACGAACAGTATTACAACCGCGCCAAAAAAGATTTCGGCATTCGTCTGATCAGATGCAAACCCCACACCATTACAGAATTACCTGATAAATCGCTTTCGATCACCTATGCCAAAGAAGACTTGTCAGCCATGGAAAAAGAAGAATTTGACATGGTTGTGCTCTCCACAGGTTTCAGACCCAACCAGAAAACCATTGCGCTGGCCGAAACACTGGGTATTGATCTGAACGAACACAATTTTGCCAAATCCGGCACCATGGACCCTGTGACTACCTCCAAAGACGGGGTGTATGTCTGCGGTGTCTTTGAAAGCCCCAAAGATATTCCTGAGACGCTGGTTCAGGCATCGGCTGCCGCCTCCATCGCTGGCGTGGCCATAGAGAGCGAAGAAGCCACTGATGAGCCGGGCAGCCTCTATCCGCCCCAAAGAGATGTTGAGGGCGAAGATCCCAAAATCGGTTTCTTTGTTGTGGACTGTGACGGGGAGATCGGTCAGGCTCTGGATATCAACAAAGTTCTGGAAAATGCCAAAACCAATCCTGATGTGGCTGTGGCAGAAGCTTTTGGATTAAGCTGTTCCTTTGATTCCATGGAAAAGATCGGAAAGCTGATCAAAGAAAAAAATCTGAACCGGGTGGTTATTGGTTCGGGTTCTCCGAGGATTCAGGAAATTATGTTCCAGGATATGCTCAGACGTGCAGGGCTTAACCCCTACCTGCTTGAGCTTGTTAACTTGAGAGACCAGAACGCCTGGGCACATAACAACGATCCGGCCAAAGCCCTTGAAAAAGCCTTTAAAATGGTCCAGGTTGGCATTTCCGGTGTCAGAGCGGCAAAACCCCTGGCTGAAAAAATCCTTCCCACAAGCCAGTGTGCCCTTGTTGTGGGTGGCGGCGTGACCGGTATGACATCCGCCCTTGAACTGGCGAAGCAGGGTACGTTCACCTATCTGGTGGAAAAGGAACCTGTTCTTGGCGGTCAGGCCCTTAATCTGTCACAAACCATTGAAGGCGACGACGTCGCAGCCTTTGTCAAGAATCTTGTGACCGCAGTCTCTGCCAATGATAATATCAAAGTGTACACCGGTGCATCGATTGCAGATCACCACGGTGTGCCCGGCAATTTTACCACCGGTATTAAAATGCTGGCTGCCGGTGCCCGTGAACAGATCGAGCACGGTGTTACCATTCTTGCCACCGGCGCAAAAGCCAACCGGCCTGCCGTATATGGCTTGGGCGAACTTGACGCGGTTATGACCCAACTTGATCTTGACGCCATCCTTGAAAAAGATGAAGCAAAAATCAAGGCCATGGAGCAGGTGGTGATGATTCAATGTGCAGGTTCCAGGGAAGCGGATAACCCCAACTGTTCACGCCTTTGCTGCCAGGCAGCCATTAAAAATGCCCTGCGCCTTCTGGAAATGAACTCGGATCTCAATATTTTTGTTCTTTATAGAGACATCCGTGCTTACGGTTTCCAGGAAGACTATTATAAAAAAGCCCGGGATAAAGGCGTTAAGTTTATCCGTTTTGACCTTGATCATCGTCCGGTTGTCCGTGAAGACGCCGGTAAAACCATTGTTCGCACCCATGATTTTGTTTTGGGCCAGGACATTGAGATTGAAGCAGATTGCGTGGCGTTAAGCACCGGTTTGGTTGCAAACGCGGAAACCACCAACGAGCTTGCACGCCTGTTTGATCTGCCCAAGACGGAAGACGGCTTTTTCTTAGAAGATCATGTGAAGCTTAAACCCATTGATATGGCGCTTCGCGGGTTCTTTGTGGCGGGTACGGCCCATTCTCCCAAGGTGATTCGTGAAAGCATCACCCAGGCCCATGCCGTTGCCGGCAGAGCCCGGACCCTGCTGGCCACCAAAGAGATTACTCTGCCGGCTACCTATGCCACGGTTGATCCGATTAAGTGTGCGGTCTGCCTGATCTGTGTCAGAGCCTGCCCATATAATGTTCCTTTTATCAATACTGAACGGCATTCAGAAATTGATCCTGCCAAGTGTCGCGGCTGCGGTATCTGTGTCGCCGAGTGTCCGGCCAAGGCCATTCAGTTGACGGCTTGGGAAGATGACCAGATAATGGCTAAACTTGATGGTTTATTTGAGAGGTATAACTAATGAGTAACTTTGAGCCTGAAATCGTGGCCTTTTGCTGTCATTATTGTGCATACACCGCAGCAGATATGGCCGGCACCAGGCGGATTTCATATCCGTCCAATGTAAAAATTATACGTGTGCCCTGCACCGGCAAAGTGGATGCCATCCACCTGATGAAAGCCCTTGAAAAGGGCGCTGACGGTGTTTATGTGGCCGGTTGTCTGGTCGGCGACTGCCATTTTAAAGACGGTAATGTGCGTGCAGATGCCCATGTTGAAAAGGTCAAAAAAACCCTGGAAGATCTGGGGTGGGAGCCCGAACGCGTTGCCATGATGCATTTTAGCGCAGGTATGGGTGAAAAATTTGCCCAGGCTGCCACAGAGTTTACAGAAAAGATCAAAGCATTAGGGCCAAGCCCGGCCAGTCAGGCAACAAGCAAGGCCGTTTAAAAAGCGGGTTATGCAATTTAAATCCTTTGTTGCATTTGCTTGTTTTGTCTAACGTATGAAAGAGATTTAACGGGTTACTTTTTATATAAAACTTTTGGAGATTAAAACATGATCACAGCAGAACAAAAACCCCTACAGGAAATTCTCGGGTACATTGCGCCCTATGAAAAAATACTTGTGGTCGGCTGCAACGAATGTGTTACCGTTTGTGCAGCAGGCGGCAGAAAAGAGGTAGGACTTCTGGCTTCCGCAATTCGGCTGAACAGCGCCAAAGAAGGTAAAAAGATTGAAGTTTTGGAACATACCCTGGAACGTCAGTGCGATCCGGAATATGTTGCACAGCTTGAAGACCTGGCCGGTCAGGTTGACGCCATTGTTTCTCTGGCCTGTGGCTGTGGGATTCAGACCGTTGCTATCAATTATGCGATTCCGGTTTTCCCGGGTGTAAATACCAAGTTCATGGGCGCATCCGAAAGCCAGGGTATCTGGGCCGAGCGCTGCATGGGCTGTGGCGACTGCATGCTGGGCGTTACCGGCGGTATCTGTCCTGTTGCACGTTGTTCAAAAAGTTTGATGAATGGTCCTTGCGGCGGCAACTCCAGTGGTAAATGTGAAATCAGCTCCGATGTGGATTGTGCATGGCAATTGATCTGGAACCGGTTGTGTGAACTGGGTATTCAGGATCGCTATGAAGAACTGGTTGCAGCAAAAGACTGGCGCCCTGCAGGCGGCGGCGGACCCAGAAAAATTATCCGGGAGGATTTGGCATCATCCAAAATTACGGAGGACGTTGAATAATGAAAACTGAAAGCAATCTGGAAAAAGTACTGGCCTCAGGCCAACTGGCCGTAACCTCTGAAGTAGGTCCTCCCAGGGGTTGCAATATTGATATTCTCAAAGAAAAAGCCAACATGATCAAAGATTATGTTGACGGCATCAATATCACAGACAATCAGACCGCCATGGTCAGAATGTCTTCCATTGCCGGCGGCATTGCCATTAAACAGATGGGACTCGACCCCATTATCCAAATGGTATCCCGGGACAGAAACCGTCTGGCCATGCAGTCCGACATCCTTGGTGCGTATGCTCTTGGCTGCAACACCATGCTCTGCCTGTCCGGCGATCATCCCCAGTTTGGTGACCATCCCATGGCAAAGCCCGTATATGACATTGACTCCATCAATATGATTAAGATGGTCAAAGATATGCGCGACGAGGGCAAGTTCCAGGGCGGTGCAAACATTACCGATCCGCCTAAAATGTTCATCGGTGCGGCTGCCAACCCCTTTGCCGACCCGTTTGAACTGCGCGTTATGCGCCTGGCCAAGAAAATAGCTGCCGGTGTCGATTTCATCCAGACCCAGTGCATTTTCAACGTGCCTAAGTTCGAAGAGTGGATGAAACAGGTGGTTGACCGCGGCCTGGATGAGAAAGTTGCCATCCTTGCCGGTATTACCCCCATGAAATCCCTGGGCATGGCCAAATATATGAAGAGCAAGGTGCCTGGTATGGATATCCCAGACTCAGTTATCGACCGTCTTGCCGGTGTGGATAAAGACAAACAGGCAGCTGAAGGCATCAAGATGGCCATTGAGCAGATGCAGCGCCTCAAGGAATGCAAAGGCGTAAAAGGGTTCCACATCATGGCCATTGAATGGGAAGAAAAGGTGCCTGAACTTGTGAAAGGTGCAGGACTCAGGGCTTAATTCCGGACTCGAAGTTTACGCGCCGCATATTAATGTAGCCGGTTAGCCGATATAAGGCCAAGGCTATATAATAGATAGAGGCTGGGTACATTTTTTACCTCAGCACTATAACGAAAGTTGAAAAGACCTGTGTAAAGTGCACAGGTCTTTTTCATAAAATATAAAACAGGCTGGACAATAAATTATGTCTAGTCTGTTTTTTATTTTATGAGAATATGATATTGATGTACATGATATCGAAGGTGTGTTTGTATAGGACAATATATGTAGTTAAAGGAGTTGTTTTTAATGGAAAGCCAGGATTTTTGGAACGTACACTCTCTTACGCTCATTGAAATGGCATACGAAGCAAGTTACAGAGAACGGATTGAAAATCCAGATGGATACGGCACTCGGACCGGTGTGTGCGGCGACACTGTAGAGTTCTTTATCATGGTGGACCAAAATGAGTGCTTAAGTTCTATTTCCTTTGATTTCGACGGCTGCGTTTATACTGCAGCATGCTGTAACAGTGTAGTACATTTGGGGCAGGGGCATTTGGTTGAAAATGCCTGGAATATCACTGACGAAATGGTCAAACAGTATCTGCAAACTCTGCCTGAAGATCATTATCATTGCGCAGAGCTTTGTGTGGGTGCGTTTTATCTGGCATTGACAGATTACCAGAAAAAAAAGGCGAAAAAAGAAAGTTGTAAATAGTGCCTGAACCACAATCTACGGTTTTTGGGTCGTGCACCAAATAAATTCAATTTTTTCTTTATAGTTTGTGTAGTCGTGTGAAAAAAAAATTCTGTTTAACTGATTTTTATCTGGGGGTATCTGGGTAACTCCCAGGGTCGAAGTTGTCAAGTGCAAGTCGTATAAACGTATAAAATCGAAGTAAATTCGCGGTTGTGGGATAAAAGCGCACATTGGATATATGTGTGTGCGTCGTCGCATCTGGTCACGATTCCTTCCTGAATTTAATGTTTTAGCTATTTGTAGTACGGCCTTCGGCCGTTGTTTGAATTATAGTGGGAGATCAAAATGAAAGACAAACAATCATGGGATTGGAGCACTCCGCTCAAAGAGATTTCCGTTAAAGAACTGGAATCTGAATATAATTGGGTGGAGGAGCCCTGTGTCTCAGTTGATGGAGAGTCATTGGCAAATATTGTCAACCTTGATGAGGCTGTCTTTGGTATATGCGTCAATGGAAAGTTGTGGGACGGCGAATATGAAAAGGCCTGGAGTCTCAAGGCTTTGCCTGATAACCGGCTGGCCGCCTGCGTATGTCAGGATGAGCAGTGGGGGCTTGTCATAGATGGCACACCATGGTCCAATCAATTCGATTTTATATGGGATTTGAGATGGAACTGTGACGGCTCGAAGGTTGGTGTCGCCTTTCAGCAGGACATGGAATACGGCATGGCTGTAAACGATGAACCCTGGGATGAGACCTTTGAGAGCATGACGGGAATGACCTTGAGTGAACAAGGCGACAGCGCTGCCGTTGTCCAGGTGAAATCCATGGCTGCCGCAGATGTGAACGCCTTTTCCCAGGGGCTTTTTTCCGTGGCCAAAAATGGTGTGCCGGGCAAAGAGCATTTTTTTAACATCTGGGACATCAGGTTTGACAACAGTGGCGAAAATCTGGCCTGGGCGATTAGATTTAATCGTCAATCCTACGGTGTGGCAGTCAACGGTGAATGCTGGGACAATCGCTTTGTCGCGGTATGGAAGCCGATTTTCGATAAAGACGGGAACAAAGTTACAGTGCCGGTGAGAACCAAAGGCAAATGGTTTTTATATCAGGATGACCGGCAATTATGGACCCGCGGCTATGACAATATCTGGCATCTGGCATTAAACCCGGTTACCGGGGCGTTGTGTGCCATTGTGGCCCCGCAATTCGGCAAATGGCGCATTGCCCAGGATGATGCCCCCTGGTCCCTTGAATGGGATGGCATGGTCAGACAGATGGTGCATTCAAAAGACGGCTCTGCCCTGGTTGCCGTATTCAAGGACAAGGGCATGTGGGGACTTGCAAAAAACGACAAAGCATTTCAGCTTTCCTGCGATAAGATTTTTTCACCCTGTATCAGTGATGATGGCTCTCTGGTGGCCGTAAGCTATGAAAAACAGGGCAAATATTATGTGAATGCCAATGACCATGTGGTGGCGGGGCCTTATGAGTATATGGCGGACCCTGTAATTGGGCCGGCAAATGACAGGATTTTGGTCAAAGGTATCGAAAACGGGATATATAAACGCAGCGTCATCACTGTGTAAGGAAAAAAATATGAACGCTTTTATAGATTTTATCATGGGGCCCATGGTGTGGATCTCTTTTGTTGTTTTTATAGGAGGTCTCGGGGTTCGGGCGGTCGGTTTTATTCGTGAAATTAAACAAAAAGAGCCGTACATCTTTTCTTATATGACCGTATTTCACAGCCTGCGCTCCATTGGTGCCTGGTTGATTCCTTTTTTCCCGGTGTCCACCCGTCAAAAACCTTTTTTTTACGGCATATCCTATCTGTTCCATCTGCTTTTGTTTGCAGTGCCGATCTTTTTGTCCGGGCACATCGTTCTGGTTCAAGAAGCCTTTAACATTTCCTGGCCTGTATTCAACGACCACATTGCAGATACGCTGAACGTGCTTGTGATTGCTTCCCTGGTTTTTTTCTGGGGACGGCGGATGGTGGTGCCGGATGTTAAATTTTTAACATCGCCCACGGATTTTGTACTGATCTCCGTGGTACTTTTGCCTTTTTTAACTGGATTTTTTGCCTATCATCAGTTTTTTGCATACAGATGGGTAATGATTGTTCATATCCTGTGTGGAGAGCTCATGCTGATCATGATTCCGTTTTCACGGTTTTCCCATATGATGTTTGCCCCGTTTACCCGGGCCTATACCGGATCTGAATTTGGTAATGTCAGGCACGCAAGGGACTGGTAATTTTAATATCATAACGGTGAAACGCCTTTAGAGGAGATAATAATGCAGGATACCTCACAAATGGAAACTAAACAGCAGGATGACAAAATGGATCCGGCTGTAGAAGGTGGGCTTGAACGGCTTACCCAGGAAAAAATAGTCACAGGAATCAACCAGGTGCTCCACGAAGAAAGTGGCCCCAGGCTTAAGGCATATGTTCAAACCTGTATGCGTTGCGGGCTTTGTTCCGATGCCTGCAGTTATTTTTTGTCCAATGACAAAAATCCAAGATTTTCTCCCGCAGCCAAGGTGAAACAGACCATCTGGGAGATGCTTGAAAAAAAAGGGAAGGTCTCAAAGGATTTCCTGCGAAGGGCTGTGCGTATTGCGCACCTGGAATGCAATGTATGCCGCAGATGTTCCATGTACTGCCCCTTTGGAATTGATATTGCCTATATGATGCTGCTGGTCAGACGCATCTGCCACAAACTCGAGATTACGCCCCAGTATATACAGGATACGGTAAATTCCCACTCCGCTACTTTGAACCAAATGTGGGTTAAGGAAGATGAGTGGATCGACACCTTGCAGTGGCAGGAGGAAGATGGCAGGGAAGAATTTGAAAATCTTCGCATTCCCCTGGATAAAAAAGGGGCGGATGTCATGTATTCGGTCATTGCGCCGGAACCCAAATTTCAGGCCGGTCTGATTTATCAGGCGGCGGTCATGATGCACGCCGCAGGAATAAACTGGACAATGCCGTCACGCCCGGGCTGGGATAACTCCAACATGGCCATGTACACAGGGGACAATGAAATTTCAGGCAGAATCACAAGAGCCTTTTACGAAGCTGCCGCAGATCTCAATGTTAAGCGCATTGTTATGGGGGAATGCGGTCATGCGTTTCGCTCAATTTATGACGTGGGCAACAGATGGGTTTCATGGGCCATGCCTCCCTTTGATGTGGTTCATGCCATTGAGTTTTACCATGAGTTGCTCACCTCAGGCCGGATCACAATTAAAGAAAAGTTCAAGGAGAAGGTCACACTTCATGATCCGTGCAACGTCTCCAGGGGACGCGGGCTGCATGATCTGGCACGAGTGGTGGTGGATATGACCTGTTCGGATTTTGTGGAAATGACACCGAATCGAGAGCACAACTACTGCTGTGGTGCAGGCGGTGGTGTTATCAACTGCGGACCTCCGTATAAAACCGAGCGCATGGTAAATAACCGCGTGAAGGCCGAACAGCTCAAGGCAACCGGTGCCAAGGTGCTGATCGCACCGTGCCACAATTGTCATTCGGGCCTTGAGGATATCATACACCATTATAAACTGGACATGGACGTAAAATTTCTGGGAGATATCATTTTTGAAACAATGGATAAAAAGGTCTATGTTCCGGGAGAATAAAATGAAGATAAAAGTTCTGATGATCGCATTGATTCTTTTTGCCTGCAGTGGCATTTCAATGGTATACACCAGCCAGGCTGATGCCCAAGACGATGCTGCCCGCATGGATACATCGGCGTTTAAACGGCTGAAACGTCCAGCTGCTGTGTTTGATCATGACGCGCATAATGAAGCTGCGCAAATTGATGATTGTTCGGTTTGTCACCATGTATGGAAGTACGGGAAGCTTGTACCCGGTCAATCCAGTGAGGATACGCCCTGTTCGGACTGCCACGGTCTGGTTGCAGGTCCAGATAACCCGATGCCTTTGGTCAACGCCTTTCATGTCCAGTGCAGAAGCTGTCATGTAAAAAAAGGAAAAGGTCCCTTGCTTTGTGGGGAGTGCCATAAAAAATAATCGGTGAGAGCTCCCGTTGAACAGCCTTTTCCAACCATTTGAAGTAAAAGCTTAAATTTAGGATTGTGTTATTATCAGGTTCTTTCAGGCGTCTTTATTGAGGTCCCGAAAGAACCTGTTTTTTTCATCTGATTTGATTTTGGGATTGAAAAAAAAGAAAACCTTCTTTATCAAGAAATACTATGCAGGCACCGTCATGTTTAACGAACCTGTATAAAGTCCGGTCAATGTAAATTTGACAATTGTAAAACCATTATTAACATAAACAGATATAAATCCGGGAGATTTAATGTGGCAAAAAAAATGACTATTTTTGATGCCGTTGAGGCATTTGAGTTATATGACCTGTATGAAGATATTATTGATGCGTATGAAACAGATTTTTATGCCCAGTCTGAAATCGACGCCGATCTCAGGGATCTGATTGAAGAGCATGATGAGGTCTATGAGTTTTCAGCTGATGAAGATGACAGTTATGCTGAAAGCTTTGAACGAAATCTCAAAGAAGCCATCAGTATGATTTTTGATGATCACGGACTTGATGTCCAGCTTGATGAGTCGTTCTTGGATGAGGACGAACTTGACGTGTATGATGACGAGCCCATGGGCGCAAGTCCCGGACAGGATGAGGAAGAAGGCGACTTTGGGGAAGATGAAGACGAGATGTTTTAGATAAAGGATTCTGGGTTTGGATATTGAACAATTTAAATATGGTACGGACAATCTGGGCTATCTGGTTTATAATGGGAACTCCTCTATTGCCATTGATCCCGGAGCCCCTGAACAGATGGCAAAATTTGCCTCTGAAAAAAATGTTTCCATTGATATTGTAACCAATACCCATACCCATGGAGATCACACCCAGGGCAACAATGCACTTATTGAGATGACAAATGCACAGTTTATTGACTGTACGACCCTGTTACACGGTCAGGTGCTTGCCCTGAAAGACGGTACCGGGATTGAGGTGATACGAACCCCTGGACACACCATGGATTCGCTTTGTTTTAAAGGGGATGGGTTTATTGTCACCGGAGATACATTGTTTAATGCCACGGTCGGCAATTGTTTTTCAGGGGATTTAAACGCTTTTTTTAATTCATTAACGATATTAATGGAATTGCCCGGCGACACCCTGGTTTATGCCGGACATGATTATGTTCTTGATTCTTTGAAGTATGCCAGAATTATTGAGCCGGATAATCCCAATTTAACCGAATATGCAGCCGCATATGATCCGGAGCATGTTGTGTCCCGTCTATCCGAAGAACTTAAGGTAAATCCCTATCTGCGTTTTAATACACCCGCCATGATTGAACGGCTTAAAGAAAAAAATTTGCCGATTGAGACTCAATTTCAACGATTTTCTTCTGTAATGGAAGTGTTCTAACCGCTCTGTTTTTCTTGTTTGAAACTTGTTGTCTTTTTATGTTTTAATATAAACATCACGATAATGTGTTAAATTAATATTGGATTTATTATGGGGTGAACCTTGATGTTGTTAAGGTAAATCAGCCTGTGATTGTTATTGGGAGTCTTTTTTTAAAATTGCTTGATAAAAACAAAAAGCGGACCGTTTGTTTTCCTGAGCCGGGATTTGCCCTGGGGCGGCATATTACCATTGAATATTATGATTGTGCACCTGATGTTCTGCTTGATAAGGACGGGGTCGAATCGATTTTACTTAAAGCGGCCAGAGATAGCGGGGCTACAATTATCAGCAGTTCCTTTCATCAGTTTGAACCCCAGGGTGTATCCGGAGTGGTGATTATTGCCGAGTCCCATTTTACGGTTCATGCCTGGCCCGAGCACAATTATGCCGCAGTGGATATCTTTACATGCGCAGATAGTATTGATCTGGACAAAGCCATTCATTCCATAGAGGCGCAGTTTTTATCCCGCCGGGTTTTTATCTCTTCGGATCAGAACCGGGGGCTGTTTAAGTCTGCAGTTCCAGGATATACGCCAAACAGCAATGAGCGGGTCATGGATAGACGAACGCTTCCCATATCCTGGAAAAAAGTGCGCGAAAATACAAATCCTTGGGGAATATCTACCGCTGTGGATTTATATGACTGCAGTTCCGAGATAACAAAAGATCCTGACCGAATAAAACAATTTGTGGGTAGAATGTGTGAAACGCTTGGTGGGATCGACACTGAAAATAATCCTGAAATCTATTATGATGAAACCGAGACGGCAGCGGGTTTTTCCATGACACAATCCATTGAAACGTTTGGGATTTCAGGCCATTTCGTCCATGCAACCCATGCGGCATATCTGGATATTTTTTGTTGCAATACATATGAGCCGCGGGAATTGGCAGAGTTTTCTTTGTCATATTTTCAGGGCCGCCACTACAAAATGCAGGTGGCGTTAAGACAATAGAATAGATCGGGGCGCAAGATATAGATGGCAAATTCAGGCGTTATCAACAACGGATGGTTTTCAGAAGTTTGTTCTATGTGGGAAGGCGTCGCTGTTTCCATGAAGGTGGATGAAGTTTTGTACAGTAAAAAAAGCCGATTCCAGCAGATTGATGTGTATCAGACCCGTTCCCACGGACGGATGCTGGTGCTTGACGGCATCATCCAGTTAACAGAGCGAGATGAGTTCTGTTATCAGGAGATGATGAGCCATCTGCCCTTGTTTTGCCATCCCAATCCTGCAACTGTGCTTGTCATTGGTGGCGGAGACGGCGGTGTGCTGCGTGAAATTGGTCGCCACGAGAATATCCGCTCAATTGATTTTTGTGAAATTGATGAAGAGGTCATTGAAGTCTCAAAACAGTTTTTACCGTCCATGGCCTGTGGCTTCGACGATCCCAGGGTTACGGTTCATATCAAAGACGGGGCTGCCTTTGTCCGGGAACATCCTGAATGTTATGATGTCATTATTGTGGACTCTTCGGATCCGGTAGGTCCCGGTGAAGTATTGTTTGAGAATCAATTTTATGAGGATTTAAAGCACTCGCTCAAGCCAGATGGCCTGATTGCAACCCAGGGTGAATCTATTTTTCTCCACCCGGACTGGGTTGAAAAGTTGGTGGACATCACCCGGTCTTTGTTTCCGGTACATGCCTATGCAAACCTTGTTGTCCCTACGTATACCGGCGGCCACATCAGTGTGTGCCTGGGGTCTTTAGGTCCTGGGCTTACGGAACCGGCGCGTTTGGTTCCCCAAGTCCTTCAGGATCAGTTGAAATACTACAGCCCGGCAGTGCACCGTGCGGCCTTTGTGCTTCCCTATTTTGCAGAAAAAATGTTGAGAGGCAAAGATATATGAGCAGACCTATGCTTGACGGGCTTGAGATCAAACTTGTGGATACCGTGTCTGTGGATGAGTTGCAGGCTCTATACCAGGATGCCGGATGGTGGCAGGATGATTACAAAACAACAGATGCTTTTTTGCGCCTTGTTCCTGAACGATCCGCATTGTTTGCAGGTGCTTTTTTAAAAAAAAAGCTAATCGGAATGGGTCGAGCCCTTTCCGATCTGTGCAGTGATGCTTATATTCAGGATGTGGTTGTGCTGTCCGTCTATCAAAAATGTGGTATCGGCAGCATGATTGTAAGATTTTTAATTGATGAACTTAAAAAAAGGGGCGTTGACTGGATTGGATTAATAGGAGAACCTGGAACCGGTTCGTTTTATGAAAATCTGGGATTTCGACAGATGAAAGATTACATCCCCTTTAAATTTGAAGAGGAAACATAATGAGATGCCATAGCCAACAACCGGCTACCTACGAAACGACGCCAATAATCGGCAGCAGTGCCGATGATCTGCAAATTGAACCAAGTATACTTAAGCCCGGGAAATTTGATCTGGAAACCCGTTCCTTGATCCTTGATTTCCTGGGCAATTACCCACCCTGCTCATGCGAGTATAGTTTTGTTAATCTTTTTTGCTGGCAGAATTTGTATCGCTATTCATGGTTTTTTTATGAAAACAGGTTGGTCATTTATGACGATCGTAGCCAGACCCTGTTCATGCCCATTGGAGAAGATTTGACGCCCGAAGAGATGTTCGCTTTATCCCAAAAAGCTGTTGCTGCGGGATTGTCCGGAAACATTGGACTTGTGCCTGAATCTTACGTAGAGATTTGGCCCGATCTGGACCGGTATTTCGGTATTACCTCTGACCGGGATGAGGCAGATTATGTCTACCGGACCGAGGAACTGGCAGAGCTAAAGGGAAATAAACTGCACAAGAAAAAAAATCTTATTGCCCAGTTTAAGCGGACGTATCCGGATTATTCCATACACCCAATTAACGAGGCGGATTGCAAAGAAGTGATGGAATTTGAGCAGCGCTTGCTCGAAGACAGATCTTCTGTTTCCCACTCACTGGTCGAAGAATCTGAGGCCATGACTATGGCATTTTCCCATTGGAATGATCTGGAATTGAGCGGGCTGATGCTGCGGGTTAAAGGCGAGCTCGCCGCCTTTGCTGTTTTCAGTCCCCTCTCTTCTGATACCTGGGATGTGCATTTTGAAAAAGCGGATGTCTCTTTCAAGGGGGCAGGTCAGATGATCAATTATGAAACTGCCCGATTTTTGAATGGAACCGCGCGATATATCAACCGGGAACAGGACCTTGGTATACCAGGATTACGCCAGGCAAAACTGTCATATGTTCCCCATGCGTTGATTGAACCTTATTTTTTAGTGCCTAAACTGGATTTAAGGTCCCATTAGAAATGTATAAGCCATCTTAAATCGAGATGCATTTAAGATGGCTTTTAATTGCAACTCAGGTTGCTTTGGCCGTTATCCTGCTCCACCTTTTTTTTAAAGAAATTTCCAGCTTTTATAAAATGTCGTTCAAAGTAGATATTGTCCAGTGATGCACATTGCACCTTGCGTCCCTTGCCCGGTGCATGGATAAATTGGTTTTTGCCGATGTAAATGCCCACATGCACCACTCCTCTTCTTCGGGGTACCGAAAAAAAAACCAGATCTGCAGGTTTGAGGTTCTGCCGGGTGACGGATTTGCAGTTGTTGAACTGGGCTTTAGCTGTTCTTGGCACATGAGTCCCGATTTTTTTGTAGGCATATGCCACCAGGCCTGAGCAGTCAAATCCTTTGGGTGTATGCCCGCCCCAGCGATAGGGCGTTCCCATGGCAGTTACGGCAGTCTGGATAATTGACTGGCGTGGTTTGCCGATACAGGAAGCCTGTTTTGTTTGGGGGGTGTGGGCAGGTTTCGGTACAGCCTGTGGACAGAGTTCTTCATCTGTCTGTTCATCAGTCTGGCAGGGAAGGTCAAGCTGATCCTCTATGTCCATGGGGGGGGGTACGTCTGGTGCGCCGCAGCCTGCACACATCAGCACAACCAAAAAAAAGGGTACAACAAGTCGGGTAAAAAAGGTAAGTTTCAGCACAATAAGAAATAGTCAAAAGTTAAATCGTTGTAGGATTATCAGCGCTTGTCCGTAGGGATGGCTGCGTTATGTCAAGTTTGATATATTATCCGACGGTGTCCAACAGGCTTCCGGTTATTTTATCATAAGTCTGAATGGTTTTGACATTGGCCTCAAAACCATTCTGGGCTTGAATCTGCACAACCATTTCCTCTGCAAGGTCTGTGTTGGATAATTCCTTTAGGGAGCCGTCGTTTTTTTGGGGATCTTCAACCATGGGACCGCGTGTCTGGCTTTTGGAGATGGCCGTTTGTACCTGTCCGTTTTTACCCTCCACATTGTAAGCCCTTTCCGCCTTGTATTCGTCCGACAAGGTGTTGGCAACATTATTTGCGGAAACCTGCATCTGTTTTGAGAATGCCTGAAGCGCAGATACATTGTTATGGACGGTCATGCTCATGATCTCTACCTCCGGTTAACGGTAATTGATATCCAATAATATCAAAAATTTATCTTCAGAACAATGTTTTTCTCACACCGCAATGTGGAATGAATTTTGGGGGTCCTGGCCGGTCATGTTACGTGTTTTGGCGTAGGTGTCGGAAATCTGCCGGCTGGTATAGCCGAATACTGCTGTATCCATTTGACCGGCCTGTTCATCTGCCACAAGCTGTGTAATGTCCGCCATGGCTTTGGCCGCCTGGGATGCTGCGTTGGACGCAACTTTTAAGTCCTGGGAGGATGGATGGGCGGGAGCTAAGGCTGCGGCACGTACCCGCCGCATTTTCTGTAATGTTGCTTCGGGATCTCCAGGCTCGGCAGATGTGTCGATACTGACTTCACCGCCCACCGCATAGTTTTGTCCGTCCGGGCCTTTTTGATAGGAAAACGTTGCGCCGGATGTAATAAATTCGCCCCCGGCAGCAATATGGGCCATTTCATGGGTCCTGACTTCAGCGTCGGCTTTTTTTAGTTTTTCAAGTAGCAGTTTTTCATCCTGGCTCAGCTTTGACTCGGCATCGGGTTGTGATGACTGTTCTTCTTCCTTGGCCGCTTCATCTTCCTGGATGCCGGACCCTGAACCCGTTTGAGTTTCATCCTCGGGCAGGGGGCGTGTTCGGTCTGTCTGGGTCTCCTGTATCCGGTAGTCGGCTGAAGACACAGATATCGTGCCAGGTCCCTGTTCTCGGGCTGACTGGTATATATGGAAACTGTTTATTCCTGCAGCCTGGATGTCCATCATGCTTCCTCTAATGATACATATCTCTAATATATCAATAAACTCATAAATTTCAATCTGTTATTTGAATGTAGGTCGGCATAGGGATTCGTCGTTGACAAATACATAAAATGCGGGTATTTTAAAAGGATTCGTTATGGTGTGTTGTATTGCGCTATAATTAAAGTGAACAAAGAAAGTTGCGTGCCAGTTGGTTAGAACGTTGTATAAAACAGATTTCTGCCGGTTTCAAGGAATTTTTTTATGAGTCGACAATCTGAAGTGTCAAGGCAGACTAAGGAAACCCGGATCGATATCCGGCTGAATCTGGATGGACAGGGAAATGCTGAGATCAACACAGGAATCCCTTTTTTTGATCACATGCTTACAGCGTTTACAGTACACGGTTTTTTTGACCTTCGAATTTCAGCAACAGGCGATCTTGATGTAGATTTCCATCATACCGTAGAGGATACAGGCCTTGTTCTTGGTCAGGCAATTCAGCAGGCATTATCTGAAAAAGGGGGTATCCGTCGGTTTGGAGATGCAAGTGTCCCCATGGATGAATCCTTGTCCAGGGTAACCATTGATTTGTCCAACCGGCCTTATCTTGTTTACAATATCCCCAGGGATTTGAAATCCCGGGGGGCTTTCGATGCGTATCTTGCCAAGGAGTTCTTCCAGGCAGTCTGTGTCAAAGGCGGATTTAACCTGCATATCAATACATTGTACGGTGAGAATGAACACCACGCCCTTGAGTCCATATTCAAGGCGTTTGGGCGGTCGTTGCACACTGCAACCCGGCCGATTTCCCAGGTATCGGGCGCTTTGTCCACCAAGGGCTGTTTATAGTTAACTGCCAAGTCGTTATTGACAGATCGTATTCACTGCTTATCCTATTTAAATTACATAAAGATTTGAGATTTTGGAGCCGGCACCACCCAAAATGATGATCCCTGAAGAAAAAATTGCAGAAATTATAGCTGCCTCGGATATATTTGATATTGTGTCCGAGGCGGTTATTCTAAAAAAATCAGGTAGAAATTTTTTTGGCCTGTGTCCCTTTCACTCAGAAAAAACGCCTTCTTTTTCCGTTAATCCCGATAAACAGATTTTTCATTGCTTTGGATGCGGTGTCGGTGGGAATGCCCTGTCGTTTATCATGAAATATCACGGGATTTCCTTTCCCGAAGCGGCAAAGATGCTGGCCAGAAAATACAACATCGTCATAGAAACCCGGAAAATGAGCCCGGAGCAGCGCAAGGCTGTGCATACCCGGGAAGCGCTTTTTCGGCTGAATACAAAGGTTATGCAGGCTTACACCGCCTTTTTGAATGACCCATCGAAGGGCAATGCCGCCAGGCAATACCTTGAACGGCGGGGAACCAATAGGCAGGTTATTGAACAGTTTCAGCTTGGGTTTTCCCCTGATGTCTGGGATGCTATCGTTGCTGTTTTAAAACAAGAGAAAGTTGCCCGCGGGGTTGCGATCGGTTCCGGATTGGTGCTGGAAAGAAAACAGAAAAACGGGTTTTACGACAGATTCAGAAACCGGCTGATGTTTCCTATTTTTGACATCAACATGCAGGTGGCCGGGTTTGGCGGTCGGGTGATGGACGACAGTATGCCCAAATACATGAACTCTCCTGAAACACCCGTGTACAATAAAAGCCGGATTCTTTACGGACTGCACGCGGCAAAACAAGCGTGCCGTAGGCTGAATCAGGTGTTTATTGTCGAAGGTTATTTTGATTTTCTTTCTCTTTACCAGCATGGGATTCAAAATTGTGTGGCAAGCCTTGGTACAGCATTGACCCGGGAGCATGTGAGGATACTTAAAGGGTATGCAACGACCATGACCCTGGTGTTTGATTCAGATGAAGCCGGTATAAAGGCTGCCAAAAGAAGCATTGATATTTTTGTTCAAGAGGGGATTGATACCCGGATTCTGGTGCTTCCGGGAAACAATGATCCCGACTCGTACGTCATGGCCAATGGCCGGGATGCCTTCCTTGAACTTGCAGGCACTGCCAAGACCGTGATGCAGTTTTTGCTTCAATTGGCTTTGGATACCCACGGCACTTCCGTTGAGGGTCGAATCAAAGTGCTGGACGAAATGAAGCAGCATTTGGCCATGATTCCGGATTATGCGGTTCGGTCAATCTATGTTCGCGAGCTTGCTGAAACACTTAATATTGATGAAAAGGCTGTTCTTGAAAAAGTAAAAGAAGCCTATGAAAAGCATGTAAACAGGCAGGCCCGGGGTCCTTTGATCCCTGAGACGGACGACGTTCCCAAAAGCGTTCGGGAATCTGACCCCCGGGAAAAGCAGATTCTTTCGATGATGCTTCACTGGCCTGAACTGATTGGTGTCGCTGTGGAAAAAAAAGTGCTCCGCGCTTTTTATTCAAAGCGGCTTGAACGTCTTGGCTGTTTGATCATTGACAGCAAGGTGGATGGACAAAATATTGTGGGGGCGGTCATGGCCAGGGTTGAAGCCGATGAAGACCGGCAATTGATTGCATCCATGGCTATGGAAGATTATACCGGGGTTCAGGATCCTGTGCAGACGTTTGCAGTTCTGATTAACCGGGTCATAAAAATAAAAAATAAAACAGACAGAAAAATAGTCAGTGAATTAACAAAAGCAAAAGCGGGCTGTGATGTTGATGTGATAGAGCTGCTCAAACTTAAGCAGCAGCAGATTAGGCAGTTGCATAACAGTTAACTTTAAGCCTTTGGGAGGCATATATGGCAGAAAAGACCAGCAAATCTGAGCAGGGCGTGATGATCGGCAAAGACGAAATGCGCAAGCTTATTAAAAAGGGAGAGGAGACAGGCGTCCTGTCCTTTGCCGAAATCAACGACGCCATTTCAGATGATTTGCAATCCTTTGAGCAGATAGATGATATTGTCATTCAGTTTAAAGAATTGGGTATTGAACTGGTTGGTGACAGAGACGAGGATGTGTCTGTCGTTAAATCAGGTAAGGCCAAAAGTTCCAAAAAAACGCCCCGGTCTTTGAAGGTTAAAAAAACCAAAATTTCCGGGTCCCGCAGGAGTCGTGATGACGACGATGAGGATGAAGATGAGGATGGACCGGATAGGAAAAGTAGTAAGGGGATGCTTTCTTCCGGGCGTGAACGTTCTGATATGGAATTTGGTGCCGTTACAGACCCTGTGAAGATGTATCTTAAAGAGATGGGTATGGTCACCCTGCTCAGCCGTGAAGGTGAAATTGAGATTGCAAAAAAAATAGAGGTCGGAGAAAGGGATGTATTGCGGGCCATGCTGGATTGTCCTTTGGCGCTGAATACCATTTTTATGTACGGTAAAAAAATGGAAGAAAAAGCCATGCGGCCAAAGCATGTACTCCGTGATGTGGATGAGGGTGATGGGGTGGTTGATGAAGTCACTAAGCAGGAAAAGTTTCTTGAATCCCTATCCCGGATAAGAGAGTTGCATGTCCAGAATCAAACCTTCCGTGATGAGCTTGAAAGTACCCGCAAAGGCACAAAAAAATACAGCACCCTTGGTGAACAGGTTGCCGGCAACACCGAAGAAATTTTTGAGTTGCTCAAAAGCTGGCGATTTGAATCCAATGTGATTGACAATATAGAAAAGAGTATCAGAAACACAATAAACTGGTTCAAGACCGTAGATGATCTGCTGGCCAGGTGTGCAAAAACGTTTAATGTCCAGCCCAGCACTATGATGAAGCAGACAAAAGATTCGGCTGATTTTGTTGAATGGGCCGCGTCTAGAAGCGAAATTACTCCCGAGCGCGCAACTGTCCTGTTTAACGATATTATGGCGTTATGTAATCAGGTTTCCGAAAAAAAGGATTCGGTTAAAGGTAGCGTGGAGGATCTTTCTGGTATTGTTCAAAGCATTGAAATTGGGCGTAAAAAAGCAGATGCCGCCAAACGAGAACTGGTCCGCGCTAATTTAAGGCTCGTGGTAAGTATTGCCAAGAAATATACCAACAGAGGTCTGCAGTTTCTTGATTTGATCCAGGAAGGCAATATCGGTTTGATGAAGGCGGTGGATAAATTTGAGTATCGTAGGGGATACAAGTTTTCGACATATGCCACCTGGTGGATCCGTCAGGCCATTACCCGGGCCATTGCGGATCAGGCACGAACCATCAGGATTCCGGTTCATATGATTGAAACCATCAACAAACTGATCCGCACCTCCCGGTACCTGGTCCAGGAGATGGGCAAGGAGCCTTCCCCCGAAGAAATTGCCGAAAAAATGGAGATCCCCATTGATAAGGTGCGGAGAGTACTTAAGATTGCCAAAGAGCCTATTTCCCTTGAAACTCCTATTGGTGAAGAAGAAGACAGTCATCTTGGGGATTTTATCGAGGATAAAAAATTCTCCATTCCTTCCGAGGCAGCCATTGATTTAAGCCTTGCTGAACAGACGCGTAAAATACTGGCTACGCTGACACCCAGGGAGGAAAAAGTATTGAGAATGCGTTTCGGCATTGGAGAAAAGTCCGATCATACCCTGGAAGAAGTTGGAAAAGACTTTACCGTTACAAGGGAACGTATCCGTCAGATTGAAGCCAAGGCTCTGCGCAAGCTTCGTCATCCGACCAGGAGCAAGAAGCTTAAAACATTTATTGAGAATTAATACTTGACAGTAAACAGACGTTACTATATATAAAGCAAATTTGCTTGCAACGCAGTATCAAAGCGGCTTTCCGGGCCTATAGCTCAGTTTGGTAGAGCCACCGGCTCATAACCGGTCGGTCCCTGGTTCGAATCCAGGTGGGCCCACCAAAGATCTTGTTCATTCATTCCATGTATGAGGTCTTAAGCAGGAGGGAAAGTCGATTTGATATGCTGAAAAGAGGGAAAGGATGACCAGGTCATACACAGATATGCCTGTAAAGCAGTACGAAAATAGATTGAAACTTAAGCGTGGAGTGTACTCCACGCTTTTTTATTTTGAGACATATTGAGCCCATGCCTACGGTAAAACAGGTTATTGATATTGTAGATCAAATTGCACCCTTTGCCCTGGCTGAATCCTGGGACAATTCCGGGCTTCAGGTCGGTGATCCTGAATGGCAGGTATCCAAGGTTCTAATTGCTCTGGATGTCACAGAACAGGCACTAACCCAGGCGGAAAAGTCAGGATGTGACATGCTGATTACCCATCATCCCCTGATCATGTCACCGGAGAAGCAGATTGATTTTTCAAAAATGCCGGGATCTGCCATTCTGATCAGTGCAAGATCCCGGATTGCCGTAATTAGCGCCCATACTAATCTGGACAAAGCCCCGGGCGGTCTGAACGACTATCTGGCCGAAAGGTTGGATATTTCCTGTACAGATGTTTTTCTTGCCGATGCAATGAAAAATGAACTGTCAGACCAGATTCAGGGTCTTGGCCGGCTCGGCCGGCTTGGTGAACGCATGACCCTTGAACAGCTGGCTTGCCGGATCAAAGAAAAATTGGAACTTTCCCAGGTGCGACTTGTCGGTAATCCCGAAAACATGGTATCCACGGCAGCGCTGTGTTCGGGATCAGGCGGCTCTTTGACCGCTCAATTTTTAGACTCAGGAATGGATGTATATATCACAGGGGATTTGAAATACCACGAGGCAAGAGATATCGAGCTTTCTGGTAAATCCGCAGTGGATGTCGGTCACTTTCATTCCGAATCTATCGCTGTCGAGCTTTTGAAAAATCGTCTTACACAGATGTTTGATGCCAAAAAATTTGAAATTATAATTAATACATATGATCAGGAACAAGACCCATTTTTAACCATATGAGGATGTAACACCTTATGTCAAAACCAGATATTGCCACCCTTGTAAAACTTCAGGAGGCTGAGACCCAAATAGTCCGTCTAAACGGCGTGCTGTTAGAGGTTGAAAAAAAGAAAACCAAACTGGCATCCAGGCTAAAACAGTTTGCTACAGCCCTCAAGGAAAATTCCGAAGAACTTGAAATGTTAAAAAAGAATTGCCTTGACGCGGAAAATGAAATAAAAATTGTTGATGCACGTATTATCAAAAGCAACGAAACCCTCCGCAATGTAAGCACGAATAAAGAGTATCAGGTGTTGCTCAGGGAGGTGGATGATAATAAAAAAAGAAAAGATGCCTTGGAGACAGAGCTGTTACAGATCATGGAAGAGCGGGAAAAGTCCCAGGCAATTGTGGATGAAAGCACAAAAGAATATCAGCAGCTTGAATCACAGGTTAAAGCTGAACAGAATCAGATTGAAGAACAAACCACCAAAGACCGCCAACTCCTTGATGAATACCTTGAAAGCCAGAAAGAGATCGGTGCAATTCTGGATCCTAAACTATTAGATCGATTCAAACGCATCTCCAAAATGAACCAGGGATCTGCCGTTGCCGAGGCAGAGGACCAGGTGTGCCTGGGCTGTTTTATGAATATTCCACCCCAGTTGTTCATCGAGGTTCAGCGTGGCAACCAACTGATATTCTGTCCCCAGTGCAGCAGAATTCTTTATTACAGGAAAAAATAATTTTTTGATTGACGCATGATTTTAAATTTCGGTCTGACTGGAACAAACGGTCGCCGGGCGAATTAACGCCGGGAGGAAAGTCCGAACACCGCAGGGCAGGACGCTCTATAACGTAGAGTCACGGTGACGTGAAGGAAAGTGCAACAGAGAGTAGACCGCCTGGTTACCCATGTGAATGGGGGGCCGGGTAAGGGTGAAACGGTGCGGTAAGAGCGCACCAGTTTCCCGGGTGACCGGGAAAGCTTGGTAAACCCCGTCCGGTGCAAGACCAAATAGAGAGACGCTTGAGGGCTGCCCGCCTAAGTCTCCGGGTAGGTTGCTTGAGATGTATGGCAACATACATACTAGATGAATGACCGTTGACCTTTTTGCTGGTAACTGCAAAAGGGTAACAGAATTCGGCTTACGGGCCGGTCAGACCGAAATTTTAAATATCGAGTAAACAGCTATGAATGAAACCTGCGGCATATCCTTTAGAGAAAAAGCAAATATTTTTTCATATGAGTATCTTCAGTGCATTCTGTTTATTGTTGGACTGAATGACGACAGTTATCTTTTCACCAAAAAACTTTGCTCAAAACTGATCATTACCTCTCACATCATGGAGGACTTTCTCGATTTCCATGGTGCAAAGAAAAACAGGGAGTGGGTATTTTATCGTGCTATATCCGCTTCAATTCGGCACCTTTCCCTTGCCTGTTATTCCCAGCGGCATACCCTGGACCGGTTCGACTTTTACGATTTCGGGGATCAAAAACACAGCGCCTTTAAGCAGGAGGCCTTGGATATGCTCCGATTCTTACAGGATGCCATCCATCAGGCCGCGCCCGTTGCGCTAAGGGAGGCAAAGCGTTTGGGTATTACCATTCCAGATTCCGGCTATAACCTGGACTATTTTCCCGGTATTGCCACTGCCGGCCAGCTGGAACATAATATTGACGATGCCATGCCCAAAAGCAGTCAGAAAAAGAATTTGACACGGATCTCCAGTCAGTTTCTTGAGCTGATCCGGGATTTTGAGCAGTTTACATTTTACGAACGTTATGATCTTGAAACCATTTATAAGCTTGTTCCTGATGTGATCAATGAGGTCACTATTAGAAGCTATGAGATGCGGGTGCACAATATCCAGTCTTCTTTTGATTCCTATGTCGTTACCACCTTGCAATCGCCTGATGCCCAGCTTTTAAACCAGCTGCGCAGTCATTTTTCAATCGTTTTTCATATTTTGCAAGTGCTCGGTCGTTTGCTCCATTTCTACGAACGGCATCTTTATGATACCGGCTTTAAACACGTTTATAAAAATATCAGCCTCTCTCTTTCCGATATCATTGATCCGGACACTGTCCTGGATCGTGCCATGAATTATTGTCTGTATTATGCAGGCCGGTTTTTATCCTCGGGCAAAGCTGTGGCCACAAAGGTGTTAAACATGAATATGGAGTCCGGCACAATTGAAGTGGGGATTCCCAAAGACAGAGGGTTTCACAGCCGGCCAAGCCTTTTGGTGGCAAAAATCGTTCAGCATTACGGCGGAGAGGTCAAGCTGTTTGTGGGAGAAGACCAGTTTGATGCCTCTTCGGTCCTGGATATTCAATGGGCCGGGGGGAAAATTAAAAAAGAAGAGATCGAGACGGTCGTCTTTACCGGAGACTCCAGGGCGCTGAATGATTTAAAAATCCTTGCAAGTGTTAATTATGGTGAAGATCACATGGGAAAAGGCATTCCTTTGCCCAGTGAATTGAGCTATTTAATTTAGTAATTATCATTATCAACTGCCAGCCAGCGCCAAGGACGATTATTGTACGTTATGCCGGACGCCGAAAATAAAAAGCCCTCTAAAAATATTGCCGTTGTTGTGGCAGGTGGAAAAGGCCTGCGTATGCAGTCCACTGTAAAAAAACAGTTTATTGATCTTGAAGGGCGTCCGGTAATCGTTCACACACTCGCTGCTTTTGATACACATTGGCGGGTGGATGAGATCATTTTGGTGGTCCCGGAACAGGATCTTGATTTTACCCGCAACGATCTTTTACAGCGGTTTTCATTTTCTACCCCGCTGCATATTATTAAGGGCGGTGTTACCCGTCAGGATTCCGTGGGTAACGGAATCGATAAAGCCATGCAGATTTGTGAGCGGCCTGAAACGGCATTGGTGCTGATTCATGACGGGGTGCGCCCCTTTGTGGGCAAAGATCTCATTGATCGCTGCCTTGACAGCGCCTGGGAAAACGGTGCCTGCATTCCGGCCCTTGGGATCTGTGATACCGTAAAACGAGTTGATGAAAATGGCCGAATTATTTGCACCATTGACCGGGACGGACTGTTCCGGGCCCAGACGCCGCAGGTTTTTCGCCTGGACTTGATTCTCAAAGCCCTTTCCCATGCCAAACATACCGGCTTTTTAGGTACCGATGAAGCGTCGGTTTGCGAACATGCGAAAATTCCGGTGACGATGGTTGAGGGCGGCGCCTTTAATATTAAACTCACCTCTCCCCAGGACTTAGCTTTCGCGACTATCGTTGTTCAAGCAAGAAAAGAGGCTGAATCGGCCGGGCGCCCGGATTCTATTTTCAGTTAAAATCAATCTATCTCTGACGAATTTTTTAGTTTCGCCACCGATCGGACTTTTTACGAGTTCATCAACCTTGGGGTTTACTTTGTTGCGAAATTATGGCAGATTCAAATATAAATGATGCTCAAAATTCGGTAATTAAACAGTTCAGATCCTTTTTAGGAATGACTTTGAAGTGAATTTAAACATAATCGTTAATGAGATTCAGCATATATTTAATACACATTAATTTTCCCCGGAGGTGCGTGAAATGGCGGAAAAACCCGCGATCAAGATCGGATATCTTAAAATAACTGATCATTTCATTCTCGGTGTGACAGCTCGTAAATTGCAACAACGTATGGAAACCTTTCAGCACTGCACCTTGGAACCTGTGGTTAAAAACGGGTGGAATGAGGTCGCTGATGCGCTTTCCGTAAAATCCTTGGACGGGGCATTGGTCCTGGCGCCAACGGCCATGGACCTTTTTAAGTCCGGTGTTGATCTCAAACTGTTGTTGCTGGCCCATAAATCCGGCAGTGTCCTAGTTAAAAACAAAAAAGCAAATATTAATTCTGTTGAGGATTTCGCGGGTAAGACCGTTTTAATTCCGTATCAGCTCTCCATTCATAATATGTTGTTTCACAAGTTGCTATCCGAAAAAGGGTTAAAACCCGGACGTGCGACGGAAAAGGGCATTGATGTTACCCTTGAGGTGGTCGCCCCGTTCCAGATGCCCGAAGCCCTTGAGTATGACGAAGACGGCGAAATCGGCGGGTTTATCGTGGCCGAACCCTTCGGCTCCCAGGTCATAGCCGCAGGGCACGGTGAAGAATTTGAATTGTCTAAAAATTTGTGGGCCAAGCATCCTTGCTGTGTTTTTGTTATGCGCACCGAGATCATTGAAAAAAATCCCGAAGCCATGCAGGAAATCTGCACCAGTTTTGTGCGGTCCGGGCTTGCCATCGATGCCCAGCCTGAGCCTGCGTCAATTATCGGGGCGGAGTTCTTTTCCCAGGACAAGGATATCATTCGGCGGGTGCTCACGGATCCTCCGGACCGAATCCTGACCGGAGAGCTTTACCCAATAAAAGAAGATCTTGATATCATTCAGAAATATATGATGGATAAAATGAATATTATGACATCTTTGATTGATCTGGATAAATTTGTGGACACCCGTTTCGCCGATGCTGCAGGGGCAAAATAACCGTCACAATACAGGCGTTAAGACCTTTGTCCCGAACCGATGCAGCCCATGGCTGTTATTTAGCAGAATCAATAAACCCGTATATCTTTTCTATGGCTTTTAATCCCCAGGCCGGTTTTCCGGACAGGGTCGCGACATCGTCCTGATTGAGGCGATCCGTTGTCTGCTGGGGTGTCGAGCCCTGTTCCTTTAATTCAATAATGATTTTCATGACGGCGGCCTTGTATTTTTTCATGTCCTGATCCGGCGAAATATCCGGTTTGATGGAAGGCATCCCATCAAGACCATCCGTGGCGTCGTCAATGTTCGCCCGGTCATCAGGTGCTGCATCTGCCGAAGCGTGCGTATCGTCCGGCGTCTGGTTTACCAGCGCAGACAGGTCATCCATCTCTTCTGGGGCATCAATCGCCTGTTTCACCTGGCTTTGGCCTTTCTGGGTTGATTCCGGTTCATTGGGGATCAGCGCCCAAAGATCGTCAACCTGTGTATCTTCTATGTCAGCGGTTTCCCGGCCTGATTTTTCTCCCGTATCCCCTATAAGCATAGACAGATCATCCATCGTATCCTTGGACGGTTCAGATGTTTCTATCAACGCGGATAAATCATCCAAGGTGTCGGTGTGCTCATCACTTGCAGTCTCAATCAGTTTTGACAGGTCATCTATATCTTCATTTAGGTTTTTTGGGGCGGCGGAATCTACTCCCACAAGGCTGAACAGATCATCTATATCGTCTTCATTGCCATGTGTATGATCTGTTTTATGACCTGTGTCTTGATCCAGGATGTCAGACGACGACAAATCAGAATCAACCAACTTTGACAAATCGTCCATATCCTGGGGTGGAAGGTCCATCTCAGGTTCAGGCGGTGTCTCTTCCAGCAGGCTTGAAAGGTCGCCAAGGTCCCCTGCAGGATCTGATACTGAATCAATCAATGATGACAGGTCATCAATGTCGCCAGGGGTCAGAGCTGTTTCATCAACCAGTAAAGTCAGATCATCCAGATTGGGCGCTCCAAAGTCACCAAGACCCTCGTGGCCCTGATCCTTAAATGGATCTTCCATGGAACCAGGATCTTCAAACAGGGGCTCATTGTCGTCAAAATCAGTATCTAAAAGGCTTTCGTCAAGCCCGGGGGATTCTTCCAATTCTTCTAACGCGATGTTTTCCACAGCACGTCCGGCAATTTCCATAGCCTGGGGGACAGAGCTGACCCGCCGGTTCATCTCCTGAAGTGCCATGGCTATATTGGTCATTGCATCCGCTTTTTTTTCTTCAGCAGCGGCCCGCTTTTCCATTGCATCCGCTTTTCTTTCTTCGACCCGGGCAAGTGCTTCCTGGGCACAGGCAATGCGGTCCTGTTTTTCGATATATACCTGGAACATATCCTTGAACATGGATACGGATTCCATATCCAGGGCAAGTGCGCCTTGGTTTCCGACAGGTTTATTCGCTGCGGCGTTGCGTATTTGCGCCTCTTGGGCAAGGGAATCTTCAACTTGCTCGGGCAGCATACCTGCATCAAGTAATTTCTGGATTTTTAAAAGGGTGGTAACCGCATGCTCAGTGTAAAGGGTTTCATTGTTGGCAATTTGTGTGGCAAGCCATGGGCTGAATCGATGCAGCATGAATTTTAAAGTGGCTTTGCCGATATCCAGCTTATTTGTAAGATCTTCAATGGTCAGCAAGGTTGAACGGGTCATTATTTCCCTCATTTGCGACAGTTGATTAAGTTTATCTTTTATTGTTACCACAAAATTCAGGATACCAAAAGCGTTTATAGTAAAGGCGAATAAGGTGACGATAGTATTTGACACCTTTTTTTTCGCTTGATATATCTTTGTATAAGTAAACTCTGTTTTAAGATATAAAAAAGCGCCAATTTTCAAATTTGACAAAACGCTTGCTCGATATTTTCATTTTCCGGGACGCAAAACCACATGATCTTTCCACCCGGAGAAGAAGAATTTAACTAATTCCAACCAAAGATTTGGCAGCACTTGCCGCCTTTGCTGCCCATGGAGGGTAAAATGGCCACAACAACAGATCCTAAGAGCTTTAACCATCACGTCGAAGCCGTTAAAAAGGGGACCCGGGTATTTGAGGATGCATTCCAGGGGGTCTCCCGCATGATTCTGGACGCCGGTATTCGCAAAGTCACGGTTAAGGGAAAGACGACTTATCAATTTGACTTGTTCAGCCAGGGCAAAAGACATCTGGTGGGTATGTATGACGAAATCAACTCCTTTGTCTCTTTTGTCAAAGATGCCTCCGAGGGCGGGTCCTCCAGGGAGATGGCGTTTGTTCTGGTGGGGGAACCGGGTAATGGAAAAACCTTTTTCGTTGAATACCTGTGTGCCCGGTACCGGGAGTTTTTAGCTATTCCCACGAACATGAAGTATACGTTTCGCTTTAAGAATCTTGACAAGATAGGTGGGTATGGAAAGATCAATGTCATTGAGTCCCAGACCTATGAGGACCCCATGATTCTTGCCATGAGCTTTAAGGGGAATAAAGATGCCTCCATGAGTTATCTGTCCAAGGCGTTTAAATTCAAAGATAAGGAGATCGAAAGCCTTTATGAACAGTATCGGCCCTTGGGTGCATGTTCGGCCTACATATGGGATCAGATCCGGGAACATTGCAATGATGCCCCTGCCCAAATGATGGATTTCATTGAAATTGCACCAGTACCGTTAACCGAAAGTCTTGGTACCATTACCGGCAAATATCCGGCCAAGGATAAAATCACATCTTCTGCTGTGGATCTTATGGGTGAAGAGTCCATCCAGCGCCTGCTGCATATTCCCGATTCCAACAATCCGTATCGGTTTGATCTTCGCCGGGGAGCTTTGGCCCGGGTGGCCGGCGGCGGTATACATTTTTCAGACGAAATTTACAAAAATAAAAAAGATCTGGTGCAGGTCTATCTGGGTGTCATCCAGAACCGCATGATTGAACTGGATGGATTTAAATGGCCCATTGACACCCTGATTATCGCCACCTCAAACAACTCCGAGTTCAACACCTTTTTGATGGAACGAGAAGAGGCGCCCATTGTCGACCGGTGCCGGATCTGTTATGTGGCCCATAATACCGATTACAAGATCCAGAAAACTCTGACCGAATATGCCATCGGCACCGATGTCAAGCGTTCCCTGGACCAGGAAGTGCTTCACCAGGATCCAAACTTGAATTATGCCGCATCCGTTGCCGTGGTGCTCACCCGGCTGCCCCGGTCCGACAAACTCACCCCGGTTGAAACCATGAAACTTGCCGCAGGTGAAGTAGCCGGTGAAAAAAGCCTTAAGACCCTGGCCGAACTCATTGATCAGCTCAACCAGGATACGGATATCACCAAACGTTTCGGCCAGAAAGGGCTGGGACAAAGAAACCTTGGCCGGGCCGTTCAGCTGCTTTTGGAATCTTCTGAAACCAACGACGGCAAGTGCATGTTTGCTTTGGATATTTTCAACGCCCTGGATCGGGTGGTTCTTGATTACGTCCAGGAACCTGCCGACCGGGCTAAATTCAAGGAAGATTTAAAGATCGCCCGGGGACTTTACCGTGAACGCATCATGACAGAAATGTTCAACGCCTATATGGACGAGCCGCTGGCCATTAAAAAGGACGTACTCAACTATGTCAACATGATCATTGGTGTGGATGCCGAGCACCTGGGTCCTGATATGATGTGGAAGTACAAAGACCCCCAGACAGGCGAACTTCGGGCCCTTAAAATTGATGAACGCTATATCAAAAACGTGGAAGAGCGTTTGGGGCTTAAAACAGAAGAACAGCGGGCCTCTTTCAGAAATTCCATTAGAAAAATATATGGCCAGAAGCTGTCTGTGGACGCCAATTATGACTTCATGGACAATCTGGAACTGGTTAAAGCGATCACCGATGTCCGGCTCAAATCCGATATCGCAGGCGCCGGCTCCTTAATCGGGGCGTTGGCCAACCGTACCAATGAAGAGAACCAGAAACTGTACGAAAGAATGATTTATACCATGGACCAGAAGCTTGGATACTGCCCGACTTGTGCCCAAAAGACCATAGAGTATTTCTGTAGCCAGGAAGATGACAAATAGTGTTTGAACGACCCATGAAAGGGGCAATTTTTCGTTCAAACACGCAAATTTTGTTCGTCACTTGGTAACGGCTCACATGGCAAAACACACACAGCAAAGGGGAAGCACATGGTAGTAACCCTTGATGAATTATTGGAACGGGACCGCCAGCGCGAAGAGGACGGATTCAAGCGTAAAATCCGCATCGGCCGCATAGTCAAACCAGGTACCGGGGGCAAAGAAAAAATTATTGTCGTGCCCACCACCGTGGAAGAAAAGTTCGTCCACGACGAGCCTGCCTTTGACCCCTCAACCGGAGAAGGAGAGCCTTCCAGCGGCACCGGAGAGGGAGAAGAGGGCGATATCATCGGCGAACAGCCTGTACGTCCGGACGAGGGGGAAGGTGAGGGCGAGGGCCAAGGTGCCGGTGAGGGGCAAGGTGAAGGCCAGGGGGGCGAACACGAGTTCGAATCCAATGCCTATGAACTGGGTAAGGTGCTTTCCCAGGACTTCCAGTTGCCAAATCTCCAGGACAAAGGCAAACGGCGGGCCCTGTCCCGCTATACCTATGACCTGACGGATAAACATCGGGGCATGGGCCAAATTCTTGATAAAAAAGCAACCTTAAAGCAGATCGTTCAGACCAACATCGCCCTGGGCAGAATTCCGGATATCAATGACATAGATCCGGGCCGGTTCATCATTTCCCCCCGGGATCTTGTTTACAGAATTTTGTCCCGGGAAAAAGAGTATGAATCCCAGGCCATGGTCTTTTTTTTAAGGGACTATTCAGGCTCCATGGGCGGTAAGGTCACCGAAGCCGTGGTTTCCCAGCATGTGATGCTCTACTCGTGGCTGCTGTATCAATATGACAGACAGGTGGAAACCCGTTTTATTCTCCATGACACCCAGGCAAGGGAAGTTGAAGATTTTTATAAATATCACTCCTATAAAGTGGCCGGGGGAACCAAAGTCTACACCGCCTTTGAGCTGGTCAATCAAATCGTGGAGAAAGAGAGCCTGGACCGGGACTACAACATCTATGTGTTTCATGGGACTGACGGCGATGACTGGGATAAGGACGGCGTCAACACCTTAAAAGAAATAGAAAAAATGATGCGCTATGTTTCCCGGATAGGTATCTCCATTGTTGAGCATTCCTATGTGGGATCAGGGCAGACTGAAGTTGAAAAGTACCTGAGAAACTCCAAGATACTTGAAAAACGCAGGCAGCATATCAAGATGGATGTCATGCACGAAGATGTGGATGATACCCGGATTATTCAGGGAATTAAAAATCTGATCTCTTAAAAATAGTGCCGGAAAAAAAGAAAGGCAGGGCCCGATGGAACTTGTCAGTCAGCATGTTAAAAAAATTATGGAAGAGTGCAAGGTCAGAGCCAGGGATGAAGGCCTGAAATTTGATGATGAGACCCTTGAATATATCGTTACCAACCGGGACATGATTGAGTTGTCACCCAAGATCATGATTCCCACCCTCTATGACTACTGGGTTCATGATGTCAGGGTGTTATCTGGAAAAGGCATGTATGAAGCGTATCCTTCCAATCCTTATGAAACGGTGATCAACACCCGGCCGGCCATTTCCTATTACAACGATAATAACCCGGACTGGCTCAATGTGATGATTTTTTATCATGTGCTGGCCCACATTGATTTTTTTCAGAATAATTTATTTTTTGTAAATACTTGGGACATTGATCTGACCGGTCAAGCCCTTGCCGATAAACGCCTGATTGCCCAGCTCAGAAGCGAAAAGGGCAGGCGATGGGTGGATTATGTGATTGAGTTTGCCCGGGGGATGGACAACCTGGTGGGCTATCACAAAGCCCTGGACGGTATATTGAGGACCCGTAATCAGCCGGCTGTAAGGTTATCCAGGCAGGATTACTATTTTGATATTTTTTTGCAGAAAGTAAAGAAAGTGTCCCACCATACCTATCTTAAGGAAATTGAAAGGTTTAATCAGTGTAAAGATAACATTGCCCAATTTTTTGAACCGGTTCTTTCCCAGTATCCTGAGTTCGAACAGATGTATCAAAAGGTGAAAACGGGCAAGCAAAAGCCTGTCCTGGACATTATGGAGTATATTATTAAACATTCGCCTTTTTTGCGGGCCCAGGAAAACCAGTGGATGAAATCGGTGATCCAGATTGTGCGCGATACCTCATTGTACTTTCAGCCCCAGATCCGCACAAAAATTATGAATGAAGGGTGGGCCAGTTACTGGCACGAATATCTGTTCATGAAAGATGAACGGATCCGTGGCCATGAAGCGGATTTTGCAAAGGTCAATGCCATGGTGACATCCCTGCCCAAGGTTGGACTCAACCCTTATGCCCTGGGACTGCGCCTGTTTGAACATATTGAAAATATGCAGGACAGAGGCTGCTATTCCCTTGAGTATTTCCGCCTCAAAGATGAAAAAAACAGGAAAGATTTTGATAAAGGAAAAAAGGACGGTCATGATTTTATTTTTAAAATCCGGGAGAATATGAATGATTTCACCTTTATCAATACATTTGTGGACCAGGAATTTTTAGACCATTACAAGCTGTTTGTCACAGGCAAGCGATTTAACCAACAACGCATGACCTGGCAGTATTATATCAAATCAAAAAGAGCCCAAGATTATAAAAATATGGTCATCGACACCCTGTATCATCCACCGGTGATACGCATTAATGAAGAAAAAACCCAAAGCGGACATCTCTACCTTGTCCATGAATTTGAAGACAAGCCCCTTAAAGCAGATTTCATTGAAAATACCATGATCGGTATTGAGTTTTTATGGGGTGGCCCGGTGTACCTTGAAACCAGCATTCCTGTTGGCAAAGAACAGACAACGGCACCGCCGACCCATTTTCTGGACCCATCGGCGGGGGGGGGCGGGACCCAGACGGCACCCGTGATGCGTGAAATAATTAAGTGGCAGCGGGTATGTTACATAATGGATAAACGGAAATTAAACAGACGGGAGGTGGCATGACCATGGATACCAAAACCAGTTCTGTGGATTCCGATGCAGCTGGGTCCGTAATCCAGGCCCTGGATTTTTTAGATCAGAACATTAAGGATTACCAGCGGCACAAGCCGGTCGCTTTCCAGGAATTTTTACGGCTGTTAAATGCCAATCCGTCCGGTATTTTAAGAAACATTTTTCAGTCCTTTCATGACATGATTAAAAAACATGTCACTGAAATCGAAAATGATATAGATCATTCTGCCGTTACCCAATATGATACCGGAACCCTTTTTATGGAAGGTTCCGATACCCCCTATTTTCCGGATATGCTGTTTGCCAACCGGTTTATGAAACAGATGGATTACCTGCGCCACGGGAACCAGCAGAACCGGATCTATGTATTTTACGGTCCCCATGGATGCGGAAAGTCTACGTTCTTAAATAATCTTCTGGAAAAATTTGAACAGTATGCCAATACCCAAGAGGGGTTGCGTTACGAAGTGGTATGGCGCCTGGATGTGAAAAGGCTCAAAGGGCCTGAACCCTCTTTGATGCGTTTATCTTCCTTTGAAAAATTGATCCAGTATATTGACAGTGATTCCATCGACGTAAAGCCAGGGACGGATCCAAATCAGATGGACTTTGAGGGACCTGAGCCCGAATTTATTGAAATCCCCTGTCTGTGTCATGACAATCCCTTCCTGGTCATCCCCAAAGAACAGAGACGCGCGGTCCTGGACGAATTGATCAAAAACGATGAATTTAAATGGAAGCTGTTCACGGAGAAGCAGTATGAATGGGTATTTAAAGATGAGGTCTGCACGGTTTGCGCTTCCATTTATCAAAGCCTTTTGGAACGCTTAGGCAAACCTGCCAAGGTGTTTGAGATGCTCTATGCCAGGCCCTATTATTTTAACCGCAGGCTGGGCAACGGGATCTCAGTTTTCAACCCCGGGGACAGGCCGCTTCGCAGAAACGTGATTCTCAACCAGATGCTCCAGGGCCGGATAAATGCACTGTTTCAGGATTCCAACGTTATTAATTATATTTATTCCTCCTACGCAAAAATCCATAACGGCATTTATGCATTGATGGATATTAAGTCCCACAATGTGGAGCGCATGGTTGAGCTTCACAATATTATTTCAGAGGCCATTCACAAGGTTGAGAATGTGGAGGAGCATGTAGAGGCCCTGTTTTTTGCCCTCATGAATCCCGAGGATAAGCAAAATCTTAAAGATTTTCCCTCTTTTGAAGATCGTATCCAGTATATCGATATTCCATACGTCCTTGATGTGACCACAGAGGTTAAAATCTATTTGAACATTTTTGGCCGCCATATTGAAAGCGGCTTTTTGCCGATGGTGCTTGAAAATTTTGCAAGGATCATCATCTGCACCCGGATCGGAAAAAAATCCATTGCTTTGGAACAATGGATAAAAGATCCGAAAAAATACCTGAACTTCTGCGATGAGGGGCTTATCCTGCTGCTCATGGAGATTTTCAGAGGCAGCATTCCGACCTGGCTTGATGACGAGGATACAAAGGCCCTTGATAAAAAGATGATGAAAAAAATCATTGTCGAGTCCGAAGAATATGGAAAAAAGGGATTATCCGGCCGGGATTCCATTAAAATTTTTGACCGGTTTTATTCAAAGTTTGTCAAGGAAGACAGGCTCATCAGCATGCCTGACCTATGTTCGTTTTTCAATAAACTTGAAGAGCCCATACGCCAGATGATTCCCCAGGGTTTTTTGTCTTCGATTTTAAGGATGTATGACTATTCCATTCTTCAGCAGGTAAAAGAGTGCCTATACTATTATAATGAAGAGCAGATCGCCAAGGATATCAAAAATTATATCTCGGCAGTGACCAATGAAATCGGCTCGGTGGTGGACTGTATTTTTACCAAAGAAGAGCTTCATGTCACCGAAGCATTTCTTGAAACCATTGAAATCAGGCTTTTGTCTGAAAGTGCCGATGAAAAACGGCGTCAGGAAATGCGTATGGACGTATTAAAGCAATATACGGGATTTACGCTTTCCCATGAAATAATGATTGAAGGAAAGAACATTGAGCGAACCCGGCTGTTTCAAAGCCTTCATGAACGCTATGTACATAATTTGAAAAAACGGGTGCTGGAACCCTTCATTGATAATGTAAATTTCAGGCAGGCCATAAAGGATTTTGATACCGAAGATTTTAAAACCCATGACAAACGCATTAAAAGAGATGTGACCTTTCTTATTGATAATTTGGTCAGTAAATTTGAGTACTCACAACAGGGCGCCAATGAGATCTGCATTTATGTGATTGATAATGATTTGGCCAATAAATTCAAAGATACTTGATTGCCACGCATTTTATTGAATATAAAAAAATTGAGGCTGGATCATGAAAAAAGCCAAAGTGCTGATTGTTGACGATTCAAGGTCAGCTCTTTTTGCGGTGAAAGCATTGTTGAGTCCTGCAGGGATTCATACGGTAACGGCATCCGACGGATTTCAAGGTCAGGAAGCTCTTCGATCAGAACCTTTTGACCTTGTTATTACGGACGTGGATATGCCGAACATGTCCGGATTGGACTTTTGCCAATGGATCAAGTCCAATCCGGAAACCGCACATATTCCGGTCATTGTTCTAAGCTCTTTGGATACGGACATTGATATTGAAAACGGTTTCAAGGTCGGGGCAGACGCATATGTACCCAAACGCCTGGCAAACAAAGAGCTGATTCCACGCATTGAAAGTGTGATGAATACCTGTACCTTTGTTAAGGATAAAACCATACTGGTGGCCGAAGACAGCCAAACTATTCAGGCGGTTGCTAAACAGGGGCTTGAAGATGCCGGTTTCAATGTGGTGCTTGCCGATGACGGACAGCATGTCCTCGACATTATTGATGATGTTGTGCCTGATATTTTACTCACGGACTTGAATATGCCCCGGATGGGTGGGGATGAACTTTGCCGCAGACTGTTCAATATGACCCGGTATAAATTTCTGCCCATTGTGGTGATGAGTTCCCTTGGCGATAAACCCATGATGCGGCGTCTAATTCGAGACGGGGTCACGGCGTTTATTGTTAAACCGTTTAACGTGGACATGCTGGTTGTTACCATCGAAAAGCTTCTTTCCGATCATTTCCAGCGCATGCTCGAAGAAAGAGAGCGACTTGTGCTTGAACAAAAGTTAACAGTTGGCTCCATTGCAAGTCTTATCAACGCGTTGGAGGCCCGGGATAAATACACCAGTGGCCATTCCGAATCCGTTACCCGGCTTTCCATCGCCATTGGCAGGGAATTGGGTTTTTCAGATATGGAACTGAACCGTCTTCAGATAGCCGCAAGCCTCCACGATTTAGGCAAGATCGGCGTCCGTGACAATGTACTGCTCAAGCCGGGGAAACTGACCCAGGACGAATTTGAGCACATTCAAACCCATACCATTGTTGTTCAGGATATCCTTAAACCGCTGCCCGGCATGGAAGATGTGCTCATTGCCGCATCTTCACACCACGAACGCTGGGACGGCACAGGTTACCCCAATGGGCTCAAGGGAGACGACATCCCCTTAATTGGAAGAATTATTGCCGTTGCCGACGTCTTTGATGCATTGACCAGTGACAGGCCATATCGTGACGGAATGCCCATGGACGAGGCGCTCCAGATCATTTCGGAAGGCATTGAATCCCATTTTTGTCCAACGGTTGGGACCGCTTTTTTCAGCTATATGAAAACTTTAAAAAACGGCAATCTCACTTGATTATTATCACCAGCTGCCGGTTAATCCATTTGCTGTTTTTTGTAAAAATTCGCTGATACCGCCGGGTTGGCGTAAAAAATCAATAAATACACCTGCCGGTTTTGCCAAAAATAAATTCCCGCCGTTTAGATAATCGGCAGCACCAATGGCATAGAGAATAAAAACACCATAAAGAATCCCCAAAATACCCACATGCAGCCGGTGCATTTCTCGACTGAAATAGTAGATGCTGATCGTGACAACGGTGACAAGCAAAAGCATGACCTGGACATCGATAAAGGTGGGACCGGCTTCAATAAAGTTGATTTTTTGGTTCGTGAACAAAAGAAAAATCGCAAGGGGCAGCCCCATACTGATGGTGATATCAAATATGTTTGAGCCTAGTACATTGGACAACGCATCATCATAGTTGCCTTTTTTCGCATCTTTAATGGAAATAATCGTATCCGGCACACTGCTCACCGCAGCAACTAAGATTAAGGCAACAAACAGCGGGTGTATTTCCAAGGCATCTGCAATACCTTTACAGCCTTCAACAATTCCCGCACAGGCTGCGGCCATAATCAGGGTGGAACCGATTAATAAGATCCAGCTTCTCTGGTTTATGCCGTGTTGGGATTTGAACTGGTATTTTTTAAACCAGGCGTCGGACGCATGGCCGTTAAAATCAACCTGGGCGTCATGATCGCCGTTTTTCATTGATAAGAGCGTGTAGGCCAGATAAATGACGTAAAAACCGGTGAAAATCCATCCATGCCAATGGGTGATGTAGCTGCTTGATAATAAAATCAGCATCATGATTTCGGCACCTATGAGGAAAAGTCCATCCCGGAGTATGACTTTCTTGGAGACTTTAACCCCAGTGATGCCCATGGCTAAAACAACCCAGATCACGAGCATGGGAATTATGATGCTGTTAAAGATCGCGGAACCAGCATTTCCACCGATACTGGCCGCAAAATCCCGCCCTAAATTTTCCGGGGCCGCCAGAATAAGAAAAAATACGGTGGTCAGCAATTCGGGCATGGACGACCCTATGGCATTTAAGGTTGCCCCTTTGACCCCTTCGCTCAGATTTCTGCCCAGGTAGTCTGTTGCAGCCTCGAAGGCATCACAGGATTTTGCTATGATGTACGAACAGACAACCATCAGAATCACACCGCCGTACCAGGTATGTAAAATAACATCCATATTTCCCATTCAACTTCCTTTTTCCAAGTATACGGTCTTTACAACTGAATATCGGATTAAAGATTATAAGTTATTGGATAATGTCAATAACAGTCACCTGCCGATCTGGCCTGTCAACACCTTAACGCAGCCGGCAAGAAAAGTTAAAACACTTGCACAGGTTAAACGGCGCTTTCAAATAAAAAAAATTTGTTCATGGGAATTTAATCACAAATCCTGAACAATGACCTGAACGCGATCTGTTTTAAATCTGTCTGCCTTAAGTTTTACGATCAGTTTAGGGAAAAATTCCGGCAAGCAGGTCGTGTCGGACAGGTTAAAGTGCAATGCCTCCACCTGGTGTTCCCGACCTTGATCCGTCAGCGTCATTTTTCGATGGCATCCGCCAATGATGAAAGAAGAGGTCACCCAGAGGTTTTCCATGAGAAAAACAGGTTCCGGGTTGCCGGTGCCGAATGGGCGAAGCATATCAATCTGGCAGACAAGTTCCGGGGTAATATCCGTAATGCCAATGACGGCATCAATTTTCTGGACCGGATGAAAGTCTTTTTCTGTGCAGGTCAAAGAAAGCGCTTTTGCCAACGCAGGTTTCAGCCGGGCCAGGTTTTCTTTTCTGACCGACAGTCCGGCTGCCATGGCATGTCCGCCAAAGTTATCCAGTACATCCCGGATTTCAGATAAGATCTGGTGTATGTTGATCTGGTTGACACTCCGGCATGACCCTTTTGCAATCTCCTCTTTTGAGTTCAGCAGCACCACCGGACAACCATGCTTGCGGGCAAGTCTTGATGCGGCAATACCCAGAACCGATGCCTCCCATTCGCTGTCCCACAATACAATAAGCCGGTTGTCAAGTATGGATGGATTGTCGGCAATACGCCGTTCAATCTCTTGGACAATTTCTTTTTCAATAAGCTGGCGTTTTCTGTTCAGTTCATCAAGAAGGACCGCCGTGGTTTCGGTCTGGGCCGGGGCAGGGCAGGTTAAATGGGACACACATATTCGTGCATGGGATATGCGGCCCGCTGCATTCAGCCGTGGTACAATTTTAAATGAAATATCATCGGAGTCCAGCTTATCCACGTCAACCCTTGAGGTCCGGGCCATGGAGACAAGGGCTGGCCGGCGGCCCATGCGGATGCGTTTTATGCCTGCCATGCACAGCACCCGGTTGTCGTCCACCAGGGGAACCATATCACCGATGGTGCCGATGGTAAACAGGTCCAGATATTCGGATAAATTGGGTTCGGCAAATTGCTCCCAGATCCCGTTGTCCCTGAACAGTTTACGCAGGCCCATAATCAGGTAGAATGCCACGCCCACGCCCGCAAGATAGTCGAGCCCTGCCGTGCAGTCCGCCTGTTTTGGATTGACCACGGCAACGGCGTTGGGAATCGTTGTGTCCGGTTCATGGTGGTCGGTGATGATAATGTCAATGTCTTCTTTGCCTGCTGCCTCAACCGCTTCATGGGAGCTGATGCCGCAGTCCACGGTGATGATCAGGTCCACATCCATGGAAACGGCCATCTCAATGTGCGGCAATTGAAGGCTGTAGCCCTCCTTGGTCCGGTGGGGCACATACCAGGACAGATCTGCTTCCACAAGACCGAGAAATTGGTAGAGCATGGCGGTGGCCGTAACGCCGTCCGCATCAAAATCACCAAAAATAAGAATTTTTTCTTTGTTGCGGATCGCCGTGTAAATACGTTCAACCGCCTTGTCCATATCCTTTAAAGCAAAGGGACTGCTCAGTCTGGAATAATCGGGATTGAGAAAAAATTTTGCTTCATCAGCGGTTGTTATCCCTTTGTCCGCCAGCAGTCCTGCAATAACAGGATGGCAGCCAAGGGCCGTTTGAAGTGTTTGAACGACTTCTTTGTTCGGGGTTGCGTATGTAAGTGTAATCTCCATAGAATGCCGGATTTATACCTTCTTGGGTGACACTGTGTCAATGTGTGGCCGTAAAGAGATTAAGACTGACAATTTTGCGCAGGCAAAACTCTTGAGCAACAGGCTTTGTTGGTGGTATAGTAAGCGGTTCATAAAGGAGTAGATTATTAAATAATATGCAGTCAGTTTTTAAAGAATATACGGTGGATAAGACAAAAATCGGATTTATCCGATTTATTTTTGAAGCCTATGAAGGTTTAGCCGTTGTCACAACATTGGAGCCCGGAACCGGCCATATCCGGCTTGCCATGCCCCCGGACCGGCAGGACGAGGTAAATTTGGTCACGCAAGCGTTAAAAAAGGATTTTTATTTTGAGCCAAGATAAGCCAAAAGCCTATGTAAACACCATCGGGTGCCAGATGAATGTGTATGACTCCCAGATACTGGCGGACCTTTTGAAAAAAGCAGGGTATGAACAAACCCATGATCCGGATCTGGCGGACCTGGTGTTGTGTAATACCTGCGCCATCCGCCATAAGGCCCAGGAAAAGGCCTACAGCTTTCTGGGGCGTTTTGCCGGCACACGGGTGAAAGGCGCGCGGCCGCTGACCATCATGGCCGGCTGTGTGGCACAAAAGGAAAAGGAAAAAGCCTTTGTCCGCCTGCCGTATCTTGATCTGGTGTTGGGCACCCAGGCCTTCGGCCGGTTTGAAACCCATCTCAACGCCCTGATTTCCGGTGAGACACGCATTGTGGACATTGATCCCAGTGATAATATTTTTGAAGGATTTGACAAGGGTAATCCCATCAACCTATCGCCCGGAAAAGCGCCCATCTCACGCTTTGTGACCATTATGCAGGGGTGTGAAAATTTTTGCACCTATTGTGTGGTGCCCTATGTCCGGGGAAAGGAAAAAAGCCGGGAGCCCTCTGCCATTGTGGAGGAGATTGAAGGCCTGGCAGCCACCGGTGTCCGTGAAATTACCCTGCTGGGTCAGAATGTCAATTCCTATGCGGGTAATGACGGCACGGTCAGTTTTGCGGATCTGCTGGGTCTTGTCAGCAAAGTGGACGGGATTGAACGTATCCGTTTTGCCACTTCACATCCCAAGGATTTATCCCCAGACTTGATTGAGGCCATGCGGGATATTGATAAGGTATGTAACCATCTTCATCTGCCCGTTCAGTCCGGTTCAAACGAGGTTTTAAAGCGGATGAACCGCAAATACGACCGGGAGACCTATTTTTCAAGAATTTCTGCTTTGAGACAGGCCTGCCCGGACATTGCTCTGTCTACGGATATCATTGTGGGGTTCCCCGGGGAAACCCAAGCCGATTTCCAGCAGACCATGGATTTGCTTGGGACCGTACAATTTGATGCGGTGTTTGCTTTTGCTTATTCAGCAAGATCGTTTACGCCGGCTGCCAAATTTTCAGACCAGCTGGATGAACAGACCAAGCGGGATCGGCTCAACGCACTGCTTGATTTCCAGGAAACGATTACAGAAAAGAAAAATAACGCCTTTGTTGGGAAGAAAGTGACGGTGCTGGTGGAAGGTGACAGCCCTAAACCCAGAGACGGATTTGTAAAGAAAAATGAAAATACCAGACAGATGTTCGGCCGCAGCGATGCAAATAAAATTGTTCATTTTGCGTCGGACCAGGCAGTCATCGGTGATCTGGTTACACTTGAAATTATTAACGCATACCCCCATTCCCTCTGGGGGGAGGTCTGCGAAAGCGATTAAGATTCTATGAAAATTAAATCAACGAGCACTCGGCCCAATGAAGCGTGCCCATGCGGCAGCGGAAAAAAATTTAAAAATTGCTGCAGAAATAAAAAAACTGAAATTTCTTTGACGGATAAATACAAAAATAAGTATGACATTATCCTGAAGACACCCGAACAGGTTGACGGCATCAGAAAATGTGGGGAACTGCTTTTGGCCATCATGGACGGGGTTGAAAAGATGATCCGGCCGGGTTTAAAGACCGATGATATTAATACCTATGTCCATGAAGAGACCATTAAAGCCGGGGCCGTGCCAGCACCGCTTAATTACAGGGGCTTTCCAAAAAGTGTCTGTGTCTCCATCAATGATGTGATCTGCCACGGCATACCCGGTGAGCGCGTGCTCGAGGACGGGGATATCGTCAACGTTGATATTACGCCGATTCTGGGTGGCTACTATGCCGATGCCAATAAAACTTTTTTTGTGGGTACGCCCGGACGCGATGCCCAGAAAATTGTGGCTGTGGCCGCCGAGAGTCTGCGACTGGGTATCGAGCAGGTCAAACCCGGGGCCACCATGGGGGATATCGGGCATGCCATTCAAAAGTATGCCGAAGGGCAGGGGTGTTCTGTTGTCAGGGAATTTGTTGGTCACGGTGTGGGAATTGATTTCCATGAACAGCCCCAGGTCCTTCATTTCGGACGGCCCGGTACCGGTGTGACCCTTGTTCCCGGCATGGTATTTACCATCGAGCCCATGGTCAATTTAGGTAAAAAAGATCTGCATGTGCTTGAAGACCGGTGGACCGCTGTGACTAGCGACGGCTCTTTATCCGCCCAGTTTGAGCAGACCATCCTTGTAACCGAAGACGGGTTCGAGAGTTTAACTCCGTATGAGTTATAGCAAGACGCTATTAAATAAAATTTTTTCAGCCGTACTTATTTCATTTATCGGTGTTTCTTCGGTCTTGTTTTTTTGTGTGGCCTGTGTGTTGCGCTTTTGCACAGCACCCTTTGATCCGCGAAGAATTGTCTCGAACGTGTTCAGCGCGTTTTGGGCCTCGGTGTATATTTGGGTCATGCCGCCCTGGTCCGTAAAAATTATAGGCCGGGATAAGCTTGATATCCGCAAAAATTATGTTTTTGTGTCCAATCATCAAAGCCAGCTGGATATCCTCGTGCTTTACCGGCTTTTGTTTCCCTATCGGTGGGTGTCCAAGGATTCGGTTTTCAGGCTGCCGTTCATCGGGTGGAATATGGCTCTTAACAATGGGGATATTAAACTAAAGCGTGGTGATAAAGACAGTATCAAGGCCATGATGGCCGAGTGTGAAACATTATTGCGGAAAAAAATTTCTATTTTTTTCTTCCCCGAGGGTACAAGATCCAAGGATGGGTGCATCGGCCGGTTTAAACCCGGGGCATTTATCCTGGCTAAAAACACCGGTGTTGACATCCAGCCCATTGCCATCAGCAACACCAATAAAGCGTTGCCTAAATATTCGCTGACCTTTCAGGGGCATACGGAGATGACGGTAAAGGTTTTGGATGTCATTCCCTTTTCCCGGTTCAAGGATATGGATCCTGACAAAATTGCCGAGATGACAAGGAATTTCATTGCCGGGCATGTTGAAGATTGTCGGGAATCGGTCTGAATTGATGCTGATGTAAAAAGTTCAACAAAGGGCCAAGTAAGAAATTTCGCCTGCTGTGTTTGGTCAGAGACCATAACACAGCAGGCGTTTTTTTTGAAAAATGTTCATCTTGGCATCCCCCCCCCTCCCCATAGGCAAGGAGGGCTTGGGATTTGCTGCCCCCTCCTGTTACCCGGTATTGTGCGCCAGGCATTCAACACCCCCTCTTTTTCCTCATTTATTTTTGTAAAAAAGTTCTTAGAAATATAAGTTACAAATTTGGAGTCTTAAGCGCTTTATTCTAAAAACAGTCATGTATATCTATATTCTGTCAATTTATATCAGTGGTGTCCGGTTAGTTTTTTGCACGTAAAAAACAGCTAAATTTATTGAAAAAACAGTCATTTTTTTATTGACAAATGTGCGTAGAAATTTTTTCGCGCCTTGAAAAATTTTACTCAAGGAGCCAAAATGACGCGCATTTCAGTCTCAAAAAAACAAATACAGTCCCTGAATTTTGACAAATTCCAGCGCCCTCTGGTAAGGTCGCTTTCACAAGCACCTGAACTACAATCTCGAGGAGATCGCCCTTTAAAAATGACATTCGAAGACCAAATCAATGCCTTGGTTTATTTTCATCTTCAGGAACACAAATCAGCCCGGCATTTAGTTCAAGATCTCAAGGAGAACATTTTTGCCAAAGAAAATATTGCTCCGGATGGGGGAATCAGTCGCAGCAGCTTTGGCGAAGCAGTCAATCACCGGGGACTTGAACAACTACAATTTGTCTTCGAGGACCTTTATAAGCAGGCTGTTGGGTGTCTACCGAAGGAGCACGCAGAACTTGGAGAATTGGTATCCATTGACGGCAGCCTTATAAATGCTGTCCTTTCAATGCACTGGGCGAACTACAGGAAAGGAAGCAAAAAAGCCAAAGCGCATTGCGGGTTTGACATTAATCACGGCATCCCCAACAAAATTTTTTTGACGGAAGGGAATGGTGGAGAACGTCCTTTTGTAGCAAAAATCCTGTCCAAGGGACAAACAGGCGTTATGGATCGTGGCTATCAATCCCATCACGATTTCGACCTGCTTCAGGAACAAGGGAAGCATTTTGTTTGCCGTATAAAGGCCAAGACAACCAGAACCGTAATTGAAAACCATGAGATCAATTCCGGTAGCTACATTTTTTATGATGCATTGGTCAGGCTTGGTACTCCGAATCAAAACCAGACTAAGAATCCCGTTCGGGTTGTTGGGTATAAAATTGCCGGGGTTAAATATTATGTGGCAACGGACAGACATGATTTAACGGCAGAACAAATAGCAACCATTTATAAACTCCGGTGGACCATTGAAGATTTTTTCAAATGGTGGAAAGAGCACCTGAAGGTTTACCATCTCATTGCCCGCAGTGAATACGGCCTCATGGTTCAAATTCTTAGCGGCCTTATCACTTACCTGTTGCTGGCAATCTACTGCCGCGAGGAGTTTAATGAGAAGGTCTCTATTAAAAGAGTTCGGCAGTTACGAATTGCCATCTTGAATGACCTAATCGGGCACAACGAGAATGGTTCGCATGGGTTAAGCAGGGACAATATTGTCAAAGATCAAAAATTTACGTTTGCCGAGCAAGCAAAAACCTAACCGGACACTACTGAATTTATATAATTGTTTCAATAAAAAAACTCTTTTTTTAAGCCTCTAAAAATAGCCTTCTGAATAATAATCTATCATTAACTATTAAGTTACATAATTGAACTAATATATATTTCATTTTTGTATTATATGAGTGGTGCGTAAAATTTGTCGACACGCTCTATAAAAATTTTCAATCAAAATCAATTTGTGATTCTAAGAAGTTAGAAAAAAATTTAATTTTTTTATTTCATGGTGGTCCACCCGTTGCAATTAAAGACATCACGACGGCGGACAGGTCTTTTGCCTGTTAAGATTTTAAAAAATATACCAACCTTAATTTAGGAGCTTTAGAAAATAATGAGAAAAGTAGCTATCTACGGAAAAGGCGGCATCGGCAAATCCACTACAACCCAGAACACAGTTGCAGGGCTGGTGGAAGCAGGCAAAAAAATCATGATCGTGGGCTGCGATCCCAAATCCGACTCCACACGTCTTATGCTCAACGGCCTGGCCCAGAAGACTGTTCTGGATACCCTGAGAGAAGAGGGCGAAGATGTCGAACTTGAAGACGTAAGAAAAGAAGGATACGGCGGCGTTCTTTGTACAGAGTCCGGCGGACCCGAACCCGGTGTTGGTTGTGCAGGCCGCGGTATCATCACCTCCATCAACTTGCTGGAACAGCTGGGTGCCTATGACGAAGAGCAGAACCTGGACTATGTATTCTATGATGTTCTCGGCGACGTTGTTTGCGGTGGTTTTGCAATGCCGATTCGTGAAGGCAAAGCCCAGGAGATCTACATCGTTGTATCCGGCGAGATGATGGCCATGTACGCAGCCAACAACATCTGCAAAGGTATCGTGAAGTTTGCCCAGTCCGGCGGCGTTCGTCTCGGCGGCCTGATCTGCAACTCCCGTATGGTTGCCAACGAGGAAGAGATGATTCAGCAGTTGGCCAAAAAACTGGGCACCCAGATGCTTCACTTTGTTCCCAGAGACAACATGGTTCAGCAGGCAGAGATCAACAGAAAAACCGTAATTGATTTTGCTCCCGAACATCCCCAGGCAGACGAATACCGCGCATTGTCCAAAAAAATGGATGAAAACAAAATGTTCGTTATTCCCACACCACTGGAAATTGAAGAGCTCGAAAGCTTGCTCATTGAATACGGCATTGCTTCATAAACCGCACAACCGCAGGACCCTAACGGGGGTACTTAGCAAAGACACCGTTCTTGATGAATATTAAGCAAAACAACACAAGAGATAAGATAGGGGTATAAACATATGACAGGCGAACGCAACATTACCGTTAACCCGGAAGATGTAAAAAAAGCAATACTGGCCAAATATCCGCCTAAGGTGGCCCGGAAACGCGGCAAGCAGATCACACCGGTTTCCAGTGAAGAAGAAAAAGGCAGCCTCCAGGTCGGCGCCAATGTCCGGACCGTTCCGGGCATCATCACCCAGAGAGGGTGCTGCTACGCAGGGTGTAAGGGCGTTATCATGGGCCCGACCCGTGACATTATCAACCTGACCCACGGACCCATCGGCTGCGGCTTTTACTCCTGGCTGACCCGTCGTAACCAGACCCGTCCGCCATCAGACGATGCAGAAAATTTCATGCCCTACTGCTTTTCCACGGACATGCAGGATGAAGACATTGTTTTCGGCGGAGAAAAGAAACTCAAGGCCGCCATCCAGGAAGCCTATGACATTTTCAAACCCAAAGCCATCTCCATCTTCTCCACCTGCCCGGTGGGTCTGATCGGTGACGATATCCATGCCGTGGCCAGAGAGATGAAAGCACAACTTGGCATCAATATATTTGGTTTCTCCTGTGAAGGATATAAGGGTGTAAGCCAGTCCGCCGGCCATCATATTGCCAACAACACCATCTTCACCCATGTTGTGGGTTTGGATGACACCATCTCCGACGCCAAATACAAGATCAACCTGTTGGGTGAATACAACATCGGTGGCGACGCATTCATCATTGACGACCTGCTGGAAAAATGCGGCATCAGCGTGGTTTCCACCTTCTCCGGTAACTCCACCGTTGACCAGTTTGCCAACTGCCACACCGCGGACCTCAACGCCGTTATGTGCCACAGATCCATCAACTACGTGGCCGACATGCTTGAGATCAAATACGGTATCCCCTGGATAAAAGTTAGTTTTCTAGGCCCCAAATCCACTGCCAGCAGTCTGCGTAAGATCGCTGCCTATTTTGAAGACCAGGAACTCATCGACACCGTAGAAAAGGTCATTGCCGAAGAGATGATCCCTGTTGAAGCCAAGATCGCAGAGATCAAACCCCGTTGTGAAGGCAAAACCGCCATGATGTTCGTCGGTGGTTCTCGCGCCCATCACTACCAGGAACTGTTCAGGGATCTGGGCATGGAAGTACTCTCCGCCGGATACGAGTTTGCCCACAGGGATGACTACGAAGGACGCCACGTCATTCCGGACATCAAGATCGACGCTGACTCCAGAAACATTGAAGAGCTGGAAATCGAAGCAGACGAGACCCGGTACAACCCCAGAAAGACCGAAGAGCAGATGAAAGCCCTGGAAGCCAAGGGATTTACCTTCAAAGAGTATGAGGGCATGGTGCCTGACATGGTTGAAGGCTCCCTGATTGTCGACGATATCAGCCAGCATGAAACCGAAACCCTGATCGAAATGTACAAACCCGACATCTTCTGTGCCGGTATCAAGGAAAAGTACGCAGTCCAGAAAAACGGTATCCCCATGAAGCAGCTCCACTCCTATGATTCAGGTGGACCCTATGCGGTATTCAAAGGTGCAATGAACTTTTATGAAGAAATTGACCGCATGCTCAACGCCAACATCTGGGATTACTTGAAAGCCCCCTGGCAGAAAGAGGCTGAAGCCTCTGCCGAATAAGCTACGGAATAATCATTTAAATTATAGATTAAAAAGCAACAGGAGAAACTTATGCTGCTTCGACATACACCCAAAGAGATTGTAGAAAGAAAAGCCCTGGCAGTTAACCCGGCCAAGACCTGCCAGCCCATCGGCGCCATGTATGCAGGCCTCGGCATCCACGCCTGCCTGCCCCACAGTCACGGTTCCCAGGGCTGCTGCGCCTATCACAGATCCACCTTGACTCGTCATTACCGTGAGCCCATCATGGCGGCCACCTCCTCCTTTACAGAAGGTGCATCGGTATTCGGCGGCCAGGCCAACCTGCTCCAGGCCCTGTTAACCATCTTCACCACCTACAACCCGGACGTGGTTGCGGTTCATACCACCTGTTTGTCCGAGACCATCGGTGACGACGTGAACCAGATTGTCAGAAAGGCCAAAAAAGACGGCACCATCCCCGAAGGCAAGTATGTCGTTCATACGGCAACACCATCCTATGTGGGATCCCATGTCACCGGTTTTGCCAATATGGTGAAATCCATCGCCGTACAGATGGCCGAAAAGACCGGCACATCCAACGGTAAGGTCAACCTGATTCCCGGGTTTGTAGAACCTTCGGACATGGCTGAGATCAAGAGAATTGCCGCAATGATGGGCATTGGATCCATCATGTTTCCGGACACCTCCGGCATTGTGAACGGACCGCTCACCGGTAAATTCAATATGTACCCCAAAGGCGGTACCAGCATTGAAGACCTGAAAAGCACCGGCGACAGCATCGCTTCCCTCGGCCTGGGTGCCTGGGCCACTGCTGATGCCGTCAAGGCCCTTGACTCCCAGTTCCAGGTCCCCGGCCAGGTGCTGGATCTGCCCATCGGCCTATTGGCCACAGACCGGTTTGTGGATGCCCTGCGCACGGTCGCCGGCGTTACCGTTCCCGATTCTGTGACCCAGGAACGCGGACAGCTCCTGGACGTGATTTCAGACATGCAGCCCCACCTGTACGGCAAAAAGGTTGCCATTGCCGGTGACCCGGATCAGCTCATCCCCTTGGTTGAATTTCTTGTGACCATCGGCATGAAACCGGTTCACATTGTTACCGGCACCCCGGGCAAGGCCTTTACCAACCGGATCAAAGAGATCACCGCCAAGTTCGGCGACGACATCAATGTCCGCAACCCTGCCGACATGTTCCTGATGCACCAGTGGATCAAGAATGAACCTGTGGACCTGCTCATCTGCAACACCTACGGCAAGTACATTGCCCGGGACGAGGACATCCCCTTTGTACGTCACGGATTCCCCATCCTGGACCGCATCGGCCACTCCTACTTCCCGTCCGTTGGTTACGCAGGCGGCCTGCGTCTTTTGGAAAAAATCACAGGCGTGCTCATGGACCGCAAGGACCGGGATGCCTCCGAAGAGACGTTTGAGCTGGTAGAATAGTATCTGATGCGCAATTAAAGCAAAAAGCGCAATTACGCAGTAAAGGATAAATAAAATGACCTCCATATCGGTACTCAAACAGAGAGAAAAACAGATCTACCAGAAGGGCAGCCAGCCCTTTGAGATGGAATGTGAAACCAAGAGTCTGGCCGGCGCAGTCAGCCAGAGAGCCTGCGTGTTCTGCGGCTCCAGGGTGGTGCTTTACCCCATTGCCGACGCCCTGCATCTCATTCACGGACCCATCGGGTGCGCCTCCTATACCTGGGACATCAGAGGGGCCCAATCGTCGGGCCCGGAGCTCCACCGGATGAGTTTTTCCACCGATCTGTCCGAGACCGATATCATTTATGGCGGAGAAAAAAAGCTTAAAAAAGCGTTGCTTGAACTCATTGAAAAGTACTCGCCCAAAGCTGCCTTTATTTACTGCACCTGCATTGTGGGCATTATCGGTGATGACGTGGACGCGGTCTGCCGCCAGGTCGAAGAAGAGACCAACATTCCTGTCATCGCTGTCCACTCTGAAGGGTTTAAAGGAACCAAAAAAGACGGATACAAGGCGGCATGCGACGCCTTGTTCAGTCTGATCGAAAGAAACAAAGCCCCCCAGGTCACCATCCCCGACTCCATCAATATCCTGGGCGAGTTCAATATTGGCGGAGAGACATGGATCATAAAAAAATATTATGAAGCCATGGGGGTCAAGGTGGTCTCGGTGATCACCGGTGACGGCCGGGTGGAAGAGGTCCAGCAGGCAAGAAACGCCGCCCTGAACGTGGTTCAGTGTTCAGGGTCCGTGACCCACCTGGCAAAACAGATGCAAAAAGAGTACGGCATCCCTTTTATACGGGTCTCCTACTTCGGCATCGAAGACACCTCCGAGGCCCTGTACCAGGTGGCCGTCCACTTTAAGAAAAATACTGAAATTTTGAAAAAGACCCAGGCGTTGATCAAAAAAGAGGTCCAGGCCATTGTTCCCCGCCTGGAGGGCATGAGAAAGGATCTTGAAGGCAAAAAAGCCGCCATCTACGTGGGCGGCGCGTTCAAGGCCTTCTCCTTGATCAAGGCATTGAAAACCCTGGGCATGGAAGTGATCCTGGCCGGTTCCCAGACCGGCACCAAGGAAGATTATGAGGTGCTCCGTCAGATGTGCAACGAGGGCACCGTGATTTTAGACGACTCAAACCCCCTGGAGCTTGCCAAGTATGCCGTAGAAAAGGATGCGGACCTGTTCATCGGCGGGGTCAAGGAACGCCCCATTGCCTATAAGATGGGCATCGGGTTCTGCGACCATAACCATGAACGCAAAATCCCCCTGGTCGGCTTTGAAGGCATGGTCAATTTTGCAGAAGAAGTGCACGGAACCGTTACAAGCCCGGTATGGGATCTTGTACCCAGGCGGCAGACCCCAACCGGAAAGGAAGGTGCCATATGACCTCGAGCAGATCTTATAAAGAGACTCCCTCATACACCCCCACCCAGAATGCATGTAAAATGTGCACGCCCTTAGGGGCCACCCTGGTGTTCCAGGGCATTGAGGGTTGCGTACCGCTCTTGCACGGTTCCCAGGGATGTTCCACCTATATGCGGCGTTACCTGATCTCCCATTTCAAAGAACCCGTGGATATTGCCTCCTCAAACTTTACCGAGGAAACGGCCGTATTCGGCGGTGGGGCCAACCTGAAGCTTGCCATTGAAAACGTGGCCCGCCAGTATGCCCCGACCATGATCGGGATCGCCACCACCTGTCTGTCCGAAACCATTGGCGATGATGTCCAGTTGATCTTGAACAGCATGGGCAATAACATCAACGGTTCTGCCCTGGTTCATGTCTCCACCCCGTCTTACAGCGGTACCCATGTGGACGGATTTCATGGCGCAGTCGCCGCCGTGGTGGACCGGTTTAACCCCGCAGGCAAACGCATCGTTTACCGGCCCAAGAAAAAGAAAAAAGTGAACCTGTTCCCCGGCATGCTCTCCAACGAGGACCTGCGGCACTTAAAAGATATTTTTGAAGATTTTAATGCCCCTGTGACCATTCTGCCCGATTACTCCGAGCGCCTGGAAGGACCGTCTTGGCAGGAATACCAGGCCATCCAGAAGGGGGGCACCACCATTGCCGCCATTGAAAAGATGAATGTGGCCGTTCACACCATGGAGTTCGGCGCTGTGCTGGCCCTGGCCGCCGAAGCCGGCCAGAAGACCGCAGGAGAAATTTTAAGCAAACGCTTTGGCGTGCCCTGCACCCGCCTGCCCATCCCCATCGGGGTCAAGGCAACAGACAAATTTTTGGATATCCTGTCCAAGATATCCGGCCGGCCCATCCCGGAGCGGTACAGAAAAGAGAAATGGCGCCTGGTGGATACCTATGTGGACGGCAATAAATATGTCGCAAAAAAACGGGCACTGATCTACGGCGAAGAGGACTTTGTGGTCTCCATGGCAGGGTTCCTTGCCGAAGTGGGCATCATCCCCGTCTTGTGCGCTTCCGGCGGCAAAAGCAAAACCTTTAAAAAGGCCCTGGAACAGACCCTGCCCGAACATATCATTGACAAGGCCGTCATCCAGAATGACATGGATTTTACCTGCATGGAAGAGACCGCCGCCGCCATGCCCGAAGAGGTTCGGCCGGAGATCATCATCGGCAACTCCAAGGGCTATGCCATGGCAAGACGCCTGAAAATCCCCATGGTCCGGGTGGGATTCCCCATCCACGACCGCATCGGCGGATCGCGTATCCTGCATGTGGGCTACAAAGGGGCCCAGCAGTTGTATGACACCATCGTCAACGCAATTTTAACTGAAAAACAGACCGAATCCAAAATCGGATATTCATATATGTAAGGAAGAAGACAATGATGAATTTAGATAACCACCCCTGTTTTAATAAAAAGTCCTGCAAGGATTTCGGTCGAGTTCACCTACCGGTTGCCCCGGCCTGTAACATCCAGTGCAATTTCTGCAACAGAAAGTTTGACTGCGTGAATGAAAGCCGGCCCGGTGTCACCTCCTCCATTTTGAGTCCCGACCAGGCCATGGCCTACCTGGCAGAGGTGGTGGAAGCCAAACCCAACACCTCGGTTGTGGGCATTGCAGGCCCCGGCGACCCCTTTGCCAACGGCGAAAAGACCATGGAAACCATGACCAAGGTGCGTGCGGCCTACCCGGACATGCTCTTGTGCGTGGCCACCAACGGCCTGAACATTCATCCTTACCTGGATCAGCTCAAAGAGATCAACGTCACCCATGTGAGTATCACCATCAATGCGGTTGATCCTGAAGTCGGTGCCAAAATCTACTCCTGGGTCCGGGACGGCAAACGCTCCAAAGGTCCGTTGGAAGGCGCCAAAGTGCTGTTGGAACGCCAGCTGGCGGCAGTCAAAGGCCTCAAAGAACGCAATATCATGGTAAAGGTCAACTCCATTCTGTTGCCCGGCATCAACGACGACCATATGGTTGAAGTGGCCAGAACCATGGGCGAGATGGGTGTGGATATCTTTAACATCATGCCGTATTTCCCCACCAAAGGTTCCAATTTTGAAGATATGCCGGAACCCTCTAAAGACCAGCTTAAAGAACTTAGAGAGGCTGCCAAGGTCTTTGTGCCCCAGATGACCCATTGTAAACGCTGCCGTGCTGATGCCGTAGGCCTGCTGGATGATCCCTTGAACCAGAAACTCATGGACCGGCTGACCTTCCACGCCACGACCCCCATTGCCCTGCCCAGCGCGCCCAAGTATTGCCACGAACAGGATTGTGACGATGGGTATGCGTTCAATGCCGCCGGCCCAAGACCCTATGTGGCCCTGGCCACCCGGGAAGGCGCCCTGATCAACCAGCACCTGGGCGAAGCCGAAGAACTTCACATCTATGACCTGACCGGGGACACCCCGGAATTTGTGGAGACCCGAACCGTGCCCAAACCCGGTGCCGGCAATGCCCGCTGGAACAACCTTGCCCGGACCATTAAAGACTGCCACACCATCCTGGTGTCCGGTGTGGGGGAAGCCCCCAAAAAAGTGCTGGGCAACATGGGATTTACCATCCATGAGGTCAACGGCATGATTGATCTGGTACTCATGGCCATTAAAAAAGGGGAGTCCCTGGACCATTTGATTGTAAGGTCCCAGACCTCCTGTGGCGAATGCAGGGGCACAGGCACAGGCTGTATGTAAGCCCTGTTTGAACGAATCGTCATCCACCTGCGGCGTTACAATAAAATTTGCAATCCTCACAACCTTCAAGGTTGCTCCGGTTACAAATTTTCCCGCGCCTTGCATCTGGACAACGCTTCGTCCAAACACCAACCACCGAATAAAAAATTGTTTATAGATCAAATAAAAGAATAAAATTTTAAAGGAGAAAAAATGAACAAGCCCGAAAAACACATCCTCGTATGCGCAAGTTTTCGTCCCAGCGGAGAGCCCAAGGGCAAATGCCACAGAAAAGGTTCCGGCGATTTTCTGGCCTATATTGAAAACGAAGTGATCGACAGAGGCCTTGAAGAGATACTGGTCTCTTCCACCTGCTGCCTGAAACAGTGTGACGACGGTCCGGTGATGGTGATTTATCCGGATAATATCTGGTACGGCCACGTGGATAGCGAAGAAGCCATTGATGCAATTTTAGACGCCATGGAAGACGGCGAGATCGCAGAGGATTATCTACTGTAATGAAAACCCATGATCAGCGGGTTTGGATGGTGGACACCACCCTTCGGGACGGGGAACAGGCCCCGGGTGTCTTTTTCCGGCCTTTGGAAAAACTGACCATCGCAAGTCAGCTGGCCGAATGCGGCGTTGACGAGATCGAGGTGGGCATCCCGGCCATGGGCGAACTGGCCTGCAGGGAAATTGAAGCCATTGCCCACTTGAATCTGCCCACCATGCTCACCAGCTGGTGCCGGGCGGTGAAAAAGGATATTGAACTGGCCATCGGGTGCAACACCCCCGGCTGCCACATCAGTTTTCCCACCTCGTCGATCCTGCTCAAGACCTTTGAAAAAGATGAGCACTGGGTGCTTGATACCCTGGAGGATACCGTCCGGTTTGCACGCCAATATTTTGATCAGGTCTCCGTGGGCGCCCAGGACGCCACCCGCACGAACATGGGATTTCTTGTACAATTTTGTCAACGGTCCATGGAACTGGGCGTTCACCGGGTTCGCCTTGCCGATACCGTGGGCATGATCACCCCGTCCGCCCTCATGGATATGATTGAGACGCTGTTGATCCGGGTGCCCGGCCTGGCGCTGGAGTTCCACGGTCATAACGATCTCGGCATGGCCACGGCCAACGCCGTATCAGCCGTGGATGCCGGAGCAAAAGCCATCAGCGTGACGGTGAACGGACTTGGGGAACGGGCAGGCAACGCCCCCCTTGAAGAGACCGCCATGGCTCTGTTTGGCATCGGAGCCAAAAAAAGCAACATGCGCTTGTCCGAACTTACCCGGCTGTGCAACACCGTGGCAACCTATTCCGGACAGCCGATCCACCCGGCAAAACCTATTGTGGGATCGCGGATATTTTCTCATGAATCCGGGATCCACTGTGCCGGCCTGCTGAAAAACGCCCGGTCCTATGAATTATACGACCCCAAGCAGGTGGGCCGTTGCAGCACAAGGCAGATGGTATTAGGCGTGCACTCCGGGTCGGCAGCCATCAAACATGCCCTGGCCCACCGCAATATCAATATTGACGCCGATGCCGCCCAAAGGCTTCTGCCACAGGTTCGGGCTGCCGCTGCGGGATCAAATAAGCCTGTGACGCCTGAACAGCTTGAGGCGATGTACCGCAGGACTTTGTGTAAGATGAAATAAGACTCAACGCCGATTGTACAGCAAATTTTTAAAACGTTTCTGTAAGTTGGCGAAAGGCCCATGGTTAAAAATAAATCTGCCACAGATGCACCGGCTTTTAAGTCGTCACTACGGCATGCCAAAGAAATTAACTACTTGTTCTCCTGTCAGCGTAATGCTTGCTAACAGCGGCTTAAAAGACGATCAGACGTGCGATTTATTTTAACCATGGGCCAAGAACAAAAAAAAGAAAACAGAGAGTACAGTCCTTTAGGGTACATCTGATTCATCCTATCTTTGAAGGTACGGCGTGAATGTGAAAAATTAGAGGTTCATCGCCTACTATTCCCACCAAACCATCCATGATGCAAGTCTTCCACGAACCCTGTTCTTTATATCATGAAGATACTGCGCATCTGGTCCCCTTTTAATATTTTTCAGTTATCCCTCCTTTTGATCCGCCTTTTTTCTGGTGTTTGTATATTCTAAATTATTCTTGACAAAAATCATACCGATAAGTATGTTTTTGCGTAATGGTGTAACTAAGATCTATCAATGATAATCATGCTATGAAGTTTGTTTCTTAAAATTATAAGTTCCGGCCAAACCAGATATGAAAAAAATAGAGCAAAACAAACAATTGAAAATTCAGCGCATACTCAATGCTGCCCAGGAACTATTTCAATCGAACGGGTTTATCGGGACGAGCATGGATAAGATTGCCGAGCAGGCCAATGTCACCAAGCAAACGGTGTACCGATATTTTGAATCCAAAGAGGCGCTTTTTAAATCGGCACTGGAAGCCCAGCGAATGGCTGCAACCAATGATTTTTTGGATGCATTGGATCTGGAAGACACCACAAAAGCCCTGAATGCCTTTGCCATTGGATTCATTGAAAGACATTTATCAAAAGTGCACCTGGCCAATATCCGTTTGCTGGTGTCCGAAGGTCCCATGGTTCCTGAAATCACACGCGCCTTTTATGCCGTTGGTCCCACGCGAACCAAAACGGGCCTTGCCCGGTTTTTCAAAGAACGATTCGATATTGAAGACGCCCAATACGAAATCGATGTATTTTTAAGCATTCTTTTGTCCATGCGAATGACCGTACTTACCGGGCTGGTTGCGCCGCCATCATCAGCCAAGATCCGGCAACATGCCGCCAAAGCGGTCGAAACGCTTTTGAAGCTGATGGATTTATAAAAAGAATTGAAAGCGTTGTTAACAGATCATTTTCTTACAAGATAAAGGAGATCCCCCAATGACCTTATTCCCGTTAAATAACCAAAACATCTGGAACGATTTGTGGCTCAATGAATTAAAAAATGATACTGAGAAAAAAACAGACACGACCCATTACAAAAAATGGGACAAGCGCGCTTCGATGTTTGACAAACGATCCGCCACGCCGGATGCGATAGCCCGAAAAGAGCGTATCTTGTCCCATCTTAGGAACGCCGGTGCACTTAAATCCGGAAGCCGTGTTCTGGATGTGGGTGCCGGATCGGGAAACTGGGCCGTTTCCATGGCGCAAATGGGGGCAAGCGTCGTCGCATTGGAGCCTTCCAGCGGTATGATCGAAATACTCAGGCAAAAGATTGACACTCTGGGGCTTGGTCCGAATCAAATCAGCATCAGACAGCAGACCTGGCAAGAGGTGGATCTGGAAAAAGAGGGACTGGCCGGGCAGTTTGATCTGGTATTTTCTTCCATGAATCCTGGGGTCTGTGATCCCGCGACATTGGAGAAAGTCATGCAGGCCTCCCGAAATTTCTGCTATCTAAGCACCTTTTCCGGCGGCAGCCCCGGCAGTCGCTATGCCGATCTGTTCAAGCAGGCTACAGGACAGACTTTGGAAGTCAGTTCATGGGATTTTATTTATCCTTTCACCTACGTCTACGCCCAGGGATACCGTCCCCAGATCGACTTTAATGTCTGGGACCTTGACCGAACAGAGACCGTTGACCAGGCCGTGGAAAATATAATCTTTTTTATCCAGGGCATGACAGACGTCACCCAGCAAATACGGGAAAAGTTGACAGCCTATGTCGCCGGCAGGGCTGTTGACGAATATTTTCATGATAAACAGACCGTTTGCCAGGGTGTCATGCTGTGGCAGGTCGTTTGAAAGAAAAAAGCTACCCTGGACTCAGTTCATGGGAAAAATTGAAAAAGTCTGTGTTGTTTGCACAGACTTTTTCATAGAAAAATATTTTTTTTTAAAATAGCAAAGTTCAATGATATTGTAATCTATATTTCCTCGGGCAAATGGAAATGGGGGAAACAAATCAATTCTGTTTATCATCATTCATGAAAGGAAGTTAAAATGAGTAAAGTACTGATCGGTATTCACGGCCTTTCGAACAAGCCTGAAGAGGAGACATTAAAAAAGTGGTGGGAAGAGGCCATCAAAGAAGGTCTCAAAAAAAATACTGGAATACAAAATCCTAAATTCGATTTCCAGTCCGTATATTGGGCAGATGTGATGTACGATAAACCTGATCCGACCCCGGATGCTTATACGGCAGCCAAGCCCGGTGCAATCAAAACATACGAAGAATCATGGCTGGATGCTGTCCGTGAAGAGACGTTTTCATGGGGCGGAGAAATTCTGGATGTCGGGAAAAAATATTTTGGTATGGATCGTATTGCCGATGAAGTGCTTCAACGCAAATTAAAAGATCTGCACAGATATTACACGAACCCGGAAGACAGAAACAAATTACGGGATCGGCTGCGAAACGCAATTATAGATAACCAGTCAAAGCGGATCATGATACTTTCCCATTCCATGGGCACAATTATCGCGTATGATGTTTTGCGTGAAATGGGTGAGACCCATCCACGGCTTGAGATTGATCATTTGGTGACCATCGGCTCTCCGTTGGGACTCCCCCATGTGAAATATAAAATCCAAGAAGAAAGAAATTACGTCAGAACGCCAAGCATCGTGAAAAAATGGTCGAATTTTGCCGACAAAAGAGATCCGGTATCCTTTGACGTCTATCTGTCTGGCGACTATGCCCCCAATTCTGACGGGATACAGGTAAAAGACGATCTGGTTGCCAATGACTGGGGCGGCATCCATCACAAATCCTATGGATATCTGAGAACTCCGGAAGTCTCAAAGGCAATCAGGTCGTTCATTTAGACTCTTCTTGATTTTTGCGGGCAAGCCCTGTGCCCCCAAAGGGCTGCCCATTACTGCAAAACAACTGATATCCCTTCATTCTATACCGCTGAATTTTGACAAATATAGGTTATTTGTATATAGAGTGAATTTCCTCTCTGGTTTGTCCCTATCGATGAAGGAATACAGAAATAGATGCCCCGTGCTAAATTCATATTGCATATTTTAAAGATATCTTTGAGCTGCATTGCGGCATTGAACACGGTTTGCTGGTCAACAGCTATGCTGAGTCACGAACTGCATCACCACAGGCCGCAGGTTTTTGAAAACCATACTGCCTCACATGACATCTCCATCGTTTCAGGCACACCTGAAACACACCATGGGGCATGCAGCATATGTGAATTGTTCCAGCATCTTCATCCAGACGGCACCTGCACCGTTTTATTTACATGTGCAACCCAAGCCTTACTATTTTTGATCCATCTTGAAAGACCTGCTCGGTTTGATTGTGAAACAATTTCGGGCCGGCTTGTAAGGGCACCTCCGTTTTCCTCCTGATACGGGTCCGATAAGGACCGTCCAACCGTATTGCAGCTTTTATGTAATTAAACACATTTTTGGGTATGTTGTGCTGCTAATATTGAACTTATTAATCAGGAAAGCTTAAATGACTTTAAATACAGACCCTTTTCCCATAGCACCCAAGTCGGTGCCGGCAGTTCCCCGCTCCCGGATCAGTTCCCTGGGCGAATCTCTTCAAATATGTTTTTTGGTAGTTGCCCTGTCAATGGTCCTGTTCTCCGCACATACTGAGGCCTATACTACATTTGCCATTATTTTTTCCGCCATTGTTCTGGAGGCCCTTCCGTTTATGCTGCTTGGCACACTGCTGGGCGGTGTGGTGGAGGTGTTCCTTTCCAGGGAAACCATGATTAAATTTTTACCCGCCAATAGAAAGATGGCCATTGCCGCAGCCGCACTGCTGGGAATTATATTCCCGGTATGCGAATGCGCCATTGTTCCGGTGGTCAGAAAGTTTATCCAAAAGGGCATGCCTCTGGGGGCTTCCGTGGCGTTTCTGCTGGGCGGCCCCATTGTGAACCCCCTGGTGTTCAGCTCCACCCTTGTGGCGTATTCATTTTCATGGGAAGTGGCAGTCCTCAGAATGGTTCAAGGCTTGGGCATCGCCGTGGCCGGGGGACTGCTTGTGGATTCGGTTTTGAACCGGGACCAGGCCCTGCTGCCCGGTGCCCTTGACGCCCCGGGAGGGTGCTGTCATGCCGGATGCGGACACGACCATGATCCGGGACGGCCTTTTATGGCAAAAATCCGGGATGCATTCTCCCACGGCGCTGCGGATTTCTATGACATCGGCCGATTTCTCATTTTCGGCGCCTTCATTGCAGCCCTGCTGCAGACCCATATTCCCCGCCAGGCCATACTATCAATTGCAAACGGCCCGGTTCTCTCCACGGGGGCCATGATGGCACTGGCGGTGATCCTCAACCTGTGCAGTGAAGCAGATGCCTTCATTTCGGCGTCTTTCCGTTCTCTGGGCATACCTCTGTCCGCCCAGCTTGCTTTTATGGTCCTGGGCCCCATGCTGGATGTCAAACTGGTACTCATGTATCTGGGGATTTTTACCCGCAAAATGATCTTGGTTCTGGTCGGTTATGTATGCCTGGCCGTATTTTTGATATCCATTTTGATGGAGGTCTGCCAATGGCTCGCCGCTTGATATCTTTACATTTTTTTTCCATGGCCGCCTGGGCTGCAACCCTTGGCTATTTGATCTATGATGATAATTATCAATTTTTTCTGGCTCCGAAATTCGGATTTCTGATTGCTGCAGGCCTGGTGCTTAGCCTTATTTATGCGGTCAGCCTTGCCGGCACAGGCATCAACAAAAATGCAGACCACATCATCAAAGGATTGACTCTGGTACTCCCCATATTATTTATCTGCAGTGCCGGAGGCAGTACCCTGGGAAATTTTGCTCTATCCAAAAGAACCGTTACACCCATAGAAACCAAGGCCCCGGAAACGCAGCCGTCCGTTTCACAGATATCAACCGAATCCCCGGCAACTGCAGATGGTGATTTTCCCCTGGTCCCATTTTCCGATCTAATCCGAAAATGGGAAAATTACGAAGGTAGACGTATCCGTGTTGAAGGGATGTTTGCAAATACGGTTTCCGGAAAGGATACGTTTGCCGTTGTTTTTCGATATTTTATCTCATGCTGTGTTGCCGACGCTATGCCCGTGGGCGTTTTTATGGCCGGACAGAAGGATTCCGGCATTAAGGATAACGAATGGGTGATCGCAGGCGGAAGGGTACAGTATCGGAAAATCGATGGATACGATGTTATATTTATGAAGGTGGAAAGTTTGGAAAAAAAGAAAAAACCCTCAAAAAATGCAGTATACATTTATTAGTTGAGATCTGATTTCAGATTAAGCGTAAAGAAAAAGCCTGGCGTTATCCCAAAGAAAGCCGGGCTTTTTTAATATCAATCTCATAAAATATCAGGTTCTAGTTTTTCTTCATCTCCTTGCCGCAGCACGCCAACGGAACAGAGCATGTATCGTCAGATCCTGAATTACAGGAACAGGGTTTTGATACTTTCAATTCAAGACAACAAGCTTCACAATAAAAGACATCTCCTTCTTTCATATCGCAACAATTAGCCATTTGATCTCCTCCTGATTAACTTTAATGGGCGTGATTAAAAATATTCTTGCAGATAGCTGCATAATGTAATTGAATTTTATTCATAACTTATTTCAATGTCTTTATTTTTTTAAATTGACTGTTGCAATTTTCGACAGGAGATGTTTAATTTCCACTATCTTGATTTTTCTTTTTATGCCAGCCTTTTGCCTCCATATAATGGTTGGATAATATTTATTTTTTTCATGTTATGCCGTCCCGTACAATTTATTCGTTAACCAAACAATAACAAGAAAAGGTAACAATAATGAAAAATGAGAATAAGAAACTTACAACCAATGCCGGCGCTCCGGTACCTGACAACCAGAACGTCATGACCGCCGGCCCTCGCGGCCCTCAACTGCTCCAGGATGTCTGGTACCTGGAAAAAATGGCCCACTTTGATAGAGAGGTAATTCCCGAGCGACGGATGCACGCCAAGGGTTCCGGCGCTTATGGTACGTTCACCGTTACCCACGACATTACCCAATACACCCGTGCCAAGATTTTTTCTGAAATCGGCAAAAAGACTGATTTGTTTGCACGCTTCTCCACCGTGGCCGGGGAACGCGGTGCTGCAGACGCAGAACGTGATATTCGCGGTTTTGCACTTAAATTTTACACCGAAGAGGGCAACTGGGATCTGGTGGGGAATAATACGCCGGTCTTCTTTTTACGCGATCCGCTCAAATTCCCGGACCTTAACCATGTGGTCCATCGTGATCCTCGCACCAATCTTCGCAGTGCGAAAAATAATTGGGATTTTTGGACTTCCCTGCCCGAGGCATTGCATCAAGTGACAGTGGTGATGAGTGACCGGGGAATTCCGGCTAGTTACCGTAATATGCATGGATTCGGCAGCCATACATTCAGCTTTATCAACGCAAAAAATGAGCGTTACTGGTGCAAATTTCATTTCCGCTGTCAGCAGGGCATAAAGAACCTTACAGATAAGGAAGCGGAAGCCGTTATCGGGAAATGTCGTGAAAGCAATCAGCGCGACCTGTACTACAGTATTGAAAAAGGAGAATTTCCACGCTGGACCATGTTTGTCCAGATTATGACAGAAGAAGAGGCTACCAAGCTTCCTTACAATCCCTTTGATTTGACCAAGGTCTGGTACAAAAAAGATTTTCCGCTAATTGAGGTGGGTTTTTTTGAACTTAACAAGAATCCGGAAAACTATTTTGCCGAGGTCGAACAATCTGCCTTCAATCCAGCCTCCGTGGTGCCGGGTATCAGCTTTTCGCCCGATAAGATGCTCCAGGGTAGACTTTTTTCCTATGCCGATACACAACGTTACAGGTTAGGTGTAAACCACCACCTCATTCCGGTAAACAAACCCCGTTGCCCCTTCCACAGCTACCACCGGGACGGTCAGATGCGTGTGGACGGCAACTATGGTTCAACCCTTGGCTATGAGCCTAACAGCTATGGTGAGTGGCAGGAACAGCCCGACTTCTCCGAACCGCCTCTGGAATTGAGCGGTGCAGCAATGCACTGGAACGCCCGCGAGGATGACAGTGATTATTATACCCAGCCTGGAAAGCTGTTTCGCCTGATGAGTAAGGATCAACAGGAGACCCTGTTCGGTAATACTGCCCGTGCCATGGACGATGCGCCGGAGATGATCAAAATTCGCCATATCGGCAATTGCCTGAAGGCAGACCCGGCCTATGGTGAAGGGGTGGCCAAGGCGCTGGGCATTTCGTTGGACAAAGTTCCAAAGTAAAAAATATCAGCGAATTTCAACACATCGGATTGGTAAAAGTTTCGTTGATTAGAGATGCGGCTTTTACCAGCCGGTTATGCGAAGCGTTCGCAATAAGAGAGGAAGCCTTATGAACGTACCAACAAGTTGTTGAATCGCTTTCATGCTTTGTTGTGGATTCGGCCTGGGTGTTGATAGACTAGGTCGATCCACGACCGATATTCAAAATATTCCCATTTTTTGCCTTTCCTGTTTTTAACTCGAACATCAAGTATATCTCTGTCGCTTTTTTTAAATTCATGCCTCAGGTTGCCCACGATACGAAAAAATAATATTGTACAAAAAAAATATTTGTAAAACAGAGCATGCTGTTTTATTTTAAGTTGTACATAGAATATTTTTGTATAATCAATTATTAAGGTGACATTATGGACAGGCAGCGTATCCCCATGTGTATCATCAACCGTGTACTGAGGAAAAACGTGCTTTTTAAAAGAGGGCATAAAAAAAGTCGGTTTGTTACAGACACGTCTTCAAGTTTCTGCAATCCATATCCCAGGTGGTTGGTACTTCGTTATGGATTCTGATAAGCAGAATCCAAATAAACAAACGGCCTCCCTGGATCAACCTAAGGATCTTGGGAAAGGCTTGGATGGGGATGGTGGTACAGGTGTTATCATCCGCAAGGCCGCAGAACTCACCGGGGTTAAACCCGTAACCCTGCGTGCCTGGGAACGCCGGTATCATTTAATTACACCGGAACGAAACCCCAAAGGGCATCGCCTGTACAGTCCGGAACAGATTGACACCATCCGGGAAATTTGCCGCTGGCTGGAACGCGGGGTGTCCATCGGGAAAGTTAAAAGTTTGCTTTCGGGGTCTGGAAAGGACAATGCGCCTGAGGTTGTGACCGATACCCTTGCTGCCGCAGATGATCTTCTGCGGGCGCTCGCCGACTTAAACAGCAGGCGGGCCGAAGAGATTGTCAATCGGGTGTGCCGGGAGTACCCGCCAAAGATCGCAGTCCGTCAATGCTTTTTGCCTGTCATTGATTCATTGGGCCAGTTGAAAAGCAGGCACAGGTCTGTGGGCAGGGCATTGCTGCAGTTCCTTTTAATCAGCCGTCTGAGTGCTATGATCAGATCTGAAAATAAATCCGCCTCGATACCGTGCCTGGCCGTCAGTCTGGATCCTCCCGGAAGCCTTGCCGCCTGGCTCTGGCTGGTCTCCATGGCAGGCCGGGGGCTGCATATCACCCTGCTTGACGGTGTGGAACACATTTCCGGCCTTGTTGATCATTCGCGTCTTCAAAATTATGAACATCTGGCCGTCTTTGCCAACCGGGTGCCGACAAAACAGCAGCAGCAGGGTATCATCAAATTGTCCCGGCTGTTTGATGCCGACCATTTTCACGCATCCACGGTCATTGAGACCCTGTGCGGTGCCAACCTTAAAGAATAATCAAGAGGAGGTCCCATGCAGTTGGTTTGGTTCAGACGGGATTTGCGCACCCAGGACAATACGGCACTTCATGGAGCGGTTCGCTTTGCCCGGGCACACAATGAGGCTGTGACGGCTATCTTTACGGCCACCCCGGATCAATGGGCTGATCACGATATGGCCCCAATCCAGGCCGATCTTATTTACAGGCGGCTGTTTGCCCTTCAAAAAGATCTGCACGAACTGCACATTGACCTTTTGTACAAAGAGACCAAAAATTATGAAGAGGCTGCAAGGTACGTCGCCGCCACGGCTGATCGTCTAAAGGCAGATACATTGTGGTTTAACTGCGAATACCCGCTCAACGAAACCCGCCGTGATCAGTTGGCCGAAAAATTAATGGCCATGCAGGGCCGCACGACCCAGGCCTGCCATGATACCTGCCTGTGCCCGCCGGGCACGGTTCTTAACCGTCAGGGAACCTATTATAAGGTATTTACGCCTTTTGCCCGGGCCTGCAGTGAGCAGTTGCAGGGGCTTGTGCCGTCTTTGCTGCCGCTGCAGCCCGTGGCCCAAGCGGAACTGCCTATGGACATGCAAAGCTTAATCCTGTCACCGGAACAACCCTTCAGCTATCCCAGAGTGTCCAGCCGGGTATATCATGCCGACACAAAGGCCATTCAAAAACAATTAAGTGATTTCTGCACAGGCCCCATGAACGCCTATGACCGGCAACGGGACTGTCCGGCTGTTTCAGGAACCAGTGGACTTTCCCCCTATCTTGCCATTGGAGCAATATCGTCACGCATGTGTCTGGCCGGCGTGATTTCGGCAGAACAAAGCCAGGGCGGCACCACTTGGAAAAATGAACTGTTATGGCGGGATTTTTATCATCACCTGATGTTTTTTATCCCGGGACTTAGTCGCCAGGTCTCTTTCCATGCCTGGGGAGACAGGCTTTTATGGAATGATCATCCGGAACTGTTCGCGGCCTGGCAGGAGGGGAAAACAGGATACCCCATCGTCGATGCCGCCATGCGCCAGCTTAACCAGACCGGCTGGATGCACAACCGGCTGCGCATGATTACGGCAAGTTTTTTGACCAAGGACCTTCACATTGACTGGCGCCAAGGCCAGGCCTATTTCATGCGCCATCTGGTGGACGGTGATTTCCCCGCCAACAATGGCGGCTGGCAGTGGTCTGCATCCACCGGTTGTGATGCCCAACCCTATTTTCGTATCTTCAATCCTGTCAGCCAGGGGCAAAAATTTGATCCCGGTGGGCAGTTTGTCCGGGCCTGGCTTCCTGAGCTTGAGGGGGTGCCGGACCGTTATGTGCATTGTCCGTGGACATGGTCCGGCAGCAAACGGCTCGCATATCCGCCCCCCATTGTGGATCATGCCAAAGAGCGCCTTATTGCGCTTGAACATTATTCAAAGGAAAGTAAAAGGAATTGACAATGAACACCAAAGATACCGCAGCCATTGAGTTCTCCCTGAATTGGGACAGTGGTGATGCACACCATATCGATACCACTTATATACCGGCAATTGATTTCTGGCGGGATATCTTCCCGCAAACACTTGAACAATCCCTTAAACACATGCAGGCCGGGGGGCATTGCCGGGTGGATTTTTCTGCCGGCGAACTGGTGCCTGCTTTTTCTTCTCGGAAAATTATTCAATTTTCGGAAAACGGGTTCGACTGCTCCCGGTCTCCGTTTCCGGTTTCGGCAGAAACGGGGCGTTTTTATCCAAGCGGCTATGCGCACAGAGCCTTGAACTGTTTTCCTCAGAATGTGACACCTTTTCGCATTATTGCCATGGAAAATAAAATCATCACCGCCGACAGCAATCATCCCCTGGCACAATACCCCATCAGCGTTAATGCCCGGATGGTGTCACGAAAAATGGCCGGGGCCGAGCGGGGCGGCACCTGCCATGATATTTCCGAGGTTATAACGAATGATGGCCCGGGCATGCAGTTCCCCTGTCAAAACGCGTATAATATCACGCTTGCCCAATCTCCTCTGCCCCGGGAAAACAACCAGCCTGACCGTGATTTTTACAGCCGCCCCAGAATGGTGCCGCATCTGGACAGCTGTGCCCGGGAACAGATTCGCGAACAATACGGCAAGCTCTTGAAGCCCGGAAGCCGGATTCTGGATCTGATGTCCAGCTGGGATTCACATTTGCCCGCTACCCTGCCAGACTGCCGGGTCACAGGGCTTGGCATGAATTCCGAGGAGCTGGATGCAAACGGCAAACTGGATACCCGGCTTGTGCAGGATCTCAACGAAATCCCCAAACTGCCCATGGCTGACGACAGTTTTGATGCCGTGATCGGCACGGCTTCCATCGAGTACCTCACACATCCTGTGGCGGTATTGCAGGAGGTACGTCGGGTTTTATCCCCGAACGGGATTTTCATCATATCCTTTTCCGACCGCTGGTTTCCCGGTAAACAGATTGCTGTCTGGGGGCAGCTGCATCCGTTTGAGCGGTTGGGCCTGGTTTTGAAAATGTGCATGCAGGCCCAACTGGGCAATCTGCATACACGAACCATCCGGGGATATCCCCGACCCTGGGATGATCCGCATATTCATGAGCGCCACACCTCGGATCCTTTGTTTATTGTCTGGGGCAATTCCTGATATGAAGACGGGCTATTGACAAGCTGCCGGCTACGGCGCATAACCCTGGAACCTGATGCGGGTAAGGCCCCGGACCTTGGGACACAGAAATACATTGTCTGCACCGGGTTGATAATAACGGTTTTTCTTTGGAGGACAGATGGATAAAAAAAGAAGTTTTGACGAATTTGCACAAGCATATGATGCATGGTTTTTTGACAATATGAATCTGTTGAATTCAGAAGTGAACCTGGTCGCTTATTTTCTGAAAGATGCAGGTGATACCTTTTCTGTGGGGTGCGGTAGCGGTCTTTTTGAATCAATCCTGAAAAGAAATTTTAACATTCCCATTCAGTTCGGACTTGAACCATCCGAGGGAATGGCAAATATTGCACGTCAACGCGGGTTAAGTGTTGAAATCACCACAGCAGAAGATGCCAATCTGGGCCAGGAACAATACGATACCATCCTATTCAACGGCACACCCAGCTATATCAATGACCTGCAGTCGGTGTTTCACAAAGCCTATGGGGCCTTGAGAAAAAAAGGTAAAATCGTGGTGATTGATGTGCCCAAGGAAGGGTCTTACGCAACCATGTATAACCTGGCAAAAAGTCTTGAAACATGGGACCATCCCTTGTTGGAAGGCGTTCATCCAAGGGACCCGTATCCAATTGAATTTGTAAAGGTTGCCAACTGGCGTACCACTGCCGAGAAAGTCGAGATGCTGAAAACAGCAGGGTTTCAAGACTTTGATTATGCACAAACGCTCACCAAACATCCGCTGTACTCAAACAATGTGGAAGAACATCCCATTCCGGGGTTTGACTGCGGTGATTATGTCGCCATTTGTGCTTTTAAAAAATAAAAACAGGACAATCAGGAGGGGATGAAGAATATGAAAGCAGCAGGAGAACACACCCAAAAGATGTGGGATGCGGTGGCTTCTATTTATGCGGATGCAATTTCTCATCCCTTTGTTGTACAACTGGCCAAAGGCACCTTGGATAAAAATAATTTTGCACATTTTTTGTCCCAGGATATCCTCTATCTCAAAGATGATAATCTGGCGTTGGATCTGTTGGCCCAAAAGGCACCCAACGCATCTGAAAAGCAATTTTTTCAAATGTTAGCCAAAGAAGGGCTGGACATTGAACGCGCCCTTCACAACGAGTTCCTGAAATATTTTGAAATTAAAGAAGCCAAAGAAAAATCTCCTGCCACTGAAACGTATACCTCCTTTTTGCTCAACCACAGTAAAAATTCAGTATTTGCGCTTGCTGCTGCGGCATTGTTACCTTGTTTCTGGGTCTATAACAGCGTCGGTAATCATATCTTGACCCTTGCGGAACCTGACAACGCATACCAGATGTGGATCGACACCTATCACAGTGACGCATACGCGCACTACACACAAAGATTTATTGATATTGTGGAAAGGCTGGCATCAAAGGCCGATGAAGCTCTATATCAGGAAATGCTGAAAGCCTTCACGCAGTCAACACAATATGAACTCGATTTTTTTGAAGAAGCAATGAATCGTCATTGCAATATCCCCTAACAGATTGTGATCATCCCCAATTTAAACAACCTTACCTTGACGGAAACTGGTGCCGGACCCAGGGAATCGGCTGGATCTATGTCGCTAAGCTGTTGCTTGGCATTACTATCCTGAAAGTCGTATAAAGCGTACACTATTCGGGGCGTACCCCCAGATACTTCAAAAACAGCCTATCTCTGGCTACTGATTCGGTGGACCATCGATAATTTCCCATGGCAGTCTGTATCTTTGTGGTTTCGATACAGTCAAACCAATCCAAAATCTGAGAAAGCGAACGTTGTGCAATCCAGTTTCCCAGCTTCGTTTCGAGCTTGATAACCTGAAAGTCGTATAAAGCGTACACTATTGTTCCATATTTTCAAAGCACACCAGTGTCAGCAAGCCGTTTTTGTATAGGACTTTCTGGTGTTTTCACTGCAAATGGTATCCATTTTAATGGGTGAAATACAGCTTTCGGTCGTTTCCACGCTGTTAACTGACGTGAGTTTTTCCGATTATTGCTTAAAACCATACATAATCCGCCCTTATCGTGTACGTATAAAATTTCTACATACACCTTAAAAATATGGGTTAAAATCATATACTTTCGATTAGTTATCGCCAATAAGGTTGTGTTTCTGGCTTAAAATGTACGCTTTATCCGATTTTCAGGCTACTATGTGGGGATTGCCAGCGTTATAGATAATGACAAAGTTATCGAATATGGTGACAACACGTCCTTGGTTGTTATTTCAACGTTATTTGGAAACTTTGCAGGCGCCTTGTTAAATATATTTGTCATCGTCTCCTGTTTGGGAACATTGAACGGCCTGGTAATGGCATCATCCCGGGGGATGTTCTCCATCGGCATAAGAGATATGGGCCCCGGACCGAACTTCTTTAAAAAGGTTCACACAAAAACGAACAGCACGATTAATTCGGGTATCGCAGGTTGCGGCTTTTCTTTGCTATGGCTGGCGGTGTGGTATGGAAACTTTCACGGATGGTTCGGCGGTTTTATGGATATATCGGAACTGCCCATAGCCTTTTTGTACTTTATCTATCTGGCCCTTTACATCTGGTACATAAGGAGTTTCAGAGAACAGGGACTATTTAACGGCTATATTCTACCTTTCCAGGCCGGCGCCGGATCTATCTATATTATTCAGGCCGCCGCCCATAAAGATATGTTTGTACCATTTACCATTGTTCTATTTGTCATTATGATCGTGGGTAATCTTCTGAATAAAAAATAGATCCGCAGGATGACAGCAGGGGGCGACTGTTAATCCCCTTTTAGCTTGCCGAGTCTTTTTTTCATTATCAAGCCCCCAGTGAAACCGGGGGCTTGATTGTTGGTCGCTGCGCTTTGGTTTTCCGGTTAGGACGATTTGGAAAGTTTTTTCTCTTTTTTCATATTTATTTCAATGGGCAGTGCCTGCAAAGAGAATGAAAAATTTTTCATTTCATATATGCAGATACCATCCACGCTCAAGGTGCCGTCGGCTGTTGCCCGGCAGCCGGTTTCATCCATGGTGCAGGCACTGATGTGGGCCTGGACAACAATGTTTGAATTTGAGCGGATGATCTGTCCCCGGTAGATCCATTCGTGTTCATGGTTTTCCGCAACGGCAGGAGCAAATCGTTCCGGGTCCAGATCGAATTTTTTGATCATGAAAAATCGGATCAACTGGAGGAATGATTCCACGCCTAATGAGCCCGGGCAGACCGGGTCCTGATAAAAATGGGCCTGGAAGAACCACTCATCGGGGTCCACCTGTTTTTCGCCCTGGATCAGTCCCTGGCCGTGGATGCCTGCATTGAAATCAAGGCAGGTGATTTTGTCTATCATTCTCAGGGCTTTTCCCGGCATTCCTGTAACCTGACCGATGGTTTGATCTTCCGGGGTTAAGGGCGCATGATCTTCGAGCAAAATTTCAGATTGCCGGCTGTTTTCTTCAATCTCTGAAAAGGCCTGGGGATCTCGTATTCCCACCTGTTTAGCCAACGCATCCGCCGTAAAGAAACCAAAATTTGTGGTGCCTGTGTAGACGGATTTTCCCTTGTTGAGCACATCCATATCAAAGTTTTGAATGATCATGCCGCCGGCCTTGGAGACTTCGGTCATTCTTACACGGATTTTTACGGTCCCGGAGGTCCGGGTTAGGTTTTTAACGAGTCTTGCTTTTCCCCCAAGATTTCTGAAATGCAGCCGGTCGTCGCTCAACAGGGCCGCACCGCCATAGGCTGCAAGCCAGCCGCAGGGCTGAAGGGCCACTTCAAGCAGAATACAAAAGGGCATGGTCTCGGTGTGGTTGGCTGCAAAATACCAGGCATCTTTATCAATTTTATACGTGGCTTCTATCCATCCGCCGGGGATGGTTTGCCAGGCCGGGTGGTCCGCCTTTGTCACCGAATCCATGAAAAAGTAAGGGGGCCTTGGCAGTCTTGCGATTTCACGGTCGTTATCAAAAATCTTATAGGGTTCCCCAAATGCTTCGGAGGGATTTCCCTGGGCAAAGGCTAAAATTTTGTCCCTGTCAAACAGGGGTTTGGATTTAAATTTATCAAGCAACCCGGGGTCCATGACAGCCTCAAATCCCATAATGCTTGCAATGACGGTGTTGTTCCCATCCAGGAAGGTAAAATACCCTTTTATTTTGTGCTGATCCTGGTGATTGACCGTAAATATAATCCGCACCTTTTCCCCGCTTTGTTTCGGGAATGCCCTGAAAATGCGTAAATTGGCAAAGCTTGCGGGCAGGCAGACCTGGCCGCAATTATGGAAGGTCCATAAAATTGCCGTCTGGAACGCGGCATCCAGCACCATGGGGTCCATGGTCCATTGCCGTGCATGGGCTTTTTTATACCATGTGCTGATGTCCGGTGCCGTGGTGGTCATCACCTCAATGCCCTTGGGGGAGACGCCGCGAATTTCAGAAATGCACTGCAATTGGCCTTCATGAAACAGGATGGTTTCATAGGCCTGGTCCATGCTGATTTCCCAGGGGGCAAGGTCCAAGGATAGCGATTCAGGTAAGACCGGCGGCTGGGGCAGGGTCTCTGCCAGGAGCACCTGGGCCCTGGCATGCTGGACTGTTAATCCCTTTTTTCCAGGAGAGGTGATGCGGCCCGGTATAAAGTGCTGATGGTCTATGGTGGTGCACTTTCCGATGTCCACCTGGACCTCTATTTTGCCGTCGCCGGGCACGATGCCTTTGAGCAGCTGCACCTTTTCCATACCGGCAAAGCGTAGGCCCGGATTGTTCTTTTCAGCACCGCAGGCCAAAAGATCCACCATCAGGGCCAGGGGAACCACCGGTGCATTGTCAATTTTATGGTCGTCAATAATAGAACTATCCTGGCTGCTGAAGGTCTGGGTGAGCACTTTATTCATTGCAGCGGGTTCCGGCACCTCGGACGGGATGGTCCCCCCCACAACGACCTCAACGCAGGAACCATTGGGATTGCCCATCTCCGCCACCATCTGCCGGGCACCTGCCTGGATGGGGATCAGTTCAATCCGGCGTTTTTCAAATTCGCGTTTCAACGCATCCGTAACCATGCCGCCGTCCCAGGGTCCCCAGTTGATGGCAATGGCCCTGCAATGGGGAAGGCTGGCTTGTTTGGCCCGGGCAATTTTGTTGAGCACTTCGTTGGCCATGGCGTAATCGCATTGGCCGGTATTGCCGAATCTTGCGGCAACCGAAGAGAACATCACCAAGTATTTGAGTTTGTCCTGGTCCAGGGATGACAGCACGGCAAAGAGCCCGTCGATTTTGGTTTGAAAGACCTTTTCAAATTGTTCGGGTGTTTTTTCACAGATCAGTTTGTCTTCAAGGACACCTGCGCCATGGATAAAGGCGGTCACAGTACCCAACTGCCGGGTTATATCTTCCATGGTCGCCTTGACAAGATCCCTATCCCGAATGTCCACGCAGTAGTAGGCCACTTCATTGCCTGATTCCTGTATGCGGGTCAGATTGGCTTTGATATCGCGGTTTGAGGCAAATCGGCGATATTCAGTTTCCACCCGGGCAGGCGTGGGTTTCTCGTTGTCAAAGGCATTGGCGAAAATGGCCTGCTTCATCTGGGATGGGCTCTCCATGCCTTCAAGCCAGACTGGTTCCTCAAAGGGCGGTTCGGATCTGCCCAGAAGCGCTATTTGGGCCGGGCACTGCCTGGCAAGGGCGATGGCACACTCGGCCGTAACCCCCCTGGCTCCCCCGGAAATCACCACAACATCCGACGCGTCCAGATTTATTTCCAGCGGTTCGCCCACAGCTCTGGATACAAGTTCGGGAATGTAGCAGTATTCACCATCAAGCCCCATTTCCACGGCACCCCGGGTCATCATCATGGCCACGGCTGCTTCGGCGTTCTTTTTTATGGCTCTGGGGTCAAAGGGCAGGTCGAGTGCCCGGCACAAGACCTGTTTCCATTCCAGGGCGGCTGTTTTGGCAAGGCCTGCCATGCCGCCGTAAACCGGGCTGATTTGTGAATTTAAATTTTTAAAGCCGAATCCTCCGCCAAGAAAGCTGACACAGGCCATGAAGCTGCCGCCTGCCTTGGCGCTTGCCGCGAGATACGGTCCGTTTTTAGATGCCATGCTGAACGCAGTTAAAAGAAATCGGCTTGCGATGGTATCGTCCCCGGGGGCGTCAAAGGCGTCGGGGATAAGAACAATGCCAGCGGCATCGGGCAGATCGGGAATGTTTTCGGGGGCTGCATCAATAATTTTTGCATTGAGTTCAAGTTTTTTAAACTCTTTTTTAAATGCCGCAGCAATGCCTGCGCTGTCCTTTGTCAGGTAAATGGTTTTACCTGAAGGAATTTGGATTTTTGCGCCGTTGTAGAACCGGACCTGGTGGGCAGGAAAGGCGGTGAGCTCAACTTCCTGCCTGCCAAGGCTCTTTAAATTCGTCTTTGGGGCAGGTTTTGTCCCGCCCGTGTCATTTATGGCGTCATGCGAAGTTTTTTTTTAGGGGCTTTTTGTGAAGCCTTTGTTTCGTCGGGTGCCAGGTAATTGATAATGTCGGCTATGGTTTGCAGACTGCCCATGTCCTCCGAGGACAAGGCTTTGGCGTCGGGTTTTTCTTGTTCCAGTCGTGACAGGATTTCAACCCGCTTTATGGAGTCAATGCCGAGATCCGATTCAAGGTTCATGCTCGGTTCGAGCATCTCCTGGGGGAAACCGGTCAGTTCACTGATGATGTTGACCAAAATGTCCTGAGTGGCCGTATCCTGGGATTTGACGGCCTTGTTGATTTTAGGCTCATTTTGTTTCAGCGCGGCTGTTGGTTCCGGTGCTGCAGATGTTTTCTGGTCGGTTTCCACGGCGGCACAGATATCGCCGAGGGTTTTAACAGATCCCAGGCGCTGGGCCGAGAGATCTTCACTGTCCGGAAATGCTTTTTCAAGTTCTGAAATGATCTCCACCTTTTTGATGGAATCCACGCCAAGGTCCGATTCAATATTCATCTCAGGTTCCAGCATCTCCACCGGAAATCCTGTTAAGCGGCTGACAATTTCGAACAAAACAGTTTTTACTTCCGGGGCCGGGGCTGCGGCGGCTACCGGCTGGGCAGCGGGTTTGGGTGCCGGTTGGGGCTCAACTTTGGCTTGGGGCGCAGGTGTCGGTGCCGGTTGGGGTGCGGTGTGCTGAACCGGGGGCGCCGGGGCCTGGGCCGGCATCTGGGGCTGATACTGGGGCACAGCCTGTACCAGGGCCTGATACTGAACCACGGGAGGGACAGGCGCCTGAACCGGCATCTGTCCGCGGGTTTGTGACATCAGTGCTGCCAATGCCTGGCTGGCCTGGATCTGGGTTTCCAGAAACTTTTCATGGGCCCGGGCGGTCTGGGCCTGGAGCTGCTGCATGGCATTGAGTCCCTGGATCAAAATATCCGGATTCGCCGTCGCATATTGGGTTGAATTTGACGCAGGAGTTGATTGTGTGCCGTTAAATTCAGGGTGTGGAAAAGATGTCATGGTATTTCCTTGTGTGGTGGATATCTGCTGGGGTGACGCCGTTGTTCTGACAGATGAATCCAGTGCAATGTTTTTGTTTTTTATCTCTTGGGATGCCCGGGCCATTAGAGGCTTAGATTGGGACGGCTGGGGGTGTGTCGTCCGGCCGGGGGCATCCGTGGGTGCTTGTTCTTTCTGAACGATTTTAGGCTTGGGTTCAGGCTCAGGCATTTCAGGTAACTTGGGTTTTGAATTGGCCCCGTTGATCATGATAATCATTTTTTTGGTTTCAGGCTGGGCTGCATCTTCTTCCCAGGCCGACAGATCCACAGGATGACCCATTGCAGCAAGGGTGCACAATCCAATGCCTAAATCCTGGATACCGGAATTTTTGCCGGCTGATTTGTCCAGTGCAATGGTCTGTACATCGTTATCTTTTAAAATGGATTTAATCAGACCAGACAGCACCGCTTTGGGGCCGATCTCAAGGAAGGTGTCCACACCCTGGTCGTGCATCTGTTTGATGTTGCCGATAAAGTCCACCGGGTGCATCAGTTGATTTCCCAACAGATCCTTGGCCTTTGCCGCATCTTCGGGGTAGGGGGTGCCGGTGGTGTTGGATAATACCTGAATGTCTGTTGGGGTGACGGCCGCTTTTTTTGTCAACTTGCTGAACGGCGCAGCGGCATCCGATACCAGACGGCTGTGAAATGCTGCCGCCACCGGTAGTTTAATGGCCCGCATTTTGCGGTGCTTGCAGATTTTTTCAGCCTTGAGAATCTGTTGGGTCTCACCGGATAGGACGCCCTGTACCGGGCTGTTCCTGTTGGCCAGGACCAGATCCAGCTTTTCTTCTTCAAGCAGGGCCTCAATTTTTTCAATGGGGGCCTGGATTGCCAGCATACTGCCGGGATCTCCTGCGCTTTGACCGGCCTTGGCCATGAAGTTGCCCCGGGCTGCCGACAGCTCAAAACAGGTTTTGGCATCAATCCAGCCAGCGGCATAGAGGGCACACAACTCTCCGTAGCTGTGCCCGCAAGTCATCCGGGGTGTCACCTTGAACCGGGAAAGAATGCCAAGCATGGACAAAGAGACCGCACCAATGGCCGGTTGGGCAATATTAGTCTGGCGCAGGGCTGCCTCGGCCGAATTTTTATCCATGGCGTATTCCGGCGGGGGATATATGTAGGCGGACAGCAATCTGTCATCTTCTTCACCCGTGTCACGGATACAGGACTGGGCCATCCCAAGCATTTCAAGACTTTCGGGGAAAACAGACATGACCTGGCCGCCCATCCCGGTGTACTGACTTCCCTGGCCCGGGAAGACAAATCCAATCTTGCCGGATGCCGCACCTTTGCCCAGGAATATGGGCGGTTTGGCTATTTGATCTCCAGTGATGACGTCTTTGGCCTGGAGTATCCGCTCAAAAACATCATCCTGATCGGACAGCAAAATCAACAACCGCATCTCATGGGCGGATGAAAAGGTCTTTCTGGTATGGGCCGCCTGCCAGGCAACGGCCTGGGTGACTGCGGCCTTGTCTCTGGTGTCGTAGGCGTTTATGGCGTCTTTTACGGCATCAAGCTGTGCAACGATCTCCTGTTCGGTTTTCCCGGAAAATGCCAGGATCTGTACCGTACCGTCCCAGGAGACATCGGCTTTTTCAGGAGCGTACTCTTCAAGTACGGCATGAAAGTTTGACCCGCCGAATCCAAAGGCGGAAACGCCGGAACGCCGCAGCGCGTTTTTCGTTCCGTTGCCGATCCAGGGCCTTGACACCTGGTTGAGATAGAATGGGGAGTTGTGGATATCCAGATCAGGATCGGGCGCCTGGGCTTTGAGTGTGGGGGGAATGACTTTGTGGTGCAGGGCCAGGGCCGCTTTGATAATGCCTGCTGCGCCTGCTGCGGCCTTGGCATGCCCGATCATGGATTTCACCGAGCCTAAAGCTGTGGATTCGTTGCCCTTGTCTTTGAAAAATTGTTTGAGTGCCGTAAATTCAACCTTGTCACCCACCCGGGTGCCTGTGCCGTGGGCTTCAATCAGTCCCACAGATTCGGGCAGGACACCTGCGTTGGTATAGGCGTTTTTCAGGGCTTTGGTCTGCCCTTTGGCATCCGGGGCATATACGGCCGAGGTGCGCCCGTCACTGGATGTCCCCATGCCTTTGATGACTGCATAGATTTTGTCCTGGTCACGCTGGGCATCTTCCAACCGTTTGAGCACCAGCAACCCTACGCCTTCGCCAAGCACGGTCCCGTCGGCCTTTTCAGAAAAAGGCCGGGCATCATTGCTGTGGGACAATACGCCTGTTTTGGCAAAACACATGTGCATAAAAATGTCATTAAGGGTATCCACCCCGCCGGTGATGGACATATCGCACTGGCCGGTTTCAAGCTCCATCATGGCGGTATGAATGGCGGAAAGGGAGCTTGCACACGCGGCATCACACACCGTGTTGGTGCCGGAAAGGTCCAGCCGGTTGGCAATTCTTCCGGCTACGACGTTGCCCAACAGGCCCGGAAATGAATTTTCCTGCCAGCTCACATAGGAGTCGCTGATCTGTTTTAATACCCGTTCTTTTTTGTCCGGGGCGATGCCTGCAGCATCCAAAGCCCTTTTCCAAAACGGGTGGCCAAGCCTGGCCCCAAGGGGGATCACCAGTTCCTGGGTGCCGGTCACCCCGAGGATGACATTGACCCGTTTTTCTTTCAGAAAGGTATGGCCCACAGGATAGCCTGCATCGGCAAGGGCCATGCGAACCACTTCCAGGCCCAAAAGCTGGGAGGTGTCGGTGGCGTCTATGTTTTTTGGGGGCATGCCGTAGGCTAACGGGTCAAAGGCAATTTCCGGCAAGAAACCGCCCCTGTTGCAATAGACATGGTCCGGGCAGTCCGGGTCTTCATTGAAATAATCTTTTAGACCCCAGTGAGAGTCTTGGGGGACCTGTGTGATGGCATCTGTGCCGTTGAACACCAATTTCCAGAACTCTTTAAGGTTTCTGGATTCAGGAAAAATACAGCCCATGCCGATGATGGCAATGGGCGTTTTAGGGGTACCGGGCGTCCGTGTTTGAGGTGCGGCTTTGGGTGTCATATATGAAAACTAATTTTGGTTGCTGTTTAAAGTATCTTAATTGCACCTATATATATGGCAAACAGGCTTAAGATCACCCACCAGCAAGGATATTGACAAAAGTTTTACATAGATTGGTGTCTGGCCAAATCTCTGAAGATTTTGCCGGACTGGGGGTTATGGCGTGGTCAGCTTTAAAATTTCATCCATGGGCATTGGTGAAAAAAGGCCTGCTCCAGGCGGCAATTCGAGTCCCTGGGCCCTTGCAAATGCGGCCCGGGTGACCACACAGGCACCGGTGAGCAGATTCATGGCGATGTGTGCGGCAAAGCGGTTGGTATGGGATTCCAGAAAGCTGCCTTTGGCCCATTGGTTGAATGCGCCCATGGCCGGGCCGCACCAGACCTGGTAGTCCATTTTACGCCGGGTATCCCCCTGGATTGCCCATCGGGAGGACTGTCCGAGATAGGATCTGAACACCAGGGCCATTTTGTGGGCCGGGTCCTGTTCCGCACGATTGACTTCTTGTTCACCGCCCCGGGAGAGGAAAAATTCCCGGGTGGACTGCCAGGCGGCTTCAAAGGAAGTTAATAAAAATTTCTCCTCAATCTCCTTTTGGGCCGCCGGGGGAAGGTCTTCAAATCGGCTGTAGTTTTTGTAGAACTGATAGAGCTTTTCCGCCCGCACGGGAAAGAGGGTACCGCGTTTGAGTACCTGGACCCTGGCACCGATTTCAAACATGTCCGCCGAGGGCGCCATGGCCACGTCGGCCTGTTCGGCCTGGCTGAGCAGTTTTTTCACATCCTCGCAGATGCCGGCTTCCACACATGCCTGGTTGATGGATCCGGTAAGGATGTATGCGGCCCCCATGCTGAACGCGGCCGAGGCGGATTCAGGTGTGGCAATACCGCCGCCAAGTCCCACACATAATGGGCTTTCAAAATTATAGGTTGCCATGGCTTCGTTTTTCAGGGCAATGAAAGTGGGCAGCAGCGCCAGGGCAGGACGGTTATCCGTATGGCCGCCCGAATCGGCTTCGGCGGTCAGGTCCTGGGCCATGGGAATCTGCCGGGCCAGCATGGCTTCATCCGCTGTAATCATCTGCCGCTCAACCAGCTGTTCCAACAGTTTTTCCGGCGGCGGTGCGAAAAACTGCCGGGCCACTTCAATGCGGGAGACTTTAGCAATAACGCGGTTTGGGGTGACAATGCGTCCCTGGCTGTCCTGGTGGATACCTTTGACGCGATAGTAGACCAAGGGCAGGGTGATACGCAAAAAGGCCGCCGCGGATATCAGGGAAACCCCATGGTCAAGATATAGCTGGACCGTTGCCATTTCATGGGCCGGATCTGCCAGGCTGTGAATCAGATTGAAGCCAAAGGTTTTGTCTCCGAGGCTGGTTTTGAGTTCAACAATGGCCGCTTCAATCTGTCCAAGGCTCAATCCACCGGCACCAAAAAAACCGACCATCCCGTTTTCGCCCATGGTCTTTACCAGCGCGGTAGAGGCGATGCCGTTGGCCATGGCACCGGCCACATAGGCGTATTTTAACCCATGGCGACGTTTAAAGTCCGAATCACCAAGGCTTTCCGGACGTATGGCCGGTACATAGATCTGATCTGACAACGAGGCCATATTACTTTGTGATGGACGGCTGACGTGTATGCCGTCAAAATTTTTTATAAGCAGTTGCGGGCGGTTGATGTCATGAATGGCCCTAACTAAATCAAGTTGCGATGTCATAGTGTTGTATTGTCCCTGCCGGATACTGTACAAGAAGTTACCGTATATACTGACGTTATTCCCCAATGTTTTGACGTATGCAGCGCTGGGGTACAATTTTCATGGTTGCAGTCTAATAACATACCCAATGCCTCTTAATCAAGATACCGTGTTGATCCCAAATCCACCGTCATTTTTTTAGGAGGCATTCCGTGGTTGGATTTTTTACTTTTTTAAGAAAATTTTTCAGCCGCGTGCGTGGTTTTTACCTTAACCGGCGACCGCGCTACAATTCGGGCAGAATTTTAGACGCACTTCAGCCTTTCATTTCAATTCCTTTCAACATTCCAACAAATTGTCCAGTTACCTCCTGAGCTCCGTTATCCTGACGTCAGCCCTTCCAGCAAGGCGATCCGTTCTCGGGCTTCTACCAATACGTTAAAGCCAGGATGACCTTTGGATAGCCTGAGGATCAACTCTCTGGACCTTTTTACTATTCGACCGGGGATATTTATAATTGAAAACCGAATGGCTTTCATCCTTTTGCCCATCATTTTGGGCTCGAAAGCCAGACGCTTCAACATCTGGTTCAGATTAAGCGCCAGGATCATCATCCACCACCAGGCTGCGTTCTCTCCAAAGTTACCCGAAGGCAATGTCCCTCCGGCCAGATCCGTTTTCATTATGGAGTGAACCTCTTCGCTTTTGCCGCATCTTTTGTGTAACCAGTGGATAAGATCCTCACCATACATGTCCTGTTCTGGAATATTGGAAACAACACCAAATACTTTATACCGAATGTCATCCATTTCCATGGCCGGAAACGGCAACTGCATTTGTTTGTCTTCCATGCCGGGCAGCACCGGTTCAAGCACCTGGCGTTTGGCAAGATACCGGTACTCAAGCCCCTCTTTGCTCTTTCCTATTTCTGACGGGACAAAGCAAACTTCTGCCCATTCACTTCCGGTCTTCATCTTTTTACCGTTTTTTTCTTTATAGATTGGCTTCCATTCTGAGGAAGGGACCTGAGCTACGGCAATTTTGAATGATTGAGAGACATCGCACCCAACAGCAAACTCAATTTTTCCAAATCGCTTGTTGTCTACTGAATCACAATACTTTAAAAGGTCATGTTGGTAACCGGCGGTATCTGATCTGAGCCGAACTTTTTCGACCCCCTGGGGCAAACAAGCCAGGGCTTCTTTGAAAACTCTTAATTGCTCGTACCCTGCCGGAACATTCCCATCCCGAAATTCAGTGTGCAGGATCATATCCTGTTCGGCCCACCATGTATTGAATGGCTGATAGGCCTTGAATCCTTTATAACAGAAGCGTGCTTCCTGTTTGCTTGTCTCAACCAGGGTCGCATCCTGATCCAGTGTGGCTGTTTTATATGGACGTGCCTCATTCATGGCTTCGCACATGTCTTTGTTGATATGTACGAAGCCGTTAAGGTGCCGGTTTGGGGCCGGAATGAAAGCTTTAATTGAGGAAACTCGGCGTAACTGCTCCTGGGCGACATCATGAAAGACCTTCAGGTATCTGAACATGGCTGAAGAAGAAGGGACAAATCGTTGTTTTTCTTTTCGCCATCTTCGTTCTATCTCACGCCTCTCTTTGCGTGGCAGCTTATGATTTTCAGCTGAATGTAATATGCTGCAAAATCCCTGATCTGCATTTAAAATATTCAGGTCATCTACGCAGTTGCCGCCCGCAAGGTTCAACAGGATACCAGACAATACAAACTGGGAGTCTGTCCAGCCCTGTGAGCCCTTCTTCACGGTTAAATGCTTTTGAATCGATTTGGTCAGCCCAATCACTTTTGCCAAATCAAGGTAAAGCGGCAGCCCACCCAATGCAGTTGTGCCTCCGTCAGTTTTTTCCTGTTCGTACTTGAATGGTAAGATTCCTTGTGTCATAGTTTGTTGCACCCCGTTGATGATAGTTTTTTGTTCGCACAAAGACTCTATCTGCTTGACGCATCAAGCACAACGGGGTTTCTCTTTTTTTGACGGTGGATTGGGGTTGATGATGCTGTTTTTTTAGTTTTTGGGAACGTGCTCAATGTTGATCTGCAGCGGTTTCAATGTGTCCAGATGAACGTCTCTTTGGGGAAACGCAATAACGAGTCCCTCTTTGGAAAACAATTCATCTATTTTGAACCGCACATTGCTTTCAATTTCGCGCCGTTCGATAATGCGCCGGATTTCAACCCAGAAATAGACGTTAAAGATCAATGCATTGTCACCGAATTCACTGAACAGCACAAAGGGTGTCGGGTACTTTAACACATGCGGGGCCTTGCGCACAGACTCAAGCAGGGTTTCCTGTACGGTTTTTACAGGCGAACCGTATGCGACACCCACCGTAACATGGGTCCTTATTTTATTATCCGAGTGGGTCCAGTTTGTGATGTTTTTTTCAAGAAATGTGCTGTTGGGCACCAGGATATGTATATTTTCACCTGTCCGGATTCGGGTGCACCTGGCACCGATCTCTTCGACCTTGCCAAGAACACTGTCAACTTCTATGAGATCTCCAATGTTAATGGGCCGCTCTCCTAAAATCATAAATCCGGAAATAAAATTGTTGATCAGGTTTTGGGCGCCAAAACCAATGCCGATGGCGATGGCGCCGCCCAGAAACGCAAATGCGGTCAAGGGGATGTTAACCATTCGCAGGGCAAACAAAAATACCAGAAGATAGGCAATATAGGACATCAGTTTGTGTACTGCCGAGGCGGTCGTCTCTTTGAACTGTGATTTCATCAGAAACCGCGTGCGGATAATGGACAGCGCGTATTTTGCTGCGGCCATACCCAGCAGGAGGATGAGGCAAGCCACCGCCAGTTTTCGCAACGTGACCGGCTGTTGGTCCACCGTCCAGATTTCAATGTTCCAGAAATCAACAATATCCCCTTTGATATCCACCAAATGGTCTTTAATGGTTGAGCGTCCCATCCGGGTTTCGATTTCATTTAACAGGCGTTTTTCGATATTGTCTGTGGCCAGGATGACGGACTGATAGGAGAGCCAGCGGTCCAGGCGCTTGCGGGCGGCTGTTAACTGGGCGGATACATTTTGTTTAATGGCCCAGAGCATTTTGTCATCTTCAAGTTTGGTTTCAATGCCGGCCATCAGATTTTGAAGACTTACCAGATAATTTTGCTGAACCTGCAGTGTCTGGCTTATGCTTGAGATATGGGTTTGCGTCGTTTCCCGCAATGTTTTGAGCTCTTCAAGGGATACTTTTCCCTTGACCATGGTATAGCGTTTGCGCCAGGCTGCAGCCTGGTGGTCCATCAACAGCATTGAGCGCCCATTTAATTCCAGGGCCACTTGATAGGTTGTCCGCCACTCTGCCCTTGCTTTTAGATAAGACTCGGCAATGGCTCTTTGCTCCTGTGACTCGGCCTTTTCAAAATCCCGCTGGGCGTTCAGCCATTTTTTTTCAACGCCTTCCTGTTCAGATTGCAGGCGTTCGGTCTCTTTTCGAAGTTCTGTTCTTTTTTCTTGTATATTGTTTAATTGACTGTTTAAATCTTCTGGATCGAAGGCGAGATTGGCGTTAATGACCCTGATTTGATCTTTTAAGAGTGCCAGTTGCAGCGCGATCAGTTTTTTTTCAGTTTCATATCGCTTTATTTCGTTATTCTTTGCCTGGATTATGATTTTAATTTCACGAAGCTGAATGCCGATGGTCTCGCTGTCCCATTTTAATTGGGTCGTATCCTTTGTACTGTTGTCGGATAAGGTCTCATCCAATCTTCTTTTTTTCTTTTCAAGAAATTGGAGGCGTTCATTGTCCGCAGTGAGTTCCCGCTGGAGCGCTTCCACTGTTAAGTCTATGTTTAACCGGCGCCTTTCAACGTTCGATAGTTCTTCTTGAACAGTATCAAGAAAGGTTAATGTATAGGGCGCTTTTTTGATCATGCCACGGCTCTTATAATTTTCGTAACGTTCTTTTATGGATACGACGTCCTTTTGGGCCGTATCAAGTGCGGTGATTGAGTAAAGCAGTCGTTCATGGGCGGATCTGAGCATGCGCAGATCGGTCAGTCTTTTATCAAAGTCTTCTGTGCCCACACCAAATTCCTGGGCAACCTGGTCTGAATTGACGGCGCTCAGGGTCGACAGTCTGTTGTTTATTTGATTTATTCTGTCCGTGACAATGTCAACGGTGTTCAGTTGTTCTATGGGGTCTGTCATGTCGTCAGCTGCCAAACAGAGTCCATGGAAAAATATGTACAGACATACACTGATTGCTGCTGATAAAAATATGCTTACACCCTTTGCAGGTAATTGTTTTTTCATCATCTGATGATATCTTTCTTTAATGAAAATGTATTTCTATAGTCTGTTTTTGACAGCTTTAAAATATCAAAGATGCGGTGTGTGTTAAAATCTGTAAATGATACCGAAATATTCAGCCTTGGCGCGCGGGGGTTTCTCTTGCTTCGGGTACAGCAAGCGCTATTGATTTTTAACTTGTCACTTAGATTGTAGGATCTGTGGGGCATTCGCGAAAAATGCGGACTTTGCAGGCGTGGCATATGGTTGGGTCTAACCTTTTGTAGATGAGGTTGATAGCCTGGCTTTCCTGTTTAAAAAGGTGGGAATTCCCGATTTTATCCATAAAATCGCCGTGAATTAAAAAATGCTCGACATCCCGGTTGACCCGGCAAAGATAGAGGTTTTTACCTAATTTTCGTCTGCGCATGGCTTCTTTGACCAATACCATGGCACCGGATACATCAATGAAGTTAATTGCGTACCCTACAATCAGCAAATGCTTGGGGTTGTATCCGTCGATCTCTTCAAGGGCCTGGGCCACATGGTTGGCGGCCCCGAAAAAAAGGGACCCGTGAATTTGGACCATTGTCAGCTGGGGGCAGGGGGGGCTGTCACTCTCCCGGGCATTGATCAATGTTCTTCGGTCATCCGAAGGATCAGGCGTCAGCGGTGTGACATGGGGGTGGGAGGTGCGTGTCAGGTAGATGGCCATGGACAGGAGGATGCCTGAATAAATGGCAAACTCAATGGCAAAAAACAGGGTGGCGGTAAAGGTGGCGATAAGCACCATGGTATCCGGTCGGCTGCTTTTAAGTATCTCTTTGATATGGCGGACATCAATGAGTTTGAAGGCCACAAATAAAATGGCGCCACCCATGGCGGATAACGGCAAATAGGCAGTCAGAGGGGCTACCAGCAAGACGATAACCGCCAGGAACAGGGCCGAAAAAATGGAGGCGAGCGGCGAGACGGCGCCCGAATCATAATTCACCCCGGACCGGGTAAAGGAACCGGAACTTGCATACCCTGAAAAAAAGCTGCCTGCAATGTTTGACAGTCCCTGGCCGATAAACTCCTGGTTGCCGTCGATGTGCTGGCCGGATTGAACGGCAATGGATCTTGCAATGGACAATGCCTCAATCAGCCCCAAAAACGCTACGGCCAGGGCCCCGGGCGCCATGAGCCTCAAGGTGTCCAGGGTAAAATCGGGTGCTGAAATCTGGGGCAGTTGGCCGTTCAGTTCGCCCAAAAATCTGACCCCATGGACCTGGCCGTCTAAAACTAGGCTGAACAGGGCGCCTGTAATCAAGGCAAACAGCAGTGCCGGCAAGCGGGGTTTCCAGGCTTTGATGGCAATGGCACAGCAAAGGGAAATCACGGCAATACACAGTTCATAATAGTTGATCTGGGCATGTGATTTAATCAGAAACGCCCAGGTGGTTAAAAACGACGAGCCGCTGGGTACCGGCACCCCCAGCGCATGTTTGAGCTGGGAGGTGGCAATGAGCAGGGCAGCTCCTGCTGAAAATCCTACAATTACCGAGTGGGAGACAAAGTTGATCAGGGTACCCAGACGGATCAGGCCAAATCCAAGTTGGAAAAGACCCGCCATAAAGGTCAGGGTCAGCGTCAGGCGGATATAATCAGCGGAACCGGGGGCGGCCAAAGGACTCAAGGTCGAGAAAACAATAATGGATATCGCCGTGGTGGGGCCGGAGACCAGATGTTTGGAGGAACCGAACAGGGCCGCGATGATCGGCGGAACAATGGCGGCATACAGCCCGTACTGGGCCGGAAGTCCGGCAATCATGGCAAAGGATACACCCTGGGGAAGCACGATAAAGGCCCCGGTGAGCCCCGCCAGCACATCTGCGCGCAGGGATGCCCCATTGATCCGGCTCAGCCAGGCCAGAAACGGGAAAAGTTGTATTCCGGCAGGTATCGGACGAACAGGTGCGGCTTTTCTGAAAAGATTGTTCATACAATAGTAATATATGAGCTTTTTATGTTCCTGATATTGATTTTTATAACGGCGAATATATGGAACGGTACCGACTTGGCTCATATAAGTCAAGCCCGGATTTTTGTTGACAGTGTTATGGATCAAGGGGCTTTGTCTTCCGATACGCAACCGGTTCTTTAGATTGTGCTTGACAAATGTGCATACAAATAGTTCGATTCAGTCAGAGATGCGCGTTATAGGCTTGAATCATCATTTTTCCTATTTGTTATGGTTGCTGTTGAGCTCTTCAACCATAATTCAAAAATGTTTTTTTTAAGTCTATTCCATCGCTATCCGACTTAGTTTCCCCATATCCGTTATCATCAGAATAATTAAGCTAAAGGAGCTTTACCATGAGAGAAGTAAGGAAATCCTTATCCTTGTTATTTGTTGTTTTGCTTTTTGCTACACTTGCCTGTTCAAGCATTTGTGTTTCACCCTTGTTTGCTAAGGGCATTGAGGAGATTGTTGTTTTTGGTGACAGTTTATCAGATACAGGTAATCTCTATTTCGCAACTACGCCGACTGATGAGAACGGCGACAGTGTCCAAACGCCAAAGTCACCGCCATATTACCAGGGACGTTTCTCCAATGGATTGGTGTGGGTTGAATATCTTGCTATGGCGATGGGCGTAGAGGTGCCAACGCCAAGTCTTTTGGGCGGAACGAACTATGCTTGGGGAGGGGCTGAAACAGGAGATGGAATATCTATTCGGAAGACGCCTAATATTGGCACCCAAATTGGGAGCTTCCTGGGGGCTAATTCTCCCAGAGACAATCAACTTTTTGTTTTATGGGCCGGCGCAAATGATATTGATAATGAGGATGACCCGAATCCCCAGGAAATAGTAAATAACATTATTGAGCATATAAGGACTTTGGCATTAGCCTCCTCAGATGACACGTTGAACTTAATGATCCCTAATCTCCCCCCTCTGGGACAGACCGCGAGATCCCAATGCCTCGGTTCGGAAATATCATGGATATTTGACGGCATATCCATAGAATTTAACATCATTTTAGGCAAGGCGTTGAATAATTTAAAAAATGAATTGAAGACGGCTGATGCCAAAGAACTTAATCTTTATAGATTAGATATTTTTAGCTTGTTTCAGGAAATGCTTATTGATCCGGCTGCTTTTGGTTTCACCAATGTAAGTGATACGGTTAGAATGAGTACTGATGACTTGGGGTGTCCCCTTGGCGTATCAATCGTACCTGATGAAGAAGAACTTGTTGATAACCCGGATGAATATATCTTTTTCGATGACATTCATCCGACAACAGCAGCTCATAAAGTAATTGCGGAAAGGGCCTTGGAAATAATTGCTGATCAAAATACTAAAGGGCATGTAAAAATTCGAAAACACTTGAAAAATCTGCGAAATAGGATTTTTTATCCGTGTTTCTCTAATTGAATATGAAAATAGTCAATTAATTAGGTGATATGAGGAAGGGTGCATACACCCTTCCTTTCATTTTTATCTACCAAGCGCCTTCAAATAAATCCACTATTTTTTTCGTGCCGAAAATATCCAGACAAGGGACCATCCCAAGGCCACGGGCAGAATGCCGGACACGATAAACATTGAGATTTGACCCTGCCAGGGTTTTGTCCACAAGGCACTGATGATAATATCGGCTGCGGACAAAACAATGGCGATTCTTATTTTCATGGTAAAGACCCGAGTCGATGACAGCCTTGTTTTTTTTCTTTTGGCCTGGGGATTTGGGTTCATCATTCTGGGTACGATCAGGATACACAGTATCAGAAGGATAAGTATAAGAATTTCGCTGATGCCGGTCACTTCAATTTCCTAACACTATTTATTATAAATGCGTTTAAGCTTTGCATATGCCTGCTGAATTTCTAAAAATTTTTCATTGGCAAGGGTTGAAAACTCTTCACCCAGATGGGAGAGTTTATCCGGGTGGTATTGCTTGGCCTTGTTTTTATATGCCGTTTGAATCTCGGACCAGGAGGCCGATTCCTCCACCCCAAGTATCTCATATGGGGATTTAAGGGTGCCCGTGTTCGCTGAATTGTTCTCTTTTGTTGACTGACCCGTAGCCCCGGTTCTGCCTGATGATTGATTTGATTCAGCCTTTTTATAGGTCTGGCCGGACCCTGACTCCTGCCTTTGTTTCCCGGTGGATTGTTTGTTGCCTTTTTTAAATAAAAAGGATGGCAGCCGGCCATATCGAATCAGGTGATACAGACACATGAGGACCAGGCTGTCATCTATCCATCCAATCCAGGGCAGATACATTTCAGGAATGAGATCCGCCGGTGATATTAGATAGGCCAGGCCCAGAATGATCAGTACAAACTTAACCAGGGAAGACATGGTCATTTCCCGGCGGCCAGAACATCAATCATGGTAAACAGTTTTTTATCAAAGGTGTTTGTATCAATTTTGTTTTTTAGAAAAACAACCGCGTCAAAGGTGCCGGAAACATAAATCTGACGACCGTTTATATTGTGTTTCAGTTCAAACAATGCCGACCCGTCAGGTGCTTCCAGGGTATAGGTGTGCCACCCGTGACCGCCTATAAATTCTTCGGGAACGCCTAACGATTCTTTCTGGATTTTGGGATCTCTAATTTTTTCAATGTCGGAAATTTCGAAGTCGGTGCCCAGTTCGTTGAAACAGGCCACCAGGGCTTTGGCTGTGCCCGATGTATCGGCTTTTCCCTGTTGGTGGCTCTCTTTGACCTGAAGCGAGAATCCTTTAAACAGTCCCGGAAAGGTCTTTGCGCCGTATTCAAGCATGGCTTGAAGTCCCACAATCTGTTTGGCCATGTTCGGGGCAATGACCGAGGGCATGGAACCGTTTTCCACCGTATTTTCCAATGCCTGTCTGTCTCCGCCAGTGGTGCCCATCACAAAAGGGATCTTGTTGGCCACATAAAATTTTGCATTGTCGTTTACTGCGGTGGGGTGGGTGTAATCCACACAGATGAAACCAGGATAGGATTCAAGAATTTCCTGGATCTTGTCTTCTCTTTCACTGGGTTTTAAAAGGGTTACGGTGGTCTTATTTACTAAGACCTGGCCTAACGTGATATCCTCTCCGGTCAGGGAGAAGGGGACAAGGGTAAACCGTTCATCCTGGATTGCGGATTCAGCCATGATACGGGCTACATTGCCGGGCAGCCCGTTGACCATTACGGGGATACGATTCATTTTAAATCTCCTTGGAGGCTTTGGGCAAAATGTGTCAGATCAGCCAAGCCGGGTTCGTTTAAGTTTTTGAGTCGACGTTCAAGCCCTTTCAGGGCAGACGGGATGTATTTTTCAAATTGATGCTTGTGTTTAACCTGGGTTAAAAATCCAAACGCCCCCAGCATCTGAAGGTTGCGTGAAATACAGCAGTATCTGAATGAATGCGTAAAATTATTTTTATCAACGGATACTTTAAGGCCGATGTTTTCCAGGGCATAGTTTAGCAGTTCATCCCTGACGGCCTGGGACAGTGTAACATAGGGATCAATCAAAAGGGAAGCCAGATCATATTGAATGGGGCCCAGTCGGGCGGATTGAAAATCTATGAACCAGGGGTGCCCCTCATGGATCATGATGTTTTTGGACTGGCAGTCCCTGTGCATCAACCCGGTCGTTGCATGCAGCAGCGCATTGTCTGCAATGAGTGAAAATTGTCGGTCAAATGTTTCAAACTCTTCTTTGCGGCCAAGGTAGCCGTTCACAAAGGCCTTCATGAAATACCGGCATTCCAGATCCAGGATCATTTGTTTTGAGTAGGACGGCGTCTGGCAGGTCCATGCGGGATCAAAATCTTCAATGCCTTTTAGTGAAAAATCTATCAGCCGGTCGATCACGCGTTTATATTGTGTGACAATATGTGGGTCGTCCATGCCCTGGATATGGTCGGCCAGGTGTATGCTGCCAAGATCTGATACTGCCACCTGACCCGAATTTGCATCATACCCCAGAATTGAGGGAACGGCGATTCCTTTGTCTGCCAAGTGGGTTCCGATTTTTATAAATGCGTTCAACTGGGCGGTACCGTTGTTGTTTTGGGGCGCGTCCATGCAAATCCCATGGTCCGAGAGAATCAGGCTTTTTTCCTGATGCCGGGCGCGGAACCAGAGACGGTCCGATCCGTCCCCGGCAATGGCCTGGATGTCCATGTCGGGAATACGGGACGGGGCAATGCCAAAAATTTGAGCGGCCAGGTATTCCCGGGATGTGTTCTGGTAATCCCGGGGGGTGCCCATGTCCTGCCAGTAGAATTGGGTTGCTTTTAAAGCAAAAATTTTTCCCAGCCCACACAATTTTTTATACACATCAATGGTTGAAAAGATTGTTTCAGACGGCATGTATTCAAAGAGCCCAGGGGAAATTGCCTGGATGCCTGTGAACGCAAGGCCCGATTCCGGGGGCTGGGAAAAATGCCTGACAATGCCGTTTCCGGAATTTGTCTGTTCTACACAAAGGGTGTTAAACCTGGGGCAGTCATGGACCAGCAGGGTGGCCAAAGCGCCGGATGCCTTGTGGGTGGCCATCAAAAAGGAGAGATCAAAGTCACAGAGCACATCGGCATTCACCACAAAAAAATCATCGTCTGCCAACTGAAAGGCAAGATTGGCAATGGCCCCGCCCGTGTCCAGAATAACCGGCTCAAACACCAACTCAAGCAGGTCTCTTGACGGGTGATTGTCAACAAAGTCTGCAATGGTCGCTGCCATATGGTGGGCATTGATAAAAATTTTTGTGCAGCCGGCATCCAAAAGGTTCTTCACGGCATAATCGAGCATCGGCCGGCCGTTGATGGTGAAAAGGGGCTTGGGCAGTCGCTGTGTATAGGGCAGCAGTCTTGTGCCGAGCCCTGCCGCAAGTATCAATGCTTTCATAAAAGTCAGCTTGAAATCCGTCTGGAGAGCAGGTCAAGAATCTCTTTGTAGTGGTCAATGCGTTCCTGGTCTGCCGAGCCGTTGATATGGTGTCTGGCAAAATAGTTCACGGCATTGCGGTAGTTGATCAGGGACAAGGATTCCTTTCGGACCACCTGATTGCGCTTGTACAGTTTGGCGCCAAAGGAGAGCAGCTTTTTGGCCCGCTCTTTGACATCATATTTGTCGGTCTTTTCCTTTTCCAGGAACACAAGGCAGGTCATATAGGATTCAAAAAAGGGAACCAGAAAGGCTGCAAACCATTTAAGTTTTCTCAACCCTTCGGATGTGAGGTTAAAGGTGTCTGCATATTCAGGGTCCGGCACAAGAATTCCTTCGCTGACAAAGCCTTTTAAAGCCTTGGCGATCTGGTCCTGGGGTGAAATCTGTTCGTCAAAGGAAAATTCGTCTTTGAACAGTCTTTGCAAAAAACGATACCTGGATACAAGGTCCTGCATTTCAAATTTAAACCGGTCTATTTCGATGATGGCTGCGGCGGTATAGGCTGCCGGTACAAAGAAACAGATGACCGAATTTTTGTAATAATCCAGAACCGGTCTTTTGTTGTGCTTGACGATGAGCATGGTGGTGTCTGTAATGTCGTCTTCGTCCTCATCGGCAAGCTCAATGAAATTTCTGGACAAAAAATTTTCAACTACCGAGTTAAAGGCATTGTCCGGGTCGATCATCAGGGTGTCTGAAAGATAGGCCCCGTGGTACACCAGATGATTCATGTAGGTGTTGACCCGCGCGAACATCTGCTGCTTTGTGAAGGTGCTTTCAGAGCAGTTCAAAATTCCCGAGGCGATAATGCCATGGGGGGTGGCCACGGTGTTGTCATTGATGGCATTAATCAGTTTGTATCCGAAGCCTTTGACAAAGTGGCTGAATTCTCCGTCGCTGAATTTTTTAAGGTCCACCCCTTTTTCTTCCATATATTTGTTCATGGAGATGGGCGTGTCAAATTTAAGATATACCTTGCCGTATTTGCGCTTTAAAAATTTGCGCGTATTCAGAAGACCTTTGAGGTTTTCCGGTGTTTTGTTGCCGCCTTCAATCTCTTTAAGATAGGCGTCTTCTTCCAGAACCCTGTCATATCCCACATAACAGGGCACAAAATAGAGATCTTCACAGGCACCGCTCAAAAATGCCTTGATGATCATGGACAACCCCCCGATTTTGGGTGGCAGTACTTTGCCGGTCCGGCTTCTGCCCCCTTCAATATATATCTTGATGTTGAACCCTTCATAGAGCAGTTTTTCAATGTATGCGGCAAAAATACGGGCATACAGTTCAGCTCCCTTGAATGTCCGGCGCAGAAAAAATGCGCCGCCGCCCCTGAATATCGGGCCAAGGGGCCAGAACGACAGGTTTTTACCCGCGGCAATTCGGGGGCAGGGCATGTTGTTTTTGAACATGACATAGGGAAGAATTAGGTAATCCAGGTGGCTTTTATGGCAGGGGATCAGGATCAGGGGCGCTTTGGTGTAGGTCTCGCGCATGGTGTTGATCTCGTCCTGGGATACGGAAATTCCCTCAAATATATTTTTAAATACCAGGGTCAACAGCCAGTTTAAAAAATTGATCACCCTTAAGCTGTAATTGCATGCAATTTCATCAATATAGCCGGCTGCCTGCTTGTTGACCTTGCGCAGGGGGGTGCTGGTTCTGTCTGCGTACGCCGCCAGGTATTCCCTTAAAGATTTTCGGTTTAAAATGTCCTCGGTGATCTCCTGGCGGGACTTGAGTACCGGACCTGTGATGCTTTTGCGCTGGCGGTTCAGGATGTCCACAAGCTGACTTCTGAGCCGATGGGTCTGGAATTCAGAATCAAGGCGCTGGATTTCAGGCCGGGCTAAAAATTCTTTCAGATTCACGGGGCGGGCAACTTCCACCCGGATTTTTTCCGGTCGCCGCAGCATGGTAAAAATCCTTTTGAGGCGCCCGGGTTTTTCATGGGTGCCGAATATGATGTCCCCAAGGCTCGGATTTTTGTGCATGGGCTTGGTAATATAAATGATATCTTCGGGCACAATCACAACGGATTTTTCAGTTTGTTTTTGAAGCTCAATCAGATGAAATAACGGGTCCGGTGTGGACCTGATAAATCTGTTATAAAATTCATCTTCTTCAATAAGACTGATGAAGCCGGCCCGGTTTTCCAAAAGCATTTTTCGGGCATAGCCGCTGGAGTAGATGTCGTTGAAATGGAAATGGTGAAAAAAATGGTATAGATGGGAAAGAATGATCCGTGCCAATTGGGTTATGGGCAGAGAAAATACGAACCGCAAGTCAAAACTCAGCTCGGGGTACGGACAGTTCATGGGTTTTAACAGGGTATGGAAATATAAAAAATCAAACATATGTTTGTTTTTACAGGCAAAAACAACGATTGAATCCGGCGGTGTATTTTTTATGCGTTCAAGACTTCTGTTATCAATGCTGATTTTATTAACAAGATGCTTGAGTATTCTGGCCATGATAAAGCTGTGGTTGCCGGGATAAAAACTTGAATAATACTCATAGGAATTGTTGAGCAGAAGCATTATTAATGAATGTATTTTTTTTCTGGTCGTGAGGACCAGGTTATTTATCGGTGCAAACAAACTCATAGGTTGTCCTTTAGGGGGTGTCCTTTTTTCCTTCGAAATTTGAAGGCTCAATCGTGGCAGGAACGTTGTTGCCGGTTATTTCAATACCAGAGCTTGGTTTACATGGCAATATGATTATTTTAATATACTGGACATGGGCCGACCCGGTGTGTCAACACCCGCACCCCAATCCACAACAAAATATGAAAATCGTTTAATAATTTATTTTGACTTTCATCTAAAATGATTGAAGCAATTGTCTCTTTTTTTTATTCTAACTTATTGAAATAAAAAAGTTTATTTTGACTTTTTGGAATGGGTAAAAACGCCTTGATAAAATCAAAGGCCTGTGATACTTTTCACCATCTATTTGAATTTGAAACACGCATATAAGTTAGTAAATTATTATTTTTGGGTATGGATCACGTATTTACGTACCATCAAATGTTTAGACGGGAATTTAAGGAGGATAACCTATGAAAACGTTAATTGGCGGAGCTATTGCAGTTCTTCTCGGAGTTGTTGGTCTGGCAGTATGGTTTACTGAATTTTTGATGATTATTACCGGATGTATCCCTGTCATTCTTCTTCTAGGCGGCGGTTTCGCTCTCTACCTTGGATTTGACGAGTTGAAAGACTCTTGGAAAAATGACGAAGGCGCTGACGCTTCTGCAGATTAAGACAAAACGCGCTTGCTGATCTCAAAAAAGGTTCGGCAGTAAAAAAAGTGCCGAATAAATCTGCGTTGCCGGATTTATTTGTCTATAGTACAACGAAAGAAAGGGCCGTGATAGAATATCACGACCCTTTTTGCTTTTTATCAGTATATATAAAAAGGTTGTGATGCCTGCTTGAACGTCTTCAAAGGAATCTGCCAGGTTTTTTCCAATTCAATTAGATCGTTCATATTTTCAATATGTTCCCGCAAATTCCTGCTTCCTATGATGAGGTCCATGGGCAGGCGCTCAAATTCATATTCATAGGGCGGTTCCTTGAATGCAAAGTCGTTGGGGTGTGCCCTTATGATTTCCTGTAACAAAATCAGAGAATATAAATAAGGTTTGTATAATTCCCTGTCTGTAACATGGATGTGAAAGCCTTTGCAAATCTGGTTCTGCCATTTCCCCGATGTGGGCTGAAAACACAGTGGCCGCAATACAACGCCTTTGAGGCGGTCCTGCACCCGCTGTTTTAGCGTGTGAATATCCAAAAACGGCGCGCCGAACTGTTCAAAGGGCAGGGTGGTGCCCCGGCCTTCGGACAGATTGGTGCCTTCAAGGATGACCTGCCCGGGATATACCATGGCTGAAAGGGGCGTGGGCAGGTTTGGAGATGGCGGTATCCAGACCAGTCCGGTATCCTGCCAGTACATATCCCGGGTCCAGCCCTGCATGGGGATGACGGTCAGATCACAATTGATGCCCCGGGTCGTATTAAAAAAGGCGGTGATTTCGCCTACGGTCATGCCATGGCGCATGGGGATTGGATAGCGCCCGACAAATGAGGCATACGCTTCGTCAAGGATATTGCCCTCAATCTGTAATCCGCCCACAGGATTGGGCCGGTCCAGAATGACTATGGATTTGCCGAGTGCGGCTGCCGTTTCGAGGCAGTAGGATATGGTGTATATGAATGTGTACACACGGGTGCCGACATCCTGGATGTCGATGACCAGGGTGTCTATGGTATCGAACATATCCGCCGTGGGAATTCTTGTCTCGCTGTACAGGCTGAATACCGGTATGTTCAGATCCGGGTCCCTGAAATGCCCCGATTCAATCATATTGTCCTGCTTTTCAGCAAAAAAACCGTGCTGGGGCGAGAACAGAGCGCTCAGTTGTCCGGGAAAAAGCTGGGCGATAACGTCCTTTGCATGTGTGAATTGACTTGTTATTGAGGCTGGATTGCCCAAAAGGCCCAATCGCCTGCCTTTTAAACAGTCCGGCGGATCATCGTAAAGGGTGTCTAATCCGGTTTTTACCCGTGGGGAGCTTGTGTTCAATTTTGATCTCCATTTTATAGTGTACCCATTCAACTATCACAGGTATTGACAAAAATTCAAATCCTAACTAATTATTACCTTTTTATCCAACCCGCAAATCAATGGAGTACATCTTTCATGTCGTTTTCAGTCAGTGAGTCCGTCAAGGCCATAAAACCCTATGAGGCCGGCAAGCCGTTAAGTGAGGTGGAGCGCGAGTATGGGATTACCAATGCGGTAAAGCTTGCTTCCAATGAAAATCCATTTGGGTGTTCCCCCAAAGTAACCGATGCTGTTTTATCTACATTATCCCAAATGCACCGGTATCCTGAGCCGGTACCCTTTACGCTGTGCCAATCGCTTGCTGAAAAATACCATGTCGGGATGGAAAATCTGGTCATTGGAAACGGTTCCGATGATATTATCGCCCTGCTTGCCCATGGATTTTTAAACCCAGGAGAACAGGCAGTGATGCCGCTGCCCTCCTTTCTGATGTATGAGATCAGTGTCAAGACCGCCAAGGGCGTACCTGTGATGGTGCCCCTCAAGGATTATTCCACCAACCTTGACGGGCTTGTTAAGGCGGTTACCCCTGAAACAAAACTGGTGTTTGTAACCAATCCGTTCAACCCCACCGGGGCTTCGATTACCACGGATGAATTTTTACGTTTTGCCGATCAACTACCGGACAACGTACTGATTGTTGTGGATGAAGCGTATATTGAATTTGTGCGCAACGATGCGGTATATGACAGTTTGGCCAAACCGTTGGCAGATCCCAGAATTGTGACCATAAGAACCTTTTCCAAAGCATATGGGCTTGCCGGATTCCGCATCGGGTATGGGGTTATGGATAAGGCGGTTGCTGAAATTTTAAACCGGATACGCCAGCCTTTTAATGTGAACTCCCTTGCCCAGGCCGCGGCCCAGGCGGCTTTGCAGGATACGGACTTTTTGGCCAAAACCCTTTCCGGAACCCACCAGGGTATTGATTTTCTCACCGAAAAATTTACCCAGGCAGGTTTTAAGGTGCTGCCTACCCAGGCCAACTTTTTGATGGTGGATGTAAAGACCAATTCCAGGGATATCTGTGAAAAACTGCTCCAAAAAGGCGTGGTGGTGAGATCCCTGGCGTCCTATGGGTACGACACCTTTCTTCGCATCAACGCCGGTACGGACCGGGAAAATCAAATATGTGTGGACGCGCTGCTCAGTGTCGCAGGCATATAATAATGATGACTCACCGTATCGTTACCATTGACGGACCGGCCGGTGCTGGTAAAACAACGGTTTCAAAGGCCCTTGCAGGCGAACTTGGTTGTGTGTATGTGGACACAGGCGCGCTTTATAGGGCCGTTGCCTTTGAAATCCAAAACCGCCAGATTGACTGGAAGGAGAGCGGTCAACTTGAATCCTTTCTTGCCTGCCTTGATATTGATTTTGTCCTGGACGGCCGGGAACCTGTGCTCATGTCATCGGGCCGGGATATCGGCGCATACATAAGAACCCCTGAGATCAGCATGCTGGCTTCGGCCACATCGGCACTTCCCCAGGTGCGAAAGGCGCTGCTGGGTATTCAAAAATTCATTGCCGGAGAACGGGATGCCGTGTTTGAAGGCCGGGATATGGGGACGGCCGTTTTCCCCGACGCACAATATAAGTTTTTTTTGACAGCTGATGTACGCGTGCGTGCCCAAAGGCGATTTGAAGAGTCAAATAACTCCGGGGTTTCGTTTGAAAAAATTCTTGAAGATATGGTAAAGCGGGATGCGGACGATACCCAACGTGAGGTCTCTCCGTTGAAACAGGCACCGGATGCCGTGCGCATAGATGCCACCGCATTCGATGTCCCCCAGGTGGTTGAAAAAATGAAACGCATCATCTTGAATGTTTAAAAAGTTATGGAATTTCTTGATTTTTCTTTTTTTCGTTGGTATAAGATCCAATTGTACTCGCCTTCTGCTATCTTTTCCTTATGATTCAAAGGCGGGTAACATCATCGATTAGGGGGATTAATATTAATGAACAACATTGCTGAAGAAAACGAAAACGAAAACCAAAACATGAATGAATTAGAGACCCAAAACGAAGTAAAAGAGTCCGAAATCGAACTCACCGGAGAAGAGACCATGGAAGAACTGCTGGATATCTATGATTCCAGCCTTAGTAAATTTGAAGAGGGACAGGTTGTCACCGGAACTGTGATCTCCGTCGGCAGGGAAACGGTCCTTGTGGATGTGGGATACAAATCTGAGGGGCAGATCTCAATTCATGAATTCATTGGTGAGGACGGCAATGTCAGCGTCAACGTCGGCGACGAGTTTGAGGTAATGATTGAAGTATGGGATGAAGAAGAAGAGACTGTTCTTCTCTCCCGTGACAAAGCCAAAAAGGTTAAAGTTTGGGATGCCATCAAAGATATCTACGACGATGACGGTACCATTAAAGGTGTCATCACCAGTCGTGTTAAAGGCGGTTTTTCCGTTGACATCGGACTGCAGGCCTTTTTACCCGGATCCCAGGCGGATCTGCGGCCCATCCGCAATATGGATGAAATGGTCGGCCAGACATATACCTTTAAAATTCTCAAGTACAATAAGAAAAGAAACAACATTGTACTGTCTCGCCGGGTATTGCTTGAAAACGAAAGAGAAAAAATGCGCAGCAACACCCTGTCTGCCATTGAAAACGACAAAGTCATGGAAGGTATTGTTAAAAACATTACCGAATACGGTGTCTTTGTTGATCTCGGCGGCGTTGACGGACTTCTTCATATTACCGATATTTCCTGGGGCCGGGTTAAACACCCCTCTGAACTGTTCTCCGTTGGCGATCAGATCAAGGTGAAAATCCTCTCCTTTGATTTTGAGAAGGAACGGGTTTCCCTGGGTATGAAACAGCTGACACCTGATCCCTGGACCACTGCTGCTCAAAAATATCCCACCGGTTCCAAGATTGAAGGCCGTGTGGTCAGCCTGACCGATTACGGGGCATTCATTGAACTCGAAGAGGGCGTTGAAGGTCTGATTCACGTTTCTGAAATGTCCTGGACCCGTAAAATCCGTCACCCATCCCAGATGGTTGCCGTGGGCGAACAGGTTGAGGCTGTTGTTCTGGATCTTAAACCTGAAAACCGCAGGATTTCTCTGGGTATCAAACAGACCGTAGAAAATCCCTGGGAAGTGATCTCCCAGAAATATCCGGTGGGCACCATTATTGAAGGAAAAATCAAGAACATTACCGAATTTGGTCTGTTCATCGGCATTGATGACGACATTGACGGTCTGGTTCACATCTCTGATATTTCCTGGACCAAACGGATCAAACATCCTTCTGAAATTTATAAGAAAAACGATACCATCCAGGCCGTTGTGCTTGATATCGACAAAGCCAATGAAAGATTCTCCCTGGGCATCAAACAGACCCAGGTTGATCCCTGGGAAACCGTTGCCGAACGTTATGACGTGGGCAAGGAGATTTCCGGCGTCATCACAAACCTCACCGACTTCGGCGTGTTTGTAGAGCTTGAGGAGGGTATCGAAGGTCTGGTTCACGTATCTGAAATCAGCAAAGAAAATATCAAGAGCCCCAAAGAACATTACCAGATTGGCGAAACCATTACGGCCAAGGTGATGAACATTAATTCCGATGAAAGACGGATCGGGCTGTCTATTAAACGTCTGGACGAAGACGATGATGATAATAGATATCTTGAAGAAATTGCAAAAAGTTCTAAACCTGCTGCCTCCGCATTCGGAGAGATGTTGAGAAACAACATCCAGGAAAAACTGGAAGCAGAGAAAAAAGAGAACGAATAGTTTCCGCCTGACAGGCAGAAATAGAACTGCAGTTTTCTGAAATTTAAAGGCCGGACTGATCCTTGAACAGGATGTCCGGCCTTTTTTTCTTTTATAACAATTATTATAAACCAGCGTTTCCAATCAAAAATAGTTGAGGAAAAATCCCTTATGTTTGCAAGACGCCATCCTTTTTTGTTTTTCATTTGTGTTATTTGTGCCTGTTTCACCGTTGGTTTGGTTGCCGTGTCCGGCATTGCTGCAATCGGGGCCTTTGCCGTGAAAAGTAACATCAGCGGCGCCATCGCCTCCTCGGAGGGTAATATCGGTGTGGTTGAGGTGGAAGGGCCGATTATCTCTTCAATGGAGATCATTCAAGATCTTAAGGATTTTATGGATGATGATGATATTAAGGCGATCATTTTAAGGGTTGACAGTCCCGGCGGCGGGATCGGGCCTTCCCAGGAAATTTATCGGGAGCTGATGAAATTCCGCGATTTAAAACCTGTGATCGCCTCCATGGGATCTGTCGCTGCTTCCGGTGGGTATTATATAGCTTGTGCCGCCCAGGGCATTGTGGCCAATTCAGGCACCATAACCGGCTCCATAGGCGTAATTATGGAGTATGCGAATATTGAACAGATTGCTGAAAAAATCGGCATTTCTCCTGTGGTGATCAAAAGCGGTGAATATAAAGATATGGGATCACCCATGAGAACGCTTAAGGAGAGTGAAAAACATCTGTTTCAAAATCTTGTGGATGAACTGCACGCCCAGTTTGTATCCGATGCTGCAACTGCCAGAAATATGGAGACTGCTGCCATGGCTAAGCTTGCCGACGGCAGGGTGTATACCGGGCAGACCGCCATGAAACTTAAGCTTGTTGACCGTATCGGAAATATGGATGATGCGGTGCAGTGGGCTGGTCAGATGGCAGGCATTGAAGGAGAGTTGGTTCCGGTTTATCCCAAAGCCGATACAATGACATTGTTTAAAAAACTGACTGAAACCCTGTTCCATGATGTGAATCTTGGGACCAGTTTATCCAAACAGTTCAGGTATGTCTTCAATTAGTGTCTGGACAAAAAGTTGTCCATCTTGGGCGCGTTTCAGGGTTGGGTGCGTTATTCATCCAAACACATAAATAACAATAAGGCTTACTCAAACAGATCAACTTCGCCGGCGCCATGCCTGATCACCTCGGGTTCGTCTTCAACCAGTGAGATCACCGAAGACGGTGTGTTGGGCACGGGGCCGCCATCTAGGACCATATCCAGCCTTGCATCGAAATAATCATGGAGCAGGGATGCGTCTTCAAACACGTCACCGTCGGGATCTGTGGCCGAGGTTGAAATAATGGGATTGCCAAGCGCCAGGGCAAGTTGTATGGCGATTTGATTTGCCGGGACCCTGATGCCGGCGGTTTTTCTTTTGGTCAGCATTATTTTTGGCACCATCTTCGAGCCGGGCAGGATAAATGTGTAGGGGCCCGGCAGTAAACGCTTCATGTGGCGATAGGCGATATTTGACACCTTGGCATATTGGGCGATGTCTTTCAGATCGGGACAGATAAAGCTGAAGGGCTTGGTTTGGTCTCGCTGTTTGAGCCGGTATATTTTTTCAATGGCCTTTTTATTCATGATATCACACCCGATACCGTAAAATGTGTCTGTGGGATAGGCAATAATACCGCCTTTCCTGAGACAGGCCACAGCCATGGATATGATTCTGGGCTGGGGGGTTTGGGAATTCACATTATATAACATCTGGTTGCCTCCAAAAACACGGGTGATTTAAGCGTATCAGAAATTTTATTTTTTATTAATCCAGTTTATTAATCCAGGGGTGATCGTTAATCACCAAAACAGATGCCAAGGGTCCTGGCCGTCTGGATTAACTCGCCGTCGGGATCAACACTGCGTATTCTGTTTACCGCATCTTTTAGATTTACGCTTCCCATCATGCCGCTGGGTTTAAGTGCCACCATTTTTCCGAAATTCTCCTTGGCCGCCATATGCACTGCCTGAACGCCGAACCGGGTGCATAACTGTCTGTCCCAGTGGGTTGGCTGGCCGCCGCGCTGGAGATGCCCAAGGACCACACACCGGCTCTCTTTGCCGGTCGTCTCCTGGATTTTTTCGGCAATGGCGTACCCAATGCCGCCAAGGCGCACTTCCCTGTCCGTATTCTCATTGTCGGATACCACCATGGTGTCATCAAGCTTTGCGCCTTCGGCCACAATCACAATGGTGAATAATTTGCCGTTGGCTTCCCGGGCTCTGATTTTTTTCTCGATGGCCGGCAAGTTAAATTTTATTTCAGGAATCAAAATAACATCCGCGCCCCCGGCAAGCCCCGCATAGGTGGCAATCCATCCGGCATACCGGCCCATGACTTCAAGGACCATGACCCGGTTATGGCTTTGGGCTGTTGAATGAAGCCGGTCAAGGGCATCCACGGCACAGGCCACGGCCGTGTCAAATCCAAAGGTCTGCTGGGTGGCGTCCAGATCATTGTCAATGGTTTTGGGCACACCGATGATCGGCAGGCCGAATTCATGCATCTGCAGGGCTGTGGTCAAAGTGCCGTCCCCGCCGATGACCACAAGCGCGTTCAGGCCCAATGCTTCAACGGTCTGTTGGACCTGGGTCATGAGATCCTCTGGTATTTTTCTAGTTTCACCCTGACCGGTTTTGGATGAAAATCTGCCGGAATTGGCCGTACCCAGAATGGTGCCGCCACGAATAAGAAGCCCGTCCATATCCCGGACAGTGAGGGGATCTGCCTGAACCGGTGTTAAAAGTCCGTCAAAACCACCCCGTATGCCTATGGTGGCAAAGCCCTGCATATCACCGGCTTTTACAATGGCCCGAATTACCGCATTCAGCCCGGGGCAGTCACCGCCGCCTGTTACCACACCAATTTTTTTTCCCATTTTTTTATCCTCATCAATGGGGTAAATATCCCATATTTGAATTTATGTGGTTGAATTTGCCTCAGGGTGCTATATCAGATAATCGGTAACGAAACAAATTAATTACACCCAAAAAAATTTAATTAAATGACTTTTATGTAAATTTCTGCCCGGAATGACCTTGTCAAAAGCTCCTGATTTTGGTAAAAAGACTTGTTTATATACTTTTGATACGAAATAATTATTGGCCAGCCCCTTCACCCACCTTTTTGATGTGACGGCTGGCCTTTAAAGTATAAATAAACACCTTTCCTTTCTGGAGGCCTTATATTATGTCCAATGTATTACCAGAACAGGGGTTGTCTTTTGATGACGTGCTCCTGCTTCCCGATTATTCCGCAATCCTGCCTGACGAAGTGATTACACGCACCCGTTTGACCAAGGAGCTTGAACTCAACATTCCCATTGTCAGTGCGGCCATGGATACGGTGACCGAGTCGGATACCGCCATCAGTATGGCCCGGGCCGGGGGCCTGGGCTTTATCCACAGAAACCTGAGCATTGCCGAGCAGGTGGTGGAAGTGGACCGGGTGAAAAAAAGTGAAAGCGGCATGATTGTTGACCCTGTGACCGTCCATCCCGATGCCACCATTTCCGATGTGCTGAACATTATGGCCAAATACCGGATTTCAGGTATTCCCGTTGTGGAAGGTGATAAACTGGTCGGTATCGTAACCAACAGGGATCTTCGTTTTGAGACCCAGCTGGACAAACCTGCCAGGGAGGTGATGACCAGTGAAAATCTGGTGACCGTGCCTGAAAAATGCTCCCTGGAAGAATCCAAAATTATGTTGCATAAACATAGAATTGAAAAACTTCTGGTGGTGGATCCCCAGGGCAAACTCAAAGGGCTGATCACCATTAAGGATATTGAGAAGATTAAAAAATATCCCAATGCCTGCAAGGATTCATTCGGCCGCCTGAGAGCCGGTGCCGCCATTGGTGTGGGGTCCGACATGATGGATCGCGTGGAAGCGCTTCTGAAAGCCGGCGCTGATGCCCTGGTTATTGACACCTCCCATGGTCACTCCTTAAATGTGATCAAAGCGGTTCAGCGTATCAAGGCCGCTTATCCCGCCTGCCAGCTCATCGCCGGCAATGTGGCCACCGAGGCCGGAGCAAAGGCCCTGATTGATGCAGGCGTTGATGCCGTTAAAATCGGTATCGGTCCCGGTTCCATATGCACCACCCGTATTGTTGCCGGCGTGGGTGTCCCCCAGCTGACTGCCGTGATGAACTGTGCTGCCATCTCAAAGAAAACCGGCGTACCCTTGATCGCCGACGGCGGGATTAAGTATTCCGGTGATGTCTCTAAAGCTCTTGGTGCCGGTGCCCATTCCGTCATGCTGGGCAGTATGCTGGCCGGTACCCAGGAGAGCCCCGGCGAAATCGTCATTTATCAGGGACGGTCATATAAAGCCTATCGCGGCATGGGATCTGTGGAAGCCATGAAAAAGGGCAGTTCCGACAGATATTACCAGAAAGATACCGGCGAAAATGAAGAGCTTGTTCCCGAAGGTATTGTGGGCCGGATTCCCTACCGGGGCACAATTCGTGAAAATATTGTCCAGATGATCGGTGGCCTTAAGGCCGGTATGGGATATCTTGGTGCGAGCACCATTGACGAGTTGCACGAAAAGGCAAAATTTGTCCGGATCTCTGCGGCCGGATTAAAGGAGAGCCACGTCCATGACGTTGTCATTACCAAGGAAGCGCCCAATTATAGAGTAGAAAGCAATTAAATCACAATGACCGATAATCAGGATATCCCCTTTTATCATCTGCATCTTCATTCCGAGTACTCCCTGCTAGACGGGGCTATCCGGTTAAACGACCTGATGACACGGTGTGCCGAATATCACATGGATGCCGTGTCCATTACGGACCACGGTACCATGTTCGGTGTGGCCGAGTTTTATGAGAAAGCGCATAAAGCAGGTATTAAACCCATCATAGGCTGTGAAGTCTATGTGGCCCCCAGAACCTTAAATGACCGGACCCAGCTGGATCGAAAAGGGTTAAGGCATCTGGTGCTGCTGGCCAAGGACAGGGAAGGCTACACCAACCTTTGCAAGATGGTCTCCGTGGCCCAGCTCCAGGGCTTTTATTTTAAGCCCAGAATCGACAAGGAGCTTCTGGCTGCACATGCCAAGGGCCTTGTGGGGCTGTCGGCCTGCCTGAAGGGAGATATCCCCCAGGCCATTCTGGCCGGGGACCAGGCCAAAGCAGATGATTTGGCGCGGTTTTATCTTGATACCCTGGGCGAAGGAAATTTTTTCCTTGAAGTCCAGGAAAACGGTATGCAGATCCAGCACCGCGTGAACGAAGGCCTGCTGGATTTGAGCCAACGGCTCTCCATTCCCATGGTGGCCACCAATGACTGCCACTACCTGTCCAACGGCGATGCCAAGGCCCATGAAATTCTGTTGTGCATCCAGACCGGAGACACCTTTGACAATGCCGACCGGTTTAAATTTGATTCGGATCAGCTCTATTTCAAATCAAAACAGGAGATGGCCGATTCCCTCGGTCATTTTCCCGATGCCATAGCAAACACTAAGCTGATCGCAGATATGTGCGATGTGGATTTCGGCAAAAAAACCTATCATTTCCCGCGATATGACCTTGGCGATGGGCTGTCCGAGGACGAACTGTTTAAAAAACTTGCCATGGAAGGCTTTGAAGACCGTCTTGCCAAAATCAAGGAGAAGAATCCCGATATTGATGAGCAGGTTTACAGGGACCGGATCAAGTACGAGATTGACATTATTCTTGAAATGGGGTTTCCGGGCTATTTTCTTATTGTGGCCGACTTTATCGGCCATGCGCGAAAAATCGGGGTGCCGGTGGGGCCGGGCAGGGGATCTGCCGCCGGTTCCATGGTGGCCTACGCCATGGGAATTACCGCCCTTGACCCCATCGAACACGGCCTGATTTTTGAACGGTTTTTAAATCCCGCCCGTATCTCCATGCCTGATATTGACGTGGATTTTTGCATTGAGGGCCGGGAACAGGTGTATGATTATACGGTCAAGCGCTACGGCGGCCCCGATTATGTATGTCAGATCATTACCTTTGGAAAGCTTAAAGCCAAGGCCGTGATCCGGGATGTGGGAAGAGCCTTGGGCGTACCCCTTTCCGAAGTGGATGAAGTGGCCAAGATGATCCCTGACAATGCAAAAAATCTGAAAAAAGCATTGGAAGAGGTACCGGCCATCCAGGATAAATGCGGGGAAACTGAGGTTAAAACCCAGATGCTTGAGGTGGCCATGCTGCTTGAAGGGTTGCCCCGGCATGCATCCACCCATGCGGCAGGAGTTGTGGTTTCCGACAAACCGCTGTGGGAATATCTGCCGCTGTTCAAGGGCAAAGAAGGTGAAACCATTACCCAGTTTGACATGACCTTTACTGAAAAACAGGGTTTGGTTAAATTTGACTTTCTAGGGCTTCGCAACCTCACCGTTATTAAGAACTGTATTGCCCTGATCGAAAAGCAGGGGGATACGCCGCCGGATCTGCTGCACCTGGATTATTCGGATCAAAAGACCTTTGAACTTTTGCAAAATTCCGATACCACCGGGGTGTTCCAGCTTGAAAGTTCCGGTATGAAGGAACTGATCTCCCGGCTGAAGCCGGCCAGCTTCTCGGATATTGTGGCACTTGTGGCCCTGTACCGGCCTGGCCCCTTGGATTCGGGCATGGCAGACAGCTATGTGGAACGAAAGCACGGCCGGGAACCTGTGGTATATCAGTTTCCCGAGCTTGAGTCGGTACTCGAAGAGACCTACGGGGTGATTTTGTACCAGGAGCAGGTCATGAAAATCGCCGGGGTCCTGGCCAATTACACCATGGCCCAGGCCGACGGGCTTCGCAAAGCCATGGGCAAAAAGATCGCCGCCATGATGGAGGAGCACCGGACTCTGTTCATGAAAGGTGCCCAGGAAAAGGGTCTTGATCCCAAAAAGGCCGAAGAGGTATTTGACCTCATGGAAAAATTCGGCGGTTACGGCTTTAACAAATCCCATTCCGCCGCCTATGCCCTGATCGCCTACCAAACTGCCTACCTTAAAGCCCATTTCCCTGTTGAGTTCATCGCCGCCCTGATGACGTCCGAACGCAGCAATTCCGATGCGGTGCTCAAATATATGGATGAGTGCAAAGGACACAGCATCAAGGTGCTGCCCCCGGATGTCAACCAGAGTGACGCCTTTTTCAATGTGGATAACCATTGTATCCGTTTTGGCCTGGCCGCCATTAAAGGGGTGGGAGAGGCTGCCATAGAATCCATTGTTCAAATTCGTGAAAAGGACGGGGACTATGACAGTCTTTATGATTTCTGCGAACGGGTAAATCTAAGCAAGGCCAATAAAAAAGTAATTGAAGCCCTGATCAAATGCGGGGCCTTTGACTCCACCGGGGACAAACGCTCCCAGATGATGGCGGTGCTCGAAGATGCCCTTGAACATGGCGCCAGAATCCAGAAGGAAAAAGCCGATGCCCAGCTGGATCTCTTTGCCGATTCGGGTGTGGGCATTTGTCTGCCCTCCAATATTCCTAAAATGCCTGAGATGGATGAATGGGCGGGCAAGGATCTGCTTGAACTGGAAAAAGAAGCCCTGGGGTTTTACATCACCGGACATCCCATGGATGATTATGCGGATATCATTCGAAAATTTACCAGTGTGAATACGATCACGCTCCAGGATGCGCCGGATGAAAAAATGGTCCGCATCGGCGGAAATCTCAAGATTCAGAAAATCCACAAGACCAAAAAAGGAGACTTGATGGCGTTCTGCAATATTGAGGACCAGTATTCAACCGTGGAGCTGGTGGTATTTCCAAATCTGTATGCCATGACCCATACCTTTTTGTCCCAGGAACAGGTGGTGATTGTTGAAGCTGAAGTCCAGAAAAAAGAGAATACCGTCAAGCTGATCGGCGAAGCCATCGTGCCTGCAACCCAGGCTGAAACCCTTTGGGCGGCCGGTATTGTCATGCAGGTGGATGCCAAGCACCATAAAACCGATGTGCTCGATCAGCTCAAACCCGTGATCGAACGGTATCCGGGCAATTGTGTCTCCTTGTTCAACATTCACATTGATTCTGAACATCCCGATGTGATGGTGAAATTGTCGGATGAGTACAAGTCAGATGCCTGCCCCGGTCTTTTCCAGGAGATTGAAACCATCCTGGGGCCCGGCACCATCGAAACCCGATGCGCCCCGGTCAAGGAAAAGGTGAAGAAGAAAAAACGCTGGCCTAAAAAACAGGTGTCCTAGGGTCCGGATTGATAAATATGGTGCCCGGGTTGGTGAGTCTAAGACGGCTTACCACCCGGTTCACCCCGTCAATGCTCTGGGCCAGAGCCTGGGCCATGCGGCGCTGGTAGCTGTCTGCAACCCAGCCGTCAAGATAGACCACGCCATGGCGGACTTTTATTTGGATCTCATCATCATCCACCATATCATCGGAAATGAATTTAGATTTCACCCGGGTCAAGAGCACCGCATCGCTGACAAAAGTTGCCGGTGATCGGGTCCGGTTTTCCATGCTGGATTCGTAGTACACAGGCGCTCCTGTGGTTGGCTGCCCACAGCCCGGCAGAATCAGTAAAACCAGCATTAAAAAGGCAAAATGAACATATTGGGCGTGTGAATTAAATTTTACGCGAATTTGGCCGGATGAAGGTCCCATAAATCACTTTTGTTTTTTTTGGTTGAATCCCGGTGTCGATAGAACAGGTCGGCCCATGGCCGCTATTCGAATCATGGCCGTTTATTCAAAATCGTCCAGATCCAGATTGTCCAGATCAGAAAGATCCATATCCTTTAGCAGGTCATCCTCATCGGGAATAATGTTTTCGTCAATCACAACAGGCTGCTCCAAATTTTTTTTGGGCGTTACAACATTATGACTGAAGCTTTTTTGTTCCTTTTCGTCGTTATTATCAAAAAAGTCTGCAATCCCAATAAAAAACAGGTATCCCAGGCCGGCCATATTCAGAAGAATGATCAGTGTTCCCACGATATTTTTAATCAGCACAGGTTGCTTTTTCCCGTTAATATTTGACGATGAGGGCTTTAGTGTTTATATATAATCTTTGATTTTGTGGCAAGGGCAAAAATTCGGCACAAAATTTGTAGCGTTACTTTTCCCGAGTTTCAAGGCCCTTTACGATATTCGAAAATTCAAAGGTTTATATATGAGTTGGCTTGGAAAAATGATTGGTGGCACCATCGGACTGGCCCTGGGCGGTCCCCTGGGGGCTGTGGCAGGGGCTGCATTCGGACATGCGTTTGTGGACAAAAGAGAGGATGAATATTTACGTTCCATTCCAGGTGGTCAGCGCGGCGCGGGTCTGTCTTCCAACGAAGAGGCCCAGCTTGTTTTCTTTACTGCCGCCTTTTCCATGCTGGCGAAAATCAGTAAAGCGGACGGCCGGATCAGTGAAGAGGAGATAAAGGTTGTTGAACGCTTTATGGTTAATGATCTCCAGCTTGACGCCGCCACCCGCGAAACGGCTAAGAATATCTTTAGAAACGCCGTGACATCCTCCCAGACTTTTGAGGATTTTGCCCGGCAGTTTTATTCGGTATTCAGCTACCAGGCCAACATCATCGAGTTGATGATGGACGTCCTGTTTAGGGTCTCTTCGGCCGACGGAAATATCTCTAATGCCGAAGAACAGATGCTGTTGTCCGCGTCACGCATTTTTAGATTTTCCCAGTCGGATTATAACCGCCTGCACGCCAGATATGTGAAAAAATCCGATCCCTATTATGCGGTGCTTCAATGCGATGAAAATGCCACCAACGAGGAGATAAAAAAGAAATACCGTACCCTGGTCCAGGAGTATCACCCGGATAAAATCCAGGCCAAGGGGCTGCCCGAAGAGTTTGTTAAGTTTGCCACGGATAAGTTTACCGAAATTCAGGCAGCTTATGAACACATCAGAAAAAGCCGGGGTTTTTGATCCGGCAACTCCTGGAAGAATTTGATCGACCCTCTTTTGTAGGGGCAAGCTTTCTGTGGTTGCCCTTGTTCGGGCAGGCATAGCAGCCTGCCCCGATAATAGACGTCGTTAGAACCAATCCCCAATTTTTCGTGCAACGTTCAGGTGAATGGGTTTGCGTCTGAACACGATTACAGCATTTCAATGGCGCAGGCCATTGATACGCCACCGCCGCCGCAAAGCGTGGCAAGGCCTAAGCTTTTGCCTCTATTTTTCATGGCATACATTAGCGTGGTCATCACCCGGGCGCCGGTGGACCCCACAGGATGTCCCAAGCCTATGCCGGATCCGTTGACATTGGTAATCTCCCTGTTCAGCCCCAGTTCTCTTTCACATCCCAGGTACTGGGCGGCAAAGGCTTCATTCACCTCAATCAGTTGAAAATCATTGATGGTTATTCCGGATTTTGCCATAAGGTCCTTGACCGCCGGGACCGGAGAGAGCCCCATGACCGAAGGATGGCAGGCACCCATGCCCGTGGCTTTTATTTTTGCAATGGGTGTAATCCCAAGCTCTTTGGCCTTTTCTGCGGACATGATCACCATGCCGGTGGACCCGTCATTGATGCCTGAGGCGTTGCCTGCAGTGACCTTGCCGATTTTGGGGACAAATGCCGGGGGGAGGGCCGCAAGTTTTTCCAGGGTCATGCCGGGCCTGAAATGTTCGTCTTTATTAAATATGATAGGATCTTTTTTGCGTTGGGGCACTTCAACAGGAACGATTTCTTCGGCAAAACTGCCGTCTTTGGTGGCCCGTTCCGCATTGTTGTGGGAGCGAAGGGCGACCTCGTCCATCTCCGCCCTGCTGATGTCCAGAAGCTGGGCAACGAACTCTGCCGTGTGGCCCATGATATAGGGTTGACCCATAAAGTTGGCGGCAGGCGCCTGGGAGGTGTCCACAGGAGAGGTGTCATCCAGGGGCAGAAGATAGGAACCGCAGTGCAGGGCATGAATCATGGCGTCCACGAAACCGGTGTCCTGGAGACGACATCCCCAGCGGGCGTTGGGTACGGCATAGGGAACTCCGGACATATGCTCGGTGCCGCCTGCCAGAATGACATCGGCCATGCCGGCCTGAATCATGGCCATACCGGAAAGGACCGCTTCCATGCCGGAGATGCACACCCGGTTGATAGTGGCGGCAGGGACTGTATCCGGAATGCCTGCCATCAGTGCAGCCACCCGGGTGGTGTTCAGGGTGTCATGATGCTCCAGACAAGTTCCGTAGCGCACGTCATCAATGACGGCAGGATCAATATTTGCCCGTTTGACGGCCTCTCTCATGGTAATACTGGCAAGATAGGCTCCGTTCAGGTCTTTTAATGTGCCGCCAAAGGCGCCTATGGCAGTGCGGCAGGCTGATACAATCACAACGTCTTTCATAAACAAATCCTTTTTTCGTTATTTATATTTTGTTCGGATATCTTTTTTGGAAATTTTGCCCACCGATGTCTTGGGAATCTGCTCATCAAGGATGATTTTAGCCGGAATCCCATATTTGGGAATATGGCCATTCTCAACATACTTCATGCAGAAATCCTGAATATCATTGTCCTTGACTTTGCCCTGGAAACCGTCATGCAGCACCACCATGGCCAGAGGCCGTTCCCCCCATTTTTCATCGCTGATACCGACCACAGCCACTTCGGATACCGCTTCATGCCGGGATATAATATCCTCAATTTCCAGTGATGAGACCCATTCACCGCCGGTTTTTATGACATCTTTGAGACGGTCTGTAATCTTGAGGTAGCCTTCGGGATCAATCACCCCGATATCTCCGGTATGCAGCCATCCGTTTTCCCATAATTGTGCGGATTTTTTCTCATCTTTGATATATCCCTGGGTAAGCCAGGGGGAACGGACAACCACTTCACCGGCCGTCTGGCCGTCATGGGTGACCGGATTGCCGTTTGTATCCACCACTTCCAACCGGACATTGGTAATGGGCAACCCGGTCTTACAGCGGATCTCCACCTGCTCATCCTCACTTTTATCCATGAGATGGGGCTTGATATTTGCCACCGTGAGCACCGGGCAGGTTTCGGACATGCCGTAAGCGGTGTAAAGATTGATATTATGCTTCAAGCCTTGTTTGCATAACCCTTGGGACAGCGCAGATCCGCCGATCAGAACCTTCCAGCCGTCCAGATCCACTTTGGAGATTCCGGGACTGCTCAACAGCATGTTGATAATTGTGGGGACACAATGGGAAAAGGTAACCTTTTCGGTAACAATAAGTTTGAGCAGCGTCTCGGGTTCATAGCGTCCGGGATACACCTGTTTGGCACCCAGCAGGGTCATCAGATAGGGCATGCCCCAGGCATGGACATGAAACATGGGGGTCAGCGGCATATACACATCCCCGGAATTTACAGCGGCCTGGGATTCGTATGCACTCAATCCGGACATCACGCCGTAGGTGTGAAGCACCAGCTGGCGGTGGCTGAAGAATACACCCTTTGGAAGACCTGTGGTGCCGGTGGTGTAAAAGGTAGTGGCCATGGTATTTTCATCAAAGTCAGGAAAATCATAGACAGGTTGTGCATCGGACATCAGCAGTTCATATTCACCGGTAAAATTCATGTCCGATTCCGGTGCCCGGTCCTTGTCTGTGATCAGCACCACATGTTTAACGGTTTCAAACCGGTCTTTGACAGCGGACAGTAAAGACAGAAAGTCCTCGTTCACCAGAATCACGTCATCTTCGGCATGGTTGATGGTGTAAATCAGCTGTTCGGCAGTCAGCCGGATGTTGATGGTATGCAGTACCGCCCCCATCATGGGAACAGCAAAGAAACATTCAAGATACCGATGTGAATCCCAGTCCATCATCGCCACGGTGTCACCGGGTTTTACCCCAAGCGTTGTCAGCATCTTGGCAAGTTTTTTCACCCGCAGGCCGAAATCCCTGTAAGAATATCGCATCAAATCACGATAAATGATTTCCTGGTCCGGAGCGTAGATCAAAGGGGTTTCAAGAAGGTTTTTAATCAGCAGGGGATAGCTGTAGGCATCCTTGCAGGGAGCAATGAGTCTGGTGGTGTCGATATGGGTCATGGTGTTTCCTTTTTATTCGTTATGGTCCGGTGTATTCGTTGTGGTCCGGGCCTGGATGGTGATAGGCCGGATCACACCATGGCTGTTTTGATTACGTAACTGTCTGGCTCATTCATAATCAAAGTGTAAAAAGGAAAAAATAGGATAGCCCCCCAAATGCATGTAGGTTCTGGACTTAAATATATGTAGGTTCGGCACATAGCTTTTTATCAATGACCTTTAAACACACCGGTCTCAACCCAGATCACGGCATGGCGGATCAATTCGCTGGCATTGTCTAAATTCAGTTTTTCCTTGATCCGCTCCCGGTATGTCCCCACGGTCTTAATGCTGATATTCAACCGCACGGCAATCTCCTTTGATGTCAGACCGCATCCGATCATCTTAAAAATTTCAAGCTCCCGGTCTGAAACGGCGGCTAAAGGAGAGGCCTGTTCCGGTTTCGACTGCCTGGTGACCACATTGAGCAGACGGCTCATGATCCTGGAACTGACATGGATCTGTCCATTGAGAATATTGCGAATGGCTGTGACAACGGACTCCGATGCTTCCTGCTTCATCAGATATCCTTGGGCACCGGCCAGCAGACACCGCTCGGCATAAAGTGCCTCGTCAGACATGGAAAGAACCAATGTCCGGCAAAAATTGTGATTTTGATGGATTTGGCACACCAGATCAAAGCCGGAACTGTTTTTCAGTGACAGATCCACAATCGCCAGGTCCGGGCAGCACGAAATAAGAAACCCGATGGCGGTATCCACATCTTCAGCTTCAGCACAAACGCAAAGATCCGATTCGCTGTCGATCATATCCTTGAGTCCCATTCTAAAAATGGGATGGTCTTCAACAATCAAAATCTTGCCGGACGCTTTTGTTTTCATAACTGATCTCCAAAGGCAGGCAGTTCCAAATATACCCGGGTCCCCTTTTCCCCGGCCCGGGTTATGGTTAATCGCCCCCCGATTCGGGCGGCCCTGTAGGACATAATTCTGATACCAAGCCCGGCATGGCTGCCCACCGGATCAAATCCTGACCCGTTATCGGTGATCGTCAACCGGATTTGGTCCTGGTCTTTATCAAGACAGATATTGATTCGGGTGCAACCGGCATGCTTTGCGGCATTGTGAACTGCCTCATGGGCGATATAGTATACATGGGTCGCAATATTGTTATCCCGAAACGGTGGGATTATACCCTGATCCGGCAGGCTGTCAAGGCAGCATTCAATCCTGAAAACATCCTTTACATACCGGACCAGGTCCGCAAGGGAGTCGTCAAATCTTCGATCTTCAAGGTTCACCGGGGACAACCCCCGGGACAGGTTTCTGGTTTTTTCGATGGCATCAAGAATCAGCCCTCTGATCTGATGTGTGCGTTCGGCATCTTGCCTGTGCGATGCCCCGCTCTGTACCAGGCGTTTTTCCAGCATTTTAACCATAAATTCAATACCGATCAGCTGGGGGCACAAATCATCGTGCAGGGACATGGCTATTTTTTGGCGTTCATTCTGGGAAATATCTAAAATCTCGCGCTCAAGGCGTCGGGATTCCGTAATATCCGCCACTGCACCCAGAATGCAGGCCTCCCCCCATAATGTGACACCTTCCCCAGAAATCAGGCCCTGGCGCAATTGCCCTGAAGCAGTTAAAAATCCCGTCTCCCGGTTTACCACAGGCCGCCGCGTTTTGATATCACTGAACAAGGCCCTGCCTTCCTCCCGTTTCTGGAAAAAAGAGAGGGTTAAGAGTTCCTTTCCCACCAGATCCAACAGGTCGTGGCCGGTAATTTTTAAAAAACTGTCGTTGACATTAATAATCCTGCTGCCGTCAAGTGTGGCAATAAACATACCCGATGGGCTTGAACGAAAGGCCTTGGAAAAGATCTCCTCGGACAATTTCAACGCCTGCTCATTTTTTTTTCTCTGGCCGATCTCTTCCTGAAGCTCCCTTGAGGAACGTTCAAGGGTGCCCATGAAACGGTTAAAATAACCGGCAAGCTGGCCGATCTCATCTGTGGTTTTTACCGGCATGCGTACGCTGAAATCCCCGGATGCACCCTGGTCAAATTGATTCATAAGCGCACGCAGGGGCCTGACCACCGAGGCATTAATCCACAAAGAAAAGACAAAAACCAGTAAAGAGATCAGGACCACGATGGCGACAATAATGGTTTTTACCGTGTTCAACGGGGCGTAAATTTCATCCAGGAGACTGGCCGAGACGATGATCCAGTCATATTCGGGAATATAGTTAAAAATAGCCAATTTTTTCCGGGGAAACGGATCACCTGGGTTTTTCCAGGAATAAATAATGCGCCCTGTCTTCATCCGGCAGATCTCATGCACCCATAAATTCCCATCCCTGCCTTTGGCATCATAGTAGTTGCCGCTGATGTGGGGATGGACAATCACATCTCCTTTACTGTCCATAATATAGGCATATCCGCTTTTTCCGAATTTAAGCTTCAGAATACTGTCACGGAAATCATCCACATTGATCAATTCCCTGAATTCCTCCCGGTAGGACGAAACGGCGATGATCCAGTCCCAGGGTTCAAAATAAGACATATACATGGCTTTGGGCCGTTTTTCCTGTTCACCGGGATTTTTCCACTCATACACCAGGTAGCCTCTTTTTTTTTGAATCATTAACCGGACAAATTCCTTGTCCATAAAATTTTTTCCGGTAACACCGGACTGGGGATGCTCGGCAGCGATGCCTTTGGAATTGGCGCAAAAGATATACCCGGTACGGCCAATGGTTTGGGAAAACAGCAGTTTCCGGCACAAGGCCTTGGCCTTTGATTCCGTCAATTCCCCGTTTATGACCTGTTTATGTATGGCTGCCACAATTTCCCTGTTTTTTTCAGCCACTGCACGCAAATGATTTTTAATGGAGGTATGGGCGGCCGTTTCCACCATGTTTCCGATGGCAAGGGTGGCATTGGTCAGTTCGCTTTCAATGTGGTTCTGAATGGTGTGCTGAACCTGGAGAATGATGATGACGCCGCCAATGAGAAGTGCCGATAAAAAGGCAATGGTATATGCCCCCAGCAATTTTGACCGGATTCGAAGATTATTGGCAAATTTAATAATTTTGCTCATGCCCGGCATGAAATCATATAATGCGCCAAAAATAAATAAACATTAGAGAATTGAAACCAATAAGATGACGCACATGATTCCATATTCGTGCAAAACGCAATGGTGCCGCCTTGCAACGTTCAATAAAATTCTACCTCAGGTATCGATACTTCATCACCGACTGCATGTCCCGAACCACGAGGAATGCTTCTTTTAGGCGGTTGCGATCAACGAGCGAAAGGGTGTCCGGTGACACAAAGTTGTCCATTTCCTTGCCGGCTTTGACCTGTTTTGCCTGGTGCTGAATGCGCAGATTGCTTATAAACTCAAGTGCATCGTGCAGATCCCCGGCGGTGTCTTTAGAGATGGCATTGCTGCTTTTCATCAACTCAAGGCGATCCAGGGTATTGATTGTACTGCTGCACTGGGCAAGGGTGTAGATACGGACAAGGTCCACAATGGGTACAATGCCGTTGAGCTTGATATCAAAAGTATGGTCGTGTTCTCCTCTTTTGATTAATACAAAATTACGGAAAAATCCCAGCGGTGGTTGGCGGGAAAGCGCGTTATTTGTCATATGGGCCAGGAAGATATGATTGTCGCGGGTCTTGCTTAATACATGATCACGCAGGTCTTGGAACAGGCTGCGGTTGCCGTATATGCAACGTAAATCAAAAAAAACACTGGTCAGCATCAGGGCTTCTGGCTCGGGCCGGTCAATCCATAGGCTGAAATTTTTTTTCCAGACTTTCAGGGGTTGGCGCCAATCGTAGTTGGTCGCCATCATGTCGCCGGGGCAGTAGATATAACCACAGGCGTTGAGTCCATCGCAGACATGTCCGGCCAGCAGACGAAAGTATTTGTTATGCTCTTCTGGAATGTAATCATCTGCCAGGATCAGTAGATTATCCTGATCCGTCTTGGCAATCTGTTCCTCTCGCGCCTGGGAGCCTGCGGCAACCCAGGCGTAGGCCACGGGAGCAGGCCCCAGCCTTTCTTCGGCCAACTGAAGCAGGCGGGTCGTGACGGCATCTGTGATAGACGTAATCAGGTGGCCCACGCTCATGGCTGTTGCCCCGGAGGCAACCAGATTGACCAGCAGCTCGGGGAGCTTTGCCGTTACCTCCTTTATTCTGTCAATATCAGTGTGTTTGTAAATATCACCAACAATATAGACCGTAGCGCAGGTGTGCTGTCTGTTAAGATCACTGGCGGTAATCATCCCTGCCATGCGGTTGCTGGCCATCACCGGCATATGATGGACGTTGTAGCGGGCCATTTGAAGTTGGGCCTTAAAAACAAAATCGCTGCTGTTAATAGTAACCGGGTTCTCGGTCATGATTTCACTTACGCTGTCGTTAAGGTCCAGCCCCCTGGCAATAACCCGGTTGCGCAGGTCACGGTCGGTAACGATTCCGATCAGTTTTTGTTCACGGCGTTCCGGTTCTTGGTATATAAGGATTGAAGAGACACGCTTTTGTTTCATTACCTGGGCAGCCTCCTGTATGGTGGCTGTAACCGGCACTTTGACCGGGGTGCGGCGTACCAGTTCCCTAACCGGTGTAAGCATTAAGTTGAGCTGGGTCTGATCACTTTGACTGAACAGGCTGATGGCTTCACGCTTCTGTCTACTTTGAACTTCATCGGAGATATCGAAGAAACTATTGAACTGGGCATTTTGATCGCAAATCTTGTATAAATCAGCAGCGCGGAGTTGATATACCAGGGTGTCCTCCATGGCAAATGCTTTGAGTTTGTCCCGGCTGTCAACGTGGGATGAACCATATCCAAACATATCATTTTCACCGAGGTGCGCCTGCAACTCTCCGTCTGCAGTATTCAGTTCCACCTTTCCGGTACGAATCAGGTAAAGGTGATCAAACAGGGTTCCGCTATCGGGTATCTCGGACCCTTTGCGGAAATGGCGTATCTGTAGCTTTCCCGGCAAGGCGGACAACGTTTTTTCCGGCAATAGGTCAAATGGATGGTTCTTTGCCAGAAAGCTGCGTATTTCCTGTAATGCAATATTCATCTACCTTGTTTAATTCCTTTTCAAGATCAAGGTTGAAGCTGTTGTAATCTATCACACTTTGGAGGTCGGTGGCTCTTTTGAAAATATTTTTTGTCTGGTAAAATCGAACTTTTCAATCCGACGTTTGACCGTAAGCGTTATGGTCAACGAAAAAATCAAAGCACAACATCTGGGTGAATATGTTTAATCCGGAAAGCGATCCTTACCATTTGTAAGGATCACTGGCGTAGGCTCCAATATCCAGATTCATTCTTCAGGAATTGATCACTTTCTTCAAAATTGTGGTAGCCCGGTTAAATACCATCATTGCTCACCTTTTCACTGATAGAATATTTATCTCATTCCGATTTTTTTAAATGCGGATTGGTCAGCACAGTATCTACTCTACCGTTCAGGACAGCGACGACACTAAAGCATCCGTGGAACTGATTGCACTCTCACTATCAGGCTCTCCAATGTTATGGAAAGACAAATTCATCGAGCATAAGCAGCCAGGATTGGCATCCCCTATATCATTCCTGGCCAGCACATCAGAAAACTTACCGGGGATTACACATCAAAATAATGGAATGCTCGCCCTAAGTAAACTTTTAATGCGGTTGCATCTGTTTCATAATTGTGGTAATGAAATTTTAAATTAATACCACAGCATCCTACGAAAAAAATGAATACAAAAATAATTTAATCATGGAGAAAGTGGGTAGATCCCTTTAATACCAGTTTGATCAATGCTGGCCCAAGAGGTTGTCGGTTTTTTCGGAGCAATAATTGCGTTACTCCGTTTTCGTTTTTTCTATTTCAGCAATCAAAAAATCTTAATTTAGGAGTTTTATAAATGAAACTCAAATATCTCGCTTTATCTATCACCACAACAATCCTTGTCTGTTCAGGGTTTGTCGGCCAAGCCTTTTCGGGGACCATCTCCTATGAATATGACAATTTAAACCGGATTACCAAAATGGAGAACTCCGGTGTTTTCACCATTGAATACAGCTATGATGCCGCAGGCAACCGGACACAATCGAGTGTATCGGTCCAAGGCACAGCATTTGATACCGACGGGGACGGGGATGTGGATGGAGAAGACCTGCACGCATTTGCCGCGGATTTCAGCGGCGATGCCGGCGCACTTTCATCTTTCGCCAATAGTTTTGGCATTCAATAGCTGTGATCATGCAACTTGAAAAGTTTGAATTATTTATTCCCGGAGACAAATCATGAACATACCTGATTTAAAAATGGTAATAGTCAGCAGCATACTTATCCTTTCCCTGGCCCTGGTTCCCGGGCGGTCATTTGCCGACTGCAGCTGCAGCAAAGGCAGTAACGGGATTTATTATATCGGAATAGAGCATATTGCCACAACCTGTCCCTCAGACCCACCCTCAGAAAGCCAGCCCTATACCTATAGACAATATGCAGTCCGATGCCCGGGAAGTACGCTTCTGAACTATGCATCCTATGGAAGTATAACAATGTCGCCGGGATCTTTAAGCAGCTATTATGTTTCCCAGGGTCAACGAGTGCTGCGTAATTCTTCCGGTACGCATATCGTTTCTGTGGGAACCCGCTTCACCGGGACCATTGCCGGGGTGAATTTTTCAGGGCTTCCGGCGGGTATTTACACTGCGGATTTTGACACCTACTGCTGCACGCTTCCCGGAAACACCTATTCCTGCACATCATACGCCCCGACAGATAATGACGGAGATGGGTTTACATCATGTACGGACTGCGATGATGATGATCCGTCAAAAACCGTAGGAGATTCCTGTTATACGAGTGTGCCGGAAGATACGATATTCGGACAGGCGCAAGTCTGCATGTTAGAACCCGCCATGAAAGGCAATCCCATAAACATTGAAAATGGAAACAAATATGAAATCGCCGGCGATATCTTCCTGCCAACGCCCCATAAATCAGGATTTGCCTTCAGACGATTTTATAACAGCCGGGCCGCAGAGTCCGGAACCTTGGGGTATGGGTGGCGTCATTCCTATGATATCACACTGACAACCGGTGTGATGCTGGACAGCATATCGCATATCCGCATCCAGGACCAGACCGGCAGGGGCCGGTATTTTATACAGGCAGACGATGATACCTGGGAAGGGGTGTTTAAAGAGAAGAGTTATGTGACGGCAGAGGCCGATACCACCTATACCTGGCACAAAACAGACGGCACCCGCTTGAATTTCAGCAGCACCGGCCTGTTGCAGTGGATAGAGGACGCGCATAGTAACCGGTTCGCCATGACATATGACGGATTAAGCCGGCTTTCAGGCGTCACCGACCAGGCATCCGGCAGGGCATACACCATCCAGTACAATACGGACAGCCGGGTGCAAACCATCACCGGACCTGTGTCCGCCGCCGTAACCGACGGGGTACTGGCCACATTTGATTATGACACATCCGGCAACCTGGTTTCCGTCACCTATCCGGACGGTTCAGGATATGATTACGAATACACGGATTCAAATGATTCCCATAATCTGACCGCGAAAAAAGACAAGGCCGGTCACCTGCTGACATCCTGGAGCTATGACAGTCAGGACCGAGCAACGGCTTCAGTCAGCCGCGACGGGTCTAAAACAATTTCAATCAATTATGTGGATGCGTCAACCGTGGAACTTACGGATGCATACGGTACGCTGCGGACGTATACGTTCACCACATTTGATAACCATTTCAGAAGAATCACATCGGTTTCAGGGCCTGCTGAATGTCCCTCCTGTTCAGGTGACGGCCCGGTCCGGTATGAATACGACGCAGACCTGAATATCACGGAAAAAGAGTTTGCCAACGGCACCATCAACACCTACGGCAATTTTGATGAGCGGGGCAATCCCGGTACGGTAACACTGGCCGCCGGAACTCCTGATCAGCAGCAAATTACCTATACCTACCATGAAACCTTAAGCACCCCTTTGAGCATTACCAGGGACTCAGTACTTGGCACCGGACAGAAGATGACGATTTATGACTATGATGATGACGGCGACACCACCCCCAACGAAGACCCGACTTTACTGGTCCATAAAAAAATAGAAACCGGGTACACCAAAAATGCGGCAGATGAAATTGTTTCCTATGAATATATCACGGAATACACCTACAACACCAAGGGTCAGTTGACCGGAGTAGACGGTATCCTGCCCGGCACAACGGACACGATCACTTACGAATATGACCTTATATCCGGTGATCTGCTCACGGTTACAAAGCCCCTGACCGGCACCACCACGTTCGGCAGTTATGACGGCCAAGGCAATCCGGGACTGATGACGGATGTCAATACCCGGCAGACCGCATTCACCTACGACGGCCGCAACAGGTTGCTAACCACTACGTTTGAAGGCATTCACACCAGCCGGACATTCACCCTTGCAGGCGAGATTGACACCATCACCGCCCCGGGCTCAAGAACCTTAACCTATACTTACGATCCTGTTTACGGCAGGATATCCCGGATAACGGATAACCAGGGCAGCTACCACTACTATGATTATGATGCCAACGGCAACCTGATCGAACAATCCATATACAACAATGCGGACATCCGTCAGAAACAAACAAGATTTGATTATCAACACCCGGATTACCCGGGCAGACTCTGGAAAATAATTCAGCCCGATGACAGTGAAATTATTTACGGGTACGATGCCGTGGGGAATGTCAATGCCATCGAGAATGAACGGCTGATAACGACAACTTACAGCTATGACCCGTTAAACCGGCTTGAACAGGTTATCCAGCCGGATACCATTGTCACCGATTACGGCTATGACGACCAGGATAATCTCACCCTCGTCCAGGACCCGGGAAGCAATGCAACCACCTATGTCCTGGATGATTACGGCAGGATACTGTCAGAGACATCCCCGGACAGAGGAGAGACTATATATGTGTACGATCTGAGCTCGAACCAGGTTGCCGTCACCGATGCCAACGGCATTGAATCTGTGTCTACCTATGATGTGCTGAACCGGCTTGTGTCGGTTGCCTTTCCCGACACGTCCCAGAATCTGACGTATGAATATGATACCGGCACGGACGGCATGGGCCGGCTCACGGGCATCGCTGATCCGGGTGGCCAGAGCACATTTACTTACTCAACCTACGGTTCCATTGCCGGCCAGACCCGTATGCAGGCCGGGCTGGCTGATGCCGTGACTTCGTTCGGATATGATCCTTTAACCGGCGACCGGGTCTCAATGACGTATCCCAGCGGCCTGGTGCTGACATACCAGTATGACAGCACCGGAAGGCCCTTGCAGATTCTGGCTGACGGACACGCCCTGGTCTCCGGTATCGCCTACATGCCCTTCGGCCCGGTAAAAAGCTTCTCCTTTGGCGAAGATGTCATTACCGTTGACAGGACCTATACCCAACGGTACCAGATTGAGCGTATCCTGGCCGGTGATATGGATTTTAATTATCAGTATTATCCTGACGGGACGGTTCAGACCATTACCGGCATGCCGTCAGTTGTAACAATCACCTCGTCAGCGACAGATCTCTTTTACCAGACCGGATCAAACCGGCTGGATTATTCAACCGGGACCCAGGCAAAAACATACACCACGGACAATCATGGAAACATTATCTCAGATGGCACACTGACTTATATCTATAACCAGAACAACCGGCTCACTGAAGTGAGAAACGGCTCCACCACCATCGCTGAATATGTATATGACGCGTTTCAGCGCCGGGTTAAAAAAATTGCCTCAGGCACGACCATCTGCTACCATTACGACGATCAAAATCGTTTAATCAGTGAAACTGACGGTTCCGGCAACCCCCTAAGGGATTACATATATCTGGGGGACACACCTATTGCTATGAAACTTTACGGAGAAAATGCCGGAATTTACTATATGGTTACAGACCATTTAGGAACACCGCAGCAAATCTTTGACAACACCGGCTCAACCGTATGGAAAGCTGCATATTTACCTTTCGGGTCAGCCCAGATCCTGGTGGAAACCATTACCTGCAATCTCAGGTTTCCGGGACAGTACTTTGATGCCGAAACCGGGCTGTACTACAATTGGCACAGGTATTATGATCCGGAGACTGGCAGATACCTGACGCCTGATCCGATTGGACTGGTTGGGGGAATAAATCCATTCGTGTACGCTGCCAATAACCCCATTAATCCCAAAACAAGCGTGTTATAAAAACTGAAATTCTTATAAGCAATCAGCGGTCCGAGCTATTTTTTTGTCTCCAATTGCCGTCAACCAGGCACACGAGTCCTTATGTTTTTTTGGAATATTGCCAATTGTGTTGTGGTGCATTTTTAATTTCCCTTTTGAGATCTACAGGTTTTGGACTCGCCGTTGCAACCCATTTGCAATAACTGTCCGAAGCAAAAGCATCATGTAACCCGGACAGTCTTCAAGGAATTAAAAAACTTGAACATGCTTATAAGTCGATTGTTATAACCGATGATTCGATATTTAATGGCCCTACCGGAACGTATGATCAAGCAGGGAATATTTATAAATGTCTGGATAAAACGTTTAAATTCCATACGGACGATGGAAAGACCTAAAGCTCGATACGGCATCATCATTCCATACCAGGCTTTCAGATCCCATGCCAAAGATGCAATAACCATGTAGGCCCAGTTGGCATTTAAAGAATCAGAAGGATTATCCATCGCATGTACGCCATGTTTCAACTGATCAATGTCATTTTCGTGATCAGCCCGTTTACGGTAAAACTCAACCAACTGCTTGGCAGTTTTTTTCCAATCGTTGGTGATGTAAAAAAAGTAACGGATATCGTCAAACAGAAGGCGTTCGCCTTTGTACTCATTTATTGTTTTGCGCAGGACGATCATCCGGTAGGGCTTTTGACATTTCCCAGGCATATATTCAAACTCGGATATATGTTCGCATGCGGTCTCTATACGTTTAAACTTACGTTTTTTAACCATTTGAAGTTTAATGTTATCGGGACGTTTTCGGGGTTCGGTTTTTATCCTTCGGGGCTCTTTTTCAAAAGAATGCCAGTCGCATTCTGAAAGTGCATTGGCCTTGGCTATCAGATTTTTTCTGGCATCCATCCCAAAAATGAAAGTGCAGCGCTGATCCCATTTATCAAAATTGGTGGTAAGGCTGAAATCGGTGTCTCCCCGAACATATAATCTTTCAAACGAGCCTTCAAGTAAATCCAGTGCCTTATCCACCCACCGGGCAGAGCCAAGATGGGAAGGGGCATTGCCTGATCGATTGATGATATAAAGAGGTTCCCGTGTTTTATCCAGAGAAACAACTAAAGGGGCGTATCCCCACCTTCCGTCGTAGGAGATGTCCATCCCTTGCTTGCATTCGCCGGTTGTTTCATTGATAGTTCCGTCGATATTGATAATGGCGTCTTTTTTAAAATTTTGCGGCTGCCGGCCCCAAATTTTTTTGCGGATGGTATTTTTTACGTCCATCAATGTAACAATATCTTCAGGTGAAAACCGACGTAAAAAGTCGCCTGCAGTTGTTGGATCTGGGATAACTTCTGCCTCCAGAGCATTAAGCCAGGCTTCATTGTTTCTGAGCAGTTTAATATCCTGAAGGCAGGTGCCTCCGGCAAGAATATTATATGCCATGTTGGCGACATGATCTGATTCATGATAGGGCAGATGGCGCTTAAGCAGTTCGAGTTCCTTATCAATTTCTTTCAGAAGACCGGTCTTTTTTGCAAGCATATGAATTAAGCCTATGCCACCTGGAGCAACTCCTTGAAGGCGACCGTCAAGCTCGTATTGAATATTGGAGGCTTTAAACATGGGGGTCGGTTGTTCAGACCAATCTCTTTTGTCGAGCTTTTTGCTTATTTTTTTCTTGCTTTTTGCCAATTTTTTGCTGATATTTTTATTCACTCGAAACGTCCTTTCATATTCGTTTAGTTTGTTGTGGAAAACTCACTATAACCAATATTGGCAGGCGTTTCGAGTCTTTTAATCAATTTTATCGTTTTATTTCACGCTTGTTTTGGGATTAATGCATTTGATCCATTGGGTTTAGAAATTGCGTATGGCAACCATCCCGTAGCCTTTGGTCTATATCATTCAAAAATTGTAATCACCCCAGAAAACCAAGACTTATATAAAAATGACCCGCGTTTCCAAAATTTTGACGCACAAGGACGGCGGTTTGCAACTTTAGGTGCAGGTCCAGAGGACGGGATGCTTGTTGCTGGTATAAATCGTGAGAGAGACGTCAATAAAGAATGCGAAAACAGGCAGGTTCTTGATTTGCCTTCCAACTATCAGAATGAAGACGAAGCAATCAAGGAACTCTTTAATATGCTGAATCATTACAATAAAAACCAAGTCCCCTACACACTTATTCCTGGGATGGGAGAAAAATATAATTCAAATACCTTTGTTCGTGGAATGATTGAAGCTGGTGGATTTGTTTTGCCATCCAACGCAGGAGCCCCTGTACCCGGATACCATAATACAATTCCAGAAAATCGTTTTCGGTAATGAATATGGAGAAAATTATGACTTTAAAAATATGGATAACCTTACCAATTATTCTGATTGTAGCCATTCTTGTTGTCATATGGCTGAAGGATTCTAATCTAAGGAGAAGTGTTGAGAAAATAAAAGCCTCTCTATACGTGGAAACACCTGAAGGAGATTCGTTTAATGAAGTATTAAACAAAATTAAGGTTAAGAATTTAAAACCAAATGTTTCTAAAACTGCAGGGTTCCTAAAACAAGGGGGTGGTGCTCCTGAAACCATTGGCGTTAGCTCAATTCGTGTACATCTTGGTGATTATTGGACCTTTCCTTTTTCAAGGGTCTCCGTTACAGCTTTTTGGGGTTTTGATCATAAAGGAGAACTCATCGAAATATGGATATGGAAAACGACAGACAGTTTGTGATGAAATAGGAGAGGCTTCCTTAAATAAAGGTTTTTGAAAATATAGGTTCCCGGGACAGTACTTTGACTCTGAGACTGTGCTGCACTATAACTGGCACAGGTATTATGATCCGGAAACAGGGAGATATCTGACTCCTGATCCGATTGGGCTTGACGGTGGGATCAACCCGTTCCTTTACGCCAATGCCAATCCCATCAGCTATATTGATCCAGATGGGCTTGAGGTAAGAGTTTATTCTTCACCAGCATTTGTAGATTCAAACAGAAATCCAACAAATCATGCTTTTGTATACTCAACTGAGACTGGTAGGGGAAAAGGTACTGCTGGATCATCATGGGTTACTCGGGGAAATGGCGTTGGAGATCTTAATAGTCCATATGTAGTTGCTCCATTGCCCCCTGGAATGTCTGAGAATGATTTTATGGATCAGATTGAAGCTGCAAAAGGTTGGAATAATTGGGTATGGACACCGTATTTAAACGATTGTCATTCAGATCTTGAAAATGCATTTGAGCAAGCGAAAGTTCCATATCCAGGCGCACTGAATGGAAGGATAGACATTGACGATAGTCTAAGAAATGATTTCGATAGATTCATGCATCAAATCTATAAATTAAATAACCCCCAATATATTTATCGCCTGTTCGGAGGTTTTTAAAATGAAGAGTCTTACAATCCCAATAAGAAAAAAATATCCCTTTATATTGTTCACAATGATGCTGCTAAATCTTGTTTCTTGTCAAACAGAATATATTACCCAACATTTTTCTTTTCCACCTGGCAGTAAACCACATGAAGATGACTGGAGCCATACAGCATTAATAATTGTATACTCAGACGAAAGTCCAATCACTAAGAGGTCTAAAAAGGAAGTCGAGATAAAAGTTAATGATAAGAGCAAAAATACTCTATTAGATGAGTCTTTTGAATTCATTAGTTCCTCAATAAAGGCAAGTGTTGAATGGGAAAAATTTGAGGATCTCAAAATTGAACTCTTTGAAGTTGGAAACAAATATGCAGAAGACAAATACAACACGGAACTAATTAAATCCGGCCCTAAGAAATTGATGAAAATAAATTTTAGGTACAATCAAAAAATGAAAAAATTTGAGAGACAAATATTGTAAAAACAGCTGGTTAAATCATAGAAAGCCCGCTCTTTGAAAAGCAAGGTTCCCGGGACAGTACGAAGACTCTGAAACCGGCCTGCACTATAATTGGCACCGGTACTATGATCCAAGCTCTGGCAGATACTTGACTCCTGATCCGATTGGCTTGGCTGGGGGGATAAACCCGTTTGTTTATACATTGAACAACCCTACCAACCTGATTGATCCCCATGGATTGACTGGACTCGAGGCTACGATATTCATCGGTAGAGGATTGAGTCTACCTTCACAGACTCCATATGGTCTTGCTTTTTTAGGTGGATTTGGCGTTGGCATGGTCATAAATCATTATGTACCATATTGGGGCGAGGGAAGACTTGGTATGGATATTTATGATTGGTTGCATCCTACTCCCGCTTTTGAAATGGCCAGAGGTAAACAAACACCCCGGAATTGGGCGACAGAAGCCGCCAGGCAATCTGCACAAACCAATAATACAGATCCATGTGATGAATTAAGCAAAATGCTTGATGAAGCAAAATGTAATGGAGATAATCAGAAGATTAGAGATATTACTCAAGCTCAAAAATTCCTAAAATGCAGAAATAGAAATAAAAGACAAAATCATTATTAATAATAATAATAATAATAATAGGGGACTAAATGGGAACTTGGTTTGCGGCGCATGTTATCATGTATATTAAATATAAGGATACAAAGAAACAAAGCGATTATCCTGTTTATGAAAACGTATGCTTGATCGAGGCTGAAACGGTTGACATTGCATACGAAAGAGCTCATAAAATTGGGAAACAGTATGAAGGTGATTCCACAGGAACTTTTACTTGGGGCAACGAACCTGCTGAATGGGTTTTTGGCGGAATTAGAAAACTAATAGAATGTCAAAATTCTTCTGAGCAATTAATTGCAGATCCCAATGGTGATAATAAACCATTAGATGGTTCAGAAATTACCTATTCTCAATTTATCGTAAATAATAAAAAAATGCTTGAGAAACTAATAAATGGGGAAAGTGTTAACTTATTGTATTCTGAGTAAATGGAAATAGAAGGGACGCCCTTGGTCAGGGAAGGGTCTGATCCGCCCTTGACTCTTGGTGCTGGGATTAACCTTGATGGTTTGGTTTTATCAGAAAAAAGCGCTCTGATAAAACTCCCCCCATTCTGACGGCCAACCCCGGCTGGTTTATGCGGTGACCCATGCCGCAGCGGTAACTTTGCCGCCTGTCATATTTTTTGCAATGACCAATGAAGAACAAAAAATCCGCCAGGCTCGCACCGTGGTGACTCCAACCGGTGTAAAGATCACCCGCAGCCGTCAGAAACAATGAGCGCAACCATCGCGCACCAGTTATATCCCTCCCCCCGACCACATCCCCCGGTCGGTTCCAACCTGCCGTTATTTTACAATCCCCATGATAATCCTACCGGTTTTTTTTCTTTTAGCCGCAGGCAAAAGCCACGCCAAAACAAATCTCCGCCGGGAGGGATAGAACCAAAAATAATCTATAAAAATAGCTTATTGAAAATCTATTAAAGATAGTAAAAGTTGTAGCTTCAACAGAGTGAGACTTATGTCTATCATCGGTCGCCGAACGCCGCATTAATTAGTGCGTTGATTTCTTTTGTTATTGATTGTTGTTCATTTAGGCAGCGACCATAACGAATGCCTCCGAGTGCCCACACTGCTTAAGAAAATTTTTTCCATTCAGATTAAGAGACTTCCACTCTGACATAATCACACAAAATAGGGCACCTTTCAGGCAACGATACCCAGGTCGCCAATATTGTCCCTGAGTTAAAGACATCAATCCGAAAAGAGAGCACAGGCATACTGGTTGATTAGCTCGCCCAAAAAATTAGCGGCTATAATTTTGATGAAGCGGTGCGGCTTCTTAAGGCTCTTACAAAGATCTTGGAATGAGGTGAAAAAGACTTGAAGAATTGACACGGCCGTGGGGAATGATGCGGCAGGTATTTTTTTATCCCTTGAAATAGTTTGCATCTGAAGACAGATGTCGCCTATGTTCAACCTATTGATCCCATCACCCCAAAAAACTCTGAAAGTCATCTGTACTTCCCTGCCTTCAAATATTTTGACAATTGAGCCGTTTTCCACCGGCTCACTGTTCTAAAACACAAATACAACAAAAACCCAATACAACCCTTCTAAATTGATCCCGCTCCAGCCCCATACCCGACGGACGTTACGTCCGCCGGCAACATTGACGTTGTTTTGCTTTGTTTTTTTTTGAAAAGGAGAAGTAAATGAATATGCCCGCGTTCAAACCATTAATCTTAACAGGCCTGGCAGCATTGACGGCTGTCGCTTTTTTAGGCCTGCCCGGCAGTGCAACCGCTGCTTCAGGGGGCAGGCAGGGCCTGTTTTTAACAGAACTCTATCCCAATGATATCAGCCGCAGTTCCGTTTACGGCAATTCCGACGATCAGCTCGAATATGTGGAGGTCTTCAATACCACAGACACGGATATCTCTTTCAATGATGCCTACGAACTGGATTATGAGTACCCTTCAGGAGACGACTGGATACTTAAACAGCTTACAGTAAAAACGATTGACGGCAGCACAGGGGTCGTAATCGGCGCCCAAAAAAGCGCTGTGTTCTGGAACCGCCGGGATGATTTAGGCACCAGCGCCACCGAAGCACAGTTCCGTGAGAGCTGGCATATTTCAGATGATGTTAAAATATTTGTAGTGTCCGGACAGAATGGATTTGCTGCCGACAACAGGGGATTTGCCCTGGTGGAAAAAGCGGCCGGAGAGATCGTCTCCCATTACCGCTACACCACAGGCGTGGATACGTCAGACGGCCTTGCCGTACAGCTTGCCATCCCGGATTCCGGCAGCGAAATGGCCGCCTGCGAACAAAACACCTTTGGCAGTCCCGGCACGGTATCTTCCGAACAGTTTGACGTTTATTCCGGATCGGCCCCGGATGATCTGACCCCGGCCGGCCTTTTCATAACGGAAATTAGGCCCAATGACACCAGCAGAGGCAGTGCATACGGTGATTCAGGCAGCAATGACTACATGGAATGCATGGAGGTCTTCAACGCAGGAGACGAGGATATCGACTTCAACACCGAATACGCCTTTGCCTACCTGTACAAGGCCAACTTCAATATTCAGCCCGTGACCACCTATGAAAATGCTGTTAATGCCAACACAGGTGATACATCCGGAGTTATCATCCCGGCCCACGGTGCGGCAGTTATCTGGTGCTATCGGGCAGAAGGTCTTTCCGGCAGCTATACCAGCTTTCCCACACAAGCTGATTTTCGCGCTGCCTACAATATTCCCGATAATGTGCCGGTCTATGCCCAGACCGGACAGAACGGCTGGGGCAATACCGACCGGGGCATTGCGCTGCTCAAAAAGGAAGACGATGGCCGCATGACAACGGCTTCCTATTACTTCTGGAACGGCGTCACCGATTTAAAAGACAACAAGAGCGTTGACCTGACCGTTGATCTTGACGGCCCCAAAATGTCCATCTATGCCGCGCAGAGTACCACCAACATGGGGACGGTGGCGCCGTACCAGTACCAGTTCAGGACGGATGACGGCACCTCACCCGCTCTGACGCTGCTGGATGAATCCCAGAGCATCGCCCAGGGAGATTTTTTAAGAATCCCCTATGAATTTAAAGGCGGAGACACCCTGCCGGTAAATGCCATTAACCTGTATTACAAACTCAACGGGCAGGATACCTATTCTGTGGCGTCAACCGTTAACTTTTCAATCTACAACAAATATTACGCATTTATCGATAATTCCGAGTTGCTCAACGCCGAGCATGTTGACTATTACCTCAAGGCGTATAATGACTACCGCACCACTGTCACCGATGTGCGGCGCATCACCATTGTCCAGGATAGTTCGTACAACGGTATCCGGGTAAATTTCGACAATGTCGAAGCCACGGATGATGCGGTGCTGTCAGGAACCGTGAGCGTATCTGCCAAGGATTTCATCTCCCCGGGCAGCGGCATCTCACTTGCCCTGGACGGCAGCAGCGTCACCACCACAACCTCCCTGGAACGTTCAGCCTATTTTACCTTTGAGTACAGCGGGGTGGATGCATACTTTAAAAACGGTCTGACTTCGGGGGACAAGGTCATTGCCGTATTTGCCAAATGCAGTGAAATTCCGTCAACCGACGCCATGGCCATTCCCGTGCCCCAGGGTTATTTTACATATAATGTAGATGGCTCCGCGTCCATTGAGCTCTCCTTGCGTGCCGGTACCTGGGGTTCCACCTTTGAGGCGGACACCGATGGCAACAATGATGACTTCACCGCGGGCAATTTCCAGCTTAAATTCACTGACGGTACGGTCATTCTACCCGACACCGCCGTTGATATGAACGGTGATACGGTTGATGCCGCATCCACGGTAAAAATGGGTGATTCCAGCGACTGTACTACCCATGTCACCATGACATTCACCATACCTGCGGACAAGGTAGATGCCGTGGCCTTTGCACTGAACACAGCCCTTTTGTCGGACGGCACCCACACCCTGACAGCATCCGGCAGTGAAACCAAAGAGATCACCTTTACGGTTCTCAACACCGTCACCCCACAGGATGAAACCACAACCGCAGACGTTAATGTGGCCATGACCGTTGACAAGGAAAACCGGACGGCATCGGTCACCACGAACAGTGATGTGTCCACTGTCAGCATATATGAGGCCCGGGATCTTGACATCGAGGGTATCAGCGAAGGGGCCGGGGACAGCACGGCCCTTGCCGTCAGCCGGACGGGCACTGGTGCCACGGTATCAAACAATGGCGACTACCCCTACCAGATCCTTGAAATTCCGGTAAAATCTTCGGACATTACCGCATTAAGGGTAAAAGTAAACGCCCAGGCAGACTATGGTCAGGCTGTCCGGCTCTTCATCCTTGATCCGGATACCGAGACCTGGGATCTCATTGATAACACCACCGAGTCAAACGGCGTGATCACAGGCGTAGCCTCCCTTGCAGGACATACCTCGAACGGCACGGCAATGGTCCTGATCCAGGCCCGGGGTAGTGAGTATGCACCCTATGCCTCTCCCGACATGTACACCACCACCAGCGACAACAATGACGCCTGGGACGGAACAGGCATTCCCGCACAGTATGACTTCTCCATTGCCTGGATCACCGACACCCAGTATTACGCCGAGCAGTATATGGACAACTTTACCTCCATGACCGACTGGATTGTGGACAATGCCGATGCACTGGGCATTGAGTATGTTATCCACACCGGCGACATTGTGGATGAATTCAACGAAGAGTATGAATACGTCAATGCCAGTGAAGAGCTTGCCAAGTTCGAGGATGCCGGTATTCCCTACGGCGTGCTGGCCGGCAACCACGATGTGGCCCACGGCAATATGCGTTACGATCTTTACTGGAAGTATTTCGGCGCGAACCGGTACAAAAACAGTCCGGTGTACGTCGGAACCTACAAAAACAACCTGGGACACTACGACCTTGTCACCGTCAACGGGGAAGAGCTCCTCTTTTTATACATGAGCTGGGATATCTACACCCCCGAAACCGACTGGATGAATGAGATCCTTGCAAAATTCCCGGACCGTAAAGCCATTATCTGCATACACGGCGGTATCAACTCCGCCGGAGCCCAGAGTTACACCAGCAATCTGGTGCTTGAAAATGTCTGCAAGAATAACAAGAACGTCTTTGCCGTTATCAATGGCCACTACCATGGGGCGTCTTTGAATATTGTGGGCTTTGATGATGACGGGGATGGTGAAAACGACCGCACGGTGTACCAGATCTGCACGGACTACCAGTCTGCGCCCGAGGGGGGTATGGGATATATCAAAATGATCTATTTTGACCTCTCACATGACAAAATCTACATGAATTCCTATTCTCCGGTTCTTGATGACTACAACTACTTTGATACGCCCAAGCTTGACAGCTATGGCATCGGTACGGTTGCCGCAGATATCGACATCGCCGAACTCCCCGTTGATTTTGACAGGGCTACCCCAAAGACCCTGACGGTCTCTTCGGTATCGGTCACAGGCCTCACCGGTGTTGAACTCGGCAGTGCCGCTGCCGCAGGCAATGCCGTAACGGATGTTTCCTACAATCTGAAGGTCAGTGCCAATAACGACATCTACGCTGTGTTAAATGATGCCGGTGAAACGGCCGTCGGGTATACCGCACCGGTTACCGTTAAAATAGATGGTGACTACGACCTGGACGGTGATGTGGACAAAGACGATGTTGCGCTACTGCGCAAATATCTGCGCAAAGATGCAGCCACCTATCCGATTTATGACCTGAACGGGGACGGTAAAATCTCCACGGAAGACATGAGACAGCTGTCCAAATCCTGCACCCTTTCAGGCTGCAGACGCCCCTGATTGTAAGCGCCGCAGATATGGCTGCGGTTTTTTTTTAAATAGAACAAAATTAAATATATAAGGAAAACAACCTTTGAAAAAATTAATAATGACCCTATGTGTTTTTCTGGTGCTGACAGTTTGTGCCCAGGCTGCCACCCTATCTTTTTCTTCCGACGCCTTGACTGTTACCGTCGGGGATACCGTTTCTGTTGACCTTATTGTTTCAGGACTTGAAACAGAAGATTTAAAGGTCTTTGATATTGATGTTGCATATAGTGACACCCTGCTTTGCGTTGCCGGATACACGCTCTATGACGGACTTGGCGATATCGAATCAGGAGACGCTGAAGACTTCTACGACGAAGCATACCAGGCGGCAGGCATCGTCAATTTGTGCGAAATGACATGGCTGGAGGACGATGCGCTTTCGTTCCAGGCAGACAGCTTTGTTTTGGCCACACTTAGCTTTACAGCCATTGACAGCGGCACCTGCGCTTTCAGCGTTGACTTTGCAGATTTGACCACAGTCTCTTCGGTACCTGTTCCGTCAGCCTTCACCCTTCTCGGGTTGGGGCTATGCTTTCTGGCAGGCATTGCCAGAAAAAAGGCTGGGGTAAAATAGCACCGCAGCTTGGGTAGAACGTAACACCGCCCATCAGCCTGAATACTACCGGCTGATGGGCGGTGCTAACGCAGTAACCTAATAGTTTGTACCAAAAAATTCCATTATTCCGAGTCGCTTCAGTTACCATTCATGAAATTAACGTTTAACTTCTTGAAATAGAAATTTTTTTGTGGTTTGCTGTAAACAGTATAAAAAATGCCAACGTCTATTCACTTCAATTATATTCGGATCATAGTTTTCCATTAACAAGGCCTTCATTGACAGGGCTTTAACTGATAGGAAAGAAGATGACGACACAAGACCACCGCCGGGGAGAAGAAACCATTGCCAATGCCGTTGCATTGGATATATTAAATTCAAAATTCAAAATACCGCCCATGCCGGCCAATGGGCCAAAACTGATGTCCCTGGTTAGAAAACCCATTGATAATATAAAAGTGGATGATTTTGTAAAGATCATTGATTCTGATCCGGGGCTTTTATCCTTGATTCTAGAACTTGCAAATTCAGCCTATTTCAAGGGTGTTGATGAAGTGTACAGTTTGCGGTCGGCTATTGTCCGTGTCGGATTGCAGGAGACCATCAATTCCGCCAATCTCTATTTTTTCCAGGGTCTGTTTCCAAAGATTCCTAAAATAGAGGGATTTCAGGTTCAGGCGTATTGGGCATTTTCCTGGGCTTGCGCCAACGCCGCAAGACGTCTTGGACATCCCAACATGAATATGGATGTCAATCCCGGTGAATTATACATTGCAGGACTGCTGCACGGTATCGGCAAGTTGATCCTTGCCATTCAATACCCGTTTGAATTTGGAAAATGCCTCCAGACCGCAGCCAGATTAAAACAGCCCCTTCATATCGTGGAGCTGGATGAGTTTGGCGCAACAGACGCCCATATCGCATCGAAACTGTTTGAAATATGGCATATACCTTCCCGGGTTTGTTCGGGGGTTAAATTCTACCAAAATCCAGGCCTGGCACCTGAAAAAGAAAAAAATATGGCGGCCTTGCTTGAGTTTGCCTATGCAGTTGCCGCCACATCCGGGATTGGGAAAAACGGCGATGGCTGTGTCAGCGCCCTTGAATCCACATGGATCGCCGGGCAACCCGAATTTCCGTTGTTTAAAAAAGAGGCTCAGGAGGCGGTCGTCAAAGAGATCCATGCTTCCCTGAAAGAAAAATCAGAAAGCTTTACAGGTGTGGCCCCCCAAACACAAGCGTCGGCCGATGGGCCCGACGACAGCAAGTTCCAGCATCAAAACAGGGACAGAAAAGACCATTCAATGCCGCCTGCCCAGGCGTCCGCAAAGGCCAACCCGTCCACCATCGGGGTGTTTACCTGGATCCGTTCGCTGTTTCATTGAAAAACTTAAGATATTTTTTTGTGTTTCAACGGTGTTCATGCACCGTCGGCGCGGTGTTTAAGATACCCTGTGTCGTCGGGCAAGTCCGATCTGCGCGCCGTTGAATTGGCAAGTTGATCACACTTCTCATTCAATGGGTTGCCGGCATGGCCTTTTACCCAGAAGAACCGGACATCAAGACCTTCTATCAGCTCCAGAAGCCGCTGCCATAGGTCCGGATTCATGGCCGGGGAACCGTCGGACTTTTTCCAGCCCCGTCGTTTCCAAGATTTTGCCCAGTTTTTGGTAATCCCGTTGACAACATACCTGGAGTCCGAATGCAGGCAGATGGGTCGGGTCTCTCCGTCAAGGGCTTCAAGGGCCGTGATAACAGCCAAAAGCTCCATACGGTTGTTGGTGGTCAGATTAAACCCGCCGCTAAATGTTTCCCCTGATTCAAACACAACACCATACCCCCCGGGACCGGGGTTGCCGATGGCCCCGCCATCCGTATAGACCATCACGGCATTTTCCGGGTAATCATCCTGGGCCGACGGACCCTGCCCGGATTTAGTTGCTTTTGAGGCAGATTTAAAATTTTTAGATGAGGCCCCGGATGTTGTATAAGACGGATCCTCTAAAAAGGCCAAGGCCTCCTGTTTTGTTGAAAAACTTTTGAATCTGGCCCCTGCAAATCCTTTGACCTGGCGTTCTGCTTCGGGCCATGATGTGAATATACCTGTTTTGCGGCCCCTGGCCACTGCGTAGAATTTCATGGCTTGAAATATAGAGGCAAAGAAAAGGAATGTAAAGACACATCTGTGTATCAAAATTGGGCTGTTTCTTGAAATAAATATGTAGTCGGTGTAGAGTATTGAAACAATAACGGATCAATTGCAGCATGTTGCCGCCGGTTTTTAGGTGCCTGAAACCTAAAAAAAAATAGGAAAGGCCGGATAAAACCAGGCGGTTAAACTGTTTGCATTAACCATAAAGGAGGAAAAATGGAACCCACTAAATTCCGTGAATCAAGACTGGCCATCAACCGATTGTGTGATCAAATGGATCAGCTTATAGAACAAAAGGAGATCGATGAGTCAAGGGCCTGCTTTGACCAGGCATTCGGTGAACTCGACGAGCTGCGGCCCAAGGCTTCAGGTGATATTCAGGAACGTTCGGTAAAAAACCTGACAATGAAGCTTAAGGGCATGGAAGTCAGGATTGCCAAGCTGAAAACCAAGGGAACCGCATCATCCGTTTCAGGCGCCCGGGTAAAAAACAATATTGAATGGGACCTTGACCGGGTGGCACAATTGTCAAACAATTTTCTTGAAAAAGTATTGCAAAATATGGCAGGTGATTCCGAATCCAAAGTACTGTTCGGTACCACGGGCAAGGGAATCCGTCCCAACTACCAGATTGATTTCAAAGATGGTCAAAGCGAATCATTTACAGGTTCCGGGCATAAACCCAAAGCCGGCCCCGGCGGCCAGGCTGCAAAAAATTTATCCGCACCCTTTTCCTTCCAGGATATCAACGGCATTGTATTCAAGACAGGTAATTAAAGGATTTAAAACCCAATGAAAGCAATCAGAACACTGGTTTTTTTTGTATGCATACTTTCTGCAATGTCTGTTTTCAGCCGGCCGGTCCGTGCTGACGAGGCCGCTTTGGCCACCCAGGCCCTCAAGGTCAAAATTGACGCAATCCTTGATGTGCTTAAAACCCCCGAACTTAAGGGGGATGAAAAAAAAGAGGTTCGCAGGCAAAAGATTCGTGACATTGTCCTGGAGAGTTTTGATTTTGGGCGCATGGCCCAGTCCAGCCTCGGGAAATACTGGAGAGGAATAACTCCGGAAGAAAAACAGGCTTTTACCGTTCGGTTCCAGCGTCTGATTGAAAATACATATATTGCCAAACTTGAAACCTATACCAACGAACAGGTGGTATACCTTAATGAGCAGCGCAAAACCAAACAGAACCGGGAGTACGCAAAAATTCAGACCCAGATTATTACCGCCGATGGTACTGAAATTCCCATTGCCTATATGATGTACCGGCAGGGAACAGAACCTTGGTTGGTGTTTGATATAAATATTGAAGGTGTCAGTATGGTTAATAATTACCGTTCCCAATTTGCTGAATTTCTTGGTCAAAAATCGTTTTCTCAACTTCTTGAGGACATTGATGCAAAAAACAGTACCACCTAGTGTTTGAACATAATTTTTTTCATTTAAATCCATGCCGGCCCGGGCGCAAACGGGCCGGCATTTTTTTTGCGCACGTTCCCATCAAACCCTAATCAAATTTTAATTTTTGTATATTACCATTGTAAACTTAAGTATTGTGTCTTCGGACTGGTGACAAACCGTTAAATCGAGCAAAAACACGTTCCCCAGTAAAAGAATGAATGATGACCATGAAGAAATAATAGATAAATAAAAGCGGTGTCGGATCGGACATGGAAATAGGTAGAACAAGAAAAAAGTGCAGGGCAAAACACAAATCTAACGTTTGGCTAATATAATGTTAAATCAAATCTAATAAATTTGATCAAGGTTATATAAAAAAGTGCTGTGTGAGCGGTGCGGATCTTTTAATTTTTATTTGCAGGTATATCCTGGATGCTGATAGACCGGATCGGTCCATGGCTGTTAATTTGAACATTTAACCACACAAGGATTCCTATTTTAAGGAACGCGGATGACATCGATTCATTTGATTGTAACATTTTTGGTGCTGATCCTTTTGGGCTTTTATATGGGCCGCAACAAGGCCATGGCCGTTTGCACAGCCCTGGGCGGTCCAAAGGCTCTTCACTCTAATCCCTTTTATTACGGGACGCTGACTGCCATCTGGTGTGCGCTGCCGGCCTTGATCATTTTTTCGTTCTGGCTGTTTTTTAAATCCAGCATCATCATGGATATCGTGGTTTCAGGACTACCTGATCAGATTCGGTCGCTGCCCGACGCCCGCCTCAATCTTATCATCAATGATATCAACAATGCTGTGTCCGGCCATAGTACGAGTGGCCGGAGCAGTTCCGTTATCCTGGCCGCAGTCGAGCACTACAAAAGCCTTGAGATGTTGGCCCAGACCGCGTTAAGTATTGTTGTAACCGCAATTGGGTTGGCCGCCGTTGCCGGTGTCCGTTTGAAAATTACACCGAAGCTTCGGGCCAGAAATCATGTGGAAAAGATGGTTGAAATCCTGCTTATTGCCTGCGCGGCCCTGGCTGTTTTTACAACTCTATGCATTGTTATTTCCATATTGTATGAAGCGATTCGGTTTTTTAAAATTGTGCCGGTACATCAATTTTTATTCGGATTTGACTGGAACCCCCAGATGGCTGTTCATGCTGAACAGATTGCATCTTCCGGTTCATTCGGCGTTATTCCCATTCTTTACGGCACCATGCTCATTGCCGGTGTCGCCCTCTGTGTCTCTGTGCCGTTAGGACTTATGGCTGCCATATATCTGTCCGAATATGCCGGTAAAAAATTTCGTCGTATCGCCAAACCCCTTTTGGGTATTTTGGGCAATATTCCCACGGTTGTTTACGGTTTTTTTGCCGTCCTTTTTGTGGCCCCGGTCATTAAGCATGCGGGGGATGTTTTGGGTATCCCGGTATCTTCGGCAAGCGCTTTGGCCGCCGGGGGTGTCATGGGAATGATGCTCCTGCCTTTTGTCGGCACCTTGTGCGCCGACGTGATCAATGCCGTGCCACAGTCGTTGCGCGACGGCGCCCTGAGCCTTGGCTCCACCCCGAGTGAAACCATTGTATATGTTGTGCTGCCCGCAGCCCTTCCCGGCATTGTGGGGGCGGTGCTGCTGGCCGTGTCCCGGGCCATCGGTGAGACCATGATTGTTGTAATGGCCGCCGGGTTGTCTGCGAACATGACCGCTAATCCTTTGCAGGCCGTCACAACGGTGACCGTGCAGATCGTCACATTGCTGGTGGGCGAACAGGAATTTGACAACGCCAAGACCCTGGCTGCCTTTGCTCTGGGACTTGTACTGTTTGTTGTTACCGTGATTTTAAACGTGGTGGCCCTCACGGTGGTCAGAAAATACAGGCGGCATTATGAATAATATAAATAACGCACAGAAAAGCGAAAGAACCATTGATATTGTCAAAAAAGGGTTGAACAGGCGGCGGCGCAAAGAACGCTGGTTTCGCCTGATAGGCGGGGCTGCCGTTATGGTCAGTTTAGGCTTTTTGTCCTTATTGTTCATCTCTATTGTTTTTAATGGATATACGGCATTTCAGCAGACCATGGTCAGGCTGGATGTTTTTTTGGATACCAATGTCATAGACAAAAACGATCTTGCCGGTGCAAATTATTCAAAATTGATTCATGATAGTTTACTCGCTGTTGCGCCGGATGTGACAACATTTTCCGATAAGCGTAAGTTGTACGCAATGGTGAGTATTAACGCGCCCTTTATGCTCCAGGAGTTTGTGCAAAAAAAACGGGATGCGCTTGGAAATACCATTCAGATATGGGTACCGGCCGCTGCCGATGTGGACATGCTGTTCAAAGGCCATGTGGATTTAGACAAACCCCAGTCCCAGAGACGTATTGATGACCGGCAACTTGCATGGGTGAATCTCCTGGCATCCCAAAAAAGGATCAAAAAGGTATTTAACAAGACCTTTTTCACCGCAGGCGATTCCAAAGAGCCTGAACTTGCCGGAATCCGCGGGGCGGTGTGGGGATCCTTTTACACCCTTTTGGTCACACTGGTCCTGGTGCTTCCCATTGGAATATCGGCCGCGGTGTACCTGGAAGAATTTGCTGTTAAAAACAGGTGGACAAAGCTCATTGAGATGAATATCAACAATCTGGCTGCTGTTCCATCCATTGTATTCGGGCTGCTGGGGCTGGCCGTTTTCTTGAATTTTTTTGGATTTCCCCGATCTTCCCCGGTTGTCAGCGGTTTGGTTTTGGCGTTGATGACGCTGCCGGCTGTTATTATCAGCAGTCGTTCCGCTCTGCAATCTGTGCCGCCCAGCGTCCGTGAAGCAGGTCTCGGCATTGGTGCCTCCAAAGTCCAGTTGATGGCGCATCATGTTATGCCCCAGGCCCTGCCAGGTATGATCTCCGGAATCCTTTTTGCCATGTCCCGGGCCCTTGGAGAGGCGGCACCCCTTTTAATGATCGGTATGGTGGCCTTTATTGCAAATATCCCTGACGGGTTCACAGCTCCTGCCACGGCCCTTCCCGTACAGATTTTTCTTTGGGCAGGCAATCCGGAACGGGCGTTTTTGGAAAAATCGTCAGCTGCCATCATGGTGCTTATGTTTTTTTTGATTATCATGAACGGCACCGCTGTTATGTTAAGAAAAATATTTGAAAAAAATCAGTAAGATCCAATCCTCTTATTGTACAATGCGTATTGCAGGAGTTGCCTATGAAAAAATTGAACGTTGCTTTGATTGCCTTGGTCTATCTGCTGAGTTTGGGAACACGTTCGGCAAGCGCCGATGCTGCAAGGGACTATATCTCCATTGTCGGATCTTCAACCATTTATCCTTTTGCCACTGTGGTTGCAGAAAATTTTGGAAAGAAAACACATTTTAAAGTGCCGAAAATTGAATCAACAGGATCAGGCGGTGGCCATAAGCTTTTTGGTGCCGGCATTGGTGTCAGGTATCCGGATATTACCAACGCCTCGTCCCGGATTACCAGAAGTCAGCTGATAAACGATTTTAAAAACGGTGTCAAAGATGTTGTTGAACTCAAAATCGGTTATGACGGCATTGTTGTTGCAAATTCCAAACATACCCAGGTGTATCGATTGACCCGAAGGGATCTGTTTCTGGGGTTGGCAAAACAGGTCCCTGTGCCGGGGGATGTCGGTGTCTTACAGCCAAATCCATATGCAAACTGGCACCAGATAAATCCTTCTCTTCCTGCCGTCAACATTGAGGTGCTTGGCCCCCCGCCGACCTCGGGAACCCGTGATGCGTTTATGACACTGGCCATGGAGGGCGGGGCAAATTCATTTGCATGGATCGCTCAATTGAAAAAATCAGATAAAAAGAGATACAAGGTGATCTGTCACACCATCCGGGAAGACGGGGCCTATATCGAGGCAGGGGAGAATGACAACCTGATCGTGGAAAAATTGATCAAATCCGATAACACCTTAGGCGTTTTTGGGTTTTCTTTTCTGGACCAGAACAGTGATCGGCTCCAGGGCGCTTTTATTGACGGTGTGCAGCCGACATTTGAATCCATTGCCGATGCAGGCTATCCGCTGTCTCGCCCCTTGTATGTTTATGTCAAAAAGGCCCATGTTGACAGCATCCCCGGAATGAGAGCTTTTCTGGATGAGTTCACCAGTGAAAATACCTGGGGGGATGAGGGCTACCTGACAACCAAGGGGCTGATTCCCATGCCGCCAAAGGAGCGCCGGCATTATAGAAAAGTTGCTAAGGACCTGATTCCTCTAACCTTGGATGATCTCAATTAGCAGCCATCCCCGGCTTCAACCTGCAACAACGGTTGAAAGGTCCGGTACGACCACACGGATTTTCTTAAAAGGATAGATACAAATAAAAATGAAAGAGGAACAAATAACCGATCATCCACCCAAAAGGCCCGGGCGAGGTCCGCTGATTGAGCGTACGGAGCGCACAACCGTGGGACAGACGGCGGTTGACAATCCTAAAATGAGCTGCCAGAACCTTGCGGTTTATTACGACTCCAGAAAAGTCATCAGCAATATTTCCCTGGACATCGGCCACAACGAAGTCCTGGCCATGATCGGGCCTTCGGGGTGCGGCAAATCGACTTTCTTGCGCTGTTTGAACCGGATGAACGATACCATCGAAGGATGTCAGGTGACCGGGCAGGTCATCATGGACGGAAAAAATATATATGACAGCGATGTGGATGTGGTGCCGTTAAGGGCCCAGGTGGGTATGGTATTCCAAAAGCCCAATCCTTTTCCAAAATCCATTTACAACAACATTGCCTATGGCGCAAGAATCCACGGCCTTGTCCAGAACCGGGATGAGACCGACGAGCTGGTTGTGGGCGCTTTGAAACGTGCAGGTCTTTGGGGGGAAGTCAAAGATCGGCTGAAGATGCCGGGAACAAGTCTGTCCGGCGGGCAGCAGCAGCGTTTGTGCATCGCAAGGGCCATTGCAGTGAATCCGGAGGTGATTCTCATGGATGAACCCTGTTCCTCTCTGGATCCCATTGCGACTGCCATTATCGAAGAACTCATTGATGATCTCAAACAAAATTACACCATCGCCATTGTGACCCACTCCATGCAGCAGGCATCCCGAATCTCCCAGCGTACCGCCTATTTTCACAAGGGAGATCTCATTGAAGTGGGGCCCACGGACCAGTTGTTCTTAAATCCGCTGCACCAGCTCACCGAGGATTATATCACCGGTCGGTTTGAATAGGTGTGACACAACTTTGCCTGAGACAAAAACGTATGGAACATCTTTTTTGCTCAATTGCGTACACCGCTTATCAGGCACTCTATTATATCATTGGTAAATGTGCTACAGTGCACAAAACTATTTGACCTTACCAAATCAGATGGTATAAAAATTGCTGATTTGGGTAGGCATTCAGCATGGAAATGGTTTACTTGATACTGAATAAAAGGATAACACCAGCAAAGGAGGTAGTACGAAATGAACTTTAAATCCGTAGATGAGATTCTGCAATTTGCCATTGACAGAGAAAAAGACGCTGTAGATTTTTATGCATCTTTTGCCCAGGAGGCACCCTCTCAAGCATTGAAACAAACGTTCATTGATTTTTCCAAAGAGGAAGGAAAACATGTGGCGTTGCTTTCCGATATTTCCGGAAACAAGGAGATGATTGACAGCTATGAGCTTGCAACGATTCCTGATCTGAAAATAAGCAACTACATGGTTGAGACCGACTACGAAAAAGGCATGCCCATGCCCGAAGTTTTGAAACTGGCCATGAAAAGAGAGGAAAAATCAGTCAAACTGTATCAGGTCCTCGGGGAAAAAACCGATAACGCCGATGCAAAAAAACTGTTTCAGATCCTTGTTCAAGAAGAGTCCAAACATAAACTCGGCCTGGAATCCATGTATGATGATTATCTGGCTGACAACGAAGGATAATCTTTTGACCCTGATCCAAAACTAAAGAACAACGCCAAGGCGGGGTATGGGAAACAAAAAGCAATTAAAGCTGATTTCATGGAATGTGAACGGGCTTCGTGCGGTTTTAAAAAAGAATTTTTTCGATTCTGTAACGGCGATGGACCCCGATATTCTTATGCTCCAGGAGACAAAACTTCAGGAGGATCAGCGCAGTGATCCCATGATTCGGTTTGGCAATTATGAGAGTTTCTGGAATTATTCAACCGTCAAAAAAGGGTACTCCGGCGTTGTTTCCTACACGCGGATTCCGCCTGATGCTGTGACCACCGAATTGGGTAAAAGCGAGTATGACGGTGAAGGCCGTGTCGTTAGAATGGATTTTGAACGGTTTGTTCTGTTTAATATCTATTTCCCCAACGGCCAGATGAACGATGAAAGACTTTCCTATAAATTAGCGTTTTATGAATGGTTCCTTGATTATGCCCAAAAATTAAGAGATGAGGGAAAATCAATCATCGTCACCGGTGATTTTAACACGGCCCACAACGAAATCGATCTGAAAAACCCTGGACCAAACAGTACACGGTCCGGGTTTTTAAGGATTGAACGGGATGTGCTGGATAAAATGGTGGATATGGGATATGTGGACACCTTCCGACATTTTTACCCTGAAGAGGTAAAATATTCGTGGTGGTCCTACCGTTTCAATGCAAGAAAAAATAACGCGGGGTGGCGCATCGATTATTTTTTTGTCACCCGCGATCTCATTGAAAGCGGTATTGTAAAAGACGCATTTATCGACAATGACATCTTTGGTTCTGATCATTGCCCGGTCGGATTGGTGGTTGAAGTCTAAACGGTTAACCACATCCTAATACTGAAAACGCCCTGTCCGGCACATATCGGACAGGGCGTTTTCGTTTTCAGCGGTTAAGTAAAAACGTATTTTCCGCACCTTCAACCGACAAAGCACATATAATTTAAAATTAATTAAAATCAGCATGTTAACATGGTTTCTAAACATCTCATAAAAACACAAAAATATATAAAGTTTGTCTAGACAAACACCAGTATTTAGTTTATGGTGCTCCCCAAAAAATTAACAACCGAGAGGGAGCAAAATATGAACACCCCAGGTACCGAAGAATGGAATTTCACAGATGTAAAATTTCTTCCGATTTTCAAAGAGTACGCCAAACGTATCAATCTGGTTGAAACGATCAATACCATGACAGATAGCAAAATGGAATTATCGCCAGGCGATGCGGTTCTTGGGATGATTATGGATACAGTCTCCGGAAGGACTCCTTTGTACAGGCTTGAAGAAGCTTTCGACGAAATGGATACCGAGTTGCTTTTTGGCAAACCCATCAGCTCAGATAAATTTAATGACACAAATCTCGGGCGGGTATTGGACAAACTTTTTGAGACCGGAACTCAAAAGATATTTTCCCAGATTTCCCAAAACGCCATTGGTTGTTTTAAACTGGATACGCGCCATCACCACTTTGATACGACCTCTGTCTCCGTCTTTGGTGCTTACGAAGATCACCCTGATACACAACTGAATATCACCTACGGTTACAGCAAGGATAAACGTCCGGATTTGAAGCAATTCATGGTGTCCATGTTGTGTGTAGACCGAAATATTCCGATCATAGGAAAAACCCAGGACGGAAATGCTTCAGACAAGACCCTGAACAATGAGCTTTTATCTCATATCTCATCACACATGGCCGAACATGGCTTCAAGCCAGGAGCCTCCATCTACGTAGCAGATTCAGCCTTTGTGACCACAGACAACCTTATAGCAGCGCAGGAAAACGGCATCCGTTTTCTGAGCCGATTGCCGGCTAATTTCAATGAATGTAAGCATGCCATTACCCAGGCGGTTGCAGCCGATAACTGGGTCGATATTGGGACTTTGGCAGAAATCCAAAGCGAAAAGAAACCGCCTGCATCCTATCGTTATTATGAAACAACCGTCACCATAGGCGAGGAGGCCTACCGAGCCATTGTATATCATTCCAGCGCCCATGATAAAAGGCGTCAGAAACGCATAGACCGAATCTTAAAAACCAGCAAAGACCAGCTGGAAAAGAAAATCAAAGAGGTGACCCAGCACCCCTTCAAATGCCGCCCGGATGCTGAGGTGGCAACCGGCATTTTGACAAAGGAGGCAGAAAAAAGCCTCTACAACTTGCGAGCAGAGATCATTGACGAGCCCAAATACGGCAAAGGTCGTCCCCCAAAAGGGGAAGTCAGGATGCCGAAATCCGTTGAATATGGACTTAAGGCAACTGTCGAAGAAGATCCTGAGAAAACAGAAAAAATCAGACTCGAAGCCGGCTGCTTTGTACTCATAACCAATGTCCCGGCCCAGGCTAAAGAACAAGAATGGCCGGGGATCGAACTCCTCAAACTGTACAAAGAACAGGATGGGATCGAAAAAAATTTCGGGTTTCTGAAAGATCCAGCCATTGTGAATGCCATCTTTCTGAAGAAACCGAAACGGGTGGAAGCGCTTGGACTAATCCTCCTCCTTTCTTTACTCCTCTGGCGGTTGATAGAACGAAATTTAAAACTGCATGTAAAAAAGACGGGTCAACTGTTGCCTGGCTGGAAAAAGAAGCCGACAAATAGTCCGACGGCCTTTATGATGACTACGAAGTTCCTCAGCATATTAGTTATAACCGTTGGGAGACAACGAAAATTAGCAAAGCCGCTAAATAATGCTCAAGTTCAGTACCTTAGAGCCTTGGATGTCACACCGGAATGCTTTTTTGTGCCGTAAGAGTTGTGCAGTCATTGAATAAATTGTCAAAGAACCATAAAATTTAGTGCGGAATGTACGTAAAAAAGTAAACATGGCAGCTTTTTGTCAGCGGAACCGGTTTTATAGTATTTTTTCTGCCGGCCGTCTTTCGGGCACAAAGTCGGGCACCATCTCAAGGTTGTGAACCTTTTCGGATACATAAAGCCCACAGTAACAGGCCCCGAATTCTTCCATATCCGGCTTACGGTACTCGCAGGGACAGATAATGTCCTTGTCGTGCTCTCTGTCTCCACAGGCCAGACGGCAGGGACAGGCCATGTAACCGTATCTTTCCCTGTTGAGCTGCAGACTTTCGAGCAGTTCAAATACCAGGTCTTTATCCTTGTTAAAAAATGCGCCCTGTTTCTCCTGTGATTTTTTGAGTGCCTCATAAAGCTGTTCTGTGTTCATTCGTTTATTCCCAATGCTTTTTTAATATCATTTTGTTTGTTGCCGACAATTACGGTATTTTTGTCTATTTCAATGGTGGGAAAAGAGCATCTTGGGTTCAGCTCTTTTATTTCCTTTAGAATTGCTTTTCTTTCATCCCCCTTAAGGTCGTCAACCTGCACGTATTCGTATTTAATATTGTAGTCGTCAAACAGCTTTCTGGTTGCTCTGCAGTGGCTGCAGGTACTTAATCCGTATAGTTTGGGGATACAATTATCCATTTAAGATCAACTCCTTTATATATGTATATCAATTTTCTTTTGTATGTCATTCATATTACCAATAACTCACCGGCAATTTACCAGTACCTTGCCAGTATCTTACCAGTTTTTTATATTAAGCACATATTATGCCTGGTCAAATTTTGATGTCAACGTTCAATTTTTTTTGTGCTGTGCTCGCTTTTTTAGAATTTTATAGGCGAAATGGTTCGCGGGTAATGTGTCATAATTTCGCGTGCAGGTGTAAAAACCGTCTCCTGATTTCGCATTGTTTTTCAAGATGTTGTGAAAAAGGCTTTGGTCGTTTCGGTGAATCCATGGCCTGTCAATGGGTTGCCTTGTTCGCAAAACAGGGAATTGCAGGATATTTTAAATATAAAAAGTGATTTTTTCTCTTGCTTTTTGTTTTTGTGTTTTTTATATTCGTAGAAAATTCTTTCATGAAGTATCAAACAGAAAAAAACTTACGAAAAATTAATTTACAATCAGGCTTTGTTATGTATCGTCAATGATACGTATTGATGAGACATATATGTGTTAACGCTATCCTTTTGTGGCGAGCTTGTTCGCATATATTTCCGGTTAAATCTTAATATCGGCACTATACTGCTGCAAATTCGCAAATAAATAAATGATGGTATTGTTTTTGCAAAATTTCTGCATTAGATTAATGATCGGGTTTGGATGCTTTTGACCAATCCCGGCTGAATTAAGGAGGCAAAAAGATGACTAAAGTGATTGCATACAAGAAGGCGGAAAGCCGGTCAGAAAAAAAACGGGCTCCTTTTTATGGTGCGATTAAGTCTGAAAATGAAATTTATTTTCAAATAGCCTCTTTATTCCGGGAGGCAACCAAAGGCCGCAGACAATTATCCGGGCAAATGCTTGAGCAGATGCTAAAGGCAAAACAAGCCAATAGCTTCGGCAATGTGTCTGCATTCAACCCATATTGACGATGGCAGGGTCAAAAACTGGCTCTCACAGACTGCGGATCAAAAAATTTTTAAAACAAAAGGAGTGTTATCAATGGCTGAAAAAATGGGAATTTATAAGTGTCAAAAATGCGGCAACATTGTTCAGGTTCTTCATGGTGAACAACCGCCGGCAACCTGCTGCGGAAAACCCATGGATCGCCTGGTGGCCAACACAGTTGACGCCGCTAAAGAAAAGCATGTTCCCGTACTTGAGAAAATAGAAGGTGGTTACAAAGTGTCTGTGGGCAGTGTTGCCCATCCCATGACAAAAGAACATTATATTGAATGGATTGAACTTGTATCCTGTGGCGGTGCATATGTTCAGCGCATGATGCTCGAACCGGATGCGGCCCCTGAAGCGGTTTTTAAATGCGATTCAGACAAAGTTGAAGCCATGGCTTATTGCAATCTTCACGGACTGTGGAAAGCTTAAAAAAATTGTGAGATCAAAAGTTTTTTTTGGATAAAACCAGACCTCTGTAAACCAAGAAAATTCTGGTTTTCCCATATTAAACGGCCCGCTGTCTTTGCAATTAAAGACAGCGGGCCGTTTTGTTTAAATCAATTTAGCAAAATCTGATCATGGGCCTTAACCGTCAGCTTTTTTTACACATCGGCAAATTAATCCCCAAGGCCTCACAACATATTTCCGTTTTTGACCCCCAGGTTCTTTTGATAAAGTTATTTTAAGTTGCCGAGGATTCCTATATTATGACTTTTGTACAAGAACTGAATCATTGTTCAAACCTAGCGGGTAAGCTGCCTGTTTTTTGATTTTGTGGTTAGTTTTTTGGCCGTGACAAAACATTGAGGATTAAGATTGTATGACTAAAAACGTGTTTACACAAAAAACCACAATTTTGGCCCCGGTTTCCAAGGTCTTTGCCTGGCATGCCAGAGCCGGTGCCATTGACCGGCTTACGCCGCCCTGGGCACCGTTGACTCTGGTTTCAAGAAAGGGCAAAGGCGTTGACAAAGGCGTTGAAGTTACCTTCAAAATAAAGGTTTTTGGGGTTCCCATGACATGGAAGGCCCGGCATATTGATTACAGAGAAAACCAAATGTTTCGGGACCGCCAGTTAAAGGGGCCATTTGCCGAATGGGAGCACAGTCATCTGTTTCATGAACAGGCAAATGGTTCGACGGTGATGGAGGATCGGGTTAAATTCCGGCTGCCCTTTGGCATTTTCAGTCTCCCCTTTTCTGGATACGCCAAAAAGGAGCTTGGGCGAATGTTCGCCTACCGGCATCGGGTGCTCAAATATGATATGGAGCACCGGGTGGGCAAAATCCCAACTCAGCGGATATTGATTTCAGGCGGGTCAGGCCCCATTGGAAAGGCCCTGGTCTCTTTTTTGAAAACCTGTGGGCATGATGTGATCCGTCTGGTTCGCGATCCTGGCCACCGGTCGGATGATACGTGCTTTTGGGATCCCTACCAAAATATTCTGGATATGGATGCCGTTGGGCCTGTGGATACCGTCATCAACCTAAACGGGCTGGATATTTCAAGGGGAAGATGGACCAGTCGTCAGCGTGCAAAAATTTTGGATTCACGGGTCATTCCCACCCGGGTGCTTGTGGAAAAAATGAAACAGATGGACCCGCCGCCGGCCACCTTCATCTCTGCGTCCGCCATCGGGTTTTATGGGGATGGCGGTGCCGACAAACTGACGGAAAAAAGCCAAAGCAACGATTGTTTTATCGCCCGGGTCTGCAGTCAGTGGGAAGCCGCTTCCATCGGTGCCGAAAAAGCAGGTATCCGCACGGTTCAGCTGCGCATCGGGGTGGTCCTGACATTGGCCGGCGGGGCACTTGAGCGAATGTATCTGCCTTTTTTAATGGGATTTGGCCCACGCCTGGCCCACGGTGGGCAGTACATGAGCTGGATCGGTATGGAAGATGTTCTGGGCGCTATTCTTCACATCCTTGGCAACGATGAAATCCGGGGACCTGTAAATCTTACGGCGCCCGAACCTGTGACCAATGGTGAATTTACCAGAACCTTTGCGCGGGTACTGGGCAGGCGGGCACCCTTTGTACTGCCCGAGAGGGTGGTGACGGCCCTTTGGGGGGAGATGGGGAAGGAAACCCTGCTGGCCTCTGCCAGGGTGATGCCTGAAAAATTAATCCAAAGCGGTTACCGTTTTGTGCACCCAAAGCTGGAGACGGCCCTGGGCCATGTGCTGGGACGATTTGCCGCAAACAACAGTGGTGGAACAAAGTAAATGACAATTCGATTAAAGATTTTATTTTCCTCTTTGATGATTTTGGCTTTGGGGCTGGGGTATGCTGATATTTATTTCCCTTTGGAGAATTTAAGTTTTGAGCGCCTGCACATATTTTTGTTCAATCTGTGCAGTGGCGGTACAATCCTTTTGTATTACACCGAGCGGCAGCATAAAGTATCCAGCCGAGTCAGGCTCTTTTTTTTATTTTCCCTTATCTATGCCTTTAGTGCGTTTTTCAAGTGGTATCCGCTTACCTTAGTCGTATCCGTGGTGCTTTGCGGCCTGGTTGAAAAAGTACGTATCAGCAAATTCACCCCGGTGCCCTATCAGTTCTTTTTGCCCAAGGTGCCGGTGACTGAAAAATTTCACCAGGCCTCTTTATTGTGTCTTTCCATCGGCATTGCCATGGCCTCTGTGGTGATCATCAACAATGAATACATCCACTGGGTGAACATGGAAAAACTGACCCTGGATACCTTTTTTCTGGGGTATTCATTCCCCTTGTCGCTGATCACCTTGTCTTTGGTATTCGGTATGCTTAAAAAAATAGAAGGCCCCCAGAGCAAATCCCTCATGGAGGTATGTTTCTGGACCATTACGGTCGGGGTGATTGTCTTTTTTATTTTTATTTTGTTTGAAAAATTTATGCCCCAGATTTTTGTGACCGCAGCGTTGTTTACCGCCGTTGTCATGGTTTTCATGCTCTATTACACCTTTGCGGACAATATGCAGCAAAAAAAGTTTTTAACCTCTGGGATCGGCTTTTTAATTGTGACAGCTGTGACCGGCATTGCCTATATTTGTTTGCAGATGCAAGATGGCTATGATCCTTTGAAAACCAAATGGTTGCTGCACATCCATGTGTTTGCATCACTTTACGGCTGGAACCTGTGCGGTCTGTCCGTCATCTGCCGGTTCGACGATTTTCCCATCAGGCTTCACTCGACCACCGTGATCATGGTACACTGGCTCACGGCATTGGTGCTGGCTCCGCTGGGTATATTCTACGAGTGGTTTGCGGTACTGGCTGTTATCGGATATGCATTTATTACCTTGACCCTGTTTTTTTCAGGAAACGGACAAATGACTTATGATCAGTAACCGGGAAAGAGTTAAGCAGTTTCTGTCCCTTTTTTCAGGAACCTGCAAAGTGCTTGTCATCATCAACGCAGATCCTGATGCCATTGGATCGGCCATGGCCGTAAAGCGTCTTTTATGGCGCAGGGTCAGTGAAGTCACCATCACCTATTTTAACCGAATCACCCGGCCGGACAACCTGGCCATGATTGAGTATACCGAAGCCGGTATGGTGCCTTTGGCCGATGTGGACAAGTCCGCGTTTGATAAATTTGTTGTGGTGGATTCCCAGCCCGATCATAATGAAAATTTTTCAGGTATCGAATATGACGCCATTATTGATCACCATCCGTTATCCTGCAGTGACGGCACCTTTGTGGATATCCGGCCTGAATACGGGGCCTGCTCAACCCTGTTCACCGAATATCTGCGCAGTATGAATGTAAAACCGTCGGCAAAATTGGCCTCCGCCTTGATGCTGGGTATAAAAACGGATACAGCCAACTTTACCCGCCAGGCATCATCCAAAGATATCAGGGCGTTTCAGTTTTTGTACAAGTATGCCAACATGAATATTGTCACCAAGGTGGAGCGGGCATATATGACGGAATCTGACCTGAATTTTTTGGGCAATGCCATTAAAAATAGGACAATCCGGGACAACCGGGCCTTTTATCATGCCGGAATCATATCCAAACCCGATGAACTGGTGGTGGCTGCCGATTTTTTTCTCTCCATTGCCGGGGTCAACTGGAGTGTGGTGTCCGGCGTGGTGGAAAAAAAATTGATTGTGATTTTGCGCAACGATGGGTTGCGCAAAGGTGCCGGTAAGACTGCCCAGGAGGCATTTAGTAAATTCGGATCTGCCGGGGGACACAAAACCATGGCCAGGGCTGAACTGGATATCTCCTCGATCCGTAAAGAGATCAAACGGGTCAACCAGAAGGCCTTGACCCAGTGGGTACTTGAACGCATTACCCAAACTGCGGGAAAAAAGATCGAATAGCCGGAAGCGGTGTGGGATGTTTTATGCCCCGCTTGGACCCGATCAGGTTAGGGACCCGATCGGATCAGGTCCGGGGCAGGGATTGAGAAAAGGACAGAGGAGCTATGCCTGCCTTTTAAATTCGCATTTGGGATCGCCGCATACCGGACAGTTCCAGTCTTCGGGCAGATCTTCAAAGGCCGTGCCTGGAAAAATGCCGTTGTCAGGATCGCCTTTTGCCGGGTCGTAAACATAATCACAGGGCCTGCATGCGCCCGGGCTGCCGTCACATCCAGGTGCATCATCATACACGTAGCCATTGGGACCGCATTCATACTTATCCATATCTTATTCCTTGATGATAAAAACGCCGATTGCAAAAAACAATGCAACCGGCGTTGAATTGTGCGCGATAGCACCGGGCCTGCCTATGATCCACTATGATCCTGGACAGGTCAAGGCCATGGCACGACTATTCTTTTTCAAATTCATCTTTGGCTGCGCCGCAGACAGGACAGACCCAATCTTCGGGAAGGTCCGCAAATGCTGTGCCGGGATCAATACCGCCGTCCGCATCGCCTTCTGCCGGATCATACACATAACCACAGGGGCCGCATACATATTTGTCCATATTTTTTCTCCTTATTTGTTTTTGTCGGTTTATAAATACAGGCCCAATCCGATATCAAACCTGTAAAAAAAGTACTATACTTAATAGGCCTCGTCCATGTCCAGATCTTCGTCAGACACAGGATCCTTGAATAAATAATAAGACCAGGTCTGGTATACAATGACGAGCGGAATAAAAATTGATACCACGCCCAGCATGATCTTAAGGGTCAAGGGACTTGAGGAGGCATTAAAGGCTGTCAGGGTCCAGGCTGGGTCCATGCTTGACGGAAACAAGGCGGGAAACAGGCCGCAGACGCCGAAAAAAGTGCATCCCATAATGGTCAGAGCCGATGCAAACCAGGCGCTGAACCACGCCTTTGTGGCCGTAAAATACCGGGCGGCGAACAGGGCTGCCACAGCCACAAAAATAATCAGGAACAGAGCCGGTGACTTGAAGTAATTGTCATAGAGGCTGGTGGCAAAATACGAGGCAATGAGAAAAATCACGGCCACAGGTACAAGCACCAACCATATTTTAGCTGCAATTTTGGCAAAACGCTCCTGTAGTTCCCCGGTGGCCTTGATGGTCATCCAGTTTGCTCCGTGGAGCATGAAGAGCAGGACAAACAAAATGCCGCCTAAAAGACCATAGGGGTTAAGCAGCTTTAAGGTATTGCCGTGGTACAGCCCCTGATTGTCAAAGGGGATGCCTGCAAAAATATTGGCAAACGCCACCCCGAACAAGAGGGCCGGGAAAAAAGATCCAAGGAAAATCAGGGTGTCCCAGATTTTTTTCCAGGCTGGGCTCTCGATTTTACCCCTGAAATGCATGGCCACACCCCTGAAGATCAATGCAAATAAAATGAGCAGCAAAGGGGTGTAAAGGGATGAAAACATGGTGGCATATACTTTTGGAAAGGCTGCAAAGGTAACACCGCCGGCTGTGATCAGCCACACTTCATTCCCGTCCCATAGCGGGCCTTTGGCATTGAGCATGACCCGTTTGTCTCGGTCGGTTTGCCCGGCAAATGGGTAGAGAATGCCGATGCCGAAATCAAACCCATCGGTCAGGAAAAAAACCGCCCAAAGAAGTCCCCATAGAAAAAACCATATTGTTTGTAGTTCCATTTATTCTATCCTCCTTATGCAGTAACGGCCTCAGGGCCTTCTTTAACGGATTTGGCAATCAGGTAGAACCCCACAGCCCCAAGCAGACCGTATACCAGGATAAATGCCGAAAGAGATACCATAACCTGGGTGCCTGCAATGGGGGACACCGCATCTGCCGTGCGCATCAGATTGTAAACAATCCAGGGCTGGCGGCCTACTTCGGAAACCACCCATCCCATTTCCATGGCAATGTATGGTAAAGGAATGGACAATAACATGATTCTAAGAAAATAGGGGCTTTCCATCAGCTTGTCGCGACGGAACCAGCCGTAAATCATAAGAAGGATAAACAGGGTACCAAGTCCCACCATGGTCCTGAATCCCACAAATGTGGGCAGTACCGGCGGGCGGTCTTCTTTGGGAATATCCCGTAATCCGACGACTTCGGCGTTAAAATCATGAAAGCCCAGGAAACTTAACAGACCTGGAATGGAGCCGATTTCAATCTTGTTCCCTTCGCCTTCTTCATCGGGGATGGCGAACATAACGATGGGGGCCTGGGACTGTGTTTCCCAATGGGATTCCATGGCGGCAAGCTTGGCAGGCTGGGTTTTGGATACGTTAACACCGTGCATATCCCCGGTTAGCCCCAATACCAGCGAGCTGACAAGGCCCACAACCAAGGCGATTCTAAAGGATTTTAAGAAAACTTCAGTGTGTTGCTTTTTCAGCAGGTGGTAAGCAGAAATGCCCATGATAAAAAAAGATCCCAAGAGCAGGGATGCAGGTATCACATGGATAATTTCCAAGATTCCGTGTTTGTTTGTGATTACGGAAAGAAAATCAGTGAGTTCGGCACGTCCGTTTCTGATATCATACCCCACGGGATGCTGCATGAATCCGTTGGCAAAGAGAATCCAGACAGCGCTGAGATTGCCGGCCAATGCCACCAGCCACATCACAATGGCATGGGCCTTGGCTGAAATTTTTTTCCAGCCGAAGATCCAGACCCCGATGAAGGTAGACTCAAGGAAAAATGCCACCGATGCCTCAATGGCTAGAAGGGAACCAAATACATCTCCCACATACTCGCTGTACCGGGACCAGTTGGTGCCGAATTGAAATTCCAGCGTGATGCCGGTGACAACGCCCAGGGCAAAATTGATCAAAAATAATTTGCCCCAGAATTTGGTCATCCTCAGGTAATTTTTATCCCCTGACCAGGCATACTTGGTCTCCATGTATGCGATCAAAATGGACAGACCCAAGGTCAATGGAACAAAAAGAAAATGGAACATGGTTGCTGCTGCAAACTGCAGTCTGGACAGAAAAACCGGATCCATAAATTCCTCCAGGTTAGAAGTTGATTAAAAAGGGTAAATTAACGGTTATTACATCTAAAATTTTGTGTTTCACTGCGAGCTCCTTAAAATTTTAAGTTGTCTTGAATAACTTTATTTAAGGCATTGAGCAAGTAACATGCCAGTTTTCAGGTCGTGTTGAATTGATGCCGAAGATCGTTTTGGATTTACGGTGTCAGCATACCGGAATGTTTCCGGATTTTCAAGTAAAGGCGAACGGTTTGAAAATCAATTTTTTTGATGTCCGGAAATATCCCGGTTTGACTGTATATCGTTTGAGACGAAATTGTTTCTATGCTTTGATACACTCGTGTCATACAGTGGATTTTTTCTTTCCTTCGGACGGTCGATCAGGATATTTTTTAAAAAATGACCCTCAATTTTATTGTCGGCATTTTGCAGGGGCAACCCCCTGTGTTTGCCATCGTTGGGGCCGGTTCGGCGACAGGGCAGGCACAGGGGCCTGCTCCTACAGCGCCGACGGTTCTGTTTGCGGCAGCCTCAAAAAAACAAATAGTAGACGGGCTACACTTTTCCTTCACCGACCAGGCGGGCGAAATGCTCATAACTGCGATCAAAGGTTTTTTCTGCGTCGTTGGGAAATACGCAGGCCGGCAGCTGGCGCTTTTTAATGTGATACTGAAGACAATCACAGCATAATCCTTTTCTGGAACAAGGCTCATAGCTGCAGTTGCACTGTTTAAGATTTTTAGTCTGCTTGCATTCCATGTTATTTGTCTCCTTTTAATCCGATTTCGTTTGCGACCTCACGCATGCCCATGATCGTATCCGTTATCAGGTCGGCCAACTCAACCCCCAGCATATCCGCACCTTTCTGGATAATTGACCGGTCCACCTTGGCTGCAAACCGTTTGTCCTTCCACTTTTTTTTAACCGATTGGGCTTTGATGTCCATAACGCTTTTGGAAGGCCTTACCAATGCCGCTGTCGTCACAAGTCCGGTCAGCTCATCAACGGCAAAGAGCACTTTTTCCATGGTTGTTTCGGGCTTGACCTCCGTGCAGATACCCCATCCATGGCTGACCACGGCCCGGATCAGATCCTCGGGCCAGTCATTTTCCTTTAAAATTTCCTCTGTTTTTTTGCAGTGCTGATCCGGAAACTGTTCATAATCAAGGTCGTGGATCAGCCCCACAATACCCCAAGTCTCTTGATCGCCGCCATGTTTTTGGGCCATGTACCGCATGACGCCCTCCACGGCATATGCATGTTTGATAAGACTTTCGCTTGTGTTGTAGCGTTTTAGAAGTGTTAACGCCGCCTCACGTGTCGGTATCCGGCTGCTCATCAGGTCTCCTTTTTATTTTGAATATCCCATGAGTAAAGCCAATACTTAACATAACTTTCCCCGGCCGAACAAGTCCTTGGGGCGAGTGGTTCATTTCTCAAACCCGCCTTCACCGGAACAGATAAATATAAGGATATCATGATTAGGGGTAAGCTGGGTTTCAATTTGAAAGATTTCTAGTTTGTATCCTGTTGCGCGAAAACTTCTTTGGCTGCAAATAATCCGTTAAGCGCGGCGGGAAAGCCCGCATAGACTGCCATCTGTATCATGATTTCAACGATTTCCTGCCGGCTGCACCCAACGTTTAAGGCGCCGTGAATATGTACCCGAAGCTGGGGGGAAGCCGTTCCCATGGCCGTCAATGCTGCAACGGTTGCAATTTCCCGGGATTTTAAATCCAGGCCGGGCCTTGAGTATACGTCCCCAAAGGGGAATTCAATCAATAGATCAGCAAAATCGGGAGAGATCTCCTTGAGTGCCGCGACCACAGCGTCACCCTGGGCACCGTCGATCTGTGCCAATTTGTCCAGTCCTCTTTGATACCGTTCTGATTTCATATTTTTTCTCCTTGTGATAGTGGGGTAAACTTGAAAAAAAGAATAATTCATGGCAAATAATATGTCTAATATATGTTTGTGTTGTGATTAATATGAAATATGTATCAATATGGAATTGCGCCAACTCAAATACTTTGCTGCCGTTGCCGAGGAACTTCACTTTGGCCGGGCTGCAAAACGGATGAACATCTCACAGCCGCCGTTGAGCATGCAGATCAGGAACCTTGAAGATGAACTGGGCACCCGCCTGTTCAACCGCACCAAGCGCCAGGTCGAGCTGACAGCCGCCGGAGAGGTTTTTCTGGTCCAGGTGGAACAGATACTGGCTGCTCTTGAAGGTGCCGTTGAATCTGCAAAACAGGCCGGCCAAGGCAATATCGGGCGTCTTGCAGTGGGCTTTATCGGTCCTGCCATGGACGCATTTCTGCCGGAAATTGAAAGAATCGTTTATTATGTATCCCAGAAGCGTCCAACCCCAGCTTTACGACAGCATGGTAGCCTGTTTTGAAAATTCTGGTTTCACCCCGAAAATCGTCCAGGAAGCCCGTCTAAAGCATGCTACCATCGCCCTGGTTGCCGCAGGTCTTGGAGTTGCCGTGGTTCCTTCGTCCTCAAAAATCATCGGCAGAAAAGGCGTCTTTTTTCTGGATCTTGACGCGTCATTGCCGCATATTGAAATTTCCATGCTCTGGCGTCAGAAGGATAAAAATCCCGTCCTTGCCCGTTTTGTAACGTTTGCGACGCAGTATCAACAATCGGTGAAATAAGATAGTAAAGTAATCCTTAAAATCCGTTATACAATCCTTTTTCAACACGCTTGACAATCTCCTTTCGAAACTTTAAAGATCTGGCTTACTAAAAACTCGTGCCACCTGTGATTACCACAAACGCCACTGCTGTATTTAATTGCTTTGGAGCATTACAGGATAATAGTAACCAAAAATAATATGAAAGGATAATTTTATATAATAGACGTTTAGCGCATTTAAGGGCGAAGGCCTATGTGGGTTGGAGAACATAAAAAAAATCAGGAGGGAATCTTTTATGAAGAAAATTATTTTTTTTGGGAATGTGTATGCCCAAGGGGTGTCAAAGTCGGTTAAGGTATTTTTTGGTTTCATGCTCGTGCTGGCCATGATCGCTTGTCCGCTTTCCGGCGCATTCGCCGCTGAAGGCGGGGGGTCTGCCTATGTGGGGGGTAACGAGGATTTCATGTGCGGCGCATTGCCCGGGCCGGGGTTTTATCCAATTGTTTATGCGGTTTATTACACTGCGGATGAATTTATGGACGGCAACGGAAATAAAACGGGGGATTTTGATCTTAATGTCACGGGCGCGGCTTTTCGCTTCATTTATGTCTCCGATATGAAGCTGTTCGGCGCTGATGTGGCCTGGCATGCCATCATACCGGTAATCAATACCCAGGTTGAAATCAATCCGCCGGGTATTGATGCATCCAACACCGGGCTTGGGGATATTGAAATCTCGGCATTGACCCTGGGGTGGCACCTGAACAAGAATTTTCACTTTATCGGTTCACTGGACGTTTGGCTGCCTGTGGGAGAATATGCTGCCGATGACGCTGCAAGTCCTGGTCGTAATTACTGGACGGTGGCACCGATTGCAGTGGGTACATACATCAGTGACTCGGGGTTTGAGCTTTCCGCAAAACTGCAGTATCTGATGAACTCTGAAAATTCAGACACCGACTACACCACAGGCAATGAGTTTATCTGTGATTACCTGATCGGACAGCACCTGGGCAACTGGATGTTCGGTGTTAACGGGGTGTTCTATCTTCAGACCACGGATGACGAGAGTTCGGGACATGATGTCGGCAACAGGGGGAGGGCTTTATCCATTGGCCCTGCCCTCCAGTACAACTACAAAAATATGTTTTTCAATGTGAAGGTTCAGTTTGATACCAACGTTGAGAACAGACCCAAAGGCGAAAAATACTGGTTTAAGTGCATGTATGCTTTCTAAGGCTCTTTAGTATTGTCGGAACCGGAATGAATGTCATCTTCACCGTCCAATTCGGTTCCGGCAATTTTTTACGAAAACCCGCGTAAATGGATCAAAGCTCCGGCAGGTCGGGATATGCGTAGACCTGCTTTCTGAGTCCGCACCGGTCTTCCACCTCTTCAAAAATATTATCCGTCTGCCGAACAGGTCTTGCCATACAGCCGCTCTGGCAATGCAGCCGCCCTGAACAGGTCGCACAGGCTTCAATTTCTTTAGAACGTTCTCTGCTCAACTTGTTCAGGCCCGCCCATTTACTTTCAGCCTTATCGGCAATACGATCCAGCGGACAATTCCACACTCCTTCGATCCCATAATCCGTTACAGACAAAAGCCCACAGGGAAACAGCGTTCCTTCCTGGGAAATGTAGGGCGATTCCATACAGTTGGCGCAATGGTGTTCTGACGTTTCATGGCGGGATGCGTACCATTCCAGGCAGGATGTGTTGCCGATTCTTTCATAGACGCGGCGGAACTGTTCATCATGTGTAAATCGTTCTATGAGCGCTGCATATTGTTTAGCACTGGGAAGGCGCAGTGTGCCGGTTAATGCCCGGCCGCCCTGGATTAGGGTACCGCTCACCACACGGCTGATATTCAGCTTTTCCATCATCACAAACAATTGGGGCAGCTCTTCAAAATTGTGTGCCATCTCCGTAAACGAAACTGAAGTGCGCGGTCCTAAACCGGCATTTGAAAGCAGCTGCAGGCCATTCATGGTTTTTTCAAAGTTTCCTTTCCCCCGGACACGGTCATGGGTCTCAGACCGTGCCCCATCAACACTGATCTGCAGATGAAGGCAGTCAAAGACAGGATCTGCAAGGGTGTCAACGATTTTTGGCGTCAGCAGTGTGCCGTTGGTCTGCAGGCGCAGATGATAGACCGTGGGAAATTGTGCGCAATGGGTGAGAATTTCCTGCCACCTGGGGTGGGTGAGCGGCTCACCGCCTGAAATGCAGACCGTCTCTACCCCGGCATCAACCCACAAGGAAACGGTCTCTTTGATAAGTTCGGCATCCACATGTTTCAGGTGGGAAGCCGGGCTGCACTCCACCCAGCAGTGGCTGCATGCTAAATTGCAGTGACGGGTAATGGCAACGATAAGTCTGTTTGCGGGCACCACACCATATCGGGTGAGTCTGTCAAGGGCCTGTTCCGGATTCATGGGTAACCTCATCTTGTCGTAATTAAAGTAAAATCTGCGGTTCTCCATTACCAGAATAAACCACAAGGGGCAATAGATGTTGACTGGTTGGTGAAGAATTGGTTGATATATCAACTATTTAAATTTATTGCAGTCTCGATTTCGTCGTGCTAAGGTCCACTCCCATTTGTAGAAAGACCAAAGAAAAATTAACAATTCCTACAGGAGACGTTATGAAAATCAAAGGCGCTGTTTTACGGGAACCCGGCATGAAATATTCCATTGAGACACTGGAACTTGATCCGCCCAAGGCAAACGAGGTGCTGGTCAAGTACACCCACACCGGGTATTGTCACTCGGATCTGCATTTGCTGAAAGGCGAAATTCCCATCAAGATGCCTTTGGTCGCCGGCCACGAAGGGGCGGGTATTGTTGAAGCTGTAGGTCCGGGCGTAACGACCGTGCAAAAAGGCGATCATGTCGGCGTCACCTGGATGGTTCCCTGTGGTCACTGCCCCAATTGCCGCCGGGGCAAAGGCAATATCTGCACCACAAGCTTTAGTTATTTTCTGGAGGGCATGTTGCTTGACGGTACTTCACGCATCAGGGATGCCAAGGGCGATGTGGTCCGACACGGCAATTTTGTCTCCTGTTTTTCAACCCATTCGGTGGTTCCCGAGCGGGCAGTCATTCCCATGCCTAAAGAATTTCCCCTGGAACAGGCTGCACTTATGGGGTGCTGTGTGCCCACGGGCTGGGGCTCTGTCTTCAACACCGCAGCCTTTCCTCCCGGAGCGCCCGTGGCCGTTTACTGCCTTGGCGGCGTCGGACTTAATATTTTGCGGGCCGCAGCCATGCGCCATGCCTATCCCTTGATCGCCGTTGATATTGAGGGCAGTAAACGTGAACTTGCCATGGAATTTGGTGCCACCCATTTCATCGACAGCTCCAAAGAAGATCCGGTTCCGGCCATTCAGCTGCTCACCGGCGGCGTGAAGATGGACGACGGAACTATCATGGGCGGCGGTGCCGAGTATGTATTTGAGGCCAAGGGCGATCCCGGATCGATCATCCAGGCTTATTGGTCCACAAGTATTGGTGGTGAACTGATTATTCTTGGCATCACCCCCCACGACCAGACCACGGATTTATCTTTGATGCTGTTGCCCCTGCATCAGAAAACCATCAAGGGGAACCTCTATGGCGCCATCTCCACCCATGATGATATTCCCCGTCTGGTCAAGATGGCAATGAATCATGATCTCAAGCTGGATAAGCTGATAACAGACAGATTTAAACTTGAAGATATTAATGACGTGGCCGAAGCCATGGACAAACGGCAGATCAAAGGTCGGTGGATCTGTGAAATAGATTAAAAACCAATAAAAAGTTGGATGGGCCAATCCCATCCAACTTTTTTTTTCATTTGAGAAGTTGTTAAGTATTTGCTTGACAAATTAAAATTTATGGCTATTGCCCAGCATTTATTGTCGTGGTATTATCCCTTCCCGTTTAAGATACAAAGTTGTAAGTATCAGCTCCCGGACCGCTATCGATATAACGTGAAGGCGGTTTAAGAGATGATAGAACCTGCAAGGAGATGAACCAGGAAGAACAGGCCGTTTTGATAGCCCGCCCAATTCCCCCCGTGTTTTACCCCCCTGCAACAACATACTTAAGTCCACAAGGAGACCATTATGAAGATCAAAGGTGCTGTTTTACGGGAACCCGGCATGAAATATTCCATCGAGACATTGGAACTGGATCCGCCCAAAGAAAACGAGGTGCTGGTAAAGTATACCCATACCGGATACTGTCATTCCGATTTGCATATGCTCAAAGGTGAAGTTCCTGTCAAGATGCCTCTGGTCGCAGGCCACGAAGGCGCAGGCATTGTCGAGGCAGTCGGCCCGGGCGTTACCTCTGTTAAGAAAGGCGATCATGTTGGGGTCACATGGATGGTTCCCTGTGGTCATTGCCCCAACTGCCGCAGGGGTAAGGGTAATATCTGCACCACAAGTTTTAATTATTTTCTTGAAGGTTTCCTGCTTGACGGTACCGCCCGCATGAGGGATGCCAATGGTGGCGTGGTCCGGCACGGCAATTTTGTCTCCTGTTTTTCAACCCACTCGGTGGTTCCCGAGCGGGCAGTCATTCCCATGCCCAAGGAATTTCCCCTGGAACAGGCTGCGCTGATGGGATGTTGCGTGCCCACCGGCTGGGGTTCCGTGTTTAATACTGCCGCCTTTCCTCCCGGTTCCCCCGTGGCGGTTTATTGCCTTGGCGGTGTCGGACTCAACGTTTTGAGAGCGGCTGCCATGCGTCATGCCTATCCGTTGATCGCCGTTGATATTGAAGGCAGCAAACGGGACATTGCCATGGAGTTCGGTGCCACCCATTTTATCGACAGCTCCAAAGAAGATCCGGTCCCGGCCATCCAGCTGCTCACCGGCGGCGTAAAAATGCCGGACGGAACCATCATGGGCGGCGGTGCGGAATATGTGTTTGAAGTCAAGGGGGATCCCGGCGCAATCATTCAGGCCTACTGGTCCACAAGTATCGGCGGCGAGCTGATCGTTATTGGCGTCTCCCCCCATGACCAGACCACCAATCTGCCCCTGATGCTGCTTCCGTTGCACCAAAAAACCATTAAGGGAAATCTCTATGGTTCAATTTCCACCCATGATGATATCCCCCGCCTGGTCAATATGGCCATGAAGCATGATCTCAAGCTGGACAAGCTGATCACTAAAAGATTTAAACTTGAAGATATTAATGATGTGGCCGAGGCCATGGACAAACGGCAGATTAAGGGCCGCTGGATCTGTGAAATCGACTAAAAATTAAGGACAGAAAGCCCGGTCAATCAATAATCGGGCTTCAGTCCGCCCAAAAAAATAAAATATTATATACGGAGAAAAATATAATGGAAAAAAGTTCATCCCAGGAAAAAAAGAGTGCGGAACAAACCTCAAAAATTGATTGTGAGACCGTGGACAATATCCAGGACACCCCTTGCATCATCGATGAAATCAAAATTGAAGAACTTGCCATCGACGGGATTTGCGGGGTCTACTAGTCATGGGGGAACCTGCTTTTGTGTTACGATCGACCAGCCAGGTGCGAGAAGAGCAATTCGGTCTGCTCTTTTACAGTTCCCTGGGCCCAAAGCTTCTTTTTGCCGAAACGGGAACGGCGTTAAGCTGTGAATTTTTCAGTTCAAATGCTGTGCAAAAACAAGTGATGGGATCATTGTCCGACGATCAAAAGACAATTGTGCTCAACTTTCTCAGGCAGCTTGTAAAAAAGGGGTTTGCATATGAGCAATAGATATGTGGAGCAGGGGCTTACGGCCCCTGTCAACCTGACCTGGGAAGTGACCCAGCAGTGCAACCTGCGGTGCAGCCATTGTCTGTCGGCCTCAGGGCTCCCTGCTGAAAATGAATTGTCCACCCGGGAGGCCTTTGACCTGATCGACCAGCTCAGCGCAGCCACTGTGTTTCAGATAAATTTCGGCGGCGGCGAACCTTTTATCCGGCCTGATTTTTACCAGATCCTGGAAAAGTGCCATGAAAAGAATATCATGACCTGCATTTCCACCAATGGTCTGCTGCTGGACGAAGAAAAGGTGGCCGCCCTGGCACAACAAAGTGATCTGGTTTCCATCCAGGTCAGCATTGACGGCGCGACCCCTGCCACCTGTGACGCTATACGGGGCAACGGTACCTTTGACGGCGCGATCCAGGCGGTGAAACTGCTGGCAGAAACACCCATTGCCACCAGCATCAATACCGTACTCACCGCCCAGAATGCCGATCAAATCCCTGAACTGCACAGGCTGGCAAAATCCCTGGGCGTATCCTTTCGGGCCAGCCGGTTTCGGCCATCGGGCCGGGGCCAGGAAAACTGGGAAAATTTGCGGCCCACAGCCCGCCAGCTGATTACATTTTCCGATTGGCTTAACGGATGTCCCGATGTGCGCACCGGCGACAGTTTTTTCTCCTTGACTGCCCAGGAGCGGCAGGGCCTTGGTTTAAATCTGTGCGGGGCAGCCAAGCTGACCTGCTGTGTCGGTCCCACAGGCGATGTCTTCCCCTGTGCCTTTCTGCAAAGCGAACGGTTTTATGCAGGTTCCATCCGGCAAGCTACTTTTCTCGACATCTGGGATAATGCAGAAATTTTTCAATCCTTTCGTAATCTTCGCATCCACTCTTGTGAGGATTGCAAACGCTTTGACCAGTGTCACGGCGGGTGTCCTGCCGTTGCCTTCCATCTGAAAAATGAGATCGCCGGCGGTGATCCCGAATGCCTTGAGCGCTGTGTGACGGCCATTGCCGATGCACCTGTCGGCGCTTGACATGTAACCTGATTGTCAAAGAGGAAATTTTTTAAGACATGTCAACTTTTAACAAACTGTTCTCATCCATTACCCTGGGAAATGTTGAGGTCAAAAACCGGATATCCTTCCAGCCCCATCTGACCAACTTTGCGGTCAACAATCTGCCTAGCGAGCGTCAAATGTACTATTGGGGAGAACGGGCCAAGGGCGGCGCCGGATTGATTATCACCGAGGAGATGAGCGTTCATCCCACGGATATGGCCTATGATAAACTCATCGATGTCTACCATCCCGAAGTGATAGATGGGTTTAAAAAAATCACCGATCATATCCATCAGTATGACTGCCGAATTTTTGCCCAGATCAACCACAATGGCCAACAGTGTGACGGGTCCAACTCCAGGCTTCCGGTCTGGGCACCCAGCCCCATGCCCGACGTGCTCTTCCGGGAGACCCCCAAGGAGATGGAACCCGAAGATATTGAAGAGGTTGCCCGGTATTTTGCCCAAAGCGCCCGCCACGTTAGGGAAGGCGGTTTTGACGGCGTGGAGATCCAGTTCGGTCACTCCAGTCTTGCCCGGCAGTTTTTGTCCCCCCTGACCAATTTCAGACAGGATGAGTTTGGCGGCAGCCTGGAGAACCGCATGCGTGCACCCCTGATGTTTGTGGAGGCGGTCCGCCGGGCCGTGGGCAAAGATTTTACCATTGGGATCAGGATGTGCGCAGACGAAATGATCCCGGGCGGCCTGAACCTTGAAAATGTCCAGGAGATCGGCGGTCTTTTTGAGCAAAGCGGGCTCATTGATTTCATGGATCTCTCCATTGCCACCTTTTATAATCTCTATCTGGTGGAAGGCACCATGCACATGCCCCTGGGCTATACCATTCCCCTTGCGGCAGGCATGCGCGAGAAGATCAAACTACCCGTCTTTTGCACCGGCCGTATCAATGATCCGGTGATGGCGGAAAAAGTGCTTGAGGCAGGGCAGGCGGATATGATCGGCATGTGCCGTGGCCTTATCTGCGATCCATTTTTACCGAAAAAAGCACAAACCGGGCGGCTTGATGACATCCGGCACTGCATTGCCGACAACCAGGGCTGCATCGGCCGTATCGGCATGAACAAAACCCTTGGCTGTATACAAAATCCCTGCGTGGGCCGGGAAAAAGAGATGGGGGGAGAGAACGGCGGTACCACCCCGGCAGCGGTAAAAAAGAAGGTCATGGTAGTCGGCGCAGGCCCTGCCGGTATGTGGGCGGCCAAGACGGCGGCCGGGCGCGGCCATGACGTGACCCTGTACGAACGCCAAGAGCGCGTGGGCGGCCAGATCAACATGGCCATGAAAGGTGCCGGCAGAGATGAGGTCGGCGTCATTATCCGCAATGAAAAAAGCTGGCTGGAGAAAAACGGCGTTAACCTGTGCCTGGGCGTCAGTGTGACACCGGAACTTGTGGCCGAAGAACAGCCCGATGCGGTGATCGTGGCCACGGGCAGCGTACCCAAAGCGCATCCGGTGGGCGGGTCCGACGGCCCGGCCGTATTTAATGTCTGGCAGGTGCTCAACGGCGAAGCCGAACTTGGCGACAACATCTGTTTTATCGACTACGACGGCCATCACCGGGCAACAGCCACAGCTGAATTGCTGGCGGACCAGGGCAAAACGGTGCATATGATCACCTCCAGCCTGTTTATCGGTGCGGAACTTGGGCCGACTCAGGACCTGTACCTGACCCGTCAACGCCTCCTTCAAAAGGGTGTCACCTTCACCCCGGATATTGCGGTCATGGAGGTCGGTGGAGAACAGGGAGAAAAGATCGTCAAAGGGTTCAATGTCTATTCCAATGAATGGCAGGAGTGGGGGCCCTATGACACCCTGGTGCTTGCCATGGGTCAGCAGGTGGATGATTCTCTGTATCATGCCTTGAAAGGCAAGGTTGCCGAGCTGCACAGGATCGGGGACTGCGTGGCCCCGCGTAAATTGGATATGGCCATCTGGGAAGGGCACAAGGTTGGAAGTCAGCTATGATGAACTGCAATGATCTGTTTATCGTGACAGAGCTGCCCGACGGAGTGCCTGACAGGACAGGGCAGGGGCTTTTGGCCTATGGCGCCCGCCTTGGAAAGATTCTTGATGTCGACTTTCATGCACTTGTTTTTTCTCCGGTCGCACCCCAGGCCCAACAGGTATTTACCGACTTTGGTGTGCCGAATGTGACCGTACTTAACGGTGCGGAACAGTTTTTTGATACCCCCCAGGTACTGGGTACAGCCATTGCCCGGTTTGCCGCTGAAAAAAAGGCGGGCATCATTGCCTTTGCCCACAACGATCTGGGTTGCACCCTTGCCCCTATGATAGCGGCTCAGCTGGATGCGGCAATCGTTACCGAGGTCAATGCGGTTTCCCGGGATGATCAGGGCGTGCACCTGAGCCGCAGCGTGATAGGGCGGCAAATCGATGAAACGCGGATCTGGCAGCCAAAGGGGTTTCTAATCATCACCGTGCCGGTTAAATCCTTGAGCCCGGTCAGTCTGTCTAAGGGCAGTTCAACGCCGTCACAAATCGATGAATATGCCCTGCCGACTGACCTGATAGGGCAGACAGGCTCCGCAAAAAATGGTTACGTCGTTGTGGAAAGAATTCCGTCGGATCCCCAGACCGTTGATTTAACCGACGCCGAGGTGATTTTTTGTGCTGGCAAAGGGTGTGAAAAATCAGATTTTGATCAGCTGGATGAGCTGTGTCGACTGCTCGGTACCTCTCTTGGGGTGACCCGGCCTGTGTATGATCTGGGCTGGGCCGATTTTAGCAGAATGATCGGCCAGACCGGCAGGCGGGTTCAGCCAAGACTATATATCAGTTTCGGGGTCTCGGGCTCCATGCACCATGTGGGGGGCATCCAGGACGCCGATTATATCGTTGCCATTGATAATGATGCCAAAGCGCCCATCTTTCCCAATGCCGACCAGGGGTATGTTGTGGATGTAAAAGAACTGTTGCCGCAACTGCTTAAAAAAGTGCGCGCAGCCAAGGGGGAAAATTTATGACACGGTTTTTCCAAGCCATTGTGGTTGGGGCAGGCCCTGCCGGTTCTTCGGCGGCGCTGGCCATGGCCCGGGCCGGACTTGATGTGGCGCTGCTGGAACGCGGCAATTTTCCCGGTGAAAAAAATATGTTCGGCGGCTTGCTGCACCGTCTGACATCCCTTGAAGCATATATCCCCAACTTCTGGTCCAAGGCCCCTGTTGAACGCCATGTGAGCCAAAAGAATCTGACGTTCATGACAGGGGATTCCATGGTGAATGTGCAACTGGAGTCCGGAAATTTTGATCGGGCGCCGTATAATGGGTACACCGTGCTGCGTCCCAAATTTGACAGGTGGCTGGCCGCCCAGGCCGTGGAAGCAGGGGCGACCCTGATTACCCGGGCCATGGTGGATGACGTGATCATGGAGCAGGGCCAGGTAAAGGGCGTCACCGTGCTCGGGCGGACGGGAAAACTTTATGCCCCCCTGGTCATAGCCGCAGACGGGGTGCTCTCGTTTGTCGCTGCAAAGGCAGGACTTAGGCGAGGAACCTTCAATCCGGACCAGATGGCTGTGGGCGTCAAGGCGCTGTACGATCTGCCCAAGCAGGTCATTGATGACCGCTTCGGCCTCACCCGGGATCAGGGCTGTGCCAATGAATTTGTGGGCTGCACCGGGGGCATCAGGGGCGGCGGGTGTCTTTACACCAACTATGATTCTGTATCCCTGGGCCTTGTCGTTCATATCGGCAGCCTTAAAAATGGTAACAAAACCCCTTGCGATCTTTTAAATGATTTTGCCGACCATCCGCATCTGAGCAAAAAACTCAAAGGCGGGCGCCTCATGGAGTATTCCGCCCATGTCATCCCCGAAGGTGGATATGACATGGTGCCCCAGTTGGCGGGTAACGGCATTCTTGTGGCCGGTGATGCCGCGGCCTTCTGTAATGTGACCGGCATGCATTTGGAAGGGGTGAACCTTGCTTCCCATTCCGGCATTCTGGCGGCACAAACGGCTATTGCAGCGCACAAGGACCAGGACTTCAGCGAGCAGGGGCTGCAGCGTTACATCAAGCTGCTTGATAACAGTTTTGTGCTGCAGGATTTAAAAAAATTCAAACGCGCGCCTAAGATGCTTCACAATGACAGAATTTTTAATGAATACCCGGACCTTGCCTGCCGCCTGATGGAAAGTGTTTATCTCATTGACGGCAAGCCCAAAAAAGGATTTGGCAAACTGGCCTTGAGTGCCGTTAAAAAGACAACGGGTGTGAAAAACATTGCCCGGGATATGTTAACCGCCTGGAGAGCCCTATGAATGTAGAAGAAATTTTAGACTATACCAGCTTCACCATTGATCGCGAGCCCCATATCATCGTGGATCAAACGGTGTGTGCCACATGCACCAGTCACGCCTGCACCACGGCATGCCCTGCCGGATGCTACAGCTGGTCCCAGAGCGATGAACGGCTCAGTTTTGTCTATGATGCCTGTCTGGAATGCGGTACCTGTTACATTGTATGTGATAACAAGGCCTTTATTCGCTGGCGCTATCCCCGGGGTGGTTTTGGCGTGTCCTACAGAATGACGTAACCTTATATATAAGGATACCCTGCGCGTTGGGGAATGGAAAAATAAAAATGGCAAATGATCAACTCAATATTGTCGCGCTGCTGCGGGTGTGTCGTGATCCCCGGCCTGCGGCCGGTGTGAAAGACGGCGGGTTTGCAATCAAGGATCGGGATGTGCGAACGATGCTTAACCCATCTGATCTTGGCGCATTGGAAAAGGCGTTGCAGCTCAAAGATAAACATGGCGGCCGCCTGACGGTTCTGGCCATGGGGTCCCAGGGGGTGGAAGAATATCTGCGGATGGGTCTGTCCATGGGCGGGGATCGTGCCGTTCGCATTAGTGACCGCGTGATTATGGGCTGTGATGATACCGGTGTGTCCCGGGTGCTGAGCCGGGCCTTTGATATTCTGGCTGCTGATGTGATCTGCACCGGCAATATGCTTGAGGACCGCGGCTTTGATGCCCTTTTTCCCCTTGCTGCGGCAAGATCCAATATTTCCTGTGTCCAAAATGTACTGACCGCAGAGGTGCAGGGCGATGGCCTGCAAATTTTTAGAGCTACCGATCATGGGGCAAGGCAGCGGGTGAAAACGTCGCTTCCGGCGGCTTTGACGTTTACCGGAAGCGTAGACGTTCGTTACCCAGGCATTGATGCGTTGGTCGAGGCTGAAAATACGCCCATAGAGGTATGGGGAACTCCGGAGTTGGGACTTACTCCAATGGGTGCGCCGACAACGATGCCGGCAGGCTATGGAACACCACGGCCTGATCCTGTGCGTGTTGTCACACCGGATCCGCATCTGCCGGCCTTTGACAGAATTTTAGCACTGCTGTCCGGTGGGGTTACCGCACGTCAGGGGGAGGTTCACCGTCTTGGTGCCGACGAGACCGCCGATGAACTGATGGCGCTGTTCAAGAAGATAGCGTTGTTGCCCTAAAATCAATGATGAACTATCGTTTTGCACCCCGGGTGGAGTTGATCGAACAAACCGACGGGGGCATCCTTCTGAAGCAGATTCCCCTGGGTGTTTTGAGGGTCAATTCGGCGTGCGCAGCGCTGCTCAAAAGGCTCAGGGACGATGAATGTATGGGCGACCTTGAGCAGAACAAAGCCCTTTTTGACCAACTGGTTGCAAGGGGTTTTTTAGAGCAGATCCAAACGGACCTACAGGATCTGGACGCCTCTCCTTTTGTAAGTGTTATCATTCCTGTGCGAGACAGGGAGCATGAACTTGGTCACTGTCTGCGATCGCTGTCCCAATTGGACTATCCGGCTGAATGTCTGGAGGTTATCGTTGTGGATGACGGCAGCCGTGATAACAGCGCCGGGTGTGCCAAAAGATGGGGCGCCAGGGTGATCGATTCAGGTGCAGACGGGGCAGGGCCGGCTGCAGCCCGAAACCGGGGGGCAGATGCCGCCAACGGTGAGATTCTGGCGTTCATTGATTCAGACTGTACCGCTTCTAAAACATGGCTGCGGGAACTAGTCCCGCTTTTTGACGACGCAACCATTGCGGCCGTCGGCGGCAACGTTGCCGGGATGTCTACCCGGTCAGCCCTTGACCGCTACGAGCACGTCATGTCTAGTCTTAGCCTGGGCAGCCACCCGCGCAAGGCTGGAAAAGGGTCGGACACCTTCTATCTGCCCAGCTGCAACCTGCTGGTTAAAAAAGATGTATTTTTATCCATGAACGGATTTGCACCGACAATGCAGGTGGGAGAAGATGTGGACCTATGCTGGAGAATGCGGGATCAGGGATGGCGCATTGCCTATATGCCCGCAGGAACAGTGTACCATCAACATCGAAATCAAATTTTTTCTTTCATGTCCCGGCGTTTTTTTTACGGCACATCAGAAGAAAAACTGCAGCGGCTGCATCTGAAACGAAAAAAGCAGATGGTGGTACCGCCCCTGCTGGCAGGTTTCCTGCTCTCCTTTTTAACTATACCCTGGACCGGTGCTGCAGGTTTGCTGTTGGGCGTTCTTGTGGTCGTTACAGATAGTATTGTGCTCAAGCAGAAAACAAAAAAAATGCAAGTGAACATCGGATTTGTTTTGTTACTGCGGGCGCGGTTGCGAACCATGGTCAGTCTGTTGTTCTATCTTAGCTTTCATCTGGTCAGATACTATTTAATTGCTATGATTGGCTTTGCAATCTGGCAACCGCCTTTTATGTTGTTGTTACTGCCCATGCTCGGCTGCGCGGTGGTGGTGGATTTCAGGGTGAAAAAAGTCCAGTTGCCCTTTTTGTCTTTTTTGTTTTTCTACATTTTGGAGCACATCTCCTATGGCCTGGGCGTCTTCTGGGGATGTTTAACGGGCAGGAATTTTCGCAGTTATGTTGTGGTGCCGAGCACCCATAATAAAAATTAGAGATACAAACGATAAACACAAGTGAAAGGATCCATGATGGCAGAATATGCGTTGATAATTAATGGTGAGAAAGTGGTTCCCAAGGAAACCTTTGACGTGATTAACCCGGCAACGGGCGAGGTGTTTGCCGCCTGCCCCAAGGCCAGTGTCGAGCTGCTGGACCAGGCGGTTGCGGCAGCCAGAAAAGCCTTGCCCAGCTGGTCCGCCCTGGCCGATGAAAAACGGGTGGAATACCTGCAGCAGATAGCCGGGATTATTGAAAAAAATATGGCTGAGCTTTCACAGCTGATCACCCTTGAACAGGGCAAGACTCAATTCGGTCCCGGGGCCAATTTTGAGGTGGGCGGCTGCATGGCCTGGACCCAGGTCACCGCAGGGCTTAAGCTTGAAAATGAGCTGATTGACGACAACCCCGAAGACACCATTGAACTGACCCGCAAACCCGTGGGCGTTGTGGGCTCCATCACCCCATGGAACTGGCCGCTGATGATTGCGGTCTGGCATATCATGCCGGCTTTGCGTGTGGGCTGCACGGTTGTTATTAAACCTGCGTCATATACACCGCTGTCAACATTGCGTCTGGTTGAGTTGATCAATGAGATCCTGCCCGCCGGCGTTCTCAATGTTGTGGCCGGCAGTTCCGACATCGGCAATGCCATGTCCGCCCATAAAGGTATTGATAAAATGGTATTTACCGGTTCTGTGGGGGTCGGCCAGACCATTATGCAGCGGGCCGCAACAAACTTGAAAACTTTGACCCTGGAACTGGGGGGCAATGATGCAGGTATCATTTTGCCGGGCACCGATATCGAACCGTTGCTTGAGTCACTCTTTTGGGGTTGCTTTATTAACGCGGGCCAGACCTGCGCCTGTCTCAAGCGGCTGTTTGTCCACGAGGACCAATATGAAGAAATCTGCCAAAAGTTCACCGACTATGTGAGCAAAATTCCTGTGGGTGACGGCATGGATGAGGCCAATCTGATCGGGCCTTTGGCCAATGCCGCTCAGTTTGATCTCATCCGCAAATATGTGGATGATGCCAGGCAACAAGGGGCACGCGTACTGTGCGGCGGAGAGCCCATGCCCGGCAATGGGTATTTTTATCCCCTGACTCTGGTGGCTGATGTTACCGATGATATGGATCTGGTGAAAGAGGAGCAGTTCGGCACGGCCCTGCCCATTCTAAAATATTCTACCATTGATGAAGCCGTTGAGCGGGCCAATGCCGTGGATGTGGGATTGGGCGGCTCTGCCTGGAGCAATGACGTAGCGCAGGCAAAAGCCGTTGCCCAGCGCCTGGAGTCAGGCACCGCATGGGTCAACGCCCACGGCAAACTGCACCCCATGGCACCCTTCGGCGGTGTCAAGCTTTCCGGTGTCGGCACCGAGTTTGGCCTGGAAGGATTAAAAGCCTACACGACCATTCAGGTGGTCAGTGTTGCCAAACTTCCCCCAAAATAGATTCTTTTGCTATCAACATCCTGGGTCTCAATGCCCGGGGTGTTGATGCAAATTTTAAATCATAAAATTTCAGTTTTAATCTGTTTAAGCCGGTCAGCCATCTGGATGTTAGAAATATTTTCATCTGGAAACAAAGCAACCTGCTCGAACAAACCAAGGGTATCTTTATCCACGGCAACCGGTTTTGCTTTCTTTATGGAAATATAAGCAAACTGGCTGTGCATGACCGATTTGAGCTGTTTTGTTTCCGGACAAAGCATGACAAATTCCACCAGATTCCTGAATTTGTCAAAGGCAAGCATCCGGCTCCAGATTTCCAGCTCTTCCCCCAGTAAAGAGGGTTTTAAATAGAGAATGTTGTGCGCGGTAACGGCCCAGCCGTTTCCTGTGGCTTTCACGTGCTCAAATATATTGAGCACATTATTGGTCCTGAGCTGCTCTTCTCTGGCCGTAAGAAAATAGTTGATGTAATTTGCATTGTTGAGGTGCGAGAAAGGGTCACAATCCTCAAAATTTACCCGTTTACCGGACTTCATGGTTTGAATCATTTATTTTGCCTTCGAAAATCATTTGAAAATAAAATCCGGTACAAAATAATCCTGTGATTTTTTTCTGTCAATGTTTCATACTTTCCCCAAATCCACCACCAGTTTTTTACGGGGCATTCAGTAGCTGAAATTTTTACTTTCTTAAGAAAATTTTCCGACCGCATGCGTGGCTTTCTCCTTAATCGGCGACCGCGTTGCAATTCGGGCAGAATTTTAGACGCTATTGAGCCTTTCATTTCCATTCCGTTCAACATCCTAACAAATTGTCCAGATACCTCCTGAGTTCCGTTATGCCTTATCCAACCCGGCCGGTGGCAGGATCAATAATGGGGCGGTTTTACATTGGCCGGTGCATCCATGCCCGAAAGGACCTCAGAATGGGCCTTGCCCAGCTTTGATAATCTGTTGCACAGGGCATTTAGCCGGTCTATTTCTTTTTGCTGCCGGCAGACCACATCGTTCAATTCCTTGATGGTCTTTTCCTGGTAGGCCAGCTTTGTTTCAATGTCCATCAGACGAGCCTCATCCATTCTATTCTCCTTTAAATTTAATTTGATTGGATATTAAACACCCCCATCCAAAAAGCACAACTGTAGATTTTATCTCCACTGACAGTCAACGGGAGTCTGTTGGATTCGACTTTCAAATTGGGAGTTGGATTGTAAATGGAACGAAGATGGGTGACAATATTAAATATATGAAATAATAATATATTTTTCTGCCTACTGTTTCACATAAAGAGCTGTGTAACTGCCTGAAAGAAAGTAAAATCGTTGACAGTTTTTATATGCTCTGGTAAATTTTTCAGTATGAAACTTCCAATAAGTTGTTAAATTGTTTTCGTTTTTGGATGCATATCGAGTCCTGGATATTGATGGACTCTGTTAGCCCGTAGTGGTTAGTCTCGACGAAATAAAATCAAACGCTTTTAAAATCAGGACAAAATGAGGCTTTTATGGTTCACGATTATGATGATATCATTGAATTGACCGATGTGGTCGTAGACGAATCATCCCAAAATGATGAAGACGTAATTGAATTAACACAGGAATCCCATGATGGCGAAGCGTTGTCGAGCAACGGCAGTACCTTGTCACGAAAAGAGGGTGAAGATACCATGCCGCCTGTGGGTCAGAGCGATATAGAAGCTGTCCTTGAAAAAATTATCGAGAAGAAGTTTTCCGGAATTATTGAGAAAATCCTTTTCGAAGTCACGGAAAAAGTGATTAAGCGTGAAATAGAAGATATTAAAGCAGGGCTTAAAAAAGATCTTGACGATATCGGGTAGACCTGATTAAACGATTGACTTAATTTTTAAAAATTTTTATTAACGTGGCGGGGATTTATACAATCCCCGTTTTTGATTAACTGGCCTTGGACCGCTTTGCCGTGTAAAACGCATGGTGGTCCACGACATAACATGACACAGCCCCCTATGTAATAAGGTGCTGTTATATTAAAAGGGTTTGAGGAGTTGAATTATGTGTTCGGATTCCCTGGACAAAGGATATTCTCCTAAAGAGATTGAAGAGAAATGGTATTCATTCTGGCTTGAAAACGGTTTTTTCAAAGCTGAAGATAAAAGCGACAGCCCCCCCTTTTCAATTGTTATTCCACCGCCTAACGTCACCGGCGTGCTTCATATGGGTCATGCGCTGAACAATGTGATCCAGGATATCATGTGCAGATACAGAAGGCTTTTGGGGCAGAATGTTCTATGGATGCCGGGAACTGATCACGCCGGAATCGCCACCCAGAACGTGGTGGAGCGAAAACTGGCTGCGGAAGGCAAAAACCGTGATCAGGTGGGCCGTGAAGCCTTTATTGAAGAAGTCTGGAGATGGCGGGAAAAATCCGGCGGTGCCATCATCAACCAGCTCAAGCGGCTTGGCGCATCCTGTGACTGGGACCGGGAACGCTTTACCATGGATGAGGGACTCTCCGAAGCTGTGCGCAAGGTGTTCGTCCGTTTGTATAAAGAGGGTCTGATCTATGAAGACCAGTACATCATCAACTGGTGCCCCAGATGCAAAACCGCACTTGCGGACCTTGAGGTTGAATACGAAGAAAAAGACGGTTACCTCTACTATATTCGCTACCCCTTTAAGGGCGGCCATAAAAAGGGGCTGACAGTTGCCACCACCCGGCCTGAAACCCTGTTTGGGGATATGGCGGTTGCCGTTAACCCCGAAGACGAACGATTCAAGAACCTTGAGGAGACAGAAGTTCAGCTGCCCCTCACAGACCGGGTCATCCCCATTATCCGGGATGAATATGTGGACACCCAGTTTGGTACAGGTGCCTTGAAAGTAACCCCTGCCCATGATCCCAACGATTTTCACTTAGGTGAAAAACACGACCTTAAAAAATTAAAGGTCATTGATGACGCAGGCGCAATGATGGAAGGGGCAGGGCGTTTTGCCGGTCTTGACCGGTTTGAATGCCGAAAACAAGCCGTTGCCGCCCTTGAAGAGTTGGGTTTGCTTGAGAAAAAAGAACCTTTGAAACACAGCGTTGGTAATTGCTATCGCTGCCACACAGACGTTGAGCCTTCCATCTCCAAACAGTGGTTTGTCAAAGTCGGCCCCCTGGCTGAAAAAGCATCCCAGGCTGTACGGGACGGCAGAACCCGTATTATTCCTGACAACTGGTCAAAAACCTATTTTGAATGGATGGATAATATCAGGGATTGGTGCATATCCCGACAGATCTGGTGGGGCCATCGTATTCCTGTATGGAAATGCCCGGAATGCAAGGCCGTAATTGTTGAAGAGACTGATCCTGATAGCTGCCCCACCTGCGGGTGCAAAGAGATTGTCCAGGAGACCGATGTCCTTGATACCTGGTTTTCTTCGGCGCTCTGGCCCTTTTCCACCATGGGGTGGCCTGAAAATACAGATCTGTTGAAAACTTTTTATCCGACCAATGTTCTGGTTACAGGATTCGACATCTTGTTTTTCTGGGTTGCCAGAATGATGATGATGGGCATTCACTTCATGGACAATGAAATTCCCTTCAAGGATGTCTATATCCATGCCCTGGTCAGGGATGAACACGGCAAAAAGATGTCCAAGTCCAAGGGTAACGTGATTGATCCCCTCAAGGTCATTGACGAATACGGCGCAGATGCATTCCGGTTTACATTGGCTGCCTTTGCTGCCCAGGGCAGGGACGTTAAAATGTCCGAATCCAGGGTGGAAGGGTACCGAAATTTTGTTAACAAACTGTGGAATGCAGCAAGATTCACTTTGATGCACATTACGGAAAAAGACACGCTAACGGACGATCTTGCCCTGACCCTGGCGGATCGTTGGATTTTGTCCCGGTGTGCACAAACCTCTTTGGCCGTAAAACAAGGCATTGAGGAATACCGGTTCAACGAAGCCGCTTCTGCCGTTTACCAGTTTGTATGGCATGAATTCTGCGACTGGTACCTTGAAGCTGCCAAACCTGCCCTGTATGAGAAGTTAGGGGCTGACCAGCGTGACGCAGCCCGGGGGGTTCTGGCAAAGGTGCTTGAAGATATTATCATCATGCTGCACCCCTTCATGCCCTTTGTTACCGAAGAAATTTATAATATTCTTCCGGGCACCACCGGCTCCGTTATGAAGGCGGCATTCCCCTATAATGAAAATGATTTTAACAAGTTTAATGATCCGGCCTGTGAAAAAGAGATGGAATTTATGTTCTCTTTGATTTCAGGAATCCGAAATATCAGATCCGAGATGAATATCCAGCCCTCCACCCGGGTTAAGGTGCTGGCTACCACGGAAGAAAAGACCGAAAAACTGCTGATTGCCGAAAACAAATCCGTTATTATCAACCTTGCCACCCTTGAGAATCTCTCCTTCTGTGAGGCTGGCAATCCGCCGGAATCTTCGGCCACAACTGTTTCAGGGGCCACCACCTGCTTTGTCTGCCTTGAAGGTGTAATTGATTTTGACAAGGAGATCAGCCGTCTTGAAAAAGAGCTGGAGAAAAATACCAAAGAGTTAAGCGGTATTCTCAAACGCTTGAATAATGACAGCTTCCTTGAAAAAGCGCCTGAAGAGGTAATTGAGAAGGTTAAGGCACAGCACGAAGAGCTTAAAGAAAAACAGGATAAGATTACTGTGAACCTGGATAGGGTTAAAAATCTTAAACAGGGTTAATATGAATCGTGTTTGAACTGAAAGTTACCCATCTGCTTTGTGTATGTTCCCTTGCAGGTGGGTAGCTTTTTTTACGAAAACACAATTTTTTGTTCAGGTAGTATACAGAATGGATATGACAGAAAAGATCATAGGGCTGGCACTTTTTGAAGATGCTTGTCTTGGGGATATCACCACGGACAGTATTTTCCTTGAGCCCCAGGAAAAGACCGCCGTCATTGTGGCAAAACAGGACTTTATCCTGGCGGGAACGGATGTGGCCAAAAAAGTGTTCCATACCGTAGATCCGTCTTTGAACTGCAGGATTCATTTCAATGATTCGGACACCATTAAAAGTGGTGATGTGATTTTCACCGTCACCGGCGATATTCGTTCTCTTTTGACGGCCGAGCGTGTGGCGTTAAATTTTTTGCAGCGGCTTTCGGGTATTGCAACGTTGACAAGAGAATTTGTCAACGTTTTGAACAATCCAAACGTCAGGCTGGTGGATACGAGAAAAACAACCCCTGGATGGCGGAAAATCGAAAAAGACGCTGTCAGGGCAGGGGGCGGATTTAATCACCGATTTGCCCTTTATGACGGTATTCTGATCAAAGACAACCATATTGCAGCGGCCGGTTCCATTGCGGCGGCAGTTTCCCGTGTTCGGGCCAGGGCCTCCCATCTGATGAAAATAGAAGTGGAAGTTTCAGATATGGTTCAGGTGCAACAGGCCCTTGATGCCCAGGCGGATGTCATTATGCTGGATAATATGGATATTGACTCCATGACCAAAGCCGTGGCGTTAATTGGGAAACGTGCCGTGGTGGAAGCGTCGGGGAATGTCAGTTTAAAGACATTGAACGCCATTGCCGGAACCGGCGTGGATGTTATTTCCTGCGGGGCACTCACCCATCAGTCCGTGTCCGTTGATCTAAGCATGCGTATTGCCATGGATTAAGTGGCTGGTGCCTGGGTCAATCGGTTGCGACCGTTTTCTTTTGACTGGTACAACGCCTTATCCGTACGTTTGATAAAAGAGGTAAAATCTTCGCCGTTGATAATCTGTGCCGCGCCAATGCTGACGGTCACGGAGGTCTGCACACCTTTTTCCGGTGTGAAGACAGCTTTTCGGACATTGTCCCTGATGCGGTTGCCCACCAGACAGGCCTCTTTTAGCTCTGTTTCCGGTAAAAGCACGGCGAATTCCTCGCCACCGTAACGGTAGGCGGAATCCATGCTGCGCAGGCAGGAGGAGATGATCATGCCCATGCTCATCAGCACCTTGTCACCTTCCAGATGCCCCCAGGTATCGTTGTACTTTTTAAAAAAGTCGATATCCAGCATAAGAAGTGATAAGTCCCTGGTATAGCGCTGGAAACGTTCAACCTCCTGCTTGATTTGGTGAAAAAACTGTCGGGAATTGAACAGCCCTGTTAATCCGTCGGTGATGGCCAGCTGCTTCATATCTTCGAGCAGTTTATCCCTTTCCCTTTTGAATGCAGCTTCCCTGAGCATCCGTTTGATTCTCAGGTCCAGCTCTTCAAAACGGAACGGCTTGAAGATAAAATCACTGGCCCCTGCATTGATGGCTTCTTCATAGGAATAATCCGCAGAATACCCGGTCATGACCATGACATCAATATCGTACTTTTCCCGGATCAGTTTAGTTAATTCAAGTCCATCCATGCCCTGCATCATGATATCGGTTAAAACCACATCGGGTTGAAAGGATTTTAGGATCTCAACGGCCTGAAATGCATTATCGGCACTTTTGACATTATAGGTCATTAGTGTTAAAAATTCTTCTACAGATTCCTTAATTGCTATATCATCGTCAACAATGAGAACGGCATGGGCCATTTGTTTCTCCGATATAAATAGACAGGCTTGAACAGCGGCTTTTCTTGACACTGAACATCACAATTGATAAATGTATAGCCTTATTATGATGGATACACCTTTTTTGTCAACTCTTAGTTTGGAGTCTAATTGAAATACGATCACCTTAATATTAGAAATTTTTCTATTATTGCGCATATTGACCATGGCAAATCTACTTTGTCTGATCGACTTATACAACTATCCGGTATTATAGACGATAGGGATATGAAAGACCAGATTTTGGACTCCATGGATATTGAGCGGGAGAGGGGAATCACCATAAAATCCCAGACCGTGTCCCTGCCTTATACGGCTGTGGACGGCACCCAGTATCTGCTTAATCTCATTGATACGCCGGGGCATGTGGATTTTTCCTATGAAGTGTCAAGAGCTCTTGCCTCATGTGAAGGCGCTTTGATACTGGCCGATGCATCCCAGGGGGTTGAAGCCCAGACCCTTGCCAACCTCTATCTGGCCATGGAACATAACCTTGAAATTCTTCCGATCATCAATAAAATTGATTTGCCGTCGGCCGAGATCGAATGGGTTAAAAATCAGATTGATGAAGACCTGGGGCTTGACAGTGAACAGGCGCTTCTTGTTTCCGCAAAAACAGGGCTTGGTGTTGATAAGATTTTTCAGACCATTGTGGATAAAATACCTGCGCCTGCTGTGGAAAATACCGGGGCGTTCAAGGCGCTGATATTTGATTCCCATTATGATCCTTTCAGAGGCGTGATCATCCATTTCAGAATTTTTGAAGGCAGTGTCAAAAAAGGTGACCGGATACAATTCATGTCCAATGATGCGATCTACAAGGTCGAAGAAGTGGGTCTGTTTCAAATCAAACGTAGCCCCCAGGCAAGTCTTGATGCAGGGCAGGTGGGCTATGTGATTGCCGGGATAAAGCTGATCTCCGATGTGAAAATCGGTGATACGGTGACCATGCCCGATAAAAAATGCGATAAAGCGCTTGGCGGTTTCAGGGAACCCACCCCTGTCGTCTTTTCTTCCATGTATCCGGTGGCATCCGACGATTATCCGGAACTGACCGAAGCGTTGGAAAAACTCAAACTCAATGATGCCGCCTTGATTTATGAAAAGGATTCGTCGGCGGCCCTGGGGTTTGGGTACCGGTGTGGATTTCTTGGGCTTTTGCACCTTGAAGTGGTTCAGGAGCGTCTTGAGCGCGAATATGATGTTTCGCTGATTTTAACCTCGCCTTCGGTACAGTATGAAGTCACCTATGTGTCCGGAGAAGTCAAAATCATCGACAACCCCACCGAATATCCTGATCCCACGGAAATCAAGTGCGTACGGGAACCCATTATCAAAGCCTCTATCATCGTGCCTGATAAATATATGGGTAATGTGATGCAGGTCTGCCATGAGTTTCGCGGCGAGAGCACCAATTATCAGTATTTGACCTCAAATCGCATGGAAATGAAATTTATTCTGCCTTTGGCCGAGGTGGTGTATGAATTTTACGACCGCCTGAAAAGTGTGACCCAGGGTTATGGTTCCTTTGATTATCAAATTGCAGGCTACCAGGAAACAAATCTTGTTAAGCTTGATTTTTTGATTAATGCGGAACGGGTTGATGCCCTTTCCATGCTGATTCACCGGGAGAAAGCAGAGGCCAAGGCCCGGGCTGCCTGCAAAAAGCTGCGCGAAGAGATCCCAAGACAGCAGTTTAAAATACCCATTCAAGGTGCCATCGGCGGCAAGATCATTGCCAGGGAAACCATTTCCGCCTATCGTAAGGATGTTACTGCCAAATGTTATGGCGGTGATATTTCAAGAAAGCGCAAGCTTTTGGAAAAACAGAAGAAAGGCAAAAAAAGAATGAAGATGGTCGGATCGGTGGAAATTCCGCAGTCGGCGTTCCTGTCTGTGTTGAAGACCGATTAGATTGAGTGTTCTCGAAAAAAATTAAGCAAAGCCCCCGGCTATTAAAAGCCGGGGGCTTTTTACTAACCAACAATGTTTAGGCTGTCGACTCGGCTTTGTTGCGTTCATTTTTATGATCCAGCGACAGTTTATACTGAAAACTGTCGGCCAGCGCCTGCCATGAGGCTTCGATAATATCTTCGGAAACCCCGACCGTGGAAAAGATATTATCCGTATCTCGGGACTCGATCAATACTCTTACCCTTGCATCGGTTCCGTCGGAACCGTCGATTACACGAACCTTGAAGTCCACCAGATGAAGATCTTTAACGCCTGGATACATGGCTGCCAAAGCCTTCCTGAGGGCGTTATCAAGGGCAGACACCGGTCCTTCGCCTTCGGCTGAGGTGATTTCAGTCTTATCCCCAACTCGAATCTTGATCATGGCGTGGGAATAACAGGGCCGTTCCTTGTCCTTTTCCACCACCACCCTGAAGGATTCCAGGTCAAAATGGGACTGATACTGCTCGGTGAGTCTCTCCATAATCAGCTTCAAAGAGCCTTCGGCCGTGTCAAACTCATACCCGAAATTTTCCATCTCCTTGATGTTGTTGACAATCAAGGACTTTTTGGATTCGTCATTGCCCAGATCAACCCCAAGTTCCTTGGCCTTGTATGCGATGTTGCTTTTGCCGGACTGTTCTGAAACCAGAACCCTGCGGCGGTTACCCACAAGTTCCGGTGTCATGTGTTCATAGGCTTTGGGATTTTTCATGATGGCCGACACATGAACACCGCCTTTGTGGGTGAATGCAGACCGGCCAACAAAGGGCCGTGATGCCACAGGCGGCATGTTGGCGGTTTCAGATACAAATCTGGACAACGCCCGCAGCTTGGCCAGGTTCTCTTCTGTAATGCAGTCCCTGTTCATTTTAAGGGCCAGGATGGGGATAATTGCCGTGAGATCGGCATTGCCGCAGCGTTCCCCATAACCGTTCACCGTGCCCTGCACCATGGTCGCGCCGGCATGAACCGCATTGATGGCGTTGGCAACCCCCATGGCACAGTCATTATGGGTATGCACGCCGAAAATCACATCGTCATAGTCTTTGAAATGGGCTATGGTTTCCCGGGTGATGGTGTCAATATCACAAGGCAGACTGCCGCCGTTGGTGTCGCAAAGTACCAAACATCGGGTTCCGCCTTTTACGGCAGCTTCCAGGGTTTCCAGGGCAAATTCGGCATTGGCTTTATACCCGTCGTAAAAGTGTTCTGCATCATAGAGCACTTCACGGCCCTGGGATTTGAGATAGGCGATACTTTGGGTAATCATCGCAAGGTTCTCTTCCCGGGTGTTGTTCATGATGTCCGTGACATGCAGGTCCCAGGATTTGCCGAAAATGGTTACCACCGGCGCGCCTGAATCAATCAGCGCCTTGAGGTTGGCATCTTGTTCACAGGTTGAGTTCTGTCTTCGTGTTGAGCCGAATGCACAGATTTTTGCCTGTTTGAACTCTTTATCCCTGACCAGGTCAAAAAAAGCCTGGGCACCGGGATTGGAACCCGGCCAGCCGCCTTCAATGTAGTGGATTCCGGCATCATCTAGCCGTATGGCCATTTTGAGTTTATCCTCGGGGGAAAAGAAGATATTTTCCCCCTGCATTCCATCACGCAAGGTGGTGTCGTAAAGCAAGGCTTTCTTTTTTGCTTTTACTCCTTTCATTTCCCGTTCTCCCTGCCAAGGGCTATGGTGCCGGTGGAGGCAATTTCAATGATGCCCATGGGCTTCATCAGCTCAACAAAGGCTTTTATTTTGCCGGAATCTCCTGACACTTCAATGATAAAGTGAGCGCTTCCGACATCAACGATCCTGGATCTGAATATATCAACGAGACGCATAATTTCCGCACGTTTTTCGGTCTTTGCATGGACCTTGAGCAGGACAAGCTCTCGCTCCACATATTGTGTTTCGGTTAAATCATTTACCGTGATAACATTGATCAGCTTGTGCAGCTGCTTTTTGATCTGCTCGATGATGTGCTCGTCACAATAGGTAACCATGGTGACCACTGAGACGTCCGGCTCGGCTGTTTTTGCAACACTTAAGGAGTCTATGTTAAACCCGCGGCCGGAGAACAGACCTGCAATCCGGGACAGAACCCCCGGTTCATTATCCACAAGAATTGATAAAATATATCTGTTGGTTTCCATATCAAATATCCTTTTTAAACCAGAAGCATGTCAGTGATGGCCCCGCCTGCCGGAACCATGGGGTAGACCGATTCTTCACGTTCCACGACAAATTCCATGATAACCGTGCCGGGGGTGTTCAAACCCGTTTGAAGGGTCTGGGTGACTTTGGCCGGATCATTACATCTGAATCCGGTTGCCCCGTATGCCTCGGCAAGTTTTACAAAATCGGGCTGGGCTTCCATATTGGTGTCGGCATAGACTTTGTTGTAGAACAACTCCTGCCATTGGCGCACCATGCCAAGGTAGCGGTTGTTTAAAATAACGATTTTTACATCCAATTTTTCAGCGACCGCCGTCATGAGCTCCTGGGAATTCATCTGGATTGAGCCGTCCCCTGCCACACATACGACTGTTTTGTCAGGGACCGCAGCTTTGGCGCCGATGGCGGCAGGCAGACCGAATCCCATAACCCCAAGGCCGCCGGATGTGATGAAATGGTTGGGGGCATCAAAATGATAGTACTGGGCCGACCACATCTGGTTTTGCCCAACTTCCGTGGTAACAATGGCGTTCCCCTGGGTGGCTTCATACAGTTTTTCAACCACATACTGGGGTTTGATGACGTCAAAGGACTGGTCGTATTTTAACGGCTTGACCTGTTTCCATTCATTGATCCGGTTCAGCCATTCCTCACGGCCTTTCATAAAATTTTCAGAAGCTTCTTTTTCCATCATCTCGGCAATATCGGCCAATGCCATTTTACAGTCCCCGACAATGGGGCAGTCAACGTCAACGTTTTTATGGATGGATGTGGGGTCAATGTCGATTTGAATGATTTTGGCGTCCGGTGCAAATTTTTCAAGATTACCGGTGACCCGGTCATCAAATCTTACACCGGCTGCAAAAATAAGGTCACTGTGCCCAATACTCATATTGGCGCGGTAGGTGCCGTGCATGCCCAGCATCCCCAGCCAGTTTTCATCGGAGCCGGGAAAGGCGCCAAGTCCCATCAAGGATGCGGTAACCGGGAGATTGGCAAATTTTGCAATCCGGGTAAACTCCTTGCTTGCCCCGGATGAAATGAGGCCGCCGCCACCGAACATGACAGGCCGGCGGGCCTCTTTGAGCATTTTTACGGCCTTTGCCATCTGCTTTTTGTTGGGTTTGTAATTGGGCTTGTAGGTACGCATTTTCTTGGGCCCCGGCATTTCAAACTCGATTTGTGCCTGGATCACATCCTTGGGCAGATCCACCAATACAGGTCCGGGACGGCCGGACCCGGCAATGAAGAACGCTTCCTGGATGGTCTCGGCAAGCCGGTGTACATCCTTAACCAGGTAGTTGTGTTTGGTACAGGGGCGGGTGATGCCGACAATATCCACTTCCTGGAAGGCATCGTTGCCGATGAGGCCTGTGGGAACCTGGCCGGTAAAGACTACAATGGGAATGGAATCGCAATGGGCCGATGCAAGGCCTGTTACGGCATTGGTGGCACCCGGGCCGGAGGTGACCAGTGCAACGCCGGTGCTTTTATGCGCCCTTGCATAGGCGTCGGCCATGTGAACGGCACCTTGTTCGTGTCGTACCACAATATGACGCAGGTCGTCGTGTTTAAGGATTTCATCATGGATATCAATGGTGGCCCCGCCGGGATATCCGAAGATTGTATCAACACCCTGTGCCTTTATCATCTTAATGAGGATTTGCGCCCCTGTCAGTTTCATCGTCCGCTCCTTTATTTGAATATGGCGCCGTTGCCTGCGGATGTTACCATCTTGGCATAACGGGCCATATAGCCTTTTTTGATTTTGGGTTCAGGTTTCTTCCAGTCCGCTTTTCGTTTGGCAATTTCATCTTCAGCTACCAGCAGTTCAATGGTCTTGTTTGGAATGTCGATGCGGATTTGATCCCCTTCACGAACAAAGGCTATCATGCCGCCCTGGGCCGCTTCGGGCGATACATGGCCGATGCTGGCGCCTTTGGTGCCGCCGGAAAACCGGCCGTCGGTGATCAGGGCACACCGGTCGTCAAGCCCCATGCCGGCAATGGCTGAGGTGGGGGTGAGCATCTCGCGCATGCCAGGTCCTCCGGCAGGCCCCTCGTACCGGATCACGATGACATCCCCTGGATTGATCTGACGTTCCATGATGGCGTTGCTCGCATCTTCTTCGCAGTCAAACACCCGTGCCGGTCCCTGGTGGTTCATCATTTCCGGCAGTACCGCAGATTGTTTTACCACACAGCCTTCGGGTGCAAGATTGCCGAACAATACGGCAAGGCCGCCTTCCTTATGATAGGGATCATTCACCGGCCGGATCACATCCCGGTATTTGACCTTCACGTTCTTAAGGTTCTCCTCGATGGTTTTACCGGTGGCCGTAATAAGACTTGTGTCGATCATATTGTTGTCGCTGAGTTCTTTCATGACCGCCTGGATACCGCCGGCTGCGTCAAGATCTTCAATATGATCCTTGCCCCCGGGGCTTAAGGAACATAAATGGGGGGTCTTTTTGCTCACTTCGTTAATCAATTCCAGCGGAATGTCCACACCGGCTTCGGCAGCCACGGCTTTAAGATGCAGGACCGTATTGGTGGAGCAGCCCAATGCCATATCCACGGCCAGGGCATTCATAAAAGCCTTTTGGGTCATGATTTTATCCGGGGTGATGTCGTGAACGACCAGATTCATGATCTGCATACCGGCAGCTTTTGCCAAACGCACCCGGCTGGACATGGGGGCCGGAATGGTGCCGTTGCCCGGCAGTCCCATGCCGATGGCTTCGGTGAGACAGTTCATGGAATTGGCCGTGAACATGCCGGCACAGGACCCGCAGGTGGGGCAGGCTGAATTTTCCATTTCAAGAAGCTCTTCTTCGGTCATTTTGTTGCTTTGCACGGCCCCCACAGCTTCAAATATAGTGATCAGGTCGATTTTTTTGGACCGGTCATGGGGGTGGCGGCCTGCCAGCATCGGCCCGCCGCTGACAAAAATGGACGGAATGTTGAGCCGTGCCGCAGCCATAAGCATGCCGGGTACAATTTTATCGCAGTTGGGTATCATGACAATACCGTCAAAGGGGTGGGCTGTGGCCGTCACTTCAATGCTGTCGGCAATCAGTTCCCTGGATGCCAGTGAATAATGCATGCCGATATGATTCATGGCAACACCGTCACACACACCGATGGTGGAAAATTCCATTGGGGTGCCGCCGGCCATGGAGATACCGGCCTTGACGGCTTTGACAAGGGAATCCAGATGCATGTGTCCCGGGATCAGTTCATTGGCGGAGTTGGCAATCCCGATCAAAGGGCGGCTCAGCTCCATATCAGTATACCCTAACGCTTTGAGCAGTCCCCGGTGGGGGGCACGTGCCACGCCCTGTGTCGCAATGCTGCTTCTTTTCATTTTTTAAAAAGTCTCCTAAAAGCAAAAAAGCCGTTACCGGCCCCCCTTGGGGCTGGTAACGGCTTTTTTTGATTAATCTTATTTAAGCCACTAATAGCCCCTTCGTCCGGAGGTGACAATAACCACCTCCACGATAATGAGGACCACTAGGCTGTTAATAATATTTGTTTTAATCATAATATTTTACTCTCAATTAAAAATATTAACTATATATAAATAACATTAATGTCAAGAAAAAATAGAAGTTTTCTTGAAATTAAATTTTCGCCTGTCTGGCAGGCATTCCAGGAACCGCGTCGGGTCAGAATTTAGGGATTTTTTTAGGTCTCAAATTCGGGCAAAAATACTATTTATGAACGGGTGCGAATTAGGGTTTGACATTCAAACTGCCGGACAGTTATATTGATTCAATAATATTCATATCTTAAATATCATAATTTTAGATTGACGCGATGCCACATGATCACTGATAAAGATCTATCATTTTGGCTGTCATGCATTATGACGGCAATCGTATTCTGGTTAGCAGGCATGGGCCTGTATGCGAAAACCGTTGCTTTGATTGCACCGTCCATTGCTGCGGTTTGTCTGATTTGGGCCGCATACCATCTTTTGAGCGGCGGTGTCGACGGCCGATCCCAAATCCGGGGGCGAACGCTTCTTGTGGTTTTCTCTGCGTACCTCACCTGGTTTACCTGTCTTACAGGCGGCATTTTCAGTGCCGGGCTCTTTTTTTTCATCATAGTGATGGCAGCCGCTGTTTTATTGGCGGATTGGTGGGCTTTTAGGGGATTATGCTGCTTTTTTGCCGCGTTGCTTTTCTTTTTCTATTTGGGCCCGTCCTGGGGGCCGGGTGCATTGAATCTTAATGCATTTCGCCTTGAGGTGTTTGTTATTCTGTTTTTTGGGGTTGTTTCTGTCCTGCTTTTAATACTCAAAAAACAGCAGATGCTGATCACAGCACACCAGGCGGCTGTAAATTGGTCTAAAGATGTTCAAGAAGAAGCCAAAAATGCCATCGAAGTTAAGGACCGATTTTTAGCCAACATGAGCCATGAAATACGAAATCCCATGAACGGGGTTTTAGGCATGCTTCATGTGCTCCTCGATTCTGAGCTTGACCCTAAACAGCGCAGCCATGCCGATATTGCCTACAACAGTGCCACTGCCCTTTTAACCATTGTCGATGATATTCTGGATCTGTCCAAAATTGAAGCCGGGAAAATTGAGCTTGATATCCGGCCGTTTGATCTGGACATCGCCATCAAGGATATTGTCTCTTTACCGGCATTGCAGGCCAGGCAAAAAGGGCTTGAGTTTTCATATAATATAGATACGCAGGTGCCAAGACTGCTTAAAGGCGACATCGGCAGGATACGCCAGGTAATACTAAATTTTACCAGTAACGCCATTAAATTCACTGAGACGGGATCGGTGACCTTGAATGTCACGCTCAAAGAGGACAAGGACGGGTCTGCACTGATCCATTTCAGCGTGGATGATACCGGTATCGGCATCAAAGAAGAGGTCCTCAAGGGTCTTTTCTCACCTTTTGTTCAGGCCGATGCGTCAATCACAAAGACATATGGCGGTACCGGACTTGGATTATTCATATCAAAATTATTTATTGAATTAATGGGGGGCCAGGTGGGTGCCGAGAGTATTGAAATGATAGGATCCACGTTCTGGTTTGAAGCGCCCTTTGAAAAATATCTGCCCGAGGAGACAGCACAGGATTCGGATCTCGTTTGCGCAAATATAGTAAAGGTGCTTGCCGTATCTGATAAACCCGAGCCCAGCATCCGGTTGACAAAAATACTTGATCTGACCGGATTTGAGTATGAGACAAGTGAATACACGCAACTTATAGAACGTGTTACCCTTGCAAAAACAAGTGCAGCTCCGTTTCATGTGGTCATTATGGAGGTCAGTGAATCGGATCAATATGCAAAAAATCTTGGTCGGGAATTGGATCAGGATAGTGAACTGGGAAGCCTTGCCCGCATTCTTGTCACGGCTGTGGGCAAGCAGGGGGATGCAAAGGAATTTGAAACATTGGGATTCTCCGCTTTTTTAAGCTTTCCCTTGGACGAAACTATTCTCCAGGACGCCATTTGTCTGATGCTTTCACCTGCCTACCGGGAAAGCAACCAGGCCATTATTACCCGGCATTCCCTTGCAGAACGTAAGAAAAGAGAATTTAAAATTTTAGTTGTGGATGACCTTGAAACCAATGTGGTGACGGTCAAAGAACTCATCCGCAAACAGGGATATCTGATTGATTCGGCTTCCAACGGCAGCCAGGCCCTGGAAAAGATAAAAGAGAATAAATATGATTTGATTTTTATGGATTGCCAGATGCCGGAAATGGATGGGTATGAAGCCACCCGTCAAATCCGGGCATATGAAATCGTGGAAAATTTTGCAGCAACACCTGTCATTGCCATGACCGGCAATGCCTTTGAAAAGGATCGACAGGCATGTAAAGCGGCAGGTATGGATGATTTTATTTCAAAACCGGTCAATCCCAATGCACTGATTGAACTGATTAACAGGTACAAGTCGGAAAGCTTAGAGTTAAATTATTTTCAAATGCCGGATGCTGACATCCCTTCGGATCTTGATGTTCATGATGGTGAAACACAAGAACAGGTCTTTATCGATTTGGAAGATAACGATGCGTCGATGCCTGTCTTTGAGCGGGACAAATTTCTTGAACGGTTCGGTAATGATGAAGAACTGGCCGGAGAAGTCCTTGATTCCTTTCTCCAAGAAGTTCAGGAACTTGTCGATAATCTTGTGGCGGCCATTAAAAAAGAACCCTTTGATTTTGAAGATGTCAAGGCCTGTGCCCATGCCTTAAAAGGCGGTGCCGCCAATGTAAATGCAGAACAGCTGAGACATGCCGCCTTTAATATCGAAACCCGGGCTGGTGATGGTGTTTTGTCGGACCCATTGACCGTACCCGAAATGCTCAAGGACTATTTGACTCGGTTTATCGGGAACGCCCATTTATGATTGATATTAGTACCATGACCATACTGATTGTGGATGACATGAAGAGTATGCGCCTGACCCTGAGAAAAATGCTGCGGAACCTTGAAATCGGTAAAAATCTTTTATTTGCCGATAATGGAAAATCAGGTTTAAGCACATTAAAGAGCGCAACTTGTGATTTGCTCATTGTTGACTGGAATATGCCTGAAATGAACGGCAGCCAGATGTTGGCCCATCTGCGCCGGGACAAGGATATCAGAGATATTCCCATTATTATGGTCACAGCAGAAAACGAACGCGATATCGTCGCCGATGCCGCAGAATATGAAGTGGATGGGTATCTTCTTAAACCATTGACCCTGGCATCCCTGGATTCAAAGATAAAAAGTGTTATTGATGCCGCCAATCACCCGGATAAGGCCAAGCTTCATCTGCTTGAGGCAAGGGCGTGTGAAGAGGCCGGCAATATCGAAGGCGCCATTGATGAAACCCGGCAGGCCTTGGCGCTTAAACCCAATGCATCGCGTATTTTAAGAAAACTTGGGTTATTATACCTTGAGATCAAGAAAACGGACGTTGGTGAAAAATGTTTACAAAAGGCCGTTGCCGTAAACCGTCAGGATACAATATCCCGAAGCCATCTGGCCAAATTGTACATGAACCGGCGTGACTTTAAACGGGCTGCCCAGCTTTACATGGAAATGTTGTCTTTCAGCACCAGGTATTTTGAGTCTGCGGTTGAGCTGGGAGAAACACTTCTGGTGAATGGATTCAGAAATGAGGGTAGAATGCTTTTTTCACGTATTATGTTAAAAAGCAGATCCAACAGGGGGTTTCAGGAAAAAATTATTAATATCTGTCTGGAGAACCAGGAATATGAGTTTGTGGCCCAGATTGTTACCGAAGCGATCAAAGAAAATCCTTCTAATATGGATCTGATGTATAAGGCAGGACTGATTTACCTTGAAACCGGCGATCAGGAAAAAGCATTGGAATGTTTTGTCACCGTTGATAAAAGCAGGCGGGGAGATATTAAAACCAAACTTCAGATCGCCCAGATCCATTTCCAAAACAGGCGCATTCTCCAGGCAGACGATTATCTGAATCGCATTTTGAGAATTGATCCGTCAAATAAAGAAGCCCTGACAATGCGCCAGCAAACTTAGAAATCTATTTTCCAACCCCCACATGGTTAATGGTGGAGGCCATATACCCTGCACCGAATCCATTGTCGATGTTCACCACGGCAATGTTTGAACTACAGGAGTTCAGCATCCCCAAAAGCGCTGTCATGCCGTTGAAGCTTGTGCCGTAACCAACACTAGTGGGCACGGCAATGACAGGCGCTTTTACAAGGCCGCCCACCACCGAGGGCAGGGCGCCTTCCATGCCGGCGGCAACAACAATGACAGATGCTTTTTCAAGCTCTTTTTGATGTGCAAAGAGGCGATGGATGCCGGCGACCCCGACATCAAAAAGCGTTTTGACCTCATTTCCCATGGCCTTTGCCGTTAAGAACGCTTCCATCACCACCGGTATATCCGAGGTCCCGGCACAGAGGATGAGGATCGTACCTAAACCTGTAATCTCAGGCGGCTTCTTCTCAATTTTTAACAGGCGTGCATCATCAAAATATTGGGCGTTGGGAAATCTTGAAAGCACTGCGTCCGCCTTTTGCGGGTCAATGCGGGTAACCAGCACAATATTTTCCGATTGTTCCAGTTTTTCAAGGATGGCGATAATCTGTTCCGATGTTTTGCCCTGCCCGAAAATGACTTCGGGAAATCCTTTGCGAAGGGCTCTATGATGATCCACATGGGCACAGCCGATATCTTCAAACGAGAGGTGCTTTAATCGATCTGCCGCCTGGCCGACGGGCAGTTCTCCGTCCGCCACCATGGACAGAATTTGGGTTAATGTCTCAAAGTTCATATAGCGTCTAAGCGTTTTGCCTTCTCAACCAGGCAAGTCCTTTCCCTGATTTATCTGTTTCTTGTGAAGGCGGTTCCTCCGGCGGTGACGGCGGTTCTTCATCTTTAGGGGCCGTTTCCTGCCTGGACGGTATCGCCTTGTCTTTTCCCCATTTGTAATGACCAAACTTACAATATCCTTGAACATTGTTAAACCGGGCGTCAATGCTCTTGGTAATGGGGATCACATTGCCTTCGACAGATGGTATCAGAAATTCGGCCAAAGGGATAGACCCCCCTCCGGATACGATAATTGAGTCAATATCCCAGTCATTTTTCCACAGCCGATTCAGATCAGATGCAATGGTCGATGCGGCATGTGTATATACGCGTTTTTTAAGATTAATCACGTTATATTCCTTGCCGCGGATTTTAATTACGCCGGATTCAATAAATTTAAAAATTTTGTAAAGTTCAATGTTGATACCGCTTTCCTGGCGCAGCTTGTCCGCGATGACCGAAAAGCACTTGGACACCCCTGTGTCCATGGTTGAAGAGCCCCTTTCAATGTACTGCAGGTGGTCAAAAATAGAAAAATCGGTTGTTTTGAACCCGATATCCACCACCCCGAGCTTGGAGGCCGCAAGCTCCCTGTCGCAGATTTTCCCGCTATCGTCAAAAATAAGGTTGAAGATGGACCCAATGGGCTGGGGAATAACATGCACCTTGTCAATCAAAAGTTTTCTATGTTCATCGGGTGCGTCTTGGTGATGATATATGATTTCGTGCTCCCCCTGGATAATCTGCTTCAGCCGCTTGGTATCTCTTTTTAAATACGCTACGGGCAGGCCGGTTACAACACCGATGGGACCCTGGGTCTGGGAACATCTGCCGGCCGCAGCAAGGGCCAGGATTTTGATGAACTCTTCCACCATTTTTTCCTGGTCAAGGGTATATTCGGTCAGGCTGGACTGACGTTCGGCATGGGAACCTAAAAAGTATGTTTTATTGTCCAGGGTGATATGCAGATTGGCCGTTGGTGCGACATCACCCATGGATGACATAAACTGAATTTCCGCTGCATCGCCGATCAGTGATTTGAAAATTACCGAATTTTGTCCGTTGTATGCTTTTGTAAAACCAAACCCCACATCTATGCCGATAATTTCCATGTCCTGACCTCCTGATGTAGATTGCTTAGATACATTGTGAATTATTTTAGAATTGATACATGATCAAGCTATCATTGTCCCCATAAACAGTCAAGGAATCTAGGTAATTACATACAAAAACAATCAGTGGAAACAATAATATGCCTATCTCTGTCATTTACAGGTTACTATCGACCAAATATAATGTTTACTTAATTGCGGGTAGGAACATTGAGAAAAAACGAATCAATGTGATCAATTTTTTAGTAAAATACCTTGACCATGAAATTAAAAACTAAAATCCTGGGCGTTTTGTTGGCGGTACTGATTGTATACGGTCTATTAAGCTGCGCTATTGAGTGTTTCGTGGTTTTTCCAAGTTTTGTTGTGCAGGAAAGACTTGAGGCTGAAAAGGACCTGAACCGCTGCCTTGAAGCCCTGAGACGGGAAATACATTATCTGGACGAATTTGCCCATGACTGGGCCGCTTGGGATGATGCGTATGCGTTTGTTCAGGACGGCAATATGGATTTCATCCGGTCAAACCTTGTCCGTACAACGTTTATCGACAACAGATTAAACGCCATTATCCTTCTGGATCTTAAGGGCCGTATCCTGTGGAAGAAAATGATGGATTTAAAGACCGGGAAGGACTTGGACATTGCTCAATTTCCAGAGGATCGTTTTCCTTTGTCCCACGTGCTTATGGCGCACACCCAAGATATAGAAAGCAGTGTTGCAGGCATATATGCCACGGATAAAGGCCCCTTGCTTGTGGCGTCCCGGCCTGTTATTCGAAGCCTTCATGTTGGACCTGCAAAGGGGTATATGATCATGGGGCGTTTTTTGAACGAGAATTACATGCAAACCCTGGCGGACCAGACCAAGGTTGATCACCGGTACTGGCTTTCACAGGATTCGTCCGTTCCTGATGAAATCCGATTAATGTTTGAGACAGTGAAGAAAAATGACAATCCCATATTCAAAGAGCAAGATAAAAATATGCTGTTTGCCTTCGATATTTTCAACGGGCTGACCGACGCTTCGGATCTCATTATCCGGGCTCAAATTCCTCGCCAGATTATGACATATGCCAAGAATACCATGTTTTTTGTTTTGCTTTCCACAGTTCTGGCCGGGGGTGTTTTGCTGCTTGTCATGTTTTTATTGCTTAACCATGTCGTGATTGCGCCTTTGGGAAAACTGACTGCCCGGGTCGTTTCTTTGGGAAATCCAAACCCGACCTCATATCCCCTTTTTTTAAAGAGAAATGACGAAATAGGCATTTTATACGGTGAGTTTCAAACGCTTTTTAATAAGCTGACCCTGGTTCATGAACATTTGCAACAGACCAATACCCGTTTAAATTGTGAAATCAAAGAGCGCAAAAATTACGAAGAAAAACTTCACTCCCATCGTACCCGGTTGCGGCAACTGACTTACAAACTGCTTTTAACAGAAGAGCGGGAGCGGCGGCAGCTGGCATCGGATCTTCATGATCAGATCAGCCAAAATCTGGCGATATGCCAGTTAAAACTTTCAATGCTCAGGACATCCTGTGATGCGGTGCACGCGGACCGAACCAGGGAAATAAACGAAATCGAAGATAAACTGGATCAAATTATTCGGGAAACCCGCACCCTGACCTTTGAAATCAGCCCGCCGATACTGTATGAACTGGGTCTCAGACCCGCTTTGGAATGGTTATTGGAAAACACGTTCAGGCAAAGCGGTATTGACACATGTATCGAGGGGGATCTGGAGGAAAATTGGTTGGACAACAGTTTGAGCATTCTTATATTCAGGACAGTCAGAGAATTGCTTCACAATGTTATTAAACATGCCAACGCCTCAAAGACAGTGGTTTGCTTGTCCCAAAAGCCGAATTTGTTTGAAATCTGTGTGACGGATAATGGGATTGGGTTTGATTCTGAAAAACAGTCTAAGATTAACGGATTCGGCCTTTTCAGCATCCGGGAGCGGTTCAGTTCAATTGGTGGGGAATTTTTGGTTTTGTCGGTATCCGGAGAGGGAACCCGGGCCATTTTGAGGATTCCCCATAACAGCTTAAAGGAAGCATCATGACAATAAATATCATTCTGGCCGATGATCATCATGTGATTCGTGAAGGGCTCCGATTGCTTCTTGACAATGAAAAAGATCTGTTGGTTATTGCCGAAGCCGACAGCGGACGTACCGCCGTGTCAGCAGTTAAAGAATTCAAACCCGATATTGTGGTCATGGATGTCTCCATGCCGGAGTTAAACGGCATGGAAGCCACCCGCAATATTATGTCAGAAGCCCCCGGTACCAAAGTTCTGGCCCTTTCCATGTACTCGGACAAGCGCTTTGTGAACGGCATGTTCCAGGCGGGTGTCTCCGGCTATATTTTAAAAAATTGCATTGCAAGAGAACTGGTTTCAGCCATCCGTCTGGTGGCAAAAGGGCAGGTCTACATCAGTCCCGAGATTGCAGAAACCATTGTGGAAGGTTATCTGTCCCACGCTGTTTGGGAAAATAGTGCGAACAGGGGGAACCTGACCCACCGGGAACGTGAAATTATTCAACTGATTTCCGAGGGTCAAAATACCAAAGAAATTGCTCAAACTCTTCATGTAAGTACGAAAACCGTTGATGCCCATAGAAGAAACATTATGGAAAAGATCGGCACCAATTCCATTGCCGGTTTGACCAAATTTGCCATACGCGAAGGCATTACTACCCTGTAAATTTGGGGATAAAGAAAAGTTTAAGCCTCAGGCTATGCTTAAATTAGGCATTCCGCCAATATTTTTTCTAAAATCCATCTGATAGGATCACCCATTATTGGTATCTACTGTTCTTCAAGCCGGATACCTGCAGCCTTTGTATAACAGCCGTCGGATGACCTGACTTTTCAACACCCAGGTGCAGTCCAAAACGAGAGCTTCAAAGTCTGTGTAGGTTACCCAGACGTTCTGATAATTCAAAAAAAATTTAAAGGGAGAGCCACATGAAGAAAAAAGTGATCAGCATTTTTATCAGTTCTTTATTTTTGATTACCGCAGTTTGGGCTGCGGGCGGCAAGCCCAACGTCGCTACCAATATGGAAAAACTTGGGATGCGGCTTTATAACGATAGAAATATGTCGTTTAACGGTACCCAGTCCTGCCGGAATTGCCACCACCACATCAGCGGGTTTGCGGATATCACCAATTATCTGGATCCTGAAACCAACTTTGTTTCAACCGGCGACGATGGCATCAGCAAAGGCGGACGGAATGCGCCGTCCTCGGCTTATGCCGGGTACAGCCCGGTATTGCAGCAAGACGCTTCCGGCGATTGGTTCGGTGGGATGTTCTGGGATGGCCGTGCGGCTGGCTGGCTATTGGGAGACCCACTTGCTGAGCAGGCACAGGGCCCACCTCTAAATCCGGTTGAAATGGGCATGCCTGATAAAGCGGCAGTTATTCAGGTAATCAAGGATTCCGATTATTTGAATCTATGGATCAAGGAGTTCGGTGCTGATTCGCTTGATGACGTGAACGCCGCCTATGACAAGTTTGGAGAAGCCATCGCTGCATATGAGCGTTCTGCAGATGTGACTAAATTTTCCTCAAAGTTTGACACCATAGAATTTTCAAATCTTTCCGAGGCCGAGCAGAAAGGAAAGGCTCTTTTTGAAACTAATTGTTCCTCATGTCACTCCACGGAAGCTGCCTTTGAAGCGCCGGCACCACTTTTTACTAATTATCAATACGCCAATATCGGTGTTCCGGCTAACCCGGAGATTCCATCAGAGGGGCCGGATTTAGGTTTGGGTGGGGTGGCTGAAATCAATGATTCGGCCCAATACGGAAAATTTAAAATTCCAACCCTGCGAAATATTGCGCTTACAGCTCCTTATTCCCACAACGGCGTATTCCCAACCCTCATGGAAATGCTTGAATTTTTAAACGACCGCACCGGTTTCACACCGGAAGTTTCAGACAACTTATCAACAGAGGTCGGAAGTATGGGGTTATTACCTGAAGATTTGACAAATATTGAAGCCTTTTTAATGACCTTGACGGATAATTAATCTGAATTCAGCTATCAAAACCCTGCCTTTACCGTTGTGGGAAATAATGTCCCTCAACGGTTGGCAGGCCGTTGAATTATCGAAATTTTACGGTTTATATTGGGTTTGGCATCCAGGTAAAACCGGCCCGAACAGGGTAATGATCCGAGGGAAAAAGGCCGTCAAAGGAATCCTGTATCACTTGTTTAGATATGGGCGTCATACCCTTGCTGTATAATATCCAATCGATGTGATGTCCTGTTTCCCTTCCGGTGAAATCGTGGAAAGTGGTAACGGATTCGCCTTCCATGATCAAACCAAACCCCCGGGATTTGAAACATTGATGGGCCGGCGACCCAGGCTCGGTGTTAAAGTCTCCGGTGATAATTTGGGGAATGCCTTTGGGAAATTGATTAAAAAATTTCATGATCAATCCGGCACTTTGTTGCTGGACCTCGGATTTGAAATCAAAATGGGTGTTGGCCACCAGCAGATGTCTGTCTTTTTTTTTGAACCATCCGATGACACACTGCCGCGGCCATTTGGAGCCTTCAAGCCTGGAGGGAATGTCCGGGGTGTGGCTTAAAAAAAAGTGACGGTGCCCCAGGCATTCCCAGGACGGATCAAACAGAATTAGGCAACTTTGCCACCATTTAGTTCCCTTGTTATACCAGCCGATGTGACCGTGATTAGTCAATGTGCGGGTCAGAAATTCAGCCTGAAAGTGGTTGACCTCCTGGAATCCGATAAAATCGCATGGGTATGTCTCCAGGATTTTTGCTACCAGGGGCTTGCGGTATTCCCAGACATGGGGGCCATCCTTGGCAAGACCGAACCGGAGATTAAATGTCATGACTGTGACCGGATCATCGGTCCGGTCTTTGTCTTTTTCAGGCGCGGATATGGGAAAGATTTCTACCATAAATTATAGAATGCGATATTCCGTTGTCCCTGTCAATACATAGCCAAAGCCGGTTAGGCCTCCGGAGAACAACCCACAGGTTTCGTATCGTGCGTTAAAAAAATTTGTCGCATCTCATACGAGTTACCCAAATCCACCACCAGTTTTTTAAGGGGCATTCAGTGGCTGAATTTTTGTATCCATTCACGGGGCACAACAAGTAAAACGGAATCAGAGACCGGCAAGATCACGCTCTTGCTCTTTGAAATATGAATGAATCAAGTCGGCCATTATGGGGAAGGATTCAAGCGAACGAATAAAAGAAGTCTGTTTGAAGAACAATATTCTTTCAACCCAATGAGTTCCTTCCCCCAAAAAAATGTTGTGAATCATGGAAATAATTTTGAAAGATCGTCCAGCAGATCCCTTGCCGCTGCATAACAGTTCCCTGTCCTGGAATGCGGCTCAGAGGATAGAGAAAATCGCATCAGGATGTCATTAAGTGCATCCGGAATATAAGGAAACAGCTTTTGCAAATTCATGACCCGGTGGGAATACATCAGGGACATATCCTCGTCTTTTAGTTCGGACTTGAAATCCGGATATGCGCAGGGTGTGGCATGGATATTTTCTAGGGAGTGTCGACCTTTTCCCACCACCTGCTGCAGCACATTGCCCAGGCAGAATACATCCATGGCAGGGCCGCCCATATCGTAATCAAAATCTATCCAGGCAAGCGTTTTAAGCGAACCGGTCCACAGCAGGTGATCGGCCCGGATATCCCCGTGGTGCAGCAGCTGTTCATGAATCTGCGCAATAGCTGCCAAACTTTTTAGAAATCGGTCCATGATTGTCGGAAACAGGGTATCGAAATAATCCCTGTGGGGCATGTCAAGATCGCGAAGATACTTGTAAAGCGAAGGGCCGGGGATGATGTCCAGTATCCGGACCAAATTGCCTGCGCTGTCCCTGACCCATTGACCCTGCATGAAATTGGGGTGCCCCTGGGTGGCGGACAATACATCTACTTCTTTTTCTGCGCTCCTGACACAGTTAAATGCCAGGGGGCCTAAGCACCCTTTAAACGTCTCCTTAAAGACTAATTTCACAATCTTGCGAGTATTACCGGCAAGATCCAGGGCCTTTTTCACCCAGAATTTGGGCTGGTCGTCAATGCCGAATCGGCCCTCTTTGGCGTTGCCGTAGACCCAGTAATCGTTGCCCCCAAGCCGCATCACATCCCCCGGATTGATGGACATGAACTGAGTGGTATCGGTAAAAATTCGGGGTGTTCGCTGTATGTCTCTGCCTGTAAGCTGCCTGATTCTTTCCAATAGATGCGGATTCTGATATTCCATGACCCCTCCTGTTTATCAGTAAATACCTATACCGGATATCAGCAACTCCCATGCCGGAACATTACTCCCGGCAAGACAAACGCCCTGGCCCCGTTAAATTCCTCGTTTTGCCCTCCCTTTTCTTTGCACCTCTGTATTTTTTGAAAAAAATAATCATAATGCAGGAAAAAAACACAACAGCCTGTCCGCTTTTTTTACGTTGTTCTCAATTCCTGCCGGTCCGGCATGAGCGAAACAGCTCAGAATGATTTCAGAAGGTCGATCAAAAATAATTTTAATTATGGGAAGAGGAATGGAAGTCCGACATTCTTATCTATGATTGTTAGTTAAGCGTAATTAAGAGAGAGCGATCAATATCAAAAATAGGGCTGGTGGGATGAGCCCACCAGCCCTATTTTTTAATGCGTATTATAAAACCATACGTGTGCTTTTTGCAAAAAGCTTAATCGGTTTTATTTTTATTCTTTGTTTTGGGCACGCCCTGCATGGAGATCATCTGCCGTTCCGTTGCCGCTGTTCTATGTGCTTTGTGGAAATGCAGGCAATGAGTCGGGCAGGCGTCTGCACAGATGCCGCAATAGACGCACCTGAATGGATCACAGGTCCATGTGCCTTCCTTTTTGTCCACCGTGATGCAAAGTGATGGGCATTTGCGTGAACACATGCCGCAGAAAATACACGCATCAATATCATTGTAGAGCTCTCCGCGTACACCTTCGGGCAGTTCGCGCTTAACAATCGGATATTGCCGGGTGGCCGGGCGTGAGGCAATATTTTTAAGTATGCTGGGTGTAAAATTAAACATAAGGCTCCTTTTTAGCGTTCCGTACAGCTGACGCATGGATCAATGGATAAGACAATGACCGGCACGTCGGCCAGTTCACATCCCGGCAGCATGGTCAGAAGACAGGGGATGTTGGCAAAGGTTGGGGTCCGGATTCGCACCCTGTCCAGCAGTTTGGTGCCGTTGCCCTTTACATAATAAAGGCATTCGCCCCGGGGCTGTTCCACACGCACGACCGTCTCGCCGTCCGGATTGCCTTTGACCTTTACGGCAAGGTCGCCGGCAGGTAACGCGGCAATGGCCTGGCGCACCAGATCTATGGACTGGTACACCTCATGGAAACGGACCCAGCTTCTGGCGTAACAATCGCCGTCTTTATGGGTGACCGCCTCGAAATCCAGGTGTTTATACGCACCGTACCCGGTCAAGCGCATATCCTGTGCAACCCCGGAGCCGCGAAGCGTAGGTCCGGCCGCCCCCAGATCATAGGCCTGGTCATAGGTCATGACGCCGACGCCTACAGTCCTGGATCTTACCGTATAATCATCAAGCAGGGTGCTCTCCAGCTTTTTAAACTCTTTTTCCACAATAACCAGCTCTTTGAGAATCCAGTCAAGCTGTTCCGGCGAAAGATCTTTGCGAACACCACCGACAACGTTTACCGAAACAATAACCCGGTTTCCGGCCGTTGCCTCATTGATGTCCATGATACGTTCGCGAATCTTCCAGAACTGCATGAACAGCGCTTCAAATCCGAATGCGTCGGCATACAGCCCAAGCCAGAGCAGATGGCTGTGTATCCGGTGCAGTTCAGACCAGATTACACGCAGGTACTGTGCCCGGTCCGGCACCTCAACGCCCATGATATCTTCAATGGACTGGGAAAAACAGGTGCCGTGAATCATGGAGCAGATGCCGCATACCCGTTCGCATACGTTGATCATCTGATTAAAGTCACGTTTGCTGGCAAGCATTTCTAAGCCCCGGTGGACATAGCCCAGGGCCGGAACGGCTTCTTTAACAATCTCATCTTCCACCACAAGTTTAAGATGGATCGGCTCGGGCAATACCGGATGCTGGGGCCCAAATGGAATAACTGTTTTATTGGACATGCTTACTCCTTCGTCTCTTTTTTGTCCTTGATTTTAAGATTGTTTGCCAGCGGAATGGTTTCAACGCTGGGATCAAGGTACAAGGTCCGGTTGTAATCCACAGCCAGACCGTCGAATTCAAAATTTGCCAGATCTTTGACTTCGTTTTCAGCCAGAAATGCGCTGAAATAAACCCCTGATATGCTCGGAATGGTTGTGTCTGCCGCCACGTTTAAACGAAAATGGGACAGTACCATCTCCTTGTCAAAATGGTACAGGATGTCTGTGGAGCCGTCTTCAAGTGTGACGGTGGACAGGGTCACAAACCGGTAACCCGCCTGTTTCATTCGCCCGGCCTCGGCAATAAGGGTGTCTAAGGTGATGGCGGTTTCATTTGGAATCATGGATTTGTCCTTATACTTCGGGGGATTCGGGTACGCCCGTTTGTTTTTGTTTAAATATTTCCAGGGCCTGGACCACACCGTCGATAATGGCTTCGGGTTTTGCAGGACACCCGGGAACATAGACATCCACCGGAATGATTTTGTCCACGCCGCCGATTACGTTGTAGCAGTCGTGGAAAATGCCGCCGGACAGGCCGCAGGCCCCGATGGCGATAACCGCCTTGGGCTCGGGCATCTGCTCATAAAGATTTTTGAGCACGGTCTTGTTGCGATGGTTGACGGTTCCGGTCACCAGCAATATATCCGCGTGTTTGGGATTGCCCACATTGACGATGCCGAACCGTTCCACATCGTAAAGTGGCGTCAGGCAGGCCAGGGTTTCGATATCACAGCCGTTACAGCTTCCGCAGTCAAAATGAATGATCCATGGTGATTTTATTTGTGAATTTTTTAAAAATTTTTTAAGCATGGTCTACCTCACGTGCAGCCAGATAAAATTGATAAAGGTCAGAACCAGGCCGATGCTCCAGACATACTTGAGCATCCAGCGCCAGGTCATTCTCGCCATGGTGTTGTCAATGATGATTTCGGCCAGATAGGTGGTGACCAGCAGCACGATCATCCAGAACCAGCTTGTGGTCCAGAACAGCGCGCATACGGAGAGAATAAGAATTGTTTCGTACCAGTGCGCCATTTCAACCACCGCAAGTACCGGGCCTGAGTATTCGGTCATTACCCCTTTTACCAGTTCCTGGTGGGCATGGTGGGAGGTTGAAAAATCAAAGGGAGACTTGCGCAGTTTGATGGTCAGGGCGTAACTTAGGACAATAAACATCAGCGGGAGCTTTTGGAACAGCGGCGTGTCATAGGCCATGATATCGCCCACATTGAAACTGCCCACAACCAGATACATGCCCACGAATACCAGAATCAGCAGGGGTTCGTAGGTCAGGATCTGTATCAGTTCGCGCTGGGCCCCGACCTGGCTGTAGGGACTTCTGACCGAAAGGGCACCCATGACCAGAAACATGGCACCGGCCGCCTGGACAAAGAAGATGATCAACAGATCCGCCCGGGCGAAAAATAGAGCCACGGAGAGGGCCGCGGCGACAAAATAGACCCAGCAGCACACAATCTGCCAGCGATTGACCAGCAGCCGTTCTTTTCCAAACAATTTGCCCACATCGTAAAAGGCCTGCAGTATGGGCGGCCCCAGGCGGGACTGCATCCGTGCCGTAATGCGCCGGTCAATACCGGCCAAAAGGCCGCCGGCCAAAGGGGCCAGAATCAATGCCGAAACAGCGAAAAATATCGATTCCATTACAACACACCTCCAATCATCAGCAGAATCAGTCCGCCCGCAATCATGTTGACCCAGAAGGTGAGCTTGTGCTCACCGAAAAAATCGGCCAGATAAAAGTTGCTCGCCTTGTAGGGGACAACGGTCTCCATGGGGCCAAGGTAGGCCCCATCTTCAATATCTCCGGTATGAGCACCGCCAAGATAGGGATGCGCCGGTTTTACGTTTGCCCGAAGTGCCCGGTAAATGGCAAAGATCGTTGCCAGACCGATGAGAACAATAAAGGGATAGATGGCAAACCCGCCCGTGGCCCCTTTTATAATTCCTGCAAGGTTACCCGTATTGTTGGGCTCAAACATGGGCACAAAAGCCCGGGTGTAAAGCCAGGGCGTGGCAAAGGCAAACAAAAGCGCTGCGACGCATAGGCTCACCAGTGGTCCCCGGGTGAACAAAGGTTGTTTTTCAGGGGTTGTCGAAATGTTGTGCCCGCCCATGAGCAATCCTGCCCAGCGGGCCCAGTAAACAAAGGTCAACGCGCTGCCCAGGGCCATCATGACGATGACAAAAAGATGGTCGGACGCAGCTTCCAGGGCCATCCACTTGCACAACAGCACGCCAAAGGGCGGCAAAAGCATGGACAGAATTCCGATGATGGTCACCACCGCCGTTCGAGGCATGGTTCTGTAAAGCCCGCGCATGTCTTCAATATCCCGGGAACCGATGGCCTGTTCGATGGTACCCACACATAAAAACAATAGGGATTTTGAAATGGCGTGAAAGATGATCAGCATTACCGCTGCAATAACGGCAAGGGGGGTATTGATGCCCGCACAGGCGATGATCAGCCCAAGGTTGCTCACCGTGGAATAGGCCAGAATTTTTTTGCCGTTGCTCTGGCCTATGGCAAGTGCGGCGCAGACCAGGAAGGTAAAGGATCCGCACAGGGCGATGCCGTGGCTCAAAAAGGTGCCTTCAAACATGGGGCAAAAGCGTAAAACCATGTAAACGCCGGCTTTGACCATGGTGGATGAGTGAAGCAGAGCCGAAACAGGCGTCGGCGCCACCATGGCGCCCAAAAGCCAGCTTTGGCAGGGCAGTTGTGCGGCTTTGACGAATCCCGCCAGACTGATCAACCCCACAGCGGCAAGCAGCATGCCTGACACCGGCCCACGGGTTAAAAGAACGGAGATGTCCAGGGTGCCGGCGGTCATATAAACGATGACGATGGCCGTTAGTAACATCGCGCCCCCCATGGAGTTCATCCACAGGGCCCGGGTGGAATTTTCCACTGCCTCTTTGGTGCCGTCATGCCCGATGAGCGCAAAAGAGCACAAGGTGGTCACCTCAAAGAAGAAATAGAGCCACAAAATGTTGTTGGACAGGACCAGGCCGTTCATGGCCCCAAGAAACAGAAGCAAAAGCAGAAAAAAGATCGGTTGTCTGCTTTTTTCAAGTTTCAGGTGTTCCTCATGATTTTTCATGTAGGGCAACCCGAAAATGCAGATCAAAGAACCGATGATGGAGACGATCACAACCATGATCAGTGCCAGGCTGTCCCCGCGCAGGGCCGGAATTTCTGTGCCGTGTTTCAGTATGAACAACTCAAAGAAGGCAAGCAGCACCAGCTGAAAAATCGTCAGGGATTTGATGATCCGGTTGTTGAGCCTGAACCCGAAAAACAGCACCAGGGCCAGCAAGGCAAAATCCAGAACCGTCACCATCGTTTCCCAGACTCCGGGCACATGGTATGTAAAATCGCCGTGCCCGAGAAGCACCAGGGACGTGACCGATAAAACAGCCCCGGTTATGGTTACCGTGATGGCCCTCACCAGGTCCACCCGGATCAAAAAACAGACCATAGCTGCAATGATCGGCAGCACGATCAACAAAAACACAATGTTGGACATAGATACCCCTTTTGTATGGCAGTTATATATTCATGGCGATTTTAAGGCGTAAAAAACCTTAAAAATCTGCCGTTAAATAACAGCATCAGTCCTATATCGCATAATTGGGTTCAGCGTACCCCAACTATACGATTGGTTTGTTCTCTATCTGGATAAATCGTGTTTCGTACGCGCGTGCATTTACTTACATTGAAGGACTCACTAGAAGGGTTCTTGCTTTTGTAACACCTGCTGCACCAACATTTATTTCCAAATTATAAACAACGTTCGCTAATTTAAATCCGAAAGACCTTTTTTGTCAAGAAAACAATCATTTCTTTGTGCATATTGTCTGAAGGGATGAAACGGATTTTAAGCGGTGATTAATACACATCAACGAAACCTATTTTAACTTAGGCGTTTGATATCCATTAAATGCGATTGTAGAAAATTATGTCGTCTTTTTTATCAAATGATTTTATGCTATTTTTACTTTTCTATGCATTTGATTGATGGGTCGGGCGGAATGTATCGATTTTCAAAGGCCAAGGCCGGAAATTTTTTTTCAGATGCAATATCGTGATGAGATGCTTAATATATGATGAAGATGTGACAATATTGAGCGGGTCTCTTTTAAAATTGATTAAAAAGGACAGAGTATGAGAAAAGAAAATATTTTGGTGGGTATATTGGTGGTGTTGGTACTGGGCGGCATATATTTGTATAACCGGCCGGAAGCGGATATGGATACCCCGGCAGCCAAGGCAAACCTGAATACCTCCGAAACTGAAAAGCAAACCGTTCAGGATTCAACATCATCAACAACAACAACAACAACAACAACATCGCCGGATGCTATCCTATGGAATGATTATACCCCGGGCATGGCCCTGGCCGAAAAAGAAGGCAAAAGCATTTTTCTTTATTTCCATGCGGACTGGTGCGGATACTGCCGTAAGTTAAAAAATGAAACCTTTAAGGATGACCGGATTAAAGCCTACCTGAATGATAATTTTGTCAGCATCAGTGTGGATACGGATAAACGTCAAAATCTGGCCCAGCAATGGGGGGTCAGGGGGCTTCCGACGCTGTGGTTTCTGGAAGCGGACGGCAAAAAGGTCAATAGCCTGCCCGGATTTGTCGATGCGGATCAATTGTATTCGATTTTACAGTATATTCACACCCAAAGTTACAAGAACATGACATATCAGGAATATGTCCAGCAAAAAAAATCCTGACCTACGTCTTCATGACGGATTCCCGCTTGAATATTGGAGGCAGTTTGTGGTAGCGCAAAGGTCGTTTTGATTGGTTTTATTTTAGGAGAACGAACATATGGTAAGGGTCGGTATTATTGGCGGATCAGGGCTTGATGATCCGGATATTATAGGAAATTGTGAAAGAATTGAGATGGACACCCCCTTTGGTCCGCCATCCTCGGACATCATGAAGGGTCTGATCAACGGCACCGAAGTATTGATTATAGCCCGCCACGGTCGCAGGCATCAGTACAGCCCCACCCAGGTGAACAACCGGGCAAATATAGATGCCCTGAAACAGGCCGGTGCCACGCATATCCTCGCCACAACCGCCTGCGGCAGTTTAAGAGAAGAAATCGACCGGGGCCATTTTGTTATTTTGGATCAATTCATTGATTTTACCCGGTTTCGCAAAAACACCTTTGCCGACTCCTTTGAACAGGGTGCTGTTCATACGGCCATGGCGTATCCCTTTGATCCTTTCCTGCGCAATCTGCTCTACAAATCTGCAACGGATTTGGGATTGAACGCCCATGATAAAGGGTGTGTGGTAACCATCGAAGGCCCGAGATTTTCAACTGTGGCGGAATCCAAGATGTTCAGGCTGTGGGGGGCCGATGTCATCAACATGTCTACGGCACCCGAGGCTATGCTGGCCAATGAGGCTGGTATTCCTTATGCAGCCGTGGCCATGGCCACGGATTATGACTGCTGGAAGCAGGATGAAGCCCCGGTCACCTGGGATGAAATTTTATCGGTTTTCAAAAAAAATGCTGATAATGTTAAACAATTGTTCATCACCGCTGTGTCACAAATCACAGCCATGAACTAACCGGCACGCGCATTTCCTCAGTCAGTTTTAAAAAAATATGATAGTAATTAAACTACTTATTTGGATTATGGATATAATTTTCTAACAGCATTGGCCTGTAGAGGAGAGACAACATACAATGGACTTAAAGCAGAACATCAGAAGTATTCCGGATTGGCCCATCGAAGGGGTAATTTTCAGGGATTTGACCACATTGATGCAGGACCCCAAAGCGTTTAAACACTCCTGTGATATTTTATATGAACGTTACAAGGACAAGAATCTTGACAAAATGGTGGGCATTGATGCCAGGGGCTTTGTGTTTGGTGCGGTGGTGGCCTATCGACTTGGTATCGGTTTTGTCCCGGTGCGCAAAAAAGGTAAATTGCCCCACAAAACCATTGAGCAAAGTTACAGCCTCGAATATGGGGAAGGTATCCTTGAGATGCACCAGGATGCGGTCAGTCCCGGCGAAAGAGTGGTCATTGTGGATGATCTTATTGCCACGGGCGGCACTGTGGGGGCCACGGTCAAACTGGTAAAGCAGCTTGGGGCTGAGCTTCTGGAGTGCGCCTTTGTTGTGGAACTGCCTGACCTTAAAGGTCGGGATCAGATTCCGGATATTCCGGTGTTTAGTATTACAGAGTTTGAAGGCGAATAGACAAACAACCAGGGAAGGAGAGCGCATTCATGACAATGAATCTTAAGATGTTGAGGGGATGGATAACGGCCTCCCTGGTTTTTGTGTTTATTTTAATTACGGCCGGATGCGGATTTCACACGGCAGGACGCATGAAACACCGCCCGGAACTAATGGCGCAGTATAAGGAAAAAACGCTTCCGGACCAGTATGCCTATTTTTATTGCGGCCGGGAAAATCTGCCCGATGCCGTGGTGGGCATTGACCCGGCGTATTCTTTTGAGGCAAAGTTCTGGTTCCCCATTGAATTCGGTCCGGATCTTTACCACAAAATTGATCATTTAAGCGATTTGGAATCCGGTCAGAGCAGAAAATATGCCAGGGCCATTTTGGGGCCGGCCGGAAATACCATCGGTGTGTGGTTTTCCTATTATCATTCCACAGTTGTGATTGTGGATGATGCCGATCATACGATCAAGGTGTACAATCCCTATAAGCCAAAATCCGAGCAATATCGTATGAATCGTTAATTGAGAACACTTTTATCATAACCATCTGAATTATAATTATTTGTGAGGAACAATGACCTTTTTGTTGAATCTGCTCTGGTTTATACTTGGCGGGGGCTGGGCTGCAGGCCTTTTATGGATTTTTACCGGTTGTATTTTGATGCTCACGGTGGTGGGCATTCCCTTTGGCTGGGCCGCGTTCAGAATTGCAGGCTTTGCCGCCTTTCCCTACGGTAAAACCCTTGTGGATGCAAGGGCCGTGGGCGAAGAGGTGATCACCGGAACCACCCTGGCAAACATTTTGTGGATTGTTTTTGCAGGTATCTGGCTGGCTATTTCACACATCGCTGCCGGAATCTCTTTGTGTCTGACCATCATCGGCATTCCCTTCGGGTTTGCCCATTTCAGGCTTGCGGCAGTTTGCTTTGCGCCCTTAGGTACACGCACAGTAGCAATTTGATGTCTAAAATTTTAAATTTTATTTATTGAGTTTACACGTTTCATCAAAGTTGAGGATAAATAAAAAAAAGATCTGGATAATTTTTTATCATAACATTTTTTCCAGTGTTTATTTTTGAAGACGAATCAGTTAAATTATAGAAAATTTCAAGTCAAGACTAATTAGTATAAAATGATGTGCTCGGAACATATCCAATTTTGAAATCAACCCTTCAATAAATTATCAGGATGTAATTTCGAATTTTTCATAAATTTAATTATATATAAATACAGTGGTTTAAGCGTAGTCGCTATGGAATAAATTTATATTCATTCCTGTAAAATATTAGATCATTCTGAAAGGTAAGTATCTATATGGACAAATTACGCCAATCCCTTCGCGCCAACGTTAAGCTCATGAAGTCCGAAATTACCCGGTATGCGTTATTCGGAACCTTTATCGCTGTCGGTGCGATCATCCTGGCCACAGCTATTAATGCCTATCTTCAGTCAGGGGAAATTACCTTTCAAACTTTGATTAAATCACAGCGGACCAATGTAACGCTCTGGTTCATGGATGCCATGCCCTTTATATTTGCCTTTTGGGGCCAGTACACCAGCACGATCATGGCCTATGAGGCAAGCTCCATGATTATGGAACAGACCGCTGATTTACGCAATCTCAACATTGAGCTTGAACATAAAGCGGTACACGAAGCCACCCATGATGCACTCACCGGTCTGCCCAACCGTGCGTTATTCTACGACAGGCTGAACCATGCCATCCAGGTATCATCAAGGCGCAAAACCGGGCTGGTGGTCATGGTGCTCAATCTTGACGGATTTAAGCAGATTAACGAAACCTTAGGTCATTATAGCGGGGATCAGCTCCTGTGCCAGGTGGTTTCCCGGCTCCAAATTATGATTAGAAAATCCGATTCTCTTGCCAGGATTGGCGGTGATGAGTATGCCATCCTTCTGGATATGAGCACCCACGAGGACATGGTGCTCAATATCGTTAAAAAACTGCATAAAATATTTATGGAAGCCTTTTCCATAGAGGGGCTTGAGATAGAGATCATGGCCAGTATCGGTATCGCTTTTTTTCCGGAACACGGCACGGAGGCGGATACAATTATGCAGCGGGCAGGTCTGGCGCTGGTCAGTGCCAAGCAGAGCACCAAGAAATTTGCCATATATGATAAAGCTATGGATAAAAGCAGCCCCAGACGCATCACTATGATGGGGGAACTGCGACATGCCATTGATGCAAGTGAGCTGATGGTTTACTATCAGCCAAAAGTCGATTTGGCCAAATCCCGGGTCAGCAGTGTAGAGGCCCTGGTACGCTGGCAACACCCAGAGCACGGATTCCTTTCACCGGACGAATTCATTCCCATGGCCGAACGAACCGGGTTGATCCGACCGCTGACCACGTGGGTAATCAATTCAGCTCTTGAACAGGGGGAAAAATGGCATAACAAAGGACTGAAACTAGGAATCGCCATAAATTTGAGCCCTGCTGCGCTCTTGGATACGGAATTGCCTAATGTCATAGTGGGTATGCTCTCCCTCCATGAAATTCCGGCCGAGCACGTTACCTTTGAGGTCACCGAAGGGTCCATGATCAAAGATCCTGATCTGGCTTTAAAAATTTTAAGCCGGCTGGCGGATATGGGCATTAAGATTTCTATTGATGATTTTGGTACTGGGTATTCGTCTCTGGCCTATTTGAAAAAATTGCCGGCAAAGGAATTGAAAATAGATAAATCATTTGTCCTGGACATGTTGGAAAGTGAGAGTGACGCTGTTATTGTCAAGTCTATCATTGACCTGGGACACAACCTGAGCATGCAGGTGGTGGCTGAAGGGGTTGAAAATAAAGAGACCGCCGTGAAATTGAAAGCACTGGGATGCGATATCATCCAGGGATTTTATTTTTCAAAGCCTTTGAACCATGAGGATTTGATCCGATGGTTGCGTGAAAAACGGCAATTCAATTAGCCGCCTATCAAAGCAGATACTTTAGTGTCCTCCAAACGCGGCATAATCGTTTGAACACATTCTTCCAAAAATCCCATGTATAATTCCTGAAAAAAGGTTTCATGCCCCTTCTTTTTTTAGTATGTTGGTCCACCAAGTGAAGTACTGTCATATCATCTATTCAAGTATTCAAGAAATATTAAAGTGGATGCATGGCTATATTTTGCACAATAATTTGAAACGTTTTATATGAAATTATAGACAATAAACAAGCGGGTGAGGCGCCGCATTTTTGTTGTCTTTAGTTTTATTGCTTGTTATGGGTCGAATCCTGGTATTATATCCGGTCATCCCATTGCTGCTTTTTGATAAAATCAACATGAAAGAATAAAAAAATTAGGAGAAAGTCGATCGTGAACGCAACAAAGGCATATGCATCTAAATCATTTACTGTTGTTGTACTGTTTATGCTGATCATCAGTGCCGGCGTCAGTGCAGCCATTTTTTTCGGGTTAAAGAAACTGGCACTTTTTTTTGCCCCGGGATCTGACGGTATCATCACGATTCCGGCAATTAATCAGACATTTACCATCCAAACCCTGGCGGATCTGGCGCATCTGTGTGAAACGGCCACAACCCAGTATATTGCCTACATCAGTGTATTCTCAGTCCTTGTTTTTTTTGTTTTGGGTCTTATTCTTTGGTTCCTTTTGAAATCAAGCGTGGGGGCAGTGTTTAAAGCACTTGATGCCAAGCCTGCCGATAAAAAAGTTGGTGACGGCCCAAAGAAAAAGGATTTTGTGGAAAAAAAGTTGGAACAGGAACGTCAAAAAAGACTTTTTCTGCATTTTATCTCGGTACTGCAAAGGGAAGGGCGGCTGCTTGATTTCTTTGCCGAAGAGCTGTCCGTGTATGATGACGAGCAGATCGGCGCGGCCGTTAGAAGCATCCAGGAAGATTGTAAGAAGAGTGTAGACAAATATCTGTCTTTGGTGCCTGTCATTGATAAAGAAGAAGGCGAAACTGTGGAGGTTGAGCCCGGCTTTGATCCCAATGCCATCACATTAACGGGCAATGTGTCCGGGGAGCCGCCCTTTACAGGGGTATTAAGACATCGGGGTTGGAAGGCGTCAAAAAATGAAGTACCCAAACTGTCAGACGTTCAGGATGCCTCCATTGTAGCGCCGGCAGAAGTTGAAGTTGAATAGAAAATTTAAAAATATTTGTAGGAGTGTGCCGTGAAAGAGGGCCGATATATCGTTGGAATAGATCTTGGGACAACAAACTGCGTGGTGGCCTACTCAGATATGCAGGCTGAGAGAGCACCCAGGGAAATGGCAAAAATACACATTTTTAGAGTGCCGCAGCTCACAGGTCCCGGGGTGGTTGAATTAAGAGATTCTCTTCCTTCGTTTCTTTATGTCAAACAAGGGCATGAAGACGACTCAAACTCCTTGGAATTGCCGTGGCCGGATGAAGATGCGGTGACGGTCGCCGGTGAGTTTGCCAGAGAGCGCGGTGCCGAAGTGCCCCATAAACTAATCTCCTCGGCAAAGTCATGGTTGTGCAATGCGGCGGTGGACCGAGAAACGGCTATTCTGCCCTGGGATACCAACAAGGAGATCCAAAAATTGTCTCCGGTCCAGGCGTCATGTGCGCTGCTCAGGCATATCAAAAACGCCTGGAATCATGAAATGGCCGAGGATGATCTGGATCTGAACCTTGAAAACCAATCCATCTACCTGACGGTTCCGGCCTCCTTTGATGCCGTGGCCAGGGAGCTGACGGTTAAGGCGGCTCAAATGGCCGGTTTGTCGGACATTGTCCTCATCGAAGAGCCCCAGTCCGCATTTTATGCTTGGATTGACAAAGCCGGTGATGACTGGAGAGATGAGGTTGAAAAAGGCGATCTGGTCCTGGTGTGTGATATCGGCGGCGGTACCAGTGACTTCAGTCTCATCGAAGTGGACGAGGATGATGACGGCCATCTCAACCTTGAGCGTGTGGCCGTGGGCAATCACTTGCTGGTGGGCGGTGACAACCTGGATTTGACGCTCTCTTATTTTCTTGCGGCCCAGCTGCGGGAAAAGAAACAGAAACTGGACAACTGGCAGATGAGAGGACTTGTTCATTCCTGCCGGAAGGCCAAAGAAAAATTGTTCGACGCCGAAGGCGCCGATGAATATCCTGTCACAATTTTGGGCAGGGGATCGAGTCTGATCGGTGGAACCATCAAAGCCAGCCTAAAACTTACGGATATCCAGCAGGTTGTGCTGGACGGCTTTTTTCCGGCATGCAGCCTGGATGAAAAGCCTGCCAAAACCAGTGCCGCCGGTATGAAAGAGTTTGGGCTCTCCTATGAATCCGACCCTGCCATCACGAAGCATCTGGCCCAGTTTATATCCTCCCACACCGATGACCAGGGAAATCCAAGACTGCCCACTGCCGTTGTTTTTAACGGCGGGGTCATGAAAGCCCCTCTGATTAGAAAACGGATTCTGGAAGTCCTCAATAAGTGGCACGCGGCTGCAGGCACAGGAGAGATCCGTCAGATCAACGCAGTTGACTTTGATCTTTCCGTGGCCTGGGGCGCATCCTATTACGGCCAGGCCGCCCGGGGAGAGGGTATCAAAATTCGCGGGGGACTCGGGATGTCCTACTACATGGCCATTGAAGCGGCCATGCCGGCCATCCCTGGACTTGCCATGCCCACCCGGGCCCTTTGCATTGCCCCCTTTGGCATGGAAGACGGCAGCCAGGCCGAAAGCAAGGACCGTTTGTTCAATCTGGTTGTGGGTGAAAAAGTCACCTTTGATATCATGAGTTCTGCCAACCGAACCGATGATCAGCTCGGGGATGTGATCGATAACTGGGAGGATGAGGGTATCATTGAGTTAACTTCCATCGAAACAGAGCTTGAAGGAACCGACCAGAGCGTTATACCTGTCACGTTTGAAGTCAAGGTGACCGAGATCGGCACCCTGGAATTTTGGGCCTGCGCCCGGGATGATGATCGAAAATGGCGTTTGGAGCTAAATGTTAGACCCAAAGTGTAAGTGGCGGGCAGGAGATGATTGTGGATTTTCAAGATAAACGATATGTGGTCGGCATCGATCTGGGCACGACCAATTCGGCGGTATCCTACGCGGATCTGACCAGCATAGACGACAATAGAGCCGGTGGCGGCATCGGCAAAGAGATAAAAGTATTCAGGGTTCCCCAGTTAACCGGGCCGGGCGAGTTTGCGCCGGTTTCCGTGCTGCCCTCCTTTTTATATATCCCGGGAGAGTACGATGTTTCCAAAGATGCACTGAAACATCCATGGAAAAAAGAGAGTGATCTGTTTGCCGGTGTGTTTGCCAGAGACCATGGATCTCAGATTCCATCCCGGCTGGTGTCATCGGCCAAAAGCTGGCTGTGCCATTCCAGGGCTGACCGGGAAGCACCGATTCTGCCATGGGGGTCCCAGAATGTGGAGAAAATATCTCCGGTCAAGGCGACCAGTGAATACCTAAGGCATATTCGAAAAGCCTGGAATAACTGGGTAAAAGATGAAGATCTGTTTCTTGAAAATCAATTTACGGTCATCACGGTTCCTGCCTCCTTTGATGAGGCCGCCCGTGAATATACCCTAAAGGCCGCCAGAGATGCCGGATTCAGCCAGAATATCACCCTGCTCGAAGAGCCCCTTGCCGCGTTTTATGCCTGGGTGACCCGCCATGAGCATGACTGGCAGTCCCATGTCAAAGCCGATGATCTGATCCTTGTGTGCGATGTGGGCGGAGGCACCACCGACTTTACCCTGATCTCATTGAAAGAGGCCGAGGGCAGTCCGCGGTTTGAGCGTGTGGCAGTGGGGGATCACCTGATCCTTGGCGGTGACAATATTGACCTGACCCTGGCCCGTTATGTGGCATCAAAGTTCAAGCAAAAAGCAAACCTGACGGCGGATCAGTGGAAAACACTGAGTTATAAATGCCGCGCCGCCAAAGAGACCCTTTTGCTGTCCGATGACAAAGATGGTGATGACAACCGGGTAAGGATTGTGCTCAGAGGCGAGGGGCGTTCCCTTATTGCCAATACATTGTCAGCGGATCTGGAAAAAGGTGAGCTGGAAGAGATCCTGTGCAACGGCTTTTTCCCCGAAGTTGAGTCAAGTGTCGCCAATCCCAAAAAAGCCGGAAAGGCCATTGCCGAATTTGGGCTGCCATACGAGCAGGAACCTGCCATCACCCGCCATATCGGATGGTTTTTAGAGCGCCATCGTGACAGTGTAAAAGCCAATTTAGGCAAAGAGCCCATACCGGATCATATTTTGTTCAACGGCGGATCATTGAAACCCGCTGTGTTCCAGAACAAAATCAGGTCCGCCATCGGAAAATGGTTCGCCTGCGGGGAAGACCGCCTGCCGACAGTGCTGGACAACAACGACCCCGATCTTTCTGTTGCCCTGGGTGCGTCGTATTATGGCCTTGTCAAACAGGGCATTGGCGTTCGTGTGGGCAGCGGCAGTCCGAGAAGTTATTATATCGGCATTGCGTCGGACAGCTCCCAGTGCGAATATAGTGCCACGTGTGAAAACGTATTGTGCATTGTGGAGCGTGGCCTGGATGAAGGATCATTGATCCAGCTGCCCCAAATGGAATTTGAGGTCGTCACCAACCAGCCGGTTCTTTTTTCAATGTTCAGCTCCACGTTCAGATCCGGTGATAAAACCGGTGATGTGATTTCGGTGGATGATACCCTGACACCGCTGCCGCCGTTGAAAACCATCATTAAATTTGGTACAAAGGGAGAATCAAAACGGATTCCGGTCAAAGTTGAAGCCGAGTACACCGAGATGGGAACCCTTTCCATGTGGTGCCGGTCAAGCGTCTCCTCCCATCGCTGGAAACTTCAGTTCCAGCTGCGCGAGCCCCAGGCCGGGGAAGCCGCTGCTGAAAGTGAAGTGTATGATGATGAAACGGTTAATAAGGTTCGTGATTTATTGACGGAGGCGTTTGCCGAATCTGCGGACAAGGCCCAATTGCCTTCTGTCGTAAAAAACATAGAAACGCTGGTCGACACAAAGCGAAATAAATGGCCGCTCTCTTTTCTTCGCGCCGTGACAGATCATCTGATTGAAAATGTCAAATGGCGGGAATTCAGTCCCGAGCACGAAATCCGCTGGTTAAATCTGACCGGGTTCTGTATTCGTCCAGGTTTCGGTGATGCCTTTGATGAGGCGCGTATGCCCAAACTGTGGAAAGTTTATTTACAGCGAAGTCAATTTCCCAAAGCCAAGCAGAACGCCGTGGAGTGGTGGATATTTTGCCGCCGCATTGCCGGCGGATTGACCGCAGGTCAACAGCGGCAGTTTTTCCAGGATGTTTCGAGCTATTTGTTAACGGATAATGCTGCCGCTAAAAAAGTGCCAAAGCAGGAGATGACCGAAGTGTGGATGGCTGCGGCAAACATGGAGCGGCTGCTGGTAAAAGATAAGATCGCTTTGGCAAAAAAGCTGATTCCCCAGTTAAAGCCTGGAAAAACGCCCCACCAGATGTTTTGGGCACTGTCCAGACTGGGTGCCAGGGAGCTTCTTTACGGCTCTGTGGATCGCGTTGTTCCGGCAAAAGAGGTGGAAAACTGGACAAAACGACTGATCAAAATTCGTTGGGAGCCCCAGGATCAGATCCCAGGCGCTTTGTCCCATATCTTGCGCAAAACTGGCGACCGCACCCGTGATGTTTCCCCGGAGACTGTTCAAACAATGATCCCGTGGCTTGGGCAGATGAATGCGCCCAAAAAGTCATTGGATATAATTCAGACCGTCGTGCCCATTGAGTCGGCCGATGAGGCGGCCATTTTTGGTGAAAGCCTTCCCCAGGGGCTTATCCTCAGCAGTAACCCTGAAAAAGCGGGTAAAGGTTCTTCTTGATTATGTTGTGACACAAAGGACAACATGAATCGATTTGCTTATTTCATGTCCGGATATGCCCTCAGGGCATTATCCGGGCTTTCCAAAACTCGGATAACCATTCATCATCAGGAACGGATTCCGGATGCCTCCGTCATTTTTATCGCCAACCATTTTACCCGGATCGAAACCGTATTTTTGCCGTATCACCTTTACGGCATAACCAAAAAACGAATATGGTCCCTGGCCCATGCCGATCTTTTTGCAGGCGGCTTAAAAAGCGTTCTTGATCTCATGGGTGCCATATCCACCAAAGATCCCCAACGCGATTACCTGATTACCAAAACCCTTTTAGACGGTCAGTCTTCATGGATTATTTTTCCCGAAGGACGAATGGTGAAAAATAAAAAACTTGTCAAGGACGGCAGGTTCGAGCTTCAGGTGGATAAGCTGGTTCACCGGCCCCGATCCGGGGCCGCGGTAATCGCACTTCAAAGTGAATTTTACCGTGAACGGCTGCGGCGGATGAAAACGAAAAATCCCAAAGAATTTGAACGACTCATTGACTGGTTTGAAATCAAGGACGTGGAAAAAGTTTTAAATCAAACCACCTACATGGTGCCCACAAATATCACCTATTATCCCATGCGGGCCAAAGAGAACCTGCTTTCATCCCTTGCCCAGAAATTTATGGAGAACCCCTCCCAGCAGATTATGGATGAACTCATGACCGAAGGCAGCATGATTTTATCCGGGGTTCAGGTTGATATTCGGTTTTCAGAACCCATCAAAATTGCCGATTATTTCAATAATTCATTTATTGAAAGCGATTTGACATCAAGGCGGAAGATTGCTTTCAGCAGACGTATGTGCTCGGCCCCTTTTATAAAAGAGGCCAGTCAAGATATTCTTCAGCGGTTCATGACCGATGTTTACGGCATGACCACCTTGAACTATGATCATATTTTTGCCTGTCTGATCAAATATATGCCGCCGTCAGCTTCGGGGATCGATCCCTATGATTTAAGATGCCGGGCGTATCTGGTAATTACCTCAAAGGTCATCATGGAATCCGGCCGCTGTGTGCACAACGATTTTCATGATAACCAGATTCATCTGTTAACCGACGATAGAAACAACCGGTTTGCCGCATTCCTTGATACTGCCCTTGAAACCGGCGTGCTCCATGAAAAAGCGGGTAAGTTGTTTAAGCATCAGGAAAAATTTGAAACAGATATCAGTTTCCAGGGGGTGAGGATGAATAACCCCTTGTATGTGGTGGCCAATGAGGTTGAGCCGCTCCAGGATATCGTGAATTTTATCCAGTCCATTGCCCAAAAAAGTGTTGAAGACATTGCGCAGCAGATTCGTCTCGGTTTGGTGGATAAAGCCTTGAAAGAGTATGATCGTGATTACGAAACCCTTGAATCTCCACGCATCGTGTTTGAAAAAGAGGCCGGTAAGCCTGTCCTTTTAGATCCGGGTAAAGGCCGGCCCGGTATTCTTTTAATTCACAACTATCTGGCCTGTCCCAAAGAGATGAGATCCCTGGCCGATTTTTTTAACTCCCTTGGATATACTGTTTTTGTCCCCCGGCTTAAAGGGCACGGCACCACACCGGAAAATTTATCCCGGACAGATTATAGGCAGTGGATTGATAGTGCGGAAGAGGGTTATGTTATTTTAAAGCATAGAACGCCATATGTCTTTGTTGGGGGCTTTTTTACAGGTGCCGGACTTGCCCTTGAAATTGCTTCCCGGATACCGGAAATAGCCGGTGTGTTTGCCGTTTCCCCGCCGTTGAATGTAAAAGATGCAGGGTGGCGGTCATTTACCGCCGGTGAGTTCTGGAATCGCATGCTGCAAAAGGCAAGATTTGTTGACGGCAAAGACAAAGATCAAGGAGAAGGCCATACCTGCTCGATTTGCTACCGGCAAAATCCTGCCAAGGGCATGAAAACTCTTGAAACATTTATAAAACACCTGGAAAAAAGATTGGCCTTTGTTACTGCGCCCCTGCTATTTTTGCAGTCCGGCAAACAGTTTGACAGCAACACGGCCAATGCAGATAAATTGTTTAAGCTTGTCCAATCGAATCGAAAAGATTTCTTTTTCTTTAACACAGACTGTCACAATATTCTCTCAGGCCGTGAATCAAAGCGGGTTTACCGATCCATTGCCGACTTTTTAGCCCTGGTCGAACAAGAGGCCTACCAGTCGATGGGGAAATAATCCTTTAAAAATTTCCCACACCAATGTTTTCCGGTTAGAATACCGTGAAAGAAGGGGTCGCAGACCCGGGCAGCCCCGTCCACAATATCCAGGGGCGGCTGAAAGTCATGTCGATCCTCTTTTAATTTGGCAAGCTGCGCCGGATCTTCATCCGTGACCCATCCGGTATCCACGGCGTTCATGTAAATGCCGTATTTGGCAAGATCTTCGGCCGCCGTGTGGGTGAGCATGTTCAATGCCGCCTTGGCCATGTTGGTATGGGGATGGCGGCTGCCCTTTTTAAAGCGCAGGAATTTGCCTTCCATGGCCGAGACATTGACGATGTGCTTTTGACCGGTAAAATCCGATTTCATCATCTGGGCCAGCCGGTTGCACAGCACAAAGGGTGCCACATTGTTGACCAGCTGAATTTCCAGCATTTCCGCCGTTTCAATCTCGCCCAGCTTGAGCCGCCAGGAGTTTGTTTTGCGAAGATCCACCTGCTGGAGATCTGCATCCAGTGCCTTTTCAGGAAATACCTGGGGTGCATCTAAACTGTGGTCGTAAGCATAAGGAATCTGGGAGAGCTGGGCCGATTGTCGCAGCCCGATACCGGGGGCATTGCCGCTCCAGGAGACCGGTAAGCCGTTTTCTTCTCCGCTACCTGATAGAAGATCTGTGGTCACCTGGGCCAGACATTCCTGGTAATTGTCCAAAAGCATCGCGGCCTTGGGGGACAGCAATGAAACATCTTTATGTTCGGTCTCCATGAGGTGGGCATAAAATCCAGGTGGCCTCCGGACGGTCTGGGCCGCATTATTAATCAAAAGATCCAGGCGCTTGTATGTCTGTTGGATATGATCACAAAACAACTCCACGCTGGGTATATGGCGAAGATCCAGTCCGTAGATATGGAGCCTGTGACCCCACTGATCAAAATCAGGTTCTTTGGAAAACCTTAGGGCAGAATCCTTGGGGAACCGTGTGGTGGCAATCACCCGGGCGCCAGCTTTGAGCATCATCACCGTGGCCTGGTATCCGATTTTAAGCCTGGAACCTGTGATGACGGCAATCTGTCCTTCAAGGGACGCGGTCTGGAATCGCTTTTGGTAGTTGAGTGCTGCACAATCAGGACACATGGTGTCATAAAAATGGTGAAGCTGTGTAAATTCAGCTTTGCACACATAGCAGTTGCGGGGGGACTCAAGGTGCTCTGCCGTATCGGTGCTTTCAATAGCAGGGCCTTCAAGTTGGGCAGGCGCCGTAAACACAGATGCCTGCCTGGCTTGTCTGATGCCTGTCTGGGCTCTCATCCGCCGTTCTTTGGCCACAATGGCCAGGCGCTTTTGCTGCTTTTTATCTTTGTTGCGCTTTTTTATTTCTGCTTTGTCGGGCCGGGATATTTTACCGGCAGCCTTAATCAAAGCAAGGCGGTCCGATTCGGACATTTTTGCCAATAGTTCAGTCCGATCGGCCAGGGTCTCCAACACCTTAATGCAGCGGCAGGCGTCTTCAAGTAGCCGTTTTTCATCTTCCGGGGCAATTTGCTCCCGGCAAAGGGGTTCCACGATATTAAGCTTCCTTTTATAAACGTGTAAAAAGGCAATTTTTATAGCTGTTTCGCCAAGTTGTCAACCCGGTAGAAATTTAAGATGGGACTTTTCTTCTATTGACTTATCTTTCTATGACTTTTATAACCTAATTATAACTTATCGTAAATAACTGGGCCGTATAGTCATAAAAACCAATCGGTTATCTTTGCTTTTTTTTTGATGATCCAATGAAAATGTATTTCTCTTTTTGACGATCACAGGCATCCGAGTGGTATTTCATCAGCAGACGTATTTTTTAGATATATAATTTAAAACTTGTAATCCATTAAAATTGAACAGGGGGGCTTATGATTGAGATGGTCTATGAACTTTTGAGCAAAGTTGGATTCCACCATCCGCTTCACCCGGCTTTTACCCATATTCCCATGGGAATGGTTATGGGGGCGGTGATTTTTCGCTTCGCTTCATTTCTACCTAAACTGAAGATGCTTGCAAAAACAGGATATCACTGTGTAATCTTGGGATTGCTCGGATTGTTTCCGACTGTGGTGACAGGGATCATGGACTGGCAGCACCGGTATGGCGCTGAGTGGGAAGGTTTAATTATTTTTAAAATGATTCTGGCGACTCTTTTATGTGCCGCTCTGATCGTTGTCATGCTCAAGGATGACTGCGAGAATCGTAAATTTGATTGGATCACGGGACTGTATTTCTTATTAATTCTGCTGGCTGTGGGGTTAGGATACTCCGGCGGCGATTTGGTTTTTGGTTAAAGGAGAAGGTGTCATGAAAAGAATTATGATCGGATTCTTATTTCTTATGGTGTTGGGTGTTCCTTTTACTGCAGGTGCCGAAGAATACACCCATTCGTTGACGGCTGAAAAGATGACTGTAGAGTGGCGGGTGGATGAGACAATGATTCACCTGAAACTCACTGCACCCACCGAAGGCTGGGTGGGTATTGGTTTTGATCCCGAAGACGCCATGAAAGGGTCGGACATCATTATGGGTGCAGTTAAAAAAGGAAAGGTTAAAATCGTTGATCATTACGGCGATCAAAAGCGGGGGCACACCGAAGACGAGAAACTGGGCGGCAAAGAGGATGTTGTAGATCCCCAGGGCAGTGAAGTTGACGGCATGACCAGCATCTGGTTTTCACGGCCTTTGGCCGGTAACGAGAAATGGGACAAAACCATTGATGTAAACCGCCTGTATCCCATTATGCTGGCCTACGGCAGCGGGGCGGACTCTTTTGTCCGGGGACATGCCTGGCGGGGCGTGTACGAAGTGAACTTCACGACGGGCGAGAGCAAAAAGGTGAAATAATGAAGATCCGGCGGATTGGACTTTGGTGCTTGTCACTGGCCGTGTGGGGTGCCTGCTCTCTTCCCGGGTATGCATCCCAGACCGAATCGGACCAGATGGAACATGAACATGCCAAGATGGAACTTGATCATACCAAAATGGAACATGATCATACCAAGATGCTCATGGACAGCCCAATGCCCGTGGAAGAGGTCGCGGCCAAGGTGCGTGTGGACGAACGTCTGGGCGAAATGATTGATTTTTCGGTTCAACTGAAAGATGAGAACAACCAGAGCGTGGATCTTAAAACCATTTTTGACAAACCCGTGGTCATTCTGCCCATTTTCTTTATGTGCAGTTCGGTCTGCAATATTCTCCAGGCCGAACTGACCAGGGTTTTAGATCAGGTTTCAGAAATTCCCGGCGAGGATTTCAACGTGGTGACCTTCAGTTTCAGCGACGATGAAGACGCCGGTATGGCGAAAACCGCCAAGCAGAATTACGCACAGATGCTCCAGCGAAAAATGGATTTGAGCAAGTGGTTTTACCTGGTGGGAGAAAAATCTGAAATCCTTAAGCTGACCCACTCTTTAGGGTTTTATTTTGTCAAACAGGGCAAACATAACTACATCCACCCCAATGTTCTTATCGTGTTGTCAGACCAGGGGCGTATAATCCGTTATCTTTACGGCCCCAGGTTCCTTGCCTTTGATGTGGGCATGGCTGTGAATGAGGCCAAAAAAGGAGAACCCGGGGTCTCCATCAAGCGGGGGGTACTCTCCTTTTGCTTTAACTACGATCCTGAAAACAGAACCTATGTATTTCGCATTTTCCCCATTGTGGGCGGCGGAATTATTATCGCGCTTGTTCTGTTTTTCGTTTTTCTCGTCTTTCCCAAGAAATCCCGGCGGGGAAGACAGCACAAATAAATCCAAACGTTGTGATTAATAAAGGCGGTGTTTTTGTCCTGCCGCCCGGAGACAAAGATCATGGAAGCTGCTGCATCTTTTTTTGAAACCCCGAATCCGTCACGGTTCAAGGGGGTGTTGTCATGGCTGATCACCATGGACCACAAGCGGATCGGCCTGATGTATCTGTTTGCAATACTGTTCTGGTTCTGCATCGCCGTAATTCTCGGCGGTTTGATTCGCCTGGAACTGATGTTCCCGGGAAAGACCCTGATCAATGCCGACCTTTACAACTCCGCCTTTACCCTTCACGGGGTAATCATGATTTTTTTGTTTATCATCCCAGCCCTGCCGGCGGCTATGGGAAACTTTTTTTTACCCATACAGATCGGGACCGACGATGTTTTTTTTCCCCGGCTGAATTTGCTCTCCTGGTATCTTTATATGCTTGGGGGCGTTATTGCCATTGCCGCTTTGTTCTCGGACGGATTTCCGGATACGGGGTGGACCTTTTATGTGCCCTTTTCCATCTCCACCCAGACCAATGTCTCCACAGCGGTTCTGGCAGCCTTTATCCTCGGTTTTTCTTCCATGCTCACGGGCCTGAATTTTATTACAACCATCCATCGGATGCGAAGCCCCAGCATGGGGTGGCTTCAGATTCCATTGTTTACCTGGAGTCTGTACGCCACCTCATGGGTGCAGATCCTTGCCACGCCGGTGGTGTCCATCACCTTTGTGCTGGTGGTGGCCGAACGTTTTTTTAATTTAGGGTTGTTTGATCCCGCCCGGGGAGGGGACCCCATTCTTTACCAGCACCTGTTCTGGATGTATTCCCATCCGGCGGTTTACATTATGATCCTGCCGGGAATGGGGGTGATTTCCGAAATTATCCCGGTGTTTGCCAGAAAATCCATTTTCGGATACAAGGCCATTGTTGTCTCCTCCATGGCCATCGCCGTGGCAGGCTCTTTGGTCTGGGCCCATCATATGTATACGTCGGGCATGAGTGATACCGCAGTGTTTGTTTTTTCTTTGCTCACCTTTATTGTGGCCATCCCTTCGGCCATCAAGGTCTTTTCCTGGGTGGCGACCCTCTACAAGGGAAGTGTTGAGATGACGCCGCCTCTGTTTTTGGCGCTCTGTTTTATCTACCTGTTCAGCGTCGGCGGACTTACCGGCCTGGTATTGGGTGCGGCGGGCACCGATGTGCATCTGCATGACACCCATTTTGTGGTGGCCCACTTTCATTTCACCATGTTCGGGGGCACAGGCTTTGCCTTTTTTGCGGCCCTGCACTACTGGTGGCCCAAGATGTTTGGCAGGATGTACAATTTTAAATGGGCATATATCGGTTCCATTTTGTTAACCGGCGGTTTTTTCTTTCACTATGTACCCATGTTCATTCTTGGCGTGCAGGGCATGCCCCGACGCTATTATGATTATCTGCCCCAGTATGCCCAGGGAAATTTTCTGGCGGGCTGGGGGGCGCTGCTCATGATCCTGGGGATTGGGATTCTTTTGGGCAACCTGGCGCGAAGCTTGAGAGGCGAGCGTAATGCAGAAGCCAACCCCTGGGGCGGGGTAACCCTGGAGTGGACCATTCCCTCTCCGCCGCCCCTGCACAATTTTACATCGGAACCTGAGGTTCTGGACTACCCCTATGATTTTTCCGGGGTCGTCGAATCAGCAAATAACAATTAACCACGGCAAAGGATTCAACCATGAATCTCTCCTCTTCCACCACGGATCATACCGGAAAGAAAATAGGGATGTGGCTTTTCCTCTATACGGAGATTATTCTGTTCGGGGGATTGTTTGTTCTTTACGCCGTCTATTTGACCATTCATCCCCAGGATTTCATTGACGGCGGTAAGGAACTGAACCGCCTTTTTGGATTTGCCAATACGGTAATTTTGCTGATATCAAGCTTTGCCGTGGCGGCCGCCATCACCGCAGTTCAAAAAGAGCAGAAAAAAACAGCCCTGGCAGCTCTATGCATCAGTCTGCTTTGCGGTGTGATTTTCTTAATCAACAAATATTTTGAGTGGGGGCATAAGATCCATAATGATATTTTCCCCAATTCAGAAACCCTGGTCAACGGCCCCAAGGGGTTGAATGTTTTTTTTGGGCTCTATTATGTGATCACAGGGTTGCACGGGGTGCACATCGTTATCGGCATGACCGTTATCCTGGTGGCCCTGATCTATACGGCCAAAGGGAAGATCACCCCAACCCGGTTTACACTGCTGGAAAATGCAGGGTTGTACTGGCACCTGGTGGACCTGATCTGGATATTTATCTTTCCTTTATTTTATCTGATTATTTAATCGTGCAAGGAGGTTCAATGGCTTCCCACATTATCTCTTACAAAACCCTGGCATTAACCCTCGGGGCACTGCTCGTCCTGACCTGTATCACCGTGGGGGCATCCTATGTCGATATGGGACGGCTCAACGTCTGGATCGCCCTGGGCATTGCATCGCTGAAGGGCACTCTGGTGGTGGTGATCTTCATGCACATGAAATATGAAAGCCGGATACTGGTGGTCTCTTTTATATCCACCCTGTGCTTTTTGGCCATCATGATCGGCTTTACCTTCTGGGACATTGCATTCAGGTGAGGTGACAATATGAATGAGCTTATCAATCCAGTAACCCTTGTTGACCGGTCGTTCATTTTCATCATTGGGTTTTCCTTTGTTTTTCTTTGCTGCATTACAGCCGTGATGATCTATTTTGTCATCCGGTACCGCAGAAGTCGTAACCCGGTGCCATCGGACATTCGGGGACACATGGGCCTTGAGATCGCCTGGACGGCCATTCCTACGGCCATCGCGATGCTCATGTTTATTTCCGGGTGGCAGTCCTATGCGGGGCTCAGGTCCGTGCCCGAAGATGCCCTTGAAATCAAAGTGATGGCCCAGTCATTTACATGGATTTTTGTTTATGAAAATGACAAAGAGGTGGAAAACGAACTGGTCGTGCCGGTGAACCGGCCTATCCGGTTGGACATATCTTCCCTGGATGTGATTCACTCCTTGTTTATTCCGGCGTTCCGGGTCAAGGTTGACGCCGTCAAAGGCATAAAGACCTATGCCTGGTTTCTGCCTGAAAAAACCGGGGAGTATTTTTTACAGTGTACGGAGTTTTGCGGTACTGGCCATGCAGACATGACCGGGAAGGTGATCGTCAAATCCCAGGAAGAATTTGATGCGTGGCTGGAAAAAGACGATGCGTGGTAATTCGCCCATATCCGTACAGGCGGCCGGTAGCGGCTCTTTGAGCGGGCTTGGAATGTTCCCATTGCTTTTTGAGCTGACCAAGATCCGTCTCACTCTTTATATGGGGCTGTCCGGGGCCACCGGATTTGTCCTGGCCCAGACCAGGCCCTCCACCGGTGCCGTTGTTGTGGGATTCTGGATCGTGGTGCTTGCCGCAGGATCTGCAGTCGTAAACAATATCCAGGACCGATTCTACGATAAAAAATTTGAACGTACCCGGGAACGGGTCTTGCCCTGTGGCCGGATATCTCTGCCCATGGCGGTGACCCTTGCACTGTTTTTCTCTTTAACCGGCCTGGCCGGATTATGTCATCTCTCTTTTATGGCAGGGGCATTGGGCGGTGGGGCGCTGATTCTTTACAACGGCATATATACCCCGTTGAAAAAAAAGTATCCCATGTTTGCCCTGGTGCCCGGGGCTGTTTGCGGCATGTTGCCCCCGGCCATTGGCTGGGCTGCCGCCACAGCATCGGACCCGGGGGCTGTCTCCATCATCCACCTCTGGACATTTATGGCCTGTCTGGGTGTCTGGCAGTGGCCCCACTCTTTGCTGATCTTTGCAGCGTATCCAAGCACGATAGGCAATCGAATGACAGCCCGGGAGATGAACTGCCTGATCATGATCTGGACGTTGTTGTTCAGCCAGGCGGTACTGCTTTTTATTCTTCACCAGGGCATCATTTTAAAAAGCCTTGCCATATCGATATTTCTAATTTTCATCCTCTTCCCTGTTTTTATCGCCGGCGTGATTTTTATCCCCCGGGATAGAAAAAAAGAAGATCTGCCTTGGGCAGATGCCAGAAAAAAAGCCTGTTTGATCGGTTTTAAATTCACCAATCTGGTTATACTTACCTTTTTTGCAGCCGTTCTTACGGATCGTCTGGTTCTTTTTTTTGCACGTGGTGGAATCTAAAAAAATGGGCTTGGTCATAACATCGGCCACAATGTAGGTTGGGGTGACGCAGGAACCCCAACATAAGTTTCTGAATTGACAGCTTATTTTGTTGGGGTTCCTTCGTCACCCCAACCTACAGCAAATTGGTATGGCCCCAAATATGATCAAACCCAAAAAAATTAAAATTTACCGATATGGTGTTCAGGGATACAGTGTGAGATAAGTTGATCTTTGGGAAAATCCACAATTTTAAATTGCAGAAAAATAAAAAAAGGGCCGGCAGTCAAAACTCGGATTGCCGGCCCTATATCTATTCAAAGAGAATCTTACTACATTTCGGTTTCCGGATGGAAAACGTTTACCTCTTTGAGATCATCATTTAGATATTCCCTCTCATTGGGGCCAAGAATTCCCAAAGACAGGCAAATCAGGGTCCACAGATGGACCACGCCGTAGTTGCCGCCATAATGGTGGCTGAGTTCATGGATCTGGGCATGGCAGTTGTGGCAGCCGGCGATGCAGTAGTCTGCACCGGTGGCCTGGATCTGATCGTCTTTAATCTTTCCATAAGCCAAACGTTCATCCTTGAATCCGGATTGGAGGAATCCGCCGCCGCCGCCGCAGCAAAAGTTATTTGAGCGGTTGGGCTGCATGTCGATGAAGTTTTCTTCTCCGACAATGGATTTCACCACAAATCTCAGGTCATCGGCAATGGGGTCACCATAGCTTTTTCTGACAATCTGGCAGGGATCCTGAACCGTAAATTTGATTTTTAGGTCTTTATTCCAGTCAGAGTTGACCTTGAGTTTGCCTTCGCGAATCCATTTGGCATAGTATTCGTAAATATTTTTTACGTCAAAGTTTTGTTCGAGGTTGAATTTTTTCAGTCCGGCCCGGACTGAGAATGTTACGTGCCCTCACTCGGTGTTTAGGAACGTCTTAACCCCCAGTTTGTTGGCCTGTCCCGTTGAGGTTTTGGTGATGTGTTTCCAGGACTCGTTATCCGCCAGGAACATACAATAGTTTTCTGCTGCCCAGCCTTTGGAGCCATAGGTCCAGTTGGCGCCAACTGTATGAAGGATTTTCCACAAGGGTACTAACTCGTCGGGTTCCGTGTTAGGTTCCCTGGAGTTCTGGTTCAGGAAGAATTCCGCCCCTTCCTTGTCAATGGGAGCTTCCATGTCTGCAAATTCAGGCTGGGCTTCCCGGTATTCTTCCAGAACATCATCTATAACAAATTCAAAGTCTTCTTCGTTGGTACCCATGGCAGAGGTGGTTTCATTTCTCAATGCCATGTCACAGGAACCCAGGATGCCTTTGGGACGCTCTTCCCTGGGCCGCATTGCCCGAGCGTTGAACACAAGCTGGGGAATATCAATCTGCATGGGACAAACATAGATACAGCGCATGCACATGGTGCACATCCAGGGCCAGTTTGATGCGGCAATTTCCTCATCCATGCCCAGGGCCGCCATGCGCAGAAATTTACGTGGGTCCATGTCTGCCAGCCCGGTGGCCGGGCAACCTGATGAGCAGGCGCCGCATGTCAGGCAGGCATTAAGATTTCCGCCCTCGGGCAGAATCTCTTTAACCTTGTCGATAAAAGTTGAGGCCTTTTTCTTTCGGCCCAGTTTGATGACAGTTTCTGCCATGTCGTTTCCTTTCTTAAATACAGTTAAAGGTGAACAATCAGCATGTCAATATTAGTTGTGGGGTTCCATGATCACCTGGATATCTGTGTTCCCTAAATCTTTTCAGACAGTTTCCTCATGGTTTCCGCCGTATTCTTCCAGGGAAGATCGTTTCTGTAACTAATTGATTATATAAAATATAATTTTAATTAGAGAAAATATCTTCTCTATGGGTGAAAAACTATAGCAAATAATAATAGTGAATTCAATTGAATGATCAAAAATTGGTGCCCATGGGTTAAATACCTTGGTTACTCGTGTATTGCTTTGACCATGGATAGGTATAAATCAAATCAGCCCAAGGCTGTTATGTAACAATCTGATGTCATGAAAATTGATAAAATTCTTTCCATCTCATTAGGGTATGGGCTACAATGGTCTGGCTTTTGGGTCATTTGAAAAATCTGGCAGGATTCATTCCGCATATATATTAATGGATACGCAAAAAAGTGGATCGCAGAACATTTTTAAAAATTGCAGGATCAACCGCCCTTGCAGGGATATATTTGCCGCCGCTCGGCAGTTTGGGAACAGCTTGGTCAGACGATTCCCGTTGCCTGACATGTGCCCCGGACCAGGGCGTCAAGGATGCCCTGGTGGAAGCTGAGAAATCGCCCGGGGAGATAGAGCCTTTAAAAGTGCGTTTTTTCAATCAAGACTTTAAAGATGATGTCTTTTTATCTGACAATGAAATGACACTTCTTTTCTCGACGCATTTACGGTTCAAACGTATCCAAAAGCAGATCGGCCACGGCAACTTTTGTCTGGCAGGGTTTGATGATGCCTTGGCCTGTGCCCAAACCTATGCCTGCATTGGGGCATTTCCCCGACAGGAACTTGATTTTCTGGAGAAATTGTTTCATCGTCCGGCCCATGATTACGGCTTTATGGGAACAAAGACGATTCCCCGCCTGACCTGGCAGGTGCCTTTGGAAAAAACAGAAGCAGTACAGGGTTCAGGCAATTATCTGTACAAGGGCAGGTCCCAGGCCTTGTACCAGGATATCCGGAAAAAAATAGGCAACGAGGCGGTGCTGACCTCGGGCATCCGGGGGGTGTCCAAGCAGTTTCTGCTTTTTTTAGACAAGGCGGTGCAAAGCCGGGGCAATCTGTCCATGGCCTCCAGATCCCTTGCGCCGCCGGGCTATTCTTTTCACGCCACAGGCGATTTTGATATGGGTGAAAAAGGCTTTGGTGTGGATAACTTTACCGAAAAGTTTACCCGTACCCGGGTGTACAACCGCTTGGCCAGCCTGGGGTATATTCGATTCAGGTATGGGCCTAAGAATCACTTGGGTGTCAGGTATGAGCCCTGGCATGTTGAGGTTTGATGGCGTCGTAAAAAGTTTCCGCCTACTGCGTTATGACGTCCGACCAGACGCTCGACATACTGCATGTATGCCTTCGCCCCTGGTCGAACGACATGCCTTGTAGGCGAAAATTTTTACTTAGCCATCGTTGGCCTTTTTACGAGGCCATCATGTTTATGCTTTTCAAGTAAATTTAATTTTAAAAAAGGAAAAAAGTCAATGTTGATCAACCTTCTGATTTTAAGTGTTGCGGTATTTCTGGTGGCTGAGTTTTTACCCGGTATCCAGGTTAAACATTTTGGGACTGCCATTGTGGTGGCCATTGTTTACAGCCTGATTAATTTTTTCTTTGGCTGGTTGCTGATTTTCTTGTCCATTCCGTTTATCATCATTACCTTCGGACTGTTTAAGCTGGTGATCAATGCCGTGCTGCTATGGCTCACCGATAAAATACTGGACGATTTTCAAATTAAGGATTTTTTGACAACATTTATAGCGGCCCTGTGCATCACCCTGGTGGATTCCGTGATTAAATGGGCCATTGCATAATTGTAACATCCTAAACCCTGGTGTCCGGTATCCCGATCCAAAAAGGCGGGTGTTCACCGGACATCGGTTCTCCCATCAATCAAACGATTATTTTAACTTCAAGGCACATTGCAAGGTGCGATCATTCTCCCAACTATTAATACCTTCCCAATACCTTCAGGGTTTCAACTTTTTCTAAAAGGGCACTGATAACCGGATCGGCCACCGTGTCGCCAAGGTCTGCCTCAAGCTCCGCATAAAACATATATTCCCAGGGCTTTCCCAGTACAGGCCGTGATTCCAGTTTCACCAGATTGATATGGTGGTCGCTGAACACCTGCATCACTTCAAGCAGGGCGCCCGGGCGGTGGCCGGTTGAAAAAATGATAAAGGTTTTGTTTACCCGCGTATGCCCTTTAAATTCCCTGGCAATCACGGCAAACCGCGTATAATTTTGGGGATTGTCCTCAATGGATTCGTCGGCCACGGCCATGGCAAAGATATCCGCGGCCAGGGCAGGGCCAATGGCTGCCACTGACGGATCGAGGGCCTGGGCCTGTTTTACCGCACAGACGCCTGTGCGCACCGGTAAAATTTCCGTTGTGGTCATCTGGACCAGGTAGTTCTGGCATTGGGCAATGACATGGGGTGGCGCAAGGATGGTTTTGACTGCTGACAGTTTGGTTCCCGGGTGGGTTATCAGCGCATGTTTGATACGAATGGTGATTTCACCAATAATTCTCAAATTGTGCGACTGGAGCAGATCATAGTTTTCGTGGACTGATCCGGTCAGGGAATTTTCTATGGGCACCACCCCATATGATGCGGTGCTCTTTTTAACGGCAGCAAAGACCTCTTTGAATGAATTCATGGTCACCGGGGCGGCATCATCGCCGAAATAGGAAAGGCAGGCCTTGTGTGAATAACTTCCCGGTTCTCCGATAATGGCGCAGGCAGTCGCATTTAGCGTATTTGAGTCAGCAATTCGTTCTTTTTCGCTGAAACCTTGCTGCTGTGCGTTTGTGATGGTCGGTTCAAGTCTCATCCTCTGCAATTCTCCTTTTTCCAAGGGCAGCTTTGGGCCCTGATGTCTGTTAAAAAACAAAGACCCCGGAAAAGATTTTCCCGGGGCCTTGGGCCTGCAAACTAAGAGGCCCCGGGTGGTCTTACCGTCCACCCGGGGCCTGTATGTGTCGAATTCACATAAAGCTAAACCGGATGAACGCTCCTAAAATAATAGAAACGTCCAAAATTAAAATAGAAAAATAAATTGTTAGTTTTGATCATTTTCATTTTTCGGTCAGCCTTTAACGCATTAAGAAAACTACACATACCTAACAGTGGTACAAGGCTGTGTCAAGGTGAAATACAACAGGGGCGATTTTAAATTTAAGGCAATTGTCCTTGCATGATCAAAAAGCCCAAGATATAAATTGCCAAAGTACAATCGGGTGCCGGTAATCGAACCGCGGCATGGTTCAATCCGTTTTATCCGATTTTTTTCAGGCGTCCGTCATTTATATATACCAAATTTCAACGAACCAGAGTTTCACTAAACAGGAGACAAAAGATGAAAATGAAAACTATCGCAATTATTTTTAACCTTTTAGTTGTGCTCTTTGTTCAATCTGTTATGGCCCAGGCGCCAAACGCCGCGTTAAAGAAAGTTACGGAATCGGTCTATTCTTATACAGGGGTGCCTGCAGGGACACCCGGCAACGTATTCTTTGTAAATACCGGCATCGTGATCGGAGATGATGCCGTACTTGTTGTGGATACGCTGACCTCGGCAAAAGAAGCTGAAGGGTTTGTTGCGGATATCAGAAAAATAACGGATAAGCCCATAAGGTATGTGGTGAATACTCACTGCCATCTTGACCATGTTTTCGGAAACAATGTTTTTGCCGACATGGGGGCTCGAATTATCGGCCATGAAAAATGCCGAGATGCTGTTATGGCTTACGGAGATAAGATCCTTGAAAAGCCGGCTGAATTTGGTCTACCGGTGGATTTCTGGGAAGGTACCTGCACCGTTGCACCGGATACGGCCTTTGAAAAAGAGATGATTATTAATCTGGGTGGTATTACCGTAAAACTGATCTACACCGGATTTGCCTCCCATTCACCAGGATCTATCATTGTGCATATCCCCTCTGAAGATGTCCTTTTTGCCGGAGATATCCTGTTTACCGACTTTCACCCTTATATGGGCGACGGTGACCTGGACGGATGGCAAAAAAATCTTGATTTCATACATGAGATGAATGTCAGCCATATTATTCCGGGACACGGGCCTTTATCCACCAACAAGGATATTGAAGATATGATAGCATATCTGCCGTTCTTTGATCAGAAAGCCAAGGAACTTAGCGCCAATGAAAAAGATTTAGAAAAATTGACAGCAGCCATGATGAAAGTGCTTCCCAAACGGGCGGGTGGTGATTTTATCGTGACAATGAATCTGAAAACACGTTACTTGACGGACAAGGGAGACGAGCCGTCCCGGAAAAGACAATGAAACAGATTTTTGAAATGGCCGAATCCATACAAAAGGATGCCTGGCAGGTTGTTCATGACACCAATATCATTGACATCTGGTCATCCATCGGGGCAACGATTAATTTGGTCGGCTCATTGAAAATGGGTTTGCTCATAAATAACAATGAATCTACCTATGCCGGGCATTTTGAAACGGTTGCCGAACGGATTACTGCGGTTTTGACCCCCGAGATGCGGGCAAATATTCTTCGGATAAAAAATAGTATTCCCATTGAAAAAAAGGTGATGGGCATCCAAGTTTATAAAGCCGTTATTGAACACGGCATCCAGGACATCGATTCTTTCTGGACATGGAAAGAACAAAATCCGGATGACGGCATTATCACATGGATGCCCTGAATAGAATTACAGGATCAAAATATGTAAGTCAGCCGAAGATAGGTCCAGGAACCTTTTGTATACGCTTCGGACTTCACGTCGTGCATGTATCTTAAATTGACCATAAGATTTTCCTGCAGCATGTAGCCCAGGTTGAGGCCCAGCTTTACATTTTCGCCCTTGGTACCGGGCAGGCTGACTCCGCCGGATTCAATGTCGTCAAAGTCTTTCCACCAAGCCGCCTGAACCCCGATGCGCAATTTTTCCGTGAGAGCGTAAGCCACCACGCCTTCCAGTTCAACCGCATCCGATACATCATCGCCTGCTGTATTCTCGTCTTTTTGCCAGTAATTCAGGCATGCATCAAAGGACCATGGGCCGGGATACCAGCCAAAGGCCAACTGATGCTGGAACCACCAGGAATTATTGCTGACCTCATTTGAACCTGTCGGGGTATAGGCAAATTCCCAGAAAGATAGAAACACCTGATCCGTAGAATTTTCATAGAGGAAGATAAACGGGCCGACCACAAGGTCCCCCAGACCGTCAACAGTGTCCTCTCCATCGGTGGAAATGCTTTGGAACGGTATAACCGCGTTGACTCCCCATGTTTTTCCAAACACTTTCCCTGCAAAATAGACTGGCCTGATTGCGGCATAGGCCACATCAACCCCGATATCCACGGTCTTGCCGTTTTGGTCTTCATATTCCGGCAAGTGCTGGTAGCCAAAATAACTGACAAGCACCTTGGTGCCGACCGGGGCAGAACCGTTGTCCAGGGGATCCAATACATCCGCCCAGGTTGCTGTACTGATCATCATGAAAATTAATAGACCTGTTAGACACATAAATCGTTTTTTCATCAAACTTTCCTTTTCCAGTTAATAAATATTTAAATTCAAATTATTAGAGATTTTAAAGATCCCCGTTTCTGTTTAGATGTCTGTTAAAATGCTCATAAGGGTTTTGAAAAAAGCAGCACTGTTTTTTATTTGTTCATCACTGATGGCAACTTTAAATTTCATGGGCGGAAAAAGAAGCGAAAGATAGCCGCCGCCATACAGATTTAGAAAAAGGGTTGTTTCTGAATTTGCAGACGAGAGTATAAGCGCATCAAAATCCGTTATTTTGCATAGCCTGGCCACATCGGTATCTTGTTTTAGCTTCTGATAAAATGATGCCAGTGTTTTATCAGAACCCTTAATCCGCCAGACGCCAAGCCTGTTGAGGTAGCAACGGCCGGTTCTATTTTTGCTATCCAATGTATCCGGCGAGGGCAGCAAGGCCTGGAGAGACAAAAAGTAGTTGGCACTTATCAGGCTGCTTTTACGAACAAATGAAAGTGATCCGGAATATGGCAGTTCAGGGAAAAAGATTTTTCCATGCTGCCAGGTTCCGCTGCTTCCAAAGTAGGGTTCGAACCGCTTTGCGCTGTCAATCAGCATGCGTTTGCTGTCGATTTTCAGCATTCAATGGAGCTCCCGAAAGCCACGCCAACTTTTTTTTCGTTTTGTACAGGTTCTTCCATTTTCATGTACTTGAGAACCGGTTCAAGGGGGACCGGTTTAAATAATTTTTGATTCAGTACAAATTTGAGCCAGAGTGCTGAATAGACGACTGATATACCGATAAACAGGCCAGACCAGCGCATGATCGTATTTCGTATCTCCGGGTCCGGGAAGATGTTGATAAATGACGCCAGCATCCCTAACGCGCCAAGGATCTGCGGAACAGGAAAAAACGGTGCTTTGTAGGGGCGTTTGAGTCGGGGGTATCGCAGCCTGAGCACAATCACATCAATATGGGCGACGATGTAGCAAAGCAGCCAGGAAGAGACTGCGGCAAGCAGATAGACCATGATATTGCCTGCATTGGCGATGCCGCCAAAATAAAAACCGCCGATAACTGCTGACATGGCCAGTATCCCGATCCATGGCGTCCTGAAACGGGGATGAAGTCTACCAAAAACCGCCGGAAGCTCCCCGTTTAACGCCATGCTGTAAAGCATCCGCGGTACCACGGCGATAACGGTATTTACGGTACTGGCGGTTGCAAAAAGACTTACAATAGAGATAATCACCAGGCCGGGTTTTCCCAAAACGGCCTGGGCCACCAGGATGTGAGGGCTCATTGATTCTGCAAGTTCTCCCAAAGGGACATACTTAATACAGGTAAGCCCGTACAACAGGTTGATAACAAAAATGATCAGCAGGCCAAGGCCCATGGCTTTGGGGATATGCTTTTCCGGTTGCTGGATTTCTTGGGCCATGGGGGTGACGAATTCGATGCCAATATACAGCCATATGGCCAGTGCAGTCAGGCTCAGTACCCCCCATCCCATGGGGTTGAACTCCATATCTGCAAGATGATGCAATGACGGGTTTCCAATTTCGGTGAGTCCGATAATGCCCAATCCAGCAATTGAAACCATCATAACCGTTGTGAACAGGATCTGTGATTTTGCAAATACATCCACCCCCAGCACATTAAAAATAATGAGCACCCCAAAAAGGATGCCCCCGATAACTGCCGGGGAGCATGAAGGGATAAATGTGGATGAAATGACTGATCCGGCAATGGCCAACTCGGAAGGAACCGCGAAAAAATTGGGAATAATATACCCTGCAATGGTGGCCACCATGGCAAGCAGGGGGCCCAACGCAACCTGTGTGTACGAGCCGATACCTCCGGCGCTGGGCATCAGACAGGCAAGTTCTGCAAAACTTTGCGCCGAAAAATGCTGCAGCATCCAGGCTGCAACCATGGCTATAACAAACCCAGGCCCGGCAATTCCCATGCCCTGACCCAGGGTTACCAATGTACTGGACGCTACGACCAGCCCCATGCTGACCGATAGACAGGCCCAAAACCCAAGTGATCTTTTTAAGTTGTCCATTCCGTTTCTCCTTACAATGCCAGTTAATTTGTTCAGGTGGTTGACGCAGAACAAAGTTACCTTTTACAAGGCAACCGGTATTGGAAAAAACGGAACAGGATTGTTATTTTCTAAAAAACCTTAACAAAAACTGCCATGTATAATCTGGGTGGGAGTGCTCATGGAAAACTCTTTAAATTCATTGATAAAATGGGCTTGGTCATAATATCCGGCATCCTGGGCAAGATCAGCAAAGGTTGCTTTTTTTTGTAATCTGAGCAGGCTGAAGCTTTTCTGGAAACGAACAATTCGGGAAAAGAGCTTGGGGGAAATGCCCACATATTTTTTAAAAATATTGCTGACATGTCTTGTGGAATAACCGGTCTCGTCGGCCAGTTCCTGGATCCGGATCTCTCCGCAGGATGCATTTATCTTTTCAAGCAGAAATGAGATCAGCGACGGCGCACAATCCTTATCACTGTTGCAACGCGTATAATATTTTTCAAACAGAGCAATTTTTTCATCGAAAGATGGGGCCCCACAGATTAATTCCACAAATTCGTCTGAGTTGCTTTGGATATCTTCGAGGAGAATTTCCTGGTCTGTGAAATGAGACAGCGGACTTTTTAGAATTTGTTTTGCTGTGCCGGGTAAAAATCTTGCGCCAAAATAACGGCCGCCTTTTTTAAACTCTATCTGTTTACCTTTTATTACCGACCCGCAGACTGACGCCGTAGGAGTCGAAGCTGTGCAATGGAAAAGAATATCAATGGTTCCGTCCGGTACGGCCACGATGGCATGATCCTCCTCCGATGGGACCTCAAAACTGTAGTATTGTGCCAGCTGGCCTGAAGTAGACCCTACACGGGAGACAAATTGCCTGGTGGATAATTTAAAAAAGGGCTGTTCCGGTAGATAAGAATTGTTCATTTTAAAACGGACTCTTTTCTTTGTTAAGCAACGTTACAAAATAAAAACAATAGTGACTTTTCACATTGGCAATGACAACGGCAGCGGTTGCAACAACAATGCCTGTAGTCAAAATCGATATTAGTTAGGTTGGATTTAATATGGTTAAATATTTGATTTTTAGGAATATTTTTTTGTTAAAAGATAGCTCAAATTTATCCAAAATTCGAATTCAATATGTAGCTTTTAAGAACAAAATACAATTTTGGACTATATAAAATACAAATACGTATTTTGTTATCGATATTCATTTTTAACGACTTCCGATTTTTCCAATACGAATATTTGGAGTTGCTGATATTTGAGTCCGTACATTTACTTGATTTTTGCAAGGAGAGCAGATCATGAAACGAACGAATTACTCATCAGGTTCACCACTCGAAGAAATTGCTGGATATTCCCGGATGGTAAAGGTCGGGGATCACGTTTATATCGGCGGAACAACGGCTGTTCAACCCGATGGTTCTGTTTGCGGTGATACCCCGAATGAGCAGGCCAGGTTCATATTTGAAAAGTTTACAGGACTTTTGGAACAGGCCGGTGCCCAGGTTAAGGACGTTATTAAGGTCAAAGCATATATAACAGATATGGGATTTGCCAAAGAGGTGGCCGATGCCTACAGCGAGGTGTTTAAGTCGGTGCGGCCGCTGTTTACAATGGTCGAGACCCCTAAACTTAATCGTCCTGCCCAAAAGGTGGAAATCGAACTAGAGGCCGTCATTGGATGCGAAATCGCATAAATCTATAAAAATTAAACTAAAAAAGGGTTAAAAACATGACTTATCCAAAAATTGATTTTCTTTATCTGAGCGAAGCAGACATGGTCAAGGCAGGGGTCACCGAAATGGCCGGCTGCGTGGATGCCATGGAAGCGATGTTTAAATTGCTTAAAATTGGTGATTTTCGCATGGGTGGCCCCAACAGCAATTCCCATGGTGTAATGATGACTTTTCCGGAAAACTCCACATTCCCCAATATGCCCACTGACGGACCGGACAGGCGTTTTATGGCCATGCCGGCCTATCTTGGGGGCGAATTTGATATGGTGGGGATGAAATGGTACGGTTCCAACACGGAAAATCGTAAAAAAGGGCTTCCCCGCTCAATCTTGATGTTCACCCTCAATGACAAAGATACCGGGGCCCCTCTGGCATATATGTCGGCAAACATGCTTAGCGCATATAGAACTGGTGCGGTCCCCGGCGTTGGATTCAGGTATTTTGCCAAAGAAGATGCAAGCGTTGTTGGGGTTGTGGGGCCGGGGGTGATGAGTAAAACAGCCTTTGATGCCATCATGGCGGAACGTCCGGGGATCAAAACGGTAAAGATCAAAGGCAGGGGTAAAAAATCCCTGGACGCGTTTATTGCCTATCTGAATCAAAAGTACCCGTCCATCGAAAATATTGAGACGGTTGACGATATCGAACAGGCTGCCAAGGATGCAGATATCGTTTTTGTGGGCACATCCTCCCCCACAGGCGATATCAGCCAATACCCCTATATCAATGAAGCGTGGCTGAAACCCGGTGCTGTGGTGTGTTGTCCTGGGGCCGCCCGTTTTGACGATGACTTCATCCTCAACCGGGCAAGAAGCGTGGCCGACTGGATCAATCTCTATGAAGCCTGGGCAGAGGAGATGCCCTATCCGGCCTATGAAACCATTCCCATCCCTGCCGTACGCTGCATGGACCTGATCGCTGACGGTAAAATGGAAAAAAGCCAGGTGGATGATCTGGGGGATATCCTCACCGGCAAGATCCCGGCCCGTCGAAATGAAGATGAGATCATTATCTACTCTGTGGGCGGTCTGCCTGTGGAAGATGTGGCCTGGGGCACCACCATATACCGCAATGCCCTGGCACAGGGAATCGGCACGAAGCTGAATCTCTGGGACAAGCCTGAACTTGCCTGATGATCATTTTAAAATCCTTGAAATGTTGATCCGGCGCAGATATGTGTCTTAAGCCTGTCAGACAGAACCAAGGTGCTTTTTGTTTACCGTAAGGAATTTCAGATGTTGAAAAGATTGCATGATAACAAACCCGAATTGGATCGGGTGACGATTACCTTTGAAGGCGAGCCATTGGAGGTTCCGGCAACGGATACCGTCATCGCGGCTGTCATGGCCGCCGGCGCCGGCTACAACCGGACCTCGCCAATCAGTGGCGCACACCGTGCGGCTTACTGCCATATGGGCGTCTGCCATGAGTGCCTCATGGAGATTGACGGCGTTCCAAATCAGCAGGCCTGCAAAATCCAGGTGCGCGACGGTATGGTGGTCAAGCGGCAGTACGGGAAAAAGGAGCCGGACAATGAATAATCGCTACGATCTGGTTATTGTTGGTGCCGGCCCAGGTGGTCTTGCTGCGGCTGTCACTGCCGGTAAACTGGGCCTCTCAACTGTGGTGGTCGACGAGCAGCCCGAACCCGGCGGGCAGTTCTATCGTTCAATAGAGCGGAGCCTTCCTGAAAATGCCGATACCCTTGGCAAGGAGTATCTTGCCGGCAAGCAGCTGGTCGAGGCATTTCGTGCATCCGGTGTCACCTATCAGCCCAATCACAGTGTCTGGAATGTCGATAATGCATTCAATGTTGATTTGATATCCCAAGACACACCCCGGCAGGTGCGTGGACGCCATATTATTTTCAGCGTCGGTGCTGTGGAGCGGCCGGTGCCGATTCCCAATTGGACGCTTCCTGGGGTAATGGGCGCTGCAGCCGCGGACATTCTGTTTAAGTCCGCAGATATGGTTCCCCAAAGTCCGGTTGTTTTGGCGGGCAGCGGGCCGTTGTTGTTACTGACCGCCTGCCACCTGATCGATAACGGCGTTAAAATTTCTGCAATGGTGGAAACATCCGGCTTAAAGGATTACTTCAAGGCAATGTCTTTCCTGCCCGGGGCATTATGCCAGAGCAGTTACCTTATTAAAGGGTTGCAGATGAGACTGAAGGTGAAACGCGCAGGCGTACCGCTTTACATCGGTTGTCGAGACCTGGCTGTCTTTGGTGAGCATCAGGCGGAAGGGTTGACATTTTCCTGTCGCGGTACGCAGCACAAAGTGCCTGCCGCAATGGTCCTGCTCCATGAAGGGGTGGTGCCGAATCTGTGTTTTACCCGAGTGCTCAACTGTGAACACGAATGGTACGCGCCCCAGCGCTACTGGCGGCCGGTGCTTGACCGCTGGGGGAGAACAAGCGTGCCGGGCGTTTCGGTGGCTGGAGATGCAGGTGGCATTAACGGGGGGCCGGTGGCGGAAATTGCAGGTCACCTGGCTGCCATTGATGCCGCCTGCAAGTTTGAGGTGTTCACCAGGGCAGAGCGCGATCGTCTGGCTCAACCCTACCTGAAAAAGGCACATCGGCAAAAGTTGATTCGTCCCTTTATCGACCATGTCTTTCCACCGAACCGGCAGGCACTGGTACCACCAGACGATGGGACCCTTGTCTGTCGCTGTGAAGAGTTGACTGCAGGTCAGATCCGTGAAGCCATAGCCCAGGGAGCCCGTCATCCGGCACAGATTAAAGGACAGACCCGTGCCGGGATGGGACCCTGTCAGGCAAGAATGTGCGGGGCGACCATTGCCGAAATGGTCGCAGCGTGCTGTGACCTTGATATTAAACAGGTTGGCACACTTCGGGTCAGACCGCCACTTCAACCCCTGAGTATCGAACAATTGGCAAATATGGAATTTGGAGAAGAACGTTGATGAAGACAAACGCAGATGTGATCATCATAGGGGGCGGTATTATAGGCTGTTCGACCGCCTACTATTTAGCTAAAAAAGGCAAAACAGTCATCGTTCTGGAAAAGGGAAATAAGATCGGGTATGGCGGATCAGGCCGCAATGGCGGCGGGGTACGCCAGTCGGGCAGGGACAAAAGAGAGCTGCCTTTGGCCATGTATGGTGTGCAAAATCTTTGGCCCCATCTGTCCGAGGAGTTGGGGACCGATGTCGAATATTACCAGCGGGGGAATCTGCGGCTGGGTAAAACTGAAGCGCATCTGAAGATCCTGCAGGGGCTCACCGACGTTGCGGTATCTCTGGGGCTTGATGTGAAGATGATAAGCGGTAACGACGTCAGAGAAATTTGTCCGCACCTGTCTGATGAAGTGGTCGGGGCCAGTTGGTGTCCAAGTGATGGTCATGCAAACCCGCTGCTGTCAACGTTGGCATTTTACAACAAAGCCAAGGTGTTAGGCGTAAATTTTCTTTTTGAGCAAAGTGTGCTCGCGATCAAAAAGGTTGACGGCCGGGCGAGAAAGGTTGTCACCACTAACGGAGAGTTTGAAGCAGAAAAAATTATCCTGGCTGCGGGCTATGAAAGCCAATCGATAGCCGAAAGCGTCGGCGTAAAAGTGCCTATGAAGAAAATTGCATTGAACACGCTGATCACCGATGTACAGCCGCCTATGTTTTATCAGATGCTTGGCACAGCCATGGCTGATTTTTACGGCCATCAAACCACCCATGGATCATTTATTTTCGGTGCGGGTACGCCGCTGGGTTCTGAGTCTATCAAAAGTGTAGCAGACCATCCGCCCGCCGATGCCACTGCCGCGACATGCAAAGGGATACTAAGCTATATACCCGCCTTGAAACACGCAAAAGTGGTTCGCAGCTGGGTCGGTTTTATTGATTGGTGCGAGGATAAAGTTCCCGTAATCGACCATGTAAAAGAGGTGCCCGGTTTGATTCTGGCGTTTGGATTTTCCGGCCACGGTTTTGGCATTTCCCCTGCCGTGGGTACTGTCCTGTCGGAAATGGCCTGCGACGAAGACCCTTCCATCGATATCAGCGAACTGAATTATGACCGGTTCAACTGTTCATAGATTTCGGGTTTGATCATATTTGGGGCCATACCAATTTGCTGTAGGTTGGGGTGACGCAGGAACCCCAACAAAATATGCCGTCAATCCCGAAACTTATGTTGGGGTTCCTGCGTCACCCCAACCTACATTGTGGCCGATGTTATGACCAAGCCCTATATTTTATCTGTAGAGATTATCAATCCTGAAAATTTGTCTCATCAGAAAAAAATGTCTATTTTTCCCACCCGCCGAACAGGTGAAGGTGCAGGTGAAAGATCTCTTGGTCACCGCCTTTTTCCACATTAAAGAGCAGCTTGTATCCGGATTTGTTGATCCCTTGTTTCAGGGCCATTTTTGCGGCCAGGGTAAACAAGCCTCCCACAAGTTCGGTGTGTTCAGGCTCAATGTCGTTAACACTGCGGATATGAGTTTTGGGCACGATGAGCAGGTGGACAGGGGCTTTGGGGTGGATGTCCTTGAACACCACATATTTCTCGTCTTCATACAGCATATCGCTGGGCAGTTCATGGTTGGCAATTTTACAGAAAAGACAGTCGTCGGGCATATTTTTCTCCTAATTCAGCATGGATTGATTCACTTTTAAATAATATTAATTAGCTGTCAGACAAGCTCATCAATGGCTTCCATGAGATGTTCCATGGCCCTTGTTGCGTTGTCCTGGATGAATATATCCGTAATTCGGTCTGTGTATTCCGATGGGGATGGGTTGATCTCTATGATGGTGGTGCCGGCGGCTTTGGCCCGGGAGGGCAGGGTATTGGCAGGTGCCACCGTGCCTGTGGTGCCGATCAGTATCATGCAGTCTGCATGCTGGGCCGCATCAACGGACTTAGACGCCGCATATTCGGGAATAGCTTCCCCGAAAAACACCACATCCGGTTTCAAAATACCACCACAGGTAAAACAGGTGGGGGGCAAATGGGTCATATCCACCTGAGATACATTGACTTTCTGCCCGCAGTTCAAGCAGATGATCTCTTTCAATGAGCCATGGAATTCATACACTTCCCTGCTTCCGGCATCCTTGTGCAGGTTGTCAATATTCTGGGTGATAATTGATTTCAACAGTCCCCGCTGCTCCATCTCTGCCAGGGCATAGTGGGCCGTATTGGGCAGCACCTGGCCAAACAGGTCATAGAAAATATCCCTGATGATCTCCCAGGCCCTGGCGGTGTTCTGGAGAAAATACTCAATTTCAAAGGAGTTGGGGTCATATTTATTCCACAGCCCGTTTCTGCCCCGAAAGGGCGGGATGCCGCTTTCAACGGAGATACCGGCACCGGTAAAGGCAACACAGTAATTGGAATCAATAATTTTTTGGGCAGCTTCCTGATAAATATTCATGGCGTATCATTACCTTCTGGGGTTTACACTTGACCGGGGGATTGTTATTTTAAATTTTTAACGGTTAAAGATACCCAAATTTCGATAGCAGGTAAAGGTAAATCAAAACACAGATGAGTGCAGATAGATGAGTGCAGATAAAGGACGACCTTATAATATGCAAGATAACCCGGCAGGCACCCTTACCGTGGACCAGGTGGCAGAAAATCTTTCAGCCTTTGCCATTGACAGGGCTGACATCAAATCACTTTTGGGCACCGTCCCCAAAGAACATTTTGTAGATATGAACCGTCTGGAATATGAACTGGCCATTCTTAAGATCCTGAGTGTGGGGTGGGCCCTGGCCTTTTTTATGCCGACAAGTGACAAGAACAAGGCCCCTTTGACCCAGTCGTTCTGGGAACAGATCAGGGAAATTTCCAACAATGTGTCAACTCTGACCGAAACCACCACAGGCACCCGGGTTGATTATTTCAACATACTCAAGGAGCGTCTGGATACCTTTGTGGCGCAGATGCAGGAAAATCAGACCGAAGGTGCCGATCCCACCGGTGTTATGGGGCCTGTATTTGCAGATGCATGCGGGGCTTCGGATGACCCAATAGTAATCCTTGTTGGAACTAAAATGTTTGCCCTGACCCTGGGCGCGGTTAAAGAATATCTGGCCGCTGTAAAGATAAAAGATATAACCATCCACTGATCTTAACGAATCTGCCTGGTAATTGATCAATCGACTGCAATCTTTAACATTAAAAGAGCGCTGAATTGCCAAACAGATTCTGAAAACAGGCCTTTTTTCGTTATGATAAATAATCGTACAAAATTGACGATCCAGGTTTTGATCTGGATCAACGTGATCATGTATGTGGTCTCCCTGCTCTTTTCCCGGGGACTTCATCTTACCATGAATCCGTTAACCGCCCTGGCACCCTCCAGCGATGCCCTGATTTTTCTGGGGGCCTCCGGGACCATTGCGCTGAATTATACCCACGACTGGACCAGCATTTTTACCGCAAACTGGTTGCACGGCAGTCTCCTGCACATTCTGTTCAATATGCTGGCGCTTCGCACCCTTGCGCCGCTGACGATAAAGGAGTTCGGGCTATACCGGATGCTCTCCATATACATCCTTTCGGGTGCAGGCGGTTTTTACCTCTCCGTGTTGGGCGGCGTACCCTTGACCATCGGGGCCTCTGCGGGGCTTTGCGGGCTCATCGGTGCCCTGTTCTACTATGGCTGGTCCCGGGGAGGATATTGGGGAAAAATGGTATTTGATCAGACCAAATCCTGGATTTTCAGTCTGGTACTCATTGGGCTGATCCTGCCAAATATCAACAACTGGGGCCATGGCGGCGGATTTGCCGCAGGTTTTGCCCTGGCATTTCTTTTCGGGTATGAGGAACGTCGCAAATCAGGATTAATTGATATTCTTATTTGTACAGGCATGTCCGTCTTTACTTTCCTTCTCCTATTCCGCTCAGTTTTTGAAGGTATAGTCGCAATACTTGAATAGAGTTTGGATGAAAAGTTACCCAGATGCAAGGCGCAAACAAAGCTGCAACCGGAGCGTACAATCGTACGTGAGGATTGCAGCTTTGTGCAGTAACGCCGCAGATGGGTGACTTTTCGTTCAAACACGGAGGCGTTTTACACAAGTTTTACAAACCCTGCTTGCTTTCTTCTCCCGGGTAAATTATATGGGGCTCCATGAGTTTGAAACGCGTAGATATTGCCGTGGTCGGCATGTCAGGTATATTTCCCGAGGCCTGTGATACCCAACAGTTCATTGCCAATGTCATGGCGAAAAAATCCAGTATCATTCCGGTGCCCCAGGACAGGTGGGGTGTGCCCGCTGACATTATGGTGGACAACCGCACCGGTGCCCCTTTACCGGACCGTGCCTGCAGCCGGTTTGCCGGATTGATCCGTCCCTCTGTATTCAATCCAGACAATTTGGACTTGCGTGGCGCTGACATGGCCGGGCATGGTCTGGACAATGATTTTTTCCATCTTCTTGATCCGGTTCACCAACTGACCCTTGCCGCCGGCGGTGATTTAATCCGCAACGCCCGGCTGTCTATGGAAAACCGTGCACGCACAGGGGTTGTGCTGGCTGCCATTGCGTTGCCGACCCCCGGGGCGTCACGGCTGACCCACGATCTTTTTTTAACATCCAACCCCGCCATGCCGTCCATCCAACAGGCGTGGGGTGCCGGTATGCTGTCAGCTCCGGCTTCGATCCTGGCAAGGGTATTTGGATTGACCGGCGGCAGTTTTACCCTGGATGCCGCCTGTGCCTCATCTCTATTTTCCATAAAGCTTGCCTGCGAACAACTGCTGTCAGGAAAAGTGGATGCCATGGTGGCCGGTGGGGTGTCACGGCCCCAATCTTTGTATACCCAGGTGGGATTCACCCAGTTGCAGGCCCTGTCACCCACAGGCCGTTGCGCTCCCTTTGACCGGGATGCCAATGGATTGGTGGTGGGGGAGGGCGCAGGTTTAGTTCTGCTCAAACGCCTGGACGATGCCCTGGCCTGCGAGGACACCATCCATGCAGTGATTAAAGGATGGGGTGTGAGCAACGATATTGAAGGCAACCTGGTGGCTCCGGCCAGTGAAGGCCAGGTCCGTGCCATGTGCCATGCCTTTGATATGGCCGGCTGGTCATTTGGTGATATTCAGTACATGGAGTGTCATGGCTCCGGAACCCCCAAGGGGGATCAGGTGGAAGTCCGGAGCATCATGCAGATGCTCGAAAAATATCGATGCATGGACACAACCCTGTCCATTGGATCGGTGAAGTCCAACATCGGCCATCTGCTGACCGGTGCCGGTGCGGCCGGATTTATCAAAACAGTTATGGCCATGAACCGGGAACTGCTGCCGCCATCCAACAATTTCAACCGCCTGCCCGATGACTCGCCGTTTAACAATACCGGTGTAAGGGTTCAGGATGCACCTGCGGCTTGGGTGCCCGACGGCGATGGCGCTCCCAGGCGGGCCGCAGTCTCCGCCTTTGGGTTTGGCGGTATCAATGCCCAGATCCTTGTGGAATCTTTTAGGGCTGAATCACGCAATCATGTGGTGGGTGCTTTACCTGCCCCGGTTGAAAAGAGCGTTCCTTGTGCCATTGTCGGCATGGGGTTGATTTCGGGTGGTGCCGCAGACCTTGCAGATTTTTCCCAACTTCTTTTTGGCGATAAAACCCTTGTCGAGCGCTCGGGAGAAGCCCGCTGGCGCAGAGCCGATCATCTGCCCCTTGAAATCCGAAATGCCCAGACCCTGTTTATGGATGAACTGAGCATTGATCTAAAAGATTTCAATATCCCCCCCAACCAGATGCATCAAATTCTTCCCCAGCACCTGATTATGCTCAAAGCGGCCATGGCGGCTTTGACAGATGCCGGCATCTCTCCCAAACCGGACGCGGCACAACCGCCCCGGGTGAATATGGGGTGTGCCGTGGGCATTGAATTTGATTTTGGGGCAACGGATTACCATTTAAGATGGCAGATCCAGGGGCAGGACAACAATGTTTCCCAGGATTTGCTGGACAGCATCGGGCCGTCTTTAAATTTTGATTCAACACTGGGTGCCCTGGGCGGCATTGTCGCCTCTCGTTTAGCCCGGGCGTTTAAGCTGGGCGGACCCTGCTTTACGCTTTCTGCGGATGAAGCCTCGGGACAAACCGCTATTGATATTGCCGTAAAATCTTTGTCAACGGGGGAGACAGATACCTTTTTATGTGCCGCTGTAGATCTTGCCGGCGATATCAGAAGTTTTAGCCGGGATCTGGTTTTGACCGGCGCAGACCCCATGACCTTGCCTTCGGAAGGGGCTGTGGCCCTGGTTCTCAAACCCCTGGCGGCCGCACAAAGAGATCATGACCGGATTTATGCCGTGGTGAACGGCGTGGGTGCTGCCGGGGCTGCTGCCCTTGCCGGTGAAACCGGTGTACAGGCCCAGGATTCACGCTCAACGGTTGTTCAAACCTCCTTGCAAACGGCCTTAGACCAAGCCGGCATGCAAATAAATGAGATCAGCCTGGGTGCCCTTACCCACAGTGCTTCTCACTTTTTGGGGGCAGCGGAAACCTCCGGCTTTGATTCCAAGACTTTTCCGGTGTTCTGTCCGTCTGCTTTGTCCGGCCACGCCGGGATGGCGGCGGGCTTGTTTACCGTGACGGCTACTGCGTTGTGTCTGTATACTCAACGGTTTCCAGGCTGTTTGCCCAATAGTTCCGGTTTTCCCAAAAAAGCAGTTGCAGGATGCCTGACCCGGGATGGTATTGCAGGGCATGTTGTCTTGTCAGGCTACCAAAATAGAGGGCAGGGTGGGGATACTCCATATATTCAGGTGGCTCAGGATAAAAATGAAACATCGCCTACCTGCATCCGGATTCCTGTGACCCGCCCACCATTTCCCCGGAATTTGATTGCCACAGAGGATTTGGGCTTTGAGCTGCCCGCAGCACCGCTTTTGGGAGATTGTGACAATATTCCGGAACTGCTGGCCCAAACCCAGGCCGTAACGGCCAGGGCCCATGAACGTTTTCTGGAATTGTCCGCCCAAAACACACGAGCCATGACTGAGCAGTTGGCTGCCATTGCCCGTGCCCTGTCAACGAGGGCAAATGTGTCAACCGGTTTAGAACCGATCTGTCCACCCCAGGCAACGCCTAAAATCCCCGATCTGTTCATGGACCGGGAGCAATGCCTTGAATTTGCCGTGGGAAAAGCGGGAAATGTGCTGGGTCCGGATTTCGATATCATTGATACCTATCCGGTCCGGGTGCGGTTGCCCGCTGAGCCGCTGATGTTGGTGGACCGCATCGTTTCCGTGCATGGGGAAAAACTGTCGTTAACCTCCGGCAAAGTGGTCACCCAGCATGATGTGCTTGAAAATGCCTGGTACTTGGACGGCGGAAAAGCCCCGGTGTCCATCTCCATTGAAGCGGGTCAGGCCGATCTGTTTCTTTGTTCCTGGCTGGGCATCGACCACAAGGTCAAAGGAAAACGCAAATATCGGCTGCTGGATGCCAAGGTGACGTTCCACCGCAGTCTGCCCGTGCCCGGGGAAACCATTGAATACCACATTGAGATTGATCGGTTTCTAAAGCAGGGTGACATCTATCTTTTCTTTTTTCACTACCAGGGGTACATCAACCAGCTGCCCTTTATCTCCATGCGCGATGGATGCGCAGGTTTTTTCACCGAACAGGAGGTGGAAAATTCCGGGGGTATTATTGTGAAAAAAGAAGACAAAGAGATGAACGTTCAGGGACCAACGCCTGAATGGTTTGCGCCGATAAAACGTCTGAGTCTGGATGAAGCCCAGGTGGATGCCCTCCGCACAGGAGATCTTGAAACCGCCTTTGGTCCAGACTTTCAAGGAAAACGCACCGGAAGAAATCAATGGCTGCCCGGCGGACCCATGCGCTTGATCCACCGGGTGCTTGACCTGGACCCCACCGGCGGGAGATTCGGCCTGGGCCGGATCATTGCCCAGGCGGACATCCATCCCGATGACTGGTTTTTGACCTGCCACTTTATCGATGACATGGTGATGCCGGGAACCTTGATGTATGAATGCTGTGCCCATACCCTGCGGGTGTTTTTACAGCGCATGGGCTGGGTGCTGCCCTATGACGATATCAGCTATAATGTACTGGAAAACAACGAGAGTGATCTTAAATGCCGGGGTCCTGTGACCCGGGCTACGAAAAAAGCACTTTACGATATTGAAATAAAATCAATCGGATATGAACCCCAGCCTTTTGTGACGGCGGATGCCCATATGTTTTCTGACGACCTTGAAATTGTATTTTACAAGGATATGGGAATGAAACTGGAAGGTGTAACCCGCCAGGATCTTGAGGGGTATTGGAGAAGAAGATGAAGTACGACAAGGTGTTTATTGAATCCTTTGGATATGAGCTGGCACCTAACATCGTGACCAGCCGGGAAATAGACGAAAGACTCTCACCGTTTTTTGATGCGGTTGGGTTTGTGCCCGGCCAACTGGAGGCATTGACCGGTATCCGGGAGCGCCGCTATTGGGATGAGGAGCATACCCTGGCCGAACATGCGGCCGTGGCAGGCAAGCGGGCATTGGATGAGGCTGGTATCAAGCCCGAAGAATTGGGGGCGCTTTGTTTTTGCGGGGTGTGCCAGGACGGATTTGAACCGGCGACCTCCTGTGCGGTGGCAGATAAAATTGGGGTGGGACCCAGGGCCCATGTGTATGATGTCAAATCCGCATGCCTTGGTATGATCACGGGCATGGTGCATGTGGCCAATGAGATTCAGCTCGGCCATATCAAGGCCGGGCTTGTGGTCTCCTGCGAAACTGCTAAACAGATTGTGGATGCCACCATTGACGAGATCAACACCCACAGGAGCATTGATTTTTACAGGCGGGCAGTGGCCACCATGACCGGCGGCTCGGGCGCGGCTGCAATTTTGCTCACCGACGGAACACTTGGTAATCCGTCAACCCCGCGTCATAAAATCAAAGGCGGGGTGGTGAACAATACCATCCGTCACTGGGATCTTTGTTACTGGGGCTTTGAAGATAAGGGAATGCCCATCGGGTCTAAAGTGATCATGCGTACCGATGCCCAGAAAGTGCTTGACCACGGCACCGAGTTGGCCATGGATACCTATGAGTTGTTCCGCAAGGAGTTGAACATCCCAGCCGATAAGCCGGATAAATTTGTTGCCCACCAGGTGGGGGAGGGCCATCACCATAAATTTTATACCGCCATGAATATTGACCGTAAAAAGGATTTTATTACCTTTCCTTTCCTGGGCAATGTGGGGTCTGTCTCCCTGCCGATCTCTGCGGCCATTGCCGATGAACGCGGATTTTTTGTGCCCGGCGACTTTGTGGCCTTCTTGGGGGTGGGTTCCGGACTTAATTGTTATTTTCTGGGGGTTGAATGGTAGTAAGAACGATAAACGGCCGGGTCACCAGCACTGACGGGTTTGAGGATCTTTACCCCTTTGAGCCCCATTATGCTTCGATCAACGGAAATCAAATGCATTATGTGGATCAGGGTAGCGGCCGACCGGTGCTCATGGTCCACGGCAATCCCACCTGGTCTTTTTATTTCCGCCACCTGATCACAGGTTTGTCCGGCAGTTTCAGAACCATTGCACCGGACCATATCGGATGTGGTTTTTCAGACAAGCCGCCGGCTAAACATTATGACTACACACTGGATCAACGGGTGGCGGACCTTGATACCCTTGTCCAAAGTTTAGATATCAAAGAAAAAATTTCTTTGATCGTCCATGACTGGGCGGAATGATCGGCCTTGCCTGGGCTTTGGACAACCTGGACCGGGTGGATAAAATTTTGATCACCAACACCTCTGGATTTTTCCTACCGCCGTCCAAACAGTTTCCGGCAGCCCTTTGGGCCATTAAATATCTTGCGCCCTTTGCCGTACCGGCTGTTTTAGGTGGCAACATTTTTGCCCGGGGCGCGCTCTATCTTGGTGCGGAAAACAGGCTTTCCAACTCAGTTAAAAAAGGCCTTGTGGCCCCATACAACAGTTGGGCAAATCGCATTGCCACCTTAAAATTTGTTCAGGACATACCGATAACAGAAAAAGACAGAAGTTATGCCAGGGTTCAAAAAGTGGATCAGGGGCTCAGCGCCCTTGACCCGAAACAGCTCATGTTTTTATGGGGCACCCGGGATTTTGTTTTTGATGTGCATTTCCTTAACGAATTTAGAGACAGATTCCCCCGGGCCCGTGCCCATGTGTTTGAGGATGCAGGCCACTATCTGTTCGAAGATAAACCCGGCCCGACACTTGAGCTGATTCAACACTTTTTGTCCTGACATTTTTCAATTTTGACTTTCAGGTGGCTGCTCGCTAAATTGGGGTGTTATGGGACTTTTAAAAAAGAAACAAAAGGATGAACCCGGAGAACCGGCTGTCGAAGAAAATGCAGGTGACGAATCCAAACCGGCCAAACCCAAGAAGAAATCTTTAATAAAAAAGCTGATCATTATTTTTGTTATTCTGGGTGTGCTTGGCGGGGGCGGTTTCTTTGCATACACTAAATTTTTTTCAGGTTCCGGTACAGGGGACGGCCCGGTGTATCAATCCGTCCCCCTTGCCCATGTCACGTTGCCCGATGAGATGCTTGCCTTTTGTTTTACCCGAATGCCCGAACTTTACGATGCCCTGGTGGCCTATGATACAGAGATGACTTTATTGGAAGCTGAAATTGCCCGCATTGACGCTGTGGCCGGCAAGTATCCGGATCAAAAGAAGATTGCCGATGGCGAAAAAAAGGTATGGGACAAAGAGGTGCAGTCTTTAAAAAAATCCTTTGAAAAATTAGAAAAACCCATTAAAGAAACCTTTGTACTGTTCCAGGTCAATCAGGCCCAGGGACAGGAAAAAATCGATCAGACGGCTGAACAGATGATCAAGGACGCCAATGATGCTCTGGCAAAAACCCAGGAACTGACCGCCCCGCTCAAGGACGCCATGCCCAAGGCCCCGGAAGGCTTGATCAAAGGGACCTTGTATAAATTAAAGAAGAAGTTTTTATGACACGCTATACAAATATTGCCCAAAGCCTCAAACAATCTGCTGAAAAATTTCCATTCAAACGGGCTGTGGTCTACCCGGCCTCTCGGGATCGCGCAGGGCGCGTTCTTTATAGCCAGCTCACCTTTCGCCAGCTTGACGAGCAGTCCGATCGCCTGGCCGCAGGTCTCGACAGTATCGGTATCGGCCGGGGGACCCGTACCATTTTGATGGTGCCCCCGGGCATGGACTTTTTCCTTACGGTGTTTGGCATGTTTAAGGTTGGGGCTGTGCCTGTGGTTGTCGATCCGGGGATGGGTATTGACCGGATGCTGCAATGCCTTGCCCAAAGTCGGCCCAAAGCTTTTATCGGCATTGAAAAGGCCCACATACTTCGCACCCTGCGCCCTGGATATTTTAAAACGGTGAAACGGTGGGTAACCGTTGGCAGACGGTGGTTCTGGGGCGGACACACCCTGGACCAGTTGTTGAACAGGTTTCCGGCCACACCTTTCAAACAGGTAAAGACCACGGAAAACGAAGCGGCTGCCATTGTATTTACCACAGGCTCCACAGGGCCTGCCAAGGGCGTCATCTATACCCACGGTAATTTTGAGGCCCAGATTCGTCAAATTCAGTCCCATTTTCAGATTGCACCGGATGAAGTTGATCTGCCAACTTTTCCGCTTTTTGCCTTGTTTGATCCGGCATTGGGCATGACAGCGGTGATTCCGGATATGGATCCCACCAAACCCGCCCAGGTGAACCCTGTAAAAATTATCGAGGCCATTGAAAACCATGGCGTGACCAATATGTTTGCATCTCCGGCCCTGTTGAACCGGGTGGGGAAATACGGAAAGGAAAACGAAATCAAGCTGCCCTCATTACGCCGGGTAGTCTCCGCAGGTGCCCCGGTCAGTCCGGCGAATATAGAACAGTTTTCATCCATGCTGTCCGACAACACCCAGATTCATACCCCTTATGGAGCCACCGAAGCGGTTCCCATTATATCCATTGGTTCCCATGAGATTTTATCGGAAACCAGAAAATTGTCGGAGCAGGGATTTGGCATGTGTGTGGGCCGACCCATTGCGGATACAAACGTGAAATTGATAGAGATTTCCGATGAGCCGATCAAACAGATCCAAGACGCCTGGGAAGTACCTGAAAATCAGGTGGGGGAAATTACAGTCAAGGCGGATCTTGTCACCGAGCACTATTTTAATGATGCCAATGCCGATCTGCTTGCCAAGATAAAAGACCCGGACGGGAAAATGTGGCACCGGATGGGAGATCTGGCTTGGAAGGACTCCAAAGGCAGAATCTGGTTCTGCGGCAGAAAGGCCCATCGGGTTGAGACCGGTAAAGAAACCTTGTTTACCATCCCCGTGGAAGCCATCTTCAACAATCATGAAAAGGTGTACCGCAGTGCGCTCACCGGGGTCGGGCCGAAAAACCGCCAGCTGCCCGTGGTCTTTGTGGAGCCTTTTGAAAAAATTGCAGATGAAAAACAATTTCTTCTGGAGTTGTCGGAACTTGCCAAAAAAAGTCCTTTGACCGCAGGTATTGAATACATTTTTATTGAGTATAAATTCCCCGTGGATATCCGGCACAACTCTAAAATTTTTAGGGAAAAACTTGCCCTTAAAGCCCGGGATTTGATTACAGGATAGGATTCAAGCTGCCGGAAGATGAGATACCGATATTTCAATTCACGGGTCGGACCATTGATGCTGGCCGGAAACACAAAACTTGAACTTATCCGCTTTCCGGTTAACGGAGAAAAAAAGGAACCTGAAATAGGGTGGATCGAGGATAACTCCATCTTCCCAGAAGTTGTATTTCAGCTAACCGAATACTTTGACGGCCGACTTAAAAGATTTGACCTTGATATGCAACCCAAAGGAACAGATTTTCAGCAACAGGTCTGGCAAGCACTTTTAAAAATTCCTTACGGTACCACGGTGACCTACGGTGATATAGCCGAACAAATCAATAATCCCAAAGCATTCAGAGCCGTAGGTCTTGCCAACAAGTCGAATCCCATCCCAATAATCGTTCCCTGTCATCGTGTGATAGGCAAAAATGGTAAATTAACCGGATTTGCCGGGGGCCTTAATATTAAACAAGCCCTTTTGGATCTGGAAAAAGCCTGATTAACGACAGCAAAGGACAAAAAGCCCTTATTCTTTATATATCGTAGGGTGAATCGCCCCGCTTAATGAATTTCGTTAAAAAAACCATTTAATGTATGGATAGTTCTTGACGATAATGTAATGCGATGGTATGACTAAATTAACTTAATAACTATTTAAACATATTTCGCAAACGAACGCCGAGAAGATAAGGGCTCCGGCGATGCTAAATCAGCCCCAGAAGAGATAATCTTATTATTTCACTTCCCTGAAATGCGAAATAAAAGGGCATCGGTCACATGAAACACATACGAAAAAGAGTCTTGGTTACCGGCGGCGCAGGGTTTTTAGGTTCTCATCTATGCGACAAGCTGGTTGAACGTGGCGATGATGTTTTATGTTTAGACAATTATTTCACTGGTCAGAAAAAAAATGTTGAACATCTCATAGATAAACCTAACTTTGAACTTTTAAGACACGACATTACCTTTCCGCTGTACGTTGAAATTGATGAAATTTATAATTTAGCGTGTCCTGCATCGCCAATTCACTACCAACACGATCCTGTACAAACAACAAAGACAAGCGTTCACGGTGCCATAAACATGCTTGGCTTGGCAAAGCGAACAAAGGCCAAAATTTTTCAGGCGTCCACCAGTGAAGTATACGGTGATCCAAAGATTCATCCCCAGACCGAAGATTATTGGGGACATGTGAACCCAATAGGAATTCGCTCCTGCTATGACGAAGGAAAGCGATGCGCCGAAACTTTGTTTTTTGATTATCATCGCCAACACGGCTTGAACATAAAAGTCGCCCGCATTTTTAATACGTATGGCCCGCGCATGCACCCCAACGATGGGCGTGTGGTGTCCAATTTTATCGTTCAGGCACTCAACGGCGAACCCATAACTATTTATGGGGACGGCAGCCAAACAAGATCGTTTTGTTATGTGGCGGATATGGTCGATGCATTTATTGCCTTTATGGAAACAAAAAATGAAATCACAGGTCCTTTAAATTTAGGAAACCCTGTGGAGTTCAGTATTCTTGAATTGGCTGAAACAATCATCGACATTACTGAAACCAAATCAAAAATCATATTTAAACCACTGCCGTTAGACGACCCGGCCCAGCGTAAGCCAGACATTTCTTTGGCCCAGAAGCATCTGAGATGGGAACCAAAGATTAATCTTGAAGAAGGGTTGTATAACACTATAAAATTTTTTAAAGAAATCGAAGTTTAACCGTAAGTTCTTAACGTTTTATTAAAAACCATTTAATGAATGGATGCTTTTTGCCGATATATTGCTTAGTCTAAAAAGTAATCCGATTCCTGAGAATTAGTTTTTGGCCTTAATTGAATATGGAAACTACATATTCCGGCCTATTCATAATTTAGCATTTGGTTACAGCAGCATATATATGTAACCGAAAGAGCGGAGCCATATCCTTTGATTATCCCTTATAACACCACTTATTTTTCTCCAAGCAAGGAGTATCGAAGGCTTTCAATATTAATGCTGATCAAAGAGATGCCTGATTCCAGTCAGCACCTTCTCGCTCAAAAGAGCCATTTAAGCAGCTCAATGGTAAATATATATATAAAAGAATTGAAGCAGGCTGGACTTATCACTGTATCCGGAGAGACGAATCGTACAACGGAATACCATCTTACCCCGGAAGGACAAAAAAAATTATTCCAGGATTTTATCTCCTTTTCATCTGAAGCCGTTCAGATTTATGCAACTGTGAAAAGGGAGATTATTCGGTTACTTAAGCAATATGAAACTAATGGAATTCGCACTGTGGTTCTCTATGGGGCATCTGACACCGCAGAAGTCGTCGTGTCTGCTATCCCTCATACGAGGCTCGTTGTTATCGGTATTGTAGACGGAGATCCGGCCAAGCAAGGCCATATTTTTAACGGAACATTAATTCAAGCGCCGGAGGCCATTTCGCAGATTGATCCGGATGCGGTATTGATTACCTCTTTTGCCCGTCAGGATGAAATTTATAATAATATTGAACCTATTATCGGTAAAGAGATTGAAGTATTAACTCTCACTGACCTTCAACAGCTTCAACTTATGCCGCTTTCGGAAATAGCCCCTTAAAAAAGAAATTCACCAAATCATGAAAAAGCCGCGATAAAGCCATGATAATTGGAAAACGAAAAATTGGTCAGGATCATCCAACATACATTATTGCAGAGGCCGGTATTAATCATAATGGCAGTCTTAAATTAGCAAAAGAGTTGGTGGATGCAGCAGTTGAAGCAGGTGCACATGCCGTTAAATTTCAAAAAAGAGATCTAAAAAGCCTTTATCCGGAAGATATGCTCAATTTTCCTGAAAAGTATGAACAGAACTTTCAGTATATCATTCCCCTCCTCAAGAAGTTCGAGTTATCCAAGGACGATTATATCGAGCTTAAAAAATATGCCGAGGATAAGCCCATTGACTTCATTTGTACGCCATTTGACATAGTCAGCGCGAAATTAGTTTATAATACGGGTATTACCGCTTTTAAGGTAGCCTCGGCAGATCTGACAAATTATCCGCTTTTGGAATATATTGCTTCCAAAGACCTTCCCATTATTATTTCCACGGGCATGGCGTACAGGCATGAAATTCAGCAAACCGTTCGTTTTCTGAATGAACGGACCGCAGATTATGCGATCCTTCATTGTCGCAGTGCATACCCGGTCTGGCCCCGGGATGTGAATCTTAAAATGATCAATTGGCTTAAGCAATTTGATAAGCCTGTTGGGTATTCCGGGCATGACATCGGCATTGTCATTCCTCTTGTTGCAGCATCCATGGGGGCATGTATTATTGAAAAACACTTGACACTTGATCCAACCATGGAAGGCACCGACCATAAAGTCAGTCTCGATCCCTACGAATTTAAACGACTGGTGAGAGATATTGAAATTGCGGATCAGGCCATGGGCAGTCGAAAGCGGTTTCTGCTTCGCGGTGAAGTCCTTAATCGTGAAGTGTTTGCCAAAAGTCTTGCTGCGGCAGAAGATATCGCCCCGAATACAATTATTAATGAAGCCCACATTAAAGTAATGGGACCGGGCAAAGGCCTACATACATCAAGAAAGAACGACTTGATCGGTAAGTCAATTCATCGCAACATCCCCAAAAACACATTTTTTTTTGAAGAGGATTTGGAAACAAATGGGAATGGAGGCCTTCCCCACCCTTCGGCCTATTCGTTTCAAAGTAAATGGGGATTGATCGCACGATTCAACGATTTTTATGACATCATTTCCTTTGATCCTGAAGTCGTCGAAATCCATCTTGCAGAAAATGATTTTGCCACAGCATTTATCCCTGAACGGTCTCACAGGCAAGAGCTGATTATTCATGCCCCGGAATTTATAGACGGTGAGATAATCAACCTATGCCACTCAGACCAAGCCATACGATCCAAATCTGTGGGGCTTGTGCAAAGAACCATTGCACTAGCCAATGAAATGAAACCCTGTTTTCAGGGAACACCCAAAATAGTGGTTCATCCGGATGCTGTCAGCCTAAAAGAGAAATTGCCCAAGGCACCCTTGCGAAAAGCGTTGATGCAATCCTTATTTGAAATAGATACCACCGGGGTTGAATTGCTTTTGGAAAATTTACCTCCTTACCCATGGCTTTTTGGCGGGGAGTGGAAGGGTAATTTTTTCATGGATGCAGACGAAATCGTATCCGTATGCAAGGAGGCTGGTCTTAATATCGTGTTTGATCTTTCCCATGCAGCCCTTTACTGTAACGCAAAGGGAATCGATCTAAAAAATTATATAGAAAAGGTCTTTCCGTTGATTCGTCACCTGCATTTAGCCGATGCCTATGGTGTGGACGGGGAAGGTGTTCAGTTCGGCGAAGGAGATATTGACCTCAATCGGATTATGCCGCTGTTTTCAGATTACACAGAATCGTGGGTGCCAGAAATCTGGCGGGGACACCTGAACAACGGACGGGCATTTTTTAAAGCGATCTCTTTAATTTCTAAATATATGAGATAACCCTCATGACCATGTTCGAACGATTTATCATTTTTGCCCAAAAAGAGAATGCCTTCTATCATATCCCTTCTATCGTAACGGGGCCTGACGGATCTATTCTTGCCTTTTGTGAGCAACGTTGGCAGTCTCCATGTGACGATGTAGGCGAATGCCATATTGTGATGAAAAAAAGTAAAGATAATGGACAAACATGGGGGCCTTTCACTGAACTGCGGCGAAAACAAGGGGCGAAATGGCATATGGGATCTGCCGTGGTAGACAACGAAACAGACAAGATCCTTCTTATGTGTGGGGGAGGATGGCTTCAAAGTGTAGACAATGGGAATACGTGGAATGATTGGCGACCTGAACACAACATTCAATCTCCAGGCGGATTGGGCGGCACCCATGGCAGCGGTCCAGGAATTCAGCTCCAATACGGGAAAGAAAAAGGCCGCTTGCTATGGCCAGCCAGATTGATCATTACGGATAGTGGGTATAATGATCAATCGATTCGTGACAGAAGGAAAAAATGTTACAGTACCGCCATCTTCAGTGACGACCACGGAAAAACCCTTCACCGAGCAAACGCTTTCCATCAGGGAACAGGAGAAGCCTGTCTTGCGGAAAAAATAAATGGGGATATTTATTTCAATGCCCGGGCCTATTTTGATGACTTTAAGCGAAAAACGGCACTAAGCTGTGACAGCGGTAATTCCTTTTCAGAAACTCAAGAAGACCAAATCCTAAAGGAACTTTCCCAGGGATGCAATGCAAGCATGATCCGGTATCCCAAAGAACTGCTAAAAAAAACAAATCTGTCAGACCGCCTTGGCGATGATGTTATCCTGTTTGCCAACCCTGACTGTGACGGACCCTACAGGGAGCATGGTGTGGTCCGTTTAAGCACAGACGGCGGACAGACCTGGCAACATGCAAAGGCCGTAACAGATTTCGGCCAGTGGTTTGACTACTCAAGCATGACCGTGGCTGCAGACGGCACCATTCTTTTAATGTACAAAACAAACCTCACTATGATCGGACTGCCTGAATCCAGTGAACAATGTTGTTCCATGGCCCTTGTTCGTTTTGATCTTGATTGGCTCATGAAAGAATAATTATGGATGCCAATTATCCAAATCAACTTTCCGTTATCGTGACGAATCGATGTAATCTTCGGTGCAAACTGTGCCTTCAGCCCCAAAATGATCTGGACATTGATCCGGAGCTTTTGCATAAAATGAACCATGTCTTCCGGCAAATTAAATGGTTTCACCCCATAGGGGGAGAGCCTATGCTGTATGATCTTAACCGCTTGTTCAATCTACCCTTTGGTGATCAATGCAAAATGAAACTCATTACCAATGGCACTTTGCTGACAGATAAAAATGTCAATGGCATCGTTAAAAAAGTCGGCAGATTGATGATCAGTATTGATGGCGGAACGCAGGAGGCATACCGGGCCATGCGCGGATATGATTTTAACAAAGTACTAAAAGGGGTGCAGCGGGTTCAGTCATCGAAAGTGGACTCCGGCAGTCCGACGCCTGCTTTAGAATTCAATTGTCTGTTAACAAAAACCACCATTGAGTCTTTACCGGCCCTTGCTGAATATGCGGCGGCCTATGGCGTTGACTGCATCAACACCTTTTATCCCCAATTTATCGACCCTTCCTTGGAAAGGGCAGAAAAAATAAATAGAGACGAAGCGTTACCCTATATAAAAGCTGCCAAAAAACATGTTTCCATAATTGAACCTGAAAACAGAGGCGGCAAGATCTGTCGCAGACCCTGGAACACCTGTTTTGTCAACTTAAATGGGGACGTAACCCTATGCTGTTTTGGAAGCCCTGTGGTTGGCAATTTAAACAAAAAAAGTTTTGATGACATCTGGTTTGGAAAAGCGGCGACCCAAATACGGAAAACAGTCAATACTGACAGAGAGATACCTGCATGCAGGAACTGCACAGTAAAATAACTTCATTATGATAACAAAAGAAAAACCTATTCGTGTTGTCCACTTTTCCGTAACACCTCTCGCAGGAGCCCCGATTCGTCTGGTCCAAGCCTTGAATCGATTAACAGATGTCAATGCCCGGCTTGTGGATTTGGAAAGATTCGGACTCTACGACCATGATCTGGTTTTCTCCGAAAACCCCGGTGAAGCCCAACGTCTTGCCAATGAGGCAGATATCCTTCACCTGCACAACTACCTGGATTGTGAGTCCAGGCAATTTATTCCTATTAATTTTGAAGAATTGTTAAAAGCAGGTAAACGCATCATACGCCACTTTCATTCTACATCCGATTGGATAGCTGAGCAGATGGGCATTACCGAGGAAAAACTTCTTGGATGCTCCTTGCCCTCCCTGGTCATCGCCCAGTATCCCGAACGGTTCTTTATACGGTCCCGCGTGGTGCCCAACCTGATTCCGCATTCAGATCCGCTTTACTCTCCTTGCCGGGATCTGGAACCTGAATTTGATTTTTTTTTCAGCCCTACCAAAACTGTGCGCGCGTTTGAGAGACGTTGGGATACCAAAGCCGCGCCAGAGGTGACCGAATTGATTCACAAGGTTGCGGCGCGCACCGGATGTTCCTTTAAGATTATGACCGGACGACCACTTCAAGAAGTTCTCAAAGCAAAACAGCGATCTCGGATTGTTATTGATGATTTGGCCACCGGAAGCTATCATTTAACCGGGCTTGAGGGCCTTTCCCAGGGGAAGCCGGTATTGAGCTTTATCGACGAACGCAACCTTTCTTTGCTCCGGCACATTTCAGGCTCGGAACACTGCCCTTTTATTAACGTCCGTCTCGAAGATGCTGAAACTGTTTTGCTTTATCTGCTTGAGAATCCGGACGAATGCGAAAGAATTGGCCTGGCAGGGCGCAACTGGCTTTTAGAGAACTGGAATGAATCCGATTTAATTCAATCTTTCCAGCAGGCATACATTGACCTTTTAAACACCCCTTCAGCCATCGAACGACAACCAAGTCTTGACTTTGCGAAAAAAGACAGACAGTTTCATAATCTGATCCTTCCTGATTTAATTTTTCAAGCACGAAAACACAATTGGGGTTATTGATACCCATAATTAAACTCCATGGCTATTCACTTAAAACGATTCCTGAAAATGTCCGCATGCTATTTGGGGTGCGGGAGGAAAAGGGTGGCACATTAAAAGAATATAATCTCAACGCGCACCGCGTTTAACCGCGCTTTGTTCAACCGAAAAAATCGTTTTATGAAAATTCTCAATTAAATATTTTTGACCATATGCCTATCAGATGAGAAAATACTTGGTGGCCGAACAGAAAATACGAACATTATCGTCAGTAACAACACCACGCAAAATGCGAATCTCAGCAATAACGAAGAAAATAAATATTTGCCCCTTTATTTTGTCGTTCTCCTATCCAGATTTCCCCAAAGCCACTATTATTTAAAAATACAAAGCCATTAAATCTAATCGATGACAAATGAAAGGCATGGATTGAATCACTCTTTATTCGAACCTTTATGCTCTGAAGCAATGATCTTGGCCGGGGGAATGGGGACACGATTGAAAAGTTTGGTTCATGATCGCCCCAAACCTATGGCTCAAGTTGCCGGACGACCGTTTGTTGAGTGGTTGCTTCTGAAATTGCGTTCCCAAGGAATACGCCATATCATTTTTTGCTCTGGTTATATGGGTGAAATGCTGGAAGATTATTTCAAAGACGGAAGCTGTCTGGGGTTGGACATAGAATATTCCAGGGAATCAGAACCGATGGGAACTGCCGGTGCTGTGTGCCATGCTCTTAGAAGGGTTCGGGGCGAACGGTTTTTCGTGCTTAACGGAGATTCGTATTGTTGCGCGGATATAATGCAATTATTTAATTTTCACTGCCAGGTAAAATCCTGGGCGACAATTTTACTTGTACACATGGATGACTGCAGAAGGTATGGTACAGTAATTGTTAATGCAGATAATTCGGTGCGTTTTTTCCAGGAAAAAAGATTGGACCCTGGACCTGGATTGATAAATTCCGGAATATACTTATTTGAAAGAAAGATGGCTGAGACTATTCCTTTGCGACGCAAGATTTCTTTGGAAATCGATATATTGCCAAACCTCATTGCAGAAGGGCTTTATGCGCTTGAGTGTCCCGGTGATTTTATTGATATCGGTATTCCGGAGACATATCTTGCTGCGGATTCTTTTTTCCGTAAACTGGAAAAGTTGTGTTCTTTTTAAATCTTTGACAGCAGTACCAGGCAAAAACATGAAAGCTTTAATTACAGGCATTACTGGTATGGTTGGATCCCATCTGGCAGATTATCTTTTGAAAAATACTGATTGGGATATATTCGGTATGTGCCGCTGGCGCAGCCCAATGGACAATCTTGAACATCTGTTGGATCTGGCAAATAGGAAAGAGAGATTGTTTTTTGTTCATGGAGATCTATGCGATTTAATTTCCCTACAAGATACCATTAATAAAAGCAGACCCGATTACATATTTCATCTTGCAGCACAAAGCTACCCCACAACAAGCTTCACATCACCCATTGCCACACTTGATACAAATATCCTTGGCACGACTCGCCTGCTTGAAGCTGTTTTAAAAAATAGTACAGTTGATCCTGTTATCCATGTATGTGCTTCATCCGAGGTTTTTGGCCGGGTTCCCAGGGAAAAGTTGCCAATTAACGAAGAGTGCTCTTTTCATCCTGCATCGCCGTATTCCATATCCAAAATAGGCACTGATATGATCGGACGTTTCTACGCAGAAGCGTATGGCATGAAGGTGATGACAACCCGTATGTTTACGCACACAGGGCCCAGGCGTGGTGATGTTTTTGCCGAATCCTCCTTTGCCAAACAAATCGCCATGATCGAAGCGAATCAAATTCCACCAGTGATTAAGACCGGCAACCTGGATTCCTTGCGTACATGGTCTGATGTCCGCGATGCCGTACGTGCATATTATCTGTTGCTTACAGTTAATCCCATTCCGGGAGAGTATTATAATATTGGAGGTAACTATTCCTGCACCGTTGGTGAGATGCTTGATTATCTTATATCTTTTTCTTTCAAAAAGGATGATATCCGTGTGGAAACCGAGGAATGTCGCCTCAGGCCTCTTGATGCGGATCTTCAGATTCCGGATACAACAAAATTTCAGAATCATACCGGCTGGAAACCGGAAATATCGTTTGAAAAAACCATGCAGGATTTGCTTAATTATTGGCGGAAGCGAATTAATTTCGGTAAGAAGTTTTTGACACGATGATTCTTCTATAAATTAAACTACATAAATTGAAATACAGAGTTTAAGGGCAAAATAGCATATGGCATCATCATTAAATCTTGAACTTTATCGTAAAATGTACCTCATTCGAAAAACTGAGGAGGCAATTTGCCGCCATTACGGCGAAGATGAAATGAAAACTCCGGTACACTTATCCCTTGGTGAAGAAGCTATCGCAACAGGGGTAATCCATGCGCTTTCACCTGAAGACCAATTTTTTGGTACCTACCGCAGCCATGGCATCTACCTGGCACGCACCGAAGAGACGGATAAATTTTTTGCTGAGATGTATGGTAAGGCGACAGGGCTTCTCAAAGGAAAAGCAGGATCCATGCATCTTTCTGCGCCTGAATACGGGATGATGGGAACATCGGCCATTGTTTCCGCAATAATCCCTGTAGCTTTAGGTGCCGGATATGCGGCTCAAGTCTCCGGAAAAAATAGGATTGTAGTTGTATTTTTCGGCGATGGAGCTACAGAAGAAGGGGTTTTCTGGGAAAGTATTAATGCAGCTTGTCTGATGAAACTGCCAATATTGTTTGTCTGCGAAGACAACGATTTAGCTGTTTTCACGAATAAAACCGCCCGGCGGGGATATGATTCTATATCAGCCATATTGGAACGCTTTCGTTGTACCGTCATCGCTGACAAGACTACGGATGTTGAAAGAATCTATAACCATACCCTTGAAGCGATTGAAGCCATTAAAAGCAAACAACAACCATGCTTTCTCAATTTATCCTACTATCGATATCGGGAACATGTAGGAATATTTGAAGATTTTCACTGCGGCTACCGTTCCAGAGATGAGTTCGGAGAATGGTTCAAGGTAGATCCACTTAAAATACAGCGGGAAAAGCTTTTGAATATGGATTGCAGCCAGGAGACACTTCAGAAACTGGAAAATAAACTTGATGTACAGATCTCCCGCAGTATTGAACTGGCCCGAAAAGCACCGTTTGCCACTGATGAAGAGTTATACAGAGAGGTATATGCATGAGAAAAATAAGTTATTGCGAAGCTCTCACAGAGGCAATGTCGCAGGAAATGGCACGTGATCCAAGCGTATTTACCTATGGAATAGGTGTTCCCGACCATAAACGCATTTTCGGGAGCACTCGTGGGCTGGTGGAACAATTTGGCTTGGAACGTTGTTTTGACACCCCCCTTTCCGAAGATGCCATGACCGGTTTTGGCCTTGGTGCCGCCATTAATGGACTTCGTCCAATTCATGTGCACGCAAGAGTTGATTTTATGCTTCTTTCAATGAACCAACTTGCCAACATGATTTCAAGCTACCACTACGCCACAGGTGGCAAACTGTGTGTGCCCATGGTTATCCGTGTCATAATTGGTCGAGGATGGGGGCAATCATTCCAGCACAGCAAAACCATGCACTCCATATTTGCACACATACCCGGTATTAAAGTTGTCATGCCTACAACGCCTTATGATGCAAAAGGAATGATGACAGAGGCAATCAGAGACAACAACCCTGTTATTTTCATCGAACATCGCTGGCTATATTATGCAGAAGATGAAGTCCCGGAAGCGTCATATACAGTTCCATTCGGAGTTGGCAACATTTTACGAACAGGCAAGGATGCAACCGTTGTTGCAACCAGTTGGATGAATGTCGAAGCGTTGAGAGCTGCGGATGTGCTTGAAAAAAAACATGGCGTAAACCTCGAAATTGTTGATCCCCGCACCATTTTACCTTTAGATGAAAAAATAATAATCGATTCAGTCAAAAAAACGGGAAGATGCCTGGTCGCAGATTATGATTGGGTGCATTGCGGCTTTAGTGCCGAGGTTGCAGCACGCGTGTCAAAAGAATGTTTTGGATACCTGAAAATCCCTGTGGAGCGGATCGGTTTTGCTTTTGCGCCTTGTCCAAGCACACGCCCATTAGAGGACAGCTATTATCCTGATTCAGTAATGATTATAAGAAAAATAGAAGAAATGCTTGATTTGCCCAATGCAGATTTATCAGATCTGGAATTTTTTTCATATGAGAAAAAGTTTAAGGGACCATATTGAAGGGAAAAAACATCATTGTTTTATAAAACAATTGAAATTTGCACTTAATACAATAAAAAGGTAGCTTCAATGATTGATTGCATTAAAAATTTAAAAAATAAATGTCGTATTATCCGAGAGGAAATGCTTAAAATGTGCATCAGTGCAGGGAAAGGGCATGTGACATCATCGTTGTCATGTGTAGATATATTAGTTGCCCTGTATCATGGAGGAATACTTAACGTTGATCCTCAAAATCCCAAAGCGGACAAACGAGATAGATTTATTTTAAGCAAGGGACAGGCAAGCCCCGCACTTTATACTATTCTGGCGGACCGTGGTTTCTTTGATAAAAGGGAATTAAGACGATTTGCCCAGCCCAATGGAAAAATGGCCGTTCATCTTCAGAATGACATTCCTGGGGTAGAGATAACAGCAGGATCTCTTGGACAAGGATATGCTTTAGCAGCCGGCATAGCACTCAGTCTCAAGCTTGACAGAAAATTATCTCTGGTTTATGCCCTTTTGGGTGATGGGGAGTGCTATGAAGGGTCTATCTGGGAAGCCGCGATGTTTATAGCTCATAACAAATTAAACAATCTGATTACAATTATAGATAGAAATTATCTTTGCGTCACAGATTTTACTGAAAATTTAATTGAACTTGAGCCTTTTGAAAAAAAATGGATATCGTTCGGCTTTAATGTAATCAGATTAGACGGACATGATGTTGAAAATATCATCGTGGAACTCGAAAGATTGAAATCAAGACCACAAAGAAAACCTACAGTAATCATAGCGGATACAGTTAAAGGTTATGGTGTTGGATCATTATGCTATGATCCTTTATGGCATGGATGTGCGCCTCCTGCTGAAAAAGCAACGCAATGTATCAATGAACTTTTGGAAGGATCTGAAAATGAATAAACAATTTCAGCGCGATGCTTTTTTTGACAAAGTTTATGAATATGCACGGAAAGATAGAGACGTTCTCGTTTTAGTCGCAGATATGAGTGCGCCGTCTTTGGATAAATTTAGAGCAGATTTGCCGAGCCAATTTATAAATGTTGGCATTGCCGAGCAAAATGCGATTCAGATTGCTTCTGGCCTTGCTTTCGAAGGGAAAAAAGTAATTTCGTATGCTATTTCTCCTTTTATAACCTTAAGAGCGCTAGAACAAATACGAGTTTCTAACGGGATAATGGGGATTCCTATAACAATAGTCGGTATGGGAACCGGCCTTAGTTACGCTAACGATGGGCCAACACATCATTTAATTGAAGATATTTCAATAATGCGTGCAATTCCAAACATTAACATTTTGAATATCACTGATGCCTCAATGGCAAGCAAAGCAGCAGAAATTGCGTGTAACCCTACTAATACAACAACATATATAAGATTGGATAAGGATAAATTTGAAAACATCTATAATATTGACATAGATTGGGACGCAGGCATGCATCCTATTGTTAAAGGTGAGGATTATGTACTTCTGACAACAGGTACTATCACCCACCTTGCAGTGGATATAGCCAAAAGGATTTACACAGAATATCAAATTAAACTTAAAGTAATTGATGTTTTTAAAATTCCGATCAATTCCAATCTATTGCTAAAAGAGATAGCTGGAATCAAGAGAATATTCACCCTTGAAGAGCATTTTTTACCAGGTGGTTTTGGGAGTGCTGTTTGCGAAATATTGGCAGATAACGATGTTCTTGTGCCTACAACAAGAATTGGGATTAATCTACAAGATGCCTATAAATCCTGCTATAAATATGGTGGTCGCAATATAATCAGACAGTCTATGGGTATTGATGAGGATGGGATATTCAACAAAATTAAAAACAATTTGAACTCTATCATATCAGAGGAGAAATAGGTCATGAGACAGATTAGTTTAGGCGGCATGAATTATGGAAGTGACCATGAAAATACCATAAGATATAGATTCCTAGAATTATTCAAAAACTCACCTTTGCCCGATGATAATATTCTCTCAAATCTTGGCCTTTATCTTAACTCCAAGACTCTTTCACGAATATTATTTATGAATCATATCTTTCAGTTGGCAATTGATGTTCAGGGGGTAATAATGGATTTTGGAACCAGGTGGGGGCAAAACATGTCGCTATTTGCTGCAATGAGAGGTATTTACGAACCTTATAATCGTCACAAAAAAATAATAGGATTTGATACATTTCAAGGATTCCCTTCGGTCAACGAAAAAGATGGGAATTCTGAAATGATAAGCAAAGGCAACGTCACTGTCACTGATGACTATCTTCACTATTTAAAAGAAGTCATGGAGTGTCAGGAAAAGGACAATCCTCTTGATCACATCAAAAAATATGATTTTGTGGTGGGGGATGCATGCGAAGGAATAAAAAATTATCTGACTAAATTCCCTGAAACCATAATTGCACTTGCATTCTTTGATTTCGATTTATATGAACCAACAAAAAAATGTCTTGAAGCGATTAAACCAAGACTCGTAAAGGGAAGCGTCTTGGGTTTTGATGAATTAAATGACCATGATTCTCCAGGAGAAACTGCAGCACTTATTGAAGTTTTTGGTCTTAACAATGTTCGCTTAAAACGTTATAGATACGCATCGCGTGTTTCATATTTCATCGTAGAATAGTTAAAAATCAACTCTTTTATGGTTTACCGAAAGGCATAAAGGTGTTGATTTTAATAAATGAATTCTTGATGTCCCACTAATTATGGCTCCGATATTTGAGTGGCAATTATGCTTAATGGGCAAGACTCAAATGAATTGCCCTTCTATTTTTTAAAATCGCTTATCATTATTCAAAGTCGAGTTCATCTACTGTAGATTCAATTTGGTTTGTATACCGGAAATTATATCTGTGTACAGAACCTTGTTTTGCCAATGAAAAGATAAAAGTGTTCACGTAATTTTATAGTGGGGAATCATGTTATCTAACGATATATTAGACTCATTTCACAAAAAAAACATTCTTGTTACAGGTGGTACTGGTTTAATAGGCAGGCAAGTTGTTACAATGCTATGTGATGCCAATGCCCATGTAATCACTGTATCTCTTGACGATCTCTTAGTTGATGATCGCGCAGAACATGTATTAGGAGATCTAACTGATTTCGCTCTCTGTAAGAAGCTAACCAAAGATATGGATTTTGTCTTTCATATGGCTGGTATCAAAGGCTCAATCGAGGTAACAAAATCAAAGCCAGCCAGCTTCTTTGTCCCGCTTTTAATGTTTAACACAAATATATTAGAAGCTTGCCGTATCAACAAAGTAAACAAAATTGTATATACAAGTTCCATTGGGGCATATAGCAGCGCTGAGATATTTCATGAAGAAGAAAATTGGGACGGCCCACCAATGGATATGTATCCAGGTTGGGCTAAACGTATGGCAGAGCTTCAGATAAGTGCCTATCAGAAGCAATATCAGATGGATAATTTTGCCATAGTACGTCCCTGCAATGTATACGGCCCAGGAGATAATTTTGACCCTGAAAATGCCATGGTTATCCCGACCTTAATGCACCGTATTTTTAACAAGGAGAATCCTGTTGTGGTTTGGGGCGATGGCAGTGCTGTAAGAGATTTCGCATTTAGCCGTGACGTTGCAGAAGGAATTATTCTTGCATTGTACTACGGCACTCAGGGGGGATATGTCAATCTCGGTAGTGGGAATGAAGTTACAATCCGGGGTTTGATTGAAACTTTGCATACTTTTCTTGATTTTAACCACGAATTCGATACATCCAAACCATCAGGCTTTCCAAAGAGAGTTATGGATATTACCCTGGCACGCAAACTAATTCATTACAATCCTTCTACGTCCCTGCTTGATGGATTAAAGCAGACTTGGGAATGGTTTATTCAAAATCAGGATGAATATCTCATGAAAAAAAACTATTTCAAGGAATAATGGGGCAAAAAATGTTTAATGGAAAAAATATTTTAGTTGCCGGAGGAACCAGTTTTGTGGGAATAAACCTGATCAAGCGCCTGTTGTCATTAAAGGCCAATGTCAGAGCAACCATCCATATTAAGCCTCCGGTTATAGAGGACAAACGAATAGAGTATGTACCATGCGACCTTCTATCGATGAAGGATTGTAATCGGGTCGTAACAGACATTGATTATGTATTCATGTGTGCAGCCAATACTTCGGGAGCGGCTGTAATCTCAGCAACACCACTTGCGCATGTTACTCCTAACATCATTATGAATGCCCAGATCATGGAGGCCGCCTATCTTGCCAAGGTAAAAAAATTTATTTTTTTGAGCAGCAATGCAGCTTATCCTCCAAGTGCTGACCGTTTTGTTCAGGAAAATGAAATGTTTGATGCGGATCCTTATGATATCTACTTCGGTGTTGCGTGGATGAAACGTTATACTGAAATTCTGTGCCGGATGTATTCCCAAAAACTTAAAAATCATATGCCGTCTATAGTCGTAAGACCTTCCAATATTTATGGTCCATACGATGATTTTGATCCGGCCACATCTCATGTCATGGCAGCCACCATCCGCAAAGTTGCTGAAAGACAAAATCCTATCCGCGTTTGGGGTACTGGTGATGATGTCAGAGACCTTATATATATTGATGATTTCATAGATGCGCTGGTTCTTGCAGCAGAAAGGATCGACACTTATGACCCTGTGAATATAGGCATGGGTAAGGGATACAGTATCAAGGAACTTCTTAAAATGCTGGTCCAAATTGAAGGGTGTCACGATCTGAAAATTGAGTATGACATAACCAAACCGTCCATGATTCCCATCCGTTTGATTGATGTTAGCAAGGCAGAACAACAGCTTGGCTTTAGGGCAAAAATTGATATTCAAGAAGGAATGGGAAAGACCCTTGACTGGTATAAAGCTAATTATCTGCAGTAGAGGATGAATAATGGAAGTTACATCTACAGATCTTGACGGCGTTTTACTGATTAAGCCCACCATTTTTGAAGACTTTCGGGGGGAGTATATTGAAACCTATAATATGGATCAATATCAAAAAAAAGGAATTACCTGCGACTTCATTCAAGATGACATATCTGTCTCAACCCAAAATGTATTACGCGGCATCCATGGCGATACCGAAACATGGAAGCTTATTTCATGCGTGTATGGCAAGTTCTATTTTGTTGTCGTAAACTGCAATAAAAACTCATCAGACTTTGGTAAATGGCAATCATTCAACCTTTCAGATAAAAACAGGTGGCAGATCTTGGTTCCTCCTAAATATGGCAACGCTCATCTTGTCATGAGCAATATGACCATCTTTCACTACAAGCAGACCACTTATTACAATCCCAAGAGACAGTTTACCTACACATGGAACGATCCAAGGTTTAATATCTGGTGGCCAATTAAAAATCCCATAATTTCCAGGAGAGATGAAGAAGGCCGGTTAATCTGAGCTCGATATCTGTAAGTCTTTAAGAAGCCGGATATTTGTCATGATCATTACACGAACTCCTTTTAGAATATCTTTTTTTGGTGGTGGTACCGATTTCCCGTTATGGTACAGAGAAAATGGCGGGGCAGTATTGTCAACCACCATCGATAAATATTGTTATATCCATTGCCGAGAACTGCCTCCTTTTTTTGACTACAAGCATAAGACCGTATTTTTTTCCAAGCAGGAAGCGTTCAATGAAATTGATGAGATAAAGCATCCGGCAGTACGCGAAGTTTATCGGTTTATGAACGTCAGCGACGGATTAGTGATGCAACATGACGGAGATCTCCCTTCACACTCCGGTCTAGGTTCAAGTTCAAGCTTCACGGTGGGTTTACTCAACGCACTCTATGCGCTGAGGGGGGAAATGATCAATAAAAAAAGGCTGGCCTGTGAAGCCATCCATGTGGAACAGGAGATGATTAAAGAAGCTGTTGGATCTCAGGATCAGGTTGCCGCAGCCTTTGGAGGATTGAATAAAATTACGTTTTCATCAGATAACATTGAGATTAATCCCTTAACGATATCTATGGAAAAAAGAGAGTATCTACAAAACCATCTCATGCTCTTTTTCACGGGCTTTGTCCGTTTTGCCGTGGCGATCGAAGAAGATAAGATGCGGCGGCTTTACACAAAAAAAGATGAACTCAAAACCATGAATAGCATGGTTGATTCTGCCATTGAACTGCTCAACGGCAATGTTAATGGATGCGATGATTTCGGCAAATTGCTTCATGAAACGTGGTTACTTAAAAAAAGTCTTTCAGATAAGGTCTCCACATCTCAAATAGACGACATCTACGTTAAAGGGATAAATGCAGGTGCCGTCGGCGGGAAGATTCTCGGGGCAGGGGGAGGCGGTTTTATTCTTTTCTATATTGATCCTGAAAAGAAAGAAGTGCTGAAATCGGCTCTTTCCCCTCTGCTTCATGTTCCTTTCCGGTTCGATACTTTGGGAAGTCAAGTGATTTATTATGCCGTGCCCTGATAAAAAAGAAAACGTAGCAGAGATAAAACGCGATATATTGCCTTGGAAGCGGATTTCATCCCGCGTAATTCTGGATTTACCTCCATGGATGAAAGTACGTGAAGATGCCATCCGGTTGCCTGGAAACAGGATCATTGACGATTATTATCGCATTCAGACGCCGGACTACGTCCTTATGGCTGTCTGTGATTCCCAGGGGCGTTTTTTACTTGAGCGGCAGTATAAATATGCAGTTGATTCCATCATTCTTACCTCACCTAGTGGCGGCATAGAGGATGGCGAAACTCCTCTTGAAGCCGCTAAACGGGAGCTTTTGGAAGAGACCGGAATTATAGCTGGACGCTGGGTTTCTACCGGGAGTTTCATTGTTGACGGCACACGCGGGCTATGTCGTGCTTACTTTTTTATTGCCAGGGAGTTGGCACAGGCGGCACAACCCCAACATTGTGACATTGAGACCTGTGAAACTGTATTTCTGACCTGTAATGAGATATCCACAGCCATTCAGGATGGACGGATTTGCCTGTTGCCGGACATTGCCCTCTACTCACTCATTACAGGGCCGTTTTTGGCTGCTGTGGAACAGGAGGTATAATGGCTGAAACGCTTGGATCTCTTTGTGATAAATTAACGATTATAAAACTAAAGCAATATCATTCTGATAATCCGTCTCAAATATCAAGTCTGCACAACCAGGAAAAGCAACTCCAACAGGAGATCAACGAATTCGTTGTATCTGCTGCAACCGGTAACATTGCGCCGGAGCATCTGACATTTACATCGAACAAAGTTTTTAAACAAGAAGGAAACATAGTTGCCGATGTAACAGGTATGATCGGAGAAGTCTTTGCGCAGCTTGCAGATGTCAACTGCAAGCTCTGGCATGAACAGGAAAAAGTTTATACGTTTGAAACGGTACCCGCAGAAGAAAAGAATGAAGTTGTGAAACAACTGGCATTGCTTAATCTGGAACGAAATAAGTGTATTGACCAAATTGACCATCAACTTGTTTGTATGATCCGTGATTTGAAATCACACAAAAGGAGATAGTGTTATGCACTTGATTCATCGAAAAACATGCCGTGTTTGCGGTTCATCTGCTTTAACAAAGGTGATCAATCTTGGAAGTCAGCATCTTCAAGGTTCTTTTGTCAAGCCAGGTAAAGAGACGCCCCCAGTCAGAAAAATTTCAACCACCTTAGTGCGCTGTGATCCCACAAGGGACGAAAACGCATGCGGTTTGCTTCAGATGGAAAATACCGTGCCGCCTGAAGTGTTATATTCTGCCTACTGGTACAGATCCGGTACAAATAATACAATGCGTAATCACCTTAAACAGATCACAACTTCTGCAATTTCACATATTGATCCTGTTCATGCAATAGTTCTTGATATCGGTTGCAATGACGGTACGTTGCTTGGTTTTTATCCGGATAGTTTTACCAAGTTCGGGATAGATCCTTCTGACGTTGCCCATGAGATCAGCAAAGAAATTACTATTGTACAGGATATTTTCCCATCAGAGGAACTGCTTTTGTTATTAGATGGTAAAACCTGCGATATCGTGACCTCGATTGCCATGTTTTACGATTTAGAGGATCCGATCTCCTTTACCAGAGGAATCAAAAAAATTCTTTCTCCCGATGGAATCTGGATTTTTGAAATGTCCTATATGCCTACAATGCTGAAAATGAATTCCTACGATACGATATGTCATGAACATATTGAATATTACAGTCTGGCAGTCATCGAACATATTCTCAAGCAGGCTGATATGAAGATTTTCAATGTTGAATTAAATGACATCAACGGCGGTAGTCTGCGCTGCTATGCAACACATAGCGACAGTTTTAAGCATAAGCGGGATGAATTTATACATAACATTAAAGCGTTGCGGCAGGAAGAGTTTGATTTTGAGCTTGATACGGACAAACCCTACAAACATTTCCAGGATCGAATCAATGTCCATAAAGAAGAGCTTAATGCGTTGCTCAAAAACCTAAAAAAAGCTGGGAAACGCATACATATCTATGGCGCATCCACCAAAGGCAACACTATTCTACAATGGTGTGATATTGACCATAGAATCATCGAATTTGCTGCAGAGCGTAATCCTGACAAATATGGTGCAATGACCCTTGGTACCGATATCCCGATCATTAGCGAAGAGGAGTCAAGAGCCATGAATCCGGATTACTATTTGGTACTTCCCTGGCATTTCAAGGCGGAATTTCTGGAACGGGAAAAAGAGATATTGGAAAAAGGAACCGGATTGATTTTTCCACTTCCGGCAATTGAGATTATAAAGAAGTAAATTGGTGACATATGACAGTATCAGGTTATGATTCCAAAAAACCACACGGTCTATTTCTGAATCAAGCAAAAGCACAGTGCAGTATTTATGAATCTGGTCGAATGGCTTACGAATGTTTAAAATCTTCAAATCTTTATCTTATTGATTATCAGGAAATTGATCAAAACAATTTGCCCCTGAAAACCTATGATTTTTATCTTTTCAACTATCATCATATAACGATGTCTTGGCTTGATACTGATTTTATTCGACAGTTGCCTGGCAAAAAATTTACACTGGTATTGGAAACTTTGCCGGGAGACCCGTTTGTACTTTGCCCTTCTGACCTTTTTGATGCTTATCTCGCTTTGGATCCTACGATGTACAGACCGGATGATCCGCGTGTTTATGCGTTTCCAAGACCTCTTGAAGATTTGCCCGATTTGCCCCAATTATTTCAAATACAAGAGATACCGATTATTGGAACCTTTGGATTTGCAACACCGGGCAAAGGATTTGAAAGAGTGGTAGATGCGGTTAATAAAGAGTTTGACAAAGCAATTATCAAAATCAATATCCCTTCTGCCACATATGCTGATGGGGCCACCTATTTTCTTCACAACACCAGTTATGCCTCATACCTTGAACAGCTATGTCGAAAGGTCGCTAAACCAGGTGTTGAAATTCAGGTTACTAACAGTTTTATGTCCAAAGAACAATTAATAAGATGGTGTGCAGAAAATACATTAAACTGTTTCCTTTATCACCGAGACCAACCCGGGCTTGCCGCAACCACCGACCAAGCCATCACAAGCGGCCGTCCGCTTGCAGTTTCAGCCAATCCAACCTTCCGTCATATCCACGCATATTTAAACCCATACCCTTTCCAAAGCCTGCGTGAGTCCTTGCAAAGTTCATTAGCATCTGTAAAAATGATGCAAAAAGATTGGGCCCAGATTGAATTTACAAAGAAATTTGAAGGTGTGTTGTCCGATCTCGCCTTCATTAAAAGTACGCCAAAAAGCCAGAACACCTTAAAAAAGAATCAACCGATTCCTCCCCAAAAAAAAGTTTTGGTCGTTTCTCATAAAGCGGTTCAATGTGGTATTCATCAATATGGAATAAATATTGTTAAGGCATTACAGGAGTCATCCTGTTATGCTTTTGAACATGTGTTGTGTGCCTCTCCGGATGAATTGGACCATGCAATTCAAACAACAGATCCGCAGGTAATAATCTATAATTATTATCCGTACACCATGCCTTGGTTAACTCCCAAAATTACCAGGCGTTATACAATGCCGTGCCTGGGTATGATGCACGAAGTAACACAGGAAGAGGCAGACGCTGCTACGGCAGATATGTTTGATTTTCATCTATGCCCTGACCCCACGCTATTGTTGCACAGTCCCTATATCCTTAAAACAAAAAGATTAATCCCCGATTATATAAACACAGAGTCTATGCCATCAAACCCGGTGATCGGCTCTTTTGGCTTTGGTTTTCCAAATAAAGGCTTTGAACGGCTTGTAAGTCAGGTCCAAGAGGAGTTTGACAACGCAGTGGTTCGCCTTCATTTGACGTTTAACGAACTTGTTGACAAACAAGGCGAGCATCACACCCTTGCAACGGCAGAACGATGCAAAAATATAATCACAAAGCCGGGAATTCGTTTGGAAATCAGCCACCATTTTATGGAAAAGAAAGACCTCCTTGATTTTCTTGCTGGAAATACAATCAATGCTTTTTTGTATGATGACGACAGACATCGCGGGATTTCCAGCGTCGTTGAGCATGCCTTGGCAGTTGAACGTCCAATTGCCGTAAGCCGTTGCGGTATGTTCAGGCATGTATTAAATACAACACCTTCTATTTGCATTGAAGACAATAGCCTGCGTCAAATTATCTCTAACGGTATTGCACCGTTGGTTCCGTTTTACAATGAGTGGAGTAAGGCAAGCTTTATTATGGATTACGAAAGAATCTTGGATCAAGTTCTTGGCGTTCAGCATCAATCACAAATTAAGGATCAAAAAAAGACCACAATCCCTGTTGTTAGTAATTAATATAAAAGAGAGAATCATTAATATGTTAAAACCAGAGAAAGTTGCAAAGCAATTGATTACTGACAAAAAAGTTGCCATTCTAATTCCTTCATATGGTAGATATGGTGAACTGTTCCAAATGCTTTCACAACTCCAATTGTCAGAAAATATGAAAGTTATTGTAAGCGCAAATTATCCTGATGACAAATTAGAACATTTGACAACAACTTTCAGTGAGATTGCAATATTTATTGATGAAAAAAGATATGGGAAAAATGGGAATGGATGTGTTAACGCTTTGAATTTAGGCTATTTTTTAGCCAGGGAAATGCGTTTTGATTATGTGCTTGGTATTGCTGATGATATGATACCAGAAGATTCTGACTGGAATCACAAATTAAATCAGATATTGAATGAATATGATATTGACCTCGGTATTTTTTCAGTGGACGAGTGTCATTCCGGAGTATTTGGGTGGAATTTTTTTGGTGGATATCCATGCGCTCATCTGTTTATTGCAAAAATTGATATTTTGGGTGACTATTGCTTTAATCCGTCTTTGTTTATGTATCTTGCTGACAATGAAATAGGCATCCGAATGGTACGAAAAAAGGCAAATATATATTTATTGCCCATACGCATACTGCATCACCACAAAGTTGATCCAACAAGAATTGAAAACAGTCAATATTATCAAGTTGATGTTAATATTTTCAACGCTATTTACCCCGATCTTAGAGGAATGCTTGACGATGTAGTTTTAAAGGGAGATTATCGAACCAATGGCAACTTTATTCTTGATGCGGGGGAAGTTGTAACGAGTGAACAATTTGCTTCCCGGTTCATTTCATACGATGAAATGATAAGTTGTAAAAATAATTAAGCAATACCATGACGGTTCTGCTTTTTGGTGCAAATAGCCAGGATGGCTATTATCTGGAAACCTTATGTTCCAAACAGGGTTATGACACATACAGTGTCTCGCGTTCTGCCGGAATTGTAAAAGGTGATGTCTCTGATTATACACTCACGGAAAACCTCATCAAAAAATACCGACCTGTATATATTTTTCACCTTGCGGCAAATTCTACTACCCGACACAGTGCGCTATTTGAAAATCATCAAACGATATCCACAGGCACACTCAACATTCTTGAATCAGTAAAAAAACACTCTCCATCCACTAAAGTGTTTATTACAGGCAGTGGATTACAGTTTAAAAACAGCGGCCGGCCAATATCTGAAAAAGACGAATTTGAAGCACTGTCTCCTTATGCCGTCGCTCGTATACAATCAGTTTATGCGGCCAGGTATTATCGTTCACTTGGCATACGTATTTATGTGGGGTATCTGTTTCACCACGAAAGCCCTAAACGTAAACCTAATCATGTAAGTAAGATGATTTCTTCGGCTGTCCAGCGAATCGCCAAAGGATCAAATGAAATGATTGAAATCGGCGACATAACAGTTGAAAAGGAATGGGGGTATGCCGGAGATATTGTCAACGGAATGTTAAAACTGATTGTTCAAGACGAATGCTTTGAAGCAACTATCGGCACAGGGGTAACTTACACCATTCAAGACTGGCTAGAGCAATGTTTTATGCTTATCGGCAAAAATTGGTTTGACCATGTTAGATTAAAACAAGAATTTACACCAGACTATGCAAAACTCGTCTCGGACAGCACGACCATACAATCGCTTGGATGGCAGCCGGAGGTCTCATTTAAGGAACTTGCCAGGATGATGGTCATGACAAAATGAGCTTGCGTTCCCAGAACCAATACTGCATTGCTATATTCCATAATATTGGCGATATCCTGCTTTGTACACCAATTGCCCGACAGTTAAAATCTGATGACCCTGAATGTCATATCACATGGTATACATCGAAACGATATGCTTTTGTTTTGGATAATAATCCCTACATTGATGAGGTTATAGCTCTTCCGGACATGCCTTTGCATAATTGTCAGGTTCTGGATATCTTTAAGCCGTATATGACCTCTGAAAATGCAGGCTTATTTGCATTAAACTCGGAAATACCGCGTTTGCGTAATGAGCGCCCATGGACCCGGTTCTTTACACCTGCGCCCTATTTGAACTATCAGGAATTAGACCGCTTGCCGCCTGAAGCCTCCCTGCTTGACATCATAAAGTCTTATGCCGATTTTGACTGGACCGTTCCAGACTTGCCGGTAATACGCTTGACAAATATAGAAATCAGAAAAGCAAAACAATATGTTGATGCTTTACCTTGTGGAATAAAAATTCTTATTGAAACGGAGTTTAAATCCCGCCAGTCATATTTTGACTTTGATTGCCTTATCAATTTAATCAAATCAATATTGTATCTGAAACCGGTTGTTATCATTACATCGAAAAACAGACCCGCTTATTTTAAAGAGATTCAAAACTTATATAAACAGATCTATTGGTTTTCTGGTGAATTTAGATTGAATGCGGAATTATATAATAACTGTGACGGTTTTGTCGGCGTTTCATCAGGAGTCTCAACCTTGACATACAGCGATTGGTGCAGAAATGACTTGCCAAAACTTGAAGCAAGTTTTGGCAAGCATTGGAGTGCCTATCAAAGAATTTCACATTTTAAATTAATACCATGCTATTCAAAAAATATATTTATGGAAAAGATTGAATGTTTTGCATCCATGCTGCAGGAGTCAAATACATATCTTCAGATGAATGAGACGAGTTAATAAAATGAGGATGCTGGCAATTATACCTGCCAGGGGAGGGTCTAAAGGCTTGCCCGGTAAAAACATTTATCCGTTATGCGGAAAACCTTTAATCGCCTATTCCATCGAGGCTGCACAACGTTGTAAGTATGTTGAGCGTATCATTGTTTCTACAGATTGCCATGAGATTGCTGAAATCGCCACACACTATGGCGCGGAGGTTCCTTTTTTACGGCCCGCGGAATTGTCCGGAGATAAAGCGAATTTAGGTACAGTCATTGGGAATACTCTTGGAATACTTGAATATCAGGGGTATTCTCCAGAAGCACACATTGTGCTTCTGCCCACAAGTCCGTTTCGTACAAAAGGGCTTGTTGACCGTCTTGGTTCATTGCTTGAAGCCGGATATAAAAGCGTAACTACGGTTCGTACGATCAACTACGCTTCATCTTTGTATGGCGTGAAATCGACGGGCCAATTGTATGTTCTTCAAGACAAAGAAGAAAACACTCAAAATAAATTATATTTCAGACATTACGGATTGTTCGGAGGGACTAATAAATATGGTCAACTTCCTAATTATGCACAGATTATTGATGATCCAATAATGCTTATTGATATAGACACATTTGATGATTTATGTATCGCTGAGGCTATTTTACAAATGAAGGGTTTTAATTTTGATTCCCAAGATACAGGCCGTAGAAATGTTCACGCATAACCGTATCCAATTTAGGGAGTTGGATATCGAAACAACACTCGAAGAAATTGATCTGTGCTGTCGTATGATAACAACGCTACCTTTAAAGAATCATGATAAAAATACATTTTGGCCGCCGCTTGGTGCGTTAAAAAATTCATTTCAGGCAGCTCAGCATTCAAACTTGTTATCTCTTGTGAAGGCGTGTATCAAATCGTTGGATGCTGGCAATCATAAACAGGCGATTTCCCAGTTGAATATTATAGCAAGCTATCAACCTGGAGGGCATCTTATGCAAAGCCTTCTCCCGGGAGATAGGGGAATAAAAGCATCAGATCATGATCGCATCCGATTGTTCATAAGTGATATGCTGCAAGATTTGAAGTGGCTTGCAGAAACCGGAGAAGATGACTTGCGGGCAACACTTGGAATGCATTTTTTAACAAAAGATTATGACCTCTCAATCAAATTGTTGCTTGGGTTAGATTGGGGTTGCATTCGAATGCCGGAACTATATTTAGATAAATTAGTCCCTCTTTATTTTAATGGCAGTGCTATGATTGTAGAACGCTTTATATATGCCGTTGGCGATCAAATATTTGATGTTTTTGGGCATGATATAAATAAGTCTCTATCTTTGGGAACACTAAGTGTCTACGTAGGACATAACACTCTGGCGGGAAAAAGTCTGCTGCCATTATTGAAGCAAACTATAAATAATACCGAGCAGTTTCTACATGTGGTCTGGTGTTTATTGCAGGCTGATTTTTGTGAGGAGTTAGGTGCTTTTTTTTCAGATTCTGATGTACTGGACACCTTGATGGAGCATCTTGATTGCGAACAATTATTACTGTTATACGCCCATCTATATAATTCAAATCTTTTAGAAGAAGCCTATAAAATTTTTCAGGTAATTACCTCTGATATAGAATCATTGAAAATATCCGAATTGCCTATATTTATTTTTGGCCTAATGTTCTCAAATCGCTATACAGAAGTTGACCAACTCATCCGTCAGGGGATTTCTCAAAAACAACAATTGCAGCCTGAAAAAAATACGGTAGAAAAGATGTCTTTAGCAGAAGCGTTTATTATGACAGGCAAATTTGACGAAGCAAAAAACATTCTCAATCAAATCAGCACAGACAGGAAATACGGAGATCGCCATTCGCCGAAATTGTTTTTACTTCATCTACGGTTGTCTCAAGTGGATCAAATGAGTTCGCTATTGCCATCGATAATTAACAATGAAAAAGATATTACACCTTCCAATATTGATTATTTTTACCTGGTTCATTTGTTTAACAACACTCTTGAATACTGTTTGTCTGTAATCAAAGACAACTATAAATTGTACAAACAATCTCTTGGCTATACAAATGTTTTTTTTATGACACTTTTTGCGCTTGGGAAATTTTCTCAAATTCGAGTAAATATCAAAAGCAACTTGTTTTATACAAAAGGTCTGGTATCCATCACCTATTTTCGATGGGCTGCATACCTACACCTTGCGGAAAACTCATTTGATCTGGCTGTTCAAAGTTTTCAGCACTTTATGAAGATATGTAATAAAGAGGTTTTAAATTTTAATAATTGCGGTGCTTTTTCCGAATCAATTTTTGAATATATATTACTGCTACGTTTTCTGGGTCAAAAAGAAGAGGCCTTTAAGGTCGCAAGACATTGGGTTGATAGGAACAGATTTTTCAGTAACCAGTGCCGTCCTCTATCGTTTATTTTATCCCGCGAACTTGAGCACCGTGCCCTTAACATTGATGAAGCAAAAGAGTGTGAACTTATGGCTGACGTTATTTGGAACCCGGTTTCGATATGTCAAGGTTGGCTATACCTGCATGCAGCTATTGTGCATAGCAGACTTGGGTCTCATTCTGAGGCAACTCGCATTCTCCGCACTAAGCTAGCAAATACCATCTTTCTGGCCCCTGACCATAGAAAGATGCTGCTTACAGCTTCCGGTAAGGATATTATTTCCTTACGAGATCCATTACAAAAGATGTTTTTCCCCCATTATAAAAATACTTACTGGAATCAATTAATTGATAAAAGCCTTTCCTAAAAATGAAGCGTAATGACCATCAGATTTCTTAATAAAAACATTTTCAACACCGCAAGGTAATATGATAGCTTTAATTCCCCTTTTCTTTCATAACAATATAGAGTCTCAATTCTGGAAAAAAGGTGATGGTCACGAATATTTTTTATGGGTTTTACGTGAAATTAATAGACTCAATCAGATTGAAAGCATCCTTGTATTGGCTTTGGAATCAGGCTGGGAATATCTTCAATCCCACAATATAACTGTTCTACAAGTTTGCAACAGTTTATTCCAGAGCAAAAATAGCCAGTCAATTGAAGAGTTTTCATTTTTTGGAAAACAGCTGTTGGAAATCATCAGTCCTCATCTTCCCTCGCAAGACAGCGAGGTACTATGCGTTGATATTCGCAACCCTTCGTTGAATCTCTCATTGCTGGAAAAAGCTCTGCGTTGTAGTCAGGAAAGTGATTTACCCATGTTGGTTTCCATACAAGAAGTGACGGATCATCCCTGCCAATGCTGGACCTATTCCCAGGTCATTGATGTTGGAATGATACATTTTTTCGATTTTGCAATACAGAACTCAAAAAAACTGGGAACAAAATTTTTCCCTGTATATCCAGCCAATTTGGGGCATATAAACAAACTTTCTAAACAGACTGAAAAAGATAACCCTACACAAGCAAAAGTTGATTTAATGGTTAGCGAAGACGCTTACGATTGTTTCGGGGACGAATCTCCTGCGGGTATTTTTCATAGAGATATACCAGAAGCCGGACAAGCTCTGGACATTTCTATCTTGAAATCTGTCTGTATTGACTCTGATGGCCTGTTGCACATTCGTTTTCCTAAAACCAATGGGCAAATCGCGACACACGTTACAGTTCAGCCTTTTAAACTTCCGGATTTTACATTCGTCACATCCAGGCACGTTTCTTTATCGTCCAATCAGGTGGATCATATTGAAATAGCACTTGATCTGGACATTACAGACCTGAGCGGACTAATTTATACAATATCACAAAACGTTTTCGGTGGGCCATACGATATCGCAAACAATCATAAGCCAATTCAATCTCTGTGGACTTATGACGAAAATGGCATTGCTATAAATTCAAGTAATGGAAGAAAGATACTTGGACGGCAGGATTTCCCGCCGGTTTTTGAAGTTGAAAACAGTATCATTGTAACCAAAGCTGCAAAATTGCCTGATATGCAAACGATACTTGACAATGGTGGCGCATTGGGTTTTCCGGTTAAACAATCCAAAATGACTATAAATACAAAAAATGATGTTTTACTGGCCAAAGCAATAATTCACACGGTTTTTAAGTCACATAATCAATTTTCACAGGGAGAACTTTATTGTGGATGAGTATTATTGGGGTAAATATGTAGACACAATAAAAGAGTTGTATGAAGCTGTGCGGCTTCATACATTGCAGACGTTGCCCCCTTGCGATGATGCTAAAGCGAACTATATAGCCAAGTTGATGGGCACGGGTTCGACAGAGGCGTTATATATTCTCAACGGCCTGCATTTATCTCTGCCTTTGGAAGGAGATGTTTGTGAATTTGGTGTTTGCCAGGGGGCGACCTCTGCCCTGTTTGCCCATGAGATTGTTCAAACGAATAAACGATTGTGGCTGTTTGATTCATTTGAAGGGTTACCAAAACCATCAGATAAGGATATTCTGATTAACGATATTTTTGAGCTTGGAAGTATGGCGTCTTATGAAGGAACAATGTCATGCGGTATAACTGAAGTGCAGTCACGCCTTCGGGAGACTGATTTATCTGATCACCGGGTTAGCATTATCCCAGGGTTTATTGAAGATGTGATTGAAAAAGCAGCTATGCCGTCTAAAGTTTGTTTCGCTTATGTTGACTTTGATTTTTATTCACCTATTTCAGTCGCCTTGGATTTTTTAGATAAGGTCCTTAGCCCCGGCGGCCAGATACTGGTGGATGACTATGGATTCTTTTCTGCCGGAGCACAGACTGCTGTAAATGAATTTCTTACTGCCCACCCTGGCGACTACTATTTTTCGTTACCGGCACAGTTTGCTGGCAAATTCTGTATGTTGAAAAAGAGATACGTACCATGAAAGTATGGTACGATGGCGTCATTTGGTCGCGTCAGATTATGGGAGGAGTGAATCGATACTTCGCGAAGCTTATTGATGGACTACCCAGGGAGATAGAGCCTACGTTAACTGTTGAGCATATCCGTGACATTAATTTTCCGACCAACCCCGGCTTGAAAATACTTCGCTGTACCAGAAACGGACAAGGCGTCATTCCTCACGTCCAATGTGACATTGTCCATCCCACCTATTTTGAGTTATTGTCAAACGCAGACATTTTGAAATCTCATGCACCAGTGGTGCTAACCGTTCATGACATGCTTCACGAGTTATTGCCCGATCTTGCAGATCCGGGTGGGGAGCAGCGGGCATGGAAAAAAGAACTTATTCCCAAGGCTGATCATATAATTTGTGTCTCCCGCAACACGAAAAAAGACGTGATGGAAATTTTTGATGTGCCGGAGTCTCGAATCAGCGTTGTGTATCATGCTTCAGATTTGTCTGTGAACATGGCAAAAGAGGACCAATTATTTTATGAATGGCCTTATTTCCTCTATGTCGGCCACCGCTATGGCTACAAAAACGTTGCCAGACTGTTGGACGCTTTTTCATTTTTAAGAAAGAAACGGACAGATATACACTTGTGCTTTACCGGTGCACCATTCTCTGCTGAAGAACGATCTCATATCGTTTCCTTAGGACTTGAAACCGCTGTTGTATATTCAGGATATGTGTCTGATTCGCAATTGGCGTCACTTTATAAACATGCTGTGGCCTTAGTATATCCATCTTTGTATGAAGGGTTCGGCATTCCTCTTTTAGAGGCTATGGCCTGCAACTGCCCTGTGATTGCATCTAATACATCAAGCATTCCAGAAGTGACCGGTGACGCGGGCCTACTTGTGGATCCACTTGATACACATGCCATGGCCCATGCCATGGGATTGTTGTTGGACGATGAAGTATTAAGGAAGAATCTTGTAGAACGTGGAAACGATCGAGCAAGTTTGTTCTCCTGGAAGAAAACTGTCGACGATACGGTAAACGTTTATCACACAGTTGCTTGATTGATACAAGATTTAGAATACATAAAAAAAAGTTAATCTATAATTTCCTAACTACCTGTAATTACAGACAGGATATAGCTATGACAAATATAAAGTACCATATGACCGATTACCTTATTCAGCAGGGCATGTTTGTTAACGCTCCATTCATGCTTATTGATGTTGGTTGCTCCGGTGGTATTGATCCTATTTGGCGTATTTTTGGAGAGAGTTTATCCGCAGTAGGATTTGACCCAATGATAGAAGAATGTGAAAGACTTCTTAAAAAAGAGAAAAATCCAAATGTTAAATACGTCAACGCTTTTATTGGATTAGATAGCTCCCCTTCTTTTAATCTAAAAACAACCGCTGATGCACTGCCAAGTTTTAATAGACACACATCCGGATCTGCATGTTTAATTCTTAAGGGAAAACTATCTAAACAGGATGAAATCAATCTTCTTAACGATTGGGAAAACCAAAATCTTACGTCAGATTCTCCAATTTCAATAGACAGTTATGTATCCGATAATAATATAGATAATGTCGATTTTATAAAGATAGATGTCGGTGGCCGAGATATTGACGTACTACGTTCATGCGAAACCACAATAAACTCAAAATCTATTTTAGGAATACAGATTAAAACCTCATTTGAGGGGGGCGAGGAGAAAGAGGCGAACACTTTTCTTAATGTTGATCGATTTATGCGTAGCTGCGGCTATGCGCTCTATGAATTGGCGACATGCAAACAGTCTAAAACAGCACTGCCTTTACCTTTCAGTCATGAAACGCCTTCACAAACCGTTGGTGGTAAAGTAACTTACGGAAACGCTATCTATTTTAAGGATTTATGTGATAGTGGACAAATTGATCATAAAACAGAACAATTATCTTGGGAAAAAATATTAAAACTGGCCTGTTGTTATGAAATATTTGGCCAATACGACAGTGCGGCAGAGTTATTATTACACCATTCAGACAAATTTGCGAACTTTCTTTCATTAGATACACTTCTTGATTTGCTTACAATATCAACTGGTTTCTATGGTGGATTAAAATACAAGGATGTTATCAATAATTTTAATAAGGACCCAGAACTATTCTATCAATACAACTATCTTCTTCAGGAACACCATCAAACCTTGTTGTCGAAAATTGAACGGTGGTCAAAACAGAATCACGCAAATAAACGCTTGATCGTGTTTGGGGCTAATAAATCCGGTGCTTTCATAGCTGAGGAAGCAAAGAAGCATGGGATAGAGTTTGTTGGATATGCAGATAATCTTATCAAAACATTTCAAGGTCATTCTATAATAGGTGCAACTGAAATTGAAGATATGAATCCAGGCGTAGTTGTAATAGTCTCCAAAGCGCATTCGGACATCATTAAGCAGCAGTTGTTATCCATGTATTCATTTGATAAATTTAAGATCATTTCCAATGCAAAAGAGTATGTCCTTGTGCATCAGATGGGAAAAGTAGGATCCTTTACGATCAAAGATACATTGACAATGTCATGTTTTAATAAACAAATTGTTCAGCAACATTGGGTAAATATAGATAATATTTCTAAAATTTTTGTTGATGTAATGAAAAGTTCTTTTTGTGAGAACAGTGAATTCGGATTCAAACACAAACTTCGAATGTCAATAAGTTTACAGGAAACGATAATGGTTCATAAATATTTACAGATTAATGAATGCACTATAGTCAGTGGTATAAGATCCCCTTTTTCATATACCATATCGGCTTTGTTTCAGAATGCAGAACTATTATTCCCTGAAATCTTAGATTTTTCTTTGTCTATTGAGGAAAAAATAAAAATTATTACAACAAGAATTAATGATCATTTTAATTTTTTCATAATCAGTAATCTTATACCAAAAACATATCAGGAACAGGTCCTTCAAAACGGCTTTCGATATTTTTTTGAATGGTGGGAACAAGAGTTCCAGCCCGCTTATAATTTTGATATTTTGTCTCTTAAAAATCCAGATGATGATTATTGGACATTTAACCACGGAAAGCACAGATTTTTTATCTACAGATACGAGAAGATAAACACTATTCTTCCAAAGCTTGTCAAATTTATTGACCCTGATGCGAAGATGAAAAAAGTTAACTCAAACATCACATCAGACAAGCCATGGGGAGACGTTTATACTCAATTTCTGAAGGTTTATGAACCGCCTGAATCAATGCGAGAATTTTATAGAAGCAGTCCATACACTAAAAAATTTTATCCTAATTTGTTTAAAGAATGCTGAATTATGGGATAGGAATTACTGACAGGAAGTAAATATGACAAATACAAAGCATCATATGACCCATTACCTGGTTCAGCAGGGCATATTTGTTAACGCTCCATTCATGCTTATTGATGTTGGTTGCTCCGGTGGTATTGATCCTATTTGGCGTATTTTTGGAGAGAGTTTATCCGCAGTAGGATTTGACCCAATGATAGAAGAATGTGAAAGACTTCTTAAAAAAGAGAAAAATCCAAATGTTAAATACGTCAACGCTTTTATTGGATTAGATAGCTCCCCTTCTCTTAATCTAAAAACAACCGCTGATGCACTGCCAAGTTTTAATAGACACACATCCGGATCTGCATGTTTAATTCTTAAGGGAAAACTATCTAAACAGGATAAAATCAATCTTCTTAACGATTGGGAAAACCAAAATCTTACGTCAGATTCTCCAATTTCAATAGACAGGTATGTATCCGATAATAATATAGATAATGTCGATTTTATAAAGATAGATGTAGGTGGCCGAGATATTGACGTACTACGTTCATGCGAAACCACAATAAACTCAAAATCTATTTTAGGAATACAGATTAAAACCTCATTTGAGGGGGGCGAGGAGAAAGAGGCGAACACTTTTCTTAATGTTGATCGATTCATGCGTAGCTGCGGCTATGCGCTCTATGAATTGGCGACATGCAAACAGTCTAAAACAGCACTGCCTTTACCTTTCAGTCATGAAACGCCTTCACAAACCGTTGGTGGTAAAGTAACTTACGGAAACGCTATCTATTTTAAGGATTTATGTGATAGTGGACAAATTGATCATAAAACAGAACAATTATCTTGGGAAAAAATATTAAAACTGGCCTGTTGTTATGAAATATTTGGCCAATACGACAGTGCGGCAGAGTTATTATTACACCATTCAGACAAATTTGCGAACTTTCTTTCATTAGATACACTTCTTGATTTGCTTACAATATCAACTGGTTTCTATGGTGGATTAAAATACAAGGATGTTATCAATAATTTTAATAAGGACCCAGAACTATTCTATCAATACAACTATCTTCTTCAGGAACACCATCAAACCTTGTTGTCGAAAATTGAACGGTGGTCAAAACAGAATCACGCAAATAAACGCTTGATCGTGTTTGGGGCTAATAAATCCGGTGCTTTCATAGCCGAGGAAGCAAAGAAGCATGGGATAGAGTTTGTTGGATATGCAGATAATCATATCAAAACATTCCAAGGACATTCAATAATAGGTGCAACTGAAATTGCAGATATGAATCCAGGCGTAGTTGTAATAGTCTCTAAAGCGCATTCGGACACCATTAAGCAGCAGTTGTTATCCATGTATTCATTTGATAAATTTGAGATTATTTCCAATGCAAAAGAATATGTCCTTGTGCATCAGATGGGAAAGGTAGGCTCATCAACAATCAATGAAACATTGGGATCATCATGTCCTAATAAACAGGTTATTCAAAGGCATTGGGTAAATATTAATAATATTGATGAATTCATTCGTTGTATGGGTATATCCGATTTAAATAACAGTGAAGTCGGGTTAGAATATAAACTTGGCTTTTCAGTAAGTTTGCAGGAAGCTATAAAGCTTCATAATTGTTTGCAGGTTAATGAATGTACTATAGTCAGCGGCATAAGGTCTCCTTTTTCCTATAGCATGTCGGCTTTTTTTCATAATACAAAACTATTGTTTCCTGAAATAATAGATTCTTCTTTGACCCTTGGGGAAAAAATAGAATTTATTGCCAGACGAATTAATGATCGTTTTGATTCTTTTATAATAAATGATCTTATACCAAAAACATATCAGGAAGAGGTCTTTAAAGGCATCTTCCGATATTATTTGGGATGGTGGGAGGAAGAGTTTCAACCCGTTTATGGCTTTGACATCTTGTCTCTTGAAAATCCAGATAATGATTACTGGACATTTAACCATGGAAGGCACAGATTTTTTATATACAGGTATGAAAAAATAAACGACATTCTTCCAAAGCTTGTCAAATTTGTTGATCCTGATGCAAAGTTTAAAAAAATCAACTCAAACATCACATCCGACAAACCTTGGGGAGAGGTTTACACTCAATTTTTGAAGGTTTATGTGCCGTCTGGATCTATGCGAAAATTCTATAGAAGCAGTCCATACACTAAAAAGTTTTATCCTGATTTGTTTAAAGAATACTGAAACTACTTTTTCATCTCAACTCATTGAATATAATCCGATATATTTTCATAGCCTTTCACCTTAAACCCTTTTTTCCAGGAATACGTTTTGCTGCCCATAACTTTATACATCCCATGCTACAATGCACAAGCCTTTTTAGACCGAGTGATTCCGGCCGTTATGGCCCAGACATATGAAATAACAGAGGTTTTGATTATTGATGACGGATCAACGGATCAAACTGCGGCAATGGCCGAATCATATGTTTCAGGAGCCCGGTATCCCATGCGCGTAATCCGTCAGCCTAAAAATCTGGGACTCGCAGTTGCCAGAAATACGGCCGTGAAGGAGACGTCCACCGAATTCATCGCCGCGTTGGACTCTGATGTGCTTCCTGACAAGAACTGGCTTGAAATGCTGGTCGCGGAAATGAAGGATAATGTTTCAGGCGTGGGCGGCGAGCTCCTTGAAATGCATCAGGAATCATTACCGGATCAATGGCGAGCCATCCATATGGTGCAGCATCGAGGGTCACAGATTATTCGTCGACCGCCTTTTTTATGGGGATGTAACACGCTATTTCGTAAACGGGTGATCGAAGAAGCCGGGCTGTACAAAGAATATTGTAAGACCAATGCAGAAGACGTAAAGCTATGTGAGGCTATACGAGATAAACATGTTTTGATTTACACCCCCCATGCCAAATGCAAGCATCTTAGGCGCGATACATTGGCGTCCCTGAGAAAGAATTTTTGGAAATGGTACTATTACGGGTGCTATGAGGCACCTCAGTTCCGGAAAACATTATCCTCCAATATTCGTCACATAAGACGAATCGTTGAACTATTCAAAAAGGATATTTCAGATCAAAATTTAAAAAACGCACTGCTGACGATTTCAATGATGCCATATACGATAACCATGGATTGGATTGATTGGAGTCAAAATCAAAGATCAAAAACATGACAAGAAATGGGACGGGAATATAACGATATGAAAACAGAAATATGCTTATGGGGTAAGGGATACGGCGTTGAACGTGTCATTGAGATGTGTATGGCGTCCGGAGTCTCGATATCAGCAATTTTAGATAATGATTCTTTAAAATGGGGGCACAAGGCACTTGGTATAGCAGTAGTTCCACCTGAACAATTGCTGGAACTGAAACCCAATTATATTTTAGTTCTCAGTCAAGCTATTGACGCCATCACTCAGCAGGCGGTAAGTATGGGATTTCCTGCAGAATCGATAATAAATTTTTATAAGAATCCAGGGGAGGCTTTAAAACGAATCGGGGCTGAATATGCGGTTTGTCATTACAAATATAAATGGGATGGCGAACGACTACAGAAATTTCTTTTTAGACATGCGGTTATCGGAAAACATATAAAAAACATAGCGTCTACGATATCAAAAGAACAACAAATACAAATTGTAGCTAAACTTGTAGAGGCGTTTAATCTTGTTCGCAAAAATGCCAAAATAGTGCCTGAAATTTATAGGGTTGGAGAAAATTGGGGCGGCGTTTTAAAGGGAACTTGGGGCAATTTCTACGAACTTTCTGAAAAGAATGATATCGTCAACATCGTTGAAATGTTATCAAATTTCTGCAGAAACCCTTTAAGTCATTCAATAATGGGCGGTGATGGTGTTTTTAATAAATTTACTAATCACCCTGGGCAGGAATCGTGGCTGCAACACAATTTAGAAGTCTGGATGGCGCTTGTTGATGGAGAAGCCTCTTTAGATGAGGTAGGTATGCCTCCTATTGGAAATCCATACGGCTACAATGTAGATGGACATATGATTAACTGGAATTCATTTGTAAATCATGGGCGTGCTTTTCGGTCCCTGCGACTCCTGTCGGAAGAGGAGCATCCGGTAGTGGCGGAAATCGGCGGGGGATTCGGAGGGTATGCATATAATTTACTCAAGAAAAAAAGAAAACTCACCTATATTGATTTTGATTTGCCAGAAAACTTACTCATCGCATCATACTACCTTTCAATGGCTTATCCTGAAAAAAAAATCCTTATTTATGACTCAGAATCTATGAACATGGATATTGCCTATCTGAAAAAATATGATGCAGTGATGATACCTAATTTCATGCTGCCAAAACTCCAGGATGCTTCTGTCGATTTTTTTATTAATACGATCAGTTTTTCTGAGATGGAATATGAAACGATCTGCGAGTATTTTAATCAGATTGATCGTATTGGTGCTAAATATTTTTATCATGAGAATTTAGCGTGCCATCCTGAATATAAGGGATACCCATCGGTTATCTTCCCGCAATTGAATAATTTCAAGCAGCTTTTCTCTTCTATTTCCCCGTGGCAGGGTTTTGATGCTTATGCGCAGGGACATACCTACATTGAAAGGCTTTTTTTACGCTCATAATGATTCAAAATGGAGGCCTTTGAGAAGAACCAATTATGCTGAATTTTACCCCGTTACAGAAAAAAAATCTATTTTTAGTGGATGAGCTCCTTTCACTCGCCTTTAACTTTTTTTTGTTATTGATTGTTCTATTTAGCGCTGTTGTTAGGTGCCTTTTAACGTTTTTAATTCGAAGAAAAAGTCCGGTGCCCAAACGAATGGTTTTTCTTTCCAGTGAAGGAATAAAGGTTGCACCAACAAGAGTTCGAAGCTATCACTTCGCAAAAACCATACAGCGTTTGGGAAATAAAAACGCTTTCGTGTTTGCCTATTGGGATATCTTCAGGCCGTTATCCCATTTCCCATTTCCTTTCCGCCGTATATGGGAGATGGAGAAGTTTTTTATCAATTTTTCCACTTTGATACGCCTATTGTGCTGCGGCCCTTTGATTATCATTGAGCAGCGCCCAAATTATGGATTTATTGTTCCTTTGTATTTAAAGTTGCTGAACGGTTCCCGCGTATTTATGGACATAGACGACTGGACCCTTGATTATCTTACCTTAAAGCCCCTGATCCGACTTGAGGTGAGACACCTTCTATCCTTTTGGGGTACCTACTGCGACACCTGTATCGTATCGAGTCGAAGACTTCAAAAAAGGCTGAGTCGGCATTTCAAAAAAACGCACCTGCTTCCTACCTACGTGGATCATCATCGATTTATCCCGGCAAAAGTGAAAAAGAGTAATGGACCGGTTGTTTTTTCATGGGTAGGGACCATATTCCAAGATTTTACCAGGGATAATGTGCTTTTCTTGATAGAGGCGTTTGCCGGGGCCTGCAACCTTTTGGACAACGTTGAAGGCATTCGGTTGGATATCGTGGGGGGAGGAGATTATTATAATGCTGTTGAGGAACAGGTGAAACATCGATTTTCTGACTATCCAATAAAAATGACCCCATGGCTTGATCCTGAAAAAATGCCGGCATATTTGCAGTCCATAGATGTCGGCCTCTATTGTCTGCTTGAGCCGTCCTTGTTTCAGGAAAGCAAAAGCCCGACAAAAATTTTTGAATACTATGCCTGTGCAAAGCCTGTAATTTCGACCTCCCTTGGCGAAGCAAAATATTTTGTCAAAACAGATAAAACAGGAATTCTGGCAGATTCCCTGGAAGCGTATACAAACGCAATAGTCCATCTTTTTAATGATCCAGAAATGCGGACTTCAATGGGACGCGAGGGGCTTTCAATGGTGGAGAGCGAATGGAATATGGATGCAGCATGCGCCCGTCTTAAAGAAATAGTAACGGCACCGATGAAAAAATGAAAAAGGGTAAAATATGAAAGTTTTTCTTGGCAATTCCCCCTGGAAAAAGCCGGGGTTTTATGGCGTCAGGGCTGGTTCCAGATGGCCTCACTTTGAAGCGGATGGTTGTACATATATGCCGTTTCCATTTTTTCTGGCCTATGCCACCTCTCTTATACGTGAAGACGGCTTTACGCCTCTTCTGGTGGATGCCATTGCAGAGGGTATGGATGATGACACATTTTTTGAACGCATCACATCCTTCGGACCTGATATTATTTTTTTTGAGATCTCTTCAGGCTCGCTAAATACAGATCTCAGGATACTTCATCACGTTCGAAAGTTGGTGGGCAAGAATGTTAAAATTATTTTTGCAGGCGCCCATCAGGATCTTGGCACTTCTTCATTTCTTGCCGACAAGCCGGAACTTGATTTTACACTGGGGGGGGAGTACGAGTTTCCCCTGCTGAATCTGATCCAAGCTATAAGAGACCGATCTCCCATGGAAAATGTACCGGGCCTTGTATGGCGGGATGACAAAGGTGCCGTGCATACCAATCCACGTGGGCCGCTTCATTCGAATTTGGATGATTTCCCATGGCCGTCTCGGGATATGCTTCCCATGAACCGGTATAACGATCGTCCTGGGGGGATTCCTGCACCATCTTTGCAGGTTTTAGCATCTCGCGGGTGCCCGTTTGGATGTGTATTCTGTGCATGGCCCCAGCTTATGTACGGTGGCAATGGATATAGAACTCGAAACCCCAAAGACATTGTTGATGAGATTGAATTCTGTGTCGAAAAGTATGGATTTAAATCCTTCTATTTTGATGATGATACATTCAACGTCGGAAAGAAACGGATCATGGCGTTGTGTAAGGAAATCAAATCCAGAAATATGAATCTGCCCTGGGCCATCATGGCACGGGCGGATCAAATGGATCGGGAGCTCTTGGAGACGCTCAAAAACGCCGGTCTTCACGCATTGAAATACGGTGTGGAGTCCGGAGCCCAGGAAATACTGGATGGGGCATGTAAAGGACTTGATCTCGATAAAGTCTCCGAAACAATCAGGATCACCAAAGAGTTGGGCATCCAATTTCATCTCACATTTATGTTTGGACTGCCGGGCGAAACCGAAGAAACAGCCCGAAAAACAATGGCCCTGGCCCTGGATTTAGATCCAGACAGCCTTCAATTCTCAATTGCCACGCCTTTTCCCGGCAGCCGGTTTTACGATATGCTGCTTAAAAAAGGACATCTGTTGTCAACCAACCCGGATGAATATGATGGCTATCATAACGCAGTGGTTCGAACGGATGCCCTGGATCATACCGATCTTGTCTCCCTTCGAAACGAAGCGGAAAGTATGTGGAAAGAACATTGCCGGCAGCGACGAGCCAGAGGGTAGAGACGATGCAGACCATATTTATAACAGGCGGAGCTGGGTTTGTGGGGGCGTCTCTTGCCCTGCAGTTCAAGGAGAGGTACCCCAAAAACAGAGTCGTTTGTCTGGACAATCTTAAACGTCGGGGATCTGAACTCAATCTGCCAAGACTCAAGGCGGCCGGGGTTGAATTTATCCATGGGGACATCCGCATTCAAAGCGATATTGAAGCCGTCGGCCCCTTTGATCTTATGGTGGAGTGCAGTGCCGAACCCTCAGCCCTTGCCGGTTACAAAGGCTCTCCCGATTATCTGCTCTCAACCAATGTGACAGGCACCATGCATTGCCTGGAAGCCTGCCGCCGACACAATGCAGCCCTTATATTTTTATCCACCAGCCGGGTCTATCCGTGGGGGGGGATTCGAAACTTGTCCTATCGTGAGACCGACACCCGGTTTGAATTTGATGATTCCCAAAATGTTCATGGGGTTTGTGCCCAGGGCATTTGCGAAGTCTTCCCTTTGAATGGGCCACGGACCCTTTACGGTGCCACCAAACTGGCTTCGGAATTGCTTATCACTGAATATGCGGATATGTACGGCATCAACGCTATCGTGAACCGCTGCGGGGTATTGGCGGGCCCATGGCAGATGGGCAAAGTCGACCAGGGGTTCATGGCATTATGGGTGGCCAGTCATTTTTTTGGTAAAAAGCTCGCCTATATTGGTTTTGACGGCAATGGTAAACAGGTCAGAGATGTACTGCATGTAAAGGATCTGTTTGAGTTGCTTGATAAACAGATCTCAGACATATCATCCCACTGTGGGGCCGTTTATAATGTGGGCGGCGGCCCTGATATAAGCCTTTCATTGATGGAATTAACACTGTTGGTTCAAGAAGCCACCGGTAAAAAAATTCAGTTCGTAAATGATCCGGAAACCCGTCCTGGCGATATCCCTTGGTATATAACGGATAACCGTGCGGTAATTTCTGCAACCGGATGGAAACCCCGGATTACGGTCGGAGAAATAGTTAAAGAGATTACGGCCTGGATTGACGAGAACCAGGAAAGTCTAAAACATATTTTATAGCATAAATAAGATAAAGAGGACCCAATGCCTATTATTGTTATCACCGGTTCGGCCGGTTTGATCGGATCAGAAACAGCTACCTTTTTTCATGAAAAGGGCTTTGATGTAATCGGCGTGGATAATAATCTGCGCAGGACCTTTTTCGGAGAGGATGGCTGTACTTTGTGGAATCGCTCACGCCTTAAACAGACGCTTACTCGTTACCGTCACATCACCGCAGATATCCGGGACGCGGATGCGATCAACAAACTTTTTTCGGATTACAGGAAAGATATTGCATGTGTTGTGCATTGCGCGGCCCAGCCCTCCCATGACTGGGCTGCCAATGATCCGATGATGGATTTTACTGTCAATGCAAATGGGACCCTGGTTCTTCTGGAAGCTACCCGGAAATACTGTCCGGAGGCGGCCTTTATTTTCACATCTACAAATAAAGTGTATGGTGATACACCCAACCGTTTGCCGCTTGTGGAGATGGAATTAAGATGGGAGTTGGATCCAAGTCATCAATGGCATGCCCGGGGAATTGATGAGACCATGAGCATTGATACTTCTAAACACAGTCTTTTCGGGGCATCCAAGGTCGCGGCAGATGTTCTTGTTCAGGAGTACGGGCGCTATTTTGGCATGAATACGGTCTGTTTCAGGGGAGGGTGTCTAACAGGCCCTGCTCATAGCGGCGCCCAGTTACACGGCTTTTTAAACTATCTGATGCGGTGCTGTGCAAGCGGTAAACCCTATTTTGTATTTGGATACAAAGGAAAACAAGTGCGCGATAATATCCATGCGTTTGATCTTGTGAACATGTTTTGGCATTACGTTCAGAACCCTAAACCGGGGGCTGTATATAATGCAGGCGGGGGCAGGCATTCAAATTGTTCCATGCTTGAAGCCATTGATATGTGTGAGAAAATAACAGGGCGAGAATTGCAATGGGAATATCAGGAAAATAACCGGATTGGGGATCATATCTGGTGGATCAGTGATGTCTCCAAGTTTCAAAAGGATTATCCGGACTGGCACTACACCTATTCTATTTTGGATATCCTCCAGGGAATGTATGATGTTCTTTCTTTTGACAACTCTGCCTTAAAAATTGTTTGATTTATGACAGGTCCGCGATATTTACACTTTCAAATTACGGAGCAGTGCAATCTCAACTGTCCGGGCTGTTACCTGCCAACCAGAGGTTGGACTCCGTGGGCATCTTTAGAAGCAATTGTGGAAATAGTTTTCAAGCCTCTTGCAACAGCAGGTGTGCGTTATGTTACGCTGACAGGCGGAGAACCGCTTTTACATCCTGACTGTGTTGCCATATGTGAAGCCGCTTGCCGATATTTCAGCAATGTTCAACTGGTTTGTAACGGTACGCTTCTCGATATCCCAACCTATAAGGCCCTTCGGGATGCGGGGATCAAAGAAATCAAGATCTCTCTTGATGGCTTGACATCCGGTGTGCATGATCGTCTGCGGGGCAGGACCGGAACCTTCGAAAAGGTTGTTGGGAATTTGAAGTCCATCATTAGTCTTCCTGGTATCGATCGCGGAGAGATTAATATAGGGTGTATTTGTACCATAAGTCCTGAAAATGTTAACGTGTTGACAGGTATTGCGGATTTTGTAAAAGGACTCGGCATGGACAGTATGTTGTTCCAACCCTTTCATCCATACGGTCTTCTTTACCCTTCACAAGCAAAGAGCACTGCTGCACACCCACATGCTCGAAAGGATTTCATAACCACCTTAGACGGACAAGTGGCTGGTTTAAAAGAAATTAGAAAAAGATATCCTGGGTTCTTAGATAACTCCTTGGCCATGTTAGACAAACTTAAGTCATTTTACCTGGAGCCTGACGGACCGGAACAAATTTGTGGTTCGGACCGGTTTGTTTTTATAGATTCCAGCTTTAATATTCGAGGATGTCTTTTTTGCCACCCCCTTGGCTCATTAAAAGATCAATCAATGACGAAGTTTCGGGAAAAAAATCAATGGAAGCGGTTTGATAAATTCCGGTCAAAATGTCGTCGTTGCCTGATGGGGTGCCAGTTTGTCGACCAGAGCAAGGACTATGTGGAAGAGGGGTTTGCACTGTTGGACTCCGGGAAGCCGGACTTGGCACAGGAATTATTTGATAATTCCCTAAAGCTGGAATATTCAGTCGAGGCGGCACATGGTGCAGGACTTGCACGTTTCAGACAAGGGGAACTCGAATCCGCTCAAAAATTTTTTGAAGATGCTTTGCAGCATAAGCCACGAAATCTTTATATCCTTTGGGACCTGGGATCTGTATTCCTCCAACAGGGCCAATATGACCGGGCGGCAGATATGGCTAACAGCATTTTGACCATTTCCCCGAAACACACTATGGGATACAGGCTCAGTGGGTTGGTTGCACGGCACAAAGGGGATCTTAATCAGGCTGTGAGCATGTTGCGCGAAGCAATAGAAGCAGACCAAAACAATGATCAATGGATACTCTTTGATTATGGTTTAGTATGCTTGGAGGCACAACACTTTGCAACAGCAGAAAAATATATTCGAATGGCCATTGAATTAGATTCTGAATTTCCATGGTATCATTACCGGTTGGCCATGGCCCTTCAGGGGCTAGGCCAAAAAAATAATGCGATTGAGGTCTGCACAAAAGCGATCCGTCTGGATCCGGATCAAGAACAGTTTCAAAAATTTCTGTTGGAACTTAACTGCATGTAGACTATACATGCGCCAATGTTTTGACGGCTAAAGAATCTGGAGAAAATATGCTCGTATCCATTATTGTTCCTACCTTTAATCAGGCCAGTTATTTAAGAGCCTGCCTGGACTCCATTTGGTTCCAGGATTACCCTGAAATTGAAATTATTCTCGTGAACGACGGGGCAACAGATGAAACGGATGAAGTCATTGATTGCTTTATGAGAGATTTAGAATCTGCTCAGGTCTCGTATGCCTCAGAGTATGATCAGGAACTAAACCAGATCCGGCGTGTTTACCATTCAAGATATCCTGCAAACGGGCGCATAATGCACATTATGAATCATGATACCAATCGAGGGCTTGCCACAGCATTGAATACCGGTTTTAAAGCGTGTACGGGAGAGGTGTGTACGTATGTGCCATCGGACAATATTTGCCTGCCAACCATGGTATCGGAATTGGTTAAACCCCTTTGTGATGGGGCTGATTTCTCATACGCTGACATGTTTATCGTGGATGATAACATGAACATCAACCGTAAATTTGAACTTCCCGATTATTCGTTTAAGCGATGCTTTGGGGACTGGTATCTGTGCGGGGTGGCAAAGATGTACCGACGCAACCTGCATGATAAATTCGGTTATTACGAGGAAGGCCTTCTGGCCCATGACCACGAATTGTTTCAGCGATTTGCCGTGGGAGGTGCACGCTTTGTTCATGTGGCTACCCCACTTATGTATGTTCGGGCCCATGATAATGACCGGGAGGTGGATATCCACTCTCCAACCAACTGGAACCGGCTTTTGGAAGAGTCAAAGCAAATCGTGATAAAGGCAAGGAAAACTATTGATTGATGAAGAATATACACAATTAAATTATAGAAAGTAATTCATGTCTGATACAGATTATTATTTTCATGAACCTGGGACCCCAGGTTTGGGCGCCGTTCTTGATGTAGGCCTTAGGTGTCCCCACTCTTGTAAGTTTTGTTACTATAGTTTTTATACATCCCAGGAAGATCAGTTCCGGGCTTTAAGGCACAGTAAATTTCGGCCCACCGGCGAATGCTTGGACATCCTGTCTCAAATTGCGGCTCACGGGTTGAAGCACGTAGACGTTACCGGAGGTGAGCCAACCATGCATCCGGATATTGTGGAGATTACCCGTCATGCTGCAAAACTTGGGCTGGGTCTGCGCATCATTACCCTGGGGCAATTTCTAATGCGTAAGCAATTCTTGGGGCAGACCCTTTTGGAGAAATTGCTGGATGCAGGTGTTGCTGACTTTCTTTTTTCTGTTCATGCGGTGAATCAAACTCAATTTCGGGAATTTACCGGCGGGACATGGGACAGGCTGTATTCAGCCATGAAGCATCTACAACGTATTGGATTTCAATACGGAGTCAATACCGTTGTGTTCCGTGACAATATCGATTTGTTGCCCCAAATTGCCGACTTGTCTGCAGATTTAGGAGCTTATATTCATAATTTTATTCTTTTTAATGCTTATCACCGCTGGGCAAATGTCCCTCAAATTGTTGAAATGCAACCCCTGTACCAGAATATTGAAGGGCCGCTTAAAGACGCTGTCAAAATTCTGGTGGCCCGGGGGCTTGCTGTTAACATTCGTTATGCGCCCCTATGCGCAGTCAAAGGGCTTACCCGTCACGTGGTTGGTGTAACAGGTGTTGCACTTGATCCCTATGAGTGGCGTAACCGGGCCTGCAATTATGACCGGGAACCGGCATACTGCGCCGAACCCATTTCTCTAAACAGCGATGGTGTTCTCGCAAATCACGAATTAGCGTATCAAGAGGGTGTAACAAAAGGGGGGATTTCATATTTTGCGGAACGGGGGAAAGATTTTAAAATTTTTCCGGAAATCTGTAGATCCTGTGCGGCTCTTTCTGTCTGTGACGGCATTGATCCACGTTATGCAGATGGACATGGTCTTTCAGCTTTCTCTCCATATACGTCCTTTAAATTCCGTGCTGCTTTGGCCCATGAACGTCTATCCTATCGAGACCCCTTTTTTGTTAAAATGGGCCAGATGGCTGACATGAAATCCGTAATGCGTTTTTAAACATCCAGGAAGATGCATCAAAAAAAGGATTGTTAATGAACCAATTTTTATCAGGTGATTCTGGTCTTCCCGATAAAATGAAATCCATATTTTCGTTGCTTCGTTCACGTTACTTAACCCCTGCTGATATTTGTGAACATGGACTCCCTTTCGAGACTTGTATCATCTGGGGCGCCGGGCATCGAGGCGCTTTACTTAAAAATTGCTTTGAAGCGCTTGGTGTCGTGGTTCACGCCTTCATTGACAGCGACAAACGAAAGCAAAAAAAATGCTTTGCCGGACTACCTGTCCACAGTGTTTCCTTATTACAGGAAAAGTATCCTGATATGCCCGTATTTGTTGCATCCAGACATTATGAAACGATTTTAAGACAATTACTAAATATGGGTCACACCCATTGTTTTGCCATGCCGGTTTGCTCCTTTTATTACGATCCGATGATATTGAAAAAAAATGGTCAGAATATTGATCGGGTATTTTCATGGCTAAGCGACGATGACTCAAAGCTATCTTACGCAGCCATTGTAAAGGCATATTTGACTGGCGATGATGGCTTCCTGCCTATTTCTATATACGATCAGTATCTTCACCCCCTTGTGCGGCCAATGGACGGAGACGTTGTCATTGATGGCGGTGCTTATACAGGCGACACCTGTCGCCTGTTTTGCGGGAAATGTAGGTGTGATCATATCATCGCTTTTGAGCCATCCACCAAGCAGTACAAAATCCTCGCTGAAACTGCATCACAATTAGATTGCAAAGTAACGTGTATAAACAAAGGGCTATGGGAGAAACCTGATAGACTTTCTTTTTTGACTTTTGAAGCCGGGCAAGGCGATCATATATCGGAAAATGGAGATATCAGTATTGATGTGACATCCATTGATATGATTGTGTCGGAATTATCGATTCCAACAGTTAATTTGATAAAACTGGATGTTGAAGGGGCGGAGATGGCGTCGTTGAGGGGAGCTGTTCAAACTATTCGTCAGTATAAACCCAAGTTGCAAATCTGTATTTATCATCGGATTAATGATTTATGGGAGATCCCGATGCAAGTTAAAACCATTCATCCAGAGTATCGGTTCTTAATCGGTCACCATAGTATTGATCCTCTCGAAACAGTCCTCTATGCATATTGAAATGGAGTGGCCATTATCATTTTGTGATATGCTCGCTAAAAATAGTCGGCAGGAACAAAAAAGAAAGATTACAATTTACAGTTTTTGTTTTAATTTTGATAGAGCAGATCGTGCAGACTCATTGGTGTGATCTTTTTGAAGGACTGCCTGGTAGGCTGTTTCTGCCGCGTCAACGAAGCCTTGTTTCAAATAACAATCGCCAAATTTTTTTAAGACATGAATTTTTTCAGGCAAGGCGATGAAACATTTTTCGTAGGCTACAGCGGCCGAAGCAAAGTCCTCATGTTCAAAAAAGGTGTCACCAAGTTCTTCCCAAAGCACGGCTTGATAGCTATCTAATGACACGGCTTTTGTAAGTTTTTCAATGCCTTGATCAAACCGGTCTGTTTCCATTAGTAATCTGGCAAAAAAAGCGAGCCATTTCGGATATGAAGATTCATCTGAATAGTGAGAATGATCAGATCCAAGCAAATGCTTTTCAAGATAAACTGACGCCGCAAATTTATCGCCCTTTTTTGCAATACATCTTGCTTTCCAATAATACCAATCGGGAGTCTCCCGACAAATGGGGCTCAACAATTCTAAAAATTCGTCTGCAACATCTACACTTTGATCCTTTTCAATCCATTGGGAGAGCCAAAGGACCGTCGTTTCCCAGGTTTCCTCTTTAACCTTTAGAATAAATTCTTTTTCCCTGCACGAACAAAGTGCCCATTTTAAATTTCGTTGAAATTTTGATTCTATAAGTCTTTTTAACCAATACTCGCCTAATACTCTCCGCTGTCTCGCCAATTCATCCCCAATTACGGAGTCATTATTTGATCCGTCTATCTCCCACAATTTATACGCAGATTCAAAATCTAACAGTTGTGCTTTTGCAATTCCCATAAGCATTTTGGATTTATTTATTTCCAGGGATGTTTCTTTCCCTTTTGATCGAATTAATTTCAAAATGTTAATAGCTTTTATGGGACTCATTTCTTTCAGGTAAATTTCTGCAAGTGCCATAGCTTTTTTGATTAAAAAAGGCGAATCTGAATTTAAATCTGAAATGAGTCGATCTTCTTCTTTTAAAAAAGAAACAAGCCATCCTAACTCTTCACAAAAAACAGTTAATCCTTTTTGGAGCCCCCCCATTTCCAAGGCCACTATTTTTGCGTCCTTTGTTATCTCTTCCAAATAGTTTTTGGGTTTTTCAATCTCCTGAACTACCCTGGCCTCGTTTATTAGTTTAGCTGCCACTTCCTCAATTGATAGAAAGGGTTTCAATCTTTTTCGTACCTTCAATATATTTTGTTTATAAATTTGGGTCTGCTTGGGAAGCGTGGCAAAAGAAATAATCTTCTCAGATGACGAAAGAAATTGTTGTTCTAAGAATTGAATAACTTTTTCGTTATTTGACAAAATAGAATTAATTTGCTTTAGCCTTACTTCTGCTTCCCGGAGTTGGGAAATAGTTGCTTTAATAAATTTGGAAAGGGAAACTCTCGGTCTTTTTTTTAATGCAGTTGCGACTATTGTCTCAACATTAATTTTTTGTTTTAAATCACTTTTAAGTACATTCTCAAAATTTTGAACCGTTGTACCCTCAATATGTGCGCCTGCGGCAGTTGCATTGATATAACTACAGGAATGTTGCAGCATAATTCGTTCAAAGGTTTGTTTAAATTCCAACAGAAAATCTTGGGTTTTAACCATCTTTCCATCAACACCTTGAATATAAATGTCTTTTTCTCGCTGATGCCAATTATGATTAAAGACGGTTCCTTTTACATGATCTGCATTCTTAGAGATTAATGCGAAATCGTGACCAACCATTATAATTGGATCTGCGCCGATCATCTGGGCAAATGAGAGAGAAAGGGACGCCACCGTACCCGCAGGTTTCATTTGATGTCGTACTTTCAGAGCGTCCATCATCCACTGCTGGGTATCATTGTCCTGGAAACAATAAAAAAGATGCTTTAACGGCAGTCTTCTGGCCGTTAGAATAGATGAGGATATCACGGCTACAAGCGAGAAAGGTGCATCCTTTATTAAATGTGGAGACAATTTATCTGAATTGTGATCGCGAAAATCAAGGGTTGTCACAAAATCAGGAATAATTCCATTATTTAAAAGAGGGACAGCCACGGAATCTACTGCGATGATAACGCATTTTCCCATAGCTTTTTTTAATTGTGCTATACTTAGATCCAGAGACGGGCCGGCAGAAACCAGGATGGCTGGCTTACCAAGAAATGCTCCTTTTAATACATCCACGTTGCGGGCCTCCCGAAATAGTGCCATGTTTCGGATTCTATTTCTAAATAGCTGCTCACCGCATTGATCGAACACCCCTTTGGCTGAAATTGATTTGGTAGCATAGGCCCTTGCTGTGTTGGCCGCATCGGTATACAGCGTATTATTCCAATCAAATTGGACTATATAATTGCTGAAAAAGATGTCTACGGAAATGGGAAAGCCAACCAACGTTTCGTCAAATTCTTTCCAATCGATATTTCCCACAAAAAATGTCACTTTTTCAGATAAGAAAAGCGGACGCAAATCAACATAGGTTAAAGCGGTGCAAAATATATCTAAAGAGGGTTCAATCACCATCATCCGGTAAATATCCTGACGCATTTCCAACGCGGTAAGGGGCCGGTACCCAAGCCCCATTCCCGTAAAAATACAGACAGTCTTGTTCAAATTTTCCTCTTTTTTCAGCATGGGAAAATTTCGTTGAAGCGCGCCCAGTACATCATTTTCGTCGCATAGAAAATTGAACTTTTCTCCGGGGGTATGAAATCGTAATGTCGGACCGGTTGGGGTAGGGAGGATTGTTCCGATTTCCACGGGTGTATGGTCGATGACTTGTTTATACAGTTTGGGATTAGATGATTTCAGGCATGCCAGATTTTTTTCACGATAGTTTTGCACTCATCACTCCTTTTCCATCAGAACCAATGGCCTGAACAGGTTAATCAGCATTTGAGTCCACAGCGAAAAGTATTGTTTTAAATGTTTATTTCAGGACAACGACCTAAGCGCATCAACGGCTGCCATGCATACAGCCTGGGCTGATTGGGAATTTTCGGCTGAAAATGTCGCCCCTTCATTTAAAAATGTTGCACGCCAGTTGGTTTCAATAAGACTTTTAGGGCACATATCCTTTAACTGAAATGTAAATCCTTTGGATTCAAGGGTACTTGCAAGTTCCATGGCGGCATTTATGTTATAAACGGCCTGGTCGGGAACGGATTCACCAAGAAGCTGTTTAAGTTGTTCTTCTAAATTCTCAACGGCAGATTCGGACATTAGGTTCTCCAATAAGAAGGTGGTATACATTTCTTTACTTTAGTAGATGCAGCCGCATCTATTGCTCAATAATTTCATAAATTGTACGCATATTTAAGGGATGGTGAAAAGGCTTTTTTTCGAATGTTCATTGACATGGTATCTCCGACCATAAAAAAATATCCGCTGATTTTTTTGACTATCTCTGGAAAAAAATCAAAATTTATTGTAATTATTTATTGTTCTAATCGCAATTCCAAATAAAAAATTAAGGAGAAAAAATGAAACAGGTATCTAAACTGTTCCCATGGTTCTTTGTGTTGTCCATCATCGCATTTACTGCAGGTATCTCATGCGCGTCTGGACTTGACGCATTCAAGGGCGAAAAGGGCGTGCTTCGTGTTGCCGGGGGCACGGCCCACATTCCAGTGATGAAAGAAGCTGCAAAGCGAATTATGGAAATGAATTCCGACATCCAGATTACAATCGCCGGAGGCGGATCAGGTGCCGGGATCAAACAGGTGGGAGAATGCCTGGTGGATATCGGCAACTCCGGTCGCAAAGCCACGGATGAAGAAGTTGCAAAGTACAATCTTTCCATGTACAAATGGGCCATTGACGGTGTCGGCACAGTGGTTCACCCGTCTAATCCGGTCAAGGCACTTTCCAGCGAACAGCTCAAGGGTATCTATGCCGGGAAAATCGTAAACTGGAAGGAAGTTGGCGGTGAAGACCGACCCATTAACATTTACACAAGGGACGAATCATCGGGTACCCGAGAAGTCTTCTGGAAAAAAGCCCTGGGCAAAGGGGATATCTCCGGAAAAGCCAATTTCGTTGCGTCCAACGGCGCCATGAAAGCGGCGATCACCAACGACCCCTATGCCATTGGATATGTTTCTGTGGGGTATATGGATGACACCGTTGCGCCCATTGCCCTTGACGGGGTTACGCCGACTTTAAAAACAGTCCAAACAGGTGAATACAAGGTTGCCAGAGGACTTTACAGCAATACCAAAGGCGAATACACAGGCCTTGCCAAAAAGCTGATCACTTACCTGCTCAGCCCCGAAGGCCAGAATATTGTCGCCGACATGGGGTTTATTCCCGTTAAATAATGTCTTTAAAAGATAAATGTGCACCGGCAGTTTTTGCCGGTGCATCTTTTTTCTGTGCGGCTGTTACCCTCTGTGTATTAGGGTTCATGGTGAGCTTAAGCCTGCCCGTTCTTGAAAGCGGTATGCTCTGGAAAATTTTGACCGATTCCTGGTCACCGGACCATGGCCGGTTCGGCATTTTAGCAATGATTGCAGGTACTTTTTACATCGCCTCATTAAGTCTTGTTATCAGTCTACCCATCAGTCTTGGCTGTTCTTTTTTTATGCAGATTACCCATAAAGGGCCGGCAGGCCGATTCCTTAAAAAATTTGTACAGTTCATGACGGCCATTCCTACGGTAATTTACGGGTTTGTGGGGGTATTTTTACTGGTCCCCCTTGTGCGGGATCTATTTTCCCATGGATCAGGCATGAGTATACTCACGGCTTCCGTCATGCTTGGATTGCTTGTTTCCCCCACCATGATTCTGTTTTTTTGTGCAAGCTTTGAACGGGTGCCCAAAATCTATACCGATGCTGTGGACTCCCTTGGGGCAAGCCCGTTTCAAAAACTATTTTACGTCATATTGCCCCAGGCATGGCCCGGGGTGTTGACCGGTTTGATTTTAGCCTTTGGCAGGGCCATGGGAGATACCTTGGTGGCCCTGATGCTCAGTGGAAACAGTGTCATGATGCCGGAATCCGTCCTGGATTCGGCCAGAACATTAACCGCCCACATTGCCATGATCATTGCTGCCGATTTTGACAGCATTGAATTTAAAACCATATTTGTCAGCGGTGCTGTTTTGTATTTGATGACCGGTATAGGGATTTTTTTGGCACGTCTTTCCGGCCGGAGAATGGAATGATGTCACAACCTTTACTTGATAGGCTTTTATCCGCTTTTTCCTGGATTTGCGCCCTGATTCTTACCACGGGCGTTTGCGTTATTATCGGATTTTTAATCTTGAAAGGGGGGCGGTCCCTGAATCTGAATCTCATTTTTGCCGATACCCGTCCCATGGATGCCATTCTGCTTAAACGCCAGGTGTTCGGCGGTCTGTTTCCAGCCATGGCCGGCACATTTTTACTGATTATTCTATCTGTGGGCATTGCGCTGCCCTTGGGGCTTTGTGCCGGAATTTATCTGGCCGAATATGCATCGTCAAAGGCCCGGACCGTATTTGGTTTTATGGTGGATCTTCTGGCCGGCATCCCTTCCATTGTCGTAGGCTTGTTCGGCTTTTCCATTACCATTTTTTTGCACCATGTTTACAACAGCCGAATTTATCCGTGTTTACTGATCTCCGCCTTGTCCCTTTCGTTTCTGGTGCTACCATATATCATCAAAACCACCCAGGGCGCCATTGAGAGAATACCCCTGTTAACCCGGCTTACCGCACCGGGGTTAGGTGCCACAAAACTGCAGAATGTGGTGCTGGTTCTGCTGCCTTTGGCCCTTTCGGACATTATTTCCGGTGTGGTCCTTGCCATTGGACGATGTGCCGAGGATACAGCCGTCATTATGCTCACCGGCGTGGTTGCCACCGCAGGTGTTCCCAAATCTCTTTTTTCAAGTTTCGAGGCCCTGCCGTTTTACATTTACTATACGGCATCGGAATACACAGATCCCGGGGAGTTGGTGAAAGGATACGGCGCCGCCCTCATTCTACTTTTAATTTGTTCCATGCTGTTCGTGTTTGCCCATTTAGTCAAGACGCTCATTGATCGCAGGGCCGGAATTGTGTCATAGGAATTACAAATGCAACATCCAATTAAAATAAAAATCCGAGATCTATATTTTTATTACAAGACCCGAACCATCCTGGAAAATATAAATATCGATATTCATGCCAACACCATTACCTCAATTACCGGACCGTCAGGGCAGGGCAAATCCTCATTTCTTACTATATTGAACCGCCTTTGCCACAACATGGACGGGGCAAGGGTAGACGGTCAGGTCACCATTGATTTCGGCAGCGGATTTGAGGATATTTTTCAAAAAAACTATGATTTATCTGAACTAAGAAAAAAGGTGGGGATGGTATTCCAGACACCCAACCCCTTGCCCATGAGTATTTTTAAAAATGTGGCCTTTCCCTTGAAACTTGCCGGAAATAAAAATAAGGAACAAACAAGGGAAAAGGTGGAAAAAGCCCTTGCCCAGGCTTTTTTGTGGGATGAAGTTAAAGACCGGTTGTCCGATGATGCACGACTTCTTTCCGGCGGTCAGCAGCAGCGGCTTTGCCTGGCAAGATCCCTCGTTCTTGACCCTCAGGTTTTGTTGTTGGACGAACCCACCTCCAGTCTGGACGAAACATCGGTTCAAGTCATTGAAGAATTGCTGGCCAAAATAAAACGCAGATGTACGATTATCATGGTTTCCCATTACATGGATCAAGTGAAGCGCATTGCGGATCAGCAATTTGTTTTGCATGACCGGCAATTCCGATCTCCTTAAATGCTAACAGCCTATGTTTGGTCATGGAATAGGCGGTCTTAATGTAAATTCATCGTTATAAACAAGCATTTAATTATTAATTTGTTTGACAAATATACAAACTATATTGTAGTAAACTACGATAATATTACATTTATTTCATTAAAATTATTCTTTATACTTAATGTGGTAAAATAAATACCTGTGCGATAAGTGATTTTCTAACGAAAATAAGCTATAAAAGCGGGATAACTGTGCACACCGTTTCTGGTTTATCCTGATTTGATTCTTAAAATGCGTTGTAACATCGTTGAACACTATTTAAGGAGAGATGCTAATGAAGTTATCGCTAAAATCGAAGTTAATTTTGGGCGGTGTTATCGCAGCCATGCTTCCCCTCGCCATTGTCGGCTATTTTTCTGTGAGTCAATCCACAAAAGCACTGGTTGCAAACGCCGAATTCCAATCCTCGCAAATTGCAAAAGATCTGGCGATGCTGGCAGAAGAGATCGTCAGTCAGGAATTTATTTATGCTGAATCCATGGCCCAGGCACCTGTGGTAACTAAGGCCGTTTCCATGGGGTATGATTCAGGTGCGGCTGCAGGTGATCAGCCGTTACAGGCGCTGGATGAGTTTATAGTTAAAGCCTTTAATAAAAGCCAAGGGCGTTACGACTGTATTCTTGTTACGAATCAGGATGGACGGGTTATTGCGGATAACACTAAAAAGCTTCTTAACACCTCCCTGGCAGATCGGGAATATTTCAGGATCGCAAAGCAGGGTCGGAGTAATTTAAGTGCGCCGCTGTTATCTAAATCGTCGGGACAACCGATTATCAGCCTGGCCGTGCCGTTGAATACCTCTTCGGGCCAATTTGGCGGAGTATTTGTTTTTGTCATCAAGCTCGATAGACTCAGCGATAAAATTACGGGGGTTAAGATCGGAGAAACCGGATATCCGTTTATGATTGATAAAACGGGACTGGTTATCTCTCATCCATCATCCAAAATCCTCTTTGACGTAAATATCGCCCAGACAGAGGGCATGGAAAAGATTGCCAGACGAATGATGGACCAGGAATCCGGTGTGGAGCGTTACCTTTTTAAAGGTGTAACGAAAATTGCCGGATTTGCCCCTGTTAAATCAACGGGCTGGAGTATCACAGTGACCCAGAATGAAGATGAATTCCTAAGTGCGGTCCGTAACATTAAAGGCCTGGTTTTCTTCGTGGGACTATTTTTTCTGGTGGTTATTGTGCTTGCCATTCTTTGGTTTGTAAAAGGCATCATGGTCCAGCTGGGCGGTGAACCGGGGGATATTGCCGGCATAGCCGACAGCATCGCCGGTGGAAATTTAACGACAAAATTCGAGGAAAAGGGTCGGGAATCCACCGGAATCTATGCCAGCATGAAAAAAATGACCATCAATTTAAGGGACATGTTGACTGAAATCACAGGCGGCACCCAGACCCTTTCATCCTCCTCCACAGAGCTTGCTGTAATTTCGGAGAAAATGGCGGCCAATACCGAACAAACATCAGAAAGGGCCAACAGTGTTGCTGCCGCAGCAGAAGAGATGACCGTCAACATGAACAGCGTCGCCGCAGCCACAGAGCAGACATCAGCCAGTATTCAAATGCTTGTTGCCGCAGCAGAGGAGATGTCCTCGACAATTTCAGAAATCGCAGCCAACACGGCCAAAGGCAGCCAAACAACCATGGATGCGGTCAAAAAGGCCGAAGAGGTATCTAATAAAGTCAATGACCTTGGTCAGGCTGCATCCCAAATCAGTAAAGTCACCGAGGCCATTGCTGAGATTTCCGAGCAGACAAATCTTCTGGCCTTGAACGCGACCATTGAGGCAGCAAGGGCAGGGGAGGCCGGTAAAGGATTTGCCGTCGTCGCTGCAGAGATAAAAGCCCTTGCCCAGCAAACCGCCGAAGCTACCAGCGAAATCGGTTTAAGGATAGGCGAGGTACAGACCACCACCAGAGAATCGGTTGCGGCCATTGAATCCATTGTGCAGGTTATCAATGAAATTAACAGCATTGTAACATCGGTTGCGGCTGCCATTGAAGAACAAAGCGCCACCACCCAGGAAATTGCCAACACTGTGGGCCAGGCAGGTGAGGGCGTCAATGAAGTCAACGAAAACGTCAACCAGGCATCTGTCGTAGCCGGGGATGTCAGCAAAGATGTCCAACTGGTCAGCCAGGCCTCTGAAGAGATGCGGAACAATAGCCTTCAGGTCAATGAAAGTTCAATGGACCTATCCAAACTGGCTGAAAATCTCAATCAGTTGGTTGCAAGATTTAAACTGACGTAACGACACTTAAGTATACGGACCCCACCCCTACATTAAAGGGGGGTAGGGTTCGGTTTTAAATGTTTTTAATCGGGCAGCAGATCATAGAAATACATCATGGCATCGGACCGGGTGATAATCCCGATGATCTTATCCTCCTTCATAACGGGAATTCGGCCGATGTCATGCCTGATCATCAATCGAGCCGCCTCAAAAGCACTTTTATCATACTCTATGGTGATCAGTTTTCGACTCATAATGGCTTTGATCGGGGACTGCATCTGACTTGACTTTTTAACTTTTCTAAAGTCGCGCCTTGAGACGACCCCCACAAGCGTATCGTCGTTATCCACTACCGGCATGCCCGAACATCCCATCTCCCGAAGCATCATGGCCACATCACCCACAGGAGTGTCTTCTTTTACCGTCACCACGGGGTATGACATAATATCGGATAACATGACCGAAGAGTACTGGTTGCCCTTGAGCAATTCCATGACGGTTTCCAGCAATGCATCCGGATTTGCACCCTTGACCAGGGCCGATCCGGCACCGGGATGCCCCCCGCCGCCAAGGGAGCGCATCAGAACACCAATGTTGATTTCATCCACGCCGCTTCTGCCGATTACCATGCATTTGTCTTTTTGGGTGTCCTGGAATATACCGATGGCCACGTCGACATTCATCAGTTCCCGGTACATTTGCATCACCATGGCAAGATTTTCCACCCGGTTGTTAATTTCCACCCGGGATACACTCAGGGAGAATCCGTTCACCTCACTTCGATCTGACCGCTGGAGCATGTCAAAAAGAACTTCTTTTTGTTTTTTGCCGTATGCTGGCTGCAAAAAGGTGCCCAATATATTGAGATCTGCCTTGCGGTCCAGCAGAAATCCAGCGGCATAGGCGTCTTCGGGGCAGGTAGACGGATAGGACAAATGGCCCGTATCCTCGTAAAGGCCGATTAAAAATAGTGTGGCTTGAATGGGTGTGATCAGTTTGCGTTCTTTTTCAATCTGTTGCACAAGCAAGGTAACCGCTGCCCCGGTCTTAGCAAAATGGGACTCCCGGGCTTCCATGTCTCCGTCGTCATGATGGTCCCAGACGATAACGTCAAGGTCAGGCTTTTCGGATAAAACGCTTAGTCTCTGGTCCAGTCGCGACCATGAGTGGGTATCCACGCAGATCAGTGTGTCCACGGTATCCAGGTCCACCTCTTTGGGTGCCCATAAATCAAAAAGATCTTTGTGTATGGCTAAAAAATTTTTAAGGTTGGCATTTATTGTCCCGGGAAGGACAGGCTTTGCATCCGGGTATATGATGGTGGCAGCGACAAGGCATGCCAGGGCATCAAAATCAGAACCTTTATGTGTTGTGATGATTTTCATGGGGCCTCTTTGTTGTGGGAAGTATTTTCATCTGGGGCTCAAAAGGGGGCATTTATCGGATATAATGTCAATAGGCTTGGGCCAAGCCACTAAGCCATTTTGTTGGTTCATTTATGTATGTTCAGTATATATAATCATTATTTTAAATGGTCTCAACTTTTATCGTGTTAAATTTTTTTAAGAGAAGTTCATCGGGGAGTTTGCATTTTGTCTGCTATTTGATAATCTGTGTCAGGAAAAAGTAGAAATTGATAAACTTTCTGTAATAAAAAAAGATGATGATATCAAAACATTCCCTTTATAGAGATTTTTTTTACGTGTTGGCCCGGTGTTTTTCGGTTATATCAATTTGGGGGATGACTGTTGTGTTCTGGTTTGAAGTGCCGGTGTTTGCATCCCAATCAGGTCTTGACTTCAGTGTGCATACCCTGACATCCAAGGCACCCGGGAAAACAGCACTCATCGTTGGCGGCATCCAGGGGGACGAACCGGGAGGATTTAATGCCGCAGCCCTTATTGCGACCCGGTACACCATCCTGTCCGGCCAGGTTATCGTGGTTCCAAATCTGAATTTCGAAAGTATCATTAAACGATCCCGGGGCGTTTACGGGGACATGAACCGTAAATTTGACCGGGTGAGTCAAACAGATCCGGAACGACAGACCATTGCCAAAATAAAATCTATCATCACAGACCCAGCCGTTGATTTTATATTAAATCTTCACGACGGCTCCGGATTTTTCACGCCCACACATGAAAGCAGTATGCGTAACCCGGACAGATGGGGGCAGAGCATTATCATTGACCAGGCAGAGATGCCGGTACAGTACACCGGTCTGTTTTCCGATCTTTCAGTCACGGCAGGGCAGTGTGCTCAACATGTCAATGCCCACCTGATTGATCCCGGTCATACGGTCCGTGTTAAAAATACCAGGACTGCGGAAGGGGACGAGGAGATGGCAAAAACACTGACCTTTTTTGCCATGAAAAACAAAAAACCCGCCTTCGGGATTGAAGCCAGTAAGTCTTTTCTAACCTCCGGGCGTGTATATTACCATCTTCGGGCCATTGAATCTTTTTTAACAAAGGCGGGTATCCGTTTTGAACGTGATTTTCCCTTAACCCCAAAAGAGATAGAAAAGGCCATAGACCAGGATATTGCCCTGACCTTAAATGAGCGCAGAATCCTTCTCTATGCTGAAAATATACGCGATCGCATCAGTTATCTGCCCATGAAAAAAGACAGTAAGCTGCAGTTTCTGGTCAACAATCCGTTGCTGGCTTTGGTGCACAATAAATCTGACTTCAGTTTGTACCACGGCAATCGCTGTCTTTCCCATCTCAGTCCCCAGTATTTTGAATATGATCTTGGAATCGACAGCATTGAGATGGAAGTGGACGGCCGGAAAAAACAGGTCCCCTTTGGATCTAAAATTGATGTTAAAGAGCAGTTTATGGTGCATCCCATACCCGATCACCGGGTGAATATTATTGGGTTCACAACCGAAGGCGCAAAGGATGAAGCAGGTCTTCTGGTCACCAGAGAAGATTGCGTGCAGCGTTTTTCAATAGATCAGGACGGCCGGATTTTCAGAATCGAAGTATACAGAGAGGGAAAATTCAACGGGATGGTTCTGGCAGATTTTCGGTGTCAAGATAAAATGGGTAAACAGGATAAAACAGATACGGTCGCCCAGGTTATCGGCGGTCTCCACAATAAAAAACAATTATTCAGATAAACACCCCCCTTTATTATTGGTCTATAATGATATAAAACAGCCACGATTGATCCGTTTCGGTCCATCTGCCCCAGGCTTAAGTTGACAACAATACAAGATAGAGACTTTCTTATAACGTTTTTTAAAGCAGGAAAAATGAATCAGGATACTCCAAAAGAAAAAATGATTACCCGGCAGGCCTTTTATATTTCCCTTCTGATATCCCTGACCCTGGGATTTTTGATGGGCACCGCATATACATCATTTAAACTGGCAGATTCAATGCGGCCGGGCATGAGACAGATGCCTCCGGGTATGCTGGGGGGCAATGCGCCCACAGACATGCCGGCTCCTGAAAAAGCAGACAACGGCGACCAGCAACCTGATATTGCAGCCATGGCAGCCCCGCATATCAAAGAGTTGCAGGCATTTTTGAAAGACAACCCCGAAGATGCGCAAGCCTGGGTTAAACTGGGCAATGCATTTTTTGATCTGGACCGTTTTGAAGATGCCATTGACGCCTATGAAAAATCATTGTCCATTGAACCGAATCATCCCCATGTTCTAACGGACCTTGGGGTCATGTATCGACGGAACAAAGAACCGGAAAAAGCGTTAGAGGCATTCAGCAAGGCCGTCGCGATTCAGCCGGATTTTGAGATTGCCTGGTTTAACAAGGGCGTTGTGTATATGCACGACCTCAATGACGTCCCCAAGGCCATTGAGGCCTGGGAAGAGCTGATAAAAGTCAATCCAGTGGCCCGGACATCCGGGGGAAAACTTATTTCTGAATTGATTGAAACCCTGAAAAAACAAGCTGAGTAATGCATGATTTAAGCAGGTTTTTCCCCGCTGCCCCCAAAGGATGGGAATATGAACTGATATATAAACCCATCCGCCATATCTATTTCAGGATATACACGGATAAAAAGATCGTTCGCATTTCTGCGCCCTCCAAAATCAGCTCTAAAGAACTGGCCCAGGCCATTCAGGTGAAATCAGCCTGGTTAATGGAAAAAATGAGGGCCTTTGCCAGTGCCCCGGTGCCTTTGAATCCGGGACCCGCGTTAAGAGATAGCCGTTCATGCATGGTTTGGGGCAAATCACTGACTGTGGTGCGTGAAAACTGCACTTCCCTGCCCGGAATCTGTTTGACGAGCGAATCTGAAATCACTGTCCGGGTGCCTCCCGGTTTTGGGACAAAAAAAGAAGAAAGTCTATGGAATGGGTGGCTGCGTTCGCTTTTAAACGAACGCATTCAGCTGTTGCTTGGAAAATGGCAGCCGGCCATGGGGATTGCACCGTCCGAATGTCGACTGAAAAAAATGAAAACCCGATGGGGCTCTTGTAACACGCGGGTAAAACGTATATGGATCAATGCATGTCTTGTGCACCTTGATCCTTCTCTTCTGGAATATGTGCTGGTCCATGAACTTGTCCACCTGCTTGAACCTGGTCACACACGACGGTTCTATGAAATTGTGAAAAAATACCTTCCTGACTGGAAGGATAGAGAATCACGCCTGAATCAAATAGAGTTAAAGCTGTGGGGCTTTAACTAAAGATGTAAAAGCCGAGATTTTTTGCATAGGGAGGCGGGTTGTAGAATTCGCCGTAAATATAGTTCCCCTGGATCTGTCTGACCACTGCCCTGCGTTTAATTAATGACCGTTTGATATCATCCAGGTTAAATTCAATGTCCAGAAAATCATTGACATGGATGCGGTGGGATTTGGATATTCGAAACCCAATGGCGGATAACGATACCTGTTCCACACGGATTTTTCCAAATTCTCCGGTTTTAAGTCGTTTGAACTGCCCCTGCAGAAATACCGATTTTCCAAAATTTTCAATATTTTCTTTTTGGATTTGTTCCGAACCGTTTTTTTCTGCGTCCTGGGCATCTTGCCTGGCGATTTCCTGTTCCACCAGCCCCTGGATGTTTTCCGGCATGTCCGCAACCTCACCTTCCTGGTCCGGCTGCCTCGTCTTGGAAAGGGCCTGGGCCACAAGGGTTTTAAGCTGCCCAGCATCTTCACCTGCCATGGTGTGGGGTTGGATGGTAATCGACGAAAAAATTTGTTTGTGATCCTCAGGGACGTTGGTCAACACTTTTTTTATTCTTTCCTGGGCTTTTTGGGCGCCATCGGAATAGGTCAAAGGCAAAAGCGCAATAAAACTGTTGTCTGCATACCTAAAAATCAAATCTTCCCGGCGCTTGGTTTTGTTCAAAATGGCGGCAAGATCTTTAACTACTTTGTCACATATTTCTGGACCCAGGGTTTCATACTGGCGTGAAAGGCCGTCAATCACCAGAATCAGCATGGAAAAAACACGTCCAAAACGGGCCTGGAAATCATCGGTCCCGGTAACGATACGTTCAAAACTGTATCGATTTCTAAGTCCCGTCAAACTGTCCCGGGTTGCTATATTTGTCAATGCCTGGTGGTAATACGAGCGTTCAATGGCAATACCTGCATATTCGGCAATGGCGGACAGTAGATCCAGGTCTTGTTCACTGAATGCCTCTTCATTGATCCGGTTGATCAATTCAATGACACCGAAAATTTTGTTGTCGGCTTTCAATGGTGCGGCAATAATAGAAAGGGTTTTGAACTGCGTGTATTTGTCCACCCGTCTGCTGAATCGTTCGTCGGTTGTTACATCATCCACCACCAACGGTTTGCCGGTTTTCATGACATACCCTGCAATACCCTCTCCTTTGGGCAGCCTTGCACCCTGCAGGCGCTTGCTGTTGGTTCCCACCACCACGGAAAAAACAAGATCCCCGGTTTTGGTATCCTTGAGCAGGATAGACCAGTGGCAGGGTTGAAAAATACAGCCCACCTGATACAAAACAATATCAAGCACTTCTTTGACGGTTTTCGCTTTGGACAAGGATTTGCCCATTTCAAACCCAATGTCCGCAGGCAAAGCATCACTACCGCTTATGGCTGTATCCGGTGTTTGGTTTGTGGGATCTCCCTGATAATAATATTTTGTATTGGCCCGGGACAGTTTGATATTTGCCCACAGCAGGTTTTCCTTGAGCTGGTCTATGGTTGGAAATACAAACTGGTAAAAAGCGGAGATCTCTTCGATCTCTTTGTTCATTTCAAGAATGCAATTGATAATATCTACTTTTTCCGGGTTAATGCAGGGTTCCACCTCCGGGGGGAGAATGGGCGGTCGGATGAAATCAAATGATCCCATTCCCTGGGTCCAGCACAGAAAATCGGCCATACTGACAATCGAAATCAATTGCTTTTCATCCTGGGTTAAGCCGTGATTTTCAAAAGACTGGTGGTGGTATTTTACGGCCAGCACCAGATTTTCAGGCAGCTGCCACCGGGTGCAGAAAAAAGCGCCAATATCATCATGCCCCAGGCCCAGTTGGGATCGTTCCTTTTCAATTACAAGATCGGTAGATTCAGAGAGATTTCTGATAAACTCTCCATAATTACGATGGCCTTGCAGATCGAAAAAAATTTTTCCTACATCGTGAAGCAAACCAGCCGTATAAGCTTCTTCCGGGTTGGGGTATTCAATGTTTTTGGCTATTTTCATGCTCAGCACCGCCACCGCGAGACTATGGCGCCAGAACATTAATCGGTTAAATTCTTTTGTGTGGCCGTTTTTAAATAATTTTTCAAAAATGGCCATGCCCAAAGCCAGCTTTTTGATTTCATCCAGGCCGAGGATCACAACGGCGTCTGACAAGGTGGTTACCTTTCTAGTTAACCCGTAAAAAGCCGAATTGACAAGTTCCAGCACCCGGATGGAAATGCCGGGATCTGTCTCTACGATTTTTGCAACGTCTTCCAGGGATGCCGAATCATCTTTTGACACGTCAAGCAGTTTGGCCGCCACCTGGGGAAAACTTGGCAGGGTATCCCGGTCAAGGGTCAGGACAGCCTGGATATCCGATTGGGATGGAAGGTTTAGCTTATCAGTCATTTGCATGGCACCATCTTTAAAATGTGTGGCGTTATAACGCCTGACTTTTTACGGAATCATCAAATTTCGCCGGAGAATCAACCCCCTCAAAAAGAATCAATACGCAACATCGCCTGGTCTAAGCGAAAGATCCAAAGATCCGGCGGATTAGGGCTGGATGTAGTCATCAATTTCCGGATACCGTGCCCTGAAGATCTTAAATTCATTTATTGTCCGTTCATCTGACGGATCAAGGGCAAACAATCGGCTTAAAATATCTGCCGCTTCAGATATTTTACTGCGGGTCTCCCCCGGTTCAGTTTCGATGAGACGCAGTCGGCCGAGCAGCGCAAATTTATCTTCGGACACGGACAGCACCTGATCATAGAAATTCCTTGCCAGATCGTACTGTTGCATCTGCAGGCATGCGTCGGCAATTCGTGTTTGGGCAATGGCTGGATTCATTCCGGATGCCATGGCTTTTTCCCATAGGAGTTTCGCTTTTTCGTATTCCTTATTTCCCCGGGCACAATCGGCCAGTCCGTCCATTGCATAGACATTTCGGGGATCAATTTCCAGAATCTGTTCAAACAGTGTCTTTGCGTTAAAAAAATCATCCTGTCTACGGTAAAAATTAGCCAACGCGCCAATGGCTCTTGGATTTCGGGGCTGTTTTACCACAAGTTTTTCAAGGCTGGATGTAGTCATCAATTTCCGGATACCGTGCCCTGAAGATCTTAAATTCATTTATTGTCCGTTCATCTGACGGATCAAGGGCAAACAATCGGCTTAAAATATCTGCCGCTTCAGATATTTTACTGCGGGTCTCCCCCGGTTCAGTTTCGATGAGACGCAGTCGGCCGAGCAGCGCAAATTTATCTTCGGACACGGACAGCACCTGATCATAGAAATTCCTTGCCAGATCGTACTGTTGCATCTGCAGGCATGCGTCGGCAATTCGTGTTTGGGCAATGGCTGGATTCATTCCGGATGCCATGGCTTTTTCCCATAGGAGTTTCGCTTTTTCGTATTCCTTATTTCCCCGGGCACAATCGGCCAGTCCGTCCATTGCATAGACATTTCGGGGATCAATTTCCAGAATCTGTTCAAACAGTGTCTTTGCGTTAAAAAAATCATCCTGTCTACGGTAAAAATTAGCCAACGCGCCAATGGCTCTTGGATTTCGGGGCTGTTTTACCACAAGTTTTTCAAGAAGGGGGCCGGCAAGATCAAATGCCCTGAGACGGACATAGAGATTGCCAAGCCCCGAAAGAGCAAATGGGTCATCGGGATTCAGATCAATTGATTTTTCATATATCTGTCTGGCGCCGGCAAAGTCTCCTTTTTTGGTTAGCGCATCAGCCAACCGGGTCATCACCAGATAGTTTTCGGGATACGCATCAAGGGCCTCGGTCCAGATCTCTATGGCACTGTTCAGGTCATTGGTGCCCCGGTATGCGTCGCCAAGACCGGACATGGCAAATGGATTTAGCGGGTCAGCCTCAAGGCACATTTGATAATACTCTGCTGCAGTTCTGAATTTTTTTTGCATACGTTTGGCATCACCTAAGGCAACCAGTACATAAGGATTTTTCGGTGATACGTCCAGAGCGGACAGCAGCAGCGGTTCAGCCAGTTCGGGCTTTCTGGCACGAATGAGGGCTCGGGCCTTTTTGCATAGATTTAATGCATTGACTGAAGGGGTCTGATTTTCTTGTTTTTTTTCTTTAACACTTTTCTGCATTAGCTATAAGCCTAATCACGTATTCGTATACGTTTCAGTTATGGTGCGTTGGTTTGCGAAATTTAGATTAACTAGTATCTAATCGTGTGAGTGAATTTTTGTCAATGAGAAAAATTAAAAATTGGAAACATTGGCGCAGATAATGTATTTGTGGGGCCACCTAGTGAAAAAATATTGGCCCGGTTTCAAAAATTTGATAAAGGTTTTTTATGTATGATGTCATTATTATTGGTGCAGGACCTGCCGGAACAACTGCCGGGTACCTTTTAGGAAAATCCGGTTTTTCGGTCCTTTTACTTGATAGAAAAAATTTCCCCAGGAAAAAAGCATGCGCAGGCGGAATCACGCCCAAGGCCATGAATCTTTTTCCCTTTGATATTTCAGGACTCGTTCGCCGTACCTGCCGGGAAGTAAGAATTATCCGGCCCGGTAGCGCCTCTTTTGTTGTGAAGGCCGCTGACCCATTATGCTATATTACCAAACGAATGGATCTGGACGCCTATTCTCTGGGAAAAGCTGTACAGGCCGGGTGCCGGTTTGAAAAAATAGATAAAATCATCCGTCTTGATCAAGACGCGTATGGTGTGCGTTTAACCCTGGCGTGCGATGGTAAAACAGATGTGGTCAGGGCCGGATATTTGATTGGCGCCGATGGTGCCAATTCAAAAATCAGGCGGCTCATTGGACATCATGGGTTAGGTGTCATTAAACTGCCCGCCCTGGAAGCGGATGTGCCTGTGAAAAATGCAAGCGTTTATCCAATGACATTTGACTTCTCCAGGGACATAAGAGGGTATTACTGGATTTTTCCCCGTAAAAACCACGTGAATATAGGTATTTTCAGTGCCTGCCCCCAAGGCACCATGAATCAGGCGTTATTAAAAAATTATGCGAATGAACACTTTAATTCCGAAATCTTGACCGATATAAAAGGATATCCCATTGCCACAAGTTCTGGAACACCCCATCTGGGAAAAAATCGTGTGCTTCTGACAGGAGATGCGGCCGGTCTGTCCGAACCTTTGTTGGGGGAGGGGATCTACTCTGCAGTAAAATCCGGAACCCTTTCAGCCAGGGCTATTGAATATGCGGCGGACCGTAAATCGTCAGGGCCGTCAGGTGCCTTTGACTGGTACAGGCAGGCGCTTAGGGGGATGGACCTGGATTTGTGGCTTTATCGCAGATGTGCATCTGTTTTATATAAATACCCAAACGGGTCCCTTGCTTTGGGGTCATGCAGTATTTTACATCAGTTTTTTTCCAGGGGATATTCCAAGGGCAAAACCCTGCATGAAATGCTAACGCCCTTTTAATTTTTGTAGAATGACCATGGCCGGTCTGTAAGCAGGTCGGCCGCATAATTGAGCTTAAAAAGCTGCAATGGTCTCTCAGACCATCTTTTAATACGATAATTTCTGCTCCTTGATTACGGTTTTATGTATGAAAATACAAAAATGTATCAACCCTTACTCCCAATTTTTGCAAATACATATGAAATAACATTAATGTAATCTAGTATAATCCAAAAATGTTATTTCTACCGAACCAAACATAAGGGCTGCAAAATAATATTTTTTGCAAAAACATCATTAATTTCAGCACGTTAAATTTAAATTTTAAAAAATTTATTTTTTGGCACCCCTCTTGCTCTCTGTAGAAACCCATAAAGCGAAAGTGATTTTAATGCACATTTAACAAGGGAGTTAAAATGAAAAAAGTTGTGGCAGTAATAAAACCGTTTAAAGTGGATGAGGTTAAAGATGCTTTAGCCAAAATCAGCATTAACGGTATGACCATTTCGGAAGTCAAAGGCTTTGGCCGTCAGAAAGGACACAAAGAGGTGTACCGCGGCGCAGAATATCAGACTGACTTTGTACCCAAGGTTGAATTGAAAATCTGTGTTGCCGATGACCAGGCCCAGGCTGTGGTGGATACAATAGTAGAAACAGCGAAAACAGGTAAAATCGGTGACGGTAAAATATTTGTTCTTCCTGTGGAAAATGTTGTTCGTATTCGTACAGGTGAAACCGGAACAGAAGCCCTATAAAATTAAAAATTTAAATATAATTAAGGAGATTTAAAAAATGAAGTATGTATTGATGATTCTAACTTCGCTGGCTTGCACCATCACCGCTGCATGGGCTGGGACGGATGATGCCCCGACAGTGCTTTCTAACGCAGAGGCTATTAAATTGGTCCAGACCCATGCTGACTACGTCTGGACCCTTGTTGCTGCAGCCCTTGTTTTCTTTATGCAGGCTGGATTCGCCATGGTTGAAGCAGGTTTCACCCGTGCCAAAAACGCTGTTAACATTATGATGAAAAACCTGATGGACTTTGCCATGGGCTCTATTGTTTTCTGGGCCATTGGTTTCGGTCTGATGTTCGGTGCCAATAAAACCGGTTTTTTTGGTACGACCGGTTTTTTCCTAAGTGATTTTAAGGTCGGTGGAGACCCCTGGGTATTGGCCTTCTGGATGTTCCAGGTAGTTTTTGCCGCCACGGCTGCCACCATTGTTTCCGGTGCTATGGCTGAACGTACTAAATTTACAGGATATCTTGTATACAGTGCCGTTGTTAGCGCTTTAATCTATCCCATTTTCGGCTCCTGGGCATGGGGTTCCCTGTTCAATGGTTCCGGTTGGCTTGAAGGTCTCGGATTTATTGATTTCGCAGGTTCCACCGTTGTTCATTCCGTTGGTGGCTGGTCAGCCCTGGCTGGCGCCATTATTCTTGGTCCCCGGCTTGGAAAATACACCAAAGACGGTGGTATTAAACCGATTCTTGGTCACAATATCCCCTTAGCTTCCCTGGGTGTGTTTATCCTGTGGATCGGCTGGTTTGGTTTTAACCCGGGTTCCACCACAGCTGCAAATAAAGACATTGCAATGATTTTTGTAAACACCAACCTGGCTGCGGCTGCCGGCTGTATTATGGCGATGATCGTTTCCTGGGTTAAGTTTGGCAAGCCTGAAGTTGGTATGAGTTTGAACGGTGCCCTGGCAGGTTTGGTCGGTATTACAGCCGGTTGTGCCAATGTAACGCCTGGTTCCTCTATTATCATTGGTGCCATTGCAGGTTGTCTGGTTGTTTTCTCAGTACTGTTCTTTGATAGAATCAGAATTGACGATCCCGTTGGTGCAGTTTCCGTGCACGGTGTCTGCGGTGCCTGGGGCACCCTCGCAGCCGGTATCTTTAACATTGGCGGCACAACTATGAAAATCATGTCTGTCCAGTGCATTGGTATTGTTTCCTGCTTTGCATGGACCTTTTGTACCGCCTTTATCCTTTTCAAAATCATTGATTCTACAATGGGCTTGAGGGTTTCTCCGGAAGAAGAAATGGAAGGTCTGGACTCCACAGAACATGGTGGTAATGCATATCCTGATTTTACCAGCAGCCATTAATTGATTATGCCTCAGACTACAGTTGAAAAAATTTCAACTGTAGTCTGGTATCCTCCCTATGCAGAATTTGCAAAGTAACGTTCCCCCAAACACCTGCATATTTGCTTCGCGTCACCCTTACACGCGAAAGGCTTAAACCACCTGCCGCCCCCCTCTATGCGGCAGGTCTTTTCATTTTTTCAATCATCAATATCATATAAAATTATGGATACGTTTACCCAACAGGTTATTGATGTGATCAGGGCGATTCCCAAAGGTTGTGTGACATCCTATGGCCGGGCGGCAACCCTTGCCGGCAATCCCCGCGGGGCCCGGCAGGTTTCAAGAATTCTTCATGCCATGTCCCAAAAACATGAATTGCCCTGGCATCGTGTGATAAATGCATCAGGAAAAATCAGTTTACCCGAGGGCATGGGGTATGAACTGCAAAAAGCGATGCTGGAATCCGAAGGGGTTTTTGTTTCACCTTCCGGCACGGTTGATCTGGATACCTACTTATGGCCACCTAAAAATATCGTGGTTTTGTAATTGAATATTTTTTTCTTGACCCGAAACAAGGAACCCTCTAAATCCGTGTGATACTTTAGAGGAGATACGTTGTTTATGACAGCTTTAATCAGCCGGCCGGTTGCCGGTATTTTTTTGGGTGCAATCATCATCAGTTTTTCAAGTGTGATGGTCGCTCTATCCCATGTCAATCCTTTGATTTCAGCATTTTACCGTGTTTTTTTCGGGTGTCTGTTTCTGCTGGTCCCCTGTGGGTTAAACCATGAATTTAAACAAATTCAACTTAAGGCTTGCTTGGTGGCTGCGGGATGTGGGCTTTTCTTTGCCGTGGACCTCATATCCTGGCATTTTTGCATTGGATATGTGGGGCCAGGACTGGCCACCATTCTCGGCAATCTGCAGGTTTTTATCATGGCCCTGGCAGGGGCTTTTTTGTTCAAAGAAAGGCTGGGACCCGCCTATATTATTGCCTTGCCCCTGGCAATACTGGGATTGTATATGATTATCGGGTTGGATATGGCCCAGTTGACACCCAAATATCTGACCGGTGTGGGATTGGGAATTATAACCGCATTAAGCTACAGTGTTTTTCTTCTGCTTATGCGTTTTATTCATTCCGGAGTTGATGCGCCCATATTTCTTTACCAGATCATTATGACCGGATTTTGTGCGCTAATCATTGGGTCCATTGCTGTTTTTACGGGGCGTTCCTTTGTTATTCCGGACCTGACATCGTTGGCAGCCCTGGCCGGCCTCGGCCTTTTGTCCCAGGGATTTGCCTGGGTCATTATCTCCCATTATCTTCCCCGGGTGGCGACCTCCAGGGCGGGATTGATTTTGCTGCTTCAGCCGGCGTTATCATTTGTGTGGGACGTGCTGTTCTTTGACCGGCCCACCGGTATGATGGGTTGGATCGGTGTATCAATGGTACTGGCGGCCATTTATATGGGCATGACACGCAAACCCTGATTTGTTTAAAAAAGCCTTAAATTTCCTCGGTGCAGCCGGGCATCTTAAAAGCTGGTTTAATGATATTATGCGAGGCCATGCATTTTAGTATCTCCATGGCATTGCCGGTGACAAAGGCGTGCATACGAATTCGATTTTCTTCAAGCCGGGCCGCATAAGTTTCAGAAATGGCACCGCAAACAAGTGCCGTGACTTTTTCACGGTTTAACAGCGCTGCCAGGGCACCGATGTCGTCCGGCTTGAAAGATTCATATTTTTTATTATGAATACTTTGATTTTCAATATCAGCAATCAAAAGCGTTTGTGCTGCGTCAAACACAGGAGAGACCCGGTTTCCCCAAGTGGTAATTGCAATTTTCATGATCTCCTCCTCTTACGGAATCTTTTTGCCGGTTATAAAAATGCAAAGGCTGTGCCTTGACTGCCATGGGGTGACAACCGCCTCAAACCCTTGTCCGCCTTGAACAATTCTTCTTTGGCATATGCCATGGATGTTGCCCTTGTTGCAAAAAAGAGACTTGTAAACGGTTTTGGGTTGCACGCCTAATCTCTTTTATAACTGGATACCCAGTTTTTTAATGCGCCGGAACAGGGTGCTTTTGTGAACGCCTAAATCCCGTGCTGCGGCATTTCTATTATTGTTGTTCCGTTTCAACGCGTCCGTAATCATTTTAATTTGTGCCGTAACCACCGGATTTTTATCCCCTCGGGCTTGTTGCTCGGATTTTGCTGCTAGGGTTGGCGGCAGATGTCCCATGGTAATATACTCGTTGGCGCATAGGACAAAGGCATGTTCGATGATGTTTTCAAGCTCCCTGATATTTCCGGGAAAATCATGGGCCATAAATGCAGCAAGCACCTCGGGGGAAAGCCCCTGGATCATCTTGTTCCGACGCAGGTTCAGCCTTGAGATGAACTGGTCTGCCAGATAGGGAATATCCTCCATTCTGTGGCGCAGGGGCGGCAGAGATATTTTAATAACATTGATGCGATAGTAAAGATCCTGACGAAATTCATTGTTCTCCACCATGGTTGTCAGATTTTTATTGGTGGCGGCAATAATTCTGACATTGGACTGCTCTTTGGTTATGCCGCCAAGGGGGGTAAACTCACGCTCCTGGAGCACCCGGAGCAGCCTGACCTGAAAGGCCGGGCTTGTATCTGCGATTTCATCAAGAAATATTGTGCCGTTGTCCGCCAGGGCAAAATGGCCGGGCTTATCTTTTACGGCATGGGTGAATGCACCTTTTTTGTATCCAAACAGTTCCGACTCCAGCAAAGTATCCGGCAGCGCACCGCAGTTGATGGCGACAAACGGGGCATCTTTTCTGTGGCTGGTGTTGTGAATGGCTTTTGCCATCAATTCTTTTCCGGTACCGGTTTCTCCTTCGATCAGAACCGATGAATCGCTTTCAGCAATCTGGGGAAGGATATTGAAAATATTTTTCATGGCACTGGAGTTGCTCACCATGTCGCCCACCCGGACCCCGCCGGTCAACTCTTTTCGTAAGGCTTCCACCACGGAGTGATCCCTGAAGGTTTCCACACCGCCTAAAACTTCACCATTTTTATCAATGAGCAGGGACGTTGATGCCGTGATCGGAATTTTTTTTTGCCGGTTGTTAATGATATATGCGGAACTTGATACAAAGGGTTTGCCCTGATCCATGGTTTTTTTCAGAGCGCAACCTTGCTCACACATGTTGGAACGAAAAACATCCCAGCAATGGCAACCAATTGCATCCTGCCGGCAGATGCCGGTAATCTCCTCGGCAGCCCGATTGAAGGAGGTGATTTTCCAGTTGTAATCAATGGTAAAAACCCCGTCGGAAATTGAATCCAGAATAATTTTTGTGGTGTCAATATTTAACGGCGTATCTTTATGATTTGAGGACATGTCGGAGTATCCTTTTGTATTTGAACCTAACTTTAATCATATAAAAGGCTTTTTTGCAAACATTGGAGGAGATTTTTTTTATCATAGATCGCAAAAATGCCGCAGGCATACCAATCCGTTATCAAGCTTGTTAGGGTCACAATTGCAAAAATATTTGCACTTATGCAACCCTATTTTTAAAAAATTAGATCCCAAATGTCTTCAAATCTGCAACCTATACTGCATGGGTCGACTTGTTTGATGAAAACAAGTGAAAAATTATCCGATTCACAATATTTTTTAAATATTATCGAAAAGCTGCTTTTATTATTAAAGTAATTTCAAAACATGTCCGAAAATTAGTCTAAGGGTTTAATAAATAAAAAAAGCTTACTGCCTTTCTAACCGGCAACCTTATAAGACAGGAGACACACGAAGATGAACATGACTGCAAAATCGCTTACAGCACAGGAGAGTACCCAGGAAAGAGCACCTTTAATGTCTGTGGATAAGCTTCAAAGTGTACAGAAAAACGTTGAAAATACCCAGGCAAAGGAAAACAGGGTATCCACGAACCAGAACGACAAACAGCAGATGAGCACCGAAGAGGTTAAAGATGTGGTAGAGTCATTCCAGGAGATGTCCGAGACCATCCAAACCAAGTTAAGCTTTTCGGTTGTTGAAGAGAACAACAAAATCGTTGTTAAGATCTTTGATAAAGAATCCGAGGAATTGATCCGGCAGTTCCCATCGGAAGAGATGCTCTCTTTACAGGATAAAATGAGTGATCTCGCAGGTTTCTTGTTTGATCAGAAGGTTTAAATTCAACAGTTTTACAGCCGATAAATGAACGTACTCCTTGTGTTTTAGACTTTGTCTTTCCTGTCGCTTAAAACCCGGTATTAAAGTGAACGCTTTATACCGGGTTTTTTGTCTTTTCTAATAAACCTGCGCTTATGACAGCACCGATAATTAATACGCCGCCCACAAGCGTTGAAACGTCCGGCTTTTCACCAAGTAGGATAAAGGCAAACAAAATACCGTACACAGGTTCCATGCCTGCAATAACAGACGCGGTCTGCACCCGGATACGGGTGAGTCCGGTGATAAAGCAACCGTGGGCCAGGGCGGTAAAAACAATGCCGAGAAGTCCAAGCAGCAAAATATCGTGGAATTCCGGCGGCTGAGACTGCATCAATACAACTGGAATAACAAGGCTTACCGCAGCAAACAGGTTCTGGTAAAAGGCTGCTGTAACAGGATGGCAACGCCTTGCATTTCTGCGGTTCACAAGCCCGAGTACGGCAAAGGAAAATCCTGAAGCCAAGCCATAAATACTTCCCAGGGTCACTTCATTGGAAAGGTCCATATCCGGTACCACAAGAACAATACCGGCAAATACGGCAATGGCTGTCAGCAAATCACGCTTTTTGAACCGCTCTTTAAAAAAGAACGGTTCCATAAAGGTCACAAACAAAGGAAAGCTGGAAAAGGTTATCAGTCCCACAGCCACCGATGAGACCTGAATGGCTGCAAAAAAGCTGAGCCAGTGCAATGCCAGCAAAATCCCCTGCACGACAAAAAAGCCCAAATCTTTTGGTGTTGCCACCCGAAGAGGGATGCCGGGAAAGATTATGGCATAAACAATAAGTGCCAAACTTGCGAAAACCGTGCGGCCCAATACTATCCATAAAGGTGTGCAGTCCAGAAACTTGCCGAACAGCCCTGCAAACCCGAATAAAAAAACCGCAATATGAATCAGAACCAGGCCCCGGGTGTGGTGTGACGCGTTTGTTGAGTTATCTGGGAGTGGCATATTTTTTTAAAAACGCCCCTGCAGGTTCGTTCACCTGCCGGGGCGCTAAATGGCTTTGCCTTTTTTAAGTGTATTACCGGGTCAACTGACGGTATTTAATCCGTGTGGGCTGGTTTTCCTTAATGCCCAGACGTTTTCTGCGATCCTTTTCATAGTCTGAATAGGAACCTTCAAAAAATAAGGCCTGGCTGTCGCCTTCAAAGGCCAGGATATGGGTGGCCAAGCGGTCCAGGAACCACCGGTCATGGCTGATGATCACGGCACATCCGGCAAAACTTTCAAGGGCCTCTTCCAATGCCCGCATGGTGTTGACATCCAGGTCGTTGGTGGGTTCGTCCAACAGCAGCAGATTGGCTTGTTTCTGCAGCATGGTGGCCATGTGAACCCGGTTGCGCTCACCGCCGGAAATGTCTTTTACTTTTTTCTGCTGGTCGGAGCCTGAAAAATTAAATTTCCCCACATATGCCCTGGCATTGATTTCCCGTCCCCCCACCAACATGGTATCGCTGCCGCCGGAGATCACTTCATAAATGGTTTTTTCCGGATCCAGGGAGTCCCGTTCCTGGTCCACATAGGCCAGGTGCACACTCTCCCCGATTTCAATGGTGCCCGAATCGGGTTTTTCCTGTCCGGTAATCATTTTAAACAAAGTGGTTTTACCGGCACCGTTGGGACCGACCACCCCCACAATGGCACCCGGCGGAAGCACAAAGTTCATATCTTCCACCAGAAGCTTGTCCTCAAAGGCTTTGGAGACATGTTCCGCCACAATAACCTTGGAACCCAGCCGTGGTCCCGGCGGAATAAAAATTTCCATTTTCTGTTCCTGCTGCTTGCTGTCTTTTTTGAGCAGTTCTTCATAGGCCGAAATCCTGGCCTTGGATTTGGAACGGCGCCCCTTGGGTGACATCTTGATCCACTCAAGTTCTCTGGCCAGTGTTTGCTGGCGCTTGCTCTCGCTTTTTTCTTCCTTTGCCAGGCGTTGCTGTTTTTGCTCCAGCCACGAGGAGTAGTTGCCTTTCCATGGGATGCCTTCGCCCCGGTCCAGTTCCAGAATCCAGCCCGCCACATTGTCCAGGAAATAGCGGTCATGGGTCACGGCAATGACCGTACCTTCAAACCGGCTTAGATGTTGTTCCAGCCAGCCCACCGATTCTGCATCAAGGTGGTTGGTCGGCTCGTCCAAAAGCAGAATATCAGGTTTTTGCAGCAGCAGACGGCACAGGGCCACCCGGCGTTTTTCACCACCGGAGATAACGCTGACCGGGGTATCTTCGGGAGGACAGCGCAGGGCATCCATGGCCATCTTAAGGCGGGCATCCAGATCCCAGGCATCAATATGATCAAGCTTTTCCTGCAGTTTTCCCTGCCTTTCCAGCAAGGCGTCCATCTCATCATCGGACATGGGTTCTGCAAAGGCTTCGGAGATTTTCTCATATTCAGCCAAAAGGTCCACGGTCTCCTGGACCCCTTCTTCCACCACTTGGCGCACGGTTTTATCTGAATCCACCAGGGGTTCCTGTTCAAGAAAACCCACGGTAAACCCTTTGGATAAAATGGTTTCACCCACAAATTCAGTGTCCACCCCTGCCAAAATTTTCAGCAGCGTGGATTTACCCGATCCGTTAAGACCCAGCACACCTATTTTTGCCCCATAAAAATAGGAGAGCGAAATATCCTTGAGCACCTGGCGGGTGCCATGGAATTTGCTCACATTGATCATTGAGTAAATAACTTTTTTTGTATCTTCAGACATATGGTCTCCTGACTTTTATTTTTTTTCACACACGGCAATACACTCAATTTCCACCAGGGCATCCTTAGGCAGACGCCCCACCTGAAAGGCGGATCTTGCCGGTTTATGGCCGTCAAGCGCTGCCTCGTAGATCTTGTTCATCCCTGCAAAATCGTCCATTGATGCCAGAAAGACTGTTGTTTTCAAAATGGTTTTTAAACTTGCACTGCACGCCTTGAGCACGGTTTCAAGGTTGGCCATGACCTGGCGGGTCTGTTCTTCAATGGTAGTTCCCACAATCTGGCCCGTGGCCGGATCCAGCGGGATCTGGCCTGCACAGTATACCGTATCGTTATGGATCATCGCATGGGAATATGGCCCCACGGCCGCCGGGGCATTTTTTGATATAACTGGTATCATATATGGTCTCTCCTTGTTTTAAAATTCGGTAACCACCGGTGCTTTGAGTATCATGTCAACGGCCTCGGCCGCTGTTTTGGCAATCACAGGGAAATCCTGGTTCAGGTGCGTCATCTGTCGCAGATTTTCTGCGGTTCTCAGGATCAGCCGGGCAAAGTCGCCTTCGGCAAAATCCGATTTGTGCATCAGTTCATCCCAGGGCGTGTCATGGGCCCAGGCATATACCAAGGTTGCCGGCTGTATAAAGAGATTGGGCGCAGGAAATCCAGATTTGAGCATGGTCATGGCAAAGGGTTTAAGTCCCCGGCGCAGTTCCAGGAATGAATCCTTAAGCCGTTTGGAAAGGGCTGTGTCGAACAGCATATCATCCTTGAACTCCTTTTCATTGACAAATGTGGCCATCATGGCGGCTAAAAGGGCGGGATCACGTTCGGGTAACAGCTTGTCCCGAAGGCTCTGGGCCACCAGCAGCGGCGAATCAATGCGCAGTTTTGATGCCCATATACCGTCTTCGGTAAGGGCGCAGGGTTTTGCACCTTCCGGGGTTACAAATCCTTCCTGGATCAAAAAGTCCATGTGCTCGGTGAAATCCAGCCATAAAAATTCCATGTCATTACCGAATTTCTTTCTTGCTTTTCTGCCGCTTTTTCCGGCCTTTGCACCTATGGCAATGAGATAGGAGGCAAATGATTTTTCCAGCAGGGTGCGCACCTGCTCCGGGGTGTTGGATAACAACAGATTGAGGACCATGGAAAAATCTATTTTAATCTGGGACTCCACATTAGAGGGCGGGGCATTGATCAGTTTAGCCACCAGGGAGACATCCATGTATTTGCCGGGCAGCAGCGTGGCAAATCCGATATTGTCCATGCCGCGTCTTCCGGCCCGGCCTGCCATCTGCTGAAATTCACTGGGACTTAAGGATAAAAAGTCCCGGCCATTAAAGCGGTCGGAATTAAGAATGACAACGGAGCGGGCCGGAAAATTCACACCCGCCGCCACCGTGGATGTGGCGAACATGGCATCCAAAAGCCCTTCGGCCATCAAGGTTTCGACCACCACCTTCCAGGCGGGCAGGTGCCCGGAATGATGTGCGGCCGTTGCCGTTTCCTCCAGGTAGGTCCGCTGGGGATGGGCTGACAGATGGGGGTTGTCCGCCGTGAGCTGTACAAGCCGCTCCTTGAGAGCCTGTTTTTTCTCCGGCGCAGTTTTGAGCAGACTGCCATCACATAATTTAATTGCACGATCGCATTCAGCCCGGGATTTTAAAAAAAAGATGGCCGGCAGCAGATCATAATGGGCAAGCACATTAAGAATGTCCGAGAATTTGGGCAATTTGCCGGGAGGTGCCAGGGTCAAGTTGTTACCTGACTGGTTGAATTTATATACTTTTTTATGAAGGCGGGTTCGGTCCCCTTCTTTCCCGGTTTTTTCGAGCAGCGGATAAAGGGTGCCTGACGGGTGAAAAAATAAAGGAAAAAGCGGCACCGGACGCTCGGTGTTTTCCACCACTTTGCAGGTTTTATCCCGAATAGAGGACAACCAGCCTGCGATCTGATCCGGGTTGCCGATGGTTGCGGACAGCAGCAGCAACGGAATGCGCACGGGCAGGTAGATCATGATCTCCTCCCAGACCACGCCGCGTTCGTCATCTCCGAGGTAGTGGGCTTCATCCAGGATAATCAGATCGCACTTGAGATTCTGGCCCGTGTACATGGCATCATAGAGTTGATTTCTCAAAATTTCCGTGGTACCGATGATGATGGCCGCGTCCGTATTCTCCTTGATGTCACCGGTGAGAATTCCCACCTTTTCCTTGCCGAAAATTTTTGAGAATCCGGCATGGATGGAGTTGGTTAACGCCTTTAAGGGCGTGGCATACCACACCTTGCCGTTTTTTTCCAATATCCGTTTGGCAGCCTGTTCGGCAATCCATGTTTTCCCAGCACCTGTGGGGGCCGTGACAAGACAATCGGCCGTATCAATGGCCTCGATGGCCTCAATTTGAAACGGATCCGGTGTAAATGCATGTTTTTCCGGTACACCGATCTGGTTGAAAATTTTAGTCAATGCCTTGTCTGCCCCGGCAGTAAGCTCGGGGTAATGAATGGGACGGGACGGTCTGGCGTCGGATTTTTTCTTTCCGGAACGATAATATCTTTTTTTCATGTAACGTTTAAACCATAAATTAAATGAATGCGCAATACGGTTTCCCGGGTGCAACGTGTAAACCCATACGTTTAACGATTATTTAATGGTTGAATGTATGTTTTTATATTTTTCCAGCACCTTTTGTGCTGAGTGCATACGGAACAGGTCGGTATCAAGATCATGAACCGGGATAAATTTGAAGTCGGCCACATCATCCATGGGTGTAATCAAAGAAAAATCTTTCACCTTGCAGGTGAATGCCATGTCGGTGATGGGATATACCACATGGTTGTAAGGATAGGTATTGGCAAAAGAGCAAAAAAAGTCAAGGTTAAAAATATCCAGATTCAGTTCTTCTTTTACCTCTCTGACCAGAGCATCGTCGATACTTTCGCCCGGTTCAACAAATCCGCCGGGCAGATCCAGGGTGCCTTTACCGGGCTCTTTTGCACGCACGGTGACCAATACCCTGTGTTGATCGTCAAGGATGATGGCCATGGCTGCAGCCGCGCAATTAACGAAAAATTGAAAACCGCATTTTCGGCATTTAAATGATTTGACGCTGTCAGCATCAAGGCTGGGGGCGCCGCAGGAGGGACAGAATTTAAACCGGTCGCAATTAGGATTGATATGGGGCATGGCAAAATCTTTGTCAGCAGGTTAAATGAAAACAGGCGCTCACGGATTTGTCTGGTGTCCGGGCGATTGTTGTGTTGAACAAGGTTGCGGCTGCATCCGTTGCCAGCGCTTTTAATTCGATACCCATGGATAAAAGCGTTTTTTCTAAGTCCGGGGCCATTTTCATGCGGTCATATGCACCTGTGCCGACAATGATCATATCCGGCTTTACGGGAAGAACCGCCTGCAAATCTTCAAGTTCCAGTACATGCCCCTGTTTTCTGCGCCAGTTGGGCAGAATAGTTGCGTCCGGAAGAATGATCAGATCAGCAGTATACGTGTCATCGCCAATCTCCATATAACCGAAAGAATATGATTTGATCATGCCTGGTCTCCTTTACCAGCTGTTCAGATAAATGCGTTTAACGTATTTGTTTATTTTAGGCATAAGGTGAGGGGCAAGTGAAGAAGATTTTATAGAGGCCGCGTTTTTACCTGTTTGCTGTAGGTTGGGGTGACGCAGGAACCCCAACAAAATATGCCGTAAATCCCGAAACTGGTGTTGGGGTTCCTACGTCACCCCAACCTACATTGTGTCCGATGTTATGACCAAGCCCTACCTGGAAAATTGTGAGATGCTTCGGTCCGGATATTAAATATCATGGCAAGGAAAAAAGAGAGCCTATCATCGGGCTTGACTGCCAAAGCCCGGGATCTCCATGCGTCGTTCCAGATAGTTAAGAATTGCGCTGGCTATGGTAACAAGAACCAGATAGTAAATCCCCACAACCAGGAAAGTTTCAACGTTTCTAAAGGTGGCCTTGGCAATCCCTCTGCCTATGCCGGTCATTTCGTTAATGGTAATGATGGAGGCAAGGGATGAGTATTTGATCAGATAAATCACCTCATTGCAGCATCCTGAAAAACAGTGCCTGAATGCCTGGGGCAGAACAATGCTTGTGATCGAGGTAAAGGGGCTCATGCCCAATGCCTGGGCCGCCTTGAGCTGTCCGGTTTTGATGGAAAGCAGACCCCCCCGAATATATTCGGACTGATATGCCCCGGAGCACAGGGCAAATCCCACAATGGCACAGGTCATGGCGGACATGACAATGCGCATTCCCCCCAAATTTGTATAGGGCAGGGCAAAGTACCAGAAATAGAGCTGGACCACAAGCGGCGTGCCCCGGAAAACGGCCACATAAAAGTTACACAATGCTTTTACAGGTTTAGGGCCGTAAACCCTAAGGGAGCCGGTTGCCACGCCGATTAAAAATCCGAGCAGGGCCGAGGGCACAATGAGTTTGATACTCACAAGAAACCCTGTGTTCAGGCTGGGGATGACTTGATTTATGATAAAGGGGAAAAAGTCGTTCACGCCTCGGCTCCGGTTAACTCTGAAATTTTGGCACAAAAATCCCGGGTTCTCGATCCGCTGTTTTCAGCTAAAAGCGCAGAGGGCACACCCTGTTCGGCAATCTGTCCGTTTTCCATGAACACAAATTCATGGGCAAGGCCGGCGGAAAAGCTTATCTGATGTGTGGCCATGAGCATGGTCATGCCCGCTTTTGCAAGATCCCGGATTACCACCAGCACTTCGCTGATCAGTTCCGGGTCCAGGGCGGATGTGGGTTCATCCAGGAGCAGTACCTCCGGGTCCATGGCAAGCGCCCTTGCAATGGAGACCCGTTGCTTCTGGCCGCCGGACAATTGGGCTGGATACAGCTCCATTTTGTCTGCAAGTCCGACCCGGGCAAGTTCCTCACACGCCCGCTCGTGGGCTTGTTGTTTGGATAGTTTTCTGACTTTCCTCAATGCAATGGCCACGTTCTGGCGGGCAGACAGGTGATCAAACAGGTTAAAGTCCTGGAAAATCATCCCTACCTTCTGACGCAACTGGTATAGATCGGTTTTCTTTTTAAAATTCACCGGCGCGCCGTCTAAAAACAATTCGCCTGCTTCGGGAATATGCAAAAGGTTCAGGCATTGAAGCAGGGTGGATTTTCCGGAACCCGACGGCCCGATGAGTACTTTTAAGTCGCCTTTGCAAAGGGTTAAATCCACATAATTCAAAACGGTGTTACCGCCAAGTTCTTTTACAATGCCCCGGGCTTCAAGAACAACGGGTCCGGCTCCATTGGGTTGTGTCATATTTTTTCGTCTCTTTCAAACATCATTGGGTATATCCCTGGATTCGTACCTTTTGTTCCAGTCGCTTAAGTCCCTTGACCCCGATCCAGGTCAGAATGAAAAATACCAGTCCGGCAAACAGGGTAAAGGGCAAAGGTTTATGGGTAATGGCAGCCACAGACCGGGTCCTGGACATCAGCTCCGCCACCCCGATCACATAGGCCAGTGCCGAATCTTTTAAAACAATGGAATATTCATTGGACCAGGCCGGAATGGAAAACCGGAGCGCCTGGGGCAGAATCACAGCGGTTATGGCTGAAAAATCACTCATGCCAAGGGACCGCGCGGCATTAAGCTGCCCTTTAGGCAAAGAGAGGATCGCACCTTTAAAAATTTGGGTCTGATAGGCCCCGGTGGTCATGCCCAAGACCAGAATGGCCGCAAAAAAGGCATCCCCAAGGGGCAGAAAATCCAAAGCCTCCATCTGATCCAGCCAGGATAATAGCCCAAAATAAAACAGGTAAAACAGTACTAGAACAGGTACGCCCCTGAAAAACCAGACATACAATGCCACACAGCGCCGGGCAAAGGGATGCCCATACACCCGGATGACGGAAAAAGGAATGCCGATCAAAAGACCCAATCCCATGGCTCCGATGATAAGAACCACCGTGATCCACAATCCGGAAAATATATAGGGCAGGGAGTCGGTTATGGAGGTTAAAAAAGTGAGCATGTCATGCATGGTAAATCCGGGGAGAAAAATGGAACCGGGCTTTAAAAGCCCGGTTCGCAATGTTGCATATTAACCTAGTGGCGTAACAAAAACCTTAAGTTCGATGCAGAGATCGACATGGTTTATGGTGTTCAGGAGGACACTAGTGGATTTCGTATTTATCTTTAAGCACCTGCCACTGGGGATCAGCCATCAGCTTTTTTAACCCCTGGTTGAGCAGGTCTAAAAGTTTGTCATCACCTTTGCGTACGGCATATCCGTATACTTCAGTGGAACCTTCAAAGATGCCGGCTGTCCTGTAGCTTTCGTCTTTACTAAGCTCATTGGCAATGGATGAGTCCATGGAAGAGGCGTCAATACGGCCGATTTTAAGATCTTCCATACTCAGGTCGGTAGAGTCGTATTCCACGATTTCATAGTTGTACTTTCCTGTGGCAAGCAGGTCTTTGAGCCGTTTGGTGCTGGTGGTGCCGCGCTGGGTGCCGATTTTTTTGCCGGTGGTGACCAAGGTGTTGAAATCATCGGTTTTGTCTTGTAACACCAAAAGCACCTGGCTGACTTCATAGTAGGGCAGGGTGAAGTTAACAATTTTTTTTCTGTCTTCGGTGGCACTCATACCCGATGCAATAAAGTCGATCTTTTTTGCGTTCAGGGCGGGGATAATGCCGTCCCAATCCATGGGCTGGTGTTTGATCTCAAACCCCATCTCTTTGGCAATCCAGTTGGCACATTCTACGTCAAAGCCTGCAGGGTTGCCTGCTTTATCCACATAGCCAAAGGGCGGAAATCCAAAGTCGATGCCGTTAATATAAACTTCCTTTGCGCCGGCAGAGGTCATGCTCAGACACGCAAATGCCGTTAACACACTGATCATCAAGGTTATTTTTTTTATCATTCTTTTCTGTCCTTTCCATAAAAAGGGATCAGGTTCTTCCTGACACCGGTTGATTTGAAGCATTTTAGGTTATCAGAACTTCGGCTCGGGTACAAGCAGAATAAATCCAAGCTGTTATCCAGCCACGATCCCCACGGCAAAAAGCGCACTGAACATCAGGGCAAGCTTTGCGGTATCTGCCAGGGCCAGGTTAAGGATTTCTCCATCCTGTTCAAAAATGGTTTTAAAGAGGGGATAGGATTTCCAGAAGGCGGCCAGGGGCAGCAAAATGGCCCAGGACCAGTGACCCGAGGCGAACATCAGACAGGGAATCAAAAAGGAGATCAGGACCAGGCACACAAATTCCACCTTGGTTCGCCAGGGCCCTAAAATCACTGCCAAGGTCCGCTTGCCTGCAGCGGCATCCGTCACGATATCCCGCAGGTTATTGACAACAATAATGGCGGTAACCAAAAGCCCCACAGGTACAGATGCGATACAAACAGCGGGTGTCACGCATCCGGCCATAAGATAGTAGGTGCCGAGCACTGCCACAGGCCCGAAAAAAATAAATACAAACACCTCGCCAAGGCCGTTGGACGCAATGGGAAAGGGCCCTGCACTGTAGCAGATAATACCCAGCAGGGAGGCAATCACAATATACAGAATCACAATCCCGCCTTTGATGATCAGAAAAGTACCCAATCCCAGGGCCAGGAGCATGGTCAGGATAAATGCATTTCGAACGGTTTCAGGCGGTATCAGGCCGCTTTGGGTCATTCGTTTAGGGCCTTTGCGGTCCGGGGTATCAATGTTGTGCAGAAAATCAAAATAATCATTGGCAAGATTCACGGAAATCTGGATCAACAAAGCGCCGGTCAGAGCCGCTGCAAACATCAGTGCTGAAAACCTGTGGTCGGAAATAGCGCAGGCTGCGCCGACAACAACCGGGCAAGCCGCAGCCGGAAGGGTTTTGGGCCGGATGGCCAGCCACCAGTGGTGTATATTCATAATATGTTTCACCTGTTTTTTTCATCATCTAATAAACTACAGCAAAGCAAATACGCTGGTTGCAGTGGATTTGTCAAGGCGGTGCAGAAACAAAAGAACAAATTTGGTTATTGATTTTTTTCGCTCAAAAATTAATAATTTTCAATTAAATGCGTCGCTAAATGTTGGCTGATCCGCTCTCTTTGTCTGAGAACTATGTAAATCTTCAAGATGAATCTTTGATGTAGGACTTTCTATTGTGCCTTAACTTACAGGAAAAACAATGAAAAAAATTTTCTTTGGTGTCTGCCTAATACTTTCTTTGACAAGCGTTGTCTGGGCACAAGAAGAACATGCCGTCCAGACGAATGTATTGGCAAAAACCGGCCTAAGCTGGGATGGCAGGGATCTTCCTGAATATCCAAAAGGTAAACCGGAGATCACGATTCTTCGAATCAAAATCCCTCCGAAAACAAAGTTGCCGCTTCATACACATCCTGTGATTAATGCCGGTGTATTGTTAAAAGGGACGCTGACCGTTATAACTGAAAACAATGAAACATTGCAGCTTAACCCGGGAGATTCAATCATCGAAGTGGTCGATAAATGGCATTATGGAATTAATGAAAGCAATGAATTTGCTGAAATTATGGTTTTTTATGCCGGTGTAAAGGATTCTCCAATTACAATCAAAAAGGAGTAGCCTATATGGCAATCTTCAATCCTGCCAGTTTAACTCTGGGAGCATTTAATGGCGAACCTGTTTGAAAATATACCGGACGACTTGTCTTTTGAATGCTTCACTGATTTGATAAAGGAAAAGAACGTTCGAATAGAACGTATTGTCTCTTTGGGCCACACGTCCCCTGACTTCGGGTGGTATGACCAGAATGAAAATGAGTGGGTGGTCGTGTTAGAAGGCTCTGGTACCATTTTGTTTGAAAATGGGATCGAACACGTTTTAAATAAAGGTGATCACCTCAACATCCCGGCTCATACAAAACACAAGGTCACTCGTACTCTCCCTGATGACATTACAATTTGGCTGGCTGTTTTTTATTAACATCTCAATAATTGATAATGAACGCAAATTGATATTCTCAGAAATGTAAGAAATTATTGATGGGGTAAGGCGAACGGACAACTTTTTGACGCAATAAAATTAATATGAAAGTGCTTAGCGTCAAAACAATTTACTGGTTATAACGGATTTTGGGGACCAATTTTAACCATCTGAAATTATTATGATGCCTTTTATTTCTTGTCCTGAAATTATGATCAAAACAAGACATGAACTTCTTGCTCAAGGGCCAATAAGCTTGAAAAATAGGGAAGCACCAGAAAGCCGAATTAATGGCCTCCCCAAAATCCGTTATAATCAGTAATTTTCAAACAAGCTCTTGGAAGAAGTATGTAGATGTCTATGTTCATGTACGCTGCATCTCTTGTAGTGAATTACAAGGCGGGGTGTGCTGATCTCTTCATACTATTTTTGACGAAAATTATATCGCCGAACTCAAACGAGAAATTTCGCCATACGTTCGCAGTTTACCAATTGATCATATATTTTGGATATTTGCGATTGCGTCCTTAAAAAAAAGTAGTGTTTCAATTTGTCTCCAAACACTGCCTATCTCTCTTCTTATTTATATTTTGTATTTTTTTGTATTAACTCTATACATAGAAACAAAAGAGTTGACAAAATTCTAACAATCATCGTAGGACTTTGGGCCAATCAGGTTTTGTTGTATATTTTGTGATATATTCTTAAGGGGAGAAAAGGATGAAGAAAGTTATTGTAGTTTTGGCAGCTCTTGTTTTGATGGCGGGATCTGCTTATGCATCACAGTGGAATTTTTATGGAAGTGCTCGTGTCTCAACCTTCTGGTCTGAAACTGACACCATTTCAGGCGCCGATGGCCATACACAATTTGCTGAAGGACTTCAGACCAATGCTCGTATCGGTGCAAATGTTAAAGTCTCCGACGAATTGACCGGACGTTTCGAATATGGTGCTGCCGGTGCCGGTGGAACCGCCAATATCCGTTTGCTTTATGGTGAATGGAACTTTGGTGCCGGTAAATTACTTGTGGGCCAGGATTATGCACCTCTTTGCTGGATATGGTCCAATCAGGTCTATGGCGATGATGATGATCTGCTGAGACATGGTGCTGTTTATTCCCACCGTCACCCTCAAATCCGTCTGACTTTTGGTGACTTTAAAATTGCTTTTATTGATCCGCAGAAAAATGTTGATGGCTTTGGCGCAGCAAGCCAAACCATTATTCCTGCCATTGAGGTCGGTTACACTCTTGACCTTGACGTAGTTAAACTGGACTTCGGTGCAGGCTACAGTACTTTTGAGGCCACTGACACTGTTGTCGGAAATAAGGATGATGTTGATTCCTATGTTCTGGCTTTAGGTGCTCAGTTTGACATGGCTGGTTTCTTTATGAAAGGCGATGTTTACTATGGCCAGAATGCTGGTAACTTAATCTGGATTAATGTTGCCGGCACCCAAGCTGTGAATGGCGGTTGGGCAGAATTCGATGCCACCGGAAAATTGCTCGACAACGAATGTATCGGTTTCATGCTGGTTGCCGGTTATAAAATCAATGACACCTTTACGGTTGAAGCCGGTTATGGTTTTACACAGACCGAACTTGATGACAACGATGATAATGAATGCGCCGCATACTATATTAACACCACCATTAATCTGGCTCCAGGTGTATTCGTTGTTCCTGAAGTTGGTTTCTTTGACGGCAAAGAAAACGGCGACTTTGAAACTTTCTACTATGGCATGAAATGGCAGATTAACTTCTAATAAGTTGATCATTAAACTAGATACGACAAAACCTGAAGGTTTCCAAAGCTGAGCATGGCACACCACTCGGGTATTTAAAGCAAAATAGGTTTGCAAAAAAGCGGGAAACCATCTTTCTGAAAAGAAAGAAACAAAGCGTCATCTTCAAGGTATCAAGGTTGAGACAGCTGTCGGCTGCAGAAAAATCTTGTTAACCAAAATGGATGGCGCTTTCTTATATTTAGGCTGCATGCATCTTTTTCTTTTGCCTTGACACTGGCTGCGCAGCAGATTTATATTTTTTTAATAGGGCAGGGCAAAATTCATCCAACTCATGTCTGATCAAGGAGTATTTAAATGGAAATTCAAAAATTTCTTGAGCTTAAAGAAGCCTTTGAACTAAAAAAATATGTCAAGAATATGGATTTTGATAAAAAGAACTGCTGGTCATTTTATGGCTCACCTAAAAAGCACCCTTACGGAAAAGAACGGGTTATTCTGGTTGCGGACCCATTTGGCGAACACACCTTTTATTACGATTTTAAACTCAATGACATTCAGTCCATTGAGGAGCAACCCCGTATTACAAATCCGGACGGAGGCTCGGTCTCAATGGTCCGGCTCTGGGTAAAAAAAGGCAGTATCGGTCTGCAGTGCACACCGTTTGCCGTCGGCCAAGCAGAGTGATTTAATTCAGAATTTTTATGCTTCATAACACACCCAAACACTGCCATTGACATTTATTCTAAAGCACGGCAGGATGTAAGAAAACCTTTACAAAAAGGATTTTTCTTGTCATGAATTCATCTATTCCCCGTACTATGAAAGCTTTGGTAAAGGCGCACCCCAAAGAAGGCCTCTGGCTGCAAGAGATACCGGTTCCCGGAATAAGCCATAACGATGTACTGATCAAAATTCTAAAGACAGCCATCTGCGGCACGGATGTTCATATTTATAACTGGGATCAATGGGCCCAGAAAAATATTCCCGTGCCCATGCACATTGGTCACGAATTTGTGGGGCAGGTGGTTGCAGTGGGTTCCCATGTGAAGGATTGCAAACCCGGGGATCTGGTTTCCGGCGAAGGCCATATCATCTGCGGGCATTGCAGAAACTGCCTTGCCGGGCGGCGTCATCTGTGCCGGGCCACCCAAGGGGTGGGCGTCAACCGCCCCGGGGCCTTTGCCCAGTATCTAAGCATACCCATCACCAATGTATGGTTTTGCGATAAAAAAATTCCCTTGGACGTTCTTACCTGTTTTGATCCCCTAGGAAATGCCGTGCACACCGCGCTGACCTTTGACGTGCTTGGTGAAGATGTTCTGATCACCGGTGCAGGCCCCATTGGATGTATGGCGGCTGCCATTGCAAAACATGCCGGGGCCAGAAATATTGTGGTCACGGACATCAACCCCTTTCGCCTGGAACTTGCCAAAAAAGCCGGGGCCACCCGAACCGTCAATCCGAAACAAGAAAGCCTCTCCGAGATTCAAAAGGAACTCGGTATGAAAGAGGGGTTTGACGTTGCCATGGAGATGTCCGGAAGCCCTGAAGCATTTGACTGCATCCTGGATAACATGTTTCATGGCGGCAAAATCGCACTCCTAGGCATCCTGCCCGACCAAACCGCCATGGACTGGAACAAAATCGTCTTTAATATGCTGACCATCAAAGGGATATACGGACGGCAGATGTTCGAAACCTGGTATAAAATGACCGCCATGGTTCAAAGCGGCCTTGATATTTCTCCTCTGATTACCCATAGGTTCCATTACACTGAATTTCAGAAAGGATTTGATGTGATGCGATCCGGGCAATCGGGAAAAGTGATACTGGATTGGGATTGAGCTGCCACCTTTAAACCATAAAAATAGGGTGTTCATATGACAACTAAAAATTTGGACAAAAGCCTCCAAGCCGAGCTTACCGCCCTGGCTGCCGAAGGCCGGGCAAAAGCGCCTGAGAGAATTATCACCGAATTTATCCCGCCAAAAAATGATTCAGGTCCAAGATACCGGCTTGAAGGGTCAGACAAAGAATATATCCGGCTTAATTCAAATTCGTACCTGTCTTTATCCACCCATCCGGCACTCGTTCAGGCAGCAGACAAGGCAACCCGGCAGTTCGGGGTCGGGCCTGGTGCGGTAAGATTCATAGACGGCACGTTTTGCTACCATGCGGCATTGGAAAAACGGATTGCCGAATTTGTCGGTCTGCCTTGTGCAAAAATTTTTAACTCGGCCTATACGGCCAACTGTGGTCTGGCGTTGTCCATCTCCAGTGCCAAAACCTATTGGATCGGGGATCAGCTCAATCACAATTCCATTATCAGGGCCATGCGTATTTCAAATATCGCTTCGGCCAATAAGGGAATCTATAAACACAATGATATGGGAGATCTGAAACGCTGTCTTGACGAGGTCGGGCCTGACATCGAACGTGTGGTGGTCATTTTTGACGGTATTTTTTCAATGCGCGGAGATTTTGCCCCCATTGACGAGATTTTAAAGGTCTGCAAACCCTATGAATATAAATTCAAAGACGGGGTCATCACCGTTGTGGATGACTCACACGGCATCGGGGCCTACGGGGCCACCGGACGGGGGACCAGCGAGTATGCCGGGGGCAGGCCCGATATCATTGTAGGAACTTTCGGAAAAGCCTTCGGAGTCAACGGCGGATTTATTGCGGCAAGTGAAACCATCATTGAGGCGGTTCGTCAAAAGGCGGATACCTATATCTACACAAATCCCTTGAGCGTTGCAGACTGTGCGGCTGCCCTGGCGGCTTTGGATATTTGTGACAGCGACCCTGGGCTGGACCTTCTGGACCATTTAGGCACAGTTACAACACAGTTTCGTAGCGGTCTTGAAAATTTGGGGCTTGAATCCATAGACGGGCCTCATCCCGTCGTGCCCCTTTTAGTCAGGGATACCGATAAAACCCATAATCTTGTGAATTTTCTTTATGAAAATGGTGTACTGGTTGTGGGATTAACCTTTCCGGTTGTTCCCAAGGGGGACGAAACCATACGGTTTCAAATTAATGCCTGTCACACCCATGCTGATATTGACTATGTCTTGGGGCTGATCAAAACTTTTTACAAGACGTTATAACTATTATAAAATAGAGCTTTTTCCCAAAACATAATCTCAATCAGCTTATCCAAAGAATGTTAATTTATCAGGGTGCTTGGGGGGTTAGGCCGATCTGAATCGGATGTATTGAGGCAGCCGATTGCATCTTTGCTGGTTTCCTTGATTCTGAACATCAGCTGGTCAGCCAGTTTGAGCAAGGCCCTTGCTTCAGTCGCATCCTCCGGGTAAGCGGCTATTCCGAAACTTGCACTCAATTTAACGTTATGCCCTTGACTGCTAAGGTAGGTAGTCTCTTTCATCCGGGCACGAATGCTTTCGGTTATTTTTATGGCCTGATCTTTATTGAATCCAGGCAATACGATGACAAATTCATCGCCGCCATACGCCACCCCGTAGCATGGCTTTGAAATGGATTCCATGATGGTTTCGGCAATTTCCCGAAGGGCCCGGTTCCCGTTCAGATGCCCGTAGGTATCCACAACATGCTTGAAATTATCCATATCCATGAAAAGCAGCGCAAAGGATCTGTTGTCAGCTTTACTGTTTTCAATCAGCTGGTACAGGGCATCATACAAATAGCGTGTGTTGTAAAGACCTGTTAACTCGTCATGAATCGCCAGATGTTCCAGTCTTGAATTGATCCTTTTCATTTCCTTTCGCGAATGGTTCAATTCAAGCTGGGTCTTTACACGAACCAGCAATTCGGTCACATTGAACGGTTTTGTAATATAATCCACGACCCCGGCCTGAAATCCTTCCACAATACTTTTGCCATCGGTCTTGGCTGTCAAAAATATGATGGGGATATCCTTGGTTTCAGACTGGCTTTTAAGCTGCCGGCACACTTCGAACCCATCCATTTCAGGCATCACAATATCCAAAAGGAGCAGATCGGGCGGCTCCTCAGCAATTTTTTCCAGAGCGGAGTTACCATCCATGGCTATGCTGACGTTATACTGGAGTCCCAGAACCGTAGCGAGAATATCGATATTTTCCTGGGCATCATCAACCACCATTACCGTAAATTTTTTATCGTTATTCATAGGAATTTACCTTTCGAGTTAGAATAAAAATGGATTATCGCCCTTGGGGCGGGCTATTAGCCCTTAGAAAATGAAAATTCCTACATTTTTCATTTGAGATTAATAACAGCATGGAATATATCCCCCTGCTTTGTCAAGTAAATAGATGAAATAGCTGCAATTCCCATTCATTCAGGTGCCGCAAAATGTCCGGGTAACCCGTTCTTCTTTGGCTGGTGCCTGGGCGTAATCCAGAAAATCCGGCTGGTTTATAAACGGATTTTCATAGATCTTGGCCAGCAGATGTACCTGACTGAAATCATCTCTAAGTTCCGCATCTTCAATCGCCTTTTGAATCCGATGATTTCTTGGAATGAAAAGGGGATTAACCCGGTTCATTTTTGCCCGGATGATTTCAGGAGTATTCTCTTTTGACAGTCGCTGTTGCCATGATGTAAGCCAATCCGTCATCGCATCCGGCGTGTCGAAAAGTGTTTGGAACTGCGGCGTCATTTTTGAGCCCTGTCTGATGTGATCCGCCAGATAGCGAAACGTCAGTGTAAAATCGGCTTTTTGATTCTGCATGAGGGCAAGCAGGTCTCCAAGGAGGTATGCATCCTGATCTTCGGGATTCTCCATTCCTATTTTTTTTAGCATGCCACATTTTTGGGCCCGGAGAAATTCTTGTTCAAATTCAGCCAGGACAAAATCAATTACCGCCGTTGCTTCTTCATTTGTCTTTTCGAGAAGGGTTTGCAGGCAAACCCCGAGACAATTCAGGTTCCACTTCATGATGGCGCTTTGATTGACATACCGGTATCTTCCCATGGTATCAATGGAACTGAAAACCATATTGGGATCATAATAATCCATCAAGGCACATGGACCATAATCAATGGTTTCCCCTGAAATTGAGGTATTGTCGGTGTTCATGACACCGTGAATGAATCCGATCTGCATCCATTGGGCCATAAGTCGGGCTTGCCGCATAGCCACAGATGAAAAAAACTGCCTGTATCGGTCTTTCTTATCCACTAGTTCAGGATAATGGCAGGATATTGCGTAATCAGCAAGCATTCTGATTGCCCTGTCATCTCCCCTTGCAGCAAAATACTCAAAACTTCCCACCCGCACAAAACCCGATGACACCCGGGTCATAATCCCGCCTGGATGAGGGCCATCCTGGCGTAAAATCCGCTCTCCTGTTGAGACAATGGCCAGTGCTCTGGTGGTGGGTACGCCTAATCTGTGCATGGCCTCGCTGACAAGGTATTCACGGATGACCGGCCCCAGCGGTGATTTGCCGTCTCCGCCTCGTGAAAAGCGAGTCCGGCCGGAGCCTTTGAGTTGAACAGACACGTGAGTTCCGGCCGGGGTTATTTTTTCTCCCAGGAGAATGGCACGGCCATCCCCAAGTTGGGGAACAAAATGACCGAATTGATGACCGGCATAAGCCATGGCAATGGGATCTGCATCAGTAAAAATCAAATTTCCTGCCAGGTATTGGGCAAGTTCCGGCGTTTCTTTGGTAAAGCTTAACCCCAGATCCAGGCCAAGTTTGGTGTTATATTTTTGCAACACAGGGGCGGGCACCGCTTCCGGCATCGTTGGTTCATAAAATTTTTTATCAAGCGTTGCAAAACTGTTTTCAAATCCGGCCCTAAGTGTTGATACGGCGGCTGTGTCCTTCATATATGGGCTCCTGTGTTGCCTTTTCATAAAAGCTGTTGCTCATGCTTTGTCATCTTAATTAGGAAACATAAGCATCTTAATGAAAAAGTCATCATTTGTGTCCGTTTCATTAAGAAAAATGCATTATGAATATTGCCGGACTGCGGCGCATGTGGTATTTCCCTTGGATTCAAACTAACTGATTTCCATGGAGGAAATGAAAATATGGAAGAATGTCCCTGCGGAAGCAACCTGGCCTATGCCGAATGCTGCGAACCCGTCATTACCGGAACTGGGCTTGCCAGAACAGCGCAAGAACTTATGCGGGCCCGTTATACCGCTTATACAATAGCTGACACGGATTTTATTTTTAACACCACCCACCCGGATCACCGGGAAGGGTATGACCATGCCGGCACAAAATCATGGGCGCAGAATTCCGAATGGCTGGGCCTTGAAATTGTTGCCACGGAAGCCGGCTGTTCTGACGATCAGGAAGGTACGGTCGAGTTCATAGCCACCTTTCGAACAAACGATGTGGTGCAAAACCACCATGAACTTGGCCGTTTTGTAAAAGAGGACAAGGGGTGGCTGTTCACCACCGGTGATATGGTGAAACCCAAACCCGCTGTCTCCACCAAAGTGGGCCGCAATCAACCCTGTCCTTGCGGCAGCGGACGTAAGTACAAAAAATGCTGTGGTAAATAAAACCAGATCATTTTCCGCAGGAACTTGCTACTTTTTATCAAGTTCCTGCGGTATTTCATTGATCCTGGATTTAAAAGGTAATTACCGTGTATCCTTTTTCGATGAATGCGCCCATGGACGGATGGTTGGCCATATCCCCAACCAGGGGAATACCTTCCTTTTCGATGGGATCAAGGGCCTCAAGCTTGGTTGCACAGGCTTTGCAGGCGCCGTAAATCAGTCCGGCCTTTTTGGCTTTTTGATACAGGGCGTTTAAAAAATGCCCTGATTCGGACATGGGGCCCACAAGTTTGACCGATTCACCTTCCAGAACAATGAGCCCTTCCCGACCCCGCTCTTTCAGGTCAAGGGCGTTGAGAAGTACGTGAACAAAACATAAAGGGTCTCCCCTGAATGCAAATAATACGGTTTTTTCCATCTTAATACTCCTGGGTTTAAGGGTTTATCATCAGCCATATCCAAAATTTTTTTGACAAAAATTTCTCAATTTCCGGACCGGCTTACGTATAAGACACGCACAGCACCCTATGCGGTCAAGCAATTATATTTTTTATGCCCAACCGGGACAACATTTTTCCATTATTTTGTGCTGTGGTTGATAAAACGGATGGATGGCCTCTGGCTGATGTTGGAAACGATATTGACAATAGATTACAGCTAAATTTACCGATTCCTGGAAATAGTAGTCTTTTCCTGCTGAAATTTTTTAAAATACGGTCATTTACAGCGTGACTATATTCATGATTGGATTTTTTGTCTGACCTGTTGGACAACGGCTGTCCAAGGTTGAACTACTCCTTTTTCTTTTCCCAAAATTCACGGCTTTCCTGGAGAAGATCGCTCATATCATCCTCTCCATCCTCTCCGGCTTCCGTTTCCTCGTCTGCCAACCCTAAATCGGTGGGCTCATCATCTTTGGTTAGTTCACCGATCAGTTCGTCAATATCCTTATCTTCAACGTCATCGGACTCGTCCTGATCAAATAAAACCGCATCACCAAGGTCGTCAATTCCTAGCCCAGGATCGGTCTCATCAATATCATCGGACAGTTCTTCGGATTCCAGATCCTCCGTCAGGGTCTCTTCAGTGTCCTCGGCTGAGTCATCATCATCATCATCATAGGCTGGAAGATCATCGGATAAATTTTCATCGAGGTTCAATGCAAGCACATCATCTTCTTCGTCCAGTTGCTCATCCAGTTGCTCATCCAGAAGATCTGCTTGGGTATCTGTTATGGATGCCGCACTTTGACCGTCTTCAATCAAATTGCCTTCCCGGTCAAAAAGCAGGCTGCCGTTCAAATTGATCTCATAATCAAGCCGGAATGCCACATCATTGTCATGCACAACAATCCGGCCGCCTTTGGGCGACAGGGCGCTTGCAGTCAGGCGTTCCTTGAGCAGTTCCTTAACTGCTTCAAGATCCAGATCTTTTTGAACAGATGCAATAAGATCCTGTTCTCCATCCTGTATAACTTGTGGATCCGTAATTCTCATGCATAACTCCTTGGGTTACCGATTGAAAGCATTGTTGGCAAAACGGGCGTCGATAAAACGTTCAAGGTCAATGATCTTGCCGATTTCCATGACATCATGCATGTATTTTTGAATTTTATCAAGATCGGCTGCTTCCGGGTAAAGTCCATCCCAGCGAATGGCCATGGGCTGGGAAAATACATTTTGAAGCACCTGGGGATTCAGGCCCATTTTTCCTTCAGGATCCAGAAAACTTACCGCAATCTCAGCAGCCCGGGCCTTATCGTTTTCAATATACTCCCCGGTCTCAACAAGCAATGAAACAAATTCCTGAACCGCTTCGGGATGTTTCTGGATAAAATCCTTTTGCATGGCAACAATACAGCAGGGATGATTTTCCCAGCTTGTGGCGGAATAAAATTCCAACTCACCGATGTCTGCCTTGATGGCTTTGGTCGCAACCGGTTCTGCAACCATAAAACCACCCACATCCTCGTTTTCTTTCATGATACCCGGCATTTTGATGGGGGGAACCACCTCAAAGCGCACATTAATGGCCTTTTTCCCGGGCACGCCGGGTTTGAGTCCCAGCTCCTTTAAAAATTTATGTGCCAGCATATGGTGGACCGACATTTTGTGGGGGATGTCCACAACCTTGTACTTATAAAAACTTTGTAACGAGTCAAATCTGTGATCATAATGCCGGGAGCGTACAAATGTGGAGCCGTTTTTATGGGCAAATAAAACCAGTTGAATAGGCGAGTCATAGGCAAACAGATCCATGGCAATGGGAGCCAGGACAAAGGCGCAGTCGATTTCACCGCTTTCAAGGCCTTCCTGTATGGGGTTCCATCCACCCATCAATTTGGTGGACAGGTCAAAGTACTGGGGCTCAACATCCCCTTGGTTAATGCGATGCTTCAAAGCACCTAACGCCAGGTGGTCGGTGATCTGGATGTGGGCGACATTGAGTTCAACACGCCCCCCGATAATACTCCTATCCTTGACTACCCGCTCTTTTTTGATTCCGCCGGAGAATGCTGTTTCAATGGCCTTTTTAATTTCTTCTTCATTAAAGGGCTTGGGGCAATGGCCGTTACCGCCGGCTTCCAGGATGATTTTCTGCTGCCCCATGTCCGCCTGGGCCGTGGCCATGATGAAAGGAAGATCTTTAAATTCCTCGGTGGCTCTCAATTCTTTAAGAAAATCGAGTCCGTCCATGGTGGGCATGTTCCAATCGGATATGACAAGATCCGGCTTTTCAACTTTTACTTTTTCAATGCCGTCTGCACCGTTCACCGCCATGATAAGATTTGAAAATCCGGCTTTGCCCAGGATTTGTTTGAACATTATCCGCATGGTACCTGAATCGTCTGCCACTACAATTTTAATATTCGGGTCTACCGCCATAAAATGCTCCTCATGTCCTGTAAAGGTGTTGTATGTTACAGCCATGGGCTGACCTGGTCTGCACCGACGCTTGGACTAAACCCACAACATCATATGAAAACAAATGCAATTGTCTTAACCCTTGTTTTCATTTAATTAATTGAAAACTTGCATGTTTTAAACTTTGCCGCCCCACGCCCGGCTGAACCTGTGCTGTACTTTTTGAAACACCCTGTCGAGTATAAATCCAAGGATACCTATGGCAATGATGACGGCCATAAGCTTGTCGTATTCCATGGTATCCCTGGCATCGTTAATTAGATACCCCAATCCCGATGATACCCCTAAAAATTCAGCCGGAACCAAAACGATCCATGCAATTCCTAACGCCAGCCTGATACTGGTCATCATATGTGGAATTGAATATGGAATAACAATCGTTTGAATGAGTTGAATATTATTGGCCCCCTGGTTGAGTGCCATTTTTAACCATTGGGGATTGATATTTATAACCCCAATGGCCGTATTGAGTATTATAGGACAAATTGTCGCCATTACAATCAAAAAGTGAACTGCCGACTCAAAGCTCGTAAATAAAAGTAGTGCAATGGGCATCCAGGACAGTGGGCTGATCATTCTTACGAATTGAATGGGCGAATATGCAAGTTTACGAAGACGGGCAAAAAAACCAATCAACACCCCCAATGGAAGACCAATGGACGCTGAGATTACAATACCGACAATAATTCTGCGCAGACTTGCAAAAACCGACATCCAGAATTTAGACGTGTGAAATGCCTCTGCCAGTGCCCCAAGGGTCGGCCCGGGTAAAAATCCTTTGAAGTGGTATAATTCAGGACGCGTAAAAATATATTGCGTAACCGCAGCCCAGAAACAAGCAAAAATCACGAGCCCTGCCAATTCGTATCTCCAACCCGACCATACCCGGGTTAAAAACAGTGAGACTCCGGCATGGGCGGATTTGTTCCTGGGATTTCTTTTAATTGATTTCAACGGTCTCTTCCCTGGTGAAGCTATCTTTCATATCGCAACGGCAAAATCCTTTTATCCCCCCCATGTCGTCCAGCGCCTTTCTGACAAACCGATCGTCTACAAGCTGAGCCACCGCAGCATTTGTATCAAGATTTGTCAAGAAATCAGTATCGCCCTCAACCTTGGTTTTTTTCATCTGTTCCAGGATAAACCGGGTGGCAGACGGAAACGGGAAGGGCTGAAACCCGATTCTTTCAACATGCCACTGGGGATGTACCAGTTCTTTTTCGGGAATAGCACCAAACACCAGGTTTAGAACCGATTCATCTACCGGTAAAAACCCATCGCCCGCCCTGCTGAGCAAATGGGCGGTTTCCTTTGGATTTTGCAGGCACCACGCCTGGGCTCTGACAATGGCGTTAATTGCCTTTTGAATGACGATTGGATTTTCCTGGATCAGATGTTCATGGGTTACGATAACACAACAGGGATGATTTTTCCAAATATCTCCTGAATATCGCATGATTTTTGCCGAAAATTTTTCCTGGGCCAGGGCGTTGAATGGATCGGCCACGATAAATGCGTCAATTTTATTTCCTAAAAGCGCCTGGGGCATATCCGGAGGGGGGAGAATAAGTAGGTTTACCTCGTGGGGTGCAAGCGGCGAACCGGGCGGACGGATCACGGGCTCAAGCCCCTGGACCTGAAGGCCCAGCTGCATGACCAGATTGTGCATGGAATACCATGAAGGCACAGCCACCTGTTTGCCCGCAAGGTCTGCAAACCGGTCGATGCCGGAATTTGCCCTGACGGTGACGGCGCTGCCGTTGGTATGATCCCAGGCCAATACCTTGACAGGTATATCCTGCTTAAATCGCATCCACACAGGGATGGGAAACAGCATGTGAACCAAGTCAAATTTTCCCGTTAAAAAAGATTCCGTAAGTATATTCCATGAACGCACCATGGTTGGTCGTTCCACATCAAGCCCTTCATGGGAAAAATACCCGAGACTATATGCGACAAGCAGGGGCGTTGCGTCGGTAATGGGCAGATAACCTAATTTCAACGGTCTTTTTTTTGCTGCGGCAAGGCACGGAAATCCCATGGGAGCACACGCTGCGGCCCCTGCCGTCCGCATGGCCGTTTTTAAAAAAATTCGTCGGGAAATGCTGTTGCAGCAAGGAGACGTCACATCGTTAAATCCCATTCGTAATGCTCCGTTTTACTAAATATGCGATTTTAAACCGATCAAGAATCTCTGTTCTCAATGCCTTGACTACAGGGTCATGCCGTTTTCTGGGATAGGGGACATCAATTTCAAAAATATCAGAGATACTTGCAGGCTCCCCTGCCAGTACCACAATTTTATTTCCAAGGCGGATGGCTTCATCTATGTCATGGGTGACAAAAACTGCGGTAAAACTTTCCGACATCCACAAATTTACCAGTTCCTCCTGGATATGCGCCTGGGTAAAGGTATCCAGAGAGGCAAAGGGTTCGTCAAGCAGCAGCACCTCGGGGCGGCCGACCAGCGCCCTGGCCAGGCAGACCCGTTGGGCCATGCCCAACGAGAGCTGGTCGGGTTTTGCCTCAGCCGCACCTGCCAGCCCCATGATTTCAAGAAACTGGATCACCCGGTATTCCAGGTCCTGGGTGTCTTTTCTGATTTTGCAGCCATACGCCACATTTTCTTTGACACTCAGCCATGGAATCAAGGCCGGTTGCTGGAACAGCATGGAGCGGGAGGGGTGGATGCCTGTGATGGGCGTGCCGTCTACGCAGATCTGCCCGCTGCTTGGCTTTTCAAGCCCTGCCAGTAGGTTCAGCAAAGTGGTCTTCCCACACCCAGATTCACCCAAGATGATCACAAAATCACCGGAATTTATGGAAAAAGAGATATCCTTAAGAATCAGGAGACGCTGTTCTACCGGTCTATCATAGGATTTACAAATTTTTTCAATGTCTATTTTCAAATGTTATATTTCCAATAGCGCTGTATGAGTAAATTCCGGCCTGATAAATCCATCAAGGTTTGTTTCTGCGGGCAAGACCTGCATTGTCATACGCATATAATCAAGCACGATATCTAAAATTTCCATATCCGGCACCAATAGTTCCGGGCGATAGGTTATGCCAGATGTTTTAAGCGTTCTTTGCATCTGTTCGACATTGAGCCCTAAAAAAGAGGCAGACATACTTTCTATTCCGCCGTCTTCGGTATTGGGGGATGACATATAGCGATCAAGCCTACGGGCGCTGTCAAACAGACAGTCGACCATTAGCGCAATATTTTCCCCTTTGGTCTCGAGCAGATCCTGATGTACAACGAACACACTGCCTGGATGATCCTTCCAAAGATCCCGGGAAACGAGCAACGATTTGAGTCCTTTTTCTGCAGCACCCGCAACATCAAAGGGGGCAGGACAGATACATGCTGCAATATCACCGTCAAAATCATTTTGTATCATTTCCGGCATCAGGGGACAGGGTACCGATTCCATATTCACGCATTTGCCGGATTCTCCAAAATCGGCGAATTTTAATTTTCCGACACTCAACAGCCGGTGCACAAGCATATGCTGAACGCTGAACCTGTGGGGAATCAGGACACTTCTTCCTTTAAAATCCGAAAGTCTATGGATCTGTTTCGGTACAAAAATTTTACTGCCCGCCCTGTGTGTAAACATCAGCATGGATATGGCCACGCCTTTGTTAAACAGATACATGGCCTGGGCGATATCCATGAACGCGGCATTGATATCGCCGGACGATAAACCCTGTTCCACCTGTTCCCAGGACCGCATGGTAAAAGGGATAACATCAGTATCGGTACCGGCTCCCATGTGTTGGATGTAACTTGGCAAAGCGGTTCCAAGTATCAGATGGTCAATACTGATAAAATGTCCGATTCGGATAGTCAGGGCAGCCTCAAGTATTTTCGCTTTATTGATTTTGAATTTATTAATAGAAACCTTAACACAGCCCGGAATGGGTTGGCAAGTTCGTAAACACAATTTAATTGTCTAACGGATAAAGGTTGGCAGGCGACTAAAGTCGCCCACTGCGAATAATGGCCACCAGCAGCCATATACCAAGGATGGCCGCAGCAACAAATCCGGCGATGCCGATGATGGAGACCCCAAGGATCAGGGGCGGGATTTTTGAGTTAAGAACAATGGCGGACCCGAGAATCAAAGCGGCAATGATAATGGCAAAGGAGATGCGGTTGGATGTCTGGTCCTGGGTCATCATCAGCCGGTCCAACCCCTCCAGGCGGATCGTGACTTTAAGTTTTCCCTGCTTGATCTGGGATATGATGTTGTCCGCATCTGCGGGCAGGGTCTGGAGCAGGGAGAAAGTATCCCGGGCGATACCCAGAAATTCTTTAGAAATACGCGGCAATGAATATTTTCGTAAGGTGGCAGACCTGATATAAGGCCGGGCATGGCTGAGCATATCAAACTGTGGATCTAACCTTCGTGCCACCCCCTCAATACTGATAAACGCCTTCATCATTAAAAACAGATCTGGCGGAATTCTCAACCCATGCCGGGTGCAAAGCTCAAGAAATTGATGGATCATGCGACCCGGGTTAATCTCTTCAAGTTTCCTGGACAAATATAACGCGCAGAATTGGGCAATATCCTTTTCCAGCGCCGCCATATTCACAGATTTGTCAGGCTCGGTCAGACGGCACAGCAACCGGGCAGTGTTTCGGGTATTATTTGAGGCAAGGCCATGGAGCAGATCAATAAATATCTCCCGGGTGGTTGAATCCACAAATCCGGTCATGCCGAAATCAATCATGCAGATACGCTGGTCCTCCAGGATAAAAATATTGCCTGGATGGGGATCCGCATGGAAAAAGCCGAATTCAAAGACCTGACGCATGACAAAATCAGCGCCGGTTCGGGTAATCTTTTTGCGATCAAGGCCGGCCCGGTCAATGGCCTCAACATCATCGGCCTTGATTCCCCGGATAAATTCCATGCACAGCACCCGTTGTGTGGAGTGAGACCAGTTCACTTCCGGAATGTGGATTTCAGGCTCTTTGGAGAACTGATCTGCCATCTGTTCCATATTGGCAGCTTCCACTTTATAGTCCAACTCCTTTTCCAGGGACTGGGCAAACTCTTCAACGATCTTTACGGGTCGAAATAATTCCATATCCTCCAGATTTTTTTCCATCACCTGGGCCAGATAGTGGATGATTTCCAGATCGACTTCAACTGTTTTGCGGATACCCGGCCGCTGAACTTTCACTGCCACTTGTGTGTTGGGTACCAATTCCGCCCGGTGGACCTGCCCGATGGAGGCCGAAGCAAAAGGCTTTTTTTCAAAGGAGTGAAACACGTCATCTATGGGTCTTCCGAACTCTGCAAGAATGATTTGTTCAACCTGTTCATAGGGAAAGGACGGTACTTTGTCCTGGAGTTTGGCAAGCTCCCGGGTCAAATCCAGGGGGATCAGGTCGGGACGGGAGGACAACACCTGGCCCATTTTAATGAAGGTTGGGCCAAGCTCCTCCAATACCATCCTGATCCGCTGATTACTGGACAGTTTTTGATGGGGTTTTGAAAATGGAATGATCTCCAGATAATGATTGATCTTCATGGCATCAATAATATTTTCAAACCCGTATTTGAAAATGATGCTGATGATCTGCTGGTAACGGACCAGATGCCGGTACCGTTTAGTGATCTTTGAAACGGTCTTAAAAGTGAGCATGGTCAGCGTAAAAGACCTGATTCTCAGGCTTTCTTTTCAATTTTTGTAGTCAACTCATCTATCCGGGCGTTAAGTGTATCAACGTCTGCACGGGTGGGCATATCCAGGCGTTTCAGCACCGACTTCACAATCTCTTCAACTTTTTTATCAAGCCCCGATTTTGCGTCATCGTACCTTTTTTTACACTCTTCTAAAAAGTCTTTCGCCTCTTTCTGGTTCATCTCGGACTGTTCGGCAAATTCTTTGGCAAACGCCTCAATCTCTTTTTTGGAACGCAAGGCCATACCCACCCCGCTGAGCAGACTGTTTTTTAAAGTTTCAAGCATATTCGTTTTCCTCCTTTTTATTTTCCCCGTGTTTGGACGAGAAGTTGCCGATATGCAAGGCGCAAGCAAAGCTGCAACCGGAGCGTACTTAAAGTACGTGAGGATTGCAGCTTTGTGCAGCAATGCCGCAGATAGGTGACTTGTCGTTCAAACGCTATTTTGAGCCAAAGGATACGTCTTGTATATCTTCAACGCAAGTATCCCCTTCAAGGATGGCGTCCATTTTACCATAACATCCGGGTAAAAGTGTATTAATAAAAAATCTGGCCGACGCCATCTGTCCGGCATAAAAAGCAATATCTTTATTTTTAGGGGCCTTGGCAGCCACAGTTTCGGGATCAAGAGAACCCACTTTTTTTGCAAGTTTGGGCGCAGCAACGCAGGCACGCCACAGATGCATCCAGGCAAAGGCAATGTCCCCTGTGATATCCAAAAAGGGATGGGCAAACGCATAGGCGTTTAATGCTTTTTCAGACCTGGCCCTTGCACCGATTTCATAGGCAACGGTATCATAACGGTCCAGGGCAATTTCCACCTTTTCAGCCAGAACTGAAAGGCCGTCAATCATCTGGGCCTCAAGTATGGTTTTCCTGATTTGATCCAGAAAATATCTAAAGCTTCGCCCCTCGTTCATGGCAAGTTTTCGACCAAGCAGATCCATGGCTTGGATACCGTTGGTCCCTTCATAAATCATGAAAATCCTGGAATCGCGCATGAGCTGCTCTGCCGGAAATTCCTGGCAATATCCGTAACCGCCGTAGACCTGAACCCCGTGGGAACAGACCTCAAGGGCCTTATCCGTGATATACCCTTTGACAATGGGGGTGAGCACCTCAATTAAGGCTGCGGTATTGGCCTTTAGTTTCTCGTCATCCGTAGTATGAACGATGTCCTCGCACTTGGCATAGTAATAGTGCAAAGAGCGCATGCCTTCGGTGTAGACCTTCATATTCAGCAGCTGACGTTTGACATCGGGATGATTGATGATGGTTACGTTTTTGGCTGTGGCATCCTTGCCTGCTGTCAGATGGCGGCCCTGGACCCTTGTTCTAGCATAATCAAGGGCGTTCATATAGGCGGCAGACGCCACGGCAAAGCCCTGGAGTCCAACAAAAGCCCTGGATTCGTTCATCATTTGAAACATTTCGGGCATACCCTTGTTCTCTTTGCCGAGCAGGGTGCCGATGCAGGGCCCTTTGTCTCCCAACGCCAGGGTGCAGGTGGCATTGCCGTGAATGCCCATTTTTTCTTCAAGGCCCGTGCACACTACATTGTTGAATTCCCCCATAGAACCGTCTCCATTGACCAAATATTTGGGTACCAGGAACAATGAGATCCCCCGTGTACCGGCCGGTGCCCCTTCAATACGGGCAAGCACCGGATGGATAATATTGTCGCAAAGATCGTGTTCGCCGGCGGAGATAAATATTTTTGTGCCCTGGATGGAGTAGGTGCCGTCGTCATTCAAAGTGGCTGTGGTGGTCAAGGCGCCCACGTCTGAACCGGCCTCGGGTTCGGTCAGCAGCATGGTTCCTCCCCACTGGCCTGCGAACATTTTTTTCATGTACAGTTTTTTCTGTGCCTCATTCCCAAAAGCTTCCACCAGTTTGGCTGCCCCGTGGGTCATGCCGTAATAGAGCATGAAAGCAGAATTGGCACCCACCATATATTCTAAGGCCGCACACCCCACGGTTTTGGGCATGCCCTGGCCGCCCACCTCGGGGTCATCGCACATGGCCAGCCATTCCCCTTCGCAGAACAGTTTCCAGGCACGCTTAAACGACTCCGGCGTGGTCACTTTGCCGTTTTCAAGGGTGCAGCCGATCTCATCCCCATCCTTGAATGTGGGCAGAATCTCCTTTATGGCAAGGGTCCTTGCCTCGGAGACAATCAGGTCAATGGTTTTTTTATTGAATTCCTCAAACAACTCATGCTCAACCGTTCCGATTTGTTCATGCAATACAAAATCAACGTCACGTCTGTCCGCTATTGGCTGTGCCATATGATTATTCCTCTCTTAAAACCGTTCATAATTAATTAAAGCATGTGCAGCGCCCGCAGCATTTCGGAAGTATATGTAGTATAAAAAAATTTATATTTCCAAATCTTTTTAAAAATAGTTAACCCAACAAGTGATAGAGGATAAAGTTATCGTATTATTTTCATCTCCTATCATTTATTAATATAACAAGGTTTTAATATGGTTATTTTTTTGCTAAAAATAGTATTAATGATCGGTTCGGTTTCCCATGATGTCTAAAACATTGGTTTTATAAAAAATCTTGCAAATAGGTGATGGATTTGGCCTGGGTATCAATAGACCATGTCGGTCCCTGGCTGTTCTATAAAAAATGTCTAACTTTATGGATACAAAAGACGCATGCGAATAAAATGTTGGGGTTCCAGGGGGTCAATCTGTGTGTCAGGTCAGCAATATGCCAGGTACGGCGGGGATACGACCTGTTTCGAGATCCAGGCGGCATCCGGGGAAACTGTAATCATTGACGCCGGCACAGGTATCCGCAGGCTGGGTAAATATTTGATTCAAAAAAAGATAAAGACATGCTATCTGCTTTTAACCCATACCCACTGGGATCACATCATTGGCCTCCCATTTTTTCATCCGTTGCTGTATTCGGACAAAACGGTTTACATCCAGGACAGAACCTTTGCCGGTTTGACGACAAAAAAAGTGATTGAACAGGTGATGCGCATTCCTTTTTTCCCCGTCGGATTGACAGCTTACAACGCCGACATCCGGTTTGACGCATCCTTGATTAATAATTTTTCCATCGGCAGCCTGGACATTGAAACCATTCCCACCTCCCATTCCCAGAACAGTCTTGGATATAAGTTCACGGAAAACGGGAAAACTTTTGTGTTTCTTACGGACAATGAACTAGGATATACCCATTCCAAGGGCAATACGATTAAAACATACATAGACTTTTCAAAGGATGCGGATGTACTGTTCCATGATACCGAGTACACGGACAAAGAATACTTGAAGAAAAGCGGTTGGGGGCACTCCCGTATGTCTGATGTTCTGGAGCTAAGCGCCAAAGCGTCGGTAGGACAGCTCGGTCTGATCCATATCAACCAGGACAGAACCGATGACCAGGTGGACGCCATGGTTGACCAGTGCCGCCGATTTTTCAAGGATAATCACCTTTCCACCTCCTGTTATGCCGTTTCGGCAGATTTTGAACTCTTTTTATAGTCCCCATGTAAAACTGGGCGACACCGTTGGTGATTCATTATGTTACATTTGTTGCGTTCAGGCCTGCAGCGTTTCTTTCCTAAAAACTGGGAAGCGATTAAAAATTTCACCCATCCCCGGGTGGTTACCATGCTCTTTCTCGGATTCAGCGCGGGGCTTCCCATTCTGCTGATTTTTTCTTCCCTCTCCCTTTGGCTTCGTGAGGCTGGGATTGAGCGTTCGGCCGTTACTTTTTTTTCCTGGGCCGCTTTGGGGTACTCCTTTAAATTCATCTGGGCGCCGCTGGTGGATCAGATGCCCATTCCTATAATGAGCAGACGGCTTGGCCGCCGCAGGGCCTGGATACTTCTGGCCCAGATCTGCATTGCAGGATCTATTTTTGCCATGTCCATGATTGATCCGGCAAAGGCGGGCAATTATCTATATTGGATGGCTCTGGTGGCCGTGGCATTGGGGTTTTCTTCGGCCACCCAGGATATTGCCATTGATGCCTACCGTATTGAATCCGCCGGAGAAACGCTCCAGGCGTTGATGGCGTCTGTGTATATCGCCGGATACCGGATCGGGATGCTGGCTGCTGGGGCTGGTGCCTTGTTTTTGGCTCAGATCCTGGGCTCATCGCCAGACAGTTATGATTATCCAGCATGGCGCACAGCCTACCAGATTATGGCCGGGCTTATGGCCATTGGTATGATCACGGTTTTTGTGGTCAAAGAGCCTGAAATATCTGCCAAAGAAACAAAATCCTCCCAGACCACGGACCACGCCCGTTTTTTTATTCTCTTTTTAGTCTCTGCCGCAGCGTTTGTGGGCTGGTTCTATGTGTCATCCGGCATGGCATCAACACTAAAAGAACAGGTGGAAGGGTTTGTAAAAAACGCCGCTACAGCCGGATTTATCGTTGAAACGGCCAGGCTTGCCGCAGGTGTCGGAATTGCTCTGCTTGCCGCAAGGGTGATGGTGATCTTGAAGGTGGCAAATATGGAAATGATCCGCTCCGCCTATGTGGAACCTGTATCGGATTTTTTCGCCCGGTACGGTGCCGGCTTGGCCTGGCTGCTGCTTGCGCTCATCGGGCTGTACCGGATTTCAGATATTGTTCTGGGGGTGATTTCCAATGTCTTTTACCAGGATATGGGATTTTCAAAAATTCACATCGCAAGCATCGTAAAGACATTTGGACTGTTCATGACCATTGCCGGCGGTTTTTTAGGGGGGACCTTGTCTCTGCAGTTTGGCGTCATGCGGATTTTGTTTGCCGGGGCATTTTTGTCAGCCATTACAAACCTGTTGTTTGTTATCATGGCATGGACCGGTCCGGCGTTACCCATGCTCTACCTTCTCATTTCTGCGGATAATCTGGCAGGGGGCCTTGCGGGCGCGGCATTTGTTGCATTTTTATCCAGCCTGACCAATGTCAGGTTCACTGCCATTCAATATGCCGTATTTTCGTCATTGATGACCCTTGTGCCCAAAGTCTTTTCCGGATATTCCGGGACCATGGTGGATCAACTGGGATACCCCGTATTTTTCACCGTAACGGCTGTAATGGGTATCCCAGTTCTAATCTTAATTGTGATCTGCGGGGCTCGACTGCAGATCAAGGAAACAAAAAACTCAAATTAACCTTTGAGACAGGGTTTACGGGCCGCTCCCACCTCATCTAATCGTGTCACCTTGGCAAGATGGGGCGCCGCATGCAATTCATCTGGATTGGCCGCGGCCTCTTTGACAATGGCTTTTACGGCGTCTATAAACTGATCAATATCATCCTTGGACTCGGTTTCCGTGGGTTCAACCATGAAGGCTGCATCCACCACCAGTGGGAAATATACCGTGGGGGGATGAAATCCGTAATCCAGCAGACGTTTGGCCATATCCATGGTACTGATGTGGTACTCTTGAACCGTTTTGTCCGTAAATACACATTCGTGCATGCAGGGCCGGTCATAGGGCAGGTGCAATGTATCTTTAAGGCTTTCCTTGATGTAGTTGGCATTGAGCACGGCCAACTGGGATGCCCGTTTTAACCCGTCTGCGCCCATGGACATGATATAGGAAAAGGCTCTGACCATCACCCCGAAATGGCCATAAAAGGTGTGCATGCGACCAATGGTGTCCGGGCAATCGGTAACAAACGTATATGCGTTGTTTTTCTTTTCAACCCTGGGCACCGGAAGAAACGGAATCAGCTTTTCGACCACGGCCACAGGGCCGGAACCGGGACCGCCGCCGCCATGGGGGGTGGAAAAAGTTTTGTGCAGGTTTAAATGAAGCACATCAATGCCAAGTTCCCCGGGTTTGATGATGCCCATCACCGCATTCATGTTTGCACCGTCACCATAGACCAGGCCGCCCTTGGCATGGACAATGTCACACACTTCCTGGATATTTTCTTCAAACAGACCGAGGGTGTTGGGGTTGGTGATCATGATGCCGGCGGTATCTTCGTCCATGGCTTCAGCCACTGTTTTGGGATCCAGGATGCCTTTCGGGCCGGATTTGATATTGACCGATTTATATCCGCAAAGGGTTGCCGATGCTGGGTTGGTGCCATGGGCCGTATCCGGGATCAGGATTTTTGACCGCTGTTTTCCCTGTTTGGCATGCCAGGCATGGATCATGAGCATGCCGGTGAGTTCCCCATGGGCTCCGGCAGCCGGTTGCAAAGTGACGGCGGGAAATCCCGTGATCTCTCCGAGCAGTTGTTCCAACTCGTACATCAATTTTAAAGCCCCTTGGGAAAATTCAGCGCCGGCCAGGGGATGGGCGACCACAAAGCCTTTACGGGATGCCTGGACCTCGTTGGTTTTGGGATTGTATTTCATGGTGCAGGAGCCCAGGGGATACATGCCCGAGTCTATGCAGAAATTCCATTGGGACAGACGGGTAAAATGACGGACGACATCCAGTTCGGAAAGTTGGGGAAGTTCCGGTGCGTCATCAATAAGTGCCGGGTCAAGATCGGCCCTTGGCACATCACTTCTGGGCATGGAGATGCCACATCTGCCGTCACGGCTTTTTTCCCACAGTTCAGGTTCGTTAAATATAAGGCCGGTTGTGCCTGGCGTTGTCATTATTGTACCTCCTTTGCCAAAAAATCCATGGCCTGTCTGGAAACGGTTTCCGTGGCACAGAACAGATAATGGTCCGGCATATCCGGATAATAGGACGCCAAGGGGACCCCTGCATACAGATTGTGTTTTTCGGCAAGCTCTTTGCGTTTGGCTGCAAATCCGGCCGGTGCTTTTAAGACAAATTCATTGAAAAACGCACTGCGGTGAACCGCAATGAACCCTGCATTCACAAGTGCATTTTTCAAATAAACGGCTTTGTCATGATTCACCTGGGCAATTTTCCGGATTCCGTTTTTTCCGGCTGCTGCCATGTATACGGCGGCGGTCATGGCATTAAGACCGTTATTGGAGCAGATGTTGGAAGAGGCTTTTTCCCTGCGGATATGCTGTTCTCTTGTGGCAAGGGTCAGCACATATCCTCGCTGGCCGTTTGAGTCTGTGGTTTTTCCCACAAACCGGCCGGGAAGACTTCTCATCAGCTGCTTTGTCCCAGCTAAAAGACCAAGTCCAGGACCGCCAAAGCTTTTGGTCATGCCAAGACTCTGGCCTTCTCCGGCCACAAGATCGGCCCCAAACTTTCCAGGACTTTTCAACAGCCCATGGGCAAGGGCTTCTGTAAAGGAGGCAATGAGCAGGCATTTTTTTTCATCGGCCGCCGCTCTAAAACCGGCCAGGTCTTCAATATTGCCAAAAAAATTAGGGGATTGAACCGCCACCCCGGCAATTCCATCCATGGCCTTAAACGCTTTTACATCCGTCAGACCATTTTGATTTGCTGGTATTTCGACCATTTCAAATCCGGATGGATTCAGGTAGGTTTTCATGATTTGACGGTGGGCTGGATGAATCAGGGATGATACGGCAATTTTATTTGCCTTCTTTGACTTATGCAGGGCAATCAGCGCACATTCGGTCAGGGCGGTTCCGCCGTCGTAATGGGAGGCCGTGGCAATGTCCATTCCCAAAAGGGTTGTAATCATGGTTTGAAATTCATAGATGCCCTGCAACGTTCCCTGGCTTACCTCGGGCTGGTAAGGGGTGTAGGCCGTCATGAATTCAGATCTGGAAATAAGGTATGGTACAATGGCGGGAATGTGGTGGTCATAGGAACCGGCACCCATCAGGCATGTATAGGGTCCGCATGCCGCATTTTGAGAGGCCAGTTTTTCCATTTCATCATTTAGATCCCATTCGCTCAACGCCGCCGGCAGGTTCAATCCGGTCTTGGTCTTTGCAGAATCGGGAATGGTTTCAAATAGCGCATCCAAATCAGCGTGGCCGGTGACAGCCAGCATCTGGTCGATGTCCTGTCGAGTATGCGGCAGATAACGCATGGCAATTATCCTTTCAGCATTTCAAGGTATGCGGCCTGGTCTTTCAAGCTGTCCAGTTCGGACATATCGTCGGGTTTTATTTTTACAAGCCAGCCCTTGTCATAGCAGTCGGTGTTGACCAGCTCCGGTGCATCTTCAAGGTCAGCATTGATCTCAACGATTTCACCTGAAATGGGAAGATAAATTTCCGATACCGCTTTAACCGATTCCACGCTGCCGAACTCATCGCCCTGGCCGAAAGTGTCTCCTGTTTCGGGCAGCTCCACAAATACAATTTCGCCAAGCTGGTCCTGGGCATAGTCGGAAATACCCACACATACTAAATCACCTTCAACCTTTGCCCATTCATGGTCATCGGTATATTTCACATCTGATGGAAAATTTAATTCTTCAATGGATTTCATATCGTCTCCTAAATTTTTATTTTAACTATTGTTAGGTTAAACGGTAAAATTATAGAATTTTTTAATGGTGCCGGTGTTTGGTCCAAAAGTTATCCAGATGCAAGGCGCAGAAAAATTTGTAACCGGAGCATACTCAAGTATGTGAGGATTACAACTTTTTCTGCAACGCCGCAGGTGGATGACTTTTGGGCTAAACATTATCTAAAGTTTTTTATTGCGAGCCTTGCTGTCCTGTCCGGCCTCACATCGGAAACAAGCCGAACCTCAATTTTGCGTTTGCCTTCAACAAGGGTCAACCGGGTCCCCATATCAAGGGGCTGATCCACCATAACAAACCCGCAGGCAAGCCCCTTGATTTTAACATCCGAAGGCAGGTTCGGCGTATTGACGCTGATGATCCGGTCTTCATGCCAAAAAATTCCCATATCTGTTGCACAGGTCAGTACCATGCCGATATCCTCACCCTGCTCGGTGAGCACCCGACCGTTTTCTCCGGCACCGACTTTTCTTAACGAATCGCCCACAAAGGCATAGGTAAAGGAGGGCTTTTCCAGGTTCAACAGGCTTTGAGCGCCTAAAAATGTCTTGGTAAACTCCCGGGTTCCGGCCTTAAAGGGCAGGGCAAATTCCCAGGGGTGGTTGATGAATGGAAAATGACCGATATCCTGGTGGGACAGGGGAAGACATGCACCGGCCCTTAAAGAGTCCCTGGCACCCAGGCCGCAGGGAATCAGGCCATAGGGGGAACCTGCATCCAAAAGATTGGTCCACAATTTTTCAACTTTATCGGGCGCAATGAAAATTTCAAAGCCGAATTCTCCCGTGTACCCTGTCCGTGACACAATAACAGGAGTCCCGTCCACAAGTGTTACCCCATCCGGGGCGTCGGGGTCCAGATTCCCTTTAAATGAAAAATAAGGCATTTTATCAAAAACATTTTCTTTGTCTTTGATCAGGCTGGATACGATTTTCAAGGCATTTTTACCCTGGACATCCAGTTTGGCAAGGTGGTCTGAAAGATCTTCAATATCTACTACTTTTCCGTCTCTGTGAGAAACCAAATGTTCGGCGATGGTTCCCCCCATTCCGGCATTGACACAGACCATAAAGCTGAGATCTGAAAATTTATAAACAATGGCATCGTCAATACAGTGGCCGTTGGCGTCTAAAAATGCCCCGTAAATACACCGGCCCTCTGACAGGGCGCTGATCTGCCTTGTGAAGCAGAATTCAAGCAGGGCAGGGGCGCCATCCCCCTGAACCCGAATACAATCCATATGTGATGTATCAAACATCCCCGCAGATACAAGCACGGCAATGTGCTCATTTTTAACCCCGGTATCATACCATAGCGGCATGTCAAACCCGCCGAAATCCGCCATATTGGCCCCGGCATTTTTGTGCCATGCATTTAACGGTGTCTCTTTTAGATTATTGGTCATGACAAACTCCTTAAAAACTTGATGATCGAGTTTAAAAAATGTACGGCACCTTCATATTGTATGATTTGTACACCACAAAGGTTTCAACGGAATCTATTCCGTGAATTTTTGAAATTTCATTGGTGTAGAACTCAAGCAGATCAAAACCTTCTTTGAACAAAACCATTACCATGAGATCATAACGGCCTGTGACCACGGATACGGAAATCACACCTTTGAGACGGCTGATCTCCTTTCCCTTTTCCACCAGATTGGTCTCGGAGAGTTTAATGCCGACAATGACACTTCTGTGGCCAGGCAGCTTGGCCGGATCCACAAGGCCGCAAAACTCAAGCACACCTTCCTCTTGGAGCTTGAGCACCCTGGCCCGAACCGTGTTTTCAGTAACACCGAGCTTTTCAGCTATTTTTTTGAAAGGTTTTTTACCGTCTTTGAGTTCTCTGATAATATTGATATTGGTGTCATCAATTTTCATGTTTTTATCATTTTATGTCAATTTAATATTAAATTATTTTGAGAATAATTAATTGAAGAACTGTTTTTTAATTGAATCTATATTACCCTTGCAATAGAGTCAAATATAAAAAGATTGATTCTTTAGAATTTAAAAATATATTTGGAATAAATTGATGAAAGCATATATATTCTATCCAAATTCTAATGAAATTTGCAATTATCTATAATCAGTTTTTACGAGGATACATATGGCTGAACACATCATTATCATCGGTGCAGGCCCCGGCGGCTATGTTGCCGCATTAAAAGCTGCGGGTTTGGGAGCCCAGGTGACCTTGATTGAAAAAGAAAATTTGGGGGGCACCTGTCTTAACCACGGCTGTATCCCGTCTAAAATAATGAAAAATACGGCTGATCTGCTGCTCAGCTGTCTTAACGCTGAAAGTATGGGGGTAAAAATAACAGGTACCGTTACCCCAGACATCGCCGTTCTTATGGCACGAAAAGAAAAGGTGCTTGACGGCCAGAGAAAGGGACTTGCAGGACTTCTTGATAAGGCCGGTGTTAATATCGTCATGGGCCGGGCAAAAATTGTTTCGCCGGGTAAAGTCGAGGTGATGCAGGAAAATGAAGCGCCCACAACCCTTTCTTACGACAAATTAATTATTGCCGCCGGTACGGTGCCCATGAACTTTTCAGCATTTGCCTTTGACCACGAAAAAATTTTGTCGTCCAATGACCTTTTGGCATTGGATGACATTCCAAAGTCTTTAACCATCGTGGGCGGCGGGGTGATCGGATGTGAGTTCGCTTTTATATTCAGTGCTCTGGGATCTCAGGTGACCATTGTTGAGGCCATGGAGAGGGTACTTCCTCTTCCGAGCGTTGACGCGTCTTGCTCAAAATTGCTGCTGCGTGAAATGAAAAAACGTAAAATCAAAGTATTTACGAATACAATTGTTGCCCGGGCTGACCATAAAAATGACGGGCTTACGATTGCTCTGGATGTCAGTCCATTTACCGAGACGTCTGAAAAGCTGAAAACAAAATCCATTGAATCCGATGTTATGGCTGTGTGTATCGGCCGGCGTTCTGTGGCAAACGATCTGGGTCTGGAAAATATCGGCCTTGACACTGATAAAAACGGTTGGATTGCCGTGGATGAATATATGCAGACTCGTGTTGACAATGTATATGCCATTGGCGATGTTCTTGGCCCTAAGCATGTGATGCTGGCCCATGTGGCCTACCACGAAGGCCTTGTGGCGGCGGCCAATGCCTGCGGGCAAGCAGGAGCGCCCAAAACCGCCATGTCGTATGATACTGTGCCGGGCGCCATTTTTACCATGCCCGAAATCGGTACCGTCGGATTAACGGAAGAACAGGCCCGGGAACAGGGTATGGACATTGAAACGGCAGTGGTCAATTTCAGATCTTTGGGCAAGGCCCATGCCATTGACCAGATTGCCGGAGAGGCAAAAATGATCGTGGAAAAAGCATCGGGCAAGGTGATCGGGGTTCACATGACAGGCCCCCATGCAACAGATCTGATCGCCGAAGCCGCCCTGGCCGTTAGAAACGGCCTGACGGCAGCGGATATAGCACATACTATCCATGCCCATCCCACTCTGGCCGAAATCATGGGAGAAGCGTCTTTAAAAATCTTAGGCACCCCGCTGCACGGATAAAGGAGATAAAAATGACAGGTTCATGGAATTTTGATCAGATCATTGATAGAAGCAACACAGGTTCAACAAAGTGGGAATCATCTGTTCTGGAGCAAAAATTCGGCAAGGGACGTGGAAACCTTCTGCCGTTATGGGTGGCGGATATGGATTTTACCTGCCCGGATGTTATCTTCGATGCCATGGAACAGCGTCTGGCCCATAGGATTTTCGGGTACAGTTTGAATGACAGCCGGCACAATGAAGCACTGATCAACTGGTTTGGCCGACGGCACGAATGGCAGATCCAGTCCGACTCACTTGTTAATACGCCGGGCATTGTACCTGCGGTAAACTATCTGATCCAGTGTTTTACCAAACCCGGCGACGGGGTATTGATCCAGCCGCCGGTCTACTATCCCTTTGCCCAGGCCATCATCACCAATGGACGGCATGTCATTGAAAATCCGCTGATGCTGAACAATTACCGATATGATATGGATTTCAAAGACCTGGAAGAAAAGGTCCAGGACCCAAGGGTTAAACTTGCTATTTTATGCTCACCACATAACCCCGTCGGCCGGATCTGGACCCGAGATGAGCTTGAACGGTTCGGGACCATCTGTCAAAAAAACAATGTCCTGGTGTTTGCCGATGAAATACATTGTGATCTGGTCATGCCCGGGTTCAAACATACCAGTTATCACTCCATATCTCCTGAACTGACCCGGAACTCAATTGCCGGCATTGCCGCATCAAAAACCTTTAATCTGGCGGGCCTGGCCCATTCATGCCTGGTCATTCCCAACAAAATCCATCGCCGGGAAATGGCACATTTTTTTAACAGCCTTGGCCTTAATTCAACCGGCACCTCCAATTTATTCGGTGCCATTGCGGCCCGGGCGGCCTATGAAGGGGCAGAACCCTGGCTGGTGGAGCTCATCAAATATATTTATGATAATTATCTATATTTGAAAGACCGAATCGAAAAAGAACTGCCAGGGGTACGGGTGTTTGATCTTGAGGCCACCTATCTGCCGTGGATTGATTTTAATCCGTTGGGACTGTCAGCGGAAGAAATCATTGAGATCGTTGAAGAAAAAGCCAGCCTTGCCCTTGATCACGGCAACTGGTTCGGCCAGAGCGGGTCAGGATTTGAGCGGATAAATATTGCCTGTCCAAGAAAATTGTTATCCAAGGCAACAGATGCCATGATCAGCGCATTTACCCCATATTGCAAATAAAAGCAGTTAACTGATGGGCGGATTCACATCGAATTCGCTCATTTTATACAACAGGGTTTTGTAGGAAACCTTTAAAATTTTCGCAGCTTTGGACCGGTTCCACCCTACCTTTTCCAGCACAAAAGTAATCACCTCTTTCTCCACCTTGTCCGAAGCAAGCTTCTTGATTTTTTTCAAAGAGATATCTTCAAACAATTTTTCAGAACTTGTGGAGAGGTCTACAAATTCTGAAATAATACTCAACCGCTTGTTTCCGGGATCGTTTTCAAGTTGATGATCGGCGGAACGCAAGGCAGAACCAGTCGAATGCCCAGAGGAGTTAATCTCTGAAGACGATGCTTGGGTGCCATAGGCGTCATTGGGCAACTCTTCAAAAATTTTATCCCAGGAACTGAGCACCATCTGTTTTTTGATACAATTTTGCAGCTGGCGTACATTACCGGGCCAGTGGTAACTGCAAAGCCTTTCCATAGTGCGGCTGTCAGGTCTTTGGGCCTTTGTATTGGGGTGTTCCGGCAAGTATCTTTTGAAATAATACTCAATCAGGGCCGGGATATCCTCGGGCCGTTCACGCAGTGGCGGGATATCTATTTTAATGATATTAAGCCGGTAAAAAAGGTCCTCTCGGAAGGTTTTATTTTTTATATTTTCTTCAAGACTCTGGTTGGTTGCGGCAATGACCCAGACATCAGTTTTGTAATCCTGGTCTGAGCCCAAAGGAGAGAATTCCCCGCTTTGGAGCACGTGGAGCATTTTAGATTGAAGGGACAGGGGCATATCCCCGATTTCGTCAAGAAAAAGAACACCCTTGTCTGCAGTTAGAAACTTTCCATAGCGTTTTTTGTGTGCGCCGGTAAACGCTCCTTTTTCATAGCCGTATAGTTCTGACTCCAGAAGAGTTTCAGGCAGCGCCGCACAGTTAATTTGTACAAAATTGTTTTGTGCCCGATTCGATTCAGCATGCAGACTTCTGGCAACCACGCCTTTTCCAACACCCGTTTCACCTGTGATCAAAATATTTAGACAGGTTTGGGCCACATGGTTGATCAGTTCCTTGATTTTCAGCATAGGGCTTGAAACGCCTATCAGCGGGGTTGATGAAGTCATATGGTATAAGGCTCTCTTTTCTTAATCTTCTTTTCTTAATCTTCTTTGCAACCTATAAGTTCGGCAACTTTGCGTTCAATTTTAAACAGGTCAACGGGTTTGAAAATAACAATATCGGCTTGGGCTTCGGACGCAAGGGCGCCAGGGTGATCCCCATACCCGGTCATGGCAATGGTTTTAAGATCGGGGTATTCTTTTTTTACGATGGAAATCAAGCCGACCCCACTGATGTTGGGCATGACAAGGTCTGTGATCAGGCATTGGAAATAATCGGGTTTATCCCGCAGAATCTTTAATGCGGCAAATCCATCCACCGCAGTTTTAACCTCGTATCCAAGGGAGTTAAAAAATTCATAAAAAGTGGACAAAATATCATCGTTATCGTCCACGATCAGAAGTCGAGCCGGATTAGCCATATCTGCCTCTTTGTCAATGGATTGAGTAATACAGTATGTCTCATATCTCAATTTTCTTGGAATTTGCAAGAAAAAAAATATAAGTGTGAAAAAAAATATCCAGTTCCCAAGGCAAAACTGGGCCGGAAATGATGGACAATTTCAACTGCCTTGCCTTAAAATAAAATTCATATTATAAATTTGAGTTTACACTTGAACCTGGGAAGACCCGGGTATCAGACAGAAATTTTCTATTGTTTTGAATCTATATAGTAACAAGGAACTTTAATGAAAAAATCAATTATCAAGGGCTCAGGCTTCTTTGTTCCCCCCCATATTGTCACCAATCAAGATCTGACCGAATTTATGGACACATCCGACGAATGGATTCGTCAGCGCACAGGGATTCATCAACGGCATTGGATCACAGAAGAGGATGCCTGCGGTTCATCGGACTTGGGCACCCACGCTGCCCGCATGGCACTGGACAAAGCAGGGTGGAGCCCCGAAGATCTGGATTTTATCATTTTTGCCACCCTGAGTCCGGATATCATGTTTCCCGGAGGTGGATGCCTTTTGGCACGAAATCTCGGGCTTGATGCCACACCGGCCCTGGATATCCGCCAGCAGTGCACCGGATTTTTGTACGGATTTGCCACCGCAGATGCCTACATCAAATCCGGACTTGCCTCAAAAATTCTTTTGGTGGGTGCTGAAGTGCACTCCTCAGGACTTGATAAAACTACCCGGGGCCGGGATGTGACGGTCATTTTCGGAGACGGGGCCGCCGCCATCTGTATTGAAGCCGTGGACACCGATGAAAATGTGGGACTGATCGCTTCGGCATTGCATGCAGACGGCAATTTTGCAGAGGCTTTGAAAACCGAACTGCCGGCGTCCAATCTTTTCAAACGCATGCCCGATGGCGTACCCTTTGATGATCCCAGGTATTTTCCGTTTATGGATGGCCCTGCCATCTTTAAAAAAGCAGTGCGCATGCTGCCCAAGGTGACCCAGGAAGTATTGCAAAAAGCAGGTATGGAATTGTCTGAAATTGATCTTGTGATACCCCACCAAGCCAACAAGCGTATCAATCAGGCCTTTGGCCAGTTTCTCAAACTGCCCGAAGACAAAGTGTTTCATAATATTGAAAAATATGGGAACACCACTGCCGCCAGTATTCCTTTGGCACTTCACGAAGCCATGGAAACCGGGCGGGTTGGTAAATCCGGTGATGTTGTGCTCTTTGCCGGACTTGGTGCCGGGCTCACCTGGGGAGCTTCCCTGTATAAATTCCCCTGATCCCTCTTGTCCTTATCCTGTTCCAGGGATGTTTAGTCTCTGGAACAGAGATTGATTTTTCCGTCTTATTTTTCAAATAATAAATTCAGATAAAAATTATCCGTCTTTGATGCGCAGGCAAAGGTATATGACGCATCTTTGTTTTTTGAAGCCATCTCTTTACGGATCTCTCCGGCCATGACCTTGCCTAACTCCACACCAAACTGGTCAAAGGGGTTCACGCCGAGAATAAACCCTTCCAAAACGGTTCTGGCTTCGTAAAAAGAGAGCAGCATCCCTACACTTTCGGGTTCCAGATTATCGATGGTTATTATGGTGGAAGGCCGGTTGCCGTCAAAATTTTTGGCCGGATCATCGGAACTGCGGCCCAGGGCAAGAGCGCCTGCCTGGGCCAGAAGATTGGCCCACAGTTCCTGGTGGTTGGTCACCCCTTTGGACATGGCCTGAAGTCCGGTATATCCCGGTGATTTGACGCCGATGAAATCAATGGGGAAGGCATTGCCCTGGTGGGCCAGTTGGAAAAATGAGTGCTGGGCATTGGTGCCGGGCTCGCCGAAAATAATGGTGCCGGCCGGTTGGGTTAAAGGTTTCCCTTCCGGGGAAACCGATTTACCGAGACTTTCCATATACAGTTGCTGGACATGGGGGCTGAGCCGGGCCAGCCTTGATGCATAGGGAATAATAGCCTGGGCCGGATATGCCATGTACACGGTGTTCCAAATGGAGATCAGGGCGGCGGTTAACGGGATGTTTTTATCTGCCGGACTTTCCAGTACATGGATGTCCATCATTCTGCAGCCGTCCAGAAAACGTTCAAACACATCATATCCAAGCGCAAGACTTAAAGGCAGCCCGCCCACAGCCGAGGAGACGGAATACCTGCCGCCGATGAAATCAAACATGTGGAAAGAGGCCAGCACTGGGGTCCCGGGATCATCTCCCGGACTACCTTTGGCTGTGATGGTGACCATGTGATCTTCGGGGGCAATACCCATGGATTTTAACCATGTGGCGACCTGATTGAGGTTGGCCATGGTTTCGGTGGTGGTATAGGATTTGGAAATCACGATCCAAAGGGTGGTCTCCGGGTCAACCGATTCAATAATCCGGGCAAAATTGTCAATATCCACGTTGGGCAGAAATAACAGGTCCATTTTTCTGTCCGCACCGGCCAGGGCCTGGTAAACAAATTCACACCCGAGATATGAGCCGCCAATCCCAATAACAACCGCCTGGGCAAACTGTTTTCCACTTGCAGAGCGGATTTTTCCTTCATGAATAGATGCGCAGAATTGCTCTATCTTTTCATTGACCTGCTGCATCTGAGTCTTAACGTCCATCTCTTTGAATATAAGCGGTGACGGCCCCGTTCCCCGGGCCGCAGTGTGCAGCGCTGCCCGGTTTTCGGTTGGATTTACGATTTCTCCCTGGGTCATGTCACTGAATTTTTTAAGTGCATCGGATAAGAGCTGGGCGTCACGCAGCAATGACAATGCATTTTCATCAAGCCGCTGACGTGAAAAATCCATAAAAAAACCGTCAATACCCAGGCTAAAATCAGAAAACCGTCCAGGCCGGTCTAAAAGCCGGCTTAAATGATGGTCCGGCGTGTTTAATTCCCGGGCCGCCTGTGTTAGTTTTGCATGAAGGTTTTGAATTGAAGAATCATCCGGATACAGCAAACCAGCCGGGCTCATATGTATTTCTCCTTGCAATTGAAGTGTTTTGGCGTATGAAAATGATGAAGTCTTGCCTGCTTGCTCATGTTAGAACGAAACGTTTCATAGTCTGCGGCATTGCATAACAATTTACAAGCCTCACATACTTTAGTATGCTCTCAGTGTCATTATGATGCCTCTTGCATCCGGACAAGATTTTGAACTTAAAGCGTTTCTAACGCGCCGTCCAAACACGGCGTTTTGTTCAGGCTCTAATATTTATAGAATAAAATTTGATGAGAATAAACCCTTGGGAATATAATTTAAAAATTTGAACCATGAATTTAAAAAAGATTGAGGCCCTGATACAAAAAGGGGTAAACATCCCGAATCCTTCCACCGTGTTTATCGGTGATGATATTGACGTTGAACGCATATCCCCGGATGGTGTAACGCTTTATTCGGGCACCAAACTGACCGGGGCAAAGACGCTGATCATGCCGGGCACTGTTCTTGGCTACGAAACACCGGTAACGGTTGAGAACTGTCTTATAGGCCCCGGCACTCAACTCAAAGGCGGATATTTCCAGGAATCCGTGTTCATGGGGGATAATGTATTTGGGTCCGGTGGGCATGTACGAACGGGGTGTATTCTTGAAGAGCAGGCCAATGCAGCCCACACCGTCGGGCTCAAGCAGACCATCCTTTTTCCCTTTGTCACCCTGGGCAGCCTGATCAATTTCTGCGATTGCCTCATGGCCGGGGGCACCAGCCGAAAGGATCATTCCGAGGTGGGGTCGTCCTTTATCCATTTTAATTATACTCCGAACCAGGACAAGGCAACGGCCTCAATGATGGGCAATGTTTACCAGGGCGTGATGCTCAACAGACAACCGGTGTTCCTTGGTGGCCAGGGCGGGCTTGTGGGACCGGTCAGAATCGCTTTTGGATGTATCAGTGCGGCAGGATCAATTATCCGGAATAGCGAAGATCGGTGTGATCGGCTGATTATGGGCGGGACCATGAGAAGTGCTTCCGTTCAGTGGCGTCCGGGTATCTATACTCGGCCTGATAGAATTCTAACCGAAAACATCTACTATATTTCAGGGCTGTACGCCTTAAAAGCCTGGTATCATTTCGTTCGTTCCCTTTTTACCTGGAACGACATGTCCCAGGCCCTTGTGGCAGGCTTGCAGGAAAATATTGATGTCTGTATTCAAGAACGCATAAAGCGGCTGAATGCATTTGGAGAAAAACTTGAACACTCAAAGAATATTTTGCAGCAACGGGGTAAAGGGCAGGGCAGTCCGTCTGTTGATGTCCACGACACGGTTCTGGAAAGACTGTCCCGATTGCCATCAATATTAGATCAAACTGAAAATGATATTAAAGTCCCTGGACCGGATGGTGAAACATTCATAGAGCACGTTGACGCAAAAAATATTCATAATAAAAAAGACTATGTTGGATTCATTCAGAATCTTGACGAATCCATGTCAACCTTGGGATCGGCATGGCTGAAAGGCATTGAAGACCGGATTGTCGGCGCGTTTGAGTTGAACGAATAACTGCTATGAACCGTGCGGACACCTTTATTGTCAGGCTTAAACTCACAACTAAAATTTAAAACGAATCTAAAGTTAGGATAACCATTTAAATGGGACAGTTATTTGGAACAGACGGTATACGGGGCATGGCAAACACCTATCCCATGACATGCGATTTGGCCATGAAAACAGGCCAGGCCGTAGGCATTTTGACACAAAAATCTGCCAACAATTGTGTGGTCATCGGCCGGGATACCCGAATTTCAGGCCAAATGCTTGAAGCCGCTCTTGCTGCCGGCATCGCGTCGGTGGGGGTTGATGTAATGATCGCGGGTGTTATTCCCACACCGGCAGTGGCGTATCTAAGCGGTGCGGTTGAATCCTGCGGGGCCGGAATTATGATCTCCGCCTCCCATAACCCCTACCACGATAACGGCATCAAAATTTTTCAAAAAGGCGGCATTAAATTATCCGATGACCAGGAGGCGGATCTTGAAAATATGATCCTTGGCCCGGCCATTGATCTGCCGTCAAAAATCGGCATCATCGGATCTGCCGGTGATGCCCAGGATCAATACGCACAGTTTCTGGTTAAAAAATTTAATTTCCAAAACAATGCAAAAAAACTCAAAATAGTTATTGATGCAGCAAACGGCGCGGCCAGTTTCTGTGCCCCCAAGATTTTTAACGCCGATATTTTTGATGTCAGTTTTATTCACAACCAGCCGGACGGCATAAACATAAATGAAGCATGCGGTTCCCAGCACACACAGGATCTAAGCGATCATGTCAAAAAAATGAACGCTGATCTCGGCCTTGCCTTGGACGGCGACGCCGACCGGTTGATTGCCGTGGATGAAACAGGCCGGCAGATCACCGGAGACACCTTGCTGGCTGTTTTGGCCGGATTTGCCAAACAGACCGGAAAACTTGGCAATAATATCGTTGTCAGTACGGTCATGAGCAATGTTGGATTTGGCAATGCACTGGCCCAATTGGGTATCGAACATGAAATAACAGGGGTTGGGGACCGACAAGTATTGGCGCGCATGAAAGAGACCGGTGCTTTAATGGGCGGGGAAGATTCGGGCCACATGATTTTTCTGGACGAACAGACCACAGGCGATGGATTGTTATCGGCATTAAAGCTCATCGAAGTGATGGTGGAAACACAAAAGCCATTATCCAAACTGGCTGAAATTATGACTGTTTATCCCCAGGTACTGATCAATGTTGAAGTGGACGCATCCAGGCCTGATTTTATGAAAGTCCCAAAGGTTGCAGATGCCATCAAGGCCGTTGAATTAGAATTGGGCAGCCAGGGCAGGGTGCTTGTGCGGTATTCCGGGACACAGCCGTTGCTCAGGGTGATGGTCGAAGGGCCTGAGGAAAATATGACCCGTCAATGCTGTGAGAAAATCTGCGAGGCCATAAGAAATAATTTATAGCAATGGATCACAAACTCCCGTGTTTTGAGTTTCATGATGTTTCATTTGCCTGGCATGGAGAACGGATCATCTTGGCAAGTCAAAGCTTTGATATCCCCCAGGGTGAATTCGTTCTTATTCACGGGCCGTCCGGTGCCGGAAAATCAACCCTCCTGCGGTTGATGAACCGTCTGGAAGAGGTGGATTCAGGAGAAATTAATTTTTTAGGTCAGAATCTTACCCACTTGAATCCTTGTGAACTGCGCCGTCAGGCCGCCTATCTCCAGCAGAGTCCGGTTATTCCCGATCAATCAATTAAAGAAATTTTGTTGCAGCCCTTTTTATTTCGCATCAACAAAGACAAAGCAGTGCCGCCTGATCAGCATCTGCAACAGCTGCTTGCAAAGGTGAAAATGAAAAACGTCAGACTTGCTGATGAAGGCGCCATGCTTTCCGGCGGCCAGCGTCAGCGCTTGAGCCTTTTGCGAACCCTTTTGACCGATCCTAAAGTCCTGCTTCTTGATGAACCGACATCCTCACTGGACAGTGAAAGCAAACGTTATGTGTATGAACTGCTGGAGGATATCAACCGGAAGGGAACCACCATTGTATTGATTTCCCATGATAAATTTTTACCCAAAAACGCTTCGGTGATGGAAATCACCATTGACCAGGGCAGGGTATTTATATGCAGTTAACATCGGGCGCGCTTAATATCAGTGGACTTGAGCTTGCAATCGCATCACTGTTTATTGTTGCGGCAGGGGCAATTTCATTGTGGAGCCGTGCCGGTCTCGGAAAATCCATTCTCATGGGCGCGGCAAGATGCGCGATTCAACTGACGATCATGGGTTATGTCCTCAGTTTTATATTCGATATTGCATCGGTCTGGATCGTTCTTGCTCTTTTTTGTGTCATGGCGGCATTTGCCGTCCGCATTGTCAGGGGCAATGTTTCCGAAAAAAGCATCCCTTTTGTTTTCCCCTCTTTTATCTCCATGCTTTTGGTGTATGCCGTGGTAACAAGTATCGTGACCGGCCTGATCGTCAAGGCCACGCCTTTCTGGCATCCCCAGTATTTCATCCCCATTGCCGGTATGGTGGCCGGTAACTCCATGACCGCTTTGGGCTTGTCGCTGGACCGATTGCTTTCTGACCTAAAGGCTAAACGGGATCTGGTGGAGATGCAACTTTGTTTAGGCGCAACAAGTGTTGAAGCGTCACAGGATATTTTCAGGGATGCGCTAAAAGCTGGGATGATTCCTTCCATTAACGCTCTGGCAGGTGTCGGCATTGTATTTCTTCCCGGCATGATGACCGGTCAGATTCTTTCCGGTGAAGATCCAATGCTCGCCATCCGATACCAGATTGTGGTGATGTTCATGCTGGTGGCCTCCACAGCCTTGACCGTAAGCATGGTTCTTGGAATTGTCAGGCGGCGTTGTTTCAGTTCCGGCCAGCAGCTTCGACTCCGGCCTAATCCCATCAAACGCCTGGAATAGTTTGCATATTGGGGCAGGGCAGGGTGCGAACATATAATAAAGAAAATGAAAACCCCTGGGACAACATTTTTTGTCCCAGGGGTTTATTGTTAAAGAAAAAAATCTGAATATTCTAAGAATTAGTCCCTTGCTACGCCAAGCAGGCTCAGCAGATGAACAAAAAGCCCCATAAAATCTAAATAAAGGCTTAAAGCGCCAAGGATGGCTCCTTTACGGACCATGGCACCGGTTGCATCCATGGGAAGGGTAACCGCCATGGATTTAAGTTTCTGGGTATCATAGGCGGTGAGCCCTGTGAAAAGGACCACCGCAACCATGGAGATGATTGTCTGCATGGCTGAGCTTTGTATAAAGATATTAACAACCATAGCAATGATGATACCAAAGAGACCCATCATCAAAAACTGTCCCATTCCGGTGAGATCTTTTTTCGTTATCATGCCGTAAACACTTGCAGCCCCAAAGGTTGCAGCGCAGATAAAAAAAGTTGAGGCAATGGATGCCTGGGTATAAATCATAAAAATCGGGGCAAGACAGATACCGTAAAGGACGGTCATACCCACATAAAGACCTGTGGCCGTGCTTGCCTGCATCTTTTGAATGCGTGCACTGATGTATCCGCACATTACAATGAGGCCAATGAATAACACCCATGGCATGATGGGGTTACCGTACACAGCCTGCATCACGGCAGGACTTTGAGATACAAAATATGATGTGACGCCGGTGGCGGCAAGGCCAATGGCCATCCAATTATATGTGCTTCTGATAAACTCGTTAACCCGAGCCATTACCCCGGTTTGCTGATAGGAAAGATTTGTGTTCATTGCAGCTCCTTTTTATTTCAAGTTAGTCCGATTAAACGATTAGAATCTGATAGTCTTTCTATTCTCTGTGATTTAAACCTGGATACTGGGAACCAGGTCTCGGCTCATAGCCTTTATTTTAGAAATAATATAACACGGGCAGGGCAGATTTCAATATTACATTTTGATTATATAAAACAGCCTGATATGGAATTTGATAATTTTAAAAGTTTACATAATATATATTATCAGACTTTGGGATGGTGAAAGAATAGGGCTGATATTAACCATAAAGATAAATTAGCGGAGGTACAACTTAAGCTAATAAGCCGTCCCAAAAAAGAAAATCCTTAATGGTTGCAGCCATTAAGGATCTCCCAGAAGCCTTGGGCTTCTTAATATGAATTACATATTAAGAAGCTAACTCAACGAATAGAGTTTGTCAAGCTTACAGGTGTAGTGTTTTCTTTTTTTCGGCTCGAAAGGAAAATATGAATTACAGTTTGATATCGCATGGTTATGCGAATGATCTGGATCTATGGTTCCCGAAAATAACAATAGATGGGGGCAAAATGCCGGCAGGTGTACAAAATACATTTAGAGCTATGATTAGATGTGCGGTTGGTAAGGACCATACGTTTGTAAACATGGGAACATTAGCCAGCCGGACAAATGTATGCTATCGGACCATTGAAAGACATATCAAGACCCTCAAAGAAGCCAAGTTGATCACCGCTGTCAAAGAGGAAATTAACGGCTGGACAGAGACCGTGTATTATTTCCTTGCTCATCCTGCAATCATTAAATTCAGAGGATTACGGTCCGACAAAACAAAACCACAGCGACCAAAGCCCGTTGAAACGCCCAACCAGTGTCAGACGGAAACGGCTCCAGAAATTGAGCCTCAAATTGAACAAAAAATACCAGAAAATAGCCACCTGGAGATTGATCACGCGTGTCATGCCGCGGATCGACAAAATGTCGGCAATTTGTCGGATCATACCTTAGATAGATTATATAAGAATACTTCCCCCCTACCCCACTATTCAGAATCAGTCCAAGGCCGCCAGGAACCTGCCTCTTGGGCAAAAATCAGAGAGAGTATTATTTCTAAAGACCAGTTGAATTTAGCGGCCAAGTATCTTCCCTGCCTGGTGGCTCAAATCGAGAACGGCAGTGTAATCCTGTCAGGGCCAAACAAAATAGCATTACAAAGAATCGAAAAACATTACGGTCAAACCCTCAAAGATAATTTTTCTTTTTTTGGCGTTAAAACCATTGTCTTTGATGTCTATTCGGAAGAACTCCAAAGAAAAAAAGATGAAGAACAAAAGCGGCAAGACCATCTACAGCTGCAGCATCAGAAGGAAAAGCAGCAAAAGATTCAGGCTGAAAAACAGCAGCAGGAAGCTGAATTAGATAGCTTACCCCTCAAAAAACAATTCGATGTGATTTTAAATCAATACCCCCGACAAACCGGGCAATGGCAAGCCTGGATGAATTTTAAAAAACTTGTTCGGGCCGGAGAACTGCCAAAAACATCAAAACTTTTACAAATCATTTTAAAAAATAAGATGTCCCATGACTGGCAGCGGGATAATGGCCGCTGGATACCGGGACTATCAAAATTTTTGAAAGAAAGAAGATGGTTAGATTATGGAGAATGGACCTAAGCCCTCATGTAAAAGTCAGTACCTTGCTATCCATGAAGAAACCCAAACACTGCTTAAGCAGGGTTATACAATCAAAGCTGTGTACGATTATTTCTTCAAAAAGGGTGTGATTCATATGTCATATAATTCCTGGACTAAAATATTAAAAAATTACCATAAACCCTTCCCTTTTACACAAAAGAGAGACGAATTATGAAACCTTCATGTAAAAGTCAATATCTGGCCATTCATCACGAAGTAAAAGCTTTGTTTTCAAAGGGTTACTCAAAAAAGACCATATACGATCATTTTATCGAAAAAGATAAAATTCATATGTCGTATGTGGCCTGGGCAAAAATTATGGAAAACCACGATCAGAGGTTTCCCTTCGGTCAAAAAAAAGCCTCAAAAGAAAAAATCATCCGTCAAGGTCAAGGTAAATTACGAGGTAAATTCAGCCATTCAAACGATCCTTACCCGCCAGAAACAGACTTTGTTGAGGAAGAAAAAGAAAATGAAAAACCGTTTACCCTAATTAAAAAGAATAACCCTAATTTTGAGTAGCCCTAAAACAGATCATTATTTTTTTTGGGGGAGATTAACAATGGATATGGAAATAGAAAATCAAAAAATTAATATTTCAACCATAAAAGGAAAACTTACGGTTTCCTCAATGATGGTGGCAGAACATTTTGGAAAAGATCATAAAAATGTTCTGCGCGAAATCCGTCGAATTGCTGGGGAATTATCTGAAATTATGGAAGATTTCAGCGAGCTCAATTTTGAGCCCGCTGAATATATTGATGAGCAAGGCAAACCTCGACCTTCCTACGATCTCACTCGTGACGGTTTTGCTCTGCTTGTTATGGGATTTACCGGTAAGAAGGCAATGGCCTGGAAGGTCAAGTACATCAATGCATTTAACGCCATGGAAAAGGCTCAGAAAGACAAATTATATTTAAAAGCCGCATTACAAATCCCAATAGAAAGCGATCTGACAGTTTTATTGCCCACCGGCGAGTTCGGCATTTCAAGCTGGAAACTGGCCAAGGAAATTGACCAGCCCCACAAAGCCTTGATGACAAAAATTCAATATTTGGATGTCCCTACCCTATTTAAGGCAGAAAATTTTATCCCAATGGGACATGTGGAAGATCACGGCCCAAGAGTGGACGGGTACGGGATTACTTTGGCCGGCCTTGGCATGATGGGTCATATCTTTCGCAGTCAGGTGGCCAGGGAAGCTCAATTAAAGGGATATGAACAGTTAAGGGCTGTCAACACTTCAAAAGAGATGGGAGATACTGCTCACGCCCAACCGGTCCAAAGTGTGATTCCTCGGTTTCAGCGGGCCAATGTTTCAGAAAAAAAGATGCTTGCGCTTAAAGGTTTAATTTCGATCTGGGCATGGATTGAAAATACCACTGCTGAAAAGCTCGAAGCTGAACTATGTGCCTACATGCAGATAATGAACCTAACGGGCATAACGACCTCAAGCTATGAAAACGCCATGGAATACATCTGGTCAGGGATACAAACACTGCAAAACGACTTTATAGATCTTTGCACAGAAGATGAATTGCAGCCGTTAAGAGGACTGTTTGATTTCATGGCCTATTACGAGGATAGGGTAAGCTACGAATATTTATTTAATAAATTCAAAAAAGAACACCGGTTGGAAGATTTCACCAAAGTTTCCAAGAAGGATTTTCAAAAAATCATAATGTTAGCCTGGGGCACCATGTACGCCATGTGCCTCGGCGATAAAGCCGGATGCTGCAAAGCAAGCTGCATCCATAACCAATTATAAAGGGGAAAAAGATGGCATCAATAAATATGATCCTACAAGGCAAGGGCGGTGTTGGCAAAAGTTTTACAGCCAGTCTTTTAAGTCAATATCTGGTTGACAGAGACCAGTTGCTGGCATGCCTGGACGCTGATCCGGTTAATGCAACCCTGACAGCCTACGAAGCATTAAAGGCGACCAAGATAGAAATCATGGAAGGTGATTCCATTAACAGCCGGTTGTTTGACACGATGATAGAAAAATTAATCCAGTTGCCGGATGAGGCATTTGCTGTTGTTGACAGCGGTGCCAGCACATTTGTTCCCCTGGCTGCTTACATGTCGGAAAACAATGTTGCCGATTTTCTGAAAGACAGCGGTCACCATCTTACGTTGCATACCTTGATCACCGGTGGCCAGGCCGAGGGAGATACCATCCAGGGACTTGCATCGTTGATGGACGGTTTTCCGGATACCCCCATAACAATATGGGTAAATCCTTTCTTCGGGCAAATTGATTTTGAAAACCACAAACTGGCAAAGGCCAACCGGGACCAGGGTGGCACCACCATTGTTTTGCCCACGTATAAAAAAGAAACCTTTGGCTATGATCTGGAGCTGATGCTCAAGTCCCGGCTGACATTTGCCCAGGCAGTCAATTCAGGCAAATTCAACGTCATGGCTAAACAGCGGCTTAAAATAGCCAGGGATGAAATCTGGAACATCCTGGATGAATCCGGCCTGATCATTGATGCCCAGGAACAGCAGGAATGAAAAACAAAATCCAGGCAGAGATAGCCAAAAGGCACAAAATGACAGTGGGTGACAATGATCCGGTCTGGATCGTTGCCACTGTGTGTGAACTTATGGCCGAAGAATACTCACAAAGACTTTCTGACCAGCAAGAGATTCTTGCAGAAAAATTCAAAGAAAGAATCAAGGAGGTGAACAAAAAAACAAACACGCTGAATTTAGTCATTGCCATGCTTTTCGGCATCATTATCGGTCTGTCAATTCAATTGATTATTTGAAGAGGAGTTTTAGAAATGAAAAAGTATTTACCCTTGCTTATACCAACCTTTCTTTTTATTGGCGTTATTACATTTGTTGATTCTGTTTTCGCATCAACCATTTCAGAATTTGAAACACCGGCAGAAACCTTGATGGAAACTTTACGTGGGCCATGGGCCAAGTCCGTTGCAATACTGATGATCCTGGCGGCCGCTTTTGTGATGTGGTTCAAGAAAGACGATTTGGACGGCATGACAAAAGGGTTTTTGGTAGTGGTCTGTATCATCTCTGTGCTGGCCCTGGCGGAACCGATCATTGATACGCTGTTCACATTCGGCAGCGGAGCATTAATATAATGAGACGGATCGCAATACATCGTTCGCTGCATCGTGCAGACCTGATCATGGGCATAGAACGGGATTTGCTTTTTCCCATAGGTATTGCCGCCGGCGTACTGATTGTATCCAGCGGCAACCGCCCATGGCAGATACTGATCGGTCTGATAATTCTGTCGGTCGGGTTTGCCCTGGCCAGGAAGGCAAATAAAAATGAGCCGATCCTTTCAAAGGTCTTCCGGCAGCATGTGCGGCACAAAAAATTTTATCCGGCCAAAGACAGCCCTCAGTTACCCCATAAATCCATCCATTACAATGCCATGAGCAGAAAAGAGAAAGGCCTGCAAAGCCTTTTGCAGTATGCCGTGATGGCGGATAACGGGGTTATCCTTTGTAAAAATGGTTCGTTCCTGGTGGGCTATGAAATAACAACCCGGGACACGGACAGTTCAACTGATACGGAATTAGAAAATTTTTCAACTTCGATCTCCGCATCGTTAAAAAATTTAGGGGATGGCTTCACCCTGCACTTTGACTGCATCCGGAGCCCGGAAGATTATTATCCTGATAAAAATGAAAATCATTTTCCTGACAAAATCACCAAGGCCATTGATGATGAACGGCGGATCTATTTTAAGAAAGGAAAGCATTTTCGTACTACCCATTATCTTTTTATCACCTGGAAGCCGGATATATCCGCGCAGAAAATGGATTCCTTTTTATACGCAGAGGAAAAGGATGAACACCAGAGAAAAAAAGGTGATGATCCCGGTGTTAAAGCATTAAAAACCTTCCAAAACAACCTGGTTGAAATCGAGGATAGGCTCTCGTTATCTTTTCGGCTCCAGAAACTCAATGATATATCCCTCCAGAATGGCATATATTCAGAACTTTTGGAAATTATCAACTTTATTGTCACAGGGGAACGCCACAAAATAAAATTGCCGGAAATCCCTATGTATCTTGATTATCTTTTATCCTCCCAAGATGTCACAGGCGGCATAGTCCCGAAAATCGAGGATAAATATATAAGTGTCGTTGCCATTGATGGTTTTCCTGCAGAATCTTACCCAATGATGCTGTCCGGGTTAGACAGTTTATCCATACCGTACCGGTTTAACACCCGTTATATCTGTATGGATCAATGGACAGCCTTGCAGCAGATAGAAAATTACCGGAAGGGCTGGTCTCAAAAAATCATTGGTTTCTTTGACAAACTTTTGAATAACGCCAAGGCAAAGCCAAACAAAGATGCCGCCTTGATGGCCGAAGATGCGGAGGAAGCCTACTTAATTAATCAATCCGGATTTGTGGGGTTTGGTTATTTTAGCGGCAACATCATTTTGTTAAATGAAGATAAAGAGTTGTTGCTGACGCAAACCAGGGATATCCGGAAAGTGATTTTGTCCCAAGGCTTTGCAGCCCGGGTAGAAACCCTCAACGCCCTGGAAGGCTGGCTTGGAACCCATCCGGCCAACAATTATTCCAACCTGCGCCGCATTATTTTGCACAGTCTGAATCTTGCCGACATTTTACCATTGTCCACAATATATGCGGGATCAGCTAAAGCCCCCTGCCCTTTTTATCCGCCGGGATCACCGCCGCTTATGTATGCCGCTACAGACGGCGCAACCCCTTTCCGGTTGAACCTGCATATCGGAGATTTAGGCCATACTCTGATTTTTGGTCCTACCGGTGCGGGTAAATCCGTCTTGTTGGCTATGATAGCAGCTCAATTCCGGCGTTATAAAGATTCGTGTATTTTTGCATTTGATAAGGGCTTATCAATGTTTTCCCTGGTCTCTGCCGCAGGCGGTACCCATTATCACATTGCCGGTGATGACAGCCGACTTGCTTTTTGCCCTTTGAAATATATTGATACGGATGCTGAACAAGCCTGGGCAGAGGATTGGATAACCACCCTGGCCAAACTGCAAAAAGTTGATATCAAGCCTGAGCACCGAACAGCGATACACGATGCTGTTACGCAGATCAGAAACTCTCTGGATCAGCACCGCACTTTAAGCAATCTGTATCATTATATACAGCACCAGGAACTCAAAGAGGCGATCCAGCATTATACCAACCAGGGGGCCATGGGCAAACTGCTTGATGCGCCTGCCGATTCAATGACCCTGGAAAAGTACACAGTGTTTGAAATTGAAGAGTTGATGAATCTTGGCGAAGAAAACTTGATCCCGGTGCTTTTGTATATTTTTCACCGCATAGAGAAGGCATTTAAAGGGCAGCCAAGCATACTGATCTTGGATGAAGCCTGGATCATGCTAGGGCATCCTGTGTTTCAGCAAAAAATACGGGAATGGTTAAAAGTGCTCAGAAAGGCGAATTGTGCGGTTGTCCTTGCCACACAAAGCCTTTCTGATGCCAGAAATTCAGGCCTTTTAGATGTACTGTCGGAAAGCTGCCCAACCAAAATATTTTTACCAAACCAGGATGCAGGGAAAGACACCCAAAAAGGACTTTATCAGGGTCTGGGCCTCAATTCCACCCAGGTTCAAATCATCGCACAGGCCCGGCCAAAACGAGAATATTACGTGACCTCTTCTCTGGGTTGTCGCCTGATCAATTTATCTTTATCCCCCCTGGCCCTGTCATTTGCCGGAGTCTCAGGCAAAGAAGACATTGCCGCAATTAAGAACTTAATAAATGAGTACGGCCCTGAATGGCCGAAACACTGGCTGCATGCCAGAAGTATTAAACTCCCTAAAATTTAAGGAACTTCAAAATGAAAAACAAAATTAAAACCACAATCGCTTTATTGTCCGTTATTACCTTTGTCAATGTCTCTATGGCCGGCATTCCTGTTACCTGTCTCAATTGCTCCAATTTATTCACACAAGCCCTGGAATATATCAAAGACATCGAACAGTTAGCAGAAGAAATTAAACAATACGAACAACTTGTTAAGCAGACAGAAAATGCCATCACCAACACCATGAACCTGCCTAGCAACCTTGCTTCCAACCTTCAATCTCAAATGAGGGTAGCGGTTGCCAATGTGAACCGTTTGAACTCTTACAAGGCCGATATGGATGCTCTCTATACTATTTTTACGGATACCTGGCCTGAGCTTGAAGATATTAAGGTCGATGGGGTGTTGATGAAAGATCGGATAGCGACAAAGCAAAACCAGTTTAAGAAGGCTGCAGAAAAAGTGGACAATATTTTGCAGTCAAATTTTCGACTCTCCGGTCAACAATTACAAGACCTGCAGGATTCAGGTGATTTTGACAGTTATTTAGATGACCTTCTATCAACCAAAGAAGGCAGACAGCAGGCGATTGAGGCCGGCAACCAGATCAACGCCCTCACCGTCCATGAAATGAGACAAACAAGAGCGTTGCTGGCTAATTATGTGCAGGCTCAAGCAGCCGAATCCGCCCAAAAACAAAACGAAGAAAAACAGCTTGAAGCGGAAGAAGAGCGGGAACAGTCAACAGGTGTGGATATGAAGGCAGATATTTTACCTGAATTGTTCCGGTAAAATATTCGGATCTACTTCCACTCCTACAGTATCTTTATATTCCTGTTTGGGTTGGGGATTATTGGATACGCCAATATAGAGACTAACACTGATACTAATGGCGATAACGATGGAGATGGTCAAAATGATCATTTTTTTAGACATGAAAAAAACTCCTATGAACCTTTTTTCTTATTTGTTGTTCATATCAATATTATTGCTATTTTTCAATGGGAATGCAGCCGCTTCGACCGTCGATCAAAGCATAATCCAACGAATAATATTGAAATATCACGACGTCGGCACTACTTGGGGCGAAAATCTAAAAAGCCATGCTTTTTGGTTATTAAAGGTCATGCTTGTGATCCAATTAACCTGGATGGCTTTAAAACTAGGCCTTAAGCAATCTACTTTACAGGATGTCATAGAAGATCTTGTAAAAGCAACTTTTTTTGGATCTGTTTTTTTCTGTCTAATAGTTTATGGCCAAGATTGGGCGGAGAAACTGATTACAGGAATGATTGGTTTAAGCGTTGAGGTTGCTGGTGGTAGTGAAAGTGCGGCTATGGTCTTTGTCCAAAGCCTTACAATTGCAGATAATATGTCAGCTCCAATATCTTTGTTCGGAGCATTGAAAGCCCCGTTAATTGGACTTTGTATTATTGCCACTCTTCTTTGTTCCGCTTTAATTTACGGTATGTATCTCCTAATCCTTTGTGAGGCTTGGATTGTTCTCAATTTAGGAATTTTGCTCTTCGGTTTTGGCGGACTTACAACAACTCGTGGGTTTGCCACCAGCTTCTTGAAATATTCTCTTGGCGTTGGACTTAAGCTATTCACGATTAAATGTCTTATCTATATTTTGGCAGCCTTCCTTGCTGACATGGTTAGTTATTCTTTTAGCGATATTACCGAAGTTTTGGTTATAACCGCTTCATTCATAATTCTTGCATTCCTGGTCAAAACTTTACCTGACGCTATGTCTCGAATGGTCACCTTGCACAGTGGGAGTAGTGCCGGAGCCATGACCGGAGCTATGGCGGCAGGTGCAGGTATGGCGGCAGGTGCGGCCTCCATGGGTGTCGGTGCCGCCGCCGGTGCTGCCGGTGGCGGCGGTATGGCTGGTGCATTCAGTGGAGCAAGGAGCGGCGCCTTGGAGGCCATCGCAAAAGCCGTAAAACCTAAAGAGGAGAAATAAATGTCAAAAGAAATTCAAAACCATTATCTCGCCGGACGGCAGGCATGGGCTGAAGTGTATGGATCTTTTATCCAGGAAAGAAACCTTTGGCGGTGGTTAGCCCTGCTTGCTTCGATTGTCGCGATTCTGCTTTCCACGGCAAATATCATACAGCTAAGACAACAAAAAGTGATCCCGTACATGGTGGAGGTTGACCGGGCCGGACGGATCAGCGGTGGACATATGGCCAAAAAGCTTGAGACCAGTCAGGAGATGATTCAATACAGCCTGGGCCAATTTATCACTGCCTGGCGGACCGTCACGGCTGATATCGCCCTGCAGGAAAAATACATCAAGCAATCCAGTTTCATGTCAATTGGTGCGGCAAAAAGAATCCTGGCTAAATGGTACGCAGACAACAATCCATACATCTCCAGCGAAGAAAAATTGGTGGAAGTGCGGATCATGGCCCTCCCCCTGTATGTCAGCGGCGAAACATGGCTGGTGGAATGGACGGAAATAGAGCGCACACATAAAGGGGTTGAGCGCTCCCGGAATTCTTTTCAAGCCAATCTTATCATCAAGCGCAAGCTTCCAGAAACACAACAAGAAATCATCCATAATGCCAGCGGCATATATGTGTCTGAAATCAGCCACAGCAAAAAAATACAATAGGAGCTTAACCCATGAAAAAATTAATAATAATCGCAATAGCAGTATTCTTTGCCGGTTTGGCAACATGCCGGGCTGCGGATTTCGTAAGTCCCGTATCAGCCAGATTGGACAGCAAAGAAAGAAAGCCTTTAACCCTGCAGTCAAGATGGCAAAAAAACACCCTGGACCCCATCACCACCCGGAACGGCATGAACTGTTTTGTTTACGGCCATTCAAATCCAACAATTATTGTTACCCCATATAAAGTGTCGGATCTGGAACTGCAGCCCGGAGAAGTGATTAATTCCATGGTCCTGGGCGATAACGCGCGATGGTACGCAGAAATCGTGTTTTCCGGCAGCGGCGATGTCAGCACAAGTCACGTTGTTTTCAAAGCCCTGGACTCCGGGCTCACCACCACTGCCGTTATAACCACTGACCGGCGGGTTTATCATATCAATCTCAAATCAGACCGACGTAAACACATGCTGTATACAGGCTTCATCTATCCCCAGGATCATATCGCAATCACCAAAGCGGCCCGGGAAAAAGAAATCAAAGAAAAAGAGAAAAGAACGACCCCTGATGGCTTTGATATTGCCAATCTGAACTTTGATTATGAAATCTCCGGAAATGCCGGCTGGAAACCGCTGCAGGTCTTTGACAACGGCGTTAAAACGTATATCAAGCTGCCCAAACTGCAGGAAATGCCCATGTTCATGGTCAAAACCGCAGCGGGTAAAGGTCTTGTAAACTGCCGGGTGAAAAATAACTGTTTTATTGTAGACCGGATTTTTGACCAAGGCTATTTAATCCTGGGTGTGGGCAAGGATAAGGAAGAATTAACCCTGACCCGGCTGGAGGCGAAAAAATGAAAACGCTTACCAGACTGCTCCTTCTTTTTTTTCTGGCGTTAACTTGTTTTTCCTGCACCCACCTTTCACCTAAAAGCTCATGGGTGTTGACGGATACCCCGCCGCCATTACTGATTTGTGATGAAATTATCAGCCGTCTGATCCAGCAATACCCGCCGGCAAAAACCACGATAACGCTTCTTAAAAGCGGCAATAAAACCTTTGACGAACTGATTGAAAAACAGGCCAGACGAGCCGGTTATACAATCAGTCAGACCCAGAGCACTGTCAAGATCAGCTATGTCATTGACGTGTTATCGCAAAATCCCGGCGCCGGATACGTCCACCTTAAAAGCAGTGACGGATTCAGTTTCAGCCGGATGTTCCGCATGCCCGGATATAACCTGGCAGACAATTATACCCAACGCGAGGTCAAAAAATGAGTGCACCACGGGGGCTGCAAAGGCCGGGCGTCGTGACAACCGTGCTGAGCAAAAAGCCTATCTTGGTGCTGTTTTTGTTCATTGCCATCATTGTATTACTTTTGCGTTTCTCAATCTTTGATGAAGGCAAAAGAAATAATAGAAACGGGGATCAGGATCAGGAAACCCTGTTGATAGAACCCCAACAGTCATCCGTATCCACAGATGAAGAGGGGCTTAATCTGCCTAAAGCCCCTAAACAACGCAAAGGCCTTGCGTCTGAAAGTGATATGAGCACCCAGAGCAAAAAGGAGGATCAAAAGGCCCTTGAACCCATTGAGGTTGTACGTGCTAACCCGCCTCCCCAGGACCCTGTAAAAGCAGCTCTGGACAAGCAGCGGCAAAAACAGCTTGTCACGGTTCTGCAGTACCGGTTCGAAAAACAACGCCAGGCCTTGGAATCTAATCCGGTTGTTTACAAAAACAACGCTTCAACGATCGTCAGTACCTCTTCCGGAGTTTCTGACCAAACCAGCCGGCAATCGGGAACTTCAGCAAGATTGTCCGCCTTAAACAGTGAACTTGCAAATGCCAAAGCAAGGCTTGGCCTTGGGAATGGTGGTTCACAATCCTCAGCATCGGTAACAACGACAACCGGTTTATCCATATCTGCTCAAACCGAAATCAATGACGATTCAATGTGGGATAACGGTTATTCCATGGATCAAGACACCAATGCGTTATCCATTAAAACCGGGGCCATTATACCTGTTGTGCTGATCACCGGGATTGATTCCACCTTGCCCGGCTATATCAGCGGCCAAGTCAGTCAAAATGTCTGGGACACCGCAACCGGTTATAACCTGCTCATCCCCCAGGGCACCAAAGTTTTTGGCCAATACCAGAACAATATAATGATGGGCCAGGAACGGGTATTCGTCGCTTGGCAGCGATTAATATTTCCTGACGGCCGGACAATGACCTTGAAGGATATGCCCGGCGGGGACCAACTGGGCTACACCGGTCTCAAAGACAAAGTCAATAATCACTATTTCAGGATTTACGGCCATGCCCTGCTGATGAGCCTTGTCACCGGCGGCACTGCGTATGCCATGAACACCCTGGACAGCGATAACAGTGACGAAACAACAACGCTCAATGAATCCATGGGAACGGCCCTGGCCGATCAGATGGGACAGACAACCATGGGCCTGCTTGAAAAACATATGAATATGTCCCCCACCTTAACCATCCGGCCCGGTTATCGCCTGAACATCATAGCGGTTAAAGATTTGGAGTTCAGCGAACCGTATGAAGGCAAATTATGAAAGTTGATAAAAAATCCTGGCGACAAGGCTATGAGGCGGGACTCCGGCAACAGGAGTCACAACCGGAAAATACTGAGGTCCTAAGCTGGCATGCCGGGTTTCTTGAAGGGCAGGCAGAGGCTGAAATGAAAATTAAACCCCAAGGGGAAGAATCAAGGAGAAAGAAATTATGAAACTTTTCATCGCAGAAAAACCATCCCTTGGCCGGGCCATTGCCGCAGGCCTGGGGAATGCCGAAAAAAGGAACGGTTACATAGAATGCGGCTCAAATGTCGTTACCTGGTGCTTTGGGCACCTATTGGAAATGGATCAGCCCGAAGCATACGACGAAAAGTACAAGGCCTGGAAAAAAGAAGACCTGCCCATTTTACCAGACAACTTTAGCGCCTCAGTCAGAAAAGATGCTGCAGCACAAATGAAGATCATAGGTAAGCTGCTACAGGATGCTGAAATGGTCGTCAATGCAGGAGATCCGGACAGAGAAGGTCAACTGCTTGTTGATGAGGTGCTGGAATACCACAACTATGCCGGTTCTTGCGAACGTATCTGGCTTGCCGCCCTGGATGACAAATCAGTTAAAAAAGCCCTGTCATCCATGACCGACAACAATGATTATACCGGCTTGCGTGATGCTGCCCGGGCCAGGTCACAGGCAGATTGGCTGGTGGGCATGAACTGCACCCGGGCCATGACCCTAAAAGGTCGCGATGCAGGCAGTCAGGGTGTGTTATCCCTTGGCCGGGTCCAGACCCCGACCCTTGCCCTGGTGGTTAACCGGGACCTGGTTATTGAAAACTTCAAACCCCACCCGTACTTCATCCTTCATGTTGCAATTCTTCATGAAGCAGGTACGTTCACCGGCACATTTCAGGCCCTTGACACACAAAAGGGGATAGATGATCAGGGCAGGTTAATCGACCCTGATGAAGCCTATCGGATCAAAAAAGAGGTAAGCGGCCAGGCGGGCAAAATTCTTGAAGCTCACAAAGAGAAAAAGAAAAAGAATCCGCCGTTACCCCATTGCCTGTCATCTTTACAAAAAGCGGCCTCGTCAACGTTGGGCATGGGAGCAAAACAAGTGCTTGATGTGGCTCAGGCCCTTTATGAAAAAAAGCTGACAACCTATCCCCGGTCCGACTGCCGTTATCTGCCGGATGAACAGTTCCAGGAGGCGGGCAATATACTTACGGTCTTGGCAAACCTGCCCGGGCTTGAACAAATCGCTGGGAATACGGATTGCTCTATCAAAAGCGCTGCGTACAATACGCAAAAAGTAACTGCCCATCATGCCATTATTCCCACGGGTGAAATCCCTTCAAGCATGTCAGATGATGAATCTGCCCTGTACCGCATGATTGCCCAAAGCTTTTGCATCCAGTTTTATGCCGCCATGGAGTTTGAAGCGCAAAAAATTCTGACCGGCATCAATCATACTGTCTGGAAATCAACGGGCCGAACGATATTGAATCCAGGCTGGACAGCCTTCATCAGAGAACAAAAGGATGAGACCACTGCTGATCAAGTTTTGCCGGAGGTACACCAGGACGACAGCATAACCGCAGGTCAGGCTGATATCAAATCCCAAAAAACCAAACCACCCGCAAGATTTACCGAAGGTACCCTCATTGAGGCCATGGCAAATGTCCATAAATTTATTGAGGACACCGAAGCCAAGAAAACCCTGAAAGAAAATGAAGGTATCGGAACTGAAGCGACCCGGGCCGGGATCATAGAAACATTAAAAGCCCGGCAGCTGCTCGAACTTCAGAAAAAGAACGTTATTTCAACGGATCTTGGTCGGAAGCTGATCAAAATGGCCCCAGGGATACTCACAGATCCTGTGACAACGGCACAATGGGAATCAAGGCTTTCTGCCATCGCTGACGGTAACGAAAGCCTGTCTGAATTCATGACGGATCAAACCACCCAGGTCCCGGAACTTGTCAAAGCAATATTCGCCCTTCAATTAACCCCTTTGCCGGGAACCCATCTTTGCCCGGAATGCGGCCAGCCTTTACGCAGGCAAAAAAGTAAAAAAGGGTCGTGGTATTGGGCCTGCTTCAACCAGGATGGGCATGCCAAACCTGTGTTCCTCAACGATAAAAACGGCAAGCCGGACTTAACGCCAAAGAAAAAAATAGAATTATCGGAACATAAGTGCCGGGCCTGCGGCAAACCGCTTGTGAAACGTGAATCAAAGAAAAAAGGAAAAGGAGGTAAAAAAAATTATTGGTGGGGATGCTCCGGCTTCCCCGAATGCAGACAAACGTATTTTGACGATAACGGCAAGCCCCAGTTCACAGATAAGAAAGGAAAATAACAATGGATTTTGAATACTTTGCAATGAAACGCAACATGACCGTTGATCAGTACATCGCCTGGCTGAAAAGACAACTCGATACCCTTGATTTTGATTCTGAGGATATTCCGGGGGATGTTGCCGAATATGCGGAAGACTCCTTCGGCCTTATCAAAATTTCTGCAGAAGAATTAGCCAGAATGCAAAAAGCACAGTTAGAAAGTGAGGAGGCTGACTTATGAGCAAATATCAAGATCAGCTCAATGATTTTTCCAAAAGGGTTTTAGAGGCCATTGAAAAAGGCGATGCGCCCTGGCAGAAACCGTGGGAGGAAGGCCGATTGCTGGAATTGCCTAAAAATTTAACCACGGACCAGAGTTATAAAGGTGTAAACCTGATTAACCTGGCAATGAGCGGTTACAATGACCCCAGGTGGATGACATTCAACCAGGCTAAAGATATGAATTGTTTTGTCAAAAAAGGTCAAAAAGCCTCCAAAGGATTTTTTTATTCACCTGCCAGATTGGAAAAAGAGCTTGATGATAAAGGAAAGCCCGTCCTCGACGAAAACGGTGAAGAAAAAATTACCAAGATCAATAGACCTGTTTTCAAAACTTTTTCTGTTTTTAATGCCACCCAGATTGAAGGTGTTGAAGCATACAAGCATCCAGAGCCTGCCTGGAGGCCGGAAGATAAGGCAGAAAAACTGATATCCGCTGCCAATGTGGAAATCACCGGAAGCCAACTTGATAAGGCGTTTTATAACTTTTTAACCCATTCCATTGAAACGCCAGACAAATCACAGTTTGACGATAAATCAAAATATTATTCAACAGTATTTCATGAATTAGCGCATGCCACGGCTCATAAATCCATGATGGACAGGGGTGTTGACTATGCGGATAAGGATTCCAGGGCCAAGGAAGAATTAAGGGCGGAAATATCAAGCTGGCTGGTGTGTTCTCAAATCGGCATTGGCTATTCTGCCGAATCCAAAGATAGCAATAAAGCGTATGTTTCGTCCTGGCTCAAAGCCATAAAGCCGGAAGACCGGGCAAAAGAACTCGGGTTTGCAATGAAAGACGCTGAAAAAATTTCTGAATACCTTATGGGGCTTGATTTAGAAAAAGGTAAAACAGCAAAAATTGAAGCAGCTACCCCACAGGAATCAAGTCCTTTGGTAAAAAAGGAAGCGGAACGATTACAGGCTAAAGCGGATCAATACCGTGTTGATCAAAAAAATCTGTTTTCGTATACGGAAAAGATAACGGTGGCCATGAGCAATCCCGACTTGTTTGATGATTTAATGCCCGACCACTATAAAAATGATCCGTTATCAGCTTTTAACAAGGAACTGGACGATACTCAGCGTGACATTGTAACCCATCTAAAAAATATCGCTCCTTCCCTTGAAAAGTCCGAATTTTCCACTTCCCCCCAGGGGCTCGCCTCTCTTAGTGATTCTGAACGAAAACAGCATCTATCTAAAAATTCGCAAGCAGAGCTTGATGGCGAGATGCGGCGTGGAGAGAAAGATCCGAAATTATCCAGGGTGTATATCAATGTGCCGTATTCAGAGAAAGATGAAGCCAAGGCCCTGGGGGCAAAATGGGATAAACAGGAAAAATCCTGGTTTGTTGAATCTGGAATCGACCAAACGCCGTTTCAGAAATGGCTCGAACCTGCCCGGGAAACCCTGCTTGATATGAACAAAGTAACCGCTCAATTCCAGGATCAGGCTTCAAGGCTCGGCCTGAAAATTGACAGTCCCCAGGCGGACGGCAAGCTGCACCGTGTAGCGGTTGAAGGAGATAAAGGCGGCAAAAAATCAGGTGCATATACGCTTTATCCCGACGGCAGGCCTGCGGGGTTCATTCAAAATCATAAAACAGGGGAAAAAGCCAATTTCAAATATGACGGGGAAATCGGTAAAACGGTCATTATATCAGGAAATAAACAAGCCCGGGCAGCCGAGCGGGACGAAGATCACGCCGCAGCAGCTAAAAAAGCGTTCGGCATTTACATCAATGCAGAAAAAACCACGTCCCACCCATATCTTGCTGATAAAAAAATCAATGGTAACAAAGAATACCGGGTTGATAAAAATAACCGGCTGATTGTCCCTGCCAAGAATCTTAAAACAAACAAAATCGAATCCCTACAGTTCATCGGCGAGGATGGGCAAAAGCAGTTTCTTACCGGCGGGAAAAAATCGGGAAACGCTTATACCATAGGCGAACTTGATGAACAAAAACCCATACTGCTGGCTGAAGGCTTTGCCACAGGAAAGACCCTTAATGATGTGAGTCACCTTCCGGCCGTGGTTTGTTTTGATGCAAACAATCTCGAAAATGTGGCCAAGCAGATCCGGGAATTGATGCCTTCGGCTGAGTTGTTCATTTGTGCTGATAATGATCACGCCAAGAAAAATAATGTGGGGGTGGAAAAAGCGCAAAAAGCGGCCAAGGCCGTTGGTGCTAAAGTCATTATCCCTAAATTTACGGATGAATCAAAAAAGCTTGGGTACACGGATTTCAATGACCTGGCCAAGTGCAAGATGGGCAAAACCCGGGTTCAAAGCCAGTTGAAATCCCAGATCAAATATCTTTCCAAAGATAAAGGCGTAGGGCTTGAACGATGAAAAAACAAGAATACGGCCTTAAGCAGGCCAAGGTAAAAAAAAGCAGGTATTCGCTGCTATTCCCGGTTTGTTTTTTGTTGTGGGGCTTTGCCTTTATGAGTTATGCCACGCAAACCATAGCCATGGCATTGCGATACCATCCTGACCTGGGCAGGCCGGTGTTTGATACGTATTATCTGCCCTGGAAGGTGTTTGAATGGAACAAATATATAATAGATACCCCGGTGGGTAATCGGGTTGATTTGATTTTCGGTGCTTTTGTCCTCAGTACGGCCTTCGGCTTTTTCCTGATTCTCAGGAAAAAGCCGAAAGGCAATTTAAATCTGCACGGTACTGCGACCTGGGCAAAAAAAAAAGATCTGGCCGAAATGGGACTTGACGCCAAAGAAGGGGTCTATGTCGGCGGTTTTCCATTGGCCAGGGGAACCAAATATCTGATCCATAGCGGTCCGGAACATATTTTAGCATTTGCGCCAACCCGATCCGGTAAAGGTGTGGGCCTGGTTATCCCCTCCTTGCTTGCCTGGCCGGGATCAAGCGTAACCCTGGACATTAAGGGCGAAAATTACGCGTTGACATCAGGATACAGGGCCAAAGAATTACATCATAAAATTCTCAAGTTTGATCCTGCCGACGAAACCTTTTCTTTTGCTAAATGGAATCCATTGGCAGAAGTGCGGATTAATACGAATCATGCCATTGCCGATGCCCAGAATATTGCCCAGATGATCTGTGATCCAGACGGCAAGGGCATGAAAGATTATTTCACCCAGGCCGGGTATGCGTTGCTAACCGGATTAATTTTGCATGTCATTGTATCAAAGCAGGATGCCACCCTTGCTGACGTCGTGGCCGAAATTACAAAGAGCGACAATGAGGGGGATGTGAAAAACCTGCTCTATGCCATGATCGACAAGGAACACGCACAGATCCTGAAAAAACGGTATCCGGACATGGATACGGATCTGGCAGACAACATACAATCAACCATTGACAGTTATGCCGGTGAAGCTGTGATCAAAGCCGACCGTGAGTTGTCCGGGGTGGTATCCACCGCTGTTACCAACCTTTCATTGTACCGTGATCCCATTGTCGCAAAAAACACTTCTGAGTCTGATTTTTTCATTTCAGATATCATGAATTCGCAAAACCCTGTTGATTTATATCTGGTGGTATCCCCTGCCAACCTGGACAGGTTAAGGCCGCTGCTGCGTGTATTTTTTAATCTGGCGTTAAGAAAATTCACCCAGAAAATGGAGTTTGAAAACGGGCAGGCTGTAGTGGGGTATAAACACAGGCTTCTGCTCATGCTGGACGAATTCACCAGTCTGGGCAAATTGGAAATCATGCAAAAGGCCCTGGCGTTTATGGCCGGTTACGGCGTGAAGGCTTATATCATTGTCCAGGATTTATCCCAGCTGCAGGAAGCGTATACCCGGGATGAATCAATCACATCAAACTGCCATGTCAGGATTGCATATGCACCCAACAAGATAGAAACCGCAAAGTTGCTGTCGGATATGACCGGGAAAACCACCGTGGTGGACAAAAAGACCAGTGTTTCCGGCAAACGGTTAGGCGGCATGGGCAATGCCTCAGTATCCATTAGCGAAGTGGCAAGGCCGCTGCTCACACCGGATGAATGCATGAGGCTGAAAGGCCCGGTCAAAGACGAAAAAGGGGGTATCAAAACCCCGGGTGATATGCTGATATTCGTTGCCGGGTACAACACGGTATATGGTCAGCAGATTCTCTATTTTTTAGATCCTGTCTTTCAAAAGCGGGTTAAAATCCCGCCGCCCGATCACATAGATTCTTTCAAGCTCAAAAAGGTTTCGAATAATGAAATATAAAATTTTGCTGTCCTGCAGTCTTTTGTTTGGGGTCTGTTTTTTTGTATCTCAATACTGTTATATCAATGTTTCCGCCAGCCTGCCCATTGGTATCTATTTAAAAACCTCCCGGGCAATTGGCAACGGTTCTTATGTGGTCTTTCATCCTACTGAGTCACAACAGCCTCTTGTCTCAAAGTACGTCAAAGATACCCCTTTAATGAAACGTGTGGCTGCTTTGCCAGGGCAGGCATACCAATTGCCCCCGGCCTCCGATACAGACAGCAAAGGCCGGGCGATTACGCCTTTTTCTCCGAAAACAGGCGTCGTGCCTTCTGAGCAATTCGTTGTAGTCGGCGACACCAAATACTCGTTGGATAGCCGGTATCTCGGGTTTGTACCTCAATCTTCAATAGTTGATACGATCACCCCTCTTTTGGTTTTTTAAGAAAGTATCGGAAAGGAATGAAAATGAGCGTTGTTTTGGACAGTTTGAAGCATAATTTAGGCCCCATTGTTACCCAGGCCCTGGATGATGATAACGTGATTGAAGTCATGCTCAACCCTGACGGCAAGCTATGGCTCGATACGTTTGACAAGGGAATGGTGGAAGTGTCCGCCATCCCTGCATCATCCGCCTCCGGAATACTGAGCCAGGTTGCGTCCATGCTTGGCGCCGTCGTTACAAAGGATTCCCCCGTTGTTGAAGGCGAGCTGCCTCTGGACGGCAGCCGGTTTGAAGGGTTGTTCCCTCCGGTTGTGGCCAATCCCACGTTCACGATACGCAAGAAGGCGATCAATATCTTTACCCTGGATAATTACGTGCGGTCTGGAATCATGTCCCCGGATCAGCAGCAAATTATCTGCGATGCCATTGCAAACAAAAAAAACATCCTGGTAGTGGGTGGAACGGGTTCCGGCAAAACAACCCTGACCAATGCGATTCTGGCAGAATTGGCAAATATTGCCGGTGATGAGCGGCTTGTCATTATTGAAGACACCAGCGAACTGCAGTGTCTGTCACAAAACAAGGTGATGCTGCGTACAAACCAGAACACCAATATGCAGCATCTTCTCAAAGCCACCATGCGGCTTCGGCCGGACAGAATAGTTGTTGGTGAAGTAAGGGGCGGTGAAGCCCTTGACCTGTTAAAGGCCTGGAATACCGGTCACCCGGGTGGGGTGTGTACCGTCCATGCCAATTCATGTACCGGGGGACTGGTCCGGCTGCAGCAGCTGATTGCCGAAGTGGTGCCGAATCCCATGGATGATTTAATCCAAGAGGCGGTTGATCTGGTGATTTTTATCAAACGGACCAAAGAAGGCCGTAAAATTGAGGATATCGCCGAAATAGGAAACGATTATGGATTTCAATCGGAAACACAAAAATTAAGGATTTTAAAATGAAAAAGTTTTCAGCAACCATTACGATTTTTCTTTTTTGGATAGTTTTTTTAGGTGAAACATCTCTGTCATGGGGAGATGATGAATTAACAGATGAACAGAAATTGGCTTGTGAATCCATCTTATGTTTGTCATCGGGCGACAGGCCGGACGAATGCGACCCTGCTTTAAATTATTTTTTCAGCATCAAAAAAAAGAAATTATCCGACACCAGGGACGCCCGGAAATCTTTTTTGAAAAAATGTCCTGATTCAAATGCAGAAGGGATGCCCAGTTTGATCAACGTCCTGGTTGATTACAATTGTTCTGCCTGTACTGTTGAACAGTTAAATAAAAATTTTGTCAAAGTGGTCATTTCAACGGGACGAAATTTTAGTTCTATTTCCAGCCACTCTTCCGTGTTTACCGTAATGGCAGTTGATCCTGAATTACCGGCATATTGTTTAAAGTATTATGCCGCCATGAACAGTAATCAATACACCGCCTACTCACAATATTCACAATCACAACCAGTCTATATCGGTTCAAATATAGGCCGAAAGGTCAAAGATGACGACGGCAATGAATATTATGTGATTTATGCCAAGTCAAGAAACGAACAAACTCAGATAGCGGAGACAATATCACAAAACCATTGGGAATGGGCCAATTAACCAGGTAACACCATCAGGAATAATGGTGCCCGCAAAACCGTTATTCCTGATGGTATAAAAAAAAGCAGGGGAGCAATGAAAAAAGACAAACGGGAAATCACCCTCAAATCTTATGTGACGCAAAAAGAATATAGTCAAATCAAGCTTCTTGCCAAACAGACGGGCTTTTCTGTCTCTGAATATATCCGCCGGATTCTAACCGGCCAAAAGATAGAATCAAGGCTGGACCAGGAAGCTTTTTTATCTGCGCTTAAAGTGAACGCTGAACTTGGCAGGCTTGGAGGGCTGTTTAAATACTATCTTGCCCAGGGGTTTAAAAATGTGCCGCCTTCAGAAATACGAAAGGTGCTGCATGACATTGAAGACAGGCAGCGACAGCTCAGGCCCGTCATTTCGAAAATTCGGGATATGGTGTGAGGTTGCAGCCCTGTTTTCTTCCATATATTCAGGCAACACCGACATTTTTGATGGCTTTTGACCCGATCACTATCATCACAGTTTAATGCCATGATATCAAAACGTATCCAGTGCGAACCCCAGAACGACAACATAAAACGTTTAGGGGCATATATAGGCGCCGGCCATGAAAGGGAAAAGCTCTTTGTTAAATGGACAGCCGGCTGTTATGCCGGGCAGGATTATGATCTGGCCATTGATGAAATTAAAGCCACCCAGGCAATGAATACCAGGACCAAAAAAGAGAAAACCTATCATATGGTAGTCAGTTTTCATCCCGAAGATTTCGAAAAACTTTCCCTGGAAGATTTTAAAAACATTGAAAAAGAATTTGCAGCCGCTTTAGGTTTTGAAGACCATCAACGGCTCTGCGGAATACACATCAACACAGACCATCCCCACATGCATGTTGCTTACAATATGATCCACAAGGAAAGATACACCCGGCATGATCCTTTCTATGATTATTATAAACGGGATAAAACGTGCCGGCTCCTGGAGGAAAAATATAAGCTTAAAATCGATGTTGGTGTTGAGCAGCAATTTAGCGAGTACGTGAAGCAACGGCAATCGGATGTTAAACACGCCTTTGACAATGCCCGGGATTGGCAGTCTTTGCACGAAGAACTTGCCCTTTACGGCTTAACTGTGCAAATGCGCGGGAACGGCTGCATCCTGGCTGCAATCGGCCACAAACAAAAAGACGGTCATCATATAAAATTAAGCGATTTTGATAAAAATTTGTCCAAGAAAAAACTTCAGGACCGGTTTGGTTCTTATGAAAAATCAGCCGGGGATTATGAAGTCAAAGAATTTTTTCAACGGGAGCCCAAACGGGAAAACGCCAAAGCCAAAGATTTTGAAACTAAAACCGGGCTAAAATCCTTTGAGACCTTTGTGTTGGAATCAAAAGCGTTTATCGCCCAGGCGGCAATTAAATCTAACACCTGGCAAGACTTCCATCGGGAACTGGCCAGGATCGGTCTTGAAGTCAAACCCCGTGGAGCAGGTTATGTCTTAACGGATATAGGCAGTAAGACTAAAAAAGATTCAAGCATCCCTTTTTCTAAAACCGGAATGCGAATTGCCAAAAACGGCATTATTCTTGAGCGCCCCAAAAAAGGAGATATGAACAATGGAAGAAACACAGGACAGCCCGGTAATAAAAACACCGGAAGACAACGAAACTCAAGCACCTTTAATCAGCCCGGTTTTAGCCGATTTGAGCCGTTCTCCAAAAACAATTTGCGCAAATTGTCCAAATGCCGTTTGGCATATCACGGAACAGGACAAGTTGAGGATATTTTGTCGTTTGATGCACGCGCTTATAGACGAAAGCCTGAAAGCTTGCGATGGGGCAATGATGGAAGACTGAAAATTTTAGGGGAATTTGAACCGTCCCAAGGCGGTTATACAATTGAAAAGCCGTATAAATTTGAACCAGTGAAAAAGCTCAAATCGGCCAAAGAAAGAGAAGCTTGGAAGATCTATATTCAGGAACAAAAAAAGCGTAATTATAACTGGATAAAATTTAATAAAAATTTTCAGCGCTTTTATGGTGAAGATTATGGAATGTAAATTTACCGTTTTTATTGGTTTGAAATCATTTGACATTGAAGGTGTGAGTTCTATAAATGAATGCGACTGCAAACGTCTTGAGGTCGTAAATTATTTCATATAGTTACGTATTTTTATATACACATTACCCAAATCAAAAACCCGGAAAATTACGTAATCTCGAAGCGTTGAATGTTAATAATAGTCTGGGGTTCTAAGTTCGATATTGTAGCAATGCCGCTTTTTATGTAGTCTGCAGTATAAAAATGAAAGATACCGGTGTAAATCTGAGCTAATACTCGACAAATCCTGGTGCCAAAATAATCCAAGCATGCATCGTTCTACTCCTCAATATCTCTTTACATTCCTCTAACACGTTGATATTGGAACTTATCAGATTTTTACGTCCCATTGAATTGGATGTCATAATAACAAATCTATTAGATTATTGGTTGTGTATATTATGGAAGGTTATATTTCATTAAATCGACAATTTTCACTTGTTCCTAAGGATGAAGAGGAGGCGGAAAAAGACGAATCCTTGGCATTCTGGGGATACGGGAAATTAGAAAGTTGGGGAGACATAGAAAGTGATTTTCGTTGTGTAATCCTGGCAGAAGCAGGTGCAGGCAAAACAGAAGAGTTACGGCATCGGGCAAATGTTTTAGAAGTTCAGGGGAAAAGATCCTTCTTCATACGTATTGAAGATATAGAAGTTGATTTTTATAATGCCTTTGAGATAGGTAACGAAGAACAATTCCAGGCATGGCTGCAGTCGACAGAGGAAGCTTGGTTTTTTCTTGACTCAGTTGATGAGGCTCGAATCGAAAAACCGAGAACCTTCGAAAAAGCAATGCGCTGGTTTGCCAAAGGGATAGCTGAAGGTGCTCACAGAGCGCATATTTACCTCTCCAGTCGTCCTTACGCATGGCGTCCAATGGAGGATAAGAGGTTATTAGATGAGATTCTCTTTATAGCGGCAGAGCAGGAGGAGGACGAAGCCGTTCGACAATCTCCCCCCCCCGAGCGCACTTAAAGTGCGCACTATGCGCCCTTTGGATAAAGATAGGATTCGACGGTTTTGTATGAACCGCTCAGCGAAGGATGTCGATCGTTTGTTGCAGGAGATCGAACGAGCCAACCTTTGGAGTCTTGCAGAACGTCCATTCGATCTTGAAGGTATTCTGGCTAAATGGGCAGATGACAATTCTTTAGACGGCCGTTTAGAGCTTCTTCGATATAACATCACCAAAAGGTTGCGTGACGACCACAGCACTGACCGGTCTCAGCGACAACCTCTAAATATAGAACAAGCGAATGAGGGCGCCCGTCGTTTGGCGGCGGCTGTTGTACTAAGTGGTAAAGCAGGGCTCAATGTTCCCGATTCAGCATCGACCAAGCCTGGAATTGAAGCGGAATCTGTCCTAAACGACTGGCAGCCTAAGGATGTACGTGCGTTATTGGAACGAGGGGTTTTCAACGATATTATCTACGGAGCTGTGCGGTTTCGACACCGGGATGTACGGGAACTCCTTGCTGCTGAATGGTTCGATGGGTTGTTGAAATCTGGCAACAGTCGGCATTCTATTGAAGCCCTATTCTTTCGAGAACAATATGGGGAAAAAATAATTGCTCCACGGCTTCGACCAATTTTACCCTGGCTTATTTTGTTTGATAGTGAGATTCGTCACAAAGCGTTGGCGATCCATCCAGAGATAGCGTTAGAGGGAGGAGAGCCATCAAAGTTGCCCTTGGTAGAAAGGAAACGAATTCTTGCAGATGTCGTCAAGAGGATTGTTTCTGATAAATACAACCGTTCGGCAAGAGACAATAGCGCGATTGCAAGGATTGCTAATCCAGACTTGTCAGGAGAAACTCAGCAACTCGTTAATGCTTACAGTGATAACGACGATGCCATCTTTTTTCTCGGTAGACTGGTCTGGCAGGGGGAAATGATAAACTGTGTAGAGCCTTTTATTGGCATTGCATTAGATAATACGCGCGGAATCTATGCTCGAAGAGTTTCGGTTAGAGCAGTAATGACTTGTGGATTTGAAGAACAGAAACAGCTTCTATGGCAAAAGCTTAATGAAAGCAATGCAGAGATTCCACGAGATGTGCTTGAGGAGTTGGTTGAAGAAGCAGAGCCCAATGAGCACAATATTGGGCACCTGTTAACCTCACTTGGTAAATTGCCGTCGTACAAAAGATTTAAAGTCACTGGTTTTGGCAGATCGCTTAATAACTTTGTTGAGAGATTAACTTTTTCAAATGATTGGCAAGCCATAACTCAATTTCTTGATGGACTGTATACCTATTTAGAGACGCCACCATACGTCGAAAGACGAGAATGCCATGTTTCAAAGGAATTTGCATGGCGACTGAATACTGCAATCAAAGTGGTGGAAAAACTGGTCACGGAACGGAGTCCGATAGCGTTCGAAAAGACAGTTCTTTCTACCATGATAATGGTCCCTGCTCTACGTTTTTGGTGTGGTAATGATTATGATGAGGATAAAAATAATTTACATAAGCTTATCCCCGATTGGCCGGAACTTAATGATGCTCTCTATTGGGCCAGTATCGAATTGGCGCGCGCCACTAAAGACAAAAAGTCAGGTGAGCCATTAATCGATGATTGGTCTGTTTCATGGCTTGGTCATTTCTGGAAATTCAATACAGATAGTTTACCAAGGTTGCTTGAGTACATCCATTCTCGTGAACTTTATGATGACAGGTTGGTTGCACTTAGTACCGCCTTTCGAGTATACACACAAATAGACTCTCCAGCACACGTTCTGAGTAACCTGCAAGATGCCGTGGCCGATGACCAAAGTCTGAAACATCAGCTGGATACCTTATTAAAACCACCGATATCAGAGACAATGAAAAGGCATAATGAAGAACATGCCGAATATGAACGGAAATGTAGAGAGACGGAAGAAAAAGAAAAGAAAGCTCGTGAATCTTGGATATCGGAATTAAAGGCTAATCCCGATAGGGTTCGCACCCCTCCGAACTTGAAGCCTGGAGACTTCACCAATTATCAATATTGGTTGATGATTGAATTACAGAATTGCAACTCGAAAGCAGGCCGCACTAAGTATGCAAACTGGCAGGCACTCACTCCAAGCTTTGGTAAAGCCGTCGCTCAGGCCTACCGTAATGCTGCCGTCAACCATTGGCGACATTATTCACCAAAGCTGCGGTCAGAGGGGGCAGAGGGCAACCGCACTCCTTATTCTCTAATCTTTGGGATGGCTGGTCTTGAGATAGAGGCTTCTGAAAATGAAGAATTTATAGTTAATCTTGATGAAGTCCAGGTCCGGCACGCCTTACGATATATCACTTGGGAACTAAATGGATTTCCTGGTTGGCTGGAGAGTATGTATCAGACGTTCCCGGAGTTGGTTGAAGAGGCAGTTGCTAAAGAATTACTTTGGGAACTTGAAAACACTGAATCAGACAAGCCTTTGCATTATATTTTACACGATTTAGTTTATTATGCACCTTGGTTGCATAGATCCATTGCTCCCTTGATAGTAACGTGGGTAGAGGCAAATCCACCACATATCAACATTAATCGAAACTATTGTTTGCACATTATAGTTAATGGGGGAACAAGCACGACTAAACTTACAGAATTGGCTACGCAACAAATAGCATTAACAAATGATCCAAAGAGCATCTCGTGGTGGTATGCGCTTTTTGTCGATTGCGTGCCGGATAGGGGCATCCCAGAATTTGAAAAATGGCTGTCAGGTCTTGATGTGGAGACGGCTACGAATGCTGCCCAAATTTTTATTACAGCGCTGATGGGAGGCAGACATGCAAATGATGGTTGGCCATCTTGTGGCAATTTCAAAGAAGCAAAACACCTGAAATCTCTTTATGTCTTGATGCATAAATATATAAAAGCGAAAGAAGACATCGACCATACAGGTGAGGAGGTATATTCCCCAGGACTAAGAGATGATTCGCAATATGCTCGCAACAGACTATTTAACCTTATAACGGAAATACCAGGCAAAGAAAGCTATACGGTTATTAAGAAATTGGTCCACGAACATCCTGATCCCAATTATCGTCCTTGGATGATGGAACAGGCCTACAAAAGAGCAGAGGAAGATGGTGATCTTGAGTCTTGGTCAGCCGATCAAGTACATATATTTAACAATTCACAAACAATTACTCCAGTAACGCATCGTCAGCTCTTCGATCTTGCTATTCACCGTTTAACAGATTTGAAGAACTGGCTGGAACGAGGCAATGACAGTCCTTTTCAAACTTGGCAGAGAGTCAGTGAAGAAACTGAGATGCGTACTTTGATCGCTGGTTGGCTCAACCAGAATTGTCGTGAGCAATACACTACGGCGCAAGAAGCAGAGCTTGCCAATAGTCAACGTATGGACATTTGGTTGCATAACACAAGAGTTCATTCACCAGTACCTATCGAATTGAAATTACTGGATAAAGGTTGGTCTGGCCCAAAGCTTTGTGAGCGCCTGAGAAATCAGTTGGCAGGTGATTACCTTCGGGAGGAAAGTGCTGGATGCGGTGTAATGCTACTAGTTTGGCAAGGTAAAAGCCCGGGCAAACGTTGGGAAATCGGTGGGCAAAGAGTTGAGTTAGATGAATTAAAAAACGTTCTAAAACTTTATTGGCTAAGCATTGCTGACCAATACCCTGGTGTTGCCGAAATAGAAGTGGTTGTCATTGATTTGACTTTAAGGGCAAAAGTCAGTGACTCTTGAATTGATCAACGAAAATTGATCAAACTATAATTAATTAGAAATGGGGCTATAGTATAAATTTTAACGTTAATTAGGGGAAAATCAAATAGGGGAGAACTTCGGTATTACCAGTTGGTGATTTCCGACTTCCAAAATACTGTGAATTATCCCTGTCACTCCGGATCTTTTCAAGGACGATTCAACCACAATATGTGGGCTTGTCGAAATTTCAAAAAAGAGAACCCTACAAATGCAAAAGCTCACCTTTAAAATTTTAGCCCCCTGAGAATTGGTTGGAGTATCAAACGCCCTTTCTGTAAAGGCTTTGGGCGACACATGATACCATTATGTTGCGAGTGGACCTAACCTGTTAAATTTAAAGACGATTTTAGCTATATATCTTGCAAATCAATATTGTATTAAAATTCAACATGTTAAAGGCTATTTAAAAAATTTTTAAAATCAGTGGCAACATAATTTTTTGTTTTACTACATACCCCTCTAAGGCTAGCAAAAGCTGCTTCTGTGGTTCACAAACTGTCAAGCCATTCAAGGATTTCAGCACTATTTTTCCAGTCGATTAACTCATCAATCTTTTTGTCATGAGTTATTTTCGACTGCATGTATTCCATGAGCGTATTCTGGACTTTCCGTTTTTTTGACAGATCCAGCTGCAGATAGGTCATTGTTGATTCAACGCTTTGATGACCAAGACGATTTTTGATATCCGATACCGGAGCATCTAAGGAGACCATATTGACCGCACACGAATGCCTGAAGCAGTGCGCCGGACTCAGTCCTTTCAGCCTTTTTTCCGGCAATGCTAAAGTCAAATACTTCCTACAAATTTTGTTGATTCCGTGCCGGGTCATTTCCCGCTTCCGTTGATTGATAAACAGCCTATGCGCAAATAAAGGGATGGGATCGACCCTGTGATTGCTGATATAGGCCGAGATCAAGGAAGCGGTTCTGGAGCATAGGTTAATCAACCGGTATCGGTTTCCCTTTCCCAGGACCGCAATGGTTTCGTTTTCGGGATCAAAATAATCAAATTCCAATGTGGCAATTTCATTGGCCCGGGCACCGGAGTCATAAAGCAGATGGAGAATGGTAAAATCCCTCATGCCTTCCTTCTTTTTCAGATCTACGGCACTGAACACTTTCATGATTTCTTCGGGATATAAAAAACCCATCACCTTTTTTTGAGCTCTTTTCTGGGGGATGTTCAGGAGGGCCTCGGCAATTCGTTTTTTGTCCGGGTGCATGAAGCGGATCATCTTGGCCAAAGACTTGATCACGGCCAGACGCTGGTTTCGAGTCTGCACGCTATTTTTTCGGTTTTTTTCCAGATGCTGGAGAAAGGCAAGCACTGCATCCACCGTTAAGTGTTCTATTTTCAATGACTTGATTTTTATTGAGTGATGATTTGCCAAAAAATGCAGGAATAAAGACAGACTCTGCCGATAAGCTTGGACACTTTGTTTACTCGTCCCTTTTATCGAGGGCAAGTATTCATAAAAATACTGGTGCAGGCAACTTGTCAATCTCATGTCTCCTCGCCTTTTGATATCGAAAAATCAAACAGTTGCCGACGGTGCTCAGCATCTAGTACCTTCAAATAATAGGTTGTGTATTTGTATTTGCTGTGCCCCATGTAAGCCGCCAGTACAGGCAGGGCATTTTGGCAGGATTTCCCTTGCTGTTTTATCCTTTTCAGCGTGTTCACGGCAAATGAATGCCGCAAGGAATGATGTGAAGGCTGACTGAAGTTTGTCGAACCGATTACTTTCCGGGAGTGATCAAGATTGATATCTGTGAGTGCCTGTTTAAATCTGCGATTTATAAACATATGAGCGCGGACTCGCAAAATGATGTGTTGAAAGCCATGCTAACTGATAGTGTTAAAAACAAGGAAGCGCTGCGCGCATCCGATTATATTGGGTTTTCAAAGGCATGGGCAGGCAGGCTTTGAATAAAACGCGAGAAGGAGCGGCAATGAGAACCGCTCCTTCTCCATCGTTATGGGCATTATTCAATGCCTCCTGCGCCCGACTATCCCTTGGCAGGTTGCTCCCCAGCAGAGCCTGCCTCCGTTTCGCCGGGTAGCTGTTGTCTCGACCGAAGATTTTTATCTATCAGCCAAGAGATTTCTTAATTGCGTTTTGGCCTGGATCGCCCCGGAGAAAACAACTGAAAAAACAAAGCCTCGTCTATCCTTGGCAACTCTTTTACAGCAGCGGCATCAAGAAGTTCCGCCGCCATTTGGTTCAGCACTCTCAGATTATTGGCAGCATGACCAGCCAGGGCCTTAATCAGTTCTTGCGTCATAAGGCCGCTGTTTCCGGCCTGGTTCAGGGCAAAATGCAGATAGTCCTGTAACTGTTCAGGAGAAAGCGGCTCGATAACCAGCCGTGGACCGATGCGGCTTCCAAGTGGCAAAAGTTCAGCCGACCGGAACCTTTCCGGAAGCCGGTTATCACCGCATAAAACCGTAAATAATAAACTTTTTGAGTCGAATTGATGGCTTTGGAGTATCCGCAGTTCCGTCAGGCATTCATCAGAGACATGCTGAGCCTCATCAATCAGCAGCACCGGCTTAAATAAGGTCGTCTGGCAATGGTGTAACCATCGTTCGCGAAGAGCTTTGAAGCCTCCGTACCGATTGGACACAGAAAGAGGTGCATTAAATAATTCTCCCAACTCCCGGTAAAAATCCCCCAGTTTGCTTTGGGGGCGCTGCATGACACCGACGATGAGATCAGGGATTTTTTCCAGACTCCCTGCTATTTTATGCAGGGTTTTGCTTTTACCCACGCCGGGTTCTCCTGTAATCAGAGCAAAGCCCCCCTGCCTGGCCATGGAATGTATCCGGAGTTCAAACGTCTCAGAGCCGGGCAAAGAATACAAGGCGTGTTTGGGTATGCCCGGTAAAAACGGGTTATATTTAAGGCCGTACAGGCTTTTGATATCAATTTTATTCAATGGTATTCTCCTCTTTAGGCAGGTAGGCCGGTGGAAGACCTGTGGCTGCATAATCGGCCATCCATTTTTTCAGCAGAGCCGGTTGTTCAGTTGGCTCAACGGATGTTGCCGCAGGGCCCTGTGATGAAATAACCCGGCGTTCTCCGGAAGCATTGCAGGATTTGTCCTGGGGCCGCAGCTGTGCAAGCGGGTTCTCGGTGCGGGGATCGACCAGGGTCATCCGGCTTTTATCCCAGCCCGGTGCCCTCAAAACAGCCGATTGCATATGTCCGAACCGGGCCGGCAATTCATAACGAATACCGTCTACGGCCACCGTGTTGTCACTGTGTCTTATTTTCCGTGTTATTCTGCGGGTAAAGGCAAAATGAAGATCCCGGGTCTCAGCAGGTATATTTCGGGCAACGCTTTTATCGTTTATAAGGCGTTCTAAAGGGGTTGCATTCATTTCCCGGTTAAATCGGCGATGGTAGTCCTGCTCGACCCAGGCCTGTGCTGCCTGGTTGAGAAAAGACAGCTTTAAATCTTCCTGTTTGCGTAAAAGTTCCAGAAACCGCCCTTCAAGCTGAGCCCAGAACACTTCCTGCTTCCCGTTCTGATAGGGTGAGTACGGCAGGGTTGTTTTGTGTTCTATACCCAGACGTGCCAGACCCTGCGTGGTCTCTTCTGCGAGCATGGCTGCACCGTTATCGCTCATCAATGCCCTGGGAAGCCCCCGTTTCATAAACGCCTGGATTAAACCGTGGACAAGGCATTCTGCTGTTTCAGCCAGGTAAAACTGCAGGTGGCAGCAGATCCGGGAATGGTCATCAAGAATGGCAAGGACCATGGGTTGATACCAGGCCCCTGATGCGTCCAGGATGCGAAGCTTTGCATGGTGGAAATCCAGATGCCAGAGTCCATGAAGATAATCAACTTCATATCCTCTTACCTCCCGATTTTTCAAGTGGGCAGCGGCCCGTATCTGTCCACGGGTCGGTTGGGCCGGTTCGTGGGAGCGCCGCCAGCCGTTATCCCGCATACAGCGTAATATCGTCTTGTAACTGGGCATATCCCCAAGTTCAGGTTTCTGTGCCGCTACAACTTTCAGGTTGTCATAGTGCAATTGTACACTCCAGCGGGGATACTTTGCATATTGAGCTCTCAGTTCTTTGAACAGCCCATCCGGCATGGACCAGCGGATTCCTGCATCGGACCGGGGCCTGCGACCCAGCACAGCCACAGGATCATCTGCGTTTCTGGCTTTATAGAACCATCGTTCAATTGTCGATGCACCCAAAGTAAATTTTTGATTCGAATCAATAGGGTGCTGATAAATTTTTTGTGAAAGCCTCTGAAGCGCAGGCTGTAACTGTCCCTGGGGAGGTGGGCTGGACAACAGCTCACCAATCACTGAGAATCTAAATTGCCCCCAGCGTCGCCAAACAGGCATTTGAGTATCATTCATTGAGTCTGTCCTTCCCGGCCTGCTTCCTCCGGCCCCCACCATAGGGGCGAACGGGGGCAAAACCGTGAATGAACTCCTTTTAACTGAAGAAATCGTCCCTGACAGCGGCCCAACTTTTGCGTGACCACTTCCATACGGTGCAAGCCCTCAGTTTGCAAGGCTGTCAAGGCCCCTGGGCCAATACTTGAAGACACTTGATCAAGGCTGACTCCGGTGACTGTATTCTGCGATAATACAAGGTTAACAAATCATGAATCAGGCGGTTGGTTGCCTTGACCATAATATGCCCCTCAAGTTGACGCCAGGATCGGCTGTCAGGGAAAATTTCAAGAAAATAGTCTCTCCAGCGATTGACGGTAGAACGCCATACGCCGCAAACACCCTTGAGTCGCTCCAGGGTAGCGTCAGGATTATTACCCTGACGAAGGGCGGTGAGCAACAATACTACAGGCGCCCAATAAACCCGGCGCCCCCAGAATCTGACCGACGGAGGAACGACTCGGCGACGACAAGCTTCACGGCCGCAGCAAAGGCTGTAACGAATTTGGAATTGTTCTGCTATATCAACAGGGCCGCCCCGAGGTTTACGCAGATAATTGGCAAAGTGCAGCGGGCCTCCACAATAGGGCAACGCTTATTTTTTACCTGCTTTGCCAAATCAAAATCTATTTGATGAAGAAGAATGAATAATGATTGTTGGGTAAGTATGTTTAATGGTACCATGCGTCCTGCCATTTAAGGGTTAATGTGGCAGGAGCCTCCATCGACGAACTGGCCAAAGAACGTGAGGGGGCTCCTTTATCTTTCCCTCACTTTTCTGGACCATTTTCTTTATTATTTCCATCATTTTTTGTGACCGCCCTCACATACGCACCAGTTTTTTCCCTTTCACCTTTACCAGCAAAAAAGGACTGTCATCCTCATCAGGGAATAACCGGCGAACTTTTTGCAAGTTGTTGATTTCATCGGCTACGGCTTTAGGTATAGGGATCAATCGATCTTTTCTAAATTTTGTCTTTTCAATATAGATTGTTCTTTCTTCAGGCCTGTAATGGGTTTTCAATAAATTAAGTGTCTCCGAGGTTCTAAGTCCGCACCTGGCCATCAACAAAAAGGCAATATAGGCACTGAAATCTGACACATAGAATCTTTGACTTTTCCGCATCGACTTGATTACAGCGTTGAGAAAACGGTCTGTTTCTTCCGGAGAAAATATAAAAGGAATAACGAGATTTTCCTGTAGCTCAGTGATTTCCTGTAACGGATTTTCCAGGATCACATCTTTGCGTATAAGATAATTGAAAAAAATCTTGAGCATTCTAAAAATCGTATTTATGGACCGGGGCTCAAGATCAAGGTCTGCTCTGAACCGGATAAAAAACAGCGGATCAAAGGATGTCCAAGTCACTTGTTTTTCAGACACATATCGATCAAGTACCCTAAGACCGTATATCATTGAGGTGTTTGAGTACCCAAGTTGAAAACGATATGTGATAAAATCTTCCATTTGTTCAGCCAAAAAACTTTTAAAACGTTTCATCAAGGATAATCTCCCGCATCAGGCCGATATGAATGCTCAGATACTTTTTGGTCGAATCAAGGCTTTTATGCCCCATCATTTCTTTAATTTCATAGATGGACATACCGGATTCCAACATATTCTGGGCAAATGAATGCCGCAGCCAGTATGTATTACCCGGCAAGTTGTTTTCCCGCATGCAGTTTCGGATAAGCGTGGGGATATTTCTCGTGCTTACAGGTTTATGAGGGGCGCTAAGATGTAAAAACAAAACCCTGTGTTTACTTTGAGGCCTGCCCCCTACGATATAAGCCGTGATAGCTTTGACGATATTGTCGGGAAGGGGAAGATGAGCAGGACTGCAATTTTTCCTTGAACGGATAAAAATTTCTTTTTGCCTGAATGAGATGTCATCCAATGTTAGAGAACTGATTTCTATAGGCCTTAATCCCAGATAATATGCCAGGTGTATGGCGGCATTCGTACGAAGGTCTTTTGCTGTTGACAGATCCAGACTGTCAAACACCTTTTGCATTTCATGAGTACGCAAAAATTTGAGTGGCCTTAATTGTCCGAACGCCGGAGGGCTTACAATTAAAGGAACGAGATCTTTTTTGATATATTTGTTCAGATAAAGATATCTCAAAAACTGACGAAGCTGTGACCGGTTAGACTTCGCTGTTTCAATTGAATAATTGGTATTGTACAGGGCTAAAAATTGATCAACCCGCTGGATGGATATCTCATTCAGGAGAGTGTTTGATTTTTGCAGATAAATATCCAGGCCCGTCAGTATCCGCTGCATTCCTTTGACACTTCCCTGGGCACGGACTTGATGAGTATAATAGTTCAGGTACCGTTGATAAATTTCCGGCAATATATGATCAGGTGCCATGACCGGATTCCCTTGGATTTAAAATAGTCTGCAGATATTTTACGCTACTGACAAAATCGGTGTTGCGGCAGATCATTACCATATCGATGGTGTTAAAATTCCTTTCGCATCGAAAGCACCGGCTCAAGTTGGTTCGCGGATTAACTGCGGTCTGGAACTCGTTGCACAAGGGACACAAAAAACGGAAAACCCCTTCGCTGATTTTGGCCGGGATACCCAATTGTGTTTCAATCAACACATGGATGGGGATTGCGTTTCGTAATTTATAAAGTTCCTTTGAAGAAAATAGTTTGCCCATGTTGCCACCTCTTCTTTTGGGTCAATTCTTTCAGAATATCTGGTGTCAATTCTATCGTTTCCTGGTCCGTGGCATCAATAATATCTTGTAACGCATTTTTGTTAAGGAGGGTGTCAAACCCTATAAAGACAAGGGTCTTGGCCAATATTAAATCTTGTAACAGTATTGGGATTAAATCCATCGGAGATCCTTTACCAGCAATGCTTTTGCCGATTTTCGTCTCTTGTAACGCATCTTCAATTAAGGATGGTCTTTTGGGAGGCTTTTTTCGCTTCCAGTAGCCTGGATTGTTTTGGCGCCACTCCTGGACACGGGCAACATTCTCAGGCCCTGAGAAATAATCTTGATTTTTTGGCTTACTCAGCCATTTTTGCTGACTGTGTTTTTTACTGGCAATTTTACATTCGGGTTGGTCGCAGAATTTCTGCCGCTTTAAATGACGGGCATCGGGCTTGAATAAATTTTGGCAGTTTTTACACCTGCGGCGGCGAATTTGTTTTCTCATAGACCTGATACCTCCTTAGATCTATGATCGGATGAACGATGGCGGGGTAGTATTTTTTCAAAATATGGCGGGGTCCTGCAGGGTCCGGCGGGATCGGGCGGGGTAGAACACGCAACAAAAAAAACTCGCTACATAAATACCATAAGTGCTTGGTCAATTTTTTGTTCTATTAAATTGATTCTGGCTGGTCTTCAAGCAGTAACGAAAATAATGTATAAAATGTAATGATACGATCAGTCAACGCTGCGCGTTTTTTGCATTCGCTTGTTCGGTGTTTTTATTCTCTTCCTACATATTCGCCCCATTTTTCGTCTACGTTAAAAATTACTTCACAATCGCAATAACCACCATATTCATTCAGCCATGGAATAATAGTAGATTTATCAAGTTCTTTTTCATCAAGGAATTTAATAGTGTCCTTAAGAGTATGATCACAAGGTGGAGGCTTTGGTTTATCAAGATAATCAAATAACTCTTTTAAATTTTTCTTACTGATTGGCATTTTGGAAATTTCTTTTTGAAATTCCTTCTCTGCTATTTGTTGAACGAGAGCTTGCCTTCGCTTTTTTCCCGCTTTTGATACCATTTTTCATCCATGTTTATTAAAAAACCGATCAGATAGCCCGGTTCCTTCGATCGTATTGGGCCATTTATCTGTAGTCTGGATGTGTTTTTTCTTTTAAAATTTTTATGACTTGCTGTGCTGTCATAGGATAATAAATATTTCCATTCTTCACTTCTTCAAAGGCTGCTAACATACGACGATATGTCTCTAATGTTGGGCAATGGGAATTTAAATACCGTTCTTTAAACTCTGTAAATCTATCTAAATCATTTATTAGAAATGTAGCGGCACTCATATGCTCTGTTTCATTATTTCCATCAAATCCTTTGAATTTAGGGTCTTTGCCAAATGGTTCCGTTTCTTCTTCAATTAGTTTTTTATCTTCTTTTGAAAATTGCCTATAACTATTTTCGATCACACTCCACATTTCCAAAATATCAAGTACTTCACTTACAACTTGAGGTGTTTCTTCTTGTTCAAAAGGAATACCAGGATATTTCCAAGGGATGCTCCAGGTATGCTCATTGAAAATGGCTGAACGAATAAACTCTGGCTCAATTTCTCCTTTAACATCAAATTTTTCATATAGTTCACTTAACATTAACAATATGAGCTTTTCACCATCTGATAATTTCATTTTTATACCTTATTATTTAAATGTGATATTTTCTTTTTTATAATCTGCTATAGATTTCGCTATTGGTAAAAAAGAATTGATTTCATTATAAATCAAAGTGCTAACTTCTTTCTTTTGCTCTGGTGACTGGGCGTTTGATAAGGTTACAATATCGTCACTAAGTTCATCTCAAAGAGCTTTAGCGGTGTTTTGGAAGAATTCATTGTAATGAGAACGGTGTTCATTTATAAACAGAGCATACTCCTCTATTTGCTTTGCAATATCAAAGCAATCAATACCAGTCAACATATTGAGGTTAGATGCCCCGCCTATTCTATAAACTACACGCAAAATCTTTTTTGTTTCAGTATGAACCTGCGAGACTTCTATGATTTCCCTACGGTCAATCATCTCATTTCGGACTTTTTCGGCTTTTTTAGCTGATTTTGAAGCGTCCTTTGCTTCATAGAATGCCCATTCGGCCGTTTCCTAAGGCCACTACTGTTCCTTCCACTGGTTTCTCTTTTGCTGTGTCCGGGATAATAATACCGCCCTTGGTTTTTGCATCCTCTTGCCCACGCAGAACCAGAATTCTGTCACTTAATGGTCTCAAACTCATGATCACTTTCTCCTTTATTCAAGTCTTTCACTGTGGTTAAAGTCACCAACCTCCGGCAAAGCCGGAGGCTTGGATTGTGAACCGCTCAAAGCGGTCATAAAACCATGAACCACCTAAAGGTGGTCTTCGTTAAAACAAACTCATTTGGTCAAAACGGCTATCCGCTTCCTCTTGCCGCTTAATGTAGGTCCTTACAACTCCTTCATCTCGCCCTACGGTTGATACAAAATATCCCCTCGCCCAAAAACTCTGACCTGTAAAATTTTGTCTTCGTCCGCCATAAGTCCTTGCTATATGGATGGCACTTTTCCCTTTTATATATCCTACAACCTGAGACACTGCGTATTTCGGGGGAATTGAGACCAGCATGTGGACATGGTCTCCCATTAAATGTCCTTCTATGATTTGTGATTCCTGATGCGATGCCAATTCCCTGAAAACCTCACCAAGATTTGTTCTCAAATTGCCATATATTGCTTTTTTTCAATACTTTGGAATCCATACCAAATGGTACTTGCAATCCCAAGTTGTATGATTTAATTTGTTGTAAGTATTCATCGAAAGTCTCCTTTCTTTTGTGATCTTTGAGCGGTTCACATTAATGGAGGCTTTCGATTTTTCCCGCAAATGTCAAACTCTGAGAGTCTCCCCGGCAAAGCCGGGGGTTTACCCATGTTAATTATTTGTTTTTGAGATTTACCTGAAATTTTTGTTCAAAGGCACAGGCAATAATTTGAGCAACCTGGTGTTCTGATTTAGTGTGATCCATATTAATAATCAGATCGAATTCATCGGATGAGATTTTTTCCCTGAGATAAACCGCTTTAAAAAATTCATGATGTTCTTCATCAATAATATTTAATCTTTTTTCTGCTTCGCTTTTGTCGATACCCTGCATAATGGCCAGTTTCTCAATCCGGCGTTTTTTGTTGCATACCAACTGTACTGACAAAATCGAATGTCGGGGCAGGATCAAGTGGGTTCCCCGGCCGACAAATATCGTCGGATCCGTATGCGACAATGCTGTAACCGTTTTTGCCAGCTGTTTAACATAATCGTTTTTAAGGAATTTCTTTTCAATGGAGAGTGCCACAAGCAGTTCATTCATTTTTCCCGGGAATCGTTCATCAAAAAACTTAATGATCTTTTCGGTTAAGGAAGAATCCTTTGCCATATGTTCTATAATCTCTTTATCAATCACAGGATATCCTGTCCTTTTAGACAGGAACTCTGCCACTTCCAGTGCGCCGGCCCCGATACCGCGAGACAGACAAATGCAGTGCTTTTGTGAAAAATCTTTCCCCTTTTTTCTTTCTGCTTGCGCCCTTTCCCATTGTCTGACTTGCGTACCTGCCCAATCTGCGGCATTCATCATTTTCCTGCCGTAATATCCAGGCGGATAAACTGTTTCATCTGACGTTTTTCTCATATCTTTTTCCCCTTTTAGCGATTGATTTTATATGCCTTTCTTTAAACATATATCTCAATTTGTGTGCCAGGGTAGTATGGGGCTGTATCATCCTCATAACTTATTGATTACTTATGATAATTGAATTTAATTAAACAATGATGAGAAGCCTTTTACCATCGGATAAAAAGGCCATATGTATCCAAATGATCCTATTTGGCCGAATTTAAAATCTTCGCCTTTCCATCAATCGGCCAATTAAGAATCCTGTTTAGCAGCAATCGATTTTTTTATATGAAAGTTTCCAGCAAGCAACTGGATTCTTTCTATCTTTGTTGTGGGCCGAAGCCTGGGTTTAGATAGATCAGGGACGGCCCGTGGCCGTTATATGAAAGAATACATAGCTTTTGATAGTATCCTTTGTTAGTATCATTTCTCTCTATGAACGCTATAAAACCCTATTTAGTAAAGAAAAACCCATGATTGAATCAACGGTCCTCCTTACCGGTGTCCTTGTTTTTTTTGCAAGAATTTGTGATGTAGCTATCGGAACCGTCCGTACCATTGTTACTGTCCAAGGCAGAACTCTTTTAGCGTTTTGTCTGGCTGTATTTGAAATCGTTATCTGGCTCCTGGTAGCCAGCACGGTAATCAGTCAGGTAAAAGACCAACCAATTTTAGTAATATTTTACGCATTAGGTTATGCGACTGGAAACGTTGTCGGCATTAAGGTTGAAAAAAAATTAGCTTTTGGATCGATCATTTTAAAAGTTATCTGCAGAGAATCCGCAGACATGATTACCAAAACCATAAGGGATCTTGGACAGCCGGTTACTAAATTCGTTGGTGAGGGTATGAACGGGCCTGTCAATGAACTGTATATTGCCTGCCGGCGGAGGGATCTGAGAAGGATTCTATCTGAAATCGAAAAGATCGACAATCAGGTTTTTTATGTGGTGGAACAGGCAAACTCTATGAATAGAATTCTGAGGCCTGTGAACACTCCGCTAGGTGGGTGGCGTTCCAGAAGTAATAGAAAGTAAAAACAGACTATTTACAACGACCTAATAAAATTTTACCAGCATCTGAGCAAAGAATTAAAATTCCTGGAGGCGGTTGAATGCGATCAGAATCATTCGACTGCTTGAACAGACCCGTTGGAAAGTCAGTGGGAAAAACAGTGTCGCCCGCCTAAAAAAGGCGTTATATGACCTATTGAATAAATAAGGCCTTTTTCAGATTCTCAAATCCTTTTAGCAATCCCCATCTATTACAGTAATTACTCTAATAATTCAATATATTATGAACAGATCTTCCCATTTTATAATCTTGGCACAATGGTTGCTCTATATGATTTTAAGAAACAACAATTATGGGTGGTAAAGGCAAGCCTACGCCAAAAGAGAAACACAGACAAAAACAGTCAAAGCAATTTTTTCAGAGCGAATCTAAGTTGTGAATCAAAAAAATGATAAAATAAAAAAGCAAATGGCAATGTATAATTAGGAGAATTAAAATGGGAAAGGTTATTGGAATAGACTTAGGCACCACCAATTCATGTATATCTGTAATGGAGGGCAGTGAGGCTAAAGTTATTATGAACCGAGAAGGAGCACGCACCACTCCATCAGTGATGGCAGTGTCTGAAAACGGTGAGCGGTTGATTGGGCAAATCGCAAGAAGGCAGGCTATTACCAATCCGATAAATACAGTTTTTGGGGTTAAAAGATTGATTGGAAGAAAGTTTGATTCACCCGAAGTTCAAAAGGATATAAAAAACCTTCCTTTTGCTATTGAAAAGGCCGTAAATGGAGATGTTTGTATCAATCTTCGAGGGAAACAATACAGTCCGGCAGAGATTTCCTCTCACATCCTTTCAGATATCCGGGACTTTGTAGAAGAATGCCTAGGTGAAAAAGTTACAGACGCGGTCATTACCGTACCCGCATATTTTGATGACAACCAAAGACAAGCAACTAAAGATGCTGGGAAAATTGCAGGACTTAATGTACTTCGAATTATTAATGAGCCGACAGCAGCTTCTTTGGCCTATGGACTCGATAAAAAGAAAGAAGAAAAAATAGCAGTGTTTGATTTAGGGGGAGGAACCTTTGATGTTTCTATCCTGGAGATTGGCGATGGTGTTTTTGAAGTTAAATCTACCAATGGAGATACTCATTTAGGAGGAGAAGATTTTGATTTCATTCTCATTGATTTTCTTTCAGAAGAGTTTAGCAAAGACCAAGGGATTGATTTAAGAAAAGATAAAATGGCACTACAGCGATTAAAAGAAGCTGCTGAAAAAGCCAAGATGGAACTGTCCACATCCATGGAAACCGATGTGAATCTTCCATTCATTACAGCAGATGGCTCAGGTCCTAAGCATTTGAATATAAAAATTACCAGGGCGAAATTGGAGTCTTTGGTTTCTAAACTGTTGGACAAACTTGAAGCACCCTGCCGAACAGCATTGAAAGATGCAGGACTTTCTTCTAATGATATTAATGAGGTTATTCTGGTTGGCGGAATGACCCGAATGCCTGCTGTTCAGGATCGTGTAAAAACAATTTTTGGTAAAGAACCCAACAAGGGGGTAAATCCGGATGAAGTTGTGGCCATGGGTGCTGCAATTCAAGGAGCTGTTCTCAGGGGAGATCTAAAGGAAATTTTATTGCTTGATGTTACACCACTTTCCTTAGGAATAGAAACCTTAGGTGGTGTCATGACTAAACTGATTGAAAAAAATTCAACCCTTCCTATAAACAAGAGTAAAGTCTTTTCCACAGCAGAAGACAACCAGCCTGCAGTTTCTATACAGGTTCTTCAGGGTGAACGGGAGATGGCTTCTGACAACAAAGCTCTGGGTAGATTTGAACTGGTTGGAATCCAGCCGGCACCCCGTGGCCTCCCTCAAATCGAAGTTACCTTTAATATTGACGCCAATGGTATTGTAAATGTTTCGGCCAAAGACAAAGCTACTGGAAAGGAACAATCTATCCAGATTACCTCCTCATCCGGTCTTTCCAAAGAGGAGGTTGATCGGTTGATAAAAGATGCAGAGCTGCACGCAGAAGAAGACCTTAAGTTAAAAGAACAAGTAGATGCGCGAAACAAGGCAGATGCATTAATTCACACAACAGAAAAAACCATGACAGAAATGGGAGATAAGGTTGATGGAAATATTCGGATGGAGGTTGAAGAAGCCATCAGCAATTTAAAACAAGTTGTAAAAAATAAAGACACGCAAAGCATTCTACAGCGGACTGAGGTCTTGAATCAAGCAGCGCACAAACTGATGCAAAATACGCACCAGCAACCGGGCGATTCAGGAAATCCTGGCTCTGCAAACCCTGATGATGAGGTCGTAGATGCGGATTACGATGAAGTAGTTTAAATTCAGGGTACCAGCGATGAGGGAAAAAGAATTAATATATCATGCTGTCAAAGGCCTGAACAGTCACCATTCCCAGCCCAAATCCACCGTCAATTTTTTAGGAGGCATTCCGTGGCTGGATTTTTTACTTTTTTAAGAAAATTTTTCAGCCGCGTGCGTGGCTTTTACCTTCACCGGCGACCGCGCTACAATTCAGGCAGAATTTTAGATGCACTTCACCCTTGCATTTCCATTCCTTTCAACATTCCAACAAATTGTCCAGTTACCTCCTGAGATTCGTTATCCTGACGACAGCCCTTCCAGTAAGGCGATCCGTTCTCGGGCGCCGACCAATGCGTTAAAGCAAGGATGACCTTTGGATAGCCTAAGGACTAACTCTCTGGATCTTTTTACTATTCGACCGGGGATATTTATAATTGAAAACCGAATAGCTTTCATCCTTTTGCCCATCATTTTGGGCTCGAAAGCCAGACGCTTCAACATCTGGTTCAGATTAAGCGCCAGGATCATCATCCACCACCAGGCTGCGTTCTCTCCAAAGTTACCCGAAGGCAATGTCCCTCCGGCCAGATCCGTTTTCATTATGGAGTGAACCTCTTCGCTTTTGCCGCATCTTTTGTGTAACCAGTGGATAAGATCCTCACCATACATGTCCTGTTCTGGAATATTGGAAACAACACCAAATACTTTATACCGAATGTCATCCATTTCCATGGCCGGAAACGGCAACTGCATTTGTTTGTCTTCCATGCCGGGCAGCACCGGTTCAAGCACCTGGCGTTTGGCAAGATACCGGTACTCAAGCCCCTCTTTGCTCTTTCCTATTTCTGACGGGACAAAGCAAACTTCTGCCCATTCACTTCCGGTCTTCATCTTTTTACCGTTTTTTTCTTTATAGATTGGCTTCCATTCTGAGGAAGGGACCTGAGCTACGGCAATTTTGAATGATTGAGAGACATCGCACCCAACAGCAAACTCAATTTTTCCAAATCGCTTGTTGTCTACTGAATCACAATACTTTAAAAGGTCATGTTGGTAACCGGCGGTATCTGATCTGAGCCGAACTTTTTCGACCCCCTGGGGCAAACAAGCCAGGGCTTCTTTGAAAACTCTTAATTGCTCGTACCCTGCCGGAACATTCCCATCCCGAAATTCAGTGTGCAGGATCATATCCTGTTCGGCCCACCATGTATTGAATGGCTGATAGGCCTTGAATCCTTTATAACAGAAGCGTGCTTCCTGTTTGCTTGTCTCAACCAGGGTCGCATCCTGATCCAGTGTGGCTGTTTTATATGGACGTGCCTCATTCATGGCTTCGCACATGTCTTTGTTGATATGTACGAAGCCTTTAAGGTGCCGGTTTGGGGCCGGAATGAAAGCTTTAATTGAGGAAACTCGACGTAACTGCTCCTGGGCGACATCATGAAAGACCTTCAGGTATCTGAACATGGCTGAAGAAGAAGGGACAAATCGTTGTTTTTCTTTTCGCCATCTTCGTTCTATCTCACGCCTCTCTTTGCGTGGCAGTTTATGATTTTCAGCTGAATGTAATATGCTGCAAAATCCCTGATCTGCATTTAAAATATTCAGGTCATCTACGCAGTTGCCGCCCGCAAGGTTCAACAGGATACCAGACAATACAAACTGGGAGTCTGTCCAGCCCTGTGAGCCCTTCTTCACGGTTAAATGCTTTTGAATCGATTTGGTCAGCCCAATCACTTTTGCCAAATCAAGGTAAAGCGGCAGCCCACCCAATGCAGTTGTGCCTCCGTCAGTTTTTTCCTGTTCGTACTTGAATGGTAAGATTCCTTGTGTCATAGTTTGTTGCACCCCGTTGATGATAGTTTTTTGTTCGCACAAAGACTCTATCTGCTTGACGCATCAAGCACAACGGGGTTTCTCTTTTTTTTGACGGTGGATTGGGGCCCAGGATCTTTTTCATGTAATGTATGAAAATCAAGGGTACCGTCCAGATTCGTGCGTAAATGCTCTCTAAGTGTCTGTCCGAAAACAACTTGAATCATAAAGCATTTGCCGTTTTACTTGTGCCGATCAGTCCCAGAACGTTGATTTTCCTCGAAGCCATGAGCGGCGGAATCAATCTTCTGCCCTCGCCGTAAATAATGTTTATAACCCCTTTTGGAAAAATCTGGCAAAACGCTTCCAGCAGCGGTGCATAAAGAAGCGCACCATGCTTGGGGGGGGGGTAAGATGACCGAATTTCCCATGACAAGCGCAGATCCCGCTGGTTGATGACGTTGACAATAACCAACTCGGCGTTCACACTTTCAGCCATTTCCACACCATACTCGACCGCCTGGATTGAATAGTTTGACAAATCGCAGGCCACGAGAATTTTGTTGACTTTTTTTCATGACTTTTTTTCCTCTAATTGAATAACTAATTTATATCCATCGGTATCCAGATCTTTTTCTATTTCAAAGCCAAGCTTTCTCCCAAGCGCCAGCATATTCCTATTCGTTTTTAGCACAAAGCCGTGAACCACTCTAAATCTTCTTTTCGCAGCAATGGACAAACATTTCTCTAACAGACACACCCCAATGCCTTTGCCGTGCCAATTGTCTCCCACCAAAACGGCGAACTCACCCGTCTGCGAATCTGCATCTCCAATGATCCTGGCAACACCCAGCATCCTATCAGTTTTGGATGTTTCATCTATGGCTACCAGAGCGATCTCCCGATCGTAATCAATCTGGGTGAACCGGGCCAGCATTTTGGGGTTTAATTCTTTTACAGCGCTGAAAAATCGGTAGTAAATTGTAGTAGGAGAAAGTACCTTGAACAATGCTGTAAAAAGTGGGGCATCCTCAGGCTTGACCGGCCGGATGAAAAGGGTTTGCCCATCAACGGTTTTCATAAGGAATTCATCCTCGGCCGGATACGGACTGATCACCAGATGCAGGGGGGAAGGAATTTTTGTTGGTGAAACAAGTATACGGGCATCTACAGCAATGGGGTTGCCATCCCTTATTAAAATCGGATTCATATCCAGTTCAGAAATTTGCGGAAAATCGATCAGCAGTTGGGATAGTCGGATAATTATTTCTTCTAATTTTTCCAGATCAGCTGCCAAACGGTTCCGGTATCCTTTCAACAGGGTGTAGACACGGGTTTCCTGCATGAGTCGTTGCGCCAACAACCGATTCATGGGGGGAAGCCCCAGGGATCTGTCTTTTAATACTTCAGTATATATTCCCCCCATACCAAAAAGAATCACTGGGCCAAAATTAGGATCCCGCTTTGCGCCCAGAAGAAGTTCAAAGTCAGGGTTTGAAAAATAAGGCTGGATCGTTACCCCGTCCAACCGGGCATCGGGTTTGTATTGACGTGCAGACGACATGATTTGACCAAAGGCCTGGCAAATATCTGTATCACTCCGCAAATCCAGAAGAACACCGCCTGCATCTGTTTTATGGGGTATGTCCACAGATTGAAGTTTCATGACCAACGGATATCCGATTTCCTGACCAATACGAGACGCCTGGGCTTCTGTCTTTGCCGTGCGCGTCTCAATGACGGGCATCCCATATGCCTGAAGCAATTTTTTTGATTCTGATTCTGTCATGAATTCATTTACAGAAGCACTGGCAAAAAGGTCTGCGGCTTTTTTTTGATTAAAGACCAGATTTCTATTCAGTTTTGGCGGGATTTCTAAAAGGACTTCTTGATTTTTCGTATACGCAACCATATAAAGAAACGCTCTGACCGCTCTTTCCGGTGTATCATAGGTCGGGATTCCTGCTTCATTCAAGCTGTCCACAGCCTTACTGATACTTTTTCCTCCCATCCAGCAGGCAACCACAGGATACCCGCGATTCTTTACAGCAGCGGCCAGGCTTTTGGCCACCAAAAGGGGTTCTGTAAGCGCTTGAGGTGCAAGAATGACCAAGACCCCGTCTATATTTTTTGAGTTAAAACAGATTTCCAGAACACTGGAAAAGCGCGCTGGAGAGGCATCCCCGAGAAGATCGATGGGGTTATTTCGGCTCCAGAATGGCGGCAGTATATCATCCAGAGCCTTCAGGATACCTGCATCAAGTGGCGCAGGTTCGTGGCCATAGCGCCCAAGCGCATCCGTTGCCATTACCCCCGGCCCGCCGCCATTGGTAACGATGGCCAGTCGGGAACCTTTCGGGCGGGGTTGCTTGGCCATGAGCTCTGCGCAGTCGAAAAGTTCTTCTATGGTATCCACGCGAACGATACCGGCTCGTTTAAAAGCAGCATCATATACGGCATCTTCTCCTGCCATAGCGCCGGTATGGGACGCAGCAGCCTTTGCTCCTGCAGAGGTGATACCAGATTTTAGGACGATAATGGGTTTGATCCGTGACACCGAGCGGGCCGCACTCATAAATTTGCGGATGTTTGTCAGACTTTCGATATACAATAAAATGCTCTTTGCCGCCGGGTCATTTCCAAGATAATCGATCATGTCTCCAAAATCAATGTCCAGCATCGACCCGATACTTACAAAATGACTGAATCCGATGTGTTCCTTGAAAGCCAAGTCAAGAATTGACGAACAAATCGCACCACTCTGGGATACAAAGGCAAGGTTTCCAGCATCAGGCATCTCAGAGGCAAAGCTGGCATTGAGACTATTGCCTGGGCAAATAAGCCCCATGCAATTTGGTCCTAAGATACGAAGACCGCCTTTATACGCAATCTGGTGAATTCTTTCTTCTATCTTACGTCCTTTTTCACCAACCTCTTTCCCGCCTGCTGAAATGATAATGGCTCCGGCCACTTTTTTTTCAACACATGCCTTGATGATATCAGGAACGGTATGAATCGGTGTTGCAATAATGACAAGATCCAATCCCATTTCCAGACTTGAAACCGCCTTAAAACAGTTATGCCCATGCAGCGTGCCATACTTTGGATTTACAGGCAGCAGCCTGCCGGAAAACCCACCGTCAATCAGATTTTTCATCAACGCATTGCCGATGGTTCCTTTTCTCTCGCTGGCACCCACTACGGCAACATGGCTTGGCTGGAAGATACGATCCAGATTATATTGTCCCATGGAACTCCTTTTAATTTAGATCAAGTTATCTTGTAATGATTTCTAAGGTATCGTCATCATTTGATAATCATGTCCAGTTGCCGGCGAAGACTTAAGATTTCAGCCTGATACACCTTTTCTTTTTGGCGGATATCCGCTTCCATCCTGCCAAGCTTGAGATTCAATATTTTAATTTGCCGCTGATATCGCAGCACAAAATCCACCGCCTCAAGGTTCAGGCCCATATCGTCATGCAGGTGGCGAATCATTTTTAATTTGCAGACATCTGAAAAGCATAGGCCTTTCTTTCCGTGTAGCATTATCCGGGTTGTGATCAAATCTTCCTGCTCACACTGGTGAATAAACGCCCTGGAAACACGTGCCAAACGAATGACAAACCGGTATTCGAAATGAATTTCCGGATAATCGACATAAGGTGAAATTGGATATCTATTCATTGTTTTTCTCCTATACAGCCATCCTGGTTTAGTTCAGCATAGTGCAAATATGTGGTTAATGCATATCCTTCCACTGCTCAATCAGTTTTTTTTCCCCGGCACTCAGATTCTCAGGCAATTTTGTTTCCACGGTGACATACAGATTGCCGCGCTGGTCCTGGTGTTTCATCTTTGGCATTCCCATTTTTCCAAGTCTAAAAATTCGACCATTCCGGGTTTCCGGAGGGATATCAAGATTTACTGTACGGTCGATGCCGGATATCGGGATTTTGCCACCCAAAAGCATGGTGAACATGTCCACAGAAACGGTGATTTTTAAATCATCGTTTTCACGCAGAAACTGTTTATCAGGCAACACTTTGATCTTAAGAAACAGATCCCCAGAATTATTTTTCCCGGTTCCCGGATGACCTTGACCCTTGATCCGAACCCGCGAGCCGGACCTGACCCCCCGTGGGATTTTGACGTCTATTTTACGGCCATTTTCCCATTCCAGTATACGATTGACCCCGTTAAACGCTTCATTTAAACTCACCTGAATCGGTTGTTCAATGTCTCCGCCCTGCTGCGGTTGCATCCCATGAGAGAATGTCTGATTTCCACTATCCGGGCCCTGGTTGCCCTTGCCGAACAGGGTCTCGAAAAAGTCAGAATATTGACCGCCAGTTCTAAACAACTCTTCAAAAGCTTTGGGATCAACTGACTGGTAGGAATGCTTTGGGCCGTATGCGGATTGTGTCCTGCCCCAGTCAAAGCCTTCGGGTTGTTCGCTGGTGTGCTGGTGGCTTTTCCACTGAGAACCTAACTGATCGTACTTCCGGCGTTTTTTAGGATCTGAGAGGACTTCATATGCCTCGTTGAGATCAGAGAATTTTTGGGCTGCCGTACTATCATTTTGATTGACATCAGGATGACATTTCCGGGCCAGCTTGCGATAGGATTTTTTTATCTCCTTGTTGCTTGCCTTGCGATCCACACCCAATGCCTTATAGTAGTCTTTGTATTCCATAATGGTCCTATATAAGCTCCAAACAAAGAATTTATCTTTTCCGGATTAGTGACTTAACCGGCAGACACCAACACCTGTGATGGGCGCAAAAGTTTCTCATGATACAAATATCCCTTTCTTTCGACTCTAACCACAGTATTGGCAGCAGCTGAAGGGTGCTGAACCATGCCAATGGCTTCGTGAAAATTAGGGTCAAACACTTCTCCAAAGGCGGTAATCATTTTTACATCATATTTGATAAAGAACTTATCAAGAATTTCCCGGAGCAGCTCAATACCCTGAAGGATCTTCCGGCTATCCTCTTCACTGGAGATATGGATCAGTGCTAAATCCAAACCGTCAGCGATCTGGGGTACGTCTATCAATAATTCTTCTTTTTGACCCTCCGCCTCCTGGGTATAGGATCGAGAATTACGTTTTTTAGTGTTTTCAAGGTCAGCAAGTAAATGAAGATATTTGTCTTTCCAGATAGATGCTATATCCGTTTTTTTCTCCTCAGAATATCTTGACTCTGAATCTTCTTGATTAAAGTTGTTATTTGCCTGGGGCTCTGAATCATTGGCCCCGGCAAGCGTATCTTCCTGTAATTTATCAGCCATCTTTAACCCCTTTTAAAAAAGACTTTTAGGCCAGATTGAAAAAGAAGACGGCGATATCTAAAAACGGGCCATCTCCGACGAATAAATCGGGACCCATTCTCGATTGCTCGTATTCCAGCAGGAACCGTATCAGACGACAGGTGCTGTAACAGGTTCCTGCTGGATCTTTTTATTTAATGGAAATCTGCCGTGGTTCTGCTTCAGGAACCTTGAGCAATGCCAGGGTCAGAACACCATCCTTTAAAACCGCATCAATATTGCTGGTATCCACGGTATGGGAAACGGTAAACTTTCTGGCATAACTACCGATGTTGTACTCCGTGTAGACAGGATTGAGTTTTTCATAGGGCAAATAATCAATCCTCCCCTCGATCTCAAGTATATTTTTCTCCAATTTTATACTTACATTCTCTTTTTTTACACCGGGTAGATCCATCGTTATTACCAGACTTTCCTTATTTTCAATAATATCGGTTTGTGGAATAAAAAAACGTCCGGCATCCGTTCGTTCGTCTTTATGCTCTTGTTTTTGAAGATCTTTAGCGTCGGTTTTGGTGACGACCTTTTTTTCAACCATGGGTTCCTCCTTATATATCCAAATTAACTGATTATAATTTTTTTGGGTTTATCCGACTCTGCCCTTGGCAGGAACACCTGCAATAATCCATCTTTGAATTCTGCCCGAATTTTATCACTTTCGATGCGGAAAGGCAGTTTCAAGGAACGATCAAAATTTAATCCTTTACGTTCCAGGCGGTGGCAACTGCAATCAGCGCCATACTCAATTTTGCGGGCACCGGACAATCTCAACACATCTTCCCTAACTTCCAGTGTCAATTCCTCTTTTTTGATTCCGGGCAATTCAGCTGCCAGCACCAGGTTTCCGTCTGTTTCAAACAAATTAATAAACGGATAAACCCCTCGGCCGGTAACACCGGTCTGAAAATAATTGGTGTCCCTTGCCTGGGCCACCGCCTTCTGGATAGCTAAATACTGATTACTTGATTGTTTTTCAAACATAACGCCTCCTTTGTTTGTTGTTTTAATCCCCCAGCTATCATAAAGGATGGCCGGATCTATTTATTTTATTGGATAAATTTTAACGCGGCGGTTCAAGGCCCGACCTTTTTCCGTTTTATCGGAAGATGCGGGTTTGGAAAATCCGAATCCCTCGCAGGACATGCGGTTTTCATCAACCCCTTTGTCCATGAGATAGGCCCGCACAGCCTGGGCGCGTTGCAGGGAAAGGACATCGTTGTAGGCTTTGGTTCCCACACTGTCGGTATGCCCCTGAATTTTAACAAAAGCTTTCGGATTGTTTTTGAGAAACCCGGCAATTTTATTTAGAAAATCAAAAGCACCTGGTTTGACGGCAACTTTATCAAAGTCAAAATAGGCTTCATCAATGATCCAGACGTCTGGCATTGGTGGCGCAATTTTTTGGGCTTTGGACGCCATGGGTTTTTCGGTAAGAAAAACTTTTTTAACAAAGGGTGTCATGCCGCTGCCGACTAAAAGCGAATCCGCATTTGAGGCAAAGCCACACTTTCCAATCCGGGCGATCTCATCCATGAGGGCCACGCCATCCTTATCATCTCCAATAATGATTGGATAAAAGCAAAAATCAGATCCCCGTTGATCCTTCAACGTTTGTGCAGCTTCCAGAGTCACAGGAAATTCTAAACCGACCCGGGCCTGACCGTCAGAGAGAATGATCACAGCTGTTTTTCCGGACAAACCGGCAAGATCCTGTCCGGCTTCGGTTATTGCCTTATGCATCAGACTGGTGCCGCCGGGTGATGAAATCAAACCTGTTTTTTCGTTCAGACCCTTCTGGGTGTAGTTTTCCATGCCATAAAAAAGAACCGTCTGTTTATCAGACACTTCCGGATTGTGCCCGAAAGATCTGAGCCCGGCATTCTGATCCAGTTCCGGCAGGGTTTGACCCATGCGATTGACAATCTGGACGGCAATCGCAAATTTTTGATTCCCCATGTAATTGGTATCCATAGAACTTGATGCATCAAGGATAATCAAAAAATTATCCACAGCAGAAACATAGTCCTTTGAATTAAACATGGCTGGGGTAAAATCGGCAATGGGCTGAGCCGGTTGCCGGACTGCACATCCGACTGAAAACAAAACAATCATGAGTGGTAAAGCAATCATGGTACTAAAAAATTTCATTATTATTATTATTATTATCCTGTTTTTTATTTGGATTGATTTTTGAGAATAAGGCTGTTCGTAACAGATTTTACCCCCTTCACTGATTTAGTCACTGCCACAGCTTTGGCAGAGGCCGCAGCAGAATTCACAAAGCCGCTTAGCTGAACCTCTCCCTTGAACGTTTCAACATTGATCTGGAGCACCTTGAGCATGGGGTCTTCAAATATTCTTGCTTTCACCTTGGTTGTAATAACGGAATCATCAACGTATTCGCCTGTGCTTTCCTTTTCATATGTTCCGGCACAGCTGGCAACAAAGGCAAACAGAAAAAAAACAATGATCAAATAAGTAATAGTTTTTTTGATTTCATAATCGTTCCTCTACATAGTGTATTTTTTACATTTCAAAGAAAGTTTCCCTGGCTCATTTGCCCCTTCTTCTTTGACTATGGTATAATTCAATTTGTGTGCCGCAGGTCCAGTTTTAAGCACATTAGAAACAACGCACTGATATATATGAATAAACTTTTTCTGACGATTTTTTTTGCCAGTGTGAAAACTCATTGAAAAAAGGCTCTATTCAACCATTCGGCCATATATGATCTTGTATTTATGCCGGTTTAATCAATGAGTTGCACCTTGGACTAACCTTTTGCGTTGGAACAAGAAGAGGATATGATTTCTATTTTTTATTCAATCGACATTGAGCAGTTGAATTTAAAAAATTTGAATACTCGATGTTCGAGTTTTTGCTTCCGGATCGGTTCTACAGAAATATGGCTTCCTTGCTTAGGATGATTTAAATTTTTCATATTTCAAGAATTCCAAACATTTAGTACGGGTCTAAACCCTCCACCTCTGGTGGAGGACTCAAAAAGGTTCTACCGATGCGTGGAAAAATAATATAGGTTCACCCTCCGGGAAAGCCCCGAAGGGCAGATAGGAGAATGGGGTTTTTGGCACAACGCCCCGAAAAGGGGTATTCCAAATTTCATAAAGATCAATGACGTGTATTGGCAATGTGTTGCGGTCTGTCTCTCATCAGTCAGATAAAATATACCAGGTCAGATCAATCAACCATCCCCGCTGGCTTTTTGCATATTATCAGCAGACACCGGCAGTGTTCCTTATGGAGCCGGGGCAGACCGCTACACTTAATGGGGTAAGTAAAATAACTTAGTGCTCCATGATGTGGGTCTGGACCTATGATTCCTGGCCGCTACAACTATATATTTTTGATATCTCTTGGATGATCTCGTTCATATTGACAGGCTCAAGACGGCTGTTGAACTCATAGCGCCCGTGAAGATTGATATGCTGCCAGGCAACAGGAGAGACTTTGCCGAGCCAGGCAGAGTTTTCAATACTTCCGGCGTTGTTCATGTGGTGGTCCAGAAGACCTGATAATATAGCTGCGTTATAGCAGATAATGCAGTTGGTTATCAGACGGCTGCATTCTTCCCAGACCTGTTGCTCGTATTCTGTTTTGAAACGCAGCTTGCCGAAATTGGCGTAGGCCACAGCCCGACGTAACTGGTGATAACTTTCACCTCGATTCAGTACCCGTTGCACATTGCGGCGTAGCGGCGGCGAATCTATATAATCAAGCAGATACAGACTTTTTATGATGTTGTCATATTCCCACAAGGCCCGTCGGGTCTTGTTCTTTCGCGCATATGCGCTCAGTTTGCCAACAATTATGCTCTGCGTTGTTGTCTTCAGGGCCAATGACACCATAATTCGCTGGATACCCTCCCATTCTTCCATGATGAGCTTTTTGTTGATCTTACGAGCAGGAACAAGCAGGCTGCCTCTGTACCGACTCGGATGCCTGAAACCGTAGAGCGAAGTTTTGATTTTTCCGTATATGTCCCGGTAACGCGGCGCGAACTGATACCCGAACAGATGAAGGATCGCAAAATTGACCTCATTAGTTCCATGGCTATCCGTGGAGTGGACTTCCGGCTGAATTTCCGAAGTGTTGTTGAACAAAATGTCGAAGACATAATGGCTTTCATGTTCGTTTGCGCCTATGATCCGGGCGTTGACAGGGATGTGGTTGGCAACGAGTGTATAGGCCACAACGCCCTTTTTCAGGCCGAAGTATTTGGGAGAATGGCGGGCATTGATTGTATTTAGCCCGGTTTCAAACTTCTGTCCATCCGAGCTGGAATGGATAATACCGTCGATATTGTAATGGCGGAAAACGGGCATAGCGGAGATTGCATTACTGATAAGGTCATTTGCCTCCCTGAGCGTCTCAAGCCGGATAAAATTATCCGATGTGGTGGACAGCACATTGTAACTGATGTCGGATACCTGGCCCATCTTGCCTAATCCCATATTGGTGCCCCATGCCAGCAGGCAGGCTGTGATAATCCGGTCATCTGCCACCTTCCTTGCACGGCGCCCAAGAACATGCTCGAAAGCATTCATAAACTGGCAACGCTGGTTGGCAAAATCCATAACGCTGGCAATATTGACCTGTCCGAGCGCATCAAAAAAGGGATGATTCGAATCTTCCCGGCCGGCGGGATACTTGAGATGCCAGCGAACTTTTCCGCCCTTTTTCCGGATACAAACGGATTCGTTTTCACCGTCCTCTATCCGCCTGTTGACCCTGGCGATTTTACCTTCGAACTTGTGTTCAAGCGCAGCCAGATGTTCTGAAATCGGCTCTCTGAGGATCGCCAGTCCGGTGCTGTCAAAGAGCTTGTCCTTTTGCTGCCACAGGCTGTCACCAACTATATCATCGCTGAAACTGCGAAAACGAACACTGTCCGGACAGAAAATATCACCCGCTTCCAACCGCTCCCGCAAAAGGCGACAGACCAAAAACTCATAACGATCCGAAACGGGCAACTTATTTCCGTTATACAGATAGCGTTTGACTTTGGGCGGAATAAATAGGGTAGGGATCTTTTTGACGGGATACTGGTTGATCGGTCTTCCTTTACCGAAAACGCCTTTCAGGAAATTTACGGCTTCTATCAGCGGGACCTGTGCCGGTGACCCCATGAAATCCACGGATGATAGAATCGGACGCAGATAAAGCTTGAACTGATGCCCCAATCGGTCGATGTGATCCCATTGAAAGGCCTTTTCGTTGAAACCGGCTTTTGCCGCAATGTGATCAGCTACTTGTTCCATTTTCTCGCGATCAAGAATGAGAAAGGCTTTTTCCTGAAACTCGCTGAAAGGAACGTTTTTTCCAATACTCCCATCTATAAAGAGATTCAGAACCTGTGCGGCTTTTTTCATATCACGGTTGGTTTCAACGCGATGTTCGTATACACGGTCTTTGGCGGCCGCCTTTGTGGCGTCGACAAATTTTCTGACATAATAAATCAAACTCACCAGCAGATTGTCATGGTGCCGCTGATACCGGTGATGGACGAAACACAGCAGGTAAATATAGACAACCCACGGGTCAAAGCGTTTCAACCGGTACACGGAGTAATAGCTCACCAGCGACGCATAGTATTTTATACTCTCGTTCGAGATTTCCAGCCGCTGTAACACTTTTTGGGAAATTCCATACAGCTCGCACATCTGTTTGCCCCGTGCAATTTCATTCCTGATCTCGGTCACGGTAAAATCCCTGGGTTCCTTTTTGAGACAGGTTATTTCGTGAAGGCCTGATGTATTTTCCAGAAGTGCGTCCAGATGATCTGTATTGCTGGCAGTCAAGTGGTTTCGAAGTATATCAACCATGCGGTTTTGCTCAAAGGTCAGCGCTTTGCCAACAGTTTCCTGCAAAAAAGTGTATCCGGGCACAACGACGCGCTGTTCTTCCAGGTCACGAAGAACCTCTCTTAAAATATAGACGGGTTTACCGCAAACTCTGACGGCACTCCGAGCTCTATTTTTCAGCTTCAGGCGGGTGGCTGCATCGCAGTTCCGGTAATCAAAGAGCGTAAGAATCATACGCTGCTGCTTCAATCGTGTTTTTTTTGAAACCATCAGGTTTGTTATCTGAAATTCCGGGAAATATTGTTCCTGAATGTACCTGACGTCCTCTTCCCTTTCACCTGGATCAAAAACAAAGAACATTCGTCGGGCTTTGAAGTAGCCTGCCTGAAGAATAAAAAAGATTTTTGACTTGATGGAGTGTAACTGGTCAAGAACGCTTTTTTCCGAAGGAGACAATGCAAAATACTGTTCCCGTTCTTCACCCGTAAATCGTGGTAATCCGTAAATAGCGTCGATCTCATCATCGCCCAGAATTTTAATCCGCTTTTTTCTATCATCAGGTACCTGGTTCTTTACAGTTTGTTGGCCATTAAGAAACACAAGCCGATTCTCCCTCATTGGTCTCAAAAAGTATACTTTGTCAAACATTCATATTGACACGTCTCAATAAATGTCTCAATATTTAAATCGCACATCATCTTAGAAGTAATGAGACTTAAATTTTCAATTTGGAGGAAAGGATATGGCGTTGGTTGGCTATGCGCGGGTTAGTTCTGTGGGACAAAGCCTTGAGGTGCAGCTCGACTACCTGAAATTTTGTGACAAGATCTTCAAGGAGAAAAAAAGCGGTTCATCTGACAAGCGGCCCCGGCTGAATGCCTGTATAGAATATGTCAGAGAGGGTGACACTCTTGTTGTCACACGCCTGGACAGACTGGCCCGCTCCACCCTACATCTGTGCCAAATCGCTGATGAACTCCAACGTAAAAAGGTCAACCTTCAGGTACTGAACCAAAACATCAATACGGCCGATGCAACGGGACGTCTTTTGTTCAACATGCTGGGGGCCATTGCGCAATTTGAAACGGAGATCCGTGCCGAACGTCAGATGGATGGTATTAAAAAAGCCAAAGAGAGGGGCGTCAGTTTTGGTCGAAAAAAAAAGTTGACACAGAATCAAATCCATCAGCTCCGGCAAAGGCGAGAACAGGGCGCGTTGATCAAAACACTCATGGAGGACTACAGCCTTTCAAAAGCTAGCGTATATCGCTATCTTGGGAAAACCGCATGACTCTGAAATTCTGGAATACCCCTTTTCGGGGCGTTGTGCCAAAAACCCCAAGTAGCGATGGGTATTTTTCTTCAGCGGGTTTTCTACCCCTTCCTGAAAAATTATCAATGCAAACAAAACCACTTTGCAGTTCTTTCATGCCTTTTCTAATCGTATCACGGTTCCATCCAAGCTCTTTTTCTGCTTTTCTTTGGCCGCCTTTCCCCATAAGAGACACTACATGGGCCATAAATTGTCGTTTATCAGTCCCTTTCAATTTTTCTTTCGTTTTGTTTAACAAACACTTTACCGCAGGCGTGATATCAGATAACTGCTCTTCTGTGAATTCAATATGGTTTGTCATGAAAAGTCCATTTAAGTGTTATTTTTTCATGGGACCATATATATTACACTGAGTTTTGTACAGTCATGCTTGTTTTTCTCCAAACGGCATATTTATTTCTGATCTTGTGCCTTAATCCCCAAAATGAACAAACAGAGGTTCCGAGGAGAATCCTGTAAGATTTTTTTTATGAGTTTGATGTCTTTTTTTCTCCGAATCGGTTCAACAGAAATATGGCTTCCTTTCTTAGGGTGATTCAAATTTTTCATGTTTTCAATAGATCCCAACTTTTAATAAAAATATAAATAAAAGTTAGGATATATTTTTTAGAAAAGCAATTCGAATTTTCAAAAAAAGTCCCAAACGCCTTTATCGATGAGCATTGGGGGTGATTTTCACAATCCCAACTTTCTTATGAAAGTTGGGAATTAATCAGGGAAGAAATCCTTCTAAGATTCAAAAAGTCTGAAAAACAAGTGAGCTCAATTTTTGACACCCCAGAATACGCCAAAGTCGATCATGAAAATATTGATCCCAGATTTATTTTCCATTTTTTATTAACGAACAAGTAAGGCGATGAAGATTTCCAAATAGTATTACTTGATATTCCCCCCTCTTGAAAGATAAAGTGCAAATATACCGTTTCGATTTTCAAATTTATGGGATCAGGAGATGCTTTCATGGCAAAAAAAGAAAATTTACAAAAAAAACAGGCAGCACATCCTGCCCAGGATAAAAAATTTCCTATTGTTGGAATGGGCGCATCTGCCGGCGGCCTGGAAGCCTTTGAAGCCTTTTTCAGTGCCATGCCAAAGGACAGCGGAATGGCCTTTGTCCTGATTTCTCACCTGGATCCTACCCATATCAGTCTCCTGCCGGACCTGATTCAGAAAAAAACCGAGATGGCGGTTCTGCTGATCGAAGACGGTTTGCAGATTCAACCCAATACCGCATATGTCATCCCGCCGAACAAGGATGTGGCGATTCTAAACGGCGTTCTGCATCTCATGGATCTGCCCCGCCCCAGGGGGTTTAATCTGCCCATTGATAATTTTTTTAAAAGCCTGGCCCTGGATCAGGGGGCCAATGCCGTCTGTATTATCCTGTCCGGCACCGGCAGTGACGGCAGCCTTGGATTAAAACAGATCAAGGGCGAACTCGGCATGGTTATGGTTCAGGATGAAGCTTCTGCCAAGTATGACGGCATGCCCAGGAGCGCCATCGCCACCGGATTTGCAGACTATGTGCTTCCCGTGGAAAAGATGCCGGAATCACTGATGAAATACGCCCGGCACGCCATTATTGAACCCGGAAACAAAGTGGGTACGGATGAGGAAAAATTTCATAAAGCCCTTCAGAAAATCTATATCCTCCTGCGGTCCCACACCAATCAGGATTTTTCCCTTTATAAGAAAAATACCATCATCCGGCGGATTGAACGACGGATGAATGTCCACCAGATCAATAATATCAATGACTATGTCACCTATCTTGCAAAAAGCGAGCGAGAAGTTCATATCCTGTTCAAGGATCTTCTAATCGGTGTGACCGGTTTTTTCAGAGACCCCGAGGCCTTTGATGTTCTTCAGGAGACGTTTTTACCAAACCTGCTCGCCGATAAATCCGAAGACGCCGGGGTCAGAATCTGGGTGCCGGGGTGCAGCACTGGCGAAGAAGCCTATTCCCTGGCCATTGTGCTGCAGGAATGCATGGAAAAAATGAACCGGCATTTTACAATCCAGATCTTTGCAACTGATCTGGATGAAGATGCCATCAATGCTGCAAGATCCGGGCTCTATCCCGTCAGTATCGCGTCTGATGTCCATCCGGAAAGAATAAAACGCTTTTTCACCAGAGAGGACAGTTTCTTCAGGGTTAAAAAGGCCATCCGGGAAATGCTGGTGTTTGCACCGCAAAATCTGATTAAGGATCCGCCCTTCACGAAGCTGGATATGCTCAGCTGCCGGAATCTTTTGATTTACCTCGGGCCCGAGTTGCAGAAAAAACTGCTCCCCATGTTTTATTACAGTCTGAAGCCGGATGGGATTTTGTTTTTGGGCTCGGCTGAATCAGTCGGCCAGGAAACCAATCTGTTTGAATGTTCCGACAAGAAATGGAAAATATTCAAACGTCAGCCTCATCAGGAAAATGCCCGTCCGGCGTTAAAATTTCCCATTTCAGCCCCCATGGAGATGGATAACTCCCTGGAGATAAAGATCCCGGAAGCCGTTAAAAGGGCCGAAGAAATAAACGCTTTCATGCTGGTGGAAACCATCCTGCAGCAGAGTGATACCCCGCCCTGTGTGATCATTGATGAAAAATCGGATATCGTTTATGTTCATGGCCGCACGGGAAAATATCTGGAGCCTGCTGCCGGCAGGATGTCCAGTAATATTCTGGAAATGGCAAGACCCGGACTCAAGATTGCATTGACGTCGGCCATCAGAAAGGCTGCCACACTCAGGCATGAAGTGATTCAGAATGGCATCGATATCGAAAACAATGGCGGATTTATCACGATCAATCTGAAGGTAAAACCGATACTGGAATATGGGGCCATTCGCGGCATGCTCATGGTTGTCTTTCATGATGTCGTCAAAACAAAACAAAAGACAACGTCCAGAGTTTCTCAAAAGAACCAGACGGTAATCCATCTTGAACAGGAGCTGCAACATACCCGGGAAAATCTCCAGACCACCATTGAAGAACTGGAAACTTCTAATGAGGAACTCAAATCCACCAATGAAGAACTTCAATCCACCAACGAAGAGCTGCAGTCAACCAACGAGGAGCTTGAGACCTCAAAAGAAGAGCTTCAGTCCCTCAACGAGGAATCCGCCACGGTGAATGCCGAACTGCAGAGCCGGATCGATGAATTGTCCGACGCCAATGACGACATGAAAAACCTGCTGAATTCCACCCAGATCGGAACGATATTTTTAAATATGGATCTGAATATCCGGCGATTCACCGACATGGCCACCCGGCTGATTCCCCTGGCGTTTACGGATATTGGTCGTCCCGTCAGTCATTTTGCCTCGGAGCTGAGAGATTTTCAGCTGGCGGATCATGCACGGCAGGTCCTCAAAGATCTGATTACCCAGGAATTTGAAGTGGAAAGCCTGGGCGGCCAGTTCTTCAGGACCCGGATCATGCCCTACCGTACCATGCAGAATGTCATTGACGGGGTGGTTGTGACCTTTGAAGATATTACGGAATTCAAGAAATTCCGCTGGGCAGTCCAGCGGTTGTCCGTGATGGTGAATTCATCGGAAGCCGTCATCATCCAGGATAAAGACGGTGCCATTACCTTCTGGAATACAGGGGCTGAAAAATTATATGGATTTACCGAAGCAGAGGCGCTGGCCATGAATTTCTGTCATCTGGTGCCTGAAGAACAGGAAGAATCCTTCCGTTCCTTCATGAAGACCGTAATCTCAGAGGAACGTTCTCCTGTCTTTAAAACCCAGCGACTTTCCAAAAACAAGACACTCATAAGCGTAGGGATTATCGCAGCGGCTCTCAGGGATGAAAAAAGCGGCATCAACAGCATGATCACGATTGAAAGGATATCAAGGAATGGCCGGCCAATTCGGTGAAAAGATAAAAGCCCCCATTTAAACCCGAAGGTATGCGTATGAAAAAGAACAAAAATGTCCAGGACAAGTTCAATCAACTGCGCCGGCAAGCTGAAGAATTAATCAGAGGCAAAGCGTTTGTCTCTCCGATGGTTGCTGAAGATCCCATAAAACTCATCCACGAACTCCAAACCTATCAGATCGAACTGGAACTGCAGAATGAAGAACTGAAACGTTCCCAGCAGGACCTGATGGAGAGCCAGGTGAAATATACACAACTGTATGATTTTTCACCTGTGGGGTATCTGTCCCTGAGTTTAAAGGGAGTGGTTTTAAATGCCAATTTAACGGTTGCCGATATGCTCTCAACCCGGAGGAGTCTCCTGCTGGGAAAGCCGCTGTCAGCCTATATTTTTTTTGAGGATCAGGATATTTTTTACCGGCACTTAAACGAACTTTCCGCGTCCCCCAAAAGACGGTTGTGCGAACTGCACATGAAAAATCCGGATGGAGGCCTATTGGATGTGCAGTTGGAAAGCACGGTTGTTAGGGATGAAGCAAAGGGATCGATTCAGATCCGGACCGTGGTCACAGATGTTTGCGAACGCAGGAAGGCAGAAGAAAAACTTCAGCAGTTTAAAAGCATCGTGTATAGTTCATTTGACCTGTTGGCCCTGATTGACACCCAGTTCAGATATCTTGCCGTTAATGAAACCTATTTGAATTTTCATGATAAAACCAGAGATGAACTCATCGGGCATTTGATATCTGAAGTTTTCAATGAAGCGTTTTTCGTGAAAACGATCAAACCCAATGCTGAAAAATGTATGAACGGATACAATGTCCGCTACAGCGAATGGTTTGAATTCCCCACCATGGGACGCCGATACCTTGATGTCGAGTACTCACCGTACAGGGGGAAAGACAAAAAGGTCAAAGGGTTTGTTGTCAATGCCCGTGACAGTACCGATCTCAAACAGAGCCGCATCTTATTGGAAAAGAACAAGCTTCAATTGGAGGCTGTCCTTAACAATATTGGATTGTCCATCTACATTACCAATATAGATTCAAATGAGATCCTTTTTATGAACAAGCAACTGAAACAGCATTATCAGAAAGACCTGACCGGCGAAATCTGCTGGAAATCGTTTCATGAAAATCAGGACCGCCCCTGTGACTACTGCAAAAAGGAAAAATTGACAGACTCAGATGGAACGTCTGTGACACCCTGTATATCGGAGGTTTACAACGAGGAACAAAACACATGGCAGGAAAAGAGTGATTCGGCTATTCCATGGATAGACGGCACGCTTGTCCATCTCGGTATTGTAACAGACATTACGGAGCGAAAGCGGTTCGAAGAAAAGCAAAAACGGATAAAAAAAATTCTTGAAAAAAAAGTGAAGATACGGACTGCGGAATTGGAAGATATGAATGCGGCCCTGAAGGTGCTGCTCCAAAAAAGACAGGACGATAAAGAGGAGATGGAAAATAAGATTTTTGCCAATCATAAATTATTAATTTCCCCCCTTCTTGATAATCTGAAAAAAAACCTTTTGCGGGAACACGAAAGGGAAATGATCGATATCCTGGAATCAGAGTTGAAAAACATGATATCGCCGTTTTCAAAAAAATTGTCTGACCGGATGATAAATTTGACCCCCACGGAAATTCATGTTGCAAGTCTTATTAAAGCCGGAAAAATCAATAAAGAAATTGCATCGTTGTTGAACAGCTCCGTTCATACCATAGCCCGGCATCGAGAAAATATCCGCAAAAAAACAGGCTTGAAGAATAAAAAAACAAATCTTCGAACATTTTTGCTCACCATGGAATAAATCAGTTATTCTGATTATTATCGAATTTTGCCTGACCTGTCGAATTGCTTTTAATAATAGGGACGTTTCCAGTACCAGGCATTCCTGGGCCTGCAGAAGTTGCTCCATAATTCACCTCCTTGTCACATCTGAGCAGGCGCAACAGAGATTGCCTTTACCCTGTGTCTAAAATGTGACGGATTGTTTTTGCAAGATCGGATATGGATACCGGTTTTTCAATATACCCTGCAATTCCAAGTTGCCGGGCCTTGTCTTCATCTATAAGGGAGCTGTGGCCCGTGCAGAGAATGATCGGAATATCGGATCGAATATCCCGCAATTCCCGGGCCAGTGAGATGCCCGTCAGGTTCGGCATGGTCATATCGGTTACAACAATATCAAAATATCCCGGGTTCAGCTTGAATATGGCCAGCGCATCTATCGGATCGGTCATGGCTTCAATCCGGTAACCAAAAAGCTTGAAGGTTTCTTCTGCCACCGCTGTAATGTCATTTTCATCATCCACAAAAAGGATGCTCTCCGTACCATGAACAAGGTCATACGGGGGGGGCTGCCTTTATTTCAGGTTTCTGGTCAATCACGGGGAAAAATATTGTGAAACAGGCCCCTTGTCCTGGTTTTCCGGTTACCGTAACCGCGCCGTCGTGATTTTTAACAATGCCGTGAACAACGGCCAGGCCCATCCCAGAACCCTTTCCAACGTCCCTGGTTGTAAAATAAGGATCAAATATCTGGCTCATGATTTCAGGATCAATGCCCGGACCAGTGTCACATACCGATATTTTGGCGTAAGCTCCGGCTTTCAGAGCCGGATAGTGTTCCACATCGCCCTGTTCTAAAAATTGAGTTTCCAATTTGATTTCAATGGAGCCTCCGGTTTCCTCCATTGCCTGGGCGGCATTGGTGCACAAGTTTATCAGAATCTGACCGAACTGAATGACGTCTGCCAGGATCATCACATCGGTATCCGGAACAATTGTGCGGATATTTATGGTAGATGGAATCAATGACCGCAATAATTTAAAGGTTTCATTTATTTTAAAGGAAACATCGATGGGTCTTTTTTCCTGATCGGTCTTAAAACTGAAACTGAGGAGCATCTTTACAATGCCTGCCGCCCTTAAGGCGGCGGTTTTAATGGTGTTAAGCTTAGAATCTGACGGTTTCCATTCCGGGAAGTCTTCCATGAGAAATTCAACATTCCCGATAATGATGAACAGGATATTATTGAAATCATGGGCAATGCCCCCGGCCATAGTCGCGATGGCTGTCATCTTGTGGGCCTGGAAAAGCTGTTTCTGTATGTGTTCCTGCTCTTTTTCCATTTTTTTTCGTTCGCTGATGTCAATGACCACGGTTCGATATCGTCCGGGGTTGCCGATCTGATATGACATAACCGTGCTTTCCAGTTGTGCATAAAAGGGGGCGGCGTCTGTTTTTTTCATGCGCAGTTCGCAGACCTGTCTTGTTTTTTCATCGGCAAGGCGTCTTAGGTGCTGATAGAAAATGTCCTGATCTTCAGAAACGATATGGACGGATAACGACTGGTCAATCAGAGAACTCCTTTCGATTGCCAACATATCTGCGAGAGTCAGGTTGGCATTCAGGATCATGCCGTTGAAGCCGATGGTAAGGTACCCCACGGGTGCAAAATCATAAAGCCGCGTGTATTTTATCTGGGTTTCCATCAATTCCTGCTGCGACCGTTGCAGCTCTTCATTCTGCAGTTCCAGTTCAATCTGGAAGGTCTGGAGTTCATGGATTAATTTGAGCGGATCATCCACAACAGGGGGCGTGCTGGGAAAAGTCTTATTGGCCATCATGATTTCAGCCTGTTTGCGCAATCGATGAAATTTTTCCTGTGCATTTGTTTTATGATTCATTTAAGATCCTTGATTTGAAAAATTATCGGGTTGCAATATCGATTAAATAATCGAATAAAATAATTTGGATTTTCCCCCAGCCGGCGCTGTTTGTTACCGGTACTTTTATCCCCCTGTAAACCGGTGATATTCGACGTATTGATTGATTCCCGGTTTTTTTTGTTCTGAGATCATTCCATATGGTATTTGCCTGATCAATTTCTGACAGCGCAGATATTGCATCTATCACAAATACTTTCCCGCCGTGGGTAAATCGGACAGGATGTTCATCCAGTAAAAAAATGGTACAGGGAGGCATGTTATGGGTCTCCTGTTTTGTGATAGTGGTTGAAAATTTCAGGTATGCTGAGCTGAAAACTTGTTGTCGCGAAATTGTTGTCGCGAAATTGTTGTCGCGGCGGAAATCAGAAGCACGATACCATTTGTGCCGTATCAATTTAATTAATTTCTTTTTTAGGCTACTATAATAAATTGGCAAGTCCTGGGTCAACTATTAAAAAGCACATAAAAAGGAACACATATAACCTATTCTAAATAGGCGATAATCAAAAATTATATGATGCGCACTCTGACGGACATGTTGTAAGCTGCCCTAAACCGGTTCAGAAAAAATCGCTCATACAGACAGCCTATTTTGAATAGGCTGTCTGTGGTTTTTTTTATGCGCTTATCCTGTCTTGATCTGCACCTTATAAATTTATTATACTCGTTTAAAGACAAACAACCAGTCAAAAGGAGAATATGCAATGGCAAAAAGAAACCTGAGGCATGCGGCAACATCATCGAAGTTTTACACGGCGGTAACGCCGAGCTTGTCTGCTGAGGAGATAACATCATGAAAGTCAATGACTATTGCAAAGCAATGAAGGCGTGTCTCAGGAATGCCCTTTAAACAAGGAGAAAATGGAAATATTAAAATTCCTTCGAGACTATTATAACAAATTCGAAGCGTTTCCAATCGTTCGAGCCGTCTGCAAACGTGTGGGACAAGCAAAAAGCTGCCAATATGAAGAGTTTCCGGATCCGCTTGTGGCATGGAAAATCGCAGGTCTCCCCAAACCCACACCAGAGGTGCTTGCAAAAATAAGATCCAATACGTGAAAGTCGAGTATATGCAAAACTTTTTGGATATTTTCACGAATATTCTCAGTTCGCTTCGTGAGCCGCTGGTGGTTCTTGATGCCGATTTGAAAATTGTCAAAGCAAATCATGCGTTTTACATGACATTTTGTGCCAAGCAGGAAGAGACGGAAGGGGTTCTAATTTATGACCTCGGCAATGGGCAGTGGAATATCCCCGGGCTCAGAGAACTGCTTGAAAAAATTCTCCCTGAAAATACCGAGTTAAATGATTTTGAAGTGGAACATGCCTTTGATATTATCGGGCCCAAAATCATGCATCTGAATGCCAGAAAAATTTACCATGATTTCAAAAAAGTGGAGTTGATTCTGCTGGCTATTGAGGATGTAACCGAAAAAGTGCATTACAAGCGAAATCTTGAAAAGATAGTGCGACAAAGGACAGAACAGCTCGTTCAGGAAAAACGAATTGTCGAAGAATCCTTAAAGGAAATAGAAGTACTGAAAAAGCAGCTTGAAGATGAACAGGCGTATTTTAAAGATGAGATTAAGCTGGAGCATAATCACGAAAGCATTATCGGACAGAGTGACGGACTTAAATATGTTCTCTTCAAGATTGAACAAATTGCCGAGAGCAACACAACGGTCATGGTGCTCGGAGAGACCGGTACAGGCAAGGAGCTTGTGGCTCGTGCCATTCATAGTTACAGCAGCCGGAAAAACCGGGCGCTGATCAAAGTCAATTGTGCGGCTTTGCCCTCAAACCTTATAGAGAGCGAACTTTTCGGCCATGAAAAAGGGGCGTTTACCGGTGCCGACCGCAGCCACAAGGGACGATTTGAGATTGCTGACAAAGCCACCCTGTTTTTGGATGAAATCGGAGAACTGCCCCTGGAATTGCAGTCAAAGCTGCTCAGGGTAATTCAGGACGGTGAATTCGAACGTTTGGGCAACTCCCATACCACCAAGGTGGATGTTCGGATTGTTGCCGCGACAAACCGGAATCTTGAGGAGGAGGTTGAAGAGGGACGTTTCAGAAGAGATCTTTGGTACCGGCTCAATGTCTTTCCGATTACCATGCCGCCGCTGCGCGAAAGAAAGGAGGATATCCCTCTCCTTGCTGATTTTTATATTCACAAAATCTCCCGGAGACTGGGCAAGCAAATCAAGGTGGTTCCCCAAAACGTAATGAATGAGCTTTTGAACTATCACTGGCCGGGAAACGTTCGGGAGATGGAAAATGTTCTTGAACGGGCAGTGATTAATTCATCAAGCACCAAACTCCATCTGGCTGATGATCTGAAAAAATCCTACCGGCATTTGGGCAAAGACTTAAAAACCCTGGAGGCGGTTGAGCGTGATTATATCATCCGCATACTTGAACAGACCCGCTGGAAAGTCAGCGGCAAGAACAGTGCAGCACAGATTCTCGGCCTTAATCGCAGTACATTGCGGGCCCGCATGCGGAAACTCGGCATCGTTCCCCCTGAGCGTCTTCCGCTTCATCCCCAATAAATTCGGGCCTCTTGTGCCCATGCCGGTGATTCTGGGCATGGGATCGTAAAGGGGTCCTATATGACCAACTGAACAAATAAGACCTTCTTTGGGGTCATCCATCCTCCTCGGACACCCCACACTCTTTCCGGTGTTTCTCCTTAGAATTCAGCCTGATCCCAGAATAATCCCCTCCCATCATACACCTGGCACAATGATTGCCATGTAAATGATTGCCATGTAAAGGTTCGAACAATCCGCATGTATTGACAGAAAAGACGGAAAAATGGGCAGTTGAAACCAGAATAACCAAGAGAAAAAATTATGGGCGACAAAGGGAAGCGAGACAAAGACAAGCGTGAAGAACAGAAAAAAAGCCAAGATGACACCAAAAGAGAAACGCAAACAAAAAGAGCTGAAGTAGCCGTGGCCCAGAGAAGGTCAACCGTCTCTGGATAATTTCAACTGACCCGTATGATTTTAAGAGGTGATCCGCATGATCATTGTCAGAATGACCCTTAACGTACATCCGGAAAAACATCTGGAAGTGCTGCAAACACTTCTCTCACTGATTGATCCTTTGGCTAAGGAACCCGGCTGCAGAAGCTGTTGTGCCGTTTGTGACATTGACGATGAGAACCGCTTTACACTGCTTGAAGAATGGGAAACCCAGAAAGAAATGGACAATCACATCCGATCCCATCGGTTCGGTGTGCTTCTGGGTACAAAAAACCTGTTATCTGAACCGCTACGGATTCGCATTCATACCGTGTCCCAAACCTGGGGGATGGATGCTGTCCAGGCGCTCCGGCGCAAAAAGGACAGATGGCACATAGGAGGTCCCAAATGAATATACTGCTGGTTTATCCGGAATTTCCAGATACATTCTGGTCGTTTAATTATGCGGTCAGTTTTATCGGCAAAAAAGCCGCCTTTCCCCCCTTAGGCCTTTTGACGGTGGCAGCACTGTTGCCCCCCGAATGGTCCAAGAAACTTGTGGATACCAATGTGGAGCGCTTGAGCGACACAGACCTTTTATGGGCGGACATCGTCTTTATGGGGGGGATGACGGTTCAGCGCGAATCCGCCTGCCGGATTATTGACCGCTGCCTTGCCTTTTCGGTGCCCCTTGTCTGCGGCGGTCCTCTGTTTACGGCGGAACCGGAGCAATTCCGGGCTGTGGATCACCTGGTGCTGGATGAAGCCGAACTGACTCTGCCCCCGTTTTTATCAGACTTGAAAAAAGGGCGGGCAAAAAAAATCTATCGGGCGGAAGGGTTCAGTGATCTTGGTGAGACGCCGCCCCCCTTGTGGCATCTGCTGAATATAAAACGGTATGCCGCCCTGAGCATCCAGTTTTCCAGAGGATGTCCCTTTAACTGCGATTTTTGTAATGTCACCGCATTGTTCGGACACAGGTCCCGGTTAAAAACCCCCGACCAGATCATTGGGGAACTGGACCGTATCTATGATCTTGGCTGGCGGAGCAGCATATTTTTTGTGGATGATAATTTTATCGGCAACAAACGGTTTTTAAAGGACCACCTGCTTCCGGCCCTGATCCAATGGCGCAGGGATAAAAAGGGATGTGTCTTTTTCACGGAAGCTTCCATCAACCTGGCCGATGATCCGGATCTGCTTTCCCTGATGGTAAAAGCAGGATTTGATTCGGTCTTCATCGGCATCGAATCCCCGGATGAAACCGCCTTGAGCGAATGCCATAAAATCCAGAATAAAAACAGGGACCTGCTTGAAAGCGTGGCCATCATCCACCGCAGCGGCCTGCAGGTGATGGGCGGGTTTATCGTGGGATTTGACAGTGACCCTCCCTCGATTTTTCAACGCCAGATCGATTTTATCCAGAACAGCGGGATCGTCATGGCCATGGTGGGGATGCTTCAGGCCCCTCCCGGAACCCGGCTGTTTGACAGGCTTCAGCGCCAGAGCCGGGTGGTCAGACCCTTTACCGGCGATAATGTGGACGGGACCACCAATATTCTGCCCCAGATGGGAATGGATGCACTGTCAAAGGGGTATCAATTGATCATGGAGCAGATATATTCCCCTGCAAACTATTATCGACGGGTCAGGACCCAGCTGCGGGCTATCAAGTCCCCGGAGGTGTCCCAGCCTCTGGACTTCCAGCGGTTTCTCTCTTTTTTCAGGGCGAGTTTCAGGCTCGGGCTCCTGGGAAAAGAGCGGTTTTGCTATTGGCAGCTGATCCTGTGGACCCTTGTTCGAAGACCCAGGCTGATCTCTGTGGCCGTGACCTTATCCATATACGGGTATCATTACCGGAAAATCTGTGAACGTTATATCTATTAACCCATGATGCGTGCCTTCCCTTGGGATGGCATCTCGTAAAGGAGCTGACCTGTGACCGATTACCCAGAATCCCAAATAAGACTTCCGGACAGGATGACAAGAAAGGAATAAAGATGGTCAATAAGATTCAAAAAAAAATCTGTGCCGTACTGAAAGAGGCTTCTCCCCAACCCGGTTACGGCCTGGAAGATGAATTTTCAGGGCTGAGAAGCTCAAAGGCGCGGCCGGCAGATATGGCAGCTAAGTGGAAGGAAAAATATTATTATCTGCTCGCTGACTTGGAAAATACGAAAAAACGCCTGGCACGCGCCTCTGCTCTTGAAATAGAGGGGCAGAGAACAGAACTGCTCAAAGATGTGCTTCGGATGGCAGACGGACTGGACCTGGCCCTGAATCATTTATCCGGTGAAGATGACAGCCGGAATATTTTTCAGGGAATCCAAGGGCTCAAAGGCATTCTGGATCAGTTTTTTGTCACGTATGAGGTCAAACCAATGGAGGCCCTTGGCGCGGTATTTGACCCGAATGTCCATGAAGCCCTTGGGGTGATCCGAAGCCCGGAAGCTGCGGCTCACACCGTGGTTCGGGTTGAAAGAAAAGGATATTTGTATCAGGATAAACTGCTGCGCCCGGCCCAGGTACTGGTAGCGGCGGGGTAAGGGCAGTCCCGGTTCCGGCCGCTTCGCTGCATCCGGGGCGGGTTCTTCAATGGCCCTATATGACCCATTGAACGAATACCACTCCTTTTTAAGCGGCATGGCCTGATTCAACAAAATTCCCATGCAAGTTTTCTCTCCTGGATCTCCAGGGCAGATGAATACTTACAGGGCCAAGTTCAACGGCAGAAACTGCGTTGTTAATAATTTCCGAAAAGGACCTCTCTATGTTGAAAAACCAAAACCCCATAAACGCCGTGCGGGAAAAATTGCGCAGCCTCTTTGCCGGAACAAAGAGAGCATCGGATAAGAAATCCGAACCTCCCTTTTTGAATTTCTGGACAATTCTGATCCTTTTCTGGGGATTTGTCTATCTGCAGCAGTTCTTGTTTGCTCCGGACAGAGAGACGATCCCCTACAGCCAGTTTAAGCAGTCCATGGCCGGGGGCGGGGTGGATGACATTCTCGTAGGGCCCGAGAAGATTGAAGGCCTGCTCAGGGGCACACCAGGACAAAAGTTCGTTACCGTCCGGGTGAATGATCCGGGCCTGGCAAAAGAGATGGATGACAGCAATATCCGGTATTCCGGCAGGACGGAAAGCCGATTCTGGGGCATCCTTCTGTCCTGGGTTCTGCCCCTTGGATTTCTGTTCCTGATTTGGAGATTCACCGCAAAAAATATGGGCGGAGGCTCAGGGGTGATGTCCTTTGGTAAAAATAAGGCCAAAATTTTTGCAGAGAGCGACACCAAGGTCTCTTTTGAGGATGTGGCCGGCATTGACGAAGCCCGTGAAGAACTGGAAGAGGTGGTGGATTTTTTAACCACCCCGGAAAAATTTCAGAAACTGGGCGGAAGAATCCCCAAGGGCGTCCTTCTGGTGGGACCGCCGGGAACCGGAAAAACCCTTCTGGCAAGAGCGGTGGCCGGTGAGGCAAAGGTGCCTTTTTTCAGCATCAACGGCTCGGAATTTGTGGAGATGTTTGTGGGCGTCGGCGCCGCAAGGGTCCGGGATCTTTTCTCCCAGGCCGCTGGCCAGGCGCCGTGCATCATCTTTATCGACGAACTGGATGCCCTGGGCAAGGCCAGGGGAATGAATGCCATGGGGGGCCATGACGAACGGGAGCAGACATTGAACCAGCTTCTGGTGGAGATGGACGGCTTTGAGACCAATAAGGGGGTCATCATCATGGCGGCCACCAACCGGCCGGAGATTCTGGATCCGGCACTGCTAAGACCCGGGCGCCTGGACCGTCAGGTCCTGGTGGACCGGCCGGATATCAACGGCAGAGAAGCTATTCTGAAAATCCATTCCAGGCATGTGGTGCTGGGTCCTGATGTGGATCTTTCCAAGATCGCCGGCCGAACCCCCGGCTTTGTGGGGGCGGATCTTGCCAATATTGTCAATGAGAGTGCCCTGCTGGCGGCCAGAAACAACAAGGGCTTCGTGGAACCCAGTGATTTTGACGAGGCCATCGACCGGGTGATCGGGGGGCTTCAAAAAAAGAACCGGGTGATGAATGTCCGTGAAAAAGAGATTGTGGCCTTTCATGAGTCCGGCCATGCCATTGTGGCCGAATCCGTTGACCTTGCCGATCCTGTCCATAAGATATCCATCCTTCCCCGGGGGATCGCAGCTTTAGGGTACACCCAGCAGCAGCCCACGGAAGACAGATATCTGATGACAAGGTCTGAACTGCTCGACCGGCTGGCCGTGCTTCTGGGGGGCCGGGTGGCAGAGGAACTGGTCTTTAATGAAGTCTCAACCGGGGCACAGAATGACCTCCAGCGGGCAACGGATATCATCCGGTCCATGGTGGCGGAATACGGCATGAGTGACCGGATCGGCTTGGTCAGCTATGACCGCCCCCGGAGCCCCGTGTTTCTGCCCCAGGGCTATTCTTCCGAACAAAATTACAGTGAGGAAACCGCGGCCCGGATTGATGAAGCGGTTTCCTTGATGATGGAGGAAGCCCATCTGCGGGTGCAAAGGATTCTCTCAGACAAAAGGGCGTTGCTGGATAAGCTGGCCGCCCTTCTCGCCATCCAGGAAACCGTCCGGGGGGATGAGCTCCGGGCGATGATGTGAGCCTATCCATTGCGGAACGGCGGCAATGGGGTGACCCGGACAGGAAAACCATTGACAGGAGGTCATGATGAAAAAATCAAAGAAAAAAATGAACCGGTTGACCAGTGACAGCAAAGACGACTGGATCGAATTCGGCAAAGAAGAAGGGGAAAATTGGATCAAAAATTTAGTAAATGATGATGCCCTCAGGGTGGCGGTCAATGCATCGGATTTTGATGATGCCGAAGAAACCTTGAATCGGCAGGATGACTACCAATATGATTATTTTAAGAATAATTTCAGGTACAGATTTAAAGAACTCTGGTCAGCAGTAAATAAAAACGAAGCCCCGGATTGGAATGATGAAAAATATCAATTTTTCAAACAGGGATGGATCGATGCGGTTAAGGAGTTTGGCCGGGATATCATGAATGAAAATTAACCGGGCGGTTAAAGGAGAAAACGATATGAAAAATACATCCAAAGAGACCTTATGACATTGATTGAGGGCTGGTTGTTGACAATGCTCCTGACCGCCATAAAAAGAAAAGCGCACACCCTCTTTTTCACCTTAAAAACCCCTGTATAATTCTGTTGACGGCCTGGTCATAATCCAGACCCAGGCTCATTAGTTTCATCAGCTGGTCGTTTGCAATTTTGCCAATGGACGCCTCATGGGTCAGTTCGGCATCGGGATGCAGGGCTTTCAGGGCCGGAATGGTCTGGCTCCTTCCATTATCCATAATGATGGCATCACATTCAATATGGCCGTAACAGCGGGCCTCTGCCGTTAAGTTGACCTCAAAATCCTGGGAAGAAGTTCCCTTGATCACAGAGCGGGAGACAATATTGGCTCTGCTGTCAACGCCGGAAAGCACCACATCATTTTGTGAAACCGCTGTCTGGTTGTTATCGGTCATTACCCGTTCGGTGATCATCAATGATGCACCCGGCCCCACAACAGCCTCGTTCTTTCGTTTGGCTTGATCGACGCCTTGAAGCTGGGTCAGCTCCATCTCAGCTTTTGCATTCTCCTCCAGAAAAACCTTTGTTGTCGGATTGAGGGTGCGTTTCCCGGTCCCGCTGCCTAGTGCGGTATGTTTTTCCACATACACCATCCGGGCATTTTTTTTGATCACAAATTCGTGGATACCGGAATGACCTTCCGGCTCACTGCTGCCGCAATGGATGCCGCAGCCGGCAATAATGGTAACATCAGCATCTTCTCCAATGATAAAAGTGTTGTATACGGTATCATGGAGTCCGGCCTGGGAAAGGATCACCGGAATGTGAAGCGACTCGTTTTTTGTACCTGGTGCTATCTCCACAACAATCCCGCTTTTTTCTTCATGGGTGCGGATGTCGATATTCGCAGAGACTTTCCTGCCGAGCAGTTTTCCGTTTTTGCGTATGTTATAAGCCCCTTTCGGAATATCTTCAAATCCAGCCACTTCCTTTAAAATCTGTTTATCGATAGCATTCAGCATTGTTTTCCTCCCGGCATAAATCATTTAATGTACAGACACCCTGATCATCCAGCATCAATTCGGCACCGTCCATATCGCCTGTATAGGCGATTTTCCCGTCTTTAATTAGCAGAAGAGTATCGGCTGCCTCAAGAAATGCCCTGTTATGGCTGACAACAATGGTGGTGGCGTTGTTTTTCCGGTTCTCCCGGCGGATGAGATCCACCATGGGCTGGATAGTCCACAGATCAATACCCGTATCCGGCTCATCATAGATCGCCAGTTTTGGATTTCTTGCAATAATGGTGGCCATCTCAATCTTTTTGATCTCTCCGCCCGAAAGTTTTGCATCCACAGGCTTGTCAAGAAAATCCATGGAACATATCCCCACCCGGGAGATAATTCTGGCCAGTGTATCTTCATCGTCCTGTCCCGATGCAATGGCCAGCAGATCCCGGAAGGTGGTGCCCTTGAACCGGGCTGGATGCTGAAAACCATAGGCTATACCGGCCCTGGAGCGCTCATCAATGGCCATGCCGGTGATATCTTCATCCATGAACCGGATCATACCCCGGCTGGGTGCATGAATCCCCATGATCAGCTTGGCCAAAGTGGACTTTCCCGAACCATTGGGACCGGTAACCGCATAAATCTTGCCTGATTCAAATGTAAAACTGATATCGCTTATAATTGACCGGACCGCAATGGTATCCGACCCATTATTTGTTTCATGTACTTCAAACGAAAGATTCTGTAGTTCTAGCATAATCTGTTTTCTCCTTCATGATCATTACCAAAGACAGGGGCCGGTCATGTACATCTGCATCCATGTTTTATGAAAAGCAAAGTTATCTCAATATGCCGGCATCCGGTCAATGCTGTCTTTTAGTTGCGTGATTTCTATCCCCAGACTCAGGCATTGTTTATCGTCGATACACAACTCGGCATCCCCGGTCTCCAGATAGGTCTTCAGCTCCTTGCCGTTCCTTATGAGGCTGACGCACCATTGATTGATCTTGTCATCGTAATTTACATTTAGGTCAATACCGCATCTACCGATACCTGGATAAATCTTCCTGATTTTTTCACAAAGTTCGTCCTTGTTCATAATAACTCCTTGTCATTTTTTGTTAAAATTCCCCAGACTCAAAATCCCGGGCAGATTGTTTCGATGTCCGCTATCACGGGTCATTAGTTCTTTGTCTCCGTCCTTGACGTCTCTTTCGATGGAAAACCCCGGTTTTTTCCCCCTGGGCTCGCCTGTTTGATATATTGATAGAAGTCGCTGTCCGTGGTGAGAATCAGTACGGAATTCTTATTCGTTTTTTCCTTGTAGCTTTCAAGGGTGCGCAAAAAGGCGTAGAATTCCGGATTTTTATTGTACGCGTGGCCATAGATTTGCGTTGCTTCAGCGTCGGCTTTGCCTTGGACCTCCTGCACCTGGCGGTAGGCTGTTGAGCGAATCTGGCGTAGCTCTTTTTCCATTGTGCCGAGGATCTCGGCGCTGCGTCCCTCGCCTTCGGAACGGAACTGTGCTGCAATGCGCTTACGCTCGGAAATCATGCGCTCATAGACCTTTTCACGGACGCTTTCAACGTAGTCAAGTCGCTTGATACGAACATCCACAAGTTCAATACCGTATTGCGGGATGATCTTCTGTGCTTCAGTCAGTATTGTTCGGGTGATCTCCTCCCTGCCCCGGGCAATCTCCCTTTTAAGTTCCTCTTCGCGCTCCTTTGGTATCTCCTTCAGGGCCTCGCCCTCGGGCACTTCCCACGATGCGCTGCGCACGAGTTCAACGAGTTCGCTGCTTGACACCTGGTCGCGTACCACCGAATCGAGAATATCGTTCAGACGCGACTGGGCCCCTTTTTCGCTGGCTACATTCTCTAGAAATTTTTTCGCATCGGCAATCCGCCATCGGGCGGTGGTATCCACCCAAATGAACTCGCGCCCCTTGGTGGGAACCTGGTTCGGATCTCCGTCCCAGACCAGCAGACGCTTTTCGAATCGCCGGACCTCCTGCACAAAGGGCAGTTTCATGTGCAGCCCAGCCTCGGTCACCGGTTCCCCAACAGGCCGGCCAAACTGCACGACAATGGCCTGCAACCCCTCTTCCAATGTATATAGACCGCCATAGAGTACTATAACGATCGCCATCGCTATTGCGACGGTTACTGCTTTCAAAGAAAACTTCATGGTTGCCTCCCTTGTGCGGTTGGTTGTCCACTGGATTCCAATGGGAGCCAGGGCACCATGGCCTTCTGGTCCTTATCCACGATATAAAGTCCTTTCATGTCTGACAAAAAACCGGTCATGGCTTCAAGATACAACCGCCGGCGTGTAACCTGCGGCGCCTGTTCGTATTGTCCTAAAATGGCCTCAAAACGATTGGCCTCACCTTTGGCCCGGTTTACGCGTTCCAGTGCGTAACCTTCGGCCTCACTGATACTTTGGGTCGCCACGCCTCGGGCTTTGGGGATTTCCCGGTTGGCCTGTTCCTGGGCTTTATTGATCGTTTGCTCTTTGTCCTGACGCGACTCATTGACTTCATTGAAAGCGGGTTTTACGGTATCCGGAGGAGTCACATCCTGAAGTTCTACAGTAACCAGACGTACGCCTGACTTATAGGTTGTCAGAATTTTCTGAATTTCGTTTTTGGCTTCACTGGCCACCGCTACCCGTCCGGTGGTCAGTACATCGCTGCCCAGACGGTTGCCGACCGCGCGGCGCATGACCGCCTCGGTAGTGTCGCGAATTGTTTTTGAAGTGTCGCGGACCTGGAACAGGTAGCGGATCGGGTCTTCGATGCGGTACTGGACGATCCACCGAACGTCAATGACATTCAAATCCCCGGTGAGCATCAGTGACTCGTCCTTGTAGTTGCCGCGTGAATCATAACGGGTTTTTTGACCGGGAACGGTGGAAACCGAGACCGTCCGAAACCCGAACTCTTCTTTGAGCACGCGAGCCGTGGGCAGCAGACGGACCGTTTCGATACCATAAGGCAATTTGAAATGCAATCCCGGGCCGGCTGTGCGCATGACCTTGCCGAAGCGCTGTACAATCCCTGTCTCCTCAGGTTGGACGGTGAACCATGAAGTCCATAAAACCACCACCATCACGCCAACGACAAGGATGAGGATCGGACCGCCTTTGAATCTATTAAACTGCTGTAAAATTTCCTTTAACACATCATTCACCGCCGGTTTGGATACCCCCGGTGGGGCATTCTCTTCATTCATAACTTACCTCCTAATTAATGAGTCGATCAGCTTCATCAACGCTTGTTTGTTCAGGGCGAATACCATAACAGGCTATATGGATTCTTGCTCGTTCTCCTGTTCTATTTTCATCATTATTGTCTCTGCATACAATTTTTTCTACATTCCCGGAAACGTTTCCCTCCGGGTGATTTGGTTGCTCTTTCTCTGTACTATCGCAACTTGTGTGCCAGACATCCATTGCCTGATCTTCCATAATCATCTTACTGATATATATAGCGAATTTGATTTATAAGGCTTGATTTTACAGATCAAGTAAATAGCAGAAAAAAGGTCATATCCAACCTTAGGTCATATATGGTCTTTTTTATTTCAGATGTGTTTTAGGGCTGCAAATTTTGTAAAATGATTTGGCCTTCCATGCTGACCGATCACTTCTGCTTGTTCTTCTTGCTGAAGGCCGAATCCGACAGCGTTTCATTCCGTTGTTTTGGCTGCCAGCGCTTTTCCAATTCACCCAAGTTTTTGCTGTGTGTCAAAATTACAATCTCGTCGCCTGTGTGCAGCGTGGTCTCCTCATCGGCATGGGCGAACTTGTCTTCCCGATAATAGCAAACGACGCGGGCTTCTGCGGGCAGCGTCAGCTCTTTGACCACGACAGCATCTTCTTCCTTGGCGGTGAACGTGAAAAACCGGGCCTCGTTTTTGAGAACCGTGGACAGCTCGACGTTTTCCCTGCCGCCGATCATGTCCGCCAGATAACGGCTGATCGTACGGGATGGGATGATCGTGTCCTTCAACCCCAACTCGTGGCAGATGACCTCGAATTGTTCATCATGAATGCTCGTCACGACCCGCTTGAATCCGAGGGATCGGCCCACGAGGCTGGCAATGACGTTGGCCTGGTCGCTATTGGTCAAACAGAACAGGAAGTCGGTCTGTTCGGGATTCACTTCACGCAGGATGTCGGGGCGGCTGCCATCACCTTGCAGAAAGCTGCAGTCCATCTCTTCGGACAATTCGTCTATTTTGGCCTTGTCGGTCTCTATGATGATGACTTCTTGGCCTTTAGTGGTGAGTGCCTTAGCGGTTTCAACGCTGACTTCGCCGGCTCCAATAAACACAGTTCTCATGTTCCCTCCATTCTCCTGCCAAACCAGGTCCCAGGGTAAAACATCACAAGCCACGCGATGATTTCAAGTCTTCCCATCAGCATGTCAACACACAAAATCCCCTTAAGCAGTGCGGGCAGCTTTGCACTCGTCAGCCCCACAGAAAGCCCTGCCGTTCCCGTGGCCGAAACCACTTCAAACAAGGAGTGTATCCCATTGCAACAAAGGGAAGCCAGGAGAACACGACGACGGCGACGAACATCACAATGAGGAGAAGGGCCGCGTGGATCTCGTCATCTATCAGTCGACGGCCAGCCAACCGGGGCTCGATGACGGCGTGTTTCGACAGGCCGGTCCGAAGGAGGATCAGCCGAAACACACTCGCCACGATCAACAGCCGCAGCAGTTTGAATCCGCCCGCGGTCGACCCTGCGCCTCCGCCCACAAGCATCGAAAAAATCAGGACCAGCTTCGAGCCCCCATCAAGTTGTGCACACGGCATCGAGGAAAATCCAGCAGTTGTCTGCGCGGAAATGGCCAGCAAGGGCGCGTGGTGGAGCACTTGCGGCCAGGCCATGCCGGCGCTCAGCCACATGGTGGCACCCACTGCCAGCGAAACGACCAGAGAAGCGATTATGACGGCCTGGGGTTGCAGAAAGTCCACTGCAACGCGCCGCTTCTCCTTAAATAATCGGTAATAGAACGCCAGCGGGATCGCACCGGCGAGGCAGAGCAGGCTAATCCACAGCTGTGCGGGTCTGCCGAACGTCGCGAGACTGCCGTCATTCGGGGCAAAGCCCCCGGTAGAGACCGCCGCAAATGTATACAGCACCGCGTCCAAGAACCCGACTCCCACCGCCAGGGAGCCGATGATGCCCAGGGCGGTCAAACCGCCATAGACTTTCAGGGCTCGCCGTGCGTATGCCCGTGTGCCACCGACCAAATCATCTGTTTCGGCCGCTGTTGCAGCCAGGCCTTTGGCCACCAGACCTGGTTGCATAATGAGCGCCAGTGAAAATACAACAACGCCCAGACCACCGTACCACTGCATCCAGGCGCGGGCAAAAAGAAACGTCTGCGGCGCGCCGGCAAGCGTCGCCTTCGTGCTCAGACCCGTGGTCGTGACGCCGGAGACGGCCTCGAAGAAGGCATCAAGGAAATCCAACCCCGAGCCCATCATTGGATAAGACATCACGAGCGGAGTGAAAATAAACATCAGTGCAACCAACACCATGCCTTCATTGACCTGCACCCTTGAAGGGGCGCGCAGTCGCGCCAAACCGAACCCGGAGGCTGAAAGCCCGCCGATCACAATGGCATACCGAAGGCTGATGGGTGTGTCACGAAAAATAACCGACATCACCAGCGGTACAAGCGACAGTGCGGCGAGCACGAGGCTCAGTTGACCGAAATACTTGAAGACCACACGAAGCCGGACAGCGTAGCTGAGTTCAATTGCTTGTTTGCCCACTATTGCCCTCTCTCTCCGTTACACCCGGGATTGCAAGTGATATTCCAACGCCGAATCCAGATAGATGTCCCAATCCGATTCTAAATAAACGGATTTGTAATCATTGTTCAATAAGATGACCACCTTTTTTCCTCCCTGCGGCCAGTTCCTGGCATCCCCCCCCCCCGCACATATCTGAGAACCCTGGTTTTATTCTCCAAATTTCCTGGCACAATGTTTTATTTGAATTTTGAAATTGCATTTTTTATACCCTCTGTAAAATCCTCCAAAGCACTTGACGTTCCTTTACCCAATTCTTTCCAGGCCTCTCCGCTTGCCTGGCGGATATTATTCATCCTTTTATTTAACGTGCGGTAGCGTTCCTCTATCACCGTGCGATCCTCTTCAAACTTTACCCTGAACCCTTTTTCCAGATTTTTACTTTTTTCTGTCATGTCCTCCATAATGGATTTAAGTGATTTGATCTGCTGCTCCAGCTTTTCGATATAAAGCGTCTTCTCACCTTCAGGCCTGCAGGTGTCTACAGAAGAGGATTCAATGCTCATTTTATCCATCAGAGACTGGTGATATTCTTGTCTTTCAAAAATCTGATCGGTTTTTAGGTTTGTCATGGTTTGCTCCTCCTGTTTTTTTTATAAAACAGATTTTATAGTGTTTTTCCGGTTTTAAAATACCCTGCATAATCAACCAAAAAGGCCGTGTCACAAAGCATGAAGATCAACAGAAGTGTTAACGCCGGCCTTTTTGGTCTAGGTTAATGCGTTTTTTTGCAAACGCTTAATTCTTGTTCGCAAAGCCAGCTTACTTTTTGTTTGTTTTTTCTATTCCTTCTTTCCCTCCAGTCATTGCTCCTTGACCAGTTCCTTTGCTCTGACCCTTGCCCTGACCTTTTCCTTTTCCATGTCCGTCTTTCGGTCCATGGCCTTTGGGTCCAGTTCCGTCTTTATTTGGCATATTAATCTCACCTCCTTTCTTCTGGCACTTGTATATGAGCCAACGTTCGGCGCAATTTATTTCATCTGAGGTCCTTATTTGTTTTTCGACGCCTTTTTCATTGGCTGAAATGGGCCGTACTGATGCTGTTGCTGTGAAAAATTATCAGCATAGGGAGGATACGGGCAGTCCAGCGCTTTTTTCTCCAGTTTCGGATAGTCTTTCTCCAGTCCGCCCATCTGCGGACGTTCCTGGGAACTGAGATAAGCGGCGACATCGTAGGTGTCTTCATTGATGATTGCCGGATGGTTCCACACCGTTCCCAATGGCATGTTGCTGTGAATAAACGCGGCGTTGGTCAGCAACCGGTTCATTCCCGCGCCGTTGTTATAGCTGTTCTCTCCCCACAACGCCGGGGCGACATAGCTGCCCGAATCTCCGGCCGACATCGACTGATAACCGTTCCCGTTTTCACCATGGCATGACATGCAGAATCGATTGTACACCTCTTCGCCTTTTTTCACATCGGCCTTGCGGTTCGGACCTTCGAATTTGGGTGTTGCCAGACCATAAACATCCTTGGACAGGTCTTTTGACAACCAGTTTATATAGGCGACCATTGCCTTCATTTCCCTGCTGTCGAGTGCTATCGCCTTGCCGTTCATGCTGCGTTCGAAACAACCGTTAATCCGCTCCTCAAGCCCAGCCACCTTGTCTTCGCGGCCTCGGTATTGAGGGTACATCTGGCTAACCCCCATCCAGGGAAGTCCGAACTGCTTGGTGCCGTTATCCTGGTGACAGCTCGTGCAGTTCAGGGTATTTCCCGAAAAACGCATTTTTTCATCCTTTACGCCAGCGCCAAGCTGCGAATATGTATCGGTCAAAAGCAATGCACCGTAACGGATGAGATCACCGTTGTCTTCCTGGGGAATATCCTTCATTACCGGTGCTGCCCAGGCAGTAGAAGATGCTTTTACCTCTATTGGCGGCGCGGTGGTACGATCCGCATCGGCCAGGGTGGTCAAAAATCTGAGAAGATTGTTGATTTCTACGTCCTTCAGTTTCTTATCCAACTGCAGGTATCCCATCAGATCCACTGCCTCTGGCAGATTGCCTGCCTCGCCGTCATGGAAATAGGGGGCGGTAAGGGTGACATTGCGCAACATGGGAACCTTGAAGACATATTTATCACTTTCCAGGTTGGTGACCTTAAATCGTCCGGTATCCTCGTCGTTGGTGTATTTATGGAACACGCCCATTTTCTGGAAGGTCATCCCACCCAGGTTGGGGCCGCTGTGGCACTGCACACATCCGACATTGATAAAGGTGCGCATTCCTTCCATTTCCTGCCCGGTGAGGGCCTGTTTGTCCCCGTCCATGAAACGATCCAATCTGCCACGGGTAATCAGTGTTCGTTCAAAGGCGGCAACCGCCTTGGAAAAGTTGTCGAAATTCACGGGGTCTTTCTCGCCAGGAAAAGCTTTTTTAAAATCAGAGGGATAATTTTTTATGCGTTTCAGCCGTTCGGACACAGCTTCGGCATTGGGCATACCCATTTCAATAGGATTGAGAGGGGGGCCTTGGGCCTGATTTTCCAAAGTAGCCGCGCGGCCGTCCCAGAACTGAGCAATCTGAAAACCGGCATTCATGGTTGATGGATCGTTGCGGTCGCCGAACTTTCCTTCTGCGCCTTTGCCTGTCTTGAGATTGTCAGCGCCTGCACCTTTGTTGTCAATAGGATGGCAGGAGTTGCAGGATTGGGTTTTGTTAATCGAAATGTTTTTCTCAAAATAGAGTTTTTTCCCCAATGCAATCATGGAGGGCGTGTCTTTCTCACTGCCGGGCATGGTCGAGGGAAGTTTGCCGAAAAGCGCATGCGCCTGCATCAGCAGCACTCCATCCGGGGTGCCTGGAACCGCTTTAATTGTGCGCAATACCGCAGCTTTCTGGGGCATGTCCGCTTTTTGTCCCTTTGCTGTTAAATTGTCAGCAGTCTGTGAGGTCAGGTCACTCCCCATACCGAAAAACATCAGTACGCTCAGCCCCGTTACCAAAAAAATAACTGCTATCAGCTTCTTTTGCATAACAAACTTTCCTTTCTTTGTTGTTTAATGCCATAGAACAAGTCTTCATGATACACCTTTGGTCCATACCGTCTTTATTTCCATGATCTTGTCTCTTATGTTGTAAAATCTGATTTCGCTTTTTTGGAAATCTATTCATTGCTACATTCTCAAGTTTCGGGCCAAACGTAACAAATTTTAATTTTTCGTCTTAGTACTTTAAATTATTAGAAAATAATTACATCAATGGATCATGGTCGGAGAAGAGAACCATTATAAAAACAGGTCATATTGGATCATATGACCATATATGACCTGTTTCGAACATCTACATTTTAACGCGGTATCGGGTAAGGATATATGAATTAATAGGTTACGGTTTTTGAATGCCGAGTTTTTCGCATACGTGCCCAAATGAGCGGATGGGGAGTATTATCTTTTCATTATCATTTTGCCTTTCCCTGTTTTACAACTGCGGCCATTGCGTCCTTGAGCATATCCTCATCTGTAAGATAATAATGACGTACAACCTTGAGATCGGAATCAAGCTCGTAAATTAAAGGAATACCAGTAGGAATATTGAGTTCAATAATTTTTTTGTCCGTAATTTGCTCCAAATACTTGACAAGTGCCCGGAGGCTGTTGCCATGTGCAACGATGAGAAGCTTTTTGCCTGATCGTATCTCTTTGGATATTGTTTCGTTCCAGCACTCGACTACCCTGTCAACCGTATTTTTGAGACATTCAGTTTTGGGAAGCCTGCTCTTCTCAATGCCGGTGTATCGTTGATCATTGCCAGGGAAACGGTCGTCATCTTCAGAAACAGGCGGCGGTGAAATATCGTAGCTTTTTCTCCAAATCAGTACCTGGTCTTCGCCGTATTTGGCTGCTGTATCGGCTTTATTGAGCCCCTGCAATGCCCCGTAATGTTTCTCATTCAGCCTCCAATCGCGGACAACTGGCATCCACATTTGGTCGAGTTGGTCAAGAATCACCCAGAGCGTACGTATAGCCCGCTTAAGCATCGACGTATGCGCGGTATCGAATTGAAACCCTGCGTCACGAAGTGCTTGTCCAGCCTGGCGCGACTCTGTCATGCCTGCCTCTGCCAGATCGACATCATGCCAGCCGGTAAAGCGATTCTGTATATTCCATTCACTGAGACCGTGGCGAAGCAAAACAAGTTTATACATGAAATTTCCTTTTATCCTTTGACCATATATGAGCGGCACAAATTGATCAAACGCCTCTATCGTTTGCCGTTTATAAAATAAAATCCGTTGCCAGAAATTTTCTTTTATGCTCCCGGACGATGCTGGTGGGGATCAATCAGGAAGGATTTTTTTTAGATGCCCATTTAATTATAGCTTCTTTTTCATTCTCAGACATCTTGGCATCCGGATGTCCCAATTTGTAGATAAACGGGGGCATGGAATCCTCAGACAGGAGTTTAAGCCTTAAATCCATCCGAGAGGCCAAGACCTTCTTTTGACGCGCCTTTTACCACTATTAATTTGTAAGACCCATCCAATATTCTCAATATAGACGCCTAAAAAGGCGAAAATAGGCCATCTCAAATCTTTTTCCTTGACATGTAAGACCCTACTTGGTATGGTCGAGCATGGCTCATTTTCATATCAAGAAGAAAAAAGGAAGACCCTACCTCTATGTTAGGGAAATTGCCCGTATTGACGGCAAACCCAAGGTGATCTCTCAAATTTACATTGGCGCGCCAGAGCGCGTTGCAGGTTTATTAACTGGGCAGGCACAGCCGGTACAGTCCTTGAAGGCAGAGGAATACGGTGGGTTGTGGCTGGCCCGGGAAATTGACAAGGATATTGATATATGTTCCATTATTGACGCCATAGTTCCACGCACTGCCCGGGAAGAGGGTCCCTCGATTGGAGAGTACTTTCTTTATTGCATTTGGAATCGCATGATTGACGCCGTCAGCAAGCAAAAGATGGGGGAATGGTACAAACACACAGCTATTCAACATCTTAGGCCCGTTGAGCTTGATGAGCTTACCAGCCAACGCTATTGGGAAAAATGGGATCGAGTAGATGAAAACTGCCTTAAAAAGATAACCCTCACGTTTTTTGAAAGATTGTGGAAAACGCAGTCGCCATCTGCAGATTGCCTGTTATTTGACACAACCAACTATTACACCTTCATGGCAAGCCATACAAAGTCGGATATAGCCAACCGTGGTAAAAACAAAGCCGGGCGTCACCATCTACGGCAGATTGGACTTGGTCTATTAGTGGAAAGAAACTCAAAACTCCCACTTTATTATTCTGTGTATCCCGGTAACCTCCATGACAGCAAGCACTTTGAGGCGATAATGGATGAGATGTTCGGGGTTGTTTGTGGTTTGAACCAAACAAAGGAACATCTAACAGTCGTTATCGATAAAGGGATGAACTCCGAAGGAAACTATGCCTGGATTGATGAGCATTCCAGAATCCACTTTATCACAACATATTCCACCTATTTTGCCCAGGAGATCGCAGCTACGCCGCTTGATAAATTCGAGATTGCTGATATAGCTAAAAATAATAGACTACTTGAGGACGATCGCAAAGAGGAGTGTCTGCTGGCCTATCGCAGCAAAGGAGAGTATTGGGGTAAGCAGCGCAGTATCATTGTCACTTATAATCCCAAAACAGCAAGAAAAAAACGGTATACATTCGACAGCAAACTGGAGACAATCCGCCTTGAGTTGCTTGGAATGCGGACCAAAGTAAGAGAGAAAGCCCCGCACTGGCGCAACCAGAACACTATCAATGAGCGCTACCTGCGTCTATGCGAAAGATTGCATCTCTCATCTGATTTATTCAATTTAAACTTTGAACAAACCCAGAACGGCTTGACTATGAGTTTTCGAAAGGATGCGTATAAGGTCAAGCAACGGTGGGCTACGTTTGGGAAAAATATCATCATTACAGACAATATGGATTGGACAACTGGGGCCATCATAGAAGCCAGTCTTGATCGTTGGCAGGTGGAAGATCGTTTCCGGTTGAGCAAAAATGAGCAAATGGTAGGCGTACAGCCGATCAGGCACTGGACCGATAGCAAAATCAGATGTCACTTGTTTACATGTGTGGTTGCCATGGCCTATCTTCGTAGAATTGAAATGAAGCTTGAATCATGTGGCATAAAACGATCAGCGGAAGATGTAATGAGCGACATGAGACACCTTCATTCTATCCTGAGTTTGCAGAAAGGATCCAGAAAACCTACCCGGCGCTTAGAGACACCAAGTAAGACCCAAGCAGAAGTCCTAATGGCCTTTGGCTATCAAATTGACGAGAATGGGGTCTTACAAACGGCAGGATAGAAAAGGCTTGTTGGATAAGGCTATCGGCGTTTTTCACTCATCTAATCCTTAAACTCCTGTCAGAAACCTCAAGTTGAATCCTGTTCTTGAGGTTTTCCTGTTCCGCCTTAGCTAAATTCTGCCAAGTGGAAAAATTTAAATTTTGTCTCCCTTCTTTCACATCCCTTGCCACAAGCCAGGAAATGGGTGCAATCCTGCTGTACCAGGGCCATTTTGTTTCGTTTGAATGGCAGTCATAACACAGGGCAAACGCATTAAAATTTTTGATTGAAGAGAGGTTTGCAGAGTTGAAACATTCCTGATATTTAAACTACTTTTTACAACCTCATTTCAAGGAACTCAGCCATGACCTCCTCAAATATTACGCTGATCTCGGAGTTCTCAAAGATAAATGACCCTCGATTGGATAGGCAGAAGTTGCATAAGTTGATAGATATATTTGCAATTACAGTCTGCGCTGTGATCTGCGGTGCCAGTACATGGAATGAAATTGCACAATATGGCCAGTCCAAACAAGATTGGTTAAAAACGTTTTTGGAATTGCCCAATGGAATCCCTTCACATGATACAATCAGACGGATCTTTATCATCATCGATCCAGAAGAGTTTCGGACGGCTTTCATTGATTGGGTAGACTCTATACGTCCGCTACTGCCGGAAACTGTCATCGCCGTAGATGGTAAAACATTAAGACGCTCGTATGACAAAACGAATGGCAAATCTGCAATTCATGTGGTGAGTGCCTGGGCATCAGATGCAAATATGGTACTGGGGCAGATAAAAACGGATGAAAAATCAAACGAAATCACAGCAATTCCGCAATTACTCGATCTGCTTGATATTTTAGGGAGTACTGTCACAATAGATGCAATGGGATGCCAGAAAAAAATTGCCGAAAAAATAATCGATAACGGTGCTGATTATGCTTTGGCTCTAAAGAAAAACCACGGAGATCTATACGACGACGTCGAACTATTCTTCCATAGTGTCAAAAAAGCTAAACCTAAAGAAATCCCGAGAAGTTATTTTGACAGCGCTGAAGGCGACCATGGTCGCGTTGAAATAAGGCGTCATTGGGTTATCTCCGATATTGACTGGATAGCGGACAAACCACTTTGGAAGGGACTTCAAGGTATTGGTATGGTTGAAAGAGAGCGTCACATAAAAGACCACATCTCATGTGAAACCAGTTATTATCTGCTCAGCCAAAAATTGGATGCAGAAGAGTTTGCCAAAAAAGTACGAGCACACTGGGGAATCGAAAATAAATTGCATTGGGTGCTTGATGTTTCGTTCAGGGAAGATGAGTGTAGAAAGCGAGCCGGCAATGCAGCTGAAAATTTTGCAATGGTACGCCATGTTGCCACGAATCTACTGAAGCAGGAAAACAGTATGAGCAAGAGCATGAATGTTAAACGCCTACAAGCAGGATGGGACAATTCTTACCTTATGAAAGTACTTAGAGTCAATACAATTTAAATGCGTTTGCCCTGAGTCATAACAGGACCGCTTGACAATCTGTTGGACTTTTTCAGATACTGCTATTTCACCTGTTACAGGAGGATTATCCTTGGTGATGGGGATGAATTGGACGACAACACCTGCAAAGCAAATGGCCGCAATAATTTTCAAAATTGTTTTCATTGATATAAAATTCCTTTTGTGTATTGCATTACTCTCGAACGTTATGGTTGTTGTTTAGGGGGTATTTTAATAATGACCGGCCCTGTGGAACCATGCATATTGCAATTGGCCTCTGCGGTAAGTTCTACTGGACCGGATATCGTATAATCAACTTCCTTGGAAAACGTCCCTGATTCAGGCCTGTTAAAGGCGCTAAAGTCCTACCGGGCGATTTCTTTTCCATCGGCCTTAAGGACGACCCAGTTCACATGGTGCATAAAATTGTTACCATTATGCATGATTTTGATTTTAATTCGGAAATCATGCGCTCATAGACCTTTTCACGGACGCTTTCAACGTAGTCAAGGCGCTTGATACGAACATCCACAAGTTCAATACCGTGTTGCGGGATGATCTTCTGTGCTTCAGTCAGTATTGTTCGGGTGATCTCCTCCCTGCCCCGGGCAATCTCCCTTTTAAGTTCCTCTTCGCGCTCCTTTGGTATCTCCTTCAGGGCCTCGCCCTCGAGCACTTCCCACGATGCGCTGCGCACGAGTTCAACGAGTTCGCTGCTTGACACCTGGTCGCGTACCACCGAATCGAGAATATCGTTCAGACGCGACTGGGCCCCTTTTTCGCTGGCCACATTCTCCAAAAATTTTTTCGCATCGGCAATCCGCCATCGGGCGGTGGTATCCACCCAAATGAACTCGCGCCCCTTGGTGGGAACCTGGTTCGGGTCTCCGTCCCAGACCAGCAGACGCTTTTCGAATCGCCGGACCTCCTGCACAAAGGGCAGTTTCATGTGCAGCCCAGCCTAGGTCACCGGCTCCCCAACAGGCCGGCCAAACTGCACGACAATGGCCTGCAACCCCTCTTCCAATGTATATAGACCGCCATAGAGTACTATAACGATCGCCATCGCTATTGCGACGCTTGTCTGTTCAGGGCGAATACAACCCATTCAATATAACAGCAGCCACCACAGGCGGACCTGGTCTATTGACACCCAGACTCAACCCACAACGAAACATGAAAGTAATTCAACAGCTTATTGTGACTCTCATATGGTTTATAAGCAATGTTTGTGCCAGGCCGCAAGTATCAAGGATGCCGTCACCCATCCTTTTAATTTTTACGCCTGATCTGAAACGCCCTTGGCATGGTGGCCAGGGGGGGGAGTTAAAAAGAGTTTCCGTTCGGGTATTGATTTGTTAAAAAGACACTTTCAGAACATGCCTTGATCAGTACATAAGTAGGTCATGCTTGTCCAATTAGTCATATATGACCTACTTAGGGTACGATTTTTTATTTTCAACATAAAACATCAGGGAAAAGGAAGGTCATTTCAGCTCATTTCTCTTCCGGTCAAATTCCTTCGCGTCCATTTTACCACTTGCATAGCGCTGCTTTACACCCGTGAATAGATGATCATGTCTTTTTCAAATTCTTCAATTACTTCATGGCTCAGAGAGGGGGGAACTTTTGACATTATTTGGATGAATGTATCTGTGCTCACCCGGTAGTCCTTTTTCTCAATAATCTCCTGCTCAAATGCAAAATATGCAACCTGATCAAAAAGATACTGGATGTCAGCAGGGGTGAGCCCGGATGTCATTTCAATAAGTTGATCCATATTGATTTGCCCGGTATTAAGCTTTGCAATATAATATTCAAGGATGGTAGCCCTTCCTTGCCTATCCAATCCGCCAACCGGAATAACACAGTCAAACCTTCCAGGTCTGAGCATAGCAGCATCCAGCTGCCGGATATAATTAGTGGCGCAAACCAGGAGTATTTTATTTTTTTGATTCTTGAGCAGGGGAATCTGTTTTAAAAATTCGTTAGTAATGGACTTATCAATCCTGTCTGCCCTGTCACGGCTGCCGGCGATTTCTTCGAATTCATCTACAAAAAGGACAACTTTATCAAGATTTCCTGCCTTTTGCATGACTTCACGCAGATTTGCCCCGACTTTTTCAACGCCATCCACCATAAGCATGCTCGGCAGAATTTCAATGTACCACCAGGACAAGACACCTGCTATGGCCTTTACAAAATGAGTCTTTCCTGTGCCTGGAGGTCCGAAAAATATGATTGCTCTGGGATGAACAACGCCATGCTTTTGTGCAAGGGGTTCCTCTGTCAGGGGCAAAATTATTCTGCGCTGCACCAGTTGCTTTGGGGGCTGAGAGTCGGCTATGGTATCCCACATTTCCCTGCTGAAAGTCTGTGCTCCCATCTCCATGAGGATATCTTTGCGTTTATAGGTCCTGTATTCATCATGAGCCTGTTCCATATTCTCTAAAAAATCAATGCAGGCTGTCCGTAAGCCGACATCTCGGCCGACTTTTTCAGAAAGAATCCACTTATGGTTTATTATTTTAGACCACATTTCAGCAGCAACATCCGGCTCAAACTCAGCCCCGCTCATTTCAAAGATACCGGTCGAACAGGCTTCCGGTAAGAGGGTTTGCGGTTTCTTATTGTTCATAATACAATTTTCCTTTCTAAATATTGATGACACTGACAATCTCTTCAATGGCCTTGACAGAATCAGTTGTGGTGGCCTGAGCTCGCCTAGCTCATCGTGACTTGTAGCATCCAGTCGCCGGGTCAGATCCCCTTGGCCCTGGCTACTGTCTTTGACCATCTCCATTGTACGTCGGATTGGAGAAGTGATACCCCTGGAAATCAAAACAACGGCAATGGATATGAACGCTAAAACGGCAACCCCGATTAGAATGGTAAAATACATCGTCGATTTCACCGGGGCCAGGACTTTATCCATGGGAATGCCCACGGCAAAGCACCAGGGTGTCACCGTACTCCATCTCTTCCCTCATTCTGGCGGGTTTAAATCACCCGGTTTTTCGGCGGGTGATGACACGCCGATCGGGTCGAAAATCCTGTAGGCCAGCAGTTTCAAGCGATCGTTCACCAGAAACCAGATCAATGCATAGCCCCAGACAAAGAGGGCCCACCCCCCAGCCCAGCGGTGTCATGAAGAACCCGTAAACCGCAATCAACGTGGCAACAATCTGGGTGCCAACCACGGCCAGCCATAAAATCTTTGCAGGGCGGATCGACCAGAACGGTCCGCGGGTGCGAGTGAGGAAGATTGTCAGATGTCCTGCCACGGAAAGTTTTAAATACATCAACGTCTGGATATGCATCCGGTCGAGATGAAAAACGCGCTCACCCAGATAAAACAGGCCAAAGGCGGAGACAACCCCGATGATACCCAGTACGGTGGAGATTCCCAGCACCATCCGCATGTTCCAGGACTCGGGCTGATCTTTGTAATGCACATTGTCGTAGGCGATGGACAGGATGGCGCCGTCGTTGAGCAGGGCCAGCATCACGATCATCACCGCAGTCACCGGATAAAAGTTAAAGACCAGGATGGACAGTGTCATGAACAACAGCACGCGCAGGGTTTCGGTAATCCGATAGATGGCATAGCTGTTCATCCGCTGGAAGATTTGGCGGCTCTCCTTGATTGCGTCGATGATCACCGACAGGCCTGGTGTCACCAGCACGATGTCCGAGGCCGCACGTGCGGCGTCCGTAGCCCCGGATACGGCAATGCCGCAGTCGGCCTTCTTCAGGGCAGGGGCGTCATTGACCCCATCGCCCGTCATTCCGACAATGTGACCGCATTTTTGCAAAACATCCACAATATGGAACTTATGTTCGGGAAACACCTGGGCAAAACCATCCGATTTTTCGATGGACTCCGCCACTTGTGCAGTCTCATCATGTTTGACGTTGCCCAGGCCCGAGGCATCAAGAATGTCTGCGCCCATGTTTAATTTCTTGGCGGTTTCCCGGGCGATGGCCAGGGCATCACCAGTGACCATCTTGATTTTCACGCCCATTGCCAATGCAGTGGCAATGGTAGCCTCGGCATCTTCGCGCGGCGGATCAAACAAGGGCAATACACCCAGAAACTGCCATTCGCCGTCTCCCTCGGCCCGTGCCACACCCAGCGAACGGAACCCTCGCTGTGCAAACCCGCCTACCGCCTTTTCAACATCGGCCTTTATTGGCCCGGCATTGGTCGATAACGCCAGGATCACTTGCGGAGCACCCTTCGTCACTTTAAATTCCTTGCCGTCTTTGGTCTTGACAGAGGCCTCGGTGCGCTTGTGCACCGGGTCGAAGGGCTGGAAATGAACCACCTCAAAATCCTTTAACGCATCTTTGTCTTTCAGACCATCCAGTACGGCCAGATCAATGGTGTCGTTGTTTTCGGCACGCGATGACAGTGCACCGTTCAGGATGACATCCCCGGCAGAGACAGGGCTAAGGGAGAACGGATTGCCAAGCGTCAATTTGTTCTGGGTCAGGGTGCCGGTTTTGTCCGCGCACAGGACATCCACGCCTGCCAGCTCCTCGATTGCCACAAGCTTGCTCACAATCGCTTTTTTTTTGGCAAGCAACCGTGCGCCTACCGCCATTGTCACAGATAATACCGTCGGCATGGCTACGGGAATCGCTGCCACGGTCAATACCAGGGCGAACTGCAAGGTGGTGAGGATTTTGTCTCCTCGAAAGATTGCAACCCCAATGATCACCGCGACCAGTGCCACTGCCAGGATGATCAAATAATTGCCGATCTTCAACACCGCTTTTTGAAAGTGGCTGACGGTGTCAGCCTGCTGAACCAGTTGCGCTGTCTTACCGAAATAGGTGTCTGCTCCCGTGGCATAAACAAGGGCGCTGATTTCCCCCCGGCGGATAATTGATCCGGAGAACACTGCCTCGCCGGGCTTACGCGTTGCGGGCAGGGATTCTCCCGTCAGGGCCGACTGATCCACCTCCACCGGATCGCCGGTCAGCATGCGCGCATCAGCCGGCACAATGTCGCCTAACCGCAGGCGGATCACGTCTCCCGGAACCAGCTCCCGGGCCGGCGGTGTCGCCCATTTTCCATCCCGTTTGACCCGGGCTTTGATGGCCAGCTTGGCTTTCAAGGCGTCTATGGCATTGCCCGCCTCATGCTCTTCCCAGAATCCGACCACGGCGTTGGCAAACAGCAAAACAAGGATGATGAAAAAATCCGGCCAGTGTTGGACCGCGCCCGAGAGAATTACTGCGGCCTCTATCATCCATGGGATAGGTCCCCAGAAGTACGACAGGAACTTGAGCAACAGATTGGTTTTTTTTTCTTCGATCTCGTTGGGCCCGTATTGGCTCAACCGTTTTTCAGCCTCGGCCTGACTCAGGCCATCCGGCGAGCTGTCCAATTTTTTCTGTACTTCGGACAGGGGCAGGGATTTCAGATCGTCCTTTGCGTCAGGCTCCGATGGTATTTTGGATTCAGGTTTATTTGTGGTAGTCTGCGCCTTCATAAGGAAACTCCTTCCTGGTTTACGGTTGCATTCCACAAATCAATGACAGGTATTTCGGGATGGTGGGGGGTGAAGCTGAAAATGCTGAGAGCTGCTGTGCCGAGCGGAAAATGCCACGCTTCGATTAATGGCAGTCCGATCCATCGTGCGGCCAGGACCCCGCCGAACTGGCCATGGGAAAAAAGCGCCACCTTTCCATCCATTGTTCGAAGGCGGGCAATGAGCCGATCAGCCCGCCTGGAAACCTGTGCGGGCATTTCACCGTGCGGACAACCGTCCCGAAAAACATTCCAGTCCGGTCGTTCCCTGAAGATATCCACAGTTCGCTTTCCTTCGTAATCGCCGTAGTCCCATTCCGTCAGGTCTGGTTCGATGATTGATGCGTTATCCAGCCCGGCCAGCCCGCAGGTTTGCCGGGCGCGCTTCAGCGGACTGGTCAGCACATGGTCAAACCGGATGCCCAAAAGGTGCTTGCCAAGGGTTTGCGCCTGGGTTTTACCGTTGGCGGTCAATGGAATATCCGTGAGACCGGTGTGCCGGCTGGATAACGCCCACTCGGTTTCACCGTGCCGGATGAGGTAGAGGCGCAAAGATCCCGGGCTGGTTGCCGTCATGCTCATGTCTTTTCCATCAGGTCTTTCTCCGGCACTGTTTTCACAGTATATGCGGTCTATTTTTTGGTTTGATTCCATTTCCAGTTCCTGATTTCCGGCAGATCCTCGCCGTGTTTATCAATATATATTTTATGTTCGACGAGCTTGGTCTTCATCATCTGCTTCAGATAATTCCCTTTATTGCCCAGCTTCGGCAGCCGTTCAATTACATCCTGTACCAGGTGAAACCGGTCCAGATCATTTTGCACTCTTATGTCAAAGGGGGTTGTAATCGTACCCTCTTCCTTGTACCCGCGGACGTGCAGATTGCGGTTCGTTCTGCGATAGGTTAACCGATGAATCAGCCAGGGATATCCATGAAAGCCAAAAATAATGTGCTTATCCTTTGTAAAGAGCGAATCATAATCTGTTTCGCTAAGCCCGTGTGGATGCTCGCTTTCAGGTTGCAGCCGCATCAGATCGACAACATTGATGACCCGGATTTTTAAATCAGGCAAATGCTTGCGCAGAATAGACACCGCTGCCAGGATTTCCAGTGTTGGTGTATCCCCGCAACAGGCCATGACCACGTCAGGCTCTTTGCCCTTGTCGTTGCCGGCCCATTGCCAGATGCCGATTCCCTGTGTGCAATGCACAACTGCCTCTTCCATGGTTAACCATTGGGGGAGCGGATGTTTTCCGGCAACCACCACATTGACGTAATTGCGGCTGCGAAGGCAATGATCAAAGACCGACAACAGACAATTGGCATCAGGCGGCAGGTAAACACGCACGATATCAGCCTTCTTGTTGATCACATGGTCGAGAAAACCGGGGTCCTGGTGTGTAAATCCGTTGTGGTCCTGCTGCCACACATGGGAGGCCAGCAGATAATTAAGGGATGCAATTTTCCGACGCCACGGCAGTTCATTGGTCACTTTCAACCACTTGGCGTGCTGGCTGAACATCGAATCAACAATGCGGATGAACGCCTCATAGCTGTTGAACAGCCCGTGCCGTCCGGTCAGCAGATAGCCTTCCAGCCAGCCTTCACATTGATGTTCACTGAGCATCGAGTCCAGCACCTGCCCGTCAGGTGCAAGGCATTCATCATTTTCCATGACCCGGCCGTCCCACTGGCGGTTGGTGACTTCAAACACGGCACTGAGAAGATTCGATTGGGTTTCATCGGGTCCGAATATCCGGAAATTATGGTGATCCTGATTTAACCTGGCCACGTCGCGCAAGAACTTGCCCAGCACGAGCGTATCCTGACCGTCAACAGCCCCGGGGGAAGGTACCGTGACCGCGTGGAGACGAAAATCCGGCATGTTCAGATCACGCAGCAGAATTCCGCCGTTGGCATGGGGATTTGCGCCCATCCGCCGATCGCCAGTTGGCGCTAATTCGGCCAATTCCGGCATGAGACAGCCTTGTTTATCAAACAGTTCTTCCGGTTTATAACTCTTCATCCAGTTTTCAAGCAGCCTGACATGATCGGGGTGCTTGGAATCGACAAGAATCGGTACCTGGTGGGAACGGGATGTGCCTTCTATCTGTATCTCATCAACAACTTTCGGTCCTGTCCAGCCCTTGGGGGACTTGAGGATAATCATTGGCCAGCGGGGTCGTGTGGTGTCGTTGTTTTTTGTTGCGTTGTCTTTAATCTGCTGAATGTTCGTGATGACCGTTTCCATTGTATCGGCCATGAGATGGTGCATCGTTTCCGGGTCATCGCCTTCCACAAAAAAAGGCGTCCACCCGCAGCCCCGTATAAACTGCTCCAATTCGTCATGTTCGATGCGGGCCAGGACGGTCGGGTTGTTGATCTTGTACCCGTTGAGATGCAGAATCGGCAGCACGGCTCCGTCGGTGATTGGGTTGAGAAACTTGGTGGAGTGCCATGCCGTGGCCAGGGGGCCTGTTTCCGCTTCGCCATCACCCACAATGCAGGCGACAATGAGATCCGGATTATCGAATGCCGCACCAAAGGCATGGCTGAGCGAATATCCCAGCTCACCTCCTTCGTGAATCGACCCCGGGGTCGTTGGCGCAACATGGCTGGAAATCCCGCCGGGAAATGAAAACTGCTTGAACAGCTTTTTCAGCCCGGCTTTATCCTGGCTGATATCCGGATAAATCTCGCTGTAGCTGCCTTCCAGGTATGTATTGGCAACCAGTGCCGGACCGCCATGACCGGGTCCTGAGATGTAGAACATATCCAGGTCATACTTCTTGATGACCCGGTTTAAATGCACATAGATGAAATTCTGGCCTGGCGTCGTGCCCCAGTGTCCGACCACCAGCGGCTTCACATCCGACAGTTTCAAAGGCTTCTTCAGAAGCGGATTGTCATAAAGATATATCTGGGCTACCGACAGGTAGTTGGCAGCGCGCCAGTATGCATCTATCTTGACGAGCTGGTCAGGGGACAGGGTTTTAGTTGGTATCATTCATTTCTCCTTTTTGCCGCCAAGGGCCCAAGGACTCGGTAAACCAAGGTGGCTATCATTAATTTTTCGTCTGTATGGATGACACGAACCGTAACCCGGCCGGTCTCCGTGGAAATTACATCTGCATTTATTGCGTTTTTTTTCATATAGCTTTCATCATCGCTGCCATAGAATCCGGCTATTTTCCAGGGGGATCGCAACGCCATCGCAGTATGGTATCAGTCGCACGGTATAATCATCTGGTGGCCGGTCATCGGACACAACTGCATTGTAAATGATCAGACCCGAAGCATCGGCAAAAAGTCGATCACACATCATCTCCTGTCGTACCGGTACGCCGCCGTTTATTCCTTCGGCATACAGTTCGACCCGCACCGCCATGGGGTCAATCTCCTTGAGAAAGACTCGGAACTCATACAGGTGCTGTTTGCCTTTTGTTTCAACCGTTACGTCACCAAACCGCAGTGCCGCCCATTTTTTTTCCAGCTCGTGCCGCCATTCAACCATCTGTCTGCCGATTGTGCCTTTATCAGCGGCGCGAACTCGGAAGGCGGCGGCAGCCGGGAGGTAATGCTGTTCGGTGTATTCACGCACTGCGCGGTTGGCGGAGAAGCGCGGCGTCAAGCGTGCCATGCTTTCCCGCATCCGGGATACCCAGACAGCAGGGATGCCGTTCTCATCCCGGGTGTAGAACTCCGGGATCACCTCCCGCTCAAGCAGGTCATAGAGCGCATTGGCCTCAACAGCGTCCCAGGCCGGATCGTCGCCATGCTCCTGCCCATCCCCCAGCGCCCACCCCACCTCGGGGGTATAGGCCTCGGCCCACCAGCCATCCAATACCGACAGATTGATGCCGCCGTTGACGAGCACCTTCATGCCGCTCGTGCCGCATGCCTCCCAGGGCCGCCTGGGCGTGTTGATCCAGACGTCCACGCCTTGTACCAGCTGCTCGGACAACATCATGTCGTAATCATCGAGGAAGACGACATGGGTCCGGGCCTTGGGTTGACGGATGAACCGTATCCATTCCTGGATCAGGGCCTGCCCTGTCCGGTCTTCCGGATGGGCCTTGCCGGTAATGATCAGTTGCACGGGACGTTCGGGATTGGTAAGCAGCCGCAGAAGCCGATCAGGGTCGTGCAGCAGCAGGTTCGGCCGCTTATACGTGGTAAATCTAATACCCCGGCAAGGCAATTTCCAGCCGCAGCCATTCGCCATCTGCCCGGCGCAGGGGGGTAATCGGCAGTTGTCCGGGATCGTTATACGGAAACAGGGACTGCTGGGCCCCGTCTTTATCGATCACCTGGCGGAAATAGCCCTGCTGGTACAACAGCCCCACACCCACCACCGGCGGCACGCCCAGGTCGCTCGCGGCTTTGAGCTGATCCCCGGCTACATTGCCCAGCCCTCCAGAGTAGATGGGCAGGGCCTCACTCAGCATGAATTCCAGACTGAAATAGGCGGCACAGGTCAAAGGGCTTTTCGCGTGATGCTGCTGAAACCAGGCCGGAGCATCCAGATTCTGTCGTTTGATCTTAACCAGGTCATCGACATTCTTACGGTAAACTGAATCGGTCAACATATCCTCGATCCGGCTGCGCGAGACCGTCTCCAGGACAACCCAGGGGTTATGCGTGATTTCCCACAGTTCAGGGTCAAGCTGCCGCCACACTTCGTCGGTGGAATGATCCCATGACCATTGCATATCCAGGGCCAGCTCAGCCAGGAACTCAAAACCCTCTATATCTGTGGCGAGCAGATTATATATGGGATGGCTGACACGTTTTTGTTTGTTCATACGTTCTCCTTTGATTCCGGCTGTAGCGGGGGGTGAGAATTTCGCTATCGGCTCCCGATCAGTTTGGCAACCACCCCCTTTAGTTGTAATACTCCCGGACTTTGGCCGCAATCTGGCGATCTGTCATCTGAGCAACTGTTTCCACAGCCTGGATGAGGCTACCAAGATGGGCATCTTCTAAACGTTTCTTCAGCTCACCTTTCGCCTCTCCAGGGCCAAAAAGCAAAATGGAATCAGCGTCACGAAGAATCGAAATGACCTCATCGTAGTAGATGTTGAGTTGATCGACAAATTTTATATCCTGTCTGCCATCCGCTTGAACCTTTTGAGATTCATACGGGGCAGTCGAACGTACCCCGTCAAACCGTCCGGCCTATTTTTCTGCTTTTGATTTGATAATGCTTGTTTCCTCCCCCTTGCCCGAAACTGTCACAATCACAGCCTTACGATGATCTATCCACAACCCCAAATTTGTTTTCATATATTTCTCCTTATTTTTTGTGATGAATATTTATGAAACGGGTCTCGATTTGAGCAGAAGGGCTATGTATTCTCCATCTCCCTGGCTGCTGGATTCGAACTTTCCGCTTTCATTTTTTGAGTTAAATGCGGAAGCGGGTTGATTTTCTTTCTACGCTTTGGCGTAACAATAAAAGGCGGACTTATGGCAGGTTTCATAATCAGCCAGACCGGCACGGCAATGGGTCGTACTATTTTAGAATGTTCTTCCATTTTAGAATAACCTCCACATTTAACTTCAAGTTTCTCAAGTTTCGGCCAAACATAATAAATTTTGATTTTTCGTCATAGTCTGTTAAATCATCAGAGAATAATTACATCAATGGATCATGGCCGGAGAAGAAAACCATCATAGAAACAGGTTGTATATGGCCACATGATCATATACGATCTGTTTCTATCATCTATATTTCAGGTTTTGGCCTGGGGGTGGAGCCGGCTTTGATGCTCCCGGCAGTATCCGTATGCGAGCAGCTGCGAAACATCCAGTGATCTTCCTTCGCTTCTTGTCGTCAACCGCTCAAGTATCCGGATTTGGTTTCCTGTTAATCAAAGATTAACAATGGTGTATTTTTCAGGCCATGCAACACTTTCTGGGTCGTTCCACCCATCAGAAATTCTTTAATTCCAGATTTTGCTGCCCGCCCCATGGCCACAATATCATACCCGTTTTCAGCCTCTTTAATGATATCCGGGGCAACCCCTTTCTGCTGGGTTTGAATCTTTACCTCGATTTTGTCTGCATTGAACTGGGCATGGAGAAGTTTAGTTTTGGCCTCATCAACAATATGCATGATAATTTTTTTCTTACGTTCTTCAATCCTGCAGAAAGAATTTCGTTCAGAGTTAAAATACGGCGTCAGACTCGGGCTGTCCATTCCGCACACCGCAGCAATGTCGGTAACAACGTGAAAAAAGGTTATCTCATGATCTGTGGTAAAATGTTTTGCAATAAAGGAAACTGTCTTTTGGGCATTTTCCGAGTCATCAAAAGCAATCAAAATTTTTTTATTCATTCTTTGTGTCCTCAAGTGATGGCTGTTATACAGATTAACTTTTTCGTTATCATTAATTTTTGATATCAGCTTTCATTTTATCAAATTCTTCTCTTGTTATTTCGCCTTTTGCATAACGCTTCTCCAGAATATCTGAAGATGTTTCCGTGATCGATCCGGCGGAACCTTTTGATTTTGAAGCCTGACGCAGGGCGTAAATAACACCAAAGACTAAAACTATAACGATTAACCACATAAATCCTCCTCCATAACCGCATCCCATTATACTACGCCCACCCCCGTAACCCATCGGGCTGTTGGGACCTTGGGCACAAGCAGAAAATGTTAGTGTTGAAAGTATTATGAATAAAGAGAATATTCTTTTTCGTATCATCTTTTATCTCCTAACTTATTGAATTGAAACTTTCTTTTTCAATTCGTTAATGCAGCGTTTTGAGAAAAACTATCAGATCAGCCAGATCTTCGTTACCGATATTCCAGCGCGGCATGTCTGTTTTCAATTGTGTGCCATCGGGATCCTGACCCTTCACAACAGCCAGTCGAAATTTTTCAGCATCAAATTCGGATTGCAGGGCTGACCAGCGAATATCCTTGGAATCCATCACCTGCATCATACCCATGCTGTGTCTGCCGCCCTGTCCATTGGAGCTGTGACACGAAACACATGCCAGGTTCCCTCTCATCATCATCCAGTCATTCGATTCGGGGCCGTTTGTGTAGGAAATCGGGGTACCGCGTTCACTTGTGGCTGTGAAATAGATTCGTTCTCCGTTCGAGCGAAAGGAGCCCGTTCCCCATGCGGTTCCATTATTTCCCATCATGCCACTATTCATTTGAGCATCTGTCTTAAAGGTAATGCCCGAAATGATAACCAAAATTGCTGCCACTATTACTTTCTTCATCATTCCCTCCATTTTTTAATTTTATGTTTGTTGTCTCGCCAATTAGTTGTACACAAAAGTAAAAAACAGCTTCTGTTTGATGTTGTGCATGGTGGCATAGCTCAACAAGCGGCGGCGCATGTCTGCCAGTTCTGCGTTTTCTTCCCCTGCCCTCCCCCACCCTTTGGCTCCAAAGCCATGCTGCACCGACGTCCATATCGCAAACACGATAACAGAAAATCGCTCAATTCTGTCATTCACTGATCCAGACGTTAGCCGCATCAAGTTCCTTCAGATCAAAATACTTTACAGTCGCTGTGGTAAACGGTTTGATGAATACTGCCATGGTTTTTTCCCATTGTTTATCACCCACAATGGCCAGACGATCAATATCCGTAAAATGCGACAGACCAAATTTTGTATCCTCCCACATCGCCCCCACCGACCACCCTTTAAAATCACGAAGCACAATCAGCATCCGGATTTTATCCCTGGATTCCATAATCTTTTCCACCATGGGAACAAATTGTTCATAATCCTCTTTTTTAAGCGTGTCTTTAAAGACGAGACGGACGATTGTCCCGGCCGGGACTTCAATCAATTGTATTTCATCAAAAGCAAAGGTCATTTTATATCTCCTTTATGAATCCTGTAAGATTGCTCTGGCTTTTTCCGGATCATAGTTCCGAAAGATAAGGGGGCCGTTTTCAAGTCCTTTTATCCGGGATGTAAAATCCGGCTTTTTTGTTTGATAAAAGATTCCGATGGGGATGGCATCCCCCCATTCCATGGCCAGCTTCATGGCCTGTGTAAAATTGTCTGGTTCAGGATTATCCGCTTCATACACCCTTTTCTTATACCATTCAAAGGTGTTGATTTTGTTGAACGACACACAGGGCTGCATGATATCAATGAGGCTCAACCCTGATGCGCATTTGAAAAAAACTGTGACCGCCCCGGACCCGGGACTCAAAATCGTTGATCGCCATGATGTAAAACCCTGCATCCCGGCATGCCCGGGCCAAAAGATTTCCGATCGTCTGTATCCCCTGGCCGGCTGCCCCGCCAATTTTAATGGTCATGTCCATTTTTCTATCAATGCTCATATCAGTGGTCATGAACGACTCCTTTTAAAATAATATGAATTTAATTTGCAAATAACAGTCATAGTTTATTTTCATAATTTCTTCTTTACTGTAGAATTTATTTTTGGCCGAGTCCCTTACTGGACGATTATGTTGTTGTTAACCTTATTTACGCCGTTAACATCACTTGCATATTTGCCGGCCAAATCCTTTTCAGCGGGCGTCTTGGCTATACCTTTCAGTGTGACCACGCCATTTTTTGTCTCAACTTCAGTGTTAATTGCACTGGTTGAGCGATGATAAAGCAATGAGTTTTTTACCAGGGCAGTAATAGACGTATCGTCAATAAATTCAACTACCTCATCCGGCTTGGCGGCAACCTTTTGGGCACCTGATGTTGCCTCACCGGCCTGTAAAACGGTCATTTCATTATTTACATGTTTAACGCCTTCCACATCCAAGGCATATTCGGCCGTCAAATCTTTCTGGGCGTTATTGTCTGCTTCACCGCGCAAGGTAATGGTGCCATCTTTTGCGAAAACCTCAGTTGCCGTAGCGCTGACGTTCCTATGAAATAAAAGTGTGGTTTTTACTTTGGTAATGAGCCATGAGTCTGATTTTTCAGCATATTGGTCATCTTTTTCTTCCAGTTTATTTTCCACGCCTTTAACTCCGGGAAGGCCTGCAACGGTTTCCCCGGCCAATGATTTATGAGATGCTTCCCGGACCGTCCCAGTCAAGGTGACGAGGCCATCTTTTGATTTTATTTTGATATTATCGTCCTTGAGGTAGGTCTTGAATACATAGGTCTTTTTGGCTGAGGATTCGATGCTGTCATCCATATCGGATGCAAACAACGGGACGGTGATGAACAACATGGAGGCCACAGCGGCCACAACTGCTAAACAATGCAATGGCTTTTTCATCTTATTTTTCTCCTGTCTTTGGGTTGATTTTAAAATATTGCGGGAAACGAAACTGCTTCCCTTGGATATTCACTACTATTCAATATTTGTGCCAGAGTTCTACAGACCTGCATCATGTCTCCATTGTGCTGATTTTATTAAAATAATTACTCTTAACAACAGCTTCAGGCCCACTCCGTCCATCAGATAAAAAGGGTCATATCCAAGCTTAGGTCTAATATGACCTTATGAGGGTTGGTCCATAATTTTTCGTATGGCTGATGCTATTCTTGACTATGAGGTCTGCAGGAACCCCGCATTGGGATAATCTTCGCCGCTAATCGCCGAAGACGCCGACCAGTAAACGCCGAGCAGCAAAACCGCGGCAATCGCCACATAACGAATCAGTCTTCGGGTGCTTCATGGAAAAATACCGGATTAATCCTGTCCCGGGCGGGTATGACGGCATCGGTCGAGGGCAGTGTTGTCCGCACCGCGGTTCCTTCAAACAGTTTTGCGCCGTCGGGCATGTCTGAACTGTAGAACCGGTTTTCATTGAAACAGACAAATTGCAAGCGACTCAGATCTTTGGGGTCCTCCGACCGAAAGTAATACCCCACAAAGGGTCCGAATGCGATCATCCTGCCGTCATGCACCTGCTCCAACCGGGCCATGTACCCATGAGGGACAAAAACAAGATCATCCGATGACCCATCAATTCCCTGATCTGACCGGCAGCCGGATATCCCCGCCACACACGCGCAAATCATAAGTACCGTAAGGATAGTCGTATAGAAGGGCTATGTGCTCTTCATCTGCCCGGCTGCTGAATTCGTACTTTCAGCGTTCATTTTTTGAGTGAACTGCGCAAGTCTATTCATATTCACTCGATGTTCGAGTTTTTTGAGGTTGACATTAAAATGTGCTAAAGAAGTTGGATTTTTGGTATGAACTTTTAACACAATTCATGATAGAGATGCTCCTCGAACGACCGCTGCCTTTTATTGAAAACTATCTTGAATGCATAAATCAAGAATTGATGAAAAAGAACCCCAATTATGTGTTATCCAAAAAGCAAAAACTGTGGCTAAGCTTTTGTTTAAGTGGTGTTTTGTTAACCAACAGTGTTTGCTGGAAACGATTTGAAAGAATCAGTTTGGGGAAATTCCTTTTTTCAGCTCTTTCCTGGATGTTCCGGAATTCAAAAATCAGCTTCGATCACTTACTGCAACAGAGTACGTGTAATATTTTGAAGCATTATGGCATCAAGGGCGGGGTTCTTTGTTTAGATGATGTAGACCGTGCCCGATCAAAATCCACAAAAAAAATATATAAAGTTCAGAAACTTAAAGATAAGCTCACCGGCGGTTTTTTAGACGGTCAATGCATTGTATTTTTATTTTTGGTAACACCAGTAGCCTCTTTCTCCGTGGGTTTTGAATTTTATCACCCTGACCCATTGTGGAAAGCTTGGAAAAAGAAAGATGACCGTCTTAAAAAAAAGAAGATACCTAAGAAAAAGCGGCCCAAGGAGCCACAGAGGAGTCCTGAATCGTATTTTCCGCACCTTCAACCGACAAAGCACATATAATTTAAAATTAATTAAAATCAGCATGTTAACATGGTTTCTAAACATCTCATAAAAACACAAAAATATATAAAGTTTGTCTAGACAAACACCAGTATTTAGTTTATGGTGCTCCCCAAAAAATTAACAACCGAGAGGGAGCAAAATATGAACACCCCAGGTACCGAAGAATGGAATTTCACAGATGTAAAATTTCTTCCGATTTTCAAAGAGTACGCCAAACGTATCAATCTGGTTGAAACGATCAATACCATGACAGATAGCAAAATGGAATTATCGCCAGGCGATGCGGTTCTTGGGATGATTATGGATACAGTCTCCGGAAGGACTCCTTTGTACAGGCTTGAAGAAGCTTTCGACGAAATGGATACCGAGTTGCTTTTTGGCAAACCCATCAGCTCAGATAAATTTAATGACACAAATCTCGGGCGGGTATTGGACAAACTTTTTGAGACCGGAACTCAAAAGATATTTTCCCAGATTTCCCAAAACGCCATTGGTTGTTTTAAACTGGATACGCGCCATCACCACTTTGATACGACCTCTGTCTCCGTCTTTGGTGCTTACGAAGATCACCCTGATACACAACTGAATATCACCTACGGTTACAGCAAGGATAAACGTCCGGATTTGAAGCAATTCATGGTGTCCATGTTGTGTGTAGACCGAAATATTCCGATCATAGGAAAAACCCAGGACGGAAATGCTTCAGACAAGACCCTGAACAATGAGCTTTTATCTCATATCTCATCACACATGGCCGAACATGGCTTCAAGCCAGGAGCCTCCATCTACGTAGCAGATTCAGCCTTTGTGACCACAGACAACCTTATAGCAGCGCAGGAAAACGGCATCCGTTTTCTGAGCCGATTGCCGGCTAATTTCAATGAATGTAAGCATGCCATTACCCAGGCGGTTGCAGCCGATAACTGGGTCGATATTGGGACTTTGGCAGAAATCCAAAGCGAAAAGAAACCGCCTGCATCCTATCGTTATTATGAAACAACCGTCACCATAGGCGAGGAGGCCTACCGAGCCATTGTATATCATTCCAGCGCCCATGATAAAAGGCGTCAGAAACGCATAGACCGAATCTTAAAAACCAGCAAAGACCAGCTGGAAAAGAAAATCAAAGAGGTGACCCAGCACCCCTTCAAATGCCGCCCGGATGCTGAGGTGGCAACCGGCATTTTGACAAAGGAGGCAGAAAAAAGCCTCTACAACTTGCGAGCAGAGATCATTGACGAGCCCAAATACGGCAAAGGTCGTCCCCCAAAAGGGGAAGTCAGGATGCCGAAATCCGTTGAATATGGACTTAAGGCAACTGTCGAAGAAGATCCTGAGAAAACAGAAAAAATCAGACTCGAAGCCGGCTGCTTTGTACTCATAACCAATGTCCCGGCCCAGGCTAAAGAACAAGAATGGCCGGGGATCGAACTCCTCAAACTGTACAAAGAACAGGATGGGATCGAAAAAAATTTCGGGTTTCTGAAAGATCCAGCCATTGTGAATGCCATCTTTCTGAAGAAACCGAAACGGGTGGAAGCGCTTGGACTAATCCTCCTCCTTTCTTTACTCCTCTGGCGGTTGATAGAACGAAATTTAAAACTGCATGTAAAAAAGACGGGTCAACTGTTGCCTGGCTGGAAAAAGAAGCCGACAAATAGTCCGACGGCCTTTATGATGACTACGAAGTTCCTCAGCATATTAGTTATAACCGTTGGGAGACAACGAAAATTAGCAAAGCCGCTAAATAATGCTCAAGTTCAGTACCTTAGAGCCTTGGATGTCACACCGGAATGCTTTTTTGTGCCGTAAGAGTTGTGCAGTCATTGAATAAATTGTCAAAGAACCATAAAATTTAGTGCGGAATGTACGCTGAATATCCAACGAAGGTTCAATTGGCTCTTGAGCTTTTGAACATATTCCATAAAAACCATCCGGACATTGAAATAAAAGCAATTTTGGCGGACGGTCTTTATGGGCACGCTGAATTTGTTGATGGCGGTTCCCTTATCTTTGGTGGAACTCAAACCATCACCAAAATGAAGTATAATCAAAATGTACGGTTCAAAAACCGTATAATTTCAGTACAAAAATTTTTTAAATCTTATCCTCTGATACCCCAAAAAGTATCGGTTCGGGGTAAAGAAGATATTGAAATTTTGGTCTCATCGACTCGCCTGTATGTGCCGTCTCACAATGCAAAGCGTTTTGTGATCGCCATTCAGTATCCTGATGAGAAAAAACCACGTTATTTGTTAGCCTCTGACTTGAGTTGGAGAACATTGGATATTTTTCAAGCATACTTCTTTCGCTGGTTGATAGAGGTTTTCTTTGAGGACTGGAAAGGTCATGAAGGATGGGGCAAACTGACCAAGCATACAGGCGAAGATGGATCTCGGAGCTCCTTGATCCTGAGCCTGCTGTTAGATCATGCATTGTTCTTCCATCATCACCAGAAAGCCCGCCTGGAAAACAAACTTCCTGCATGGAGTGTGGGAAGCCTATCCCATCGGATTCATACAGAAGCTTTAGTTCAATTTGTCTGATAAGTTAAAAGAGCGCATTGATAATATAATTCCTTTCAATCCTTCTACAAAACATATGAGCAGCCGTACTTTTCCTCAAATGGAGCCTTCTCCATCTTTGGAGCGCTTCCGAAAAAAAGTAACCTGATTCTAATCAAGGATTGTTTGCTCGTCAAATTCAAAAAACTCGAACATCGAGTATGAAATCTGCCAATCTCAGTATACGTGCCTGGGCTTTTATCCAAAATTTTGCGCCACTCAATCCGTGGACGGTAAAGCAAAAGGGCCATGTGAGTTCTTTTGAAAGAGTGAACGGATTCCAGTACCACGAGAATTGGCTTCAGAACCTTTTGATTTCAGCTTCATTGGGAGGCTTACGGACGGGTCCCCCAAATCCGTTATAACCAGAAGTTTTCGTCTGCCGATCCCACCGGGAATAAGTTTTTGAACCTGATTGACCACCCAGGCGGCATCATTAGTCACGGACTTTCCCCCGACGTCTTGATCAATCACCACAACATAGGTGTCGGTGATCTGTTTTATGTCAAATTTTGCATGAGTCATCTTAAACACCTTTAACAATCCAAATTAACTTTAACAAAAGCCCACGCTGCCCCTTTGTAATCAGGTGAATGTTGCCATTGTTCTATCGTTGTTGCTTTGGTAACAACTTTCCCATCTTCGGCCAATAGTTCAAAATAAGAAAAGATAGCTTCCTTAACATTATTCAAAGCTTCATCGTATGTATCCCCGGCTGAAAAACAGCCTGGGAGATCAGGCACAGAAACCCAGTAACAAGAATTTTCGTCTTTGTGGATTGCAACTGGATAATACACAATATAAGTCATTTCAAACACCAATTTCCGTCTGCATTTCAAATAGCCCCAGGATCTTGCCTGCATCCCGATCAGCCAACACCTTATATAATGTAGGGCGGGAAATACCGTATTCCTCAGCTACCAGAGTTTTCCCTTTGCCGGAATCGACCAGGGCGATGATCTGCCGCTTTATGGAAAGATCCAGCTTAGACTTACGCCCAAACTTAACGCCGTTCTGCTTGGCTTTCTTGATCCCTTCCGTCTGCCGTTCCCGGATCAGAGAACGCTCAAACTCGGCAACGGCTCCCATCATTTGTATAAGCAATTTGCTCATGGGAGAATCCTCCCCGGTAAACTCCAGACCCTCTTTGTGAAATCGAACCTTAATCCCCTGGTCGGTCAGGTCCTCCACTGACCTTTGCAGATCCGCAAGGCTCCGGGCCAAACGGTCCATAGAATGAACATGGAGCGTATCACCTTCCCGCAAATAATCCAGACAAGTTTTAAAGGCCGGCCGGTTGGTATCCTTCCCAGAAGCCTTGTCGGTAAAAACTTTGTCCAGGACAATACCGTCGAGCTGCCGGTCTGTGTTCTGGGTTGCGGAACTGACTCTTATATAGCCTACCTGTGCCATTTAAATCCCTCTTCTCTATAGCAATCGATCAGCCGCTATCCGATACACCAAGCTTTTATCTCTTTTGCCCACGGCGATAACGGAAACCTCAATCGTCAAATCATATACTCGATAAACCAATCTATAACCGGAATTACGGAGTTTGATTTTATAGCAATCTTCCATATTGCTAAGCTCCGCACTCTTGATACGAGGGTTTTCTAACCTTTCTCTTAATTTTTTTTTCAAGGTATTTCGAATAAAGAGATCTAACTTATCCCACTCTTTTTTCGCCTGTTTTTTAAACGTCAGTTTATAGATCATCAATATCAACCTCAATCACAGGGTCATTCTCTCTTTCCCTGACGATTGCGGCTAATTCTATATCTTCCAGCCGGTCCAATATTTTTTCATACATATCTGCGGGAATCGCATAAAAAACGGGTTTATTCCGATTTAAAATTGCAACAGGACCACCTTCACCTTGCTGAAGAACGGACATGGGATTTTTTTTAAGCTCAGAAATTCCGGCACTGATATCTGATAATATTTGATAAGCCATTAAAACCTCCTTTAATTAGTCTTTAAAATATTCGTTTAATATATATATTATATATCTTTTAAAAGACCACTTCAAGAGGTTGTGTGTCTATGCGTGTTAAAAAAAATCATAGACGTTGCTTTACAGATGTAAAAATAAGCGAAAGTTGACTTTTCTTTACACGAAAACCCGGACCTTTGGAAATTCCCGGGCCGCTGTCATTTTCGGCATCGGCATCATTACCCAGACCCAGAGAACCAGGGATAGAATACCCGCCGAGCCCCTTATCCTGCCCCTGAGCTTCGGCGACTGCCTGGCCGACAGGTTCATCTCTGAGAACAGTATGCGTGTCGTTCAGGTCTTTAAGATATGCCTTGAGTGATTTCGTATCGCCGTTTTCATGAGCCTGCAAAATCCACCCTGACAACTCTTTTGTCTTATTAATTAATGTATCCTGACGGTTAGATAGTGTGTGTTCCATTGCTGTTACTCCTTTAAAAATAAAATATTAAAAATATGGGCTTTTTCTTTGATTTATATTTTCAAATCTCAATCTCGTACAAAGTAATATTGCTCCGGCAATTAAATAGTTAATTATCCTTGACGTGACTTTTTCTATGATTTTAAGAGCTTTCTCTTTAAAATAGGTCATATAGATAATTGCCGGACCAATATAGGGAGGATCAAGGGTCTTAGCTTTAACCGCAGCAGACCGGACGGCGGTTTTAATACACCCGCCTTTTTTCGCTTCGCGAATAAAAATCAACTGCTCTGCCGGTGTTTCAAAGCCGTTCCACCGGCCTTCAAACGCTTTAATAATCTCGTCATCCGGCATATCTATGCAATATGTTTGGATCTTTGTAACAATATCAACGTATCTGCGATACCAGATCCGGCCAATATCTTCTATCGCTTCCCTTGATTTGGGGCTTATGATAACATCCATTTTACATCCTTTATATATGTGTCGCGCATTTATATAGGATCTCCTTGTTCCCCGGGTGGTCGGACACCCGGGGAACCCTATATGTCTGATTTTATTGGGGACCTAATTATTTATCTTTATTTTCCAATGCAGCCTTTAACTTTGCATTCCCACTTTTAACACCTTTATTCGCTTTTTCCAGTTCCGCAGTCCACCGCTGTTCATCGGCTTTGGCAGTATCCAGAGCGGATTTAAGCTGAGATTTAACGGCCTTTAATTCGCCTGTAAGCTCTGCGTTTTTAATCTGGGCTTGAGATAAATTTTCTCGGGATGCCGTCTTTTCAGCGTCAAGCTTCTCTGCCACTTTTTTAGCTGAGTCTTGAGCCATGGCGAGTTCTTTTTGACAAGTCTTGAGATCGCCGGAAAGATCGTTGATCTCTTTCTGTGCAGCGGTTAAAGCGGCCACTTGTTTTCCGTTGGTAGTCGTCAGCAAGTCGATTTCTTTTTTATAACCAATAATCTCTTTAGATGTCGTATTTAAGCGGCCTTCCAAGTCTTCAATCTGGGCCTTTAAATCGTCCCGGGCTTTAATCGCTTGTGATAATTCATTTTCTTTCTGACCCATCTTTTCTTCCAGAGACTTCACTTGGTAGCTCAATTCAGTCTTTTCTTTTTCAAGATCAGATTTTTCCCCCAGGAGAGAAGCCTTCTCCTGGTTTAAAGCCTCTATAGTGTCTTTAAGATCAGTGTTTTCCTGATCCACGACTTCAACGTAATCGACTGCCTCTCGGACTTCTTTGAGCGATTTTTCGATAGTCTTGTCGCAGCTTTGCTTGATCTGTTCCGTGATAGCTGCATGATGGTCGCCGGCAAGCTTAAAAATCTGCTTAACAAAGAGATCCGCCCCCTCTTTAAACTCGTCTGGCAGATCGACAACAGCAGGTAAATTTTCAACGTGGATCGCCTGCCCCTCTTCTGATTCCTTCCACGCCTTGATAAATTTCTGAATTGTGGAATGGGAGCCTTTTCCCAGCATTTTTCGGACTTTCAACGTAGACGGTTCCTCTCCTGCCCTGACCAGATAATTGCAAGCTTTAGAAACGTGTTCTTGCTCTACAAGTCGTGTAGCCATGATTCAAATCTCCTATAAAAATTGAATTATACCCTATTATATAGACCTACCTAAACCATGTTAAATGTAATTATCATAATATTATAATTACGATTATAAAATTCCTTAGCCGGTCTTTAATATTAAAAAGCCGGCAGGGGTAATGAAAATCTTGAGGTCCAAAGTGATTTCGGATAGTTACAGTTTTTTTTGTGAGCTTATTTTTATTAATCAACAGAAAACAAAAAAAGAAAAAGATTTGATAAAATCTCTCGGCCACGCGGCCTGGAGCTTTAAAAGAGGCCTGGAATGGAATGAGGACAGCCGGGGGCAGTTTCCCGGCTCCGGAATGGAATGGAAGGGCTTGGCAACCGAAGGGCGGCAGTATATTACATGGTAGAGAAGATAGATCTCTGGACCGATACTGAGTTATGAGACTCGTGATAAATACGGGCCGTTGAAAAAAAGCTGGTAGACGTGGCCGTAACAACTTCCCGGGCAGGGGGGCTATTAATGATTGCACGTCAGTCGGCACCGATGGGCCTTGCAGCCAGACAGCAGCTATCAGAAAACCGGCTATTAATCCGCATATAAATTTCAAAATATTACCATGTTATTTATAGTAGTGGACACTTATTTATAGTTAAAGATCAGCCGTTCCGGAGATTTGAATCATTGAGCAATTTTAAAATTAGATCTTAAATTCTTCATTCAAATTCGTTTTTAACGTTTAATTGCTTCTTCCGGTGATAGTCGTTCGCCGTTAATAACAATCTCTTGTAATTCTGCTTTTTTAGCAGCTAAATATTTTTCATAATTTTCAATCATAGCCCGTAATAAAGAAGGCGGTATATTGTCAAAATCCCTCGTTTCCTTCCAATTTAAGTTTTTTTCATTTTTATGGAAAGAATTGTCGGCCAAAACAAAATCAAAAAATTCATCAAGATCCGTTTGAAGAAGGGGTATAAGTTTATCTTTTACAAAAGCCTTATCCTGTGCAACTTTTTCCTGAGTCTTTGCTTCAGAGGCAACTCTTCGTCCTTCTACGTCCCAGACAATAGTAGGCATAGCGATTTTGCCATATATTCGACGGCATCATCTGGAATCTCTCCGTGCGCTCGTGGAAAATAGCCCTCGATCTGAAAAAACTTCAATAACAGGGCAAAACCCAATCGGTGTGCATCAGTGCGGCCTTTAAGAAGTGCAGACTCATTAGGGCTCAAAGACCAGAATTCCGCCAATTCATCTGCTAACCAATGCCGCTTCATAATGCGCTTTCCTATCTGTTTTCAAAGCAAAAGAAAAGCTATAGCACATTTTAACAAACCGTACCTCAGTATTCTCTATGTGCCTGTTGGGCCTTTTAAAAATAATATGAATTTAATTTGCAAATAACAGTCATAGTTTATTTTCATAATTTCTTCTTTACTGTAGAATTTATTTTTGGCCGAGTCCCTTACTGGACGATTATGTTGTTGTTAACCTTATTTACGCCGTTAACATCACTTGCATATTTGCCGGCCAAATCCTTTTCAGCGGGCGTCTTGGCTATACCTTTCAGTGTGACCACGCCATTTTTTGTCTCAACTTCAGTGTTAATTGCACTGGTTGAGCGATGATAAAGCAATGAGTTTTTTACCAGGGCAGTAATAGACGTATCGTCAATAAATTCAACTACCTCATCCGGCTTGGCGGCAACCTTTTGGGCACCTGATGTTGCCTCACCGGCCTGTAAAACGGTCATTTCATTATTTACATGTTTAACGCCTTCCACATCCAAGGCATATTCGGCCGTCAAATCTTTCTGGGCGTTATTGTCTGCTTCACCGCGCAAGGTAATGGTGCCATCTTTTGCGAAAACCTCAGTTGCCGTAGCGCTGACGTTCCTATGAAATAAAAGTGTGGTTTTTACTTTGGTGATGAGCCATGCGTCTGATTTTTCAGCAGGTTGGTCATCTTTTTCTTCCAGTTTGTTTTCCACGCCTTTAACTCCGGGAAGGCCTGCAACGGTTTCCCCGGCCAATGATTTATGGGATGTTTCCCGGACCGTCCCGGTCAAAGTGACGATGCCGGCTTTTGACTTTATTTTGATATTATCGTCCTTGAGGTAGGTCTTGAATACATAGGTCTTTTTGGCTGAGGATTCGATGCTGTCATCCGTATCGGATGCAAACAACGGGACGGTGATGAACAACATTGAGGCCACAGCGGCCACAACTGCTAAACAATACAATGGTTTTTTCATGTTAGTTTTCTCCTGTCTTGGGGTTGATTTTAAAATATTGCGGGAAACGGAATTGCTTTCCTTGGATATTCATTCTTTATTCAATATTTGTACCAGAGTGATTGTAGGCCTGTATTGTGTTTCTATTATGTTTATTTTATTATTATAATTGATATTAACAACAGTTTCAGACCCACTCAGTCCATCAGATAAAAAGGGTCATATCCAAGCTTAGGTCTAATATGACCTAAGGAAGGACTGCTTCTATCGGGCGGCCAGTTTTTGTAAGGTCATTCCCTGAACGACAATGGCAATTGGGCCGGATATATGGAATCGGTCGGCAAAGGCATAGCCACCCATGACCATGGCCAGGGTGATAAGCACTTCTACCTGGTAGTTGTCGACTTGTTTCAGCATCTGATAGGCAACCAGGCCGATCGCTATGCCAAGCACGAACCCTCCGCCGGCTGTCTTTAATCGGCTAAATCAATATGCATGGTTCCGGCAAAAAGCAGGAACGCCAGCATGCCGTGCAGTAATGTTTCATTAAAATCAATAGACTGAAGGATGTTTTTAACTCCCTCTTGTCCCAGCGGAGTTCACATTTATAACCGGTTAACCATGAATGAAAAAAAAGACAGCTATCATGGCGGTACCCAGCATCAGCAGGACAAAGAGAATATGCAGAGCAAACGTTGAGAAAAGAAGAATTTCGAGAGTTTCATCGGACAAGGGTTTGGCGAGTAGAAGATCATACAGTCTATTCATGGCATTTCCTCATTTATTAATCCGGCCCGAGACATCTTTAGGACTCCTGTGCTGGCCCAGTTCGTAAAGGTAGGCTGCCAGGGTTTGAGCCTCCAACGTATTTCCTGAAAATTTCGGCATGAATGGCACCATTTTCCCGGTATTATGGCGAATATCTTATGCGTGCCAAAAGTGTCCGGTATTCGGCTGAAGTACACCCATGCCGCGATAGTAAAGGCCATCCATTCGAAAAACCACGGCCAGAAAAAGACCCGGAGTAGGGAGCCAATGCCGTTTGGCGCCAGAACGCTGACCGTAAACCAGATGCCGGCTCCTGTTACGGCTCCCACAGCCGTTATGATGATTACCACGGGTTTGAGCATGTTCCGGGCAAGTTGATCCAGCTCTTTGTCGTTTCTGATATAAGCCAGGTTCTCAAGCAGCACGATAATCGTTACGAAACCTATGATGAAGACATGCGTAACCGCTATGAGGGCGATGCTCATACCGTCGCCAATCAGGGGTATATGAAAACCAGGAAAATCCATTACTCACCTCTAAATTGGCGGATTCAAAATGGGTCATATATGATTTTTTGAGCATATATAATCTTTTTATTATGGGGTTTCCGGTACCTGTCTTGAAGCTGGCAGTGATTATTTATGCTTAAAAATCAGTATGATGAGCACCTGAATTCCGGAATTTGGAACCCCGGCACAATGATTGCCCTGTACGGAAATGAATGGCCTGGGACAGCGCTGAACCGGCGAATGACATCCCCGGCAAAAAAATAATCATAACACAGGAGAAACATTATGAAATCAGGCAGTCGGGACAAAGCAGAAGGCATCCTTCATAAAGCAAAAGGCAAGATAAAAGAGACGGTTGGTAAAATAGCAGGAAATCGTGATCTGGAAGCCGAAGGCAAAATTGAAAAAATTGAAGGGAACGTTCAGGAAAAACGCGGTGAGGTTAAGAAGGCTCTGGACAAATCATAAAGGCAACATAGAAAAAGAGATTCAAAAGATCCCCCGCTTCCTGTCGTTCCAGAACCTGCCGCCATATTTTTTTTCGATTAGGGGTGACGGTATGGTCAGCTTTTGGGAGACGGCCGGATAAAAAGATCACATATGCCAAGGGAATGGGATCTTGCGCTGCCTGTTTTTCACCGGCAGCCGCGTGAAGATCTTTAATTGTACCATCTGAAGGGAGAAAACCATGCTAATGAACACGATCAAAGCAGGAGGATACATGATTATTTTTAATGAATTGGCAAATCAGGTCAAAAAAATAAGGTATTCAAGAACAACGGATATCCGCCGAAACAGAACCCGAAATCTCATCCTGGGGGCGGGTATCGGATCTGTTGTGGGGGTTGCGGCCGGAATCCTGTTGGCCCCGAAACCAGGCAGCGAAACCCGGAAAGCCGTTATCGATCGGACCGGCAAAACCGTCAGGAGTTTCAAAGACCGTGCGGCAGCAACCAAAGCCAGAATGTTTGCCGCATCAGCAGAAAAAAAATCTCGTTCCGATAAAACCGGGGAGAACAGCGATGAGAGCGGAAAAGAAACCTTGAAAAAATAGAACCCAAAAAAGGACGTGCTTATGCAAGGATCCATTACCTTGAATGAACTGGGCATATTTATCATTTTTGTTTTAATTACAGTGGCGGGCGGATATGCCATTGTGACTCTGAGAAACATGAATGGTTTTATCAAAAAAGCCACTGCCCTGATTCAAAAAAACACGGATCATTTTAACCGGATCGTTCCCAATATCTATGAAATTTCAGAAAATGCCGCAAGGGTCAGTGAGGAATTCAAAAAAAGCATTGGAGAGGCGGGTGAAGCCATCAGGACCATTTCTCATGAAACCACCGATACGGTATTGACAATCAATGAGACTGCCGAATATCTGGCAAACTACGCTCTGTTGATCGGCGAAATTGTCAGGACGATTGCCAATATGTTTTCATCGAATAAGAAAGAAACCTGATTCTGCACAAGGAATTCGTACCGCTAAATAACATGCCGCCATCACCATTCATGAACAGGAAACCCGGTCGATTGAAGATCCGGCTGAATGGGTTCATGAAATTTAGACAAACCGGATCACGGGCCGTTTCCTACCCGCGACCCGAAGATAGGATTCGTTCGGATGGCCCAAGGCAATGACCGCGTGGATCTTTTCGTTTTTGGGAATCCCGATGCCGGCCTGGATGGCCGGATTTGCCTTCATGGCCGCCACGGCAAACCCGATGAGACAGGTGCCAAGGCCCATGGTGTGGGCGGCAGAAAGAATGTTTCCTGCGGCCAGCATGGCATCTTCCTTGTGGGGCATGAGGCATCGGGCCGGGTGCCGATCAGGATCACGGCCATCGCCCCGTGAGCGTGTCTTTCATCTTGCCGATGATCTGCAATGCGGGTGAAGGCTTCATTTTCCGCACGGGTGCTGCAGCCACAGGTGCATCCGGCATCTTTTCCAAGGCAAGCCCCTTGGCAACCCGGTTTGAGAGATCCTCATCGATATGCCGCAAATGACCGACCATCGCCGCACGCACGTGCACATGTTCGACCTTGGAAAGCTCAAACACGAACGCAGAAGCGATGTGTGCCTGCTCATAGGCGGTTTGGCTGAGATAGAACTGCCGCGCCTGGCTGTAGTGGCCGGCAAAGCTCTCGGCACGGATGCGCCCTTTAACACCGGTTTCAGTTACAGCAGCGCTGTGAAAGCCCTTGGCCGGTGTTTAGCGTGGTGAGTTTTCAGACAAGAAATTGGGCTCATACGCCACACGGCCCACCGGTTGCCCCATCTGCATGTGTCCGTCACGTTGATGATTGCCGAACGGGCACTTGGGCGAGTTGATGGCTTCGAACATGTCACGGCGGTGGAAGTCCGGATCAGCGCCGGCAATCTTGACGGTCTCGTCCCAAATGGTAGACTGCAAGCCGAGTTTTGGACGCCAGTGGAATTTGACGAAGGTGGATTCGCCGGCCTCGTTAATCAGCCGCAAACTATGCACCTCGAAGCCTTCGATCAACCTTAATGAACGCGGGATGGTGCGATCGGACATAATCCACATCACCGCTGTATAAAATCTTTGCCAAGATCGGCGATTTGCGCCATGGATCGAACAGGCGACATCTTGGCTTTAACAACGCTGTAAACCGGCTCCCAAGGGCCCTCTACCACCATCCCCAGGCAACTGGTACATAGTTCAAAAATCCGGCTGAATTGCTGTTCATGAAACTCGTCATGATCTTGCCAGCGTTTCCACATGGTATATTGATAGTTGCGGACAGGGTTCAATGTATCTTCCATGTGAATGCCGCCTCCTCCGAATCTTCCTGCAAGAGGTAAAATGCCTGTCTGGATATTAGCCATAAAACCGACAAATCCCGGGTGTGTGGCAGTGGTGATACATAGTATCTGCTGATTTTCTATTTTGTCGGCTCTAAAGAACCTATTGAATGCCATTGTATTCTAATGTACAAAAAATTGAATAGAATGATCTTATGCTCATACACTGTAAATATCGGAAAAGGCGTTTGTTTCATCCTCAAGGCAGACAGGAACACTCTGTCTTTTCCGCCACGGCGCGTATGCGGCGGATAGCCTCCCTATGCTCCTGCACGGTTCCATGGGTAAAATTGAGCCGTGCCACATTCATCCCCCGGAGAATGAGTTGCTCCAACACAGCCTCCGATCGGGAGGCTGGCCCTATGGTGCAGACGATTTTGGTTTTATGCGGCGGCAACCTCACAGCGCACCCCCTGAAATAATGCTTTCAAACAACCTCTCGGCATCTTCTCTCCGGCACAGTTCCGTTCCCGGCGTCACGACGGCTGCGGCACCGGCGGCCACGCCCAAAAAAACAGACTCTCTGGGCGACCTGCCACCGGCAAGGCTCAAGACGATACCGGCCACCATGCTGTCCCCGGCGCCCACTTTGCTGACAAATTGGGTTTGATCAGATATACGCCTTCCTCAAGCGCCTTTTTCAAGGCTTCCCCTGCAACAATGCACACGCAATGATTTGAGCCGCCTGGTATCCTGAATCAATGAAATCCATATTAATGACCAAATCAAATTCATCAGAGGAAATTTTTTCCCTGAGATAAACTGCTTTGAAAAATTCATGATGTTCATCGTCCATGGTATTTAATCTTTTTCCGGCTTCGCCTTGGTCAACACCCAACATATTTGACAGTCTCACAATCCGGCGCTTCCTGCTGCATATCAATTCTACCGACAAAATCGTATGACGGGGCAGGATCAAATGGGTGCCCCGGCTCTTATTTTATCAAAAAAAGGGGTCTGCTTTTGTTTGATACACTCGGCCGAATACAAATACATGGCTGCGGACCATGTCTGCCAATCCTGTCCTTTGGGTTTACCGTCCTGGGCTTTAACCCATTCATTAAAGCCGAATTCCACCTTAGCGGTACGGTACGCCCGCATCAGTTGTGTGAGGGCTTCAAATTTTTTTTCAGCCAATTTATGCCTGCCTGCAGCCGTTAAGGCGGCAATATAAAATCCACAGACAAAGGGCCAGACTCCTCCATTGTGATAATCGCCGGGAAGGTTGAATTTTGCATATCGAGGCCGCCAGTCGTCATCTCCCGGATGGATATACGGGAAAAAATTGGGAGGCAGATCAAGGGCCAGATCTCCGTTATTCCTGAGTTTCTGACACTCGTCCTCTATCCAGGCGATCATATGCAGGGATCTGGACGGCGAGGCAATGCCCGAAAGAATGGCCAGGCTGTTGCCCAGAAGGTCAAAGCGTTCGCTGTTGTATATCTTATACGCCCAGAGGGCATAATGGGGTTTAAAGGGTATTTTTAATCCGCCTTCCAGATAATGTTTATCGCCCTCCTCTTTGATGGAAAGGCGGGTGGTCATCTTTTTCTTTAACGACTCCGCAGCTTCATCAAGGCCGAATAATCTTAAATAGGTGTATACGATAGTGTTGACAAACAGCCCGTATCCCAATACCCACTGTTCATCCCGCCAGTCGCTGGTGGGCAGTTGGGCCACCAGAATCCGGCCCGATGGAGACTGATACGACATCCAGGTCAACGCTTTTTTTACCGCCTCTTCTAAAAACCCGGGTTCTCCTGTCGTTTCACGGAATATCTGTATGGCCATGAGGAATAAAGGAGTGGTATCGCTGGCGCCGCATTCTTCAGGGTCATGAACAATGGAAGGGATATGCCCGAGCCGGGTCTGATGCTTGGCCAGGGTTTCAAAAACCGTTCTTAAAGAATGGATTAAGGTTTCATTTCCCGTTACCAGAATTCCCAGAGCTGAAATCATTAAATCCCTGGTATAGGGTTCGGGATACCCCCAGCCTGCAGTCCTGGGAAGATTGAAGAACGGGCCTTTGCTGTTATGCAGCAGCACCTCAAGGGCCGCCTTTTTTGCCTCTTCAATGAATCCATCCGGTATTTGTTCCATCATGTGATCCCCAGCCGTGTGGAAATGATGTCTACAAAACGCCTGGCAACGATCTTATAATTAAATTGGTCCACCACCCTTTTTCTTGCGGCTTCCCCCAATTTGCGGCGCAGGTCCGAGCTTTCCATTAAATCCATTAAATAATTGGCAATATCATGGACACTGGCCCGGTAATCCACCGTGCGGGGGCACGGAAAAACAATCCGCCGCCGTTCATTTGACCCGGATTCATTGAATACCATGGTTTCTTTTAAAAGGATTTCCTGGGCCACCTCGGCCAGAAGTGCCGTTTCTCCATGGACCAGGGTATCCAGCATGCCCATGGCCTTTATGCCGATCACCGGTTTTTCGCAGGCGCCGGCCTCAATCTGGGGCATTCCAAACCCTTCCAGCCGGGAAGGGGCGGCATAAATATCACAGGCGTTTAATAAATACGGCATGAAATTTCTGGATAACCGGTTCATCACATTGATGATGTTCTGGCTGATCCCCAATTGATTGGACAGTTTTTGATCGGATTCATTCTGCGCTTTGGTTCTGTCCTGGGGCCAGACCTTGCAGACATATTTCCAGGGTGGGGCTTTGAGATTATTGATGGCCAGGGCCTGCATGACTTCCAGGGCCCCCTTGGAAGCTGCATCCCCGCCAACGGTCAAAATCATCATATCATCGGGCCCAATCCCCAGGGATTGTCTTACCGCAACAACCTTGGGGTCTGTTCTGTCCATGGGATGAAACGCATCCGTATCGCAGCCCACCGGCAGCACTTCAATATTGTCTGCCTTGATGCCGTCCCGGATATACACGTCTTTCACCCAGTTGGATGTGACCAGAATCAGGGGCAGGCTGTTTAATATTTCACGGTAATTTGAAATATACCCATCGGCCACCAGCCAGGGAACCGGCTGAACCCCATACTGCTGGGGATGAAGAATCAGATCCGGCGTATGGCCCCAATACCCGACCCCGAGAACCACGTCGGGTTTAAACCATCGGTAATACCATTCTTTTTCCTGAGCCGATTCAAAATTGACGGGATGGACATCCACCCCCATTTCCTTTAATCCCCGGTACAGCAATTCCCCCTGGGTTGCCAATCCGCCGGGAGAAGCGGGATAGTCATATAAAACCATAACTTTCATTTTTTATTGTTTTCTCCTTTTTTAAAACACCGGAAAGCCTCTTTTCCCGGTGTTGTCATCGCCTCAAAACTGTCTTTTGAAAACCTGTAGGTCCGGGTGATCATACCGTACTTTCCGGACAGGACCGGTTCAGGAAGTTCAATGATCCTGTCGGCATCCGGCATGGCCTGGGGATAAAGGGTTTTGTCATGATCCTGATAGGCGAAAAACCATAATTCAGATGCGTCGATGATGTTTTGCTCCCATAAATAGAATACAGCCCGGCCGGTCTCTTCATGTCTTTTATGCCGGGTGTATTCACCGGCAGGATTGTGGGTCATGATCAGATCATAATGAATGGGGGGCAATAACCCTTGAATGGCTGTTTCTATTTCTTTTTGGGGGAGGGGTTTTTGTTCCGGGCCGTCGTCAAGATTGCCCATGGCACCGGTAGCGCCATAAAGGGTCAGGGCCTCAAAAAATTTCGGGGCCCGGTCGGGATCATTTTTGCGAGACAGGCAGATGATGGTCCAGTTGCACTGGGGATTCATCAATATCATCCCCCCGGCCCAGAGGGTTTCATCGTCGGGATGGGCGACGATGACGGCAATTTTTTGATAATCAAACGCCTTATTCATATTCATTGCCGATCTTCCTGGCTCTTTTGGGATGATCCGGATCAATCTCGAGTTTCAATGCGGTTTCGATTAACAGATTCCAGCCCATGGTCAATTGCAGATAAGGCGTAAATTCGCCATCATCAGGGATCTGCACTGTCGGGAAAGATGTCTTCCGGGCGGATATGGCAATAACGGTCAGGCCGATTCCTTCGACCAGCGTTTTATGTATTTTGGCTTCTTCCTCAGGGAAAGGATCGATGATGACCATCACCTCATCTTTTTTCATGACCTCTTCAATGCCGTGAACGGCATAGGTCCCCTCCAGGTAATCTGATTTTTTTCCGGTAATTTCATTGGCTTTAAGCGCCAATTCTTCTGAAACACCATTATTTCGGCCTGAAAAATAGATCATGCCGGCAGAAGCCAGTTGATTGACTATTTTTTCAGGAATTTTTGTTTTTAATACCTGGTCGATGAGTTCCCCGGTCTTGTTTAAATCCGGAAGCGCCTGATGATTGGATTTTCGAAACAGAATATCGTAAAACAGGGCCTGTTCGATCACTGTTTTTGTTGCCGCCACAGCCTCTTCATGCCCGCTTTTTAAGAGATAGGTATAATCGGCCTGATTCATCATTTCAGTATCTTTGTGGGCAACCACGGCAATAATCCGGCTGTGGTTTTTCTTTTTTAATGTTTCAATCAATTTTAAACTTTCTTTTGTTCTGCCTGAATTGGAAGCAATAAAAACCGTGTAGTCACTCAGATCATATTCTGCGGACTGGCTTGCGCCTTCTGTGATGATGCTTTCTTTATAGTTATGATGTCGGGCGTCACAAATCACTTTTTTGGCCGGAAAAATTCTTGAAGATCCTTCACCGGTTAATAATATTTTCCGGTGAAGGATGTGCTCTGCGAATTCAAAAATCTGTAAAGGCGCCATGGCGGCCAGCACTTTTTTGACTTCCAGCATTTCCCGGATAAGGAAATATTTTTGATATTTTCCGTCACGGCTGTTCATGGCTGATTTCCCTTAACATCAATAGGTTAAGACACTGCCCGCATACACCGGATCAATTTTTTGACTTCAACGGTTGCAATACCGGAATTAATATCAGACATGGCGTATGGAATGACCAGTTCCTTCCGGTGAATAATGGAACCGCAGGAATAAACCACATTGGGGACATACCCCTCCCGTTCTTTTTCATTGGGGGTTAGAAGCGGTTCATCCAGACGGGCAATGATCCGTGCCGGGTTTTCCAGATCCAGCAGGATGGCGCCGATGCAATACTGGCGCATGGGTCCCACCCCATGGGTCAGCACAATCCAGCCTTTTTGAGTCTCTATGGGCGACCCGCAGTTGCCGATCTGGATAAATTCCCAGGGCTGTTCAGGTTCCTGGATCACCTGGGAGGTCTGCCAGAAATGAAGGTTGTCTGAAAACATGATATGGTTGTTTTCACCTCCCTGGCGTGACAGCATGGCATATTGACCCTTTATTTTCCGGGGGAAAAGGGCCATACCTTTATTTTGAGCCGCATCGCCGTTGAGTGTCCGGATTTTAAAATGAATGAAATCCTTTGTTTCGATCAACTGCGGTAAAATGGCTACCCCGTTATAGGCTGTATAGGTGGCGTAATAGGTAACCTCTTGGTTATCATCGAAAAATTGAACAAAGCGGGCATCTTCAATCCCCCTGCTCTCATTTCTTGAAACCGGAAAGATGACCCGTTCCGAGATTCTGTGATCAGCATGATAGTCCACTTCATAATTGGAATCCGCAAGCCAGGTCAAAAAACTGAAGGCTGTTTTCTGTTTGGCCTGGGAAAATTGCGGACATGCTCCGAGGATGCGGATTTGTTCGATGAGTTCCTTAAAGGTGAATTCTTCAGGCAGGCGGTCGAGAATATAGGTGTTGATGTCGTTGTTGGCCTTCATTTCATCCAGCTTTCGGTGGAAAACGGATCGGTTGTAGACAGGATCCTTTTTTAAATCCGGGGTTTCCACAAATTCACTGACCGGATCAAAACAAAAGCTGTTGTGCCGGTTCAGGACGCCGCTTCGGAATACAATGGAGGATACATGACCTTCACCGGTGGCCCTCAGACTCATGACAAACCGGAGGCTTCCTTTTTCAAGGTGGCTCTGATCCGGATGAAGCACAATGGACGGGTTGAAAAGCGCAGCCGACTCTATGGCATACTCTTTTGTAAAATAAGCGCCGATCAGTCCCTTTTGAACATCACTCAGCAATACGCCCTTTGGCAGGAAATCCTTTACCCGGTCCAGGTGCCGTTCAAAAATATGATGGATGTCTTCGTGCCGGGCCGAAAAGTCCTTGAGTATTTTTGCCATCAGATCTTTAGCGGTGGCATCGGGAAGATCCATAATCCGGCCGATGATTCTGGATATGCGATGCAGGTCATCCGGAATATGAGGGCGTGTAATGACCCTGGATATATCCCCGATGATCTTGTTGGGTTTTCTTGTCACTTTCAATTGAAGAGGGTGTTTTGCCTTCATGTGCTTCCTTAAGTAAATACCATTTTAAGAGCAAAGATCGATCCCGGCCGCTGTCACATGGCCGGCCGGGGAGAAGAGAGGCAAAGCGATACCAGGTCGTCAATATTTGCCGTACCCGCACACATGACCGTATCCGCACCCCCCCAATAAATTTTCACCGTACCATCCCCTTCCGGAACGGCACCGCAGGTAAACACCACATTGGGAACATAGCCGACCCTTTCCCATGGGTCTTCCGGCTGAAGGATCCACCCGTCGGAAACCCCGATAAGGATGGCCGGGTCATTCAGGGCATGCAGGGCTGCGCCGAGCCGGTATACGGTTCCGGACATGGTTTTGAAAACTCCATGATAGATATTCAGCCAGCCTTTACCGGTTTTTATGGGCGGGGCACCGGGCCCGATTTTCATTTCATCCCAATGATAGGCCAGGGGTTTCATGATCACCCGGGAATCCCCCCAGTGAAAAGGCATTCTCATTGGAAAGAATCTGGTAAAAACCCCAGGGCCGATGATCTTCACGCTTTGCCATTTCAAGTATCTCTTCATAAACCTGGATATAGTTTTCAACCATGTGATCAACGGAGAAATGATCAAAAACGGTTTTCCGACAAAAAGCCCGGTCAATGCCGCTGATGCGGTCAACGGCCAGGATCGCCTCTTGAATGCCGGAAACCAGGAACCCGTTCTTTCCGTCCCGGATCAGTTCGGGCATGCTGCCCCGGTTGACGGCAATCACCGGGGTGCCGCAGGCCATGGATTCAATGACCGAAAGGCCGAAGGGTTCGTCAAAATTGATGGGATGCAGCAAAGCCGCGGCCTTGCCCAGGATCTCATTTCTTCTTTCCGGCCCGATGCTCCCGAGATAGGTTACCCAATCGTCATCGATAACCGGCCGGATATGTTCATTAAAATAGGCCTCATCCTGGATGATGCCGGCCATGACGAGTTTTCGGCCTGAGGCCCGGGCAATCTCGACAGCCTCTTTGGCGCCCTTATCCGGGTGGAACCGGCCTAAAAACAAAAGAAAATCCTCGGGATAGGGCTGAAAATCAAAATGATTGTGAATCATATTGAATTCTTCGGCATGATCAAATAATTCGGAAATATGAAGGCATTCAAATACCTTTGGAATGATGGTATGATCTTCTTCATATCCTCTGGCGCAAACGGAATGCAGGACGGCATGGGTCAGGGAATCGCCCGTGGCGAACAAGGTTACGTCATGGCCCCGCGCAACCAGGCCTTCCGTTAACAGGGAGGCCACTTTTTCCCAGGGGCCGTAGTGCACCGGCGGGGTCCGCCAGGCAATGGGTGACAGTATGGCAATACGCATCATCTTTCCTTTATGTAAATCTTTATTTTAAATTGGGTGGCCGGAACGGTGGTTGATTGAATATTTCATCGGCATAGAGCTTCTGCAAGGTCAGCAAAGACAAAAGCCATGCCAGCGTGGACTCCGCGCCCTGATTCTGGTTGATGCCGTCCACCATGAGCCCGTCCCGGCAACCGCCGGTCTTGGGGGTCATAGAGGGGCATATTCAGGTCATTATGCCCGAGAAACCTGTTGAAACTCATGACGCTGTTTTCAAACCATTGCCGGTCCCGGGTAATATTATAGGCTTCCACACAGGCCTCAACCATGGCTTTGGCTTCAATGGGCTGCTGGTCGAACCGGGCCCTTTTCCCCCCTTTTTGATACCAGCCGTTGCTGCCGATGGGTGCAAAATGATGATCGTCCGTCTGGATGGCCAGGAGCCATTTCAGGGAGTTGAGCCCCATATTCACCATATCGCTGCGCTGCATCCGGTTTCCGGACAGAATCAGGGCCTGGGGCAGTTTGGCATTGGCATAATTCAGGGCCTCTTCAAGCCAGGGCCAGTCCTTTGTCCCATGATCTTTAAACTGGACGAAAAGCCGGTCCGCCAGAATATCCCTGATCCTTCTGGCATCGCTGTCCCCGGAAAATTTGCCCAGGTAGGCATCCAGACCGAATCCGTTGGCAGGCAGGCCTTTTTGCCCCAGGACGGCAACCAAGAGAGCTCTTGCATTATCATCGGTGCAGTATCCATAGGCCCTGTCCGGAATGGTGTGACTCGTATGCTGGAGGAGGCCGGTGTCATCGGTCATGGCCTTGAGATGATCCAGCTTGATCTCGGGCAGATCAAAACGGGTGATGGCTTCAATATCTTCAATATAGGAACACCTGGGCCGAGGATGGCGGCGGATGCGGTTTTGGCAGACCTCCCTGAAAATCTCCAGATAGCGTTGAGAAACCTCTTTCCACAAGGCTTCACGCGTAAAGGTATAGGCTTTTTTGCGCATGGCGTGGCGTTGGCCGTCATTGTCCAGAAGGGCATTTATTTGTTCCGCCAGGGCGTTTGGATGTTTAAAGGGGACGATTTTTCCCCGGCCTTCAGCGAGCATTTCAACGGCATACCAATAGGGGGTTGAAATAATGGCCTTGCCGGTTCCCATGGCATAGGCCAGGGTCCCGGAGGTAATCTGGGCCTCTTCAGGATATGGGGAAATGTAGATATCGGCAATGCCGAGAAATTCACCCAGTTCCCGCAGGGCCACAAAACTGTTTTGAAAAATGACATTCCGGTTGATCCCCAGTTTGTGAACCATCTGCTGGAGCATGATCCGGTAGGCCTCCCCTTGAGATTTCAAGACATGGGGATGGGTGCGACCAAGAACGATATAGACCACATCCGGATGCTTTTCTATAACTGCGGGAAGGGCCTGCAAAACGGTTTCAATTCCTTTGTTCGGGGACAAAAGGCCAAAGGTGAGCAATACCTTTTTGCCTTCCACCTCGAATTTATCTTTGTTAAAACTGGAATCCATAAAGGGCATGTCCGGTATCCCGTGATGGACAAAGGCGATTTTCTCACGGGGAATCCCGTAGATATTTTCCAGGAAATCTTCGGCCTTGTGGCTCATGACCACGAGTTTGTCCGACAGATCGCCTATTTTGCACATGACATCCCGGTACTCGGGAGCCGGGTCTTTTAAAACCGTATGCAGGGTCGTCACCACGGGCATGTGAAGCTCACCCAGCAGTTTGAGCAGATGGCTGCCGGCCGACCCTCCGAAAATACCGAATTCATGCTGGAGGCAGACAATATTGGCCCCGCTGATATTTAAAAACTGGGATGCAATGCCGTAATCGGCCAATATGTTCTGGTTGATTTCAAAGCGGACTTTTTCAGGGTAGGGATATCCTTCCAAGGTGTCATTCATTGCAACCGTCCAGCAATTCAAATCCGGCGATAAAGCAGACAATCCTTCCACCAGATCCTTGGTAAAGGTTGCAATGCCACATTGCCGTGGCAGAAAATTGCCGATGACGGCAATGGATTTGATATCCTCATCGTGTTTGAGTTTCGTTGTCATAGGCGCCTCTTTATTTTATTGGACCCGGATTTCCCTTGGTTCCGCTTCCGGCGCCTTGAGAAGGGTCAGAGTCAAAACGCCATCATTCAGGACTGCCTCAATATGACGGGTATCTACGGCATGGGAAACGGTGAAACTTCGCGCATAATTGCCAATATTGTATTCCGTATATACGGGGTTTAGTTTTTCATAGGGCGAATAATCAATCCGTCCATCGATCTCAAGTATGTTATTCTCTAATTTGATCCGCAGGTCCTCTTTTTTGACTCCGGGCAGATCCATTGTGACAATCAGGCTTTCTTTATTTTCCACAATATCGGTCTGTGGAATAAAAAAACGTCCGGCAACCGTTCGTTCTTCCTTATGTTCCTTCTTTTGCAGGTCCTGGACCTCGGTCTTGGCAGCAATCGTGTTTTCAGCCATGGGTTCCTCCTTGTTCATTTAAAATCAGTTGATCACAATTTTCTTGGGTTTATCCGCTTCCGCCCTTGGCAGAACCACCGTTAGCAAGCCATTTTTGAATTCTGCGAGAATCTTGCCCCCCTCAATACGAAACGGCAATTTCAAGGAACGGTCAAAATTCAATCCTTTTCGCTCCTGGCGATGGCAACTGCAATCTTGGCCATACTCAATCCTTCTTGTACCGGCCAGGCGCAGGACATCCTCCCTGACCTCCAGAATCAAATCCTCTTTTTTGACCCCCGGCAGTTCGGCAGCCAGAATCAAGTCCCCTTCTTTTTCAAACAGATTGATAAACGGATAAACCCCGCGACCAGTGGTGCCGGCCTCAAAAAAATTATTATCCCTGGCTTTTTCCACTGCCTGCTGGATGGCGATATCCAGGCCGTTTGATAATTTTGTAAACATAAATGCCTCCTCATAAAAATGCCTGCCGTTAAACAGGGGCTGTTAATAAATATATCGCTCGCAGATTTTCCGGTAATGGTACCCGTAAATGGAAAGGGTGACGGCCGTGGATACCAGTTTTGGTTTTCGGATCAGGGTCCAGAGAATCAGATACCAGTATTGGAACCGCTCTTTTCCGAAAACCCCGAGCCGCAAGGCCGCCCTGAAAAAGGAAAGAAACCTTTGAAAATCAAGGGGAGCGATGATTTCAGGGACTTTGAGTTCCCGGAATAAGGTCCTGAACCGGCGGTAATAGTTTTTCGGCTGATAGATCTGCCGCATGATGGATTGATACCCGTTGAACAGATTGTCCATGCCCATCCGGGGGATGATATTGGTGGTGCCGTCCACATTGTCCCCGGCAAAGGATTCAGCCACCTGGCTCTCCTGCTCAAGCCGGTCAAAGAGCCGGGTTCCCGGAATGGCCTGGAGCATGCCCACCACAACCGTTACATTCAATGCCTTACAGCGGTCAATGATCTGCCGGGCCGATGTGCGCTGAACCGTCATACCGCCGATAAACACCAAGTCGGCCCATAGAATATCCTTACCCTTCAGGCGTTCAACATTTGCATCCACTAGGCGCTTGTCCCATTTTTCCGGCAGCAGGGCCGCCACCGTGATCAATCCCCCTACGGGTGCGATCAGCGAAAGAAGGGTCTGTGTAACCTCCAGATGTTTATCCGCGAGTGCATTCAGGTTAATTCTGACAACAATCATAACGATCACCTTTTTGTTTATGCCCGGCGGTTTGAATGATTTCGGAATCTCTATCCCGAGCCTTTTCCCCGGCCTTAACCGGCAATGACTCTTAAATGGCATTAACAGCAAGCTTCATGCCATGGCTTGACTTTGTTTTCGTATCCTGTCCATCCACTTGATTTGTCGCAGGAATCCGTTTTAACAAAAAGAAAAGAACGAGGGGGGAAAAGATAAGGGCGGGTGGTCACATATAGCCAAAGGCCACATGTGACCGTTCAGGGTTTCAGGATATCCAGCTTTCGCATCCGGGCGCGCAGGGTGCTGCGATTGAGCCCCAGAATCTGGGTCGCGCTGTTTTCCCCGCTGACTTTCCAGTTGGTCTGTTCCAGAACCCGGACAATATAGTCGTGCTCCACTTGTTCCAGTGTTTTTACTTCCACTGTTTTCTGGGTCTTGCTTAAATAGGCCAACGGCCTGTTAAAATCATCCACCATGCGCAATTTTGGACCCGATGATATTCAAGGCCCGCTCCAGGATATTTTCCAGCTCCCGGACATTCCCCGGCCAATGATAATTCGAAAAGGCCTCCATCATGAGTTTGGGAACAATGGGGGTATCTTTGCCCAGCCGCTTGGCGATCTTTTTAACATAAAAGGCCACGAGAAGCGGGACATCCTCTATCCGGTCCCGAAGGGGGGGCATGGTAATGGGAAAAACATTCAGCCGGTACCAGAGATCTTCCCGGAAACTGCCTTTCTTCACTTCTTCTTCAAGATTCCGATTGGTGGCGGCAATGATCCGGGCATCCACCTTGATGGTATGGGTACTGCCCAGACGTTCAAATTCACCGTCCTGGATCACGCGAAGCAGTTTGGCCTGCAATTTTCCAGGGGCAGCTCTCCGATTTCATCCAGAAAAAGCGTAGCCCCGTCCGCAATCTCGAACCGTCCCAGTTGCCTGGAGCTGGAACCTGTAAAAGCCCCTTTTTCATGGCCGAACAATTCATTTTCAATCAGGCTTGCCGGCAATGCTGCGCAATTAATTTTGACCAGAGCCCGGTCTTTGCGGGGGCTGCCGTGATGAACGGCCCTTGCCACGAGCTCCTTTTCGGTTCCGGTTTCACCCGCCACCAATACCGTGGTATTGGTGGCGGCAATCTGCTCAACTTTATAGAGCACATATTTAAGTGTATCGCTTTTACCGATAATATTTTCATTATGTTCCAGTTTGATTTCTTCGCTCAGATACGCTTTTTCCTCTTCCAACTGCTTTTTCAGCTTTTTTATTTCCAAAAGGGCTTCTTCTGCGGCGGCCTTTCCTTTTTCCGCCTCTTGCCGGGCCAGGGCAAGCTCGGATGTGCGGGCTTCAACAATGATCTCAAGATTCCGTTTATAACATTCCCGTTCGGTCACATCCTCAATGGCCAGAAGAATCAGTTGGGCATTGCTTGATTTCTGATAGATTCTTCTGGCATTCAAATGCATGATCTTCGGGCCGATGATTTCTCCCTGGGCTGCTTCATGGCCAAAAACAAGGCCGGCCACCGTTATGGCGATTATCAGCAGCGGTGTAATTGAAAACAATGTGTAGTAGGCAATCGCTGCCCCCATGCTCGGGGCATAATCGTCCACCCAGGCCGTTACGGAATTCTTGATCAGGTCCAAGATCTGTTTAAACAGATCTGAAACCGGCCTGCATCCCCTGGAGCCAGAATGAGTCCCGCAGGCCTTGCGAGACCTTGGCGTCCTTCCTGTTGGCGCCATAGAACGCTGTGGTGAGATCCTTAAAAAACTGCGAGCGGTCGGCGAGTACGCCGGCACGAATCTTGTCGAAGGCCTCCATCGGCAGACCGCCTGGGTTTGCGGCCGTCTTCAGCATCAGCGGCGGCACTGCGCCGATCAGCACAGCCTTGGCGACACGCTTTGTGCCATGGAATAAAAGGGTGGTTTTTACTTTGGTGATGAGCCATGCATCTGATTTTTCAGCAGGGCTGTTTTCACCCTTTTCTTCCAGCCTGTTGTCCACACCCTTAACGCCGGGCAGACCCGCATATGTTTCTCCTGTCTTTCAGAGGTCTGTCGCCGATATCATAGTCTGCTTTAGACTCTTCTTTATCACCGATATCATCGGCTCCTGTCCGTTTCAGAATGTCCCTGCCTTTATTTTTCCACTCTTTATCGTCGGCATGGATGGACAAGAGAATCCCCCCTGCCTTGATATGCCCTTCATATCGATTGGCTTCATACTCGGGAATCCCCAAGCCGATCAGTGCTCCGGTTATCCCCCCGGCCAATCCTCCGGCTCCGGCGCCGGCAAATGCCGCCATAATGGGTCCGGCCGCAATAAAAGGCCCAAGACCCGGGATGGCCAGCAAACCAATCCCCGCCAGCCACCCCAATGCGCCGCCGATGACAGCCCCGGTGCCGGCTCCTGTCGCAGCGCCCTCAGGCGCTTTGGTTTCTTTCTCGATGGCGAATTCTTTTGTTCCCCCGCTCTCGGGGAACAATACCGAAATGTCTGTGTTGCGAAAGCCCTCATCCTTCAAGACCTCAACTGCATTTTCAACCATCGAACGATTCTGATAGATTCCATACACTGCTATATTTTTAGTGGCCATGACCTTTCCCCCCTTTTTTATAAGTGTCTATTAAAAACGATACCTGTTTCGCCTTTAATCTCAAATCTTCCCGTTTCTGGCTATCCGTCCAGAAGGTCTTCAAGCCTCTTGTTAACCTTAGCCCAGTCCACTATATTCCAGAAGGCCTCAACAAATTTGGCCCTGTCGTTTTTGTAGTCAAGATAATAGGCGTGCTCCCAGACATCCAGAACCATCAAAATACTGAACATGGGGTAAACATTGGTGTTGTGCTTTTCGACCTGCATGATGATGGGCCTGTTCGTCTTTCTACAAAAGGTGACCGCTGCCCATCCCGACCCCTCGACGCTTACCGCGGCCTGGGAAAATATTTTTTTGAATCGGTCAAAGGAGCCGTATTCCTCATCGATTGCTTTTGCAATTGTATATAACGGTTGTCCACCCCCACCTTTGCCCTGTGGGGCAAGGTTCTCCCAGAACAGCGAGTGGAGCAGGTGCCCTCCGATGTGGAACGAGAGTTCCTTGAAGGCCGCCTTTGTGTCGAAATCGACACTGTCGCCCCTGGCCACGTCCATCTTCCGGAGAATAGCGTTGGCCCCATTCACATAAGCGGCATGATGCTTGTCATGATGCAGCTTCAAAAGGTCTTCCGATATGACCGGTGCAAGCGCATGATAATCGTATTCAAGTTCGGGCAAACTGTATAATTTGGGTGTGTCCATTTTTTAATCTCCTTTTGTTTGGTTTTATTTTCGTTCAGATAATATGGCTTCTTTTAGCTGCGATCTCGACATTTCTTGCCAATCATTTTAAGAATTCATTTTGTAACTGATCCAGGAAAGAATGAAATTCATCATGCTTTCCTGCGCCAATACGATCATGTTCAAGTTTTGCAAATGCCACAACAAGCTCGGCATCTTTTTTTGAATCCAGTTTGGCATCGGCCATGGGGAAGAGTACTGTGTTTTCTTTGGCGATATGCTGGGTCAGCAGGTCCACATACTCATGGATGATCATCCGGGCGGTCGCTGCCATCATTTTATCCACGGCTTTATAGTTTGTCACAGCGTCTTTCAGCCTTGCGACTAGTTTACGGCCCTGGTCGTGTTCGCTCAGCAGAACTCCTATTGGGGACCCTTCGCCTTGTAAGCCTGCTTCTTCCAAGGCCGGAAACAGAAATCCCTCTTCCTTGCCATGATGGCATTTGTCGACAAAATTCTAGAATGCCATCAAGGTTCTTGGCAGAAACCTATTCACCAATTTCAAATCTCTCTGCTATGGTTTTTAAAACACGCAGCATAATTTCTATCCCCCTGATGTTCATTTTTGAGTTCGGCGGTTGCTTTCATTTATACCTCCAAAAGACATCATTTTATTTACGCTACTTGTTCAAATTCATCCTTGCCTGCTCCGCAAATAGGGCAGACCCAGTCCTTGGGCAGATCTTCGAAAGAGGTTCCCGGCTTGATGCCGGCTGCCTCGTCTCCCTCTGCGGGATCGTATATGTAATCACAAGAGGTACAACGCCATTTTTTCATTATTCTTCCTTTCTTTATAATTCGTTTCGTCAAAATTTTTTTTGATTTGAGCCCTAAAAATCAATGGGTACAAGCTCGCCTTTTATAAAGAAAAAGCCTTTGCTGGAACTCGGGCCTTTCCCGTTGTCATAGATGCCGAAAAAAATGTCAGGGCCTTCGAAGGGTTCCGCCTCCCTCGTCTTAATATGCCATTATCCATGTGCAAACCATTTAGGCTTGAATTCCTGAGTTCTGGAAAAGTGATATTGCAGCATATGTGCCGGTTGTTGGACTCGGTGCTGAAATGAAAATTTAATAAAATCAAAAAAGGTGAGAACTTAGGGGAGAGGGGAACTCCACTTTGGAAATATTTTTCCACATAAAAAAATATTTCCAAGGAATTTTCAACCATCTGTAGGATAAAAAGGCGACTATTGACCAATGCTTCATATTTGATGAAAAACATTTTTCTGGACCTTATGCGTCACAAATGAAAATTGAGATTACCGCTGAGATAATATGAGAAGGCTGGTCCCTCCGACGAGTTATGATAAAATCATGCTCAACAGTAAACGCAGTCACCCGAGGGGCTGTAGAAAAAGGAGAGTATCAGCCATGAAAAAGAATATCACAATAGGAATGGATTTGGAGGAATAGTCAAAGCAAGTGGAGAGCGTTTGCCAAAATGCAGTGCAGCAACCTTTGCCAAGCGCTGTGAAAACCTTATTCCATCTGAACTGCGACCAGCGCTGTCGTTTGTGTTTAAATCCATATCTAATCTAACACAGCAAATAAAAGAAATTGATGGCCTGATTAAAAGGTGAATTCGTGAACGAATTATCTCTTGACATTAACCTTCTCATGGAAGGGGCTTTAATTTTGCCTGCCATGTCTCAATTTCGATAAATATGCGTTGGACATGCGGATAGGCTCGTTTGATTGCCCGGTCCAACCCCGCCACGGTTACCTCAACTGCTGTGGCAAAAATTGGGTCCACGAAATCGACGCTGATATTCACAAGAATAAAGTTGGGCCCCATATGCATGGTCAATACTTCGTTGACCTGTTTGATTTCTTTATAGGAACCGGCGATTTCCCTTATCCCTTGAACGACCTCTTTGTTGGCGCTTTCCCCGATCAAGAGACTTTTTGTCTCGGATGCAAGCAAAAGGGCTGTTCCCGCCAGTATCAACCCTATGATGACGGCTGCCGCCGCGTCATAGGTAGGGCTGCCGGTAAGATCGCTGACAAGGATTCCCAGAAATGCAACAACAAGACCGATGATTGCGGCAGAATCCTCCATCAGCACGATAAAAATGGAAGGATCTTTCCCTCTGTGAATAGCCCGGATATAACCCCACTCACCTTTTGATTTGTTGAACTCCGTCAGAGCGATATACCAGCTGATTCCTTCGAAAACTATGGCCAGACCGATAACACCGTAGCTGACGTAAGAAATTTTTACAGACACCGGAGAGATGAGATGAGAAATTCCCTTGTAAATTGAAAGTCCTGCACCGCCGGCAAAGAGGACCATGGCAACAACAAAGCTCCAGAAATAAATCTCCTTGCCATGGCCGAAAGGAAATTGGTTGTCGGCAGGCATTTTAGCCCGCCGCAATCCATACAGCAGCAGAATTTCGTTGCCCGTGTCGGCGACCGAATGGACCGCTTCCGACAACATGGCCGAGCTTCCGGTCATGACGGTGGCAATGACTTTGGATATTGCTATCAGACAATTTCCGGCCAGAGCTGCATAGATAACTTTACGAGAAGAGGTCATCATGACTTTCGGGTCTCTTTGATCTGAAGCATCCTGTCTCACGGGATCACCTTCCTGGCTTGTCGGTCAGCCAGTTTTTGCAAGGTCATTCCCTGAACGACAATGGAAAAGATGACGATGATATAGGTGATGGTGATAATAGTTGTCCGCTCAGGAACATAGGGCAGGGACAGTGCCAGGGCAACCGAGATGCCGCCGCGTAAGCCTCCCCAGGTCATCATGGTGACCACTCCCGGGCTGAATGGCCTGAAAGGCCGCATAGCCAGCACCGCCCCCCCGACACATGCCCAACGGGCAAAGAGAGCGATAACTATGGAGAAAAGTCCGGAAATAACTAATTCGAGACTAAATGGTATGATCAGTATTTCCAGGCCAATCAGCATAAACAGGATGGCATTGAGAATTTCATCGATCAGTTCCCAAAAATCGTCAAGACGTTCCCGGGTGTGAGCGGACATGGCAAAGGTGCGACCTTGATTGCCGATAAGTAAACCCGCCACGACTATGGCAATTGGGCCGGATATATGGAATCGGTCGGCAAAGGCATAGCCACCCATGACCATGGCCAGGGTGATAAGCACTTCTACCTGGTAGTTATCGACCCGTTTGAGCATCTGATAGGCAACCAGGCCGATCACCATGCCAAGCACGAACCCTCCGCCGACTTCCTTGAAAAAAAGCTTTGCCACGTGGGAGATGGAAAGTTCTCCTTGGCCTTGAGCCAGTTGGAGAATAATCAAAAAAACAACCACCCCGATACCGTCATTAAACAGTGATTCTCCGGCAATTTTGGTCTCAAGGCTTTTCGGGACGCCGGCTGTTTTTAGTATGCTCAGAACAGCTACCGGGTCGGTTGGTGAAATCAGCGCCCCAAACAGAAGACAGTAAATAAAAGAGGCTTGGATAGCAAGAAAATCCAGAACGAGCCAGGTAAGGCTGCCGACAATAAAGGTGGAAACAACAACGCCGAAAGTGGCCATCAAGGCAATGGCCCATTGTTGATCCCGCAAATCAGCTAAATCAATATGCATGGCTCCGGCAAAAAGCAGGAACGCCAGCATGCCGTGCAGTAATGTTTCATTAAAATCAATAGACGGAAGGATATTTTTAACTCCCTCCTGGCCGACATCCATGCCCATCCAGCTGAACAGTACCAGACAGAGAGAAAGGGCAATAGAGATGAACATTACGCCGATTGTCGTGGGCATATGCAGAAAACGATAATTGATATAGCTGAATATCGCGGTCAGCACCATCAATATTGATGTTATTTCAAATAATTGTATATGCATAATTTTGTAAAAAAAATGCTTTTTTTACACCTATGAGGTCTGCAGGTGTGCTTTAGCCGTTTTAATAGCCAACTCTCTATCCTTTGTAAATATATGCCACTTCATTTCTGATGAATGGATACCGGCTTTTTTGTCCTGCCCTCTGCTGTAATACCATGATCCAAATCGTTCCACCGTAGAAAAGGGGTGATTTTTTGCGCAGAAATACCCGCAAGGTTTGTACTCTTCAAAAAAAACAGTTTCATCCGGATCATTATCGTAAGACACATCTGCCGGCAATTCGATTTTAGAAACATCTTTGCCCTCAGCTATATTTTTACTCAGCCATGTTGAAATTTTCATTTTATTTTTTCTCCTTATTCTGTGATTAGATAGTCTTATATATCCGGATATTAAAAAGAAAGTGCCAGGGTCAAAGAGCCGATGGCATGGCCCTGTTTCTGGTTGTCAAACTCTTTTGTCTTGAAAAGATGCCGATAGGTCAGTTTGAACATGTTTATGCTGACTGAAACACCCAGGGAAATGTCTGCCACCAGAGGTTTTTTATCAACACTCTGGCTATGCTGCCAGGTGTTGCCGTCAAGAAAGATGTCATGACCAACTGCTTCAATCTGGGAACCGGCAAATATATGTGCACCAAAGGATGTTTTACCTGGTTTTGAATTCCCAATAACCGGTGCACTGACCCCTGCTCCGGCACGGATCACATCCGACCCGAAATCTTCCGGAATATTATACCCGAAACGGATTTCTCCCCCGGCACTGGTTGATATTCTGACATTCCCCAGGGTGATTCCCGCACGGGAAATCAAATCATAGCTCAAAGGACCCCACAACGTCCTGTCGGACAGCAGCCGCCATTTGCGCTGCCAGGACAACCGGACTGCCGGTTCATTGTGAAGCTGGTTATCCCAGCCTTTGGCCGTAGGAATATCTCTTAAGTCATGAACTGTATTTTGAGCCAGCTCAGCCTTGGAAGCAGGGCCGACAACCCCCAAAACAATTTCCATGGTATCCAGTTTGGAATCGGTTTTGCTGTGCAGGGCAAGTCCGCCATAAAGAAAACCGGCATAGGGCCTGTCATTTTCAATCCGAGTGGTTGTCTGGGTATCTGAGGGTGTATAGATCTGCTGCCCCAATAGAATACCGACATTATGAACACTTTTAGGGTCTCCTGAAAAAGGGATCTCATTTATAACCGATACGAACCATTTCGGCAGGCGGGTGTCATCCTCATATTGGCTCAGATCCGATGAAAGCCAAGTCAACTGGAAGGCATTGGTATAATATTCATCCGTGCCGGCAAAAAGATCATTTTCATAAAACAACTGAAGCGTTTGAAGTTCAGAAGGGGACTTAGGCCATGCAGACGCCGATAAAAAAGAAAAAAGAAAAAAAATGAGAATAAAGATTTTACCGAATCGAAGACAGGACTTCATATTCAGACCCCCCTACAGGTAAAAATGGACAATTTTTAGTATCTCTATTTTGCAATACGTTTATCCTTCATTGGCAACTACTCCGGGAATTCTCCTGGGAAACCGATTCATCGACCCAATATCCCTGTCGTTTGTAATGTTGATATAACCTGTTTTCGTAAGTCCGGGTCAGCAGTGACCATTCTGTGAATTCCGGTGATTGTTTGATGGTCTCACAAGTAAGATTGACAAATACTTTTGATTCATTCCAGCTGATATGATCAATCCATTGAGGTGACACCAGGACCTTTTTACCCGACCACCAATTTTTTGTATCAATGATGAGATACCGAATCGCCCATGTCTGCTCATCTATGATAAAATCCTCGACATGGCCAATCTCACCATCCGCGGCCTGGATATGATGACCACTCACCTCTTGGGTGCTGCGCAAATTTGGATCCCATGCCTTGTCATCTTTGGTGAAGGCTTTCCATTTTTCACGGTCGCGCACAATGTCCGGATAGATTCCCCACATGTATGAACCGACCCAGTATTCCGGATATCCGTAATATCCGTGGAAGGAATCCTCGAATTGCCGGGATACAGGTTTGTCAAGGTTCAAAGAAGGACTCTCCTCTATCTGCTTCTTTGTCAAATTAACAGTAATGTATTGTTCTTCTTTGTTCACCCCGGTCAATGTATAGGGAGAAATCAGCACTTGCCGACTCGTAAGCCAGTTCCCCGTGTCGGCCACCAGATAACGAACCGTCCAGTGCCGATCATCGAAGTAAAATTCCTTGACCCTTCCTATTTCCCCGTCAAGACTGTTCAATTTATACCCTTTTAGTGCCTTGGCATTATGGAGCATAAAAAAACGTTTTTTTTCTTCTTGAGATTTGTCATCGACTTCCATGTTGTTATTCCCATATGTTTTTTGAACGGCCCTCTTTAATTTCCCGATGGTTTTGGTGGTACGCTTTTCGCTGTTTTCTATGTTCGGTTTCATGATATTTCTCCTTGTAAAACCCAGCTTTATTTATCTTTGCCCATGTTTCTTAAGGGTCTACCCCCCTTCGGATTAGAGGGATAGTTCGTATTCTATCTGCTGCGCTTTTCTATATATCAATATCAAGTTCCGTGCCAGGAACCTTCGTGCCCGCAAAACAGCTCCCATCCTTCTGATTTATTAACATAAATCCATAAAACAGCATTTTTAAGGTCTGTCATACATACGAGACAAAAAGGCCGTATATACTCAAAAGGTCATACGCAGCCTCAACCCAATGTTGTATCATCCCTGAGACGGGGGCATATTTTTAAGGTTTATAAAAAAAATTTTCCTCATCTTGAAAAAATGCAAAAAAGCTTTGGTTCAATTTTTTAAATGTTGAAAGCAGTTCGACTACCGGCACCCCCTCCCTATCAATTTCAGAAGAGAAGAGTAAAATGACGGTATTGAGTATTGGCGTACTGAAGAAAAAAATAAATAGATTCAGTCTGTTGATCCTCTTACCGGCGGTTTTTGTTCTGTTTTTCCTCGCCGTTGGGGTTTGGGCGGCAGTGGAAAAACAAACAGCCCCCCCACTGCACTTGATCAGCTTAAGAGTTGTCGAAACAAACGACGCCCCCATTCGAACCGAACAGATCGACCGGGCAGGAGAGAAGATCGGTGATCGTATCAAGGTCCTGGGCAATAAAATTTCCCCCTTTCTCGGAAACTGGATTGACGGCGAATTATTTTGGGGCATCACCTGGCTCAAACTGATTTTTTGTTGCGGTATTTTCCTGCTCGTCCTTCTCTTTGAGCGCCTGGTTCATTTTTTCATTAAACGCAGACTGGGGGGGTAAAGGGGGGAGACGGCTGCCTCCACCACCTGGTTTTCTTTTTTTTTCCGGATGGCTGTAAAGGACCGGCAGATCCTGCAAGGGGATTGTTTCAGAAAGCCTTCAGATCAAGCTTAAAATGGGTGAAGTTAGAACCAAGCCAGAAAACTGCACTGTCAGGAAAAAGATATAAAGTACCTGAAAAAAGGTCACATACGACCATTGGTCAAGGGTCACCTTTTTTCCATGATTTCTCATGGGATACGTATCCATGTTATTTTCATAAATTAGTCTTAAAATTCAGCTTTATGGATGGAAAAACAAGGATGTGTGTCAACCTGGCGCAAGAATTGAATATGCTTGGAATAGAGGGTGAATAACGGAGGAAGCATTTTCGTTTTCCACCATTTAAAATCAACCTGAAGAACAGGAGAAAAGTAAAAATGAAAAAACCAATGTACCGTTTGGCAGTTGTGGCCGCTGTGGCTGCCATGTTGTTTACCACCATGCCTTTATTTGCATCTGATACGGATGACCGCATCGAAGCATCGGCCCAAAAGACCTATGTATTCAAGACCTACCTCAAGGACGACAACATTAAAATCAAGTCAAAAGACGGCCTTGTCACCTTGACCGGGACTGTTCAGGACCCATCCCATAAATCATTGGCCGGGGAAACCATTGCAGGCCTTCCCGGAGTTAAAGGCGTGGACAACAAATTGGAAGAAAAAGATGAAAACCGCCCTGCTGAAAAATCAGATGCATGGCTCATTACCAAAGTAAAAACCGCGCTTTTATTTCATAGGCACGTCAGCGGCACCGGGACTGAAGTTCTCGCCGACAATGGCACCATCACGTTACGCGGCAAAGCCGAAAGTCTTGCTCAAAAGGACCTTACCACCGAGTACGCCATGGATGTGGAAGGTGTTGAAAATGTAAAAAATGAAATGACTGTGCCAGACGCCGGTAATGAAACCTCAGGCATCAAAAAAAAGGTGGTCGACAAGACGAATAGCGTTGTTGAATCCATTGATGATGCATCTATTACTGCCCTGGTAAAAACCTCATTGCTCTATCATCGCTCGACCAGTGCCATCAACACCAAAGTTGAGACGAAAAATAGTGTGGTCACGTTGGAAGGCATGGCCAAGACGTCCGCTGAAAAGGATCTGGCCGGCAAATATGCCAGTGATGTTAACGGGGTAAAGGATGTTAACAACAATATAACCGTCGAGTAAGTCGAATTCAAAAGTTACTCGGACTGTGGATCGATCCGCCGTTGGATGTTTTGTGCGGCGGAGGATTTATAACCATAAATAAAAAACAGGAGGACTCATCATGTCAATATTAACCCAAAAGATAATATATTAAGGAGAAATTATGAAAGCAAAAAATTTTGTCAACTGTTTTATTCTTGGATTTTTTCTGCTTGCCTTTGGCGCCGGTTGTGCCGGAACACATTACAAGGAAAGCACGGGCGAATTTGTTGATGATTCCGTCATAACCACCAAGGTGAAAGCACAAATATTTGATGACCCGATGCTCAAGGTGCTTCAGATCACTGTTGAAACTTTCAAGGGAAAAGTGCAGTTAAGCGGTTTTGTGAATTCTGTTGCTGCCTCTGCCAGAGCTGTGGAAGTCGCCAGATCAGTTAAGGGTGTCCAATCCGTTAAGAACAGCCTTATCGTCAAAAATTAGCTCAAATCAAAGATTAAACAGGAGAAAAGACTATGAAATTTTTTCGTACCATGATTGCTTTACCGCTCATTGCAGCTTTCGTTCTATTCGGATGTGCTGCCCGGCAACCGGCCCAGCCCATTCCCGATTTTACCCCAACCATATTTAATTCAGACGATTATGTCTCTTCCGTGGATAATTTTCTCATTATTCTGGATGCATCCAACTCCATGGATAATATGTATAACGGAAATAAAAAATTCACCGTTGCCCGTGAAATTGTAAAACGCTTGGGTCAGACCCTGCCAGAACTGGGTCAGAATGCCGGTCTCAGGTCTTTTGGGCACAGCCAGCAGGTGTCCGATAAATTGACGGTTCTTTTTTACGGCATGGAAAAATACACCCAAAATGCTTTGAATGAAAAATTAGATCTGATCACAGCCGCAGGAGGTACCAGCTCTATGCATAAAGCCTTAAACGAAGCCAGACAGGATCTTGATAATTTTTCAGGTAAAACAGCGGTTATTATTATCAGTGACGGCCAACCGGAGGTGAGTCTATCGTCTCCCATAACCCTGGAAGCAGCCCAGGCACTGAAAGATCAAAAGGGCATGGGCCTTTGTTTTTATCCCATTTTTGTCGGCGATGATGAAAAAGGGGCGATCCTGATGGATGACATTGCCCGGATCGGTAGCTGCGGCTTTGTCACCAAGGCGGATAAATTGCTGACAGGCAGCGGTATGGGTCAGTTTGTGAAAGATGTTTTTCTGACCGAAAAAGTTATGGTTCAAGCACCGGTTGTCACTCCAGTAGTTGAAAAAGTCTGGGTGGTGGATGAAGCTTATTTTGATTTTGATAAAATTATCATCAAACCGGCAGGGATTGATTATCTTGACAAGGTAGCCGGTGTTCTGAAATCCCGTCCCGATCTTTTTGCTAAGATCCAGGGGCATACGGACAGCATTGGTACCAAAGCGTATAATGAAGTCTTATCACTGAGACGGGCTGAGGCTGTAAAAACCTATCTTATTGACAAGGGAATTGATGAAAGTCGTCTGTCCTGCGAGGGATTCGGGTTCTCAAACCCGGTGGAATCCAACAAAACAGATAAAGGCAGAGCATTGAACCGACGTGTTGAAATTTATCCGTATGCATTGACCGGCGTGGACAAATAAGATCAACATATTGTTGTCGACTTGACAAAGAAGCAGATAGAGGACAGTCCTTCTTTGAACAGTGATAAACCCGTCTCCCGATAATTCGAAAATTTCTACTAGGAACATTATGGATACCCGTCGTATCGGATAGGTGAATCCAAGTGGGGGTACTATCTCTAATTTAAATTACTTAGATATTGAAAGCAGTTCGGCCATCGGTACCCCCTCCCTATAAATAAATTTCAGAAGAGAAGAATAAAATGACGGTATTGAGTATCTGCGCACTGAAGAAAAAGGCATACAGATTCAGTTTGTTGCTCATCTTGCCGACGGTTTTTGTTCTGTTTCTACCCGCTGTTGGGGTTTGGGCGGCAGGGGAAAAGGCAGCGGTGGTGGAAAAACAAACAGCCCCCCCCACTGTTCTTGATCAGCTTAAAGAGTTGTCGAAACAAACGACGGCCCCTATTCGAACCGAACAGATCGACCAGGCAGGCGAGAAGATCGGTGATCGCATCAGTATCCTTGGCAAGAAAATCTCCCCCTTTCTCGGCAACTGGATTGACAGCGAATTATTTTGGGGCATCACCTGGCTCAAACTGATTTTTTGTTGCGGTATTTTCCTGTTCGTCCTTCTCTTTGAGCGCCTGGTTCATTTTTTCATTAAACGCAGACTGGGGGTAAAGGGGGAGACGGCTGCCTCCACCACCTGGTTTTCTTTTTTTCTCCGGGGCGTCACAAAACCCTTTTCTCTTTTTCTCTGGGTGTACGGGACCTATGGTGCCCTGTCTCCGTTATTTTCTCATTTCGAACAACCGGGATTGCCGCAATTGCTCCATGGGATTATCAAATGGTGTACGGATGTCGGTGGTACCGTTGTGGCGCTATGGTTCCTGTATCGTTTGTTCCATCTGTTTGATTTTCAAATCAAACACTGGGCTGGTTCGAGGCAGGCTTCCGTGAGTACTATCGTTTTCTCTCTTTCAAAACACCTTCTCAGGCCTGCGAACATGCTCATCCTGCTTGTGTTCTTTCGTTTGGTCGTCCCCCTGTTCGACCCGGGGGAGAAACTGGAATTCCTCACCGGCCAGGCCTTTGGTCTGCTGTTTATAGCGGGTTTGACCTGGCTGATGGTGCAGGGGATGAATGCGCTGGAAGAAATCGTGCTCAGCTATTATAATCTCGATGTTGTCGATAACCTGCAAGCACGGAAAATGCACACTCAGGTGCGCTTTCTCAAGGGATTCGCCATCACCTTGGTTGCGATCCTCGCCGGAGGTTCCATGCTCATGGTGTTTGATAAGGTTCGCCAACTCGGCACCAGTATTCTGGCCTCCGCCGGTATTATCGGTATCGTGGTCGGCCTTGCTGCTCAACGTTCCATTTCCAACATCCTCGTCGGGTTGCAAATCGCCCTTACCCAACCCATTCGTCTCGATGATGTGGTTATTATTGAAAATGAATGGGGCCGCATCGAAGAGATCACCACGACCTATGTGGTCGTCCGGATCTGGGATCTTAGGCGGTTGATCGTACCCACCGCCTATTTCACGGAAAAGCCTTTTCAAAACTGGACCCGGGTTTCATCGGAACTGCTGGGCACGGTTTTCCTGTATCTGGACTATACCGTTCCGGTGGAGGCCATACGCGAGGAACTGCAGCGCGTGCTGCAGGCCTCACCCTTATGGAATGGCAAGGTGGGTCAGGTGCAGGTAACCAATACCTCGGCCCAGTCCATGGAACTGCGCCTGCTCCTCAGCACCGATGACGCATCCAAAGGTTGGGATCTGCGCTGTGAAGTCAGGGAAAAGATGATTGCCTTTGTGCAACGGAATTATCCCCAAAGTTTACCGAAAATACGCGCGCAAATGCAGGAGAATACACCTGAATCCATGACGGTGCTGCCATGACCATCCGCACAAGCGGCATTCTGATGCACATAAGCTGTCTTCCCGGCGGGTATGGCATCGGCGATCTGGGGCCCCCTGCCTATGAATTTGCCAATTTTTTATCTGCCGCCGGCCAGCATATTTGGCAAATGCTGCCGCTGAATCCGGTTGACATACAACGCGGCGGCTCTCCCTACAGCTGCCTGTCAGCCTTTGCCGGCAACCCTTTGCTCATAAGCCCGTATTTTTTCATCCGAACCGGTCTGCTGTCCAAAGATGAAACCATTTTCCAGCAGTCATTTTCAGATGACCGTGTTGATTATCCGGCAGTTGCCGAGCATAAGCGCACCCTTCTTTCGCTGGCTTTTGAACGCCTGGAACAGCAGGGAAAATACCCTGGCGGTTTTGCCCATTTCTGTACCCGCCAAAAGGGCTGGCTGGATGATTTTGCAGCCTATATGGCCATCAAAGAGCATTTTCACATGCTAAGCTGGGATCAATGGCCCAAGCCTTTACGGGACCGGCATCCGGATGCCCTGGCTGAGATGCAAGGCAAACTGGCAAAACAGATCCGGCAGCATAAATTTGTGCAGTTTGTGTTTTTCCTCCAGTGGCAGGCACTCAAAGACTACTGCAATGCCCGCAGCATCCGCCTTTACGGAGATCTTCCCATCTATCTGCCCTTTGACAGCGCAGATGTCTGGAGCTGTCCACAACAGTATAAACTGGATGAAAACGGGTCACCCACAATGGTGTCAGGTGTGCCCCCGGATTACTTCAGCCCCACAGGACAGCTGTGGGGCCACCCGGTGTACGATTGGCAATTTCTGCAGCAAAATGGCTACAACTGGTGGCTGAAGCGGTTTGCACACAATTTTGAGATGTTTGATGTGGTGCGCATCGATCATTTCAGGGGCCTGGTTGCATACTGGGAGGTTGCGGCTTCGGCACAGACCGCTGTGGACGGGCAGTGGGTACAGGCGCCAGGGGATGATTTTTTCACCAGGTTGACCATGGGATTTGGACGGCTGCCGGTCATCGCCGAAGACCTGGGCACGATCACACCTGATGTTCGGGAATGCATGCGCAAATTTCAATTACCCGGCATGCGGGTGCTGCAGTTCGCCTTTGGCGACGATTTTCCAGACAGTTCCTTTCTGCCCCATCACCATGCCCCAGACTGTGTCGTTTATACCGGCACCCATGACAACAACACGATCCGCGGCTGGTTTGAACAGGAAATTGACAATCAGACCAGGGGCAATCTGCAGCGTTATCTGGGAAAGCATCTGTCTGCAAAAAATATTCACCGCCACATGATCCGCCTGGCAATGATGTCTGTGGCGGATACCGTGATCATCCCGCTCCAGGACATTCTCGGCCTGGGGGCGGATGCCCGCCTGAACCAGCCGGCCGGCGCAAAGAATAACTGGCAGTGGCGGCTGGCAAAGGGCAGTTTGACAAAACAGCATGCCGGGTGGCTCAAAAAGACCACTGCTGCCTACGGCCGGTGCCGGGCTTGATCAGGCTGATGTCTGTTTTTAATCAGGTTCGGGAATTCCCCCCGACAGCCGCAGTCACACCCGGCCTCAAGGTTAATAATACCAAAAAGCTCATACACAGAAGGGTACACAATAAGGAAATTTTATCATGCTTTTTTATTCACCATTTAAACAAAGGGTTGATTATCGATTCTATTTAAAGGGTTTGACTTGGCTGCTCTTCTCTGTAATCTGGATAAATGTTGTTTATGCAGGTGCTACAATATCAAATACCGATGGAAAGCCTTTCTCCCGTGGCGCTGTAGTAGAGATTGCGAGGAAACTCTCCCAGGCGCCGTTTATTGAACCACAAAAAATCCCTGAAGCTCTGGCAAAAATAGACTATTCAACTTACCGCAAAATTAATTTCCAGCAAAATGCGGCTATTTGGGGCGGAACCCCAACGCCCTTTTCCATACAACTATTTGCTCCTGGATTCCTCTACAAAGAGTTGATTGATATTGAAGTTGTTGAGAATGGTCAATCATTTCCCGTTGAACTGTCTGAATCATCATTCAAAGTACCGGATGAATCAATTGGCAAAATGCTTACAGAAGTCGGTAAATATGCGGGCTTGCGTTTACATTACCCAATTAACCGCAATGACTATAATGATGAGTTTATTGTTTTTCAGGGAGCAAGTTATTTTCGCGGGATATCCAAAGGGCAGGTTTATGGTTTGTCCGCGCGTGGGCTTGCGATTAATGTGGCCAATCCCAAAGGCGAAGAATATCCTCTGTTCAAAAGCTTCTGGATTGAACGTCCATCGAAACATCAAAAAGCTATTGTCGTACATGCTTTGCTCGACAGTAAAAGTGTCGCGGGTGCTTATCGTTTTGGTATTTATCCTGGCGCACCCACCCGAATGGATGTCAATGTCATCCTTTTCCCAAGGTATGATGTTTTGCATGTTGGTCTGGCACCTTTAACGTCAATGTTTATGCATGGCGGAATAGATCAATCTGATACCGCAGATTACCGTCCTGCCGTGCATGACTCTGAAGCCCTGTTGATGGAAAACGGCAATGGTGAGAAAATTTGGCGGCCACTCAATAATCCACGCAAATTGCAGGAGAGCGCCTTTATGGGTGAAAACCCGAAAGGATTTGGTCTTATTCAGCGGCATCGGCAGTTTGATTATTATCAGGACCTTGAAGCGAAATATCATTTTCGGCCATCAGCCTGGATTGAACCATCAGGAGATTGGGGAAAAGGTCAGATCGAACTTTTTGAGATTCCATCAGATTCTGAAAGCAATGACAATATCGTTGCCTATTGGAAGCCGGCAGAAGGCTTGAAAAAGAGTCAGCCATTTGCTTATTCATACCGACTTACCTGGCCTGACAGCATTCCTATAACAATGGAAAAAGTGAGCGTTGTTCGCACTTCCGGTGGTCGAAAGTTATCTACTGATAAAAACGAAATAGTCATCGATTACAGTTCCCTTAAAGCAGACGATTTAAACAGTATTAAAATAGATGCAAGTATCAGCAGGGGAGCTGTTTTGGAGTCACGAATTGAACCCAATCCCAATATTGATGGTGCAAGAGTATTTGTCACATTTGATCCTAAAGATGCCGATGTCGCTGAATTACGTGTACAGCTTAGGCAGAATGATGAACCGGTCGGCATGACCTGGCTTTACCGGTTTACCTCCCAGGACTGGCCTTTATGAGCCCAAAACATACTCCTTTTCCCGCTCAAATTACCAATGTATATCATACCAACCTTGCCTTGCCTGAGGAATTTCCACTTTCCATGCCTCGTCATGGGGTTTCTGAAAAAGGTTCCAGAAGGAAACCTAGTCAACGCACTTTTTCCCAGATTGCCTCCACGCTCTTTTCACGACTGTTTGTGATTGCTGTCACGGTCAGCCTGTCTATTTATGGTATAACAGAAATGTATGGAGTGCTTACCACCAATACAGCCACAGGTTTACAGTGGGTCTTTTTGGTTCTGTTCAGCATCAACTTTCTCTGGATTGTGTTTGCTTTTTCACAGGCATTATTGGGCTTTCTGATCCACCTTAAGCCGCGTTTAATAAAACAGCGTGAAATAGATCCGCCCTTTAAAACGGCTATCCTGCTGCCGATTTATAATGAAGATCCCATTCGTATCAGGGCGACGATAGAGGCTATGAATTCTGATCTAATGGTTAAGGCTCCCGGAAAATTTGCTTTCTTTATTCTCAGTGACACCAACCGAGCCGATGCATGGGTTGCTGAGGAACATACCTTTATGGATGTAATAAATAAAAACGACCAGGGGTGTCCTGTTTATTACCGTCGTCGCCACCAAAACAGTGAACGTAAGGCAGGCAATATCGGCGACTGGGTTCAACGTTGGGGCGGTGGTTATGAAGCCATGATTGTGCTTGATGCCGACAGTATAATGAGTGCAGAGTCCATGGTGACATTAACCCGTCGTCTTGCGGCAGCACCTTGCGTGGGCCTGATTCAAACCCTGCCGACTATTGTTCTTGCCAATACGCTTTACAGCCGGTTGCAGCAGTTTGCCAATCAATGTTTTGGTCCTATTTATGGGGATGGTTTATCTGCCTGGGTTGGTATGTCATCAAATTTCTGGGGTCACAATGCAATTATCCGCACACAAGCGTTTGCAGAATCCTGTCACCTTCCGATTCTATCGGGCAAACCGCCTTTTGGCGGCCATGTTTTAAGCCATGACTTTATTGAAGCCGCCCTGCTTTGCCGTGCCGGTTGGGGCGTACGTTTTGATACCGATATTCAGGCTTCATTTGAAGAAGCGCCACCCTCGCTCATTGATATTCTTATTCGTGATCGCAGGTGGTGTCAGGGCAATTTGCAACATTCACGTTTTATATTTGCAAAAGGCTTTGTGCTGCCGACCCGCCTGCATCTTTTTTGCGGTTTAATGTCATACCTGAGCGCAGTTTTCTGGTTATCGTTGATTATTGTGGGGCTTGCGATTGCCATTCAGGCGACTTTTGTACGGCCGGAGTATTTTGCCAATCCATCCCTGTTTCCCACCTGGCCGGTATTTGATTCAGAACGGGCCTTAAGTTTATTTGTCGTCTCAATGGCAATTGTGCTTGCGCCTAAAGCTTTTGGCTGGTTTGCTGCCATGGTTAATATTCCCAGGTGTTTACGATTTGGTGGGCCGATTCTGTTAACCGTCAGTACCTTGTTGGAAATGGTGATGTCAGGCTTATATGCCCCGATTCTGATGGTATCTCAGTTTGGCGTAGTTTTTTCTATATTGAGAGGTAAAGATAGTGGCTGGATGCCGCAATCAAGAGATGATGGTGCATTAAGCTGGAAGTCAGTTATGCATACCCATGCAGGTCACACAGTCTTTGGAATAGCTCTTGCTGCCATCTCACTGTTGCTCAGCAAAGAACTCTTTTACTGGTTGTTACCGATTACGGCTGGGTTGATCTTATCTATTCCCCTGTCGTGGCTGAGCGGGGGGACGAAACGTACAAATTTTATCAAAAAGATCGGTTTGCTGCGTGCACCTGAAGAAAAAGACCCTGTTCAAATTCTGGTTGAATTAAAGCGAAAACTGGCTGAAATGCCACAACCACAAAAAATGCACACCCTAAGCAGGCTTGTTAATAACCCACAATTATTTAAATGGCACATATCTCAGCTACGTGATACGAAAGATGAGAAACTGAACTTTCATGAACCCAGCATAATTGCCGAATGGAAATTACATCACGCTGACAGCCTGCAGCAATTGGAATCATGGTTGAAACCGGCAGAAACCTTGGCATTGTTGAGCCACCCGGATTGTCTGGATCAGTTGCGAAAATTCGGAAAACAATGTCTTTAATCAACATTTTTAATAACGGCCATGGGCCGCCTTGAACGTTCGCCATTGTGAACCGTTCTATCCTTATTCGTTAGCCAAACCGGAATTCTTTATCTGACTTTCCAAATGCACGAATTTCCCCATCTGCTGATATCTTGAGTGAATACCCGTAGTTGCTCAGTACTTTTGCAGCAGCCAATCTAGCCCCGCCCCCAGCGGAAAGAGTATCGTCTTGGGAAATGTTCAATATCGCTCCAGCTGCCAAGACATTACCTTCATGGTCGATAACAGTAGCTCCGTCAATACCGAGAATTTCCTGTCTAACGCGCCTGTCGAGAGCCTGGAATTTATTATTCGAGATAAACTTTCTTAATGCCTTGGTTTTTGTGCTATTACAAGATGTTAGCCAGTCATCAGTTTTTATGATGTTATCCTTCAGTAGCTTGGTGAAATCACTTTTCTGGACCATGCCGAGGCATCCACCACATCTAGCAAAAGAAACATCCAAAGCCGACACATAAATTGCCTCCTGTATCATTGGATCGACTTTCCTGTTTCCAAATGAAAGTTGAGTGAGAACGGAATCGTGAGTAAAGAGGCGCCATTCGCCGCGGCGCTTGGCAAAAAACAGTTCGCCTCCACGGAAAATAATGATTTCACCATTGAGGTTCAAAATAAAAGCATATTTCTTGTTGCCGGAAGTGTAAGTGGCAAACGAAGCATAACGATAAGGTGCCCGCTTGGGATCGGAGAATTCATTTAATCCAATGTAACCGAGAATGGCTCCATGCTGTGAAAACTCAATAATGGTGTCATATCCGTTGGACAGAACTTTAGAAAAATCTTCTTTAATAAAGTCGTCAAATTCGTTTCCCGATAGAGTGTTGCTCGAATCAATTCCAAATGACGTGGATATGCGAGTACCTTCATAAGTCTGTGCAGACCATTTTTCGAGTGTGTCAATTACTAAAGAAAGAAATGTTTCGAAAGACGAGTCAGAATCAGCGTCGACTAAGGATCTTGCTGCCATTCGGCTTAGCGATCCGGCATTAAGATAAATTTGCGTGTCAGTATCTAAGTCAGAGTATTCATCTGATATCTGAATTATGTCGTGTATAATTTTAAGCTCTTGATTGGTGAAGGGTTGAACTCTGGATATAAAGAAGGATTCCCCATCTGTCTCCTTGATACGGATTTGCGTCTGTCCTTTAGAAAAGACAGCATATTTGCGTTGTTTGTCATTTCCGGGGCCTAAGGTAACGGTTGCACCTGGAAATAAGCCCGCAATATGGGTATCCATTATTCTTTGAAGGATGTCTTTATTCATATCTCACCAAGGCTAATCGGGATAGGGAGGAGCCTTGCGACTCCCCTTCTTGCCGGCCAGTGCTGCTTCAGGTAGTCCGGCAGGTCATGGACACTCATCCGGTCAATCCCGCTGCTGCCTTTATTATCCATCACCTGCTGCAGCGCCATAAACATATTTTCTCGTTGGAGCACGCTTTCCAGCAATGGTTCTGCCGTTGCCCGCGCAACCGGAGCGTCTTCTTCCACTGTGCCAAAATGAGTTTCATCCCCTTTAAAAGTCAAGGGTAACCGCAGTTGTTTTGCTGATGCGTCTGTTTTTGATCAGGTGCTGATAAAATTGTATGGTCTGGTGGGCAATACGGGTCCATGAAAAGTGTTTTTCAATCCTTTTGCGGGCTGCCGCACCCATCTGCGTGCCTTTTTCCGGCTCCCGAATCAGGGTGTTGATGGCAGCAGCCAGATCCGCAGCATATATTTCCGGTTTTGCGGGCTCAGAATCTTGTTTTGCGTCAAAGGGAACCAGCAGCCCGGTTTCTTTGTGGACCACCACCTCTGGAATCCCCCCGACAGCCGCAGCCACAACCGGCGTACTGCACGCCCCGGCCTCAAGGTTGATAATGCCAAAGGGCTCATACACCGAGGGGCACACAAACACAGCAGCATGGCTGTAAAGGACCGGCAGATCCTGCAAAGGGATTGTTTCCGAAAGCCAGAGCAGGTCCCGGCCCATTGTCTGCCTGGCTGTTTCCACCCGGGTTTGCATTTCCCGGGCAATTTCCCCGGTATCAGGGGAGCTGGCACACAGCACTGTCTGTACGCCCGGATCCACCATGGAAATGGCCCGGATCAGATGCATGATCCCCTTTTGCCGGGTGATCCGGCCCACGAAAAGGATATAGGGCCTGTCCGGATCAATGCCGTAGGACCTGAGAATATCCGGCCGGGATATGGGACTGAAAAACCGGGTATCAACCCCGTTATAAATGACTTGAATCTTTTCAGGGTGAATATGGTACAGGTCCATCACGTTCTGTTTCATTGTCTCGGACACGGCAATAATACCGTCTGCATTTTCCATGGCGGTTTTTTCCAGCCAGCAGGTGGCATGGTAGCTGTCACCGAGCTGGTCTTTTTTCCAGGGGCGGTGGGGCTCCAGGGAATGGGTGGTGACAACCAGGGGGGCCTGGAGGATCTCCCTGAGCAGACAACCGGCCAAATAGGTGTACCAGGTATGGCAGTGGATTACATCAGCCGCATCCGCAATGCCGATCATGACGGCATTGCGCAGCAGGGTGTCTCCCAGTTTGGGCCGCTGCAGTTCTAATGCCTGAAAATTTTCCCCGGACACACCAGACACCCGCAGATTTGTCCCGGCATCTTTATGGTTACCGAAACACAGGACATCGAAATGATCTGTGTCCGGGGACAAGGCTGTCATTTCCCGGAGAAGGTGTGCAGCATGAACGCCGGCCCCGCCGTAAATATGGGGGGGATACTCATTGGTCAAAGTTAATACTTTCATTGGTTATTCCTTTATTTACCGGTTCGTCCTTGCGGGGTGGAAATATGCAGGGGCATCCTGTTCCAATTGCATTCTCTGCAGAAAAACAATGCCCAGGGGCGGCAGCACCAGGTTCAGGGAAAAGGAAAATCCGTGGCACGGCACCGGAGAGGCCTCAATCTGTCCCAGGCTGCCCAGGTTGCTGCCCCCGTATTCTTTGGCATCACTGTTGAGGCATTCTTTCCAGACCCCATCCGAAAAAACTCCTATCCGGTAATTGGGCCGGGGTATTGGCGTGAAATTACATACAGCAATAATTTGATCTGCTGATAATCCACCGGATGAGGATCCACCGGACCGCAAAAAACTGAGGGTGGATTGCTGCACATCATGGCAGTCGATCCATTGGAACCCCTGGGGGGAAAAATCACCTGAGTGCATGGCCGGGGTGCGCCGGTAAAACTGGTTCAGATCTTCGATCCACCGCTGAAGCCCCTTGTTGCGAGAATTTTCCAGCAAATGCCAGTCCAGGCTGCTGTCATGGTTCCATTCCCGGATCTGGCCGATCTCGCCCCCCATGAAAATAAGTTTTTTGGCTGGCTGGGCATACATATATCCAAAAAGCAGACGCAGATTGGCAAACTTCTGCCAGTCATCACCCGGCATTTTTCCCAGCAAAGACCTCTTGCCGTGGACAACCTCATCGTGGGACAAAGGAAGCACATAGTTTTCCTTAAAGGCATATATCATCCGAAACGTCAGTGTATCGTGATGAAAGCTGCGGTGGATGGGATCTATGGACATGTAGGCCAGGGTGTCGTGCATCCACCCCATGTCCCACTTCATATCAAATCCCAGCCCGCCCAGGTGCACCGGCCTTGAAACCATGGGCCAGTCCGTAGATTCCTCAGCTATGGTGATGGTCCCGGGAAAATTGCCATGGAGCACCTCGTTGAACCGCTTCAAAAAGTCAACGGCTTCCAGGTTTTCCCTGCCCCCGAATATGTTGGGGACCCACTCATCCGGCTTGCGGGAATAGTCCAGATAAAGCATTGAGGCAACCGCATCCACCCTGAAGCCGTCAATGTGATAATTTTCCAGCCAGAACCGGGCGCTGCTGATGAGATAGCAGATAACCTCATTGCGGCCATAGTTGAAAATCAGACTTTTCCAGTCAGGATGAAACCCCTTGCGCGGATCTTCGTGTTCAAACAGATGGGTGCCGTCAAAATATCCCAGTCCGTGTTCATCACTGGGAAAATGAGAGGGCACCCAGTCCAGAATCACACCGATGTTTTTCTGGTGAAGCTGTTCCACCAGATACATGAAATCCTGAGGCGTGCCGAAACGGCTGCTGGGGGCAAAATAGCCCAGACACTGATATCCCCAGCTACCGTAAAAGGGATGTTCCATGACCGGCAGAAACTCCACATGGGTAAACCCCATCTTTACCAGGTAATCCGGCAGTTTTTGCGCAAGTTCCCGGTAAGTTGGAAACCGGTTTTTTTCCTCAGGTATCCGCATCCAGGACCCCAGGTGCATTTCATAAATGGACATGGGCGCTGATTTTACGTCAATAGAACCGCGGCTTTCCATCCAGGCGGCATCTTGCCATTCATGGGCCAGATCCCAGGTCACAGAGGCGGTCTGGGGGGACAACTCTGTGTAAAAGGCAAAGGGGTCGGTCTTATCCACCTCATAGTTTTCCTGGTTGGAACGAATATGGTATTTATAAGTGGTTCCGGACCGGATGCCGGGGATAAACCCCTCCCAGATACCCGAACGTTGCCTGGAAGCCAAGGGATGCTGTTCCTTGTTCCAGTGGTTGAAGGATCCCATGACAGAAACCGCCCGGGCATTGGGTGCCCACACCGCGAAATAGAATCCGTCCTGACCGTCAACTTTCATGGGATGGGCGCCCAGCTTGTCGTACAGACAAAAATGGCTGCCTTCATTGAACAAAAAGACATCATCGTCGCTCAACAGGCTGATGTCGCTGCGTATCAGCGTTTTATGCCTGGATGGGCTGTGGTCTTGAGTGGGCATGTTTGTTCGCCTCCGTAACTCTTAGGTTTCATTTAATAACTGTATAATTCCCTTAAGGGGTATGATGATCCAGTCAGGCCGGTTGTTCATTTCATAGCCAAGTTCGTATAAGGCTTTTTCCATCAGATAGGCATTCAAAAGCACCCCTGTCTCCTCATGGGTTTTTGGCAGAAAGCCTTTATCGGCGCTTCTGGCCAGATATTCACCCAGGTATTGTGCACTCACCCACATCCGCCATTCTTCTGCCTTGGCCTCCATGGCCCCACGCGATTTTGGATGGAACATCCCACGGGCTTCCTCGGCCTGCAGGGCAAAATGACAGGCATAGTGGAATGACCGTAAAAGTCCTGCCACATCCCGGAGAGGTGACCGTTTGATGCGCCGTTCACTTACGGGACGTGCCGGCTCGCCTTCAAAATCGATGATAACGAAATCCTTGCCCGTGTATAAAACCTGGCCCAGGTGAAAATCGCCGTGACATCTCAGGCGCATGGCGTTAATTTTGCAGCTTGTCAGCGCCCTGAAACGGTCCATGATTTCCTGCCTGCGGTCCAGTATCTGTTCCCCGGCTGCCGAAATATTTTCAGGCAACGGATTTTTCCGGGCTTTGATGCGCTTCTCCAACAGAATCAGTATCTGCCCGGCCATGGAAGTCATGGACTGGAAAAGGGAACGCTGGTAGAGTTTGGAAAATGGTTCCGGCGTGAACAAAACATCTTGTGACCCTGCTGCCAGTGCCGCATGCATGTCAGCAGTCCGCTGTGCCAGCAGGCGCGCGGATTCCAGATAAAACCCGATCTGGGCCCTGGTATCTGCAGGAATGGGATTCTGGCTTAATGTCAGCAGGCTTTTTACCGGCAGAAAAACTTCAGTGGTACCCTGCTTTTCCATAACCCGTTCAAAAAATCCGGACAGACTGCCCAGAGTATATTCCCAGGCATCTCCCTGGTTGCTCACATACGCCTGGAGAAGACCTATTGTACAGGGTTCCTCTTTGCTGCGGGTATATTCCAGGCAGCCGGCAAGCCCGGGCAGATTGGCAAACCCCCTGGCCGTCAAAAAACGGGAAATCTCCAGATCCGGATTGGTCCCTTCCTGGAGGCGCCGGAAAAGTTTAAGGATAAAGCAATGCCCGTAAATGATGGATGTATTGCTCTGCTCCACGCCTATAACCCTGGTTTCCATGGGTAATTTCGCAGTTTCATACAATGGTTTGAAGGCCCTGGCAGGCGTGGCGCAAAACCGTCCCTCTGTGCCGCTGATGTGCTGGCGGCGGTGCATCATTTCCAGAAGAACATTGCAAAAACCTGTGTGAACCAGGCCGTCCACAAGCAATCCTTCTTCATCACCGGACTGAAATTTTATGTGTGCCATGGGCGCCCAGGGATGGTCTGCCATGATCGTTTCGCTGTCTGCCCGGGGCAGATAGGTGACCGGCAGGATATAGGTTTCTTCTGTCCCGTCGGCGTAACCCAGGGCTACCATGAGAATGAAACCTGTCAAAGCGTTATTGCCGACAGGCAGATGCTCACGCACAGCAACGGAGGTGATAAGGCTGTTCTTGGCGCCAAACCACCGGGATTTCATGATATATGGCCGCAGGTGTTTTTCAAGGCGTTCCCTTTGAGGCCCCTGAATCACTTCCTCCCATCTTGTGTGAACCTCAAATACCGGCAGGTCGGTATCCATGGCCGCATCAATGTCCGCATCCGGGTGGGGCGTCAGAAAAAACCAGTAAAAGCCATGGGGTCCCAGGGTAAGAAAATACGGGGTGTTTGTGATACATGGGAACGGGGTGTTGCCGAAAATTTCCACCGGGATCATTCCTTCATAGGCCTGCAGATCCAGTTCAGTAATCTGTACAAAACGCGAAAGATTGACTACCACCAGTACAGACTGGTTTTCATACTGCCGGATAAAGGCCAGGATTTTGGAATTTTCCGGCGTCAGAAAATTCATATCCCCCCTGCTGAAGGCCGTGATGCGGCTGCGCAGTGTGAGCAGCCGCCGTATCCACCAGAAAAGGGAGTGGCGGTTTTGTTTCTGGGCCTCCACATTGAGCACCTCAAAGTGGTATTCAGGATCGGTGATCACCGGCAGATAGAGCTGTTGGGGATTACACAGGGAAAAACCGGCATTGCGGTCCGGACTCCACTGCATGGGGGTGCGGACCCCGTTTCTGTCACCCAGATAGATATTATCCCCCATGCCGATCTCATCCCCGTAATACAGGATGGGGGTGCCCGGCAGGCAGAGCAGCAGTGCATACATCAGTTCAATCCGGCGGCGGTCGTTGCCCATGAGCGGGGCCAGGCGCCGGCGGATGCCCAGGTTCAGGCGCATTCGAGAGTCCCGGGCATAGGCCCGGTACATATAGTCACGTTCCTCGTCCGTGACCATTTCCAGGGTCAGTTCATCGTGGTTACGCAAAAATATGGCCCATTGACAGGATAAAGGGATAGCGGGCGTACTGCTGAGGATTTCGGTGACCGGAAACCGGCTTTCCATGTGCACCGCCATGTAGAGCCTGGGCATCAGGGGGAAATGAAAGCTCATATGACACTCATCCCCATCGCCAAAATATTGCACCGCATCCTCGGGCCACTGGTTGGCTTCGGCCAGAAACATCCGGCCTTTGTATTTTTCATCCATGCGCTGGCGCAGCTTTTTGAGAAATGCATGGGTTTCAGGAAGATTTTCGCAGTTGGTACCCTCCCGCTGGTACAGATAGGGAATGGCATCCAGGCGCAGGCCGTCCACTCCCATGTCCATCCAGAAATCCAGGGCCTTGAAGATCGCTTCATGGACCCTGGGATTGTCGTAGTTGAGATCGGGCTGGTGGGAGTAAAACCGGTGCCAATAATAGGCTTTGGCCACTGGATCCCAGTTCCAGTTGCTGGTCTCAAAATCCTGAAAAATAATGCGCGCATCCGTGTATTTTTCCGGGGTGTCGCTCCACACATAAAAATTGCGCCCGGCACTGCCTGGTTTTGACTGGCGGGCCCGCTGGAACCAGGGATGCTGGTCCGAGGTGTGGTTGATCACCAGCTCAGTGATGACTTTCATGTTGCGTTTACGGGCCGCCCGCATAAAAGCTTTAAAATCAGCCAGGGTGCCGTATACCGGGTTGATGGCCTTGAAATCAGCGATGTCATATCCATCATCCCTCAGGGGGGAGGGGTAAAAAGGCAGCAGCCACAGGGCAGTGACGCCCAGCTCATGCAGATAGTCCAGTTTTTCGGTAAGGCCTTTGAAATCCCCGATACCATCACCATTGCTGTCATAAAACGTTTTGATATGAAGCTGATAAATAACCGCGTCTTTGTACCATAACGGATCATTTTGCGGCTGCAATGCGGGTTTTTCCATAACTATGCTGTCCTTTTTGTCTGGTTACATGAAATAATCAAAATCATTTTCCGTACGCATCCGCCGCCGGATGCGGAAAACCTGTACCGGAACCACCTGGGGACTTATTTCCAGAAAATTGAAATCATCATGCCACAGGTATCTGGCATCGCTCACCAGATCATGCATCTGAAAGCTTTTTTCAATCGGTATACCCATTTCCTCAAAAGGCAGCCGCACCCAGGCGCTGTGGGTGTGATGGGGATCAAGATTGGCTGCCACAAAAATGATGTTGGAAAAATCATCTGTATATTTGCTGAAGCACAGGATCTCTTCTTTATCCACTGGATGGAAAATCAGGTTCCGGGTCTGTTGCAGGGCGGGATTCTCCCGCCTGATCCGGTTGATTCTGGTGATAAACGGCCTGATCGTATGGGATGCGTTAAGATCCCAGCGGGAGATCTCGAATTTTTCCGAATCCATATATTCCTCGCCATACGCCTCGCCATCGGGAGGCAGGGGCATGTTCACACACAGTTCAAAAGCCGGACCATAGATGCCGTAACTGGATGACAGGGTTGCAGCCAGCATCAGGCGGAGGATAAATGCCGGCCGCCCGCCCAGCTGCAGAAATTCAGGCAGAATATCCGGGGTATTGGGCCACAGGTTGGGCCAGAAAAAGTCTTTGACACCGGTCCGGGTCAATGTGTCAAGATACTGCTGGATTTCCCATTTGAGGTTGCGCCAGGTAAAATAGGTATAGGACTGGGTGAATCCGCCTTTGGCCAGCCGGTACATGGTTTTGGGCCGGGTGAATGCCTCGGCCAGAAAAATTGTCTCAGGATTTTGTTCTTTGCACGCGGCAATGAGCCACTCCCAGAACCGCAAGGGTTTGGTGTGGGGGTTGTCCACCCGAAAAATCCGGACACCCTGGTCTATCCAGTACCGGACCACATCCAGCAGTTCCCGGCGCAGGCTGTCATAATGGGCGCAATCAAAGGCAAAAGGATAAATATCCTGGTATTTTTTCGGGGGATTTTCTGCATACTGAATTGTGCCGTCGGGACGTGAGTGGAACCATTCAGGATGGTCCGTAACATAGGGATGGTCCGGGCTGCACTGGAACGCCATATCCAGAGCAATGTCAATGCCGTACTCCCGGGCTTTGGCCAAAAGTGCCCTGAAATCCGCCAGGGTCCCAAGTTCCGGATGTATGTCCTTGTGTCCCCCCTCTTTTGAGCCAATGGCCCAGGGACTGCCGGGATCACCCGGTCCGGCAAGAATCGCATTATTCTTTCCTTTTCTGTGGCTGGGTCCGATGGGATGGATCGGCGGCAGGTAAAGCACATCAAACCCCATGCCGGCAATATAGGGCAGCCGTTTGATACAGTCTTGGAATGTGCCGTGACTGAGTGGATCTGTGTCAGCACAGGACCGGGGAAACATTTCATACCAGGTACTGTAAAGGGCCTTGCGCGGCTCGATTCGCAGGGGCAATATCCTTGGATAGTCAATCTGTGTGCCTGTGTCCGGATAGCGTGCCATCAGCAGGCTAAGGGTTGTATCCTGGACAAAGGCAGCCGGCTGCTTTACCGCCTCTTCTGACAAAAGCCGGCCTGCCAGAAGGTTCAGTTGTTCAGCATCCTCATTTTTGGCCCGCCCTGCCGCTTCTGTGACCATGGCGGCACCCTCCATCAACTCCACTGCTACAACCTGGTCATCAGCGATCTTTTTTTCAATCTGGCTGCGCCAGGTTTCAAACCGGTCTATCCAGGCAGTGACAGTGTATTCATAGATTCCCAGCTCACAGGGAATAAAAACAGCCTGCCACAGGTCGTTCACCTGCGGCTGCATGGGGGTCTTTTCCCAGTGGGTTGCCCCGGCCTTTCGGTGCAGCAGCCGGGCCGACAACCGGTCATGCCCGTCCACAAAGATGTCTGCTGTTACCACCACTGTGTCATTCACCACCCGCCTGGCGGGAAAACGGCCGCCGTCAACATTGGGTGTTACATTTTCAATAACCACGCGTTTTATAATATCTGTCATAATAGATTTCTCTTTGGGGCTGACATTTTTTTTAATCAAGACTCGTATAATTTTTTACTATACTGCCGTGCCGCGTCTTGCCACAGGAAGCGTGCGGCAGCGGCCCCGGTTTTAATGTTCTGCCATTTTTCAGGATCGTTTCTGAACATATGGATGGCCTGGCAAGTGGTATCAACAAAATTTTGTGCCTGGTCATTCAGATCGCTGCCCCCGAAGCAGAACCCGTTGACACCGTGACGAACCGTATCGCGCAACCCGCCCACAGCATGAACCACACAGGGTTGTCCATCCCGCATGGCCAGCATCTGGCTGATACCGCACGGCTCAAAAGAACTGGGCATCAAAAAAAGATCGCCATTGGCATAAAGGGCCTGGGCTGCCTGATCTGAAAATCCGTTGAGAAAAATAAAATTGGGAAACTGGGCACCCAGTTCTGTGAAAAACCGCGCAAACCGTTCATCGCCGGTTCCCAGAAGAAAGCACACCCCATCATCTCCCAATGCCGTAAGAATACGGGCTATGGCTGACATTTCATGGTCCTGTCCCTGCAGCATGAGCAGCACTTTTTGTTCGGTGAGACGCGTGACACTGCACACCACCATTCGGGGACAGGAAAGGCGCTGACACAGGCTGGAAAGGTTGTGGCAGGCAATAAAGGCGGCACTGGACACTGTCTGCCGGCCGGCAGACCACTTCATGATCTGGTGCTGAAAATCGCGGATCATTTCTGAAAATTCCATTACAGGAGGACAGCGGGGTGCCGGGTAATCGCAACCGTTAAGGATGCCCACCAGATTCCCTGTGTCATTTTCATGGGCAAGCACGGCTTCAAGCCCCTGGGCACCGTAAAACCGGGGCAGGACATCGGGCCGGCAGATTTCACGGGCATAGGTAGGTGACACCGTATGAACCTTGTCTGCCAGGCGGATGCCGCAGGCCATGAGATTGCAGGTATCCGGCCACCGTGGATCAGCCACATCCAGCCACTGACAGGTGATCTCCGGAAACCAGGCTGATAGAGAAGAACTGCTGCCCTCCAGGGGCCGGACTCCCTGCAGCGCCACATTGTGGATGGTAAACACCGTCCGGATGGTCTTTAATGCGGCGCAGGCAGGATGGTATCGGCGCAGCAGCGCCACAAGGGCCATATGCCAGTCATGCAGATGCATCACATCGGCCCAGGGTATGGCGCCCTGGGTCAGGGCGGCGGCTGCGGCACTGCAAAAGCAGGCAAAACGGGAGCCATCGCTGAAAAAAGGCTGATCATCCGGATCATGCACATAGATCTGGTGCCGGCCTGTCTGGGCATGTACGGCCTCCAAAAACGGATGATGTATCACATAATGGTCTACACCAGGATGCACACGCTTTGCCGGTACCCTGTACAGCTGTGCTTCATGCACTGTCCCGCGAAAAGGAAACCTGATATCGGCGGTCCATCGGGCCCCTTTGATCCGGTGCAAAAACCCGTATCCGGGCATTACAACGCTTACCTTGTGCCCAAGGTCTGCCAGTGCCGGTGCAATATCCCGCACCACATCTGCCACACCGCCCACCTTGGCATCCGGCAGGCTGTCATTTTCCGCAGCCATATGAACGATATGCATGGCATCTCTCCTTGTTAGTTTTTTAACCCACTAAGATTGCGACGGTTTCTTCCGGCAGAATAAGTGTATCTTCTTTTGCAACCAGGCCTTTTTTTGAACACAGAACCGTTTTTTTGTCTATTACAGCTGCACATGAAACAGATTGGGGCACCTGTGAAAAATTGCAGGCCACCATTACAGCTCCGCGTGTCATGATCAGCCATCGCTGTATTTCATCATAAAAAACACAGATTTTTTCCATCCGGCCATCTGTCAGATCCGGCAACCTTCGCCGCAGTTTGATAAGAGAGTGATGCCAGTCCAACATGTGGTTGTGCGGCTCCTGGTGTAATTCATCCCAATTGGGCCTGGACTGCAGAAAGGTTTTTTCGGCCTGGGGGTCAGGGATTTTTTCGGGTTCCCACCCAAAAGCGGCAAACTCTTTTTGCCGTCCGCGCCTCACCGCTTCCCCCAGGTCAGGTTCCTGGTGATCTGTAAAATAAAAAAACGGGGTGGATGCCCCCCACTCTTCCCCTTGAAACAGCATGGGCACAAAAGGCGATGTCAGTACCAGGGCCGCCCCGATTTTGAGCAGGTCCAGGGAGAGCAGCCGGCCTGTCCGCTCCCCAAGCGCGCGGTTGCCCACCTGGTCATGGTTTTGCAAACATCCCACAAATTGGGTGCCACTCAGCCCGGTGGCGGGCCGTCCATGACAACGACGCCGGTAAACAGAATAACACCCGTCATACACCAATCCGTTGGTCAGCACCCTGGCCAGTTGGGACAAGGTGCCGAAATCCTGATAATATCCCTGTTTTTCGCCGGTCAGAACCGCGTGCAGGGCATGGTGAAAATCCTCGTTCCACTGGGCGTCCATGCCGTATCCCCCCACAGCCGGCGAGCGCACCACCCGGGGGTCATTCAGATCGCTTTCTGCAATGAGAACAAAATGCCGGCCCAGTGCGGCTTCCAGATTTTTTACCGCATTGGCAAGCGTTTCCAGAAAATGAATGGCAGATGTATCCAGGATGGCATGAACCGCGTCAATGCGCAATCCATCCATATGATAGTCCTGCAGCCACATCAGGGCATTGTCCACAAAAAATTGCCTCACCTCATGGCTGTCAGATTCATCAAAATTGACAGCCTCACCCCAGGGTGTCGCATACCGGGCAGTAAAATAGGGACCAAACTGATTGAGATAATTTCCCGCAGGGCCCAGATGGTTGTAAACCACGTCAAGCACCACAGCCAGGCCGCGTTGATGACAGGCATCCACCAGGCGCTTCAACCCATCGGGGCCGCCGTAGGCCTGGTGGGGCGCATACAGGTCAACCCCGTCGTAGCCCCATCCCCGACTGCCGGAAAACTGTGCCACCGGCATCAATTCCACATGGGTGATGCCCAGTTTTACCAGATGATCCAGGCGAAGAATGGCTGCATCACATGTTCCCTCTGGGGTGAAAGTTCCCAGGTGCAGCTCGTAGATGACGGCTGATCCCAGGGGCGGTTGCTGCCAGCCTGCATCGGTCCAGTCAAAAAGAGAATGGTCCACCCATCTGGAAGGCCCGTGTATCCCGTTGGGCTGCCAGAAGGAGCGCGGATCAGGAAAAGGCCCTTTGCCATCCACTTCATACGCATAATCAACGCCGTGGTGCATAAAGGGGACATCCACATGCCACCAGCCCCCTGCATTTTTTTCCATGGCAAGCACCCGGTTATTGCTGTGTAATTTTACTTCGCAGGCCACAGGGGCCCAGACACGCATATCAACCATGGCCGTTATTCCCTTTGTATGAGTAACCCGACAGGAAAACGGTGCAACAGTTCCTTAAGCCCTACGGGGCCGCCTGCTGTGGCATCTTCTGTCAGAATGTTATGCCATTTTCCCCGGGGCAACTCCAGGCGGGTGTCCTCCCAGTCATTATCCAGGCCCATAACAAGCCTTGGGGCCAGAGAAATAACAGCTTTTCCCCGGATAAACGCCACCAGGTGATCCGCTTTTCTGCCGGTTGCGTACAAGGGGTGGTATGCGGCTTGGGGACCAAACAGTTCGGGGTGGCTGCGGCGCAGATGCAGGACCTGGCGGATGACCCAGAGTTTGGGCAGACCCATGTCCATTCCGGCCAGAATCTGTTCAGAAAAAATTTGAGGCAACTCTTTGAGCAGGCGGCGGCGCAGAACAAAATCCACAGGTCTGCGGTTATCCGGGTCCACAAGGCTCAAATCCCACAGTTCAGTTCCCTGGTAAATGTCGGGAACCCCCGGGGCTGTCAGTTTGATGAGGGTCTGGGCAAGGCTGTTGATTCTTCCGGGCAAAACAAGGTCTGCGACAAAACTTTCAAGATCGCTGCTAAAGGTTTTGTCTGCCAGTATGGCTGCAATAAAATCAGCCAGGCCGCGCTCATAGGGCTGGTTTTGCGTTGTCCAGGAGGTGTGTGCCTTGGCTTCTTTGACCGCCTTCTCCATATAGGCACTTATTCTTTTCAGATCAATGGGCCAGGCCCCGACCAGGGTCTGGTATAAAAGATACTCGGTATTACGATCAGGAAACGCTCCTGTACGGTGGCGCCTGTTATGACCCGCCCATCGGCACACCGCGTCCGCCCATTGCTCCGGAATCTCGGAAAGCAGGGCCAGCCGGGCCCGGACATCTTCACTGCGCTTGGTATCGTGGGTGGTGGAGGCCAGCAATCCCAGGGGATGTTCTGTGTGTGCCCGGGCACAGGCCCCATGAAACTGCCCCAGATCCACACCGAATCGGCCGGGGTCTCCTCCCACCTCATTGAGGCAGATCAGGCGGTGGTAGCGGTAAAAGGCGGTATCTTCCACGCCCTTGGCCATGGCCGGACCGGTGAGTTGCTGGAACCGCATGGCCAGTTCTGCTTCCAGAGGCCCTTTGATCCGCAGAAGCAGCAAATCTCTGAAAAATGAAAAAAGTTCAGGGTCCAGGTCTGTCCGCACCATTATGGCACCTTCAATGGCTGCGTCGACATAGTGTTCGTCCTTTTGGGAAACCTTATTCATGGCAGCAGACACATAAGACCGGTACACCGGAAAATGAACCGCTGTCTCAAACAGTGCCTCCCGTAATTGCTGTCGTGAATAATCCCGATGGCACCGGTGCCTTTCACAGATACGTTCAAACAGGCTGGTAAGCCGTTTGATCTCACTTCCCAAAAGCTGGGAGAGCACCAGGCGTTTGCAGTCATGGACCAGGGCGGAAAAATTGGTCCGGATACCTGTAAACTCTGCATAACATTGTGTCAGCGCATCTGCGTTTTCAGGATTGATCAACAGCCCCCCGGCAAGGTTCATGAAATCATATCCCGTGGTGCCGGCAACAGGCCAGTCTGGTGGAAGTGTTTCGCCGGGCCCAAGAATTTTTTCCACAACAACCCAGGCATTGGGGCAGGCTTTCTGCAATCTGTAAAAATAGTGAGCCGGGTCCCACAGACCGTCCGGATGGTCAATGCGCAGCCCCTGGACCCATCCCTTGCGCACCCATGCCAGGACCAGCTCATGGACCGCATGGAACACCGTCATGTCCTCAACTTTTATGCCTGCCAGATCCCTGATGTCGAAAAATCTGCGGTATCCAAGGTCTGTGTTCGCCATCCGCCAGAAAGCCAGCCGGTAATGCTGCTGGCTGATCAGCAGATCCAGGGTGTCCGGATCACGGTTCAGGCGCGCAATCTCTGCGGCGATGACTGTATCATCCGATCCACAGGAGTCACCCGCTTTGGACAATAATTGGGCCACGCTGGCTTGGGTCACAGGAAATACATGGTCGTGATAGTGAAGGGTAACCCGCCCGTCTGTATATGACAACCGGAGTTGTCCGTCTTCAAGGATACGGCCGTAGTGATCTTCCAGAATTGGCAGGAGGATCTTGTTGGGCCAGCGATTTGCATCGTTGTTCCAATCCACATCAAAAAAGGCGGCAAAACAGCTGGACAATCCGTTCTCCAGCATATGCCACCACCAGGCGTTCTGACGCCCTGCAATGGCCATATGGTTCGGCACCACATCAATCATGTGACCAAGGCCTGCCGCACCCAGGGTCTCACACAAACGGGCATGGGCCCGGGTACCCCCGAGTTCCTCATTTACCTGTGCGGGATCCACAATGTCATATCCGTGGGTACTGCCGGCGGCCGCCTGGAGGTATGGAGATGTATACAGATGGCTGATTCCAAGATCATACAAATAGGGAATAATATCTGTGGCCTGGTCAAAACCGAACCCGGGAGGCATCTGCAGCCGATAGGTTGCAAAAGGTTCAGGTTTCATGGCGCAGCACCACCAGGGAACGGGCCGCAACCCTGATTGTGTCCCCTGCTTTCAGTAATTTTTGTTCTTCCAGTCCCCCGGTCCGGGTATCCAGATCCTTTACCCAGTACGCCCCATAATCAGGGCCGGGAAGAACAAATTGCAAGGGTTTATGAAGGGCATTAAAAATCAGGTAAAAGTTGTCATCAATTATCGGTTCACCCCGGGGGTTGGGGTTGGGAATGGTGGCACCATTCAAAAATACGCCCAGGGATTTTGTGAACCCCAGTCCCCAGTCCTCTTCAGCCATCTGCTCCCCCGCCATGGTGAACCACCGGATGTCATCAACCCCGCTGCCATGAATCGACCGGCCATGGAACCACCCCCGGCGCCGGAAAGCCGGGTGGTCTCTTCGGTACTGGATAAGTTTTTTACAAAAATCCAGCAACGCTTCGTCTTTATTTTCCCAGTTGTACCAGCAAAGGTCATTGTCCTGGCAGTAGGCATTGTTGTTCCCCTGCTGGGTGCGTCCGATTTCATCTCCTCCTGAAAGCATGGGAACGCCCTGGGAAAGGAGCAGGGTTGCAAGAAAATTTCGCTTTTGCAGATTCCGCAGCTCAAGTATCTCCGGCTGGTCGGTTTCACCCTCCTCACCGCAGTTCCAGGAACGGTTGTAATTTTCTCCATCAAGGTCTTCCTCGCCGTTGGCCATGTTATGCTTTTCATTGTAGGAAACCAGATCATGCAGGGTGAACCCATCATGGGCCGTGATAAAATTGATGCTGGCATAGGGCAGGCGAGAGGTGTTTTCGTACAGATCGGAACTGCCGGTAAACCGGGCGGCAAACTCGCCCATGGTCCGGTTCTCCCCCCGCCAGAAATCACGGACGCAGTCCCGGTATTTGCCGTTCCATTCGGTCCACACCGGCGGAAAGTTGCCGACCTGGTAGCCGCCCTCACCCACATCCCAGGGTTCGGCAATAAGCTTGACCTGGCTGATAACAGGATCCTGCTGGATGATATCAAAAAAAGCGGACAGCCGGTTCACATCATGCAGCTCCCTGGCCAGGGCAGATGCCAGATCAAACCGGAACCCGTCCACATGCATTTCCAAAACCCAGTACCGTAAAGAATCCATGACAAGCTGCAAAACATGGGGATTGCGCATATTCAGGGTATTACCGGTGCCGGTATAATCCATGTAGTATTGCAGATCATCGGTAAGACGATAATAATAGGTGTTGTCAATTCCCTTGAAACTGAGCATGGGTCCCAGGTGATTTCCCTCTGCCGTGTGGTTGTAAACCACATCCAGAATAACTTCCAGGCCGGCCTGGTGAAGGGTTTTCACCATCTGTTTGAATTCAGCCACAACACCGCCGGGACGGTTGTCTGCGGCATATTCGATGTGGGGGGCAAAATACCCGATGGAATTATAGCCCCAGTAGTTTTTCAGTCCCTGATCAACCAGGTGCTTGTCATCGATAAAAAAATGAACCGGCATCAGTTCAACGGCTGTGACACCGAGGGCCTTGAGGTATTCAATAATCGCAGGATGTGCAAGACCTGCATAGGTGCCCGACATTTCAGGGGGAACGTCTGGATGGCGGGCGGTGAACCCTTTTACATGGGTTTCATAAATCACGGTTTCATGCCAGGGTATCCGCAGACTGCGGTCTCCGCTCCAGTCGAAATGGGGCTGGTGAACCACGCTCTTGGGCATGAAGGGGGCGCTGTCAGTGTCGCTGCGGATGCCGGGACCGTCATCAAAGGGATACGGGAATACGGCCTCATCCCATTGCACCTGGCCATCCATGGCTTTGGCATAAGGGTCCAGCAGCAGCTTGGCAGGATTGCAGCAAAGTCCCCGGGAAGGGTCCCAGGGACCATGAACACGGAACCCATATCGCTGGCCCGGCTCCACAAAGGGCAGGTATGCGTGCCAGCAATAGCCCGTCACTTCAGACAGGTTAACACGCGTCTCAACGCCTTGCTCGTCAAAGAGGCAGAGTTCTACACGCTCGGCAATCTCGGAAAACAAGGAAAAGTTGGTTCCCAAGCCATCAAATACAGCACCTAACGGATAGGGTTGTCCAGGCCATGTTTTCAAATTACAAATTATCCTTCCGGGTCCTGGGTTATTTATCTTTACATATAATCTATAGATATACAGCCAGATCTATAGCGATTATTATGCCAGGGTTCAAAATCCCGTGGTTGATTTGTACACCGCATTGATTTTTAAGAATAAACAGTCATGGTTTGCTGGTTTCAATCCAGTGATCAGCAACCAAACATAGAAGGTCATATGCGACCGTTAGATCACATGTGCCCGGAATCTTTGCCCGGGGCATAACCCGTCATTTTTGTTATGAACCAGACCAAGCCATAGCATAGCCAACCCACCATCATGCGCTGCCGAATGGGCTGGGGTTCAGATGTGAAATTTTTTGGTGGCCCCGACTGCCAGTTCATACATATTGTCATTGAATCCGAATTTAAACGTATTTTCCGGGCTGCATAAGAGGGTGATTTTGCACATATCCTGGGTAGTTTCAAATGCCAGGGTGCTGCCCCTGTGCCGCACCTGCATTCTCAGTTTTTCAAGTACTTCAGGCAGCTCCGGATTGACCCAGAGAAAATCACCCCGGGTTTTTATGCCCATATAGGCTTCCTGAAGAAGATTTATGGTGCCGGCCATGGCACCCAGATGAATCCCTTCCTGGGTGGTGCCCCCCTGGATATCATCAATATCGCTTTGAAGGGCTTTTAAGAAAAATTTCCACGAGCGTTTTCGGTCCGAACGGGCCAGAACCCAGGAATGAACCACCCAGCTCAAGGAAGAACCATAGGAGGTACGATAGACATAATAGTCTATGTTTTTTGGAATCGTCTCGTATTCAAAGGGATAATTCAATTGTTTGAACAGTGTTTTAAGTTCAGGTGCGGAAAACAGGTAAAACAGCATGAGAACATCTGCCTGCTTTGTTACCTTATAGTTGTTGGCGCTGTCTCCTTCGGCTTCCAGTATCCGGTCCATGCGCTGGATATTGGGATATTTTTTCCTGTAGTTATCCCAGTCAAGCTCCTTGAGCTGATCATAATGCTCAAACTGGCTGATGATGTTGCCATCATGAAAAATGATCCGCATTTTCCGGCTGATATCCCACCACAGGTCTATTTCTGATTCTGTGATCCCCAGGGTTTCACACAGCTCATCAACCCGGTCCCTGGGCAGAATGTCCAGGGCATTCAGGGCCCGGGTCAATACCCATGTGGCCATGACATTGGTATAGGCATTATTGTCCAGCCCGGGCGCATCTGCATCCGGATAGGCATCATGGTATTCATCAGGCCCCATCACCTTGAGGATTTCATACCGGTCAAGATCTTTGTTATAGGTAGCAATACTTGCCCAGAACCGGGCAATTTCAAACAAAACCTCTGCACCATATTCACACATGAACTGGATATCTCCGGTGGATTCGAAATATTTCCAGATATTAAATGCAATGGCTGCATTCACATGTTTCTGGAAATGGGAATTATCCGGGAGCCACCGCCCTGATCCGGGGTTCAGGTGCATTGTTTGGGTTTCTTCCCTGCCGCTGCTGCTGCTTTGCCAGGGGAACATGGCCCCCTTGTATCCGGCGGCCCTGGCAGCAGCCCGGGCCGTATCAAGTCTGCGATACCGGTACAGCAGAAGAGAGCGGGTGATTTCCGGATACTGCAGGGTGATAAACGGGTAAATATACAGTTCATCCCAAAAAATATGCCCCCGGTAGGCCTCGCCATGCCATCCCCTGGCGGGCACGCCTACATCCAAATCAATGGTTTGTTTGGATAAGGTCTGGAGCAGATGAAAAGTATACAGCCTGACAACCATCTCCGGACGAAGGTCCTGGCGTTTTTTCCTACGTTCGGTCATTTTCATGTCAGACCGCCGCCACAATTGTTTCCAGATCAGTTTATGGCTGCCAAACAGGTCGTAAAATCCCGGGGCACGCCTGATTCTTGCCCTGACGGCCAGGCCGCATTCAGAAATGGCAATATCACGCGATGTGTGCACCAGAACGACTTTTTCCACCTGAATGGTTTCGCCCTGGCTGATATCCACGGTATAGCGTTTGCCGACATATCCATTGTCATTTATCAGCTCTGTCGCCAGATCCAGGGGCATGCCTTTTTTTGTTATCCGGGTTCTGGCTGCCATGGCCACCCGTAGTTCAGACTGGACGGTCTGCACTTTTAAAAATACCGGTTCGTCGTGGGTTGATTCACTTTCCAGAATTTCCAGGTGCCGGCTGTTCAGATCACGGTATCGCTTCACACCCTGGTTTAGGACCGTTCCGTCAATGGCAGATTCCACCTCAAGGGACCCGGTTTGGTTTTCACTGGTCAATAATACCCGTATGGCCGCCGTGTGCCGGTCTCCCATATGAACAATGCGGTGCTCTTCCATCCTGATGCGGCGTTCCTGTTCATCCTCAAAAACAACGATATGGACGAGAACCCCGTTTTTCATATCAAGTTCCTGGAAATAAGAGCAGATGGTTGCGGTTTCCGGGGAGAACCATTGTCCACCTGTGAAACGAAATTTGAGACAGAGCCAGTTGGGCATATTAACAAGGTCTTCGTTTTCAATTTCCTTGCCCGCAATGACGGTTGTAAGCCGGTTGTATCCCCCGGCCAGATAAGTGCCGGGATAATGGATGTCACCGGCAGACACCTGGGCACTGGCCCCACGGGTGGCGAAATAGCCGTTCCCCAGTGTGCACAGGGCTTCACGAAGCCCCTGATCCTGTGGATTATAGGTCTCATAGGTTAAATTCCAGGCCGTCATATTATTTTTCCTTTTCATCAAACAGCTTTTTTAAAAATGAGGCGGTTTCCCGGGTATTTTCAAGTACAAAATCTGCTGATGTCGGGTGAAAACTGCCCTTGACAATAATACTGGTGCCAATTTTTTCCAGTGTCTCAAATGCATCTTCATCGGTTATATCATCACCGATATACAGGGGATAATATGTATCCCGGTTTAAGTTGAGTTTTTCCATCAGCCATACCAGGGCTTTGCCTTTGTGCCAGTCAATATCCGGCTGCAGTTCAAACACTTTTTTCCCTTCAGTGATGCGCAGTTCTGGATGCGCTGCCTGTACCTGGCGAACCGCCTGTTTGACTGATTGTGCTGCTGTTTGTTTTACGTTCCGGTAATGGATGGCAATGGAAAATTTTTTACGTTCAATGGCAGCATCCGGTATGTCTGCCAGTTTTTCTTCCAGATGGCCCTGGGCAATGTCCAGGACCGGCAGAAAATCCTTTCCCTTCTGCATTTCAAGGGTCAGGTTCGCGGGGCCGGCAATATCAAAGCCGTGGCTGCCGGCAAAATAGAGATTGTCCAGTTGTACAAACTGTTGAATGGTCTTAAGGTCCCTGCCGCTGATAACGGCAACCACCCATTTTTCAGCCACTTTTTCCAGTGTTTGTCTTGTGCCCTGATCAAGAAAGGCCTTCCCGGGATCATTGACGATAGGGGTCAAAGTGCCGTCATAATCCAGAAAAAGGACAGGTTTTCTGTCACCGGCCTGCTGTAAAATATCCTGGATATGGTCCAGTGCAGGGGGCAGTGATGCCATCTGTTTTTTTCTGACCGGTAGCCTGCCATTGATGCGGATGTCACACAGATCTGAAAAAACAACATCTGCGCCCGCTTTTTTAAGAATGCCTTCATTTTTTGCCCTGTCCACACCGATTACCTGGTAAAACCCGCCTTTTTTTGCAGCACTTACCCCTGCGGTTGCATCTTCAAAAACAGCTGTCCTTTCAGGGGTGACCCCAATGCGGCGGGCAGCCTCAAAAAATATATCCGGTTCAGGTTTTCCTTTTATGCCAAGCTGCTCGGAAAGGATGCCGTCCACCACCGTATCAAACCAGTCTAAAATACCAACAGACCTGAGCACTGGTATGCAGTTTTTACTGGCTGAAATTACAGCCAGCTTCCAGCCTTGTTTTTTTAATTCATACACCAGACTCAAGGTATCTTCGTATACTGTGGCCCTTTGTTGTTGCAGAAAATCATTGAAAATTAAGTTTTTCTGATTGCCAAGGCCACATATGGTTTCTTTGTCCGGACCATCTGAAGGATCTCCCCGGGACAGGTCGATTCCCCGGGAAGTGAGAAAAGATTCTACCCCGTCGTACCGAGGTTTTCCGTCCACAAAGGGACGGTAATCTTTGTCCATGCCAAAAGGGATGAAGTTTTCATTTTTCCGGGCTGCCCGTTCCTTTAGATACCCATCAAAAAGGGCTTTCCATGCCCTGGCATGCACTTTTGCAGTCTGGGTGATCACGCCGTCAAGATCGAAAATAACACCATCACACTTTTCTTTTAAGATTTCATAACCTGCCTGATTCATGAACCTTGTCCTTTCAAGTGATGCCTGTGTGTCTGTCAGATCAATTTTTGTTTTAGGGGCCTGTCGTAATAATTTTTTCTTTTCAATTGTTTTTATCTGTTTTTTGAACCACCCAAGACATTCTCCGGTAAGGGTTCGAATTGAAGGTCACTGCTTACAATTGATCCCGCTTTAATAATTTCCTGATTTTTCCTCCTGTTGCAGATGGCAACCCGGCCGTTCAGGACAACGTTACGTTCGAAACGGACATCGCCTTCAACTGTCAAAGAACTGCAGCCGGTGAGAGATGGCGGACCAAAAGGGAAACGTTCCTGGAACCTGTCTATTTTCCCATAAAACTTCGGGTCGAGCTGAACGTGTATCGTTTCATCCTCGTTTTCAGGATTTGGTATCAGCTTGCTGTCATGAGTTAGAAGAACGCGATCTGATTGGAGAACCAGAAGGTCATTACAGATTTTGACAGGGGAAAAGCGGTCTCTTCCAACGGCAACGGCCCTGGCGTCTTCAAACAATGAAATAGCGCTCCCCATTGCAGTTTCGACCTGATAAACCGGGGGGGAAGTTTCATCATTCGGCTCAAGGCTTTTGGGATTAAGGATCATCGGAAGCCGAATCAATCCGTCGTTTTTAATCCGTTTACTGAGTTCTTCAAGATCTATCCAGATATTATTGGTGTTGAAAAAACAATGGTGGGAAATATCTTGAAAATGCACCAGGTCCTTTTGGGGGCATTGGGAAATTTCTCTTAAAACCAGGCGTCCGTCTTTCCTTCTGGCGATGTGTCCGCCCTTGATATCAGAAGGGGTTCTTTTTGAGACCTCCATCATGAAAGGGATTCTGGATTCAACGAAATAACCGAGCAGTGATTCATCCAGAGTTCCACTTAAATTATCCGCGTTGGAGATAAAAGCATATTTGATGCCTGCATCAAGCAGCCGGCTTAACATTCCGGACGCATGAATGGCCGTATAAATATCACCGTGTCCCGAAGGATTCCATTCCAGACTTGGATCCTGCAACCAACTGGCCGGCCCAAGAGTATCTCTTAGAATCTTTGGGAATTTATTCTGAATAAAATGCACCACCGGATGGGAGAAATTTTGGGCTGCAATGAAATTAAGGGTAGCGTTATGGGTGGTGAAACTGTTCATGAAGCAGAGCCTGACGCCCTGTTGCGATGCCTGGTTAATGGTGATTTCCATGAACGAACGTGAGCTTTTCACAGAGATCAGTGATTTTGCATTATCAAGCCCCATGCTGGTACCCAGCCCGCCGTTGAGTACGATCATAACGGCTTTATCAAGTGCTTTTTTTCCTCGCGGGGAAAATTCAGCAAGCTGATCCGCCTGAACAAGATCGACTGGATTGATGCGGGTTATTTCATCTTCCGCAATCATACCATCGGCACCGTTGCAGACCTTTGCATAATAATGCTGAAAGGTCTCGATGACTGCTGGATGCATATTTTCAACTTTCATTTTTTCAATGAAATGCGGAAGATGGTGGGGTTCCTTTCTACGCTTTGGCTTAATAATCAAAGGCGGACTCAGGACCGAGTTTAGGGCAGGGTTCAAACCCAGCCAGGCCGGGTCGGTAATCAGTTGTACTTTTATAGGCTGTTGTTTCATTTGACAAATAACCTCTTTATTGATTGACCTTATCGCTATAGCAAGATATGCCTTGTCCCGATAGGGCCTTGGATGCCCGTGCCATAGCCGCTAAAATTCCCAAATAGTAATGTTTGAAAGGCCTTAATTTATTGGCCCCTCTTTTTTTTATGTGAGAACGCAGTTGAGTTTAATCCGAAGTCTCCCGGGGAATCGATTCATCCACCCGATATCCCTGGAGATGCTAATTTCTATGCAGTCTGGTCTCATAATCCCGATTCAGCAGAACCGCCTCCGTGTATTCCGGTGACTGCTTGATAGTCTCGCGGGAAAGCGGGAAAGATTGATGAAGACTTTTGACTCGCTCCAACTAACGGCTATGGGCCGATCTGGTCTATCGACATCCAGGCTCGCCCCAAAACATGAAAGTAACTTAGCAAATTATTGGTTCTTTCATATAAATGCGGTGCAATTAGGACCTTTTTTAAGCGTATCAACGATCAGATCCCGAATCGCCCAGTTCTCGTCGTCGATGGTAAAGTCTTAGACGTGGCCGATCTCGCCGTCTGAGGCCTGGATATGATAGCCGATCACAACTTTGATACTGTGCAAATGGGGAGCCCACGCTTTTTAGTCCATAACGGACTCTCTTCATTTGTCACGCTCACGTACAAGGTTGGGATGAGCTCCCCACAGGTATTGAACGATCCAATAATTCGGCCAGCCATAATACTCGTGGTAGGCTTCCTTGAATTGTCGTGAGACAGGCTTGTCACTACCTAAGGACTTCTCTCGATCTACTCTTGGGTCAAATTGATGGAGATGCGTTGTTCTTCTTTCATCACGGCTACCATCGCATACAGGGAGATCAACACTTGCCTACCCATAAGCAGCAGGTAAAGCTCAAAGATTTAAGCCCGGCTGAGTCTCGTCTCGCTCTCCATGAGAATCTGGCCCACCAGCGGGGTGATGCCCTTGACGGAGTTCGGTATGGTGAAGCATCCCAACAGCGGAAGGCCAGCGTCTTCCAGGCGTGCATGAACGCGCTCACTCACGGCCCAGATTTCGGGTTTGGCCGCCAAAGGCACCAACGTCTTGACCGCAAACTCGGCTACCAGTCCCTGGTCTGAACCGAACACAACCGCACCCACCGCAGTTTCAACTATCTGTCTTTTCCGCTTTGCCATCAAGGGCACCGGTCCTCTCTCTTCTCTCGCAGGCATGCGCCTAACCCCAGCGCCACCGCGCGATAGTAGTCAGCCAGCGCGGGCACCGATTTCTCGTATTGTCCGATGTTCGAAGCGGTCACGGCCTCCATCGTGCGGACAACGGATTGGAGATCTCCGGCTTCGCAGATCTTGCGCCGTCATCTCGCTTATAACGTCTCCGAAGGTTCGTGTTTTGGTATACTCTCCGTTTCGTCTTTCGGCCCGGATTCGAGGTCAGGCGTGGACTGAAAGCGAGCAAGCGATTGACTGGCAATTTAGATAATCGGTTCACGATCCTCGTCGCTCAATTTTTCGACAGTGTATAGTCGCTCGTACACTTTAAGCGGTATATCCGCTGCCGCTGCACGCGGGGCCTTCTCGGAGTGAGGCGTCCGGTCAAGCGGCCCCGGGTCACAAAATTCGTACTCAATCCCTGTAGTACAGCCATTTGTGCGGACACGGCCACTGGATGAGGCAGTCACGAATCCGTCGTCAGTGGATTTTTTTCCCCACCCGTTAGTGAGCATTCATTTCCAAACCAGATAGTCTCGGCCATTGATAGACTTATTTACAAAACATCTTTTCGGTTTTTTAGAAGTCTATTCATATTTAATTCTTCAAGTTTTGAGCCAAACGAAACGAATTTCAATTTTTCGTCTTAATATGTTAAATTCTCAGAGAATAATTACATTAATGGATCATGACCGGAGAAGAGAACTATCATAAAATAGGTCATATATGATTATATATGACCTATTTCGAGGAAGAGTATGCCTAATGAAAGAAAAAAAGCCAAAGTAAAAATAAAACGCCGCGTCGGTATCGCAATCCATTTCTGGCCCAGGCAATGGCTGAATTGTATATGATAGATACCATGGGTTATGGTATTCATTCCATCCACGTTGCCCAGGCACGTCGTTTTTTTCCAATGCCTGATTTTGATTTAAGAGAATCCAATGCGGCTAAATTTAGAATTCATGGAAAAATAGTTGATCCGGCGTATAGCCGGATGCTTATTCAAAAGACAAACTTGCCTCTTGATCAAATCCTGGCATTAGACAGAGTTCAAAAAAGCTGATTATAACGGATTTGGTCTAAAGAAGCGCGCTTTTTGACCTAAAATCCAGCCTAAAATCCCACGCTCTCATACCTAATCAAAAAAGTATAGGTGTTATAAATCAAGAATTATCAGGTAGTTTATCGTGGGACAGCAGGAACCGCTTCATGCCTTTTATCCTCCTCCCCCCTTTGGGGGGGATAAGAGGGGGGGACATGTGCTATAGCCTCATTGGCTAATTATAATAAAGGAGGAACAGCACATGCCCCCGACCTGGAATTCATTAATATCCTTTCTGTCAGAAATCACAAGAAAAAACAGTTCGTCCACAGTGCAATGCACCCATTGCGGTAACCGCAGAGCTTATACTAAATGGGGGTGCTATAGAAGATACCTGTTTAATGATAAGCTGATAAATATCCAAAGATACCGGTGTGATAATGATCTATGTCATAGAAAAACGTTCTCTATACTGCCGCATGCTTTTCTGCCCATTGAACGGGCCTCCGTGTGTATGCTGATGTTCGTTTTAACCTTGTATGAGCAAGGGAACAGCATTGCTCAAATAGCCAAGAACACAGCTAATACCTGGCCCCGTATACGAAGATGGATCGCCAAAGCCCTCTCGCTCAGAGACTGGTTGAAAAAAGAATATGGTCAAACTTGTCCCTGTTTTTGCCGGACTGCTGACTGGTTCTCATTTACCCGGGATTTTTCCTGGGCTTTTTACCCTGCAAGATGTCGGTAACAGGCCACCAACACAAAACGAATATGTTATAAAAACAGTTGGTTTGTTAATCGTGAAGCCGTTGTTGTTAACTTTTTATCAGCGGAGGAACAAATGACAGACCAAACTGACACAAATTTTGACCTGGCCCTCTGGCGTTACGGGATTATCAGTCCTCTTTTACACAGGGATGCGAACGCTTTGCCGTTTGGTGAGATGCTTGATTTGGCATCCTGGAATACCTATGTCCATCCAAACGGCGATCACATTACTCTAAGTGCGGAAACCATCCGCAAATGGCTGTACCGGTACCTTAAAAGCGGCTTGCCTGGCCTTGAGGGTAAAACCCGGTCAGATAAAGGCCGACATTGTATCCCTGACGCCATATCATCTGAAATGGTTGTCTTGCGCTCTGAGCATCCAAGATGGACCCTTGCCAGAGTGATCAAACAACTGGCTCAATAAGGCATTTGGAATGGGCGCAAGCCAAGCCGATCTGCCTTGTATCGATTTGCCAAGGCTCATAATCTGCAAAGAGATCCTCATATTTATCCTGATGAAGTGACACGACCCTTTGCCTTTGATCATTTTGGACAATTGTGGGTGGCGGACTTCCTCCATGGCCCCAGGCTTTACCACGGCAGAAAGAAAAAAAAGACGTACCTGCATGTAATCCTGGATGACAGCAGCTGGTTTATAGTCGCCGGCCGCTTCTACCTGACCGAATCGGTTGAACCTTTGATCTATGATTTGATGGGCGCTGTAAGGCGGTTTGGGCTTCCCCAACGGTTCTATACTGATAACGGGGCAGCTTATGCCAGCCGTCACCTGAAGATCTTATGCGCCAGAAATGCCGTAGATCTGGTTCACACCCCTCCGTATAAACCCCAGGGCAGAGGCAAGGTGGAGCGTATGTTTAGAACAGTCAGGGACCAGTTCCTGTGTGACCGATACAAAACCCTGGAGCAGGTGAATAAGGCATTTATCCACTGGGTTGGCCGGTATCACCAGACACTGCATTCGTCACTGAAGTGCTCCCCTTTGCAAAAAAGGCTGCAAACCCGGAGTGTGTGCCGGGAACTTGCGCCATCCGTTGATATTGAGGCGCTGTTCCGGATGGAGCGGCGATGCCGGGTTTATAACGACTCAACCATCCGTTTTAAAAAGATCAGGTATGAAGTGCCGGACTGCCTGCCCGGCTCAAGGGTGACCATTTATTATATGCCCTGGGACAGAACATGCATTTACTACGGCGACGAGATGAAAAAGGCTCGCATCGTTGACCTGGGCACGAATGCAAGGCGTTTTGAAAATCCGAATCAATAGGAGGCCATCATGATGAACCATGGAGAATCGCCGGCAGAATTTTTTGATTATAAATGTCATCCTTTTGCAGATACATATCGATTGAAAACGCCCTACCTTGGGGCACAGGACCAACGCTTTTTTAAAACAGCTTTGTCTTTGATCTCCACGGGGAAAAGCCTTGCCCTGTGCGGTCCTTCGGGAGCCGGAAAATCAACATTGGTCCACTATGTTCTATCCAAACTGGATGCCAATTGTTACAAACCGGCTGTGGTCCATTACGGTGGGTTACAGCGAAACGGCATACTGAAAGCCCTTGCCGATGTTTTGGGTGTGGAGACTTCCGGCAGAACAGTTCCTCTGCTGATAAAATTGCAAAAGCAGATCATGAAAATGGCATCAGACAATCGCAGCATGTTCCCGGTGTTTGTTATTGATGACGCTCATCTGATGGAAAAGGAATCGCTGATGGACATATGTTCGCTGATGTTCAACCCTGACAGGGAAACTGTTGCTGCCAGCTTTATCCTCGTGGGAGACGAGACCTTTGAAAAGAAACTGCAATTGCAGATAATGGCGGCAATCAGAACCCGTTTGACTGGTATCTTCGGGTTGAATGCCTTGAGCGAGACCGAGAGTATTGACTTCATCAAGTTCCGGCTGACCAATGCCCAGGCATCAGAAACGCTTTTTAAAACTGATGCAGTTAGCATCATGTCTTCCCATTGCAGGGGCAATAGACGTCAACTCATGAATATGGGTACTCTGCTTATGGCCGAGGCTTTTTACCGGCAGGAAAAAACCATTGATGCCGAGTTGATTTATAACTGTGATCAAATAGAGATATCTGGGTGAAACGGAGGCATACGAGAGGGGACTCCGATGCCAAGGGATAGCTCAGTGCGGTAGACTGCTGTCTACAGGGGTCTGGTGGCGGATTGCTGCCAGGCTCCACCTCGTTTTATATAGGTACGATATCGTGACATTTTCTTGGGATCATACCGCGCCAATCTACAATTATTTGTTGGAAACTGTCGTTGGCGCCAAAGAGACTCTTGATATCATGATGTTTACCTTTGGATCCAATTCTCCACTGATGGCTGGCGTGGTCAATCGTTTCCAGGCAGTCAAATATGTCAATCGTCGCCAAACGGACGAACCCAAAATAAAAGTTCGGGTGGGAATGGAGCGATCACAGTGTAGATATTGGTCCGCTTATCAAACATTTAAAAAGCTGGGGATACCCGTTAAGGTCGAAAATACATCTGCAAAACTACATCATAAAGTTGGCATTATTGATAACAAGACGGCCATTTTAGGATCATACAACTGGACACTATCGGCTGACATTAAAAATGATGAGAATGTTTTAATCGTTAATAATTCGGAGATCGCTGGATTGTTTACAGATGCATTCAATGAATTATGGGAAATTGTTTTAACGGAATGATGATAATCACATTATTATTTTCATCCTGGCTCCCCTTCCGGTTTGACGGCGATCCATACCACATGCCGGCCGCCCCTGCCCGGGGCAACGGCGCTGACCGGGACAGCCCTTGCCTTGAATCCGCAGTTGGCGAGGCGGCGGGTAAAGACGGGATCGTCCCCGGCGGACCAGATGCCGAGGACGCCGCCCGGGGTCAAGGCTCTGAGGGCGGCTTTCAGTCCGTTTTCGGCATAAAGGCGGTTATTGGCGTCCTGAGTCAGCCCTGCAGGACCGTTGTCCACATCCAGGAGAATGGCGTAAAAAGCGTCTGCCTGCGGATAGTGTCCAAGCGATTACCTCCGGGATCAGTTCAGCCACTAGAATCCTTGCATCCGAAGGCGCCAGCGCCAGGGCGTTAATTTAAGATTCGATCCAGAAAACAGTTGGAGCTATCCTACCTTCTCTGCAAGAAGGGCATTTACCAGGCTTTTTGAAGTTTTTTCTATTTTTGAACTCGAATCCGCAATTCAGGCAGTAGTAAGCTTCCATTAGAATTCTTTTCTTTTGGGTCCGGACAGTTTTATCTATGAATTCTAAATGATGAACAACATCCTTCTCCATAATACCAACGGATTGTGAAATATCCCGTACAGTCATGGGACCTTTTTCAAGGTGATTTATAATTTCCTGCCTGATGGTTTGCGTTCTTTCTTTCATTACTGTATCTACGGCTGATTCTGAGATTTATGTGCTTCAATATACTGTTTGACTTCATCAGTTGATTGAAAAATTCCAAAATGACCTTCACATAGAATGTCTGCACTCAAATCCAACAATTTCTGCATAGACAATTGATAATCCTGTAGATTGGATAAAAAACCGTCATTAAAAGGACCGTGCAGATCTTGTCCGAACAATACCTTTTTCCCTTCTGATTCAACAAGAACCGATAATGATCCAGGGGTATGTCCAGGCGTATGGATACATTGAAACATACAATTCCCAAGGGAGAGAGTCGTATCAGATTCTAAGCTCCTGTACAATTTAACCGGCTCATATTTCACACCATACCAGGATGCAGCAGTCCTATCATCATGATCAGACTCTTCAATTGGAGCCGCATCCAATTCATGAGCATAGAATTTTATGTTTGGTAACGCCCGGTTTAATTCTGCACAGACACCGATATGGTCAATATGGCAATGGGTCAAAATACAATGCTGAATATCTTCAAACCTCAGTCCCAAAGATGAGATCTGCTTTATCATATTCTCAAATTCATGCCCGCATCAATCAGAACCAATCCCTGGTCCGATTTTGTATCCACCATATAGACTGAGCATTCGTTATCGCCTACATGGTAAATATTTTTAATAATCTGTTTCATTGTCCCACTCCGCTACTTTATAGACATACCAATTACAAACAATATTTTCGTGGTTTTCATCCTAATCTATCGTTTGAAGATCCGGCTTAAATGGTATTTCCGATCCCTTCGGCAAGTGCAACTCATGGGTATCGTTAAAAGGCGTGTCCTTAATTCCCCAATTGTATGCCATTAAACTTCCTCACGGATGACTTTATCACCAACTGTCTTAATGAGTTGATCCAGGATTTTGGCATCCTGATCATCGGTTGGTCTCCAGGAATTTCGAAGAACCCGCTCATTGTCGTCGTCAAAACTTATATCGGATATCACAACTTCTGTATATTTCAGCCTGGGGTCTCCTTGATGGTACGGCCAGACTTCAAAAACATGTAGGTTAGCTATATTAACCAGGCAATAAAATACTCGAAAATTTATTTCTAATGTGTTATACTTTTTTCCATGGAAAAACGAGATGCAAGAAAGCTGAGCACAGAGGCACAGCAGGAGTTACGAGACCTGGCAATTCGCCTCAGGGAGTCAGGAAAAAAATATAAAGAGATAGCCGCAATTATTCAGGTCCAACCAAGTACCATTTGTTCATGGTATAAGGCCTACGAGCGTGAAGGGAAAAAAGCCCTTAAAATTAAAAAACGAGGTCGACCATCCGGGGCGTGTATGACGTTGACTGATAAACAGTCTAAAGAAATACAAAAAAACATCCAGGATAAATGTCCCGATCAGATGAAATTCGATTTTGCGTTATGGACCAGGAAAGCAGTTCAAACACTTATTAGAGAAGCCTACAAAATAGACATGCCGATTCGAACTGTTGGTGAATATTTGAAACGCTGGAATTTCACCCCTCAAAAACCTTTGCGCAAAGCTTACCGACAAAATCCGAAAGCAGTCAAAACATGGCTCGACAAAGAATACCCTTCGATACTTAAAAAGGCCAAAAAAGAAAAGGCTGAGATTCATTGGGGAGATGAAACCGGACTATGCAATGATAGCTATCATGGGCGCAGTTACGCACCTAAAGGGCAGACTCCTGCAATAAAATTACATCCAAGGTGCCAACGGGTAAATCTGATTTCATCTGTCACGAATCAAGGTAAAGTAAGGTTCATGATATACAAAGACAAGATGAACTCGCAAACGATGATTCAATTTATGAAAAGATTGATCAAGGATTCAAAACGTAAGGTATTTCTAATTCTTGATAATTTGAAAGTTCATCACAGCCATCTTGTTAAGGATTGGGTAAAAGAGAATGTTGACAAAATTGAGTTGTTTTTTCTGCCATCTTACTCTCCTGAGTTGAATCCGGACGAATATTTGAATTGTGATCTGAAAGCAGGTGTACACTCCGGGCCACCAGCAAGGACAAGAGATCAGTTGGCGAAAAAAGCACTATCTCATTTGCGTAAATTGCAGAGACTACCAGGGAGAGTAGCGAATTACTTCAAACATCCCAAAATTGCTTACGCTGGATGATTCATGTATTTAATTGCCGGTTTAATACCTGGTTGTATCCCCTGCCAACCTGGACAGGTTAAGGCCGCTGCTGCGTGTATTTTTCAATCTGGCGTTAAGAAAATTCACCCAGAAAATGGAGTTTGAAAACGGACAGGCCGTAGTGGGTTATAAACACAGGCTCTTGCTCATGCTGGACGAGTTTACCAGCCTGGGCAAATTGGAAATCATGCAAAAGGCCCTGGCGTTTATGGCCGGTTACGGTGTGAAGGCTTATATCATTGTTCAGGATTTATCCCAATTGCAGGAGGCCTATACCCGGGACGAATCAATTACATCAAACTGCCATGTCAGGATTGCATATGCACCCAACAAAATAGAAACCGCAAAGCTGCTGTCGGATATGACTGGAAAAACCACCGTGGTGGATAAAAAGACCAGTGTATCCGGCAAACGGTTAGGCGGCATGGGCAATGCCTCTGTTTCTGTCAGTGAAGTTGCAAGGCCGCTGCTTACACCCGATGAATGCATGAGGCTGAAAGGCCCGGTCAAAGACGAAAAAGGGGGTATCAAAACCCCGGGTGATATGCTGATATTCGTTGCCGGGTACAACACGGTATATGGTCAGCAGATCCTCTATTTTTTAGACCCTGTCTTTCAAAAGCGGGTTAGAATCCCGCCACCCGATCGCATCGAACTTTTTAAGCTCAAAGGGGTTTCGAATAATGAAATATAAAATTTTGCTGTCCTGCAGTCTCTTGTTTGCGGTCTGTTTTTTTGTATCTCAATACTGTTATATCAATGTCTCCGCCAGCCTGCCCATTGGTATATATTTAAAAACCTCCCGGGCAATTGGCAACGGCTCTTTTGTGGTCTTTCATCCTACTGAGTCACAACAGCCTCTTGTCTCAAAGTACGTCAAAGATACCCCTTTAATGAAACGTGTGGCTGCTTTGCCAGGGCAGGCATACCAATTGCCCCCGGCCTCGGATACAGACAGCAAAGGCCGGGCGATTAGGCCTTTTTTTCCGAAAACAGGCGTCGTGCCTTCTGAGCAATTCGTTGTAATCGGCAACACCAAATACTCGTTGGATAGCCGGTTTCTCGGGTTTGTACCTCAATCTTCAATAATTGATACGATCACCCCTCTTTTGGTTTTTTAAGAAAGTATCGGAAAGGAATGAAAATGAGCGTTGTTTTAGACAGTTTAAAGCATAATTTAGGCCCCATTGTTACCCAGGCCCTGGATGATGATAACGTGATTGAAGTCATGCTCAACCCTGACGGCAAGCTATGGCTCGATACGTTTGACAAGGGAATGGTGGAAGTGTCTGCTATTCCTGCATCATCCGCCTCCGGAATACTGAGCCAGGTTGCGTCCATGCTTGGCGCCGTCGTTACAAAGGATTCTCCTGTTGTCGAAGGAGAGCTGCCCCTGGACGGCAGCCGGTTCGAAGGGTTATTTCCTCCGGTTGTGGCTAATCCCACGTTCACGATACGCAAAAAGGCGATCAATATATTTACCCTGGATAATTACGTCCATTCCGGAATCATGTCTCCAGATCAGCAACAAATTATCTGCGATGCCATTACAAATAAAAAAAATATCCTGGTAGTAGGCGGAACGGGTTCAGGTAAGACAACCCTGACAAATGCGATTCTCGCTGAATTGGCAAGTATTGCCGGTGACGAACGGCTTGTGATCATCGAAGACACCAGCGAACTGCAGTGCCTGTCAAAAAATAAGGTAATGCTGCGTACAAACCGGAACACCAATATGCAGCATCTTCTTAAAGCCACCATGCGACTTCGGCCGGACAGAATCGTTGTTGGTGAAGTAAGAGGCGGTGAAGCCCTCGACCTTTTGAAAGCGTGGAATACCGGTCACCCGGGTGGGGTGTGCACCGTCCATGCCAATTCTTGTGCCGGGGGCTTGGTCCGGCTGCAGCAGTTGATTGCCGAAGTGGTGCCAAATCCCATGGATGATTTAATCCAGGAGGCGGTTGATCTGGTGATTTTTATCAAACGGACCAAAGAAGGCCGAAAAATAGAGGATATCGCCGAAATAGGAAACGATTATGGATTTCAATCGGAAACACAAAAATTAAGGATTTTAAAATGAAAAAATTTTCAGCAACCATTACGATTTTTCTTTTTTGGATAGTTTTTTTAGGAGAAACGTCTCTGTCATGGGCAGATGAAGAATTAACAGATGAACAGAAATTGGCTTGTGAATCCATCTTATGCTTGTCTTCGGGCGACAGGCCGGACGAATGCGACCCTGCTTTAAATTATTTTTTCAGCATCAAAAAAAAGAAATTATCCGACACCAGGGACGCCCGGAAATCTTTTTTGAAAAAATGCCCTGATTCAAATGCAGAAGGAATGCCCAGCTTGATCAACGTCCTCGTTGATTACAATTGTTCGTCCTGCACTGTTGAACAGTTAAATAAAAATCTTGTCAAAGTGGTCATTTCAACGCGACGAAATTTTAATTCTATTTCCAGCCACTCTTCCGGATTTACCGTAATGGTGGTTGATCCTGAATTACCTGCGTATTGTTTGAAGTATTATGCCGCCATTAACAGTAATCAATACACCGCCTACTCACAATATTCACAATCACAACCAGTCTATATCGGTTCCAATATAGGTCGAAAGGTCAAAGATGACGACGGCAATGAATATTATGTGATTTATGCCAAGTCAAGAAACGAACAAACTCAGATAGCGGAGGCAATATCACAAAACCGTTGGGAATGGGCCAATTAACCAGGTAACACCATCAGGGATAATGGTGCCCGCAAAACCGTTATTCCTGATGGTATAACAAAACGCAGGGGAGCAATGAAAAAAGACAAACGGGAAATAACCCTCAAATCTTATGTGACGGAAAAAGAATACTGCCAAATCAAGCTTCTTGCCAAACAGACGGGCTTTTCTGTCTCTGAATATATCCGCCGGATTCTAACCGGCCAAAAGATAGAATCAAGGCTGGACCAGGAAGCTTTTTTATCTGCGCTCAAAGTGAACGCTGACCTTGGCAGGCTTGGAGGGCTGTTTAAATACTATCTTGCCCAGGGGTTTAAAAATGTGCCGCCTTCAGAAATAAGAAAGGTGCTGCATGACATCGAAGACAGGCAGCGGCAGCTCAGGCCGGTTATTTCTAAAATTCGGGATATGGTGTGAGGTTGCAGCCCTACAGTTTAATGCCATGATATCAAAACGTATTCAGTGTGAACCCCAGAATGACAACATAAAACGTTTAGGGGTGTATATAGGTGCCGGGCATGAAAGGGAAAAGCTCTTTGCAAAATGGACAGCCGGCTGTTATGCCGGGCAGAATTATGATCTGGCCATTGATGAAATTAAAGCCACCCAGGCAATGAATACCCGTACAAAAAAAGAGAAAACCTATCATATGGTAGTCAGTTTTCATCCCGAAGATTTCGAAAAACTTTCCCTGGAAGATTTTAAACACATTGAAAAAGAATTTGCGGCCGCTTTAGGTTTTGAAGAGCACCAACGGCTCTGCGGAATACACATCAATACAGACCATCCCCACATGCACGTTGCATACAATATGATTCACAAGGAAAAATACACCCGGCATGATCCTTTCTACGATTATTATAAACGGGATAAAACGTGCCGGCTCCTGGAGGAAAAATATAAGCTCAAGGTTGATGTCGGTGTTGAGCAGCAATTTAGCGAATACGTGAAGCAGCGGCAATCAGATGTAAAACACGCCTTTGATAATGCCCGGGATTGGCAGTCCTTACACAAAGAACTTGCCGTTTACGGATTAACTGTGCAGATGCGCGGAAACGGTTGTATCCTGGCTGCAATCAGCCACAAACAAAAAGACGGTCATCATATAAAATTAAGCGATTTTGATAAAAATTTGTCCAAGAAAAAACTTCAGGATCGGTTTGGTTCTTATAAAAAATCAGCCGGGGATTATGAGGTCAAAGAGTTTTTTCAACGGGAGCCCAAACGGGAAAACGTCAAGGCCAAAGATTTTGAAACTAAAACCGGGCTAAAATCCTTTGAGACCTTTGTTTTAGAATCAAAAGAGTTTATCGCCCAGGCGGCAATCAAATCTGATACCTGGCAAGACTTCCATAGGGAACTGGCTAGTTTCGGTCTTGAAGTCAGGCCACGGGGAGCAGGTTATGTTTTAACGGATATCGGCGGTAAGACTAAAAAAAATTCAAGCATCCCTTTTTCTAAAACCGGTATGCGAATTGCTAAAAACGGCATTATCCTTGAACGCCACAAAAAAGGAGATATGAACAATGGAAGAAACACAGGACATCCAGGTGATTTGAAAATTTGGGGAGAATTTGAACCGTCCAAAGGCGGTTATACAATTGAAAAGCCGTATAGATTTGAATCAGTGGAAAAACTCAAATCCGCCAAAGAAAGAGAAGCGTGGAAGATTTATATCCGCGAACAAAAACAGCATAACTATAACTGGATAAAATTTAATAAAAATTTCCAGCGGTTTTATGATGAAGATTATGGAATGTAAATTTATCGTCTTCAGCGTTTTCCGTTTTTAAATGATTTGACATTTCCTTTTATGGAGTCGCTAATTATTTTTCCAGACAATCAGCTCATCAATTTTCTTGTCATGATTTGTTTTTCGTTTTTTTTCATTAGAAGACAAAGCTCAAATTCCCAAATTGAATCCTTGAGTAATTGTGTCATATAATAAAATAAGCCTGATTCACATTCGATTAACATTATTTCATCGTTTATTATTATAGATTTTAACAATTCCTATCTGCCACAGGAATGAATATCATTTCTTAGAATTTATATTTTCTAACCATTTGCTCTAATTCGTTCTTATCATCTATTTTATATGCAACAATATCTTCAGACCAAGATCCGTTATTATCTTCTATATATATAGCTCCATCATTATAAAATTTGAAGTTATCAGCAGAATACGGAATGCCTGAATGGGAAATTGGATTACTACAATTGAGCACTATGCCATCTCTAACAGATTGTACAGAAACTGTCTGATCTACGATATCATAAACTTTTTCATAAGTTCTATCGATACATCTCACTCTAAATTTACCACCGTATTCTTTCAAAATCATAAAACCTTCATAACGTATGTCGTATATATTCCATATGATTTCTAAATATACCAATTCTTGTTTCTTTTTTTTATTAAGGACTATTTTTTCCCTTCTTTCTTCTCCAAGTCCAAGATTAATCCATTTTTTATGACTGTTATAACCATTAGCAGTAACTTCTATTTGATAGCGACCAGGCCTTAATTTTATACCGGGTTGATAAATTGGTTTGATATTCAATATACGTACTTTAGCATCAGGCGGATCTGTAACAACTGTCAAAGTCGAAGACACTTCGGATGGTGCTGACTTCTCAAAATTCACTATCAAGGTGATTTTTTGGCCTTCTTCAACGGTAAATTTTTTAAAGTAAGTTTCGTAGCCTTCTTTTTTTACTTTAATTACATGCCTTCCAGGCTCAATATCTATATCGAATATATCGGTCTCGCCTATATAGTGATTGTCAATATAGATAGCCGCACTCTTCAGCTCTGACTCCACACTCATCAGCGTTTCAACCGGATTCTGAGGATAAACCTCTGTTTTGCTTTCAGGAACGATTATAGGAGATGGTTTCTGTTCAGGCTTGCTAAATATGGAAAATGCGATTAAAGCAAATAGCCCAATCAGTAAAGCAGGAATGACTTTCCTTTTGGCTGCAGAGTTGCTGCGTTTTTTCCGATCTTCATTTTTAAAACTCGTTTTGTCTTTGTCCGGTTCCACTATTTTTTGGGGCTCCCTCACCAGCGCCTGCTGGAACATCTCCATTTCCTGAAACCTGTTCCCGGCCTTCACATTCATTGCCTTCAACAGCGCCTGCTCGGCATGGAGCGGGATCTTTATCCCCATACGGGACGGCGATTCGAGAGTATCCGCGTCCATACGGTCCAAGGCTTCCAAGGGCACATTTCCAGTGATGGCCCTGTATAAGGTCGCCCCTACCGCGTAAATATCCGTCCAAGGGCCCTGTTTGCCTTTGCTGCGGTATTGCTCTTCCGGCGCATAACCCGCTTTCAGCATGACCGACAGACTTTTGCTGTGTTCGCCTGCAGCATAGCGGGCAGCTCCAAAATCCAACAACTTTACACGCCCGTCTTGAGTAATATAAATGTTGTCCGGGCTGATATCCCGATGAAGGAGGTCTGTTTTATGTACCTCCCGAAGAGCGTCCATCACCGGCATCAGGATGCGCAAGGCCCTGTCGTAGTTGATTTTTCCCCCTTGAGACTGCAGGTATTCCTTAAAGGTGATTCCTTCTACAAAATGCATCACAAAATAGGCTGTTTCGTTGGCTTGGAAAAAATCCTTGACCGACACAATGCCCGGCAGATCCTCGAACCGGGCTAGGGCACGGGCCTCTTCTATAAATTTTTTCAGCCCATACTCGAAATGTTCCCTGGAGGGTCCGGTATATAGCGTCACCGTTGTCGTGTCGAATGACCGGGTCGCCATGTCCCGGGGCAGGTATTCCTTAACAGCCAGCTTCACGTGAAGGTTTAAATCCAAGGCCAGATAGGTAATCCCGAAGCCGCCATGTCCTAATACCCGACCGATCAGATATTTTTCATGCAAGATAGTTCCCGGAGTCAGGTACAGAGGAGATTCAGGGGGCGTATCATGATGAAAACCGCAGTGCGGACAAATAGAATCTTGCTCCCGTTTTTCCATGCAGCCCATACAATAGCTTTTCGCTTTCATAGTGTTTCCTTTATACCGTGTTTAAGTTGCTGTGCAGCCATCAATTCCCTGTTATCATAACTTTTTGGGGTGTATCAGCTTGCGCAATGCCTGAAGATTCCCCAAACATCAGGCATTTACAATCGCCTGCTGAAATTCCTCCATTTCCAGAAACCGGTCCGGAGCTTTTACCGCCAGTGCTTTCATAAGCGCCTGTTCAGCACGCGATGGTATCTTCACGCCCATCCGGGAAGGCGGCCCCAAAGTGTCTTCATCCATCCGATTCAGGGCCTCCGGCGGCATGACACCGGTGATGGCCCGGTAAAACGTTGCTCCCAACGCATAAATATCCGTCCAGGGTCCCTGCTTACCATTGTTTCGGTACTGCTCCTCCGGTGCAAAGCCGGGTTTCAATATTACCGACAAATTTTTGCTGTGTTTCCCCATGAAGTAACGTGCCGCGCCAAAATCAAGGAGTTTAACCCGCCCATCCGTGGTGATGTAGATATTGCCCGGACTGATGTCCCGATGTAACATACCGGTTTTGTGAACTTCCTGCAGGGCGTCCATCACCGGTATCAGGATGCGCAAGGCCCTGCCGTAGTCAATTTTCTCCCCATGGGATTTCAGGTATTCCTTGAAGGTCATTCCTTCCAGATAGTGCATCACCAGGTAAGCCGTGCTATTTTCCTGAAAAAAATCCTTCACTGATACGATTCCGGGATGGCCTTCAAACCGGGCCATGACGCGGGCCTCATCTAAAAACTTTTCAAGGCCGTACTGAAAATGCTCCCGATTTTCCCCTGTAAGAACGGAAATGCCAGATCGATCCTGCGCCCGGGTAGCGAGATTCGTTGGAAAATATTCCTTGATGCAAAGATCAATATTTAGAACCAGATCCTGTGCCAAATAGGTGATGCCGAAGCCTCCGTGACCCAAAACCCGACCGATCAGATATTTCTGATTCAATACGCTTCCCTGTGCAAGATACAGAGATGATTCCGGCCCTTGTCCCAGATTAACCACACTGTCCATGTACAAGCTTACTTTGAAAAATGTAGATGGGCTGCTGATATAAAAACCATCGCCAGATTTGAGCCTTACCGGTTGACCAGGGGCAATCCGCTTACCATTTTCAAGAAATGTGCCGTTTGAAGACCCAATGTCTTCTATGGTGAAGGTCATGCTATCGGCATCGAAATCAACTGCACAATGCTGATTACTGATATTCATGGATGAAAATACGAGATTACTTCTTGTCGGGTTTCGGCCCATGATAACCGGACCATTTTCAAGCTCTATGATGCTATCCTTGTACTCCCCCCCAACGCACAGAAGTACGGGTTTTTTTGTTTTTTCCGCAACAGATGTGTTCGTTATTTTTCGTTCACATTGTTCTATTTGTTCGTCAGGCTCTTTTTCAGGTACTTTTGGATTTTTCCCATAACAATTTGGCCCGACAGTTCCCTTTTGCACCATGAAATATATAAAAATTAAATTGACGAACGGTATTAATGATATCCATAACCAGTGGCCGCTCCGGTTCGTATCATGGAGCCTACGCACTGACACAGCAAGCCCCGGACAAGCTGCAAAAAGTATATAAATGCAAATGATTGGAACACCTCTTCCTTCGGGCAATACTGCGGCGATTTCCAACAACTCAGGTGCATAGGAGAAAAGCAGATTAAAAAGCACAAAACACCAGTATTCTTTTCGTTCAGCCCTGCCTGTAAACGTAAAGTAGTTTCTGAATGCTTTCAGATACCATTTCATGGACGATCTCCTGTTTCATTGGCCGGGAAAAAATCCTTGACCGACACGATACCCGGCAGATCCTCGAACCAGGCCAAGGCACAGGCTTCTTGCAGAAAATTTTTCAGCCCATACTCGAAATGTTCCCTGGAGGGTCCGGTATATAGCGTCACCGTTGTCGTACTGGATGACCGGGTCGCTATGTCCCGGGGCAGGTATTCCTTAACAGCCAGCCTCCCGTAAAGGTTTAAATCCAAGGCCAGATATTTCTCACGCAAGGTGGTTCCCGGTGTCAGGTACAGCCCAGTCTCGGAAGCGACGTCGGTCTTCCAGCCGCAACTATTATAAGGGCCGAAATAGTTTCCACAAAAAGCGCTTTTGTCTATGCTCATTTCTACCTCTTTGCAACATTGGGGCTAATAGTTGACTTCAAACATATTGTCTTCATCTGCAAGATAGAACCGCTGCCCGGGAGTTAGGGGCATCACTGTGCCGGCATGAAGTTTCTGGCCATTACCAAGAAATGTCCCATAAGTGGAACCCTCATCTCTAACTGTAATTTTTGAACCGTCATAAGTTATAGTGCAATGCTTTCTACTTATGCCTTTGGCATTTTCAGGAAACACTAGATTGCAAATTGAAGCATCTCTGCCCAATGCTAAGGTCTCTCTTTTCATGGGAAAGGATTGCTCTCCGTATATACCTGAAATGCCGATCAGGCGTGCGCTATTAGCAGATACACACCTGTTTTGTCCTTTGGAAACAACGGCATTGCCTTTGCCTGTCGATGTGATGCTCAGTACCTCCTTGATGCCATGCCGAATAACCTGAAGCAAAAGCATCCACGCTGCTATTGTAAGTAAGATATGAAAAATATCACCGAAAACAGGCAGCGGAAATAGACTGATGCCACTGTTCCAAAGAAAGTGGAGGCCACATGCGGAAAAAAAGTACTTGAGAAAAAAACCGTCTGAAAAATGTTCTAATTTTAATTTCTCAGGTCCCATTACCTTTGCTAACGCACCGATATACATTGCCGCCCAGACCACATGGCCTCCCGGAGCCAAGACGCCGCGAAGCAGGCCAGTCTTTTCAATGTCGTACCTGACTATGTAGCCGGCAGTTTCGATAGCGGCAAATCCTGCACCGATTGCGCCACCGATAAGAATGCCGTTAAGTATATAGTGTTTCTTTTTTTTTCTGAGAAAAACGAGCGATGCTAATAGTTTGGCTGGTTCTTCGGTAACAGGCGCCCAGCATGCTTGGCTTGGGGCAATGATTGTATTAAGGTACCCTGTAAGAATTAGAGATATGATACCACCCACAATAAACATGATCATAACTTCATATATGGGGATATTCCTCGGGATATTCATTTCCCAATAAAACAGTAATACGGCTACCGGTGTCACTGAAGCAGCAAAAAAAATATACGGTGCTATTGCGAATTCAACGAACCCCTGTTTGATCATAATCTGAAGAAGGAACAGCACAAATAGCCCTGCTAACAGCACCCACATGAAAAGCCAAGGTTTCTGCCAGTCCCTAAGCATGTTTTCCGGTCTTGGCGTCGACAATGAGGTTCCAGCAACGAAAATACGCTCGCCGTCTCTTCTGTTATGCTTTTTGAAGACATCAGAAAAAACATCCTTCAGCGTTAGGGATGATGTCATCGCTTTCCTGTAAAAGTCCGTATTCCCTGATCTCATATACTCCCCCGTATTAATTTTTTTCAATTTTTGATATTATATCCAATGATCATGGATCAATAAAAATCCCGATTCCCGAATAATTGTCAAAGGCTCCGCTTCCCCGGTCGGCAATTCTTTCGGCCATAAGTTCAAGCCAGTTTGTCGGATTCTCGGAACAGACCAAATCTACAGCCATTTCCGTTTCCAACACGTATTCCCAGAACCCGTCCGTGCATAACAGAAAGGTATCTCCTGGCTTTACCGTATGTATTTTTTTCTCAACGGCCGGCCTAACATCCCTTTTATTGCCCAGTGCACGCAGCAGGCGGTTTCTATCCTCGTGACTTCGAATTTCTTCGGCCGTTATTTCTCCGGCGTTCACCATGGCCTGGGAAACACTGTGATCCATAGTCTGAAAAATGATCCGGCCACCACTGAAATGGTATAACCTGGAGTCGCCCACATGGGCCCACATAGCTCCCTTCGGCCCGGCAATCAGGATCACCAGGGTGGTCCGCATGGCTCTGAGCGCAACATCTTCCTCTTGCCTTGAAAGGATGGATGTCTGTGCCGCCTCAATGTATTGCAGTAGAACCTGGGTGCTTACTTCGGGAATATCTTTAAATGTTTTCAATACAGATTCAACAGCCAGACGGGAGGCGATTTCTCCTCCCCTGTGTCCACCAAGACCGTCTGCCACCACCCAACAATAAAACGGCGGTTTTTCCAAAAATCCGCAGGCGTCCTGGTTCTCTTTTCTGCCGCCAGCGACCGAAAGTTCAGCCGTAATATATTTCATGTATACTCCTTTTTCTGTACGTCATGCCCACATTCATGGTATCCCGGTTGGCATTTGGTTAGAAACCACCTATATCTGCGGCATACTCAAGACGAACTTCGAAGATCTGCCTTTTGTCAGTCAGATAAAATCTTGCGCCGGATTCCAGGGGGAATTTTTGGCCTGATGAAATCCTTTTCCCGTTTTCAAGAAAAGTGCCGTTTACGGACCAGCAGTCTTCAATAAAAAAACGCCTCGCTTCGGCGTCATACCAAACCGTGCAATGCCGGCGACTTATTTTCTCGACAGTCTTCGGAAACACAAGCTGACTTGACCGGGGGTCCCGACCGATCGTGAGAGGATCTTCTCCGAGTTCGATAATATTTGAAGCAAATTCGCCAGCAATGCTGATCAAGACTGGCTTTTGAGTCTTTGTCGATTTACGCTTTTCTTCCACGGGACCATGCCGGGTCAACACAGCCTTTCTTCTAGTGGCGACTTCCCTGATAACCACACGCCCTTTTGTGCTTAGGCCCACGAAAAGACCGGCAAGGCTGACTAAAAAGACCGCCGAGATCAAAAGGGAAAGCATGGGATTTTCTTTCCAAAAACGGAACAGAGGGTAGTTCATGAGAACGGAAGCCTTGTCATAGGGAATGTGTAATCGATCCAGTTCAGTCATAAGCTGGTCCGCCTGAATGGCCCATCCGATCCCTTCTCCGACAGGAAGGCGTTCTGTCGTTGCGGAACGACCATCGGGCCCAACTATAAAAGCTTTTTTCAAAGCTTTCGCCACGTTGATACCCACCACCTGACCATATTGATTGAACAAGGGCCCCCCGGAGTTACCGGGATTTATAGCAGCATCGGTTTGGAAATAAGCGACGCCGTTGGCAGATATGACGCAGGCACTAATTATGCCATTGCTTATCTTTACCGTTGCTAAGCTGGTATTGATATCTACGACATCAGCATTATCTGCTGCTCCGGGGAAGCATAGTGCGTATACAATTTGCGCCTCTTTGACCAGATTACCGGGCGCAAACACCACCGATGGCTTGTCTAGTTTTTGTGAAACATCGAGAATTGCCAAATCCTCTCTTTCCGAATGCCATGCGACCTGGGTCTGCACCACATTTCCTTCCCCAAGATAAACGCCGGCTGCTCCTCCCTGAAGCGTGCCTTCAACCACATGCCAATTCGTCACCACCTTTCGACCATTATCAATGACAAAGCCTGAACCACTTCCAATTTTGTCGCCTATTTTGCAAACAATACGAACTGTACTTTCCATCATGATCTCAATAGGGGGAGCGGTGGCTCCGGCTATAGAACTTATTAACAGCATAACCAAAGCACCCCACGCGATAGTGCATAACCTTTTTACCGATCGAGCTTTGTTCATTGCTAATTGCATTGCCCTCAAACTCCTAAATGCTTTTGATTCGAATCCCCAACCTATCTAAATAGATAGATAGCGTCCCATTCAGCCGGGGCTAAACCCAATTTTACAACTAACTAAAATTACAATAAAAAATTTTAGTTACTTAGAAGAGCTTTTTTAATTTTGGGGAATTTTTAATGGGTATCGGAATCAATTCTATCGTCCTTTTTTCCCGCTTCCACCTGTCCCGGAACATCCTCTGTAGGTTCATTTTTGATAGCGGAAGAAGTGTCAGCCGATGACGGTGGGGTTGTTGGGTGTCCATCCGATGTTTCAGGTTTCGTCTCCACCGGTTCCGATGGATGCTCTGTACTCGGCGGCTTCAATGTTTTTTTATCTTCTTGAAATCCCGAGGCAGTTCCTAAGGATTCTTTATCCGCAGACGATGTACTTTTTTCTATAGGATTTTCCATCTGATCCTTTGGCGATGCCGCTGCTTGAGGGTCTTGACGTTTTAAATGGGAAATACAAAAAAAACCACCAATGCAAATAATAAAAAAAATAAGTATAGAGAGACAAAGAAACTTCCATCGTCCGACAAGAATGCTTCTTCCGGTTGTATTGTTTGAATGGTCTTTATTTTCCAGGGATAACATAGCCACGGTAACATTATCCTGGTGAGGAATTTGCTTGGCGATGACCCTTTTTAGCAGTTCCTCAGAACATTTCTGTGGACTGTTTTGGGAAAGCGAGCTCACCATTTCAGCTTCCGTGAGAGAGCCGTAGAACCCGTCACTGCAGAGGATAAGGCGGTCACCTGGTTCCATGGGAAACGGGTGTAGGTTATGGTCGATTTCCGGCACATTTTCCAGGCCCAGATAACTTGTCAGGGCCTTCCGCTCCGGATGGGCATCGGCCTCCTCCCGTGAGATAAGGCCTTTTCGGACTTCTCGGGAAAGCTCCCTTGCATAGTTATGGTCTCTGGTTAAAAGGGTCATTTTGCCTTTGCGAAAAAGATACAGACGACTGTCCCCGACAGAAATCCAATATAGTGTGTTCCGATTGACAACAGCGGCGACCAGGGTGGTACCGGTTTCATTTATCATGTCCTTTTCACAGGCCATTTCATATACCGCCTGGTTAGCGGACAAAAGAGACCGCCTTAACGCGTCTATAAGCATCTCCTCCCGGTTTTTTGCCATGTATTCATGCAAAAAAGCACTGACGGCCAGGCGGCTTGCATGGTCGCCAAAGCTGAGCCCGCCCATCCCGTCCGCCACCACGGCTAGAGCGCCGCCGTGCTTAAGGAAAGACCTGTCTTCCAAGTCAGTGAAGCCGAAGGCATCCTGCTGTTCTTTCCGTTTGCCGATATGCTGCGCGATTCCTGGTTGAATGGTAATCATCCTATTTTCGCCTTTCTCAATTTTTACGTAAAAGAAATCCGCAATTCAGTACGGCCTATCAACAATAGGTCTCCACTGTGCAGGCGGTACATGCCGGAAACAGGGACGCCGTTTATCAGAGTGCCGTTGGTGGAGCCTAAATCCTGCACGTACAGATAACAATCTTTCAAGAGCAGCCGACAGTGCCGACCGGAAATATCGGTATCATCCTTTAAGGCAAGGTGGCATGCTCCGTTACGGCCGATAATAAATTCATCTGCAACTTCGTGCGTGAACACCAGGGTTTTATTGGTGCCCACTGTTGTTAATTGGACAAATTTTCCGGGCATGGGCGTATCTGGAAAGCCTTTGGCTTTGGCCTGTGGAGATCGGGGAGATTGTACAAGAGATGTTGTGCCGATGGATTCTCCCTTCCGGGATTCCTCCGTTCCCTGCGAGGGTTTCTTCTTTTTCAATAAAGCGATGATAAGGGTGAGGATCAAAAGTCCGCCAGCTGCGTAATATCCCCATACCGGAATTTTTTTCCACCAGACCCCCTTCGGAGGTTCAACTGTCTGCTCTTCCGGCGATTCATTGGCTGGACTTTCCCAGGGCGGCTTCTCCGGTTCGGAAACAACCGGCAGTAATCGAATATCCAGGCCATCCGACAGGGTACGGGAACCTTCGGAGAGAGTCATCTGTAGTCGGTACAGGCCGCCATCAGCTCTGCACGCCGTGCAATCCAGCTCCGCTGACCAGACATCCAATACACTTTGACGCATCCGGTCGTAAATAGCAGGCAAGGGGGTATCGTCCGCCTTGAAAAAAATGCCCCCCGATGTGCGGGCGAAGTTGCCGAGAATTTTCAAAAAGGATTCCTTTTTTCCAGTCATAGGCGGTTTGACAAAACCTATGGCATAAATTGGCACGGGATCTTCCTTCACCCGGTTCAGCACTTCCGTTTGGGTCGTGCCGCCCGCAAAATCGTTCTGACCGTCGGAAAGAGTGATGATCACCCGGCGACCGGGAAGTTCCGCATCCCGTCTGCGGCCCAGTTCCATGGCTCTCACCAGTCCTAAGTGAAGCTGAGTGTTCATGTCCGTGGGCTCCAGGGTATTTATTGTGCTTTGCAATTTTTCCTTTTCGACGGTAAAATCCTGAAGCAACCGGATAGTGGAGCCAATCGTCATGATTGCGGCAAAATCTTTTGCGGTCATGGATTCCACCCAAGCGGAAAGCGCTTCTTTGATGACGCCAAACTGGGCTATACTTAGGGATTTTGAAACATCAACTAAGAGGATATAAGCTACGCCTTCCTCGACTGGATCAAACGGATTCATATGCCGAACAGGCACTGCCTCCGTTCCAATAAAAACAGTTGTTGCGGCATTTTCGAGTTCCCTAACCATCCCGCCGTTTTCATCGCGTATGTGAACATAAACGGTCATATCCGGAAGGTGTTGCCACACCTGTCCCACTCGAAATTCCGTGACGTCTGCCGCGGCTCGTCCATAACAGCAGATAATCAGGCATAGCATACTCCATGTCCATATTTTAAGTCTCATGGCAACGCCGCTCCTATTCTACCTTCGTATCATTTTCCCACTGAAATTTTTCTCCGCAAAACGGTATAAATATCAACTTGGTCTGCCCCAGTTCAATAACGTCATAAGCTGATAGTTCCGTGGGCATATCCACATCTTCGTCATTTAAGTACACAAGGCCTCGGCTGGTTCCAGGATGTATCTTGAAAGATTTTTTTTTGGGGTTGTAGCTGACTGACGCATGGTTATCTCTTGAGACCGATTCATCGTTCTGGATACAGATGTTCATGCTTTGGGATCGGCCTATAAAATTTTTTTCCGAACGAATTCGATAGTCCCGACCCCGGTCCGGCCCCTCGGTACATATTAGCCATCCCACCACGGGATCGATTCCGGTTTTTTTTCGAAAAAATCCAACAGTATGTGCCTCATCATTGGGTCGCATCGGAGGTTGGCCGGGTCTATGGGTTCTTCTTTCCTCCTGCTGTCCGGCCAGTCCATCCAGTGCGGAGAATTCTTCCTTTTGGGGCCGGGTTTTTCCTATCTCCACGTCCGATACACCGCAGTATGGACAGGTACTGTGTTTTTCGGAATCATAGTAATGACCGTTCTCGCATCGTTTCATGGACATTTTGTTTTCTCCCCTTTAATATTTCCTAAAAATTAATGTAACGGTAGGCTGCAATGTAAGTTAAAGGCAAGGCTTACAATTCATGTAATGCTCTCGCTTGTTGATTCTATATTTTCGTTTGAATTTACGCCCTGATCTAATCAGTTCTGTTACCGCCATGAAATCTGCATGAAGCTTTTTAATAAACTGTGCGATTATTTCACGATGTCTTTCAAAAAGCCAAAAGAGTGTGTCTGTGGATTTTGAAATTGCCTGTGCCATACTCAATTGATTTTCATGCTTTTTTTCATTTTCATTTTTTACTATTGAATCCTGAACGGGTGAGGCCAATATCCATCTAAAATTTTTTGCCAGGACTCTTGAATGAAAATATTGATTGGCAGATGATACAGTTGTGGCGAAAGAATTTCCGATTTCAATGCGTTGTTTCATAAAAAGGCTATCAACTTCCACAGGCCAGTGTTTACGATACAAGTCCATAAATATTTCATGAAAAAAAGGACTCTTTCTTCACTGATTTCAAGCTTAACTCGTATGAGGCGAGACCGTAAGGAAATAGGATCGTCAAGCCCCATCTCTTCACATTTTTCGTTTGACTGATATGATGCATGAAAGTCAATTACGGTTTCTTGAGCTCCTGATTCAATAAAATTTTTAAACAATGCCTCAGCGGTTTGAAATTCTTGTGCAAAAGCTGTATTTACTATATTTTTCATATAGATTCTTAAATTTATGGGCATTAATGTTGTGATGTTGTGTTAATCAATTATCCAGTGAAATCATCTTTGTCAACCAGTGAAAATTTTATTTTTCATCAATTTTAAACTTTGTTTTTATTTCTTTGGATACTGTGGTATTTCTTTCCAGAATAGCTTAAAAATTATATAATTATTGTCATATCGTATCACCTTTTGACTCCTGTCGGCTGGAACTAAGAATAAAATATTTTAGAAATTGATTCACCAGAGGTCCACCATCCTTATTTATTAAATGGTGTTGTTTATTTTTATTATTGGGAACCCCTTTTCAAGGTAGGAATCATTTTACAGATATTTGAGAGAAATCTCATGAACATACCGTCAAAAAAGGAGTTTCTCAATACTGCTGCCAAGTTTCATAGTAATGTCATAACATGGCAGATGCACCACCTTCAGTATAAAATGATTTCATGTGGTTAGTTTTCCACAATTACGTGTTAAGTGGTGGATGAAAATAAGTTCTTATTCACCTCCCATGATATTTTTTATAACGTACTATTATTAAATAGCTTTATATATTTTTAGCAAACCATTAAACCGGAAATTATTTCTATCTTGGTACTTAGTACAACCTTGAAAGGGGTGGTTCTTGGGAAACCAAGAATATATAATTTACCTGATCAAACCGAGTTGTTTGGAGTGAGATAATATGAGAAAGCTGGCCCACCGACGAGCTATGATACAATATAATGGATAGATGACTTTATGTTCTTGTGCAGACTCGTCCCAGTGTACGCATCTTATACTCGGTTCCTGTACATCATCCCGTACATTAGCGGTCCCTTGCTTCAGCAAGGCGGCTTCCTTCCGAAGTAGCGTCACCGGTATCCCATTGCACTGCCACTACACCCTTCGCCTCCATTCAGGTGGACCTAATACTTGCCAAACATTTGGAAATCCATTACATTTGACTCACTTTTAAGAACACGTGCCGTACCCGGCACACACAATACGCTGAACAAGCCAGTGAGTTAAACATTACGCTGAAACACGTACTGGGCTCGCGGCATATCCCTGAAGTTAGATTTTGTCGGTTTTCAAATTAACAGTTTTCAATAGGAGAATTGGATTATGAAAAAGGGGACTTTGAAATTTATCCGAAATAATGAATGGGCCTATAGACACGCAAAAATTAATATTAAGGCGAATGGCAAATCATTAGGAACAATCTCAAGAAATGAAATAAAGGAATTTGAAATTGATCCGGGTGAATATAACATTCAGATTAATCAGCAATTTATGAAGAGCCGTTCTGTGATGGTTCCAATTGCAGAGGGGCAAATTGTCACATTCCAGATCAAAATCAACGATGGAGAAACCTTTGGTAAGAATTTTATGTCATTATTAACTGGCATCGGAATGCCAAAACCCGAATTGGAGCGTATCAGATCATGAGTGAGCATCCAGACCGATTACGTTTTTTTGTGTCGGAAAGTACAAGCGAAGCTCAATCACGTGAGGACTATGATCTAATTACTGTTCAACAAGGAAGGTTTGCGTCATATATTGAGCGTGAATCCACTATTCCTGGCACCGGATTATCCACATTTATCAATCATATAGCATTACCAGACGGGTTTCTGATCATAAATTTATCATTCGATACAATGTTTAATTCGCTTCTGATCGGTTATGATAAAGATTTTCTTGATGTTGCAAAACGAAAATATCCCACGTTTGGTCGTGGTGTTCGTGTTTATGAAAAAATGCGGAAAGTTCCTCCGAAACCTGGGGAGATATGGGTCGGAATTGATTACGACCCACATGACGGGGCTGAAATAAGTGTTGTGAATGCATCAGTTCCGATAAGCCGTGATATCGTATCAAATTCCGAGGCAATATATAATGAACTGAAGACGGCATACATAAGAGAAGTATCGTCATCTCTTGTAGAGGCAGGCTTTGAGATTTTATATGAAACGTCTGTCCCGATTGAGCCAATTAAGGATGTGTTAGCCCTTAAGCGTAAAGAGTTTGCATCAGATATTCGAGATCCCCAAAAAATATGTACGACTCTGATAAGTGGGTTAATGAAGAAATATGGGTGGCCCTTTGTAGAAGAAGAGACAGGACGTTTCCTGGAAGAATATCAAGATGAAATTATAGAGAAAGTTGGATCAAGTATTTACGAAATTTTATCAGAAACTTATTCGAATCGTAAGACAATATTTAGCATGGCAGACAAAATCAAACTTTTGTATTCGCTTACAAACAGAAAATAAATCCAAGAAGAACCGGCGGCAAACCTTGAATAGTGATTGATAGTTGAAAAATATCGTTCTGAGAGCAACAAGGAATATATTTGATTTATTATAGATTTGTTAATTTTTAGGATGACAGCCTGTTTGATGTTATAGAACACAATTCTCAACCATGCCTTTCACAAGATAAACTGGTAAAGGTGGCGTTCATCAATCAATAAAACGGTCTTTGCTTGATTGCCGAACTGCGTCGATCAGCATTTGGATAACGTTAGGAGATAAAAATGACCAACAAAGATAGAATCAAATATTTACGTGCAAAAATTGAGATACTGAGTTTGGAGATACAGAATGAAAATCTTGAAAATTCTTTCATAGAATATCTAAAAAAAATATCTGAAGGGGAACAAAAATTAAAAGAAATAAACGATGATAGTTGGGAAATTATGTTGCCTGCAGAAAGGAAGGAACATTTATTTTCATATTTCCAGACACTAAGACTTGAGCTAAACGAGATGATGAAAGAACTAAATGAAAATAACAAACCAGGATGGTTAGAAAACAAATGGGTAAAAAAAACAATAACCATAGCGGGCCTCATTCAATTTGCGACAATCATCTATCAAGCAGGAAACTATATGGGTTTATATTATCATGAAGAAGATAAAAAAAATAAATATTGATCTTCCTCAAGATTATCATTTGGAAGAATTAGATTGCGGATTGAATCTGCATGTTATTACAGCCCATAATTTAAATCCTTTTGTTTGTACCTTTGCGTTAGTTAGTTCCTTTGGAAGTTCATTTGAGAATAAAATATATCCATTCCCATTTGGTACTGCTCATTTTTTGGAACATTTTAACTTTTTTGCTAATCGGGAAATTGCACGTGAGTTGTCATATAAATTCGGTTGTGATTTGAATGGAATTGTTAATGAAAACTCTACAATTGTAAAAGGTAACTTTTTAATAAAATCAGAAAATCCTACTCCAGATTTATTTTCACATATTGTTTTATCTATAGTACAATATTGTATTAATTTTAGCTTACTTGATTTTGAAATTAAAAAATTAATTGAACATACTATAAGGGATGTTGCAAACGAAATATCTTATCGACACGATAAAATTGATTATATTCTCCGGTTAAAATTAATCCAGAATTTTTATCATAGTGAAAGTCTAAATCATGATTCTTTAGGTGATATTGAGTCATTATCATACATTGATAATGAACTCATTAAATTAGCTCATAATGAATATTGCAATCGGATAAACTCTATATTGATTATTTGTAATAATCAGCCAAAGGGCTTAGCAAAAAAAATAAATAATGATCTTAATAAAATCGGATTTACATTGCCGCAATCTAATCTTAGAAATATATATCAAAAATCCGAGCCAAGCAGTGTGAAATCATTATATAAAGGATTTCAGTGTAAGAAGATTAGCAAAAAAGTAGCCCCTATCGTATTTGGGTTTAAATTAAAATCATTTGAAAAAATATTTAAGAATCATGATCCTGCTATTGTAGCACTTTTTTGGACCTTGTTAACTATAAACAGTCATTTACCATTTGCGGGAGAGCTAAGAAATCCTGGTAATCCAATAATCTATTCCAGATATAATCACGAAAATCCTAGATTCTTTTGGGATAAAGGATTGATTTTTGAATTGGAATATCAATTTCGTAAGCTAATAATGAATTCAATTAATAGAATTAAACCCCATTTTGATAGTTGGTTTGTCAATGGATTATTAACATTATGTGAGTCCAGAGATGAAATCCTTAATTGTTTTTTAAACATATGCTTATTAAATGGCTCTTACAAAAATTTGGTGAAGAATAAGTTTTATATTTCCGAAGAACTTATCAATATCTTTATAGCTGATATTCAAAATAATAATAAAAATTTCTCGATGGCATTTGCCTCTATGTTTTATAATGAATTGGATTAAATTATATAACAATGTATTGAATTTTAACAAAAAAAATAGAGAATAGTGGAGAAGTGGACAATGTCATTTATAAAATCAAGTAGTTAACATAAAACATAAATTACGAAACCGAGGAAGCGCGATGCGCAATGGCCACCAAGGCCTAATGACCGCATAGCGGCATAAAATTCCAAACTTTTTCTATAGCTCATTTTGATAAACACTCTTAATTTCTTCAGGCTGGACGCAGAGATAATCCAAAGTCTGCTTTTGACTGGTGTGATTGAAGCAAACCATTAATTCTGGAAGTCCAACACCGAAGGTGACTCGCTGATGATATCCCCAGGTCTTTCTTAGGGTGTGGCTGGCATAATTCCCCTTCAGATTGATGTCCTTACACCATTTTTTAACCAAAGTGCTTAGGCTGGAAACCGTCAATGCATTTTTGTTCTTCCGGTTGCTTAGAAAAAGAAAATCATCATCTTCGTATTTACTGGATTTAAGCAGATTTTGAATTGCCTCAATGCAAGCCCGGTTTAAATTGATCCGCCTTGGTTTCTGCGTTTTTTTTTCCTTCAAGGAGATTTCTTCCCCGGGCCGAAGGTATTGCACTTGTTTGACTTTGATTTTCAGAAGATCTGAAGCCCGCAGATTGGTGTTAATCCCCAAAATGAACAAACAGAGGTTCCGAGGAGAATTCTGTAAGATTTTTTTTATCAGTTTGATGTCTTTTTGCCTCCGGATCGGTTCAACAGAAATATGGCTTCCTTTCTTAGGATGATTCAAATTTTTCATTTTTCAAAAATTCCCAACTTTTAATAATAATATGGATAAAAGTTAGGATGTATTTTTTGAAAAAGCAAGTCCGGATTTCAAATAAAAGCCCCAACGCTTTTATTAATGAGCCTTTGGGTTTATTTTTACAATCCCAACTTTTGTGTCAAAGTTGGGATGTAATAAGGGCAAAAAAACTCTTAGGTCTGAATGGAAAAAATTTTCTCAAACAGATTGGCCACTCAAATTGTCATTCGGCGGGCGGGAATTATAATTGACACTGATCACTCTGGCCTATTTGATTCAATAACCACATGGCATTTAAAAACGCAGCTATGTGGCCATTGAGCCTATAACCTTGGTATAGTTTCTTCAATTTTGTTTATCGACATCTTTTCAAGCATCTGTCGCTGATTTTCTATTTGTTCTCGGTTTTTAAGAACAATTTGCTGTTTGATGGGTTCATTCTCTTCATGACCCTCTTCAAGGTTAAGCCTTTTGAGCATATAAAAAATAAAAGCGCCACTGACCTCGAATTCAAGAAAGCCGTTGGTCATGCCATAATCCCGTTCAATACCTTTGCTCTGCGCTTCGGTAAGGCCGGGATGGGGCTCAACAATAAAGGTGATGTCAGTGAACCATTGAAAATCGCTTGAAGGGTCAATGGGGTTAGATTCTGTTGCCCCGATTTCGTATATCCTGCCCAAGTTGAAATCTTTGAATACACGGCTTTTATGGCAAAAAGCCCGGGCATGCCACCTGAATCCATCAAACCCAATGGCATGGGGAGTGATCCACCGCCAAGCCGGCCCCGGACCGCTCATGGATTGATATTCAACATGAACGGCATTGCCCTCATTGATATTCTTCAGGATGTATTTGAGTATCTTGGGATCAATTTTGCGCTGAATACATGGTGCATTATAAAATGAAGGCATGGAACCACAGAAAAACTCTTCTTGACCCGGATCACTTGTCAGCAATCTTTGGAGGTAAGTCTCACTGTCCGGAGAAATAAGTACCGGCTCAAATCCTTCGGCAGCAACATATTGTTTGGCCTTGCTGTCATAGCGGATATTATCGGGGGCCTTTTCGATATATGCTTTAATGTCTTTTGTCGATTGGGGGATGGAAATGTCAAAATACCCGGTAAGATCTTTCCTGCTAATTTTTCCCTCCCAATACAACCGAGTTTCTATAAATTCAATTCTCTGTTTTGTGCTCCAACGCATTTTGCCCCTTTTATATTTTATCTTAGTGGTTCAAGTGAAGCGAACTTACCATAAAATACTATATTGGTGTAGTTTAAAATTAAAAATTAAAATTATTTAAATCCTTCTTATTGACATAAAAAGTATCTGTATTATTTTGCATATCAACTATTTTAATTTTAAAGGAAGATTTTAGTGACCATCCAAACCCATTTTGATAATTTTGATAAAAAAATTTATATCACAACCTTTTCCGATGAATACAAGGATGCCAAGGACAAAGATGATAGCATCCTTAGTGATATCAAAGCAAAATTCAAAGAACAGGGCTATACGATAAAGGAGTCTTTTCTACAGGGCTCCTTTTCCGTGCTCACGGCTATAAAAAATAAGGATAAGGATTATGACATTGACAGATCGGTAGTTATATCATCTGAAGATGCCCCCGATGATCCGGTGGCACCCAAAAAAGAAGTACTTGCGGTACTGGAGAACAGAAATTTTCAAAATGCTAAAGTAAAGCTTCCATGTATCACAGCTGATTATAAAAGCAAAAAACTGCATATTGATTACACCGTTTATACCAAAGATGACGCCGGCAACTATAAATTGGCTGTCGGAAAAGTCGGATCAAGCGATAATATTAAGGAATGGGCACTCTCCGACCCTATAGGCCTGAGAGACTGGATTTCATCATCGGAAGGCTATGGAGAAAGCCCCGTTTCAAAGCGTAAGCAATACAAGCGCCTTGTAAGATTTATGAAACGCTGGAGGGATGAAAAATTCAGTGAAGAAGTCCGGAAAAAGATTTTTTCAATCGGCCTGACCGTTATGATAAAAAATGAATACAAGCCGGACTCCGAAGCCACTGAAGTTGAAGATGATCTCAATGTGCTGAAAAAAGTTGTGGATAACATTTTGTCTGGCTCGTACTTTTCCTTGGTATCATCAAATCCTGATCAATACCGAATTTCTGTAATGCTGCCCCAAAGCCCATTCAAAGATATTTTTCAGCATAAAAACAGCTCTGGAATTACGATCGACGGCAGTGACAAAAATATCGGGACACAGCTTAAAAACCAGCTTGAAACTCTCAAAGGTAAATTAAAAGACGCTTTGGACGAAAAAGATGAGATTAAGCAATGTGAAATTTTGAACAAGGTTTTCGGCAGTGATTTTGAAGTTCCTGAGAAAAAATTTGATAAAAGTTCAGAGGCGGCCGGGAGGGGCGCCGCCGCCATATCCGTATTCCCTGCTAAAGGCGCAATCGGGACATCTCAGGGGGCGTAAATGGATTATGAGAAGGTCCTCTCATATTTTCTGGACAGCCAATATGATATCCAGCCTGAAGAAATTCACGGAAGGGACTGTTTGTCTGTGGACATCGAAATCCATGGTAGAGCTGTAACCCTTGTTCATATTTGTGACGAGGAGATTACCAGGCTCCCGCCGTTTTATCTAAAGGATGCCGAACAATTTGGTGTGCTTGCCCATGTCTTGCCAAATGGCGAAAATTCATTGGCTGATATTTGTGTGAATGATTCCGACTCGGTTTCCGTCAATTTTCAAAGGCCCGAGCTTGCTTTCGAAGAATCTCTGAAAAGACATACAGACTTATTAACAAAGGCAATTGGAGACCCGGTATGGAATCGGAATGAATTGCTGAGAGAATTTAAAACAAATTGGAATTCGATTGAGCCTGTACACAATACTCATTTAATCTGCTCTTCGGGATCTGACAGGCTTGAAAAAATGCAGATCTATCTACCGGTTAAAAACCATGTATTTGGTATATCCTCCTGTTCAATCGGCATCCCGGAAAGCAATTCTGATTTAAAAGACTTTTTGGGATATAAAAACCGGAAACAAGCTGAAGGGATCGGTTATGTTATCCCCCTTCAAGGCCTTGAACCAGCCCCGCAGCGTGGCGAAGAATTGCCGGAATGGTATTTATGGGCAATCAATAACATTCCCGGTGAATTCCAGACTGAGTTCAAAAGACATTATTCACAATTCCGCGCAAAATGCTTCTATATTGTATTCAATGCACCGACATCGTCGGGAACTACCTGGTTTGGGCTGCACTTTGCATCAAAGAAAAAAAAACTTTTACCTCTAATAAAAGAGCGCCTGGGTGAGTGGAAAATTAAAAGGCTGAGTGTCGATGTCCTGAATAAAGAATTGCTTATGCCCCGCAGTGGCGCAAACCCATCACTGTTTGATAAAAAAATATTATTGGTTGGCTGTGGTTCTGTCGGCAGTGAGCTGGCAATGAAATTAGGGGCTGCTGGGTTGGGGGATATATCCATGTTGGACCCAGATCTTTTTTTACTCTCGAACCTTTACCGGCATGTTTTGGATAAAAGATTTTTAGGTGCCCCTAAAGCAAAAGCATTAGGCATTACAATGTCCGAATATTTTCCGTGGATTAACGCAAAGGGAGATGTTGAGCAACTTTTAAGACTTCGTGAATATTCTGCACTTTTCAATTATTTTGATTTAATTATTATTGCCATTGGTTCTCCTACCCATGAAAGAATATTTCATGAGTTTCTGATTTCGAAAAAAATAAAGATCCCGGTTATTAATACATGGCTTGAAGGACATGGTATTGGCGGACATGCAACTTTGGAAATTCCCGGAACCAGGGGGTGCCTGGGGTGCGTGTACATAGACAAGGAAACTGGTCGTCCGGGTCTATCCTCAAATTTAAATTTTTTCGAACCGGATCAAAGTATCGTTAAAAATTACGCCGGCTGCAGCGACATGTTTATTCCTTATGGAGCAATCCATTCAACGCAAACGGCATTGATTGCCGCAGATTTGGCGATTCGATATCTTGAAGGTAAAATATCACAATCCCAGAAAGTAAGCTGGAAGGGCTCATGTGAAGTGGCTATACAAAACGGGATCAAGCTTTCTCCCAGGTATGATTTTTTTCATCAGTCCCTATTGCCAACACCGCTTTATAATCCGTTATGTGACGCATGTCGAGGTGTGCCTGCTGTAACCTATACGGATGGTGAGAGGCTTAAGGTCCACATCGCTCAGGATATAATGGACAGGTGGCTCAATTACCGGCAAACAGAATCTCGCTCCGTTGAATCTGCCGGACTCCTGGTCGGCCATCGTGGAAATGAAAATGAAATTTGGGTCGATGGCATTACAACACCTATAGAAACAGATATTAATAAGCCGAATTACTTCAAACTGGATGATAAGGCCCACAACGCAGAATTAGAAAGATTTTTTAATGAGTCTTTCCAACGAAGGGCATATCTTGGCACATGGCATACCCATCCCGAGGATTCCCCAAATCCTTCTCAAGTTGATTTGGATGACTGGGTTGTCCATGTAAAAGAGAATAAAGACAGACCGTTATTTTTTGTAATAATTGGATGCATGGTGATCAAAATTTTTATGCTTGCATTTGGGCCAGTGATAGAACTGAGGGAACTTGATGAAAATTAAGAGGCTTATCGCTACGGAATTAATAATTTTTGACCATTTGAATGAATTGGGGAGATAGATTTGGGATCTCTTGATAAGATATGGATAAAGGTTAAATGGGTTATAACGTACTATTTCAAAACCAAAAAGAAATTATATCCTTTGGCAGTATTAGGCACAAGGATAATGGTAGTTTCTATGGGTGCTTTTCCTGCACTGGGATGGGTTTTAAAACTTATTTTTCCTGAAGGATTTCTTGTTTCCAATATCCAATTTGACAGCCAGTCTATTTCCTCAATAAATAACATCCTGGCAGTTGCAGGTTTTTTAATTGGAGCGTTTTTAATCCTCATTGATGTAAAAAGGCTTGGAGAAATATCAAGATCAACATCCAAAGCCTTGATTACAGGGATGCTGGCGACTAGTGCTCGTTTTCCAATAGAACTATTAACCCGTCCGGAACAACTGGATTCGAGAGAAACAGTCGAGTTAGGTATTCCCGAATTTACTGTTGACAGTATTCGTGCTCAAGTTAATATGTTTAACTCTGAAGTTGCCGTAAGAATTTATGAAAGATTTATCCTAAATCAAAATTGCAAGATATTATATTTGGGCGGGCTTGCAAGGGTCCCTTTTTTAGTCGCATATGGATCTTGTTTCCGGGCTGTAAGCGCTGAAATCATTTATTTTGACAGGTTCCATTCAGACGGTAGTTGGAAACTCCTTGACGATGAAGAACAAAATATTCAATTGATCCATGATGAGCCAAACTCAATATCACCTAATGGAAAAGGGCATATTGGAATTTCAATCAGTTTTACACAGGAGATACGGAAAGAACAACTGCCAACGGATTTAAAACAAAGCACCCTTTCTGTTAAATCAAATTTAATCGAAAAGCGAAATTTAATAACCAATCAAAGAGAATTAGAACGTTTGTCGTCAACTATACAGGGAATCATTGATCACTATTCTTCTTTGCCGAACTGCAAAGAAATTCATTTTTTCATATCTGCTCAATCTACCGTCGCACTTGAAATTGGCCGGCGTTTTCAAGAAGGTATACACAAAAAATGGGTCGTCCATAATTATGATGCCTCAAAAGGTTGTTATGATTGGGGTATAGAGGTGAATAAAGACCACATAAAGGAATATTAGATGTAGCGGCTCGGAATAAAAATGGCCAGGGCTTGGAATGGGTGGCTAAGCCCAAAACCGCGGAATTTCCTATTTGAGGTTTTTAGCCCATCCCTCCCGAAAAGTAGGGGTTTAAAGTCTGAAATAGGCAGTTTCGAGGGGTTGCTCAGAAAATCCTATATTCGTTTATTTATCGTCCTTGGTCGTGGAACTAATTCACCCAGTTCCGCTTGAGGTATACGGTTTCAATCCATTTTATTTTTTAATCAACCGCTCCCTTGCCTGGTGTATTCCTGAAAAAATTGCTGTTGAAATCTGCCCGGGGAACCCCGAGGGCAGAGCCGAGCCTGCCTGATCTATGCAGCCTTGTGCCATATCGCAGCATTTTTCAATAATCTGCGTCATCTCATCTTCCGGATACCTGCATTTTTTGGCCGTATCCAACCAATGTCTTCTTGTGATGCTATTCCATCTGTAATGGCGATTTTTCCCGGACACGGCCATGGCCATTTTCACCTTGTGCATGGAAATCTGGCCAGCCTTGGCTAAAGGATAGACCGAGATGACATCGTAAAGGGGTGTCAGGTGAAACCGGCTGCCGGGCCGAAGAAAGATGCTGAAATTCTTGGCGTGACCGTCAATGGCCCCCAACATCCAAAAAAGCACCTGGGCCGTCATGAAGACGGTCCTGTCCTCATAGGCCTTGTCGGAGCCCAAAAGCAGGTCCATGACCGCGGCCATGCCCGGCCCCCCGTCTGCCTCATATTTCAGGGCCGAAGGTGTTCCCGTGGCTTGGCAGATATCTTCCTGGGGTAGCCTGATCAACCAGGAGCCGTCAGCTGACCAGCGTCGGTCAAACCGCTTCACCACAAGCACCTTCTGGCTACCGAATTTCGCCATTCGGGTGTCAGCCGCAGCCATACCAAAGGCATCCAAAAGCTTCTGGCAGAGCCATTCGTTTTCCACACTGCCTGACAGATCCAGGCCGGTCTGTCCCAGCCGGCCCATGGGCAGCTTGAAAATATGACTGGTAGGCGTAGCCCCGGAAGGGCGGTACCAGCCGCTCTGCATCCTGAGGAATGCGGTTTTTTCCTGGGCACCGGCAACGGAAAGCCTGAAGTCGGAATCAATGTCAACGCCCAGAGGCATCGCGGCATAGGACTTAAGAATTTTCTCTATTTGCGCTTCATCCACCCGGCCTGCCGTGAGCATTTTGACATTTGGAACTTCCCCTTCGGGCACAAGCTGCACAGCCCCCACACAATCCCTGCCGATGTGAAAAAGCAGGTCAAAGGCTCGGGTGGACAAGGCCCCGACCCGAGCCTGCAGTCTGTTGCGCAATGCCATGTTGTCCGGTAACAGGTTGTCAAAATAATTCTCTACTCGGTCGCCGGAATAAACCTGAGCAGTAAGGGGCAGGGACAAGGACAAGGGCCTCCTGTTACGGTTTGAAAGCCAGTTTTCGTCATAGCCGAAAGAGACAACCCCTTTGGCACTGCGAGCCAGCCGCCCCACAGGGGAACCGTTCATCAGGACACTGAGACTTTTTGCCTTGCCCATCACCACTCATCCTCATTGCTTTCCTGTATCCCTTGGCCCGGAGCTGCACCGCCAATGCCCTTGGGCTCAAGGGCCATGCCCACGTCCAGGGCGGAAAGCAGTCGGAACAAGCTGTCTATCCGGATATTGGGATTGCCGTTTTCCATCAGGGATACCCGTTTCTGGTCAAGCCCAACTCGTTTACCCAACGCTGTCTGGGTCAGGCCTTTTTGTTTGCGCAACTCCCTGAGCATTGCCCCAAGATCCCTGGGGGAGACCATGATCTGCTGCATCGCTTCCTCCAAATAAAAATATGTCGATACAGAATAATATCAAATTATGTTCAAAACGCCATATTTTTATTTTATGCCGTTTTCGCCATATAAATCTGGCTAGAATTAAATTAAGCCTAAAAGAATGTAGGACGTACCCGTCGTATACAAGTTAGTTTTGGCTCTCGTCTATAGGTGGCTCCAAAGAGATCATCCAATCAGTCAAGTTCGTAATTTCATGGTTACCATTCTGGCTGAGGCTGAATAACAAATCTTCTTGGCGAGGTTGCCCAAAAACCATTCGATAAAGTGCTATGCACTGTTTTAGCCGTTTGAGCTTACCCACCTCCTTGCTATATGGGAGCAATGGAATGCGGCGTTCTACACGGGCAGAACCTTCCTCGAAAATCCAAAATGGAATAAGATCAGAACGCCCATTGCATTTGCTTTGGGATGCGATCTGGAAAAGAAGCTGCCATGGATCTCCACCACTGTAAACATCACAAAGAGCTGCCATACCGTAGCGCTCGGCAATATTTTTTCTGACAGCATGTCCTTTATATCGATGTACACGACCTTCTCGCTGTTCAAGATCGACTGGATTAGAAGGTAAATTCCAATGCACCACCGCATGACACCATGTATGAAAATCCAAGCCTTCCTGGCCAATTGACGTTGACGCCAAAATAAAAGGACGAAACGGAGAATTAAATGCATCCCTCACCGAATCAGCACGGACAAGCGCTTGGTTGTTGTCATCCCTGATATCTGCGAACCGCAGAGCGAAACGGCAACGGGTGTTAAAGTTATCAACGATAAATTTGTTTCCTGAATTTTTTATCTCATCAATCTTAATTTGAGCGGTCCGCAAAGATAGAGCCGTCTGGATACATGCGGCAATGCCTGCCACCTGTTCCTTTGATGAGTGTTCTTGAAGCCCCAGAGACTCTTGAAGGACATGCACGTATTCATCAAGCACTGCCTGAATATTTCCCTCAATACCGTACTTCAGTGTTAGTCTCCAATAGGTATCCTCACCAGCCCCCCGCAGCATGGCAATCGTTTCCGGCATATTGAAAAGGGAGCGGAAACCTGATGCAATACGGGCGGCAGCAGACAATAACTCCGGATCGGATGGGCTGGCCCAGACACCAATACGACGCAGCGCTCGTAGCGCACAGATGCCGGGACCGGCCAGCGAAAGGTCACAAAGAACGTCTACCAGATCGTCAGGCTTCGGGCCGAGAGGAACATTGCCCTGAGCCATACTTATCAGCAGGTCGATGTGATCTTTGAAACGGGTGCCTGCTTCCTGGTCTGGTGTCGCTGACCGCCATCCTGAATGGCTTTTACACCAATCCAGCAACCCGTTATCAGAATCAAATAGAATAGGAGCAGCCCAGTACCATCTTTTATCAGGGCGTGAATCTTGTCCTCCACTTGGGAGAGTTTCGACCAAGCCATGACATATAGCCTTGACTTTGTCTCTCATTTCTTGCACTGCCAATGGTTTGCCGTTTCCATGGTTAAGGGCTATTTCAAGTGGATCAATCTTAGTGGCAAGCGTTATCGATGGCAGCAGCCATGCAATGACAGACATACCGGTTAACCGATTATCAACCGAAGACGCCGCAAACCTAAGCAACGGCTTGATTTTATCGTAGAGCTCACTGTGCGCAACCGAGGTGGCGGCAATCATTTTTCGTTCGGCCTCGTAGGAACAAATTGATGCCACCGCATCCGGGACGGCATTCCATGAAGAAAATACAAGCGCCTTGGTTAAATCATTTTTGTCCTTATATACGCCTTCCGGGTCAGTATACGGCATGGATGGCGGCATCCATAAAAGTTGCCACATACCTTTGTTTATCGTATCTTCAAAAAGAATCCGCATTCTTGGATTGGCCGGTTCAAGCACCCCATAATCCTCAAATTTATCCTTTGTCAGCAGTTGCCCCCTTATTGATGAAAGAGCTCCTTGAAGCGCATCAGAGGGATTTCCCAATTGGGCATCTACTTTATTCCTCAGTTCATAATGTTTTAAAAAATTCATCAGATAGGGTACAGACTTCCAGTATTCAATCGGCTCCCCTGCCTTGACACAGCGGGCTACTGAATCAACAGTCGCTGCATGCTCAAGGTCTGAGAATATAAGTGGCGCCGGCTGCTCAAGCTCCGTCAGCATTGAGTTGTGATCCAGGGTTGTAGAAACCCGCTCTGTCCGACACATGACTTGCAGCAGCATCTGTTCAAGCTGAGTCTTTTTACCTGAATGCCTTTCTGAGTCGGTGGTGCATGAGTGAATCGCGTTTCGGTGCTCTGACAAAAGATTTTTTACAGCAGTGACCTTGCTTGGATCGTTGAACAAAAAATTCAGGGTTTTTATAAAATCCGGATAGTGATCATCTTCATCGGTTTCCTGATCAAGAGTGAACATTTTGTAAGGTGTGGCCGAAAGCAGAAGAACTCGCACGTCAGGATATTCAAACAGAGCGGTGGCAAGCTCAGAGGCGTTGTCACTGCCATCAAGCAAATGTTTGAATCGCTGGAACTCATCCAGGATGACCAGATTTGGTTTAAGAGCAGAAAGGCAAACTAAAGCAAGTTTACTTCGAAGTTCTCCAATCAAGCTGTATCGAAGTTCCAAATTCTGGGAAGGAATATTTTTTTTGTATCTTTTGAACTGCCAACAACACTCTTTTAGTCTTTGATAAAGTTCTTTGTCCTCCAGAACAGCGCGGCGAAAAGCAACAGACAAATCATGATCCAACTGCCACCCGGCAGCATTGTGAGCCAGATTACGCCAATTTTTTTGTCCTGAAGTTGCCTGCAGCATATTTAAGAGCCCGGTCTGATGACGTTTCTTTCTGGTGCCACGTGCCCAGGGCAAAGGCCATAACATCTGGTATAGGATGGCACGTTCGTCGGCATGTCCGCCTCTACTGCGTTCATGGTCAAATGCGGTACCAGGCGTCAGGCTGATGAAATTGACCTTGTTTTTGCGTAGTGACCGCACCTGCCGTGGAAGATACGTCAGCCGTGTGGCAATTGAAAAACCATCCGTGTCGTTAACATTAAGCCGATTTACGTTCTGAGTCGCAATCGCTGCATTGGAGCAGATGTATATCACATCGACCCGTTTTTCTCTGTTTTGCAAATGTTCCAAGGCCTTGGCGATAATCCCCCTTGCAACAAGCGTTTTCCCAAGCCCGACTTCGTCGGCAATTAAAAATCGGGATGTACTGTCACTCCCATAAAGTTGTTTGGAAACGTACTTCACAGTTTTTTTCTGGAAGTCTTTCAAGCCAGTTAATGCCGATTCTGATGAGAAACTATTGTTAGGCATCCTTACTCCCGATAGCCGCCTCAAAAATTTTCCAGAGATTTAAAAAATCCTCAGGAATAACGCTTTTTTGATTTCCTTTGGATAAATCACGGATCAGGCCTGAAATCTCCTTCAGTCTTTCCGGGTGGCGGCTGTAAGTGCGGGTCAGCTCCTCCAGTAACGGGATATCCTCCCCCTGGGCCATTCGGCTCAACCATCCGGCCAGCCCGGAGCCATTTGAATATTCCATCCCGGAAAACCTGTCATCCCCCATCAATAACAACAGGTACCGGATAAATCCGTCTTGATTACTAATCACGGTTTGCAGGATGGCGGCGTTACGTTCTTCGGGAATACCATTAACAGGAAGATTCAATACGAACTTTGCCATAACATCAGGGTGGTTTGTTTTTAACTCAAAGGCGATAAGACCCGTTAAAGATGATGCTGAAAATTCCTTGAAACTGACTTCAGCTTCACAACCGTCACCCGGAATGTCGACGGCATGTTTCTGCATGACACTTATGGGCCAGGCAGATGCGCGGACAATACCCTTAAGGTGTGGAATTTTTCCTTCAAGTATCAAATCCCATAAATTGTTTTTAGAACTCTGACGACAATTAATGGACAGATCGGCCTGGGACAGCTGAAATCTTGCATTTTCAATAAACTGTTCCGCCTCTTTGCGTTCCTTATCAATATCCGTTTTCTGGGTCTTGTCAAATTCGATCAGATATTCACCCAAACCGTCGGCCCCAATCAAATCATCAATGCCCCCAACCTTATTCTTTCGGCCAATCAGCTCCACAAGAATCTCGATGTTTCTTGATGCCTTCAATGCGGCATTGGTGGCATTTGCAGACCCCATGACTACATGGGTGTAGTCGGCATAATATCTGGTCTCAAACAGATAAACTTTGGCATGTAAACCGGTTGAAAGCGGCTGTTCAAGCGTAACTTCTTCACCATCTTCGGTTTCAGCCGCTTCATCCAAATGAAGACATTGCCCGAAGCTTTCAAGTGTTTCCTGTTTCAGTGCAGATAATGACTCCGGCCGTGAAATCAGCACATCTGCAACCTTGGCTTGTTTTGCAAGTTGTCTCAACGCGTCGTCAGAACAGAAAGAGGAAATGACAGCCAGGCGATTTACCGAAGGAGGCTTCCAATTAAACCCTTTAGTGCCTGGAAGGTAGAATATCAGCTCATCATAGCCGTCGGGAAGTTCCCATTGAACGCGATGCAGCTTGTCTGCAAACTCTATCGCCTGTTCGATCCGGTCTTGGCTCAAAACTCCAGTGGCCAGATCAGGAAGCGATTTAAAAAAATGCGCCAACGGCTTATTTAGTGGGGATTTACGACCTTCAACCCGACCTTCGAGTTGAAGAGACAGATCCCAGGATTTGTCGTTTGTCATATTCCTTGTCAACACCACCAGGCGATACATTGAAACCTTTTGATCAGGACTGACAAAACGGATGGCCCACACTTTTGGGTGAAAAACACCTTGGCCAGGGGCCGCCACCTCGACAATCATCTCTTCCAGAAAGCCAAACAAGGGGTTGGGCTTTGCAATTTGGGGCACCTGAATACGACCCTTTTGCACATATACTGTTATTTTTTTTCAGTAGTGTCCGGTTAGGTTTTTGCTTGCTCGGCAAACGTAAATTTTTGATCTTTGACAATATTGTCCCTGCTTAACCCATGCGAACCATTCTCGTTGTGCCCGATTAGGTCATTCAAGATGGCAATTCGTAACTGCCGAACTCTTTTAATAGAGACCTTCTCATTAAACTCCTCGCGGCAGTAGATTGCCAGCAACAGGTAAGTGATAAGGCCGCTAAGAATTTGAACCATGAGGCCGTATTCACTGCGGGCAATGAGATGGTAAACCTTCAGGTGCTCTTTCCACCATTTGAAAAAATCTTCAATGGTCCACCGGAGTTTATAAATGGTTGCTATTTGTTCTGCCGTTAAATCATGTCTGTCCGTTGCCACATAATATTTAACCCCGGCAATTTTATACCCAACAACCCGAACGGGATTCTTAGTCTGGTTTTGATTCGGAGTACCAAGCCTGACCAATGCATCATAAAAAATGTAGCTACCGGAATTGATCTCATGGTTTTCAATTACGGTTCTGGTTGTCTTGGCCTTTATACGGCAAACAAAATGCTTCCCTTGTTCCTGAAGCAGGTCGAAATCGTGATGGGATTGATAGCCACGATCCATAACGCCTGTTTGTCCCTTGGACAGGATTTTTGCTACAAAAGGACGTTCTCCACCATTCCCTTCCGTCAAAAAAATTTTGTTGGGGATGCCGTGATTAATGTCAAACCCGCAATGCGCTTTGGCTTTTTTGCTTCCTTTCCTGTAGTTCGCCCAGTGCATTGAAAGGACAGCATTTATAAGGCTGCCGTCAATGGATACCAATTCTCCAAGTTCTGCGTGCTCCTTCGGTAGACACCCAACAGCCTGCTTATAAAGGTCCTCGAAGACAAATTGTAGTTGTTCAAGTCCCCGGTGATTGACTGCTTCGCCAAAGCTGCTGCGACTGATTCCCCCATCCGGAGCAATATTTTCTTTGGCAAAAATGTTCTCCTTGAGATCTTGAACTAAATGCCGGGCTGATTTGTGTTCCTGAAGATGAAAATAAACCAAGGCATTGATTTGGTCTTCGAATGTCATTTTTAAAGGGCGATCTCCTCGAGATTGTAGTTCAGGTGCTTGTGAAAGCGACCTTACCAGAGGGCGCTGGAATTTGTCAAAATTCAGGGACTGTATTTGTTTTTTTGAGACTGAAATGCGCGTCATTTTGGCTCCTTGAGTAAAATTTTTCAAGGCGCGAAAAAATTTCTACGCACATTTGTCAATAAAAAAATGACTGTTTTTTCAATAAATTTAGCTGTTTTTTACGTGCAAAAAACTAACCGGACACCACTGATTTTTTTTGAATACTTTCGGATCGCGTCAAGCACAGACAAAGGGTCCGGATCTGTCTGGTTATCCGTTGCCATCAAAGCCAGATAAACAGGTGCTTCCAACAACAGTGCCGGGTCCATTGAAAACGTTGTTGCAATGGCCTCATCGAAAACCATCCCCGGTGGCGGCGTTAATGCAGAGGTATACAGGCTTCGGGAGCTTGGGTTCAACATTTTTCCTCCTGCTTCATGCCCTGGTACAGATCGTTTAAGAATACCTTGACATTGGGCCACCGATAGACAAGTCTACCAACACCAGAGTATCCTCCCCACTGTTCAAGCGCCCGCCGATTCCGGAATCTTGATCTTGGGCCTTTGAGCGTCATTTCCCTTTTTTTAACCAGCGACATTGCCGTTGTATTTGCAAGCAGGTTTTTGGCAGATATCCGAGTCTGCTTAATCCATTGCTCAATGAACGTTCTGGTCCTGGGTTTGATGACATGCCCATGCCCATGCCCATGCCCAATGGTCAATTCCCAGAGACGGGATGTTGACCAGGAACGGATTTCCTCCAGGGGTAAAGATTTTATCCATCCATCAAATCGCTCTTCATGTTCGCTAACCAGTTGGTCGCGTTTTATAATTCGGGCCAGCTGGATGTTATAAGAGAGTGAAGCTCCATGCATTACCTCGGAAAAGAGTCTTGCATGGGTCAACAGCTCCTTGTGGTGATCGGAAAAACTGCCGTAATCCGGATGTTCCCATGGCGCATATACGTCAGCCGGTTTGCCGTGCAGTATCAGAGAGGACAACAGGCTGTTGGGGCAGGATGCGCGAATCCGGTCTTTTATAAATTCCGCTTCTTGCCGGGACAAGGCAAATTCAGCATTTTGGGGAAAGTCGTCAGGCGGTTCAGGTAAGCTCCTATGCCAGCTTTGTGTTGCCCTTCGCAATTCAACATCGATGTCGTCCCCGCGTGTTTTTGCATCCTTTTCAAGCACCTTTAAAGCAGTGCGTCTGCGATAAGTATCATCAATGCGTCTGTGATATTCTTCCTGGGAAAACGGCGTAAGACGTATCCCCCAGGCGCCAAGGCCTGCCCAATAGACGGAACTTGGAAGCCGTTTGAGTTTTTTACCTGCGGTCTTACCAAAGACGCCGGCCTGATCGTCAGAATTCATTAAAGGCTGAACCAGCTCTCTTTCCATGCTGTCCGCCTGTATCGCGAATCTGTCTGCGGGTAACCGTTTTTCTTCCAGGGAGTGGTAAATCCATGGCACAAAAAGCATGTATCGAAGCCGGGTTTGGATTGTACTTGTTCCCGGAAATAACTGATCGGCAAAACTGTCCCGAACTGAACCCAGCCCAAGTTCGTCCCGGCTCTCCTTCTCCTGAAAAAGAGAGAGGATGCGAAGGGTTCGTTCCCTTGCTTTGGCGTCATGGTCAATCCATGCAAGAACAGAAGCCATAGGTTAACTCTCCTTAATAGTGCTCCCGTATATACCCATAGGCTTTCTCAAAAAGTTCCTGTTCTTTGTGCAGCTTGTATTTAAACAGGGTCTGACGGAGTACCTTCTGGATTTCCTTTTGTCCGGCATGGGTGCTTTGCCATCCATCGAATCGGGTGACGCGAACGATTTTGTCTATGTCCTCAACCACGTTAGCAATCATCTGCGGGGTGGTACCATTCTTTAATTCGAGAAATATTTCCGTCAGGGCTTCTTTGTCGTCGGGAATAACCGCTTCATGGGTCTCGTTTTCCAGTCGAACCATGTCCCTGGCGGCATCTAACAACTCTTTGAGCCAGTCTATGCTGCTCAGAACGCCAGCCTCATATTTATCCTTAAGCCGCTCAAGGCGTTGTCCCAGCTCTTCAAAACGCGGATCATTTTGGGTCTTGATCTTTGCCATGAGTGACAGGTTCAGTTTCTTGGCTTTTTTCTTTCGCTCCTCCTCGGACAATTCAAAAACCGACTGGGCATCCATGACCAGCTCATCAATATCATCCCTGATTCGATCAATTTCTGTATTTTCGTGGATCAATTTGATCGTCTCCGGCCCCAAAGATTCCCAAAGCAACGACCCCAATCCTCCCACAGGCTTAATGGATTCATATACCTGGGCCAGCCATCGGTAATCTTTGCGGAACTCATTAAGATAAGAATCTGGTGTGATTGCCTCCCAGAATCGCTTTAATACATTGAACTGGGCGGCAAAGGCATCTTTCTTTTCGTTCCCCACAAGGCAGTCCTGGGCGGCAATCAGACCTTCATAACCTTCAATTGTCCGGTCAACATCCGGGAAATAATCAAGGCATTTTTCCAGGGCCAAAGGAAACAATTTTTTGAACGCTTCAACGCTTTCAACCACACCTTCAATTTCCTTGGGATCATAGTCTAGGGCTTTGGCAACATTTTCAAATACCCCGAGATAGTCGATGATCAGGCCATGTTTTTTGGTGTCACTATAGAGGCGGTTGGTTCGACACATGGCTTGGAGCAGGGTATGATCTCTCAAGGGTTTATCCAGATACATGCAATAGCAGATGGGCGCATCAAACCCGGTAAGCAATTTGGCGGTTACAATGAGGATTTTTAACGGGTCTGCGGCATCTCGATACCGGTCAAGAAGCTGCTCCTGGACTTCAGGGCTTGCATCAATGCCTTGCCACCGTTTAAAATCTTTTTTCTCAATGGGAAGATTCAATTTCTTCCATTTGAGCCAGTCCGGGGCAATTTTTTTAGGCTTTCCATTCTCGTCTGTTTCTTCTTCAATGGTGCCCTGGGAAATGTTCATCACCGCCTCAACGGCATCTTTACCCAGGCGCCGGCAAAGCAGATAATACATTTGCACCACAGCGTCACGATCGTACACCACCACCATACCTTTAAACTGTTTGGGGGCGACATGGCTTTGATAATGATCTGCAATATCATCAGCAATGGCCGTTATGCGCTTGGGGGCTTTCAATAGATGGGCAAGCTTGCCGGCTTTATGAGAAATAAAGGCTTTTTCTTCTTCATTTAAATTGTTTTGCCGGGCCAGTTCTTCAAACCCCTGATCAATGGTCTCCCGATCAATACGCAACTCCACCAGGCGCGGTTCAAATTTTACCGGCAGTGTGGCTTCATCCCGGATCGATTGTTTATAGGAATAGCGGTTCAGATAGCGCCCAGGATCTTTGGGCGCACCAAAAAGTTTAAAGGTATTTCGGGCCAATCCTGCAATCGGGGTTCCGGTCAACCCAAAGAAAAAGGCATTCGGCAAGGCCCAGCGCATCTTTTCACCCAGACTGCCCTCTTGGGTTCGGTGCGCCTCATCCACCAGTACAATGATGTTTTCCCGGGGATTCAACCCATCAGGATTCTTTTCGTCTATCTCTACCTCATCAAATTTAAAAACAGTTGTGATCAGGATCTGCCTGGAATCTTGTTTCAATTCCTTGGCAAGGGCCTTGCAGGACTTTACCGGCGTAACGTTTTTAACTGACGCATTATTAAAAACAGAATTGATCTGACTGTCCAGATCCACCCGGTCAACCACCACGACTACCGTGGGATTTTTCAGATCGGGATCAGCCTTGAGCATCTGTGCAGCAAAGAGCATCAAAAGTGATTTACCTGAGCCTTGAAAATGCCAGATAAGCCCCTGGCGGGCATCCTGTGTTTTTACACGACTGACAATGGCTTTTGCCGCTTCATATTGGGGATAGCGCGGCAGAATTTTAATCTTGACGCTGGGTTTGCCCTTGCCCTGCTTAATCGTTGAGAATACAACAAAGGAGTGCAGGATTTCCAGCAATGTTTCTGGATGCAGTAGACGTTCGGCACTTTTCAACACGGTTCTCAGGTTTTGGGGGATTTCATCACGGTCTTCGGTGCTGTGCCAGGGTGCCCAGTTTTTAAAACGGGCACCAATGGAACCGTAATAAAAGGTTTTTCCCTCCGAGGCAAAACAGAGCAGGTTGGGAACAAAAAAAGCTTTCTGGTTTTCCCAGTAGTGCTTGTTGCCCCCCAGGAAATCCGCCGCACCATCCTGCCAGCTGATGGCATCGCGTACCGGGGTTTTTACCTCACCGACCACCAGGGGCAGGCCGTTGACATACAGCACCAGATCAAAGAAGCAGTCCCTTGTCCCGGTGAACTGCACTTGTTGGCTCAATATATAATGGTTGTTTTGCGGCGCATAAAAATCAATTAAATGAATGGTGATGTGCTCACCATCTTTGCCAAGGGGCATGGACACACGTCCCAGCAGCCAGTCCTGGAAGATTTCGTTGGCATGGATAAGTCCACTGTAGCCTGACTCCAAAAGAACGCCACGTAAACGATGAATCACCTCATCTGCTAGATCGGGGTTGACGGCCAAGGGTTTATTCAGCCTGCACAATGCTTCTTTGAGCCAGGTATCGACAAACACATCTTGGGGTTGCTTGCCGTGGAGTATCAGGTTTTCACCATGGACATATTTCCATTTCAAGTCCTGGCTGCCTGCAATGTATTCAGCGGTCTCTTCCGCCACCATTCCGGTTTGTTCGGATACCAGTCTGCCTACTAAGTGATCCCGCAGTGCATTTTCGATGGTGTTCATCTCATTGAAGGTCATTGACTATCACTCCTTTTCGGGAGAGTGACCTTCAGATAATCTTCAGTTGCTTCAAATATTGGATCACAACCATTATGGGATCGCATCAAAGGGACAACTTTTGTTCTAAGTCCCATTCCACGAAAATCAACATAGCCATAGTCACGCATAACTTCCATGATGACAGTGTTTCGAGTATAACGCTGCCCGGCAAGCATCTTGGCAACCGTCATGGAGTTTTGAAGGCTTCCTGGACTGATCACTTCAAAACGATCAGAGTAAATACCTATTTCAATATCGACAAAACGAGTCCAGTCTCTATGAACCAATGCATTGATCAACACTTCTCGAATAGCTTCAATGGGATAGAACAAACGCTTTTCACGCTGTAAACCAGAGTTAATTTCACTTGATTCTTCAGAAATGAAAGGCGTAATTGTTTGAACCGCACTTTCAACTAGTCCTTCATCAATGAGTTGTCTTGCTCCTTGTGAAAAATCCCACCTACCTGCCAGCGGCGCATCCAAAATTACATCTAACTCAGCTTTATATTCTTTATCCGTACTGTCAAAAGCAAATATGCGTAAACCACTTTGTTTCAGAACCTGTCGTGGTTTTTTTCCAAAAAGTAGAATTCCTGCAATTGTACACATTCCATGGGGTTCGGATAGAAAACCAAGATTTGCCAATCTATTTTCCCAATCATCTTGGGATGAAGGTATATCAGGATCTTTTAGAATCTGGTGCAGATAGTTTTCCATACGAACGAAATCCAAGTTTTTTGATGACGTACGGGAAATCGGCAACACCTCGGTGTGAAGCATGCCACCTATTTCATATAGTCTCATTTGTTGCTCTCGGGTCGCAAGCCGTGAAGTTGACCCCACTCGAATGAACACCTCTTCTGCTTTGTTGTGCCGTCTGACATAAGGTTTAGAATTGCCCTGGGGAAAAGTGAGGACCACGACTTTTGTATTATCATCAACTTTTACCTCCTCATAAAAAGGCAGGATAGAAGGATGAACCTTGTCTGAAATGACATTCATGACCCACTCTTCAATATTCGGCCTTTGAATGCCGGAAATAGACCCATTGTCATCAACCCCTATGAAAACCCTGCCACCTTGAAAATTAAGCAAGGCCACAATTTCTTTAGCCAGCTGTTCCGGCCGGATATCGTCCCTTTTAAACTCCACACCGGAATTTTCACCGTTGGCAATAATTTCAAGCAATTCTGTTTTTAACATATATCACCTTAATAGCCGTATTTGAGTTTGCGTTGGTTGAATGCCGTGCGGCCGCCTTCAAGAATATTGGCTGCCTTTTCTCGTACCCCAGGAACATCAATTGCCCCTTGGGATGCTTCAGGCATGGAACCTTGTCCATCAATCACCTCAAAAATACCAATCCATTCAGCATCACCAAAAACAGGGATGTTGGCATTGTGAGTCGCAAAAATAAACTGCCGGTTAATTTTAGCACTACGAAGTTCATCAACAATACGATCGGCAATAAAAGCATTGTCCAAATTATCTTCAGGTTGATCCATAATCAGCGGATCTTTGTTCTGTAGCAACAAAAGATGCAAAACAGCGGTACATTGCTGGCCGGTCGACAGCCTGCCTAAGGGCCGGTAATTGGCATCACCTTGATGAGATACATTTAATTGTATTTCAATAACATCCGGCAATTCTATTTCTTGAAGTTCGAGAACTTTCGATCCTGGCAATTTCACAAGCGCATTTGCAACTGTTGGCGTAATACCCCAGCTTGAACCCGACAATGCCGATTCTCCCTTCTCTATAAGTTCAGCAAGTTTAACCGGAGAGAAGTCGTCCTTTTCATTAATCCACGAAAGCCGCTTTTCTCCAACTCCCTCTAAATTGCAATTTAACAGAAAATCAATCACAGGCTGCTTATCGGCTTCTGGATTTACCGTCAGTTTCAACTTATAAATCAACTTTTTATTCAGCTTCTTCAAAGCGGATTCAAATTTAGCCGTTCGATTGGAACGGTAGCCTGAAAGTTCATCCAGAAGCGACCGCCTTTGCTTTTGCAGTTCATCAATCAGCATTTGCTGGGTTTTGACGGCAGATTCTTTAGGCTTGATATGTTCAATGGTTTGCAACAATTGTTGATATTCCAAACCAATTTCACGCCCACTTTTCCCTTCACTTGATGGAAGCTCCTTAAAGGTTGTTTCCAGGGCAGATTCTTGATTTTTGATGCCTTCCTGCAATTGTGAAATCAACTGGGTGATCTTTGTTTTGCTTGTGGAAAAAGTTTGGCTCCAGGTGTTGAGAACAGATTCCGTATCAATCTTTAATTGATCCAAACCAGCCTTTATCTCTTTAAGCGTTTCTGCATGGGGAAGTTTTTCTGTCACCGAGTCACTCAAAAAGATGGTATCAGGCAACGCATCTTTAATTTGAGCAAAGGCCTGTTCCAGGTTGACAAGTTCTTCTTCAACAACCCGTTTTTGTAATCTTTTTTCGGTTTCCAGCAAAGGAATTGCTTTGAGCTTGTCTTCAATGCCGAGTGCTTTGAACTGATTGACCCGTTCTTGTAACTTGGGCAACTTACTAAGTTCATCCTCAACAGAGGCCTTATTATCAAGTGCCTTATGTAATTTGACTCGATTCGCCTTTAAGGTAGCCAATACCTGATGAATCTTGTTTTCATAGTCGCCATGCTCAACACCCAGAAAACGGGTGAGTAGTTTTTTTTGCGCAAGTCCGTCCTGGGCTATTTCATAAATTTCATTTTGTCCATAAATTTCAATTTCAGGCAGAATCTCCTCGGGAGTAAATGTGGAGATGTTGCCTGCCTCATCTTTGACGGACGCCCCTTCTCCATAACGACGGGCGATGGTATACTTTTTACCATTCATTTTGGATGAACGAACCACCAACTCAATGCGAGCCTTAGACTTGCCAATATTCTCTTTGATGATTTCCAAATGCTGCTTTTGGGCATTTTTACCAACCGGCTCCAGTTCCAACGCATAGCGAATACATTCCAATAGCGTTGATTTGCCCGTACCACGACCGCCAATCACCGAATTCAGGTGTTTGGAGAATTCGATTTGAAGACCATCCAGATATCCGCCGGTGATGGACAATGATGCAATCTGGGAATAAAACTGTTCGCAAATATCGCTGTTGAGTCGAATCCGAGACTCAGGGTCCTGAAACGCCAGTTTGAATGCCTCAAAACAAGGTCTGGTCATTTTGATCAGGCAGGAGGCCTTCGGATTTCCCAGTGTCTCCGGTTTTTCCACATCTTTTGCGTTAATGATGGCCATAGGTGTTTCACGCAGGTATTCGGGAATTTTGTTTAATATAACCTTTCGATAAAAATCATTTTCAATGGACTTCAAATCGTCAATCATCCCCGGAATTTGAGATGCTTTTAGTTTTTCGTTCTGCCAAATGTGATTCATTCGTTTCTGTAAAAGCCCGCTGTCATCGGTACAGTGAGCTGCATAGTAAAAACCGCCAAGCTCTTCCATGGTATCGAAAATCTTCTCTGCGCTTAGCTTGGATGGTCGGACACCGTCTTTGGGGTCAAGCAGTTCAAGCCGTCCTAAATAACGGTTCAACTCAGTTGCTGTTGTTTGCTCAGAAAATAAACAGACAAAATGAATCTTTTCACTGGAGGCGATCTCGAACCCCGGAAAAACAATTATTCCTTCAGGCGCCATCACCGACCGGATCGCATCAATGTTATCCACATTACCATGATCAGCAATGCCGACAACCTTGATGTTTTCCGTTTTGCAGACTTGCAAAAGTCGCTGGTTATATTCAGCTTCATCCAGCATCTGTTCCTGCCCGCGATAGGTCAGATAAGAGAATGGATTAACTTGCAGCGCGCATTTCCAGAATTGAGCTTTTGTGTAGGTTTCACACATCATTCACCTCGCATGTATAATGATACTTAACGAAAGGGTTCTGAATTCGAATCCCTCTTGGTGCGGGTTGTCCTGTCACCGGTCTTTCGACAAGGTAATCTTGCAGCGCATTTTCAACAACGTTCATATCATTGACGGTCATTAAATTTCTCCGTTGAATATACTTTGCCGCAATGTTAAAAATTGATTTTTTCGATTTAAAAGTGTCCGCCAACAACTTTTTAAAGACTTTGTTGCGGAAATTATTTGTTTTTGGATATCTAAGGAAGGGGTCGGTACTGGTAGTTTTTTTAAGCTTTGTTTGTTAATTTTTACCATACTACCGCTAGTACCTGCTGCAATGCGAATTAGTTGTCTGCGACCGTATGGAGATAAAAGGTATCCTTCTAAATATTCAGATAAAATTAAGTCCTTCCTTAAATTCAATCGCCACATAGTATCAGGAAAAATGGCCCGTTTATCATTTTTAGAATAGATCCCGACGGCCCCTACCAAGTCTTTTGTGTTAGATCGAGAAATAAGAAAATCTCCATCCAGAATCTCTTTTCCTGCTATAAAGTCTTTTTGGGCTATCGATTTATAACCATTATTTACAAAACCTGATTTGCTCAAACAATTAAGATTAAGCACATGCCATTCTGAATTCTCCGATATTTCATTCGCAGAATACCCACTTTCTGGAACAGAAACCAACAATCGTCCCAATTCAATCTGTTTCCATCCGTTGGGTAAGCTTTGATGTGATTTTGAATGTTTCTCAAAAAAATTGGGAAACATTTTCAAAAGTAACTGTTTATAGAGTGCTTCTATTGTTTGCTCACAGTTAAATATGTTTTGGTTGCAAGTTTCTATTTTTTCTAATAGGGACAAAATTTCTTTTTGTCGATGAATAGGTGGCATCGGGAACTCATATTTTGCAATATCACCCCAGTTAATATATGGGTTAGTTGATCCTTTTGAGTTCAGCACTGAATGGTTTGTAAAATCATCAGACAACATTATAAATGGAAGAAGGCCAGGCAATACCAGCTCAGGGTTTTGTGGTTCGATAACAAAGGTTGTATTGGCAGTTATTCCATTAAAATCTGCAAGTGCTACCTTTTTAAGATATGTTCGGCGGGAGCCATATAGAATTTGTCCTTTTCTAAAAACACGATGAAATGCAGGTCCGACATAATCATTTCCAAATGTGCCCCAACGAGTAATGCGCAGATTTTCGGAGTCCATATGGCCACCTTCAACATACCTTTCAAAAGGATTGTTGTCTCGATCCACTTTCTCTTTACACTGTTGGGCAATCTCTTCGAATTTAACAATCTGCCATCCATTTTTTATCTGCTTCTCTGAAAGCTCAACGACCATAATTATATCCAGATTCCTGATTCTGCTCTTTGATAGCGTACCGGCTTTGTCAGCTTATTCACTTTGTTTTCATCCACGGCCTTTTTCAGCCATGTATTGAGTTGCGCTTTGTTTACGTTCAACGTTTCAGAAAGCTCCACCGCAGCCATAGGACGATCCAACTTCTTTAAAATAACCGGCAGGACTGCTTCATAGATTGATTCAGGAGGTTCCTTTGTTTTGACTTCAGGTGTTGTAACCGGGGACTTTTTACTAATATCCTTATTTATTGACTGCTGTTCTTTATCGAAAGCAGTTTTTTGAGTCGCCTGAAACTCAAAAAGGTCAGGTTCCTTTTGTGATCTGCTATTTTGAGTGCTAACGGTCAAATCCGCTAAAACCTGCTTAAAATGGTTTTGATCAATGCTCTCCGGCCACGGGATCGCGCCCAGGTTCACCAGTTTGCTGTTACCCTGGGGCGTATTATTTCCGGCCCGTACAAAAACCGGTCGGCAAGGCTCTCTTTTAAGTTCTTCCTGGGCACCGGTCCATGTACCCCCCTTTTGATATTCCGCACTGACCACCAGCCCGTAATCAGCCATGGCATAAATAAGTTTGTTTCTTCCCATGGCAGTTCCCACAGTAAAGCGGGCATTGGGATGATAGGGGGAAATAAGCAACAATTTGCCTTGGGCAATGGCGTGGCGATATTTGCGCTCCACACTTTTTTTAAGGAGATTTTCAGCAAGAATACCGATGGTCACACCGTCTGCTTCAAGGGCTGTGGTCATGGAGATCTGGTCAACCCCTCTGGCCCCTCCGGAAACAACCGGTATGCCGGCATAAGCGCATAGCTCTGCGGCCTTTCGGGTAAATATTTCCCCTTCGGGGTCCACATTACGTGAGCCCACGATACCAAGACCACCGCCGTTTAAAAGGGCACGATCACCCACCCCGAATAATAATGGAGGGGCTTTATCCTTGAGATGTTTCTTGTAACGGGACGGATAGTCGGCATCACTTCGACTGATAATCCAGATGCCGTTGCGCTGCCACTCTTCCACGGCAAATCCAAGCTGGACACCCCTGCCAAGCAACAATTCCAGACGCTGGTTATCAAGGCCTGCCCCCATGGCTGCCTTTGAAATATTCTCCTGCAGCAACAGATCCCTGGGACGCATATCTGCCTTGATGAGCCAGTGGACAAGTGCCGTATACTCTTTCTGGGACAAAGGTTTTGCCGAACGGTCTTTTCCAAAAATTCCGCAAAGCAGGATAATCGCATTTGTATCTTCAGTTAAAAAATCTTGCATATTTACTACTCCATCCTCGGGCGATTCAAGGCCAGGGCCATTGGATATACTGCCGTGCAACCCGCTTGGCCCAATAGGGCCGAGGCTACGGTAAATGTCCACCCGGAGTCAATTATATCATCAACAAGCAGGCACTGCCCATCCCGGCACTGATCCGTAATATGAAACGCGCCATCAAGATTTCTGACCTGCTGATAATTATTTTCCATCTCTTTTTGCTGCCTGTTGGCAAGGGCCTTTTCGATGCATGGGATAAATGGCACGCCCAGAGCATCTGCCAATCGTGCCGCAAAATCCGGAACCAGTTTTGGATGGATCAGAGACGGAATACATGTGATCCATTCCGGCGCCGGGTCTGGAGACCAGACATTAAGCATCTCCACACAGGCATTTACAAGTTCATCGCAGAATCTGCTGTCCTGGTATTTCCCACGGGCCACAAGCCGTCCCCAGCCCGCATCACGCCAAAGGCTTAATGCACGGCCCTCTCTGGCCTGTTGTTCCATAGGGATTTTATATCCTCCCAGTGGGGACTGGTTAAACATATTTGAGGCAGGCCATTGTTTTCTGGGTGAAATAGGCTGATAACTCCTGCGTAAAAACAACCCTGCACGGTTGGCCAGAGCATCGTCATAGGCTTCACTTAACAAGAGAGCAGGGTTGCAGTTTTTGCACTGCCCGCAATCTGTTGGGTTCGGATCATTCAAGGCAGATTGTAGAAATGCCATTAAACAGCCGGGATGACTCATGTAGTCGCGCATCTGCTGTTGTTCCAGATGTCGTATACCCGTAATCTCATCAATGTATACCTGATCCACATGATAAGAATCTGCCGCAGGCGTCACCCGCCATTTGGTCTCGATTTTGGTTATTGGTGATGGAGATACAACCGTAAGAAACTTTATGGTTTTCTCGATTTGATTCTTGCGCAGATTCAGTACCTGCTGCAATTGAGGAACAGAAAACCCTGCGTCAGAGTCATCCAGTGCTCTGAGAATTAATGAAATATGCTGCTGGGGTGGAAAGGCACTGCGAATAAAATAATCAGCAATGGAATCATCCTCTTCGCCGCACAGCAGGATACCATAGGCTTCATCCACCGCCCGCCCTGCACGACCAACCTGCTGATAATAATGCACCACAGAAGCAGGGCGTTGGAAGTGGATCACAAACCCCAGATCCGGTTTATCAAAACCCATCCCCAGTGCCACTGTTGCAACCAAGGCTTTTATTTCATTGTTTAAAAGCTGCTGTTCTAAATATTCCTTATAAGCAGCACTTCTTTGGCCTTTTTTTAATGCTTGGAATTCATCATAAGAAATTCCCAGATCGCTGCAAAGCAAAGGAATGGTATCTTCCGGAGGCATGACATCTGAATGATACGCTTTTGCAAGGATATTATTCACCTCAAGCCATTCCGTCACCCGGTCTGCATCGCGCTGGGTAAGTGTATAGATGATACCGCTTCCAGGAAGCGTTGGAATAGTTTGTACCAACCAGGCCATCCGGGCGGCAGGGCTGGGCATATTAATATTTTGCAGTTTCAGGCTTTTGCGAACCAATGAGCCCCGTTGTAAAATAATATTTTCACCCAACTGTGATTTAATATCATTTACAACACGATTATTGGCAGTTGCTGTGGTTGCCAGAACCGGAACATTGGGTGGAATGGCCTGCAGAACACGAACAATACGCCGATAATCCGGCCTGAAGTCATGCCCCCAGTCAGAGATACAATGGGCTTCATCCACAACAAAAAGACCAATATTATTGACCATGTTCGCCAGTATGCCCTGGCGGAAATCGTTATTGGCCAAACGCTCGGGAGCTATCAACAATACGTCCACCAGATTGGCAGCCAGATCCATTTGGATTTGCGGCCAATCGTCATTGTTGGTGCTGTTTATAGTACGGGCGGTCACGCCAATTCGTTCAGCCGCTTCCAACTGGTTGCGCATCAAAGACAGCAAGGGAGAGATCAAAAGGGTGGGACCTGCGCCTTGTTCACGCAATAACTTTGTGGCCAGGAAATATACCATACTTTTTCCCCAGCCGGTTCGCTGGACAACAAGGACGCGGTTTTTAGCAAGCAGTTGTTCTATACTTTCCCACTGACCATCACGAAACGAGGCAAGGGGATTATTCAGGGCTATTTTTAAATATTCTTTTGCGTGTTCTGTCATGCTTGCACCTCGATTCCGATTTCGGCTAATGCAATAAAAAGTTTCCGGGATTGATTTTTAAGTTCAATACGACCCGCCTGCCATTCTTGAATGGCCGATTCCAGACTGAGACCATCACCATTAGATCCATTATGAACATAAAGCGGAATTGACAGGTTATGCATATTCTCACGAATTTCTTCAATATCCACTATTCGGGCAATAGCTTCATACTCTTGGGGTGTCGTGTAAGCAGATAACAGTCGCTCAAGGTTTTTATCACTTAAAAAACTGAACGCTCGTTCCCGGGTCACTTCTTTTACACCGTTGATGAACAGCACTTTGTTTTTCCGTTCTTTTGGCTTGTCCATACGGAGGATGATAACGCATGATTCCATAGGAGAGTTGTAAAACAGGTTGGGTCCCAGTCCGATGACCCCCTCAATTAGGTCCGCCTCAATGACCTGTTTTCTGATGGTCTGTTCAGCGTCTCTAAAGAGCACCCCATGCGGCCAAAGCATTGCCGCTCTGCCTGTCCTGGGATTCAGGCTTTTGATGATATGCTGGAAAAATGCGTAATCGGCACAGCCCTGGGGGGGAACGCCAAATTCATTTCGTTTAAAAGGATCGGAACTAAATTTTGTGCGATCCCATTTTTTAATTGAATAAGGAGGATTCGCAAAAATCACATCAAAGCGCTTTAACCGGTCATGTTCAAGAAATTTAGGTTTGGCCAGTGTATCTCCACGCTGAATATCAAACTCTTCAATATCATGAAGGAACATATTCATTCTGGCAATGGCACTGGTCAGCAGGTTGACCTCCTGACCGAACAGTTTTACGGTGCGCCACTCTTTCCCGTTGCTGCGCAAATCCATCACGGCATTGAGCAGCATGCCGCCTGTACCGCATGCGGGATCATAGGCACTTTCGCCGGGTTCCAACGCCATGATTCTGGTCATGAGGTGAACCACGGTTCTGTTGGTATAAAACTCAGCAGCCGTGTGGCCCGAGTCATCGGCAAACTTTTTAATCAGGTATTCGTAGGCTGCACCAAGGTCATCCTGGGTAACTGCTGTTATACCCAATGGGATCTTACTGAAATGTTCAACAAGGGACTCAAGTAAATGATCGGGAAGGCGTTCTTTATTGGTCCACTGGGCATCTCCAAATACGCCGTAAAGGCGCTGATTGTTTTTTTCTATGGCGCGTAAGGCTTTTTGAATGAAGGCACCGATGTTTGTGTATGTGCTGCGAAGGGTATCCCAGCGGGCTGAATCAGGAATAATAAAACGGTGCTGTTCGGGCAACGCTGCAAAATCTTCATCGCCATCGGAAAATTCAAGGGCCTGTTCATACTCATCATGGTAAACGTCTGATAATCTTTTGTAGAAAAGCAATGGAAAGATATACTGTTTGTAATCGGACGCATCAATCTGCCCTCTTAAAAATTCAGCTGCGCCCCACAGCATACTTTCAAGCTGTTGTTGAGAAAGACTCATACTTCAAAGCCCTCCCGCTTGAGCAACACGTCCAATTCATTTTCCGCCTTTTCCAGTGCAGCCAGCTTGATCTTAAAATCCTTAAGCGCTTCTTCCACCGTTATTTTTTCTTCCTCAAGAGGTTTTTGCACGTATCGGGCGATATTCAGATTAAAGTCGTTTTCTTTGAGCTCGTCATAATCAACCCAGCGCGTAAGCCCCTCTTGTTCAAATGATTTGTGTTTTTGCTTTTCATATATACCAAAAACCTGGTCGGCCTGTTTTGCGGTCATGGTGTTTTGAGCGCGGCCCTTGGTGTATATCTCTTCAGCGTTAATGAAAAGAACAGGTGATTTAGGGGTGGTGGACTTTCTTAATATAAGGATAGAAGCGGGAATACCTGTGCCGTAAAACAGATTGCCCGCTAAACCGATAACAGATTCAATTGCTCCGGCAGCCAGTAACTTTTTACGAATCTTTGCTTCCGCACCGGATCTGAATAAAACACCATGGGGCAACACGACAGCCATTCTTCCACTGGTTTCTTTCATGGAGGAATACATGTGCATCACCCAGGCAAAGTCACCATTAGTCTTTGGGGCCAACCCGAAAATATGCCGATTGAAAGGATCTGAAATCCATTTGTAATACCCCCATTCCTTGAGACTGAAGGGAGGATTGGCGATCACACAATCAAATTGTTCGAGACGGTCGTGTGTTAAAAATTTAGGGTCTCTTAGTGTATCTCCCCGTCGAATCTGAAAATCTTCCATACCATGTAGATAAAGATTCATCCTGGCAATGGCTTCGGTCGTCAGGTTCTTTTCCTGTCCCTTAAGTTTAAGCAGCCTTGGGTCACCACCTTGCTCTGTTACATGATGAACTGTTTCCAGAAGCATACCGCCGGTGCCGCAGGCTGGATCATAAACGCTATCACCGGGCTGGGGGTGGAGTATATTTACCATCAGACGGACTATGGCCCGGGGCGTATAAAATTCTCCAGCCTTTTTGTTTGCCTTGTCTGCAAATCTTTTGATCAGATACTCATAGGCCCTACCCATGTCGTCATCACGGACATGGGTAACCCCCAGTCCGATTTTATTAAAATGATTCAAAAGTTGAAGAAGCAGGTGGTCGGGAAGGCGCTCTTTGTTAGTCCAGGGCGCATCCCCAAAAATTCCATAAAGGCGATCGTTTGTTTTTTCGATACAAAGAAAAGCTGTCTTCAGAGCTTTACCAACATCCTTGGTCGCTGCAATTACATTCTCCCAATGGCAGCCTTCAGGAATTTCAATTCGATGCTGCTCAGGTGCTCTTGCCATTTCCTCATCGCCATAAAATTCCATGGCCTCGTTAAATTCTTCATCATAGACATCACAGACCCGTTTGAAAAAAAGTATAGGGAAAATATACGTCTTGTAATCGGATGCATCTATGGGGCCTGTGATAATATGTGCAGCTTCCCACAGGTGCCGTTCTAAAACATTTAACGACATCCTGCCTTTTTTATCGTTCATATTTAATGCGTCTTCCATCTTTTGCGTACTGCTACTATTGTTTTTTAATTGGTTGCGTCAAGAGCCCACACCGTCAATACCAACCCAGTCATCAACTTTATACCTTCGAAACTTCCACAAAAAGCCCATTTGATTGAAAGGCATTCCATGAATGCTGGTTTGTTTGTAAAGGCATCCCTACATACAACCAGTGATCAATTATTTACGCCATTTCTCGTACTTCTTTCGGACGCATTTGTATCATGATCTGAACAGCAACGGTAGAAAAGAACTGTGGCCCCAAGTTTTTGTACTAAATTACCTTCAAATATATTGAAAAGAATAATTTAAATCAAACATTCTTTGCTGATTAAAGCCTATTCAGACATTTATTATTTAGATACCAGGTGAACTCGGACTCAAGAACACTTCATCCGCTGGACAATATGGACAACAGGTTCTTCACCAATATTAACCGGTAGAGGCTGGATAAATTTGATAACAGGTTTTTCCCTTTTAGAGTTTCAATATCTGTATCTTGATTGGGAAAACGTTTTGCTTCGTGGATGGGCTTTGTCGTACACTGCCATCAGGCGATCCATGCTCACATGAGTGTACACCTGGGTGGTGGACAGGCTGGCATGGCCCAATATTTCCTGAATACCTCGAAGATCTGCACCGGAATCCAGCATATGGGTGGCAAAGGTATGCCGTAAGGTGTGGGGTGATATTTTTAAGCCTAACCCGCATTCCAAGACCACCTTATCCATAATACGTCGAATGGACCGCCTGCCAAGCCTTCCAAAATTTTTATTTAAAAACACGGCCGAATAATTTTTCTTAAGATCAGCACGGTAGGTTTGGATGGCATCAAGGGCACTTTTGCCCACGGGTATGATGCGCGTTTTATTTCCCTTGCCCAGTACCCGAATCAATCCGGCATTAAAATCAATATCCTGGATGTTGAGCATGTGAAGCTCACCGATTCGCATGCCCGTGGAATAAAAGGTCTCAAACATGGCAAAATTGCGTCTGTCCATCCAGGTATCTTTTTTCATGGTGTCCAACAGCCTAAAAATATCATCAATTGCCATGGCTTTGGGAAGGGCTTTCTCAAGTTTTGGAAAAGGGATGGCATCAGCAGGATTTAGCGTGATCAGCCCCGATCTGACCAGGTAATTAAAAAAAGATTTTAATGCGGATAGACGCCTTGAAAGGGTTTTTTTACTTTTTTTAAGGCAGTCTGGGCGGCAAGATATCTGCGCACGATCATTTTGTCTACCTGTTGAGCCGTTTTTTCAAAGGCATCTTGCCAGTTTTCGTCCCGGTAGTTGCAACTCTCCAGATAAAAATGGATAAAGCTTCTTATGTCCGTGAAATATGCACGAAGCGTATGGGCAGAATATCCTTTTTCAGCTTCCAGAACAATTAGATAGTCATCAAGAATCATAACGGTCTATTCCTACGCAAGTCTTATGTTTCAGAGCAGAGTGTTCACAAGCGCCGAAGGCGGTATGTGGATGGCCGGGAAGCCGGTGACATTGAAGGAAACATACTCAAAGCCCGGAAATAAATACTATTCGTTTTGCTTATAACCATAATTATAAGCTCTAATACCTTGAGCGGGCGTTTCCTGGTCAAGAGTCTTGACAATTCCCTGTCGTTCCATTTCATTAATCATCTCTACGGATTGTTTGTAAATAATTCCCAGTTTCCTGGATAATTCGGAAATTGAAGCATAACCACTATTCTTGACTATATTCACGGCTCTTAAAAAATCACGACCATTAAATTGTTGATAATTGAAAAATTTAGCAACACTATCAAATTTTAATTGGATATCTACAAATCTTTCCCTGTCATCATGGCTGAAATTCGGGGAGTCTTCATCAACTGACGTTTCAATAATTTTTAAAACGGCATAAAGAACCTCCAAAATTTCAGTGATTTCAGATTCCATCATAAAAATATGTAACGTCTCAAAAAAAATGTTGAATCAATACACTGCAAAGCATTAAAGCCATGTAACACCCCATACAGCAGAATTCATACCAAATAGTTATAATTCAAGTTATTAGGATTTTATGCCAAGGTGTCATCGGTCCCAAACACCTATAAATAAGCTGTTTCAATAGAACTAAATAATTTGGCATAAATAAAAATTAATATTTATAACGATTTGTTATGGAGTTACAAAAATTTCACCTATGCCTAATTATTTCACTCATTACAATCCATACATAGGTTTTTAAACAGCAAGCGATGCTTGTCGATATAAAATCCTTCAAAAAAACCGACCAAAAAATTTTATAATCGTGGACTTCAATAAAATTTTTTTATCACACGAGGTGGCGGTTAAAAATACAAGCATAGAAGCCACTCCTCAGACACTCAAGAATGGCAACAAAAGGCTTCTCATGGGGTAACATATTATGACCGGTCTTATGTTGATACGCAAATGTTTTTTAAGAATTTTAGATTGTTACGTTGAGCAGAGTGAATAAGTTTCCGTTGAGCAGAGCGAATAAGGCAGGACGCAAAGTAGCCCCCTTTGAAAAAGTGGGCCTACTTTGCATGTCCTGCCCCCCTACCCTCATATACTAATCTTAATTTTCATTTATTTTTGTTAATTTTCAAGTTTTTAAAGAAAAATAAAGGTAATTAAAGAGGAATAAACAGAAATAATGATTTTTAAATATTTATGAATTGAATTAATCGTCACTCGCGATTTTTGAATAGTGAAATCAACTTTTTCAAGACCGGAAAAACCCCTTTATTTAATTTTATAATAATAATTAAATATTTCTTGACATATAAATATCAATGCTATTATAGCTGATATTACATACCTTTCATGCATACCATCATAGTTATGTATGCATGTCTTTTATTATTTCAAAGTTTACACCATATATATTATCAGACTTTTTGATGGTCAGGAATTTTTTACATGCGTTAGCCCTGTTTGGGGCTCCCCCAATCCACCGTCAAAAAAAAGAGAAACCCCGTTGTGCTTGATGCGTCAAGCAGATAGAGTCTTTGTGCGAACAAAAAACTATCATCAACGGGGTGCAACAAACTATGACACAAGGAATCTTACCATTCAAGTACGAACAGGAAAAAACTGACGGAGGCACAACTGCATTGGGTGGGCTGCCGCTTTACCTTGATTTGGCAAAAGTGATTGGGCTGACCAAATCGATTCAAAAGCATTTAACCGTGAAGAAGGGCTCACAGGGCTGGACAGACTCCCAGTTTGTATTGTCTGGTATCCTGTTGAACCTTGCGGGCGGCAACTGCGTAGATGACCTGAATATTTTAAATGCAGATCAGGGATTTTGCAGCATATTACATTCAGCTGAAAATCATAAGCTGCCACGCAAAGAGAGGCGTGAGATAGAACGAAGATGGCGAAAAGAAAAACAACGATTTGTCCCTTCTTCTTCAGCCATGTTCAGATACCTGAAGGTCTTTCATGATGTCGCCCAGGAGCAGTTACGCCGAGTTTCCTCAATTAAAGCTTTCATTCCGGCCCCAAACCGGCACCTTAACGGCTTCGTACATATCAACAAAGACATGTGCGAAGCCATGAATGAGGCACGTCCATATAAAACAGCCACACTGGATCAGGATGCGACCCTGGTTGAGACAAGCAAACAGGAAGCACGCTTCTGTTATAAAGGATTCAAGGCCTATCAGCCATTCAATACATGGTGGGCCGAACAGGATATGATCCTGCACACTGAATTTCGGGATGGGAATGTTCCGGCAGGGTACGAGCAATTAAGAGTTTTCAAAGAAGCCCTGGCTTGTTTGCCCCAGGGGGTCGAAAAAGTTCGGCTCAGATCAGATACCGCCGGTTACCAACATGACCTTTTAAAGTATTGTGATTCAGTAGACAACAAGCGATTTGGAAAAATTGAGTTTGCTGTTGGGTGCGATGTCTCTCAATCATTCAAAATTGCCGTAGCTCAGGTCCCTTCCTCAGAATGGAAGCCAATCTATAAAGAAAAAAACGGTAAAAAGATGAAGACCGGAAGTGAATGGGCAGAAGTTTGCTTTGTCCCGTCAGAAATAGGAAAGAGCAAAGAGGGGCTTGAGTACCGGTATCTTGCCAAACGCCAGGTGCTTGAACCGGTGCTGCCCGGCATGGAAGACAAACAAATGCAGTTGCCGTTTCCGGCCATGGAAATGGATGACATTCGGTATAAAGTATTTGGTGTTGTTTCCAATATTCCAGAACAGGACATGTATGGTGAGGATCTTATCCACTGGTTACACAAAAGATGCGGCAAAAGCGAAGAGGTACACTCCATAATGAAAACGGATCTGGCCGGAGGGACATTGCCTTCGGGTAACTTTGGAGAGAACGCAGCCTGGTGGTGGATGATGATCCTGGCGCTTAATCTGAACCAGATGTTGAAGCGTCTGGCTTTCGAGCCCAAAATGATGGGCAAAAGGATGAAAGCCATTCGGTTTTCAATTATAAATATCCCCGGTCGAATAGTAAAAAGATCCAGAGAGTTAGTCCTTAGGCTATCCAAAGGTCATCCTTGCTTTAACGCATTGGTCGGCGCCCGAGAACGGATCGCCTTACTGGAAGGGCTGTCGTCAGGATAACGAATCTCAGGAGGTAACTGGACAATTTGTTGGAATGTTGAAAGGAATGGAAATACAAGGGTGAAGTGCATCTAAAATTCTGCTTGAATTGTAGCGCGGTCGCCGGTGAAGGTAAAAGCCACGCACGCGGCTGAAAAATTTTCTTAAAAAAGTAAAAAATCCAGCTACGGAATGCCTCCTAAAAAATTGACGGTGGATTTGGGGGCTCCGGCACCCATTGACTTTTATAAATGATTTATTTTATAAATACTGACTTTGCGCATATGTTCAGGACAAGGAATGATACCACAGAAAAATAAAGTCTACACCGTAGGCACTCTGACACGGCAGATAAAAAATTTGCTTGAAGAACAATATCCTTTTTTGTGGATCACAGGTGAAATTTCAAATTTTTCAACCCCTGCGTCAGGTCATTCCTATTTTTCACTAAAAGATGACGCTGCCGTCATATCCTGCGTGATTTTTAAAGGACAAAAACGCCACTTAAAATTCACCCCTGAAAACGGAATAAAAATCAAAGGCATGGCCCGCCTGTCCCTTTACGAACCCCGAGGGGCTTACCAGCTTATTTTTGAACATATGGAACCCGAAGGCACAGGTGCGCTCCAGCAAGCCTTTGAACGGCTTAAAGCCGAACTTACTGCCATGGGGTGGTTTGATGCGGCTTTGAAAAAAGAGCTTCCTTTTTTACCGTCCGGCATCCATGTAATCACCTCGGGCACAGGTGCTGCGGTTCGTGACATCATCCAGGTTGCCAAACAACGCTGTCCAAGCGTTCCCCTTGAAATCATTCCCGTCAAGGTCCAGGGAGACACAGCAGAGTTTGAAATTGCCCGGGCCATTGAACTTGCCAACACGGTTAAAACCTGTGACCTGATTATCATTGCCCGGGGCGGCGGTTCCCTTGAGGATCTATGGGCATTTAACACCAGAACCGTGGCAAAGGCCGTCTTTGAATCTGAAATCCCTGTTATTTCAGGCGTTGGCCATGAAATCGACTTTACCATTGCCGACTTTGTCGCCGATCTCCGGGCCCCTACCCCATCGGCTGCGGCCCAGATGGCCTTGCCTGACCAGACAGCGATTGTCGATCAAATCCTTGGACTGCACCAAGAGTTAAACATTAAAATTAAGCGTCGTCTCCTGCAGCAGAAAGAACATGTAAACGATTTACACAGTCGGCTTAAAAGTCCGGCCAGGGTTGTGGATGATTTCAGGTTTCGCATCGAAGATCTGCAATCCAGGGCTTTTTCTCTGCTCAAAAATCGTATTCATCACCAGCGCGAAAAGATTCTCTGGCTGAACAAAACGCTTTCAGGCTCCCTGCCCTGCACCAGGACCTACACAAAGAAGGTCGAGGATCTTCAGGCAAATCTGGATTATTTTTTTCGTGCCTACTTCAAGCAATGCAAAGACAGGGTTAACAATCAACAGACCCAACTTGAGACCCTAAATCCGTCAGCGGTGTTAAAACGCGGGTACAGCATCACCCGAAGCAAATCCGGTACGAGTATCGGCAGTCATGTTGTGATGGATGCCGACACGCTCAGGACAAACGATGACATTGAAATTATTCTATCTAAAGGACGCCTGGATGCCCGGGTTGTAAAAACATATGGCAAAAAAAACCTTTGAATCCGCATTAGAACAGCTTGAAACCATTGTCAAAGAGATGGAATCCGGTGATTTGACCTTGGAAAAGGCAGTCAAAAAATATGAAGAAGGCATAGCCAATTCCCGTTTCTGCCTTGAAATTTTAGACAAAACCGAGCAAAAAATCACCCAGCTGACCATGGATGCTGACGGCAAACCCGATATATCAGACTTTAAGGAAAACCAATGAGTACTTTTGATCTCTCCGGATATTTGAAACGGAACCGAAAACTGGTTGATGAGGCGTTGATAAACGTTTTTGCTGAACTGGACCCAGCGCGTGAGCTCGTCCAGGCCATGAAACACTCTTTGATGGCCGGCGGTAAACGAGTGCGTCCTGCCCTGGCGCTGGCAACGGCAGGTGCTTTAGGTGCAGACCCGCTCATCGCCCTGCCCGCTTCCTGTGCCATTGAAATGATTCACACCTATTCTTTGATCCATGACGATTTGCCGGGTATGGATAATGATGATCTGCGCCGGGGCGTTCCCACCTGCCACAAACAATTTTCCGAAGCCACTGCCATTTTGGCCGGAGACGGACTGTTAACCCATGCATTTCATATCCTTGCTGCACCAGGCGCTTGCTTCAGCGTTTTTCCAGGTGCCGAAACCCGGCTGATTCTGGTGGAAAAAATTTCTGCTGCTGCCGGCATTAACGGCATGGTGGAAGGTCAGATGCTGGATATGCAGGCGGAAAAAAAACCTGAGAATCTGCCTGTGGACAGTGCTGAGGCCCTTGCCCATTTAAAAAAAATCCACAAACACAAAACCGGTGCCATGATAGAGGTCAGTGTTGCCTCAGGGGCCATCAGTGCCGGAGCGGATAAACAAGCGTTAGCAGCTTTGGACACATATGCGAAAAATATCGGGCTTGCCTTCCAGGTCATGGATGATATTTTAAATGTGGAGGGTGATCCTGAGATCATGGGCAAGGCTGTGGGAACCGATGCTTTGCATGACAAGATGACATTTCCTTCCATTTTGGGTTTGGACGGCTCAAAAAATTTTTCAAAACAGCTTGTGGCAGATGCCTTGGATGCTTTAGACAGTTACAAAGAAAAGGATTTTTCGGAAAAAAGCGAGCCGTTGCGCGCCATTGCCGGTTACATTATAAACAGGAAACGATGAAAAACATTTTAACCACGGAACTCAAGGAAATCACAGAAAGTTATCTTCAGTGTCTTCCGTGAGTTCCGTGGTTAATTTGTTTCATATAAAGAGGTAGGCATTGAAATATCTTGACCAAATAAATGGCCCTGATGATCTAAAGCAGATTCCGAGAAACGAACTCGGGGCGGTTGCCCGGGAGATCCGGAGCAGAATTATTGATGTGGTATCAAAAAACGGCGGGCACCTGGCATCCAGTTTAGGTGTCGTTGAACTGACCATTGCCCTGCATTATGTGTTTGATCTGCCCAAAGATACCCTGATCTGGGATGTGGGACATCAATCCTATGCCCACAAACTGTTAACCGGGCGTCATCAAAACTTTGACACACTTCGAAAATACAAAGGGATTTCAGGGTTTGTAAAAATAAAAGAAAGCCCCTATGACAGTTTGACCGTCGGCCACGCATCCACCTCAATTTCTGCGGGGCTTGGCATGTCCTATGCCAAGAAGCTTAAAAAGGACACGTCCAATGTGGTATCCATCATCGGCGACGGCTCCATGACCGCAGGACTTGCCTATGAAGGACTGAACCATTCGGGTGACTCCCAGCAAAAATACATCGTTATATTAAATGATAATGACATGTCCATCTCCGCTAATGTGGGGGCCTTGTCTTCTTATCTGTCCCGGACCTTTTCACACAAGGCCCTGCAGAACATGCGCAACCAGTTTGGCCAGTTTTTAAAATCCGTTCCCAAAATCGGGGATGATATGTATGGTTGGGCCAAACGGTGGGAGGAGTCGTTTAAAACCTTTGTGACCCCGGGCATGCTGTTCGAGGCCTTTAATTTTGATTATTTCGGCCCCATTGACGGCCATAATCTGGATCATCTCATTGATATTTTATCTAATATCAAAGATCCGGATTCCCCGGTATTGCTGCATGTGACAACAAAAAAGGGCAAAGGATACACACCTGCTGAAAAAAATCCGGTCTATTTTCATGGTGTAGGGAAATTTTCAGTGGATACCGGAAAATGTCCGGTGTCGTCAAAAAGCGCCCCGCCCTCTTATACCTCTGTGTTCGGAAAATGCATGATTGAACTTGCAAAACAAAACAAGTGCATTGTGGCGGTAACGGCTGCCATGCCCGAAGGTACGGGGTTAGGTCCTTTTTCCGAACAATTTCCAGATAGATTTATAGACGTGGGGATCGCCGAACAGCATGCCGTGACCTTTGCCGCAGGCCTTGCCGCCAAGGGGGCAAAACCTGTGGTGGCCATCTATTCCACCTTTTTGCAGCGCGGGTATGACCAGATTCTTCATGATGTATGCATTGACAGTCACCCGGTTATTTTTGCCCTGGATCGCGGCGGCATTGTGGGCGAAGACGGGCCCACCCACCACGGATTATTTGATTTTTCCTATCTTCGGTCCATACCGAATATGACGGTTATGGCCCCCATGGATGAAAACGAACTCGTCCGGATGATGCACACTGCCGTGGCCCATCAGGGTCCCATTGCCCTGCGTTATCCCAGGGGTGTCGGCCAGGGTGTTGACGTTGATTATAATGCCAAAGCGATTGACATCGGCAAAGCAAAGGTGGTGCGTACCGGCGACGACCTGTTGATCATCGGCATTGGACGCTGCGTGAATGATGCCGTGGATGCCGCTGAGCAATTATCCGCCCAGGGCATTGAAAGTACAGTAGTCAATGCCCGTTTTGTAAAACCGCTGGATGCGGACCTGATCCTGGATCTTGCCGGCAGAATCAAAAAAGTGGTGACCATTGAAGAACACGTCCTGGCAGGCGGCTTTGGCTCCGCCGTCCTTGAACTCATCGCGGATAACGGCCTTTCAGGGTGTATGGTCAACCGGGTAGGCATTCAAGATCAATTCGTTGAACACGGCACCCAGGCAGAGCTTCGAAGAGATTACGGTGTCGATGCCCAGGCAGTTGTGACCGCAGGATTGAAATTGTGCCGTGAAAAATAAAGCCGTCAGAAAACGCCTGGACCAGGCCTTGGTTGAGCGGGGCCTGATACGTTCAAGGGAACGGGCCAAGGCTTTGATCATGGCCGGAAAGGTTCTGGTGAATGGTTTTAAGGTCGATAAACCAGGCACCCAGGTAAATCCTGATGCCCAGCTTGAGGTCAAATCCGCGGATCACCCTTACGTCAGTCGGGGGGGGCTTAAACTTGAAAAAGCACTCCAAAGTTTTCCCGTATCTGTCCAGGATGCGGTGTGTCTCGATATCGGTGCCTCCACAGGAGGATTTACCGATTGTCTGCTAAAATTCGGCGCCCGAAAAGTGTATGCCGTGGATGTGGGCTACGGCCAACTTGACTGGTCCCTTCGCCAGGATGACCGGGTGGTGGTCATAGAACGAACCAATATCCGCAACCTTCCCTATGAAAGCATCGGCCAACCCATGGATACGGTGGTGGCAGACACCTCGTTCATCTCTTTGAAAACCGTTATCCCGGCAGCGGAAAAATTCATGCGGCCGGGCACCGATATCCTGGCCCTGATCAAACCACAGTTTGAGGCGGGAAAAGAAAATGTCGGCAAAGGCGGCATCGTCAAAGATCCTGAAATCAGAAACATGGTAAAACAGGATATTATCCTTTTCTTCCAGGACAGGGGGTACAAGGTGAACGGAACCGTTACCTCCCCGGTGTTAGGCGCAAAAGGCAATGAGGAATACGTCATTTCCCTGGTTTATGGAAAAAAATAAAATAATTCTGTTATTTTTATTCCATTTTGATTATTAGATTACTGTTATTTTGTATATGAAAGTACTGATAAATTGTTAGGTTACTTTCATGTTTTGTTGTGGGATGTGTCCGGGTGTCGTATCCCGGATCGGCCCATGGCGGTTAATAATATTCTAAAGGAGCCGTAATGAGCGAAGAAATCAAATCCATGAGGAATGTGGCTTTTGCGGGCCATGGAGGTGCGGGCAAGACAACTCTTGCTGAGGCTATGCTTTTCAAGGCCGGGGTAACCAACCGCCTTGGCAAGGTTGAAGAGGGAAATACCGTAATGGATTTCCAGCCCGAAGAAACCAAAAAGCAGCAAAGTATTAATACATCATTTATCAAATATACACATGACAAACATGTTGTAACATTGATGGATACCCCCGGGGACCAAAATTTCTTTTCTGCTGCCAAAACATGTTTTCCTGTAGCCGACAGTATGGCTTTTGTTATTGACGGTGTTGGCGGACCTTCCGCCATGACCGAAGAAGCAGCAGCGTCTGCCCTGGAATATAACCTGCCCGGTTTTGTTATTATCAACAAACTTGACCGTGAACGCTCTGATTTCAGCACTGCGGTAGCCGCGTGTGATACGTCTCTTAAGAAAAAAATCATCCCCGTATGCTATCCCATTGGGACGGAAGACGGGTTTAAAGGCCTTGTAAATATTGTTTCCGGCGAAGCATTTGAGTATGACGCCAACGGCAAGGCCACAAGAATAGATATCCCGGCGGATATGGCAGATGAAATTGCCGCGGATAAGGAAGCATTCGTTGAAAATATCGCAGAGCTTGATGATGATCTGCTTGAAAAATATCTGGAAGGCGAAGAACTGACCGAAGGAGAGCTTAAAAGCGCTTTCAGAAAAGGCGTTCTTGATGCTCAATTTTATCCGGCCATCTGCACATCAGCCACAAAAATGATCGGCATTGATGTGGTATTTGATTTTATCAATGACTATATGCCCTCCCCCCTTGACCGCGGCGCATGGATCGCCAAAGATGCCGATGGAAACGATGTGGAAGTGGCGCCTGATCCCGATGCTGAATTTACAGGTTTTGTGTTTGCAACAATTGTTGACCCCTATGCAGGACGCCTTTCTCTTTTCCGGGTGATCTCCGGAACACTTGGCAAAGAAGGCAATGTGCTCAATGTAACCAAGGATACCAAAGAACGCTTTTCACAGCTGCTTGAAATTGCCGGCAAAGAACAAAAACAGATTACCGGTGCTTTGCCCGGTTCCATCGTCGCTGTGGCAAAACTGAAAAGCACCTTGACAGGAGATACCCTGACCGGCGGCAAAGCCATCCAGATTCCGGCCCCTGCCCCCCTGCCCCCGTGCATCTCCTTTGCCATTTCACCCAAGGCCAAAAGTGACGAAGATAAAATTCATGAAGCCGTGCGTAAGATCCTTGAAGAGGATACCGGCCTGACCCTGCGTCGTGAAGAAGAGACCCGCCAGACGATTCTTTCCGGCCGCGGTCTGGTTCATATTGAAGTTACGGCAGAAAAAATCCAGCGCAAATTTAATGTGGGCATGGACATCGCCACCCCCAAAGTGGCATATCGTGAAACCTTTAAGAAAAAAGTCCGGGTCCAGGGCAAACACAAAAAACAGTCCGGTGGTCATGGTCAGTATGGTGATTGCTGGATTGAGCTGGAACCCCTGCCCAAAGGCTCCGGATATGAATTCGTGGATAAGATTGTGGGCGGCGTAATTCCAAAAAACTACATTCCTGCGGTTGAAGCAGGTATTCGGGATGCCATGCAGAAAGGTATTCTGGCAGGATTCCCGTGTGTGGATTTCCGAACCACTCTGGATTTTGGTTCCTACCATGCCGTTGACTCTTCGGAAATGGCATTTAAAACGGCCGGCTCCCTGGCCTTTAAAAATGCCGCAGCCCTGGCCAATGCGACCTTACTTGAGCCCATCATGAAGGTATCTGTCAAGGCACCCGATGAGTCCACAGGCGATATCATGGGTGATATGAACTCAAGACGCGGCCGGGTTCTTGGCATGGATACCGATGGTGACAAACAGATTATTAACGCACTTGTCCCCATGTCTGAAATGCTTCGGTATGCACCGGACTTAAGTTCCATGACCGGTGGCCGGGGTACATTTACCATGGAGTTTGAGGTGTATGACGAAGTACCTGCGGATCTGGCCAAAAAGATTATTGACCAGGTCAATGCTGAAAAAGAAGGTTAGTCGTCAATATATAACAGTCACTGACTGACCTGACATATCAATATGTTTTAAGCCGTTCGAATATATTATCGGACGGCTTATTTTTTTTTGAGATTATGTGTACCATGCGCAACTTCATAACGTTACCGATATTTTAGTAACGTTACTAATCTTCATTATTTAAAATTTTTCCTTTCATTTAAAAAAATTTTATATGCCATAATTTCCAATAGATAACCCTGTCTTTTTGTTTTAACTAAAAAAGAGTCACAGCCAGGCACGAACTGTGAAATACTTTAAAGCTTTAATATATTGAATATTGGATTGCGAATAAAAACTTAAAACAATCAAGGATTTTATAATAATGAAGAAAAAAGTACTGATCATTGGCGGGGTTGCTTGTGGCCCCAAAGCTGCCTCCCGGATTAAACGACTATCCCCTGACACCGAAGTCACCATTCTTGAAAAAGGCGAACTGCTCTCCTATGCAGGGTGCGGCCTGCCCTATTACATTTCCGGGCAGGTGAAAAAGGAGGATGATTTGATGACGACACCGGCAGGCGTTGTCAGAGATCCTAACTTTTTTAAAATGGTCAAAGATATTCAGGTTAAAAACCATACCCTGGCCCAATCCATAGACCGTGAGAACAAAGTGGTCAAGGCGATCGACCTTTCGACAGGCAAGGCTTGTGAATATAAATATGACGCACTTGTCCTTTCCGTGGGAAGTCAGTTCAAAAAACCGCCGTTTCCCGGCATCGACCTGGAAGGTGTCCATTTTCTTCAAACCGTCGAAGATGCAAAAGGCATCCGAGAGGAAAGCGGACCTCTGGAAGGGAAAAATGCCGTGGTGATTGGTGCCGGCCTCATCGGCCTTGAGGCCACGGAATCTTTGAAAGCTCAGGGAATGAACATCACCATGATCGAAATGATGAATCAGGCCATGGGGAATATGTTTGACCATGAAATGGTGTTTCATCTCCACAATGAACTTAAGAAAAACGGCGTTGTCCTCAAAACCCTGGAAACAGTCCGGGAAATCAAGGGAAATGATCAATCAACCGTACAATCCGTTGTCACGGACAAAGGCGAATATCCGGCTGATCTGGTGCTGGTGGCGGTGGGTGTGAATCCAAATACCCAGTTGGCCAAAGATGCCGGTCTTGATATTGGTGAAACCGGGGCCATCCGGGTGGACAGTGCCATGCGGACCTCTGACCCTGATATATATGCCGGCGGGGACTGTGTTGAAAACGTTTCCATTGTTACCGGAAAACCTGTTTACACCCCCATGGGCTCCACAGCCAACAAACACGGCAGAATCATCGGCGATAATATCTGCGGCAGATCTTCTGAATTTAAAGGCGTTTGCGGTACGGCCATCTGCCGGGTTTTCGGTATTAATGTTTCTAGAACAGGCCTGACTGAAAAGCAGGCCAGACAGATGGGATATGACTGCGTTACCGTATTGAGCCCCGCACCGGACAAGCCGCACTTCCTTGACGAGGCCAAGCTGATCATCATTAAACTGGTGGTGGACAAGGCAAACCATAAACTTTTAGGTGCCCAAATCGTGGGACCCGGTGATGTGGCCAAACGCATGGAAGTAGTTGTGGCAAATATTTCATCCGGAACAAAAGTAACCGACATTGCCCAGTACGATCTGGCCTATGCGCCACCTTTTTCCCCGGCCATGGACAATATCATCACAGCAGCCAATATTGCTGAAAACAAGCTGTATGGTCTTGGCAGTTCGCTGTCACCTGTGGAGGTCCAGGCCAAAATAGATAACGGCGATGATTTTATCTTCCTTGATGTGCGCTCCCCTGTGGAATTTGAACAGATGCGCATTGAAGATTCCAGGATAAAACTGATCCCCTTGGGTAAGCTGAGAACCCTTCTTTCCGAATTGCCTATGGACAAGGAGATCATCGCATTTTGCAAAATCTCATTGCGTGGCTATGAAGCAGAACGCATTTTGACCGGTGCTGGATACAAAACCGTAAAATACATGGATGGCGGCGTGGTGTGCTGGCCCTATAAGAAATTTGTTGCATAGACAGTGATTGGACGGCTAAAGTAGACTGTTGTCTAATCCACAACGGTCTACCGCAGCCCGGTCCAGCATATGGGCCAATGCTTTGGGTTTTCCCGGGAAAAATCCAAAGGTTTTCATCCACACCTCTTCATCTTCCATGCAAAAATAGACGGTGACATCAGGTGCAATCTGCCGAAACACGGCGGCGAGGCGCTGGTACATGGCGATGCGTAACGGCTTGAAGTAACGCATCTTGTTGTCGAGTCCTGTAATGAATTCACCATAAGGGATGGTGGAATCGGGAAACCGTGCTTCAATGATGGATTTTAGATGGGGCATGAATCTGAACGTGCCGATGGAGATCCACACGACATCTTTTGGACCCACATGATTGAATATGGCTTCAATCACCCGTTCATAGGCTGTTTCGCACCCAGGGTACAAAAAAATGGGATCAAAATGAAACGCCACACGAAACCCTTTGGACACGGCTTTAGCTGCGGCCTTAAGCCGGGCGGCCAGCGTTGCGGTACCTCGTTCCTGGGAGGCGATCATCTCCGGGGTGTTTACGGACCAGGAGAGAATGGTCCTCCGATTATGTTCCAGGTCCAAAAGCGAGTCTATATTAACGGTCTTTGTTTTCAACTCAAGCACGGCCCGATCCTGGGCTGCAAATTTTTTAATCAGAAATTCAGGCATCAGACTGACCGGTTCCCAGATCAGGGAATCCGTGTACTCTCCGGTACCAATGCGCAGGATCTCGCTTCCTTGAAAAAGGGGGTCCAGTGCGGCCGTGTACTGATCAAAACCTGCAAAATACTGAAGCACAGGCGGATGGAAATAAGCCTGCAGGATACAATAGGAACAGTCCATGGTGCAAAACGTACCGCAGTGCAGAATGGTATAATCGCAACAGGTGTAGTGGCTGGTGCCCGGGCACTGGCGAATCGGGGCGCCCTTATTGCTGGTGATATAAAGCACCTCTTTGGCAAAGCCCACGGGATCATCCGCCTGGTTGATCAGGTCGTACACAGGCTTTGAATCTTCAACCGGCTCCGGCTCCGGTTTCACTTTTGAAATCAGGTATTCGATTTCCGGTGTCAGATCCAGATCCTTGTCTATGAATACCCGGGTCGGCCGAATCATCGGTTGCCATCCACAAGTGATTTAAAATCAGTGCTGTTAGCAAGTTCAGCCAGGCGGTTTAGGTGTGCTGCAAACTCATCCAGGCTCTTAAATGCCATCTGCATGGTATAAACCATTCCCTCAAAATTTTCAGGAACTGACAGTTGGAGCCCGGTATCCAGTCCAAGCCGATTGATCTGTTCCCGGGCCTGATCTTTAGCTGCTGTCAGCACAGGATACCGTCTTTGGGCAAGAAATGCCTTGAACTGCTTTCCAAGGGCGCTCATATCCCGATGCCCGTCTGCTTCCAAACCAGGGCTCTCACTTGCGCCCAATGGGCTTTGTTCTATGAGGTTTGGCAGACTGATATTTTCAAGGGCGCATATCTCCTTTGCCCAGGTAATAATCTCCATCTGGATACCTGAGGATACTTTGATCCGGGAGAAGAGCAGCAAAAATTCAGTTTGGGTGTCTGCATCCATGGACATAAGAAGTTTACACGCCTTAATGGATATTTGGTTCTGATCCAAAAGATCAAGAACCGCATCCGGCATAGCATGGATACCCGCCATCGTATTGATATATCCGGCATTCATCGGCCTGTTAAAGATAGATGCAGCATTTTTTGCGATATCGTTAGCATCCATAAAACGCAATAAAAGCCCGGTGGCCCGAACGAGTTCGGCAGCACCCAATTCCCTTGAAAATGCATTTTCGGCCACAGCAGCAACAGCCGCGTCAATGGTTTTTCCGGCAGGCATGACCCGACAGGTGATTCGGGACAAGCCTGCACCCAGGGCGGCTTCAATTCGTCTGAACCCGGACACCACAACGTATCCATTTTCTTTTTGCAACACCAACGGCGCAACCACGATGCCATATTGGGAAATGGACGCAGATAAAGATTCAAGCTCTTGGTTGGGTCCTGTAATGCGAAACCCGGTGTCTGAGAGGTCAATCTCAGACACCGGGATATCAGTAAATGTCATCTCTGTCATGGATCAGATGGTGTTTCCGGTCAGCCGGGTATAAATTTCCTTGTAGGTTTTACTGGTATTGTCAATGATCTCCTGGGGCAGTTTGGGACCCGGCGGGGTTTTACCCCAGCCTGAATTGGTCAGCCAGTCCCTGACTGTCTGTTTGTCAAAACTTTTCTGTCCTCTGCCGGGGGCATAATCGTCCAGGGGCCAGAACCTGGATGAATCCGGGGTCATGATTTCGTCAATAAGGATAATTTCACCGTCAAGCAGACCAAACTCAAATTTTGTGTCGGCAATGATAATGCCTTTTTCCAGGGCAAAGGCGGCGCCACGGTTATAAATTTCAAGGCTTAAGTCACGCAATTTTTCTGCGATCTCTTTGCCCAGGATGTTTACAGCCTCATCAAAACCGATATTGATGTCATGATCACCGATTTCAGCCTTGGTGGACGGGGTAAAGAGCGGCGTTTCAAGCTTGTCGGACTCTTTGAGCCCCTGGGGCAGCTTGATATTGCAGACATGACCTTCGGATTGGTAGGATTTCCAGCCCGACCCTGAAATATAGCCTCTGACAATACACTCAACCGCCATGGGCTCGGCTTTTTTCACCAGCATGCTGCGGCCTTCAAGTTTGTCTTTATATTTGTGGAACTCTTGGGGATAATCATTTACATCGGTACTGATGATATGATTTTTAACGATGCTCTCCATCTGTTTAAACCAGAACACGGAGATCTGATTCAACACCTTGCCCTTGTCAGGAATGGCGTCGGGCAGTACCACGTCAAACGCGGAAAGCCGATCGGTTGTTACCATAAGCAGGGCATCGCCCGTATCAAAAATGTCCCTGACCTTTCCTTGTCTGATCAGCGGCAAACCTTCATATTCTGTTCCGGGTATAATGCTCAAGCTTTCCTCCTATACTTGCAATTTAATTTAAAATTTTGCGTATAAATTTATCACATAATGATTCATTTTACTATCGAGCCGATTAAAATAAGCGTGAAAACGTTTTTTTCAAGACCGGCTGGACAGGGAAATTTCATGCGGCTCATCTCACTAAGATAACCAAGTGGTAATATACAACTATATCGTTTTCAGGTGAAGTGTGATAATAATAAGGTTTAACTTAATTCAAAATTAAAGGTTTCTAAATGGAAAAAAATGTTGACCCAAAAACTCCCGAAGTTACCAAAAAACTGACCAAAAAGGATTTTTTGGTACCCGCCGGGAAAGCCAAGGTCAGTTCCTCAAAAGCCCTTGTTAAATCTGATCCCATTCAAAGTTACCTTAATGAAATCAATCGATATAAACTTTTAACCCGGGAACAGGAAATCGAACTGGGGCGGCGGATTCAAGAAGATAACGACCAGGAAGCGGCCTACATCATGACCACATCCAACTTGCGCCTGGTGGTGAAAATTGCTTTGGAATTTCAACGCATCTGGATGCAGAATCTGCTTGATCTTATCCAGGAAGGAAATATCGGTCTGGTCCGGGCCGTCAAAAAATTTGACCCGTATAAAAATGTCAAATTCTCCTATTATGCTTCGTTTTGGATCAAGGCATATATCCTTAAGTTCATCATGGACAACTGGCGGATGGTTAAAATCGGGACCACCCAGGGACAGCGCAAGCTGTTTTTCAGATTAAAAAAGGAAAAACAGCTGCTCATTGAGCAGGGCTTTGACCCCAAACCCAAGATATTATCAGAACGGCTGGGCGTATCTGAGAAAGAGGTGGTGGATATGGACCAGCGCCTGGCCAACTGGGATCTTTCCCTGGATGAGCCGCTTAAGGATGATTCCAATACCGAGCGCATTGAATTCATTAACGTTGATTCGGACTCCTCCGAAGACCAATTGGCTAAAAAAGAGATCGAAGATATCCTCTACACCAAGGTGGACGAATTTAAGAAAACATTGAACGAACGTGAACTGGATATTTTTGAGCGTAGAATTTTTTCCGACACGCCCCAAACCCTGCAGGAAATAGGTGAACTCTATAATATCTCAAGGGAACGCGTCCGGCAGATCGAAAACAACATCATAAAAAAAATGAAAGCATATTTTAAAAAGGATATGCCGGATTTTGACATGTATGACCATGACCAATAAGGGTCGACTTTCAAGCGTTTAAAAAGGCATACCGTTCATGAAACACCTTACCGTGTGTACCCTGGCCCTGGCGTCGGTCCTAAGCTTTTGTGCCGTTTCAGGCTGTGTCAAGGCTCCTGGGACCGTCAACCTGGAACAAACCGACAGCAAAAAAGTTAACGTTGCAGACCAGGATCTTTCGTTAAGCAAAGACAGCGGCCATCAGGCGTCTTATTACTATCTTGCGGCCCGACGCCACGAGAGTAAAGATGAAGCCGATCAGGCACAACATGCCCTGACAATGGCTATCAAAAAAGATCCGAACTCCAATTTTTTGAAACGTGAATATATCATCTCCCTGGAAAACCAAAAAAAGTCTGACAGGGCCCTGGCGCTTGCCCAGGATCTGGCAAAAAAATATCCAGATGATGTGGAAAATCTGATCCTGCTTGCCCGACTCAAAAAAGGGGATGAAAAGGAGATGACCCCCCTGCTGGAACGGATACTGCAACTGGCCCCCGAAGATAAAGAGACGTTTCTGCGGCTGGGCAAAGTTTATATGGATGAGGGCATGACCCTGAAAGCCATGAATCTGTTTTCCCGTATGGCAAGCATATATCCCGACTATTATGTTGCTTATTTCTACCTGGGTGAGACCCAGCGAATGGAGGGCCAGAATGCTGCTGCCAGGGATTCTTATCTTAAAACCCTGGAACTTGAGCCCGATCTTTTAGAACCCAGGTTCAGACTGGTCGATGTGTATAAAGCCCTGGGTGAAAAGAAAAACAAGGCACAAATCATCGAGGTGCTCAATGACATTCTTGATGCTGACCCCGGAGATGAAAGGGCTTTAATAGAGCTTGGTCTGTTCTACTATAATATCAAGGACTATGAAAACGCTGATGAAATGTTTGCCGCACTTGGCCGGGAAATTCGGAAAAATCCCGAACTGGTGGTAAATATTGCACAGATTCTGGTCCCGGAGCATAGATATCAGGACGCGGCAACGGTATTGTCCCAGGTCAAAAAAGCCCTTCCCGGGAATGCCAACATCAACTTTTTTCTGGGAATGGCCTATGAAGGATTGGAAAAACCGGAAAAGGCCATTGAATATTATCTTAAAGTGACGCCGGACCATCCCCAGTATAAAAAAACAATCCTGAGTATTGCGTTCCTTTACAAGGATATGAACCGTACCGAAGAGGCCATTCGCTTCCTGGAACAGCACCACAGGCAAAGCCCGGCAGACATAGATATCACCTCTTATCTGGCGTCATTTTACCAGGAGAACCATCGCTACGGCATAGCCGTCACCATGCTGCAGCGTGCGTTAAAAGAGACCCCGAAAAATACGGCGTTGCTGTTCAAACTGGGTGCTGTCTTGGATACGGCGGGGCAGCGTCAGCAAAGCATTGAAACAATGAAAACCATTATCAGACTGGATCCCGAGCATGCCTCAGCACTCAATTACCTGGGATATACCTATGCGGAAATGGGGATTAACCTGGACCAGGCTCTTGACCTGGTCCAGCGGGCCCTTGCGATCCGACCTGATGACGGCTATATCACAGACAGCCTGGGATGGATTTATTTCCAGAGACAGGACTATGACAAGGCGGTTTATTACCTTGAAAAAGCCGTTCAACTCTCTGACTATGAAACCGTCATTGCCGCCCATCTGGCAGATGCCTACCTGAAAACAGGGCAGCGGGATAAAGCTGCGGCTATGTATCAAAAAGCCCTTGATAATGCCGGACAGGATCAGCAAAAAGAGATCCGGGAAATTGAGGAAAAACTCGAACGGTTACAAAATACCGCCCAATGATAAAGGTATATCCATACGCCCGGCCTAAAGCACACCACACGTTTTTTAGTTCGAATGTCGGAACGATTATACTTTTGTGCATTGTGATACTGACCGGACCCGGGTGCGCACGGCTTGGGCTTCAAATGGGAAAAAGCAGTGATCCCCGTGCCGAAGAAATCATACACCGCACCCATGATTTCAATGCACAAATTACCACCTCCAAGGGCACTGGAGAACTAACCCTGACCCAGGGACTTCGCAATGAAAAATACAAAATTGCCTGGGCTGCCCAGTCTCCAAACCGCCTGCGCATGACATTACTCATATCTGGTCATCCTGTTGAAACCATTGCCGCCACCGGCCAGTGGGTCACGTTTGTCTCCCATACCGGCGCGCACAATCCCCATTCAGCCGTATCTGCGGATCCCGACCTTAATCCTTATATTAATATCCCTTTGCGTTTGTCCGAACTGGTCAGCCTGCTCCTTGGAAAGGTTCCGGAACGGCCCTTTGACCGGGCCTGGATTCTTCCTGAAGCACCGAACACCGTGCTGGCCTCCAAGTCATTTACCCCGCAAATTCAGGAATGGGTAACCGACAAAAACGGAATAACGACCAGATACCGTGTACTTGATAAAGAGATGAATGTTATTTTTCAAATAAGGTATTCCCGCTTTTTCAAACAGGATAAATTCACCTTTCCCGGGTTGATCACCATAAAAGATGCGCAGCACAGGGGCATGGAAATCTCCTTAAAAAATATTATACCCAATATTCCTGTAAAAGAATCCGTATTCAGGTTGACAGGACCATGAAAATGAACATAATTTAGGCCGTGTTAATATTACCAAACCTCATAAGGAGATAAATATATCATGATTCATGACAATGTTGAGCAGGCCAAAAAAGCAAGCAGCTGTTCCCATCAGCCCAAGAACGACGCGGCAAAGCAGCAGATGGAAATGGAAGCAATGATCAAAGATAATTTGGCCAAAATTAAAAATAAAATTTTTGTTCTGTCCGGCAAAGGCGGTGTGGGTAAAAGCTCTGTGTCGGCAAACCTTGCCATCGCTCTTGCAAAAAAAGGATATAAAACAGGACTGATGGATGTGGATGTTCATGGACCGTCTATCGCCCAGATGTTTAATATAACTGAACTTTTAGATATTTCCCCGGACACCAAGCAGCTGTTACCCAGAAAGGTCAACGAAAATCTCTCTGTGGTCTCTGTTCAGGCATTGATGCAGGACAAGGACCAGGCCGTCATTTGGAGAGGCCCTGCCAAAACAGGTATCATCAAACAATTTGTGGGATCTGTGGCCTGGGGAAAACTGGATTTTCTGGTCATCGACGCCCCTCCCGGCACAGGTGATGAACCACTTACCGTTGTACAGACCATTCCCGATGCCCGGGGCATCATCGTCACCACCCCCCAGGAAGTGGCCCTTGCCGACATCAGAAAATCCATCTCTTTTTGCAAAACCGTCAAAATGAACACCCTTGGTATTCTTGAAAACATGGCAGGTTTCACCTGTCCGCACTGCAACCAGCATATTGATCTTTTTAAAAGCGGCGGCGGAGAAAAAACAGCCAAGGCCCAAGGCTTAAATTTCCTGGGCTCCATCCCCTTTGATACCCGGGTAGTGGATTCCGGAGATGAAGGTGTGCCCGTGATGACCTATGAAGCAGCCGGTCCGTTTAAAGATGCATTTGAAAAGGTTGTCGACAATGTCCTCAAACAATTTGAAGGCTGATTAATTGAATCTGGAAAAAACACCCCGGGCATTGAAAGCCTGCCTTGAACAAAAGGAGACCCAAATCCTTGGCAAACGGGCCTGTTTTTCCCAAAACGCTGTACGGCGGTATTCGGAAAAAAAATCTGACACCGAATACCGTCTTTCTTTTTCTGCCGATGCCGACCGTATTCTCAACTCCTTAGCCTACACCCGTTACAGCGATAAAACCCAAGTTTTTTCACTGATCAACAACGACCATCTCACCCACCGGGTCCTGCATGTCCAGATGGTTTCCCGGGTAGCCAGAACCATTGGACGGTATCTTGGGCTGAACACTGATCTTATAGAAGCGGCAGCCATGGGCCATGATATCGGGCATACCCCGTTTGGCCATGACGGAGAAAAATTTTTATCCCGCCTGACCCAGGCCGCCGGGGCCGGACAATTCCACCACAACCTTCAAAGCATGCAGTTTTTAGATGTGATTGAACGAAACGGCAAGGGCTGGAACCTGACCCTTCAAACCCTGGATGCCATCGTATGCCACGATGGAGAAGCCCACGCCCGAACACTTACGCCGGCGCCACCAAGAAGTTTTGCAGATCTGGATTTAATTGCCGAACAGATCCGGGCCGGTACCATGGGTAATGCACTTCCCATGACCATGGAAGGCTGTGTGGTTCGAATTGCAGACACCGTTTCATATATCGGAAGGGATTTTGAAGACGCTGTCCGCTTAAAAATTGTGACCCGGGATCAGCTCCCGGACATATGTCGCGACTGGTTAGGAACCACCCAGGGCACCATTGTTTTCAGCCTGGTTACGGACCTGATCAACACAAGCATTGACCAGGATTTTATCGGATTTTCCCCCGGGGTGGCAGATGCGCTCAAAGAATTAAAACAGTTTAATTACCGGTTTATCTACAAAAATCCAGTAATTAAAAAACACCTGACAACAGTTGAAGATATTTTCAAATGCCTGTTTGACAGATACATGAACGACCTGGCCACAGAAAACGAATTTTCGGTCATCTATTCCCAGTTTCTCAACGGCATGGCAGACGCCTACCGTTCCAATCACAGCCATGCCGAAATTGCCCGGGATTTTATTGCCGGCATGACCGATTCCTATTTTATCCGCCAAGCCCCGGAGCACTTACGCCCTTGTCCCATTGACTGGATCTAAGAAGAAAAGCCTAAAATGCCGATGTTTGATAACCGCAACGTATATCGTGCCTGCCACCAAAAAGAGGGGCTGGTTTCATTTAATGTAACCGTAAAAGAGACCAATCTCAATATTCAGGCGGATTCAAATTTAAGTGAACAGGCGGTGCGGTCCATTTTGAAGCACCGTCAATACATTGAAAATCACATCGCCCGGTTTCCAAGATTTGCCGACAGCCTGACACCCTTGAGCAACCCGGGAATTGCCCCTAAAATTATTTCTGAAATGACAACGGCAGCAAAAATCGCCGGTGTCGGGCCTATGGCGGCCGTGGCCGGTGCCGTGGCCCAGGGTGTGGGCAGAGATCTGCTCCAATGGTCCTCACATATCCTGGTGGAAAACGGCGGCGACATCTTTATTAAATCAGATACCCAGACGATTTTTACCATTTATGCCGGATCATCGCCGTTAAGCATGAAAACAGGAATTAAAGTGGCCCGCCGCCCTGATTCGTTTGCCATGTGCACCTCCTCGGGCACCGTCGGCCATTCCAAAAGCTTTGGTAAGGCGGATGCCGTGTCCGTACTGGCAGATTGCTGTGCTTTGGCCGATGCGGCCGCCACATCCCTTGGAAATAAAATTCAGACGGCCAAAGACATTGAAAAGGCGATTGACGCCGGCAAAAACATGGCAGGGGTTCAGGGTATTGTCGTCATTTGTGGAAAACAGATTGGGTTGTGGGGCTCCCTGGAACTGGTCAAATTATAAAACGAGACGGGCCTTGCGGGGAATAGAACTTATTTTGGCTCACGTTCCCGGTTAACGGTACTGGCTGCAGTAACCCCATCCAGATAACGCTTGTCCCCATACCGGTCCACCTGACGGCACAGCCCCCGGATGATACTGACTTCCCGTGATCTAAGCTGATACCGGCTTAAAAAACTCCGGGCCTTGTCCAGCCGTTCTTCCGGATTTTCATGGTTAATGTAGTGAATTTTGGCAAAGGTTTCTTCGAGTTCGTCATACATGTTCTCCAGTTCATGCCGGCAGGCCAGTCGGGGAACATGGAAATCGGGTTCCCGGGTACGCGCCTTGAACAGTTCATAGCACATGACCATGACGGCCTGGGCCAGATTCAGAGAAGAAAATCCGGCCGTGGGGATATTCACAAGATCGTGGCACAGCTGCAAATCTTCATTGGTCAGTCCCCGGTCCTCGGGACCGAAAAGAAGCGCTACCCGGTTTTCCAGGGAGATTGGGATTAGTGTTGCGGCAAGGTCAGCCGGAGACGCATTCACCCGGCGCGTACCGCCAAGTCTTGCCGTGGTGCCGACCACCCAGTTGAAATGACCAAGGGCCTCGGGAAGTGAATTGCAGACGGTCATGGTTTCCACCAGCCCGGCAGCTGAATGGGTCGCCACTTTGAGGACACGCTCCTTGTCAAAGTTCCTGGGTGCGGACAAAATCAACTGCCCTACCCCCATATTTGCAGCAGCCCTGGCCGCGGCGCCAATGTTTTCCGGAATCCGGGTATCATGAAGTACAATGGCAACATTTTCCATGCAGACCTTTTGATTCGTCTCTTCTCTTTTTTCCTTCACACCCAAAATCCTTTTTGACCGACTTCATAATTTGCGTGGGGCAAGATAATCACGCTTCGGGATTTATTGTCAACAGGTAATACACGCCTTTTTTAAAGAAGAAATTCAAAGCTGCAGAGGCTGTCTTTGCCATACCAGCCACACAAAAAAGCCGTTGAAAACTCAACGGCTTTTTTGTGTGCGTCTTATACTTCTTACTGCCCGTCCAGGACAAACTAAATTTATAAAAACTTAGTTTAAACCTGCTTGCGGCGAATCATTTTGACAATGGCCAGAAGCCCAAGTCCCAAAAGCAAAAGTGTACTGGATTCCGGGGTGGGTACGGGATTGACGCTCCCACCGGAACTTGGAAGATCCGTTGCCCATACGTTGAGGCTAATACTGTCGACATAAAAATCTCCCAAAAGAGCACTCAGGGTAACAAGCAGCGTTCCGTCTTGATTCAGGGTGTCAAGGGCGGCGATATCAATCAAATACGTACCGGTGATGTTCCATGCCCCGACAAACCAATCCGGCCAGCCCTTGGCATTAGACTGATCAAAATAAACTCCGGCTATTTCCGGCAGGATGTCCTGACGATAGTCGTCAGAAAGAACCAATTTTAAATAAGCCGATTCAATTGTCTGTGATGAATCCAACCCAAGATCTTCAATATTAAATGTCCAGGTATATGTATCATCGTAAAAAAGATGTGAAGACAACTTACTTAAATCACTGGTATCAATGTCCACTTGATAAAGCATGGATGCTTCTGCATTAAAAGTAATTACCAGCAATAAAAAAAATGCTGCCGGCCACAAAAACAACTTCTTCTTCATAAAAAAAACCTCATAAAGGGTAAAAAAGGTTTTAATTCTAATCTAAATGATTTGAGCCGTCAAGAAGTATAAATTCACCCAAATCCACCGTCAATTTTTTAGGAGGCATTCCGTGGCTGGATTTTTTACTTTTTTAAGAAAATTTTTCAGCCGCGTGCGTGGCTTTTACCTTCACCGGCGACCGCGCTACAATTCAGGCAGAATTTTAGATGCACTTCACCCTTGCATTTCCATTCCTTTCAACATTCCAACAAATTGTCCAGTTACCTCCTGAGATTCGTTATCCTGACGACAGCCCTTCCAGTAAGGCGATCCGTTCTCGGGCGCCGACCAATGCGTTAAAGCAAGGATGACCTTTGGATAGCCTAAGGACTAACTCTCTGGATCTTTTTACTATTCGACCGGGGATATTTATAATTGAAAACCGAATGGCTTTCATCCTTTTGCCCATCATTTTGGGCTCGAAAGCCAGACGCTTCAACATCTGGTTCAGATTAAGCGCCAGGATCATCATCCACCACCAGGCTGCGTTCTCTCCAAAGTTACCCGAAGGCAATGTCCCTCCGGCCAGATCCGTTTTCATTATGGAGTGTACCTCTTCGCTTTTGCCGCATCTTTTGTGTAACCAGTGGATAAGATCCTCACCATACATGTCCTGTTCTGGAATATTGGAAACAACACCAAATACTTTATACCGAATGTCATCCATTTCCATGGCCGGAAACGGCAATTGTATTTGTTTGTCTTCCATGCCGGGCAGCACCGGTTCAAGCACCTGGCGTTTGGCAAGATACCGGTACTCAAGCCCCTCTTTGCTCTTTCCTATTTCTGACGGGACAAAGCAAACTTCTGCCCATTCACTTCCGGTCTTCATCTTTTCACCGTTTTTTTCTTTATAGATTGGCTTCCATTCTGAGGAAGGGACCTGAGCTACGGCAATTTTGAATGATTGAGAGACATCGCACCCAACAGCAAACTCAATTTTTCCAAATCGCTTGTTGTCTACTGAATCACAATACTTTAAAAGGTCATGTTGGTAACCGGCGGTATCTGATCTGAGCCGAACTTTTTCGACCCCCTGGGGCAAGCAAGCCAGGGCTTCTTTGAAAACTCTTAATTGCTCGTACCCTGCCGGAACATTCCCATCCCGAAATTCAGTGTGCAGGATCATATCCTGTTCGGCCCACCATGTATTGAATGGCTGATAGGCCTTGAATCCTTTATAACAGAAGCGTGCTTCCTGCTTGCTTGTCTCAACCAGGGTCGCATCCTGATCCAGTGTGGCTGTTTTATATGGACGTGCCTCATTCATGGCTTCGCACATGTCTTTGTTGATATGTACGAAGCCGTTAAGGTGCCGGTTTGGGGCCGGAATGAAAGCTTTAATTGAGGAAACTCGGCGTAACTGCTCCTGGGCGACATCATGAAAGACCTTCAGGTATCTGAACATGGCTGAAGAAGAAGGGACAAATCGTTGTTTTTCTTTTCGCCATCTTCGTTCTATCTCACGCCTCTCTTTGCGTGGCAGCTTATGATTTTCAGCTGAATGTAATATGCTGCAAAATCCCTGATCTGCATTTAAAATATTCAGGTCATCTACGCAGTTGCCGCCCGCAAGGTTCAACAGGATACCAGACAATACAAACTGGGAGTCTGTCCAGCCCTGTGAGCCCTTCTTCACGGTTAAATGCTTTTGAATCGATTTGGTCAGCCCAATCACTTTTGCCAAATCAAGGTAAAGCGGCAGCCCACCCAATGCAGTTGTGCCTCCGTCAGTTTTTTCCTGTTCGTACTTGAATGGTAAGATTCCTTGTGTCATAGTTTGTTGCACCCCGTTGATGATAGTTTTTTGTTCGCACAAAGACTCTATCTGCTTGACGCATCAAGCACAACGGGGTTTTTCTTTTTTTTGACGGTGGATTGGGGATTCAGGGCTCAATTTTTTCAATTTTTTTCCATAAAATCAGAATGTTTTATTATTTAGGACGGACTGACAGGTCTTTATGAAAAACGCTATATAATCTGAATAGCTATATATCTATAGTTAATTCCAATATATAAATAATAGAGATCAAAAATCAACATTGACATATGGTACCGGCCCGATACGACCTCAATATGCTGAGTCATATCAGGCTGGTGCTGTGATTTCAAATTGTGGGAGGGAATCTAAACGATGGTCAAAGCAAAAATTATACGCGTGGCGCAGAACCGCAATACGGTACCTGTGTTACACCTTGTATGTCCCGATTAGCCCAGACAGCTTTGAAACAACATCATTGAGCTTTCCGGCCTGTTCAAAAACATGGGAAAAACTTGAACTCATGGTTGTTGAATCGGAACTGAGCTCTTCAATTTGTGCCTGGATATTATCAGAAAGGGAAGAAATGGTCGCAAGCCGCTGGTTAACTTCCTGAATCCGTTCTGCGCTTTGCTCAATATTTTCGGAAATACTTTGGGTGGAACCGGACTGCTCGCTAACGGAACCTGCAATTTCCGTGACAATTTTATCGATTTCAAAAATTACTGCCGCGATTTGTTCAATTTCTGCAACAGATTCCTGGGTTGATTTTTGAATGCCCGCTATCCGTTCGTCAATCAACTGGGTCGAAGCGGTGGTTTGTCCGGCCAGGGCTTTTATTTCATTTGCCACCACAGCAAATCCTTTTCCCGCTTCACCGGCTCGCGCAGCCTCAATCGTTGCATTCAACGCCAGAAGGTTGGTCTGTTCCGAAATATCTCCGATGGCTTCAGTGACCGTACCGATCCCCCTGGCTTCCTTTCCAAGAGTTTTAATTATTTCTGTGGCTTTTTCGGCACGTTCTACGGCCTGTCGAACCACTTGCTGGGCTGTCTGGGAACTTGTTTTTATCGATGATATAGAATCTTTAAGTTCCTCGGAAGATGCAGAAACACTGCTGATTTTATTGGCTGACTCATCCATGGCTTCGGACACAATTGTGGTATCCGACGCAAGCCTTCCCATTTCACCCGAACTTGAATGCGTCTTGTCAAGTATGCCTGAAATCATGATTTTTACTTCATCGGAAAGAGAATTAAATTGTTCCGCTGTCGTGCTCAGTATGGTGATTTCATGAAGAATTGTTTGGAAAATAGATCTAAATTTAGTTAAAAATCCATTAAAGTATGAAGATAGAGCAGAAATTTCTCCAACGACACATTTTTGGTACACGCCAGTGCACTCTCTGCATGTTTTGTACGTGCCGTTTTCAATACAGATTGATTGCGGATTCTGGGCCAGGCTTCCGGCGTGAATCCAGCAGTGAAGGCTTTTGCCGTAGCAACTGCACTCCTTTTTTCCGCAGTTTATAATTGAAGAGCAGTTCAGGGATTTAAGCGGCAAAGTTCTCGTCAGATCTCCTTCGCCAAGGGCAAGTTCTCTTAATGCGCCCAGAATGTCGCCTATGGGTTTCATTGCAGTTTTAATAAGGAAAAAAGCGATCAGAATCGCAGCAAGGAGAAGCCCCACAGCACATGCCACAAGAAGTTTAATCTGATTTTTTATATTTTTTGAAATACTGTTATCGATTTCCATGATCGTTGATTCGATATCATCAATATATAAGCCTGTTCCAATAACCCAGTTTTTACCGGGAACCTTTGCTGCGGCAGACAGTTTGGGATATGCAGTGTTGGTGCCACCTCCAGGCTTTGGGTATTTGTAGTGAAAAAATCCTTTGCCCATTGAATTTTCTGTTGCTTCAACCCCTGCGGCAAATAGATTCTGCTCTTTATCCATGGCGCAATTGTATTTTAGATTATCCAATATTTTGCCGTCTAATTCCGGGGAAATCGGATGCATAATCATTTTTGGATAGGGTTTGTCCGTTGAGTTAATCCAAAAATATCCTTTGCCTTCGGGACCGTATCTCATGGTTTTAATGAGCCGTATGTACTCCTCGTCTGGAACGGGAACTTCGGTGATATGTACGACGGATGTAACCAGGTTCATCAACATCTGTTTTTTTTCGCCCATCATGGTGGTTTCAATGCGATGAATCTCTGTTTCGCCGCTTAAATTCAATGAGCGAATCGACAATGATGTTAAGACAATAGCTAAAATCACCAAACTGACAACGAGCATCGTCAAAATTCGAGCAAATAGACTCATGGCACACCTTCTTGTAAAATGTGGTTAAATTATTAAAGACGCTGACCTTATTAAAGATTGAACAAGGAGGAAATTAAATATCCCGAATAAATCAGTGTGTGAACGAAAAGAGATCTGAATGAATAATTTATAAACAACAAAAACCGCTGAAAATTGAACCGTTTCATTTATTCACTGAATGCATAAACCATACATGAATGAGAAGCAAAGCGTCAAGATTTATCCTTGATGATAATTTGTATAGGGGGCGGATCTGTGCTAAAAGTGAAGAAAAAATTTGCAAGCCTTTCCGGATGATGTTAGTGATTTCATCATTGATTCCATAGATATTTAAGATGCGAAATGGAAACGAAAGTCACAAACCAATCTGTTTAATTAGCGAGGGAACCAAATGAAGATAGAACTCGATCCCATCGGAAAAATTCACTCTCCGTTTAAACAACGGGAAGGAATGCCCATTCAACCCACCGGAGCCAAAGGCGTTCAAGGATCAGTTGAAATATATGACCAGTTCAAAGAAGGACTAAAGGATCTTGACGGCTTTTCACACATTATACTGCTGTACGCTTTTGACCGCAGTAAAGATTACGATCTACAGCTCATTCCATTTATGGACGACACCCCCCGGGGCGTATTTGCAACACGTGCGCCTAAAAGACCCAACCCCATAGGCCTTTCTATTGTTAAACTGGATCGGATTGAAAACCAAACCCTTTATGTTCAAAATATTGATGTTTTAGACGGCACCCCGCTTCTGGACATAAAACCATATGTGACGGATTTTGACCGGCCTGAAAACGTTCGGTCCGGCTGGGTAGATCAATCCAAGGATAAGGTATCAACGAAAAGATCAGACGATCGATTTAAATAGTATTTGGATGAAAAGTCACCCATCTGCGGCGTTGCAAAAAAATTTACCAACTCATAAGATCGGGCCTCACAACCATAAGGTTGCTCCGGTTTTAAATTTTTCTGCGCCTTGCATCTGGGCAACTTTTCATCCAAACACGGGTTTCCGTATACACGTTTTGGACTTGAACAATTTACAGGTACCTTAAAAAAGTATTAAACGAAAGCGAGCAGATGATGAGCGATCAAAAAAAGTGTCAGGATTTTTTAGATTTTGTTCAGCCACAGATCGGTCAGCAGATTCATGTGGGCCCCTGGCTTGAAATTGACCAGCAGCGCATTAATGATTTTGCTAAAGTCACCGGTGATGTGCAGTGGATTCATACAGATGTAGAACGGGCCAAAAAAGAGTCGCCTTATAAATCAACCATTGCCCACGGGTATCTGACGTTGTCTTTACTACCCCATTTAACCGAAAGCAATCATCCGGATTTTTTTCAAAAAAATTATCCGGGCATGAAGTACCGGGTGAATTATGGGCTTAACCGGGTTCGTTTTCCAACACCGGTTAAAGCCGGGACCAGAATCCAGGCAAGAACGACCATTCATCAAGTCGAAGAGGTGAAAAACGGAATACAGATCTGCTATATCATTACCATTGATATTGAAGGGAGTGAAAAACCCGCATGTGTTGCCGAATTTCTGGCACGCCTTTACCCTTAATAAGTGATTGAACGAAAAGTTACCCACCTGCGGCGTTGCAGAAAAATTTACAATCCTCACATACATTAGTATGCTCCGGTTGTAAATTTTTCTGCGCCTTGCATCTGGGCAACTTTTCGTCCAATCACAGGTTCCCGTTCAAACGCTAATAAATCTTCTTCCTTCGTTTCCGTTAGACGGGACCGGCCGTTCACGCACACACCATTTTGCGCCCGTGAACGGCCGGGATCATATGTTAAATAAAATATATAGTTATGCGACCTTGGCCTTCTTTACAAAATGCGTGTTCGGGCCCAGCGCCTTGATGGACGCCGTAACTTCAGTCACCACTTCCAAGAATTTGGAAGACTCTGCAGAAGAAATCCAGGAAAACTGAACTCTTCCTGGTTCCACACCCATGTGTTCAAGAAGGTCGTTAAACAGCAAAAATTTTCTGCGGGCATAATAATTTCCTTCCAGGTAATGGCAGTCTCCGGGATGACATCCGGATACCCAAACGCCATCCGCACCTTCTCTCAAAGCGGAGAGAATAAATTTGGGGCTCATTCTTCCGGTGCATGGGATTCTGATGACACGAATATTGGCGGGATACTGAAGCCTTCCGACGCCGGCAAGATCTGCGGCACCATAACTGCACCAGTTACACAGAAAGGCGATGATTCTTGGTTCAAATTCAGACATATGTATATACTCCTTTAAAATCTATTGAGTGCTGACCGAAAACCCAAATCGACAAAATTTTCAGGTTTTCGGTCAGGCACTATTTACGCTTCAATCAATTCCGTTCCTGAAAAAATCTGGGCAAAAATCTGATCATTATCAAAGCCGTTCAGGTGAATTGCACCGGACCTGCAGGACGCGACACAGAGCCCGCAGCCTTTGCAGAGTACCGGATTGATTTCGGCTTTGCCTTTGAAACGGCCTTCAACGGTAAATGACGGAGCCGAATATGGACAAACGGCCACACAGACCCCGCAGCTTGCGCAATACATGGGATCAGCCTGGGCAACGGTACCACTGGTGTAGATATTTTCCCTTGCAAGCAGGGTGACGGCTCTGGAGGACGCAGCTTTACCCTGGGCCACGGCTTCTTCAATGGGTTTGGGGTAATGGGCAAGTCCGCAAAGGAAAACGCCGTCTGTGGCAAATTCGGAAGGTCCGAGTTTGGCATGGCGTTCCACAAAGAACCCGTCATCATTGAGCGGCACTTTAAAGAATTGAGCCAGTTTCTCATCCCGGTAAGGCACAATGGCCGAAGCCAGGGTTAAGATATCCGTGTCTATTTTCAGGGGGACACCGAGAACATGGTCTTTTACCGTGACATAAAGGGAATCACCTTCAATTTCCACCACCGGTTTTTCATCCACCTTGTAGCGGATAAAAATAACGCCGTTGTCCCTTGCTTTGGTATAGGCCAGTTCTTTTTCACCATAGGTTCTGATATCCCGGTAAAGCACGTATACATTCATTTCGGGATTTCGTTTCTTGAGTTCCAGTGCATTTTCAACGCTGTGGGTACAGCAGACACGGGAACAATAGGGCCGCTCTTTCTCCCTTGAACCGACACACTGGATAAATACGGCGGACTGGGCCGTTTCCAATACAGGATCATTGGTGAGAAATTTCTGATCCAGTTCAAGGCTGGTCAGTATCCTCGGATCTTCCCCATAGGCGTATTCCACCGGCGTCATCTCTTTAGCACCGGTGGCAATTACAGCAATGCCGTGGTCGATTTTTGACTCGGCTCCGTTGGTGGAAAGTTCTGATACATAGCTGCCCACAAACCCTTCCACATTTTCAAGGGTGGTGTTCAGGTGGACCGTAATGTTCTGCTCATCATTGACCTGGCTGATTAGACTCTTAAGTTCTGTCTGAATATCCTCGCCTTTGACGGTCTTGAAAAGGTTCAGGGCCTGGCCGCCAAGCACATCTTCCCGCTCAATCAAATGGGTTTCATACCCCTGGCGTGCAAGACTCAGTGCCGATGACATTCCGGAAATACCCCCGCCCAGAACCATGGCAGTCTGGCCGACCTGGAGTTTGGCTTCTTTCAGGGGCTGCATGAGGCCAACTTTTGCCACGCTCATTCTCACCAGGTCTTTTGCTTTTTCCGTGGCGCCCGCAGGGTCGTCCTTGTGCACCCAGGAGGCATGGTTCCTGATGTTGACCATTTCAAACAGATATTTGTTCAAGCCGGAATTGATGAGCGTTTCCTGGAAGAGCGGTTCATGGGTTTTGGGCGTACAGGCAGCCACCACGACCCGGTTTAGCTTCTTTTCCTTGATCACGTCCACCATGCTGTCCTGGGTATCCTGGGAGCAGGTGTACATGTTATTGGTCACATATTCCACAAAGGGAAGGCTGGCCGCATAATCCCGGACGGCCGGCACATCCACAACACCGTTGATGTTGATACCACAGTTGCAGACAAAGACGCCGATTCTGGGGCGTTCGTTGACCACGTTGATTTCAGGAACAATTTCTTTTTCCTTGGTGAGGGTATGGCGGGCTGCGCCAAGAATCTCTCCTGCGGCGGCTGCCGCAGCACTGGAATCCACAACCGATTGGGGAATGTCCCGGGGACCCTGGAAGGAACCGCAAACATAAATACCGTCTTTTGAGGTATTGACCGGGGTAAAAGAACCGGTGTCGGCAAAATTGGAGGGAGTCAGTTCCACACCCAGTTTTTTGGCAAGGTCAACGGTTTCGGGCGGGGTTTCAAGGCCCACCGAAAGCACGACCATATCGTAGACTTCTTTGATAAGGTGACCGTCTTCACTGCTGTAGGACAGTTCCAAATCCGTGGTGCCCTGCACTTCTATGACGGAGTGGACACGGCTCTTGACAAAATTAACTGCATGCTTGTCTCTGGCTGTATCGTAGAACCGCTCGAAATCCTTGCCGTGGGTTCTCATATCCATGTAGAAAATAGAGCAGTCAAGATCATATGGCGCATGTTCTTTTGCAATGACCGCCTCTTTGATGGCATACATACAGCAGACCGATGAGCAGTGGCCGTTTCCGCAGCGGTTCTGATCCCTTGACCCCACACACTGGAGCCAGGCGATTCTCTTGGGTTCCTTATGGTCGGACGGTCTGACCAGATGGCCGCCGAATGGACCGGATGCAGAAAGAATTCTTTCAAACTCCATGGAGGTGACCACGTTGGGAGCCCTCTTATATCCCAGGAAATCCATGGAAGAGGGGTCAAACGGTTTAAAGCCAGGAGAGAGAATAATTGATCCCACGGAAAGTTTGAGCTGTTCGTCCTTTTCCATGTGGGTAATAGGCGTCAGCGCCCCGGCTCCGCATGCTTTGGTACATTCAAGACATTCACAGCAGACCATGCAGTTCAGGCATTTGTCTGCTTCGGCTTTGGCCTGTTCTTCGGTGAAGCCCAGTTCCACTTCGGTCATGCCGGATTTGCGTTGATCCATGGGGATACGGGCCATGTGAAGCCTGGGTTTGGATTCAACATTTTCAGGAATGGGATTGAAGTCTTTTTGGGGAACATCTACTTTTTCCCTGCCTTCGGCCATATCTTCGCCGTTGATATACCGGGTAATGGAGATGGCGGCTTCCCGGCCGGCAGCAACGGCAGCAATGGCAATGGAGGCGCCGGTCTGGCCGTCACCACCGGCAAATACACCGGGTTTTCCGGTCATGTAGGTGATGGGATCAGCATCAATATTGCGCCATTTGTTTATTTCAACCCCGTCCACATCATCAAGGCATGCCGAATCGGTCTGCTGTCCGATGGCCGGGATAATCACATCGGCATCCAGGACAAACTCGCTGCCTTCAACGGGAACCGGCCGTCTCCTGCCGGACGCATCAGGTTCGCCAAGTTCCATGCGGATGCATTCGATGCCAACCACTTTGCCGTCTTTTTCAATGACCTTGCACGGTGCGGTCAGGTATTGAATATCAATGTCTTCTTCAATGGCATCTTCAATCTCTTCATTGCGGGCCGGCATTTCAGCGCGGGTTCTTCTGTAAAGAATGCTGATGTTGTCGGCACCCAGACGCAGTGAAGTTCTGGCCGCGTCAATGGCCACATCGCCGCCGCCAATGATCACCACATTGCCTTTGAGCTCGGTCAAATTGCCAAGGGCGGCATCTCTGAGCATATCCACGCCCGGCATAACGCCTGGGGTATCTTCGCCTTCGATCCCAAGTTTCATACCGTTGTGGCAACCGATGGCAAGAAAGACCGACTTGTATCCGTCGTCCATCAAGCCGTCCACGGTGATATCTTTGCCAAGGGCGGTGTCATATTGGATTTCAACACCCAGGCGGGTGATCCAGGAAATTTCCTTATCAAGCACATTGCCGGGAAGCCTGTAATCCGGGATACCGACTTTTAACATACCGCCGGCCACGGGAAGTTTTTCAAATATTTTTACCTGGAACCCTTCAAGGGCGAGGAAATAAGCAGCGGTCAACCCGGCAGGACCGGCCCCGATGATGGCAACTTTTTCATCCCGCTTGGTGATTTCAGGCAATGGAAGATCATGTAAATCCACCTGGTCCGCCACAAACCGTTTCAGCGTACAGATGGAAATGGGAGAATCCACTTCCCCCCTGCGGCAGGCATCTTCACACGGATGGGGGCAGATGCGGCCGATAATGCCGGGAAGGGGAAGATTTCTGGTAATGACTTCCAGTGCTTCTTTATATTTGCCCTGGGAAACCATGGCCACATAGCCGTGGGCATTCACATGGTTGGGACATTGCTGGGTACACGGAGATTTATCTTTTTTTGTAATGGAGTATGCGCCGGGAACCGCCTGGGCATAGGATTTAAACGTGGCTTTTTTTTCTCCCATCCCCATGTCAAACAGGTTGGGGAGCGTTACGGGACACACTTCAGCACAGTCGCCGCACCCCGTACATTTACTCAGGTCAATATATCTAGCCCCTTTGTTGACCGTCACCTCAAAATTTCCGGCACTGCCTTCAATGGCTTGGATTTCTGCGTTGGTAATCAATTCGATGTTCTGATGCCGCCCGGTTTCAACAAGATAGGGAGACAAAATACACATGGAGCAATCACTGGTGGGAAATGTCTTGTCTAATTGCGCCATCACGCCGCCGATGGCGGAAGATTTTTCAACCAGATAAACATAAAATCCCGATTCTGCCAAATCAAGGGCCGCCTTAATGCCGGAAACACCACCACCGGCCACAAGTACGGAGCCCTGCACTACACTCTCTTTTGTCATTTAAGTTCCTCCGATGACATAAAGCATTCCAACCAAATTTGAATACGTCATTTTCCGTACGTATCTTCGGACAAGATTTTACAACAATAGCGTTCTATGCTCAGGGAGGGAGAGGGGATGGTGTTAAACCGGGTCGCCAGGCTGTCTTCAGGGTGGGAGAATCAGAAATATTGACTCGACTGCAACCCTTCAGGCAACATGACGCCTACCCAACCCAGGTAGGTTAAATCAATAACTGCTCATGTAAAACCGAAGAGTTGATACATCTAATCATATTCCCTAAAATCCATTTCCGAAATCAAACCACAGTTTCGGAAGTAACCTATGTAGAAGGGATGGTCTGATTTGTCAAAACGACAATATAAATACTTTTTCATGTGATGTATTTAGTATTTCTATATCGACGAATAATAGGCAAGTCACAATATAGGAGATGGGTCTTTTGGTACAACGTCCCCAAAGGTATATTTTGAAAATTATCCTGAATCATTTTGGGGTTAGACCTTAAGGGGCGTGTTTTAGAATAACGGGTGAAATTAAACCCTACCGTGTTTTTCAGGGGTATGGGTAAAAATCTGTCATGTATAATTTTCATCTTTTCTGTATCTGTTGCTATAGCACGGAATCCTGTACTCTTCCAAACACTGCCAATTAGGCTTTAAACACAATAAATATCAAGAGGTTGACATGAAAGAATTATTACTGCCTGTTTCTCTATTTGCCCTGTCGATGTGCATTACACCAGGTCCCAACAATATGATGCTAACCGCCTCTGGTGCGAATTTTGGATTTCGCCGTACAATCCCCCATATCCTTGGGATAGAGTTTGGTCTACTGCTCATGTTTGCCCTTAATGCAGCAGGGCTCGGTCTGGCTTTTAAGACCTTCCCGATTCTTCAGTCTATGCTGAAAATTGTGTCGGTGGGTTATCTTTTTTATCTGGCGATACGCATTGCCTTTTCAAAACCGGTGAAAATTTCGACAAACACCCAGGCAAAACCCCTCAGTTTTCTGGAAGCTGCTGCTTTTCAGATGGTTAACCCGAAAGTATTAATGATGGCACTGACCGCCATGTCAACTTTTTCCATCACCGGCAATCATTACAGCCTCTCTGTATCTTTGATTATCACCATCTTCGGGCTTGTCTGCATTCCCTCTATCTCGTTGTGGGCAGGCTTTGGCGTGTTGATCGGCAGAACGTTGAAAGGCAGGAAATCACATACCGTTTTTAATCTGCTGATGGGCGGACTTACCGCAGGATCGGTGATATTGATTGTTTAGCGCGGCAGCATTTGTTTTACCGGGAATCCCTATTTCAGTGCCAATAAATATTTCTTGTTTTGTCCTGGTTTTCTGAGCATAGATTCTTCGCTAAAAAAATTTCATAGGTTACCTTGAAAATCATGATCACCGGCATTGAAAAGGAAAGCTCTTATAACGGGATCTTAATTTAAATAACTCACTGTTTTGGTAATTAAAAAGTAAATTTATTCCATATATATTTGACAAAAACCAATTTTCTGTCTTAAGAAGCATATATTATGCAACATGGACCGAAGAGCCAGAGCGTTCATGATGCTTGAAAAAAATTTGAATCTAAGGACAAGAATATGGTGACAGAACAAAAAAATTTACGCCAGGCAAATGTCTCCGCATCAATTATCGATACCGGACTTTGTACGGGTTGCGGCGGGTGCGTGGGGCTTTGCCCCTACCTGCAAAGCCATCGGGGCGCAACGGTTGCACTGTTTGAGTGCGACCGCCAGGATGGGAACTGCCGACGCTATTGCCCGCGTGTGGAAACCGATTGGGACGGGCTTGGCCAAAATTTTTTCGACGCAGCCGAACTCACTCCTGAAATAGGGGCATTCAAGGGGCTTTACCTGACCCGGGCCACAGACCCCGATATTCTTTCAAGAAGCCAGCACGGCGGCACCGTAAGCACGCTGGTTTGTTTAGCCTTGGAAGAGGGGTTGATAGACGGCTGCGTGGTGGCCAAAGAGGAAATGCCCATGCTGCCCCAAAGCATAACGGCGTTCAATCGCGACGAGGTGCTCGCGGCAGCCGGCAGCAAATTCGGAAACGCGCCGTCGGTGGCCGAATTCAACCGTGTATCTGCGCAGGGCGCTGGGCCGCTCGGGGTTGTGGCAACCCCCTGTCAAGCCCGGGCGCTGGCCAAGATGCGGGCCAACCCGGCCGAGGCCGACGCCTCCCGGATGGACCGGCTCAAGCTGGTGATCGGCCTGTTTTGCGGCTGGACCCTGGATTGGCGGCGGCTCAGACAGATGGTGCTTGATGCAACTTGCGGCAAAACAATTCTCGGCATGGACATCCCCCCCTCCAGTCACGCCTGTATGCAGGTGGAAACCTGTGACGGCATGATCGAAATCCCCATTGCCCAGGTCAATGACTGTGTCCGTGAATGTTGCGATTACTGCACAGACATGACTGCCGAGTTCGCCGATATTTCGGTGGGATCTGCCAGAAGCCCAGAGGGGTGGGATGTGGACCGGCACTGGAACCAGGTGATCGTCAGAAGCCGGGCCGGCGAGGCGCTTTTATCCCGTGCCAGGGCAAAGGGCGTTCTGGAATTCAAGCCGGTTCCCCCGGAAAATCTGGATAAGCTTAAAACTGCTGCCGCGGGTAAAAGGAGACGGGGTGAGTTGAACTTGAATAAAATGGAGGTGCCGGAATGTCGATCATAACGCGCAGTAAAAATAAGGGCGAGCGCCTTTTAATGATGGGCAACGAAGCCATTGCCCGGGGTGCGCTGGAGGCCGGCGTCAATGTGGTGGCGGCATATCCCGGTACGCCGTCATCGGAAATCCCCAAAGCCCTGGGGGATGTGGCCGATGAGATGGGCCTTTATGTGGAGTGGTCCACCAACGAAAAAATATCCCTGGAAGTGGCTGCCGCGGCGTCCTATTCCGGTCTGCGTGCCCTTTGTGCCATGAAGCAGGTGGGGGTGAACGTGGCCTCGGATTTTCTGCTCCACCTGGCGGAATACGGATCACGGGGCGGCCTGGTGCTGGTGACCTGTGAGGACCCCGGCTCCCTGTCCAGCACCAACGAAGGAGACTCACGGCCGTACAGCAAAATGATGGAGTTTCCCCTGGTCGAACCAGGGAATTTCCAGGAGGCCAAGGAGATGACCCGCTGGGCCTTTGAGCTTTCCGAAACCATCAACAATGTGGTGATGGTGCGCAGCGTGACGCGTATGTCTCACGCGTCGGGCAACGTGGTCGTGGGTGACCTGCCGCAAACCAGTGCGAAGGCGGATTTCCAGTACACCGGCGGTTTTTTCGACCAGATGACCGGTCCGGTGATGACCCTGCCCGGCACGGCACCTGTTCAGCGTCTTCGCCAGCAGGAAGGGTTGGAACGGGCCATTGAAATTTTCGAAAAGAGCCCCTTCAACACCTACACAGGGCCAAACGAACCGGAACTGCTCGTCATCACCAGTTCTGCGGCAAACCTTTACTGTCGGGAAGCCATCGACAGCCTGGGTATTCAGGCGCGGGTGGGACTGTTAAAGCTGGGCACCACCTGGCCCTTGCCGCCACGCCTGGTGGAAAAGTATCTGACGTGTACCGGCCGCGTGCTGATCGTCGAGGAGGGCACGCCGTTCATGGAGGACAACGTCAAGGCCCTGTTTGCCCAGCGGGCCGAGGCCATCGGACCCATCCGTTTTCACGGACGTGCGGATAAGAGCATTCCCCTGGTGGATGAACTTAACCCGGACCGTGTCATGACGGCTCTGGTGAAAATTCTTGATCTGCCGGACCAGGATGCCAATGCCGATTACAGATCAAGAATCACTAAAGAACTGGACGGCTGCATCCCGGGTCGACCCATGGCCTTCTGCCCGGGCTGTCCCCACCGCGCCTCCTTCTGGCTGCTCCATGAAGCCATCAAACTTGATAACCGCCGGGGCTTCATCGCCGGCGACATCGGCTGTTACGTCATGGCTGTGTCGGACTGCGGGTTTAAGGCGGTGAAAACGTGCGCCGCCATGGGATCGGGCATCGGTATGGCCTCCGGGTTCGGCAAACTGCAGCGCTTTGGCATGGACCAGCCGGTTATGGCGGTTTGCGGGGATTCAACCTTTTTTCACTCCGCCATGCCGGGTTTGGTGAACGCGATTCATAACCAGGCGGACGTGGTCATGGTGATACTGGATAATTCAGGAACGGCCATGACCGGTTTCCAACCCCATCCCGGTATTCCCATTGGCGCGGACAAAAAGCCCCTGCCGGCTCTTGATATTCCCGCCATTTGCAGGGCCATGGGTGTGCGGGTGGAAATTGCCGATCCGTTCAAGTTTGACCAGACCCGTCAAACCCTGGCGGATTTGCTGGATGATGCCGGCGGTGTCCGGGTGCTGATACTCCGGCAGGCCTGTGCGCTCAGCCCCACCCGCAAGGGCAAAAAGTCGTGGAAGGTGACGGTGGATCCGGACAAATGCATGGCCGAATCCTGTGGTTGCAACCGGCTCTGCACGCGAATTTTTAAATGCCCCGGCCTGACCTGGGACCCGGAGGAGAAACAAACACGAATTGATGAATTCGTCTGTGTCGGCTGCGGTGTTTGCGCTCAGGTTTGCCCGCACAACGCAATCACGATAGAAAAGGTGGAAAAATCATGAACAACATAACATTGAAACATGACCCCTACAATCTGATTATCACCGGTGTCGGCGGCCAGGGAAATGTTCTGGCCAGCCGGATGGTTGGAGATATGCTTTCCCGCCAGGGGTTTGACATCACAATCGGAGAAACCTTTGGTGCCTCCCAGCGCGGCGGGTCGGTGATGAGCCATTTACGGATATCCAGTAAGGGCAGTCTGTCTCCCCAGATCCCCATGGGCCGGGCACATATGGTGGTATCCCTTGAACCTGTGGAGGCCCTGCGGGTGATAAAGGACTATGGCAACCCGCAGGTCAAAGTGATCACCAACATGCGGCCGGTGCGCGCCATGGGCGTCATCAGCGGTGAAGAGAAATACCCGTCACCGGAAACCATCACGGCGTGGATCAATAAATACGCCGCAGCAGCCTGGTTCCTTGATTCCACCGAAACAGCGACCCGGCTGGGCAATCCCATTTTCGGCAACGTTATGCTGGTCGGTGCCCTGGCCAAAACCGGCGAACTGAACCTGGATCGCGAGACCTTCGAGGCGGTGGTAAAAAGCAGGATGCCCGCATCTAAGGTACAGGTAAACCTGGAAGCCTTTGATGCAGGCGGAAAGCTGATAGAAGCATAAACAAGCGCCACGGATTGATCCACCCAGGCTCAACCCACAACGAAAGTTGCTGATAAAAAGGCGCATGGAAGAATGCTGCCATGCGCCTTTTTATATCCACAAACAATTTTATGGCTTGGTTGATGTTAAATCCGGACTTGTCCCATTGAAACGGCCTAAACGGCGCCGGTTTTGCCTCCCAAAAGAACGCCTTCGGATGTGCCGCCGCAACATCCGCAAATGCATGCTCCTGTTGTTTCAGTCATAGTTTGTTGCGAAAATTTAAATTGGCTGTCCCGGCAGCAGCATCAATACGCCCAGGCCCGGGTCTACGGCGTATATTGCCGGACCCGGCTGATGGCAGGGTAATGCTGTCTTTGAATTTTTTTTTAAGTCTCAAGCGGTTCAAATAGGTGAAAGGTGCCCGGGCCACCTTTGGCCGGCCGTCACCGGTTTTACCCGAAGGAAAGATCAGATCGGCAATATGAACGGTTGGGGTTACCCGGTTCAAAAATCCTGCACAGCCGGCGCAATAGGTTGCAACGACCCGATCCTTTGCCTTTTCCTTTCTAAGCGCCCCCCAGGCTTTGGCTAAACGGGGTTTAATAAAACCGACGCTGCCCCCTTCTCCGCAGCACAATGTTCTTTTCCCCTGGTTTTGTATTTTTCCGATGTTCAGGCCCATGCGGTCCATGAGGGTCCGGACCGATTCCTGTACACCCGCTTCATGCCGCATGGGGCAAGGATCGTGGATAACCATCTCGCCGCCTGCCAATTGGGCAGATACTAAGGCACCGGCCGGCAGTTCGCTCCGGCTGAGTACCTCGTAAACTGTTTCAACCTGCAGTTCATTGCCATACTGAGAGAATATTTTATGGCAGTTGGGACAGGCCACCAGGACCTTTTTGACACCGTGTTTGACCAGAAACTTGCGCATCTCTCCAAACGTTTCATCAAAATAGGTCTGCCGCCCGAGGTCGTGACTGATCTTTGTGCAGCAGTCCATGACAATTCCCAGTTGCGGCACCTGGGTTTTCAGAAATTCAAACAGCCTGAAAGTGGTCTCCGGGCGCGTTCCGGGCAAAGTGCAGCCCGGGAAAAAGATAGTGTCACACCCTTTTGTCAGGCCGTAATAGGAATACCGGGAAGACAGGCCGCGTTGTTCATAACCCAGGATGGTTTTATAGGCTGCCATGTCCACTGTGTTTGCTGCAACCGCTTCCCTGCGGATGGATAAAAACAGTGCACAGGGATCCAGCTTCTCCGGGCAGACGGTGATGCACAGATCACACAGGCTGCACTCAAAGGCTAACTTTGCCGCTTCAGCCGTCGAAAAATCATGGGATTCAATGATCTGTTTAGGTGTGCCGTATTCAGTCAAAAAGGCGCATTTCTTAACGCAGGCCCCGCAATCAGTGCAGTTTTTTTTTATCTGGTCCAGCTGAGGATACAGGCGGTCGGTATCAATTTCTTTGGAATCGGACGCGTCACCGAGGTCAAACCGCTTTCTGAATACGGCCAGTATTTTTTTTGTCACCAGCGGAAAGATCCCCAAAAGGGCCAGTGAGAGAATCAGCCGTCCTGAAACAATGCCGGAGAGGGAATCGATTTGGGCCAGCTGGCTGCCGGCATTGACGAAAATCGCCGTCCCGGTAAGCATGCCGAGCTGGGATACCCAGTAAAAGGTCCACAGCCGGATCGGGGTCAGACCCATGACCAAGTTGATGATAAAGAAGGGAATCACCGGTATCAGGCGCATGGAGAACAGGTAAAACGCCCCTTCCTTCCGGATTCCTTCATTCACCCGGGCCAGCCGGGCACCAAATTTTTTCTGAACCCAGTCCCGGAGCAAATATCTGGATAAAAGGCAGGCCAGGGTGGCTCCGACCGAGGAAGCAAATGAAATGACAATGGTGCCGGTCAGCGTACCGAACAGTGCGCCGGCGGCAAGACCTAATACAACGGCCCCCGGAAGGTTCAGCGCGATGATGGGAATGTAGACGGCAACAAAGACCGAAATCACCATGACCGGATTCTGGGCGTATACTCCCTGAAACTGGTCTTTTGAAGATTTGATAAAATCAAGGGTCAGGTAGTTCTGAAGCCCGGCAGCAAAAAAGACTGCGATCAGTCCTGCGACAACGATCACTATCGCAGTTTTTTTTAAACATTGAGAATTTAATTTGTTTTCAGGATTCATTCTTCATTCTCTGGAGAGTGGATAATTGGATGCCGGGCTGATTTATTTAGCTCCAGAATTCAACACCTTAGACGCTAAGCCGAATTTCCACATCCGGGGAATTTTATTTCGGTATATTGTTTCATGTTGTCATATTAACCGAAAATAAAACTCTCTTCAACGTTTTGGACTCACTGCCCATTTCCGATGTGATTGCTACTCCAGACTTGCCTATATCTTAAACTTAGATAGATGGTGGTGGTGGTGGTGGTGGTGAGCAATACTGTATGCATCACGGCCCCCTCTACTGCTATCATTCTAAATATATTGGCATACCACAACAATGGTATCAGATATGAGCCGGCAAGGCTCAACCCAAAAACTTGAAACCGTCACCCTCCTTGCCTGGGCAGTAGGGGGCGGCATGGTAACCAAAACTGTGATGCAGGGATATACCGGCGCATCAGGTGAATCCGGCCATGGATATGCAGGCATGAGTATGCTATAATAGAGCATTACGTTTCATCAACCCTTCAAGAAAGAACCATAACCACCATGTCAGCATATACCCCCCCTTGGAAACAGGCAGAAAAAAAACGTGCATCCAACCAGAAACGCTCCTCGTCCAGGCAATCCCATCCCTTTCTGGCCCAGGATCCCAAGGCGGTCGTGGGCCAGTTCCACGATCTGCCCGTTGAAAACTTCTCGGATTACGGGGTCTATCTGAGCTTTGGCCGTGACAGGGTTCTCCTTCCCAATAAGTACGTGCCGGAAGGCGTTGCCGTTGGACAGATCATCCGTGTTTTTGTTCATACCGATTCCGAAGACCGGCCTGTGGCCACGACCCTGACCCCGGCCGGGGTGGTGGGGGATATCGTTGGGCTGAAAGTCCGGGATACGGCGGCCTTTGGCATCTTCATGGACTGGGGCCTTGAAAAGGACCTGCTGGTTCCCCGAAGCGAACAGGAAACCCGGATGGAACCCGGGGAAACCCACCTAGTTAAGATCTGCCTGGACAAGTCTTCCCACAGGATCTTTGGCTCCACCCTGACGGCAGGATTCTGCGACGGGGACGCCCTGGATCTGGCAGCGGGGCAGGAGGTGGATCTCATCATCCACAGCATCAGCTCCATCGGTTATACCGCCGTTATTAACCGTTCCCGCACAGGACTGCTTTATAAAACCGAGACGTTTGAAGACCTGGCCGTGGGCGACACATGCAAAGGATACGTCCTGCGGATCCGGGAGGACGGCAAGGTAGACCTGACTCTCAAACAGCCGGGCTATGCCTCGGTGGAGGGATCGGCTGAAAAAATAATAGCGGTCCTTTCTGCCAATGGCGGCGCCAGCCCCTGTCATGACAAGAGCCGGCCCGAAGAGATCCAGGCCGCCTTTTCCATGAGCAAAAAAGAGTTCAAGCGGGCCGTGGGAAAGTTGTACAAAGAGGGCCGGATTACACTGCTCGGAAGCGACGGAATCCGCCTCATATCATGACGAACAGCGATATTAAACCGGCAATTAAATACATGAATCATCCAGCGTAAGCAATTTTGGGATGTTTGAAGTAATTCGCTACTCTCCCTGGTAGTCTCTGCAATTTACGCAAATGAGATAGTGCTTTTTTCGCCAACTGATCTCTTGTCCTTGCTGGTGGCCCGGAGTGTACACCTGCTTTCAGATCACAATTCAAATATTCGTCCGGATTCAACTCAGGAGAGTAAGATGGCAGAAAAAACAACTCAATTTTGTCAACATTCTCTTTTACCCAATCCTTAACAAGATGGCTGTGATGAACTTTCAAATTATCAAGAATTAGAAATACCTTACGTTTTGAATCCTTGATCAATCTTTTCATAAATTGAATCATCGTTTGCGAGTTCATCTTGTCTTTGTATATCATGAACCTTACTTTACCTTGATTCGTGACAGATGAAATCAGATTTACCCGTTGGCACCTTGGATGTAATTTTATTGCAGGAGTCTGCCCTTTAGGTGCGTAACTGCGCCCATGATAGCTATCATTGCATAGTCCGGTTTCATCTCCCCAATGAATCTCAGCCTTTTCTTTTTTGGCCTTTTTAAGTATCGAAGGGTATTCTTTGTCGAGCCATGTTTTGACTGCTTTCGGATTTTGTCGGTAAGCTTTGCGCAAAGGTTTTTGAGGGGTGAAATTCCAGCGTTTCAAATATTCACCAACAGTTCGAATCGGCATGTCTATTTTGTAGGCTTCTCTAATAAGTGTTTGAACTGCTTTCCTGGTCCATAACGCAAAATCGAATTTCATCTGATCGGGACATTTATCCTGGATGTTTTTTTGTATTTCTTTAGACTGTTTATCAGTCAACGTCATACACGCCCCGGATGGTCGACCTCGTTTTTTAATTTTAAGGGCTTTTTTCCCTTCACGCTCGTAGGCCTTATACCATGAACAAATGGTACTTGGTTGGACCTGAATAATTGCGGCTATCTCTTTATATTTTTTTCCTGACTCCCTGAGGCGAATTGCCAGGTCTCGTAACTCCTGCTGTGCCTCTGTGCTCAGCTTTCTTGCATCTCGTTTTTCCATGGAAAAAAGTATAACACATTAGAAATAAATTTTCGAGTATTTTATTGCCTGGTTAATATTTTAAGGCGCCTGCGCTACGCCTTTGACATGAGCGAAGGGGAAATGGCGGCCATCTATGCCCATACCGGCACTCGGATACCCAGGGAGACCGTCACCTGCTGGCTCTTGCAGGACCAGGACCCGGCTTTTGTCCCCTGTAGGGACAAAGAGATGGCCAGATTCCTCAACGGCCTTATCATTGATCGGCGAGGGACAAGGGAAGACGGTTCGGCACCTGAAACCCGGCTCACCAACAACACCATCCTTCTGAAGCTAAAAATCGCCCTGAACCTCAGGGCGGATGAGGTCCTGGAGTTGCTGGCCCTGGCCGGAATGTCCCTGGGCAAGTCGGAACTCACCGCTTTTTTCCGGCGGCCGGACCACAGACATTTTAGACGCTGCAACGATCAGGTACTGCGCAACTTCCTCACCGGTCTTCAGCGCCGCCTCAGACCCGCGGTCCCACAGGGTGAAAAAGATACCCCTGGCGAAGATCCCTGGGCCTCGGCCCGGAGAAAATGCTGATCGCCTTCCCTAAATACTTCCGAAATTTGTTACGCAGCCCTCTTGCCTAAATCGCTTTGTGATTCCGTCCGGTCTTTTCAAGGTAGTATTCGTAATCGCCCGGATATGCAAAGACTTCCCCTTCATTGATTTCAAAGACCTGATCGACCAGGTGGCGAAGGAAATACCGGTCATGGCTGACCAGGATCAGGGTGCCTGTATAGGCCTTTAGGGCCTCCAGCAGAATTTCCCTGGACTGGATATCCAGATGGTTGGTGGGCTCGTCTAAAACCAGGAAGTTGAGGGGACGCCCCAGAAGGGTGGCCAGGACCACGCGGCTTTTTTCTCCCCCGGACAGGGATTTGATTTTCTTGTCGACCTCATCCCCTGAAAAGAGAAAGGATGCGCAGATATTCCGGATCACCCCGATGTTTTCCAGGGGGAGGACCTCCTGAACGGTCTCGAACACCGTTTTTTCCGCGTCCAGAATATCCATGGCATGCTGGCTGAAATAGCCCAGGCTCACACCAGCCCCGAGGCTGATCTCCCCGGATGTAGGCTCGGTCTGCTGGGCAATAATCTTGAGCAGGGTGGATTTACCGGCCCCGTTGACTCCGACCACCGCAGTCTTGGACTGCCGGGTGATCATGGCTGAGACATTGGAGAACACCGTCTTGGGTGTGCCCCTGTCCGGCGCCCAGGTTTTGGACACCCGGTCCAGTCGCAGCACATCGTCTCCGGATCTCGGTATTTCAGGCAACCGGACCTTGATCTTCTGCTGGAAAGGCGGGATCTCAATGCGCTCGATTTTCTCAAGCTTTTTGATGCGGGACTGCACCTGGGCTGCATGGGAGGCCCTGGCCTTGAAACGGGCAATGAAATTTTCCTCCTTTGCCAGCATCTCCTGCTGCCGCTGAAAACTTGCCAGCAGCTCCTCCCGCCGGATTTCCCGTTCTCTGATATAAAAATCGTAGTTCCCGCCATAGGTGGTGATCGTCTGATTGCCCACCTCAATGATGCGGGAGACGACCCGGTTCATGAAATCATGGTCATGGCAGGTCATCAGGAGCGCGCCTTTATAAGTGTTCAGGAGCCAGTCCTCAAGCCAGAGAATAGACTCCATGTCCAGATGGTTGGTCGGCTCATCCAGCAGGAGCACGTTGGGGTTGATGGTCAGTATTTTAGCCAGGGCGATGCGCATCTTCCAGCCGCCGCTGAAAGTTTCTACCGGCAGGCGGTGCTGGTCCGGCATGATGCCGAGCCCTGTGAGAACGGTCTGAGCCCGGTTTTCAAGGTCATAGCCCCCCCGGTCCTCAAACATCTGCGTGACCTCGCCGTATTGTTCAAGCAGGTTCGCCAGGGCGTCGTCATCCATGGGCTCGGCCATGGCCGCCTCCATCTCTTTCATCTGCTGCCCCAGCGCCACCACATCGTCAGAGCCTGAGATCACTTCCTGCAAGACCGTCCGACCCTTCATGTCCCCTACCTTCTGGGAAAAATATCCGATTTTTATTTTTTTGGAGAAAGAAATGCTACCGTCATCCGGTTCATCCCGGCCGGTAATCAGGCGGAAAATCGTGGTTTTACCGGAGCCGTTGGCCCCCACCAACCCTGACCGGATGCCTTTCAAGATCTGGAAACTGGCTTTCTTTAAAATGATTTGCGGGCCGAACTGCTTTGATATTTGGTTCAGATGAATCATAATGGCGTCTTAAATACTCTCTTGCTGCTGCGTTATGGTGTCGCGTATACTCAATGAAAAAATGGGCAAGATATCATTATATGACCTGAAAGTCAGGGCAAACGCATTAAAATTTTTGATTGAAGAGAGGTTTGCAGAGTTGAAACATTCCTGATATTTAAACTACTTTTTACAACCTCATTTCAAGGAACTCAGCCATGACCTCCTCAAATATTACGCTGATCTCGGAGTTCTCAAAGATAAATGACCCTCGATTGGATAGGCAGAAGTTGCATAAGTTGATAGATATATTTGCAATTACAGTCTGCGCTGTGATCTGCGGTGCCAGTACATGGAATGAAATTGCACAATATGGCCAGTCCAAACAAGATTGGTTAAAAACGTTTTTGGAATTGCCCAATGGAATCCCTTCACATGATACAATCAGACGGATCTTTATCATCATCGATCCAGAAGAGTTTCGGACGGCTTTCATTGATTGGGTAGACTCTATACGTCCGCTACTGCCGGAAACTGTCATCGCCGTAGATGGTAAAACATTAAGACGCTCGTATGACAAAACGAATGGCAAATCTGCAATTCATGTGGTGAGTGCCTGGGCATCAGATGCAAATATGGTACTGGGGCAGATAAAAACGGATGAAAAATCAAACGAAATCACAGCAATTCCGCAATTACTCGATCTGCTTGATATTTTAGGGAGTACTGTCACAATAGATGCAATGGGATGCCAGAAAAAAATTGCCGAAAAAATAATCGATAACGGTGCTGATTATGCTTTGGCTCTAAAGAAAAACCACGGAGATCTATACGACGACGTCGAACTATTCTTCCATAGTGTCAAAAAAGCTAAACCTAAAGAAATCCCGAGAAGTTATTTTGACAGCGCTGAAGGCGACCATGGTCGCGTTGAAATAAGGCGTCATTGGGTTATCTCCGATATTGACTGGATAGCGGACAAACCACTTTGGAAGGGACTTCAAGGTATTGGTATGGTTGAAAGAGAGCGTCACATAAAAGACCACATCTCATGTGAAACCAGTTATTATCTGCTCAGCCAAAAATTGGATGCAGAAGAGTTTGCCAAAAAAGTACGAGCACACTGGGGAATCGAAAATAAATTGCATTGGGTGCTTGATGTTTCGTTCAGGGAAGATGAGTGTAGAAAGCGAGCCGGCAATGCAGCTGAAAATTTTGCAATGGTACGCCATGTTGCCACGAATCTACTGAAGCAGGAAAACAGTATGAGCAAGAGCATGAATGTTAAACGCCTACAAGCAGGATGGGACAATTCTTACCTTATGAAAGTACTTAGAGTCAATACAATTTAAATGCGTTTGCCCTGACCTGAAAGTGAACTCTAAAAAACATACCGAAAGTTTGTTAGGGTTAATTTTTTTACTTCCTCCATCTTTCATTGCCGTTAAAACTGGTTATCTTTTTGACGTGGTTGAAACAGCGTCAGATTACCATTAAAGGAGACTGCCATGAAGACCAACATTCATCCCATTGAAAGAGGCGTGCGTATCGTCCTGGGCATCATCATCTTTTCCCTTATTTTTGTCGGGCCGAAATCCTGGTGGGGCCTGATCGGCATCGTGCCGATTCTCACCGGCTTGATCGGATGGTGTCCACCCTATCAGCTCTTGGGGATCTCAACATGTAAAAAGTGCCAGGACGACTGATTGTCCGCAAGAGTAACCCGGCGACGCATCCGGCGGTATGGCCAGGCCAACAGGAACGCTACTCTGTCCTTGAACGGCGATCTTGATTTCAAGGTTTCGATTCGTTCGTCATTCATCCGGTCTCGCCTTACGGTTTGACGGCGAGCCATACCACATGCCGGCCGCCTTTGCCCGGGGCAACGGCGCTGACCGAGACAGCCCTTGCCTTGAATCCGCAGTTGGCGAGGCGGCGGGTAAAGACGGGATCATCCCCGGCGGACCAGATGCCGAGGACACCGCCCGGGGTCAAGGCTCTGAAGGCGGCTTTCAGTCCGTTTTCGGCATAAAGGCGGTTATTGGCATCCTGGGTCAGCCCTGAAGGCCCGTTGTCCACATCCAGGATAATGGCGTCAAAAGCGGCTGTATGCTGATGGATCACCGCCCTGACATCCGAAGCGTCCACCCTCACCCTGGTATCATTCAAGGGCATTCCGGCCAGGTGTCCGAAGACCGACCGGTTCCAGGCGATCACCTCCGGGATCAGTTCGGCCACCAGAATTCTTGCATCCGAAGGCGCCAGCGCCAGGGTCCTGGCCAGGGTATAAGCCCATGCCCAGTCCGCCCACCAGGATACGCAATCCCGATCCCCGCCCGACCTTTTTCTGCCCCATATGCTCAAAGGCCAGGTTGGCGAGGCCTTCTTCTGATCCGTGCATCCGGCTGTTCATCAGTTCTGTTCCGCCGGTGCGGATGGAAAACTCCTCGCCCCGCCTCCGGAGAATCAATTCATTTTTCTGGCCCGGCACCGTAGCCCGGTCGATTTCTTCCCAAGGTATCATTCATTGTCCTTTATTTGGTGTCAATGCCCGCCCACTATCTCACAGATTCCAGGGGTTAGAAATAATGTTTTTCCCATGATTCCCATTCTTCATGCTGCTGAGGCATTTAATCTTTCATATAACCGAAAACCTTCTTTTTCAGTGATCTGAATGCCAAGGTCTCCAACAAGTATCCGCCATAGCTGTTCTGAACTACTTATTTTTTGAATCTGGGTGCCGGATTGTTGAGTCACCCAATACTCTGTATTACGTAAAGATCGGGTTTCGCTTTCCAGGATAAGAGCGGCGACCAAATTATTTACGAAAGCTGCATCAGGGTGTCGATGTGAATAGAAATGTCCCAGTTCGCAATCGGATTGGCCATAACGTGCAAGCTCAAACCTATATAGGGAAAAGAATCCACCCTTCTGTAACACCTGCATGTGATACTCGCCGGCCCGGCCCTCGGCAATGCGGAATATTTTTTCACCGTCCTGGCACTCTTTTTCTGATATTAAAACCGGAATCCTGGGCCCAAGAGGCCCAAAACCTACATCCAGAACATATCGTTCCCCTTCATATTCAACCATTGTAATCCGGTGTGTTAACCCGGGGTGTATATCCTGATTGTAAATTACACGCGCCAGATAAAGCGAAACCGAAAATCCAAGTTCTTTTAAAAGCCCATACAGCAAACCATTTTGTTCGAAACAATACCCACCACGCCGATGAACAACTATTCTGTTATAGAGTGATTCAAGATCAAGAGACAGATTGTCACCAAGCCAGCATCCAACGCTGCTGAAAGCAAAAGTTGCGACATGCCGTGCAACGACATCACTTAAAAACTCTAAATCTAATTTGCGGTTCAATAGATTCAGGGACTTGAGATACCCTTGAACCATTTCATTATTTTGCATCACATGCTCCATTTTTTTTGATTACAAATCATAGATAAGAGTACACGGATAAAATGCCAATGTCATTACATTGGCTCAGTTCATTGTGCCGTTGTTACACCGGAGTATTGAGCCCTGTGAATTAAAATTTTAATCCATTCTTGCCATCCAGACAACTGTCAGGATATCATGAAGTTGAAAACAAAAGTTTAATTTTATTATCCTTACCTGAGACTCGTTTTTTATTAAACTTGCATCATCAGCGAAAGGGATAAGCAATTTTTGTTAAAGTGCAGGTTGAAAAAAGAGGAGTAGATTGTATGTCAAATAAAGAAGATAGCCTTGTTCAGAAAGTATTAAAAGAGCAACAGTCGCGCCAAACCGGTTACCGGGAGCGTGCTCTTAAGATGTTCCCTTGGATCTGTGCCCATTGTGGTCGTGAGTTTGAAGGAAAGCGTGTCAAGGAGCTTACGGTTCACCATAAAGACCACAACCACGACAATAATCCGCCTGATGGGAGCAACTGGGAATTACTGTGTATATATTGCCATGACAACGAGCATTCTCGGGACCAGGTCGCGGATGCTTACTCCGATGAAGTGGCTGGGAGTACCAGAAACTCCGGCGGTTTCACCAATCCTTTTGCCGGGCTTGGCGATATGTTGAAAGGTAAGTTGTGATCTTCCTGTTGGCCTGAAACATGGTGGGTTCAGATTACGTTTTGCTGTTCCGGCCATATTCTTCAACCAGGCCTCGGAACAGATCCCCAGGGTCTCCTTGAATATTGTTCGAACAAGTCTGTCAGAGAATATTCGTCCTCATACCTGACAAAAAATTCCACGGGCAGGACGTGGAGAATCTTTATCCATGGTCTGGGCACTGCGGGAGAAGCAGAACCGTGTTCAACGAGGGCAACCTCTACGGCCTGATATAGGCGAACCCTTCGGCCTGCCTGTCTATTAATTCCTTTACACCGACAGGAACAATTGAAATAAAATCAAACAGCTCGTCGGAGGAAATTTTTAGACCTGTAAGGGAATTGTTGCATGCGCAGAATCGGACCCCCTGCCGGTTCAAATTCATAAGCTCGTTTTTAAATGTAGAAGATTCTTTTTTATATCCCAGTACGGCATTGGAATTAGCCAGAAGTTCTACAGCTGCATCTTGGGTATCAATGCTTTTACACAGATTAGTCAAATTTGCGATGACCATCTCCCATTTGTTCGCTTCATCGATGTGAAATATTACCTTTGTAGTCATTTTATATGTCTTTTGTAATTTGTTTAAATTATTCAACCGTTGTTTTATGCCATGAATTGGATGAAATTCGAGCTATTTTTGTAATATTTCATACCCTTCTGCCACCATACTAGGAACAAACTCGGTAATAACGTATTCTGCAATACCCGCTTTTTTGAAAGGGTCCTTTGACAGAATTAGTTCCAATTCATCTTTATTTTTAACACAAGATAAAATAATCCCTCCGGTTCTTGGTATTTTTCTACCCGATGCAATGAAATTCCCGTTTGCATATTCTTTTTTCAGATACTCGACATGCAAATCAAGGTATTTTTCAACCTCTGCAATTTCGCATTTATAATGCAACGAAATTATGAACATTTTTTCCCTTTTCGATTTGATAAATAATTATGTGGCTTTTACTGTTAATAGGCTATTTTTAGATATTATCCCGCTATACAAAATAAAAACAGGATAAACCTCAAATAACAGCCTATTGGTCGGATGTAAATAGTCGGCTTTACGCCACTGAAAAAAACAGAACCGAATACTTTTGGCATGATAGACCTCTCGGATTCTTCCATTGCTTTATGTGTGGATCAGGCGTAGAACTGCGTTTTTAAAATAGTCAAACCGGGTCTGGTATAAAAAAGGACACTGCATTAGTAAGGAGAATAGGGTTGGGACAGTTAACGTACGCGGTGGTATTTGTCGGCGCATTTGTTCTTTTTGGCGCCTTGGTTTTAAAAAATCAAAGACGCATGGTAAGTGGTTCGGATTTTTCAGTGGCGGGCCGGTCCCTTTCCACCACCCAGGTATCCTGGGTAATCATCGGCACCCTGGTCGGCGGCGTTTCCACCATCGGCACCGTTCAATCGGCCTATGACCAGGGAATCAGTGCCTGGATTTTCACCCTGGGCAGCGGTATCTCCTGCTTTATTTTAGGATGCTTTTTTGCAACTGCATTGAGACGGGAGCAGGTCACAACCGTTTCCGAACTGCTTGGCAGATACTTTGGCACCAATTTTCAATATTACTGCTCCATGCTCAATTCCTGCGGCATGTTCATCCATATTATTGCCCAGTACCTGGCTGCCATGGCCATTCTCACCTCCGTATTTCACTTCCCGCTGCCGGTCTCTTTGTTAATTACCATGGTACTCATGGGCTTTTTTGTTATTTCAGGCGGAATATCCGGCGCGGGCATGGTGGGAAAAATTAAATTTTTTCTGCTGTACGGCATCATGACCGTCTGCACGGTTATTGCACTGATCAAAGGCCATGGACTGGGTAACATTTTATCTCAATTACCCGAAGATACGGACTTTTTAGACTTTTTTTCCAATGGTGTCGGCACAACCACCATCGATATTGTCTCCATGGTCACAGGTGTATTATCCACCCAGATTTATCTGCAGGCCATTTTTTCGGCCAAGACCATCAAAGAGGCCCGAAACGGTGCATTTCTTACCGCCATTGTTATTCCGCCCATTGGCATTTTAGGCATTATTGTCGGCCTTTTCCTCAGGGCCAACTGCCCGGGACTTGAAGGGCACAGCGCCCAGGCGTTACCTTTTTTCTTTCAATACACCCTGCCCCCGGCACTGGCAGCGTTTTGCTCCGCCGTGTTGCTGCTTGCGGTTTTAGGTACCGGTGCCGGCCTTGTTCTGGGCGTTACGACCAATGTTTATATGGATGGAATTCGACACCTGTTCAAAAAAGAACCGGTGAACAGCCTGACCATTGTCCGGTTATGCACCCTTGCGGTCCTCATCCTGTCAGGCGGCATCGTGATGGCAGGTTTCAGCACAACAATTCTGCGCTGGAGCTATCTGTCCATGGGATTTAGAGGGGCGGCCGTATTTGTTGGTTTGTGTATTGTGGTCTTCACAAAACGACAAAAATATTCCGCCATGATTAAGGGACTACTATACGTTCTGCCGATCTGTTATTTTGTCCTGGCTGTATTTTTTTAACGGTTATGTACCAGGGCAGAAGAGGTGATGCGTTCAACCAATTTGCCATTTCCATTCCTACGCGATATCAATCCAAAATACTGTTTATGCCTTCCATGGCACCCAGGGGAATACTGATCGCCCCTGTCGGTACATCGTAATCTCTTGGGTTGATGCGTATAAGAATTGAATTTTTACCGTTGTGGACGCGCTGGGATTGCAAGCGTACTGTGGGCACCGCAGTCCCGGCCCCCATTTCAATAATGGCCAGCTTTGCATTGATATTGTTGAGCCCTTGAAGCCATTTTTGCAAACGCATTCCCTGGGCATTGCTGCGGTAGGCTATCCAGTTCCAGTCCCCAAACATCAAAATATTGGGGCGGGCCAATCCACCGCAGTTTTTGCATTTTGGAAGCGGTTCCGTTGCCATAAACGCCTCCATATCGACATTGACTTTTTCTTCTCCGACCTCCCAGATGTCGTTGGAACACGGCTGAGTGCATTGGAGGTGATGAATGGAGCCATGGCATTCTTCAATCAAATCATCATCAAAACCGGCTGCTTGAAACTGTCCGTCAACATTTGAGGTAAATACAAAATACCCGTGTTGCTTCTGTTTTCCCAATTCAAGCAATCTTAAAAAACCGTCGTGGGGAACCGTTTCACGATAGAGGTTCAACCTGTGCCCGTAAAAAGCCCAGGCAATTTCTGGCTTTTTGTGAAACCAGACGGGATCCGCCATTTCACTGAATGATTTCCCCAGTTTTGCTATGGGCGGATACGCTTTCCAGAACCCTGAATTGCCCCTAAAATCAGGTAAACCCGAATCGACGCCCATACCGGCACCGGCAGTAATGAAGAGTGCATCTGCATTTTTTATAACTTCTGAAGCATGTATGATATTATCTTTTAGGTTCTCCATAAAATAAATACCTTTTCTTTGCAAAGTCGTTACATTATTTTTGGAAATCTCGAATCCATCACGTTTTGTTCAAAATAGACCAGTTTTACTATGGTGTCCAATATTTCGACATTCTAAAAACGATCAGAACATCACAATAGGATTATTTCCAGTCCACCGGAATACGGACCTGGTGGCCGGCTTTGTTTTTAAAAAGCAAAAATCCATTGTCCCGGCCATAGGTGTATATTTCATGGGTGACGCGCACATCCTGGGTGCAGTATTCCACAATCAGATCCAGGCGCCCGTCCTGCCACCATTGTAGCGCAAGAAGACCGTCTGCACTTTTTTCAAGTCCCAGGGTCTGGCCGGCCAGATGGTCCAGGGAAAGCCGGTAGCCCAGTCGATCATGAACTTTTGTCAGGATATCCAGGGTGGGCAGGCTGTGGAAATCAAAACTGCTCAGACCGGACAGCACTTTGTAATCAAACCGGGAAATGTTGAATCCGATAACAAGGTCCATCTGCCTGAGCCGTTCCACAAGTTTTTCCATGTCCTCCTGGTAGTAGACCAGAAAATCCTTTTCCAGGGAATCGTAGAGCACGGCACAGGACACCCCCATGCGGTCGGCTTTGTGCCATCCACCCACCTGCTTGGCGGACCGCCGGGTTTCAATGTCAAGCACGGCGTATCGTTTTGGAGATATGGGCATCAACTTTTCTGCATCCGTGGAGTCTTTAGAAACGGCAATGTCCGGAAAAAGCGACTGCTGACCGGCCGGAAAAGGCGCAACTTCCCCCTGCCCCGGCGTTTGCCCAAGAAGCATTTCAAGAATCTGCTGTGCTGCGGCTTTGTCTATGGGGCGGTTTCCAGACCCGCATTTGGGCGAATGGACACAGGCCGGGCACCCGGTGTCGCAGGGACAGTCCCGGATGGCCTCATAGGTTCTTTGCATCAAGACTACCGCATTGTCAAAGGCCTGCAAGGTAAGTCCAAGGCCGCCCGGCACACCGTCGTAAACAAAGACAACAGCCGAATCAACCTGTGGATGATAGGGCATGGAGATCCCGCCCAGATCGTTTCTGTCGGTCATCACCAGCAGCGGCATCATGCCAATGGCGGTGTGCTCCAGGGCATGAATGCCGCCCATGAAGTGCAGACGATCGGTTTCAATGATCTGTCTGATCCAGTCCGGAATCTCAATCCACAAGCCCTGGGTTTCATAGGTCAGCTCCGGCAGATCCAACGGCACGATTCCAAGGGATTTTTGTCCGGAGACCGATTTCATCTCATACCCTGTCACCTGTTCCCGGATTTTAAGTTTCCCAAACCCCACCCGGGTGTTTTTGACCTGACAGGTTTTTTGCACCTGTAAAATTTCAGTATCTTTTGAGGATCTTGCCCGGGTATAATAACTGACCTTTTCTTTTTTCGCCCGGACTACCCCCTTGAGATGGTCAAACAGTGTCACCACAAAAGTCTCTCCCCGGTGCAGGTAAACCGCCCCCTCATGGGTTTCAAAATAGGATCTGTGCCAGTCGATTTCCCCTAAACTTTGCCGGGTATCCTCCTTGAATATGGGAATGGTGTGTCCGCTTCCCCGTAAACTGACCTCCCTGTGCGGTTGTTTGCGACGGGAGAACCAGGTCTTTGCATCCCGGCTTAACAGAAGTTTACCTTCAGCGCCAAGGGCCTGCACCCGTTCCTGGACAGCCGGCGGCGTTAACATGGGATCATCGGCGTCAAGACTGAGTTCAGCGGCCGCACAATCCAGATGGCGGTCAAGGATCTGGGGATTTTCAGGATTGATCCGGGCGGTTTCCGGGGGCATGGTGAAAAAAACGTCCGGATGCTTGATGAAATACTGGTCCAGTGCGTCTTCATGGGCAATGAGGACCATGGCGGAATTATTGCCGTCCCGCCCTACCCTGCCCGCCCGCTGCCAGGTGGACATCATGGTTCCCGGATACCCCACAAGGATGCAAAGGTCCAGATTGCCGATGTCAATGCCAAGCTCCAGAGCGGACGTTGACACCACACAAAGCAGTTCGCCCTTGGCAAGTTTTTGTTCAATCTCCCGGCGTTCCTCGGGCAAAAATCCCGCCCTGTATGCGCAGATTTTATCTGCCATGGATTTGACACGCTGTCCCGCCCACACGGCAATCAGCTCCGTAATTTTTCTGGACTGGGTGTAAACAATGGTGGCAAGATTTCGGTAGACGGCGGCATGGATCAATGTGATAGCGGTCTGGGCTGCGCCTTCAAGGCCCTTCATCATCAAAACATCTTTTTGGCCGCAGGGCGCGCCTTGTTCAGCAACCACCTGGACCGGAAGCCCGGTGAGTTCCGAGGCAAGCTCGCCCGGGTTGGCGATCGTGGCGGAACAGAAAATAAAACAAGGGTCAGATCCGTAAAACCGGCAGATGCGCAAAAGCCTGCGAAACACCCAGGCCATGTTTGAGCCCATGATCCCGCGGTAGGTGTGCACCTCATCCACCACAATGTATTTCAAATTTTCAAAAAAAGAGGCCCATAGATGATGGTGGCCCAGCATGGCCAGGTGCAGCATCTCGGGGTTGGATAAAAGTATATTGGGCGGATCTTTTCGGATTTTTGTCTTTTGATAGGCGGTGATATCTCCGTCATAAACGCCTGCGGTCAAGGGGTTCGAAAAAAGCGTGTCCGTGCAGGCCAGCATCTTCTTGACCGTGTCAAGCTGGTCCCGGGCCAGGGCTTTGAGGGGAAACAGGTACAGGGCATGGGCGCGGGGATCACAGATGAGCGCATCCATAACCGGCAGGTTATACACCAGACTTTTGCCCGATGCCGTGGGGGTTGCAATCACCGTATGACAATTGTCAAGGATCAGCGAAATGGCCCGGGCCTGGTGGGTGTACAGATTCTTGATGCCCAATTTTGCAAGCAAAGAGGACAAATCATTCTTAAAACGGGGAAAACTATCCTTGGAGGCCCAGGCCGCAGGCTGGGCGTCAAACGTTTTGTGGCTGACAATATCGCCTGCAAATCCTTTAAAGGATTTTAATCCGGTTATATATTCATCAATTCCCACAGGATCTACCGACAATGTTGATGGGTTTTGTCATATTGACATCCTTTAACGTAACGGCCCCGGGCAGGCCTGTATTGACAGCTCATATATCATAGAGTAAGAAATCTATTCAATAAATTTCAAAACCATCAAGCTGTTGCGGTTTTTACCTGCCGTTTGCCCTAACCAGGAAGATGATATGAACAATAAATACACACTTCGGTCCCAGCATACCATTGAACTGGTCAGGACCCTGCTTGGGCAGGGTGTTGACCGGATCTCTTTAATTTTACGCCACTCGGACAGACAATATTCGGACAATCCGCGGCTTGAACCGTTTATGGGACTTAATGATGCCGGCAAGGCCTATGCCTTTGACCTTGGCAAATCCTTTCCTTTAGATCTGACACCTGTTCTGTTTTCCAGCCATTTTGGCAGGTGTGTTGAAACGGCCTACCTTATTGATAAGGGATTTACGTCTGTCACAGGCAAGCTTTTGCCCCATAACGCCCTTGACGTGGCGTTAACGCCTTTTTATGTGAAAGACATTGCAACAGCCACAAACATGTTACTCCAAACAGGTTCAAACCAGTTTGTCCGGAACTGGTTTGACAAAACCATTGATGAATCCATTATGCTTGATCCCGAGGTAACGGCAAACCGGATCAGCGAGTTTATGGTATCACGACTCAAAGAACTTTCCCCGGGGCAGGCGGCCATCGGCGTGACCCATGACTGGAATATATTTCCCATCAAGCAGTTTAAACTTCAACTATCGTCTGAAGACGCCCTTGATGCAGGCTACCTTGACGGCGTGGCTTTTTTCGAGAAGGATGGCCGCTTTTTTGCCACGGCCAGGCAGTTTGAGCCGGTCGAAATTTCTTAGAGTATAACCGATTAGGCAGTAGCCATATATATGGCCCTGACCGGTGCCGGATACCCCTCAACGGTTTTCGACGGATCGTTGGGATCAAGGAAATCTTCAAGGGATTCTGTTTGAATCCAAGGGGTTTTTCGCTGTTCTTCAAGGGTGGTATCTGTGATATCCACGCACCGGATATTTGAAAATCCGGCCCGGATAAGCCAGGCCTGCATGGCAGACAGATCAGGAATAAAAAAGACATTGCGCATTTTAGCGTACCGATCCAAGGGGAACAGACAATGATTGTTTTCCCCCTTGATCACCAGATTTTCCACAACCACCTGACCGCCGGGCCTAAGGCTGTCATGAATCTGTCTGAGCATCGCCACCGGGGATTTACGGTGGTACAAAATGCCCATGCACAGCACCAGATCAAAAAAACGGTTCATGGGCGGCAGTTCGTTGTAGGTGGCCGGCAAGCAGCATACATTTTTCAGATTCAAATATTTTTGTGCCGCACAATATTGATAATAAAAGGCACCTTGGGGTTCAAGGCCCAGTGCAAACATGGGGTTTGACGCCGCCATTTTAAACATGTAATAGCCGTTGCTTGAACCGATATCCAAAATTTTTTTATTTTCAAGACTGGGCAGATGCGGTGCCAGACGTTCCCATTTCATCCAGGACTGCCACTCGGAATCAACGTGAACACCAAAAAAATCAAAGGGACCCTTGCGCCAGGGGTTCAGATTCATAAGGCCGTTGTACAGCGCGTCCTTCTCATTGGGTGAAAGCTGATCTGCCTGTCCGATACGAACGGGCTTGGAAGATAAATCGAAGACCGGCTCAACGGTTCGTGAAGATATATCAGGTAAACTGTCGACGATGTGTCTAAATGTCTTAAAATTTCCCTCGGCAGAGTCCAGAAAAGCCCGTTTCTTTCTGACCAGCTTTTCCAGATCGTCATGCCATTTTTTCCATCCCAAGTGTCCGTAATTTTCTAAAAACTGTTCCATATTTATTTATTGCCTAAACGAAAGCTGATGTTTGTACGAAAGTATATTTGCAGGGTGCAAGACAGGTGATTTTGTGTTCAAATACTACTTCACTGCGATCATGGATGTAAAATTAAACCACTTGAGCCAGACATTGAATGACGAAAATCCAGCCTTTTGAATGCGGTGCTCATGGTCTGCAACGGTCTCGGGGATCAGTACCCGTTCCAGAGCATCCCGCTTCTGGCTGATTTCAAGATCCGTATATCCGTTTTCCCGTTTAAACTGGTAGTAATATTCCTGCTCCAGGGCATTCATTTGTGAATCAGGGTGGACGGTTTTCTCCGTAAGCAGCAATATGCCGCCCTTGCACAGGCCGTTAAACGCCGATTGAATCAGATTATCGCGCTTTTTTTTATCCAGAAACTGCAAGGTCAGATTGACCACCACCACAGATGCGTTTGAAATGATAATATTTTCAATGCAGGCGCAGGTAAGGTCTATACAGCCGCCTCTGTCATGAGCGGCAAGCCGTTTTTTAAAGCGCTGGATCATGGGCTCGGAACTGTCGACCGCATTCATCTTGAAGTCAGAGTCACCAAAGCAGTCCAGCAGCAAAAGCCCCAGATTGCCATGGGAACAGCCCAGATCAAAAATCCGTGTCCCCTGCTGATAGAACTGCCGGGCAAGCCGCGCCTGCTGTTTGAGGACTTCTCCGTACAGCGGCACGGATCTGACCAGCATATCGTCAAATACCCGGGCTACTTGTTCGTTGAACCTGAAAGGTGTAATCGTGGTTAGTTTTTCTGCAAATACCCTGTCTTTATTCATAATACCGTCCGTTTTAATCCGGGCATGTATACATCATTTGCAGGCTTTATGCAAGCGCTGAGACATTATGCCGGCAGCTTGGATAAGCTTGGTACACCGGATCCGCAAACGAGATGTAAGAATTATGAATTTTAAAAAAGGCTGTCAGGGATATTTTTGTTGGTTACGGTTTTTTTCATTGGTCATTACAACCCTCACCGACCTGACGCGATCATATATATAGTGAAAAAAATATCAGTAACCGAACAGCAGCATCAATCGACTTTATTCAAGTCCCATGTCTCCTGAATGGTAGACCGAATATGTTCCCAATTATTGTCTTTGACAATGAAGTTTGAAGCGCCAAGATTCAGGCATTTTTCCACAATGTTCCGCTCCGAAACAGAAGTCATTATGATTATGACAACTTCCGGATTTAAACCAAGAATCGGATCAATTGCGTTATCACCAGTCATGACCGGCATATTGATGTCAAGCAAAATCAGATCTACATCCTGTTTTTTAACTTCGGCCACCGCATCTTTTCCGTTTTCAACTTCAGCAACCACGGTAAAACCCAATTCACCCAGCACCATTCTCAGCATAGCCCGCACAGAACGACTATCATCTGCAATTATCGCATTCGCCATTTTTAATTTCCTTATCGTCCGAGTTATCGTTTTTAAACAGTACGCTCACCTCCGCTTCAGGCAGCGTTTGAAAGAGTATTCCCAATCGTACAATCAATGCGCCTAAAAGCATATAACCTATCATGACATGAAGTATTATGACAACATTGCTTAGGATAGAAGTCCTTGACGCAGATATATCACCAAAACCAACAGTAGACGTGGTTACTACCGAAAAATAAAGTGATCTTACAAAACGCAGCCCAGGGCTAAAATTTTCCACATGTTCACTGGTCAAGGAAGGAAATAATGTGTAAAGAACTGCAAAGAAGAGGGATACAATTATCAAGGATTTTAATACTCTTCCCGTAGATGAGCCATAATCGGTGATCCACCAAAAAAGTTCAATAAATAGTATCGTAAAATATTTGAGTCCCCATCTCAGAAACGATAATGGTTTGATACCGACGTTTTTTATCGACCCCAGCTCTCTTTTTCTCTTTTCGATGTATCTTAGCCACCATATTCGACGAATATTTGTTTCAAAACGAGAACGAAGCTGCGGTTCTACACGTGCCTCGGAAATACCCACACCGGTGAAGTCGGTCGTAAGATCAACGGCGCAGTCCCAAATCAATGTCCTGCCATTGACGATCGCAGCATTAAAAACGGTTCCGTGCAACTGGGATTCAGTCAAGGTAATGCCTTTAAGATTGGCATGTTTGAGCGTAGTCTTAGTTAAATTAGCTGCGTGAAATACTGCCCTTGTAAGGTCTGCACGATCAAAATTTGACTGGGTCGCATCGGCTTCGTGAAAATCGGTATACATCAGTTTAGCAAACGTAAAATCAACGCCTTGTGCCAAAGCAGAGGTAAATCGGGTGTACTGGATATTTGCAGCAGTAAACTTTGCCCCGGAAATATCTGCACCGTCAAACTTCGTATTTCGCAAGTCGGCATTCATGAACATGGTTTGCTTCAATGTGCTGCGACAAAAGGACGCATCTTTCAGATGCGCATTTTTCAGGTCTAATTTTGAAAGGTCAAGCTCTTCAAGATTGGCACCTTCGAGAAGAATCGGAAGTTTTCTGTTTTTACGACGATAGAGAATCCACTCCTTTGTGCTCCCGGAATCACTGCATTGTCGAAGAAGATCATACTGTTCTTCTGAAAAGCGATCCTCCCACAAAAAAGGCTCCAGAGTTGTCTTTGAATCGGTCATTTCCATAGCGGCACTCAATTTTAGGATATTTTATCTACTGAACTTATGATGTTTTATTGATACGATATTTTTAACATTTTGTAAAGAAAACCAATAACTCCCAAATCCACCACCAGTTTTTTACGGTGCATTCAGTAGCTGAAATTTTTACTTTCTTGAGAAAATTTTCCAGTCGCGTGCGTGACTTTCGCCTTAATCGGCGACCGCGCTACAATTCGGGCAGAATTTTATACGCACTTCAGCCTTTCATTTCCATTCCTTTCAACATCCCAACAAATTGTCCAGTTACCTCCTGAGCTCCGTTATCCTGACGACAGCCCTTCCAGCAAGGCGATCCGTTCTCGGGCTTCTACCAATACGTTAAAGCCAGGATGACCTTTGGATAGCCTGAGGATAAGCTCTCTGGACCTTTTTACTATTCGACCGGGGATATTGATAATTGAAAACCGGATGGCTTTCATCCTTTTGCACATCATTTTGGGCTCGAAAGCCAGACGCTTCAACATCTGGTTCAGATTAAGTACCAGGATCATCATCCACCACCAGGCTGCGTTTTCTCCAAAATTACCCGAAGGCAATGCCCCCCCAGGCCAGATCCTTTTTCATTATGGAGTGAACCTCCTCGCTTTTGCCGCATCTTTTGTATAACCAGTTGATAAGGTCCTCACCATACATGTCCTGTTCCGGAATGTTGGAAACAACCCCAAATACTTTATACCGGATGTCATCCATTTCCATGGCCGAAAACGGCAACTGCATTTGTTTGTCTTCCATGCCGGGCAGCACCGGCTCAAGCACCTCGCGTTTGGCAAGATACCGGGAGAAGCTGCGATTATTGGCAATGATTTTCCCATTCCGTTAACCGTTCAAATATCATCTCCAGGTATTCCTCCTGATTCCGCTGGACCTAATTATCAGGACCGCTGGAAAAATAAACGAACAAGTTACTAAAAAGACAATTGAAGCTGTTTAGTCGCGTGTTACAAGGAATTGAAAATTCGACAGGGCGCATTTTGGCGTCATTAAAGCATCGGAAAATTATAAACCAAAATGTGTATCGATGGAAACCCGCCATATATAAGCCTCTTAATGATTTTATAGTGTTTTTTCAAACCCTTTTATGAACCAGGCACCCGAGATACACCCGAAGTTGGAAAAAATTTGTTTTCAGTTAAAATTTTTCCTTGCCAAAAACACTTGAGTTTGTTAAAAGGTCTTTCTGTTGCGCCCGTAGCTCAGCTGGATAGAGCAACGGACTTCTAATCCGTAGGCCGGACGTTCGAATCGTCTCGGGCGCGCCACTTGATAATAAAGGCTTTCAGCGTTTTTGCTGGAGGCCTTTTTTAGTTTAAGTGTAACCAAAAACGGTAAAGGCCATGAATTTGCCGATTGGCAGTGGTGCGATTGAAAGTTCGATTCGAAGAGTTGTCAATTTGAGGCTCAAGGGTCCCTGCCTTTTTTGGTATAAGGAAAATGCGGAGAAAATGCTCATGCTGCGCTCATACTATAAATCAGGACGATGGAACTGTCTGAAACAAATGGCCAATTCACATATTTCATTATTAGCTGCATAACCGTGAAAATGGGAATGCGCCCCCTTGCTGTTCGCCATTTATAATCCGAATTTTATAGAGAGCCAAGTATTAGATTTTTTACGTCTTTTGTTTTCATAGGCACCTATAGTTATTCCGAACATTAAAAATAGGCAGAATAAGCCAATATAGTAAGGCGCCTTCTGTCCATTGTTTTGGATGAAATGGTCTATAGCAAAAAATCGACTTGATTAGAGATTATCCTGCCTGTCTTCGTAATGCAAGTCAAAGAAGAAGACATCTCACCAAAGACACCTCCATTAATAAAATGGCCGAAAAATCTGAGAGGGTATATTATATCAACGAGAATCGATCGTTCCCCCCGTAGTAGATTCCACATTCATCATTCTTTTGATCCTCATTCAATGGGATTGACGATCCACATGGTTTCCTCTGTTGGCAGACCAGGGCCGATAGATCCTGCCATCCTGGTGCCATCCAATGGCCTGGGGTACTATGGGTGCCTGGGATCACCTGCCAAATCCTGATATTCCAAAAAGTATACCTTCTGTGACATCCCGCAAAAAACCCAAACCCCTTGATTGATCGTATTCCAAAAGGTTTGAAAAATAATCCTAGACATTATTTCTCAGATGGTATAGACTCAGTGTTACATTTAAAACCTTGACCGAACCAGACACGACATAAACGCTTCATAAGCAAGAATCAATCTGATATTAAGATGTTAGGAGAATAGTTATGTTTTGGAGATCTATAATTGATATTTTTAAAATACAATCATATCGGCCCAGATGGCTTTTGCTATCGATAATATTGTTTCCAATATTAATCACACTCCTTGTCAATGAATTTTACCCGTCCTACTTCAATCAACCGCCATCAACTGTAGGACCTACAGTTGATGACGGTTTAGCAGCAGGCCCGCCAGCAGAAGATACGTTTTTAAACTTAAGCGCTCCCCAATTCGCTATGATTTTCTCTACAGGTTGTTTTGGGGTTTCCGTCTTAATCCTGTTGGTCAGTATTCCTGTTTATATATTTTCGAGCGATACCAATAAAAGTAAACGTGCTGGCGGATTAGCCAAAACATGTATGCAGTTTTTATTTGGCAGTGGGGCGGCCGTTTTAGCAACATTATCCTTTGTATAACAGCTACCTGAAGCTATCTTTTTCCCATACTGACGATTTAGCTGCTGGTCCTGTTGGGCCACTGGATAGACGATAATATTTGTAATATTTCATTCCCATATGTGAATTACCCCAGCGATAGATAGGACCATTTCCTGGGAGAGAAGGATCCCCGCTGCCAGGATCTGTATAGTTGGTGCTCATCCAGGCAGGCCAGGTCGTACTGACGCCTTTTTTTAGATTATAGTCAAAGGTTTCAATGCCGTTCCAGGTTTGCCATTCAGTTCCTTCACTGCAGTGATCTTTAAGGCCTTCATATAGATGCGCTCCTGAACTTTTCCACATCCCGTGAGAACCTTTTGCTGAATAGCCTATAGGATGAGTAAGTTCGCATTTATTTATAGTTGGCCAGGCATAGCTATTTCCCTTATTGTGGTAAGGATAATAAACATCAGTGGGGCGATAAACTACCTGGTTGGTACCGAATGAAGCACGTTTCAATCTGACGGTCAGATGTTCCCAATCCCCTACATGATTGCCAAACATGGTATTCGCGACTTCTTTCCCCCGATTGTAGGGGTAGAAGAAAAAATATACCAAATCTATAATAGGCTTGTTTTTGGTAACCCAAAAGGCATAGATTTTTGCCGAGTCGAGATCGCCTTTAAAAAGATCTAAACTGCTATCGGACGGGTCTTCGATTTTCTCTTTGGCCTTTAAACAATATTTATACTTGCCAGTTTTAATCGCCGCAGGAAGAGGAATTAGCGCATTGTCAGGTTTAGGATACCTGACCATTTGCTTAAAAGCCCAGTCAACAGACGAGGGCAAGAATTTTTCATTGTTTGCCAACCAGATTAGAGGCGCGTGTTTTTTCAAGATTAGATCTTTAAGGGTGTCATCTTCATTGCCAAAAGGACATGCATCCGAGAAGGTAAAGGCGTCTGGTGAATCAATGACGTGGGTGTCCCACAGAACACCATGGTTGTCACTTGGTCCGGAGCCTTTATATATACAGAAATTACCATCATTTTGGATAATGCCAAAAAAATCGCCTTTATCGGCAATTTCGTGGGTATCCCACCAGATACCATGATTGTCGCTGGGCCCGGTTCCTTTGTAGACACAAAAGTTACCATCATTTTGTACTATGGCAAAAAAATCGCTCTTTGTTTCTGAGCATTTATTGGCAGCCCAAAGAACACCCTGATTATCCGAGGGGCCAGATCCACGATAGACACAGAAGTTCCCATCCGACTGCATGATGGCAAAAAACAGCTTGTTTTCAGAGACCAGATACTCATTGGTTTGTAAATATTCACCACAGCGCAACAAGGTTCCTTTTTCCCCCATACGAAATTCTCCTTTTCTCTGTAAGAATAAATGTGTTTTTACTGGGCGTAGTCGTAATGGGACACGTCCTTTTTCCCTCTTAAATTTTTTAAAAGGGTTGTTAGATGAAATTTCTATTAATTAATTTAGATTCTGTTGTTTATGAAATCATTTACATGCATAAGCATTTATACCGCCTAATTCAGGAAATTCAAGTAAAATTAGGAAAAAAAACTCCAAAAATAAGGGGATTTTCGGAATGTGTCTAAGCCTTTTAACAAAAAAATAAGGCAAGTCTAAATGTTATAGGATTACAGAGGAGGTACAATAATTCGGAAATAATATCCAGATTTGTTCTGCACCCAAATCCACCGTCAATTTTTTAGGAGGCATTCCGTAGCTGGATTTTTTACTTTTTTAAGAAAATTTTTCAGCCGCGTGCGTGGCTTTTACCTTCACCGGCGACCGCGCTACAATTCAAGCAGAATTTTAGATGCACTTCACCCTTGTATTTCCATTCCTTTCAACATTCCAACAAATTGTCCAGTTACCTCCTGAGATTCGTTATCCTGACGACAGCCCTTCCAGTAAGGCGATCCGTTCTCGGGCGCCGACCAATGCGTTAAAGCAAGGATGACCTTTGGATAGCCTAAGGACTAACTCTCTGGATCTTTTTACTATTCGACCGGGGATATTTATAATTGAAAACCGAATGGCTTTCATCCTTTTGCCCATCATTTTGGGCTCGAAAGCCAGACGCTTCAACATCTGGTTCAGATTAAGCGCCAGGATCATCATCCACCACCAGGCTGCGTTCTCTCCAAAGTTACCCGAAGGCAATGTCCCTCCGGCCAGATCCGTTTTCATTATGGAGTGTACCTCTTCGCTTTTGCCGCATCTTTTGTGTAACCAGTGGATAAGATCCTCACCATACATGTCCTGTTCTGGAATATTGGAAACAACACCAAATACTTTATACCGAATGTCATCCATTTCCATGGCCGGAAACGGCAACTGCATTTGTTTGTCTTCCATGCCGGGCAGCACCGGTTCAAGCACCTGGCGTTTGGCAAGATACCGGTACTCAAGCCCCTCTTTGCTCTTTCCTATTTCTGACGGGACAAAGCAAACTTCTGCCCATTCACTTCCGGTCTTCATCTTTTTACCGTTTTTTTCTTTATAGATTGGCTTCCATTCTGAGGAAGGGACCTGAGCTACGGCAATTTTGAATGATTGAGAGACATCGCACCCAACAGCAAACTCAATTTTTCCAAATCGCTTGTTGTCTACTGAATCACAATACTTTAAAAGGTCATGTTGGTAACCGGCGGTATCTGATCTGAGCCGAACTTTTTCGACCCCCTGGGGCAAACAAGCCAGGGCTTCTTTGAAAACTCTTAATTGCTCGTACCCTGCCGGAACATTCCCATCCCGAAATTCAGTGTGCAGGATCATATCCTGTTCGGCCCACCATGTATTGAATGGCTGATAGGCCTTGAATCCTTTATAACAGAAGCGTGCTTCCTGTTTGCTTGTCTCAACCAGGGTCGCATCCTGATCCAGTGTGGCTGTTTTATATGGACGTGCCTCATTCATGGCTTCGCACATGTCTTTGTTGATATGTACGAAGCCGTTAAGGTGCCGGTTTGGGGCCGAAATGAAAGCTTTAATTGAGGAAACTCGGCGTAACTGCTCCTGGGCGACATCATGAAAGACCTTCAGGTATCTGAACATGGCTGAAGAAGAAGGGACAAATCGTTGTTTTTCTTTTCGCCATCTTCGTTCTATCTCACGCCTCTCTTTGCGTGGCAGCTTATGATTTTCAGCTGAATGTAATATGCTGCAAAATCCCTGATCTGCATTTAAAATATTCAGGTCATCTACGCAGTTGCCGCCCGCAAGGTTCAACAGGATACCAGACAATACAAACTGGGAGTCTGTCCAGCCCTGTGAGCCCTTCTTCACGGTTAAATGCTTTTGAATCGATTTGGTCAGCCCAATCACTTTTGCCAAATCAAGGTAAAGCGGCAGCCCACCCAATGCAGTTGTGCCTCCGTCAGTTTTTTCCTGTTCGTACTTGAATGGTAAGATTCCTTGTGTCATAGTTTGTTGCACCCCGTTGATGATAGTTTTTTGTTCGCACAAAGACTCTATCTGCTTGACGCATCAAGCACAACGGGGTTTCTCTTTTTTTGACGGTGGATTGGGGCTGCACAAGGTAATGTTGTGCCACACCTGATCCTCCAAAACCCTTACAGTTAGAGGCATATGGTTCTAATCAGATTACAAAGTTGTACAAGATTGTGCAAGCCGGACAGATTATTTCCGAGGTTCCACGGCTTTTACAATATGACAAACTTGCAGAAAGCACCTATTTGACCGGGCATTCAACGATGGTCATGGCGCAAGGCCACACACTTTAATAAACTGATTTTGTGCAATGAGTTTGTGCAACGGTAGGATTTGAGAGGCTTCCAAAAACAAAAAACCCCAAGAAGGCTTATCCTTCCGGGATCTTGTTTGAGATGGTGCCGAAGGGGAGATTCGAACTCCCACAAGCGTACGCTCGCTAGTCCCTGAAACTAGTGCGTCTACCAATTCCGCCACTTCGGCACACTCACAACCGCTCTGTTTGCAACCCATTTAAAGATTGCGTTCAAGCGATGGTTGGGATATATATATGTGTTTGTTTGGTTTGTCAATAGTATTTGTTTAAAATTTAAAGGACGACATGGAATTAATTGAAGATCTAAATCAGATTAAAGCCCCCTTTACTAACGCCGTTGTTACCATTGGTAATTTTGACGGCGTGCACAAGGGTCACCAGGCGCTGTTTAACCAGGTGATTAAAAAGGGTGGCCAGGCCGGCGGCACCTGTATTGCCATGACTTTTGAACCGCATCCGTTAAGAGCCCTTGGGCTTTCCAGCCCTCCTCTGATTACCCGGCGGGACCAGAAAATAGAACTCATAGAATCCTCGGGCATAGACGTTCTGCTCTGTCTGCCCTTTGATAAGGAGTTTGCAAAGATACCCGCCCAGGAATTCATTGAAGAGATTCTTGTAAAAAAAATCGGCATGAAAACCATTGTTATCGGTCCGGATTACACCTTTGGCAAAGACAGGGTCGGAAATATTGAGCTTTTGAAAACAATGGGGCCGGAACTTGGGTATGAAACCATTGTATCCGACTGGATAAAGGGAGATGAAACCGAAACGGAACGCATCTCCAGCACAAAAATCAGAAAACTTGTCATGGACGGCCATGTGGACCAGGCAAAGCACTACCTTGGAAGATTCTACCAAATCCGGGGCAAGGTTATACAGGGTCGCATGCGTGGCGGCAGTCAGCTGGGATTTCCCACGGCAAATATAAAACTGCATGATGAACTGTGCCCCAAATTTGGGGTTTATGCCGTAACGGTTGAAACCGTTCATGGCAACTTTGATGGCGTCGCCAATATCGGGTTTTCTCCGACCTTTGGGGATGAAATATTTACCATTGAAGTTCATATTCTTGATTTTAACAAAGATTTATACGGTTCCCGGATACGCGTTAATATGGTGGAACGGCTTCGGGATGAAATTAAATTTTCAAATATTGAGCAGTTGTCCGATCAAATCAGAAAGGACATTCAAACGGCAAAGGAAATTTTAAAATAAATGGCTATTCTTAATATCGTTACATTTCCCGAACCCTCTTTAAAGAAGCCATCAGTACCTGTTGAAGCCATTGATGACGAATTGAAAAAGTTTATTGAGGATATGGGCCAAACCATGTTCCATGATGCGGGTGTCGGCCTTGCAGCTCCCCAGGTCGGCGTCAATCGCCGGGTGATTGTTTATAATCCAAATGCAGACCAGGAGGAGCAAGATCCCGAAGACAAAACATTTACCGCACTGATCAACCCTGAGATCCTGTCCAAATCCGAAGAGACTTTTACGTCTGAACAAGAAGGGTGTCTAAGTGTTATTGATTACAGAGCCGATGTTAAGCGGCATTCAAGCGTCACCATACGGGGCATAAATATTAATGGTGAAACCGTTGAATTTGAGGTCCACGGGCTTATGTCCGTTATTATGCAGCATGAAATCGATCACCTTGACGGCGTCCTGTTTATTGACAGAATTTCTGCATTAAAGCGGGCGATGTACACCAAAAAACGGTTAAAACAATTGAAAAATCAAAAATGAAAAATACCCGCATTGTTTTTATGGGAACGCCGGAATTTGCTGTTCCGGCACTCAAGACCCTGGCAAACGAGCCGGGGTTTGACGTTTTACTGGCAGTGACCCAGCCGGACAGACCCAAAGGCCGGGGAAAAAAGCTTAGTCCTTCTGAAGTCAAGCAGGCCGCACTTGACCTTGGTATTGAGGTGTACCAGCCCGAAAAAATAAACACCCAGGAAGGCGTAGAGCGCCTTACCAGCCTTGAACCGGACTATTTTGTCGTGGTTGCCTTTGGACAGATCCTTTCACGTCAGGTGCTGGATATCCCCAAAACCTACCCGATAAATATCCATGCCTCTCTGCTGCCCAAATACAGAGGGGCTGCCCCCATCCAGGCGGCAGTGTTAAATATGGATGCGCAGACCGGTGTGACCACCATGGTAATGGCGGAAAAAATGGATGCCGGAGATATACTGCTGATGGAAACAACACCGGTAGATCCAGAGGAGACCGCCTCAACCCTGCATGACAGGTTATCCCAGATAGGGGCTGACCTTATTGTTAAGACCATCCACGGCATTGAACAAAAAAAAGTTACCCCGGTGCCCCAGGATCACACCAAAGCGACCTATGTATCCATGCTTAAGAAATCGGATGGCCGCATTGACTGGCACAGCAACGCCAAAGCCATCTGTGCCCACATCAATGCCATGACACCCTGGCCCGGCGCCTTCACCGAACTTGGTAAAAATCGCCTTAAGATTTTTAAAGCCGCGGTGTCACCTGACCATGCTCAGACATCCGCCGCCCCCGGGACAGTAGTCAGTTGCAGTGATGGAGAATTGTTCGTGGCTGCAGAAGATGGTGTTATCCAGGTGCTTGAATTAATGGGCAACTCAGGCAAACGCCTTGATGCCGCCGCATTTCTTCGTGGTAATCCAATTGACATGCCGGCCTGTTTTCAATGAACCAGACCAATGATCCGCGCTATATCGCCATTACCCTGATTGAGGCAGGCCAAAAACCGACATTGCCCCTTGACCGCGCCGTTGAAGATGCGTCACAGCATCTTGAACGGTTGAGCCAAAAGGATAAAGGGCTGTGCCATGCCATTGTATTCGGGGTGTTCAGGCACCGGGGCCGCATTGACCAATTAATCGGCCATTGCGCTAAACTCCCCTTTGACCGCATTGATGCCAAGGTTAAAACCATCTTGCGCATTGGGGTGTTCCAGCTTGTTTTTCTGGACAGGGTCCCGGATTTTGCAGCCATCAACACCAGCATTGAACTTGCAAAACCCATTTGCGGCAAAAAAGCATCGGGCTTTATCAATGCGGTTTTGCGCAATGTATCCCGATCCCACAAAGAGATCGCCCTGCCCTGCGCCCAAAAAGATTTACCTGAGCACCTGACGGCGGCCTTTTCCATACCCGCCTGGCTTGGAAAACGCTGGGCGGACAGATATGGACAAGAAAAGACATTGGCACTTGCCGAAACGCTGATGCAGCTGCCCCCGCTCACCCTCCGGGTCAATCCACACAAAATCACCCGGGATGCGTTGATGGCTGATTTTGAACAGGCCGGGATTAATGCCCAACCAACCCGATTCAGTCCATTGGGCCTTCAGCTCCGGACATCGGGTATTGCCATACCCGATTTGCCCGGATTCAACGACGGGATGTTCCAGGTCCAGGACGAAGCAGCCCAGTTGGCCGTTCAGCTTTTAGCCCCCAAACCCGGGGAAACGATTCTGGATGCCTGTGCAGGCCTTGGCACCAAAACCTGCCACATGGCCCTTGAAATGGGAAACAAAGGCAAGATCACTGCCAATGATACCGGGCAAGGCAAAGCCGAGCGGTTGAACAACGAATCAGGTCGGCTGAATATTGATATTATTGAGACCACCCATGTTGACATGTCCCAGGCCGGAATCAATGATTTTTCATCCTATTTTGACCGGGTGCTTGTGGATGCGCCATGCACGGGCCTGGGTGTACTTGCCAGAAATCCGGACAGCCGGTGGAAGCGAAGACCCAAGGACATCATGCGCATGGCCGCCCTGCAGAAAAAAATCCTGAACGGTTCTGCCAACGTGGTGGCCCCTGGGGGCGTGCTTGTATATGCGGTCTGCTCCTGCGAACCCGAAGAGACCACCCAGGTGATAGAGCGTTTTTTAGACAAAAGAAAAGATTTCACCCCGGATCCTTTGGGATTTGAAAAGCATCTGCCGTTTTTCTGCGAGGCCGGGGATAATACATTTAATAAGACAACCTTTCCTGACCATCTCGACATGGATGGATTTTTCATGGCCAGGATGAGAAGGAAATAATAGGAGAAGATATGACACTAATCGCCCCCTCCATTCTGTCTGCCGACTTTACCCGTCTGGGAGAAGAGGTCAAAGCCGTTGAAAAGGCTGGTGCAGACTGGATTCACATTGATGTTATGGACGGCCAGTTTGTGCCCAACATTTCCTACGGCCCGATTATTGTGGATGCCTGCAAGAAAGTGACGGATCTGGTGCTGGACGTCCACCTGATGATTGAAACCCCGGACGCCCGGATTCCGGATTTCGCCAAAGCCGGGGCCGACTACATCAGCGTCCATGCCGAAGCATGCCCCCATCTGCACCGAAGTCTGCAGCTGATAAAGAGCCTGGGCGTCAAAGCAGGCGTGGCCCTGAATCCGGCCACGCCGCTGTCATCCCTTGAATATATCATTGATATGCTGGATTTTGTTCTGATCATGAGCGTCAACCCCGGTTTCGGCGGCCAAAAATTCATTGATTCCAGCTTAGATAAGATTACCGCACTGTCCAAAATGCTGTCCGATGCCGGATCAGACGCCATTATCCAGGTGGATGGCGGCGTAAACAACGATACCATGGAAGCCGTTACAAGGGCCGGTGCCCGTTGCTTTGTGGCAGGCTCCGCCATTTTCAACACCCCTGACTATAAAACAACCATCGACGAACTTCGCAAGCGTTCCGAAAAAGGCAAGAAATGAACAAAATGATCATATCCGTCCTGGCCCAGGACCGGCCGGGCATTATCGCAAGCGTCACCTCGGATCTGTGTGACCTGGGGTGCAACCTTGAAAATGTGAATCAGATGATCCTGCAAAACCAGTTTGCCGGTTTCTTTGTGGTCCAAGCCCCCGAGGGTGTATCTGCTGAAACCATCAGCCACGAACTGATCTCAAAAGAAGAAGACAAGGGATTGACCATCCATGTCAGGTCCCTTGAAGACGATACCCAGACACCTGTGGCGGACAAGGAAATTTTTCTGATCACCACCTCCGGCCCGGACCAGAAAGGCCTTGTGGCCCAGTTGTCCAGTGTGATTTCAAGTTTCGGCGCAAATATTGTCAACATGAAGGCCGTGTTCATGGGCGGTTCCAATCCCAATGAAAATGTCATGTCCTACCAGGTTCCGGTGACAAAAGAGATTGACGCACCGGCCCTGTTTGCCGCCCTGAAGGCAAAAGCCAAGGCACTGAACCTGGACATCCGCATCCAGCACAAAAATATTTTTGACGTAACCAACAAAATATAGCAGCCCCGGGCTGACCTGGGATATCAACCACCAGGCACAGCCCCCAACAACGCTTAAAAATCTGAGTAACGTACCCAGACGTTTTTTATAAAAAAGGAAATTTTACGGTGTTTGAAGATCAGGAAATTATCTCCACCATAGAGATGGTAAAAAATGAAAACCTGGATGTGAGGGCAGTGACCTTAGGCATCAGCCTGTTTGACTGTATCTCCCATGACCTGAATGTTTTTAAGAAAAATATACGCAAAAAAATCATAGGGCATGCGTCCACGCTTGTTGAGACCTGTGACCAGGTGGGTGAAAAATACGGCATCAAGGTGGTTAACAAACGAATCTCCATATCTCCCATCGCCCTGGTGGGGGCCTCTTTTTCATCCGATCAGATGGTGGAGATCGCCCACGAGCTCAATGATATTGCCAAAACCGTGAATATTGATTTCATCGGCGGGTTTTCAGCCCTGGTGGAAAAAGGCATTGCCAAAGGGGACCAATCATTAATTGACGCCATCCCCCAGGCGTTGGCCGAGACCCAGCGGATCTGTGCATCGGTGAATGTGGCCACTACCAAGGCCGGTATTAATATGGATGCCGTACTTGCCATGTCCAGGGCCATTAAAAAGGCGGCCGCACTTACGGCGGACCAGGACGGTTTGGCCTGCGCCAAGCTGTGTGTGTTTTCCAATATTCCCCAGGATATGCCGTTTATGGCAGGGGCCTACCTTGGGGTGGGCCAGGCAGATGCCGTGATCAATGTCGGGGTATCCGGCCCCGGCGTGGTCAAACGCGCCATTGAAAGAAACCTGTCCCAACAGCGCCTGTCCCTTGGCCGCATTGCCGAAATTATCAAACGCACCGCCTGCAAGGTCACCCGGGTGGGTGAACTGGTCGGCAGGGAGGTGGCGGACATCCTCAATATCCGGTTCGGCGTGGTGGATCTCTCCCTTGCCCCGACCCCTACGGTGGGTGACAGTGTCGGCGAAATATTCCAGGCATTGGGCCTTTCTCACATTGGGGTCCCCGGATCAACCGCCGCCTTGGCCATGCTCAATGATGCGGTAAAAAAAGGCGGGGCCTTTGCCTCATCCCATGTGGGCGGGCTGTCCGGCGCCTTTATCCCCGTCAGTGAAGATCTCAACATTGCCGAAGCCGCACAAAAAGGGTTTCTCACCGTGGAAAAACTGGAAGCCATGACCTGTGTCTGTTCCGTGGGACTGGATATGGTGGCGGTGCCCGGTGATATCACCGAGCAGGTTTTAGCCGGGATTATTGCTGATGAAATGGCCATTGGTATGATCAATGCCAAAACCACGGCTACCCGCATAATTCCCGTGCCCGGTAAAAAAGCTGGGGATTTTGTTAATTTCGGCGGCCTTTTGGGCAAGGCAAGTATCATGAATGTGCCCCACCTTGACCTTGAGGATAGTTTTGTAGAATATGGCGGTCATATTCCAGCCCCAATCCACAGTCTAAAAAATTAGTGTTTGAACGAAAAGTCACCCACCTGCGGCGTTGCAAATTTTGGGTTTGATCATATTTGGGGGCATACCCATTTGCTGTAGGTTGGGGTGACGTAGGAACCCCAACAAAATATGGTGTCAATCCCGGAACTTATGTTGGGGTTCCTGCGTCACCCCAACCTACATTATGGTCGATATTATGACCAAGCCCCCAATTTTTTTTGCGCCTTGCATCTGGGCAACTTTTGATTCAAACACGGCAGTTCAGCACTATTTAGGATATTCCAATATGAGTTCCACCCAAGCCCAGGGGCAGTCTCCCCAAGGGCAGATGATTGATTATAAAATTGTCCTGGTGTTAAGCCTGGTTCATTTTACCGGGGATTTTTACTCCTCTTTTTTTACGCCATTGCTGCCGGCGTTTCAGGCAAAACTGGGTCTTACACTGACCCAAATCGGTCTGATTACCGGCACCGTCCGGTTTTTATCCTTTGTGGTGCAGCCGGCGGTGGGATATATGGCCGACAGGTACGAAACCCGATGGTTCGTGCTCACCGGACTTTTTCTGGTCTTTTTTGTTATTCCATTTTCCGGCATTGCGCCCAATTATTGGATTTTGCTGATTATTCTGTGCCTGGGCTCTTTTGGATCGTCCATGTTTCATCCTTCCACTTCGGGGATGGTGAATCTGTATGCCGGTAACCGGGCAGGCTTTGCACAGTCCATATTCAACACCGGCGGGACGCTTTCATTTGCTTTAGGGCCTGTGTTCATTACCTGGTACGTGAGCCGGTTCGGCCTGTCCGCCATGCCCTGGACCATGCTGCTGGGCCTTGTCTCGTATATATTCTGCCTGAAATATATGCCCAAACCCGTATCTGAGAATATGGCGGGACTGGGTTTTATCAACAGCTTGAAGCACACCTTTGGTAAAGTATATAAGGCGGTGTTTTTAATCTGGCTGGTGATGGTGCTGCGGGCAGTTGTGGGCCAGACCTTTTTAACCTTCATGCCCATATATCTAACCCACCATGGACATCCCCTGCCCTCCGTGGGCGTTATCATTGCGCTGTTCACCATTGCAGGAACCTTGTCCGGACTGACTGCCGGGTATTGCGCAGACCGGTTCGGGTTCAAACCGGTGTTTTTTATCTCATACCTGCTCATGGCACCGACCCTTTTGATGTTTTTGTACATGCCGGGATTAGGCGCCTACGCAAGTTCTTTTCTTGCAGGATTTTTTGTGCTGGCCCCCATGCCCTTGGGCGTGGTCATGGCCCAGAAACTTGCCCCGGGCTCCAGGGCCATGGCAGCCAGTCTGATGATGGGACTGGCCTACGGGCTCGGCGGTGTCATCTCTCCAGGCGTCGGCTGGCTGGCAGATATTTTCGGACTGACCATCGTGCTTAAATGCACTGCATTTATCCCACTGGTCTGCCTGCTGCCCATTGCCATGTTTCCCAAAATAAAATAGGTGAACCGTCATGCCGGATGTTGTATTAATTGCCCCGCCCATCCGGGAATTTTATCTAACCCAAAAGCGGACCATTCCTTATGGGCTTGCCTGTATTGCCAAACAGCTGGAACAGGCCGAAATTTCATGCACGATCATTGATGCCCTTGCCCGAAATAAATCAAAGATCATTGAATACCCGGAAGGCTTTGACCACCTGATTCCCCACTTCGGGCGAACGGACGTCACACTTTTTTCCCTGTTTCACCATTTCCGGCACTTTGGCTACAGTTTCGAGCATATTGCCAACCTGGTCAGACGGGAAAAACCGTTTTTAGTCGGTATATCCGCCCTGTTCACCCCCTATTGGAACCAGGCCCTGGACACGGCAAAAGCAGTCAAAAGATTTTTGCCCAACGCCTTTATTGTGCTTGGCGGCCATCATGTCACCCAGTTTCCCAAGGCGTGCCTTGAACATAAGGAAATCGATTTTATTATCCAGGGCGAGGGTGAAATGCCCATGGTTCACCTGGCGCAGCTGATAAAAAAACAAGCGGCTTACGCCATGCCCGGGGAGGATGAATTAAAAAATATTGAGGGGATAGGGTTCAGGCTCCCAAATAATATCACGCTGAATCCGCCTGTCTGGGCCGACTCGCCCCATGGTCTTGATCAAAATGCGTTGGATAAAATTGACTGGGGCTTTTACCAGCGCAATAAAAAAAGCGCCATCACCATCGTGGCTTCCAGAGGATGTCCTTTCTCCTGTTCCTATTGCGCGGTATCGGCGGCCGGAAATTCCGGGCGTTTTAGGATGCGGGAGGTTTCGGATGTGCTTGATGAAATTAAATTGCAGGCAAGATCCAAACAAATTGGATTTATTGATTTTGAGGATGAAAATCTAACCCTTAAAAAATCTTGGGTATTGGAACTTTTAGCCGGCGTCCAGGAGATATTTGCGGGACAAGATGTTGAACTAAGGGCCATGAACGGACTATTCCCACCGTCCCTTGACATGGAAATCCTTACAGCGATGAAAGCGTCCGGGTTTAAAACCCTGAACCTGTCCGTGGGCTCTTTTAACGAGACACAATTAAAAATGTTTAAACGTCCGGATGTCAGAAAAGCCCATGACAAGGTGCTGGAGATGGCCAGGGATTTGGATATGGATTGCGTCTCCTATCTGCTTGGGGCCGCTCCCGGCCAGACAGCGGCCACCACATTGAACGATCTTTTGACACTTGCACCCAAACGAACCATTGTTGGCCTCTCCATTTACTATCCGGCACCCGGCTCCACCGATTATGCCCTGTGCGAAGCACAGCGGTTGCTGCCCCATGATTTTACATTAATGCGCTCCACAGCCTTCCCCGTGGTCGATACGACATCCAGAATAGAAGCGGTAACGCTGTTACGACTGGCAAGAATCTTAAATTTTCTTAAATCCTGTGTGGATCAACATGGTGTTTTGCCTGACGCATTAGATGCAGATGAAATTAAAGCCATGGAAAACGCCTGCCATGAAAATATGGATAGAGGCGGGGCCAGCACTCTTTTAATGCAAATGTTCCTAACAGATGCCATTCCCAGGGGGATGGATCACCAAGGCCGCATCTATCACCACCCCCACAGTATCGATTTATGTGAAACATTCATAAAAAGACTTCAAGCTATCACCTTGTGCGGCGCTGTCCGGTCTTCTTCCCCGGCTGCAGATCTTATTTCGGGGTCCACGAACATTTCTCGCTGAAATTTTCTGCTTTGCCGATTTCAACATAAGAGGCCCCGCGTTCAGGACCGAAACTGCCGGAGAGCACAATGATCAAATCCTCATCATTAAAATTCTGGTCTGCAATTAAACGGCAGATGGAACCTGTCAGCGATTCCCTTGGATTGTCCCCAAGTGGTATGTATTCGGCAAACACCCCAAACGACAAAGAGAGAATACGCATCACCCGTTTATCGTAGACCTGGGCAAAAATCGGACTGTCCCCCCGATAGGCGGCCAGGGCCAAAATTGTTTTCCCGGAAAGCGAATCAGCCACAATCCCCCTGGTGTTCATGCGCAGGGATGATTTGACGGCCGCCTTGGCAAGATAGTCCGTCAAATTGCCATGGCTTGAATAGGGGACGTCAATGAAGGAGCTTCTTTTTAACTCAACCTCCTGGGCAATCCGGGCCATGGTCAACACGGCCTCTTCAGGATACTGGCCGTTGGCGGTCTCACCTGACAGCATCAGCGCGTCGGTATGATCCAGGCAGGCATTGGCCACATCAGACACTTCAGCCCTTGTGGGCCGCGGTGATTTAATCATGGAATGCAGCATCTGGGTCGCGACAATCACAGGCCGTCTGAGCTCAATACAGGTTTGAACAATCTCCTTTTGGATTAATGGAATCCTTTCAGTGGGTATTTCAACGGCCAGATCCCCCCGGGCCACCATCACCCCATAGGCATACTCCAGAATTTCCCGAAGATTCTTTACCCCCTGGGCATTCTCAATTTTAGCGATAATTTTGATTGAAGATTTTTTTTCATCAAGAATGCTTTGAACCGCCAGGACGTCCTCTTTGTTTCGGACAAAGGAGTGGGCAATAAAGTCAAGGTCCTGTTCTGCGGCAAAGGCGATGAACCCCCTGTCCTTTTCGCTCAGCGCCGGCAATTTCACATGAACAGACGGGATATTAACACTTTTTCTGGGGTAAATGACCCCTGCATTTTCCACGAAACAGTTGAGATACCCATCAGCCTTGTCCTTTACTTTCAGGGCAATGCATCCGTCATCAATGAGGATGGAGGACCCCACCGGTACATCATCCACAAACTGGGGGTAGGAAACGCAGATCTCATTGCCCTGGGAAATCCCGCCGGCCTCACCTTTGATGCGAATTAAGTCCCCGGAGGATACAGACAAAGGCTCTTTGGCATCACAGGTCCTGATTTCAGGGCCCTTGGTGTCTAAAAGAATGCCGATCTTATCCGATACCTTGCGGGTATTTTCAATAACCAGCATGGCATCGTCATGGCTCATGTGGGCCGTATTCAAGCGCACCACATTCATTCCCGCATTATAAAGCGTTTCAATGAATTCCACTGAACAATTCAGGCTGGATATGGTTGCCACAATTTTTGTTTTACGCCTTTTCACAACAGATCTCTCTTTCGGCACAATGCCATGATAAATTTTATATAAAAGTCCAAATAAATGTTTAAAGTACTGTCATATTTCGTTGAAGGGTGAGTATGGGTATCGATAGACTGAATCAGCAAGCAGTGACTGTTGTCAAAGAATACGCCATTTTGGGAATCCGGCGCAAGAAAAAAGCATCATCCACACCAATTATAAATACGATCTTCACACGATCAGCGCGCCGCCCTCTAAGAAAGAATTATCCAGGCGGGGAGACCCAACGCGATAGTAAAAAAGTGTTAAGAAAAACATAAAATTATGATAGGAACTATTGGGGCCAATCCTTATATTTCAAAACCTGGCCCTTGTCCTTCTGACTTCAGTATTCATTACAACGCGGTATTGTAAATCAAGGATTAAAATCATGAAAAAGATTAATTTAACAATCAACGGCTGTGAAAGACAGGTAATTGCCGATAAAAATTTGGTTCTGCTTGATTTGCTCCGGGAGCAGTTACACCTGACCGGCACAAAACAATCCTGTGACAGAAAAGGGCAATGCGGTGCATGCACCGTCATCGTCAATAAAAAAGCGGTGTTGTCGTGCCTGACCCGGGTAGACAAACTGGATGGGGCATCGGTGATATCCATTGAAGGGTTGGGCACACCGGACAACCCGCATCTTATCCAGCATGCGTTTGTGCTGACCGGCGCCATCCAGTGCGGTTTTTGCACACCCGGCATGATCATGGCAGCCAAAGCCTTGCTGGACACCAATCTGAATCCTACGGTTGAAGAGATCAAACACGCCTTGCGCCGTAATATCTGCCGCTGCACAGGGTATGTAAAAATCATTGAAGCTGTACAGCTGGCCGCCCAATTTCTTAAAGGGGAAAAAACACCCGAACAGATCACCCCGTTGCCCACCGATCCCAAAATAGGCGTTTCCCACCCCAGACCTTCAGCCATGATTAAAGCATGCGGCACAGCCGCCTTTACTTCGGATATTGTCATGCCGGATGCCCTGGAGATCGCTGTGGTACGAAGCCCCCACATGCATGCAAAAATTCAAAAAATAGATTTTTCCAAAGCTGAAAAAATGCCGGGGTTTATGGGCACACTGACGGCCGCAGATATCAAAGGCACCAACCGTTTGAAATATGTTGTGGATGACCGTCCCATTCTGTGTGAAGACCGGGTGCGGACCATGGGAGATGCAGTTGCCGCCGTGGTGGCCCGGACCCGCGAACAGGCATTGGCTGCGGCCCAGACCGTGGACGTTCAATATTCACCGTTGCCCGAGGTGACAACGCCCCGCCGGGCGATGGCCGCCGACGCACCCCGGATTCATTCCCACACACCCAATCTATGTTTCTCACAACCTCTGATCAAAGGGGATACCGATGAGGGGTTTAAAAATGCATCAGCTGTGATTGAACAACACTTCACAACCCAGTTAAACCACCAGGCCCCCCTGGAACCGGAAAACAGCGTAGCCTTCATGGAAGGAGACGGACCGGATGCCGTTCTTGTGGTGATGGGGCGCAGCATTAACATCCATCTTCACAAGGCCACCCTGCAAACAGCGCTTGGATATGAAAATATTCGCTATGAAGAGCAGTTCTCAGGCGGTCAGTTCGGCATGAAACTGGAAATCTTCACCGAGGGGATTGCCGCGGCAGCGGCATTGAAATTTAAGCGGCCCGTGAGGTATATCCCAAGCCTTGCCGAATCCATGATGATGACATCCAAGCGCCATCCCTTTGATATTCAGTTGAAAATGGGCGCTGACGTGCGTGGCAAACTCACAGCCCTTGAGATGGATATCACCGTGGACAACGGCGCCTATCACTCCATCGGCAATGTCATCATCAACCGGGCCCTGCAAATGCTGACAAGCTCCTATTATGTACCCAACGTCAAGGTCGCATCAAAACTGGTGTATACCAATAATCCATGGGGCAGCGCAGCACGTGGCGCAGGCCCCCCACAGGCACATTATGCCCTTGAGTGCGGCATGAACCTGCTTGCCCAAAAACTAAACATGGACCCGCTGGCGTTCAGACGGCTCAACAGCCTTGAACCCGGGCTGACCAAGGCCTCCGGCCATGTCCAGGACGACGTATGGCCGTTTCCCGAGCTGTGTGATGATATTTTACCCCATTATGAAAGGGCGCTGGCAGATGCCAAGGCCCATGACAATACAGGGTTTGTCAAACGCGGTGTCGGTCTGGGGGCTGCGGCCTTCGGCATTGGGTTTCCGGCAGATAAATCCACCGCGGCCGTGGCGCTGGAACCCGATGAAGGTGTCACGGTATACGCGGCTGCGGCAGACCCTGGAGAAGGCAATGATTCCATGCTCACCCAGCTTGCGGCCCAGGTGCTGGAACTGCCCCTTGACAAGGTGCGTGCCGTGACCCGGACAACCGCGAAAACCAGTGCAGGGGGGCCTGCTTCCGGCAGCAGGGTTACGCTGATGATTGGCGGGGCCACAGTGGATGCCCTGCAACAATTGAAAAAAGCCATGGATGAAGTTGGCGCAAAGACGTTTGAGGTGTTTACGGCAGCAGGAAAGCCCACCCGCTATGAGGGCAATAAATCAACGTTTCAAACTGCACCTTTGGATCCTAAAACCGGCCAGGGCCCGTCAACGGAATCGGACACCCATGCCATTCAACTGGCGGAAGTGGAAGTCAACACCCAAACCGGCGAGGTTAGGGTGCTAAAAATGACCGCTGTGGTTGACGCAGGACCTGTCATCAATCCCCATAACCTCACAGGCCAGATGGAAGGCGGGATGGATATGGGGGTAGGATATGCCCTTCGTGAACAATACATCGCCGGAAAAACAAAAGACTGGCAAACATTCAAATTCCCAACAATGAAAACCGCCTTTGACATGGAGGTAATTTACAGACAAACGCACAGAAAACGGGGAACCCTTGGTTCCACCGGGGTTGGAGAAATGTCCATGGTATCAACGGCTCCGGCTGTCATCAACGCCATTGAAAATGCCTGCGGCGCTTTGATTACCAATCTTCCGGCCACACCGGACAAGGTGCTTGACAGATTAAAAGCGGCAGATATCGTTTAAGTGTTGCAAATAATTCCGGGGAACACGTCTATAAAATTCCCCGGAATTTTTACGGTTTTTGCCCTCATGTGTAAGGATACCATGCCTAAATGAAAAAAATTTTCACCTGGATATTGGTCGCGTGCCGGGTTCTGGTGGGAGGCGTTGTGTTTAAAACAGGGTTTGATTACAGCCTGGGACGTAGTGTTTTTGCTTATCAGACCCTGGAGAATAAGACTGCAGGCATTTTTGCCATGACCATAGGCATATATTTTATCTTCTCAAGTATATTCCGGGGGTTGTTCGGCTATGACCCAACGGACCGCCTGTAGTATGGATATATGAAGACAATGCCTTGTAAAAAGCGCCAAGTATTACGTGGGCCGGTACCATAGACGATTAATGTTCATCCTCAATCACGGAAACAGGCCCACTGTACGGTCCATCTAACAGGGTTCTATCCATTCAATGCCATGTTCCAACATGATCGCCACCGGCTCACCGGAAGAATCGTCGCCCTCACCCTCTAATATACAGATACTGCCGTATCCGTAACCGGCAAATTCCTGGGCTTCTTTTTTTGCTTCAATCAAAGTGCCTGCGTTTGAAATAAAGGACATGCCGGTTTTATAAACGATTTTATAAGCCATTTTCCCCTCTTTTTTTTAAGTGTTTAGTGTGCTCTTTTTGATCAATCTTTTGAGTGCGCTACACACCTTTAAAAACTTAGCCATACCTAAAAGACGTACCATTAAAGTTAAACAGCCTTGCTTTTTGGTCAAGCGTCAAAGTCGTATAATGGCTTTTTTTTAATTTGGTATCAATTCCTTTTTTCATTTTTCAAAAGGAATAAGAATGGGGCAAAATCTGTCGAAATGGTGTTGACGTGATTTAATGTATTAAAAATAGAGGCAATCAACGGGACCTGCGGCACAGGGTCATAATAAAATTCTCAAGCCCTGTGGCAGCATCTGCGCCGGATGATTTAATGCGATAATCAAGGTCACAAAGATCGGATATTGCTTGGGTCAATTCTTCCAACGCAAAATTTTCAGATTTTAAAAAATTCTGGAATATAGGGTAAGCGTTTTGGGAATTTGGTGCCAGCAAAAGGTCATTGGCCGGTGGCTTGGGTGATTTTTTGTTACTTTTTTCGTTTGCCGCCCTGAAGAAGGTCATGGTTTCTTCATCGGCTTTCAGGGTGTTTGCATCCCAGTCAACGATCGCGGGCAGCAACATTTGCTTGAATGCATTAAACTGCATACTTTTTAAGGGCGGCCCCCCTGCCCGGCCTGAATTGAGCGCCGTCATGAAACTTTTGACGGCTAAAAGTTTTCGAACCTGATTTTCCAGGGTTTTTAAAATTTGCAGCGGATGAAATCCGTCGGACAACAAGCTGGACAAAAGGCCAAGGGCTTTGGCGACATCCCGTTCCATCACCGCGTTGGTCAGGGCGAATATGGGATCCTTTTTATCCTTATGCACCACAGCCCCGATATCGGCAACAGATATCCGGTCCCGGCCACCGATATATGCTATAAGTTTTTCGATGGCATTGGCAAAAATTTCCGGATTAAAACCGGTCTGGTCCACAAGGGCCATAAAGGCATCCGGGGCCATTTGCTTGCCTGTCTTTAGCAACATCTGCCGGCTGATATCCCCTAACACCGCCTGCTGCTCTTCAATATCCGCTTTTCTGGCACCCGTGGCAACGGTGCAGTCCACCACCAGCCCGTATTTAAGAATATGCTTATATATTTTTTTTCTGCGGTCCGGGGCTCCTGTGGTAAACACGAGCACATGATTATCAGGGATGCCGTCTTCAACAAGGCGGGTTAACACCTCCAAATCCTTGTCTGCGTAGTTGATTTCACCGGCAGGGGCTTTTATTAAAAAAAGCGGCGCATCTTTGACCGCAATCACTTTTCTGGTGCCAAGAAAAGAAAAGGTGCCTGCCTGTTCGGCAATTTCCCCCACAGGCGTGGTTTTCCCGTCCAACACATCAAGTCCGAACTGTTTTGACTCCCCTTTGAGCAGTACAGGCACAAGGGCATCCAAGGCTTTGCGCACCAAAAAAGGTTCACCGCAAACCAGAACCGTATTGAGCGCATCACCCTTTGACAACCCGTCAAGCGCTTGGGCAAGCGCCTTGTATGAGATCAGATTTTTAGAGGCTGTCATGCCTTGCTCTCAGTTTGATGATCATGAATATCAACGCAACGCAGGAGACCAGCAATCCAATTCCCTGGGAGAGAGACAGAAAATCAAAAATGAAATTGCCCCTGAAGTCGCCCCTGAAAAATTCAATAATGGACCGGAACAGGGAGTAAAGCATGATGTAGCTTAAAAAAACCATGCCGTTGAAGCTTTTGCGCCGCTGTATGGCCAGAAGAATTAAAAAAAGAACAAAGTTGGAAGCGATCATGTACAACTGGGTGGGTTGCAAGGGAACATTAAGGGGCGCCAGACTGTTCGGATTGGTAAAGGTCAGGGCAATGGGCAGATCACAGGGTTTGCCGTAACAGCATCCGGCAAAAAGACATCCGAAACGCCCCACGGAGTGGCCGAGCGCAAGCCCGGGTGCGATCACATCAGCGGTCTTCCAGATATCCATTTTTTTGATCTTCAAAAAGATAATAGCGCCAAGGGCGCCGCCAAGGAACCCCCCGAAGAAGACCAGGCCGCCGTTCCAGATTTTAAACACATCAAGAAGATTGTCTTTATACGTGTTGAGATTAATCAGTACATAAAGAATACGGGCACCGGCTATGGCGCTGATCAACACGGTAAAAAAAAGATCGGATACGATCTGATCGGGAACACCATAAAACTTAGCATTCCGTTTTGTAAACCAGATGGCGGTAATAAACCCTAATGCCACAAAAAGGCCATAGGTATAAAGCTTCAGGCTGCCGACCTGAAGGAGAATCGGATGCATGGGAACCCCTTATATTTCAGGCAGTTTATTGAATATTACGTGATAAATTAATATGCCCATTCCAATGGAAATGGCTGAATCTGCGACATTGAAGGCCGGCCAGTGAAGGGCCCCCACATAAAAATCGAGAAAATCAACAACCTTTCCAAACCGGAACCGGTCAATCAGATTTCCCAGGGCGCCACCGAAGATCAGGGCCAGTCCATAGGATAAAAAAATGTGGGTTTGGGCTGTTTTCCGGTAAAGCCAGACGACAAACAGGGCAACCCCGGAGGATAAAAATAAAAAAATGAATTTTCTGATCCCCGGGGACTGTTCGGCAAAGAAACCGAACGCCCCCCCGGGATTCAGTACATGGGTGATGTCAAAAAAATGATTGATCACCGTAATATGATCATACAGCGGCAGATATGTTACAATCATCCATTTGGTGATCTGGTCTAGCAAAAGCACACCGATACTCACCAGGATAAGCCGCCGCATGGGTGTTAAAGAACCGGTCATCAGCCCAGAATAGTTTTAAGGGCCTGGGTACAGCGCGGACAGGTGGTTGGATGATCCGAATCGGTCCCTAAATTCTCATCAAACCGCCAGCACCGTTCGCATTTCTCGCCGGACGCCTTTGCCACCTTGATGGCCAGGCCTTCAATCTCCTTGCCCTGGTAAACATCGCCGTCCAGGGTATCCACCACCTGGGCTTGGGACACAATAAAAATGTCATTGAGCTCCACATCCAAGGAGGCCACCTGGGCTTCGAAATCACCCGAAGGCAGCTTAATTTCAACAGACGCATCCAGGGGATGGCCGATGAGTTTGGCCTTTCTTGCCTCTTCCAGGGCTTTGGTCACTTCCCCACGCAAGCCCCTGATATTTTCCCACTTGGCTGCAAGATCTTTATCCTGAAGGGCATCATCAAGGCTGACCATATCCTCCATGTGGACACTCTCTTTTCTGGTGTCGCCCAGGGGCATGTGGGTATAGATCTCTTCGGCCGTAAACGGCAGAATCGGTGCCATGATTTTGACCAGGGAATCCAGAATCATAAACATGACGGTCTGGGCGTCTTTACGGGTATCTGAATTTTCAGGGCTTGTGTAGACACGATCCTTGATAATATCCAGATAAAAGGATGACAGATCCACCACGCAAAAATTATGAAGGGTATGGTAAATCACATGGAACTCATAGGCATCATAGGCAGCCCTGCACCGTTTTACCACATAGTACAGACGATGGAGAATGAACCGGTCCAGTTCCCCCATAGTCGTAACAGATCTCAACTGGGACGGGTCAAATCCGACAAAGTTACCCAAAAGGAACCGGCAGGTGTTTCTGATCCGTCTGTAGGCATCGGAAAGCTGCTTGATGATATTATCAGAAATGCTGACATCCCCGCGGTAATCGGCGGATGCCGCCCACAGCCGCAGCACATCGGCACCGTACTGCTTGATCACCTTGTCCGGGGCCACAACATTGCCCACGGATTTGGACATTTTATGGCCCTTTTCATCCACAACAAACCCGTGGGTGAGTACGGCCTTGTACGGGGCATGGCCGGTTCTACCCACCGCAGTCAAAAGTGAAGAGTGAAACCAGCCGCGGTGCTGGTCAGAGCCTTCAAGGTACATATCCGCAGGACGCTGCAACCCTTCTCTTTCCTCTAACACGGCCGCATGGCTGACGCCTGAATCAAACCACACATCAAGGATATTCTGATCCTTGGTAAAGGTGGTGGAACCGCAGTCTTCGCATACCGCACCGTCGGGCATCAGAAACTCGGCGTCCTTTTCGAACCAGATATCCGAAGAAAACTCAGTGAACAGTTCATGGATACGGTCCACGGACTCCCGGGTCACATAAACCTTTTTGCATTTGGTACAGTGAAATACGGGAATGGGAACACCCCAGGAGCGCTGGCGGGACAGGCACCAGTCCGGCCGGTGTTCAATCATGGCGTAAATACGCTCCCGGCCCCAGGACGGAATCCAATGAACATTATTGATTTCATCAAGGGCTTTTTGGCGCAGTCCCAGGTTGTCCATGGAGATAAACCACTGGGGTGTAGCCCGGTAAATAACAGGCTTTTTACAGCGCCAGCAATGGGGATAGGAATGGGACATGTTCTCCTGTTCGAGCAGGGCCCCTTTTTCTTCCAGAAGCTTATTAATTTCAGCATTGGCCTTGAAAATAAACTGGCCTTCAAACAATTCAACACCCGGGGAAAATGTACCGTTGTCTTCAACCGGTGAGTAACACTCCAAGCCATAGCGATTACCGGCAATATGGTCATCGGCACCGTGGCCCGGGGCCGTATGTACACAGCCGGTACCGGCCTCAAGGGTGACGTGGTCCCCCAGGATGATCAGTGAATTTCTGTCATAGAAAGGATGCTTGCAGTTACGGTTCTCAAGGTCCTTTCCGGACAGTTCGGCCACAATGGAATACTCTGATATCCCGAACTCACCCATGACATTTTCCAAAAGCGCCTTGGCCATGATCAAAATGCCCTGGTTCTGTGTTTTCACCGCCGCATAAATAAAATCAGGATGCAGACAGACCCCCAGGTTGGCCGGCAGGGTCCAGGGAGTGGTGGTCCAGATCACCACAAAGACAGATTCTCCGTCGGCATCAAACAGATCGGTGATATCATCTTTTACGGGGAATTTAACATAAATGGACGGGGAGGTATGATCGTGGTATTCAATTTCAGCTTCCGCCAGAGCGGTCTGGCAGTTACAGCACCAGTAGATGGGCTTTTTGCCCAGAAACATATCCCCTGACAGACCGAATTCACCGCACTCCTTGGCAATGCGCGCTTCATAGGGATAGTTCATGGTCAGGTAAGGCTCATCCCACTCCCCGGCAACGCCAAAACGTTTGAACTCTTCTCTCTGGATATCCACAAAGGATGCCGCATAGGCCCGGCACTCCCGGCGCACCTCCACCGGGGTCATATCCTTTTTCTTACTGCCCAGCTTTTTGTCCACATTGTGCTCAATGGGCAGGCCGTGGCAGTCCCAACCCGGCACATAGGGCGCATTGAAACCGCACATCTGCCGGGAGCGGATGATAATATCCTTTAATATCTTGTTGATGGCATGGCCCATGTGAAGATGGCCGTTGGCATAGGGAGGACCGTCATGGAGAATAAAAAGGGGCTTGTCCTTGGATTGTTCCCGCAGTTTTTTATAAATTTTCTTCTGCTCCCAGTCTTTGATCATCTCAGGTTCACGCTGGGGCAGGTTGGCCTTCATTGCAAATTGGGTAGAAGGCAGGTTCAGTGTTTGTTTATAATCCATTATTCCTAAATTCCTTTTGCCTTTCGGATCTGGTTTGAAGTCTTATAAATTATCGAACTTTCCTTTGTAATGGCAGCAAAGGTAAAAGTCAAGATTTTGTCTGAATTTACAGTATTCATGCCTGGGTTTGACGGGCTTGAAGAATGACCACAACCCTTTGGGCATCCACAAAAGGCAGGGTATAATATTTGTGTGTAATTTCAAACTGAGCCTCAAGCTCGGGGGTAATTTCTTCCAAGGCGTGGTCCCCTTTCAGGGCATAAATTCTGCCGCCGGGTGCCAGCATGGGTCCGGCAAGGGTTACAAGTTTTCCAAGATCTGCAAAGCCCCGGGCAGTTACGGCATCATACATTTGAAAATGCTCTGAATCCCCGGCAAGATCTTCTACACGTGCATGCACCGCCCTGATATTGTCAAGTTTCAAGGTGCGGACCACATGGTTTAAAAAGCTGACTTTCTTTCGTACCGCATCCACCATGGTGACGTCTAAATCCGGGCATAACACTTTCATGGGAACAGCAGGAAATCCGGCACCGGATCCAATGTCCATTATCCGTGACGGCCGGTCCAGAAACCTGGCCGCAGCCAGGGCATCCACAAAATGTTTATACGCCACAAGCCGGATCTCCTTTATGGCGGTCAAATTCATTTTTGCATTCCAAAGCTGCAGCTCCCGTGCATGGGCCACCAACAGATCTATCTGGTCCGGAGACAAGCCGATCCCAAGCGCGTCGGCACCCTTTTTCAGGTACTGGCTAAATTCCTTCATAAATTGAAATACCCGTTATTTTTTTGAAAATATACTGATTGACACTGCCTAAGCCCACAGCAGTAAAATTTGCACAATCTTATATTCAGCCTTGCAGAAATTCAACAACAAAAGCATAATTACATTTGATTTTACTTCAAATATAGTGTATTTTATCTTTTTCTATTTTATGTGATATTTTATTTCTTAGGATAATTTAACAAGATCATAATAAAACTATAGTATGAAACATAACGGTTGCGTCTTTTGGCAACGGTCGCGCTGTCTATATATTTATTTGTTTCAGAGGATTTTTTTTATTTTTAAGGACAAAACAACATGATCAGAGATCTTAAACGGGTAAGAAATATTGGAATCAGTGCCCATATTGATTCCGGTAAAACCACGCTTACTGAACGGATTCTTTTTTACACCAACCGAATCCACAAAATCAACGAAGTCAGGGGCAAGGACGGCACGGGTGCGGTCATGGATTCCATGGAGCTGGAAAAAGAGAGGGGCATCACCATTGCCTCTGCAGCCACCCATTGTGAATGGGACAAGCATGCCGTAAATATCATTGATACACCGGGCCATGTGGATTTCACCGTAGAGGTGGAACGTTCCCTGCGTGTTCTCGACGGCGTTGTGCTTATCCTTTGCTCGGTATCCGGGGTGCAGTCCCAGTCCATCACCGTTGACCAGCAGATGAAACGCTATGAAGTACCCTGCATTGCCTTTGTCAACAAATGTGACCGTTCAGGTGCCAACCCGCTTAAAGTCTGCAAGCAGCTTAGAGACAAACTCGGACATAACTCCGTCATGATGCAGCTGCCCATCGGCCTTGAAGATAAGCATGAAGGCCTTGTGGATCTTGTAAAAATGAAAGCCTTCTTTTTCGAAGGCGACAATGGGGAAAAAATGGTGGAAGCCGACATCCCTGCAGAACTTCAGGATGATGCCGCCGCAGCCAGGGAAGAGATGCTTGATGCCGTGTCCCTGTTCTCCGAAGAACTGACCGATGCGCTTCTCGAAGAAGCTGAAATTTCCGAAGAGCTGATCATGGCAGCGGTCAGAACCGGCACCATTGCCCGGGAAATGACCCCAGTATTTTTGGGCTCTGCCTACAAAAACAAAGGCGTTCAGCCCCTGCTGAATGCTGTTGTTAATTACCTGCCCTGCCCGCTGGACATTAGAAACGAAGCCATTGATCTGGACAATAACGAAGAAACCGTTATTCTCGACAGCGATTTTGACAAACCCACCGTGGCACTGGCTTTTAAACTGGAAGACGGCCAGTATGGTCAGCTGACCTACATCCGTGTTTACCAGGGCTGTGTCAACAAGGGTGACACCCTGGTCAACAGCAGGGACCATAAAAAAGTTAAAATCGGCCGCCTTATCCGCATGCACTCCAACCAGATGGAAGATGTGGAAGCCATTCCGGCCGGCCATATCGGTGCCATGTTCGGCATTGACTGCGCGTCGGGCGACACCTTTGTTTCACCGGAGATCAACTACTCCATGCTGGCCATGCATGTTATGGAACCGGTTATCTCCTTGTCCATCACCCCCAAGGACAACAAAGCCCAGATCAACATGTCCAAAGCCCTGAACAGATTTACCAAAGAAGACCCGACATTCAAGACCTACGTGGATCATGAAACCGGAGATACGATCATCCAGGGCATGGGCGAACTTCATCTGGAAGTCTATGTAGAGCGTATGAAACGCGAATACAAGGCCGAGGTGACCACAGGCCAGCCAAGAGTTGCCTACAGGGAAACCATCACCCAGAAAGCGCCGTTCAACTATACCCACAAAAAACAGACCGGTGGTGCAGGTCAGTTCGGTCGTGTGGCAGGGTTCATGGAGCCCACCGAAGAAGAATTTGAATTTGTCAACAAAATCACCGGCGGCCGTATCCCCACCCAGTACATCCCTGCCTGTGAAAAAGGCTTTGAAGGCTGCCTTGCCAAGGGTCCCAGCCTTGAGTTCCCTGTTACCGGCATCAAGGTTACCCTGGAAGACGGTGCGTACCATGCCGTTGACTCTTCTGAAATGGCTTTCCAGGCAGCCGCCCGCGGTGGTTTCCTTGAAGCTTACAACAAGGCAAAACCGGTTATCATGGAACCGATCATGAAGGTGGTTATTGAAACCCCCAATGAGTTCCAGGGTGCCTGCATGGGCCTGATCAACCAGCGCCGCGGCATCATCCAGGGCTCCCAAGAAGAAGGGGTTATGTCCGTCATTGAATCCCAGGTTCCGCTGTCCGATATGTTTGGTTTCTCAACCGTATTAAGATCTGCTACCCAGGGTAAGGCCCAGTTCACCATGGAATTTTCTTCCTACAAACAGGCCCCCCAGTCTATTGCAGACGACATTGCCAAGAAAAAAGCAGAAGAAAGAGCTGCCAAAAACAAATAAGATCCCTATAAGATTTTTTGATATAAAGAGAGGAAACATGCTTAAAAATGACCTCATTTTAAAGAGCCCGGTCGAAAAAACCATTGGTGCCGACAATATTATGGATGGCCAGTTCGGCTCCGTACTTTCCCGGGCCGGTGTCGGAAAAACCGGATTTTTAGTCCAGATTGCCCTGACACGCCTGCTTTGTGACGAAAAAGTCCTGCACATCAGCCTATCTGACACCATTGAAAAAATAACCATACGGTACAATGAAGGTTACACCAGTCTTATTGACAGTATCGGTTATGTGGATGCCCAGGTGGCAGAACGCCTGTGGGATGAGATACAGCATCACAAAACCGGTATTGCATACAACGAGTCCACATTCAGTGTGGAAAAAATCAGAGATTATCTGAACAGCTTTAAAGGTGCGGACCTTGCCCTGCCTACGCTGATGATCATTGATGGTCTTGATTTTGACGCAGACCAGTCCGATCTGCTTTCCGCTCTAAAACAGCTGAACGCGGATTTTGGCATCTGTATCTGGTTTTCCATGCAGAGCCACAGGGAAGAACCCCTGAACGCGAACGGCTATCCACTACAGCTGGAAAAATACGACATGCTTTTTGACAAAGCCGTATTCCTTGTTGCCGAAGAAAATAAGACCCAAGCAATTGTACTTAAGGACGGAGACAGAACGGACCAGAAATTTTTGCTGGATCCCGCCACTTTGATGCCGGCCGAAGCATAAATTAAGCCGCACCATTCTTTCTGTCCTGACAGATACAAACAGTTCAAGGCCGCAAACCGTTGATATCGGGGTGCGGCCTTTTTTTATTTCAGGTGCCTGCCTTGGATCTTTTCAACATTCTTTCACCAACGGACAGAGAAGGCAAAACACCCCTAACAATTTCTTAATACCTTCCACAAACAACCCTAACCCGAATAAAATATTTTATCTGCGTCAGTTTTTCCACCCACTTTAACATCTATTCAAGGAGAAATATCCATGCAGTTTTTCAAACAAATCAAATCTTATTTTGCTGTCTTCCTGGCACTGCTTTTTATGGCTGCCCCAGTCCTGGCCGGGCCACCCAAGTATGTATTTTATTTTATAGGCGATGGGTTAGGTGCCGCCCAGCGCCAGTTCAGTGAATTTTTTCTTCAGGAGCAGCTTCAAAATCCTGATAGCCATTTGCTCATGAACTCCTTTGAAGTTGCAGGTATCAACACCACCTATTGTGCCGACACCCTGATTACAGACTCTGCTGCTGCCGGAACGGCGCTTGCGTCAGGCGTAAAAACAAACAAAGGCGTTATCGGTAAAGACGTAAACGGTAACAATGTTAAAACCCTGGCCGAAGCAGCAAAAGAACATGGCATGAAAACCGCTATCATCACGACCACACGTCTGACCCATGCCACACCTGCCGCCTTTGCCGCCCACAATGTCTCAAGAAATAATGAAAATGAAATTGCAGAGGGTTTTCTCAATTCCGGAATTGATTTTTTTGCAGGGGGCGGCATCCGCCATTTTATTCCTGCATCCATGAAAATTGAAAAAGGCGATGCCATCGGTAAAACCATCAAATCCAAACGCAAAGACGAGAAGGATCTTGTGAAAGGATTTGAAGACAAGGGATATGCTACCTTTATCGGGATGAAAGGTGCAAAGGCGTTTAAGTCGGCTGATTTTTCAAACCAGGACAAAGTATTTGCAGCCTTTACCTATACCCATATGCCCTATGAAGTCGAGCGTATGAACCAGTATAAAAATGTGCCATCCCTTGGGGAAATGACCCGGGCCGGTATTGATGTCCTGGACAAGGGAGACAAGGGCTTTTTTATGATGGTTGAAGGCGGCAGAATCGACCATGCCGCCCACGCCAATGACCCCTCCGGTGTTATCTGGGACACCATGGCCTTTGACGACGCCATTAAAACCGCCTATCAATTTTTAAAACAACATGAAGACCAGACCCTGATTGTGGTTGTGGGGGACCACGAAACAGGCGGTATGGGACTTGGCATGGACAGTATGGGTTACAAGCTGAATATGGCGGCCCTGAACAATGTTCATGTCTCCGTGGAAGACACACTGAACGAAGCAGGCCAGTATAATGGAGACAAGGCCGCTTACCTCCAATTTCTGGCCAAAAATTTCGGTCTGTCCAACTTGAGCGATTCTGAAACAGCAAGTCTGAACAAAGCCATGGCGGCGGCCGATGCAGGGGAGACTCTGGGATATTACAAACTCAACCCGGCGGCACTGACAGCGGCTCACATTCTGTCCAGCCGGGCCAATATCAACTGGACCACGACCATTCACACTGCCACCATGATCCCCATGTCCGCCACAGGCGCGTATGCCGCAAGATTTGGCGGATACAAGGACAACACACAAATTGCAAGAACAATGGCCCAGGTCATGGGATTCGACCTTTAATTAAAACTTTTTTTAATATTGCGCCAACGGCCTGTTGATGTTTCAACAGGCCGTATTTTATTATTTGAAATGCCCTTTTACACAACTATGAATAAATCGTTTCTCTTTTCCATTCTGGCGTTGACTGCATTGATGGCAGCCATGTTTTTTTACTTTCTGGCCCGGGAACCGGCAATGGACCCCGCCACCATGGAAGTGAAGGCCAGGGTCATGGCCGTTGATAATTCAGAGGTTCACACCTCAGGTCTTTCGCACATCGGTTTTCAGACCCTTGAAATTGAAATTTTAAACACACGGTTCAAGGGTATAAAAACCCAGGCGTCGAACAGCCTGAACGGCCAGGTTGATCTTGAAAATCTATACCATGTCAAAGACACCATTATTGCCGCAATCATTATGGACAAAGACGGCAAAATCGAACATGTCAAAGCGGTTGATCTTTACCGGCAAAACAGCCTTTTGGCCATGTTTATTGTATTTACCATTGCGCTGCTGCTCTATGCCGGCGCCATTGGAGTCAAAGCCCTTATCTCTTTTGTGCTGTCCATCTTCATTATCTGGGAAATCCTGGTCAAACAGATTCTTGCAGGCCACCCGCCCCTGATCACCACCACCATCACCCTTGTTTTGCTGTCAGGCATCATCATCTTCATGGTGGCAGGAATCAACCGCAAAGGGGTGACTGCATTTTTAGGCACAATTACGGGCCTTGCGGTGACCCTTTGCGCCACCCTTGTGTTCGGCGATCAGGCCGGTCTTTTAGGCATGACTCAACCCTATGTGAATGCATTGATCTTTTCCGGTTACTACGATCTTGACATTCGCCAAATTTTTTATTCAGCCATTGTGCTTGGGGCTTCGGGTGCCGCCATGGACATTGCCATGGATATTGCGGCATCCATGGATGAGATCAGAATAAAAAAACCGGATATCAGCCCAAGGGAGTTGATAAAATCAGGATTCACAGTGGGGCGTCAAGTGATCGGAACCATGACCACAACACTGCTTTTGGCTTATTCCGGCGGATACCTGACACTATTAATGATTTTCAGGGTGAAAGACCCAAGCTTCATGCGCATGATCAACCTTAAAATCGTGGCCGCGGAAATCATGCGAACCCTGATCGGCAGTATGGGCCTGGTTATGGTAGCACCGATTACCGCCCTGCTTGGCGGGATTATCATTGCAGGATTTAAGGCCCACACCCGTAAAGGTTGAACGATTCTTGACAAAACGTCGGTTCTGTTCTACCCCCAATTGGGAACACAATTATAAAAAATAAAGGGAATATCATGGATTATGTTAAGCGTTTTCAGGTTAAGCCGGGAGACAAGGTAAATCTCAAAAAAATAGATGCGGACTTCAAAGACGGGCACGAATCCAAGGAACATGCATTGGCGGAAATTGAGACGTACAACAGCAGACTGAAAGAACTTCAGTATATGCTGTACGCGGAAAACAAACACTCGTTACTCATCTGCCTACAAGGCAGGGATGCAGCCGGCAAAGACGGCACCATTAACCATGTACTGGCAACTTTGAACCCCCAAGGCTGCACCGTAACCGGCTTTAAGGTCCCTTCTGCCCAGGAGGCTGCCCACGATTTTCTCTGGCGTTATCACAAGGCAACGCCCGCACGGGGACAAGTGGCTATTTTTAACCGTTCCCACTATGAGGACGTTCTGGTGGTACGGGTACACGATCTTGTGCCCAAGGCAGTCTGGTCAAAGCGTTACGATCAGATCAACGATTTTGAAAACATGCTTCACGCCAACGGCACCCACATACTTAAATTTTATCTGCACATTGACGCGGACGAACAACTGAAACGGTTCAAAAAAAGAATTGATGATCCCCAGCGCCAGTGGAAAATCAGCGAAAACGACTATACAGAACGATCCTATTGGGACGATTATACCAAGGCATTTGAATCTGCAATGGAAAAATGCAGTACCCAACAAGCACCATGGTTCATTATCCCCTCCAACCACAAGTGGTTCCGCAACCTTGCCATATCCAAAATCATTGTCGAGACGTTAGAGTCCCTGCAGATGAAGATGCCGGACCCCACCGTCGACATCAAGGAGATCAGAAAACAATACCACGAAATCCTGGAAAAAGAAGAGGGGAATAAACCGGAAAAATAAATAGGATTGTTTTTTTACTTTTCAAATTCAGTACCGGAAAGCACCAGTTCTCCCTTGTATAGCATTTGGTTGACATGCGCACCCAAAGCCTTCAACCTGGTGTAGGCTGTATCAGCATCTTTATGATCAAGACTAAACAGCGTTTCATCAATCATGGCGGTCAGATCCAGTACCACCTTGTCAAAGACGGATTTGTCCGTATTGCCCAAAAGGGATGTAACAGTTGACCTGCCGCGCCGGAGCAACTCCTTTGCTTTGCCTATATCCTTTATTTTCAAATATCTTTCAGCGTCATACACATCCTGCCTTAGGGTGGTGACAGGAACGTAATAATCTTTGAGTTTAAGCAATTGATGCCGTATCAGCACAAGCTTTTCCTGGCGGGTTTCTTCCGGAGCGACAGCCAATTCGTCCATAAGCGCCAAAGAATCTTCTATTCTGGTGTTAAAATAGTTGAAATGGGTATCTTCAAAGATGGGATTCCAATCCCTTTCCTGGGGTTGGCACCCCGAGACCATCAATAGGGCAAGCGTAATGAGTAATTTTTTAAACATAGTATTTTCCTGCAGTCCATTTAAACTCTATCATTGCCGGAACCAACTAAAGTCGTTTGTATAGAACACAATCCGTTTAACTATATCCAGACGACTCTATCCTAAAATCATGCGTGAGCACAGAATAATGTGTTGAATTTTTGCAAATGAGATGTTAGAAGGCATAATCTGTAACAATTGTAAAACTTATAACCTGTTGTTCATAATAATAATTGTGAGGATCTGACTATGCTCAACGCCTTAGTAAAAAATTTTTTAGGGAATGCGCCGATTTGGTACAAACTTGCCATTATCGTGTTCCTGATCATCAACCCGATTCTGCTGATAACGTCCGGCCCATTTATCATGGGTTGGGTGCTCATCGCTGAATTTATTTTCACCCTGGCCATGGCACTTAAATGCTATCCCCTGCCCTCGGGCGGTCTTTTAGCCATTGAAGCCATTATCATGGGCATGGCAAAACCGGAAACCGTTTACCATGAAGCCCTGGCAAACTTTGAAGTTATCCTTCTTCTGATGTTCATGGTTGCAGGCATCTATTTCATGAAGGAATTTTTGCAGTTCACCTTTACTCGTATTCTTGTTCAGGTGCAGTCTAAAACTATCATTGCCTTACTTTTTTGCTTTGCCGGCGCTTTTCTGTCTGCCTTCCTTGATGCGTTAACCGTTACAGCGGTAATTATCGCGGTTGCCTTTGGGTTTTACAATGTCTACCATCGTTATGTCTCCGGCAAAGGTAGTACAGGTGACCATGACCTCACCAATGATCAGGCGGTTAAAGATGCCGAACGGGAAGATCTTGTTCAATTCCGGGGTTTTTTACGCAACTTGATGATGCATGGTGCCGTAGGTACCGCGCTGGGCGGTGTTTGTACCCTGGTTGGAGAACCCCAGAACCTGCTGATCGGCAGCCAGATGGGCTGGCACTTTGCTGACTTCTTCCTGGAAGTTGCACCGGTCTCCATGCCCGTTCTTCTTGTCGGGCTTGGCACCTGTTATACCCTGGAAAAAAAGCACTGGTTCGGCTATGGAGCTCAACTGCCCGGCAACATCCGTTCCCATCTGCTGGAAACTGCCGTTAAAATGGAAGAACAAGGCGGAAGCAAACTCAAGGCCAGATTAGTTATACAAGCCATCGCCGGTATCTGGCTGATCCTTGCACTGGCCTTCCATCTTGCCGCTGTGGGTCTGATCGGCCTGTCCGTTATCATATTCCTTACCTCTATGAACGGTATTACCGACGAACACCAGTTTGGACATGCGTTTACCGAAGCTCTGCCGTTTACCGCCCTGCTGGTTGTCTTTTTCTCCATCGTAGCGGTTATTCACGAACAGCACCTGTTTCACCCCATCATGCATTTTGTTCTCAGCCTTCATGGCCACCTGCAGCTTGGTGCATACTATATTGCAAACGGTTTGCTCTCCGCGATTTCCGACAACGTATTTGTTGCCACCGTTTATATTACGGAAACAAAAATGCATTTTATCCAGATGCTCGGCCAGATCCCCCATATCGGCATGACCGGCAGCGAATTGATGGACAAACTGACCGACCCGCACCTTGTCCGGGCTGACGTATTGGCTGCTCTGCCGGCTGAAGCTGCTGCCAAAGCAGGTGAGATCATCAAACATTTTGATCACCTGGCCGTTGCGATCAACACCGGTACCAACATCCCAAGCGTGGCAACCCCTAATGGCCAAGCCGCTTTCCTTTTCTTGCTGACCTCCGCCCTGGCGCCTGTCATCAGACTTTCCTACGGTCGGATGGTTTGGCTGGCGCTGCCATACACCATTACCATGTCATTAACAGGCCTTATTTCTGCTTACCTGTTTTTGTAATACATATACGTATTAATTAACGAGCGACAAAAAGGTGCACCCAATGCAAAATTGCATTGGGTGCACCTTTTTTATTTATCCCAATGGGATATGGGTAATCGCCTTTGCAGTATGTCCTATTCACATGAATTCAATTTGACAACCGCAGACCACACATCTACATTATTATTTTAAATATAAATCTTCGTCTACTTCACACGACGTTTTGCGTTTAAACGTAACACGACATTCACTTCTTTAGACAATCAGGCAATTATAAAAAACGATCAGGCTATCGTGCTTGTTTAATACTGGTGTATTTTTAAAAATCATTTAAACGGAGGAAATACAATATGGAAAAAGCAAAGGTATATTTTACAAATTTTCGCACCAAAGCCTTCGGTGACGGATTGCCGACAAAGTTAAAAAAACTGATCAAAAAAGCCGGGATCGGAAATATTGATATGGATGGCAAATTTGCCGCCATCAAGCTTCATTTCGGAGAGCTGGGAAACATCAGTTATCTTCGGCCAAACTATGCCAGGGCCGTGGCTGACGTGGTCAAAGAATTGGGGGGCAAGCCCTTTTTAACCGACTGCAACACCATGTACCCGGGAAGCCGTAAAAACGCCCTTGAGCATCTGCAGTGCGCCTGGGAAAACGGATTTACCCCGTTGACCGTCGGCTGCCCCATTCTCATCGGCGACGGCCTTAAGGGGACCGATGACGTCAATGTACCCCTGAGCGGGTGCGAGTATGTCAAGGAGGCTAAAATCGGGCGGGCCATCATGGACGCCGATGTATTCATCAGCCTCACCCATTTTAAGGGGCATGAAGTGACCGGTTTCGGCGGCGCCATTAAAAACATCGGCATGGGCTGCGGGTCCCGGGCAGGCAAAACCGAGCAGCACAGCAGCGGCAAGGCTGAAATTGACGAATCCCTGTGCCGGGGGTGCCTGGCCTGTCAAAAGGAATGCGCCAACGACGGGCTTTACTTTGATGAAGAACATAAAAAAATGCGGGTAAACCTGGATAATTGCGTGGGCTGCGGCCGTTGTCTCGGGGCCTGTAACTTTGACGCCATTTCATTTGACTTCAATGCCGCAGTGGAAATGTTGAACCGCCGTATGGCAGAGTATACCAAAGCCGTGGTGGACGGGCGACCTTGTTTTCATATCTCCCTGGTGGTGGATGTCTCACCGAACTGTGACTGCCACGGGGAAAACGATGTCCCCATTCTGCCGAATCTGGGCATGTTCGCCTCCTTTGACCCCCTGGCCCTGGACCAGGCCTGTGTGGATGCGTGCCTTGCGGCCGATCCCCTGCCCGGCAGCCAGTTGGCCGATAATCTGGCCAAACCGGACTTTCACGACCACCACGACCATTTCACCAATAACCGGCCCGAATCTGAATGGCAAAGCTGTATGGCCCATGCCGAAAAAATCGGTCTGGGAACCCGGTCCTACGAACTGATAACGGTCAAATAAATATCGGCGTTAAAAAGGATTTACGACCGAGCAACCGTTTTTGTGCGTATGATATCATCTTTGTACACCCAACCGCCTACCCAAAGGGCGATAAGATAACGGATTGAACCCATGAAAGACATATCTTGCGCACTCGAACTGAGGGATATCCATAAATCATTCGGCAAAAGGGAAGTGCTTAAAGGCATTTCCCTGTCTGCCGATACGGGTGATGTGGTGTCTATCCTGGGACGCAGCGGGTCGGGGAAAAGTACCCTGCTTCGGTGCATCAATTTTCTGGAAACACCGGATGCGGGATTTGTCAGTGTCTGCGGCACCAAGATCACAGTACCGGCCCAAGACAAAGAGAGAAAAAAACTCAGCGGTTCAAAGGCGGTTCTGGCGCTTCGCCGAAAAATCGGCATGGTGTTCCAGTCCTTTAACCTATGGGACCATATGACGGTGATGGAAAACATTATTGAAGCCCCTGTCAACGTCTTAAAACAGCCTAAAAAAGAAGCCATTGCCCAGGCGCAAATGCTTCTTGCAAAGGTTGGATTAGCCGGTCGGACCCACAGCTATCCCTCACAACTTTCCGGCGGACAACAGCAGCGGGTTGCCATTGCACGGGCCCTGGCCATAGATCCCCAGGTGCTCTTGTTTGACGAACCCACCTCAGCCCTTGACCCCGAACTTGTGGGTGAAGTGCTCAAAGTCATGCGGGATCTTGCACAAGAGGGTAGAACCATGCTCATCGTAACCCATGAGATTGCATTTGCCAAAGAGGTCTCATCCAAAGTGATATTCCTTGACCAGGGGGTAATCAGAGAACAGGGGGCACCTGAAAAAGTGATCGATGCCCCGGACTCCCATCAATGCCGGACTTTTCTGGCCAGGGATCTGGCCAGAAAATAAATTCGCAACATCAACAATCGAATGGTCATCCCGGCCAAACGACCCCGGCCAAACGACCCCGGAATGACGATTTCAAATGGAACACTAAAATGAAAAAAACAATTTTACTGGCACTCACCGTTTTCACGCTTATGGCAACCTGTGCTGCGGCATCGGACCGGCCTGTCAGAATCGCCATTGAAGGCGTGTATCCACCATTCAATTACGTGGACCCCCAGGGCAATCCCAAAGGGTTTGAGGTCGATCTGGCCAAAACGCTTTGCGATATGATCGGACGCAAATACCAGTTTGTGGTTCTGGACTGGGACGGTATGCTTACAGGACTTCTGGCCGGCAAGGTGGACGCGATAATGGCCAGCATGTCCATTACCGAAGAACGTAAAAAATCCGTTGCCTTTACCCGGAAATACTATGAGGAACAAGGCAGTTTCGTGGCCCCAAAGGGGTCCGGGCTTGTCATCTCTCCTGGGGGATTGGCAGGCAAACGGATCGGTGTCCAGCGGTCGACCACCTGGAGCGGCTATGTTGAAAATACCTACCCCGGGGCCTCCATCGTCTATTATGACAATGATGACCGGGGACTGCTGGATCTTCTGGCCGGACGTATTGATACCTATCTTGGCCAGACATACTATATGAAACAATGCCTTAAAAAAAATGAATTTAAGACGTGTACAATTGCGGGTGATCCCGTCTCAGACAATCCGTATGTCGGGGAAGGCATCGGCATTGCCTTGAGAAAAAAAGACACACAATTGAAAGCGCAATTGAACCAGGCCCTGGATAAAATACTGAATGACGGCACCTACAAACAGATTGCCGATCAATATTTTGACTTTAACATTTATGGCAGCAGCAAATAGCTTGGAGTAATGGACATGGACGGGTACGGCATATCCCTGGTGCTCGGGATGCTGAGCACCTTAAAATTAACCCTGTGCGCCCTTGGCATCGGCCTGGCCCTGGGGCTGGCCGGGGCGGTGTCAAAGCTCTCCGGTTTTAGGGTTCTGCGAAACACTGCCGACGCGCTCACCATCATCATCAGGGGAATTCCCGAACTCTTATTTGTGCTTGGGGTCTACCTTGGCAGCAGTGTGGTGATCAACAATGTGTCAGGATATCTGGGATATGATGCCTATATCGAAGTCAATGCATTCTGGGCCGGGGTGATTGCCCTGAGTCTTGTATTCGGGGCTTATGGCACAGAGGTCTTCCGGGGCGCCATTTTGTCGGTGCCCAAAGGGCAGATCAAAGCGGCCCAAGCCTTTGGCATGACACCGTTTACCATATATAAACGAATCATTTTACCCCAGATGTGGCGTATCGCCCTGCCCGGGCTGGGGAACCTGTTTATGGTACTGCTCAAGAATACGGCCCTGCTGTCGGTCATTGGCGTGCCCGAGCTGATGCGTAACGCAGAATCGGCAGTCGGATTTACCAAAAAACCATTCCTATTCTACCTTGCGGCCACATGTCTATACCTGGGCTTGACATCCATCAGCATGGCGGTCGTTGCCTGGTTTGAGAAACGAACCTGGCAAGGCGTCAAAAGAGGGATCTGATGGATTTTGAACTGATCATCGATTCGCTTCCCAAACTGCTCAAAGCCACCCAAATAACCCTGGCCCTTGTGGGTATCACAGCTGTTGTCGGACTTGTTCTGGCCTTTGGCGTGGCGATGTTGCGGGTGTCCAAAAAAAAATATCTGAAATGGCCTGCATATGGGTATATATTTTTTTTCAGGGGAAGCCCCCTGCTGGTTCAGCTTTTCCTGATCTATTACGGGCTGGCCCAGTTTGAATGGGTACGGGACAGCTTTCTGTGGCCGCTGCTCCGGCAGCCCATGTGGTGTGCCCTTATCGCTTTTTGTTTGAATACGGCCGCCTATACGGGTGAAGTGCTCAGGGGGGCCATTGAAGCAGTCCCGGCCGGCCAGGTTGAGGCAGGACGGGCAATGGGCATGTCCGGATGGATGCTGTTTAAACGGATCGTGGCGCCCCATGCCGTCAGAATTGCCCTTCCCGCTTACAGCAATGAGTTCATCTACACCATAAAAGACAGTTCACTGGCCAGTACGGTCACCCTTCTTGAGCTGACCGGTATGGCCAGAAACATCGTGGCTCGGACATATGAACCCATTGAAATCTTCCTGGTCAGCGCATGCATCTATCTGTTTTTAGTCTTCATTGCAACCCAGGCGTTCAAATGGGTTGAAACGCGATTGCGCTATTTTTAGGTGATGGACTTTTTGGGTTCGTAAGCTGTTTGTTAAATTTTCTTTTTTTAAGTCATTGACTTGATATCATTATGTATTATGAAAACTCAAGCCAAACAACAAACGGCATATTTTCGTCGCATTTTGGACTTTCAGGCAATTATCTTAAACGATCAGGTTATGTGTCAGCCCGACCCGGTGGTATAATTTATCAAAATTATTGATATCGTAATTTGTAATATTGGAGACAGACCATGCAAACAAAATTAACGCAAAAACAGTTAGCGATCATTCCCATTGCCGCGCACACCGCAGGCGGAGAGCTAGATAAACTGAAAACAAGTCTGGAAGATGGACTTAATGCGGGGTTGACCGTCAATGAAATCAAGGAAATTCTTGTTCAAATGTACGCCTATGCCGGCTTTCCCAGAAGCTTGAACGGCATTGCCACCTTTATGGCGGTGATGGACGACCGCAAGGCCAAAGGCTTTGAAGACGAAACGGGAAAAGAGCCCGCTCCCCTGCCAACCGCCAAAACCAGTCTTGAATTCGGCACCGAGAACCAGACCAGACTGATCGGTCAGCCGGTCACAGGCCCCATGTTTGATTTTGCCCCCGCCATAGACCAGTATCTCAAGGCCCATCTTTTCGGGGATATTTTCCAAAGGGATGTGCTGACCTGGAATGAGCGGGAGCTTGCCACCGTGGCAGGACTTGCAAACATTAAAGGTGTCGGCAGCCAGCTGATGGCCCACTACGGCATCAGCATGAACAACGGTATTACCCCGGACCAGCTCCGGGAATTTGTCACGGTTCTGGAAGAGTGCTGCGGCACCGACGTTGCCAATGACGCCAAGGCCTGCCTTGAACAAGTGCTGGCCAACAAATAATTTATAAACAAAATAGATAGGAGATAAAAAATGAGCGAATCAAAAAACACCAAAGAAACGACTATCACCCCTTTTACAGGCGAAAGCATTTTCCCCCGGGGAGGCAAGAACGATGCATATGCCCGCTACTTTACCGGCACCAGTTACCTGGAGATGCTCTCCCTGGAACGGGTGGTCATCGGCAACGTCACCTTTGAACCGGGCTGCCGTAATTTCTGGCACATCCACCACAAAGGCGGCCAGGTCCTTCTGGTCACCGGCGGACGCGGCTGGTACCAGGAAGCAGGGCAACCTGCCAGGGGACTTGTTGCCGGCGACGTTGTCAACATTCCGCCGGAAACCAAACACTGGCACGGGGCAGCCAAGGACAGCTGGTTTGCCCACGTCGCCGTCGAAGTTCCTGCCGAAGGCGCTTCCAACGAGTGGCTTGAGCCGGTCTCCGACGAGGAGTACGACAAACTCAAATAAAAAGATTTTCCGCGGGAATAGGACGGCCTTTCGGGCCGTCCCCCTGGGATCATCTCCGGTGGGATTACCACCGGAGCCAAAGGATTTTAGCAGATCTGCTGAAATCCTTTTTTTGTTTCTTTGGTCTGCGCCTATTTAGTTCACAAGTAAACAATTTATAAATACACTATTGCCTTTTTATGTTTATCTGTTATTTTATGCCTTTTAAATTTTATGAAAGGGGACCATGGTGGCAGAAAACAATACCGTGCTTGATACGGCAGCATTTGATCTGACCTGCGCGCTGCAGCCGGTTCGAAGGGCATGGCGTAAGGCCGCGGCAGAGGTGGTTCAGGATGCCGATATAACACCATCCCTAGCTGCCGTTCTTCTGATGCTTCACAGAATCGGCTCAAGTGTTCAGCAAAAAATCCTGGCCCTGGAAGTCGGCATTAACGCCGCCGCCCTGGTACGCATGCTGGACAAGGGAGAGTCTTTAGGCTTATTGGCACGTACAGATATGCCCGAAGATCGTAGAAGCAAGGCCATCTGTCTTTTGCCCGAAGGGGAAAAACTGGCCGTAAAAATGGAGGATAAGCTGGTGGTGCTTCGCCGGCGCCTGTTTGAAAATATACCGCCGGATCAAATCCGGACCGCTGTCCAGGTGCTGCGGTCCCTTGAAGAAAAAAGCCAGGCCGTTTTGAACCAGGAGCGTTCATGAGAAGATGAAGTTTTCTGTTTCAACCTGGATTTACGCCATCAAGATATATCTGGCCTGCATTATTTCATTTGTCATTTCCTGCCGGATGGGCCTGGATCAGAATTACTGGACCATCCTGACCTGCTGTGTTTTGATGAATCCGTACAGCGGCATGACACGCGCCAAGTCCGTCCATCGGATGATCGGCACCCTTGCCGGAGGCAGCGGCGCCCTTTTTTATGCCAGTTTTCTGGCCAATGCGCCGGTCCTCATGCTCATCGTTCTGGGCATCACGGGTGGAGCAGGTTTTGCCATGGCACTTCTTGACCGCACCCCGAGAAGCTATGGATACCGTATTTTCAGCGTGACTCTGATGCTTGTGGCGCTTCCCTCGGTGGGAAACCCGCTGCATATATTTGACACCACCGTGGCCCGGGTGTTTGAAATCGGCCTGGCCGTGCTGTGCACCACCCTTGTGGATGCCATTATTTTTCCCAAAAGCATGCGGCCCATTGTCCTTAAAAAAATTGACATATGGCTCAAGGACACTGACGCCTGGACCCGGCAGGCCTTTGAAGGCCATATCCAAGGCGAAACGACCAACCACGACCGGCTAAAGGCCCTTGCCGACATCAGCGCCATGACTGCCATGGCCGGTCAGTTAAGCCACGACCATATGATGAATAAAGCCGAAAGGGGCGTGGTCTATGCCATCCAGCGGCGACTGCTGAAGATGGTGCCGCTGCTCTCCAGCATCGCCCACAACCTGTCCGATGCAGACTTGCAGATCCGCAAAGGTTTAAGCAAAAGCCTGCTTGATCGGTTCGACCGGCTCCAGTCCTTGCCGCATACCCTTTCGGACAAAGGGTGGACTTTTCCAGAGATGGAACAATCTCAGGATAAAACAGATACCGGCACAAGCTGGAACGATCTGGTCCGGAAAGATTTGATCACACTATCCCAAAACATCCTGGTTCTGTGGTCACAAATCCTGCAGCTTCGCACAAGCCTGGACAAAAAAATCACCCTTTCAAGCACACTGGCCCAAGAAACCCGAAAGGTCCGGTATTTCCCCCTGCGTCCTGATACCTATTTGAGCTTACGCATTTTCTGTGGATTTATCCTCACCTACGCCCTCTTGTGTTTTATCTGGTGGATCACCGGCTGGGCGCAGATGCCCAGGGCCGTACTTCTGGCATCCATCACGGTAGGCTTTTTCGGAGCAACGGAAAACACCATCCTTGCCGTTGGCAAGCTGGCACGATTCCTTTTAATCATCATGCTGTTGACCTGGATCTTCTGTTTTTTCATTTTTCCGCTCACCCGGGATTTTTTGAGCTTTGCCCTGGCCATGGGCCTGTTTATCATCCCCATCGGTGCCTGGTCGGCCCAAAATGTCATGGGCCGGCTTATCCTTGCCCTTGGCGTAAGCTCCATGAATTTGCAGAACGGTTTTGTACCCATGGGCTTTGATACCTTTATTACTGAGTTTGCCGCCAATTTTCTGGGGGTATTTGCAGCCTTCTCCTGCCTGGGGATGGTGCGTTCCCTGACCACGGATCATACACTGAACCGCCTGTTAAAACGGGGAAGACAGGATCTACAAAATCTCACAGAACAGGCAGATAAAAAGGGCAGTGACAAATATGTGCTCAATGGCCTGAACCGAATCAGTCTTTATGCCGCCCGGATGGCATCCCAGGGCCAGATCTGGCGCAGCGACAGGATCATGAGCTGCCTGATTGCCGGTATGAATATTGGAGATCTGCGGTACCACGGGGATCAGTCTGACACGAAAATCCGCCAGGCAATCCAGGTACTTTTGGAATTATTGAAAAAAGATTTATTTGCACCGGTGTGGCCCCAAACGCTTCGTCTGGCAATTGACCAGGCACTGAATGCGGTGTGGTATGGCAATATCCAAACAACAGAAACCCCGATCCTGCGCAGCCTGGTCCGGCTGCGCCTGGCTCTGTTTAACGGGGTCCATGCATGGAGGCCCCAGCGATGATAACTGATTTTAATTTTTTCGGCGTAATGATTTCGCCGCTGCTGATATGTCTTCTCTTTGCTTTTGCGGCCAGGGTTGCCATATCCCGGTTCCTGTCAACCATTGGGGTCTATAAATGGATCTGGCACCGTTCCCTGTTTAACCTTTCAATTTATATTGTTCTGGTGTGGGTCTGCTTTAACGCACTCACCACCTATGGAGGATAGCAAACTGTTGAGATACAAAAAAACAGCGGTTCACATAATAAAAATAGTGATCACCTGCGGGACGTGTGCTTTGGCCGGCATTCTTCTCTGGCAGCTCTACCTGTATTATACCTATGTGCCCCAGACCCGGGACGGCCGTGTCCGGGCGGATGTGGTGCCCATATCATCCGATGTTTCAGGCCAGGTAGAGGCGGTATTTGTCCAAGACAACCAGCAGGTGCATAAAGGAGATCTGCTCTTTTCAATTGACAAGGCACGTTTCACGACTGCCGTGGCCCAGGCCCAGGCTGAACTGGCCGATGCCAAAATCCAGCGAGATGCGGCCATCCGGGAGTATAACCGGTATAAATCCCTGGATGAGAATGTGGTGCCGGCCCGTGACAAAGACACCCATCGGTCCGACGCAGATGCGGCAAAGGTCCGGTGTGTAAGAATGCAGTCCAATCTGGATTTGGCCCGAATAAATCTGTCCCGTACGGAGGTCTACGCCCCGGTAAACGGAATTGTCACCAATTTTACATTAAGAAAAGGGATCTATGCCGCCACAGGAAACCCGGTGATGACCCTGGTGGACACGGACAGCTTTTATATTGTGGGGTATTTTGAGGAGACAAAACTGCAGAACATTCACCCCGGAATGACCGCACAGGTACAGGTCATGGGAGAACCGTCCCAATTAACAGGGCATGTCACGGGCCTGAGTGCCGGCATTGAGGATCGTGATGTTTCCACAGCCAGCACCACCCTGCTGCCCAATGTGAACCCCACCTTTAAATGGGTGCGCCTGGCCCAGCGGATTCCGGTGCGTATCGCCATTGACAAGGCACCGGCCGACCTGGTCCTGGTGGCCGGCAGAACCGTAAGCATCCGCCTTGAACCCCAGAATACAAAAATAAAAAACAGGTTTGGGCTTTTCACTTTGCATGGTTGATAGAATTGGTCAGACGATCTATTTTTGCCGTTAAAAGATCCAGGGCCGAATCGGTTCGGCTGCCGCCGGGGACAATTACGTCCGCACATTTTCTGTAAGGTGCCACATACAAATCGTGCATGGGCTTGACCGATTCCAGATACTGACGAACCACAGATTGCCGGGTGCGGCCCCGCTGCTCAATATCCCGGGTCATCCTCCGGATAAACCGGATATCCGGATCAGCATCCACATAAACTTTAAGATCCATCATCGCCTTTAAGTCAGAATCTGCAAAAATTAATATACCGTCAATGATGATAACAGGACAGGAACGGATGGTGCGGGTCTGGGCCAGGCGCAGATGGGTGTTATAATCATATTGGGGTGCAGTTACCGACTGCCCGCCAATGAGCATTTTAAGCTGTTTGATTAAAAGGGCCGTGTCCAGGGCATCGGGGTGGTCATAATTCACCCGGGCCCGTTCGGCCTCCGGCAGATGGGGAAGATGCTTATAGTACCAGTCATGCCGGAGAACGGCAACGCGGTCAGATCCTGCGCGCTGACGTATCCCGTTGATGAGAGTGGTTTTTCCGGCCCCGGAGCCTCCGGCAATACCGATCACATACGATAGCGGTCTGTCCATGGCATATCTTCCTGCTACTGCCCAGTGTTGTAACACATGCTTTACCGTACAACGGCCACGCGCGGTCTTTAAAAAAATCACGGGGGTTCTTTTCGGGAAGAAGCCCCATTTGGCCACCCTCCCCGAAAAGAATACAACAATTAAATGTAACGCAATCCGTTGTTCAATGACGCGCTTAATTTGTTGGGTGTATATAAAACCCCGTTACAATAATATACTTTAACGATCATACCTCAAGAATAATCTTACCAACATGGGTTGCGCTTTCCATAAGCCGATGGGCGTCAGCAGCCTGGTCCAGGGGAAATGTTTTATGGACATTGGGTTTGATTTTTCCCGCTTCAATCACCGGCCAGACCTTCTCCCTGAGCTGTGCCGCAATTTCAGATTTGGAGGAATCCGGACGGCTGCGCAAGGTGGAGCCGGTGAAAAGAAGGCGTTTAAGCATGATGGGCATCAAATTAATCTCGACTTTGGAGCCCTTGTTAAATGCAATCTGAACGATGCGTCCATCCGGCGATGCCGCCTTAATATTGCGTGCAATGTAGTCGCCTCCGACAATATCGAGAATGACATTGGCACCCTTAATTTCATCTCTAACCACTTCAACAAAATCTTCCTTGTTGTAGTCGATGACCCGATCGGCACCAAAACTTTTACAGGCTTCACATCGTTCTGCAGGGCTGTCGGTGGCATATACCTTTGCGCCAAACGCTTTTGCAAGCATGATGGCCGTTGAGCCGATACCGCCGGAACCGCCGTGGACAAGAAAATTTTCCCCTTGTTTGAGTCCGGCTCCCATAAAGATATTGCTCCAAACCGTGAAGAACGTTTCGGGAATCCCGGAAGCTTCCACCATACTCAAGCCTTTTGGAATGGGCAGGCAATGGGGCGCATGAACGGCACAATACTCGGCATAACCGCCGCCGTTGGTCAAAGCGCAGACCTGGTCTCCCACAGACCACTCTTTGACATCGCTGCCCACGGCAACAATGGTACCTGCAATTTCAAGACCCAGAAGGTCCGATGCACCCTTTGGCGGGGGATAGTGCCCTCTACGCTGAACTATATCGGGTCCGTTTACACCGGTGGCAGCGACCTTAATCAGCACCTCGTCCGGTTTCGTCTCGGGCAGAGGCCTGCTGCCCACACAAAGTGCCTCAGGACCGCCTGGTTCGGTAATTTCAATCACTTTCATCTGTTCTGGTAATGTGGATGTCATCGCTGATTTCCTCCATCGTAAATGAGTTTGAATTTACGTCCGTTAAATATCGTCAGGGCTTTTGCTAAAGTTACCGGGATTAAAATTCTCCCGCCCACGTTATAATTTAACTTAAGTATCAGGTCAAATCATAAAAAGGTAGGCATATAAACTTTCAAGCGGAGGAGTATCGCCATAAAAATCAAGAAAAAACTATCTTGACACTGGAGGCCACAATACGTAAGTTGCTTGAGTTTTTTGAGTTGATATCAATATCAAAAAATCGAGCGTGGAAGTATGAGTAAATAGCAACATTGGAAGTATCGAAAAGGAGTACGAACATGGCTTACGATTATAATGCGGCAGAAGCATTCGAAATGGCTATCCAGATTGAAAAAAATGGTGCGGCCTTCTACAGAAAGGCTGCCTCTCTTCAAAAAAATGAAGAAGACAAGAAATTTCTTGAAACAATTGCCAAAATGGAGGATCGCCATCAAGGTGGATTTGAAGAAATGCAAACCACTTTGTCCGAAATGGAGAAGGGTCAGACGGTGTTTGATCCAAATGAAGAAATGTCATTGTATTTGAAAGCCATGGCCGACGCCCATGGTGGTGAAGGCAACCCTGAGGTGACAGCACAACTGACTGGCGAAGAATCCATAACCCAAATTGTTAAAATGGCCATTGATATGGAAAAGGAATCCATTCTATTTTACGCCGGGCTTAAAAATTTGGTTCCGCCAAAACTGGGCCGTGAGAAGATAGACGAGATCATTCAAGAAGAACAAAAACATGTTGTTCAACTCACAGGTTTTCTCAACAAAGCCCAAGGTTAACAAAATCGAACTTCTGCAATTCTATTAATGCAGACACAGTAACGGGGGCTGACGGCAAGATCAAAGGAATTGATTATTGTCCAAAGCCCCCTGAAACATTCATTTCATCCACACCAGTAGTTTCTGTTTTTGCCTCTTTGAAGAAAAAAAACAACTTGATCCCCATGGGTCTCCGGGATATATGAATAAAATATCAATTTCCCCCATGGCTGCTTTGCTGTTCTGACCGTTCGACCCGTTTCATTTTCCCGGGTCCGGCCGCAGATTTCCCTTAACTTTCACATTACCACGGGGACTCAAACGGAGGATGGCATGGACAAAATTCGCCTTTTCGCCCTCGCGGGCCTTATTATTGTCGGCATACTCTTGACCCGGTCAGGTGAGGCCAATCCAGGAGAAACTATTGATTCACATGCTGTTCCAGGCACAATAGAGAAACAGGATGAACGGGTCCCCGCCCTGGTAAATCTTGTATATAAGTATCTGTTCCAGTCAAAACCCCACTCTCTTGAAAAGGAAGTATTGGAAAAAGACCTCGCGCGACTGGACAAGGAAGCGGCCGCATGGGGATTAGGTGTAGACGAGTACACCTTGCTGTTATGCCGGGCTGAAATTTTGTCCCGACTGGACCTTACCCAGCAGGCAATGCTGGATCTTTATCTGTTCTTCTACCACATCGACCCACCGGATCACACCTGTTTTAAACTGGCTGAATCCAAACTTGAGGAAATCCAGATGGAAACAGGAGCGAGCATCGCCCGCCTGGATCAGGATCAAATTGCCCGAGAAATTTTCAATATGATTTTCCAGGAACGGAACACGTCAGCTGCGTTTAACGAATATAAAATGAACTACCTGATCAAGATCCTGGAGATTCTCGAACGTACCAGCACCCAAAGGGAAGACAAGCAGGCCCTGCTCTTTCTAAAGGCCGAAGGCCTGTATCGGATGAATGAATATAAAAGAGCCTATGTCGCTTTTTACCGCCTCATGACCCAGATGGACAGCCGCAGTCATCCTTTATTTCCGGAAGTTGAAAAACGACTTAAACTTATCAGCCGGAAATTGAAACCAGCGACAAAACAAATGGACTCAACAACCCGCCCCGTGCACGTATTCGTATTGGCAGGTGGGTTATTCCTGCTTCTGGCATTCCTCCTTAAAAGAGACTATGTCAAATCTGGAAGGAAATGCTACGGCTGTGACATCGTTGACAAAACCCATCTAATCAGTCTGACCGAGATGCGGGAGCAGGATGGCAGGTGTTCGGCCCGAACCCTGGAAGAGTACCTACGTCTCAAAGAAGCGTACCTGCTTTCCAAGAAAGGCGATTTCTTAAAAGGCAAGCACGAGGATTTTTTAAAAGCCAAAAAAGCCGAGTTTGTAAAAGCCAAGAAAGCCTGTTTCGCAAAAAACAGGAAAGAGGCGTTCTCAAAAGCCAGGAAAGAAGCATTCTTACAAGCTAAGAACGGGGAGTTCGTAAAGGCCAATAAAGACGAGTTTTGGGAAACCAATAAAGACAAGTTATGGGAAATCAGTAAAGCCGAGTTTTGGAAAATCAATCAAGCTGAGTTTTGGAAAAATCTTTCAGGCATTGATAAAGAAAAATATAAATTTGCACACCTTCTTTCCGAGGGTTATGAAATGATCTGCTTTGTGAACCGCCTACCTCCAATATCCATTGCCTGGCAATCCAAAATCTGCGCTATAAAATGGATTCCCACTTATTTTCAATACTCTGCGGCTGCCGCCGTTTTTATACTGGTCTGGTGGGTGGTCACAAAATTGCTTCCGGACCTGTGTGTGCCCAAGGACCTTTTTACACTCTCTTTGCTCTTTACCTTTATCGTTGCCGGCCTCTCCAGCATCAAAATTATGTCTCAAAAGACTATCAACGCCCTTGACGAGCTGGTCAGTATGCTTGAACCGGACCAGGTCGAAGAAAGCCTTGCCCAAATATGCTCCTGGGTGACAGATCTGTTCCGAAGCCCAAGGCAGCTATATTTTGCGATCGTTGTCATGGCCCTGCTTCTACTGGGCATGCATATGAAGAACAGGCTCATTCTGGACCATGGCATCCCCAATATGGATATTTTGTTTGCCACGGTTCCGATCCTGATATCCGCCCAGATGATCTGGTTTCTGACAGGTTCTTTGTTTCTCATGCACAAGCTCTACAATTTGAAAGATCTGTCCATCAACCCGCTTTCACCGTCCAAAACCCTGGGACTTGAAAAAATGATCAGTGTTATCGGCACCTACAATATCCTGACCAGCCTGGTTTCATCCCTGGGATGCAGCATCGCCCTTTATATCGCCTGGCAAGAAGGGACAAACTTGGCCCACGGCTCGCTCTGGTTTTTCTTTATTACCCCAGTTCTTATTTTCTACTGGGTTTACCCATACGTTAAACTGGGCTCTCTGGTCAAAGTCAAGAAACTGACTCGGATGAACTTTGTAAAGACTAAAATCGCCCTGCTCTTCAATGACTGGAAAAATTCTGAAGACAAGCTCCTTGAAGTCATGGAGGACAGCAGATTGGCTCCGAACTTCCCTGGTGAGACACAGCGAATTGTCGGCCTGGAAAAAACAGCCATTGAAAAAAAGCTCAAGGATATGGACCGCTACTATGAAATTTTCAAAAAGATTGAACAGAGTCCGGAAACCTATTTTGACATGAACGCCGTTCTGGAGCTGGGTAAGGCCCTGGGCTTTCCTTCGTTGTTTGCCATTCTTGCTGCATTGTTCACCATGTTTTCGGGAATGTAGCCAATCGTTACCGTCGCAATAATTTAGGCGGGGAACATCAGAAAGGGGCCAACGCCCCTATATACAAGCATAATAGCATTAAAATTATATGCATTAATTCAAGGAAACAATCCACCAGATAACACATGCCCAAAACGCGCAACAAAAGGCCACGCATGATATCCAAACTTTGCCTCTATAGCTAATTTTGAATCTTTTTACTTGACCTTGTCTGTTAAGCATATTTTTTCTTCTTTAGTAAACTTTCGTATTAAAATAAAATTCTAATGGATAGCAAAAATTAAGCCTGAGGTGTTGTTACGCCTTAAATTAATTGAACGAAATAGCTTTCCATTTGATGGATTTTAAGTAGTTATGTGCGAAAGTCTTTGTAATCTAATAATATTCATTGTGAGCCAAGGTACAGTATAAAATAAAGTCACCACACGGCTGATAGTTTTTTTATAGAAATTATTAATCTTTTTTTGCCCCAACCATCATCATGAGCCGTGGAAGTGTGAAAAAAACTCCATAGATTGGGAGTTTCTTTCAATAATCACTCTTTAATTTTTTACACGGAAACTTACATTCAATCAAAACTACCGGGATTTCGTCCATTCACTTTTATTTCTGGCTAAATATTTTTGAAGGATTATGGTTTTCTTGATTTTCTTATCGTTCTATTTCTCATTGAAAATATGACAAATTGGTGTGGCCTTTTTCGAAACGTAATTTTCCTTCCTGCCGACATATTGGACAATCAGGCAATTATTGGAAACGATCAGGCTATCACCTTTTCATCAAACCGCCTTATATTTAAAAGAGTTCAAGAGCATAAACCAAAATGCAGATTGTTTTGACCCAGGTCAATTCATGCCACATTAATACAAAAATAAAAAAGAAAGGTGGTAAAAATGGAGAAAAGAACAACCGTTATACAACGCTTTTACATTTTCACGGCAGTCCTGTTTCTGCTTTTATCGATCACCGATGTTTCCATGGCTACCCCAAAATGGGACAAAACCTTTGCCAAAAGCGATAAGGTAAACCATGAAAAAGTATTTTATCCCAACAGATACGGGATCACCATTGCAGCAGATATGTATCTGCCCAAAAATTTGGATCAATCCAAGAAATATCCCGCCCTTCTCGTTGGCACGCCCTATGGCGGGGTTAAGGAACAAGGCGCCGGCATCTATGCACAAACCATGGCGGAACGGGGATTTGTTGCGGTTGCCTTTGACGAATCTTTTAACGGAGAAAGCAGCGGCGAGCCCAGACACGTATCTTCGCCGGATATCTTTGTTGAGGATTTCAGTGCAGGGGTGGATTTTTTAGGAACCCGACCCTTTGTGGACAGAAATAAAATCGGCGTCATCGGGATCTGCGGCAGCGGCGCCTTTGCCCTGACGGCAGCCCAGGTGGATCACCGGATTAAAGCCGTGGCCACGGCCAGCATGTATGATATGAGCCGGGTCATCCGCAACGGCTGGAAAGATTCAATGTCCGATGAACAGCGCAGCAAAACCCTGGATCAACTCGGCGAGCAGCGCTGGAAGGATTTTGAAAACAAAAGCCCCCTGCTGCCCCAAGGCTTTCCCAAAGAAGCGGCAGATTCAATCCCCAAAGATTTGGATCCCATTTCAAGCGAATTCTGGGAATATTACGCCATGGCCCGGGGTCATCATCCAAGATCACACGGGCCCTTTACCCAGACCAGCAACATGGCGTTCATGAATTTTCCCTTGTTAAACTACATTGACACCATTTCACCCAGACCGATTCTGTTTATTATCGGAGAAAACGCCCACTCCCGGTATTTCAGTGAAGACGCATATGAGATGGCGGCCGAACCCAAAGAGCTTTATATTGTTCCGGGTGCCAGACACATTGATCTGTACGACAAAACGGACATGATTCCCTTTGATAAACTCACAGACTTTTTCACCAAGGCGTTGGGTTAGAGAGGACAAATTGACGACAACAGAACAAAACAACCAGACCCCAATCACACTTACGGCAGACGGTAAAACCATCCCGGCGGAACTGAACAACAGCCGGGCCGCACGGGAACTGATCTCCCGGCTGCCTTACACCGTGGACCTTGACCGGTATGACCATGACTATTGCGGGGTAATGGACGCCCCCCTTGCATATGATAAGCAGGATTTGAAAAACGGATGGAAAAACGGTGAAATCGCCTTTGCCGCAGACGGCAGTTATTTTGCCATTCTATACAAGGACGAAGAGATTTCAGCCCAGTTCGGCAATCTGGTGACCCTGGGAGAACTTTGCCAGGATCCACTGGTAATGGAAACCCTGCCGGCCCGAATATCTCTCACAATAGATCTGAATTAAACCCCATAAAAAGGGGAAGATCTCTTCCCCTTTTTATGAATCACAGGCAAACAAGGAGCACCATGAGCAAAAAAATAGTTCTTATATCTGCAAGCCCCAGAAAGGGGGGAAACTCGGATCTGCTCTGCGATGAATTTATGCACGGCGCTGCCGAAGCGGGCCATACGGCAGAAAAGATCCGGCTCGCGGACCGGAATATCCAATACTGCACCGGATGCTGCGCCTGCATCAGCAACCAGGGTACCTGCGTTCAACCGGACGATATGAATGAAATATTTAAAAAGATACTTGATGCCGATGTCCTGGTGTTGGCCACCCCTGTCTACTTCCATGCAATGAACGCCCAGATGAAGACCTTTATAGACAGGACCTGCCCCATCTATTCTATGATCCGGAACAAGGATGTCTACTATATTATCTCAGCCGCCGGGGGCCAGATGCCCGTGGATAGGGCCGTCAAAAGCCTACAAGTGTATACCAACTGTTTGAGCGGCATCACAGAAAAAGGCGTTATCTCAGCCACCGGCATCTGGGATGCAGGATTAGTCAACGGCACCCCGGCCATGGCCCAGGCCTATACTGCAGGAAAAAACGCGTAAAAAAATTTCTATGCAGGCGATGAAATGCACCGCCTGGGCGTCAATTTAACAGGAATAGAGGAGATTGCAAAAATGTCAGGCAAGGCAAAGATTGAAAAACAAGAATCAAAACGCTCAGGGGGCCAAGCGCCCATGACCATCAGCGTTGACGCCAACGGCAAGACGGTTGTGTTTCAGCTCAATGACAGCACCGCGGCACAGCAGCTGTATGCCCAGCTGCCATTGGATATTAAAGTGGAAGATTACGGCAGCAACGAAAAGATTTTTTATCCGCCTAAGAAACTTGACACGGCAGATACCCCCAAGGCAAATGCCAAAGCCGGTACCCTTGCCTATTATGCCCCCTGGGGAGATGTGGTCATGTTCTACAAAAACTTTGGTTCTGCGGCGGGTTTGTATGAGCTGGGCTATGCAGTATCCGGTGATGAAAATATCAAACTTTTGTCGGGTACCGCGGGAATTGAAAAAGGGCAATAGCCACCCGGTAAACAAACGATAGCACCAGGCATCTGTTTATTTGACAGGTGCCGTTCTACCCATTATAATTTTGATATCCTCGTCAAATTCCGCAATGGCAAAGGAGGGTATCATCATGGAAAAAAAACAAGAGCGTAGAGGCCAGGACGAAAGACGGTCCGGAACAGATCGCCGCCGACTCAACCCGGTGAATTACACGGGCATTGAAAAACGGATTAATCCAGATTGCAGATCCGGCAGCGACCGCCGAGACCACAGGGAAAATTGGATCGAATACCAATCTCCCGCAATCAAAAAATAAAAGGAATACGTTTTAGGGATTGAGCAATTCAAACCCTGTGGTTGGATCAAACACACGCACAGCGTCGGTCTCAATCAACTCAAAAAGTATCACTTCCAAAATATGCCATGTCCGGACGCCGTTGCGCACGCATCCGGTTACGGTTGATTCTTCTCTGCCGCAGGCAATGTGCATGTGCAATTTGGATTCCCCTTGCTCATTGGGAAAAATGGTACCGGTTCCCACGATCTCATTCACATTGTTGAGCACAAGTTCCATGGGGGTAATGGTCGGTGTCCGGCCATGTTCAGGCCCAACGATCAGCCTGCTTTTTTCGTCCGCACCGCCGAGAATGGTCAACGCCGCAGCTTTTATGGATTTCTCTTTGGCAAACCGTTCAAGTTCTTCGTGGATGATATCTCCGTCTTCAAGACGAATCACGTATATTCTTCCCTGTTTTGCCTGTGAATATTTCATGATACCTGCTCTCTATCTTTTATATGTGTTATCTTTTGTATGACGCCTTGCACAGCGTGCCGTTTTCAATATCAAAAAAAAACGGACCTGACAATCATCGGCCCTTCAATGTTGCGAACTTATTTTCCAAAAATATTAATCCAAAACGATTAAATTCACTCAACTAAATGTTTCAAAACTCGCCGGTTTTTTGATAAACTTTCTCCAATAAAAAGCTGTTCTGCAAAAAAGAATTCCCATAACCAAGGGTCTGTTTGATCCTGTAATTTCAAAATCCGGAGGTATCGACATGCAATGTATCCAGGCTGAATTTGATGAAACCTCAAAGGCAATCACCGTTAAAAAAGACGCGAAAACCGAGGATTGGATTTCGGTATGCCGGCGGTTCAACGATGATGTTTCCAGGGTGTGTGATGTGACGGACCTGGAAGATTATACCGGGCTCTTTGAATGTTTTGATGACAAAAACGACAAATACTGGTACCTGGTCAAAGAAGATAAAGCGTTGTTCCGGATGAAACGCCAGAACTTCTACGACAACCTGGGTCTTGATTAATGCAGCCGGCCCCAATGAACATATGGAAGCCCCCGAATGAACAAATCTGCTATTCTCTTTATCCTGTCTGCTGCCGTGGGGGTTGCGATGATGGGGCTTGGCATCATCTGGCCTTTGATCCCGGTCTACGCGGTGGAGCTTGGGGCCGGGGGCTTTTTGGTGGGCCTGATCGTTGCCAGTTTCAATATTTCCAGGACTGTTTTGAGCCCGTTCACCGGAAAGATATCGGATAAATGGGGCAGAAAACGGTTCATTGCATCGGGGCTGTTCTTCTACGCGGTTCTCTCTGTTTTTTATGCGCTGCCTAAAAATGCCGAAACCCTGATCCTGATCAGACTGCTTCACGGCATGGCGTCACTCCTGGTGGTACCGGTGGCCATGGCCCTGACGGCAGACATTGCACCGCCCCGAAAGCTTGGGCTCTACATGGGAACCTTGAACATGGCCATCATGATCGGCCTGGGGTTCGGTCCGGCCATGGGCGGCATCATCCGGGACACGCTTGGCTTTAACGCCGCGTTTTACATCATGGGCGGCCTGGCCCTGGTCACCGCTTTGGTGGTGGCGGTTTTCCTGCCTGCGGACAAAGCCCATCTCGGTGATATCAAGCGGCCAGAACCCTACCCTGTCACAAAAATAGTGGCCAACAAAACCGCGGCTGGCATTCTTATCATGCGTTTTTTCGCGGCGTCCGGCCAGGGATCGGTGTATACCTTCCTGCCCATTTTAGCCATGCAGTTAAATCTATCAAGTTCCCAGGTGGGCATCATTTTAACCATGAACATATTTTTAATTGCCTTTCTCCAGCGAGCAAGCGGCGGGCTTGCCGACCGGATCAATCCCAAACACCTGATCATTTACGGCACCTTTGCCTGCGGCATCACCGTTCTGGGCATGCCCTTTGTCCACGGCTTTATCCCCATCCTGGTCCTTAATATCCTCATGGGTATGGCCAACGGCCTCTCTTTGCCCGGGGGCCTGGTCATCACGGGCCGGCTCGGTCAGACCATGGGCATGGCATCCATCATGAGTCTCAACGATGCGGCCTGGGGACTGGGATTCATTGTCTCGCCCATCCTTTCCGGCCTTATCCTCGACTGGATCGGCGTATCCTACGTTTTTATCACCGGGAGCCTTTTGATCCTTTTGGGGGGCGTTGTCGTTACTGTCTTTTTATGGGATTATGATAATGCGGTAAGTGCGATATGAAGCTTAATAAATCCGACTTGAAAAAAAATGAATGGGCGTTTTTACAAGATACTTTAAAAGCAAAAAAGCCTTCAACGGAAACCGCTGAAAGCTTTTATAATCTGTGGTGCCCAGGAACAGAATTGAACTGCTGACACGGGGATTTTCAGTCCCCTGCTCTACCGACTGAGCTACCTGGGCACGTCAACAACGTCAGCTTTTATATGTTCTTTGACCGTTTAAGTCAAGCAAAAAATTAGAAACAGATTAAGAATATCATTTTCCGCACCCGCCCATATCTCCCAGCAGATACTGAATTAAAGTACAGGCGGATACCGCAGCCGTTTCAGCCCTAAGAATCCTTGGCCCAAGAGAATAGCTTGTAAATCCTGCATCAACGGCATCCTGGATCTCCTGTTCTTCAAATCCTCCCTCGGGTCCGACCAGGATCACCGCTTTGGGATTGTCTTGGGCGTTTGTTCCGGCAAGGGGATAATCCGAAGCTTCCCAAAAGGCAAATCGATGTGAACATCCCTTTGAAAAGTCCAGAACCTCTTGAAAATCCATGGGCGGCATAATGTCCACAAGACGGGATCGCCGGCACTGTTTCAAAGATTCCCTGGCAATGATCTGCCAGCGCTCAATCTGCTTTGTTTCCCGCTTTTGGCCCGACAATGGAATGGATCTTTTGCAATAAAAAGGAATCCATCGCGTTACCCCAAGCTGGGTAATCTGCTTGATGATCTCATCCATTTTGTTGTGTTTAAGCATGGCCGTACACAGGGTCAGATCAAGGACGGACTCTGTGAGGCTTTTTTGCTCGGTTACAATCGACACTTCCACACAGTCCAAAGCGACTTTTTCTATGCACCCGGTAAAGTCGTTTCCCTGTCCGTCGGTCATGGAAACGGTATCTTTGGGCTTAAGCCTGAGCACCTTGCAGATGTGTTTTGCATCCTGGCCCTGGATCACTGCCCTGCCTGCGCTTAACGCGTCTTTATCAATTAAAAATTTTTGCATATTTCACATGTACCACTACCCTAAAAATCCTGTCAAGGACGTTATAGACAAGGGGAATGCATTTGTTTTACCCTGAAAGATGCATTATAATTTTAATTGTTGAATACAGGCGTTATACCACTATGGTATTCCGCACATAACGCCTTAACACGAATTCGATTTAAAGACATAAAAACAGCCTGATCATCAAACATCGTTTGCCAACCGTATATGAGGTTATCCGATGGGATTGAGAAAAAAGACATTAATAACCATCAGCACCACACTCATCCTGATGGTTGTAATTATATACTCCGTCACCAACACGATCCTGGTCAGGGGATATGCGAAACTTGAACGGGAAAACATTCTTCAGAGCATGTCCCAGACCATAAAGGTCATTAATGATGAAGTGGATCAACTCCAGACCATTGCAGGCGACTGGGCGCCCTGGGATGATACCTATTTTTTTGTTCAACACGGCAATCAAAACTACATTGATGAAAATCTTGCCGATTCAACACTGGCCAATTTACAAATCAACTTTATGTTATTTATAAATACTGCCGGAGAAATTGTGCATTTCAAGTATGTTGAGCAGGATGCGCAACGGGGTGAAGCGTTCCGTGAATCCCTTAAAAAATATCTTTCCGTCAGGGGGGATTTTATCCTCCGAAATGACCGAAGACAAGATACCTTGTCCGGCCTTGCCGTACTGCCGGGAAATCCCATTCCCCTTTTTCTTGCCTCTGCCCCGATTCTCACAAATGAACGCAAAGGCCCTGTGATGGGAACACTGATTGTGGGACGGCACCTGACCGCCCCGGAGAAGAAAAAACTATCTTCTTTAATAAATCTGCCGGTCATGCTCGAAAGACTGGACAGTCCATCACTCCCGGAACCCTTTAAAAAAGCGAAGCAGTCCCTGTCCATGGAGAATAAGATTGTCATTATGCCCCTGAATCAAAATATCATTGCGGCCTATTCATTGCTGACGGATCTAACCGGAAGTCCCATACTCATACTCGGGATAGACAAGGCACGTAAAATTTACGCCCAGGGTAAGGCCACCATGCATTATCTTGTCTATTCATTGGTGATAACCGGTGTCATTTTCACTATTGCCGCGTTGATTTTTCTTGAGTTCACAGTGCTGTCAAGGCTGGTTCGATTAAACAAAGACGTTAAAAAGATTGCAAGTACCGGCGACCTGTTTGCAAAAACATCCATGACAGGAAAAGATGAATTATTCGATCTGTCCACACAGATAAATCTGATGATAGAATCGGTCAGGGTCAGTACAGAACGGGACCGGGCAATACTTGAATCCATTGAAGACGCCTATTTTGAAATGGACCTTGCAGGCAATCTCACCTTTTACAATGATGCCTTTTCTCGAATTTTCAGACAAGACAAACAAAACCTGAACCAGATAAACTTCCGTAACTTGTTGAATGACGATGATGTTAAAAACGCGTCGAAACGCCTTAAACATCTTTATAAAACAGGCATCTCGATAAAATCAATTGAGACTGAATTTCGGCTTGGGAACGGTCAAAAAATCTATCTTGAGTCATCCGTCTCTCTTATCAAAAATAATAATGGAAATGCCGTCGGGTTTCGGGGAATATCACGGGATGTTACAGAACAAAGGGAGTCATCCAAAAAGCTTTTGCATATGGTTTACCATGATTCATTGACCGGGCTTTTAAATAGAAAGGCCTTTCATGAAAACCTCGAAAAGGAATTGACCTATGCAGATCGATATAAGCAACAGAGAGTTGTGATGTATGTAGATCTTGATAAGTTTAAAAAAGTAAACGATTCATTCGGCCATGATGCCGGAGACCATCTGCTCCAAGGATTTGCCCATCGGGTGAAAAAAGTACTCAGGGATACGGATCTTGTTTACAGACTGGGCGGTGACGAGTTTGCCATCATCTTAACCAATCCTGAGGATACGGCACCCGATATAATCGCCCAACGGATTATAGATGTCATGGCCCAGCCCTTTTATCTGAAATCTCACACAATTGATTTTGTAACAACAAGTATTGGCATCAGCTTTTATCCTTCACACGCCTCTGATGCCGAAACACTTTTGCAGTGCGCAGATAAAGCCATGTACGAAGCAAAGAAGATGAGAAATCAATATGTTGTTTTTCAAAAGAGCCAATCTTAAGCATTTTTTAACGAATTTCCCCATATTTTCCGCACTATATTTCATCCAACAAAGGTTTTCCGGCAAAAAGGCTGTTTCTGGATGACCACCAATTGTGATACATAAGGGGCCATGAAACAGATAAATAAAGACAAAATTATTCTTGCCTCGGGGTCACCGCGCAGAAAAGAGCTGATGACCCAGGCAGGTATAGATTTTAAAATTCATGTGGCCGATATCGACGAATCTGAAGTTGATGTGGGTATCGCCCCTGAAAACTATGTGAGTTTATTGTCCAAAATCAAGGCCCAGGCCGTGGCTCCAAACTATCCTGACAGGTGGACCATCGGGGCGGACACGATTGTGGCCCTTAACAAAACCATTTTAGGAAAACCTGCCGGGAACGAGCAGGCGGAGGCCATGTTAAGGCAACTTAGCAACAGGGAGCACAGCGTATTCACCGCCTTCACCATCACAAGGCCGAGCACAAATGAGGCGGTCACCCGGGTTGTAAACACCCGGGTGCGGTTTAAAGAGTTATCCAGTGATGAAATCAAGTGGTACGCAGGGACCAACGAACCCTATGACAAGGCCGGAGGGTATGGCATTCAAGGTATTGGGGCCTTTCTGGTCAAGGAGATATCCGGTTCCTACACCAATGTTGTGGGGCTGCCCGTGTGCGAACTCATTGAGGCCCTTTCATCTTTAGGGGCAATCAGTTTTAAGAAAGAATAATAGTCATGCAGATTCAATCCAACATAAAAAAAATTCATGATGACATATGTGCCGCCGCCCAAAAAAGCGGGCGCGCTGCATCCGAGGTGACCCTTATTGCCGTCAGCAAAAGAAAACCCGCCGAGATGGTCCAGCAGGCCATTGATGCAGGACAAAGGGACTTTGGGGAAAATTACATCCAGGAAGCCATGGACAAAATAGACATCCTTGGCAGGGAATCGGCCACCTGGCATTTCATCGGCCACCTTCAATCCAACAAAGCCAAGTTTGCGGTCAAATATTTTGATCTGATTCACACCGTGGATACGGTGAAACTGGCCAAGGAGATCAACCGCCAGGCTGAAAAAATCGGAAAAACCCAGAATATTCTGCTCCAGGTGAATATTGCCCAGGAGACAACCAAGTCCGGCGCCCGGGACAACGAAATTGTGGATATTGCCAAACAGGTATGCCAATTTGATAACCTGCATGTTTCAGGGCTGATGTGCATGCCCCCCTTTTTCGACGACCCTGAAGAGGCAAGGGAGTATTTCAAACAACTCAAGCAGATCAGCCAAGAGATTGACCGGCTCAACCTGCCCCATACGGACATGACCCATTTATCCATGGGTATGAGCAACGATTTCACCGTGGCGGTTGAAGAAGGGGCAACCTTGGTGCGTGTGGGCACCGCCATCTTTGGAGCAAGATTGTGAGAGTTCTTCTGCATACTTGCTGCGGCCCGTGCACCATCTACCCCCTTGAGGTGCTGCGAAGTATGGATATGGAGGTCATGGGGTATTTTTACCGGCACAATATTCATCCGTTCACCGAGTGCATGAAACGAGAAGAAACATTGCAGGCCTATGCCGATCAGATGAATCTGAAAATGGTCTGGCAAAAGGGATACGAGCTTGAAGAATTTTTGCGCGCCGTCACGTTCAGGGAGCAGAACAGGTGCAGATACTGCTACCACGCGCGCCTTAAAGCCAGTGCCCTGGTGGCCAAAAAAGGAAAATTTGACGGATTTTCCACCACCCTGCTCTATTCAAAATTCCAGAACCATGCCCTGATCACGGAAATCGGCCAAAGCCTTGCCAAACAATATGGATTGAAATTTATTTATGAAGATTTTCGAGAAGGCTGGAAACAGGGAATAGAAACCTCAAAATCCCTGGGCATGTACCGCCAGCAGTATTGCGGCTGCATTTACAGCGAGAAAGACCGGTTCTATCAAGAAAAAGATTGAAGTTGAATATAGATAGGTGGCGATCCTTCGCAAATCGGACATCATGTGTCTTTTAAATGTTTGAATTGTTTTTTATCCAGCCCGTGCCGGGTCAGCAGACGGTTTAGCTGCCGGGTGGTGATACCGGCTATCTGGGCCGTTTCGTCTATTCGACCGTTGGTTTCCCCAAGCAGATGTCCCAGGTAGGCGCGTTCACAGAGATCAACCGCCTGTCGGCGAGCCTGGGCCAGGGTCTGGCCGGCAGCGGGCACAGGGATATCCTGGGCAACCACCATCTGTGTTTCAATGGGAAAATTCTCAGGCGTTATCACAGAAGAGCTTTCCAGGATATAGGCACGTTCCAGAATGTTTTCAAGCTCCCGGATGTTGCCGGGCCATTCATAATGGCGGAAGCCTTCCAGCACAGAGGGATGAACAGTTTGAATATTTTTCCCGTACTTGACGTTTAATTTTTTCAAAGACAGATCCACCAGGGATTCAAGGTCCTCCAGCCGTTCCCTGAGCGGAGGCAGTTCGATGGGGAACACGTTAAGACGATAAAACAGATCTTTTCGAAACTCCCCTTTTTTTACACCATCTTCCAGGTTTGAATTGGTGGCTGCGATGACTCGAACATCCGTTTTAAGAACGGCATCACCGCCGATCCGGCTGAATGTGCCGTCCTGAAGGACCTGGAGCAGCTTGATTTGGGCGGATAGAGATATCGTGCCGATTTCATCCAGAAAAATGGTGCCGCCCTCGGCCATTTCAAACCGCCCCGGCTTTTTGCGTTCTGCACCGGTAAAGGCGCCTTTTTCATGGCCGAACAACTCACTTTCAATGAGGGTATCCGGGATGGCACCGCAATGGACAGAGATAAAAGGTTTTTCATAACGACGGCTGTGCCAGTGGATCAATCGGGCCAGCGTACCTTTACCTGTACCGGTTTCTCCCAGCAGCAGAACGCTTGCAATGGTGGGGGCAACCGAACGGACACTTCCGAAAATTTTTTGCATGCCGGCATTTTTAGACCGGATGATGTCCTGCCATTCGGTTTTCCAAAACTGATCCCGCAGGTAATCCAGCTCAAAATCCCTGGAACGGGACCGGTTTAAGGCCGGAAGCATCAGATGGAGATCCCGTTTTTTGACCGGAGACGGCAGATATCCCACAGCACCGGCGTTCACCGCTTCAATGGCCTGACGGGTGTTGGACCGTGTGCACAGCACAATGAACTGAACAAATGGATTAACCGCCCTGAATGCCGGCATGCCCGGTTCTTCGGCTGACAGCAGTTCGATGTCGGCCAGAATCAAATCAAATGGTGACTGGGTATGCAGTGTCAGTGCAGTTTTAAGATCAGAAGCCCGGCGAAGATTGCCGACATTGGACAAGGTTGTTGAAATCAGCTGCCATTCATCTTCGGCATGGGTTAAAACCAGTATTTCTCTCATCTAAAACCCCAAAAAGGATTTTTGCCACTCTGCTGCATGTTAGATGGTACGGGCAGAGGGTAGCAGTTTAAAGGACGCCCCGGGGTTATGTCAAGATGCCTAAAACGTGTTTTATTATTTAAACCCGATGATATGAAACGGGATCGGTTTTAATGCCGGCGGCTGTATGGGCAGGCCCCTGTGCCTGCTCTAACGAGAGCAACCACAGGGGGTTGCCCCTACCCCAAATGGCCGCCAGTAGGGTCAAAAAAAAAGGGAAGGCAAAAAAATGCGCCCAAAATTCACAAAGATCAATGCGCGGACATCTTTGTAAACTTCGGGCGCTTGTATATTTAAAGAAAAAAATTAGGTCTTAAAGATGAAGGAAAAACTTTGAAGGGAATCAACTTCATATTCCCCAGGTCTCATCCGCTTTACTTAAGCGGGATGCTGCCGGTCTCCCCCCTTATCTCATTTCTCTAATTTTGAGGATCGGTATTCTTAATTTTCTGGAAGGTGTCCCCAGCTAATTTTTTCTCTTTTTTCTTTTTACGTTTTTCTTTCAGGCTTAATGCACTGACTTTTTTGGTCTGGTGTTTATTTTTATTCTGCTGACTTTTTTCTGCCATGATACCTCCTCATCCAATAGGATCTGATTCTTCATAATTAGGACGCCCATCCGGTTTTACGCCGCAATTTGGCGGGTCGATCCACTTGAGATATAAAGTAAAGCAACAACCATGCCGTTCGTGTTGTCTTCAGCAATAAGGGGGGATTACTCGCACAGGGCGACATTTTTCCATAAAAAACAGGACTCGAACTGTCCTCACGATACAGAATCAGACGGTTCATGTCTGCTTTTTTAATGACAGCTATTCAGCCATGGTTTCTTTAATCTGGGCAATGAATGTCTCTTTTTTATCCTGACTGATAAACGCCGCTTCAAAGGAATTTATCGCCAGTTGCGCGATCTCCTTTCGGGTCAGCTGAAAAGCGTTTTGGAGCGCCAGATAATTTTCAGCAACATATCCCCCGAAATATGCGGGATCATCAGAGTTAACCGTCACACAAAGCCCCTGGTCAAACAATTTCTTGAAATTGTGTGCCGCCATATCTTCAAATACACACAACTTGATATTGGAGAGCGGACACACCGTTAACGGCATCCGACTACGTTTGAGTTCATTAATAAGGGCCGCGTCTTCCAATGCACGCACGCCATGGTCAATGCGCCGGACTTTAAGATCCTGGAGGGCCTCCCATATATATTCAGGGGGGCCCTCTTCTCCGGCATGGGCCACGGTCAAAAAACCTTCGTTTCGTGCTTTTTCAAAAACGCGACTGAACTTGGAGGGCGGGTGCCCTGCTTCCGATGAATCAAGGCCGACGGCCGTAATCTTGTCCTTGAAAACCAGTGCCTGGTCGAGGGTTTCCATGGCCTTGGATTCGGGCAGATGACGCAAGAAACACATGATCAGGCAAAATGAGATATCCAAGTCCCTGGAACCATCCAATAACGCCTGATAAATACCGGTGATTACCGTTTCAAAGGCAATGCCTCTATCGGTATGGGTTTGGGGGTCGAAAAAAATTTCAACGTGCCGGACGTTTTGATCTTTTGCTTTGAGAAGGTATTCCCATGTCAGTTCATAAAAATCGCTTTCGTTCTGAAGAACGCCTGCACCTTCGTAATAAATATCTAAAAAAGACTGCAGATTATTGAACTGATACGCCTGCCGCAGTGCGTCCACAGAATCGAACTGAATGGGAATATTGTTTCTTTCGGCCAGGCGAAACAATGTCTCAGGTTCCAAGGTCCCTTCAATATGAAGATGAAGTTCCGCCTTGGGAATCCCCCGGATAAATGCATTCATATCCATATAAATCTCCTTGTTACACGTGTGCTTGATCCTTTTGGGGTTTGATAAAACAAGCCCCAAAAGGCAGTAACACATTGAATTTATCTAAAAATAAATTATTGGATCAGATGGTTTGATACACAATGAAAGCGTGTAAAAAGGATAACAATATCGATACAAAAACTCAAGACGGCATTCAAATTCCAGGTTCGGAGAATATGAGACTATGCCATGCCCGACAGCACAATCCAGAACCCCGTATCATCATCGATGATCTGGTAATTGCGGCAGTTGAGTGCATCAAACATGTTTTCAAACCGTCTGATCCCGTCATCGCCGCTTTTCTTTTTGGCGTAGCAGTCCCATGACGGGTCGATTTTGGCCATCTCCTCAATGACATGGGCTTTGAGTTCACGGCTTCCGAATCCGCCGCCGATATAGGTTTTGCCACCCGGAGACAGGACCCTTAAAATCTGGCTGAACGCATGTGCCAAATCATTCCAGAAAAACATGGAGCCCCGGCTGACAATGAGATCAAATTCTCCGGTTTCAAAGGGCATGGCATGCACATCGCCGGCGGCAGTGGTTACCCGGTCTTCAAGACCTGCCTCGCGGATATTTTCCCGGGCAATTTCCAGGGCGTCATCGCTAAAATCAAAGGCGGTCACCGCCATGTCAGGCGCAGCGTTTGCCACTGCCATGGCCAGCATACCGGGTCCTGTGCCCATGTCCAGGCACCGGCCCCGCATCACGCCGGTAACATCAATGGCATTTTGGGCAATCACCGGATAGATGGGTTTAAATGCCGTCTTGGCGATCCGGTCCATGTGACGTGCGCCATCTTTGTTAAATTTGGGGCTTCTCGTTTTGGTCCAATTTGTTTCAGTCATTTTAAGTTCTCCTTCCAGGGAAGTTGGGGCGGCCGGCCGTTATTAAAGGGGTGCCCGTAAAATGTGTTGTAAAAATCGTCGGCCTCGTGTTCAAGGTCATGGTTAAAGATATCCGGGTGAATAATATTGCACAGCGCCATGAGCCCTAAAACCCAGTCCGGATTGGTGGAGCTGCGAAAGGGATGCAGGCCGAACACTTTGCCGTCCGCCAGGGCCGGGGCAGACAGATGATTCTTCTGGCACCAGTCAATAATATCCGAAGGCGGCCAGGCCAGGGTATCCGCCACCAGAATGATCTGGGGCGCCATGCGTTCAAAGGCCTGGGGATCTATGGTAATTCCCGGCCGCTTCTCCCGGTTCAGATCCAGGTTGGTGAGTGCTGCACCGGCGGTCTCGGCCAGACACGATTCCATTTTTTCCCCGAACATGGCGATCAGAGGATGCCCAAGACAATAGTAAACCCTGGGCCTGGGAATATCTGCGGTCAGTTCCCTAATTCGCCGGACCCGGTGTTCAACATATTCCCGGTAGAGGGCCGCTCTTTTTTGTGTCCCTGTTTTACGGGCAAAATCATCCACCGTGTCAAGGTAGTCGTCAATCCGGTTCAGCCTGGCATATAGACCGTCAATGAGATCTGTCTGCACCGCATCGGCCATGACCGTATCGGCAACGGCCTTGTCCCTCACATTTAAAATTGCCAGAATCCCACGGATCATGTTCATGGCGTTCACGGTGCGGTACCCGCCAAAATACCCTGAAATACGATGCTGGTCCTCTTCGTGGATTTTTCCTTCCAGCGGCAGTTGATAGCCGCAGTCACATTTACCCTGGGGCTTATGCTTGTAGAGGTTGGCACACATGGGGCCGAAAAATCCCCGGGACATGATGGTATGTCCGCACCTGGGACAGACCGAGTCAAGAAAAGCGGTGCCGGGCGTATTAAACAGGTAGACGTGGTCAAGATGCCGCTGTAACCGACGGCAAAGAGCTTCGGCCGACATCACCGTGGGTTCGTCTCCGGGTTCTCCGTTGCCGAAGGGCAAAAACCGCATGAGCTGGAACGGAATCTGCCTGGATAAAGCGGAGATATACCGGGCCGTATCCTCGACTTCATCTTCCCGGCCTTTTCGGTATACGGCTGAAATCTCCACATGTACCCCGTGTTGATAGAGCAGTTTGATGTTCCGAAAAATCGGGCCGGCGTCTTGAATCCCGCATGCTTTGCATACATCCGGGGCAGACCCTTTGATGCCGATATTCACGAAATCAAGAAAGGGCACAAGTTTTTTCAACGCCCATTCGGTCATGTACCCGTTGGTGGCACACCCGGCGGTCAGCCCCCTTTCCTTTGCCATGCGGGCCAGGCGCATGAATGTAAAAAAAGAGATCGTGGGTTCATTAAAGCAGAACATCACCCCCTGGGCATGGGTCTGTTCTGCCAGGTCCAGTATCTGTTCCGGTGACATCTGCTGGAACTGGCCCTGGATGGCGCTTAAGTGATCGGTGAGAATTTCGGACACGCAGCCAGGGCAGTCAAAGTTGCACCCCACGGTACACACCTGAAGAAAGGTGCCTTTGGGGTGGTAGTGCACCATGGGCATGGACTCGATGGCTGTATCCACGGCAGCCAGGTAGCGGTCGGGATATCGCTCCCGTATACCGTGGGCATCCGCCGTAATCATGTTGCACCGGCCGGTGCCATGGATGGGAATGTCACACTTGTGTTCGCAAATCATACATCTCATGGGATTTTCCTAAAACTTTAAATTCATACCAACCAGGAAATTAAATCCGGGTTCAGGACCGTTGGTTTCATAATAATCCTCGTCCAGCAGGTTGGTGCCCAGCACAAAGACCTCCGGGGCCACCTTACCGATATTCGGCAGTTTCTGGGTCAGTTTCAGATTCACCAGAAAATAATCCGGCAGTTTCTCCCACGCATAGGTGTCCGAATTTTCCCAGTACTGGTGACAATTATAAGCGGTGTTCAAATCAGCGGTCAGCCCGAAGGAAAACCGGTATGCAAGTCCCAGGTTAAGACGGTGGCGGGGGCGCCCTTCCAGATCCCGTCCATTGTTGGACTTATCTTCGGTGGACATATAGGTGTAGTTCAGGTTGACATCCATGGCTTCGGTAACCGGTATGGAGATCCCGGTTTCGACGCCGTATATCACCGCTTCGTTGATATTGACGTAGACTTTATCTCCGTTCTTTGTGATCATATCGATCAGATCATCCACGTCATTATAAAAACAGACCAAGCTTGTCTTAATGTTACCGGCAAAGGTGTGGTCGATACCCATCTCATAGGCCATGGTCTGCTCCGGATCAAGATCTGGATTTCCGCCCACAAGATCAGAATAAAGCTCTTTGAGGCTGGGGAATCGGGTTTTTCGGCCCACAGAGGCGTGCAGACTGGTATTATCATCAACGTCATACACCAGCCCGATCTGGGGATTGACAGCGTCCGTCTGCCCAGGGGCCGGCTGGGAAGCTGTTTTGGTGGGTTCGAACACATCATAGCTCAAACCTAAGACCACGGAGAGTCGCTCAAAAAGTGTAAACTCGTCCTCCAGGGCAATGGTCCATGTCTGGGCCGTGTATTCATCTTCGGGTTCCCATCCCACCGTGGACCACCCTTGCAGAACGTTGTAGCAGTCAGCACTTAGGTAATTGCCCTCTTTGTGGTTATCCTCCATGAAATTGCCGCCGATGCGCAGGGTGTTCCATGGCACAAAGTTAATGGTGGCCTGCAGTTCACCGCCCAGGGTGTCGTCGTCATAATAGCTTTTCTCAAACCATTTTTTTCCGCTTGTTGTATGGTCGGTCCAGGAGACATCTGTTATGCCGTCTTCATGGTTTACATAATACAGCCGGGTTTTGAGCTTGAGCATCTCTGAAATCCGGTGTTCGCCGGCCAGGCTGAGCTGCCACTGCTTCCAGTGGTCATAGGCCCAATACCGGTTAAAAAACGTTGGTATGCCGCGTTCGTTATCCACGTAATCAAAAGCGAGGTAGAGACTGGACTCCCCGCCGGGGTCATATCCAATCTTCATATTCAGGTCTTTTTTCTGGTAGTCGCTTAAATCCCGGGCCCCGCCGTCTTCGTTATACTGGGTGCCGCGTCCTGTATCAGAATTACCGGCGTCAAAGTCGCTGGACAATCGGTATCCGTCCGAGGTCTGGTAACCGGCGCCGATCCAGTAGTTGACAAGGCCGTCTTTGCCTATAACGCCGCCGTGGCTTGCACTGTAGTGGGCAGTATTATAGTCGCCGAAAGCCGCCGAAACCGATGTCTGCGGGGTTTTGGTTCCTTTTTTGGTGATGATATTGATGACCCCGCCCATGGTGTTGGCGCCGTAGAGTACGGAGCTTGCCCCCTTGGTGATGGTGATTTTTGATATGGAATCGGCCGGCAACATGGAAAGATCCACTGTGCCTGCATAGCTTTCCCGGGCCGGGACGCCGTCGATGAGAACCTTGATCTGGCGCTGTTCAAAACCGCGGATGCTCACATGGGCTTCCCCTTTGCCGCCGACCTGGACATAGACGCCGGGCAGAAACTTCAAGGCATCGGCCACAGTCGTCGCGCCCTTGGCGGATATTTCTTCCATGGACACTTCTGTGACGGTGGTGGCGCTGTTCACCGTTGTTTTTTCCCCGGTGACCACGACCTCACCCAGATTAAAGACCTGATCGTCTGTTGTATCTGCAAAAGCAGGGGCGGACAACATGAACAGCACCGCCGCAGGAAATACCATTTGCTTAATTTTCAACCTAAAATTCATCTCTCTCCTCGTCTTCTTCTTAAATATAGTTAATCTCTCACGTCAGACTCGGGCGGAAGATGTGCCAGTATCCGCCTTGCCTGGTCCGGTGTCAGATCGTAATGGTAAAATTGCGTGTAGTAGTCGGTCAGTTCCCGGATCAAATCGAGATCCGGGAACTGACCGGGAAGGAACAGCTTGGCCAGATAGAGAATGCACAGAAAGGACTCCGTGGAAAAATGGCTCCAGTAGAACTGTCCCTGGGGGGTCATATAAACTTTTTTGTTCTTTACTGCGGTCACGTTTTTCAGGCGTGGATCAGAGAGCACCGACGCCACCGAGGGCAATGTGCTGACGATGATGATATCAGGGTTCCATAAAATCAGCTCCTCGGTGGAGACTGAAACAAAATAGGATGGTTCATCATGGGTGAGCATGGTGCCGCCGGCTGCGGTAACGATCCAGTCTGCCGTAGAATGGCGGGTCTGGGTCCCGGTGGGACCGTTGACCTGGCCGCAGACCCAGAACACTCTGGGACGACGGGTTTCGGGGATATGGGATGTGACGTTGGTAACCAGCCGGATTTTTGCATCTGCATATTTACAGTAATCTTCGGCGATCTTCGGAGATTGTCCACCCAGCACATCGCCGTAAAACCGAATCTGGCTGTACCAGTCTGCAAAAAATTCCTCCAGGGTCTGCATGCGCCGGCTGCCGTCATAGGCCACCACCACGGGAAGCCCTGCCGCACTCAACTGCTCAATCTGTTTGGCAAAGGGGTGGTAAATGACCAGATCGGTGGAATCCTTCAGCAACGCCTCCACATCCGGCGAACCGTAATGGTTTAAAACCGGAATATCGGCAAGCCCCTGATTGATCACAAAATTCCAAGGCAGGGTCACATTGGCTACCATGGAGATCCGGTCCCGGGCACCCAGGGCCAGCACTTTTTCGTAACTGGGTCCAAAAAGGCAGGCAATGTGTTTGGGATTTTGGGGAATACGAACCTGTCGGCCGGCTCGGTCGGTAATGGTCCGCCAGGCGAAGTCATCAGCCAAAGCCTTTGATCCACAGGATAAAAAAAGCATAAATATCATCATGAAACCTGCAAAAAGCAGCGGCGACAATTTATTTTCAAGGAATTGATGCATGGGCATTGTCCGTTCAGTGATTGTTCCAGATCGTGGTTTTGTTGCGGATTAAAAGAAGGCCAAAACAGGGGGCGCCAATGCACGCGGTTAAAATACCCACGGGAACTTCTCCGCCGGGAAGCGTTCTTGCCAGGGTATCCACCACAAGCATAAAAATGCCCCCCAATAAGGCGCAGACAGGGATAAGACGATCGTGTTCGGCACCGGTGAAAATTCTGGCCATGTGTGGAATCAAAAGCCCCACCCATCCAATGGTGCCGCAGGGGGCTGTGGCGGCTGAAACCATGAGCGTGGCCAGCAGTATATATACGGCCCGCCGTGCGGCCACATTCAACCCTAGGGCCAACGCCTCCTCCTCACCCAGAGACAGGGGATTGAGTCCCCAGCTCATGGCGCGGCAGGCCAGAAGTCCTGCGGCGATCAGTCCACCGCCCAAGGCAACATCTGTCCATGATACGCTGTTAAAGGACCCCATGGTCCAGAACACAATGGCAGGCAGCTGCCCCAGGGGATCTGCCTTGCATTTGATGTATGATAATCCTGCCGTAAACAGCGCGGAGACGATGACCCCGGCCAGGACCAGGGTGGTGATAGATCGGTCGCCACGCCTGCCGATTTGGCAGGTCAAACCCACGGCAATCAGCCCCCAGGTAAAGGCAGAGGCCTGAATGGCCCAGGCTGATCCTGAAAAAAAGAGCAGTCCTAATGCCGCACCAAAGTTGGCCCCCGAAGAGACGCCCAGGATACCCGGTGAGACCAATGGGTTTTTAAACAGGCCCTGGAACATGGCCCCGGATACGGATAGCCCGGCCCCCACAAGGGTTGCCATGAGGATTCTTGGCAGGCGGACGGACCACAGCACAAGTGCCGGGCCGGCAAGGTCGAATGAGGTCGCCTTATACCCCAGAGCAGATAGGCACAGGCGCACCAGCATCCCGGGCGTCATGGGGTATTTACCCGTTATCAGAGCCAGGAGAGCCGCTGAGAACAAAAGCAACAGACAAGCAGAATACAAAAGACGGGGTTTCATCACGATGCGTCCAACATTTCAGAACAAAACATCCCCGGCAGCATTGGTCCGGGGAATTACCAGGCGATTACAACGGTGAAACCCGGTCACCAGGACCTTTATGCCATACACCGACTCAATGGTATCTTCACGCAGCACATCCCGGGCTGGACCCTGACCACACACCTCTCCGTTTTTAAGCATTACGATGTCATCACAGTAACGTGTCGCCAGGTTTGGATCATGGAGGGTGATGATGGTGGTCAATTTTTTTTCTTTGGTCACATTTCTGACCATATCCAGGATCAGGTGCTGGTTTTTAAAATCCAGGTGGGCGGTGGGTTCATCTAAAAGCAGCACGTCAGGGCACTGGAACATGGCCCGGGCAAAAAGAACCATCTGCTTTTCTCCTCCGCTCAAGTCATTGAACATGCGATAGGCAAGGTCACCCGCTCCGATCTCATCCAGCGCTTTTTCGGCCCCGGCAAAATCAGCTTTTGACGGACGCTGCCACATGGCCAGTCCCGATGCTTTAGCCATCACCACCATCTGCCTGGCGGTAAAGGAAAATATGGCCCCGGTCTGCTGGGGAACCACTGCCATGATTTGGGCCAGCTCCTTTCTATGAATCGCGGTTACAGGCTTGCCGGAAATACAAACCCGGCCGGCCTGGGGATGAAGTATCCCGTTCATGCACTTGAACAAGGTGGTTTTTCCCGATGCATTTGGGCCGAGCAGACCTGACACCATACCGGGGCTGGCTGTCATACAGACATCTTTCAATACTGGACCTGTGGTGTAATCAAACCACAGGTGATGAACCGTGAGAATAGTCATGGCGCCCCCCCCTTTTTGACGGTAAAACAAATGGTATCCCAATAATGCAATTTAAAAACTTTAAAAGTAGTTTTTAAACCCATAAAACATAGGGAGCATGAATACTATTTGTATGTTTTACATGTCAATAGAAAATTAAAAACGTCACAAATGTAAGAAACGCAACAATGGATGGTATCTTAAAAACAGTGGAGGGAATCCGTGAATTGAAATTGTAATACGTCAGGATTTAGGGCGAATTTATATATTCGCCACAGGTGAAAAGGAAATTTCTAAATCGGGAGGTGGTTTTCACGCCTCCTTACAGGGGAAGCTATTAGGAGGCGGTGTCGCTGACCTTACGTTTTTTGATCTGATTGTAAAGGGAAACCAATTTGCGGTCGGTTTCGTTCAGGCGGTCTGCAAGGACGGTGAAAAGATGTTTGGCCACGTCAGGATATTTTTCTATGATTTCTATCAGTTTATCGCCGGGAAACCGTTTGATTTTGGACCTACCCTTTGAAATAATGGACGCGGATCTTGAGGTCCCTGTGATGGCCGCCATTTCGCCGAAATACTCACCGGGCTGGGTGATTTCTGCGATCATCTTACCACCCTTGACCACATACACGGCGCCTTGAACCAGCTTAAAAAAATCAATATCCGTGTTTCCTTCGCGGATGATCACATCCTTGTCCTCGTACTGCTCAATGTCTGGGTTCACCAGGTAGGCCGGCAGTGCCTCTTTGGTGATAACGGTTTTCTTTAACACTTCATCCAGGGATGTCTCAGCGGACTTTACCTTAACCAGGCCGGCGTCCCTCAAGGTCACCATGCCTTCGGCGATCGCCACCTTTCGCAACTGGTCTTCGGGGACTTCGGCAGAGATGGCTTTGGCCACCTCATCGGTCACTTCCATGAGCTCATAAAGACCTACCCGTCCCTTGTACCCGGTGCCATTGCAGTGGGGGCAGCCTTTGGGTCCGTAAATGGTCAGGTCCGGAATGTCATTTTTATGAAATCCGTGCAGTTCCAAATCGTCGGGATTGTGCCCGGTCACCACCTGCTTGCAGTCCGGGCAGAGTCTTCGCCCAAGGCGCTGGGACAGCACCATGGTCACCGACGAGGCAAGCATATAGGGGGGAATGCCGATATCCACAAGCCGGCCAATGGTGGACGGGCAGTCATTGGTATGCAGGGTGGCGAACACAAGATGGCCTGTCATGGCTGCCTTGATGGCAATTTCAGCCGTATCCATATCACGAATCTCGCCCACCATGATGATATCCGGGTCCTGTCTGAGAAACGCCTTCAGGGCTGCAGCAAAGGTCATGCCGACTTCCTCTTTCACCGGCACCTGGTTAATCCCCTTAAAGTTGAATTCCACAGGATCTTCTGCGGTGAGGATCTTAATATCCTCCTTGTTCAAACGATTGAGAATGGAGTACAAGGTCGTGGTTTTACCCGAACCGGTGGGGCCGGTCACCAGCAGCAGGCCATAGGGCCTTGAAATACAGCGTTTGAGCATGTCAAAGGTGTTGGATTCAAACCCAAGGCGGGTTAAATCCACACTTAGTGCGCTCTGGTCCAGGATACGCATAACAATGCTCTCACCAAACAAGGTGGGCAGGGTGGAGACCCGAAAATCCACGGATTTTTTCTTGCCCAGCCGCAGTTTTATTCGGCCGTCCTGGGGAATCCTTCGCTCGGCGATATCCAAGGAGGCCAGAATCTTCACCCTTGAAATGACGGCGTTTTTAATTGACAGCGGCAGGTTCATGGCCTTGTACATGCCGCCGTCCAGACGGTAGCGCACCTGAAATGATTTTTCAAAGGGTTCAATGTGGATATCCGACACGCCGTCATTGATGGCTTTGGTCAGGATACCGTTGACCAGTTTGATGATGGGTGCGTCCGAAGCCATGAACTCATCACGGCCTGCGTCCGTATCGGCGGAAGCCACCTCAAGCTCCTCGGCGGCCTCGGAAACCAGGGAACCAAAATCATCCACAGAGGTGACCGGTTCATCATCATCCACCTCTTCTTCAAAATGAAGAAAACTTTTGTACTCTTCATCGGATATTTTATAGTAATCGCGATAGGCCTGGATGATATCATTTTCGGTGGAGACAGCGGCCTGAATATTTTTCCGGGTTACTTTGCCAAGTTCTGCAACCACATCCGTATCCGTGGGTTCCGCCATGCAGACCTGCAGATCGTCCCCGGCCAGTTTCAAAGGAAAAACCAGATATTTTTTGGCCTCTTTATAGGGCAGCAGCTTCAGTGCCCCGGGATCGGGTTTTATTTCCGAAAACGAGACCGTCTTGTAGTTGTACAGCCGGCCAAGCACATTGACGATGGTATCCGGATCAATGTAACCTTTTTGGAGTAATATCCCCGACAGCCGCTCGTTGGTCTTTTTCTGGACCGCGAGGGCCTCGTTGAGCATAATGGAGGTAATCTGCCCTTCTTTGGAAAGGATTTCACCGATTTTAACTTTTCCGGCACCAGACTGATCTTTGATGGTGGATTTAAGGCTGGAACCGGATTTTAAAGCAGTGCTGTCAGCCATAAAGTATCCTTGAAACGGTTACGACTTTTTATAGTTCCTGCCCACCCGGATACCCCCGGCCAGGACCAGAAGAAAGCCTAAAAAATAGGAACAGAATCTTACGATTCCAATTTTATTTTTAAAAAAATCAATGGTTTCAATTTGGGTTATCACCTGGGGTACCCGTATAAACACCGCGAGCCCCACGATGATCAGAATAATACCATAATAGAATGTCAGCTTTTGTTTGTCCATCTTAATCCCCACCTTCAAGGCCGGCCAATTCCCGGTCAAATTTATTTTTTATCTTGTCTGCCTGCTCTGAGATGTCCGCAAAGGTATCAAACAGGGCTTCAATTTCGGATTCCAGTTTAGCATGTTCTTTGGATAAAGTGGCAATTTTTAATCCGTCCTGGGCCTGGGATGCCGCAAGCAGCTCTTCGTTCAGCCGGGCCATTTTGGTTTCCTTTGCCTCGATCTCGCGTTCTATTTTATTTATCTTTTTATTTATCGGCGTCAGCTGTTTTGATCTTTCGGCCACCAGTTCCGATTTTTTCTTGCGCAGCTCTTTTTTGGGAAGCTGTGGGCTTTTTTTTCGCTTTGCAGGAATCAGTTCTTCATCTTCCCACCCCTGTTTATCAAGAAATTCCTGGTAGGTACCCTCAAATATGTCTATGCCGGTGGAATTAAATATCACCAGGCGGTTTGCCAGAGCATGCAAAAACATCTCATTATGGGTGACCAGAACCACAGCGCCCTCAAAGGCATTCAGCGCCTCAACAAATGCATCACTTGATTCAATGTCAAGATGGTTTGACGGCTCATCCAGCAGCAGGAGATTCAAAGGCCGGATCAACAGTTTGCCCAGCATGACCCTTGCCTTTTCCCCGCCGGAGAGCACACAGATCTTTTTTAAGGCCGCGTCCTGTTCAAACATCATGGCCCCGCAGATGTTTCTGGCGGTCTGGCGATCGGTTTCGGGATACGCATGCAGGATCTCTTCTTCCACAGTGAACTGCTGATTCAAGGTCTGGATATTGGTCTGCTCAAAATACCCGGTTTCCACCCCCGGATTGGGTTTTACCCAGCCTGCGTCCGGATCCATATTCTGACTGATTAATTTTAGGAATGTGGTTTTCCCTTTTCCGTTTTTACCGATCACAGCCACGCGATCCCCGGGATACACGGTCAAAGAGAAATCTTTAATCAACGGATTTTTTTTGTCGTACCCGAAGGTTAAATCTTCGCAAGTCAGCACCTGCTTTCCTGCAAAGGGCAGATAGTTAAAGGCAAAATCCAGATTTTTAAGCTCCGCCAGCTTGTCTTTGGTGTCAAGCTTTGCAAGCGTCTTAACCCTGGACTGAACCATATTTGCCAGTCTCGCCTTGGCCCGGAACCGGCTGATGAATAATTCAATCTCTTTTTTACGCTTTTCCTCGTTTACCCGGGTTTTTTCATAGATCTCTTCGTCCTGGGCCACCTGGAGATAATATTTGGACGTATCGCCCTCTATCTTTTTCATCTTGCGGCGGTGAATCCCCACGACATGGGTGACCACATTATCCATGAATCCCCGGTCATGGGTCACCAGAAGCATCTCCCTGGGCCAGGAGATAAGAAACCCTGTAATCCAGCGGATGGATGTAATATCCAGATAGTTGGTGGGCTCATCAAGGATCAGCAGGTCAGGCTCGGATACCAAAACCTTGGCAAGGTTCAGCCGCACCTGGTAGCCGCCGGAAAACTTCATGGGATCCTTTTGCATGGCTTCTTCGGAAAACCCCAGACCCGACAAAATCTTCTCCGCTTTCCAGAAATGATCCCGCTCATGGTTCGGCAGGCCAAGCATGGCCTCTTCAAGCACCGTGGGTTTGCTGAATTTTATATGCTGGGACAGCACCCCTATCCGATATCCGCTGGGCACAATAACGCGCCCGTCATCGGGGTGCTCCGTGCCTGCAATGATATTCAAAAGCGTGGTTTTTCCATGGCCGTTTCTTCCCACCAGGCCCACCCGTTCACCGGAATTGATCTGCATGCCCGTGTTGTCAAGCAATACCTGATCGGCGAATCCTTTGGTTATGGATTCTATGTTCAGCATTTATTCCTCCTGTTTGCCCCAGGCACGTTGGTGATAACCTGCCGGCTGTGCGTCAAATTAAAAGAGAGCAATATTATCATTGCCGCAGCAATTTATAAACATAAGATTTTATTTGACTTGATTTACCCAAAGTTTTAATAGTAAACGTTAAATTTTGATAGGCTTTGTGAAGAAATCAAATACCGGCTGATTCCACGGCATGAGCAAGCCAAACATCAATTTGTCTTTAGTTAACGAATGTCTTTAAAATTTTAAGACTTTAACCATACAAGCGGTGAATGAAAATGACCAAATACATCTATGAGTTCGGACCTGATAAAACAGATGGGGACGCTAGTCAAAAAAACCTTTTAGGCGGAAAAGGCGCCAACCTTGCAGAAATGGCAAAGTTAAAACTGCCTGTTCCTCCGGGTTTTACCATATCAACGGAATGCTGTAATCACTATTTTGATTTAAACGGCCGCTTTCCTGATACCCTTGAAGATGAAATTCTCAAAGCCATGGCCAATATCGAATCCCAAACAGGCATGATTTTCGGAAACCCGGAAAATCCGTTGCTGGTATCCTGCCGGTCCGGAGCCAGAAGCTCCATGCCGGGAATGATGGAGACCATATTAAATGTCGGCCTGTGTACCACCACAATCCCGGGATTGATTAAAAAGACCGGAAATGAATGGTTTGTTTATGATGCCTACCGCCGGCTGATCATGATGTATTCCGATGTGGTCATGGAAAAAGCCGAACAGGTCAGCCCCAGGGACGGCATGGGTATCCGCCTGAACCTTGAGATGATGATGAACAACCTGAAAAACGACAAGGGCTATGACAATGACACCGATATTTCCACCGAAGATCTAAAGGCCCTGTGCGAACGGTTTAAGAAAAAAATCCGGGAGGATCTGGGGGCTTATTTCCCCGATGATCCCCAAGATCAGCTCATGGGCGCCATCGGTGCCGTTTTTAAAAGCTGGAACGGAAAACGGGCCGTATCCTACCGGCGCATTGAACATATTCCGGACAGCTGGGGTACGGCCGTCAATGTCCAGACCATGGTGTTCGGCAACATGGGCGAGACCTCGGCCACGGGCGTTGCCTTTACCCGGGATCCCGCCACGGGTGACAATAAATTCTATGGAGAGTGGCTGGTCAATGCCCAGGGTGAAGATGTGGTGGCAGGAACCCGGACCCCCAATCCATTGAACAACGACACCAAAAACATGCAGAACAAACACCTGGCGTCCCTGGAAGAGTCCATGCCCGAGCTTTACAAGCAGTTGTTTGAGATCAGAAATCTCTTAGAAGCGCATTACAAGGACATGCAGGACATTGAGTTCACCATCCAGGAAGGCAGGCTGTACATGCTCCAGTGCCGGGTGGGTAAACGAACAGCCACAGCTGCCTTGAACATGGCCATGGACATGCTCGAAGAAGGCACCATTGACGAAAAAACCATGGTGTGCCGGCTTGATCCTAAAATCCTGGATGACATGCTTCACCCCATTGTGGACCCGGATGCCGAAAAAGCGGCCGTCAAGGTTGCTGAAGGCCTGCCCGCAGGCCCCGGCGGTGCATATGGCCAGATTGTGTTCTCTTCCGAGGATGCGGTGCAATGGGCCAAATCAGACAAAAAAGTCATTCTGGTCAGAGAAGAGACCAACCCAGAAGATATTGAAGGCATGCGGGCCGCAGCCGCCGTGCTCACGGCCAGGGGCGGTATGACCTCCCATGCGGCGCTGGTGGCCAGGGGATGGGGTAAATGCTGTATTGTCGGCGCGGGCGCCCTTAAAATCAACTTTGAAACCAAAGAGCTTCGTGTGGGCACCCGGACATTCAAGGAAGGCGACACATTCACTCTTAACGGCACCAAAGGCATCGTATACGAAGGTCTGCTCAAAATGAAGGACGCATCGGAAAATGTCAGATTTAAAACATTTATGAGCATTGCCGATAAATACCGGGCCATGCAGGTGCGCACCAATGCGGACACCCCGGAAGATGCCAAAACCGCCCTTGAATTCGGTGCCCAAGGCATCGGACTGTTCAGAACAGAACACATGTTTTATGGTGCCAATTCAGATACGCCCCTCTTTCTTCTGCGCAAAATGATTTTAAGCAAGACCCACGAAGAGCGAAAGGCCGCCCTTGAAGAGCTGTTCCCCTTTGTCAAAGAGGAGATCAAGACAACCTTGGAGGTCATGGACAATCTGCCCGTCACCATGCGTCTGCTTGATCCGCCCCTCCATGAATTTGTGCCCCAGTCCCGGGAAAATCAGCAGGAAATCGCCGACGCCCTGCATATTGACATCGAAGAGGTGTTCAAGCGCAGCGAACAGCTCCTGGAATCCAACCCCATGATCGGGCACAGGGGTGTCAGGCTTGGTATCACCTATCCTGAAATCTCCCACATGCAGGTCCAGGCCATCTTTGAGGCGTGTGCGGAACTGATCAAAGCGGGTAAAAACCCCATGCCTGAAATTATGGTGCCGGTAACCTGTAACGAAAAAGAGCTGGCCTTTGTCCAGGCTATTGTTAAAAAGTGTTATGCCCAGACCATTAAAGCCTACGACCTGGATGCCATTCCCTATCTGTACGGCACCATGATTGAAATCCCAAGAGCCGCCTTAATTGCAGACAAAATGGCCGAATATGCCCAGTTTTTCTCTTTTGGCACCAATGATCTGACCCAGATGACCTTTGGATTTTCACGGGACGATATCGGCTCTTTCATGAACGACTACATTGACAATGCCATCCTAAGTTCAGACCCCTTTGAGACCCTGGATCAGGAAGCGGTGGGGGGACTTGTGACAACGGCGGTGGAACGCGGCCGCAAAACCCGACCGGACATCAAGCTGGGCATCTGCGGCGAACACGGCGGGGACCCTGAATCCGTCTTTTTCTGCCATAAAGCTGGACTCAGTTATGTATCGTGTTCTCCCTACCGGGTGCCCATTGCACGTCTGGCTGCAGCCCAGGCCTCCATTATGTATCCTGACTGCAGATAATTTGCCTTTTAACCGGAACACGCCTGGCCGCTTTAGGCGACCAGGCGTGTTCTATGTTTTTGAGCAGTAAACGAAGACTTTTTACGCAGCCATCAAGATTTTGAAACCTTGAACTCGGAAATCATATGGCTTAAGGTAACGGACAGATCAGAGAGGCTGGTTGCATTCTGGTTCATCTGATGACTGTTTTGGGTCATCTGCCCGGCCACATCATTCATCCCTGAAACCCCGCCTGAAATTTCAGCAGAAAGGTGTGAGTTCTCCACTACATTCCCGGAAATTTCGCCCATACTGCCGGAGGCCTGCTCAATGCTTATGGCCACATCCTGGAACGTGGACAGCTGTTCTTTAAGGGAATCTGCAATGTGTTTCACCACCCCGTCTACGTTCAGGATGATTTCAGAAATCTTTGTTACATCTAAAATGGTATCCTGGGTTGAATTCTGAATGCCGGAGACCTTTGCCTTGATATCCTGGGTCGCCTGGGCCGTTTGACCGGCCAGGGCCTTTATCTCCTGGGCAACAACGGCAAAGCCTTTACCTGATTCCCCCGCCCTTGCCGCCTCAATGGTCGCGTTCAGGGCCAAAAGATTCGTCTGCTCGGCGATATCCGTAATGACCTCCATGACCTTTGAGATCTCTTCTGCAGCGCCCCCAAGTGATGCGACCCGCTGGGTGGCATCTTCAACTTTAAGGGATGCCTCATCGGACATTTCTTTGGCCCGGTCACACTCCTGGGTGATTTGCTCCAACGAGCCGCTCATCTGGGAGGCAGAATCAGAAATCATTCCCATATGTTCTGCTGCCTGCTCCCCAAAGGATGCAATGGTTGTCATGCTTGTGGTCATCCGGTCGGTGGCAACGGACATGGCTTCTGATTTTTTGGAAAAATCCTCAGCCCCCTCTGCCATTTTTCCGGAAAATGTCAAAACGGATTTAGACTCATCCATGACCTTTTCTGCGGCTTTCCCAATATCAATGATGATTCTGTCCAGGCGCTCAATAAACTGATTGAACCATAAAGAGAGCTCCCCAAGCTCATCTTTTTTATTCTTTATTTCCAGTCGTTTGGTCAAGTCACCTTCGCCCTGGGCAATATCTTTGACCATGTAAACCACCCGCTGCATAGGTGTCGTTATTGATCGTCTGACAAGAATACTGAATCCAGCGGTTACACATGCAAAAACGACCACCACACATAAAAGGAAGAAACGATTCGTTTCAATGGATTTTGCAAAGGCTTGGGATACGGATAATATTTCCTGGCTTCCCTGGCTAACCTGATCACTGATCTCTTGGGTTTTACTGATATGTTCAGAAAAAGCACGAACGCTTTCTAACTCCTCATTCATTTTCCCGGCAGATTCGTCCATGGTTTTCACTGCGACATGAAGACTGACCAAGGCTTCTCTCTTCATAATTTCCTGAAGATTCCCAACGCTGTCAGCCATATCAAAAAGCTGATCTTGAATCGTCTGGTCATCAATATTGTCAAGAAGGCCATCAATGGTTTTTGATAACCATGTGAGTTTCAAGGCGCTGCCCGAAATCTTTTTTTCCAAAATTTTAATTGAATTATTGGTCTCCACGGTAAGCGCGTTAAGCTGTGTCATCCGCTCTACCATGATATTGACCTTGGCCATTGTATTTACAATATCCTGTCGCGACGCCTGGGTAACGCTCCGGTTATTGTCTGCCTTTCCGATAATCGTTGAAAATCCGGTGAGCAAGGATGAAAAGATATTAAAAATCAGCAAAAGTATTATTAATTGCAATGCGATATTCAATACGCCCAGAAGAATTATTTTTGTCTTCAGCTTCATACACGCCCCCATGCTTTGTGCAAAAGTTATAATAAATCAGCAATTTAAATATGATTTTGTTTTAAGTTAAACTGTACTGTCAATGCGCCAAGGCCAGCCTTTAGCAGTCAATTGGCGGCCTGATTTTCGTACATCTTCACAGCCTTGTTCATCTCTGAAAGAAGCGGCAGATTCTTTTGGGCAACTTCTCCAATTTTTTCAGCAGAAACGGCACCATTTGTTTTTGCAGCATACGTCATAAGGGGGGCAAACCCATCCCACAGAGACTGAACTTTACCTAACTGGGCCCGGATGGCCGCATCCTGGGTGCCGGGAAGTTCAAGCATCTGATCGCCGTCCATCAACCCTTTAAGGGTTCTGTCAAATAAATTGTAAGTCTCCTGGAGGTTTAACCGGTTGGCTTCGGTCTGGACATTTTTGGCTATGAGCAGAAACTCCTTGGACATTTTTTGGGTCAGCATACGTTGTTTTCCTGCCAGGTTAATGGTGACAGCCAGTTTGGGATCCATTTCCACGCCGGATTTGGAGGCTTCTTTTTCGTAAAGTTTGACACATTTATTCATTTCACTGAGCAAAGGAATATTGTTTTCTATCACAGCGGAGAGCTGATCCGGGGATACATTTTTGGCTTCTAAAACGCCCTGGACCTGGCGAAAAAAAACATCCCATATGGGTACGATTTTCATATCGATCTGGCGAAGAATCCGTCTTGACGAGGTGGGAGGAAGCCCTAATTCTGATGATCCGTCCCGCAAGCCAGTTAAGGTCTTATCAAAAAGGGTTGCCGTGTTTTCAAGCGCGGATAAATTTTCGGCTTTATTATAATCGAGACTGATTAAAAGAATTTCTTTGGTCATTTTTTGGGACAGCATGCGCTGACGGCCCGAAAGATTCATGATGGTCCCCCATTGGGCAGGGGTAATGTTTTCTTCTGCTGCGGCCTGCATGGTAGAACAGATCAGACAGAATGCTATCATTGTGATTTTGGTGAGGATGCCTTTGGGAATACGCATGGTCATTACTCCTTTTTGTTGTGCCCATGGAAAACATGGCGCCAATTAAATGATGGGTACCCAGGACAGCTTTATGATTAGAACGCAGAAGGGACGTTACCCGTAAAAGCCTAACGCAGCACAACTGTTTATTCAAATAATCATGGACAGTTGCGACAAGTTTGATAAATCCGATAATTTAAAGAGACGATAAAAATATATCAGTTCCAAGTTTCCTTATCAAGACATATCCGGCATATCATCTGGATAAGTTACGAAAATCGAATTGTCGCTTTTCGGACCAGCAGAAGGGATTTCAGCTTTACGATATGATTGAATTACGAATTAGTGCCTGAACGGAAACCCGTGTTTGGATGAAAAGTTGCCCAGATGCAAGGCGCAGATGTGTGACTTTTCGTTCAAACACCAATTACTCAGGGCTGATCCAGTACCTGGCCCAGGGACACCGCTCCTTGTATGGATACCGGATCAGTTCGGTGGCAAGAATGCGAAAGTCCTCGTGCCGGACGGTGAAATAGGAAACCACTTTTTTCCCCTTTAATTCCCTGATCCCCAACGCAACATACAAGGTCTGGTACTTACCTTGGACATCGCACTTCACCGCCCCGGTAAGAATGGTGATGTCCAGTTCCGTGGTCACATTGAAAAGATTCACCATGGCCACGCTGAACGCTTTGCCTTTAAAATGATTTTCTGCATCTGTCCGGGTGAGTTCGCATTGAATAAAATTTTTAAATCCGGATTTAAGGTCATCAAATTGCTGATCTGCACCGCTGCCGATGCCGGGAACCATTAAAAGAAGTATAAATATGACGCCGTAAATTTTGGTTATTTTATCCATTTTATCCATTTTATCCATTTACTGGTTGTATTAATTCTTTTATGGTCTGCTGAAGATGGTTCAATGCCACGGGGGTCACCGTAACCGTCCCCGCCCCGGAAAATTTTGACAAATATTGGTGTTTGCGTTTCTCGTTGTTATATCCGGTTTCCACAAGTATTGGGATTTTATGATCAATTTTGAGCAATTGATCAACAAAAGCTTCGGACCCCATACCAGGAATATCGTAATTCACAATGACCATTTTAAATTTTTCAGGCTGATTTTTGAAGACCCCCAGAGCCACTTCCGGATCGCCTTCGACCATGCCGATGTAACCCATACGCTTGACAACACTATCAATGAGTTCACTGCGTTTGGTATTTTGATCCAGCACGAGGATATGTTTTTGACCGGCTATAATCCAGGCCTGGGAATCGGGCAGATCTTTGACGCCAAAAACACGGCTGTTATCCATTGACCAGTTTGCGGGATTAAACGGATGGAGATTTGTCACATCGGTTTTATATACCTTTGAACGAATAAACAAATCGTCTTCATCGTCAGGCACCTTGACAATAAACCCCTTATCCTGGGCGACGTAACTGCGCAGCCACCTGCGGTAATCGGGATCATCCCCGGTGAGTACCAGCATCTTTAAACCCGCATGGGAGCGCACTTGAAGGGAATGATAAATCATGGGGGATTTGGCGTACTCATCCTGGTTCTCCATGTAGTTTTCTTCTACAAATTCCACCATAAAATCTCTGGCGTTGCAGGGCATTGCCGTAGCGATCAAGATAAACACCAGGAGAAAATAACACTTCATAGCTGTCAGTCCTAAATATCTTGGGTTTTAAGATAATAAGACCATCGGCATAAACCCTGAATTTCTTGATTGGACCTGACCATCAATCTTTTCAATTGGATCTTACAGCAAGGTTTTGGACAAAACAAAGAGCAGACCATAAAGAATGGTTAAGATCAGCACAAGATGCCTGAAATCCGTACTACGCCGGCCCCGGTATCTGGAGAGCCAAAGGCCTGCAGCACTGACCAGGGAGCCTGCACCCAGCACATCAACAAGGAATCGGACATAGTTCTGATCCCAGTAACTCCTTAATTGCAGATGGTAGAAACGGTCAAAAACGGTTTCAAATTCGGGCTTGGCCCTGTGAAAAATCAGAATGGCGGCAATCAATCCGACACAGGCTGCGATATTCACCCAGATAAAAACAAGCCTGAAAAGGTCCATGGATTTTCGTCTGTCTGTTTGTCTTTTCTCTTCCAGCATACCGTCAAATATGACCCTAAATCACAAATTCAAATCGTTTTGCCGGCTGCCCGGATTTTGAATAAAATCTCTTATATGGGCATTGCCCCTGAACCTGCGCGTAACCATTTCAATAATCTCTTCGGCGCTGGTTTCTATGGGTTTATTGCTCACATTGATCATCGAATAGCCTTTGGTGATAAAATATTTTTGGGCGTGCTCGATCTCCCTTTCAATTTCTTCCTTGCCGGAATAGGCGTAGATATCCTTTGCCCCTAAACTCTCCTGGCGCATCCGTCTATGGGCCTGCAGTTGTTCCTGATTGATGTTCAGCGCAAACACCCGGCGACGGTCCACAAGATCCAGGGTCTGGGGCATGGGAACGCCCGGAACAAAAGGAATATTGGCCACTTTCCACCCAAGCACGCTCATGTACATGGACAACGGCGTTTTTCCGGCCCTGGACAGTCCGATCAGTACAATCTCGGCGTCAGTGATGGTTTCCGGATTTAAACCGTCATCATGGGCCAGGGCAAAATCAATGGCGGAGACCTGTTCCAGATTCACCAGGTGAATTTCTCTATATAGCCCCGGTGTTTCCAGCGGCTTGCGGTCAAGAAATGTTTCGATCCTTGAAATAATGGGGCCCATCAGATCAATGGTAACAATTTGATGCTCCATGCCCTGGCGCGTAATATACTTGCGAAGATTTGAATCAACAATGGTATGAACAATAATACTTTCAATATCCTTGACCTTATCAAAAAGCTCATCGACCTGGCTTTCCGTGCGTATCCTGGGGACTTTTACAACGGTAATCTCGGAATCGGGAAACTGTACAAGGGTGGATTCCACGAGATGAAAGGCATTGACGCCCTCACCGCAGGAGGCAATGTATATCATTTGAAATTTGCCGGTTCCAAGTATCTCTTTCATAAAATAAGGCCTTTATCCTGTAATCGTTTTACGCTATAACAGCCATGGGCGACCTGACATATCACCTGTCGGGCTTAGCCCACAATGAAGTTTAAAAAATCTGAGTAATTTACCCAGACTTTCTTATAAAACCACCCTTACATAAACCTGAAAAAAGAGTCAATTAAATATTATGGGACACCAGGACAGGGGTAATTATGCCAAACGGCGCGCCGGGGTGCAGTTGGATCAGGCGTTAACCGGACCCATTACGCAGGCAAGCAGCAACGGCAAACTTACATGTGCAAGCGCCCACCGCCTTGCAAAAACACACAATTGTTCACCGGAACAAGTCGGAACCCAGGCGGATCTGCTTGAACTTCGCATCACACAATGCCAACTGGGCCTTTTTGGACACGCCAAGGGCAAAAAAATGTTCAATCCCGATACCGACATGACACCCCAGCTAAAAGACAGGATACTTGAATGTCAATCCGATGGACAAATCACCTGCAAAACCTGCTGGGAACTTGCCCTGGAATTTAAAATATCCAAATTAGACATGGGGTCGGTCTGTGAACAGCTTGAGATCCGGATCAAGCCGTGTCAGTTGGGTGTATTCTAAATCCTAACAGCCCAATATACACAAATTTTGGGCCTTAGTTTTCTATTTTGTCCTGAACTTTATTCAGTGCTTTTTTTCTTCGCCGCTGCTTCTGCTTTTTTGCCCGGGCTAATTTCCGGGCTGTGGCATCGGGGATCCCGGATTGCAGCTGTTCAATTTTTTCCACCAGGAGCCGTAGGGCCATAAACCGGTTCAAATGCTGGGATCTGTGTTTCCCGAATTTTACGCTTATTCGGGTAGGCAGGTGGGTCAAAAATACGGCAGAGCAGGATTTATTGACTTTCTGGCCGCCACGCCCCGAGGATTTTATAAATTTTTCCAGGATATCTTTTTTGTAAATACCCAGATGAGTCATCTTCTCTTCAAGGGCTTTTATTTTCTCTATATCAGGACCGGGCATGCGCTTTTTATTTATCAGTTATTTTTTCAATTGTTTCCATCACACTAATCCACAGGGCTCTTTGGCTCAAAGAACTTTCCTATTTTATCAGACATCTCTTTTATGGAAAGCGGTTTGGATAACACCGCCTTAAAACCTGTCTGGGCCATCATATCCAACGTAATATCCTGGCTGAATCCCGTACAAAGAAAAATGGGGATCTCCGGGCGAATATCTCTTATATTTTCTGCCAGACGATCGCCATTCATATGCGCCATATACAGATCCGTAATCACAAGATCATAGGCTAACGGGTCGCGTTCAAAACACGTCATGGCGGCCAGAGGATCAGTCTTGGTTGTGGTGCGGCACCCCAGACGATCCAGCATGGATTTTGCCACTTTGAGAATGATATCTTCATCATCCACAAAAAGGACATTGATGCCATATTTGATATTTGCTTTATTTTCCAGAACAGATGCTTGGCGTCCGGATTCAGCTTTACGCGCCCAAATTTGCGGAAAATAGAGCCTAAACCTGCTTCCCTGGCCCGGTTGGCTGTCCACCTTGATGCCGCCGGCCATATCCTTGACAATACCATATACAACAGACAACCCCATGCCGGTGCCGTTCTCATCGCCCTTGGTGGTATAAAAAGGTTCAAAAATACGCTTCATCACATCCTTTGACATCCCCGCACCTGTGTCACAGACACTTAGACAGATATAGTCTCCCGGCTTGACCCTGATGCCGGCATCGGATTGGGTGACGGTCACAGGCTCTAATGACACAGTGATCACACCGCCGGCTTTACCCATGGCATGTACCCCGTTACTGATTAAATTCATGATAATCTGATGAAGCTGGGTGGGATCGGCGGTAACCGGCGGGCAGTCGGGTTCTACATCTTTTTCAATGGAAATATTGCGTGGAATACCCGATCTCATCAACTTGAGTACGGTATCTATGCTGTTTTGTATTCGCAACGGCCGTCTTTGAATCTTTTTGTGTCGGGAAAAGTTTAAAATCTGCTGGACAAGTTCTTTTGCCTGGAGGGCGCTTTCATAAAGCTGGGTCAGATTCTCTTTTGTGTCATTGTCAAATGCCACGCTTTTAAGAATCAACAGCTCAGCATTCCCCAGGATGGGAAACAGCATGTTATTCAGATCATGGGCGACACCACCGGCCAGAGTGCCAAGGGATTCGAGTTTCTGGGCCTGGGCCATCTTTTCAGTGATCTCAGTTTCATTGGAAACAATTCGCTGAACGCCCACATAGTTCGTAATGGCGCCGTTGTTGTCCGTGACCGAAGAGATGGTAAGATCCATGATGCAAAACGAGTTGTCTTTTTTTTTAAACTCGGCATGGCCGCTCCATACCCGCCCGGAACTAATGATGGCCCGCAGGTTGATATTAAACTGACTGTCATGTTTGCTGCTTCGAAACATGCTGATATCCTTGCCGATACACTCATCCCTGGAAAACCCGGTCAGCTTTTCAAATGCAGGATTCAGATACTGAATGATTCCTTCGGAGTTAGTAATATATACCATCTCAGAAAATTGCTCGACGGCAGCCAGCAGCAGTTTTCTCTCTGTTTCAATTTTTTCATTGATTACAGACTCAAAGTTAGCAGGCAGGGAGCCAAAACTTTCGTCAAAGGACTGAAAATGTTGAAGTGAGACGATGTCTTGTTTTAAGGCAGCATTTTCAAGCTCAAGCGCTTTAATCCGTTCTTCCAATTCGTGGTATGACGCCTTTTCAGACATGTTCCTCCTGGAAAAAGAATCAGAGGTTATTAAGAATATCATGAAATCTTGGCTAATTTTTTTATACTCTTATCTGAAAATATCATAGTTTGACAAGATATTTTTCACGCAATTACGAATTTACGAGAATAAAGCGATCAAAACAAAATTAATAGCTCCGTTATTAGCTGATCCCGGACCCATCTTTTACCGATTCACACCACAATAAACCATGAAAGTAACATGATAACTTATTTGGACTTTCATATGAACCATAATGAATGGTATATGGTATAGGATTTGGTTTCGACCCAACACAAGGAAACGGAGGTTAGCAAGTTGTATTCAAAAATTGTAATTTTAGATTTTCCGCCACGATCGGCCCAGCGACCCGTTGTCTGCGAGCTGGTTAAAAAATATGATATTATGTTCAATATTTTAAAGGCACGAATATCCTCAAAAAGTGAAGGCCACATGGTGCTTGAAATTTCCTGCTCCGGAAAAGCGGCATTCAACCAAGGAATGACGTATCTAAAGGAACAGGGGGTTCGTATCTCTACCCCTGAACATAAAATTTATAAAGACGAAGAAAAATGCACCCATTGCGGCGCCTGCACTGCAGTTTGCCCCACGGGCGCCCTGTACGTCAAACGCCCTGAAATGGAAGTGGTCTTTGACCTGGAAAAATGCAGTTTGTGTGAACGTTGTCTTCTCACATGCCCCATCCGGGCCATGGGGTTGTTCAGTTCTGAATTAAAAGAAAGGGCCTGATGTCTGACTCACCGGTAGTGGCCGTGGCACTGAGCGGCGGAATAGATTCCCTGGTTGCAGGATTTCTTGTTAAACAGCGTTTTAAAAATGTTTTCGGCATTCATTTCACCACAGGGTATGAAAAAAGTTTGCCGAACGTATCTGCCCTGACCTCTGTGTTTGGGTTCCCCGTGCACACCATTGATCTGTCACAGGAATTTGAGACCCGGGTGGTTGATTATTTTGTGTCAACATACATGGCCGGGCAAACGCCTAACCCATGCCTGGTCTGCAATATGCAGATCAAGTTTAAGGTGTTGTTTGACCAAGCCCAAAAGCGTGGAGCAAATCTGTTGGCAACCGGCCATTATGCTACAGTGGTCAACAGCTATACCCCCGGCAGGCATGAGACGGGACAGGCATGGCTTGAAAGAGGGACAGACCGGAATAAAGACCAGTCCTATTTTCTATCCATGCTTTCCCCCAACATATTAGAAAATGTGATATTTCCCCTGGCCGGTTTTACCAAAAGCCGGGTCCGGGAATTTGCCGGACAGCACAACCTTGTACCCATTGTGCCCAATGAAAGCCAGGATATCTGTTTTTTGCCGGATAAAAATCATGGCGCGTTCATTATCAACAAAACGAAGACCCGCCCACAACCCGGGCCGGTGGTTGACAGCCAGGGAACGATCCTGGGTACCCACCAGGGACTTCACACATATACGGTGGGCCAGCGCAAGGGAATTAATATTCCGGGCCCTGCCCCCTATTATGTAAGAAAAATCGACATGAATACCAATACCCTTCATGTCTGTTTTAAATCAGAACTTTCCCAAAAACGGATGACGGTTGAACAGATGATCTGGAATTATCCTGAAAAAGAAAACATAAACAATCTGACCGTTAAAATCCGGTACGGGCACACGGCGGCCCCTGCCGGCCTCGAATGGGATGATAACACCCATGGCATCGTAACCTTTGACACGCCCCAAAATGCCATAACACCCGGCCAAGCCGCAGTATTCTATCAAGACAACCGCGTATTAGGCGCAGGGTTAATTTCAGCAATCCAATGAAGAAAAAAACATTTTACATCGAAAGCCTTGGCTGTAAAGTCAATCAATATGAATCAGACGCCATTGCAGCCCAGCTTGAAGCCCATGGATTTTCAAGGGCAGAAAAGGGCAGCCCCGCGGATGTCTGCATTATCAACACCTGTGCGGTGACCTCAAGGGCGGGCATGCAGTCCCGCCAGGAAACCAGAAAACTGATCCGCGAAAACCCGGATGCAACCGTGATTGTCACCGGATGCCACGCCCAGACAGATCAGGAACAGTTTAAAAAAATTTCAGGGGTGGATCTTATTGTCTGCCACCAGGATAAAGCAGTGATCACCACATATCTTGGACAGGAACAGCCTGCAAACGATCTGTTTGATTTTAGAAAACCTGAATACGGTAAAGCAGCACAGTTTGCGGCATTTGCAGAATCCGACCGGCCCGTATCCGGTAAAATGACCCGGGCTTACCTGAAAATCCAGGATGGGTGCAACCAGTTCTGTACCTACTGCATTATCCCCTATGCCCGGGGTGCATCCGTATCCATGCCCTTTGACGAGGTTCTGGCCCATATTTCAAGCTTAAACAGGCAGGGGTTCAAAGAGGTCATCCTCACAGGTATCCACACGGGGTTATACGGTCTTGATTTAACCCCCGAAACATCTTTGACGCAACTTGTCAAAACCCTTGATGAAAACAAACCGGTCGATCAGATCAGGATCTCTTCCATTGAGCCCAATGAAATTACCGAAGAGCTCATTCATCTGGCGCGGCCCGGCCATATTTTGTGCGACCATTTTCACATCCCTCTCCAGGCGGGGGATAATGAGGTGCTGGCCCGGATGAAACGGCCCTATTCAGTTGAACAGTTTTCTGAAGTTATCCGAAAGATTCATAAGATCCTGCCCCATGCCGGTATCGGCCTTGATGTGATCATGGGTTTTCCAGGTGAAACCGAAGAGGCGTTTGAAAATACATACAATCTTGTGGCGGATCTTCCCGTATCCTACCTTCATGTATTTCCCTTTTCCCCCAGAAAAGGGACCCCGGCATACCATTTCACCCCCAAGGTTGCGTCTGATACGGCTAAAAAAAGGGCAGCCCTGATGCGCGAACTTGGAGAGCAAAAACAATCGGCATTTATCAAATCAAACCAGGGCCGGGTTCTTCAAGGACTGATCCAGAATCAAAGGGACCGGCACACCGGTATGCTTAAGGCGATCACCACCAACTACCTGACTGTTCTTATTGAGAATGAAAAGGCGACTTCTGACACCAGCAGCCTTAAAGGCAAAATCGTTAATCTTAAATATAATCAATGCGGCAATGACAACGGCCTTGTTGGCCGGATCGTTCCCTGACCAGGGTGAACGCAATTTTCATTAACCGGTTATTTTACCTTCGCTATCGGAATGTCAGGATTGGTTCTAACGTCGGTCTTCTTGTAGGGACAGGCCTGTATTTCAATTGAGAATATACAGCTATTTATTTGAAATGGTGTAAAGTTTTAATTTATTGAGGGCCAAGCAATTTCACCACCAGCTTCATATGCGCCTTTTCCATCTGGGCAATGGAAAGAAAGGCATCCTGTGCTCCCCCCTGCCCCTGGCGGTCTGCCATTGTGCGGTAAAGATCGTAGGCCTGAATTTCAATTCCCAACGCCATCTCAATGACATCGGTCCATGAAATTTCTTTGTTCGCGTGTAACTCGGCGGTTACTTCGGAAAGGGGTTGACCGTTTTCAAGGATCTCCCCTTTAAGAGATCCGTAAAGGTCCTCAAAGGGTGCCGGGTTCTCAACGGTTTGTTTCCAGTATGAATAGATTGTTCGGGCATGGGCAATTTCCGCTTTAGCCAGCTGCTCAATGGCGGGTCGAAATTTTTCATCCGGGGCAAATAAGAGAATGGTTTGGTAAAATAGCTCAGCGGCTTTTTCCAATTCCATGGCTTGATAAAGCAGTCGGTCTTCGCTTTGGTGGTAATCAAATACCTGTAGCCGGGGAAATCCTTTTAACGCATGACCCTGGTAAGCGAGAAATCCACCTGCAATGTTGTAGGTTTTTTGGGCAGCTCGGCCATCTTCTGCAGCCATCATACTGGCCACTTCAGACCGGGCACCGCTGTGACAGTAAAAAAATAAATCCTTTTCTAAAGAAAATTCGGAAAGATGATTACCAAGGGTGTTTAAGGGAATTAATCTGGCTCCCGGCACATGTCCGGCGGTATATTCACCTTCCTGTCGTACGTCAACCACAAGGAACTCCATCTCCTTATGCTCAGCCTGGTATTTTTTAAAATCCTCAAATGAAATTTCTCTAAAATCGTCGTCTTCGATCATCTTTCCCTCTTTTGTTGCTTCACGATCATTGGATCAGGCTTAATATTCTCCCATATAATCCACCAGCATTCCTGTGGTCTGACGCAGCCGCTGGCTGATAAGCTTGGAGATTTTCCACAGCAGCTGGACCCCCAATTCCGGATCATCCTGGGTCAGGAGAATGAGATTGTCCTGGGTCATGAAAAAAATTACGGTTTCCTTTACGGCGATACCCGATGCCGAGCGAGGTTCCCCATCAATCAGTGCCATTTCGCCAAAGGTCTGGGAACTGGTCAGGGTGCTTACCCGGGTATTTTCCTTGAGAATATCAATGGCGCCTTTGACAATAATGCCTAAGCTTTTATCCGTATCCCCTTCTTTGAACACGATGGCGCCCGTTTTGGCCATCACAGGTTCGATATAAAAACATATTTTTTGAATATGCTCCCAGGAGAACTCCCTGGCCCATTTTGTCTTTTGGAGAACATGGGCATATTTGGCATATTTTTTCAGGGGAGAGCCGTCTGCAGTCTGGCGATCATTTGATTTCATGACTTGTTCCGATCATCTGAAAATTGAATTATTTCAATATAAATTTTTGATCGACTGATGTCAATGCATCGAATAGGCGCCTATCGCTAATCTTTAGTGATAAATTCATCCAGTTTGGTAAAAAGAGTGTCAGGCCATTGTTCGGCGGTTAAAAACAGTTCCTTTTCTTCGGGAGTCAAGCTGTCTTTGATAATGGGCGGCAGGCTTTCGTATGCTTCTTGTCTGATTTTTTGAGTCTTTTTATCCATAATTAAATAATCTCCACAATACACAATTCAACATCTCAAGTAAAAAGCCTTGAAATCAAGGCCGTTACGGCGGTTTCCACCCGTAGAATCCTGGGCCCAACGGTCATGGGTTCAAAACCGTTGTCCATAAGGGTCTGCACTTCAAGATCAATAAATCCGCCTTCGGGTCCGATGACTAACACTGTATCGGAATTGAGCCCCACCGGGCAGGAATTTTGCGTTTTAGGATGGGCGAGAATTCGTTTTTTATTCTTGCTAAGTTCCGGCAGTTCCTCTTTAACAAAGGGGGAAAAAAACCGTTTCAGGTGAACCCGGGGTACAAGGGTATCTTTGGCCTGACAAAGACCCAGATCCAGATGGTGCTGGATAGTGGGCGCATCCAAGACACCCGAATCCCAGAAACTTTTTTCCACCCGCCGGGAATTGATCAAAAAAATATCCTTAACGCCCAGGCTTGCAAGACTTTGAAGAATCCTTTTAAGCATTTTGGGGCGGGGCAGCGCCAGGACCAGGGTCAAAGGCAAGGGGTGGGGCGGGTCTTGATCAAGAAACGTCTGAATCTCAATGGCGTGCCGTTCAATTGACGTGATCAGTCCCGTGCCCATCTTGGCATTTTTTTGTCCACAGACAAGGGTATCCCCAGGTTTGGCCCCGAGCACCCGGGTGATATGCCTGCACCGGTCATCCCCAAGCAGCACCCGGTCCGGACTGATAAAATCACTGTCTTCGAGCAGAACAAGGTTCATGTCAGAAGGTGACGATTTCCATATTTTTAATCAATGCCCGGAACTGTTTCATCCAGCGGGGCCCGCCCGTAAGCCGTGCCAGTTCTACAGCCATGTGCACGGCCGTTACCTGGTTCTGGCGACCTAATCCCTGGACGCAGGATGGGCAGTTTGTCAATATTCTTGGCTTTACCGTATCCAGGCCCTGGGCGGTCTTTTTAATCGCATTCTGCTTTCTTAAGAACATGTTATAACTGATGTCGGGTCTGGACATGGACATGGTGCCGGCTTCGGAACAGCAGTACGGCACGGCACAAGCCTCTATACCCGCTTTGGCAAGCTGGGTGATTGCCGTACCCTTCAAGCTGTCGTGGCAGGGGGCGTGATAAAGGCAGTCTTGGGTCGCAGGTGTTGTCAGCCCATTTTCGAACAGGTAGCCTGAAATATCAAACAGCTTTGCATCGAACAGATCTGTGATGCCCATTTCATACAAAGAGTCCATACAGGTGCCGCAGGAAACAATGCAACCGTTGAAAACAAGGTCATTGAACATATCCCGGATCTGGGTCATGACAATGGAATTTTCAAGGGAGACCTTTTGGGCCTCCTTAGTCCGGGCATTGACCTTTAACGGGTACCCACAGCACATATAAGGCGGCGGAAGCACCACCTGGTGTCCCTGGGAGAGCAGCAGAAAAATGGATGCCTTTGAAATATTGGAAAACATACGCTCGCTGCCGCATCCTGGAAAATAAAACACCGTTGAAACGATTTCTCCAGGCGGATTTATTAAAATCGCCTGGTTCCTGTCCGTGGACGGCAAGTGCGCCCTGAGCGTGGTCAGCCCTGGTTGGGACACAGGGGCATGCAGCATTTGCAGCTGTTTGTTTTCCTTTAACGCCGGTACAAAAGAGACTGCTTTTGCAAGCTTAACCGCCACACGCTGGGCCGCACTGCCCGCTGTCAAAAGCCCGGTACGAACAATCGGATTCAGCGTCTGGTTCCGGTTCCCCAGATACCCCAGGGTCAGCTTTGTGGGTATAGGCGTGTGTTTGAAATTCATTTTTTTAAGAATTTCACGTTCCTTAATAGAAATAACCCCGGAATCTATGTTGACAGGACACTTGTCAAAGCATTTGTGGCAAATGGTACAGTGGTCGCCAATCTGCTCAAGATTTTTGAGCACCTTGAATTTAGTGGACTGGGTCCGTTGGGTAATATAAAGCAACCCTTCGATCAAAGCCCCCAGGGCCAGATTTTTATTCCTGGGATGGAAATACATGTTTCGTGTGGGATAAAATACCGGGCACTCGGGTTTGCATTTACCGCACCGGACACAATGGGAAATGCTGGCCGACAGATCGGCCAAGGATCCGTGCTTGAGGATCTGGGACTCAAGTTTTAGTAGATTGAAGGACGGGGTAAACACCTTGTTCAAAATATCTGCCTCGGACAGTTTGCCCGGGTTCATCAATCCGTTGGGGTCCACTTTTTTGCGGTAAGCGTCAAATTGCTTTACCTGTTCTTTATCCAGATATTTGAATTTTGTGACGCCGATACCGTGTTCGCCGGAGACCACGCCTTCAAGGGCCACAGCCTTTGCCATAACCTTGTCGGCAGTCATATGGGCCCTTGCAAGCATCTCTTTATCATTGGAAAATACCGGGATATTCACATGTACGTTACCGTCCCCGGCGTGCATGTGGGTGGCAATGACAATCAACCGGCTCAAAGTGTCGTTGTAAATTTCTTCAACATTGGAGAGCACCAGACTGTACCCGCGCAGATGGTCTTGAATCTGGCTGTGAAAATTTTTGGTGTGGATAAAGGCTTCCAGGGCATCCCGGGATGCAATATCGAGCTTCTTGCGGATACCGTAGGCCAGATCCTTGATCCGGCCAACCTTTTTTCCCAGCCACTCGGCGTCGGAAAGAGGGATAGCCGTCTCCAGATAGGCCAGAATATTTTGAATAATCCGTCCCTGGGTATATTTTTTCTCTTCAAGATTGGTGTCGTCCACAAACCTGACAAAATCGGCTAGACTGTCAATGGGCAGAACAATATCTTCGTTTAGCTTGAAGGCATTGGTATGGGCGGCAATGGCACCCAGCCGTTTGCGGTCTTCCCAATAGCGTGCCGCTTCATTTCTGTCCCGGGCAATGGAGAGTCCTGTTTTGTCATAGACCTCAAGGATGGTTTCGATGGTACTCATGCCCTGGTCAAGAAGGAACAGATCATTGGACACCATGTCAATGAGCAGGACTGCTTTAAGCCGGTCGCCAACGGACCGTTTGGTTTTGTATTTAATGGCCTTGATATATTCTTCGTCGAAATGTTCCAGGGCCATGAGTGCAGGATCTGTATTTTGAAATCGGGTGCAGATTTCGGTGATAACCTTGCCGGCCTCGGTCATATCGTTGCCGAAAAATTCGATGCAGCAGGTGGCTTTGTGCGCAAACTCCGGATAAAGGATAAACTCGGCCCAGGTGATAATGCCGTCACATCCTTCTTTTTGAATTCCGGGCAGACCGCATAGCACTTTGTTGGTGACATCCTTGCCCAGACCTTTTTTACGCACATCCGCCCCGGTCAGTTCAACGGTGTCCAAAACCTGCCCGCTTTCATCTTTGACCTGAAAGCTTAGCGTATCCTCGTACATAATTTTGCGTAAGGGATGGTCCTGGCGCTCAACGGTCAGCAGCTGACCGTCGGGCATGGTGATTCTGAAAGACAAAACATTGTCAATGGCGGTGCCGTAGAGCACGGCAGTTTTTCCGCCTGCATTTTCAGCCAGATTGCCGCCAATGGTGCAGGCCCAGGCAGAGGTGGGGTCCGTGGCAAAAATATACCCTTGGGCTGCAGCCACATCCTTGGCATCCTGGGTAATGACGCCGGCATCCACTGGCATTACGGCATATTCTCTGCCGTCCTTTGTTTTCCGCTGTTCAATGGGATAAATGGTATTTAATTTTTCCGTGTTGATCATGACACAGTCCGGCGCCAGGGGCGTTGCCCCGCCGGTCAAACCAGTCCCCCCACCCCGGGGAATAATGTGAAATCCCATATTTTTTAATTTTTTAACCAGTTTGGGAATCTGGTCTTCCCTGTCCGGTCGCAGCACGGCTACCGGTGTGTATCTTCGCCAGTCCGTGGCATCGGTGGCATGGGAGGTGATGTCAAAAGGGTCAAAGCATATGTTGGCCTTACCCATCACCGGGGAAAGTCTGCGTGTTATTCTGGCCTGCTCCTTTGCCACGGCAGTGGTTTGAGCTTTTAGCTGACGAAGCGCTGATCTGCAGGCGTCAAGCACAATGCGAACCTCGTCATGTTCGGCATGCTCGGAAATATTGAACAGGTCATGTTCAAATTCGGTAAACAACCGGCGTCTCAGTATCGGATGCGCCACAAGTTCTTGAAACAAAAAAGCATTGCGTCTGATAACGAAAATATCCCCCATGAAGCGATGAAGGAGGCGAGAGGAGCGCCCTGTGCCCTCGAGTTTTTCCAGGACATGAATGGTACTTAAAATCTCATTGCCAAACAGGTGGGCAATGATCTGGTCGTCTCCGGCCGAGGTGTAGTTAAACGGTATTTTTCTAAAAGGATCTCGCATTATACTTACACTTCAAATAATAGCTGTAAGTTGAGCTGATTTATCAATAATCAACCCAACCCACAACAATATAAAAATAATAAATTTATTGGGACTTAAATATAAAAACGATGTGGCTGTCTGTCAAACTTACTCGTTGTGTTCCCTTGTTTTATGGAACTGAATGTCCGGCCATTCTTCCTGGGTGAACCCAAGCTGGTACACGCTTGTGGTCAAAAAAGTCAAACGCCCTTCTGCATCCCTGGTCAGGCTTGATTCGTTCTTTCGAATAAAATTTTTAAGATACGATTCGCTTTCGCATTCAACCCACCGGGCCACAGACAGGTCAATGGACTCGTATCCGGCATTGACATTGTATTCGGCCTTAAGCCGCGCCATGGTCACATCGAACTGGAGTACCCCCACTGCACCGATAATCTGCATGTTACCCTGCAAAGGCCGGAATACTTGAATTGTGCCCTCTTCCGCCAACTGGGTCAATCCTTTTGTCAGGGCTTTGGCTTTTAGAGGATCTTTAAGCAGCACCCGCCTGAAATGTTCCGGCGCAAAATTAGGAATGCCTAAAAACTTCAAAGGTTCTTTTGTGGTAAAGGTATCCCCGATTTTAATGGTGCCGTGATTATGGATACCGATAATATCCCCGGGATAGGCTTCTTCAACATTGGACCGCTCCTGGGCCATAAAAATGGTGGCATTTGCAATTTTGATATCTTTTCCAATGCGGTGGTGCCTCACCTTCATACCCTTGGTGAATTTCCCTGAACAGATTCTGAAAAAAGCGATTCTGTCCCTGTGCTCGGGGTCCATGTTGGCTTGTATTTTAAATGTGAATCCTGAAAATGCCTCTTCACATGGGTCCACATCCCGGGTTGCTGTGGGCCGGACACCGGGGCATGGTGCAATCCGGACAAATGCGTCCAGCATCTCCCGGACGCCGAAATTATTGATGGCGGAACCAAAAAACACCGGGGTCTGGGTGCCGTTAAGATAAAGGTCAAGATCAAAGGGCTCGGATGCCACGGAAATCAACTCCACATCTTCACGCAGTTGATCTGCCGCACTCTGGCCGATCATTTCATCGAGCACGGGATCATCAAGGGCTTCTATCAATACGCCGTCATCATTTTTCGGGGTATATCCTGCCGTAAAAATACCCAGCTGTTGCTGCTCCAGATTATATACCCCTTTAAACCGCTTCCCCATGCCGATGGGCCAGGTTAAAGGCACGCACTCAATCTGAAGCTTATCTTCAATGTCCTGAAAAAGTTCAAGGGGTTCAAGTCCTTCCCGGTCAAGTTTGTTGATGAACGTGATGATCGGCGTGTTGCGCATCCGGCACACTTCCATCAGCTTCTGGGTTTGGGGTTCCACGCCTTTGGCAGAGTCGATGATCATCACGGCACAGTCTACCGCCGTGAGTACCCGATAGGTATCCTCACTGAAATCCTTGTGCCCCGGTGTATCCAGAAGATTGATTTCGTAATCTTTATAGTTGAACTTCATGACAGAAGACGATACGGAAATGCCTCTTTCCTGCTCAATGGACAAAAAATCCGAGGTGGCCGCCCGGGCAGCTTTCCTTGATTTTACGGCACCGGCCTGCTGGATGGCACCGCCGAATAACAGCAGTTTTTCCGTTAATGTCGTTTTACCGGCATCCGGATGGCTGATAATACCGAATGTTCTGCGTTTTTTTATTTCAGGTAATAATGTTTTGTCTAATTTTTTATCTATGGGGTTTGTCATCGATGTTCTTTACCCTGCCCGATTTATATAAAAAATGGCCTTGAAATAGTAAAATAAGGGTGGAAATCTAACAGTATTTCAGTATAGAAGCAAGCCTTTAAATTTCTTATATCAAAATAATAATTTAGCACCACAGAAAACAACAGCGTTGCAATTCAAATAAGGATCATTTAGTTCCTTATCATGACTGCTATTTCGGTCCACACTTATTCTGGACAGGTGGCAGGAAACTATACCTCTCGTTACAGCCGTACCCTACTTTCTTCATCCCCTTGGTCGGGGTGACGCCTGCTTACCGCAGGCTGGGTCTACCCGCCATGCCGGGCAAACAAAAAAGCTGCCGGGAAAATCCCGGCAGCAAGAGAGAAGAGAGAAGGAGCCGCTGTTAAGCGGCGGCGACATCCAGTGTCAAAAGGTACACCAGATTTTTTTGAAGAGTTTTGTAAAGAATATTGTCGGTACCGTATTGCTCAGTCACAATGGACATGGACTGCTCATATGAGAGCAGTGCCTTATCCCATTCCCCTGACATGGTGTGTAAATTACCCAGGTTGTTTAACAGTTTTGCTTCCAGGCAATCTTTTTTGAGCTGGCGGGTTAATTCAAGAGCCTGGTTCATATTTTTAAAGGCGGTGTCAAACTTTCCGGCATTTCCGGCAGCCATAGCGGTACGGTTCATAAGACCGATATCCTTGAGCATGGATTTTAGACATTTTTTTTGTTTAGGCGGCATTGATCACATCCTGTATCCATTCATTAATTTCTGATTGTTCGGGCTCTCCGTCAATTCTAAGGGACTCACACACGAGGCTTGCCCCAAGCTTTGCCAGGCGCTCTTCAAGGGCATCCACGGCACCGCAGAAATATTCATATGAAGAATCTCCGCATCCGAACACGGCAAATTTTTTGCCTGATAAATTTAATTCTCCGTTCATCTTCTCATAAAAAGGGGCAAAATCTTCCTGAAACTCAATCTCATCGTCGCCCCAGGTGGAGCTGCCAAGCAGATACAGATCAAATGCCTCATTGAGAATATCCACATCCACATCAGCAACGTTAATTTTTTTGATTGTGTAATCCGCCTTGGATAAATCCGTTGAAATGATGTCGGCAACAGATTCGGTATTTCCGGTAGTTGATCCGTAGATAATCAACGCGCTACTCATAAGTCCTCCCAAATTAATAAGTTAAAATAATTAATTTTAGTTGCCGCTAACAATAGAAGTTTAAAAAAATCATGTCAAGTGTTTTTTTTAACAAAAATATTTTTTAAGTGTACTTATGCGAAATGCGTGAAATTAACCAGACATGAAACAACAGATATGAGCTGAATCCGGTCTATAGGCGACCGGATTCAGCCCACAACGAAAGTTTGAAGAAGCGTATGGGTGACATGGGTTTTCTGACAAAACCCAATTGACACAAAATTAGATCACACCTGCCAACTCATGCTTCAATGACCTGCCCATCAACCGCTCTACGGTTCTTTCCACAGGACTGTTTTCAAACAAAACGGAATAGACTTCACAACAGATCGGCAAATCAACATCAAGCTTTTTGGACATATTATAGATCGACCGGGTGGTCTTGACCCCTTCGGCGACCATGCGCATTTCTGAAATGATCTCATCCAGGCGCTTGCCCTGGCCAATCTGTTTGCCGACCGTGTAATTTCGGCTTAAAAACCCTGTGCAGGTCAAGAACAGGTCGCCCACGCCGGCCAACCCGGAAAGGGTTAAGGGATCCGCGCCCAGACGGGTACCCAGACGGTTCATTTCCGTTAACCCCCGGGTGATCAACGCCGCCCTGGGATTCAGCCCCATATTCATCCCGTCACAGGCGCCAGCGGCAATGGCAATCACGTTTTTCATGGCCCCGCCGATCTGGGTGCCGATAATATCATGATTGACGTAAACCCGAAAATTAGGACCGGAAAACACCTTCTGGATAAATTCAGCCACCTCATTTTTCCGAGCCGCTGCGGCCACCACAGTGGGCAAACCGGCTGCCACTTCCTTGGCAAAACTTGGGCCCGAAAGCACGCCGAAATTGTTATCGGGCAGAAAATCTATAATTTCGGACAGGATATCGGTCATGGTCATGTGGGTTTTATTTTCAATCCCCTTGGACGCACTGACCAGCACAGTCCCCGGGGAGATATACGGTTTCATCTGTGTGGCCACGGCGCGCATACAATGGGAGGGTACCACCATGAGCACAAGATCTTTGCCGGACACGGCCTTTTCAAGGTCATTGGTGGGTACAAGCTGCGGTGGCAAGGTAAACCCGGGCAAAAAACTTTTGTTTTCCCGGTACAGGGTAATTTCCTCTTTTACCTCGGGCTCAAACGCCCAGTGATCCAGGGTAAACCCTTTATCTGCAAGCAGTTTGGCAAGTGCCGTTCCCCAGGCACCGGCCCCGACAACGCCGATTTTTGTATTCATGATATCCATAGACGACTTTATTCCCACCCGTCCCGACAAATTTGCCTGGAAGGATTTTTGATTGAATTGTTAAAATTAGGTTTGCATTTATATATTACTTTTCACATAGATTCAACTTCAATCATGCTAAATAGCCAATCCCTTGCGGACTTCTGCCACCGTTTCCGGCGAAAAAAGCCGGGCCACAAGTTCCAGGGCAAAATCAAGACTTGTGCCGCCTCCCCGTGATGTAACACAATTGCCGTCCACCACCACGTCAAGGTCTTGGGTGTTGCCGTTATCAATGGCCTGGGTAAAAGAGGGGTGGCATGTGACCTTTCCCGGTGTAATCAGACCATGGTGGTGCAGCACAACCGCAGGCGAGGCGCAAATGGCACCATAGAGCCTGCCCGCCGCAGCCTGGGCTTTGAGCATCTGCCCAAGCACCTCGGATTCTGCCAGATTATGGGCACCGGGAAGTCCGCCGGGTACGGCGATCAGATCAAAGGTCTGATCTTCACATTCTGCGATCAGGCAGTCGGCAATGATCTTTGTACCCCGGGCCGCCGTAATTTGCAATTCATCCACAGAGGCAACGGTCACGTTCGCCCCTGCCCTTCTGAGCACATCAATGATGGTGATAGCCTCCATCTCCTCAGTTCCCTGGGCCATGGGAACCATTACACGCTTGGTCATCTTATCCATCCTTTCTATATGATTCCAACTTTACTGCATGCCACCCACCCCACCTTATCTTTGGCAAAGCGAATTTTCATATAATTCTCTTTTTTTTCCAGCACATGAACCCGGGTTCCTGCATGCAGGTCAAATAAAAGGGTGGCGTTATCCATGGTTCCGGAACGGACATCGGCCTGTTCGGCTAAGATAACAGCCTTCACATCCGAGTTAATGCGGTTGTATTCAAGGCCGGTAGCCAGGGTGGTGGCGGCAAAGATCAGAAAAATAATAATACCTGCGGCTGAAAAAATCTGCCGACCCCGGATCTTTTGAAGGGTCGCCCAGATAAAGAAACAAAATGAGAGTGTGATCGAGGTATACTGGAGCCATTTTAACGATACCATGCCCTGCCAGAAATAGAGGATATCGGCAAAGGAAAAACCGGCCTCTCGTTTATCTTTTAAAAGACTTTGGGCATAGGCCAGATTAAATTTCAAATCAGGGTCCGACGGTGCAAGTTTTTTTGCCCGCTCGTACCAGAGAATAGCCCGGCCCAAATCTTTTGCTTTCAAATATGCATTACCGGTATTGTAGAAAAGATCGGGATTCTTTACGCGGGTTGCGGCAATGGCCTCAAACTGGGCGGCCGCCGCTGCATAATCACCGGCTTTATATGCGCGCACCGCATCCACGAATACCCCGGCATTGTCTTTTACGGCATGAACTTGTTTTGGGATACCTGTGTCAGCGTGATCCTGGGCCGCAAGTCCCGTACCCCGGGCCATGAAAATGCAGACGCCTGCACAGATCACAACCATCAGGGTCCGGATCAGGGATGCCACCTGGGCGAGACTTTTTTGTGCCGTGTTCTCATCCATGGGCTTGCCCCCGAAACGGGCGGCATCCATGGTATCCATCAATTGGGTAACCTTATCCACGGTCTCCTGATCCCGGCCGCTGCTGGTGAGAATCTGACGTGCCTCCTCCCGGGTCAGGCTTTGGCCGCCCTTGCCTCCCAGGCCCAACACGGCATAGGTCAATGCCGACGACAGACCCGGCAAAAACTCGGGGGCTTCCGGTGAAATCTTGCGCGCCTTTTTCAAATAGTCCAATGCCTTTTCACGGTATTGGGCTTTTAAGGATTTTTCCCTGGCACCAAACCGCACGGCCGTGCTTGCCGCCCCAAAGCCGAACGCCGGCAGGCAGACCAGAAAAGCAAACCAGGCCATGGAGAGACTGGGCTGGGAATGGATACTTGATATCTCCTCTTTGATATCCAGAATATCCCGGTTCTGCATCTTGACCTCGGATTTTTCTACTTTGGATACTGCAGAAGCCCCGCCTCCCGTATTTATGGCAGGTACTGCATCCACAATAGTGGAGGGACCGCCCGGCTGGACGTCAAGGCTTAACGGCTCAGTGGTAACCGTCTTGTATGTATTTGAGTCCGTATCAAAAAAGACCAGATGAATTGCCGGGATAACTGCCTTGCCGGGCACTGAGGCCACCAGGGCCTGCTTGAACACCTTTTGTCCTGTAAATCCCTGTTCGGTGACCTGCACATCCTGGGCCGGGGTGTCTTCATACACCTTGAATTTAGCCATATCCAGGTTCAGGGCAGGCAGCGCCGCATCCATAATATTTCCCGTGCCCTTGATCGTCACGGTCAATGTTGCGGATTCCCCTGTTTTCACCGTAGTTTTGTCCAGGGCACTATCGATGGAAAAATTCCCCACAAGGCCAGAAAACGCCTGATCGCCGTGATATTCCGGCAGGGCCGTCACCGTCAAATCCACAGGATTGGACACCACGCGCACAGGCTTTGCCGGTGTGGTATCAAAAAACGAATCCCGGAAAAATGAATCATTGAACATTGAATCAAACGGATCTCGCTGTCTGGCCCGCTGCATGGGCACCTGGGCCACAAATACAGCAGGATCAATGGTAAACTGCCCGGGGGCATCGGCCTGAACCAGATATTTCGCTTCATTGACCATAAAGGCCTGCCCGTTGATGGTCCGGGTGTATTTAGACCAATCCGTCAACTGCTTGGCCGTCAGGCCTTGAAACGAAGGGGCATCAAATGAGGCGCCTTTGATACGTTTTGCTGCACACAGTTTTATGGTATAGACGGCCTGCTGGCCGGGTACGATGCGGCTGCTGCTCAACGTGGCTTCGGCAAAAAAATCTCCCTTGTCATCACTGGTCTGGGCCGAAGGTTTTTGGACAAGGATTTTAATCTCCTTGGTCAGCACGGATTCACCGTCCCGGACACAGGTAATGGGGGCAATGGTCAGCACACCGGTTTTCAGCGGTACCAGCATATACTGGTAGATGACCTTATGGCTCCATGTGCCGTTGATATAGCTTCTGCTAGACTGGGTACCGGCCGGATTCACTTGAAAACCGGAGATGGCGGATGTATCCACGTCGGCCTCACCGCCGTCCACAATCACCTGCAAAGACACAACGTCCTGGGGGGTGATCCGGGTCTGATCCACCTGGGCTGTGGCGGTAAAGGCAAAGGCCGTGCAGGGCAGGCTAAAGAGCAGTAATGCCAGGGCCATGCCTGTAAAAAATATTCGATTCATCTTGGAAATATTACCAGTCTTTATCATTGTTCGGTGCTCCGGTTATGGGCATCAGGGCCATGCCGGGTTTATCTTCCAGGCGGTTGAGACGATTTTCAAGCATTTTTGACTGGGCCGGCTGCATGTTTTGGCCGTTTTGATCTTTGCCTGCTTTTCCTGCCTGGGCCGCCTGGGATTGGGTGTCTTGTGCCTGATTGTCCTGTTGCTTATCCTCCTGGGGCGGCTTGGATTGCTGTCCATTTTTTTCAGGATTTTTCTGCTCGTTTTGATCCGCCTGGCTTTTTTGCTCCTGTTGTTTATCCTGCCCCTGGTTTTGTTTTTGGGATTTATCCTTTTGGCCCTGTTGATCCTTTTGATTCTTTTGGTCCTGGCTGTTCTGCTGATTTTGCTTGCCTGGGTTTTGATTCCCCTGATCTTTTTTGGGATTGTCTTTATTTTGTTGTTTATCCTGATCTTTCTTTTGGTCTTTTTTATCCTGATCTTTATCTTTACCGTCTTTATTCTTCTGGTCTTGCTGCTGCTGTTTTTGCTCTTCAAGCTTTTTCTTTACAAAGGCCAAATTTTCTTTGGCCTGGACGTCATCGGGAAATTCCTTGAGCAAATTCTGATAATCTTCCACGGCCTTATCCAGGTGATTTTTTCGATACCGTGTGTTGGCAAGGTTATACAGGGCATTGTGTTTCAAATCCCTGTCCTTGGCATTCAAGGCCTGGGCAAAGTTAGATTCCGCCAGATTATAATCTCCGGCAGCATAGGCAGCAGCGCCGATGTTATAATAAAGACGCGGGTCATCCGGATTTTCAAGCTGGGCGTCGATAAAATGCTTTTTTGCCTGGTCGTACTGTTTGTTATCCCAGGCCTGCATGCCCTCTTTGACCGGTGAGGTCCACAACCCGGCCCGGGCAAGGCCCGGCGTCATAAGGCCCATGGCAATGGCCAGGCAGATCAAAGAACCGCCGGCTTTAACACTGCGTTTTCGTCCCGGCCCCTGGGGAAAGAGCAATTCTGCAAGCAGCAGCAGAACACAGGGAAGCAAAGCCCACTGAAAGCGCTTTTCCCAGACTTTTTTACGGCCCTGGGTCAATTCCTTTCGCTCCATGGTGCCCAGAATATCACCGGAATAGATCTGCTCAAGATCCATATCCCCGGCCACGGACCGGACATACCGGCCCTGGGTCATGGCCGTAATCTTTTTAAGCATGGTTTCGTCCACTTTTGACAAAATGATATTGCCTGAACTATCTTTTTTAAATCCGCCGCCCTTGGCCGGAATCGGGGCTCCGGCCGGGTCTCCCACGCCGATGGCGAAAATACGGATTTTTTCTTTGGCAAATTTTTCCACCACCTGGGTCAGCGCAGCCTCATCACCGGCGGTATCCTCGCCGTCTGTGATCAAAATAATGGCTTTTCCCGCAGTGGATGACGGATCAAACCCGTTGTAACAGGTCTCAAGGGCTGCCGTCAAATCCGTTCCCCCCACCGGCAGATAATCGGGATCCAGGGCATCAAGGAAAATTCCGAAGGCATTATAATCAAGTGTCAACGGACATTGCAGTACCGCAGCCCCTGAAAAGGCCACGAGCCCTGCCCGGTCCGAGTGCATCAACCGGGTCAGGTCAATGATTTCGCGTTTGGCCCGGGTCAGCCGCGTGGGAGAGACATCCTGGGCCAGCATGCTGCGCGAACAATCCAGGGCGATCATGATATCCACCCCTTTCTGGGTGGTTTTTTCCCAGCGGTAGCCGGCCAACGGGCTTGCCAGGGCCACCACGGCAAATCCTGCGGCAAGCAGGGTCAGAATCATTTTTACCCACTTGGGGCCATAGGAAAACCCGGGCAGAATATGATTGTACATGGCAGCATCCGCATACCAGGCAAGAATTTTCTTGTGCCGGAAAATCCCGTACACCATCACTCCTGCCAACGGCAGAAGTCCCCACAAAAAAAACAGAATATATGGATGTTCAAATTTCATATGTGCATCCTTTTATCACCCTAGGGCAGTTCAATCAGCCGTGTGCTGCCAAGACCCAGACACACCAGGTAAAGCAGGAGGCCTGGGATCAAAAACAGGGAATAGAGCTCTTTGTAATCCACCCATTTGTCCACCTTTACCTTTGTCTTTTCCATGGAATCAATCATTTTATAGATAGATTCAAGGCTTTCGGTGTCCTTGGCCTTAAAGAACGTGCCGCCGGTCTGCTTGGCAATTGAATCCAGGGCATCCCAGTCCATATCCACCTGCCGGTACACATACTGCTGGCCGAAAAGCCCGTTCACAAGAAAAGGCGCCTTACCCTGGGACCCCACACCGATGGTATGAATTTTAACGTTGCGTTGGGCGGCGATCTTGGCGGCCTCCTGCCAGGAAAGTTCTCCGGCATTGCTCTTACCGTCGGTGAGCAGAATAATAATGTTGGATTTGGATTGAATATCTTCCAGGCGTTTGAGGGAAATGCCCAGGGCATCGCCAATGGCGGTATTGGGTCCGGCTGCCCCGATCTTTAAATGATCCAGCATGAAGGCAATGGTGTTGTAGTCCCGGGTCAAGGGCACCTGGGTAAAGGCATGGGTGCCGAACACCACAAGGCCGATGCGGTCCCCTTCCCTTTTCATGATAAAATCGGACACCACACTCTTGACCGCGTCAAGGCGGGTGACGATCTTGCCCTCCTGTTTAAAATCAAGGGCTTTCATGGACCCGGACAGATCAAGGGCCAGGACAATATTCACCCCCTGGGTGTCCACATTGACCTTGCGCTCACCGGCCTGGGGCCTGGCAAGGGCGATAATCATCAGGCTTAAGGCCAGCACCTTTACCAGGGGCATCAGCCGGGCCAGTAACACAGCGAAACTGAAAGGCACCCGGCGTGTGCCGGTCAGACTGGAGACCCGGAGACTGTGTCCCGAAGACTTAGGCAGCCATTTAAATGAAAACCGAGCGCCATTTTTGGCCGTGTGAACCAGCAGCCAGATCCAGGGCAAAAGGAGCAGCAGAAGAAACCATGGGGAGGCAAATCGAAACATTAGGCATCCTCCGTTTCTTTGGCTGCCGCATCTTTAAGCACCTGTTCGATCCGGGCCACAAGATTTCCGGCCAGTGCAAGGTCTTGCTGCATGCGCCCCGCCTCCAGGGTTGCCTGGGCATCCAGGGGCATGTAACGAATGGGGTCACACTGATCCTGGAACTGAATCAGCTGGGTTTTAAGACCGATATCCGGGAAATCAAGACCTTTGACGGCTCTTGCCATCTCCTGGGAGGTCATCTCGGAACAGTTGATGTTAAACGTTCCTGACACATAAGCTTTGAGAATACGGCTCAGTTCAAAATAAAAAATTTTGGCATCGTGGCCGAACCCGGCCATGCACTTTTCAAGATCCCGGGTGGCTGTTTCATATGGAGAGAGCAACGGCAGAGCAACAACGTTTTGGATTTTTTTCTTTCTGTGTTTAAGCCAGTACCGGATGATCAAAAAAACAAGTGCACAGAGCACAATTGCCCCTGCACCCCAGATCAGTGCCCGGACAAGTCCCGGGTCCATGCCTGTCATCACCGGCGGTCTTATGTCATGAATATCTTCAAGCATCAGCGTCTGCGCTCCCGAAGCATGAAATACCGGGTCAATACATCGGACACACTGTCATCCGTGGTGACATCCACAAGATCCACCCGGGCTTTGGTAAACAAGGATTCGGTCTGGGTATGAATTTTCTGCCGCTGGTCCGTATACCATTGCCGCATTTTTTTGCTGCCCGCATCCATGAGGGTCTCTTCCCCGGTTTCAAAGTCCTTAACCCGCACAATACCGGCACAGGGCAGATGAAAGGCCCCCTCATCAAAGACACGCATGCCCACCACCTCGTGCCGCCGGTTCAAAAGGCGCAGGCTTTTTTCGTACTCAGGGCTCAGATAATCGGAAATGACAAAGGCAAAACTGCGCTTTTTGCTGATTTTGGCCATAAAATCCAGGGCACAGGCGACGTCGGTTCCCACCCCTTGGGGCGCAAAGGTAAAAATCTCCTTGATCACCCGCCAGATGTGGGCCGAACCCTTTTTTGGCGGAATATACTTTTCCACCTGATCCGTGAAAAAAATCACCCCCACCTTGTCGTTATTTTTAATGGCGTTGAATGCCAAAACCGATGCAAGTTCAGCCACCTTTTCAAGTTTGCTGCCCGAATGGGTCCCGAAATTCAAAGACGCGCTCATGTCGATGAGCAGCATCACGATGGATTCGCGCTCTTCCCTGAAAAGCTTGACAAACACCTTGCCCGTACGCGCCGAAACGTTCCAGTCAATGGTTTTGACATCATCGCCCGGAGCGTACTCGCGCACCTCTTCAAATTCAATGCCCGATCCTTTAAACACAGACCTGTACTGCCCGGCCATCAGGGTGTTGACGGTTTTTCGGGACTTTATATGAATCTGCTTGATCTTTTTTATGATGTGGGCAGGAATCATTACATGACCACCTAATCGTTTAAATGTACGAAATTTGCCTTTTTATTAGAATACATAACCGCAGCTGAAAACCCATTTACAGGCGATTTATGCTTATGGCACTTCTACGGAATCAAACAGATCCGCCACCACCTGCTCTGTGGAAATTTCTTCGGCCTCGGCCTCAAAGGAGAGCAGAATTCTGTGGCGCAGCACATCGGGTCCGGCAAGTTTTATGTCCTGGGGCGTTACATAGGCCCGGCCTGCCAGAAATGCGGTAACCCGGGCGGCCTTAGCAAGGAAGATGGTTGCCCTAGGCGATGCCCCGAATTCAATATAATTCCCGGTCTGCATTTTACACGATTCCGGATTTCGTGTGGCAAAAATCAGACTGACGATATACTCTTTTAGTTTTTCATCCACATAGACCTGATCCACCAGGTGTTTTAACTGGGCAAGTTCCTCACAGGAAATAACGGGGGACGTCTCTTCCGCCGCAGTAAAGCTGGTTTTCTTAAGGATCTCAAGCTCCTGGGCGCGGCTGGGGTATTCTACCAGAACCTTAAGCATAAAACGGTCCACCTGGGCCTCGGGCAGCGGATAGGTGCCCTCCTGCTCAATGGGGTTCTGGGTGGCCAGCACCAGAAACGGGGTCGGCAGCTTATATGTGGTGTCGCCGATGGTCACCTGCTTTTCTTCCATGGCCTCCAACAGTGCGGACTGCACTTTGGACGGGGCCCGGTTGATTTCGTCGGCCAGAATAATATTGTTGAACAACGGCCCCTTGCGGGTGACAAAATCCGTGGTTTTGGGCCGGTAGATCTCGGTGCCGGTCAAATCGGCCGGCAACAGATCCGGGGTAAACTGAATGCGCTTAAAATCAGCCTGGACCGCTGCAGCCAATGCTTTGACCGCCGAGGTTTTTGCAAGTCCCGGGACCCCTTCGATGAGTACGTGTCCGCCGGTCAGAAGCCCTGTCAACAGGCCGTCAACCAGTTTTTCCTGACCCACCAGGGTTTTGCCCACTTCACTGCGGATACGGTTCACCAGAAGATGAGCGGTCTCGATCTGCTTTATGATCTCTTCCATAACGTATTAATCCTTATGTTCTGCCCTGTGTTTTGGGCCGTTATTGCAGGCGGCCGCAACAAGGCCTAAGCCTGAAATGAACAATGTTTTCGTCTTAATATACTGCGCTCAAATATAGTGTCAAATGACAAAACGGTTATGTTTACAGCAAAGGTATTTATCGCAGCGGAAATAAAAAAGCCCCACGGGAACCTAATAAGCATTGAATACTTCATGAATTGCATTAAATTTTACTAATTAGAGCAAATGATAAGGAATACGCAATGACAAGAGACAACGTGACGATTATAGACGGCGGCATCGGCAGGGAACTGGAACGGCGAGGGGCTGTGTTCAAACAACCGGAGTGGTCCGCATTGGCCCTGATGGAGACGCCTGACCTGGTTAAGGAGGTTCATAAAGCATTCATTAAAAGCGGCGCATCCGTCATCACCTCCAACAGCTATGCCCTGGTCCCTTTTCACATTGGAGAAGATCTATTTAAAAAACAGGGAAAGTCTCTGGCAATCATCGCCGGACAGACGGCATGTGCAGCCGTCAGTGAAACCCGGCCCCATACCCGAGTTGCAGGGTCCATCCCCCCGCTGTTCGGCTCCTATCGTCCTGATTTGTACAGGCCTGAACGGGTGGCTGAAATTGCAACCCCTTTGATAGAGGGGCTTAGCTTGTATGTAGATTTATGGCTGTGTGAAACCCAAAGCCTGACTGATGAACCGATTCGGGTTAAAGCCCTGGTCGATCAACTGGATCGGTCAGCCAAGCCGTTCTGGGTCGCTTTTACACAGGATGACTCTCATTTAAATCCTGAACCGATTTTACGCTCGGGGGAATCCTTGGTGGATGCAGTCTCAAAGATGGTCAATGCAAAGGTGGATGCCATTTTATTTAACTGCTGCCAACCCGAAGTCATCAGTCAGGCCATTGAGGTGACCCGGGAACAGCTGGCGATTTTGAACGCTGAACATATTGAAATCGGTGCCTATGCAAATGCCTTTTCACCCCAACCCAAAGACGCAAAGGCAAATGAAACCCTCAATGAGATCAGAGCTGACTTAACCCCGTTATCCTATCTGAACTGGGCTCAAAAATGGGTTCAGGAAGGTGCCACGCTGATCGGCGGATGCTGTGGCATCGGACCGGAACACATCCACGTATTATCCGAAAAATTCATCAGAACCTGTGCCTAAAAAGCCTCACGGCAAAACTTAAGCGCAAAGGACAAAAATCTCTTTTTATTTAAAGCGGATTACCTGCTTTATCAAGCCCCAAAAAAATGATATAAAAAGCATTATTTTTAACCGGAAGTATAGAAACCATTATGGACAAGCAGTCAGTTAAAAGAGATTTATTTGATTTTGAGGTGGGCTATCTGACCCAAAGCCCGTGCGTTAATTGTGAATTCAGGGAAAATCTGCCCAAATGCCACGCGGACTGTATTCTTTTAGATCAAATCCAGACCCGTCTGGCCCGTGCGATATCTTCACAGTCCTCCCGATATGAAAGCTGAACCCGGGCTGCCGTTTCATGTCTTTTCCCGATCCCAAATAAAGCAGCACCTGACACTCAGTTTATATAACGACCTTAAACACATCCGCACCTCGTCGGGGTACAGTCTTGATCAGGCCATCAAATCCGGCATTGGAAATCCGGACTCAGCCATTGGTATTTATGCCGGGGACATGGAAAGCTATGATTGCTTTGCACCGGTGTTGCTGCCCATTATCGAGGATTACCACCACCTTGAACCGGGCTGGTCCCATAAACCCGGCATGCAGGAAGCTGTTCTGGCCGACCTGGACCCGACACAGACATTCATACGCTCATCCCGAATCCGTGTGGCAAGAAACCTGTGCAATTTTCCGTTTTCAGGCAACATGAGTATAAATCAGCGCAAGGCCCTGGAAGAAACCGTAAAGCAGGCCTTTGACTCCCTACCCGAAAATCTGTCCGGCACCTACACAAATTTTTCAGATTTAAATGAAAAACAATTCAACGATCTGCTTGAAAAGGGACTGGCCTTTCCCAAAGGCGACCGGTTCATGGATGCCGCAGGCATAAACCAGGATTACCCCACAGGACGCGGCATATTTATAAGCCGGGACAAGGTCGTCCGGGTATGGGTCAATGAAGAGGATCATCTGCGCATCATCGCCCAGTCACCCGGCGGAGATCTTGCCCGTGTGTTTAACCGGCTGCAAGAGATGGTCAAGGCGCTTGAGGAAAAATTAGATTTTGCCTTTGACCGGAAAAAAGGATTTCTTACCTCCTGTCCCACCAATATCGGAACAACCATGAGGGCCGGTGTGCATATTCATCTTGAAAATCTGGAACAAAATATCCCTCTCCTTGAATCCATAGCCAAATCCCACCACCTGCAGATCCGGGGCACGAACGGGGAAAAAACCGCTGTTGACGGGGCTGTCTTCGACATTTCCAATGCCCGCAGGCTGGGCATCAGCGCCAACACAATTTTAAATGATCTCCACAGCGGGGTGCAGGCCATCATTGAGGCCGAAAAAAAATAAAATCCCAGTCCTTTTTAAGGGACTGGGATCGGATTAATCGATTATGTCAGAAAAAAAGTCTATTCAGTTTCGACGGGATCTGGCACTTCGTCTTTAATGCTCTGTTTGTCACCGGCCAGGTGGCGTTTTTGTTTCTCTTTGAATTTGGTGATCTGAATTTTAACCTTTTCGACCACATTGTCTATGGCCAGATACATGTTGTTCTCTTCTGCCTCGCCTCTGGCATGAATTTTCAGCTTATTACAAATCAAATTAATTTCAGCAATGCTGTGCAATTTTTCCTCTGAGAAGACAGCCTGGGCCTCTGCAGGGTACTCCAGCATTTTATCCAGTTTATTCAGTTTCTTTTCAACATGGGATTTTACAGCGTCAGATGAAGGGACGTTCTTGAAAGTAATTGAAATGTTCATAGACTCTCCTTTTACATTAGTGAGAAGATGAAACAAAAATAACACAATCCCAACTGTGACTCAATGATAGACCGCAATAGAATAAAAATAAATCTGTTGTGTTTAAGATTTTGAGCCGGATTCGGAAGGTTTGTTCTTTGGCGCTGTTTTGGGAAACAGATCCTCCAGATTTAACCCCTTGATTTTCTTCAGACAGTCTGCAAGTGCTGCTTCCTCGGTGCTGCCCGCCCCCTGGTGTACGGAATCTGCAATAATATTTACAAGATTGGGCACGGCAATATAATCGTCTGCCAGATTGCCCTGGATCTTTTTGTGAACATCTATATATATCATTCTGCCGTTGCGGATCAGATTGTACCGGGTAACCCGGGTTAAAATATCTTTAATATCAAGTTCCATTTGATTTTCTCCTTGTTTTAAGGTAGACCTGCCATACTTTAAGATTGTTTGCAAGTTATTAGGAAAGATGGCTGCCGTAAGAAGGCAACAGGCGGCCGGCAGAATGTAAAAGCACATAAGCCGGGCAGCACAAGCCGGACAACCAATTTTAAATTGAAGGAAAGACCTTCACACATGTCATCCTCTTTTTCATTTTTTTCATTGCCTGGAAACAGCGCCTGGAACCAAGACATTAAACCCTTACGAAAAACATCCGGGCAATTGATTGCAGACCGCAAGTCCCTGGACCGGGTTTTCATCCGCCCCGATGATGAAAACAGCAAAAAGACCCTGGTTAAATACATGGAGCAGATCCTGTTCGGACTCCACGATTTTCTTAACCGGCATGTGGGCGTTACCGAAGAGATCAGCCTGACCGAACTTGCCAAAAGCTACATGGACGTTGAGATCAGCGACCATCCCCAAAAAAATCTGGGCCAGGTGATTGAAGATATCATAAAAGACGTTGCGCCTAAAGCAGTCAATGTGGCATCCCCCTACTTTATTGGTCATATGACTTCTGCCCTGCCCTTTTTTATGGTGCATCTTAAGGCCATCACCGCGGCATTGAACCAGAATGTCATTAAAATGGAAACCTCCAAGGTGCTGGCCGTCATTGAACGGCAGGTGCTGGCAAAAATCCACCGCCTGATTTTCAAACAAGATGACGCGTTTTACCGGGCCCATGTCCAGAATACCCGTACGGCTTTAGGGGCGTTTACATCGGGCGGCACCACGGCCAACATAACGGCCATGTGGGTGGCCAGAAACCGCCTGTTCCCGCCTAAGGATGATTTTAAAAGCATTGAAGAAGACGGCCTTTTTAAAGCCATGCAGGTTCATGACACGGACCGGGTGGTGATCCTTGTCTCCCGGCGGGGGCACTACTCGTTAAGAAAGGCAAGCGGCATTTTAGGACTGGGCAATAAAAACATCATTGCTGTTGATGTAAAACCGGATCACACCATGGATACGGACAAACTAAAACAGACCATCCAGGCCCTCAAGCAGCAAGGCCGCACAAAAATAGCCGCCATCGTGGGCATTGCCGGGGCCACGGAAACAGGAACCATTGATCCGTTGCAGGATATGGCTGATATCTGTGAAAAAGAGCAGGTCCATTTTCATGTGGATGCGGCATGGGGCGGCCCCATACTGTTATCCGACACCTATGCCCACCTGCTTTCGGGCATTGAGCGCGCAGATTCGGTTACCATTGACGGCCACAAACAATTTTACATGCCCATGGGCGCGGGTATGGTCTATTTTAAAAACGCCATGGCCCTTGATGCCATTGCCTACCATGCCCGGTACGTTAACCGGAAAGGCTCTGTGGACTTGGGGATAAAAACCCTTGAAGGTTCCAGGGAGGCCGCCTGCCTGATCCTGGATGCCTCTCTAAAAATCATGGGGTCCAAGGGGTATGCCCTAATGATTGATCACGGCATTGAAACGGCCAGAGCCTTTGCCCAAAAAATAGAAGAGCGGCCTGAGTTTGAACTGGTGACCCCGCCGGTACTCAATATCCTTACCTACCGGCTGGTGCCCCTGGCCTTTCGCCAGAAACTGCAAACAGCCCAGGGAGAAGAACGCAAGCAGCTAAACCAGGAATTGGACGAGATCAATATCCGCCTCCAGCGCATCCAGCGTGAAGCCGGCAAAAGCTTTGTCTCCCGGACCCGGCTCAAACTTGTTCCCGAGGATGATTTTATGGTGGTGGTGCTTCGCAGCGTTATCATGAACCCCTATACCACCGAAATCATATTGGATGATATTCTGGACGAGCAGGAAAAAATTTACCATCAACTTTGATCCAAGTCTATCGATACAGATCCGGCAGAGTAGGCCCCCTGGCATAACTTACAGACGGGTATATATATCTTCGTTAAAACCGATAAATATGGTTTTATCTTGAATCACCGTGGGTGCCCGCAAGTTTCCGCTCCGGCCCATGGTATGCTTTAAAACGTCTTCGGGCTCCGATCTATCCGGATCAAAACTGACTACTTTGTTTTTGCCCTTTGCGATATAAACGTGGTTCTGTGGCTTGATCAGTTCCCAGGCTTTTTGTGCATCCAATTTTTCCTTTCTTGCATCAACCGTTACATCCACTGAAATATTGTGTTCCTCAAAATACGCAAGCGCTCTTTTACAGGATGTGCAGCCTTTTCTGATATATGCCCATTCAATGGTCATTTTATATTCCTCATTTGACTTTCTTTTTTTGTTTCAGTATACGAATACATCAATCGCCGTAGAAACGGTGTGAAAATTAAAAATCATTACCACTAAATCATAAACTAAAACTGTAAGCCAGAAGGTTTTTATCCATGCGAATAAAAACCTTCTGGCTTTTTTGTCCTTCTATCAACCACAACCCCTAAATTAGGCACAGATTATGAGATGTTTAGTAACCGGCGGAACCGGATTAGTGGGTTCCAATTTAACATTAGCACTCCAAGAACAAGGACACGAGGTAATTATCACAGGCAATGAATCTGAACAGCCACTCCCTGAATTTAAGGGCAAATGCCTGTATCCAGGTTTTATCGGCATAGATTGGAACGCCATTGGAAAAATAGATGTTCTTTTCCACCAGGCCGCGATTAACGGCACAAGAGTCGATGATGAAAAAGAGATCATGCGGGCCAATCTTGAATCATCAAAGTATTTATTCGACCATGTCATTACCCATGGATGCAGAAAAATTGTGTATGCCTCATCCACGGCAATATACGGCAACGCCCCGGCCCCTTATCACGAAAGTGACCCGCCTGCCCCCCAAACCCCATATGCCGTGGCAAAAAAATTACTGGATGATTTTTCCATGGCACTTGCAGCCAAGCATTCGGACCTCACCATTGTCGGACTCCGATATTGCAATATATACGGGCCAAGGGAAAATCATAAAGGTACAAGGGCCACCATGGTGTACCAATTTGCCCAGCAAATGCAAAAAATGAATCCGAAACTGTTCAAGTTCGGAGAGCAAAAAAGAGATTACATCTATGTTAAGGATGTTGTAAGAGCCAACCTGCTTGCCTCAAAGGCAAAAGAAAGCTGCATTGTCAATTGCGGGTCCGGAACAACAACCTCTTTTAACAAAATCGTTGAACAACTCAATAGTGTTCTGGGGTTGAACAGGGTCCCCGAATATATTGAAAATCCTTTTCAAGATTCATATCAAAACCATACACAGTGTGATATGTCCCTGGCAAAAGAAAAAATCGGGTTTGTGCCCGAGTATTCCTTTGAAAAGGGATTATTGGACTATTATGATTCGGGTTTCTTAATTTGAGAGGCTACTGACACCGCTGAATACAAACGCACACAAATTAAAATCCCGACCCGTCTTTAATATTCAACAGTTCCTTTTTAATGCTTGACATACGGACGGGACCTAATGTAGTACATTTTCTAAAATTTATTATTTTTTTATAAAAACTTAAATTTTTTTACAAAAAGACTGCCAGGCAGGCAGCTTAAAGACTTTAATAAATTTGATATGCATTCGGGCGTTCTTAACTTAACAAAGATCATCCGAATGCGCCGATGAAAGGTAGAACAAGGCTACTTTTTGCCAGAAGGCAAGAGCGTTGGACAGCGTATAAACTTCGGAAAAGCCGTTTTCGTTTAGATCAGTTTTTCCCAGGTAAAGATATCAAAAAAGCCACGAAGGTAACGGCGGAAAATATCCGCTAAATCTTTGTGGCTTTTTTTTTGATATAGCCGTTATCAATATTTCAATGGGTCAGGAACGGGAGCGCTGACCCGCACGATGAGATGATTGTAACGGACATGTTAAAAAACCACGAAGGTTAAGGCGTATAACACGCGTCAAATCTTTGTGGTTTTTTTTTGGATGAGACGAAAGTCTCGCATGGTTTCTATTATTTACCCTACGTTCCTATCCCTTAACTTCAAAGGAGAACAAAATTAATGGACCTAAACACACAACGCCAACATTTTATCGATGTGATGGCCAAGTTTACCGGCTATGCAGGCAAGCATCTTCCCGATGATGTCATTGCCAAACTCAAAGAGCTCAGGACCCAGGAAGATACGCCCATGGCCAAACTGATTTATGATGCCATGTTTGATGACCTGGACATGGCCCACAAGCTTGACCGACCGGCATGCCAGGATACAGGTGTTATTCAGTATTTTGTGCAGGTGGGTTCCAAATTTCCCATGATTGACGAGATTGAAAGCTGCCTGGTTGAAGCGGTAAAAAAGGCCACCATCGAATCACCGCTGCGTCATAATTGCGTGGAAATTTTTGATGAAAAAAATACCGGCAATAATGTCGGCACAAGAATTCCATGGATTGACTGGGAAGTTGTGCCCAATAATGACGAAGTAAAAATATACATGTACATGGCAGGCGGCGGCTGCAGTCTGCCCGGCACCGCAAAGGTCCTGATGCCCTTAGAAGGTTATGACGGAGCCGTCAAATTTATCTTTGATCAGATCACCTCTTACGGCATCAACGCCTGTCCCCCGCTTCTGGTGGGTATCGGCATTGCCGGATCCGTAGAAGTGGCTGCCAAACTATCCAAAAAAGCCCTGCTTCGTCCCATCGGCACACAAAATCCCAATGCGCGGGGCGCGGAACTGGAGAAGATGATTGAAAAAGGCTTGAACGACATTCAAATCGGCCCTGGCGGACTTACGGGTAAAAATTCGGTGATGGGTGTCAACATTGAACAGGCAGGACGCCATCCGGCAACAATAGCGGTAGGTCTTTCCACCGGATGCTGGGCGCACAGAAGAGCCCTGATTAAATTTGATTCAAGCCTGGAATATGAAGTTATCTCACACAAAGGAGTCACACTATGAGCACAAAGACATTAACAACACCGATAAAAAACGAAGATCTTGAAGACCTTACCATAGGCGATGTCATATTCCTGGACGGATATTTGATCACCAGCCGGGATGATGTGCATCACCGCCATATTCACCAGGGCAGAGATCTGCCGATTGACCTGGCAGGCAAAGCCATTTTCCATGCCGGACCCATTATGCAGGAAAGAAAAGATCAGCCCGGCAAATACGATGTGATCTCCATCGGGCCGACCACCAGTATGCGCATGGAAAAACTTCAAAAGGAATTTTTGGAAGCAACCGGCGTTAAACTGGTTGTGGGCAAAGGCGGCATGGGGCCCAAAACAGCTGAAGGCTGCATGGCGTACAAAGCGGTTCATACCGTATTTCCCGGCGGCTGCGCCGTTCTGGCTGCAAGCCGGGTGGAAGAGGTGGAATCGGTTGAGTGGCTGGACCTAGGTATGCCCGAAGCCATGTGGGTGATGCGGGTTAAACAATTTGGTCCGTTGATTGTCTCCATTGATACAAAGGGAAACAATCTGTTTGAAAAAAACAAAGCCATGTTTAATGAAAAGAAAGAAAAAGTTGTGGCGGAAATCATTAAGCATGTGGATTATCTTGATTAAAAATACAGGATAATTTTAAGACCTGGTGAGGGACTCGGAAAAAAGACTTGATAAAAGGGGAAAGTTTTTTTCCGGGCCCCTTAACCTGAGAAGGTTATAAAACAGATGTACCAGCCTAAATAAATAATTTCAACGCCCAAACATCGAATATAAAATTTCTCATTGCCACAATTCATTATCACTTTTTATGAATGTGTGAATATATATCATTTTTCATCATGCGTTTATCTCCTCTATAGTCTTGCCAACAATCATACGACCCAAGACATTTCTCAAAAATTCAAAAAGGAGATTCAACAGCATGAAAACCCACAATTTAGGGTTCCCCCGCATCGGTGACAACAGGGAACTTAAACGTGCACTGGAGTCTTACTGGCGCGGGGAGACATCCCAAACCCAATTACTTGAAACCGGTGCCCGGCTTCGAAAACACAATTGGGGCTATCAAAAAAAACTGAATTATGTGCCCGTGGGTGATTTCTCATTTTACGACCAGGTGCTGGATACCAGCTGGATGCTGGGCAACATTCCTGCCCGGGCCAGGGAAACCGACGGCTCACCATTGGACCGGTATTTTCGTACAGCACGCGGCCAGTCCGCAGGTGATGGAAATGACAACCAGATTCCGGCCGGGGATATGACCAAGTGGTTCGACACCAACTATCACTATATTGTTCCGGAATTTGAGCCGTCCACGGAATTTTGTCTGGATGCGCAATCTTTGCTGGAGCAGGTGCAGGAAGCGCAAAAAATTGGTGTAAGGCCAAAACCGGTTATCCTTGGCCCCGTGACCTATCTTTTTTTAGGCAAAGCAGAACGTGTTGATAAAAAAATTTTAGGCAAAGCAGAACGTGTTGATAAAAAAACCTTGCTTAAAAAACTGCTGCCGGAGTATGCCCGGCTGTTAAATCTGCTGGCCGCCCAGGATATCGAGTGGGTGCAGATGGATGAACCGTTGCTGGTTATGGATCTGGATAATGACTGGAAACGCATGGTGGAACAAGCCTACCAGGCCCTGGGAACCGGATCGGTAAAAATCATGCTCGCCACCTATTTTGGTGCCCTTGAAGATAACCTGAACCTGGCCTTGTCCCTGCCGGTTCAGGCCCTTCATGTGGATGCGGTCCGGGGAAAAAACCAGGTGGCGGATATTGTTGCGCGCCTGCCCGAACACATGGACCTGTCCTTGGGGGTCATTGACGGAAGAAACATCTGGAAAGCGGATTTGAATGCCCTTCTGGATCAACTGGCACCCATCCATGGGCAACTTGGCGATCGATTGTGGCTGGCCCCGTCCTGCTCTTTGCTCCATGTGCCTGTGGATCTGGAAAAAGAGACCGAACTGGATACCGAACTTTTAAACTGGCTGGCCTTTGCCCGGCAAAAACTGGTTGAACTGGATATTCTGGCAAAGGCCTTAAACCAAGGCCGGGAAACAGTTGCGACCCAGCTGGCCGAGAACGCAAAGGCACTGGAAAACCGCAAACAATCAACCCGGATTCACAACCCGGCGGTCCAGGCACGTTTAGCCCAGGTCAATGACAGTTGGGGACAACGCAATCAACCCTACCCCGAACGGGCCAAACTTCACCAAGAAATACTCAACCTGCCCCTTTACCCCACCACGACCATTGGATCATTTCCACAAACCCAAGAGATCAGGGCGCTGCGGCTGAATTTCAAAAAAAGAAAAATCGGGCTGAGTGACTACACCACAGGCATCCGGGATCAGATGAAAAAAAACATTCAATTCCAGGAAGAGATTGGCCTGGATGTGCTGGTCCATGGCGAAGCAGAACGCAACGATATGGTGGAGTACTTTGGCGAGCAGCTGGACGGCTTCGCCTTCAGCCGATATGGGTGGGTGCAGTCCTACGGTTCCCGCTGTGTTAAACCGCCGATTCTCTTTGGCGATGTCTCCCGCCCCCAACCCATGACCGTCTCGTGGATCGTTTATGCCCAATCCCTGACAGCCAAACCGGTCAAGGGGATGCTCACAGGCCCTGTCACCATCTTAAACTGGTCCTTTGTCAGAGACGACCAAAGCCGGGCCGACACCTGCCGCCAGGTTGCCCTTGCCATACGCGATGAGGTGCTGGATCTTGAAAAGGCCGGTGTTTCCATCATCCAGATCGATGAAGCCGCCCTGAGAGAAGGACTGCCCCTGCGTAAAGACCAATGGGATGAATATTTGAACTGGGCGGTGGGTGCCTTCCGGATCACCGCCAACGGGGTCCAAGACGCCACCCAGATTCATACCCATATGTGCTATTCGGAATTCAACGATATTATAGACGCAATTACCGGCATGGATACCGATGTCATCACCATTGAGGCGTCCCGTTCCAACATGGAGATACTCAACGCCTTTGACGAAACCGCCTATCCCAACGAAATCGGTCCAGGTGTATATGATATCCACTCGCCCAACGTACCCTCCGTGGATTTTATTGTAAAAAATATGAATGAAGCGGCGAAACGCATCCCAAAGGAACGGCTGTGGATCAACCCGGACTGCGGTTTGAAAACCAGAGGGTGGCCCGAGACAAAAGCCGCTTTGAAAAATCTGGTCGCAGCGGCCAGAGTATTGCGCACGGCGGCAATTGTCTGACCAAACCCAATTGCCCCTATGAAATATCCGGTAAAAAAGATATGCTGGATTGTGTAAATTAGAGATCTTTCAATCTTTGTTGTGGGCTGAGCCTGAATGCAGATAGATCAGGCCGGCCCACAGCTGTTAATGCTTCAATCATGGAGATTCTTTCTTGAACCAGCCGTTGAATATCTCCCGGGAAATACCGGTAGAAGACCTTTACAGTTTTATCAATGATTTTCCTGCCCTGCTGTGGCGTATTGAAATCCGAAAGGCGCGCATCGAATTTCTCAATAAAAATTTCAAAGTGGCACCGGGAATTGATGGCGCGCTATTTTTAAAAAACATCAGCTATCGAAATGCCGGCCTGCTTCCCGAGGATCGGCACATCATCGATACCTTCATGGATATGGTCAAAGAGGGTAAAGTGGCAACCTCTATTTTTCGGGTAAAAAACGGGGATGGACAGATTTCATGGCTTAAACTCACCGGTGCCGTTAATAGTCAGGATCCGTCATATTACTATGGCTATCTGCTGAATGCGGATGATACCGTGGAAGTCATCAAAGGGGTTCTGGACATTGATCTGGAACTGAAATTGATGATCGAAGATATTGGCAACCCGGTGTTTTTGTTCGGATACGCCCGCCAGGATCTCATTTGTGCCAACCCAAATGCAAAGCAGATCTTTGGTATCAAAGAGATGGATTTCAGAAAACTGTCCCTGGATTCATTTTATTGCGACGATACCAGGCAAACTTTGTCCCACGCCCTCAAGACCCTGCCTTTGTCAAGGAAATGGACCGGCAGGCTTGCCTTTTCTTCGGTTGACGGAAAAACCCAGATCCGGGCAAAATCCATTGTCCGGTATATGGTTCACAAAGAACATCGTATTATACGCATATCCCTTCGAGATCCGGAAACAAGCGCGGCAGTGGATTCGGCAATGTCTGATTTAAAAGAGCGCTATATTCAAGATCTTCAAAAAGAGATCGCCGGGCTCGCCGATATCCATCAAGCCATGGAGGCCTGCCTGAAAAGTCCTTTGGTGGAGAAACGCTTTGAGGGTATCCTGTTCTCGGATATATATGTCAAAAAAAATATTGTAGATGTATATGGTGCGGGCGCTCCGTTCAAAAACATGACACAACCCGAGAGTTTTTCCTACAAAGGCACCATTGCCGAAGATATCAACCGGTTCTCATTGGATTATCTTGTGGTGGATAATACCCAGGACAGCATAAAGCCCATTGACTGGGCATTATTCGTACCCCGGGGAATCCGCTCCTATTTTGCCATGCCCTTTTACAGCAGAAATGCGTTACGCACGGTTTTAATCCTCTGTGCCACGGAACCTGGCCGGTTTGCCGACACACCGCCTGATATATTCATGGATCTGTTCAAGACCCTGAATGACGCTGTCCGGGCGTGGCGGCGACATCTGAGATCGTAAACAACCCCCATTCAAAAAACAGCCTTTACCCACATCCCATATAGTTTAACCCCAGGAACCCATTTTTTTAGCGAACCGCATATGATTTATGGAGTGCCATGAATCATATGCATTTTTAATAACCACATAATTGGTAGCACCAATTATGTGGTTATTTTAACATAACTTCATATTTCGTTTGATAATGGTTGACTCGATTTATATTGTCGGATATCTTTTAAACCAAAATATGATATTTTGGTAATATTTTGTACAGTAAGGGGAATGAAGCCATGCTGAGTGATCTATTCAAACAGCTTGAAGCACTGGTTCAGTCTCTTGGGTTAAAACCCGGGGATCGACTTCCGGCCGAACGTGAATTTGCATCCGGGCTCAATGTTAGCCGAAACTCTCTTCGCCGCCTGCTCCATACACTGGAAGGCCGAGGCATGGTTGAAATTAAAAAAGGCAGCGGCACCTTTCTCAAACCCCGCTTCTTTAATACGTCCGACCCCTATCTATGCACGGACAAAACACCTTCGGAAAAAATTGCGGCAGACCAGCTGGAAGCCGTGTTTTTATTTTTTCCGGTCATGGTGGAACTGGCATGCCATAGGATGAATAAAGCCCAGCTTGACCTGCTTCAAAAACGCAATGTCGCCCTAAGCCGAAGTATCTTTAGCAAAGATCCCCAAAAAGTGTGGATGCAGAGCCTCTCTTTTTTTCGTTTAATCGCTGAAGGAACCGGCAATAGTTTCATGTCCAGTATTATGGAAGAGATTTGTGCCATTGAGATGGCACCGTTTGATCATTTCTTTGAAGGAACCCAGAAAAGCAGAGAACGGCTCTTCGGCGACCATGTCAATATTCTCAATGCCCTTAAAGAAAAGGATTGCAAAAAGGCCGGACAGGCGACCCGGGATTATGCCATACACCTGAGCCTTATTATGGGTATCAGTTATGAAACCCTTTCCCATTCACTGGAATTTTAAGCACAGGACAAGATGGTAACCCTGTGCTGGAAATATAAATAGAGGATAGAAAGAAAGATGATATCCGTCTTTTTTTCTGCCAAAACCGCAGGATAATTTAAGGAGGTTGTATATGGATGGTTCTAAGGTAGAAGTCAGTTACCTTGAAAGCCGAAAGCTTGTCAAGCGTTGGCAAGGCCCGATCCCGGTTATCGTAAATTTCCTTATGATAGCCGTTATTTTTTACGCCACATGGTGGATTTTCCAGGACCCGCGCGGATATATGCGCATGTACACGCCATATGTCGGATATATGGTGTGCCGCTGGCTTCTCATTCTTTTAATATGGGTTGCGTATATATTTGACTTTTGGCCCTTCAGCCGCAGCTGGTTGAATAACACCCATCCCGTTATCAAAGGCCTGGTGCTCACCGCTGTCTCCGTGGCGGCCATGCTGCTTTTGATCAAGGGGTTCTTTATGGACTTTTTGGGGCAGTTCGGCATTGCCTATTTCAGCCCGGTCCGGCTGGAGTCCATGGGCGTGACAGATTTCTATGCCGAAGAGTATGCCACAGAAGCGATTATGATGTTTGCGGCCATTGCGTCATGGCTTGCGCCCTCCTGGGTTGTGGCCTGTGAAAACGCACCATGGGAAAAACTCAAACAACCGGCACGCGGCATCACGGTTGCCGTTGTTACCTTTTTCATGGCAACCGTCATCTATCTTGTAACCATGCATTCCCATATGGCTATTTTGTTCTATCCGTGGCAGCAATACACAGCCATCACACCGCCGTATTGGGAAGGCTTTGCCAATACGGTCTCCGGCAACTTTCACATTGCATGGATTATGTGCTGTACGGTTACGGTCTGGGTATATGAAACCATCTGGGAACGATATCCGTTTAATCTGATTAAAACCAACTGGCTGCGCCGCACCGCGTCGTTCTTCGGTATTATTGCCGTGGCCCTGTGCATGTGCTTTTTTATTTACTATGCCGAAGATCTTGCCTGGGGCGAAAGCATCCGCGGCACACGGCGTGACATGGCGCCTGACTGGCGTTGGCTCCATGTGGGTGAAACCGCTATTTTCTGGCTGGTTGGGGTGCTCACGCTCTCCTTTTACGGCGGGAACCGGCCGACAAAATTCAGTCGTCCGGTAAATGTTTTTTTGCGAACCGTCATTTCCCTGGCCATTGGTATCGCGGTCTACTTCCTGTATTACCGCTATGCCCACCTGTTCCTGGGCACCCAAAAAGGATTGTCGCATCCCCAACAATTCCCGATGATTCCCATGATCTGGATGATTAACATCTTCCTTATCAATATATGGTTTATGGATGGATGGCCGGGCTGGAAAGCTGTTCCCAAAACCCAAGCAGAGTTGGAAAAGGATGAAGCGGTTATTGTGGCCCATGATGTTGCGTGGACACCTAACTTTGCAAAGGGTCTGGCCTTTGGTGCGGTGATTGGTCTGATTATCTATTACGCCACGATCAAAGCCATGCCCATGATCGGTCAAATTAACATGATCCCGAAATAGCGAAAATGGAGAAGAATCATGACAGAAGAAAAAAACATAATATCCCGGCGTAATTTCCTCAAAGGCACAGTTACCGGTATTATTGGCGGGACCCTGGCCGGAATGGGCCTCTACTCTTATACGGGATCAGCCTATAACCGTCTGCCCAAGGTTAACCGCACAGGAGAAGATTTTGGTGCCGTTCGCAGCGTCAAGGTCACGGCAATCTCTGAGACAAGCTGGTTTGACAATCAAATGCTTGTGGGCGACATTAAAAAAGCCGGCGGTCTCCTTGTGAACCAATACACCATTGGATGGGGACCTTTTGGTAACGGCAAAGGCGTTGGCAAGGGCAGCTATGAGGAAGGCATTGCCAGAATCGGCAAAATGCTTCCCAACGATCTTGAAGCGGCATGGGATATCCAGGAAAAAGAGAGTCTCCATCCTGAAAACCCCGGTGGTTTTGCCACCTTGATTGAAGTGGAAGACCTGGACGGCAGCAAGCATAAATACCTGCTTGATTCGGGCTGGTCCTATAAATGGATGGATGAATGCTTCAAACGTGAATCCATTGATCAGATGCTCAAGGCCAATGACATTGAAGCGCTGATCATCAGCCATGAGCACTTTGATCACTTCTTTGGCCTGCCGGTTACCATGAAGTATAACAATACAATTCCCATGTATTTTCCTGACGGATTCTATCCCGAAGGCAAGCAATATGTGAAGGATTGCGGGTATAAGGGCGAACCGGTTATCGTGGATAAGGAGCTGACGGTTGTTCGTCCGGGCATGATGCTTATGAAATTTGATGTGCCCATCATCACACGGGTGTATGGTGAGATATCTTTGGCCTTCAATGTGAAGGATAAAGGGCTTGTCCTGATTTCCGGATGCAACCACCAGGGCATTATTCAGATGACCAGCACGGCATTCCAAAAGTTGAAATATGATAATGACAAGTTCTACGGACTTTATGGCGGCCTGCATATTTCACCCTTTGAAGACTGGGACCCCAAGTATGACGATCTCGTGATCTCCCTTGGAAAATGGGAGTTTGATAAAGTCGGATGCAACCACTGCACCGGCCACCTGACGGCCAAAAAATTTATTGAGGCCGGCTATCCCGTTGTACGGGGATCAGCCCGCTTCCGGTCGTCTTCACCGGATTATCTCGGGAACGGGGACACCCTCCTCTTTTAATCCATCAATGAACAGGAACAGGCCGCAAGTTTAGCGGCCTGTTTTTTCACTCTATTTGAGGAGACTTAATTAGGTGATGACCTCTAATCCCCACAATCCTGTTTTTGGCCCTGATTTTGATAAAAACCTGGATGAAGCTAAGCTCTTTGCCCTTCCGGCAAACTGCATGGCTGCTGCATGTATGGCTTCTCACTTTCGCAGGCTCAGCGGGTGGCTGGGGCTTGCCCTGGCCCCGTCAGCCGGTCAAAAAAAAGCATTTACCTGCCGGGTCAAAAACAGAGCCGGCGTTTTCGGTCTTTTGCCCCTTTGGGCAGCCCCTGGTGATCCGAAAAAAGAAAAGCCTGTATCCATTGTGGATTTCCGCCTCTTTTATTTTCCTTCAATGAAAGAGGACCCAATGCTTGATGCGGTCTCTTTGTCAGCCGCCCTGGGCATGGCAAATCCCCAAGCTCTGGAGTTTGTAAGGGATTTTCCCGCCTATCCTGATTTTGCCGCCAATTTTGTCCTTGCCGATATGCGTATCGCCTTGACCCATCCGGGGCATGGGCTGGCGATGTCCCTGACCGCACCCACCCACCGCAGGGTCATCTTCGAGGAGGGTATCAAAATTGAGACCGGAGCGTATGTGGTGCCCAAAGGCGGCTTTGAAGAGAATCTTCCGGCCTTTGAACTTGCCCACGATCTGTTTCTGGTGCTTGCCGCCGGATTTGCGGCTGTGGAAAAAGAGGTGCCCGGTGCGTGGAGGGTCTCCAAACAGCCTTATGCAGTAAAAAGGCACAAAAAAGAAGGTGTAATTGAAGATTGGGAATCACCTGATATTTATATGCGAAGTGATATCCTGCTGTGGGAACCCGGCCTTAGCACGGTGTGGGATGGGGCAGAAACCGACGCGTCCATTTCACAGGATTACCGTCTTTTAAGTGTGGCGGCCGGGAAAAAAGCACCGAATCAAGAGGAGGTCAACCAAATGACGTTGCCCCGCCTTGTGGTGCTTTGCGGCTTTCTGGGCGCAGGCAAAACCTCCTTTTTAAATCAATTTATCGAATTTCATCTCTCCCATGACCGACAGGTTGCGGTGCTTCAAAATGAGGTGGGAGAACAGGGCGTGGATGAGTCCCTTCTGGAGGGAGACGAGAGCGTTCTGGCCATTGATTCAGGCTGTGTATGCTGCACAATGGCGGGCAGCTTGACCCGGGGGTTGCGTCAAATCACCGAAACAATGTCACCGGAAGTCATCGTGCTTGAGACCACGGGACTTGCCAATCCGTTGAATATGATTGATGAGTTTCAAGAACTTTCCGATCTTGCATTATTGTCGGCGGTTGTGACGGTTGTGGATGCCGCTCGATTTTGGCAGAGTTTAGACACCTCTGATATTCCGTCCAGGCAAATCAAAGCGGCCGATACCATCGTTGTAAATAAATGCGATCTGGTAGACCAAAGCGCCCTTGGCAAAATTAAAAAAGAGATTGGGAAAATAAATCCGGGCGCAAACGTCATAGAGGCCATAAACGGACGCGTGAATCCCGGTGTTTTGGGAGAAGAACTTTCCCGCCATATCAAAGAAGAACCGCCTGTGCCGGGAACAGTCTGTTGCTCCCATCACCACCATCATGTGCATGACCATCACAACCACGGACATCACCCTAAGCACGATGAAAACATCACCCATCTGGAAGAAGGCTTTATGGCGGTAAAGTTTGATGTTGCCCCCCAAATTTCGCATGACGCGTTGATGGCGGTGTTATCCAAGCTGCCGCAGAATGTTGTGCGTGTGAAAGGTGTTGTTCTGCTTACAGAGATGGCACGCCCCCAGGTTGTGCAATATGTTCCCGGACAAATGGCGTGTGAACCGGCTGTCAGGCGCACCCATGACACTCCGTTTATTCTGGTCATCGGGCAACAACTTGATCTCAATCTGCTTGGGGTACTGTTTTCTCCTCTTTTTGACACCCATTGTGAGCACAGGAGTACAAGCGTATGACATGGATTGATCAGGGAGGCCTTCTGATGTGGCCGCTGCTCTTTTTGTCGGTGGTGGCCTTGGCCGTTATACTGGACAGGATGATTGTATTTTCAACCTTAAAATTGCCGAATGATGCCCAGCAAACCGATCTTTTGGACTTCATAAAAAAAGGACGCGTCCGGGATGCTGAAGAGAGAGCCAAAGCGTTTGCGCCGGAATTTGTCTCCCTGGTAAACGAATTAAGCGGGAATGCGGTCCAGGAAAAACGTGAACGCCTGGCAACCCTTCATATTGAAGAGCTGATCCACAATCTTGACAAACGGATAGGCTGGCTGGCGACCACAGGACGGGTCGCGCCGCTTTTGGGACTTTTGGGAACCGTGTTAGGTATGATACATACTTTTTCCAGCCTCTCCGCGGTTCAGGGCGGTGCACTGGACATGACCCTGCTGGCAGACGGTATATGGCAGGCGCTTATCACAACAGCGTCGGGTCTCATCGTCGCGATCCCCTGTGTCATGGCCCACCAGGCCTGTGTGCGCAGCCAGGAGGCCATTGCCTTCAAGTTGACCCGATTTGCCAATTTAGCCCTTGATCCTGGGGAAGAAAAAAAGTGATACAATTCACAAAAAGAAGCCGGGAAAGCGCGGAGCCCGATATCACCCCGCTTCTGGATATGGTGTTTATTCTTCTTATTTTTTTCATTATCGCTGCAACCTTTGCCATTCATGGTATAGATATGCACTTGCCCACGTCATCGAATTCAAGAACATATGCCGGAAAACCCATCGAAATCGTACTCACGGCAGAGGGCACCCTGAAACAGAATAACGACCCGATCACCTTACACGATCTTACCTTTATCATAAAAGCCAATGCCCAAAAAGAGGACCGGCAGATCCTTCTGATCCCTGACCGCGATGCAAGGGTCGGCGCATTTATGGAGACCATTAACACCATCCGGAATAACGGCGGTGACCGGCTGGTCATTGCAACCCAGCCCTCTGCCCCCCCAAAAGGCATGCCGTGACAGATCAGACCCGCTTATTTGTGTTACTGTTGATCTCTCTGGCCTTACACTTTAGTGTGCTGCACGACTGGAAAGCAGGGCCGCAAGAGCGTGATGTTCTTTTCTCCGATGAGATGATCTACATAGACATCTCCTGCGCAGACGCGGATATAAGTGTTCAAGCGCCGGTCACCCTGGAGCAAGCCGACTATACGCCCGGCGGAGAACAAGAATCGGCAGATCGCCGCCGTAGCGCACTTAAAACATATCTTGAGCAGGTTTCTAATGCCGTTCACAACAACCGCAGGGTAGCAGCGAATGCACAATTAATCGGAAGCGCCCAATTCCGCATCACAATCGCCCGGAACGGAACTTTTTCCCAAATAACACAGACCCGGACATCAGGCGACAAAACCCTGGATGCAGACGCATACGCGGCCATAAAGAGGTCTTCGTGCAAAATACGGCGCCCCCGGATTCTGGGAAGTGCGCCGATTGTCACAAATATAACTGTTAAATATCAGTTTGGGTTGTAATACATACACAGGAACCCTGTGTTTGGACGAAAAGTTGCCCAGATGCAAGGCGCAGAAAAATTTGTAACCGGAGCAACCTAATGGTTGTGAGGATTGCAAATTTTTCTGCAACGCCGCAGGTGGGTGACTTTTCGTCCAAACACTATTTATAAGGTTCAATGTTCCAAATATCCCGGGCATATTCTCTTACGGCTCGATCACTGGAAAATTTCCCCATATTTGCCGTATTCAAAATGGAGGTCCTTGTCCACTGCTCCTGATCCAGATAAAGCGCCCGGACCTTTTCCTGGGCCTGGATAAAAGAACGGTAATCGGCCAGGACCAAATAGTGATCCCCATGGGCCATCAGCGAATCCCAGATGGGCAGAAAAAGATTGGGTTCCCCGGGAATAAAATGGTTAAGCCGGACCATATCCAGGGTGGTTTTCAGATCTTCATCGTTGTTGTAATAGTCCCAGGGGTTGTAGCCCTGGGCTTTTTTCTTTTCCACCTCTTTGGCGGTCAGACCGAAAATAAAGATATTGTCTTCGCCCACCTCTTCCATGATCTCAATATTTGCCCCGTCAAGGGTGCCGATGGTCAGCGCCCCGTTCAAGGCAAATTTCATATTACCCGTCCCCGAGGCTTCAAGGCCTGCCGTTGAAATCTGCTCGGACAGATCCGTTGCGGGTATTATTTTTTCAGCCTGGGATACACAATAGTTGGGCAGAAAAACAACCTTAAGCTTGTGATTCACGTCCGGATCATTGTTCACAACATACGCAACGGAATTGATCAGCTTGATGATCAGTTTTGCCTGGACATAGGCAGGTGCGGCCTTGCCGCCAAAAATAACTGTCCGCGGAACCATTTCTTTATCCGGATCTTTTTTGATCCGGTTATACAAGGTGATGACATGAAAAATATTTAAAAGCTGACGTTTGTATTCGTGAATCCGCTTCACATGAACATCAAACAGCGTATCAGGGCTGACATCCATGTCCACCTTGCGCTTGATATATTTTACCAAACGCTCTTTGTTCGCAAATTTTACCTGCCGCCATTTTTCACGGAATTCCGGGTTATCTGCATGGGGGATAAGCATTTTGAGCTGGTCAAGATCGGTAATCCAGTCCGGTCCAATGGTTTCGGTGATCAGCGCCGACAAGGCAGGATTGGCCTGGAGTACCCACCGTCGTGGGGTAACACCGTTGGTGACATTGATAATTTTACCGGGAAAAACAATGTTAAAATCCTTAAACAGCTTATCTTTGATAATCCTGGAATGCAGTGCGGCCACGCCGTTGACGGTGTGGCTGCCCACAATGGCCAGATGGGCCATGCGCACCCGTTGTTCCGGGCCGTCCTCGATAATTGATACCCGGCGCAACAGGTCGGGGTTGCCCGGATACAATTTTTCCACCATCCTTAAAAATCGCCCGTTTATCTCATAGATAATCTCCATGTGACGGGGCAGCAGCTTGGATATAAGTCGAACCGGCCAGGTTTCCAATGCTTCGGGAAGCACCGTGTGATTGGTGTAGGCAAAGGTTTTTACTGAAATATCCCAGGCGCAGTTCCATTCAAGGTCTTCTTCATCCATGAGCAGGCGCATCAGTTCGGGAATGGCAATGGCAGGATGGGTGTCGTTGAGCTGAACTGCAACCCGATCCGGAAACAACTTGAAATCGGGATTGTGCTTTTTAAACCTGCGCAAAATGTCCTGGAATGTGGCTGCCACAAGGAAATACTGCTGTTTGAGGCGAAGTTCCTTGCCCACCTCTTTTTCATCACTGGGATAAAGCACTTTGGAAATATTTTCCGTGAGCACCTTGCTCTCCATGGCGCCGATATAGTCGCCCTGGTTAAACTCCTGCAAAGAAAAATCCTCGGTGGACATAGCCGCCCACAGCCGCATGTTGTTCACATTCTGGGTCCCGTAACCCGGAATAAGGATATCGCAGGCCATGGCATTAATGTTCTGGGTATCCACCCAGCGGTAACATTGCGTGCCCTCACTATTTTTATATGGTTCGGATCTGCCGTAAAACTGAACTTTGGACAAAAAGCCCCGGCGCTTGAATTCCCAGGGGGTACCCCAGCGCACCCAGTTATCGCATTGTTCAACCTGATATCCGTTGACAATGGTTTGATAAAAAATGCCGTAATCATACATAATACCATAGCCGTAGCCCGGGATATTTAAAGACGCCATGGAGTCCATGTAACACGAGGCAAGCCGTCCCAGTCCGCCGTTGCCAAGCCCTGCATCCCACTCCTGTTCTTCAATCTCTTCTAGGGTAAACCCGGTCTCTTCCAAGGCTTTTTCGCACGCTTCGTTCAGCTGCATATTGGTTACATAATTCATTAAAAACCGGCCGGGCAAAAACTCAAGGGATAGGTAATAGACCCGTTTCGCGCTTCTATCGTAAAAAGAGCGCTGGGAGTTGAGCCAGCGTTTCACCAGCCTGTCCCGAACACTGTAGGCAAGTCCTTTGTAGTAAGTGTCTTTTCTGGGGGGATAAAAGTCGTTCCCCAGGGTGGTCATGATGTGATGTTTGATATCTTCGCTAAGGTCTGTTGCGGGTTTGTCATTGGTTTCCGGAGATTTGCCGGGATAACGTCTTTGGCTTTCCATGATACACTTCCCCACTTAAACGGTTATTTTTATCGTAAAAAAAGAGTGGTCGAAATTTATTGAGGGTTCAGCTTACGATGCCCAAAAATCAAGCCAACCCATGACTGTTATAAGATTGTGAACTATTTTGTTAACTTACATAAATTCTGAATGGATATCAATGGATAATTCGTATGGTTGCAGGGGAATCGCATTTATATTGAAACAGTCATCGGGATCACGGTCGCTATCGGGATCGAAAATAATGGACATTTCGATTCCGATAGCGAAGCTAAAATAGCCGGAAAATGTCGTGCATCAAACCTATTCGTCCTGGGCCTTTTTGCAGCCGCCGCTTTTCTCGCCGGTGCCGGGATCCAGCCCCAGGTGCTCGCGTACGCTGCAGATATCATTGCCCTCCACCACCCAGGCGCCATCCTGGGCCACCACCAGGGGCACAAAAGAGATATCCGCCTTGTTGAGCAGGTCAAAGGTTTTTTTGATACGCTGGTCTGCGGTTTCACACCCCTTTGTTGCTTTATCCTTTTTCAAGGTTTTATAGGCACCATAGCCCAGGTGTTCACAGATGACATGGGCGGTCATGGTTTTACTCTTTTCTCCCAGAACCGGATAGATGACCACTTTTAAGGCAAGGCCCGTTTCCGCAGCAACTTCTTCCAGGCCGTCAAGAAGAGCTTTGCAATGGCCGCAGGCAGGATCGGAAATCACGTAGACAAACTTTTCCGATGATCCCCCCGGCGCAAACTGCAAAGAGACCAATTCTGCCAGTTCTACGACATGGGTCTTAAAAAAGGCTTTGCGCATCTCAACCGCCTCGGCTTCTTTTGCTTTGGCTTTTTTTCGTTCCGCATCGGCAACCTCGGACAGGCTTGCCATGGTTTTGCGGGTGATGGATACACCGTTTTTATACATCGGACCTGCCACAACGAAATCCTTGCCCGCATATACCGGGGCAAGGCCGCCTTCAAGGGAAAGCACGGCTTCGCAAAGCGCACCCTGCTCTTTTTTATATACCAGTTTTGCATCCTTGGGCACCGGCACCTGGGACTGTAACCACTCCACCGTAACATGGTCGCAAACCGATGCGGCCCGGCCCAATGAAGCACTGCCTAAAAGTACAAAAATTCCCAGCACAACAACAGCACCCTTTGAGAAACACGATTTGGGTATCATAATCTTAACTTATTACTCCTTATCATTTACCGCCATTTAAGCGTTCTTTTAGCCATTCCCCATTAAGAAATTCTATAATTCTATACCATTGATGAACTCACAACGTTGATGACAGACGTGGGCTGGGGGTACTAAATACCTCCACATTTTCCATGTGCAAAAAGGAGTGCCGAATCCTTGCCGATTTGATCCTTGCCTTTTCCACGCTTGGGACGGGTATTTTATTTTTCTTGTACCAGCGGTCAGGGTCTGACAAAAACTCAATCACATGGGTTTCCGCCTGGTCTGCATTTTTACACGATTTCACAAGGTGGGGCGTAAATGCCGGCCCATATTGCTTGTCTGCAATTTTTTGGGTCTGCTTTCTGGCATCTTCCCATAAATTATCCGGGTCCAGAAGAATGATCGGGGCCAGGGGATTTTCATGAATTTTCATGGATGTGATGGTGATGCTCAACTCCTCGGCACTGCCGTATCCGCCTGTATTGATCACGGGCAGATTGCTCAACTTTTGAAGGTGGTCCTGGCGGGACAGGCGAAGTCCTTCATTATACTTTATCAATCCGTCACAGGTGGTTAAAGATGCCTGGTTCTCCCCTTCCAGGTCGATGGCGATGCCCACGCTCATGATATTGTGCCGGCGGGCCAGGTCGTTGGCCTCTTTCATCAGCCCCGGGCCGCCGCCATGGACAATGCCCATTTCATCGCCTAAACGCAGGGCCAAGCGATTGATCAAATCAATGGTCAACCGGTTGTCCGCCGCCTTGGTATGCGACCCGTAAAAGGCAAACCAGAACCGTACCCGGTCAAAACGCTCCCAATCATCGGGCTCCATGAAGCATCCGTGGTAAAAAGAATAAAGCTTGTCGATCACAGGATCATACCGCATGAACTCGCACCGATCCTGCCCGGCATGGGATAACGTGATCATGTGCCGGATATCGTCATCAGCGAAACTGGGATTTTCCGCATTGATCAGAAAGGTGCGCAGCCCGGTTCTTCGCAGGGCATCCACCACCTCACGATCCGGAAAATGTCGGCCGATGAAGACCCGGGAATTGACCCCGCCCAGGACAGACAGCTTGCCAAGGGTCTCTTTGAGCCTGTCACCGATACTTTTGGGGATGGAAGGTTCATGGCGGCGCTGGGTACTTTTTGCCAAACAGTTTTTAATAATCTCCAGCTGGGCCTCGCTTTTGGGGTCCATGGCCCGGGGCACCTGGATAAAATTGCCCTTGTTCAGGATAAGTCCCATGGCATCATCATCCAGAATCTCGAACAGGTTGGAGACCTCGGCATGGGTGAGCAGATCGCACAACCGGTAGCCTTCCTGTACCCTTGCCTTTTCCAGTGGGACGGTCAAGGGATTGTGGCTTCTGAAAAACCGGACCCGGATACGGATATCACTTAAGGGGACCGGGGTTTTACCCAGATGGAACAGTTCCACCTGCCGGTTCCTGAAGGTGCGAAACGGATCCAGAACCCTTGCAGGCAGATGGATAATATTCTCTTTTTCCGGTGTGACCACAGCATCAATGATCCCGTAAATGTCCCCCAACGAGATTTTGACGGCCCCCACAAAAAGCGCGCCGGGATTGAGGATGGTTGTGGCGGGATCCATGGGCACCATAGATCGAATGGCATTCAAGGCACTTCGGCCCTTTTTGATGACCGCGCCGACACTTGATCGAATCATGGCAGCCGGTTCAAAACAATATTGGAAAGACGATAGTGCCACCTCAATATAATCGCAACTTTGTCCGGTGACAGGATCAACTTCCTGACAGATGTCAAACCCTTCATAGTAGCCCTTGCCCACCCGGTTGCCCACAAAAAGCCGTTTGTGCAGATAATGGCGGACATCCCGGATACGCAGTTCAGGGTCCATGACCACCAGCCGGCCGATCTCATCCCCGGTCTCGAACAAATCCAGTGCATTGTTTAAAAGGGGATTCAAATTTCGGATCATACCGGCGAGCAAAATTTTGGAACCGTCAATCTCCGGCGTAGGTGCAGGGTCGCCGGGCATGTGGGTATCTGTGAGCAGGCCGATCTGGGCATTGCCGCTTCTTCCGGAAAAAAACCAGGGTTTGCCTTCTTTTAAAGCGGATACAATGTAATCCGACACCTTGGGGAACAAAAACCGGGCATCCACCTGCGCTTCCCCGGAGGATCGAACTGCAATGGTATCAATATATCCGTCCGGACTGACTATCTGGGGTATATCCATGAGAAACCTTAAATTTCAAGTGAACCTGTGCAAAAAAGTTGAACAATCAAAAGGAAAAGCATAAAACCGGGCCACGTGTACGTCAAGAAAAAATACGTCTGGCAATACGTTGCAAATAGTTGAACCTGGCCGCGTCCTGTCGATAAATTTGCTTTTTACGGCTTCACACGCTTTTCGGTTTCAAAAGGGTTTGCCGCCGGCGGTATTTTGGATTTTCTTGATTTGGATCAAGGATTTAACGCCGTGTTTCAGGCATATCTATTTTGCCGGAATTATAACAAAACTGCCATACAAAAGAATTTTCCTGGAAGGAGCGCTTATGAAATGGGACAGCCGGGCTGAAAAAGAGTTATCAAAGGTTCCGTTTTTTGTCAGAAAAAAAGTTCAGAAGCGGGTGGAAAAAGAGGCGGCGGAACGTGGAAACACCATGGTGTCACTGGATGATGTTCATGCCGCACGCCAACGTTTTTTATCCAGCATGGCATCACAGATTAAAGGATATCAGCTTGAGACCTGTTTCAGCCAGGGGAATTGCCCAAACAGCTGCGTTGAAAAAGATACGTTGACACCGCGGCTTGACACCCTGCTTATTTCAGAAGACATTTTGGGATTTTTACAAAAAAGCGTTACTGGAGAACTCAGATTCCACCATGAACTTCGAATCAGTATTTCCCATTGCCCCAACGGCTGTTCCCAGCCACAGATAAAGGATATCGGCATTATTGCTGCCATCTATCCTGGGACCCAAGACGCTTTGTGCAGCGGGTGCATGGCCTGTGTTGACGTTTGCAAGGAAAAGGCGGTTGCCCTGTCCGATGCCCCATCCCCCCTGATCGACAGCCGGGCCTGTCTTGGTTGTGGCGCATGCATTTCAGCCTGCCCCACCGGGAGTATTCTCTCCAAAGAAAAGGGATACCGGGTGCAGCTTGGCGGCCGGTTAGGCCGCCATCCCAGGCTTGGCCGGGAGCTGCCCGGTATTTTCACCGAAGACCAGGTCATTTACATTGTCAGAGCCTGCCTGGCCTATTACAAAAAGCACAGCCGGGCAGGTCAAAGATTTTCCACCCTGCTGGGTGACGGGGAAATTCCCCGGGAGATTCTTCAGTCGGTTTAGCCGCATAGGTTTCCGGTCCCCGCCGCTCTGTTTCTTCAGATCGGCGGGGCAATGGTGACGAGAATCCGCATTTGGGTCTCCGCCATGACCCCGTGGGGTTCCCGGATTTCTGAAATCAAAATATCCCCCTTATCGGCCACAATTTTTGTATCATTCTCCCCCAAAAACCATCCTTTGCCTTCGAGCACCTGAATGGACAATTCCCCGTCCAGATCATGGGCGTGCACCGGAAAGGTCACCCCGGCATCAAGATTGAAATTGATGATTTTAAAATATTCCGAGGTTTGAACTAAAAAAAATCTCTTCATCGCGCCGGGGTCAAAGGTGTTTGTTTCTGTAAGTTTTACAACTTTCATGGATTTGTCCTTTCGTGTTTATTGCCCTCTGCTTAGGTTGTTCTTACTGATTATTTTTTATCAAAAACATTGGGCCGTTTCATTGACATAGATCAAATTTTTGGATTTTTGATTTAACGTACATTCCGCACTAAATTTTATGGTTCTTTGACAATTTATTCAATGACTGCACAACTCTTACGGCACAAAAAAGCATTCCGGTGTGACATCCAAGGCTCTAAGGTACTGAACTTGAGCATTATTTAGCGGCTTTGCTAATTTTCGTTGTCTCCCAACGGTTATAACTAATATGCTGAGGAACTTCGTAGTCATCATAAAGGCCGTCGGACTATTTGTCGGCTTCTTTTTCCAGCCAGGCAACAGTTGACCCGTCTTTTTTACATGCAGTTTTAAATTTCGTTCTATCAACCGCCAGAGGAGTAAAGAAAGGAGGAGGATTAGTCCAAGCGCTTCCACCCGTTTCGGTTTCTTCAGAAAGATGGCATTCACAATGGCTGGATCTTTCAGAAACCCGAAATTTTTTTCGATCCCATCCTGTTCTTTGTACAGTTTGAGGAGTTCGATCCCCGGCCATTCTTGTTCTTTAGCCTGGGCCGGGACATTGGTTATGAGTACAAAGCAGCCGGCTTCGAGTCTGATTTTTTCTGTTTTCTCAGGATCTTCTTCGACAGTTGCCTTAAGTCCATATTCAACGGATTTCGGCATCCTGACTTCCCCTTTTGGGGGACGACCTTTGCCGTATTTGGGCTCGTCAATGATCTCTGCTCGCAAGTTGTAGAGGCTTTTTTCTGCCTCCTTTGTCAAAATGCCGGTTGCCACCTCAGCATCCGGGCGGCATTTGAAGGGGTGCTGGGTCACCTCTTTGATTTTCTTTTCCAGCTGGTCTTTGCTGGTTTTTAAGATTCGGTCTATGCGTTTCTGACGCCTTTTATCATGGGCGCTGGAATGATATACAATGGCTCGGTAGGCCTCCTCGCCTATGGTGACGGTTGTTTCATAATAACGATAGGATGCAGGCGGTTTCTTTTCGCTTTGGATTTCTGCCAAAGTCCCAATATCGACCCAGTTATCGGCTGCAACCGCCTGGGTAATGGCATGCTTACATTCATTGAAATTAGCCGGCAATCGGCTCAGAAAACGGATGCCGTTTTCCTGCGCTGCTATAAGGTTGTCTGTGGTCACAAAGGCTGAATCTGCTACGTAGATGGAGGCTCCTGGCTTGAAGCCATGTTCGGCCATGTGTGATGAGATATGAGATAAAAGCTCATTGTTCAGGGTCTTGTCTGAAGCATTTCCGTCCTGGGTTTTTCCTATGATCGGAATATTTCGGTCTACACACAACATGGACACCATGAATTGCTTCAAATCCGGACGTTTATCCTTGCTGTAACCGTAGGTGATATTCAGTTGTGTATCAGGGTGATCTTCGTAAGCACCAAAGACGGAGACAGAGGTCGTATCAAAGTGGTGATGGCGCGTATCCAGTTTAAAACAACCAATGGCGTTTTGGGAAATCTGGGAAAATATCTTTTGAGTTCCGGTCTCAAAAAGTTTGTCCAATACCCGCCCGAGATTTGTGTCATTAAATTTATCTGAGCTGATGGGTTTGCCAAAAAGCAACTCGGTATCCATTTCGTCGAAAGCTTCTTCAAGCCTGTACAAAGGAGTCCTTCCGGAGACTGTATCCATAATCATCCCAAGAACCGCATCGCCTGGCGATAATTCCATTTTGCTATCTGTCATGGTATTGATCGTTTCAACCAGATTGATACGTTTGGCGTACTCTTTGAAAATCGGAAGAAATTTTACATCTGTGAAATTCCATTCTTCGGTACCTGGGGTGTTCATATTTTGCTCCCTCTCGGTTGTTAATTTTTTGGGGAGCACCATAAACTAAATACTGGTGTTTGTCTAGACAAACTTTATATATTTTTGTGTTTTTATGAGATGTTTAGAAACCATGTTAACATGCTGATTTTAATTAATTTTAAATTATATGTGCTTTGTCGGTTGAAGGTGCGGAAAATACGATTTAACCTTTTGACAGAACCCGCACAGGTGACGTGATGAATACATGCCGCCGGACTTTCGGAATGGGCGGCAATCTCATGAAGCTGTTCCAAAATCGAACACACGCCGCCGACGGTCTGTTCATTATTGGGACAATCAATACGGCACACCCTAAATGCCTCCCTCTTTGGCTTCATAATTTCATGAAAAGTGCAGAAAAACGCCGTTTCTTTAAAAAAATGACTGCCGTCAAAACCATGCAGTGAGCGCTGAAAGGACAGCCCTTAATACCGAACAGGGTAGAGCTCGACCTGGAGCACATGTTGCATACCAAGATAACAGTTTGATGCAAATTATAAAAACAGGGCTGCAATTTGCCGATGCAATAAAAGTTAATTGGTCGTTTGCCGGACCCGAAGGTTGAATGATGAGCCATACGAATAATAAAGACGAAAAGCGTGGTATTTGGGTGGATTTAGCCACATCCGACTATGCACGGATATGTCATTTGCAGGAAAGGATTCAAAAAAAAAGGCAGCAGGAATCAATACCGGATGTGGTGTTGCTGCTCGAACACTGCCCCTGCATCACGTTAGGCAGAAGCGGCGGGTATGACAACCTGCTCGCGGAAAATTCAGTGTTACAGCAGCACGGCATTACAGTTCATGAAACGTCAAGGGGCGGAAATATCACCTACCACGGCCCGGGCCAGCTTGTTTGCTACCCCATTTTATACCTTGCCGAAGACGAGCGGGACCTGCATGCCTATGCACGGAAGATGGAAGAGGTGATGATCAGGACGGTGAATGCGTTCGGCATCAAAGCCGGCCGCAGAGCCGGGTTTCCCGGTGTGTGGGCCGGAGAGGCCAAAATGGGCGCCATTGGCGTTGCCGTTGACAAATGGGTCACCATGCATGGTATGGCCTTAAATGTCTGCCCGGATCTTAACCATTTTTCCTTTATTGTCCCCTGCGGTATTGCAACCCACGGGGTGACATCCATGGAAAAACTCATGGGGACGACCATTGATATCAACAGGGTCAGGCATGAGATGCGTAACCAATTCTGTGAAATTTTCCAAATATCCATGTGTTCCGAAAAACTTGAACATATTATCTAAGGAGCCATACCTTGAAACGACCGAGCTGGCTGGTTATTCCGGCCCCCACGGAAGAGGACCTGGACCGTATCCAGGCGATGCTTGATAAAGGCCATCTTCACTCTGTGTGTGAAAGTGCCCACTGTCCCAATATTGGGGAGTGTTTTGCCAATAAAACCTGCACCTTTATGATACTGGGCGATGTATGCACCCGGAACTGCCGCTTTTGTGCGGTTACCCATGGAAAGCCCGGCGCAGTCAACCAAAGAGAGCCTGAAATGGTGGGGTTAACCGCAAAACAACTGGGGCTCAAACATGTGGTGGTGACTTCCGTAACCCGAGATGATTTACCTGACGGCGGAGCCGGTCACTTTGCCGCGACCATACATGCCATTCGGCGGGAAAACCCCGCAGCCTCTGTGGAGGTGCTTATTCCCGATTTCAAAGGGGATCGCCCTGCCCTGCAGCAAGTGATTGACGCGGCGCCGGATGTGATTAATCACAATGTGGAGACGGTTCCCCGGCTGTATGCCGCGGTTCGCCCGCAAGCCGGGTATCAACAGTCCCTGGCGCTGATAAAAAACGTATCGCCGGCTGCAAACCCAAAACGTATTATTACCAAATCAGGGATTATGCTGGGCCTTGGAGAAACAAAGGATGAGGTCGTCGGGGTGATGGAGGATCTGTTGAACGCCGGATGCCGGCTCTTGACCCTTGGCCAGTATTTACGGCCTTCGCCCGACCACCACCCTGTTATGGATTATGTTCATCCCGACACATTTGATGAGCTTGCCGATATTGGAAAAAAGCTTGGATTTGCCCGGGTTGTTGCAGGCCCCCTGGTGCGCAGCTCCTATCATGCGGCTGAAAGCTTTTCAAATGTTTGAACGAAAAGTTGCCCACCTGCGGCGTTGCTTCACAAAGCTACAATCCTCACGTACGATAGTACGCTCCGGTTCCAGCTTTGTTTGCGCCTTGCATCTGGGCAACTTTTCGTCCAAACACGGATTTTCGTTCAGGTACTAATTAGGGGCACTGTTTAACATGTCGGAAAATATGCGGGATACCATTACAATAACCCTTATTGCCAATACCGGTGTCCTTGTTGAGCACGGGGGCGTCGGCCTGCTTGTGGACGGGATACACCATGAACCCGGCCATGTGTTCAGCAAAGTCAGTAAAAAGGACCTGTTGCACATGCGGCTGGGTACGGACGTATTCGCACACCTTGACTATCTGCTTTTCAGCCATGAGCATCCGGACCATTTATCTCCCGGATTTGTGGAAAGACACCTTCAGTTCAGATCCGTGCAGGGCCTTTTTCTCCCGGACCCGGCCCATGGCTCGCACAGCCTGAAATTTTTGGCAAATCAAATACGGGCACAGGAAATTCCCCATAGGATATTGGACCTGCAACCCGGAGAGGCCGAACAATTTTCCTTGGCGGACGACCTTACCGTAACAGCCATTGGCGCACCTCATATGGGACCGCAGTATGCAGGTGTCAGACATCATTGTTTTTTATTGACCATCGCCGGGAAACACCTCTTGTTCACAGCCGATGCCGACCATGTTCCGGAATATTTTGTACCGGCATTAAATGAAATTAATCCGGATATGGTCTTTGTAAATCCTCTTTTTTATCATCACGCAAACGGCCAAAAGATCATCAATGAAATTTTCAGACCGCATACCGTTGTTATCTATCACATGCCCTTTGCCAAGGATGATTCCACCCGGCTATCCCATGTGGTGGAACGCGATATTAAACGATATGGGCAAAACGGAATTCAGGCCCTTGTTTTCTGCCAAGAAAAACAGCGGCTTTATCTTAAGGGATGATAAATTTGGCCGGGAAGCGGCATGCTACTTGCTATTGTAAAGGGCATATTTAAAAGTGCCGGCCGAATCAGTGGACCGGCAAACTATGATTAACGCAAGATCTATTAGGAGCGTGTATGAATTCGTCCGAAAAAGCAGGCCTGGCCCTTTCACTTTTACAAAAAAACTCCCCTGACCAGTATGGTAAATACCTTGAATTTACCAAAAAAATCGCCGCCATGGATGCCCTTTCCCACAAACAGTCGGAACTCATCATGGTGGCTTGTGCGGTAATGTCCCAATGTGAAATGTGCGTAGCGCTTCATGTTGAAGCAGCTGCGTCAATGGGAGCAACCCAGGAAGAGATTATCCAGGCCGGATTTCTGGCCGTGGCCATGGGTGGCTCGCCAAGACTGATGTACATGAGCTATGTATATGAGGCCGTTGAGGATTTATTTGGTTAACCTGAATTTTAAGCACCCTGAAGGGGAAAAAGTGCATGGGGCTGTTCCGTTATTCCGGGCAGCCCTTTCTTGTTTGCCGCCATGCAGGGCAAACAAAAGGGCCGCTCCCCAATGGAAACGGCCCTTGCCGCAAAACAGTCAGTTCTTTTATCAGGTTGGAGAAACAATAATTTTGATGTTCGTTGCCTTGTTGTTTACGAGCTCCTCAAAACCGCCCTCAACAATATCCTGCAGTTTAATCCTGCCTGTGATCAGGGGGGCCGCTGTCAACTGGCCGCCGGCGAGTAATTTTGCCACACCCTGAAAGTCGTCAATTGTGTAAGCAAGAGTCCCAATGACGGTTTTGTCCGTGCCGCTGAGGCTGAAAAAATTGAATGAACTGGGCTCTTCAAAGATACCGACAATAACTGCCTTGCCGTTGTTGCGGATAACCTCAACAGCCAGAGGCCCCGTACTTTTATGGCCGACACATTCAAAGCAGACCTCAGCCCCCGAACCATGGGTCAGTTTTTTAATTTCCCCAACGATGTCACATTCGGTGGGATCAAGAACGATATCAGCCCCGCACTCTTTGGCCAGATTTTTTCTGGCCGCTGCGGTCTCAACCGCGATCACCGGTGCCGCGCCTGCGGCTTTGGCGCACATGATGGTCCCCAGACCAATGGTTCCTGCGCCAAGAACCACGGCGGTCTGGCCCAGGAGTGAACCCGCCATCCGAGCCGCTTTAAAACCGGTTGCAAGGGGCTCTATAAGAGATGCCGCCTCCAGGTCAAAGTCGTCCGGCAACACATAACACAGTTCTGCGGGTACATTAACATACTCGGCAAAGGCACCATCGGCCATGAGCCCGGTAAAAGCCAATTTTTCGCAGACATTGTACCGCCCTTCCCGGCAATTGACACAGACACCGCAATGCTGACAGGCATCAGGGGCAACAAAATCGCCGACCCGTACCGTTTCCACACCCTCACCAACGGCAACCACTTCTCCTGAAAATTCATGACCCAGAACCAGCGGTGCTTTTGCGCCGGTGAGCGGGTGCGGCTCAACCGGTATAAAGATAGGCCCTGCCAGGTATTCGTGCAGATCAGAGCCGCAAATACCGCACCATGCTACTTTTATCTGGGCCTCTCCCGGTCCTGGTGCAGGTGGGACCGGAATATCTTCAATGCGGATATCTTTTTTTCCGTACCATTTTGCTGCTTTCATGATGAGCTGTCCTCCAATGTTTAAGTAAAAATTGAATCGCCGCTGACGTTGCCAAGGCCGGGATGGACGTCAAACCGGACAACACCGACAGGGATGGTGCTGCCGACGGCTTCAGCAACAAGGGCAGTTCCCCGGTTGCCGAAACCGGCACACAGTTCAATTGCCGCCACCCCATCCTTGTCAACAAGCGCTTTGCAGGTGGCAACGGCCTGTGCATAATCTTTTACACCCACGGCCAGCAGGTGAACCGCAGGGGTTTTGATCCACTGCCGGTGTTCTGCCGGGTCTGCCTCGGGTGCGATAAAAACAAATGCCGCTTTCAGTATGTCAGCCATTAATGCTCCTTCTTAAAAATTCTGGTGAAAATGGTGAGATTGCAACCTTATTGGACAAAGAGGCCTGCCTGCCGGGCAAGTGCCATCACGTGGGGCACATCCACCACCTGGGGGCCTGCATCGGAAAACCGGAATGAAACCTGCCGGCCGTGCCTGACCTCCACCTCACGCTCGCCGTCAAGGGCGATGACGCAGGGGGATTCTTGGACAGTCACGGTGTCCCCGACCCGAAGATGCGCCTGCCGGGCAACGGGCACGGATTGGATTAACCCCGGTGCAATGGGGGCGGCCACGGTCTGACCGCCGTCTCCCAATATAAGATGCAGCCCCTGATGATCCTTCGGACTGATCGTATAAAGCTGTCCCCCAATGGCTGAGAGCCCGATGCTGTCCGGCCTGCACCGTGTAAGGACGATCTGGGATATTTGGTCGATACACCAGATGGCTTTGGAGCCGATAAAGGTCTCTGTGTGCACGGCTGCATCCACCAGGGCTATGTCAAGAACGTTGCCGTTCTCGTTGAGTATCTCAATACAAGGTGATGGAAAACAACCATCCTCCGTGCTGATCCGGCCGGAAGCAACAAGGCCTCCGGCCAGACCGGCAATGGTGGATTCAATCATGTACGGAAATACATTATTGGTCCCTGTGGAAATCGGTAAAATCGGTACGGCTCCGGCCCCCTTGGCCACAACCCGGCTCGTGCCGTCGCCGCCAAGCACAAAAATACAACCCGCTCCGGCCTCAACCATGAGCCGGGCCGCTTTTATGGAGTCGTCCTGGGTATTTTCAGCGCACATGGGCGCAGACTCAAGCGTTATATCCGTATCAACGCCCTTGTGGGCCCGCTGGACAATGGCATAATAATCCGGCATGAACATCACTTTCCGCACCCCCACCCAGTCAAGGCCGACGAGCAGGCGGCGCACAATACGCACTTTTTCCTGGTTATCAAAAACACTGCCGTGGGCAACGAGGCGGCGGATGTCCTTGCCGGAAATCGGATTGGCGATAATACCGACGGTTGTCATTATTTTCTCTTTCGTTTTATTTATGCGTATCAGGCCTGCAGCTTTTCCACAGCAGCCACAATGTCGTCCGGTCCGGGAATAAATGCTTCTTCCAGGGGCGGAGAGAAGGGAACAGGCGTAAAAGGAGCGCCCACACGAACGATTGGCGCATCCAGATAATCAATGGCTTCCTCTGCAACCTGGGCGGAAATTTCAGCGCCGACACCGCCGACCTTCACGGCCTCATGGGCAATAACCAGGTTATGGGTCTTTTTCACCGAGGTGAGGATGGTATCCATGTCCAGGGGCATGACCGTGCGCGGATCAATCACCTCCGCGCTGATTCCCTTTGCAGCAAGGGTCTCTGCCGCCTCAAGGGCGCTGTACACCATTTTTGAGAAGGCAACGATAGTGACATCAGACCCTTGCCTGCACACATTGGCCCGGCCAAATGGAATCGGGCCAGCATCGTCTGCGACCTCGCCTTCAACACCGTAGAGCATTTTATGTTCAAGAAAAACAACCGGGTTGTCATCGCGGATGGCCGTCAGCAATAATCCATAGGCATCGGCAGGGGTTGCAGGCATGGCAACCTTGAGCCCGGGAACGTGCATGAACCAGGCTTCCAGGGATTGGGAATGCTGGGCCGCGGCCCCGATTCCGGCCCCCTGGGGCGCCCTGAGTACCATTGGGATAGTGGTTTTGCCGCCAAACATGTACCGCATCTTTGCCGCCTGGTTAAAAAGCTGATCCATGCAGACGCCGATAAAGTCAACAAACATCAGCTCGCAGACAGGACGCAGGCCGGCTGCAGCCGCACCTGTTGCCGCCCCGATAATTGCACTTTCGGTGATGGGGGTATCTCGAACCCGCTTTTCACCGAACTGGTCGTATAACCCCTTGGTAACACCAAAGCAGCCGCCAAACTGGCCGACATCTTCACCGAAAATCAGAACCTTGGAATCCCGCTCCATTTCTTCGCGCAGGGCGTCATTGAGCGCCTGCATATATGTTTTTTGTGCCATGTATTCCTCCAAAAATTAAGTGTTGCTGTAAACGTCAGCCGGGGATACGGTTTCAAGAACCGGATCAGGCATAGATATCCTCAAACATATCTGCAGGTTCCGGGAACGGACTTTCTTCTGCAAAGGCAATGGCCTCTTTAAGTTCCGTATCAATGTCCGCATGGAGCTGGTCAAGTTCTTTCTGGGTAAGAATTTTGTCATCCAGCATTTTGTTGGCAAAACGGGGAATGGGGTCTTTTTTCACCCAGTCTTCAAGCTCGCCGGGCTCGCGGTAGGTGCAGGCATCCCCTTCAAAATGACCGCGCCAGCGGTAGGTTTTGCACTCGACCAGGGAAGGCCCTTCACCTTTACGGGCCCGGTCAACAGCCGCGCTGATTGCCTCGTGAACGGCAATGACATCGTTGCCGTCAACAATGACGCCGGGCATGTCATACCCTGCCGCCCTGTCAGCAATATCGGTGATCGCCATGGATTTGCTGATGTGGCAGGAGATGCCGTATCCGTTGTTTTCATTGACAAAAACAACCGGCAACTGCCAGGCACTGGCCAGGTTCAAGGCTTCCTGGGTGGTGCCCTGGTTGGATGCACCGTCCCCAAAAAAGCAGACCGCGACCTGGCTGTCTCCCCTATATTGGATTGCCATGCCCGCTCCGGCGGCAATGGGGCCGCCGCCGCCGACAATCCCGTTTGCGCCTAAAATGCCCAGATCAACATCGGCAATGTGCATGGAACCGCCTTTTCCTTTGCAATATCCGGTACTTTTGCCGTAAATCTCAGCCATCATCTTTTTAAGATCCCCACCCTTTGCAATGAGGTGCCCATGGCCACGGTGGGTACTTGTGATGTAATCCTCTTTTTCCAATGCAGCGCAGGCACCCGCGGCCACGGCCTCTTCCCCAAGGTAAAGATGCACAAAGCCCGGGATCTTTCCGTCTGCAAAGAATTGCTGCAGTTTGCTTTCAAACTGACGGATCCGGTACATGGTCTTATACATCTGGATCATCTTTTCTTTACTTATTGCCATTACTTCCTCCTAAAATTGTTATTGTCCTTGTAATTGTATGCGTTATCAAAGCTGTATGTCGGCAGAGCCGGAACGCCTATCGCCTTCTCGGCCCGGCATATCCACAAAAACGGTAATCGCCGCATTGGCCAGGAGTATTGACGAACAATTTTCCCCAAATCTTGGAACGCAGAGCCCTTCAACAATCATCCCTCCCTCTACCGCCTGGAGACGGCATGTGCCGACGGGCAATTCAGCCAGAACTTTTTCGGCATCGACCTGTTCGGGAAAAGGGCATGCGATTGTGACATCAATACTGACCCCCTCGAAGCCGGGACGGTCCAGAATTTCCACCAGGCCGCAAAGACAGCTGCGGCCAACGGCATCACGGACGGCGCGGCATGCGGCCTTGGTGACGTCCATGCCGTGAAGATCAATGCCGCTGCCCAATTCCACGATAAAGCGTTTTTTTTCCATTCTTTTTGTCCGGTTCCGTTAAACAAGGATCATGGCAGGGTCTTCCAGGCAATCGGCAAGGGCTCGCAAGAATGTCATGGCCGGCGCACCATCGGTTACACGATGGTCAAATGTCAGGCTCAGGGTCATCATGGTACGGGCGACAATCTTGCCGTCCGCATCAACGGCAGGACGTTCAACCGCCCTTCCGACGCCGAGAATACCGGTTTCCGGGGGATTGATAATGGGGGTAAACCCATCCACCCCGAGCATGCTGACGTTGGTAATGGTAAAGGTGCCGCCCTGGAGTTCATCCATTGTGAGGCCGCCTTTTCTGGCTTTACCCGCGACCTCCCGGATCTCCACCGCAAGTTCGGTCAATGATTTTTTCTCCGCGTTTTTGACGTGGGGAACCACCAGCCCGTTGTCAAGGGCAACGGCAATACCCAGGTTCACCTGCCTGTGCCGGACAATCCCCTGGTCGGTGAGCCAGGAATTCATGTACGGAAATTTGACAAGCGTGCGGCTGACGGCAAGGGCGATAATGTCGTTATAGGAAACCCGCGGGATATCCTCCCTTTTTGCGTATTTGGCCCGGACCTTATCCCGCAGGGCGGTCATGGCCGTGGCATCGCACTCCACAAAAACGGTTAATTGGGCGGAGTTCTGCAGACTGGCCATCATGTTATCCGCAATGATTTTACGCATTCCGCTGAAAGGAATGATCTCCGGTTTGGCCTCTTCTTTGGGTTTTTCCTGGGTACCTGCCGGCTGCATGGCCCGAAGGATATCAACCTTGAGAATTTTGCCGCCTTCACCGGAACCTGTGATTTCCGACAGGTCAATCCCTGATTTTCTGGCAAATTCAATTGCCTGGGGGGCTGCATTGAATCCGTCGTAGGCATCAGGCGGCGGCGTGTAGGAGAGAATATCCTTTTCCGTTACTCTGCCGTTTGGCCCCGTGCCGCTGACGTCAACCAGGTCAATCCCTTTTTCCCGGGCCAGCCTGCGTGCAATGGGTGAAGCCGGTACAAACCCACCGGTTTCGGCTTTGGCAGATCCGCTGTCTTGTGGTTCCGGCTCTTTGCCTGCGGCTTTCTCACCACTTGGACGGCTTGTCTCTTTTGCCTCCGGGGTTTCACCTTCGGCTGCAATGATTCCAACAACGGTTTTGACAGGTACGGTTTCACCCGCCTGTACAAGGATTTGGAAAAGCGTACCGTCTACGACGGCCTCCACTGTATTGGTAATCTTATCGGTCTCCACCTCAAAGATGGCCTCACCGGCTTTGACACTGTCCCCTTCACTTTTTAACCACCTGGAGAGTTTGCCCTCCTTCATGGTTAATCCCCATTTTGGCATGAGAATGTCTGTTGCCACTGTTTTTGCCTCCTTTTGCTCTGTTGACGGAAGGACCGATTCGGATGAATCGCTCCTCCTCCATTGTATTTTGCTTGCTGCCGCAAAAAGTTTGTTGGAACATAAAATGGCAAAAAATATGCCAGGCAAAAAACGATAGAAACACAAAGGGATTCAGCCGGATCAGGACCTGCAAACAAAGCGGTTTAAAAATATTTTAATTTATGTTAGGTCTTGAAAAGCACTGTAATTATTGTGTGTTATAAAAAAGTTGTTTTTGTTTGTTCTTTGGGAAAGAGAAGGTGGCCACTTGGCAGAGGCGTTATTTTTTGGAACACACCGGACTGTTCGAAAATTGAACACACTGATAAATGGTTGATCTGAGAAACCATCTATCAGCATCGATATCGCGTGTCGATATCGAGCGTTAAGAGGCCCTGATTTATTTGTGATGTTGTTCTGATTCAAAGAAAAATAGTATGCATGAACTTGTTAGAAGTAAAAACAAATACACAATTTCCAAACCCTGCAGCAATGATGCTGTAAACCATCAGATTGCGTCGGGTTGTCTGCCCCTTGGGTTGGAGCGAGAACCTGACAAGGATGTCTGGGGACGGTTTGTCAGCAATAAAAATGTCGATAAAGACCGGTTGAAAACCAGTGTGAATGAATCCTGGCAGCGCTGTCTGCAGATGGGGGTCGATCCGGCATTGAAAAAATGCTCGGATTTTCGGGAAGAAAAGGCCCTGGATGCTGATCATCGATTTTTACGGGATGTGGTCAAAAGCTCGGCCGGAGAGATCTCGGCATATCTTAAAGAAAAAGAGTTGTTGTTTACCATTTGCGACCGGAATGGATACCTGACCGGTTCGGTTGGTTCCTATAAAACCCTGCGCAAGGCAGATGCCATCCATTTCGGCCCCGGCGCGAACTGGACCGAAGAGAGTGTGGGAACAAATGCCATCGGCACCACCCTTGCCACCGGACTCCCCCTGAGGGTCGTCGGGCGCGAACATTTCTGTGAAAGCAGTCAGAACTGGATCTGCTCTGCAGCGCCTATTTTCGGTATTAACGGGGTTTTGCACGGGGTTGTGGATATTTCCGGTCCCATTCAATCCGACCACACACACGGCCTGGCCCTGGCCGTTTATTATGCCAGAGCCATTGAAGCCCTGCTGTTCCAAAAGCAATGCATGGGCATGGTCGGCAAACTGCTCAATAAAAGCGCCGTGGGCCTGCTTGTCCTGGATCGTAACGGCAAGGTCCGTTATTGCAATAACGCGGCGGCAGAGCTACTTGACAAGCAGCCCCACAACATTCACGGGCAGGATGCTTCCAAGTGGTTTGACCTTTCCGCCCTTGGCCGTCATCAGCAGTGTGAAGAGTGGTCTGACCCGGATGTTATGTTTGAATTGCGATGCCTCCACAATCCCACCTGGAATATATTCGCAGCCCCCATGGTAACAAACCAAAATCATTTTCATGGATTAACCGTCTGCATTTACCCTGCCGCCCCTGTAAACCCGCCCCCAAAACTCAGACGGTTCAGTGAATATGACCCGTTTTCCAACATGATAGGCAAGAGCGCCCCGTTCAGAGCTCTGGTGAAAAAGGCACGCAAGGTGGCGGCAACCCATACAACGGTTCTGATTACCGGCCCCAGCGGAACCGGAAAAGAGGTCCTGGCCCGCACCCTGCACCAGGCAGGTTTCGGCCCGAAAAAACCCTTTATTGCCGTCAACTGCGGGGCCATTGCCGAAAATCTGATTCAAAGCGAACTGTTCGGATATGTAGACGGTGCCTTTACCGGTGCCAGACGAGGCGGGCAACCCGGGAAGTTTGAACAGGCCTCAGGGGGAACTCTTTTTTTGGATGAAATCGGAGAAATGCCCCTGGCCGCCCAGGTGAATCTACTCCGGGTTCTGGATGAAAAAGAGGTGGTCAGGATTGGCGGCAAACAGCCTGTCCCGATGGATGTGAGGGTCGTTGCCGCCACCAACCGCGATATGGAGGCCATGGTGGACGAGGGTAAATTCCGCCAGGACCTCTATTATCGATTGCATGTGGTACCGCTGGAACTGCCGGCGCTTTGTGAACGTGGCGACGATGTCCAACTTTTGGCGGACCATTTCATACGGGAATTTGCGGAGGCATTAGGACAAAAAATCGATGGGGTGGAACCTGCCTTCCGTCAGGCCCTGGGTGCCTATTGCTGGCCCGGCAATATCCGCGAGCTGCGCCATGTGATTGAATCAACCATTGTTCTTATGGATGACACTATCATGCGCTTTGACGCATTGCCGGAAAAAATACAACGGGCGGTTCAGCAGCAACTGCCGGAAAAACAGGCGTCCATGCATTTTGACTCATTGAATTTTGATGATATTCAAAAGCAAGCCCTTAGCCAGGCCCTCCGGCAATTTGACGGAAATATCAGCCAGGTGGCCAAGGCATTGGGAATCGGCCGGAACACCACCTACGCCAAACTTAAAAAATTCAATCTGTTATAGTTTTGTTCGAATGTTATTGCCCGATCGGGATAGGACACACCTCTATCAAAAAAAATACTGTCAGGTGAATAGTCTTCACTGTCCAGATAATTTCTTGATTGGCAAAATCAAAGGCATTCATGGAAAAAGTTCTGACTATCCTTTCATGATGTATTGTTTGGAAAGAGGCTATAGTTTTGATGAACTTAAGTTCTTATCCTAAACCGGATAGAATAAACGCCGGGCAAGTATAGGGCAGCCCAAAATGTGCATCAGATCTGTATTTGCTGGAATAGTGATCACATAAAATGGTTGTTTTTTTTTACTAAAATTTTAAATAATGATATATTATGTCGTTGTGGAAAAGAGAAAGATTTTTATTAGAATGAAAATAAAAAAGCTTAGAAGGCTGCTTTAAAAGCCCTTACTGCCATGAATAAACAGATCACATTTTTAGCCAAAGGATTTATGGGCTATTTAATCGTAGTTGTCATATCGATTCTTTCAAAAACCGACAACTATTATATTGCAGGTCTGATACCCCTGTTCCCGACATTTGCAATTATTGCCCATGTGATTGTTTACAAAAACAATAGCATTGAATCATTGAAGGAAACCATTCTTTTCGGTATTTTTTCTTTAGTAACGTACTTGGTCTATTTATTATCAATATATTTTTGTATAGAATTCATGGGCTTTTATCTATGTGTTGGACTTTCGGTCTCACTATGGCTTTTATCAGCTGCCATCTTGATCAAAATTTGGCCATTCATCTATAAAACCCGTCTAAACTGATCCAACCAAGCAGGGAAATTTGTAAATTTGATACATATTAAGGGTTTAATCGGGGTTTTTGTGGTCTGGCTTCTATCTTTTCTATCTACATCTAAACACTATTTTATATCGGGGTTAGTGCCCTTGTTTCCATTTTTTGCTCTTATTGCCCACTTTATTGTATTTTTTGACCAAGGACAAACGGGATTACGGCAAACGGTTCTTTTCGGTATGTTCTCTCTTATACCCTATTTTTTATATTTAATTACAGTGTTCTGCTGTGTGAATAAATTTAGTTTTTATGCATCTGTGCTCTGCGGATTGACTTCGTGGACGGCTTCGGCAAGTATTTTGTTTTTTTTATGGAAAGCGTAATGATCAATTTATAGGAAAAACATTTTTTCTGATTTCATAAGGGATGACTCAAAATTTAAAAATTCCCGGGGAAAGTATAATATGTTCCACAAACGCTTTATAAAACTATCGTCCATATCCTGATAACGATTCTATATTATTTCGTTATTCGCAGAGAAATAAGGATCGGATCCAATATTAATGCCCTCATAATTTTTCTGATTAGAAGTACAGGGAAAGTCTACTGTGTTAATTCGTTACAAAAAAAGCCCTAACAAAAAATAGTCTTCGCCTCAATCTACTATAGTTGATGCCAAAATCTATTCGCTATCATTCTTAAAAAATGATTGAATATCAAATAGATATGCATAAACACCACCGATGAACCGGCATCCTTGAGAATAACAGATTAATCTATGAGAACCGTTTGGGAAGTACGATAGTTAAATCAGAATGATTGATTCGTTCAAGCGGCATGGCATAAATAGACTCCAGCAATTCAGCCGATAAATGCAGGTGGGCGTCATGAAGACAGGTGCCATCCTTTATGCAGATAAATCTGTCTCCGTAGCAGGAAGCAATGTTAGGGTCATGAAGGATAGCCGCCACAGTGTACCCCTGATCCACAAGTTCCCGGATGGTTTGCATCACCTTTGCCTGGAAGTGGAAATCAAGATGGGCTACGGGCTCGTCAAGAAGGATTATCGGCGGATCCTGTGCCAGGACCCGGGCGATCATTACCAGTTGTTGTTCGCCGCCGGATAACTCAGTAAAACACCTGTCGCCAAGATCTTGGATACCTATCCTGTCCATAGCAGTCTGAGCTTTTAATCTTTCTTTTTTTTTCGGCATCAACCCAGCTTGCCCGGCCAGTCCTGTAAGAACAACGTCTTTGACTAAGAATGGAAAAACCGGCCGATGATGTTGGGCCAGTATGCCTAACATTGCGGCACGGCTTCGGATGTTCAATTGGCTGCCTGGAATACCCTGGATGAAAATTTCGCCTTGATCCGGACGAAGTGTGCCTGCGATCAGTCGAAAAAGGGTCGATTTCCCGGAGCCGTTTTTGCCGAGAATCACAGTAAAACACGATTTAGGAATAGCTATATTTACTTTGTGAAGAATCTGTCGTTTCCCAACAGAGTAGGATAGATTGCGAACCTGAACAGTCATTATATCTCCCAGCCGACTTGTTTTTTTTTAAGCAGAAAGATGAAAAAAGGGCCTCCGATCAGGGTGATGAATATGCCGATGGGGATTTCATAACTGGTGGCTGCCCGGGAAACATTATCCACCAGCAGCAGAAAGGATCCGCCAAAAGTAAAACAGGCAGGGACACCGGCTTTATTATCTGCTCCAATAAGCATTCTCACCATATGGGGGATAACCAGTCCAACCATACTGATGACACCAGCAACAGAGACGGCGGCCGCTGCAGCCAGGGATGAAAAAATCAGAACAAATGCTTTTTGCACCTCCGGATTCAATCCCACAGCCCGGGTTTCGTCATCTCCCAGTGCCAGAACATTCATCCGCCAGCGAAGCATGTAAAGCCCGGTTATCCCAATGCCCATCATATACCATGTAGCTTTGATTTTATCCCAGGAGGCGGTGTGCAGATTGCCCATGGTCCAGTGGACAATGGTCTGCAGCTTAAATGGATCTGTTATAAATTGCACAATGGTTAAAAGTGCAGTGAAAATGCCCGTGACAATGATGCCGGATAAAATCAGTGTGACACCGGATACGATACCGTTTTTTCTGGCAAGAAAAAAAGAGGTGCCCACCGCTGTCAATCCAAACCCGAAAGCTGCCGGCTGGACCGGCAACCAGCCGGTACCAAGGGCTAAAGCTGCTCCAAAGGCCGAACCCGACTGCAACCCCAGGATATATGATGAAACCAGCGGATTGCGAAACAGTGCCTGGAGGCTGATGCCGGTAACAGACAACGCGCCGCCAACCATAAAAGAGAGAAGAATTCTTGGTAGTCTGACCTGGGCCATGATTAGGCGAACCATCTGAGCCTGCCCATTACCGCCGGGAACATGTATTCCCAAAAAGCCTGCCATCCAGTCTGCAGCATCCCTGTATGAAATCACGTCGGATGGGCCTACAAACAGTGACAACAAAAACACAGGAATAGGGAATAAAATTAAAAACCTGAATCTTAGCTTTGCCTTGTTATTCAAAATTGAGCCTGTTCCCCAATGCATTTCCGTATAAGGCGTTCATGATCCGTGACCTCTCTTTTTTTTCATCAAACTGTCTTGCGCTGTACGGCTGACAAATGGCATGGATTCTCGAAATAACATAAAGGCATTTCAGCGTCCACAGATCGCAATAAAAAGCAGAGGGCAGTTCAAAGACTCTGCGGTTTTTTGATGCAGGCAGGTGACGCCATAAAGGATGTCCCATGATCTGTTCGGGAGATAGACGAGGATTCGGCCACATAACAATAATATCCGGTTTGAGACCAAGCAATTTTTCCTGACTGATTACCGTATGCTCCATGGGCATATCACCGCATACGTTGCGTCCTCCGGCAAGGGTAATCATATCATCCACGGTGCTCGGAGAACCTGACGAGTCAAGTATCCCCTGGGACCAGATAAAATAGACACCGGGCTTAGGAGATGAGTCCGGATGTGTCCGCGATAATTTATTCACTTCCTGGTTTGCAAAGGCAAGGAGCTGATCCGCTCGGTCCTGCTTACCTAAAAGCACGCCTAAATCCCTAATCTCTTTTAGAACATCCGGGATTGAGGATAGAGACACGCCATACACCGGAATTCCTTTCCCTGATATCTCTGCTGTCTCCTGGGCCTGATCTGCCCATATGATGACCAGATCCGGAGATAAAGCTACAAGACTTTCCATATTGACATGGTCCCAACTACCAGGATCTGGCAGGCTGCGTCGGGCGATGCGGTCATCCATGGCTTCATAGTATTTGAAAATACCCTTCTGGTAAACCTGGGCTGACACACCTGTCACCTGATCCTGGGCGCCTAACATATATATCCCGGTCAGCGCACTCTCTATCAAGCAAACCACATGACGGGCAGGACGTTTCAGATCAATTGTTCGGCCTGAAAAGTCCGTAGCAGTGACTGCCCGAGCGTTATGAGGCATTAAGACCAGGGTTAAGACAAAACCTAACGTAAAAATAACCGCTATGGTGTACCGCTTGGCCCGGAATGTAGTTTTTTGCATAATTATGCACCTTTTAGCATTTTGCCAGCCGGAGCAGGTTCAAGAGATTTTAGAAAATCAATGCTGCCTGTTTTAATGGCAGCTTCGAGCACAAACGGATTTTCCCGGTAAACCAGAAAGCTTAAGTGCCTGAGTCCGTGCCGCAGAACATCCTCCTGGGATATGTGCGCGGGGCGGGGGGATAAACGGCCTTTGGATAGAGGATGCGATGTATCCTCCATCTCCAGAGTTTGTCTGTTCTGAGTATTGATATGCCGGGTATCTGTCCAAACCAGATAGGTTAATACAATTTTCTGCATTTCATAGCGCCAACTGGTTGAGTGTGCACATACCGGATCCATGTTTTCATTAAATCCTATATTTTTCAGCAAGGCACTTAATGCCTTGTCCGGATCACCCTGAAAGGTCGTTATATCCGTTTTATGCATAGAAAAGCAAAGCCTGTCGCAGGTGTTGTCATACCCGCAAATAAAGGTTTCAAGAATAGTCTTCATGGTCACCTCAGTGTTTTGTGTCTGTCCGGATGGTACTTCTCAGGGACGTAAAAAAAGAGAGTCCTTAAATCCCAGACAGACACTGTTTTAACTAAAAAGTGATTCTTAAGCCGCCAATACCTGATATACCCGGATCCTGAAACTGCCAGGGCATCTTGAAATGATTGTCCGTCAGGTTATAAAGATCAAGATACACTTCAGCATTGTAAGATTTACCCAGTTTTATTTTTTTCTTTATGCTGGCGTTAAGAAGTTCGTAACCGCTGAATTTTGTTCTACCTGAGGTGGAGGTGCTGTCATAAATTTCACCGGCTAAATGCAAATAAATGGAACACTGAATTTCCATGGGCAGATAAAGTGTGGTTCCGATGTTACCCATATGCTCGGGCACAAAAGAGACTTCATTACCATCCTGATCAGGGTCGGTATCATTACTGATTTCAGAATTGGTATATGTGTAGTTGGCAAACCAGTTCAGCCATGGCAGGGGGGAGTGAGTAAAGGAAAGCTCAAAACCATAAGCCGTGGTATCTCCGGCATTGATATCCCGGGTCTGGGATGGTGTATTGCTGACAACTACCGTTACGATCTGATCATCCACAATGTTGTAAAATCCCCGGATACCAAGTTTGATTGTGTCTGTGGGATTAAAGTCCATGCCTAAGTCGAATCCGGTCCCGGTTTCAGGTTCAAGATCCCGGTTTGGCAGTTGACCATCCTGACCGGCCACCCCGAGGTCAGACTCGGATATTGTGCCGCCGACAGATTTTAAAGATGGTGCGGTAAAACTTGTACCAACATTGGCATAGGCAGACAGACTCCGGCTGAAATTATAACGGGCCCCCACGCTCCAGAGTAGTTCATCCCAGGATTGGCTGTCAATTCCTGGGGCAACCCCGCTAAGAAGGTCGATTTCGTGGCGGGTATAACTGTATCTAAGACCTGAACGAAGGATGAAATCAGAGACAGGCAGCTCTTCCTGGATATAGAGGCCATACTGATACGCATCAGCATCATTGCCAACAGTTCTGGTACCGGACTCGCTCCATGTTTCATAGGACACGGCCTGAAAATCTGTCCCTATTGTTAAAAGCGCATCGTTTAAATGGCGGAATGAAAAGGATATATCTGCCGGAATAATCTGTTGGTCAACCCCTTCCTGTGAAGCCAGCGACAGGTCGGTGGGATAGTTGTCTTCTTCATATGTTCGTTCGTAGTCTCGAAGACCGACTTTAAATGCAGCAGAAATATTGTCATTAATAGGAAGATCGTAAGCGGCGTTGACTGTCCAATATGTATGATCGAAATCCCGATTGGGTCGGCCGACATCTCCTTTGTGGTTGGCCCGGTTGACAAACAAAGACAATTTATGATCATCCGAATCGCCTAAAAACAGGGTCGTTTTGAGAAAGAGTTTGGTTTTTTCGTATTCCGGATCATCTATCATGTTTAACCAGGAATCATCTGTACCGTAATTGGTATAATCCGAGGACTCATAATCGGCACCAAATAGGATACTTAAGTTATCACTGCCCTGCTGGTGGTAAACCTTTCCCCCAAAGGTGTTGTATGACCCGTAATAAATTTCGGCCTGGGTCATGGGGTGATCAAATCTGTCTTTGAGAATAATATTCGTAGTGCCGGTTAAAGGACTCTGGTTTCCGCCGAAGTCCATGGCCATATAATTGGGATAAAGAACGGACGCAGGACCCCGCTGAATTTCGATGCGTTCTATGGCATTGAAAGGAAGTGCTTGTGGATCCATAAAGCTGTCCACGGGAAGGCCGTCCAGCATGTACGTGTTGTAATTTCCACCTAAGCCTCCGCTGGAACCCCAGTTGGCATCATTGCGCGATAATACACTGGCAAAAATGCCGGGCTCCCAGGTCAAAAGTTCTGCCAGATTGTTTTTGCCGGTAACCATTTCATTGATTTGTTTGTTGTCGATAACCCTTACTTTTTGAGTTACATTACCCGGCGATTTTGGCGACTTGGAGGCCGTAACTACCATTTCGTTCATTTCCAGAATATCTGAACTTTCTGGTTCATTGTTCTGGGCTGTTGCAGACAAGGGCGCAAACAGCAACACAATTCCGAGCAGACATCCCAACCACTCCCACATTTTCATTCTTTTTCTCCTTAAGCAGCAACTTTTCTAAAAGATTCATTCCGTCCTTTTCGCCGGAATACCATAAAAAAAGGCCGCAAAAATCCTTCTTCCTTTTTCAGGAAAGCAGGACCTTCATGGCCTAATATTTATATAATTTGTCGTTTGCCGGAAATTCCGACAGTTTAGTGCTCTGCAGCTTCAGCTGCTATTAATGGCAGCACAATTCAAATACGGACAGTTAAAAGTCAATAGACGCCTCACTATCATAGAAAAAACATAGGCGCAATCTATTAACTTAGGATTTTGATATTGACAATTACATTTATAGCCGATATGTGATTTGACCAAAATCCGTGCTGAAGCCGGAAAATAAAACAGTTTCCCCTAATCAGGGAAACACAACATACTGTTTTTAAGATAACCACGAAGGTTAAAAGGGCGTGTATTTCCCCTGTTACTTTCGTGGTTTTTTTATTTTTATTAACCTATGGAAAAGAAAAAAGGGGAAAAAGATGAAATATACTGAAATACGAATTCTGATCTTGCTTATTTTGTGCGGTTTGCTGCAAAGTCCGTCCTGGGCGTCTGAGGACTCTAAAACTGAAACTTCCGACGAAATCATCACCCTTGAGAACATAACTGTTAAAGGAAAACGATCGGTTCATCGATCTGCAGAAGACCTTGAACAATATGGCCATTCTGTCGAAGTTATTACCGCTGAACAGATCCAGGAAGCCGGATTCGTCGATTTAACTAAAGCTATCCAGGCCATGGTCCCGGGTATATTTACTTCAGCCCGTCAGGGAAGGGGGGGATGGACATTTTCTTACCTGCACGGAAGCGATGACTTCCTCTGGCTTCTGGACGGGGTCAGGATTACGAACCCGCTTTATGCGTCGGACTGGTCGGCCACCCTAAGTATCCATCAGGTTGATCGCATAGAAGTTCTCAAAGGCGGGGAAAGTATTTTTTACGGTTCCGGCGCAAGGGCCGGAGTAATCAACATTATCACAAAAGAAGTGGCAAATGAGACAAAAGGAGAAGCCGGCGTTTCATATGGAGAAATGAATTACAGGGAAGGGTACGGGTACATTACAGACACGATAAAAGATCATGGTTTCATGATTTTTGGTAGCTATGAAGCCTCTGATGGCTACCAGGTATGTGACGACCAATCTTTTGCCAATGCGGGAAATACAGTTAAAGATAGAGACGTCGGCTACGACCGGACGGTTGTTGGTGCTAAATACAGGAAGAAATTCGATATAGCTGGGAAAGCTGTGTTGACAATGCAGGGGCAGACACAGGAAGGATTGTTTGAATACCCATACGCTCAATATCGCTATGCGGATAATGACTGGAAAGAAGATCTGTTCGTACTAAACTGGGATCACGCGGTAAATAAAAATTTTACCTATAATCTTAAAAGCTATTTTCATTCATGGTGGGGGGAGGTTACATTTTTGGCTCTGGATGGGTCTTATGCATGGGGTGACGCCAGTGATGATGCAGTCTGGGGGTATGAAGACATTGGCGTTAACTTAAGCACCAGCACCACCTTCGGGACAGGCCATGAATTGATTGTCGGGATCGACTATCAGACCTACTGGGGCGTAGAAGAGGTTATGGATATTGAGGAAACCGATCGCACCCATGCCTATGCGGGCTTTGCAAGCTTCAGACCCTATCTGTCGTTCTTCCCCAAAGCCAAACTTGCAATAGGTGGCAGGTATACAACTACGAATGAAGATATGAATTCCGCAATCTGGGACGTCAGTCTTAGAACACCTCTATGGAGTGACATGTTTTATTTCAGAGGGACAGTGGGAACATCATTTACCATCCCGACCCTAATGCAACTTTACGGAACAAACAGAGATGGAACCAGTTCTGTTGGAAATCCAGATCTTAATCCTGAAAAAAGCACAAACCTGGATCTGGGGATAGGTGCCCAATGGAAATTAATCAAGGCTGAAGTCGGCTATTTTTATCAGGATGTTGATGATATGATTACAACCACTACTTTGGGTAGTGGTGCATCTTCATATATCAATGCCGACGGCACCACAGAAATTGACGGGTTTGAAGTGCTGGTCGGAATCGGCCCTTTCAATGGGTTGATGCTTAATTTAAGTGCAAACTGGGTTAATTCTGAAGATAAAACTACCGGACAGCAATTGGAACGGATTCCCGAATTTTATGCCACTGCCAATCTTTCCTACCGGTATAAAGATGGCCGCATGGGTGGCGATTTGATGAGCCGCTACACGGGCAATGTTTATGAAAGAGGTTTAGGGTCTTTCGACGATGTCAACTACGGGAATTATTTTGTGCTTGATGCTTCGGTTTTTTATAAATTCGGTGATGAAAATAAGCATAAGATAACGCTCCGGATCGAAAACCTTTTCGATGAGGATTACGCCACCCGGTATAACAGGGTAACCACACCCAGTGAATTTTTATACTACCAGCATGGGCTTCCCAGAAACATTATCCTTGGATATACGTATTCATTCTAAAAAATCATGAGAATAAAAACAGCCAAATTGTATTTTTTTCTGGCAGGCATAATCTGCTTTCAGCTGGCGTGGATCTGCCTGCCCAGGGCCTCTTGGGCAGAACAATCCCTGAAAAGAGTTGTCATTGATGGCCTCGGGCAGTCCGTGGCCGTTCATGTGCCCATCAAGCGAATTATTGTTGAATACACAGACAATGCGGAACTGATTCGTATCCTGCACCAGGAAAACAAAGTGGTGGCTGTTGCCGGCTACGACTATATTTTCCAAGGCTGTCTGCGCCAGTTTCCCCAATTCCGAACCCTGCCGTCTGTGGGGCATCCATGGGGACTTGATTACGAAGCCGTCTTGGGGATGCGGCCGGATCTACTGCTCACTTTTGCCCCACAAAATCAGGAAAAACAAATGAATCTCCCAGGGGTGGATATTCTGTTTTTAGGCCTCTACCACCCGGATCTTGACCAACCTGAAGATTCGCCTTTTGTCCGGGGGGTTCAAAACCTAGGTTTGTTAATAGAGGCAGGGGAACAAGCAGAAACGTTTATTTCATGGTACAAAGACATATTGACAAAGGTGGGGGGCAGGACAAAAAAACTTGAATCAAAGGAAAAACCAAAGGTCCTAATCTCTTCCTATCCCCAATGTCATTCAGCTGGAAGCCGGTACTGCACCTATTCACCCAATGACACTTTAAGCCAGGCCTGCCGGCTTGCCGGAGGGCAGAATCTGGTTGATTCCCTACCCTACGATAAAGGTGTATCTTTGCCCATTGATCCTGAATGGCTGATCCATGAAAATCCAGATTTTATTCTGCTTCATGCTGTTGATGACATCAAGGCCTCAGGATATGAAACCGACGATGTTTCTTATCTTGAGAAGGGCGTGGCCAAGTTTGCCCAGGCAGCTGAACTGGCAAGTGTTAAAGCTGTCCGGAATGGAAACATTTATGTTCTTGACGGTCACTTCCGGAATGATGCCAGCGGGGGGGCTCTGGCCGCAGCTTACCTGGCCGTACTGTTTCATCCGGAGCTTTTTGAAGACCTTGACCCTGAGTCCCTGCATCGTGAATATTTAAAAATGCAGGGACTTGAATATGATTTGGATGCCCATGGTATTTTTTTCTTTCCGCCGTTGAAAAATGCAGGCGGCCTAGCCGGCATCCCTGATCGGTACAAGGAAAGGCATTTTTTCAAATGAAGCAGGATATGCTGCGAGAGGTCTATTTTAAAAATCGTCGGCAAAGGGCGATCCTAATCGTTACAATGCTGATTCTAATTTGCCTTGTTTCCGTACTTTCATTGTCTCAAGGCTCACTGGGAATCGGCTTTCAGAAGGTATGGATCACATTATGGCAAATCTGTACCCAAGGGTATAACCGTGATGACCCCTGCCAGACAGTTCTGGTTGTGTTACGCCTGCCAAGGGTACTAATGGGCATACTGGCTGGTTTTGGTTTAGGGGTTGCCGGTGCAGTCTTCCAGGGGGTGCTGCGAAACCCTCTGGCCAGTCCCACAACTTTAGGCGTCAGTGCGGCAGCCGGTTTAGGAGCAGCCCTGGCCCTGATCCTTGATATCGGGTTTGCCGGAAAAAATTTTTTAGTGGTGGGAAACGCATTTGTTTTTTCCATGATTCCTGTCCTGGTAATTTTCAGCATTGCCCGATTCCGGCAGGCAATTCCTGAAATGATGATTCTTTCAGGGATCGGTATGTCTTATATTTTTGGGTCGGTCACTTCTATTTTGGAATTTTTGGCTGCCCAGGATGCACTCAAGGCCATGGTTGTCTGGCTTATGGGTAGCCTTGGGCGGGCCAAATGGGGAGAACTCAGCATCACCGCCCTGGTTCTGTGCGTATGCATCCCCATGGTGATCTGGCGATCCTGGGATTTAAACCTTATGGGCTTAGGAGATGATGCCGCAAAATCCCTCGGGACCAATCCGGACAGAAGCCGACTGATTCTCATGGCCATTGCCTCTTTGATCACGGCAACCATCATTTGTTTTACCGGGATGATCGGATTCATTGGCCTTGTCTCCCCCCATATCTGCAGAATATTTCTCGGGGCGGATAACCGGATGATCGTTCCTGTATCGGGAATATTCGGGGCCGTGTTTCTTATTATTTCAGATCTGGTTTCCCGTACCATTATTGCACCGGTGATCATCCCGGTCGGCATTATAACGTCCTGTGTCGGAGGGCCTTTGTTTCTTTATCTGATCATTACAAAGAAAAAACAATATTGGTGATCTATTATGGATGTCTGCCTTGAAAATGTTCAGTTCAGTTATGGGAAATCGATGGTTATAGATGGTATTTCCATTGGGCTTGAGCCCGGAAATATTATAGCAGTCTGTGGTCCGAACGGTGCCGGGAAATCAACCCTCATAAAATGCATCAACCGAATTCTTCCCTTCAAAGGGCGCATTTTGATATCCCAAAAAGATGTCAACACACTCAAAATGTCCCAAATTTCAAAACAGGTCGGTTATGTTCCCCAGGACAATACCCAGGTTTTTTCGATCTCGGTATTTGATATGGTCATGATGGGCCGCAGGCCTTATATCGGGTGGAGAAGCAGGGAAAAGGACCGGGAAAAAGTATTGGAGATTTTGGAACTTTTAGGTTTGTCTCATCTGGGATTCCGGGATTTCAACCAGTTGAGCGGAGGCCAGCAGCAAAAGGTAATCATTGCAAGGGCACTGGCACAAGAGCCGGACGTCCTCCTGCTGGATGAACCGACATCCAACCTTGATTTAGGGCATCAACTGGAAGTTATGGCACTGATGCAGTCTCTGGTGGATGAAAAAAAAATTCTGGTGATCATGAGCGTGCACGATCTGAACCTGGCCGCCTGGTACGCGGACCAGATTTTAATGCTCAAAGACGGCAAGATTATCTGCTCAGGCGAACCGGCGACCGTTATGACACCCGAAACTATCTTGTCCATCTATGGTGTCGTGGCCAATGTAAAAATAGAAAATGGAAAACCGTATATAATCCCTTTACGCAACGCTCACAATGGACGTTTAAATCAGGAGAAGGAATAGAACAATGAAAATTTTAGGGACCGCACTGGTACTGGTTCTGATTTGCGCCGCTCCGGCTTGGGCTCACGATTGCTGGCTGCAACCGGATCATTTCAAAATCGGTTTGGATACGCTGCTGATTATAAAGCTCCTTGTGGGGCATGAACTTGACATTACAAAAGAGCTGGTTTTAGAAAAAAAATTAACTCCTCGTCTCTCTTTGCTGACCCGGGATAAAGAGGTCGATCTGCTTTCCCAATTAGAAGATAAAAGTCTGCCCGCGGTCAATTTCCTTCCAAAATTTACAGGTACAGGCCTTGTGGTAATGGACAGAGGCTTTACGGATATCGTACTGGAAAACGATAAATTTTCTTCTTACATCAAAAGTGAGTACCATTCCCACTTGCTTGACCAGGTTAAAGCAAATCCACGGGGTAAACAAAAAGAAGAATACGCCAGATGCATTAAAACTCTTGTTCAGGTGGGCCATGCCCCTTTTGACCCAAAGGTCGCTGCAAGACAGATCGGGCAAAAATTAGAAATTCTTCTCCTTTCTGTGCCCATGCAAACCGACCCTGTTCGGGTTAAAGTTCTGTTTGACCAAAAACCGTTACCCAAGCGAACCGTTACCGCCTTTATCAGCAATCAAGCAGGAATGACTTCACAAACTGCGGTAACACAAGAAAACGGAGAAGCCGTGTTTGAGAATACGGCTACCGGGATGTGGCTGATCCGTCTCATCCATCTTTCTGCCTGCAAGGAAGAAAGAGACATGGATTGGACCAGTTATTGGGGGGCCTTTTGTTTTGAGATGGCCTGATCGCACATAAAAAGGAAACATTATGTCTGTACTTGAAGCTGAATTTTGGGAAAACCAATGGCAAAAAGCGGTTGACGAATCCCCTGCCCGAAAGCGGGCACTTAATTTTGACATCGAAAAAATGGACCGGTGGAACGAAATGGCAAAGGACTTTGCCGGCCGGGTTACCGGTGAGAAAGCAACCGCCCGGCGCATGAAAACCCTTGCAGATCTGTGTGAACGCGGTATTCTTACAAAAGACTCAACTGTGCTGGACATCGGTGCCGGGCCTGGCGCTTGGGCACTTCCTTTGGCAGAACACTGCAAGCATGTAACCGCGCTGGAGCCTGCTGACGCCATGGCCGAAATCCTGATCTCCCGGGCCAGTGAAAACGGGATAACAAACATTACCGTTCACCGTAGTACCTGGCAGGCTGTGGACCTTGACGCCTTGAACTGGAACAACAATTTTGATCTGGTTTTTGCTTCCATGACACCGGGTGTTGACGGTCCTGCCCCTTTTAAAAAAATGCTGGCGGCCTGCCGGGGCCACTGTTATCTTTCCACCTTTGCAGGGCCGGGCTGTCAAAGTCAGTACTCTCCACTCTGGGAAATCTTCTTTGATGAGCCTTTGGGACATACCATCTATGACATCATCTACCCCTTTAACCTGGTTTATACCATGGGCTACCGCCCCATTCTGTCCCTTTTAAACTGGGAAGGTGAGAACGCCATGGACAGGGAGGAGGCCCTCCGGATGTTCAACAGTTTTTTCGAAGATTATATGGAAATCACCCGGGACGCTAAAGCAGACATCGCTGAATATATCGATCAACACACCAAAGACGGAAAATTCGTCAGGCCGGGAGCTATCCGGATTGGAACCATGATTTGGCCAGTCGATTAGCATCAAACTTAAATTAGATTTGGAATGGTCCTATTCATATCAACTTTTCACTGAGGACTATATCGAAAAGAAATCCTTTAAATCTAAAATTGGAAACCCCAGACTTTTATTAATATTCAAGACTTTGAAATCACAGAGTATCTACCGGATACCCCCTTCGAGTAATCCGGTCTGGGCAGCGGGACATATATTATCATTGATGATTTGCGCTGCATGATATTTGGTTATCAAAATATCACGCCATCTTCTTGCAATATCGGTGTCATCCTTGGGGGAAAATTTAACAATCACATGGGACTCGTAAAGGCTGCTGAACGCGGTAAACTTCGGCTGTTCTCCCCCAGCTGATTATCCCGGAATTTCCCCTTTCAGGACATCCTCCGCCACCTTTGGGTTTAATTTCCCGGTTATCCCATAGGGCGGGCGGGCCAAACGCAAGATGGACTGTTCTCAAAGGATAAAATTCCCCGGCAGATTATCACCGTTAGATATCAGGTATTTCCCGATATGGGTATTTGTCCATTGCCTTGAATCAGAGGAAATTTTTGATTCAAATAATGACTAATAAATAATCGCATTAAACTGAATCCGGGTAAAGCCGGCCCCTGTCCATGGTAAAAAGGGCATGGGTCCCGGGCAATAACTCCTGTTTTGAATGGGTAACATGAATCACGCAGGCCTTTGTCTTTTCTGCCATAGCCCGGACCAGTTCCTTTACCCGGTCTTTCAGGGCGGGATCAAGGCCTGTGAAGGGTTCATCCAGCAGCAGCAGTTCAGGGGAGACGGAAAGGGCTCTGGCAATGGAGACCCGCTGGTTCATGCCCCCGGACAATTCCCGGGGATAATGATTTTCAAACCCGGTCAAGTCCAAATCCTTAAGATATCTTGACGCGGTTTGTTTCGCCGTTTTTCCTGACATGCCTGCTGATTCCAAAGCCAGCCTGATATTTTCCAGGGCCGTGTACCACCCGAGCAGCCGGGGTTCCTGAAATACGTATCCCAACGGGCTTGCATGCACCCGAACCCGGCCGTTAGCAGGCCGGATCAACCCAGCCGCCATCTTCAGCAACGTGGATTTTCCGGCTCCGCTCGGCCCCTGGATGCCCACCACCTGTCCCGGGGCGATATCAAGGTTGAGGTTCTTAAAAAGCGTATGCCGGCCAAAGGCCATGGATACATTTTCAAAGGAGACAGCAGGCTTCACCGTCATAAACACCGGCCTTTCATCCGCCGCTCCAGGGGCCGGAATATGAAAAACTCCACACCTGCGGCAACGCACATGCTGATCAGGGCCAGGGCGTATAGTTCCGGTGTATCCAGCCGGGTCCGGGCCAGGGCCATGCAGTGGCCGATGCCTTTGTCTGCCCCCATGACTTCGGCCAGAACCGACACCCGGACAATATTGCCCCCGGCAATGACCAGCGCCGAAAAAAACGGCCCTGCCACAGCCATGGCATAGACCTTGACCAGCCGCATTTTAAGGCTGAACCGGTAGACCCGGGCCATCTCCAGAAGATGGCGGTCCACCCTGCCCAGGGCATCGGCCAGGTTGACAAAAATAATGGGTGCTCCCATGCCGGCGGCAATTGAGATAACCATCCGATCGCCCATACCGAACCAGAGCATAAACACAATAACAATCACGACCCCCGGCACCGTGGTCAGAATCCAGCGCACCGGCTCCACAAGGCCACGGACCTGGGGCACCAGCCCTGCCGCAAGCCCCAGGATGCCCCCGGCCAGGATACCGGCCCCCATGGCCAGGCCCATGCGCCGAAGGCTCACCAACAAATGGCCGGCCCAGAACTCGGTGTCGGACAAAAGCCTTGCCGCTGCAGCCAGGGTCTCACCCGGGGCCGGAACCACCAGGCCTGAAAAGGCTCGAGAAGCATGGTACCAGGCCAGAAACAGCCCCAAAACACCCAAACCTGCGAATATATGTATCCCCCGCAAAGGCGATACCCGGAACCCAAAAACCAGAACATCTTTCATAAATATCCCCTGAACAGTTCAGGACCGGGCAGGACTTTCCCCACGGCCCCTGGATCAAGCTCATAAATTTTTTCCAGAAACAACCGGGCCGCATCAAATGCCTTTTTACCTGTGAGCATCGGGGTACCAGGCAGGGATATGGCGGAGCTTGCCAATGCCGGGGTTGTTTTTTCTGCAATGGCCCGGGTCTCTTTGGGATATCTTTTTATCCAATCCAGGGCTAAACCGTAGCCCTGGATGATGGCGGCGACCTGTCCCGGCTTGTCCACGGCTTCGCCGAACACGGCAAAGGCGGATACGCACAAAGGCCCGCCGTTAAACCGGCCTTCCCAAAGCATTCGCAAATCCAGATGTTTGACCAGTTCCGGCCCCGGCATCTTCCGGGAACGGGCCACAGCCAGGGATGCCGCGGGTTCGGCCAGCAATGCATAATCGGCCCGGCCCATAAGCAACAAATTTACAGCCTCAAGCGCCCCGCCGGTGTGGCGGGTTTCAAGGTACGGCAACCTTTTTGCCATAACAATATCAAATACAATTTCAGGCATCTCCCCAGGGCCAAAGGGAAACAACAATGTACCCTGCACCGGCCCCTGGAGAACGGATATGGAACCGACAATCCACAACGGAGACGAAAAGACCCCGGCTATGGTTGTTTTGATCCCTTTATTAAAAAAAATGGCTGCTGCAGACGTGGTCACCACCGCGCCCTGGATTTTGCCGGCCGCGATCATGGCCCTTGCCTGATCCGGGGAGTGCCAGGTGATAAACTCGATGGATTCCCCGGAAAGGCCCTGATCCGTCATCACGGCAAAGACAAGGCTTTCGGCCACGGGCGGCCCAGAGATAACAAAGGGCTGCGATTGGATGACGGCGGCACCTGCGCCCGACGGCAACCATATCAGCAGTCCGGCGATAAACGCTAAAGTTTGTTTCATGGGATTTTCCCGGCCGTGACCAGCTCCCATTCATCCACACCCAGGTTAACGGTTCGGCTTTCCACCCGGGCAAAGCCGGCCGATTTCAGATATCCTGCAATCTGCCCCCGTTCAAAAGAGACATCCTGCCCCTCCAAAGCCAGGGAGAGTCTGGACAGGACAATGCCTGCCGGCCGGGTTCGCTCGCAGGTCAGTCCTTCATGCAGGCAGACCAGCACACCGTCGTCGGTGAGGGACTGTCTAAGGCGCGTGTAGAAATGTTGGGGATCTCGCACATAATAAAGGTTGTGACTGGCCCAGACAATATCGTATCCGCTGCCCAAGTCCGTTTCATTGTAATCCCCGGCTATAAAGGATATCCGCTGCGCCAGTCCCTCTTTTTGAATCTCCTTTTCAGCCAGGCGAACAATGGCGGCCTGGTCCAGGAGCACACCTTTGAGGGTCGGATGCCTGCGGACCATTTCTGCTCCCATAAGCCCCGGGCCGCCCCCAAGATCCAAAAGTTTTCGTGCGTCTTTAAATTCCGGCAGGGCCTGGACCAGATCGGCAGCCCGCTGTGCCATGCCGGCCCGCTGGTAGGCCGCCAGATGCGATACGGCTTTTTCCCATTTCGCCTCGCAGGCCAGAACCTCACTTTTTTCAACGTCGGGCGGTCCGTTTTTAATGATATCGGTGATCCGATCCAAATTTTTATGCTGCATCCCCTTCATCCGGGAAATGAATTTTTTCATATATAAAGGACTTTTGGAATGAAGGTAGCGCAGGGCAAAATGGGTGGCCCGGTATAATCCGTTTTGTTTCTCTAAAAAGCCCATGGCGGTCATGCTGTCCAGCAAAGCCACTAAAGCCTGGGGGCCTGTATGAATATCCAACGCCCGGGCAACGGCCTGCACCGTCATGCCTTGTTCCAGGACATCAGCTATGTTCAAGTCCAAAGCGGCTTGCAGAACCGCCATTTTAACCGGCCCCACCAAAATGTCGAACAAGGGGTCCATGGGCACATCATTATCATTTTGTTTCATCATTACAGTCTCCAGCAAAGGGTAATACCCACGGTTCTGGGCGCTCCGTCTTCCACCAGGGTATACCCGGAGGAGGCCACCATCTTCTGGGCGTATTCCCGGTCAAACAGGTTCTTGCACCAGAGCGAAATATCCCATTGTTTCCACCTGTAGCCGACCTTGAAATTAACCAGGACATACCCGTCATCTTCTAAGGTATTGGCGGCATCAAAGTATTGCCGCCCGGCCCAGAACACATTGGCCGTGCTGTACCAGCCGCGCTCATGGGTATAGGAGAATCCGGCATTGGCTGTCAGGTCCGGTGCCCAGGGAAGCGTACAGCCGCTGTAATCCTTGGTCGTGCCGTTCAGGGTTCCGGTCCAGTCATCAATTTCGGCCTGGGTGTATCCCAGGCCGGCAAAGAGTTCCAGATTCCGGACAGGCAGTGCCCGCAGTTCTAGTTCCACCCCCTGGGTGTGCGCATTGGCGGCATTGGTTATTTTCCAGGCCCCGACACTGCCGCCAAGCACCTCTTCTCTGATCTGTTTATCTGTAATGTCCGTATAGAACACTGAAAAATCGGCTCTCAGGCGGTTATCAAAAAAAGAGGTTTTAATCCCGGCTTCATAGTTTCTTGTGTATTCGGGGTCATAGGCAAAGTTATCTTGGTTTGTGGCGGAGTAGACATCATAACCGCCGGCCATCCAGCCCGTGGAAAAAGTCAGGTACCCCATGGTGTCCCGGGAAAATTTCCAGGATAAAGAGGCCATGGGCAGCAATTGGGTGTCTGTGATGTCCCGGTCATACACTGTGGCTTCCGAAGCCGTGGTATAAATCTGGGTACCGGACGCGGCGGCATGGTCCAGGCGCAGGCCTGCGGTGGCGGTCAGCTTTTGGGTCAAGGCTTTGGAAACCCGGCCGAACAGGGCCAGGCGGTCGGTATCCGCTTGGGTGATCCGGGTGTTGGCTAAAGATGCGTTGACATGTTCAAGAGCCCAATCGTTGTCCAGATCCTCTGTGGATACATAGGCACCCAAAAGCCAGGAGGAAAAAAAACGGCCCGAAGAAGAAGACAAACGCAATTCCTGGGTCCAGGATTCCCGGTCGATATCAATGGAAGACACACTCAGGGGCATAGCGCTCCTGTCCGAATCCATGGTACGCTGCCGGTTAAAGTCCTGATGGGAGGTCACTGAAACCAAATCCATCCCATGGTATGCATACTTGATAATCAAAGATTGGCCAAGGCTGTCCTGCTCTGCCCGGGATGACTGGTTATTGAGCACGTTATATGTTTGAGTGGCAGACGGCCCGTCCAGGTACCTGAGATCGTCAAGCCCCGTTTTCCGGTCTGTGCCGTTAAGGGCCAGGGTAATGTCCAAGTCTTCACTGGGCGTGTATCTTAAACTGGCCCGTCCCGTAAAACCGTCATCGTCAGATGCCGTATCGGAATCAAGGTTGATGTTTTCCATATAACCGTCCGACACGTTTTTTAATGCCGAAACCGTATAAAACAGCCTGTCTTTTCTTATGGCCCCTCCCACCATGGCGCCGGCGGTAAAGGTATCGTAGGACCCTGCCTCCAGCAGCACACGGGCCCGGGGATCATTGTCCTGGGGTGCCGTCACCATATTGATCACGCCGGAGGAGCTGTTCTGGCCGTAGAGGGTGGACTGCGGCCCCTTGAGCACCTCAATGCGTTCAATGTCAAAGAGAAACCGGGACTGCATGTAGCTTAAAGGATAGGCCACATCATCAATGTAAAACCCCATGGGCGAGTACAAAGAGGTATCAATGGTGGAGATCCCCCGGCTGATAAAGGCGTCCCCGGACGTCGCAGTTTTAAAAAACAAATTCGGCACAAATCGTGTCATCTCTTCGGTGGTCCTGATATTCTGCTCATCTATGATCTGGGCATCCACCACGGAGATGCTGCCCGGCGTGTCTTTGGCCAGGGTTTCCTGTTTTGCAGAGGTGACCACCACAGTGCCTAAATCGACCTGGTCCGGTTGTCCCCATACTCCGTTCACCGGCATCATGAGACAGGCTGCCGCCGCTATTGCCGCCACCAGGCCCAACCGCTTACCTTTTCCTAATATCCGCATCTCTTCTCCTTTATATTTTCCGATTCAGGGGGAATGTTTATTCACGTTTTTTAGGTCAAGACAGACCTGGGAAGATATAATTTGCCGAACAGATTCGAACATACTAAGAGCGCACAGGCACCAAGCGCATGTGGTGCAATCTTTTTTAAAAAAAACAATTGCCAAAGAAACTGAAAAAATATAGAAATACAATCTATAAATTAGTCATACATAACTATGAATAAATAAAATATATATTTAGGCAAAACGATTAAAGCAGATATCACCATAAAAAATCCGGAGGGTCAATTTGTCCGTTTCCCTGAAAATCAGGCGTTTCCCGGGCCGTGCCGGGAGCGTGTGCGGCCTGTCCCCATCGGACTGGGCCGTGGGCGGTTCGTGAATATAGATTGCCCATCGGGGATGGATATCTGCATGAGCCGCTGCTGGTTTGCCAGGGATTATATAGCCCGGATCACCTGGCCCGATCCCAGGCTCACCTTTGTCTTTTGCCTGTCCGGAAACACTGAAACCTTGAACGCCTGCAGCACATCTCCTTTGGCAATAAAGGCCGGGCAGACATATCTCCATTATTTTGAAGACCCCATTCTGGAAAGAAGAACCGCCGGGAGAAAAGAGATCCAAGCGGTGGTGATCCGGTTTCCTTCTGAAAAAATTTCCGGCCTTTTGGGACTGTCCCATGAATCCGGCCCCCAAAGGAGGCTTGCCAAAGCCATTGGCCAGGGCCATTTTTTTCATTCCCAAGCCATTAACTTTACCGTGCAATCGGTGCTCCACCAGATGCATGCATGCCCCCACCAGGGGGTGGTCAGGCAGATCTTTCTTGAGAGCAAAGCCATGGAACTTGTGGCCTATACCCTGGAACAGGCCTTTGACACAGCCCTGCCGGAATCACCGATCCGGGCTGATGAACGGGACCGGATTATGGCGGCCCGGGATATGTTGGTCTCCCGGCTCAAATTTCCCCCCTCCCTCACCGATCTGGCCCGGCAGGCGGGCATGAGCCACACCCGCCTGAACCGGGGATTTAAAAAGATATTTGGATGCACTGTGTTTGCCTATCTCAGAAAGGAGCGCCTGGCCTATGCCAAAATGTTGCTTTCGGACAACAGGCTGACCATCACCGAAGCAGCCTTTGAAGCCGGATTCTGCAGTTCCAGCCACTTTGCCCAAGCCTTTGGCAAACAATTCGGGATCTCTCCTTCACAGTTCATATCCCGAAAATAAAAGCCATGACCACAACGGCCATGGCAAACAATACAAGCATAAACAAGGAGACACCTATGCAATTACCGGATCTCACTTCGGCCCCAAAACCGCTTTTCGATTTTCTTTACGGCACCACAAGGTCGTGGCTGATGATAACAGCCATAGAACTTAAGGTGTTTGACCTGACGATTGAAAACAAAACGGCCCGTGACATTGCTGCATCCCTTGAAACCCACAAGGTCAATACCACACTTTTTTTAAATGCCCTGTGTGCAATGGAGCTGCTGACAAAGGAGAACGGCGTGTATCGCAACACGGCGCTGTCCGAGACCTTTCTTGTTCAAGGAAAGGATTGCTACCTGGGTGAACTGTTGATGCATTGCGATCAGTGGCATTTTAAAACCAGACAGCAGATGGCGGAGGCAATAAAAAACGGCCCCGGGCCGGATGCGGAAACATTTGATGACATGGGAGCGATGTTTGCCGCCCATGTGAAGGCCATGGGTAATTATTCCCGGACCGGCAACGCACAACGCATTGCAAAAGAAATCAGCAAACTGCCCGAATTTGCCCGGATGGAAAAAATGCTCGATCTTGGCGGCGCGCACGGTATGGACTGCATTGCCGTGATCCAAAAAAGCGCTGCCTTAAAAGGCGTTATTTTTGATACCCCCGCAGTGATAAAAATTACCCGGGACATTATTGCCGAATATGACATGGAAAAACGAATCGCCGTCATGGAAGGCGATTATGCAACGAATCACATCGGCAGCGGTTACGACCTGATTTATGCAAAAGCAACACTGAATTTTTTCAAAGACGATCTGCATCCTTTATTCAAAAAAATCCATGACGCCTTAAATCCCGGCGGGGTTTTCGTATCTGTTCATGACGGCCTCACAGAGGAAGGCACAGACCCCTCTGATATGGTGATCAGCTGGTTGCCGACCAGCCTTTCTTCCCGGGATTTGTCTTTTGACCGGGATATGATACCCGATGCCATGCTCGAAGCCGGGTTTAAAACGGTAAAGATCACCCCCCTCCCCTTTTCCATATGTGGATCTATGGACGTGTGCATCGGCAGAAAATAGGGACAATCGAGACAGTCGGTCAAGGTAAAATTTTCCTTGACCCCCAATAAAATTCATGGTTAACCTTGATTTTATATGAAAGTTAACCATGAATTGCCGGATAACAGGCAAAAGATTCTTGAGGTGTTGTACCAGTCGGACGGTGAACCTGTGTCCGGGGTCAAAATCAGTGAGGTTGCCGGAATTTCCCGGGTGGCGGTCTGGAAGCATATTAAGGCGCTGCAGCAGGCCGGTGTTGATATTGAAGCGCTGCCCACAGGGTATAAGCTCCAAGACGCAGACAATCTGCTCTACCCCTTTTGTTTTCCCGAACACCTTCAAGACAGAATTTTCCATTTCCCCGAACTTGGATCCACCATGGACCAGGCCCGGCAGATGTCCCGGCAAGGCTTGCCCCATGTCAGCTGTGTCATTGCCGAAGTCCAAACATCTTCACGGGGGCGATTGAACAGACCCTGGGACTCCGATCGGGGGGGGCTCTGGTTTACCCTGGTCCTGAAACCGGATCTGCCGCCGCCTCTGGCCTGGACCATGAATTTTGCGGCTTCCGCCTGCATGTCCCAGGTGCTGACCGATTTATTTGATCTCGATGTCCGGGTCAAATGGCCCAACGACCTGCTGCTCAATGGCCGTAAACTGTCCGGGATGCTGGCGGAGATAGAAACCCGGGCGGATATGGTCAATTTTCTGTTTCTGGGCATCGGCCTGAATGTGAACAATGAACCGGATTCAGATCAATACCAGGCCATTTCCCTGAAAACGGCCCTGAACAAATCTGTTTCCAGAAAACAGATTCTGATTCAATTTTTGGATCTGTTTGAATCCCGGATAAAGAGCGTTGATCCGGCCCGGATCATCAACCAATGGAAGGAACGAACCGCCACCATCGGCACCCAAGTCCGGGTTCAAACCCATGACCAGGTGTATGAAGGCAAGGCCCTGGATGTGGATGACACCGGCGCCCTTATCCTTGAAGGCCGGGACGGCATCACCCAGAAAATTATTTATGGCGATTGTTTTCACGCTTAAGGTAACCCATGGATTCTTCCGTAAAACCCATTGTATATTCAGCCCTTTTTATCGCCCTGATCAGCATCGGCGCAATGATCGCCATACCTGTGGGCCCGGTTCCCATTGTACTTCAAAACATGTTTGTGCTCCTGGCAGGATTGATTCTGCCGCCGGCCTGGGCTGCCGGATGTGTGGCGGTTTACCTGCTCATGGGATTTGCCGGACTGCCGGTGTTTGCCGGCGGCACCTCGGGTATAGGTAAAGTGTTTGGCCCCACAGGCGGCTATCTTCTGTCTTATCTGCCGGCGGCTTTTCTTACTTCTGTTATATCTGGCCGTTCCGAAAAGGGGCTGATCCGGGATTTTGCAGCCGCCATTGCCGGAATGGCAGTTGTCTACATGTTCGGGGTGCCCTGGTTGAAATGGGTGTTGGCCGTATCCTGGTCCAAAGCCCTAGCTGTGGGCATGTATCCTTTTCTTGTGGGCGCTGTGCTCAAAATAACTGCAGCGGTCATCATCGCCCGAAAGCTTCGGCCCCTGATCCGGTTTTAACTGTTTTATGACTACGGCACTATTAGAGACAGACCACCTGACCCATGCCTTTGGGCCGGGGGAGACAGGCATATTTGACATTTGCCTGACCGTATCCCGCCATGATTTTATTGTGCTGGCAGGTAAAAACGGATGCGGCAAGACCACCTTGATTCGCCATTTCAACGGCCTGCTGACGCCAAAATCCGGGCAGGTGTTGTTCAACGGCCGGGACATTCAAAAAGATTTGACCCATGCCCGCAAAAAAATCGGCATGGTATTCCAGGACCCGGATACCCAGATCATTGCAGACACCGTGTTTGATGAAACCGCCTTTGGGCCGGAAAATTTAAACATGGATCGAAAAGAAATTGATCGAAAGGTCAACAACGTTCTATCCCTTCTTGATCTGAATCACTTACAAGACAGAAATCCTGCCACCCTGTCCGGCGGGGAAAAACGGCGGCTGGCCATTGCCGGGATTCTGGTCATGGAACCGGACCTAATTATTTTTGATGAACCCTTTGCCAACCTGGATTATCCATCTATTTTATCCCTGGTTAAATTGTGCCGAACGCTTCACCAATCCGGCCATGCCATTGTCATGACCACCCATGATGTGGCACCGGTGATTCAAATTGCCACCAAAATGGTCATAATGGACAAGGGCCGAATCAAGGCACAGGGCGATCCTCTCTCCCTTGCATCCCGCCTTGAAGCCTATGGGGTGAAAAATCCCTTTACCCCCATGGCACAGGCGTGGGCGTTGTGACCCTTTTTTCCTATCGATCCGGCAGTACAGTCTGGCACACCCTGGATGTCCGGTGCAAATGCCTTCTGGTATGCATGCTCAGCTTGGCTGTGCTCAGGACAGGCCTGCCGGGAATCATTATATGCCTGGGCGTTTTGATGGGTGTTTTGAAAACCGTGGGGATCGGTCCGATAAAACTCTTGACGCAATTAAAAGCATTTCTTTTGTTTCTAATCGTTATATTCTTCTGCCGGTGGGCCGGTACTCCAGGCGATCCCATGGTGACCGTATACGGATTGAAGCTGACCCACCAGGGATTTGTTTCCGGCAGCCTGGTGGCCTTACGATTTCTGGCTGTCATGCTCCTGGGCCTTGTGCTGACGGTCACCACCCGGTCCATGGAGATCAAGGCGGCAATCCAGTGGTTTTTGCGCCCTATTCCATTTATTCCTGAAAAAAGGGTGGCGGTGATGGCGGGATTAGCCCTTAAATTCGTGCCGCTGATTTTTGATAATGCTAAAGAAGTAACCTACGCCGTCAACGCCCGGTGCGGCAATTTACGAAAAAATCCTGTGCGGCGCCTGATCAATCTGTCCTGGCCCCTGTTGAAAAAAACATTTCAATCCGCAGAGGATCTAAGCCTTGCCATGCAGTCCAGGTGTTACAGCGAAAACTGGACTGATCCGCGCTTTTCCCCCAATGGAAAAGAAGGCTGGATCGTTGTCCTGGTGCTTATCTTTTGTGCCGTGATGCTCCTGATGGGCCACTGGGCGTTTTGGGTCCATGTTCAAAATCAAATCTTAAATTGATTCACCGCAGCAGTCAATTCCTCCGTCACTTTGACCAGGTCCTTGACCTCTTCCAATATTGTAACACCGTCATGGCTGGTATCCTCGGCTGCCTTGGCAACATGGGCAATATCCCGGGCAATCCCGTCGGTCCCGGCAGAAATCCGGCCAATATTCTCATTGACGTTCTGGACGCCCTGGCCCGCATTGGCTATGCTGTTTGAAATCTCATGGGTCGTGGCAGACTGTTGTTCAATGGCGGCAGCGACCGTGGCCACAATTTCGTTAATCTCGTTAATCACACCGACAATTTCATGGATGGCCGTTACGGATTCTTCGGTGCTGGTTTGGACTCCTTTGATCCGTTCATTAATTTCATTGGTGGCATCAGCCGTTTGCTGGGCAAGGGTTTTGATTTCCCCTGCAACCACAGCGAACCCTTTTCCCGCCTCCCCTGCCCGGGCAGCTTCAATGGTTGCATTGAGTGCCAGAAGATTGGTCTGGTCTGAGATATCTTTTATGGTGTCGGTCACTTTGGAAATCTGGGACGCGGCCTTTCCCAATTCATCGACCTTGACCGAAACCTGTCCCGCTTTTTCAACGGCCTGGAGGGTTGTCTGGCTTCCCTTGGAAACATTGGCAGCGATTTCACTGATGGTGGCGGACATCTCTTCGGCCGCCGCCACAACGGCATCAATACTTTCAGCAGCCTGTTCGGTTGCCGAAGCCACACTAGTCATATTAGTGCTCATCTCTTCTGTTTCGGCAGTAACCGTACCTGCTTTTTCAACCGTACCCTGTGAACTTTTGGTGATATGCTCTGAAAGATCTTCGATTTTATTTGAGGAGGTATTCAGGGTTAAAGCGCTGTCCTTAATTTCAACGATCAATTGTTTCAGATGGGCACACATATCATTGAGGGCATTGGAGAGCATCCCGATTTCATCTTGGTGTTTCATTACAAGGGTTCGATCAAAATTTCCCTTTGCAATGTAGCCTGCAAACTCAACGGTTTTGCCAATGCATGAGGAGACATAATGGCTGATGCCGTATGAAATCAGAGCGGATAAAATTAAAACTAAAACAAGGCCGAAGGTAATCAACTTTGTTTTTGAAATCGTGTGTTCTTCGATTTCAACAAAAGACGTCACGAGTTTTTCTTTGTGCGATTCAACAATCTTGTCAATGATACCGGACAGCTTTTCAGCAAATGGATCAAACTTTTCCATCATGGGATTGCCCTTTGCAGGTCCTGCGTCAATATAAGCCTGGGCCATCTTTTTGCCCATGGTGTAATAATCATCCAGGCTGTTTTTCATCTCTTTAAGGGCGGCAACCACTTCAGGTTCCCCACAATTTTTATGTGCAACAACCGAATCGTCTATTCTTTTAAGCGCATCCTGATAAAAGTTTTCTGCCTCCTTGTATCCGTCATCGTATCCTTGTGCCGCTCTTGTTGCGGATATGTCCGTAAGCCATTGCTGGATCTGCACGATATCCATTTTAATTTCTATAAAATTTAAGGTGTTGGGCAGTACATTAACTTTGAGTGCATCCAATTCATCAATGGTTTTATTGTTAAAACGAATGGTGGTAATGCCCACAATGCCGAAAAGGATACAAACAAACCCAAAACCAAAGAAAATTTTCAGCTTTATGGATATATCATTGAGCTTTCCCATCTCATTTTCTCCTATTTCTCAATTTAAATTGACCTTTTGGGACCTAATTCTTTAAGAGCGATTTTTTAAAATCGTTCATCATGCAAACCGTAAATGATGCATCCAGAGGTGATAGTTAAAATCTCATCTTTGCGGCAGGTGCATTCGCGTCATGATAGATGCGTATATTATACATGATTACTTTTTATGTTGATTCTGACTTTTATAACACAAAGCAATTGCTTAAAAAAGTACGGGTTGTTATTATAAAAAAAAATTCCTAAAAAAATCGTAATCATTTAATCTTTGGGAGAGAAAGACGAATGCTGAAGGCTTTATCCATTAAACAACGGATGTTGTTGATCATCGCCATGTTTTTCCTTCTGTTCATATGCATGGTCTGGTTTTCAATTAATGGCTCTAACCACGTTAAAGATATTTCGCTCACAGCTGTCGATGAAATCATGCTTGAAGACCAAAAAGACAAACTGAAAGTTGCGACAAACACGATTGGTGTCGCTATTGGCCAAATAATTAAGGATATCAAAAGTCAACAGGAACAGATTGAAACGATCAGGCAAGCAATTGACGGCATTCGATTTGAAAAAGATAAATCAGGTTATTTTTTTGTTTACACAGAAACAACCTGTGTGTGTCTGCCGCCCAAAAAAGAGCTCCAGGGAAAAGATCTTAAGGATTTGAAAGATAAAAATAATGTCTACGTGATAAAAGGACTTCGGGATGTGGCCAAAGCCGGTGGCGGATATATCGAATATATCTGGCCTAAATCCGGCGCTGGAGACACCCCAAAACTTAGTTACGCGGAAATGATCCCCGGCACAAATTTCTGGATTGGAACCGGAGTTTACCTGGATAATATCGACGAATACACAGCAGCAATGGAATCCAATATTGCGAATAAAGTAAAAGCCACGATCATTAAGATGATATCCACAACAGGACCTATTTTTATTGTTATCGCAGGCGTATGTCTTTTCATAGTTTTCGGCATTACGAAAGGATTAAAGCGTCTGATTCTCAGTGTTCAGGATATTGCTGAAGGTGAGGGTGATTTAACCAAACGCATTGACATGAATTCAAAAGATGAGCTTGGAGAACTTGCCAACTGGCTGAATCTGTTTTTAAACAAACTCCAGGATATTATAAAGCAGATCGCTTCGGAATCAATTCATGTGGACCAGGCCTCAAATTCACTTGCGGACATATCAGGGGAGATGACCAAAGGAGCCGAGCAGACCTCCGAACAGGCAGACGGAGTAGCGGCTGCAGCCGAAGAGATGAGTGCCAGCCTGAGCTCTGTTGCCGCTGCCATGGATGAATCCTCCCAGAACGTGAACCTTGTGGCCTCTGCAGCAGAGGAGATGACGTCGACCATTAATGAAATAGCCGGCAATGCAGAAAGGACCCGGGCCACTTCCGAGGAAGCGTCCGCAAAAGCCGCCGACGCCGGGAGTCAGATGAAAGCCCTGAGCGAAGCCACGAAATCAATCGGTCAAATCACAGAAACCATAACAGATATTTCCGAACAGACCAGCCTTTTGGCCTTGAATGCAACCATTGAAGCGGCCAGAGCCGGTGATGCCGGTAAAGGCTTTGCCGTGGTTGCCAGCGAAATTAAAGCACTGTCAACCCAGACAGCCGATGCCACCTTAAATATAAAAACCCAGATTGAAAACGTTCAAAAAGTTTCCGATTCCAGCATTACATTGATCAGTGAAGTGTCCGAGGTAATCAGTGCTGCAACAGAGATGATCAGTACCATTGCGGCGGCGGTCACCCAGCAGTCAGCCGCCACCCATGAAATTTCAAGCAATATTGAACAGCTTTCTTCGGGCCTCCAGGAAGTCAATGAAAATGTCAGCCAAAGCTCTATGGTGGCCACGCAAATCTCCACGGATATCGCAAATGTAAGTTCGGCTTCAACTGAAATGAGTGCCAATAGTCAAACTGTCAAAGATAGTGCCGGCCAGTTAAAGCAGATGGCAGAACAACTCAAAAAAATTGTAAATACGTTTGTCATCGAATAACAATTAATTTCCGCAGCAGGCAATTAACCTGTGTTGAAAGATCGCCTTGGGCTCATTACGAGTTCAAGGCGATTTTTATACGAACATCCTTTTTGCAAAACCACACAGGGGACAAATACCCCAAAAGGCATACGATAAAAGAAAAAAATCAATTTAAAGCGCCCCCCACGCGTCCATAGGCTTTACTTCATTTTTACTTCTTGATAGTATCAGATTCACCTTTAAACCCTTAAATATGCGTAATGTTCTCATGTCGGGACAATTTTCAATAGAAGGACGGCTGCCGTTGAAAGTACTTATTGTTGATGATGAAAAGCATATCCGACAAAGCCTTGCTGCTCACTTGGAAGATAATGACTATAACGTAATAACCGCAGAAAACGGCAGTCAGGGACTGGCACTGATCGTTTCTGAAAAGCCGGATCTTGTGCTGCTGGACCTAAAAATGCCACAGATGAACGGCATCGACGTTCTGCGGCACAGCAGAAAAATCATGCCGGACTTGCCTGTGATCGTTATTTCCGGGGCAAATCGCATTGAGGATGTGGTAAAGGCATTGCGCCACGGTGCCTGGGATTACATAGAAAAACCCATACGAAATTTCAACGTATTGGATCATTCAATTAACCGGGCGCTGGAAAAGGCGATATTAATTGAGGAAAACAAAGCGTACCAGAAAAATCTGGAAAGCATGGTAACGGAAAGAACCCGGGAACTTAAAAATGCCAACACCCATCTATCCGATATCAATGCACGGTTGCATAAAATTGTCGAAACCACGCAAAGACTGCACGGTTGTATTGAGATGGAACATTTCGGCAAAAAAGTACTTGAAGAATTTGCCGCCCAGATGGCGGCGACCGGCGGCAGTTTATATTTGCTTGAAGAAAAAGGCCTGCGCCTTGTGCACTCAATTGTTTCCGGGCACACGCCGGATTATATCCCTTTCCCGTTACCCGAGGATTCCGTGTTCAAAACAATTCTCGAAAAGGGCCAGGCACTTCTTGTCAACAACATAGAAGAAGACAATGTCTATCTGCCCAGTGGATGGCCCGGGTACTCAAACGGTTCATTCCTTGCGTTCCCCATCAGAGAAGATTACGGCACGCCCATCGGTATTATCACACTTCACGACAAACAGACGCCCCCCTTCGTGGACCAGGACAAAGAGATTGGTGCCATCCTTTCGTCTTATTGCTGCGAGACCATTCGGGCCATCAAGGCATTTCAGGCGTCAAAGGAAAAGGAAGTTCAACTTCAACAAGCCCAGAAAATGGAAGCCATCGGAACCCTTGCCGGGGGCATTGCCCATGATTTCAACAATATCCTTGCCGGTATTTTCGGTTATGCCGAACTTGCCAAAATGGACCTTGATACCAATGAAAAGGCAGGCAAATATATTGACCAGGTAATGATGGGAGCAAGGCGTGCCGGTGAAATTGTCTCCCAGATTCTGACATTCAGCCGGCAGGCTGAATCGGAGATGAAACCCGTAAAAATTTATTTGATCGTCAAAGAAGCCGTTAAATTCTTGCGATCGTCCATTCCTTCCACCATTCACATCAGCGAAAACGTGGAGATAAAAGATACGGCTTTGGCTGACGCAACCCAGATTCATCAAGTGGTTATGAATCTGGGGACCAATGCATATCATGCCATGAGGGAGACCGGCGGTACCCTGTCCGTATCCTTGCGAAAGACAGAACTTTTCAAAAAAGATTTAGAAGAGGGCTGTCCCTATGGGGAATATATCGTTTTGCAAATAGCGGATACCGGATGCGGCATTGATGAGAGCGTCATGGATCGAATTTTTGATCCCTATTTCACCACCAAAGAGGTCTTCCATGGGACAGGACTGGGCCTGGCCGTGGTCAGCAGCATTGTAAAAAAACACAACGGCATGATAAAAATTAACAGTCAAATCGGTAAAGGCACGGTTGTGGACGTTTTTTTCCCGATATTCAACAACGTTCTGGATAAATGCGTAAAACCGGAATACAGTACACAAAATTTAGAGGGAACCGAACATATTCTACTCGTTGATGATGAGCAAGGCATCCTGGATTCCACCCGGCAAATGCTGCGCAATATGGGTTATACCATATCCGGTTTCGCCGACGGCATATCCGCATTTAAAGCATTTACCAAGGCACCGGATGCCTTTGATCTGGTGATTACCGATATGAGTATGCCCAATATGGACGGCAGGGTATTGTCGGAAAAAATTTTATCGCTTAGAAAAGAGATCCCAGTGATCCTTTGCACGGGATTTCATGAGACATTTACCGAAACGGACGCCGTTAAAATGGGAATTGCCAGATATCTGCACAAACCGGTTACCATACAAACTTTAACATTGGCCATTCGTGAAGAATTAGGCCGGCGAGAAAAGGACCATGGAACAAACTAAAAACAGCATATTAATTGTTGATGATGAACTGTATATCCGACAGAGTTTTATTGATTATTTTGAAGACCGGGACTGGCAGGTGTTTGATGCTGAAAGTGGTGAAACGGCCCTTGAACTGCTCAAGACCCAGATCAGTGCCTCGGCCATCGTAGATATCCGTATGACGGGAATGGATGGGGAAACATTTATCAGAAAGGCATCCAAAACATATCCGGATATGGTCTTTGTCATCTGCACAGGATCACCGGAATACGAGCCCGCCGAAGATATTCGCCAATGTTCCAATGTCTCCAATCAGGTTTTCGGCAAGCCGGTAACAAATATTGATAAACTTGAAAAGACCATCAAAGACATGTTAGCTGATAAAAACGTTTAATATAATAATATTTGTCCCAGGGCTTGCATCTTAAAATGGACGGACAACACAATGGATGATGCGGAAAAAACAAAATCCCAGCTGATCAGTGAACTGCAGGAGATGCGCAAACAAGTAGCAGCCCTGACCCGCCCCATGGAAGATGGGGAAAATATTGCGTTTGAAGACCTTTTTAACCTGGCTGATATTCAGCATCTTCAGGATCTGTATGCCAAGGCGTTTGGCGTGGCCGCGCTGATCACCCGACCGGACGGCACCCCCATCACCCGGCCCAGTGAATTCACGGAACTGTGCAGCCGGTTTATCCGCAATACCCCAAAGGGCAGCAAAAACTGCAATACATCCGATGCCATGATCGGAAGACATAATCCTTTCGGTCCCATTATCCAGCCGTGCATGAGTGCAGGTCTATGCAATGCGGGGGCCAGTATTACCGTTGGCGGGTGCCATGTTGCCAACTGGCTGATCGGCCAGGTGCGCAACGAACACCAGAGCGAAGAAAAAATTATGGATTATGCCCGTAAGCTCGGGGCAGACGAAGAAGCATTCCACGCCGCATACCTGCGGGTGCCTGTGATGTCCCAGGAACAATTCGAAAGGGTTGCCCAGGTCTTGTATACAGTGACCCGTCAACTGTCCACCTCAGCCTATCAGAATATCCGGCAGGCCCGGTTCATTGCCCAGCTTCGACAGGCAAAACAGGCCTTAAGAGTGAATGAACAACTGCTGGTCAACATTCTGGAATCCATGGATGAAGCCGTTGCCGTATTTAACACGGATTTTACATTTCGGGTACTTAATCAAAAATTAGAGGCATTTTCAGGCAAATCCAGAAAGGAGATGATCGGAAAAACCCCCTGGGATATTTTCCCGGGTATTAAAGACGCCAGGATCACAGAAAATTTGCAAAATGCGATGCAAGGCCGGATAACAAGCAGCATTGAAACCCAGTTGATCAATTCTGATCAAACATCTCTATGGGTCAATGTATCCCATTCGCCTCTCAGAGATGAAAACGGTCGCATCATTGGGGTTGTGGCTGTGCTCAGTGATATTACCCAACAGAAAAAAAACCAGGAAGAACTGCGCAACCTGCGAAATTATCTGTCGAATATTATCGACTCCATGCCATCGGTACTGGTGGGTGTAGACAGCCAAGGACGTGTGACCCAGTGGAATCACAAGGCAGAGCAGGTCACCGGGATAGGTTTTGAAAAGGCGCATTCCCAGCCCCTGGTCAAGGTATTTCCCCACCTGGCCGATGAAATGGAGCGCATTCAAACCTCAATTCGGGACCATCAGGTCATCCGGGATTCAAAAGTACCTCGTGAAAATCTGGAAGAAACCCGCTACGAAAGCATAACGATTTACCCCCTGGTGGCCAATGGAATGGAAGGTGCTGTGATCCGGGTGGATGATGTGACCGATCAGGTGCACATGGAAGAGATGATGATCCAGAACGAAAAAATGCTCTCCGTGGGCGGGCTGGCCGCGGGCATGGCCCACGAAATCAACAACCCCCTGGCCGGCATGGTACAGACCACCCATGTCATGTCCCAACGGCTGTCGGCAGCAGCGAATCTTGCCGCCAATCAAAAAGCGGCCCAGGCAGCCGGCACCACCATCGAAGCCATAGAGCATTATATGCAAACAAGGGGCATATTGCGGATGCTTGACACCATCACCGAGTCAGGAGAACGGGTTGCCCAGATTGTCAGCAATATCCTCAGTTTTGCCCGGAAAAACGATTCGGATGAGTCCGTTCATGATCTGAACAAAATCCTGGATAAAACCATTGCTTTGGCGGCCACGGACTATGACCTGAAAAAAGAATACGATTTTAAACAAATTGAAATCTTAAAAGAATACGATAACAAGCTACCGGCCATCCCCTGCCAGGCCGGCAAAATTCAGCAAGTGGTGCTCAATATCCTGAGCAACGGGGCCCAGGCCATGCAGGAGGCGGGAACCCTAAAGCCCAAGTTTATTCTCAGGACCTATGCTGATCCGACCCGGGATATGGTCTGCATGGAGATAGAAGACAACGGTCCAGGAATGAATAAAAAGACGCGCAAGCATATTTTTGATCCCTTTTTCACCACCAAGCCCACGGGGGTAGGAACGGGCCTTGGCCTGAGCGTATCCTACTTCATTATCACCGAAAATCATAAAGGCGAATTGCTGGTTGAATCCAGTCCCGGCGCCGGTGCAAAATTCATTATACGATTGGCTAACAGCTGAATATCAGATACCGGAATATGAAAATGCAGATAAAAATAGTGTTCACTTTAGTGTTCTTCTTGCTGTCGCTCACCGTTGGTTTCGTGATCGACGACAGCCATGCCGCCCGATTCAAGGTGCTTGTGGTGATGAGCTACGACCCGGATTATACATTCGTTCAAAAGGTACGTCAGGGGATTGATTCGGTGTTGTCCGACACCTGCCGAATTGAGTACTTTTATATGGATACCAAAAACAATCTTGCCGGCGGCCCCCAAAAAGCCAAAGCGGCCTTCGCCATGTACCAAAAAATGCAGCCCAACGGTGTGATTGCCGCCGACGATAATGCCCAATCCATGTTTGTGGTGCCCTACCTGAAAAACAAGGTGAAAACCCCGGTGATGTTTTGCGGCGTCAATGACTCACCTGAAAATTACGGATATCCGGCAGATAATGTATCCGGTATCCTGGAACGGATGTCCATCACCCAAAGCCTTGCCTTTGCCAAACAATTGATCCCAACCATCCGAACCTTTGGATACATGTCCTGTGAAAATCCGACGGGACGTACCCTTCTAAAATATTTCCAACATGAGGCTCATACCTTTCCCATGAAACTGGTTGCCGCCAGGTTTCCAAAAACCTTGATGGAAGGCAAAGCCATGGCAAAAGAGCTGCAGGGGCTATGTGATGTTCTGTTCATACCGACCATGAACGGTATCAGGGACGACACCGGGAACCCGCTTTCGGATAGACAGGTTCTGCCCGTTATTACCGACATCTTTGCCAAACCGGTTATCGGTGACCAAAAATTCACGATTCAATACGGGATGTTGTGCGGCATGACCCAGCATCCGGACGAACAGGGCTTCACCGCAGCAAAAATGCTGCTCAAAGCCATGCAGGGCACCCCAGTCTGTGATATTCCCATCACCCGAAACCGGCTAAGCCAGGCAATTATCAACGTGACCGTGATGAAGGCCTTTGGCATCAAACCCAAACCCATTTTATTAAAAGATACCGAGCTGATCCGGGGAGAAGCCGACCATGGCGAACGCATGCTTTGAGCTGTTAAAAGGTATAAAAAAGACAGAGATAAAACACGTCATTGTGGCGCTGTTCTTCACTTTTTTTGTACAGGGCTGCGGCCCCGAAGACCCTGTCCGGATCGGATTTATCACCGGTACCTCAGGGCATATGGCGGATATGGGGATATCGGCACGTTATGCGCTCTTGCTGGCTGTGGACCAGTGCAATGAAACAGGCGGTATCCATGGCCGGCGTGTGGCGCTTGTATTTAAAGACAGCCAGCATGATGTGGCCACGGCGGTAAAAGATGTGCAGGAGTTGATTGCCTTAAAGGTTGACGCCATCATCGGTCCCATGTCCAGCACCATTGCCATGGCCATCGTACCCTATCTGAACCGGTCTAAAGTGGTGACAGTCTCCCCCACGGCCACCACAACGCAACTTTCCGGTCAAGACGACTATTTTTTCCGGGTTTGTCCTTCTGCCGGCGCCCAGGCGCATGTAAATGCAGCGTACCAGCTTCAGTCGGCAAACATGAAACGCATTTCCGTGGCCTTTCACAGCGGTAATCCGTCCTTTTGCTCTTCCTTCATAAAACAATTTAGAGAAACATTCCACAACGGCGGAGGAAAAATCCTTTTTGTGACAGGCTTTACCTCCGAAGACGGACGGTCCTTTTCTCAAATCGCCGACGATCTATTGGCAGATCGTCCCGATGGTATCTTGATCATCGCCAATGCCATGGATTCGGCCATGTTGTGTCAACAAATTCGCAAAATCAGTTCATCGGTTAAGATCACCTTGTCAAGCTGGAGTGCTTCCCGGCGGTTCATTGAACTGGGCAGCGGTGCCGTAGAAGGAACAACCCTGCCCATCTCCGTAGACTGGAACAGTTCCCATCCCAGGTATAAAAAATTTCAAAAATTATTTTATGAGCGATACGGGATTGAACCCGGCATCGGCAGCCTGAATGCCTATAATGCGGCCCAGGTGGTCCTCTCTGCCCTTAAGGTCCGTCAATCCGGAAAAAATTTAAAAGAGACCATACTTGCCATGGGCGAATTTGAAGGGCTTCAAAGAACAATACAATTTGATGCCTACGGAGATATGAACGCCGGGGTCTTTATGTACACTATCCGCAACCATCAATTTGAGGCATTGGATAAAATCCATGGGATCTGACATCTCTTTAAAAAATTATCTGTCCCGGCATTTTGCCGTGGTCGCTGTGTTACCCGTGGTCACCATTGCCTGTCTGACCTATAGCTTTATGTTACCGGCCATTAAGGATCGCACAGGATTCCAGCACCATGCCATGGCCCGTTCGATTGCCGGCCAGATATCCGCACATCTGTCCTGCGGAAAACGCCAGATCTCGGCCATCGCTGAATATCTGAGCAACCGGCAAATTCGAAACCACATGGCACCGGTTGACCTGCTGGATGCGCATTGCAGCACCGGTGATTTTTTCGAAGCTCTGTTTGTTATTGACAATAAGGAGGGCGTGGTTCAAACAGCCGGACTGAGTGAATCTCTCAGGCCTAAACGGTCCGATTTCATTGGTATGGATTTTTCCGGTCGAACGTTTCTTCATTCGCTCAAAAAGAGTGCTGAACCTGAATGGTCCCATATTTTCTTGTCCACCATTAGCAGCCGGCCGGCAGTGGCGGTGATGATCCCATTACTCAAGGGTGTTATCATTGGAGAGATGCCGCTTGATAAACTGTCTGCATTCATAAGCCACCTGCCGGTGGAATCGGAATTACTGACATTTGTAATTGACGAAAGGGGAACAGTCCTGGCAGATTCTTCAGGACAGTATTGGGGACAAATTCTGAAAGCAGATTTTATTACAGGAACCGAATCAAACACAGACTCTCGGTCGGTTTCAAAAACATTTGAATTCAATGGGCGACGAATGCTGGGCACCATGGCGAATATGGATGAAAGCGGTTGGAAAATCGTGATCGCCCAGCCGTTCAGCAAAGCGTTTCAGTCTCTGTGGGAGATCCTTACCTTAATTGCGTTAGGCCTGCTTCTTGCCCTGATTCTCTCCCTGTCCATCGGCTGGATTCTCGCCGGTAAGATCTCCCTTGTCGTTAAATCTTATATCGAACGGGCTGCATACATTGCCGGCGGCAACTACAATCTTCACTGGCCCACTAACAAAACAAAAGAGTTCTCTTTGCTGGGCCAAAACCTTAAGCGTATGGCCCAAAAAATCAAACAACGGGAAGAGGAACTTAAGATCAGCGAGGAACGGACCAAAGATATTCTGGTCAATATTCCCGGTGTCGCGTTCCAACATATCGCTGACCCCAATACCGATAAATATGGGGTGGTGAAAACCATTGCCCGGGAACGGGGAATGCAGATTTTCGGCCTTGATTTTAATGTTGAAAATTTCATTGAAACGTTTGTGGCCCATCTTCCTGAGAAGGATCAACCCCGTTTTGTTCAGTCTGTGAAACAGGCGGTTCAATTGCTTAAACCCTGGCATTACGAGGGTCGATTCACCAAACCATCCGGTGAGGAAATCTGGTTTGAGGGCCGTTCCATCCCCCGGCAAAAAGCGGATGTGGTGGTTCATTACGGCGTGCTGACGGATATCACCCGGCGCAAAAAAATGGAAGAGATCTTAATTCAAAGCGAAAAAATGCGCTCGGTGGGGGAACTTGCCGCAGGCATGGCCCACGAGATCAACAACCCTTTGGCCGGCATGATGCAAACCGCCCAGGTCATGGCCCAACGGCTTAGTGCAGAGCTTGATATTCCGGCCAGCCGTATAGCGGCCCAACAGGCGGATACCAGCATTGAATCCATTGATCGATTCATGAAAGCACGGGGAATACCCAGGATGATTCATACCATTATCACATCCGGGCAGCGGGTGTCTGATATTATCAACAATATCCTGAGTTTTTCCCGGAAAGATGAGACCACCTTATCCAACCATTTCCTTGACAAAATTCTGGACAAAACCGTTGCGCTTGCAGCAACGGATTACAATTTGAAAAAGGCATATGATTTCAAACAAATTAAGATCACCAGAACGTATGCCGATGATCTGCCCGCTGTACCCTGCCAGGCCGGCAACCTTCAGCAGGTGGTGCTCAATATCCTGACCAACGGGGCCCAGGCCATGCAGGAGGCCGGAACCTTAGAGCCCAGATTCATTCTCAGAACCTATGGAGATCCGGTTCTGGGCATGACCTGCATGGAGATAGAGGACAACGGACCCGGGATGGATGAAAAAACGCGCAAGCATATTTTTGATCCTTTTTTCACCACCAAACCGGTGGGGGTGGGAACCGGACTTGGATTAAGTGTCTCCTATTTTATTATCACTGAGAACCATCAAGGGGAGATGGCTGTTGAATCCAGTCCGGGAGCAGGGGCAAAATTTATTATACGTCTATCTAACCGCTGACGGCCCATGGCCGTTGTATGAAAGCAAAAGGGGCATTAGGCCCGCACCGTTTATTTTGCAAGGTGCGCAGCGTGTACGCACCCGGGAGTGACCATGAAAATAAAAAATGTCAGCATTTCAATCATTGTCCTGTATCTGCTGATTTTTCTAAAGACAGGGGCAGCGACAGCCGTTACAGCTACGTACAACGTACTGGTGGTCATGAGTTATGGGCCGGATTATGCATTTGTTCAAGAAGTTATTGAGGGAATCGAATCGACTCTGGCAGAGACCTGCCGGATTAAATATTTTTACCTGGACACAAAAAAAGATCTTTCCGGCGGCCCCCTAAAAGCCAAACAAGCCTATGAATTTTACAAAACCCGCCCGGTTGACGGGGTGATTGCCGCCGATGACAATGCCCAATCCCTGTTTGTGGTTCCCTATCTTAAAAACAAGGTCAAAACTCCGGTGATGTTCTGCGGGGTCAATGCCGCCCCGGAAAAATACGGGTACCCGGCCGCCAATGTGTCCGGTATTCTTGAACGTCACCCGGTCAGTCAAACCCTGGCCTTTGCCAAACAATTAGTTCCTTGGGCTAAAACCTTTGGATTCATGGCCTACGACAGCCCTTCGGGACGGTCCGCCCTGGAAATTTTCCATCAGGAAGAAAAGACCTTTCCCATGCAACTTGTGACCGCCAAATTTCCCAAAACCTTTGATCAAGCCCAAACCATTGCCCGAGAACTCAACTCCCTGTGTGATATTCTGTATATGCCCACCATGCATGGTATTAAAGATGCTGAGGGCAACCCGTTACCGGAAAAAAGCGTTGTCCCTGAAATCGCCCGGATCTTTGGCAAGCCGATCATCAGCGGCAATCACTATAACATCCGATACGGGATGCTCTGCGGGGTTGTAAAAACCGGCCAGGAGCAAGGTGCCACCGCAGCCAAGATGCTGCTCCAGGCCATGGCAGGCACCCCGGTTTCCCAGATCCCCATCACCCGGAACCGACTGGGCAAGGCAACGATCAATGTGACGGTCATGAAAGCATTGGGCATCAAGCCCAAACCCATTCTTTTAAAAGGCACTGAACTTGTCCGGACTGAGCCATAGGAGCCCGCGATACATGAGCAATTCAACACCTCAAAAATCTGGTCAGCCGATATCATTCAAATTCTCTGATCTGCACATTCGCACCAAGCTGCAAGTGGTAATTGCCTTAATCACCACCGTTTTTTTAATGATCGTCCTGACAGTGGTCATATCTTTCCACCGCATTGAAAATGTGCTGGGCGGCGTGATCAATAACGATATGAACAATGTCATGACAAACGCATTAACCGAACGGGAGCTCTCCTCCCTAACAGCGGACCTCAATCTTTTGCTGGTCACTTTTTTTGGAGACCGGAACCATCTGCACAATGAAAGCAGGCGGTTAATCCAAGTGACACAAGGGTTGGCAGACCGCGTCCAGGACAGTGCCCTGGAAGCCCCTATTCTGCTGTTTGACCGGCGCATGCAGTTTTTGCTGGACCAGTGCCGGGTTGTTAACGATGGGGTCAGCAATGTCAGTGCCGCAGAGCAGCATATGGTTGACATGTTCGATCGCCTGGATGAAATTATCGCCGATAAACTCATCAACGCGGCCCTTAACGGCGATGACGCCAGCATCCTCCAGCAGCTTTCGGTGCTGATTATCGGATACAGGCAAAGTCTTTTGGAAATCGGCAAGAGCCATGCAGAACGCTGGCCGGAAAGTTATTATTCTTTCCTTGATCTGGATAATGATCCGCTGATCGTTGCCATTGACGAACTGCACTTTCGAATGCGCCCCCTGATGGCAGCAGATCCTCAGATCGCTGAATTCGGCAGGGACGTCATCGACGATCTTCAAACTTATAAAAGTGAAATCCTAACCCTTAATGTGTTGATGGTGGAACTGCAAACGCGCATGCTCAATGTTGAGAAGGCCAGGCACGAGGCCACCCAAATACTTAAAAAGTTTGACCGGGATGTGGTCAATGCCATCAGCACCGCAAATACCAAGGTGATCGCCACCTTCAGGGTTACTGAATCGTCCCTGGGGGCAATTTCCCTGGCACTTATCGCAGCGCTCATTGTGCTGACATTGCTTTTTTTTAAAAATATTATCAAAAAACCCATGGACAATATTTGTGAGGGGATCAAGGCCTTTCGACAGAGCAACCTGAACGCCCGGATCAATCTTAACCGCCGGGACGAATGGCACCTGATTGAGGATGCGCTGAATGCCATGGCCGCGGATCTGTCCAACTCCTACGCAGACCTTAAAACCGCCCAAAGCCTTGTCTCCAACATCATTGACTCCATGCCATCTGTCCTGGTGGGTGTGGACAGCCAGGGCGTGGTAACCCAATGGAATCTGAGGGCCGAACAGGTCACAGGGATAAGCCCTGAAAAGGCTAAGTCCCTGCCCCTGGACAAAGTGCTCCCCAACCTGGCCCATGAAATGGATCGAATTCGGACATCCATCCGGAATCGACAAGTCCTTCAAAATTCAAAACGGCGCCGGGAATACATAAACGAAACCCGATACGAGGACGTAACCATTTACCCCCTGGTGGCCAACGGGGTGGAAGGTGCCGTGATCCGGGTGGATGACGTCACCGACCAGGTGCTCATGGAAGAGATGATCATCCAGAGTGAAAAGATGCTTTCTGTGGGTGGACTTGCCGCAGGTATGGCCCATGAAATCAACAACCCCCTGGCCGGCATGATGCAGACCGCCCAGGTCATGGGCCGGCGACTGACGGATCGCTTTGACATCCGGGCCAACCGGGAAGCGGCCCAAGAGGCCGGAACAACCATTGAAGCCGTTGAACGGTTCATGGAGGCAAGGGGAATACACCGAATGATCGCGGCCATCACCGACTCAGGGGCTCGGGTGTCCCAGATTGTAAATAATATGCTCAGTTTTGCCAGAAAAGACAGTACAAGCATATCATCCCATGACCTGACCGTAATTATAGATAAAACCATTGAACTTGCGGCCACAGATTATAATTTGAAAAAAACCTATGATTTTAAGCGAATTAAAATTACCAAAGCGTATCGTGACGACCTGTCTGCCGTCCCCTGCCAGGCCAGCAAAATCCAGCAGGTGGTGCTCAACATTCTGACCAACGGCGCCCAGGCCATGCAGGGCGTCAGCACCCCAAACCCCGAATTCACCATTCGCACCCATGTGGATTCAAACCGGAATATGGCTTGCATCGAGATTGAGGATAACGGCCCCGGCATGAATGAAAAAACGCGCAAACATCTTTTTGACCCCTTTTTCACCACAAAACCCGTGGGGGTGGGCACCGGACTTGGCTTAAGTGTGTCGTATTTTATCATCACCGAAAACCATAGGGGTGAAATGGCCGTGGAATCCAGTCTGGGCACCGGTGCAAAATTTGTGATCCGCATCCCGTTGGCGGGCCCTCAATTACAGGCGTAAGCCATGGCATGAAAGTTCAGTCGGCCATTTTTTTCTGTCCGTAGGTTTTGAATTTTTCGAGCACGGTCTCCATCTCTTCATCCGGCAGAATCACAGGGGTTCCAATGCTTTTGGTCTGATAATAAATCCGGGCCACAAATTCAATCTCTTCGGCAACGGCAAAGGCCGTGTCCATGTTGCCGCCCACGGCCACAAGCCCGTGATTGGCCAGCAGCAACGCGTTATAATCGCCGATATATTCGGCCACAATGTCAGCCAGCTGCGGGGTGCCGAATGTGGCATAGGGTGCCAGGGGCACTTTTTTTCCGGCAAATCCCACAAGATAATGAACGGCTGGGATTTCCCATCCCAGACAGGCCATGGTCACGGCATAGGGAGAGTGGGTGTGGACAACGGCCTGTACATCTTTGCGCTGGTGATAGAGGGAGAGATGAAAGCCAAGCTCGCTTGACGGCTTGGTATCGCCCTCCAGGATATTTCCCTGCATATCCGTGAGCACAACATCCCGAGGGCTCAATGCCGCGTACTCGATACCGCTGGGGCTGACGGCCACGGTTCCCGATTCCCTGTTAATAATGCTCAGATTCCCCCCGGTACCCGTGGTCAGACCGCACGACACCATTTTAAGGCAAAAACGCACAACCGCCTCTTTTTCATTTTCAAAATCCATATATGCCTCCATAAAAATATCAGTTCAAATATTGGTGTGCCCTGCCCCACCATGAGAAACGTGGACTTGATCATAAGATTGCCCACATTTTTTAGGGGCAATCCCCCTGTGGTTGGCCTCATTAGGGCAGGCACAAGTGCCTGCCCCTACATTAGATAGGCCCATCGGACTGCGGGTCCATCCGGTACACCATCCGCCCAATCCGCCGGACAGCCTGGTCAGCCGCCTCATCCCAGACGCCGCCGTACCCGATGCGGATATACCGGCTGAAAACATCCACACTGGAGCACAAAAAGCCTGGGATGATTGAAATCCCCTCTTTTCTGGCTTCAAAAAAAATATCCCGCCCATTGCACCCCTCGGGCAGTTCAATCCAGAGACAAAGGCCCCCCAAAGGTGATGTCATTTTCACGGATGGCGGAAAGTATTTGTATACCGCTGTCCTGCAGTATTGGCAATGTTCCCTTAAGGTGCGCCGAAGACGGCGCAGATGACGCGGAAATGATCCTTCTTGCAGGTAACTTGCCACCAGGGCCTGGTTCAGGGTGGGAGAAATCAAAGAGCTTTTCAGCTTCATCTGCTGGATGCGGTTTTTAAACCTGCCGGGTATCACCCAGCCCACCATCAGTCCCGGCGCCAGGACTTTTGAGAACGAAGAACAATATAACACATTGTCATGGGTATCCCACTTTTTCACCGGATTGGGCCGTGTATTTCCAAAGTACAATTCACCACTGACATCGTTATCAATAATGGGAATCTGCCGTTGCCCCAGCAGGGTTGCAATCCGCTCTTTATTCTCATCGGGCATAATAAACCCCAATGGATTCTGGCAGTTTGCATTGAGCAGACAGGCGTCGATCTTTTTCTGGTCAACCAGTTTTTCCAGCCGGTCCGGGTTAATCCCGCGTTCTGGATCGGCAGGGATCTCCAGGGCATAGAGTCCGTTATCGCTGAGCATGCGCCGAATAAAAGGATCAGACGGAGATTCCAGGGCAATGGTATCTCCGGGATTTGCCACCGCCTTGAGACTGAGGCTAAGAGCCTCGGTACATCCGTTGGTGACGATAATATCCTCCATGGACAAATCTTTGATAAATGGAAAAAGCAGGTTGGTGATCTGGTGTCTGAGCTGCTCATCCCCCTGGGGGTGGGCGTATCCGGCAATCACCCTGGGCACCTGGGTTTTTGAAAAGGACTTAAGATGGGCGTGAAGCCGCTTAACCGGCAGATACTCCGGTGCCACCGTCACAGACCCGAATTTTAATACCCCGGGATCACCCATATCCCGGGTCAGAATATAGATCAGGTTGTCGACACTGATTTTTCCAGGGGCCATCTCGTGGCGGATGATTCCGGGGCCGGGCCGGAGCCGATCGGAACTCGGCTTGATAAAGTACCCGGAGCGATCACGGGACTCTACCACCCCCCTTTTTTCAAGCTCAACATAGGCCTGGATCACCGTTGTCATACTGTAGCCGGTGGTTCTGCAAAGGGATCTGAGGGACGGCAGTTTCTCCGACATCCGGTATCCCCCGTTTTTGATCTGCCTTTGGATCTGGTCTGCCAGATCCTTGTAAAGAAACTTTCTTTTTTCAGCCATGCCATCTGCTATGGTTTTTTATTGCACGTTCTGTATCTGTTCTCTTTTTTAAAGTTCAACTATATTAATTCATACCTAATATTCAACGTTGCCCGACAAAGGAGAAAACAATGACAAAATACTGTTTTACTGTTATGCAGTACATGCTGGCCGGAGAAGAGTCAAGGCTCGGTTTTAAGGATTACTGGAAAAACGATTTTCTGGCCCGCCACACCCCTGCCGGGCGAATCTGCCTGGAGACAACCAAGGCAATCTTTGTGATCGGGCTTTGTTTTGCCGTGACCAAAGGCATCAGTCTTCTGTAATTGTCAGGACACGTTCAGTCTGCCCTGACCCTTAAAAAAGAGGCGAATTTGGGCACCCCGTTTTGACTGAACCCATGATATTTGAATGTCACGGTGGTGCCGACGGCGGGCGGATTGTTTCGAACCGCATCGGTGAATCCGGTCCCCAGTTTAAAAACAACGCCGCTTTCCAATTTCAAGGTCAGTGAACCCATGGCGTTTTCATATTTGCCTTTCCCCTTGTTGATACCAATGACAAGGCCTTCCATGTCCCGGGCTTTTTTGACTTTGAGCACATGGGCGCTGCGACCGGTGTGGTAGGGCTTATCCGGATCTTTGACGATAACGCCTTCTCCGCCCCTTGATGCCACATCACAAAAGAAACGATCCAGGTCGGATCTGCTATGAATCAATGTCAGGGGGATTATCCTGACATGGGAAGCCGGATGGACGTGAAACCATTGTTTTGCCTTATCAAGCCGTTGTAAAAATGTCCCTTCCGCGTTGGGCACTTCGAAAAGATGGTAGCTTATCTTTTCCCAGCCAGGTCCCGGCGTTGCATCAAGTACCACGGACTGAATAAATTCAAACTCCCCTTGTTTGCTCCACAATTCGCCGTCCAGTTCAAAGGTTGGGAAATTTTGGGTGAACCATGGAGGCGGATGAAGAATAACGCCCTTCCGGGTCAGCAGGCATTTGCCGTCCCAATATCCTCTTATTCCGTCCAGTTTTTCGCTCATCACCCAGCCCGTAACCTCTTCCTTTCCGGTGTAGACCTCGGCCTTTTGCAAATGCAGATCCGTTGCCAGGCAAAACGGACAAAAAAAGACGATCACCATTGCCGCCGTTAACCATGCAATGGTCATTTTACGATACAGATGCGTTACGAAATCAGGCATAGACCCCCCATGATATTTGATTTGGGAATTAAGAAACACTGTAAATTACCCTTTCGGCCATTGTCAAGAAATGTTGACCGGATCTCAATTCATAAATCGCTCTTAAATTATTTGATAAATTTTTTTGTTTCTGGATAACACAGGTTATTATCCCCCTATCAGGCAGTGCGACCACCATCGCCCAACAACCTTATCAGGAAATCCGATTAACGGCATTTTTTTCCAAATTGAGTGTGGGGAGGCATTTCATAGACAAGATCAAGACAATCTAAACAGGTCTAAATTGCAGCTATTCTGTAATTTTCAGATAAAAAATCACAGATATGTCTGGGAAAGTTAACAGTTCGAAAAAACAAAGCCTGGTCGAAGGGTATTGTCCAACTCAGGCCCGATATTTAATCCTTCATATTTCGATATAGATCACCAATAACAAAAGTAGCCAACGCCGCTTTATAATTGGCTTTGAAGTTCATAGATACCATCATTGTGGTCTATTCAAAAATTCGAATTGAGAGGAATCGGAAACCCCGAGATACACGCAATAGTGATCGCCCGGTAAATACGTCCCTGGTATCCATATAACTAATTAATATATAAGAGCTAATAATATGCAGTCTATTAATTATGAGTCATTGATTAATTTTTAATATTTGCCTTGACAAAGATCTCCCCCCATCCTATACGATGAATCGTAAAATTTTAGCTCTTTATACAAAAAGTTTGCCTTTCCATACATGTATTGTTAATCGTTCTATTTTTGGAGACCCGCAATGATTGGAGAACAATTCAGGATATTTTTTTTAATACCACTGGCGATAACTCTTCTGTTTGTCTCTCTCGCTTCAGCCGGAACCATAACCTGTGAATACGATGATCTGAACCGGATTGTGAAGATGGAAAAATTCGAAGATTACATCATTGAGTATTCTTATGATGATGCAGGAAACCGCACCCAAACCATAATTCAGGTCCAATCTGGGCTTGACCATGATTCGGACGGGGATATTGACGGATCAGATCTGCACAATTTTTTGTCGGATTTTAGCGGTTCCACCCAGGACCTTTATGATTTCTCGCAACTTTTCGGCACTCAAAATTAAAATATAGGAGGAAGCATGGGAACATCCTTTAACCGAATAAATATTTTCCAGAAAAATGCCCCTCTTAATAAATTGTTTCAAATAAGAAAATTCTACGTCCTCTGCTTTACCTGGTTATGGCTTATTTCTTTGGGAAGTTTAATCCTAAATTTTACGTTTTCTAATGTTCCTTTGGCCCATGCAGACGTTTCCGGGCCAGGTTGGGTCGATGTTCAGGGTCAGGCGGTTACGCCGAAGCAGGCAGCGGTATACTACGACCAGAAGAGAGGAGAAAAATCCATAGCAACAGCCGCATTGGCTATGGAAGAAAGCTTTGCAGATGAAATCACCACCGAAATTAACGAACTGGCCCGGGGCCTGAACTATAATCCAAAACTGATTTACGAGTATATCCGGAACCATGTGGACTATGTTCCCTATTACGGCTCTTTGAAAGGGGCGACCCTGACTTATCTGGACAGTTCCGGCAACGATTTTGACCAGGCATCGTTAATGGTTGCTTTACTTAGAGCAAGCGGATACGCCGCCCAATACATTTATGGCACCTTGTCCATTCCGGCTTCCGGGGCAAGCGGCCAAAAAGACATGCAGCACTGGCTGGGTGTAACGAATAATTCTGTAGTTTCAGATATTTTAACGAATGGGGGTATTCCTTATACTTCCGGCTCAAACTATGAGGTAGACCGGGTTTGGGTCAAAGCTACTATAGACGGAACCACTTATGTGTTTGATCCGGCTTTTAAAGCATATGAGACTGTTTCCGGAATTGATCTTGCCGATGCCATGGGCTACGACCGGACACAATTGCTTTCAGCAGCCGGCGGCACTGTGGATACGAATGGCAATTATATCCAAAGCTTAAACGAAAATGCCCTGGGAACGCAACTGACTTCCTATTCAACCGCTTTATTCAACGCGATACGAACCAGTTATCCCAATGCCTCAATGGAAGAGATCATTGGCGGCAGGACAATTGTTCCCGAATACCTGACACAGCTTCCCACCAGCCTTGAGTTTACCATAATATCGCAAAATACCCCCTGGGATGAAATACCCTCAGCGTATACACACACCGTCAATATCAGCTACGGAGATATTAATAAAACCCTTGATATCCCTACTCTCGGGGGAAAAAGGCTTTCTGTTACATACAGTGATACCAGCCAAAGCCAGACGGCTGCAACCTTGGCTCAGACGGATAATACGGATTCTACAATTCTGGATTTGCAAGAGAACAACTTAAATCTTGCTTCCTCCATTCGTCTTTCATCACCTTCGATTGATGATAAACTTGTTTTTGCAACTGCTACCACAGCTTCAAGCGCTTCTTTGGGTTCTGTGGATCAAAACGGATCTTTGGAAACCACGCTATATAAAGCTGGTAATAGTAACTCGGTGACGATTACAGTTATCGTCACGCTATCCTCCCAAACTGCTTTCTCCTTAGAAAGCGGAGGGGGCACCCATTCTTTAGATCCCGGCGAATCCGTTCCAATACGGATTAAATTTAACGGCACAGGTCAGTCTTTGGGAACAAAAACTGCTGCATTAACAGTGGCGTACTGGCATGGAACCAATAATTTTGACAATCAGGCCATTAATCTGATAGGCACCGTTACAGAATCCTCAGAATGCGATTTTGGTCAGGAAGAAATCAATTCCGCGCCTACAAAATCATATACGATGACAAATACGAGTAGTATTGATCAAACCATAGAAAGTTTTTCAATAGATGGAGACAATCCGGAACAATTTGATGTTTCTGTAAATACCGGAACATGGGCCTCAGGAGAAACCGTACCATTTACACTTTCATATCTGACAAGTGCTGTGGGGACACATTCGGCTGTGCTGAAACGTACAATCAGCTATGAAGGCGACTACGGACCCGTAGTCCGCGTTTACGGCATGAAACTGTCCGGAGAAACAATCAGTCCGCCCACGGCTCAATTATGGCTGGATGACGAGTTGATCGCAACAGAAACAAATCCGGGATCGGGAGATAATCCGGACGCAATGGTTCTGACTATTGAACATCCATATTCGGATGAAGACCTAAGAACCTGGTCCGGACAGGAAGTAGAATACCCCATGAGCCGGGGAGAAACCTATTATGTTATTATTTATGATTTCGGCGGAAGCCGGGACGGAAGGCTGCTTGAACAACGGCAGCGCAAGATAAAAGGTTACCGCCTGGCCGGATATGACGACGAATCCCGGCAGGTGATCACGGAAACCCTCAACGTCATGGGTATGACCTGGATGCGGGACACCACCCTTAACGCCAATCTGCTCAATGAACTGTCCGGTGTTCTGGCTATCCGTCATCACAGATTCGGAGTGATGGCCCAGGAAAGCGGTTATTATATTGATGTTAAGGCTCAAAAGTCGGGTAGTGTATCCAGGAACAATGATTCAGATGCCATTGAAGCTCGATTCAAGGCCGGCAACTTCCTGGACAGCGCCCTGGAACACGGGGTTTTAGAGCAAATGCAGGTGAACCGTCCGGCAGTGTCAACAATAAAACTGCTCCATATAACCAATGGCAACCAGGACCCGGTATTCTTAGTAACGTCCGATAATTTTGAAAGTATCAAAGATCAGCTCAATTATGATGATACAGACGAGCTGCCCTATTTTAGAAAACGGGTAGTTAACGATGGATATACACTAATCCTGCCGGCCAATGGCCGGATTGCCCTGGATTCAGGGGCCGGTGGCGGGTGGGCCGGCAAAGGATATATCGAATTTAAAAATGCTGACGACTCCATGAGTTGCGGTATGATCATCAACGGAGGCCATTACGGCGGATACGCTGTGGTGGAAGCTACGGCGGATGCCGAAGTGGTAGATCAAAAAGTGACTTCCAATATCCAGCCCCCCGCCACACAGGCCCAAGTCCTTGCCGGAGAACCGGTTGACATGACAACCGGGTACTGGGTGTCGCAAAAAACAGACCTGGCTCTGTCCGGCGCTAAGGGCGGCCTTGCCTTTAAACGGACCTATTTCAGCGGCAACCACCAGATTGAATCGGAACTGGGGTATGGCTGGTCCCATAACTGCGACCTTTATGCCGAAGTCAACTCCAACACGGCATTCGGCCTTGGCCAAAGACTTCCCACAGACAGCACGGCCCTGATGGCGGCTTCGGTAGTCATACTGGACCTGATGGCCCAGGAGACGGATATCAAGGAGTGGATGACTGCGGCCCTGACCGGCAAATGGGCCATGGATCAGCTTACGGACAACGCAGTCAATCTTCACCTGGAATCCGACATTATGGCATATATAAAACAGCCGGACGGCACCTTTTCTCTGCCGCCGGGTATTAATGCCAAACTTATCCTTGCCAACGGGCGGTACCGCCTGGAGGACCGGTTTGACCGGACCATTGAATTTGATGCACAAAACAGGGTCGCAACCATTACCGATGCAGACCAAAACACTGTCACATTCACCTATTCAGACGACATGCCGACTGGGGTTTCAGACAGTTTCGGCCATACCCTGACCTTTGGATACACCGGTGACAACCTGACAAGTGTTACGGATTCTGCCGGTAGAAGCGTGTCTTTTGAATATACCGACGGCAACCTGACCACATACACGGACCCGGAAGGCAAAGTCTGGAGCTATGGGTATGACACCGGCCACCGGGTTCTCACCCTTGAGGACCCCAAGGGCGTCACCACCATAACCAATATATATGACAGCTTTGGCCGGGTCATGACCCAGACCGCACCCAGACAGACCGGGACTGCCACATACAATTATTATTTCACCGGATACCGGAACGCTGAAGAAGACAGCCTGGGCAATCAGACCGTCTATACCTATGACCGTAAAAACCGCCTGATTGCCACGCAAGACGCCCTGGGCAACCAGGCATCCCGAAGCTATGACGGACAAAACCACGTGATCGAATCCATTGACCCCAGGGGCAATGCCACAACCTTTACATACGACGGCAACAACAACCTGGTCCGGATCACCGACGCCCTTTCGGGAGAAACCGTAAACACCTATGATGAGGATTACCACCTGACCCAGGTGACTGACCCGCTGGGCAACACGGTAAGCTATGATTATGATGACGCGCATCACCTGGTAAAAACAACCATCTCTCCCGGGTCAGGCGAGACCATAGAAACCGGTGCGTCCTATCATGCCAACGGCCTGACCAAAACCGTAACCGACGGCCGGGGTGTGGTCACCACAATGGCCTATGACGGTTACGGCAACCCGGAAACGACCCAGACCGCCTCAGCCCCTGCTATTGTCTATGATTACGACGGCATCGGGCAAATGACCTCCCTGACCGACCAAGGCGGGTCCCAAACCGCCTTGGTTTATGACGGCCGGAGCCTGCCTCAGACCCGGACGGACCCGTTGTTCAACACCACGCAGATGGCCTATTATGACGACGGAAAGCTTTATACCGTTACGGACCGCAATGGTGACACCACAACGTTTACCTATACCCCTTCGGGAAAACCTGCCGCAGTAACCTACCAGGACGGCACATCGGTTGCCTTTACCTACGATCTGAACGACAACTTGACAGCCATGGAGGACAGCCGGGGCACCACCGCCTATGTTTACGACGAAGTAAACCGGCTGACCAGTTCCACAGATCCCAACGGCTTTACCGTGGCGTATGAATATGACGGGGCCGGCAATCTGGCCACACTGACCTACCCGGGCGGCAAAACCGTCAGCTACACCTATGACGCCCTGAACCGGCTGGAGACCGTTACCATTGACTGGCTGGCCTTAAGCGCCGCCTATGAATACGACCTTGCCGGCAATCTAACCGGCCTGACCCAGTTCAACGGCACCTATGTGAGCCGGGGCTATGACAATGCCAACCGGCTAACCCGGCTTGAACACTTATCCTCATTGGCAGGCAGCGCCTTTGCCTCATACGCGTTCACCCTGGACGGCAACGGCAACCGGACCGGCATTGACCAGGAAACACCCTTGAGTCCTTCCCTAAGCGCCCTGACCAGGGACTTCGAGGTCTCCGATGCCGGCAACCGGATTGTGAGCGCCGGAAGTGACGCATTGATTTATGATGAGGAAGGCCAATTGCTCACCAAGGGAGGAGACACGTTCACCTTTGACCAGGCCCACCGGCTGACCGGGGCCGCCACAGAAACCGACAGTCTGATATTTTCATACGACGGTGCAGGCAACCGCCTGGCCGTGGATCGGAACCAAACGGTTACCCGGTACATCTACGACGCTGCCGGCAATCTTCTTGCCGAAGCCGACACCAACGAGATTACCCGGTATTACATCCACGGCGCAGGCCTGCTGGCCATGGTAACTTCAGGCGGCACACCCTATTGCTACCACTTTGATGCCACCGGCCACACCATTGCCCTGACCGATGCCGGCAAAACCGTTGTCAACACATATGCCTATACGCCCTTTGGAGTTCTTGCAGGACAGGAGGAGGCCGTAGAACAGCCGTTCAAGTTTGTTGGACAGTTCGGGGTCATGACCGAATACAACGGCTGGTATTACATGCGGGCACGGTATTATGATCCTGAAATGGGGCGGTTTATCTCCGAAGACCCCTTGGGGTTTGGTGGTGGGGATGTTAATCTTTATGCGTATGCTTCAAATGATCCTATAAATATGGTTGATCCAGATGGATTAATGGGTTTGCCAATCAGTGCAATAAAGAAAGCATTACAAAAAGTTCACAAAAAATTAGGCGGACCTCTTCCTCAAGGTAAAATTGGAAAATATGGAAGCCCTCAACATGGAACTCCCAAAAAAGGATATCGCCTTGACCCTGGCCACCCTGATAGGTTGCCAGGTGATCCTGAAGCAGGACCTCACATCAATTATTGGGACTATACAAAAGGTAAACGAGGAAAAGGAGGGATCTCTGGTGCTGAACCAATAGGTGCTGGGCTAATAGGCTTTTTAGGAAGTCTCTTTGATCCTTTTGACGCGATATCCGGAGAAATAGGTAATGGTGAATTGCCAGACCACCTAAAGTATCCCGATATGGATAATCCGTGTAAATAGAATTTTCCTCGGTAATTCATTTATATTGAGAGTGCTACATATATGGAAAAGTTTAAAATCGAACATTATGAAAATGATCACCCAGGGGAAACATTCCCATGGCACAAGGCTCTACAATCTTCAACAGCAAAAGATTTCAAAGATGCTTTATCTGTTAAACTGGGATTGGAAGTTGACACAACATCTGAAAATTTAATTGGCATTATTCTTGAAAAATCTAATTTAATTCAAGATGCTCAAGCCGATTCTGAAAATTTCTCCATCTCTAAAATATTAGAAAGTAGATCCATTATTCCAGAAAGTAACGTTTATTTGAATTGGTACAGGTTTGATGAAATAGATGAAATTCACTTTGATAACTTAAATAAGTATTTTGATGATATATGGTATCCTGGTTCAGATGACATTGATATCTTTGATCAAACACTATCATGGATTCTAACAGTCCTTCATAATGGAAGCGTTAGAATTCTACAAGTTGGTACATAGAAGGTGAGTAACAGTTCCGGGGACTGGTTCAGACCCGGACGGACCCGTTGTTCAACACCACGCAGATGACCTATTATGACGATGGAAAGCTTTATACCGTCACGGACCGCAATGGTGACGCCACAACTTATACCTATACCCCTTCGGGAAAACCTGCGGCAGTAACCTACCAGGACGGCACATCGGTTGCCTTTACCTACGATCTGAACGACAACTTGACAGCCATGGAGGACAGCCGGGGCACCACCGCCTATGTTTACGACGAAGTAAACCGGCTGACCAGTTCCACAGATCCCAACGGCTTTACCGTGGCGTATGAATATGACGGGGCCGGCAATCTGGCCACACTGACCTACCCGGGCGGCAAAACCGTCAGCTACACCTATGACGCCCTGAACCGGCTGGAGACCGTTACCATTGACTGGCTGGCCTTAAGCGCCGCCTATGAATACGACCTTGCCGGCAATCTAACCGGCCTGACCCAGTTCAACGGCACCTATGTGAGCCGGGGCTATGACAATGCCAACCGGCTCACCCGGCTTGAACACTTATCCTCATTGGCAGGCAGTGCCTTTGCCTCATACGCGTTTACCCTGGACGGCAACGGCAACCGGAGCGGCATTGACCAGGAAACACCCTTGAGTCCTTCTTTAAGCGCCCTGACCAGGGACTTCGAAGTCTCCGATGCCGGCAACCGGATTGTGACCGCCGGAAGTGACGCATTGATTTATGATGAGGAAGGCCAATTGCTCACCAAGGGAGAAGACACGTTCACCTTTGACCAGGCCCACCGGCTGACCGGGGCCGCCACCGAAACCGACAGTCTGATATTTTCATACGACGGTGCAGGCAACCGCCTTGCCGTGGACCGGAACCAAACGGTTACCCGGTACATCTACGACGCTGCCGGCAATCTTCTTGCCGAAGCAGACACCAGCGGGATTACCCGGTACTACATCCACGGCGCAGGCCTGCTGGCCATGGTAACTTCAGGCGGTACGCCCTATTGCTACCACTTTGACGCCACCGGCCACACCATTGCCCTGACCGATGCCGGCAAAACCGTTGTCAACAAATATGCCTATACGCCCTTTGGCGTTCTTGCAGGGCAGGAGGAGGCCGTAGAACAGCCGTTCAAGTTTGTTGGGCAGTTCGGCGTTATGACCGAAGACAACGGCTGGTATTACATGCGGGCACGATATTATGATCCTGAAATGGGGCGGTTTATTTCCGAAGATCCGTTGGGGTTTGGTGGTGGGGATGTTAATCTTTATGCGTATGTCCTAAATAATCCTGTTATGTTTAATGATCCGTTGGGATTGTACTGGTTCCGGCAGGATTGGCAAGAACCTGGTGTCGTTGGAAGACGAGGGACTCCGGTTCCACCGCATGGTGCTATTAGTGAGTTCATAGAGCAGCATGTCCCGGCAGGTTATACATTTGGTCAACTACATGATGCTTACGTAGGAGACGCAACTAGAGGAGGAGAGCCTGACTGGAAGGTTAATATACCTTCTATGCCTTTAATGTATATCGCCGCACAAGGAATAGAAGTTCTAAGGTCCTTAGGCGTCATTGAACAACCAACTCCGTCAGTTCAATCGCCTCCTGCAGGGCAAGCATTTACACCTAAGCAGGTTAATACATCCAAATGATGAAGTTTGATTCTTCAATAATTCGATGTATCATTATCTTCGTAATAATCATGGTGTTTGATATTCTATTCTGTCGCCTGAACTACGCAGGCGGCAAAATAGAGTCTGGAAGCCAATATAAAATCATTAGCCCAGCTTATTTAGTGGGGGTATATAATAGCCTTAATAATAGGCTAATTAGTGAAGAAACGGCACGCGGGTATTTGGAGGCAAAGTACTCTTATAAAAAAGCGACAGTGGCATTTCAAAATGAAGTGCCGACCGGTACAATAATGACCATCATTGGTCCGGCTCCAAAAGTTTGGCATCTTTTCTTTTTACCTGATCGATATTTTGTCAAATTGAAACCGGATTTGTCGCGAGGACTTGATGTTATTATCGAACTTAATCGTGGAATGGAAGGCGATTTAGATGGTTTGAATCCAGAAATTTTTAGCAGGCAGCCATAGGTGTTACCGGCCAAGATTTGGTCGTACTTCGAGAGGGGGGCGGACCAAGCAAGAGCTTTGACAATCAAGGGGTTAGTTCAAAAATTCACCTCTTTTTAAAGCTTAAACCGATGTTTTTGAGGTCCAAATGGGCATTTTAAGAAAGAGTGATTCCTGATTCCGAATTTTACCTAACTAACGTGCTTAGAATTCCGGACATCTGACTTAATTTTAGAGTTTCCAATATTTTTGCCTGGTGTCCCCGAATTCCCGAACACTTATCCTCATTGGCAGGCAGCGCGCTTAGAGTCCGTCCTTAAGCGCCCTAACCAGGAACTTCGAGGTCTCCGATGCTGGCAACTGGATTGTGACCGCCGGAAGTGACGCAACGAACAATATTCAACATATTGAACAGGCCGGTTTTACTTGATTTTTAGGGTTTTTAGGATAGGTATTGAGCGACGGCTATGTCTATCTTTCCTCACCCTGTCCGATTTCAAAACAACATTCAATGGCAGAAGTATTGTGGGCAAGCATTTTAAAAACAACTCTACTTTGCATGCTGACATAAAAGCAGCTTATCATGCTATTTCGGCAGCGGCACTGTAGGGCCGAGCGCCTCGCCGATCACTCGGGCAAGGGAGGACGGTGTGACCGGTTTATTGATAAATGTAATATCTGCGGGGATATTGCCATCACGAATCAGCGTATTTTCCGTGTAACCGGACATGAGAATGACCCGAAGCTCCGCACAAGTCGCCTGAAATTCCATGGCCATGTCCAACCCGTTTTTACCCGGCATGACCATATCCGTGATCAGCAGATCAATGCGATCTTTATTGTCTTCAAAGACGGCTGTTCCCTGCTCGCCGTTCTCGGCCTCAATGATGGTATAGCCCTGGCGTGAAAGACTGGAAGAAAGCATCCGGCGTAGGTTTGCATCGTCCTCAACCAGCAGAATGGTTTCGTGGCAATGCCCGTCTCGGCCTTCATTTAGCGGGCTGTCCGTCGGGGTTTCAGTATGGTGCTCATCTATGATGGGCAGGTAAATTTTAAAGGCGGTGCCGCTGCCGGGTTCGCTGTATACGTCAATATACCCCTTATTTTGTTTAATAATGCCGTAAACGGTGGAAAGACCTAAGCCGGTGCCCTTGCCCCCTTCTTTGGTCGTGAAAAAAGGCTCGAAAATCTGGTTGATCACATCCGGCGGCATACCTTCTCCTGTGTCTGTTACAATAATGCAGGCATGGGGCCCGGCTTCAATATCAAAATGCCGGATCATGGTCTCGGGAGAAAGGTTTACCATCCGGGTTTCAATGGTCAGAGATCCGCCTTTGGGCATGGCATCCCTGGCATTGACGCTCAAGTTGAGAATGATCTGCTCCAACTGGGACCTGTCGGCAATGATACACAGGTCCTCGCTCTCATGCACCACATCGATTTCGATATCTTCGCCTAAAAGCCGTTTGATCATTTTAAGAATCAGTTCAATTTCATGTTTAACATTGAGCTTTTCTTTGTGAACCACCTGCTTTCTGCTGAAGGCCAGCAGTTGCTGGGTCAGCCTGGCAGCTCTCTGGCCGGACTCCATGATGGTTTTTATGTTTTCGTAAATGGGATGGTCTTCATCCAACTCAATCAGGCTGAGCTCGGAATACCCGGTAATCACGCTCAAAATATTATTGAAGTCATGGGCCACGCCGCCGGCCAGGCGACCGACCGATTCCATTTTCTGGGCTTGAAAAAGCTGACTTTCCAGTCTTTCTTTTTCTTTTCGGGCAAGGTCCCGTTGGATCTCCCTATCGGCCAGGTGGGCCAGCATGTTATTGAACCCGTCGTAAAGATGGCCGATTTCATCATTCCGACCGGCCGGCGCGCGAATGGAAAAATCCTCGCTCACGGCAATCCGCTGCGTAATATCGGCCAGGTGTGTGATGGGGCCTGAGATTTTTCTTTGGAGCAGAACTGCCAGAAACAAGGCCAGGGCAAAGATGCCAAGCGCCCAGGGCAAAAGTGTTATACCAAACCCTCTGATTTTCGGATAAATTTCACTGGTATCGGCATGAATCACAATAGTGCCGTAGGTCTCCCCCTCATAAATAACCGGCAGGGAGATGCAATAAAAGCCGTTCGCAAATACACCATTCTGGACTGAACCGCCTTGACATTGATGCAGGTGGGCGTCATTTCGGCTGTAAACGGCAAAAACCGCACCTGATTTATCACGGAGTACAGCCGCCTGGATATTGGGGATATGACCCAGTCTTTTCAACACCTCATCGGCGCCGGCCCGGTCCTCAAATATCAAAGGCGAAATACAGTATTCCCCGATCAGGTGTCCTGTTATATCGATATTCTGCGCCAGGTCCTGTTTTAATGCCCTGTACTGAATCCATCCACAGACCAGCAGGGTCGGTATAATGGTCAGAACAGTCACCACCAATATAATGGCAATGAGCTGTGTACTTATATTTTTAAAGCCGCCTTTCATCAGCTTCTGCTGCTCCCGTCGTCGGTCTCTACAATCCGGGCAAGCTGCAAAAGCAGGTGGCTGATCTTCAATCCACTAGCAACGGCTGATTTATGATTGATCTCAAAACGAATCTGCTCCTGCTGGACAAACATATTGATGTGTACACCTTTTTCGGCGTAGCCCCTGGTGTCTGAAACCGTCAGTACCGATTTTGACTTAAGGGCCCCAAGAAGCCCGTCAAGGGTTGAATCATCTGTTTTGCCGATGTACACCAGATGACATCCGTCTATATCCCCGGCCGTTTTAATCCGACGAAATATTACCGGCCGATTTTTAATACGGTGTCCATCAAATGCCACCTTCAACACCCGGCAAAACGCAGTCTCACACAGGGCTCCGATGACAAAGGCCTGATCCTCGTCACCGTCTTCAAAGGAAGGGGGCCATTGGACGAACCGGGTAAACCGCTCAATAAAAGCCGATTTTAAAAGGTATTCATGGTGTCTGTCTTCCTGGGCCTGGCAGAAAACGGGCTTGCATACCAACAACGCGCACAGGTAAAAGCATACCCAAAAAACCGTAATTTTTCTGCTGTATCTACCTGTCATGGCATTGAATTTTCCGTTAAAACGCAACTTAAAGTATGAACTAAAATGATTGATTAAAATGATTAATTAAAATTTAAAATCAAGTTTTATGCCCACCGTCAACGGCTCTTTGATAAATGTAGCCTGGCGCGGATACTGCCTGGACAAAGATTCGTAATACTGAATTCCATACCGGACATGATTCCAGCTGATCAGGTTCATGCCGTAGACCGTCAGCACCGGTTTTGCCTCCACCGGCAGGGTCCATGTTACCGATGCGTTCAGGGTAAACGAAGGCTTGCCGTATCCGTGGCTGGTCAAGGCGTCGTAAATGTTGCTCATTTCCTGGCGCGATGCATCGGTGCCATACCGGTCATGGGCATCCATGAATTCATCGAGCAGATCAATTTGATTCTGTCCCCAGGCAAATCTTGCATTCACGTGGGACCAGACCGCCTGGGACCACCCATGGTGCCAGAACACTTTAACAAAGTGACTGGGAAAATTATTGATACGATTTTCGGCGTAATTCTCAATGGCCATGGCATCTCCGTCCGGATTGGTGAGGTCCGCCCCCACCGTTATCTTTGGATCATAGGCCACCTGCCGGGTCCATGAATAATTGATGCCGGTCCGGTCTTGTTTGGTTTCATAGGCAAGCCCTGCCTCGATTCCGAACAGTTTGAGCTCACCGACCACATCCGCCCTGCCCGATTCGGTCCATGAGACTTCATCCAGAATGTTGTAAAACACGTTGGAACTGAAGCAGATCTTGCCGAAATGATGCTCATACATCAGTTCATAGTTGACCAGGCGTTCGGGATCAGGCGCTTCCTGGCCGCTGTATTCCATTGTATACACCTCTGGGAAATTGGGAACCCGGATGGAGCGCTGCCACACGGCACGGATGGTATCCTTTTTTGTGGGACTTGAAATCAATGCGAATCTCGGGGAATAGTACCAGTCCGTATAATCGCTTTTATCCGCCCTTGCCGAAACCAGCATATGAAACAGGGGGTGAAACGCCATGTTTGCTTCCCCGAGGACGGAAAAGGAGTTGGTTTTAAGATGGGAAAGCACCATGGCGACGCCGTCCCCGTAGGTGGTATAGAATTCAGAGTCGCTGCTGTATACCCCGAACCCAACAGGCTGGGGCATGCTCATAATAAAGGTGTCATCATCTTTTCCCCATTCAGGGGCCCAGTATTCATGGGAAAAGACCCCGCCCAGGGCAAACCGGTATTGATCATTGACATCATAATGGAACATCAGTTCTGTCTGAATTTCATTTTCACTAAAGGAGTTGTTGTACTGGGTAATTGTATCCTGAGGTTCATTGGCGCCCTGGTACGCCGCGATTTCCCTGAAGGAGACGGAATCGAATCCCAGGCTTGCATCCATCGACACCTGTTCTGAAAATCGATGTTTTTTGGTCAGGGATACGGCCACACCCTGGGTAAAAAATCCGGGGAAGGCGTCACCGTCGGCATATTCAACTTCCTCCATGAGTTTTTCCCAGCTGTAAGAGGTATAGCGCCCCCACAGCCGCCAGCCGTCACCAAATGAAAGGTCGGCATGCAGTTTGATCTGGGGTTTGTCCAGGAAATCGTTAAGGTACGAGGGCTGCGCGCTGCCAAGGCCCTTGTTGCCCCATTGATCGGACATAAACCCGTATCCGTACCCATGGGCCCTGTCCACATAGAACCAGTCCGTATTTTTTTCCCCGTCCGAGCGGCTGACACTGCCGTAGAGATAAAGGTCGGTGTTCTTGCCCTTTTGCCCGTAGGAGGCATAGGCGGTTTGATATCTGTATCCGGTATTGAATTCAATGCCTGTGCTGACGCCGGGACGGGTATCCGCCTTATGGGTTAGAATATTAATGATCCCGCCGATGGCCCCGGGACCATAGGTGACAGATCCCGGCCCCCGGAGGATCTCAATTTCTCTGATGTCATTGAGGTCGCGGTTGAAAATTTCGACCAGGGCCCCGTCCTGGGCCTTGAAATTCATATTTTTGCCGTTGACTAGGAGAAGATAGTGGTAATTCTGATCCCCCAGCACGCCCCTGACACCGAATCTGGGCCCGTTGAAATGGTTTACGAATGTTGCCCCCGGCACATAGACTTCAATCAGGTCCAGAATACTGCGGGCAGGCGTCAGGGCGATATCCCGGGATGTGATCACAGTGCGTGCCACCGGCGACTTGTTTTCAGATATACCGGTAATGGTGCCTGCCTGGATACGGACATGCATGAGGTCGTCCAAAGACATGGAAAAAAGCGCGTCTGCTTCCCGGGTCAATGCATCTTTATCTTCAATGCGTTGTCCGGTATTCCCCCCGGATGTTGTCACGGCCTGAACAGGCAATACACCTGCACCGGTTCCCCATCCCAAAATGAAGCACACCAGAGAAATCACAACGGCTTTTTTTCCAAGGCAACGATTCATAACTGCTCCCCGCAGTTAAATCACAGAAATTTAGCCTGTTAATAGCCTGAACCTGATATCATTAAATTGAAGAGTCGCTGTTCTGTATCCCCCTTATACAAGGCAAAGAATGAAAATGCCGGGGGAAGATGCTTTTACATAACGAAAATTTATTGATATTTGAAACGTTCTCAATATTAAACTGGAATTTTTTGACTTGTCAATGAATCTTTATTTTCAGGACAGAGTGAGCGCATTTATAATTTTGCCGGCGATTTTAACTTCGCGGGCTGTATCGGAATCGAAATGCCCATTATTTTCGATCCCGATAGCCTTTTCAATATAAATGCGGGCAATTGGAGCACGCCGTCCCGAAGGTTCAGGCCTAAATGATGGCAGTGATAACCGGAATGGTTATCATGGAAAGAACGGTAGTAATAAATGCGCACAAAGATGCGGCCTTTCTGTTTCCATCATATTTTTCAGCAAAAATGCCGACCAGGGTCGCCGTGGGCATGGCAACCAGGATAACAAGGATCTTAAGAAGCGTCTGATCTGCAACGAAACGACGGATCAATACATAGCACAGCAGGGGCGCCACAATCAATTTAATCAGACTCAGGTAATAGATATCAATTCCTGTGAACAGATCCTGAATTTTGGCATCGGCCAGCATGGCCCCAATGACAAACATGGATATGGGGGTGGTCATATTGCCCACACTGGTTAAAGGGCCCAGACAAAACGAGGGAATCTCAATATTAAAAACAAAAATCAAAATCCCTGCTAGGGTGGCGATCAACGGGAGATTAAGTGCTAAGTCCCGCAAAAGACTTTTGACATCGGCCTTACCTGTAAAGAGAATGACTCCATACGTAAACACCAACAGATTGAAGGGGATTAAGAACATGGACGTATAAAAGACACCAATGTCCCCAAACAACCCATGGGTCAACGGAAACCCAATAAACGCACAGTTTGAAAATACCGTAGCAAAGTGAAAAACGGGCTTCTTGATGATGTGAACCTTACAATACCACACCTGGCATAACCCGATCATCAGGGCATGGATAATAAACGAGTACAAAAGGATGGTCCATGCATTGGCCATGAGGCTGCTGGAAAAATTAACGTTGAAAGATTTGATGATCAGGCAGGGCATGGAGACGTTGATCAAAATATCACAAAGGGACCGATTGACCGAATTTGTCAAAATGCCCTTTTTTCTCAGTCCCCAACCTATGGCCATCATCAGTATCAGGGAGAGCACCTGTTGAATCACCTGGTCAGTCACAATAAACTCCTTAAACCTATCTATATAATACAAAAAGGCAGAGCGTTTTTTATTTTTTGCGGAAAAGGCTTTCCCTTCCTTAAAAAAACATCTGCCTTAAAAAATGCGTCTAATATGTAACGATTAGACTATGCCTATGGTTTGGGTTTGTAAAGATGAATCAACTGCCTTTCCTAAAAAACTTTTTAATCACGACTATTTTCCAATAAGAAATATGCCGTAGGTTGCCAGAAAATTGGGTAAGAATTTTATCTGACGGCCTTGGCGCTGGTGTTCATACGTGTTGATGGCGGCACTCTCTAATATCCTGAACCCGGCCTTGCGGGCAAAATGTTTGAAATCCCTGAGGCTTAACACCCGGATGTTGGGGGTGTTGTACCAGGTATAAGGCAATTCCCGGGTCACCGGGGCGCATCCGGTCAGAGCAAGCTTGGCCCTGACCTTATAATGACCAAAATTAGGGAAACTGACGATGCCCTTGTCCGCCACCCGGAGCATGGCGTGAATTAACGTGGCAGGATCATAAACCTGCTGAAGGGTTTGGGAACAGATGGCATAGTCAAAGGCCCGGTCCGGATAATCCTGGATCTCTTCATTAATATCCCCCTGAAGCACGGATATGCCCTTTTCAATGCAGCGCATCACCTTGGATTCTTCTATCTCAATACCACGCTCGACAACCTGTTTCTCGGTTTTCAGGTAGTGCAGGATTTCTCCTTCTCCGCAGCCCAGCCCCAGAACTCTGGAACCCGATTTAATCCAGGACGCAATGATCTGAAGATCGTATCTTAACGGGGGCAGTTCCTGTTTTTTTTCATTTTCCATATTAAAAACCTATTTATTTTCACTCAATGCCCGGCCTAAAAAACCTTTCATCAGGCTGTTGAGCTTCGGATTGGGCAGTAAAAATGCGTCGTGGCCCCACTGGGCATCAATCTCGCAGAAACTGATATCCAGGTTGTTTTTTTTCATGGCCGTCACCATCTCCTTGGACTGATACGTAGGATAAAGCCAGTCCGAGGTATACGACACCACGAGGAACTTGGCGGCAACTTTTGAAAACGCCTGGACCAGAGACCCTTTGCCATGGTCCCGGGCAAGGTCAAAATAGTCGGCGGCCTTGGTGATATACAAAAACGAATTGGCATCAAACCGTTCGATAAATTTTTGGCCCTGGTGCTGGAGATAGGATTCCACCTGGAACTCTGCGCCGAATTCAAAACTTAAGTCACTGCGGTTTTGCAGGCGTCTGCCGAATTTAAGGCGCATGGACTCATCGGACAGATAGGTAATATGGCCGATCATCCGGGCAATGGCAAGGCCCATATCCGGTTTTTTACCCGAATAATAATGGCCGTCGTTCCAGTTGGGATCGGCCATGATCGACTGTCTGGCCACTTCATTAAAGGCGATGGCCAGGGCCGAATGGCGGCAGGTGGAGGCCAGAACCACGGCAAAAGAGGGTATTTCAGGATACCTGACACACCATTCAAGCACCTGCATCCCCCCCACGGAACCGCCGACCACGGCAGCCAGTTTTTTGATTCCCAGATGGTCCAACAGGGCTTTTTGGGCCTTGACCATATCTGCAATGGTGACCAGGGGAAAGTCCGTGCCGTATTCTTTGCCGGTTTCAGGGTTTGTGGAAGCAGGACCTGTGGTTCCCATACAGGAGCCAATGACGTTACAGCAGATGACAAACCAGTTCTCCGTATCAATTCCCTTGCCGGGCCCGACCATGATATCCCACCAGCCGGGTTTTGGATCTTTGGCTTTATAATACCCGGCTACATGGGAGTCCCCTGTCAGGGCGTGGCAAACCAGAACCGCATTGGACCGGTCCGGGTTCAAGGTGCCGCATGTTTCATAGGCAAGGGTCACCGGGCCGATATAGGCCCCGCTTTCGAGTTTGAACCGGTCCGGCGGCTCTGCAAAGGTAAAATATTTTTTTTCGACCAGGCCGACAGTGGCGCCGGTCGGGTCGTGATCCGTATATTCGCTCATGGTGGCTATACCCCTGCCAGTGCCTGGTCCAGATCGGCACAGATGTCGTCAATGTGCTCAATGCCAACTGATAGACGCAGCAGGCAGGGATCGGCCATCTGTTCGCGCTGTTCCTTTGGAAAGGTAACATACTGGGTGGACCAGGGATGGATAATTAAGGTTTTGCAATCTCCCAGGTTTGCCAGATTAAGGATCATGGAGAGCCGATCAATGCACTTAAAACAGGCCGCTTCATTTTCCAGCCCAAAGGTCAGCATGGTCCCGAATCCCCGGCCGCCAAATTGATCCCTGGCGGTTTTGTGGCTCATGTGATCCTCAAATCCCGGGAAGTTCACCCATTTCACCTTTGGATGTTTTTTTAGAAAAGAGGCGGTTTTCATGGCGTTTTCCATGTGGCGTTCCATCCTGACGCCCAAGGTATTCAGGCCCACAGCCGTCAAAAAAGAGTGGAACGGGGCAGGCGTGGTTCCGAAGTTGACCTGGGCCTCTCTCCATGCCTTGGTGATAAAGCTCAGATTTCCAACCTGCTTGACCACGCTGTCAAAATCCTCAAACCTTGGCTGGGACCAGTCAAAATTGCCCGCATCCACAATCAGCCCCCCCAGGGACGCGCCATGGCCGGACAGGTATTTGGTGGTGGAGTGAAGCACAATATCGGCGCCCAATTCAATGGGCCGGCAAAGCCATGGAGACGCCAGGGTATTGTCCACCAGCAACGGAACCCCTTTTGTGTGAGCAATCTTTGCAATTTTCCGGATATCGGCAATTTCCATCCCCGGGTTGGTAATGGTTTCGATGTAAACAAACCGGGTTTTATCGGTAATGGCTTGTTCAATTTTTTCTGGATCCAAGGGGTCAACAAGGATGGCCTTAATCCCATATTTTTTATAGATATTAATAAACAGATTAAAGGTGGACATGAAAAGGGATTTTGAGGCCACAAGCTCGTCACCGGCACGAAGCAAAGTCATGCAGGCATTGTTGATGGCCGCCATGCCCGATGATGTCAAAATGGCTTTGCGGCCCGATTCCAACGCACAGAGTTTATTTTCCAGAAACTGGTTCGTCGGATTGGTCAACCGCATATAAATATGATCGTTGGTTTCTCCTGCAAAGGTTTTGCTCAAATCCTGGGCCGTCTCGTGATAATGGGCCGCATTCTGGTAAATGGGGGGAAGAGTTGCGCCGTCAAACCCGGAATCTTTTAATCCGTGGTGGATGGCCAGGGTATCAAAGTGAAGGAAGAGGGGTCCCGTATTTTTTGTAGTCATGTGATCTCCTAAGAATGAAGCGTGTTGCGGTTGGGCATAAACTTGCAGATTATGACGATAATTTTATGATTATCAGAGTTAATGACTGAAAAATCAGTAGTGTCCGGTTAGGTTTTTGCTTGCTCGGCAAACGTAAATTTTTGATCTTTGACAATATTGTCCCTGCTTAACCCATGCGAACCATTCTCGTTGTGCCCGATTAGGTCATTCAAGATGGCAATTCGTAACTGCCGAACTCTTTTAATAGAGACCTTCTCATTAAACTCCTCGCGGCAGTAGATTGCCAGCAACAGGTAAGTGATAAGGCCGCTAAGAATTTGAACCATGAGGCCGTATTCACTGCGGGCAATGAGATGGTAAACCTTCAGGTGCTCTTTCCACCATTTGAAAAAATCTTCAATGGTCCACCGGAGTTTATAAATGGTTGCTATTTGTTCTGCCGTTAAATCATGTCTGTCCGTTGCCACATAATATTTAACCCCGGCAATTTTATACCCAACAACCCGAACGGGATTCTTAGTCTGGTTTTGATTCGGAGTACCAAGCCTGACCAATGCATCATAAAAAATGTAGCTACCGGAATTGATCTCATGGTTTTCAATTACGGTTCTGGTTGTCTTGGCCTTTATACGGCAAACAAAATGCTTCCCTTGTTCCTGAAGCAGGTCGAAATCGTGATGGGATTGATAGCCACGATCCATAACGCCTGTTTGTCCCTTGGACAGGATTTTTGCTACAAAAGGACGTTCTCCACCATTCCCTTCCGTCAAAAAAATTTTGTTGGGGATGCCGTGATTAATGTCAAACCCGCAATGCGCTTTGGCTTTTTTGCTTCCTTTCCTGTAGTTCGCCCAGTGCATTGAAAGGACAGCATTTATAAGGCTGCCGTCAATGGATACCAATTCTCCAAGTTCTGCGTGCTCCTTCGGTAGACACCCAACAGCCTGCTTATAAAGGTCCTCGAAGACAAATTGTAGTTGTTCAAGTCCCCGGTGATTGACTGCTTCGCCAAAGCTGCTGCGACTGATTCCCCCATCCGGAGCAATATTTTCTTTGGCAAAAATGTTCTCCTTGAGATCTTGAACTAAATGCCGGGCTGATTTGTGTTCCTGAAGATGAAAATAAACCAAGGCATTGATTTGGTCTTCGAATGTCATTTTTAAAGGGCGATCTCCTCGAGATTGTAGTTCAGGTGCTTGTGAAAGCGACCTTACCAGAGGGCGCTGGAATTTGTCAAAATTCAGGGACTGTATTTGTTTTTTTGAGACTGAAATGCGCGTCATTTTGGCTCCTTGAGTAAAATTTTTCAAGGCGCGAAAAAATTTCTACGCACATTTGTCAATAAAAAAATGACTGTTTTTTCAATAAATTTAGCTGTTTTTTACGTGCAAAAAACTAACCGGACACCACTGCTGAAAAATACCAAATTATTTAAATTATCCCAAATTATTTTTTGGAAAGGTCACCATATATGACATGTGTTGCTATAGATTGAGAAATGGATATTGTATATCCATATGGTTTTGGTTAAAATGTGCGGTGTATGGAGAGTTTTAATTTTCAAAACAGCAGAATCCAATCTCTTTTGCTTGAAATGGGCCAGCAGCGTTCGACAAAGCCTTTATTCAAGCTGATTACCGAACGAATTTGTGAATTTAAAAAGGTGGCCCTTGCCCGGATCTGGGTGATTCAAAAAGGAGATATCTGCGCATCATGCCGCCTTTCCGGCGACTGTGTCAGTCCTGAACAATGTCTTCACCTGGTGGCAAGCAGCGGCGGCTCTTCGGTGAACCCGTCCGAGGACTGGTCCCGAATCGATGGTGCCCACCGGCGGTTTCCCATGGGGGCCAGAAAAATCGGGCATATTGCCTCAACCGGAGAACCTGTGGTGGTGGCATCCATTGAGGAAGATGCCAAGTGGATCGGCCATCCCGGCTGGGCAAAACGAGAGTCCATCAAAGGGTTTGCCGGTCATCCCATGCGTTTTCATGGCAACACCCTGGGAGTGTTGGGGGTATTTACCAAAATTCCCATGGACCAGCCGGTGCTGGACATATTAACCCTCATCACCAACCATGCGGCAGCCGCCCTGGCCAATGCCAGGGCCTTTGAAACCATTGAACAACTAACTTCCCAGCTCAAGGCAGAAAACACCTACCTTAAAAAAGAGCTGTCAGAAACACGTGCCCATTCCGGATTCATCGGCAAAAGCCCGGCCCTCAGACGCATCCTGGAGCAGATTGACCTGGTGGCGTCAACCGGCGCCAACGTCCTTATCCTGGGAGAATCCGGAACGGGCAAAGAGCTGGTGGCAAGAGAAATTCACCGGAGAAGTTCCCGTTCGGCCAAACCTTTGATCAAAATCAACTGTGCCTCGGTGCCCAGGCAACTGTTTGCCAGCGAATTCTTCGGCCATGCAAAAGGGGCCTTTACCGGGGCCTTGTCAGATCGGGAGGGGAAATTCGGTGCCGCCCACCAGGGGTCACTATTCCTGGATGAAGTGGGAGAAATCCCCCTTGAACTCCAGGCCCAGTTGTTGCGTGTTCTTCAGGAAGGCGAGTACGAACGAATCGGGGAAGAAAAAGTTAGAACCGTGGACACTCGCATCATTGCCGCCACCAACAGAGATTTGAAAAAGGAGGTGGACCTGGGCAATTTTCGTGAAGACCTTTATTTCAGGCTCAATGTTTTCCCCATCACAGTACCGCCCCTCAGGGAAAGAAAAGAGGATATCGAAGCCCTTGCCCAAAGTTTTCTCAAGCGATGCTTACAGGACATGAACCGCCCTGCTCTGCAGTTCAGCCGGCAGCAGATTGCAATGCTTGAGCAATATTCCTGGCCCGGGAATGTGCGTGAACTGCAGAATGTAGTGGAACGGTTTGCCATCACTGCCGGTTCAAATTCTGCTCAATTGGAAATTTTCAAAAGCCTCTCCACAGAACTTGAGCCCGGGCCGTCGTTGGATTCCATCAGCAGGACCGATGACGTGCGCACTGAAGCGGAGATGCTTCAACTGCAGGTTCAAAACATCGAAAATGCCCTTGCCCTGTGCCGGGGTAAAATTTACGGAGCAGACGGAGCAGCCGCTCTGTTGGGCCTGCGTCCGACCACCCTTGCCACCCGCATCAAAAAATACGGTATCACCTGGCCCTGATCCTTTCTTGTTTTACCGGTTCCCCCTTACTCACCCTTAATATCTGATCTGCCTATCGCCCAAATTTTCTTAAAATAGCGCAACGGAATTTTGAGATACGATAACGATATTTCGTTGTAATCACGGATTTACGTTGCAGCTCCAAAAACGTGTAAATTTTTATTTCCTGTAAAAATAAAGCGTTAAAACATCTATCCCCAGATGGCACACCAATTGCTCAACAAGGTATCGGTTAAAGTTATTTACATGAAAGGATTAAAAAGTTCCAAGCAACAAAATGTAGAAAACGGCTGTGGGCCCAAAGCAAAATAACAAAACACCCAAGACCTGCAGCCACTTACCTGACAACCAGAAAATTTAACCTTTAACAACAAACAATATGAACAGAAGGTAAATAATGGCAAAACATGATACCCCTTTACTTGACCAGTTGGAATCCGGTCCCTGGCCCAGCTTTGTTTCGGATCTGAAACATCAGGCCAAAGTCAGAGCAGAAAATAAAAAGAATGTTGAATTTCAAATCCCCCAGGATTGTGTGGACGATCTTCTGGGCATCATGGAGCTTTCCTACAAGCACGGCAGAACCCATTGGAAACATGGGGGCATTGTAGGCGTATTCGGATACGGCGGCGGGGTCATCGGCAGGTATTGCGACCAGCCCGAACAATTTCCCGGTGTGGCGGCGTTCCATACCCTACGCGTGAATCAGCCCGCAAGCAAATTCTACACAGCAGAATATTTAAAACAGCTGTGCGACTTATGGGATTTCAGGGGGTCCGGCCTGACCAATATGCACGGAACCACCGGCGATATCATTCTTTTGGGAACCACCACGCCCCAGCTCGAAGAGATTTTCCATACCTTGACCCATGAGTTGAATCAGGATCTGGGCGGGTCTGGTTCCAACCTGAGAACACCGGCCAACTGTCTTGGCATTGCCCGGTGTGAATACTCCTGTTATGATACGGCTGCCCTGTGCCATTTTTTGACCAACGAATACCAGGATGAGCTTCATCGTCCGGCCTTTCCCTACAAATTCAAATTCAAATTTGACGGCTGTCCCAATGGTTGCGTGGCCGCCATCGCCCGTTCTGACATGTCCTTTATCGGCACTTGGCGCGATGACATCAAAATAGACCAGGATGCCGTTGCAAAATATGCTGAAAATGATCAGGACTACCCATCCAATGCCGGCGCCCACAGGGGATCAAGGGCCTGGGGTCCATTTGACATTCAAAAGGAAGTCATTGATCTGTGCCCCACCAGGTGCATGAAATACGAAAACAAAAAACTGGTCATTGACACCCCCAACTGCACCCGATGCATGCACTGCATCAACGTCATGCCCCGGGCCCTTAAAATTGGTGACGATAGGGGGCTTTCCATCCTTGTGGGTGCCAAAGCGCCCATCTTGGATGGCGCCCAAATGGGATCATTGCTGGTGCCTTTCATGGCAGTCAATCCTGATAATGATTATGAAGCGATCACCGAAATTATTGAAAACATCTGGGACTGGTGGATGGAGGAAGGTAAAAATCGGGAACGCCTGGGCGAACTGATCATGCGGCAGGGATTTCAACGCCTGCTGGAAGCCACGGGTATCCCCGCCCTGGTCCAGCATGTCTCCTACCCCAGAACCAACCCTTACATTTTCTGGAAAGAAGACGAAGTCACCGGGGGTTGGGACCGTGATGTTGCAGAATACAGAAAACACCATAGCAGATAAAAAGGACAAATCATAATGGCATTTATTTCTGCCGGTTATAATCCGGAAAAACCAATGGCAAACCGAATCACCGACATCGGCCCCCGAGACTATAAAGAATTCTATCCCCCTGTGATCAGAAACAACCAGGGCAAATGGTCTCACCATGAAATACTGGAACCAGGTGTGCTGGTCCATGTGGCTGAATCCGGAGAACAATGTTATACGGTAAGGGTGGGCGGTGCACGCCTTATGTCCACCTCCCTGATCAACGAAATCTGCGAGATCGCGGAAAAACACTGCGGCGGTTATGTCCGGTTCACAACCCGGAACAACATTGAATTCATGGTGGACGGCAAAGAAAAGCTTGATCCCTTGAAAAACGACCTGGCATCCAGGAAGTTTGACGGCGGGTCCTACAAGTTCCCCATCGGCGGTACCGGTGCCGGTATCACCAACATCGTCCACACCCAGGGCTGGGCCCACTGTCACACCCCGGCCACGGACGCCTCGGGTACGGTCAAAGCGGCCATGGATGAATTGTTCGCAGATTTTCAGGATCACCGCCTGCCGGCCCATCTCAGGGTATCCATGGCCTGCTGCCTGAACATGTGCGGGGCCGTTCACTGCTCTGACATTGCCATCCTGGGCTACCACAGAAAGCCGCCCATGTTGGACCATGACTACCTTGACAAGGTGTGTGAAATTCCTTTGGCCATCTCATCCTGCCCCACCGCGGCCATCAAGCCGGCCAAGGTGACCTTGACAAACGGTACCGAAGTAAAATCGGTCTCTGTTAAGCAGGAGAGGTGCATGTACTGCGGGAACTGCTACACCATGTGCCCCTCCATGCCCCTTGCAGACACCGAAGGCGACGGCATCGTCCTCATGGCAGGCGGTAAGGTATCCAACCGAATCTCCCAACCTCAATTTTCCAAGGTTGTGGTGGCGTTTATTCCCAATGAGATGCCCAGATGGCCATCCATGACCACTGCCATCAAAAAAATGGTAGAGGCCTATGCCAACGGGGCCAACAAGTATGAACGCCTTGGTGAATGGGCAGAAAGAATCGGATGGGAAAAATTCTTTGACGTCTGTGAGCTTGAATTCACCCATCATCTCATCGACGATTTCCGCCAGCAGGCCTATATGAGCTGGCGGCAGTCCACCCAGTTCAAATTTTAGGGCATGATCATAAAATCGGCCATATTTTATAGGGGCAATCCCCCTGTGGTTGCCCTCGTTAGGGCAGGCACAGGGGCCTGCCCCTACAATGGCCGACGTTAGAACCAATCCCAAATTTTAATTTGGACTTTTCAAAAGAAATATAAACGGGATGGACCAAAGACCTTTATATCCTTTGTTCCATCCTTTTACATGGACAGCCGTCCCCCATAAACCGAAACATCCCCAATGAAACAAGGAGGCTTTATGCAAATTCTATCCATTGCAGTCAGCAAAAAAAAAGGGACGTCCAAAAAATGTGTTAACCAGGCTCTTTTGATTGAAAACCACGGAATTAAAAGTGACGCCCATGCCGGAGATTGGCACAGGCAGATCAGTTTTCTGGCTTCGGAAAGTATCCGCAGGGCAGCCACAAAGGACTTCAGTCCGGGTTTTGGCGGTTTTGCAGAAAATATTGCCACGTCAGGTATTGACTGGCGTGCTGTATCTTTGGGCCAAAAATTGCGTCTCGGAAATGAAGCCCTCGTTGAAATCACCCAGATCGGTAAAGAATGCCATAAGAAATGTGCTGTATTTTATCGCATAGGCACTTGCATTATGCCCAAGGAAGGCATTTTTGCAAAGGTTCTAAAAGGTGGTTTCATTAACGTTGGAGATAGTATTACTTATTTATGACAGCGCTTAGCCCAAATCCAAATTTTCTTTATGTCGGATAAAGGGGCTGTACGCTTTTGCGGATTTAATGATTCGTCCATCGTCTCCCCATTCACCCATGGTGTTAAATGGAATGGTCGGCACATCATTAATTGTTTTTAGACGGCATAACAGGTCTTGTTCAATTTGATTCAAGCGCTTAGTGACTGCGTCTGCACCTGTATACTGAATCCCGGACTCCACACCATAAGCAACAAACGGAGAGAGGACGGTATAACCCACAAAGGCAAGGCTGAAATTGACAAGCCAGAGCATAAGATCGATATCACCACTGCGTCCGTTGTAGGCATATGTTTCTCGACTGGTTCCAACCGTGACGGAAATCATTGCCTTTTTGCCTGAGAATCTGCCGTTTTCAAAACGTTTGCTGCTGGTATAGACTTCCCCATAGACAAAAACACGGTCTAACCATCCCTTAAGGATTGCAGGTGGCAAGTGCCACCACATGGGGTATTGCAATATCAGAAGATCCGAGGTGTCCAGAAGCTGGATTTCTTTTTTTATCTCATCCGCGAGTGTCTTTGTCTCACCGGCATGACGCTGCTCATTTTGAACAAAGAAGCGTGCCGTGTCTTTGGGATCAATGTAATGACTTAACCGTTCACACGGGTCAAATTGATTTTTATAAAGGTCGGTTATAGATACACGCCAACCTTGTTTTTCCAGACACTCTTGGGCCAAACCCGCAAGATGTCCGTTAAATGATTTGGATTCCGGATGAGCCAAAACAATATGTGCGTGCATCTAAATTCTCCTATTATTCAACAACTTCATACATACAATCGCGCCACTGGTGATCAACTGAAACAATGCAAAAATCATAATTGAAGTATCGTGTTCAATTAACGAATACACCCCCCAGACGAAACCGTCTGACCAGGACAACAGCCAAGTGCCGAGAGAAAGATCCGTAAGATCATTTTCTTTTACCGTTACAACCAATTGGGGAATGTTGGATACAAGTATACTGACAGGCAAAATAATGCCAAGTCCGATCTCTTTTTTGAGCAGAAATGCCAGGGATAAAACACAAAGCCAGACCAGGGAAATTCGAATCTCATGAATCCGTCGTCCAAATTTCAGGGCAGCTAAAGTAATTGCAAAAAAAATAACGCCTGACGAACCTGTGGCAAGGGCCACAAACGGCTGCTGGGTCATAACGCCATATATCGCCCAACCAAAACTAACGATCGAGCTGGTTAATGCCGTGTCTACGGACACACCCAGTGCTTTTTTCGATCGTAATAATCTGATGAATTGGGGTAACGCACGTACAAGACCTACAACTGTTCCGATTAAACCGATGATGGCAGATATACCCATTTTAAAACCCTATGTCCTCTTTGATCACTTTATCGAATTAAAATCTATGCTATTATCTGTTTTAAAACCAAGGCTAATGATTTTTTTCTTATACGTCCAACGATTAAACATGATCGGCGCAATCGAATAATTCGATCACAATGAGGAAAATAGATGGATTTATACAAACTTAAAACATTTAAAGCGGTTGCGGCGTTTTTAAATTTCAACCAGGCAGCTCAATATTTAAATCTTGCTCAATCAACCGTATCAAACCAGATAAAATCTTTGGAAGAAGAGATCGGAGCGCTTCTTTTCAAAAGATCCGCCAAGACAATCCAATTAACCACCGCAGGCGAAAAAATGGTAAGCTATGCCAATAAACTGCTCAATCTGGAAAAAGAGGCAATTGCCGATATAACAGGAAAAAAGACACCCACAGAAACGATTTCAGTCAGAGGGCCGGAAGCAGTGATAGATACTTACTTTCCCGTCCTCATACAGGCTTTTGGGGAACGGTTTCCAAAGATTCAGTTTGATATCAGCAATTGCCTGGAGAGCAATATCGAAAATGAACTCCAAATTGAGAATGTAGATGTGGCATTCATTTTTTCAGACTATCTTAGCTCCGCCAATTTGGTCACCGAAAAAATTCTAACCGAGAAACTTGTGCTGGTCACCCGGCCTGATCATCCGTTGGCAAGTAAACAAGTGATTGACACCAGTGATCTTCATGGCGAAAAATTACTATTTTTAAAAACAGGATGTGGATATGGCCTGCCATTCAAACAATTATTGAATACCCATATTGTCAAACCCAGGTCGATCATCGAAATAACCAGTGTGGAAGCAATTAAAAAATGTGTCAAAAAGGGCATAGGGATGGCGATTTTACCCGAAAGTTCCATACGAAATGAACTTCAAAATAATGAACTGGTCGCATCAAACTGGATCAATGAATTGCAAACGCCCATCCTCATGGTCTGGCATAAGGATAAAAAAATACCCGAGCCACTTGATCATTTTATGCAGTTGGTTCGACAACTTGGTTTAAAATCCAGTATGATTTTATCATAGATCGAATTTATAAAGGCCCCCATTATAAGCAAATAATAAGCTGTTAAACGCAGTGTTTAATTTTTTAAATTCCGGCACGATCTCTTTGGGTGTATATGCTGTCATAGAACTTAAACATTTTGGGAGACGGGGCATGACGGCATTGGTTATTTTTGTTGTAAGTTACCTGGGAATCGCCATGGGCCGCATTCCCGGCCTGGCTGTGGACAGGGTTGGCATTGCCATCCTGGGGGCCATTGCGATGGTCGCATCCGGTGCGGTATCGGCCCAGGAGGCGGTACGCAGCATTGACTTTCCCACCCTTTGTCTTTTGTACGGGCTGATGATCATTTCGGCCCAACTGCGTCTCGGCGGATTTTACACAGCTGTCGCGGAAAAAATCCTTGGGGTTTCAGACCGTCCCCGGTTGTTTCTTCTGGTGAGCATGCTTCTTTCGGCTATACTTTCCGCCGTTCTTGCCAACGATATTATCTGCTTTGCCATGGCACCGGTCCTGGCCTATTCTCTTAAACGAGCAGGATTGAATCCTGTTCCCTTTTTACTGGGGCTGGCTGTGTCGAGCAATATCGGCTCTGCGGCCACCCTGATCGGGAATCCCCAGAATATGCTCATCGGCCAGGTGGGACGCCTCTCTTTTAAGGCCTTCTTTTTCTGGGCATATATACCGTCTTTCCTCTCTCTGGCCGCGGCGTTCGGTATAATCGCAATGTATTATCGCAAGGACCTGATCATTAAAAAAATCAGGGCTGTAAATGAGAACGACATGGAGCTGCCCCAATTCGATTGCCGGCAAACAGTAAAAGGGATTATGGCTGTGGTGGTGCTGGTGGGACTTTACCTGACGGACATTCCAAGGGATCTTGCCACCCTGTCCGTGGCAGGGGCACTTCTACTCAGCCGAAAAATGAAAAGCCGGGATATGATGGCTCTGGTGGACTGGCACCTGATCACCTTGTTCTGCGCGCTTTTTATTATTATTCACGGAATTTCTTTGGCCCATCTTCCGGAACGGGTACTTGCATTTCTATCCCAAAAAGGATTTGAACTGACGCAACCGGCATTTCTCACCGGTGTTTCTGTTGTCCTATCCAATCTTTTCAGCAATGTTCCGGCCGTCATGATCGTAATTCCATGTCTGGATCAGGCCATTCCCGAACCCTGGTATATTCTGGCCATGTCCAGCACCTTTGCCGGGAACCTTTTTCTTCTGGGCAGTATCGCAAATTTGATTGTGGTTGAAAAAGCCGCCAACCATGGCGTGGCTATATCCTTCAAGGAGCACGCCAGGATCGGTATCCCTGTGACCCTTGTCTCCCTTCTTGTGCTGGTGGTTTGGACATGGCTGTGACCCTTAAAGTTATGACGGCCTGAGTGTGCAGAAATTGTTCCGGATCTGGGCTATCGGCCGGTTACTTGTTCCAAATGCGCCTTAACTCGTCCATGTGGGTCATCAAAATTTCCATGTACCGGGCTTCCAGATCCAGCATCTCGGTATCATTTTTCCGGAGCCATTCAGACAGCCAGGCAAATCGCAGGGCAAGAATATACTCCGGGAACAGGTCCCAGGCTTTTTGGGAAATGATGCCGGCATTTTTTAAATCCCTGATAAAGGTCATGACCATGGGCATACCTAAGCCCTCGGGATCTTCGATACCTGCGCAGCCCACCAGGTTGGCGGCATCAAAAATTTCAGGCTTGAATCCGGTGAATTCCCAGTCAATGACCGCTTTGATTCGATTTTTGTTCCAGATCACATTGAGCGGGTGAAGATCCCCGTGACAAAAAGCGGTTGGAATCGTATCGTGCCCGGGCATAAACCGCATTTCGAGAAATTTGACAAAGGGCAGATAACGGGCATGGACCTCCGGATCATTGTCTTTAACCTGGTCCATCAGAACGCGAATATACTCCGGCAGGGAGAAGGATTTTACGGGTACAATGGATTGGATACCCACGGAAGCGTTATGAAGCCGAATCAGAAAATCGGCCAAATTTGCGCCCATCTCCCCGGATGCCAGATAATCGGGCCGTTTAAGTTCCGTGCCGTCCAGGAAGGCAGAAACCTGAAAGCAACACGCCTTGTAAAAAGGCAGGCGTTGTCCGGTTTGAGTCGGTTTGCATGCCAGTGCCTGGGTCAGTCCGTTTTGATTGAGAAACGCCACGGCCCGGGCGACAGTATGGCGATGGTCAAATTTGTCCCGGGTATATTTTTCCAGCAAATAGAGTGCCCCGTCTTTATCCTGTATCACGGCCCGCTCAATGGTCCTTTCCGGGCTCCCATGGATGTGGCAGTCATCCCGGAGGCAGTGAAAATCAATATCCCATTGTTCAAAAAGCCAGTGGGTAAAATTCCTGAACCGAGGATCATCCGGCCTGAAATCAGATAATTCGTGCATTTTTTTATCTCTCGTCCAAAAATTGTCTTTTGGCGTAAAATCTCAAATGATAATTGATTTTATCTCTTTGAATCTCTCAATTTCAAAGTCAGGTTTCATTTCAAGCCTGGTTCCAAAACCAAACTTGCAAAAAATACTGCGGATGCCGACATTTTGCGCAAGCTGTAAATCGGTATGATGATCTCCGACCATCCAGATATTTTTTTTATGTGCGTTGAAACCTTTTTCCCGGGCAACTTTCAGCACTTCATAAAAGCCCTCGGGTTCAGGCTTTACTGTGGCAACATCACCGCCGCCCAGAGTCGTCACCAGATATTGCTCCAACCCCAAAAGAGCGATAATTTTGCGGCTCATATCTCCGGGCTTGTTGGACAAAACGGCCAGAAAAAACCCTTTACGCCGGAGCGCCTTCAGCGTGTCTGAAACACCATCATAAAGCCGGGTATCCACAACAAGATTCGTTGCATAATATTCTGTAAATCGATTGCACGCGTCGGTTATATCTTTGTCAGGCATGTCATGGAGGGATTTTTCCATCAACTGGGTGCGCCCGCCGCCGACATACCCAATAATTTTATCCAGGGGAAATTCAGCAAGTCCGTAGGACGTGCGAACCCAATTCACAGCCCGCCCAAGATCAGCCCGCGTGTCTGCCAAGGTTCCGTCCAGGTCGAATATAATCAGTCTATTCACTGCAGCTCCATAATAGGTTAAAGGGAAAATACAAATTTAAAAGGTTTGGTTCTAACGTCGGCCATTGTAGGGGCAATCCCCCTGTGGTTGCCATCGTTAGGGCAGGCACAGGGGCCTGCCCCTACAAAATTATGGTCGATTTTATGATCAATCCCGGAATTACCGCATAAAATGTCCGGTCTTTTCAATGGCACGCGCCGCCAAGCTTCTCACCCCCCGGGAGGGACTGCCCAGAAGTTCTGCCATAAGAGGCAGGAATCGATCATCGGGCTGGTATATCAGAAGGTTCAATGTTTTTTCCTTTAACACATCATCCTCACCCTTGAGCATGGTAACATAGGATTCAAACTCACCAGGGATCTCTTTGTCATCATTTTTCACCAGAGCATCCTGCCGGGGGGCGAAGCCGGTCTCAATCACCGGAATGATGACCTGCTTGATATTGATTTCCAGCAGATTGTCCAAAAATTCCATGGCCGTGACCCGGGTCTGGGCGTCCTGGCTTTTAATGCCCTGGTAAGCGTTGTACATCTCCACCGGCGGGTAGCTTAGACCCAGGAGTCTGAAAATACGTTCAAGATTTTCATCCAGTCGGTCCTCAAGTGCTTTAATCAATTGCTCCCGGGCCGAACCACGGGTGCGCGCAGCGTTGTTGCCAATTGATTCAATGGACATCTGCCGGTACAAAATAAAAAGCATCGCCATGTAGTCGTCCGCTTCGGTCTTAATTTTATTCATGACCTTTTTTTTGTCGAACAAAAGCGTACCGGACTTTGTCCTCAGCCTGTTCAACGCCCGGATCACCTCATAACGCATCCCGATATCGCTTTCCACAAGATGCCGGGTCAGGATATCAACGGCTTTCTGATTGTTAAAGGCGGCAATCACCTCCGGTAATTGTTTACGGATGACATAGGACATATAGATATTGGACAACGCCTTTTCCATGTCGTCAAGAACCTGGGGGCCATGGCTGATAAGCCCTTGCACCGCCGCACTTCGATAATGGCTGCTTCGGCCTAAAAAAGAGAACAGGTTGCGGATAAAAACCGGATTCTGGGTCTTACCCGCACTGACAATGGCTTCAGTGGCGACTTCAGGGTCACGATCTTCCATTAACAGAAATAGATAGGGATGAAGTTCCTGGATTTCGGCAATACCAATGGCCCGGGCGCAGACTTTGCGGGTGAATGCGGCCTGCCTTTCGTCGGCCATGCCGCCGGTGCTGAAAAGCAATTGCTCCACCATTTTACCAGGATTGAAATCACTTCGAAGCAGGCGGTTACGCCGGGCTTCCCACACCAGGCAAAGCAGGGCAGCACCCCTTATCCGATAGTCACTGTCCCCCAACTGCGTTTGAAGAAAGACAAAGGGCTGTTTGTCAAAATGAAACAGATACCTCATGGCTTCGGTTCGTACGGTTAAATTTTGTCGTTCATAGAGCAAACGCACGACGCTGTCGCGAACGGCTATATTTTTCAAAAAATAGAGCTGCCGCAGGGCTTCGGCACAGACGTTAGGATCTGGATGCTCCAGCAGATGGATAAAGTTGTCACTGAGCTTTTCGCTGTGAAACCCGGATATGCGCTGCATCATATTTAAAATGTCCCCGGTCTCCCCCCGGGACAGCACTGCCGAGATCACTTGAATAATCTTTTCATTTTCCGGGATCGGCCCCACGGGCAGGTCGTCGAGGGAGGCATCCGGTTTAAATTTCTCAATAAAATATTTGAGGTACTCCTGCTTAACGCTTAAAACTAGCGCAATCCATATCCCCACAAGAACGCCGATGACCAAACTGATGTGGGCCGGGGCGACATTGAGGCCAAACACCAGGCCGGCCAAAATCAAGCCGCCGATGCCGCCGGCCGCACTGTCCACAAAAATATCGATAAAGGCCTTGGCCTGGCTTTTAATCTTCAGCGGTACCGGCAAAAATATGAGTTCCATACCGCTCTTATTCAATGAATTTTTAAAACCGCCCTCACTGACCTTGATAAACACCGCTGACCACAAAGCCGGTGAAAAAAGTGTCGCAATCGCCCCCAGCAGCACTGCCGCCGGCATAAACAACAGGGAATAGCCTACCCCGAACAGTTCCAGTGCCTTGCGTGTCAAAACAATTTGAATCAACAGGGAGACAATGTTCAAGTTGGACATCCACAGCCCCAGAAATGCCGCCAGTTCATCCTTGTCCCGGATCATTTCAGAGACAATGGTGTTGAACTGATAATCCACCAGGCGGGCCGTGATCACGCTTACCGCTAAAATCAAGGCGGTGTAGCGCAGGTGCCTGGATTTTAAAATGATCGATAGCGTCAACCGGGTGCTCTGGGGTTCAAGATCGGGTTGAACAGGAGACAAGCCCCGATCTTGCAGATCGTAAGTCCGCCACAGTTTTTCCATGATGGCAATGCACACGGCAAGGCACAGGGCCGCGATCAGAATCAAATGATCACTGCCCACCACAGGGGCCATAAACCGGGTCAGATAACCGCCGGCAATGCCGCCTGCAATGGCTCCGGAACCAATGGCCCCAAACAGGCGCTTGGCCTCCCGGATATTGAAAAACAGCCCTGCCGCCAGCCAGAACTGGGAGGCACAGATTAAAGTGATCAGGCTGCTCCAGATAAAAAAGAGATAGAGAACCATTCCTGGGACGATCTTGAAATAGATAAAGGCCCAGAAGATCACGAGACAACAGATGGCGCTGATCAGCGTCGTGCGCATCAGACCTTTAAGGACCCTGTTTTTTAATAGGAATGAATAGTACCAGGAGAGCGTGGCCGCAAGCACGGCGGTCATCATATACGCCTCGGGCAGGTGGCGGGCGCTGAATTTGGCCAGAAACAGGGCCGTACTCACGGGCTTGGCAATGGACAGGGCGCAGATGAGTAAAAACAGGTACGCAAACATCCACACCGTGCGGTGAAGTTCGCCCTCCCGGATATCAAATGTCTTTTTGAACAGCGGATATATCAGATACTGCCCAAAAATATTGTGCTTCATTACAGTCATGGGTACCGTTTCTCTTTAATTGGTATTTTGGGGGACTGATGAATCAACGGCGGCCTGTTCCAGCCGGGGGATCGTAAATTTTGCGGCATTCTCTTTGAGTACAGATTCCAATACCGGCAGCAATTTTCTTAAAATCATCTCTCCGTTTTTGTCCTCCACAAGGGCCACGGCAATATAACGCCGCCATTCCGGTCCCCAGACCAATACGGAATCACAGTGCCAGGTTCTCCATGTGCCGGATTTACGGAAAATTTTTGCATCCGGGACAATTTTATTCAACACATTAACAAATTTATGGTTTACCCCCGGGTCTACCAGGATTTCAAGCATCTGCCGGCTGCGTTCCGGGTTGATCAGCTGTCCCATGGCCAGTAGGTAATAAAACCGGCACACCTGGGCGGCGGTGGCGGCATGGCTTAATCCCTTGAGGGGCTCGGGAAGCCTGCTGTCGGTTTTTGCATATTTTTTTCCGACCCAAAGACCGCCCCCGTGATCCTGGTCATAAAATTCGTACTGGGGCATCACCAGAATCTCTTGGATTCGTTTAAGCGTAATTTTTTCAATCACCCGGGTGGCGGCCTGATTATTGGATTTGCGTATCATCAGGGCAAGGTCGCCCATGATCCGGGGGGTCTGTTCAAGACCGTCATACTCAAAGCTGTGAAACGCAGCAAGCAGTACGGCAATTTTGGGTAAGCTTGCCGCGTACATCATTTCGCTGCCGTTGACCCGGGCAAACATGATATGGCCCACATCGGACAGGTCCACCAACCCCACGGCCATTTTCTTATTCCGGATCAGGTTTTGCCAGGTTTTATTCTGTGCCAATTCACAGTCAAGTGTCTTTTGAAAATTTTTATCAGTCAAATTTTTCAAGGGTACAACCTGGGGAACAGTCAGCTTAAGCGGCAAAGGGAAATTAGAAGATACAGCGTTCGGTATTGCCGCACACAGACTCAACAAAATGATACCGATGATTCGCAATAAGACAAACAAAGATTTTTTCATGATTTTATTGAAAGATCTCCAAAGAAATTTTACAGTCAGGTCAGGTGGGAAAAAGATTACAATGTTCCTTTCCCTTTGACCTTCTAACTATTGTTTATACTCTAATATACAGTCTTTAGCTCCTAAAACAGCGCATCATACAATAAAAGGAGATTCAATGAAAAATGAAATAAAAAAGATACTCACTTCCATGCAGGTTAAAGACAAAAAAGAAGAGGCAGAACAAAAAGCCCATGAGATTTATAACATAACGCCGGATGCACTCATGATACTGGTTGAATTGGGGGTGGAGCTGTCAACGGCGCAAAAAGATGAAAACCAAAAAAATATAATCAGGGCTATTATTCTCACGCTTTTCATCGTTTACAAAAAAGATAAAGCTCAATTCATTGATTCGCCATATTATTCACAATGTATAGATTTGTTGATTGATTTCTCCGGCAAGGGGTATGCATCTGCGTTAAAAGCACTGTCGGAAATGGGATTTACCGAATATGATATCTGCAAAAAACAACTGTTATCCCTTCCTGTTGTGGAAAAACACCTGAAGGACAAAACCATTTCCGTTCAAGAAGCCTATGAAGAAATTCGATTAAGCAAAAATTACAACGGCTTTAAAGGGTTTTTGAAAAATCATTATGCCCTTGGAAATGACATAAAGCATGCCCATGCAATTTATAGAATAAACCAAACGCTATTTGTACTCAGATCAACCAGACTACAATAATTGCAGCGCCCAAGTTAAGTCGTTGACACCCGGTGCCAATGACAGTAAAAGAACTGACTTCAGCCTTCCGGCTGGCGCAACTTCAACTCCTTGAGGATCAACATTAATGATTCGGCATATATATATATCTTTTACCATAATATTGGTGTGTGCCTGTTTTGGGCAAAGCCGTGCGGCAGGCGTGCAAAGCGTTTGGAACCAGGCGCTTGCACAAAAAATCCAAACACTGAAAGACGATCCCCGGGGACCGTTCCAGGAGATTAACTGGTTTTGCCCAGACGGTAAAATTCTGCCTGCCAAAACCCCGTGTCCATCCGGCGAAGGCATTCAGCATGGACAACTTAAAAGCTGGGTAAGTGCACTGGAACAGGAAAAAGGGATATATCTGAACACCGTACTTGCCGGAACCTCCCCAGACCTGGCCTGGGATGCAGAAACCCGTTATTCCCGGCTCAAACAGTATGCCTTGCTTCAATATCTTATCAGTGCCGATGACGGTTGGATCTACCGCAAAGCCAGATTCTACCGAGGTGCGGTTCAGGCTGAAGATGAGGATAAATGGGGGGGGCAGTTTTTAAACCGGATACTGGCGTCGCCCGCGGCCTGTACCAAAAATTATTTTCAGGCCCGGGAAGCATGCAGGATTATCCCCCATGTCAACCGGAACAAAAACCGGCTCCAGTCCATTCGTTCAGTCTCCAAGGCCATTGCGGAAACAGACCCCGGCTTTATGACATTAAGAATAAAGATCCACGGCCAGCCGGAACCCGGGGACCTTGAAATGGTAAAAAAATACTTTGATGAGAACCGGGACCGTATGGATGCACACCAGGCCGAGCGGTTTAAAACCCTGATCCGTGATCTTGACGCTGAGTACAAGGTCCTTCCGGTTGATCTGCTGAATGCGGTTCTGGACCGGGGCAGCTTGAAAAATGCCCGGCTTTCCCCGGCGGTCGCCCGGCTAAACGCATCTAAAAACGCACTGGGGTCTTTGACATTTGCTCCTGGTGAATCGGCTGGCAACCCCTATGCAGACATGGCGGATCTGCTGCTGACAATCCGCAAACAATTGCCCGGGGTGCCGGAAAATATTCGTCTGCCGCTTTTAGATGCGTCCCTGGAACTGGAAAATGTAATGATGATGACAATTTCCAACTGGCAGCCCCGAACCCTTGGAGAGCTTTTAAACAAAAATATTGTTTTGGCCAAGGCAGTGGCAGGGTGCGGTTATATCGAATCCTGGGAGTGGGATACCTTTAATGCATACCAGCCCTTTTCCCCAGACAAAGAGAATGATTTTACCGGCGTCCGCCTGAAGATGGAACAGGTACGCCGGGTGGTGGATTGGGGTACGGCAATGGTGACGGCGGTTTACAGCCCTGAGATATCGCTTTTCAGCACGTTTACGACCAAGGTCAGGGGCTTTTGTGACGACCGTATCCGTTCGTCCATTCTCCTGCCTTTCGGCCAGAGTGCCGGCGCATTGAGCCAGGCAGTTCAAAGCATTTCGGGTATCACCCATATGGTTCCCGATGATGTGGACACAGGCGGTTTGCGGGCGATGAACCCCGGGTTGGCCTTTGGCACGCTTAGCCTGGTGGATGAAAGGGAAAAAAACAGTGAGATCGATTCTGAAAACATCTACCTGTTCCGACACATGCCGTCTGATTTAAAACCTGTGGCCGGCGTCATCTCAGTGACCGAAGGCAACCCGGTTTCCCATGTGCAGCTTCTGGCAAGAAACCTTGGCATTCCCAACGTCGCTGTCACCGACAAGATTTTTGACCAGCTGTCGGCCCTTGCAGGCCAGAAGATTCTGCTTGCCGTATCCCAAAGGGGCCGGGTGGTCATTAAGACACAAGCCCAGATGACGCCCCAGGAAAAAGACCTGGTAACCCAGAAACAACGCAGTGCGGCGCTGTTCACAGTGCCCGTGGACCGGATTAATCTGAAACAGGTGCATCCGGTGCTGCTCAGCAATACCCGTTCCAAGGATTCGGGCCAGATCTGCGGACCCAAGGCCGCCAATCTGGGTCAGCTGAAATTCCAGTTCCCCGGAACCGTCGGTGAAGGCATCATCCTGCCCTTCGGTGTGTTCAAAAAGCACATGGACCAGCCCATGCCCGGCGGCAACGACACGTACTGGCAGTATCTTACCAGGGTATTATCGGCTCCGGACCAGGATGAAGCCGGTCGAATTGCAGCGCTTGCATCACTTCATGCTGCGATTAAAACCATGCCGTTTCTGCCCGGATTTGAAAAAGAGCTTAACAATCTATTTAAAACGGCTCTGGGCAGTGAACTGGGTGAGGTGCCGGTTTTTATCCGAAGCGACACCAATATGGAGGACATTAAGGAATTTACCGGAGCCGGCCTGAACCTGACATTGTTCAATATCAGGGAAAAACAGGGCATTCTTGACGGTATCCGTGAGGTTTGGGCATCTCCGTACACCCAAAGAAGCTATCTGTGGCGGCAGAGATATCTAAGCAATCCGGCCAATGTTTTCCCGTCCATCCTGATTTTGCCCTCGGTCAATGTCCAGCGCTCCGGGGTCATCATCACCAGCGGCATTCTTTCCGGGAATCCTGAAGATATCACTGTGGCGTTCAGCCGGGGGGTTGGCGGCGCCGTTGACGGACAGACCGCCGAGAGTTTTCTGCTCACGGCAAAGGGACAGGACATCATGATCCAGCCTGCCCGGGAGACAAAGTCCACCACGGCCCCGCCCCAGGGCGGCGTTGTCAAGACCTGGGTGGATCTGGATACCCCGGTGTTAAGTGATCTGGACAGAATGAAAATCCGGGCGTTTGTTGCAACGGTGAGAAACACCCTGCCCGGCACCCCAGGCATTGAGGGCCATGGACCCTTTGACATTGAACTGGGATTTTTAAACAACGAAATCCGACTGTTCCAGATCCGCCCGTTTATGGAAAACAAACGCGCCGCGACGACCAACTATCTGCTGCGGCTGGATATGGGCATTAATGAACCGGGCTCGATCTCGCTGGAAAGGCGGTTATAATTATGAAATCCATGATATTTTTTCACAAGGTATATGTTAGCGTGATCGTCACCGGGCTCCTGCTGGTTCTGGCAGCAGCCCGGGGCAACGCCTATCCCATTGACGGGTTTGACGACACCGGTATTCGACGGCTGTTACATGCCCAGAGGGTAATGGCCAACACAGAAAAAGGCACCCGACTGCCCAAAGGAGCCCTGCTGGGTACCGCCCAGGTTCGGCTTCACATGCTCTCCTCATCGTTTTCCCTGACCGGGACGTCAGATGTGGTTGACCCGGAACTCCAGAAAAAAATCAACGCTCTTTTTCCCAATCTGGATGAAAGCTACTCCCTGGCTCTGCTTGACATTACACCGGGCAGGACGCCACGGCTCGCCCTCTGGCAGCCGACAAGACGGTTTGCATTAGGCAGCGTCGGCAAACTTGCCATTGCGGCAGGGCTGTTTACCGAACTTAAAAATATCTTCCCGGATGATCCGGAAAAGCGCCGCCAATTATTAAAAGAGAGAATCGTAACGGCCGGACCGTGGATTGAAACGGATCATCACAACGTCCCTGTGTATGATCCTCAAAGCCGTGTATTTAACAGCCGGCCCATCCACCAGGGAGATCGGTTCAGTCTCTACGAATGGGCGGACCACATGATTTCGGCCAGCGCCAATGCTGCCGCCTCAACCCTGTGGAAGGAAGCGATTCTCATGCACCATTTCGGTAACAACTACCCGCCGTCTGCCGAACAGGAGAAAAACTTTTTTGCCACAACCCCGAAATCGGTACTGGGAGAAATGGCTGAAACGGTGGTGAACGCACCCCTTATTGCAGCGGGCATTACGCCCCGGGAATTTCATCTGGGCAGTTTTTTTACGGCTGCAGGCAAACGGCTGATTCCCGGATCCGGGGACAGCAACGGCTCTCCCCTGGGATTGATGAAATATCTTGTGGCCCTGGAACAGGGCAGAATCTGCGACAGGTGGTCCAGTCTTGAAATTAAACGCCTGATGTACAGTACGGCTAAACGTATACGGTATGCGTCATCCCCTGCTCTTACCGATGCTGCCGTATTTTTTAAATCCGGCAGTCTGTACCATTGTGTGCCGGAACCGGGGTATGCCTGCAAAAAATACATGGGGAACAAAGATAACTTTATGAATTCAGTGGCCATTGTGGAAAATTCAGACAATAATAGGATTTACATGGTGGCATTGATGACCAATGTACTGAAAAAAAACTCGGCCGTGGACCACCAGACCCTTGCAACACGCATTAATGCTGTTATGAAGCAGGAATGAGCATCTCAGCTGCGCCAATCATTTGAAGGGTCATAATTACGCTCTTCCCCTTACATCATATTTTTGTTAAACGGGGGGGAGAATCAATGTTATTAGATCAACCTTTTTTATTCCCAGGAGTTTCTCCATGTTCATAGAACTTGACGATTACATTTGCCCCGAAACCTTTAAAAAAATTCAAACCTTTTCCGAAGACAAGGAAACACCTTTTCTGGTGATTGATACGGCCACGGTTGAAAAGAACCTTGACGATCTTAAAAGCGTTTTTCCCTATGCGAGCATCTATTATGCCGTAAAAGCGAACCCTGGCATTGAGGTCCTTGAGCTCATGCGTGACAAAGGCATCAATTTTGATATTGCATCGGTCTATGAGCTCGACCGTGTCCTGTCCCTGGGTATCAGCCCCGACAGGATCAGTTACGGCAATACCATTAAAAAAAGCAAGGATGTCCGGTATTTCTATGACAAAGGGGTTCGCCTGTATGCCACGGATTCAGAGGCCGACATCCGAAATATCGCCAAAGCCGCACCAGGCTCCAAAATTTATGTCCGGATTTTATCCGAGGGAACCCTTACGGCAGACTGGCCCCTGTCCAGAAAATTCGGCTGCCAGCCGGACATGGCCATGGATTTGATTATTCTGGCAAAATACCTTGGCCTGGTTCCCTATGGCATCTCATTTCATGTGGGGTCCCAGCAGCGGGACATCGGCGCCTGGGACGGAGTGCTTGGTAAGGTAAAGGTGATTTTTCAAAGGCTTATGGAAGAGGATAATATTGAACTTAAGATGATCAATTTAGGCGGGGGATTTCCGTCCAATTATCTGGCCAAGGCCAACACCCTTGATGTCTATGCCCAGGAGATCACCCGGTTTCTCACCGAAGGGTTTGGCGACGACATGCCCACCATATTCCTTGAGCCCGGCCGATCCATCATGGGTAATGCAGGCATACTGGTCAGCGAGGTGGTCCTGATTTCAAGAAAATCCAGAACCGCCCTGAACCGATGGGTCTATACCGATGTCGGAAAATTTTCCGGCTTGATTGAAACCATGGACGAAGCCATAAAATACCCCATCTATTCAGGACGCAACGGTGAGCTTGAAGACGTAATTATTGCCGGCCCCACCTGTGACAGTGCAGATATTATGTATGAAGACTTCAAATACAAAATGCCCTTGAACCTGTCCATGGGAGACCGACTTTACTGGTTGTCCACGGGCGCATATACCAGCAGTTACAGCTCCGTTGAGTTTAACGGCTTTCCGCCCTTAAAGACATACTACATATAGACACGTTTTTAACGGAAATGACGGATAAGGTAAATCAGACATGGACAAGAAAACAAAAAAAGGGATTAAAAAAGGCGTCCTTGACTGGCTTGATGAAGAACTTCAGGATACCTTTGATGAAGACTACGAGCTTGAGCTATCCGGGTCGGAACTTTCAATTGAATTAAAAAAAATATACAGGGAACAGCATCCGGCAACCCTTGAGGGAAGCAAATATTTCAAGTCCCTGTTAATGCTCCAGGCGGAACTGATCAAGATGATGGGCTGGGTCGAACATACGGGTGGAAAAATTGCCGTTATTTTTGAGGGCCGGGATTCAGCTGGAAAGGGCGGCGTGATCAAACGGATTGCACAGCGGCTGAATCCAAGAATCTGCCGGGTTGTTGCGCTCAACAGACCGACAAACAAAGAGCAATCCCAGTGGTACTTCCAAAGGTATGTCCCGCATCTGCCTTCGGCAGGGGAAATCGTATTGTTTGACAGATCCTGGTATAACCGGTCCGGCGTGGAGCGGGTCATGGGATTTGCGAGCCCGGAACAGGTGGAGCAGTTTCTCAAGGATGTGCCTGAATTTGAACGCATGCTGGTTCGCTCGGGCATCCGCCTGATCAAATACTGGTTTTCCATCACAGACCAAGAACAGCACTTACGCTTTCTCATGCGCATCCATGATCCCCTCAAGCAGTGGAAATTAAGCGACATGGATCTACAGTCCAGAATCCGGTGGGAGGATTACACAAAGGCCAAGGAAGCGACCTTTGCCCGTACCAATATACCGGAGGCGCCCTGGTATATTGTCGAAGCCAATGATAAGAAACGGGCACGCCTCAACTGTATTCACCACCTGCTGGATCAGATTCCTTACGAGGAAGTTCCCTATGAGCCCCTCACCCTGCCCGATCGAAAACATAATCCGGACTATGAGCGAGCCGTACTTCCACCTGAGTTGTATGTGCCCAAACGATACTAACGACCATGGACCGAACTGGTCTAATAAACTGAGGGGAATATGGCAACAATACATTCCGAACACCATCGAATCAACCGATCAGGCTGGCTGAGAGCCGCCGTATTAGGAGCTAACGACGGCATTGTTTCCATTGCCAGTCTTCTTGTGGGCGTGGCCGCCGGAGGGGCCGGCAAGGGTAGCATTGTTTTAACCGGAATTGCCGGTCTTGTTGCCGGAGCCATGTCTATGGCCGCCGGAGAATATGTCTCCGTGCAGTCCCAGGCGGATACCGAGCGCGCTGATATAGAAAAAGAAATTGAAGCACTCAGGGACAATCGTGACGAGGAAGAAGAAGAACTGGCTGCAATCTATCGGGATCGTGGTCTGGACGACAAGACCTCCGCAGAAGTGGCCAGGCAACTCATGGCCCATGATGCGCTTGCCGCACACGCCCGGGATGAGATTGGAATTACCAGCGAATTAAGTGCCCGTCCACTGCAGGCTGCCTTCTGGTCTGCCGTTGCGTTTAGCGCCGGAGCCGCAGCGCCGGTTTTGACTTCAGTAATGGCACCGGCATCCATGTTGCTGTGGCTTATTCCTTGCCTGGTCATCATCCTGCTGGCAGCATTGGGGTCAATTGCTGCCGTCACCGGAGGTGCTACACCGGTTAAAGGGGCCATTCGGGTATGTTTTTGGGGCACCCTTGCAATGGCATTGACGGCAGTGGTTGGTAAGCTCTTCGGCATTTCAGTTTAACCCGATGCGGGCGGAAACAGCTTTCCTCAGACTTCGGCAAGCCAATGATTTTACATAACATATTAAAATAATATAGGATTAACAATTGGAGAAGATCAATGCAAACCATATTTAAAGAACTGAAACAGGACATGGAACAGCTTAAAGATGAAATTAAGCTTAAGGCCCATCTCGGCAAAGCGGAAGCCGTACAGGAGTTTGAAAAGTTAGAAAAAAAGTTTGATAAGCTTGCGGGCAGAGTAAAGCCGTTTGTCAGCGAGGCGGAAAAAACAGCGGAAAATACGGGCGCTGCTTTGAAAGTTGCGGCCGAAGAGGTGATGGCCGGAATCAACAGAATACGAAAACTTATCAAATAGGAACCCCCGACTGCAAAACAAAGTGCTTATTTTTCAGATTTGGACTGAATCACCACCCGAGAACAATTTGCCATGACAAAAGCGGGTATGCCATGACGTTATATATTTCTCTTGTGCTTTTTTTAGGTCTATTCGCACAGCCATAAAGAGGCATGTTTCATCTCTTTGAGCAGAACAGAACAGACCGGTCCCGTGGACAGACGAGACAGTAAGTCATCGCTTTTGCTGCCGGCCTTTCCCAATGCTACGGCTGCATAGGCCTTTTTTTCAGTCAGTTTTAAAATCTGGCGGGCAGGATTGCTGGATACAGGCAATTTGGTCCTGATCCGGCTTACATCCAGGTTGTTTCTCGATAAAATTTGTATGTACTCATCCATTAAGGAGTATTCTAAAAATACGGATTCCGGTGCCAGAAGATCAATGTGGTGCGCATTGCTTTCAGCCAGGACAACGCCGACATGATTGGCCATCTTGATAGAGGCGGGGGATCCGTCCAGATACAATAAAACATCTTTGCCGACACCTTCGACCGTGTTGCACAGCCACAGCGGAACCGTCGTTTTTTCGTTAAAGAGTTTTGCACTGACGCTTTTATCGGCAGCCTGTTCAAGCATACGGATTCCACTTCGACCTAGGACCACGGCATCATAGGTTCCTTTTTCCGCCTCCTGTATAATATCCGACACCGTTGAAATCACGGAAAATTTGGATTTGTACATTATATTTTTTTTGGGAAACCCTTTTCCCACTAAAATGGCCCCGGCCTGTTCAAGGGCCTCTTCCCCTTTTGCCTGCAATGCTTTTTCAAGGTCCGCAGCCAAATCTATTCGGGGTGCTGAAAAAAACAGTGTGGCTTTAATGTTGGTTTTATCCGAAAAAAAATCGCCGATAAAACGCGCACCGTACAGCGCACTGACCTGATCTGAAACGGTAATTAAAAAGTGCTTGTCCATCTTTTTCCTTTCCTGTTTCAATTTATGTTTTAATGATAGGGGACCGTTTTGACAAAATTCGAATTCCCCGATATCAAACAAGCAGAACTTGTTTAAATATATACTATAATATACGGCTTTTGCTGAAATGAAAGGATTTTCCGGTACATGTTGGAACAAAATATTCTCATCACCGGCCTGTTTGTTTTTGCGGCAAGAATATGCGACGTTTCCATTGGAACGATTAGAACAATCATGACGGTCCAGGGCAGGACGGTGATCGCATTTATCCTTGCCCTTTTTGAAATCACCATCTGGGTTCTGGTGGCCAGCACCGTTATCAATCAGGTTCATGAAAAACCAATTCTGGTCGTCTTTTATGCTTTTGGATATGCCACGGGAAACGTAGTGGGGATTCTGGTTGAAAAAAAACTGGCCTTCGGGGTTATCATTCTCAAACTTTTGACCCGGACAGCCGGGCATGAAATTGCTGACTATCTCAGGAAACAAGGTCAGGCGGTAACGATTTTTATGGGAGAGGGAATGAAAGGACCTGTCAGTGAATTATACATTGCCTGCCGCAGAAGGGATCTGAAGTGGATACTGCCGGAGGTGATAGAGATGGATAAGGATATTTTTTATGTCATTGAGCAAGCCCGGGCTGTCAGCAAGATGCTTAGACCCGTGCACACACCCCTTGGGGGGTGGCGAAGTTCCTCAAAGCGGAAGTAATACAACAATGATAGCATTTGAATTCACCAGGCGGTTAGCAGTATGGTTACAGCCATTGTCACTCAGATGTTGTACAAGGATGAACTGATTCTTTATCAGGAGTTTAAGGATTAGATGAGTGAAAAACGCCGATAGCCTTATCCAACAAGCCTTTTCTATCCTGCCGTTTGTAAGACCCCATTCTCGTCAATTTGATAGCCAAAGGCCATTAGGACTTCTGCTTGGGTCTTACTTGGTGTCTCTAAGCGCCGGGTAGGTTTTCTGGATCCTTTCTGCAAACTCAGGATAGAATGAAGGTGTCTCATGTCGCTCATTACATCTTCCGCTGATCGTTTTATGCCACATGATTCAAGCTTCATTTCAATTCTACGAAGATAGGCCATGGCAACCACACATGTAAACAAGTGACATCTGATTTTGCTATCGGTCCAGTGCCTGATCGGCTGTACGCCTACCATTTGCTCATTTTTGCTCAACCGGAAACGATCTTCCACCTGCCAACGATCAAGACTGGCTTCTATGATGGCCCCAGTTGTCCAATCCATATTGTCTGTAATGATGATATTTTTCCCAAACGTAGCCCACCGTTGCTTGACCTTATACGCATCCTTTCGAAAACTCATAGTCAAGCCGTTCTGGGTTTGTTCAAAGTTTAAATTGAATAAATCAGATGAGAGATGCAATCTTTCGCATAGACGCAGGTAGCGCTCATTGATAGTGTTCTGGTTGCGCCAGTGCGGGGCTTTCTCTCTTACTTTGGTCCGCATTCCAAGCAACTCAAGGCGGATTGTCTCCAGTTTGCTGTCGAATGTATACCGTTTTTTTCTTGCTGTTTTGGGATTATAAGTGACAATGATACTGCGCTGCTTACCCCAATACTCTCCTTTGCTGCGATAGGCCAGCAGACACTCCTCTTTGCGATCGTCCTCAAGTAGTCTATTATTTTTAGCTATATCAGCAATCTCGAATTTATCAAGCGGCGTAGCTGCGATCTCCTGGGCAAAATAGGTGGAATATGTTGTGATAAAGTGGATTCTGGAATGCTCATCAATCCAGGCATAGTTTCCTTCGGAGTTCATCCCTTTATCGATAACGACTGTTAGATGTTCCTTTGTTTGGTTCAAACCACAAACAACCCCGAACATCTCATCCATTATCGCCTCAAAGTGCTTGCTGTCATGGAGGTTACCGGGATACACAGAATAATAAAGTGGGAGTTTTGAGTTTCTTTCCACTAATAGACCAAGTCCAATCTGCCGTAGATGGTGACGCCCGGCTTTGTTTTTACCACGGTTGGCTATATCCGACTTTGTATGGCTTGCCATGAAGGTGTAATAGTTGGTTGTGTCAAATAACAGGCAATCTGCAGATGGCGACTGCGTTTTCCACAATCTTTCAAAAAACGTGAGGGTTATCTTTTTAAGGCAGTTTTCATCTACTCGATCCCATTTTTCCCAATAGCGTTGGCTGGTAAGCTCATCAAGCTCAACGGGCCTAAGATGTTGAATAGCTGTGTGTTTGTACCATTCCCCCATCTTTTGCTTGCTGACGGCGTCAATCATGCGATTCCAAATGCAATAAAGAAAGTACTCTCCAATCGAGGGACCCTCTTCCCGGGCAGTGCGTGGAACTATGGCGTCAATAATGGAACATATATCAATATCCTTGTCAATTTCCCGGGCCAGCCACAACCCACCGTATTCCTCTGCCTTCAAGGACTGTACCGGCTGTGCCTGCCCAGTTAATAAACCTGCAACGCGCTCTGGCGCGCCAATGTAAATTTGAGAGATCACCTTGGGTTTGCCGTCAATACGGGCAATTTCCCTAACATAGAGGTAGGGTCTTCCTTTTTTCTTCTTGATATGAAAATGAGCCATGCTCGACCATACCAAGTAGGGTCTTACATGTCAAGGAAAAAGATTTGAGATGGCCTATTTTCGCCTTTTTAGGCGTCTATATTGAGAATATTGGATGGGTCTTACAAATTAATAGTGGTAAAAGGCGCGTCAAAAGAAGGTCTTGGCCTCTCGGATGGATTTAAGGCTTAAACTCCTGTTTATGTGGCTTTACTGGCCGCGCATCGGATTTGTTAAATGACCCTGGCGGGAATGTTGACGGCAGCCCGGTATCAGATCAGATATCGGGTGCCGGTAGGAAATCAGCGATAAGGGGATTTAAGAGATCCGAATGGGTGACGATTGTGAAATGGCCGCCCGGAAGGATTGCCAACCGGCTTTGGGGCAACAGCCGGTCCATGAGGCGGGCATGGGATACGCGCACCAAATCCCGCCGGCCGACCACGATCAGCATCGGGCACCTGATGGTTTTCAAATCGGCCTCCGTCAGCCCCGGGGAGCGGCGCCACATTCTCCTGATCCGCCTTTCAAGCGCCGACAACTGCTTGCCGGACCCGGTCCACCAGCGTTTGATCCAGTAGCGCGCCCCAAGACTTGGGTTATCCGATGCCTGCATGGCTTGCCGGGTAAGGCCCGATGGTTTGAAGTTGCTGCTCACCGCCACGATGCGCCGGACCCGGTCCGGCCACAGCCGGGCCATCTGCAGGGCCGTATTTCCCCCGTCACTCCAACCGATAATATCGGCTTTGTCGATGTGAAGCATATCCAGTATTTTGACGGCATCTGCCGCCAGAAGTCGATAGTTCAGCTCTTTTTCCCCCAGACCTGATCCGCCGTGGCCCCGGGTGTGTGGCACCACCACCTGCCGTCCGGCAGCGGTAAGCCAGGGGATCTGGGAGAACCAGATCAGGCGGTTGCTCAGGCCGCCATGCAGCAGCACGGCCGGTCCCCGGCCATAGGCGACGAACTGAATGACGGCATCCCCGGCTTCAGTCTGTCCGGCAATTCCTGCCGACGCAGGACCCATGCGCCAGATCAGATATCTGATAAGGGAGGAGAGGATGGTTCTGAACATGATTCGTCTTTACCATATGGTTCCATCGTTTCAATATCACTTTTTTCCAATGCCTGCCCAGCGCTGCCGGCAATCAGCCGGGTGACACCTAAAAGGACTGTCGGGATGCTGAATGCCGGCGCCGCCAGATATTTGGGTTCCCAGACCGGATCAAATTTTTCTTTATATGCCCGAAGCCCTTCAAAATTATAAAAATTATCTCCGTATTTAAAAATCGTATTGCCGATTTTATGCCACATGGGGGCCAGGGGATGCTTTTCAAGGCCGGACAAAGGGGCCATACCGGAATTAAAATATTGATAGCCCTGTTCTTTTCCCCAGAGCATCAGTTGAATGAACAGAAATTCCATGATACCTGCGGGTGCATCCGGCAGATAGCGCATCATGTCAATGGACAGCTCGGCTTTTGATTCGCTCTCCCACAGATTGGCAAAGGCCAGGGGCACCCCGTCCTTTTCGATGACGGCGCACCGGCATTGCAGCAGATAGTGCGGAGTAAAATCAAAAGCGTTGCCGCCCCGGTCAGGAGAGCCCCGGCCAGAAGCGGGATGCCTAAAAGCAGGTTGAATCCCAGGGAGGCGCCTAAAAATTCCGCCAGATCCGTGGCAATGGCCACAAGTTCCATCAACACCCAGATGACAATGACCACCGGCCGGGGCAACTGCTCCCGGCAATGTTCCGCAAGATTTTTTCCCGTGACCAGTCCCAGTTTGGCCGACAAGGTCTGGATAAGCATGGCAAACAGGTTGCTGGCGACGATCACCCAGACCAGGAGGTAGCCGAATGAAGCCCCGGCCTGAATATTGGTGGCAAAATTACCCGGATCAACATAGGCGACGCTGGCAATAAAAGCCGGCCCCAGGAACGGCAGGAGACTGGAAAGGCCTTTTTTCTTCCCCTGCCCGCCCAGGACAACCAGCGCGTTTTTGACAGTCCGGGTATCCGATGCCGCGAGATCTGTTTTTTCATTTGGGTTCATTTGATTTCAGAGAGCTTTTTCATTCAAAAAAAATCATGTATCAAAGGGAGAGTCAATAGTTATCATGACCATAACAATTTTTAAACGCTTCGATTGATCTGATAAAAAATATTAGATAGATAAAGAGTATTGTAAGTAATGTAGAGAAAATCTTCAAACAAGATATTTTTGCGGGAGTTCCTATGATCGGCAGATTATGGTTTGAACTTATTTTTTCCGGGACAACGGTACTGGCCCTGGTCATCTATCACTGGATTCTTGCATGGAAAGTCCGCCATCACCCCATGGAGACCGCCATCGGGATTACCAATCACGTCCGGCGGGTATGGGTGCAGTCGGTCATGAAAAACCACACTGACATCCTAGCGATTCAAACCCTGAGAAATAATGTCATGGCAGCAACATTCCTGGCGTCCACCGCCATGCTTATCAGTCTTGGACTTTTAAATGCCACGTTCAAACCCGGCATCTTCAATGAGGTTTCCCATACGCTTAACCTCTTTGGGATGAAAAGCGAGGTACTCTGGATGGTTAAGCTGCTGGTACTGACCCTGGTCTTTTTTTTCTCGTTTTTTAATTTCACTCTGGCCATCCGCTATTTCAATCATGCCGGATTCATGCTGACCCTTCCCCACGGAGACAGGGCCGGCGGTACGGATCCCGATTCCGTAGCCGCTGTGATGAACCATGGGGCGCTTCATTACACCCTGGGAATGCGAGGGTTTTACCTGGCCGCTCCCCTGGGACTCTGGCTTTTCGGCCCCATATGGATGCTTTTCGGCACGCTTATCATGTTGATGGTGATCTACCGACTTGACAGGACACCCTGATTTTTCAACTACAGGAGGCTAATATGTTCAATTGGTTTACCCGGTACCGCCGAAAAAAACTTTCCCGGGCGGTTTTTCCACCCTTATGGGAGGAGATCATTCGCCGGAATGTGATTCATTACTGTAACCTGGATAGTGCGGAACAAAGTCGCCTGCGATCTTTAGTACAGATCTTTATGGCTGAAAAAAACTGGGTGGGGGCAGGCGGACTGGAGCTGACCGATGAAATCAAAGTCACCGTATCCGCCCAGGCCTGCATACTCGTGTTATGCCTTCCCCATGATTATTACCGGAATGTGGAATCCATCATCATTTACCCATCCACGGTTATATTGCCCCGGCGCAACCCCGGTTTTTTTGAAATTCCGTCCTCGCCACAGGCTCCGTCCACGCCTATTCTCGGACAGGCATTTGTGCGAGGCCCGGTAATTCTTGTGTGGGATGCCGCGCTGCGTGGCGGCCGCCATCCGGAGTCCGGCCACAATGTGGTCTACCACGAATTTGCCCATAAACTGGATATGCTGGACGGCATGGCGGATGGAACACCTCCGCTCAGAGACCGGGCTGAATACCATGACTGGGTTCAGATATGTTCCCAGGAATATCTGCGTCTCAAGGAAAAATCCCGTAAAGGGGAAAAAACGTTTCTGGATGCCTATGGGGCAACCAATGAGGCGGAATTTTTTGCCGTTGCGACAGAACAATTTTTTGATAAACCGACCTCCATGATCAGACATGCACCGGAATTGTACCGTGTCCTCAAGGAGTTCTATCTTCAAGATCCTGTGACGCGTATCGCCCGGAACACCTGCAGCACTGAAATCAGCGACGATCATACGGAAACGTTTGCGTGATGAAACAACCGCCGTTCAATTAAAAATTTACTGGGGTTTATCTTTTGTTGCCCGGACTTCTCCGATCAACTCAAGCTGTATTTTTTGAATTTCCACCAGCCGTTCCCATTGACGAGATAAAAGATGGTCTACTTTCTGATGGAGCTGCCGAATTTCAAGCTCGGCTTTTAAATTTATTTTGTAGTCCTGGGTCGCCCTGGCCCGATCTTTTTCCTCCTGCCTGTTCTGGCTCATCATAATGATCGGTGCCTGTAATGCGGCAAGGCAGGAAAGTAACAGGTTGAGCAATATATATGGAAACGGATCAAACGGTTTAATCAGCAGGGATACCGAATTAAACCCTATCCAGACAATCAGAATACTGCCAAACAGGATAATAAATTTCCAGCTTCCGCCAAATCGGGCGATTTGATCAGAAAGCCTCTGGCCAAATGAAATGTGTGATTCAAATTCATGATCCGTTTGCACGGATAGAATTTCATGCTTGTTCATGCTTTCCAGAACTTCTTTTTCCAAATCCGTAAGCTCCCCCTTTTCGTCCTCGACAAGAGAGCTTACATATTCGTAGCGAAACCTGTTCAAGTCATCGACACAAATAAATCCGTCGGTTGACCAGTCCGGACAGGATTTTTTAATTGTCTCCGCCACAGCGGGACGAATAATATCTGCCGGTACCAGTTGAACGGCGTCGGCATGCCTGCCGCAAAGGCAACAACTTCTCTTATTGATCTGATTCATACTTTTCATTGATCGTTTCCTTTTGCATATTTGATATCTCGGGTATAGCTATCCACAACATCGCCGATAAATACTGCGTAAGCATCCTTATCCAACCGCCGGGAAAGGCCGGAACGGTCCAGTTCTTTTTTGACGTCATCCGATACGGAGGAAAACACAAGGCGGATGTTCTGTTTTGCTAAAAAGGCGCTAAGCACGTGAAGGGTTTTTGCCGCTGAAAAATCAATATCATCCACGGCGATGCAGTCGATGCAGAACCATTTGAGTCCCGGTTCCGCCTCCTTGACCAACGTTTGCACCTCGTTTGAAAGCTGGGCGCTGTTGGCATAGTACATACTGTGGTTGAATCGGTAGATCATCAGGCCGGGGAGGACCTGTCCGGCTTGACTGACGGGAATGGCCCGCCATTTCTCTGTATCCGTCATGACCACAACTGTATTCTTAGGTTGATAGCCATGGCGCGTGTGGGATATTAAAGACAGAAGGATCGCAAGCAGGATGCTTTGCTCAACGCCCCAGAGCACAACCACCAGAGCTGTGATCAGGGCTACCCAAAATTCCCATGTCCGTTCGGCCAGGATCTGTTTCATGCCTTTAATGTCCACAAGTTCAATACCGATCAGGAAAACCACGGCGCAGAGCACAGCCTCGGGCATGTGTGACAGGGGTGCGGTGAGGAAAAGAAGCACAAACAGTACAACGATGGCCGCGGTCACCTGTGATAACTGGCTTGTTGCACCGGCACTGTCAACCATCTGGGTTTTGGTCGGGCTGCCGTTGACAACAAAAGCACCGGACAGGGCGGCCCCGATATTGGCCATGCCCAGGCCGATCAGGTCGGTATCCTGGTCATAGTGTTCGTCATGGCGGTCGGCATAGGCCCTTGCGGTGGCCGCACTTTGTGCCAGAATGACGATAAACATGCCAAAAGCGATGGGCAATAACTTTTGGAACATGACCCAATTCAACGCCACCTCCGGCAACCCGATTTTCGGCAGTCCGACCGGAATTTGTCCCACAACCGCAATACCTTTGGATTCCAGATCAAATGCCCAGGTGAGTGCTATGGCACCAATCACGGTTATCAGGGAGCCTGGAATCTTTTTGAACAGACGTTTCAAGGCAATAATAACAACGAGCACCCCGACCGACATCCCCAATGCATAGGGCTGGACGAATGCGGATTGCTGCCAGGTTGCAATAAGCCTGGCGACAGTGTTATGTCCTGAAACGGTGAGACCCAGCATCCCCGGAATTTGCCCCACAGCAACCTGTATGCCGATGCCGGTCAGAAAGCCAACCAGTACCGTTCGGGAAAGAAAATTTGCCAGAAACCCCAGCTGAAAAACACGGGCAATCAGCAAAAATCCGGCCACCATCAGGGACAGAATCCCGGCCAGGGCCACATAATCTGCATGGCCCGCCGGGACAATGCCTGCAAGGCCGACCGACAACATGGCCGCCGTCGCGGAATCCGCCCCCACGACCAGATGGCGGGAAGAACCAAATACTGCGAACAGACCCAGGGGCAAAAGCATGGTATACAACCCCGTGATGACCGGCGTTCCGGAGATTTTGGTATACCCCATTACTTCCGGGATAGCCAGTGCCGCTAAAGTAATCCCGGCTATGATCTCTCTTGGGATCTGGTGCAACCGGATGGGCAGGATACCCTGTAAAATATTAAATCTGATATTCTTAATTTTTGTCAGTATCATTTCCTGTTGTACGCCTCGATTTCCGCCAATGCATATTCCTTTGAATTCATGCAACATAATGCTGTATAAAATCAATAAAATTTTCTAACATAGAAAGTGGTAAATAAAATTGATTGGGAATGTTCTATGATCTTGTATCTTTTCAGCGTCATTGCCGGTTTTTTGCTCTTGATATGGAGTGCCGACCGATTTGTTGAGGGCAGTTCAATCACCGCAAAACGATTGGGCATGCCGCCTCTGCTCATTGGAATGATTATCGTGGGGTTCGGTACATCGACGCCGGAATTGCTGGTGTCCGCCATGTCCTCCTACAGTGGAAATTCAGGAATAGCTATCGGAAATGCACTTGGCAGCAATATCTGCAACATTGCCCTGATTCTTGGACTCACATCAATGATCAATCCGATTTCCGTTAAGTCCATTGTATTGAAAAAAGAATTGCCTGCACTCACTTTTATCACATTCGTCTTATATTTTTTCATGAGGGACAAATACTTGTCACGGTTTGAATCCGGGGTGCTATTATTATTCTTTGCAACGCTTCTGATCTGGAGCCTTTTGCAGAATAAGGGTGACAAGGAAGATCCTCTTGGAAAAGAAATAAACAATAATCTCAAACAAACAGAAATGCCTTTTTACAAAGCCATTTTTTGGATGATTACCGGGTTGGGTTTTCTTCTTTTGAGTTCACGAATGCTGGTGACGGGTGCTGTCGGGATTGCAACGGCTATGGGAATTGATGATATCATTATTGGTTTGACCGTTGTTGCCATCGGAACCTCTCTCCCTGAATTGGCCTCATCCGTCGCTGCAGCCCGGAGAAATGAACACGACATCGCCCTGGGGAATATAATCGGTTCCAATCTCTTCAATATTCTTGCAGTATTGGGTATCGCCGGAGTGATCAATCCCTTGTCCGCCGGTTCAGAGGTTTTAATTAGAGACCTGCCGGTCATGAGTGGGCTTACCGTCTCTCTTTTTATTATCGGCTATGGCTTCAGAGGCAGGCCAGGTAGAATAAACCGGTTTGAAGGAACCCTTCTTTTCATGTCGTACGTTTGCTATACAGCGTGGCTGATAATATCACAAATATAAAATACTCTTTTTACCAAGCCACCAGTCCAGCTACAAAGCGGGCGGTTTGGTTACCGGATAGAGCAGATATTGAACACGGCCAGGTTCATACCGGACAACATGGCGGAATGCCCAAGACAGAAAACAATCCCCATCCAGGTGAATAACAAATGAGATGATAGGTTCACTATTTGTCTACTGTTGATTTGACGGGTTTAGGTTCAACCACCACCTGCACCTCAACATCCGGCCACCGTTTATCCAGAGGCTGGACCGCCTGGGGGGCGACGACTTTACAGTAGAACATCGTGTTTTCCCGGATATTGTCCAGGTAAACCGGCGTGGTGGTGATGTTTTTATATGCTTTGCCGGTATCCCCGGAAGGCACAAATACGGATACGGATTCGGGCAAAACCTTGGCGGAGATCATGCGCAGGCCATCGGGAAGATTGCCCACCAGTTGGGGTTTCACCGGCAGCATGGTTTGGGTCAGTTTTGAAATGTTGACCTCAATACCTGGCGGGTCCACGTCAAGCAGCCGCACCCCCCGGGGCAGTCTGAGATTATCCTGGCTGATAAATACAGTTTGTTTGCCTGCCGACATTTTGGAAAGGTCGATCTTGACACCGAGGGACGCCGGTGTCAACACATCAAGGTCTGATTTTGCACCACTCAAATGCAGCTTGGCCTCGTTGGCTTTTTCGCCCGTCATGACCACATCCTGGGCCGTGGCCGTATACTCCACCGGCACCGTGATCACCTTTTCAAGGATTTCTCCCTGCCCGGAGATAATGGTCACCCACAGTACGGCCGCCACTGCCACACAGCCCGCAATCTCCAAACCCAGGGTCCTAAAGGTAGCCTTTGTGGCAAAAAGCTGTTTGAAAATACCTTCTGATTTGTAGTGACTCTGGATGGCTTCTATAATATCGGTTTCCGTCTTATACAGTGTCATTTGGCCGTTTTTGAACATGGAGACCCGATGCCGCTCCTCGGAAACCACCGCCACCAGGGCATCCGATTTTTCACTTAAGCCCATGGCCGCATGGTGGCGGGTTCCGTAATCGCCGGACAAACGTTCGCTTTGGGAGACGGGCAGACGAACGCCCAGGGCGTCGAATCGACCGTTCTTAACAATGAGCGCGCCGTCATGACCCGGGGAGTGGTGGTCGAATATGCTTAAAATCAACGGTAAGCTGGGCTGGGCCTCCAGGCGGAAACCTGCGCTGATCCACTGGGCAATATCCTCCCGGCCCGGAAATACGATGATCGCCCCTGTGCCGGCGTCGGCCATTAGTACCAGACTTTCGGCAATCAGTTTGAAAAATCCGGGATCCTGGGGCTTGTCTATGGGCTTACGAAGGGAGGCCGCTCTTTCAAACACCTTGCGCAGTTCGGGCTGGAACAAAACGATCAGGCTGATTACGGCCACATGGCTGACATTGCGATAAATCCACTCAACCCCTTTAAGATCAAGCAGACTGGCCACAACAAAAAAGAGAGCCGCCAGCAGAATGCCTGAGACGATCTTCCAGGTCCCCAGACGGATCAGGGTACGATAAAGAAAAAATAGTACTGCGGAAATGACCAGAATATCGAGGACGCTCTGCCAGCATAAAAGCGGGTATGTCATTGTGTGTAAATACTCCAAAAGGCTTATTGTTGGTGTCTTGATCAAAGACCTGGGCCTGTTCGGATGTCAGAAGCAGATCCTCAGATCCATCATGAGATTACATCAGATAGGACTGGAATACCACGGCAAACCCGAGGAACGCAAGAAAGCCCAGAATATCCGTCACGGTGGTCAGTATGATGCTTGAGCTTTGTGCCGGATCAATCCCCACCCGCTTCATGAACAGCGGAATGGATGCCCCGGACAAACCGGCAAAAATCAGATTGAAAAACATGCCAAGACCGATGACAAGCCCCAGATACGGATTGCCCATCCACAGCCAGGCCACCAGTGCCGTCACAACACCGATGACAATACCGTTGAGGGCACCCAGCGTACCCTCTTTGAGAATAAGGCGTCCTGCTTTCTCCTTTGGAATCTCCCGCATGGCAATCCCCCGCATCACAACAGCCAGGGACTGGGCACCGGCATTTCCCCCCTGTCCGGCAACCACCGGAAGGAACACCGCAAGAATGGTCAGCTTTGAGATGATGTCCTCAAATATGGCCACCACACCTGCGGCCATAAAGGCCGTCACCAAATTGATATGCAGCCAGAAGAGCCGTTTTCTCAGGGAGAACCAGATGGTGGAAAAAGGTTTTTCATCTTTGCCCGCACCAAACATTCGCTGAATGTCCTGGGCCGTATCTTCCCTGACGCCTTTGATCAGACGTTCCGCTTTGATGATGCCCAGCATTTTATTTTCCGAATCCACCACCGGCGCGGCGAAATATTTGCGTCTGGAAAGCTCTCCGGCGGCTTCCTGTACGTCCATAAATCCATGCAGAGAGAATACATCTTTAATCATGATGGATTCCAGTGTCTGATCTGGAGAGGCAATGAGCAGGTCGCGCATGTTCAGTACGCCGAGCAAGTGGTTTTCTTCGTCCACCACATAGGCATAGGAAGCTGCAGCCCGTTTTTTTGACAGGGTTCTTATCTTTTCAATGGCGTCCTGTACAAGGACCTCACTGGTAAATGACATAAAATCCGTGGTGAGAATTCGACCGACACTTCCTTCAGGATAGGTCAGAAGTTCCCGGATCTGATCCTGGACCGCTTCATTCAACGTCCCTTTGATCCGTTCCCTGAACGGAGCTGAAGCATGCATCAATATGGCTGTAAGCGTCTGGGGCGTCAAATGAGGCAGTACCCGGCCGATAAACTCATCTCCGGCCCTTTCCAGCAGCGTGGCTGCATATCCCACCTGAAAATTTCGAATCAGCCGGACGGCGGTTTCGATGGGAATGTCACACAGGATCTGTGAGGCGTCCGTCTCGTCGATATTTTCCATAAACCGCGCAGCCGTGACGGTGTCATGTTCAATAAATCGATTAATGATCTCAAGATAGACGTTGGTTTCCGGCATCAGGCAGCCTCCTTTTTTCAGTGTGATCCGTTACGTTCGACGACATCGGGATTTAAAAATTACATTTTTTTTAAACCCTTTGTCCATCAAAATGGGCTTATTCATATCTTAGGCCAACACGTCTTATTAAACTGTGGCGATTATGAAAATAAAAAAGTGTCAGCCTGGAAATAATCCTGACACCTCCCTGCTGTGTCCCAGTTTTATGCGTCCTATTTAAATCATTTAAATTCAGCATGTTAACTTTTTATTAAGGGCTTTTTTGCAATGGTATACAAGTTGCTGAAAGCCAATCATCCCGCATCTTCGAACTTAGGAACCTGCGGGCGTATCCAGCAATTTAACAACAGAGGTGTCAACGCCAATAAAAAAATTATTGAACAGCTAAGCGCAGTAGTAAATCCGACACGGTCAGACCCTGAATGGCAAAAATTGGGCCGGCACGATATCGCATCGTGATGGGCCGCCAACAATTGAACATGTTTTGAGGAGAACGGAACATGGCACAAAAAATAAAAGTGATGATGGTTGACGATGAAGAACGATTTCGTAAAACCGCATCAACGCTCTTAACAAAAAAAGGATTTGACACCACCTTTGCCGGGTCCGGGGAGGAGGCCCTCAAACTCCTTGGGACGACCCCCTGCGACGTGGTGATACTTGATGTCCAGATGGCAGGCATGGATGGACATGAAACCCTTGCAGAAATCAAAAGGATGTCTCCCGAAACCCAGGTGATCATGCTCACGGGGCACGGAACACCGGATTCTGCCGAAAAATCCCGCAAACTTATCGCCTTTGATTATCTGGCCAAGCCCTGTGACATTGACATTCTTGCTGCAAAAATAAATGAGGCCTATGCGGTGGCGCATACCCAGGCAGCCAGAACGGAAAAAAAGGTCAAGGATATCATGACCGCCGTGGACAACTACACAACGGTTAGCGTGGACACCACCGTCAGGGAAGCGGTGAACAAACTCATGGCATCATTGACCGGGCTTGCAAGCGGCAACATGATCCGGGAAGCGGGGCACCGCTCCCTGATCGTGTTTGACAAGGCCGGCAATTATGCCGGGTTGCTCCGGGTAAAAGACCTGATCCGGGAAGTTAGACCCAAGTATCTGGCTATCCTGGAATCCTCCAAAGCCGACAGTGTGCGATTTTCACACGTATTCACCGATGGGTGGGACGGACTGTTCACGATTCAGATGAAGGCACTGGCCCAAAAACGAATCGGTGAACTCACCTTGGACTCTCCGCCCATGATTGATGAAAACGCAAATCTCATGGAGGTGGCGGACCTGCTTTTCAAAACCCAGAGAACCCGATTGATCGTCACATCGGGTAAAAAAGTTGTGGGGATTCTAAGGGAGCAGGACCTTTTCTTTGAAATCGTAAGCATCGTCACCGCATGACCGGATTGGAGGATCACATGAGTCACGAACTGAATATTGCGAATACGGAAATGGAAAGCGGACAGGAAAAAGGCAAGCCCTCAAACCTTAAATGGATCGCCATCTCCATTGCTGCAGGAATTCTGATCTGGTTGCTTCCCACACCGGTTGCCTTGGGTGTGCGGGGTCATGCCTTTTTGTCTCTGTTGGCAACAGTAGTATTGCTGTGGACATCCGAGGCCATTCCCATCGGCGTCACCTCCATCGGGGTGGGCTGCGGGCTGATTATCTTTAAGATTCAATCCGCCAAGGCTGCCTGGGAACCCTATGCCAACAGAACGGTGGTTTTTGTGTTCTTCATCATCATGCTCGGGGTCATGCTCGGGCAGACCACCATACCCAACCGGCTGATGGCGTATATTCTCAAAGTCGGCGGCAGAAATGTCAAACGCTTGAGTTTCACACTGTGCATGGGTGCCACCTTCCTTGCGGCGTGGACCCATGATGCCACCATCACAATTATCCTGCTTTATGCCATGATGCCCATGTTTCTGAAAATGGGGCTGACCCCGGACAAGAGCAACAGCTTTACTAAACATTTCATGTTCATGATACCGCTTAGTGCCGCCTGCGGCGGCGGCGCCACGTTCCTGGGCTCCGGCCGGTCGCCTGCTTCGGCCGAACTGCTGTATAAGATTACCGGTTACAACATCGGTTTTATGGAGTACATGTTATACCAGTTCGTACCCTCCCTGGCCCTGGGGCTTGCCACCTGGGTTGCCGTCTGGATCATCTATCCGCCAAAGGTCAAGGAACTTCCCATGCAACTGGCCGTCGAGGAGATGCCGCCCATGGGGAAAAAAGAGAAGCAGCTGGCATGGATTCTTACCGGAACCTTTGTACTCTGGTTTTTGACGGACATCACAAAGATTCACGTATCAGCCATTGGCGGCCTGTTTATCGTGGTGTGCATGGTCTTTAAAGTTGTGGACTGGAAACGTTGCCTGGACGAGTACCCCTGGAACCCCATCATGGTTTTCGGCGCGGGATTTTCCCTGGGCGTGGCCATGCTCGATACCGGTGCGGGGAACTGGATCGCAACCCAGATTTTCCCGATTTTCGTCAACTCGCCCTGGCCGGTTGTGGCAGCAGGCGCCTCCGCATTGGGTGCGTTGATTACAAGTTTCATGGCCAATGCCGCGGCCACGGCATTGCTGGTGCCTGTGGTGGTTCCCATGGCAGACATGGCCGGAACGCCTGTGGTTCCCATTGCCATGGCCGTACCTTTGGCCACAACCTTTGTCCTGCTGGTTATCGGCTGTCCGCCCACCCTGATCGCTTACGGCTTTGGGTACTTTTCCCAGTGGGAAGCGTTCAAGGTTTTGCTTTTCCGGTCAATAATCGGCATCATTGTCCTGTGCCTGTGCATGTCCCTGTGGTATCCCCTTGTCAATATGCCGGGCAACATCGACAACATGAAAACCCCGGCAAAACTGACCATAACGGGATATGAACTCATCCAAAACAAGTAGCACATGAAAACGGCCCCTGCCCTTCATTTGTCCGGGTGGGGCCGCAATCAAACCTGGTGTCTATACCGTATGCGGCAAAGACACCAGGTTTGTTTTTCAGCGGATGTCGTCGTCTTTTATTTTTTTTTAGGTTTTTCAGAGATCATGGCTTCGGTGGTCAACATCAACCCTGCGACGGATGCGGCGTTTTGAACGGCAAAGCGCACGACTTTAGTGGGGTCAATAACCCCCGCTGCCAAAAGATTTTCATAGGTGTCGGTCCGGGCATTATAGCCAAAGTCGCCATCCCCTTCCAGCACCTTGCTCAAAACAACAGAACCCTCTTGGCCGGCATTCCGGGCAATTTGCTTCAACGGCTCGGACAATGCCCGCTTCAATACAGAAATTGCGCTTTGCTCATCCCCATCAACCTTGATGGTTTCCAGCGCTTGTATGCACCGGACCAGGGCAACGCCGCCTCCCGGGACAATCCCCTCTTCAACTGCCGCCCGTGTGGCGTTTAACGCGTCTTCAACCCGGGCTTTCTTTTCTTTCATTTCCGTTTCCGTGGCTGCGCCGATATGAATGATCGCCACCCCGCCGACAATTTTGGCCAACCGCTCCTGCAGCTTTTCACGATCATAGACCGAGGTTGTGTCTTCGATTTGCGTTCGGATCTGCTTTACGCGGTTCTCTATGGCAGATTGAAGGCCGCCGCCGTCCACGATGGTGGTGCTGTCCTTGCCGATTTTAACCGATTTGCAGGTGCCCAGGTCTTCTGTTTTGATGCTTTCCAGCTTGAGACCTATATCCTTGGAGATCATCCGGCCGCCGGTCAAAATTGCGATATCCTCAAGCATGGCTTTCCGGCGGTCCCCGAACCCCGGTGCTTTTACGGCCGCAACTTTTAAGCTGCCCCGCAATTTATTAACAATGAGGGTGGACAATGCCTCGCCTTCCACATCTTCAGCAATGATTAAGAGCGACCTGCGATTTCTTGCAATCTCTTCGAGCAGCGGCAGCAGATCCTTCATTGCGGCAATTTTCTTTTCATGAATAAGAATGTAAGGATCGTTGAGCACGGTCTCCATTTTCTGGGTATTTGTTATAAAATAAGGAGATAAATATCCTTTATCGAACTGCATCCCCTCCACCACATCCAATGTGGTTTCCATGCTTTTGGCCTCTTCCACGGTGATGACGCCTTCCTTGCCCACCTTGTCCATGGCTTGGGAAATCAATTTTCCGATGGTTGCATCATTGTTGGCCGAGATGGTTCCCACCTGTTCGATGTCCTTTTTATCCCGGGTGGGTTTGGATAATTCTTTAAGATGGGCGACAACCGCGTCGATTCCTTTGTCAATACCACGTTTCAGAGCCATGGGGTTCACACCTGCCGACACCAGTTTGTAGCCTTCGCAATAAATGGCCTGGGCCAGAACCGTTGCCGTCGTTGTACCGTCTCCGGCTGTCTCGCTGGTTTTACCTGCGACTTCCCTGACCATTTGCGCGCCCATGTTTTGAAACTTATCAGATATTTCAATCTCCTTGGCTACGGTGACACCATCCTTGGTGATCAGGGGCGACCCCCAGGATTTTTGCAGAACCACATTGTTGCCCCGGGGACCCAGGGTCACCTTAACGGCGTCGGCCAGGGTGTTGACGCCCAGGAATATGGCATCCCTGGCTTTTGATCCGTAGCTGATTATTTTTGCAGGCATCGTTTACCTCCTATTCAATTCAAGATTCCCGTTCGTATATTCTTTTGGTGATAATTTTGTTGCTCAATGGTTGGATCCTCATTTTAGATTCCCCACATAATACGTTTTCGGATTTATTTCTCCAGTGCATCGGCAATCCGATCAAAGGCATTTTTCATGGCCTGATCCTGGGTCACGTCATAGCAGGGAATCCCTTTTTCCGAACAGTCCCAGATATTTTGCCTGAGCGGTAACGCCGCCAACTTTTCAAGGTTGTGCCATTGATCATCCGTTCCCGTGAAGATGGCATCTTCATGGCCGCACTTTTTGCAGGTCCAGGAGACCATATTTTCCACAAGGCCCGTTATGGGAAGTTTTAAATTTTCAAACATATTGATGCATCGGACGACATCCTCCCTTGCCACGATCTGGGGGGTGCTCACGATGATAACCCCATCGGGCTTGATCTCTTTTGAAATGGTCATATGAATATCACCTGTTCCGGGCGGCAGATCCACGATCAGAAAATCCAGTTTTCCCCAGTTCACCTTTCTTAAAAATTGAAGCACGGTGCCGTTAACCAACTGGCTGCGCCATGCAACGGCGCTTTCTCGGGCAATAAGGTTGCCCATGGAAATCAATTTCATGCCATGGGCCAAAACCGGCATAAGCACTTCCTGGTCCAGCACCTGGGGGGTGGTATGGGCGCCCAGAAGCAGGGGCATGCTTGGCCCGTAGATGTCGGCATCCAGAATCCCCACCCGATACCCCCTGCGGTGCAACGCTGCGGCAACATTCACTGCAACCGTTGACTTGCCGACCCCACCTTTACCGCTGGCCACCAGAAAAATACGGTCAATATGTTTAAGGCTGTTGGCTGCCACATCGACATGGTCTATCCGTACATTGACTTGATCCAGCTCAAAGGCTTCCAGGGCGGCCACGATACTCTCCTTGAATTGGGCCTTTTTTTCCGGACAGTCCTCGACCAGTTCTATCCGGATAAATATTTTATTTTCAGCAAGGGTGATTTCCTTGATCAGATTCAGCTCATCAATTCGCCATTTCAGCCTGGGTTCAATAAGGCTTCCAATTTTTTCTTTTATTTCGTCGAGTAACATCTTCATGGATTTCCTTTTGTTGTGTACAAAATCTCAGCAAGTGCATCCAAACCGGCATCCGCCTGACTGCTCCAGTGGTCGATAATTTGGTTCAACACCCCATGCAGATCCGGGTATGTCAACAATAACCTGTTGGTGGCCGTTACAGCGTCATGCTCTTCATCAATAAAAATCAAACCCTGGGCCGCAGCATGTTCCAGGGATTCCCAGAGTTTGGGCGCACCTGCCTTAATGGAAGCCAGCAGCCCCGGTGAGTTGTCTGTCCTTGAACAATAAAACATATGCCAACCCCTCATCCTCTTTTTTGATGATCCGATTATGTTTATCAAAGTAAAGAAGGGGGGAAGGGGCAAAGAAAATCCCGCCGATTTACGACGGTTTTTTATTAAGAAATGGAATCACCCTTCCCCCGAAAAAATATTTTATTCTACAGGCTGTTGGTCTCGTTTAAAATCCATGGTTTTAAGCCGTCCGTGCCCGCCTTTACATGCAAGGCATCAGGATGGATTTCATCAATCCGTTTTCAACGCCAGATAAGCAATAAAAATGCCAAAACCCAAAAGTCCAAACCGTTATTCGGTCAATGCTTTTGAAGTTTTCTATCTGACCTGTCTGCCGGTACAAACCAGGGTCCGAATGAATGAAACTGAACAGAAAAACAATCATAGGACCGCAGATGAAATAAAGCAGACCAAATAAAAACAAGTCACCGCCCAAAGACACCTAATGTCCGAATAAAGCATAAAACCCATTGCGTTCAGGACGTTTGGAGTCCGATTTTTTTCCAAAATCTATATTGGCATAAACTTTGCTAATCCATATCAATCGAAGTCAGACCCATGATCAGTTTATGATGCCCCAGGAGGTGGCACCCATAGATATCTGATAGCCCATCCGTTTTGGTTAAAATCTTAATAATATGAACATCCGGTTCAAGAATTAATTATTTCATTTTTATTTTATAGGAGTTTAGTTGCTTCCATGGACGATATACCATGTCTCTCTTGTGTGTCGGCAGGCGGCTCATGCTGCCTTAACAGACAAATTGTTTTGACATTAGGAGATGTACAGCGAATCAAAGCCCGCATAGGGCATGACAATTTCTTTACCATTGAGAAACCCGAGCCCTGGTATCTTGAACCTTTCTACGATCCGGGTTGGCTTCCTCTGGTCCTGAATCCGGAAGGACAGTTCAGGGTGCTTAAGCGAAACTCGGACAAAAGCTGTGGAATGCTGACAAAAACAGGGTGCATTTTACCCTTTGAATCCAGGCCGCTTGTCTGTCAACTGCATCCTTACATGTACACGGAAACCGAAATCATAGGTATTGATGATACATGTCCCATTTCCAAAGAAACGGATGGTTTCTCCATTTTGGACAGACTGAACATGCCCATGGAAAAAGCTGTTGATTGGCAACATCTGCTCTATGCTGAATTGCATACCGAACGAGATAGGCCATCGTCTTGATTTTTTTCAAGATAGAATAGAAAAACGAATCAGGTAGGAAATGATGAAGGAAAGTGAAAGATCTGTGCGGGTTGCACAGATCTTTCATAAAGCGCCCGTCAAGGCATGTTTGTGAATCGACAGCGTATATTGATTCACCTATTGCCGTTCACACAGAACCCTGTGATAGATGGTCTCAAGCTGCTCCGGGGTCACAGGCTTGTTTGCTGCGGCAGCGGCAGCCCGGACCCGGGGCAGCAGTCTTCTGGCGACATCGTTATCAATGTTGATGTTCCGGTGGGCCAGTTCATGTTTTATGGCCGCCGAACCCGAATGTACGCCGATCACCATGTGCCTTGCGTTGCCCCGGCCCACCTGTTCAGGGTCGTATAATTCGTAGGAGCTTGTATCTTTTAACAGGCCCGCACAATGGATGCCGGATTCATGGGAAAATATCCGTGACCCCACGATGGGTTTGGCAGGATGGATTGGCTGTCCTGAAAACCTTGCCACGGTATTGCACAGCTGGGCAAGCCCAGAAAGGCGCATATTGCTTTTTTTGGCACCAATGCCGAACAGAGCCATGGCCGTTTCTTCAAGGGGGGCATTGCCTGCCCGTTCGCCTAAGCCGTTGACGGTGACGCTGATGGCCTTGGCACCTGCATCCACGGCAGACACGGCATTGGCCGTGGCCATGCCAAGGTCGTTGTGCCCGTGAAATTCCAGGGCCAGCCCGGGCAGCCGGATTAAAAGGGTCTCTATCATATCCATCAGTGCAGCCGGGGTCATCATGCCCACGGTGTCGGCAAGTCGTACCCGGTGGACGCCCAATGCGATGGATGCCTGGCAGAACCTTAGAAGGAAATCCATGTCCGTTCGGGTGGCATCCTGGGCACCCACGGAGACCTGGTCAAAATACCGCCTTGCAAACCGTACGGTGTCTTCCAGGGTCTCCAGTACCCAATTCTCATCCTTTTCAAAGGTCTTAAGCAGAATGGACGACGTGGGAAAACTGATATGCACCCCGGGGGTATTGCAGCCAATGGCCAGTTCAATATCTTGTTTGACCGCCCGGCACCAGCTGGTGAGCATGGTGGGCAGGTTTAAACTGGCAATGGCTTCAATTTCCCTGCACGCCAACTCGCCCATGGCAGGAATGCCCACTTCGATCTCGTCAACGCCGCATTCGGCAAGCTGACTTGCGATGGTTAATTTTTCCAGCGGTCTGAAAAAAACACCAGGTGCCTGCTCGCCGTCCCGAAGGGTGGTGTCGACCATCCAGACCCGCATATCATTTGTTTTCATTATAATACGTACTCCTTTTCTGCACTGATGTATCAATCAGGTATGGGCACTGACACAGGTTACATACACCCCATGCCGGAGCCTCGGCACTCCCCGCAGGAGGTCTGTTTCCGGACAATCAGATGGTTTAGCGACTCCCCGTTTTTCAAGGACATGAGTACAAGGTCGATCATGCCGTTGACCTCGTGGATGGTGAATCCCATGCCGCTCAAAACCTTTTTGGGGGTCTCCCCGACACCGGACACAAGGATGGTGTGGCAATCCTTAATGGTCCGGGCAAAATTGTACCATCTGATCTCTCCGCCGCCGGGTCTGGGCAAAGTCCTTGTTTCCACCAAAGTCGGTGTGTCCGGCTCTAAGTCATATATATGCATTTCCGTGGCTTCTCCTAGGTGCTGATTGATCAGCGCACCCTCCCGGGTGGCCAGGGCCACATACGGCCTTGGCTCGGTGGCACTGAAGGCAAACGTCTCCTTTATGCCGGGCGTTTCATGGCCGTCTTCCGGCGCACCGGACCCCGGATTCGGAGATTTAGCGTGGAAGGTCAGCCGATCCATGAGATTCTGGTTCAAGGGGTCATCCAGCAGGCCCACGGCATCTGCCCGGCACCGCTTGCAATGGGTCATCTGGGGCACATAGACCTGGGCTGCCTTCCTGAGTTCCTTGAGCATCCCTTTGTCCGGTTCCGGCATATCTTCAAAATTGGAGCCTTTGGTGGGGAAATAGGGCATGATATTGAAAATATCCACACCCATCTCACCCATCTTTTTGGCAACCTCTACCATGTGTTCATCATTGATGCCGGGCAAAAGAATGGAATTGACCTTCACCATGATATCGCGTTCCTTAAGGCCTTTGACAGCGGCAAGCTGACGTTCCAAGAGCAATTTTGCGCCCTGGGCCGGGCCCACGGAGCGTTTTCCGTCCCTTAGCCAGGAATAAATTTTTGCACCGATTTCAGGGTCCACCGTATTGATGGTGACGCTCACATGGGTGACGTTGACCTCTTTGAGATCATCCAGGTAGGGATGGATGTTCAGGCCGTTGGTGGCCACGCACAAGAGCATGTCCGGATAGGCGGCGCGCACCCGCTTCAAGGTTTCCATGGTCTTGTCGCCGTTGGCAAAGGGGTCGCCAGGGCCTGCAATGCCCACCACAGCGGTGTTGGGTTTGGCCTCAACCACCTCTGCCAGGTAGGCCATGGCCTGGTCCGGAGTTAAAAGGGATGAGGAGACCCCGGGGCGGCTTTCGTTGACACAGTCAAACTTTCGGTTACAGAAATTGCACTGGATATTGCAGGCCGGGGCAACCGGCAGGTGAACACGGCCAAAATCTTTACAGGACTTTTTATTAAAACAGGGATGGTTATCTAAATTCATCATAATGTATACTTTTCCTTATCTACATGTAAGCGTATCCGATTCTGGACTCAGTCTGTTTTGCCGTAAGAATTGTGTTTACAATATTATCAAACAATTGCAGTGCCCCTTTATAGCCAACGTGCAGGATACGCGAGCCGCCGATCCGGTCATGGATGGGAAATCCCACCCGGACCAGGGGTATTTTCAGGCGTCTTGCCATGGCATACCCCTTGGAGTTGCCGATGATGATTTCAGGCCGCAGATCTTCGGGCATGGCGGCTGCCGTCTCTTCCATACAGGTGAAGTCCATGTCATTCTGGATGATCATCTGGTCGATGAGTTTTGCGGGCAACATCTGTTCCAGGGCGGCTTTAAATGTTTTGCTTTTGCCGCCGGATGCGCACAGGATGGGAATAATGCCGACTTCGGCAAGGAACCCGGCCATGGATACCACAAAGTCCTCTTCCCCGTAGATCAGGGCACGCTTTTTCGATACGTATTTATTGCCGTCCACATAGGTATCCACCAGCCGCCATTTCTCTTTTCTGTACCGTTCGGGCACGGGCCTGCCCGAAATCCGGGACAGGGCGTCCAAAAACCGATCCGTAGCCTTGACCCCCATGGGGATGGGAAGGCGTGTGCAGGGGATATTAAAGCGTCTGCTCAAAATTTCTCCGGCAGTCTTTTCACCCTTTTCTGCGGCCAGGGCCAGCACAGCACCGAACTCCATACTGTGAACAGCCGTATTCATATTTTCAATGTCTGAAATGGTTGTCCCCCCTTTCTGGATCGCCTGGTATTCCTCCCATGACGGCCCTTCCAGCCTTTCGGAGTAATCCGGCAAAATGGTGACAGGAATGCCAAAATCCCTAAAAATATCCTTTAAGTACCGAAAGTCTTCGTTGGAGAGCATACCGGGAAACAGATTCACGCCGCCGGTTTTCAGGGTCCCATTAACATTTGTTTTATCTGCCGGGTTGAAACGGTCCACCACTGCGGCCACGGCACCGTGAAATCCGTCCACATGGGTACCGCTGTATGACGGCGTGGAGACATGGACCAGGGCGGTGCCGTCGATGCTGTTCCCCATGCTGTTGAGAATTAGCTGGACATCATCACCAATGGTTTCGGACAGACAGGTGGTGGCGATACCGATCATGGAAGGCGCATACTGGCGTGCCACGTTTTCAATGGCCAGTTTCAGGTTGGCCCCGCCGCCGAATACCGCTGTCTCTTCGGTAAAGTTGGATGAGGCAATATCCACAGGCTCCTTGAAATGTGAGATCAGGTAACGCCGCATGTAGGTTGAACATCCCTGGGAGCCGTGCAACAGGGGTACACAGCCTTCAATTCCCTGGAACACCAGGGTGGCCCCCAAAGGCGTGCACATTTTGCACGCATTCTGGGTGGGGGTATATGAGGGTATCTCTTTATTAAGTTTGCTCGTGGTCATATCGTACTTTCCTTTCCGACTGGGTTCTGCCGCCTGGGGACCAAGTCCCATACCGGGCTTGTCACGGTTTCGTGTACTTCTTTTGCAAAATTAACCATGCCTTCAAAGCCGACCAAAGGAATTTTGCGTTCATGGTTATGGTCGCAGAAGCCGATGCCCATCTTATAGGCAATGGGCCGTTCCTTGACCCCGCCGATGAACAGGTCCGCATCCTTTTCAACGGCATATTTGGCCAGTTCAAGGGGATTTGAGTCATCCAAAATTACGGTGCCGTCGTTGCACATCTGCCGGAGCACCTCATAATCTTCCTTGGTACCGGTCTGGGAACCGGCCAGGACCACTTCCATGCCCAGGGTTTTCAGTGCCTTGATCAGGGAGAAGGCCTTGAACGCACCGCCCACGTAAATGGCGGCTTTTTTACCCTCAAGATCCTTTCTCATGCCCTCAAGTCGGGGAACAATGTCCTTCACCTCTTTTTTGATCAGTTCCTGGGTCTTTTTCAAGATGTCCCGGCTTTTGTTAAAGTGTACCGCCACCTGGTACAAGGCGTCCGAGGTGTCTTCAATACCGAAATAGGAGACCCGTATAAAAGGGATGCCGTACTCTTTTTCCATCTGTTTTGCCAGGTGGGTGACCGACCCTGAACACTGAACTACGTTCAGGGCTGCATTCTTTGCCTGCTGGACTTCTTCCACCCGGCCGTCACCGGTGATCACCGAGACCACCTTAACCCCCATGGCCTCATAATACTTTTTGATGATCCATGTCTCCCCGCCGATATTAAACTCTCCCAGAATATTGATGGAGTCGGGGATGGTAACCTGGGGTTCCTTGTTTCTTTCAATGAGACTGAACAATGCGTCACAGGCGGCCTTGTACCCGTCTTTTTTAGTGCCTTTAAACCCTTCGGAGTGAACAGCGATGACAGGAATATGGGTCTCTTTTTCCACCTCGCGGCAGACGGCGTCCACGTCATCACCAATGATGCCCACAATGCAGGTGCAGTATACAAAGGCGGCTTTGGGTGAATATTTGTCAATGAGCTCCAGCAGTGCCTTTTTTAACTTCTTTTCCCCGCCATAGATAATATCCGTCTCTGACAGGTCGGTTGAAAAGCTCATCCGGTGAAGCTCTGGACCCGAAGACTGGGCACCTCTAATATCCCAGGTATATGAGGCACACCCGATGGGGCCGTGAATCAGGTGCAGAGCATCTGCAATGGGATAAAGCACCACCCTGGAGCCGCAGAACACACAGGCCCGCTGGCTGACGGCCCCTGCCAGACTTTTGGTATCACACGCCATATCAAAAGGCTGGCTACCCTTCTGGTAGATCTGTTTTTCCCGCTGTTTCAGTACCGATATGGAGGTCATTTTATTTATCCTTATCTATCAGGTTATAAGCTTTCTTAATGTCTTTGCGTCTCATACAGGCCTCTTGTTTTGGCTGTTAATCATCAGCTTCTACGCCGTATGCCTTAGGAATGCAGATTTTGTACCAATTCAAAAGACAATGATTATAAATCATACAGAACAGATAGTTACGAATTATAATGAGCTAAGTGAATTTTATTTAAATTACATAATGAGACATAAAAGATACAGTTAGATAGAGACAAATTTGTTTCTATTTATCCAAAAGACGATGTGGATACCGACATATATATAAGCTTCATCCGGAAAATAACAATGGCCCTCCAGGGTTGTGCTATTTACCACTTGAAATCATTATAAAAAGGTGTTAACAGTCTCTGCTTTTAAAATCTTAGCGCAAAAGTATTTTATTTTTTCGAGGAGTTTGACAGAATGCGTGCTGTTCTTGTTTTCCCGCCGAAAGCAGGTGCCACATACGTGCCATTAGGTATCGCATCGCTTGCACCCTATATTAGTGCCCGGGTGCCTGATGCCGACGTTCGATTGATTGATTTAAACATTGCACTTTGGCACCTTCTGGCATCAGGAGACCCCGAAGGCCATGATCTTATTGCATTTACCCAGGGAAAGGCCGGGCAATTCCTCGACCACGGACAAACCCGATACTATAAACAAGTATGGGACCGGCTTCGGGGCCGGATGACCCATGTGGGTGAACAGGCCGGGTTATATCTTGAGACCGGTGAGGCAGATCAAGAATTTTTGTCCATCCTTGGGTGGCAGGTAGATCAGATTCTCTCATTAGAGCCCGGATTCATCGGAATTTCAGTTCTTTTTCCGGAACAAGTCTCATTTGCCGCAGCACTTGCCCGGGCACTCAAACAGTCGATGAATATCAAAGGGCTTTCCCGGGTCAAAATTGTTTTAGGCGGGGCGATGATGTCGGCGATGCCGGTAACAGAGCTGCTTGAAGCAATCCCTGAAATTGATGCCGTGGTCTGCGGTGAGGGAGAAGAAGCTGTTGCTGCACTCTGTGAGGGTCGTCCATTGAATACAATACCCGGCCTGATTTACCGGGAAAGCGATCATATCCATGTCAATAAGAAAGCCCAGACCCTTTCATTGAAAGCGTTGCCGGCCCCGGATTTCTCAGGACTTGACCTTGACATGTATTTTAATCCCGTTCCGGTGCTCCCGGTTCTTTTCTCAAGGGGATGCGCCTGGCGCCGGTGCCGTTTTTGCTCACACAATTTTTCCTTTGGCGGCCATCGTAAAAAAGAGGTTCACGACTTTGTGGCCGAGATGGATGCTTATACACGATCGTTTGGTGTCCGCCACTTTTATTTTGCCGATGAGTATATTACGGCCGACGATATGGATGCCATCTGCCAGGAAATCATGGTGCAGGGGCTTAATATTCATTTTCATATCCTGGGCAAGCCGACCGCCGATTGTACCCTTGCACGCCTTGCACTCTGGTCTGCCGCAGGGTGCCGCTGGATCGGCTGGGGAATTGAAACCGGATCCCAGAGGCTGCTTGATCTTATCAATAAAGGCACCCGCGTTGGGGAGATTGAATCCGTGATCAACCATTCAGCCTCTGTCGGTATTTCAAACCTCGGTTTGATGATCTTCGGCCTGCCGACCTCAACAGATGAAGACTTGAATCTGACCCTGGATTTTCTGTCCCGGACATACCCAAGTTACAGCGGGTTGACTGCCAGTGCTTTTGTTCTGTTCGAAAAAACGTATTTTGCACGAAATGCAGGGCAATTTGGTATGCACATTGAAGGCAGAACACCGTTGCTCCACAGCAACGGAAGGGGCGTTTGCAGTTTTCGGCTTAAATTCAAGGAAATCGCTTCGGACAGGTCATTGAGGGCACCGCGTGGCGCAATAGAGGTTGCCCGGTGGCAGCAATTCAGGAAATGGCTGGGAGATCCGCCGCTGCTTGAACAGCTTCCCACAGAGCATTACCTGATCCATGTGTCGGCATCCGGATCTATGCAGAAAGATCCCTCACAGGATGAAGCCGATGCCCTGCCCATTTGAAAAATAGAGGAGTCAATCGTTGAACCAGTCCGTCACCATCAAACTGTCACCGGAAACGGTCCATAACCGGGATGCACAAATAAAAGCGGCAGCCAGGGCATTGTCCCTGGATGCGCAGGAGATCTCAGGCATTCGCGTGCTGCGCAGATCTCTGGACGCCCGGGGAAAGAATCCATTGTATGTCCTGAAGGTTGAAATCTTCTGCGGAGAACCGGAAGCAAACCTTTTTGAACCCGTGCCGTTCAGACCCGTTACCGGTAAAAAAAGAGTGGCCATTGTAGGAAGCGGGCCTTCAGGCCTTTTTGCTGCGCTGGAATTAATCCGGAACAATATCAGGCCGGTCATCATTGAACGCGGCAAGGATGTCAAAAACCGTCGTTTTGATCTCAAACCACTGAACACCAACGGCATCTGCGACCCGGATTCCAATTATTGTTTTGGAGAAGGCGGGGCCGGGACCTATAGTGACGGAAAGCTTTATACCCGTTCCACCAAACGCGGAAACATCCGTGATATTCTTTGTCTCCTGGTTCAGCATGGCGCATCCCCGGATATTTTGATCGATGCGCATCCGCATATCGGTTCCAACCGGCTGCCTAAAATCATTGCGGCCATTCGTGAAACCATCCTCAACAACGGCGGTGAAATCCACTTTAATGAACGCGTCATTGATCTTATCCTATCTGGAGAGACGATCAAATCTGGAAAGACGATTAAAGGTGTCAGAACAAAGGAAAAAGAATATTTAGCCGATGCCGTAATCCTTGCCACTGGGCACTCAGCACGGGACATCTATTATCTGCTGGACCGAAAAGGGATTCTGCTCGAAGCCAAACCCTATGCCATGGGCGTTCGGGTTGAGCATCCCCAGGAGTTGATAAATACAATCCAGTATGGCCGCCATGCCGACAAGTTTAATCTGCCCACTGCAAGCTACTCCCTTTCCGGACAGTTCAACCAGGCTGGGGTTTATTCCTTCTGCATGTGTCCGGGCGGCATGATTGTACCTGCAGCAACCTCTTCCAGCGAACTTGTTCTCAACGGTATGTCCAACTCAAAACGCAACATGCCCAATGCCAATGCGGGTATCGTTGTGACCGTTGACGAACGCCTCTGGCACCACCATAGGGATAAAGGAGCTCTGGCCGGCCTTGCCTTTCAGCAGGAAATTGAAAGAAAAGCATTCGAGGCAGGTAACGGAACCATGGCGGCGCCGGCCCAGCGGCTGCCGGACTTTCTTTCGGACAAACTTTCAAAAAGGCTCCCCAAGACATCGTATCTTCCGGGCACGGTAAGTTACCCTGTCAAAGAAGTCCTTGGGCCATTTATTACAGAGGCCTTGAAGCAGGGTTTTGAAGCATTCGGCCGGAAAATGAGGGGATTTATCACTGAAACGGCCCAAATTCTGGCAGTCGAAAGCCGGACAAGTTCCCCTGTCCGTATCCCAAGAAACCCCAAAAGCCGCAACCATCCTGAGATAGAGAACCTTTACCCCGCCGGAGAAGGTGCGGGCTACGCCGGCGGAATTGTCTCTTCTTCGCTGGATGGCCAGATTACAGCAAAAGCCTTGTCCGGTTGGACGGAGCCTCTTTCTTAGATTCCTTCTAAAACCTCCTTATTGATTTTACGCATAAAGTGTAATATTTTATATACAAATAAAGTTATACTATTTTGTGTAATTTAGGAGTTGAAATGAATAATCCATTCACCTATAGCAATATTGTCACCGGACCTCATTTTTGTAATCGAAAAAAAGAACAGGAAGAGTTGTTAGAATTTATCAGAACTTCCCAAAACGTATTGTTGTATTCCCATAGACGAACCGGCAAAAGTTCATTGATCAAACAGGTGTTTCTCAATATTAAAAATCAGTCTCCGGAAATTGGGACGCTTTATATTGATCTGTATGGCACAACCTCTGAAAAAGAATTTCTGACTCGGATTTTTCAGCAATTGAATGTTCTGGAAACGAGTACGGATAAACTTTTAAAATTATTAAAAAACAGCATTGATAAATTTTCGTTTCAGGTAGGCATTGACCCCAATACCAATTCGCCGACCATCACCCCAACATTCAACGCCGCAAATGAGACCCTGGTCCTGAAAAATCTCATGGAATTGCTTGAAAAATTTTCTGCAAAACGAAAAATTGTCATTGCGTTTGATGAATTTCAGGAAGTTGCCAAATATACCAATGCAGATGCGTTTGAAAAGCAGTTAAGATCTTATGTTCAGCAACACACTAATATTTGCTATATATTTTCCGGCAGTCAGCAGCATATACTTACAGCGATGTTCCAGTCCCAGAACAGAGCGTTTTATCAACAGGCGGCAAGCTACCCGCTGAAAGAGATTGAAACGAAACATTATATCCCCTGGATGGAACATCTATTTGATACGGGAAATTTTTCCATTGGAAAAACAAATTTAACAAAAATTGTTGAGCAGTTTAAAAATCACCCCATGTATATTCAACTGTTCTGTTTTTTTCTATGGCGAGAACTGCAGGATACGCCCTGGAATGAAGAGATGATCAATACAATTGAACGACACATGATTGATCAAAAACATTTAGAATATCAAACGCTGTGGGATAATCTGTCGACAAATCAGAAAAAAACACTGAAATTGGTATTGATCAATGACGGCCAAAATCTTTTTGCCGCAGAAGCGCTGACCACTGTAAGTATAAAAACCGCCTCTATTGTCACCAGATGCTTGAAAAGTCTGTCTGAAAAAGAAATTTTAGTGAAAAATGGAAAATATATGATTCAGGATCTGCTCTTAAAAAAATGGCTTGTCTTGAATGCTTAAAAAGTGAGACACATTTACGGACAGAGCCTATTGGGTGGCAAGCAGGCTTTGGGCAGGCACAAGCCAATAAATATAAAAACGAAAGAATTGTAGGAGGAACGTATGACTACATACGGATTTTTGGGACTCGGTATTATGGGAAAAGCCATGGCAACCAATCTAATCAATGCAGGATTTGATGTGACGGTCTGGAACCGGACTGCTGCAGCCTGCGAACCGCTTACGGAGCTGGGAGCCAAACAGGGGCAAACTGCGGCTGAGGTGGTTGCAAATTGCGATATCACTTTTGCCATGGTTTCTGATCCCAAAGCCGCCAAAGCCATTTGTTTTGGCAAAAACGGTGTGCTGGAGGGCATCTCAAAAGGGAAATCCTACGTTGATATTTCAACGGTTGATGCCGATACGTCCAGCGAAATCTGCAACGCCGTTAAGGCAAAGGGCGGCCGGTTTCTTGAGGCACCTGTCTCCGGCAGCAAAAAACCGGCAGAGGACGGCACCCTGGTGTTTCTTTGTGCCGGAGACCCGTCGCTCTATGAGGATGCCGCTGACGCATTGGATATCATGGGGAAAAAATCCTTCTATTTTCCCACGATGGGCCAGGGGGCACAGATGAAACTGGTCATTAACATGATCATGGGAACCATGATGACGGCCTTTGCTGAAGGACTCAACCTTGGGGATAAAATCGGACTGGAAAAAGCGGATATCCTTGATGTAATCGCCCAGGGAGCCATCACCTGCCCTATGTTTCAGCTCAAAGGCCCCCTCATGGTGAAAGAAAATTTCTCGCCGGCCTTTCCTTTAAAACATATGCAAAAGGATATGCGCCTTGCATTGCTGCTGGGGGATGCCCATGGTCAGCCCCTTTATACAAGCGCTGCGGCAAACAACGCTTATATCAAAGCCAGACAGGACGACTGTGGGGATGAAGATTTCTCCGCCGTAATAAAAAACGTATAGTTGATAAGCCTGGTACGGAATCGGATATTTTCCCGTTCTTTCCCAAGCCGCGTGGGAAAACCCTATTCAGTGAAATAGCAGGATGCTTATGACAAAGAAAGAGGGCCCAAAACAGCCATTCTGGAAAACCAAATCCCTTCACCAGTTGACCCAGGAAGAGTGGGAGTCGTTGTGTGACGGATGCGGCAGATGCTGCCTGCACAAACTTGAAGATGAAGACACCGGTGAAATCTGCTACACCAATGTGGCCTGCCGTTTGCTGGACATTGATGAATGCCGCTGTTCTGATTACGAAAACCGCTCCGACCTGGTGCCGGAGTGCATCCAGCTTACGGTGGATTTAATACCTCAATACCGATGGCTGCCCGACACCTGCGCCTACCGGCGACTGGCTGAAGGCCGGGCGCTCCCCTCATTTCATTTTTTAGTTTCAGGCAATTCCGAAACGGTTCATGAGTCCGGCGCATCCGTTCAATATAAAGCCATATCCGAAAACGATGTTGATTCCAGTGATCTGGAACCTTATGTAATGGATTAGGCGTCTTGAGGTCTGGCAAAAGAAAAAAAATGACAGCATAACGTATTATCACTTTAAACAAGGAGGCATTAAATGAAAATCAAATCAGTTCGTTGTCTATGCTTCTCGCCAACCGGGACAACAAAGACAATTGCAGAAAATATTACCCAGGGCATTCATCCTGAATTCTTTGAGATAATTGATATAACTAAAAGGTCGCAACGCGGGAAACAACTATCATTTAGCCAAGATGATATTGTTATTCTTGCAACGCCCGTATATTACGGTCGTGTACCAGAGGAAATTTTACCCTACTTAACTTCATTGAACGCCGCGCAGACACCTGTCGTGCTAGTTGCAGTATATGGAAACAGGGCATTTGAAGATGCCCTCAAAGAATTACATGATATAGCCGTTGATGCTGAATTTATTCCCATAGCTGGCGGCGCCTTTGTCGCCGAGCATTCATATTCATCAACGACTTATCCGATTGCACCCAATCGCCCGGATGAAAGTGATATCCGAAAAGCGCAAGAATTTGGTGCCGCGATTCGAAAAAAACTGCAACATGTGGAATCATCTGAGCATTTAACAGCCATTACAATTCCCGGTCAGTTTCCCTATATCGAGCCTGTGCATCTGAATATGATCAAAGAAGCACGATCAATGGTAGCCCTCACCCCGGAAACAGACGTATCAAAATGCACAAAGTGCGGACAATGTGCCGATGTGTGTCCCACCGGAGCAATTTCCTCTGAAGATCTAACTCAGACAGATAGGTGGCAATGTCTTATATGCTTTGCATGTGTGAGAATCTGTCCGGAAGAAGCAAGGCAAATGAACGAACCAAATTTTCAATCCGCTATTCAAGCACTACATCAAAACTGCCAGGATAGAAAAGAGCCGGAAATATTTTTATAAAAAAAGACAAAAAAACAGACTCGTTAAGTTAAGCGAACCTAAAGTAAGACTTAAATCGCCATTTATTACTTGACTTTCACTGGTATTCCAATCTATAGCTATAAAATCTTTGTTTCAAGTAAAGCACAAGTATTTAAAATGCAATTCCCCGAATAGGATCAGAATAGCTTGAAACTCATTTTATTTATTTCCAATACAGGAGATCGCCAATATGGCCACAGGTACAGTGAAATGGTTTAATGACTCAAAAGGTTTTGGATTTATCGAACAAGATGATGGAGGAAAAGATGTCTTCGTGCATCATTCTGCCATCAATAAATCAGGCTTTAAATCCTTGAAAGAAGGGGAGCGTGTTTCATTCGATATTGAACAAGGCAAGAAAGGTCCTTCTGCAGTAAATGTAACCGCTTTATAGTCAGCGGTATAACCTGTTAGAAAGTTCCCGGACGAGAAATTGTTTGGGAACTTCTTCCCTTACGAAATCCATCCCTTGATATGTGGTGATGTATGGTGATTTGATCCTTTTGGGTTCAACAATCCCCGGCAAAATTGAATCAACCCATACAACAAATTTGTATTACGCTGCAATATGTATTAGAATGAATTTTCGCTTGAACCGAACTTATGGGATCGATATTTTATCACCTTGATTCCCATCAAATACATTCAAAGAATGTATAATCAAATCCATAGTAACTGAATGAGTGTGGGTTTCTCTTTCGCTTTTAGTTATCTCCTTTTGCTGTAAAGTTAAATGTTAACTTATATAACAGACAGGATGGAAATATGGAAAAATGTGATTGGAAAATCGTTGATGCCAATGAAAATCATTACGAATCAGAATGCGGCGGGGACTGGTTCTTTTTTGAGGGAACCATAGAAGATAATCAAATGAAAATATGCCCATTTTGCGGTGAAATGATAAATGAGCTGGAATCGGCATTATAAACAGAGTGTAAGCACAATGATGTCAACTATTGATAGTCTTTTTGACCGTGGTCTTAATGCCCAGATCTGTTTTATGTCCCCTTCTGCAACATTAAAATGCTTGTTTAAAAAACCGTAACCTGGCGTGTGCTGAATGAATGTGCAACGGTTCCCGTTGCAACCAACTCATTTACGGCTCTGGGAATGGATAACGATCTAATGTTTTAAAATCTCCGCGATGCAGATCCCACGAAGTTAAAAAATACCTATATCACCCTTTCTGACCGATTTCAGTCCTCCCCCCCCTGTGAAAAGCCTATCTGATAGCTAAAAGCAGCAGACTTTTTCTAAAGCCTTCAAAATATTCCGTCTAACCAAAAATAAACACGAACCAAATAAAACCCTGGTATTTTACGCCAGGGATTAAAACGGAACCATCAAATTTTACAAGAAATTAAAACGTGTCCCGTAGAAGAGCGCACCCTTCTGCGGGACTAAATTATTTTAACCATAGAATGAAAAGGAAGAAAATTATGTTCCCACGTCTGTTCGCTGTTTTGATGACAGCCGTTTTTCTGCTCGGAGCGCCTTCGGTCAAGGCCTTTGCTGCCGTGCGGTTTGCGGTTTTTTCCGATCCGCATTATTACGATACGGATCTTGGCACCGAAGGCACGGCCTTTGAAACGTACCTGGCCCAGGACCGCAAGCTGATCCGTGAAAGTGAGGCATTGACCAAGGCTGTGATAGAAAAAATCATTGCAGCCAATGCCGAAACGCCCATTGATTTTGTTATCGTTCCGGGCGACCTGACCAAAGATGGCGCCTTAACCAGCCACCAGGAATTTGCCGCGTATTTAAAACAACTGGAAGATGCCGGAATAGCAGTATTTGTGGCACCCGGCAACCATGATATCAACAATCCCCACGCCGCATCCTACGATGGTGATGTCGCAACGGCCGTTGACAATGTGTCTGCCGCACAATTTGCCGCCATCTATGCTGATTTTGGTTATCGTGAAGCTACCATGCATGACTCTGACTCGTTGAGTTATGCGGTGGAGGCGGTGCCCGGGGTGGTTTTGCTCTCCCTGGACTCCTGCAAATATGATGACAACCTGGCCCAGGGTTCTCCTGAAACCAGCGGTGCTTTCAGCCAGACCACGTTGGCCTGGGCTGCCGGTGTGGTTGAACGGGCTAAAGCTGCCGGTAAACAGGTGGTGGCATTCCAGCACCACGGCATGACCGAACACTACACCGGCCAGGCCACAGCCTTTGCAGACTATGTAATTGACGATCATGAAACCGTTGCCGGCACCCTGGCCGATGCCGGACTTAAAATCGTATTCACAGGCCATTACCATGCCAATGACATCACCAAAACAACAGGCAGCACCGATGACGCGGTACTCTATGATATCGAAACAGGTTCCCTTGTCACCGCCCCCTGCCCCTACCGCATTGTAACCCTGCACGGGAACAATGCCGCCCAGATAGAGACCCGGCACATTACAGACATTGATTATGACTATAACGCCGGTCTTGATGATGAAGAACAGTTTGATTCCTTTGCTGAATATGCCGATAACTATCTCTACGAAGGGCTGATAAACCTTGCCCAAAGCCTTCTGGTCTCCTCATACGGGGTGGATGCTGCCACGGCCCAGGCACTATCCCCATATGTGGCCGACGCATTTGCTGCCCACTACGCAGGAGATGAAAAACCGGACCAAGCGACTTTAGCGCTGATTCACGGGTATATGGGCAGCAGCGACGCCTCTGTACAGTATCTGGGACAAATGCTCTATGCGCTGTGGACAGATCTTGAACCCACAGACAATCGTGCGCTTATCAGCCTTGATCCGAAAATCCAATTAAAAGTTATGGGCACTTACGCAAGCGGCGAGTTTGACGAAGGGGCCGCAGAGATCGTGGCCTTTGACGCACAGACCGGTCTTTTATTTGTGACCAATGCGCTGGACAACACCATTGATGCCCTGGATATCACCACAGATCCTGAAAATCCATCCAAAGCCTTCACCATTGATCTGGCGTCCTATGGCGGTGGTGTAAACAGCGTGGCGGTTCACAACGGCCTTTTGGCCGCAGCTGTTCAAGCGGAAGTAAAACAGGATAATGGTGTGGTGGTTTTCTTTAACACAGCCGGCACCTTCCTCAAAAAAGTCACGGTGGGAGCCCTGCCCGACATGGTGACCTTTACCCCGAACGGCAAAAAAGTCCTTGTGGCCAATGAAGGTGAACCCAGCGACAATTATGATATAGATCCTGAAGGTTCCGTCTCCATCATTGATATATCCAGAGGTGTTCGACGTGCCCGGGTTAAAACCGCAGAATTTAAACGATTCAACTATCAGAAACGTCAGTTAACAGCCAAAGGCGTTCGCATCTTCGGCCCTGATGCCACCGTGGCCCAGGACCTGGAACCCGAATACATTACCGTATCCGCCAACAGTGCCCTTGCATGGGTGACCCTGCAGGAGAACAATGCCGTGGCTGTGCTCAATGTAAACAGCGGTCAGATTATCGGTATTTATCCCATGGGGTTTAAAGCACACAACCTTGCCGGCAACGGCCTGGACGCCTCCAACAAGGATGACCTCATCAATATTGACACCTACGACAACCTGTTCGGCATGTACCAGCCCGACGCCATTGGTGCATATCAGGTCCGGGGACACCAGTTTCTAGTGACGGCCAATGAAGGGGATTCCCGTGATTATAACGGATTCAGTGAAGAGACCACCGTTGCAGATGTTGACCTTGACCCGGATCAATTCCCGAATGCCGAAACACTCCAGAAAAAAGCGAAGCTGGGCAAGCTTAAAATCACATCGACTTTAGGCGACTGGGATGGTGACGGTGACTATGACGGATTATATGCGTATGGCGCCCGTTCTTTCAGCATTTTATCCGCCACGGGCAGCAGGCTTGCCATGGTCTTTGACAGCGGGGACCAGCTGGAGCAGCTCACAGCCGCCGCCCTGCCCTTTGATTTTAACAGCAACAATGATGAGAATGACTCCTTTGACAGCCGAAGTGATGACAAAGGCCCCGAACCCGAGGGTTTGACGATTGGCACCATCAATGGCCGAACCTTTTTGTTCCTGGGTCTTGAGCGGGTTTCCGGGATCATGGTGTATGATATCACCGACCCCAATGCGCCTGAATTTGTCCAGTACCTCAATAACCGCAATTTTGACGGTGTTGCCGAAGAAGGCACAGCAGGAGATCTGGGTCCCGAGGGCTTGACCTTTATCCCGGCAGCCCAGAGTCCCACCGGACAAAATATGCTGGCCGTGGCCAACGAGATCAGCGGAACAACCACCGTATATCAGATTAATGTGGATGAAACGGCATTTGAAAAGAAAAATAAATTCCACGGCTTTAGCTGGAAGCATTGCCCAAGAAAATTCTCAGCATGGCATCGTTAAATAAATTTATTCATACCCCATAACCCGTAAAGGCAGGGCGTAATCGCCCTGCCTTTGTCCGGAGCATTTTCGCCCCTTCCCTGTACATTAAAAAACTCCGGCTCAACCCCATATTCATGATGTGAGGTATGGATATAATTTAAAACACAAGACCATGCGCAATTCTTTTCGGGCTCGATATCAAATCAAAACAAACGTTTCTCACCCGCTTAAAAAGCGGCCTCAAGCATGGCAGAGTAAGTTCTTCTCGGGTAGGGGTGGCTGTTGTGGTAAAGTTCATCTGTTATGTTATCCACACCCAATGACATTTTCCAATTCTTCAAAAATGTATATACGATCTTGGTATCAAATACCAAATAGCTGTCATAGGAGCCGTATACGCCTTCGACGGTATCCGAGTTATCCAGGTCCCCGTACGGCTTGCTGGCATAACGGCCGCCCACAACAATGGACAGATCTTGTATGGGAGAATAGGAGAGAACCGTATTGACCGTCCATTCCGGGACCCGCGGAAAGGATTTTCCTTCGGAATCTGGGTAGTTTGTATTTTTGACGATCTCAGCATCGGTGTATGTGATGCTGCCCATTGCCCCAAGCCCTTCAACTAAGAAATTTCTCTTTTCTACGCTGAATTCAACACCAAGTTTCCTGACCTCATCAATGTTCTGGTAATTTTTGACCAGTGTATAGATGTTGGTCTGGCTGAAGATAGAATCCTTTTCCTTGTTGTGGAAAAAGCTAAGCCTGGCTCTGCCATCATTTCCCAACGCTCGGGTAATGGTAAAATCCATGGAAAAGACATCTTCACATTTAAGGTCGGGATTACTGTTCACCACATATCCGTCGGCGTCCATACTTCCATAAAAAAGTTCTCTTACGCTGGGGAATCTATAGGCCTTTGCAGCAGAAAACCTGAAACTCCAGTTATCACCATACAGATAGGTAATCGCAGCCTTTGGAGAAAAATAGTCTTCTGACCTTTCATCCAGGTTATTTGTAACCATTGATCCGCTGACCTCGGTTGTCTTGGCACCGTCAAAGGCCTTCCACCATTCATAGCGGCCGCCCAGATAAAGGATCCAGTTGTCGGCAATTTCCCACTCATCCTGGAAGAAAATGGCATGGGTCGATGTTTTTCCTTCATCATCCAGAGAGAGGCTCGTTCTTATGTCTTTCTTCCAGTCCGAGGTAATCCATGTTTCACTGTCCGTGTAATACCAGTCATAACGGTACCCCGCTGTAAAGGTGTGTTTTGACAAAATCGGTGATTTTGACGGGTTGTAACTTGCCCGTATGTCAAAATTATACCAGCCGGTTTCGGCATCGGTGGTTTGTCCGGCGCCCCCGGAAGATGAGGCAGGCGGCGCCTCCGTCGACCGCAGGGTGGTCTCTTTTGGCATATCATAAAGACTGAAGGTAGCCCAGGTCTTGAGCCCCTCATCCGGCTCGCTTTTAAAAGAGATAGATGTCATATACTCTTCGTGCTCCATCTCCTGGTAATAAAACTGGGAATCGGAAATGGTGTAGCTTTGACCGTCAATATCCACCGTGCCGCTGTATACCTTGTTTCCTGCGCTGTCGGTCAAATAGGTTTCAGGATCGCCAATGTTTCTCTCCCCTGTCAGATATCCGAAATTAATTTCTGCCTGGGTGTAACTGTTAAAATCATAGGCAAGCCTTAACTTCAACAGGTCCGTGGTGACCTCGCTGTAGCCGTATGAACCTAAAATATAGCGGTCCGCACCGGATCGATCCTGGTCCTGATCCCAGCCGTAAACGGTGTTGCCCGAAGGTGCGCCGCCGGAATCTTTAAGTTGTGTGGCAAAGGAGACCGGGTAGGCTTCACTTTCCAGTCGATCGTATAAACCGAAAATATGGAATTTTCCGAACTTATCACCATAGGATAGGTGGGTCGTATACGCACCAAGATCATCATCGGTTTTATACTGTCTGTAATTTTGAAAGATATAAGATGTATTGGCGGTGATTTCAGTCTCGTCAGGCAGCTCGGTGGTCAGCAAGACAACGCCGCCGATGGCATTGCCACCATATAATGCCGAATACGGCCCATAAATAATATCAACCCGCTCGATTTCTTCGGGTGCCACCATGACCCATTTGGTGTCTCTGCCCGAAGGATTGCTGAGCATGATCCCGTCGGCAAAAACCATGGTTCTTGGCGTAAAGATATACGTCCCGCGGATGGTCGGCGAATCGCCGTGGGAGCGACTGCCCGGAAAGAGCCGTCTCATTTGTACATTTGGCTGGTATTTCACAATATCTTCGGTCCCCACCATATTAATGCACTCAATTGTGTCCTTTGTAATTGATTCCACGGGTGCTGGAACCTTGGCCCCGGCAGGCAGCGCGTCTCTGCGAGGCGCCGTTACAACAACTTCTTGAAGATCGACCGTTTCACTTGCCTGGTTTTCGTCTGTTTTTTCATTTTTCTGGGTTTCCTCTGCTGTTACTGCTGCACAGGAAATGAACATTATGACCACAACACATAGAACCCTTGCAACAACTCTCATCAATCTCTCCTCACGAAAAACAAAATGCGGTTAATGAATCTATCCCGGAAAATCGTCACTGGGACAGCAGCCTTGCCATTCTTGACGGGAAACAAACTCTCTTCCCCATCATTTTTCTACCCCTTAAGCCCTGATCACCCCCTCCCAAAATAAAAAAAGCCACGAGACTTATTTCCTTTTCAAAAGAAACAAGGTCTTCGTGACTTGTTAAATTTATTAAATTTTTGACGATTACAGCCTGGTGCCGTTCAGCGCATATACCATTTTAATGTGTTTTCATAACACGATTGAATTAAAAAGATTCTGCGCTGACTGGGGTGATAGCTATCAGCTGGTAACAATCGTGTCAATACTTTCCGGCGGTCAATTGAAAGACTGCTTCTTACCGAAATTTTTTGAGGATTAATCCTGATTATAACGGATTTTGGGGAGGCCATTAATTCGGCTTTCTGGTGCTTTCCTATTTCTCAAGCTTCTTGGCCCTTGAGCAAGAATTTCATGTTTTGTTTTGATCACAATTTCAGGACAAGATATAAAACGTATCATTATAATTTCAGATGGTTAAACTTGGTCCCCAAAATCCGTTATAACCAGAAAAAATATAAGGCATTGAAAAAGGCTGGGACCTTTTTCAATGCCACATTATTAATCGTTATACGATGGACGATCATAAAAACTTGCTTTTTTCTTTAAATTCCTCGATATCAATTTCACCGTTTGCCAGACGTTTTTTCAATAGATCCAGTGCGGAGGAAGAGGTATTGTTCGACTGCCCCTGACTAAAAATCCACCGGACAACAAACACCAATATGGCCAGAAGGATTACCCAGAAAAAAATCATTGAAAAGCCCATATATCCACCTCCCATCATGCCGCTGCCTGGATAAAAGCACTGTCCGTTGCCCCATCCGGCAATGGAACTTCCTGTAAAAACAAATATGATTGCCAATATGCCCAGGCCGATTGAAATTATATTTTTCATTGATGTCACCTGCTTTGTTTTAATATTGAAGTTTTAATCAAAAATGAAATGCGGGGGTAAGCTAAACCGCATTCCCCCCCCCCCGCATTCTCATCACAGCCTAAAAACAGCCTTTTGAATATTGAATTTTCAAATCAATACGGTTTTCCATGAGGGTGTCTTAGTTTCTGGGCGCCTGATGAACACTGTTCATATGATCCTGCATCTTCTGCTGGTCTTCTGCGGACAGGTTATTGTACATATAGCCGCAGTTGCCGGCCTGGTGGTGTCCGTACCCGCTCATCATGCCATGGCCGTATCCGCCTCTCATATTGTATCCGCCGCCCTGGGCAAAGGCCAACGCTGTAAAACCGGTTACCAGAAGAATTGTTCCGCCAATGATAAGTCTTTTAATTGAATTTCTATTCATGTTACACGCTCCCTGTTAAAGGTATTTATTAAAATTAAAACGAACACTCAGTGCGTTCTGTATAGTTCTAATTCAATTGTCGTGCCAAAGTTGTATTGCGCTGATATTACAGGGATATTAAAAAATCAAAGAGTTTTAATAGAAAGCAACCGGTTAAATTTTAATCAGGTGCTGATTAAAATTTAATCAGTTAAGATCATCTCTATTGGGCTAACTATCTTTCATTTTCAACTGCCATTGTTTCCAGATCATATACACGGCCGGTATGATGATCAATGTAAGTATGGCCGACGAAATAAGGCCGCCGACCATGGGGGCTGCAATTCGTTTCATCACTGCAGACCCTGTTTCTGTCCCTGTCATCACCGGGAGCAAGCCAATGAGGGTTGTGGCAACCGTCATGATCTTTGGCCGCACCCGCTCTACAGCGCCTTCAACAATGGCTGAAGACAGATCCTTCAAGGTGTTCAACCGCTGGTTTGCGGCATAGTGTTCAAACACTTCATCCAGGTAAACCAGCATCACGACACCGGTTTCCGCAGCCAGTCCCGACAGGGCGATAAACCCCACAATGACGGCCACAGAGAGGTTGTAACCAAGGAAAAACAGCAGCCAGATTCCGCCCACAAGGCTAAAAGGAAGCGTTGCCATGACGATGGCGGCTTCAGTGACATTTTTAAAGTGGAGAAAAAGCAGCAGAAAAATGATTCCCAGGGTGGCCGGAACAATCACATTGAGTTTTTTTCTGGCCTTTTCCATATATTCGAACTGGCCGGACCAGATAATGGAATATCCGGGCGGAATGTCAATGCTACGTTCGATGATTGCTTTGGCATCCCGGACATAGGAGCCCACGTCCACGCCCCTGATGTCAACATAGATCCAGGCGGTACGCCTGGAGTTTTCACTTTTAATACCGGCAGGCCCTTTGTGCAGGGAAATGTTGCACAATTGGGCCAGAGGAACATGGGCACCGGTTTTCGTAGGTACAAGGACGCGCTTGAGCCGATCAATATTGTCTCTAAGCTCCCGGTTGTAGCGTAGATTTATGGGATAGCGTTCAAGCCCTTCCACAGTATAGGAGACATTCATGCCGCCAATGGCGGTCATGATCACATCCTGGACATCTTCAACCGTAAGCCCGTAACGTGCGATCTGATCCCGCCGGATTTGAAAGTCCATGTAATTGCCGCCGGTCACCCGTTCCGAAAATGCAGACAACGTGCCCGGCACATTCCTGACCAGGGCCTCTATCCGGGCTCCCAGATCCGTCAGCACATCCAGGTCCGGCCCCATGATCTTGATGCCCACAGGGGTTTTGATGCCCGTGGAGAGCATATCAATACGGGTTTTAATGGGCATGGTCCAGGCATTGGTCAGCCCTGGAAACTGGATGGCATGATCCAGATCCTGCATCAGTTCGTCCATGGTGATATAACGTTCCAAAGGCCAGATGGCAGACAAGGGCTTTTTCAAAAAATTTGGCCAGTTGGAAAAAAATCTTTTGATCTCTTTTTTGCGCCATTCATGAATGATCTTACCGTTCTGGGTTTCAGGCCAGATCCAGGTCAGAGGATATTTAAGAATAGCGGGCCAGCTGGAAAAGAACCGGTCGGTGTGAATCTGTTCATAGGTGACCTTGGGCCGCAGCATGATTGTGGTTTCAATCATGGACAACGGTGCCGGGTCCGTGGGGGTTTCAGCCCTGCCGATCTTCCCCAGGGTATGTTTGACTTCAGGAAATCTCTGGATAATTTTATCGGTCTGCTGCAAAAGCTCCCTGGCCTTGGTAATGGACACTCCGGGCAGGGTTGTGGGCATGTATAGCAGATCTCCCTCGTTTAAGGGCGGCATGAATTCAGAACCCAGGTGGGTCATGGGATACCAGGTGACAACAAGGGATAAAAATGCCAGGGCAATGGTTGTCTTTTTACGACGCAGCACCAGCCGGATCACAGGCAGGTAAATCATGATGAAAAAGCGGCTCAAGGGATTGCGCTTTTCCGGTATAAATTTTTGGGGGACCAGACAGGCCAGTATAAATATTGAAAGCATAATGGCGGCGGCCAGACTCCAGTCGGGCATGGGAAGACCGCTTAAGGCCCCTGCCAGGACAAAAAACGGCGGCAGTATAGGCAGGCCAAGCCAGAGCAACAGTCTGCTGCGTCTGCTTAAATCCCGGCGATAGGTTCTCTCTTTTACAAAAAAAGTCATAAGCACCGGGATCACGGTCACGGCAAGTACCGAAGAGGCGGCCATGGCAAAGGTTTTGGTATAGGCCAGGGGTTTGAACATCCGGCCGGACTGCTCGCCTAATGTAAATACAGGCAGAAAAGAGATGGTAATAATCAGCAGAGAATAAAAAAGCGCAGGCCCCACTTCTTTGGATGCATCAATAATAATCTGGGTATGGGATTTTTTCCCCTTGTCCCGTTCAAGGTGTTTATGGGCATTTTCAACCAGAACCACCGAGGCATCCACCATCACACCGATGGCAATGGCAATACCGCCAAGGCTCATGATATTGGCGTTGATGCCCAAAGGGTAGATCACGGCCAGGGAGATCAAAATACCCACCGGAAGCGTAAAGATGGCCACAAAGGCAGATCTGAAGTGGAACAAAAAGATGACACAGATCAGGGCCACCACCACCATCTCTTCGATCAGTTTGCTCTTCAGGGTGGTCACGGCCCGTTCAATTAAGGCAGACCGGTCATAGCCCATATCAATGGTGATCCCGTCCGGCAGCCCCTTTTCCAGGTTCTTAAGCTTTTCTTTTACCCGTTTGATCACCTCCAGGGCATTTTCGCCCGAGCGCATGACAATAATGCCGCCAACCACTTCTCCTTCACCGTTCCACTCAAGTACCCCCCGACGAAGTTCCGGGCCGATCTGGATATTGGCAACGGACTTGAGCAGGATGGGCGTGCCGTCGGCGTCCACGCCCAGGGCAATCTGTTCAAGGTCTTCAAGGCTCTTGATGTATCCCAGGCCCCGGACCATGAATTCGGTCTCCCCCATTTCCACCACTTTGCCGCCCACATCGGTGTTGGATCTCTGGATGGCTTTTTTAACAGCCTGGATGGACAGATTGTAGGCCAAAAGACGATTGGGATCGATTTCCACCTGGTACTGCTTGACGAATCCGCCGATGCTTGCCACCTCCGACACCCCCGGCACGGATGTCAGTTCGTATCTGAGATACCAGTCCTGTATGGAACGCATCTGCTGTAGATCGTATTTGCCGGTGGTGTCCTTGAGAACATATTCATAGACCCAACCCACACCTGTGGCATCGGGTCCCAGCCCCGGGGTTACCCCCTTGGGCAGTCTGCCCGAGACCACATTGAGATATTCCAGCACCCGGGATCTTGCCCAGTACAGATCGGTGCCATCCTCAAAGATAATGTAGACAAAAGAGTACCCGAAAAAAGAGTAGCCCCGGACAACCTTTGCAAAGGGCACGCTGAGCATCGCTGTGGTCAACGGATAGGTGACCTGGTCTTCGACTACCTGGGGGGCCTGGCCCGGGTATTCGGTATAGACAATCACCTGTACATCGGACAGATCCGGGATGGCGTCCAGGGGGGTGTTGAGCATGGCGACGATGCCGCCGCAGATGACGAATACCGTGAACAGCAGAACCATGAATTTGTTCTTGACGGACCATTCAATGATGCGATCAATCATGATGCCATATCCTTAAAAAAATCATCTGTCTGATCCGGTTCAGAGCTGGGTGTCACAGGATCAGGGTCCATCATCTTTTTAATGGCCTCCTGCAGTTTGGATTCTGAATCCAGTAAAAACTGGCCTGACGTGACCACCCGGTCCCCCGGAGCAAGGCCTTCAAGGATATGGATCTGGTTATCATCCAGATACCGGCCAAGCTTTACGACCCTGGGCGTAAATTTCCCTGTTTCCCGGGTGACAAATACCAGGTTGCGCTCCCCGGATCTGATAATGGCTTCAGCAGGAACAACAAGACCATCTCCCTGGGATTTGGTATGGATCATGACATCCCCGTACATTTCAGGCTTTAACTTGAGATCCGGGTTTTCAAATTCCAGGCGGATGATGATATCCCGGGTTTTGGGCTGAAGATAAGGATAGACAAAGGTCACCTTTCCCTCATATGTTTCGCCGGGGAGATAGGGAAGGACCATGGTAACGTCCTGGCCTGTTTTTATCCGGTCCAGTTCATACTCGTAGATATGGGCCTCCACCCAGATTTTTGAAAGATCGGCAATGGTGAATAATTTGGTCCCGGATTTCACAAAACTGCCTTGGACCGCGCTTTTGAAGGTCACCACCCCTGTAAAAGGCGAACGGATCAGCACCGTTTTTTTAACTTTTCCGTTCTCTTCCAGCGCCTTGATCTCTTCGGTACCCACATCAAAGTACTGGAGGCGAAGACGCGCGGACTCGAGCATTTCATTTTCTCTGCCCCCCCTGTTGCCCAGGCGCCTGAAAAGGGAGAGATACTCCTCCTGGGCCGAAAGCAGTTCCGGGGAATAAATTTCCAGCAGGGGATCGCCTTTTTGAACCTGGCTGCCGGTATAATCCACATAAAGGATTTCGATCCATCCGTTGACTTTGGGACTGATCTCGGCAGTCCGGGTTTCGTCCGGTGTGATATGTCCGTAGGTTCGAATGGTACTGACCAGAGGCGATTTTTTAGCCACCTGGGTTCTTAATCCCATGTTCTGAACCGTTACCGGATCAATGGCAACATCTACGCCGCCGATAATCTCATCCTTGTACACCGGAACAAGATCCATACCCATTTTGCTTTTACCCGGCGCATTGTAGATCTCCATGGGGTCCATGGGGGCCCGCCAATATACGATTTCCCTATCTGATGAGCTTTTGTCCTTGGGGGTATCCCGTTTTGGGATCAGTTCCATATTACAGATGGGGCAAAGCCCCGGCTCTTTGGTAATCACCATGGGGTGCATGCCACAGGTCCAAAGCCCTGTTTCGCCTTCGTGGTCGTGATCCGTGTCTGTCTGTTCTGCGAGCTTGTGCGAATCCTGAAATCCTGAAAGATGTAAACCGCCTGCCACCAGAGCGGCAGTGATCAGAGCGGTGAGGATAATTGGTAGGATCGGTAACTTTTTTATGGATGGGATCATGGGGAATATCCTTTGAATCGTATTTAGAATATAAAACCGACTGTTTTTTCTAAGTCTGAACGAAATACGCCGGCATCTTTGGAGGCGTTGGCCCGTGTGAGTCTTGTATTAAGCCAGATGTCATATGCTGCGGCAGTCTGGGCAAATGATATGCGTCCGGATTCATACTCCTTTGTGGAAACATCCAGAGCAGACGCAGACATATCAACAATTTCATCGGCATAGAGGCGAAAGGTCCTGACGGCATTGTCCAGGCGGACCCAGCCGGATTGAACGGCAGCCCTGGTTTCAAGTACAAGAGTTTGGCGCTGGTGGCGCAATGCGGCAAGTTTTTTCCGGGTCTGGGAGAGCCAGGACGCTGTGGTGCCGTACCATGAATTTTTGGGTTTCCCTGCCCCCATGGAGGCAGACGGTCCCTGGTCGGCAAACGCCGCCTTTTTGGCCCAGGTGCCTGTGGTGTTTATCAGGTCCATGTCGTTGTTTGACAATCCCATATCCCGGGACGGCAGGACCATCTCTTCGGACATCTCAATCATCAGTTCCATCTTTTTAATGGCATGGTCCATTTTCAGGATCTCCTGACGTTTTGACAGGGCCTGGTCAATAAGAAACTCGGCTTTGGGCAGATTCAATTTAGGTGAACCTGCGGCCGGGCGCCCTACCCTGCTGCTGTCCGGCAAATCCAAAAGGCTCAGCATTTTGATTTGCGCCGCCTTTTTGTCCTGTTTCAGGGTGATGATTTGATTATTAAGAATCTTGGTTTTTATGGAAATTTGAATCACATCCTGGTAACTGGTTTTTCCGGTCTCATACATGGTGGAGGCCGTATCGTGCAGATGTTCGTAGAGCCGAAGGGTTTCTCCCAGAATATTAAGCTTTTCATGGATCAGGGCCAAATCCCAATAGGCCTTTTTGATCGACGTGACGGTCTCTTTGACTTTGATATGATAATCCAGGGCGGCAACGGCTGCATTTTCCACAATAACCCTGGTTTTCAATGAATTTTGCCCGGGAAATGGAAAGGTTTTGGAAATACCTGCCGCCTGATTCATGGGGCCGACCCCGGTCATGATGCCCTGGGTAAACGTGGCGTAGCGGCTGAGAACGGCATTGAGATCCGCCACCTGGCCAAACCCTTCCAGCTCTGCCTGGAAGGCGGCTTTGGCTGCGAGGATTTTAGGATTGCGGGCCAGGCTAATGCTTTCTATCGTCTGGGGAGACAGAACCGATTGAATCGCATTCCGGGCTGAGTCAATAGTCCACGGGGTCTGCTGTTTTAAATCCGGAGCCGGATGGATAAACCGGCCCTGATTCAGGAGCTGGGAGACGTTGGACTTCCAGATCTGGTGGCCGGATTGCTGGGGATGGGACTGTGCCGGTGTTTTGCCCTTATGCTGTTGGCTGTCCTCTTCCGCTTGCTTTTGATTGACGGTATCATTGGCAATATATGCAGGCGGGGACCAGTGGTCCCAGTCTGTTACCCGTTCCTTATATTTGCAGAACCCTGAATTTGCGGTAAAAACCAAGAGCAGCACAACCCCAATGGCATAGGTGTATTTCATTGTGCACGCTCCTTGCTCTCGGTCCCGGTCTCATCAGGATTCAAATTTTGGTGATCCATTTGATCAAGCTCTGACATAGCTGCCCCGATCAGCGGTTCAAGTTCCGCCAAGTATTTCCCCCGGTCGGACCGGGCCCTTGCCAGGGACAGCTGAAAGTTGTAAACGGCTGCCTGGCTTTCCAGAACATCGCTGAAAGGCCCCTGCCCCTCCCTGAACCATGTTTCCGACACCTCAAGGGCTCTTACTGCCTGGGGGAGCAGATCTTTTTGGTACAATTCTTCCTGGCGAATTGCGTTTCTGGCCTTGTAATAAAGTGTGCGGATGCGGGTTTGGGTCTGGTTGACGGCCGCCTCTTTCTGCGCAACCTTCGCCTGGATCATGGCCAGGGCCTTAAGCTGTTTAGCCTTGTTTTTACCGTACCACAAAGGAATGCTTACCCCGAACTGGATACCAAACGCATCATCTCCGGCATTGTCAGGGGGAGATGCGACATCGGGATCACCGATGCCGGACCAGGTAACGCCCAATTTAAAATCCGGGTATTTTGCATACCCTGCCAGTTGTTCTTCTTTTTTGGCCTTTTGAACGGCTTTATCAGCCATGGCAATCATCTCACGGCGCACTTTGGCGGTTTCAAAAAGCAGTTCAAGTCGGGGAAGTTCCGAAACTAAATCCGTTTGTACAAGGGTTCCGATCCGGGTTTGCGGAGGCCGGTTTAACAATGCGTTGAGAACCGTCACCTGGGTCTCTTCCAGATCCTGGAGCAGCATCAGGTCATACTGAACCTGACCTGTCTGGGCCTGGGCTTTCACCACTTCGGCAAACACGGCTCTGTTCTGGCCATAGGTACTTTGGGCCATCTCCTGGAACTGATGTAGCAGATCCATATTTTTTTCTGCAATTTCCTTGGCTTTCCTGATGTAGAGCAGTTCGTAAAATGCCGTTTTGACATCGGCCACAACACTGCGAAAAACTTCATCGGTTTTAAGCTGGGCCAGGTCAACCTCGATCCCTGCGATCTGCCTTTGTGTGATCAGCTTTGCGGGAAAGGGAATCTGCTGGGAAATCATGGCATTCCAGTCCTGGGGCCCCAGACGGGTTTCAATGGGTGCGGGAAACCAGGTGACTGACGCCTGGGGATCGGGAAGCGCACCTGCGATTCGAACATTTTCAAGGTCGGCTTTCCAGGCTGCCCGGGCAGCTTTTATGGCCGTGTTCTGATCCCGGGCAACCGCAATCAGATCAAAGATATTTGCACTGTGCGAAATCTCAGGCGTTTCCAGCATATCCTGAGCCTGATGATCAGACGCCCAAAGGGGCTGTACGGCGAATATAAAGATTACCATTGAAACCAAAAGTCTGGGTCGCATATAAAGATTCCGGCCGTTTAGTGGTCGCCTCCCATATATTTAAATTCGTCCATCAACATTTTTTCCCCCGCCATCATTTTGGCTTTTATCTTGTAATGGTGCCCCTTGTTCAGGGTGACATCGGCACCAAATCCACCGTTCATGCCCATGGCCATTTTCTTCTGGGCCGCACCTGATTCTTCCTCTTCGATGAGGTAACCTACTGTTGCATTTTTCACGTGAGCGCCATGGGGATCTTTGATGAAAACCATCATATGATGGGTATCTTTCATCTGGGGCATGTTTTTCATGCCCTTCATTTTTTCTTTCATGTCGATGAGGCGGTACTCAATGGTGTATCCGTCCTGGACTGAGGTGTGGATTTTCATACCGTATCCGTTGTCTTCATGGTCACCAGACATGTCATGGCCTGCGGTCATTTCATGATTCATTGTACCATGGTCTGCATCATGGGAAGCGGCATACGCCTGGGGGGTGAGGATCAGAGCAATAATTGCCAGAAAGGCGGTTAAATTTAATTTGTTCATGATTGTTCTCCAATTGGTTTAGTGTTGGGTGGGAATAGCAATCCCCTGTTACGCAACCCAATTTTGCAAAAACATGGCCAGAAGAATATTTATTTTGAATAATCAGCGCAGAGACCCGCCGTTACGGCACAAATAAATTTTTCCATGCCAGGCAAATTTGTTTTTCAAAATAAAGATGTAGAATATTCTACAAGTGATTGCAGAATATTATTCACGCCCAAAGATGTGATCATGCAAAAAGAAAATGAACAGGACGTACGATCAGCGAAATACCCGAGACAAGGTTAGAACTTCAGGCAACGCGTTGATAAAAAGAATATATCAGAATTTATTTAATTTCAAAATGTTATCTAAAAAACAGATTAATTTTAGGTTAATCCGTATTTTTCCAGACGGTAAAGTAATATGTGCCTGGGAATTTTCAGCAGCCGGGCAGCTTTTGAACGATTCTGGTCGGCCTTTTTAAGCGCGTTGAGCACATATGCTTTTTCAACTTCCTCCAGAGAAATACCTTCATCCGGTATCACAGGATTTAACCCGTCCGGCAACGCCTCTTTTCCCGAAAGCGCCAGGTCGTCCATGTAAATAACGGTGCCTTTTCTTAAAATGATGCACCGCTCCACAATATTTTGCATCTCCCGGATATTGCCGGGCCAGGTATAAGATTTCATGGCGGCGAGGGCATCTTCGTGAAATTTGACATCTGCAGGGGCGTTAAATTTTTTTAAGAAATGGGCGGCCAGGGCGGGGATATCTTCGGGACGATCGCGCAACGGGGGGATAAACAATGGGATGACACTGAGCCGATAAAACAGATCTTTTCTGAACTCTTCCCTTAGAATCCGTTCCTGGAGATCCAGGTTGGTCGCGGCAATGATTCGGATGTCCACATCCTGACTTTTTTCCGCGCCAACCGGCTGGATCTGGCGTTCCTGGATTGCCCGGAGCAGTTTCACCTGGACATCCATGGCCAAATCTCCGATTTCATCTAAAAACAGCGTCCCACCGGATGCGGTCATAAAATGCCCTTTCCGGTCCTTTACCGCGCCGGTAAAGGCCCCCCGGACATGGCCGAACAACTCAGACTCCAGCAATGTGGATGGAATTGCCGCACAATTGACGGCGACCATCGGGCCGTTTTTTCTCGGACTGTTCTGATGAATTAACCGCGCCAGCACCTCTTTGCCCGTACCCGATTCCCCTGAAATGAGCACGGTGGCCTCGCTGCCGGCCGCACGGGAGGCGGTGTCCAATAATTCTTTCATGACTGAACTGGCAGATATGATGCCTTCGGTGCCGGTAAGTCGGTTCACCTCGTGGGTCAGCATCCGGGTTCTCGAACGAAGCCCCCTGAGTTCCAGCGCCTTTTCGCAGGATCGAATCAGAGTTTCCCGGTCAAAGGGTTTGGCAATGAAATTGAATGCACCGTTGTTCATGGCTTTGACTGCCATTTCAATTGAACCAAAGGCGGTGATGATGATCACCGGGATATCCGGTGAGATGTTCTTTATTTTTTCCAGCACCTCAAGACCGCTGATATCACCGAGTTTGACATCGGACACCACAAGGTCCGGTTCCCGGGTTTCAAAAATGTCTAAGCCCGATTGACCCGAATCCGCCGTCAAGACATGAAAGCCGCTGGAGGTCAGGTTGTATTCGGTCACCCGTCGGAGACTTGGATCATCATCAATCACCAAAATGGTTTTATTCATTTTACGTCCTTAATACTGCTTTTTACCCAGCAGACAAATCTTAAAGCATGCGCCACCCATATCCGACGCCGTAATATCGATGGTGCCTCCTAAGCGCTCAACAATACGTTTGCTGATGGAAAGGCCAAGCCCGGTTCCGCCTTGTTTAAAGGTTTTGAAAGGGTGAAATATCTCTTGGGCCATGGCAGGGGAAACGCCCGGGCCATCGTCCGAGATTTCAATGCAGACCCCTTTGTCGCCGGCTGTTTTATGGGAAATATGAATCCGGCCATTTTCCGCAACAGCATCCATCGCATTGATCAGTATGTTCATCAACACCTGGGTCATGGCCTGGTCTGCCACAGGGGCGTTTCCTGTTTCCGGGTCTTCATCCACAACCAGGCGTATTGATTTTTCCTCAATCCCCTGGTTTAAAATTTGACAGACTTTGTTGATTACCGTCTCAAGGGGTTCATCTTTATCCACGGAGGGTGTACTTTGGCTTCTGCAAATGTTCAACACTTTCTCTACGGAATGGTTGAGCCTTGAAATTTCTGAACGCATAATTTCAACAAACTCATACTTGGGATGTTGTTCATTCACCTCGTCGGCCAGAATTTCGGCAGCGCCTTTAATGGCAGCCAGGGGATTTTTAATCTCATGGGCTAAAGAGGCGGATAACTGCCCAAGAACAGATAACTCTTTGGCCTTGCCCAACTCTTTTTCAGCTTGAACCAGTTGAATGGACTGGTCGTGCAGACGATTATACGAAGCCTGTAATTGTTCTGAAATTGTGCGATATTTTTCCCGGAGTCTATTTTCCCGGCTGGAAATCAAGCCGATCACAAGCCCTGCAAACAGATAAAAAATAATTTCAGAAAGTTCCGAGTAATAGGCGACAGAGCCTTGGAACCGATACATGAAAAGGTGGGGGATATATGCTAAACAGGATAAGATAGCAAGGCCCATACCCCCGCCCAGGCCATACATGATTGCCCCGATGGCAATGGGAATATAGGCCAGTCGTCTGTATGTGTCATGAAAAAGCGTCAAGCTCCCCGGCGTGGTGTGGTGCAATATGCCGATGGCCGCGATCATAACCACGAGACCGAGAAACACAAATTTTTTAATGTTAGGATTCATTTGAAAGCGTTGGTTACATTCATCCAATGATCTTTTTTACAATATTCATTCTATTAAAAAATGGCTTTGAAGAACACTTATAAATTTCAGTCCACAGTCCCAAATTTCCTATCCTGGATCTAAAAGGAGCACGATGCGCCGATAGGTTTTTAGACAGAATCGACTCGGGGTGGATGCCTCATCATGGCAGAAAGCCCCATGGAATGGAATCCCAATTTCACTTCCAGACTTTGCCCAGTCAGAACCCTGTTGAAATCCCGGTATCGGACTGTGATCAGATCCTCCGGGACGCATCATTTCCCAAAGTAGTGAGCCCTGAAGTTCAGGACCAGGGACTCAGGTTCCTGAGCGCCAGGATACCTTTTGATCTGCTTTCCTCATTCACGACCATCATCCACCCCGAACATGGCACGACCTTGAGGGCGGTCACAAAAAATGATGGAAATAATAAAGAAAATGGTCCAGAAAAGTGAGGGAAAGATAAAGGAGCCCCCTCACGTTCTTTGGCCAGTTCGTCGATGGAGGCTCCTGCCACATTAACCCTTAAATGGCAGGACGCATGGTACCATTAAACATACTTACCCAACAATCATTATTCATTCTTCTTCATCAAATAGATTTTGATTTGGCAAAACAGGTAAAAAATAAGCGTTGCCCTATTGTGGAGGCCCGCTGCATTTTGCCAATTATCTGCGTAAACCTCGGGGCGGCCCTGCTGATATAGCAGAACAATTCCAAATTCGTTACAGCCTTTGCTGCGGCCGTGAAGGTTGTCGTCGCCGTGTTCTTCCGCCATCGGTCAGGTTCTGGGGGCGACGGGTATATTGGGCACCTGTAGTATTATTGCTCACCGCCCTTCGTCAGGGTAATAATCCTGACGCTACCCTGGAGCGACTCAAGGGTGTTTGCGGCGTATGGCGTTCTACCGTCAATCGCTGGAGAGACTATTTTCTTGAAATTTTCCCTGACAGCCGATCCTGGCGTCAACTTGAGGGGCATATTATGGTCAAGGCAACCAACCGCCTGATTCATGATTTGTTAACCTTGTATTATCGCAGAATACAGTCACCGGAGTCAGCCTTGATCAAGTGTCTTCAAGTATTGGCCCAGGGGCCTTGACAGCCTTGCAAACTGAGGGCTTGCACCGTATGGAAGTGGTCACGCAAAAGTTGGGCCGCTGTCAGGGACGATTTCTTCAGTTAAAAGGAGTTCATTCACGGTTTTGCCCCCGTTCGCCCCTATGGTGGGGGCCGGAGGAAGCAGGCCGGGAAGGACAGACTCAATGAATGATACTCAAATGCCTGTTTGGCGACGCTGGGGGCAATTTAGATTCTCAGTGATTGGTGAGCTGTTGTCCAGCCCACCTCCCCAGGGACAGTTACAGCCTGCGCTTCAGAGGCTTTCACAAAAAATTTATCAGCACCCTATTGATTCGAATCAAAAATTTACTTTGGGTGCATCGACAATTGAACGATGGTTCTATAAAGCCAGAAACGCAGATGATCCTGTGGCTGTGCTGGGTCGCAGGCCCCGGTCCGATGCAGGAATCCGCTGGTCCATGCCGGATGGGCTGTTCAAAGAACTGAGAGCTCAATATGCAAAGTATCCCCGCTGGAGTGTACAATTGCACTATGACAACCTGAAAGTTGTAGCGGCACAGAAACCTGAACTTGGGGATATGCCCAGTTACAAGACGATATTACGCTGTATGCGGGATAACGGCTGGCGGCGCTCCCACGAACCGGCCCAACCGACCCGTGGACAGATACGGGCCGCTGCCCACTTGAAAAATCGGGAGGTAAGAGGATATGAAGTTGATTATCTTCATGGACTCTGGCATCTGGATTTCCACCATGCAAAGCTTCGCATCCTGGACGCATCAGGGGCCTGGTATCAACCCATGGTCCTTGCCATTCTTGATGACCATTCCCGGATCTGCTGCCACCTGCAGTTTTACCTGGCTGAAACAGCAGAATGCCTTGTCCACGGTTTAATCCAGGCGTTTATGAAACGGGGGCTTCCCAGGGCATTGATGAGCGATAACGGTGCAGCCATGCTCGCAGAAGAGACCACGCAGGGTCTGGCACGTCTGGGTATAGAACACAAAACAACCCTGCCGTACTCACCCTATCAGAACGGGAAGCAGGAAGTGTTCTGGGCTCAGCTTGAAGGGCGGTTTCTGGAACTTTTACGCAAACAGGAAGATTTAAAGCTGTCTTTTCTCAACCAGGCAGCACAGGCCTGGGTCGAGCAGGACTACCATCGCCGATTTAACCGGGAAATGAATGCAACCCCTTTAGAACGCCTTATAAACGATAAAAGCGTTGCCCGAAATATACCTGCTGAGACCCGGGATCTTCATTTTGCCTTTACCCGCAGAATAACACGGAAAATAAGACACAGTGACAACACGGTGGCCGTAGACGGTATTCGTTATGAATTGCCGGCCCGGTTCGGACATATGCAATCGGCTGTTTTGAGGGCACCGGGCTGGGATAAAAGCCGGATGACCCTGGTCGATCCCCGCACCGAGAACCCGCTTGCACAGCTGCGGCCCCAGGACAAATCCTGCAATGCTTCCGGAGAACGCCGGGTTATTTCATCACAGGGCCCTGCGGCAACATCCGTTGAGCCAACTGAACAACCGGCTCTGCTGAAAAAATGGATGGCCGATTATGCAGCCACAGGTCTTCCACCGGCCTACCTGCCTAAAGAGGAGAATACCATTGAATAAAATTGATATCAAAAGCCTGTACGGCCTTAAATATAACCCGTTTTTACCGGGCATACCCAAACACGCCTTGTATTCTTTGCCCGGCTCTGAGACGTTTGAACTCCGGATACATTCCATGGCCAGGCAGGGGGGCTTTGCTCTGATTACAGGAGAACCCGGCGTGGGTAAAAGCAAAACCCTGCATAAAATAGCAGGGAGTCTGGAAAAAATCCCTGATCTCATCGTCGGTGTCATGCAGCGCCCCCAAAGCAAACTGGGGGATTTTTACCGGGAGTTGGGAGAATTATTTAATGCACCTCTTTCTGTGTCCAATCGGTACGGAGGCTTCAAAGCTCTTCGCGAACGATGGTTACACCATTGCCAGACGACCTTATTTAAGCCGGTGCTGCTGATTGATGAGGCTCAGCATGTCTCTGATGAATGCCTGACGGAACTGCGGATACTCCAAAGCCATCAATTCGACTCAAAAAGTTTATTATTTACGGTTTTATGCGGTGATAACCGGCTTCCGGAAAGGTTCCGGTCGGCTGAACTTTTGCCACTTGGAAGCCGCATCGGTCCACGGCTGGTTATCGAGCCGCTTTCTCCTGAACAGTTACAGGACTATCTGCATTTTGCCCTGAACCAGGCCGGAAACAGCGGCCTTATGACGCAAGAACTGATTAAGGCCCTGGCTGGTCATGCTGCCAATAATCTGAGAGTGCTGAACCAAATGGCGGCGGAACTTCTTGATGCCGCTGCTGTAAAAGAGTTGCCAAGGATAGACGAGGCTTTGTTTTTTCAGTTGTTTTCTCCGGGGCGATCCAGGCCAAAACGCAATTAAGAAATCTCTTGGCTGATAGATAAAAATCTTCGGTCGAGACAACAGCTACCCGGCGAAACGGAGGCAGGCTCTGCTGGGGAGCAACCTGCCAAGGGATAGTCGGGCGCAGGAGGCATTGAATAATGCCCATAACGATGGAGAAGGAGCGGTTCTCATTGCCGCTCCTTCTCGCGTTTTATTCAAAGCCTGCCTGCCCATGCCTTTGAAAACCCAATATAATCGGATGCGCGCAGCGCTTCCTTGTTTTTAACACTATCAGTTAGCATGGCTTTCAACACATCATTTTGCGAGTCCGCGCTCACCTGGCGGGCAAATTTTTACAAGTGCGCAGACAAAACTGCCCCCTCATTGGCTGACCCGGCACCGGTGGACTTACCGGCCCCGGTTTTTCATCAGACCCGATTCATTGGAACGCTCTGCTTCCAGTGAACCGGGAAAAGTCAAAAAAAGAGACATCCTCTGTAGACGATGTGTTGTGTGTATTCCCCCCTTACCAACAAAAGTGTCGACTTCTTTTGTTATTGAGTATGGATCCCAAATGGGCTTTAGCGAGCCTATATAGCATGATTGCCCGGTTTTGTTTTCCTTAATATATCTATTCAAACGTTCCATTTACATTTGGTTGCCTGACTGTTATTAAAAGATCATCCTGTTCTTTTTCAACGGGATAACATTACAATTCTGGATTTTTGACAAAAAGAAACTACATAATCAATTGTTGGAGTCGCCCATGTCATAAACCATGAAAGGGATGGCCAGGCAACTTTGGTCCCGATGGGTGACTGATTCGGATGTACCCTTATCTATCAAACCTGCAGTATCAACTTATGGATGCGGGATATATAAAACAGCAAACCTGTCATTTCAATAAAATATGGTAACCACGCGAAAGCAGACATATTTTTTTTATTGGAGCGTGTCTTTTCTCTTGCTCTGCCCTTTAATGGGCGTCCATTTGTCTAAAATTTCCGGAGCGGCCATATGATCAAACGAATCAAAAAAAAAATCGCGTTTGCCATCGCTAATATTAGGCTCTGGTGTTGGTTGTTGAAAGACTATTTGCTGGTGGTCAACATCATTCTGGCGGTCATCATGTTTGTACCGCCCTTCATCCTTTCAACCTATCATGAGTATATTCTTGTCGGGCCAAGTGCCGCTTTATCCGCGGCAAAGAGCGTGGATAATATGCTGGATACCATTCTGAAAAGATATGAGACGGATTTTTATCGCTTAAAAGAGTATAATCAGCTTTCCAATGCGACCGTTTCTCTCGTAAAGTTTCCTGCTTTCTGCAAACCAATGTTGCAAAACATGGTAAAGAATGACGGGCGATTAAAAATGGTCAGTGTTTTTGACCACTCTGGAAACGTATCAGCGGTTGCATCCGCGGATCAGCTTTCGCCCCCGGACATACCGGCGGCTCTGATAAAACAGTTCTGGCGATCGGGCGCTAAAAAACCAGTAAACAGGTTGCTTTGCATACAAACCATTCCATATATAGAGAGTGTCTATCCCCTTAATGGTCGATATTGCCTGTACACCCGGTTAGTGGCGGACAAAATCTCTGAAACGGCACTCCGGCTTGTCCCCGGAGTGTTTCACATGATACTGCTTGACAGCAATGGAGAGATTGCGCTGGTTCGCAGCTCCGATTCTTTATCGGAAAAAGCGACTTCGCTGGAGACCCGTATCGTTAAACAATTGGAGAAAACCGCAGTGAATGTTTCTGCCGAAACTGCAAGCGCAATTCTTTTGGATAAGACACAAAAAACAAAATATACCATTTACTCCGCACCGGTAAATACCCTTCGGGCTAAACTGGTTATATGGCAGCAAGAAACAAGATATACGTTTATTATTTCCATACTTACAGCTGTAAGTCTTCTGTTAATGTTGTTTTTTAATCTGTTACAGGCAAAGTCTGATGGGGAAAAAATGCGATATGAAGCGTTCCGATTTTTCAAATAAAACCGTCTATTAAACAATTGGGGTTACCCATTAAAGGGCAGGACAAGCCCACCCTCCCCGTGTAAAAAGAATATATTCGCCCTTTGATTAAACCCAAAACAAGCGTGTTATAAAAACTGAAATTCTTATAAGCAATCAGCGGTCCGAGCTATTTTTTTGTCTCCAATTGCCGTCAACCAGGCACACGAGTCCTTATGTTTTTTTGGAATATTGCCAATTGTGTTGTGGTGCATTTTTAATTTCCCTTTTGAGATCTACAGGTTTTGGACTCGCCGTTGCAACCCATTTGCAATAACTGTCCGAAGCAAAAGCATCATGTAACCCGGACAGTCTTCAAGGAATTAAAAAACTTGAACATGCTTATAAGTCGATTGTTATAACCGATGATTCGATATTTAATGGCCCTACCGGAACGTATGATCAAGCAGGGAATATTTATAAATGTCTGGATAAAACGTTTAAATTCCATACGGACGATGGAAAGACCTAAAGCTCGATACGGCATCATCATTCCATACCAGGCTTTCAGATCCCATGCCAAAGATGCAATAACCATGTAGGCCCAGTTGGCATTTAAAGAATCAGAAGGATTATCCATCGCATGTACGCCATGTTTCAACTGATCAATGTCATTTTCGTGATCAGCCCGTTTACGGTAAAACTCAACCAACTGCTTGGCAGTTTTTTTCCAATCGTTGGTGATGTAAAAAAAGTAACGGATATCGTCAAACAGAAGGCGTTCGCCTTTGTACTCATTTATTGTTTTGCGCAGGACGATCATCCGGTAGGGCTTTTGACATTTCCCAGGCATATATTCAAACTCGGATATATGTTCGCATGCGGTCTCTATACGTTTAAACTTACGTTTTTTAACCATTTGAAGTTTAATGTTATCGGGACGTTTTCGGGGTTCGGTTTTTATCCTTCGGGGCTCTTTTTCAAAAGAATGCCAGTCGCATTCTGAAAGTGCATTGGCCTTGGCTATCAGATTTTTTCTGGCATCCATCCCAAAAATGAAAGTGCAGCGCTGATCCCATTTATCAAAATTGGTGGTAAGGCTGAAATCGGTGTCTCCCCGAACATATAATCTTTCAAACGAGCCTTCAAGTAAATCCAGTGCCTTATCCACCCACCGGGCAGAGCCAAGATGGGAAGGGGCATTGCCTGATCGATTGATGATATAAAGAGGTTCCCGTGTTTTATCCAGAGAAACAACTAAAGGGGCGTATCCCCACCTTCCGTCGTAGGAGATGTCCATCCCTTGCTTGCATTCGCCGGTTGTTTCATTGATAGTTCCGTCGATATTGATAATGGCGTCTTTTTTAAAATTTTGCGGCTGCCGGCCCCAAATTTTTTTGCGGATGGTATTTTTTACGTCCATCAATGTAACAATATCTTCAGGTGAAAACCGACGTAAAAAGTCGCCTGCAGTTGTTGGATCTGGGATAACTTCTGCCTCCAGAGCATTAAGCCAGGCTTCATTGTTTCTGAGCAGTTTAATATCCTGAAGGCAGGTGCCTCCGGCAAGAATATTATATGCCATGTTGGCGACATGATCTGATTCATGATAGGGCAGATGGCGCTTAAGCAGTTCGAGTTCCTTATCAATTTCTTTCAGAAGACCGGTCTTTTTTGCAAGCATATGAATTAAGCCTATGCCACCTGGAGCAACTCCTTGAAGGCGACCGTCAAGCTCGTATTGAATATTGGAGGCTTTAAACATGGGGGTCGGTTGTTCAGACCAATCTCTTTTGTCGAGCTTTTTGCTTATTTTTTTCTTGCTTTTTGCCAATTTTTTGCTGATATTTTTATTCACTCGAAACGTCCTTTCATATTCGTTTAGTTTGTTGTGGAAAACTCACTATAACCAATATTGGCAGGCGTTTCGAGTCTTTTAATCAATTTTATCGTTTTATTTCACGCTTGTTTTGGGGTTAATCAACCGGTATCGGTTTCCCTTTCCCAGGACCGCAATGGTTTCGTTTTCGGGATCAAAATAATCAAATTCCAATGTGGCAATTTCATTGGCCCGGGCACCGGAGTCATAAAGCAGATGGAGAATGGTAAAATCCCTCATGCCTTCCTTCTTTTTCAGATCTACGGCACTGAACACTTTCATGATTTCTTCGGGATATAAAAAACCCATCACCTTTTTTTGAGCTCTTTTCTGGGGGATGTTCAGGAGGGCCTCGGCAATTCGTTTTTTGTCCGGGTGCATGAAGCGGATCATCTTGGCCAAAGACTTGATCACGGCCAGACGCTGGTTTCGAGTCTGCACGCTATTTTTTCGGTTTTTTTCCAGATGCTGGAGAAAGGCAAGCACTGCATCCACCGTTAAGTGTTCTATTTTCAATGACTTGATTTTTATTGAGTGATGATTTGCCAAAAAATGCAGGAATAAAGACAGACTCTGCCGATAAGCTTGGACACTTTGTTTACTCGTCCCTTTTATCGAGGGCAAGTATTCATAAAAATACTGGTGCAGGCAACTTGTCAATCTCATGTCTCCTCGCCTTTTGATATCGAAAAATCAAACAGTTGCCGACGGTGCTCAGCATCTAGTACCTTCAAATAATAGGTTGTGTATTTGTATTTGCTGTGCCCCATGTAAGCCGCCAGTACAGGCAGGGCATTTTGGCAGGATTTCCCTTGCTGTTTTATCCTTTTCAGCGTGTTCACGGCAAATGAATGCCGCAAGGAATGATGTGAAGGCTGACTGAAGTTTGTCGAACCGATTACTTTCCGGGAGTGATCAAGATTGATATCTGTGAGTGCCTGTTTAAATCTGCGATTTATAAACATACGCACCAGTTTTTTCCCTTTCACCTTTACCAGCAAAAAAGGACTGTCATCCTCATCAGGGAATAACCGGCGAACTTTTTGCAAGTTGTTGATTTCATCGGCTACGGCTTTAGGTATAGGGATCAATCGATCTTTTCTAAATTTTGTCTTTTCAATATAGATTGTTCTTTCTTCAGGCCTGTAATGGGTTTTCAATAAATTAAGTGTCTCCGAGGTTCTAAGTCCGCACCTGGCCATCAACAAAAAGGCAATATAGGCACTGAAATCTGACACATAGAATCTTTGACTTTTCCGCATCGACTTGATTACAGCGTTGAGAAAACGGTCTGTTTCTTCCGGAGAAAATATAAAAGGAATAACGAGATTTTCCTGTAGCTCAGTGATTTCCTGTAACGGATTTTCCAGGATCACATCTTTGCGTATAAGATAATTGAAAAAAATCTTGAGCATTCTAAAAATCGTATTTATGGACCGGGGCTCAAGATCAAGGTCTGCTCTGAACCGGATAAAAAACAGCGGATCAAAGGATGTCCAAGTCACTTGTTTTTCAGACACATATCGATCAAGTACCCTAAGACCGTATATCATTGAGGTGTTTGAGTACCCAAGTTGAAAACGATATGTGATAAAATCTTCCATTTGTTCAGCCAAAAAACTTTTAAAACGTTTCATCAAGGATAATCTCCCGCATCAGGCCGATATGAATGCTCAGATACTTTTTGGTCGAATCAAGGCTTTTATGCCCCATCATTTCTTTAATTTCATAGATGGACATACCGGATTCCAACATATTCTGGGCAAATGAATGCCGCAGCCAGTATGTATTACCCGGCAAGTTGTTTTCCCGCATGCAGTTTCGGATAAGCGTGGGGATATTTCTCGTGCTTACAGGTTTATGAGGGGCGCTAAGATGTAAAAACAAAACCCTGTGTTTACTTTGAGGCCTGCCCCCTACGATATAAGCCGTGATAGCTTTGACGATATTGTCGGGAAGGGGAAGATGAGCAGGACTGCAATTTTTCCTTGAACGGATAAAAATTTCTTTTTGCCTGAATGAGATGTCATCCAATGTTAGAGAACTGATTTCTATAGGCCTTAATCCCAGATAATATGCCAGGTGTATGGCGGCATTCGTACGAAGGTCTTTTGCTGTTGACAGATCCAGACTGTCAAACACCTTTTGCATTTCATGAGTACGCAAAAATTTGAGTGGCCTTAATTGTCCGAACGCCGGAGGGCTTACAATTAAAGGAACGAGATCTTTTTTGATATATTTGTTCAGATAAAGATATCTCAAAAACTGACGAAGCTGTGACCGGTTAGACTTCGCTGTTTCAATTGAATAATTGGTATTGTACAGGGCTAAAAATTGATCAACCCGCTGGATGGATATCTCATTCAGGAGAGTGTTTGATTTTTGCAGATAAATATCCAGGCCCGTCAGTATCCGCTGCATTCCTTTGACACTTCCCTGGGCACGGACTTGATGAGTATAATAGTTCAGGTACCGTTGATAAATTTCCGGCAATATATGATCAGGTGCCATGACCGGATTCCCTTGGATTTAAAATAGTCTGCAGATATTTTACGCTACTGACAAAATCGGTGTTGCGGCAGATCATTACCATATCGATGGTGTTAAAATTCCTTTCGCATCGAAAGCACCGGCTCAAGTTGGTTCGCGGATTAACTGCGGTCTGGAACTCGTTGCACAAGGGACACAAAAAACGGAAAACCCCTTCGCTGATTTTGGCCGGGATACCCAATTGTGTTTCAATCAACACATGGATGGGGATTGCGTTTCGTAATTTATAAAGTTCCTTTGAAGAAAATAGTTTGCCCATGTTGCCACCTCTTCTTTTGGGTCAATTCTTTCAGAATATCTGGTGTCAATTCTATCGTTTCCTGGTCCGTGGCATCAATAATATCTTGTAACGCATTTTTGTTAAGGAGGGTGTCAAACCCTATAAAGACAAGGGTCTTGGCCAATATTAAATCTTGTAACAGTATTGGGATTAAATCCATCGGAGATCCTTTACCAGCAATGCTTTTGCCGATTTTCGTCTCTTGTAACGCATCTTCAATTAAGGATGGTCTTTTGGGAGGCTTTTTTCGCTTCCAGTAGCCTGGATTGTTTTGGCGCCACTCCTGGACACGGGCAACATTCTCAGGCCCTGAGAAATAATCTTGATTTTTTGGCTTACTCAGCCATTTTTGCTGACTGTGTTTTTTACTGGCAATTTTACATTCGGGTTGGTCGCAGAATTTCTGCCGCTTTAAATGACGGGCATCGGGCTTGAATAAATTTTGGCAGTTTTTACACCTGCGGCGGCGAATTTGTTTTCTCATAGACCTGATACCTCCTTAGATCTATGATCGGATGAACGATGGCGGGGTAGTATTTTTTCAAAATATGGCGGGGTCCTGCAGGGTCCGGCGGGATCGGGCGGGGTAGAACACGCAACAAAAAAAACTCGCTACATAAATACCATAAATGCTCGTCTCATTTGTTGAAGGCCAGAGATCTAAAAATCAAACCGGCTTATGTTAATTATTGGCATAGACATAAAAAGATCTTTTTGCGAACGTATTTGCCCGACAATGAAATTTATGGTCGCCCTTACTCTTGCAAGCTGTTTCGTGTCCGGATTGACCTGAAGCCAGAGCTCACGTTCAAGATATTTTTTAGGTAGTACCGGCACCAGATTGGGTTCCGTATGCGCCATAAAGTACGGAATGACACCAATACCCAAACCTGCCTTAATACTATTCAATTGAGCAATTATCGTTGAACTACGAAAAGAAGTTTGCAGAGTAGGAGAATATTCTTCTAAAAATTTCAGCATCGGGTCATACAAAAGGTCATCAATGTATCCAACGAAACGATGCCCTTCAAGGTCGCTGACTTTTTTGATCGGTCCAGATTGTTCCAAATATTTTTCGGAAGCAAATAATCCAAACCTGTATTCCGTTATTTTTTGAGCAATCACTTTATCCTGAACTGGTTTCTTAACGGTTATTAGAATATCCACCTCCCGTTTGTATAGGCTGAAATAGATCGGAACAGCGATAAGTTCAATCTCCATTAGGGGGTTCTCTCTCTGAAACGTACTAAGTCTTGAGGCTAAAAAACAAGTTCCTAAGCCATCTGGCGTTCCGATGCGGATTGTCCCCGAAAGCTTATTATCCTTGCCGACAACTTGTTCTTGAAATTTCAGGGTCGTTTTCTCAACCTCTTCTGCAATCGGCAGAAGCTGTTCCCCAGCCAATGTCAGACGACATCCCTTCTCGGTTCTTACGAACAATGTTGTTTGCAACGCAGCTTCCAGGGCTGAAATTCGTCTGGATACCGTGCTGTGCGTGACCTTGAGCTGTTTGGCTGCAGATACGAACGAGTTCGTTCTGCTGAGGGCTAAAAAGAATTGAATATCATTCCAGTTCTGGTTCATACAGCCTCTTATGAAGGAGAGATCTTTCAAAAATTACAGACTAACGAAGACCTCGTTTTAGCTTTGCATTATTGCACATCAACTTTGCAAAATTCAATATTTACTGACTAAAATTGAACATCTATTTTATCCATACTTTTTAAATTATGGTTCTTTCGTCTTTTTAGGATCAATACGAACATATGGAAAATTTTATTCTAATTGGTGTTTTTGTGGGACTTGGCATTTTGCTTCGGCGTGTTGAGGCTTTTCCTAAGCAAACAGCACAGGTATTGAATATGTTTGCACTCTATATTGCTCTTCCAGCTATCATCCTACTAAAGGCTCCCCAGCTTGAATTTTCAGTGAACATGATCATCCCCGCCATTATCCCTTGGACAATGCTGCTTTTATCTGTCGCTTTGATCATTTTTGTCGGCAATCGGTTAAGGTGGTCTCGGGAAACCATTATCGTCCTACTTCTGGTTGTACCGATCGGCAACACATCTTTCATGGGCGTTCCAATGGTTAGTGCATTTTTTGGGGAAATCGGCATCCCCTTTTTGATCATTTACGACCAAATCGGCACGATGACCATTTTTGCTGTTTTTGGTTCAGTGATACTCTCGATGCATAGATATGGAGGGAAAGTGGATATAGCCGGTGTTATAAGGCGTGCGGTTTTCTTTCCACCAACTTCTGCGCTGATAGTTGGATTGCTGCTGCGCTCATGGCCTTATCCTGATCCCATGGTCAGAGGGCTACAGACTTTAGCCGGAATGTTGACGCCTCTGGTAATGACTGCGATAGGCTTTCAATTGAGACTAAGGTTAAGTTCAACAGTATTACAACCGTTAGGCTTTGGACTGGCTGTCAAATTGGCCATAGCGCCACTTGTGGCTTTGATCGTATGTCATTTGCTTGGATTAAACGGGTTGGCGACCGATATTTCGGTCTTTGAGGCGGGTATGCCACCAATGGTTACAGCAGGTGCTTTAGCGATTGCCGCAGACATACAGCCAGAGTTGGCAGCAGCTTTAGTCAGTTTGGGAATGGCCTTAGCTTTTGTGACGTTACCGACGCTTTACTGGATCATATAAAGGGTCAAGTCGACTCTTGATTCATACGGGTGAAGATATTTTTATCACTAAAAATTTTTGAGTTTTTCTTTTTGGGTAAAATACCATATAGGGCACAAGAAACGTTTTATGAGTCCAGAGCAGATCTGACCCTCTGATGCCTCTTTGACTTAGACAGACCCGGGGATGATTAATCATGTCGCCTTCAAAAACATAATTCACTTTATGATTATTCCATGCTGCTTTTTTTGTTTATATTTCAAGCCCTTTTATTCAGGACCATCGTAGGGTGGGGTGACGAAAGAAGCCCAATCTACGATCTTCCAATCTGGAGTTTATATTATACTCCGGCCTCTGATTGAATCTTGAACAAGGCGAGCATTTTAGTTATGAAATGACTCTATTGTTCGGAAAAAACCCATGAGCACTAGCGTTTCTATTGTTGGGGATTATTGATCCAATTATTAGATGATGGTTACACCTCGGCAGAAGAACAGGTAGCAATAAAGTATCTACGGGGACTTTAAGATTAGTGAGAATTACACACACTGCTTTATCAAATTGTATTTCAATCGGTTGCTAAATTTTGCCACTTGATAAATTTCAAAGAACCAGCTAAACATGTTGCCCGCTAAAAATAATGACGGGAACAATGAATATGAATAAACTTGAACTAATTCAGGCACTCAAAGATAGAACAGGGCTGACCAAACAGGAATCCACAGACACGGTGAAACTATTTTTCGATAGCCTCACTGAGACCATGGTTAAAGGTAACCGGATCGAGATTCGGGGACTGTGTTCTTTTTTCATCAAAGAATATGCCGGCTACACTGGCAGAAATCCCAAGACTGGGAAAAAAGTTATGGTTCCCGCAAAAAGGCTCCCGTTCTTCAAGCCAGGAAAAGAATTGAAGGAAAGGGTCGATTATCCCAATTCAAAAAGTTCTTCTCATAAACTTAAATGATTATTAAGGCCCAGTGAATGGTACATCAGCATTTAAGTGTTTCTCCTGGGCCTACAGAAGGAACACTATATTCTGAATCAGGGGAAAAACTGACACCGCCTGAAGGGTGGGCTTTTTTGCCCGCAGGGGATGCCGCGGTTACGAGGCGAGTGAAATCAAAGAGCTCCGTATGGGTGGTCCAGGTAAAATACCGCAGACGGATGATTTCAAAAGGTATATGGGCTCCCGCAGACAATATCCTGGTCGCAAAACAGGAAGTGGCTGCTAAGAGGTCAACTCCGGCCTATGCTAATGAGCGGAAGCGGGAACTGGCACGCAGACAGGCCAAGCAAACTGCCTATACACAGGAATTTAATGATGAGGTCATCAAGTTTTTGAATTTCCACCCCAGGTATGAAAAAGAGGCACGACGCCTTGGAAAAATCATAACCACCCACGCAACTCCTGTGGGCAGCGGAACCGTTGCAAGAACCCAGCGTATTCCTATTAATAAAAGAGCACAAGCTGCTGTAATTGCATGGATGCGACATAAAACCACTGCATATGATTCAATGAAAATTCCACATGTAAAGGGAAAGCGAAGAGAGGCACGAAGATTCCTTGCCCAAAAATCAATAGAAGTGTTGGAAACATATCGTCATGGCCAGGACCCAAAAGAGGATTGTCCCCTGAAACAGGCATTGGCAAAAGATCCTAATTTTTGATTTCAAAAGGGGATTGGATAAATAGCAAAAAGAAGTTTGATTAGTAGGAATCGGCCCCCCGGGATACTCGAAATATTGATGATAGCAATTGAATTTAAACTACCGTACAAAAGAATCCTTTTCTGAAAATACGTTAGGCAATTTAAATGCTATAAAAACATCCCGGCTACAGCGCCGGTCATACATGTGGCCAAAGTGCCGGCAACAATGGATCGAAGTCCTAACGCTACGATTTCATCTCTTCTTTCCGGCACCATGCCGCCCATGCCGCCGATCATGATGCCCAGGCTGCCGGGGTTTGCAAAACCACACATGGCATATGAAATGATGATGCGGCTACGGTCACTGATTTCGCCTGCCGGCAGCCGGGTTAAATCAAGGTATGCGATAAATTCGTTGAGAATTGTTTTGGTTCCCATCAAAGCGCCCGTGGCAGGGGCTTCGGCCCAGGGGATGCCCATCAGCCAGGTTGCAGGCGCCATGATCCAGCCTAAAATCCGCTGCAAGGTGAACGGCTCACCTCTGAACGATGGCATCAATCCAATGACCATATTGACCAGGCTCACCATGGCCACAAGCACAATGATCATGGCCACAATATTGATCAGAAGCTCAATACCGGACACCGTGCCTTTGGTAACGGCATCCATGACGCTTTTGTACACCGTCGGGGTGGAGAGCTTGCCTTCGGTGACATCTTTGGTTTCAGGGATCATGACCTTTGAAATTAAAATCGCAGCCGGTGCACTGATAATGGAGGCCGTAAGGATATGACCTAAAATGCCCGGGATCACAGACTTAAGGATTGTGGCGTAAAGCACCATGACCGTGCCTGCAATGGTGGCCATGCCGCAGGTCATTAATGTGAACAGCTCACTGCGGGTCATGGTCGCTAAATACGGCTTGACCAGCAACGGTGCCTCCACCATACCCACAAAAATATTGGCGGATATCCCGATGCCCTCGGCCCCGCCGGTGCCCAGGGTTTTATTTAAAACCACACTGAAAAAACGCACTACAAAAGGAATAATTTTCCAATAAAACAGCAACGCAGACAGCGCACTCATCACCAAAATTAACGGCAGGGATTGAAACGCAAGGATAAACGATGCGCCTGGATAGGATTCCTGGAAAGGAAGTGTGCCGCCGCCAATGTATCCGAATACCATGGCCGTCCCTTCGGCGGTGGCATTTGAGAGCGCCGTCACCAAACCGTTCAGATACAAAAAGCCCTGGCGTATCCATACAAATTTCAGGGTCACCGCACCAAGCACAAGCTGCAATAATATCGCTGAAACGACCAGCCTGGCGGAGATTTTTTTTCTATTCTCGCTCAGTAAAACAGCAACACCTGTAAACACAAACAACCCCAGGACACTTTGAAACATATTAACTCCTTGGCAGCAGATGTAAAAACTTATACAACCTTGTATATCAGCCATTTACCTGGATAGCACAAGTTTTTCTTTCAAAGATAAATATTATGGCCGGAACCGTTTAATAGTGGGGAAATCAACCATGCCGGATTTATTGATAAAGTTGTATGACCTGCCGTTCGAGAAATATCAAAAGGAAAATTTTGATGGTGAATTTAAAATTGTCCGACCGTTATCCTGCGACAAAAGCAACGTGCTGAACTTTGTGCGAAACGAGTTTAATGAACGCTGGGCCGATGAATGCGAACGCTGTTTTTCAAATGCACCGACCTCTTGCTTTATAGGCGTCAAAGGCCAAAGGATTATCGGATTCGCCTGTTACGATGCAACGGCAAAGGGGTTCTTTGGACCTATCGGGATTAACCCCGAAGAGAGGGGAAAGGAGATCGGCACCCGGCTTCTTTTTTCCTGCCTGGCTGATATGTGGGACAATGGGTATGGATATGCCGTTGTCGGATGGGTTGATGACCGTCACATCAACTTTTACGAAAAAAGCACATCGGCTGCGGTGATACCCGGTTCCAATCCAGGAATTTATAAAAGAATGATAGAAATAAAATAAGCGCTTAAATTAAAGCGCTTAGGCAAGTAATGCGCAGTGAGCCGTCCGCTGACAACTCACTGCCATAACAAATTTTTTTAAAACGTTTTCTGGATCAGGGTTGGTGCCAGGCAATTGGCATCATCTTTTTCCGGATACCACAGATTGTAATGCAGCCCGCGGCTCTCCTTGCGCATTAATGCGGATTTGATGATCAATTCCGCCACATTGGCAAGGTTGCGCAGTTCAATGAGATCTGCCGTAATTTTAAAGTCCCAGTAGTACTCTTCAATTTCATTAAGAATCATTTCAATGCGGCGCAGGGCACGGTGAAGGCGCTTATCCGAACGAACAATGCCCACGTAATTCCACATCAGACGCCGGATCTCATCCCAGTTGTGGGCCACCATGATGGCTTCATCCGCGTCCAGCGTATTTGTCTCATCCCAGGGGGCCAGCTCAACTTTGGATTTTTTGGCAACCTGTTCAAACTCTCTTAATGAGGCCTGGGAGGCATTATGGGCATAGACCAAGGCTTCGAGAAGAGAATTGGAGGCCAGGCGGTTGGCACCGTGCAGGCCGGTGCAGGCAGTTTCCCCCACGGCATAAAGGCACTGGATATCAGTACGCCCGTTAAGATCCGTGGCCACGCCGCCGCACATATAATGGGCGGCCGGTACTACCGGGATGGGCTGTTTGGTGATATCAATGCCATAGTCCAGACATTTGGCATAAATATTGGGAAACCGTTTACGGACAAAATCAGCATCCTTGTGAGTGATATCCAGAAACACAGAATCCGCCCCGGTTTTTTTCAATTCATTGTCAATGGCCCGGGCCACAACATCCCGGCAGGCAAGTTCCAGATCCGGTGAATATTTGCCCATGAACCGCTCACCCTTATTATCAATGAGATAAGCACCCTCCCCTCGAACAGCTTCGGAGATCAAAAAGTTCTTGGCTTCGGGGTGAAACAGGCATGTGGGATGAAACTGGACAAACTCCATATTTGCCACGGTGGCCCCTGCCCGGTATGCCATGGCAATGCCGTCTCCTGTGGCCGTGTCCGGGTTTGACGTATACAGATAAACCTTTGAACCGCCGCCTGTGGCAAGCAAGGTCACTTTAGCGGAAACGGTCTCCACTTTACCGGTGTCATTATCCAGAACATAAGCCCCGCAGCAGATGTTTTCACGCTGGGTTCTCACCAGGCCGCTGCGGACACTTGTGGAATAGGTAATCAGGTTAACGGCAACACGATTTTCCAAAATGGTGATGTTTTCATGTTTTTCAACATTGGCCACCAGGACATCTTCAATCTCCTTGCCGGTGAGATCCTTGGCATGGATGATTCTATTCTGGGAGTGTCCACCCTCCCGGCCCAGGGAAAAATCATACTTTCCGTCACCGTCCAGATTAAAGTGGGCCCCAAGATCAACCAGTTCCCGAATTCTTTCCGGTCCGTTTGTCACGACCATGTTAACCACATCTTCAGCGCAAAGTCCGTCCCCTGCCGCCAGGGTATCTGCCACATGCTCCCTGAAGGAGTCTGTTTTGCTGAATACAGCGGCGACACCGCCCTGGGCCAGGGCCGTATTGGTCTTATTAATTTTTTTCTTAGTGATAATCGTCACCCGGCCAAACTGCGCAACCTTCAATGCATAGCTTAAACCGGCAACACCACTGCCAATGACCAGAAAATCGGTTTCAATCATTTCTCAATACTTCTTTACTATATTTATAGGGTGTTAAAAAACAGTAAGGCTAGATCAGGATAACAAGGAACCTCTCTTTTTCTTGCGAGTACTCATGCCGAAAATCAGCCCCACAATAAAAACACCGGCCCCGGAAAGCAGACCGAGTTTGACTTCACTTTTGATACTTTGCTCAAGATTTTGAATACGTTCTTCCTGTTCCTGGGACTGTTCCAAAAGCGCTTTATGTTCGGTCTCAAGCTTCAGGTAGCTTGCCGAAGCATCTTTGAGTTTTTTATATTTTTCCGCAACTTCCTTAAGCGACTTGTTCTCGGTATCCAGGGTATTTGCAGTCTCTTCTGCTGCCGAAAGCTTTGATGCCAGTTGTTCATTTTCTTTTTTATACCGTTCAACCAAAAGGGCTTTGGGCACGTCATCGGTAAGAAAACGGGTCAGCACCCATCCGGTTTTCCCGGTGGAGTCCTGTACCATGGACCAGTCCTTGTTGTATTCCAGAATCTGCAGTTTTACCCCGGAGGTGACCATGGAAACAATTTTATGGGTGACATCGGGCCCTGTGCGCATGGTGATCCGGGTGACGCCGGATACATACATGACCTTTGCGTAAACGCAGGTTGTTATAGAAAAAAAGAAAAAACAGGTAAGAATCAGGTGCTTTGCTCTCATTTTTTATCCTCTTTCGTTAAGTTAGGTACAATTACCATTGCAACGGTCAATTATCAAGGGAAACCCGCCTTTAGGTCAGGGAATTCACCGTCTTCCCAGAACTATATCCAAGGGGTAGTCATAATGTATCAACACACGGGTTTACCCGCAACAAAATCAAACATTCATTTAAAACGGGCCTGACCAATGTACCACGCATCTCTTTTTAGCACCCTTTATCCTTTTAACTGAATGACCAGTTAATTTTATTGACAATACAATTTTGTGAATGTAAAGAATACATAAAATGTAACTTTGAGATACAGAAAACATTTTAATACTAAAACTAAAATACCCTTTAAGGCGGACACTTTCATATGGCAACCAGAAAAAACCGAAATGCAGAAACCAGGAAACCTGAAATTCTTGAAGGGTATTATCGGGTGTTAATTGAAAAGGGGTTTGAAGGCACGTCCATCGGAAAAATTGCAGAGTACATCGATATTCACCCGACACTGATCCTTCACTATTTCAAAAACAAGGACACCCTGCAGCGCGAACTCATAGAGCTGTTGATCTCCAAATACAAGGCAGAACATATGCTTGCGTTTGATCTGATAGCCGACAGTGACAGGCGGTTTGATGCACTGATGGACCTGGTCTTCAGCTTCAAGTGGAACCGTACCGTGGATCCAGGGGTCCATTTTGGATTTTATTACAAAAGCTTCAGGAATGAAGGTATTCGCAAGATCCTTAGAGACATGTTCAGCTGGTTTCGCGATTATCTGCATGACGCGTTTATCTTGTTTAACAAAGAAGGCGTTATCAAGGTAAGCGACGAACGTAAAGCGGCGGACTATGTGATGACCCTTATGGAAGGCCTGGAGTTTCACACCCATTTTTTAAACGAGGGCAAACCCTTTGAAGATTTTGCAGATATGGCAAAAGCTGCAACCATTGAAATCTTGAAGGGTGGAAACTTTTAATGAAAAGCACAATTGCCACAAAGGAATCAGGGATGCGTCGCTTCATTATTTTCACTGACTATTCAGTAAAATAGGAAACCCGGGGTTGCCTGGCATACAGACACCCGGACTCCGCCTTGAACACGACACAAACTAAATTAACAACACATTGAAGATTAAACTTAAAAACTCAGGTGACAACATGGAATATTGTCTTGAAGCGTGTGGGTTACACAAAAACTACGGTGAGGTGAAAGCTCTTAACAATGTAGATCTGCGCATCAACCAGGGAGAGCTTTTTACACTTCTTGGTCCGTCAGGCTGCGGGAAAACCACTCTTTTAAGAATCATTGCAGGTCTTGAGACCGCATCAGACGGCAATCTTTTTTTAAACGGAAATCCCATTCTTGATATCCCGGCCAACAAACGTCCGGTGAATACGGTCTTTCAAAGTTATGCGCTTTTTCCCCACCTCAAGAACTACGACAATATTGCCTTTGGCCTGCGTTCACGAAAAGTACCGGAAACACAAATTGCCCCGAAAGTGGAAAAAATGCTGGCAATGCTGGAGATTGAACAATTTGCTGACCGCTATCCGGATCAGCTTTCCGGCGGCCAGCGCCAACGTGTCTCCATGGCCAGGGCCTTGGTGTGCGAACCGGAAATCCTGCTGCTCGACGAGCCCATGTCTGCCCTGGACGCCAAGCTAAGGGTTCAGCTTCAGGAGCAGCTTCGTCGACTGCAGCTGCGGCTTAAGAAAAATTTTATCCTGGTCACCCATGACCAGGAAGAGGCGTTGACGGTTTCCGACCGTATTGCCGTCATGAAAGACGGGCACATCCTGCAGTGCGGCACGCCTTCAGAAATTTACACCCAGCCCAACTGCCGGTTTGTGGCCGAATTCATCGGCACGGCAAATATCTTTGGCGTTGAGCGCCAGGGAAATATTCTTCGGTCAAGTTTTGGTGAATTTGTGCCGAATATCATGCCTGAATGGGAAAAAGGCTCTCTTGTCATCCGCCCCGAGGGTGTCAGGTTGCGTGGAGAAAAGCCGGCCCAAAACGGAATCCGGTCCCGTGTCACTGAAAAATACTACCGGGGTACCTATCAGAACCTCACCCTTGAAACCGGCAACCTGCGTATACGAACTGCCCCCCACCGCAAAATTGAAATCGGCGATGAGATCTGGGTGGAGTTGTTGCAAGAAGCGCTGGTAACCATAGACGATTAATCACGATAAAAATTCAAGGAGCTATAATCCTGTGAAAATTATAGATAAACCGGAAATACTCTACGGGGAGCTGTCTACACCCGGAAAAATAAGAACCAAAGGCCTTCTGCGCATTGCTCCGGGCATGCTTTGGATCATGCTTTTTCTTTCCATACCCGCACTGTCATTGATTGTAATCAGTTTTACCACCCGGGGCGCCTACGGTGAGATCGAATGGGTCGCCACCCTGGAAAACTACAAACGACTGGCAGGATACAGCCTGTTCGGCTGGAGCCCGGACTATTTGAAAATCCTGTTACGTTCGGTCATTGCCGGATTTATTACCACCATCGTGTGCATTATTCTGTCTTACCCTTTAGCCTTTTTTATCTCAACACGGGATAAGGCAACCCGGTATTTGTGGCTAACGGCACTGATCATTCCATTCTGGACCAACCTGGTGATCCGGACCTATGCCTGGCAGATTGTTCTGGCTCCGGGGCTGCCCATTGCAAAAATTGCATCCTGGCTGCACATGGTACCCCCGGACAGTCCGTTATACCCCAGTTCTTTTGCGGTCTATATCGGCATGATCAGCGCGTTTCTGCCATTTGTGGCCCTGCCCTTGTATTCCAGTGTCGAAAAACTGGACTGGAGCCTGGTGGAAGCGGCCAACGATCTTTACTGCGGCAAATTGCGGGTGTTCCGTCAGGCCATTTTACCCCAGACCCTGCCGGGACTTTCCGTGGGCGCCATTCTGACCTTTGTTCCGGCCATGGGTATGTTCCTTATTCCGGATCTTCTGGGCGGGGCCAAATATATGCTGGTGGGCAACCTGATTCAGCAGCAGTTCGGCAAAAGCCGTGACTGGCCGTTTGGTGCTGCGGTCAGCCTTGCGCTCATGTCTTTAACCCTTATTGCCCTGGTCATATTGAACCGCAAAGGCCAAAAAATGGAGATGGTATAATGTTGAAATTGGGAATGCGTTACAAACTTCTGGCCATTGTAACCTATTTGTTTCTCTACACGCCGTTGCTGGCCGTTATGATTTACTCTTTCAATGCGTCGCGTTTCGGCATTCACTGGGGCGGGTTCAGCCTGGACTGGTATGCAAAACTGATCCATGATGACCTGGTCATTGAAGCCTGCATCAACACCGTTATTTTGGCTGCGGTCTCCACCCTCATTGCCACAATCCTGGGTACCGCCCTTGCCATGGGCCTGGCCCGTTTTCCATGGTCCAAAAAAGTAATGACCTTTTTTGACATCAACCTCTATCTGCCGGTCATCACCCCGGAGATTGTTTTTGCCGGTGCCCTGGTCATTGCCTTTACCTGTCTGCGTTCGATCTCTTCCATATTCGAACCCGGACTTGTGACCATGATCATCGGACACGTCACCTTTCAGGTGGCCTTTGTGGCCCTGGTGGTCAAAAGCCGGCTTGCAGCCTTTAACAATGAAATCGAAGAGGCCTCAAGGGATCTGTATGCCTCCAACTGGTATACCTTTCGGCATGTGCTGCTGCCGTTGATGATGCCGGGCATCGTGTCCGGGGCCATGCTGGCCTTAACCCTCTCCCTTGATGACTTTATCATCAGTTTTTTTACGGCCGGGCCCACTTCGGTCACCCTGCCTCTGTATATTTACGGTGAAGTTCACAGGGGTATTACGCCCAAGATCCATGCCCTGTCGACCGTTGGCATTTTTGCAACCATTACGCTGGTTATTCTTTCACAGAAAATTTCCAGCAAAGATACCTAAATAATAAAAGGAGAAAAACATGAAAAAAATAACCTTAACCCTATTGCTGGTGTTTGCCGTATGCCTGCAGTTGCCGGCGGCCTCTTTTGCTGCAGACGAGCTTCGAGTCCTGATCTGGAGTGAATATATGCCCGAGGACTTTATGGACAACTTTAAAAAAGATACCGGCATCAAAAGCCGAGTGGAGCTTTACGAATCCACCGAAGAGCTTGTTGCCAAACTCCAGGCCGGTGGTGTCAATCAGTATGACGTGGTTGTTCCGTCCGACTACATCATCAACACCATGATCAAGCTGAACCTGCTTCAGAAGCTGGATCATTCAAAATTGCCGAACCTGGCAAACCTGGAACCCTCTTTCCGGAACGCAGCTTATGATCCGGGCAACGTTTACACTGCACCCTATCAGTGGGGCACCGTGGGCATGCTCTATGATAAAAAGAAACTGGGCGACGACTACGTGGCGTCCACATCGTTATTTTTTGATCCGGCCTCCCGCAAGGGTCCTGTGGTAATGATAGACTCCATCCGTGAAATGCTGGGCATTGCCCTGAAATATATGGGCAAAAGCGTTAACACCCTGGACAAGGGGGAGCTCAAAGCCCTTGCAGACATGATGATCGAAACCAAATCCAGCAAATACTTTGCCGGATTTGACGTGGGAACCGGCGGTCGCTCCAAGGTGGTTGCAGGCACTGCCGTTGCTGCCCTGGTTTATAACGGCGATGCCCTGCGGGCCGTGGCTGACCACCCTGACCAGGTTGTCTTTGCCAATCCCAAGGAAGGCGGCGTGATCTGGGCGGACAACATGGCCATTCCTGCGGGCGCCCCCCATGTGGACTATGCGCACACATTCATCAACTGGGTTCTGGATGCCCACAATGGCGCCGCACTTTCAAACTGGACCCAGTATGCCACACCCAACAAGGCGGCCAAGGAATTTATCACGCCTGAGGATCTGACCAATCCGGCGATTTATCCTAGCGAAGAGACCATGAAGACCCTTGAATTTATTACCGACCTTGGAAAGAACAACCGGTATTACGATGAGTTGTGGACAATGATCAAAACCAGATAGCGTTTGGACGGGGGAGGCACCCATCTGCTTCGTTGCTGCGGAAAGTTGCAATCCTCACATACTATAGTTATGCTCCGGTTGCAACTTTCCTTGCGCCTCGCATATGGGCACCTCCTCATCCAAACCCGGCGTTATCTTAGTGTTTTGAATTGAGATGATATGAAGACACTTTTTACCAATATAGCGGGTATCAGCCTGGATGAAGCGCGGCCCCAATTTTCTGCCATGGTGGTGGACGATGATACCATAGAGGCTATGGGCGATCATGATGAACTTGTGGCGCGTTATCCCGAAGGGTCTGTTAGGATTATGGATCTGGGCGGGAAAACGGTGCTGCCCGGATTTATTGATACCCATCAGCATTTAGAATGGACGGGTCAGGTGCTCTGCAGTGCGGATCTGAGCGGTTGCACCTGTTTTGCCGAGGCATTTGACCGTATTTCGACACACCGTAAAACATTGGAAAAAGGCGAATGGGTGCTGGCCTACCGTTTAAACGACCAGCTGGTGCAGGAAAAACGAATGCCCAATACAGCCGAACTGGACACGGTCTGTCCGGATGCGCCGCTGGCTGTCGTCCATACATCCCTTCACTTTTTGTCCCTGAACACCTTAGCCATACATGCCCTGGGTGTGACAGGAGACATGGACGGGGTGGATACGGAAAACGGACGGATGACCGGGTTGGTTCGGGACCCGGCCTCCCTTGCCTTTGTAATGCCCCAGATCGACCGTATGATCTCCAAAGAGATGATTGTCAGAGGATATGACCTGGCAGCCCGCAAGGCATTAAAAAGCGGCATCACCTGCCTGCACTGCCTTGAGGGAAAGGACGGGGAGCCTGAATTTTCAGCATTTTTTCACCGGCACCACCAGAATTTGCCCCTCCATACCGTGCTCTGGAACCAGAACCGGGACGTGCAGTCAAGTCTGGATTTAGGATTAACACGCATCGGCGGATGTATTTTTGCCGACGGCGCCATTGACTGTTATACGGCGGCCTTGTTCGAACCCTACAGCAATCAGCCCGACAATTACGGATCCTTAACCTTTACCCAGGCACAGATGGATGAATTTATCTGTGAAGCCCATGCCAAAGGCCTGCAGATAGCCGTGCACTGTGAAGCTGAAGCCGCCATTGAACAGGTGCTTCACGCCATGGAAAAGGCCCTGGCAAAATATCCCCGCACGGATCACCGCCACCGCATTGAGCATTTTGAAATCCCCACCACCACCCAGATTGAACGCATGGCCAAAGCAGGAGTTATTGCCGCCATGCAGCCGGCATTTTTCCCCTATCTTATGCAGAACCAGACGTTTTATGACCAAATGCTCGGGCCGTCCCGCCACAAACGGCTGCACCCCTACCGAACCATCCTGGATGCAGGGGTGGTGATCTGCGGCGGATCCGACTCCCCGGTAACACCCTATAATCCCCTTGCAGGGATCCAGGCAGCGGTATGCCATCCCTATGCGCCGGAACGCACCACCCTGAACGAAGCGGTCCAGATGTTCACTACAGCCGCCGCCTACAGCGTTTTTGAAGAGAATGAAAGGGGATCTCTTAAACCAGGCATGAAAGCTGAATTCATCGTCCTGGACCGCAACCCCTGGCAGGTAGCACCCCAGGATATCAGCAAAATCAACATTGAAAAAGTTTTTGCCAAAGGCAAACTGTACAATACAGATACCCTGTAATTAAACAGACAAATAAGACAATAATAAACATCAACAGCTATAAAAATATTATTTACTGATCATTCAGTAAAAATAAGATAACGTTTAAAAACTAAAACCTTAAAACACTTTTTACTTAAATGTAGGGAGAAAAGGAATAAAACAAAATGAGCAGGGACATTACCCAAGCGTTTAAAGAAGCAAACAAATACGTTGACCTGATTAAAAAAAATGATGCGGATATTACCCGGCAGGAAAGGGAAGCCGTTGCCAAAGAGACGGTGGCCAACTTCCGGAACCATGTCAACAAAGGGTTCCTGGAATACCGCAAATCGGTCACCGAAGAAGGAAGCTTTGCCGTCACGGAGTGGACGGGCCAGGGCTCTATCCTCAAAGACATTCTTGGACGTGAATATATTGATCTGCTTGGCGGTTTCGGTCTTTACTCCTTCGGCATCCGGCACCCCAAAATTGTGGAGGCGGTAAAAGCACAGCTGGGCAGAAGCCCCCAGTACAGCCAGGAAATGCTGGATCCTTTGCGGGCAAAACTTGCACAAGTCATCGGCATGCTGACCCCCGGAGATATCCAGTACGGTTTTTTTGCCAACTCCGGCACGGAAGCCGTGGAAGGCGCCATGAAACTTGCAAAACTATACACCGGCAATAAGGGATTCATTGCCATGCTCAAAGGATTCCACGGAAAAACCCTGGGGTCGCTTTCGCTCATGGGTAAAAATGTCTTTCGTCAGCCGCTGCTACCCCTGCTTGAGGGGGTTCAGCATGCCCCATTTGGCGATGCCGATGAAGTGGAACGTCTGCTTAAAATCAGCAAACAGGTGGGTAACGGCATTGCCGCTGTGGTGGCCGAACCCATTCAGGGAGAGGCGGGTGCCATTGTACCTCCGGATGATTTCTGGCCCCGCCTGCGCCAGCTTTGCGACCATTACGGCGTGCTGTTGATCGCCGATGAAGTTCAGACCGGCTTCGGACGCACCGGCAAAATTTTCGGTGTGGACCACTGGGATGTAACCCCTGATATCATGTGCTTCGGCAAGGCCCTTGGCGGCGGCGTGGTCCCCATGTCCGGATTTTTCTCCACCCATGACATTTGGGAAGTAATGGAGCCCAACCCCTTCCTGCACACCACGACCACCGGCGGCAACCCCCTGGCCTGCGCATCCGCCCTTGCAGCCATCACCGTGCTCCAGGAAGAAGGTCTTGCCGAACAGGCTGCCGAAAAAGGGGAGTATGTCATGAAACGCCTTAATGAACTCAAAGATACCTATCCCGGTATTATGAACAAGGTCACAGGTAAAGGCCTTCTCATCGGCATGGAGTTTGTCTCCGACGAGATCGGCTACCACTTAGCGGCAGGGCTCTTTTCACGCGGTGTTATCACCTCCGGAACGCTGTCCAACGCCAAATGCATCCGGTTTGAACCTGCGCTGAACATTCCCATGGAAACCCTGGACCGTGCCCTTGACATCATGGAAGAAGTGTTTAAAGAAATTAAAGATAATAACTAAAATCTCAACGAAATCTATTGCTTGAATGAATATTTATTTAGATAAATAGATATTCATTCAAACACAAATAAAGGAGAATGATATGAAACTTTGGATCAATGGCCAATGGTGTGATGGTTCAGAAGGTGTTCTGGACATAGAGAATCCTGCAACAGGGGAAATTATCGATCAGGTTGCCAAGGCAGGAGCCTCAGACGTGGCCAAAGCCGTTGCTGCCGCAAAGGCAGCCTTTCCGGCATGGAGCGCCATGCCCCCACGGGACCGCAGCATGCTGATGTGGAAACTGGCAGACCTGATGCAGGAAAACATCAAAGAACTTGCCAGAATAGAGAGCGAGGACACCGGAAAGCCCTATGAATTTTTAAGTCTTGGCGGGGATCTGCCCTTCTGCATCGACAATATGCGCTTTTTTGCAGGGGCGGCCCGGGACACCAGCGGCCATCACGCAGGGGAATACACAAGTGGATACACCACCATCTACCGCCGGGAACCCGTTGGCGTGGTGGGCCAGATTGCCCCCTGGAACTATCCGTTGCTCATGGCTGTATGGAAGATCGGTCCCGCCCTTGCTGCCGGGTGCACCACTGTATTAAAACCGGCAAGCCTGACCCCACGTACCTCGCTGATGCTGGGAGAACTGTCCAAAAAAGCCGGTATTCCTGACGGCGTGGTCAATGTAATCACCGGAAATGTGGGCCCTGCCATTGTAAATCACAAAGATATCCGCATGATTTCCGTGACCGGTGCCACAAGCACAGGGGCCGCCATCATGCAAAGCTCTGCCGAATCCATCAAACGGGTTCACCTGGAACTGGGCGGCAAAGCCCCTCTCATGGTATTCCAGGATGCAGATCCTGACCTTGTGGCAGCCAAAGCTTCTGTTGGTGCATTTTGCAACTCCGGCCAGGACTGCACCGCAGCCACCCGGGTTATTTGCCATGAGTCCATTGTTAAAGAGGTTACCGCTAAACTTGTAGAGGCCATGAAAGCGGTCAAGGTGGGCAACCCCTTTGACAGCGACACCATGATGGGATCCATGATCTCCAAAGAACATATGCTGGCGGTGGACGGGTTTGTCCAGCGGGCCAAGGCAGCCGGTGGCAACATCCTGTGCGGCGGAAAAATATTGGATGGTCCGGGTTATTTTTATACACCCACCGTCATTGACAACGTGGCCCAGGATTCGGAAATTGTACAAAAAGAGGTCTTTGGCCCTGTTATTACAATCCAGAGTTTTAAAGAAGAGTCTGAAGGCCTTGCCATGGCCAATGACACGGTATTCGGACTGGCCTCATCCGTATTTACCCGTGATGTGGCACGCGCCATGCGGGTGGCCAAGGCCCTTGAGTTCGGATGCGTATGGGTGAACGACCACCTGCCCCTGGTTTCCGAAGCGCCCCACGGCGGGTTCAAACAGTCCGGATTCGGCAAGGATCTCTCCGCCGAGGCGGTTGGCGATTATCTGGTGACCAAACATGTAATGGTCAATACCACCGTTTAACAAACGTTAAAAACACAAGAAGATACATGACAAAATTAATACAGATTCTGGGGGACCATCCATTGGCCGGTCCCCCGGCAAACGGTTTTTTCTCAATCCCTGTACGCACCCCCCAAAGTGACGGGCTGACCATGCCGGCTGAATGGGAGCATCATGATGCCTGCTGGATGGTGTGGCCTTGCTCTGAACAATGTTTCAAGGGCGTGCTCCAAGAAGCCAAACAAACCTATGCAAAGGTGGCCCGGGCCATTGCCGATTTTGAACCGGTATATATGCTGGTCAATCCCGCGCAGCGCGCTGAAGCCGAAAACCTGTTAGGCAAGTGCGTCACCCTGGTGGATGCCACATGTTTTGACTCCTGGGCCCGGGACAGTGCGCCGACCTTTGTGAGGGATAAAAAAGGCAATGTGGCCGGGATCGACTGGGTCTTTACCGGATGGGGCCACTACCCCATCACAGGCCCCTGTGATGAGGCCATGGGTATTGACATCCTGCGCCACCTGTCCATGCGGCGGTACACGGCCCCTTTTATCCTGGAAGGCGGTTCCATCCATGTGGACGGCCAGGGCACACTGGTCACCACCGAGCAATGTCTGCTGGACCCCAAACGCAACGTGGGCTTCACAAAAGCTGATTTCGAAGCCATTTTTAAGACCTACCTGGGCATCGATAAAGTGTTGTGGCTGGCCAACGGCCTTGACGGGGATGAGACCACAGGCCATGTGGACATCCTGGCTACCTTTGCACGTCCTGGAGTGATTTTGTTAAACAACTGCATTGATCCGGATGATCCTAATTTCGCCGTGACACAGGATGCCAGACAAAGGCTCACCGGCGCTGTTGATGTCGCAGGCAATGTTATAGAAATCATGGATATCCCCCAGCCTGCCCCCCAGAAATGGAACGGGGAGCGCATGGATCTGTCATATATTAATTTTTATATGCCCAACGGCGCCATTATCATGTCCGAATTTGATGATCCGGCAGATGAACAGGCAAAAGAAATTATGCAGTCAATCTTCCCGGACCGCACCGTTATCCAGATACCGAGTCTGCCCATTTTTGCGGGCGGCGGCGGGATACACTGCATCACCCAGCAGCAGCCTTCGGGCACGGCCCTGCCGACATTTTAAAGGAAGGGAACATGGAAAACGTAAAGGTTGCCGTCACCCAGATGGCCTGCAGCAACACCTATGAAACCAATGTAAAAAAGGCGGAAACGATTGTACGCGAGGCTGCGGCCAAAGGCGCAAATATCATCCTGCTCCAGGAGCTGTTTTCAGGCCCCTATTTTTGCAAAGTTGAGGATTTCAGCTATTTTTCCCTGGCCCAGAGCGCGGATGACAGTGATCTGATCAAACGGTTCAGCAGTCTGGCCAAAGAACTTGGTGTGGTATTGCCCATCAGCTTTTTTGAACGGGCCAACCAGGCCTATTTCAACAGTGTGGCCATGATTGATGCCGACGGCATTGTCCTGGGGATATATCGCAAAACCCATATCCCCCAGGGACCGGGCTATGAAGAAAAATATTATTTCAGCCCGGGTGATACCGGCTTCAAGGTATGGGCCACGCGGTTCGGTAAGGTAGGGGTCGGCATCTGCTGGGACCAGTGGTTTCCGGAAACGGCCCGCAGCATGGCGCTGATGGGTGCGGATATCCTGCTGTACCCAACGGCCATCGGGTCGGAACCCAAAATGCCGGGGTATGATTCCCAGCCCCACTGGCAGCGCGCCATGCAGGGCCATTCCGCAGCCAATGTGATGCCCGTGTGTGCTTCCAACCGAATCGGCACAGAAAGCGACCGGGATGTTGAAATCACCTTTTACGGCACCTCATTTATCACCGGCAACACCGGAGAGATTCTTGCCCAGTGTGACCGTGAAACCGAAGATATTAAAATCGTCTCTTTTGATTTTAAAGAAATTGAAAACATGCGGGCGGGCTGGGGGTTGTTCCGGGACCGGCGTCCGGACGAGTACGCAACGATTGGAACCCTTGACGGTGACATAAATTTGAAGTGATTGAATATGCCAGGCCTTTATTCGGCCGCATCAGGATGAGGTCTGGCATTTCTTAAATCCATTATTTTTTTCGGACACGAATCCTCAAATACTCACATCAACCACTGAGCCGCCGTTCTCCCGGATTTTTTCGTCAATGGTTTCCAGGGTCTTTGCCAGAGTTTCATAGGAGATGTCAGGCAATTTGCTTCCCCAGGCTTTTTCCGCGTCTTCAAATCCTTGTAGAACCCCTTCCCGTCCGGCTTTCAACTTCTCCATATCATCACCGGCTCCCATGATTACAAAATCAGCGATGCGCTGGGATGTCTGATCCACGCCGAAATATCCGTCTTCACTGACAAGCTCCCCAGCCTGCTCGGGGGACAATTCGGAAATGGGTTTACCGTTATAGGTCAAAGAGGCTTTCAGCTCCGGATCAAGCTGGTTAAACCGGGCAAGGGCATCCTGGGTCCCAATATTTTGCTGGGTACCGGTTCTAACCTCCAGGCTGAATTGAATAATTTTAGTCTCCATGGATACGTTTGAAACCGAATTATTTTCTGCAACCCTGTTGCGTGACTGAAATAATGTATATTCCATCCCGGTAAAGGAATTTATACTGCCAGGCGAATTTGTCATGGTCCATTCTCCCTGTTTGGTGGTTTTATTTATTATCGGCTACCACAAAGAAATTCTAAACCTTTGCCTTTTACCGACCGGAGAATGGGACCCATGATATTGACTCTGCTACCGAAAAACGACCTTGTTCCGGCCTTCCTGTTTTGCCGTATACAGCGCCTGGTCTGCCCTATGTATGAAAGAATCTACACTGTCGCCTTCTTTATATTCCGTGACACCGAAACTGCAGGTTACCTGGGATGGGATCGAAAAAGAATATTCTTCAATCAATCGTCTTAATTTCTCGGCAAGAACCATCGTTCTTGGCCTGTCGCTTTCCGGCGAAAGAACGACAAATTCCTCACCGCCCCAACGGGCAAGGATGTCAGACGCACGAATGTTTTGTTGACACAGATGGGCTAACGCTTTAAGGACATCATCTCCGGCAAGATGGCCAAAATTATCGTTAACCTGCTTGAATTTATCAATATCGAAAACAACAAGGGAGAGTGCCGAACCATGGCGCAGGGAACGGGCAATCTCGATTTCAAGATGGTCGTTGAAATACCCCTTATCAAACAGGGAGGTTAACGGATCGGTTATGGATTGAATCTTTAATTCGATATTCACGCATTCCAATTCGTGCTGCTGCGCTTCCTGTATTGATTTGTACCCCAAAAATATTCTCTGGATGCCCTTGGAAAAAATGAAACCGACAATCATAAAACCAACTGATAATATAACGATAAAATATATAAAATTACGAATCGTCTTATTTGTCTCCTGGTTAAGATCTTCTTGCAATTGAGCGATGCGTTTATTCATATCGTCAAGGGAAATGCCCTTGGCCACGATCCATTTCCATTCCGGATAATATTTAAAATAACTCAATTTGGAACCCAGGTCTTCACACCCCGGTTTTTTATACCAGTAGGAGACAAAGGCATCACCTGTCTCACGGATACCCTGAAGCATCTCTTTGCGGAACATTTTGCTTTTTACATCCACGTAATGATCTGAAATTTTTTTACCAATCAGATCGGGGCGGTTGGGGTTCACCAGCATAGTGGCAAAGTCATCTCCGCCATTCATGTTATGAAGCTTGTAAATAAAAATGTACTCCGGAGCGGTATCCGATGGAATAATGCTGTTAAGCGTGTCAACTATGGATTGTTGTAGTAAAAATTCAAAATTAACGAGATATTCGCCTGTGCCCAGGCTCCATCCAAACGGCTTAAAATATTTGACAAAGGTCATTTTTTCAAAAAGTTCATGCTCCCCGCCCCCGGGTTTGGGCCATAGATACTCGATAAACCCTTCACCTTTGGTTAATAAAAGTGTGTTTATTTTTCCAAAGAGTTCTTGCCTGTGCTGATGAGGAAACAACTTGACTTGGGGGCCCTCTATCTGAGGATTTGGCGGGTAGAGGACAAAAGGCCCCCGGGTCTCTCTGATGAAAAAATAGCCACGGCCGTCATTGAACCGGATTGGGCGTATGGCTTCCCTGATGAGCGCCTCTATTTGCTCGGGCTTTTTTTCTTTGTTTTGTTCGTAGAGATTTTCAGCAACGGCATAAGCCTCATATGTGCGGGCCTTGATGGTGGTCATCAATCTTTGTTTGGCACTGTCACGCCAGGCATTGATACTTCTAATCTGCATGTCGACCTCTGATTGAAGCCTCTCTTTTTGCATCGTAAAAAAATTGGTCCCTACCTTTTGGAAATCCTCTTGGAAATGATGGTGCTGATCGCGAAGGAAAAAGCCCCCAAGAATAGATGTCAGCATGACAACAAGGATCGTTGAACTGATAAAGCTGATTATACCTATGTTATCCTCTTTGATTAAGGACATTGAGAATCCCTCGGAATTTAGGATCAGGCGACATACATGATTATTTCGCCTTGGTCACATCTCTTTTTTTGGGGCATGCAGGGTGACATTATCTTTAATGTACAGTTATGATCGAATTTTTTCCAGAACAATTATGAATTCAACGGTTTATTGAATCTTTTTATAAAAACCAAAACTTATGATATATATAAATCGAAAATTAATTTAGAAGATATATTTTTTAATACAATAGAAGAAGGTTGAAATGAAAGGTTTTTTTAATCGGATACTCTACGTGGATCTGTCTAACCAGAAAGTTGAGATCAATACCGTTGATAAGTCGGTTTATGAAAATTTCCTGGGAGGTAAGGGATTGGCTACCTGGTTGTTGACGGAGTTGAACCCGCCGGGTGTTGATCCCCTTTCACCGGAGAACCGGCTGATCTTTGCCACAGGCGCCGTAACCGGCACCGCCACCTGGGGCAGCTCCAGGTACGGTGTTTTTACCAAATCCCCGTTGACCGGTCTATATGCCGAGTCCTATTCGGGCGGCAAAGTCCCCGAAGCCATAGCGGCAGCAGGCTTTGACGCCATTGTCATCCATGGCCGGGCAGATGGCCTGACCCTGATGGAAATTACCCCGGAAGGGGCCTTTTTCCATGATGCCGCCCACCTTGCCGGCAAAGATACCTTTGAGACTGAGTCGGCCGTGAAAGCTGAATTCAGCGGCAAATATCCCAAAGGCTGGAAAACCGGACTCAGCGTGGTCGGTCCTGCGGCCGAGGCCGGTGTTAAGTTTTCCATCATCAAAAACGATGGATGGCGGTGTGCAGGTCGCGCCGGTACCGGTACGGTGATGGGTGCAAAAAACATCAAGGCTATTGTTTTTGCCGGCAACATAAAACGTGACGTGTTTGATAAAAAAGGGTTGATTCAGCTGTCCAAAAAAATGGCCGCAGACGCCAAAGATCATCCGGTGGTTCAGGCCTACAAATCCATGGGCACCTCCCAGATGGTCAAGGTCATGAACAATGCCGGCGCCTTTCCCACCCGGTACTGGACCAAAGGATATGCCCCCCATTGGGAAAAGATATCGGCAGACGCCCTGCACAGTCAATGTGACGTCACGCCCCATGCCTGCGCCAAATGCTATCTCTCCTGCGGCCGGATGACCAAGGTCCTGCAGGGCCCCCACAAGGGACTGGTACTCGAAGGGCCTGAGTATGAAACCCTGTACACCTTCGGCGGCCTGTGCATGATAGAAAAAATCGAAGAGATTGTCCGCCTCAACCATGTCTGTGACAGTTTAGGTATCGACACCATTTCAGCCGGGAATATGGCCTCCTTTGCCATGATGGCCTATGAACAGGGAAAATCCGACTATGCCATCCACTTTGGTGACGCCCAGGCCATTGAAGACCTGCTTGTCAAAATTGTGGCCAATGAACCGGGTATCGGCCAAACCCTGGCCCAGGGTATTCGCCACGCGGCAAAGGTTTATGGCTTAGAGGACGAGGCAATTCATGTCAAAGGTATGGAACCTGCTGGCTACGAGCCCAGGGTGCTTAAGGGCATGGGCCTGGCATATGCATCGTCCGACCGTGGCGCATGCCATCTTCGGGCGACCTTTTACAAGCCGGAACTTGCCGGCATGATTGACCCCAAACAGACCGAGGGTAAGGCAAAACTCTTCATTGATTTTGAAGACAGACTCACCTTGTTTGACACCATGATCCTGTGCAAGTTTTACCGGGATCTGTACCCCTGGGAACTGCTTGGAGAGATGATCATGGCGGCAACAGGTATCGACGGATCAAAGGAGAACCTGTCCACCATCGCCCGGAACGTGGCAACCAAGGCCCGGGAATTCAACCTGCGGGAAGGCATGACCCCGGACGACGAGACCCTGACGCCTGCGTTTTTCAAGCCCCTTGAAGACTCCGGTGCCACCCTGACCCAAGACGAAATGGATTTTATGCTTGATGACTATCAGAAACTGCGAAACTGGGTTTAAATATTGCTGAAAATAAGCATTTCTCCCCCCTCCTAAAGAAAATTTAAGGACCCTGAGAGCGATACACAGGTATGGCTTTCAGGGTTATTCCTAAACATCCCCATCAATCCCCTAGCGCGAACCATTTAAAAAATCTTAAGGAAAGGTTGTAAACATCCGGACAGACGAATAGAATGGTATTCACAAGTTGACGCATCAAACGAAATTTTAATATCACAACCTCTAACCTTGAAATTGGAGACAAAGTGACTGAAATAGAACTTGTTGCCACTGAACAAATCACAGAAAAAATTTATCTTCTCCGGGGCACCAAAGTCATGTTGGACAGAGATCTTGCATCCCTTTACAGAGTTGAAACAAAATATTTAAAACAATCCGTCAGAAGAAATATAGACCGTTTCCCCGATGATTTTATGTTTGAATTGTCAAAAGAGGAATTTGCAGATTTGAAGTCACAAATTATAGACTCCCATTCTGAAAACAAAAGTTTAAGATATTCGCCCATGGTCTTTACAGAACAAGGTGTTGCCATGCTTTCCAGCATATTGCGAAGTGACCGGGCCATACAAGTCAACATCCAGATCATGCGGACCTTTACCAAAATGCGCAACATGATCGCCGAAAACGAAGCATTGCGCAAAACCGTAGAAACATTAAAGCAGCAGACAGATGAAGGGTTTTAACACCTTGTTTTCGCGGGATAAGCTGACAGCTTACGATCTTTTCAAACGGATCAGAACCACCTCTCCCCGGCAGCCGAACCGGACCGGAAGACCCGAAGTACCCAACCCTGAACTGGTATACCCCATCATGGACTTAAAGTTCCATTGGCCGTGGACCATTTTCCGGGGCACCCGGGCATGGGTTATTACAGGTCCAATTCCTGGGATCTGAACCTGGCCGGCATGCGTATGGCCGCAAAGATAGAGATTGGGACCAAATTCTTCTGCAGCCTTGAAAATCGCCGGGGTATGGGCAGCCAAAATGGAAAAATCGTTTTCCGGAATGCCGGCAAATGCTTCGTCAAGGTCATGACCTTCAAAGTAATAGGGATCATCCACCCCTGCGATCCAGATTCTTTCTCCAGACCTTTCAATGGCTGCATTGTCATTCACCAGGAACCGTACTCCTTTTTTGCGCAGCGGTGTGACCATTTCCAGGCAGTCATGATTGCCCAGGATCGCAAAAATGCCGTCTTTGGGGTGGATATCGGCAAGCAGACGTTCAATATTTTCCAAAGCTAAGGAATAAGACCCCCATACTTCGGTTCGGTAATCCCCGCCGAGGATGCAGAGATCCGGACTCAATTCGGATACAATATCCTTTGCCTTTTCAGTAATTCCCTCCATACAGTCCAGGTGAAGATCAGATATGAATAAAATCGTATATTGGTCAAAGACAGGGGGAAGATCCGGGAAAAAGAACTCCAGTGTTCTGCAATGGATATCCAAGGCATTCTGCTTTCCTCGTTCATAAAGCCCCAAGCCTTTGAACACCGTTTTCATGAAGGCATGGTAATACAGGGTCCGCTCAAAGTTGATGATGGGATGAAAGGGATACTCGATGGTCTGACACCCACGCCATTCCCTAAACCGGGTCCTGGACCTCAGTCGGCGGGTATATCCGGCAAAGGGTTCTGCCCTGAGCACCTGGTTCAAAAACTTGGCTCCGCCATGGGCCGTGACCACAAAAATCAAAAGAAGGAGTACGCCGCCGACCAGGGATATCTGGGCAAAAAAGACCAAAAACCCCAAGGGCAATGCCCCTTCAAGGAGTTGATCCATGACAAGGAATTGCTGCCCCTCTGTTTTACCCAAACGACGTTTGATAAAACTGTTCAAAAGATCCCCGGCCATACTGAGTATTCCGATTGACATTCCAACCCATGGGGAAAGACTTAGGAGCAGAGCGCCGGCACCGCCGGCACCAATCCCCCCGACCACCCCGCGAACCGTTTTGTGGCTGCCCAAAAACGGTTGACCATCACGAAACGTCATACCCCTGTCAACCGGGGTATCCCATTTTCCTTCCAGGAGATAGGCCAAAAGGACCGGTGTCAGGTTGATACCCCACAGAAGAATTAAGGTTTTAAGATGCGTAATCAGTATCCGCCCTCCCCTTTAAAAAAAAGATATTTAAGCTGATCAAATCGGTAAGATGCGAAACTTGCGTTTTTTTCGGAATTTCAAGGAGTTTTACATAAGGATATCCTGCCCCTTGCCAAGATAGCAAGGGGAATTTAAAAAGCGATGATCAAAATGAAGTCTGCTGTTTCCCTAATCAAATTTGCGCCCCCTTGATACTCGGCAACCCGGTTTTATAGTAATTAGGATGTTTTTTATTTGTACACAAATTGATTCACCATCTCTAAACCAAAGGAGTATAACTTGAAAGTAATCGGATTTAATGGAAGTTCAAGAAAAAAAGGGAATACGGCCTGTGCCATGAACACCGTCTTTGAGCAACTTGAAAAGGCCGGCATTGAAACGGAAATGATCCTGGTGGGAAAAGAGAAAATCCAAGGCTGTGTTGCCTGCCACGGTTGTGTCAAAAATCGGGATGAAGCCTGTGCGATTAAAGATGATCCCGTAAATGAATGGATACAGAAGATCAAAGAGGCTGACGGCGTTTTACTTGGCTCTCCGGTTCATTTCAGCGGTGTTGCCGGGACAATGAAATCCTTTCTTGACAGGGCCTTTTTTGTGGCATCGGTCAACGGCGGAATGTTCAGGCAGAAAGTCGGGGCTACGGTTGCCGCGGTCAGGCGCTCAGGGGGGATCTCCACCCTGGAAACCCTCAACCACTATATCAACTATTCCGAAATGGTCATGCCCTCTTCAAACTATTGGAATGTGGCCCACGGCCTGACGCCCGGACAGATGGAAGAAGATGCAGAAGGAAAGCAGATCATGGAGGTGCTGGGTCAAAATATGGCATGGATCATGAAACTCATCGCCCATGGTAAAGAACAGATTTCCGCCCCTGCCCCGGCCCGCAAAATCATGACCAATTTTATCCGATAGTTAAATTCTTTAACAATTACAGAACCTGCCCAAAAAGAGGGATTTCATTTCAAATGATCCCTCTTTTAAATTTTTCTGCAACGCCGCAGATGGGTGACTTTTCGTTCAAACACTATTTAGTATTGTCCATCTTCCAGAAAAGATAGCAAGTCAGAAAAAGCATCAAATATAACGTCCGGATTCGATGAAGTTATCTCTTCCCGGCTGCCATAACCATACGTGACACCTGCGGTCATGATTCCGTTCTGTTTACCGCCGGCAATATCATAGACCCTGTCTCCGACAATGATGGTCTTTTTGGGGGCAAGGTTCTCGGTTTTAAGCATATGGGCGATCAATTCACCCTTATCGGTCAGAGAACCATCCAGGAGACTGCCATAAGCCTTGGTAAAATATTGGGACAGATCAAAATGGTCAAGTATCTGTTTTGCATAGATTTCTGGTTTTGACGTGGCGAGAAAAATTTTGAACCCTGCCTTTTTAATCGCATCAAGGCTGTTATGCACATCCGGATAGACCTTATTCTCGTACAGTCCTTTTTTGGCAAAGCGCTTCCGGTAAGTGATATACGCAAGTTCAATCTTATCTTTATCGGTGGTCTTCAATATTTTTGCAAAAGAGTCCCTGAGCGGCGGGCCGATACACCAGGTCAGCGCATCCGCATGGGGCGTTTCCACGCCGAATGCTTCGAGCGTAAATTGTATGCAGCGCGTTATCCCTTCTTTCGGGTCCGTCAAGGTGCCGTCCAAATCAAAAAATATATTTTCAATCATTGCTGCCTGCTTTATTCGTTTTGTCTGTCATCCGCTTCACTACACTAAAAAAAACCAACGAAGAAGATCTATTTTTCAAACACCGGAATCCGGTTCACCATCTCAAGCACCTCACCGTCAAGGGGGAGCGCTTTTTGTCGAATATCCGACACAACAAACGTAATTTCAGCATCCGCACAGACCTGCCCGGTTGTTAAATTAAAAACCCGCTGGCGAACCACGGCACTTTTATTTCCGATTTTTCCCATTCCCGACCGGATGCGAATCACATCATTAACCCTGGCCTGGCTTTTATATGAAATATTGATGTTCACCACAAAAAAGACAAATCCTTTTTTCATAAACGACTCAAGGTCCGTATATTCCTCAAGAAGCTGCCATCTTGCTTCTTCAAGGAATTCAAGATACCGGGCATTATTTACATGCTGATACAGATCAGTATGGTATCCTCTGACTTTAATTTCGGTTTCCATTTCAACTCCTTTTTAATTTATTATTGGCCAACAATAACAAATGTTGATACGTTGCTGTAGTTATTTGCCGAATAAAAAACATGTGCAGTCTTATCACAAGCAGGATGTACAAAAAAATGGCTAATAAAGATGAAACATCCATACTGAAATCAAGCAGAGTGAAAATAGCCTATACCGGCATCATCATTGGTTTTGTGTTTGTCTGTTTTTCCGCTTATATCGGCAACAACTACATGGGTGAAACCAAAGCCCAAAGACTGCTCCACCTAAAGCAGTCCGTTCAGATCGCCAGAAATGCCATCGAACCAATCCTAACCGACGTTCGCACCCAAAAGATATCCAAAGCCGCAGCACTCACCCAAATTCAAAGTCTAATCCGAAAGATGGTTTACGATGACCACATCGGCAAAAATTATATTTTCATGAGTTCCTATGACGGTATCATGCTCGTCCAGCCCTTTGAGCCGGAAAAAGAGATGACCTATGTCTGGGATATCAAAGATTATTATGGCGTTTACATCGTCAGGGACCTGGTAAAGGCGGCAAGATCAAAGGCCGGCCAGGGGTATGTCTCCTATTATTATCAAAGGCCCGGGCAAAAAGTCGCCCAGGAAAAAATATCTTTTGTCATGGGAATTCCCGAGTTGGGGTGTTATATCGGAACCGGCCAGTATATGGGGGATCTGCGTAAATGCCAGACAGCCTTTATCATAAAAATCGTTTGCTTGACGCTTGTTCTCCTGACGCTTCTTTTTTTTCTGGTCCGGGCGTCCATGAAAGAACTTCACACACAAAACACAATGCTCAAAAAGGCAGAGCGGCAGCTTGCGGCAATATTTCACAACACATACCAGTTTATAGGCACCTTGTCCGTGGACGGGAAATTAACCAAAATCAACCGGTCCGCCCTGGATTTCATCGAACAGGACGAAATGTCGGTTATCGGAAAACCATACTGGGACACGCCATGGTGGATGGAAGATGATGCCAAAGCACGTTTGAAAACAGCGATTCACAATTGCGCTGAAGGTGAATTCAGCCGCTTTGAGGCCACCTTCACCCGGCCTAACCGCAATAAGCATTTTATAGACTTCAGCCTGACGCCTATTTTCGATGAAAAAGAAAATGTGACATTCCTTCTGGCAGAAGGCCGGGATATGACGGAACAGGTCAACGCTAAAAATGATCTGATCCGGGAAAAAAACTTTTCGGAAAACCTTATCAAAAGCCTGCCCGGGCTTTTCTTTTTATACAAGCAACACGGAAAACGCTTTCTTTTAACACAATGGAACCGGCAGCACGAAACGCTTTTAGGATTTACTGCGGATGAACTTGATCATGCCGACATCACGACCTTTTTTCAAAAACAGGATCTGCCGGACCTTAACAATGCCCTGACAAAACTACAGGTAAAAATTCATGGCAGCGTAGAACTCAATGTGATGGACAAAGATGGCCATTTAATCCCCGTTCTTTTTATCGCAAGAAGTTTCAAGCAGTCCGAGGAGACATTCATCATCGGCACCGGCATAGAACTGACAGAACAAAAACAGGCCGAGGCAGAAAAAGAAAAACTGGAAGCCATGCTCCACCAGTCCCAGAAAATGGAAGCCATCGGAACCTTGGCAGGCGGCATTGCCCATGATTTCAACAATATCCTGGGCGCCATTCTGGGCTATGCCGAACTGGTTAAGACAAAACTGTCACCGGACCATCCTGCCAGGGGCATGCAGAATCAAATCATAAATGCATCAATCCGGGCAAAGGACCTTGTCCAGCAAATTCTATTGTTCAGCAGGCAGTCTAAACAGGAGATGAGACCCCTGCAGCCGGACGTGGTAATTAAAGAGGCCATAGACCTGTTACGCTCAACAATTCCGGCAACCATAGAGATCAAACAGGAGATACCGCAAGGACTTGGGGCCATACTTGCCGATTCGACACAGATACACCAGATCATCATGAATCTATGCACCAATGCGTATCATGCCATGCGGGAAAAAGGCGGCGTCATTGGTATCTGTCTATCTGAAAAAACGATCTTAAATGATGACTACCTTTTTTCCGAACTGACACTGACCCCAGGCAACTATCTGTTTCTTGAAATCAGTGACACCGGTCACGGCATGGATAAGGCAACCTTGGAAAAGGTCTTTGACCCTTATTTCACCACAAAGAAAACTGGAGAAGGAACAGGCCTGGGGCTGTCGGTTGTCCATGGGATCGTAAAAAATTGCGGCGGAGAATTAAAAATTTACAGCGAACCGGGCCGGGGAACCACTGTGCATATCTACTTTCCAAAGCTAAAGACCGAGGATCACAATCCCGCGGATTTGGGCGAAACAAAACTTCAAACCGGCACCGAACGTCTATTACTGGTGGATGATGACCCTGCAATTTTAGATATGCTCAAACAATCCATAGAGACCCTTGGATATCAGGTGATCGCTTTTCAAAGCAGCCGGAAAGCCTTAGACGAATTCAGAAACGCCCAGACAAATTATGACATGGTGATAACAGACATGACCATGCCTGAAATGACCGGATTTGAATTATCCAAACAGATACTTAAACAAGATCCCGGCATGCCCATTGTGTTGTGCACCGGATACAGCGAATTGATTACAAAAGAGAAGGCCGAGGCAATCGGGATCAAAGGATTTATCATGAAACCTGTCCCTCTCGGCGTTTTGGCCGGGACGATCCGGGAGGTCCTGGACAGTTGATAATGGAACAGCAGGAATATGCACATGAAAAAATATCCCTTTTTAGAAGAACTCGGCATTGAGGTTGTTCGTGCAAAAGACGGCGAATCGGAACTGGCCATTGATCTGGCCCAAAAACACACAACATCCTGGGGTTCCATGCACGGCGGCGTGACAATGACATTACTGGATGTCTGCATGTCACGCGCCGCACGGTCATCTGATCCCGAAGAAAGCGGTGCCGCGACCATCGAAATGAAAGTCAGTTTCTTTCAACCGGGCGGTAAGGTCGGTCAGCGCGTGACCGCCAAGGGCCGTCTTTTACATCATTCAGGGCGCATGTTCTTCTGTGAAGGGGAAGTCTGGAACGATGAAAAACTGGTGGCCAAGGCGTTGGGTACGTTCAAAATTTTTCATAAGCCAACGGCGTCTAAAAGCTAAAAAGGCTTGCCGGCGGCCACTTGTTCCCCCAGCTGCCGGGCATTTTGACAATCATCGCTGAAATGGGCGTCCCGGTATGCTTTTTTCTCCTCGCCTGTGGCGTTGGCCTCGTACAGACTATAATCCTTATACTGTGTGGTGTAATTGGCCACGACCATCCGGCATGACCCAAACTCCCGTTCGAGCGTTGACCGGGTGCGTCCCAGGGTCACATCATACCCCATGGTCTGCATCATGTCACCGGGGATATTCATGGTATAGATGAGCCCCACGGGAATTTTCTTTGGGAAATGGCTTTGGGCGTAATCGGCATAGTTAAGATAGGGAAAACACAGGCGTTCAATCAGCGCCCGGGTGGCAGCGGTTTCACTGCCGAAATAGACGGGGGTGGCAATGAGGAGGGCATCAATCCCGCGCACTTTTTCCAGCACCGGCCGCAGGTCATCTTTGACCGCACAGACGATGGGCCGCTCCCTGTCCAGGCGTTTGCATGAAAAACAGCTCACACAGCCGGAAAACTGCATTTTATACAGATTGAAGGTTTCCACATCCGCACCGTTTTCCCGTGCGCCGCTGACGGCGCTGTCAAGCATGGCTGCCGTATTCCCTTTAAGGCGCGGGCTGCCGTTAAATGCTAAAATTTTCATATCATTCTCCTTTGTGTTTTTTGTTGACGTACGTTTCACAAGGCCCTTTTGACCGGGTGACAGCGAAGATAAACCGAGATAAAAATCGACAAAACAGCCGCCACGGCACTGATCATAAAAACGAACTCAAGTCCGAATTTTCCGGCCAGAAACCCCAGTCCCGGACTGCCGAACCCCAGGGTCACATCAAGAAAGGCGTTGTAACACCCCATGGCAAGTCCACGGCGTTCCACAGGTGCCCGCTTGAGCGCCTCAATGCCGAGCCCCGGAAACACCAGGGAAAAGCCTGCGCCCGCAACGGCAGCGCCTATCATGGCCACCGTGCCGTTGGCGGTGGTGCCGATCATGACCAGACCCGCAGCCTGGCAAATAAGACAGTAAATGGATACCGTGGCCCCGCCGAATCGGTCGGGAAGATGCCCGAAAAATATACGGGTCAAAATAAGCATGCATGCAAAAACCGCAAATGCCAAAGCGCCGTGGGGCCATTGATTGATCGAAAACAAAAGGGTTAAAAAGGTTGTTACGGCGCCAAAGGTAATTCCGCTGAGGGCAAATCCGATCCCCGGCCAGAACACGGCACCAAATACGGAACCCATGCCCGACTGTTCAGGGCTTGCCGCAGGCTTGACCGCATGAATGGGTGCAATCATCAGCAGCGCAGCAAAGGGTATGATGGAGGACGCCACTGCGATTCCCGAGAAGGACCATGTGTCAAACACAAAACTTCCGGCCGGCGCCCCGATGGCCAGGGCCGCAAACATGGACATGCCCACCCAGGCGATCATCTTGGCCGACCGGCGCTCGTCCACCAGCTGAATGGCCCACAGGATAGAGCCGGTAATCACAAGGCTTTCGGCTCCGCCCAGCAGGGTTCTGCCCACCAGCAGAAAGGCCACCGACAGGTTGGGTTCCGTCACAAAAAAAAGAGACCCCGTATAGCACATGCCGCCTGCAACGGAGATAAAAAGCCCCAGCCGCACAGCGTATTTGGCTCCTTTTGAATCCGCCAGACGCCCGGCCCACAGCCGGGAGATCAGTGCCGCAACAAACTGGCATCCGGCTACAATTCCCACAACAAAGGGGCCGAACCCCAGAACGTTATGTACCTGCAGCGGCAGCACCGGAAGCGCAGCCCCCACCACGGTAAAAAACAAAAACACGGCACCCATGATGGGAAATGCCACCCCCAGGCTGTTTTGGGCGACGTCCAGTTGGGGCGAAGCCCCTGTGAAACCCGACTCCGGGGCGTGATCCGGATCTGTCGATGATCTGTCTATATTCATTTACGGTTACTCTCTTAAACAGCCGGGGTCTGAACCCACGGCTGTCACCATAATTATTTCTACGAATACGAGAAATCGGGCAAAAAGCCGATGGTTGAATAAATACTATTTACCGCTATATACGGGAAACATGCTCGCTTCCCCGTAATCCCTGATCTGTTCCATGTCCTTGAGCGTATTCATATCCTCGGCTGAAATCACAAAATTCACATCCGCATTATTTTTCATATGCTCAGGATTCGCCGTCTTTGGCAGGGCAAGAAGGTCGAGTTGCAGTACATAGCGGATACTTAACTGCGGCACGGATACCCCATATTTTTTGGCCATCCCTGCAAGCTTCTCGTTCTTGAGCAGTTCGCCATGGCCGATCGGGGAGTAGGCCTCCACGAGGATGCCTTTTTCCCGGCAATATTGGATCAGTTCAATGGGCGTATTGGTGACATGGGCCAGAATCTGATTGACCATGGGGGAGACGGCACAGGATGCAAGAATGTTATCAATGTCCGGTTTCCGGAAGTTGGAAACGCCTATGGAACGTAGTTTTCCGGCCTTGTAGGCGTCCTCAAGGGCCCGCCAGGCTTCGCGGTTCCCCTCAAAAAAACGATCCTCACCGCCAAATTGTTTCCATGGCTGGGGGCTGTGAATGATCATCAAATCGGCATAATCAAGGCCCATTTTCCCAAGAGATCCGTCAATGGCCTCCGCCGCTTCTTTGTAGGACTTTATTTCAGCGGCCAGTTTGGTGGTGACAAAAAGATCCTCTCTTTTCAATCCACAGGTCCTGACGCCTTCTCCGACCCCGCGTTCATTTCCATAGGCCTGGGCCGTGTCAATGTGGCAATAGCCGATTTTCACAGCCTCTTTTACCGCCTGTCCTGCCTTGTCATCATCAATAAACCATGTACCAAGACCCAGTTTCGGAATCTTTATCCCATTGGACAGCGTAAACGTTTCATTTAAGACCACCATAAAATCCTCCTAGGTAAATATATTGGAAAGGTCCAGCAATGCCTCACCGGCCCCATAAAAAAATCAGTTCAAAAAGTTGCGAACATGGAAAATAATATGCACACCCTTATGCAGATGCAATAACCTGATCCTCCACAATGATAGCCTGATTATCCAAACCATAGGTGTGCGAATAATAAAATTCTTAGCGAATCTCTGTGACGACCATCAGCCCCAATCATACGCCCTGGGGATCGTTGAGATGTCAGGTCAGCCCGTTACGGATTCTATATTTTGTCAACGCTGACTGACAAGGCTGCCTATACCCTGAACGAGGAGCAACTGACCCATCAAGTCTCAGCGGCCTTTGGTGAAAAGGCGGCTTCAAAAATCCATTTGTATTTGATAACAGCCTGTGGATCCGGGCCGGACTCAGGCAAGCCGGTATAAACACAGCAAAATAATACGAAGCAGGAAATCCTTCCTGCTTCAAATATTAGGACTCTGCAAGGATGGCAGGGAGACATTTTTCCAGACCTTTTTCATCGTAACAATCTGATAACAATTCGTTAATATCCCCCAAATCATGACCGCGTAAATCATTGATTATTCAATACCATAACTTTGGAAATCAATGAAATGACCGGCAGCAGCGACATCAATGAACAACGCAAGGAATGGATCAGTCTTTTGGGCTCGGCTGATCCCGTCTGGCTTGAACAGCAAAAAAAACGTCTGGAAGTAACCCCCGTGCCGGAATTTATGGTCCGGCCGGAAACCGGCATGGTCATGATGCAGGCCCGGCAGGACGGCGCTGGGCCCAGGTTCAACCTGGGGGAAGTTACTGTATCCCGGTGTATTCTAAAAATTAACGAGATCATGGGGTATGCCATGGTCATGGGTGCTGACCTGCGCCACGCTGAATTGGCGGCGTTGTTTGATGCCATGCTCCAGATGCCAGGAGCGGGGCACAAACTTTGGGAATCTATCGTCCCGGCACTGCGCCGGAAGCAAAAGGAGAGCCGTGACAAAGCGGCCCGGGATGCCCATTCTTCAAAGGTGGAATTTTTTACCATGAAGCGGGGGGAGTAAGATGAAACCCGCCTTTGCCTCCCAGACCTTTGACAGCCAGAAGGTATTTAGAACGCTTCTCAGCGCCATGGCCTCGCCCGGCGAAATCATGGATCTGGATGTAGACCTGTCACCCCAGGCACCGGTCCATCACGCCTCGGGAGCTATTTTGCTTACGCTCATGGATTTTGAGACCCCTTTCTGGACAGACCTTGAAAACCAGAATGCCGCCGTGCAATGGCTTAGGTTCCACACCGGCGCGCCATATATACGTACCGCCGCCCAGGCCGGTTTTGCCCTGGTGACCGATTACGATACATTTGATACCCCGGAACAGTTCAATCCGGGCACCATAGAATCCCCGGACCATTCCACCACCCTGATTGTCCACACCCGGGGCATGGACGACCGGGGCAGACTCCGACTCACCGGACCGGGCATCCCAAAGGATCGCTTTATCAACCTAAAGGGCATAAAGGATAACTTCTTTGCCAAACGCAAGAATGTCGTACAGGCTTATCCACTGGGGATCGACATGATTTTTGTCTGCGACCGGCAGTTCACGGCCATTCCCCGTACCACGACCCTGGAGGTGCTCTGATGTATGTGGCGGTCAAAGGCGGAGAAAACGCGGTCAGACACAGCAGACGCCTGGTGGCCGAGGCCCGCCGGGGAGATCACGCCCTGGTTGAAATCCAGGTGAAACAGATCATGAACCAGATGGCCCTGGCCGTGGACAGGGTCATGGCCGAAGGGGCGCTCTATGACCCACTGGCTGCCGCCACGGCAATCCGCCAGGCCCAGGGGGATCTGGTTGAAGCGGTGTTTCTGGTCAGGGCATTTCGAACCACCCTGCCCCGGTTCGGCAATTCAAAACCTGCCGCCACCGACAAAATGCGGCTGTTCAGGCGGATTTCAGGCATATTCAAGGATATTCCCGGCGGACAGATTCTTGGTCCTACCTACGACTACACCCACCGGCTCATTGAGTTTGAGGGGCAGGAAAATCAGGTCGAACCGCCGCCCCACACACCTGAACCCAATCATCCCGAAACCTCCCCCATTGACGAAAAATTCATTCCCTGGGTCCGAAACCTGCTGGTAACCCAAGATCTTCTCCCGGAAGTTCAGGACGAGCTCATTGGCGCTTCCGTGCCGGATTTAACCCGTCAACCGCTGAAACTGCCCGCAAGACGCGAGGTCAGGCTTCAGAACATGGCCCGGGGGGACGAAGGATTCCTGCTGGCCTCGGCCTACTCGCTCCAGCGGGGATTCGGCCTGGACCGGCACCCGTTCCTGGGCGAATTAAGGGTGGGCTGGGCGACCCTGGCCTACACCCCGCCGGAACTGGGATTTGAAATTGAAATCGGAGAAGTCAAGGTCACCGAATGCTTTATGGTGAACCGGACCAACGGTGATAAAGACAGCAGAGCCGGACTGGAAAACGGATACAGCATCATCTTCGGGCAGAACGAACGAAAGGCCATGTCCGTGGCCTTGCTGGACCGATCGCTGACCAAGGCGGATCAGGCCGATGAACAAATCAAATATCCGGCCCAGGACCAGGAGTTCATCCTTGCCCACAGCGACAATGTTGAATCATCCGGTTTTGTCCAGCACCTAAAGCTGCCCCATTATGTGGATTTTCAGTCCGAGCTGGTGTTCATCCGCAATCAGAATAAAGGCAAGAACAACAAAGCAAAAAAAAAGGATACCCGTGGTGTATAACTTTGCCTATCTGGACGAACAGAGCAAGAAAATGATCCGCAGGGCCATACTCAAGGCCATGGCCATCCCCGGATTCCAGGTGCCCTTCGGCGGCCGGGAGATGCCCCTGCCCTACGGATGGGGTACAGGCGGTATCCAGCTGACTGCCTCTCTTCTGGGCAGGGCAGATACCCTCAAAGTGATTGACCAGGGCTCGGACGATACGGTCAATGCCGTGAGCATCAAGGATTTTTTCAAAAAAACCGCCGGCATCGCCATCACCGAAGAGACAATCAAGGCTTCGATCATCCAGACCCGGCACAGGATACCCGAAACACATTTGACCCACGGCCAGATCATGGTCTACCAGGTGCCCATTCCAGATCCGTTGCAGTTCGTTGAACCCCGGCGGCCCGAAGCCGCCAAGATGCACGCCTTTGCCGAATACGGCACCATGTATGTCAAACTCTACGAGGACATTGCCCGGCACGGCCGCATTGCCCTCTCCTTTGACTATCCGGTTCTGGTAAATCACCGCTATATCATGAGTCCCTCCCCCAACCCCAAATTTGACAATCCCAAGCTCCACCAGTCTCCTGCCATCCATCTTTTCGGTGCAGGCCGGGAAAAACGGATCTATGCCGTGCCCCCATACACCGATGTGGTCAGCCTGGATTTTGACGATTTTCCCTTTGAGCAGGAACGCTGGACCAAGGCCTGTGCCATCTGCGGGTCCAGAACCTCGTTTCTGGATGAAATCCTCACCGATGACCGGGGGACCCGGCTGTTTGTCTGCTCGGATACCGAGTACTGCCAAAGGCGCAAGGAGGCATCATGATCCCCAGCCCTTCCAATCTGCCCCTGCTGCGTGTCCAGAACCTGTCCAAGTTCTACGGCAGGACAATCGGGTGCAATAACATCAATTTTGAGCTGGCCCCGGGCGAGGTCATCGGCATTGTGGGTGAATCCGGTTCCGGAAAATCCACCCTACTCAAATGCATTGCAGGCACAGAAAGCCCGACCAACGGCTCGGTATTTTTCAACTCATCCTTTGGCTTTTTGGATCTAATCAAGGCCGATGAGCTCCTGCTGCGCAAAATTGCCCGGACCCAGACCGGATTTGTCACCCAGAACCCCAGGGACGGACTGCGCATGAACATCTCCGCCGGCGGAAACATCGGTGAGCGGCTTATGGCCAACGGCATGCGCAACTACAACCAAATCCGCAAAATCGCCCTGGACTGGCTGGAACGGGTGGAAATTGACCCAGAACGCATCAACGATCTGCCAACCACCTTTTCCGGGGGTATGCAGCAGCGGCTCCAGATTGCCGCCAACCTGGTTTCCGATCCCAAAATCATATTGATGGACGAACCCACATCCGGGCTGGATGTCTCGGTGCAGGCCCGGCTCATTGATGTCTTGAGAAAACTTGTGGCGAGACTGAAACTCTCCATGATCCTGGTCACCCACGACCTTGCCGTGGCCAGGCTGCTCAGCCACAGGCTCTATGTCATGAAAAAGGGCCGGATCGTGGAGTCGGGCCTGAGCGACCAGATCCTGGATGATCCCAGAGAACCCTACACCCAGCTGCTGGTCTCATCCATTCTCAAACCATGAGAGGCATGCCATGAACAATATGGACCCGACACTCACCCTGATCAACCTTCACAAGGACTTTGTATTCCACCACCAGGGGGGTACCCGCCTGCAGGTATTGAACAATTTTTCCATGAAATTTTACCCATCCAGCGCCAGCATTCTCACCGGCCCATCGGGCGTGGGCAAAAGCACCCTGCTGCGCATGATCTATGCCGGATACCGCACGCCCAAGGGAAAAATCCTCATTCGGCACAGGGACCAGACCGTGGATATGGCCTCGGCGTCCCCGGCCCTGGTATACGAGATCCGGCGTCACACCATTGGCTATGTCAGCCAGTTTTTAAGGGTGGTACCCCGGGTATCGGCCCTGGATACGGTGATCGAACCCCTGGTGGCCCGGGGGATCGCCGAATCCATGGCAAAAATCCGGGGCAAGGAGATGCTCGAACGGCTACGCATCCCGGAAAATCTCTGGAAATTATCGGCCACGACCTTTTCCGGCGGGGAACAGCAGCGCATCAACATTGCCCGGGGATTCATCGCCCCCTATCCGGTGATGCTCCTGGATGAGCCCACGGCATCCCTGGATCCCAGAAACAAGCAGACCGTCATCGAGCTGATTACCGAAAGCGTTGACGCAGGCACCTGTGTCATCGGGGTATTCCACGACCAAACAGACCGGGAAAAAATAAACGGCCGGGCCGTCAATATGGCCCCGGCAGGCGAAAACCCACGAACAGAAAGGCAGGAGGCACAGGCATGACCCTTCTTATCACAGGTGGACCGGTATTTGACGGCAGGCGACTGATGCCCCAGGGTTCCGTTCTTGTTCGCAACGGCAGCGTCGTTGACGTGACCTGCGGGCAGGATACCATCAAAAAACCGGACGATCTGAGGATCATCAACACCAACGGTAATCTGATCATGCCCGGCCTTGTGGACCTTCATTCGGACAGTCTGGAGCGCTCCATTGAAAAACGCAAAGGGGTATTTTTCGATGTAGAATTTGCCCTGCTCAACCTGGACCGGCACCTGGCCGCCTGCGGCATCACCAGTTTTTTTCATGCCTTAAGTTTTGCCGACAATGAACTGGGCCTGCGCTCTCCCGGTACCGCCGCAGACTGTGTAAAAAAAATTAAGGCCTTTAACAACACCTCCCAGGCATTGGTCCGGCACAACACCCACATTCGATATGAAGTGGGGTCCAGGCAAAGTTTTGAAATCATCCTTGAACTGTTGGACCTGGGGTTGGTGGACCTGGTGTCAATCATGGACCACACCCCGGGGCAGGGCCAGTTCAAGTCTCTGGCAGCCTACCTGAACTTTCACCTGGCCGAGTACAACCTGACCCGGGAAGAGATCGAAGGCCGGGCCCTGGAAAAACAGACCGGGAACCGGGATGCCTGGGAGATGGTGACGGCCCTGGCTGACATCGTCACCACCCTGGGCATTCCCATGCTCAGCCATGACGACGACACCCCGGAAAAGGTGGATATCGTGCGATCCATGGGCGTTAAGGCCTGTGAGTTCCCCGTATCCATGGCAGCGGCCGTGCAGGCATCAAAATCCGGAATGGCTGTATTCATGGGCTCTCCCAACCTGATCCGGGATGCGTCGACCAGCGGCAATCTTAAAGCCTCCCAGGTTCTTGAAACCGGTATGCTGACCGGGCTGGTGTCGGACTATTACCCGGAATCCCTGTTCCAGGCTGCTTTTAAGGCAGGCCGCAAAATCAATAATCTCGAAGCAGGCCTGGCCGCCGTCACCTCTGGACCGGGACAATATATCAACCCTGAAACGGGCCTGGGCCGGCTTTTTCCCGGGTCCCCTGCAGATATTCTCATCGTAAACCAGGACCATGCCTGGGCCCACATCACCCAGGCCTTTGTCAACGGACGCCAGGTGTTCAGTATTGAAGCACCGTCCATGTCCAGGGCCGTATAAGGAGGTTTCATGAGTTCCCAATCCGTGCTTACCGTCAACAATTTGACCAAAATTTACAACGGAGACATTACTGCTGTGGATGATGTTTCTTTTTCCGTTGACCAGGGAGAACTCGTGGCCATCCTGGGGCCTTCCGGAGCGGGAAAATCCACCCTGCTGCGCTGTCTGAACCGACTGATCCCCAGGACAAACGGAGAGATCCGCATCCATGGAGAGGATATCACCCGGTGCCGGGGCAAAAATCTTCTCAAACTCAGATCCGATGTGGGCATGGTCTTCCAGCAGTTTAACCTGGTGCCCAGGCTCACGGTGTTTGAAAATGTCCTGGCAGGACGCCTGAGTCAATGTGCCAACCTGTTCTGGTCCATGGCCTCGATATTCAAAATTTTCAAGGAAACTGAAAAGCAGAAGGCATTTGACGCCCTCACCCAGGTGGGAATTTCTCATTTAGCGCCAAAAAGAGCCGACAGTCTTTCAGGCGGCCAGCAGCAGCGGGTGGCCATTGCCAGGACCCTGGCCCAGGAGCCCCGGGTGGTCCTGGCCGATGAACCTGTGGCAAGTCTCGACCCGGCCAGTTCCCAGCGGGTCATGGGTATTCTTAAAAAAATCTGTGACACCCAGGGCATCCCTGTTCTCATCAACCTTCACCAGGTGGACCTGGCCCGGCAGTACGCCGACCGAATCATCGGCATCCAGGAGGGCCGCCTGGTCTTTGACGGCCCCGTGGACCAGTTCACCCCGGATATTGCAAAAACCATTTACGGAGCGGAGTTTGAAGCAGCTGTCTGTTCAGCCAACCTCAATCCCAATCCAGATGCGGCCAATGCAAAGACCTTTGCCGCATAACCTTTGACATAGACTTTTGTTCGATCACCCCATTACTTTTTTTAAGGAGAACCCCATGAAACTGTTGAAAACACTTTTAATTGCCCTGTTCTGCCTGTCCTTGACGGCAGTCGCCAGTGTCAATGCTGCACCGAACTGGCCGGACAAAATCCGGGTCGGCCTGATTCCCACCGAAGGCGGCGCTGACATTCAGGTCCGGTTTGCCCCGCTCATGGCACACCTGGAAAAAACGCTGGGCATCAAAGTTGAGGCCTTTTCCGCCTCGGATTATGCCGGTATCATCACCGCCATGGCCCACAAGCACATCGACTTTGCCTACTTTGGCCCTAAATCCTATGTGGAAGCCTCTGCCAGGGCCGGTGCCGAAGCCCTGGCCCTGGAACTGGATAAAACCGGCGCCCAAGGCTACTACGGCATCATCATCACCAAGAAGGGATCCGGGATCACCACACTGGACCAGGCTATTGACAAGACCCACACCTTCTCTTTTACCGATCCCAACTCCACCTCAGGGTGCCTGGTCCCCAGCGTGCTTTTTTACCGGGACCTGAAAACCAATCCGGAAAAACTGTTCACCGAAGTCTCTTTTTCAGGTTCCCACGGGGCATCTATTCTGGCTGTGAAAAACGGGAAAATCGAAGTAGCCTCCACCAACAACATTGACCTGGACAGAATGATTGAAAAAGGCGCCGCGTCCAAGGACGACTTTAACATCATCTGGACATCGGAACTGATTCCCGGCGCCCCCATGGCCGGCAGAAAAGATCTGCCTGCCAGTTTAAAGGCTGCCTTTACCGGTGCGTTGATGTCCTTTAACTTTGACAAGGCCGGCATTGAAAAACTCCAGAACGGCGGTTATGCCCCGGTGAGTGACGCAACCTATGACGTGGTCCGCTACATGAAGCGGCTGAAAGCCAAACTCCAGGAGAAAAAAGGGAACTAGGCCATGGAAAAGGGATTCAAGTCTCTGACCCTTGCTGCGGGATTGATGCCCATCGCAGGATTTTTCCTGCCCTGGCTGGAGAACGGTCCCTTTTACTACGCAGGTTTCAATCTGGTCATGCTCGGGTACTGGGTTCTGCTGATTTTTCCTTGTGCCGGTGCTGCGGCCGCAGGTCTGACCCTGCTGCGCACCCGGCCCAGGACAGCAGATTTGCTTTACCCGGGCCTGGCGGGGCTGACCGCCTTGGCCGTATTCATCGCAGGACTTTTGTTTTCCGATGCCGGACCGCTGTCTTTAAACCGGCAGGGGTCATGGTCTGAAATGATCCGGTTCCAGGACGGTTCCCAGATTCTACAGTTTCATCTGGTGAAAGGATTGGGGCTTGGCATGATGTTCTCTCTTTTGGGAATCCTCATGCTGTGTATCCTGCCCCTTATTTTCCGCAAATTTTTAGATGACGCCGGGCTGGAGCAGCTTTTTGCCTTCCGTAAAGTGATCCGACAGCCCACGGTCCTTTCCGGTTACCGGCGATTTAATCTTCTGGCCGTCTGTATGATCACCCTGGCCGTCACCTGGGTCTGGTGCGGTATCAGCCCGTCAAAGCTCTGGGAGAACCGGGGCCATGCCAAAGAATACCTTTTTGGCCGGGAATTGAGCCAGGCCGACCAGGATTACATTCAGGAGCAAATCGACCGGGCCCCCCAGACCGAAGCCATGGGACAGGCCCAGGAATATATGTCCAACAAATATCGAGATCTGCCCTTTGACCAGCGCCCGGGGTTTCAGGACATGGAAAAGGAACGCCGTGAAAAGGAACAAGAGATCCTGGCAGCCATGGACGCCAAAGAGATTCAGCGGCTGAAGCGGGCAGCAAAAAAAGACGCGTTAAAAGAAAAACAGGGGGGATATTTCCCCCCTGAAACCGCGCCTGAAAAGCTCAAAGGATACTTGGTGGCCCTGCTTGAAACCATTGCCATTGCCATCTGGGGGACGCTGCTGGCACTGGTTTGTGCCATTCCGGTCTCTTTTTTCGCTGCCAAAAACACCCTTGAAATTATCCTGCCCGGAGAAGATATCAAGTCCAGATCCAGCCGTAACACCATATCCTTTATGATCCGGCGGCTGCTGGACGCCTCCAGGGGGTTCAACGAATTTGTCATGGCCCTGATCTTTGTTGCGGTGATCGGTCTTGGCCCCTACGCCGGCATTCTGGCCCTGTGGATTCACACCTTCGGCATCCTGGGCAAGGTCTTTTCCGAGCAGATCGAAGCCATTGAATCCGGCCAGGTCGAGGCCCTGACCAGCACCGGCGCGTCCGCTGCCCAGACCATTGCATTTTCGGTGATGCCCCAGGTGATGCCAGTATTTGTCTCCTACACCCTGCTCAGGTTTGAATCCAACGTCAGAAGCGCTGCCATCCTTGGCTTTGTGGGTGCCGGCGGCATCGGCTTTCTTATTTTTGACAAACTGAACGGATATCTCTTCCGGGAAGTGTGCACCATGATGATCATCATTATTATCACAGTGGGCATTATTGATCATCTGTGCAGCAGAATCAGAATGAAGTTTATTTGATTATTATACAAGGACAACAGTATGAACATCATCGGCACCAAGATTGACGAAGTCCGGATCGACGGACAAATGGACCGGCTGGTCTCGGATCTCACGAGTATCCGGGAGATGGAAATTCAGGCGGTGGAACTGCCGGTCCATGGCCTGGACGTGATCCTTAACGGGGAACTTTGCCCCCGGCGCATGGCCGAGGTAACCGCCGTTTTAAAGGATTTTAACTTTGTTTATTCCGTCCACGGCCCCAATCCGGTCAATCTCATGGACCAGGATGATCCAGATCTCCACGCCCGGGTCCTGGCAGCGGCCCTGGCATTTGCCCGGGAAGTGGGTGCCCACTGCGTGGTGTACCACGGCGGACGCTTTTACCCCGAAGAGCAGTTTAACCGCAACAGCCCCCGGGACATGACCGCCAAAGAAAAAGAGACGCTGCTGGACCAGGAGGCCCGGTGGCTTGACATCCTCTCCCATGAGTACCCGGATGTCTCGATCGCTGTGGAAAATGCACGCCCGTATACCACGGCCAGCCCATACAGCTACGCAGAATCCATGGATCAGCTGCGAGATCAGATTCTAAAGGTCAATCGGCCCAATGTAAAAATCAACCTGGACTTCGGGCATTTGTTCATGACCTCAAATTTTTACGAATTTGATATGCTCGAAGCTGCAAAATCAATAAAAGAGCTGGTGGTTCACACCCATATCCACGACAATTTCGGCGGCACGGTCCATCACTGGGAAAAACAGCAGACACACCAGCTGCCCTTTGGCTTAGGTGACAACCACATGCCTGTGGGCTGGGGCAGCCTGCCCATCAAAGAGATTCTGGAAATTCTTCTGCCTGAATATAATGGGCTACTCATGATGGAGCTGCGCTCCAGGTATTTCAAGGATATTCCCACCTCAAAAAGCAACCTGATTCATATCCTGTCCAAACTTCAGGGAACTGCAGAACTCTAATTTTCTACGCTGAATCCTACTTGCCAGGCGTGTACATCACAAAGCCTGTGCAAAGCCTCTCCAAATGAGTAATCAATTCTATAAAATTTAAGAAATAAATTTCTTAAATTTTATAATGCTAAGCATCAAATTACCCAAAATAGCAATGAATAAAAATTAGTAATAAATTAACTTGCTTCAGCAAAAGACATTCGTCTATATAAATGCCTCAATAACTTGTTCAATTATTTTCATGTTCGCTAGGGCTGAACCTACGTTTATAGGTCTGGTCAGCCTATAGTTCTATGGGATAATTCGATTAGAGCCCAGGATCAAAAATTGACTCTGTTCTTATAATCGAAAGGGCGGAGCTTTTTCTTAATGAATCTTCGTTCAATGAGACAATTACCAATTTATTTTCCATGCCGGTTTAAAATCTGAATTTTTAATCGAAATATAACTACAAAGGCGTTTATTTTATAACAGCTTGCGATTGAGAAAAGGATACAAGATGACACAGTTAAAACCATTTTCGGCCTTGCTTGTGCTGATACTGACCACAGCGTCCATCATTGGATGCGTAACCACGACGCCTGGGCCGACCCGGAACCAAACCGCAATCAGCCCTGGCATGAGCAACCCCGCCCTCAACATTGAACAACTGGCTCAAAAGATGGTCGATGATCTGGATGATAAATTCCCTTTATCCGGGAAAAAAATTCAATTGAGCGAAAATAGTTTCTGGCAGCGGCGAACAAAATTAAACCTTCCGTTTTCATCGGTCTTAAATGACGCCGTCGGCGTGGCGTTGTCCAGGAAAGGCGCAGATGTCACCATGCAGGAGGTAGGAGATGAACCCCTGATTTTACTGGGTTCCTATGATGTTGAAAATGTAATGATAGTCACCACCATCAAGGTTCGCATCATGGGGGACTCAGCAAGCAGCGATCTGGCGCTGGCCAGGGGTAAAATTCTTAAGTCAAAACTCAATGAATCATGGTTCAAACCCGAATTCTCCAGGGTGGCCAGAAGTATCGTGAGAATGCTTGATGACAATTTTATGTCACATGGTTTTTACCAGCTTGATGTTACTATTCCCGAACTGAAACCGGGTATGTATGGTCAGCCCAATCTCTGCCTGGAAAAAGAGTTCAGCCGTTTTCTGGAAAACGCCATATCTGCATCACCTGTATTCAGACCTTCGGGCATCTCTTCCAATTCCATCGTGAAGGCCTCAATTCAGGGCAAATATATCGATCTCAATGATAAAATGCGCTTTCATGTCAATGTCAGAAACGCTTCCGGGAAAACCATTACATCCGCAGTTTTCGATGTCGATAAAAAAACGATTCCTGTGGCCTTGTTAAAACCCTGCGGAACGGAACAACAGACGGTTTGCATTCAATATCAGCACTCCCCGTCGACCAATATTTCAAAGAGCTCCCCAGCCGTATCGGCTTTAATCCAAAATACCAGCGAGGCCCTGGCCGATCATGGAATTATCACATCAACCTGCAGCGGTTCCGGCAAAAAAGGAGTCATGAGGGTCGTGCTTCAAATAACTGTGCGCACCCAAATGGAGTTCGGACAAAAAGCCACCAAAGCCATCCTGAAATTTAAAATAATTAACAAACAGGACCAGGTGATCGGTGCTTCCACTGAAAGCGGGGTCACCTTCTTGCCTCAGATAGATGATGCTGCCGAAACAATAGTAAATCAGATTTTTCAGGATGAAGAGATCGGTAAAAATTTGGCCACCATCATCCTGGGACGGGGATAATCCTTAATATACAGCTTTTTTAATGAGTTCTTTTTAGAAAGAACCACAAGTATAGGAGATTAAAATGAAAAAAAACGTTTACATTACATTAATTTGCCTCTCAACAATGCTCATTTTTTCTTGTAACGGCATGAAAGCATCATCGTTCCATATGCCCAACAGTGGCAACAGCCGAGGGATTAAAGTATCTGTCCGCCCCAAAATCAATTTCCCTTCCCCTGTTGCCGTACTCGAATTCCAGGGTCCGGAGCCTTATGCACATGAATTGACCAGCACAATAGAGGCCACTCTCACGGCCACCCAATGGCAGGATGAAAATCTGTACCAGGTGGTAGACCGCAACAACATAGATAAGGTTACCAAAGAACTGCAAAGAAGCAATTCATCCTGGCTGTTCAATCCCAGAACCGTGGCCAGAGCCGGTAGACTCATGGGAGCCAAAACCGTGATCGTGGGGAACGTCACCCGGGCCAAAGTTGAGGATACCCTTTACACCGATAAAAAGAAGGTCTGCACAAAATGGAAAAAAGACACAGAGAAATGGAAACAAATGTTAGGCCTCGGTTGTCAACAAGAACAGATTCATTATATTCCCTGCGTTAAGCGGAAAGGATACTTCTCTGTCAGCTATAGGGTAATTGATGTTGAAACGTCCGAAGTGCTCTATGCACAAACCATCGATAATCACTCCGGTGAATCCAAACAATGCAACCCGACCAGGACAATGAAGAACGATGTGAGTACGGGTGACGACACGACTGATATCGTTAAAGATTTGCTTAAGAGCGGCAGTTTGGACGATCTCCAAGATGAAACTGAAGCTGTCAAGGAAGCCATGAAGGAAGCGGTTGACGCCATTGAGTCCGATCTATCGGTCCAGTATATGTGCGCAGCCGTCAAAACCAAGTCTTCCGCAGCCGCCGCAGGAGGCAAATTCATTACCCCAAAAGCTCAGTTATGGGACAAGGCCCGCCCTATCTGGGAGGAAGGTTATCAGCAGGATCCATCCGCATATGACCTGGCATATAATTTAGGACTTTGCGCAGAGGTCAATGGAAATCTTAAAGAAGCCAGTTACTATTATCAGGAGGCATACGACCATATGAGCTGCGTGGATCAGGATGTGGTCGCCGCAAAGGAAAGGGTAACATCCAACATGGCTAAATAAGTTTTCTTGTACGGAACATGAGGGCAGTGACGATGTCGCTGCCCTCATGTTTTAGAAATTCACAACAACGCTTCGATAATACAATCATAGAGGGAATACTGGTGGACTTAGAGGATGAAGAATCTAAAGAAGAACTGAATATGGTTAAACGGATCGCCAATCACCTGTATCAAAAATACAATCTGTGGCAGATGAATGAGATGATAACCCGCGAGGATATTTACCACTACGGGGTAATCGGACTGCTGGATGCAAAAAAAAAATATGACCCGGAAAGAGGGGCGAGTTTTAAAGCCTATGCACCGGTAAGAATCAGTGGCGAAATCATCAGCGCATTGAGAAAATATCCCCTGGTGCGCCTGCCCCAGGAGAAACAAAAACAGGTTCGGCTGCTGAAAGATACCCGAAATGAACTGACCTGTGAAAATCTGGACCCCAGTCTGGAAAATATTCAGGCAAAATTAGGATGGTCCTACGCCCAGATCCTTGCTGCCGAAAATTTGATGATGACCTTCAGCTCAACGGACGATGACGAGACACGACTGGAGATTAAAAGCGAACGGAACATATCAAATCCTGAAACAATTGAAGAGATTATACAATGGTGTATGGAGGCATTGAAAAACAATGATGATAAGGGGTTGATGGGTATCTTTGAGGCCAGGGCCCTCGACAACGTAAAATTAAAGCAACTTGCCCAACAGAACGGCTGTTCCATACAAACGATCTGCAACAGATATGACCAGGCAAAAAAACAAATGGGATCATGCCTTGAAGAGCATGGTTTTGATCCGGAAGAGAAGTGAATGCAATGAACAAACAAATAGATTTTAAAACCGCTGTTGATATTTTTTTACGGGAAGTGTCGCCGGACACCGGGCACCTGCCGTTGGAATCCATTTACAGGTTATCATTGGAAAACGGACTTAAAAACGCCACAGAAGAAGAATTGCATCACCTCTGGCAATGCCGAACCTGCCTGGAAAAGTGGGAAACCATTTCCATTGCCCTTGATACCAATCAAGACAAGAATCAGGACAATAACCGGGACGCCTTTGAAACAGAAGATCCGTATTTAAGTTTCGGCACCCTCAAGGCTGCAGCCACCGATGCCGTTGAACCCATGCACTTGAAGAGCAATTGCCGCAGATTTGAGTTGAGCATACATCCCTCCCCGGGAAATCCGGCAAAAGGACTGGTTACCCTGAATATTACCGAAGAACCTGCGTCAATGGATGGTATGCGGGTCCTTGTCAGGGATGCGGCAAATGAAACAGTCCTGGATAAAACCATCGTGGGCGGACGGGCCGCCGTAAAAAGAGAGGATTTGAATCAACTAGATCTCTCCTCCTGGACCATCTCCTTTACCAAAGGCCGGAAAACCGATGCCGACACATAAAACCTGGCTTTTATTCGAAGACGGCAGCAGCTACTCAATTGTCTGCGACATCTGGCCGGAAAAAAGCGCCAATGCGCCCCACGCAGATGCCTATATTGTGACAGACCACTCCGAGGATTTTCTCATCGCAGCGAAAAGAGCGGTCAACAAGGTACACCTCTATTGCAATAAAGCCCGTATGAATCCCGGCAAAATTATAGCCGATTTTGACTTGTCCGAACGGGTGGGCCACCAGGGCAACCTGGCGGGACAAAGCTGCGGCTTAAGTTTTGCTGCGGCATTTGCCAGGAAGATGCTGGACAGGGACCTGCCGGAACTGGCTGCCACAGGAGAAGTCTGCTCGGACGGTCGGATCGGTGGAATCAAAGGAATAAAAACGAAAATAGAGACATCGATAACCCTTCTAAAAGAGGATGATTATCTATTTTTCCCCAAAGACAATTTAGGCGACATTCCCAAAACAACCCTTGACCGCGTTAATAAAAAGGGAATCAAGTGGTTTGCAGTATCTAATGTAGATGAATTCATGCAGATTTTATCCGGAAACAAGCCCAGGGAAAAAAGTAAAATCAAGAAGATCATCCTCTATTTGGCCATTTTATTCGTCGCAACTGCCGTTGCCCTGGCCGTTGCCCACTATAAGGATGTGTTTCAAGCACCACCGCCCCCAAAAAACAAACCGCTATTGATCCCCCCACCCCCAACAAAACCTGTTGAATCAAAGCCAACAAAAATCTTTGATTGATCTCCTGATAATTGTCCCATTGGACTCCCGTTTTCCATGGGAAAGCGATTTAAATATCTTTTTTTTGGAAAACACAAGATTTCCCTCGAAACTAATATTAAGGCCGAAAACATAACCGCTAAAAGCGCAACTGGAATTACAAAAAAAACAGTTAAACACAAGGCAAAAGGAACGATGCAATGAATATAAGGATGACCATAGGATTTATAGTAGGGGCGTTAGTTGTCGTCGGCTTATGGTGGATGCTTCAGCATAACGGAATCGAAGAAAAAGATATGGCTGCAGGTTCCATGAATCCTGAAACAACCCAGAACGAGGGCCAAGAAATAAAAGCCGTGTCCGACCTTGCATCTCCGGCACCTGAAAACAACGCTGATCCCACGACGATTATCCCCAAAACGGCGGATGAAACGTTAAATCGCCTACCCGAAGAGACCCAAACGGCGGTTCTTCATATTCAGCCTGAACCACCCGGCACGGACCCTGAAATTGCCCAAAAGGATGAACCTGAAGCACCTTCCATGGTCTCAGAAACAACTGAGCCGATAGCGCCGGAAGAAACAGGCAACAGTACCGAATCAGACCTCGTGCAGGAAACCAGGGACGTAGAGAAATATTTTTTCTGGAAGCCGTTCTTCCTGAAATCAAAGGCAGAAAAATTCGCTGGGTTTATCTCAGATCAAAGCGGGGTTGACTGCCGGGTGGAGAAAACAGGAATGGCCAAATATCAGGTCTATTACCTCTATGATGATGCGACGGACCAGGCGGCCAAGACTGCATTGATACAAAACACAGGGTTAAAGTTTTAGCCTTAAATTTATAACCAACACATAAATGAGGAGAAATCACATGACCAGAAAATCACTACCCAGCTATCTTATAAAAATGATCACAACCGCCTTTTGTATAGCTGTCCTGACAGTGCCCCAGGTCCAGGCCAAAACGGCCCCCAGACTAAACCTTTTCCCCAGTGACGTCACAGAACATCTCAGTAATACAGGTGCCGTTGCCGGGGCCATGGAAGAGAGTCTTAAAAGCGTAATCCAGGACCTGGAAACCCAGTCCCGTCTTTACAATGAAACCGGTTGCCAGGGATCCGATGACCCCGGATGCAGTGCCATTGCCGATCAAATCAGCAACAAATATTCGGAAATGTTATCAATTATGAAAGAAAATCTTCCGGAAATGAAACAGGCGATCAAGGCGACCAATAACGGTATCGGGAAAAATTTAAGGAAAGAACTGGGAAAAAAAACAACACCTGCAGATATCCAGGACCTTCTTTCAAGCCAGGCGAAGCCCAAAGTTTTCAAAGGGCGTTACTCCCTCTCCAGCCGGTTTGCAAAATATCATCAGATGATCAGTTCCGGCAGCAAAAACACGCTGGCCACCCTGGCTGCGGAAATTTACCTGGACAGCCGCGAGGTACTGAACATGATCGACATGATGGAGGCGGAGATTGCCCAGCAGCAGACCCTGATCAAGCTCGGCTCAATGTACGGCACCCTGACACCTGAAATGATGTCCACCGTGGATGCGGTTAAAACCGTTATTTTCGGGGAACCCGAAGACGAAGGCGGCATTTTGCCGGCTGCCGGGGATGTTGGGACGGACACATTTAAAAGCCCCCTTGAAATGGACTGAGGACCTTAGGCGGACCGGTTTTATCACCACCCTAATTCAGCCGACAACAACCCATGAAAGCAATTCAAAATTTATTTAAGGAGATAAAAAATGAAAATAAATAGAGCCCTTGTCTTTAAGCTGATCCTCTTTATCCTGGCAGTCTCCACCATGGCAGTGGGATGTGTTCAGACCAAAGCACAACCTGTATCAGAGTGTCCGTTGCCGTCAGGAAACCTTGTGGCCACAGCTTTTGAGACCGCACAGACCACCCTGTCCAACCCGAACTGCCGGTATAAATTTGACGCAGTTTTCCAATCCCTTTTGTCCATTTGTGAAGGTGATCCCTGTGCTGAAAACAAAGAAAAATTCAGCCGGTTCCTGGTTTGGGCCAAAGATGAAGGAATCATCAGCAAAAAACAGGCCTCGGAATTGTATACTTCCTATTTTTCGCACCGCTTTGTATCCCTGCCAGGTGATTATCAAACCTGCAGCCACTGCCCTCGGCTGAAGTCCATCCTGAACGAATGCAAAGACGAGTTGAAGAAAAAGGAACAAGGGCTGCTTAAAGTTGCCTCGGACAAGGCGACCTTTGCCAAGGCAAGCGATGATCTTAATAACATCGAGGTCATCCTGGAAGCAACCTGTAGTGCCTGCACAGAAGAATAAAGGGAAACGTATAAAAAATGAAAGGGAAACAAAATCCCCCGACTCTTTTTTCCTATGCAACAGGTGCGGCTGCCGGCATTATCTTCACCGCAGCCGCCCTGTACATGCTCAACATGGCAGGGGTGATCGCAGTCAGCTCGCCCAACGGCATCTCCATTGTCCCCATGCTGAGGTGGTGTTACGAAAACCTGGGATTGTCTCTTGTCCCTTTTGTCCTGGTCACAGTAGCTTACTGTGTCTACCTAAAAAAATTATCCGTTCTTCTCAACACGCCGAATCCGGTTTCAAGCAAGGTGTTTGTACTGGAAGAAAAAATTGATTTGCTGACCACCATATTTTTCGGAATCGGCGTCATCTGGACGGCCATCGGCATGCGCAACGCCCTCTTGGCCGCCCTGGGCAATATGGATGCACAAACCGCGGCACAAAAAGGCGCATTTTATATTCTGACCCAACTGGTGGAAGGCGGCATTCTGCTGTCCTTGTCCACCACCATCGTCGGAGGAATCGGTGGGTATATCATGCGACTTATAAAATCATGGGTCACGGGTCCAAGACTCACGGCTTTTTTTGACTCCCAGACAGAGGCCCAGGCCCGGCAGGTGCTTGACCGTCTGGACAACATTGCCCGGTTGATCCAGGAAAACAAGGGGAATCCATTTTGATGATTACCATGCGGCATAGACGTCAAGGCTCGGCGAGCAATGAAGCCGAAGCGCTTCAAACGGATATCATGCGTTTTTTTGCCATCATCTGTCTTTGCCTGATGATCGTTTTTGCCTTGGTACAGTCCCTGCCCGTAAGCCAAACAGAAAACAAACCCCAAATGCTCGATAAGGAACTGCTTGAGCAGCAGATAAATAATCTGGAGCAAAAGGCCCGGGAATTAAATCAATTCCTGGACGCCCTGGAAGCCCAGGTTGCGGATAAGAAAAAAGCCCTGGAAGCCAATACAAAGCAATTAAAAGAGAGCCTTGAACGGATAGAGGCCCTTGACAAAGCTTCCAATGAAAAAGCCCAGGCGCTCAAAGAAAAAAAACAAATGTTTTCCGCTGTGAACGCCCTGATTCATGAAGCCAAGGCCCAGGAGGAAAAATTCCGCACCCTGGCATCAAAGGCCCGGGAAGAACTGGTCCAAAAACAGGCAGACCTGGATCGGACATCCCAAATGGTCGCCCGGGGCAGAGACCGGTTGGACGCAATGGAAAAAACCCTTGCCGAAACCCAACATGCCGTTGCTGATATGGAAAAACAGCGCCAGGCACCTGCCCCCACAAAAGCCCAGGCAAAACCGGCAGAAGTCACGACACCGGCTACACCTGAATCCAAACCGTTTCCGGTTCAGCCGGAGAAGGAAGGATTTTCCCTGGGTTTCAAGTCGAACCAGGACCTGATACACCTCCTAAAACAGGGGAAAAAAGTCAAATTTTACATGCTGTCCGGTAACAGGGCCTGGATGCTTTCGGTCTCTTCTTTAGGCAGTGTCTCATTTGTTTCAGCAAACACACCTGAAAAAATATATAAAATGGTCCGGTCTACGGTTCCGGACCAGATTATCCAGGCCGGCAGAACGGTTGTGGCGGCCTTTAAAAAAAGCGAGGTCACCTATGGGGTGACCCTTTCCCCTGACATCACCGCCCAGTTCGACCGGCTGATGCAGGATAGAAAAGGCGGTGATCTTGTCATTTCGTCCCGGGGAAAAGTAAGCCTTGAATAACAGCCGTCGACAGACGCAATCCATGGATACCCAGGCTCAACACACAACCAAGAGAGAAACTATGAACCAGCCCAGGCTTTAGTTTGATACATATTGCACCGCTTCACCACTTGGTCGCCGGTTTATGGTTTCCTACAAATACAGAAAGGACGCGCATGAGAGTTTCTATCGTCATCATAATGGTTTGGCTTCTATCAGGTTTTGGGAGTCTTTGGGCACCAAACACGGCCTTTGCCAGACTGGAAATTAAAAAGCTGGACTATGCCAAGGCCTGGAAAACCTATCTTGCCGACCAATCCGCTTTGGAACCGGTGAGTGAATACCCTTACGAAGCGTGCTTCAGACAGGCAGCCAAAAGGTACGATCTTCCCCTAACCCTGCTGCTGGCCATGGCCCGGGGAGAGTCAGATTTCAACGCCAGGGCCGGATCATCCAAATCCTGTTACGGCATCATGCAGATCCAGTGGCCGGGAACGGCAGGGGACCTTGGCTTTACCGCCAAAGAACAGCTCTATGATCCCTGCCGCAACATCAGCGCCGGGGCAAAATATATCCGCATGATGCTGGATCGATATAACGGAGACCTGCACCGGGCCGTTGCAGCCTACAATTACGGCCCGGGCCGGATTTCCAAAACCCGGGGCGCACCGATCCCCAAAGGTGCCGACTGGTATAGCGGGTATATCTATCACCACCTTCAGCAGGTACTGGCAGGCGCGGTTAAAGGCAAACCCTCAACCGCAAAAAAGAAAAAGTACACGCCTGGTACCAAAATCCCGGTGATCTTGTTCCATAATCCGTTGCGGGCCAGGGATTTTATGGCCTATTTCCAGGAAAGGGCGCCGAACCTGAAGCTGGACTGGTTCCGAACCTCCCTTGGAGAAACCTATATTGTCCTGCTCACAGAGACCAAAGCTGAACAGGATAAGAGTGTCCAACAGATGAAAAAGCTTGGATACCATTTAAAGATAGACAAAGCATTTCAATAAAGGAGTCAGGCATCATGTTAAGATTTTTAATTTTACTCTGTTGTGCGGCGACCCTGACGGCATCGGGATGTGCAACCACGGGTAAATCATCTCCGGGCGCCCTGGGAAACAGGCTCGCCCTTGAGCAATGGGTTGACAGGGAGGCGGTGCCTTACCTGATAAGGGAACTGGGGGAAAACCCCAGGTTCAAGGGTCAGCCCTTTTTGCTGGTGAGCATGAACCGGGACAATGTCGAGGCCAACATTGACGAGCTAACCATGCAGATCCGGGAAACCATTACGGACGGACTGTTGACAAAACCCGGCATGGGTCTTGTCTGGCGCCCGTCGACAAAACCCTGGACGCATCACACCCAGGTAAAACAAATGGACTGCACCGGCGGACAAAAAGAGGCAATCTATGTGGGAATTGACGCCTCACTGTCCAGCCTGGACGGGGACCTTCACGTTACGATCAGAGCCCTGGATATCGCTGAAAAACAATGGATCACAGGCTTTGGCATCTCCTGGCAGGGTCATGCATCATCCATGCAGAAAAAAGCCCTTTCCAGCAAAACACCCGACGACTACTTGCTTGGCCTAAGACCCCTGCCCTTTAACGCAAACCAGGCCGACCTCCTGGCTGCCTATGTTTCAAGAAACTTAAGCTGCCTTTTCAGCAACATGGATCTGGATGAAGCCGTTGTTTATGTGGAAAATGATAATCCCGGCAGAATCCGGTACTTTGATACTGCCTTTGGACTGGTCGCCAATTATATCGCAAGCTATAAAAAGGTCACCGTTACCGATGATCCGTCAAAGGCCAATATCAGGTTGCTGGCCAGGGTCCACGAGATCCACCAGGGACTCTACCAGGTATGGGTCACCCCCCGGTACAAAATGGACAAACGCTATGTGCCCGGAAAGGAGACCCAGGCCTATGTCGCCCTTGACACACCGGTGTCTGTGCAGCCCCCTGCCCCCGTAAAAAAGAGCCCTCCCCCAAAAAAGCCCGAGCCGCCGCAACGATCCGGCAACGTGCTGGACGTCTGCTTTCTGGATTTTCAAAACAGCATTGAAAACAGATTCTACCCCATGCTGAAAACTTATCCCGGGGCAGTCCGGGTCCGACAAATTTATGACCGCTGTGACACATACGGGGCCTGTATCTGCTATGAATTGACTGTGAGAGACAGACAGTTCCAAAGAATGGAGGAATTGACAATGTGGATGAAGAAAAGCCTGATAGCGCAAGACATTACCCGGTTTGAGCTAAAAGCCCGGTCTCCGGAACAATTGCGGGTCACTTTCTTTACCGGATTTGATTGATTCCTCTACCGGGGAAAAAGAAAAAACATCTATTAGAAAAACTGTAAGTTTGTTCGATATTCAAAATTAGAAGGAAACGTTTGAGGAACCCGGCAAGAATGAAAACTTCAATCCTCAAAATACTAAATGTGCAACGGGGAATTTAATTCTCATCAGCCTTAAACCCAAACCCAATTGACCGTTTTTTTTTACAAAAAAAGACCAAAAGGAGTTCAAATGAAACAATCAAGTGCAAAAAAAATTGGAACGATTTTATGTTTAAGTTTCTGCCTTCTGCTGTCCGGCGTGTTGACGGCCCAAGCGAAAATAAGGACCAGGATTGTGGTTCTTCCGTTTTACGTGGAAGAAGGGAATGAGGTCGGCAAAAGTTCAGATAAGTTGGTACTGCATTACAGGAGAATGTCCGGATTTATAGAGAATCAACTGGTAAGCCACGGTTTTGAGGTCATTGATCCCTTTGCAAAGGAAGCGTCGGAAAAAGAGCTGAACCGACTAATGGAAAGGGCCCGGGAAGATTCCATGCTGGTATCCCAAAATATGTGTCAGAGATTTGGAACGGATGCGGTATACATTGTTTGGCTGAATGTAAAAATGAAAAAGACTGCTGACGGCTATTACAAAGCCGCAGCCATGCTTGACGGCAAAGGTTATGACAGCGGCGGCCGCTCCCTGGGAGCCAATGTAATGAAAACCTTCAAAGTAACCAAAAGAGATGCCGATGAAGCCGTCGCCGTTGTTGAGAAAGAAGTCGGGGATGTGGTGGGAAGAACATTGACCAACTGGAGCAGATCAGAGTATGCCCACACCACTATCGAAGGCCGATCCGGGAGCGAGGGCAAAGGCGTTCTGGCAAGAAATGCGGAGAAACAGGCCCAATATGTCAACCTCAGGCTGGACCAAGCCAATGAATATGAAATCGTAGAGGTTTTTGGAAAAGTATTAAACACGGTGCGCGGTGTTATGGATACAAGACGGTACAACCAGAGAATTGTCAATGACAACCCCCAGGCCTGTGTAACGGAATGGGAGGTTGAAATTGATACCAACCAGACAGACCCGTTCCGCCTTCAGGCCAATATTATGAAAACAGTTAACGATATTCTGGATGCAGGGGGAGAGATCTATATCAACGGTGTACCTTACCGGTATTCGCCCTCTGAAATGAAATTGATGATGGGGTTTGTACCCGGAGACGCCACCTCCAGATCAATCCAGTTTGTGATAGACAGGGAAAGAATGAGGGACCGGGAATTTGCCGGCCGGCATGATCCGGAAAATTCAAGCGGATCTGATAGAAGTTTTGAATAACGGCCATGGGCTGACCTGGTTTTCACCCGGGTTCAGCCCTCAACCAAAGTTGAAAAATCCCGCAGGTTAGGCAAACTTTCTTACATAAATCCAGAAGGGTATTCTCATGAAAAGATATGGCATTTTTTTCTCGCTGCTTGTTTTTTGCTTTTTCTTCCAGACACAAGCGTATGCATCTGAGTGGCAGACAGTTATCGGAATGGATAATGTGCTTGAATCGCCCCAGGCCATGGTTGGCGGGGACAAGGCAAAGGGTTTGGGGCTCGTGGTTGTCTCTGTTCCCGGGCATTCCCCTTTACCCATTGGTACAGCATGGTTATATAAAACAGATGTGCTGGCAACAAATGCGCACGTTGCGATGGGTATCGCGAGTACATTGAAAACCTTGGCAGAAAACAAATTATCCGGCGTTCCATATTATTTGCCCAATAAAACAAAAGGCAAATTCATCCGAATCATTGATTTGGCCGTCCATCCAAGTTACGGGAAAACGCCCGTCGACATGAATGGCAAGGCCCCTGTTAATGAACCCGATGTGGCCCTTTTGCGCATAGAAGAAAAATTGCCTTCACCGCTCTGCGTGGCCGACACAGATACCCTGAGAAGCCTTAAACCTGGGGATACCATCCAATATATAGGCTTCCCCATGGAAAATCTGGCGGGAGGTAATGTGAATGTTAATAATGTCGTGGCCACAACCAAAACCGGTACCATTGCGGCCATGAGCGACTGGTGGCTCGGGGATTCCGGACCTGATGCCAACAAATTGATCCGGCATGATATGGGATTGACCGGCGGTGCTTCAGGCAGTCCTATTTTCAATAAAAACGGCCAGGTTATCGGGTTGGTGAATGCAATGAATGCCATTCCAATTGTTAAATTGAAAAACAATGGAGAACCGTATTTTGAAAGATCTCCTAACGCAAGTATGGTAAATTTCGGTGTACGTGCTGATTTGATAGATGCCGTTTCATTTAAATAAAATCAGGATGTCTTTTTCACAAGCTCCCGGCGCAGCATCTCAAGGGCCATGGCGGCGAACAATTGCTTGTTGCGCCCACGGTCGCCGCTGTCCAGCATAAAACGTTGGGAATGCGCCCGGGACGGTCCTGCCACCCCAATGCATACGGTCCCCACAGGTTTTTCTTCGCTGCCGCCGGTGGGACCTGCAATACCTGTGGTGGACACCGCCCAGTCAGATCCGCCGGCTGTTTTGACGCCGGTTGCCATCTCAAGGGCTGTGGTCTCATCCACCGCCCCATTATTTTCCAAGGTTTTTCGGGAGACCTTAAGAATCGCTTCTTTGGCTGAATTGGCATAGGTGGTGGCCGAAAATAAAAAATAGTCGGAAGCCCCCGGCACATCGGTTACCAGGTTCGCCACAAGCCCGCCGGTACAGGATTCTGCCACACTGAGTGTCTGGTCCCGCGCTGATAGAAGCCGCCCGACTTCCTGGGCCAACGTCAGTCCCTGGTCTGAAACAAGATTTGATCCAATCCTTGCCGTCACCCACAGCTTTGCCTGATTCATCCGGGTGTCATCCTCCGAATCCCCTTGGGCTTGGGAAACCGACTCTTTGGACAGGGATAATTTGACCTCGATCATCGGGAATATGATTCTAAACCCTAAATGAATTTCGGGAAATTGTTCGCTGAACCCTTCAAGCGCATCCCCGACTTTTGCTTCATGCATGCCGAACACCGTCAGGCGTATCACCTGTATTTCACCGGCATGCCCGGTTATTTGTTTCAACCGGGGTCTGACGTTCAAATCAAACATCCGCTCCATTTCCCTTGGGACGCCAGGCATGCAAAAAAAACAGCAATTGCCTATAATTATAGAAAATCCTGGCGCTGTACCGTGAAGATTCTCCATAAACTTTGCACTCTTGGGCAATACGGCCTGTTTCTCATTGGCTGGGGTCAGATCATACCCGCGTTTATCGAAAAACTTTTTCATGGAGCGCATGGCGTCATCATCCATGGCAAGTGCAACGCCTGCGGCTTTGGCAAACGCCTGGGTTGTTAAATCATCGGAGGTGGGACCAAGGCCGCCGGTCATGACGCAGACATCTGCCGTGGATGCAATGCTTTTAATCTCCTGGACAAGGGCGGCCATGTCATCGGGCACAGTGCTTGCTTTGATTACGGTCACTCCTGAACGTTTAAGCTGCCGACATAAAAAAGTGCTGTTGGTGTCTGCAATATCACCAAGCAATACCTCATTGCCTGTGGAAAAGACATGGCCTTTGATCATGGGGAAAGTCCTTTTAATTAATCTAAATTGTTAAAAAACATGGCATGGTTGGATGAAAAAAAAGCCGGATTTTTCCGGAACCTGGACCCCACGCCCAGCTGTTTTTTAAACTCTTTATCAATAAACGATTTCACTTTGCGGCGGGTCCAGTCCCAGGGGTGTTCAAAATTCAAATATAAGGAGAGGTCTCCATGGTAAAATTCATGGGTCACAAGCCCCTGGGCATCGTCACTGAACTTAGGCAAATTAAACACGGACAGATTCAGATAGTCAATATCTGATTTATGCTTCTTGATATACGCCAGTGTGCGATGGGCTGCAGCCTCATCTTCATAATGGGTGCCGAAAAGCAAATATACAAAGGTCAAAATGCCTGCGGCCTTCAAATTGGCAAGGGTGGCAGACACAAGTTCAAGATCAGTTCCCTTGCCCATATCATCCAACACCTTCTGGTCCCCGGATTCAAGGCCAAGTTTCAACATCTCACATCCGCTTTGTTTAAGCGCTTTACAAAATTCAGGATCTGCAAAATCCTTTTCAAACCGCACAAATCCGTACCATTTAAACGCACACTGCTGCCTGGAAAGCGCACGCAAAAATGCAGGCGTCACCGAATTATCTATAAAATGAACCACCTCTGGATTGTGATTTTCGACCATGGCGTTAAGATCACCGAGCACCCGATCCGCCCGCTGGGTTGAGTAAGGCCGGGTTTCCGCCTTTTCAGGACAAAAATTGCATTTGCTCCAGTAACAGCCGATGGACCCCCTGAACGGCAGAATTTTTGCCGGTGCAATATAATTGTGGTTATCCGCAAACCCGTAGTCCGGCACATAATGCTTTTTTTCAGTGCCGGGCTTTCCAAGCAGTGCCAGCAAAGGAGATTCGCCCTCCCCTTTGACCAGATGATCAATCAGACTTGAAAAGGGATCATTAAAGTCGGGACGACTCATCCAGGAAGAGATCAATCCCCCGCCCATGACCAGTTTTTTGTCCGGAAAATTAGCCTTGATCCAGCCGGCCAGGGCAAAACTGACCAGGGCCTGGTTGAGATAACACAAGGAGATGCCGATCCAGGGATGATCCCAGGATTCTATTACCGGACGAAGTCTTTCTTCAAAATAAGGGAAAAAAGGATTTTCCCGGTACATGGCTGCACTGTCGAGCAGGGCCTTGGAGTCCACAGACGAGAGCTGATTGTCCGAATAATCAGATAAGCTGATTCTGAATCGTGACTGATCTGCAGAGACGGCCACCAACCGGTTTAAATCATAGACCCGCTGGTGGTAACGGTCAAAATTGGTGTACAGATCCGGATTGATTATATCCTTTAAAATGGAATCCCTGTTTTTCAGGGCCCGCCGGGTCCAGGAGTCCGTTGCTTTGTCCCGGCCCACGGAATTGATCAGCCATAACAGGCCATCCACATTGGCATCAACACATTTACAGTCGATACCGTTCTCTTTTAAAGCCGATGACAAAAGCGCAATACCTGCGGGCGGTTCACACGGTTTTGCCACAGGCGGAAAAATTAAAAGCATTTAAATTCGATCCTAAGCCTTGATATCCGGCATGAATCATGGGGATAAAGGCTAAAAAAATAATAATTGTTCAGGCACGTTATAAATGCCGATGCCCAATAGTGCCAGCTTTTTTTCATCTTTGGCGGATCAGAGTTCATAAAAATGTTTCTACCGATAGAAACATTTTTATTGACAGCATAATTAAAACCATTTAATTTGGCCGTTAAAAAATCAACTTAGATAAAGGCACGTAATGAAAACTTTTGCAACCGACCAGACTCAATCCCTATGGCGTTGGCGTTCCTGGCCAATATGGCAATGGCTGTTGCACCGGTTATCAAAGATGCTTTAAATTCTTGTGACATATCGCTGCAGCAGCTTTTATTAAATCCCATGGCTGTTGCAGACCCCAAGGCTGACAACATCCATGTCGGCCTTTTTTATTTTTATCAGCCTTGGACAAAATGAAACCAACAAGATTTTATTATAAAAGGATTTTTTAATGATACTAGACAGACTGCCGGATAAAAACCAATTTATCGAACTTGCCCAATCCGCCAATGTCATCCCTGTGGCCACACGGGTGCTTGCAGACAGTGATACCCCCGTATCCATTCTGCAGAAATGCTATGAAAAGGAAAAGCCGTGCTTTCTTTTAGAAAGTGTCGAGGGCGGCGAGCGCTGGGGCCGTTACAGCTTTCTTGGGGTGTCCGCTTTCGGACACATCAAAATCTACAAAACCCATGTGCTTGTGGAGACCCGCCACGACACCAAAAAAATTGACCATGACAATGATCCTTTAAATGTCATGCGCGATATTATCAAAAAATTTACCCCTGCCGATATCCCGGATTTACCCCGATTCTGGAGCGGCATCACCGGCTACTTTGCCTATGAGATCGTCTCTTTTTTTGAAAATATTGACGTCTCTTTGCCCGAGGGCACCCCGTACGGCCATTTTATCATCCCCGAGCAGATGATCATCTTTGACAATATCAAACAGACCCTGACCTGCCTGAATATCTGTTACCTGTCCGAGTCCGATGATCCGGCCACGGTTTATGATGAAGCAAAAAACAGCGTTGACACCCTTGTCAAAGATTTGGGTAAACCCTTTGTGCCCAAGGCAGCCTCCCATGTTGCCGACACACAGCTTGTCCCTGAAACACCGCCCGAAGAGTACATGGCAGGGGTTAAAACCATCAAAGAGCATATTGTGGAAGGCGATATTTTCCAGGCGGTATATTCCCAGCCCTTTTCCTGCAAAACTGATGTTGATCCCGTACTGATCTACCGGGCCCAGCGCTACATCAATCCGTCGCCTTACATGTTTTTCATGAATTTCACGGACCGGGTCATTGCAGGGTCGTCTCCTGAAACCATGGTACGCCTGGAAAACCGGGTGGCCACCCTGCGGCCCATTGCCGGCACACGGCCCCGGGGCAAGAGCGAACAAAAAGACCGGGCCCTGGCAGATGATCTGCTCAATGATGAAAAGGAAAAAGCAGAACACGTCATGCTCATTGACCTTGGCCGAAACGACCTTGGCCGGGTGGCCCAGGCCGGTACGGTCCAGGTGACGGACACCATGGTCATTGAACGCTATTCCCATGTCATGCACCTGGTCTCCAACATCACCTGTGACTTAAAAGAGGAGTGCGATGCTTTTGATCTGTTCAAGGCCACCTTTCCGGCCGGCACCCTGTCCGGTGCGCCCAAAATCCGGGCCATGGAGATCATCGGCAAACTTGAGAACCGTCAACGGGGTATCTATGGCGGGGCGGCAGGCTACATCTCCTTTACCGGCAACATGGACTTTGCCATCACCATCCGTACGGCCGTGATGGAAAATGATAAATTGACCGTCCAGGCCGGTGCCGGTATTGTCTACGATTCTGACCCTGAAACCGAATTAAACGAATGCATCAACAAGGCCAAAAGCGTTGAGATGGCATTAAAACTTGCGCTTTCACAAAGCACAAAAGGATAGTACGATATGAAAACAGCAATAATAGACAACTACGATTCCTTTACCTTTAACCTGGTACATTATGTACTGAATACAGGGGCGCAGGTGGAGGTTTTCAGAAATGATAAGATCAGCGTGGACGAGCTTGAGGCGTTAGGGTTTGATGCCGTTATCCTATCACCTGGACCCGGCAGACCCGAGGATGCGGGCATTTGTTTAGAACTTGTACAAAAACTATCGGGCAAATTGCCTATCCTGGGTGTATGTTTGGGGCACCAGACCATTGCCCAGAGTTTTGGCGGAACGATCATCCATGCAAAAAGCATCATGCATGGCAAAACCTCCATGGTGGAAGCAGACGGCAAACACATCTATACAGGCATCAACAAACCCTTTAATGTGATGCGTTATCACTCCCTGGCGGTTCAAGAATCCGACCTGCCCGACTGCCTGGAAGTGACAGCCAGAACCCTGGACGGAGAGATCATGGGGTTAAGACACAAAACGCACCCCACCCAGGGCGTTCAGTTCCATCCGGAATCGTTCATGACCACCGTGGGCAAACGGCTGATCAGAAACTTTATTAAAGGAGCGTGAGATGGATTTTACAGATTATCTGAATACCATAGTAAGCGGAAAAGATCTCAGCCAGGACCAGATGGCCGAAATGCTGGACACCATCTTCTCAGGCCAGACCACCGAAGCCCAGGTCGGCGCATTCATGGCCGCCCTGGCCACAAAGGGGGAGACCTTTGAGGAACTTGCAGGGGCTGCCCGGGCCATGCGCACCAAGGCGGTTCGCGTCCAGACCCTGGCCAAGAAAGTCATTGATACCTGCGGCACCGGCGGTGATGCCTCGGGGTCTTTTAATATTTCCACCACAACGGCGTTTGTTATTGCAGGTGCAGGCGTCACCGTTGCCAAACACGGCAACAGGTCTATTACCAGCAAATGCGGGTCTGCCGATGTTCTTGAACAACTTGGGGTTAATTTAAGTGTGGATCCTGAAATTGTGGAAGAGGCCATCAATGAAATCGGCATTGGGTTTATGTTTGCCCCCCTGTACCATGGTTCCATGAAGTACGCCATGAAAGCCCGTACCGAATGCAAGATCAGAAGTATTTTCAACATGCTGGGTCCTTTGACCAACCCGGCAGCCGCTTCATGCCAAATTCTTGGGGTGTATGCACCGGAATTAACGGAAATGTTCGGAAAAGCCTTGGATCTGCTGGGTGTGGAAAAGGCCTTTGTGGTCCACGGCCATGACGGCATGGATGAGATGACCACCACGGATCTGACCCGGGTGACCGAACTCAATGACGGCATGATTAAAACCTATGATGTGGATCCTTTAAACTATTTTGGCGAATATGCCGACCCCAAAGACCTTCTGGGCGGAGACGCAAAGCATAATGCCGCCATCACCCGGGCCATTCTGTCCGGCGGCAAGGGCCCCAAACAAAATATTGTCCTGCTCAATGCAGGCGCAGGCCTTGTGGCCGCAGATGCCGCCCCCACTATTGAAAAAGGGATTGAAATGGCGCTAAGATCCATTGAAACCGGGGCCGCCATGGAAAAACTTGAGCTGTTGGCAGATTACACCAGAGAAAACGCTTAATCGGTGTTTGAACGAAAAGTCACCCACCTGCGGCGTTGCAAAAAAATTTAAAATCCTCACATACGCTGGTATGCTCCGGTTTTAAATTTTTTTGCGCCTTGCATCTGTGCCACTTTTCGTCCAAACACAGATCTCCGCAAATTGAAAGGGATATGTATGAAAGGATTTCTCAACGCTGTTGTTGAAGTTAAAAATCAGGAAATAGACCAGGCCAAACGCAAAATCCCCCTAACCGCGGTTCGGCATGATGCCGAACATACGCCCGTCCCGACTTCTTTTGCAGATGCCATGGCTGCGTCAACAAGTGAATCGGTGGGAATTATTTCCGAGGTAAAAAAAGCATCGCCCTCCAAGGGGGACATCAGAACCGATATTGATGTGGCCGCATATGCCAGGGCTTACACCAAAGGCGGGGCAAGGGCCATATCGGTCCTGACGGAATCCAAGTACTTTAAAGGCTCCTTGTCCGATCTTGAACTGGTGTGTCAAAATACGGATCTGCCCGTACTTCGCAAGGATTTCATCTTCAGCGAATACCAAATTTACGAAGCCAAAAAAGCAGGGGCTTCTGCCGTGCTTTTAATCACCACCATGCTTGATCCCGCCCAGCAGGCTGAGCTGACCATCCTGACTCGGGAACTTGGCATGGAACCGTTGGTGGAGATCAATTCAGAGTTTGAATTTGAGCAGGCCTATAAAGCCCAGGCCCGAGTGGTGGGCATCAACAACAGAAATCTCACCACCCTGGAAGTGGACACCACCGTGGCAAAACGGGTGGCAAAAATTTTCCCCGATGAAATCATCCCCGTGGAGGCCTCGGGTATTTCCGGTCGCGCTGGCATTGAGGCCGGCATTGAAAACCGGATTTTCAATTTCCTTGTGGGCGAGAGCATTGTCCGCGCAGCGGACCCGGCCCAGTTTATTAAAACCCTGATCGGCATCAAAGACGAGGACGCCTGACAGACATGACTCAGTTTCCTGCACCCCAATGGCAGATCCCCGAAAAACAACAGAACGTGCTGGTAAAAATATGCGGCCTGACCCTTGTGGACAATGCCCTGGACTGTGTGGAAGCCGGGGCGGACATCCTCGGACTTGTTTTTTTTGAAAAAAGCCCCCGAAATGTAAGTATGGACAAAGCCCGGGAAATTGCCCGGGCCCTTCCCAAAGAGGTGCCTGCCTGCGGGGTGTTTGTGGATGAATCCTTTGATAAGATAATGGAAATCGTTTCGGCCTGCGGCCTTAAAATCGTACAATTGCACGGTGCAGAAACGCCGGACCTTGCAAAGCGCTTATCCGCCCAGAACCTTGTGGTGACCAAAGCCTTTTTTGGCGCAAGGCCCCCGGGGCTTGGTGATACAGGGCGATATAAATCAGCCGATTTTTGTCTGGCCGAGTACGGAAAAGGCATCCTTCCCGGGGGCAATGCCGAAACCTGGGATTACGACCAGGCCCTTGACATGGCAAAGAAAGTGCGCTTGATGCTGGCAGGTGGTCTAACCTGTGAAAATGTGGCGGATGCGGTTGCAAGGATACACCCCCATGCCGTGGATGTATCGTCCGGCGTGGAAAAGGCAAAGGGCATCAAGGACATTTCAAAAGTTAAACGCTTTATCAAGGCTGCAAAATCTATTCATTTGCAGCCTTGAAAGGCTTATTTTTATTTAACCAATAGATTGGTACCTACATAAATTTTATCTTCGGGCGTCAGATTATTGAGCCTGCGTATTGCGGCCACATTGGTTTTATACTTCTGGGAAATCGACCACAGGGTTTCACCCTTTTGGACTGTATGAAACTGGCTGGTCTTATTGGGTGTTGATGTTTGAACTTTTTTCTTTACGACCTGAACTTTTTTCTCAGGCACAGGGGGCGTTGCCTGCACGTCAACCTTCTTTATTTCAGGCTTTGGTTTAACCACAGGTTTCGGGGCAGGCGTTTGGGCGGCAACAGCCAATTTGCTTAGCCGGCCTTCAAGAGTGTTGACACGCTCAATTAAGGTATCAAGCTTTAAGTTAACAGCCGATTCAACACGTGTCACGCGTTCATCAAGATCGGATAGGGCCCGTGATGCAGATTGGGTTTCATTCTGTCCTGACGCCGATGCGATCTTTGCCAAAGAGATCTCAAGGGCAGAGATACGATCTTCAAATCCGGGAGCCACAGGCGCTTGACCTTTAGTCGAAACGGAGCCTGATTTATTGCTCTCGTGTGTAGATGATCCCGTGAAAAAAAAGAAAAAAACAAGAGCCGTGACCACGAGGGCTGCGATGAGAATCATGGTAAATTCATTTTTTTTCAGCAGCGATGAGCCCTGGGCCATGGCAGATGCCCCGGGAACATTTTTTTGCGGACTTGTTTCTTTACCGGAATTATAAATTGGGGGTTCAGCAGGGGGATTTGTTTTCATTTGTCGACTCCTGAAAGAAGAGATTCTAATGCCTTTTAATAACATCTTAGTTAGTTATTTCAAGCCTAAACAATAATTTTAAGGGCGCCACCGTAAGAAATGTTGCAGATTTTGCGTCGAAATTTTAAACCCCGCATCAAGATATCATTTTAATACAGATGGATATAACCTTGAACCAGCGGTTTTAAATGTGTTAAGGTCATCATTATTATTCACTTAACCGAATCCAGAACAAGACAAGAAATCAGGAAATTTTTTATGAGGTTGAAATCCTTGTCCGGCCCAGCGTCTTTTCTTTTGATTTTCCTAGTGGTTTATGGGCCTATGATTTCGCAGGTCCTAGCCCAGGACTCTTTTGTCAATAAAATCGGAATGAAATTTATCTTGATTCCGGCAGGCGCTTTTACCATGGGGAGTCCTGACTCCGAAAAAGGGCGGCAAAACGACGAAAAACAACACCGGGTGGTCATCACCAAAAGCTTTTACATGTCCGAGACAGAAGTCACCCAGGGCCAGTGGGACCGTCTTGTAGCGCCGAACCCCTCATCCTTTAAACTGGGCAAATACTACCCCGTGGATACCGTATCCTGGGACGATGCCATTCAATTTATACAATTTTTGAATCAACGAGAAGGCACCGACAAATACCGTTTGCCAACGGAAGCCGAATGGGAATATGCCTGCCGGGCCGGCAGTCAAACAGCCTTTAGCTCCGGGGACATTACCACCTTTTCCTGCAAGGAACAGGAACCGGCCCTGGTTAATTATGCCTGGTACTGCTTTAATTCCGGGGGCTTCTCGCCGATCGGTGATTTTAAACCCCATCCGGTCAAGTTGCTAAAACCCAATAACTGGGGGCTTTACGACATGCACGGCAATGTTCAGGAATGGGTCCAGGATGCCTGCGAATGGCGCACCATCTGGAGCGCCGGCACCGGCACCCTCACCCGGACCTATGTAGACGGCATTAAGGATCCTCGGGAAACAAAAGGGGAGCATCGGGTGGTCAGGGGCGGCGGATGGTTCCAGAACAGCAAATATCAGCGAAGTGCCTACCGAACCAATTACAAACCTGTGGCCCGCCGCAACAGCCTTGGATTCCGACTCGTCCGGGATCAGTAAACCGGTATATTCAATTTTAAATCTTGTCTCTTTTGTTAAATAGCCTGAAAAGATATCCCCCCGCCCCAAGCATCACAACATCCCGGACAAGCAACCAGACCGAGGACCAGGTTCCCTTGGTCTCTCCCAAAGAAAAACATCCGCAGTCAAATTCATGGCCACGTATCAGGTTAAAAGCGATCAGAAAAATAAAACAAACCAGCATGGCATTGATTAACAAAAGACCCGAGCGTTTCAGCAGGCCGGTGATAAGACTGATACCGCAGACAAGCTCCACAAAAGGCATGACAATGGCTAATACGTTGATAATCTGGTGGGGAAAAACATCATAACCGTATAAAATTGTGGCAAACTGATCCGGCGACACGATTTTATGCCAGGATGCAAAAATAAAAGTGCACCCCAGAAACAGCCGCAAGACCCATTCAATGACGCCTGCCTGACGACCCAACACCATGGACGCCCGCTCACCACACCGATTAAAAAACAATAAACTGCTCATGGGTTAGTTCCCTGGGAAGCCACATCAAATCCCATCTCCTCCCACTCGGCAAATCCGCCGGCGTAAACCGTCACATGGGCAAAGCCCATTTTAACCAGGCGGGTTGCAAATGTATGAGAATCATGGCAGGTCAAACCGGCACAATAGACAAGGATCTCATCTTCGGGGGTTATCGTTGACAATAACTTTTTTTTCTCTTCTTCAAAAGATTCCAAGGGAAAATTCAATGCCCCCGGAATATGTCCCAATTCATAAATATCGGACCAGCGGACATCAAGAACAATGATTTTTCCGGATTCAACCAGTCGTTTTACTTTAAGAGGATTGTTGATCTGCATAACATCAACGGCATGGGCCTTGTTCGCTCCGGCCATGAGCACGCCCTCCCCCCGATCCCATTGGCCTTTAAGGGCAATGCCGTTGGGGGAGACGGCATTGATGCCAAAGCTTAATAATATGCAGAGACCCAACAAAAGAAAACAGCCGAGAATGTCTTGCTTGATGATCATAGCCGGGCTCTAATGGCTTTAAATATATCCGTTCGTTTGCGCATAACAATCAACCGCACCCACACTTCGAGCAGATGGGCCATTGGGGTCTCTTTGGTACTCTCTTGGCTGTCATCGGCAGTTTCTTTTTGTGCTTCAAGGCGTGAAATGGCATCTAGGACATGGTCATTTTGGCTTGTGTCAATTGTCCTGTAAATTTCAAGGGCGTCATCTATATACCCCTGTTTTTCGTACAGGCGAGCCAGCGGCAGGCTCCCCAAGTTACTGGTCATTTTTCAACTCCTTGATTTCTGGATTTCTCTTTAAAAACCAACTCCCCCTGGGCAGCCATTTCATGCTCATGTTTGGCCAGGTGTTTGATATAGTCAATATCGGTCTTAAGCCTAAGGATCTCTTTTTCCAACTTGGCATTTTGCTTGACGGCAACAGCAGCCTGGGCGTCAAGCTGCGCCTGTTTGGACGCAAGCCGACGATAATCCATGACCCCTTGTGTGGAAAAGAAAAACATGAATAAAAGAACCACCGCCCCGCCCATGGCCAGGCAAAGGCATATTTTTTCCATATGGGTCATTTTTGTTTAAAAAAAATTTTTGTTAGCATTGCCATTTCCGGATTTGATGTGAGACGGGCTCCCGCCAAATAGCTTCCGGCCCCGATACTGATGCTGACAACAAGTCCTGCGGCCTGCATTACCTTTGAACAGTCTGCCCAGAAACTCCAAAGCCATCGCACCAGAAAAAACATTATAACAGACATAAAAAGCGCTCTGCAAGCGCAAACCATTACGGTCCCGCCCCGGAACTCAAAAGGACTGCTGACGGCCAGCAAAGCAAATCCGGCCACAGCAGACAACGCCACGGCCAGGCTAAGCCCGGTCACCCCCATGTGCTGCACAAAAAACCGGCACAGCAGCACATTGCAGACAATGGACACAACGCCTGCCATAAACGGTCGACGGATGCTGGATAAGGCATAGTGAAACGCTACAAAAAGACGGGTTCCGGCGACAGCCCAGAGCCCCAGAACCATAAAAACAAGACATTGGCCGGTCTGCGTCACGGCCGTCGAATCAAAGGCCCCCCTGCCGAACAGCAACGAAACAATCGGCCGGTTCAGTGCGACGATCCCAACGATTGCAGGAATAATTAAAAAAAAGACCATGCGCAAACCGGCATCAAACACAACGCCCATATCCTGATTTTCCTGGGTTTGATAAAAAAGAGTAATTCCCGACCCAGTCCCGACAGGTTTTTCTTTGTCAAGCCCACCGATACCGGCTAAGGCGGAGAGCATAGGCAATAAAACCGTGGCCACAGGCGAGGCCACCAACGCCAGGGGGAACTGAACCAGACGTTCGGCATAATTAAGGTAAGAGACCGCACCCGGGTCAAGTGTTGAAGCTGTCAGCCCTGCCACCAGCAGATTAATCTGGAACGCGGCTGCCCCAATCATGGAAGGCCCAAGGGTGATGAAGGCTTTTTTAACCTGGGAATGCACCCGGACAAAGCATTTAAAATCAAACATACCAAGCCTTGCAAGACTTGGCAGTTGAAAGACAAGCTGAATAATGCCTCCGACGGTCACGCCCACGGCCAGAACTAAAATTTTGGGTTTAAAACTGTCGGCAAACAACACAGCCGCCGTAATCATGCAAAGGTTAAGCAAAATCGGTGTAGCTGCAGGCACATGAAAATTGGACCGGGCATGGAGCACGCTCATGGACAGAGCTACAAAAAAAATAATGAACACATAGGGCGTCATTATTCTAAACAGCAGACAGGACAATGTATGGGAATAGGATCCTGCACCATACCCCGGGGCAAAAAAGTCAATTAAAAAAGGAGCAAAATAGATCCCTACCCCCACCAGCAGGGCGCCGGCAATGGATATAAAAAACAAGGCATTTAAAAACATGGATACGGCCTGATCTTTTTTATTTTGGGCAAACTGCTCTGCAAACAACGGAATGAAAGAGATACTTAAAATACCGTCGGACATCATTTTCCGGATCAGATCAAAGGGCCTGAACGCAATAAAAAAAGCATCTGAGACCATACCGGCACCAAATATAAACGCAATGACCGCATCTCTTATCATGCCAAGTATTCTTGAAACCAGGGTGATCGAGCTGATGGATGCCGCTTTTTTAACAAAATGGGTCACAGGTTTTCCTTGACATGCTTATCGGTTTTATATATCTTACCGAATTTGATATAAGTTTTATTATTTACTTTTAATTCTCTATTTTATGAAGGAGCTAGACCAAGTTGGCGAACCATAAATCAGCAAAAAAACGCGCAAAACAAAACCAGGTCAGACGGATGAGAAACAAATCCGCAAAAACCGCCCTTAAAACCCTTGAAAAGAAACTTCGTGCAGCTAAAGAAGCTGGTGAAAATACCGATGAACTGATGAAAAAGACCCAGTCAGCCATCCACAAAGCAGCCAAAAAAGGTATTGTTCACAAAAAAATGGCTTCAAGGAAAATCTCAAGACTGTTCAAATTTGCGAACGCATAAATTACGCGCTTTTTGCACCATTTAAGCTCAGCCGGTCCAGACGATAAACCGACACCTGTCCTGCTTAAGGAACAGGTGTCGGTTCGTCTTATTTCATTTAAAAATCGTCCAGCATCTGGTTAACCAGACTTTCAGCCACACGTTCAGCAATCAGAGTAATCGCCTCTCGTTTTCTGGCTTCATCATTTGCGGAGCGGCTTGATACGTTATAAGACTCCGAGGCTGAAAAATTTTTCACTGACCAGATAATCTTCCCTCCGGCACCAGTCAAAACCACATCAACTGTCGCATTAACATTTCTTTCCGTAACATCCTCCGAAGAAGATCGGGACAACGTGGAAAAGGTGATGGATTGAACCGTACCGGATATGTTGTGGGTGGCATTGCCGGCATCCACAACAATGGAATCTGTTTTTGCAGTAATCTCCCGGGTCAGCTCATTAGTGAACGCTATTCCGGCCCGGGATTCGGTACTATTGTTTTCAAAGATAGCCACAGACACCCGGGTAATATCATTCTTAATATAACCACCCCCAACCAGCCGGTAACCGCAACCGGCGCCAAACAGCAACAATGAGACCACCGTCAGCCAAACGATATTTTTTTTCATAAATTACACCACGATATTAACAAGGGTCTGTTTTTTACGGATCACAATGATTTTACGGATCTCTTTGTTTTCGGTGTACTTGACAATTCTTGCATCCCCAAGCGCCGCAGATTTAATATCTTCCTCACCGACATCGGCACCCATGGAGAATTTTGCCCGCAACTTGCCGTTCACCTGAACCACAACCAACACCTCGTCGGTCTGCATGGAATCTTTTCTGAATTCAGGCCAGGGTTGTTCAAGAATAGAACCTGTGTTCCCCATCTTGGCAAACAACTCTTCGGAGAAGTGCGGGATAATGGGACTGAGCAAGAGCAATACATTTTCAAGACAGAACCAGATCACCGATTTGAGCTCATCATCAGCCTTTTCAAGTTCCACCGTATACATGGCGTTGACCAGCTCCATCACGGCTGAAATGGCTGTGTTGAAATGAAAATTGGTTTCAATGTCTGCGGTTACCTTCTGGATGGCTTGATTGGCTTTGATATAAAGCTCTTTTGCCTGGTCCGACGCAAGAGAACCGGCAGCCCCTTTGTACGCATCAACACCCTGAATGGTTTCCATACAGGTCATGGCCAGACGCCAGACACGATTCACAAAACGATTGCTCCCCTCAACGCCGTCTTCACTCCATTCCAAATCCCGTTCAGGGGGAGCTGCAAACAGACAAAACAGCCGGGTAACATCAGCGCCGTATTTTTCCAAAAGCTCATAGGGATTAACCACGTTTTTCTTGGATTTGGACATCTTGATCACACGCCCGACATCCACGTCCTTTCCACACATGGTACAGACAAGCCCCCCATCCTTTTTCTCACCCTGCTCCGGAAACAGGTAACCATGCTCGGGACAGGTCATGGTCTCCTTGCATACCATGCCCTGGGTCAACAGTCGGGTAAAAGGCTCTTTAAAAGGAACAAGCCCGAGGGTATTGAGCACGCGCATAAAATACCGGGAATAGAGAAGATGCAGAACAGCATGCTCCACGCCACCGATGTATTGATCTACGGGCATCCAGTATTCCACGGCCTTGGGATCAAAAATCCCTTTGCCATATCTGGGAGAACAATAGCGCAGAAAATACCAGGAAGACTCAACAAAGGTATCCATGGTATCGGTATCCCGTTTTGCATCCTCCCTGCCACAGGCAGGACAGGTGGTCTTGGCAAAATAGTCCAGGGTCGGCAGCGGAGAACCACCCTTAGCCAGGAGATTGGCATCTTCGGGCAGCCTTATGGGCAGATCCGCTTCGGGCACAGGAACCACCCCGCATGTGGGGCAGTGAATCACCGGGATAGGCGTTCCCCAGTACCGCTGGCGGGAAATACCCCAGTCACGCAGACGAAAAGAGACCGCTCGTTTACCGATGCCGGATTCTTCAAGCCAGTCCGCCATTTTTTCAATTGCTTCCTTGCTGTCCATGCCGTCAAACTGCCCGGAATTGACCATCACCCCGCGGCCGGCATAGGCCTCGGTCATGGTTTTACCATCAAGGGTCTCGCCTTCGGGCTGCACCACCACCCGAATTTCAAGCCCGTATTTTCTGGCAAAATCAAAATCCCGCTGGTCACCGGAAGGCACGGACATAATGGCACCCGTACCGTAACCCATCAAAACAAAATTAGCCGTATAAACAGGGATCTTTTCATTGGTGGCCGGATTAATACAATAGGCTCCGGTGAATACCCCCTCTTTTTCATATTTTTCAAGACCCTCTGCAGAACGCTCCTGCCTGGAGACCTTTTCCACAAACTGGGTTACAACATCCTCCTGGTCCGTACCGCGGGACAAGGTCTCCACCAGGGGGTGTTCCGGTGCAAGACACATAAAGGTGGCACCAAAAATAGTATCAGGCCGGGTGGTGAATACATTGATCACCTCATCACTGCCGTCCACCTTGAAATCAAGCTCAGCCCCCACGCTTTTGCCGATCCAGTTTTTCTGCATGGTGGTGACATTGTCCGGCCAGCCGGGAAGCTGATCGCAATGCACCAGAAGATCTTCGGCATAATCGGTTATTTTAAAAAACCACTGCCACAGCTTTTTTTGCTGAACCACCTGGGAGCAGCGCCAGCATTTATCCTGCTCTACCTGTTCGTTGGCCAGCACTGTCTGGCATTTTTCACACCAGTTGACATAGGATTCCTTGCGGTAGGCCATGCCTTTTTCAAGCATCTTTAAAAACAACCATTGCTCCCAGCGGTAATACTCCGGCCGGCAGGTGGCAATTTCCCGGTCCCAGTCATAGGAAAATCCCATTTTTTTGAGCTGAGCGCGCATGGACCGGATATTGTCATAGGTCCAGGCAGCCGGGTGGGTATTATTGTCAATGGCTGCATTTTCCGCAGGCATACCAAAGGCGTCCCATCCCATGGGATGAATAACATTAAACCCACGCATGCGCTTGTAACGAACCACCACGTCTCCGATGGTGTAATTGCGCACATGACCCATATGAATCTTTCCCGAAGGATAGGGAAACATCTCAAGCAGATAATATTTCTCCCTGGACGAATCCTCTTCCACCTTGAAAAGCTGGGTTTTGTTCCAGTATTCCTGCCACTTGGGCTCGACCTGGGACGGGATGTACCGTTCCTCCATTATTTTAATTCCTTTCGAAAAATAGATACATTTATAGTTGAACCTTTTTAGATGCCATAAGAGAGACGAAATAGCAAAGGTATTTATGACACAGACTTAAATTTTTTATCTATCCAGCCCAAACTTGTTTATTGACGGACCAGGCCAGACCGCAAACAGTTACCCTGGCAAAATCAGACATTTATCTTGACCCTGCGCATCAGAGATGGTATAGACAGTGGTTTTATTGCCCTGATCTGGGCAATGAGCATAATTATTTTATCCTTGCTCCGGGTTTTATCATGTAAGGTTGATCCGGGGCTTTATATCCACAAGGAGGAAGAATGAGGAAGTACGAAACCGTATTCATTGCCGATCCGGACATGTCGGATCAGGCCCGTGAAGAGTTGCTCGAAAGAGTTGCAGGTATCATTGAAAGGGAAAATGGTATCCTTCTGAACGCTGATGAATGGGGCTTAAAAAAATTGTCCTATGAAATCAAAAAGAAACTGCGCGGCTACTATGTCTGCCTGACCTATGGCGGAACCGGCGAACTTGTCACAGAGCTTGAAAGAAATTTCCGTTTAAGTGACTTTATCATGAAGTTCATGACGATTCTTGTCACTGAACACGTCACCGAAGAATCCCTCAAACAGGAAGCTATAGAGGCCAAAGAAACGGCCCGGCTAAATAAAGAGGCTGCTGCATCCCAGGAAGAGGACGCAGATGATCAGGATGAAGAGAACGCAGATGATCAGGATGATGTGGAAGATATCGAATCTGAACCTGCCGAAGAATCCAAGGAATAATTCAAGCACAAAGGAGATCAAGTATGTTTAAAGGTCATAGAGGCGGCGGAAAGAACAGATTCTATCAGCGCCGGAAAATTTGCAGGTTCTGCGTGGACAGCTCCATGGAAATTGATTACAAAAATCCCAAAGCACTTAAACAGTTCATTACTGAACGGGGCAAAATTATTCCCCGGCGTATCACAGGGACCTGTGCCAAACACCAGCGCAAGCTGACATTGGCCATTAAGCAGGCCCGGCAGATTGCACTTCTGCCCTTTGTGGGTCGCCCCTTAAATTAAGACGAGAAACGATTTTCACAGGTTTTTAAAAAATGCCGTTATCCATCACACACCCGGTTTTTATCAGGGAGACGTTGACAGGCATTGTTTTCTGTCTGTTGATCTATGGTGTGGTGTTTACAGTTCCCCTGCTCGGTGTATTTGTGCTTTTGTTTCTGCCCCTGCCGGTGCTTTTCTATCGGCTCAAACTTGGCAGAAACAGCGGGGCACTGATTGCAGCAGCAAGTTTTTTTATACTCGTACTGATGACCAAGGGTGTCGCGTTTGACACACTTTACGTTGGGCTGCTTCTGGCAACCGGCATGGTTTTAGGCGAATGCCTTGAACGACATATGAGTATTCAACGAACCATGGGGCTGACCACGGCAGTGGCAGCAGGTGCGGTCTGTCTATCGCTTATGGTATTCAGCATCAGCCAGGGCCAAAATGTATCCGCCATCATGACGGATTACATGAATCAGTCTTTGAGTGTTGCCAAACAGCTTTCGCCTGAACTCGGGATGGACCAGGAGATGACCCAAAAGCTGATATCATCCATGATGATTGTCATGCCGGGTATGTTTATGATCTCTTTTATCACAACTCTGTGGTTGAACATCCTGATTATCAGAAAGCTTTTAAAACACAAGGGCGTCATCATCAAAAGTATTGCGCACTTAAACCTGTATAAAGCACCGGACATGCTTGTCTGGGCATTTATAGGCTGTGCAACGGCTTTAATGATTCCCGCAGGTCCCGTGAAAATCTTTGGCATCAACTGCCTGATTGTTTTAATGCTTGTTTATTTTTTTCAAGGAATTGCAGTAATTTCCTTTTTTTTCCAAAAAAAAAACACCCCCATGGCGCTGAAGGGATTTTGTTATTTTCTCATTGCCATACAGGTGTACGTTTTAATCCTTGTCATTGGCCTTGGTTTTTTTGACAACTGGATTGATTTCAGGAAACTTGCTGCATCACGAAAATAAAATATATGCCGGACCGCAAAACTGCGGACGGATTGGAGGTTTAGAATGAAAGTTATATTAAAGGAAACCATTGATACTCTAGGTATCGCTGGTACCGAGTGCAAGGTGGCGGAAGGCTATGGACGCAATTATCTGCTGCCCCAGGGAAAAGCGGTTTTAGCCACCCCTGCCAACCGCAAGGTTATGGAACAGGCCCGGGCGAAACTGGAGCTTCAGATCGCCAAAGAAAGAAAGATTGCCGAAGAGATGGCCGCAAAGGTCAAAGAAGTTGCGATCACAATCAAGGCTAAGGTTCGCGAAGAAATTTATCTTTACGGATCTGTCACCTCCCATGACATCAAAGATGCGCTGGATGCTCAGAATATTGACGTTGAACGCCGCGCCATTCTGCTTGCAGAACCCATCAAAGAGACCGGTGAATACAAGGTGCCCATCCGTTTATACAAGGATGTTGAACCGGAAATCACAGTGACGGTTGTCCCAGAAGAAAAACAGGAAAATTAGTTCCGACATTTGCCTGCAGATCTTTGGATGCCAAAGATCTGCAGGTTTTTTAAAGGTCAGCGATGGCAAAAAAAGAATCCGTTAAATCAGATCACCTACTTAACCGCACCCCGCCCCATGATACAGATGCAGAGGCTTCGCTTCTGTCCGCCATCTTTATAAACAATGACAGCTTGCTTGACATTGTTGAAATCCTCAAACCCGATGATTTTTATAAAGGGGCCCATAAAAAAATATTCAGGGCCATCACGGAACTTTCCATAAAAGAGGAACCTGCTGACCTTATTACCGTGGCCAACCACCTTAACGAAAAAGATGAGTTGGAAGGTGTTGGGGGCCCGGCATTTCTTGCCGCCATTTCCGATGCGGCACCGGTGGCAGTCAATGCTGTGCATTATGCAAGAATCGTCCGGGAAAAATCGACCTTGCGCCAGCTTATCAATGCATGCTCCGGCACCATTGAGCGCTGCCTTGAAGATAAAGGTGATTTTAAAGACATACTCGACGAATCCCAGGCAACTATCCTTAAAATTGCCGATCGTCAGTCCGGCAGTCCGTTTAAACCGTTATCCGATCTGATCAACCTGAACATTGATCAATTGGAAGAACTGCAGGGCAAAGAAGGTGGACTGGCGGGACTTTCAACCGGGTATGGACGGCTTGACAGAATCACGTCAGGACTGCAGCCTTCGGACCTCATTATTCTGGCTGCCCGGCCGTCCATGGGCAAAACCGCATTTGCTTTGAACATTGCCAGAAATGTAGCGTTTCACTATCGCAAACCCGTGGCTGTGTTTTCCCTTGAAATGTCCAAAGAACAGCTCTCCATGCGCTTGTTAACATCCGAAGCCCGGGTGGATGCCAACCGGTTGCGCAGCGGGGCATTCAGCCCCGAAGACTGGCAAAATTTTACGGACGCGGCGGGCGTTCTCAATGAAATCCCCATTTTCATTGATGACACACCGGCCATATCGGTTTTGGACTTGCGGGCCAAAACCAGGAAGTTGTTCCAGATGAATAAAGACATCGGCCTTGTGGTCATTGACTACCTGCAGTTAATGAAATCATCCTTTCATTCAGATCGACGGGACCTTGAAATTGCTGATATTTCAAGAGGGTTAAAATCTCTTGCTAAAGAACTCAAGGTACCGGTTCTTGCATTGTCCCAGCTAAACCGCGCCCTGGAACAGCGCTCGGACAAACGCCCTATGATGTCGGATTTGCGTGAATCAGGCGCCATTGAACAGGATGCGGATATTATTTCTTTTATCTACCGGGACGAAGTCTACAACAAAGAACCGGACAACCCCAAAAAAGGGACCGCAGAGATTATCGTTGCCAAAAATCGTAACGGCAGCATCGGTACCGCGCATATGGTCTTTAACGGCCAATACACACGGTTTGAGGAACTTGCACCCGAAGCATATCAGGGATTTAAATGAAGCGAATTGTCTACGGCACGACAGACGGGCTGAACAAAGCCCAGATAGACCGAATTGAAAATCTTTACACCTTCAAGTCCCCCCCGGAATATATCCTTTCCCGGCAGGCCGCCATGGAAATTTTGGACATCAGCCGGGAAATCCGCCGCCAGATCGGCCTTCTTTTGGATCGCAACGGAAAAGTCGTTTGTGTCGTTGCAGGTGAACCCCAACGCATCGTCATTCCGGTCATACCCGATTTTCAAGCTGGCCCGGGCCGCCTTAAGGGACTTCGATGTGTTCATACCCACCTGTCCCACGAAGCGTTGACCCGGGATGACCTGACCGACCTTGCCCTTCTGCGCCTGGATTACATCACGGCCATCTGCCTGAATGACGACGGTACGGCCGGTCCTGTATACTCCGCCCATATTCTGCCAGATCCCGAGGCAGATCCTTACAGAGTGCTTCCCGGCACCACCCTTGAAGATCTCAATACCGACTGCCAGGCCCAAATTCTTGAACTTGAATCGGAACTGTCCCGGCACAATCTTCGCTATAGCCCGGAAACCGGCCAGGAGAACGCATTTTTAATCAATGCGGCCACCGAGGGTATGGATTCGGCCCGGGTCTCTTTGGATGAACTTGAGGAGTTGTGCAAAACAAGCAAAATCAACGTGGTGGGTACAGCCATCCAGCAAAGAAAAAAAATTGATCCCAAATTTGTGGTGGGCAAGGGCAAATTATCAGAACTGATTATCAAGGCTATCCAGAACTATGCCACGATGCTTGTCTTTGACCGGGAACTGAGCCCGTCCCAGATACGGTCCATCACCGATTTTGTGGAGATGAAGGTCATTGACCGCACCCAGCTGATACTGGATATCTTTGCCAAACAGGCCAAATCCAGTGAGGGAAAGTACCAGGTGGAACTGGCCCAGCTTGAATATATGCTGCCCCGCCTGATCACCAAAAACACGGCCATGTCCAGATTAACGGGCGGTATCGGCGGCAGAGGTCCCGGTGAAACCAAACTTGAGGTAAACCGGCGCCGGGCAAGGGAGCGTATTGACCGACTGAAACAAGAGATAAAAAAAATCCGCAAGCAGCGCACCCAGCAAAAGGCCAGACGAAAGCGGCGGAATCTGCCGGTCATCTCCATTGTGGGGTATACCAACGCCGGCAAGTCCACCTTGCTTAACACCTTGACCCAAAGCAGTATTATCGCCGCAGATCGCCTTTTTGCCACCCTGGACCCCTCGTCACGCAGACTGAGGTTTCCCCGGGACAAAGAAGTAATTATCACCGATACCGTGGGGTTCATCCAGAATCTGCCCAAAGAGCTTTTAGAGGCATTTCATGCCACATTAGAAGAGCTTGAGCAGGCGGATGTTATTCTTCATGTCATTGATATCTCAAACCCCAGATACATGCAGCAAAAAGAGACGGTGGACCAGTTACTCAAATCACTGAACCTGAATAAAATTCCTTCATTATATGTATTCAATAAAATGGATCTGGCGGATTTGGACAACTTTGATTCACCCTGGCTGTTAAACCAGGGAATTGTGGTTTCAGCACATAATAAATCGAGCCTTGCCCCTTTGGTGGAAAGACTTGAGGCTATGGTCTAATCCGGGCTCACCCTCAACAATACCTCAAAGGGTTGTTTGAATCAGAACGCCATTCTTGGGAACAGTCGTTAATACTTTTTTACCAAAACCTGGGTTGAAAAAAACAAACGGATACTTTACCCTAATCAAACATTTAAACCACTTGCTTTGGAATTTCACATGGAAATACGATTAGATCGGTTAATGAAAGAAGAGAATATCAAAGAAGACTCAATTGACGTTCCAGACTGTTTTGGAGAATTTGATAAAAACTGTCGCCTCTGTTTTGATTATTGTGCGATATCCATAAAGTGCTGTGTGATGCAGATCCGCCATCCCAAAATCGATATTTTGGAGAAACTTTTGATTTACAATGATTATGCCGTAAAACCCAACTGATTATAAACTTGTTTTCATCAGACTGTCATTCCATATGACAGTCATGGGCTGACCGAGTCTTTCGACATTCAGGGTCAACCCACAACAAAAATTAAAAAGTCCGTGTCATTTGCACAGAACTTTCTCACAAAATTTAATTGGGAAGTTGTATGTGTAAAAAAAGAAGAGGCGTTGAGAAAATAACGCCTGGTTTTTCCGGTCTATTTATACGTCTTCGTTGTCAGATCCAAATCGACCCATATCTTCCTTAGAACCTGCCTGATTCAAGCTTGTTGGCCAGATACATGATCTGTTCATAACGCTGCCCTTTTAACTCCATCTCTTTTTCAACCGCGTTAACCGAATAGATGGCGGTTGCATGGTAGCGTTTAAAACTTGCACCAATTTTTTTTATGGGCTGGTCGGTATATTTCTTAGACAAAAACATTGCCACCTGGCGGGGTTTTACAATGCTGTGTTTTCTTGATTTTGACAAAAGTTCTTGTTCGGAAACATCAAACTCGTCACAGACCAGTTTTTTAATCAGATCAATGGTGATGCTTTTTCGCGCCCCATTTACTTTTTCAAGCACACTCCTGGCCAGCTCAAGGTCAATATTTCGTTTCATCAACTGACCCCTGGTAATTACACTTAAAAGCGCACTTTCAAGCTGACGGACATCATCACAGGCTTCCTGGGCAATATATTCGGTCACGGGCGTGGGTAAAATGCACTGGATGGCCTTGGATTTCTTGTTTAAAATCTTTACCCGGGTATTAAAATCCGGCGCCTTGATCTCCGTGACCACTCCCATGTTTAGCCTGGATTTCAGGTTTTCATTTAATTTGGGGATTTCATCAGGCCGTTCACAGCCTGAAAAAATGATTTTTTTGTCTGCATCAACCAGATAGTCCAGGGTCATGGCAAGCTCTTTTTGAGTGGCTGACTTTCCGGTAAGGAAATGGACATCTTCCAGGATCAATACATCGCATTTAAGACGGTATTTTTCCTTAAACTGGTCGATACTGTTATTTCTCAGGGAATAAATCATTTCATTGGTAAAATCCTCGGCAGTGACATAAAACACCCGCCGTCCGCCTTCATGGGTGAGCATATGGTGTCCAACAGCCTGGGACAGATGGCTTTTACCCAGACCTGTCTTGCCCAAAAGAAAAAGAACGCCGGTTCCGTTAAGCTTTCCCTGGGCCAGATATAATGAAGCGGTATATGCAAAGCTTGAATTGTCTCCGACGACAAAATCATCAAATGTAAAATTCTTTTTCAACATGCGCCCGCAGTTGAATGCCGGTGTCATGCCCGGAAGCTGGGGTTGAAATGCCGCGGGAAAACTGTCGGCAACCGGGATAACAGGCATCAAGCCGGTTGTTTTTTGTGTCCGTTCTTTTTGAATCCGGCCTTTTGGAGATTGGCCGGTGCCGGACTTTTGGGGCGCTGATTTTAACTTTTTCTTGTCGACCTTGAATTCAATGCGGGCTTTTTTACCCAACCGCAGAAAACCTTCTTCAAAATAGTTTAGATAATTTTCTTTGAGCCGTTTGACATAGAAGTCATTGGGCACCGACAAGACAATAGTTTCAGCATCGTGGGCGGACATCATGACAGGTTCAATCCACATTCGATAACAGTGATCTGGAACTAATTCTTTAATATGTGATTTGACTTCTTTTAAAAACGAATCCATTAAACAATACACAGCCTTCCAAACAGTACAAAGCAAAGCAAAGTGGCTTAAGAGGTTTGATTTTTACAGTGGTTATAATGATTTTAGTATTTTGGACTACCTTTTATGCGAATTTATTTTTTTGGTCAAATGGAATAAAGAAGGTTAGTTCTCAGTTAGAATAATGTGTGGTATATATTTTCAAAGTATCGTTTTTATTGCATATTTTTTGTGGAACAAACAAAATCCTTTCTAATTACAGTAAGTTCTCCAAATCCCTATTTTCAAAAGGTATTTTTTTAAATTTTAAATTTTCGCAAACAATGTAAAAAAAAATTGCTTCGATTTTTAACGATTTTCTTTGAATTCCTCCAAATTAAACAAAAGTCTAAAAAAATAATCCACCCTGAAATTTATAAGGGTTTCACAAATTCGTCCCGGAATTTTATTTACACTCAGTTGCGTCGATAGTATACATTTAACTTTAACATATAGATGAAAGAAATATCCGACTATGAATACCCATTCACACCGACCTGTTCTTGGTATTACCATGGGAGACCCTGCAGGTATTGGCCCTGAAATCATTATAAAAAGCTTAATGGACCCTGAGATTGCGGACTTGTGCATCCCTGTTGTTTTAGGCGACATTGAAATTCTCAAAAAGGCAGATACAAATCCGTCACTTCTTCAAGAGTTAGCTATAACAGACGAATTAAATCGCGATTTTTCTAATTGTCCCAAGGGGTTTCTGGTTTGCCTTTCCAGCCTAAGCCCGGATGTCACAAAACTTGGGTACCCTACCCCCGAGACCGGACGCGCCATGGAAACCTATATCACTACAGGAGTGGGCCTTGCCCTGTCCGGTGCCATTGATGCGTTGGTCACAGCCCCCATTACAAAAACGGGCCTCAAATTGGCCGGTTCCCCCTTCCCGGGTCATACCGAGTTGATCGCACATCAAACAAACACGAGTAATTTTGCCATGATGATGGCAGGTCCCCGCTTGAAAGTGGTTTTAGCCACCATTCACATCCCCCTATCCCAGGTGCCGGACAAACTCACGACCCAGGAAATTACAAGAATTATCAATCTGACCCGGGATACTCTGATCACAAGGTTCGGCATCAAAAATCCAAAACTTGCCGTGGCAGGCTTAAACCCCCATGCTGGTGAACAGGGTATGTTCGGCAATGAAGAGGCGGAGATCATTTCACCGGCAGTGGGCAAGGCACAGGAACAAGGGTGTGACATTTCAGGTCCCTACCCGCCCGATACCGTATTTTTCCACGCAGTAGAAGGCCGGTTTGATGCGGTCATCTGCATGTATCACGACCAGGGTCTGATTCCCTTTAAGCTGGTCCATTTCAGGGACGGGGTGAATACCACCATCGGACTTCCCATTATACGCACATCCGTGGATCACGGTACCGCATATGACATTGCCTGGACGGGAAAAGCAGACCCTGCAAGCATGAAAGAGGCCATTAAAATGGCGGCTGTCCAGGCAATTAACCAAAAAAGGCATGGCAACAATAATGGCAGTTGACCACATTATCATTAAAGGTGCTAGAACCCATAACCTGAAGAATATTGATGTTACCATTCCCAAAAACAGCCTGACGGTGATCACCGGACTTTCAGGTTCCGGCAAGTCCACTTTGGCCTTTGACACCTTGTATGCCGAAGGCCAGAGACGCTATGTAGAATCATTGTCCACCTACGCCCGCCAGTTTTTGGGCCAGATGGACAAACCCGATGTGGATGCCATAGACGGGCTTTCCCCTGCCATTGCCATTGAACAGAAAACAGCCTCCCACAACCCCAGATCCACGGTGGGCACTGTCACGGAAATCTATGATTATTTGCGGCTTCTTTTTGCCCGGGCCGGAAAATCCCACTGCCACGTTTGCGGCAAACCCATTGATAGTGCATCCATTGATCAAATCATACAAAGTATCCTTGAGCCAATGCCCGAAGCGCCACAGAAAATCATGGTGCTGGCCCCTGTGGTGGCCAATAAAAAAGGGGGACACGAGAAACTTCTCCATCACCTGAAAAAAGAAGGGTTTGCCAGGGTGAAAATCAACGGGCACGTCTGCTTGATCGAAGAGGCTCCAACCCTTGATAAGAAAAAAGCACATACCATAGATGTTGTGGTGGATCGACTGATTTTGAAACAAGGAATCGAGCAGCGCCTGACCGATTCAGTTGAAACCGCCCTGACCCTTGCCCAGGGCCAGGTGGTCATTGATAATCTGGATCTAAACACCCATACCCTGTTCAGTGAAAAGGCCACCTGCCACGCCTGCGGCATCTCTTATCCGCCATTTTCTCCGGCCGGTTTTTCCTTTAATTCACCCCAGGGTGCCTGTCCCCATTGTGACGGCCTTGGCCATCTGACTGAATTTGATCCGGCCAAAATTGTCCCGAACCATCATTTGTCATTGCGCCAGGGGGCGGTGCTCCCATGGGCCGGCAAGGATTCGGTGCGTCATATGGAGTTTTTGGATGCTCTGGTGACCCATTATAATACGGATATTTATACCCCGTTTAAAGACCTTCCCACACAATTTCAGCAGGTTCTTCTCTTGGGTTCCGGGACCCACAAAATTCCCTTCTACGCTGAACAGGCAGGCAAAAAAATTGTCTATGAAAAACCGTTTGAGGGTGTCATTGAACAACTTTCACGCCGTTTGCGGGAGACAAAATCCGCCTCGGTCAGGCAGGATCTCGGCAAATACATGGGGCATAAAATCTGCTCTAAATGCAATGGTTCCCGCCTGAACCCCGGCGCATCGGCTGTTCGGGTGGCAGATACCACCATCCATCAGATCTCGGCCATGTCCATTAAACAAGCTGTTATTTTTTTCAACTCCCTCTCGTTAACCGGCCGGGAAAAAACCGTGTCTGAACCCATTCTTGCAGAGTTGTCCCAGCGGCTCTCTTTTCTGGAAGATGTGGGCCTTGACTATCTGACCCTTGACCGTTCCGCCGCAACCCTTTCGGGCGGTGAGAGCCAGCGCATACGGCTGGCCACCCAGATCGGTTCCAAACTTTCCGGGGTTCTCTATGTGCTTGATGAACCCAGCATCGGCCTCCACCAGCGGGACAATGCCCGTCTGCTCGGCACGTTGATGCACCTGAAAAACCTGGGCAATACCGTGCTGGTGGTGGAACATGATGAAGAGACCATGCTGGCCGCAGATCACATTGTTGATGTGGGACCAAAGGCGGGAGTTAACGGCGGACAGATTATGTTTTCAGGCCCGCCCGAAGCGTTGCTCAAGGCATCCTGCCTTACCGGGCTGTATCTGTCCGGAAAACAAAAAATTCCTGTACCGGAAACCCGACGCACAGGCACCCAACATTTTTTAACGGTCCAAAAGGCAGGTGAAAACAACCTCAAAGATATTGATGCATCCTTTCCCATCGGGTGTCTGACCTGTGTCACGGGCGTCTCCGGATCGGGCAAATCGACCTTGGTGCTGTCAACCCTTTACCGGGCCCTTGCAAGCGCAATTAACAGGTCAGAAAAACCTGTGGGAAAACATGCCGCCATTTCAGGCATGGAATATATCGACCGGGTGATCCACATTGACCAGTCTCCCATCGGCAAGACTCCAAGATCCAATCCCGGCACTTACACAGGTGTTCTCACTGATATCAGGGAGTTGTTTGCCCAGACGCCTGACGCGAAGGCCCGGGGATACAAAGCCGGACGGTTTAGTTTTAATATCAAAGGCGGCAGATGTGAATCCTGCAAGGGAGACGGCATCGTCAAAATTGAAATGCATTTTCTGCCCGATGTGTACGTCAGATGTGATGTGTGCAAAGGCATGCAGTTCAACAAGGAGACCCTTGAAATAAAGTACAAGGGGAAAAATATTGCCCAGGTTCTGGACATGACCGTAAACCAGGCCTTTGAATTTTTCGATAATATATCATCCATCCGGCACACCCTTGTGACACTTGTGGAAACAGGACTGGGATATATCAAACTGGGCCAGGCCGCCACAACACTGTCCGGCGGGGAAGCCCAGCGCATAAAAATTGCCAGGGAACTGTCCAAAAAAAGCACAGGCAAAACCATTTATATTCTGGATGAACCCACCACGGGCCTTCATACCGATGATATTAAAAGGCTTCTGGCCGTGCTGGATCAACTTGTGGATGCAGGCAACACCGTGGTGATTATTGAGCACCACCTTGATGTCATCAAGTGCGCGGATTATGTCATTGACCTTGGCCCAGAAGGCGGAGACCAGGGCGGGCAGATCATTGCCCAAGGGACTCCGGAAGAGGTGGCCGCGTCACCGCTGTCCCATACGGGGTTTTACCTGAACCGGGTTTTAAATCATGTTTGAAGAAAACCCGCGTTTGGACGAAAAGATCAACATTCGTCGCAATAGTTTTCCACCATACAGGACCCATCCACCAGACAGGCAAAGGCTATCTTTTCGGCCTGACTGCGCCGTTTGGGGGACACCGGTTCAAATTCATCCGGTAAAGTGGTGATAAGCTCATGGGCAGGTCCGGGAATGGCAGACATCCCCTCTCCTTGGACTTTTCCCGTATTTCCGGAAATCAATTCCGCATCCTGGCCATTGGTCACCACCACCCAGGGGATCTGGTAATCAAAAATCAGCCGGGACAATGCCAGGGTCGGCAGACGCCGGGTCACAAGGGAACCCGGGGCATAATTAATCATCATTACTGCGCGTTTATTCCTGAAAATCAAAAAATCAGCCGTCACGACAGCACTGCGGTCACCGGTCTGGAGGTTGATTGGCCGGCCCGCCTCAATGTCGGATTTATCAAACCCCAGGTCGTTTACCAGATGCCGGGCAATTTGCTGGCGGTACCGTTCATCATGGGTATCCGTAATGGTTTTACCGCTTAAAAAATCAACAAGCTCACCTAAAATTAAATGATGGGAATAGTCATTCATGGCGTCCCCTTAAAATTTTGATTAGATATTGACCTTATATGCAGAAAAACATTATGAATGCCATAAAAAAATTTATAAAAAAGGTGTATCAGGCATGCTGGATTTTCTTCCCTCTCCGGTTAAGGGGGCGCTTTCATTTATTGGATTTTTACTAAACACCATTTTTTTGACTGTGCCGTTGATTTTAACATCAATTTTTAAATTTATTATCCCCTTTAAGGGGATGATTGTATTGCTTGATAAATTTCTTATTTGGCTTGCAACCCTGTGGATCAGTATCAACGGCATTAATTGTGCGCTTTTCAACAAAATAGAGTGGCAGGTAAACGGGTTGACCCGGCTGAAAAAAAATGACTGGTATCTTGTCATATCCAATCACCAATCCTGGGTGGATATTCTGGTACTGCAAAAAATATTTAACCGCAAAATTCCCATGCTGAAATTTTTTTTGAAAAAAGAGCTGATCTGGGTACCATTTTTAGGGCTTGCCTGGTGGGCCCTGGATTTTCCGTTCATGAAACGGTATTCAAAAAAATTTCTTGAAGCCAATCCCCACCTGAAAGGAAAGGATCTGGAAAGGACCCGCAAGGCGTGTGAAAAATTCAAACACACCCCCGTCTCGGTGATGAATTTTGTGGAAGGCACCCGGTTTACCCCGGAAAAACATGAACGCCAAAACTCACCCTTTGAGCGGCTCCTTTTGCCCCGGGCAGGCGGTATCGCCTTTGTGCTCGGATCCATGGGCGAATACCTGCACAATATTGTCAATGTCGCCATCGCCTATCCGGGCGGGGTGCCGACCTTCTGGGATTATATTTCAGGTAAAACCAAACAAATCATTGTGGACGTGGATGTATTCCCCGTAAACGAGCAGCTCATTGGCGACTACTTTAATCATGATGGATATAAAGAGAAATTTTGTGACTGGCTCAATCAAATCTGGCAGGAAAAGGACAAAAAACTGAATGAACTACTTCTTAATAATTCGACGGATAAAAAGACTGCTTATTTGGGGTAATCGAAATAAAAAAAATATACTATTGGAAAATTACTTACACGTTAATAAAGCCCACATTCCACCGGAGAGAGCAAGGGCCAAGAAAAAAGAAGACTTTTTCATGAAAGAATGTTTTTCTTGGCCCCACATTATTGTAACAATATAATTTTATGATCGTAATCTTCTACGAATTCTGGCGATCAAAAGAAGACCTGTGCCCATAAGAAACAAGCTGGCTGGTTCCGGTACAGGATTTGAATCAACTTTCAATGTAGAATAACTGTTGGTGTCAAAATTAACCACTCCGATTTCAAGGATAGCAGTCCCTGTTCCTGTAAAAGTTATGATTTCAGTAGTCCAGTCGGATGGAGAAGAGTATGTATCCCCCTTGGTATAAAAAATTTCTATTCCATTTCCGTAGCTATAGTAAGCATAATCATATTGAGATCCGTCGAGCGTACTAAAAAGCCAGTCAAAGCTATATGTATCCCCATCTTCGTATGAAATCGTTTGACTTATGTATCCGACATAGCCGTAGATTCTTTCTAAATCTCCATCTCCATCTACATCTACATCTACATAATGAGAATTTGATTCGATTGTACCTGTTATTTCAGCATAATAGGTCCCGAAATGCGAAGTCACATAGTTTACGGATGCATCCTGATAATTCCAGTCTGTAAAATCACCTGTTTCAAAACCATCATTATCAAGGGTTATTGATGCAGCATTTACTTGGCCTGCGCCCCCGAAAATCAACAAAAAGCCCAAAAGGAATAAAATTCTTTTCATGATATTTCTCCTAATATACTGTTTTAGTTTAGAAACGATTAATATCTTTTTCAGTTTATCTTAACTTAATTAATGCAACTATAATGCCACCCCCCCCAAGACTCATAGACCTCTGTGAAAAAGAATTCACATAGAATTATGACATCATAGGTTTTCAGATAGAATCACAAAACAATTACTTTTTTATCCAATAATGCGTATTTTATTACCCAACTTTATTTCATTTTTTTCAATCTTTAACTGTAAACAAAGAACTCTTTTCGAATTGATTATGAACCTTACCTTTTTCTTAACATTTAAAACTGATTGCTACCACAAAAATTAGACTTAGGTACAATACCATTTTTAAAGTGACCCGATTATATTAATAAAAAATTTTTATTTCTGATAATTAAAGAAATTAAGAACAAATTGGAGGAAACATCATGGCACAAGCTGGAATCATTAAAGCAATTACAGGGGATGTAAGTGCACAGACGCCCGACGGCCAGATCCGGCAACTTGCCGTTGGAGACGTGATTTATGAAAATGATATCATCAAAACTGATTCCGGATCAGAGATCACCATCGAACTGGACGACGGAAGGATCCTGAACCTGGCAGAAGATAGAGACATTGTTATTGATGAAAGCGTCGTTGCAGCCGTGGATCCACAGGATGCGGTTGTGGCAGAAGTGCAGGCGCTTCAGGCCGCTTTAGAAGAAGGTGAGGAGATCCCAAACGAAGAGACTGCAGCAGGCGAAGAAGATCCGGGGCATGATTATAATCTTGCTTACGATGCAGGAGATCAAAGCGGTGGCGATGTTGGCAGTTACCTGTTCGGTACTGCATATGGTGACGAAGATGAAGATTTTCCTGATATAGACGGCGTAGTGGAAGAATTACCAGAAGAACCAGAAGAACCAGAAGAACCAGAACCTGTGTTCATCCTCGGGTCTGATCCACAGGATCATGACTACGACTACAATGAAGAACAAGAGATCGACAGACCTTTTTGGGATGATGTTAACGATACTTCAGAAACGGACTACCACACTATAAATCCAGCCGGTGATAATATTCAGGGTGCCATTGTTGGCCAGGACGGTGCAGACATTCTGGTTGGGGACTCCGGCTCTGTTTCGCTGGAACATCTATCAAACAATTACATCCTGATTCTGGATTATTCGCTTTCAGTGAGCGATATTAATTCGCTGAAAAATGCAATAGAATCAGCCATCCAGACACTTTATACCAGAGTGCAGAATTCGGTTGACGGATATGAAGTAAAAATAAATCTCTTACCCTTTGCGGGGGAAGCGGACTATGACAATAATAGTGCCTGGATTTCATATACAAATCAAAACGGCACGGTTGTTATTGATGGGGGGATAAATTCTACGACCGGAACGGAGGTTATTGATACCATTAAAGAAATTATAGATTGGGTTGATGCTTCTATTGTTACACCAGGAACTAATTATTCTTTGGCTCTTACTGAAGCTCAACATTTCGTTGATAATAATTATGATCAAAACAGCGTCATTTTTATCAGTGATGGATCATATAACATGGGAGGTAACTACGATATACCACTTAGCACACTTGATTACATGGTTGATCAAAACATACACGCCGTGGGCATTAGTGTAAGCAGCAATCTTTTTTTAAAAGAACTGATACATATTGATAGTGACGGACAACCTTCATCTATTAAATCAGTAGAGCTTTCAGATGTAATGGTTGACCTCATGCCTCAAGACTTTAATTTAGACCCAACCGGCAGTGATGAAATATACGGGAATGACGGAGATGACATTATTTTCGGAGATGTCCTGAATACGGATGGAATCCTTGATGATCTTAGTGATCCTGGAAGTGAGTACTATAATGCGGATTATGATCTATCAACCATTGAAAATCTGCCTGACGGATCCGGCTGGGAAGTATTTGCAAACCTGGAAGAAGCAAATCCTGATCTGTGGACCAGAGAGGATACCCTCCAGTATATTCAGGATAATCACGAAGACCTTGCTAAAGAAGCCGTATTAGGAACAGGGACGGAAGAGGGGGACGTGCGCGATGGCGGACACGATTACATTGAAGGCGGCGCCGGAAATGACACCATTTATGGACAGGAAGGGAACGATGAAATATACGGCCAGGACGGTGATGACGTTATTGATGCCGGTTCAGGAGATGATGTGGTGGACGGCGGTTCCGGATTTGACACCCTGGTTGTGACCAGCGAGACTGAACTTGATTTCAGCAATGTCAGCAATATTGAAAGCATTGATCTAAATGAGGACGGCGTGGATCAAACGATCACCCTTAGCCTGGATCAAGTCTTAAGTATGACGGATGAGGATAACACCCTTCAGATTACCGGGGAAATGGGAGATTCTGTTATACTGACAGGCGTTGGGACGGCGGATGGAGAATGGACCCAGGATACCGGCAATCCAGGTTTATTTACTCAAAATGGTACCGCCAATCAAGTTACCATTGCGGATTTTGATGGCGATGGTGTTGATATTCAGATTGATGTCGATAATGGTACAAGTTTCGATGTTTAAAAAATAAGACCGATGCAAAAAAGCCGTAACGGATTTTCCGGTACGGCTTTTTTATTTCATTCGTGTGGCAAGTTCAAGACGATTGCGGCAACCGGTTTTTTTAAAAATAGAGGTCAAATGGGCTTTAACCGTTCGGACGGACACGAACATCTTTTCACTGATTTCCTGGTTTGATAATCCGCTTACCAGCCATTTGGCCACTTCCGCCTCCCGGGATGTCAGAATATCCAACAGTTCTTCTCCCTGGTCTTCGGATTTGGTCGAGGGTAATGCCGAAATCACCTGGGAGATGATGGCCGGGGGTAGCCAGATCTGTCCGGCTTTTAGGGTGTCTACAGCCTGTTTGAGGTTGGCCTGGTGCATATACCGGTTACCATAGGCCCGTATCCCCTTTTGCAACAGGCGCAATGCCTGCTCTTTATGGGGGATGGCAACCAGGGCCATACCGGGGCAGGCAAGTCTTGGCACATCTTTTTCATCACAGGCCTGAAAATCAATGATCAGAATATCTTGGGGGGAAATATCGCAATCTGCAAGTTTTTTATCAACCGGCAGGTGCCTGGTCTCTTTTCGGCCGCCGAACAGATCACGGCAAAGCTGAACCAGGGTCTTATCTTTGCTGTATATGTTGACCGCCACCATGGTTCTACCTTTCCCTTAATGCATTGGCTTTTGCCCGCAGGATCGGTTTCATTAAATACTGCATGATGGTCTTTTTGCCGGTAATAATATCAACCTGGGCCGTCATGCCCGCAATCATCTCTTTTTTATTGTCTTCGGTGCCCAGGTAGTTTTTTTCAGTCATGACCCTGACAAGGTAAAATTGTTCCTGGCGATCATCGGTGATGGTGTCGGCACTGATGTGAACGACCTTTCCGTCGAGTCCGCCGTAGATGGCATAATCATAGGCTGTCACCTTGACCACCGCCTTGAGCCCCGGATAAAGAAACGCAATATCAGAGGGCCTGATCTTGGCTTCGACCAGAAGCTTGTCATCATTGGGCACGATCTCCACAATATCCATGCCCGGCTTGACCACGCCGCCCAGGGTATTGAACAGCAGCTGTTTCACAGTACCATCCACAGGGGAACGCACATTGGTTCGCAGTACCCGATCTTCTATGGCCACCTGATTTTTCTCCAACCGGGATATTTCGGCCAGGGCCTTGTTCAGCTCCTCCTGGGCTTCGGACTTGTGCCGGTTCTGGATCTCCTGGAGCTGGTTGCTGCCCTCTTTTATTTTTGATGACAGGGATCTGGCTTCGTTTACCGCACTTTCATACTCGTGTTTTTTGTCCAAAACCCTTTGCTTGAGCTGGAGGAATTCAACCTCCGACACCAGTCTTTTTTCAAACATGGGTTCGGTAAGCGCCATCTCCCTTGCGACCATCTCTTTGCTGGTTTTCAGATTCGCAATGGACATGCGTGTATCGGACAACTCGATCTCTCGCTGTTGGATGCGCTGTTTTACCACCTCTATTTCACTTTGTTTGCGCGCGACATTGGCGTCATACAGTCGTTCTTCTTTTTCAAGCAGATCCGGGCTAAGATCATTGTCTTTTTCCACGCCCGCCTGAAAGCTTTGAATACCGGCCTCGGCGGCCAACCGGATGGTTCGGGCCCGCAATTCATCTATCATGGTCCGGCTCTCTTCAAAGGAACTGCCGGCCCCGGTGCTGTCAATGACAACAAGGATCTGACCTTTTTTGACTGCCTGGCCCTCAATCACCTTGATCTCTTTAATAATGCCGCCTTCAAGGTTCTGGATCACCTGGATCTGCCGGGAAGGAATCAGCCGACCGAGCCCCTGGGTTCTTTCATCAAGCTCGGCATAATTGGCCCATACAATCAATGAAATCACCACCAGTGCAACGGCATACAGCAGGATATTGGTTTTGGACGGGCTGTCCGATAACACGGCGGCACTTAGGCTGTCCATAAATTCAATGTCTGTCCGGCTGTATTTTTTGCCGTTTTTCACAGGCCATCTTTGCGGGGGGATTTTTTTAACAGAATCTATATCAATCGTCATTTGGGTTTTCCTGACAGTTGTGCAAGAATCTTATCCTTGGGGCCGTCCATGACAAGTTCGCCTTTGTCCATGACCAGAAGACGGTCAACAATTCTAAGGATCGAAGGTTTATGGGTAATGACAATGGTGGTGCGCCCTTTGGTGACACGGCCGATATTTGCAATCACCTGTACTTCGGTATTGAAATCCATGGCATTTGTCGGCTCATCCAACAAGATTATGGGGCTGTCTTCAATAAATGCCATGGATACGGCAATCGACTGGCGCTGCCCCCCGGACAACCGGCTTCCCTTTTCCCCGACCTGGAGATCCATGCCCTGGGGGTGGCGGTCTGTAAAGGTGTTTACCCCGCCGATCCCGGCTGCCCGGATAATGGCATCATCCGGGGCCTGGGCGGATTTTAACGTAATATTGTCCCGTACGCTTCCGCTGAAAAGCGTCACATCCTGGGGCACATAGGAAAAATTGTGCCGCAAATCCGCCGGATCGATCTGGTTGATATTCAGTCCGTCAATGAAAATCCCGCCCTCGTTGGGCTCATACAGGCTGAGCAGCAGCTTGCCGATGGTTGATTTTCCTGATCCCACGGCACCGATGATACCTACCCGCTCTCCTGGCTTTATGTGGAAACTGACGTTTGAAATGGCCCGGCTCTGCTCTTCAGGATAATTAAAACCCACATCTTTGAATTCAATGTCGCCGTTAAACTTAGGCCGGTGAATAAATTTTTTATTTTCAGGGCGCTCGACATCTTTTTTCATGAACGTATTCAGCGCGTTTAATCCCACCTTCATCTGACCGAAATTCAACATTAACCCAACAGCCTGGGCCATGGGGGAAATGGAACGGGAGGCAAGAATATTCACCGCAATCAAGCCGCCCATGGTAAGTTCGGCGTCTTTGATCAGGTAGACGCCGGTAATAATGATCGCCACACTGTTCACCTGTGTCAAAAACGCCGTCAAAGTTGAAAGAGATCCGGATTTAACCCGGGACTGCTGGCTTTTGTCAGCAATAAACCCGCAGCTCTCCTCCCAGTGCCACTGCATGCTGCTGCCGGCATTAAACGCCTTGATCGCTTCAAGGTTGGACAACGATTCAATGAGCACACTATTTCTGTGGTGGGTGGCATCGTGGGTGCTGTTAATGGTTTTCTGGATTGAATACCGCATGGGAATACTGAGGAGCAAAATCAAAAGTACCGTTACAATGGGGATGAGCACAATCTGGTGGTTAATGGAATATATCACCAGAAGAAAGATGGCCGCAAAGGGAAGATCGACAAATGCGGTAACGGCACTTGAGGCAAAAAAGGAGCGTATGCCGTCAAAATCTTTTATAATACTGGAAAATGAACCGATGGACCCCGGCTTGTCCTGCAATTTCAGGTTCATGGCCTGTTCAAAAAGCATGGAAGAGAGAATCACATCACTTCGGCGGGCGGTATTTTCAAGAAAATAGGTCCGTATATTTTTCAAGATCAAATCAAAAATGTAAACCAGGCCCACGCCGCTTGCCAACACCCATAATGTATCCGTTGCATGGTGGGGAATAATACGGTCATACACATTCAAAGTGAATAAAGGCCCTGCAATGACAAAAAGGTTGACCAGGAATGTGGCAAGCAGAACCCTTGCGTACACCCCTTTGAATTTCATGAGTGTGCCGAAAAACCAGTTTTTTTTCTTTAGCATTCCCGCCGATTTAGGATCAAGGCTTGCACCCTTATATTTCTTTTTAAGATAAAACACATACCCCAGGTATTCGGCTTCCAGTTTTTCAAGACTGATCTCAAGCGGATTGTCATCCAGGGAGGGGATAATGACCTTGGCCTGTTGTGTCTCAAAATCGATATCAAGCAAAAGGCAGGCATTATCATCCTTAAGGGTAAGGATCGCAGGCAGAACCAGGGATGGAATCTGTTTAAGCATGCGCTTCTGCAGCTTTGAAACAAACCCTGCTTTTTGTGCAGCACGCGAAAAATTTGCTTTGGGATTTTCAATGCTGAACAAGCGCTGCCGGTCGGCACCCGGTTCGAAAGGAAGGCCGTGGGAAAGCACTTTTTCAGAGCTTGGGGAGTGGTTCAGCCGGGTCAAAGCGACCAGGCACTGCATCAGTGGATCCGAAGAGGTGGGTTCGCTCATATTTATCCTTTTAGCGCAACGATGTCCGCAATGCCGTGCCCCTGGAAATAGGTGATATTTTTACCTGCAAGTTCAAGCCGTTGGGTTTCATTTTCGATTTTTGTGGCAATCAGTTTAATGCCCAGGCTTTGGGTAATTGCAAACAAAGCGTTTAAAACCATATCCGCTTTCTGGGGGTCATCAAATACCTCAAGATAATCCCGTTCAATTTTAATATAATAGGGTTTTATTTTATCCAGCAATTTAAGCGACCTGTCATCCATGGTAAAACGGTCAATGCCCAATTTAAATCCTTTTCCCGTAATCAAACCGGCAAATTCAAAACATATGTCGGAAAAATTGACCAATGTATTTTCATGAATCTCAAATAAAAGACGATGGGCCAGATATTTTTTATCCCCAAGAAACTGCCGCAGCCACGCCACACCCAGATGGTCCCGGCAAAATTCAGTGGAAATATTGACCGCCAGAACGATTTCCTGATTTTCCTGCAGGAATGCCGCAGATTCTTCAATGATATACCGATCAAGTTTACTTGCAAGCCCCAGGGTTGTTATCATGGGGATAAACAGGTTTGCATTTCTTTGTATACCTTCCTGATCTAACATGTTGACAAAGACTTCACGGTGGAATTCACCGGCATCAGATTGGACAGGCTGGGCTGTCAGGAAAAAATGGTTTTCGGAAAAAGCGACATCGATCAACGTTTTCCACTCCTGCTTTCCCAACGCCTTCTGGAATGTCTGATCCTTAAATATCCGGACCGTTCCCGGATGGCCGATTTTTGCCTCTGACAATGCATAATCCGTTCTGGAAAGGACACGTCCCACATCGTCTTTGCCGCTATATGATGAAACCCCGGCATACGCATTTATGGTGTCCGGTACATCACTGTTTGTTTCCGATATGATTTTTTCCATCACCTCTTTAATTAACAAGATAACCGCTTTGGCGTCGGTACCCGGCAGGATCACGGCAAACTCCCGCCTTGGAAATCTGTAGACCGACGCCTTGGGTACCGCAAGTTTGATCCGTGCGTCTAAAATATCCGCCATGTTCTTGAAAATTTTATGAACCAGGGGGCGGTTTCCAGGGATCTCAATCTTTTCCATGCCGGTCATGCCCAAAATGACGATATGCCCGCCGACATCCGGCCCATCATCCCCAGTTTCCCGGGTAAGTTCCTTTATGAAAGCCGCACGATTTTGCAGGCCTGTAATTTTGTCCTGATATCTTAATTTCTGGTACTTGGTTAAATTCTCAAGATTGTGCTCGTAAACGGACTGTACCTTTTTAACCATGGCGTTCATGGCAAGTACCACTTTTTTCAACTCAGGCGTCCTGGGTATATCCCGGTTGGTGATAAACTCATTATTACTGATCTCTTCTGCCTGGTGCTTAATTGTTTCCAGGGCACCCAGAAGATGGCGCAATCCTAAAATACTTAAGGCAAAAACAAAAAGACCGAGCACGACAAACTGCAGACACAACTGTTTCAAAGTTTCCCACAATTTTATGTAGGATGAGCCCGGGTGGCCTTTGATTTTCAGGGTGCCGAAAATATTCCATCCCGCCATGACCTTTGCCTCCACTTCGGGGATATCAAGATCAATGTGAGAGATGAAAAAAGAAGGTACGCCGTCGATGACCAGCGGTTCTCGTTTTTCATACACCAGCGTTCCGTCCTGGCGAAGCAATGAGATGGACTCAAAATATCCGCCATCGAACATTGCATTGATACTGGTCTTCATAAAGTCTTCATCCATGCCGCTGTTGCTCAGTGTCAAGGCAAGCATATTGGCATTATTTTTTGTATTCAGATAGGATTCATTTGCCGTAAATTCCCGGGCCGTATTAAAATTGATTCTCAAAACAATAATCAGGGTTGCCGTAAGAAGGAAGGTCACCAATAGTTGTGTCTGTTTTAAAAGACTCAATGTCTATTCTCCTGGATTTCTAGATCAATGGCCTTTAATTTGAGCTGGGTTTTCAACGGTCCCCGGCTCACCCGCTTGCCAAGGCCGTGCTGTTTTTGAATATATAGATCCCTGGCCGTGAAACTATAAACAGGAACAAGGTCAGGGCGTTGGGTGGCAGGCATGATTTTTTTGATATAGTTATCAAGAACTAAGGGTACGGTGTTTGGTTGTTTATAATAGGTTGCAACCAGATGGGCCGCATCGGCAAATCCCCTGGCGCGTACATAGGTTAGAAATATTTTCTTACCCGGGACACCAAGCTGAATCATGGTTAAAAATTTGGCTACGGCGAAATCTTCGCAGTCCCCCTGACCCTTGCCTAAAAATTCCAGGCGGCTGGCCCAATAATCGCTTTTATTCCAGGTTTGTCTGTCAGAACGATATTCCAATTGGTTAAAAAAATTATTTACATTAATAACTATCTGCTCTTCGGGTAAACCTCGTTGCCGGTCCATCATGGCAAGCAGGCTCTCTAAACGTCTGACCGCCTGATCGCCATAATTTTCTTTATATCTATTTAACAAATTTTCAGGCACAAAAAACCGGCTGGTGGTACCGGCAAAGAGCGCCGTTACCACCAGAAGGATTACTACTATAAACAGGTGTTTGATTGCGGGCATTCATCAACTTTTATTTTGTCAGTCTAAATTCCGTGCGGCGATTCTTGCGCCGGCCTTCATTGGTTGAATTATCCGCAACGGGCTGACTTTCTCCCCGTCCGCTTGACTTCATCCTGGCCTCATCCAGACCCAGCCGTTTCAATTCCTGCAAAACGCTGTTGGCACGGGCTTCGGACAATTTCTGGTTATATGCGTCACTTGCGATACTGTCCGTATGACCTATGATTTCAATATTATAATCGGATGCGGCTTTAAGCTGCGCTGAAATGGGCACGAGCATCTGTTTTGCCTGATCGGTTAATTCGGACGAGTCAAAGCGGAAGGTAATGTTTTCCAGACTAATGGACTGGACATCCTTTCTTGTATCTATCTTGAGATTCAACGCTTCGGGTGTTCCGTCTTCGGGCAGGATGTAGGGACTGATATTTACAGGTTCCGAGTACCCAATCGAAGAAACCTTTTCTCCAATGCAGCCATAAACTGAGACATCGGCGCCTTTGGCAGAATTATCGCATTGATCACTGACATCCACCACCGTATCAACGTCACGGTTCGGATTCAGGATCTCTGGTTCATAGTCTGCCAGGTCATAGGGTTTTTCAGTGGGAAGATGCATCTCTTCGAGCAAGCCGGTATCAAACTCATGAATCATCATCCCCGTTGCCTCTGAAATTCTGTAATATGCCGTCAGCTGGTTATATTGGGATTCCGCATTGGCAATTTTGGCGTCATTATACTCATTTTCCATATTAAGAAGGTCTAAAAGTGTCCGACGGCCGAGATGATACTCATCTTTAAATGCAGCCAGGGTCTCGGCACTCAGCTTTAGATGATCATTGAGAAACCCTTTTTTAACCTGCTCGGCCTGATTGATATTCCAGGCCAGCTGGACGGCCTGGTTCACATTTCTTCGTTCGGTATAGGCAATCTGATACTCTTCAAGCAGGGAATGGTACTTTTGACCCTTCTCCCCTTTTCGGATTCCTCCGTCGTAAAAGAGGTAACTCAATTTCAGGTACGCCGCAACCTGGGTATTATCCCCATTATCACCGTCCGTATCATTATCGTACTGGGCTTTTAATTCAAGATCCAGGCTGGGCCAGTATGCTCCTTTGGTTCGTTCATAAGCAGATTTACGCGCATGAATATTAAACCTTGCAACCTCCAGGGCCGGATGGTTGCGAAATGCAAAATCAGTCGTTTCTTCAACCGTCTCCGGAAATTTAAATGCAGGTTCGGGCATCACAAATTGTTCGGGCTGGAGTATCCGGCCGAACTGACGGTGAAACCTTACAACCGCATGATTCAGTTCCTGCTGGGCCGAGATCAAATTACCCCGGGCAAGGGACAATCGAGCCCGGGAGTTGGTCAGATCGGAAACCCGGGTAAATCCGGCGGTGCTCCGCTCTTTAACCTGATTGAGTATCCGTTCCTGGGTCATGACGTTTTGTCTTGAATACGCCAGCAGTTCTTGGGTTTTCAACACATTGATATATGCTTCAACCGCGTCGAGAAACACCTGGTTGGCAACTGTGATGACCTCATAGGCAGCAGAAAGAATTCGGGCATCGGTCTCTTCGACAAAGGCTTTTGTCTCTCCTCCTTTAAAAATGTTCTGCCGAAGATATATCAACGCCCGGGATGCAATGTATTCTTCACTTTGATCGTTGGTATCAATACCGTCCGTCACTTCAGGCCCGATGGACGCTTCTGCACCGATCTTGGGAAAGTAGCCGCTTTTGGCGATGGAGAGCTCTTCAAGAACACTGCGATAGTTGGCCTTGGCTGCAATAATATCAGGATTGGTTTCTATTATGTCTTTTAAGATGTCATTTAAAGGTATGGAATCATGGGGCATGGATTCCGAAGCAGTCGCAGTGCTTAAGTAAAACACGGCGAATAGACTTAAAATAAATAATAATTTAACATACCTAATTTTTTTCATCACGATGACGGCTCCTTTCCTTTCTTTTCTTTGGCTTTGATGAATACTGAAATTAGTCCCCAGGGGTAAAATTAAATCTGTCACAGATGGCAAGGAATTTTTACTTGATTCAGGCCGGTCCCAAATAGGCGCAATTGGCATATATCCTAATTTAGACACCGAAGAAGACGGTTAAAAAGACAAGCCACATGGTGGATTTCTTTTATTTCCAGGGTCCTGTATCTGGTCCTATGAATAATTGCTCACCCACTTACTACACCATTACAAGTCGAAGTAAGTAATAAATATGTTTTGTTATAATAGTGGATTACAATATGATACAAAGAAAACAAATCCACTTGTGATGGCCGAAAAATTCTAGGTTATTTTAATTAGCCATCGTTCCTAAACTGCATTTGCCCAAACTCATATTGATTGCACAAACATCAAATTGAAAGAGGAATAAACTGTATATTAAGTAAGATAGAAACTTACTTTTTGTCAACCAAAATATAAGGCAAACAGAATTTACGACATTGATCAGACACGCTTCGTCAAAAAAACAGGAAAGTTAGACAAAAAATAGTCCGCATCAGGCAGTAATAAAGTAAACGTAAAAGACAGCCCCCAAAAGCAGGCTGTTGCAGTCCCTGGCCAACCTCATCGGAACGGCTGTTAATCAGGTATAATCAGGCATAATCAGGCATAATGGCGCAGAGAATTCTGGGGTTAGGTTTTTATTGACAAGGTATTGTCTACAGTCTACTTTAGACCAAATTTTTTCAAAGGAACAAAATTTTATGCTGAAGTACCAAAATATTTCAACAAGCATCCTTGAATTTTTAAGGCGGCAGATTGTGTCCGGAAAAATTCAAGGCGGTGAACGTCTCATCGAAAATAAACTGTCCGTTGAACTTGGGGTCAGCCGTCCGCCCCTAAGAGAAACCTTTCGCATCCTTCAAAACGAAAGCCTGGTTAAAACCACCCCCCGCATCGGTACCTATGTGACTGAGTTGAGTAGTGCGGATTTTAACCAAATCTGTGATCTTCGCATCATGGTAGAATGTTTTGCTGTTCAGCAATTAAGAAACATTGGCAGAAAGACACTGCCTGAACTGGAAAAAATCGTTGAAATCCAGAACGCTGTTCAGATCCCCAAAAAATTTATTGACGAAGAACAAAAATACACATTGTTCTGGAAGTTTGCCAATTTTCACCTCCAGCTGGTTGAGTCTGCAGGCAACTCCTACCTCACCCACTGGTACCGGGGGTTGTCATCAAACATTGCACGCTATCAGTATCTGTTTTTTTTCCAACCCGGGGCCATTGCCAAAGATTTGAATGACCATACCAAGATGCTGGCCTTGATTAAATCAGGCCAGTTGGAAGAAGCCGAGCAGCTTATGAAAGCCCACCTGGAATACCAGCGCAAAAAGCTGATGAAAACAATCGGCCAATTTGAAAAGGCAGATGCGGATGCAGACAAGTACATAAGCAAGCCAAGGGAGAATATGTTATAGGGGAAACCCGACACATTAATTGTCTACAATAGACCAATAAGAGAAGGAGAGAGAAATGAAACGCAAGTCAATGCAGGTTTGTTTGATCCTGGCACTGGTGCTCATTGGAACGTCACTGGTGGGTGCCCAAGAACGTATGATCCGATGGAAGTACAACTCTTTGTGGCCGGTAGGCATAGGGCTCTATGAGGGGGATAAGTATTTTTGTGAAACGGTCAACCGGTTAAGCAACGGCCGGTTGAAAATCAAACTATATCCGTCCGGACAATTGCTGCCCGGATATCAGAATCTGGATGCCGTTAAAAAAGGAACCATTCAATGCGCCGGCGACTTTGGCTCCTACTGGGTGGGTAAAAATACGGCCTTTGACATTCTTGCCACAACGCCCATGGGCATGACCTGGATCGACTACATGCTCTGGATCTATCATGGCGGCGGCCAGGAGCTTTATGATGAACTCTACGGCCAGCACGGATGCAAATGGCTGTTGCAGAATTTCACCCCCATCGAAGCCGGCATCAGAACCCACAAACCCATCCGTACTTTAGAAGATTATAAGGGACTTCGCCTTCGCATGGGCAGCCTTTTCGGCCAGAAAATTCTTCAGAAATTAGGTGCATCCCCCGTGCTGCTGGACGGCAGCGAGGTCTACGAGTCCGTGGCCCGCAAGGTTGTTGACGGGGCAGAATTCAGCATCGCCACCGTGGACTGGACCGTTGGGTTCCAAAACATCACCAAATACTGGAACGCCCCGGCATGGTACCAGACTGCCATTGTACTGGGCGTAATCGTGAACCAGGATGCCTGGAACGAACTTCCCGACGATTTAAAAGAAGTGGTAACCCAAGCCTCCCGGGCCACCACCGCCTACATGAGTTCCTGGTTTGAATACGGCAACATAAAAGCTACCAAGGACTTTCTGGCGGCAGGCACCGAGATTACTCACCTGGACGACGACTCCATGAAAAAAATATCAGCCATTATCAGCGAAGTATTGGCTGAAGAAGCTGAAAAAAATCCGGATTTCAAAAAAATACTAGCTTCACAAATTAACTTTATGAAAGATTTTGCACCGGTTCGCAACTATGAATCACCGTTTACCTTTGGTACAAATTCCGTTTCCCTGCCTGAATTAAAGTAATTTTTGAACGCAAAGAACCCAAGTGCGGCCGCCCGGAAAAATTTCCAATCCTGAATATCGATTATCATTTCGGTTGGAAATTTTTCTGCCCTTTAGCCCGCCCGGATAACTTTGCCGCCAAACAAAGGTTTTCATTAATGCATTGGAAATAGGAATTGTGTTATATGCAACTGCTCAATCGAATCATTTTATTAGTTGAAAAAATCATTGCCTTCATCGGCAAAACTGCGGCCTGGGCCATTATACCTTTAATGCTGATCATGGTGTTTGAGGTGGTGACCCGGCGCATGCTCAATCATCCCTCGGTATGGACCTTTGAAACCAGCACCCAGCTTTACGGATTTCATTTTATGATCCTGGGCGCCTATACCCTCCAGGTTGGCCGCCACATTTCCGTGGACATTATTGTGGAACGCTTCAGCAAACGTACCCGGGCCATCCTGGATATACTGCTTTACCTTGTTTTCTTTTTCCCTTTTATGATTGTGTTACTCGTTGAAAGTACCGCCTTTGCCCGGGAATCATGGAAAATTCTTGAAACCAGTTTCTCTGTGTTTGCTCCCCCGATTTATCCCATCAAGACCGTGATTCCCATCACGGCCCTGTTGCTTTTACTGCAGGGGATCTGTCTGTTTTATCGAAAATGTTTATTTGTGGCAAAGGGGGTTGAGATATGACAACCGGTATGATTCTGGCACTGCTAATGTTTGTCTGCCTGCTGATCGGTCTGGGGCTTGGTCACCCGCTGGCATTTACCCTCGGCGGCCTGGCCGTCATTTTCGGTTATTTTGGATGGGGCCCGGAATGCTTTGGCATGTTCATTGACCGCATATATATGTCCACCATGAACAGTTATATTTTGGTGGCTGTTCCTCTGTTCGTGTTGATGGCCAATTTTCTGGACCGATCGGGTGTCATGGAAGGTCTGTTTGTAAGCGTGCGCTATCTTTTGGGCCCTGTGCGCGGCGGCATCGGCATGACCGTTATCCTGGTGGCCACCATTTTTGCGGCCTGCACCGGCATTGTCGGCGCTTCGGTAGTGACCATCGCCCTTTTGGCCACCCCGCCCCTGCTTGAATATGGTTATAAAAAAGAATTGATTGCAGGCTCCATCTGTGCCGGCGGCACCCTGGGTATATTAATACCGCCCAGCATCATGCTGGTCCTCATGGGGTCTTACGCCGGTGTTCCGGTGGGCCAGTTGTTCATGGGCGCCCTGATCCCCGGTGCCATCCTTTCCGGACTCTATATCGTTTACATTGCGGTGGTATGTTTTATAAAGCCTGAATGGGGTCCGGCCCTGACAGCCGAAGAGCGTGTCGGTGTCTCCACCAAAAAAGTACTGATCGACTGCCTGAAAAATCTTTTTCCGCCTGCGCTGTTGATCGCATCGGTCCTGGGGGCAATTTTTGCCGGTGTGGCCACGCCCACCGAAGCTGCCGGCATGGGCGCCTTTGTTGCGCTTTTAATGATGATCGCCTACGGCCGATTCAGCTTTAAAATCATAAAAGACTCGGTCATTGCCACCAGCACAGTCACCTCCATGGTGTTGTTCATCGTGGTTGGTGCCACCTGCTTTACCGGGGTCTTCATCGGTCTCGGCGGCGATGAACTCGTGGAAGTGGCCATACTGGGTGTGGGCAGCAAATGGGGATCTTTTGCCTTGATGATGCTTATTGTCCTTTTCCTGGGCATGTTTATCGACTGGATCGGGATCACCATGATCTGTCTGCCGCTGTTTGTTCCCATTGCAAGGGATCTTGGTTTTAACGAATTGTGGTTTGTGATGATGATTGCCATAAACCTGCAGATGTCGTTTCTGACGCCGCCCCTGGGGTATGCCTTTTTCTACTTTAAAGGTGCCGGCGGGGCCACATCCGAAATTGAGATGATTGAAATATACCGGGGTATGGTTCCTTTTATTCTCATCATGCTTTCAGCCTTGGCGCTTTGCATATTATTTCCCCAAACCGTTCTTTATCTGCCCGCAATGATGAACTAGAACAAACCGCTTTAAAGTGAGAGTTATATGTTAACCGAAAAAATAAAAAAAAGTTTAAAAGATATTGTCGGGGAAAAAGGGTTTATTGACGCCCCGGAAGACCTGACCGCCTATTCCTATGATGCCTTTGTTAAAGAAGCAATGCCGGAACTTGTGCTCCTGCCCGAATCCACGGCCGCGGTTGCCGCCATCATGACCATCGCTGACAGGGAAGGGATTCCTGTAACGGCAAGAGGCGCAGGCACCAACATCAGCGGGGCATCTATTCCCGCTAATAAGGGAATTGTTCTCTCTTTGACCCGGATGGACAAAATCCTTGAAGTAAGCACCCCGAACAGATACTGCATTGTCCAGCCGGGCGTGGTCAACGGAGACCTCCAGGCCCGCCTGGCCAAGGAGGGATTCTTTTACCCCCCTGACCCGGGCAGCTACATGGCCTCGACCATCGGCGGCAACGTAGCCCAGAATGCAGGCGGCCCCCGGTGCCTGAAATACGGCGTGACCGTTGATTATGTGTTGAGCATGGAAGTGGTTCTGGCATCCGGCGAGGTGATCCGTTTTGGCAGCCGAAATGTCAAAGACGTTACCGGCTACCGGCTCTCAAGCCTTTTTTGCGGGTCCGAAGGCACCCTGGGCATTGTCACTGAAATTACCCTGAGAGTTGTCCCCCTACCCGAAGCCACGCGCACTATTCTGGCCGTTTACAACGACCTGGATCATACGGCCGACACGGTTGCAGACATAATCGGTTCAGGTATTCTCCCGGCTGCCCTGGAGTTGATGGATAAAACCGTGGTGAATGCCGTGGAGGACTCGGCCCACATCGGCCTTCCCCGCCATGCCGAAGGATTGCTGCTCATTGAAGTGGACGGTGCAGAAGAAGCCGTTGAAAAAGAGATGCGAACGATTGTTGAAAAAGCAAAAAAACACGGTGCCCAGGAAGTCATTGAGGCACGAACCGCTGCCGAGCGGGATGATGTATGGACTGCCCGACGTTCGGCATACGGGGTATTTGCCCGTCTGGCACCCGACTGTATCGTAGAAGACGCCACCGTACCGGTCAGCCATGTCCCTGACATGATCCGCCACATCCGGCAGATTGCCGACCGCTACCGGCTACGCATCGGCATTCTTGCCCACGCCGGCGACGGCAACATGCATCCGCTGATCTCCACGGATACCAACGACAAGGAAGAGTGGCAGCGGGTTGAAGCCGCCAGCCGGGAAATATTCGAACTGGCCATCTCCTATCACGGCACCCTGTCCGGGGAACACGGTATCGGCCTTGCAAAATCGGAGTATCTGCCCATGGCCATGGACGACGCGACCCAGAAGTTCATGGCCAGAATCAAGAAATGTGTGGACCCCAAGGGGATCCTTAATCCCGGAAAATTTGTATAGGGGGGATCATGAAAGCCGATGAAGCAAATCAATGCGGGAAATGTGGTCTGTGTCTGACCAGCTGCCCGGTATATAAGGCAACCCGTGAGGAAACCACGGCCCCCAGGGCAAAGGTCCATCTGATCAGAAGTTTTGCCCATGACAACCTGCCGGCCACAGACCGCATGCAGGAAAAGTTGCAATGCTGCCTGATGTGCGGGACCTGCACAAACATGTGCCCGGGCGGTGTGCAGCATGATATCCTGTTCATGCGCATGCGCCATGAAATGGGTGACCTGCGCGGCCGATCCAAAGAAGTCAAGGTTGCCGGGGCGATCTTGCCCAAGGAAAACCGGCTCCGGCTGGCGTCAAAGGCGGCACGGATAGGGGCAAGCAGTCTGGCCCAGCGCATCATTGGGCGTATGCGCATCGGCAACATTCCCATTGAACGCTTTCCCACGCCCAACGCCACCCCTTTTCGGGACCAGGTACCCGAAGTGATTGAGCCTTCTGGCAGACCTGCAGGCACGGTGATATATTTCACCGGGTGCGCCACCAACCATATCTATGAACGCACCGGGCATGCATCCATCAAAGTGTTAACACGCATGGGATACCGGGTTGTGCTCCCAAAGAATCAGGGATGCTGCGGCCTGCCATTGTTTTTCCACGGGGGTATAAAGCAGGCGGAACAGACAATTTTATCCAATATAGATGCGTTGCAGGCCACCACCTGCGATGCCATACTGGTGGACTGTGCCACCTGTGGATCTGCTTTGGGCCATGCCTATCCCAAGTTGATGGCAGAACTGGATCTGCCTGACGGCCCGGCACGCCGCCTGGCCATAAAGGTCTGTGATATCAGCGAGTTTGTTTTTAACCATTTTGAACAATTGGCGCCCCACCTGGATCAAAATGGAAAAAAAGAGACCGTCACCTATCATCTGCCCTGCCACCTTAAAAACCACGGCCAGGATAAAAACAGGGTCGAAAATCTGCTCAAGCAACTGCCCCATGTGGCGTATCAGAAAACCTGTGACTGGGATTCATGCTGCGGCGGAGGGGGATTCTTTTTCAATGAATATCCTGAGATCTCCAAAAAAATTGTGGCCGGTAAAATCAAAAATGCCGTCGACACAGGAGCACAGTCCTGGGCAACGGGCTGTCCGGGATGCAGGATTCAATTGTCAGGAAACCTGCCCCAAAAAGGGATGCTTGACGTCTGCCATCCTATGGAGATCATTGGCAGAGGACTCATCAAATAACATCCGTTCATAAAAAGGTAATAGGACCGCAAAAAAACGACAAAATTGTGGTCCTATATCAAACGTGATGTTTACAAATCGTCCACCTGCATCTGATAGAAAATTTGGGGGGTGTTTTCATCTTCGGATTGAATGGGCCGCTCGATAATCCGGACGTGGCAAAATTCAGTTTCCGGCACAAGTGTGCTGTGCAGGCCCATAATAATCGTACCGGAAACTACATTTTCCGCCACAACCACCCGGGCTCTTCCTGGGGTCTGCAGGGACCAGTCGATTAGATTTTTTTTCTCATCAGCCAGGGTCTGTTTTGACGCCGCAGGTTTTAATATCTGGCGGTCAATTTTTGAGGTCTGTTTTACAAGGTCTTTAATTTTGGCGGCACCCGCTTGAAGTTTTGTTTCTACAGCCTTTAAATTTTTTCGAAGACCTGTTAACCGTTGGTCCAGGGATTCCCGGTCGCTTGGAGACCGGTCCGACCGGGACTCAATTTCCCGGTATTCAACCAGGATACGTTCCCTGACACGCTCCAGTTCCGTCATCTGTGTTTTTAAACCGGCAGCCTGTTTGCTGATCGTATTCTTTTTATTATTAAATTTATGGATTATCTTATCGATACGCATTATTCCCAGGCGGTTTTTCTCTAGTTCCCGGGCAGAAAACGCATCGTGCCCTATCCTGATCCTGGAAGGGCCAGAACTCTCTGAACTGATACTGCCGGCCATCAATCCCATCTTAGCCGCAACCCTGGTTGACACAAGTTTACCTGTGATAATGGAACAGGTCCCGCCACATTCAATTTTTGAATCCACAATCTTTTTTTTGACCAGCACATCACCCATGCAGACAATTTCGCTGTTGGAAATGGATTGGGCGTGGACATTGCCCCGGGCATATATCCGGGCGTTATTAATGTCCTGGGCAATGGTCAAATCTCCGGTGGCTTCCACAACACCATCGTCAATGCCCTGTGCCCAAATATCAACACCGCACACCCTGGCGCCTGACTTTATACGCCCGGTGACACGAAGACTTTTATCGCATTCGGTGGTTCCGGTATCATTATCAATGTCGGTGTTAATATTAGATCGTTCATGAACGGCAATCAATCCGTCCAGGGTAATTTGGGGCGTCCCCCGAACCGCGGCCAACACCTTTTGACCGTCCTCGGATAACACGGCACCCGCACCTGCGCGCAAGGAATTTTTGGTTGTGCCTGGAGCCGAAATGATGTTACCAAAAACATCTTTACCGGCCCGGGGGAGCCCTGCAATTTTTTCAGCCAGCACAGAGCCTTTTTCCACCCGCTGTTTTGGGCTGCTGCGTTTAACATCAATATTGCCCGAATCATCCATGCCGGAACTTTTCAGATAACCCGTATGAATAAAGAACTCAATTCCGGTATCTTTGCCGGGGGATGATTCTACACCCCGGGCCACACAAAAAAGTACGGTATCCGTAATGGATGATCGGATAAAGACCTCTAATTGCTCATCCGGAACCAGACCATAGACAACGCCTTTTTCCGATAGGGCCGTACGAATGACCACGGCGGGAATATCCGGATCCATGTCACAAATTTTCGTTAAAAATGCAGACATGTGGTCGCAGGTGACCTGGAGTAAAATCCCACCGCAAATCTGGGCGATATCCTCCAGCCGGTCAAGGACAGGGACATCATTGGAATCCGAAAGTTCAGGAAGATCGTTTGCCGATGTGTGATGCCCATCATGATCAACAGGCGGACTATCCGCTGGATTTACGATTTTTACAGGCAGTGTTCCGACCCTGTCAAGCAATGAGCAGGATTGCTTTTGAAGCTTTAGAATCTCATCTCTCTGTTTTGGTGACATGATGCCGGACTCCACCATCACATCCCCGATGGGCCTGGGTTTTTTCCCCTTTTGAAACAGCTCTTTTTGTTCCTCCAGGGCCAGATCCAGTACCATTTTATTCACAACCCCTTTGGCAAGGGCTATGGCACCAAACCGGTATTCCCGCCGATGAATGGCCACGGCCTTGACTGCCATGGTCAGCCGATGAAGGTTCTGACTCGATATCAGCTTTTCGGCAAGAAAATATGCTTTGAGTTTCTCATCTAAATCCGTATCATCGCTGCATTGATCAAGGGCTTTTTGCAACTGCGCTTCACTGATGAACTTAAATTTAACAGCCAGGATTCCAATCAGCGGCGCAGGCTTGCCCTGTGTTGCCCCATCTGCCATATTTTCTCAACATCCTCCTTCAGTTGCCGCCCTTAGGGGATAGCTGTCAGCTCATAGCCGGGACAATAAGATTATTCAGCTACGAGCTGTAGACTCTATCAGGATAAGGATATGTGTTAACCGAAAACAGCAATAATGCCTGCAAACAACAAGGGAATCTCGAACCAGAACTCATAGAAATTGGCGGAAATATCACTGTCTTTATTATACCGTATGGTTAATATAAACATAAAAGCCGGTATCAAGGCAAGTGCACAAACAACGGGGGACCGCCAGATAGACAAAATTACAGGGATAACGATTGTGCCCACCAGGGTATAATGAATGAATTTTAGGCTTTTCTTTTTGCCCAGCAGAATGGGAAGGGTTTCTCTACCTGCAATTCTGTCCCCCTGAACAGCCAGGATATCCATAAATGCGGTCCTGGCAAACGAAAGTCCCGTGGCAAATACAAAGGCGACCAGGGTCAAAGCCGGGTGTGCCTTAAGGCTGATCCCGGGCATCAGGCTTGTAACAACACCCCATGCCAGAGCAATGAGAATGGTTTTGGACCCCGGCACATCCTTGAGCCGATAAATTTTTCGCCCGGAGGATAGGGAAGGAAAAATGGTGCGGGAATAGGACATGCCCAACAGCATCATCACAAGCAGCACGGTGAAATATCCCCATCCCCGTGTCCAGGCAAGTAAAAGCCCAATGGCACCGGACAAAAAAGCCACCAGCAAAAGCCTGTGCTTGTTCTCTTTATACAGTTCCGCCCGGTCCGGTTTGTTGTAGGTGTCCGCCCCGATGGACATCATGTTGTTCATGATCTGCATGGAGAGAATATAGAACATGGCAATGGCTGCGGGGACTCCCGGATTTTTTGCCCCGGAGATCAAAGCGGTGCCCAAGGTCAGACAGGCGGCCCCTGCGGCCAGAATAATGTTGGTCTTCATCAGCACATCCACCACAGCCCGAAGTTTTCCCCGGCCGGACTGGTTTTCCCTGAACGCCTGTTCCACCCGGCTGCAGGTGTCATTGATAATCCAGTTGGGTGTGGAGGCGCCTGCGGTAATGGCAATTGAGCGTACATGACCGATGGATTCGTAATCAATTTCCGAGGCTTCTTCAATGTGCATGGAGGGTTTACCGGTTTCTGCGGCCACCTGGGCCAGGCGCTTTGTATTTCCGGAAAACTTTCCACCCACAACAATCACGGCGTCATGGGTCTCGGCCATCTGCCGGACCTCATCCTGACGCTTTTCCGTGGAATCGCAGATGGTGTTGAAAATTTCGTAATGGGACACATTGTTGCGGCACCACTCCTGGATATCGGCAAAAATTTTGGTGTTCTGGGTGGTCTGGGCCACCACCACCGCCTTCTCAAACCTGGGCAGCGCCTTAAATTCATCCAGGTTGGTGATGGTATGTCCCTTCCCCCCGGCATATCCCAAAAGGCCGATCACCTCGGGATGCTGTTCATCCCCAAGGATAATGGTATCATACCCTTTTTTGGCATACTTATCGATAATCACCTGGACCCTCACCACCCGGGGGCAGGTGGCATTCACCACGGTAAATCCGGCATTGGCCAGGGCCTTTTCATCCTGGGGCGGCACCCCGTGGGCCCGGATGAGCACAATCCCTTTTCCGGACTCAGGAATCGAATCCATCCTAAAAATCTGTTTGCTTTCCAGCATCTCCAGGACCTGGGGATTATGAATTAAAGGTCCATAGGTATAAATGGGTTCCTTTGCTTTATTGGATGCATCCAGCACCATGTCCACGGCCCGACGAACGCCCATACAAAACCCGGCGGTTTTGGCAATTGAAATTTTCATGAGATTCTGCTCAGCAACTCCACAAGACGGTTAAATTCAGATCCGGAGGAAAATTTTATCTCAATTCGGCCACGGCCCCCACTTTTTTTGATGAAGACCGGTGAATTGATCCGGGAGGATATCTGGGACGAAGTCTCTTCCAGAAACTTTTTTTCGTCCGCAGAAATTTTTTTTGCGATTTTCTGGGGCTGTTTTTTGGCCTGATTGACCAAACGTTCGGTTTCCCGCACCGACAATTGTTTTTCCATCACCTGCTTGAACAAATAGAGCTGATTCTCCACAGCACCGGCGCCCAGCAATGCCCGGGCATGTCCCATGCTTATGCTTTCGGCGATCAGCCCCTCTTTGATCTCTTCGGGCAGGCTGCGCAACCGCAAGAGATTGGCGATGGTGGACCGATTCTTGCCGATTTTTTCGGCCACCTTTTCCTGGGTGTATCCGAACTCGTCGATGAGCCGAAAATAGGCTTCGGCCTCTTCAAGCACATTGAGGTTTTCCCGTTGGATATTTTCAATGATCGAAACCTCAAGCACCTGCTCGTCCGACAAATTTAGAATAATGACGGGCACCTGCTCAAGGCCTGCCGCCCGGGCGGCCCGCAGACGGCGTTCCCCTGCAATCAGTTCATAGGCCCCGTCCATTTTCCGGGCCAACAGGGGCTGCAGCACACCCTGCTCGGCAATGGACTGGGTAAGCCGCTCCAACTCCTCCTCACTGAACCGGATTCTTGGCTGGTAACGGTTGGGGCTTATTTGATCAACGTTGCAAAAGAAAAAATCCGAATTGGATTCGGGCTCTTCCATATCGGGGATCAACGCTGATATGCCCCGGCCCAGGCCGGTATTTTTTCGTTTTTTATTCATGATCGCTTTAAAAGTTCCCTGGCAAAGGACATATAACTTTTAGCTCCGGGTGATGTTTTATCATAAAGAATCACAGGCAGACCATAGCTTGGTGCCTCTCCAAGCTTCACATTACGGGGGATTTTGGTCTTGAATACCAGATCCTTGAAATATTGTCTGGCGTCATCCACCACATTCTGGGATAAATTGGTCCTGCAGTCGAACATTGTCAGCAAAATACCTTTGATCATCAAGTCGGCATTAAACGCATTCTTAATACGTTTGATTGTATCTAAAAGCTGCCCTAAGCCTTCCAGGGCAAAGAATTCGCTCTGTAGCGGAATGACAACCGAATCACTTGCCGAAAACGCATTCAGCGTCAGCAGACTTAAGGCGGGCGGACAGTCGATGATAATGAAGTCAAATTTATCAACCACGGGAACCAGAAGCTCCTTAAGCCGGGCATGCCTTTTGGGATCGGACATCATTTCCACTTCAAATCCAATGAGATCAACATTGGCAGGCACCAGGGTCATTCCCTTGAGCATGGTGGGTAAAAGCATATCCTCAATGCCGGCTTCACCGATCAAACCGTCATACAAAGATGCTTCAAGACTGGGTTTATCCACCCCAAGGGCCGTTGTGGCGTTGGCCTGGGAATCACAATCCACAAGCAGCACTTTTTTTTTCAGGTTGGCAAGGGAAGCCGCCAGATTAACCGCTGTGGTGGTTTTGCCCACCCCACCCTTCTGATTGGCAATACTGATGATCTGAGTCATAATCCAATTTTCTTATCATAATTAAAGTGTAGAGGCAAACATATAGCCACGCAATCTGCAGGCGATTTAGCAGCTTTTTTAAGGATACGGCAAGGATCACACGCGCTGTAAATAAAGTGCTTTTACTTTTAACACGTCCCTTTTGCCCCGGAAATAATCCCAACGATTCGGGTACTGCTTTTATTCCCCTATTCCAAAATGCATGTCAATAAAAAAAATGACCGGCGGTAACAAACGCTTTATTTGACATTTTGAAATCCTTGGCTACTATTTGCGGTATTATGTCAATTTCAGATCAGATTAAAGCACTCATCCCCAAAGCCATGTGCAAGGAGCGGTATATGCTGGCAAGGTCCCTGCGCAGCAAAGCAAAACCCAAGCAAGGGCAAAGTCAAGATTTTTTAAAAAATACACTCTTAAGAGCCCAGGCTTCGGCAGACACCCGGCAGCAGCGCCTGGACAACCGGCCCCAAAACATCCGCTTTGACCCGGATTTGCCCATAAACGGCAAAAAAAAAGAGATCATCAAGGCCATCCAGGATCATCCTGTGGTGATCATTTCAGGTGAAACCGGATCGGGTAAAACCACCCAGATTCCCAAATTATGCCTGGAAGCCGGTAGAGGTATTTCAGGCATGATCGGCTGCACCCAGCCCCGGCGCATTGCCGCCATGACCGTGGCCAAACGCATTGCCTTTGAACTCAACGAATCTTTAGGCCAATCGGTGGGATATAAAATCCGGTTTGATGACCACACACCGGACAATGCATATATCAAGCTGATGACCGACGGCATTTTGCTGGCCGAAACCCAGCAGGACCGCTTTTTAACCCGGTATGACACCCTGATTGTGGATGAGGCCCATGAGCGCAGCCTTAATATTGATTTTGTTCTGGGCATTTTGCGCGGCCTTGTCAAAAAACGCAGTGATCTCAAACTGATCATCACCAGTGCCACCATTGATACGGAAAAATTTTCCAAGGCCTTTGACAATGCGCCGGTGATTGAGGTGTCGGGCCGGATGTATCCGGTGGAACTGATCTATGCCCCCATTGAAGATGACAATACCTCTGGTGATTCCACCAGTGCCCCGGATGACCAGGGCTATGTGGAGGCTGCCGCCGCACAGGTCGCAGAGCTTTTAATGCGCACCCGCACCGGGGATATCCTGATATTCATGCCCACAGAACAGGATATCGGCGAAACCATGGAGATACTTAAAGGCAAAAACTTCGGCGGCGTCACAATTTTGCCCTTGTTTGCACGGCTGTCCGCCGGCGAGCAAGCCAAAGTATTTTCCAATGGTCCCGGCAGAAAGGTTGTGATCGCCACCAATGTGGCTGAAACGTCATTGACCATTCCCGGCATCAAGTATGTGGTGGACACAGGACTTGCCCGGATTCCCGCCTATTCCCCACGGACCCGGACCACGGCTCTGCCGGTCAGCCCCGTGTCCCAGTCCAGTGCCAACCAGCGCATGGGCCGGTGCGGCCGTGTGGAAAACGGAATATGTATCCGGCTTTATGACGAGGATGACTTCAACGGCCGCCCTTTTTTCACGACCCCTGAAATCCTGCGCTCCAACCTGGCCGAAGTTATTTTACGCATGATTGCCCTGCAGCTCGGCGATGTCTCCACCTTCCCATTTATTGATCCGCCTGCGCCCAAAAGCATCAAAGACGGCTTTGATACCCTGTTGGAACTCGACGCCATTGAATGCCAGACGTCAGCCAAAAAGCCGGGTAAAAAATACCGGCTCACGGCCTCGGGACACTTAATGGCCAGACTGCCCATGGACCCGAAACTGTCGCGTATTCTGCTCAACGCAGGAGATACGGGAGTGCTCAAAGAAGCGGTGGTCATCACCACGGCCCTGACGGTATCCGACATCCGCCAGCGACCGGCCGACAAGGTCCAGGCCGCAGACCAGAAACATGCCCAGTTCAAAGATCCGGCCTCGGACTTCATCACGCTGCTCAACATATGGAATGCCTGCATAGACGCCGGAAAGCGACTGAAATCACGTTCGGCCCTTCGCAAATGGTGCATTGAAAATTACCTGTCGTTCAAGCGGCTGCGGGAGTGGCAGGATATCCACGGCCAGATCACCCGTATGATCAAAGAACACGGCATTACACAGACAGCCCCTCCGGCAGCGGATCAGCAGGAAACCGGCCCCAAGGCCGATCAATTTGAACATGGCGGACCCTTGTATGCCGCCATCCACAAGGCCCTGCTCCACGGGTATCTGGCCGGTATTGCCCAGAAAAAAGAGAAAAATATGTTCACGGCGGCCAAGGGCAGGCAGGCGGTTATCTTTCCAGGCTCCGGTCTGTTCAATAAGGCCGGCAACTGGATTGTGGCGGCCGAATATGTCAAGACCAGCCAGCTGTTTGCCCGGTGTGTGGGCAACGTTGATCCGGCCTGGATCGAAGAGATCGGCCAGAGCCTTTGCACCCGAACTTACAGTGATCCCCATTGGGAAAAAAAACGCGGAGAGGTGGTGGCCTCGGAACAGGTCTCTTTATTCGGCCTTATCCTTGCAAGCGGCAGATCCGTGGCCTATGGGAAGATCAATCCCGAAGAATCCGGGGAACTGTTTATCCGACATGCCCTGGTCCAGGGGGAGATCGTCCAAACGTTCGGATTCATGGACCACAACCAAAATCTCATGGAAGAGATTGCTGCATTAGAAGACAAAACCCGACAGCGGGACATTCTGGCGTCGGAAGATGAGATCTATTCATTCTACCAGTCCCGGCTGCCCCAACCATTTGACAACATCCGCACCTTTGCCAAATTCATCAAGGATAGAAAAAAAGACAAAAAAGATGATACCTTTTTGAAGATGACCCGTGAGGATCTTCAAAAAACAGATGTGGACGAAGCGGTTTTGGCCCGGTTCCCGGATACCCTTGCCACGGACCAGGGGGAGTTTGCCCTGGACTACAACTTCAATCCCGGGGCAAAGACGGACGGGGTGACCCTGAAAGTGCCCAGCCAGGATGCAGCCCTGCTCTCACCCCACCAGGTGGAGACCCTGGTGCCGGGACTGCTCAGGGAAAAAATCGCAGCCTTGATCAAATCATTGCCCAAAACCCACCGGATAAAGCTGATGCCCATCCAGCAGCGGGCTGATTTTATTGCAGACCACCTGCCCGACTCCGATGCCCCGTTATATTCAAAATTATCCCAGGTTATCCGCGAGCATTTCGATCTTGTGATTCCCGCCTCGGCCTGGTCCGATGAGGATCTTGCCGATCACTTGAAAATGCGGATATCCATCCGGGATCACAAGGATAGGGAGATCAAATCACTAAGGGACTTATCAAAATTAGGGGCGTTTGCAGCCCAGCGGCCGGCCCAAAAAGCCAATGCCTTTGAACGGGCTAAAAAGGAATTTGAAAAAACAGGGATCCGGGAATGGAATTTTTCTGATATTGAACAAGAAATTCTTTTGGAGGAAAGCAACGGCACCCGGCGCAAAGCATTTCCAGGCCTTTGCTGCGGACAGGACAGTGATGCCGTAATGTTAACCTTGTTCAAAACAAGGCAAGCCGCCTTGGAAAACCATACCAAAGGGGTTGGCCGGCTCTTTGAGATCATGTTTCCCGATGATGTGAAGGCGATGAAAAAAGATATAAACAGGACTGCAGAATTAAGCCGGATCGCCCTCTATTTCAATGATCGGCCCACCTTTTCCCAAATGGCATACAATGCCATGGCAAAGGACTTTTTTCAAAAAGAGACGTTTACCCAAAAGGCATTTGAGGCCCATGTGCAGGCCATTCGCCCAAAGCTCTACACCCTTGGCCAACAGGCGATGGAACATATTTTAACCGTGGGGCGGGAATACGCGAGGTGTTTTGATCAGCTGCAAACCTTAAGTCTTGCGTCAAAAAACAGGCCCGTAATTTTTAACGAATTGACGGCGATATTCAATGAGCTGAAAAATCTGTGCCCTGCCAATTTTCTGGAGCTTTACGATTTAAACCGGATTACGCTGCTGCCCAAAAACCTGGAATGCCTGTCCATCCGTGCCAGGCGCTGGGTGGACAATCCGGCCAAAGAAGCTCAGAAAAAAGAGCTTATCGCGCCCTATGAACGAAAGCTTGCCCACTTGATTGCCAATCTTGGCCCGGGCTCATCAACGGAAAAATCCAATGCCGTAGAGGCTTTTTTCTGGATGCTGGAGGAGTATAAAATTTCCGTTTATGCCCAGGAACTGAAAACCCGGTTTAAAATTTCACCCAAACGTCTGGATAAAGCGCTCATTGAAGCGTCAACAATGATTTAATGAGAATACAACGCGCAAAAAAAACAAAAGTTAAAATTCACGATTATAGAGATAGTAAATATGAGGGGAACAATTATCCCCATAAGCGATAAATATCTTTTACCGCATTGGATTTGAATAATAATAGTAACCACCGCACCACGGGTAGTTTTGACACCTATCGTAACTTGACGGGGCAACTCTTGCCTCGTATGTTGCGCCGGTATAAGGTCCAACGCTTGAACTCAGGCCGGAGGGCCACCAGATTAATTCATTGTTGTAAGCAAAAAACACCCTGACCTGCATGTCTACACGATAGATGCCATACTCATCCACCTTTGTTTCCAAAATCTCAACACCTTTTAAATAAGACTTAGCCTGGGAGGATATTGTATCCATATCAACTTCAACGCCCTTTCTTTTGGAGTATGTCTCAACCAAAGCCCCCCTCAGTTTTTCCAAAAGCAACCGGTATCCATCCAAAACGGCTGCCCGTTCGCCGAGAATTATTGCTTCGCCACGCCGCACAGCGGTTTCCGGCGCCATACCTTTCCCGGTAACTTTAAACAGGACAACACGATCATTATCCAACGGCTTGCTTTCTTCGATTACGCTGCGCCCGGTTGCATTGGGGGGGGGATAAGCCCTATTATAACAGGAACACACAAAGAATAATGGCAACAAAACAGCAAGGCAAATCAATTTTTTCATGACATTCTCCTTTAAGATATGGTCTTTTCGATTTATTAAAGATCTGCAAATAACATACCTAAATTTCAGACAACGTGTGTTTATCCAGTAGACATCGGTAATCTGGAAGATTTTCTTGAATTAATCTTCCAGATTTTAAACCCAACTGTCATGAAATTGACTGATTTTGCAGTGAAACCTGACAAGAACGTCGTGTAAAATTAAATGAACCTCTAAGCCCAACATATGGACAGGTAAGAATACTGCAGCTCAAGCACATACAGCCTGAAGGCTGCAATATTTGCCGGTTTTCGTTGCTTTAGATTTTTTTGTGTATTCTATATTTTCAAATTCGATCCTAGGCCACGGATGCAGAAAAGGCAAACCGGCCATCAAGCTCCAAGGCCAGCATGTCGCCGGACTTTAACGCGCCCACACCGGCCGGCGTCCCGGTGAGAACCACATCTCCGGGCATCAAAGTAAAAAAACCGGACATATAAACAATCAAGTCAAATATGCCGTTAATCATCAACTTGGTACTTTCATTTTGGCGCACCTGGCCGTTCACTTCCAGTTTCAACTGGGTATCCTGGGGATCGGCAAGTTCGTCGGGGCCGATAAAGGGGGTCATCGGGCAGGAGCCGTCAAAGGCTTTTGCCTTTTCCCAGGGCAGCCCTTTCTCCTTGAGCGATTTCTGAACATCCCGCAGGGTCAGATCCAATGCAAGCCCGAACCCGGCAACAGCAGCCTCAACCTCGTCCCGGCCTGCCCGGGTGATCTGTTTGCCGATCAATACGGCAAGTTCGGTCTCATTGTGGCAATCCTTGGTAAAATCAGGGATCACAATGGGCTGACTGATCGGCTGAAGCGATGTCGCAGGCTTGATAAACAAAATGGGTTCCGTGGGCATGGGATTATCCAGTTCCTTGATGTGATCCACATAGTTGCGGCCCACACAAACCACCTTACCCACCGGCAGGTCGCACACAGTTCCGTCATAAAATACATGTTGATATGTCATAAATTTGCCTTTTTCCTTATTATTTTAGACAATAATACATCCCCAACGCACTCAATTTTAATTTAATGCTTGGATGATACAAGTGCCGGAGAGTGCTCCACCAAATATTGAGCAAGCGCCTCGACCTCTGAATACACACCAGAATCCAATCGTTTCAGCCAGCGTTTGGGTATCCCGTTGACCCCATAAACCGCGCCGGCAAGCATTCCGACCAGTGCGCCGGTGGTATCCGCATCCCCGCCCTGGTTCACGGTACCCACCAGACAATCTTCAAAGTTGTCCGTTGTAAATAAAAAATGAAAAACGGTCTGCACCGTATCCACAACATAGGCAGAGCTTTTGCCCGGATATGGCACATAAGAAAACTCCGGATATTCATTGATAAAATCTTTGGTCAGGGCAAAAAGCTCACCGAATAGTTCACCACCCATCATGGTCTCATGGAGCAAACGGCCAAAAAAGATGCACGCCGCATCAGACAAGGGATTATTGTGCGTAATATGGGCCTGTTCCACCACATATTGTGCAAGAAGATCTTCATTTGCCAGGGTATAAAGGGCAACGGGAAGCATGCGCATCAACGCCCCGTTTCCGGCACTCCAGCGGCTTGGTTTCACTTCGAGGGTTTGATGCAGAATATAGTTTCGGATTCCCCGGGCACATGTGGAGCCGACATCAATGGGACGGCCGCCGACCCACTCGGCAAACTCGTCGGCCACGGCGGTAAGATTCCAGCCGTTTGCTTTTTGAATGGCCCGTCCGATACAAACCGACATCTGGGTATCATCGGTGACCTGTCCGGGTTTAAGATAGAGCCACCCCTTGCCAATGATCTGCTTGTGCACGCCATATTGTACTTTAATTTCTTCGGGCGTCATGAACTCGGTAGTTGCCCCGAGCGCATCTCCTATGGCAAGGCCGACAAAGGCGCCTTTTGCCTTCTCCACAATTTGTTTTCTGTCAGGTATCCGAACCGATTGCATCAATCTAAATTTCCTGTTTTATAAGAAAGCCTGGGTAAGTTACTAAGCGCCTTACAACGTTGTTGCGGGCTGTGCCCGGCAGTTATTATGTCAATTCGAAATCAGCCCATGGCTGTCAGATGATTCGTCTGGAAATATCGTACACACCGCCGATCACCAGCACCTCTTTCTCCCCCCTGAGTATCCCGGCATGAAGAAAATCGCCGTCAAAAAAAATCTTTGCCACGGGTACCTGGACTTCGATAACGAATGTGCCAAATTCCCAGGCCCGCTCAAAATCATGGGTAAAGGAGTTCAAATTATTGAGCCGAAGCACCCCTTTTCCCGTCTTTTTATCCCATTCAAGCAGTTCATGATCATAAAACCCATGGACACCTCTGAAAAGGGTAATATGGGTCCTGTCGGGATCACGGCGGTTCAGCTCGTATTGAACAAATTCAAAAAGAAGATCCAGCTGGTTGAAAATACCGTTGGTTTGCGCGGAACCTTTCATCCGGTCCTTCATGTAGGATAAATACTCGTCACTGTCTTTTCCTTTGATCCGGCCGTTATGATAGATCGGGGGCAGCCCCATCCGGGTTTGCACCCATCCTTTCAGCACCGCGCCTTCAATGGAATCGGATTCAAAAAGCCAGCCCCTGAGAAATCTTAAGTAACTGTGCTTGATACTGAGCATTCGACCGTCATCGCCTTTTTCCCGCCACTGGTGAAGATGAAAGGCCACCTCCATATAATCTCGAAATATTCTAGCCCTGTCTTCCCAGGTGGAAAGTGCGTCCAGCTGTTTGAAAAAATGAGCATGGCTCTCCCGTACACCAAGAACAGTTAACGGGGTCGGATCGGCGTTGAATTCCCGGGAACCGATGACCCAGGAAGGCACATTGCACAAGCTGTATTGATAATGGTAATCGGACATAAATTATTTTCTATGACCCTTCACTTTTTTAAACCAATTATAGAGGTGGTAAACATCTTTAACATATCCTATTGGAATATCAATTATCTATGAAGCGAGGTTTTATCAGACTTTAGAACCCGGGTAAAGACGGTCTTTATTTTATTTCACAATGCGATAAGCACAAAAATGGTTCAACAGAAGACGACAAATACGTGGACAAGGTTGATCTTAAGCAAAAAAAATAATAGCTGACGGGAAATACAAATTCCCGTCAGCTATCAGATTTGAACGCTTTTAATTTAAAAAAATAGCCGTAAGGCGTCTTACACTTTAAATACCCCGACACTGTTATGAAGTTGTAAAGCCAGTTCCGACAATGTTTTTGCGTTTTGGTTCATATTCGAACCTTCGTTGGATATGTCGGTGGCAATGGCACTGACCCCTGCAATATCTTCTGATATTTGCGTTGCCGTATTGGAACTTTCGGCAATATTCTGACTGACCTCGCCCATGCCTTCAGACGCCTGGGCAATATTTTCGGCCACCTGGAACGCAGAGATCGACTGTTCCTCCAGCTCCGTGGCAATGCCGTCAACGATATTCGTTACCTTTTCGATAACAGCGGCAATCTTTTCCACGTCTTGTACGGTGTTGTCGGTAGAATCCTGGATGGTTTTGATTTTGTTGGTGATTTCAAGGGTTGCATCGGCGGTCTGGGCGGCCAGCGTTTTTATTTCACTGGCCACAACGGCAAACCCCTTGCCGGCTTCTCCGGCCCTGGCCGCCTCAATGGTAGCATTCAATGCAAGAAGATTGGTCTGTTCGGCTATTTCGGTGATCACTTCAACCACTTTGCCGATATCTTTTGCCGCCCCGCCTAAATCCACAACCCTGAGCGATGCAGACTGGACCTGGGAAGAGGCATCATCAGAAATCTTCCGGGCGGTCTGACACTCCTGGGAGACCTGGCCCAGCCCCGATTTCATTATGCCTGCCGCCTCGGCAACGGCTTCCAGATTAACGGTGGCCTGTTCGCCGGCGGCGGCCACAGAATTCATGCTCATGCTCATCTCATCGGTTGCAGATGCGGCGGACTGGGTCATGGCTGACAAGTCATCTGAACTTTTATCCAATTTTTCAGATATCTGCTGCAAGTGACCCGAAGCCTCGGAAACAACATTTGAATTTTCTCCGATCTGAACCACAAGTTGATGAACCCGGTCCACAAAGGCATTAAACCAACTGGCCACTTCCCCTATTTCGTTGTGTGCCTCCACCTGAAGCCTTTGTGTCAAATCGCCTTCTCCCTGGGCAATATCCTTTAACGCATCCACAACCTTTTCCAGGGGTTTGATTAATCCGGATAGAAATATAAACAACAACAGAATGCTGACAATGAGTATTGCCCCAAGGACCAGGGGCCTGATAAAGCCCAGTCTGTTTTCGACCTTGGCCGGTGCCGAATAGTTCAAAACCAGCCAATATCTATAATGATTTTTGTTAATGTCCTCAACTTCTATGGGATAAAGCTTATAAAAATGGCGATGGTTTTCGGCTTTTGGGTTCTGCTTTTTTTCTTTTAACTGTTTCGCCGCCGCCTTTAACGCTTCCGGATTACAGACCGAGTTGAGTTCAAGCACAAAACTTGTATTTGAGATGGCATTTTTTCTTTTTTCAGGGGAAACCTGCTCAAAAAATGTGCTGTCACATGCCCCGGAGAAGGTTGAATCAGATCCCTGGTATCCCACGTAGCCTTTCACTATTTTGGCAAGGGAGAGCGCCAGGTCTCCAACCGGCAGTTCACAGGCCGCCATCCCCACCACCTGGTCATCATCATTGATGACGGCCGTGGCAATAATAAAGACTACCTTACCGTCCGCTTCGATACAGGTGCCTTCATTGGCCCAGGTCTGCGCAGATTTGTCATATAATGTTTTTAATCCGTCCGTCATAAACACGTTGTCTTTGGCAAACGAATCCTGTCCGCTCTTTGAAAAGACAACATTATAATTTTTATCCAGCAGCACCAGTTTACGCATTTTCAGAGCCTGGGCAAGGGTTATGAAAAGTCCATCAATAACCTGAACGTTCCCGGCACTGCGATCGTCTTCCAGATATCTGATGACCTCCTCTGAACCCGCAAAGTTCTGAAACGTATCACTCGTTCGTCTGATGTAAAATTTTTCATTTTCCAATCTCACACTATCAAACACATCAATCATAAATTTATCTGAAAATTTATCTTTCACATTGTTGGAGATATGATCAAAAATAATGATCAGCGCCGAACAAATAAAAAGAATGATTGCAACCCAGAAGATAATCTTTAATTTTAAGGAACGCGATTTTTTCATTGGTATCTGTCTCAATTATGATGAGTACTTAGTGTTTGGAAGGCTCGTTAGAGGGGCGTATGCCCACAAAGTCACCCACCTGCGGCGTTGCTGCACAAAGCTGCCAAATCATAAGATCGGGCCTCACGTACTATAGTACGCTCCGGTTGCAGCTTTGCTTGCGCCTTGCATCTGGGCAACTTTTCGTCCAAACACAGATTTCCGTTCAGGTACTACTTAAATTACAGGAGGTTGGGACTCTATTGCATCTACTGGGTAACTTTGCCGCGCAGATATTTCGTGATCCGTCTTTTGAGCTTGGGATCTGACAAAATCTGCTTTTCCAGGTCAGGATAACCGCCCCTGAACCACACCACCTGATCCACAGCAAGTCCGTAATCTTTTACGCATCTTAACGCCGCGTTGTAGCTTCTGTGACATTTGGGCCCCTGGCAAAAGAAAACAGCGGTCACTGAATTGATGTCCGGATCAATCTTCTGCATGGCTGCAATAAGTTTATCCTTAGTGATGGCATTGGGGGCATCCGCTTCGGGAATAGGTTCCCCCTGGAGATCACACACCAGATTTACCGCATCTTTTGTTGTACCGATGTCAAGAAATGATCCGGGCCTTGTGTCCACCCATAGATATTTCGCATTTTTATCCTTCAAGGCGGGGATCGCCTCTTCAACATCCCAGATTGCAATGCCGGAGGGCAACATTTTGAGGCTGGGATCTAAAAACTGAGCGGGGATTTTGCCTTTGGCGACCTCTTCACACTCCTTGCATTCAGTGGCGGCAAAAATCAGACCTGTGCAAGATAAAAGCATCAACCCTGCGGCCAGAAAAAAAACGATTTGTCTTTTTAACATGTAAACCTCCTTAAGAAATGAAAAGATCAAACATTACTGTGGACAGCGTTGGCGATTAAGCACGGAGAGGCAAAGATGGCAGTGACAACCCAACGCTAAAATCCGAAATTGGGATTGCGAATTGATAAATTGAACCGCTTGTATTTCTTCCCCTGTGGAAGATTAAGAATAAACGTAATAACAAATTGATAAATGGAATATTTTCCAATGATTATTAAATGGCAAGGGCTGTTTTGTCAAGACCTTCTATTGAACAAAAAAGATGATCAAAACAAATGATTATCCGCTTTTGCAGACTTGTTCTTGAACCCAAAACAGATTATAGTTATTTATATTTAAATCGCTTAAAAAATCATTGATCAGTTCCATCGTTTTGAACAATACTTGGGGAAATTCTATCGCAACACTCCGCAAGATTGGAAATAAAAACCGCCCAAGGCCCGCTATCGACGAGGAAGGGTTGTATGAAATGCATAAACTTTGTCTATAATACTGATAACGATTTAAAAAAAATAAGATCCGAGTTTAAAAATTATTCGCCTGAGAACATTCTGATCCAGGTGTTCTGCGGTATCTCAGACATGGATATGATAAGCCACCTTCGATCACTGCTCTGTCAACTGTTTCCCGGCTGTGCCGTAATCGGTGCAAGCTCGGCAGGAGAAGTTTTAGGTGCAAATATTCTGGAACAATCTATTGTAATCAGCTTTACCGCGTTTGAAACAACCAGGATCGCATCTGCTTTAATCTCACAGAATGATGATTTGCAGGCCGGGGGTAAGGACATGGCAAACGCGCTCAATGCCCGCGGAACCAATGCGGTCATTGTTTTTGGCTGCGGCGCGAAAGACGGCAATTATGTCAATGCCATTCCTTTTCTTGAAGCGCTGAACCAGGAACTTGAAGATGTCGTCATTGCAGGAGGCATGGCCAGTGGATATGACGAATTGGCAAGCCGGACGTTTGTGTTCACGGAACAGGAGCTGACAGAACACGGATTTGCAGGGGCAGCGCTTTCAGGCCCCAATTTATGTGTCAACACGGCCCACAATTTAAGTTGGACCCCCATTGGCAAAACAATGACCGTCACCCGGGCGGAGGGCCACAGGATCTACAGCATTGATCATAAATCCGTCAAAGATATATATCGGCAGTATCTGGGCATTGAAACGAATCCGTCATCGGTATATCTGATGAATTATTTCCCGCTTATGATAAAAAGAGGTGGTATGCATATCACCAATCCGGTCTGGGCTGTAAATCCTGATGGATCGTTTAATGTTTTAAAACAATGTTACACCGGAGAGCAGGTGCGGTTCAGTTATTGTGATGCAGGACTCCAGGAAGAAGGGGCCAGACGCATGGGAAGAGAACTGTCCGGCTATGAGCCCGATGCCTTTTTCGTCTACTCCTGTGAAAATAGAAAAACACTTTTTGAAGATGATATTGCCGTTGATATGGCTGCCTTGGACGGCACCTCCTGTTCAGCCGGTTTTTTTACCTTTGGTGAATGTTACACAGATAAAAACAATACCCCCCATTTTCTGCACCAGACCATGACCGTGCTGGCCCTGTCTGAATCAGAAACCTGCAAAATTTTCCATGAAAACAAAAGTTGTAAAGACAAGATTGAGCTGCCACGGGCAGATTTAAGACGATTCAGAATTTTAAAATCCATGAGTCATCTGATCAGCCGCACCACCAGGGAGCTGGAAGAAAAAAACAAACTGCTTGAAAAGCTTGCCAATAAGGACGGACTCACAGGACTTTTCAACCGCCGTTTTTTTGATGATACACTGGCCCAGCGAATAAAAGAGCAAGGCCGTTCAGGCGCCCCTTTGTCTTTAATTCTCATGGATGTTGATTTTTTTAAACCGTTCAATGACCATTACGGTCATGTGGCCGGGGATGACTGCCTTTGCGAAATATCCAATCTGCTTGAGACACTGATGAGACGAACTTCGGATATGGCATTTCGCTATGGCGGAGAGGAATTTTGCTGCATTCTGCCGTCCACGGCACATCCAGGTGCTTTAAAAATGGCAGAGGCCATCAGATCCGGTGTTGAGACCCTGGCCATTCCCCACAAAACATCGGAAGTTGCGCAAGTTGTCACAGTCAGTTTAGGGGTCATCACTCTGACCGACAATCGACACATCTCTACCCAGGAGTTAACAGACGCCTGCGACCAGTTGCTATATAAAGCCAAGCACAAGGGAAGAAATTGTTTGCAGGGGGCAAATCTGACCGGCATTGATCTGTTCTGATTCATATTGGTTGCTTTTTCACGCCACCGCTTGCAACGGGCCTTGAAAACCCACAGTAAAAAGCTTAGTGTGACGCTGAATGCAAACTTGTGATTGAATGATTTTTCGTCCAGCCAGAAATTTTAAGGAAACAACGACATGCTGACCCAGACCATTACATTTCCTGCCGCTTTTGTCGCAGGTCTTTTGTCATTTCTCTCCCCTTGTGTACTGCCGTTGATCCCGGCCTATTTCAGCTTTATCACGGGACTTTCTCTGGACGAACTGACCGCAGACGACAAAGAAGTCCGTAAAAAAGTGATCCTGTCCACCCTGGCCTATGTGGCCGGTTTCTCCTCTATTTTTATTTTGTTCGGGGCATCCGCCTCGTTTCTTGGCGGGCTTGCCTCCCAGTATTCCTGGGTGGTACGGTATGTGGGCGGCGGTATCATCCTGATTTTCGGGCTGCATCTGCTGGGGCTTATCAACATTAAAAGTTTTCAGTTTGAACGCAAATTTCATTTCAAGGAAACCCCCTTTCATCTGTTTGGTACATTTTTGATCGGCATGGCCTTTGGTGCGGGCTGGAGCCCGTGCATCGGACCGATGCTGGGCAGCATTCTCATTGTGGCCGGCAGCCAGGACACCATCCTTAAAGGCATACTGCTTTTGGCCACCTATTCTGCGGGTATGGCCCTGCCTTTTATTGTGATATCCATTTTCATCAACTCCATGCTTGGTTTTATGAAAAAGGCCACCCGGGCCATGGGCATTATCAATAAATGTGCGGGCGGACTCCTCATTGTCATTGGCCTGCTTTTAATCTTTGACAAATTCAGGCTTCTGGCAGTCTTTTAAATTCTGGTAAAAAAATTGACGACAAACCGATCGCGGGCATTTACCGCATTTATTGGCATAGCCACGTTCAGCAAACTGATGTTGAATACCGCCCGGCGCATGGTCTACCCCTTTGCACCGGAACTTGCCCGGGGGCTTGGGGTTCCCCTGACGGCCGTCACCTCATTAATCGCCGTCAACCAGGCCACGGCCGTGCTTGGGCCCTTGGGTGCCTTATTTGCCGACCGTGTTGGCAACAAACCCGTCCTGCTGCTGGCTGTTGCTTTGTGTTTTATCGGGTGTGCGGGTATTGCACTGTTCCCTGTGTATGGCGTAGTCCTGGCGGGGCTGTTTCTGGCCGGACTTGCCAAAAGTCTGTTTGATCCAAGTCTGCAGGCCCAAATCGCTTCCCAGGTTCCCTATGCCCAACGGGGCAGATTCATCGGCTTCACAGAAATTTCCTGGGCCGGCGCCACCTTGCTGACCATTCCTGCGGCTGGTGTTATCATGTCCCACTTCTCCTGGCAGGCTCCCTTTAAAATAGTGGCCATCCTCACGATTGCCTGTTTTTTTCTGCTTCTCAAACTTGCCCCGGCCCGGCAGCCGGATAAAAAAACGGAACGGGTGCGTGTTGATTGGAAAGTGCTTTTGCAGAACAAAAAAGTGGCCGGTTTACTGATCTTTGTCTTTTTTATGTCCCTGGCCAATGACAATGTATTTGTCATTTACGGGGTCTGGCTGGAAAGCGCCTGCGGACTGTCATTGGCCCAAATCGGCATGAGTACGGTTCTCATCGGTATGGCCGAATTTCTTGCCGAAGGGAGCAGTGCCCTGTTTTCCGACAGGATCGGTCTTAAAAAATCGGTGCTCACGGGCACGGCGGCCACCGCGGTAATCTATCTGGTTTTACCGTTCACAGCATCAGGCATCGTCCTGATTCTGTCCGGTCTGTTTGCCCTGTTCCTGTCTTTTGAATTTACGGTTGTCTCTTCCATGAGCCTTGGTACAGAGCTTGTCCCCGAATCCAGGGCGGCCACCATGGCGGCTTTTTTTGCCGTGGGCGGCATCGGCCGAATCATCGGGGCATTTTCAGGGGGTCTTATCTGGTCTGCATACGGCATCCGGGGCATCTGCCTGGTATCGGGCTTTTGTTCTGTCCTGGCCCTGGCGGCACTGGGGATTGGCACCCGAATCGCGAATAAAGCGCTTGATTAACAATTGCCAAAACTTTCACCTACCCCATCAAAAATTAAAGTCTTGACAAACTTTTTTTGAGCGGCAAATATTGACACGAGCCTGATCGTTTCTACCCTATATAGCGGGCCGTTATTCGGGCTTAAAATTGATAACTATAGAAAAGGATAATGATATGGAAAAACATTTGAGTGTCGAAGGCATGTCCTGCCAGCATTGTGTGAACAGAGTCAAAAAATATCTGGAAACTGTGGGAACCAATGTATCTGTGAACCTTGAAGGCAAAGAGGCCAAATTCGATGCCGGCAACGATGTCGATATGAATACAGTGATCAAGGAAATCTCTGAATTTGGTTTCACGGCCAAAGAGATTTAAAGCCCTATGACCACCATCCATGAAATAAACGTATACGGCATGATGTGTTCCCACTGTGAAAATGCCGTCAAAAAAGCCCTGGAAAAATTTAACGGTGTCAGTGATGTGGCAGCTTCTTTCGAGCAGGAAAAAGTCACGTTTGCGTTGGAAGACGGCACGGCAGATCTATCAGAGCTCAAGGACGCCATCCTAAAGGAGGGATATGCCCTGACCCCCCAGGCCCCAACCGAAGACGCCGAAGACGCCGAAGAGACAGCAGAGCACGTTGATCCGGAGAGCGACACCCCGGATGATGCCCCAGCTCTTTGTAATCTAAGCTTTTCCATCCAGGGCATGCACTGTGCCAACTGTGCCCTGGCCATTGAAAAGGCCTTTGCAAAAACCGAAGGCATCGCAACCACAGCCATCAACCTGCCCCTTGAAAAAGGCTTTGTTTCATACGACCCGAATCTGATGGATGACCAGAAGGTGTTGGAGGTGGTCAAAAACGCAGGTTACACGGCATCCCTTGAAACAGGTGATGCGCAGACGGGCGGCAGACGGGAAAAGTTCAGATTTTTATTTGCATTGGGCATCACCATCCCCATGATGGTCATCATGCATGTGATGCCTTATGGCCCTGTGGTCACCAATATCATCCTTTGCATCATGGCCACAGCGGTAATGATCGTTTCCGGTCGAACCTTTTTCGAAGGAGCTTATTATTCGCTGAAAAACAGACTGGCAAATATGGATGTACTGATCACCTTAGGGGTCAGCGCCGCCTACTTTTACAGTCTATTTTCCCTGATATTTTTAGATGCCTCCCAGATGCTGTTTTTTGACAGCGCCGCCATGCTCATCACCTTTATCATGATCGGCAAGATGCTTGAGGCCAGGGCCAAGGGCAAAACCGGCCAGGCCCTTAAAACCTTGCTGGCCTTGAATGCAGATACCGCCAGGGTAATCAAGGACGGCAAGGAACAGATTGTGGATGTTTCCATGGTTGTCCCCGGGGATACGGTCCGGGTGCTGGCCGGGGAAAAGATTCCCGTGGACGGAGAGATCCTTGGGGGAAAAACCGCAGTGGATGAATCCATGCTCACCGGTGAATCCTTTCCGGTTCAAAAAGCCGCGGGGGATGCCGTCACAGGCGCCACCATCAATCTGTCAGCAGCCATCACAATGACCACCACCCGAACGGGCAACGACACGGTGCTCTCCGGCATCATTAAAATGGTGGAGGATGCCCAGGCAGACAAGGCACCGATCCAGCGGGTGGCCGACAAAGCCTCGAACATTTTTGTTCCCGTGGTGACGGTTGTATCATTGATAACCTTTGCCATCTGGTATGTTATGGCCCCAGGTTTTATCCCATCCGGCTCCACCCCGTTTCTATTTGCCTTTGAACGCATGATCGCCGTGCTTGTGATTGCCTGCCCCTGCGCCCTGGGACTTGCCACGCCTACAGCCGTCATGGTGGGGTCCGGTATAGGGCTGAACCGGGGGATTCTGTTTAAAAAAGGATCTGCCTTGGAAAACATCTCCCACCTGGACATGGTCCTGTTTGACAAAACCGGAACCCTGACCACGGGCACACCTTCGGTTACAGGTGTTTTTCCGGCCCAAGGCATTGCAGAAAATCAGTTGCTCTCCTGGGCCGCCGGCGCCGAAGCCAACTCCAGCCATCCCCTGGCACCGGCAGTGACCCGGTTTGCCCTGGAAAAGGGCATTGATCCTGAAATCACCTCGGAATCCAAAGAGCTTTCGGGCAGAGGGATTGAATGCCGCCTTGGCGGCCAACTGCTCAGGGCCGGAAACCTGGTGCTGGTGACAGATGACAACATGCCCGATGATATCAAAAACCGGGGTCAGGAATTGGCAGACCAGGGAAAGAGCCTGGTTTTCATCAGTCTGGATCACCAGGTAAAAGGGGTCATCGCCCTGGAAGACCAAATCAAACCCGAGGCCAGGGATGCCATTGAACAGCTGCACGCAGCAGGCATCCAGACCGCCCTGGTCTCCGGAGACAACAAAGCGGCAGCACGCTGGGCAGCCCAGCAGGCCGGTATCGAGGAAGTGGCGGCCGAGGTAATGCCCGAAGATAAGATCAACCAGGTAAAAAAATGGCAGGCCAAAGGGTTAAAGGTCGCCATGGTGGGTGACGGCATCAATGACGCCCCGGCCCTGGCCCAGGCGGACATCGGCATCGCCATTGGTTCGGGAACGGATGTGGCGAAAGAGACCTGCGAGGTGGTGCTGGTAAAAAACGATCTAAAAGATGTGAACCGGGCCGTAAGGTTGGGCAAAAAAACCCTTTCCACCATAAAACGCAATTTTTTCTGGGCTTTTTTCTACAATGTTATGATGATCCCTGTGGCCGCAGGCATTCTCTACCCGGCGTTCAGAATCTCATTAACCCCGGAAGCCGCCGCCATTGCCATGTGGTTCTCATCCCTGTCCGTTGTGGGCAATTCCCTGCTGCTCAACCGGTTTAAAAGACAGTTAGACGAATAGTTCTATGGTTTGGACCTTAATCCTCCCCATCGTGGTATAAAAATTGTGGGATGGGTTCCACCGTCGGCCGCTGTAGGGGCAGGCCCCTGTGCCTGCCCTGCCACCGGGCTCGCCCCAACAAGGGCAACCACAGGGGGATTGCCCCTACAAAAAATGCCCGACAATAGAATCAAGACCAAAGCGGCCGAATCTTTTTCACGCCTGATTACGCTTTTTCAAAAGCGCTTTTGGCTGCACCGCAGACCGGACACGTCCAATCCTCAGGAAGATCTTCAAACGATGTTCCCGGAGCAATATTATTATTAGGGTCACCTTTTTCGGGATCATACACATGACCACAAACGGTACAATCATACTTTTCCATAATACACATCCTTTTGTGCTTTAAATTGACAACGATGATTCAAAATCCATCCAATTGATGAACTTTGAAATTAACGGACAAACCATTTAATCTGATAAACGGTTTTTTTTCAAGAGAAACTATACTAAGACTGGTAATGAGCAGTGCTGTCCCATAAATAGCGGAGTAAAAGGAATAAACCATGTCCGGCCTTATAAAAAATATGTTTCCCATAGGGCTTCACTATGTAGTTCTTTCGACATTGGGCTTTGCCTTGATGTCGGCATGTGTAAAGTATGTCGGCAGTTTCGGGATTCCCGTATTTGAGATCGTCGCGGCCCGCGCCCTGGTCTCTGTGCTAATCAGTTATGCCGACGTAAAACGAAAACATATCTCTATCTGGGGAGCCAATAAACCCCTTTTATTTGCCAGAGGTCTGGTCGGAACCATTGCCCTTATCTGCGTGTACTATGCCACGACCACCCTGCCTTTGGCCGAGGCAACGCTTTTGCAGTATACCCATCCGGTGTTCACGTCATTATTGGCGGTCATCTTTCTTAAAGAGCCCATTCAGGGATCCACCAAGATCTGCCTTCTTCTCAGTTTGATCGGATTGTTTGCGGTGGTAAGTCCGGCCTTTATGGAACATATGGTGCATAAATTACCCTTATTCAGTATCGCGGTGGCACTTATAGGGGCATTGGGGAGCAGCATCGCTTATATTATCGTTAGAAAACTCAGCCAAACAGAAGATTCGTCGGTCATTATCTTCTACTTTCCCCTGGTGGCCCTGCCTATCTCTTTGATACTGTTGGGAAACAATTTGATCAGGCCGAATTTACATCTTACGTTTATGCTGATTCTGGTGGGGCTGTTTACCCAACTCGGGCAGCTGGGTTTAACAAATGCCATGAAAACCCTGACTGCCGGAAAAGCGTCGGCTTACTCCTACCTGCAAATTGTATTTACCGTTTTGATCAGTGTATTTATTTTCAAAGAGATCCCCCCGATATGGACCTATATTGGTGGTGCACTGATTATTTCAGGGGCACTTATTAACGTTCTGGGTCCCAAGGTAGAGACGGAATCTGTTGGCAAAAATGCTCAGGTCAAATAACCCCCAATGAAACTGAATTCAAGCCTCTCAGAGTGATACTACCGAAATCAGTACCACCAAACGATCGTTTTTTGAGACTTAATAAAATGGTCTGTCATATTTCTCACACAAGAGTTCCGAGCATTGCGTTTGCCATTTCTCACCTTTCTGAAATCCTTGACAGTACGCTTTGATACCATTATGTTGCGAGTGGACCTAACCTGTTAAATTTAAAGACGATTTTAGCTATATATCTTGCAAATCAATATTGTATTAAAATTCAACATGTTAAAGGCTATTTAAAAAATTTTTAAAATCAGTGGCAACATAATTTTTTGTTTTACTACATACCCCTCTAAGGCTAGCAAAAGCTGCTTCTGTGGTTCACAAACTGTCAAGCCATTCAAGGATTTCAGCACTATTTTTCCAGTCGATTAACTCATCAATCTTTTTGTCATGAGTTATTTTCGACTGCATGTATTCCATGAGCGTATTCTGGACTTTCCGTTTTTTTGACAGATCCAGCTGCAGATAGGTCATTGTTGATTCAACGCTTTGATGACCAAGACGATTTTTGATATCCGATACCGGAGCATCTAAGGAGACCATATTGACCGCACACGAATGCCTGAAGCAGTGCGCCGGACTCAGTCCTTTCAGCCTTTTTTCCGGCAATGCTAAAGTCAAATACTTCCTACAAATTTTGTTGATTCCGTGCCGGGTCATTTCCCGCTTCCGTTGATTGATAAACAGCCTATGCGCAAATAAAGGGATGGGATCGACCCTGTGATTGCTGATATAGGCCGAGATCAAGGAAGCGGTTCTGGAGCATAGGTTAATCAACCGGTATCGGTTTCCCTTTCCCAGGACCGCAATGGTTTCGTTTTCGGGATCAAAATAATCAAATTCCAATGTGGCAATTTCATTGGCCCGGGCACCGGAGTCATAAAGCAGATGGAGAATGGTAAAATCCCTCATGCCTTCCTTCTTTTTCAGATCTACGGCACTGAACACTTTCATGATTTCTTCGGGATATAAAAAACCCATCACCTTTTTTTGAGCTCTTTTCTGGGGGATGTTCAGGAGGGCCTCGGCAATTCGTTTTTTGTCCGGGTGCATGAAGCGGATCATCTTGGCCAAAGACTTGATCACGGCCAGACGCTGGTTTCGAGTCTGCACGCTATTTTTTCGGTTTTTTTCCAGATGCTGGAGAAAGGCAAGCACTGCATCCACCGTTAAGTGTTCTATTTTCAATGACTTGATTTTTATTGAGTGATGATTTGCCAAAAAATGCAGGAATAAAGACAGACTCTGCCGATAAGCTTGGACACTTTGTTTACTCGTCCCTTTTATCGAGGGCAAGTATTCATAAAAATACTGGTGCAGGCAACTTGTCAATCTCATGTCTCCTCGCCTTTTGATATCGAAAAATCAAACAGTTGCCGACGGTGCTCAGCATCTAGTACCTTCAAATAATAGGTTGTGTATTTGTATTTGCTGTGCCCCATGTAAGCCGCCAGTACAGGCAGGGCATTTTGGCAGGATTTCCCTTGCTGTTTTATCCTTTTCAGCGTGTTCACGGCAAATGAATGCCGCAAGGAATGATGTGAAGGCTGACTGAAGTTTGTCGAACCGATTACTTTCCGGGAGTGATCAAGATTGATATCTGTGAGTGCCTGTTTAAATCTGCGATTTATAAACATACGCACCAGTTTTTTCCCTTTCACCTTTACCAGCAAAAAAGGACTGTCATCCTCATCAGGGAATAACCGGCGAACTTTTTGCAAGTTGTTGATTTCATCGGCTACGGCTTTAGGTATAGGGATCAATCGATCTTTTCTAAATTTTGTCTTTTCAATATAGATTGTTCTTTCTTCAGGCCTGTAATGGGTTTTCAATAAATTAAGTGTCTCCGAGGTTCTAAGTCCGCACCTGGCCATCAACAAAAAGGCAATATAGGCACTGAAATCTGACACATAGAATCTTTGACTTTTCCGCATCGACTTGATTACAGCGTTGAGAAAACGGTCTGTTTCTTCCGGAGAAAATATAAAAGGAATAACGAGATTTTCCTGTAGCTCAGTGATTTCCTGTAACGGATTTTCCAGGATCACATCTTTGCGTATAAGATAATTGAAAAAAATCTTGAGCATTCTAAAAATCGTATTTATGGACCGGGGCTCAAGATCAAGGTCTGCTCTGAACCGGATAAAAAACAGCGGATCAAAGGATGTCCAAGTCACTTGTTTTTCAGACACATATCGATCAAGTACCCTAAGACCGTATATCATTGAGGTGTTTGAGTACCCAAGTTGAAAACGATATGTGATAAAATCTTCCATTTGTTCAGCCAAAAAACTTTTAAAACGTTTCATCAAGGATAATCTCCCGCATCAGGCCGATATGAATGCTCAGATACTTTTTGGTCGAATCAAGGCTTTTATGCCCCATCATTTCTTTAATTTCATAGATGGACATACCGGATTCCAACATATTCTGGGCAAATGAATGCCGCAGCCAGTATGTATTACCCGGCAAGTTGTTTTCCCGCATGCAGTTTCGGATAAGCGTGGGGATATTTCTCGTGCTTACAGGTTTATGAGGGGCGCTAAGATGTAAAAACAAAACCCTGTGTTTACTTTGAGGCCTGCCCCCTACGATATAAGCCGTGATAGCTTTGACGATATTGTCGGGAAGGGGAAGATGAGCAGGACTGCAATTTTTCCTTGAACGGATAAAAATTTCTTTTTGCCTGAATGAGATGTCATCCAATGTTAGAGAACTGATTTCTATAGGCCTTAATCCCAGATAATATGCCAGGTGTATGGCGGCATTCGTACGAAGGTCTTTTGCTGTTGACAGATCCAGACTGTCAAACACCTTTTGCATTTCATGAGTACGCAAAAATTTGAGTGGCCTTAATTGTCCGAACGCCGGAGGGCTTACAATTAAAGGAACGAGATCTTTTTTGATATATTTGTTCAGATAAAGATATCTCAAAAACTGACGAAGCTGTGACCGGTTAGACTTCGCTGTTTCAATTGAATAATTGGTATTGTACAGGGCTAAAAATTGATCAACCCGCTGGATGGATATCTCATTCAGGAGAGTGTTTGATTTTTGCAGATAAATATCCAGGCCCGTCAGTATCCGCTGCATTCCTTTGACACTTCCCTGGGCACGGACTTGATGAGTATAATAGTTCAGGTACCGTTGATAAATTTCCGGCAATATATGATCAGGTGCCATGACCGGATTCCCTTGGATTTAAAATAGTCTGCAGATATTTTACGCTACTGACAAAATCGGTGTTGCGGCAGATCATTACCATATCGATGGTGTTAAAATTCCTTTCGCATCGAAAGCACCGGCTCAAGTTGGTTCGCGGATTAACTGCGGTCTGGAACTCGTTGCACAAGGGACACAAAAAACGGAAAACCCCTTCGCTGATTTTGGCCGGGATACCCAATTGTGTTTCAATCAACACATGGATGGGGATTGCGTTTCGTAATTTATAAAGTTCCTTTGAAGAAAATAGTTTGCCCATGTTGCCACCTCTTCTTTTGGGTCAATTCTTTCAGAATATCTGGTGTCAATTCTATCGTTTCCTGGTCCGTGGCATCAATAATATCTTGTAACGCATTTTTGTTAAGGAGGGTGTCAAACCCTATAAAGACAAGGGTCTTGGCCAATATTAAATCTTGTAACAGTATTGGGATTAAATCCATCGGAGATCCTTTACCAGCAATGCTTTTGCCGATTTTCGTCTCTTGTATTAAACCGGCAATTAAATACATGAATCATCCAGCGTAAGCAATTTTGGGATGTTTGAAGTAATTCGCTACTCTCCCTGGTAGTCTCTGCAATTTACGCAAATGAGATAGTGCTTTTTTCGCCAACTGATCTCTTGTCCTTGCTGGTGGCCCGGAGTGTACACCTGCTTTCAGATCACAATTCAAATATTCGTCCGGATTCAACTCAGGAGAGTAAGATGGCAGAAAAAACAACTCAATTTTGTCAACATTCTCTTTTACCCAATCCTTAACAAGATGGCTGTGATGAACTTTCAAATTATCAAGAATTAGAAATACCTTACGTTTTGAATCCTTGATCAATCTTTTCATAAATTGAATCATCGTTTGCGAGTTCATCTTGTCTTTGTATATCATGAACCTTACTTTACCTTGATTCGTGACAGATGAAATCAGATTTACCCGTTGGCACCTTGGATGTAATTTTATTGCAGGAGTCTGCCCTTTAGGTGCGTAACTGCGCCCATGATAGCTATCATTGCATAGTCCGGTTTCATCTCCCCAATGAATCTCAGCCTTTTCTTTTTTGGCCTTTTTAAGTATCGAAGGGTATTCTTTGTCGAGCCATGTTTTGACTGCTTTCGGATTTTGTCGGTAAGCTTTGCGCAAAGGTTTTTGAGGGGTGAAATTCCAGCGTTTCAAATATTCACCAACAGTTCGAATCGGCATGTCTATTTTGTAGGCTTCTCTAATAAGTGTTTGAACTGCTTTCCTGGTCCATAACGCAAAATCGAATTTCATCTGATCGGGACATTTATCCTGGATGTTTTTTTGTATTTCTTTAGACTGTTTATCAGTCAACGTCATACACGCCCCGGATGGTCGACCTCGTTTTTTAATTTTAAGGGCTTTTTTCCCTTCACGCTCGTAGGCCTTATACCATGAACAAATGGTACTTGGTTGGACCTGAATAATTGCGGCTATCTCTTTATATTTTTTTCCTGACTCCCTGAGGCGAATTGCCAGGTCTCGTAACTCCTGCTGTGCCTCTGTGCTCAGCTTTCTTGCATCTCGTTTTTCCATGGAAAAAAGTATAACACATTAGAAATAAATTTTCGAGTATTTTATTGCCTGGTTAATAACGCATCTTCAATTAAGGATGGTCTTTTGGGAGGCTTTTTTCGCTTCCAGTAGCCTGGATTGTTTTGGCGCCACTCCTGGACACGGGCAACATTCTCAGGCCCTGAGAAATAATCTTGATTTTTTGGCTTACTCAGCCATTTTTGCTGACTGTGTTTTTTACTGGCAATTTTACATTCGGGTTGGTCGCAGAATTTCTGCCGCTTTAAATGACGGGCATCGGGCTTGAATAAATTTTGGCAGTTTTTACACCTGCGGCGGCGAATTTGTTTTCTCATAGACCTGATACCTCCTTAGATCTATGATCGGATGAACGATGGCGGGGTAGTATTTTTTCAAAATATGGCGGGGTCCTGCAGGGTCCGGCGGGATCGGGCGGGGTAGAACACGCAACAAAAAAAACTCGCTACATAAATACCATAAATGCTCAGTTTTATTTTTCTATTTTTTGCTTTTTGAGGGGATTACAAGGCGATGTCCCCTTTAGGTGTTGAAAAACAATTAAAGGGAACATCGCCTTTTTAAAAACAGAATATCAATCGTGGATCGTAATTCTGAAATTTTCAAAAATTCGTATGGTCTCGTACGAATAACCATCATCACTTTCATCCCCTTCTCAACTCCATTAATTTAAAAATATTGATATTATAGAGGGTATGAAATATATAATCATTCTTGCCTCTTTCTTTATTGAAAAAGACAGATCTTTTGCCATCGCTGTGTCATGGATTCTCGTCGTGACCAAAGCGGCTCGAAAAAATTACGATTTATGAAAAAGTGTTGACTCTTATAAGAATATTTTTTGTTTCGGGAAAAGACGGTGCAATTTGCAATTATATCGGTCAGTCTTTCTACAAAGGATAAAGTTAGTTCTTTTGGGTGACAGAGCATATTTTTAAAGGAGGCACAGTAACAATAAAATTTAGTAGCATCGAAGGAGAGAGTAATGTTTAAACGTATGACCATTGCACAAAAAATGACATTTGGATTTGGCCTTGTCCTGCTACTGACACTTCTTGTGGCGGTTATCGGGTATCAAGGTATTAGCAGCGTTACGGACCGGGTGACAAAGGCGGATAATGTAAATCGGATGGTCCGCTTCATTCTCGAAACCCGCCAGGCGGAAAAGAACTTCATCATTCGTAAGGATGAACAGTACATCACAACCCACGCTGACAAGATTAAGAAATTACTTGACCAGGCCGAATCGACCAAGGCAACCTTTAAAGATCCAGAAAACAAAGGCCAGATGGAGCAAGCGATCTCGGCGATCAAAGACTATAACAACGCTTTTGGTCAATATACCCAACTTGAGAAGTCTAAGAACAGCCAACTAAAAAAAATGCGAGAGACAGCAGGTAATGTTCGTCAGATTACAGAAGTGTTACGCTCCGGACAAAAGCAACAACTGCACCAACTGTTGGAAGACGGTTCCACAGACAGGACCGCCATTCAGGATAAAATATCAAAAGCGGACGCTGCCAACAGGATGGTCAAATTACTTTTGGACGCCCGAAGGACTGAAAAAGAGTTCATTATTTCCAATGAGAATAGGTATATTAAGGAAAATAATGATTATCAGACCAGGATTGTTGAAGAGATCAATCAACTAAAGACACAGTTCCATGACCAGCAAAATCTTGACCAGCTTGATTCAGTTGCCAGGAATCTCACCGATTATCAAAATGCATTTCAAAAATTCACCGATCTCGTAAAGCAACAACTTGAATTTACGAATGAAATGTTAGATTCGGCTCGGAAGGCCGAGAATGTTTGCCGCGATGCCCGTGCCAGTCAGAAGAGTAAAATGCTCAAAGTAATAAGCATTTCTAACATGGTAAGTATCCTGGCGACTATCATAGCCATTCTCATTGGCGCCGTTTTCGCCTTATTGATTACCCGCGGTATCCTAAGGCAGCTTGGTGGAGAACCTTCAGTTATATCAAAGATTGCCGATTTGATTGCAGCTGGAGATCTCACTCATGAATTCAAAACCAACGAAAAACAGCTCTATGGCGTTTATGCTAGCATGAATAAAATGACAGACAATTTGAAAATCATTTTTAATGATATTTCTCAGGGCGTTCAGACATTGACATCGTCTTCCACGGAGTTGGCCGCTGTGTCGCAGCAAATGGCAGCAGGTGCCGAGCAGTCTTCTCAGAAGGCCGACAATGTATCGGCAGCAGCAGAAGAGATGACGACGACGATGAACAGTGTGGCTGCCGCCACAGAACAGACAAGTACAAATCTGCAAATGATTGTGGCCGCAGCAGAAGAGATGTCTGCAACAATTAATGAAATATCATCAAATACCGCCACGGGAAGCCAAACAACCACCGAGGCTGTTGCAAAGGCCGAACATATTTCCAGGAAAGTGGATGATTTAGGCAAGGCGGCTACTGAGATAAGCAAGGTGACTGAAGCCATTGCCGATATTTCCGAGCAGACGAATCTCCTTGCACTAAATGCAACTATTGAGGCGGCAAGAGCAGGCGATGCCGGCAAGGGATTTGCGGTCGTAGCTGCTGAAATAAAAGAACTTGCAAAGCAGACCGCCCAAGCCACCGACGAAATTGGGTTAAAAATAAGAGAAGTACAGTCAACAACCACAGAATCTGTTAATGCAATAAAAGAAATTGTTGAGATTATAGACAATATTAATTCGATTGTCTCTTCAGTTGCCACCGCCATTGAAGAACAGTCTGCCACAACACAGGAAATTTCAACTAATGTCAACCAAGCGGCCTCGGGTGTTCAGGAGGTTAATGAAAATGTCAGCCAGGCTTCCACTGTAGCTGCAGAGGTGACACAGGATGTTCACCAGGTCAGTCAGGCTGCAAATGAAGTCATGAACAGCACCAATAACATAAATGAAAGTGCCTTGGAATTATCCAAGCTGGCGGAAAGTCTTAACGCAATGATCAGCCGGTTCAAAATATAGCAATCAGTGCACACCCCTGCCGGGCATTCTCACCTGGCAGGGTGCTTTTAAACAGGGAAGGTTGTTCGTTTTCAACACCCGGAACAGTCAAACGTTTCGGGTGCCCCACCCCAGGTGGATGTTTGCCTAATAGGATTAGTTGGTTCCGTTCGTGGATAGGCCATTATCTTCGGTCTCTGCGCTGACGGGAGAACTACTTGTCTCCAGGATGACACTTAATATTTCATTAGTTTTTGTAACATCAATTTCTACAGCCAGGCTCCGGTCATTCGAGACCCCAGAGCCTGTCCACCACCCGCTGATGTATTGTGATGAGTAGTATGAAATATATAAATTAACAGGTCTGGTATCAAAGGTATTAAATGTAAATGCACCCGTAGCATCAACCGTGGCCGATCCCATATAATTCCAAAAAGTTCTGCTTTCACACACATCAATGTAAACATTGGACACCGATGATCCGTCACCAGTGACTGTTCCCTTAACGCCCAAAATGGTTTGACTAAGATTTATATCGTACATTCCGCACTAAATTTTATGGTTCTTTGACAATTTATTCAATGACTGCACAACTCTTACGGCACAAAAAAGCATTCCGGTGTGACATCCAAGGCTCTAAGGTACTGAACTTGAGCATTATTTAGCGGCTTTGCTAATTTTCGTTGTCTCCCAACGGTTATAACTAATATGCTGAGGAACTTCGTAGTCATCATAAAGGCCGTCGGACTATTTGTCGGCTTCTTTTTCCAGCCAGGCAACAGTTGACCCGTCTTTTTTACATGCAGTTTTAAATTTCGTTCTATCAACCGCCAGAGGAGTAAAGAAAGGAGGAGGATTAGTCCAAGCGCTTCCACCCGTTTCGGTTTCTTCAGAAAGATGGCATTCACAATGGCTGGATCTTTCAGAAACCCGAAATTTTTTTCGATCCCATCCTGTTCTTTGTACAGTTTGAGGAGTTCGATCCCCGGCCATTCTTGTTCTTTAGCCTGGGCCGGGACATTGGTTATGAGTACAAAGCAGCCGGCTTCGAGTCTGATTTTTTCTGTTTTCTCAGGATCTTCTTCGACAGTTGCCTTAAGTCCATATTCAACGGATTTCGGCATCCTGACTTCCCCTTTTGGGGGACGACCTTTGCCGTATTTGGGCTCGTCAATGATCTCTGCTCGCAAGTTGTAGAGGCTTTTTTCTGCCTCCTTTGTCAAAATGCCGGTTGCCACCTCAGCATCCGGGCGGCATTTGAAGGGGTGCTGGGTCACCTCTTTGATTTTCTTTTCCAGCTGGTCTTTGCTGGTTTTTAAGATTCGGTCTATGCGTTTCTGACGCCTTTTATCATGGGCGCTGGAATGATATACAATGGCTCGGTAGGCCTCCTCGCCTATGGTGACGGTTGTTTCATAATAACGATAGGATGCAGGCGGTTTCTTTTCGCTTTGGATTTCTGCCAAAGTCCCAATATCGACCCAGTTATCGGCTGCAACCGCCTGGGTAATGGCATGCTTACATTCATTGAAATTAGCCGGCAATCGGCTCAGAAAACGGATGCCGTTTTCCTGCGCTGCTATAAGGTTGTCTGTGGTCACAAAGGCTGAATCTGCTACGTAGATGGAGGCTCCTGGCTTGAAGCCATGTTCGGCCATGTGTGATGAGATATGAGATAAAAGCTCATTGTTCAGGGTCTTGTCTGAAGCATTTCCGTCCTGGGTTTTTCCTATGATCGGAATATTTCGGTCTACACACAACATGGACACCATGAATTGCTTCAAATCCGGACGTTTATCCTTGCTGTAACCGTAGGTGATATTCAGTTGTGTATCAGGGTGATCTTCGTAAGCACCAAAGACGGAGACAGAGGTCGTATCAAAGTGGTGATGGCGCGTATCCAGTTTAAAACAACCAATGGCGTTTTGGGAAATCTGGGAAAATATCTTTTGAGTTCCGGTCTCAAAAAGTTTGTCCAATACCCGCCCGAGATTTGTGTCATTAAATTTATCTGAGCTGATGGGTTTGCCAAAAAGCAACTCGGTATCCATTTCGTCGAAAGCTTCTTCAAGCCTGTACAAAGGAGTCCTTCCGGAGACTGTATCCATAATCATCCCAAGAACCGCATCGCCTGGCGATAATTCCATTTTGCTATCTGTCATGGTATTGATCGTTTCAACCAGATTGATACGTTTGGCGTACTCTTTGAAAATCGGAAGAAATTTTACATCTGTGAAATTCCATTCTTCGGTACCTGGGGTGTTCATATTTTGCTCCCTCTCGGTTGTTAATTTTTTGGGGAGCACCATAAACTAAATACTGGTGTTTGTCTAGACAAACTTTATATATTTTTGTGTTTTTATGAGATGTTTAGAAACCATGTTAACATGCTGATTTTAATTAATTTTAAATTATATGTGCTTTGTCGGTTGGAGGTGCGGAAAATACGCTAAAACAACCCGGCCATTATCAATTTAATGATAATGGCCGGGACATTGTTAATTTAAAATATCAACAATGGTGCATTCTAAGTTAGGATATAAGTGTCGCTATTAATTAGAGTGCGTTTGTATAGATCTGGATTACGTCGTCCAGGGTCGGACGTCTGGGGTTGGTTGCACCGCAAGCATCTTTCTGGGCGTTTTCAGCCATGATTTTCAGATCTTCTTTCTTAACACCAAGCTGGGTCAGGTCAGAAGGAATTCCAACGTCTTTAGACAGGGTCTGGATGGCTGTCAATGCACGTTCAGCAGCTTCTCTGACAGAAAGGCCTTCGATGTTTTCACCAAGGGCTACAGCAATATCTGCATACCGCTCAAGCTTGGCAATCAAGTTGTAGCGAGAAACATGGGGAAGAAGGATAGCGTTGCAAACACCATGGGGAAGGTTGTAGAACCCGCCCAACTGGTGAGCCATTGCATGAACATGGCCAAGGCTTGCATTGTTGAATGCCATACCTGCAAGGTACTCGGCATAGGCCATTTTATCTCTGGCAACAATATCCGCACCATTGGCAACAGCAGGTCTCAGGTATTCGGAGATCAACTCAATGGACTTGATGGCGCAAGCGTCGGTAATGGGAGTTGCGATGGTAGAAACATATGCTTCTACGGAGTGAGTCAACGCGTCCATACCGGTAGCAGCAGTCAGGAAGCTGGGCATACCCATCATCAGCAGCGGGTCATTGATGGCGATGGCAGGTGTTACACGCCAGTCAACGATGGCCATTTTTACTTTTCTGCTGGTGTCTGTGATGATGCAAAAACGGGTCATCTCAGAAGCGGTACCTGCAGTTGTGTTGATGGCGATGAAGGGAGGCATGGCCTGGGTAGACTTGTCAACGCCTTCGTAGTCGTGGATAGTTCCGCCATTGGTAGCAACAAGGCCGATACCTTTACCGCAGTCATGGGAGCTGCCGCCACCCAGGGTGATGATCATGTCGCAGCCGCTCTTCTGGTAAAGCGCAAGACCTTCTTCAACGTTTTTGTCGGTGGGATTGGGCACTGTATCATCGTAGACTACAGCTTCTGCTCCCATTTCTGCTTTGAGCAAATCACAGATCTGGGCGGTGATTCCAGCTGCGGTAATACCCTTATCAGCGACAATGAAAGGTTTGCAAACCCCGAGGCTTTTCATCTGGGCGCAAATTTGTTTGTGGGCACCAACGCCCATGAGGGTAACTGTGGGAATGTAAAATCCGAAAACTGCTTCTCCGTTTGACATTTGAATCTCCTTTATTAGGTTTGTTTCAAAAAGTTCATGTTAAAATGCACAATCTCAACAACTGCCCTGGTATAAGAGCAATATCGAGACCATAAAGGCAGATTCAAATCATTTTAATTTATGGTTTCGTCATAACCTCCTTTATTTCAATCGTTTAATTTTTATTTTTTTTCTATTTTGCAAAATTTATTTATGTTCCATGGCGTAAATTTTTTTTAAAAAGTGTAGCAGGTTGACCCGGACACCCCACCCGATGGGTCAAAAGGAAACATGGCGTTTATATCGATGGCACACCCATTGCTGTGACCCTATTGGTCCTATTAATTGCCCCCATCAACGTGATTCTTCCCGCAGTTTTTCAAGACCTGCAACAACTGTCTTTAGTTCGGAAAGCAGCGTTTCAAGCAGTTCTTCCTCATGCCCGGTTGCATTCTTTACGGCCAACTCCAGCGCAGAGGCGGATTGGTAAATATGTTTCATTCCAAGGTTACCGGCCACGCCTTTCAACGTATGGGCGGCAATGCCGGCAGCTTGGGAATCACCGTTTTCCAATACATTTTTAAAGGTTTCATGAAAATCCGCATAGGTATCAAGAAATTTTAAAAGCAGTTTTCGATAGAGTGCGACATTATTTTGCACAATCTTTAAGCCGGCCGCCATATCAATACCTGGACACTCGGGCAGACCGGAGCCTTGGCTGTCCGCCTTGTTGAACATTTCAGGCGTATCTTGAACACATACCCCTGGAACGATCCATTTGGCCATGGTCACAAACATTTTGGAAACATCAAGGGGCTTGCTGATATAATCGGTCATCCCGGCATCAAGGCTTTTTTGACGGTCATCGGCCATGGCATGGGCCGTCATTGCAATAACGGGCAATTTTGCATATTCAGCGTTCTGCCGAATAATTTTCGTGGCGGCATACCCGTCCATGACAGGCATCTGACAGTCCATCAACACGCCGTCATACTGATTGATTTCAAGCAGCGCCAATGCCTGTTGCCCGTTAACCGCGCAATCCACAGCGATACCGTTATTGGTCAGCAGCTCAGTTGCAAGCTCCTGATTAATTTTATTATCTTCGACCAGCAGGACTTTAGCGCCCCGCAGTTTATTCACCGCCGCCTCAATATTTTCAGCATCCTTATCATTGAAACTCAACGCAACCGCCTCATGGCCCATGGCCACCAGGACGGCATTGTACAATTGGGAAGGGGTAATGGGTTTGCCCAGAAATCCGGCCAGATTAAGTTTCTCAGCAGCTTTAGGCACAGCCACTCGATCGTAAGCCGACATGATGATGATCTTAGGTATGTGCCCGAGCCCGATATGACGTTGAATCACCCCGGCCGTCTCAATACCGTCCATACCCGGCATACGCCAATCCATGAGAACAAGATCACAGGGGTCACTTTGATCCATTTCTTTCAACATACGAATCGCCGCCTCACCACAGTCTGCCTGGTTCACCGTCCATTGGAAGTGACCAATCTGCCGGCTCAGAATGTCACGGGCCGTGTCATTGTCATCAACAATCAAGATGTTCAAACGGTCAGGATGCCCGGCCTCACACGCTCGGGTCGGTTGCTGTTGTGTCTGCCGGCCGAACTGGGCCGTAAAGTAGAAGGTACTGCCGGCCCCTGGAGTGCTGTCAACCCATATCTCTCCGCCCATCATCTCCGTCAACTGCTTGGAGATCACCAGCCCAAGCCCTGTCCCGCCGTACTTTCGGGTGATTGAACTGTCTGCCTGGCTGAACGGCTGAAACAAATTGTCCTGCTCTTCTTGGGTCATCCCGATACCGGAATCCTGCACTGAAAACCGAAGTTTAATCGTGTTTTCGCTCTCTTCTTCTAAGGAGATCGAAACCACCACCTCGCCCCCGGATTTGGTAAACTTCACCGCGTTATTGCATAAATTCAGCAAAATCTGGCCAACCCGCAACGGATCACCCACCAGCGCCATTGGGATCTGCGGATTGATCCGATACATCAGTTCCAGCCCCTTTTCACCGGACTTGAGACCAATGATGTTTAAAAGGTTCACCATTACATCCTCAAGACTGAAATCAATGATTTCCAGGTTCATTTTCCCAGACTCAATCTTGGAAAAATCGAGGATATCGTTCAGGATGCCCAGCAGCAACTCTGCCGACTGGTTGACCTTTGAAATGTAATTTTTGGTTCTTTTGTCCACGGCCGTTTGCAAAGCAAGGCCGGACATGCCGATGATGGCGTTCATGGGCGTACGTATCTCATGGCTCATATTGGCGAGGAACTCACTTTTTATTCTATTGGCGGCATCCGCCTGGGCCTTGGCTTTTTTTAATGTTTGGGCAGCGTGTTCAAGTTCCCTGTTTTTCTGGTTCATTTTCAGATCGTGTGTGTCGCGAAAATGATTTAACAGATAAAAGAGAACCAGCCCGAGTACGAGAGCAATGATATGAATCAGTTTAAAGTTGTTGCTGGAAAGCTGGATCGCTTGAATATACTCTTCTGCCGGGACTGTTATACTGATGCCGCCCCGCACCTCTCCAAGTTTGTACCCCTGCTTTGCATGGCATGTTAAACAGGCCTGTTTTACGGGAAGGGGCGCCATATATCTGAATTGAGATGTCTCTTCAAAAAATGAAAAAATTTCTTTTTCCCCATTCTCAAAGCGAAACAGCGCCTTTTGTTCCCAGTCATCTCCCTTATTGTCAGGCCGAATGGGCTTTAAGCTGGTGATGTGATAATGAACCCTATTTTCCTGTTCCGCTATTTCGGCAATCTGGCGGGTCATAAAGGCGGGATTAATCTTGGTCAGATGCACGCCCGTTAAGGTGGTCACATCACGATCGTCTATATCCAGATATGGGTTGGGTTGGGTTTCTTGGGTTATGGGCACATAGACACCGCCATGTCTGGCGTTCCACAGACGGGTGATTTCAATTTCGGCAAAAAAGGAACGCCCGACATTCAATAAAGACTGGTTGACACTTTTTTCGGTGGTTTTGAGATTCCAGAAAAGAGAAAAACCAATGGCGCTGATCCAAAACCCGGCAGTTAACAGCATATAGATTTTACGTTTCATGGAATTATCTTCCCTTTATAAAAAAGTCTACAGCAAGCAACTGTGGAGATAGAACTCAGCCCAGGTGTGTTATCTTGGCAAACAAGACAAGCCTGTTATTGATTACCCGATATCCGGATAATAATGATCCAGGCACCGACTGCAGATGCCGTGGGAAATATTGGCAATACCCTTTTCAAGAAGGGAGGGCACCCACAGCCATCTGTCTTCACTATTGGGGTCCTTAATTTTTCTGCAACTCATACACTGGGAAATCACACCGTCGCTGTTTACAAATTGCTTGGTGAACGCCACGCTCTCTTCAAGATGAGCGCACGCTTTGACCAGATGATGAGATATGACAAGTCCCTTTTGATTCATAAGCGGATAGGCGTTCAGCCTGAATACCCGTAATAGTTGTCCGGAAGAGCACTCATAATTTAACCCGAACATTTGATTTAACGCAATTGCCTCCCGGTATTTTCGTCTCATGAAACTTTTTAACGGCTCCTCACCAACGTCAGTAATACAGACACCTAAATCATATCTTTGTGTTATGTTTTCTCCGCCGTTGGCCAGGGCAAAGGCTTCCCAGGCTTTGTTATACGCCTTCAGTTTCATTTCAGCATCCACTATACAGATGACATCTTTGCTGTTTTTAATGGATTCCAAATTCAAGCTGTACGCGATTTGCTTTTCAAATCCTGGGTCAATAATCATATTGGCGTTTTCCTGACGGCCATATGGCACATGCTGATATCTCAACTGCTTTGATCATCATCATCATCATCATCATATATATCCAGATCGGGATAATGTTTTTTGGCGCATTCATGACAGATACTGTGGCTGAACTGTGCTTCTGAATGATTGTCTATATACGCCTCGATCTGGTTCCAATAGCCTTTGTCATCACGAATTTTTTTACAATACATGCATATGGGTAAAAGCCCGCTCAATTTTTTAACCTGGGATAACGCCTCCTTGAGTTCAGCCATGGTTTTGTGCAGTTTAATATGCAGATCAACCCTGGCCTTTGCAATGATCGGATCCAGCGGCTTTTGTATAAAATCCACGGCACCTGCCTGGAACCCCCGGGCCGCATCTTGGGTTTCAGTAACCGCCGTTACGAAAATGACGGGGATATGCGCTGTCTTTTCATCGGCTTTCAGCCTTCTGCAAACGTCATAGCCGTCGATACCCGGCATCATAATATCAAGTAAGATCAAATCCGGTACAGTTTCACCCTTGACCGCCTTAAGGGCCTGCTCCCCATCTTTAGCAGCCATAATCTTATATGTGCCGCGCAAGAATTCGTTCAACACTCTAATATTTTGCCGCTCATCATCTACGATCAAAATGCAGCTTTGTTTATCCATTTTTTCTCCGTTTATTTCATGGCAACCTGATGTTCAGCAAGAGATGAGAATCGGTCGTCACTATCCAGTTGACGTTTAAGTTCATCCAGCATCTCAAGAGCTTCCTTAAAATCCATATCTTCTGCATAGGCCAGGAGCGTACCACTTATTTTTTTCAAGGGACTGTCATGGGTATCAAGCAACTGGTGTATCTGTTTGGCTTTGCTGTCCATGTCGGGATCCATCTCCTGGGCCAGTCGTTGGAAATCATCCAGAAGGATCTTTAATTTTTCCATATCAATGGGAGTGTGCTTGATTTTTTTTGTCTTACCCAATGACGGAGCTATGATCTTTTTTTCCAGATCATCAACCACCAAAGACAATTCTTTGGCCAGATTTTCCATGAGCGGTTCAAGCCGGTCGAACTGATCATCTTTGATTGCTTTTTCAACGTTCAGGGCACTGTCATACAATGCCTGGGCACCGATTCCGCCGGAAACGCCTTTAAGGGTATGGGCTGTTCTTTGTGCCAGGGGAACATCATTTTGACCGAGTGCTTGGGCAATGATCTGGTCATCGGTGCGGTGGTCCTGGAAAAATTGTTTAAGCACTGTCATATAAAGCTCTTGACTGCCGCTCATTCGTGCCAGGCCCACATCGGTATCTATACCGGCCAGGGATACAAATTCAGCGTCAACCGTCTTTGGATCAACCACCGGAGATACACCGTCCATGGCCGGTATCCATTTGAGCAGGGTATCAAACAGAGCATTGGGCTCAATGGGTTTGGCAATATGGTCAACCATTCCCGCCCCAAGACAGCGTTCCCGGTCCCCGGCCAGGGCATTGGCGGTCATGGCAATGATGGGCGGATGATTGCCCGTTTGCTTTTCCAAAATGACGCGGGTGGCTTCAAATCCATCCATTTCAGGCATCTGAAGATCCATTAATATCAGATCAAACCTGACGTTTTCCACCAGTTCAACGGCCTTTTTCCCATTCTCGGCAATAACCACCTCAAATCCGGCCTGGGTGAGCAGATCCTCGGCCAGGATCTGATTAATGGTGTTATCCTCGGCCACCAGTATTCTTGCTCCGTTGATGGTTTGTAAAGGCTTAATTTTCCAGGGGTCAGACATATTTTGGGTAATTCTCATCCCCCCTTTGCCGCCCAGGGTGTTCATCACGGCATCCAGCAGCTCGGAAGGCACCACAGGTTTTGTCAAACAGCCATTCAGACCGGCTTTTTCAACTTCGCTAACAATCTCTTCCTGGGCCATGGCCGTGACCAGAATGATGGTCAGATCTTGACCTTGTGGTAATTTTTTGATCTCATCTGCCGCTTGGATGCCGTTCATTTCCGGCATCATGTAATCCATAAACACAAGCCGGAAAGGGTCCTCTGCCGGGGCCTTTTCTATGGCCTGCAAGGCGGCCCGGCCCGAATCGACACAGGTCACCCGGAAAGAAAACGACCCCAGGGTCTGGGCAAACATCTGCCTGGCGCTGGCCACATCATCCACCACAAGCACCTTAAGCTGCTCCAGATTCACAGGTACGCTTGATTCACCGTCCCCGTCTTTGTCCACATTGATACCCAGAACAACGGTGAAATAAAAACAGCTGCCTTTACCGGGAGCGCTTTCAATCCAGATCCTTCCGTTCATCAACCCAACCAAATGTTTACAAATGGTTAATCCCAACCCGGTGCCCCCATATTTTCTGGTTGTACTGCCGTCAGCCTGGCTAAAGGCTTGAAACAGTCTTGATTGTTGTTCTACTGTCATACCGAACCCGGTGTCTTTTACCATCACCTCCAGTTCAACCGTCCCCCCTTGTGTTTTAACTTGCCGCACTTTGACGACGATTTCACCGGATTCCGTAAATTTAAGGGCATTGCCGGTCAGGTTGAGCAGAATCTGGCCCAGCCGCAGGGGATCACCAATGAGCTGAACCGGTGTGCCCGGTTCAATGTCAAATAAAATCTCAAGACCCTTTTCCTGGGCCTTAACGGAAACCATATTGCTGAGATTGCTTAAGACCGCTTCAAAATTAAACGGGATGGATTCCAGTTCCATTTTTCCGGCTTCAATTTTGGAAAAATCCAGAATATCATTGGTAATGCCCAGCAATAACTGGGCGGACTGATGAACCATCTGAACGTAATCGCGCTGGCGCTCCGTCAGGTCAGTGCCCAGGCAAAGGTGGGACATGCCGATGATGGCGTTCATGGGGGTACGGATTTCATGGCTCATGTTGGCAAGAAAAGAGCTTTTGGCAAGACTTGCTTCTTCGGCGATCCTGCGGGACAGGACAAGCTCACTGATATCCTGCAAGTTGACGACCATTCCGTTGTAACATTTTGAATCATCCATAATAGGGGACGCCGTAATTCGTATCTCTTTTTTCTTGCTCCCTTTGGTATACCTTGCCGTTTCCAGCCCATAACAAATGTTGCCCTGCATGACCATGTCAAATACCTGCCGGGTATTTTCAGCTGCTTCCCGGGGAACAAAATCAATTTTCTCTCCAATCACGTCCTGGGGTGACCATCCAAAAATCTTTTCAAAGGCAGGGTTGATATATTCGGCGTTGCCGTCCTTGTCATACACCACCATGGGTTCGGCACTGGTTTCCATGACCGTATTCAGTTTTTTCTCACTGCGGGCCAGATCTCTTTCCGTCTTTTTAATTTGTGAAATATCGGCAAATGCCTCAAGCAGCATATCTTCATTGTTCAAAGTGATTTGAATCACACTTTTCATCACCGCAATTTTTTTATTATCCTTATTGATGACCGTCCTTTCAGATGAATCCACGGCCTGCCCGATATCAAGGACCGGACAGTTGCCTTTCTGGGCAGGACAAATAAAATTATGGCACACCTTGCCGATCAGATCTGATTCATTGTCATACCCCATCATTGAAAGGGCCGCCTTATTGGCACTGCGGATAATTTTATCTCTGCCCACCAGGATCACGCCAAACGGCATTGCTTTGAGCATTATCTGTGTTTCAACGTGTGCTTGATCTGTTTCGGCTTTTGATTTTTTTAACAGTTCGGCAGTTGTGCGATTGCGTTTATTCAGACGGGCAAAGATAAATGTGCTGATGCCCATGCCCCCAAGGGAAACACATATAAAAAGGAGGATGTACCAGTATTTAAACAAAACCTGCTTGGGTGTAAACGTCCCATAATCCTTGAAAGGCGGCACTTTTAAAACTTTCAAACAGTCATGAACCGATTGATAATTTTTAGGAATGGTCCAGCCGGAACATGACGCGGCAACAGCCGGCTTTGAATCGGGTTGGATCTCAATTAAACGATGGGCAACGATTTCAGCAAGCTTGTCCGAAGTATGAACAACCTGGGCCATCGGCCACTCGGGATACTCTCTGGTGGAATGAAGAAATGGCAGATGGACCTGTCCTCCGCCATGCTCATGAATAACAAAAAAATCGTCCAGATTAATTTTGCCTTCCAGCTGCATTCTCTCCAAGGTATCTGTCCGCACGGTTCCTGCGTCAGTCTCTTTGTTTAAAACTGACATAACAACCGCGTCATGGTTCCCCATAAAAGAGAGTGTTGAAAAATCCTTGTATGGATGAATTCCGGCCTCTTGTAACTCCCGCCGGGCCATCAGCCATCCGCCAAAGGAATTTTCGCTCACCGCTGCAAAATGTTTTTTTTTAAGATCTTTATAGGTTCGAATATCAGATCGTTGTTTCAAGCAGAACACAACGCCGCCAAATGTTGTGTAGGTGCCATTGAGTCGTTTATTTTTCAAGGTCGCAATCCGACTTACCCCGTGCCGGACCTCTAACTCAACATAAATCGCTGAATTTGCCAGAATAAAATCCCCCCCCCATCTTTTACCGTTTGGTTAATATCTTTAAATTCAAGGGGAATAATGCGAAAAGAATAGTCTGGGATAACACGGGACAAATAGTCAGCTGTGGGTGACCATTTTTTCAGGCAATTGTCTGTACTGCGTTTTGCCAGCACCCCAATTTTAATAGCGTCGGTGCCGGAAATCGCCGTTGCCGGATAAAAAAAAATTAACAGGCATAATCCTGCTAAAAAAAACTTTTTAAAAGGATTGTTTTGCATTATTTGCCTTCGATGGTCCCAAATCTTAGGGCGCTTGGGAAAACAATACATGTCACAGATTTTTTTACTGATATGTTAAACACTACACAACTGATATGAAAAAATCAATTATATCATTATAGGTACCAATGGTCAGCGCATGAAAAACAAAGCCCCCCTGTCTTTTCCAAGACAGGGGGGCTTTTAAATTTTTACCGGTTGCCGGAGGGGTATCAAGCGGCAGTGTCGACGCCTGCCAAACACTTTTCAAGCCCCATGGCCTGACCCAGCAACTGGGTAAGGAGTACGGCAGGTATGGGTTTTGTTAATCCCGATTTCAAAATAAGCTTCCGGCCATATTCAAATTGGATATGGCAGTAATTGCAAGCCGTGCAGATGATATCCGCCCCTTCCTGTTTTGCCGTTTCATATTTTCCCAGAACAAATTCCCGGGCCAGATCGTCGTTTTTTTCCAGCAAAGGATTACCGCAGCAATCCAGACCCTTGGACCATTTTACGGGTTCTGCCCCGGTCAGTTGGATAATTCTTTCAAATATCGTCGGTGCATTGGGATGGTCATCCAGCCCGGTAATGGCTGAAGGGCGAAGGGCGTGACACCCGTAGCTTGCAGCCACTTTAATACCGTCAAGGGAATGAACAACACTTCGCTGGATAACTCCTTTATCGATTTCCTGGTCCAAAAAGGTCAGCATATGATAAATTTTGACGGCGCCTGCCCTGTAATGCAGCCCTTCCTTTTCCAGGATTGAATTGATCTTGAACAGTTTTTCACGATCATTGTTGAGATAATGTTCAGCCTGTTTAAGGGAGCCGAAACAGCACTTGCACAGGGTCAGTATAGGCAGGTGACGGGCCTGGGCGATGGCCAGATTCCGTATGGCCAGCAAAAGATAAGCATCCAGGCTCTTTTCCTTGACCGGGTATCCGCAACAGCCGAAGTCAAGTTCTTCAACCCCGACATTGAGTCTGGATAAAACCGCTTTGGCCGACGTTGGGTGCTGGGGAATGTCAAATCCGGTTCTGCATCCGGAGAATAGTGCGCATTTCATATTCCAAATTCCTGATGGTATACCATGTTTTTAAGTTGATAAAAAATATCCGTAATCTTGACCCCCTGGGGACAATTTTCCTGGCATTTATAACAGGTCAGGCAGTCCCAGACAATTGAGGCATCCTTTGCCAAATCGGTTTGCCCAAGAACCAGGGCATGAATCACCTGGTGAGGTGCTGATCCGAACTTTCCGATGTCACCTGTCACACCTGTTACCGGGCATGAATTGGTACATGTCAGGCAGGTGTAACAGTGTGAAAATGTTGTCGCCTGGAAAGACTCCTTCAAGGACTTGGCGATGGATTTTTGTTCGGATTTGAGCTTTACCGGGCCCTCATATTCCGCTTTTTTAGCTTCGTTTTCCTTGCAGATTTCCCTGACCCGGACAACGGGATCAGCAAGAAATTTCTCCTTCATCCGTTCTCTGGCAGCCATCCAGATATCCTGCAAGTCCAGCCCGGCAGGACACAGCTGGGAGCATTTGTTGCACAGGGTGCAGATAAAACTGCCCTGTAAAAAGGCGTCTTTTGACTCCGCATCCATGGACTTGCCCCATGCCGATTCCCGGATTTGGGTGACACGTTCGGAAGGGAACACCCATGGGTTGCCAAAGATTTCATAGAGCGGACCCACCGCACAATGGCTTGTGCAGGTGCCGCACTGGGTACAGGCGGACAGGTCAAGGGCCCGGCGGGTGGCCTTATTCTCATCGCTTTTAAGCGTCTGGCCTGAAACGCCCGAAATCAAAAGACTTATGGGGGTGGTCAGAATATGTAAAAACTTGCTGAATGGCAGGTAAGCCAACGCAAAAAAGCAGCTTAAAAAATGTATGGCCAGTATCAGTGAATCAATTCGTTTCCCGTTTAAGAATCCGGCAAAGGGTTTCATGAAAATGGATATTGGATAGGAGACAACGGCCCACTTCGGGTTGGCATGGCAGGCCATGCAATTGTCTTCATTGAGGGTTCTGCCTTCTTCCAAAATTTCAGGATCGACCTGGATGGTCTCCCCGGGAAAAGAGACATTATAGTCTTCCTGCCAGACCGCCTTAAGCGCCGGCAGCTCCTCTTCGTCCAGGGAACCGTACTCTTCAACCATGTCGTTAAACACGCCCGAAGAGATAATCTTGGCCGCTTCAAGGCCAAAGCCGGAGATCATTATCACGGCCAGCAGGACAATTGCCAGGTAATCGAATTTCGTGGAGATCTGCTTTAACCTGAAATGGGTTCTCCTGCGGTATATGGCAATGGCCAGTCCCGCGATAACCATGACACCGGCTATATTTCGCAGGAACATAAATGGATTCAAGGTGGGCATGTAACCTGAAAAAAGAGCCTGGCTGACATAGTCGTCCAGGGCGTGGAAAAAAAACAATGCTGCGAATCCCCAGTAAATGCATATATGCATCACCCACTTCTGGGGATCCTGGCGCTTGAGTGGTAATTGGAGCACCACATCCGTAATCGCCGTTTTAAGAAAATAGAAGATCTTGGCAGGCGAAAACAACATGCCTACCAGATCGAACAAAAAAGTTTTTACTCGGTCTGCCGTCGTAATTTCGGTGTCTTCCGGTCCGATGATCAACCGAAAAAATCCCATGGTCCTGTAAATGATTCCGAGAAGGAATACTGCTACTGCAATAGTAAAACTCCAGGTATAAAGCACTGTTCCATTCCAATCTAATTCAGGTTAAATTTTCAAAGGGCAAAAGCGAAAGCTAAATCTGTATTGTAACTGATCCGGGATGTCAAGCCCGTTTTTTATTTTAATATTCACACTTATATGTCCAGTTGTCGTTAGGGCCTTACCTTTACAAACCCTGGACCAACACTTATATTAACCGTTAAATTTTTAAAAAATATACTACTTCACAAGGAGCTTTTAAGTGAAACAGATCTTAGTACTGGCCTCGACCAATAAAGGCAAAACAAGGGAATTACAGGAAAGACTGCAAGGCTATCCCGTTGATATCAAGAATCTGTCTGATTTTGGCCCCATTCCCGAGGTCATCGAAGACGGAGAGACCTTTGACGACAATGCATACAAAAAGGCGTCGTTTACGGCCAGGGTGCTGGGATACCCGGCGCTGGCGGACGATTCAGGGCTTTGCGTAGAGGCGCTGGGCGGCGCGCCGGGGGTCTATTCGGCCCGTTACGCCGGAGAAGATGCCACGGACCAGGACAATGTGAACAAACTTATGGAAGCCATGAAAAATGAAGAGAACCGCAAGGCCGCCTTTGAATGTGTGATCTCCATTGCGGTCCCCACGGGGGCCGCGCTAACCTATGAAGGCCGCTGCGAAGGGATTCTGACCCGGGAGCCTGCCGGAGACAACGGGTTCGGATATGACCCGCTCTTCTTTTTTCCCGAACTGAATAAAACCTTTGCCCAGCTGTCCATGGCTGAAAAGGCCCAGGTCAGCCACCGGGGCAAGGCGCTCAAGGAGATCACCCAGGAGATGGACAAAATTCTGGACTGGATAGACATTCAAATGGCCCGGATGGCCGAACCCAGCAGCTGCCTTGCTCCCAAAGGAAATAATAATGGATAATTTCAAAGACCTTGTAAAATCCAACCGGTCGTGCAGGCGCTTTGACAACAGTTTTGCCCTGGATACCCGGACCCTGACCGATCTTGTGGAACTGGCGCGATATACGGCTTCCGGCGCCAACAACCAGCCCCTGAAATATATTATCTCCAGCAGCCGGGAACAAAATGACAAAATTTTTTCCTGCCTGACCTGGGCGGCTTACCTTAAAGATTGGAAAGGGCCTGAACCTGCCGAACAGCCCACGGGGTACATTGTTATCTTGGGGGATACTACCATTGCAAACAACTTCTGGTGCGACCACGGCATTGCCGCCCAGACCATGCTGCTCGGGGCCCGGGCCATGGGGCTTGCCGGGTGTATGTTTGCCGCCATAAACATCAAAAAACTCAAAGAACTGCTGGGTATCGGCGATCATCTGGAGGTTAAGCTGGTTATTGCACTGGGAAAACCCGTGGAAAAGGCATGCATTGATGATGTGGAACCCGGCGGGGATATCCGATATTTCAGGGATGAAAACCAGGTTCACCATGTTCCCAAGCGCAAGCTTGACGAGTTGATTCTCAAGACCTATTAGCCGTGAAAGTTTTATTTGTAAATCCATCCTGCCAGGACCCCAGGGTCACGGACCCGGATGCACTTCAGGTGCCCATTGGGCTCTATTATCTGGCATCAGGACTGTTGGACCAGGGCTATATATCAGGTATTTTAAATCTTGCACCGGCGGGGCCTGCCAACCCGGCAGCCCAGGGGTCTGAAAAAAAAACGCTGGATTTATTCTCCCAATCCATCATGCGGGAAAAACCGAACATCATCGGCTTTTCGATCACCAGCCCCACCCGGATGAATGCCATGGCCTGTGCGTCCCTGGCCCGTCAGATCCTGCCGGACTGCCTCATTGTTTTTGGCGGCCCCGGGGCCACATTTATGGTGGACTTTTTGTTTGATGCCAGCCCGGCCCTGGATGTGATTGTCAAAGGCGAAGGCGAGATCAGTACAACTAAACTGGTCCATGCCGCAAAAAAAGTAAAAACCAATTCCGGCACCATCCATCGGGCCCGGACCATTGGGGCTGAATTGATATATGACCTTGAACGAATTCCCGGTCTTGTTTTCCGTAACGGATCAAACCTGCATGACACCGGTCAAGGTGAACTGGTAAAGGACCTGGACACCCTGCCCCACCCGTCCAGGTATTTCACCTACCAGCACCTGGCCATGTCCAGGGGATGCCCAGGCAAATGCACCTTTTGCGGCTCTCCGAAATTCTGGGGAACGTCCGTTGTACGCCGTCACTCCCCCCAATGGTTTTTTGAAGAGATAAAGGCCCTTGCCCAAAAAGGCGTCACCCACTTTTTCATCAGTGACGACACCTTTACCATGGATGATAATGCGGTTCGGGCATTGTGCGAAAAAATTATCCAGGCAGACCTGGGCATCACCTGGAATGCCATATCCCGGGTGGATTATATCGATGAAAGTATACTGGGGATTATGCGCCAGGCCGGGTGTATCCAGATCAGCTTTGGAATTGAATCCGGGGCCCAGCCCATTAAAAAAATCCTTGGCAAACCCATCGACAATGACACCTGTGTAGCTGCTTTTGACAAGGTGAAAGCCGCTGGCATCCTGCCCCGGGCCTACTTTATTTATGGATCACCGGGAGAAACCGATGCAACCATCCAGCAGAGCATTGATCTGATGATCCAACTGGGACCCTTGAGCACGGTATTTTACATGCTGGTCACCTTTCCGGGCACAGCGTTGTACAATCGTGCCGTGCAAAAAGGCTGGACCCATGATGGCGTCTGGCAAAAAAACATTGAAGATCTGCCCTGGTGGGAACTGGACCCGGATATGGACTTTGCCCGGGTTAAAGGCTGGGGGGACAGGCTCCGGCAGGCATTTTTTGCAAACCTTGAAGAGTTTATCAATCGCATTCCCCTTGAACCGGACGAGGCATCCGCCCCCCTGCACGCCGATTTTCTATCACGGCTTGCCATGACCTTCTCCCATGGCGAATATGCCCAGGACCCCCGGGTCAAAAATGCCGATCAGATGGCGGTGAATCTGTTTGACAAGGCGTTGAAAATTCACCCTTGCGCCAGGGCATACCAGGGACTTGCCATGATGTGCCAGAAGCATAAAAATTTTACCCGGGCCATCGCCATTCTTGACAAAGGCCTGTTCCATTTTCCAAAAAATAAAGATCTGTGCGTGTGCATGGGGGTGTGCCTGATGAACACAGGTAATTTTGCCAACGCATTAAAATATTTCACCCCGTTTGCCGATGATCCGGCCTTAGGGCATTACATCAGCATATGCAAACAAAAAACAAAAAATTAATTTAGAAAGAAACGCCATATGAACAACGACTATCAACTGGATAATAAAACCAGAAGAGAACTCAAACTGCAGAACATGCGCCGGGACATCCTTGTCAGCGACGGCGCCAAAGCCCTGGATATGATCCTGGATGCGCCCTCCCCCGCCACATTGATCCAGTCCTTCCCGGATCAGGATCTGTATTACCTGATGCATAAAGTGGGGGTCCACGATTTCATTCCGGTGCTGGCCCTGGCCGCATCCAGCCAGTGGGAATATATTCTCGATGTGGAGGTCTGGGACGATGACCGGCTCAATCCTTATATGGTGACCCAGGTGTTTTCATTTTTGTTCAAAGCCGATCCCCAGCGGCTTTTACGCTGGGCCATCATGGAAAAGCCCGATTTTGTGGAGTATTATCTGGCGCAAAAGATGCAGATTGTAATCCGGGAACATGATGAAGTGCCGCCGGAGGATTTTGACGACTACATCACCCTGGATGACAAATTTTACTTCAGGTTTCCCGGCAAGAAATCCGGCACGGATGATACCGACGACGATGTGGAAGGCGACTTTTTGCCCCAGGACGTTCCCGAAGAAGATGGACTGCCCGATGACGCGCCGGAATTAATTGAACAGATGCTCAAAACCCTTGCCGCCATGGACCTGTCGGTTCTACATGGTCTGCTCCTTGAAACAGTAAGCCTTCTGCCCGCCGAAGCAGAAGAAGAACAGTTCAGGCAAAAAAATATCAGGCTTGCGGAAAAAGGATTTCTGCCGGCCCATGAAGCGGTTGGGATTTACCAGCCGGTGCCCCCAAAAGGATTGAAACAAAGGCCTGCAAGTTCCAATGCATCCCAGGAACTTGATCCGGATATGCCCATGCCGCCCATGTACTTCACCCAGTTTTTAAAGGGAGAAAATCTGTTTGCCAAAACCCTGGAACACATCAATGCCCAGGGGGGTATACCGGGCCTTGACAGTGAGCTTGCCGCCCTGATTAACAAGGTGATCAGCGCAGACCGGATCAAAATCCGGAACCGGGAATCCATTGAAAAGCCCCTTGAAAAAACCATGTCCACCCTGAGTTTAGGCCTTGAGGTGCTCATGGACGGTGCCAAGGTCAGTGTGGAGACCGCCGCAAATTTGATCAGGAAATATTTCCTTGAAGATATTTTCAGAACCGGAGCCCGGGAAGGCGCAGCCATTCAGGCCACGGCAAACAAATGGTATGAGACAAGTTTTATCGGAACAAAAAATCTGCCGTTAAGTTTTCTGGGAGAGGCCTACCTGGGCATCATCGGCGGCCTGATGATTCAGCGGCCCATGTTTTTTGCCGACTATGCCGACAAGAAGTTATACCGCAACTTTGCAAACCTGTCCGACATCCGGGCCACCCAACGGCAGCTGGATGAAATCATCTGTCTGGACGATTTTCTCAACAGCCTGGATGTGGACATCTCCACCTTTACCTTTGGGGTGCTCACATACAAAAGCATGATCCTCACCTTGTGGGTCCGGGACCGTATGGGTCTGAATTCATCAAAACCATTGAGCCTTGCGCCCATTGAACTGGCTGAATTCAAAAATTTCTTTGCCCAGCTGTTTGGGGAGGGGGAAACCATCGGCGATACCCAGGCAAAGGATCTGGCATTATGGGCCGCCCAGGCATCCGGGGTGGAGGAAACAGATCTGCCCACGGCGCTTCAGGGTATTTTGTACGGACTGCTACGGGAACTTGAATCGGAATACGGCCATATTCAACTAGAAGACCTGGACCCGCGGTTTATGCCCATGTTCCTCCTGGCAGGCCAGGAATAATTTACTCCCCGGGTTCAAAAATATAGCCCACAGACCTGCGGCTCTTAAAATAGACCGGGGACTTGGGGTTGGTTTCAAAATATTTTCTGAACCGGACAATGAAGTTGTCCACCGTCCGGGTGGAGGTATCCCTGGCATATCCCCACCCGGCTTTAAGAAGCATTTTCCGGGACAACGGCTTTCCCTGGTGGGCGATAAAAATGCGCAGCAAGGTGATTTCCTGCTCGGTCAGGACCACGTCGCCGGCCACACACCGGGCCGTGGACGTCACAAAATCAATATGGTTTGTGCCAAAAGAATAGTCTTCTCCTTCAAACAATGGACCGTCTGAACTTTTCTCCTCTTTTTTAGGCTGCACATACCATTGCTTGCGCTGTACAAGCCGCGCCACACGTAGAAGAAATTCTTCCAGATCAAAGGGCTTGGACAGGTAATCATCCACCCCGTATTTCAGGCCCCGGACTTTATCCTGGGTGTCCCCCCGGGCCGATAAAATCAGCACAGGAATTTTTTCATCCTCCCGGCGAATGGTCTGGAGAATGGAAAACCCGTCAACCATGGGCAGCATAATATCAAGCACAATCAGATCCGGCTGCCAGGCCCGCCATGTTTCAAGACCTTCAATGCCGTCGGCCGCCACCCTGGCCGCATAGCCCTGGAGGGTGAGATTAAGTTTGATCCCTTCGGCAATATGGGATTCATCCTCTATGATCAGAACACGTTTTTTTTCAGCCGTTTCCATAATTCCTTATCTCTGACGCTGGCAATACTTGCCCGGGGAATGGTAATGGTAAATTTGGCGCCTTTGCCCTTGCCCTCACTGGACACCGATGCCCGCCAGCCATGGATGGCGGCAATACTTGAGACTAGATACAACCCAAGACCCGACCCTGTATTGGCCTGGTTACTGTTCCTGTCTCCCTGGTAAAATTTTCGAAAAATCTTTTTTGCATGGTGTTTATCCACACCAATGCCATTATCAATAAATTCAATGGTCACTTTCTGCAAGTAACTTTTAAATAAGATGGTCAGGCAAGGGGTGGGGCTTTCATTGTAGCGCATGGCATTTGAAAAAATATTGGTCAGCAGAATATCCAGCAAAAAAACATTTACCGGATACTCAAATCTGCCCCCTGACGGATTTTTAATCTTTACTTTAAGATCCCTGAACAAAGAGGCATTTTTTTGGCAGAATTCTTCTAAAAATACCACGAGGCTTTCCCGGGTGACCTTTGATCCAAAATTCTGGCTTTCGATACGTGCCAGGTTAAGAATCCGGTCGATGTTCTCGGTGAGCCGGTCAATATCCTTGAGCATATCCGTGCTGTATTTCTTTACATCCGCAGGTTCCATGGGGTGACGGATAAAGGTTTCAAGATAAAGGCGAAGGGATGTGACAGGGGTTTTGAGTTCATGGGTGAAATTATAGATGAAATTGTGCTGGAGCCGGAACAGGTTCACGGTTTTCTGGTAATAAATAAAGGCTAAAAAAATACCGGCCAGCACCACAATAATCAGCAGGCTCAACACCAGGATTGTCATCCCGGTTTTAGACGGAAAAATGGCCTGGGGTGCGATGTTGAACTTGAGCATCACCACCTCAAGGGCCGAACGGATCTCCATGTACAAACTGACCGTTAGGACCAGAAATGTGGCCAGGGCAAAAAGGGAACAGGCAAAAATAAATACAGGGTGAAGATACCACCTGGAAGGGTTCAGGATCTGCATAGATTAATCTTTATCTAATATTGGGATGTGCTTTTTGCGTAAAACAGCAAATAATTTATATGTTTAGTGCATAATTATTTCTCCGATTGGATAAATGTCAAGGTATTATTTACGATTGGACCCGGTAGACCTATCGTCGTTAGTTGAGACTTGCTGCATCATCGGGAACAATCAACGCCTGGGTAACGGCAGACAGGCTTGCACTGTTTAAAATTTTTAGTTCCTTATTATATCGTGTGCACAGGTGTTTAACCTTTAAACAGGCATTATGGCTGTTGCAGCTCACGGGGCAGACCACCACATCACACCGTCTGACTTTAGCGGCAAGATCATCATTACTGCTTCTAAGATAACCGTCATGGTAGTCAAACTCTCCGCCGGCCTTTTCAACAATCTGCCGGTAGTAGGATTTCATCTTGGTGATGCCGCCGATCATAAAAATCCGCTGGGCACACAGGCGCCGTCTCGGGCAATCCCGGTCTGGGCACGCCCCGGTTACCGGACAAGTCTCAGGCTCCCGGCAATTGCAACCATCTTTGGTATCTGGGGTAAACACAGAAGAGAGCTGGGCAAACTCCTCTTTGAGCATTGCGTTCTCATTGTTGGCGCTGAACAATTGAATCTCAAGTTGTTTTCTATCCCGATCCAGGTTTTGAAGCTCTTCTTTTTTGCGGTTTAATGCCTGTTCAAGCCGTTCAACATCCTGATGCAGGTCAGGGTCTGACGGTTGCGCAAATACCGTCCGGGTTTCAAGTTGTTCAAGCTGCCTTTTGAGCTGAAAATTTTCGGTGGCAAGGCAGTCTTTTTCTTTACCTGCCTGCTTTAGTTGGCTGACCAGTTCCCGGATTTTTTCATTTTTTGAACTGCACTTGTTTTTTTCCCGGGCCAGGGATTGATCTGCCGCTTCAAGTTTTTTGCGGACGCTGAAAACTTCGGTCATGTTGGCATGGGAAAGCATATGGACCTCACCATGAATATCCTTGAGCAAATCAACGTTGGTATCCTTGTGCGACACAATGGCATACATCACGGGGCCGATGATCCCCCGGGCTGAATAGTCGTTCCATAAGCGTCTGACCCCTTTTGCATCATTTTTCCTGTAAAGCGCTGCAATCTGCTTCATATATTTTCCGGCCTGGTGCCGAATAAAATTATTTGTTTTGATGGATACCGCATTTTCATCTCCCATGCATCCCATTAAATAGGAGTGGTATTCATAGGGTTTAAGGCCGTTGACATCCCATCCGCACTTTTTAAGAATGTCCCTGTGTTTGTCCACAGACAACATCGCACCAATGACGGGACATTTAAAGTTACGCTCAATCTCCCATATATTTGCAAAACACATCATCGCATCCATTAATAAACCTCCAAATTTTTATATATTAACTACCTGAATCTATAAATTGACTTGGATTAAATTAAGTTAGATAAAACTAATTTTTAATATAGATACAAAACACTTTATATTATGTCAACATTAAATTTTGTATCTACAAAAAGGATATCTTAAAAGGCGGGATGTATAAGGGTCACGATCAAAGAAAACAGGCATATCAATAACAGATTCAACCCTGATCGTTTGACCATGGTTCTTGAAAAATGGGGACTGAAAACAAAAATCCCGGCAACCTTGGTGGGTTGTCGGGATGTTATATTTTGGTTGGCTCCCCAGCACGGACTTGAACCGCGGACTTAGTGGTTAACAGCCACTCGCTCTGCCAACTGAGCTACTGGGGAACAGCGTCTCTCAATCAAAGACTTGTGGTTTATATACCAACCCCAATTTTATGTCAAGCAATACAGATTTACCCAAATCCACCGTCAATTTTTTAGGAGGCATTCCGTGGCTGGATTTTTTACTTTTTTAAGAAAATTTTTCAGCCGCGTGCGTGGCTTTTACCTTCACCGGCGACCGCGCTACAATTCAGGCAGAATTTTAGATGCACTTCACCCTTGCATTTCCATTCCTTTCAACATTCCAACAAATTGTCCAGTTACCTCCTGAGATTCGTTATCCTGACGACAGCCCTTCCAGTAAGGCGATCCGTTCTCGGGCGCCGACCAATGCGTTAAAGCAAGGATGACCTTTGGATAGCCTAAGGACTAACTCTCTGGATCTTTTTACTATTCGACCGGGGATATTTATAATTGAAAACCGAATAGCTTTCATCCTTTTGCCCATCATTTTGGGCTCGAAAGCCAGACGCTTCAACATCTGGTTCAGATTAAGCGCCAGGATCATCATCCACCACCAGGCTGCGTTCTCTCCAAAGTTACCCGAAGGCAATGTCCCTCCGGCCAGATCCGTTTTCATTATGGAGTGAACCTCTTCGCTTTTGCCGCATCTTTTGTGTAACCAGTGGATAAGATCCTCACCATACATGTCCTGTTCTGGAATATTGGAAACAACACCAAATACTTTATACCGAATGTCATCCATTTCCATGGCCGGAAACGGCAACTGCATTTGTTTGTCTTCCATGCCGGGCAGCACCGGTTCAAGCACCTGGCGTTTGGCAAGATACCGGTACTCAAGCCCCTCTTTGCTCTTTCCTATTTCTGACGGGACAAAGCAAACTTCTGCCCATTCACTTCCGGTCTTCATCTTTTTACCGTTTTTTTCTTTATAGATTGGCTTCCATTCTGAGGAAGGGACCTGAGCTACGGCAATTTTGAATGATTGAGAGACATCGCACCCAACAGCAAACTCAATTTTTCCAAATCGCTTGTTGTCTACTGAATCACAATACTTTAAAAGGTCATGTTGGTAACCGGCGGTATCTGATCTGAGCCGAACTTTTTCGACCCCCTGGGGCAAACAAGCCAGGGCTTCTTTGAAAACTCTTAATTGCTCGTACCCTGCCGGAACATTCCCATCCCGAAATTCAGTGTGCAGGATCATATCCTGTTCGGCCCACCATGTATTGAATGGCTGATAGGCCTTGAATCCTTTATAACAGAAGCGTGCTTCCTGTTTGCTTGTCTCAACCAGGGTCGCATCCTGATCCAGTGTGGCTGTTTTATATGGACGTGCCTCATTCATGGCTTCGCACATGTCTTTGTTGATATGTACGAAGCCTTTAAGGTGCCGGTTTGGGGCCGGAATGAAAGCTTTAATTGAGGAAACTCGACGTAACTGCTCCTGGGCGACATCATGAAAGACCTTCAGGTATCTGAACATGGCTGAAGAAGAAGGGACAAATCGTTGTTTTTCTTTTCGCCATCTTCGTTCTATCTCACGCCTCTCTTTGCGTGGCAGTTTATGATTTTCAGCTGAATGTAATATGCTGCAAAATCCCTGATCTGCATTTAAAATATTCAGGTCATCTACGCAGTTGCCGCCCGCAAGGTTCAACAGGATACCAGACAATACAAACTGGGAGTCTGTCCAGCCCTGTGAGCCCTTCTTCACGGTTAAATGCTTTTGAATCGATTTGGTCAGCCCAATCACTTTTGCCAAATCAAGGTAAAGCGGCAGCCCACCCAATGCAGTTGTGCCTCCGTCAGTTTTTTCCTGTTCGTACTTGAATGGTAAGATTCCTTGTGTCATAGTTTGTTGCACCCCGTTGATGATAGTTTTTTGTTCGCACAAAGACTCTATCTGCTTGACGCATCAAGCACAACGGGGTTTCTCTTTTTTTTGACGGTGGATTGGGGATTTACCCAAATCCACCGTCATTTTTTTAGGAGGCATTCCGTGGTTGGATTTTTTACTTTTTTAAGAAAATTTTTCAGCCGCGTGCGTGGTTTTTACCTTAACCGGCGACCGCGCTACAATTCGGGCAGAATTTTAGACGCACTTCAGCCTTTCATTTCAATTCCTTTCAACATTCCAACAAATTGTCCAGTTACCTCCTGAGCTCCGTTATCCTGACGTCAGCCCTTCCAGCAAGGCGATCCGTTCTCGGGCTTCTACCAATACGTTAAAGCCAGGATGACCTTTGGATAGCCTGAGGATCAACTCTCTGGACCTTTTTACTATTCGACCGGGGATATTTATAATTGAAAACCGAATGGCTTTCATCCTTTTGCCCATCATTTTGGGCTCGAAAGCCAGACGCTTCAACATCTGGTTCAGATTAAGCGCCAGGATCATCATCCACCACCAGGCTGCGTTCTCTCCAAAGTTACCCGAAGGCAATGTCCCTCCGGCCAGATCCGTTTTCATTATGGAGTGAACCTCTTCGCTTTTGCCGCATCTTTTGTGTAACCAGTGGATAAGATCCTCACCATACATGTCCTGTTCTGGAATATTGGAAACAACACCAAATACTTTATACCGAATGTCATCCATTTCCATGGCCGGAAACGGCAACTGCATTTGTTTGTCTTCCATGCCGGGCAGCACCGGTTCAAGCACCTGGCGTTTGGCAAGATACCGGTACTCAAGCCCCTCTTTGCTCTTTCCTATTTCTGACGGGACAAAGCAAACTTCTGCCCATTCACTTCCGGTCTTCATCTTTTTACCGTTTTTTTCTTTATAGATTGGCTTCCATTCTGAGGAAGGGACCTGAGCTACGGCAATTTTGAATGATTGAGAGACATCGCACCCAACAGCAAACTCAATTTTTCCAAATCGCTTGTTGTCTACTGAATCACAATACTTTAAAAGGTCATGTTGGTAACCGGCGGTATCTGATCTGAGCCGAACTTTTTCGACCCCCTGGGGCAAACAAGCCAGGGCTTCTTTGAAAACTCTTAATTGCTCGTACCCTGCCGGAACATTCCCATCCCGAAATTCAGTGTGCAGGATCATATCCTGTTCGGCCCACCATGTATTGAATGGCTGATAGGCCTTGAATCCTTTATAACAGAAGCGTGCTTCCTGCTTGCTTGTCTCAACCAGGGTCGCATCCTGATCCAGTGTGGCTGTTTTATATGGACGTGCCTCATTCATGGCTTCGCACATGTCTTTGTTGATATGTACGAAGCCGTTAAGGTGCCGGTTTGGGGCCGGAATGAAAGCTTTAATTGAGGAAACTCGGCGTAACTGCTCCTGGGCGACATCATGAAAGACCTTCAGGTATCTGAACATGGCTGAAGAAGAAGGGACAAATCGTTGTTTTTCTTTTCGCCATCTTCGTTCTATCTCACGCCTCTCTTTGCGTGGCAGCTTATGATTTTCAGCTGAATGTAATATGCTGCAAAATCCCTGATCTGCATTTAAAATATTCAGGTCGTCTACGCAGTTGCCGCCCGCAAGGTTCAACAGGATACCAGACAATACAAACTGGGAGTCTGTCCAGCCCTGTGAGCCCTTCTTCACGGTTAAATGCTTTTGAATCGATTTGGTCAGCCCAATCACTTTTGCCAAATCAAGGTAAAGCGGCAGCCCACCCAATGCAGTTGTGCCTCCGTCAGTTTTTTCCTGTTCGTACTTGAATGGTAAGATTCCTTGTGTCATAGTTTGTTGCACCCCGTTGGTGATAGTTTTTTGTTCGCACAAATACTCTATCTGCTTGAAACATCAAGCACAACGGGGTTTTTCTTTTTTTTGACGGTGGATTGGGGATTTAATCCTGATTATTTGACCATGATGCCTGAAAAATGGGGCCTGAAAATAAAAAATCCCGACAACCTTGGGGTTGTCGGGATGTTATCTTTTGGTTGGCTCCCCAGCACGGACTTGAACCGCGGACTTAGTGGTTAACAGCCACTCGCTCTGCCAACTGAGCTACTGGGGAACAGCGTCTCTCAATCAAAGACTTGAGGGTTATATATCAACCCCAATTCCATGTCAAGCAATTTCAATAAAAAAATTTGACATCCCCTTTTCTTGAGATTATTGTTAATTTGTATCAAAAAATTCAGCACAGAAAGGACATCAAATGGATATCAACAATATTCAGAGAATGAACGCCTACACAGCCAATGCACAAATGACGAACACGGCTTCTGTCCTAAACAATAATAAAGAAGCAACAGCGGCTGTTACCGATGGGGAAAGCACCCAAACCCTCCAGGAAGCCTTTCAAGTTGAAATCACACCGGAAGCACTAACACTTCAGAGCCAAAGGAAACAAGATACGGCCCAGAAAGAGCAGGAGATGAATCCACAACTGACCCCGCAAAGTTTTAAGACCCAGCAGATGGATCAACTGCAGACAAAACAAGGCAGTCAGCTTAACATTGTTGCCTGATATTAATTATATTGTATAAGTTTACTAAACCGAACCGGCACCAACTGCCGACACTAACCCCATTGAACAAGAGCGCATTATGATTACTGAAGACGGAATTGTTACACACGCTACACCTGAAAAAGCCTGGATTAAAACCACCCGTTCGGCAGCTTGCGAAAGCTGTTCCTCAAAGGACTCCTGCGGGGTCAGCCATCACCCCTCCGAAGAGATGACGGTCATTGTGCCCAACACCCTTAATGTATCGGAAGGAGACCGGGTGATCGTGGGCATTGAGTCCGGCCCCATGATTTTTTTGAGCTTCCTTCTCTATGTATTTCCAATTATATTGCTCATCATCGGTGCACTTATCGGGGATGCCCTTGCCCCTGTGTTAGGAATGAATAACTCAGCCCTGTCCATGGGGGTTGGTTTTTTACTATTTGCCGTCGCATTTTTTATCATCAGAAAAAAGCAGGCCGGCATGTCAAAAAAAGACAAATACAAACCCTTCCTCGTCAGAAAAAAAGCCCCTCTCAACGCCTAAAAATTGCACCATTGTAATAAATAAAATTCCCCCACTTTTTCCTTGTAAATCTAAAGTCAATATACTATATACGCTTCCAGTTGTGGGTTCGTCGATAACCTCTAACCCCTAAAATATTGAGAGAAGAATTATGACATCACAACGCGACCTGAAAATAGCTGTATGGATCATGATCGTTCTTTTAGTCACAGGGATTGTATGTTACGCGTCCTTTTCCCCACCTGTTCCTGACAAACCAGTCAGACTGATGTTTCAGAACAAAGCAGGCAAAGTTTTATTCACTCACCTCATGCACACAGACGATTACTCTATAGATTGTCTGGACTGCCACCACAACTTAGCAGATGGCGACGAAACCTACAACTGCAGCGAGTGCCATGAGGAAACCGGTGATGAAAACATGCCTTCAAGGGCTGACGCATTCCACGCCCAGTGCAAGGGATGCCATGAAGATTATGGTGCGGGTCCGGTAGAATGTAATGCATGTCACGCGAAATAAATTTTTCAGGATGACGGACATTGCCCCCTGATTAAATTTAAGGCTTGGCTTAAGAATTTTACAACACTTAAGGACTAATTATGATTAAACGATCTCTTTTCGCTCTATCCAAACCCAGGCTGACGTATGATCTGCTTGATACGTCCTTGCAATCCGCTGATGAGATTGCAGTTCCTGGCAATCTTACCCTTCTTTTGCCGGATGCAATCGATTCGGCAAAAAAGGCTTTGATCAGCCCGGGAGATGTTGTTAAAAAAGGGCAAAAACTAACCCTTTACGATGACAGCACATCTTATGTTTTATCTCCTGTCGCAGGCACGATCAAGGGATTCGACTCCTACTCCGATGACTTCGGCAACACGGCAACTTATGTGACGATTAAATCAGATTCTTCGGTCAAAGGCGACGAGCAATTGGCCCAGATAAATCTGGAAGAAACGCTTGAGTTTGCCGCTGAGTATCTGGAGCAGCTTCCCGGGGCACTGCCCGTTTCAACCCTGACAAATCCTAATTATGACATCAGAACCATCGTCGTGACAGGTGCAGATGAAGACATTCTCTGCGATACCTGTCAATTTGTCTGCACCGCATATGCAGGCCTGATGGTCCAAGGTGCAAAGATTCTCAAAAGCATGACCCGGGTTGACCGGTTCTGCATCACACTACCTGAAAATCTTTCATTCCAGGTGGACCTTGACGGGTTCAACGTAATCAGAACATCTGCTACGTACCCGTCCAATCTGCCGGCCATGGTTATGAAAGACCATTTAGGCAAAGAACTTTCACCCGGCATGACACCGGAAGATACAGGTGTCTGTTTTATGAGCCCCGAGGCTCTGGTTTCCCTTGCCCGGACGTTTGAAGCCGGACAGCCGGTGTTCGATAAAATTATTACCCTGATTGACAAAGGGGGAAAAAAGAGCCGGGTCAAGGCCATTATCGGTACACCGATCAGTAAAATATTGTCCAGTTTCAATGTTCAGATCAATGAACGGGACCGAATCATCATCGGCGGACCCATGCGCGGCCATGCCACGTATACGGTGCACCACCCTGTGGTTCCGGATATGGATACAATTATCGTTCAAGACAGGGATATTGTGCCCGAGCTTTCGGACAATGCCTGTGTGAACTGCGGTGAGTGCATCCGCGTCTGTCCGGCTAATGTGCCCGTGAACCTGCTGGTTCGGTATCTTGAAGCAAACCTTTATGAAGAGGCAGCAGACAGGTTCGATTTGGAATCCTGTATCGAGTGTGGACTTTGCGCTTATGTATGCAGGGCCAGGATTCCTTTATATCAGTATATCCGCCTGGGCAAACATGAATTGTTGACCCTTCGTGAAAATGCTTGAAGATGGGAGAAAGCCAATGACAAACACTAAATTGATCGTTTCCCATGCCCCATTCTGGCATAACGGAGACAGCCTGTTTCAACAGAATCTGAATTTTATTATCGCCCTTATACCGGCTGCACTTTTCGGTATCATGCATTATGGCGCCCCTGCGCTTGGGGTGCTGACCCTTGCCATGTCGTCAGCCATGCTCTGGGAAGTGATCATGTCGATCATCTCCAAAAATAAAATGGCCATAGGCAATATGGAATCCGCAGTCATCGGTCTGCTGTTTGGCATGATGGTTCCGGCCACAATGCCCTGGTGGGTTGTGATTACCGGCACATTTGTCACGCTGCTTTTGGGCAAATTTGTGTATGGCGGTTCCGGTGGATATCCTTTCAATCCTACACTGGTAGGTATTGCAATTATCACAATGGCCTGGCCGACCTTCATGGATTTTGATACAGCATATGTATCATACCAGTTTAATTTTACTGCCCTTGCACCGCTTGTCGCATTAAAATCCCAGGGAATTTCCGCTGTGGCCTCTTTCTCCAATTACGATTTGCTCATGGGCAACGAAGTTGGCGGGATTGGCTCCACGTTCGGACTTGGCATCATTATCGGCGGCATTTATCTGATGCTCAGAGGCTATGCCCGGTGGGAAATTGTGGTCTCCTTTGTTGCCGGCATTCTGATTACTGCAACAATTTTCTATATGCTGCACCCTGACACATATGCGCCGCCTCTGTTTCACCTGCTTGCCGGTTACACCCTTTTAGGCGCCTTCTTTCTGGCTGTGGAGAATTCATCTTCTCCGGTGAATCGCATCCCCATGCTGATTTACGGATTTTTAGGTGGATTCATGATCATTTTGGTCCGCAATATCGGTATCTATCCGGACGGCACTGTCCTGTCCATTCTGTTGATCAATCTTATCAATCCGCTGATTGATGTGATAAAACCCAAAGCCCTTGGAAAGGGGGTACCCAATGCGTGAGATGCTAAGTATGATCGTGGTACTGACCGTTCTCACGGCAGTATCCGGCGGGCTTCTGGCGGCAGTTGAAAAGTCAACCAAGCCCCAGATTGAAGAACAGGTTCTGAAATTTCAGAAAGCACCGGCCATCAAAGAAATTTTTCCGGAGGTTACCAACAATCCGATTCAGGAGCGCTTTGATGTAACTGCTGACGATACCACGCTTCAGGTGTTTCCCGGCGTTCTTGCCGACGGCCAGAAAGCTGTGGCATTTGAAGCCAAAGGCACCGGTTTTGGCGGACCTGTCGGCCTGATGGTCGGCATCAATCTTGACACCGATGAAATTATCGCCGTACGTGTTACAACTCATTCTGAAACGCCCGGCATCGGTTCCAGAGCCAAGGATGACTTGTCCTTTGTTTCCCAGTTTACCGGCTTGAATATGTCCGCCAATTTCGGCCTTAAAAAAGGCGGCGGCGAGATTGATGCCATGTCCGGTGCAACGGTTACCTCAGGCGGTGTCAGCCAGGCTGCAATTGCTGCCCAGGCACTGTACAAGAAACTGAAACCTGAAATCGTTAAACAGATCGCTAACTAAGATCGTTCAGGAGAAATAATTATGGCACAATCCCTGGTAAAAGAATTTACAAAAGGTCTGTGGGCGGAGATCCCTCCGTTCCGGCTGGTTCTTGGGCTCTGTCCCACCCTTGCCGTAACCAAGACCGTAGAAAATGGTATAGGTATGGGCGTGGCCACCACCTTTGTTCTGGTGTTCTCCAACATTCTGATATCCATGCTTAGAAATATAATTCCCTCAAAGGTCAGAATCGCCTGCTACATCGTAATTATCGCCACATTTGTTACCATTGTGGAATTTATGATGCAGGCCTACACCTATGAGTTGTTCCTGAAACTGGGTATTTTCATCCCCTTGATCGTTGTAAACTGTATCGTACTGGGCCGGGCAGAAGCCTTTGCCGGTAAAAATACAATGATTCCCTCGGCGGCTGACGGACTGGGTATGGGTATCGGGTTTACCATGTCCCTGGCATCGCTTGGCGCCGTGCGCGAGCTGATTGGTGCCGGAACGTTGACGGTTTGGGGAGGTTCGCCCATCTTTACGATAGGACATGGCTATATCCCCTTTCATTTCATGGTTGAAGCGCCGGGCGCATTTATCGGTCTGGGCCTGATGCTCTGCCTGATGAACCTCATCGGGCAAAAATAAGGAAAGGAGATTTAAAACATGGGTGATTTATTTGTACTGGCAATCAGCTGTATTTTCATCAACAATATTCTCCTTGCCCAATTTCTAGGCAACTGCCCTTTTCTTGGCACCTCCAAGAAAATGGAAACCGCCCTGGGTATGGGTATGGCGGTTGTATTCGTTCTGGTTATGGCAGGCATGATAACCTGGATCGTTGACGCATACCTGCTTAAAGCACTGAATGTTGAATTCCTTCGCACCGTATCCTTCATTCTGGTTATTGCCGCGCTGGTTCAGTTTGTGGAAATGTTCTTGAAAAAAAGTATCCCCGGACTCTATGCCGGCCTGGGCATCTTTCTTCCGCTGATTACAACCAACTGTGCGGTTATGGGTGTGTGTCTGATTAACATCAAGGAAGAATACACCTTTATTGAGGCGCTGGTATCCTCTTTTGCCTATGCTGTAGGCTTTGGTCTTGCTTTGGTACTATTTGCAGGCGTAAGAGAACGAATCATTCTCGCCAGAGTGCCCAAACCTTTACAGGATACATCCATCGGTCTTGTGACTGCGGGTCTGATCGCACTGATCTTTACCGTCTTCAGAGGCATGGTTTAGTTTAACACAAAATATAATATAAGGTGATTCTATGATTCCAGCTATACTGCTAATGCTGGGCATTGGCGCAACATGCGGCATCGTGCTCAGTCTTGCTTCCAAAGTCTTTTATGTGTATGAAGACCCCAGAATCGCACAGGTAGAGAACAATCTTGCAGGCGCCAACTGCGGCGGCTGCGGATATGCGGGTTGTTCTGCAGCAGCAGAGGCCATTGTTTCAGGCAAGGAACCCCCGACACTTTGTATCGTCAACTCCAAGGACGGTGTGCAAGCTGTTTCTAAGATCATGGGTGTTGATGCGGGGGCGGCGGAAGCCCCACTGTCTTACAACATGTGTGAGGGCGGAAACCGGGCTGCTGACAAATACCATTACATGGGTGTAACTTCCTGCAAGGCCATGTCTTCTATTTATGGCGGACACAGGGTTTGTACGGTGGGCTGCATCGGTCTTGGTGACTGTGTCAAAGCATGTGCGTTCGGCGCCCTTGAAATGGGTCCCAATGGACATCCCGTGGTAGATGACGACAAATGCGTTGGTTGCGGCGCATGCCAGAAAGCCTGTCCCAAAGATATTATCGAAGTTAAAACCCTGACTGAAAAGTTGATGAAATTCAACCAGCAGCATGATCCCCTGGCACCCTGTGCCCAGACATGCCCTGCTGAAATCAATATTCCCAGATATATCAGTCAACTTAAAGCCGGCAAATATGCCGAAGCGGTCCAGACCATTCGCATGCGCAATCCGTTGCCCCTTGCTTGTGGACGTGTTTGCCCCCATCCTTGTGAAAGCGAGTGCAGAAGAGGCATAGAAGATGAACCGGTATCCATCAATCAGCTTAAACGTTTTGTGGCCGATTATGAGATGAATTCCGGAACTAAGATCCCCATCCCATGTGCTCCGGAAAACGGCATGAAAGTTGCTGTTATCGGCGGTGGCCCTGGTGGTCTGTCCGCAGCATATTTTCTGCGCCGCATCGGTTACCAGGTCAGTATTTTTGAAGCCATGCCCAAATTGGGTGGTATGCTGCGCTATGGTATTCCTGAATATCGTCTGCCCAAGAAAATACTGGATTGGGAAATTCAGACTATTCTCGATCTTGGCATCAACGCATTCAACCATCTTCGGTTCGGTGTCGATTTCGGTTTGGGTTCTCTTATGGCCGGCGGCTATAATGCGGTATGTCTTACCGTTGGTGCCTGGAAAGATTACTCTTTGGGCATCGAAGGCGAAAACCTTCCCGGCTGCTTTACCGGCATTGATTTTCTCCAGCGCATGTCCTCTGGTCAAAAAGTTGAGTTAGGCAAAACTGCAGCCATTGTCGGTGGTGGTAATACGGCTGTCGACTGTGCAAGAACACTGCTTCGCTGCGGCCTTGAAAAAGTATACATGGTATATCGTCGTACCAGAAACGAGATGCCCGCCAATGAAGTTGAAATTGTGGCGTCCGAAGAGGAAGGCATTGAATTTGTTTTCCTGGCAGCCCCCACACGGGTTATTGCCGGTGAAGACGGCAAATGCAAGCACCTTGAATACCTTAAAATGGAACTGGGCGAACCTGACAAATCAGGACGTCGCCGCCCCGTACCCGTTGAAGGTTCCGAAACCAAACTGGATGTTGAAATGGTTATTTCTGCCATTGGTCAGTCCCCTGATGCATCTTTTAAAGAACAGGATCCCCATCGCAGAATGACGGAACTTGAACTGACCCGGTGGAACACCATTGACAACAATCCCACAACCCTGCAGTCTTCCGTGCCCTATATCTTCACCGCTGGTGACTCGGCAACAGGACCTGCCCTTGTGGTTGACGCCATTGGTTCCGGACGGCGTGCGGCAAGATCAATCGACCTGTTCCTCAAAGGCGAACCTGTTGAGCCGCCCAAGGATTCTCTGCAGCAAAAACGCATCCACGAATCCATTTTTAAATCCGTGGAAGGAATCACGCCTACGCCAAGAGCTAAGATGCCCGAACTTCCTGTAAGCGAACGTCTTGATTCGTTTATTGAAGTTGACCAGGTACTTGACGAAGAAGAAGCACACAGAGAAGCAAACCGGTGTCTGAACTGCTGCCGGATCTGCTACAATCCTGATACACCATTTCCCATTGCCAAGTAATCCGGCATTAAGGAATAGATGAACATACGGGTCTGCCCGCTTTCGCGGCAGGCCCGTTTTAATTTTAACCCAGAGCAATAAACAGCTGATTGAAAGCGTCCAAGAATACAATTAAACGTCAAGAATCGGAGTCGTCTTCCCCAAAATATATGGGAAAATTTCACAAAAAAATAAAAAGAACAGTTTTAATTTCAGCCATCTTCGGCCTGGGCATTTGTACGTTCATTGGTGCCGCTGTGCTCTGGATGACTGTTTTCATAAAATCGCCGTCTTCCTCTCTGTCAAAACCGGTTATCTTTACTGTATCTTCAGGGCAGCACTTCACCTCCATCGCCCAAAACCTTCAAGACCAGGGACTTATTTCAAACCTCACTGCTTTTAAAATTTATGTCCGGATCAAAAATGCCGGGACTCAAATTAAAGCCGGGGAGTACGAAATGAACACCGGCATGAGCCCGAAAACCGTCTTGGAGCTTTTAACTTCGGGAAAGAACAAGCTTTACCGGCTAACCATTCCCGAAGGGCTGAACATGGAAGAAATTGCGATGCTGGTTGAACAGGCAGGTCTGTGTTCCAGCAATGATTTTTTAAATTTATGCAACGATATAAAATTCATCAATGCGTTGAAAGTACCGGGTATGACCTTAGAAGGCTATCTGTTCCCGGATACCTATTTTTTCTCCAAAGAGACAGATTGCAAAACCTTGATCACAAAAATGGTGGCCACCTTCAACAAAACATTCAATAACAAGTGGAAAGCCCGGGCCAAAGAAATGAACTTAAGTGTTCAAGAGGTTGTAACCCTTGCCTCAATCATTGAAAAGGAGACGGGGAACGCAACGGAGCGGCCCATCATTTCATCGGTATTCCATAACCGGTTAAAGCGCAATATGCGACTAGAAAGTGATCCCACGGTAATTTACGGGGTTTCGGATTATGATGGCAGGATAAGATCTAAACATTTAAGGCGTGTAACACCTTATAACACCTATCAAATAAACGGCTTGCCGGCAGGCCCCATCGCCAATCCGGGTGCCCTATCCCTTGAGGCGGCATTGTACCCTGCTCACACAAATTACCTTTTCTTTGTATCAAAAAACGATACCACGCATCAATTTTCAACCAATCTGAGAGATCACAACAACGCCGTAAAAAAATACCAACTCAACTGATGTTCTCAATCATCAAATCGTTTAAGATACACAAGCACAGCCCCACCGAATTTTGATTTTTTAGCGCCCTCCCATTTATAGGATAGAACTATATTTTCATGTTTCATCGCCTTGATCAAATCCTCCACCACATGGGGAAGTACGGGGCCGTCTTCGGAATGTAGCCCTTTGCCCACGATAATGCGCAGGGTAAAAAATCCCTGGGCATGGGCACTTGAAATAAAAGAGCGTGCCTTGACCTGGGCCCCGACGGCGGTGAATCCGTGAAGATCAAGGGTTGATTCAGGCGGCGGGTATCGCTTTAGCCGACGTTTCAAGGGCATGGGCTTAGGGACTTTACGGGACCCTCGATTTTCTTTCAAAGAGGCTTCAAGCAGGGTTGAAAAGTCCTCTTCGGGTTCAATGGGAGAAGCATCCGGCTCGGCTATAGAATTATCAGATAAGTTATCTGATTCGATATTTTTTTCCATCCATGTTTCATAATCATCAAGCAAGGGAAGGCCATGTTTGTTTAATTTTTTTTGGGGGTCAACAGGAAGGTCTGACTTTTCCTGATTTTCTTTTAAATGCCTTTCGCCATCAATTAAAAACGCATCTAGAAAATCTTTGTCCGAAGTAAGTTTTGGCAGATCCGTTTTGCCGTGTAATTTTTGTCTATTTTTCCTGGTATTTATCTTTTTCATAAACGCTATATTACTTGAAAAACAGGGGGTTTTCAAGGTTCTGCCTTTGTTTGTCATATTTGACTTTAATACACCTTCCTGCTATTGTCCCTTCATGAATATTGGCGACATTGTTGAATATATAGACCAGCAAAAAATTATATCTGCGGTTATTTTAAGTGAGGCAAAAGGAAAGCTTCGGTTGCTCAATGAGAACAGCCGGGAAGTTATCTTTTCCGAAAAACGGCTTGCCCATGTTTCACAGACCCGACTGGACACCACATGCTCCAAAGCCACCCTTGTCTCCTACCTCAAAGAGGTGGCTGAAATCCGCAAAAAGCTGTCAGCGTCTATAGATATCCAAGGCTTATGGGAAATTCTCCATGATGATCCCCAGGAAATTGATATTTCCGCCATGACCTTGTTCTGTTTTGATCCGCCGTTGACCCCGGACCACGAAGCCGCCGTTATCCGGGCGTTTTTTAACGACCGCCTCTATTTCAAATTTAATAAAATTATCTTTTGTCCGTTCACACACGCCCAGGTGGAGGCAAAAAAACGGCAGATCAGGGAAGAAGAAAAACGGGAAGAAATAGTCAATAAAGGCGCAGCCTGGCTTGCAAAGCTCCGGGACCGCGAGAGTGTCAGTGGCGAGCAGGACCCGGCTGTGATAGAGATTTTAAAAGACTATTATGTGTTCGGCAATGATTCTCAAAAAGCCTTTGTGGCAAAAAAAATCATTAAAAAAGCGGGATTAAATTCACCGGACAGCTTATTTGACCTTTTTGTCAAGGCAGGTATATGGGATGAGGATGAAAACCTTGATCTGGTCGCCTTGCAGATCCCCACGTCATTTTCACCCAAAGTGAACAAAGCCGCCGAATACCTGTGCAAAACAACGCCTCTGATATTTGATGATCCCAAGCGCAAGGACCTGACAGATCTGCCCTTAATTACCATTGACGGTCAGTCCACCCAGGATTATGACGACGCCATCAGTCTGGAAACTACGGAAAACGGTTATCGGCTGGGTATCCATATTATTGATGTCGGGGCCTGTATCCGCAAGGAAGACACCATTGATATCGCGGCAAGAGAACGCGCCTCTTCCATTTACATGCCCGATGACAAACTTCCCATGATTCCGCCCAGTCTGTCCGAAGATTTGTGCAGCCTCAAGGAAGGGCAGTTGCGGCCGGGGGTTTCGACCCTCGTTCAGATGAACCGTTTTTTTGAAGTCCAGGACTATAAAATTGTGCCGTCGGTGATCAAGGTCCACCAGCAGATGAGCTATACCGAAGCCAATATTGTAAACGGTAAGAACGACCCCATCACGACTCTTTACAAAATGGCAACGGTCCTGCGGGAAAAACGCCTTAAGTCCGGGGCTATCCAGATCACCCTGCCCGAGGTCAATGTGTGGCTGGATGAAAATAAAAATATCCACTATACCAAGGTGGACCGGGAAAATCCCTCCCGGATGCTGGTCTCGGAGATGATGATTCTGGCCAACGCCCTGATGGCTGAATTTTTAAAAAATAATGACATGCCCGGCGTGTTCCGCTCCCAGGCCCAGCCCAAGCAGCGTATTTTCAAGGGAATTGAAACCGAACTGATGCCCAACTTTCTTCAGCGCAAACAATTGAGCCGGGCAGTGATTACTACCCATGCCGAGCCCCATGCAGGCTTAGGCGTTTCGGCCTATGTAACGGCCACCTCCCCCATCAGACGCTACCATGACCTGCTGACCCAGCGCCAGATCAAGGCCATACTGGGTATCGGAAAACCCTACTCCGCCAAAGAACTTGAAGACATTCTTGCGTCCATTTCCGTGGCCGTATCCAATACGGGCCGCATCCAGGCCGCCCGCAAGCGCTACTGGCTGATCAAATACCTGCAGGATTTAAGGGGAGAAAGTTTCGAAGGGCTGGTACTTGACTCATACAGGGACCATTACAACGTTCTGCTCAAGGAATTCATGCTTGAATCCAGACTGCCGACATCCGGGCTTAAACTCAAACCGGGCAACCAGATTCAGGTGACGATCCAGCATGCCGATGCGCGTCGGGGTCAGTTGACGCTTTTTGCCGTCTGAGCCATTATTATCCCATCAGGCCCTAACTTGAACTAATGTGCGCAGCACTTTTAACTCTGTGCTCTCTGTGTCCTCTGTGGTTTAAAAAAAAGCGGGCAAAGCCCGCAAAATAAAAACCAAGAGGTTTTGATAAGAAAACATTCAATCCCTTCGGGATTTCGTTTTTTAAACCACAGAGAGCACAGAGGTTTGGCTTTCGCCAAACTACACAGAGAACGCGCCGTGATGAAAATTGCAGCCGGTAAGGTTTATATATATTTTCGTTACTGGTCGAAAATCCGCCATAATCAATTTATTAGAACAAATTCTTGGATAAGAATAGGGACGATCAACGACCAGGTGCCAGAGGTTTTCAGGGAGAGTTCTAATATATTAAATTTACTGTGAGTTATCACATTGAAAGATGAGTATCTCGGAGATATATCCCAAAAATTCAGACGGAGATGTTGCGTGATAAGTAAGTCAACTTCCTTTTATTACGGATACAATTTTTTTGTAACACTGCGTTATTCTAAGAACAAAAGACAGGAAGTTATCGCACAAGGTTTTGTCTTGAACTTCAGCGAAAGACAGGAATTGTTCTATTTTTTTATCAAACTCGTCTCCGCGACCAGCAAGCTCATTGGCAATCCTGGCATCACCATGTCTTTCACAAAAACCTCTGAGACAAAGCATTGCTTCTTCAAATTTCTTTTTATCTTGGACAAAAAAATAAAATTCAGAATATGATTGAATAAGTTCTGGGATTTTATCACTCAGATTTCCAATGTTTTTTTGGAGTTTAACATCTGGGTAAAGAACGAGTGCCGTGGAAGACGGATAAAATGTTAAGAAAATTTGAACAACGCTATTCATAAATTTGCTTGCATGTCGTTGGAATTGTTCTCTTTTACTAAGCTTATTTGCATAAAAATAACTAATTGGACCTGTCAAGGTCGCGCCAAGTATAGCACCCAAAAGTGTTGCAGTGGCACCATCCATAAAAAGCTCCAAATAATGAGTTCAAAATTATTTTCTATAACTTATTCACAACCATAAAACAATCATAGGAACCCTTAGAAATATGAAAATAAAAATCAATTTAATAGAACATTGAATTGAAGATGGTGGATCGTTTGGTCGAAAATGCTTGATACTTATATTTTTGCTTTTTGATTTACCACGAAGGGCTTGAAAAGCACGAAGAATGTTCTTTGAGAATCAATCTTCATGCCCTTCAAGATTTTATTTTGAAATCAATTATCTTTTAGTGCTTAAAACTACGCTGTCCTGTGTAGACCATGCTGGCACCGTATTCATTGCAGGCCTCAATGGACTGGTAATCGTTCATGGAGCCGCCGGGCTGGATAACGGCTTTGACGCCCTGGCGCAGCCCAACATCGATGCCGTCCCGGAACGGGAAAAAGGCATCGGAAATCATGGAAGAGCCAATGAGTCCACCTTTTTCTTTGGCAACATCCGCTTCAATCTCCGCCTTTTTATCTTCATCGGTCATGTTAGCAAAGGGGGTGTTGTAGCGCTCAAAGCAGTACCGGTCACACAATTTGCGATAGGCTTTGTCCACGGCGATTTCCGCAACACCCACCCGGTCCTGTTCGCCGGTACCGATGCCTACGGTGCAGTTGTCTTTGACATAGATTACGGAGTTGGACGTAATCCCGGACTCCACGAGCCAGCCAAAAAGCAGATCTTCGTATTCCTGGTCCGTGGGTGCCCGGTCTACTTTATAAGTTGTTCCCTTATATTCTGTGGACGCAACAAACAAATCTTCTTTTTTAAGTGTGGTGGGTACAAAGGACCACTGGGCCACAATGCCGCCGTCCATCAGGCTTTTAAAATCCACCACCCGCTCACCGATAAAGGACTGCAGTTTGTCCATGGCGTTGATCCGGATCACACGCAGATTTTTGCGGCGGCCCAGAATCTCAAGAACCCCATCCTCAAACTCCGGGGCCACGACCACTTCGGCATACTGATCGGCAATGCCTTCGGCGGTTGCCTTGTCCACCGCTTTGTTCAGGGCAATACAGCCACCGAAGGCCGCAATGCGGTCTGCCATATAGGCTTTGGCATAGGCCTGCTCCAGGCTGTCGGCCCGGGCAGCCCCGCAGGGGTTGTTATGCTTAACAATAACGGCACAGGGGGTATCCGTAAAATAGCGCAAAATATTCAGAGAATTGTCTGCGTCTGTAAGATTGGTTTTACCCGGGTGCTTGCCGGACTGAAGCAGTTCAATATCGGAAACCAGGTGTTTGCCCGGTACAATGGTTTTTGCATCCCCCAGGGCTAAATTGCCATTGACCAGCCGGTATAATGCGGCTTCCTGGCCCGGGTTTTCCCCGTAACGAAGCCCTTTTTCAACCCCGTCAATCACCCAGGATGCTTTTTCATAAAACAGGGTCTGCCGGCTGTCACCATTCACAAATGAAATTTCCATGGACGGGGTGAAATGGTCATCCATGATGGTTTTGTACATTTTTTTAAGATCTTTACTCATAACTACTCCCCTGTTTTATAACACGATTGAACATCTTCATCTGAAAGCCCTGCCATATAATCGGCAATGGCTCTGTCGTACTGTGCGGTATGCTCAAAAGCCTTTGAAGCAAGCGCATACCGGTCCTTGAGCCCCAATGCCCCGTCCTGTTTTTTAAGGACGGAGACAATATCGTCATAGGATTTGGGATCCACCACCGACGCCACCCGGATGAAATTTTTGGCCGCGGCACGGATCATGGTCGGTCCGCCAATATCAATATTGCCCCGGGCATTTTCTGGTGTGGCGTTTTCCTGGGCAATGGTCTGGGCAAAGGGATAGAGATTGACCACAACCATATCAATGACCACGCCATGTGTGCGTTCCAGGTCATTCTGGTGGGCCGGATTATAGGTTTCAGTCAAAAGGCCCAGATAAATCTTGAAATCCAGGGTTTTGACAAGGCCGCCCTGGGTTTCGGGCTGGCCGGTATAATCAGAAACCTGTTTGAGATTATCTTTGGCATCAGGGCCAAGCATATCTCTTATTTTGGAATAGGTTCCGCCGGTGGACAAAATGGTCAGGTCCGGATTAATCTCAAGCAGCTGGGGAATAAATGTTTCCAACCCGCTTTTATCGGATACGCTGACCAGAATGGTCTTTATTTTCACAAGATCATCAATTCTTTCTACCACGTTTTTCGTCATGGTTTTTCCTTATTTATAATAGATTGGTGCTATGTATTTTAAATTCAGGGATGCATTTACCCTATTCTTACATGTGAAGTCAAGCTGATGGGCTGCCATTTCATAGAATCATGCGCCCAAGAGACTGAACAAGATCCCGGGTTTTATCCATGTGCTCGGGGGGGATCATAAGTGCCGGAATCTTTAAATTTTGAGCCGTTCCCCCAATATTGCCTTGTTCCGGTACCCTGTTATCCCCTGCTGCATTATTTTGCGCATGTTCCAATAAATCAAGGAAGCTGCCGTATTCACCGCCGGCATCCAGATGCTCCACAAATTGCATGAAAACCGTTGTTATGGTTAAGGCAAGATCAGGCATATCCCCCTGCCCTGTCTGTTTGCAAGGGGTTGTGGACATCATTACCCGGCAGCCCAGCGGCCGGACAGGATAGATGGTGCACATGCCGTCTTCAAGCAGCGGACAGATTCCCCAGGTGGGATCGTTCTCTTCCTCATCCGTATCCCGGCCCTCCATGCAGGCCAGGGCAAATCCATTGGTGGTCTGGGAAGGCCTAAATCGTCTGGTTTCTCCGGCCCGGGAGAGCCTCACACGGATATCTTCCAGCGCGTTGGCATCAAGCCGGTTCTGGACGTAGGCCACTTCAAGGCCGGTTGCGGTGACATTACAGGTGCAGCAGTCCGCACACTGTTTTGCGCAGGCGAAGGGAAACCCAGCCATGGCCGTGTCAAACAGGGTGTAAATCTTTTCAAGTGTGTCCAGAGCGTTATTAAGTGTCACATTACATATCATTGTTTTAACCAACTAATTCCATTTAGACAAAATAGTTGCCCCTCCCATATCATCGGAGTATAGTCCCGTCAACGAAGATGATTGAAATTCAAACCAAACAGGTAAGAAAAGGAGAGTGCAAAAATGAACGCGTTGTTAATCATGATCCTATCCTTTGCGGGGTATCTTATCATGTACAATCTTTACGGTCGATACATCGGCAAAAAAATATTCAACCTGACCCATGAGGCCGGCGTTCCTGCGGTGGAGATGGAAGACGGTGTGGATTACGTGCCCACTAAAAAAGAGGTGATTTTCGGGCATCACTTTACATCCATTGCCGGGACCGGCCCCATTGTAGGCCCGGCCGTTGCCATTATCTGGGGCTGGGTACCAGCCCTGGTCTGGGTAATTGTGGGAAGTATTTTTATGGGTGCGGTGCACGACTTTGGCGCGTTAATTATCTCCATGAGGAACCAGGGTAAATCCATTGCCGATTATACGGCCAAATATGTCAACAGCCGGACCCGGTTCTTCTTCTTTCTAATTGTCTTTCTTGAATTGTGGATCGTTATTGCGGTGTTCGGTCTTGTCATTGCCATCGTATTCAGCATGTATCCCCAATCGGTATTCCCGGTATGGTGTGAAGTTGTGATTGCCGTTATGCTGGGCCATGCGGTTTACAAACAGGGCAAAAGCATTATGACATGGTCCATCATTGCGGTTGTTGCCATGTATGTCACCGTTGCCATGGGCATCTATCTGCCCTTTAAAATGCCGGAAATTGCAGGTATTCCGGCTACGGGTATCTGGAGTATCATTCTGCTGATCTACGCGTTTATCGCATCGGTGCTTCCGGTAACCACACTGCTGCAGCCCCGGGACTTTATCAACTCCCACCAGCTTTTGATCGCCATGGCCCTTTTGATTGCGGGCGTTTTTGCCGCAGCGTTTGGCGGCAACCTTGAAATCGTGGCCCCGGCGGTCCAGATGACCCCGGAAAAGGCACCCCCCATGTGGCCCTTTCTTTTCATCACCATCGCCTGCGGTGCCATCTCAGGCTTTCACTCCCTGGTCTCCTCCGGCACCTCGGCCAAGCAGGTCCGATATGAAACCGACTCTTTGTTTGTGGGCTATGGTTCCATGCTTTTGGAAGGCGCCCTTGCCGTTCTGGTCATTATATCCGTGGCCGCCGGTATCGGTATGGGGTATCCCACCAAGGACGGGCAGATACTGACCGGTGTGGCGGCCTGGACCACCCACTATTCGTCCTGGGCCGCCGCAGCGGGTCTTGGCTCAAAAATCAGTGCCTTTGTGGACGGTTCCGCCAATATGATCTCGACCTTAGGCATTCCCACCAGCCTTTGCGTTGCTGTCATGGGCGTGTTTGTGGCGTCATTTGCCGGCACCACCCTGGATACGGCCACCCGTATCCAGCGCTACATTATTTCAGAGCTGTTTTCCAATCTGAAACTTGATTTTCTCACGGGAAAATATGTTGCCACCTTCCTGGCTGTTGCCACAGCCTTAGGCCTGGCCTTTGCCACGGGTGCAGGCGGCAAAGGCGCCCTGAAACTGTGGCCCATGTTTGGTGCGGTGAATCAGACCCTTGCCGGACTTGCCCTGATCATCATCGCTGCCTATCTGAAAACAAAAGGCGGTATCAAATGGCTTGTGGCCGGTATCCCTGCCATTGCCATGATGGTGCTCACCATCTGGGCGCTTGTCTTGAATCAGACCGAATTCGGGGCCAAGCACAATTTACTGCTGCAGGCAGTAAACGGCATCAGTTTGATCCTGGCCGTCTGGATTTTCATTGAAGGCCTGATCAAAATTGCAACGATGAAACCCGATTTAAACAATTAGAGGGGATTACATATAATAGTTGCCCAGATGCAAGGCCTTGTCTGGGCAACTTTCGCCCTAAACAATAGATGAATTTTGCCATGGCTGCCCATTTAAAACTGATATCTTCCCTTAAGCGTCTTTACTGGCTGATGACAGGCCCTGCCCTCATCATTTTCGCCGGGCTTTTTATGGTCAGCCATTGGGGTGGCCAGGTCGACGAATCCGCCATCCGGCATTTACCCGGCATATTGCATGGGACTCTTTTTACGGGCGCTGCCGTTACGGCCATTGCAGGACCGTTGATGATGCGCATCACATTTTCCCATACGGTCAGGCAGCAGACCTGTGTACAGATTCAACCGTTTTTAACTTTCCAGCGCCGCTTGATTGTTCTTTCCGGCATGACGCCGTATCTGGCTCTTTTCGCCGTATGGGGCGGACTTTCGCAGTTTCATGCCGGCGGCATTATTCTCATGGCACTTTACGGGGTCTACTATTATTTTCCGTCTGAAAAACGAATCAACCATGACATCAAGGTGTTCAGGGTGGCACTGCATGAATAAAGTTTGGCTGGAAAAAATAAAAAACGCCGTGGTCAATGCATGGAAAACAGCAGATGAAGTGGCCCGGCACAAGGCGGTTGACCATTTAGAGGATGAGGTTGAAGAGATGGAATATATTTTTGCCGTGCTCTGCCAGGGGGCCTTCATCGGAATGCCTGCACCGCCGGAACGTATCAGCCTGGATCTTTTACCGGAGATGGAAAAGGAGCTGATCCTTTTAATGGAACGGGTGCAGACGACCCATGAACCGTTATCAAAACTTTTTTCCACATTTGATATCTGATGAAAACCGAACCTGACGTTCTTTTTTTTCTGGGAAAAGGCGGCACCGGCAAGTCCACATGTGCTGCAATTTGCGCCCTGGATCTTGCCGGTGCAGGTTTCAAGGTATGCCTGGCCTCCTTTGACGATGCCCACAACCTATGTGATATTTTTCAGACAACATTTGATCATAGACCCAAGACTGTTATTCCCGGCCTTGAGGTCATCCAGGTGGACAAAGACAAGGAGATCGCCTCCTACCTGGCCGGGGTGACACGACAGGTAAAACGTAACTTCACCTACCTGACCGCCTTTAATCTCGGCAACTATTTTGATGTATTAAAACTCTCCCCGGGCATGGAGGCCCACGCCCTGGCCAAAGGCTTTACCGAACTTAAAAAAAAATACACGGACTGGGATTATCTGATCATAGACATGCCGCCCACAGCCCTTGCGTTAAGCTTTTTTAATCTGCCGGCCCTCTCCTTGCTCTGGGTGGCGCAGCTGGAAAAACTGCGCCTGGAAATCAACCAAAAAAAGGAAATCATTTCAAAAATAAAATTGCCCGGCAAGGAGATTGCCCAGGATAAGGTACTTGCAAGAATCATGGAGATAAAATCCGATTATCAGGATCTGCAATCTTTTTTTGAACACAACGCCCTATGCTATGTTGTCCACAATACGGATACCCTGTCCCTGGCCGAAACCCGAAGAATTGCCGAGCAGCTTGCAAAGCTGGGGGTAAAGCTGGCCGGGCTGTTCTGCAATCACAGATCCCGGCACGAAATGGATTCAAATGGCTGCGATCCCGAACTTTCATGCCGGACTTTGATGAATCTACCCTACGCCAATGATCCTCTGGTGGGACTTGACACACTGACGCGATTTACCAGGCAGGCAGGTCTTAACCCGGCCAAAGCAATAGTGACGTCAATTACTCGCCGATCTTCTCAATGTCCAGACCGATCATGAAGTGATCTTTAAATCCACGGGATGTACCATCAAGAATATATTTGATGCGGGTGGGTTTACGAACTGCGGGAATGGTTTTGTCCTGGTAGTGAAAAATCATGGGAACAAGTTCGCCGCTTTTAAGACTCTCCAACGCCTTTGAATGTTTTGTCACCAGGGCGAAACATGGTTCTGATTCATTTTTCCTCAACTTGAACTGATAGAAAATTCCCGGGTTATCCAGTTGAAATTCAGCACTGAAATACATATTATCCTCCTGTTTCCTCTCCACTGCTCCACAGCCTCCTCTCAGAATCCTTTAACAAAAATACAGAAAACTTTAATTATTCAACGTCTATTGGAAGTTCAACTAAAAACAAAGGCAACTTATGTGCCATCATTACGTGCTAACAGCGATTTAAAAAACAGGTAAATCCAGAACATTATCTCTTATGTCAAAACAGTTCACCGACAATAACAAAAAGCGGGTTACCAAAAAGGGGGTAACAGTTACGAAAACTGCACCCCGGAACCCCAAGCTCAATTAGAAGCTGATAGTTTCGGGGCGCAATATAGAACGGATTGCCTGAAAAATATTTCTTTGGCAGCCGTAAACTTTTTATTTATATATTGCGGGGTTAATATTGTACTTTTTAACCTTATAATGCATGGCCCGTTTACTTATATTCAAAAGATCGGCCGCCTTTTTTTGAACACCCCGGGACTTTTTCAGGGCCCGTATAATGGTATCCTTTTCACTTTGCTCAATGGAAAACGCCTCGGAATCTGGAAGATCGGTAATGAGCACCGCATTTTCCCTGATGCTTTCAACCTGAAGGTCCCAGGGTTCAATGATCTGATTCTGGCACAGCACAGCACCGGCTTCAATGGTATTCTTCAATTCCCGGACATTACCGGGCCAGGGATGTTCTTCGAGCACTTTGACCGCAGCATCGGAAATACGAAGTCCCTCAATGCCGTGTGCCTGGCCATAATTTTTGGCAAACATATTGGCCAGGGGATAAATATCTTCTTTTCGCTCGCGTAGCGGCGGAATGGTCAAGGTAATGCCCTTGAGACGGTAGTACAGATCCTGGCGAAAACTGCCCTCCTCAATGGCCAGGGACAGATCTGCGTTGGTTGCCGCAATCACCCGGCAATCCACCATGGATTCTTTTACCGCCCCCACCTGCCGGATTTTTTTATCCTCCAGAAACCGCAACATACGGCATTGCATATCATGGGAGATATTGCCGATCTCATCCAGGAAAAGGGTGCCGGAATCGGCGGCCTGGATAAGCCCGACCTTGTCTTTCACCGCATGGGTAAACGCCCCTTTCAGATGACCGAACAATTCGCTTTCAAGGATACCTGCAGGCGTTGAGCCGCAGTCCACAACCATGTAAGGCTGCTCTCTTCTATCGCTGTTTTTATGGATACATGCGGCAATGCGCTCCTTGCCCACCCCGCTTTCACCAAGAAGAAGGACATTCACATGGGTGGCCGCAACCTTTTTCACCATGCTGTAAAGATGCTTCATAGCAGGGGATTTCCCCCAGTAAAATCCGGATTCAACCAGGGGCATGGGCTTTGCGCCGCCACCATTGTTTTTCATGGCCATCACAGCGTTAATTTTTTTAATCAAATCCTTGCCGTCAAAGGGCTTGGAAATATAATCGACTGCGCCCAGTTTCATGGCCTCCACAGCATCCTGTATGGTGCCGTAGGCAGTCATTAAAATTACAGGAAGATCCGGAAGATACCTGCGGATGTCGGAAAACAACTCCATTCCGTCTTTTCCCGGCATTTTTATATCTGACACCAGAAGATCTACGCCGTTCTGCGATTTTAGAATCTGTTCGGCATTATCCGCATCCTTTGCCTTCAACACCTTGAAGTTGGCTGTACAAAGTCTTGCTTCCAAGACCTCCAGAATACTTGGGTCATCGTCAACAATGAGTATTTTATGTGCTGCAGTCACGGGTTCTCCCTTTGCTCCTGCCTTTCCTTATCAATTTTCTCCAGCACGGTGATCTGGTGTAAAAGATCACTTATCCGTGCCTCCTGATCCATGTTCTGCTCTTCCAAGGCAGTTGTTTTACGCCCCAGAGAATCAATTTCATTTTGCATGCTAAGACGCTCTTTTTTATAAATTTCCTCCCTGGCATAAAGCGCATTCAATTTTTTCAAAATACCCGACCGTTCCGATTCTAGCAAGACCATACCGTGTGCCAGCGCTTTTTCCAGCATCCCGGGATGCATCCTTGCCCAGGGATTTACAACGGGTTCCCGACGGCCAATATCCTGGGGGGTGCCGGTTGAAATTCGGCAGGACTGCTGTGACGGTAAAAGCAGAAACTGCTCCACCGCAGCCCTGAAGGCCGGGGCATTTTCGGCCTGGATCATGTCAAGGCAGATATTCCCATAAAGGCCGGCGGCCTGGCTTTGTGCATCATGTTCTTTTAGGGCAAGCTGGGAAAAAAGCTTGCGGGAAAGGGCATAATCTTCATTTAAGTAGGCATCCTGGGCCTGTTTTACCATGGTGGTGCGACAGACGACCGTGCACACAGGAATAATACTGCATCCACTGAAAACAAGTCCGATGCCCCCAATTAAAAACAGGGTCCTGAAAAAAAGCCAAAAACGCTTGAACATTTTTCCCATGAGCAATTTCAGGCAAAAAATAGGAATACTCGAAAAACGCATATAGAAAAACCCTTAAAAGTCATCCATTAAACACCGGCATGGTAAAGGAAAAGGTACACCCTTTATCCGGCTTGTTCTTCACGAAAATTTCTCCGCCATTGTCCTGCACGATCCGCCGGGCAATGTTCAACCCAAGCCCAACCCCGTCCATGTGCTTGCGCACTTCCTTGGCCCGGTAGTATTTTTTGAAAATTAAATTTTTCTTATCTTTGGGAATCCCCGGTCCTTCATCACTGACACTACATGTCAGAAAATTCTTTCCCGGACCCCGGCTTAAACGGATATTCACCCGGCTGTTGTCCGGAGAGAATTTAAGCGCATTATCCAGGATATTTATCATGACCTGCATGAGCTCCTTTTCATCCCCTTTAACCATGGGTGCCTGCTTTAAAACTTGGAATTCCGTACGTATGCTCCGGGCCTCTGCCCCGGGCGTAATACTCAACACAGCGGATTGCACTAGCTGGTTGGGATCAAAGGGCGCCACCGTCCGTTTCTTTATTCCGGACGCCAGGGAGGAAGCATCCAGCAGATGATTTAAAAGACCTGTAATCCGGGCAATTTCATTGGCCGAAATGGTTAAAAATTTCTTTTGTTTATCACTTACCGGCCCAAGAAGCTCTTCGGTCAGCATATTCACAGATTCACGTATGGAAGACAAAGGGCTGCGAATCTCATGGCTCAAGGTGGCAATGAAATCGGATCTAATTTCATCATCGGCCTTAAGCTGGCGTGTCATATCATTGAACGCCATGGCCAGCTGCCCGAATTCATCTTTGGAAGTAATATCCATCTCATACGAGTAATTATCATCAGAGACGCGCTTAAGCCCGGACTTTAATTTATTCAAAGGGACAATGATGGATCTGGAAATAAACAAAACACCCATAATGCCCACCAGTATGGAAATACCGAACCCGATCATGCAGCTTCTCATCACCTGACGGCTTAAACGATTGATCAGAATCAGGGCCTGCTCAATTCTATGGTCGTTATCTTTTCTGGCCACCGCAATGGTATTCATCCAGCGGTCCATGACCTTGGCATCAATCCAGATATAACCCTCGTCCATGATTTTTTTCATGGGGATACCGGACTTGATATGGCCGCCAAAGGTCCGATCAATGTCATACCAGTATCCAGCAGGTGCTACCCGCCTTGTATCTAGGACGATGATCTCGTTAAGCACCTTTTGGTAATTGTCCCTGGCAGTTCCAAAATAGTCAAAATAAACAGCTTTTTTCAGCAGTTTCAATTTCTTGATATTGGCATCCATATCAAGAAGGTTATTCTTGAGTTCATTGGACAATACTGCAATCCGGTTGCTGATACCGACAATGCGTGCCGAGGTATCGGACATCTCCCGGACCTTCATAAACAGGCCATATACCGTGCCATAAAATATGAAGATGAAAAAAAAGAGAAACACAAAAAGTTTTTTTGAAATACCTGGTGTCATGGACATATTGTTACAGTTTGCATAGATGAAAGCGTTTTAACATGCCGGAACAGTCAAGTCAATTCCTGGCCGGTGCAAGTACATCCCGACACTCTAAGCAAAACCCGGACCAAAAGCAATCGGCGCAGCCTCCCGTATTGAATTTTCATGACGGATACTTTATCTTTATGAAACGTATGGCTCGGAACGACCCACAAAAGGAGAGTTGAATGGGTGCTGATGTATTTTTCATAGACATGACCGCCACATCAAGGGAAAACCTGCCCGATAAATTGGAGCGCCTGGTCACCACGGCCGGACTTCACAGGCTCCTGGATAAAAATGATTTAACCGCCGTAAAGGTGCATTTCGGTGAACAGGGAAATACGGCCTATATCCGGCCTGTTCTCATTCGTAAAATTATCCGGGCCATTAGAAAAGCGAACGCCACACCGTTTTTGACCGATGCCAATACCCTTTACGTGGGTACCCGTTCCGATGCCGTCTCCCATATCAAAACGGCTGTGGAAAACGGATTTTCCTACTCGTCCATGGATGGCGCGCCGTTGATCATTGCCGACGGTCTGCTCGGTAAAAGCGAGACCGCTGTCCGGGTGGATCTTAAACATAACCGGGACGTATTTATAGGCTCGGAAATCATCAATGCCAACGCCCTGGTCTCCCTGGCCCATTTCAAGGGACACGAACTGTCCGGGTTCGGCGGCACGCTTAAAAATCTGGGGATGGGGTGTGCCTCCCGCCGGGGAAAACTGGACCAGCATTCCAATGTAAGTCCCAAAATAAAACGCAAAACCTGTGTCGGCTGCGGCCTGTGTGCCCAACATTGTCCGGGACAGGCCATCACCATTGAAAATAAAAAAGCGTATATGAACAAAGCGGACTGTATCGGGTGTGCCGAATGCATTGTGCGCTGCCCCACCCACTCTATTAACATAAACTGGAATCAGGATGTCCCCGTATTCCTGGAAAAAATGATGGAATACACCGCCGGCGTACTCAAAAACAAAACCGGTAAATGCCTGTTTGTCAACTTTATCACAAACATCTCGCCTAAATGTGACTGTCTGCCCTATGCCGAAGCCCCCATCTGCAACGATATCGGTGTGGTGGCATCCTGTGATCCTGTTGCCGTTGACCAGGCCAGTGCAGACCTTGTCAACCAGTCCCAGGGTCTTGCATCTTCGGTATTGACCACCAACCTGGCCCCAGGCCAAGACAAGTTCAAAGGCCTTTATCCCGAGGTGGACTGGGAACACCAGCTGGCCTATGCCCAGGAAATAGGCCTTGGCACAAGAGAATACACCCTGACCAAATTGGAGACCCTGGCATATAAAAATCCAGGGCCGCACAGTTAATCATGTATCTGGCAAAGGTAAAAAAACACAGGCAGACCACGTATATCCTGCGCGAATCCGTCCGGCAGGATGAACAGATGGTGAGCCGGGACATTTTTGATTTGGGACCCTGCCCCGGGGCGTGGATTGATTATCCGGGCGGCAATGCCTGGTATTTAAACCCGGATCTGGAATCAAGGATTTCAACCCTGGCCGACACGTTTGACAGTGCAAAGCTTGAAGACCTGTTCTGGCCCTTTATACGGCCCGCCATCCGCAGGGCGACCCAGACCTTCAGGCACCGCGGATTTAAACACTATAAACCCTTGACCCGCAGTCAAAAAGAGGCTGTTGCAAGACAGGTCCATGCCTTTGACAAACGCCGGGCCCATTTTCTTAAATTCGGCACCATGGACCAGGGCCCCATGGTGAATATGCCGGCCGTGCTTTTCAGGCAGCTGCACAACAAATCCCGGGATGAAATCGAACAGCATTTCATGGACCAGGAAAGGGTTATGCCCGCAAAAGAGCTTAAATCATATGTATACACCGTATTGGATCTGCATCGGTTTTTCCAAGGGTTCATGGCCAAACAGATGCCCCAGGCCCTGGACCAGGAGAAGGTGGAGGCATTTTTTATCCAGGAGTTATGCCGACTGAACAAAGAACTTTTCGGCATGACCGGCCGGCTGCATGAATATATGATCCGGTATGCCGTGATGTTCTTTGATCACACTTACGCAGATTCCGTGCTGCTGGATGATATGGTCAAAGATTTCCAGTTCCGCCAAAGAAGCCGCTGGAATAAGCCGTCTTCAGCCCCACAGCAAATTAAGCTTTCCCAGGCATTCAAACTGTTTAACCTGACAACAAAAGCGCTGGAAGCCATGGACAAAAAAGATCTCAGCCGGGAATTTCGGCGCCTTGCAAGGCAGCATCATCCGGACAGGGGCGGCAGCCACGATAAATTTGTGGAACTCAACAACGCCTACCAGGCCTTGCTTGAAAAGATATCACAAAGATAATCTTCCCGGAATTATTTGACAACAAAGGGGAGGTGACGTTAAATACTATAGACATTTCACAACAAATTCTCATCATCATAGACAAAGAGGGTTCGGGTGTTATACGTTTTCTTGAAAAGAAGAATGCTGCCGCTCCTGTTGCTGCCGGGCTTGTTCATGATTTATCCCGCCAGGTGCCCAGCTGCGCAAGCCCAGGATCTGACGACCTTTTCCATTGAAGAGCTCATGGATATCAAAGTTATTTCCGTGAGTAAAAAAAGCCAACGGCTCTCGGACAGTGCCGCCGCAATTTTCGTAATCACCCGGGAGGATATCAGACGCTCCGGTGCCACCAGTATCCCCGATGCCCTGCGCATGGCCCCGGGCGTGAATGTGGCACGCATTGACGCCAACAAATGGGCCATCAACTGCAGGGGCTTTAACAGCCGATTTTCCCCAAGTCTCCAGGTCCTTGTGGACGGCCGCAGTGTGTATACTCCCAGTTTTTCAGGCGTTTACTGGGAAGTCACCAATGTGCTGCTTGAAGATGTTGACCGCATTGAGGTGATCCGCGGTCCCGGGGCCACCATCTGGGGGTCCAATGCCGTTAATGGGGTAATCAATATAATTACCCGGAAAGCCAATGACACCCAGGGCGGGTTCCTGCAGACATCTGCGGGAACCGTGGAAAAAAATATGTTTTCCGCCAGATATGGCGGCACCATGGGCGAAGACAAATTCTGGCGAATTTACGCCCAACACAGGGCCCGGGATGAATTTGACCGTGTTTCCGGAGAAAAAGCAAGTGACGACTGGCAGATCAATCAAGCCGGTTTCCGTATGGATGCACGACTGTCTGCGGCCGACGATGTCATTGTCCAGGGGGATATTTACGACGGGGATATCCACCAGGATCTCTATCTTTACAGCCAGACGCCGCCGTACATGGGGGAATTCCCGGTAAAAACAAACGTATCCGGGGGCAATATCATGGGGCGGTGGACAAAGGTACTTTCCGGAACGTCTGAAATGTCGGTGAAGATGTATTACGATAGCATGCATCGTTGCGAGGATATGCTCAACGAAGACCGCCACAATGCTGATGTAGAATTCCAGCACCGTTTCGGGATGGGATTTGGCAACGATGTGATCTGGGGACTTCGCCTGCGACATTCCCATGATGATTATGCCGGCTCAAAAGCAACGTTTATGGATCCGGAGAGCACAAACGATCTTCTTTACTCCGCCTTTATCCAGGACGAAATATCTTTTCCCGGGGATCAGGTCAAACTGACCTTTGGTTCAAAATTTGAGCATAACGATTATACAGGTTTGGAGATTCAGCCCTCCACAAGGCTGTTGTGGAAGCCTGGTGAACATCACAGAGTGTGGGCAGCCGTTTCCCGGGCCACCCGGATTCCCTCCCGGGTCGAAGCCGATGCCGTCATTTACTTCGCCGGAACAAGCGTTGACGGCAGCCCATATCCTTTGTACACCAGATTTTTAAACAACAAGGACCAAACCGCAGAAACACTGTGGGCCTGGGAAGCGGGATACCGCTTTATCCCGCAGCAAAATCTTTCTATTGATCTGGCTCTGTTTTTCAATGACTATAAAGACTTAAGAATATACTCAATCCAGAACGATGCTTATGTTGATCATGAAAACCAGATGATTATTCAGGATGTCGCCCTGAGCAACATGTCCAATGTCCAGTCCTGGGGTGCCGAAATTTCCGTTGACCTGGCCACAGGCAGTAACGTCAAATGGACCCTTGCCTATTCACTGACGTTCCACGAATATTACAATGACGAAGATTTTGAAATTGACTTTGGATTTACAAAACACCAGGTCTCTTTGCGGGGACGATTTGATTTGACAAAAAATCTGACCCTGGACGCCTGGTTTAGATATGTGGGCAAAACAAAAGCAAATTATGTATTTTATGATTCCGTCGTCTATGACATTGACGACTACGCAACCCTGGACCTGCGCCTGGGATGGCGGATCAGACCGAACCTGGAATTTTTCCTGACCGGTCAGAATCTGCTCCAGGACAGCCACCTTGAATTTGTCCAGGAAGCATTCAGTTACCCGGTGGAAGTTCCCCGCAGCGCCTATGCCGGTCTGACCTATAAATTCTAACGAAATGCTGTTTTCTGTTATGGAATTAAACTAAGCTTGATGCAACCGCCAATGCATAAAATAATAAAACCTATGCTGCTTGCCTGCATCTGCCAATTTTTATTATGCATGATTACGCCAAAAACAGTTTTGTCACAAAACCTTGAAGAATATCGTGTCAAAGCGGCATTTGTGTATAATTTCACCAAGCTGATTCAATGGCCTGAAGCGGCATTTGACAGGGATGGGGAAAAATTTAACATTGCTGTCTTCGGCAATGAACAGCTCAAAGAAAGCTTTAGCACCATTGACGGCAAAATCAGTACCGGCCGCGTTATCTCCATCCGGTATCCGAACCCTGAATCCAACGATTTAAAAACAACACTGGCAGAAAGCCAGATCGTATTCATCAGCAGACATACGAGCTTGGAACAGGTCTTGCGGATTTTAAAAAATACCGGAGACAGACCGATTCTCACCATTGGTGAAATCAAAAGCTTCAGCCGGGCCGGAGGCATTATCCAGTTTTTCACAAGAGACGATCATCTTCATTTTGAAATCAACATTAAAAAAGCCCAGGCGCACCAGCTCAAATTCAGTTCCCGACTGCTTAAATTGGCTGTTATTGTAAATGAAAAATGATGAAATCCCAAAAAAAATTAAAACCTAATGTCGTTTCCATCAGGACCAAACTGATCCTGACCCTTGGCACTACTGCATTTTTTGCCCTGGCCATGATGGCAGGCGCCATGGTGACCTACGAAACCCATACAGCCAGAAAAAACCTGGTAAATGAACTTGCCTCCATTGCAGACCTGATTGCATTGAACTCTTCGGTTGCCATGATGTTCAATGACCGAAAGTCGGCATTGGAAGATCTAAGTGCCCTGTCTGCAAAACAAGGCATTGTCGGTGCCATTTTGTACGATACCCATGGGGAAATTTACGCGCATTTCTCAAGGGATGCCGTTTCCATCGACACGTTGGCCCAAGAAGTCAAACAGCTCTGCAATCCGGGTTTTTCTCCAATTGAAATGGCAATAACCGCGCCCAAAAAACTCAGCGGCGTTGTAAACGGCCACACCCATGTGGTACTTCCGGTCAATTTTGAAGACAAATTTTTAGGGGCCGTTCATCTCATTGATGATATGCAGCAATTGAAAAAAAGAATGTCTGCCTATTATCTGATTGTTGCGTGCATTGGATTGATCACATTGGCGGTGGTCTTGATTCTATCTTCAAAACTGCAATCCATCTTTACCCGGCCGCTGTTTGATGTCATTGATTCCATGGGGCAGGTGACCCGGAAAAAAGATTATCGGATCAGGGTTAAAAAATACAGTGACGATGAGTTTGGTGTGCTTGTGGAACAATTTAACCAGATGATTGAAGAGATCCAGGCCAGGGACGACAGGCTCAATTCATACAGTGCAAGCCTTGAATCCAGAGTCGAACAAAGAACCCGGGATTTGACCCGGGCCAAGGAAGCGCTTGAATCAACAGTCATTCATCTGGAAAAGGCCCAGAAAAAAGCAGAAGAGGCCAGCCAGATAAAATCCCAGTTCCTTGCCAATATGAGTCACGAAATCAGAACCCCCATGAACGGCATTATCGGCATGACCGAAATACTGCTTTCGTCCGAACTTTCCAGTGAACAAAAGACGTTTGCAATCAACATTCAAAAATCATCCCAGATCCTGTTATCAATCATCAGCGATATTTTAGATTTTTCCAAAATTGAAGCGGGTAAACTTGAAATTGAATCCATTACCTTTGACGTCGGCAGCCTGGTCGCGGATATTGAATCACTTCTCACGCCTGCCGCCAGAGATAAAAATCTGGATTTAATCGTTGATATCGCAAAGGGGACAGATCGTTTTCTATTGGGCGATCCCACCCGGATCAAGCAGATTCTAATGAATCTTGTGGGAAATGCCATCAAATTTACGGAAACAGGCGGGGTAACCATGATGGTGTCCACCGGCCCCATGGAAAACAAAGGCGTTTATAATGACGATGACCAGGAATCCCGAATAGACCTGACCATTTCCATCAAAGACACCGGCATCGGTATTCCGCCTGAAAAGCAAAAACATCTGTTTTTACCCTTTTCCCAGGCTGACGCCTCTTTTACGCGCAAATACGGGGGCACCGGACTTGGCCTTGCCATTTCGTCGGACCTGGTTTCACTTATGGGGGGTAACATCAAATGCACCAGCAAACCGGGCCAGGGCAGCACATTTTCTTTTGTGGTGCCGTTAAAAAAGGCAAAACAAAAAATTGACGAAGCGCCTGCAAACCAGCCCCCCAAGACAGATAAGATCGATATTCATGTTCTGGTGGCCGAAGACAACATCACCAACCAGGACGTATTTTCAACAATGCTTAAAAAATTTGGATGCCGGGTGGATATTGCAAGCACGGGCGTTGAGGCCATTGATAAATTCACTTCATTGAAACCGGACATCATTCTCATGGATTGCCAGATGCCCAAAATGGACGGTTATCAGGCCTGCCGGGAAATAAGGAAATACGAAGGAACGATCGGCATCCACACCCCGATCATTGCCATCACCGCCCATGCCATGTCCGAAGATCGTGAAAAATGCCAAAAAGCCGGCATGGACGATTTCTTGACCAAACCCTTCATGATGGAAGATCTTTTGGAAATAATAAAAAAGTGGATTAGCCCTTAATCAAACAGAGTGATATCTCCGGGGTCATCCAACTGCTCCCGGATTCGGTTGCGTTTGGCTTGTTCTGCCGCCGCAAGGGCTTTCATGGATGGCACACGCTTTAAAAAGACTTCACCCGTGGCAATTTGAAAAAATATTTTACGTGAATCATGTCCGCCAAAATCACGACTCAGAATCTTAATGTTTTCACTGCGAAGAAAATTAACGACAAATTCTACATTCTTTGCCCCAACCGCAGTCTCCTGGTCCAGGGACATCAGCATATTGGCCCCGCCGAAGGTCTTTGCAACCAGCCTTTTTCGGTTTCCACCCAGCCGCATAATGGCGTTAATTAACAACTCCATGGCATTAATCCCATAGCGGGCAGAGGCATCGTATTTATTAATGTCCGGATTAAACGGCATAAGAATATGATTCATCCCGCCGATTTTGCTGTCCGGATCATACAGACACACCGCCACACATGAGCCAAGCACCGTATGAATCACGATATCCTGGCTGCTGACAAAATATTCTCCAATACCAATGGAGACCTGATTTACCCTCCGGTCAAATGGTCCGGCTCTTTTTGAGTATGGCATCTGCAATTTCATCCAAAGGAAGAATGCTGTCTACGGCATTCAGTTTTATGGCCTCTTTGGGCATGCCGAACACCACACAGGACGCTTCATCCTGTGCAATGGTATAGGCCCCGGCCTGTTTTAGTTCCAACATACCCTTGGCACCATCATCCCCCATCCCGGTCATGATGACACCCAGAGCATTTTTTCCGGCATATCTGGCAGCAGAACGAAACAGAACATCCACAGAGGGCCTGTGGCGGGACACCAGGGGGCCTTCGCGCACCTCAACATAATACCTGGAACCGCTTCGCTGGAGCAGCATGTGATAATTTCCCGGGGCGATCAATACCTGGCCCCGTAAAACCGTATCGTTATTTTCGGCCTCCTTGACAGACACAAGGCAGATTTTATCCATCCGCTCGGCAAAGGCCTTGGTAAAATTGGCGGGCATATGCTGGACCACAACCATTCCTGGAGTATCCGGGGGCAAGCGTTCAAAAAGAATTCGCAACGCTTCTGTCCCGCCGGTTGAGGCACCCACTGCAATAACGGTTTCGGTGGTTTCGTTCACGGTCTTGCCGGCCGGATCTGGTAACATGGCATCGGCGGTCAATTTCGGAGAAACGTTAAGGGACTTGACATGTTTACCCACCTTGACCATGGCGGCGGCCTTTACCGCATCACAAATTTTGATTTTTGATTCCTCAAAAAATTTTTTGGTTCCCAGGTTGGGCTTTTCAATCACTTCCACCGCACCGTTGTCCAGGGCGGACAATGCGATCTGGCCCCCCTGGCTCACCAGGCTGGAACAGATGATCACAGGAATGGGATGCTGGGACATAATGCGTTTCAAAAAGGTGATCCCATCCATACGCGGCATTTCAACATCCAGAATAATGACATCCGGCACTTCATTACGCATCTTGGCGGCGGCAATGATCGGATCCTGGGCCATGGCCATAATCTCAATATCCGGATCACAGGTCAGCACCTCGGATAAAGCGTTTCGAACCAGGGCGGAGTCATCCACAATCAGTACTCTAATTTTTTTCCCGATGTTCATTTTTGTATTCTTTTATCCTTTGCCGTTACCATCTTTCTGATAGATCGTGGTTTCAATTGATTTTAAAGGAAACTGCGCATGCTGAATCACTTCCGAATGCCCCATGAAAAGAAAGCCCCCCGGCCTTAAGTGAGTTAACAGCCTCTGCAGGATCTGATACTGGGTTTTTTTTTCAAAATAGATCATGACATTCCTGCAAAAAATAATGTCCATTTTCTCAATGCCGGCATAGCTTTTACTCATCAAATTCAAACGAAGCAATTTCACCTTGCTTCGAAGCTGGGGCACAATTCGAACCAAATTTTTACTTCGGTCCTTGCTGCGCAGAAAATATTTTTTCCTCAGGGCCATGGCAACCGGTTCAATCTCATCATGGGCGTATACTGCTTTTTGAGCAACATGCAGCACCTCTGTGGAAATATCTGTGCCAAGGATGCAAAAATCCACATTGTGGTGCTGTTCTGCATATTCAGCCAATACCATGGCCAGGGTATACGGCTCATGTCCCCGGGAACAGGCCGCACTCCATACGTTTATTTTTCTGGTACCGCCTGGGGAAATTGAAGAAACGATTTTCGGCAATGCTTTTTGCGATAGAAAAACAAATTGCCTGGATTCCCTGAAAAAATCGGTTTTATTGGTTGTAATCTGATTGATAAAAAAGGGCAGCTCATTTTTTTGGCCGTGGGGACTGAACAGGTAAGCACAATATTCTTCATAGGAAGAGATATTCAGTGCATTTAAGCGTTTACGCAAACGTCCCTCAACCATGCCACGCTTTGCATCGGGCATTTTGATGCCCAATTCCGTATGGATATAGTCGCCCAATCGCCTGAAGTCAGCCATGTTAAGGATGGGTTGAGGCAATAAACTCATGGCCTACCCCTTCAAAGGCGCCGGCAGCACCCCATTGCATCTAACCATCGTCATCGCCCCCGGTCCCATCACCCTCATGTGTTTCACCTATGGGCATATCATCCGTTGCCTGGACAACGGCAAGCTCTTGGGCAGAAAAAACCTTGCCCGTTTCAAGAATGATTATAAATTCCTCATCTTTTTTGCCCATGCCTTTTATGAATTCGGTCTTGAGCCGTGTACCGATCCTGGGGGGCGGATCAATCTGATCGGGCTCAAAACTGATCACTTCCTGAACGGCATCCACCAGAATACCCAGTATCGTCTGTTCGCCGTCAAGATGAACCTCAACAATGACAATACATGCGTTTTTTAACGGTGTTGGCTCTGCCAGACCGAACTTAAGTCTGAGATCCACAATGGGCACCACCCGTCCTCTCAGGTTGATGACCCCGCACATGAAGTCCGGCATCTGGGGCACTTTAGTGATCTGGATTATGTCAAGCACCTCACGCACTGTGGTGATATCCATGGCATAACTTTCATTATCCAGTCTAAATGTCAGGTACTGGCTTGTCTGGGTGATGTCCTTTACACTCATTGTGCCTCCTACCATATGATTAACATGCTATGCACTTTCCAGAAGAACATTGGTATCTAAAATCAATGCCACGGTGCCATCCCCTAAAATGGTGGCCCCGGAGATATTTTTAACGTTTTTAAAGGCCGGCCCCAAGGGCTTTATTACGGTTTGATGCCCACCGATGACATGGTCCACAACAAAACCGATACGACTGTTATTGACATCGGTGATCACCACATGCTCGGTCTCAGGACGATGCGTCCCCATGTGAAACCGATCCCGGAGGCGAATATAGGGCACCATATCCCCCCGAACATTCAGGATGTTCCTGCCGTTAATCTTTTCGATTTCCTTACTTTTGATCTCAACGCATTCTTTAACGGACATCAAAGGCAATACAAAAAAATCCTCCTCAATGCGGACAAGCAGACCATTAATAATCGCAAGGGTTAAAGGAAGAATAAGGGTGATTTTGGTTCCCTCACCGGGAACACTGTCAATATCAAGGCGTCCCCTTAGGGATTCAATGGTTTTTTTGACCACATCCATCCCCACACCGCGACCGGAGACACTGGTGACTTCACTGACTGTGGAAAATCCGGGTAAAAAAATCAGGGAGAATATCTTTTTATTGGATAACTCTGCATTTCCAGGAATCAGTCCCCTGTCCACGGCCTTTTGCCGGATGGACTCGACATTGAGCCCGCCCCCGTCGTCCTGGATCGTAATCACCACGTTGGTGCCCTTGTGGGTGGCGGACAGAACAATGGTTCCTTTTTGGGATTTTCCATGTTGTTCTCTGACCTCAGGGGATTCAATGCCATGGTCAAGGCTGTTGCGGATTAAATGAACCAAAGGCTCATCAAGCCGTTCCAGAACGGTTTTATCAAGTTCTGTTTCAGCCCCTCTGGTCACCAGCTCAACCTTTTTGTTGAGCTGGGAGGAGAGATCCCGCACCAGCCGGCGGAATTTATTGAATATCGTACCAATGGGCATCATCCTGATATTGAGCACGCTGTCCCGAAGCTCACCGGTCAGGCGCTCAATTTCCTCCACAGACTCAACCAGTTCACTGTCATTTCTGTGTGCGGATACCTGGGTCAACCGGGCCTGGCTGATCACAAGTTCACCCACCAGGTTGATCAACTTATCTAACCGGTCTGACGGCACACGTACGGTTGAGGCGGCAGAGGATTTATGCATTTTGGATACAACCGTTTGTTCGGTTAATGCAGATTTGACTTTTTCCTTGGAAATTGCGCCGGATTCAACCAGCCGTTCCCCTATTTTTTTTTGGGAATCGAACTGCTCGTCCACAATGGTTCTATCGATATCCCCCCGCTCCACGAGAATATCACCCAGTCGCGGCGCCGAAACCTCCTCGGCTGAAATTAACTTCTCTTCAACAGTTTCAATGACGATTTCGCAGTTGTCCTCCACAAATATGAAAACATCCTTGACGGCATTGATGCCCTTGTCAGTGGTTAAAATAATATCCCAGTAAAGATAGCAGGATTCGGGAGAGAGGTTTTCCAGGTCAGGCACCTTTTCCGTCTGGGCCACAATGCTGCACGGCCCCATATCAGCAAGATCATAGAGAAGCATGGCCGGATCCATACCGGTGGAAAATATATCAACAGCAGGTGAAAACCGTATGCGATAAATGACTTCGTTTTGCGGCTCATCCGGTGCCGAGGTATCTTCGGCTGCGTCGTTGGACAATTCTTTATCTGTTGATTCGGTGTCATCGTCACCAAGCAGGCGCTTAAGGGATGCAATGATCTCTTCGCCCTGTTCCGGATCTGTTGCCGGGCCGTCACCGGTCGCTTCGGCAAGCATGGCCGTAATGCGGTCTCGTGAAACCAGGATTAGATCAATGAGTGTTTTGGAAACGGGAACCGTTCCGTTTCGAACGTTATCCAGAACCGTTTCAACATGATGTGTGAACTCAGAAATGGCATCAAACCCGAACATGGCCCCGGACCCCTTGATCGTGTGCATGGAGCGGAACAAGCGATTGACCGCTTCCGGGTCCCCGGGATTTTCTTCCATATCCAGAACCGCATCTTCAACACCGGCAAGAAGCTCTTCGGCTTCGCTGCAGAACTCCTGCGTGAATGCGTTGGACTCCTTCATAGGATGTTTCCTCTGATATACATTTCAAGACAAAAATTGTATTCTTAAAGAACGTTGAACTAACGAAGAACTTTTTTTACTACGGCAAGTAACTGCTCGGGTTTAAACGGTTTTACGATCCATCCGGTGGCACCGGCGGCCTTTCCTTTCTGCTTCATTTCCGTATCGGATTCGGTTGTAAGCATAATGATGGGGATAAACTTGAATTTGGGTATGGAACGGACCCATTCAATCAGGTCCAATCCATTTTTTTTAGGCATATTCAAGTCGGTTAACAGCATATCTATGTCCATGCCTACCATTTTATCTGCCGCATCCTGCCCATCCACAGCTTCAATCACCTCATATCCGACCTGATTTAACGTAAAAGAGACCATCTGTCTTATACTCGTTGAGTCATCCACCGTCATAATGACCTTTGCCATTCCTTAAGCCTCCTTGGAGAAACAGGTAAAGTCTTCTGCTTCCAGCCCCATTCCGATTATTGCATCCTGAATCGGCTGGGGGTCACCTGTAATCTTAAATATTTTTTTTAATTTTTCAGCGGTCTTGCCGGCCGATAAAATAAGCTGAATTCCCAGGGTATCAAATTCGGTGACGTCACTAATATCCAAAACAATTTCTTGATAATTTGAAATGTTTGTCAACAAACGATCTTTGAGTTCTCCCACGTCGTACGCGGATAAAGATCCCTCAATTTTCATCACCAGGTTGCCGTCATCACCCGGATTCGTGGAAACCATGTGTGCTCCTTATCTGATTCACTGCTATGTTGAAAAATATACGTTAATCAAAATTTTATGTCAAAAAATTCCATGGAATTATGGGGATTTCACCGGGAACATTTGAATCAATGACGAATTTTATTTCAGACCCCCATTTTGTACGCCGCCTTGCAATTTCATTCCATTTAAATCGTGAATCATTCATTTAACCCGGCGGGAAAAAAAGTCTTATAACATCATCTATAACACCATCGTAAAACAATTTCCATTATAATCCTAACCACCTGATTTTATGTTGACAACAAAACCGCCATACAGATATACTTTTTGAGAATATTAACGATATCATATAATGGATCTTGGTAACGCCGCCGGTACAGACCGTTACGAAAAAACGTTATCCGTACGAAAATTTATTTTTTGTTTTGTGGAACAAACTTCGCATCTTTTTAGAACCACTTCGCACTGCACACTTTTAACTGTCAGCATAATATCTCCAGCAAGGGGGTTGGGATGAGTTTTAAAAACCTTAAAATCAAGATGAAAATCATCGTCATTGTTATTCTATCCATTCTTATTTCCGTGACCGTTGTCGGGGGCTATGCCCTTTACAGCTCAATCCACCAGGTCCACGAAAACATCTCGAACTTTGAACAGGAGCTGAACGCTGAAACCGAACAAAAGCTAAAAGATTTGGTGGATTCGGTTTATACCATGGTTGCAACGGTACACAGCCATGCCGTCAGTATTGAAGGGATTAAAAAAAGATATGGTGCAGACCTGAAAAATCTTGTGGCAGCACCTTATACCCTGATCAACAGGGCATATACACAAGCCAAGGAGGCATCTGCCGATAACAGCCGCAACCAGGACCAGCTCATGAAAACAGCCCAGAAAAACATTGCGGCCCAAATCGAAGCATTGCGCTATGACAGCAGCAACTATTTCTGGATCAATGACACATATCCCACAATGGTGATGCATCCGACGGTACCGGATTTAAATGACAAAGACATCTCACAATTTACCAAAAACGGGAAGGTCATCATGGCCGAAGGAACCAATGTTCCCATGTTTGTGGAAATGGCAAATTTATGCGAAAAATCAGGGGAAGGATTTGTCAGCTACGAATGGCCGTCACCGGACGATACGGGCAAGTGGATAAGAAAACTGTCCTATGTGCGCTACTTCAAGCCATGGAACTGGATCATCGGTACAGGTGTCTACGTTGATAAAACTGAACCCGATGCTCAAAATGTCGCCCTGAGCATTGTTTCCGATATGAAATACGGGAACAACGATTATTTTTACATCATGGATACCCAGGCCAATATCCTGGCCCACTTAGACCCGGAAACCATCGGCAAGAACTTTTTGGACAAAAAAGATGCCGCGGGCAGATTCATATTCAAAGAAATTATTGAGACGGCCAAATCAGAAGGTCAAGGCCACATCAATTACAGCTGGCCCAAAATCGGATCAAAAACAGATAAACCCAAAAGCGCATATTTCAGATATTTCAAACCCTGGAACTGGATCATCGTCACCGGCGTCTTTACTGACGAAATCCAGAATAAAGTAGCGGAGAAAAGACAACAACTCAATTATATGATCTCAAAGCAGATCATCTTTACGACCACAACCATTTTTATATTAATTCTTACGGCTTTTTTCTGGGTTAGATCCATTGCCAGAAAATATATTGAACGGCCCCTTTCTGCGGGTATTGATGTGGCCAACAAACTTGCCCAGGGCGATCTGAACCTGAATATCGAGTCCAATAGTGATGATGAAATCGGACAACTTCAAAAAGCGATGAAACATATGGTCATATCGTTATCTGATATTGTCGATGAAGTCCAAAGTGCTGTAAGCAATGTGGCCGCCGGCAGCCAAGAACTCAGCGCCACATCAGAACAGATGTCCCAGGGCGCCACGGAACAGGCGGCATCTGCCGAAGAGGCATCGGCGGCCATGGAACAAATGTCCGGCAATATCCGACAGAACGCTGACAACGCCCAGCATACGGAACGGTTAGCTGTCCAGGCGGCCGAAGACGCTGAGGAAGGCGGCCAGGCTGTGGCCCAGACTGTTCTGGCCATGCGGGAGATCGCAGATAAAATTCTTATCATTGAAGAAATTGCAAGACAGACCAACATGCTGGCCTTGAATGCCGCCATTGAAGCTGCCCGGGCCGGGGACCACGGCAAGGGATTTGCGGTGGTTGCCGATGCGGTCAGAAAGCTTGCCGAACGCAGCCAGGCGGCAGCCAGTGAAATCAGTAATCTGTCCACTTTAAGCGTTGAAATTGCAGAGAATGCAGGTGAAATGCTCAACAAAATCGTTCCGGATATCCGCAAAACCTCGGAATTGGTCCAAGAGATCAATGCGGCATCTGCGGAACAAAGCACAGGCGCTGACCAGATAAATACTGCCTTGCAGCAACTGGACCAGATTATCCAGCAAAATGCCAGTTCCTCCGAAGAGATGTCCTCAACCGCAGAAGAACTCTCCGCCCAAGCAGAACAGCTCCAACAGGCGATCGCCTACTTCAAACTTGAACGATTCAACACCAGACGACACCAACAGGAAAAAGCCATATCCCAAACCGGCTGGACAAACACGAGGCGGGAAAGCGATGACCCGACAACCACGTCCATTACCAACAGACAGGAGACACAGGGCCAGGTTCGCGGTGTTGTTCTGGACATGGGAGACGATGCGTTGGACGATGAGTTTGAAAAATATTAAATCCAATTAATAGCCCATACCGCAGGGCAAACATAAAAAAGACTTTTTAACGGTAACGCACAAAAAAAGTCTTTTTTATGTTTGCAAAGGGGCTGTTTTTGTCCGGGGAACTTTAAAAAAAGAGGGTCCAGGGCCTCTTCAATTTGTGTCAGGCAGTCATCTAATTGCTTGACTCTTTTGGAAAACCCATTAGTATGTTCAATATTTATTCAATCTAAACAACTAAAGAAAAGGCTTCAAATTTGACCTGTACCAAATCCACACTCATCGAAAAAATTTCAGATATATTTGACCAAAATCCATCTCAATCCAAAGAGGTTCTTGAAACGCTTATTGAAATAATGAAATCCACCCTGGCATCGGGTGAAGATATTATGATTTCCGGATTCGGAAAATTCCAGGTAATTGACAAGTCACCCAGAAAGGGAAGGAACCCGGCCACAGGGAATGCCATGATCCTCGAAAAAAGACGGGTTGTTACCTTTAAATGCGCAGGAAAGCTTAAAAACAAAATCAATGAAAACGCTCAATAGCACCATGGGCGGGTCTGTATTGCCACGATAGTTTAAGCCCGCACCACCCCCAAAAAGATCCAAAAACACAATTTCAACTTCATTGATTCTCTTTTTTTGCCCTGTAGCGGCTATACGGCTATAGTTGAACCGCTTGGGTAAGCAACGCTTCCAAGGCGGTCTGGCGGCGACTGATGTCCTGATTGCCCACAGCCATGCCCAGCGCCCGTCGGGTGCCCACAAAAACGGCCAGTTTTCTGGCGCGGGTAATGCCTGTGTAGATCAGATTGCGGAAAAGCATTTTAAAATGCTGGGCCAATACCGGGATAATAACCACCTCAAATTCACTGCCCTGGGATTTATGGATGGTGATGGCATAGGCCAGGTCAAGCTCCATAATGTCTGCCTGGCTGTACTGCACCACCCGGTTATCCGGCAGAAACCGAACCGTACAGGTGATATCCATGGTGTTTATTCCGTCAATGACACCAATGTCCCCGTTAAATACCCCCAGGTCATAATTGTTTTTTCTGTGGATCACCCGGTCTCCGGTTCTAAATATCCGCCGGCCCACGGTGAGCTGGGCCTTTCCCGGGCCCATGGGGTTAAACCCTTCCTGGATATCACGGTTCAAGGCAAGAGTCCCCAGACTGCCCCGGGTCATGGGGGAAAGGATCTGGATCTCCGTATCTTTTCCCATATATTTGGGAATCCATTCCAGATACAATTTTTTCACCGCATCCAAAGCGGATAGACCATAGTGCAAAGAGGACCATGGGTGAACTTTTTCCACGACCTCCATCAATTCTTGAATGCGATTTTCCGTCATTGCCAGGCGGGCCAGATCCACATGGGCAAACTTTTTAGGGATCTCAATTTCGGTCTCCCAGGGTGAACACGGCTCCTCAACCCTGAATTCATACAAATCACCATTATCATTATCATTATCCGTGGCACCATCTAAGTCTGAACCATTTTGAACGGGACTATCGCCTTCTGTTTCCATGTCAGCGTTCGCATATAACCGTTTAACCCGGCTGACAAAGGTGATCTGTTCTTTGGTCACTTCATCGGAATCAATGAACAGGCAGTCGGTACCGTCCTGCCAGACCGCCGGATACTTAAACGGACTTTTTATCCACGGCATTTTGCCCTGGTTAATCTGGTGGGCAAACTTTATGATCATGGAAGATTGGGCCTGGCGAAACACCTGGGTCAGCCGGAAACAGGGCACGGCCTGGGACCCGATGATATCCTTGAGTACGTTGCCCGCCCCCACCGAAGGCAATTGGTCATAATCCCCGATAAAAACCACCTGGCTATGCCTGGGCACCGCTTTGAGCAGCGAAGCCGTCAGGTTGATGTCCAGCATGGAGCACTCGTCCACCACCAAAAAATCGGTTTTTAAAGGGGAACTTTCATCGCGTTTAAACCCGCCGGCCTTCCAGCCCAATAGCCGGTGAATGGTTTTGGCGGGTTTTCCGATCACTTCGCTCATACGCTGGGCAGCCCGGCCCGTGGGCGCAGCCAGCATTACCTGTTGCCCCATGGCCTCCAGCAGGCGGACCATCACCCGTGTAGCCGTTGTTTTTCCGCATCCGGGGCCGCCGGTGAGCACGGAAAACTGCTGCTGGACCACCCCCTTGACCGCTGCGGCCTGTTCATCGGAAAGCTGCATCTGAAAACGCCGGCAAAACAAGTCCACCCACCGGTCAATGCGGGCCTGGTCAAAGGTTCGCTCAGGACCTGGGTCCAACAGACGTTTTGCCACATACCGCTCATCAAAATATAAAGATCGGGCATAGTAACAGGCCACAGGCTGTCCGTTATCATCGCTCAGATCCCGGCGCATCAAAAGCCGCTGGGCCTCCATATCAGCCAAAAGGGTGTCAAGCTGATCGGCCAGATCAAGTTTGAGCAACTCTTGTACCTGTTTTTTGATCTGGGGAAAGGTCAGATAACAATGCCCGAACTCCCGGGCGGCGGACAATACGTGGCGGATACCGGCAATGATTCTTGGGGGACTGTCCGTTTCAAGACCGATGCTAAGGGCCACCTTATCCGCAGAAAAAAAACCGATCCCGAAAAAATCAGACGCAAGACGGTACGGATCCTGGGTGATCCAGGCAATGGCATTGTAACCGTATTCCTTGAATATACGAACGGAAAATAAGGTGGAGATCCCGTGGGACTGCAAAAACATCATCACATCACGAATGGCCCGGTGCTCGGTCCAGGCCTCTGAAATCATCTCTAGTTTTTTGTGTGCAATCCCGGGCACCTCCACAAGCCGCTCAATCTCGGATTCAAACACATCCAGGGTCTGGTCCTTGAAGTGATCCACTATTTTTTTTGCGGTCTTGGGCCCCACACCTTTGATCAGCCCGGAGCCGAGATATTTTTCCAGGGCCGATGCCGTGGCCGGCTTCTTTTCCCGGGCATGCACGGCTTTAAACTGCCGGCCGAATTTAGGATGCACCGTCCATGCCCCCTCAAATTCCATGGTGGCCCCGGCAAACACCTTGGTTTGATGGACCACAACGGTTTCCCGGCTTCCCGGACGGTCAAAGGGCAGCACCTTGAGAATGGACCAGCCATTGTCCGGGTTATGAAATGTGACCCGGTCCACAACGCCCTTCAGGATCTCGTTGATGTGGCCGGAATCAGACAATGTCTGTGTTCTGTGATTCATATCGGCCCACCATACAGGACACGGCAGCCCAAAACAACTTATTTTGACGGCGGTTGCATCCGAAACAAAAAAAGGTGAACAATCTGGACAAATGTGGTATTTGAGGGTTTTGACTAGCAGTTCTTGATCTTTATATTTACGGTGGATTAATTAAGTAATTAAATTCAGTTGGGATCTGTAAAACACTAAATACTTTTAAGGAGAGGGGAAATGAAAAAAACATCACTTCGGTTGATATTATGCCTACTGTTGACATGCATGCTCGCGTTTGCCGGCTGCTCAGGAGAAGAAAAGAAACCCAAACCCAGTCCGGACGAAGCACTTCAAACGCTAAAGGATGGAAATAAACGTTTTCTCGATGGAAAAACCGAACATCCGCACCTGGACAAAGAACGGATGGTGCAATCCAGCCTGGAAGACCAGGGAGACCATGCCTATGCCACCGTCCTGGCCTCTTCCGATTCCCGGGTTCCTGTTGAAGCAATCTTTGATGCCGGAATTATGGATTTGTATGTTGTCCGGGTGCCGGGGAATGTATGCGGGCCCAATGAAGTCAGCGCCATAGAATACGGTATCCAGACGGTCCGTACACCGGTTGTGCTTGTACTTGGCAATACACAATGCGCCTCGGTGACAGCCATCACCCGGGCCATGAACGGACAGGCTGTAGAAAGTAAGCTGCCGATGCTTGAAAACATTGAACCTGCCGTCAAAAAAGCCATGGAAAAGTATCCCCAGGCAAAAGGAGATGAAATCATTCCCCTTGCCATCGAAGAAAATATCTACACCAGCATCCGGGATCTGTTCACCCAGAGTCCTGCCACATGCGACCTTGTCAAGGAAGGCAAAGTGAAAGTGGTGGGTGGCATCTATGACGTCAGTGACGGCAGGGTTTACTGGCTTGAGGATGGAACGATAGACGGCATTTTCCAGGAAGTAACAAACCCGGCCGGCGACACCCAGGCAGTGGATGCCCCTGCAGCATCGGATGAGGCGGCATCTGAAACGCCAGAGATTAAAGAAGAAGCTACTGAGACCCATGGAGAGGCAGCTGAGACCGAGGAAGTAGCACCTGAAGTCCATGAAGATGACACCAAAGCAATGGCACCCTCAGAAGCCGAAGAAGCCGTTGAGGAACCCCAGGCCCATGAAACGGAAGTCTCCCATGAGACTGCGCCAGAAGCGTCTGAGACCCAGGAAGTCGCACCGGAAGCCCATGACGATGCGCCGGAAGCTTCTGAACCGGCAGAGACAGATGAAACGCCTGCTGAACATGAAACCCATGAAGCGCATGACAGTCACAGCCATTCCTAAGTGCCCGACCCAAAACCTTAAATTTTGCCGGTCACGGCGTTGGTATTAAATTTTAGCCCGCCTTGTACCCGACAAAATTTCCTGGTTTGCGTTCAGACACGACTTAAATACATGACAGGCCGGAAGGCATCACACGCCTTCCGGCATCATCCAAGACGGCAGTTCGCAACAATCCTTGACATATTTTATTCTGAAATGATAAATCAGATTCATTCTACACAATTCAAAAAAGAGTATATTCCATGACGACGGCAACTGACAATTTCACTACATCAGCAAAAACCATTTCACCCGAGGATGTTAAAAAACAGAATCTGATTTCCCAGTGGGCCTTTGATACGCGCCCCATATTAGGGCGATTTCATTTATGGCTCGAAGATGTGCGCATTCACTGGTACAGCGACGAATCCAAAAAAAAGATAAAGCGCCGCCACATGGATGCGGTCTCATTCACCGACGGGCGTACCGAAAAAATGCTGGCGGTCACCGCTGCCGTTACCGCCCTGGGTACCCGGCTGTTCGGCCGCTACGGGGAAGGAAAGGGACTGCCTAAAACAGAGCTGAACCTGGTAAAAAAAGATGCCGATGCCATTTCCGCATACGCCATGAGCGAAAGCCTGTGGTACCTGTCCCGCACCCTGCCGGAAAATCATGCCATCATGGTCTGTTTAGGGGAAGGGCTCATGCCCAAAGCCGGTGAAACCGCTGAGATGGGTGCCAATCCCCTGCTGGGATTCGGCAGAATCTATGCCCGTCCCCAGGTGGCTAAATTCCTTGAAGACCGGGTTCTGCGGCTGATCAATGATCCCGAATATGTCTGGGAAAAATTTTCCCGGGATATCCAGAAACGAGACATCACCGTGTGGGGGGCCGCCATCGACACCTTGGAAAACACCTCAAGGTTTGCCAAGGGGGAAACCACAGGGCCCATGAGTATTTTCCATCTGTTTGACCAGCCGTTGATCATCAGTGATCAGTATGAAGGATATATGGGGTGCCTTGTTCTGCCGAAACAGGTTGTGGAAAACGCGGCCTTAAAATCGGTCCTAGTCAATTATTTCACCCCGCGCCAAATGGTAATGGATGCCATCCAGGAGACCTTTGAGGGGATAAAGGCGGAAAATGTTCATATCTGGACCCTCACCGGGGACGCCCGCAGGGAGAGAATCGAAAAATTATGGAACCAGTGGCAGGATGCCGGCGCCCATCTGATTGATGAAACCTGGACGCTTCCCACAGGCATCGCGCCGTTCACCGACTCAGGCACCTATGCGCCGACCTTTGCGGTCAAGCCCTGGACCGATGACGCGGGAGAGACCCACCTGCTGGTGGTGGATGGATATGCCGCATCGGCCGAGGCCATGCAGGCGGCCAGTCTCTCCGGAATTCTGGGTCTGGATGTATCCCTTGCCGTGCTCTCTTCCAAATTCAAGCTGCCCTATGATAAAGATGCCGCGGCCATGAAGCTGGATCCCCAGGACAATAATTTTGCAACACGACTGGAACAGGATCTGTTTGAAGGGGATGTGCCCACCGAACTGATCGAAGTTTACCGCAACAGCATCGTGGAAGCCAAAAACGCGGGCATCCCCTTAAAACCACGTACCATCAATGCAAGCGATCTGATCGCCGCAAAGAAATGGCAGACCCTGGCCGTATCCGGATACATGCTGCCTGACCCCTACAGCGGGGCCCAGGGCGTAAAACAGATTAGCGAGGACACCTGGGAAGTCACGGTCCGGGTAACCTCAGAATTCGGAGACAAGGCTATCACCTTTGCCCTTCGCCTTTTGGAGCCGTTGCCCCAGAGCAAACTGGTTTTCTCGCCGTTGCTCAACCGGTTTTTTAAGGGGGAAGATTATAGAACCCGGGCCGTTAAAATTTCAGATTCAGGTAGAATCCGCAATGAACTTCAGACCCTGTGCACTGAAGCCTTGGAACACTTTGGAGACAAAATAGTCGTTCGTTTTGACAAAATTTCAACAACGATATCCGCTGAAGAGCAGGAATTACTCAAACAGATTCTGGCCTGGTACAAAGAAAATTATCCCATCTGGTTTGAGTGGCTTGAGTTGTCCATTTAAACAGAAAACACCGGGATTGGACGAAAAATTACCCAGATGCAAGGCGCAAACAAAGCTGAAATCCTCACGTACTATAGTACGTGAGGCCCGATTTTATAATTTGGCAGCTTTGTGCAGCAACGCCGCAGGTGGGTGATTTTTCGTTCAATCACTATTTAACTATCTTCAATGACTATATATGCCATGGTCTGGTTCAACAACTGATAGGCAATCTCCCCGAATGTCATGGGACCTGTAATGTCGGCCGTTTTCTTCCCTTCAAGTTCGGCATAAAGATAGTTCAATATGCAGTTGCATGAAAAGAAGACCGTATCACCAATCCCTTTAGGGATCAGTTGATTAAATTCAGAAACGTAATCGGATACCGGTTTTGCAATTTTATACTCCACTTCCTGAAACACCGGTGCATACAGATGAACTGTTTTTTGGGCCTCATCAACACTTTGAAAACTCGTATTGATCATTGCGCCGTACATATCCGCCACCAGGGGCAGCCTTGTATCAATATTTTTACCCAGGATATACTCGGCAAAGTTCACCGATTTTCCATTGACAACCGCATCTTTAATTGAGAAGCCTTCCTGGTTGAACGTTATCGTATCCCCATCGCCACTTTCAAAGAGATTGATAATGTTCACCTGGGCCATTTTATTTGCGGGCAGCCCAATGTGCATGACCACAGCGGAATCTGTATAACTTTTCCCGGTATTCCCGTTATATATCTTTGGCGTGCTTTGTCCCAACTCATCTAAGAATACGCCGGAAATCCATCCGATAAGCGGCTTTGTTGCAAATTCAGGATAATTGGGGCCATCAATGGAAAATGAGATGTGGGTGGGACTTGTCGCCGGAATAATGATAAAAGAAAATCCGTTGCCTGGAGCGTCTGTATAAACGTTGCTCAAGGCCTCTTTCGAGTAGACTTGAACATCAACAGAGTCCACATAATCGGCAAGCTCTGTGACAAACACCTTGTCCTGTGTAAATTTTCCCCCATCCGCATCCATAAAATAGGGTATGGTGCCTGCAATCCACTGACCTTTTGGAAGATCATTCAGTACCTTTTCATCGGCGGCAAGAATCATTTTTTTGCCGGCCGTGATTAACTTAACGACCTCATTTTTGTCTAATGTCTTTTTGATCATTATTATACCCCTTATCCAAAAATAGTTTCTATATCACCTACAACTTTAGGTAAGTGATCATTCTTTTTAAAGAAATCAATCAGTTCACTGGTACATTCCGAAACGGTGGCGTCTGTGGGGCTTTTTTTGTACTTCATATTCAATCGCCCCAAAAGCAGTTTCAATCCTAGAAATTGAATGCTTGGTTTATTATCACCTGATATTACTTTTTTCCATTTTGGATCATTGGGACTTGGAATCGCCATTTGAGTCTTCCTTTATGTTGGGGTTTTAGGGTTGATTTCTTTTATTGCGCAATGACATAAAACGGGCAACCCCATGACACGCGCTGATGATTCGAAATCAACCCTTTTTTTGAAATGTTATAAAGCCGCCTTATATATGCCGATTACTTCATCCAGAGTCGGGGTTCTGGGGTTTGTAATCCCGCAGGCGTCTTTCATGGCGTTTTCCGCCATGATCTTTAAATCTTGTGTTTTTACACCCAGTTCAGTCAAGTCGGATGGAATGCCGACATCGGCAGACAGTGTTCGGATCGCCTCCAATGCCACATCTGCGGCATCGCGCACTGAAAGGCCGTCGATGTTCTCGCCTAATGCCACGGCAATGTCTGCATATCGATCCAGTCTGGAAATCAAATTGAACTCGGAGACATGGGGCAGTAAAATGGCGTTGCAGACGCCATGGGGCAGGTCATAGTAGCCGCCCAATTGGTGGGCCATGGCATGGACATACCCAAGACTTGCATTGTTAAAGGCCATACCGGCCAGGTATTCGGCATAGGCCATGTTATCTCTGGCAACGACATCCTGGCCATTGGCAACCGCAGGCCGCAGATTATCGGCGATGAGTTCAATGGATTTGATGGCACACGCATCTGTGACAGGGGTTGCAATGGTAGAGACGTATGCCTCAACAGAATGGGTTAATGCATCCATTCCGGTGGCAGCGGTCAACGCGGGCGGCATCCCCATCATGAGCAGCGGATCATTAATGGCAATGGCAGGGGTCACCCGCCAGTCCACAATGGCCATTTTGACCTTACGACTGGTATCGGTGATGATGCAAAAGCGGGTCATTTCGCTGGCAGTACCGGCGGTTGTATTGATTGCGATAAACGGAGGCATCGCTTTGGTGGATTTATCAACCCCTTCAAAATCATGGATCGTACCGCCGTTGGTCGACACAATACCAATGCCTTTACCGCAGTCATGGGAGCTTCCGCCACCCAACGTGATAATCATATCACAACCGCTTTTTTTAAAAATCTCAACCCCTTCAGCAACATTCTTATCTGTTGGGTTGGGGACGGTTTCGTCATAAACCACGGCCTTTGCGCCCATTCCCTCTTCGAGCAAATCACAGATCTTTTTGGTCAGACCACAAGCGGTAATTCCCTTGTCGGCAACAATGAAAGGCTTTGAAACACCAAGGCTTTTCATCTGATTGCAAAGTTCTTTGTGTGCACCAATACCCATCAGGGTAACTGTTGGAATAAAAAAACCATAAACTGCTTCTCTTCCTGCCATGTTATCGTCTCCCTTTGAATTTAACATCATGGCTGTAGGCCACCCATGATGAATCACAGAAAATTCCCGCAGTCCCTGCGAACGAGGGGCTGGGGGAGGCACGCTATTTAAAATCAATTTTAAACGTCAAAATTGAGCGTGTTTCGTGTTTAGTATGTTATACTTTTTTGATTGAGTTCGAATTCGCAGCTGTTAGAGATAGAGCTTGAGAACAGATTTAAGAGTACTGTTTATTCTTTTTTTTTTCAACAATTTTTCAAAAATTTGCCAGGAGAAATTTCCATGTAAACCGAACGATTGTCCTTCTTTGCACTTTGCAAAAACTTAACCGGGCGTCACTGCAACTTTTTTATATTTTTGCATGTTTTTCATGTTTCATCCGCTCGATGCTTGAAACGGCGTGTTCCTTGACATTGGCAATGTGGCGGGTCAGCACATCTTTTGCCCCTTCCAGGTTGCCCGCGGCAATATCATCATACAGCCTGACATGCTCGGCGTCCACCCGCTCCATGGGAGTGACGAAAAGAAGGTTACCCCGGTATTTCAGGTAAAGCAGATCAAACAGGTCTTTTAGACAGGCCACCTTTAACCGATTTCCGGAGAGTTGTGCCAGCGTCATGTGAAATTCCATATCCTTGAGCAACCGGTCTTTCAAAAAAATATCCCGGACCGCATCCAGATGATTGTCCAGGGCTTTTTTCAATTTTTTTAGTTTTGTTTTTGTCATCCCTGAAATGGTATCCGGCAAAAGAGAGACCTCAATGAGCTGCCTGAAATCATAAATCTCGATGACCTCTGAAAGGCTGATATTTTCCGTATAATATCCCCGGTTGGGTTCATGGCGGACCAGACCCTGGATTTCAAGGCGCTTGAGGGCCTGGATCACCGGGGTGGTACTCATGTTCAGGCGCTTGGCCAGATCTCCGTAAGATATCTTCTGGCCCGGGATGATTTCGTTTGCAAAAAACATACGCCGGATGCCGTTGTACGCTTCTAACGTGAAATCATCTTTGGATGTTTTACTTTTTGTTCCCATAATCCCCTTCAATATACCAACACCCGGGTAAAATCAACGAAATTCAGCCGGATATCCTTTGTTTTTCAAAGGTTAAATTCATATATATTTATTTGTAAATTCCTTGACAAATATGGCACTTACACGTTAATTTTCAATTAATTTGATCATAAATATAATCAAATATATGATATGAAAAACAAGGAAAAAAAAAATGGCATTAGCATTCATGGAAGGCAATGAGGCCGTTGCCCGGGGCGCCATGGCGGCAGGCTGCAATTTTTTTGCGGGCTACCCCATCACCCCGGCCACCACAATCTTCAATAATATGCTTAAAATGCTGCCGCCCAAAGGTGGCATATGTATGCAGGGAGAAGATGAAATCGCGTCCATGGGATACTGCATCGGCGCTGCCATGGCCGGGAAAAAGGCGCTTACAGCCACCTCCGGCCCCGGTATCAGCCTCTATTCGGAAAACATCTCCTTTGCCGTTGGCAGTGAAATCCCCCTGGTCATTGTGGATGTACAGCGCTTAGGCCCGTCAACAGGGTCTGCTACCCGGGGAGCGGATGCCGATATCCAGTTCCTGCGCTGGGGCAATACCGGCGGCGTGCCGGTCATTGTACTGGCCCCCAAGGATGTCAAAGAGTGCTATACGCTGACCTACACGGCCTTCAACTATGCCGAACGGTTCCGGTGCCCCGTATTTATCGCATCCAACAAAGAGATCGGCATGACCAAGGAGACCTTTGACATGGAAACCCTTGTGCTGCCGAGAAAGGTGGAGCGAACCCGGTTTGAAGGACAAAACTTCCTTCCCTTTGCCGCTGATCCGGACAAAGCGCCCCCGTTCCTTCCCATTGGCGGCTCAACCCTGGTGCGCCAGACCTCCTCCACCCATGGCCCGGACGGCTATATTACCATTGATCCGGACGCCATTGCAGCCGCCCAGCAGCGTCTGAGAAACAAAATTCACGCGTTCAGGGATGAAATTTCTTTGTACGAAGAAAATATTTTACCTGGCACCGACACCCTGGTGATCTCCTACGGCATTACCAGCCGGGCCGTGGATGATGCGGCCAAGGCCATGGCCCAAAAAGGCCGGCCCGTATCGACCCTCTCCCTAAAAACCATCTGGCCGGTTCCCGAACAAATTCTGATCTCCGCTGCCCAACAATTTTCCCGCATCCTTGTGGTGGAGATGAACCTGGGACAGTATGTCAACGAAATCCGCAGGGTGCTTTGCGGCAAAACGATTGATTTTTACGGTCAAATGAATGGGATATTAATTTCCCCGGCAAAAATTATGGAGGCCATTGACAATGAATAGCTATCTGAATGAAAACCGGCCGCCGGTATTCTGTCCGGGCTGTACCCATGACCGGATCACCAAAAGTTTGAATCAAACCTTTGTGAACATGAACCTTGACCCGGATAAAATCGTTATTGTTACGGACATCGGATGCTCGGGCCTGTTTGACACCTTCTTCAATGTCCATGCCCTGCACGGGGTCCATGGCCGGGCATTGACCTATGGCATGGGACTGAAGATGGCAGATCCCTCTTTGAACGTCATTGTCACCATGGGTGACGGCGGTCTTGGCATTGGCGGTGCCCATGTGCTGTCCGCCTGCAGAAAAAATCTGGATATGGCCCTCATCATTTTGAACAACTTCAACTTCGGCATGACAGGAGGCCAGTATTCGGCCACCACGCCCGAAGACGCCATGGTGGGTTCAGAATTTCTCAACCATGCCGAAATTCCCATTGATATCTGCAAGGTGGCAAAGGCATCTGGGGCCACCTATGTCTCCCGGTTCTCGGGCATGGACGCCCAGCTTCCCGAAGAACTTGAACGGGCCATCCGGCACAAAGGGTTTTCCGTGGTGGAGACCCTGGGACTTTGCACGGGCAGATACACAAAACGCAATAAACTGACACCCAAAACCATTGACGAAATGATCCTGTCCGCCCCGCCAGCGGGAGGACTTGTACCGGAGAACAAACGCCAGGAATACGGCGAACGTTACCGTGCCCTGGCCGCAGAAAAAACAAAGTTCCCGGAACCTTTGATCATTGAAAAAGAATTTGAACCGCTGGAAAACCGGCGCTGGGAAATTCTCATTTTAGGATCTGCGGGCATGCGCATTATCACGGCCGGGGATATTCTATGTTATGCGGGTATTGCCGCAGGATTCAACGCCTCCATCAAAAATGACTACAATATTACAGTGCTGCGCGGACAGTCCGTTTCTGAAATTTTGCTTGACCCTGATCCCATCGGATATACCGGCCTGGACTCACCGGACGTGGTCCTGGCACTAAGTGACGAAGGGGTTGCCCGCAAAGCAAAAATATTTGCCGATCTTACCCCTGACGCCTTTGTGCTTAAGGAAAAAAGCGTCAGCATCCCGGACACTGCCGCCCAGGTGGAAGAGATTGATTTTAAAACATTAAAAATCGGCAGGCAGGACTGGGCTCTGGCATCCCTGGGCATCCTTGCTAAAAAGGAAGTGATCCTGACACAAGAGATGCTGCTTTCATCCCTAAAATCGAGATTCAGTCCCAAGGTATTCACTCTGGCCGAAGAGACCCTTGACAAAGTGATCTGATCTTATTTAAATTTCAAGGCCTGTAAACCGTTACGGGCCTTGAAAACAATTTATTTACCTGCAATTCTATAGCACTTTTAACTCACTTAAACCATAGGTCACCAGACAGCTGGAATCCATTTTGGTTATCGCAATAATCCACGGTGCCCTCGGCCATAATGTTAGCTTCGCTAATTTTCTTAAAGAAACCCCTGCCAATTACAATTTGCGTTATCAATTCAGTGGTCAGGAGAGAACAGGTATTATCGCCATCAACGCCTGTGCAGAATGCTATATCCCCATCAGTTATAAACAGACTCCCATCTTCAAAGATGGCCATGTGCATCAAATAAACTTCATTCTCCGATGACCCGGTAATGATCCCAATCAGGCTCCCGGTTTCATCAAATACCTTCTCTTCTCCATCATACAACTGCAGATTAATAGTCCCCAGTTGAATTAATTCTGATAAGCTGGTCGTTTCCACGTCTCCCGTTGCCGTGTAATGACGATCGTAAGATAGCGCTGTCCCATACCAAAAAATAAAAAACGAAAAAGAAAGTACAAAAATTGTTTTTTTCATTAAAAAACCCTCCTGAATAATAGTAAAATAAGGTCTATACACTCAACCAATGCAGTGCCTATAATGCCAACAAATTTTAAAACCCATGAAATCCCCAAGTCCTTATCACTATTTTTTCACGTTGTGTATCAGGGAATCCCTTATTTTCTCATTTTTCAAAAATCTGTATAGTAAACTTCCATATACCATGTAAGCCTATACCCTACACATAACGAATAAATTAAACTATATTACTTTACACGATATGCCGACATAAAAATTAAGCCTTTGGCCGATTGGTAGAAAATTGCCGGCCTGGTATAAATGACAGTTTTCTAAATTACAGACCGTTCTTGAGATTTTTTGTCTTAAGGGCAAGGCAGAAGCGGAACTTAACATCAGGATGTGGAATAAACTTTAACCGGGAGGAACCCAATGACGTTGCAAAACTTTTATAAAGAGGTGATGGCACTCAATAAAATCCAGGATATGCCCCAACGCGAAATCCAGGCAAAAACGTTTTTTGAAAAACTGAATTCAGCCGAGTTGCCCCGAACCTTTAACTGGGCCCAGGAAGTCTTCGAAGATATACACGTCAAAGAACGCCCGGATCAGTTGGCACTTATCTGGGCCGACCTGCATACAGACGAGGAACAGCAGTATACCTATACCCAGCTGGCAGAAAACGGCAACAAGGTGTTAAACTACCTGCGCAAAAAGGATGTCGAAAAAGGCGACAACCTATATATGCTGACCCCCATTGTCCCGGAAACCTGGTTTGCCTCCTTTGCTGCCATCAAAGGCGGTCTTGTCGCGGTTCCCACAGCCACCACCATGACCGAACGCGAAATCCAGTTCCGTTTTGAAGCGTACCCACCCGATGTCATTATGGCCCATGAGAGTCTGGCTGAACTGGTAGACGATGCCCTGGCCAAGGCCGGCTGTACGCCAAAGGCCAAAATTATCCTTGGCGCAAAACAAGGCTGGACATCCTATCCCGAGATTGCAAACGAGTCCGCCCAGGCATCCCCTGCAACCATTAACAGTGAGGACGTCCTGTTCTGCTTTTTTACCTCCGGCACCACAGGGCTCCCCAAGCGGGTGGGCCACTCGGCCATCTCCTATCCTCTTGGCCATATGTCCACCGCCGTGATCCTTGGCCTTGAGCCAGGCGGCATCCATCACAACCTGAGCGCACCCGGATGGGCCAAATGGGCATGGAGCAGCTTTTTTTGCCCCTTTAACGTCGGCGGCACCGCCACAGGCTTTAACTTTACCACCCTGGATATTAAAAAATATTTAAGCTTTGTGGCCAAGTTCAAGGTCAACTCGTTCTGCGCTCCGCCCACGGCCTGGCGCGCCTTTGTGGGTCTTGACCTGACAGCTTACGATTTTTCAAACCTGAAGTATTCGCTGAGTGCCGGAGAACCGTTGAACCCGGAAGTTATTGACCAATGGCAGGATGCCACGGGCACTGAAATCCGCGATTTTTACGGCCAGACCGAATGCACGGCCATGATCGGCAATCCCCCCTGGATGGAAGGTAAAATGCGCCTGGGATCTTTTGGATATCCGTCATTCATGTACGATGTCATCTTAACCGATGACGAAGGTAAAGAGATTACGGAGCCGGACACCACCGGCCACATCGTAATTCGTCTTTCCAACTGGCGCGCCATTGGACTGTTTCAGGAATATATTGATAACGAGGCAAAAACATCCGAAGCATTTAAGCACGGCATGTATTTCACCGGAGACAAAGCCACCTTTGACAAAGACGGATACTGGTGGTTTGTGGGCCGTGCCGACGATGTCATCAAAACCAGTGATTACCGGGTGGGACCATTTGAGGTGGAAAGCGCCCTGATCGAACACCCCGCCGTCATGGAGACTGCCGTGGTGGGCGTACCGGACCCCAAACGCCACCAATTGGTAAAAGCATTTGTGATCCTGGTGCCGGGCCAAAAACCATCAAAAGAACTGGCCCTGGAACTGTTCAAGCACACCATTGACGTACTGGCCAAATTCAAGATCCCCAGAATCATAGAGTTTGTGGAGGTCCTGCCCAAAACCATCTCCGGTAAAATCCGGCGCATAGAGCTTCGGGCCAATGAGGAGACTAAAACCTCTGGCCAGGAAACTGAATTCTTTTATCACCAGTTTCCTGAATTAAGCTCAAAAAACAAATAATCTTTACGTTGTAAAACATAAAGTCTTGCAGGCGGCGGGTTTGAAAAAAAACTGCCGCCTGCTTTTTTAACGGCATTCGTTCGGGACACCCAATTAGTCTTTTTCTTTCAAAACATCAAACCGCTTGAAATCCCAACGAACTAAGCAACCACCGGCTACAAGCCGGTGGTTGCTTAGTCTCGAAGACCTGCATAGTCTGGGCCGGTATCATGACAGAACCCTCATGGCCTGGTATGAAAACTTCACCCGGAACTGGAATTCCATCAAAGACCAATACGACATGCGTTTTTTCCGCATGTGGACCTATTGCCTTCTCTCCTGCGTAGCCAGTTTCAGGGATAGACGCAACCAACTGCTGCAGTTTGTCTTTTCCAAAAATGGAATTAACCGGGTGTTTCGCCGCGAAGGGGAATTGTTTCTATAACAAACGGTAATAATTGCCGGTAAACCAGGCAATTATTGCTGTTCAAAAGACGGCTTAAAACATCATGATCAGGCAAAAAGCCGAGATAAAAGCGCCATTATCGTTTTCTTTTCTTAAGGCACAGGAATTGCTGTATCAAAACATAACGATACAGGACACCGTGACCCTATGAACGAAAGGAAAACATAATGACTATCATATCCAGTGATTATTCAGCTCTCAATGCCTATGCCGGGACCAGCCTGTCCAGCCTTTTGCCGAGCACATCTTCCACCGGCACCAATGAGGATGATTCAACTGCCGGCGTTCTCAGCAGTTCGGATAGTGTGACCCTCTCCGAAGAGGCGCTGGCCGCAGCCAACCGGGAGTCCTTAGGCCTTCCGGCAACAGGCGCTCTGACCATGTCTGATTTTAAAACCACTGCAGCCGATCAGGAAGAAGCCGTCTCCACCTTTTTGGCCTCGGCCATGGAAAGCTTGGGCATTGATGCCGACCAACAGGTGTCATTATCTTTGAACAGCGACAATGAGATTGAAGTGGAAAACACGTTTGCAGGCAGCGACGAACTTGAAGCGCTGTTAAACTCAAGCAGCGAATTTAGCAAGGCATTTACCGCGTTAACGGCAAGCAACGAAGTGTTGGATTTTGCCGATTACCTCCAGGAAAAAGTGAGCAGCACCAGCCTGGTGGATTACATGAATGATGACACCTCTGATACGGATCTTCTTGCCCTGGCCGCCGAATACGCCGGCATCAAAGCGGCTTCCGGCTCCCTGGAGACCCTGTGGAGTATCAGCCATGAGACAACGCCATATACCTATGAATACAATTAGCCGCCCAATGCATTGATATTTTACTGCCGATTCGGTCCAATAGTTTGAAATTGAATCCTGATTGCTGTTCACAACGTCCCCTTTAAAAACATTATCCATTGATTCCACCCTCTTTTTGAGATAAAAATAATTCCTTAATGCAGACATGAAGTCTGTGGTTTAAAATAAATTTATTGTTTTTTTCGAACCCGGCCAAGAAGGTTGAGATGTATACCGGTAACGCAGTTTTGCGTATTTTTTATATTTTAAAGGATTCACAGGAGAAAAAAACGATGAAAAAATCACTGATCACATCAGGCCTCATGTTTCTTGGTCTTATCTTTACTGCCGTAAGTGCCCAGGCTCACTACGGCATGGTTATCCCTTCGGACAATATGGTCATGCCCGATGACGACCGCACCGTTCATATCACAGCCTCATTTTCCCATCCTTTTGAAGGGGTAGGAATGGAACTTGTTACCCCCAAGGTATTTGCCGTGCGTGCAAACGGTGAGACACAGGATCTTTTAGGCACGTTGACCCAGACAACGGTCATGGACCACACAGCCTGGAAAACAGATTACCAAATCAAACGCCCCGGCGTATATATGTTCTATATGGAACCCAAACCCTATTGGGAACCTGCCGAAGACTGCTTTATCATCCATTACACCAAAACCGTAGTGACCGCCTTCGGTGATGACGAAGGCTGGGACCAGGAAATCGGGCTGAAAACAGAAATCGTTCCCTTGTCCAAACCCTTTGCCCAGTATGCAGGCAATGTATTCCAGGGGATTGTAAAACTGGACGGCAAAGTTGTCCCTTTTGCAGAAGTTGAGGTGGAATACTACAACCAAGACGGTAAATCCGAAGCCCCCACCGATTATATGGTGACCCAGACCATCAAGGCCGATGGCAACGGCGTTTTCACCTATGCAGCACCCAAAGCCGGATGGTGGGGATTTGCAGCGCTCAATGAGGCTGATTTTACCCTGAAAGCGGATGGCCAGGATAAAGGTGTTGAATTAGGTGCCGTAATCTGGGTAAAATTCGAAGACTGGAAAACAAAATAAGAAGGTATTATGCATATTTCTGAAGGTGTCCTTTCAGCACCGGTTCTGGGAGCCGGGATGGTTTTGGCCGCAGCCGGCACGGCTGTGGGCCTAAAAAAACTAAAAGAAGATAAAATTCCCCAGGCCGCTATTTTGTCGGCTGCTTTTTTTGTGGCGTCCCTGATTCATGTGCCCATTGGGCCTTCCAGTGTTCATCTGATTCTCAACGGAATTCTTGGCCTGATGCTCGGCTGGGTCGCCTTCCCTTCTATTTTGATTGCGCTGCTGCTCCAGGGGGTGCTCTTCCAATTCGGCGGCATCACCACCCTGGGGGTGAACACGGTGATCATGGCCACACCTGCGGTGGTCTGTTATTACCTGTTTGCAGGATTTGTCCACAAACCGGGCGCCATATCCTATGCCGCCTCCTTTGCCTGTGGATTTTTAAGCGTTTTTTTCAGCGGCCTACTGGTGGGCACAGCCTTGATGTTTACCCAGGAAAGTTTTTTAGAGGTGGCCTGGGCCGTTGTTGTCGCCCATCTTCCGGTCATGTTCATCGAAGGCCTTGTGGCGCTGTTCTGTGTCGGTTTTCTTAAAAAGGTGCAGCCGGAACTTCTGCCCAAATGGGCTGAAGCGCAACAGCAGGCACAAATGGACAGCAGAACCCAAATGGTGGAAAAGCAGGTATAAGGTCCTTGATCAATATTCTTATGGTGAGTAATAATGAAGTATCCTAAATATTTTATAAAACTGTCCTGCCTGATGCTCTTTTTAATTCTTTCAAGCGGCAATGTCCTGGCCCATAAGGTCACGGTGTTTGCCTGGTTGGAAGGAGACACTGTTTTAGGGGAAAGTAAATTCAGCGGAGGTAAAAAAGCCCAGAACGCTGAAATCATTGTCCGGGACATGAACGGTAAAGAACTTTTGCGAACGCGGACCAACGAAAAAGGGGACTTTTCATTCCCGGTTCCTGCTGAAAAAACCGCCATGCGCATTGAACTCATTGCCGGCATGGGACACAAGGCCGAATGGACCATTCCCCTTAAAGAGTTGGGAGAGGTCAGTGCAGACAAAAATATCCCGAAAGAAGCGCTAAAAACACCTGAATCAGAGACAACGCCCGATTCAGGCCAGGTGGCACAGATGCCGGCAACAATAGATTCGGCCCAGTTGGAAGCCATCGTGGAAAAGGCTGTGACCAAGGCGCTCAATACAAAAATCACGCCACTGACAAAGATGGTGGCCGATTTGGAGCAAAAAGGCCCGTCCATGAATGACATTATCGGGGGGATCGGATACATATTCGGCCTGATGGGCGTAGCCATCTATTTTTCATCCCGCAAAAAGCAATCGTGACAACACCCATGGGCTGACCTGACGCACAGCGGATAGGTTCAGCCCATGATAAAGGTTGAAAAATCCTACGCATCTTATCCAGACTTTCCTGTAAAAGAACACCCCATGATTGAAGAGATATTTTCCTCCGGCCATTCATTTATTCACAGAACAGATCCCAGATGCAGGGTGGTTTCAGCCGCTATGCTATGTTTTGTCATTGCCCTGGGTCATACAATTTCCATGCTGTGGACAGGACTCGGGCTTTCTATGATCCTGGTACTATGGGCACGTTTAAACCTTATCCTGGTATTCAGGCGTCTGCTTGTCATCTGGGGATTCCTGCTTTTTTTGTGGGCTGTTTTACCCTTTACCTATGAGGGAGACGTGGTCTGGCGCATGGGGAAACTGGGTGCCACCCGACAGGGCATTGACCTGTGCACGGCAATCAGCATCAAATCCAATGCCATCCTGCTGGTGTTCATCGCCCTGATCACCACCATGAATTTCAGCACCCTGGGCTATGTTTTGAATTTTTTTAAGATCCCCCGAAAACTTGTGCATTTGCTCCTGCTGACCTACCGGTATATTTTTGTTATTGAGCAGGAGTACCGGCGCCTGGTCCGGGCCGCAAAACTGCGCAGTTTTCGTCCCGGGACCAATATGCACACCTACCAGACCTATGCCTATCTTTGCGGCATGCTGTTTGTCCGGGCATCGGCCAGGGCCCAAAGGGTTTACAATGCAATGAAATGCCGGGGATTTGCAGGCCGATTTTCCTGTCTGCATGAATTTGCCCTTTCCCCTGCAGACAAAATATGGACGTTAGCGGTTTTTTGTGCCACCGCCGGCCTGATTTATATGGAGATCAATTTATGACCACATCCCAACCCATCCTGCGCCTTAAAAACATCTGTTTCAGCTACCCGGGTCAGGGCCGGGTGTTAGACCATCTAAGCCTTGAGATCAACCCCGGGGACCGCATCGGATTAGTGGGCCCAAACGGCAGCGGAAAAACCACTTTGTTTCATATTATCATGGGGTTGCTTTCACCCTCTTCGGGCACCATTGAGTTTTTCGGGAAACCCGTAAAAACCGAAAAAGATTTCCGTGAGGTTTACAAAAAAGTGGGCCTGATGTTCCAGGATGCCGATGACCAGCTGTTCAGCCCGACGGTGCTGGAGGATGTGGCCTTTGGGCCGCTTAATCTGGGCAAATCAAAAGCCGAGGCCAAAACCATTGCCCAATACACCCTGGAACGGTTGGGCATCGCCCACTTTGAAAATCGGGTAACCCACAAACTGTCCGGTGGGGAAAAGCGGCTGGTGGCTCTGGCCACGGTGCTTTCCATGGAGCCGGAACTTTTGCTTTTAGACGAACCCAGCACCGGCCTTGATGAACAGACAAAAGCTGTTCTGGTTGAGGTATTGAACCGCCTTGATCTCTCCTACATCCTGATCTCCCATGAAGGTGAGTTTATGTCACAGATTACCGACACCATGTTCATGATGCAAAACGGTCAGTTGACAAAAGATGCCCATATTCACAGCTATATCCATACCCATCCCAACCCCGGGCAGCCCCATTGATTTATTTCCTAAAACGATGTTAAACATTCACGTTTTCACCATTACAGGCCACCTTATCCGATAATACAAAAAATGAAAATTATTGCATGAATGGTCATGTCAGTTTATAGTTACGGATTTGTGAATAGTATCAGCCATGAAGAAAACTATAGGAAATTGTCATACAAAAAGGGAGGGAAAGAAACTTGAATAAAATCATTCGTTTTTTTGCAGTCATATCATTGACATCTTGCCTGGCCCTGGGATTCACCACCCAGGTGTTTGCTAAAAATATTCTACTGAAAGTGCCCTGCTCGGTACCGTTTAGTGTACCTATTCTGGGTCATGATATTGTGGGTACCATTGCCGACACCATCAACAAATCCTCAAACGGCACACTTAAAGTCAAACTCTACGACCCCGGAAAGCTGGTACCGCCCCTTGAGGTCCTTGATGCGGTCAGTTCAGGAAAAACCAATGCCGGATATACAGCCGCATTTTACTATGCAGGCAAGAATCCGGCCAGCGTCCTGTTCAGTACCTTTCCCTTTGGACCAGACCCGGAAGAGTATATTGCCTGGTATTATTACGGCAACGGCTTAAAGCTCTACCAGGAGATGTATGACCATTACGGATATAACGTAAAAGTCCTGCCGGCCGGTATCATCAGCGCCGAGACCTCGGGCTGGTTCACAAAACCCATTGAAAAAGTTGAAGATCTCAAAGGGATCAAGATGCGGATCTCCGGCCTTGGCGGTAAGGTCTTGGCCAAGCTGGGTGTCTCCGTCACCATGCTTCCCGCAGGCGAAATTTTCCAGGCCCTGGAAAAAGGGCTTATTGATGCCACGGAATTTTCCATGCCCGTGTGCGATGCGCCCCTGGGCTTTTATAAAGTGGCCAAATACAACTACTACCCCGGCTGGCACCAGCCCTCAACCGTCCAGGAACTGTTGATCAACAAGGAGACCTGGAATGCCATGGATGAATCCCAGCAGACCCTGATCGAAACGGCCTGCATGGCGGCCACCCTGAAATCTTTGGCCCTGAGCAACGGTATGCAGGGTAAAGTTATCAAAGAAAACGCGGAAAAGCATGGGGTTAAGAACCTGTACTGGTCCGATGAGATGCTGGCAGCCTTTAAAGGCGCCTGGAAAGAGGTGGTTGCCGAAGAGATTGCCAAAGATGCCATGTTCAAAAAAACCTGGGAAGATCTGGAACAATTCAGGGCCGAATATAAAAAATGGGCCGATGTGGGATTTTTGCCCCGGTAATTTATTGTGAATACATTTGTTAATATTATTGAAAAGACCATTATCCGCATCGGCAAGGCCGTCTCCTGGCTCAATGTCCTGCTGATCCTGGTTATCCTGGTCCAGGTGGTGATGCGCTACCTGTTCTCATTCAGCTCCGTGAAGCTTGAAGAACTGCAGTGGCATCTATATGCCGTTGGTATTATGGTCGGACTCTCCTATGCCCTGACCGACAATACCCATGTGCGCCTCGATCTGCTCCACGGCAGATTTCGCAAGAAAACCCGGGCATGGATTGATATCATCGGATTGATTGTGCTTGTGCTGCCCTGGTGTTACGTGATCCTCTACCACGGCTTTGATTTTGTGGAGGCCTCGTGGCGGGTCAGGGAAGCTTCGGCCTCGCCAACCGGACTTAGCTGTTATTACATTATCAAATCCGTGATTCCCATAAGCTTCGGCCTGCTGACGCTTTCCGCCCTGGCCCGTCTTTTAAAACAGATTCTGATAATTGCCGGTAAAGAGGTGGCCCCATGACCCATGAAGACATCCTGGTCATCGCCATGATGGCCTCCTTTATCGGGCTGTTGTTCACAGGTTTTCCCATCGCACTGATTCTGGGCGGCGTATCGGTCCTTTTTGCCGGCATAGGCTATGTTTCCGACCTTTACTTTGACACCATGACCGGTCTGGATTTCATGGCCATCGGCATGGAAGTCAACCGGATATTTGCCATCATGGACAACTGGATCATGGTGGCCCTGCCCATGTTTATATTCATGGGCCTGATGCTGGACCGCTCCGGCATTGCCGAACATATGATGCAAAATATCCAGCTTTTGTTTGGCAGGGTCCGGGGCGGGCTTGCCATCACGGTAACGCTCATCGGCATCATCCTTGCGGCCAGCACCGGCATCATCGGGGCCTCGGTGGTTCTGTTGGGACTTCTATCCATGCCGGTGATGCTCAACCAGGGATATTCCAAACCCCTGGCCTGCGGGACCATCTGCGGGGCCGGCACCCTGGGTATCCTCATCCCGCCCTCCATTATGCTGGTCATGATGGCGGACAGACTGGGAGTTCCCGTGGGGGATCTGTTCATGGGTGCGCTGTTCCCCGGCCTTTTACTGGCAGCCCTCTATATGGTTTACATTCTTGTTTTGGCCTGGCTTTCCCCCCAAAAAGCACCCCTGGTGCCCAACCAGCCGGACCTGACCTGGAAACTTGTAGGGTCCGCCCTGAAAACCTGTATACCGCCAATGATCCTGGTATTTGCCGTTCTGGGTACCATATCATTCGGCATGGCAACGCCCACCGAAGCCAGCGGCATCGGGGCTTTGGGCGGACTGATCCTCACGATCGTCAACGGCCGGTTCAATTTCAAGGTGTTGAAAGAAGTGGTCCACCAGACCTTCAGCATCACAGCCTATATTTTTGCCATTGTCATCGGGGCCACCTGTTTTGCCCTGGTATTGCGGGAACTGGGCGGTGACGCCCTGGTGGAAGAGACCTTGACGAGCCTGCCCTTCGGGCCTTACGGCATTGTGGCCTTTATCCTTGGAATTGTATTTTTCCTGGGATTTTTCCTGGACTGGATAGAAATCACCCTGATCATTCTGCCCCTGCTGGCACCGGTCGTACCGTCCCTGGGCATAGATCTTGGCGTCTGGCCCAACATCGACAACCCCACCCTGATCTGGTTTGCCATCCTGGTGGCCGTGGTGCTGCAAACCTCGTTTCTTACGCCACCGGTGGGATTTGCCATCTTTTATCTGCGGGGGGTCTGTCCACCCGAGGTGAAGCTGAAGCATCTATACAAGGGCGTTATTCCCTTTATCATCCTCCAGCTCATCGGCCTGGCCCTCATTGTGATCTGGCCTCAAATCATCCTGTGGCTGCCTTCGGTGGCATATCAATAACGCCTCTTTCATGAGAGAACTCAATTGAGCCATTGGGTTCTCCCATGAATTTAGGTTGAACCTGCTGAATACCAAGAAACCAAGCCCATCGATAACCGTTAGCGGGACCTGCATCCAGTGCGTCCAGAAAGGAATGTTGATCTATGAATATTGTATGTCCAGATACCCCGCCGATGGCATCACTCATTTTGGGACCTATGATGATCCGTCAACTTTATATCAAAACATTTTCTAACAAAATATCGCCGTTAAAATCCGCGAGATGGTGAATAAAACGGCAGGTCCGTTGCATTCAGGAAAAAAACAAAAGCTTGAGAGCAAAGGCCAAGACCATGATATTAACCAGCTTTTTAATCCAGTCATGGCCTTTGGCAACAGCAAGCTTTGGCCCGAGTGCCCCGCCGATGGCATTGCCAGCAGCAAGGCTTAAACCTAAAGCAAAGTTCACTTCACCGTGATAGATAAACACAGATAGAGCAACGCCCGTATACACAAAAATCACAAAGACTTTGACCGCATTGATGCGCACCAGATCCATGCCATGGGCCAGCAATACGGCAATGATGATAAACCCCACACCGGCCTGGACAAACCCGCCGTACATTCCCACAAAAAAAAAATGAGACCGCCAGTACAATTTTGCGCGCTGTGCTAAAAGCGATATCCTGTTGCCGGATGCGTTTCATGGGATCCACAGCGGTAAAAATCAAAACACCGATCATGATACCGGCAAGAATCCGGTTGAAGACGACATCGTCCATGCTGACGGCAAGACTTGCCCCGAACCAACTGCCGATGAGCGCAGGCGGGGTGCACAGCAGTGCCAGATCAACCGGGAGAACCCCGCGCTTTTTAAACCCGATAACTGCAAAAAGATCCTGGAATAAAATCGCAATGCGATTGGTGCCGTTGGCAACGGTACTGCCAAGCCCCATAAAAATAAGCAGGGGCAGGGTCAACAACGACCCGCCCCCTGCCAGAACATTCAGTATGCCAGCCACAATCCCCACAACAAACAACAGGGGCATTTGCCAGTAATATATCAAACTTAAATTTTCCATACCCATGCTTTTCCTGAAGCACTACATCTGTCGGCTATAACACACCCCAAAAGAGGTCAGCCTAAACGATTCGGGTTAAATCGTGTCTGAGCGAAAACCTGGAAATTTTGTTGAGTACAAGGCGGTCTGAAATTTTAACCGGAGGAATACAAGACGTATTTCGAGGATTAAAATTTCAGACCAACGCCGTAATCGACAAAATTTACTGTTTTCGGTCGGGCACTAAACCATCAGGCTCCAGAGAACACCTGCGGCAATGGCTGAACCGATAACGCCGGAAACATTAGGGGCCATGGCATGCATGAGAAGAAAATTTGTCGGATCTTCCCGCTGGCCTACAATATGCACCACCCGGGCGGAGTCGGGGACCGCAGAAACACCGGCGGCTCCGAGCAGGGGATTGATCTTCTTTTTCAAAAACAGATTCATGAACTTGGCAAATAATACTCCGCAAGCCGTTGCAATGGCAAAAGAGAGTGCACCCAACACAAAAATTTTCACGGAGCTCTGGGTCAAAAAGACGTCTCCCTGGGTGGATGCCCCCACGGTAATGCCCAAAAGAATAGTACAGATATCAATCAATGCCGTGCGCGCCGTAGCAGCCAGACGCTCGGTGACCACAGCCTCTTTAATAAGATTGCCAAAACACAGCATGCCCAAAAGCGGCAGTGCAGCAGGTGCCAAAAAACAGCAAAGCAGAAAGGCGAGAACCGGGAAGATTATTTTTTCGCGCTTGGTGACCTGGCGTGGATCTTCCATGCGGGTGAGCCGTTCCTGGCGTGTGGTTAAAAGCTTCATAATCGGAGGTTGGATAACCGGTACAAGGGCCATGTAACTGTAGGCCGCTACGGCTATGGGTCCAATAAGTTCCGGGGCCAGCTTGGCAGTCAGAAAAATGGCCGTGGGACCGTCTGCCCCGCCGATAATACCGATGGCGGCAGCTTCCTTGGGCATAAAACCCAAAGCCAATGCCCCCAGAAACGTAAGGAAAACGCCCGCCTGGGCCGCAGCACCCAAAAGCATGAGCACAGGTCTTGCCAGAAGCGTTGAAAAGTCCGTCATGGCACCGATACCAAGGAAGATCAAAGGCGGGTAAATGCCCTGGGTCACCCCGAAATACAGGTAGTGCAGAACAGAATTATTTTCATAAATACCAAGACCCAGCCCCTTGAAAATAGGAATATTCCCCACAAGCATGCCGAATCCGATGGGAACCAGTAATAGAGGTTCGTAATCCTTTGCAATGCCTAGAAATATAAAGATCACGCCAACAATGATCATGATAATGTTTCGGTAATCGCACAGATAAAACCCGGTGTTCTGAAAAAAGTCTAAAAATAAAGTTTCCATTGATTTGTTGTTTCTTTCAATTTCCCATGGTCATCAAAAAATTTATAGTCCGTCTTAATGAACTCTAAGAAGTGGTACGGATGAATAGATCCTCATCCCATGTAAAATACCCCTGTTCATCCGCACACAAAATGCCCGATTTAATTAGAAGGGAGATATTGGCATGGGGATCGTTAAGGCCGGAGAGTTCAGCCATGCGCAAGAGCTTCGGCAAAGCGATCACATCGCCCATGTTTTGTGCCAAAAGGTTATAATGGCGGCATACCTCTTTTTGTCTGTCAGTAAGCACCATGACCGTCTTTTGGGGGGTCGCCTTGCTCGCAGATTCAGACTTTACCGCAAAAATTCTTTTTATTTTTGCCGGGTCATCATACAGGGCCACCAGCTTATGAAGCTGGGAGATCAGGGCGGACAGCGTCACCAGCCCTATGAACACAATTGTGATACCCACCATTGAAATGGCCCACCCGTTGTGGGCGGTTATGGCCTCAAACCCATAAAGAACGCCGACAGCGTCAACTCCATTCAAAACACACCTCTTTTTTTATTAATCCTTAATATGAACACCACAATACACAACTAAAATTATTTCACATTTCGTTATTGAGTCAGCCTGAATATTGATAAAAGGCCAGGTCAGCCCATGGCTGCTATTGAGTTTTAAATAACGCCTGTTTCGGTAGAATTTGAACAAAAGGGGACTTTTTCATTGCAGAACTGCTGCCAGCCATCCAAAATTGAGGCTGCCGCCTGGGTGTCTTGACCTGTCAGATCAAGAATTTCCCCGCAGGGTACGACCCAGACCGTCCCTTTTTCCAACGCCGTGATTGTGGCCGCATTTATTCCATTGCGACTCACCATTGATAAGCCTGCAAAATCCCCAGGGCTGCTGAACACCGCCGCCCTGCCCTCTTCCAGGGCCACAAGCAAAGATCCTTCTTCCAGAAGAAAGAAAAACTGAGCACCATGACCTTCCCGGGCCAACACTTCACCCGGCATAACCGACCACCTTGAAAACAGCGGAACAAGGGCGTCAATATCCTGGGCATCAAGGCCCTTAAAAATAATAGATTTTGATAAGCATGCTGCAGAACTGTCCATACGCCTCCTTAAATTATCATTGGAGTTTGAAGCAAGCGTCCTTCGAGAAAGAGTATTCAAGCATATTTTACAAATTCTGTCGAGTTCAAAACACCCGATCCATGGCCGTTATATGTAAAAGAATTGTCCTAGACTTAAACGCAACCATGGCACCGAAACAGACACCCAATCTATTTAAACCCACAAAATAGTAGAAATATTGATGTGTAATACTTTGACACATTTTCTTCATTGTTTAAAATAAAACAATTCAAAACATCAGGCCTACAACCGAAGTTCTCTTCATATTAAATCTTTGTTAAAATATTTTTTATATTAAAAAAAATCTATTATCTTAAATAGTTAATAATATAGATAACGCCATCACATTTGACAAAATACATTGAATACAATATATAGAACACGAATAGAAATACATTTAAATATAGCGTAAGACCACTTTGGTCAACGCAGAAAGAAGAACTATTTATGGATCAAATCATCATCAAAAACATATTCAAGATATTCGGCCCGGATCCCAAAAAGGCCATATCTCTAATTGATCAAGGCTTATCTAAAGAAGACGTGCTCGAAAAAACCGGCATGACCGTTGGCGTAAATAATGCGGATTTTACGATCAAACGCGGAGAAATATTTGTGATCATGGGGTTGTCCGGCTCTGGTAAATCCACACTGGTCAGAATGTTCAACCGACTGATTGAGCCTTCGGCCGGAGAAATCCATATTAACGGCCGAAACATTACGGCCATGGAAAATAAGGATCTTGTGAAATTCAGGCTAAAACACATGAGCATGGTGTTTCAATCCTTTGCCCTGATGCCCCATCTCACGGTTCTGGAGAATGCCGCATTCGGTCTTGAGCTGGCCGGTGAACCCAAATCCGTACGCAACCAGCGGGCAAAAGAAGCATTGAGCCAGGTGGGTCTTGAAGGATGGGAGGACCAGTACCCAAAGCAGCTTTCAGGCGGCATGCAACAGCGCGTCGGCCTGGCAAGGGCCTTGGCTGCGGATCCGGATATCATGCTGATGGATGAGGCTTTTTCCGCGCTGGACCCGTTGATCCGTACAGAGATGCAGGATGAACTGCTCAAACTCCAGGAAGACAGTGACCGAACCATTATTTTTATATCCCATGACCTGGATGAGGCCCTTCGCATTGGCGACCGCATTGCAATCATGGAGGGCGGACGGGTGGTTCAGGTGGGCACACCCGAGGAGATTCTCCAGAATCCGGCCGACGATTATGTCCGTGCCTTTTTCAGGGGGGTGGATCCCACCAATGTCATTTCGGCCGGCGACATTGTCAATACCAATTACCCCACAATCATCAAAACCAAAAAAGGGGATATTCGAAGCACTCTGGAGCTTTTAAATGCCAGGGATTACAACCACGCATATGTGCTGAATCCCAAACGCCAGTTTATGGGAATCGTGTCCATTGACTCCCTCCAGGAGGCAGTGGAAATGGGCCGGTCTAAAGAGTCCATTGAAATCTGTTTTCTGCCCGAAGTCAATCCAGTCAACGTGGATGACAATATGCAGGACATCCTTCCTGAAGTGGCCTCCAAGAGTTTTCCGGTACCGGTACTTGATGACAACAATGTGTTCAAAGGCGTGGTGTCAAAAAACAGGTTTCTCAAAACCCTCCACAAGTCAGATATTAACGGCCATAACGGATCAGGAAACGATTATGAAGAACCCGCCCAATCCCTTCAAACCGCTCTTTAGCAGGAAAAAAAATTATGTTTGATGAAAAAGTACTCCCCATAGATATTTGGATCACAGCCTTTGTTGACTGGCTGGTCAATAACTACCGCGACATATTTCAGATCATAAAATGGCCGGTTGAACAGATTCTCACCGGTTTTGACATTGGCCTTAATGCGGTTCCGCCGATCATTGTTATCGCAGTTCTGGCGTTTTGCGCCTGGCGCTTTTCAGGATGGGCGTTGGCTGTTTTCAGTATTATCGCAATGGTCTTTATCGGCCTGATCGGATTCTGGTCAGACACCATGACCACCCTGGCCATGGTACTGGCTTCGGTGTTGTTTTCCACCATCGTCGGTGTGCCGGTCGGTATCGCCGCCGGCCGCAGCGACCGGGTGGAAACATTTGTCAGACCCTTTTTAGATGCCATGCAGACCACGCCCTCCTTTGTGTACCTGGTGCCCATTGTCATGCTCTTTTCCGTGGGCAATGTGGCAGGCGTTCTTGCCACCATCATCTTTGCCATGCCCCCCATTATCCGCCTGACAAGTCTGGGTATCCGGGGTGTGCATCCGGAACTGATAGAAGCCGCCACCGCATTTGGCGCCACCCGCAAACAGGTGTTGTTCAAAGTTCAGATTCCGCTGGCCATGCCGACCATACTGGCTGGGCTGAACCAGACCATTATGATGGCCCTTGCCATGGTAGTCATCGCAGCCTTGATCGGTGCAGGCGGCCTTGGATCTCCTGTCATTCAAGGACTGAACACATTGGATATCGGTCTTGCCGTGATGGCCGGATTAAGCATTGTTCTGGTAGCCGTCGTGTTAGACAGAATCACCCAGTCCATGGCAGGAAAAAATTAAGGGGTGGACGGAACATCCCCCCAACCCACTCCAACGATAGATTTAACAAAAAGATAAAGGAGAAATTATGAGCATTGCAAAAAGATTCTGCTTTTTTCTGGTTGCAGTTTCCATGACCATGGTCGCCCCTGCCTTTGCATCTTCGGACAAACCCGGAGAAGGCGTCACCGTTAAACCCGCACGGGCCACCTGGAACACAGGTTACTTCCAGGAAGCCCTTGTCAGCCGGGCGTTGACTGAATTGGGTTATGATGTCAAAAAACCCAAAGACCTCAAAAACCCCATTTTTTACAAAGCATTGACCCTGGGCGATCTGGACTACTGGTGCAACGGCTGGTTTCCCATGCATAACAGCCAATTGCCCAAAAACTTCGACGACACGGCCCAAAAAATCGGGTATGTGGCCCAGGCCGGCGGCCTCCAAGGCTACCTGGTCTCCAAAGATGAGGTTGAAAAGTACAACATCAAATCATTGGATGACTTTAAACGCGAAGAAGTTAAAAAGGCATTTGATAAAAACCATGACGGCAAAGCAGATCTCACCGCCTGTCCCCCGGGCTGGGGCTGCGAGAAAGTCATTGCCCATCACCTGAAAGTATATGACCTGGAAGATGACATCAATCCGGTAAAAGCATCCTACGAAGCAGGCATGGCGTCTGCCATCGGTGCATACAAAGCCGGAGAACCTATCTTTTTTTATACCTGGACCCCGAACTGGACCGTCTATAAACTCAAACCGGGCAAAGATGTGATGTGGATCAACGTGCCTAAAATTTTACCCACAGAAGCCCAGGCCGAGGCTGTGGACAGAATGACACAGGCAGGCGTGGAAGGTGCTGTAACTGATCCGGTGAAATTGGGATTTGTGGTTTCAGATATCCGTATTGTGGCCAACAAGAAATTTTTAACGGACAATCCTGCTGCCAAAAAATTTCTTGAACTGTTCACCCTGCCCCTGGCAGATATCAACGCCCAGAACACCCGCATGAATACAGGTGAAAAATCCGCCAAAGATATCCAAAAGCATGTCTCCGAATGGATTGCCAACAATCAGGCAAAATGGGATGACTGGCTGGCCCAGGCCCGGGCCGCTGCAAAATAAACCGCTCTTTTTTCGATTGACAGGCCCCCGGCAGAAATTTTTTTTCTGCCGGGGGCCTTTTTTTAAAGGCAGAGTGTTAAGTTTTCTAAATGGCAGCGGAACAGCCTGCAAGCGCAAGCTGTTCGACCACTAAAGAGTTGACTGCAAACCGGTAATTATCGTATGATCCTGTAATTTTCTTGATACCTAATGTCATAAATACTGGAGACAACGATGAAAACCAAAATGAATGTGCTGCTTGTCAGTTTTGTTTTTCTTTTTGCCCTGGCCCTTGTCGGATGCGGAGATCAGGACACACCTGAGCAAGCCCCTGAAACTGCAGCCGAAGTCAAGGGAGACGTGCCTGAAAAAGCGGCGCCGGCTGAGGATGAATCAACTGCGGAAAAGAAACTGAAAGCCGGCTTTATCTATGTGGGGCCCGTGGGTGATTACGGGTGGTCCCATGCCCATGATTTGGGTAAACGGCATGTTGAATCCCTTTACCCCTGGTTGGACACCGTTATTGTGGAATCCGTCAACGAAGCCGACTCTCTGCGAATCATGGATCGTCTTGTCCAGCAGCAGCAATGCGATGTAATCTTTACCACAAGTTTCGGGTACATGGATGACACGGTTAAAGCCGCTGAAAAATATCCGGATACAAAATTCATGCACTGCGCAGGGTTCAAAAGGGCCGCCAACCTGGGGACCTATTTTGGTGATCTGTATCAGATGTACTACCTCAACGGCATGATGGCCGGGGCTCTGACCCAATCCAATAAGCTGGGTTATGTGGCCGCCTATCCCATTCCGGAACTGATCCGTCACATTAATGCCTATGCACTGGGCGCCAAGGCCGTCAACCCAGACGCCGTTGTCAACGTCAAATGGATCTATGCCTGGTATGGTCCGGACAAAGCCAAGGAAGCAGCCGAAGCCCTGATCGCCGAAGGCTGTGACGCACTGGCCTTTACCGAGGATACCCCGGCGGTGGTTGAAGTGGGCCAGGACCATTGTGAAAAAGGCGACCAGATTTATACATTCTCCCATTATTCTCCCATGCAGGCCTATGGCAAAGACTCTGTGGTTTCCGGCCAGCGCATGGACTGGGGCGGCATGTATGCCAAAATCCTGAAAGATATTCACGACGGCACCTGGGATCCCAGCCAGGACATCTGGTGGCTGGCCAAGGAAGGGGCAGCCATTTTGGGCGGCAGCACCGAGGATGCCATCAACCCCAAATTTGTTGAACCCTTGAAGCAGGCCATGATCAAGACAGAGGAATTTGGCGAAATCAGCGCCTACGACCTGGTCATGAAACGCTATGAGCAGATGAAACAGGGCGTTGATATATTTGATCCGTTCATGGGCCCGGTTTCGGACAACACCGGCGAAATCAGGATTAATGCCGGGGAACAGGCGTCCAAGGAAGATCTGCTTTCCATGATGTATTATGTAGACAATGTGAAAGGCGAAATCCCCACCAGCAATTGATGTTTGAACAAAGATTCACCCATCTGCGGCGTTGCAGGAAAATTCGCAATCCTCACAACCCTCCAGGTTGCTCCGGTTGCAAATTTCCCTGCGCCTTGCACCTGGGCAAATCTTTGTCCAAACATGGGGGCCTTTTTAAGCAAAAAATAAAAACAGGATTACCATAAAGGCCGGAAAGCCAACTTTTTCCGGCCTTTATGATTGAAAAAAGACCATGATTAAAATACAACGCCTTGAAATGAAGGATATTTGCAAGTCGTTCCAGGGTGTCCATGCCAACAAGGATATCAACCTTGAGATCAACTCCGGGGAGATCCTGGGGCTGCTCGGAGAGAACGGGGCGGGCAAGACCACGTTGATGAATATCCTTTACGGCATTTATCAGCCCGATTCAGGGAGCATCCTGATCAACGGCGAGCCGGTCCGGATTTCCAATCCCCTGGAATCCATCAACCTTGGCATCGGCATGGTGCACCAGCACTTCATGCTGATCCAGAATCATTCCGTGATCGAAAACATCGCCCTTGGGTACAAGGACACCCCGTTTTTGTTTCCCCAGAAAGTGCTGCGCAAACAAATCAAAGCGTTTTCGGAGCAGTTTGACTTTCAGATTGATCTTGATCAAAAGGTATGGCAGCTTTCCGCCGGTGAACAGCAGCGGGTTGAAATCATCAAAACCCTTCTAAACGGTGCGGATCTGCTCATCCTAGACGAACCCACATCCGTGTTGACGCCCCAGGAGATCAAAGAGCTCATTGAAATCCTTCGCCGGATGAAGGCGGATGGCCACAGTGTCATTTTTATCTCCCATAAACTTGATGAAATCATGGATATCTGCGACCGGGTTACCGTGTTGCGCAAAGGCCGGATCGTAGACGGCGCCGAGACCCAGGCCACTGATAAAATGGGGCTTGCCCGGATGATGGTGGGCAAGGATGTGGCCCTGACCATGAACAGGGAACGACTGCCCAAAGGCGACCGGGTGCTCAGTGTTCAAAATATCCATGTCACCGGAGACAAAGGACTTGCCGCCATTAAAGACGTCTCCTTTGATGTGTATAAAAATGAGATTTTCGGCGTGGCGGGTGTGGCCGGCAACGGACAGCGGGAACTGGCCGAAGCCATCACCGGCATCCGGGCCATTGATGCGGGCAAGGTGCTGATCAACGACAAGGACATCACCAACATGTCGCCCAGAAAAATTTATGACAACGGGGTGTCCCACGTTCCCGAGGAACGCATCCGATTCGGCATTGCCCCGGGTCTTTTCCTTTACGACAATGCAATTTTAAAACAGCACCATCTCAAAAAATTTTCCAAACGGTATTTTCTTAAATACGACAAAGTAAAAAATCACACACAGTCCATTATCTCCGAATATAGAGTCGCCACCCACTCCATTAACAATCAGATCAGAAACCTTTCGGGCGGCAACATCCAGAAACTGATTCTGGGCCGGGAAATCAGCGAACAGCCCCAATTGCTGGTAGCCTCTCACCCCACCTACGGACTGGATGTGGGCGCCACCCAGTTTTTGCGTGAGCATTTGCTGAATCTGTGCCGCCAGGGCAGTTCCGTACTTTTGTTTTCCGAAGACCTGGATGAAATTTTCGAGTTGTGCGACCGTGTGGCCGTTATTTTTGCAGGTGAATTTATGGGCATTATCGATACGGATGATGAACAAGCCAACGATATCGGACTGATGATGGCCGGCTCAAAACGCATTGCCCCCAAACCGGTCCATGCAGACATCACAAATTAAAGAAAACAGCAGTGATTATATGATACGGATTACCACAAGCGACCGCTACAATATTACCCCCCTAAGGTCCTTTATGACCAATATCGCCGCCCTTGGCGCAGGCGTTCTGGCCATCGGCCTTGTTTTCCTTGCCGCAGGCGTCAATCCCCTGTATGCCGTCTCCGAGATCTTTATTGAGTCGTTCGGGTCTGTTTACGGCATCAAAGAGACCATTACCAAGGCCATCCCTTTGATCCTCATCGGTGCAGGCCTGACCCTTGCATTCAGGGCCAAATTCTGGAATATCGGTGCCGAAGGCCAGCTGCTCATGGGGGCCATTTTCGCCACATGGACGGCCCAGCACCTGGGCAATGCCCTGCCCTCGGTAGTTATCGTTCCGTTGATATTTGCGGCGGGTTTTATCGGTGGTGCCATATGGGGCATTATCCCGGCTATACTGAAAATCAAATATGCCATCAACGAGGTCATCACCACCTTGATGCTCAACTATATCTGTGCAGAATTCCTAACATTACTCATTGTGGGGCCGTGGAAGGGCAAAACCCGGTTTGGATTTCCGGGTACCGATGCCCTGCCCGACGCGGCGATTTTGGGGGTGCTGCCCGGCTCGCGTATCCACTATGCCACCTTGATTCTGGCTGTCCTCTGCTCGGTGGGGCTGTGTGTGTTAATTTATAAAACCCGGTTCGGTTACGAAGCCCGTGTGGTGGGGGAAAACCCGGATGCCGGTAAATATGCGGGAATCGATTTTCTTAAAACCACGCTTATTCTTATGGCCGTTTCAGGCGGGCTTGCCGGTTTTGCCGGTGTGGGCGAGGTGGCGGGTATTCACCACTATTTAGGATATCCGAACTCCGTGTCATCGGGATATGGATTCACCGCCATCATTGTGGCCTGGCTGGCCAAGCTCAACCCCTTGTTTACCATTGTGTCGGGTCTGTTTTTCGCCGGTATCATCGTGGGCGGGGACGCGATTCAGATCTCCCTGGGAATGCCGGCGGCTACGGTTGAAATTGTAAATGGTATCCTGCTCATCTTTTTGATCATGGGCGATTACTTTTTATATCATAAGATTCAGATCCACTGGTCCAGGACTAAATAGCACCTGAGTGACAACGGATGACTATCAATAATTTAACAACTTATTTGGATTGACATATATACATCATGGAAGAGATCATCATTTCAACCATTCAAAGAACCATGGTGGCCGGCACACCATTGCTTTTGGCCACAACCGGAGAAGTGATCTGCGAACGATCCGGCATTCTTAACCTGGGTGTTGAAGGCGTCATGGCCGTAGGTGCCGTAACCGCCTTTATCGTCACCATGACCACAGGCCACCCCTGGCTTGGGGTAGTGGCAGCCATGGCAGCAGGCTTGGCCGTCTCATTGATCCACGCCTTTGCGTCAGTAACCCTGCAGGCCAATCAGGTGGTCTCAGGCCTTGCCCTGACCATGCTGGGACTGGGATTATCCGGGATGATGGGAAAGCCCTATGTGGGGCGGCCTCTATCCGTTAAAATGGACGATGTGGCCATACCCTTTTTATCGGACCTCCCCTGGATCGGCAAAGCGCTTTTCAGCCAGAGCCCTTTTCTATATATAGCTGTTATACTTGCCATCGCCGCCTGGTTTTTCCTGGAGCGCACCCGTATGGGCATTCAAATCAGATCCACCGGGGAAAATCCCAAGGCCACGGAGACCCAGGGCGTCAACGTATCTTTGATTCGATACGCCTGCGTACTGGTGGGCGGTGTATTCTCCGCCCTTGCCGGGGCCCATCTGTCCATCTCCTACTCATCGTCCTGGGTGGAGGGCATGACTGCCGGCCGCGGATGGATCGCCATTGCCCTGACTATTTTTGCGTTGTGGAACCCGGGACGTGCGATTTTTGCATCATTTATCTTCGGCGGTATTTTTGTACTTCAATATCTGCTCCAGCCCCTGGGGATTTCCCCCAATTTTCTGGCCATGCTGCCCTACCTGTCCACTCTGATCATTCTTTTAGCCATCTCGTTTAAAGATCCAAGGCGTCTAAACGCACCGGCCTGGCTGGGTGCGGCCTACAAACGAGGAGAGCGATAAAATTTGACTTTTAACCCTATTTTGTGGATAATTTTAGAGTTGTTAACACATCATCCGACCGGACAAACCTGATTCGATACCAGGAAGGAGTCACAATGGAAATTCCAAATAATCAGTCCATTGACAGCATTGCTAAGCTTTTCTTGGAAACCACACAGACCATGCTGGAACAAAGCACGGGTAAAGAGATCAATTACGCCAACACCATCCAGAAGATTACCCGGGTATGCATGATGCCAGACCTGACCTGCTTTGTTCAGTTCTACGGGGACTATATGGGGCTTGTGATTTTCAATTTCAGCGATGAGGCTGCCTTTGAAATTTACAGGCACTACATGATCAACATGGGCATGCCCGAAGACGAACTGGCCTCATCCATTTCAGACCCGGAAGTGGCAGACACCATCGGAGAGATCACCAACCAGCTAATGGGGCAGTTGATCAAATCCGTGGAAGAGACATATGATTTGAACGCCTGTTACGGCCAGCCCAAGGCATTGACCATCAGTTCGCCGATCTCCTTGTCCATCAACGATACATACACGGAAAACCGCCGACTCTCCTTTAAAATCAACAATTATATTTTCCGCATTGAACTGGCCATGGAGGACTCTGAGTTCATTGATGCAACCGCCCTCTGATAAAACCGTACCCAAAAGAAAAAGCATTCTGGATAAATATGAGACAACTTAAACAGGCTGTCAGCCTCATTTTGGTTATTGTACTTTTATTTCCCGGCGTCACATGCGCCATTTCCATTCCCGATGAACTTAAACTTGGCAAAGAATATCTAAAGCTGATCGAAGACAAAGGAATTATTCTCCATGATCCCGTTGCCCAGAAAATGATCGAAATTGTGGGCAACGCCATTGTCAAACAACTGCCGCCCCAGCCCTTTCATTTTGATTTTTTCATGATCAATGACGACTCATTTAATGCCTTTGCCACACCATCTGCCAATATTTTTGTGCACCGGGGGTTGATCACATCCCTGGATACCATGGACGAACTTGCAGGCATCCTGGCCCATGAAATCGGCCATGCCGTGGGCAGACATGTATCCCAGTCCATTGACCGGTCCAAACTCGTGGCAACCGGCAGCATAGCCGGAATGATCGCAGGCATCCTTGTCGGTGCTGCAGGGGGCGGTTCAGAAGCAGGCCAGGCCCTGACATTCGGCTCCATCGCTGCCGGACAGTCCGCCATGCTGACCTATACCCGGGAAAATGAAACCGAAGCCGATCAAAAGGCGGTTCTTTTTCTCGAAAAAACAGGATATTCGCCCCAGGGAATACTGGACAGTCTGTTAAAAATCAGACAGGTCGATTACCAGGGGATTGAAAACATTCCCGACTACTTTAAAACCCATCCGGGCACGGCAACCCGGGTCTCCCATTTATCCGGAATTCTGGCAGATTACAAGCCGCCTGCCAACAAGCCCGCACCACCGGAAAATTTTGACTACACGATGGTTAAGTATCGGGTAATCGGGCTTTATTCCGACCCTGACACCTACATTCCGAAAATTGAACTTGCCCTGAAAAGTGCCCCTGACAATGTGCCCCTCCACTATGGTTTAGGCCTTTTATACGGCCGGGCCACACGAATAAATGAGGGAATTGAACAACTCAATCAAGCCCTGGCAAAAGATCCCTTTGAGCCCATGATCCTTTTGGAACTAGGCCGGCTTTACATCCGCGATACAGAATATACCCGAGCCATAACGCTTTTGGACAGTATGGCGGACGATGCGTTACTAGGAGACTGGGCCATTTATAACCGCTCTGTTGCCCAGATCCAAATCGGAGACCTGCCGACAGCCCAAAGGGGACTTGAGCATGTCCTTGAAAGCGGCAAATCCGGATTTGAAAGGGCCAACTACCATATGGCCGAAATCATGTCCAGACAGTCAAAACAGGCCCTGTCCAACTACTATCTAGGGGTCTATTACGCCCGAATTCATGACGAACAAAATGCGGTCCGCCAGCTGGAACGTGCCATAGACACCCTGGACGATGAACAAATGCGGGAAAAGGCCGAAAATGAGCTTGCGGATCTAAGAGGCAAAGGTAAGAAGCGATTGCAAGGCAGCCGATGATGTCCAGACATTCAAAACTGGGCATCATTTGAATACCGATCTTTACAGCCTGTTTCAGATTAAATAAAAAAAATCATATCTCCCCTTGAAACAAATAAGCCGTGACTTATAATATAATTCAAAGACAAAAACAAAGTCTTTTTATAAAAACACTAAAAATTTAAATATATGGGGAAATAAAATGAGTAATAAAAGAATCGAAGACTACGTCGAAAACGATAAGGAAAGAAACGAAGGCCATGTAGACACCCGTCATTACAACTTTGAATGTGAAAATCCAGACAAGAATCTCGGATGTGACCCCGGCATTGATGTAGCCGGTTAGCAGGCTTAAGATCTAAATCCAAGGGCGGCCGGATGGCCGCCCTTTTTTTTGCACTCAGAGGTAAAAACAACTGAATACGCAAGACAGAAATGCGTAAATAACATCACACGGTATCAAAACTTTTAAACTGCATGGTAAAGGTGCCCCGACCCTGGGTGGCGGAGCGAAGCGCTGTGGAATAGCCAAACATTTTTGACAGGGGAACCACGGATTTGATTACCTGGATGCCGGTTTTCGGGGTTATGGATTCCACCCTGCCGCCCCTGGCATTGAGGTCGGCAATGGCATCTCCCATATTGACATCCGGCACAAACACTTCCACATCCATGATGGGTTCAAGCAGACCCATTTTGGCATTTTTCAGCGCCTCTTTAACGGCCATGGCCGCACAGACCCCAAACCCAAGTTCCGATGTTTTGCCTTCCTCACTGAATCCGTCAACCAGTACGATTTCAACATCCACAATGGGATACCCTTTGAGGAACCCGCCCTCCAGACTTTCCCTGATCCCGGTCTCAATATTGGCAATATACTGGGGGGGGATTTTGTCTTCGGGGACAAGGGACTTGAAGGTAACGCCGCTGCCCCGGCCCAGTGGATTGAGTTCCACCGTGACATTGGCAAAATGGGATTTGCCCTGGATCTCCCGGTCGAATACGGCCTGGCCGGTTGCAGGGGCGGTAACAATTTCCCGGTACACCACCTGGGGTTTGCCCACATTCACACTGGTGTTAAATTCCTTGACCATTCTTGAAATAATAATTTCAAGATGAAGCTCGCCCATGCCCGACAAGATGGTCTGCCCGGTTTCATCATCTTTGCTCACCTTAAGGGTGGGATCCTCGATCATGAATTTGTCCAGGACATCATCAAGCTTTTCCTGGTCTGCATGGGTTTTGGGCTCAATGGCAATGGAGATAACCGGCAGTGCGTATTCCATTTTTTCAAGCAATACCGGGTGCTCAGAACTGCATAGGGTATCGCCGGTGCCCGAATTCTTAAGGCCCACAATACCCACAATATCACCGGCGGAGGCTTCATCCAGGCGTTCACGTTTGTTGGCGTGCATCCGTAAAATTCTGGATAATTTTTCTTTGCGTTTCAGGGTCGGGTTATACACATCGTCACCCGAAGCAATTTTTCCTGAATAGATCCGGGCAAAGGAAAGCTTGCGGCCTTCGATCATGGAAACCTTGAAAATAAGTGCCGCCAGCGGCCCATTTTTTTCCGGTTTAAATTCAACAATATCCTCGGTTTCAGGATGTTCACCCTTAACCGGAGGAACGTCTTTGGGGCTTGGCAGATAATACTCGATGGCGTCCAGAAGCGGCTGAACCCCTTTATTTCTCAGGGCAGATCCGCACAGCACAGGCACCATATCCCGGCGGATGGTCGCCCCCCGGATGGCCGCGCGAAGCTCATCCACAGAGATCTCCTCTTCGCCCAGGTACTTTTCCATGATCCCATCATCAAGCTCGGACACCGCTTCCAGCAGTTTATCCCGATATTCTTCGGCCAGGTCCATAAACTCATCTTCAATGGGACCGGCGGTATATTCGGCGCCCAGGCTTTCATCATTCCAGGCAATCTGCTGCATGGTTAAAAGATCAATAACCCCCTGAAACCGGTCCTCGGCTCCGATGGGGACCTGGAGCATCACAGGATTGGCAGCCAGTTTTTCTCTGATGGAATCACACGCAGCAAAAAAGTCCGCACCGGTGCGGTCCATTTTATTGATAAATGCCATTCTCGGGACTTTATACCGGTCGGCCTGGCGCCAGACCGTTTCGGACTGGGGTTCCACGCCGCCTACGGCGCAAAATACACCAATGGCCCCGTCCAGAACCCGCAACGCCCGTTCCACCTCCACGGTGAAATCCACATGGCCCGGGGTGTCGATAATTTGAATGGTGGCATCTTTCCACTGGCAATACGTGACGGCCGAGGTGATGGTAATCCCCCGGTCCTGCTCATCCTGCATCCAGTCCATGGTGGCCTCGCCATCATGGACTTCGCCTATTTTATGGGATCTGCCAGTGTAATAGAGAATGCGCTCTGTCACCGTGGTCTTGCCCGCGTCAATGTGGGCCATGATCCCGATATTACGGATCTTTGATATATTTTTTGGCTTACTCATGGGTATCGAATCTCTATATAATATTGAGCTTAGTAATCAGCATAGTGTGATACAGTATTGCCCTTGGGGTGTCAAGAAAATAGCTTGCAAAACACCGCACGGTTTAATAGAATTACTGTTCCTGATGCAAATCTATGTGAGATTTGCATTTTGCAGCGCCCGTCCATCGGGGCGTCCATAAACACTTAAATATATTGGTTCATCTGTTATATGATCCCCGGATTTGAGGCCATAGTTGAGGAACGTATCAAAGCCGCCCAGAAACAAGGACGCTTTGAAAATCTTGAAGGCAAGGGAAAACCCCTGGTCTTTGAGGAGAGCTCTGTGCCCAATGAACTTCGCCTGGCCCATAAAATTTTAAAAAATGCCGGTTTTTTGCCCCCGGAAGTTGAAATCAGAAAACAGATGAATACTATTCATGAGCTTATGGACCAAACCGGGCAGACGCCTGCCGATCAGACAAAGCTGCACAAAAAACTAAACTACCTGATGGCCAAACTTGACGCGGTCCGCTCAACCGGACCCGGCAGTACTCTGGCACGGGACCAGTACAGAACTTCATTATTGAGAAAAGTCAAATGAGCATACGAAAAAAAGACAAAGACGGCGTATTTAAGAATATTTTTGTTGCCTACTTCATCCTGCTGCTCCACGTATTTCTTCTGGCCGGCATCGGCCTTTCCGTGGTGCTGTTCAAGGGTGTTTATCACTATCTGCCATGGATTATGGCCGGCATTGCCATCCTGGTACTTGCCATTGCCTGGATCATTTACGCCAGAATGAGGGCAACCTCTTCTTCCCTGAGCCAGGTGCTCGGCACCCCGGAATTTCAGGACAGGGCGGTCGAAATACGACTGCTCGGCGGTCTTGCAACCTTTGAAATCAAAGCCAAAGAACAGCCTCTGCTGCCCAACCACACAGGCCTTTCCAGCTATTCGGACGCACGGCTCATCGAAAGTTCAAGTGACCGGGCCGAACGTAAATTGCTTGAACTCAATGCGCTTTATGAAAAGGATCTGATCTCCGAAAAGGAGTTCGAAAAAGCACGCCGGAGCATCATCCAGGGCTGATCGTACCATCAAGACCAAAGGAGAGGTGTATGAAAAAAATCAGGCTGGCCCTGCTATCGGGCGGAGTGTCCACAGAGCGGGAAGTGTCCTTAAACAGCGGGAATCAGGTATTTGATGCCCTTGATAAAAAAAAATACGACATCAAACGGTATGATCCCAAATTTGATCTGGCAAAACTTGTAACCGATGCACCGGATATTGATGCGGCCCTGATTATCCTCCATGGACCTTTTGGGGAAGACGGCACCGTTCAAGGCCTTTTGGATCTGCTGAACATCCCCTACCAGGGGGCAGGCGTTCTGGGATCAGCCGTTGCCATGAACAAACTGATTGCCAAAAGGCTCTACAGCCAGGCAGGGATTCCCACCCCTGACTACTTATCCATCTGCACCCATAACCCTGTACCGGACCCGGACAAGTTAAAAGCCCTTGGACTGCCCATCGTGGTCAAGCCGGTCTGCGCAGGGTCTTCGGTGGGCATGAGCATTGTATACGATGAAAAAAATCTGCCCCAGGCCATTAAAAAGGGGTTTGAGAACGATGATACCCTGATTATGGAAAAATATATCAAGGGCATTGAACTGACCTGCGGGGTGCTGGGAAACCAGGACCCGGAAGCGCTGCCCGTCATTGAAATCGTTCCCGGTGAAGGCCATGAATTTTTTGATTACCATGCCAAATACACAGCAGGGGCAACCAATGAAATCTGCCCGGCCCGCATTGATGAAGAGACCACACGAAAGGTACAGGAATTAGCCGTTCAAGCCCACAATGCCCTGTTTCTTAAAGGCTATTCCAGAACAGACATGCTGCTTTTGGATGGTGAGCTGCATGTCCTTGAAACCAACACCATCCCCGGCATGACAGCCACCAGTCTTTACCCCCAGTCCGCCACCAAGGCGGGCTATGAATTTGGAGCCCTGATGGACAAACTCATCAAACTTGCCATAGAAGAGAATAAAAGAACGAATTTAAGGAGAGCCCAATGAAGATCCTTGTAGTCGGCAGCGGCGGCCGGGAGCATACCCTGGTCTGGAAAATTGCCCAAAGCCCACTTGCAGATAAAATATACTGTGCCCCGGGAAATGCAGGTACTGCAACCCTGGCCGAAAATGTAAATATCAGCGCCGAAGACGTTGACGGCCTGGCAGCATTTGCCGAAAAGAACCAGATTGATTTAACGGTTGTGGGGCCAGAAGGACCTCTGGTGGCCGGTATTGCCGACGTTTTTGAAAAAAAGGGACTTCCCGTGTTCGGGCCGTCGGGCGCTGCCGCACAGCTTGAAGGCTCCAAGGTCTTTTCCAAAACTCATATGCTCAAATACGGCATTCCCTGTGCGGCAGGCAAAGCCTTTACCGATCCCGGGCGGGCCAAACTCTACGCCAAAGCGCTGGGTGCCCCCTGCGTGGTCAAGGCGGACGGCCTGGCTGCGGGCAAGGGCGTCATTGTCTGTTCAACCCTTGACGAGGCAAATACCGCCATTGACGACATGCTGGAAGACAATAAATTTGGTGATGCCGGTGCCGTGGTGGTGGTGGAAGAGTGTCTTCAGGGCGAAGAAGCCTCTTTTATCGTACTGACGGACGGAAACACCGTGCTTGCCCTGCCTGAATCCCAGGACCACAAGCGCATATTTGACGATGACAAAGGGCCCAATACCGGCGGTATGGGAGCCTACTCTCCGGCCCCGGTGCTGGATCACCTGCTGCGCACAAAGGCCATGGAAGAGGTGATGATTCCGGCGGTGAAAGGCATGGCCAAGGAAGGTACGCCTTTTAAAGGCGTTCTCTATGCCGGACTCATGGTGGACAAGGACACGATCAAGGTGCTGGAATTCAACACCCGCCTGGGTGATCCAGAGACCCAACCCATTCTCATGCGCCTGAAAAACGACCTGGTGCCCTTGATGGAAGCCTGCTGCAACGGCACACTGCACAACCATAAAATCAAGATTGATCCCCGGGCTGCCATGTGTGTGGTGATTGCCGCCGGCGGATACCCGGGATCATACGAAAAGGGTCATGAAATCACAGGGCTGGACCAGGCCAACGCAGTTAAAGATACCGTGGTATTCCACGCCGGTACGGCCATGGACAACGGCAAGGTTGTGGCATCCGGCGGCCGGGTGCTTGGGGTAACATCCCTGGGCGATACAGTGGAAGATGCCATCAACACGGCCTATGAAGCCTGTGACAAAATTGATTTCAAGGACTGCTTTAAAAGAAAAGATATCGGTGCCAAGGCATTAAAGCGCATGGCCATTGCGCCCCAAGTGGGTGTAATCATGGGATCGGACTCTGATTTCCCGGTGATGCAAAAGGCACTGATCATGCTCAAAAAATTCGACATCCCCTATTATGTCACCGTGGCTTCGGCCCACAGAACCCCTGAAAAGGCGGTACAGCTGGCCACCCAGGCCCGGGAACAGGGCGTGAAAGTGCTCATTTGCGGTGCAGGGCATGCGGCCCATCTGGCCGGTGTCATTGCCGCCCACACCACCCTGCCCGTTTTGGGTGTCCCCATTGATTCAAGTGCCCTCCAGGGTATGGATGCACTTTTGGCAACGGTTCAGATGCCCCCGGGCATCCCGGTGTCCACCATGGCCATCGGTAAATCCGGCGCACAAAATGCGGGGATCACGGCAGCCCAGATCATTGGGGTATCAGATCCTGTGGTGGCTGAAAAACTGGCTGCGTTTAAAAAGGAGATGGCTGACAAGGTGGCCCAAAAGGCAGAATCCTTTGCATAAAAACCTCGTCGCCCGATCTTAAGCGTTAAAAAATGAGTCAAAACAAAATCATCCGGGTGGACAAAGACCACCCGGATACCCAGATCATACACCAGGCCGCCGGTATACTCGACACCGGCGGCCTGGTGATTTTTCCTGCGGCCTGCCTTTACGGTGTGGCGGCCAACGCCCTGTCCGCTGATGCCGTTGAAAAGGTGTTCCAACTCAAACAGCGTCCCCGCCACAACCCCATTTTAGTGTTGATAAAAAATAGGGCCCAGCTTGACTGGCTTGTGGCAACAATTCCGGACGCGGCCCGGATACTTATGGATAGGTTCTGGCCCGGCGGCCTGACGCTGGTCTTTGAGGCAGCCCATCGTGTGAACCCCAAACTTACGGCAGGAAAAGAGAAATTAGGAATTCGTCTGCCCCGGCATCCGGTGGCCAAAGCATTGGTCAACAGCGTTGATTTTCCTGTCACCGGCACCAGTGCCAACCTCTCCGGCCGGCCCGGCTGCACCCGGACAGATATGCTCAGCCCTGAAATTATACAAAAATCAGACCTGGTGCTGGACGCAGGTTCGGTTCAAGGCGGTGCCGGTTCAACGGTGGTGGATGTCACCTGCACCCCCCCAAAAATCCTGCGTCAGGGCGCGGTTCCCGCCGCAGACATTCATAGCTGCCTGAAAGGGTGAGAAAAACACCCCAAATCTAACGCTTACGCCCCCTTAAAAATCCAAACCCCGCGCCAAAAAGTCCGCCTGCCAGGTGCCCAAAGTGGGAAATATGATCCTCTTTAAAAATTTGGGTCAATTCAGATCCGATATAAATCACAGCCACCACCATAAATGCCAGGGGAATTTCACCGTTTCTAAAATTTGAAAAAGAGCTGAGCAGAATCATCATAAACACCAGACCGCTGGCCCCCACAAGGGAGGTATGAAACACCATTGCACTGATCAATGCCGTTGCCGCAGCCGTTATTACCATCATTTCAAAAATCAGCCATGACCCGTATTTTTCTTCCAGAAGCGGGCCGAGCAAAAGAATCATGATCAGGTTACCCTTAAAATGGGTCCAGTCGGCATGGGCCAGGACATATGTAAAGAGCCTGGCATAAAACTCAGGATTAGAAAACGCCGGCCTGGATGGAGAGGCCAAACTCATCCCCAAAAATTTTGAGACGGGCAAAGCAAGACAGATCAGTGCAAGAAGGGCATAGGTCAAGACCACAGGTGAATTGTATCTGATTTTCATAGAACCCCCAAAAATAAAGAAACAGCCATGGGCTGACCGGGTCCCTATCAACACCCGGGTTCAGCCCACAAATAAAGTTGAAAAATCCGTGTAGATTGCACAAACTTTCTTTTAAAAAAACACAGACAAAAGAACAGAACATCACGCGCCTACTTTTATATCCGGCCCGGTCAAATGGGTCAAGACGGCAAAGGATGATCAAGAGGATCGGTTATGACCCATTAAGACGGGTTGCGAAGCATAGGTTTGTAGGATATACTTGATAAATATACAAAAAAGAGAGGTTATGGGTTTATCCGGGAAAAAATATGTCATGCTGGGTTTTATCATTGTGCTTTTAACAGGATGCACATCAATCCGGTACAGATATATTCCACCGGCCACAGAAGCCGGATTAAACTGCGTGACCCAGTGCCAGCAGCATCAAAACGTCTGTATGAATAATGAGCAGATTAACGCATCCGCTGCATACCGGCAATGCCAGGAGATTTCTGCCATGGACTATGACAGGTGCCTGCAAGATGCCCGCCTGGATTTTTACAGATGTGATGAAATGGCAGACCGCGATTATAAGCACTGCCTTAAGCACGATAAAGACGTCGATCAATGTCGCAAAAAAAAGTGCCATAAACCCCGTTGTTATAAAAACAGTTGTTATAAAACAGCCAATTACAGCATGTGCAAAAGCAATTTTCGGGAATGTTATCAACAATGCGGCGGCATTGTTGAAATCATTGAAACAGAATAGCTCTCTTACTGTTATCCTTTAAAACGCTCATCCATATTTAAGGAAATCACCCTTGAATAACAAGATAGGCTTAATGGTAATCGTCCTTGTCACATTCTTTTCATCGGGCATTTTCGCTGGAGAAAAAAAATTAAGTCCCTTGCCGGAAACGCCCCAAAATCGCCAAGAAGAATCTGCCGAAACATCTGACAAATCGAGCCTTACCAGTGATGAACATACGGAACACCCAGCACAGGCCAACCGGTTGAATATAGGTGTAACAGCTCTTTTAGGGACTTTCATTTTACTGATCATGGTCCGGAACCGAAAGTTAAGCAAGCAGCTATCCGAACGAAGAAACATTGAAAAAGAACTTCAAAACAGCGAAAACAGATACCGTAGCCTTTGCAACGCATCCTTAGAAGGCATTGTGCTTAGTGAGAACGGTGTAATTTTAGAGACCAATAACGCTATCTCTGAGCTTTATGGATACCCCGTATCTGAACTTGCCGGTATGGCGGTGGTTGATCTTTTTGCCCAGGAATTACGAGATGACGTTAAAGCCAAAATCCAGGCAGGCTACGAAAAAACATATTCAAGTATGGGTTTGACAAAAGCCGGTGTAAAATTCCCCGTTGAAGTACAAGCAAGGGAATTTATGTATGAAAGCAGGCGCGTTAGATGTGCCGCTGTTCGTGATCTCTCAAAACACTATGAAGTAATGGAGGCCCTGCGCGAAAGCGAAAGGAAATTCCGCACCGTTTTAACAGGTGCCCTTGATGCCATTGTTATGATCGACGGCCACGGAAAAGTAACCTTCTGGAATAAAGCGGCCGAAAGGATTTTCCAATATTCCGAAAATGAAATGCTGGGTGAAAACCCCCATGACGTCATTATGCCTTCTGTGTTTTACAAAGATCACAAAAAGGCATATTCCCATTTTCAGGAAACCGGCAAAGGCGGGATTATTGACAAAACAATAGAACTGTCTGCCCTGAAAAAAAACGGAGAAGAATTCCCCATCGAACTCTCCCTTTCAGCCGTTCAAATAAAGGAACAATGGTGTGCAATTGCAGTGATCAGGGACATTAGCGAACGAAAACAAATGGAGGCCGAACTGACGCGTCTGGCCACCACTGACCCCTTAACCGGTGTGGATAACCGGCGCAGCTTCATGGAAAAGGCAGACCATGAAATAAGGCGGGCACAACGTTATGGGGTTACATTAGCCATGATCCTCATGGATATCGATTTTTTTAAAAAAATCAATGATCAATACGGTCATCAGGCAGGAGATATTGTATTACAGAAAATGGCCCAGGCAGTTAAATCCGCTTTACGGGACAGCGATATTTTTGGTCGTATCGGCGGGGAGGAATTTGCAATCATCCTGATAGAGACCGAGCAGCAAACAGCGTTACGGACAGCTGAACGGCTACGATCTTTAATAGAAACACTCAATATCAATACGGTAAAAGAAGCCGTTCAGATTACAGTCAGCATAGGGTTGACATTTTTCAAAGATGGGGATGATATATCAACACTTAGTAAACGTTCGGACGAGGCACTCTATACAGCTAAAAGAAACGGGAGAAATCAGATCGTCTCTCTTTAGGCATCATTGATTGTGTAGATCTGAACTTTATCTGTTCAATATGGTTGGGTATCGTATGTAGGCATTTCCTAATATCATTTATTATCGGGGATTTTCCATGACCCGCGGCATTGAATTATTCTTTACATTATTCAACAATCTGGCGACATTCATAGCCCTGGTTGCCTTTTATGGCTACCTGATCCGTAAATATCACACCCTGTTCTGGGTACACCGCCAAATATTGACCGGTATCTTGTTCGGCGTCTTTGCCATTGGCTGCATGTATGCCCGGATTCAGATTTCAGAAGGTGTCATTGTTGATCAAAGAAATGCCATTGTGATCCTGAGTGGTGCCTTTGGCGGGCCGATATCAGCACTATTCAGTGCAGTTATGGCCGGGACGTTGCGTTTCTATCTCGGGGGAACAGGCCTTACAGGCGGGATTGTCAACGTTGTGATTTCCGCAATAGCTGGAAGTATCCTGTACAGATATAAAACAAATTTTGAATCCATAAAAAAAGCTGCCGTTTATTCCTTAATCGCAACCCTGGCAATCATCCCTGGCTTCCTCTTTGTAAAAGATCTTCAAACCGGTTGGCAGTTATTCAAGGCCATAGGATTGCCGTTTAGCACTGCAACTTACGTGGGGGTATTTCTAATCGGTTTTCTGTTAAAAAAACAGGAACAGAGCTTTTCCATTGAACAATCTTTTAGACAAAGCCAGGAAAGACTGGAGTTGGCCCTGACGGGTGCAAATGATGGCCATTGGGATTGGAACCTGAGAACCGATACCGTGTACTACTCTCCCCGCTACAAAGAAATGCTGGGCTATACCGACGAAGAATTTCCAGACATTAGAGAGTCCTGGATAAAAAACGTGCTTCCGGAAGACGAGGTGCAAGCCCGGGCAATTTTAAAAACACTCATTGACGGCGAAGCCGAACATGCGGAACATGAATTTCGTATGCGCCACAAAGACGGCTCCTTGCATTGGATTTTAACCAAGGGAACCGGCATAAAAGACGAAAACGGAAGAGTTTTCAGACTGGCAGGCACACAAACTGATATCACGGCGCGTAAGCAAGCCGAAGAGGCACTGCGCCGCAGTGAACAAAAGGCCCGGGCAATCCTGAATACAAGTTACCAGTTGTTTGGGATGCTGGAACTCGACGGCACCTTGATTGATATTAATCAGACTGCGTTGAACATTGAAGGCGTGCCAAAGTCAGACGTTATAGGCCGACCGCTTTGGCAGAGCCCTGCATGGTCAGATTCCATTGAACTCCAGGAGCGCTTGCGTGAAGCCATCAAAAGAGCGGCAGCAGGAGAATCCGTACAGTTTGAGGCCACACATCCAACACCCGACGGCGGACAGGAACATGTGGACGTCACACTGAGACCCGTGAAGGAAGACGACGGCAAGATACAATACCTGATTACCGAGGGACGCTCCATTACTGCCCGAAAACAAGCCGAAAAAAAATTATCGGATGAACACAGACGTCTGACCAACATCATCGAAAGTACGCAAGTTGGCACCTGGGAGTGGAATGTGCAGACAGGAGAGACCATATTCAATGACATATGGGCCCAGATTGCCGGATACACCCTGGAGGAACTGGCACCCGTTAGCATTGAAACATGGAACAGTCTGGTCCATCCAGAGGACTTGAAACGATCGGCAGAGGTCCTTCAAAAACATTTTGACGGAGAGTTGCCCTATTACGAGATAGAATGCCGTATAAAACACAAAGACGGAAGATGGATCTGGATTTATGACCGGGGACGGGTAATGACCCAGGATGCCTACGGCGCGCCCTTGTTAATGTTAGGCACACATCAGGACATCACTGAACGCAAGCAGCAGGCAAGAGCACTCCGGGAGAGCGAATTGCGATTTCACAAAATTATTGATGCTTCGCCCCTTCCTTTTCTTCTGGAAGACGATTCTGGTAAATTCATCTATATGAATCCGGCCTTCACTGAAACCTTTGGTTACACAATAGATGATATCCCCCATGTAGATGATTTTTGGCCCACGGTTTATCCCGACCCGGCCTACAGAGAAGAAGTCAAAAAGAAGGTATTAGAGGTCTTTAAGCTGACCGAACAGGGGGGAGCACCCTGTCCTCCCGTAGAGGCTCGTATCTGCTGTAAAGACGGATCTTTTCGTACGGTTTCAGGATCGATGACAACTCTGGGAGGAACATCCAAAACATTACGCCTGGGTGTTTTTTTTGATGTGACGTTGATCCGGCAGATTTCCGAACGGCTGCAGACGATTCTGGCCTATACCAGCGACGGCATGCACGTCATAAACGAGAATGGATACCTTGTCGAATTCAGCAAATCCTTCTCACACATGTTGGGCTACACCGCCGAAGAGACGGCTCAACTGCACATGAGAGACTGGGATAAATATGCGCCCGTTGAAAAGCTTTCCTCCTGGATTCAAACAAGTATGAATAACCCGACAACAGTGGAGACTCGTCACCTCCGCAAAAACGGAGAAATGCTGGACGTGGAGATCAGCGCAAGGGGAATTATATTAGACGGTCAGCCCATGCTGTATGCCTCCAGCCGCGACATTACGGCACGCAAACAGGCCGAAAACCAGCTCAAACAGGCGCTCATGGAGCAAAGCGCCATCATGGAAAACGCAAACGTCGGCATCATCCAGGTCAAAGACCGTAAAATAGTGAAGTGCAACAAAAAAATGGCCGACATATTTGGGTACGAAGTAGAAGAAATGATCGATAAAAGTACCCACATGTTCTATGAATCTTTGGAACACTACGAAATAGTCGGCAGGAAAATCCTCCCTCATATCTTTAGCGGTGGGATTTACACGTCCCAGCGTGAGCTTGCCCGTAAAGACGACACCCGTGTATGGGTAAAAATTTCCGGCACGGCCATTGATGTTAACGCGCCAAAATCAGGCAGCATATGGGTATTTGAGGATTTCAGCGAAGCCAAGGCCAGGGAACTGGAGTTACAGGCGGCCAAAGCGGAAGCGGAAGCGGCAAACACCTTAAAATCAGAATTTCTGGCCAACATGAGCCATGAAATCCGAACGCCCATGAACGGCGTCATCGGCATGACAGACCTGCTTATGGACACCCGGCTTTCACCCGAACAATGGCATTACGCCAACGCCATTCATTCCAGTGGAAAACTTCTTCTTGGACTGATCAACGACATTCTTGATTTTTCTAAAATTGAAGCCGGAAAACTGGAGATGGAAACCATTGAATTTGACCTTTTCAGCCTGCTGGATGACTTTCTGGACAGCATGTTCCCCAGGGTCCATGAAAAAAATCTGGAACTGCTGTGCAGTATCGCCCCGGGAACGCCGGCCATGCTTAAAGGTGATCCCGGACGATTACGCCAGATCCTTACCAACCTGGCCGGCAATGCCGTTAAATTTACCCAAACAGGCGAGATTCTGATCAAGGTGTCCGTGGTCAAAGACGATGAAACAACGTGCCTGATCCGTTTTGTGGTCAAAGACACCGGCATCGGCATCCCGGAAAATAAAATTGCCATGCTGTTCGACAAATTCAGCCAGGTCGATGCATCCACCACACGAAAATACGGCGGTTCCGGCCTGGGCCTGGCCATTGCAAAACAACTGGTCGAACTCATGGCCGGTGAAATTAATGTTTTCAGCCAAGAAGGGCAAGGCTCAGAATTCCAGTTTACGGCAAGGTTTGAAAAACGCAAGGTTACAACAGGGTCCGATCAACCGCCGGTACCGGTGGATCTGCACGGCCTGCGCATCCTGGTTGTTGATGACAATACAACCAACCGTGAGATTCTCACCACCCAGCTTAAGGCCTGGGGCATGCGCCCCGACGAATCGCCCAATGGTCCCCATGCCCTTGACCAGTTAGAAAAAGCCTTCAATGAAAATGATCCCTACAAAATTACCGTCATTGACATGCAGATGCCTGAAATGGATGGAGAGACACTTGGCAGGGCCATCAAAGATGATCCCAACCATGCACTGATGCACATTATCATGCTCACCTCCATGGGCCGGCGCGGCGACGCCAAACGATTCGAGGCAGCCGGCTTTAATGCCTATGCCAATAAACCCATCCGCCCCAGGGAGTTGCTCTCTATTTTAATCAATGTGGTATCCGGTGGGTCTGCCGCCGAGGATATGGTTACACGACACTCAGCCCGTGAAGAACAGCATCTTTTTAACCTGAATGCACGTGCCCTTGTGGTTGAAGACAACAATATCAACCGGCAAGTTGCCGTGGGGACACTAAAGAAACTTGGCCTGTATGCAGATACGGCATCTGACGGCATTGAAGCGATTAAGACGCTTACACACACACCATACAACCTTGTCTTCATGGACATTCAGATGCCCGGCATGGACGGGTACCAGGCAACCGCTCGCATTCGTGACCCTGAAACCGGCGTCCTTAACAGTGACATTCCAATTATTGCCATGACGGCCCATGCCATGCAGGGCTACAGGGAAAAATGCCTGTCAGCCGGCATGAACGATTACGTCTCCAAACCCATTGATAAAACAGAACTGGCCAAGGTGTTAAAACGGTGGCTGCCTGCGTTTGCGCCCCCCGCATCTGAGGTGCAGTTAACCCCATCAACGCCAAACAAAGAGATCCCGAAACTTTCCGGCATTGCCGTTCAAGAGGCACTCCTGTTCCTGGAAATGGATTTTAACGCGTATAAAACCTATCTGCTGACCTTTAACAAAGATGCGCAAAACGCCATAAAGACGCTCCAACACCTTGTGGCGCAAAACAACCCGGCAGAGGTCTCAGCACTGGCTCACAAGCTTGTTGGGGCAGCGGGGAACCTGCGTGCGTTTCAGGTGCAGGTGGCAGCATCAAAGCTTGAGCAGGCCGCCGAACAGGGCCAAATCCCTGAGCCTTTGGTCAACGAACTTGAAAAGGCATTGCAAATATTCATTGACACCGTCACCCCCCTGGGCGAAACTGAATCAACGGATAAAACCGGAAATATTGACCTGGATGCAGCGTATCAGTTTATGGATAAAATAGAAGCGCTTATCACCAGCAGCGACATTGTGGAGGCCGATTATTTTGCAGATCTGAAAAGCGCCCTGGGTGGCTGTGCAGACCCAATTACCCTGTCCAAGCTTGAAAACAGCCTCCAGGATTTTGATTATCAAACGGCACATGAAGCGGTCAAGGAGATCCGCACCTGGATGGATAATCAATCTGCCAAGGAAAAAGAGGTATGAACCAATTGATGAAAGCCGGGTCCATACTCATTGTGGATGATACCCCGGTGAATATCCAAATGCTGGTCAATGCGTTGAAAGGCACCTATCGGGTCCGGGTGGCCAATGGGGGGCTCAAGGCATTGGCCATCGCAGAATCCGATGATCCGCCGGATATCATACTCCTTGATGTCAGGATGCCCGAACTTGACGGCTATGAGGTCTGCCGTCGCTTAAAACAGAACCCCGACACCATGCAAATCCCCATCATCTTTGTTACGACCCGCGGAAGCAGCGAGGACGAGACCTTTGGGCTGAATCTGGGTGCCGTGGATTATATTTCAAAACCCTTCAGCATACCTGTGGTCAAGGCCCGGGTACGCACCCATCTGCAGCTCAAACGCCATACCGACAAGCTGGAATCCCTGGCAATGATAGACGGTTTGACCGGCATTGCAAACCGCAGAAGCTTTGATCAGACCCTGGAACAGGAGTGTCGCAGGGCCCAGCGCACAGGCGCCTGGTTGAGCCTGATCATGATCGATATTGATGACTTTAAAAGATATAATGACAATTACGGTCACGGCACAGGGGACGAATGTCTGCGCCTGGTGGCCATCACCATTGAGTCCACCATGCGACGGTCTGGAGATTTTGTCGGCCGTTACGGAGGCGAAGAGTTCGTTGTCCTGCTTCCGGAGTGCGACCAGGAAGGTGCCGTGGAAATGGCTGAAAAAATTCGCACAAAAATCAAACGTCTGAACATCCCCCATGCCTTTTCTCAAATAAGCGATCACATTACCGCCAGCTTTGGCTGCAAATCCATGCGCTACATGCCAGGCATCCCCTGCACCCAATTGCTCCAAAAGGCCGATCAGGCGCTGTACCAGGCAAAAGAACAAGGCCGGGACAGGGTTGTGGCTTCAGATGCATAAAAAATCACATACCAAATGAGTTTATTTTTTATTACGGCCGTTTTGATCACAGGCTTTATCTACGCTTTTTTCGGATTTCGGATCATCCGCCCCCTCTCAATCAATGTGAAATGGAAAACAGGGCTGTGGGTCATGCTGCTATTTTGCTTTGCTTCATTTATCACAGTGATGTTCACCCGGCACAGATTTACCGATCATGGGATCACCCCGGCTCTTTACTGGATTGCATTTACAGGCTTTGGTTTTGCCACCCTTATTTTTCCCGTCCTTGTGGTCAAAGACATCTGTATGGGGATCTATCATCTGGCCCAAAAGTTATTGTCCATCACAGGCAGGCAACACAAGACCATCGACAGGTCAAAGCAGGATATAGACCCGTCCCGCAGAATTTTTTTGACCAATGCGGGAAATGCCGCTCTGGTGGGGACAGCCGTTGTTTTAACCGGATACGGCATCCACCGGGTAGCCGGAAAACCCGATGTGGTGAAGGTCGACGTTCCCATCAAAGGGCTGCCTGATCCGTTCAAGGGGTTTACCATTCTTCAAATTTCAGATCTGCACATCAGCATGACCCTGAAAAGAGAATATGTTCAAAAAGTTGTGGATCAAGCCCTCCGGCAGCAGGTTGATATGATTGTCTTTACGGGAGATATGGCCGACGGCCGTGAAAAAGATATGGGTGAAGCGGCAGATCCCCTGGCTGTTCTGACAGCTCCCTTTGGCAAATACTTTGTAACGGGGAACCATGACTATTATTCGGGCGTACACCCATGGCTGAACAGAGTTGAGCGCTTAGGCTTTGTGCCCCTGATCAATGAACACCGCATCATTGAAAAAGGAAACGCCCGTATTGTGCTGGCAGGAATCACCGATTACCGGGCCGGCAGGATCGTCCCCGACCACAAGTCTGATCCGGGAAAGGCCCTTGAAGGCGCGCCGTTGTCCGTACCCAGAATCATGCTTGCCCACCAGCCCAAAAGTATTTTTAAAACCGACGATATAGGTGTGGATTTGATGATCTGCGGCCATACCCATGGGGGCCAGTATTTTCCCTGGAACTTTCTGGTCGGCCTGGACCAGCCGTATGTGCACGGGCTTCACCGGCACAATGCCGGCCGGATTTACGTGAGCCGGGGAACCGGATACTGGGGACCGCCTTTAAGGGTCTGTGCCCCGCCGGAGATCACCCTGCTGCGGCTGGTTAACGAGTCGACGGGCTAAATGATCTCAATGCCGGTCCGAAGGATCAATATGCACCCGGACATCACTGACCCTATCCATATGCACCCGGATCATTTCCCGGACTGATTCGCCTATGTCGTGGGCCATTTCCACTGTAATCTTCGGATCCACCACAATGTCCAGGTCCACAAGAAAGGCTGCTCCGCTTTGGCGGACTTTTATGCCGTGCACGTTTTTCACCCCGTTGACGGTGAGGGCAAGGGTCGTTACTTTCTGAATTTTTTCTTCCCCTACGGACTCGTCCATGATCTGACCGACCGCATCCATGGCAATCCCATAACTCATCTTGAATATGAACAATGCCACCACAATACCCGCCACAGGATCAAGCACAGGATATTTTAATTTGGCACCGATAATACCAATCAGGGCCGCAATGGAAGAGAAGGCATCGGACCTGTTATCCATGGCATTGGCAATGGTTGAGGGGCTGTTGGTCTTCACCCCGGCCCTGTATGTGAACTGGTACATCAGTTCATTGACAACAACCGACACAATCGCCACATATACGGCCCAATTTCCAGGGGCATGCAAAGCTCCCTGCCGAATTGTTGCGATGGAAGTTCTAATAATCTCGACACCGGCGGCGGTCAGCATCCCCACCACCACCAGGGTGGAAATCACCTCTGCCCTGCCGTGGCCGTAAGGATGTTCTTTATCTGCGGGTTTCTGGGCAATTTTTAGGCTGATATAAACAAACACGGAGGCAAAAATATCCGAGGCGGAATGAACGGCATCTGCAATCATGGCACTGGAATTTGCCACAATGCCTGCCCAGCCCTTCACAATCGCTAAGCCGAGGTTTCCCACAAACCCAACAACCGCCCAGAACCGGGCAGTCTGAAAATCCTTATCCGCTAAAGTCTGTTGTCGGTGCTGCGCCATTTACTTATTTGCTCCTCAAACAAATCCGGTTCAAACCTATGACACGTCATAAAAAAACTATCAGCTGCGAGCGGTTACCGAATAAAAACAAACGCACCAATGGCTGTGCCATCTTAAATTTATCTATAAAGGGTTAAAATCAGTCAATACTGCCGATCACCTGGCGGGGCCTGACACCGTCGGACGGGGCGACGATTCCCTGCTTTTCCATCAGATCAATGATCCTTGCGGCCCGGTTGTAACCGATCCTTAATGCCCGCTGCACCCCGGATATGGACGCCTGGCGGGTGGACATGACAAAATCCAGGGCCTGCTGGTACTTTTCATCGTACTCATCATCGTCAAAGGAAACCGCCTGCATGGGCTCTTCTTCCCGTTCCGTGGTCACCTCTGAAATGTAGTCAGGTTTTCCCTGGGCCTTGACAAACGCTGTGATGGCACCCAATTCCCGTTCGGACAGAAAAGTGCCGTGGACCCGCTTGAGCCGGGCCGTACCCGGGGGCACAAAAAGCATATCCCCCCGGCCCAGAAGGGTTTCCGCCCCATTGGCATCAATGATGGTCCTGGAGTCGGTCTTGGAAGAGACCTGAAAGGAAATCCGGGTGGGAAAATTGGCCTTGATAATGCCGGTGAGTACATCCACCGAGGGCCGCTGGGTGGCCAGAATCATGTGGATGCCAGCCGCCCTGGCCATCTGGGCAATGCGGGTCAAGGAAAATTCAATATCCTTGCTGGCTGTCATCATCAAATCCGCCAACTCGTCAATGATCACGACAATATAGGGAAAACTGGTGAATTCTTCATCCATATCCGACAGATCCGCGGTCCGGATTTTTCTGTTATACTGCTCTATATTCCGCACATGCAGCTGGGCCAGTTTTTCATACCGCTGCTCCATTTCCCTGACCACCCATTGAAGGGCGATGTTTGCTTTTTTCATGTCTGTGATCACAGGGGTAATCAGATGCGGAATGTCGTTGAACAATGACAGTTCAATGCGTTTGGGGTCAATCATGATGAACTTGACCCGGTCAGGGGTGGATTTATACAAAATGCTACAGATCATGGCGTTAAGCGCCACACTTTTACCGGTTCCGGTGGCCCCGGCAATGAGCAGATGGGGCATTCTTTCAAGACCGACCACCACAGGCTTTCCAATGATATCCTTGCCCAGGCAGATGGGCGCAGGAGACTTGATTTCAGCAAAGGCAGGTGCGCCCACAACATCCCTGAACGGCACGACACACATGGCTGGATTTGGGATCTCAATACCGATGACATCCTTGCCCGGAATGGGGGCCACAATACGAATGCTCAGGGCACTTAGGGCCAGGGCCAGGTCATCTGCCAGGTTCACGATCTTGCTGATCTTGATCCCCGGGGCGGGCTTGTACTCAAAGGTGGTGATCACAGGGCCCGGCAGGACCTCCATCACTTCGCCTTTGATACCAAAGTACCCTAATTTTTGCTCCAGCAGTTCCGCATCCCGCCGGATGGCTTCATGGTCCACCACGGTTTCCAGGCCGCCCTTTTCAAGAAAATCAATGGAAGGCAGACGGCTTGTGCCATGACCCGTTCCATCAGCACTGTCCTGACGATTTGACCGGAAGAAAGATTGATCTGCCGGTTTCATTGGCTGGGGCCGGACAGATTCCGAAATCTTCACCTTGTCTTCAGATGTTTCCAGGGGTTTTGACTCGATCTCTTTGGCTTTTTTAAGGTTATTAAGCACCTGTATCACCAAAGGCCCGGGGGACGTTTTTGCCTGGACGCTTTTTTCTTCTTTTTCTTTGGGTACTTCGGGTTCAGGCTCTTTTTCCGGAAGTTCGGCCAAATCCGGTTCGGGCAAATCCGGTTCGGGCAAGTCCGGTTCGGGCAATGCCGTGTCGCAGGGTTCACACTCAACCGTTAAGTCAAGGATATCATCATCCTGGCCGGCGGGCGGCTCTTTTTCATCAACGGTCACAGGGGGTGGCACAAAATCAACGGTCACAGGGGGTGGCACAAACGTCGGAAACATTTCAACAGGCGTCTCGAATTGTGTCTTAAGTGCTTCATGGATGCTGAGCAGTTCATCATATTTATTCTGAAGTTTGACATACCGGTCCGCCAGGTTCAAATTGGTCAACAACAGTTTGACATATGGATTGGGCTTGGTCTGTCTGCCAAAGGATTGCTCCGCTTTTTCCATTTCACCGGTCATCACCCGTGCAATACGTTCGGCATCAACCTGGCCGGTCTCCCCGTTGATCTGAAATTGATACTCTCCACATTCGGTTTTTAAACGCAAAAGATTTTTATCTAAGCTGTAATTCTTTTTTTCCACGCTAAATAATACTTTCCTGGGATAATACTTATGAACATTTACCGAGCCGGTCTTAACCGGTCAGCCCACATCGAATTTGTTAACACGTTAACCGGTTGGCGTTCGTCTTTGACTAGAACTCAAGCGAACACAACCGCACAGGTTATAGCATAACCTAAACCGGGATTCCAGGCAGTTGAACTATTTTACTTTTTCACGTGGGCAGGCCGGCCCGGCTGTGCAGGATTTTAAGTTTTCCCGTGTCAATCGTTATCAAGGTGTGGTATTTGTGCCGATGGAATCAGGATAACATCAATTTTTAACGGCCCTTGATTATGAAAAACAATATATCCCCAACGCAACCCCTTGATAATGGCCTCAAGCCTGCCAAACTATCGCCCTTTGGCAGGCTGTTTCGGCTCTTTGCCTCATGGCTGGGATTTACCGGCCTTTACGCCGCATTTTCGGTCTGTCCGTTCTGTGGGCAGCAGGGGTGCCCGGTGGGCATGGCATCGGCAGGTACGGTGGGGGCCTTTTTAGCCCTGTGCCTCCAGGATTGGAAGCGCCTTTTTTCATACGTCAAAAATCGCGTTACGTCATCAAAAAACTAAAAAAAAAGTATTTTCAGGCTTTTCAAATTACCCGGCAATGGGCAGATAAACCCCAGTACCTTTGGGCAGATCGCTGAAATCGGAAATCTTATTGCCCTGGACCGGCCCCCGGCCAGGAATATTGTAAATGGTTCCGGGGTCTTTGAATTTGGCACCGGCTATTTTATAGGCCGTTTTATACTTGGTAAGGTTAAAAGGCCCTTTGTATCCCACCACCAGACGGGTGCCGGGAGGAAGGTCATCCCAGTCCGAAATCACGCGCCCGGTTAAGCTTTTCCCCGAAGGAAGAAAATAGATAGTGGAGGCTGCATGATACGCCCCGCCAGCATGGGACCAGGCCGTCATCTGACCGGAAATGGTTTTGATGATGCTTTGGGTCTGGGTCTGGACTTGTTCCGTCTCCTGGTTGAGCTGGACCTTTGTGCCTGCAGGCAGACGGTCCCAACCCAGGCTTGAAGCGACCTTGTCTCCGGCCAGGATTTTTCCCCAGGGCAGCACATAGACCGTACCGGGGGCGTCATAATCTTCACCGGCAATGGTCCAGGCAGAATTCTGCGTTGAAATGATATCGGACGCCGGGACCGGGGATATCTTCTGTCCCAAGCGGATACCGGTACCGGGTTCGGGATAAAACACGTCGGCGAGTATGGGATCAGGTGACAGGCGCCCTGCCCTGACATCAGGATCAAAATACCAGGTTGGCCCGAGTCCTGCACGAATTCTGTCAAAATTTTTCGCACATCGTTTACGCCCTCTGTGATTTCCGGAAAACCATTGATTGGGTTTGCCGTATGCAATCTGACTGTGGGTTAAAACGTCTTTATCTTCAAGGCCATAGAACTGTTTGAGGACAACCAGCAGCACCCCCCCGGACCTGTATTGACTGTCGGTCAGCGGGGCGGAATGGTAGCCGACAAACTCAATGCCCACGGAGATATCACTGACATTGGAAACCCCGTCCCACATGGAGAGCCCGGCATGATCCGCCCGGTATTTCTTATCCAGAATTCGATAAACCGTCCCGTTTCTGGCCACCACATAGTTGGCATGCCCGCCGGGAGTGGCCCGACCATTATTAAAGCATTTCCCCTTGGAAACCACCCGTAACGTACTTTCCAATCCCAACTCAGACGTATGCACGATGATCAATCGGGTTTGGGGGCGTTCCTTTTTTTTAAACTGCGGATTGATGTGGGAACGATAATCGACAATGCGATTCTGGAACCGGACAAGATCAGAACGTGAATAATTTTGTGCAGCCCGCACCGGCACTGTCATCAACAGCATGACAACCAGTATCAGGATAATAACAGGGCCGGGAGCAGAACCCTTTGAAAATTTGGCACAAGGTTCAATATTCATGGTTTAAAATTATATCAACACAGTTGTGAATTTGCAAAGGGCTGGCCCATAAAGAATTAAAAAAGGATGATCTTGTATCCCTCGGTTATGAATCCTTATACCTGGCTGCGATTAATTTAATCGTATTTTCTATGGCAAAAAATCCATCGACGAGTCTGGGATCAAACAAGGCTTCTTTTTCCCCAAGGATGATGTTCATGGATTTTTCATGGGAGAAGGCCGGTTTATAGCATCGTTCACTGATCAGCGCATCATACACGTCACAGATGGCCATAATTCTGCCACAAAGGGGAATCTTTTCGTCACAGAGCCCTTCCGGATATCCTTTACCGTCCCAGCGTTCATGATGGGAACCTGCAATCCGGGCACCCATTTTTAAAAAAGCGTTATCCTGGCCTTCTGTTTCCGTTCTTTGAAGCGTATCTCTGCCAATAGAGGCGTGGGTTTTCATGATTTCAAATTCTTCATCGGTCAATTTGCCCGGCTTTAACAATATATTGTCCGGGATACCGACCTTGCCGATATCATGGAGCGGTGCGGCGTGGTAAAGCGTTTCAATATAGTCCTCGGTTAAAATATCCGAAAATAAACCGGCCTGTTTTAAATGAACCGCCAGGGCTTTGGCATATTTCTGGGTTCTCACAATATGCTGCCCGGTTTCAGGATCGCGCGTTTCAACCAGGCTGACAACAGTTTTTATGGTAAACTGCTGGGCGTTTGCAAGTTTTTTAAACCAGGCAAAAGAGGCTTTTTTGGCCGCTATAAACCGTGCAAAAGAGGTAAACACAAACGTAAAAACCGTTAAAAAAAACGGCCAGACAGGAGAAATAAACATGGATAGTTTAACGAAACAAAGCAAACTTGATATCACTAAAATAACACTCCAGGCCGCGGTTCCCGTTAAAAGGACCATGGGCGAGGCTGAAGAAAAAAGCAGAAGTATCATGAGGATGCCGGTGAACAGACAGACCCCGGAAATAAAACCCTTGGACCAGATGGGTATAATCACCTGGCAATTTTGATAGACGCTGCTTAATATGGCGGCATGGGCTTCTACCCCCGGATAGTTCGGGTCAAAAACCGTATGATGAATATCACCCAGCCCGGTTGCAGATGCCCCGATAAAAAGAATTTTTCCCTGGATGTCCGCCGGGGAATAATTCTTGTTTAAAATATCCGCGGCACTGATAAATTTATGGGATCGGCCGGGGCCTGTGAATCTTATGTTGATATATCCGTTTCGCGTTATCGGAATCTTGTATGAATCTGCGTTTATGTGAGGACCGAAAAAATTTTCCGATACATTCACATTCTTAATGTTGTGGGCTTTTAAAAAAGTGGAAAGGGCTAAATTGGTAAACATTTTATCTTTAAATGAAATCAAAAGAGGCGTTGATCTTAACAGCCCATCCATATCCGATTTATTATTAAGAAATCCTGTATAGTTAAGCGATGTTTCAATTTGAAGCGTATTGGTCAAAACGCCTTCAGCCTGATCGGCGTTTAACTGCCCGGATTGATCCACAACATCAAAAGGAATGCGCAATGGCGGCACTTTTTTGTTAAAATGATCAAAATAAAAATACCTGGCGCCCACGGCGTCAGCCTGCCTTAAAATATGCGCCAGGTATAGATCGTTATCCTGCATTGCAGGCGGAACCCCTGTGAATCCAATGTTTAAGGCGAAATCTTTTTGAAATTGCTGCTGAATATTTTTCAGTGAGTTGCGATCCGGCTCGGGAAACAGGATATCAAGTCCCATGGCGGCGGGGTGGTTTCCGGATAACTCCTTGATAAGCTTGGCCACCAGATATCTGGGCCAGGGCCACTGCCCGACGGCGGAAAGGCTGGTTTCGTCAATATCGATAATGGTGATGCGGTTTGACACCGATCCTGTTGCAGAGGTTTCAAGCAAAACGTCATAAAAAAAATTATCTACTTTTTTAAATATGGCGCTTTGGGTCTGTGCGCCGAAACACAGAAGCAGTGTTACGAACAAAACAACCGTAAACTGCCGCCATGTTGACGTGCTGTTTCGAAAAATGTTTTCAAAATCGGAATTCAAAGAAAACTCCGCATCTATGCGTCTACTTGACCATTATCTCAACTCTTCGATTTTTTTCCTCTGAGACATCGTCACCTGTCATCACTAACGGGTCATTCTCTCCATGGGAGGTAACTGACACATGTCTCAAATCGATATCGGCATCTTTCAAAATTTTTTCAACGACCCTGGCACGGTCCAGGGCCAGTTTATAATTATAATCCGCGTCACCTTTGGTGTCAGAGTGCCCGATAATATTTACCTCTGAGGGTTCACGCGCTTTGGCCAATCTAAGGACATCGTCGATCAGAGCTGCAGACTCTGGTTGCAAACGATCCGAGCCAAATTCAAAGTAGAGAAGAATGGAGACTGGTTTTAAGGGTTCTGCCTGAAAAAGCGTTTTGTATTGATCCTGGACCTTAGTCTTTTCAATGGTTTTTGTATCAATTTTTGAGGCGGCCTGGCCGACCGTTGCGCAGCTATAGGGTTTTTCCAGTGTGATGGAGGACGCATCGTTTTCTACGATGACACTGCCTGCTTTATTATCCTGATTACCCTGCTCCGGCAAAAGGATCACCGTCGTCTTCGCGCCGCAGGAAAAAAGAAAAAGCGCTCCCGCCAAGAGAAGAATGTAGCGAATCATGTCAGATTCCTTTCTTAATCGACCTGAATTATAAAATGTGTTCCCCGGGTACCGACAATTGCGTTTGGCGTTTCTAAAGAAACTTTATCGGGTGCAAGCTTTCCAATTCGGCCTGAATTATAGATCGCCTGTCCCTTTTTAAGATAAAGATCAAAGGCATATACATTATTTTCAGGTTCAAAGATATAGTCCCTGACGTTGCATTCCGTATTCTGGTCTACAGCGAGGGTTGTACCGTCCTCAAATACTATTCCGGCCGACCCGCCGGCTTTTGTAATCAGCACATCTGATTTAAAAATCGGGTCCCCTTCAGCCGTCGCGACAATCGTTTCGCCCCGTTTGATGGAAACATCGCCGGAAACCTTTTTAAAAAAGGCAACCTTTCCATCCTGAGCGAATGCGGTTGTGCTGCATCCAATCATAAAAATCAGAACAATCTTGATAAGATTTTTCATGAATCCCCCACAGCGATTTTTGGTCAAAATTGATTAATATTATATGTTTACTGCTGTTATTTTGAAAATGCAATTTATAAATCTTTATTTACTGAAATATATTTCCCATTTCTCGAAACAATAACTGACAGGACGATGCAATGAATAAAAATGACTGATACAGCGGCCAAACGGTACATATGAACAAAATATACAACGGCGTACACACAGCATATACCGTGCCCGCTATTCCCCGTGCTTTTTTCTCGACTTTAAACAGACAGATTAAACCTATGAGATTGATTTTATGATTGACAACCAAACCCAATTCAGTTATTTAGTTGCTTCTACGCCGGAGTGGTGGAATTGGTAGACGCAGAGGACTCAAAATCCTCCGGCCTTCGGGCCTTGCGAGTTCAAGTCTCGCCTCCGGTACCATGATTATAAGGGCTTTTAGCATTTTAGCTGAAAGCCTTTTTATTTTAATGGCAAAAAAATAAGCAGTAGATTTTTTTGATTCTTGACTTAATGCTTTTATTTCCGCATCCAACCACCTGTGCTTTTTTCATCCCAGTTTCAATAAATCTTTTTTTCTTGAGAGGGGCTATGTACAAAGGTTAAGCTTGCTTTTATGGTCAATGAGTGGTTATCAATCCACACATGATTGATACTATATTTTATGGAATCTGATTTAATGTTATGTTTTTCAAAACAAAGAGGAGATATTTGGATATGTCACAATTCAACAATGTAACAATCACCAAAGAGGCAAATATTTATTTTGATGGTAAAGTTACGAGCAGAACAGTAATTTTCACTGATGGTTCTAAAAAGACTCTTGGCATCATGCTTTCTGGCGACTATGAATTTAATACCGATGCGAAAGAGTTGATGGAAATTCTTTCGGGCAAATTAGAGATACAATTGCCTGGGGAAAACTGGAAGAAAATATCAGGGGGAGAATCTTTCGAGGTACCGGCAAATTCAAGTTTCAAGCTGAAGATTTACACAGTAACCGATTACTGTTGCAGCTATTTATAATAAACAAAACGCCTCAACACATGCGCCACTATAACCCTCCCCAAATTTGGGGAGGTCCTTTTTGCATCCCCGATGCAATAAATCCGTTCAGGTAATTACCCCGCCTGCGGGTATTTAAATGGGATTCAGATCCTAATTTAGATCAGGGGTCACAACTAATGTTAATCCCAGCCGGTGATCTGCGGCAGTGGTTGCAAATTTTGCAACCACTGAATTCCGAATCAGCTTAACGCCCTAAAAGTATAAATAAAGTTAAAAGCCTTTACAATCAAGGGTGATAGAGGATATCGTAAATGCAAAATCCGCCGGTCGTCGGAACTTGCAAATCGTCTACACAGCAGGGGGGTGTGGTCTAAAAAGACTTATGGCGACGAATTAAAAAACGACCTACCTGTTCACGATTACGAACAATCGCGATTTGAATTTGGTCAAAATCACATGTAACTTAAAATATTTACCTGTATTTACCCCATCGTAAGGGCTTGCTAATATTGCTGTTTTCAGATAAAGTATGCATTCAGAAAAACAATTTTTTTCGTCCACCGCAATTAATTGTAATTTTTTACCAAATAGAGCAAAGCTGATTCGCATTTCAATGTATTGTCGCTCGTGGCTGACATTCCCCATGCAAGGGATCTAAGGATAAAATAAATCGCATCTTGTATGCCTTTTTATCCGCATTATCGTCGGGCCTTAATGCCGAATATTGTGCAACATACGCCCTGAAAGCCCGACTTGAACAAAAATAAAATTTGGGCGCACCATATCTTTATTTTATTCAAGTCGTGGAAATAAAAACGGGAAAGGATATTTTAATGGACGCGCTTAAAAATTTTGCATCAATAGATTTCACAGAACAAGTCAAACTGCTCAAGGATATTGAAAAAAATAAGATCTATGCTGCGATCCCCGATCTTCTTGAGCTATGCAAAAAAAGTGATCCATCTGATCAGGCAACGGTCATGGCCGAAAATACACTCAGAGCGCTTTTATTGGACGACGAGGAACAAACCGTAAAAGGCCTTATGTCAGATAATGCAAATATAAAGAGAATAAGTTTACAGGTCTGTTGCCAAAAAAAATGTCCAGCGGCCACACCTATCTTGCTCAAACTTATTTCAGAACATCCATCGGTATTGATATCCGGGCATCCGCATTATAATGAAGGGTTTGAGATCCTATCAGCACTTTCGTTGATCCAGCCGCCTGAAGCACTTGACATCTTTCGGCAATTTATAAACCACGATGACTCTCTAATTTCGTCTTTATCCATTGAAGCCGTTGGAAACTACAAAGATATTGATTCCGTTGATGCGCTGTGCAAAATAGTGGCGGACTCAGAGGCAGATGACCGCTATGAAGAATGCGATATCACTGTCGCCAACTCAATTGATGCCCTGGCAATGATAAATAACGACAAGGCAATATCCTTTCTGGCTTCAAAAATTCATCATCGCAATCCGGTGGCCAGAAGAATTATCCATGCAGTGTTTACAAGGCTTGGCCCGGAAACAATACAGCACATCGCACCATTTTTGCTCGATCCCGATACGGACTTAAAAATAATGGCTGTAAACATTCTTGGGACCATTGGTGATAAAAAAGGGGCGGACTTCATTATAGAGGCCGTCGATAAAGGTCTGGTCGACCACCCCAATGTCAAGTTTGCTGTGTATGAAGCATTGGGTCAAATTTGTTCGATGAAAAGCCTTGTCCACCTTTCCGACGGACTTTCGGAACAAGACCCATCAATACTGATCGCGGTGGTTTCATCTCTGAATCATCAAATCAATCCTGGTGTGGTCAAAAAGGTAAAGCAAACCATAGAAAAAGATGAAGCCCAGGCGGCACGATTAATCGTTGCGGTTGTTGCATCAAGGGCGCTCTCCTTGTTCGAAGCCCTTTATGAAGATGAAACCACCGGTAACAAAATGATTGAAACAATTCTAAAATTGAACGACAAGGGGCTTTGCGGCGCATTTTCTAAAAAGCTGAACGCCATGGAAAACCAAAGGGCAGAGGCCGATGCAAAAAAAATTAAATCAATCTCCGCAAACGAACTGAAAAAACGAATACTCATCGTTGATGATTCAAAATCCATGCTGGCATTTTACCGCATGGTTGCTTCCGGGATGCAGATCTCGGTTACCGCGGCTGAAAACGGTCGGCAAGCATTGGATATACTCGAATCAGACAATTCATTTGCTCTGATTTTAACAGACCTGAACATGCCGGTAATGACAGGAATCGAATTAACCCAAAAAGTCAGGGCAACTCATACCATGGATCGTATTCCCATTGTAGTGGCCACAACGGAATCAGAGCAGTCCCAAGAACAATTAGCAAGAAAAATGGGAGCCAATGATTTTATACAAAAGCCGTTTACGGCAGATCAGCTTCGAGATAAGATCAACTCGTTTATCTGAATTTTCCTAAATGGCTGACAGGCCCAGAAACGAAGAACGGATTCTTTCAAGGTGTTTTAAAAGCTGTTTTTTTCTGGCCTGGCCCAATTGCTCCGGGGTGCCGGAGGAAAAGCATTGGCCCAAAATCACCAAATCCTCCCGAACGGCCTCAACCTCATTTCCCCAGTTGGCCGGATCCATTTTAAGCAGGTTGAAATACCACAGCCGATAAGTCAGGGCATAAAGGCGCTCGGACATTTCAGCCAAAAATGGATTTCCCACAGCCTCATGAAATATCTGTTTGTTCTCCATATCAATGCCGGCCAGTTTCTTTGGCGCCTTTTCCGGCTTTACCAGGATGCATTCTGCCTCAAGTTCCTTGAATCGATCAATTTGTTCTGTGGACAACCGGGTAAAAGCCATGGCACCGATCACCGCCTCAAGTTCCAGGCGGGCCTGGAAAACATTTGTGATGGTGGAAAGTTCCAGTTCCATGACAAAGATGCCGGTCCGGGGCAAAATTTTGATCAAATGCTCCCATTCCAGGCGAAAAAGCACCGTGCGCAAGGGGGTGCGGCTTACGCCGAATTCAGCAGCCAGTTCCTGTTCTTTGAGAATGGTTCCCGGTGCATAATCCAGATGAATTATCCGATCTTTTAACGCATTGTAGATTTCTTTATTCATTTATAATTTTCCGGTGAGTTGTTTGTTTTGACTGGTATACCTTAATAATACAAGCAAGACGTCATTGCAAGGGATTGGGTCTGCTAAAAAAATTTACCGGGAAATTAATTCCGCAGCCTTGACACTAATATTTTTTTTGTATACCAGTAAAACACCAAACTGATTTATACTAAAATTTTAAATAACGAGAGGTAATAATGACATATGAAAAGATAACCCACGGGCTGTGGGCGGCCACAGCACCGGACAGACCAAGGCTGAGTACGTTTTCTGGGGAAAAAGAGACCGAAGTGGCCATCATCGGTGGCGGGTACACCGGATTGTCAGCCGCCCTTCATCTTGCCGTTGACGGACATTCATGCGTACTGCTTGAAGCAAAGGATGTGGGATTTGGCGGTGCAGGCAGAAATGTGGGCCTGGTAAATGCGGGCCTGTGGCTGATGCCCGAGGATGTCATCTCACTTGTGGGAAAAGACCATGGTGAAGCTCTGATCCGGGTACTGGGAGCATCCCCCCAACTGGTATACGGTCTGGCGGAAAAATATAATATGGATTGTGAGGCGTGGCCCAACGGAACCCTTCACTGCGCAGATTCAAAGGCCGGTTACAAAGCACTCCAGGAACGAGAGCGCCAATGGCAGAAAGTCGGCGCCCCGGTTCGTCTGCTTGAAAAGGGCGAGGCTGCCGAAAAACTGGGCTCAAATGCATACCGCGGTGCCCTGCTTGATGAACGCGCCGGGACCATCCAGCCCCTGGCCTATGCTTTCGGCCTGGCCAATGCAGCCTTAAAGGAAGGCGCAGAACTGTACAATAATTCCCCTGTAATCGGGTTGGACAAAACCGCTTCGGGATATACCCTCACAACCCCCCATGGCCAACTCAAGGCCAAAAAAGTAATTATTGCCGTCATGGGATATCCCGAACAGGCCTTTGGCGACCATATCAACAATCTGATTCCCTTTAATTATTTTCAGTTTGCCACGGCGCCCATTCCCAAGTCTGTTCTGGAAACCGTACTGCCCGGAAAAAACGGCATCTGGGATACAAACCTGATTCTCTCGTCATTTCGTCTGGATAAACACGGACGTCTGTCCGTGGGCAGTGTGGGCAGCCTTGAAGGCTTTGCCATGGATGTGAACCGGGCCTGGGCAAAACGGACATTGAACAAAGTATTTCCCCAGATTGGCGACATTGAACTGGAATACGCCTGGTACGGCCGCATTGCCATGACCACCAACCATATCCCGCGTTTCCATGTTATGGATGATAATATGGCAATGGTCACCTGTTATAACGGACGGGGCATTGGTCCGGGAACCGTATTCGGCAAACTGATGGCAAAATATATGAGCGGCGGATCACCCGCAGACATTCCCCTGCCGGTATCTCCGATCAAAGCCGTTAATTTACGGGCACTTCGCGGTCTGTTTTACGAAGCAGGCTCCAGGCTCTACCATTATGCCCAGCGCAGAACGCCTGTTTTTTAATTCGGGAATATTATGAAAATGTCTGTGTAATCTTACAGATCTTTCACTTTTCTTGTGGGCTGTACCTGGATGCGACACATCAGGTCAGCCCATGGCCCGCCTTTGCAGCCTCTTTCGGCACTATCTCACACCCCATCTTGCCATTTTATTACCATTGAATGTCATATGACCCATGGCGAATTTCTGGGATGACCAAAAAGGGATGATTGCTTTCTCAAATCGATTAGGGTAACATATTTGTAATCTAACGAAAAAACGATCATTGACTACCAGACCCAAATCCCAAATGTGCTAAAAATCATTCCTTTAAAAAAAAGGCGACACAATGGAGACCACGGTTAGAAACAGCACACTATTATTATTTTTTCTTTCCATTTTACTTGTCCCGCATCTTTATGCGGGATCGGCCAACGCACCCAAACTGAACAACGGTAAAAAATGGCGGGTTGCCTATTATGAAGGGGGACCTTATTCCGAATATACCGACACCATGAGGACCCTTGTTGACGGCTTGATTCAACTTGGCTGGATAACTGCCGACACCCCACCGGATCTTCGCCAGGAAACCCCTAAGCCGTATATCGACTGGCTGGCGAAACACGGCGGCCCGTATTTGTCGTTTAAACCCGAGGATTGTTATTCGGCAGACTGGGATGATCTAAAAAGAGCAGACTTTCGAAAACAATTATTGGAAAAATTAAAACACGGCGACATTGATATAGTTCTTGCCATGGGCACCTGGGCGGGTATGGATATGGCCAACAACCAGCACGCTGTTCCGGTGATGGTGTTGTCCACATCCGACCCCATAAGGGCCGGCATCATCAACAGTGCAACGGATTCCGGATTTGATCATGTGACCGCCAGGGTAGATCCCAACCGCTATGCCAGACAACTTCGGATGTTTCACAGAATCGTCGGTTTTGACACTTTGGGCATCGCCTTTGAAAATACCAAAGAAGGCCGCAGTTATTCTGCCATAGATGATGCAGAACAGGTTGCCAAAGAAAGGGGATTTAAGTTAATCACCTGCAATGTTCTCAATTCGATGCCGGACAAAACCGAATCTGATGGTGTTTGCCTAAAATGTTTCCAGGATCTTTCCAAACGAGCCGATGCCGTATATGTCACAGCCCTGGTATGTGCAGACACACAAACAAAAGAAGTCGCAGATATTTTTAAAAAGGCCCGGATACCTTCATTTTCAATGCTCGGCCCCAAATGGGTGAAAGAAGGCATTCTGATGAGTATTTCCAGTGATTCCGGCTATAAGGCGCTCAGCAGTTATAACGCAGATAAATTCGGTCAAATATTAAACGGCACAAAGCCAAGAAGTCTGAATCAGATATTGGAAGATCCTCTGGACATCGCAATCAATACGGCAACGGCAAAAGCCATCGGTTTTCCCATGCCCAAAAGTATTATGGCAATCGCCACAGAAATATATGGAGAATAGCCCGTGCAACGGCGCACAGGATATATCATCATCGTAGGCGTCTGCTTTTTTTATTGGATACTTGATAGTATCTGGGCATACATGTCTTTTGAATACAACCTTAAAGATTTGATTTTCAGGGAACCTGGGTCCTATGTGGACACATTTTTATTGAAAGTCCCGCCCTATCAGATTGTCTCCCGACTTATGGTCGTCTTTCTATTTATCGTTCTTGGTTTTATTATCATCGAATTTATCAAAAAACGGCAGGAAGCTCAAAATAAACACAGAGAGGCCCACGATACGTTTTTGACAGTGCTTAACAGCATTGATGCGGCAATTTACGTTACAGATATGGACTCCTGTGAAATTTTATTTATGAACAAATATCTGGTGGATAAATTCGAAGGAAATTTTTCAGGAGAGACCTGCTACAAGGTGTTTAGAAACGCAAATGAGATGTGTGAACACTGCTCGGCTAAAGATCTGGTGGACAACGAAGGTAACCTAAAGGGTGTTGTCGTCCGGGAGCTGCAGCATCCTGTAACAGATGCATGGTATCTAAATTATGACAGGGCCATTAAGTGGATCGACGGTCGTGTTGTGCATCTGCTGATTGCCACCGATGTGACCCTAATCAAAGCGCTCCAGGAAAAACAAAAAAAGGCGGATGAATATCTGCGGCAGGCACAGAAAATGGAATCCATCGGCAATCTGGCCGGAGGCATCGCACACGACTTTAATAATCTGCTGTTTCCCATCATTGGTATGTCCGAAATGCTCTTGGAAGAACTTGCCGAAGACAGCCTTGAGCACGAAAATGTCGAGATGATTTTAGAGGCCGGCAAAAGAGGCCGGGATCTTGTCCAGCAGATTTTGTCGTTCAGCCGCCAGGCCGAAAAGGAAAAAAGCCCTGTGCGCCTGCAGCAAATTTTAGCGGAAGCCTTAAAGTTAAGCCGCGCCACCATACCATCCTCCATACAAATTAATCAGGATATTCAGCAGGATTGCGGGTGGGTGCTGGCCGATTCCATTCAATTTCATCAGATTGTTATCAATTTGATGACCAATGCATCCCATGCCGTGGACCCATCAGAAGGCATAATCAATGTGCAGTTCAAAGAGCTATTGGGCACCCAAAACGATTCAGCGGCAAAACTTAATTCAGATGGTAAATATGTGATGCTCAAAATTTCAGATAATGGCTGCGGGATTGACGCGTCCATCAAAAATAAAATTTTCGAACCGTATTTCACCACCAAGGACAAAGGCAAAGGAACAGGCCTTGGCCTTGCTGTTGTTTACGGGATTGTTCAGGACCACCAGGGTGATCTCGTGGTGGACAGTAACGTTGGAAAAGGAACGAGTTTTTCAATATATCTGCCAATACTTGAGCAGCCGTCGGACACAACCGCAAAGGATAGTGACGTCTCATTGCAAGGCGGATCAGAACATATTCTTCTTGTTGACGATGAAGAACCTGTAGCCCAGATAGAAATGCAGCTGCTCAATCGCCTGGGATATGAAGTCACGATGCATACCAGCAGTCGGCAGGCACTGGAATGCTTTCAAGCAGATCCCCAAGGATTTGACCTATTGTTGACTGATGTAACCATGCCGGAACTTACAGGAGATAAATTGGCAAAAAAAGTTCTGGCAATAAGGCCTGATATCCCGATTCTTCTGTGTACGGGCTTCAGTGAAAAGATAGATAAGCAGAAGGCCGATCAACTGGGAATCAAAGGTTTTTTAATGAAACCCGTTGTCAAATCTGATATGGCCCGGATGGTACGGCAAATTCTTGACGAGGATAGATCATAACGCCATGCTTATCTTTTAGTTTACCCCTACCGCATCAATATCCCTTCAACATCTTACAGGCAAAAACATTCGTAGAATCAGGCAATTTTTCCGGAGGAATGCATATATGATTTTCGTGTATTTTCATATAAATTGATCTGCAAGTCTAAATGAATAGGTTAGATTTCTTGAAAAAGCCTTTTTAAACATTAAACACCAGCAACCATAATTGAGAACCGTATGACCCCGACCATAACCGCTGAAAACAACAAGCCGGCCATGTCCAATATACTGTTTATGTCCATTCTCGGGGCATTGATGGCTTTTACCTCATTGTCAACGGACATTTATCTTCCGGCAATGCCCGCAATGGCCAAGGAGTTAAACGGCGATGCAGAACTTACAATCACAGGATTTCTAATCGGATTTACATTCGCCCAGCTCATCTGGGGGCCGATCAGTGACAGCATCGGTCGGAAGATACCTTTGTACATCGGGATGCTGGTTTTTGCCGTGGGGGCTGCCGGCTGCGCCATGTCCCACACCATCGGCCAGATTGTCTTATGGCGGGTGGTCCAGGCATTTGGCGCCTGTACAGGACCGATGCTGGCAAGGGCCATGATCAGAGATCTGTATTCGCGGACCCGCGGAGCCCAGATGCTATCCACCTTGATGATTATCATGGCGATTGCGCCGATCATCGGCCCGCTGCTCGGCGGCCAGATCATTCGTGTGAGCACCTGGCACAGCATCTTCTGGCTTCTTACCGTCATTGGGGTACTGATGTTTATATCCCTATTCCGGCTGCCTGAAACATTATCCATGGAAAAACGATTGCCGGCCTCATTGGGCAAAACATTTGTTAATTACTGGTATCTTATCAAACATAGGGTGTTCATGCGCTATACCTTATGTGTTACCTTTTACTATGTTGCCGTCTATGCCTTTGTTGCAGGGTCACCCAAAATCTATATTTCTTATTTCGGCATTGATCCCCAACATTACGGCTGGCTGTTTGCCGTCAATATCGTGGGGGTCATGGGCTTAAGTTTTCTCAACCGCAGTTTTGTGATCCGCTGGCCCCTGCATCGATTATTGAGGATCGCCACAACCGTTGCCCTGGCGGCCATTGCTACGCTGGCAGTCTTTGTGAGAGCGGATATGGGAGGGATTTATATCATCGTAGGCATGATGTTCATGTTTTTTTCCATGAACGGTGTTGTTGCCGCGACAGCGACGGCTGCGGCACTGGACGAAGTGCCCCATATCGCAGGTTCGGCTTCGGCATTGATCGGCGCCCTGCAATATGGCAGCGGAATCGTTTCATCGCTGCTGCTTGCCATATTCGGCAAAGGGACACCCTGGACCATGACCTGGGTCATGCTAATCTTTACGGCCGCAGCCTTTCTCATGGTGGCCGGACGCGTGCGAAAATAATGTATAAACCTTACCGGCTGCAATTTCTCATCACAGTGCCTTCTCTGTGTAGTTTGGCGAAAGCCAAACCTCTGTGTCCTCTGTGGTTTCAAAAATAAATCCCGAAGGGATTAAAGGTTTTTTATAAACCCCCTCTTGGTTTTTATTTTGCGGGCTTTGCCCGCATTTTTTTAAACCACAGAGCACGCAGAGAGCACAGAGTTTATGTGCTACGCACTTAAAGCTTTTTTCCTTAAAACGGAAAATCCTCACCGGTATCCATCTCCAGCTTTCTTTCCTTTGGTTTTTGGGCAATTTTGTGGATTGAATTGCCATCCACATAGATGGCTTTGAAGGGTTTTGTGGGGCAGGCATGCTCGCATCCGCCACAGCCCACACAGAGGGTTTCGTCCACCTCGGGGATGACCAGCTTGCGGCCTGCTGCATTCAGATAGGGAACCATCTGTACCGCCTTTGTGGGACAGTGTTCGGAGCATGCCCCGCAATTGGTATTATCCGTATAGACCACACAATTTTCCTTGATGAATTTTGCCGTTCCCACCTGGGTTTGCTGCTTTTTTTCCACAGTCAAAGGCAGAATGGCCCCGCTGGGGCAGATGTTCGAGCAGACCGTACAGTCATAGTTACAGTGGCCGGCGGTGAAATCCATTTGAGGCTGCAGTATCCCGGACAGGCCGAATGCAAAGACTGACGGAACAAGGACCCGGGAGGGACAGGCAGAAACACATAGATGACAGGCGGTGCAGATGGCCGTGTATCTTTCAATACTGACAGAACCGGGCGATGAGATTGGACGGGTTCGATTTTCGGAGATGCTGGTGGGTCTGGCCTGTATCGGAAGGGGTTCGGGAGCAGCATGGACATGCCTTGCAGCCATGCCAAGCCCCCCGGCTGTCAGAGCAAGTACGAAATTTCTTCGGCCCCGGATGTTTTCTTTTTTATGCTCGATCTGAAGGTCCGACTTAACCCCGGGCCGAAATACCATGGCATGGTCCGGGCAGACAGAGAGACAGTTAAAACAGGCAACACAGCGATCAACATCCACGCTTTTTGTTTTCACATCAATGCATCCGGCCTTGCAACTTTGGGCACACCAACCGCAAGCCCTACACGCACCGGCATCAATACCGATTTTCACCAGTGAAAATTTTGAAACCAATCCCAGCAGGGTGCCCACAGGACACAGCGTGTTGCAGTAAAGGCGGCCGTGCCGGGCGCTCATCCATCCCACCGTTCCCAGGGTAACCAGGGCAATGCCCGCAGAAACCGGAACATAGACCGGCCACGGAACACGGTAAAGAACATGAACGCCCAAAGTCTCTGCCGGAGGCACCCCCAAATTGTTCAGTAAAACCACAAGCGGTCTAAGCAGATTGGAGACGATTCTGCCGAAACTGCTGAAAGGATCAAGCAGGTTGAGCAGCAGGCCGCTCCCCCCCAAAAAGAACAAAAGAGTGGCAATCAACACCGAATACCTCAGGGCACTGTGAGGTGCACGATATTGGTATCGGTGTGGCCGCTTTGTTTTGCCCCGGGTCTTTACGCTTCCCGAAAAAACCCGGGAGAGCAGATCCTGGAATATTCCCAGAGGGCAAATGGCTGAACAGTAGATACGGCCGACCATCAGAGCTGAAATGAGAACAACAACAAACCCGGCAGCCCCGACTGCCGGGTGGTCTATAAATTTAACAACCGAAGGCAAAAACTGCAAAAACAGCACTGTGTGTGAAAGTGCGTTTACCCCGGTCGCCCATATATCCAGAAAAAGAAACGCCGTCAGCAGAAAAAAAGCCGCAGCAATGCAGACCCGCAGCGGTTTGAGAAGACCAAGGTTCATTTAAATCTTGATCCGGTTGATGGACAGGTTTTCAAGGTTCATCTGCCCCAGATTCATATCCGAGGCGATCCGGATATGGCGGATATCGGCAGGGTCTGTGCCGAACAGCTTGGCCCCGGCCGCATCGGCCGCCACCGGATCAGTTGACACAACCTGGGCCTTCATGGCAACCACATCATTGACGGACACCCCCCTGGGCCCGTTTTGCTTCATGACATTGTAGGCATCCACCACCGTTAAATCAGGTTTGCGAAAGGAGGCAAAATCGGCAATACACTGGTGAAGATCATTGCGGTGCCAGTACCAGCGGTCCCACACCACGCCCATGAGATTTTTCATGCCGATGGTGACCATGGAGGAACTATGGTGCTTGAGTACCGGCACATTGATAAAGACATCCGCATCCAGGAGCGCCTCATGGACTTTGGCTTCCTTTAGCCGCTCTCCCCGGGGCACGGAAACAGTTTTATAGTCGCCTTCGCTGTCTGCGGAAACCATTTTCCCGCCGGCAGCCTCTACGGCCGCCTCAATGCCGCTGTTCTCATAGCAGCGCCGCCAGTTGTCGCAGGTATGGTCAAATACGGACACGGCTTTGGCTCCCGCGGACAGGCAGTGTTCAACGATACGACCCACAAGGGCCGGATGGGTGTTGCCGCCCCGGTCTGGCGGCACATCCCAGCCGATATTGGGCTTGACCAACACCCGGCTGCCCCTGGGCACAAATTTTTGTATGCCGCCCAAAGAGGCAATGGCCGTGTCGAACATTTGATCCGGCTCCCCGCCCCGTACCGCCACCAGGTCATAGGCGTGCCCCTTTGGGTCTGCCCAAAGTTTTCCCACCCCGGGGAAAGCAAGGGTGGAACCTGCGGCAATTCCGCCGCCGATGGTTTTTTTTAAAAAATCCCGTCGATCCATTTTATTCATGGGGCATATCTCCTTATCAATGGATTTATTTTTTGTCTCTTTTTTCATGGCTCTTTCATCCCGCCGCCTGTCATTTAATCAATCTACCGACCTTGGGCGGCATGTTGCCATTGGCGGTCAGAGAAAAAAATCTGTTCTTTAAAAATGATCTTAAAGAAGTGGCACAGATGATGGTGGACAGTTACCGGACAACCAAGGCTATCCAGTGGCGCAAAAAACGATACCAAGACGATTCGCGTGGAAAACCAGGCCCAGATTGCCTGGATGAGGCGACACCCTGAAATTTTCAGGTCATGTTCATCTTGCCGGCACCACCTCAAGCCAGTACCCGTCGGGATCATTGATAAAATAAATCCCCATATCCTTATTTTCATAACAGATACACCCCATCTTTTCATGCAGCGCGTGGGCAGCGTCAAAATCATCTGTTTTAAATGCGATGTGAAACTCTTCATCGCCAAGATCGTAAGGCGTTTTTCTGTCGTTGAGCCAGGTCAGTTCCAGTTTATTGCCGGACTGATTATCCGTCAAATACACGATGATATAGGAACCATCGGCGGCCGTTTTTCTGTTCAGTTCTTTGAGCCCCAGTGCTTTTTCATAAAAGGCCATACTCTTTTCCAGGTTCAATACGTTGATATTAAAATGATCCATTGTAAATTTCATAACTTTTTTCTCCCCAGTAAAATTAAATTATCTCCCTTTGGATGGGTTGATAGGAAATATAAACGTCTATACTATAAATTTAAATGGCTGGCCACACAAGTTCTGCCGACCATATTTAAATTTCAGAGCGGGTAAAAATACTACCACAGGGTCGTCCACAGAGAGGCTCAGGGAAAAAAAGTATCTATTTTCGCTCAATATTTAGTGATTTTTCGTAAAAAAGTCATCAAAAATCAGGGATTCCCCGATTGATTTACCATGTCTGCCGTTGATATTATATCTCGCATATGTGTGAAAGAGGAAAAAATACAAAGAGATAACCAATTTCCTCTAACCAAAAAAGATTTACACAGGGAGAAAGGCAAATGATTGAAGCAACTGAAACCCAGGTAAAAAGTGACCTTTTTGATTTTCTTAGAATCATCGACGATGAGATTCTAAGTTTTAACTTAACCGGCGAAATCGGTTCAGAAACAAACTTCAGCTTGCAGGGCACTCATCAATTAGATTCCGGTATTCAATCCGAAGCGGAAATCAAAGAACAGGCCTAATTTCCTACTCTCTTTTCTGAAAATTCTTCTTTCTGATATCCCGGTGCCGCTAAGAAGTTCCTTTTTAGCGGCACCGGGATATTCTTATTAACGGCCATGGGCCAACCGTATCTCATAAAAATCCAACGTATCCGAAAAAGAAACGAACCATTAAATTGAGTGCGTATATATAAAATTGACAGTGCTATTGATACCATTATAATAAAGAGCGTGGTAAGATACCTTAACTTAACGCAAAAAGGAAAGAAGAGATGAAAAAATTTTTGTTTGCAATGGGTAGTCTATTGGCTGTTTGCCTGACCGTTACCTTTGGATCCCAAAACGCAGAGGCCCGGCCAATAAAACTCGGGGTTGCCGGTGCCCATTCAGGTGACCTTGCATCCTATGGCCTCCCGTCAGTGAATGCCGCCAAGCTGGTGGTCGAAAAAATCAATGCCAACGGCGGTATTTTAGGCCGCCAGGTGGAGCTTTTCATTGAAGACGATGCGTGTAAACCCGAAATAGCCGGTAACACGGCAATGAAGCTGGTTTCAGAAGGTGTCGACGTTGTGATGGGCCATATCTGCTCCGGGGCAACCAAAGCGGCTCTGGGCATTTACAAGGACGCAAAAATCGTTACCATGTCTCCGTCCGCCACCAATCCGGATCTGACGTTGTCCGGAGAGTATCCCAATTTTTTCAGAACCATCCCCCATGATGCCAAACAGGCCCAGCTACAGGTCCAATTTGCCATCCAAACCCTTAAGGTTAAAAATGTCGTCATACTCCACGACAAAGGCGACTACGGCAAAGGCCAGGCCGAACTTGCCCAAAAATACTTTAAGGAAGCCGGTGTAAACATTCTGCTGTTTGAAGGGGTCACTCCAGGTGCCGTGGACTATTCTGCCATTGTCACCAAAGTGGAAAAAGCCAACCCCGACCTGGTTGTCTGGGGCGGTTACCATCCTGAAGCCTCCAAAATTGTTACCCTGATGAGAAAACAAAGAATGGACACCCTGTTCATGGGTGCTGACGGTGTCAAGGATGATACCTTTATCAAGGTTGCCGGTGAGTATGCTGAAGGGGTGTATGCCACGGGGCCCATGGATATTTCCGGCAATCCCATGGCAAAAACGGCAAAAGAAGAACACCAGAAAGAATTTGGTTCTGATCCGGGCGCTTTTTTTGACGCGGCGTATGCAGCGACCCAGGCCCTGCTCAACGCCATTGAAAAAGCAGGATCTACGGACTATGACAAGGTGGTCCAGGCGCTGAGAACTGAATATGTTGAAACACCCTTGGGCAAAATCCGCTTTGACGAAAACGGTGATGCCACAGGTATCGGTTTTTCCGTATACAAAGTGGTCAATGGCCAGTTTGTTGAAGAAAAGTAATGATCAAGTAAGGCCAATCAACCGAAATGATGTAATACAGAAAGGGGCGGCATCAGATGCCTGCCCCTTGTCTTTTTTCGGGCACCAGCCTTTCTATTTCCATTGAAAAAACAGGTTGCACATGGATTATGAATTTTTTTTAAAACTGTTCCTGGGCGGATTGACCCGGGGCAGTATCTATGCCTTGATTGCCCTGGGCTACACCATGGTGTACGGCATCATTGAGCTGATTAACTTTGCCCATGGCGAAATATATATGATCGGGGCATTTACCGCACTGATCATCTCCACCGTTTTAACCATGTCAGGCTTTCCGGCTTTGGCTGTCTCGCTGATTGCCGCGGCGGCAGCGGTGGTTTATGCCTGCTGCTACGGCTATACCATGGAAAAGATTGCCTACAAGCCCCTGCGCAAGGCGCCGCGCCTGTCCGCTCTGATCAGTGCCATCGGCATGTCACTGTTTCTGCAAAATTATGTACTGCTTGCCCAGACTTCAGATTTTCTGCCCTTTCCCAGCCTGATTCCCGATTTTGAGTTCTGGGAACCCTACGCCCACATCATGTCCGCCCCGGAGCTTGCCATTATCGTCACCACGGTGATCGTCATGATCGCATTGACCATTCTGATCAAGTTCACCCCCATCGGCAAAGCCATGCGGGCCACATCCCAGGATAAAACCATGGCCATGCTGCTCGGGGTCAATGTCAACCGGGTCATCTCCTTAACCTTTATCATCGGGTCCGGTACAGCGGCCATCGGCGGAATGCTCATTGCTTCGCACATCGGCCAGATTAATTTTTACATGGGATTCATTGCCGGCATCAAGGCCTTTGTGGCAGCCGTGTTAGGCGGTATCGGCAGTATTCCGGGCGCGGTGTTAGGGTCTCTGGTCCTGGGATGGACCGAGAGTTTTTTCACAGGGTATATCTCCAGTGATTATGAAGATGTATTTGCCTTTTTATTCCTGGTTCTGATCCTTATTTTCAGGCCGTCCGGAATACTGGGTCGGGCGGAAACCAAAAAAGTTTAAATAAAAGATCGAAATTATGAATCTGTTACAAGAACTCAAACATTCCACCATTGCAGCGGTCTGGTTTATGTTCCTGACCTTTCCGATCATGGTGATTAAAGTCAATACCGTAACCAAAACCATTGAGTGGCGCTGGTGGAATATGGCCTTTATCGGCATTGCCTTTTTTTTCCTGTCCGCCCTGTGGCGCTACCTGCTCAACCGCAAAGAAAAAAATACGGGTAAATTCGCCCAGGACAAAAAACTGTCTGTTGTCAGAAAACGTCTGGGCGAAAAACGTTTCTTTATACCCGCCATGGTTTTGTTGATCATTGCCACCCTGGCATTTCCCTACACCTTTTCCATGTACCAGACCACCATCATGATCTCAGCATTGATTTATGTGATGCTGGGGTTGGGACTGAACATCGTTATCGGGCTGGCCGGCCTTCTGGATCTGGGATATGTGGCCTTTTTTGCAGTGGGTGCCTATGCCTATGCCCTTTTGAATCTGCATTTCGGCATGACCTTCTGGATGGTGCTGCCCCTGGGAGGACTTCTGGGAGCCGTTATGGGGATCATCCTGGGATATCCTGTGCTTCGTCTGAGAGGTGACTATCTGGCCATTGTTACCCTGGGCTTTGGCGAAATTATTCGTCTGGTCCTTGAAAACTGGAATTCCTTTTCCAAGGGCCCCAGCGGCATTGCCAATATTCCCAAACCCGGCTTGTTCGGCATTGATCTGACATTCCAACAGAACTTCATCTACCTCTATTATATTATGGTGGCCCTGGTTATTTTTACCATCTTTGTGATCAACCGGCTGCAGAACTCCCGGATCGGACGGGCATGGATCGCCCTGAAAGATGATGAAATCGCCTGCCAGGCCATGGGCATTGACAAGGCAGGAACCAAACTGCGCGCCTTTGCCCTGGGGGCCACATGGGCCGGCATGGCCGGTGTTGTATTTGCAGCCAAAACCACATTCATCAACCCGGCCTGCTTCACCATCTGGGAATCGGTAATCATTTTATGTACGGTGGTGCTGGGCGGCATGGGCTCCATTGCCGGAGTCATTTGCGGTGCGTTGATGTTGATTTTGATGCCGGAATACCTTCGTGCCGTTTCTGAATACCGGATGATTGTTTTCGGTGCCGTGCTGGTACTGATGATGGTGTTCAAACCCGGCGGACTGATTGAAAACGTCAGAAAAACCTACCACTATAAACAACACGAACACACCACAGAGCAATAGATATGAACAAACCCATTCTGGAAGTTAAAAATCTGACCATGGATTTCGGTGGTTTACGGGCCATCAACAGCCTGGACCTGGCCATCAACCAGGGGGAAATTGCCGCTTTAATCGGTCCCAACGGCGCCGGGAAAACCACCTTTTTCAACTGCATCACAGGGATTTATACCCCCACCCAGGGAGATATTTTTATCCGGCCCAACGCAGATGATTCCACCAAGGAACGCATCAACGGGCTCAAACCCAACCTGGTGACCCGCAAGGGCCTGGCCCGGACATTTCAAAATATCCGACTGTTTGCCTCCATGACGGTGCTGGAAAATGTTATGATCGGATGTTACCCCGTCACCAAAGCCGGCATCCTCGGCGCCATTTTCAGGGGCCCTGCCACCCGGGCCGAAGAGCAGTTTATCGTGGATAAAAGCTACGAAATCTTAAAAAAAATCGGCCTTGAAGCATACGTGGATGAATTGGCGCTGAACCTGCCTTACGGGGCCCAACGGAGGCTTGAAATTGCCAGGGCCATGGCCACGGACCCGTTTCTGCTGCTTTTGGACGAACCTGCCGCCGGCATGAACCCCAAAGAGACCGAGGCCCTGAACGAATTAATTTTAAAGTTAAGAGACCAAGAAAAAATCTCCATTCTTTTGATCGAACACGACATGAAACTTGTCATGACCCTGTCTGAAAATATTTTTGTGGTGGATTACGGTAAAAAAATCGGCGAGGGCACCCCGGCCCTGGTCCTGAATAATCCGGCGGTGATCAAGGCCTACCTGGGAGAAGAGATAGATGCTTAAAATCAAAAATGTCGATACCTATTACGGCAACATCCAGGCCCTGAAAAATATCAGCATGGATGTACGGGAAGGTGAAATCATCACCCTGATCGGGGCCAATGGCGCCGGGAAATCCACAACCCTGATGACCCTTTGCGGGGTGGTGCCGGCCGCAAAAGGCACCATTGAATTCCAGGGCCAGGATATCACAGGCATGCCTGCTGACCAAATTGCGGCCTTGGGCATCAGCCAGGTGCCCGAAGGCCGCAGGATTTTTCCCTATCTCACGGTCATGGAAAATCTGGACATGGGGACCTTTCTTAGAAAAGACAAGAAGAGCCAGATTAAAAAAGATTTAGAAAACGTGTTTGAGCTGTTCCCCATTCTGGCGGACCGGAAAAATCAGCAGGGCGGTACCCTAAGCGGCGGCGAACAGCAAATGCTTGCCATCTCCCGGGCCATCATGACCAAGCCAAAACTGCTGCTGCTTGATGAACCCTCCCTTGGGCTTGCCCCCATCATCACCAAACGGATTTTCAATATTATAAAAAAAATCAATCAGGAATATAAAACCACCATATTTTTGGTGGAGCAAAACGCCAACCTGGCCCTGAAGGTGGCGGACCGGGGATATGTTATGGAGACCGGGACGATCACCATGACCGACTCAGGAGACAAACTTCTGGCCAACGAAGCGGTCAAAAAAGCATATCTTGGCATGTAGTGAAAGGAAAAAAACGTGAATACACTCGATAAACTTAGCCTGCTGAGACAAAAAATGGATGACGCCGGGGTCAGTGCAGTGATCATACCCAATGCAGACCCCCATCAAAGCGAATACCTGGCCGAACACTGGCAGACCTTGAAATGGCTCACCGGATTTTCAGGTTCCGCAGGTACGGCGGTGGTGACAAAAACCCAGGCCTGCATGTGGACCGATTTTCGCTATTGGATCCAGGCCGCGGCCCAGTTGGATGCGTTTAAACTTTTCAGACAGGGCGATACCGATGTGCCCAACTTTGACTCATGGCTGAGCCGAACCTTATCCGACACCGAACGGGTTGCCCTGGATGGAAAAATGATGTCCGCAGCCCAGGCCGGTAAGCTCAAAAAGAAATTGGCACAAACGGGCATTGTGCTGGACACAACCATGGATCTGATTTCAGATCTCTGGCAGGATCGGCCGCCTAAACCCCGGACCCCGGCCTTTGCACTGGACACTGTTTATGCCGGGGAAACCCGGACAGAAAAATTTTCACGTATCCGCAAAAAAATGGCGGACTGTAACGCCGATTGTCATGTGCTGGCGGCCTTGGATGACATTGCCTGGACCTTTAACCTCCGGGGGAAAGATATTCAATCTAATCCGGTAAATATAGCCTTTGCCCTGATCACCGCTGATAAAGTCAGCCTGTTCATGGATTCTGTCAAAGTCAGTGAGACGCTTGAAGCTGTTCTTGAAGCGGATGGCGTTACCGTATGTGATTACGAGGCATTTTATGAAACAGTGGGTCTCCTGAATGAGACATCTAAAGTACTTGTTGACCCCGAACGAATTTCAGATTTTATTTACCAGGTCATTGAGACGCGCGCGCAGATCATTGAGAGTTCAAACCCGTCGGTCATGTTTAAATGCCTGAAAAATAAAACTGAAATCTCCCATATTCGCGAAACAGCGGTCAAAGACGGCCTGGCTGTGGTCAACTTTCTGCACTGGCTTGGCACAAGTGATGTCCCCAAAACGGAAATGTCGACAGCAGAGCAGCTTTTAAATTTTCGCAAAGCACAGGAGGCCTTTGTCCACCCCTCCTTTGATTCGATCATGGCGTTCAAGGAACATTCAGCCATCTGCCATTACAGTGCCAGCCCGGATACGGATCTGCCCCTGAGCCCTGACGGCATGTTTCTGACCGACTCCGGCGGCAATTACCTGACCGGTACCACGGACATCACACGCACCGTGCATTTGGGGTCGCCGGCACGTCAGGAGATCCAGGATTACACTCTGGTTCTCAAGGCCCATATCGCCGTGGCAACGGCGCGATTTCCCGCCACCGCCAGGGGGTACCAGATTGATGCCATGGCCCGCCAGCATCTATGGCAGCAAGGCCTGGATTTCGGCCACGGCACAGGCCACGGCGTGGGATTTTTCCTTTGCGTTCACGAAGGCCCGGCGCGTTTAAGCTCACTTCCCCTGGATATCGCCCTTAGGCCCGGCATGCTGTTGACCAATGAACCGGGCCTCTACCGGGAAGGTCAATACGGCATCCGGATTGAAAACATGGTGCTTGTCATTGAGGACCAGGAAACACAGTTCGGCAAATTTTTAAAATTTGAAAACATGACCCTCTGCCATTTTGAGCGCAATCTTATTGATAAATCAATGCTCAGCCCCCAGGAGATCAGATATATCAACGCATATCACCAATCGGTTTACGATCGCCTTGCACCAGGTCTTGACCTTGCGGTCCGGCAATGGCTTGGAGATAAGACAAACACACTTTAAAATATTGCATTCATCACGCGCTTTGATTCCCAATCATGGTATGCTATAAATAGATTAGTATCCACGCGGGAATCAAAAACAATGCAAAAAAATGCAATTCAAAATAAAATTATCGCGGCACTCGTTGATGACGGTTTTCTTACCCCGGAAAAGGCGAAAATTGTCGAGCGGGTTAAGTCCAAACTCTCGTCTGAAACAACTGTCATCAATATCCTAAAAGATCTTAATTACATCACGGACAGCCAGCTTAAGAAAATTCTGCGCTCTGACCACATCTCGTTGAGGATCGGCGATCTTCTGGTCGAATTCGGGTATTTGACCCCGGAAAAACTCAAAGCGGCTCTGGATATCCAATCCAGAGAACATGGAAAACAACTCGGCCAAATCATTATAGATCACCAGTTCATGAGCGAGCATGATTTTCTTGAGGTGCTGTCGGTCCAGTTAGGTTTTCCCTTTGTCAACCTGTCTGTGGAAGAACTGGATTCGAAGCTTATAGATCAGGCCCCAATGAAATGGTGCCATTCCAATAACTTCCTTCCAGTCCGTAAAGAGGATGACCGCATCATTGTTGCCTTTGCCGACCCCTTTAATCAATCCAGCATTAACAGCGCTAAAAAACTTTACGGGGACAAAATAGAGATAGCCATCTCCTCCCCCGGATCCATAGACCGCCTCCTACATCACCTGGTGTCCGGGCGCAAGTCCGAGAAGCTCATTGATGAAAACACGGCGATGGGTATCGTGGATGCCATTATTTCTGCCGCGATCGTGGCCGGCGCGTCGGATATTCATATCGAGCCCCTTAAGGACAGACTCCAGGTAAAATTCAGAGTTGACGGAATACTTGTCTTTCACCGGGAGCTGCCGCCTGAATCCACCGCCATGGTCACCGCCCGGATAAAAGTACTTGCCAAGGCCGATATTGCAGAAAAAAGAAAACACCAGGACGGCCGGTTGAGCTTTGAGCACAAAGGCAATGTTTACGATCTGAGGGCCTCATTCTACGCAGCGGTGTTCGGGGAAAAGGTGGTGCTCAGGATTCTTAACCGCATTGACCAGATTATCCCCATAGAAGAGATCGGCATGGCGCCCAAAATGCTCACCCGCTATCTTCGCGATGTACTCGGCGTCCCGTCAGGCGTATTGATCATTACCGGCCCCACGGGATCGGGCAAAACCACAACCTTGTATTCCTCCATCAAACACATTAAACAGCCTGAAATCAGTATCATTACAGCCGAAGATCCGGTGGAATTTGTCATGGAGGGGATTACCCAGTGCTCCATCAACCCCAACATCAATCTGACCTATGAAGAGACTTTGCGGCATGTGGTGCGCCAGGATCCAGATGTTATCGTTATCGGTGAAATCCGGGACAACTATTCGGCTGAGGTGGCGGTCCATGCCGCACTAACCGGCCACAAGGTACTCACCTCTTTTCATACAGAAGACAGCATATCCGGGCTGATTCGGCTGATGAACATGAATATCGAAGCCTTTTTGATCTCCTCCACTGTTGTCTGCGTCTTGTCCCAGCGGCTGCTGCGCAAGGTCTGCGCCCATTGCACCCGACCCCACAAGCCCTCTGCCGGGGAACTCAAGCTGCTGAACTTCATTCCCCAGGACATTGCCCAGTACAATTTTTGCAAAGGAAGCGGCTGCCAAAAGTGCAACTACACCGGCTACAAAGGCAGAGTGGCCGTGTTTGAAATGCTGGTACTCAACGAAAAGGTCAGGGAAGCGATATTAGACCACAAATCCACGTTTGACATCAGAAAAATAAGTCTGGAAACCACCAGTCTGGTAACCCTGATGGAAGATGCCCTGTCCAAGGCCGCTGACGGCATCACAACGCTGGACGAAATATTCAGGTGCGTCCCCAGGCTGATTCCTCCCAGATCCATCCAAACCATTAAGCAGCTGTCAGGAATATAAAATGAACGAAAAAGCGTCGATTCTGGACACTCTGAAAAAATATATTGCAAACCAAAAAAACTTTCCTGTACTTCATCCGGATGCTGCCAAGCTTCAGAATGAAATCACCAAAAAGGATCCGGATCCGTCCCGGGTTAAGCGCCTGATTCTCAATGATCCCACCCTGACAGGGGAAATTCTTAAGATTGCCAATTCCTCTTATTATAAAGGGTTAGGAGAAGTTGCCACCATCAAGGAAGCATCTCTTCGCTTGGGCAACGATGAATTATATAACATTATTATACGGGTCATTCTCCGCAAAAATTTTTCATCAAATATACCCATGATTAAAAAGCGCCAGGATCAACTGTGGACCCATTCCGTAGCAGCGGCGTTTGCCTCTTTGTGGCTGTGTCGTCACCTGAAACTTGTGGACTTAACGCCCAAGGCCTTTATTGCGGGACTGCTCCACGATGTGGGTAAACTTTGCCTTTTATCCGCGGTTGAGCAATTTATGAGTGATGAACAGGACAAGGGTCAACTCACCGCAGACCTCACAGAAAAAATTTTGCTTAACCTTCACGCCAACCAGGGTTTTGCCCTGCTGTCAAACTGGCATCTGCCGAGCAGTTACTGTGAAATTGCCCGGGACCATCACATGGATAATTATGAAGAATCGAACATGTTGCTGGTGGTCGTCCGACTGGCCAACATGGTCTGCAATAAGATGGAGACAGCCTCCCCCCAAGAGGATATCACCTTTATTATGGGATCCAGAGAGGTTGATATCCTGGGGGTGAAAGAAACCAGCATTGCCCTGCTGGAAATTGCCATGGAAGATGCGCACCTTTATTAGGCATCATCTCTACGAGATGATCATAATAGCCAGCCACATTGAGCAGTGCACAAGGCTTTTGATGAATCCCCAGATGGGCCCAGGTCAGTATCTCAAAAAGTTCATCCATGGTGCCGATGCCGCCGGGAAGTGCAATGAATGCATCCGACAGATCGGCCATCATGGATTTTCTCGCGTGCATGGAATCCACAACCACAAGCTCTGTTAAGCCGGGATGACTGATCTCCCGATTTACCAATGATTCGGGAATGACGCCTGTAACCCTGCCGCCGCCATCGAGAACAGTATCAGCCAGTTTGCCCATAAGCCCCACACTTGCGCCGCCGTACACCAGGTCGATATCCTTTTCCACCATGGCACGTCCAAGGGCGGCTGCGGCCTGTCGGTATTCAGGGCGGGCCCCGTCACTTGAGCCGCAGTACACACATATTTTTTTCATATTCTATTTTTATATCGACGCTCAGCTTCCCATGAAACGAATGCATCCGGTGGGGCATTTTTCAATGGCCTTCAGGCATCTTCATGTTTTGAAGCGGAGTAGTCATTATAATTGCATTTAGAAAGGTTGTCTGAAATGGTGAAGAGATCAGAAACCTTTTCACAGGCTTTGCATCCTACGCATGCATTGTTGCACACGGCTTTGGCATCCTTGGCCTTGTCTTTATTGGAGCAGGCCACCACAGGAATGGTCTTTTCCTTAAACCCTTCAATGGAAATAATACCTCTCGGGCAGGCTTTGGTGCAGGCCCCGCAACCGATGCATTTTTCATAGTCCACCCGGGCAAGCCCGTCTTCAATGTGAATGGCGTCGTAATTGCAGACCTGAACACAATCACCATAGCCAAGGCATCCAAAGGTGCAGCTCTGGACGCCGGCCACCTGCTGGGCCGAGGCACACCGCTTTTCACCCGCGTATTGGGTCATCCCCAAGCGACTGGAGGCCGGTGCGTTGCAATGAACAATGGCACGTAAAGGTACCATATCACCCACCTCAACCCCCATGATATCCGCAATTACCTGGGCACAAGCTTGCCCGCCCACCGTGCATTTATTGACTGGATCATTGTCCGCAACAATGGCAACAGCATAATCGGAACAGCCTAAGTAACCGCATCCGCCACAGTTAGCACCTGGGAGAGCCTCTATGACCTCTTCAATCTTAGGATCCACTTCAACTTTAAATTTTTTATTGGCCCATCCCAGGATATAGGAAAAAATCATGGCCATGACCAGCATGCTTGCGCCGGCGATACCCAGTGAAACCATCATGGCAAAATCTCCTGGCTGTTATGCCCCTTACAGGTCATATCAGCTAAATATTCAGTCAACGTGTTCGCATTTGCTTCAGAGCTTTCTTCCTGGACGGCGGGAGCCGGTTTCAGTGCATTTTTGATACCTGAATCCACCCCGGTGAATCCCATGAAGGCGATGGCTAAGATCCCTCCGATAACCAGGGTAATGGCCGCCCCTTTAAAAGGCCTGGGGATATCGCAAAGTTCAAGTTCTTCCCGGATCCCGGCCATGATCACGATGGCAATGGTGAATCCAAGTCCGCCAAAAAGCGCCAGGGTCATGGCTTTGCCAAGGTCCCAGACATCTTTGGGATTATCAACGCCGGCCACATGGCTCATGATGGTCAGACAGGCAAAAAGAATGGCGCAGTTGGTCGTAATTAACGGTAGGAAAACCCCGAAAGACCGGTAAAGCGGTGGAAAAAACTTTCTTACGTACATCTCAACAAACTGAACCGAAGAAGCAATGGCAAAAATATACACAATATAACTGAGCACCGTCAGGTCGATTTGCGCGGCGGCTTCGGGTGTAGTGAAAAAACTTGCAATATACGTTGATACCGGTGCGCCGGGAATCAGTACAAAAACTGTAATGCCCCAGGAGAGAAACGCCGCAATACTCATGACAAACGTCACGGCGCATCCCATGCCAAAGGCCATATCCACCTTTCTGGACACCCCCACAAACGGGCAGATACCCACAAAGTAATAAAATATAAAGTTGTTAATTATCGATGCTGACAGGGCAATCAGCAGGATATCTACAAAATAGTCCATTAGATCCGCCTTAATATTTTATAAATTCTCATATTAAATTCAACTGCGGGATTGTTCCCGTTTATAGTCGATATAATTCACCAAACCCAGCAAAAGCCCCAGTGTAATGAATGCACCGGGAGGCAGCACCATGATGACCCAATCCGGCCAACAGGCCGGCAGGACCCTGAAACCCATGAGCATGCCGGTACCCAGAATCTCACGAATGGCGGCGATACTTGCCAGGGCAAGGCCGAATCCGATGGACTGGCCCAGGGCATCCGCCGCTGCAATAACGACATTCTGCTTGGACGCACACACCTCACACCGGCAGATGATAATACAATTCACAATGATCAAAGGAATATAGGGCCCCAGGGTTTTGCTCATCTGAAACATGTAAGCAGCCAGAGCCCTGTCCGCCACGGTTACAAAGGTGGCAATGGTCAGGGTAAAGACCACGATTCGCAGATGGGGCGCTAACAGGTTTCGGATCAAGCTGATCACGACATTGGCGCACACCAGAACAAAGGCCACGCAAACGGCCATGGTCAGCGCCGATTTCATACCATTGGTAACAGCCAATGTGGCACACAGCCCAAGAAGCTGCCGGTAAACCGGGTTCTCGGGCAGAATCCCCTGTACAAATCTCTCCATAGCTGTAGGTTGATCTGCCATCAGGAACGCTCCTTATCTTTACCGGGTTCCTTTGTTTGAACCGCCGGGTTTTTGTTAGTATCAGGGCCAGTGACCTGAAGCTGGGATGCCACATTGGCAACCGTCGTGTTTACGATGCCGGTCACACTCCTTGAAGAGATGGTGGCGCCGGAAATGGCATCAATCTGATCTTCTTTGGCCCCGCCCCCCTTAACAACGGAAAGGGTGGTTTCGGTGGATTTATCTTTGAACTGGCCCCGCCAGGCATCTTCCATAATTTTGGCGCCCAGACCGGGCGTCTCTTTCTGATCCAGAACAAAAAGCCCTGTAATCGTTTTGCCCTGGGCATCAAGCCCCACCAATAACTCAATCTTATCTGCATATCCCTGGCCGTCAGCTTTGACCACATGCCCGACCATTTTTCCGTCGGGTAACCAGGCATCATACACCGTGTAGTATTTTGTTGTTCCGTTTTTCTTAACTTCGATTACCCGGGATTTAATGGTCAGCGACTGGTTATCGGCGGCAAGTTCGGCCGCCAGATCCTCTCCAAGCACCAGTCCGGGTATTTTTGTCATGGTCTCCTGAACCTTATTGGCCTCAATGACCGGCCCAAGCTTAGCCTGAATACCGGCAAGGGCGGTGCCGAACAAAACGGCAAGCAGCAGCACCAGCCAGGCCTGGGCCAGATTACTTTCTTTCAATGACATGATATCAGGCCTCCTTTTGTCCCATGGGCGCTGGAATGGTCCAGCGGTTGATCAACGGTGTCATGGCATTCATGATCAGTACGGCAAACATCACGCCCTCCGGATAACCGGAAAACAGACGGATGACCATGATCAAACAACCGGTACCCACGCCGAATATCATCTTGCCTTTGGGGGTTAACGGGGATGTTACCGGGTCAGTGGCAATGAAAAAGGCGCCGAACATCAGAGCGCCCGCAAACAGATGGTGCAGCAGGAACAAGCCTTGATATCCTCCGGCAATATCCGTAACGCCTGCGATCAAAGCAACGGTAATCAAAATACTTGCTGGAATCTGCCAGGAAGCGGTTTTTCTGTAAATCAGATAAAGTCCCCCTAAAATACAGGCAAGGGCACTTACCTCGCCAACAGAACCGTTGGTCACACCCAGAAACAGCGGTGCAATACCGGTTTCGACCCCATTGAATTTCAATGCGCTCAAAGGCGTTGCACCGGACACCGCATCCACCAGGCCGGTTACATTTTCATAGGCACCGGCCCCCATGAGCTGGGCAAAGGCGATCATGACAAACGCCCTTCCCACCATGGCGGGGTTGAATATGTTCATCCCGACACCACCGAATACGATCTTACCGATGCCAATGCCCACGAACGAGGCCAGCGCCCCCACAAACCAGGGGGCAGAGCCGGGCATGGAAAGTCCTAAAATAACGCCTGTGACCACGGCAGAGCAATCTTTTAACGTGAAAGATTTACCCCTCATGCGAACAAAAAGGTATTCCGCAGCAAGGCAGGCCACCACACAGACCACAATCTGTTTTAAGGCATAGAACCGAAATAAATAAAGAGATACGAGAATGGCCGGTGACAACCCAAGGATTACATCGACCATCATCCGGCGTGTGCTGGCCCGGTTATCCGAGATATGCGGGGACCCGGCCACGTTTATGAAGGGCGGCTTTCGCCCGGGCCTGTCTTCAAACGACATGGCTGAATTCATCTGTCTATTTGTATTTGACACGTTTTGTTCCTTGTATCAATTAATCTTTGTTGTTTAATGATCTTGTTGTTAATGATCAGCGGCGTTCCCAGGCATTTAGCTGGACCTTGCCCTCACGAATCAACTGAACCAGATTAAGCTTTGCCGGACACACATAGGAACAGCTTCCACATTCAACACAGGCCCGGATATGATATTGGCCGGCCAGTTCGGGATTCTTATACCGGGCCGCCAACGCAAGTTTCGTGGGCACAAGGTTCATGGGACAGGCGTCCACACAGCGCCCGCAGCGCACGCAATTTGTCTCTTCTGACTTTCGGACCTCGTCGTGGGTTAGAATCGTCAGCCCCGACGTGCCTTTGGTGACAGGGGCAGACAGATCTGAAAATGAAAAGCCCATCATGGGCCCGCCGGAAATGATCCGGGCAGCATCCGGCGTCAAACCGCCGCAAAAGTCAACCACCTCGGCCAGAGAGATGCCGATGGGGACAAAAAGGTTCTTCGGGTTGCAGATGCCCCGGCCGGAGACGGTGATGACCCTGTGGGTAAGCGGGACGTCCTTGACAATGCTGCGGGCCACAGTGGCAATGGTTTGCACGTTACTTACGGCGACCCCGGCATCAGCCGGCAGTCCGCCCAAAGGAATGTCAAGACCGACCACGGCTTTGACAAGCTGCTTCTCACTGCCCTGGGGATACTTGGTTTTTACCACGGCAATCTGCACGACGGTATTCTGTGCCGCTTGCTGGAGCCGCGCTATGGCCTCGGGCTTATTGTCCTCAACACAGATGACAATTTCCCTGGCCGAGACGGCCTTTGCCGTCAGCAGCGCCCCGGTGACAATGACATCGGGTGCCTCAAGCATCAGCCTGTAGTCACAGGTCAGGTACGGCTCGCACTCACACCCGTTTATCACCAAAGTGTCAATGACCCTCGTATCATTGGGCATTACCTTGACATGGGTAGGAAACGCCGCCCCGCCCAGGCCCACAATACCGGACGCCTGAATTTTTTTCACAATGTCCATAGGCGCATAATCGGAAAAGCCGTCCTTAGGCCATTGGGTGAATTTCACCTCTTCCCAGATTCTTTCCGGGGGGAGCTGCTCTCCGTCCGCCTCAATGGTGAGGGCGTCAAGACGCCTGCCGTTGGGCAGGGTCACCATTGTGTTTCGTTTTACTTTTCCGGCAATGGGGGCGTGAAGTGAGGCGGAAACAAATGCCTCGCCCTTTCCAACCATTTGCCCGTAACTGACCATTTCACCGGATTTAACAATCTGCTTGCAAGGCACGCCAAGATGCTGCAGCAGCGGCAGCGTCACCGTCCGGGGGGTAGGCATCACTTCGACAGTCATGTTCGCGGACAACGCTTTGTTATCCGGTGGGTGAACCCCATGGGGGAAACTGCCGGTTCCCGGGAATCCCTTTAATTTAAATAAACCCATAAATCCTGTACACCTTGTTTCTGAATTTACCTAGACAAATATCTAAAAAGTCCATCCGTATAAAAAAATTATAGATTTCCAGACTTTTTGCTTTAAATCAAGCTAAAACTAAAAAAGGAAATAATTTTGTCTTGGCTCCGTCACGATTTTATATTACTTTTGATAAGGCTTTTGATTATACACGTCATGTAGTAATCAATCAATATCATTACTTTTACAAAAAAAATGAACAATTATATAAATTTAACTCATATAGAATAGGAATAAAAAAATGGGAACAGTACTGATTGTTTATTCATCCAGGGTCGACGAAACAAAGGGGATCGCGGAATTAATAGCTGAAGGCGTTCGTCAGTCAGGACACCAGGCAGAGGTAAAAACCGCAAGCCAGATAGACAGCGAAGCAGATTTATCTGGGTTTGATGCCTATGTTTTCGGCTCCCCCACCTATCACGGGGAAATGCTGGCCCCCATGAAGCAGGTCTTATTCATGGCAGAACGCGCAAAACTTGAAGGCAAACCCGGAGGCGCCTTTGGTGCATATGGATGGAGCGGAGAAGCCAATAAAAGAATTTTTGATACAATGAATTATATGTTTAAAATGAAAATGGCATCCGGTCCTTTGATGATTAAGGCATCCTGGGTTGAAGATGGCGTTGAAACAGCCCAGGCCTACGGAAAAGAGATTGCTGAAATGATTTAGGAGTTGAACGTTCCAGCCGGTGTGCTACCAAAAAAAATTACTTATAAGCACCGGGGAAAGTTAGGGCAAAAAAAATTGCGGCAGAGGATCTTGGATCATCTGCCGCAAGATAAAAACTTGCGTTCCCTTACGGATGGAGACTACAGCTCAAAGGTGGTCATGCTGACCACAAGTTCAAGGTCTTCGATCTCTTTTACCACATCCGCCGGTACCGGGGTCTCGGTTCTCAGGAATATAATATTTCTATCCCCGTCATCCTCACGGCCCACCATCATTCTGGCAATATTGATGTTATACTCACCCAGTTTCATACCGATGGAACCGATGGAGCCGGGCTTGTCCACATTGTGAATGATAGACAGGTGACCTTCGGGAATCACCTCTAAGCGGAACTTATTAATTCTCACGATTCTGGCGTCATCCTTGCCGAAGATGGTACCTTCCAGGACATTGGTCCGATCATCCGTAACCACGGTCACCCGGATCAGGTTCAGGAAGTTGCCGGCCTCCATGGAGGTAGATTCGCTGATTTTGATTCCCATTTCATTGGCCAGGGAAATGGCATTGACCGAATTGACTTCGTCCCTGACATATTCATTGAGAAGGCCCTTGATACCGTTAATGGTCAAAGGTTTTAGATCCAGATCCGGGAATTTACCAATGTATTCGATCTGGACTTCCTTGACGCCGCCCTTGCTGATCTGGGCCTGCATCTTACCCATTTTCTCGACCAGATAAAGAAAAGGTTTAAGCTGCTTGAGGACATCCCCGGTCACCGACGGCACATTTACCGCATTGATCACAGTGTCGTTCAACAGATAGGCAATAATCTGGTTGGCAGCCGCCACGGAAACATTGGTCTGGGCCTCCTTGGTGGATGCGCCCAGATGCGGAGTGGCAATGACCTCGTCGAGCAGAAGCAACGGATGGTCTGCGCTCGGTGGCTCTACGGAAAATACATCAAGGGCGGCACCTGCCACCTTTCCGGATTTGATGGCGGCATGTAACGCTTCTTCATTAACAATACCGCCCCGGGCACAATTGACCACCATGACGCCGGTCTTCATTTTTTCAAACGCCTGGGCATCAAACAAATCAATGGTGGCATCCAGTTTCGGCACATGGATGGTGATATAATCCGAGCGGGCATAGAGCTCATCCAGGGTCACATATTCAAACCCGGCCTTTTCAATATGTTCCGAAGATATATTCGGGTCGTACACAATGACATTCATGCGCAACCCTTTGGCAAGGTTGGCTGCGATGGAACCGATATTGCCGAATCCGACCACACCTAACGTCTTGTTGAAAAGTTCCCGGCCCTGGAGCAATTTCTTATCCCAGCGCCCGGCTTTAAGGGATGCGGTACCCCGGGGAATATTGCGGGTCATGGCCATCATCATGGCAATGGCATGCTCGGCGGTGGTAACGGTGTTGCCGCCAGGGGTATTCATAACAGCAACGCCCTTTTTGGTTGCCGCATCAATATCCACATTATCCAGGCCAATGCCGGCCCGGGCAACCACCTTGAGTTTTTTTGCCGACTCAAGGAGCTCTGCGGTTACCTTGGTTGAACTGCGGATAGCCAATGCATCGTATTGTCCGATAATTTCTCTGAGTTCGTCGGGGGACAGTCCGGTCTTGACATCGACATCTATGCCATCCTGGTTTCTGAAAATATCAATGCCGGCCTCATCCATTTTATCGCTGATCAGTACTTTCACTATTTGGCCTCCTTTTGAAAGGCTTTCATAAATTCAACCAGGGCTTTAACCCCCTCAATTGTGGCTGCATTATAAATGGAGGCCCTGCATCCACCTACGGATCTGTGGCCCTTGAGACCGCCGAGACCTTTGGCAGTTGCCTCTTTGATAAATTTTTGTTCAAGTTCTTCGCTGGGCAGACGGAAGGTGACGTTCATCAGGGATCTTGACCCAGGCGCCGCGGTGGCCCGGTAAAAATTACTTGCCTCCATGAAATCGTATAACAATCCTGCTTTTTCCTGATTATACGCTTTCATTTTTTCAAGGCCGCCAATCTCCTCTTCGATCCACTTGAGCACCAGATCAATGGTATAGATACCGAAGCAGGGCGGGGTATTGTACATGGAATTCTTTTCCGCAAAGGTGGAATATTTAAGCATGGAAGGCAGATCCGTATTGGCTGTTTCCAGCATATCTTTGCGTAAAATCACCACACAGGTACCCGACGGACCTAAATTTTTCTGGGCACCGGCATAGATCATTCCGAATTTTTCCAGGGGAACAGGCCGGGAAAAAATATCGGATGACATATCTGCAATAATGGGTACGCCACCGGTGTCGGGAAATTCGGCAAACTGGGTTCCCTTGATGGTGTTGTTGGAGGTGATGTGGACATATTTTGCATCTTTGCTGAACTTAATATTTTCGGGAATGTAGGAAAAGTCCTTGTCCTCGGAAGAAGCCACAACCACATGTTTTTTATTCAGGATTTTTGCCTCTTTAATGGCTTTGGTGGACCAGGTACCGGTATTCACATAGTCGGCACTTTGATCCCCAGCCAGAAAATTCATTGGAATCATAGAAAACTGTAAAGAAGCCCCACCCTGGAGGAAAAGCACATGGTATTGATCATCCAGACCTAAAAGACGTTTGGCCCGTTCTACGGCATCATTGATGACATCGTCGAAATAAGAAGATCTGTGACTAATTTCTGTGATGGACATGCCTGAATTGTTAAAATTCAAAAAAGAGCTTTGAATTTCTTCAAGGACCGACAAAGGCAGGGCCGCAGGTCCGGCATTGAAATTAAAAATTCTCTGGTCTGTCATTTTTTACCTTTCTTTCTGTTAGGGGTTACCTTTAATTTTTACTGTCCATATAATTTCATTGCCCCAAAACCCGGGGCAATCCGAGATCCAACCCCATTCATTAACGCCGTCGCAGATGAAAATCAATAGTCTAACCCGCTTTATTTAAAAAACATGTTTCAGGCATCTGAGGTTCTTCTCTTTTAATATAAAGTGACGATGGATAAAATAAAAAAAATTCTTTATTATTACAAAAATAAATACATGCGTTGATATACAATAAAAGGAGATCCCCCTTATGGCAGATCAAACTAACCAGACTAACACGCCGACCGGTCCCTGGAACACCCCGTTTTGGCCCGAGGGGGTTGCGCACACTGTCAGCGGCTACCACTATCCGGTTTTCAAACTGCTGGACGATTCGGCTGCCCGTTACCCCAACCAGGTTTTCACCATATTTAACGGGGCCAAGAAAACCTTTTCCCAGGTTAAAGACACGGCAGACCGAGTCGCCTATTTTCTGGTCCAAAAAGGCATCAAAAAAGGAGACAAGGTCGCAATTTTCTTGCCTAACCTGCCCCAGTTTCCTGAAATCTTTTTCGGTATCATGAAGGCAGGCGCCGTGGCCGTGAACTGCAACCCAATCTATACCCCCACTGAATTAAAACAGCAGCTGAAGGACTCCACGGCAAAAATGGTATTCTGCATGGACCACCCCACCTTTTATCCGAATGCGGTTAAAGCGGCCGAAGGCACAGGTGTAGAAACCATAGTGGTCTGCAATGTTAAAAGTTACCTGCCGAAAATCAAAGGATTCTTAGGCGGGCTGTTAGGCAAAATCCCCAAAGCCGACCACCATGAACCCGGTCATATCATGTTTGACGATATGGTGGCCCAATCCAGACCCGAGCCGCCGGATATCGACATTGACCCGATCAACGATACGGCCGTCATGCTGTACACCGGCGGTACCACAGGTGTACCGAAAGGCGCGGAGCTTGTGCACATCAACTTTACCTATCAGGTGGCGGGAATCATGGAGTATCTAAGGTTATCCCACGGTGAGGGCAAACCTCTGGAAAAAGCATACTACGGAGGATACCATTGTTTTCTAGGCATTTTGCCCTGGTATCACTGCTTTGGCATCTCCGTAGCCATGCTGTGCGCCGCAGGCACGGGCAGCAGCCTGGTGTGCATTCCTGACCCCAGAACAGGAAAACCCCCTTTTACAGATGTACTCAAAGCCGTCCAAAAATACCGCCCCACCCTCATGCCGGCTGTTCCCACAATTTTTGTAGCCTTTACAAACCATGCCAAGCTTGATGAGTATGATTTGTCGTCTTTGATGGGCTGTTTTTCAGGGGGCGCCCCCATGCCCCCGGATGTATGCCGCCAATTTGAAGAAAAAACCGGTGCGGTTATTTTTGAAGGATACGGGTTGACGGAAACCGCCCCTGTACTGTCGGCCAATCCCACCAATCCGGGGATCAGAAAAATAGGGTCCATTGGATTTCCATTGCCCGGCACGGACATAAAAATCCTGGATCTTGAAAATCCCACAAAAGAACTGCCCAGGGGTGAAGACGGTGAAGTGGCCGCCTGCGGTCCCCAGGTCATGAAAGGCTACTGGAACAATGCCGCTGCCAACGCGAACGCCTTTGTCACCATTGAAGGCAAACGCTATTTTCTCACCGGGGACATTGGTCACATAGACGAAGACGGATATATCCTGATCACCGACAGAAAAAAAGATATGATCCTTGTGGGCGGGTTTAACGTGTACCCCAGGGATGTGGAGGATATCATATACACCCATCCCAAGGTGGAATTATGTGCCGTGATCGGCGTTGCAAACGCACACAGCGGTGAAACCGTTAAAGCGGTTATCAAGCTGAAACAGGGCCAGACCGCCACCCAGGAAGAGATCATGGCATTTTGCAAGGAGAACATGGCAGGATACAAACGGCCCAGAATCATTGAATTCAAAGATGATCTTCCGGTCTCCAACATCGGCAAAGTGTTGCGCAGGGAACTTCGGGACGCCCATTCTGATTAAACCTGTCTTCGCACATACCATCCAATTTAAGACCTGGCAAATCTTTTTTCAAATTTTGCTTGAGCTTAAGTCCGATTAATTCTATAAGACCAGGTGGTATTAAAGTTAAGAACTTAAAATGGATGGCTACCGGTTGAGGATGTCATCCCTGAGCATTATAACCTGACAACAACACTTTTATTTTAGGAGGTTTTATGTCAACTCTCGTATTTGGTCACAAAAATCCGGATACCGACTCCGTCGTCGCAGCCATCGCGCTGGCCGACCTGAAAAAAAGCCTTGGTGAAGATATTGCACCGGCTATTCAAGGCGAACTGAACCCCGAGTCCAAATTTGTCCTGGACAAATTTGGTCTGGCTGCCCCTGCCGTGGTTACCAGCTATGCAGGCAAAGATGTTTACCTGGTGGATCATTCTGATCTGGCCCAGAGCCCTGACGACCTTGGCAAAGCCAACATCCTGGGTATTGTAGACCATCACAAACTCGGCGACGTTACCACCGGACAGCCCCTGGAATGCTGGATCTGGCCTGTGGGCTGCACCTGCACCGTAATCGCTTCCATGTACGATTACTTCAACGTTGAAGTTCCCAAGGGCATTGCCGGCGCCATGCTTTGCGCCATCCTGTCCGACACCGTCATCTTCAAATCCGCCACCTGCACTGACAAAGACAAAGAAGTTTGTGCTAAACTTTCTGAAATCTGTGGCGAATCTGATCTTGACGCCCTGGGCATTGAAATGTTCAAAGTAAAATCTGCTGTGGATGGCACCCCGATCCGCGAGCTGGTTCTGCGCGATTACAAAGACTTCAAAATGGGTGGTGTTGGCGTTGGCTGCGGCCAGCTTGAACTGGTTGACCTCTCCATCGTTGACGGCATCAAGGCTGATCTTGAAAAAGACATCCGTGCCATGAAGGCAGAAAAAGGCAATCACACCGTACTTCTGATGCTCACCGACATCATGAAAGAAGGCACAGAGCTTCTCATTGCTTCCGATGACGAATCTGTTGTTGAAAAAGCCTTTGGTGAAAAACCGGTTGACAGCAAATGCTGGCTGCCCGGCATCATGAGCCGTAAAAAACAGATCATTCCTTTCCTGGAAAAAGTTTTCGGTTAATTAGTTAGTTCAAGGGCTTTTGGTGTTTTGCCAAAAGCCCTTTTTTTTTGCACGTTACCTTCCCCCCACACTTATTCCCCATATCCAAGGGGATTTTTCACTCTCCCCGTACGAGATAGACGACATTTCATAAACAGACATAATCCACACCTAAAAGACCACCCTATTATAGTATTAAAATCCTGTGTCCCAGACTCAAGGCTCATGATCAGGAAGACCAGAATCTAATGCGTGACCAAAAATACTTTTTGCGGCATGTATAATTACAGTCGGGGTAAATGCAGGCGTTATTAAAACACCACCAGATTATTAAGGTTGACTTCATGCCACAATGTGGTATTATGCACCATACTCTCTCTGATAGCGTCGGAATGATCCCCCGGCGCTTTCTTTTTTTGTCCCCCGCCCCTGTCGCCAAACTTAACGGCATCCCCTTTATTTTCTTTACACACCAACGCCATATTGATATGCCATTGAATCTTGAATTATTTTTTTGTTCACAGACAAAAGAGCTAAAATGTTTAAATTCATTCACGCAGCAGATATTCATTTAGACAGTCCATTGCGGGGCTTGTCAAGATACGAGTCCGCGCCCGTTGATGCCATCCGGGATGCTTGCAGAAGAGCCTTTCAAAATCTGGTGGATCTGGCCATAGAAGAGAAAGTGGCCTTTGTACTTTTAGCCGGAGATCTCTATGACGGAGACTGGAAAGATTACAGCACAGGCATTTTTTTAAGCCGGCAAATGGGGCGTTTGAATCAACACAGCATTCAAGTATTTTGTGTTGCAGGAAACCATGATGCCGCAAATCGGATGACCAAAGCCCTGGATACGCCCTCGAACATGAAAATATTTTCTGCCAAAAAGGTGGAAACGGTAAAATTAGAACACCTGGCAACAGCCATTCATGGCCTCAGTTTCAAAACCCAGCATGTTGACCAGAATCTGGCAGCAGGATTTTGCAACGCTGAAAAAGGAATGTTTAATATTGGGCTTCTTCATACCAGCCTTGACGGCCGGACAGGACATGCCAACTATGCGCCGTGTTCCCTGGACGATCTTATTTCAAAAGGATATCAATACTGGGCATTGGGGCATATCCACAAACAGGAAATCGTCACCCAAAATCCCTTTGTGGTGTTTTCCGGGTGCATCCAGGGCCGGCATATCCGGGAGAGCGGCCCAAAGGGCTGTGTCATTGTTACGGTTGAGGATGACATCGTAAAAAAGGTAGAAACAATCTGCCTTGATGTGCTGCGATGGACACAATCATCAATTGACTTGACCGGCATAGAAGAACACCGGGATATCCTGGAAAAAGTAAGGGAAGCCATTGAACAGGAACTGATATCGGCACAGGACAGGCCCCTTGCCATGAGAATAAAACTGGGCGGCGCAACAAAGCTGTCGGAGCAACTTGCCGCCTTCCCGGAAAAATTTGAACAGCAGCTAAAGGCACTGGGCGCGGAAACTGCCGGCGATCAGCTTTGGATTGAACGTGTTGAAAACAACACCCAGGGAAAATATGATTTAAAAACGGCCCTGGCCGATGAGAATGAGTTTGGCCAACTACTTAAGTCGATCATTGCAACGCCGGAAGACATTGATCAGATAGACGGGGTGGCAGATAAGATTGCAGAACTTCGGCAAAAATTACCCGCCGAAGCCTTTGGTTCTGATACCATCGTAGATTTAAGCAACCCACAAACCATCCGACAAATCACCCAGGAAGCAAAAAAAATGCTTCTCGGCAGACTGCTTTCACCCGGGGGGGAACAATGAGAATTAACCGCCTGGACCTCATGGCGTTTGGCCACTTTACCGAAAAATCCCTGGATCTGTCTGATGGCAATTTGGGCCTGCACATTATTTACGGAGATAACGAAGCCGGTAAAAGCACATCACTAAGGGCGCTTATCGACTGGCTGTTCGGCATTCAAACCAGGACATCGTACAACTTTCTTCATGGCAATCCACAGCTGCGGATCGGTGGAGAGCTGCAGCGTTCAGATGGACAAAAAATTGAATTTATCAGAAGAAAAGGGAACAAAGACACCCTGCTTAAATATACAGGCAGCGAACCTTTAGACGAAAGACGGTTTGTACAATTTTTTCCTGCCGGCATGGATGAAGTCCTGTTTACTAAACTGTGGGGTATTGACCATGGCCGATTGATTGCCGGGGGCCAGGAACTGTTGGAACAGTCCGGAGATCTTGGCCAGGCGCTGTTCAGTGCCGCCGTGGGAACGTCGAATCTTAGAAAAATCCTGGAGCAAATGAAAAAGAGTGCCGTGGAACTCTTCACCCCCCGGGGGTCCAAGGCCGCATTAAATAAGGCGATTTCAGATTATAAAGCAGCGCAAAAAACCATGCGTGACGCCGCCCTGCCCGTTTCCAACTGGAAGGCCCTGCACGGCCAATTGGCTCAAATGAATGCCGATATCAGCGGGGTTGAACAGACAATCAGTAAAAAAAACAAGCAAAAAAATCGCCTGGAAAGAATTAACCGTGTTAAAGGCGCCCTGGCCCAGCGCCGGAACTATATATCAAAAATTGAATCATTGGGTACCGTATTGTCGTTGCCCCAGGATTTTGCAGCGCAGTACAAAACCGCTGAAACAACCCTGCAAAATGCATTGGACTTAAAAGAACGACTGGAAGTCAAGCTTGATGCCCTGAATAAAGAGTTAGAATCTTTAAGTGTCCGGGATGACCTGCTTAAAAACGAAAATGTCATTCTCATGCTCTACAAGGATCTTGGCGCGGTGGAAAAAACAAATGCCGACAGGCCCGGCCAGGATGGAAAAAGGCGATTGCTGCGCAATGATGCCGAGAACCGGTTAAAATGTATCCGCCCGGACTTTGACTTGGATAAAGCAGACCAACTCAGACCCCTTCTCAATAATAAAAAATGGATATCCGGGTTGGTTCAACAGCACAGTTTATTAATACAAAAAGAAGCGGACCTAAACCGTACATTCAAGGACCTTCAGGACGAACAAAAAGCACTTAAAGGCAAATTAGAAGATACATCAGAAAGCGACATTGATCTGACGCAGTTAAAGGCATCCATTGCTTCGGCCAGCAAAGCAGGAAACATTGAACAACGCCTGGACGAAATAAAAATACAGGTAGAACAAGAAACGGCCGCCTGGAAAAATGATTTCGCAAGATTGGGAAATTACCAGGGTTCGGCCGACGCCTTGTTATCTTTAACATTGCCGGTACCCGAAACCATAGACCGATTTGAAAAGGAGAATGATGACCTTACGGAGCAATCCAAAACAGCTGTCCGTAAAAAACAAGAACTTACCGAAGAAAGAAAACAGGCCGAGCAGGAGTTAAACACCCTGCTGCGAAAAGAAGACGTCCCCCAAATTGCGGATCTTGAAGCACTGCGTAAGCACCGGGATGCTGGATGGGCATTGATAAAACAAAAATATATCCTGCAACAGGATATCAGCGACACGCTTTTGGCATATGCACGAGAAACGGACTTGCCGGCAGTGTATGAAGAACACGTCAGGCAGGCAGATCATATATCAGACCGCCTTAGACTGGATGCGGATCAGGTGGTGAAACGGGCAGAACTGGAAGCCAAGATCGACAGCATAGCGTCACGCATCGATGATCTATCAACTGCTCTCGAAAATATCAAAAAGGAACTCACCGATTTTGGTGTCAGGTGGACGAACATCTGGACGCCGTTGAATATTATTTCCGGCACACCCCGGGAAATGAAACAATGGCTGCTGAAAACAGAACGGCTGATAGAAAAGATACAAACGGCAAAGGGGTTTGTCGCCAACAAAGAAAAACTGGCCGAAACTTGCGATCAGCTAAAGCAATTGATAGCGAATCAGATATCCCAGTTTGATACGTCCCAAGAGACGAAAGGAAAACGCCTTGAAGCCCTGATCTCAATGTGTGAACAACGGGTTGAACAAGAAGAAAAAGAACGGGAAAACCGCCGCCAGGTCACATTGTCCTTGAAAGAGTCCCAAATTCGTCTTAACCGCACACAAGATGAACTCAAAGCCGTTAAAAATGATTTGACGGCATGGTCCGACGAATGGACAAAAGCCGTCGACGGTCTGAGCCCGAATCCCCACACACCGCCCCAAACAGCCATGGAACTCTTTGACAACCTGGTGCTGTTCTTCCAAAAATTCGACGAATCCGAGGCGTTGCGCAAAAGGATCTACGGTATGGATAAAGTAACACAAGACTTTCACCACAACGTTTATGAATTTGCCGGGCGCATTGGCATAAAAACGGAAGACCAGGATGCGCAGACCATTGCAGCGCTGTTACATCGTGATCTGAATGCGGCCCGGGAAGCCCGGGCCAGTTTCGCCAAACTCAAAGATCAACTTGATGAAAAAAAGCAGGAACTCAGCGCAGCCGACATCACCATCCGCCAGTCACAAAAAAAAATAATCGAATTAAAAAGCCAGGCCAAGGTTGACAGCGGTGAAGAACTCCTTTCAGCGGCTGAAAAGTCAAACAACAAACGTGAACTGGTCAAGCAGATTGAAACACTGGAACAAGAGCTTAATCGCAACGGTGACGGGTTAAGCATTCACCTGCTGGAAAAAGAGTTAAACGATTGTGACATTGACCTCATAGAAAGTCAGATGGAAATCATCTCCATTGAGCTAAAAAACGATCAAGCCCAGCGAGACAGTCTACGAGATCAGCGCCGAACAATTCAAAATGAAATCGAAGATAAAGACGGCAGTGCCCTGGCCGCCGGCGCAGCCGCGCAAGCAGAATCGCATCTGGCAGATATTGGGCAATATGCCGAACAATACCTGCGCCTCCAGATCGGTGCGCTTATCCTTGAACAGCAGATAGAAAATTACAGAAAAGAGAACCAGGCCCCTGTGCTGGGCAGGGCAGGTGAATTGTTTGCAAAACTGACATTGGGGTCATACGCAGGCCTCAGAGACGAACTGGATGCGTCGGGAAAGCCCATACTGCTTGGCGTCAGATCCAATGATCACGAGGTACCCATCACCGGCATGAGTGACGGCTCCCGTGATCAACTCTATCTTGCGCTGCGTCTGGCAACCCTTGAGCAGCACGTAAAAAAAGAAGAACCCATGCCCTTTGTCGTGGATGATATCCTTATCGGATTTGATGATGACCGGACCCGGGTCTGCCTGGAAGTGCTGGCCCAGTTATCAAACGACATTCAAGTGCTGCTGTTTACCCACCACCAGCGGGTTCTGGAACTTGCAGGCAACTGCAGCGAAAGCGATAAAATTTTTCAACACAGGCTTTGCTGATTCAATTATCACCCTGCCGCAGGTCTGCTGCCATGGCAGGTTGATGAACAATCAGAATGTCCATACGCCAAATTAAGGATATCTATCCCCTTAATGGACTTTTTTTGTTCCGGCGGGATCCACAACAACCAGGGGAACGCCTAACCGTTCTTTCAGCTCCTTGATCCGGGCGGATGCAGGCAGGTGGTCATGGGAGGGGTCAAATACGGCAAGCACAATATCATGGTGGGAATCAATATAGCCGGATAAAACGTTTTCGGGGCTGTCGGCACTTAATGCCACCGAATAGGGCACCGGACAGTTTGGATTTTTCAGCATTTTTTTCAGCGGTCCGGAAAGCCCAGCAAGCCCGCTGTCCCCCAGGCCGGATAGATCACAGCATCCCATGTCTCCATTTTTGATCCCAGCGTCCATATTACCCGGATTATTTGAATACTCTGAGTTGACTAATCTGCCCGTTTTATCTTTTATAAATTGGAGAATACACAACCGGGCACTGATATGTTTGCACAGATCAGCAGCATATTTAAAAATCGGACGAGAGGGAACATTCCCGTCAATGGCAAGCAGTATCTGCTTCATCTTACCCCTTTCTGTTTTGTTTTAAAGACCCATGCGGGGAAATTTATGGAAAAAACCAAATTTCAAAATTTATTTAGCATTTTATATACCAGGCCATACTGACGCCCCAATTTTTCTTTGAATCCGGCGCCCATAAGCACTTTCAGTGGTTGAAAAACCGCTTTTTGACATATTGGGAAAATCAACGCCGTTTCATTCTGAAATAGAGATATTTTATAAACGCAATAAAAACGTTGATATCATTACGAATAAACCACCATTGCAGGAAATATAGCCCATGTTATGATTTGCAACGCAGTTTTTACCTTGAATTTTTAGCCCGGTCATTTAGGATGAATGATATGTAAAAAAATGGTCGATTTTTTTCTCGACATGTCGGGTTAAAATTGAACCTGTCCCATGTCCGTCATTAAAACACTATTACACTGTTAAAATAAGGAGATTTCAATGCCCGTTATCACCATCTCAAGAGGTTCTTACAGTCGAGGGAAGGAAGTTGCTGAAAAGGTTGCCGCCGAACTGGGGTATGAATGTATTTCCCGTGATATTCTGTTAGAAGCATCGGAAGAGTTCAATATCCCGGAGATCAGACTGGTCAGAGCCCTTCACGACGCACCGTCCGCCCTTGAAAGATACACCCACGGCAGGGAACGCTTTGTAAGTTACATCCGCAAATCACTGTTACAGCACATCCAGAAAGACAATGTTGTGTACCACGGACTGGCCGGGCACTATTTTTTACTAGATATTCCCAATGTCCTGAAAATCAGAATCATATCAGATATAGAAGATCGCGTGAGAGAAGAAGTCAGGCGGGAAAATATCTCCGAGGAGAAAGCACGCTATATCCTGAAAAAAGACGATGATGAACGAAGAAAATGGGGATTAAGATTATACGGAATTGATACCTGGGACAGCAGGCTTTATGATATGGTTATCAATACAAAAAATCTTTCGGTAAAAGATGCCGCAGATCTGATCTGCAGCACAGTTCAAAAACCCAACTTTGCCACCACCCCCGAATCGAAAAAAATCATTGATGATGCGCTATTGGCTTCAAAAGTTCATGCTGCGCTTGTAAAACTATCACCCAAAAGCATTGTCACAGCCGACGACGGGGTTGTAAGAATCGGTGATCAGGACGGTGTGCTGGACATAAAACCGGAAGCATCCAATGAAATAAAACGCGTGGCTGAAAGCGTGGAAGGGGTTAAAGAGGTTATCATCAACATACAGAAAAAAGCCGATGACCACCATGCTGTTAATCCGTTCCACAACATATGATCACAGGCCCTAATCAGGCCGACACCTTTTACCAATAAAAAAAGCAGCCAATCGGCTGCTTTTAAAATCTTTAGTGGGGTGAGTGACCGGGATTGAACCGGCGGCAACCAGGGCCACAACCTGGTGCTCTACCAACTGAGCTACACCCACCACGAAAAAACTCAGCATAAATATCAGAACTAATTTTCTTTTTCAAGCATTTTTTTTATTATTTTTTATTTTTGGTAAAATCCGAGTTACACATTGGCATTGACCTGCCCTGCCCCTTTGATTATTATTCCTAAATTATTTATTGATATAACATGCAACAAGGCGATTAATTATATGAATATGACTACACTGATTATTTTTACCATACGTCTGATTCTGGGCCTGGCCTTTGGAATCATCCTTACCCGATTGTTCAAACCGGACTGGGGCATCTACCATGGTGTTGCCACAGGCGTCGTTCTTGTGGCCCTGGCCTACGGCATGAGTTATTACAGAAAATTAAAAGGGTAACAGGCAGGTAGTTTTGGACAATATAATTCTGGGAACGGCAGGACACATTGATCATGGAAAAACCAGCCTGGTCAAGGCATTGACAGGCATTGAAACCGACCGCCTTAAAGAGGAGAAAGAACGGGGCATCACCATTGAGCTCGGGTTTGCCTCTCTGGATCTTCCCAACGGTCAGCACATCGGCATCGTGGACATGCCCGGACATGAAAAATTTGTAAAGAACATGGTGGCAGGTTCTTCGGGCATTGATGTGGTGGTCATGGTCATTGCGGCAGATGAAGGGGTGATGCCCCAGACCCGGGAGCACATGGAGATCTGCAACCTCATGGGCATCCGGCACGGCATGATTGCCCTGACCAAAACCGATCTTGTGGACCAAGACCTGCTGGAACTGGCCATGGACGACATCCATGATTTTATCCAGGACACCTTCCTTGAAGAGATGCCCATTGTACCGGTATCTTCTGCCACCGGCCAGGGGTTGGACGAATTTTTAACCACCCTTGAAAAAATATGTTCACAAATACCGCCCCGAAAATTTTCTTCCATTTTCAGGCTGCCCGTGGACCGGGTATTTTCCATGAAAGGCTTCGGCACGGTCATCACCGGAACCCTGATTTCAGGCCAGGTGAGTGTGGGTCAGGACATCATGGTGTTTCCAAGGAAGATCACATCAAAGGTCCGGGGCCTGCAGGTGCATTCCAGTTCGGTGGAAACGGCTGTTGCCGGTACCCGCACGGCCATTAATTTCCAGGGCCTTGACCGGGAAACAGTATTCAGAGGTGATGTCCTCTCCACGCCCGGGGCTTTAATCGAAAGCTATATGGTGGATGCACAGTTCCATTACCTGAAAAGCAATGCCAAACCGGCCAAAGCCCGGACAAGGGTTCGGTTTCATTCCGGCACAAGTGAAATACTGGGCTACATGGTGCTGCTGGACAGGGAATCACTTTTGCCCGGAGACACGGCACCGGTTCAGTTCCGTCTGGAATCCCCGGTTTGCTGCATCAAAGATGACCGCTACGTTGTTCGATCCTATTCGCCTGTCAAAACCATCGGGGGCGGAGCCATCCTCAATCCGGCGTCCCAGAAATACAAGGCCAAGGAGACTGCCATCATTGAAGGTCTTCATGACCTTGCCGAACAGGAAGATGATGAAAAAACAATCGCCTTTTTTCTCTCAATCAAGGGCTATTCCGGGCTGAGCTTCAATGAACTCAGGGTGATGACCAATGTGCCGGATAAAAAGCTGACTGCCGCGTTGCAGAAAATGCTTACCAAACAGGAAGCGGTCCTTACGGACAAGGAAAAGCAGATTTACGTCCATGGTTCTATCTTTGATACGTTTAAGGAGAAAGCGCTGAAACGGCTGACCGCCTATCACAAGGACAACCCCTTAAAAGAAGGCATGCCGGCCCAGGAGTTAAAATCTAAATTTCAATATGTGGATGATGCCAGGTTTTTTAATATCCTGTTCAACCGACTGGAAAAAGAAAACCACATTGTCCTGGACAAAAACCTGATAAAACTGTCAGGATTCAAAGTGGCCCTGCAGGTGGACCAGCACGAGATCAAAGAAAAGATTGCCGGCATTTACAAAAAATCCGGCCTGACCCCGCCCTTTTTCCGCACTGTGTGCCAGGATCTGGAGATAGACCAGAAAACGGCCAGGGACGTAATGCAGATGCTCATTGATGAAAAACAGGTAATTAAAACTAAAGATGACCTGTTTTTTGATGCCGTTGCCATCAATGATCTTGAAACAAAACTCATTGAATTTCTCAAGGCCAATGAAAAGATCACCACACCGCAATTTAAGGACATGATCGGCATTTCCAGAAAATATATCATTCCTTTGATCGAACACTTTGACGCCATACACCTGACCATACGGGTGGAGGATCATCGGCAGTTAAGAAAAAAAACAGTCTGAACATCAAATCCGTTCGACAAAAGAAGCGATAATACTGTCCAGCCGCATCCAGCCCTTGAGGGTTAAAACAAATCGTTGCCCGGCATCCCGACGCCGGGCAAACCCTTTATCTTCAAGGTTATCCATCAAATGCTGAAATACGGTTAAAAACCGATTCCGCCAAAGGCTCTGCCCTATATTTAAATCAAGGCCCATGGCAGTCCTCAGCCCCACCATGACATACTCCATCTGCCGCTGTTCCAGGGTAAGTGTCTCACTGTCAGATTCCGGTGCGCGCCCTGCATTTAAAGCCTTGATGTAGCCATGCAGATCCGGTGCATTCCAGAACCGCCTATACGCGATCGAGCCATCCGTATTGACGTTTACGGCATAGGAATGGGCAGCCGGCCCAAATCCATGATATGGGACCATCTGCCAGTAGGCACGATTATGCCGGGAGCGAAGGGATGCATGCCTGGCAAAATTGGAGACTTCGTAATGATCCCATCCACGATCTTTCAGATATTGGGCAGCCGTACAAAACAAATCAACCTGATCGGATTGGGCCATGGGTAAAAATCTCCCCCGTTCATGCATGGCTCCCAGTGCTGTGCCCGGTTCTAACGTGAGCATGTAGCAGGAAAGGTGCGCCGGCATAAGCCCCAAGGCAGCATCAAGCTCCCGGATCAGGTGTTCGCCGGTCTGACCGGGAAGGCCGTAAATCAAATCCAGACTGATGTTGTCAATACCGGCAGCACGGATCTTTTCCACAGCACGTGCGGCATCGTCGGCTGTATGGATACGCCCCAAAAGAGAGAGCTGTTCCGGATCAAGGGACTGAACACCAAGACTGACACGATTGATCCCCATGGCTTGGAACGATGTCAGATGACTCTCGTTCAGGGTTCCCGGATTGACCTCAAGGGTGATTTCGGTCTGACGGCAAAGACCGAAGGCCTTATCCAAGGCATGTAAAACGGCTTCAATGTGTCGCGGCTCAAGCAGTGACGGTGTGCCGCCCCCAAAATAGACGGTTGCCGCATGGTCTGTGGACGTTGATTCATTTAATTGCGAACGCAACTGAATCTCCCGGACCAGGGCCGAGACATAATCAGGAATCAGGGAGAGATCGGTTTTGGAATAAAAATCGCAGTACCGGCATTTTTTTACGCAGAAGGGAACGTGAATATAGAGGTGCTCAGGCACAAGCATTATTTTTTTCAATGATCAGGTTTTGGTGATTTGATCGTCGAGTCAAACAAACCGCATCATCAACCGATCCAGAATTTGATCCACATTCTTCGGTGTGACGCCGTAATTTTCACAGGCCTGGCGGACCTGATCCATCTGGGGACTTGAATTCATGTCCTCAAGCCCTTTGAAAAAGCCCATGCGCCGACCGATCTGATAGAGGATGCGCTCCTGGGGGGGCAAATCAAAAAAACGGTCGATGATCCCGATCATTTTTTCTTTGTCCTTGGGCATCTCACCGGTAACCGTTTCAAACAGATTCAAAATGTGATCGCTCTTTATACGGGACCGTATATTGCCCAGGGTCTCAAGCATCAGGCGCAATTCCGTGGCGATCATCGCATCACCCGGCTTTTCAAACATCCCCCGGGCCTGCCAGTGGGCAAGTTCCGTCGAGGGCGAAAGGCCAAGGGTCCGAATTTTAATCACATCCGGATTAATGGCATTCAGGGTTTCAGCCGTTTCAAGGGCATGCTCAATGGATAGATCAACGCCGCCTAATCCGGGCACCACATAGGCATACAACTCAATGCCGGCCTGGCGAATTCGTTTTCCCGCCTCAATGTGACCGCCTCTGTTCACCCCGGTGCGCATGCGATTAAGGACCAGATTTGACCCGCTTTCAACGCCCACATGAATCCGGTTAAGACCCAGTTCATGCAGCTGCTTCAGCGTGCCTTCGGGCAATTGGAGAATGGTGCTGCTTCTGGCATAGGCGGCAATGGTTTCGGTTTGGGGAAAACATGCCTTAATGTGCCTGAGAACAGCGATCAAATCCTTGGGCTTCATCACCAGGGGATTGGCATCCTGTAAAAAGATGGAGGCCATACCCGCAGCATACCACTTGACGGCATTATTGAATGCAATCCGGTCCCGGGTTTCAAAACCGGTATAGATGGAATGAATTTGCTCCTGGTCAAAGGCAATGGGCATGGCATTTTCCTGGAGCAGCCTGTTAATATAGGTATGAACCAGGTCAATGTCTTTGATGATATCTTCCACAGAACGCATGGAAAATTTTTGGTTTTTATAAACCGGGCAAAAGGAACAGCGGTTCCACGGACAGTTCCGGATCAGGCGCAACCGCAAGCTGTATGCATCATTGCCCGGATACATGGGTCCCTGTTCATAGCCCTGGTATGTCTGTGTCTGTTTATCGTCTGCCATAGTAAAAAAAGCTTACTCTTTCTCCATCATATTGAACCTTTCCGTTAAAAGGGTTATAAGCATTAGAAAAATGAAAGTCAATATCTGGATCTTGCTTGAAAACATATCCCGAATTTGATATTAATCCCTAATTTTTATAGTCAATTATCAAGTCTTCACCCCTCCGGGGCAGAAAATTTTGTGCAACATAAGGAGAACCCATGCCTGGCTTTGAATTATTTTCAGATGAGGAACGCAAACAGGTCAATGATGTATTGGAAACTGGCGTTTTATTTAGATACGGATTTGAGGGGGCCAGAAACGGCCATTTTAAAGCCTTGGAATTTGAAAAAAAACTGGCCCAGATAACAGGTACCCAATTCAGCCACCTGTGTTCCAGCGGAACAGCAGCCCTTTGCACGGCCCTGGCGGCCTGCGGCATCGGGGCCGGGGACGAGGTTATTGTCCCGCCGTTTACCTTTGTAGCCACCTTTGAAGCCGTGATTCAGGCAGGCGCCATACCTGTGTTTGCAGACATTGACCAGACCCTGTGCCTGGACCCGGACCGCCTCGAAGCGGCAGTAACACCCCGGACCAAGGCTGTGGTGCCGGTACATATGTGCGGGGCCATGGCACGGATTGATGAAATCAAAGCCTTTTGCGATGAAAAAGGGTTGGTGCTTCTGGAAGATGCCTGCCAGTCCTTGGGCGCAAGTTTCAAGGGCCGCCATCTGGGCGCTTTCGGAAAGGCCGGTTGTTTCTCCTTTGACTCGGTTAAAACCGTGACCTGTGGTGAAGGCGGCGGCATTATCACCAACGATGAAGATGTTTACACCCGGTGCCACCAGTACTCAGACCATGGTCATGACCACCTGGGCGGGTCGGACCGTGGCGCAGACGGCCATCCCATCATGGGCACCAACTACAGGATATCCGAACTCAATGCTGCGGTGGGACTGGCCCAGTTAGGCAAACTCGACCGTATCCTTGAAATCCAGAAAAAAAATAAAGCCGCCATCAAAGATGCCATGAAAGAGGTTGAGGGCGTTACCTTTCGTGAACTTCCCGACCCGAACGGAGATTCCGCCACCTTTTTGAGCTTTTTTATGCCCACCCATGCCAAGGCCGAACAGGCGGCAAAAAAGCTTGCGGAAAACGGCGCACCCTGTGCTTACTGGTATAACAACAACTGGCATTACTATAAAAAATGGTATCACCTCAAAGAGCTGAAACGCGCCGCAAAACTCCCCTTTGAACTGAGTACGGACCTGCCGGATTATGCCGGACTTGTACTGGAACAAAGCGAAGAAATTATGAAACGGACGTTGTCCATGCAGATCATGCTCTCCTGGAGCGCTGATGATATGGATAAACGTATACAAGCGGTATTAAACGCTTTAAAATAAGAATCAAATCCTGTTTGAATCCAAAGCCAGCCTTATTGCAACTTGTAATCAGACAACCTTAGGGTTCAAACACGAAATTTGCTTTAAGACATTAGTTAAGGAATTTTAAATGTTTAGAAATTTTAAGCTGGTTCCCAATATTCTTTTCGGCCGGGGCTGTTTTGCCCAGCTTGACGAGGTTGTGGGCGGCCGGCGCAAGTCCGGTGAAGACTGGGCTGTTTTTGTTGTGGATGATGTATTTAAAGGCAAAGACCTTGAAAAACGCATCCCTTTGCATGACAACGATTTTCTTTTGTGGGTCAATGTAGCCGATGAGCCCAAAACAGGGTATGTGGACAAACTTACCCTGGAAGCAAAAAATTTCAACGCCGCCCTGCCCTGTGCCGTCATCGGTATTGGTGGTGGATCGGCCATGGACCTTGCCAAATCCGTCTCTTTGATGCTCACCAACGAGGGCTCATCCACCAAATACCAGGGATGGGATCTGATCAAAAACCCGGCCGTATGGCACGCCGCCGTACCCACCCTTTCCGGCACAGGTGCTGAAGTGTCCCGGACCGCCGTACTCACCGGACCGGATAAAAAGCTGGGACTGAACTCCGACTATACGGTGTTTGACCAGGTGGTTCTGGACCCGGAAATCACCAAAGGCGTACCCAAGGAACAGCACTTTTATACCGGCATGGACTGCTATATTCACTGCATTGAATCTTTGCAGGGTACCTATATTAACGAATTTTCAAAGGCCTATGGTGAAAAATCACTGGATCTGTGCCGCCAGGTTTTTGTGGACAACCACCCGGACTCGGCTGACAAATTGATGATGGCCTCCTTTTTCGGCGGCATGAGCATTGCTTACTCCCAGGTTGGTGCCTGCCACGCCCTTTCTTACGGCCTGGCCTATGTGCTCGGCACCCATCATGGTGTGGGCTGCTGCATCACCTTTGACACCCTGGATGAATACTATCCCGAAGGGGTGAAAGAGTTTCGGTCCATTATGGAAAAAACAGGGGTGGATATTCCCAGGGGCCTGACAAAGGACCTGACTGGCGATCAGATGGAGACCATGATCAGTGTGGCCCTGAATCTTGATCCGCTGTGGGAAAACTGCCTGGGCAAGGACTGGAAAACCATCATGACCCGTGATAAGGCGCGCAGCCTTTTTGAAAAGATGTAACATATGCCCATTGCAGTGATCCCAGCTCGTTTCGGTTCCAGTCGGCTTGGCGGCAAGCCATTGGTTGATATCGCAGGCAAGCCCATGATCCAGCGGGTGTTTGAACAATCCCAGAAATCATCCGTGGTGACAAGAACCATTGTCGCCACGGATGATGAACGCATTGTCAGCGCCGTAAAAGCATTTGGCGGAGAGGCCGTAATGACTTCGGACACCTGCCGGTCAGGCACGGACCGGGTGGCTGAAACCGCCAAAATGCTGGGGGCGGCCGACGAAGATATCATCATAAACATCCAGGGGGATCAACCCGTGTTTGACCCTCGAAGCCTGGATGATTTGATCCGGCCTTTCAAAGAGGAGCCGGGGCTTGCCATGTCCACCCTGGCGTATAAGATCCAAAACCCCAGGGAAATCACGGATCCCAAAGATGTAAAGGTCGTGTTCAATCGCCAGGGCTTTGCCATGTATTTTTCCCGGGCCCAGATTCCATTTCCCCGGGACGGCCAGACGGATGTAGATTATTATAAGCACCTGGGATTTTACGCCTACACCAAAGCCTTTTTGGACCAGATTGTTACCCTTGACAGCGGCACCTGCGAACAGGTAGAAAAATTAGAGCAGCTTCGGGTGCTTGAATATGGCTTTCCCATAAAAGTGGCTGTCACCCAATATGATTCACCGGAGATTGATCTGCCTGAAGACATTGAACGCGTTGAAGCGACCCTGCGCTAATATTGCTGATTATCCATGAATAATTATTATAAAATCATCCATACGTCAAGCCGGACCCTGTGGGGCAACAGGGAAAAACGCATTTTGTGCGAATCATTGTGGATGAAAAAACATGGTCATCAGGTCGTTATTGTCGCACCTGGGGATAGTCCATTATTTAAAAAAGCCAAAAAGGATGGCTTGATGGTCTACCCCATGTCCTTCAAAGCATTGGCAGGCATCGGTGAATATGGCCGACTCAAAGAAATATTTACCGGCGAGCAACCGTTTGTGGTCAACGCCCACGGCAAATGCGACGCAAAACTGGCCTTAAAAGCAGCCCAGGCAACGGATGTTCCCTGCAGAATCATGTCCCGCCACAATGGGAAACGGGTTAAATATACCTGGTCCAATAAAAAAACATATAAAACCCGGCCCCACTATATTTTCACGACCTCAAAAGAGAGTAAAACCCATCTGAGGCAGACCTTTTCTCTGTCAGATATGCAGATATTTTCTTTTCCCGACGGCATTATCATGCCAGATAGTGACATTTACATTGACAGAAGTAAGCGCGCCGCAGGCAGACAGGCGCTGTCGAACACGTTGGGAGTGGCACCAGATAGCCGCTTCATCGGTGTTTTCGGCACAACAGACACCCAAAATAAACAGCTGCTGCGCACATTAGCAGCACAGCTTGACCGGCATTTTCCATTTCATCACATCGTGATCTTAGGTACCCCCGACACCCAGGAGACTTTGGATGAAAAACTCTCCGCCCGGGTGCACATACTGCAGCTGACAGAGGAGAACGAGGCCTGCTATCAGGCACTGGACTGCTGTATCTATCTTCCAGACCATCAAAACTTTTACCAGGGAGTGCCCTTGGAGGTGACAATGGCCATGGCCTGCTTTTGCCCGGTGATCGGCCCGGATGCTCCCGGTATCAGAGAGATTCTCATTGATAACAAAACAGGCAAGGTCTTTAACCCGAAACAACCTGAATCCTTACCGACGATCATCAGCTGGGTCCTCAATACCCCTCCAGATCTTCTGACATTAATCCGGACAGCCCGGACGAGCGTTGAAAAACACCACACCATGGATGCCATAGGCAGGGACATTTTGCGCATTTACAGGCTACGCCAGATAAAACTCGATCGAAGATTTCAAATGATCTCTTAACTATTCAATTATATTTTTAATCATTCCCACAGCACATTAGACCACACGCCATATTCAAGGCAGATTTTCGCTTTTCAGATCATCATTATTTAATTTCACAGGAAACAGAGATGCCCAAAGGCCTTGGGCTGGTGAAAGTCCGGAGCCGGCAGGTCCACCGGTGCCCAGGTCAGCCAATGAGGATGGGAAGTGTTGTCTGCACATTTGTAAAAGTTTGCCCGCCAGGTGTTGCCCTGTTCAGGGTGGATTACGTCCGTGTACAGGGAAAGCAGGTCAAAAGGGATGCTGACGCTCAAAAACCAAAGCACCGGCTCCTGGATTTCAGGGTTCACCACCTTTGGCAGGGAGGCGTCCCGAATGATCCGGGCACAGTCAGACAGCGGAATTTGAACGGGGTTCTGTCTGGGCAAGGTCTGGAAGTGAAACAGGATGGTGCCCCCGCAGTTCATCTCAAGATTGAAGTACCCCTGTTCCGGATCCAGGCCCGGAGTGAAAAAAAACTCGACGCAACTGTCCTGGTATACCCTATCCTGGTCGGTTCGAGCCAGAGCCCGGACATACCTGTCTTGGACACGAAACATCAAGTAGATCGCATGGTCGTCATAAGCCACTTTGACCCGGGTGTCCGGAAAATGGAGGGGAGATGCCCCCATATGGCAGGTCAGTTTCTGGCTTGCAATTTCATTCCATGGGGTTTTCTGCCATAAAGAGGCATCTACCCGGAGTTGATCCTGCCTAAAAACATAATGTTGCATGAGTTCCTTCTGCAGCTAAGATGGGGTTAAAGATTGAAGGACTATATCACGGCAACAACGAAAAACCCATCCATTAAACTGGCGGAACCAGGGTAATCTCATTTATATTGAAAATGTCATCTGAATCGCTGATAGCGAAGTTGAAATAACCGGCAAAATTATAAATGCGTTCTCCCAGCTCAATGCGAAATGTTCTATTGACAAGCCTTAGCAAGCTACGATATGTTTTTATGCATATTTTCTTCCCCTAAAAACTTAAAAAACGACAAATGGTATCACCATGAAAGTTATTACACTTGCAAACCAGAAAGGTGGCTGTGGAAAGAGCACCATTGTCTTAAATCTTGCCATTGAATTGGCATTGCAGCAGCACCGGATCATCGTCTTTGACACGGACCCCCAGGGCAGCTGTTATGAAACGGCTGAAATTCGCAACGGGCAAAAGGTAACGGCCCACATCACCGTCGCACCCATATACGAAAACCTGTATCAGGCCATTGAAGATACGGATAACAACTATGATTTTGCCATTATTGATACACCGCCCCATGACAATGACGTTGTAACCATTGCCACGACATGCTCTGATCTGGTGATCATTCCTGTGCAGGATTCTCCCCTTGATATCCGTAGTACCAAAACGACGGTAGACCTGATCAACGAAGCCAGGGAACTCAATCCCCACATTGCCGCCTATTTTCTGCTCAGTCGCATTCAGACCAATTCCGTCATGGCCAGAGAGCTTGCCCAGGTATTAAAATCAACTTATAAATTTGATATTTTAGACACCCAGATCGCCAACCGGATGGCATATAAATACTCGCTGATTTACGGACAGAACGTCTCAGAATATTCAAACAAGGATGCTGCTGCCACAGAAATTTCCGCCCTTGCCAAAGAAGTGTTGTCTATTCTTGACCGGTAAACGCTAAATAATCCCTGGGCATGCGTTTTTTAACCTGCAAATGAAACCGACCATAAAAACAAATACATATCATATGATTTTTCGGGTTTGGCCGAAATCGGCTGATATGCAAAAGGAATCAACGTTATGAAAACAAAGAGGCCCTCATTACTTGATATTGAAGTGTTTGCCCAAAAAAGGGCAGACAGCAGACGCGATAAACTGAGAAAAATCGAGGAAGAGACCCTTGAAGCCGCCAAAAAATCTACTGAACAGGTTGGGCAGAAAGATGCGGCCTTAACTGCGGACCAGGCACCTGAACAGCACAACGAGCAGGTGCCGGATGCATTTATGGACGAACTCGTTGATTTTGTCACCACCTATAGAGATGAAATTCTCACCTTGAAAAATGACCTGTTCAAGGTCAAGGAGCAGGTTCGCATCTTCAGTACCATGATGAACAGCCAGCAGAAAAAAATCTCCCAGCTTATGGGAGGCGTCACGGACAACTCCGTCAAGGATGATAATTATTATCGGCTGGTGCTCAGGAACATCCTCTGGCTCAAAGAGGAAAAAGGGTTTACTACAAATGACGTGATCCGGCTATTCCGGGCCGAAGGGTTTCAGACCCCTGCGCCCCATCAGGCCTGGAATGCAAAAGTTGTTGAACGGCTGTATGCCGAAGCCCAAAGAACAATTTATTAGCATTGATTCTGCAAAACGTCTGCCCAGATGATCTCTCCCGTATTGACGAGGCTTGAAGACCGGATTACAAAGCGGCATCCAGCCGCTAACCCAACAAAAGGCGCGCCCGAAATTCTGATCTGTGATCAGTGCGACTCCAGCATGGATTTGGCCTGGGACCTTTTGACTACCAGGGAAATCAACACCTGGGATTCCGTCATCGTCACCGCGCAGACCGCGGGTAGAGGACAGTACCGACGCAGCTGGGTTTCCCCCGCAGGAAACCTTTATGCCTCCTGGGTGTGGCCCCAACTCTCCGTCACAAACCGTTCCACCGTTTACCGGGAAAATTTAATCCCCCTTGTCGCAGCATATATTGTCGCATACGCCCTTGAACTGCTGGGGGTAGATATCCAAATCAAGTGGCCCAACGATCTTTTATACAACACCCGAAAAATCGGCGGTATCCTGGTAGAGCAGCGGGACCGCCAGATTATTGTGGGAATCGGGATCAATGTGGCCTCATCACCGTCTTTGCCGGCAACCGGCACCGAAACCGCCATGGCCATAACCTGTTTAGCCGAAGAAAAGTTTGATCTTTCACCGTTGAACCTCTGGTGTCACTTGGTGGAATCAGGTATCCACTGTTTTGAGATGTTGATCAAGCAACTCCATGTATGCGAATTTATAGACCTTATCACCAATCGCCTGGCATGGCGGGGAAAACACGTTCATATTCTGGAAAATGGAACGGATATTTCTCCGGTGATCGTTATGGGTGTTGCAGCAGATGGCGGACTGTTAGTTAAAAAAAACACCCGAATTCAGACCATCCATTCGGGAAAAATTGTAACGGTTGAATGACACCATGGGCAGATCTGATTCATTCCCCCTGGACCCAACCCGCAACAAACTCCAAAAACCTTGCCAATCACTGGTCCTATCCCATCAAAACGTCACACCGATTGGCCTTTCGCAACGGCGCTAAATGAATTATAATGTTAGAAATAATCAATTCTTCATCAAACATATAAAAAATTAGGAATCCTTTAAAAGCTATGGAAGAAAAAACTCTTGAGCAGGTTCTGGCTGAAAATAAGGGCAAACCCATCCTCGTCGCCAATCGCGGGATTCCTGCCCGTAGACTCTGCCGTTCAATTTCGGAAATGGAAGCCGTCTCCATCATGACGGCCACAGATGTTGACAAAACATCCCCCTCCACCCGCAGCGCCCAGGAATTGATGCTGCTGGGTGAAGATCCGACATCTTATCTTGATATCGACCGAATTATTGAAAACGCGAAGGCCCGGGGGGTGATTGCCATTCACCCTGGTTGGGGATTTGCGGCAGAAGACTGCAGTTTCCCCTTGAAATGCGAAAAAGCAGGGATTCGCTTTATCGGTCCGCCCCATGAAGCCATGGGCCTTTTGGGCAATAAAGTTGCCGTGCGTAACCTGGCCAAAAAGCTGGGGGTTCCGGTCATCCCCGGTACCGAAGACGCCGTTACTCTGGAGGAGGCTCGGGTCTTTGCCCGTAAAATAGGGTTTCCCATCATGCTCAAAGCCGAAGGCGGCGGTGGCGGCCGGGGCATCTACGAAGTCTATTGTGAAGAAGAGTTTGAATCCGCTTTCGTTAAAGCATCGACTTTTGCCCAGGCCTCCTTCGGCAATCCAAAGCTGTTCATGGAACGGCTTTTAACCAACGTGCGGCACATTGAAATTCAAATCGCCGCAGATCAGCACGGCAATGTGTTTGCCTTTGATGAGCGGGACTGCACGGTGCAAAGAAATCATCAGAAACTGGTGGAGATAACCCCCTCCCCCTGGCCGGGCATGACAGAGGAACTTCGCAATAAACTCAAGGAGTATTCGATACGGCTGGTCAAGCATGTCAATTACTATTCCCTGGCAACGGTGGAATTTCTGGTGGATCTGGACGGCACGCCCTATCTCATAGAGGTAAACACACGGCTCCAGGTCGAGCACGGCGTTACGGAATGCCGCTACGGTGTAGATCTTGTGGCCGAACAGATCGCCATTGCCTTTGGCTCGACCCTCAGTTTCAATGAAGCAGAAACCAAACCCTACCAGCACGCCATGCAGGTGAGGATCAACTGCGAAGATCCCCGGAACAATTTTTCGCCCAATGCCGGTCTGATCACCCGGCATGCTCCACCGGGCGGGACGGGCGTGCGCATCAACACCTGCATCAGTACAGGCTACCAATTTCCATCCCAGTATGACTCGGCTGCAACCCTGTTGATCGCCTACGGCCGCAGCTGGAACAAATGCCTCAAGGTCATGCGGCGGGCTCTGGGCGAATACCACATCGGGGGCGTGAAGACCACCATTGCCTTTCACCAGCAGATTCTGAACCATCCGATCTTCAATTCAGGGGTTTATGATACCAATTTCATAAAAAAAGCACCGGAACTGATGCAATATATTGACCAGGCGCCAGAAACCCTAAGGCTGTCGCGCCTGGTGGCTGAAATTTCGGCCAAGGGATACAACGAATTTGTCCAGCTGGGCGAATACCGCGGGCGAGATGATAAACGCATCGGGCCTTTTACACCGGTTTTTCCTCCCGACATACAGAACGATTTTATCCACCCGTATCCCGGCAAAGACCGCCAGACAATTCTGGATTTTATTCGGGACAGCGGTTACATCCATTTTACGGATACAACCCCCCGGGACATGACCCAGTCCAACAGCGGCAATCGCTTCCGCCTGGCCGAAGACCGCCTCATCGGACCATATCTGGACAGATGCGGTTTCTTTTCCGTGGAAAACGGCGGCGGGGCCCATTTCCATGTGGCCATGCTGGCTAACATGACCTACCCGTTTACCGAAGCGGCCCAGTGGAATGAATTTGCCCCCCGGACCCTCAAACAGATTCTGATCCGATCCACCAACATCCTGGGCTACAAACCCCAGCCGCGCAACCTCATGCGCAAAACCGGAGAAATGATCTGTGACCATTATGATATCATTCGCTGCTTTGATTTTTTAAATCACATTGAAAATATGCGCCCCTTTGCCGAAGTGGCCATGGCCTCCAAAACCAATATTTTCGAGCCGGCCATTTCCCTCTCCTTTGCCAAGGGCTTTGACATCAAACATTATTTATCAGTGACCGATGAAATTGTCCGCATGATCACCGACGTTTCCGGCTTGAAAAAGAAACAAGCGATTCGCACGATGATACTGGGCCTCAAGGACATGGCCGGAGTCTGTCCCCCCGGATTCATCCGGGATCTTGTGGCCGCAATCCGCAAAAAATATCCGGAACTTGTCATGCACTACCACCGCCACTATACTGACGGCCTGTTTGTGCCAGCCCTGGGTGCGGCGGCCCAGGCCGGGGCCAACATTGTGGATACCGGCATCGGCCCGTCCGTTCGATGGTATGGCCAGGGTGATGTGCTTTGTACTGCCGCCTACATGGAAAAAGAACTGGGCCTAAAAACCAATCTGAACAAAGAGATGATCCGGTCGTGCGGGTTCATGCTCAAACAGATCATGCCGTACTATGACCGTTACTGCTCGCCCTACTTTAAAGGCACCGATTACGATGTGGTAGAACACGGCATGCCGGGCGGGGCCACCTCTTCCTCCCAGGAAGGCGCCATGAAACAGGGATATATCCATCTTTTGCCCCATATGCTGGAATTTTTAAAGGGGACACGAAAGATCACCCGGTATCATGATGTAACGCCGGGCTCCCAGATCACCTGGAATACGGCATTTCTGGCGGTTACCGGGGCGTATCAGCGCGGTGGTGATAAAGCGGTTCAGCGTCTGCTCGCTACCCTCAACGCCGTTAATACCATCCCTGAAAAAGAGTTGCCCCAAAAGATCAAAACATCACGGCTGGAGCTGTATCGGGACAGCAATGACGCCTTCCGGGATCTGCTGCGGGGCAAGTTCGGCAAACTGCCCCTGGGGTTTCCGCCGGACTGGGTGTATGAAAGCGCATTCGGCGAAAACTATAAATCGGCCATTACCGACCGGACAGAAGCATCCCCCCTAAATACCCTGGAAGACATTGACCTTGGGGCAGAACACGACAAACTTAAAACCCTGATCCACCGGGACCCCACAAACGAAGAGTTCGTTTTGTATCTGAACCACCCCGGTGATGCCCTGAAAACCATCGAATTTACAGCCCAATACGGAGATCCTAACACCCTTCCGGTGGATGTCTGGTTTGAAGGCCTGCCGATCGGCGTTGAAAAGGAATTCACGGACAGCAATGGCAAACCCCATCAAATGGTCATCCTGGACATATCCGCCCCCAAGGAGACCGGACACTGCGTGGTGCGCTATCTTTTGGATTCGGAAAGTTTCATCCACAAGGTCAAGGTCAGTGAGGCCACAGGCATCGGCACCCAATCCATTGAAATGGCCGATGCCGCCAATATGTGTCATATTGCGGCCCCGAGCAACGGTGATCTGTGGGTCATGTATGCCAAAGAAGGAGACCTCATCCTCAAGGGCCAGGAACTGTTCAACATCTCAATCATGAAACAGGAAAAGGCCGTGTGCTCGCCGGTTGACGGCATTGTCAAACGGGTTCTCAAAACAGCCAATTACCAGGAAACCAAAAAGATGATCCCGGTGGTCAACGGTGAACTCCTCGTGGAAGTTTCACCCACAGCAAACACCTGCACCCATTGCAAAAGCCCCATTGATGTTGATCATCAAAATTTTTGTCCCATCTGCGGCAATAAAATCAGTATCGATATTAATAAAGGATAAATCATAGCGGGGGGAGCACATGCCCCCCTCTAAATTAATTTTTCACATTTTTCTAATCCTCTCTTCACAGGGATGTAACATTATCCGGGTAAACTCCCTGATTAATTAATATATTCATCCCAAAAATTTAAGGATAGGAAATGATGAAAATAGATCTTCATGTGCACACCAAGTTTTCAAAACGGCCATCCCAGTGGATCCTGCAGAAAATCAGCTGCCCTGAAAGTTTCACGGACCCTATGCTGGTATATAATACGGCCAAGGCAAAGGGCATGTCCCTTGTAACCATATCCGACCATAACACCATTGAGGGTGCCCTTGAAATCGCCCATCTGCCGGACACCTATATCTCCGAGGAGATCACCTCATATTTTCCCGAAGACGGGTGCAAGGTGCATGTGCTGGCCCAGAACATCACCGAAGCCCAGCATGATGAAATCCAGAAAATTCGACAAAACGTCTTTGATCTGGTGGCCTATCTGAATGGTGAAAACATCGTCAACATAATTGCCCATCCCCTCTATGCGGTTAATGACCGGATGACCATCAAACACTTTGAACAGATGCTTTTGCTGTTTAAAAATTTTGAGCTCAACGGTGCCAGAAACGATAAACAGAATCAGATCCTTGCCCAGGTATTGAAAAACCTCACCCCCCTGGACATTGAACGCCTTTCCAATCTCTATGATTACCAGCCCCTGTTCGATACCCCCTGGGAAAAGAACCTCACCGGCGGCTCGGATGATCACTCCGGCCTGAACATTGCCAGAACCAGCACTGCGGTGGATGATGCAACGGATCTTGATTCCTTTATGAACGGCATCCTCAATGGTAAATCCCGGGTCATCTCCGATCCCTCCACCCCCCAAACCATGGCCCACAACCTGTACGGTATTGCCTACCAGTTTTACTCAACCCGATTTGACTTTAAACGTCACGCAGGCAAAGACCAGCTGCTTAAATTTCTGGATCAGTCCCTGATGCCGGTATCCAATGTGGATAATGGTATTATATCAAGATTTTACACGTTTTTAAGCAAACGTAAAAACCGCAAAGAGGATACCAAATCCGTCTCCCTGACATATCTGATCAGAAAGGAGACCGAGCGTCTGTTTGCTGAAAATCCAGACCTGCTGAAAATTGCCAGAGCCCAATCAAAAAAAATAGAGTCAGACGTCTCCCTGGATAAAAAGGAACTGCACCGTGAAGACGCATGGTTTGATTTTGTCAACCAGCTGTCCAACAAAGTGTTGTTCCACACCGGCGACCATCTGCTTGGCCAGGCGTCCGGGGCGAATCTGTTCAACATCTTCCAGACTATCGGCTCCGTGGGTGGGCTCTACTCCCTTTTGGCACCCTATTTTGTGGCCTTTGTCCACTTTGCCAAGGACAATGAAGTGAACACAGCCGTCCTGAACCGGTTTGCCAAATACAAAAACGGAAGCCAGCCCTCCAAATCCAGGGTAAGGCTCGGGCATTTCACCGACACCTATTACGATGTCAACGGTGTGGCCCAGACCCTCCAGCAGCAGGTGCAGGCCGCCCTGAAGCATGACAAACACCTGACCATCATTACCTGCGATGCCCAGGCTGAAAACACAGGCAAGGGGGTGAAAAACTTCACGCCCACAGGCGTCTATGAAATCCCCGAATATACGGAACAAAAATTATATTACCCGCCGTTTCTTGAGATGCTGGACTACTGCTACCAGCAGGGTTTCACCCATATCCACTCCGCCACCCCCGGCCCCATCGGCCTGGCCGCCCTGGCCATTGCAAAAATTCTGAAGCTGCCCCTGACCTCCACCTACCATACCCAGTTTCCCCAATATGCCCAGTACCTGACCGGAGATAATTTCATCGAAGATCTGACCTGGAAATTCATGATCTGGTATTATGACCAGATGGATCAGATCTATGTCTCCAGTCAGAACTCCTTTGACGAACTCACCGAGCGGGGTATCAAGGCCGAAAAAATCCGCATGATGCCCCGGGGTATCAACACGGAAGTTTTCCATCCCTCAAAACAATGCGATATCCTGACCGATAATTTCGGGGTCAATGAAGATGCCTTAAAGTTTTTGTATGTGGGTCGTGTATCCAAGGAAAAAAATCTGCCGATCCTTGTGGATGCCTTCAAAGCATTGTGTTCAAACAAAGACAAGACGCATCTGACCGTTGTGGGAGACGGCCCTTACGCCGATGAAATGAAACATCTGCTCAAAGGTTATCCCGTGACCTTTACCGGTTATCTTTCCGGAGAACCCTTGTGTCGGGTTTATGCCTCGGCAGATATCTTTGTATTTCCCTCCACCACGGACACATTCGGCAATGTGATTCTTGAAGCCCAGGCATCGGGCCTGCCGGTGATCGTATCGGATCTGGGCGGCCCATGTGAAAACATGCTGGATCAAAAAACCGGCATCATAGTTAAAAGTGATGATGTTGCGGCCCTTTCATCGGCCATGCAGCAATTCTTGAACACCCCGGATCTGTGCAGAAAAATGTCCGAACAGGCCAGGGCATACATGGAAGACCGGTCGTTTGAAAACGCATTTATCCAATCCTGGGAGTTTTACAAAGAGATGGATATGCCGGCCTCCATGCTGGAATTTTCCAAGGCAGTATAATGATGCAGCGTATAAAATCAGGACTGAAAACCGCCGCACGAATGGTCAAAGGCCGGATGCCAGGCCAGCTTGTGATCCAGATCACGGACCGGTGCAATGCCACCTGCCCCCAGTGCGGCATGCGTACAACCAACCAATTTGACAGAACCCGGCTTTCCAATGATCAGCTCAAAGAGATCATTGATGCGGCCGGGGAAAAGGGATTCCAGGCCATCTCCTTTACCGGCGGAGAACCCATGTTGCTGCGCAAGGACCTGCCTGAATTGATCCGGCACGCCGGAATTGCCGGGATTCCCTATATCCGGACCGGCACCAACGGATTCTTTTTTTCCGGCCATGACAAACCCGGCTTTAAAGACAAGGTTAAAGCCATTGCCGATGAACTTGCAGACACCCCGTTGCGCAACTTCTGGATCAGCCTGGATTCTTCTGTTGCCCAGATCCATGAACAAATGCGCGGGTTTGAGGGTGTTGTTCGCGGTATGGAAAAAGCCTTGCCCATTTTCCATGATGCAGGGATTTTCCCGTCGGTGAATCTGGGGTTGAATCGTAATGTGTCACAGATCACCCAAGTGTCAGGATCACCAAGCCCAAAAGATCTTTCAAACCCGGAGGCCTCCCCCTTTTACCAGGCCTTTGCCCAAGGGTTTGAAGACTTCTACCGCAAGGTGATCAACATGGGATTCACCATTGCCAATGCCTGCTACCCCATGAGCATGGAAGACAGTGCGGATAAAGAAGACCTGGACGCGGTATATGCCGCGGCATCTGCCGACCGGGTGGTCTGTTTCACCGGTACGGAAAAGGCGCTGTTATTTAAGGCGCTCTCAGACACCATCCCGAAATTCAGATCCCAGATCAGAATTTTTTCGCCTCTTGCCGGCCTGCATACCCTGTACAATGTCTATGCAGGCAAAAACGCAGATCCCCCCTACGGCTGTCGAGGCGGCATTGATTTCTTTTACCTGAACTGTACCGACGGCAACACCTACCCCTGCGGATACCGGGGCGCTGACAATTTGGGCCCGTTTCCCGACTTAAACGTCAACGCCATTAATCCCAAAGGATACTGCCTGGCCTGCGACTGGGAATGTTTCAGGGACCCCACCGAACTTGGGGGGCCGTTTCTGGAAGCCTTTTGCTCACCATGGCGCCTGGCAGCCAGGATGAGCAAAGATCCGGCGTATGGCGCCTGCTGGCTCAAAGATCTCCAGTATTATAAAGCCTGTGACTTTTTTAACGGTAGAAAACCACCTCGGACAACGGCTTTAAAAAGATTTAAAATCATTACTGACCGAATGTCTATATTAAAGGTCAAACAAAAGCATTACTCTGCTAATTTCTAATCGGGTTCCAGCACGAAAGAGACGATCATCTCTGCCAATTCATTAATCGTCGCCGGAGAAAAAATATCTCCGGCGAGAATATGGTGGCCCGGGTCCGCAGAACCGGTAAAGGAAACGAGCCTTTTTCTATCACACCCCATCTGTTCAAAGGCGGTCTCCAGGGCCGGGACATGAATAATCTGATCCTGGGGAGAATAAACCACAAGGCCTGGGACGCGAATTTCTGAGAGGTCCAGCTTTTCGACGAGCTTGACCAGGCCCATCATGGGAAGAAGTGCCGCCACAGGATACCGGGTGGTCCAATATTGTTCATGGCCCTTATTTTCCGGTATCACCGCTCTTTCTTTTCCAATGACCATTCGGGCAATCTGCCGTCCCCAGGGCCACGTAAGTATCGTTGAAAACCTGTTTTGGGGCCTGAAATTGGGAGATAAATAGATACAGGCATAAAGGGCGTTCATGCCGCCCACGGTTGCCGCCCGGTGGGCCAACCAGGCAAGGCTGGTGCCGCCGGTGGAACAACCGATCATGATCACCTTTTTACCCAGGCGCCTACCGATCTCGTAGGCTTCAACCACATCATTGAGCCAGTCATTCACACGGGCCTCTGCCATGGCCTGCCCTGTCCGGCCATGGCCGGTCAGGCGTGTATAAAACAGATTGGCACCCAGGGCTTTTGCCACAACATCACTCAACGGCGCTGTTTCTTTGCGTGTGGCTGAAAACCCGTGGATATAGACCACGCTGAATTCAGTCTGTTCATTGACTTTCTCTGCCCATCGAACGATTTTTTGGGTGCCGGGTATAATGTCGAAAAACTGCTGTTCCCGAAGAATCAGATAGCCATCTATGTCCAAAGGAATTTTTTTGGGGGATATGGTCTGATCAATCCGGACCCGGGGGCCGGATAAAAAAACGATGACGCCAATAATCGCAAGACTGACCAACAGAATCATTTATCTTATCTCTTTTTTTAATGCATAATCAGTTAAATCTTTGTGAAGTGCCCGTGTTTATATACATCGTTTCGTTTTCGTAAAATTTCGCAAAGCGTCCATGATGGAAACATAACCTTATAGCGTGTCCGGGCAGAAAAAAGTATCAGATTGCCCGTAAACAATACCCCTGTCAAGTCCGGATCTTTACAGTTGACAACAATTCAAACAAAACGTATGCATATTTTTATAGACGAAAATCGGTTTTTGGTACAGGGGAGAATGAGAGAGGGCAGACGCCTGTCTGATAGCCATTGAAATCCAATCAATTGACTACGGGAGTGGGGGAGAAGAAATGTTAAGAAAATGTTTACTAATTGTTTTAATTTTGGGAATGGCCGTGCCTGCATTTGGCGGCGGTATTGACAACAAGCAGAATTTTTCATCGGCATATGCCGGCAGTCTCAGCCGAAATGCCGCCACAGATGGTGCTGATGCCGCAGCCTACAACCCTGCCGGCCTGATGCTTATGAAAAACGGGACTTACGTAGAACTTGATCTGTTACCCTTCACTTTTGACTATGATCATAACTACGATGGAGAAACCCAGACTGCAAGTCCCAACCTGGTTGCTCCCATGGCCTTTGGGGTCCACAAAATGGATAAATGGGCCTTATGGGGCTCTTTTACTATTAACGGCGGCGGCGGGGAGACTGAATACGAACACGGCAACATTATCACCCGAACCGTAAACACCCTTATTAATTATAATATTTTTGCACCCGCTATCCCTTCTGCAGGGCTAACGACTGAGTTTGACCAGCCTTATGCTTATGCTGAAAGCTATGATTACACCTTCACCGCGGGTGTCTCGTACGAGCTTCATCCCATGTTCTCCGTTGCCGCTGGAGTCCGATACGTAATCACCGACAAGGAAGTGGATCTCCACGGCACCTACAACAACCAATATATCCTGGCCAAATACGAACAGGAAGCCGACGGATTCGGCGGAGTGATCGGTATCGACATCCACCCATCGGACACGCTCAATATTGGTATCCGGTATGACACAAAGGTCAAGCTGGACTGGGACACGGATACAAGCGGCTCAAACGACCTCGGCAGAGTCCTTCTCACGGGATTTAACCGGGTGGATGGTAAAAGCTACGCTAGGGATCTTCCGGCCGTACTGGCGCTGGGCGTTGAGTGGAAGATCCTGTCAAAACTCACGCTCAAGCCATCATTTTCCTATTATTTTGAAGAGGATGCGGACTGGGATTCCCAAAATTATGCCGTGGACGGCAACTCCTATGAACTGGCCCTGGCCGTTCAATACGATGTAAATGAGACCTGGTCTCTGACAGCGGGTTATCTTTACATCAATGTGGACATGAAGCCTGAAAATTTTGGCATCATTGAAAAGATGAATCCACCCCTGGACTGCCACGCCGTTGCCGTCGGTGCAAAATACAGAATGACAGAAAAACTCACACTGATCCTGGGTCTCTCCGGGTATTTTTATGTAGCAGATTCAGCACCGGCCACCGCTACGAGTCCTGAAGTTACCTATGACAAAACCCTGTACCAAGGAGGTATCGGTATCCAGTATCGTTTCTAACCGGTCAAGGTTCCATAAAAGACCGTTAGTTCATATTATTGCGCCCGACCAAAACATACGATTTTGGTCGGGCGCTTTGTTTTTCTTTCTAAAACAACAATCTGCGCTAAGGCTATTTTTTCTTAATGGCAATAGCAATGCAGACACCGGCCCCGATCCAGGTAACACCAAGCCCCAGCGCCATCATTACAATAGCGGAAGTCATCATTTTTCACCTCCGTGAACGGTAAAATTAATAAGAATGCTGATAATAAGGATTCCCCCCACCATACACCAGCCGAATATCAACAAGGCCAAAGAGGGATATCCGCTGTATGGGGTTTTAATATCCCCGATTAGATTGGATATGATCATATAGCACAGAATGGCAGGGGTGATGATTTTAAGGCAAAAGGTCCACAACGTACCGACTTTAAAATCACTGGTCGGATTGATGATTTCCTTAAACCCGTCAAGACCGCATATCCAGGCCAGGAATACGATTTCCACAAGGCCGCCTGCCAGCACACCAAAATTATTGATGAACCGGTCCACGATATCCAGCACCAGCAGCCCCGAATGCGTGGCAAACACAATACCGCACAACATGCCGACGCCGCAGTAAATAGTGGCCGCACCTTTACGGCTGATTTTAAAACGGTCAATGAGCACCGAAACCGAAACTTCGCAGATGGATACCATGGAGCTTAACCCGGCAAACAGCAGGGCGGCAAAAAACAGGGTGCCGAAAAGGACCGGACTTGGCAGGCTGTTAATGGCCTTGGGGATGGTGACAAACGCCAGGCCCACACCCGAACTGACCACTTTATCAACCCCTACGCCCTGGTTGGCGGCCATGTTCCCCAAAACCGAGAAGACCATAACGCCGCAAAGGATACTGAATCCGCAATTGCAAAAGGCGGTGATAAACGCATTGTTGGTCATATCTGAGTTTTTGGGCAGGTAGCTTGCGTAAGTGAGCATGATGGCAAAACCAATGGAAAGACTAAAGAAAAGCTGGCCATAGGCAGCCACCCATACCTTGAAATTCAAGAGCGCTGCAAAATCAGGTTTAAACATCCAGTTCAACCCGTCAGCCGCCCCTTCCAGGGTCACGGCCCGGGCTGTGATGATCAGAACCATGATAAAAAGCAAGGGCATAAACACCTTGCTGGCCGTTTCAATCCCTTTTTTTACGCCACTGAAGAGTACCCCCCAGCAAATAATCCAGACGCACAAAATCGCCCCGAGAATAGGCCATCGGATGCCGTTAAAGGCAAGGGGCGTATCTGAAAGCTGAAGATAGGTTTTGAAAAAGAAATTGGCAGGATCCGCTCCCCACCCCTGGTTAAAGGCCAGAACAAAATAGGAGATGGCCCAGCCGACCACCGCCACATAATAGATAGATATAATAAAGGATACCAGAATCTGCCACCAACCCAGCCATTCCCAGCGGCCGGACAGGGTTCTGAAGATATTTGGGACCGATGTTTTAAATTTATACCCGACGCCGAATTCCAGAATCAGGAAAGGAATGCCTGCTGTGAGCATGGCAAAAAGATAAGGGATAAAAAAAGCACCTCCGCCGTTTTCATAGGCAACGTAGGGGAACCGCCAGATATTTCCCAAACCGATGGCCGACCCGATAGCCGCCAAAACAAATCCGAGCCGCGTGCCCCATTGTTCTCGTTTCTGCATAGATCAATGTTTCCGTTTGCAATGTTAAATAATTAATAAACTGTTATGGGCGTTTTCCCACAACCAACCATGAAAGTGCATGAATAAACAATGCATTAAAAACTTTCATATAAAGTCTGGGAAAATACAGAGTTTACCCCCAGGAGTCAAAGATTTTTTTTAAAACGCCAGCGCCAAGTTACTTTAAAAATAGGATATTTCTTACCCATCCATCATTTTTATGGTTAGATTTACATCAAGCAATCTAAAAAAACAAAACGGTCACTTTTTTTGAAGGATTTTATCCCCAAAAAAGTGACCGCAAAAAATAAAAGGGTGTGTTGGTGTCCGGTTAACCCCAGAAAATCCTGGGCTTAATATCCCTTATTTGACAAAAGAACCAAATGTGGGAATTACCACCCGGCCATAGACGTGATTATTGACCACAGCAGCAGCCGTGTACAAGCCCAGCCATCCGGTGGCATACAGCAAATACCCTACAATGGGCTTCAGGGATGCGCTCAGCAACCCCATATCCAGCCCCACAATGAGCCACAGGGCAATATCCACCAAGAGAACGATCAAAAACATAGGTGCGGGGCTTTTCAGGTATGCCGGTGTCACTGCCGTTAAAAAGGCGGCTCCGGCCATCCAGCAGTAGCCTTCTACGGTGGACTCGGGCTTGACGCTGCCCATGATATCACTGAGCATCAGATACTTTGAAAATACGGACAAAGCAGCCCCGAACATAAAAAATGCAGAAAAAAACAAAAAGACATTACCGCCCGTGATATTATGGTCCTTAAGCTCCATAACCGCCACTGTAAATTGAACGATTCCCCCGCCGACCAGCCAGGCGGCAAGAAGCGGAAGACCGCCCAGGCCGACTTTACCGGTAAACACTGCGCCAAATCCGAAGCAAGCTACAGCAAGTGCGGCCAAACCGGCCGGGCCAGGTGATACAAAGGTGTGTTCTGATGACATGTTCTGCTCCTTTTCAAAGTTGTGTAAGAAAGTCTCAATACGTATTTTGCTTACCTTCTTGTTTCGTTGAGGGCGGCACCTGGTAGTCCATTAACCAGATCGTCCACGCCCGTTAGTAAGGTGTTAGGCGATGGACGATATAAAGGCGGCTCTCTTAAAGCAATAGGCTCAGATCCGATTTTCTGATAGGCAAATTAACTATAAGGATACGCCTATAACCTACAATCAACGAGATGATAGTGAAATAACACGATGTTCCCGTTTAATGCCGGGATTAATAAATTGACAGGGTCGCAGAGACGGGTTAATTTCTATACATTTTGACGGTTATACCAAGGCGTCTCATTACAGCCACGGGCTGACCTGACATATCAATTGCCAGGCATAGCCAACAATAAAGATGAAAGATCTGAGGAAATTACCCAGGCTTTAATTAAAGGCGAAAAGAGAGCTTTTTTGTAAAAAATAAAAATTGCAATCAAAACAAGGCGGGTTATGAACATCAAGACTTCTTTTTTCCAAAACAAACCCCTACTGATCATCGTTGCCATGCTGCTGATTTTAGTGGAACTCCAGATTTTTTTTGTTTTTAGTGCAAAATCGGGCAAAAAAAACACCCTGCAGGTTATGAATGATGCAGGAACAGTCATTTATGAAGCTGACGGAGAACATTTAACCCAATTTAAAAAATATTATTTTGAATCAACCTTTGGCCCCTTTGAAAATTATGAGAAAAAACTGGTCACCCGGACAGTGCCTTTTCCGTTCAGGGCATGGTTTGCCACGGCCATCGGTCTGCCGCTGGGATTTACGTTGTTATTTGCCTTTATCATATCGGCCTTTTCAACATTGCTGGGCAAAAAGCCGGAACCTGAGGAAACCGGAGAACGCGACAGCGGAACAAACGCTGAGCCCAAAGGAAAGATGGATCAATTTTTAGCCCAGATCAACCGCATGAACATTTTTATAATTGGCGCAGGCGTTTTTCTGGTTGTCCTTGCTTTCTGGGTGCTGCCGAATCTGGTTTCCGTCATCGGTCAAACCGGCCTTGAAGTCATTGAGCGATATGGATGGTTTATCGGCATTGCCGTCGTGGGCGTTCTTTTGATCTTTGCCTGGTTTCTTTATTTACGGTATCTTTTGGCCAAAAAGACATTGGAGGCGGAAACCCATATCCGTGAGCATCAGTTGAACTTAAGCAGATTGGCAGGTCCTGCTGCACCGACCATGCTTGAAATCGAAAATAAATCCGATCCTGATGTCATCGAAGCACCTACTTCAGAAGATTAACAAGGATCAATAAATTTCACATCGAATCTTTATTCCGTATTCATCTTTTTTGAACGAATACGGAATAAAGAAAAAAAAGGGGCTTGGTTCCAACGTCGCCCACTGTGGGGGGCAATCCCCCGTACTTATCCGAACAGGGTGACAACAGTGGGATAGCCCCTACAAAAAAACGACCTCCCCCGACTCACTGTCCAGCAACATATCTTCTTGATGACCGCCCCATGTAATAACATTTTTGTATACTTTTTTCAAAAAAAATCAAACCAGTTTAAATCGACACCCCTATCCTTTTTCAGCATCAAAAACGGCGCTGATTTATAGTTAAAACCCGCTTTATACGAAGATTTCCCCAATAGAGTGCAATGAAATCCACGCCCAAACACGTTTACATCACAAACATCTAAATATCAAAAATTCAATTTTAATATTTATTACTTTTTTGAAATATCATTTTTTGCCATTTAATTACAATTTTGAAGTAATTTGAATTTTTTAAATTTAAAAATAGGCATTCAAAAACAGTAATTAAAAATATTTTCTTTTTATTATATATATTTATATATTACATATATCACGCAAAGACAAAACGGCGTAATTATTGCTTCCTAAATTCAAATTTTTGGTCGAACAATAAGTTAAACAAAAATGGAGCATGATTATGTTAAAAAAGCAGCATATTTCTTTCGGTTTTGTAACTTTTTTCACCCCCCTGGCTGCATTTGCTGGAGACGGTTCGATAATTGACAGCGGCAACACAAGCTGGATGCTGATCTCAACGGCCCTGGTTTTGCTCATGCTTCCGGGTCTGGCTATGTTTTACGGCGGTCTGGTGCGCGCTAAAAATGTTCTGGGCACCATGATGCATACCTTTGTAGCCATGGCCGTTATCGGTGTGCTCTGGGTGGTCTGCGGGTATTCATTAACTTTTGGCAAGAGCATCATGGGCGGGCTCATCGGCTGGAACAGTGATTTCTTTTTTCTCAAGGGAATTGATGAAGCAGTTACCAACGGAATTCCGGAATATATCATTGCCATGTTCCAGGGCAAATTTGCCATCATTACACCGGCCCTGATCAGCGGTGCGCTGGCGGAACGCGTTTATCTAAGAGGCTATATCCTGTTTATTTCCCTTTGGTTCCTGGTGGTCTATTCTCCATTGTGCCATTGGGTATGGGCACCGGACGGCTGGCTATACAACGCAGGCGCTGCCGGGGTAATCGACCTGGCAGGCGGATTGGTCATTCATGTGTCAGCCGGCATCAGTGCCCTGGTGGCAGCAATCTATCTTGGGCCCCGGTTGGGACACCCCAAAATTGCCACCCCGCCCAACAACCTGACCATGACCCTCATCGGCGCAGGCCTCCTGTGGGTCGGCTGGTTTGGGTTTAACGCCGGTTCTACGCTTCAAAGCGGATTGGATTCAGCCAGGGCTTTGACCATGACCCAGGTGTCGGCAGCCAGCGGCGCTTTGGTATGGTTGTGCATGGAAGGGATTATGTACCGCAAGGCATCCGCCCTTGGCTTTGCATCCGGTACCCTGGCAGGCCTTGTGGTCATCACCCCGGCGGCGGCAGTTGTCCAGCCCCTGGGCGCATTATTCCTGGGCGCAGCCTCCACCATACTCTGTTTTTACGCGCTTCAACTTAAAATGAAACTGGGATATGATGATACGCTTGATTGTTTCGGCATCCACGGCGTAGGCAGCGCCCTAGGGGTTATTCTGCTCAGTTTTTTCATCCGCGATTCCTGGATGGCATCAGCCAGTGAAGCCATCGGCCGCACCTGGACTGTTTTCGACCAGTTGCTGGTTCAACTTAAGGGCTTCGGCGCAACAGTACTGCTTGCCGGTGTCATGACCCTTATTCTTTGCGCAATTGTGGAAAAAACTGTGGGATTCAGGATAGATGAAGAAAGTGAGTACCGCGGACTTGACCAGTCGCTTCACGGTGAGAGAGGATATGATTTCTCATCCTGATCGGTGAAAAATCTTGTTTTAGAAAACAAAGAAGCCCGGTGCTGTTTTAATTTTAAGCACCGGGCTACTCATAAATGGTATGCCGCCGCGGATCAAATGCTTCCCGGATACCCTCACCGATGAAGGTGACGGTCATCAGCGTGACCACAAGGGCGGAGACCACAGCAGCGGAGATCCACCAGGCTTCCATGTTCTGCCAGCCCTGGGATAAGAGCTCTCCCCAGGAAGGAGTGGGTGCCGGCAGGCCGAACCCGAGATAATCAAGCGAGGTTAAAGCTACAATGCCGCCAGAGATGGCAAAAGGGGCATAGGTAACGATCACGGAGATGGTGTTGGGAATAATGTGCCTGAAAATGATCCGCATGTGGGAAGCGCCCAGGGAGCGGACCGCAAGAATATATTCGCGTTCCTTTTCCCGGTAGGTCATGGTGCGCATCACCCAGGTGATGGAGATCCAGCCAAAAAACGCCATGATCAGAATCAGAACCATGAAGCTTGGCACCACAATGGAGGAGACGATAATAATCACGTACAAAAACGGGATATTGCTCCATATCTCAATCACCCGCTGAAAAAACAGATCAAATGTCCCGCCGAAATACCCCATGACACACCCCAGGGATATCCCCACAGTATAATTAAGAAACAGCAGTCCCAGGGAAAAAAGAATGGCTGTGCGAAATCCGTACACGAGCCGGGCCAGCACATCCCGCCCCACGTTGTCCGTACCTAAAAAATGCCGCTGGGAAAATGACGGCGGAAAGGGCGGGTATTCGTTGATTCTCAGATCGTTTTCATAGGGATTATAGGGCACCGGCGGCATAATCACAAACCCAGCCCCCGCCAGCCCGTCCAGCTTTTTTTTCAGTTCCCGGTAATTGGTCTCATATGCATACCCCAGATCAAAGGTTTTTCCCGGTATCATATTCTGGTAGGTGGGAAAATAAAATTCCCCCCGGTAACAGACCACAAGCGCCCTGGAATTAATAAAAACTTCGGCGAAAAAGGATATGAACATCAGGAGCAGAATGATCACAAGGGACCAGAAACCTCTTTTGACACTGCGAAAGCGCTTGAATTGTTCGAGCGTCACCGGACTCAATAATGCCATACATCGCTTCCTATTTAAATCGCACCCTGGGATCAACGATCGCCACACACAAATCAGACAAAATATTTCCCACCATAAACAGCAGGGATGAAATCACCAGAATGCCCATCACCACCGGGTAATCCCGGTCCAGGATGGACTCATACCCTAACAGCCCCATACCGTCGATATTAAAGACCTTTTCAATGAGAAATGATCCCATCAAAAGAATGGATATATTGTTGCCGAAACTGGTGGCAATGGGGATCAGGCTGTTACGCAGGGCATGGCGAAAAACAGCCTGCTTAAAGGTTAAGCCCTTGGCAATGGCCGTGCGCACATAATCGGCAGACAGATTATCCATGAGCGTATTTTTCATCAACAGGGTCATCACGGTAAAGGCACCGATCACATAGGAGCAAAGCGGCAGAACGGTATGCCAGGCCACATCCTCTATTTTTTCCCAAACCGTCATGTCGGTGAAATAATCGGATGCAAGTCCGCCCAGAGGAAACAGATCCATGCGGGAGGCAAAGATCACCAGCATAATGACCCCGGCCACCCAGCCCGGGATGGCATAGCCTGCGAAAATGATCCCCGAGGTTAAATTATCAAACCCGCTGTTGTGGTGCACCGCCTTGGCAACGCCTAGGGGGATACAGACGCCGTAGATGATGATCATGCTCAACACCCCGAAATAAAGGGAGATGGGAATACGCTCTTTAATCATGGTCCACACTGGGTCCTGGTACCGGGTAGATCGGCCGAGATCACCTTTCAGTACCTTGAAAAGCCAAATCCCATAGCTTTGGAGTATAGGTTTGTCAAAGCCGTAATAGGCCGCAAGTTTTTTAATCTGATCGTCAGACAGGGGCTGACCCTGGCCGGCCTGGATTTTGGCACGACCGCCCTGCTCGCCCATCTGCATGGCCCTTGTTTCAGCGATGATGCGCTCAATGGGGCCGCCGGGCACAAAACGGGTGATGGTGAACACCATGATGGTGATACCGATGAAGGTGGGGATGACCAATAAAAGCCGTCTGATAAAATACGCGATCACAGGATGGAAACGCCCTCCCCTATTGGAACGCCTGTGGTGTGTGGCGAAAATGTTATGACCCGGGATACGAAAAGTTAATTTCCGTATCCCGGGCTTTGTTTAACGGGTCCGCAATTTATTGGGATACCGTATCAAACACAGACAGCAACGCTTTGTCCAGAAACTCTGGTTTGGTGCCGCCGGCCTGGGCCATATCCGGCCGGCCACCGCCGCCGCCGCCCACGATACCCGCAGCAGTTTTAACAATATCCCCTGCTTTAAAGGTCTTGGTCAGATCGTCGGAAACCATGGAAATAAGCAGTGCTTTACCGTTGGATTCAGCACCTAGCAGCAACACACCCGACCCCAGCTTGGTTTTGAATTTGTCTGCCAGATCCCGGAGTTGGGATGGATTTTCGATTTCCACCCGTTTGGCCAGCACCTTGACCCCGTTGATCTCTTTGACATCATCCTCAATATTTTCAGCGGATTTGGAGGCAATTTTGGCCTTCAGTGCGGTCAACTCTTTTTCCACAGCCTTTTTCTCAGCTGCAAAGGCTTCAAGGCGTTCCACCACCCCGTCTTTTGCACTTTTCAGAACCCCGGCTACTTTTTCAAGGGCCAGCTGATCTGCATGGACGGCCTTCAGGGCAGCAAGCCCTGTCACCGCTTCTATACGGCGTACGCCCGAGGCAATCCCACCTTCGGACAGAATACGGAACAAGCCGATGTCGCCGGTGGCACGGGTATGGGTGCCGCCGCACAGTTCCTGGGAGAAATCTCCCTGGGAAACCACCCGGACCACATCTCCGTATTTTTCCTCGAACAGGGCTGTGGCACCGGACCGGACCGCTTCATCCATGCCCATCTCCTTTGTTGTCACCGCAACGTTCTCAATGATCCGGGTATTAACTTCGGTCTCAATGGCCCCAAGCTCCTCAAGGGTAACTGCACTGAAATGGGTGAAGTCAAACCGCAGCCGGTCCGGGGTAACCAGAGATCCTGACTGTTTGACATGGTCGCCTAACACCTTGCGAAGGGCTGAATGCAGGATGTGGGTAGCTGAATGATTTGCCGCCGTGGCCCGGCGAAGTTCTGCATTTACCTTGAGGGTAAAGGCATCGCCTTTTTTGCAAGACCCTTTGACGACCTGGCCCTTGTGAATGAAAAGGCCGGACGGATCTTTCACCGTATCGGTAATCTCAATGGCACAGGCATTATTTTCAAACACACCTTTGTCTCCGGCCTGACCGCCGGACTCGGCATAAAATACGGTTTCAGAAGTGACCAATTCAATTTCGTCACCGGCAACGGCCGTTTCCACTTCAGCGTCATCCTTGACCACAATGAGCAGATCGCTCTGCATTTCAATGGCGTCATATCCTTTGAATACGGTTTTCACGCCCGCTGAGGTCAATGGTTTATACGCATCGCCCACGCCGGCAAACTTCTTTTTGGACTTGGATCTTGCTTTCTGTTCGGCCATGGACTTATCAAACCCGTCCAGATCCAGGGCGATGCCCAGCTCCTTGACATGGTCCTGGATAATGTCCACAGGGAATCCAAAGGTATCGTAAAGCTTGAAGATCACCTCGCCGGGAATGGTTTTCTCATTGTTTTTTCCCAGATCCTCAATGGTTGCTTCCAGAAGCTTCATACCAGTTTCAAGAGTTTCAAGGAACTTTTCCTCTTCGTTTTTCACCACATTGAGGATAAAGGCGGCAGACTCTTTGAGTTCCGGATAGGCTTCATCCATAATGGAAAACACGGTTTGAACGGTTTTGTGTAAAAACGGTTCGGTCAGTCCGATGCTGCGCCCGTACCGGATGGCCCGGCGCATGATCCGGCGAAGCACGTAACCACGCCCCTCGTTGGAAGGCAGTACGCCGTCGCAGATCAAAAAGGCGGAGGCCCGTGAATGATCGGCAATGACCTTCATGGCCACTTCCACTTCCTTGGATTCCCCGCGTTTTTTGCCGGCCAGCTCCCCGACCCGTTCCATGATCGGCACAAAAAGGTCGGTATCAAAGTTAGTGGGGACGTTCTGGAGCACGGAAATAATACGTTCAAGGCCCATACCCGTGTCAATACTGGGTTTGGGCAACGGTGTCATGGTGCCGTCTTCGCTTCTTTCAAACTGCATGAATACCAGGTTCCACAACTCCAGCCACCGGTCGCAGTCGCACCCCACGGCACAGTTGGGATCATCACACCCAAATTCTTTGCCCCGGTCAATGTGAATCTCGGAACACGGCCCGCACGGTCCTGTGTCACCCATGGCCCAGAAATTGTCGGCCTCGCCCAACCGGGAGATACGTTCAACAGGCACCCCAACCTGCTTGTTCCAGATATCATAGGCTTCGTCATCATCTTTATAAACAGAGACATGGAGTTTTTCAGCATCAAACCCGTACCCGTTGGTGAGCAGGTCCCAGGCAAAATCAATGGCCTTTTCCTTGAAATACTCGCCAAAGGAAAAATTGCCCAGCATCTCGAAAAAGGTGTGGTGGCGCGCCGTGTATCCCACATTTTCAAGATCGTTATGTTTGCCCCCGGCCCGCACGCATTTCTGTGCGGTGACGGCGGTGGTGTAGTCACGTTTTTCATCACCTGTAAAAACGCGTTTAAACTGCACCATACCCGCGTTGACAAACAGCAGGGTGGGATCATCCTGGGGCACCAGGGATGACGAGCGCACATGGCGGTGGTTGTGTTTGTTAAAATATTCGAGAAAAATTTTCCTGGCTTCATTACCTGTCATAGTATTATTGGCTCCTGCTGTACTAAACCAGTTGGTTATACTTCCGGTGTACTGTTGTCATTTCCGGTGTCGGGTGCGGTCTTGGGTTTCGCTGCATCCGGTCCGGCAATTCCAAGTTCGGTTCTTACTTTAAGTTCAATGGCATCAAAAATATCGGGATTGTCCTGTAAAAAGGCTTTTACATTCTCCCGGCCCTGGCCGATGCGCTCTTTGTCAAATGAATACCAGGACCCGCTCTTGTTCACAATGTCCAGCTCAACCCCCATGTCCAGAAGGTCGCCGGTCCTGGAAATGCCATCCCCGTACATCAGGTCGAACTCAACATTCTTAAACGGGGGGGCCAATTTATTTTTTACCACCTTAACCTTGGTCCTGGATCCGATTACATCTTCGCCGTTTTTGATGGCTGCAGCCTTTCGAATCTCAAGGCGCATGGATGCGTAAAATTTCAAAGCATTACCGCCGGTGGTAGTTTCGGGATTGCCGTAAACCACACCGATCTTCATACGGATCTGGTTAATAAAAATCAGGGTGGTGGCGGTTTTACCAATGGTGGCGGTTAATTTACGAAGGGCCTGGGACATCAGTCTTGCCTGCAGCCCCATGTGGGAATCGCCCATCTCGCCTTCGATCTCTGATCGGGGTACAAGGGCCGCCACAGAGTCCACAATCATGATGTCAACACCACCGCTTCGAACGAGCATATCCGCAATTTCAAGGGCCTGCTCACCGGTATCCGGCTGGGAGACCAGAAGTTCGTCACAGTCCACGCCCAGCCGCTTGGCATAGGAGACATCCAGGGCGTGCTCGGCATCAATAAACGCGGCAATTCCGCCCTTTCTCTGGGCCTCGGCCACAGCATGAAGGGCAAGGGTTGTCTTACCGGACGATTCAGGGCCGTAAATCTCAATGACCCTGCCCCTGGGATATCCGCCCACGCCCAGTGCCTTGTCCAGGGCAAGAGATCCGGACCGAATCACGGGCACGGCTTCGATTTCCCGTCCGCCCAATTTCATGATCGAGCCTTTGCCGAACTGGCGCTCGATTTGATTCATGGCGGTCTGGACAGCTTTTTCCTTTTCCTTATTTTTCTCCATCACGTGTTCCTCCTAAATCATGACTGAAAGGTGTATTGCTTTAAGCAGGAAAGCAGCCAGCACCCCTGCCATCAAATCATCCAACACAATACCGGCCCCGCCGGAAAAGTTTTTTTCAAACCAGCGGATCGGAAAAGGTTTAAGTATATCAAAACATCTAAAGGCAATAAAGCCCGCAGCCAAAGTAAACACGGTCACAGGCACCAGGGTCATGGTAACACAAAACCCTGCCATCTCGTCTATGACCACGGCCCCCGGATCTTTGCTGCCCATCAAAATTTCAGCCTCCTGGGAAATCCAGACCGCGCAAAGGATTACGCCCACCAGAAATAAGGCGGCAGCGCCGGGGGTACACGCCGTTGCCAGCCATGCCATGATACCGATCAGCGGCAGGCCAGCAAAGGTGCCGAAGGTCCCGGGGGCAAAAGGTATCCGTCCCAGACCAAACCCTGTGGCAATAAAAAGTATCGCTTTTTCCCCCATCTGCCTGCTCCTTTTTTAGATCTATTAAGACCTACCTGTTTGCCCGTCCGCCAGAATCCGTTCATACACCTGATAAAAAGGCAAATTTTGTTCCCGGGCAATGCGTTTGCATTCATCGTATTCGGGCATAATCCGGACCTGGCCGTTTGGTCGGGTGATCTTTTTAGCCTTTACATAGCCAAGGCTTGTTTCCACCTCCACAGGTTCACGCTTCAAGATCATCCGATCACACACATGATATCGAACGCCGATGCTTGTGGTCTCGGACAAAAGGATTTTGGAAAGGATTTGGAGCTGCGGCTTATGGCAAATCACCTCAATGCGGGTGGCGGGCCGGTTCTTTTTCATGAATGCCGGTGTAAAACTGACATCAAGTGCGCCCTCTTCCATGAGGCGGTCCATAACAAAACCAAGGCCCTCTGGACTCATGTCATCCACATTGGTATACAAGACATGAACCTGATCGGACAGGATGTTGTCCCCATAACTTTTTACTTGGGCAGGGGAGCCCAGCACCAGACGCAGAAGATTCGGTACAGAGGCACCGGTCTCGCGTTTTCCGGCCCCGTATCCGACTTTTTTAATCTGCATGTCCGGCATACCGCCAAACTGCGGGGCAAGCGTTGCCACAAGAGATGCGCCTGTGGGGGTGACAATTTCTGTTTTGGCATCGGATCCGGTCACTTCAAGCCCCTTAAGGATGGCCACCGTAGCCGGGACCGGCACTGGAATGGTGCCGTGGGCACATTTAATCGTTCCTGATCCCAGGGGGATCGGGGTTGCAAAGACCTTCTCCACACCTAAATAATCCAGGGCCAGAAAACTGCCGATAATATCCACAAGGCTGTCAATGCCCCCAATTTCATGGAAGTGGACGGTTTCAATATCCTTTCCGTGAATCTGGGATTCGGCCAGGGCAATGTGCTTAAAGGCGGTCAAGGCATTATTGCGGACCCTGTCCGGCAGATCGGCTGATTCGATCATCTCCCGGATATGGGTATAATGGCGATGGGTGACATGGTCGGTCACATCCACATGAAGGTTAACCGCCCGCAAATGGCTTCTGAACACAATTTCAGTGCGCAGATCAAATCCATCCAGAATAGTCGACAATTTTTCTTTAAGCCACGCCTCAGGCACGCCGAGATCCACCAGCGCCCCTAAAAACATATCCCCTGCAATGCCTGCCATCATATCAAGATAAAGAATCATACCGCCGCCTTTCCTGCTGCATGGAGTTTAAGAATTTCAAGAACCAGTTGGGCACAGCCAACCATATCGTCAAGTGCAATGGACTCTTTAAGGGTATGCACATCCGTCATACCTGTGCCGATAACGCCTGCGGCAATGCCTTTGCCGAAAAAAATATTGGCATCCGCTGCACCGCCGCTGGTTTTACAGGGCATGTCCCGGCCCAGATTTGCCGCAGCCTTCTGGGCAAGTTTGATCACCATATGATCTTCGGGGATACGGGTATGGGGAAAATCATTTTCCACGCGCATCTCCACCCGTGGAACCGTGTCTCCCGGGGCCTGAAGTTCGGCCATGGTTGCTTCAAAGGTGGAAACAATGGTCTGTGTGACCTTTTCCAATTTTGCAGGGTCATGGGATCGGGCTTCGCCGTGAATTTCCACGTATTCGGGTATGATATTGGTGGCTGCCCCGCCGGAAATTACGCCCAAATTGCAGGTGGTTTCTTCATCAAGACGTCCCAGTTCAAGTTTGGCAACGGCACAGGACGCCGCATAAATGGCAGAGACTCCGTTTTCCGGGGTACCGCCGGCATGGGCCGCCCGGCCGTAAATTTTTACACTGATTTTGTTGGCTGTCGGTGCCCGGTTCACTATGCCGTCGGTGGCCACGGCGTCCAGGATATATCCGAATTTAGAGTTGAGGCATGAGCAGTCGAGGTGTTTGGCCCCCAAAAGCCCCTGCTCTTCACCGACGGTCAGGACGACCTCAACAGGGGGGCACGGCAGGTTATTCTCTTTGATCACCTGCATCACCTCAAGGATAATGGCCAGGGCTGACTTGTCGTCGGAGCCCAGGATGGTCGTGCCGTCACTTCTAAACACACCGTCCTCAAATATGACCTTCACCCCTTTGCCGGGCACCACTGTATCCATATGCCCGGAGAGCATCACCGGCGCAACATCCGCATTACCTTTAAATGTGGCCACAAGGTTGCCGCAGTCTCCATTGACCTTGGCACCGGCGTCATCAAACGAGACCGCAGCCCCAAGGTCAATGAGTTCCTTTTCAAGAACCTTGGCAATCAAAGCCTCGCTACCGGATTCGGAATCAATCTGGACAAGTTCCGAAAACCGCTGCCCCAGGCGTTCTTCATCAATCATATCCCATCCTTTACACTTTAAATCCACCAGGACCATTTAAACAAGTGGGATAATATACTAGAATTTATCAAGGAATGCCAGACCCTGTTAACACGGATGCACAGGGCAATCGTCATGGAATCTATTTTTACTTTGAAAGTAAGATAACCAATTGAATATATTGAATATTGAAGCATAAAATGAGAAGTAACTTAATGATATAGCCGCAGAAACCATCATATCCAGACGAGATACACCTGAAACAGCCGGGGATTAAAATCAATCCCCGGCTCTGCCCGCTGTTTTTGAATTCATTTCGCCTAAAAACTAACGATCCTCGGATGACAGTTCCTGCGTCATGCAGTTGGCGTAAAAAGTAACCGTGGCCGGCCAATCTGCAAAGATCCCGATAATTCCAACATCTTTTGCCAGAACATCCAAAACTTCGTACATGTCTCCATCGTTATCAATCAGTTCTTTAACTGAGCTGTAGTAAAATTCGTTTCTTGCATCTACAGACTCAAGCAACCCAGAGCGTTCCAGTGTCCAGGTAATAATTTCCAGACCTGCCTTTTTGGCTTCAAGGGCATAGGTAGAGGGTACGATTTTACCATTTTCCACAGCCAGAAGCATATACATTGGCGGAGCAATGATTTTAACTCCGTCGGCCACCATTTCCGCCATGGAAGGAGACCAGGTGTCGGGATCGGTATAGTCGAAATCCGCTTCTCCGTAACGGCCGTCTAAATATACAGCCTGCTTGCCGTATGCCGGGGTGTTTTCGATCCAATAAAGCATATCATTATAATCAAAAGACTGGGCATATACGTTCTCTGGCGGAACATTGGCAGCTTTGTATTCATCAATCATCTGCTGGGCATAGTCTTGCTGGGAGTAATCGCCGTTAAACGGCATTTCAACGCTGGGGGATTTAAGTTCCGGAGTCATTTTTACACCCAATTTTTTAAACAACTCAATGCTTTCGGCATGGGTCATCAATGTACCGTTCTGGGTGTAAAGATCTGTTCTGAAAGCGGGTGTAGCATCCATATACGCTTCCACCGTGGTGGCAGCAGGATTATATGCATCCATTTTGCCTTTCAGCATTTTAAATTCTTCCAAGGTGATATCACTGGTACAGCACCGGGCGGAAGCCGGGGTGATCACGTCGCCATTTTCGTCCAGTACGGCCGGGGTAAAAGGCGTACTGCACTTGGCGGCAAGTTCCGGAATGGCAAGGATGTTGGTGGTGGTATGCAGATCGCACTGGGAATGGCGGCAGACCAGCTTTTCATCCGACGTAAAGGTAACGTCACATTCTATGATACCAGCGCCCATGGCAGCTGCGGCCTCATAGGATTCCTTGGTATGCTCCGGGAATTGAAGTGCGGCGCCACGATGCCCGATGGAGAAGTCGGATCTGAAAAAAACCGGCATTTTGGTGCACCGCTTTAATTTCTTTTTCAAAGGACTGTCTTCCATATCCTCAACCAGATAAAAAGGCCGGGGACCTAAATGAGCCACCTTGCCTTCATCAATTGATTTATACCATTTTTTATACCAGCCTATTGCGTTGCTCAATTTTTGCTTTTTGTTTTGATCCATGCCGGCCCCGGCGATACCCGTCACTGCAATGAAAACGAAAAAAGATAACATGATTACGACAATTCTTTTCTTATAACCCATTTCTTTTCCCCCAATTTGAAAAACATTGCACGGCCCATATCAGGCCATACGTTAGAAAAAAAACACATAAAACCTAATCACAATGAAAACAGCGAACAGACGAACACCAGTTTGTTTATGTGATCAATGTTTTGATTTTATGATAAAAGGATTATATTTTTATGACAGAACAGCATAGATACCGGCGCAGAAAAACCGGGGATCAGATCGCAGACCTATACAAGGATTCTAAAAAGGTGATGGGCATAAAAATCGGCTGAGAACTGAGATTTATCTTCAGTCAATTGGCGATGGAGAGCGGGCTGCTGTGAATTGCCTGGACCAGGGTTTTAATGAGTTTTCTCACACAGACCCTCACACAAAATAAAAAAGGCTTTCAAGCTGAAACCTGAAAACCCTTGTCTTTTGTGGCGCGCCCGAGACGATTCGAACGTCCGACCCCTTGATTCGTAGTCAAGTACTCTATCCAGCTGAGCTACGGGCGCCCAAAAAACTCGATACTTATATCAATCTTCAGATAAGAATTCAAGTATTTTTTTATTAATTCTTATGAAATTATTTTTTTTGATTATAAGCTAATTTATCAATGCAAAAAGCCCGGATCAAAATAATATTGACCCAGGCTTTTGAAAGATAATCCGGCGACGTTCTACTCTCCCACATAGTCTCCCATGCAGTACCATCGACGCTAAAGAGCTTAACTTCCGTGTTCGAGATGGGAACGGGTGTGGCCTCTTCGCCATCGTCACCGGATTAAACTGTAATTACTTTAGTTTAATCTGCTGTAATAAATACTAAGCTTGCTATATAATCAAAGCGACTAAATTTATTCGTGGAAAAAAGTGGCTAAGCCTCACGACCTATTAGTACTGGTAAGCTCAACATGTTACCATGCTTACACACCCAGCCTATCAACCTTGTAGTCTTCAAGGGGTCTTTAGTCAAAAGAAGGGATATCTAATCTTGAAGTTGGCTTCCCGCTTAGATGCTTTCAGCGGTTATCCATACCCAACTTGGCTACCCAGCAATGCCGTTGGCACGACAACTGGAACACCATTGGTTGGTCCAATCCGGTCCTCTCGTACTAGGATCAGATCTCCTCAAATATCCTGCGCCCACGAAAGATAGGGACCAAACTGTCTCACGACGTTTTAAACCCAGCTCACGTACCACTTTAATTGGCGAACAGCCAAACCCTTGGGACCTGCTCCAGCCCCAGGATGTGATGAGCCGACATCGAGGTGCCAAACCGCCCCGTCGATGTGAACTCTTGGGGGCGATAAGCCTGTTATCCCCGGCGTACCTTTTATCCGTTGAGCGACGGCCCTTCCATTCAGAACCGCCGGATCACTAAGACCTACTTTCGTACCTGCTCGAAATGTCTCTCTCGCAGTCAAGCTCCCTTATGCCCTTGCACTCTACGGCTGGTTTCCAATCAGCCTGAGGGAACCTTCGCGCGCCTCCGTTACTCTTTGGGAGGCGACCGCCCCAGTCAAACTACCCACCAGACACTGTCCCAAATCCGGGTTACGGACCATGGTTAGAACACTGAAATATGAAGGGTGGTATTTCAAGGGTGACTCCACACACACTGGCGCGCATGCTTCAAAGTCTCCCACCTATCCTGCACATCATATCCCAAAATCCAATGTCAAGCTGTAGTAAAGGTGCCGGGGTCTTTCCGTCTTTTCGCGGGTAGACGGTATCTTCACCGCCACTGCAATTTCGCTGAGTCCCTGGTTGAGACAGTGTGGAAGTCGTTACGCCATTCGTGCAGGTCGGAACTTACCCGACAAGGAATTTCGCTACCTTAGGACCGTTATAGTTACGGCCGCCGTTTACTGGGGCTTCAGTTCAATGCTTCGCAAAAAGCTAACAAATCCCCTTAACCTTCCAGCACCGGGCAGGCGTCAGACCCTATACCTCGTCTTGCGACTTTGCAGAGTCCTATGTTTTTAGTAAACAGTCGCTACCACCAATTCTCTGCGGCCCCCAAATGCTTTGTAAAGTATAATACTAACAAACAGGGGCATACCTTCTCCCGAAGTTACGGTATCATTTTGCCGAGTTCCTTAACCAGGGTTCTCTCAAGCGCCTTGGGATACTCTCCCCACCTACCTGTGTCGGTTTACGGTACGATCACCTGTTATCTCGATAGAGGCTTTTCTTGGCAGCATGGGTGCAGTCACTTTATGGGATAAATCCCTCGACGTCGCTTCTCGGCCTTAAAAGAATCCGGATTTGCCTAAATTCTAAGCCTACCAGCTTGAACCGCCTATTCCAACAGACGGATGACTTGCCCTCCTGCGTCCCCCCATTTCTCAAACGACAACAAGGTGGTACAGAAATATTAATCTGTTTTCCATCGACTACGCCTTTCGGCCTCGCCTTAGGGATCGACTAACCCTGAGAAGATTAGCTTTACTCAGGAAACCTTGGGTTTACGGCGAGCGGGCCTCTCACCCGCTTTATCGCTACTCATGTCAGCATGGGCACTTGTGACATCTCCACACAACCTCGCGATTGCGATTCTATGACGACACAACGCTCTCCTACCAATGAAATAAATTTCATTCCGCAGCTTCGGTACTATGCTTTAGCCCCGATACATTTTCGGCGCAGATCCACTCGACCAGTGAGCTATTACGCTTTCTTTAAAGGATGGCTGCTTCTAAGCCAACCTCCTGGTTGTCTGGGCATTCCCACATCCTTCTCCACTTAGCATAGATTTGGGGACCTTAGATGGCGGTCTGGGTTGTTTCCCTCTTGTCCGCGGAACTTAGCTCCCGCGGGCTGACTCCCGTACTCTGACTTTCCGGTATTCGAAGTTTGATTAGGTTTGGTAATCTGGTGAGACCCCTAGCCCATTCAGTGCTCTACCTCCAGAAAGAAACATACGAGGCTATACCTAAATATATTTCGGAGAGAACCAGCTATCTCCAGGTTTGTTTGGCCTTTCACCCCTATCCACACCTCATCCGAACAGTTTTTAACCTGTGACGGTTCGGGCCTCCACGAGATTTTACTCCCGCTTCACCCTGGACATGGATAGATCACCTGGTTTCGGGTCTACTCAATGCAACTTACGCCCTATTCAGACTCGCTTTCGCTACGGCTACACCTATCGGCTTAACCTTGCCGCATTAAGTAACTCGCTGACTCATTATGCAAAAGGCACGCGGTCACA
>OY759748.1:2625000-2722500 GCA_963662595.1 uncultured Desulfobacter sp. | reverse complement strand
CCATCGTCGCCTTGGTAGGCCTTTACCCCACCAACAAGCTAATGGTACGCAAACTCATCCCCAAACAATTGCTTTCAAGAAGAGGCAATCTTTCATCAATCCACTTGTGTGAACCGACTTTATCCGGTATTAGCTACCCTTTCGAATAGTTATTCCAGGCTTGGGGGCAGATTATCTACGTGTTACTCACCCGTGCGCCACTCTACTCGGGATTGCAAGCAATCCCTTTCTCGTTCGACTTGCATGTGTTAAGCACGCCGCCAGCGTTCATTCTGAGCCAGGATCAAACTCTCCAGTTATAATCCTTTACTAAAACTTTTTAAGGTCTACGCTAAAGCCATTAAGCTTCAAGTGTATTGTCATTGACCCGCTCTTTTCTTTTTCACTGACCAATTTTCAAAGATCAAGTTCTGTCTGGTATTTCCTGTTCAACAAAACTCGGACAATATACACTTGAGCTTCGGTCTTGTCAAACCTTTTTTTAACTATTTTAAAATAATTTTGTGATATTTTTTCTTGCCGGCCCGAAGCATGATTTCGCAGTTGTTTACGTCATCGGCAACCACGACTTGTTCAAACGCGCCAAGCCTTTCACCATTGATATAGGCCCCACCCTGTTGAACGAGCCGACGGGCATCAGATTTAGATTTACACAGCCCTGCCTCACAAAACAGATCCACCACAAACATTTTATCCACCACATCCGCTTTATCAAAGGTGCTGGTGGGCACGGATTCATCCATACCGCCTGCAAGCGTTCCTCTGGGAATACTTGCAGAAGGCAGAAGATCAGAAGGCACATCAACAGCCCCAAACATGGAAGCAGCAGCTTTAAGGGATTTTTGGGCCTCATCTTCCCCGTGGGCAATCTTAGTTGCTTCATATGCAAGAATAGTTTTGGCTTTATTTAAATCCGCGCCAGTCAGTTTCTTGACTAAATCGATTTCTTCCATGGGGATAAAGGTAAACAGCGCTAAAAATCTTGCCACATCCAGATCATCGGTATTTACCCAAAACTGGTAGTATTCATAGGGGGAAAACCGTTCAGGGTCCAACCAGACAGCTCCCTTATGGGTTTTACCCATTTTTATACCCGAGGCAGTGGTTATCAAAGGGAATGTGATGCCATAAGCTTGCTTACCAAGCGTACGCCGCACAAGATCAATTCCCGCCACAATATTGCCCCACTGATCACTTCCGCCCATTTGAAGCAGACAGCCATGGGTTTTAGCAAGTTCCATGAAATCATAGGCCTGGAGCAACATATAGTTAAACTCAATAAAGGTCAGGCCATCTTCTGATTCCATTCTGGACTTCACGCTTTCAGCTTTAATCATCTTGTTAATGGAAAAATGTCTGCCAATATCCCTTAAAAAAGCAATGTACTCCAATTGAGTTAACCAGGCTGCATTATCAAGCATCAAGGCCTTATCTTCAGAAAAATCTATAAACCTGGACAATTGTTTGCGGATGCCGGCCTTATTTTCATCAATCTGCTCCTGGGTAAGCACTTTACGCAATTCTGTTTTACCAGAGGGATCTCCAATAAGCCCGGTGCCGCCGCCGACAAGACCAATAGGTCTATGGCCCTCCCGCTGCATATGAGCCAACGCCATGATGCACACCAGGCTTCCGACATGCAGACTTGACGCGGTTGGATCAAAACCGATATAGCAGGTGGCTCTATTATTTTCCAGATAGTCTTCCAACTCCTGGGTATGGGTAGTTGCGTCAATAAATCCACGTTCTTTTAAAATAGATAAAACACTCATGCCGTTTATTCCTTATCATTTCCTGGTATATTCAACCGCTCTAGTTTCCCGAATGACAACAACTTTAACCTGGCCCGGAAATGTCAGATTCTCTTCAATCTGGCGGGCGATATCTTTTGACAGCAGCATTGCACTTTCGTCCGTAATTTTTTCACTTTCAGTAATGACCCGAATTTCACGGCCAGCCTGAATTGCGTAGGTATTTACCACGCCCTCAAACCCATTTGCAATATTTTCTAGATCTTCCAGACGTTTTACGTAGTTCTCAAGGCTCTCTTTTCTGGCACCAGGCCTGGCTCCGGAAAGGGCATCCGCAGATTGTACGATAAAATCATATACACTTTCGGGCATCTGATCTTCATGATGCGCTGCAATGGCATTGACAACACTATCATTTTCACCATATTTCTTGGCAAGCTTGGCACCAATAATGGCATGTGCCCCATCCACTTCGTGGTCCACGGCCTTGCCGATATCGTGCAGCAACCCCATGCGCTTTGCAAGCTTGACATCCAAACCCAGTTCAGCTGCGATAATACCGGCCAAAAATGCCACTTCGACCGAATGCTGCAAAACGTTCTGGGCATAGGAGGTTCTAAATTTCAATTTACCAAGAACCTTGATCAGTTCCGGATCAATGCCGTGCACACCCAGGTCAAACGCCGCCTGCTCACCGGCTTCTTTAATAGCCAGATCAACCTCTTCGGTTGCACGCGCCACGACATCCTCAATACGGGCGGGATGGATTCTTCCATCTGAAATCAATCTTTCAAGGGAGAGCCTTGCCACCTCACGCCTGACAGGATTGAATCCTGACAAGATAACAGCTTCCGGGGTATCGTCGATAATCAGGTCTATTCCGGTTGCGGCTTCCAATGCCCGGATATTGCGCCCCTCTCTGCCGATAATTCGCCCCTTCATTTCATCTCCAGGCAGATTTACCACGGAGACGGTGCGCTCGGCCACATAATCACCTGCATAACGCTGAATGGCTGTTGATAAAATCTTTTTTGCCTCTTTATCCGCATTTTCCCTAACCTCGGTGGTGATCTTTTTAACCATTTTGGCGCCTTCATGCCTGGCTTCATCCTCCATGGTTTTCAACAGCAGTTCTTTTGCCTGTTCAAGGGTCATCCCGGAAACTTTTTCAAGCTCTTTTTTAGTCTCCTCAAGAAGCTGACCATACGATTCCTCTTTTTGGGTCAGAGATTCAAGTTTTTCTGCAACAGCCTTTTCAGTTGTTTCTATGTATTTTTCTCTTTTAATACATTGATCTTCAATTTTATCGAGTTTTTCACTTTTTTTAGAAAGCCTTCGTTCCTCTTTTTTTAATTCGCCCCGGGTCTCTTCGGTCTCGGCGTCAAATGTACTCTTCATTTCTAACAGGCGCGAGCGTGCCTCCAGTTTGGCTTCTCTCAGCAGAGTTTCAGCTTTCTTGGCCGCTTGTTCCATGGCAACACGTTGTTCTTCTTGGAAATCAAGTCTCTCCTGGTCCACTTTCATTTTTATCACATATAAAATGACCGCACCAACAGCAAGCAGCACCAGCATGAATGCAAGCATCATTGTAAAACTCATACAATTTCTCTCCTGGAATAATGGGCTGCACAATAAAATGCACCCGCGTTTTATCTTGCTAAAAAGAAACGGAATAATACGTTAGGATAAGGAGGGATACGGCAAAGCGTTTTTTAATATAATAACAAAAGTCCCCCGCATCTGCCGTGTTGTCTCTTGAGGCTTTGAACCAAAGGTCCAAAAGCGGGGGATCAATAACACCTTTAGGCTTTTCCCTTACATAAGAGGGAACCTGCTCACCAGTATCAGCGTGACCCCCCTATGTTTCTATGCGTTAGGACAAAGTCTGTTGTACAATCACGCACACCGCAGGGGGTTTTGTTACAATTTCAAACCAATGAATCTTATTTCATCGTTTGGTCTATTTTCTTTAATAAGGATGAAACTCTGTTATCTATGTCTTTTTCAAGGTCAGAATACTTCATCTGCAGTTCATGGTAATCTTTGGATAAATTCATGGCTGCAAGAAGCAGAATCGCCATCCGGTTCTTACTGCTGGTTTTATTCTGGAAAAGACTCTCTGCTTCATCTATATATTGTTTAACGTGGGCTGCAATCTTTACCGGATCATCTGTTTGATCTTTATCCGGTTTAAAATTAAATTCTTCCCCGAAAAGATCAATTTTAACGATTTCATCCAAGAAAAGCCCTTTACCGATCTATATATTCAAACGCTTTTTAATTCATCCTCAGGAGACGGTTTCCGAGAAACCATCCAGTTTGGAAAGAAGCCCGCTAATTTTTTCACTTATCATGGACTCCCGGCCGACATAGACATCTTCTTTTTGTGTTTTCTGTTCCAACTGTTCTTCAAGCTCCCTTACTCTAACAGAAAGCTCTTGATTCTCTTTTTGAAGAGTCTGGCAAGATTCTATTAAAAAATCCACATGGATGTTAATGTCATCAAACTTAGCTGCTATATCCTCGTTATTCAATTTCTTAAGTCTCGTATAAAATGGTAATTAATTAACTACTAATATATTGAGCAGCCTGATGAAAGTCAAGATAATTCATGCGAAACCCCAGTAAACGCCTTATTGATGCGGTTTAACTGTTCAATGGTATTAACTCCCATAACCTGCTCGGCATCGTCTGTAATTTCAACACATGCCTTGGCATTGTTCAGCACAGCGACTTCCACAAGATCAGTAAGATAATACTCGCCTTGACTGTTATTATTCTTAATTTGCCCCAGCCCAGACTCAAGAAATTGCTTTTTAAAACAGAAAATCCCAGAATTAACGATATCAATCCGCTTTTCCAGATCAGTTGCATCCGCCTCTTCACGGATTGCAAGAAGTTGCCCGTTCATGCCTTGAATAATCCTGCCATAACCAGTCGGATCATTAACCTTTGCAGCCAAAACGGTCAAATCGGCCTTTTGATTACTGTGGAGTGAAACCAAGTCGCCAATGGTATCCTTTTTTATTAATGGAACGTCACCACACAAAACCAATACATGCTGCACGCAATCATCGACGTCAGGCAATGCTGTCCTGACAGCATCCCCAGTACCAAGAAGTTCTTTTTGAAAGGCAAAGTGGACAATATGTTTTCCCTGAATCGCGTCTCGCACTTTTTCGGCCTGGTGCCCGACCACGACATGAATATGACTTGAAGCAACCTGCTTAGCGGCCTTAATCACGTGATTGACCATACTTTCACCTGCGACCTTGTGCAGGACTTTAGGCAAATCCGATTTCATGCGGCTGCCTTTTCCCGCAGCCAGTATGATAACTGCAATCTTGTTCATTTTGTTCCTTTGTCTCGTTACAAATATAAGCGATAAAATAAAAAGGGGTGCCATAGACGGCACCCCTTTTTTACTTCATATTTTTCGGCATTAAAGATCCGATGATCGTCAAACCATCAAACCAGCCAAATCTTATCAGTTCGTTCCAGCAACTTTAATCCGGAACAAAGCCCGCTGCAAAGCTGCCTGGGCACGGACGATATCCGTATCGGCTGCTTTGTCGCTCAAGCGTCTTTCAGCTCTAGCCTGGGCCTCTTTTGCCCGGTTGAGATCAATATCCTCGCGCCGTTCGGCAGATTCAGCAAGAATAGTAACCTTATCCGGAAGCACTTCGGCAAACCCACCGTTTGCAAAAAGTATGCGCTCATTCCCAGTAGCATCTTCATAACGGATACCACCGACCTTCAATGAAGTCAGAAAGGTTGTATGTCCTTTCAAAGCGCAGAACTCACCTTCACTGCCAGGCGCCGAAATACTTTTGATTTCTTCACTGACAATGGCCTTTTGCGGTGTTACCACTTCAAGAAAAAATTTATCAGCCATAATAGACCTCCGAATGGTTATTAAGCTTTTGCTTTTTCAATGGCGTCTTCGATAGCCCCAACCATATAGAAAGCATTTTCGGGAAGGTCATCATGCTTGCCTTCGATAATTTCCTTGAAGGACCGAACCGTATCTTCAACCTTTACAAAAATACCGGCCATACCGGTAAAGGTTTCAGCTACATGGAACGGCTGGGACAGGAATTTCTGAAGTTTTCTGGCGCGCTGTACGGTAATCTTGTCTTCGTCGGACAGCTCGTCCATACCCAGAATGGCAATGATGTCCTGGAGCTCTTTATATTTTTGCAGCGTCTGCTGAACAACCCGGGCAACGTTGTAATGCTCTTCACCAATGTAAGCGGCATCAAGGATTCTGGAGGTGGAGTCAAGGGGATCCACAGCAGGATAGATACCAAGCTCTGCAATCTGACGGGAAAGTACAACCGTTCCGTCAAGATGGCCAAAGGTTGTTGCAGGTGCAGGGTCAGTCAAGTCATCGGCAGGTACGTAAACGCACTGAACAGCGGTAATGGAGCCTTTATCAGTAGATGTAATACGTTCCTGAAGCTCGCCCATATCAACCGCAAGTGTCGGCTGGTAACCAACGGCGGAAGGCATACGACCCAGTGTAGCAGAAACCTCTGCACCAGCCTGGGTGAAACGGAAGATATTATCAACAAAGAGCAGCACGTCCTGGCCCTCTACATCACGGAAGTATTCTGCGCAGGTCAACGCGGAAAGCGCAACACGGGCACGGGCTCCGGGAGGTTCAGTCATCTGGCCGTAAACCAAGGCACATTTGGGAAGAACGCCGGAGTCTTTCATTTCGTGGTAAAGGTCGTTACCTTCACGTGTTCTTTCACCAACACCGCCGAACACGGAGATACCACCATGCTGCATGGCGATATTATTAACCATTTCCATCATGATAACGGTTTTACCAACACCGGCACCACCAAACATACCCATCTTACCGCCACGTGGGAAGGGAACCAGAAGGTCAATAACCTTTACGCCGGTTTCAAGAACGCGGACAGTGGTGTCCTGCTCGGTGAAAGACGGAGCATGTCTGTGAATGGGGAGCATTTTTTCTTGGGAAATATCACCAAGACCATCAACCGGACGACCTACAACGTTAAGAACGCGGCCCAGAGAAGCTTGACCAACCGGCATCATGATGGGTTTGCCGGTATCTTTTACGACCATACCACGCTGAAGACCGTCTGTTACGTCCATGCCGATACAGCGGACAACATTGTCACCCAAATGCTGAGCAACTTCAATAACCAGATTATCTTCCATATCCCCAATGGTGGGGTTGGTGACAGTCAGGGCGGTCAGAACCGCGGGAAGTTTTCCGGGCTCAAACTCAACGTCAACTACGGCGCCGAGTACCTGTGAAATTTTACCTATATTTTCAGCCATTTTATTCTCCTATAAAGCTGTTTTATCTATGCTTACTTAAAAGTCAATTACCCCTTAAGGGCTTCGGCACCGCCAACAATATCCATAAGATCAGATGTAATACCTGCCTGACGGGTTTTGTTGAATATGGTCTGCAGTTCATCCACAAGATCGGAACATGCCTTGGTTGCATTTTCCATGGCCCGCATACGGGCTGCATGCTCTGAAGTCGATGTTTGAAGCAGTGCATCGTATATCTGGATGAAAACATTCTTAGGAAGCATTTCACCCAAGAGAGCATCTGAAGAGGGTTCACAGATGTGTTCCGGCAAAAAGGCGCCGTCATCGGCGGCAGGGGCAGTTTCTTCTTTGATCACATCATCAAGTGATGGAATGGGAAGAATCTGTTTAACCATCGGGACCTGCTTTGCCATACCCTGGAATTCAGAATAGATCAGATATACTTCATCCACATTTCCTTCAAGGAAACTGTCGATCAATGTCTGTCCTGAGCCGGAAGCAACTGAGAAATCAACTCGGCCGCCCACGACGCCGATGTACTGGGCATCAATGGTTTTGCCTTGTTTTTTTGCCCAGTCGCGGCCTTTTTTGCCGTAGCAGACAAAAGAGACCTCTTTTCCGCTAAGCTCAGATTTGAGCATTTTTTCAGCTTTATCGATCAAATTAATGTTAAATCCACCACATAGACCCCTGTCTGATGTACACAGGAGCAGGGCCACCTTTTTTACTTCATCTTTGGCAACCAAAAGAGGGGAAGCGCCCTCCCCTGATTTACCGGCAATGGATCCCAGAACCTCCGCAAATTTGGAGGCATAAGGTTTAAATGCCTCCATGGCATTCTGAGAACCGCGCAATCTAGAAGTGGCGACCATTTTCATGGCAGAGGTAATCTGTTTAGTCTTTTTTACACTGACTATTTTCGATTGTACTTCTTTTAGTGTTGCCATATGATCTACCTTTGCGCCTATATGTTATTATTTTATATAAATAAATTCGAAGAGTTTGCTCTTAATTACAAGGTGCTTTTAAATTCTTCGCCATAGGCGGTAAGGCATTCTTTAAGCTTAGCCTCAATTTCATCATCAATTTTTTCTTTTTCCTTGAGGCCGGTAAAAATTTCAGGATAGCGGCCCTCGACGAACTCATACAGGCCAGCCTCATAAGCAGGAACAGCTTCTTTGGGGAATGCATCCAGATATCCTTTGGTTCCGGCATAAAGAACAGTTACCTGTTTGTACATGGGAAGCGGCTGGTACTGGGGCTGTTTGAGCAGCTCAACCAGTCTTTCACCACGGGTCAACTGTCTCTGGGTTGCTGCATCAAGATCGGAGCCGAAAGCAGCAAAGGCTTCAAGCTCTCTGTACTGAGCAAGATCCAGACGAAGGGTACCGGCAACCTGTTTCATGGCTTTAACCTGGGCTGCACCACCTACGCGGGATACGGACAATCCGACGTCAATGGCCGGACGGATACCAGCAAAGAAAAGGTCCTTGTCAAGGAAGATCTGGCCGTCAGTAATGGAGATAACGTTGGTGGGAATAAATGCAGATACGTCACCTTCCTGGGTTTCAATAATGGGAAGTGCGGTCAAGGAACCTGCACCAAGCTCATCACTCATTTTTGCGGAACGTTCCAGCAAACGGCTGTGGTTATAGAAAATGTCGCCGGGGAACGCTTCACGTCCAGGCGGACGTCTGAGCAGCAGAGATACCTGACGGTAAGCAGCAGCCTGTTTTGAAAGGTCATCATAAACGATCAGGGCATGTTCGCCTTTATCACGAAAGTATTCGCCCATGGCGCAACCGGCATAGGGAGCCAGATACTGCATGGCAGCAGATTCAGAAGCAGAGGCCACAACGACTGTTGTATATTCCATGGCACCATGCTCTTCAAGCGCTGCAACAACCTGGGCAACTGTTGATTTTTTCTGACCGCAGGCAACATAGATACATTTAATACCACTCTCTTTCTGAGCGATAATGGCGTCAACAGCGACAGCAGTTTTACCAATCTGACGGTCACCAATGATCAGCTCACGCTGGCCACGGCCAACAGGAGTCATACCGTCAACGGCCTTAGAACCAGTGTAGCAGGGTTCGTGAACACCTTTTCTGGCAATAACACCAGGAGCAACCAGCTCCATGTTCATATATATGTCGGAAGTGATAGGACCCTTGCCGTCAACAGGTTCACCTGTGGTGGTTACAACACGACCCAGCAGGGCTTCGCCAACGGGGACAGAAGCAATACGGTCGGTTCTCTTAACCATATCGCCTTCTTTGATGACCTTATCATCACCCAGAATAGCAACACCGACGTTATCTGCTTCAAGGTTCAGCGCCAATCCCAAAATGCCGCCGGGGAACTCAACAAGCTCCATGGCTTTTACTTTTTCCAGACCATAAACACGGGCGATACCGTCACCCGCAGATAGAACGACACCTGTTTCGCTCAGATCAACCTGTGCATCAAACCCTTTAATTTGATCTTTGATTATCTGGCTTATTTCTTCTGCTTTAATTTCCATTATAAACTCTCACCTTTTTTTAAAGTTTCCCTCATATTGATCAGCTGGGTTTTTACGCTGCCGTCAAGAACAAGATCGCCGATTTTTGTGATGATTCCGCCGATAAGGCTTGCATCTTTTTGTACATCAAGCTCAACAGTTTTACCCGTTCTCTCAGACAGCGACTTTTGAATTTTAGCAATGTTTGTCTTGGACAAGGTTGTGGCTGCCACAACGCTAGCCTTGACAACACCTTTAAGTTCATCAGCCATTGTGCTGTAATAGGCCGCAATGTCCCTGAGAAAACCAATCCTGCCTTTAATAAAAAGCAAGGACAAAAAAGAGCTCATCACTTTAGAAAAGCCTGCAGAAGCGATTACTGCATCAAGAAGCTTTTTACGATCACTTTTTCCGATTAACGGATTGCTGAGGGCCTGTTCAAAACCCTCATTGGAGTCCAATAGCCCGACCATTGCGGAAAGCTCGTTGTTATACCCTTCCGCCTGACCGTCCTCCTGGCCTATCAAAATCAATGCCTTGGCATAACGCCTTGAAACTGCGTGATTCTTCATTATGCCTCCACCTTTTTCAAGTATTCATCGACCAGACGATTCTGATCCTGAGTTGTGATGGATTTTTTAATGAGCGCCTGGGCCTGATCCATTGCAAGTTCCACAACTTCCTGTTTGAGAATCGTTTTTGCAGCTTTGAACTCTTGTTCGATATTGCGTTTAGCCATATCTTCAAGTTTTTCAGCCTGGGCTTCAGCTTCTGCAAGAATTCTTTTCTTTGCCTCTTCTCCCTGTTTGATGTAATCTTCAACAATCTGTTCAGATTCCTGTGCAAGGTTTCTAAACCGGGCTTCGTACTCGGCAAGTTTTCTTTCTGCTTCAGCTTTCTTCTGTTCCAGATCTGTCAATTCTTCTTCAATTCCCTTTGTACGGGAAGAAAAGAACTGTGCCACCGGTTTTCTAGCGATAAAAAAGCAACCCAGCGCAAGAACGACGAAGTTGAGCACTTTCCAGGTATCAACATCGTGCCACACGTTATGACTTGCATGCGCTGCTTCACCATGACCGCCACCGGAAGCCCAGACCACTGTCGCACCAGCCACAAGGACCACGACAGTTGCGGAAACTTTAAGGTGTTTTTTCCAATTCGTCATTTTCATCAACATGCCCTCCCAAGAATCTTTTCGCCGATGGCTTTGGCATAGACCTCAACCTCAGCCTCAAGCGCTTTACGGGCCTGTTCGGTTTCTTCAGCCACCTGTGCCTTAATCTGGGCAAAGTTAGCCTGCGCTTTCTGATTGATCCGGGTGATAATCTCCTTCTCCTGGGCAGATGCCTCCTCGATGAACACCTCTTTTTGCTTGAGGCCTTCACCCCTTGCCTGTTTCAGCCCTTCTTTGTAGTCATCCATTTGTTTCTCAAGGTTAGCCGAAGCTTTATCAACACCTGAGTTTAAGGTGCCGATCTTGGCTTTTCTTTCGAGAATGACATTTCGAATGGGTCTGTACAGAACCAGGTTGAGGAGGAATAGCAGGACAAGAAAATTGACCATCTGATATACCGCTGATATATCAGGAATCACAGTTATCATAAAATTCCTCCACCAGTTAATAATTACAAAAAATCAACTACTTATATCCTATTGGCTAAAATCGCTCGGATATAGCCTAAATGCTTGAATGACCGAGACTTGAGTACCATCCAACACGCTTTTTGTCAACACAGAATGCAGCAATTCTAAGAATGGATTTTCTTCGATGATCCTATGGCATACAATATTGAAATTTTACCGGCAAAAATCATATTTTTTTAAAGATTTTAAATTTAATAAAAATCAGGCAGAATTCAGGCGGTGTTAAATTTACGCATACTTATATTTAGCAATATGCCAAAGCCGACCATGTTGGTCACGACCGAGGATCCACCGTAGGAAACAAGGGGCAAAGGGACTCCGACCACCGGCATCAGACCCATCACCATGCCGACATTGATAAAGATCTGCCAGAATATCATAATGGTGACGCCCATGGCCAACAGAGACCCGAACATATTCCGGCAATTGTATGAAATGTTCAATCCCCAGAACAGCAAAAGGAAATATAGAACAAGCAACACGGCGCACCCCATTAGCCCCCACTCTTCCGCCAGCACGGAAAGAATAAAATCGGTATGCTGTTCAGGCAAAAAATTTAATGCGTTCTGGGTGCCATGGAGAAAGCCTTTACCGGTCAGCATACCAGAACCTATGGCAATCTTGGACTGGATGATATGGTACCCCGCCCCAAGGGGATCGCGCTCGGGATTTAAAAAGGTTAGAATTCTGTCTCTTTGATAATCCTTAAGGCCGAAAAACCAAACCAGGGGAACCAAACAGAGCCCTGCCACCCCGAAAACAAACACAACTTTTTTTTCAACTTTTACAAACAAGGTAAGGCAGCCGGCAATGAGCAAAAGCAAAAGCCCTGTACCAAGATCCGGCTGAATGACGATGAGGCCAAAGGGAATAAGACATAAAATCGCAGGTTTGATCAAATGCCTAAACCCAAGACCTTCGGAACTAATACTGTCTGCGTACACCGAGGCCAGACTGATAATCAAAGAAATCTTCATCAATTCAGATGTTTGTATCCGAGCGGGACCCAGAACCAGCCAACGCTGGGAGCCGCCACCGGTATGCCCCACAAGCCAAGTGGCAATCAACAGCCCGACGCACGCCGCATATATAAGGATATGCAGTTTGGCAAACTCTTTAAAATCGATGACAAGGCAGCCCATCATGATGCCAAACCCGACACAAAGCCAGACAACCTGTCTTTTAAACAGAGGATGCATGGCAGTTCCGGCGTATCCGGCCGTCACCGCCGAATAGAGAATGGTCAGCCCCAGAATGCAGATCAAAAAAATCAGTAAAAGAAATCCCCAGTCGAAATTCGATATGAGACGGCGGTCAAACATGTTTCACTCCACAGTTTCCAAGTCTTCTTTGACCTGGGCAGTTGGAATTTCAGGTCCACCAAGATAGGCGTGGATCAACTCTTTTGCGATGGGAGCCGCGGCACTTGATCCATGCTCCCCATGCTCAATGATCACGGCAATGGCTATTTTAGGATCTTGAGCCGGCGCATAACAGACAAACCAGGCATGATCCTGGAGGGTACGCCGCAACTGCTCATTGTTAAACTTCTCCCCGGCTTTGCGGGAAAAGACCTGTGCCGTTCCTGTTTTTCCGGCAATTTCAATACCGGGAATACGAATACGCCGGGCAGTACCGCGGTTGCCGTGAACAACCTCCAAAAGCCCCTGCCGCACAATGGCCAAATTTTTTTTAGACGCTGGCAGCCCGCCGATAATCTCAGGCTCAACTTCCCTTACGATCTGCCCTTTGGCATCTTGAACAGATTTGACAAGTCTTGGCCGATAAAGAGTGCCGTTATTTCCGACCGCAGAAATGAACACGGCCATCTGCAAAGGGGTCACCAAATTAAACCCCTGGCCGATACTGATGGACAAGGTTTCACCGGCCTGCCATGGCTCATTGAACCGTTCTTTCTTCCATGCGGACGTGGGGATCAACCCCGGGCGCTCATGGGCCAGACGAATACCGGTTAACCGACCCAGGCCGGAACCAAACGCATACCTTGCCAGGGTATCAACCCCAAGTTTTTCGCCGGTCTGGTAAAAAAAGACATCGCAGGACTGGGCAATAGCCCCCACAACATTTAAATTGCCGTGCCCGTATTTATTCCAGCAGTGGTACCGCCGGTTGCCGAACTTATAAAAACCCGGACAAAAATATGTTGAATTAAGATCAATAACCTTTTCTTCAAGCCCTGCCAGGGCCGTGATGGTTTTATATGTGGACGCCGGGGGATACTCAGCCTGGATGGCCTTATTGTTCATGGGCTTGCCCGGATCATCCATCAGCGCCCTCCATTTTTTACTGGAGATCCCGCCAATAAAATCATTCTGGTCAAAGCTTGGCGCGGATGCCATAACCAAGACATCGCCGTTGGAGGGATCAAGGGCCACGACAGCCCCGTCATTTTCCCCAAGCAAGGTTTCGGCTTTCTGCTGAAGCGACAGATCCATTGTCAACTCCAAATCCTTTCCGGAAACCGGCTCCACAGTCCTGAGTATTTTTATCACCCGGCCGTTTACATCCACTTCAACCTGGTGCCCGCCCCGCTTACCCTGCAAATCCGATTCAAAACTTTTTTCCACCCCGTACCGACCAATGGAGTCCCCGGACCGAACATTGGGAAATTTTCCGGAAGCCAGCTCGTCCTTATTAATTTCGCCAAGATAGCCGATGAGATGGGCGGCCGTTTTCTTGTAAATGTAATTTCTGGTGGGTTCAATATCAATGTGAATCCCGGGCAGATCGAACTGGTGGGCCTCTATGACAGCAAGCAAATCTCTTGTGATGTCGCGTTTAAGTACAAGGGGTTTGTAAAACGCGGATCTACCGGCTTTTTTTATCGTTGCCCTGAACTCGTCACAGGAATCGCCGGTCAGTTCGGACAGCTTTTCAAGGGTTGTTTCCAAAGGTTTGGCATCTTCCAAAACAATGGTCAGATCAAAGGCCGGCCGGTTGTCCACAAGAAGATTGTGATTGCGGTCATAGATCAGCCCCCGGGAGGATTTTATACTTTTGAGCCGGACACAATTGGTCATCGACAATCGCCGGTACTCTTCCCCGCGGATCATCTGAAGATAAACAAGTCTTAAAAAAAGAACGCCAAAAATAAAAACAAGGCATAACCCGGCCCCGATATATCGATGTTTGAGCCACTCCCTATCCGGATTTTTATTGATTGCCCCCACATTACCCCCTGTATTTACGAGCCATGTGTCGGCGGGTTTGTTTTGCGGCATGTAAAAAATTGTGGTGAATGGTCTTCAGACACCAAACGCCAAGGGGAATACCAACAGCAGCCCAGATAATTTGGCCAATGAAAAGGTGAAAATCCGTAGACGCGATGGCCTTGTATCCCTGGAGTAAAAAAACACAAAACATTACCAAGCCCTGGTAAATACAGGCGGATGCAAGGCTGACGATAAAGACAAACACAGCGCTGTGCTGAAACACCAACCGGCGTAGAAAAAAAACAATCAGATAGATGCACAAATATGCGCTGGTATGCAAAAAAAAGGGGGCGCCGGACAAGCTGTCCATGATACTGCCGATGATCACAAGCCAGAACGGCACCCAGTAGCGTGGGGAAAAAAGACTTAAGTACAATACATTGACGATCATTAAATCGAAACTGTGGGAAAACCAGGATAAATTCGGGATAATAACGGTTTGGGCAATCACCAGAACCAGTGTGGAAAAGAAAAAAAATAAAAAGTTCATCATACCGTCAACATCCGCCTGTCAATCGGCATTTTTATACACCAGCACTTCTTCAAGCCTGTCAAAATCCACAGCAGTTTTTATGGTGATATCTTGGAACAGCTGGGAATGATTTTTTTTCACATCAAGCACCGTTCCGATTCTAAGCCCTTTGGGAAACACCTGATCCAATCCCGAGGAGACGATGGTCTGGCCTGGCTGCACCTGATCTTTTCGCAGGGTATATACAAAGGAACAGGTATCTTTATTGTTACCTTTTACCATGCCGCGGACCCGGGTATCCTGAATCAGCGCATCGACCGCCGAATTGCGGTCGGTAATCAGCAGTACCTGGGAAAAATGACCGGACACTTTAATAATCTGCCCGACGATACCTTCTGATACCAGCACAGGCAGGCCTTTGACCACACCGTCTTTTTCGCCCTTATCGATCATCATGGTTTTAAACCAGGGGGACGGGTCACGGGCAATGACCTGGGCGGCCACATAGGAGGCAGGCACGGAACTTTGGAAATTGACAAATTTCTTCAGGCGGATATTTTCAAGCTCAAGCTCTTTGCATCTATTGGCGGTGTGCTGGGCCTGGGATAATTCCCGCCTCAACACCTGATTCTCTTCCACGGCAAGCACACATGAAAAATAGGTCTGCCATACCGATTCGGTAAAACCGATAATCCGGGACGCCACAAACTGGAAAGGAGATGTAAGGGTGATGGACAGTCTTTCCACCCCACCGGCCGGCAGAGTATCCCGGCTGGACATGGCGATTACGGTAAGTGCCACCGCAATAAAAAAGCCCACACCGACAATCATCATGATCCGCCTGGAAAACATTACCCTTAGCTAATGACCACTTCTTTTAGAATTTCGATACTGTCAAGGGATTTGCCGCACCCCAGGGCAACGGTGGACAGTGGATCCTCGGCCACGACAATGGGAAGGCCGCATTTTTCTCTAAGAAGTTTGTCTAAATTTTTTAGCAAAGCGCCGCCGCCGGTTAACACAATACCGGAGTCCACAATATCCGCAGCCAGTTCCGGCGGGGTTTGTTCCAGGGCAATGCGAACGGTTTCGACAATGGCTTCAATCTGCTCGGAAATAGCCACCCGGACCTCTTCGGAATCAATGGCCAAAATCTTAGGAATACCGGAGACCAAATCCCTACCCTTGACTTCAATGGTCTCCAGGTGTTCCGGATCAGGATAGGCATTACCGATGGTGGTTTTAATGATCTCCGCGGTTCTTTCGCCGATGAGCAGATTATATTTGCGTTTGATATGCTGGCTGATCGAAGAGTCCATCTTATCCCCCGCCACCCTCAATGAACGGGTATACACAATCCCGGCAAGCGATATGACTGCGACCTCGGTGGTGCCGCCGCCGATATCCACAACCATATTACAGGTGGGTTCCGTGATGGGAAGACCAGCGCCGATTGCCGCAGCCATGGGTTCTTCGATAAGAAAAACCTCTCTTGCCCCGGCGGATTCCGCGCTTTCTCTGACCGCTCGTTTTTCCACCTGGGTGATGCCGGAAGGCACGGCAATGATAATCCGTGGGCGCACCAGGGTTTTTCTATTGTTATGAACTTTACGGATAAAATGCTTGAGCATGGCTTCGGTCACTGCGAAATCGGCAATCACCCCGTCTCGCATCGGCCGGATGGCCACAATGTTTCCCGGTGTTCGCCCCAACATGCGCTTTGCTTCCAGCCCCACCGCCAGCACTTTGTTTCTGGTCCGTTTGTCCGTCCTGACCGCCACCACTGAAGGTTCACTTAATACAATTCCTTTTCCCTTAACATACACCAGCGTATTGGCAGTGCCAAGATCAATGGCCAGATCGTTGGAAAAGGCCCCAAGCAAAGTATCAGTTACAAAGTTCATTTGTCCTCTTTCATACAAAATTGGGAGTTGTGTTTATTATAGATGATGAAAAAATACTACTAAAAAATAATTGCTAACAAACTTAGGTTTTTTTTACAAGAATAAAAGTGTTTCACACCTGCATATTTGCTCTATATACAGGTACGATCAGATCATGAATCCTGGGCCGAAATTTCCTTATCTCGACATTTTCCCGACTCGGATGCACCCGATTGGTCAATAATATCGCAATCAAACCATTGTCAGGATCTATCCAGAAGGATGTACCGGTAAAGCCTAAATGTCCGATAGACCGCTTAGAAAAAAAGTGACCTGATGACGCATTCTCTTCACTTGGGGAATCAAAACCCGCCGGACGCATCGTCCCATTATTCCTGTCGGCAAAATTTCCAATGACAAAAGGATCTATGACTTTACTGGCCTTATTTTCAAGGGCGCGTAGAATCTCATAACACAGGCGATGAACACCTGCGGCAGTACCAAATAATCCTGCATGACCTTCAATGCCACCCACAGCCCAGGCATTCTCATCTTCCACCTCTTCAATTATCATTTTTTCGCGCCAGGGGCAATGGGAGGTAGCAGCAAAAACAAGAGATTTTTTATGAGTCACCAACCCTGGAGCGTCAGAACCCAGCGGATTAAAAAACAAATCGTAAATATTTAAAGGGGCAAAAATTTTGTTATTAACAAATGCATCCAGCCTGACCCCGGACAGGGTCTCTGCCACCCAGGCCAGGAGAATAAAGCCCAGGTCACTGTAGACTTCCTTAGCACCCGGTTCGTATTCCAAGGGCTCGTCCAAGATGAGCTGCCGCAGATGCTTCCGGGCGACTGAACTTGGAACCGGTCCGGGAAGCGACGCAAAATAAGGACGGTGGGCCGGCAAGCCAGACCTGTGGCGCAGCAGCATATCTATGGTAATCCGGGCTTTGTCCGTTCCACAGGAGTCCGGCAGAACTTCTTTTAGACGCGTCCTCGGGGATAACACCCCCGATGAAATCAGATCTGCCACAGCCAAAGCCGTGGCCAGGGGCTTGGTCAGGGATGCCAGATCAAAAATAGTTTCCAACGTCACCGGCGTCCCAAATCGAATATCTGTGACACCAAACGCCTTGTGGTAGAGGATATGTTTTTTGTCGGCCCACAGCAGCACACCACCAGGAAATACGCCGGTGGCCACCGCATCGGCCATGGCGTTATCAATGTCTTTCATCCCGGAAGGTATCACTTTATGCCAAGATCCCATTGCAGGCAGGCACGGTCTGCATCCAGCACAACCTGCGTCCCCATGGGAAGAGAGAGGTTCACCGCCCCGTGACCAACCTCCATGCCCATGCAGATGGGAATGCTTGCGTCCATAAAGACCTCTTGGATGATCTGGGGGATATATTGTTCATTGTCGCAGTTCTCAAAAGACCCGGTCACAACGCCTTTTACACCGCCCAGGACGCCGGCCATTTTCATCTGGGCCAACATCCTGTCAATCTTGTATGCCGGTTCACCCACATCTTCTATAAAGAGGATACTGCCGGTAAAATCCGGCTGATATTCAGTCCCGATCATGTGAACCAGGGTGGCCAGATTGCCGCCGGAAAGCCGCCCTGCGGCACGCCCTCCCGAAAGTACCAGATCGGCAGACAGACCCATACGGGTAAAACAGCCTGTCACCGTTTTTGCGAAACTGTCCAACGTCTTTTGGTCGGCCTGACCAAGAGAAACCAGGTTTGGACTGTGCAGCGCACAGATCCCTGCTCGGTGTACCAGAGAACAAATCAAAGCGGTGGAATCTGAAAACCCCATAAACAATTTCGGATGTTTTGCAATGATATTCCAGTCCAGCAGCGGTAAAAGACGCATGGCACCGAATCCGCCCCGTGCCGCGATGATGCCCTTAACCTTTGGATCGGCAAACAGGGAATTTAACACATCCGCCCGTTGACGGTCCGTGCCGGCAAGATACCTGTAGCTGCCATTGATACCATCAGGAATGTGTACGTCAAACCCCAGAGACTTGAGACTTGCGACCCCTTTTTCAAAGGCCTGGACGTCAAACCTGGCCGATGGTGCGGCCACACCAATAACATCATTGGGCTTTAGACCGTAAAAAACGGGCACCTCTTTTGATCTGAACAACGGATTCATTTCATTTAACATCCGAAAAACATAATTTTGAATCAACACCCACGGGCCGAGCTGATTAATCAAGTTCCAAGGCTCAATCTTTAGTAAAGCATGAAAGTAATTAAGAACGTATCAGAACTTTCAATGGCATATTAGATGACCTTTAAATAATTTACCAATCCTTTTTCTACTCTTACAAAATCGTTTCCAATCTTTCAATTTTGTCATTAAGATCGCTGCACATAGTGCTTTCAATATGATTTGCATCATTACATCTAAATTTCATTCGCCTTAAAATTTTACGATACTGCCTTATTTTCAAACAGGTATAAAAAATATTCACGACTTGCGATCATTTTGGCATTTTATATGCTTATATATGCCTATGAAAATTGACATTCAAACCCTTTAGGAGATTAAGATGACCATTCAAAATGCCATTAACTTTATCCGGCAAGGACAGCATGACAGCGATTTGAGAAACAAACTGGTAAAAGCCGACAACAGTCAAGCACGACAGGAGATCCTGGATCAAAATGATTTAACGTTTACCCCGGAAGAATTTGAAGAAGCATATTCATTAACACTTTTTAAATGCCAGGAACAGGAAGATGCCGACGCCCTGATGGCATTCAGGATGTGGTGGATCATGCTCTATCGAAGCCCTGATACCGGTGTTCCATCCCCCTAACCTATTACACGCCCCCTTATTGCCAAAACAGCTTAAGGACATTGGATCACTTTTATGTCTATATTTGTTATTATTTTTGCGTGATTGCCTTGACAATACAATAAATTTCACCATAAAAAGGGTAGCATGCAACCTTGGGGGGCTTAAATCCTGATCCTTATTAATGCTGATTAGACACTCTATGGAGCGGATGTATGAAAAAATTTATCATCGGTGCCCTGGTGCTACTTGTTGGAGTACCAGGTTTTGCGTTAACTTTTCCTAACTTTTTAAATTTTTTGGCAGGCGTGATTCCTGCGGTATTGATTCTTGGCGGTGCTGTTGCCGTATATCTGGGCTTTGAGGAGTCCAAGCAGTCAGATGACAGTGGCACAACGGTTGAGACCGAGATAGAACTTGGCGCTGAAAGACTGGCAAAATACGCCGAAAAATCAAAAGAAGTTAGTGAACCTGCCTTAAACGAGCAAGATACCACACCGGCACCGGAACCAACTGAAGAAGCGGAAGACGCAGCACCAGAAGCACAAGAAGCAGCAACTAAAGAGGTCCAGTTTAAAGGAAATATTGAAACCCTGGTTTTCCACACAGTGGATTGTAACTTCGCCAGCGGTAAAAACTGCAGCATGGATTTTACATCAAAAGAAGAGGCGGAAACCCAGGGGTATAAACCCTGTAAAATCTGCATGCCAGACAGTTAATTTCTTCTTTTTATTTTCCTTTTAGCTTTTGCAAAAAGCCCACGGATTTATATTCATCAGGCTCAGGGCAGGTAATCTTCCCGCACCGGTGAAAAAACCTCAATGGCAACGCTGTCTTCCAGAATTTCAGCACGATGCTCGACCCCGGATGCAATGCACCACGAATCTCCGGGGCCGGCATTGCGGCATTCCCCGCCAATGTAGAGGTTGATGCGACCGGAAACAAGATATCCGATCTGTTCATTGGGATGGGCGTGGGATGGCAGCAATGCCCCTTGGGTCATTTTAAACCGGGCCAGAAGCGTTTTTTCTCCATGCACCAAGGTCTTCATCTCAATGCCTTCCACGGGCGTGCAATAACCGTTTTCATCATGAATTGCAAACATATATCCTCCCTAACGGCCTTGCCGTTTCCCATCGCATGGGTCTGCTGAGCGTTCACTAAAATTCTGCATTGTACACCAAAAAATTGCAATTTAAGACAATATTGCCTAAAATTGCAATATAAAATAACTATTTACCCTTATCGGACATGAAGGATTTATGACCTGCCACCCATTAAACCAACCCATCATCCTGGCACCTGCCGGGGACACGCAATCTTTTCTTGCGGCAATAGCCGCCGGGGCAGATGCAATTTACTGCGGACTTAAAATTTTTTCAGCCCGCATGGAAGCCGGCAATTTTTCCATTGAAGAGCTGGCACGGCTGACCCAGTTTGCCCATTCTAAAGGAATTCAGGTCTATGTGGCCTTTAATTCCATCATTAAGGAATCCGAAACCGACAAGGCACTGCGCATTCTTGACAAACTTACCCGGCATACGGATGTCGATGCATTGATTATTCAGGATATCGCCATGGTGAGCCTTGCCAAACAAGCCGGATTCAAAGGCAAGCTCCATTTGTCCACGTTGGGCAACTGCACCCATCCTGCTGGACTTATGGCTGCACAGCAGGCGGGATTTTCCAGGGTGGTGCTGCCCAGGGAGTTCAGCCTTGATGATATCAGGGCCATGGCCGCCGCAGTGCCCGACACCATGGATCTGGAGGTTTTTATTCATGGTGCGCTTTGCTACTCCGTGTCAGGCCGGTGTTACTGGAGTTCCTGGTTTGGCGGAAAAAGCGCCTTGCGCGGCCGCTGTGTTCAACCCTGCCGACGATTGTATGAACAGAATGGAAAAAAGGCCCGGTACTTCTCATGTATGGACCTGTCCGCGGATGTACTGGCCAAAGTCCTCAAAGAGATCCCCCATATCAGTACCTGGAAGATTGAAGGCCGTAAAAAAAGCCCTCACTATGTTTACTACACGGTAATGGCCTATAAACTGCTAAGGGATGAGCCGGAACAAAAAAAACAGGCGCTGTCATTTCTATCATATGCCCTGGGACGACAGGGTGGCCATTACAACCTCTTATCCCACCGGGTCGCCAATCCGCTGGATCATGAGTCAGATACCGGATCAGGCCTGTTTTTAGGAAGAATAAAAAGCCCTGAAAGTCCATATTTTATTTCCAGAGAAGCCCTTGTACCGGGTGATCTTCTGCGAATCGGGTATGAAGAAGACAGCTTTCATCAAATCGAGAAAGTGACCCGGGCAATCCCCAAAAAAGGCAAATATTTTTTGGCAGGCAAAAAAGGCAGGCGTATTAACAAAGGTACTGCCGTATTCATGATTGACCGCAAAGGACGTGAACTGCAAGATCAATTATCACGTCTTGAAACTGAACTTGGGGAAATTGCCAAGGTACAAATCAAACCTGCAAACACGTCCACCCCCCATAAAAGAACAGATGACAGAACAAAATCACCGGGTATGCCAGGTCATCGACAAAGAAAACAGGCCGGACTCCCTGAAATGGACGTTTTCAGAAAATCATCTGTTAATTTAACTACACACAATGACACGGGTTTATGGATTTCTGCAAACAATTACGGCATCAAATCCCCGGCAAGGGCCTGGCTGTGGCTGGACCCCGTGCTTTTCCCCGAAGAGGAAAAGATCTGTCAAAACTATATCAGAACCGCCATAAAAAAGGGGGCAAAAAACTTTGTACTCAACGCCCCCTGGCAGATCAGCCTGTTTGACAACGCCCAAAGACTCAACCTCTGGGCAGGGCCCTTTTGCAATATCACCAATAGCCTTGCTGTGGAGGCTCTCAAACATAAAGGGTTTTCAGGTGCCATTGTCAGCCCGGAACTGGAGAGCGAGATTCTTTTATCTTTGCCCAAATCCAGCTGCCTGCCGTTAGGTGCAGTCTGCCGGGCGAACTGGCCTGTGGCCATATCAAGGATTGCAGCGCCGGACCTGGATATCGGGAAAAGCTTTAAAAGCCCCATGGGCGAATTGGCCTGGACCAGCAAGTTCAATGCGACCTACCACACCTTTCCCAACTGGTCCCTGGATCTGTCATCCAAAACCCAAGAACTGCAGCAGGCTGGTTTTGTCATACTCGTCAATCTGTTTGAAAATATACCCAAAGGCATCAAGATGAAGCCGCGCCCAGGAACCTGGAACTGGAACTTGAAACTACTCTAAATTCTTTGGACTTTTCATTTGTAAATCCTGAAAGACAATGATAGGAATTGACTTGCAAGATTTGCAAAGAAAAGTTCGCACGACCTTACATAAAGCGTTCTGTTTTTGTTACGGGCTGGATCTGGTAAAAAAATCAGATCCGCCCATGGCTGTTATCGATGGCACAGCAGTTAAAGGACCCCGTTCTAAGAATGCAGATATTTCCCCAAATTCATCAGTTGATGCGCTCGCCCCTGGATTTCACCCATATTCTGGATGAAATTCCCCTGGGCATCATATTGATGGATACGGATTTAAGGATAGTTTATCTGAACCGGTTCTTCCAGGCACTGACAGGTTTTTCACTGGATATGGCCAGGGGGATACCCTGTAAGAATATTTTGCGCAGTTCTGCTTGCATCATCAACTGCCCCGTGCTTGCCACCCACCGTAAAAACAGATCCGTTTCCTGCACCAGTGATATCATCAATACAGATCGCCAGAAACTGCCGGTGCGCATTACCACGGCACAGATCACGGACAACCAGGGTCATTTCACAGGTTATATGGAAACCATTGAGGATCTGAGAAGCAGTGCCACCAATGACCCGGAAAAAAACGTGGCCTACAGTTTTGCCAACATCATCGGCCGCAGCCGTAAAATGGAAATGATCTTCCAGACCCTTCCCATGCTTGCCCAAAGTGACGCCTCCATCCTGATCACCGGAGAGACCGGCACCGGCAAGGACCTTGTGGCCGAAGCCGTACACCAGACATCCGGTCGGGCCGGCGGACCGTTTATAAAAATCAACTGCGGCGCACTGCCTGCGACCCTTTTGGAATCCGAAATTTTCGGACACATGAAGGGGGCGTTCACCGGCGCTGTGGAAAATAAACCCGGCCGGTTCAAACTGGCACACAACGGGACGATTTTCTTAACGGAAATCGGAGATCTCCCCCTGCCCCTTCAGGTTAAGCTGCTCACATTTCTTGATGACAGGGTTATCTATCCATTAGGCGCCACCAAGGGATTCAATGCCAATGTAAGGATCATTGCCGCCACCCACCGGGATCTTGAATATATGGTATCCATTGGTAAATTCAGAAAAGATCTTTTGTTCCGCCTGAATGTCGCCAGGGTTCATCTGCCGCCCCTGCGGGAACGCGGCGCCGACATTCGCCTGCTGCTTGACCATTTTTTAAACCATTACACCAAAAAACAGGGTAAAAAAATTAATGGATTTTCTGAATCGGCCCTGTCTGTTTTACAGGATTACACCTATGAGGGAAATATCCGGGAACTGAAAAACATCATGGAATATGCGGTTAATGTGGCCCAGGGGGATAAAATCGAATCGGATAACCTGCCGGCATATATTCTCGAGCAAGAGCCTTTGCAAAAAATTTCAAAGGCCCCGGCACCGCAACCGGCCTTACAACACCCACACGAACTACCGATAGGTGAGGCGCCTTTGCCACACGATGAAACCGGGCAGACCTGGTCTTCGGTGCAGCGGCAGATGATCATAGATGCCCTGAAAACAGCCCACGGCAAAAAAAGTAAAGCCTCACAAATTCTTGGCATGAGCCGCAGCACATTATGGCGGAAAATCAAAACATATCAGATAGAATAAAATTATGACATTGCATAAGGTTGCCATTCCGATACTTGGCGAAGAGATTGTACCCAGGTTTGACCTGACCACAGAGGTCGTTATTTTGACAACAACCGAATCCTGGGAGATCCAGGACAAAAAGATTATTGTGCTGCCCAGATCCTCATCGGATGAACTGTGTCATACCCTTCTGGCCCAGGAGATCAATACACTGATCTGTGGTGCCATTGAAGATGAATATTATGAATTTCTAAAATGGAAAAAACTAGCGGTCTTTGACGGGATATCCGGTACATGGACCCAGGCATTTAATCGATGGCAGAATCACATTTTGAACCCGGGAGACATCCTTTTTACCCGTATGGTTGAAGGCAACTTAATATAACGTCTTAAATTGTTTCAAAACGTACTTTTCAATTTGTTTCATATCGTTTCAAACTTAACACATCCTCCCCCCATAAAATCATAAGATTTCGTTTTAAAAGCAAATTTCAAACTTGGCATACTACTTGCTCATTATCTTCCTAACGAGAATTGATAACCTGAAACCCGGTTGAACTGATTGGAAAACATGCCCCTCATTGCCATTACATGCGGAATGTATGCCGCTCCCTACCGACTGATCGACGCGTTATCGACTTTATACGAATGCGCTGTGTATGAAGACCCGGCACTGGTTAAACAAACCGGCCGGACACATGATCTGAAAACTGAACTTATTTTCAAGTCCATCCAGTGCAGACCGATCCCTTTTGACAATTTTACCCACGACAGAAAAAAATGCCTGGCCGCACTGAAGGTTCAGATATCCCATAATATTCTCAACGGCCCCTGTCTTTTTTCAGGTATATTATCCCACCTGATCCCGGTCTCAGTTTCCGGCATTTACAGAATTATGTCGGCACCCCCCATGCAGATCCGCAGACAACGGGCCATGCGCATTGCCCAGCTGTCCAGCCAGGCCGCCACCCAGACGATCTCCCAATCCGACCAGAGAGAACAGCGATTTGCCGCTCACCTGAATTTAGACAACCTGTGGGACCCGGCAAGACATGATATGGCTCTGGAATGGGGAAAAATTGATAAAACGACACATGACATGACCCTGGAAGATGTCAACCAAGTTCTTGAAAAAGTACGCCCGGGCATTGAAATCGCAACAAGCGATCCAAATAAAAAAATGCGGACCATTGATTTCAATATCAGTTCCCGGGTTGAAGCGGTTTTGGCGGGCCTTGGACACAGCCTGATCGTTGAATCGGATTCGGGCCACGTGCTTGTTACAATGGACGGAAAGGTCATGAACCTGACCCGGGCACAAAAAGAAATTGTGGATCTTGCAGGCGAAGTGCCGGGGGTAAGATCCGTTAAAACAAAAATAGGCCCAAACTTTTACAAGGGAGGCATCGCTCGCAATTTAAACATTACCGCACCTTTCAAACGGAAGACTTGATAAAACAAACAGTTGAAAAATACTATAAATGCGAATAAAACGAATTTTAAATGAAGTAATAATTCATTAACCAAAAGGAGAGAGGGAACCAAATGACAACTGGAAATACAGATGCAGCAAAAGCACAACTGGACTGGAAAAGAATTCTGTTCATTTTAATCGGCCTGACCCTGTTCGCTATTGTTAATTTTTCTCCGGCATGGCCGGATGCTGTGGATCCTACCGGAAAACATTTTACCTTAAGCGCCCAGGGAAAAGGCGCGCTGGCCATCTTTCTTCTGGCCGGCACCTGGTGGGTGTTTGAAGTCGTTCCCATAGGCATAACCAGTCTGGCATTGGGCGCATTACAGGTCCTTTTTGCGGTGCGTACAGCCAAGGAAGCACTGAAAGATTTCATGACCCCGTCGGTCCTGTTTATCTTTGGATCACTGGTCATCGGCATGGTGTTTACTAAAACGGGTCTGACCAAACGCTTGGCGTACAAAATGCTGGCCATTGTGGGGGAAAAAACCAGCATGATTTACCTGGGCTGCTTTGTAGTCACCGGGCTACTGACCCATATTATGGCCCATACGGCTGTGGCAGCCACCATGTTTCCGCTCTTGATGACCATCTACGGCATGTATACAGATGAGCCCGGCCCCACCAAATTCGGGAAAGGACTGTTCATCGGCATGGCATTTGTGGCAGGCGCCGGCTCCATCATTACGCTTTTGGGTGCTGCACGGGGTGCAGTGGCCCTTGGTTTTTTCAAGGACATCGTGGGACGTGAGATCTCGTTTTTTGAGTTAAGTTATTACATGTTTCCCGTGGGCTGGGGCGTAATTATTCTTCTCTGGGGGTTTTTCATGATTGTGTGCAAACCCGAGAAAAAAACCATCCCCGGAATTAAAGAAAAAGCAAAAATGCTGGAAAAAGCCATGGGGGGCATCACAAAACGTGAAGTACTGGCGGCAACCATCATTTTCTCCGCCATCGCCATTATGTCTGCAAAACAGTTTATCCCTGCCATATCCAGCCTGGACAAAAATGCGATTATGCTTGTGGCAACGGTTTTATTCTTTATCTTCAATATTCTTGACATCAAAGATCTTGAGACGATCCCCTGGAACATCATTCTTTTGTTTGGCGGTGCCATGAGTATTGGCTTCTGCCTGTGGGAAACAGGGGCCGCAGAATGGCTTGCCATCAACTGGCTGACCATGTTCCAGAAAGCCAATTACTTTGTGTTCATTTTAAGCATTGCATTCTTTGTCATGATCATGACAAACTTTATCATGAACGTGGCGGCCATTGCCATATCCCTGCCCGTGGCACTGGTTATCGCCCCCTACCTGCATGTGGCACCTGAAGTCATTTTATTTGCCTCCCTTGTAACGGCCGGCATGCCGTTTCTGCTTCTGGTGGGTGCAGCCCCCAACGCCATTGCTTACGACTCCAAACAGTTTACCACTGGTGAATTTTTCATGTACGGCATTCCGGCGTCCATCATCTTGATGGTGGTTGTTGCATTGTCCATATTCATGTGGAAACTCATGGGAATGCCCATCACAACAATGTAAAAAAATAACCTTAACAATCTATAAACAATTCAAGCCCCGGTTCATTTACCCTTATGGACCGGGGCTTTGTCGTTGCCGGCACCGGTTATGTTGACACGTCCCTGTCAAATATAGTAAAAAACGGCTCAAATACTAGATCAGCCCAAATTCGTACATTGAACCCAGGAGTTTTCATTTGAAAATAGTGATAATCGGTGCCGGAGGCGTTGGGTATAACATTGCCGGGCGGTTGGCCCTTGAAAGCAAGAATGTCGTGGTGGTTGATGTGGACGCACATGCCACCAGAAAAATTGCTGAAGACCTGGATGTCAAGGTCGTAACAGGATCGGGCAGTAACCCGGACACCCTGCGGGAAGCCGGGGTTGTCGGTGCGGATATCCTTTTGGCCGTCACGGACAGTGATGAAATCAATATTGTATCCTGCCTGATTGCCAACCAGATTTCGCCGATGACCCGAAAACTGATCCGTCTGCGCAATGAAGGATTTATCCCCTTTCACACCAGCTTGAAAAACGAAGCCCCGCACATTGACAACATCATCAATCCCGAAGCCGAAGTGGTAAAAACCATCAGAAAGCTGATGACCATTCCAGGCGCGGTGGACAAGGGGGAATTTGTTAACGGCCGGGTTAAATATGTCGGTATGCGGCTTTTCCAGGATTCCCCCCTGGCAGGTTTGGAGCTTGCCGAGTATCATCATGTGTTTGGCCAGGACCGGCCTTTGATCGCCGCCATCATCCGGGAAAATAAAGTGATCGTCCCCAGGGGCAAAGATAAAACCATGACAGGGGATCTGATCTATTTTGTATGCGACACAAAAAAACTTAAAGACACACTAGGACTTTTAGGGGTAACGGTCAAACCGGTTAAAAAGGTGCTGATTGTGGGCGGCGGCCGCATTGGTGCCAAACTTGGCCAATCCCTTGAGGCAGATGACATCCAGGTTAAGATCATTGAGTCGGATATGGATCGGTGCAATGACCTGTCCATGCAGATGAAGCGAACCGTGGTACTCCATGGTGACGGCGGAGACCAGAAGCTGTTCATGGAGGAAAATATCAGCCAGATGGATGCGGTGGTCTCTGTGACCAACGACGATGAAACCAATATTCTGGTATCCCTTCTGGCAAAAAACATGGGGGTAAACAACACCATCACCCGTATCAGCAAGGCCAGTTATTATCCCTTATTGTCCACCATTGGCATTGAAAAAGTGGTCAGCCCCAGGGTATCGGCAGTATCTTCAATCCTCCAGGATATCCGCCAGGGAAATGTCATCTCCGACATCTCTATTTTCGGGGAACAAGGAGAGTTTATCGAAGCGGTTGCCCTGGCTTCTTCGCCCATCACCAAAGGACCGATCAGGGACATCTCTTTTCCCAAAGGCACCCTACTTGTCTGCATTATCCGCCAGGACGAAATCATTATTCCCATGGGTGACAACCAGGTACTGGCAGGGGACCGCATCATTTTATTTGCGATCCAGGCCGCTGTAAAAAAACTTGAAAAAATGCTTACCGTAAAACTAGGGTTTTTCTGATGCGCTGGCCTTTTATCATACGGATTATCGGCGTCCTTCTTTTTGTACTCGGCCTTTCCATGATTCTGCCCCTGGCCTGCAGTCTGTTTTTCAAAGACGGGGCCCATCACGGCCACCTGACGGCCATGGCGGTGACCACTATTATGGGCGCCATCATGATTTTTATCTCAAAAAAGGCGGGCAGCCATGACTATATCAATCAGAGAGAGGGCATAGCCGTTGTGGCTCTGGGCTGGTTTGGCATCGGTCTTTTCGGCGCCCTGCCCTTTTTTCTGGCCCCTGATTTTTCCAACTTTACGGATGCGTTTTTTGAATCCGTTTCCGGATTCACCACCACCGGCTCCTCAATAATGACCAACATTGAGGGCGCAGCCCCCAGCCTTTTATTCTGGCGAAGTTTGATCCAGTGGTTAGGCGGCATGGGCATCATTGTTCTCTCTTTAGCCATCCTGCCGTTTTTAGGGGTGGGCGGCATCCAGCTATATAAAGCCGAAGTACCCAGTCCGGTACCGGACAAACTGACGCCCCGGCTGTCCGATTCTGCCAAAATTCTCTGGATAGTATACGCGGGCATGACGCTTTTACTCATTGCTTTTCTTTATTTGGGAGGAATGAATCTATTTGAATCGACCTGTCATGCGCTGACCACGCTGCCCACCGGCGGGTTTTCACCGAAAAATCTTTCCATTGCCCACTATAACAGCGCCTATTTTGATTATACCATTACCGTTTTTATGCTGCTTGCAGGCATCAATTTTTCCCTGCATTTCCAAATCTTGCGGGGCAACGGCCTTGCGTTCTGGAAGGACGCAGAATGCAGATTTTTCTTAGGCGCCGTGCTTGTGGGCACCATAGTCATCACCTTCAACACGTTGGGGACAGTGTATGACAGTTTTTCCAACGCCTTCAGGTTTGCCGCATTCCAGGTGGTTTCCATCGTCACCACCACAGGTTATGCCACGGCGGATTACGAACTGTTCCCGGGCTTGTCCCAGGTGCTTTTATTTTTTGGTATGTTCATGGGGGCCAGTGCCGGTTCCACAGGCGGCGGCATCAAATGCGCCAGGATCATGGTCTGCATTAAATATTGCTACAGAGAGTTGTTCAAGCTGATCCATCCCCGGAGTGTCAGCCACATCAAATTGAACAACACCCTGATTCCCGAAGATTTGCTGCGCTCAATCCTTGGATTCATCGCTTTGTATATTTTAATCTTTGCCATTGCCACGGCACTGCTATCCGCACTGGGTGTGGATCTTTTGACCTCTTTGGGGGCGGTGGCATCGTGCCTCGGCAACATCGGACCGGGATTCGGCACCGTGGGGCCGGCGGAAAACTTCGCCCACCTGCCCCAAATCGGCAAATGGCTTCTATCCTGGTGCATGCTGGCAGGACGGCTGGAAATATATACTGTAATTATACTTCTGGTTCCCGAATTTTGGAAACAATAGGGACAATCCTTAAATACTGCACAGTGTAACCCGGGTATCATAATATGGCGTCCCGTTGCCTACAGTACTCACCATTTCGGCTGTAAGCCGATTCAATCCGTGACCTGCTTTGACCCACCCGCCACGTTCGGTGATCAGACAGTCCCGCCTTGTGGCATCATCGGTACAAAGCAGGGCCTTAACTTCACCAGTGCAGCTTTTAACCATCACGGGCTGACCGTCGGCAAGTCCCAATTTTTCTGCCTCGGCAGGGTGTAGGCGCACTATAGGCAAAGGTGGGTGGTCTGCAAGGGTACGTTCGGAGCAGATAAAATCAAAAGAGGCTACACTCAAGAGGGCGTACGGATAATTTTCATCCGCATTGTTGAGCGCATCCCCATCAAATCGGGTCATAAATTCAAATTTCCCCGAAGGGGTGGGAAAGACCTTATCAAGGTAAGGTGCCATGGGTTCCGGGATTCGAAAAGGTGCATCTCTTAGCGCACCCAAATCACCGCCCCAGGTTTTGATCGGCGCACAAATTTCAGCCAGCCATTTATCGGCGCTTTTGCAATACTGGTCTTTAAAAGGAAACCGCCGGGCAAGCGCGCAGAACATGTCAAATTCACTTCGGCATTCCCCCACGGGCGCAATGGTAGGGTTGACGGGCCCCACATAGTTATGGCCGTAACTTGCCATCACATCGTACTCTTCAAGAAAGGTGGTGGCCGGCAAAAATACATCCGCAAGTTCCGCAGTATCATCCATAAAATGGCCGCTGTACACCACAAACTCCATGCGTTTAAAGGCCTCGGCCACCAGTTCCGAGTTGGGCGCCATGCAGGCCGGATTGGCCGCCGTCACATACACCATGCGAATGGGGGGATTTTCTGCGTTTAAAAGCTCTTGCCCCACATAGGACATCAAAAGGGTCCGGCGCTTGGGATTCAGGTGATCCCCCCACCATTTTGGATCATAGGGACCATATTCTTCAAATCCCTGGCTGACCCCGCCCCCTTCCACACCGATATTCCCAGAAATCGCCCCCAGCGCATCAATGGCACGGATGGTAAAATGGGCGTCCTTGTGACGGTGAAGCCCCCAGCCCAGCAAAATTGAGGTGGGCTTAAAGTTGATCAGCGTGTCTGCAATGTACTCGGCATCATCTTTGGCCACACCGGCAAGGCAGCACAACTCATCTATGGTGTAGCCATCGAGAATCCCTTTGTATGTATCGTAACCTGCGCTGTAATGGGATAGGAAATCAGTATCATGGGCATTTCGTTCGATCAAAATTTTTGCGGCGGCCATGGCCAAATACACATCCATATTCGGAGCCGGGGCAATATGACGGTCTGAAAGGGTCGCACTGCGGTTCCGGAAAGGATCAATGGTGATGACCCGACCGCCTTTCTTCCGGATCTCCTTGATGATGGGAACCAGTCCGATCTGGGTGGTGGCAGGATTTCTGGCCCAGAGGATCATGGCCTTGGATTTGTAATGGTCCAGGGGATCATGGGAGATGCGGTTGCCCAAATCCAGGTTCTGGGATGCCTGGCCGGTGCCGCCGCACAAAGAGCCGTGAAGGGTGGTGACGCCGCCGAACAGGTTGAAAAAATACTTGTTGAGCAGCTTAAGTGCAGTTCGCTCCCCATAGCCTTGGTAGTAAAGAAGCGCTTCGGGACCATCCTCATCACGTATCGCCTTCATCTTATCAGCGATGGTATCCAACGCGTCTTCCCAGGAAGTCTCCCGCCAGCCTGAACGTCCACGCATCATGGGCCTTGTGATTCGTTCCTTGCTGTAAACACGATCAATGTATTTTAATGCCTTGTGGCAGGCCAGCCCCCGGGTCAACGGATGGTTTTTTGATCCCGTCAAACGAATTAATCGGCCATCTTCAACTATGGCTTCAAGTCCGCAGGTGTTGGGACAATCCCGGGTGCAGGTGGTGATAATTTTTTTGATGTCGCTCATATCCAAGCCTTTGCTACGTTGAACAAATGACACATATTTGTCTTTCTTCTAAAAATGCGTTGTAAAACAATATTGAATGCAAGGCAAGTTGTTAATGGGAGTCTAAAATATTGTCACCTGATAATTTCTATGATATGGATTTTTCGATCTAAACTGTTTTAACAATCAAGGATTGTAAATTGAATTACCAACATGCACCTTAAGGCCGAAACTGGGGATTTTCGCTGATGATCAGGAAACTCCTCAAAATAATAATTAAAAAAACAGGATAAAAAATGAACCAGTTACAGCGACTCAGCGACCGAATTATCAGCCGTGTAAAGATTAATTTGGAAGAGTTCGAATTTGACACAGAGCCCTTTGTCAGCAATGCGCTTGATCATGAAAAAATGCTCGAATTCTACGCTTTTTACGGCATTACCTCCCGCCACCCCCTCTATTTTAATTTTAAAAATTCAAATATCGCAGGCAGTTACTTTTTAGGAAAATGTTATGTGGAACGGTCTGCTATTTACAAAAGCGATGTCCGGGGAGATGAACTCAAAAGGAAGGGTGACAGCATAATATCAGCCAAGAACCTTCCCCTGGTTGAAGATGAAATGATCTCCATTATGGACAGCCTGCTTTACAAAACCCTGGTCCACAGCAACTCCCACAACCCAGAAAGCCCTGAAATGTTTATTATTCGGAACACCATTTCAGGCCACTACGCCAACATCCACGGATCTACCCTGGAAGGCTGTTTTTTAGGTCCCTTTGCCACCGTGGATTTAATGAACCTGCATTCGTGTATCGTGGGAGAATTTTCCTATGTTCAGGTTGGAGAGCTTTTTCACCGCAAAATCGATCCAGGCACCATCTGGATCAAAAACCCCCATTTTGAATTTAAATACAAATTTAAAAATACCATCCTTGATAATTTTGTAGGGGTGGATGATGCGCACCAACCCCGGGGGGTGATTTACGACTTTGTCAGGGCCCGGGATCAGGAGTTTGAAAAATTGTTCGAGGTCATGCACTTAGAACCCTTTGAAGTCCCTGATACGTCTGCCGTCAACCGATATGCAAGGATCAAGGGAAAAACCCGTATCGGAGAAAACGTCCTGGTGGCCCAGAGAGCCTTTCTCCAGAATGCAACCTTGGGGAACGGATCCAATGCCCAGGAAAATTCTTATATTATTGATTCCGTCCTGGAAGGCAATTGCATTACAGCGCATGGCGGTAAGATTATTCATGCCGATGTGGGGCCGGATTGTTTTGTGGGATTTAACTCCTTTTTAAATGGAGGACCCGACGCACGGATTCAAATTGGGGAAGGATGTATTATCATGCCACATACCATCATTAACCCCAATATGCCGATACAGATTCCCAACGAACATCTGGTATGGGGATATATCCAATCTCCGGAAGACCTTGCCACGAATACCATTTCACTGGATGCGTTGGCTGAAGTCAGGGAGAGCATCACTATTGGAAAAATGACCTTTTCAGGAAAAGGTTCCGTATTCATCGGCTCTTTTAAGGATCGGTTAAAAAAGATACTTAGGGACAACGGAGCATTATATAAGGATGGAGAAAACAGAGGGCATGCCCAGGATGACCAAAATATCTCCTATAATATTATTCAGCCTTACCCGACAGGTGAAAAACAAGGATTGTATCCATCCATAAGAATCAAGCCTTAATTTAAAAAACCAGGCGGTGTTCAGGGCCGTAAATTTCAAAAATTAAGCGAAATTATGGTCCTGACAAAACATTACAACCAATGACAAGGATTTGCTTATGGACAATTTCTCGGAAAAGAGAAGCGCTCGAAGATATATTCATAAGTTGCCGATGAATTTTTACCGTATGGACTATCAGGATAGGCATAACAGCTATTATGCAGAAATGAGTGATTATTGTGATAACGGACTGTCTCTGTTGACTAATGAGAAATTAGTTCTAGGAGAACTGATCGTTCTTGAGCTAAAGAACTTAGATTCCGACATAGAGCCACCCATAAAAGCAAAAAGTTACAGCGGCATTATCAGATGGGGGAAACGATTTCCAGCAACCAATACAGGAACTTACGGTCTTTACAAATATGGAATTGAATTCTCTGTATGATCTACTTACACAAAAAAGATAATTACATTTCAGGCTTTAAAATTGTTTCATTCTGTTACAATTTTTCTTGACAAACCCAAAAAACAACATGTACAAACCAAGAACTTTTATCAAGCAGAAAACTAAAGCGATAGTAATTTACAAATTGAAATAGAAAATAAATTGGGGAAGGTATGTGTCAATTTTTTAATTCCACATTAATCATTGTGCTCGGCGGTTTTCTATCTCTTGTATTGGCCCGGCAGAAGACATTATCCAAAGGCGTTGCCGTCTTGTTATTAAGCGCAGGATCTCTTTTAGGTCTGATTGATTCCGCGGGCATGCTCTTAAACCCAGGCGAAGCCTTTGCCTCCTTTAAGTATTTGGATCTGTTTTCGCTGTCCTTTCATGTTGACGGTCTTTCCGCCTTTTTTCTGACCGCCATTTTTGCCGTTTCCATGATGGCGACCATTTACAGTTTCCACTACATGGAAAATGATGACGCCGGCATTAAAACCGGCGTCAATTACTTTTTTTTCAGTATACTCATCGCCTCCATGGCCCTGGTGGTGACCGCAGCAAATATACTGACCTTCATGATTTCATGGGAACTTATGTCCCTGTCCTCATTTTTCCTGGTGATTTACAGCCATGAATCAGCCGAGAACAGGAAGGCCGGCTACCTTTATTTTGTCTTTTCCCATGTGGGCGCCATGTTTTTACTTGCCGCATTCGGGCTGATTTACGGCCATACCGGCAGTTTTGACTTTGCCCTCATGGCCGATGTGCCGGAAGCCGTCAAAATATTGATCTTTGTTTTCTCCTTTATCGGGTTCGGATCCAAAGCCGGTGTGTTTCCCTTTCATGTCTGGTTACCCCATGCACATCCTGCGGCCCCCAGCCATATTTCAGCGGTGATGTCCGGGGTAATGATCAAAACCGGTATCTATGGAATACTGCGAATTTACACGATTCTGGACTTTCACTCCCCAATTTTTGGGTATATCACCCTGATGGCCGGCGTGGTTTCAGGAATCCTGGGGGTGGTTTATGCCCTTAGCCAGCACGATATCAAGCGGCTTCTGGCATACAGCAGTATGGAAAATATCGGTATCATCCTCATCGGTTTAGGCGTTGGAATGATTGGCGCGGCAACGGGGAATCCCCTGGTAGCCGTCCTTGGCTTTGGCGGCGGCATCCTCCACGTCCTCAACCACTCCATGTTTAAATCCCTGCTGTTCATGGGAGCGGGCATGGTGCTGCACCAGACCGGTACACGAACCATTGACGCCCTGGGCGGACTGCTCAAGGGGATGAAAATAACCGGCACAACCGCCATCATAGGGTCACTGGCTATTTGCGGGCTGCCGCCGTTTAATGGATTTGTAAGTGAATTCTTAATATACATGGCCGGTTTTAAAGCCATCCCATTAGGATCCGTCAGTTTTGCCATGAGTATCTTTGCCATTATCGGCCTGGCCGTTATCGGTGGGCTCGCTCTGGCATGCTTTACAAAAGTGATCGGCGTTGTTTTCCAGGGAGAACCCAGAACCAAGGCCGCCGAAAATGTTAAGGAACATGGCTTTACCATGTTGCTTTCCATGGGAGTACTTGCCGCAGCCTGCCTGACCATTGGTGTTTATCCCAAGGTGTTCATCAACATGGCCTTAAAGGCGGTGCAGGCATTGGGCCTTGATTACGGTCAGGTTCCTGTTGAGCCTTTTGGTCAGATCACCTGCAACATCTCCTTTGGGGCGCTCCTGTTTATCGTTCTGCTCCTGGTTATCATGGGCATCAGGTCTTTCTATTACAGGAACAAAACCATCACAACATCCGGAACATGGGGCTGCGGGTTTACCCAGCCGACGGTTAAAATGCAGTACACGGGCTCTTCTTATGCCGGGTCCATTGTGGAATTTTTCAGTGCTGCCGCCCCGCTCACCGAAGATCATCCGCCCATCAAAGGACGGTTCCCGTTAAAAACCCATTACCGCAGCTATATCAACGACATTGCAGAGCTTCACCTGAACAATGCGGTTGTCCGTCCTGTTTTCTACCTGTTTGACAAACTTCGGTGGATGCAGCACGGAGATATTCATCTGTATATCGGCTATATTTTGCTGGCAATTATATTGCTGTTGTTCTTTATATGAAGGAATGTTGTATGATTCAATCTATTTTACTTTGGCTTGCAGCCATTCTGACAGCACCGTTTTTTTCGGGCCTGATCTTGAAAATCAAGGCATTTTTCGGCGGGAAAAAAGGTCCGCCCATTTTGATCAATTACTACACCCTGATCAAACTGTTTAAAAAGGGATCGGTTTACAGCAACAGTACTACCTTTGTATTTAAGCTGGGACCCGTCATCTCACTTACCTCGGCAATTACCGCGCTGATGTTCCTTCCCATTGCAGGGTACGATCCAATATTCTCTTTCAACGGAGATGTGATTTTTGTCCTGTACACCCTGGGACTGGGTCGGTTTTTCACCATTGCAGCAGCCATGGATACCGCATCTCCCTTTGAAGGCATGGGTGCGGCCAGGGAAGCCTACTTCCCCATCATCTGCGAAGCCGCCATGTTCATGATCCTGATCTTTTTTTACCGGATCACAGGCGAACTGCAGTTGTCCGCCTATTTTGCCGGCAACACCACCCAGACAATGTGGAGTTCGGCAGGCGCCCCGCTGCTCTTCATCGTCCTGTCTTTTTTCATTGTCCTTTTGACTGAAAATTCCAGGGTCCCGGTGGATGATCCGGCCACCCATCTTGAATTGACCATGATCCATGAAGTTATGGTTCTTGATCACAGCGGCCCGGATTTCGGACTGATTGAGCTTGGCTCTTTTTGCAAGCTCATGTTCTATTCAACCATCATTTCAAGAATGATTTTCCCCTGTAACTCCGAAATATTAGGACTGCCGATAGTAATGTATGTCGTCGGTCTTTTTGTGGTCTATGTTGCCGTAGGCGTAACCGAATCGGTGATGGCCAGATACAGAATGGACAAGGTGCCCCAATTTGTACTGACATCCTTTGCCCTGGCCTTTTTTGCAACCATCATCACCTTGGAGCTTGTGAAATGATATTCAATCCGGTTGATATAATTTTATCCGTTGTACTACTGTCGGTTCTGTTTTCATTCGGGGCTGACCGGGTCACGAGACTGATCCAACTGGTGGGTTTCCAGGGAATCGTGATCTCCATCATTCCTTTTTTCATCGGTCACGATATGACAGCCGGCGGTACGGTGTTCACATTGGCCACCTTGCTCATTCGGGGTATCATTATTCCTTTGAGTATTTTTGTGGCGATCAGAAAAGGGGCCATCCAGAGACTGGTTGAACCGATTATCGGATATCATGCATCCATGTTGTGCGGCCTTGCAGTGATCATCGGTGCCACATATATTTCCGGGCGCCTGGATATCGGTTCCGTGAGTGGATTCAAGCTGCTTGAACCCACGGCCATTGCCCTGCTGGTCACCGGCATGTTTCTGCTCATGGCCCGAAGAAACGCCATCGCCATGGTAATAGGCTATATCATGATGGAAAACGGTATTTACCTGGTGGGGTCCGGTTTGTCCGTAGGTACCCGCCATATTGTTGAATTCGGTATTTTGCTGGATGTTCTGGCCGGCGTTATGATTATGGCCGTAATCCTGCGTAACATTAAACAGACCTTTGACGACGTGGATACGGCGTTACTTAGAACCTTAAAGGATTAGGGTATGGTTGAATTAGTATTTGCGATCCCTTTTATTGCCGGCCTTATAGCATTTTTTCTGCCGAAATTTCTTGGCCGGTCTCTACTGGTGGTGATCGGAGCGGTTCATCTGACGCTTTCGTTCAGGCTGTGGAAATTTAATCCCCCTGCCTATTTTAAACCATATTTTGCGGTGACTCCCGAAGGTATGCTTTCGTTGCTGGTGATCTCTCTGCTCTTCTTTTTGATCTCCATTTACACTGTGGGCTACCTCAGAGAAAGCAAAGTTCAGTCCGAGGGCATTTTCACCGGCTCCATGCTGGTGTTTTTGGGTACCATGACCATGGTGACCCTGTCCGACCATATCATGGTGATGTGGATTGCCATTGAAGCCACAACGCTTGCCAGTGCACCCTTAATTTACACCCATCGTTCTGCGGCATCCCTTGAAGCGACCTTGAAATATGTACTCATATGTTCGGTGGGCATTGCCATGGCACTTTTGGGATCTGTGCTGGTAGCTTTTTCCATGGGTGAGGCCAATGCTGGTACCCCCATCTCTTTTTCGGCGTTGGCCGGGGTGGCAAAAACCTTAGACCCCATGTGGCTGAAAGCCGGGTTTGTATTTGTCCTGGTGGGATACGGTACCAAAATGGGGCTTGCACCCATGCACACCTGGCTGCCCGATGCCCACAGTGAAGCACCAAGTCCAGCTTCGGCTCTTTTGTCAGGCGTTTTGCTCAACTGCGCGTTTCTTGGCATTTTTAAAACCAATAAGATCATGGTGGCCGCAGGGCTTCAGGATTTTTCCGGCACTATTCTTATGGTGTTCGGCCTGCTGTCCATTCTGGCCGCAGCCACCTTTATTCTGAAACAAAACGAATACAAACGGATGCTGGCCTATTCCAGTATTGAGAATATGGGTATCATTGCATTCGGTACCGGCGTGGGCGGTTTAGGAGTTTATGGTGCAGTGATCTGCATGCTCCATCACAGCCTGATTAAGTCCTCTTTGTTTCTCTCGTCAGGCAATATTCTATTAGGATACGGAGACCGGTTTATTAAAAATACCGGAAACCTGGTCAAGGGCATGCCCAAAACCTTTGTGGCCTTTTTTGCAGGGTTTGCCGCAATTGCAGGTTTCCCGCCCTTTGGTATTTTCATCGGGGAATTCTGCATTGTTGTGGCGGCTTTCAAAGCAGGTTTCCATGTCGCTGTCACTGTTTTCATCCTGAGCCTGTGTGTCATTTTTGCAGGATTTGCCAACCAGGTCATGAAAATCAGTTTTGATGAAACAGATGCCACGATCAAAATGAAAGAAACCTTAGGCATGGTTTGGCCCCAGTATCTGTTACTTTTAACCTCACTGATCTTGTGTTTCTTTATTCCGGATTCATTGAATCAAACCATATCCGATGCAATAACAGCCATCGGCGGAGGACTTAGATGAGCAACGCTTTTTTACAGATTTCAAACGCTGAGAAAGTCTCCCGGGAGTCCATTCCCCATCTTGCTTTTGATGAATTCCGGAGACAGGCTCTGGACATGGTGACAAACGGAGGAAAAGTTGTCCAGTATTTTGCCTATCCGGACAAGCAGAGACTCAAACTTTTAGCGGTGTTGCGGACCGACAAACTTTTTGTAGCAGGCTGCGATACACCGGACCCATATCCGTCATTCACCAGAATCTGCGAACCCTTTCATCTATTTGAACGGGAAATGGCAGAGCAGTATGGTATCCATCCTCAGGGCCATCCCTGGCTGAAAATGGTCCGATACCATCCGAATTACACTGACGGTGCAGCAGATGTGTTCGGCAATGACTATTCCAAGGACATTCCCGGAAATTATAAATATTACCAGGTGGAAGGTGATGAAATCCACGAGGTTGCTGTGGGGCCGGTCCATGCCGGGGTAATCGAGCCGGGCCATTTCCGGTTCAACTGCATCGGAGAGCGGGTGCTGCACCTGGAAATCCAGCTAGGGTATCAGCACCGGGGCATTGAACAGCAGTTGCTTGGGGTGCCGGCCAAACGTCTTCCCATCATTTGTGAAAACATTGCAGGCGATACCACCATCGGACACAGTCTGTGCATGGCCCAGAACCTGGAGGCCCTGACCGGGGTTGAACCGGATCAAGGTGCCCGGATCATCCGGACCATTGCCCTGGAACTTGAACGTCTGGCCAACCACATCGGCGATCTTGGTGCACTCAGCGGTGATGTTGCCTTTCTGCCTCCGGCTAACTATTTTGGCCGGATCCGGGGGGATTTTCTTAACCTCTCCCTCCTGATTTGCGGCAACCGCTTCGGCAAGGGCCTGGTTCGGCCCGGAGGGGTTCGATTTTCCCTATCCAATGATGTGCGACAAGTTCTCAATGACCGTCTGGCAGAGCTTCGGCCTGAAGTGGAACATGTACTGGAACTGCTTTTTAATGCCGTCACCGTCAGGTCCAGGTTTGAGGGATGCGGATCGGTGAGCCATGAAGATGCCGAACATCTTGGACTGGTAGGACCGGCTGGTCGGGCCAGCGGCATTGCCTATGACGCGAGGCGGTGTTTTCCTACTGAACACTACCGGCACCTGGGCATTCCGGAAAATAAAAAAGCCACGGGGGATGTTTATGCCAGAGCCCGGGTCAGGTATGACGAAATCCTCCAGTCTCTTCAGATCGTTGAATCCCTGGCCGCCATTTCCGTTGAGACCAATTGTATAAACGAAGGTTTAATGAACGATCTGCCGGCTTCATGCTTTTCCGTATCACTGAATGAAGCCTGGCGAGGCGAAGTCTCCCATGCCGTCTTAACCGATGAAAATGGAAAAATCCTAAGGTACAAGATAAAGGACCCCTCTTTTCACAACTGGAACGGGTTGGCCATGGCGCTTAGAGATACCGGGATATCTGATTTTCCTTTGAATAACAAGAGTTTCAATCTATCCTATTGTGGATTTGATCTTTAGAAAAGCGGAGAATATCATATGCTCAATGTATTGAAAAACAGATTTGAACAAGGCTACCGGACCAACCGGTATCCCGAAGAAAAGGTCAAGGTATTTCCCCGCTACCGAGGCAGACCCGTTATCCAGAACAATATCTCCGGGGCCACCCTTGAAGCCTGTGCGGCATCCTGCCCCCAGGACGCCATATTGGTAGAGGATAAAAAAATCGACATGGGCCGATGCGTATTTTGCGGTACCTGCGAACAAACATCCAACGGCCAAATCAAGTTTACCGATGACTATGAAATTGCAACGTCTGAGCGTGCAGATCTGATTACAGATGGAGATCTTCCGGCCCTGGCCGAGCATGCCAAAAAGCATTTTAAAAAACTATTCGGCCGCTCTTTACAATTGCGCCAGGTCTCTGCGGCAGGTTGCAATGCATGCGAGGCAGACCTGAACGTATTGGCCACGCCCTTTTTTGATTTGGCCAGATTCGGCATTAACTTTGTCGCCTCCCCCCGTCATGCCGACGGCATTGTGGTGACAGGCCCCGTATCCAAGAACATGAAGACCGCCCTGCTCCAGACCTATGAGGCCACCCCGGCACCGAAGGTCGTCATCGCCGTGGGCTCATGCACCATCAGCGGCGGGCCGTTCACCGGAAGCCCTGAGATCACAGAGGGTTTGGACAAAATCCTACCGGTGGATCTGTTTATCCCGGGATGCCCACCCCATCCCATGACCAACCTTCATGCACTGCTTTCTTTTTTTAAGTGATGTAAATTACGGGAACGCAGAACTGAAAGAAAAAGAAGTCGGTATCGCAAAAATATTACGGCCGGGGAAAGTGTCTTTCCCCGGCCGTTTTTGTTCAATGAAATGAAGAGAAACGCTATTCGCTGGCCCGCTCAGAATATTCACGGGTCCGGGTATCAATCTTAATCAACTGATCTTCATTCACAAACGGAGGCACCTGGACTTCGAAACCGGTTTCCACCGTGGCCGGCTTGGTGTCGCCCGTGGCAGTATCGCCTTTGGCCCAGGGTTCGGTGGCGATAACCCGCAGGACCACAAAGTTGGGCAGTGTGACGCCGATGGGCTTCTGGTTGTGCAGCAGCACGGTGCACACGGTATTCTCCTTGAGCAGGTCCACGTTCTCCCCGATCTGATCCTGGGTCAGCATGATCTGATCGTAGGTGGTGGAATTCATAAACCACCAGCCCTCACGGTCTGAATAGAGGTATTCCATATCCGTTTCTTCCAGGTCAGCCTTTTCAAATTTGTCACCGGAACGGTAGGTACGTTCAAACTGGGAACCTGTGATCATATTTTTAAGTTTGCACTTATACAGGGACTGCCCCTTGCCAGGCTTTTTAAACTCAAAACCGACAATCACATGGGGATCACCGTCAATATCCAGTTTAAGCCCTTTTCTCAAATCGCTGGCTAAATACATCCAATCTCCTTAATTTTTAAATAACAGCCATGGGCTGAATCGGCAAATCAACACCCGGACCCAGCCCACATTAAAATATGAAAGTAATTTATTGGTTTATTGAAACATTCATACTATTAAAAGCGAACCCAATAAAACATATTCCGTCATTCTTGGCAAGCTCAGACCAAAAACAGCTTGCAATTTTACCATGTTTATAGGAAAATTCGTTGATTTAAATCTAATCATTGCAGGAAATACCCATGATCATAGTTATCGACTTCGGATCCCAGTTTAACCAACTGATCGCCCGGCGTGTCAGGGAAAACAATGTATACTGCCAGGTGGAACCTTCTGATATCACCCTTGATAAATTAAAGGAACTTTCCCCCACAGGCATCATTCTTTCCGGCGGGCCGTCTTCCATCTACGAAGAGAACAGCCCGACCATCGACGCCGGCATTTTTGACCTGGGCGTACCCATTCTCGGCATCTGTTACGGCATGCATTATATGGTACACACTTTAGGGGGCACCATTGAACAAGCCAGCAAAAGAGAGTATGGCTTTGCCGAGTTGCGAATCACGCCGGGAAACCCGCTGTTCAAGGAGATGGACGACAGTTTCCAGTGCTGGATGAGCCATGGCGACTCTGCAAAAACACTACCCGAAGGGTTTGAAATCACAGGTCAAACCGACAACACGCCCATTGCAGCCATTGCAAATTACAGCAAAAAACTGTTTGGCCTTCAGTTCCATCCGGAAGTTGAGCACTCCATCAACGGAGCTGCCATGATCCGTCATTTTCTGTTTGATGTCTGCGGTTGCGATCAGAACTGGACCATGAAATCATTCAGTGAAGGTGCCATTGCCCAGATCAAGGATGCGGTGGGAGACAAAAAAGTCATCATGGGCCTTTCCGGCGGGGTGGACTCCTCTGTGGCCGCCACCTTGATCCATAAAGCCGTGGGGAAAAATCTGCACTGCATTTTTGTGGACAACGGACTGTTACGACTCAACGAAAAAGAGCAGCTTGAGGTCAGCCTTCTGGCCAATCTGGACATGAACATCAAGTTTGTGGATGCCCAGGAAAAATTCTTAACCGCACTGGCCGGGGTTACGGACCCGGAAAAGAAGAGAAAGATCATCGGCAAACTTTTCATTGAGGTGTTTGACGCCGAGGCCAAAAAGGTTGAAGGTGCACAGTTCCTTGGCCAGGGCACCTTGTATCCGGATATCATTGAATCCAAATCCGCTTTTGGCGGTCCCACTTCGGTCATCAAATCCCACCACAATGTAGGGGGCCTGCCCGAAGAGATGAACTTGAAACTTGTGGAGCCCCTGCAATTGCTGTTCAAGGATGAGGTCAGAAAACTGGGGCTTGAACTGGGCATCCACGAGGACCTGATCTGGCGCCAGCCTTTCCCCGGCCCCGGACTTGCCATCCGCATCCTGGGCGACATCACCCGGGAACGCCTGGATATTCTTCGAAAGGCCGATGACATTCTGCTCCAGGAGATCAAACAGGCCGGCCTTTACAGAAAGCTATGGCAGTCCTTTGCGGTTCTTTTACCCATCAAAAGTGTGGGGGTTATGGGTGACAAACGCACCTTCGCCAATTGCCTGGCCATTCGTGCGGTCACATCCAATGACGCCATGACGGCAGACTGGGCCAAGCTGCCCCACGATCTCCTAGGAAAAATTTCCAACCGAATTATCAATGAAGTGGACAAGATTAACCGCGTGGTTTTTGACATTACCTCAAAACCGCCCGGCACCATTGAATGGGAATAACGACCATGGGCTGGACGATCTGAACCAGGACGTCCAGCCCACAACACAACACAATAAAAGAAAATACGGGCACCAATTAAGTTATGAGCGAAAACAGACTCGGGGATTACCTGAATCCAGAGGGGGATCAGGCATTTGAGGATGATGGGGAAGGTTTTGGTGGGTCAGTTTTTCAGCAGGAAGCCAACACCCTTAAAATAGAAAAATTATCCCAGCGGGTGACGATCATCTCGGTGATCATTCCCTGCATCATTCTCGCCATTCTCATCTTTGTCTATCTCGATATCACCGAAAAAGTGGTGGACGTGGACCAGACCCAGGCAGACCATGTGGCGCAGGTGTCACAGGATCTTGACATCAAGCTCAATGCCCTGGATGTTAGGATCGCCAAAGCCACCCACGAACTGGATGAAAAGCTTACAGCCATAGAAACCAAACGCCAGGCCCTTGAAAACCAGACCGCAAAAATGTCGGCGGCCAAAGTGGATCTCAAGGCCATGGAGGCTGCCCTTGCCAAGCTGGATAAGCGGATTAAGACCAATGCAGATCAGAACAAATCCACCCTGGCCGCCACCGAACGCATTAACCAGCAGCTTTTAGCGAGCATCGATAAAAACAGTGCTGAGTTCAAAACCGTCTCCGGACAGATCAAAAAGGAATTTCGCCTGTTTAAGGAGGAGTTTGACGCAAGACTGCTTGAATTGTCCGCCTACGAACAAAAAATTGCACAGCTCAGTAAAGATACAAATCTGCTGGGCCAGCAACTGGACAAATTAAAAAAAGATACGGCTGCATCCATGGACAAGAAAATGGCGCAGCTCAAGCAGGAGCTTGAAAAACAGATTGCCGACGCGAAAAGACGCGCGGATGCCGCCCATTCCACAGCGCAAAAAGCTGCGGCCACAACTGATACAGCAAAACCTACACCCCTGGCCCAATCGGTAACATCGCCCAAAGCGCCCGCCTCCCCGTCCTCCCCAACACCCAAAGCACAACCGCTTAGTGTGCCGGGCACCGGGGGCATCTCAGAGCAAGATCTTTCACAATAACAACCATCGGCTGACCCGCCGGAGGTGTTGCCGCCCCATAAACATTTAACAATTTAAAGATCTACAATAATATTTTTATAAAAGAATGAGCCACGCCCCATCCTCCAGTGCCCGAATCAGAGAAGAGCAGCTTCTGATGAATCATCGTCTGGATTTTTCTGCAGCATACATGGGAATCAAATACATAGGTGAGCATGCAGCAAATTATCCGTTTACGATTACCCGGCAGACCCTGGATGCGCTGTTTGCTGTATTTGATACAACCAGTTTTAAAAAGGCCAAACAAGCCTTTTTTTTGTATCATGAGACGGCCTGCACCCTGGTGGAGATGGCCAAAGCAATGGAGAACGATATTTTCCGAACCATTGTACCAGACCTTCTATCGCTTCTAATGAAAAGTACAGGGAATAGGCTTCGTGCATTAAGCCAGGCGCTTGGCCGGTTAGCGGACAATCGTCCGGCACAAAATGATCCGCCTCTCCACGACAATGCCATGCCGTTGGAGATAAATTTTTCCTGCCTTGCCGAAAAATTTACACTCACGGGGCAAAAATCGTCTGTCAAAGGGCAATGGATCTGGAAAGGCAGAAGCCTGATTTTCAGAACAGAAACAACAATCCTGGGCGTGATCAAATTTGCAACATCCAAAGACAACGTGGATGAAATCCACCAGGAAGCGGCATGGATGGACTGGTTTGCCCAGGATGCTATAAATTCCGATGCCCTTGTACCCGAACCGGTCCGTATTCAAGGCCGATATCTATTCAAAATCACAGATGAACTACCCCAACGGGGACCGCAAAAAATATACGGCCCGGTTTGCATCGTCTTTATTCCCTGCCCGGGATATTACGAATACCCCAATGTCAAAGATGCGGATCTAAAAAATATTAGATCATCGTTTTTCAAATCCGCCTTTGCTTTGGGCAAACTTTCATCCCAGGGGCTCTACCATACGGCATTGATTCCGTTATTTCATAACCGGGTTCAGCAAAACCGGAGAAACGACAACGGCAGATATCTATGGGAACATGCCGGGCGTCTGGATCAGTGGCTGGACTCAAGCCGGTTTCCCAACTTTGCCGCATCGGGTTTGAGGGATTTTGAACATATTACCTGCCAGGCAAAGCCGTTAGACCTTGAGCATTATTCAGGAGAATACCTGCTCAGTTTTATTCTGGTGGCCGGTTCCTGTTTTAGAAACCAGGCCCCCCACCGGCGGGGCACAGACAATACCATGCCCTATGTGGACACCCGGGATCTTTTTTGCCCGGATCTATTCGAATCGCTTTTAACCGGGGTGTGTGAGCACTATTTCAAAGGATTAACCCAATGTGAATCCTTTGATCCGGAGCCCTTTAACTTTCCTGTACTCGTCCGACAGCTTATTGAAAAAATGGGAATGGATGAACATATGCAAGAGGCATTAAGGATACAGGATCAGTTGGCCATGGATGATGAACAGTTTAAACAATTCCTTGCGGAACGGGGTGTGAGCCGTGTACCGGCCAAAGGGGAACAGGAGATTACGCTGTTTACCGGCCCCCATCTTGGCGATTTCAATCAGGCCATATCCATACCGGAACTTATTGAATTTTTATTTAAATTTTCCGCATTATGTGTGTCGACCTGCTTTCTAAAAAAGCGTTAATTCACACGCAGTTTATCCCCTGGATGAATGACATGCCGTGTTGACAATTTGTTCATTTCAAGCAATTTGTACAAGGAAATCTGATATTTTCCGGCTATGATTGAAAGGCTCTCCCCGGATTTTACCAGATGGTACTTTCCAGAGGTACTCTGGGGTTTGGGCTGGGTATTATTATAAAGGGCGGCAAATTTTTTCTGAAAATCCTTATGAGTTCCCTCGGGCACTATGAGTGTGGTTGCGCCCTTGCCCAGGTAATATCCCCGAAGCTGAGGGTTATAATCCTTAATGGTCTTAAATGAGATGCCGCAGGCCTTGGCGACCATCGTTAAGGGCACATCGTTTTGCGGAGAAAGTTTGATTTCATCAAAAGAAAAAACCGGATAAAGATCCTGGAGCTCAAGGTGGAATCCATACTTTTCCGGGTTGGACATTATCAGCTTGACGGCAACCATTTTCAAAATATACCGCTGGGTCTCCAGGGGCAGGTAAAGGGAGAAAAAATCCTGGGTATCCTGGAGTGATATGGCATTGCTCAGGCCATTTTCGCCCATGTTGTATGCGGACATGGCCAGCAGATATGAGCCAAACCGGGAATAAAGATCCTTAATATATCGGCATGCCGCCTGGGTGGCGCGGAACATATTCCGGCGTTCGTCGATTTTTGAATCAATGCGCAACCCGTATCGTTTACCTGTACTTTCAATAAACTGCCAGTATCCGACCGCACCCTGGGGGGATTCTCCATAGGACAACAGCGCGCTTTCCACGATGGGCAGATATTTTAAATCCAGGGGCAGTTTGTCCTTTTTTAAAACACGTTCAATGTGGGGAAACCACCGGTGGGCGCGTTTAAGCCACAGCATCACCTGGGGCCGGTTCCATACGGCCAGCATCATCTCTTTTTCAAGCCGCTCCCTGACTTCGGGGTCCGTAAAGGGTATCTTCTCCCCACAAAGATAGAGATCACCCGAGAAACGGACCGTTTCCACCAAGGTGGGGATGTGGGTCTTTACATCAGGCTGTTCTGGTTCCGACGCTTCTGTTGCCGGCGGTTCGGAGTTTGGCAGTTCGATTTCAATAAATTGGGTTTGTATGGGTTTGGAAGTGATGGGTTCGGATTTTTCTTGTGCCGCCATGGTTAACGGTGCGGCAAGTATTGCCAGAAAGGCTGAGAAAACAAACAATCGTTTCATAATATCCATGCTTTTTTGTGGGGGTAACCGCTTAGCTTCCCGAAACGTGTGAACCCGGGAATGGTGAAACCGATCAGAAAAATTAAAGGCCATCATTGCATGTCATTATTCAAAAATCAAGACGGTGAAATTGTATTTTTTTAATGTTAATCCTATAACTTCCACCCAGCAAAGCGGATGTTTTTACAATGAATATACCGGGTGTTTTCAAATGACAAGTAATGTGTCATAATGATTGATCTTAATTTGAATGATCTTTAATTTAATGATCATTATCTTAATGGTGCTTAATTTAATAGTCCTTAATTTAATAGTCCTTGGAGAGATGACTTAGAAACGGTTAATATCTTGATTCCCTTTATAAAGAATTTGGCCCGGCAAGCAGGAAGACTCTGCCTTGAAGGCCAAAAAAACTTGACTGCCCATGACCTTGAATTCAAATCAGCAAAGGATATTGTCACCCAAACCGATAAAACCGTTGAAGCGTTTCTGGTCAAGGCCATCCTTGAGCGCTATCCGGACCACGGCGTACTCGGTGAAGAGTATGGGGCTGTTCAGGCAAAAAGCCAATTCAGGTGGATTATTGATCCCATTGACGGCACCACATCGTTTGTCCACCGTCTACCCTTTTACAGCATCAGCATAGCCCTTGAAAAAGCCGGCGAGTTGGTGCTCGGTGTGGTCTATGCCCCGGCAACAGATCAGCTGTTTTATGCCCAAAAAGGCAGCGGCGCCTTCATGAATGACACCCCAATCCACGTTTCTGACACCCAAACACTTGACACTGCGGTCATGGCAACGGGGTTTGCCTGCCTGAGGGCCGGCCTTGAAACCAATAATCTGCCGATTTTCAATGAGATTGTACCGAAACTTCGGGACGTCCGTCGTTTTGGGTCGGCAGCGCTGGATCTTTGCTACACGGCTTTGGGCTGCCTGGACGGATTCTGGGAAATGCAGCTCAATATCTATGATATTGCAGCAGGAACGGTTATTTTAAGGGAAGCAGGCGGTGCAGTCACAGATTTTACAGGCGGCGGGCAGTTTCCCCAAAAAGGCGTTGCTGCCACAAACCAGCGTCTGCACAATGAACTGATCCGGATTCTGACAAAATTTTGCGTTTTATAAAACCACTATACCTTTTAATAGATCTATGAACTATATTTTCGCTTTAATATTTATTTTGACTCTGGCAGCCGGCGGCGCCTTTGGATATTACAATCAGTACACCTGGATTGAATATATCTTTGCCTTTGCCGTCAGCGGGTTTATCGGCTCCAGTATCATCGCAATACTGTTTTCATATCTATATCTTTTCCAAAAAGAGAGCGATGAGCAAGCACCCGTACCCCCGGAAAGAACCATCAACTTTCAACAAGAAATCAAGAAATTAGAAAAATGAATATCCAGTGGTTTCCCGGCCATATGCTGGAGACAAAAAATCTGCTCAAAGGCGCCATTGCCAAGGTGGATGCTCTGCTTGAGGTGGTGGATGCCAGGCTGCCGTTGTCCAGTTCCAACCCTTTTTTAGAGCGCATTGCCACGGGCAAAAATCGGATGAAATTACTGAATAAGGCGGACATTGCCGACCCCGCACAGACCCAGGCCTGGCTGGACTATTTCAAAGAAGAGATGAACCTGGCAGCCACAGCCATCTGTGCCACCCGTCAGCAAGAGGCTTCGGATGCGTTGCAAGCACTTGTGTCACAGGTAGACCGGAACAAGGCGAGAAAAGCCAAGGTCATGGTGGTGGGCATTCCCAACACCGGAAAGTCCACAATTTTAAACACCCTGGCCGGCAGAAAAGTTGCTAAAACAGGGAATGTTCCGGCCGTAACGCGCCACCAGCAGCGCACCAGCCTGAACGGCAACATTGATCTTTACGACACGCCGGGTATTCTTTGGCCGGTAATCGAGCCCCGGCAGCGCGGACTTATCCTGGCTGCATCCGGTGCCATCAGTGACACAGCCGTTGACTACCATGAGATCGCCTATTTTGTCGCTCAATTTTTACTGGAAAGATATCCGACGTGCCTCGTTGAGCGTTACCCGTTTTTAGATCCACTGCCTGAAGATGCCCAAGGCCTTATTGAATCGGTGGGCAAGGCCCGGGGATGCCTGAAAAAAGGCGGACATGTCGATTTTCAAAAGGCATCAGAACTTATTATCAGAGATCTCAGAGCCGGCAGGATTGGCCGGATCAGTTTTGAAACACCAAAGGATATAAACTTAAACCATGACACAAATGAATAAACTTAGATTCAGACTTGGGGCGTTATTCGTTGTTGCAGCTCTTTTTTGTTTTACACCGCTTTGCCATGCGCAAATTGCGGAACTTACCTTTCAAAAGGAGCAGGCTGAACAGTGCGTTGCCATTGTCGATGCCCTTGAACGGGATCATTTTACCGGGAAAAAAATGGATAGCGACATGTCTGCCCTGGTGTTTGACCGGTATGTCAAATCTCTGGATCCGGGCAGACATCTTTTCACCCAAAAAGATCTGGATGCGTATCAGCCGTTGAAACAGCTGATGTACAAATACCTGAAAACCGGAAACCTTGCACCGGCCTATGAAATTTTCAACCTTTATCAATCCCGCAGCGTGCAGCGCCTTGAATATATTCTTGAACTTGCAAAGTCCTGGCAAACCCAAATTGACTTCGCCCGCAATGAAACCCTTGTCATTGACTATGAGCATAAACCCTTTATCCAAGACATGTCAGGCCTTAAACCGCTGTGGAAAAAAGAGCTGAAAAACCATATCATCAATTTGAAAATAGACAAAAAGTCGGATGATGAAATTTCCGAAACCCTGGAAAAAATATATTCCAACCGCTTGTCCCGCCTGTCCCAGACACAGTCCCGGGATGTATTCCAGATTTTTATGAATGCGGTCACCATGTCCTTTGATCCCCATTCCCAATATTTTGCCCCCCGGCTTTCCGAGGATTTTGACATCCATATGAAATTGAGTTTAGAGGGCATCGGGGCAGTGCTCCAAAACGAATATGAATACACAAAGGTGGTCCGGCTTATTCCCAAAGGACCTGCAGACAAATCCCAGAAACTTGCCCCGGGAGACAAAATCATTGGTGTGGGCCAGGGTGAGGATGGAGAGATCAAGGACACAATCGGCCAGCGCATTGATGATGTAGTCAATCAGATTCGCGGCCCCAAGGATACCTTTGTGCGCTTGAAAATTATTCCCGCCAGAAAATCCAATGTCACCGCCACCATCAGCATTAAACGCGACGAAGTTAAACTTGAGGAGCAGTCTGCCCAGAAAAAGGTGGTCGATGTCACCTCAAACGGCAAAACCTATAAGCTGGGCATTATTGAAATCCCCAATTTTTATATAGATTTTGACGCCTATCACCGGGGTGATCCGGATTACAAGAGCACCACTCGCGACGTAACAAAACTGCTGACCGAGCTCAAAAAAGAGAAGATTGACGGATTGATTGTGGATCTAAGGGACAATGGCGGCGGCTCTTTGAAAGAGGCCAATGATCTGACAGGGCTCTTCCTTAAATATGGACCTACGGTGCAGGTCAAGACAAAATTCAGGGTATCGCGTCTCTATGACGAAGATCCCCAAATTGCCTACACCGGACCGCTCATGGTGCTGATCAACAGAATGAGCGCATCGGCCAGTGAAATTTTTGCCGGGGCAATTAAAGATTATCACCGGGGCCTGATTGTGGGCACCCGCAGTTTCGGCAAAGGTACGGTTCAGGAACTCAAACCCTTGGGAGAAGGCCGGTTGAAGATGACCTCGGCCAAATTTTACCGGGTTTCCGGCAAAAGCACCCAGCATAAAGGCGTTGAACCCGACATCTGGTTCCCCCAGATTTACAGAACCCAAAACACCGGGGAAAGTGCCCTAGACGGCGCCCTGCTCTGGGACCACATTGAGGCGACCCGTTATTCGGCATACATGTCTTTGCAGCCCATGATCAAGCCCCTGGACGATGCCTATAAAAAACGGGCAGAAAACTCTTTCGGCATTAAATATCTCACCCAGCGTATTCAATTGGCAGAAACATTAAGCGAGCAAAAAGCACTCTCTTTGAATCTTGCGGAACGCTTGAAAACAGATACGGCCTTTAACCAGGAAGAGCTGGCCCTGGAAAACAGTTACCGGAAACAAAAAGGGGAAGAACCGCTGGCAACCCTGGAGGACATTGACCCGGAAAAAGAAGAGATCAAGGAAATCTTGACAGATCAGGCCGAATACATTGCTGCCGATTTTATTACCTTAAGCCGCAAAATCGGCTATACATGGCAATAATATGATATAACGGCATGGTCATAAATAAAAAACGCGTATTGCGCATTGCCCTGCTTTTTGCGGTTACCGTAATCGCCTGCGCAGTCGCTTTGTGCCTTGCCGTTACCCCGGTACTGAACACAGAACAGGTCAAAACGCGTTTGACCCAAATTTTGCAGGATCAAACCGGTCTTAACGTCCGGTTTGATCAATTGTCTGTCACCTTTACCCCCCTGCCCGGTGTCAGCATTACAGACATATCAGCACAGATTGATCCCCACACCCAGGTGTCAATCAACAAAGCGCTGGTGGAACTGGCCCCGGCCCAGCTGCTCAAATTCAGAACTGCCGTCAGGCGCATCACCCTTCAATCCCCTGAGCTGACCGGGACAATTGCGGTTACCGGAGGACACCACACCACCGTCACGCCCAATTTGACCGCATTTTTGCACAACGGACTTGACCGCCTGTTTGATCTTCCCTTCACAGACCCGGAACATCTGGATATAAACATAACCAATGCCCGGTCAGACTTCTTTGGCGCCATGGACTGCCGGGTTCAAATGACACCCCGGACACGGGCAGTGACCCTAACGGCCCAGGTATCGGAATTAGACCTCAAACCAAAACGTATTCCACAACTTGATGCCGCACTCAAAGGCCGCATCACCGATCTTAAAATCCCACACCTGTCACTGGTATGCCGTCATGATGAAAACACCCTGCTTGCGGGCAGTGTAAAACTCACATCCCTTGGGGCCTATCTTCAAGCCCCCAACGAGCCTCCCATTGACGCAAAGAACGTTAACCTTGAATTTAACCTGTCAAAAGAGAAGATCACCGCGCGCCTTGCGCCGTTGGAACTGGTTTATCCCAAAGGAGAGGTTGGCATAGATGTTTCTCTTTCTTTGGGACGACCATCGTCAAGCATTGTTTTTACCGGAAAACAGATTGATATCGGCCAGGCAAGGCAGGTGTGCCTGCCGCTGCTTGACGGCCTTGAAATATCTAAAATCCTGTTTGACATACTCAGGGCAGGCAAAGCCCAAAACGTGACAGTGGGGTTCAAAAGCGATAACATCGGTGATCTGTTCAAAACAAAAGCCCTTTTTATTGAAGGGTCTTCGGACTCTGCCACGGTTAAAATCCCCGAGGTTCCTGTCATTGTTCACAATGCTGCCGGCCGGGCCGAGATGAAAGACGGGGTGCTGTCCATTCACCCCGAGGGCGGCCATGTTGGAAATATCAATATCACCGGGGGGGACCTTGACATAAACCTGAATCACCACCACACTATTCCTTTTTCGGGAAAATTCCCCTTGAAGGTTGATTTATCAGAGCTTCCTGCAACCCTTTCCTCCCTGCTGCCGGATACGGCACTTGCCAGGGAGATGTCAAAAATATCAATGACCGGGCGGGCAGATGCGGTTCTTGAACTGAATTACACCCAGGGCCACAAAGATCTGGATGTCAAGGTAGCAGCAAAAAATCTCCAGGCAGAGGGAACCTACCAACGGATCCCCCTGCCCATCCATATCACCGGCGGCACGTTTCTGTTTGACAAGGGCGTAGTCAGTCTGAAAGACATCTCGGGTGCCATTGGAAAAAGCACGATATCAAACCTGAATGCCGGTATAGATACCAGGGAAACTGTTCCCATGCAGATCAAAAGCATGGCCGCAAATATTGTTCTGGCGCAAACAGCCACCCTAGGAGATCTTTTCCCAGAAGCCAGAAAAAAAATGGGCCTGGTTCAAAACGTTTCCGGGACCATGGAGATTGAGGACCTAAGGCTTGAAGGGCCCATGTTTTCCCCGCCCCTGTGGCAGGTTCACATCACAGGGAAGCTGAACAACACAGCGGTTATATTTCAAAACAATGCCAAAGGGATATCCGATCTATTCTGCAACGTCATCTACGACTTCACCCCCACAGCCGAAACAATAACGCTCTCTGACATTGAGTCTACCGTGACAGAACTCTCGTGGCTTGAAAAAGCCATGTCACCGGACTACCTCCAAAGCATTATTTTGCCTCTGACATTGACCCAGGCACAGTTTGTAAAACAGCCGGACGATTGCCTGTTCCAGGGCCAGTTAATCACAACATCAGGCACAAAGGTCTCTTTTACGGCAGACGGCCCGGCCCTGGACACAATGAGCCCGTCAAAAGTACAGATCGTTGATGGAGAACTCACCCATGCGGACGTGACCTTTAACAAACAACCGGATATGCCCAGAATGGATTTTTCCGGGAAACTGGATAAGGCGACCCTGGAAAAAATGTTTTACCCGGATTCGTATCTTCACAAAAAACTTCAGGCGGTAACCGGAGACACACCCTTCACAGTGTCAACGGATTCTCCGGACAGTATTATCATCACTGCCGACACGCTTAATATCGATCCACTCTTGACCCCGCAGCAAAACGACACATCTGCCGACACCCGCCCCCTGGTAAAACAAAAACAAATTTTTTTAAACATCGACACATTGGGGTATGACCAGCGTGTATACCAACAAGTTAAAGCCAAAGTAACGGTAAACCACCCGGTCATGGATATAGATATTTCCCATGCGCTTTTTTGCAACCTGGATCTTTCAGGCCAAATCACCATTGATCCCGCCGGGGATAAACCAAAGGTTTCAACCCATATTCTATTAAATGCGGACCAGGAAAAGGATGTGGCCCTTTCAATCGGCTGCCTGACAGGCAGTGAAAGTGTCATCGAAGGCAGTTATACTCTGGGTGGAGAGCTTTCCGGCGTTGCCCCGACGTTGACCCAGGTACAATCCAAGCAAAACGGTCACCTTGAATTTAAGGCCCAGTCCGGCCGTATATTTAAAGCCACGCTGCTTTCAAGGCTTTTATCAATGCTCAACATTTTAGGAGATATGGACCTGCAGCAGCAGGGGTTCGGATTTAAGACGTTTACGGCCGACGCAGAGGTAAAAGACAGTGTGGTACACATCAATAACGCCTTTATTGACGCGGACAATATGGCCATCATCGCCGAAGGCTGGGCTGATCCCCTCAATGATGCCCTGGATATCACCCTTCTGGTGGCTCCGTTTAAAACCATTGATACCATTATCAAATATATTCCCATCGTAAATACGATTCTCAACGGCCGCCTCGTCTCTTTGCCGGCCAGGGCCTATGGAAAAATTTCAGATCCCACAGTCATCCCGCTTCATCCGTCCGCAGTGGGCAAAGGCTTGCTGAACCTGCTCGGGGATCTGATCAAAACGCCCGGACGCCTGATTGACGGGATTAAAGATGATGAAAAATAACCCGGACATCTTTTCACAAAAAATTAATTTACCCTATTCCGCGTTAACCATTGGCGGACGGGTCAAGTTGGACTGGCTTTTAAACATATTCCAGGATGCAGCTGCGGCCCAGTGTCATGCGTTGGGGATCTCCGGATTTGACATGGCCAAAAAGCATCTTAAATGGGTGGTGGCCCAATACCGCGTACAGATTCACACCCCCATTGACTGGATGATGCCCCTGGTTGTTCAGACATGGCGCGCACCCTGGAAAAACTTATATGAAATCAGGCAATTCAGGCTGATGTCGGAACCCGTAGATCCCCTTGAAGCCCCCATCCCTCTGGTGACCGCCTCAAGTATCTGGATATTAATAAAGGCGGTGAACAATAAGCCGGTGAGGCTGACACCACATATGCCGGCCTCTTTAATGACCTGCCCTGCCCATGAATCGGTTAAGCGAATCAAACCCCGTGCGGATCTTACCCATGTTGATTATGAATGCAGCTTTCCCGTTCATTTCCTGGATCTGGATCCCAACGAGCACGTCAATAACCCGGTGTATGTCAGATGGGCGGTGGAATCCTTACCAGACAAGTTAAACTTTGAGTATACACCAGTCACATGTGACGTAATCTATCAAAAACCGGCACTGCCGGCGGATACCGTATTAAGCCGGATTTCAATGAAGGTTGACAATGAGATACTGTTCACCGACCATGTCATTGTCCGGCAGATATCACATGAACCCCTGGCGCACCTGATGATCGCCTGGAAAAAAACGGGCGGCCGGAGTCTGTTCCATATGACACCCACGGACTGACCTGACTGATCTGGTTGACCTGGTTGACCCTGGGCGATCCGTCCAAGGCTCTCCCCACAATAAAACATAGCAGTAATTTACCGACGAATTGGAACTATCATACGAAAAATGACCGTTGAAAACGCATACAGAAAGGCTTTGGGATATCTGTCAAAAGCGCCGAAAACCATCCACCAGATGAAAGAATATCTAACAGGTAAAGGATATACCACGGACATTATCGAACAGGTTATTGTACAGTTGATAGATTTTAATTACCTGGATGACAAAGCCTTTGCACACCAGTTTATTGAAAGCCGGATTCGCTACAAACCCAAATCCGTATTTGCCCTTGGATTTGAGCTGCGTAAAAAAGGCATTGACCCGGCCCTGACCCAGGAATTGCTGGCAGAGTATAACGATGAGGATCTGGCATTAAAAGCCATTGAGGCCAAGAAGCAGGCCTGGGCTCAACTTGATGAATCTGAATGCCAAAAAAAAATTTTAAACTTTCTGCGGTACAGAGGATTTGATTACAGTGCGTATCAGACCGTATGGCAAGTATTTCAAACAGAAATCAAGAAGAATACCCACCCATAATTAAATATTTTTTTACTCAATATAACACTTTATTTACACAATTATTGCTAAATAAATTTCACAATATCGAAAAAGTTTTCTATTACGCGGAATAAAACATATTGGAGATTTCTTGATTTCTTCGCGATTATCGCCCCTTAGGACTCAATCCACAAAATGGCACCATCAATAAGAAACATGGCATAAATATTGCTGAATTTGTGTAATGGCAGATTAGGCAAAAGGAGATTTTTGACACAGACAGTTAAGGATTTACTTATGGTTGGAAGAAAAAGGACCATTGAGCGCAGAAAAAACAAACGATACAAAGCGGTGGAGGGCGCCTATGCAGCCATCAGCCCCAATTCCAACAAAATTGGTCAAATCATTGACATCAGTATGGGCGGTTTGTGCTTCAAATACATAAACACCGACAACAAATCAGAAGAACCTGTCAATAGGAACCAGGAATCTATTTTCTTGAGCAGTATGGGGTATTATGTCGGGGACCTGCCCTTTCAAACCGTTGCCGATTATGAAATAACGGATGCCCCCTCTTTTAGCTCAATGGAAGTCAGAAAGCGTCATATCAAATTCACCGATCTTTCATTCAAGCAACTGTTTGATCTTGACCATTATCTGAAAAACAATGTGTCGGAGCCAATAAAAACGCTTCAAAGTTAACATAAACCCTGAAGCGTCATTTATCAGCACAAAAAACTATTCTGATATTCTTTTATCTCTTTATTTTGAATATTAATTAATAATATCTGTATTTATCCGAATCTCGGCTTTCTCTTTTTGAGCCGACAGCCATTGCGCATAATAGTCTTGTTGTTTTCGGGCCTCAAGCTGCATTTTAACCTTGTCAAGATTTTCAGCAACGGCAGCTGCATCAGGTGCCTGTTTTTCCTTTAAACCGATAATGTAAAATTTTCCGGCAACATCAAGAACACGTTCATAGACAGGCTTTTTTTCATCCAGCGTAAACGCCGCCTGGGCAATTGACTCAGATCCTGTAATGCCGGGAACCGGTTCATTGCGGGTGAACAGTTTGCTGGATTCAATCTTGAGCTGGTTATCACCGGCTATTTTTTCAAGACTTGCATCATCACCTGCTTTTTCAAGCATTGATTCCGCAGCTTTCTTTGCGGCCTGCTTTTTCATATCTGCCGTTAATGTAAGGGCAATTTCATTTCTTACATCGTCATAGGCACGCAGCATCGGCTCTATTTTTTCAGACACCTGCATCAGATAATAACTATTTCCTATTTTCTTGACTTCACTGATCTCATTATCAGCCAGGGAAAAGGCATCGGTAGCGAACGCACCGGGATCTGAAATGTTCAGCCCCTTAAGTTCTGTTCCCAAAGACGTAAAAGCAGGGGTTGTTACAGGTTGTTTGGCGGCAACCAATGCCACCTGTTCAAAGGCGTCACCATCGAGTACGGCATCGTAGGCTTCCTCAGCTTTATTGTATGCCAGATCCTGAAGCTGGCTTGCCGCAAGTTCCTTTTGGATCTGTACTTTGGCAGTCTCAAAAGGCGTCACAGTTTCGGGGGTTTTATCCGTTACTTTAATGATGTGCCAGCCGAAACGGGTCCTGACAGGTTGTGAAACATCACCTGGTTTCATTGCAAATGCGGCATCAGCAAAGGGTTTTACCATGCTGTTCCTGTCAAAACGTCCCAGATACCCGCCGCTTGCAGCAGACGGCCCCTGGGAATATGCCTTGGCAAGTTCTGCGAAATCCACCGAACTGACGGCTTTTTCATAAACGCTCATGGCCTCTTCCTTTGTTCTGGCCACGGTCTGCTCATCTGCATTTTCATCTACCCTGATCAGGATATGGCTGGCTTCCACCTGTTCGGGTGTGGTGAACTGCGCCTGATTTTGATCATAAAAATCGCGAATCGCAGCGTCATCAATCTTAACCTGATTTTCAAAATCCTTTGGCGCAAAAACAAGGAATGCCACTTTACGTTTGGGCTCGGACATGTACAGGTCATGATGATCGTCATACTGCGCACGAATCTGGTCTTCTGAAGCCAAAACATCAGAAAAAGACGCCGGATCAACCACAACATAGTCAATACCGACCTTTGTATTATTAAATGAATACCAGGCCCGGGCTTCTTGATCGCCTACGGTAATGCCGTTGGCCACCATGCGCTGGAGCTTTGAGTTCCTGATGGTGTTACGCTGCGTCTCTTCAAAGGTTTCGGGGGTCATCTCGTTCTGCCTAAGCACACGTTTGTACAGATCCATATCAAACTCACCGTCTTTTTGAAATGCTTTGACAGACAACAGACTTTGTTTAAGCTCCTGGTCGGACACAACGATTTTGAGCTTCTGGGCCTCAAGGTCCAAGATTTTTTGATCAATCAGACTGTCCACGGCATACTGTTTGACATTCATTGATTTAATCAAATCATCATTCAAGGAGTTCCCAAACTGCTGTTGAAGACGCTGAATCATCCGCTGATAAGCATCGCGGTATTCCGCAAACGTGATAGCCTGATCATTGACTGTGGCCACCTGGTTGCGCTTGTTGGCATTCATACTGCCGACGCCTAAAAATATAAACACAATAATAATGATGCCCAGAAAAAACTTGATGATCCAATTTCCCGTATTTTCCCGAAGATAACGCAGCATTCTTGTATAACTCCTTGACCCTTTTTTTGTTAACTTAAAATAGTAGCTTTGGGATGGCCTAAATCTATTCGTGATTGTTGCTAAGTAAAACCTGCCGAACCTGCACAAATGAAACTTTTGTGCTGAGGGCTAAACATTTGGTGTTGATAGAGCAGGCCGGCCCATGGCCTGTCATATAAAAAACATAAAATAATATCGTTTCACACCAATGCGTGTCAATAAATATTCTAAATTCTAACTCTGCACCATTAATACGTCATGCTTTATTTTGAAATTCGGCATTATTCCCGCCATATCCGGCAGTTAAGATTAAATCTGTCCAATTTGCCGCTCATCCAGTGCATGAGGAACTCATAATTTAAAACCCAGGACCACTTTTGATAAGCCATTTTGAAGGATATGCATACTTCTCAATAAGTTGTGACAGACGTGCAGTCCACCCCAAAGATAATCGAAACGTTGGTGTTTAATTTAAATCTTAAAAAATACATTTTTTTATTGACACGCCATGCGGTTTCGATTATACATCTATCCACTCTTGTGGGGCTGTAGCTCAGCTGGGAGAGCGCATGGCTGGCAGCCATGAGGTCAGGGGTTCGATCCCCCTCAGCTCCACCAAATTAACGATTCAAGCCGCTGTTTTTAACAGCGGCTTTTTTTATTGGTGGCCTCTATATCTTTATTCCTCCAGTTTTTCCGCTGCATGTCAATTATCGACAAAAACATCAAAGTATCACAACTTGTATTGGGAAAAAAAGAAGGCCATATAGCAAAACGGGCTGCCCTAAATAGGCAGCCCGTTTTTAAAAAGGAGGGAGTTTCTCGCTGGGTATTTTTTATTTTTAATGGCGGTTTTACCGCATTCGCCGCAATAGCAAATTATCCAGCGTTGAATATTAATTTAGCACCTGAATATGACCTGAACATGACACCAGTATTATCAAATGGTAATCCGGCAAATCAAAACGTTTTCCTCACCGTCAATCCAGCTTGACACCAAGAGTTTTCAGATCGTTGTCTATCTGACGCGCATTAAAAACCTTACCTGGCCGCCAATTTCCATCGTTCTCAAGCGTGGGAACCACCCAGTCATCACCGCCATTAACGTCAATAACCTTTTGCACCACATCATCAGGTGCTGACTCAATGTCAACATATTCAAAATCAATATTTTTCTTCTCAAGATAAGAAACGGTCTGTGTACAATGGGGACACCATTTTGCTCCGTAAACGGTCAACATAAAGATTCTCCTTGAAATAAATGAAACGGTACACACTGATTGTACAGTGTGTACCGTCTTAAAAACAGTATTGATTATCGTTAAACTATTCTATTTTTCAAACCGGACCACGAATTTCTGGTCGGTTCCTCTCATAAAGACCATATAAACGGTCTGGCCTTTATCTACCTCATGCAGAGCTCCGGTATAGTCACCGACATTGTTGATCTTTTTATGGTTTATTTCCACCAGCAGATCCCCTGTTCTCACGCCGGACATTGCCGCCTGGGAGTTTGGATCGATGCTGGTCACCACAAGCCCCTTAACGGACGCGGGATAACCAAGCTGATCGGCTAAATCCTTGTTCAACGTTTTGAACATGAAACCCAGATCATCAAAGGTATTCATATCTTCACCATACTGGGAATCTTTAAAGTCATCCGGGCGTTCACCCAGTTTAACCGTAAAGGTTTTATTCTCCCCCTGGCGAATTACATCAACATTCACCTTGGACCCCACCTGTAAATTGGCAATGGTCATGGTCAATTCCCTGGATGAGCCGATTTTCACCCCGCCAACGCTGACGATCACATCCCCCTGCCGGATACCGGCCTCATAGGCAGGATTATCCTCATAGGCTTTTGCCACATAAACACCTTCCTCGGGGTCCAAATTGTAATATTCACTCATCTCTTTGCTGACATCCTGGATGGACACGCCCAACCAGCCTCTGGAAACACGCTTGGAATCCTTAAGCTGATCAATAACACTGGTGGCAAGATCAGAAGGAATGGCAAACCCAATACCCTGGCCGGATTTGATAATGGCGGTATTGATACCGACCACTTCGCCGTCCATATTCAGCAGCGGGCCGCCGGAGTTACCCGGGTTAATGGACGCATCGGTCTGAATATAGTCGTCATAGGGACCCGAACCGATGATCCGGCCCTTGGCTGAAATGATACCGGCGGTCACGGTCTGCTCAAGACCGAAGGGGGAACCGATCGCCACAACCCAGGACCCCACATCAGCATCCTTGGAAGATCCGAATTTCAAAGGTGTAAGATCTTTGGCATCAATTTTTATCAAGGCAAGGTCTGTTACCGGGTCTGCACCGATGATCCGGGCATCATACTCCTTGTCATCATGGAGAATAACCTTGATCTGATCCGCATCTTTAATTACATGGTTATTGGTGACAATGTATCCGGTTTTATCAATGATAAAACCGGAGCCAAGACTTTTTTCCCTGCGGCTTCTCGGAATCCCCCCGAAAAAATCATCCAGTCCGGGCTGATTTCCGAACGGGGAGCCAAAAAAGTGCCGGAACACCCGGCCGCCGCCCTTGATGGTCTTTACGGTCTGAATATTGACCACACCGGGTTTGGCCTGCTGGGCCAATTCTGAAAAATTTGCCGGAACCATCCGGGTTTTGGCCCCGGACAATGCAGGAAAGGCCAAAAGGCCAAAAAGCATCAGACATGCAGTAAACGTGGTAATTTTTTTATCCACAAGTCTCATTTTATATCTCCTTTAAAAACTATATTAATGTATTTCAAACGCATACTTTACGGACATAGATAAAGAATAAAACACAAAGATAATTTTTAAATGATCCCAAGATTACTATGCGGTAATGATACGATAAAAATGCTGCCCTCATTCTCACCGGGCTGGACGGAAATCGAGCCGCCATGCTGCTCTATAATGGTTTTGGCAAGACTTAAACCAAGCCCGGTCCCCGGCGTTGTGCGCGAAGATTCTTCCCGGAAAAACCGATCGAATATTTTCTGGCGGTTTTGGGGATCAATACCGGGCCCGGAATCTCTGACCTGAATTTCCACCACATCTTTGCCGCAAACCTGCAGATTCAAATGAACGCGGCCGTTTTCAGGGGTATATTTAATGGCATTGTCAATCAGATTACCAAAGGCACGCTGGAGCATGCCGGCATCCCCCTCTATCCACACCCCGGGCGTCACCTGCTGGGTAAAGGCAATCTGCTTGTCTTCGGCCAGGGGCACAAACAGATCCCAGGCGTCAATAATCATGGCACTTAAATCCACAGGGGCATACTCAAATTCAGTTTCTCCGGCCTCGGCCCGGGAGATGACCAGCATGGTATTGATCATGCACAGCAGATGATCGGATTCTTCAATGGTGTTGGCCGCCATGGTCCGGTAGGACTCGATATCGCCTTCGCTCTCCTGAAGCAATGCAAGTTCCGCAAATCCCCGTATCCGGGTCAGCGGACTTTTAAGGTCGTGGGCAATATTATCGGACATCTCCCGCATACTTTTGACCAGGGCCGAAATCCGATCCAGCATCCGGTTAAAGGTTACCGCCAGAAGATCCAGTTCATCCCGACTGCCCGATTCAGGCACCCGTTCGTTCAGATTTGATCCGGTTATGGTGCTTGCGGTGGCCCTGATGGCCGCCACACCGTAAAGGGCCTCTCTGGATAAAAACATGCCCGAAACGGCCGAAAATAAAATCACAAACCCCATGGAAATAGAGAATATTTTCTTAAACCCCGTTAAAAACCTGGAGTACGCATTCATGGCAAGGCCGGTATGCAAAATCACATTGGAGGCCACAAAGGTATACATCATTCTTGCCTTTTGTTTCTGGCCTTCAATGTGAACCGTACTAAACACCGGCACCCGGGAGTTCATCAGCCGATCCACCATCGCCTTGTCGATATGCACGTCTTTCCAATAGGACATGGACGAGGAGGCAAAGACCTCCCCTGTGGGATAGAGCAGCCTGAAAAAAATCTGCTTTTCCCCGGCAGCCTGGGCTTCGATCACGGCCAAATTCTGGGCACCCACAATGCCGCCCCGGCTGATGACCGTCCGAAAATAGCCGGCCTTGTCCATCAGTTCCTGGTCCACCTGATTCATGATGGTCTGGGTGGCAAGAAAATAAAACAGACCAAAGGCCACACAGGATGAAATGGAAAAAATACCCGCATACCATACCGTGAGTCTAAAGGCGATACTTCTAAAAAAACCGATCCGGAAAAACTCAGGCATCTTCAGCCTTTAATACATAACCGGCCCCGCGGACCGTGTGGATAAGTTTACTTGCGTAGCCCTTGTCAATCTTATCGCGCAGCCGGCAGATCCGGGCTTCCACAACATTGGTCATGGGATCAAAATTATAATTCCACACATGTTCCATAATCATTGTTTTAGAGACCACCCGCTCGCGGTTGCGCACCAGATATTCCAGCAGGGAAAATTCCAGGGGTTGCAATTCAATCACATCATCACCTCTTTTAACCTGGCGTTTGACAATATCCACGCTTAAATCCCCATAGGAAAGGGAGACAGGATCAGTACTGTTCCCGGCCCGCCGGATAAGCGCCTGGACCCGTGCCAGCAGTTCTGAAAAAGAGAAGGGTTTGGTCAGATAGTCATCGGCGCCGGCTTCCAGACCTTTGATCCGATCCCCCACCCTGCCCCGGGCGCTCAGGACAATAATGGGGGTATTTTTACCCTTGGCCCGCAATTTTTCTATGAGGGCAAATCCATCCATACCCGGCAGCATGATGTCAATAATCAAGGTATCAAAATCCGCACCCAACGCCATATCAAGGCCGTCCGGCCCCGTACGGGCCACATCCACGGCAAATCCCGAAGACTTTAATCCCTTTTGAACAAATCCGGCTATTTTCTCATCATCTTCAACCAAAAGCAGTCTCATGGCATTGTCATCCTATTCTCCAATAATCTTTACCAGAACCCGTTTTCTTCTGCGTCCGTCAAACTCACCATAAAAAATCTGCTCCCAGGTGCCGAAATCAAGTCGGCCGTCGGTAACGGCCACCACCACTTCCCGGCCCATGATCTGACGTTTCATATGCGCATCGGCATTATCTTCACCCACATTATGCCGGTACTGCTCCACAGGCGCATGGGGGGCAAGCTTTTCAAGCCAAACATCATAGTCATGGTGGAGTCCTGCCTCGTCATCATTGATAAATACGGATGCGGTAATGTGCATGGCGTTGCACAACAGCAGCCCGTTTTGAATACCGCTTTGGGCAAGGCACTGTTCTATGTCAGGGGTAATATTGATAAATGCCCGGCGGCCGGGCACATCAAACCAGAGTTCTTTTCTATAATGCTTCATAAATTTGTCCTTGGTAAATTAGCGTATTGTGTTCAATTGAAAGAAGAGTTAAAATTTATGGTAATGGAAATATTATTATACCCCATATGAATTAATCAATACCGGGGCTGTTTTTTCACCTCTTAGCGATCCACATAAATTTTTATCAAATTACCTTGGGTCGCAAAAAATGCGTTATCAAATCCTTCGCCTGCCTCTTACCGCAGTTATCTATATCAGGAGATGTTTAATGGACATAAAACAAAATATTATCAGGCTGGCCGCAAAATCCACAGGCATCAACGAAGCGGATCTGGCTTTTTTTTTCAACGAAGGGCAGGAGCAGGAGTACCGGCCCAACGAATGGATATTCCATGAATCTACGCCCCGCAGATGGGCAGGCATCATTATGGAAGGCGAGCTGGAACTGGTGCGTGGACTGCATGGAACATCCCGCAAGGTTGGGTCCATCACCACAGGATACATGCTCAGTGAAAGTGCGTTTTTAGGAGACGCATCACACGTCAATGGCGCCTTTACCAGAAATGGTGTGAAGGTCTGGCAGGTATCACGGGAAAAAATTGACCAGCTCAGGGAAACAGATCCAGATCTTTTTTACAGGATCGTCTCCCGGATTGCCGTGGGGATTAACCGACGCATGCGCATACTTTCCGATCAGCTCTTTGAAAACAAAAAAATGGACCACGTGGCCGCAAACGGATTTCGCCTGGAATATGACTCTTTAGGCGCACGGGACGTTTCCAACGACGTGTATTACGGTGTTCAGACCCAGCGCGCCATGGAAAATTTTGCCATTTCCGGCCAACATATCAACAATTTTGAGCACATGGTCGAAGCATTGGCCATGGTCAAAAAGGCTGCGGCCATATCCAATCATGAACTGGGCCGGCTTGATCAAACAAAAATGGAGGCCATCACCCGGGCCTGCGATGAAATTCTTTACGGCGAACTGCACGACCAGTTCACCGTTGATATGTTCCAGGGGGGCGCAGGCACATCCACCAATATGAACGCCAACGAGGTGATTGCCAACCGCGGTCTGGAGATCATGGGACACAATAAAGGCGAGTATCAATACCTGCACCCCAATGACCATGTGAACTGCTCCCAATCCACCAATGACGCCTACCCCACGGCAATAAAGCTGGCCGTACTGCTGTCCAAAAAGAATCTGGTGCGGGCCATGGAAGAACTGCGCAATTGCCTGGAACAAAAGGCTGAAGAATTTAAGGACGTGCTCAAGATGGGACGCACCGAAAATCAGGATGCCGTGCCCATGACGCTGGGTCAGGAGTTCAGCGCCTATGCGGTAATGATTGACAGCGCCATCAATTCCATTGTCCAGGCGGCCGACGCATTTCGGGATGTGAACATGGGGGCGACGGCCATCGGCACCGGCATAAACAGTCCTCCGGGGTATGCCGATCTGGTTGTGGAACGGCTTACAGAGGTCAGCGGCTTTCAGTTGAGAAAATCCAAAAACCTGGTGGAGGCCACCCAGAACGCCGGTATTTTTGTTCACATGTCCGCCAACCTCAAACTTGCGGCTGTTCAGATTTCAAAAATCTGTAATGATCTTCGCTGGCTCTCTTCGGGTCCTCGCTGCGGACTCAATGAGATTAATCTGCCACCCATGCAGCCCGGCTCTTCCATTATGCCGGGCAAGGTAAATCCGGTGATCCCGGAATTGATGAACCAGATCTGTTATCAGGTCATGGGATACGATACGGTGGTCTCAATGGCAGCCGAATCCAGTGAACTGGAGCTGTGTATGGCCGAGCCGATCATTGCCTTTGATCTGCTGCACGGCATGATGATCCTTAAAAACGGCTGCATCACACTGGTTGCACGCTGCATCAACGGCATTGAAGCCAACCGGGATGTATGCCAAAGCTATGTCCAGACCAGCATCGGATTGGTCACCGCCCTGGTGCCATTAATTGGTTATGAACAGTCTGCAGCCATTGCAAAGGAAGCGCTCAAAACCGGAGGGAGTGTATATGATCTGGTGCTAAACAAAGGCCTGCTGACCCGGACGCAGCTTGATGACATGCTGCGCCCGGAAAATATGACCGACCCCAGGTTAATTACTGGTCGAACAGGTGCGTGCTGATATACCGTTCACCGGTATCACATGCGATGAAAACAATATGTTTCCCCGGATGTTTAAGCCCTGTCTGGAAGGCCGCATGAAAGTTGGCACCGGACGAGATCCCGCAAAGGATTGCACATGATTTGGCAAGGGTTTTCGCTCCATTCATAGCGTCTTCCCCTTTGACCGTACAAATCTGGTCAACGATATCCCGATTCAGGTTGGCCGGCACAAAGCCTGCGCCGATGCCCTGGATCGGGTGGGGGCCGGGTTGTCCGCCGGAGAGCACCGGTGAATCGGCGGGTTCCACAGCAACGGAGATAAGCCCCGGATTCTTGCCCTTGATGTATTCAGACACCCCGCTCAGGGTACCGCCGGTACCCACCCCTGCCACAAAAATATCAATTTTCCCTTGGGTCGCCTCCCAAATTTCAGGACCGGTGGTGGCTTTATGGGCCGCCGGATTGGCAGGATTTGAAAACTGATCCGGCATAAAAGCATTGTCATGCGCCGCCACCATCTCGGCTGCCTTGGCCACAGCGCCCTTCATGCCAAGAGGCCCCGGAGTTAAAACCAGCTGGGCCCCCAAATGCCGCAGCAGCTTTTGCCGCTCCACGCTCATGGTTTCGGGCATGGTCAAAACAAGCTTGAGCCCCTTTATGGCAGCCACAAAGGCAAGGGCAATACCGGTATTTCCTGAGGTGGGTTCCACAATCAGGGTTTCCGGACCGATCTGCCCACTTTTCAGACCGGCCTCAATCATGGCAAGACCGATCCGGTCCTTCACACTGCCCAGTGGGTTAAAATACTCCAGTTTGGCATAAAGGTTCGCCCCGCATTCCCGGGAGGGTGTTTCCAAATAGACCAGAGGGGTATTACCGCAGGCCTGGGTGATATTGTTAATCGCTTTCACTTAGCGTCTCCTTTTATGACTTTTAATTACGGCCATGGGTTAAGCAGAGGAATATCAACACCCAGGCGATCTTCACAACGCGCGCAAAAAAACGCCGTTGCGTTTATTTAGACTTTTTTATGATCAGGCGGGGTTCTTCCATAAATATTTTAGTATCAGGCGGGATGGAACGTGTGAGCCAGACATTTCCGCCCACAACCGACCGTGCCCCGATTATGGTATCGCCGCCGAGCACAGTGGCCCCGGAATAAATGATAACATCATCCTCAATGGTGGGGTGCCGTTTTACCCAGCGCAGTTTCTCTCCGGCATCCCAGGGCAGGGACAATGCACCGATGGTGACATTCTGATAGATGCGCACATTGTCACCGATGACAGATGTCTCCCCGATGACAATACCGGTGCCGTGGTCAATGACAAACCGCTCGCCAATGGTGGCGCCCGGATGAATATCAATGCCGGTCAGACTATGGGCCAGTTCCGACATGATCCGGGGAAGCTGGGGAATCTTAAGCTGGTGCAGGATCTTGGCAATCCGGTGAACCGTGATGGCATACAGCCCCGGATAAGAAAAAATAATTTCATCGTGGCTTTTAGCCGCAGGATCGCCTTCGTAGGCAGCCCTGACATCGGCAGCCAATTTTTTGCGCAGCACCGGAATCTGTTGGATCACCGAAAAGGCAGCCTCATTGCCCAGGCGTTCACATTCCAAACACTCCCTGTCGTATCTCAGGCACTCATGGCGCAATACATGGGTGACCTGCCGTGCAAGGATATCAAAAAGCCGGGTGATCTCCTGGCCCACATAGTAATTGAGATTTACATGATCCATTTTTTCATTTGAAAAATATCCAGGGAACAAAATGTTTCTGAACTTTTCAATCATATCTCTTACAGAAGTGGAAAAATGGATGGACTCGTGACCAATGTGGGTAAAACACTCAGGATCATCCAAGGTATCAATAATTTGATCAATGACGCCCGGAAGGCTCTTTCTTTGAACGTTCCGGGTTTGCATCTCTATATATTGGCACGTATCTTTATGCTTCTCCGGCGGACTCATTTTTCTTCGCACCCCTGAATATCATCAAACATCTGCATAAATACATCACAGCTTCGGCACTCGGCCATTTTCTTCTCCCAGGAATCATGGATTTTGCCCCCGCACCGGGTGCCGTTGACAAACCAGCACATATCGCCGGACTGAAATTCATAGGCCGGACAGCTGCTCTTCTGCTCTTTGGGGCATTTTAAAAGGTCCCAGCATTTTTTTTTCTTGCCGGTTGGTTCCAGGGTGCGGGAAACCAGAAAGTAGATCTGCCGCTCCACATGAACAGGGATCTTGCGCCATCCCTGTTCATAGCTGTGTATTGCTTTAACAGATACCCCTAAAAGCTGAGCCATCTCCTTTTGGGTACGGTCTAAACGGGATCTGAGTATCTTAAATTCATTGCTGACCATCGGTTCTTTCCACATAATAATTGAACACTGTAGATAAAGTATGCCACGATGTAGCAACTGTCAAATATCCAAAACCCGCCGGTGAAATTGCAGGTCATAAAACAATGGCCCGACAGACGCTACCCCTGCATATTCACAATGGCCCGCCCCTTGCTGCCGCGGGTGAGCATTTTGTCGATGCGCCGGTCCAGTTCGTCAAGGGTAATCTCTTCCACAACCGTTTCCATTTGTGTAATCTGCCATTCCTTTGAAAGCTTTTTCCAGGCCTCCTGCCGAACCGCCATGGGGCAATTCTGGGAATCAATTCCCACGAGGGTAACCCCACGGAGGATAAAGGGATACACGTTGATGGGCAAATCGGGAGAGGCAACATTGCCGCAGGTGGTAACCACGCCGTTGGCTTTCATGGATTTGATGGTCGTGGCCAGGACATCCCCCCCGACAGCATCAACGCCGCCCGCCCAGTTTGCGGCAAGCATTGGCCGGCCGCTGGTGTCCGTGGCATCCTCAATGGAAATGATGCGCTGGGCACCAATGGATTTGAGATAATCGGACTGATCGGTGGTACCGTTCACGGCAACCACGGTATAGCCTTGTTTGGCCAGAATCGATACGGCAATACCGCCGACACCGCCCGTCGCCCCGGAGACCAGGATGTCACCGTGCTCGGGCAGCACCCCATGATTCACCAGCTGCAGTATGGACAAGGCGGCTGTAAACCCGGCCGTACCGTAGCACATGGCCTGCCGCAGGGTCAGACCTTCGGGCAGGGGGACCACCCATCCGGCCGGAACACGAATATATTGCCCGAATCCGCCGGCCGTGTTCATCCCCAGATCGTAACTGGTAACAATAACCTCATCCCCGACTTGAAAAGCCGGATCCGTACTTTGTTCCACCACACCTGCGGCATCAATACCGGGGGTGTGGGGATATTTCCTGGTGACACCTCTGTTTCCGCTGGCCGACAAAGCATCTTTATAATTCAGGGAAGAATAATGCACCTTCACCAGCACATCGCCTTCGGGCAGATCTGTTATCTGCCGCTGAACGATTTCACGGCGATAGTGTTTATTTTCTGCTTCCGAGACCACCATGGCCTTAAATGAATTTTCCATTGTTATAGATCTCCTTTAATAATGACCTTGCCCAAGGGGTAATTATGATATGCACAAATTGTCAATATATGCGGTAAGTGCCCCCATGGTCTGATTCAAATTTGATTTTGACTTATTGGCCGTATACATGACACAGGCCCCCAACAGCCCTGAAAATACAACCTCAACCACTCCATCAATATCCACGTTCTCCCTAAGCATCCCGGCCAATTGTTCCTGTTCCAAAAGCCTTCTAAGCATGGATTTAAACCGATCAAACCCCTCACTGACCTCAGCGGCCAGATGGGGACACTGGTCACTGAGCTCCACGGTTAAATTGATGAAAATACAGCCGCCCGGAAACGTATTGCTGTCAGCCAGGTAATGGTCTTTGTAGTTCATCAGAATATGTTTAATTTTATCCACAGACCGCTCAATGGTTTCCAAACCAGCCAGATTGCGTTCCCGCCAGATTTTGCGGGCCTGATGCAGCACCTCTAAAAACAACTGCTCTTTGTTCTTAAAATGGTTATATAGCCCTCCCTTGGATGTGCCCACGGCATTTATAATGTCTGCCGTCGATGTCGCCATAAACCCTTTGGTTGAAAACTGGCGTAACGCTTCGATTATAATTTTATCCTTAAGCTTCATATTTTTTCCTCAACAATCACATAAGACAGACCGGTCGGTCTGTATGTAATCAACTATAAACATACATCCTGCACTTTTCAAGAAAAATGTATATATCTCGATCAGATTTGTATCCGATTTCCAAGCCGACCAGGGACGAATTTTGCTGTAAAAACAATCTAAATCTGTGAAAACAGACGATGGATTCGGGACAATGTGACTACCTTGACAAACATGCATGGACAGATTATTCGTATGTGCACAACATATTCAAATAATTTTCCGGATGTACCACAGAATGCCCAAGACAGTTAATACCCAGGATAACCCGACACAAAATTTTAAAATTGTGGTGGCCTATGACGGCACCGATTTTTCCGGATGGCAGCGCCAGGCGGATAAACCCACCATCCAGGGTGAACTTGAACGTATATTATCCATCATTTTAAACCAAGAGATCAAAATCCATGGTTCCGGACGTACGGATGCAGGCGTGCATGCCCGGGCCCAGGTGGCCCATTTCCACGCAACCACCCGCCTTACCCCCGAGACCATTCAAAAAGGGGTAAACAGCCTTGCTTCCGCTCCCATTGTAATCCATGACTGCGCGTATGCAGATCCCGATTTCCATGCCCAGTACAACGCCGTATCCAAAGAATACCGATATTATATACTCAACAGGGAAACGCCCACCGCCATTGGCCGGGATTATCTATGGCATGTAAAACCGTCTTTGGATATTGACGTGATGAATCAATGCTGCAAACATCTTGTGGGTGAATATGATTTTAAAGCCTTTGAGAATACGGGCAGTCCAAGATCTTCCACCGTAAGAACCATCCTTTGTGCAAGCTGGACAAAACAGCCTGACGACCGGCTGGAATTTCGTATCTGCGCCACCGGATTTTTAAAAAATATGGTTAGAAACATCGTGGGGACCCTGAAAGATGCCGGTACCGGACGAATTACCCCTGAAGAGTTCAATGAGATACTCTGTTCGTGCGAACGCCCCCTTGCCGGGGCAACGGCACCTGCAAAGGGGCTGTTTTTACATCAGGTGAATTATTAAACCCCCTCCATGTGCTGGTTTGGCGTAAAAGTTGCCCATATGCAAGGCGCATAAAACATTAGGGTTTGATCATAACATCGACCACAATGTAGGTTGGGGTGACGCAGGAACCCCAACATAAGTGTGGGGATTGACGGTATATTTTGTTGGGGTTCCTGCGTCACCCCAACCTACAGCATATTGGTATGCCCCCCAAAAAAATTACAACCGGAGCATACTAAAGTATGTGAGGATTGTAATTTTTTTTGCAACGCCGCAGATGGGTGACTTTCACGCCAAACTACCCTTTGGATTCACGGATACTGGTAATGTGAAGGTTATAGTAAGCAATAATGTCACGACGGTAAATCATGCCGATAAACCGCCCCGGATCATCTTCGGCGACCACGGGCAGCGCATCAATATTTTTCTTTGTCAGCTTCAGCAGCACGGTATTCAAATCTTCGGATAAGGTGGTTGTAATCATATTGGATACCATAATATCCTTCATGACCACCAGTTGCCCAAGATCACTTGAAAAAAGAACCTCCCGGACATCCGTGGATGAAAAAATGCCACACAATTTCCCGTGGTCGTTCATCACGGGAAAATATCTTTGTTTGGTGGTTTGAAAGATCTGCTTAAACTGACTGAATGACATCTCCTGGTTCAGGCACCTCACGTCCTTGATCAAGGTTTTCAGTTTTTCCACCTTGATGGTTTGAAGAATATCTATCATGAATTCACCGGCATGAACCGGCGAATCAACCCGCGATTTCACCTGGTTTTCATAAATGGACCATTTTGTGGATAAAAGATAACACACCGAACAGACCAGAAGGCTTGGCAGCAAAAGATGATAGGAGTTGGTCATCTCACTGACAAAGATAATGGTGGAGATGGGGGTGTTGGAGACAGCCGTGAAAAAACCTGCCATGCCGACAATCACAAAGGCACCGGGCTGGGCGACAACCGTGGGCATCAGCAGATGAAAAAACTGGCCGACCGCCCCGCCCATGGCACCTCCGATGACAATCGAAGGCCCGAACACGCCACCGGAGCCGCCCGAACCAATGGAAAAAGAGGTGGTGAAAATTTTCCCCAGGGCAAGCCCCAGGAGCACAGGAATGGCCAGTTCGTTGAAAATGGCCTGTTGGGCCATTCCGTATCCAAAGGCCAGGGTATAGGGCATAAAAAAACCAATCACACCGGTTATAAGCCCGCCCAGGGCCGGCTTGATATGATTGGGGATTTTCAGCTTTCGAAATAGATTCGTCGTCCCATAAAACACTTTAACATACAACACACCCGTTAAAACCAGCACTACGGCAAGCGCGAGATAGGGACCTAACTGCAACGGATTTTCAAATTTAAATGCCGGGGAATCAAACAGAGAGCCCCATCCGAAAAACAGACAAAAGGTGCAATAGGCCACAACGGAGGAAACGCCCGCAGGAATGATAACAGAAGACTCAAATTCAGGGTCGCGGTAGAGGACTTCGGCGGCAAAGAGTGCGCCGGCCAGAGGCGCCCTGAAGATACTGCCCACCCCGGCGCCAATGCCTGCGGCCATCATGATGCAGCGCTCCCGCTCGGACAGGTTGAACCGGGTTGCCAGAAAAGAACCGAAGCCCCCCCCGATCTGGGCAATAGGGCCTTCCCGGCCCCCTGAACCGCCGGTGGTCAGCGTGATGGTGGAGGCAATGGTTTTAATGATTGGAATTCGTGATCGAATAATGCCGCCCTTGTGATGAAAGGCATCTATGGCGGCATCCGTACCATGTCCCTCGGCCTCCGGGGCAAAGGTGTAAACAAGCCAACCAGAAACAAGACCGCCCAATGCAGGCAATATTAATAATACCCATTTATTGAGCGGTGTATCGGTATGGGGCATCAACAGATGTTCGCCGGCAGGACCACTGGGTCTGTATCCGGCCATCATATCCAGTAAGTAATGCATGCCAAGGCCGCACAGGTAATGAAACAGAACTGCCCCAAGGCCTGACATGACGCCTATTAAAACAAAATAGAACACCCACTTGCCGGCATATTTGAGATCAACATTACTCTTTGCGCTTAATTTCATGTTTGCACCCTGCATCGCTTGTCCCGGCATAATCGTCGTCTCTCCACCTATCAGGTCAACGATGTTTTTGATTGCCGGGATTATCCGGATATTTTACATGTCCGGTTCAGGTTAACGCCAACATTCCCTCCATATATTTAATCTGACTTATCGTCACATCCAAACAAAAAAATTATTTTCTTAAATCATTGATCCCTGAGAGGATAATGTCAAACAAAGTTTTCACATCTTTTTCTTCCAGGCATGAAAAGGCCACCCGAAGGTTATCTTCGCCAATGGAAATTAAACCGGTGCCATAATTCTCAAGTAAATGAACCCTCAGTGCTTCGGCATTCACGCCCTTAACACGGATGCAAAGAAAATACCCTGAATTAAATGGATAGGCATCAAATCCGTCTTTATATTTGGGGTCTTTGAGCACCTCTTTAATGGCCATGGCCCGGGATTTAAGCAGGTTGAACTTCTCTTGTTTACAGGGTTCATACTCTGGATCATCCATGGATTTGACAAGAATGGTCTGGCTTAGGTGGGAACAGTTTGAAATATTGCCCCGGATGCATCCGGCCGTCTTCTTTTCCAGCGCATCGTACACATCTTCAAGGTTGCTGTCTGCGGCGACGCTGTAGGTGGTAAACCCGGTTCTAAACCCCATGACATAATCTTCCTTGGTGGGCCCGTCGAGTTTAACAGCCAAAAGCCGGCCTGTTTTACCGGCAATTTTAGCAAACAAAGACTCTTTTTCTGTATCTTCTTCAAAAAACAGTCCAAAATAGGCATCATCACAGGCAGCCACGACATTTGTTCCCTTTTGCGCCACATCAATGAGAATGTCTGCAACACGGGCCGCCTCTTTTTTGCTCAGGGTATACCCGGTCGGGTTGTGGGGGAAATTAAGTATGGTAATGATTTTGTCATGTTGTGCCGCCTGTTCTCTGATCACGCGCTCGAAATCATCCAGGTTAAAATGGGTCATGGCGTCATCATAGGATTTGTATGTGACAAACCGGGCACTGTTACGCACGCAGAAAATCATATTGTAGTTGCCCCAGATCATATCCGGCATCACAATAACATCGTCGGCATTTACCCACATATCCGAAAAAATGGAAACCCCATGGGTAATGCCCGATGTAACCACAGGCAAACTGATGGAAGTTCCCTCAAGTGACGGATTTTTAACATACAGTTCTTTGCGCCATTTCTCGCGCAGTTCAGGCAACCCGAATGAAGAGGCGTACGGCAGATAATTATTCGGCTCAATCTGTGTAATGTATTTTGTCACAGACGAAAGACTGAAAACGCAACTGCCCTGCTTTGCGATACCGATGGTGGCATTGACCTTATCCGCCTTGCACTTTGCTTCATCACTCTGGGTTAAAATACCTTTGGGGTAAAACAGTTTCTTTCCCATGTTGGAGAGCATTTCATATACATGGGGAGCAGACTGTTCGATAATGTTATTAAGTTCCTGGGCATTGGGGTTCATGATTTAACCTGTTGTAAATTTAAGTATTATCCAATTCAATAAATAAGGGCCATGGAAACAATAAAATCCACCATAGCGTTTGGCTTTCTTTCCGTCTTCTTTACTGCATCAACAGTCACATAGCTAAATATGCTCCCATTGATGCGCCTTGAATACGGGCAAAAAGCTTTCACCCTATTTGTGGATTTTAAAATTTCCATGACCCTCAATGTCCGCACTGAAAAAAAGAAAACCCTGCAGTTAGACTTAAGGAAGTCCAAGGAAAACTGCAGAGTTTTTACGTGCATTGAATCGGTTGCGTTATCTTCGTTTGGATGCCTTGATTGGGTTAAGTTTCTGTTTTTTGGTTTCGGTAGCGGCTTTAACGTGGGTAGCCATGTTGCAGTTGCCGTTTTTCCATTTCAAAGATGGATCAGGTGCAGCAGTGCAATAAACGCCGGTGGCAAATTCGGCACTTCTCTGGCAGCCCTTGCATTCATCAATGATGGGAAGGCAGTTGCCTTCGTTGTAGCCGCAGCCCTGGGCTGTCATAAATACGCAATCCTGGCCTTCTCTAACAGTTGTACAAAGCATAATCGTCTTCCTATTTTTATTGTTATATTATTCAGTCATTAAGTATTTAATTTCAACAAATTACAACCGGCCTCATATACAAACCGGGACAAATGAACCGTAACCAACTATCACAATGACCCTTTAATTGTCAACTAATTATTTTTAAACAAATATCTGTTCTTTGGTATATTTGGGCCGTATCTCTTGTGGGCAGATCTTTTCTGATGTATAACCATAAAATCTTGAGACCCCATAACCGTAATCATATCCAGTCCAATAACGGCTTTGGGCGACCGGGTCTGCCAGCACCCGAACTCGACCCTCAACAAAATATAAAAGCAAGGTATTGGGACTGTCATTTAAATAGCAATTCGGGAAAACCAAATGATCATAGACGACGCTGTTCAAGTTCTAAAAATGGAAGCCCAGGCCCTTTTGGACCTCATTGAAAAACTAAATGCCGATTTTGAAGCCCTTGTCAATGCAATCTGTAATGCCAAAGGACGGGTCATCATTTCAGGTATCGGAAAATCAGGCCTGATCGGAAGAAAAATTGCCGCCACCTTGAGCAGCACAGGCACCAATGCCATGTTTCTTCATCCGGTTGAAGCCGTTCACGGAGACCTTGGCATGGTCAGCCAAAATGATATCTTCATTGCCATCTCAAATTCCGGCGAAACCGGAGAACTTAACCAGCTTTTGCCCGTGATTCGGGAAGTGGGTTGTAAAATTGCAGGCTTTACCGGAAAACCTGCATCCACCATGGCAGGTTTCTGCGACATGATCATAGACACGGGGGTAAAAAAAGAGGCCTGTCCCTTGAATATGGCGCCAACCTGTTCAACAACAGCCCAGCTGGCCATGGGCGATGCCCTGGCCGTAGCCCTGATAAAAAAGAAAAAGTTTAAAAAGGCTGATTTCATGCGCTCCCACCCCGGCGGTGCGCTTGGCCAGCGCCTGTCCGGCAAGGTCAGCGAACTGATGCTTGAAAAATCAGGGGTACCTTTTGTGCAGACCGGCACCACCATGACCCAGGCCCTTGCCTGCATGGACACACACCGCCTGGGCGCTGTTTTTGTACTTGATGCTACGGATAAACTCATGGGAATACTTACCGACGGGGATGTCCGCCACTGGCTTGCAAAGGGGGGAGGAACTGCAGACACGCTTCTTGTGGATGAGGTAATGACCCGATCTCCAAGACACCTATTCCCCGATTCTTATCTGTATGACGCCCTGAATTTAATGGAAAAATATGAAATTACGGTGTTGCCAATCCTTGGAAAGGACGGCGGCCTTGAGGGGTTGCTTCATCTCCACGATATCCTGGGAAAGGGAACCTTTAAATTTAATGGAGGGACTCAATGAAAAATATAAATATCAACACTGCTATTCCTGTGCTAGGCCCCGCCAGAATTCAATCCCCCCTGGCATCCCAAGGAGCAAGCGGCGATGGTAAAACCCGTTTTATAAAAGATGAATACAGAATCAGCGTTGATGTCAGAATGGACCGGCTTTTTGAGGAGAACCAAGACGATGTTCTCAGTTTTGAACTGGCCGGCCCCCGGGAAAAAATTTACTTTGATCCCAGCAAACTCAAATGCGGCGTGGCCACCTGCGGGGGGCTATGCCCAGGCCTGAACGATATCATCCGCTCGTTGGTGCTTGAATTATACCATGTGTATGGCGTCAAAAAAATTTACGGTGTTCGCTACGGGCTCCAGGGTTTTATCCCTGAATTCGGTCACGACCTCATTGAACTGACCCCCCAACGGGTATCGGGCATTCAAAATACCGGAGGCTCTATGCTGGGCTCCTCCCGGGGAGGACAGGATATCGGAGAGATTGTCGACTGCCTGGAACGCACCGGCATCGGCCTGCTGTTCATGGTAGGCGGTGACGGGACACTGATGGCCTCCAAGGCCATTGGCGATGAAATACTAAACCGCGGCTTGAAAATTTCCGTGGTCGGCATCCCCAAAACCATTGATAATGACATTTTTTTAGTTTCCCGCTCCTTTGGCTTTGATTCAGCCGTGGACGTGGCCACCCTGGCAATTAAAGGGGCTCATAACGAAGCTGAAGCCTATCCCAATGGAATCGGCCTGATCAAGCTGATGGGAAGGCACTCCGGATTTCTGGCAGCCACAGCCGCCCTGGCCCAGCCCGATGCCAACTTTGTACTTATCCCCGAAGAGGAGATCCTGCTGCATGGTGAACACGGACTTCTGGCTGCCATAGAAAGGCGCCTGGCCTTAAGAAAACATGCGGTGATCATTGTTGCCGAAGGGGCCGGACAGAATTTTTTTGAAGACAAGGATATTGAGCATGATGCATCGGGCAACGTCAAGCTCAAGGACATCGGCCTATTCCTGAAGTCGGAAATCAGCGACTATTTTAAATCCAAAGAGATCCCCATCTCTTTGAAATACATTGACCCGTCCTACATCATCCGCAGCCTGCCGGCCAACGCCAATGACTCTGTGTTCTGCGGGCTTTTGGCAAGGGATGCCGTACATGCGGGCATGGCCGGAAAAACCAATCTGATCATCAGTTTCTGGAATAACAATTATGTCCATGTCCCCATGGATGCCTCTGCCGGGAAACGCAAAAAAATGGATCCGTCAGGAAAGCTGTGGCAGTCTGTTCTTGAATCCACAGGCCAGAATTCACTGTTTAACGAGTGATCTCCACAAACTGATCATCCTTTATGGTAATCAAAAACAAACTTTTGTGCGGGGTGCCGGTCTCGTCAAAACGCGTACGTCCGGTGGCCCCGTCAAATACAAACTGCCCCTGAAGAACATCCTTGAGTTGTTCCCCCGACCTTACATCATCGGCATTGGCCGCTCTAAACAAAATCTGGGCCGTATCATAGGCAATGGCCTCGAGAAACCCCGGCTGCTCCTGGTATAAATTCTGGAAAGAAGCATCAAACCATGCTGTTTCAGGGTTAACACTACCCGAAAAATATCCGTCGCAGATAACGGCGTTTCGATTATACCTTCTGGTCTCTTTTAAAAGGCTGTCCCTGTGCCACAGATTGGTTCCCAGCAGGGTAACACCCTTGATATCATGATAGACAAGCTGGGGGAGTATTAAATTGATCCGGGACACTGAATCCGGGATAAACAACGCCTGAAAATTCAGCTTTGTATTACTGATCAATTCTTTGATGGCATCCGAAAAATCTGCTTTGCTGCCGTCATACGCCTGGGTTGCCGTCAACTGACCGTCAAACCGATCGACCATCTGACTGAAGATCTCCATATAACGATTTCCATATTTATCGTCCGGATACAAACCTGCCACGCGTTTTAATCCCAATTCATGGAAAACATAGGTACCCAGGGCCTGGACTTGCATTTCAGGGGTCATAAAATTGCTGAATATATAGTCTCCATATTGGGGAAACTCTGTTTTCTGGGTCAATGCGATCATGGGAATACCAAGGAGTTGGGCGTTGTCAGCAGCCTGTTTTGAAACCAGAATGGGACCCAGAATGGAAAAAACATTATTTTCTCCAAGCTGCGTCACACATCTGGCCGCCTGATCCGGATCAGACATACTGTCTTTAACCTCAATGCTCAAATCTTTAATACCGGATTCAGAAAGCCTTTCCAGGGCAAGCTCTATTCCTTTCATGGCCTTTTGTCCGTATAATTTATACTTCCCGGACATGGGCAAAATAACGCCGATTTTTTTCTTATTAAAGGTTGTAGAACCCAGGCTTGCCAAAAGAGCTTTTACCTGTTCGGTCTTGGGGTTTTCGGGATATTTTTCAAGAAATGAATTTAAAACAGTAGCCGCATTGGTAAAATCTTCTTGCTGGGCAAATTTGTAACCCGCCCAATAGTCGAAAAGATCCTGGGGAAGGGAAAGGTTTTTAATTCTCGAAAATTTTTGAATCTCCTGGGGATCTATCTTTGATAAAAGTCGTTCAACATCATCAAGAATCGTTGTTTTAAAATCAGCGTCATCGCCCCCCCCGGGGCTTTGGGCGAGTCCAAAGGCATGATTATAGATAATCAGGGCATCCTGGACAGCCCCCTGGTCACTTAAAACCCGGGCCTGATTGATAAGCTCAGGCACAGTAGCCTGCCGGGGAATGATTGTTTCCACCGGCATCCCGGACGAATCGGAAGAGGAGACGGGAAGCGTATGTTTGGAACATCCGATAAAACAAACAAGCGCAATAAAAAAAGAGACAGAAATTATAAATTTTACATGTTTTGCATCAGTCATAAAACTACCATTTGGAATATTGTTAGGTTAAAACCACCCGCATCTAAAAGGAGGTTGGGATTATCTCAGAAACGCTCTTGCCGTTTCAATAGCTTTTTCTATCTCTTGAACATTAATCCAGATCAAATTTTTCTCCTTGTTAAACCAGGTAAACTGTCGTTTGGCGTACCTGCGGGTATCTCGTTTGAGCAAGCGCACCGCCTCGTCAAGACTGACCTCCCCCTTTAAATACATACCCATATGCCGGTAGCCGATGGACTGCATGGACTTCAACTCCAGGGAGTACCCTCGATTCACAAGACTTTTAACCTCGTCAAGCAACCCCTGCTCCATCATGATATCCACCCGCTGGTTGATTCGGTCATATAACAGTTTTCTGTCCATGTGAAGGCCAAAGGTAAGACTCTGGTATCGGTCCGATCTGAAATCATGGTTCTGCCGGCATTGGGAAATGGGAACCCCTGTGGTTAAAAACACCTCAAGAGCCCTGACAATTCTGAACCCGTCATTGGGATGAATCTTCTCCGCGGCCTCGGGGTCGCATTGTGCCAATTGCGCATGCAGCACATTCCCGCCCTGCTCTTCAAGGGTCTGATTCAGTTGATCCAAGGTGGCCGGACAAACGGGTTTACCCCTGAAAAGACCATGGATTAAAGCCCGGATATAAAGCCCGGTCCCCCCGGCGACCACAGGAACCCGGCCCTTTGTTTCAAGGTCGTCTATAGTTTGATCCGCCAAAGCGGTAAATTGTTTGGCATCAAAATTTTGGGCAGGATCAAGAAAGTCGACCAGGTGGTGTTTGGCTAATCTGCGCTCATGCGCATCAGGCTTGGCCGTCCCAATATCCATATATTTATAGATCTGCATGGAATCTGCGCCGATGATCTCTGTGTTCAGTTCCCGGGCCATGGCAATGGCAAAGCCTGTTTTCCCAACGCCTGTCGGGCCGCATATGGTAATAATTTTTGTCATTCAAAAATAATTTTATTTTTCCGGTGTTCAATTTTATTAAGGTTGACAATATTCAACGAATCGTTTTATATCACGATTCTTAGAGAATGAGAATTAATTAAAGTTTTCATATGAGCGATATAGCAGACATAACCTGCGTGGAGCAAAGGAGCCGTTTTTACATCTAAACGGATCAATCAAACCCCAAAAGAGCAATAACCACGCAGGGTTCGGACACTTTGTTTTTTTTAACAAACGTCGGCTATTCTTTATTGACAAGGTTACAATGCTAAGATAAGGTATGTCTCCAATTGTAATGGTGACTTGATAGTGAAGACGGTTTGTCTTAAGATAGGTTAAACGAGCAGTTATAACAAACTTTTTTAGGAGGATTCATTCAATGGCAACACTTGAGTTTAACGGGAAAACATTCGAAATAGATGAAGACGGATTTCTTCTTGATTACAATATGTACAATGAAGAATGGGTAGAGTACGTAAAAGGCCAGGAAGGCATCGACGAGATGACTGAAGAACACTGGCAGCTCGTTAAAGTTCTCCAGGACTACTACGAGAAAAACGGCATTGCCCCCATGGTTCGCGTTCTTTCCAAACTCACCAAGTTCAAACTGAAACACATCTATGAACTGTTCCCCTCCGGACCTGGTAAAGGAGCCTGCAAAATGGCCGGCCTTCCGAAACCGACCGGTTGTGTATAGTTAAAAATATTTTAAGTTTTTAGCTTAAACTGATAAAGGCCCTGTTTAAATTAAACAGGGCCTTTGTTGTTACGATCAAAAATTTTGGAAACTTGCCGATCAGATGATAGAAGACCAGACAAGCAAAGATATACTGAACCGAATTCAGGCCGATTTTCCCATCCATCCAAGACCCTACAAAGTTCTGGCCGAAGAACTGGGGTTAGATGAGGACCAGCTCATTGATGAAATTAAGCGAATGAAACAAGAGCTGATTATCCGCAGAATCGGCGGGAATTTCAGTCCCGACCGACTTGGATTTTATTCCACCCTTTGCGCGGCCCGGGTGGCGCCGGACAAAATTGATATGTTCACCGAGACGGTGAATGGGTTTAGCGGTGTTACCCATAACTATCAAAGGGATCATCAATATAATATCTGGTTCACTTTTATTGCACCCTCAGTTCAAAAAATTAAAGAGAGCCTGGAAACCATTTCAAAAACAACCGGCGTGACCGAGATTCTCAATCTGCCGGCCACCCATGTGTTTAAAATAGCGGCTAATTTTAAAGTCTGAGGTCATCGTTATCACCCATCCTTTTTTTGGGCTGGACGAACTGTTAATTTTTCACCGGCGGGCAATGGACGCGCCTATACTATAAATCTTTTACAGGTGTCATCATGCAAAACATTCGTGTGACCCTGGTCATCCAGAACTGCCCCGTGAACCGGTTTGAAGACAATCTTGCCCGGACGGTTGAACATGTTCGTTCGGCTGCACAGCAGAATTGCGATTTTGTTGCGTTTCCAGAGATGAATCTGACGGGATACGCCCCGGCAGATTTGAGCAACGCCGTTGCGCTTGACAGCATATGGATGGATGAATTGGACCAGCTTTCGCAAAGCCACAACATCGCCGTACTCACGGGCCTTGTTGAAAAGTCGGCTTCCGGAAAAATATATGCCACACACCTGGTCTTTCGTCCGGATCAGCCCGTGGCACGCTACCGAAAAGTTCACCTCTCTCCATTTGAGGCACCCTATTTCAATTGTGGCAACGATGCCGCTGTGTTTGAATTCAAAGGGGTGCGTTTTGGCATCCAGCTCTGTTACGATGCGCATTTCCCGGAGTTGTCCACAGCCATGGCATTAAAAAAGGCGGACATCATTTTTTTCCCCCATGCATCACCGAGAGGCACACCTGGGGAAAAAAGTGCATCCTGGAAGCGCCATTTAACAGCCCGTGCATTTGATAATGCAGTGTTTGTGGCAGCCGTTAATCAGGTCGGCGAAAATAACGCCGGCCTAAATTTCCCCGGAATTTCCATGATGATCGGCCCTGACGGATATTTGTCGGGTGAAAATATTGCATACGAAAATAAAATGGATACCTATGTATTGAACATGTCCCTGCTTGAACATATCCGTACCCATAAGATGAGATATTTTCTGCCCAATCGACGCGCCCACCTCATTGACGACTGATCTTTACGGCCCTTCTTTTTTATTCTTTACTGTTTTTTAATTTTTGAGCGCCGGCCACATCATCAACAAGGGCCTGACGATTCTGGAGATAGGCGTTACGCATGGCGGCATACGGGTCTATTGAGGCATCTTTAAACGCCTCATACTCTCCGATATGAAAGGATGTCCAGCTGACTTTTTCAAGCCCCCAGGCACCCCAGGACAATTCCCAGGGCTGTGCATAATTAATGGGATTGATGAGCCAGTCGCCAGCCCTGCCCACGGCGTCTCTAAATGAACTGGGCCCCAGAACGGGCAGCACCAGGTAAATGCCGCTGCCAATACCGTATGATCCAAGGGTCTGGCCAAAATCTTCATCCTCAAGCCGGATACCCACATATTTCTGGGCAAAATTATTTAATCCCCCAAACCCCAGGGTTGTGTTGATAAAAAAAGCAGAGAATTCCCGGCCTGCGGCCTCACCTTTACCCTGGAGCAAGGCATTGACAAAACGGATGGGAAACAACAGGTTGGTAAAAAAATTTTTAACACCTCTGCGGGCAAAGGTGGGAACAACTTTGGCATATCCCTTTGATATGGGCCTCAAGCCGTACATGTAAAGCTTATCATTAAAGAAAAACACAGCACGGTTAAGCCCTTCAAAAGGATCTGCAACCATGGCCTGGTCACTTTGACCTTGATCGGCCTGGAAAATATCAGCATCAAACGCATCCCCTTCAACCGAATCAACCACCCCTTGGACACTGCCTACCGATTCATCAGGCGAATCGGAACGCGAAGAAGATGTCATGTGTCCGGATTGCCCGACTGCATTACCGGCAACAGCCGGACCCGTGACCAGTACCAGAGCCATTACAATAAAAAGGACCGGATAAAATTTCATAGGTAGTCTCCTTCGGTTTTTTTTATATTCACAACTCATTTATCGTCTTTAAAAATAAATTTCCTAACCAGAGATTCAATGTCCAGGGCAGACTCGGTATTGTCGAGCGTCTCTTTATCTTCAAGCATAATATCAGACCCGCCCGGAGAAATGGAAACATATTTTTCGCCGATGATGCCTGCGGTTTTAATCGAGGCAATGCTGTCTTCGCTGAGTTGAATTCCCTGATTGATCCTCAGGGCAAGCTTTGCCTCCAGACGCTCCTTGTCCAGAATAATCTCTGAGACATTACCGATCTCAACCCCGGCCATTTCAATACCGGCACCACTTTTCAAACCACTGACAGAAGTGAAATATGCATACACGGTATACCCCTTTGGGCTGAACATCGGGAGTCCCCCCAGAACAATTGTAAGGTAACCTGCGCACACAAGACCGATAATTACAAATATGCCGACATATAATTCTTTGTTGAATGACTTCATGAACCTGTCCTTATTTTTTTCGTATCAGGGCTCTTTTCCTGAAATAAACGCTTTTACTATGTCATTATCGGCCTGAAAAATCCCGTCACTATCGCCAAAATAGATAATCTTACCATGGTCAAGCATGGCCACTTGCTGTGATATGGTAAAAATCTCCGGGATGTCATGACTGACAATGACAGCGGTGAACCCAAATTCCTTCTGGTATGTGGAAATCATGGCGTTAACATTGTTTCGTCGCACAGGATCAAGCCCGGATGTGGGTTCGTCAAAGAGCACGGCAACAGGTTCGGTAATCAAAGCTCTGGCAAGGGCCACACGTTTTCTTATGCCGCCGGACAACTGGGCCGGATATTTACCTGCGTGACTGCTGATTTCCAGTGCGTCCATTTTTTGCGCTACCCGCTGCTTGATCTCACCCATGGGGATCTTTTTTTTCTCTGTTAACGGCAGAGCGATATTTTCCCACACAGTTAAGAAATCAAACAGGGCATTATCCTGGAACATATAGGATATCTGCCTGTGAAACCGATGCTTTTGCTTTCGATCCATTTGCTCCGTGGGCAGACCGTTCACACAGACCTGGCCTGAATCCGGCTGCATCAACCCGATGATATGTTTAAGCAAAACGGATTTGCCGGTGCCGCTTTTGCCGATAACACAAGTTACCTGACCCTTTTTAATGGCAAGATTGACCCCGTCAAGCACTTTATTGCCGGAAAAATTTTTATGAATATCTATCAGTTCAATGAAAGGCTGATCCATAATTAAACCAGAAAAGAGGTAATGATGTAATCGGAAACCAGAATGAGGATACAGGAATTCACCACAGCATTGGTGGTGGCCAGCGATACGCTTTTGGCACCCTGCCCTGCTTCTGCCCCTGCGATATGGGCAAAAAACCCCTTGTAGCAGCAGATGGTAGAGACGATGACCCCAAATACCAGCGCTTTAACAAATCCCCCAGTGACATCTGCAAGATCAATGCTTCGAATCACTTTGTCCATATATAGATACTGATTGACATCCAAGATCACAACACCGGAGAGGAACCCGCCGAATATACCTGTCACATCAAAAAGAGCGGTTAAAAGCGGAAAACTGATAATGGCGGCAGAAAGACGTGGTGAAAAGGTGAACCGAACCGGATGGATATCCATGGTTTCAAGGGCGTCTATCTGTTCGGAAATCCGCATGACACCGATTTCCGCAGCCATGGCGGACCCGGCCCGGGCCGCGATCATGATGGCAGACAGCACAGGCCCAAGTTCCCGGATCAGGGTGATGGCAACGGCCGATCCAAGGGTTGCTTCGGATCCGAAATCCACCAGGGTGTAGTACCCTTGGAGCCCGAGGACCATGCCGGTGAACATGGCGGTTAAAACGATAACAAACACGGACTTATAGCCTATAAACCACACCTGTTCCATGATCTTGGCAATCTGGACAAAGGGCACAAAATTGCGCCATATCCCCTGGATAAAAAAAATCGATATCCGTCCAATGGATCGGGTGTCGTCAATACAAGCCGAGCCTAATTTTTCAATACGCAGTTTGAGCATAATCTTTATTTTATATGCGTTCCTCTGTCAAAAGACAAGCGATTTGAATTGAACCTACACGTGATGAACCGAATTTGGAATCCAAGCCCCGGATAAAAAATTATGATAAAAAAATTTGACACGTACTCGTAATTTTAATACGTATGATTCATCAGACGTAACAAATTTTCATCCAGGACAGATACCATGACCCAAAAAATAACCCTGAGTATACCGGATAGACTCCATGAGAAGCTCAATGAATGGAGAAGCTCCTTTAATCTTTCAAAAATGTTTCAGGACGCGTTGAGTGATGCCATTGAAAAAAAAGAGGCCTTCAGCAAAAAATTGAGTGAAGAATTTGACATGACGCAAATTATCAATCGGCTTCAGCAGGAAAAGGAGCAATGGCTTAAAACTTTTTACAATGCAGGCCGAAACCGGGGGTTTGGCTGGGCCCAGGGGGCCCATTACCAGGACTTATTATACGTATTAGATTATGACGACACGTATAACTGTGAACAAGAGATTGTCCGGCACAATCGCTTCAAAGCATATTTCGAGGATCTTTATAATGCCCACGAACTGACCCGCTACACCAACCAAGGTGCTGTTGACCATGAAAAAACATTTTTGCAGGGCTGGTTTGATGGGGTAAACGCATTCTGGAACGAAGTCAGGGAGCACATTTAAATATGGAAACCGCTGCCAAGATACTCGGCATTGATGCCGGATCCGTATCCATTCACCTTGCCGTTGTTGATATGAACGGTCATCTTTTGCATAATGCATCCGAATACCACCATGGAGATGTCAGGGCGTGCCTGACAAAAATGCTCGCCCACCAGGCCATTGCATCTGTAACCCATGTAGCCAAAACAGCGGCCACACCGGCCGATGTCAATGCAACCCTTGATGTCGACGAACAGGTGGCAGTCATTCGCAGTGCCCGCCACCTCCACAAAGAGTTCAGTGCAATTTTACATGTGGGCGGAGAAAAATTTTTCCTGAGCCTGTTTGACAACGATGGCAATTACAGAGGCCAGCGGCAAAATTCCGGGTGTGCGGCAGGTACCGGTGCATTCCTGGACCAGCAGGCCGGACGGATTGATCTGCAGGGATCTGAAAAAATTTCATCCTTGGCCCTTGAAAACTGCGGTCAACGGCCTGAAATTGCCACCCGGTGTGCGGTCTTTGCAAAGACTGATCTAATCCACGCCCAGCAACAGGGTTATGATCTAAAGCAGATCTGTGACGGGCTTTGCTACGGACTTGCCCGAAACATTGCCAACACCCTGTTTAAACAGGATATCCCGGAAAAAGACATTATATTTTGTGGTGGGGTGGCCAAAAACAATGCCGTAAAAAAACACCTTGAATCCATTATTGGCAAACCCCTTGTCAAGGGCGAGCACGTTTTGGTTTACGGGGCCATGGGCGCCGCATTGTGTCTTGCCGATGACATAAAAAAATCCCATGTCCCTGCCCGATCCTTTCATGAGATCCGTGATTTTTTCCTGGAAAAAACCAAAACCGACGCCGGACTTAATCCGGCCCTTGACTTGACCCTGTCTGATTATCCTGACTTTACATCTGCTGCAGCCCTTGATTTTGAATCCGTTGAAATTGAGATTTTCAAACCCATTGATGCAGGAGCTACGGTTCATGGTTTTTTAGGGCTTGATGTAGGCTCTACCAGCACCAAAAGTATTATTGTTGACCAGGATGGCGAACCGGTTACCGGACTTTACACCCGGACCGCATCAAGGCCTGTGGAGGCAGTCCAGCGCATCTTTAAAGCCTGTGATCATCTCATGGCCGAAAAAGAGATCGTTTTCCATATCCAGGGATGCGGCACCACAGGTTCCGGCCGGCGCATTGCCGGAAAAATCATTGGCGCCGACCTGGAGCCCGATGAAATCACGGCCCATGCCACCGCAGCGGTGAATCTGCACCCGGACGTGGATACCATCATTGAAATCGGAGGCCAGGACGCCAAATTCACCCTGGTAAAAAACGGCCAGGTGACCTCATCGGTCATGAATGCCGTGTGTGCCGCAGGCACCGGCAGTTTCATTGAAGAACAGGCCATGCGTCTTAACTGTCCGTTATCTGAATACGCCCACAGGGCACAGGGTATTGCGGCGCCGATATCCAGTGACCGATGTACCGTGTTCATGGAAAGGGACATCAATTATTTCTTTGCCGAGGGGTACGGGAAAAACGAAATACTGGCATCGGTACTCCATTCGGTACGCGACAATTACCTGACCAAGGTTGCCAATATTGCCCAGATCGGGGACCGTGTAGTATTCCAGGGCGCCACGGCCCGGAACAGAGCCCTTGTGGCGGCCTTTGAGCAGAAACTGAACAAACCCATCCATGTATCCCGGTACTGCCACCTTACCGGCGCACTTGGCATTGCCCTGATGGCCAGGCAAATGAAAGAACAGGGCGAATTGTCTGAGTCGGGCTTCCGGGGTTTTAGCCTGTGGAAAGAACGGATTCCGGTGCGGCAGGAAGTGTGCCGCCTGTGCACCAACCATTGCAAAATAACCATTGCGGAAGTAAAAGGTCAGACCCTGGCCTATGGATTTTTGTGCGGCAGGGATTACCAGACGAAAAAACGGGTGAAATCTCCAGACCGTTACGACCTTTTAGGAATTAGAAAAGAGGTTCGCCGAAGCATTTTCCCCGGGTCCTCCAATTCTAAAGATGATGCTAAAGATAAAGACAATGATAAACAGATCACCATCGGCCTGCCCAATGCCCTTCATATGGTACAGGACCTTGATTGCTGGCAGTTTTTTTTCAAGGAACTTGGCTTGCAGGTGGTAACCAGCCGCAAGTGCACCGACCCAGTCAAACAAGGCAAACAGATAGCCGGGGCAGAATTCTGTGCGCCGATGCTTGCCCTGCACGGCCATGTGCAATTCCTTGAGGATAAATGCGATTATATTTTTCTGCCCTTTTATTTTGAGGACAAAACCAATGAAAAAGGCGTTCGCCGCCACCACTGCTACTATACACAGTTTGCCCCATCGGTATTAAGCCGCCTGACAAAACCAGGAAAAATACTAACCCCCATAGTCAAATATCTGTATACAAGCTTTTATACGAAAAAACAGTTATATGACACATTCGAAAAAATAGGGGCGAATCTTTCCTTTCTGGAGATATCATCTGCCTGGGATCGGGCGCTGGCCCTCCAAAAAAACAAGGAGAACGCCCTGGCCGGGCTGTGGACGGCCCAAAAGTCTGCCGATAAAGCAAACGTGTTGCTGCTTGGACGCCCATATACGGTTCTGTCATCTGCCATGAACAATAATATCCCAGGTATTTTTTCCAATCTGGGCATTAAAACATTTTTCAATGATATGATTGACCTGGAAGGTGTGGATTATTCGCCCATTGAACCCATGCTCAAACAGATCCACTGGAAACATGCCGCCCAAAATCTAAAGGCAGCCTTTGTTGCAGCGGCCACCCCGAACCTGTACCCGGTTTACATTTCATCGTTCAGATGTGCACCTGATGCCTTTGCCTTGGATTACTTCAAGGAGATCATGGCATCGGCAAATAAGCCTTATCTGGTGCTGGAACTGGATGAACATGACTCCAGTGTGGGATATGAAACCCGCATTGAAGCCGCTGTCCGGGCGTTTGAAAATCACAGGCGTCAGGATCAGGTCCCCCGGCACACAGACGCATCTTTATTTGCCCCCAAATTTGATAAAAACATTGAACAAAAAACCGTCGTCTTCCCCAACTGGGATGCCATAACTGGCCATCTTATCGTCAATATCTTTAAAAATGAAGGGCACAATGCCTTATTGATGGAAGAGGACCAGGAGACCCTTAAAAAAGCACTTTTGACAAACACCGGCCAGTGCCTGCCCTTAAATGCCGTAGCATCTGGATTTATCCACACCGTTGAAAAATACGGACTGGCCCCGGAAAATACGGTGCTATGGCTCAATGAATCCGATATTGCCTGCAATATAAAAATGTACCCCTACCATATCCAGAAAATTTTGACCCGCCATGGGAAAGGGTTTGAACAAGCCCGGGTATATCTGGGGGAACTATCCCTGTTTGACCTGGGGATCAAGGCATCCACCAACACCTATTTTGCCTATATGTTCGGCGGTCTTTTCAGGAGCATCGGCTGCAAAATAAGACCCTATGAAATAAATAAGGGGCAAACCGATGCAGCCTTGCACACCGCTGCCTCCATCATGGGAACGGCATTTCTGACGGGCGGATCAAAGGAAAAAGCGCTCAAAGAAATCATGTCCATATTTGAACAGATCCCGGTAAAAAAAGAGACACGGCCCAAGGTGGGCATATTCGGAGACCTGTATGTCAGGGACAACCGGATCATGAATCAGAACCTGATTCAGTTCATCGAAGATAACGGCGGGGAGGTGGTGACCACACCTTACTATCAGTATGTCCAGATTATCGCCAATGCCTATTTTAAAAAATGGTTCAAGGAGGGAAAATACCTAAGCCTGATTTCAAACAAGGCCCTGCTTGCGGCCGTTAAAACCATGGAGAAAAAATATTATCCATGGTTTGCACCGTTTTTCAATGAAGCCGAACTCAAGGTCAATGCATCCTATGAACATATCCTTGAAACCTACGGATTGCTTCCCGAACATACCGGGGAGTCCATGGATAACCTGCTTAAAATCCATTACATTGTCAATGAACATCCGGACTTAGCCCTTCTGGTTGCCGTCAATCCGGCATTTTGCTGTCCAGGCCTTGTCACCGAGGCAATGGCCTCACAGATTGAACAAAAGGTTGGGGTACCGGTCATTAACATTACCTATGATCTGTCCGGTGGAAACAAAAATAAGGCGGTGGTGCCTTTCCTGAAATATTTAAGGACGCCCCCCTATTCCCAGAGCCGGAAGGTCTCTGTCTGACGTTTGGCCGGCAGATACGCCTTGATTTCAGGATATTTTTTTATAAAGGCATTCTGAAACTCAAGGCGTTTGACATTGAACTTGTTATGGGCGTCAACAGCCCTGCGGTAACGCAGATAATATTGATCATAATTTTTTAGATGCGCTGTGCTTTCCGCCTTGGTTATGGCGTCAAAATTTTTGTAACAGAAGCGCAGCAGGGTTTCAAAATTATCCAGATAATTTTGAAGGCTCTTAAAGTGCATGATCACAATGCGGTTGTTATAAAATCTATTGATTTCATACACCCATTGCAAATCTTTTTCGGTGAAAAAATCCTTATGTTTATCCACAAACTCCACCATTTGTTCAATGGCGGCCTGGTTATCCCGCATCGACTGGCGAAGTTCATCGATAAACACAATAGTTTGTTCAAGTTTTTCTACATTTGACTGCACCTTTGACCGTTGTTCAAGTTCAACCAAATCGTTGTCCAGATTCTGGGTGGTTTGTTTGAGAATTTCACTATAACGGATCAGCTGACGGGTGACGGGCGGTAAATGATCATATTGATATGTTGCCCTCATTTTGGAATAAATAAAAATTTCGCTAACGGTTACAAGCGAAAAACAGACAAGAAAAATCATTAACAAGGTTAATTTCCGATCTGTTCGGAATTTAAATATGAAATACGGGGTCGTCACAGGTGCGGCAAATACAACGGCTGCCCACCATAGAGGAAATTTTCGACGTTTGCACTCAAAAGCCATCAGACCAGATAAAATCAATATAAACGGAAAATAAATATAATACACAGGTTGAAATTTCCTCTATGGTTAATTTTTTCTATGGACTGTAATGGTATAGCCTATACCGTCGGACTGAAGCGTAACAGCGCCCATCAGATCCGTTCGAAAAACCGCGATCTTGTTTCGCCGATATCGCTGCAAAACCGTCCGGCAGGGGAATTTATGTCTGTTCATATATCCACACGATATTATTACTCCTGAAGGCCCTACTTTATCAAGGAAAAGTTCACTTGAGCTGGAACAACTGCCATGGTGCGGTGCTATAAAGACATCCGATTCAAGGGTGAAATTTTTTGTGTTTACAAGTTCTATTTCTCTTTTTTCTTCAATATCGCCTGGAAAAAGCATTGAAAAAGATAAAAATTCAATGCGGATTACCAGACTGTTGTCATTATCGTGGCCACCTGAGTGCAGATCTTTTCTACCCAATATATTAATTTGGACCTGATCCCATAAAATACGGCTGGCATCAGGGCCTGGAGTATTTATGCTCACAGCTTTTTCCTTGGCGGTTCGCATCAAATACTTAAACACACCGGATGTGGAGATATCGTGATTTTTTATCCATTGCCTGACCCCAAAATTCTCAAAAATAAAAGGCAGACCATTCATATGATCGCTGTCCGGATGAGTCAAAATAACGGCATCAAGCGTCTTAATCCAGTTCCTCCACAAAAAAGGCCCCACAATATAACGACCGGTGTCAAAAGTGGACCGCCCCCCAAAGCCGCCTGCATCAATGAGCAACGTTTTTCCGTCAGGAGTAATGATAACAGCTGCATTACCCTGGCCGACATCCAGGGTATGCACCACAAGTGTTCTCGGATTAAATCGTTTAAATATGCCCTGCCCTGCGGATATAACACCGGCAACCACTATAAGAAAGATTAGGGATATTGTCCCTCTGCTCTTTTTCATGATTGCAAATCCCAGGCAAAGTATCAATGCGTAATACAGGAAAATTTCAATTGCCCGGGGCGTTATGACCCTTATCCATGTCCAGTCAAACCCGACAATCCAATGAATGCCCTGAAGGCAATAAGAAAGAAGATGAATATCCAATGCGAATAAGAAATTGGCAAGGCCGGGCCAAAAATCCATAGACACAAGACCAGCCAGTCCCAAAGGAAGACATAAAAAGCCGATGACAGGAATCATAACAAAATTGGTCCCTGCCTGGACCATGGAAAACATATTAAAATAAAAGACCGTTACCGGGGCTGCGCCAATGCCTGCAAAGACCGTTGTCAAAATCATAAAACAGATTCGTTTGATCCATTTATTTTGGGGAAACCCCAAGGTTTGCCCCAAAAAAATAAAGCCTGAAATAATAAAAAAGACGCAGGCAAAAGAGAGCTGAAAAGAGATGGAAAACAAGGCTCCGGGATCAATCAAAAGAATTAGACTTGCAGCGAAGTAAAGTGTATTTAGAGGATCTTTCTCTTTTTCTAAGAGAAAAGAGATTAAAAAAACTGCCGCCATGATCAAGGCTCTTTGGGTGGATGGTGAGAACCCGGCAAACAATGCATAGGCAGTCAAAGGCAAGAGTGTCAGCAAGCCGGCTGCTTTTTTTGCAAGGCCTGTTATCACAAGCGTCGGGTGCAGGTTCAAAATAGAAATGAAAATAGAAAAAAATCCGAACCCAACTAAGGACATATGCAATCCTGAAACAGCTAAAATATGTGAGAGGCCGGCTTTAGAAAAATCATCCCGGGTTCTTTCATGAATCATCTCTTTTTGCCCGGTAACCAGGGCATTGAGAACAGCTCGGGCCTGATCGGCAAAAAAATCAGGCTGATATTCATCTGCATTTTGCGCGGCTCTGGCAAGATGGCTTGAAAATCGGTCCCGGGTTCGTTGCACAATTTGCATGACCCGGGCAAAAAAATTGCTGCTAACCGAACCTGTCTGCACAATGTTGCGCGAATTGGCGTAAACGCTGCCGGTTATGCCTTTAAGACGCATTCTGAACTCATAATCATAGCCACCTGGATTGGAAAAATTTCTTATGGCTCTGATTGTTGAATTGATCGCAATGTGTTCCCCAAAAAGCAAGGGAGGACCAGCTTGTTTTTCTGAATCATGATACACGGTTAAAATCAATTTGCCTTCGACTGTATCAGCATCGATACGAGTATAATTTATGGTGTATCTGGTTTTATTTTGATATTTTTTGGGAAGAGAGTTGATCGTACAGGAAATCTGATGGGGGTCACCATCGCAAAATCGGAGAAGGGAATAATCAGGTGTACAAACCCCTGCCATGCGAAATATGGTCAGTCCAAACCCAGCAAGGCAAGATAGGAAAATAAATTTGTCGGGCTTGAAGACAATAAGGATGATTACGGCGGATAAACCCGTGGCAAATATGAGTATCCAGGGAGAAACCGGTGTCATGCATCCTGCAGTGGCACCGGTTACAAAGGAGAAAAGAATATAGAACATCGGCGCAAGTGTCAGCTTATGCCGAACAGCCATTTATCCTCCTTAAACATGATATAAACACCCGATATACTACATAAATTATATCAGGATGAAATTCGTTTTATATCTGCGCCCAACCCTTTAAATTTCTTTTCAATGGTCTCATAGCCCCGGTCCATATGATAAACACGGCTGATAACAGTAGTACCCTGGGCAATTAAGCCAGCGATCACAAGGGAAGCACTGGCACGAAGGTCCGATGCCATAACAGGTGCACCCTGGAGATAGGGCACGCCACGGACATTGGCAATATTTCCGCCGGAAATTTTAATATCAGCACCCATGCGCAGCAGTTCATTGGCGTGAATAAAACGGTTCTCAAAGATAGATTCATGGATCATGCTGTTGCCCTGGGCGATGGTCATCAATGCCATGAACTGTGCCTGCATATCAGTGGGAAATCCGGGATAGGGCAGGGTTTTAATATCAATATTTTTGATAATTTCGCTGCCTTTAACATGAATACTGTCTTCAAAGGTCTCTACGGTAGCGCCTGTTGCCTTCAGTTTGCTGATAACACCGCCTAAATGATCCGGCACACAGTCGCGGATCATCACATCTCCCCGGGTAGCTGCGGCAGCTACCATAAACGTCCCGGTTTCGATTCTATCCGGTATGACGCGGCACGTCGTCCCATGAAGACGAGTAACCCCGTCAATGGTGATAATAGGCGTACCGGCACCTTGGATATTCGCTCCCATCTGATTTAATGCGTCAGCCAGACATATGATTTCAGGTTCCCTTGCTGCATTCCTCAGCGTGGTTTGCCCTTGCGCTAAAACAGCTGCCATCATTAGGTTTTCCGTACCGGTCACTGTGGGAATGTCAAAATAAATCTCATTTCCGATCAGTCCCCCCTCAGCCTTTGCCTCAATATATCCACCGGCAATGGAAATGTTCGCACCCAGCGCCTCAAGACCTGAAAGATGCATATTTACGGGACGGGCACCAATGGCACATCCGCCGGGCATAGACACTTTCGCCTGACCGAACCTTGCCACAAGAGGCCCTAAAACCAAAATAGAAGCCCGCATCTTTCTGACCAGTTCATACTCAGCTTCTATTTTATCAATCCCGGACCCATCAACTATAAATGTGTGGCCTTCAAATTTACATGATGCACCAAGGTCTTCGAGAAGCATTAATATCGAAGAAATATCCATAAGTCGGGGGACATTTTCAAATGTAGTAACCCCATCCACAAGAACACTTGACGCAATAAGTGGAAGCGCAGCGTTTTTGGCACCACTGATAAAGACATCTCCTTTTAGCTGCCTGCCCCCATTGATCTCTATTTTATCCATTAAATAAATTCATTCCTGAGTTGAAAGAAGGATTAATCATTGAAGAAAATGCGGATGATCATCCACATTGCTATCTTAAATATCGATAATATATGACAGTCTTTTAGCATATAATTCAATTTATTAAAATAAATTTTGCCGGAAGTGATCTACAGAGCATTGTAGATTAAAAAGAAGATAGAATGAAATAGTATATTTGCATTTAAATAAAAACGGGGTTTCAAGAAAAAAATTTCCCGAAACCCCGTTTTTATAAAATGGTACCGAAGAGAGGACTTGAACCTCCACGCCTCACGGCACTAGATCCTAAGTCTAGCGTGTCTACCAGTTCCACCACTTCGGCAAAGCAAAAATTTTAAATTTAGAAAGTGCTTATACTTGAATATCTAACAATTTGTCAAGACTCGAAGATAAAAATCTAAAATTTTTAAGCTAAATTATGAAGGCTCTGATAATCATCGTGAGAATCAGAGCCTTTTAAAAGATAATCCGGCGACGTTCTACTCTCCCACATAGTCTCCCATGCAGTACCATCGACGCTAAAGAGCTTAACTTCCGTGTTCGAGATGGGAACGGGTGTGGCCTCTTCGCCATCGTCACCGGATTAAACTGTAATTACTTTAGTTTAATCTGCTGTAATAAATACTAAGCTTGCTATACCATCAAAGCGACTAAATTTATTCGTGGAAAAAAGTGGCTAAGCCTCACGACCTATTAGTACTGGTAAGCTCAACATGTTACCATGCTTACACACCCAGCCTATCAACCTTGTAGTCTTCAAGGGGTCTTTAGTCAAAAGAAGGGATATCTAATCTTGAAGTTGGCTTCCCGCTTAGATGCTTTCAGCGGTTATCCATACCCAACTTGGCTACCCTGCAATGCCGTTGGCACGACAACAGGAACACCATTGGTTGGTCCAATCCGGTCCTCTCGTACTAGGATCAGATCTCCTCAAATATCCTGCGCCCACGAAAGATAGGGACCAAACTGTCTCACGACGTTTTAAACCCAGCTCACGTACCACTTTAATTGGCGAACAGCCAAACCCTTGGGACCTGCTCCAGCCCCAGGATGTGATGAGCCGACATCGAGGTGCCAAACCGC
>OY759748.1:1985000-2620000 GCA_963662595.1 uncultured Desulfobacter sp. | reverse complement strand
TCACGGTACTCAATGATCCTTTGGGCTATTGCTTCTCCCACGCCTTTCATCGTCATAAGCTGTTCTTTGGATGCCGTGTTAAGATTAATCCTTCCTTGCCCCATGACTGGTGTCATGTATAAGACTGCCAGCATGCATACCAAGATTGCCGCGATTTTTTTAGATCTTGTTTTCATAAAATCTCCTTTTTGTCGGTTTTGATGAATTTCCCCGGCACCCTTTTTCTTTAGAAGCGTTAGATTCAGGAGCAGTTACAAAAAAGAATTCAGTCTAAAATAAAGAAAATCGAAACAGGATGAAAATGAATAAACTATTTAAATAATCGAAGAGAACTATTCTTCTTTTTAATGAAAATCTGTTAGAAAATCAATAAAATTTTTCATACATTATTAACCAGGCAATAAAATACTCGAAAATTTATTTCTAATGTGTTATACTTTTTTCCATGGAAAAACGAGATGCAAGAAAGCTGAGCACAGAGGCACAGCAGGAGTTACGAGACCTGGCAATTCGCCTCAGGGAGTCAGGAAAAAAATATAAAGAGATAGCCGCAATTATTCAGGTCCAACCAAGTACCATTTGTTCATGGTATAAGGCCTACGAGCGTGAAGGGAAAAAAGCCCTTAAAATTAAAAAACGAGGTCGACCATCCGGGGCGTGTATGACGTTGACTGATAAACAGTCTAAAGAAATACAAAAAAACATCCAGGATAAATGTCCCGATCAGATGAAATTCGATTTTGCGTTATGGACCAGGAAAGCAGTTCAAACACTTATTAGAGAAGCCTACAAAATAGACATGCCGATTCGAACTGTTGGTGAATATTTGAAACGCTGGAATTTCACCCCTCAAAAACCTTTGCGCAAAGCTTACCGACAAAATCCGAAAGCAGTCAAAACATGGCTCGACAAAGAATACCCTTCGATACTTAAAAAGGCCAAAAAAGAAAAGGCTGAGATTCATTGGGGAGATGAAACCGGACTATGCAATGATAGCTATCATGGGCGCAGTTACGCACCTAAAGGGCAGACTCCTGCAATAAAATTACATCCAAGGTGCCAACGGGTAAATCTGATTTCATCTGTCACGAATCAAGGTAAAGTAAGGTTCATGATATACAAAGACAAGATGAACTCGCAAACGATGATTCAATTTATGAAAAGATTGATCAAGGATTCAAAACGTAAGGTATTTCTAATTCTTGATAATTTGAAAGTTCATCACAGCCATCTTGTTAAGGATTGGGTAAAAGAGAATGTTGACAAAATTGAGTTGTTTTTTCTGCCATCTTACTCTCCTGAGTTGAATCCGGACGAATATTTGAATTGTGATCTGAAAGCAGGTGTACACTCCGGGCCACCAGCAAGGACAAGAGATCAGTTGGCGAAAAAAGCACTATCTCATTTGCGTAAATTGCAGAGACTACCAGGGAGAGTAGCGAATTACTTCAAACATCCCAAAATTGCTTACGCTGGATGATTCATGTATTTAATTGCCGGTTTAATATGGTTTCATGTTTTTAATCCCAAACGCTTTGCCAGGGCGTTTCTGGCGTCGTCATCCCCATGAACCAAGCGAATCTCTTTGGGCGGTGCCGCCATGGATTTCACCCAGTCGATCAGGGCCGCCTGATCCGCATGGGCGGAGTAGCCAGACAAATGATGCACTCGGGCGTGGACCGGCACCCTTCCGTCAACGATTCGTCGCCCTAAAGTTCCTCTGGCCTGATACCCCACAAAAAAGATGTCATTTTTTGGATTTTTCAACCCACACTCAAGATGATCCATGATTCGGCCGCCTGTACACATACCGCTGCCGGCAATAATGATCCCGGGTCCTTGAAACTCCATTAACCGCTGGTGGTCCCGGAACCGTTCCACGGAATAAAGGTGTTTGAAATTAATCGGATGGTCGCCCCGAGCTTTAAGCGCTTTTGCTTCCAGATCCCAGAACGGTTCCATTTTGGAATAAATTTCTGTGATCTCAAGACCCAACGGCGAATCAATAAAAACCGGTGCCCGGACACCGATCCTGTCCAGTTCATAAATCAGTTCCTGGGTCCGCCCCAATGAGAATGCCGGAATATAAATGAGCCCTCCATCAGCCAACGCGTTCTCAATGCAACGCTCAAGCGTCTCAATCCGCTGAGCCCGACTCTCATGACTCCTGTCTCCATAGGTCGATTCAAGAATTAACAAATCACATGACTCCGGCTTTTCCGGGTCAGGCAGAATCGGCGTATTCCGACATCCAAGGTCTCCTGAAAAAATCACTCGATATTCACTTCCGTCTTTATCCTGGGGAAAACTGAAGCGAATAAAACAGGAACCGAGAATATGCCCCGCATTGCCTAAGCGAAAACGAATCCCGCTTTTGAGATTAAACTCCTGTCCATATTCAAAACCCCAGGACAATTCATCGATTTTCTGCTCAAGCTTTCGGCTCTGGTGCTTATCCCTTCCGGTAAAAGAAAGCGCATCCCTGAGCATGGGGCCAAGCAGTGCCTTGGTGGGCTGAGTACAGATAATTTCCCCGTCAAACCCGGCATCAATGAGATCAGGCACCCGACCGATATGGTCTATGTGAGCATGGGTCAAAAACAAATAATCAATATTTTCCGGCTTAACCGGGAATGACGAAAACGGCAGTTCCGGATCACGGCCCTGAGCCTTACCGCAATCCACAAGGATATTCACATTCTTGTTTCCTGAGAATCTTACCAGATGACAGGAACCGGTCACGCACCTTTCGGCCCCAAGATGGTCAATTGTCACCCGGTATTCTTTTTTAGTACTCATAAAACGCTCTCACTTGGCTTGTATTCCGGAATCATTTCCATCATAAGACGCCTAATTGCCTGCCCATCTCTAGCCTCAGCCATCGCCTTCAACTGGTCAAGCTTTCCGTTCAAGACAACCATATTCACGCAGTTGGTATTCAGCACCATAATCTTCTTATGATCAGTGGAGACCACGTTCTCCAGGTCCGTCATCAGTTCTTCATAAAGTTTTTCGCCAGGCCGCAGACCGGTATACTCAATTTTTATATCCACATCCGGTTCAAATCCTGAAAACCGGATCAAATCCCTCGCCATATTATCTATTTTAACCGGTTCTCCCATCTCAAGGATAAAAATCTCCCCGCCTTTGCCCATGGCACCGGCTTGAAGAATAAGTTGGCAGGCCTCCGGTATCAACATAAAATATCTTATTATATCAGGGTGCGTTACAGTTACAGGTCCCCCATCCTCAATCTGTTTTTTGAACAGAGGGATCACACTGCCGACGCTCCCAATGACATTCCCAAACCTCACAGTTATAAAAGCAGTTTTACAATCCGCAATACAGCTGCTCTCCTGAACCAGCAACTCGGAAATCCGTTTGCTTGTCCCCATGACATTTGTCGGATTCACTGCCTTGTCTGTGGACACAAAAACAAACTTATCGCATTTGAATGATTTGGTGACTTCTATCAAATTTTTAGTGCCGAAAACATTATTTTCCACAGCCTTCCATGGATGCCCTTCCAGCATAGGCACATGCTTATACGCCGCGGCATGAAAAACTATATCCGGCTGCAGCAGATGAAACACCTTGTAAAGTTCCTTCCTGTTCTGAATATCACCCAGAACTGGAACGACCTCAACATTTCGAAAAGTTCTCCTCAATTCTATATCGATTTCATAAAGAGCACTTTCCGCCCTTTCGAAAAGAATGATCTTTTCAGGAGTATACCTGCAAATCTGGCGGCAAAGTCCGGTGCCAATAGAACCACCGGCACCGGTAACCAACACCCGTCGACCACCAAGGTATTTACCAATCTGCTTTTGATCCAATTTTACCGGCTCGCGTCCAAGAAGATCTCTGTATTCAACCTTACGAATTGAAGTAACATCAATTTTTCCGTTGATCAGCTCGCCCAAATTTGGAATTGTCTTAAAATTTACATTAGCCTTTTTGCACAAATCTACAATATGCCTCATCCGAGCCGCGCTCAAGGTTGGAATGGCAATAATAACATCCTCTGCACCCGTTGATTTTACGGCCTTCTCGACCCTTTCAATCTCATTCAGAACCGGTACCCCGTGAATCTTCCGTCCAATCTTTGAACAATCATCATCCAAAAAGCCCAAAACACGAGATTTCACAGAAGGATTCTCATTGAACTCCCTGCATACTTTTTGGCCGTAGTCCCCGGCTCCTATAATTAGAGCACCCCTTCCTTTGCCGGCTTTCTTACGAAATATCTTGACAAGAGCAAGCCTCACATCTTGAAGCGTAATCTTTCCCGTAAATTCTTCAAAACATAAACGCACGAATAATCGCAGACCAGCAATAAACATTACAGTTAAACACCAGTCTACAACAAATACCGCCCTAGAAATATGTTCAAATCGAGTCAAGTACAAAACAAGGGCAATTAAAATAAAGGTCGAAAAAAGAGATCCCTTTATAATATTAATTAAATCGCTAAGGCTTGTATAGCGCCACATTCCCTTATATAAATCAAACAGATAGAAAACAAAAACTTTACATCCCAAGACATAAGGAAGAAGGTATAAAAAGCTAATATCAAACCACTGTTCTATAGTAAAGTCGTAACGAATTAAATGCGCCAAATAAAAGGATGTGCACAAGATCAATATATCAAGTATTAAAACTATGAATAAATTTCTATACACTCTAATTTTCATCAGTGGTGTCCGGTTAGTTTTTTGCACGTAAAAAACAGCTAAATTTATTGAAAAAACAGTCATTTTTTTATTGACAAATGTGCGTAGAAATTTTTTCGCGCCTTGAAAAATTTTACTCAAGGAGCCAAAATGACGCGCATTTCAGTCTCAAAAAAACAAATACAGTCCCTGAATTTTGACAAATTCCAGCGCCCTCTGGTAAGGTCGCTTTCACAAGCACCTGAACTACAATCTCGAGGAGATCGCCCTTTAAAAATGACATTCGAAGACCAAATCAATGCCTTGGTTTATTTTCATCTTCAGGAACACAAATCAGCCCGGCATTTAGTTCAAGATCTCAAGGAGAACATTTTTGCCAAAGAAAATATTGCTCCGGATGGGGGAATCAGTCGCAGCAGCTTTGGCGAAGCAGTCAATCACCGGGGACTTGAACAACTACAATTTGTCTTCGAGGACCTTTATAAGCAGGCTGTTGGGTGTCTACCGAAGGAGCACGCAGAACTTGGAGAATTGGTATCCATTGACGGCAGCCTTATAAATGCTGTCCTTTCAATGCACTGGGCGAACTACAGGAAAGGAAGCAAAAAAGCCAAAGCGCATTGCGGGTTTGACATTAATCACGGCATCCCCAACAAAATTTTTTTGACGGAAGGGAATGGTGGAGAACGTCCTTTTGTAGCAAAAATCCTGTCCAAGGGACAAACAGGCGTTATGGATCGTGGCTATCAATCCCATCACGATTTCGACCTGCTTCAGGAACAAGGGAAGCATTTTGTTTGCCGTATAAAGGCCAAGACAACCAGAACCGTAATTGAAAACCATGAGATCAATTCCGGTAGCTACATTTTTTATGATGCATTGGTCAGGCTTGGTACTCCGAATCAAAACCAGACTAAGAATCCCGTTCGGGTTGTTGGGTATAAAATTGCCGGGGTTAAATATTATGTGGCAACGGACAGACATGATTTAACGGCAGAACAAATAGCAACCATTTATAAACTCCGGTGGACCATTGAAGATTTTTTCAAATGGTGGAAAGAGCACCTGAAGGTTTACCATCTCATTGCCCGCAGTGAATACGGCCTCATGGTTCAAATTCTTAGCGGCCTTATCACTTACCTGTTGCTGGCAATCTACTGCCGCGAGGAGTTTAATGAGAAGGTCTCTATTAAAAGAGTTCGGCAGTTACGAATTGCCATCTTGAATGACCTAATCGGGCACAACGAGAATGGTTCGCATGGGTTAAGCAGGGACAATATTGTCAAAGATCAAAAATTTACGTTTGCCGAGCAAGCAAAAACCTAACCGGACACTACTGAATTTTCATTAAAAATTTCTATTTCCCTGCACGAAATATGAACGCAATTAAAATCAACGGTATTAGCGAAATAGTGGTTATTGGCAATCCTAAATTAGGGAAAAAACCTACAACCATAGCCATGGGCCATAGCCAGAATAAATTAATAAGGAGAACTGCAACCGTAACTTTTTTGTGACTGCCATAATATTTAGCGGCCTTTTGATATGCATGACTACAGTGAGCTTGATATACTTTTTCAAAGCGTAGTAATCTGACTAATAAGGTTACGCCTGAATCTACCAAAAAGACACCGGCTAATATTGTCCATACCCAAAAAAATATAGAGCCTTCTATTATTGTTTTCAAAGAAAAAACAACGATAATATATCCTAAAAATCCGCTGCCGACATCCCCCATAAAAATTTTGGCCGGTGGCCAGTTCCAAAAAAGAAACCCCAGACAACCAGAGATTAGAACTAGCATTAGAAACAAATCCAAACGAGTACTCGTTCCATTTAATAAAAAGCAAATCAACGAAGCCCCACCTAAAACACATATGGCCTCAACGCCCGCAATTCCATCAATTCCGTCCATAAAATTAAATAAATTAAGAAACCAGACAGCCCCCCATACACCAACGATAACCATACCCCACCCTATTTTTTCGTCATGGTATCCCGATGAAATTTGCGACGGGTTGACCAACAAATAAAAGACCAGCCCAACAACAACAAAATGAACGATTAACCGCCAGACAGCGGGTACATGCATGTGATCATCAATCATACCAACGCCCGCTATAAGGCTGCCCCCTACTCCCAAAGACACAAAAAAAGAAAAGGTTATCTTGTCAACACAATACAGCCATAGAACAACTATAACAAATGTTAAAACGATCCCGACACCTCCACCACTCGGCGTAGGAATCACATGAGAACTTCTACTGTTAGGGGTATCCAAATGCTTGTATCGTATTGCGAGAGCACGTTTTGCCCTCGTAACAAAAAAAGATGCTGCGATTATTCCCACGAGCAAACAACCAGTAGCCATCACTATATAGATTCCATAAAAGAACACATGGTCTTTTTTAAAGCATCACGGCTATTCACAGTAGGATGCCAACCGATTAAATTTGACACTTTATTGAGGTCAATCTGTAATGAACTGCATAGCCTTCGACTCATATCCTCCCTCCCTATCATTTTAAATCCAGTTTTCAGTATTTTTTCAGATACAGGAATCAAGCAGACAGGTCTGTTTAAACTTTTTGATAGCCTTATTAGCAATTCGGTTGTAGACAGGTCCTCCCCATCACCAGCAAAAAAAACCTGATTAGCGGCCTTCGGGTGATCAATACAGGTTGTTATTAAATCAATCAAATTATCAATGGCAACAAAACTCCGGCGATTGTGTATTGCGCCCAAAGGCAACGGAATCCCTTTTGCCAACCAATTCATCATTGTCGCAAAATTAGCCTTGACACCCGGGCCATAAATCAAAGGAGGACGAATCACAACGATTTCCATTCCGCTTTTTATGCCAATATCAAATAATACCTTTTCGGCTTCATGTTTTGAAACAGCATAGGGCCCCTCAGGAACAGGATGCATATCTTCTCTAAAAGGTCTCCCGATAGGAGTTGCTTCACCATTTACCTTAACGGAACTGATAAAAACAAACCGCCGGACACCTGCCTCGACTGCCTTCAAGGCTAATGCCCGCGTCCCTAAAACATTAACCTTCATAAAGTCCGCTAAAGGGTTTTTCGCTCTCTCATTCATCACATGGACTCTCGCCGCCGTGTGAATGACCACGTCAATACCGGCTGTAGCCCATTTCCACTCTGTATCGGGCCCCAACTCACCAACCCTTTGAATTTCCAGGCTATCAGGTCTGAGGCCATATTTCTGTCGACTAGTTCCTCTAATTTGAAATTGACTATTCAAAGCCAGACTATCAGCCAATGCGCTCCCAACAAACCCGGTTACGCCGGTGATTAGGATATTCAACGAACCGCTCCTTTGACAAAAATCTTTTTCACGTTCTCCCCCTTCTTTGTAACTCACCCTACAGAGTACATCCATTTTTCCAAACGTTTGATCAATGTTTTTCGGTCAAATTCGTTCAACGCATACTGTTTTCCATTCCATCCCATCTCGCTCCGTCTTTTGGCAGGCATCTGGGATAGCTGTTTGACAATGGCAGACAAAGCTTGTCCATTTCCAGCTTCACATACGAGTCCGGCATCAGCCTCACGAATTATTGTTGCCCCCTCTCCGTCCAACATACCGAGAACAGGAAGACCGAACGAAAAATAGGATTGAAGCTTTCCAGGAATTGTTAACGACATAAAAGGGTCGGGCTGAAGAGTAACAAGCAAGGCTTGAGCATGTTTATAAAAAGAAGGCATCCGCTCGACTGCAAATCGCCCAAGTAGTAGAATAGAATTTTTGAGGTTTCTTTTCCTGACTTCATCTCTTAGCCAATCACTTTTCCGACCGTCCCCCACGATCAGCCAACGGATAGTTTTATCCTCTTTCAGATATTCAGCAGCATCAAGTATTGCTGGAAAATCCTGGGCCTCTCCAATATTACCGGCAAATAAAATATTAAAGGAATTTGGATCGTATTCAACTTCAGGCGCATATCCACTATCCTTGTTATCAAAAACGGATTCCGCCCAGCTTGGAAAATATTTAATCTTCCCTAAATTAGAGCAATATTTGGAAATCTGTCCCACGAATCCTTTGGATTGTCCCAGCACCAGATCACAATTATCATAAATAAAACTTACCATCCTTCCGACAAGGGATAGTAAAATTTCACTTCTGACAATCCCAATAGCAGATAATGTTTCAGGCCATAAATCCAACACCCAGAATATCATGGGAGCTTTTTTCAGTCTTCTGAGCAATGCCCCTGGCAAACCCACAGTGACAGGCGAAGGCTCAAAAACAAAAATGACATCAAATTTTTGTTTCCGTAACCTCCATACCCCATAAGTTGAGGCAAAAAGGACAAAACTTATATAATTTAATATTAAACGTATCCCCCCTTTGCCTCTGGGGATGAGAGGAACCCTCACAACCTTTGCTGAATGATAAGTACCAAAAGAATCTGAGTCGTCTATAAATGCCGGGAAGATGCATCCTGAAGGGTAATTAGGCCAACCTGTCAAAACGGTTATTTTGTGCCCTCTTTGCATCAATTCCAGAGTTAAATCATTGATACGAAAATTCTCAGGCCAAAAATACTGAGATAGAATAAGTATATTCAATAGATCATACCCGCCAGACAACCCGGTTCACATAATCCGTATAGCTTAGGATAATTCTCAACACTTTGTCTGATACATTGGGCATAGAATAATCAGTAACTTTGCGCAGCAGACGTTTCTGTCCTCGTGGCTGCTCTGAAAGAATGGCCAGACCCTGCATGACCCTTTCAACAGACAGACCTGTCATCATTACGGACGCTTCTTCCATCCCCTCTGGCCGCTCATGGGCCTCTCTGATATTTAAAGCCGGAAAGTTAAGTATTGAGGCCTCTTCGGTTATAGTACCGCTATCAGACAAAACAGCGGATGCATTCATCTGCAAGTTGACATAATCCGTAAAACCCATGGGTTTTAACAGCCTTACGTTATGATGAAATTTTACTTTCTGTTTGTCAAAACGCATTCTTGTCCTTGGATGGGTCGAAACAATTACAGGACTATTGTATTCGGTGGCGATCCTGTTTAAAATCTCAACCAGGCTTTTAAGGTGTGAATCAGAGTCCACATTTTCCTCCCGGTGGGCACTTACCACAAAATACTGCCCCTCCTTAACCCCTATCTTGGACATGACATCTGAGCTATTAATACCGTCCAAATAGTGACTAATCACCTCATTCATCGGACTGCCGGTCTTGATAATCCTGTCAGGAGGTATCCCCTCCATCAAAAGATACTCCCTTGCAATATCACTATAGGTCAGATTGATATCTGAAATGTGATCAACAATCTTCCTGTTTATTTCCTCTGGGACCCGCTGGTCAAAACAACGATTTCCCGCCTCCATATGAAACACGGGGATTTTACGTCGTTTTGCCGGAATACATGCCAGGCAGGAATTGGTATCCCCTAAGACAAGCAAAGCTTCTGGACGGATTTTATCCATCACCTCATCCGCGGCAATGATCAAACTGCCTATTGTAGCAGCAGCGCCCTTCTTTGCCGCATGTAAAAAACAATCTGGTTTACGAATCTCAAGATCTTCAAAAAAAATTTCATTGAGTTCATAATCATAATTCTGTCCGGTATGGACAAAAAAATGATCACAGAATTGATCTAACTTTGCGATCACCCGCGAAAGCCTGATGATTTCAGGACGGGTGCCCACTATTGTCATTATTTTTATCTTTTTCATTCAATCAACCCAAAGGCAAAGGTATCAGGTTTTTCAGGCGTAAAAATCTCATTGGCCCAAAGAAGTACCACCATCTTAGAATCACCAGTGTTGGTAATATCATGTGCCCACCCAGGAATGGTTTCAACTACTTCTGACTCATCATCATTAACGTCAATTACCAATTTTTCTCCGGTAACTACATTCTGAAATCGGAATTGCGCCTGGCCACTGACTACAAGAAATTTTTCACTTTTCGTATGATGGTAATGCCCCCCCCGTGTAACACCAGGATCAGCCGTGAAGTAGGAGAACTGACCAGAGTCCTTGGTTTTCAAGACCTCGACAAATATCCCCCTCTCATCACCATGTCTTTCAAGAGGGTACGAAAATCTTGCAGGTTTGATATAAGACAAATATGTTGCATAAAGGGCCCTGATCAACCCGTGCCCCACAGGTTCTGTAATCAGCGTCTCTCTATTTTCCGCAAATTTATGGATTTGATCTGATAAATCCTCCAAGCTTATCTTATATACCGGAGACACATCTACAAACCCAGATTTTTTTTCCCTTTTTAATACCGAAAGAAAGTCTTTTACCACATCGTCAATGTATACGAGATTCAACTCTGCCTTTGGATTATTTATTTTAATGGGAAGTTCATTCGCAATATTGTGGCAAAACGTTGCCACAACTGAGTTATAATTGGGGCGACACCATTTGCCAAAAACATTAGTCAATCTATAAATGAATAAATCACTTCCGGTCTTTAGGGAATATTCTTCCAGAATCAGTTCCGCAGTTCTCTTAGATTTACCGTAGGGCGTATCTGCCCCCACCTGAATCGAAGACGAATATATGACGGGAACGTTGTTTCCGGATATTGTCAAGGCATTGCAAAGTTTTTGGGTAAATTCAATATTACCTTCTACAAACTCAGAATCATTTATGGGTCTGTTAATTCCAGCAAGATGGACAACTGAGTCAGCTTTAAGCGCAAAACGTTTTAAATCATCTGGGCAATTTTTACGTGTGAACAATAAAAGTTCAAAATCAGCATGAGTCTCAAGCCATGCAACAAGATTCTGTCCAATAAAACCGTCTGCACCTGTAATGAGTACCTGCATCACGCCTCCGGATCTACGTACTCACCCTTAAGGGCGGCCTGGATAAATTTTAGTTTCATCAATAGTTTTTTCATGCCTTCCACATCCAAACGCTCTGTATTATCAGAGTTGTATTCATCTGATATGGTAATTTTTTCTTCCCCTTGCTCAAAAAATTTACTGTAGTTCAAATCTCTCAAATCCGGAGGGATACGGAAATGCGCCCCAAGATCCTCTGCCTTTGCAATTTCCTCTCTGCTCAATAAAGACTCGTATCGTTTTTCCCCATGCCGAGTCCCAATAATACGATAAAAAGGCTCTATTTTCATACCAAGGAGTTCACAAAGAGCCTGGGCAAGAACCAAAATCGTTGCGGCGGGTGATTTTTGGACAAAGATATCTCCGGGAGTTCCTTGTTCAAAGGCATATAAAACCAAATCAACGGCATCATCAAGACTCATCATAAACCTTGTCATGTCTGGGTCAGTGATAGTCAATGGGCACTGGTTTCTAATCTGTTCAACAAAAAGAGGAATAACAGACCCTCGCGATGCCATTACATTTCCGTAACGTGTTCCGCATATAACTGTCTGGTCCCCTCCTTCACGAGATTTCGCAACCAGAACTTTTTCCATCATAGCCTTAGACATTCCCATGGCGTTCACCGGATATACAGCTTTATCAGTACTCAAACAGATTACGCGTTTAACACCGGCATCAATTGAAGCTGTCAATACGTTCTCCGTACCAAATATATTTGTTTTGGCCGCTTCTATCGGATAAAACTCGCAAGAGGGAACCTGCTTTAATGCGGCTGCATGGAAGATATAATCTACACCCCTTACAGCTTTCATAATTGAGTTATAATCCCGGACGTCTCCTATATAAAACTTAAGTCTGGAATTTGCGTATTTGCGACGCATATCATCCTGTTTTTTTTCGTCTCGGCTCAAAATTCTTATTTCACTGATATCCGAGTCAAGAAAGCGACGCAAAACAGCATTACCAAAGGAACCTGTACCACCAGTAATTAAAAGCTTTTTATTCTCAAACATACCTTTTACCACCAATTTCTATTTTCAAAAATGGCCGGCTGATTGCGTCGCCAGCGCGGAGGCAGGGCAATGGGAACTGTTAGGAGCCACCCCGAATGCTTTGGACAATGGTGAAAACATAAGAGGCAGTATGCACTCCTTTGTATGCGGTCCTTCCCCCATGTTTATCTTTCGGGCGATTTATTTTTGAAACTGAACTGTAATCGCATCCCCACTTTTCATTATCCGCCTATTTTGGCTATATGATCCCATGTCAAAGTTGCTGAAGTCTGCCAGTTATAGTTTAGTGACCTCGCACTTGATCGTTTGGCCAACTCTTTTAAGAGCTTCGGCTTGGCCAAAACCATGTCCATTTTAGCTGCGAAATCATTTGGAGATGTCGGATCGTAATAAATGACGGCATTTCCTCCAAACTCCGGCATTGGAGGACGATTTGAAACCATCATCGGCTTCCCTGCAGCCAGTGACTCCAGCAATATATTGGGACAATTCTCACACTCAGATGCAAAAATAATCAACTGGGCATGATGATATGCAGCCTCCAACTCATGATATGGAATCTCACCAAGTATCAAAACATCATTTTCAAGATTTAGGGCGATTATTTCCTCACGCACTAAACGGGCATATCTTGTAAAATCGGGACCTATCAGGATGAATTTTGCAAGATTTGGCCGTTTTGTTTTCAGTTTTGCATATCCTCTTACAAGTTCCAATTGCGCTTTGTATACATCAAGAATAGACACATAAAGAAAATAGTCTTTATCAGGCAGCCATTCAGGCCGACAATCGGCGTTGCCGGACACTATCCGAAATCTGGGATTTATTCCATGGGGAATAATTGCTGTTTTTTTCAAACGCCCTTTTGCTTTTTTCTCTATCACACCATGGGCATAGTTTGAGATGAAAATCACTAAATCAGCCCTCAACATACTGTTTAGCATCACTTTTTCCAATATCCAGTTTCTCATCCTCATATAACCCAAAGGATACTTCTGCCGTTGTACTATATCAAACGGCATCATATTTCTAAACATGGTTATAGATTTGCACCCCTTTGGAATGCTTGCACTAACAACACCTCCTGGAGAAAAAAGGACATCAATTTTATGCTTTCGTAATAATCGTGATAAAAAAACTTTTTCCCATAAAGCGCGTAAAATTGGATTTTTAACAGGGAACGCAGGATTTAATCTCGTAATTTTTGTTTTCGGTAAAGAAAGCTTCAAATCATCAGGTACCGCTAATACAACCTCTAACTCCGATCTATCAGGGATATGATTTAAAAGATTTATCAGATATGTCTGTCCACCACCTAACCTGGCGGAAAACGCATTAATAAGCACTCTCATATTCGACCACTTTCTTAGGTATTGTCCCAGATAGTAAAATAATCTAGTAGCATTAATACGGCCCATAATATAGGATGAGCGTTTCTCGAACCAATTAAGTGAAGCTCAAACAGATCAATTATTTTTGACTGATCCATGGGTAGTACGTCAAAAAGGCGACGCTCACGAATTTTCTCCTCTGCCCAAGCCTTTAAGGGGCCTCTTAACCAGTCATCAATCGGCACGCAAAACCCTTGCTTAGGACGGTCCAATATACGTTTTGGTATATAACGATATGCCAGTTTACGCAGAAGATATTTATTCGTCCCGTTTTTTAGCTTCCATTTAAGGGGCAGCCTCATGCTCCATTCGACCAAATCTTTGTCAAGCAAAGGCTCTCTGGCCTCCAGAGAAAATGCCATGCTGCCCAAATCGACTTTTTGCAAATAATCATCAGGAAGTGTAAACGAAGCGTCCAGCCTCATTGCTTTTTCTACAACGGACATTCCATCACAAAATGAGGATCTCAATAAATAGTCTTTCCAACTGAAGGTGTTATTCAACACATCGCGGGACAATACCGATCCAAAGTCCTTGTTGATGCTCCTAGAAAAAAGAAAGCCAGACAATGCATCGGGTTGACGCAGTGCATTGCTCAACAATTTGAAACGGTGTTGCGGTATTTTCCCCAAAATAAAAGCAGCTGCAGAACGCAGTGTTTCCGGCACACTATACATAGATGATAGATTCTTAGCAATTTTATAGTAATGATATCCTCCAAACAGTTCATCAGCACCGTCACCACTCAATGCGACAACAACATGCCGGCGCGCAAGTTTAGATACGGCCATTACCGGAAAAGCCGAACTGTCAAAAAAAGGTTCATCGAACTCCTGAATGAAATTGGGCCCAAGCGCCAGAAGTTCCGTAACTTTCATCCGTTCACAAAAATGCGTTGTCCCTATATAATCGGCAACAGCCTGGGCATGAACGCTTTCATCGTATGCGGTTTCCTCAAAACCAATAGTAAATGTTTTGACCGGGGCCGTGGAATGTTTCTGCATCATTGCCACAACAAGAGAACTGTCAATACCGCCCGACAGGAATGCACCTAAAGGAGTATCACTGATCATTCTGGATTGGACGCTTTTGTCGATCAGTTCGTCGAGTTCATCAAGCAAATCTTCTTCGCTTCGATATTCCCATACCTTTTCAGGTTCAATTTGGTCGTAGTTCCAATACCTTGAAACATGGATACCCTTTGCATCCACCATCAAATAGTGTGCGGGTGGCAGTTTTCTAATCCCTTTATGAATGGAATACGGGGCCGGTATATATCCACTTTCAAGGTAAAACCGCATTGCCTGTTCATCAACATCAGAACCCATCTCGGGACATATTTTCAATATGGCTTTAGGCCTTGATGCAAATATGAAGCAATTGGATTGGTGTCTATAATAAAATGGTTTCACCCCCATATGGTCTCGTGCTGCGAAAAGGACTTTTTCTTTTTTATCCCAGATGGCAAAACTAAACATTCCTTTGAGTTTATCCAGGCACCCCACTCCCCACTCTCTGTAAGCCGCAAGAAGGACTTCTGTATCGCTGTTGGATTGCCAATGCCCCCCATGAGGAGAAAGTAAAGAACGAATATGTTTAAAATTATAGATCTCACCATTATAAACGGTTACGTACCGCCCATCCGCCGAATGCATGGGCTGCTTCCCCGCATCGCTCAGATCGATAATGGCGAGGCGTCTATGCCCGAGCCCGGCACATCCGTCGGTCCAAATCCCACTTGCGTCCGGTCCACGAGCACTAAGAGTATCAGTTGCCTTTTCAAGCCGGTCCATATCAACGGGGAGGAGACCGAAACCCACCTGTCCTACTATTCCACACATATAGCCCCATACTCCGGACGCCTTCCTTTTGCTATCACTCCGTTGGGTCCGTATGTAACCTTCACGTCTACAAACCCCACCATACGATACCAACCTTGAATTGACGCCACCGATTGCGGATGGTCATGGGCCGGAGCATACCAGTCAAAAGTATCCAGAATTGACCACTGCTTATGAAGATCATATGGGAGATCAAGATATGAAAAGTCCACAATGGGTGACAATTTAGCACCGAAGCGTCCCCCAACCCTTCTCAAGGCAATAGTTAAAGGAAGCAACAGAGGGACCGCCGAGCTGATAATATGATAAAGCCGTTTTTTATCCATCCTCTTAGAAATCGGTCTTAAAAGGTATTTCCATTGAAGGAGTGACACAAACCTCTTGGTGTAGGCGTCAATTACCAATTCGCCGCCCGGTTTTACCTGCTTTGCAAGACTTTTAAAGGCACGTTCAGGATCAGGAGTATGTTGGATGACGCCCAAACAAAACACTTTCTCAAAAGATTGCTCACCAAAGGGAATATTAAAAATATCGCCCTGAAATAAGGATAAGTTCTCGGCGCCGCCATTATTCGCATAATTTGCTTCAACCGCTGAAGAATAGTCAAAAGAATATACATCCGCACCAGTCGTAAGAAGCACCTCAGTGAAACGCCCTGCACCAGATCCTGCCTCCAGAATTCGGGAGCCCTTCATTCGATTTGGCCATCCTGTGACTGAAAATACCCTGTCACGAGAAAGCGACAACCCTGAAAAACTATCCAATTGAGTCCGGGCATGCTGGTTCCATTGAAAACCAAATGAATCTGCATAATTGCTCTCAGCGACGAAACGAGGGATTTGGTTTATTATTGGGAACCTTCTGCCACAACTGCTGCAAACCAGCCCATCCCTTTTTAAGCCGTGCTCTTTCCTGGAAGAAAAAACACCGTACTCCAGGTCCCCTTTTTTACACAAACATCTAAACTTAAGTGATTTGTATACTTCCATAAAACCAATCTAAAAAGAGTTAAAATATCAATCCATTGCCATCCGGTTCTACATGCAAAGCCCTTGTGCTAAAGATGACTTGAAGATAAACAAACCATTGAGCCCCGAATTCTCGTTTTCGGCAACACATAATAAATGCTGACGACTATTATGTATGCCATCACAGCCCGAATTAAATACATTTCACCATACCAGAACCAAAACGGTGCAATGACAATTATGGATCCGTAGAACAATTCGCGGTTAGGGGTCTTGTAAAAAAACATTCTGCGTTCTATCCAAGCAACCCACCATCCATATAAAAACATGACGACCAGAACTCCAGCAGAAGAAAAATTCATGAACGGTACCACCATTGCGTGGGTTCCTCCGAGTCCGTATCTCATCTCCCACGCAGGTCCATGCGTTCCCTCAACAGAGCGCTCATACCCAATCAATTGTGCGATCGGCGCGGGAGGAAGAGAAAGGATATAGTTCCAATAGGTTTTTCCCCATTTTAATTTCATCAGGCCATAGTAATAGTCACCGGCAACTGACAACGGCGTCATCAATACAGCGGACCAGGTTCCATGGAATAAATCTATTTTTCTCTCACTGACGCTGACTTGGGAGCCAGGCCAGACAATATCCCTAATCGCACCAACGAAGTTTGCACTAACGAATATAAAAAAAGCGGCAGCGAGTATAATAAACAACTTCTTAAAATTCATGTCTTTCAATTTGATAACTATAAAGGCAAAGACGGCACCTATAAGGCCGATACATTCTCTGTCGCCTCTCATGAACTGCATCCAGACGACAATAACTGCCAATAGGCAAACCAGCACAATCACCTTGATTCCTTTCTGTTTCCGCCTTGATTCCCTAAAGACATCGACAAGCATGATAACTGCAAAAATATAGGATAAAAGCCATGCTGCATTGAAGTTGATACCAACTTGCTGAAGCAAATTCTGGCTCATTGTATACCTTGAAAGAAAAATCGTATCCTGGGGAGTATTAATATAAGACAAAAATAGACTCATGAATCCCATAAATAAGTACGATGGAATGGTCATCACCCTGTAATAACAATACATGGAGCGCTTCATATCTTTGCCGATCATCTTTCCGAAGCTGCTGCCGGCAACAAGCCCCAAACAGCCAATACAACCAAGCATGGCCATGTTCAGGACAATATCCATATTTCGCTGGTAAGGATTGCCGTAAAGTCCCCAAATATTTTTATCCAAAATAATGTCAGGATTCCAAAGATATTCCAATAGATGGACAAATGGTAACGAATAAAGCAGTAAAATCAAAAACACTAAAAGGGTCTGTTTCCGAATACCAAGAATAATAGCCGCCAACATCAGAGCAGCACCGAAACATCCAACGGATAAAGTTAAAGGTAGTATATATCCGGATTCGAAAAGAATGCATAATATGGCGCCGCCAGCTATAATCGTAAAAAGAGTTACAAACCCAATTCTTTGAAAATTGTTGGATGATTCCGAAACGCTATAGCTCAAAGAATACACCTAATTTATGATTTTCTTTTAACATTATAGTTCATTCCATCATTGTTTTTTGGGCATCATCCTGTGTGCTTGAGCCTTATCCCCACCATATTGAAGAGACATTAAATTCGAATCCAGTCCATAGGGATGTGATCTGTTGAGTCCCAGTCTGGATTTTGAAACCATTTTTTAGGGGCAATAACTATTTTGTCCTCATTTTTATTCAGCCATGCGCCCCACCAGCTAAAAGAACTGTTAGCCAAAATATTGTGCTTGCACATGCTCATGAGCCTCATATCGTTATAACTTTCGCTCCCTGAGTTCCAATCAATAAAAAAGTGTGTCCCACCAATTTTGAAATTGTTTTTTACCCACTCTGGGTCATCTGAAAAAATGAAATAAACCGCACTCCCGATGTGTTTATCAATGCATTGCATTGCCATTTCGTAATATAAATTGGGGCAAACACCATGATTTTTATTTATAGATGTATTATCAACATAATCACCTCGACGGATATGAAGGCTCACCGAATTGGGTATCTTTTGGATTTGGTGAGCAATTTCCATATTTTGCTCTGATAACGGGAGCTTAAACTCAAAGAGTTTTCGGATCAATGGTGTCTGCTTTTTAAAATACAATTCCGACTGCCAGCAGCCATAGAGGTAAATATCTTCAGTCAATGAAAGAATTTTATCATTATACCTTAAACTTTTCTCAAGAAAATAGTGTTTTCCTTCTATAAAATTTAATCGCCTTGCAAGTAGTAAATATCTTCCCAAACGTGTATCTCTCCATCCGATCAGACATCTTATCTCACTCGTTGTTGCACTTGGTGTATCAATGTCAAAAAGCGTGGTCAACTCAAAGCCATTGTGCATCTCACATTCAGTATATCCTCTGATATCAAGGCGTAGATCGGCACCAGAACGTATCGCCGTCACAAGCCCGCATGCGTATTGGAACATCTGATTACCAAGACCACCAGTAATTTTTACAATCACCAAGTTAACTCTCTTGCCCTCTCACGGAATTCCCATTATAAAAAACACTGAATCTGATGGATAGCGGCAACCGCTTATTTAAACACGTAATTATAATTTTTTTCTGCCCCCCACCTACCCTGAAGCTTTTTTTCCAAATCCCTGCGTGTAAGTTCTCTTGCCTTACTTTCAACGGTAAAAACTCCATAGTCAAGCTCAAAAAAGATATCAAACGTTTCTATAAAGTGGGGATTTTGCATAGCCCGGACTGGTTGATTTTCAGTTGACGTAATTTCTATCATCCATATAGGGCGTGGTGAATTTTCTAAAACTCTTTTTGCCCCCTTAAGCATCATGTATTCCGCTCCTTCAACATCAACCAGAATTAATGCTTTTCTATCTTGGAGTGTTTCTCCAAGGATTCTGTCCAACGTTAGGACAGGTACCTGCGTCATATAATTTTCGGGAATGTTAGCCCAGCCTTTTATTAGGGAGGCACCTGTTCCTCCCCCCCACATATTCATTATCGAAGCTTCAGAACCAAGGGCTACAGGGAAGACCTCAGCCATCTCCTCCCATCCGTTTAGCTTGATATTCTGTAACAGGTAATGTATGTTTCTGTCCATCGGTTCAACTGCAATAACTTCTTTTCCCATACTCAATGCATGGCAACAATAATAACCGACGTTAGCCCCAACATTCACTAGGACATCAACCTCGGCCAACAGCGAACGAACGGTATTAGTTTCTTCAGGTTCAAATAGACCATTTGCCATATCTTCATGGCCGGCAAGCTTGAATCCCCATGGGGTCACCCGAGCTGGTTGTCCCCGATCCTGCAACTCCCTAATATTCCGGGCCAATTGTGCTATTTTGGGAAACTTCTCAACAGTTGATTTAATAAGTTGCTTCATCATTAAACAAAATCTCTATTTATTATCTGAATTATCGTTTTTGAAAAACAAACAGGACCAGATGATAACTGCTTTTGGCCAAATTTTCTATCTCTGGAGAGTTCAATGGCACCTCAGCTGGACCAGTTTCAGGGTGTACAATAACCAATTTAATGAGTCTTAACTCATTGTCTTTTGCGCATCGAACAATCATATTGAAATTAAAAATCCAGTTGGCGTTGAACATTACCTGTTCTTTTCCAATAGGCGTTGAGAGATAAAACGTCCCACCTGTTTGGAGCATCTTTGCCATATTCACAATTCCATTTTTATACCCGTCAGGAACAATAGGATCACCGTATCTTCCCAGCCCAAAATGTTCGATGGCATGCAGGCAGGAAAGCGAGTCACAATACCCCTCATGCCCCACAGAAAATTTCTTAGCCATCAGGTTTTCCTGTCTAAACTTAACTCCAGGTACCCGCGCACGAACTGGACGGACGTCAAAAACTTCTATTTCACGAAAACTTGCCACATGCCCTACAAAACCATCTATTCTTGAACCAATGTCAACATGCTTTTCCGGAGCTGCTTTATAAATGTACTGTGCGACTATTAAATCCTGCCAGAAATATTCGTTTCTGGTAATCCCGCCCTCTTCATATCGGTCATGGAGACAAGGCATCAATGTCATCTTGCCAGGGTATCGTTTTCGAAACTCTAACAAATTCAAAAAATATAAAGGCAATCGCATAAAGAACAATAAAAAACATCGCAAATCAACGCCCAATTGATTTGACAAAACCCAATGAATTCGAATTAATTTCCGCTTAAGCATTCAGATTATGCACTTTCTTTTTTAAAAGATAGGAGCCGATAGTCAGGTATATTAATCCTGACTTGTCCATTGTATGAATGGCGTCTTCCGGAGAACAGACATTAGGTTCACCGTGAAGGTTAAAACTTGTATTCAAAACACCTCCAATTCCGGTGAGTCCTTTAAATGCTGAAATAAGATCATAATACTCTGGATTCCACTCTTGTAACACGCATTGTGGTCTGGCGGTTTTATCCCGTGCATGGATTGCTGCGGCCAAATCCCTACGAGCCTCAGGAGTAGTATCAAAAGTAATACACATATAAGGCGCAAAAATTCGGTCTGCATTGACTATATATCGATTCATATCACCTTCTAAAATACTCGGAGTGAACGGCATCCAGAAATCCCTGTTTTTGATTGCAGAGTTGATCAACTCCAGATTCTCAAATCTGCTTGGATTTGCAAGAATGGACCTGTTACCCAGTGCGCGGGCGCCAAACTCCATGGGGCCTGTACACCGAGCAACGACTTCATTTGAGGCAAGCAGTTTGGCCACCTTTTTATTCATGCCATCCGGCTTCGAAATTTCATATCTTTCAGACACTTGCATTTTCTTGAATGCAGTTTCTGTCTCTTTATCTGAAAAAGACATCCCCAGATACAGATCTTTGATGTGATGAAGCTTAACATCAGGCTCTTTTTGACGGGACGCCCAGAAAGCAGCCCCTATCGCTGTTGATTCATCGGCAGCGGATGGCACAACAAACATTTTGTCAACAATCCCGCCCTCTAAAAGCCTCTGACATGCCTTCACATTCATAAAAACCCCACCAGCCACAGCAATGTTCCGGACACCTGTTTTCTCAACCCAGTAAAATATCCACTTTTTGATCAAATCCTCAGTCATTTCCTGTATGGCGCCAGCGACATTATCGAAACGCTGATACCGAATAAGCGAACCGAGTCTTTCCCTTAGAGCATTGGGTGAAATAGTGCTATGAAAGGATCCGCTCTCATTTATTCGAAGAAAGGATTTCATCCGCTCAAGCAGTTTTGAATAATATCTTTTCCTCGCATAGGGCGCCAGCCCCATAACTTTGAATTCGTGTTCCCCGCTTTTCATACCCAAAAGGGCTGTTATTGCAGAATAATAATACCCTAATGAGTGATAATGATCATTTGAAGCCAAAATCTTAAGGTCACTATCGGTCAACCGAGAAACCGTTGCACAAATTCCATCTCCCTGGCCGTCTAAAGTAAAAAGTAAGGTGTCTCCCCACTCTTGAACATTGGGAATTGCACTCCAGGTATGCGCCAAATGATGATTTATGTGGAGAATTTTTTGGACCGGCACTTTCAATTCGCTTGAAAAATACGCCAAGCTTTCATCGCGTAACTTTTGGTTCCTCTCCATCATGTACTTTGCCCTGAGTTGATTCAGCCGCCATCGCAACGGATGCGCATGAAAAATCCCCCCGATATCATCATCAGGGGAAAGATAATGCCCATATTGAAAGGGTTTAAAATTTCTCGCTTTTAAGAATAAATACCCCAAAATAGACTCTTGAAAAAGGGTTGCAGTCTGAATATCTTCAGGCCGGCAAATATTATGATAGATATAATCTATCGTTTGTCTGGGAAAACCTGTTGTATTTTTTATTCGATTAAGCCGTTCTTCGCTTTGACAAAAAATCAGACGACCATTTTCGACAACTGCGACGGTTGCATTATGTCCGTAGTGAATACCGAGATGGATTTTTCTCATACTGCTTCCTAATAATGGTTGAATTCTGTTCTCTGTGATTATCTATTTCAATTTGGTTTTTATCCGGATCCATGATGATGCGATAGTTATAAACGGCAACCAGCTTCGCGACACCTTCATATCCAACCAATTGTACCGCATGCTCCGGTTACAAGAATCCTGCTACCATTGAATATCTCTTGATTCATTAACCAATCACCCTTCAACAAATTTTAAATTCTGATGCGGGACATCTATCTGAAAAACAATGTACAAATTCTGTGGACGTCAAACATAGAAATCCGCCCCCCATCGACAACGAAAAACAGGACTGTATTTCATTTTCCGAATTTCCCTTTTTCGGCTTCTACATACAAGGTGTCTTCAGGCCTGTTATCAAGGAGTTCAAGATCCGGGACTTCACCTTGTCCGGGTTTGCATCTACGCACATTAACAAACCCGCACTCGGAAAGCAGCTTCTTCAATAAATCATAGTCATACATGTATTTATGCTCAGCATAGGAACTGCTCATATCTTCTACAAAAAAGTATCGCTGTAACATTTTTTCTTTCTGAGCAAGGCCTTCTTGATAAAGAGAGATTGAATATGCCAAATCTGGAACACAGATTCGGATACCTCCTCCTTTTTTCATAACTCTATACGATTCACTAATAAGGTGTACGGCTTTATCACGGCGAAGATGCTCCAAAAAATGTGATGAGTAAATATAATCAACAGATGCATCGCCAAGAGGGATACTATTTGCTAAATCATGATGAACAAATCGATTCCCACTCAATAGGGAACAATAATCATCTATAGTGTAATACTGATTCGCCCCGGAAAATGAATATAAAACGCGGAGAATACTTATAGGCCAATCGGCCACAAGGGAATTCAGGCTACCATCAATATTAATCCATCCCGGAGCAACCGCCAAGCCGCATCCAAGATTAACTTTAACCAAAGAATCCTTGTCTCTGATTAATAATTTTTGATTACGTTTAATACGAGCTATTGCCATAGTTGTCGCTTCAATTACCCGTCGAATCAATTTCATATACCTAACATTCACTTTATTTAAACATCATTGGAATGCCATTTTTCACACGATAAATGGCATTACATTCATCACACATGATCTTATTTTCCGAAAAACTTAGCGCTTCTGAACCACACTCTGTACAAATCAACAAAGAAATCAAATCAATTTTTTTATTTCTAACATTTTGTGAAAATAAAAATCTTATAAGCTTCACAAATTGTCGCCGCATAGAATTAACTTCTCCTGACCTATCATTGGATTTTGCATATTTTTCCGTAGGAAGTGGCCAATTTATATCCACTTCTGGGTTCAAAATTCGATATTTAATATCACCCTCCCAGTAAAAACGCATGTAAAAAGGCTCTGGAAACACAGAAAGAAAACGGGAAAAATGCTTATCCTGCTTCAATTTTTTCTCATATAGTTCAACAAGTTCGGGGTCACACTTCCATGATGCCTTTCGAAATAGTTGGATTGTGTTTTGGTCCTCGAAGACTTCTAAACGATGAAAACGGAACGGATTAATTCTTTCAAAAAATGCGTCAGGAGTTTCGATATAGCCAGCCTTACCTACCCGCATCAATTCTCTTAAAAAGGCTTCTGGATCAGTAGAATGTTCAAGCACGTGGGATGCAATTACAAAATCAAATGTTTTATCTTTAAAAGGAAGCTTTTCGATCTTCCCTAAAACAATCGGGCGATCCTTAACTAAGGCGGAATGATATCTTTCTATGGTGTCTTCATAACCATCAAGCAGGACATTTGCCCGAGGATATGGGTTACCACCAGACCCAACATCCAACACCAAGGAATCTTTACTGACGGGACAATGTAAACGCCTTAGTGACCATGCCAACCGATTAAAACCAATACACCGGGTCCAATACATTAATAAAGACTGTTTTGCAAACGTTCGCATTTTGCCATCACCATAAATTTATAATTCTTCAACCCAATTCAACATTTTGATCATCCTCGAGGTAACATCATGCTTATCTTGCTTCACTTTTTTATACCCAGCTTTAGCGACTTCTTCTCGAAGGCGATCATTCTTTAAATACCATGAAATTTTTTCAATGAATTCACTTTTGTTTCTAAAAAATTCCGCTTCTTTCCCCTCAACATATAACGACGCGAGATCCTGTGAGTATTCAGCCAGCATAAGGGTTCCTGATGCAGGAATCTCAAAGCATCTTCTAGTGTATGTATCCCGGTTCAATTTTGACAGGAAGCATAAAGCGATCTTTGCACCACAAATTGCTTTGTTGTACTCTTTTCCCCATACAAGCCTGACTGGGTATTGCAACCTCAAGGAACTGGTTCTTTTGACAAGAGAATCCCACTCGTACCCAGGGCCATACAATTTTAAATGAAACCCTTCTTTCGCAACTTCTTCTAAAAGCTTAAATCGACCATCTCTTTCGTAATGTCCGATAAAAGCGACATCGCACCCATACTTTTTCAGATCTCCCGGTGATAGCGGCATTGGATGATTCCGTTCCGGTATAAACCACGAACGTAAAAGCTTCACCCTCTTAGCACCAGCCTTGATAAAATCATCCAAGTTCCTTTGTCGATAAGCTAAAGTCATATCATAAAGAGGTATGCTTTTAACAAAATTCCGCCAAAACCATTTGGAATATCCTTGAGAAAAAGGGTCATCATTATTGTAACCCACCACTATAATCGATGAATCGAACTTCTTAATTATAGATATAGAATTAGGCCAGATATGGGTTCCGCGATAAATAAATACCAAATTCGGTCTAACACTCTTAATCTGTTGAATAAAATCTGAATTTATCTGCCGAACAGCACCACCGACAATGTACTTATTCTGGAGGCGGTTGGAAAGAGACCTCAAGACCCCATATGCCCCTCTACGTTTATTTGAAAAATACTCGCACCATGCAAACTTATGAACATCATGGCCCAAACCCCTTAAAGCATTATAAACAGCCTGCTCATGAAGTTCAGAATGCCAATCACCAGCAATCAAAATTTTCAATTTCATGCACCCCGATAAATGTTACCAATGGTAGGGGTATATCCAAGCCGATTTTTAATCAACGTAACCAACTGGTCCAATCTTTGTTGTCCCAAAGCCAATAATAGAATGAAATAAATATGGAATAAGCTGTTTTTCCAAAATCCCATCCTGGCTAAGCCAAGCCAATATTTGAAGAATACAGGAAAGGATTTGTTGGATTGAATTCCAAGTATAGGCAACGAATAGTTTCCTATATCTTTCAAAATTGCTTCAAAAATCGCAACCCCCCTTGTTTTCTCCACATATGAGGCAATATCAAGCATGCCTTGAATGAAATGCAGAGAAGATTCAGGCGTATGCTCTTCGGGCACAAAATGTTCACTCTCCTTCTCAGCATTCCCAAAATAAGGTATTCCCCCGTTACGGTAAAGGACAAGGATGTCCGGCAGGAAAATACCATTCTTCTCGGTTAGAATATTTGCCACAAGGTACAATTGATATAGCAGGATACCGTCAAACCGATCTGTGTTATATCTTATGGCCGTTTCTCTGTGCAATACCATGCCGGGGATCACGACTGACCGCCTGTAGATCGTACTTATGGACTTGGCACCAGATGGGAAAAACTTTTCCGAATCAAAATATCTGAACTCTTGAACTATATTATCAGGCGATCCATCAAAGGCAGCATAACTCCTAAGAACCACACCGATATCATCGTATCTTGTAACTGCTGAAGCGACTTTTCGAAGCGCGTTAGGGCACATCAAATCGTCATTCCCCATGAAGAAGCAATACTTTCCGGCAGACTGGTTGATAATATTTCTCAAATTCCCGTCATATCCAAGATTTTCTGTATTTTCAATGTACCTGATCCGCCCAGAATTCTTCCGGGAATAGTCTTTTACAACCGACTTTATTTGTTCCCGTTCCGGCGAGGCATCCTCAGTAATAACAATCTCATAATCCTCAAAATCCTGATTTAAAATTGATTCAAATAAAACTCCCAGCACACCTGCACGATTATATGCAGGGATGCATACGGAAAGTAATGGTCCTTCCTGCATTATTTCCACCCGTTATTTTTCATTGCAATTGCCAACATTACGAGCGCAAACAGCCTTGAGCCGTTTGCGCGTCCATTCAAATGTCCCTTGATCAATTTTTCTACAGCCGATTTTTTAATCACCTCAGGCAGATAAGGCAAAAAGTCGTTCACGGTCCGACAACGATCTTCCCTCAACCATTCATCCATGGGGATTGAGAACCCCTGTTTTCTATGTATATCCAGTTCTGGAGGCAAAAGGCGGCCAGCAAGAATTTTTTGAATTCTTCGGGTCTCTTTTCCCTCAACTTTCCAATGACTCGGAATTTTTGAAAATGCAAACTCGACCATACGATAATCCAAAAAAGGGGTTCGCATCTCAAGGCTATTATACATACTGCTCCTGTCAACCTTCACAAGAAAATCATCCGAAAGTATGCTTCCAAAATGAACCCGGGTCATTCGATCTATTGGATCAACACCTTGATCATAGAGAGTCCTCAACCAAAGTTCAGGTGCGTCAACCGGTTCGTCCATTAGATCAATCGCCTCTGGTGTCAAGAGGTCCTTCCTCAATCTAACATCGAAATAAGGCGTTCCCCATATGAGCTGCTGAAAAGGGCCATGTCTAAGAGAAGAAATCCGATTCCTTCCGCGAACCCCTGCAGGAAGCATTGTGGCCAGGTTTCCTATAGCGAAGAAAAAAGGACTGGGAATCCATCCTATCCGTTTATCATCGCTTAAAGCGGTGGGATAATCTGAATAGCCCCCAAACAGCTCGTCACCGCCATCCCCACCCAAGGCAACCGTTACATATTCCCTGGTGAGCTTGGAGACAATGAATGATGGCAAAATTGAAGAATCGGCAAGCGGCTCATCAATAAAAGGAGCAATATCCATCAATGTCTGCATAGAGGGCTTTCTGATTTTCAAAACATGGTGTTTTGTGCCATAGTACGAGGAGACACATTTCGCATATTCAGATTCATCAAGACGTGAACCTGGTAACTCGATGGTGAATGTATCAATAGGATTCTGAGAAGTACGGGACGCGGCAGCAACAACCAAACTGGAGTCCAGACCACCACTGAGCAAAACACCGACGGGGACATCGCTCTGAAGACGGATTTTTACGGCATCCAATAATAATTCTTCTACTTTATCTGCAATTTCATCTCCAGATATCATCTCTTGGGCATCATTTTTTGGCAGTTCCCAATATTGAGATATTTCCAAGTTTTCGTTGCTTAAATCGAATCTCGCCCAACATGCTGGAGGCAATTTTTTAACGCCGCTTGCAAAACACAGCTCTTTGGGAATGTAGCCCAATGATAGGTAATAATTTAGCGCCCTCAAATCAAAACCGGTATTAGCGGATAGAGCCTTCAGCTCTGAAGCGAATTGAAAGCCTTTTAAGTCAAGGCTATAGTATAGCGGCTTTTTCCCAGCCCTATCCCGTGCTAAAAATAAAGAAGGAGGAATGTTATCGTTGCCGGAATCATATATACCCAACGCAAACATACCGTTAAAAAATTCAACACACTGACTTCCCCACCGCCTATATGCAGCAAGTACGACTTCAGAGTCACCATGCCCTTTGAACCTATAACCACATCCCTCTAACTCATCCTTTAATTCATTGAAATTATATATTTCTCCATTGAAAACCATGCAGAACCTTCCATCGTCACTGCACATGGGTTGTGACGCTGAAGGACTTAGATCTAAAATTGAAAGGCGCCTATGTCCCATACCTACACGACCATCTGGGTTTATCCATATGCCGGAGTCATCCGGCCCCCGATATGCGATCAGATCCCTTTGCTCTGAAACATAAGAACGGCTAATACGTCCTTTCCTGCTAATTACACCAAAAATACCGCACATTTCTTAATCTGCCCGATTGATTATTGCCTTTTTTGATTACAATCCAACTGTGGGTTTATTGTTCTGTTAAGGGTTAAAACCCCCGCCTTTAGGCGGGTAGCATTCTACCAGTAGCTGTTTTATAGTGTGCTGCATGGACAATCAGCATAGCAGTCAGACACAATTTAAAATAGAGTATCATTTGGTTTGGGTGGCAAAATATCGGTATCATACTCTGCAGGGGATATTGCCCTTTTGGGGGTCACCGTAATATTCAAAAATGCAACACTCCCTCCTCAAAGAGGAGGCGTTTGTTTGGTCTGTTCTGGAGAATATTGGTTTGAATCCATCTCGAAACCTCAATGGAATTTTTATCAGCGCCTCTTAGAAGTAAGTGGTCTAAATTCTGACATAAATCATCTTCATAGATTCTAATTGCAGGAGATACAACTCTGACATGGCTTCTTTCCCCTATATCTTCATTAAGTCCTTTAATCAATCGGTTAGCATTCAATAAATTTTTTTCTATTGCAAACTTCCTGGGGATTGGATTCAAAACAATTAGCAAAAGGATATGTTTTTTTTTTGTAAACTCGGCAAGAGACACCAAATCCTCTTTTACCCTCTGGGAAAGATGCTCTTTCACATATTGGTCTGGCGGCACTTTATATGTTACCCCAATCGGAGGAGCAGGATTAATCAAAGTGCCCCCTCTATCAAGCAACATTCTTTTAGTTTCATTATGCGAGTACCATTCACCTCTTCTCTGATTCAAAAACCATTCTGTATCTTTTCTTTGAACAAAAAAAAATTTACTGATGTTTTGTCTGTAATTTATAGACTGAATGATTCTGTTACCATATATCCAATTATGAACACGGTCATAGAAACCTATTCGCTCTATTAGCTCGTCCTCCATGGTAAGTGTCGTAAAGGCCGTATGGTATATAAGAATCTTTGGTGAAGAATATAGTCCAAGATAGTATTTCAGTATTTCAATGTGCCCCTTAATACTGAGTCCGCCAATTGTGCTAAGCGCCCAGACCTTGCGTCCAAGTTCATGTTGCATGAGCTTGGGGGATAAGCCCATTATTCCAGAACTGTCTCCTGTAATTAATACATATATTTCATCTGGGATAATTTTTTTTTCGTGAATGATATCTAATTGTGACTGGACTTCAGACTCAACCGGCGTAGGAACCCTATTGGAAGGGAAAATATTCCCCTTTTCTGGAGGAAAAATAACTTTATAATGTATAGCTACCGTCAGGCTGGCCTCCACTAAAATAAAAAGTAAAAGAGTCCAAAGAAGATGATTATCCCCCACAATCATTTTTTTAAAATTGGAAGTAAATAAACTCATTGGTTTGGGAATTTCCAAGCAGTATCAATGCATATATAAGAATCAAATTAAAGGAAACCTTTAGTGGCGGCGAAAAGTCTTTCCAAAATTCATCAATCTTTCTCCTCTCTTGATATAATTGAATGGCAAAAAGAATCAAGCCAATCGAAATCACATACTTGATTTGTGGTGTTATGATCATAACCCAAGGTTTAGTAAAAAGAGTGCTGATAAAAAGTTTAATTTGTGTCACGCTTTCCGCCCTAAAAATTAGCCATCCAAAACAGATGACATGGAAAAACAGTATAGTTTCCAATCCTTTTATTATACCTGATCGAACTCCGTTTGCAGAGGATACCGAATGGCTCAAAACATGATAAATAATCAGAACAACCCCGTGAAACATACCCCACAAAATAAAAGTGAACGCTGCCCCATGCCAGAACCCCCCGAGTAACATGGTTATCATCAAATTACGGCATTGTCTAAATATAGTTCCCCTATTTCCTCCTAAAGGGACATATAGATAATCCCTCAACCACTCTGACAAACTTATATGCCACCTACTCCAAAATTCTTTTGGATTTACTGATAGGTAAGGGCGCCGAAAATTTGAACACAATTCAAACCCCATAACTCGGGCACACCCCCTAGCGATATCTGTATAACCTGAAAAGTCACCGTATATTTGCAGCGCAAATGCATAGCACCCCATCAAAATACAAAAAGGCGTTAGTTCCTGCCCCCGAAACACTTGATTTACAAAGGATGAGACACCATCGGCAATCACAATTTTCTTTGCATAACCAACCAGCATAAGTTGGACGCCTGAAGAAAACATTTCAAAAGAAATTTGCCGGGGATGACGAATTTGAGGAAGTAGCCGAGAGCCCCTCTCAATAGGGCCAGCAATAAGTTGAGGGAAAAAGCTGACATACAGACAATAGTTTAAAAAATTATTTTCTGGTTTTATACGTTGCTTATAGACATCAATCGTATAGCTCATGGTCTGGAAGGTATAAAATGAAATTCCAACAGGCAAAATAATATTGAAATAAGATCCTATCATATCAAAACCCATTAGATTTAACAGCCTAACAAGGGAATTCTGAAAAAAGTTAAAGTACTTAAAAAAGGCCAAGATGCCTAAATTGATGACGATACTAACAATCAAATAATTTTTCCGAATCCTATTTTCGCAAAACGCATCTATCGAGCCAATGCGTTTACCGCAAAAGAAATCGACAGTAGAAGACAAAAAAATCAAAAATAAAAATTTCCAATCCCAAAATCCATAAAACGTGTAACTGGCAATAAGTAAAACTATATTCTGAATCTTTAAAGAATTCAGATAATATAAAAATAGTGTAATTAAAAGAAAAATACAAAAGTTACCAGAGACGAAATGCACTAATGCGAGCCCACGCGAACACTTAAAAAAATACTTTTGGTTTGCGTAGCAATAAACTTCCAATTAACCATAGGTCTCAAGATGTAAATCAGCCAAATAAAATATAGAATAGGTGCAATCGGCTGAATAAGAATAACCCCGGTGATACCATAAAATTTCGCAAAAATAATATTGAGTATTATTCCAAATATGGAAGTGCCGATCATAGGTATCGCAACACTTTTCGTATTGAGCCTTGATGTCAGCATTACAGATGCGAGATTCCCGGCCATAAAAATACCGGCACTTAAAACCATTGCTGGAAGAAATTTTGAAACAATGCGAAACTCTTCTGCCACGACCAATGAAAATATTAGTTTATGGGTAATAGACGATACGATAACCCCCATAGAAGTGAGCATGAAAATTGATATCACCATCCATAAATTATACATATCTGCCTTAGCTAAATTTCTCTTACACGAAGCATCTCCAGACAGACTATACATGATTGGCGTTAACAACTGAATAAAAAGGCCACCACATAATACAACAGGCACATATCCAATCTGAAGAAGGACAGCGTACAAACCGACGGAAGATGTATCAACAAACATCCCCAAAGCCCACCGGTCTGAAACTGTCTTTAGCCAAGTCATACCACCCCATAACATAACTGGGATAGTAAATTTTACTAATTTAAGCTGCCATTCTTTAATTGTCTCTAATTTAAAGTCTTCTTTTTGTTCTAAAAACGGCTTTAATTGTTTGTGATAAAAAAAGAATTGGGAAAAAAGAACGACCAAATATGCAATGGAAAACCCTGAAATAGCCCACATACTGTTCGCTTGGAAAGTCCAAATCATTAGTAGTGCAAATAAAAACTTTCCCCATTCTCTTAATACTTGATGAAAGGCAACTATTTTTCTTTTTCGTTCCGCTATTTGCATGGCATCAATGTTTGCCCCCCATCCAGAGCATATTGCCATTATTCCAGCAACAGGGATCAGTAACCGCCACTCGGGAGCATGAAGCCCCAATATGATTAGAGAAAAAACAGAAGCAATTGCAATAAGAACGGTAGCTTGAAAGAGGAGGAAAAATAGACTTCGTACAAACACCCGCCCATTACCTTGATCCTTTCCGACACTATAAAACCTCATAGATGCTTGAGCAATAGGTCCTGTAATACTTTGTTCAACGAACATCACTGCAGTCAAAATAAGGGCCAGCCGACCATATTGTTCAAGCCCTAGAATCTGCGTTAGAAAACGCACCCCCAAAATACTCCCAATGATTGCCAGGGACTGCCCCGCCGCTATCCAGAAAAACTCGAACCCTATTCTGTTGACATTCTTTAACAAACGCTGTCGGCCCTAATAGTGAATTGACTATACATGAAATACGTTTATCTTCCTCTTCCAATTTTTCTGAACTGGAAGAGAAATGAAAGGATGACGCCAATAGAAAGTCCTATAATTCCAGCAACTGAAACTAAAACTTTAAAATTGGGTTTATATAAATTTTTCGGAATAGCAGCTTTGTTATACAAACTGGTTTTTATATCAAGCTTTGTTAAATTAATCTCATCTATCCATTTAATTTGATAGACCAAATTTTGTATGCTTTTAGCGACAATATCTCCACTATCTTTTCCCGTCATTTGATCTATTTGCAATCGAAAATTTAGCACTGCTACAGATGAAAAATCTTTATGAGCAATTTTTTTTTCTAACAAGTTCTTCTCAGCGAGGAGCGCCTCCACACCTCTGGCATACATGGGTTCTTCAGTAATGACCATAGGCGGCTTTAAGATTCTTAGACTCCGTGCAATTCCGATTTGCTCTTTTATTCTCTTTATCTCATTTCCCATCTGGAGTAGTTCCAATTCTTCAGCAAGCACCTGCCTCTCTTTTAAATCATGTATCTTCTGGAAATATTCATCGATCGTTGCTTTGCGCATCAAATCAGCTTGAGACTCGAGGTTTTTCTTTTTTTCCTCCAATTTTTCCTTTATCATATTCTCAACTTCATGATCAGAATACTGAATGGCGAATTCAATAAACCCATTAAGCAAATCTGTTATGAGCAAGGGTTTTTCCCCTGTAAGGACAATCAACATCTGCTGGTTCACATTTCGTTTGACGAATATGTTTTGTAAAAAATCGTGTTTGGTTATCCCGACAAATTCAGCTTTTTGCTCACGCATTTTATACGCATTATTAAAGGACTCCCAAAATTTGCTTTGGAGAGTCTTGTCCTTCAAATTGTTACTCACAATCCCAAAGACGTCTGCCGTTTTGAACCCGTTATTGGCGAAATTAAAATTTATAGCCGAATAACTCATTTTTTCGAACTCCATAAATGGAGAGACAACTGTTTCGGTTTTATATACCTTGGGGTTTAAAAAAGCATATATCAACGCAATGACACATGAAGAAACCGTTAAACATATAACAAGATATCGTCTATCCCAAATGACTGATATACAATCCATTAGCATAGACTCATAGTTAGAATTAGGTTCTTCTATTTGCTGAATCAAATATGGACAAACTGGACGGTTCTCATCATTTTCCATTCAAAGCCTCACTTTATTCACGGTATCAATCCGGTTGGGGTGCATTCATAGAGACCTTTGCACAACTTTCGATTTTTCAAAAGATCATAAACCTAAACTTATTGACCGAAATAAAACTTCGACACCGCCGAGTTAATTTATTTTATAAATTCTGGGAGGGAATCTTATACTGCCCGCGGCCATTAATTGAGCAAAATGATAGACACATGCATACTTCTTTTGTATTGTACCAATCATGACAACTCAAATTGAATTTACTCCTGAAATTATAGATATTCTGAACTACGAACGTTATCGTTATCCAGTTCCCTTGGTTCAGCGCCGAATGTGGACTCTCTGGCTAAAAAGTCAAAATTTTCAACATGGTCAAATTGTAAAAATAGTTGATGTAACGGAAAATACCGTCCGTGAATATTTTCAGATGTATATTGACGGAAAGACCTTTGCACGACATATTGCCCCCCCCGACACACCATCTCTAACTTATTCACCACGTTAAAACTTTAAATTCCCGCCCTTAATTTGTTTTATTTGATTGAATTTATTGGCTTTTCTTGATATAATCATACCTATAAAATCAATTCCGGGAGGCACTATGGCATACAAAAAGATTGAGTACGGTATTTCATTTGCTGACATCGCGATCCAAGCATATGCAGATAAAAATAGGAACCTGTTATTTCTCCGGGAAATTGAAGACACCATAGACTGGCAGCCTGTTCAGGAGCTGTTGCTTGAGCATTATGCACCTGGCAAATCCAAAACTGGAGAACAAGCGTATCCCCCATTGCTCCTATTTAAATGCCTCCTGCTTCAAAAGTGGTTTCGGATCAAGTCTGATCCTGAACTGGAAAGCCAGATCAATGATCGAATTTCCTTTAAGTCCTTTCTCCATCTGCCCTTGGATCAACCGTCTCCCGATCATTCTACTTTCTCAAGATTCCGCAGCCACGTGTCTAAAGATGCCATGGTTAAAATTAACAGCAACCTTCTCAACCAATTTCACCAACATGGATTGTCCATTAATGAAGGAATTGCTGTTGATGCCCGCTTGGTCAAATCTGTTAGCCATCCTGTTTCCCAAAAGGAACTCAAAGAGCTTATTGAAAAGGCCGAAACCCATGAAGGCAAACTGGATAAAAACGGGAACAAAAAAAAATATTCCAGGGATCTTGATTCGGATTGGACCGTTAAAAATGATAAGCCCCATTTCGGACTCAAAGAGCATACGGCTGTGGATACCGACAACGGATTTATTCTTTCCACATACATGACACCGTCCTCCCAAAACGATTCCATCCATCTGCCTATGGTTATTATTTCGAGTATGCATACGAAAGATAAAATCCAAACGGTTTATGCCGACAAGGGATACGCCGGCGCTCCAAATCGTGGGTTCCTTGCCCTGAACGACATTAAAGACGGCATCATGCGAAAAGACTCTAAAACAGCTAAGCTTACTGAAACTGAAATAGAACGGAATAAAGCTATTTCAAAATTCAGATACATAGTCGAGCAGTACTTTGGTATCAGCCACCTCACTGACAATGGTGAAAGGGCCAGGTTCCCAAAGATGCTCACGAATACCATTGATATCATGTTTCGCCAGTTTGCTTTCAATTTAAGGAAGGGGGCCAAAATACTAAATGTCATTCCAGTTTAAGTGGATAGGTGCGCCCGGATTGGAAAATCCGGGTAAATCAACCTCAAATCGAGGCAAGAATGAATTGCCCAGGGCTGATTTGGCAGCAAAATTAATAGCCCGACCGCCGCCAACAGCCTCATTGATGTAAAAAATTTTTCCCAAAATGCTAAAATCGAGGAATATCCTAATCACGCAAAGGTCTCCTCATTGATGTAAAAAATTTTTCCCAAAATGCTAAAATTGAGGAATATCCTAATCACGCAAAGGTCTCAAATGGTTAAAAAACGTAAGTTTAAACGTATAGAGACCGCATGCGAACATATATCCGAGTTTGAATATATGCCTGGGAAATGTCAAAAGCCCTACCGGATGATCGTCCTGCGCAAAACAATAAATGAGTACAAAGGCGAACGCCTTCTGTTTGACGATATCCGTTACTTTTTTTACATCACCAACGATTGGAAAAAAACTGCCAAGCAGTTGGTTGAGTTTTACCGTAAACGGGCTGATCACGAAAATGACATTGATCAGTTGAAACATGGCGTACATGCGATGGATAATCCTTCTGATTCTTTAAATGCCAACTGGGCCTACATGGTTATTGCATCTTTGGCATGGGATCTGAAAGCCTGGTATGGAATGATGATGCCGTATCGAGCTTTAGGTCTTTCCATCGTCCGTATGGAATTTAAACGTTTTATCCAGACATTTATAAATATTCCCTGCTTGATCATACGTTCCGGTAGGGCCATTAAATATCGAATCATCGGTTATAACAATCGACTTATAAGCATGTTCAAGTTTTTTAATTCCTTGAAGACTGTCCGGGTTACATGATGCTTTTGCTTCGGACAGTTATTGCAAATGGGTTGCAACGGCGAGTCCAAAACCTGTAGATCTCAAAAGGGAAATTAAAAATGCACCACAACACAATTGGCAATATTCCAAAAAAACATAAGGACTCGTGTGCCTGGTTGACGGCAATTGGAGACAAAAAAATAGCTCGGACCGCTGATTGCTTATAAGAATTTCAGTTTTTATAACACGCTTGTTTTGGGATTAACTATCAGAATTATTACCCTACGAACCCAAAACACATTTATGTAATAGCTCCGCTCTGTCGGTTACTTTTGTAAGTACCAAGTAAATAAACCCAAAGAGTGATAATCAGTGGCTACTCTTTATAAAAATTTGCTTAATTGAATCAGCAACTCAGAGTTGCCACACAAATAGACTTTTGAACGTACTGGTACAAACTTTTAATCGGCGCTTTGATCAGACCATTCCCCTAAAGTTTAAGAAACCTAAAGGGTAGACTTGTAAACGCTATAAGTATGGATGGCGTGATATGGTAAAGATATGTTTTTTATTTGGAAGTTTTTTAACCCGTTCCGCACGCATCTGACCTTTTCAAGAAGAGCAGACACACAACAATTGACCTTTGCCAGACAGACGCCTGTTTACTGCACCATTTCTCTTTAAATAAGGCTTGGATCGTCTCTTAAACATGGATAGATGATATATCTGATTTCTCCATCCATTGACGCGATCTTTCGTGAATTCTTATGGCAAATTAGAAGGGAGGTCAAGCTTTTTTTTACGAAATATGGAGTGTTTGACAATCGCCACAACGGTTGGCGGAGGTTTATTGGATAGCGATAAATATAATATTATAATTCATTACAGGGCATTAACAGACCTATAAGAAATTGCCTGTTTCATAAATCTAAAAAATAAAAAAGCAGATGAACAAATAATGGACAACTTAATTTCGCGACATTATCCACTGAACACAACCGTGAGTTGTGCCCGTCGCTGGAAATTTTTCGTTGGTGACTCCATTTTGGCGGCGAAACGATACTCTCCGGTTGAACCGATTTTAAAAATATCCGGTTTCAGGCCGTATTTCACCATTTCATGAACGACGTTAGCGGCCCGGGATGCGCCCAACTCCAGATTGGATGGATATTTTTGGGTGTGGATGGGATCCGGATCTGCATACCCATTCACGTAGACTTTAACATCATAGGGCTTAAGGAACAGGGCCAGTTTTTTTAAAAAGGATTTGTATTCCTTGGCCAGGGCCGCGCTGCCAGATGAAAAAAGGATCGGCAGGGTATTGTTGATCTTTGCGCAACTGCCGTCTGCAAGAACATCTACCCAGTCTCCAAGGCCGGCGTCTTTAATGGCCTGTGCAATATCTGGGAGTTGCGTCGGAACATTGGATTGGACTATTTTTCCTGTGCTATCATTCAGCACCGGGATAGACGAGGCCTGAATTTGTATTTGCTTTGTTTCCCCGCTTTTTTTTCTGTCATGCATTTTCCGATAGTTTTCTATGGTAACGGAAAGATGGTTTTTCTGCCGTTCAAGTAGGGAAATTTTTTTTTCTTTTAACTCGACTGATTCATGAAGTAACTTTGGAACGTTTCTCCCAGAATCAACTATACGATTTATTTTGATGATCAGCCAATCAAGATCTTTGCGGGTATCCTGGATCTGCTCATTTAAAACGCTCAGTTGGTTTTGGTAGTTTTCAAGCACGCCCTCAAGTTCTGAAATTGAGTACGTCTCCGGGTCAGGTTCAAATGTTTGATACGCACCATTTGCAACATTGGCATAATAAACTAGTATCAGATACAAAGGTATCAAAACAAGCACCGTCCTGCTTGGGAATGTAGATGACAAAAAAAAAGTTCCCATGCGTCCCCCTATTAAATTCTGTTGAATTAAAAACCGTCTTGGGCCAGGTATTGAACGATCAGCTGTTATCTGCAATGCCCACAGGCCACCAAACCACGCCTCTTTTCGAAAAATTAACCCTCAATCTCAACCGGGCCTCTGTGATACCATCATCTGCCTGGGTAATCTCCATCACTTCCGTTCCCCGTAACCAGGCTTGGGTCTGTACCTGGATTGCATCCTGGTTGACCGAGCCCCTACCCGCTTTCGTGTAAGCATCCACATAAACGCCACGTACTCTTTCAACCAATTGCCGATATCCATCTGCAATTGCCGCACGCTCGGCCATGAGTATTGCCTCGCCTTTCGTTAAGGCATTTTCAGGCTCAAGCCCTTTGCCCGTCACCTGGAATGTGACGACTTTATGATTGACCACATTGTTTGCAAAAGAATCAAGAGCGCTTCCAGATCCTCCGGCAGATAAATTAATATTATTGCAACCCGCAATTGATAAAACAGTTAAGCATGCTGAAAAGGCCAATAATTTCTTCATGGCAATTTTCTCCAGGCAGCAGTTAGCTGTTGTAAATTCAACGGAGCAACCATTGATTCGCTTCTTGAATTCATGTTAGAAGTTAATCGTCAGGCTTGGCTTTAAACTTTAGAAACAAAGCCAACGTCCCACACCTAAAACGGACAAGTCAATGCAATCTAAGTCAAAAAGACATTCAATATTCATACCGTATTTTGTAAAAAAAAATATCTGGCTGTTCACGGCAAGTCTGATCATGATTTTAATATGCTTAAAACCGTTGGTGGCCGAAGATCTTAACGAAATCTCCACCTATTACATTCGATTCGATCTTAAAAGTTCCAATCATCGGATTAGCGACGGAAAATTGACAATGGTGCCGGACCACGATACCTTCAGGGCGGCAAATTTTTCTTTCTTTCCTGTCTCCGGCATTATCTCGGCACTTCCCCAGGAGTCGGTCCGGACCATTGAGACAAAAATAAAACAAAATGCCTTTATTCAACTATTAGAGCAAAAGGGATTAAAATCGGTAAAGACCTTCAATAATGATACGATTATAAGCTATGAAGGCTGCGTTCAATTACCGATTGCGTTATACATTTCACCTTATGATGTTGAAAAGAAAGGTTTTCCGTATTCGGCCAAAATCCTTTTCAGTCCGTTAAGCTTCCCGGATCAGTGGGAGTCACTACACCGCCGGTTTAAATTTAAAGAACTTCTCGACAATTTTTTTCTTTTCTTTCAATAGGCCTTTTAAAATCACCATGAAAAATAAAACTCAACGCCATATTTGCCTGACTATTTTGGGTCTTTTTTTGTTAGTATCCACACCGTTGCGTATTTTTGCTCAAACATCGGGGATTCTCTTATCTGATGATCAGGGCAAAACCATTTATGCAAAAAATCCGGACAAGCCGTTAATTCCTGCGTCAACCTTGAAAATACTGACCAGCCTTGCGGCAATCAAAACCTTAGGTCCGGATTTTCGCTTCCAGACATGGGCCAGCTACGACCAAACGACATGCGACCTTTACCTTAAGGGCTTTGGAGATCCTTTATTTATCTCCGAGGAGATCAGCAAGTTTGCCGATCAAATTTCACACCACATTTTCCAACTGGCATCCAAAGGAATTATCTCATCCGCGGTGATCCGAAATATCATTGTGGACCCGTCCTATTTTGCCTCCCAGATTACAATCCCCGGGGCCGGATCATCCAGCAACCCCTATGACGCAACAAACGGAGCGTTGTGTGCCAATTTCAACACAATATTTCTAAAATGGGACAACCGGAGCAGGCAATATATTTCTGCTGAAAAGCAAACACCATTTCCGGACATCCTGGCAAAACAGATCAGGCCCAAATCAAAAAAAACCGACAGGGTTCTGCTCTCCTATGAACTTCGCCAAAAATATCCGGGCATACTGATGCTCGATTTTCTTAAAACATCCGGGGTTAAAATTACAGGTTCAGTCCGAACTGGTATATTTACAGGTTCCGGCAAAGATTGCATTGTTCACACATCCGCTTTCAGCCTGACGGACATTATTAAAAAGTTGCTGCAGTATTCAAATAATTTTATCGCCAACCAGCTCATGCTGGCCATGGGTGCCCACACATACGGCCCACCGGCCACCCTTGAAAAGGGTACGGAGCTATTGAACAAATTTGCAAAAGAAACGTTGGGGTTAAAAAATATTTCAATTGTAGAAGGCTCAGGCCTGTCCCGGCAAAACCAACTGACGCCTGCCCAGATGAGGGACGTTCTTATTGCTTTTATGCCCTGGTATGAACTTTTAAGAAAAGATGAGAATGAATTTTATAAAACAGGTACACTGTCAGATGTTAGATGTCGTGCGGGTTTTATTTGTGGCAAAGATAACCGGCTTTATCCATTTGTGATCATGCTGAACCAAACCAGCACCGGATACGATGCCATCCGGAGCATGCTCAAAGACAAGGTTTCAAAGGCCTGCGGAAAGTCAACCCCTTGAATGTTCGATATATGCATAAGCACTGTGATTATGAATGGATTCAAAATTTTCTGCGCTCACGGAAAACCAGGTGATGTTGGCATCTTCAATAAGGGCCTTGGCCACATCCCGTACAATGTCTTCGACAAACTTGGGATTATTGTATGCTTTTTCCGTGACATACTTTTCATCTGCTCGTTTCAGTACGGAATAAATATCGCAGGATGCGGCTTTTTCAACCAGATCAACAATTTCTTCGATCCAGATAAATTTATGAAACCTTGCCGCAACCAGCACCTCGCCCCTTTGATTGTGGGCGCCATACTCTGAAATTTCTTTGGAGCATGGACACACGGATGTAACAGGGACTGCGACCTTTAACACCAAATCCGCTTTCTTTCCATCATTGGAAGAACCGACAATCGTGCAATTATAGTCCATCAACCCCTTGGATTGAGTGCGGGGAGATGATTTTTCAATAAAATAGGGAAAAGATATTTCAATGTGTGCAGACTTTGCCCCAAGAGAGGACTTCATATCTTCAAGAATACTGGTCAGAGAATCAAGAGACACCGGTGTATTGACGGTATGCAGCAATTCCACAAAGCGGCTCATGTGGGTACCTTTGCACTGGTGGGGTAAATCCACATACATATTTACTTCAGCCACGGTAGACTGGGAGCCGTTTGCCTTATCCCGGACAATCACCGGGTGTTTTAGCCCCTTAATACCGACTTTATCAATGGGGATATTTCTAAAATCGGGCTGATTCTGCATATCAATCAACATGGCATCTCTAAAAGATAATCAGTGGCGACGTTACCCATTGCCCTGAATATATTCCCTTTAATATGTTTATTCTGCCGGTACATACGTTCAAGCATGTCTGCAACATCCTGCCTTTTCGTGTAACCGGCACTTGGGCATGTATTAACAAATTCCGGCAAATCACAAACTTGTGCAAAGCTTTTAATCTCATGCTTTTCGATATATGATAAAGGCCTGATGATGTCAAAGCTTCCACTGAAAAATGATTGATTGGGTTTCATTGTTCCGATCTTGCCGGCATAGAACATATTAATAAACAATGTCTCAATCAAATCATCTTTGTTATGCCCCAGGGCAAGTTTCTTACACCCATGCTCCCGGGCCAGTTCAAACAGGCGTTTACGCCGCAGTCGGCTGCATAAAAAGCAGGGATTTTCCCTGTTTTCATTAGAATGCGCAATCCTGCCGTAATCGGTTTCTTCCACCACCATGCCCTGATGCTCACCCTTATATCTTTCATTGATATAGGATTCCAGTTTTTTCACAAACGGTTTGTCAAATCCCGGATCGATATAAGCAGGCACAAGTTCAAATGAAACAGGGGCTTTTTTCTTTAAAGAAGCAAGAAGATGGAAAAGGGCTAAACTGTCTTTTCCTCCGGACACCCCCACCAGTATCCGGTCATTATTTTCGATCATCCGCCAGTCATGAATCGCCTTGCCAAGCAGATGCATCAGACGCTTTGTCAGCCCTTTACCCACAACTAATTATTCGTCGTCGGCCTCAGGATCTTTCTTGACAACGATCCGGTTAGCGGCAATTTCACGCAGGACGGTGACAACATCTTCGTTTTTTGAGGAAGGTACAAGAAAATCAGCCCCTTCCCGGACCTGGCGAATCCGCTTGGCAGCCAGGTGTACAAGCGTAAAACGGTTATCTACATTTTTTAAACAATCTTCGATGGTTACACGTGCCACAGCACTTTCCTTTCTAAAATTTACCTGCCATTTCGAGGAACTCGAAAAAAATCAGATTGAGAAAACAATAAATCAAAGAATATCAATGACCTCATAAACCCGTTTGCCACCTGGCGCCTGGACTATGGCCTCATCTCCCTGTTCTTTTCCAATCAGGGCCGAGCCAAGGGGGGAAGTGACGGAAATTTTGCCTTTTTTGATATCCGCCTCATCCTCACCGACAATCATGTATTCTTGTTCTTCTTCGGTATCCAGATTTTCCACAAGAACCCGACTGGCAAACCGAATGACATCCTTGGGCACAGAGTTGGGATCAATTACTTTGGCCTTTCCAATTTTATAGGAAATCTCACCGATCCTGCCTTCAATGAAAGACTGGCGTTCTTTTGCAGCATGATATTCGGCATTTTCAGACAGGTCTCCATGTGCCCTGGCCACTTCAATGGCTCTGATTATTTCAGGACGATCCACGGTTTTCAGTTTTTCCAGTTCTTTTTTCAAGGCCGCAAAGCCTTGTGTCGTTACAGGTATCTGGTCCAAAATTTAAAATTTACTCCATAGTTTTGTTTTTTAATTATCGCATCCGTCCAATAACAGTACTTCCGGCACTTGTTTTATCGCCAAGCCCAACAAGGACTTCAAAGTCCTGGGGCAGATAAAGATCCAACCGTGATCCAAATTGAATCATACCGTATCGGTCGCCTTTGTGAACTTGTTCATTGGGTTCCACGCAGTTGACAATACGCCTGGCAATTAAACCGGCAATCTGTACACACACATAACGGCGGCCATCTGCCGTTCTTATTACCAACGCATTGCGCTCATTGTGAACACTTGCTTTATCAAAAGATGCGTTTACAAATTTACCCGGATGATATTGAACTTTTTCAATTATTCCACTAAAGGGAATACGGTTGACATGAACATTGAATACATTCATGAAAATACTGACCTTCTGACATGGCTCATCCATATATTCACACCGGGCCATGGGTTCGATAACAATCACCTTTCCATCTGCCGGTGATATCAGAAGATCTTTACCTTCGGGCACCCCACGTTCGGGATCCCGGAAAAACCAGGTAATAAACAACGTAATCAGCAGCGCAAGCACGCCTGTTTTCGGTAACCCAAAATAAAAAAACATCCCTGTAACAAGGATGGCTGCAACAACGTATTTAACGCCTGGCATGGCAATGGGTAGCACTGCCTTTGCCGGCCATTTAGAATTATCCATATTCTTTTACCTAATAGTGCCTATCCACAACCTAACATTTATATCAAGTATGCCAATATCTTGTCAAGCACCTGTTTTCTCTTCAAAATGAATCTGTGCATCTGATTTTCGAAGATAAACCGGATTCAGGGGATGATTCTTAAAATCAAATTCCCCGTCGTCGGACAACCCGGAAATAACCAATGCACAGGCACTTACTCCGTCCATGGACGGAGAAGAAAACACAGCCCTGCCCGCTGTCCTACCGGCAATTTTTTCCCGGTACACCTTTGACCCTGAACCTACAAACAACGTATCTGGACCTGCCTGATCAATGACAGCCTCAGGAGAACACACCATTTCCGGTCCCTTTTGAATGAGCTGGCCATGCTGGAACCGATATATGGCAGAATACACTTCGTTACGCCTGGCATCCATCATCACACACACAGGCGCGTGTGAATGACAGAATCTAAATGCAATACCGTCAAGACTGGAAACCCCGCCACAGGGCTTGGATACCGCCCGGGCCAGCCCCTTGACCATGCTGATGCCGATGCGAAGCCCGGTAAAACTGCCGGGCCCCTTGGCTGCAATGAATCCATCTATCTGATTGACGCTCAGCCCCTGCCTGCTTTCAACGGCCTGCTCAATCATAGGCAGCAGCCCCTTTGAATGGGTCTGACGGCTGAACAGACTGGACTCAAAAATCAGGGTTTTATCTTCAAACAGAGCCATACTTGCGCCCTGCTCTGCTGTACTCAGGGCAAAAAGGTACATTATTCGTCTTCCAGAGCGATCTCCAGGACCTCCCTGACATCCTTCACACAGATAAACGTCAGCTTGGATTTGACGGATTTTGGGATATCATGGAGATCTCTTTTGTTTTTCTCCGGGATAATTACGGTCTTAATACCCGCTCTTAATGCACCCAGAGCCTTCTCTTTAAGGCCGCCGATGGGAAGTACCCTGCCCCGCAAAGAGATCTCACCGGTCATACCGACCTTGTTGTTTACTTTTTTACCGGTAAACGCAGACACAAGGGCCGTAGCAATGGCGATACCGGCCGAAGGACCATCCTTGGGAATGGCGCCTGCAGGAACATGGATATGGATATCATTAGCTTCAAAGTCGTCCTTGTTTATACCCAATTCTTCCTGGTTGGCTTTGGTATACGTCAATGCCGCCCTTGCAGACTCCTGCATCACCTCACCGATCTGCCCTGTGAGCTGTAACTCGCCCTTACCTGGAAATAAGGATATTTCTATATATAGATGCTCACCGCCCACTTCGGTCCATGCAAGTCCTGTGGCCAAACCGACTTGACTCTCTTCCTGATCCATTTCATTGATAAATTGCGGGGGACCAAGATACTTGGTTAAATTCTGGCAGGTAACGGCAAACTTGCCCTTCTGACCTTCGGCAATCTGGCGGGCAATTTTGCGGCATACTGAGTCCAGCTTTCTTTCAAGCCCCCGGAGACCTGCTTCCAAGGTATATTCTGAAACAATGGACTCTATGGCGTTGGGACTGAAATTAATGGCGCGCCGGATCAAACCGTTGTCCTTGAGTTTTCGTGGCAAAAGATGCTGTTTGGCAATGACCACCTTTTCCTGGCGGGTATATCCGGTAAGGTGGATCAATTCCATCCTGTCAAGCAGGGCAGAAGGAATGGTATCGGCCATATTTGCCGTCAAAACAAACAACACATCGGACAAATCAAAGGGCATATTCAGGTAATGATCAGAGAACTCGGCATTTTGTTCAGGATCCAATGCCTCCAGAAGCGCCGATGACGGATCACCCCTGAAATCATTTCCCAGCTTGTCAATTTCATCCAGCATAAACACCGGATTTTTGGTGCCGCATTGACGAAGCCCCTGTAAAATCCGTCCAGGCATGGCACCAATATATGTTCTTCTGTGCCCTCGGATTTCAGCCTCATCACGAATTCCACCCAAAGAGACCCGGTGAAACTTACGCTTCATGGCCTTGGCAATGGCCCGGCCAAGGGAAGTTTTACCCACACCCGGAGGACCAACAAAGCAGATAATCTGCCCCTTTTTCTTTGGATTGAGCTTACGCACGCTTAAGTACTCAAGGATACGTTCCTTGGCCTTGTCCAGCCCATAATGATTCTGATCCAAAACCTCCTGGGCCTTTTTGATGTCCAAAAAGTCCTTGGTGGTTTTGCTCCAGGGCAATTCAACAATACAATCCAGATAGGTTCTGACCACCGAGGCTTCAGAAGAATCAAAATGCATCTGCTCCAGTCGGTTCAACTGCTTGAGCGCCTCTTTTTCACACTCTTCCGGCAGCTTGCATTTTTTTATTTTCTGCTTAAAGTCAGCGATCTCGGCAATTTTATCATCGCTTTCCCCAAGCTCTCTGTGGATCGCTTTAACCTGCTCACGAAGATAATAATCCCTCTGATTTTTTGAAATTTCATCCTTGACATGGGTCTGAATTTTTGCCTGAACCGTTGACAATTCAAGCTCCCGGGCCAGAAGATCATTAACCCGGGTTAAACGCTCAACAGCATCCGTGGTCTCAAGGAGTGACTGAGCATCCTCTACTTTGAGATTAAGGTTGGAGGCCACAAGATCCGCAAGTTTACCCGGAGAGTCGATATGGGACAAAAGATCCCCCACATCCCCGGAAAACTCGCCCTTGAGCGCCAGAAGTTTTTCGCTGTTCTCTTTTACGTTACGCATCAAGGCTTCAATTTCTATGTCAATGGAATCCGGTTCGACATCAGTAACCGTCTCCACCCTAACCTTAAAAAAAGAACGCTTTTGAACAAATTCAACGAGCTTTGCCTTGGAAATACCCTGGACCAACGCCTTGATCCTGCCATCTGGCATTTTGATCATCTTCTGAACCCGGGCAATGGTTCCGATATCATAAACATCCTCCGGCCCCGGCTTTTCCATTTCCGAGTCTTTCTGGACCGACAGAAAAACATACCGGTCAAAGTCCACACACTCTTCAATGGCCTTGATGGACTTTTCCCGTCCGACAAACAGGGGAAGCAGCATATCTGTAAAGACCACCACATCCCTGACCGGCATCATGGGAATCACCTTTGGGATTTCTTCGACATTACCTTCTTTTTCGATTATTTCAATCAGATCATCTATATCTGCTTCTGCCATTTATGCTCCTTGATTACATAACGGCCATGGGCCGTGCCTGCATTTTACTACCGGATGTCCCCCCGGCACATGGTGAAAGAATATAAGACCCTTTCATAAAAAAACAGGACCAGACCGGAACCCACCTGGCCGCCTGTGGTTTTCGGATTGGCCCTCACATACGGGCTTTGGTGCACTTATGCTTAAGTTGTAATTACAATATATCAGAAAAATATTATTACAATATCCTTGAAAAAATATTTTTATCATTGAATAGTTCATCTAACGGCTATGGCCGCCCCGGTTTTTTACCTAAGGCATACCATAGCAAATCATGAAAGAAGCGAAGCGGTTAATTTAATTCTTTCATATGAAACTATATCATAAAACCGTCAAACATCCCAGGCGCGTTAAAAAATAGCATCATTTTTCAAGGAGTATTATGTTCCCGCAATCCATTTTTATTGCTGTTATGGCTTTTGTTTTTGGTTCCTGTATCGGCAGTTTTCTTAACGTGGTCATCTGCAGGATGCCCCAAGGGCAATCCATCGTATCTCCGCCGTCCCACTGTCCGGTCTGCAACCAGAATATTCCATTTTATCTTAATATTCCAATCCTAAGCTATATATTGCTCAAGGGAAAATGCAGGTTCTGCAACACGTCCATTTCAATTCGCTATCCCTTGGTGGAAATGATCACCGGAATGCTGTCCCTGGGACTTTTTTTAAAATTCGGGCCGACACCCACCGCATTTTTTTATTTTCTTTTCTGCGCAATGCTCACTGCGGTCTCTTTTATTGACATAGACCACCAAATCATTCCGGACAAATTATCTCTACCCGGAATTCTCATTTTTTCAACATCTTGTATTTTTGTTCCACAAATGCAGTTTACATCGGTAATTTGGGGGATACTGGCAGGCGGCGGTATTTTATACCTTGTAGCCCTAACATATTATTGTATTCGCAAGCACCAGGGCATGGGGGGCGGAGACATCAAACTGCTTGCCATGATCGGTGCCGCCACAGGCGTAAAGGGAGTATTTTTCACACTATTTACGGGCTCGGTTTTCGGCACCTTTGGCGGCGTGGCGGCTTTGGCACTGAGCAAAAATCCAGACAGCAGACAGTCAAAAATCCCATTTGGCCCGTTTCTTTCCCTGGGGGCTATTCTCTATACTTTCTGGGGGGAACCTTTGATTCAGTGGTATTTTAATTTCCTTAGGTAATATCTAAACGAAAAGTCGCCAACAAAATCATGAAACCGGGCGACTTTTCGTCCATTCCGCATAATCATTATCTACAGACTAATGACCGTGGCATCACATGACATATTTATAAATTCTGCGGCCGATGCCATGCGGGCCCCTTCGATAAGGTCATCTTCTTTAATCTGACGGGCGTTGGCGCAGGGTGTGCAGACCAGAATCGACACATCATGGGCCTGAAGGTATGCCAGAAGGTCATCAGCCACATCACCGGTTGCAGCCCTGACATGGGTAATGATACCTTCTTTAGCCAGATACACCCCTTCATCCAGCAAAAAAAGACTGGTGTTTTTCCCCTCTTTGTGAGCTATGGTTGCAAGGTGAATAGCCCTGGTAGCCCGGTTGGTGTCATTGGTGCCGCAGGATAGCGCAATTACAACGTTGTTTGTCATGATTTTCTCCTAATCTTAAGTTTTAACGATTTCTAAATTGAAACGCTCTAACGCTTGAAGTATTCATGCCACACGGTATCTTAGACTTTCAAGGATTCATACAAATGCAAAAACCTCGCCCAAACAAACCGAATACAGACATAAAGTTAAAAAATATTGAATCGATACACTATAGACGCTTTCAATATTCGAAAAAATATTAACGACAAAACAGAATATGACACACAAATGTTTTATTAGGTGTCTCAAAACATTTGTGTATAGATACATATCGTCTTCAGCAGCCTCAATTTGAAAGATAAGGCACGGATAAATCATATACCAGTGCATAGGCAAAACCAACAACGAAACGGGAGAGTAATTTGGCAACTTGTTGACACCTGAATATAAACAGCCAAGCCAAATCAATTTTAAACGAATAATGGCACGATACCTGCTTAACAAACATTAAAAGTTAATCGATGCAAACTCAAAAAATTTACAGTATTAATCTAAATACTTCACCAACAAAAAAAAACCGAATTAATGCCTCAATTTCGATTTATTTAAAGGAGATAAACATGGAGCATCAAAATCCAAACATGCCCCTGCTTGGCGACGAATTTCCCGAATTAAATGTGGACACCACCCATGGCCCCATGAGTCTGCCCAAAGACATGAAAGGCAAATGGTTTGTTCTTTTCAGCCATCCGGCGGACTTCACCCCGGTTTGCACCACTGAATTTGCAGGATTTCAAAACCGAGTTGCCGAGTTTGAAAAAATTGGAGTGCAGCTAATCGGCATGTCAGTAGACCAGGTATTCAGCCATATAAAATGGATTGAATGGATTAAAGAAAAACTTGATATAGAAATTACTTTCCCAGTTGTTGCTGCCAACGACTCGGTGGCAAACAAATTGGGCATGCTGCATCCGGGCAAGGGTTCAAATACGGTTCGGGCGGTATTTGTGGTTGACCCTGAAAGCAAGGTGCGACTGATCCTGTACTATCCCCAGGAAATTGGACGGAATATGGACGAAATTGTCCGGGCCACAAAAGCACTAATTACATCAGACCAGAATGGCGTTGCCATGCCTGCCAACTGGCCAGAAAATGAACTGCTCAAAGATCGGGTAATTATTCCGCCGCCAAAGTCACAAAAGGATGCAGCCCAACGACTGAGCCAATATGAAGGCTATGACTGGTGGTTCTGCCATAAAGCCCTGTAAGCCGATTCAACTACAATCAGCGTAGCGCCTGGAAATGGGTATTTTTTCCAGGCGCTCTTGCCACATCAATATAGAAACACTGGCCGGCGGCGTATCCACCTGACACCATGCAAAGCTTCCTTTAGTATAGCTTAGCTAAACGTTTTTCAAATTCATGATCAAATTTCAAACACCACGAACAGGCTGAATTTTGATCATGAACTTTCATCCGAATAACAGATTTCAAGCAACACTTTGCCCTTGGTTGTGCGAAAGGGGACAGCGACAACGTGACTGCCTGTGTCTGTATGCAAAATTTTTTCGGTTGGACCCGTCACAACATTTACGAATTTTACCTTTACCTTCTTCCCTAATTCCCCAATTTTAGTAGTAACATGTCCTGCAACCATATTGCAGATCTCTCCAACCGCATCTGTAATTTCATCATTAATTTCAGTCATTTCTTCGCCAAACATGGCTGACACAACACCTAAAATACTTTTCTCAGTAAAAGAAATCGCGACCGTCGCCTCCAGATCGCCTTCGACTGTCAAAAGGCCTGAAATATCACCATAATGAGCGGTACCTCTTTTTAAAAAAGGCGGCTCCGGCTTTACTTTTACTAGTGCGGTGGTATCAAGAATGTGTAAAGTTCCTTCAATGAAAGGATTGACAAGCGCTACGTCCATTTTCACCTCCTGTTTTCAAACATTCTATGCCGTCCCAAGAAAAGTGGCAACGAATTTTTAACAAAACGCAATAAAGACTTGACACGCAGGGCTCAACGACGTAACGTACCCAGAAAAGCTGAATGATTTTTTTCACTAAAATATACGTTTAACTTAAATATTTCCTAACAACCCCCCAAAAAAAGGAGTGAGCACGATGAACAAAGGCGATTTAATTAATAAGGTCTCAGAAGTCCTTAGCAGTAAAAAAGATGCGCAGGCAGCCGTTGATTGCATGATTGAAACCATCACGGAAGCCTTGGCCGCTAATGACTCTGTTACCTTGGTAGGTTTTGGCACATTCAAAACCGCTGAAAGAAAAGAGAGAAAGGGCAGAAATCCCCAAACAGGAAAAGAGATTAACATTCCGGCTAGAAATGTCCCCAAATTCGTACCCGGAAAAGCGCTCAAAGACGCTGTAAAATAATTCCATTCTCCCCCAACACTTTGGAAGTCATAGGGATTTAAACTTCAGCTTAGCGAATATGGCAGTTGCAACAGACAAACGCCATCGTTGAAAGCCAAAAAAATCCTTATGACTTCCTCTGAGGGGTAGATTTTAAGTAAATTTAGACAAAATCGAGACCCAACCCTATGTGAATTTAATTTTCATTTGGATTCCAAGACGTTCAATCAATTTGTAAAAATTTTCATGTAACGTTAGGGTTACCGCCTGATTTGGATGATAGGGCATGGAATTCGACGTAAAAAATATATTTGTCCCTTCGGTGGGTGTGAATTTGGTATTCAACATCAATACCGATTTCCCAGCTTCAAAATCATCTATTATCTATGATGCTGACTACGAAGAAGAGACCATCACCATTGCCCAGCCGCCCCCCCCCCCCGTAACACCACGTACCCCATTTGACCAACTCCACCTGACAACACTGGTCTATATTGATCAACGCCGATTACGGATAGGGATTCCCTGTAGTCCCGCCCGGTTTATCAACAACTACCCAATGGCCGACGGATCTCCGGTGAAGGCAATTGTACTTGAATACCGATTACCGGCAATAGAAACCAATATACGGGCCGCGTTCAGACTCTCGCTGACCGGCAGATATACAGTAAAGGCTAAAATAGTATACAATGAGCAGAAATATAGGACACCAGGTGATTTCAAAATCAAGGATATCTCCTTTTCAGGATTGGGCATCGTCATACTCGAAAAAAAAGAGAAGCGCCTGCATCCTCTGGCTACCCTCAAAACCGGGACAAAAATGATTATGGGCCTTGCCTTGGTAGACCGCGATCAGCCCGGAACCATAGGAACCTTTCCCATGCAAATTCAAGTTGCGCGAATAAAACCGAATTACTCAGAAACCCATAGCTTGATCGGCCTGAAAATCACCAATATTACCCCAAAAGACGAAGAGACGCTAAACCAATTCATCCATATTGCCCAGATTGAGGAATTAAAACGCCTCAGCAAAAAAGACTGATTGTCTTTGAATATGCGTCTTAAGCCATCTTAAAAGATCTTTTTGATCTGGATCAAAGGACTGCCCGACTTCCGCTTCAATCTTTTCAAGCTCCCCAAGCGCCTTGGCACAAGTCAGCTTGGCATCCTCTTTATACCCCTTAATCGTTTCTTTTGGATCACCGCCGCAAAGGCATTTTAAATGCTTACAAAACTCTGGGGCGGATTCCGGTTTTTCATTGAAATTTCGCACAAGAATTCGCTGGGCCAACACCCTGATCCTATCGCTTTGAAAATCTTGAGCAGCCCGACTTCTTTGACTCCCTTCAGTGCTATGAAATATCGCAATCTCTTTTTTGTCTTTAAATGAAAAGAACCCACCCTGGTACAAATCCGCATCCGGGTCAATATCAGGCACATGGGGGTATTTGAAATTTCGATGAAAATTTACCGTTCGATCAAACATTGACCTATTTTTCTTTATAAAATCAAGATGTTTGAAACAAGCGCTGCGTGATGAGGAAGATAACTTCTCCCAAAAACGATCCAGGGCAGGCAAAATAAACAATTGGTCTCCCGGCTTCTTCCGTATTGTAATAAGCTCATACCCACCAAAGGCTTCATCAATCCGGTCAAACAGACCGTCTTTATCCAAACGAATCCACAGGCTCTGATTTTTATACGGCACAGATCCACCCACATAAACCACGGGCACCATGTAGTTGCAGTCCGCACCAAATGAGACGGATACCATAAGCGCAATATCCATTCCGTACCTTTTGGATAAATCTGAAGATTGAAGAGTGTTCATGCGTTTTAGATCAGCATTTTTATCAAAAAAACCTACAACATACGACCAAATTTCACTGTATTTAACAAAAGCACTTGCGAGTCCGACGACCGATTCAACATCGCTCATGGCTTCATGGGCCCTACCTGAAGTCTCAAATCTATTTTGCCGGGTTAAGTGTTCAAGTTTCATGGTTGTCTGTCCATTTTCGAGCTTGGGCCAGGAAAGTGCCTGGGAACAAAAAAGATAATATATTAATGTCACAGGCAGCATATCCATGCGACTGCACCCGTTGGCAAACTGATGCGAATAGGGATCCAATAAATTACGATAAAAAAGAAAACGCAAAAATTCATCATCAAATCCAAGGGAATTATACCCGACACTGATGGTCTGGGGCGTGTTCAAAAGCCGATGGATTTTTAAGGCCGCCTGGTATTCACTAACTCCTGAATCGAGCACTTTAGCGCTAAGCCGATGGGTAAGAAATGCCCATGGAGAGGGTACAATATCATCCCTGAGACGAATAACAACCTCATCTCTGCTGATCTCATTTAAAGACAGATCCGTTCGAATGCACGCAAAGGTCAGAACCTGATCAAATGCAGGATTCAGTCCGGAGGTTTCTATATCATAGAATAAAAGTGTCTGCATCGACCATACCCCAATACCGAAGAATGTTTATATGTTGAGGATATATGCGAAAAGCGAATCATGCGCTAAAACTTAAAAAGGGAGAGCAAACCCAAGCTTGCACTCCCTTTTTAAATTTTGAAGATAATGTTTTGAACGCGTAAAAAACGTAGATATATTTATCTTTTTGAAAACTGAAAACTGGCTCTTGCGCCCTTTTTCCCGTATTTTTTACGTTCTTTCTGCCTGGCATCTCTGGTAAGAAAACCTGCAGATTTCAAAACACCGCGCAGATCCGGGTCTGACAAAACAAGCGCTTTTGAAACGCCTTGACGGATGGCACCTGCCTGACCGGTGTACCCACCGCCCATCACAGTGATCTTGAGGTCAAAGGCATCGCTTTTATCAGTGAGGACCAGGGGAGATATCAGCACCGCTCTCTTTGACGGAACATCAAAATACTCATCTAATTCTCTGTTATTAACGATGACTTTTCCTGTACCAGGTATCAGCCACACTTTGGCCACAGAATTTTTCCGCTTACCTGTTGCGTAAAATTGGTTTGCACTTTCCATTTATCGTATCAAGTCCTTATGTATTAAAATTCGACGACCTGAGGCTTTTGCGCAGCGTGGGGATGCTGATCGCCTGCATAAACAAACAATTTTTTCCCAAGCTTGCGGCCCAGTCTGTTTTTTGGCAGCATGCCTCGAACAGCCTTTTTCAAGACATCTTCGGGTTTTGTTTCAAGCATCTCTTTGGCTGTTTGGGATTTGATTCCTCCGATATAACCGGAATGGCGGTAATAGGTTTTCTGTCCCATTTTATTTCCGGTCAAACGGACCTTATCCGCATTGACAACAATTACCCAGTCACCAGTATCCACATGGGGAGTGTAAAGTGTGTTGTGTTTACCCCGGATTCTATACGCTATCTGGGAAGCAAGCCGCCCAAGCACCTGGTCCTTTGCATCAATAATGCACCAGTTCTCTTTGTTGTCAGATCTTTTTGCACTGTATGTATATTTTTCCAATGTTCTCCATGCTCCTCTAAATAAACGCAATCAGGCATAACTACATAAATTCGTTTCTAAAGTCAAGGATTATTTACAATTCAATCTGTTTTTCTTCTTTCTGGTTTGGGCTCCCTGCCTTTGAAAAAAACGATTTTTCTTTCCTGGCAGGCTCCATTTTACTGGATGTTTTACAGGATATATCCGCATTAAGCACGCCACCGTTTTCGACGATCAGATCCTGGCATACAACTTTTCCGGCACAGGAGCCGGTTGCCAGAATAATCAATTCTTTGGAGGCGATCAGCTCCCCTTTAAAATTGCCGCCGATGGTCAGGCTCGATACCTTTGTCAAAGTTGAGTTGACCTCACCATCCTGGGCAATAATTACAACATCTCCATTAATTGTACCCCTTACTTCTCCTTTGATGATCAGTTTCCCACAACTTTCGATGGAGCCGTCTATCTTGAGTTCCTTATCAATGATACTTAAATTCTTTGTATTCTTTCTCACAACGGCCGTCTCCTTACAAAGCACTTAAAATTTGAAAATCCGTTTCAATTCTGTTTATTGTTTCCTGTGTCAAAGGTGGTCTGCAACAACAGTTTTTCCGTTTCATCAAAAATAAACACAGAAGCATCGGAAAAATCCTCAAGCGGCACCTTGGTATTGATGGTGAAGTGAACAGGTTTAAAACGTGAAATGGAAAAATAATGACCTTGGTTATAGGGACCTGGTACACCGCTTTTCATAATCGAGGCTTTGGGTATCACCACCCACTTTTCAGGTGGGGTATCTTTGGGTTTAAGAACACAAAAAATCCGACCGGATATTTCCTTGGAATTTTCCGTGGTGTTTCTTACATTAAACCGCACGACGATCTCATTGGCATTACGGCCCGATGTCAGGGAAAACGTTCCAATAGTGACGACAGATTCCGCATCAGTCTCTTGCTGATCGTCAACCGGCTCTTCGGGTCCATCGGGTTGAACCTGGCCGACCGCGGGCTTATTTTTACCAGACCCGTTCAGCGCTTCTTTTGGGATCTTGGAATCAGGTGCCGTGCCTGTTGCCACAGATTCATTGCGTTCTTTTTTTTCCTGTATACCTGAACGTTTTTCTTTTTTGGGAGGTTCCTGCCCGATCCTTCCGGTAAGGGCCAGGGCTTTAAGTTCACCGGCATTACCTGTCATCACCAGTCTGGCCATCAAAAGTTCTTTTTCCCTGGTTAAACGATCTACCTCTTTTTCAAAAGCGTCCTGGGTATTTTTTAATTGATTCTTTTGATAATTTGCTTTGGAATAAAGCGTGTAAAACGCAACCGTACCCAGCCCTCCAGCCAGGCTGAGCACCAGAAAAAAACAAACAAGAACTTTAAGAAAAGCCCCGGATCGTATTTCACCAAAATCATTAATGATCAAAATTGTGTTTTCCCCGCGCAGTTTATGGGGCGCAGGTTTTATTTGGGCTATTTCCCTTTCCAGTTCTCTCGAAATATCTTCCATTCTCCATCCTGTCTGATAAGTTTAAGCTGTTTTCTTCCATGGGTTGAAAATCCACTGGACTCATAGTACTGGACAAAGCTGACCGTATACCCCCCGTCTTTGGTGGGAAAGGCCTTAAAATTCTTACCTGTAACTAAAATATAGTCATATTTTTGAGCAAGTTGTTTCTTGCGTTTTACCCATGCCGTTTTACCCATGCCGTCACAAACAAAATCACTGGTATAAAATCGTGCATATTTATCCATATTTTTCGCAGACCAGGCGGCCATCCACTGTTGAACGGTTTCAACCACCAGTTTATCTGTTGACTCATCCTGGAAAAGCATTCGGGAGGCTGCCAGCAACGGCGGCTCACCGGAATTAAACGCCGTATCTTTTGTCTGGAAAAAATCTCCGATGATCAGAGGAGAGACAGTTCCTTGACGAATAAAAAACTGCCGTTTACCCAGATAAACCTTACGACCGTCATTTCGGGAAAGGCTCATGTCGCAAAGGGCAACAACAACACCTCCCTGGGCATAGATACCTGTATTTTCGAGCAAAATCTTAAACCCGTCAGGGTCTTGTGCAACAGCTTTATCCCGAATACCAAGCCATGTTTCCCACCATGAAATATCCGGAAGATAGGTCTGGTCATAAAAAGAGAGATAATCATGATAACTTTGTGCAGCCAACGCCTTGACCCATTGATCGAGAAATTGGTTAATCTTTTTTTGAATCAGCGTCAGCGCTTCAATGGAAGTATAATCGATCTGATCCACAATAATCAAGGGGGTAGCATCCAGGTGAATAAAATCGGACAACGCAAGAATATTTTTATTTTCCAAGGCAATGCAGCCATTTGAATCCATGGGCTTTAAAACCTTATCGGTGCCGTGAATCCATATGGCCGACCCCTGCTTGCCAAGGCGCAGATCCAAAAAATTGGGGTAATCTGACGGAAAGGCTTTTTGTCCGTATACCGGTGTCAGATAGCGGTCCTCAAATTCATCTTTCAGAAAATAGACGCCCTCCGGGGTTCTTTTATCACCGGCCTGGGTTTTAGATCCCGGGCTCGCCCCAGTGGAACAAGACACCTGGAACACAGGACTGTCAAGGCCATTTTTTGCAGAGTAGACATAAAGCGTCTGGCTTTTTTTCTCCACAATAATGGCATTTTCATTTTCAGGAATCCGGATCAAAGCCCCCGGCACGGATGCCGCAAAGCCGGCTCCCGGACAAAACCAGCCCAGACAGATTGTCAGGATTGTTACACTTATTTGAATGGTTAATTTCGTTTTGCTGATCATTTACCCTCTTTTTTCCAAATTTAAATGCCGGTATGCATTTTCAGATGCTCTTCTGCCGCTGGACGTTCGCAGCACAAGACCAATTTTCAATAAATAGGGTTCCACCACATCCACCAGGGTGTCGGTCTCCTCCTGCAAGGTGGCCGAAATCGCTTCTATTCCCACAGGCCCGCCGCTGTAAAATCGGATAATGGTTTCAAGATAATTGCGATCCAAGGGCGTCAGACCCAGATTATCAATACCTTCAAGTGCCAGGGCCTCCTGGACACCGTTGGCCGTCATAAGCCCCTGGTGCCTGACCATGGCATAATCCCGAACGCGTTTGAGAAGCCTGTTGGCCACCCGAGGGGTCCCCCGGGATCGTTTTGCAAGCTCCCATGCACCGTCATCGGTGATACGGGTTTTCAAAAGCAGGGCCGAACGCTGAATGATCACCGCCAACTCTTCAACAGAGTAGAAATCAAGGGTTCGAAATATACCGAAACGATCTCGCAACGGCGCGGACAGAAGCCCCACCCGGGTGGTGGCACCAATAAGCACAAATTGTTTCAACCGATACCGATGGCTTCTGGCATGAATCCCCTTGTCAAAGACAAAATCCACGGCAAAATCCTCCATGGCCGGATAAAGGAACTCTTCCACCACTTTAGGAATCCTGTGAATTTCATCCACAAAAAGGATCTCGCCCTCCCCCAGATTGGTCAAAATCCCCACAAGGTCACCGCCTTTTTCCAGGGTTGGGCCGGAGGTAACGGTCAGCTCTGTTCCCATTTCATTGGCAATAATATGGGACACCGTCGTCTTTCCAAGTCCGGGCGGACCGTGCAGCAAGATATGCTCCAAAGGCTCCTTGCGCATTTTTGCCGCCTGAATGGCAATCTTGAGTGTTTCCACAGCTGCGGTCTGCCCCACATAATCATCAAAGCAACCGGGACGAAGGGAAACAATCTCCTGGGAATGGTCTTCGATTTTCAATTTTTCCGACACCACGCCCTTCTTATCTGAACTATAGCTTAAGATATCTGCGTCGGAGGTCATCGGCTTTCCTGATAAATTTCGTCAAACAGGTCTTCAGGTGAACTGATCGTTGGATTTTTTTCAAGGGCTTGCCGGATCATGCGTTTTGCAGATGATGCAGAGTGCCCTAACTGTTCGGTGAGGACCTCGGTCACCTGTGCAACCATCATCCGCTTTTCCTCTGACACAATATCCGAGGATTCAGTCGGCACAGACGCAGTCTTATCGGTCCGGCCTGCGGCAAAGGCAAGCACCTTTCCGTTCAAGGTGGCGACAATTTTTTCTGCGGTTCTTTGTCCGATACCGGATAGTTGTGATAAAAATGCCGTATCACGGTCTTCAATGGCCCGTGCCACCTGGGGGACCGGTTTTGTCAACGCCTTGATGGCCTTCATGGGCCCAATGGCTGCCACCGTAATAAACAATTGAAAAAATTCCTTGTCATCGGGGGTCAAAAAACCGATGAGCACGGGTTTGGGCTGCCGCTCTGTGACATGGTAATAAATGTACAGCGAAATGGTTTCATCGGCTTGTGATTTTTCTATGCACGCGGACAGGGTTATGGTATCCAAAAGAATCTCATAACCGATGTGGCCAGCCAGCAAAATAATGCCGTCCGCCTCTTGGCGAAGAATCTTCCCCTCAAGATATGCGATCATGTCTAAATTCCTCGACCTCCCCCATACCGGAACAGCCCTGTCAATGCCATTCCCAACGCATCCGACGCATGGAAAGGACGAATGGGCTCAGGGTGATTTAACAAATGGCGAACGGCACGTTCCACCTGATGTTTATCCGCTCTGCCATTGCCGGAAATCACCTTTTTGACTTCCCTGACGGAGACTTCGCGAATCTGAACTCCCGCCTTGAAAGCCGCTAAAATCAATACACCAGAGACTTTTCCTAACATAATACCCGATCCCGGATATTTTTCAAGGGAGTAAATATCTTCAATCACCACAAGATCGGGCTGCTGTTCAATTAGAAAGGATTTGCTTTTACGATAAATCTGTTCCAGCCTGACCGGTGTGGATTCACCGGCATCTGTGGAAATGCTGCCAAAGGAATATCCTGAAATATGACGCCCCAACCCCTCAATGACCCCGATACCGGTTCCGGCCAGACCGGGATCAATGCCTATAATTTTCATATGCTGTGTTTATAGCCAAGAAAAAAAGCACTCAGTTAAGGTTTTTAAGCTTTTCCTTGGCATACTTGGCTTCCTGGGAATTGGGATAGCGCTTGATCAGCTCTTCGAGCATCATTTTAGCATTGGCCTTTTCACCAAGGGCGGCAAATGCATATCCCTGCTTAAGCCGGGCCGCTGCATTTTTATTTGAATTCGGATAATCATCAAGTACTTTCTGATATTCTAAAATAGCCTTTTCATACCATTTTTCAGCATAGTATGAATCGGCAATCCAAAACCGTGCATTGTCTGCGTTTTTGGAATCCGGGTATTTATTGATAAAATTCTCAAACTGAATTCTTGACGCTTCAAGATCGCCCTGGTCGAAAAGTTTTTTCGCACTGCCGTATAAGCCTTCCTCGGTATCCTGCACCGGGTTGACCCCAGAATCCTTATCCTGGGGAGATCCTGCCCCAGTGGGCTCAAACCCCATATATTTTTCCAGAGCTATTACCTTTTCATAGTTTCTGGAAATGGCATTATCCAGACGCTCCAACCTTTTTTCAAGAGTGTCCTGGCGTTCCTGTCCAGTGAGACCAAACTTGTAACGCACCTCCTCAAGCTGCCCCTGAATGCGATGGAAATCTTCCTTAAGCGACTGAATATCATACTTGACCTCAGCATAATTTTCACGGGTGGTTTGGGAAAACGCATCCATTTGTTGTTTAATGAGTCCAAGGTCGTCGGTGTTTGTCTGATCAAGTCTATTGCGCCGGCTGTTATTCTGTTCAATAACCGCCACCCGAGTCTCCAGGGCATCATATTGATTGGGCATCACGCAGCCGGATATTAAAACAACGGCGGCAACGCAGGGATAAAAAAACAAAGGTTTCATGTGATAGGAAATCCGAAAAGAGTTAAACGAGATATGGGTACAGACAGGTGATCTGGCCTGCCTGTACCCTCCCTATGTACAAAATTAAGACGCCCTGTTGGGCTATCTTGTCTACTTGATCACAAACTGGGCACGCCTGTTGATGTGATAAGCGGCTTCAGTGGGTGCAGGATCCAAAGGCTTTTCCTCTCCATAGCTGACCGTACCCAGACGACTGGCTGAAATACCTAAATCCACAAGATAATTTCTGGCTGCTTTGGCGCGTCTTTCACCTAAAGCCAAATTATAAACCGTGGTACCACGCTCGTCACAATGCCCTTCAATCATTACGGTGTCAGAAGGATTTGCTTGCAGCCAAGCCGCTTTTTCCCTCAGCAGTTCCTTGGCCTGATCTGTAAGTTCAGAACTGTCATAATCAAATAAAATATTTTGATTTAAAAAGTTTGACTTGGCTTCAATAATCTGAGCCTGGCGCTCATCTTCCAGCTGCTGGGATTTAATTCTTTCGGCCTCAAGGCGGGCTTGTCTTTCGGCTTCGAGACGGGCGGCTCTCTGGGCATCCGTCTCTGCCTGGCTTTGATTCACGGCACCTGGATCCGCCACCTTTGGTTTGGAACAGCCCACCATTGTCACAAGCCCAACAACCAATACTGCCATCATCACATTCACAAACATTTGTTTTTTCATCGCACTTCTCCTTTTGATTTACCTTCATGTTTTACTCCGCTGAAAACCCTGCATCACCGGACCAATCCGGTTCACTCTGTAAGCCGGACATGGAAAGAAGCTGCCGCTGATCTGTACCGGCTGCGGTCATAACAAACAGATGCGCCTTTCCGCCGTTCCTGTTGGATTTGAATACAATCAGGCTGCCGTCCGGAGACCAGCAGGGATCTTCGTTATCGCCCTGCTCTGCGGTCAACTGCACCGGATTACCAATGTGCGGGTCAACAGATATTACAAAAATATTTATTTTATTTTTTTCAATCCCCACATAAGCGATCTTTTTGCCGTCCGGGGACCAGGCCGGGCTGGTATTATATTTTCCGGAGAATGTAATGCGCCGGGCCTCTTCCGAATCCAGCCCCTGAATATAAATCTGTGGATTGCCGGACCGGGATGAAGTAAAGGCGATCGTTCTACCGTCCGGGGAAAATTTAGGCGACACATTAGATCCCCAACTCTTGGTCACTCTTTTAATAATTTCTCCTTTGCGGGTCAACAAATATATTTCCTGATCCCCAGAAAAACTAAGGGTTGCCGCCAAATTAAGTTTTGTCGGCATCCAGTCCGGAGAGATATTAATTCCTTTATAATTAACAATTGAACCCAGGTTATCCTTAAGGTTTTTTATAAAAATATCAGGCTTTCCCTTGGCATATGAAACATAAGCGATCCATTGACCATCATAGGACCAGGCTGGAGACAACGAAATACTCTTATGATGCGTGATCTGTCGGGGGTTAAATCCGTCAAAATCGCAGGCATAAATCTCTTTATTTCCGCTGGTGGTGGAAACAAAGGCAATCTTTGAACCAAAAACGCCGAAATTACCGGTCAGGGCTTTGGAAACTTCCGCACAGAACCGATGAATCATGGCCCGAATCTGGGTCACCGGTCCCGTGTATACTTTTCCCACCAAAAGCTTTGTATTAAAGGTATCCATAAGGCGAAGCTGCAATTTAACCTGCCCCCCAGACTCTTCTATCCCGCCTGTCACCAAAAGTTCAGCCCCAATGCCTGTCCAGTCCTTAAAATTTATCTGCCCCAGTTGGATACCTGATTGCGCAGGATTGGCTAAAAAGGCAAGCGAATCCATAATCTTCAAATACCCGGTAAAATCGAGTCCTGCCTTTAGAATTTGTTCGGCCTGAACGCCTGCAGCAACCTCTGCCTCATGACCACCAAAACACTTGAACGCGGTTACCGCAACAGGTGTTTTATTTAAAAAAGGGTTTGAGATACTGATATAATCATAATCCTTGGCCTGGGCACTAACCGACACGAGAAGCATTATTGCCATCAACCAGACAATCTTGTTCAGCATAAGAGAACCTTTATCTTGTTTCATCTAATCACCTGTTTATATATATTCTTCTGCAAAGCCATTTAAGTCAATGTTCAGAAATTAAAATTTTCATTCGAGTAAAAGAGTGGGCCTCAAAACGGTTTCTTGGCGGGCACTATTTAAGTCCCCGGGGAGAGAACCCGAGTACCAATTCATAAGAAAACATCCCCTTCGGCAATTTTGGTAGGGGATTTGCCCTTTGCACCGCCTTTTTAGCGGATTCATCCAGATAGTTGTTTCCGGACCGGGTTTCAAATGAAATATCCCGAATATCTCCGCTTTTTAATATTTTTATAAAAATTCTGACTTCAAGGTCCTGATTGAGTCCGGCCATGGCATCATTGAAAATCCAATTCTGTTCAATGGCTGACTTGATCACCATCTGATAAAGTGTCAACGGGCTGGCTTCCCCGCCCCCCCCGCCGCCTGTTACGCCGGCATTTCCGCTGCCGTTGGTATTTGTACCCGGGTCACCATTTTCCTTTGACGCCACCGAGGCCTTCATTCGGCTCAGTGCATCTTTAAGCTGGGCCTGCCTCTGCTTTTCACGTTTCTCAGCCGCTGCTTTATTGGCCTCGGCAAGTTCCTGGGCCCGTTTCTTTTCAGCTTTTTCTTCCTGCTCTCTTTTCTTTTTAACAGGATCTTCTTTGGGCGGCTTTTTTTTAGGCGGTTCCTCTTCTCTGGCTGAGATCAACTCTTTAAGATTTTTGGGCTTTGATTTCAAGCTGAGATCCGGTTTGATCACCGGAATTTCCGGCTGCAAAGGTTCATCCGGCTGGGATTGAACCTGAGAAACAGCATCAGGATTCACCTTGTCTGCATGATCAGGTGCCGGTTTTTCTGATTTAGGAGGCGGCCCTGACGTTTGGGCATTGGCAGGCCCTGGCGCAAACGTGACCAGATCCACAGTGACAACTTTAGGCTTGGGCGCTGAAAACTGAAAATCATTGAGAAAAAACAAACTGATAAAAAAAAGCACATGGCAAATCAAAGATATCAGACACACCATAAAAAAACCTTTGGGGTCGGTACCTTTGGGCTCGCTGATACGCCCTCGCCTATTCTGGATTTGAAACCGGATATTCATGGACGCCACTAACCCGCCTGGTCTTCATCCCCGGGCAGCGTAATCATGCCAAGGCTTGTGACACCGGCTTTTTTAATCTGGGACATGACGTTGACCACCACCCCATAAGGCACGTTCTTATCGGCCTTAAGGTAAACAGTTTTCTTATCCAGGTTTTCCATGACCGCTTCAAGCTTTTCTGCCAGAAATGCAGCGCTGATCTCCTGCTCGTTGATATAGACTTTCATGTCCGCATCAATGGAAATAATCAGATTCTGCTCATCGGTGGGCAATGCCTGGGCGGTTGCCGTGGGAAGATTAACATCTACCCCCTGGACCATCATGGGGGCCGTAACCATAAAAATTATCAGTAAAACCAGCATGACATCCACAAACGGCGTCACGTTAATTTCAGACATCAAGGGGTCATTTCCTGATCCAAGCTGCATTTAGGCCTCCAGCTTTTTAAGAACATCCCGTTCGATAATATTCAAAAGATCCGACGCGAAACTTTGGAGCTCTGAATTGAGTACCCGTATACGGTCATTGAAGTAATTATAGGCAATAACCGATGGGATTGCCACGGAAAGACCGGCCGCCGTTGCCACCAAAGCTTCGGATATACCGGGAGCCACAACAGCAAGGCTGGCAGATCCTGAAAGTCCGATTCCCTGGAAGGTACTCATGATTCCCCACACCGTACCGAACAGACCGATGAAAGGGGCAGTATTTCCGGCGGTCGCCAGAAAGGAAATCAGCTGGGTCAAGCGCCGGTTTTCCACATTAATGGCCCGGTTAAGCGTACGTTTGACACTTCCCATGGTTTGAAGGGACGATCCGGTATGTTTCTTTGCGGCAAGATCATCCTTATTTTCGGTTCTGGCCGCCTCCATGTAAGCGGCAAGAAAAATCCGGGCCAAAGGACTTGAACGAAGCGCTTTAGCCTTGGAAAATGCATCGGCCAAAGTCCGGCACTGCCAGAATACTTCTGTGAAATCAGCCGAGTCCCTGAATGCCGTTCTAACATACCGAAATTTTATGAATATGATAGACCAGGAGATAATAGAAAAAAACAGCAGAAGCAACATGATAAACTTTACAACGGGCCCGGCATTGGTGAGCATATATAACAGGCCGACGGATTCAGTGGTCATAGATCCTTTTCCTTAAACTATGTTGGAATCTTGGAAAACATAATAGATAAGAAGACATAAATCTACATGGTGTTCGAGTGGAAAATCACTCCTCTGTGGTGTTGCAGAAGAATTTGCAATTCTTATAATCATAGCATAGGCGTGCTAAAGCGTGCAAATCTTTTTGCGTCTTGCATCCGGACAACGTTCAGACCCGGACACAGGATTTAAGTTCAAGTAATACATATGCGATCATAGGCCTTCTCGTCAATAAAAAAAGCCCCTTTGTCCAAGACAAAGGGGCTCGATATCACAAAATCATCCCATGGCCGGGCAATCCGCCCATGGAATAACGGGCTTAATTACATCATACCGGGCATTCCGCCGCCCATGCCGCCCATGCCGCCGCCCATGCCGCCAGGCATGCCGCCTGCATTTTCTTCAGGCTTTTCAGCGATCATGGCTTCTGTGGTCAGCATGACAGATGCAACAGACGCTGCGTTCTGCAGGGCATAACGAACCACTTTCTTCGGATCAATAACACCGGCTTCGATAAGGTCTTCGTATACGTCGGTTCTGGCGTTGTAACCAAATGCACCCTCACCTTCTTTAACCTTATTGATGACAACAGAACCTTCAACACCAGCGTTGTCGGCAATTTTGCGCAGAGGCCATTCGATGGCTCTGGCAATAACGCCAACACCCAGTTTTTCTTCACCTTCCACATCAAGGGTGTCCAGTGCAGGAATGCATCTAACCAGGGCCACGCCGCCGCCAGGAACAATACCCTCTTCAACAGCTGCACGGGTTGCATTCAATGCATCTTCCACGCGGGCTTTCTTCTCTTTCATTTCGGTTTCAGTGGCAGCACCGACATTAATTACAGCCACACCGCCGACCAATTTAGCCAGACGTTCCTGCAGTTTTTCACGGTCATAATCAGAAGAAGTTTCATCAATCTGGGCACGAATTTGTTTTACACGGCCTTCAAGGGCTTCTCTGGCTCCGGCACCGTCAACAATAGTGGTGTTGTCTTTGTCAATGGTGATAGACTTGGCCTGGCCAAGATCCTGAAGGGTAACATTTTCCAGTTTGATTCCGATATCTTCGGAAACCACCTGACCACCGGTGAGGATGGCAATATCTTCGAGCATGGCTTTTCTTCTGTCACCAAAACCAGGTGCCTTAACAGCAGCCACGTTCAAGGTGCCGCGCAGCTTGTTGACAACCAGAGTGGCCAACGCTTCGCCTTCCACATCTTCTGCAATGATGACCAGTGGCTTACCTGTTTTTGCAATTTCTTCAAGAACCGGAAGCAGATCTTTCATGGAAGATACTTTTTTATCACAAATCAGGACAAACGGCCCATCCAAGGCAGCAACCATTTTTTCGGTATCGGTTGCGAAATAGGGAGAAAGATAGCCGCGGTCAAACTGCATACCCTCAACGACATCAAGGGTGGTGTCCATGGATTTGGCTTCTTCAACGGTGATAACACCTTCTTTGCCGACTTTGTCCATGGCTTCAGCAATGATATTACCAATGGTTTCGTCATTGTTGGCAGAAATAGTGCCGACCTGGGCGATTTCATTCTGATCTTTGGTGGGTTTGGCCAGTTCGCCAAGACTTTCAATGATTTTTGCTACAGCCTTGTCAATGCCTCTTTTGATACCCATGGGGTTGTTGCCGGCAACGACCAGTTTCTGGCCTTCTTCGTAAATTGCCCGGGCAAGAACGGTGGCTGTGGTGGTACCGTCACCGGCCATATCAGAAGTTTTTGAAGAAACCTCTTTAACCATCTGGGCACCCATGTTTTCAAATTTATCTTCGAGATCAATCTCTTTGGCAACGGTTACGCCGTCTTTGGTTACATTGGGAGATCCCCAGGATTTATCAATAACAACATTTCTTCCCTTGGGACCAAGGGTAACCACTACTGCATCGGCAAGGGCCTGGACACCTCTGAGCATTGCTTCACGTGCTTTGGCATCGTATTTAATTTCTTTAGCCATTGTATTTTATCTCCGTAAAATCTTTAAATTAGATTGAATTGTATACCAACTTAGGTCCGGCATCCTGAAACAACAGGTATCAGGATCTTAACGCAACATTAGTCAACAACGCCCAGAACATCGTCCTGGCGCATGATCAGATAATCAGTTCCGTCAATTTTGACTTCCGTGCCGCCGTATTTGCTGAACAATACGCGATCGCCAACTTTCACATCCATGGGCAGCAATTTTCCGTCTTCGCCCATGCGACCGTTACCGGTTGCAACCACTTTTCCCTCGGCAGGTTTTTCTTTGGCTGTGTCCGGAATAAAGAGACCGCCTTTGGTTTTTTCCGCTTCTTCAACACGTTCAACAAGAATTCTGTCGCTCAATGGTCTGAAACTCATGATACAATTCTCCTTTAGTTATAAAAGTTGAGCATTAAATTTTATTTTTGAATTAAGCCAGTTAAGCAGATCGCCAACTACTTTGAATCTGATTTGGACGCTGGCTTTTCTGACTTTGACGATGACTGATCGTTGGGCTTGGAACCGGCATTGGCTCCACCGTAATCCGTTACATACCACCCGGACCCTTTAAGATGAAAGGTGCTTTGGGAAATAATCTTTTTTAGGCTACCATTGCACCTGGGACAAACTTCCAGGGGGGACTCCGAAATTTTTTGAAAAACCTCTTCTATATGTCCGCACCCACTGCATTGGTACTCATAAACCGGCATTTTTGTTTTTCCTTCCTCTAATTTCCTGAAACCGCCTATTTTGCGGGACTCCTTGCTTGAAAAACAAAACTAAAATAATAAGTCTTTGTTCCTTGTCAAGGATGGTAACTTAAAAATTTTAAGGATATTTTTATTTAGAAACCTTAATACCATTTTTCATAAAATTCAAAAACTTGCAACATCCCGGAAACGGTTTTGGGTGCAATAATATCGTGGGTAATGCCATGCACTTTTTTTTCTTCTTCCAGGGTCACTTCTGCTTCACATGCGTTTTCATAACGGTGTTCAAACCGCGCAAACCGAACCACATGAACAAGCTCATGAACCAGAATATATAAAAGAAAAGGAGCCAAACAGATCCCGGGATTTTGAGCAGCACACAAGACAATCGCAGGATCCTGGATGCAGACATGATAGAGGCTATAAACCGAAGAGCCTAATGACAGATCCTGTCGCCGGCCTTCATACTTAAGTACCTGGGCAAACGGGCCATCTACCCGTTCATGGACAAGCAAATCCCGGGCAGTTTTAATATCATATCTATTTTTAAGCCATTGGGAGGAGGAGAGCTTAAAATAATTGTAGACCATCTCCTCGGCCCGCAGGGCGGCTGTGGCCACCTGCTCAAGCTCACCTTCATTGAAAAACCGTGTCATTTACACGCCTGCTCCATGAAACAAAAGAATGGACACTCGATCGAAATTTATGCTATAGTCAAAATTTAGCAAATCAAATGACCGTTTTAGTGATTTTAAAAGGAGGTGATTTTTTTGGGTAGCGTTATTAAAAAGAGAAGAAAAAAAATGCGCAAGCATAAACATAGAAAGCTCCTTGCCAAAACCAGACATCAAAGAAAGAAAAAATAGGCTCTAAAGAAACAGGATTCGCCTTTTTCTTTCCTAAGCCCGTGGGGAGTATTGAGTTGCATCAACTCAGCTCAATACTCATATCCCACATATCGCAATCTAAAACATGTCTAATTTGAACTTTTCTTGAAATATTTCATCAACTCGGAATCTGTTGACAAAATAACAGTACTGTCCTTTTCAAGCGTTTTTTGATACAGGTCCATGGTTTTAACAAAGGCATAGAATTCAGGATCCTTCCCATAGGCAGCGGCATAGATCCGGGCCGCCTGGGCATCGGCTTTACCCTTGATTTCCTGGGCCTGCTTATACGCCTGGGACTTAACGACCTGCAGCTCTCTTTCTTTCTCGCCTCGGATATTGCTGGCTTCACCTTTACCTTCCGCCCGAAATTTCTCTGCGATCTGATTTCTTTCAGCAATCATCCGGTCATAGACGGAACTGCGCACGCTATCGATATAATTGATGCGCTTAATCTTAACATCCTCGACCTGAATACCGAACTCCGCCAATTTCTCGCCGGCCTGCTTTTCGATCTGACGGGCAATTTCAGCCCGGCCCAGGTCCACACGATAGCGAACCTTGCGCTTTGGCGAGTCCTCACCCTCCTTGGCCTCCAGACCCTGAATAGCATCAAAGGTATCCATGGGCCGCTCTGTATTTCTAACACTTTCCACAAGGGGGTATGCAGAAATCAAATCCCGCATAGCCGGATCAATAATATCATCCAGTCTTTTGAGCGCAGAAAATTCATCTTTCACTGTCTGGAAATAGACAATGGGGTCACTGATCCGCCACCGGGCAAAGGTATCCACCCAGATATATGTTTTATCTTTTGTGGGAATCTGCCCCGGATCGCCATCCCATTCAAGCAAAATTTTTGGAAAAAAATTGACCTTCTGGATAAATGGAATTTTAAACTTTAATCCAGGTGTTGTTTTCGCATCGCCCACAATACGTCCAAACTGGGTGATGACCACCTGTTCGGTTTCATCTATCACGTATGCAGAATTATATAAAACAAACGCCGCAATAATTACGATCCCCAGCAGAACGGCAGGCACCCTTCCCACATTACTATTTGTTTCTTCCATCACTATTCACCTTTCTGAAGGGTTTGACCGGACAACTTAGCCCCCATATTTACAAACGGCAGCAAGTTTTTCTGATCCGAATCAATGATATATTTATTTTCAAGTTTAGGCAGTACCTCGAGCATGGATTCCAGATACATCCGCTTGCGTGTTACATCCTTTGCCTGGACATACTCATCGTAGATGGCCTTAAATTTAGCCGCATCACCCTGGGCACGGTTCACCCGGTCAATGGCATAGCCTTCAGCGTCTTTGATTACACGTTTTGCCTCGCCCCGGGCCAGGGGAATGGCCTTATTATACTCTTCCCGGGCTTTGTAGATGGTCTGCTCTTTTTCCTGGATGGCCTGGTTGACCTCATTAAAAGAGGCCTGCACCGGTTCAGGCACATTGGTTTTTTTCATTTCAATATTGACAATACTGATACCGGCATGGGCATTGTCCATTTCAGTTTGAAGCAACTCCTTGGCCGCACTGGCAATTTCGGCACGACTTGAGATCACCTCATTGATACTCCGGTCCCCCACAACGATTCTCATGGTTGCTTCGGACATATGCCTCAACAGAGATCTGACATCCTTGACATTAAACAGATACGCCCGGGGGTCAGATCGCCGGTACTGAACAATCCAGGGCACAATAGCAACGTTAAGGTCGCCGGTGAGCATTAAGGAGGCCTCCTGCCAGGAAGATTCCGCAGGTGAACGATATGATCCGCTTCCATTATACGTTTTAAATCCGAACTCTTCGGTCTCAACCTGCCGGACGTTGACTTTGGTCACTTTTTCGATGCCCGCAGGCATTTTGAAATTCAGACCGGGCTGGGCCAGACGGTTGTATTGACCGAAACGCTGGATCACCCCGACCTCGCTTCGGCCAATGGTAAATACAGTGGAAACGCCCAGCATTAAAACAATGACAAGAATAATTACAAAAAAGATGCCGGAAAACTTAAAGCCCTTAAATTTGTTTAACAGATCATCCATCTGGGGCGGTGTCGGCATTCCCGGCCCGCCGCCTTGTTTTTGTTCATATTTTTTTTGATTTTCTCGAAGTTTTTCCCAATCCCAATTCATAAAATCATATCCTGTTAGTGAATGACCAATTTGATAAAATTATTGTATCTGTATTGGTGCGCTTGAATATTTTGTATAGGCAAAATATTACTCTAATTATAAGAATCAAGGTTAAAAGGCAATATTTATTTGGAAGAAAGCCTGCGAAAAAGGGCATCCGTCACATTTCTAAGATAATTACACTGTGCCTTAAGATTCCTTCTCCGCAGATATTATGATATGACATTATAAAGTCATAAAACACAGATTGGAAGTTAAACATGAACAACGAAACAAGTACCGCTCATTTGACACATATCAGTGACATACTGGCAAAGGCACTGCCAAAATACAGGCCGGCACAAAAAAATGAGATTACGCTGATATGGGATGTATGGGAGTTGGCCTTGGGAAACCCCATTGCCCAGAATGCAAAGCCAGATACCTTCAAAAACGGCCTTTTGCAGGTATCCGTGTCAAGCTCGGTATGGATACAGCAACTCAAATTCATGGAAAAAGAGATGATTGCGAGCCTGAATGCAAATCTTAACACCCCCTTAATTTCAAAGCTGCGGTTTAAAATTGGAGAAATACACTACTGATTGGCTTTTTGAAGGAAAGCTGTCTTTGCTGCAGCCGGCACAAGGCTATCGTTACAGCATGGACCCCTTTGTCCTGTGCAGCCAGGTCCCGCCGGACTGTTCGACGGGCCGCATCCTTGATATCGGATGCGGCTGCGGTATTATCCCTGCTATCCTGGGATATTGTTTTCCCCAAGCCCTTATTACCGGCGTTGAAGTCCAAAAGACACTTGCTGACATTGCTATAAAAAACGTCGCAAACAACAACCTTGAACAAACGGTATCAATCACTAACGCGGACATTAAAAATTATAATCCGTCCTCCCAAAGCGAACCTTTTGATCTTATCCTCTCAAATCCGCCGTATAAAAAGCACAAGACAGGAAGATTGAACCCGGATATTCAAAAAGCCATCGCCCGGCATGAAATTGCCATGGACATCCAAAGTCTTGCCGCAAAAGCGGACACACTGCTTGGCCCCAGCGGCCGCTTTATGATCATCTTTCCTTCCGAACGATTGCAGGACATAGAGCTGGCGGTTCAGGAAACATCCATCTGTCCGGAATGGATCCGCTATGTCCATACGGGACAACAAAAACCACCCAAGCGTGTTATTTTTTCGGGACGCAAAAATATATCCGCTCCAAAACGTATTTTACCCCCCATTTTCCTGTCGTCCGACAATATCGCAAATATGAATATAGCATCCAAACGTATTAACCCTTGACACACGGATTAAAAGATACTATTTTGCTTGGGTCTTTCGGAGAGGTGACCGAGCTGGCTGAAGGTGCACGCCTGGAAAGCGTGTGTACTCTAACCGGGTACCGGGGGTTCGAATCCCCCCTTCTCCGCCATAAAAAAATAAAAGCTGCTGTTATTACAGTGGCTTTTTTTATTTCCTGGTAAAAGATTCGAACATGAGCACTAAAATAAAGTACAACAATTCCAATACAGCGGCGGATGCAGAAGAAACCTCTTCGGCCGTGTGGAAAAAATTCATGGCCGGGGCAGTGCGTGATCCTGCTGAATTATGCCGCCGCCTGGAAATTTCAGATGAAAATGTAAACTTAGATCCGGATTTCCCAATACTTGTGCCGGAACCATTTTTACAGCGCATAAAGCCCCAAGACCCCCTGGACCCGCTTTTACTTCAGGTCCTCCCCAGAAAAGAAGAATCAGTTGTCAGCCCAGGATTTACAACCGATCCGCTTGGAGAAAACAGCCATGTAAGACCAGAGGGCACCCTGTCCAAATACTACGGCCGTTCTCTTATCGTAACAGGCAAGCGGTGCAGCATCCACTGCCGGTTCTGCTTCAGGCGGCATCTGCTGCGCCCAGGGATAGAGAAAAACAATTTGCCAGGCGGGTTCAGCATGGATCCGGAAACCATTGCCGCTCGATTTCAAGCAGACCCCACCATCCATGAGGTCATTCTCAGCGGCGGCGACCCCCTGATGATAGGTGACGGACAACTTAGGAATCTAATCGTTCACCTCGACAATGTTCCAAGTGTAAAAAGAATCAGAATTCACACCAGGATGCCGATCATTGTTCCCCAGCGAATTACCGAAGATCTGCTCAGCATTATTGGCAAGAAAAACCGTTCCGACAAGACGGCGCAAACGATTATTGTCCTGCACATAAACCACCCCAATGAGCTTGATGCCAAGGTATGCCGGTCAATTGAGAAATTGATTGATGCAGGAATTGTTTTACTAAGTCAATCCGTACTGTTACGACAGGTGAATGATACGCTACCTGTTTTGACTGAACTTTTTGAGCGCCTTATCGATTTAGGGGTAATACCATACTATCTTCACCAGCTTGATCGGGTTGCAGGCGCGGCTCATTTTGAAGTTTCACCTGAAAAGGGATGTGATCTGATCACACAACTGAGGGCACGACTGCCGGGATATGCAGTCCCACGCTATGTCAGAGAGATATCAGGAGAGCCGGGAAAGGTTGTGCTAAAATAGCAGAAGGTTAACTACAGACCTAAAGCACCAGAGAACAGGAGAATGTTTTTGTACCTGTTAATCAGCGCTTGTCCTTGTTGAGTGCTTCGGAAATCTTCTTGATAATTTCATCCGCCTTTTCAATGGGCACCTGGCAGGTGCCCACACGCCGGTGACCGCCGCCGCCATATTTGAGCATCAAAGATCCCACATCAGCTGAAGCGGTTTTGTTAATGATACTGTAACCGCAGGTAATAACGATATTCTGCCGCTGAAATCCCCACATAATCTGCATGGAGATATTTGCATCGGGAAACAGGCTGTAGAGTAAAAAGCGATTGCCGGTGTAGATTTCATCCTGGTTTCTTAAATCAAGCACCACAACGTCGCCTTCCATTCGACTGTTATCAAGGAGCATTTGACGAAACGGTTTGTCCTGTTCAAAATACCGCACCGTTCGTTCCTTGATGTCCGGAATCTCAAGAATTTCCCGATCGGTCTTGCTACGGCAGTAATCAATCATATCCATCATCAACGCATAATTGCTGATGCGGTAATCCTTGTAACGGCCAAGACCTGTGCGCGGATCCATGATAAATGACAAAAGCACCCAGCCTTGGGGATTGAGAATTTCCTCCTTGGTAAACCGGGCTGCATCTGCTTTATCAACGGCTCGAACCAGCTCATCAAGATGCTTGTTTTTGAAATATTCCAGGCCGCCGTAATAGTCGTAAATCACCCGGGCTGCACTGGGCGCAGACGGTTCGCTGCATCCTTCAAAGTTGCCGAATACCTTTCGTTCCTGTTCGCTGGAGTGGTGATCAAACCAAATGCCGCAATCGGGAACGAAAGGAACGTTTGCCAAAATGTCGTCACAGGTTATTTCAATTTTTCCGTCCTGGATATCCTTGGGGTGGACGAATTTTATGTCATCAATAATTCCTTTTTCTTTGAGAATGGCTGCACAGCCAAGGCCATCAAAGTCGGATCGGGTAACCAATCGCATGACAGTCTCCTTTTGATGCAAATATTTATAAGATAAGGATAATATTACATTAGCATAAAACCCGCACGAACCCCAAATAGTTTTAAAATCCAGACGTTACAAGAAAAAAATTATCTTAATTCCCTTCCGATACCATGATACTCGAACCCGGCTTCTTTGATTTCGTCAGGGTCATACTGGTTTCTGCCGTCAAAAATCACCCGGTCTTTCATCAAAGCGGCCATCTTCTTAAAATCGGGCTGCCTGAATGTTTTCCACTCGGTAACCAGAATGCAGGCATCTGCACCGTCCAAGGCCGAATACTGGTCCTGGGCAAAATCAATCTTTGCCTGCTCCTGTGCCGGGATCTCCTTTTTAGCTTGTTCCATGGCCACGGGATCATAGACCTTTACCCGGGCACCTGCATCCACAAGGGTTTTAATCAATACCCGGGAAGAGGCTTCGCGCATGTCATCGGTACCGGGCTTAAACGCCAGCCCCCAGATACCGAATGTCCGCCCGGTCAAATCCTGGCCGAATCGATGGGTCACCTTGGCGCCAAGCACCTGTTTTTGCATATTGTTTCTCTCTTCCACCGCCTCCAGGAGCGTGGGGGTAAAATCGGCGTCCCGGCTGGTTTTCACAAGGGCCTTGACATCCTTGGGAAAACACGATCCGCCGTATCCACAGCCGGGATAAATAAATGAATAGCCGATGCGGGAATCCGAACCGATCCCCTTGCGCACATTCTCCACATCCACACCCAAGCGTTCGCACAAATTGGATATCTCGTTCATGAATGAAATCTTTGTGGCCAGCATGGAGTTGGCCGCATATTTCGTCATCTCAGCATCCTTGACGTTCATAAACAGCATTTTGTCCCGGTTCCTTGAAAACGGCGCATACAGTCTGCGCATGAGCTTGGCAGCCCGGTCGGAATCCGCGCCGACAATAATCCGGTCCGGTTTAAGAAAATCATTCACCGCAGCCCCTTCTTTAAGGAATTCGGGATTTGATACCACGTCGAACTCAATATTTTCACCCCGGGCCTCAAGTTCTTTACGGACCTCGGCTCTGACCTTGTCTGCCGTTCCCACGGGCACCGTGGATTTATCCACAATCACGGCATAATCATCGATAACCGAACCAATCTGCCTGGCCACTTCCAGCACGTACTTCAAGTCGGCAGATCCGTCCTCTCCGGGCGGGGTACCCACGGCAATGAAAAACACATTGCAGTCCTTTGCCGCCTCGGACAGCTCAGTGGTGAACCCAAGGGTCCCTTCCTGGGAATTATTGAGAACAATGGACTCAAGACCAGGTTCATAGATGGGCAGAATGCCTTTTTTGAGATTCGCTATTTTTTCTTTATCAATGTCCACACACGTGACATGACTGCCCATTTCAGAAAAACATGCGCCCGTGACCAGACCTACATATCCGGTACCGATAATCGTTAATTTCATTCTTCGTGCTACCTTTCATTTGTTGCAAAGCCGGGCCCATATAATTTAAGCCCTGGACAAATTGAATTTGAATTTTATAGGAAAATCTAAATAAGCTGTTAAATTTCTTTCATCTTAGGTTTTGCATTGGGCCTGGAAGTCAATGAACCAGATCGGCCCATGGCCGTTAATTGAATCGTGTCAGACAACGAATCTACAACTTGTGCAATGGTAATTAATCCTTTAATGGATGTCAATCCAAGTCATGGGATGATCGACGTTTAATGGGTATAATTTTCCGTTTCTGAAATCCCGTTACGGCTTCACAAATTGCTTGTCAACTTAACTTCTTTTTGGTAGGGGGAAAATAGACGAGGTATTTTCGACAGTTTTTTGATAACCATGATTGTGATAATCTGTTCAAATTCATCACTCAGGTTATTCTCAATTTTTTCAAAATTAATTGAAAACGAATTTTTTAGAAACCGGGGGTAAGGTATGGGAAAGAAAATTGGCGTATTACTGGCAGGATGTGGGGTATATGACGGTTCCGAAATTCATGAAGCCGTATTGACAATGCTGTACCTGGATCAGGCCGGTGCTCAAATTATCTGCATGGCACCGAACATGGAGCAATTTCACGTCATTGACCATTTAACGGGCACGGAAGCGTCGGAAACAAGAAATGTACTTGTGGAATCCGCCCGAATTGCCAGAGGAAATATCAAGGATTTAAAAGATGTCCAAGCCGGAGACATGGATGCCCTCATCATTCCGGGTGGATTTGGTGCCGCCAAGAATCTAAGTGATTTTGCAATTAACAATGTTAACGCCAAGGTTCACCCGGAAGTCCAGAGAATCATCACCGACATGATCAACAGCGACAAGCCCGTCGGCGCAATTTGCATCGCCCCGGCCACATTAACCAAGGCGATTGCCGACAAACACCCTGAAGTCACCATCGGAACTGACCAGGGCACCGCAGACGCCATCGAGCAGATGGGCGGCAAACATGTGTCATGCGCCGTTGATCAGATTCATATCGACAAGGGTAAAAAAATTGTGACCACACCAGCATACATGCTTGGACCCAACATTAAAGATGTAGCAAAGGGCATCGAAAAACTAGTCACTGAAGTAATGGCCATGGCATAATCCCGCCCTGACACAATCCTAATTGCCGGCGAAATAAAAATCTTCGCCGGCAATTCATCCGAATTGACATGGGTGCGGGCCGGTTGTATCTTAACCTGTATTATGAATGAACACAAAAAAATACAGTTAAAAGACTACCGGCCCTTTGAATTCATTGTTGACCATGTTGACCTGATCTTTGACATCCGGGATGACCATACCCAGGTGACTTCCAAACTTAAAATGAGAAAAGATCCGGCTTGGGCAGATGAAACAACGCCTTTGGTTCTCAACAAGGGAAAGTTTGACATTGTTTCCGTGGTGGCCGGCGATATGGTGCTTTTGCCGGGTGAATACAAAAGTGATGATGAAACATTCACCCTCGTTGCCACCCCGGATGTTTTTGACCTTGAAATCACAAATATTCTCAAGCCCGATGAAAATACAGCCTTAGAAGGGTTATACCCTTCGGGCAGCATTTTATGCACCCAGTGCGAGGCCCAGGGGTTTCGCAATATCACGCCCTACCCGGATCGCCCCGATGTGATGGCGCCTTTTTCATGCACCGTTGTGGCGGATAAAACCCGTTATCCGATTCTGTTATCCAACGGCAACCCCGTAAAATCAGGGGATCTTGACAACAACCGCCATTTTGCCGTCTGGGAAGACCCCTTTAAAAAACCCTGTTATCTGTTTGCCTTGGTGGCAGGCGACCTTGCCGTGTTGGAAGACCAATTCACAACCGCTTCCGGCAGGGATGTGGCCCTTAAAATCTACTCTGAACAAGAGAATATCAATCTTTGCGGCCATGCCATGACCTCCTTGAAACAGTCCATGGCGTGGGATGAAGAGAGATTTGGCCGGGAATATGATCTGGACCTATACCAGATTGTGGCCATCAACGACTTTAACGCCGGGGCCATGGAGAACAAAGGACTGAACATATTTAACGCCAAATATGTGCTGGCAGATCCCCAAACCGCCACAGACGATGATTTCATGGGCATCCAGGGCGTTATTGCCCACGAATACTTCCACAACTGGACCGGCAACCGGATCACCCTGAAAAACTGGTTCCAGCTCAGCCTCAAGGAAGGGCTCACCGTTTTCAGGGACCAGGAATTTTCATCGGACATGAACTCACGACCGGTGAAGCGCATCAGTGACGTAAAAAATCTGATGGCAGCCCAGTTCCCGAAGACAGCGGCCCCATGACCCACCCGGTACGCCCAGACTCATACATCAAAATGGATAACTTTTACACCATGACCGTGTATGAAAAAGGCGCCGAAGTGATCCGCATGATCTATCAGCTTTTGGGCAAGGACCTGTTCCGACAAGGCATGGATCTCTATTTTGAAAAATTCGACGGCATGGCCGTCACCCTTGAGGACTTTGTCGGTGTCATGGCCGAGGCGTCCGGCCGCAACCTGGACCAGTTTTTCCTGTGGTACACCCAGTCCGGTACTCCGGCGGTATCCATGGCCCGGCAATATGATGAAAACGCCAAGACCCTGTCTTTAACTTTCACCCAGGTCACAACACCGGATCGGAATCAGTCCGAGAAAAAACCGTTTCACATCCCCGTTAAAATCTCTTTGATCGACAAGGCCGGGGAAACCGTCAAGCAAGAGGCGTTGTATGAGCTAACCCAAGGAACTGAGACTGTTAAATTTGACAATGTGTCTGCCGACGCCTACCCGTCCGTATTCAGGGAATTTACGGCACCGATTCGGCTGACCACAGACTTTTCAGATCAGGATCTTGCCTTTCTCATGGCCCGGGATACCGATCCCTTTAACCAATGGCGCGCCGCCCAGACCCTGTTCATTGATGAAATCAAAAACCTGGTGACGGCCATCCAAACCCAAAATCCCATGGCCGTATCCCAAGGACTAATTGAAGCCTTTTCTTTGGCCCTGGAAGACCGGGAAAAAGACAGGGCATTTCTTGCCAAAGCCCTGGCCCTGCCGTTGGAAACAGAGATCAAAGATCATTTTGAGATCATAGATGTTGAGGCCATTCACCAGGCAAGAACCTTTTTGGAACAAACCCTGGCCAAAACCCTGGCATCAAAATTTACAACCGTATATGTCATCTGCAGCGCCGCAGATCCGAATGATCTATCCGGCCAAGCCATGGCGGACAGAAGCCTTAAAAACCTTTGTCTTTCCTATCTTGGCAGCCTGACGACCGACAAAGAGAGCCAGGCTCTTGTGCAAAAACAGTTTGAAACGGCAGGCAACATGACCGATGAATTTGCCGCCTTTAAAATCCTGAGCCACATGAATCCAGACATGCGTGACAAGGCAAGCCGGGTCTTTTATGACAAATGGCAGGCCCGCACCCTGGTGATCGACAAATGGTTTTCCGTCCAGGCCCAGTCCCAGCTTGACGATACATTGGATCAAGTGAAAAACTTAATTGGCCACAAAGATTTTACCATGGCCAATCCCAACAAGGTCCGGGCGCTCATATTTGCCTTTGCCATGACCAACCCCATGCATTTTCACAGGGCTGACGGCCAGGGGTATGAATTTGTGGCCGAACGGATTCTGACCCTGGATAAACTCAACCACCAGACCGCTGCCCGGCTCTGCGCCTGTTTCAATCTGTGGAAACGCTATGATGAGAACAGACAGGCGATGATGAAAAAGCAGCTGGAAAACATGGCCGGACAAAAAGATCTGTCCAGAAATCTTTATGAAATAGTCTCCCGGGCACTGGAATAATCTGAAATTTTAACGTTAAGCCCCGCAGCGATAACTGCGGGGCTTTATCTTAGGCATAGTATTCTTTGTACCAATCCACAAAATTCTGAACACCCTGTTTTACCGACATGGAAGGCTTAAACCCGGTGTCGGCAATGAGGTCATCCACATCCGCCCAGGTGGCAGGCACATCACCGGCCTGCATGGGCAGATAGTCAATTTTTGCCTTTTTGCCCAGGGCCTCTTCAATGGCACGGACAAAATCCATCAGCGCCACAGGTTCGTTATTACCAATATTGTAGATCCGGTAGGGTACACACGATCTTGAAGGCACAGGATTTTTGCCGCTCCATTCCGGATCAGGCGTCGGGATATTGTTCATGACCCGGACCACCCCTTCCACAATGTCGTCAATATAGGTGAAATCCCGCTGCATCTCACCGTTGTTAAACACCTTGATGGGCTCCCCGTCCAACATGGCTTTGGTGAAAAGGAACAATGCCATGTCAGGCCTGCCCCAGGGACCATAGACCGTAAAAAAGCGCAGGCCGGTCGTCGGCAAATTATACAGATAGCTGTAAGTATGGGCCATGAGCTCATTGGCTTTTTTAGACGCCGCATACAAACTGACCGGATGATCCACATTATGGCGGACCGAAAAAGGCATATGGGTATTGAGTCCATACACCGAACTTGACGATGCAAACACAAGGTGCTTGACCCCGCCATGGCGGCAGCCTTCGAGAATATTGCCAAACCCCACCAGATTGGAATCCACATAGGAAGCCGGATTTTCAATACTGTACCGCACCCCGGCCTGGGCCGCCAGATTCACCACGCAGTCAAAGGCATTGTCCTCAAACAGCCTGGCCATATTGGGCCGGTCCGCAAGATCCAGGTGAATAAATTTAAACGCCGGATATTCGGACAAGCGCGCCAGCCGGGCTTTTTTCAGATTCACATCATAATAATCATTGAGATTATCAATTCCCGAAACATGGTGCCCGTCATTCAACAGCCGCAAGGAGAGCGCAGCCCCGATAAATCCGGCTGCACCGGTAATCAATATATTCATGTTCAATCCTTTAAATTAAAAATATGAAGTTAAAAAGTTTTACCATGATCAGACCGTCATGACAAATCACGGCAGACGATTCAAACACAATCTAAATCCAGCAAAACTAAAAATTCCTGATTATCCCTGCCCGGCACACTAACACACTAAAATCCCTGTCCAAAGCTAAAGCGATTTATTTTGTTCGCCATATCTCTTATACTGAAAGCATATCACAGGGATATAATCTCGTCTTGGCCCTGCGTTTTCTTTTTTTCCTGCGGGGGCAAAGACCGGCCGTCTTAGCCCAATGGATCAAATCCATACGACACTCGTCTTTGAAAGGACGTCAAACCCCTTCCGTACCGGACAAAGACCTGAAAGGAGAAGCTATGAAATTTACAAAAATTCTTAATCCCGTAGATGGTTCAGAACATTCCAGGCGCTCCACCCAGTATTCCATTGATTTGGCAAAGCAGTTTAATTCAAAAATCATCCTGCTTCACTGCCACGAAAAATTCCCCGTTGTTCTGGCCGAACCCCATTTTCAAAATGCCATCAATAAAATTTTGAAAAATTCAGAGGAGTTGATCAAACCCTTTGAAGATCTATTGGAAGAGAGCGGTGTTGATTACGAGATCCGGATTCTTGAAGGGTCCCCGGGCATGAACATTGACACGGTTGTAAGCATAGAAAAAATTGATTTAATTGTCATGGGCTCCAGGGGCGTCAGTGATTTTGCAGGACTTTTCCTTGGGTCTGTGGCGCACCAGGTGCTGCACATGGTGCAATGCCCAGTATTCATAATAAAATAACGTTTGGACGAAAAGTCACCCATCTGCGGCGTTGCACAAAAATTTGCAATCCTCACAACCATTAGGTTGCTCCGGTGACAAATTTTTCTGCGCCTTGCATATGGGCAACTTTTCATCCAAACACAAAGGAAGGATCACATCCCATGCTTTTTTTTCAGTCCCCGGAACTGGTCATAGGACAACCCTAAATCTGCGGCGGCCTGTTTCTGATTGAACCGGGCCGAGGTCAAAGCCTGGGATAAACGGAAGCGTTCCAGGGCAAGTACAGCCTCTTTCAGAGGTAGCTTGGCTATTTGTTCCAAAACAATATCTGTATCGCCAACCGGCCCTTTGTCCACTGACACAGGTTCAGTCAGGACTTCAGGCTGTTTGCCTGAAGACGTAACGGACTCGGGCAGGGGACCGTATGGCGAGACAAATGGTGAAAACTCAATCCGGGTGACCACCGGACCATTCGTTTTATACACCGCGCGTTCCACCACATTTTTCAATTCCCGGACATTCCCGGGCCACAGGTGGGATTCAAGATCCTGAACCGCTTTTTTTCCAAATTCCGGCACCTGATCAAAGCCCAGTTCAAAGGCCATGCGTCCGGCAAAATGATTGGCAAGCAGCATGACATCCCCCTTGCGAACCCGCAGCGGGGGAACATAAATCACCTCAAAGGAGAGACGGTCCAGGAGGTCCTGCTTAAATCGACCCTCCTGGGCCATCCGGGCCAGATCCACATTGGCCGCCCCCACAATACGGACATCGGTATGAACAGGACTGACTGCCCCCACCCGTTCAAACCGCCCGTACTCCACCACCCTGAGAATCTTTTCCTGGACTTCCATGGGAATATTTGAAATCTCATCCAAAAACAAGGTGCCGCCGTCGGCCTGTTCAAACCGCCCGATCCGGCGGGCACCGGCCCCGGTAAACGCCCCTTTTTCATAACCAAAAAGCTCGGATTCAATTAAGGTGGCGGATAAGGCCGCGCAGTTCAGCGTAACAAAAGGTTTTTGCCAGCGCCGGGATAAAAAATGCAGCCGGGCCGAGGCCAGTTCCTTACCCGTGCCGCGCTCGCCTAAAATCAGTACGGGCCTGTCAATGGGCGCCACCCGGGAGATCTGCTCCTGAAAATTTAAAAACGCTTCGGACTGGCCCAGGGCCTCGGACATGCTCACAGGCTCGGTGCTGTCGTCCATGGAATCGCTGTAAGCCAATTTTATCCCTCCTTTTTGGTTAATCTAACCATTATTTGGATAAATATACTATATAGCAATAAATATCACCATGCATTCATTTTTATAAAATAAAGATAAAACATTGAAATAAAAGACGATAAAATCATGATGAACGATGGCACACTTTCTGCTCTGATAACGTTCAAGAGCAGTGAACGTCACAAGATTCTAATACGAGGAGAATAAACATGGGTATTTTTACACGTTTCAGAGACATTGTATCTTCAAACATCAACGCCATGCTGGATAAAGCCGAAGATCCAGAAAAAATGATCAAGCTCATGATCCGGGAAATGGAAGACACCCTGATTGAACTTAAATCATCCTGTGCCGGCACCATCGCCAACCATAAAAAAGTGGAACGTCTGGGGCAGGAAGCCCGGGATAAAGAGGCGTTCTGGAATGAAAAAGCGGAACTGGCCGTGACCAAAGGCCGCGACGACCTGGCCCGCCAGGCCCTGATGGAAAAGCGAAAATTCAGTCAGCGTCTGGAAGTGGTGGAAACGGAACTTGTGGATCTTTCGGCCATGGTGGATCAATACCGAAATGACATCACGGAACTTGAAAGCAAACTGAAATCCGCCCGGGAAAAACAGCGCTTACTGGTTCAACGGCATATCCGGGCCCAGCATAAAAAACGGGCCAGACAGGAGATCCGCAGAGCCGATTCCTCGGAAGTGATGAAAAAATTCGAAGAGATGGAAAATCACATTGAACGCATGGAGGCCGAAGCCGACCTGGTGGATTACGGCAGACGCTCCAGCCTTGAAACCGCCTTTGACGACCTGGCCGCCGACGAGGAGATCGAAAATGAACTCAATGCATTGAAATCCTCCCAATCCGGCACAATTAATGATACAAAATCCTGAGCCTGATTTCGACAACGCCAAAGGAGGGATATGAAAATCCTATTAGTGACAATCATCAGTGTCGGCGCAGCAATCCTTGCCCTGGTCATCCTGGGAATCATCATCATCGGCATTATCCGGGCGGCCAAAACCGGAGGGCTGTCAAAAAACGAGAAAGACGCCCGGGCAGAAGAGACAAGAATGATCCAGGACATCTACAATGCCCTGCCCAAAATGGAGGAACGGATTGAAGCCCTTGAAACCATACTCATCGAACGCGGACGCTCAAATCATTAACAGCTGTTCCCAAAACGTCTGAAAGGATTAAAAATGAGATACCACAAAAACCGCTACCACTGTGCAGGAGGCGGCATGAGGGGGCGGAACGAAAATGGGGGATTTCGTCAAAGGATGAACCGCCTGACCGCATCCGAAGGGTTTTACCGCTCCAGACGGGGCATCCTCTTCGGGGTTTGCCGGGGCCTGGCAGAACATTTTAACTTCTCGGTATTCTGGACCCGGGTGATTGTACTGGCCCTGTTTTTATTCACCGGATTCTGGCCGGTGGGAGTTCTCTATTTTGTTGCGGCACTTTTGCTTAACCCTGAGCCCGTCATTGCCCTGGAAAATGAAGATGACGAAGAATTTTATAATTCTTATACCCGGTCAAGATCTTCTGCTATCCAGCGAATTAAAAGAAAATTTGACAATATTGACCGTCGGATTCAGCGCATGGAAGATACGGTGACGTCAAAAGAATTTGATTTTAAATAAAAATAGTGTTAGGTCAGGTGCAGAACAATAAACGCATTGTTCTTTTCCTTTTTTTCGCCTGCCCGGCAACGGGCAGGCGTTTTTTTTATGCATAAAAAAACAATAGAAGAACGGCCGGCCTTGCCAAAAAATCTTGTGGGAAGATTTTCATCGTGTTACTTTTTTAAAAATGCCGCCGCCCCGCCTTTCCATAGACCCATTCATTATTCGGGGCACGCCAGGCACCCGGAGCTGGTAATATTCGACATTATACGCTAAACGATAAGGAGAACGCCCATGTTTTCTTTTTCCCACAAACATGAGGATAGACAGCGGGAAAAACCTGTAAGCACAACCAAGAACAACCGGACCTTATCCGGACAAAGCCATGAAATAAATTTTGTCCAACAGCAACAAGTCACAAATGCGAAACACGGCGTACCCCAATTTTTACAATCAGAATCACCACAGCCGGCATACGAAACGCGTTCAGCAACGGTGCCAAACGGCACAAAATCGGGCAATAGAACCCCACTTGCGCATACCTTCGGGGGCGTTACCCGCCCGCCGACGGGCGCTAAATTGCGAGTCCCGCCCACGGCCGATCTCCAGGCGATCCTGGCATCCGGGACGGTGGACGAGGCCATCGTGCATACCCGGGTCCGCCGACTGCTGGAGCGCATGAACCGGGAAGGAAGACTCAGTGGGGGGATGACCTACGCCAGTATCGACCCGGTCATGGACGAAATATTCCCAGCCTCGGGTATCTTTGACCAGACAGCCTACGAAAGCTACATAAATCCCATGGACCGGACCATGGTGTACCATTCGGTCCGGGATGCAAGCACGAGACCCCGTGCAGCCGACCATGCCGATCTGAAAAACGCCATGCTATCTGCCGCGACCACGGCCCAGAAAGTCGCCACGGACGAGGCGGGCCTAAAGGCTGTGTTTGGCCCAACCGAGTGGGCCACGGCACAGGTGAACTACGGACTGATCCATGATCGTCTCACGGCCATAAGCGCCGATATCAATAATCGAATCACCACAGACTACAACCTTGATGCCCAGGAGATCTTCCTGGGCGGGTGGGCCAGTTTCAACGACCAGAACATACACTTGCTGTCCAGGGTTGTGTCCGACCCGCTCACCGGCAACTCAAAGGCAACGCTGCTCCACGAAGCGGCCCACCTCGCCGCCGCCAGTATTGACGACCACGTGTATTACGGCACCATCGGCTTCGAGGCCCAGGAGCACGCCATAAAAGTCACCAATGCAGCGCACTACGAGGAACTACCCAGGCGGATCTGGGGTGTAAGCAAATATAAGGATAAAACATTTACGCCCGGGGTCACCAGTTCGGGCGCAGCCCTCACTATAGATGATCAGATCAGGGCCGGTGGGGCGCAGTTCTATCGCCGCGCATGGGACGCCGCTGCCGACTTTGACGATTTAATCAAGCAGGCCCGCCGTGACCAGCTGGACGGTACGGCCCTTGGAGCAAGCACGGTAAACCGATTACTTGAGGTCTCCCCGCTTATGGATCTGCTGCTGCATGAACAGCCGACCTCACCACCAGAAATCACCCGGCTCGATCTCACAACATCGGAGAGCATAGTCCGGGCCATGAGAATGGCCAGAGATTACATCGATAGTGTGACCTATAGCATGCCAACGGTGACGTTTGCGTCCCCAGCCGATGAAATTGCCGCCGGCGTCGACATTATCGTTGACGTTGCCATGGCCAACTACGGCGGCTTATTGGGTAGCTCAGCCCGGGATCGGCAGCTGATGGACTGGCTTTACAACCACTATCGGAACGTATTTCCATGACCGAGCCTGCTTCACCGGTCCTGTTTGCCGGTCGACAGTTCCCGCCGGATACCGAAGTGATCGATCTTGTCAACATCCGGCTGGTCACGCTCGAACCTTTGGGTAGCCTGCACGAACTTCGGGTGCTGCGGCTGCACCACACCAACCCCCACCAGTCACCGGGTGGTGCGCTGCTTGATTTGTCGGTGCTGGGCAAGTGCCCGCATCTGACCGTCATCGAGGTGCCACAGCAGAGCGTGCAGACCCTTGACGGCCTCGAAGGCCACCCAAATCTGCACACCATCGACATCAGTGCCACGCGCGTTTTTGACCTCGCCCCCCTGGCCGGGCTGCCGGGCCTTACCACCCTGCGGCTGCGTCACACGCGTGTGGCCGACATCACACCGTTAGCTTCGGTCTTGTCATTGGCGGAACTGGATATCGCTCACACCCCCGTTGCAGACATATCCCCACTCCGCGGGCTTCCCAGGCTTGTGTCACTGGACCTGCGGGCCACCCCTGTGACCGACTTATCCCCGCTCATGGATATGGCCGCACTGCAACAGGTCGTTGTGCAGCGCTTGGCGGTTGATACTGAAGTGATAGACCGGCTTCGAGAAAGCCGACCTGAACTTGAGGTGATCGTCTAATTCAAATTGCCCCCAGGCCGCAATGTCAGGGTCTTTTTTGCATGGGCCTTGATGGCGGCATCTGAAAACCACCAGTACCGGACAGCCCCTGCCATAAAATCGTTGACCAGATTTTTTTGATGGGGATGCAAGGTCCGGCCTGACGCCCCGCCAGGCAACACCGCCATGATTTTTTCATCATCCGCCATATCCGCCACAAACCTCAGGGAGGCACAATGGGTCACCGCATAGGGGGCATCAAAGTCGTACCATCCCCGATACAAGGTTTCCCCTGATCCGCCCATGGGCATGGACCCGGTGCCGAGAAGAGCCTTGAGCCTACCCTTGCGGGCAAGGGGATTGACCAACTCAAGGGTATGCAGATCCCCCCAGCGCCATTGGACAGGGTCATCTCCGAGAGTCTGGGACAACTCGTTTCGTGCGGCATGGGCAGCCCGGACGAAAAGATCCGCCATGGTTTCAGTTGTACTTGGCGTGCGCAGATCATCAAAGAAAAGATTTTCACCGGCCTCCACAAACCCCAGAAGACGTTCCTGCCAGTAATACCAATTATTTAAAAATGTCATAACCTTTTGCGGCCCCAGATCATCTTCAAACACAGCCAGGGCAAAATGGCGGTATATGGTTTGAAAAATTAAAGGCCCAGCCTTTTCAGGATCATCTTTAAAGTTCCAATCCACCAGAATTTGCCCCAGATCTTTTGTCTCCGGGTCAGCGAGCAGAATCCGCGCCATGATCGGCGCAATGCGCCGGGCCATTACATTACCCGTATCCCTTTGGTACTGCCACATATCCAGCGGCGTCTGGCCCGCCTTCCCCCCCATGAGTTCCTTTAATCTTGCATAACGAAATGACGGCGCAAAAAAAGAAGAGTAGTAATAGGGGAAGCCTGAATCCACCGTTTTATTATTGCAGGTGCCGATCCACTCTTTTCCCGGATTGATCTGCCCCGGCATCTGATCCGGGGCAATCCAGCCCAACCAGTTATCCGTACCGTCTTTGACCACATGGGGAAAGGTACCGCCGCTGCTGCGTACGGGAATCCTGCCGGACGCCTGGTGACCGATATTGCCGGAACTGTCGGCAAACACCCAGTTAAAACAGGCCACGGTCAAATCCTGCATGGCCCGGGAAAGCTCTTGGGCGTTTTTAGCCGCCAGAACATCCATTAATCCGATGTTCGGCGTCATGGACGCCTCCGGGGCAAATCGGAGTGTGAACACCTTATTGCCGTCCAGACCGTCGAGAACTTTAGATACCACAGGCCCCCTGCGGGTGGTCCGGATATCCAGATCTTCTGTGCGAAAGCCGCCGGGCCAATTTTTATCTTTGATCTTCAAGCTTTCTTTAATATGCCCAAAGGCGATGGAATTGTTCCCTTCCAGATAATGGTCCGGATTTTTCGGATCAACGGTTTCAATGTAAAGATCCACCATGTCGCCATAGTTGTTGGTGGCAGACAAGGCAATGTGCTCAGTACGCCCTACCCCCATCCCGGGAATACCCGGGATCTGAGCCCCAACGGCCCGTATGCCGGGACATATCAATCCTGCCGGATACCAGACACCCGGCAAAATTCTCGGGTCCAGATGGGGATCGCCGGCCAGCAGCGCAGATCCGGTGGCGGACTTTTCCGGGGCCACGGCCCAGTTGTTACTGCCCACCCGCAAATTTCGGTCTCCGGCATACGCCAAAAGACCCGGGTCAAACGGCAAAGCCAACCCAAGGTTCTCTTTGGGCGGCATGGAAATAACGCCCTTGTCGTCCGGATCATCCACATTGATATTCAACGGCAGGAGCATGGCGGTTTTTTCATACCCCAGGGTATCCAGCAGCATATGGGAAATAATTTCAGTGGATAGATTGGCAGCCGTGGAATATCCCATATAAAACAGCACCCCAAGGCAATCTTCCACCTGCCATAAATCGGGCGTGATCCCGGCTACACGAAACTCTAAAGCAAGATCATCCGGACATTGTTTTATGAAAGCATTGATGCCGTCCACATAGTGCTGAAACTGTTTTCGCAAGGATAGATTCAATATCCGGCCCTGTTTTTTCGCCATGCGGGAAATGCCGATGGTTCTCATACGCACATCCAGATCCCTGGCCTTGCCACCTGCAAACTCGCATATGCGCCCCTCATAATACATCCGGGTCATCTGCATCTGGAACAATCTGTCCTGGGCCGTGACAAATCCCTGGGCAAAAAACAGGTCTTCGATATTTTCAGCATGGATATATGCAATGCCCGAATCGTCCCGGGTAACGGTCACAGGAAGGTTTAAGCCGGAAAGGCTTAATTGCCCGTCATCCTGATAATCATTGAGTTGGGGTAAAAAGAAAAAAAGAAACACACAGCAGACCACAAGTAAAGCGACAACGACACAGACACGCCGAATCCATTTCATGGCAGCTCCTTGGATATATGAAAAAGAACCTCATAATAGGCACTTGCCCCAGGCAATGTCAACAAAGGCGAAAATGTTTACAGGTCAATCACATATATTAAAAAGATACAAAGAATCTCCAATGAACTCGAACCTGAATTGCGCAGCAATTTAAACTCTGTGCTCTCTGTGTCCTCTGTGGTTCAAAAAAAAATTCGGGCAACGCCCGCAAAATACAAACCAAGAGGTTTGATAAAAAAAACATTCAATCCCTTCGGGATTTCATTTTTTAAACCACCGAGAGCACAGAGGTTTGGCTGTTGCCAAACTACACAGAGAATGGCACCGAGATAAAAAATGGCACCCGCATTATTTGGGGACACCATACATAATTCCAGAAAATCAAGTAAAGTGTTCCAAGATTGTAATCTTTTTATTCCACAGAGTTGGCAGACAGAAACAAAGATTTTTCAAGGGCTGCAAAGAAGTCCTGATAGATCTGAGGATCTTCAATTGGTTGTAAGTTATATCGAGCATTTGCCCTGACTATCATATAGTTTTCGCCTTTAGGCCTAACTTGCACGGTTATTTTTACTTGATATCTGCTTAATTTTGTTGCGCTAACGGTTCCCAAATCAGCATCCGCGTCATCTATGACGAAATTTAAGTCCTGTAGGGTCGCAACAACAATTCTGGTAACCATTCTCTTATCATTAGTTTCAAAAGATCGTGTTTGAATACTACGTAATTTAAGCTGGCTTTCACTCATTTCCAGAATTCGGCTGTCTTGTGAAACACAACCGGTGAAAAACGCAAGTGCAATTATTGCTGCAATAAACAGATTCTTTTTCATATTTGGTGTGCCTCCAGAAATACGGATTTTGATAATTTTTCAAAGAAACCTTCATAGATAGCGGGATCTTTTATTGTTTCCGCCTTAGTTACTTGGTTTTGAGTGTTCCAGATTAATCTTTGAAAAATAATTCTTGCTATATAAACGCCAGGATCATTTTTAGACGGTAAAGTAACAAAACTCACTCTAATTCTTTGTTCTTTATCAATAGGCATCGCCCCGCCACCCAACAAAGCAACGATAATTGCCCCTGTAACCTGTCCAGCATCTGTAGCGTCGGTATTTTTAGAACAAGTGATCAAACCGATTTCTTTTTCTGTCTCTTCAACCGTATATCCCATATCTTGTAACACCCCGATCCCTGCTGCAAGTAAGGAAATTTCATCATTTGTTTGAAACTTTCTTGATTGCAACTGCCTTTCTTGCAATGATGTTGGAGATAATTTCAAAACATCTTTAGGCACTTTCGGCATACAGGAAAAAAGTGATAAAGAAATCAAAACCGATACCACTATAGTAGAATAGCGCATTTTTTTCCTTTTATTAAAATCGAGTCGTATGATACGCAAAATCCCTAACCAAACCCTTTTCATCATACTTAATAATAATTGTCAGAGTCTTTTGGGTTTTGGAAACAGCTCCAGTGTCGGAGCCAAAGCCCAGGATCAAAACGCCAATCCCCCCACTACTTTTTGAATAAGCGGTCTCGGTTGATATTTTATCGTAGACCCACACTTCCCTTCTTTGTTCATCCGTTGATACTATATTGGGCGATCCAAGAACCTCAATAACTTCAGCGCCACTCATTCCAACATGGATTTCTTTTTGAACTGTCCCAACTGTTACTTTATCAGAGTTATCTTGGACTTCATTTCTATGTTTGCTAGCGGCAATACAACCAATTGACAGCAAGATTAACATTAAAGATAAACACTGAAATAACCTTTTCATATCCACTTCCTCCTTAGTGCTTCATTGCGTTATTGAAATAAAAAGATTGTTTATACTAAATATTTTCTGAATACCAGCATTTAATAACAGAAGGATTGAGTGGGGGGCGGCTCAAATCGCAAACCGGGAGCAAATTACATGCGTTTGCTCTAAAAAGGCTTACAGCCATCCCAGAAGCCCTGCGCCCTCCCGGGCGAGTCCCCAGGCAAAGCAGCAAAGAAGAAGCCCAAGCACCCGCATGGTCCAGACATAGGCGGCACCGGTTAAAAAGCTGCGGGTCCTGGCCACCAGAAGAGCCAAAGCAAGTTTAGATCCCACAAGCAGCAGATAGAAGCCTGCCACAAACCCTACTGCCCCTCCGGGATGAATCTGCCAGGCCTTTGACGCCACGGGGGCTCCAACGGTAATCCAGAACAGGTACGGATGGGGGCTTAAAATATTTACCAGCACCCCCTTCATCAAGGATGCGGACATGCGCCCGGTGGATTCTGGCATCTGCCCGGCGGTTCGGATAGATGAAATTCCCATTTTTAAAACGATAACCGCCCCGACAAGGGAGATAACACCCAGCACAGGGTCTGATCCGGAGAACCAGGAAACCAAAAGAAAAGAGACAATCAACACAGGAAGATCTGAAATAAGCGGTGCCAGGGCCACACGGATACCGGCGCGTACACCCAGACGAACGGTTTCACTGATCACAAGGGCCAGCAAAGGCCCCGGCGACAAACCGGCAGACAATCCCAACACCATCCCCATGAACAAATATGTTTCCATGTGCCGCCCTTATTATCCCTGTCCGAAAAAACCAGGCAGTTAATATACCAGCCGGCTTTTATCTTTTCCATCACAAAGAAACGATAGGGCTAAAAATCATACCTTGCAATCATCTGCACTATGGTTTAATTTTTGCCCATTAATTGGTAATGACGATTAGCTTTGCGGCCTTGTGCCGCTTTTTTAAAAACCTGGGACATAATATGAACACCGACCAGCAAATTATACCCCTGTCCGCTTTCAAACGTATAGTGGTCAAAGTGGGCTCAGGGGTGCTGACCCGGAAGAACAGCCTCAATCTTGACGTCATCAACAGCATCGCAAGGCAGGTCTGCGTACTCCATGACCGGGGTATCGAAGTAATCCTTGTATCTTCCGGGGCCATGGCTGCGGGCGTTAAAAAAATCGGTCTGAAAAAAAGGCCGTCGGAAACCCCCAAACGACAGGCCGTGTCAGCCATCGGCCAGGCAGACCTGATCCGGGAATGGGAAAAGGCTGTGGAACACTGCGGCCGAAAAGTGGCCCAGATCCTTTTGACCCGTGGAGACCTGTGCGACCGGGTCCGGTATCTGAATGCCAGAAACACCCTGAATACACTCCTGGAATGGAAGGTGCTGCCCATTATCAATGAAAACGACACGGTGGCGGTAAAATCCCTGCAATTTGGAGACAATGACAATTTGGGCGCCATGATCACCCTGTTGCTTGGCGCAGACCTGATGATCAATCTCACCGATATAGGCGGTCTGTATAATAAAGATCCCCGGCGCCATGATGATGCACAGCTTCTCAGGCGGGTGACCTCCATGGGCAGTGACATCGAAGCCATGGCCGGAAAAATTGCAGGGCCGTTGGGCACAGGGGGTATGGGCACAAAAATAAGCGCGGCTAAAAAACTGACATCGGCCGGAATTCCCATGATCATTGCCTGCGGCCTGGAACAGGATATTCTGATTAAAATAATGGACAATGATTATACCGGCACCTATTTTGTTCCCAATGAACAAAAGGCCTCATCCAGGAAAAACTGGATCGGCCTGACCCTCCAGGCCAAGGGCAGAATCACCATAGATAAAGGTGCCCAGAAAGCGGTTGTTGAGCAGGGCAAAAGCCTTTTGCCATCGGGCATTACCCGGGTGGAAGATTATTTTGAGGTCGGTGATCCCGTGGAGTTCATCACAGAGGACAAAGTGGTCCTGGGTATGGGCCTTGTCAATTACAATGCGTCGGATATATTAAAGATCATGGGCTGCAAGACCAGCCAGATTAAAAAACGCCTGGGTTACAGATCCTATGACGAGGTGATTCACAGGGATAATCTAATGATCACCGCATACCCCGACGACGCCCGCTCATAATTATTTTCGGGATAAAATAAAAGGAGAACCATTTCTATGTCTTTGGAAAATCAGATCATTGAAATAGCCAAACAGGCCAGAGCGGCAGCCCGGATTATGGCGGCTCTGCCTTCGGAACAAAAAAACAGGGCCCTTTTTGCCATTGCCCGGCAGCTGGAAAAAGATAAAGACGCCATCCAGGCGGAAAACGCAAAGGATGTGGCCGCAGCCCGGGAAAACGGCTTGTCCGACGCCATGATTGACCGGCTGACTATTTCCGATAAGGTCTTGAACGGCATGGTTGAAGGCCTGGAATATGTGGCGGGTCTGGAAGATCCCGTGGGCACCCTCTCCGATTCCTCCATCCGGCCCAACGGTATTGAAATAGCCAGAATGCGCATCCCATTGGGGGTCATCGGCATTATTTACGAATCAAGGCCCAATGTCACCGTGGATGCGGCAGGCCTGTGTCTCAAGGCAGGTAACGCCGTGATCCTGCGGGGCGGTTCCGAAGCCATTTACTCCAACAAAGCTTTGGCCCGGGCCATAGAAAAAGGCATTTCCACAGAGGGCCTGCCGGCCGGAGCCGTCCAGGTCATCCCCACCCCGGACCGGGCTGCCGTGGATATCATGCTCAAACAGGAAGAGTATATCGATCTGATCATCCCCCGGGGGGGCGAAGGACTGATCCGCCACGTGGTGGCTGCCTCCAGCATCCCTGTGCTCAAACATTACAAAGGGGTGTGCCACGCCTATGTGGATGATCTGGCAGACCTGGAGATGGGCGTGAACATCGTCCTCAACGCCAAAGCCCAGCGCCCCGGCGTATGCAATGCCCTGGAGACCCTGCTGGTTCACGAAGGCGTGGCCGGGCAATTTCTGCCCATGGCATATAAAGCTTTGGCCCAGGCCGGTGTCACCATCAAGGGGTGCCCAAAAACCTGTGAAATCCTGCCCGATGCCGTCCCGGCCACCGAGGCGGACTGGCCCATGGAATATTTGAATCTGACGTTGGCCTGCAAGGTGGTCAAGGACATGGATGATGCCATGGCCCACATCGCAGCCTACGGCTCCAACCACACCGAAGCGATCATCACAACGGACCTGAACCGCTCCCGGCGCTTTATCCGGGAAGTGGACGCTTCCCTGGTCATTGTCAATGCATCCACCCGGTTCAATGACGGCGGCGAACTGGGTTTAGGCGCTGAGATCGGCATCTCCACCTCAAAGCTGCATGCTTACGGCCCCATGGGCATAAAAGAGCTAACCACCACAAAATTTGTGGCCTGGGGAAACGGACAAATCCGGTCCTGATCAACGTTATTTTTATAACTTTGATCCATTCGGTACAATCCGGTCATTTTTATAAAAAAGTTTCCGGCACATATACAGATCTTTCAACTTTCGTCGTGGGCTGAGTCTGACAGGTGAGATGTCAGGCCAGTCCGTGGCCGTATTTTAGAAATACATTTTACATAATTTCACTTATTGTTTTTCCTATTGTCTTTTTTTATCGTACCATTCATAAATATGCTGGTTGTTGATTATTTTTTTCCTAAACCTTAACCCAATTGGAATATAGCCATGACATCTGAAACTTTTTCACACAAATTGAAGCGTCGGCTGCTGATCCTAGGCGGTATTTTAATTTTTTTGCTTCTCATAGCCGGCGTGATCAGCGTAATGGCTGTTGACGGACTGGTCGATATCTGGTGGTTTGATTCAATGGGCTACCTGTTTTACTACTGGCAGCGCCTGTCTTATCGCTATATCGTGTTCTTCGGTGTAACAATCTTTTTCTTTTTGATCTTTTTCTTAAATTTCCAGATTGCCGCACGGGTCCTAAGGAAACGGCTTCCGGATATGCGGGAAAAAGGAAACAGAAGATCAGCCAGAATCCTGAAGCATTTTCAGTCAGGTTCCCTGCTGTTTTATACCCCCTTGTCTCTGGTATTGAGCCTGCCGCTGGCTATCCCCATCTATCACCACTGGGAAAAATTTCTTTTCTACGTTTTTGGTTCCGACATGGGGATAAAAGATCCGTTCTTTTCCACGGATATCTCATTTTACCTGTTCGCGCTTCCCCTCTATTCACTGCTTCAGCGGCCGTTGGTGGTGGCTGTAACGGTGCTGCTGTTCGCTCTGCTTATTTTATACATTATCAAAAACCGGATACTTACCAAACGACTGTTTGATTTTTCAAGTGTGGCCAAATGGCATTTAAGCCTTCTTTTACTGATAATTTTCGGTCTTGAAATCCTGGATTTCATTATACAGCGATATGCCCTGGCCTATGATGCCGGACATCAGCCTTTGTTCTTTGGGCCCGGATATGTTCAAATGCGGGTCATTTTGCCCCTGATTTGGGTCTCTCTGGCGTGCATTGCGGTGGCCATAGTTTCGCTTGTAACTGTTCTTAAATTTAAAAAAGGACATAAGGTATTTTTCGGTACCCTGGTCTGTTTAACCTTAGCCCTGGTGCTGCGCTATACCGATTATCTGCCCGAATTTATCCAAACCTATTGGGTAAAACCCAACGAAGTGGTCAGGGAAAGCCCCTATATTCAAAAAAATATTACATCCACACTGGACGCATTCAACCTGTCCAACGTTGAAACCCGAAACTTTGAGCATCAACGCTTTCCAATCAACACAAGCGTAGAGCAGGTGCAGAATGTGCTGCGCAACGTACCGGTGTGGGATGCAGACACCCTTAAAACAGTTTACGAACAGCTTCAGGAGTTGCGAACCTACTATACCTTTCCCCAGGTCAGCGTCGGCAGGTATACGGTTGCCGATCAATATCAGCAGGTCTTTCTGTCCATGCGGGAACTAAGCTATGACCAGTTGCCCGGGGGCACCCAGAACTGGATCAACGACCACCTGCTTTATACCCATGGATACGGTGCAGTCATGTCATCGGCAAGCCAGGAGGGTGGAGATTCCATGAACTGGTATCTGCATAATATTCCGCCCAAATCAGACTATGGATTGGACCTGGCTGAGCCCAGAGTGTATTATGGGTTGAACCCTTACCCTTACGCCCTTGCCCCCAATGAAGTGGGTGAACTGGATTATCCCAAGGGAAACAGTAATGCCAATACAAATTACCATGGCACAGGCGGGGTGCCCATCTCTTCTCTGGCACGCAAATTTCTCTTCGCCTATTACCTCAAAGATAAGAACATATTTTTATCCACAAAAATCAGCGAAAAGACCAAATTGCTGTTCCGGCGGCAAATCATAGAACGTATCCACACCATCGCCCCGTTTCTTTTGCTGGACCAAAACCCATATGCCGTTTATACCCCCGAAGGGCTGTTCTGGATGGTAGACGCCTATACACACTCCGACCACTATCCGGCCGCCCCTTCCGTGATGATTAACGGCATGCAGATGAATTACATTCGAAACAGCGTAAAAATTGTTGTGGATGCCTATAACGGCAGCGTGAATTTTTACATATATGATACCAAAGATCCCATTATCAAAGCGTATGATAAAATTTATCCGGGTCTTTTCAAATCCCGGGATGAAATGCCCGAAAACTTGAAAGCTCATGTACGGTACCCCAAAGATCTATTTGACATCCAGATGCAAATATATGCCAAGTACCATCAAACAGACCCCCAGGTGTTTTTCCAGCAGGAAGACCTATGGACCTTTGCCGAAACCCACGGGGATGCAGCAGGGGATACTGTTCCCGATAAACCCTATTATTTAACCCTTGACCTCATCAAATCCGGACAACTGGATTTCATGCTGCTCTTGCCCATGTTCCCAAAGGGCAAGGATAACCTGCGGTCCATGGCCGTGGCGGGATGTGACGGGGATAATTACGGAAAAATTATCATCTATGATTTCCCCAAAGGCGAATTGGTGTTCGGCCCGGCCCAGATCAATGCAATGATCAACCAGGATCCTGCCATCGCCCGGGAGTTCACCCTGTGGGACCAGGCGGGCTCGTCAGTGGTCAGGGGAAAAATGATTATATTGCTGGAGGAAAACAGCGTATTTTTCATTCAGCCTGTTTACCTGAAAGCGACATCCAGGGTACAAATACCGGAATTGCAGCGAATTATCATGAGCGAAGGCCGGGTGGCTGTAATGAAAACATCCCTGGAAGAAGCCTACAAGGAAATTCAGCAGCGGGCCCAAAAAGATGTCAGAAGGATCCAGGGTCCTTTGCCTATACAATCACAACCCTCAGCACCCGAGGCGCAAGCCGGCCCCGAGCAGCAAGAGACTGCTCCCTCGGTGTCAACCGCTGTACAGGAACAGCAAAATGAGATTCCGCCAACGGAGCCGGACGAACCGGCCACACCACCCACCTCCCATGAGGTAGTCGAATAGGAACCAAAGATCGACCAATCGCCCTGCTGCCCAGAAACCTACTATCGGCAGCAGGGCTTGCCCTAAAACCTCCCCTGCTTATCAATGATAGCCAGTAAAGATAGCCAGTAAAAACAATCATTGATGTGCCTTGATTACCGAAAATGATTCAATTATCCAAACGATTTGCTGTTACACTTTTGGAACCTCCACCTGAAGTGGTGGGGGGATTTACAGAATTTAAAGTATTACACTTTGAAATCGATATGATTAATTTCCCCGAGTAATTTTAAATTGTCCAGCCATTTTGGCAAACTGGACCGACGTGGCATTCAGCTTAGTTGCGCTCTCTTTTACATGTTGACTATTCTCAGCGATAAGATCGGAAGCGTCATGAACTAAAGAAACGTCTTTTGAAATTTTTTCAGTCATCTGACCCGCCTGATGGACACTCTGTGTGGTGTCACTGATACTTGCTGAAGTTTGTTGAATATTTCGACTGATCTCTTCGGTCGCCAAGGCCTGTTCAGACACCGATGCCTGAACCTGTTGAACAGACTGATTCGCATCTTCAATGATCTTTTCAACATTCAAAATATCTTTACGGGTGACCGCTACAGTGGTTTGGATATTATCCACTTTCTCCCTGATTTCCTCTGTTGCATTGGCCGTCTGCCGTGCCAGTTGCCTTATTTCATCAGCAACTACGGCAAATCCTTTGCCAGCCTCTCCAGCTCTACTGGCTTCGATCGTTGCGTTTAAGGACAACAGGTGGGTCTGTTCGCTGATATCCTGAATAACCTGGGTAACATTGCCGATCTCAGCCGTACTCTTGCTAAGGTCACTCATCCTCTGGGCAGTATCCTTCGCTTGCTTAGTGGCCTGTTTCGTTGTATCAACTGTCGTCTCAGTACGGCGTGTAATTTCCTGAACCGTTGCCGAAATCTGCTCGGTAGCGGCAGCGATTTGCTCTATATTTTGAGAGGCTTGTTCCATTGCAAGGACCACAGAATCCATATGATCATTCATGGCTTTTGCCCCAACTGAAACATCATTGGCCTGGCCGGCACTTTTTAGTGCCTCTTCTGACATTCCTGAAGAAAGTTTGTTCAGAGTTTCGGCCAAATCGCTAATTAATTTTGATTGATCCAGAATATCGCCCATGGTTTTATTCAGTGTCTGGATAAACCGATCGAAGACCCCAGAAAAAACACCGAGTTCATCTTTGGTATCCAATTTTATATGTTGAGTAAAGTCACCCTGTTCCACATGAGTAATCCCAGTCTGCATAAGCTTAAGGGATTTTGTCACACCAAAAACAACTGAAAAACAAGAATACACAACAATGAGAAGAACAAGCCCCCCGATGGTACCCGTCTGGGTCAGAATTGCATAGACTTCTTTGCGAATCACTTCCCCGGTGTTGTCTTTGTATGCCTGAATGTTATCCAGATACACGCCGGTACCGATCCAAACTTGCGTACCCGGAATCATTTCCGCATAGCCAAGCTTTAACACCAGACCGACCCCGGGTTTTTCCCAGGTAAAAAAGCAATATCCCCCGCCATTTTCCGCGGCTTTTCTAAGTTCTCGTATTGAATACACCCCATTAGGGTCCTTCAAATCTTTCAAATCTTTGCCGATTAACTTTTTGTTAATGGGATGGGCTACATTGACAGTTCCTTTGTATACGTAAAAATATCCGGATTTATCATCTTCAAAACGAATGGGTTCAATGATATGGCGTATATATTCAATACGATTTGCTTCATCCTCTATTTTTTCCATACCTTGTGCGATAGAGACGGCCATGGAATGAGTTACGGCTTTAAGCTTTTCTTTTTGGGTCTGCTGAATGGCAAGATCCAACTCATCCAATGCCGTTTTTTTAATAGCTGAGGTGCCGTGCACAATGAAATAGGTACACATAATTGAAAGCAGCACCATCAATAATGCAACAAGATATAACCGGTGCTTGATTTTAAAATTTTTAAATAAATTCATAAGCCACCTCATCGTCCTTTTTATTGAAAGATATAATGATTCAAAGACAACTGTCTTAAAAACAGCACTTCTTTAAAGACCTACAGCACCGAAAATAATTTTAATGAATATCTATAAAGGGAGATTAACATTTTTGTAACAAGGGCACTGGCTTAAGTCAATCTAAAAATTAAATGCCTTATGCAATAGAAAAAAGCCTCTTGATAGGAATTGATAAACAGCTTAAACGGATCAGATGCCATTTTATAGAACCGGATTCAGATCATTTTGCAAACATGGCGTTTAATGCTCTTTCTTACCAATTAAATTTAAATTCAGGCCAATACATGACTCAAAAAAAAGATAGAAATAGGCTCATTGCTCTGAATTTAAAAATATTCCTCATCCAACTACGACAAAAAATGTTTGATCAGTTAGATAATTTCCTTGATTATGAAAGTTAATTTTTGGACCAATGAAAACATATATTCAAGGAAAGGAAGTGATATGAGCCTAAATAACGAAGTTATAACCTGCATTCATGAACGAAGAAGCACCCGCAAGTTTACGGAACAACAAATTTCATCCGAACAACTGGATGCGCTGCTTGATGCCGCGATATGGGCTCCCAGCGGGGGCAACAACCAGAGCTGGTTATTTACGGCCATTCAAAAAAAGAGTGTACTGCTTCATTTAAACGCCCTCGTTTGTCAAGGATTTCAGCATTGGGTGCCCGACGATGATTACCCCACAAAACACGCCATGAAAACACGTTCACAACAGGACGGTTATAATTTTTACCACAACGCCCCCACGCTCATCATCGCCTCCAATAAACCCAATTACGAGAATGCCATGGCCGATTGTTCCCTGGCCCTTGGCAACATATTCCTCGGGGCCCAGTCCCTTGGGCTGGGAAGCTGCTATATCAACCAGCTCCACTGGCTCCGTAACGATCCGGATATAAGAGCCTACCTGTTTGAACTGGGCATCCCCAAAGCGCACACCATTTACTCGTGTGCGGCGGTCGGATTTATCGGTAAGGCATCGCCTGCGCCCGCCCGTAAAAAAGGTACGATACAAATTGTTCGATAGAACAAACTCTAAACTTGACAAGGACGTCACAATACCCTAACCAAATACGAGTAATTGATCTATCCACCAGCCAAAGGAGTTTTTTTATGGTTCATCAGCCGGACGCCCCGAGAAAAGAGGTCCTTCAAAATGACAGTTGGGACCTGTCACCCATGTTTCAAACCATCGAAGCGTGGGAAGCGCTTTTCCAGACATTGGAAAAAAAGATACCCGCCTACGATGATTTCAAGGGAACCCTTGGCCAGGGGCCTGACAGGCTTTTGGCCTGTATCGAGTTTGACCACGGTGTCGGGCGGGATATGGATCGCCTTTATACATTAGCCCACCTGAAAAACGATGAGGATAAGACCCAGTCGGACAACGAAAGCCTTTTCCAGCGGGCCGCGAACCTTTACACCCGCATAGGGGAGGCCTCAAGTTTTATGTCGCCTGAAATCCAGGCGATCCCCTCGGACCAGCTGACCGCGTATCTTGATAGAGACGCATTTAAGCCATACCGGTTTTATCTGGAACAGATGATCCGGTACATTCCCCACACCAAAGATGCAGCCACCGAGCAACTGTTGGCAATGGCCGCAGAAAGTCTTGGTGCCCCCCAACGGATTTTTTCTCAGCTGGATAACGCCGATCTTAATTTTGGTACGGTAAAAACGCCTTTGGGTAAAGGTTCTCCGTTAACCCACGGCAACTTCATTACGTTTCTGGGGCATAAGGATAGAAATTTCCGCAAAGCGGTTTTTGATCAATATTACCAGACCTACGATGACCACAGACACACCATTGCTGCAACTTTAGGGGCATCAATAAAAAAAGATCTGTTCTGGGCCAGGGCCAGAAATTTTGAGGCAGCACGAAAGGCCGCTTTATTTGCGGATCATGTGCCCGAAGCGGTTTACGACAACCTGATTGACAATGTAAAAAAAGCTTTTTCACCCCTTTACCGGTACCTTGATTTTAGAAAACAGGCCCTGGGCGTTGATGAACTGCACATGTACGACACCTATGTACAGCTTGTGCCCGACGTTGACTTTCACATGGATTATGAAGAGGCGGTTGCCACCTGTATTGAGGCCCTTGCACCGCTGGGTAAGGACTATTGCCAAACCCTGGAGCAGGGTCTGCTCAAGGGCTGGGTGGACCGGTACGAAAACAAAGGCAAACGAAGCGGGGCCTACTCTTCGGGGTGCTACGATTCCAACCCTTATATTTTGCTCAACTATGACCCGGATTCCATTAACAGTCTGTTCACCTTGATTCACGAGGCCGGGCACTCCATGCATACCTACCTTGCCAACACATCACAGCCCTACCCCACCCACGGATACACGATTTTTGTGGCCGAGGTGGCCTCCACCCTCAACGAAGCGCTTTTGGCCCGGCATCTTCTGGAAAAATATACGGATGATCCGAAAATGAAAGCCTACATTCTGAACCGGGAGATCGACAATATCCGGGGCACGTTTTTTCGCCAGACTATGTTTGCCGAATTTGAACATATTGTCCACGGCCTGGCCGGTGACAATCAGGCACTTACCATTGACACCTTCACGTCGGTATACAAAGATCTTTTAGCCACATATTTTGGCGACAAGATGGTCATTGACCCGGCGCTCACCCTGGAATGTCTGCGCATCCCCCATTTTTACTCTTCCTTTTACGTTTATAAATACGCCACGGGCCTGGCGGCCGCCTTGGGCATTGCCCAGCGTATAACGGATAAGGGACAGTCTGCCGTGGATGATTACCTCAGCTTCCTCAAGCTCGGCGGATCCTTGTACCCCATTGACGAACTCAGAGTTGCGGGGGTGGACATGGCAACCATTACCCCGGTACAGGCGGCAGCCGTTCATTTTGAATCACGGATCAGTGAACTGGAAACTCTGTGGCCCTCGATTTAAACCCTGCCATAAAGCCCATTGGGGTGATCCACACCTGTTTTAAGGAAAAATTCGGCATACCCCGGCAGCCCAACCTTGCGGACAGGGCGCCGGGAATGCTGGAGTTCCTGCCGGAATTTGCCCGTCCCGAGGCCGTCAGAGGCCTTGAACAATTTTCACATGTCTGGCTTCTTTTCCTGTTTCACGGGGCGGTTAAAAAGGATGGCCAATGGTCTGCCATGGTCCGCCCGCCCCGCCTTGGGGGAAATAAAAAGGTGGGCGTTTTTGCCTCGCGTTCCCCTTTTCGGCCCAACCCCATCGGTATGTCCTGTGTCCGGCTTGAAGAGATCGAAATGACGGCCAAAGGGCCGGTGCTTCACCTGACCGGCGTGGATATTTTAGATCAGACCCCGGTGCTGGACATCAAGCCCTATCTGCCCTATTCCGACCGGTTGGACAATGCCCGGGACGGCTTTGCACCGCCCCCGGACAACAAAACCTGCCGGGTCAATTTTTCCGATGGGGCAGCAGCCCAAATCCGGGAACGGGAAAAGACCATACCCAATCTGCAGACCATCATTACCCAGGTGCTGGAAAATGATCCCCGGCCCGCTTACAGCAATGCCCGGTTCTCCCGAAAAAAAGAAAACGCCCGGGACGACGAAGTGGATAATGAACGCATATATGGGATTCGGATGTTTGACTTTGATCTCAAATGGCAGGCATCAGGAAATAAGATCCAGGTGATTTGCCTGGACCCGGCATCTAACTGACGGACACAACAAACGATGAACAACATTTTAACCACGGAAATCACAGACACCACGGAATTTTTTCTTCAGTGTCTTCCGTGATTTCCGTGGTAAAAATTTTTATTTAGACAGGAGGAACACTTTATGAAGCTGCGAAAAATCACCTCGTTAACCATGTTGTTATCTTTTGTGCTGCTGATCGTAACCAGTATTGTCCTCTATGTTGTTCCTGAAGGGAGGGTGGCATACTGGTCCGACTGGCAGTTTTGGGGATTAACCAAAACCCTTTGGGGTGACGTTCACATCAACCTTGGGGTTTTATTTCTCGTCTCAGGGCTTTTGCACCTGTACTACAACTGGAAACCCATCGTCTCCTATATGAAAAATAAGTCCAAAGCGGTTAAAATCTTCACCCCGGATTTTAACATCGCCCTTATTCTCACACTGTTTTTCACCTTCGGCACCCTGCTTCATATCCCGCCCATGAGCACGATTCTTAATTTCAGTGCATCATTCAAGGAGGCCGGCGCCCAAAAGTATGGGGAACCTCCTTACGGCCATGCAGAGCTCTCTTCATTGAAGATGTTTGCCAAACGCACCGGCCTTGATCTTGATGCGATCAAACAGCAGCTGAAACAATCAAATATAACATTTGATGACGAATCCTCGACCCTGCTTGATATTGCCCGGGCAAACGGCTGCACGCCCAAAGATGTCTATGCGGCCATGCAGTCGCCTGAAAAGGCAACCGAGGCCGAACCTTTTCCAGATCTTCCCTTCCCCGGCATAGGCAAAATGCGCTTAGATGATTTATGCCTCCGATACAACCTGGACACGAAAAAAGTAATCGACGGCCTTGGCGCCAGACAAATTATTGCAGAACCGGATCAGACCATCAAGGAAATTGCCCAGGCCAAAGGCATGGAACCCCAGACGCTGTTTGACATCATTCACGAGGTGGTCACCGCCATGTAGCATCATACAATAATACCCGAATATAAAAGGGGCAGCACCGGAAATCCGGCGCCGCCCCTTTTTTTATACGGATAAATATAGTTTGTGCAAAAAGACTATTTAATAAATTTATAAATTAGCTAATTAGACTAACTTTTTATCTTGACAAAGAAAATATCAGTCAATATAAACCACTAAACATAAGAAAAGGAGAAAAAATGAGAACCAAAATGCAGATCATGGGATTGTTGATTTTACTGTTTCCATTACCGCTCCTCGCAGAAGTAAACATCACGCCCACCGTGGTTACTGCCACCATGTCCGAAAAAACCCTGGAAGAAGCACCCGGATCAATTCAGGTCATTACAGCCCTGGAAATCCAAGAGATGGGGGCAACGTCCGTGGCCCAAGTACTGGCACAGGCTTTGGGCCTCATGGTATCCGAAGCCTCGGGCCGGGCCAAGGCCGTCAACATCAGGGGAACAGGCGCCAAAAGGAGTCTGGTACTCATTGACGGGCGGCGACTGGCAGCCGGGTACAAAGATTTTACCAGCACCGATCAGATACCGGTGACCATGATCCAACGCATTGAAATTTTACGCGGCCCCAGCGGGGCCATATACGGCAGTGATGCTGTGGGCGGCGTGGTCAACATCATCACCAAAAAGGCCCCCCAAAACACTTCGGGCGGGGTGACCACCCGGTACAAAAGCCACCTGGATAAGGATTCCGACGACGGCATGGGCTCCGTCTGGATGGGTTCAACCCTTGGAAAAACATCTTTTATACTGTCGGGTGCCACCCAGCACATTGGCGGCTGGAACGATGACGGAGAAACGCCCGACGACGGCGACGATAAGGATCTCAATTCCGCGGCTGGGCGGGTGTCCCATGCATTGACCGACGCATCAAGCTTAAGCGCAGGGTTTGAATATTTTGATCTGGAACGTCAGGGAGAAAGGTATTACGAGGGCCAAAGCCGGGAGCGGAATGCCGAAGACCAGCGCTTCAATTATTTTCTTCAATATGACAATCAAATCACCCAGGACGGGAATCTGTTGGTCCGGGCCTACCGGTCCGAGCATGAAAACAAAATGCAGTTTTCGCCCACGGCGACCGTCACCAGCGAAGAGGATGCCGAACGCTGGCTGAACCAGGTAGAGGCAAGATATACCGGACCAATCATGGGCACTCATCTTCTGTCCGTTGGGGCGGAATTTCGGCAGGAGGGTCGTGAAGACAGCACAGGTGCGGACGACGACCTGAACAATACCAGTATTTTTGTCCAGGATGAATTTGAAATGTTCTCTGGGTTGTATCTTACTGCCGGCCTGCGCTATGACAATCACTCCGAATTCGGCAGTCAGTTTTCGCCCAAGGCATCTCTGGTCTACGGCATTCTTGAATCACTTCGGCTAAAAGCATCCATCGGCAAAGGATTCAGGGCGCCTTCCCTTTCAGAACTGTTTGTCACTTCCTACCGCAACAAAGCAAAATATGTGTACAGCCCCAACCCGGATCTGGAACCCGAAGAGTCGCTCTCCTATGAAATCGGCCTTGAAGGCGAAAAAGGCCATTTTTCAGGCGGAATCACTGCGTTCAGAATTGATATCGACAATATGATTGACGCACAGTTCATACGCACCGAGGGATCCGGAGGAAATAAGATCGCCTATTACCAGTACCGGAACATTACCGAAGCCCGCACCCAGGGAATCGAAGCCCGGGCAGACGTGAAACTTCCCTGGCATTTGAGCTCCGGTGTCGGCATTACCTGGCTGGACACGGAGAACAAGGAGACAGGGGAAGAACTGGAAGGCAGCCCGGACATAAAGGGTATCTTCAGGCTGGGCTATTATCACCCGGATTACAAATTTCGTGCAGCCACCCGCATCAATTACATCGGCGACCAGCATGTATCCAATGCCGAAGATAAAAACGGTTATGTCACGGTGAACCTGTATTGTGCAAAGGATTTTTCAAACCGGATCCAGGTTTTCGCAGGCATTGATAATCTTTTTAATGAAAAAAAAGCATATGACGGCGAGACCTATATTGAGCCGGCAAGCGCCTATGCCGGATGCAGCCTCCGATTTTAGGTAATGTCTGCAGGGCGGCAATACCGCCCTGCAGACTCACATATTTAGCCGGGTTTGACGGCCCATGCCGGCACGGTGGATAAATCCACACCCCACAGCAACGGCAGCAGATAAACCACAAATACCGTAATCAAAATGGTACCTACAATATTAAGCCATAAGCCGGCCCTTGCCATCTGCCGGATGGAAACACACCCGCTGCCGAAGACCACGGCGTTGGGCGGGGTGGCCACCGGCAGCATAAACGCATAGGAGGCTGCCACACAGGCACCGATAATGGTGGCAAAGGGGTGTACGCCCATGGCAATGGCGGCACTGCCCATAATGGGCACAAGCAGGGTGGCCGTAGCCGTGTTGGATGTAATTTCCGTCAGAAAAATGGTGATCAGTACCACCACGCCCACAAACATAAAAAGACTGGTTCCCTCAAGGGCCCCCAGTTGCCCTGCAATATAAGTGGCCAGATCGGTCCGGGTAAATCCGTTGGCAATGGCAAGGCCGCCACCAAAAAGCAGAATCACGTCCCAGGGGATCTTAACGGCGGTCTGCCAGTCAAGCAGAAAGGTCCTTTTTTTAAAATCTAAGGGAATGCAAAAAAGCAAAAGCGCCCCCATGATCCCGATGGTCGCATCACTGATATAGCTGAAGTGGGGCATGATCCCATGCATAAAATCAGCTTTCGCCAAAAAGCCCCGGGAAAGCCAGAATGCCGCCATAAGGCACCCCACGGTCACAATCTTTTTTTCGGCTCCCGACATGGGACCAAGCTTTTTGATCTCTTCGTCAATGATGGCCGCCCCGCCGGCGAGTTCCAGATCGCCCATGGGGAAAAGCCATTTAGTCAGGAAAAACCAGGCAATGCCTAAGGTTATCACGGCAAGGGGCACGCCGAAAAGCATCCACTGGCCGAATCCGATTTCAATCTTGAACATCTTTTCCACCATGCCTGCCATCACCGTGTTGGGCGGAGTACCGATAATGGTGGCCACACCGCCCACGGATGCCGCATAGGCGATGCCAAGCATCAGGCTTCTGCCGAAATTAAATTCAGGACTTTCATGCACGCACACATATCTTAAATCATCGGAGCTGAGCCCTGTCACCTGGTTGATGACCGCCAGACCGATGGGCACCATCATCATGGCCGTTGCGGTATTGGAGACCCACATGGACAAAAAGGCCGTGGCCACCATAAACCCCATGATCATCCGGGAGGGGCTGACACCAACGGCACGGATGGTATACAGGGCCACCCGACGGTGCAGATTCCATTTTTCCATGGTTACGGCCAGAAAGAATCCGCCCATGAACAAATAAATCAGATGATTGGCATAGGGGGCTGTGGCATCGGGGGATTTCATAACACCAAGAAGCGGGAAAAGCGCTATGGGCAAAAGACTTGTGGCTGGGATGGGAATGGCTTCGGTAATCCACCAGATGGCCATGAGAACAGTCACGGCCGCCACGTGCCAGGCTTCAAGTTTCATTCCGTGGGGAACCGGCAGCAAAAGCATTACAATAAAAATCAACGGGCCCAAAAAGAATCCAACGGCCCTTCCCTTTCCAGCATCTACTTTTTTGTTCATAACCTTACCCTTAACCCTTACTTCATTAAATATGGTTTTTCAAAAACAAGGATCAGGTTTTAGGACTGTAATGACGCTTCAACCAGGATCCCAGCCCGTCAAGGCCGGGAAACAACACACGCTCTGTGATATTGCACAAATCCAATTTATCCCGGCATTCCCATTTCAGGTCTGCCGGAATAATGATGCGCTGGAAGCAATCGGTATGACAATTGAGCCAGTCATCAATCATGCGGCAGGGATTGGGCATGACTGAAAAAAGAGCATACTGGTTCACAATGCGCTCGTCAATGGATGGCGGTTCAAAAAAAAGCAGGAACTCTTCGGACTTGCCCAGGGCATCAAACTGGGTTAAAGTTTCAACATACTGATGAAAGGTTTTTTCCCCGGCGTGGCAGTCCGGTCGTTCCTGGCCGATACTGGTGAGCAGTTCCACGGTAAAGGCCTGGGCGCCTTCGGTGGTCAGCTGCCCTTTAAGTTCAGGCGGGAGAAGATCATGGACCTGTTCATAGTTGATCCGCCAGATCACCCCGTTCACGTCAAACCGTTCAATATTGGCCAGGGCAAAATGAAGGGCGATCAAAGGGGAATAGGTCCAGTCCATCAAGCGGGTGGGCAGCCCATGATGCTGGGCCACAGCCAGAAGGTGCCAGAAGGAATCGGGTTCTTGGCGTCCCTGGGCCCGGGAATATTTACGGAAATTGCGCAGCAGATGCTTTTCAAGGGTCCAGAAGGGTCCGCCCAGGCGCATCAGCGAAGTTTCAAGGCGGTAGGCGGCATCTGACAGACCCCGGTAAACAAAGGGGGGCCGATATCTTTGAATGGTATCATTCCAGGAACCTTTGAACAACTCTTCCTGGAGCATGCCCCAGGACTCGACGATGATGTCCGGCATAAAATTCTCCCCCGGGCTACCCCGGTTTCTTTATTTTTTGTGGGCAATGGCCCGTGACAATTGATCTATCTGATCTTCACCAAACACCAGAATACCGTGCTGCCTTAACAGGGCAGTTGTCACCCCCATACCGTCCACAAGAGACCGGCTGAAACTGCCGTCATAGATCCGGCAACTGCCGCAGGATGGGCTTTTTTGTTTTAAAAGGGCGATTTTGATGCCACAGGCAACGGCTTTGTCCAATGCGGCCAGGGCGCCTTTGACAAAAAAATCTGTAACGTCTGCGTGTTCAGTTTTCACCCGGGCCGATCCCGCCCACACACCGGGGCCGCCGCCGGGGGTAATCTCTGCAGGGGGCCGGGGCACAGGAAGACCGCCGTCCATTTCCGGGCAGACCGGCACCAGCAATCCGTTGGCCTGCCACAGATCCATAAGCGAAGATTCAAAAGGGCAGGATTGGCCGTCATAGCGCACCGGCCGGCCCAGAAGACATGCTGAAATCAGTATCTTTTCCATGGTGACACTATATATCAGCATTGTGTTTGTTTGTAAAAATTTCTTGACGGGGCAGCAAAATAAATGCAATGAATGAATATTCATTTTGGAGTGCCCCAGGTCTCCAAACGGCGACAAAGCGCCTTGTTTGTTTATAAATTGTTGTAATTAAAATGTGATCGATATAGTATTATATATGCGATTAACAACACACAAACTTACATATGAACAAAATATTATAATGAAGGCTTGTTCATTAAGCATCCCACACGAATCCCCTACCGAGGAGGACACATGGCACAGGTAATTTCCGACCAACGGGACATTGAATTTGTCGTTCACGAAATCCTTCAGGCCCAGACCCTTGCAGAACTGAACGACAATTATGCCGACTTTAGCAAAAAAACCATTGATATGGTGATCAAAGAGGCAAAAAATTTTGCAATCAAAGAGCTGCTGCCCATTAATAAGGAAGGAGATGAGATGGGCTGCACACTTGAAAACGGAAAAGTCACCACGCCACCGTCCTTCAAGCGCGTATTCGATCTGTTTAATGAAGGGGAATGGCTGGCCCCCACCGAAGATCCCCAATGGGGAGGCCAGGGCATGCCCTTCACCGTTGCGGCACCCGTCGCGGAGTATTTCAACGGCGCCAACTACCCGTTCATGATGTACTGCAGCCTCACCCAGGGCGCAGGTCATCTTATTGAAAAATTCGGCACCCAGGAACAAAAAGATACCTATCTTAAAAACATGTACACCGGCAAATGGACCGGCACCATGCTGCTCACGGAACCGGGGGCAGGCTCCGATGTGGGTGCACTGACCACCAAAGCCATCCCCAACGAAGACGGGACCTACAACATCGTGGGGGAAAAAATTTTTATCTCCGGTGGCGAACAGGATCTGGCCGAAAATATCATCCACCCCGTTCTGGCCCGCATTGAAGGGGCACCTGCCGGCACCAAGGGCATCTCCTTGTTTCTGGTCCCCAAATACAGAGTGAATAAAGACGGCTCTCTGGGTGAATTCAATGACGTCATCTGCACCGGTATTGAACACAAAATGGGCATCCACGGCAATTCCACCTGCTCCTTATCCCTGGGCAGCAAAGGCAATTGTGTGGGCACCCTTTTAGGCGAAGAAAACAAGGGCATGAAAGCCATGTTCCTGATGATGAATGCAGCCCGGCTGCTTGTGGGTGTCCAGGGGTTTGCCTGTGCCACCGCCGCCTATATGTATGCACTGGATTATGCAAAAAACCGTATCCAGGGGCGTGATCTGACAGAATTCATGAATCCGGACGCCCAGGCAGTGCCCATCTTCCGCCACCCGGATGTGCGGCGCCAGCTCATGGTGATGCGGGCCAATGTGGAAGCCATGCGGACATTGATCTACTATGTCCACTACTGCATTGACATGTCCAAGCATGCGGAAACCGACGAAGAAAAGACCAAATACCAAGGGTTTATTGAAGTGCTGACCCCCATTGCCAAGGGATATGTCACAGACCGGGCCTTTGAGGTCTGCTCCCAGGGGATGCAGGTATACGGCGGATACGGATTCATTGAAGAGTATCCCATGGCCCAGTTGCTGCGCGATGTAAGGATCACGATGATTTACGAAGGCACCAACGGCATCCAGGCCATGGATCTTCTGGGCAGAAAACTTGGCATGAACAAGGGCAAACCCGTCATGGATCTGTTCGGCGAAATGCAGGCAACCATTGCCCTGGCCAAGGATATTCCGGCCCTTGAAACAACGGCCACCAAGGTTGAAAAGGTGGTAAACAAATTGGCTGAAGTGGCCATACACATGGGTACCATCGCCATGAGTCCCAAAGTGCTGACCGCCTTTGCCAATGCCCATCCGTTCCAGGATGCCACAGGTGACACCATTTTTGCCTGGATGCTGCTGTGGCGCGGCGTCACCGCAGCCCAAAAACTTGAAAAAGCCAAGAAAAAAGATATCCCATTCTACCAGGGCGTTATTAAAAGCCTTGAATTTTATGTCCAAACCGTATTACCCGTTACCCTGGGCCGCTTTGCGGCACTGCTTGAGACAAGTGCGGTTGCGGTGGACATTGAGGAAGACATGTTCCCCGGTTAGGATACTTATCACGTTAAAAAGGCTGCCTGCTTTTATGTAGGCAGCCTTTATCTTTATCATCGCCTCTTATTCATCATTCATCGATCTTTCAAGATCGCAGCGCTCATCGGCAAAACAGATGATAGCCCTTTCCAGTCTCGCATAATCCGGGTTAAAGGTACCTCTTCGCCAGTAATCGTAATCCAGCTCTTTTTTAGCCGCTTTCGACGCAATGTCCCGCTCTCCGAAAATGGTTTTATCAGAACCTTTTTGACATTTATTAAAATCGCTCATATCTGGCGGGGTGTCATAGGCTTTGCAATGGTGATATTTGCCGTTAACCCCGTAATGTTCATCGGAAGGATTCATGGAGAGCGCCGTATGGGCGTAATTGGCAAACCGGTATGCGGTTCCCTGAAATTCCCGGTCCACCGGTCCCAGCGCGACCTCTTTGATGTTACCGCAGGGCGGATCAATGTTCCGCTCGGCATGGCGGGATGCATACCAGATCAGGCCCCGACGCGGCGCAGTTACCCGATCACAGAAAAACTGCCGGGCAGCATCGGCATCAATGGTGTCATCGTCGGCACTGACCGCCATGAGTACCGGCACGTCAATGGGGTTACTTTTCATAATGTTCTGGGTGAGCAGATAAAATTCAGCGCCGGCATTGACGGAAAAGGATTCATACCGGGCCGCATCCCGTTCTTCAAATGTATCCAGCCAGTCCTTGACCCAGCGCAGGTAAGAGCTTAGAAAGGCCGCACCGGACTTGGCCTTGACAGCTGTGGAGATCAGGATAAGCCCTTTGATTTTGGGATTTTTAGGATTGTCCTGCAGATGACGGATGGCAAGGGCCGTGCCGGTGGAAAATCCCACCAGGTAGAGTTCGGAAATCGTTTCCATTTTTTCAAAACTGCGGACCCCATAGTCGGTGATTTTCATCCAGTCCTTATGCCGCATGTTCAAGGAGTCTCCGGCAACCGTACCGTGGCCTGGCAGCAACACCGCCCGGATGGTGCTGTTGGGATAGGCCTGTTGCAGGGAGTCGGCAATACTACGCATTAAGTAAGGGGAATCGGTGAGCCCGTGGATCAGGAGAAACCCTTTACCTGTGCCGGGTCCTGTGCTGCCTTTTTCCGGCAGACGCTCAAAGGGACTTCGCATTTGTGCGGCCTGGTCAGCCGAATAGTGACCCAGATAGGGATCGGCACCATTGTCAAACCGCAGGTCTCTTAAAATCTGCTCAATGTTTTTCCGGCTCTCCTGAACATATTGACCGAAGGGAAGATCCGGGTCCGGAACACCGACCGGCCGGCCTGTTTTTTTTAAAAAAGAAGGGGTCGGACTACAGGAGACAAGGAAGAGCAAAAAAAGAGCAAAAAATACATTGATCTTAAACCTGAACATGGTGGGACTCCTTTGATTTGGGTTGGGTTGGAAAACGTATCGATCTGTGCCTATGGCGTACCGGACGGACAGAGCATCTTGCCCCCTGAATCCGGGGCTCACATGATTCTGGCAATGCCTGTCATTTTATGATAGCTTTCATGGTCAGGCAACCCTGTATAGTGCGCACGGCCAATATCAGAAGGCGCAAGACGACATGGGTTCAACTTGACCTAAATTGCATCCGATACCGGTATGAATAAACAACAACTGCTTTAAATAATGATATTTTCAAAAGGTCAATGGTATAAAAAAAGAATGCCCCTCTTGTATGGACGGTGGAACCGCATTGTACGGCTTCTGATTCCGATGTTGTTCCTGATTCTATGCAATCCAGGCATATCACAGGCCTTGCCCCCCCTATTCCCCTATCAAAATTCTCTGGCCACAGAAGCACTGCCCTGGAATCGGGCATGGACCTATGTGGCATACTGTCTTGCCGGCATCGCAATCGGGCTTGGCGGCTGGTGGCTTGTCCGAAAAAGGATAGAACAAAAATTCAGAACCCAAGCCGCAGAACTGGCAAAGATGAAACAGGTCATCGCACAACTGCGTGCCATTGACAGAATGAAATCCGAGCTGCTCAAAAAACAGGGCCAGGTGGAAAACGAACTTGTCAAACACAAGCAAAAGCTTGAAGAGATGGTAAAGGAACGGACCCTGGAACTCAATACCGCAAAAGATAAGGCCGAGGCTGCCAGCAAGGCCAAGGGGGAATTTCTGGCCAATATGAGTCATGAAATCAGAACCCCGCTAAATCTGATCATCGGATTTTCCGACATCATTTACAAAGAAATCCAGGATGAAGACATGAAAGAGTATGTGGGCACCATCCGCTCTGCCGGAAATTCTCTGCTGGCCATGCTCAATGATGTCCTTGATTTGTCAAAGGCGGAATCCGGAAGCTTTCCCCTGGCATATGCGCCCTTTAACCTGGACGGGCTGCTCAAAGAACTTAACCAGCTTTACCTCAAGGCATCCCAGATCAAAGGCCTTGAATTTTCAGTGGAAAAAGAAGAAGATCTCCCCGCACATATTGTCCTGGACAGAGTCAGGCTCAGGCAGGTCCTGATGAACATAACGGGAAATGCCATTAAGTTCACAGCATCCGGATTTGTGAAGATCACGGCCGGGCATCGGCACCTCGAAAAAGAGGACGGACATTCAGAATTGTTTTTTGTCATCCAGGACAGCGGCATCGGCATTGCGCCGGACCAGAAAGAGAAAATATTTGAAAGATTCAGCCAGCAAAAGGGCCAGAATTTTGATAGATACGGCGGCACGGGAATCGGGCTCTCCATCTCCCAGAAAATCGTGCAGGCCATGGGCGGCACCATTGAGGTGGACTCAACACCCGGAAAGGGGAGCAGCTTCCGGGTGTCTATTCCCAATGTGGAAAACGGAAACCACACGATAAAGTCCACGCCCTGTGAGACCGTTATGGCCAAAACCGAAGGGCAAGGAGAATTCAAAGTTATCTGTCCTGATGCTGTGGAATATACACCCATGGCCCTTGAAAAACTAAAGGCGTTGTTACCCCTGCTTGAAAATGAGATGCAAGGCAGATGTGAACACCTTCGAGACGCCATGATCATCGGCAAGGTAGAAGCTTTTGCCCGGGAGATCACAGCACTGGGTCAGACCTATGGATATCCGCCCTTGCAGGTATGGGGGGAAACTGTGTCCAAACAGGCCAAAACCTTTGATATGGCCTCGCTGCCGGATACATTAAAGTGCTTTCCCTGCCTGATTGAGCAACTCTCCAGCCTTGTTCGAAGCTGATGGCGATTTAAAATCCAGACAACCCAATGGTCGGTTTAATTCTGACGCTTGGGTTTCAGACCTTGGGCCTCCGGCCAATTGACACATACAATGATTGATAAAACCTTAAGAAAATAGTAAAAAGCAGTATGGGGATTCAAATCAATCCAATTTTTTTCATCAATTCGTTAGTAATAGGGAGGAAATAATGGCAACAACAAATGACAATCTAAAAGAAGCGTTTGCAGGAGAAAGCCAGGCCAACCAGAAGTACAGAGCGTTTGCAAAAAAAGCCGAAAAAGATGGATTTGCAAACATTGCAAAACTATTTAAGACCACGGCCGAAGCAGAACGCATTCATGCCGAAGGTCACCTGGGTGCTTTGGGTATGATCGCGTCAACCGCCGAGAACCTACAGGCAGCCATTGACGGTGAAACCGATGAATTCACCAACATGTATCCGCCCATGCTCGAACAGGCCGAGGCCGACGGCCATAAAGCCAAAATCATGTTTAAATTTGCCCTGGGTGCCGAAGCAGTGCATGCAAACCTCTACACAAAGGCTCTCGAAGCCGTCAAAAAAGGCGTGGATCTGGATGTCAGTGACTTCTATCTGTGTCCGATCTGCGGCTACATTGAACTGGGCTCAGCCCCTGAAAAATGTCCGATCTGCTCGGCCAAACAATCCAAGTTCGTTCAGATTGACTAACAGCTGGGTGCCCTCCTGTCCTATCGGCATTAAGGGGCAGCGCCCTCCAGCGAAAATCTAAAAATCTATATTTCTTTCACAGATTTTATTTTAGAATTCAAAACGATTCGGCCCCGGGCAAATGGATTGCCCGGGGCCGGAAAATTTACGTTGTTTTTAACGGAAGGGCAATGCGCCCTCCCGCTCTTTTTATGGCATCGATTACACCTTAAACTTACCCACAAGCTCATGCAGTTTTTCGGAAAGTGCGGTTAACTCTTCAGCCTTCGCGTTGACTTCTCCGATGGATTCAGACACGTCTTGTACAGACTGATCGACCTCGCCGATTTCCTCTGATATGGAGCCGATCAGATCAGAACTGCGGTTCACATTTTCATTAACATTCTGAATTCCTTCCGAGGTCTGGGAGATATTCTGGGAGATCTCCTGGGTGACGGTTGCCTGGCTTTCCACTTCCTGGGAAATGGATGAGACAATATCACTGACCTCTTTGATAATGTCGAGTATCTGGCCGACTTCGGAAACGGTTTCATCGGTGGCCCCCTGGACATTGCCGATCTGAACTTTCACCGATTCGGTGGCTTCTGCGGTCTGTTTGGCAAGATCTTTAATCTCCGAGGCCACAACCGTAAACCCTTTACCTGCCTCACCGGCCCGGGCAGCCTCAATGGTGGCATTCAGGGCCAACAGATTGATCTGTTCAGAAATATCTGAAATCACCTCGGTTACCTTACTGATTTCCTGGGCACCTTCTCCCAATCGACCCAGTTTTTCGGACACATCTCCGGCCTTGGAAACGGCGGATTCTGAAATCGTTCTGGAGTTCTCCGATTTTCGTGCAATTTCACCAATGGTTGATGTCATCTCTTCGGTGGCGGCAGCAACCATATTGACATTGGAAGCCGCCTCTTCACTGGATGACGCCAGGTTCATCATATTGGCACTGACCTCTTCGGCCCCGGATGTTACAGCTTTGGATCTAGCAGACATGGATTCGGCGCCATCGGTCATCTTAACGGCAATGGCCGACAGATCCCCCGAACTGGTATTCAGGGACCCGGCATCGGAGACGATCTGTCGAATCAGTTGCTGGAGGCTTTCCATGAATAAATTGAACCAATGGGCCAGTTCGCCGATTTCGTCTTTCGCCTTGATATCCAGACGCTTGGTCAGATCGCCTTCCCCTTCGGCAATATCTTTAAGCATATCCACCGTATTGCGAATGGGTTTCACGATTCCGCCGGCTGCGTACCAGAGCAAAAGTATGGCAACCACAGCAATGACAAGACCGACCACAACCTGCATGATGCTGCTGCTCCGGGCCTCGGTGGCTAAATCATCGTACAGGGCATTGGCGTCTGCCAGCACTGTCTCCTGGGAGATCCGGATCAGGAGGGACCAAGGTTTCCCTGTTCTGCCTAATTCTATGGTAGAAAGGACTTCGAAAACATGATCTTTCTCATCAAACGCTGCAACGCTCTTTCCGGCCTGAACATTGTCAACATACTCCTGCCAGTCCTGAGGAATGAGATTTTTTAGATGCTTGCCGATCAGTTCCGGCTTTTCGCTGTCCGCAACGATCAGTCCCATATCACTGATAATCGTTACGCCGCCTTTCCCGTCAAACAGCTCTTTGTCAACACTCTCGGATAATTTCTGGACAAAATCGAGATTATAGTCGGTACCGGCCACACCATAAAACTTATCTCCCACCAATATCGGTACAGACAACGTTGCCAGCCAGACCTGCTTACCCTGAACGATATAGGGAAGCGGCGCCAGGACACTTTCCTTGTGCTCCTGCCTGGGGACGATATACCATCCGCCTTTAAGAACACCGTTGGGGTGCTTGTCCATCGTATCGTATTCCACCAAAGGCTGCACTGCGATATTGCCGTTTTGATCCCGGGTCCAATACGGAGTAAAACGTCCGGTCACGGAATTGTTCCCATCCTGTCCTGTTTTAAACATATCATCCCGGCCGTCTATGCCATTGGGTTCCCAACAAGAATAGGTGCCGTTGAAATTGGGATTCTTTTTGAGGACCTCAAGCAAAATCGCATTAAGCTGATCTCTGCCCACGTCCAGGGTGCCGTTTCCGGATTTAGAAACCATGAAGACATCTGCCATCGTCCTGGCCGCATCCAACGCAACTTGAAATTGAACCTGAATTTGTCCGGCATAGTTGCCGGCCAGATTTTTCAGGCCGTCAAGCGCTTGGGACTCAACCAGAGAAGAGACTCGTGATTTAACCATGTTGCGGCTTGCGGCGCCGGAATACAAACCGTAACCCACCAGAATAGCGGATGATAGAATAAGACAAATCCCCGCTAGTCCAGCAATCTTCATCCTGACAGATTTAAAATTCATGAATAATTCTCCCTCTTTTGTTTCGCGCCGGCTTGGGTTTACAACGCGTAGATTAAGGCTTTACAAATTAAACGAAATTTAAATAACAAGATTTTTTAGATAACTTGATCGTCGTTTTAAAAGTATATGATAGCTTGAAATTATTGTAAATATTTTTTCGCGAAATTTCGAAAGTCTATCAATTCTAAAAAACGCCGGGATATCTTGCGAAATGCAGTATCTCGCCGACAAGTTTGCCGGCGCTGTTCAACGAAAAGCACAGTACCCTGTCCGCAGTTCATCTTAACCTTTTTACGCCTCTCTTTTTTCGTTGAATCTTAAACTGTTTCAAATTAAATTAGAGCTTGGCAGTGTGAATAAAATTGCATTAAAGGCAGGCAAAAAAGCCTGTGGGGCAGCTAAAAAAATATGAATAGAAAACAACCCGATCACCTGAACCTGCTGTTCGACATGGGGGAACTTGCTTCCATTATCACCAGCGGATCCGACATTGAAGCATTTTTAACCGGTGCCAGCGAACTTGTGGCAAAGCACCTCCAGGCCCATGTCTGCTCCATTTACCTTTTTGATACCCGTTCCAAAGATCTGGTGCTTAAAGCCACCCGGGGACTGAAACCCGAAGCCGTCAACCAGGTCAGGATGCTGCCCGGAGAAGGGTTGGTTGGAAAATGCTTCTCCCAGGACCAGATTCTAAGGGTGGGAAACGCAAGAACAAGCCCGGGGTTTAAATATTTCGACAATGCCGGGGAAGAACCCTTTAACTCTTTTCTTTGTGTGCCCATCCGGCGCGGGGTGATAAAAATCGGAGTCCTGGTGGTCCAGCACCGGGAGATGGACCATTTTACCCTGCTTGATGAACGGGCATTGAGAACGGCTGCCACCCAGTTGGCCGGAGCCGTTGAAAATGCAAGGCTGCTCATGGCCCTGGAACCTGATGCGGCGGAGATAGAAGAAGACCCGGACGCGCTTTCAAAAAAATTCCCGGCGTTTATTAAAGGCAAATCCGACGGAGACGGCATGGCCTATGGCACAATCCGGCCGTCAAGAAGAAAACGCAAAGCCATTTTATTTGAAGCGGACACAGCGAATATCACCTATTCCCTGGCTGATTTTCAAACGGCCGTGGCAAAAACCATTGATGAATTAAAAGCCCTGCAGGATAAATTTGCCGCAAGTCTGCCGGAAAGCGAATCGTTGATTTTCACGGCCCATTTCATGATGCTCAAGGATAAAAATTTCACGGGGAAAATGAAAGCCCAGATCGAGCAGGGCATCTCGCCGGTGACCGCCATCCAGCAGGTGGTGTTAAAATACATCAAAGTCTTTTCGGACAATCCCAATGCCTATATGCAGGAAAAAGCCGTGGATGTTGAAGACCTAGGCATCCGTTTGTTGTCCCATCTCAAGGCCGTGCACACGCCCAAAGCCTCTGACAGGGGCACGATTTTTGTTACCCAGGACCTTTATCCTTCGGACATGATGAAGCTCACTGCCGACGGCATCCGGGGCATTGTGCTGGTGGGCGGCGGCGTCACCGCCCATGTTACTATCCTTGCCCGGTCCCTGTCCATTCCGCTGATTATTGCCGATGATCCTGTGTTTATCGACCTGCCCGACACCACCCAGCTGCTGCTGGATGCCGCCCAGGGCAATATTTACATTAATCCAGATAAAAATACCCTGGCCATATTCAAGGGCAAACAGGAGGCTGAGAACCGGGCAAAGCCCCGGGATATGCAGGCTGCCACCTACACCCTTGACAACAGACGCATCCGGTTGCTTGCCAATATCAACCTGCTCAGTGAAATCCCCAGGGCCCGGGAACTGAAAGTTGAAGGTATCGGCCTTTACCGTACCGAATTTCCGTTTCTGATCCGTTCCGGGTTTCCTTCGGAGGACGAACAATACTTCATTTATAGGGGGTTGTTTGACAAAACGGAACCGGGAACCATCACCACGGTGCGCACCCTGGACGCCGGTGGAGACAAGGTCATAAAACATACGGATTTTATCCAGGAAGCCAATCCGGCTCTAGGGTTGCGCTCCATTCGCTTCTCCTTAAAGCACCGCCAGATTTTCCGGGCACAGCTCAAAGCCATTTTAAGGGCCGCCCATGGCAGACAGAAGGTTCGCCTGATGTTCCCGTTAATCTCCTCCATCGACGAATTCATAGCGGCAAAGCAGGTCATGACCGAATGTATCCGCCAGTTGGAACAAGAGGGTGTGCCCCACAAAAACGATCCCGAAGTCGGCATGATGGTTGAACTGCCCTCGGTGCTTGCCACCATAGATGAATTTGCGCAGCTGGCAGATTTTTTTTCCATCGGCACCAATGATTTTATTCAATATATGCTGGGGGCGGACCGGGGCAATAAACTGGTGGCCGAACACTATATATATTATCATCCCGCCGTAAACCGGGGCATTGCAAAGATTGCCCAGGCAGGGATCGACCACGGCATCGACGTATCCGTGTGCGGAGAGATGGCCCATGATCCCGGGCACATCCCATTTTTGATCGGGGTGGGCATCACCACCCTCAGCGTGGACCCCAAATTTTTGCCCAGGGTCCAGGCCACGATCATGGAGACAAGTTTTTCCCAGGCAAGGACCTATGCCCGAAAACTGCTGGACCAGACCCGGGTCGAGGATGCCGCAAAGGTGTTGCAAACCGGACCCGGCGGCTGCTGACAAAAAATCAATCTGGATCAATCAACAGGATTCGGCGTTTCTCAATGCCTTTGCTTCGGCATCAAAATCACCATATTTTTATCCTGAAAATTATTTATGTTCCTCAATTGCTGGGTAACCTCACATGTGTGCTATACCTGTTACCCGCCCTGAAATCAATAGCCACACCTGTATCGGGATACATTTGTGTGCCAGGCTTTGAGACAAACCCACCATGCCGCTTTATCATATTTAAAGTTAAACCACGGAAAACACGGAAGATGAAATTCCGTGACTTCCGTGCGTTCCGTGGTTAAATAGTTTTAATAGTATATTGTGTGCGACTTCAGACTGTTAAAAACGAAGCGGTCTGGTCCTTTGGAATGAATCTTGTTACTGAAAAAATCATACTGAAATTATAAAGGGAGTAACACCATTGACCCAACAAAGTGAACCCACCGGCAATTCGGAAAAATTTGATTCCATTGTTATCAACGAAGTTCAGCTGCTTTTGGCCGAAAAAAGGACATCCCTGGCGGTCATGAGAACCGGGATTGCGGTTCTGGCCCTGCCTTTGTCCGTGATCGGACTATTGATCGCAACCTCCAAATACTACAATATTTTCAACGTGATGCACCTGGTTATCCCCTTTGCGATTCTCAATCTTGGATTAATTACTCTGGGCTGCTATCTGATTACCCGGGCTGTAATCAAAATGAGCTGCTATGACAGACACATCCATGAATTAAAGGCCAAATTCAGCGCCCTGGACCAGTTCATACAATAATCAGGGACCAATCAACCTGGCATAAATTATGCTTTTGATATACCCAAGACAGCGCATAGCGATAGGACAATGCCAAAAGCACTCCCGGAAATGAAGACCAGAAAGAGAACAACCATGAAACCATACGGCAGAAAATTAAAAAAACAGGTGGGAGAAATCCTCAGGCTTAGCAACCGCAACCAGGCCCTGGAAGAACTGGCCCGGATTCCGGATGCCCGGCTTACAGGCCATCTGTTCTCATACTTCTACAATACGGATGAGTTGATCAAATTTCGCAGTGTGACCGCCATGGGAGAGCTTGCTGCAAGGATTGCGGACAAGGGCCTGGAAAACGCCAGAGTCATCATGAGGCGGCTCATGTGGAACCTGAATGACGAATCCGGCGGTATCGGCTGGGGGTCACCCGAGGCCATGGGGGAAATTTTAAGCAAAAGCCCGGCCCTGGCCAGGGAGTTTAAAAGCATTCTGTTCTCATATCTGGATCACAGAGGAAACCATATTGAACATGAAATGCTCCAGCGCGGGGTTTTATGGGGAATTGGTACATATCTTGAGTCCGCGCCCAACGACCTGACCGATGTGACCCGGGAACAGATCCAGGAACATTTGTACTCCAAAGATCCTGTGAAATGCGGATATGCCATCAGGGCGCTGTCCAATGCCCATGCGTTTGAATGTATGGTTCTGCCCGATTCTATCCAGGCAGACACAACACCCGTTGACATTTACACCCGGTGGAATTTTACCCCCGCCCGGATATCGGATATGGTTTGGGCCTGCTCCCCGGAACTAACCATGGCCGGCAATGAATAATTACCAACCTTGCTTACCCTGGTGTGAGACGATTAAAGAGAGTTTGCCATGCTGAAAAAAAAATGTGACATAAATATCGCGCGCACCATTGACCTAGCCCAAAAAATGATAGAACTGGCACAAAACGGCTATGAACACCATGATGACCCGGGGTGCGGTGTGCTTTACGGCATTTTACTGGATTCAGGATACAAAATCCTTGACCTGGCAGAAAAAGAGAAACAGGCCCACATGTTAAAAGGCTGGTGGGTTGAATCCATGGACAAAGGAACAATGTAATGACTGAACCCAAAAAACCGCTAATTGATCTTGGCTGCTGCATTGAATGCGGTGTCTGTATTGATCTTGCCCCACACGCCTTTGAAATTAATGATGCGGGTTATGTGGACCTGCTTCCCCTTGACAGCTATGAGGATGACGAAGATGTCCTTGAAGCAGTGAAAAACTGCCCCAGAGACTGTATTACCTGGGAATAAAGGACATGGGCTGTTATTCATAGAGCCCTTCAATGATGATTTCAGAACTCTGGGCATCCTTTCTTTGTTTTCTGCTGAACTTTACACCGTAGACGGTTGGCGTTACTTCTAAGGTAGAGGAACAGATCTTTATCAGAGTGCCGGCCTCCACCTTGTTTTTTACCCGGATAAAACTATGGTCCGACACATCCCGGCCGGACTTGTTCAGCTTCATATAATCCTTTTTCACCAGAAGTTCTTCAACCTCCAGGCGAAGCTGTTTTATCTCTTCCGCGTTTTTTCCTATTTTCTTCATTAACAGCTCTTTTCTGACCTTGTATTCATTATTGTGCCGGGTTGTTGCATTTACCGAGGCCTTGTACATGCGGTATTTAAGATCATGGAGTTTACGAAGATGCGCGTTTTGAGCTTCGGGCCGGATATGTTTCAACTCCCAAAAGAGATCCGCCATAAATGTCTCTGCAGCAGGCCAGTCCATGGGATCTGCATCCGTTTTTTCTACCGATGATTTAAGTTGTTGAATCATGGCAGACGCGGTTTCCTTGGTTTCCGGCAATTGGGTAAAGCCGTTGTCATCCATCTGTTTCAAAAGATATTGAAGAATAGTCTGCTGTTCAAGATAACTCTCCTGCGTCTGAATGCTCCCTTCAAACTGACGTTCAATGTCCCGCAGTTCTGTCTTGTGAAGTAATGCCTTCAGACGTTCTTTTTTAATTTTAACTGCATCGTTAATGGCTTTTAATTTGTCACTTGGATTTTTGCCTACCTGTAAAATCGAAGGTGCAGGACCTCTGGTATAGACATTTTTCAGCATGATTTCGTCCAGCGCGCATACCGTTGAAGAGATAAGATCGGAATTTAGCGCCACCATTCTCGCGGCGCTGATAATTATCGCATTAACGATTTCTTTGTTGATATAGATATCGTCATCCGCACTTATTTTACGCATATCTTCGCCCTGGTCACGATAATATTCAACACGGCCATGTATCTGAATTTTCCCCGAGGCCTGTATCCGCCCCCGCACATCGCCGGACACCACAATGTCATGGCACTTCACCAGGGCACCGGGGCCGATGTCGCCCTCCACCTTGAGGTTGCAGTTAAGATATTCGTCACCCAGGTTTCCGGAGACGTTGCCGGAGAGGTGGCGGGTGGGATATGAAATGTCAGCCTGTGTGACAAACAAGGTTCTGCCTTTGAACAGAATGGGCGTGCCGTCAACATCAGCAAAAAACAGATCCCCTTTTTTCATCACACCTTTACCGTCGGCAAGATTGACCACCCGCCCTTCCGGCGGTGTAATTTTAAAGCCGCACACATCCATCCCCGCCGTACCTTCCCTGGGCGGAAAAATTCTGGCCAAAATATCACCCTTTTTGACAAATCCCGGTCCGGTCCGGGGGGAATTATCTTTGCCTGCCCCCCTTTGAGACGCATCAAAGACGATTTCGGCTCTGCCATCCACAGGCTTTACCGGCGGCGTTCCCTGGGCAACTTTAAACGCATCTCCCACAGCGGCAGTTTTAAAAAACGTTCGAATCTCTTTCTCATCGCAGATGCCATGTGTAATACCTATATTTTTAAGCCATGCCACAAAATCAGATACCTCCAGGCTTTCTGAAACGGCTTTTTTCAACATAATAAAGGCGGATAATTTATTTTTTGAAAACCGATATTCAAACACCCTGGACAGCCCCTTGCCCCGCTTGCGTTCCTGATTGTACAGGACCAGTGCCTTTTCAAGGGAAAGACGCTGTTTTTCAAGTTCTTTTTGTGTCTTGAGAATCGTTGTCAGATTTTTATCCGACAACCCGAACAATTCTTGAAGAATTTGTCCCAGATAGACCTTTTCTTGGATTTCAGCGTTTCGGACACTCTGTATTTTCAATGCCTGGTTCAGCTGGTCCAAAGAGACAAATCCTTTTTTAACGGCAATTGCCCCGAAGCGCATGTTGATGTTAAGCCGCTCCATCTCGGACGTGGCGATGTCATTGAAAGACTGCGCCAAAAATTCATCCTCAATACGGTCCTGGGTGAGAAGAATCGCGGCTTTATTGGCTTTTGAAATCTCATTTTTCTCCAGAAGAATATCGCCGATCAAGATGCTCTCCCGGGTCCTTTTAAAAATTTCATTCTGCTGTTCAAGGGCTCTTTTTACCTGTTCCGGCCCTATAAATTTATTGGCAACGCCAAGTTCGCCAAACCGCTTGTCCAGCATCTTCATCTGCAGATGCTCTTTTACCGCGTATAAAAAATGAATCTTTTCGTCTGAAAGAAATTCTCCCTCTTGGAAAATCCGGACCATGGAAACATCCGGATGATGTTCTCTTTGCTCAATATAATATGACAGAATCTGCTCTTCCTGGGCCGGGGAGATCAACCGGCATTTCAGGGCAAGTCTGAGCAAGTTTTCGTCTTTCATGTGATCACTTCGATTTTCCAAATCGGTGTTCCACCTGGATGAAATTTAAAGGTTTTTTCTCAGTTCAATGGCCTCTTTATGCTTCGGATCCAGTCTGAGAATCTGGTTTAAATAATCATCGGCCTGCAGCACCCGTCGATTCGCAGCAAGAATTCTGGCAATCTGAAGCTTAGCATCCAGGTGCCCCCGGACGTGTCGATCTACGTTCATAAAGTGTTCCAAGGCTTTTTCCCTGTTCCCGACTTCAATGCAAATAGTACCCGCTTTATAAATGAGATTATAATTGGACGGGTTGTCCCGGATGGCTTCGTCTATCAGATACTGCGCAAATTTCACGTCTCCGTTTTCCAAGCAGACATCAATGACCTGATTGCGAACGGCGTTGCTGAGTCTTGATCGTTGAATCACCCGTAAAAAAATTTTCATCGCCTGCTTTTTGAGACCGGCCTTTAAAAGCAGTTGTCCAATGCCAAAGGCCCTATCATTGTACCGGGTACTCAAAGCCAGAACTTCCAAATAATAAATACCTGTTTTTTCCAGCTCGTTTTTCTTTAGATAGTAATCAGCCAGATAAACCCTTGAAATAATGTCCTGTTTATTCACCGAAACCGCTTTGAGGAGACACTTCTCGCCAATGTCGTTTTTTTGGATTTTAAAGTGCAGCAACCCCAGGTGCCGAAGCACACGGGACGCAGAGGGTTTGATGGCCAGCGCTTTTTTCACCTCTTCAATGGCCGCTTCAAACTGCCCTTGCTCTTCAAGCGCCCGGGCGTTGTTGCGGTGAACGGTAAAAGGCTCAGGGGTATGCACCCGGTCGATGACCGCCTTGATTTTTTTATCCAGAGCGTGCAACGTCAACGGTTTGAGCAAATACCCGTCAATTTCGGATTCAGCCACTTCGGAAACAATATCCCGCTCGGCTTCTGCAGTCACCATGATCACGGGCATATCCCTGAATCCAGGATCGTTTCTGATATTTTCCAGCATTTCAATCCCGTTCATCACCGGCATATTCCAGTCGATAATGGCAAGATCAAACACCCCTTCCTTAAGGACTTTCAACCCCTCTTTCCCATTTTCCGCAAACCTGAGTTTGCCGCCGATATTAAGATTTTGAAGCATTTTCCGGATGGTAAGGCGCATGCTTTTCATGTCATCAACAATCAATATGGACAACGCATCAAGCGTTTTAACAGAATTATCTTCGGTCATATTGACTCCTTTTTCTTCCTAAAAAAACTGAAACCATACGATATTAAAACCTTACCATAATTCGTAATTTTATAAAATATTGCTGTAAGAGCCGCCCCCAAAATGATTTGTTCACAAAATTTCGTTGCGTGTTTTTATATATCATCACCTCTTTGTTATTTTCTTTTCACGGATGCAAAAAAAATCATTGCGCCTGATACACAAATGTGCCATTTAAGAGACCAATTCGAAAATAGCTTGATATCGATTACTGAACGCCCGTTGCCTGGAAATCAAAAATGGAAAAATTTACACATTCTCTGCTGGATCTTCACAATCTTAACCTCGTGGTGGACAATCTCAAAGTCGGGGTCATGGCACATACCACCGAACGACTCATCACGTTGTTCAATAAAGAAGCAGAAAAAATTACCGGTTACAGTAAAGAAGAGGTCCTGGGCAAAGACTGCCACGATGTATTCCAGGCCCCGTTCTGCGGTTCCAAATGTTCATTTTGCGATGATTCTCCAAAACTTTCGGGCGGCACCAAAGAATACCCGATTACCATCGTCACCAAAACCGGAGATACCCGCCATCTGGAAATGACCGTCTACTGCATTCAGGACAATGAAGGTGAAGTCCAGGGCGTTGTGGCCTCATTCCGGGATATGACCGATTCCATACGCCTCTCCCTGAAAGCCGAAGATCTTTCCAATTTTGCAGGCATCATCGGTAAAGACAAAGCCATGCAGGACATTTTCCGGCAGATCCGGGATGTGGCCCTGTACAACTACCCGGTTCACGTATCCGGTGAAACCGGTACCGGCAAAGAACGCGTGGCTTACGCAATCCATGATATCTCATCCTACGGTAGCGGCAGTTTTGTACCGGTCAACTGCGGGGCCATCCCCGAGGGTATTGTGGAAAGTGAGCTGTTCGGCCACGTGAAAGGGGCGTTTTCAGGAGCGGTCAAGGAACGTAAAGGCCGGTTTGAACTGGCCCATAAAGGCACCCTGTTTCTGGACGAAGTGGCGGAACTACCCCTGAAGACCCAGGTAAAACTGTTACGCTTCCTCCAGGAGGGATCATTTGAAAAAGTAGGCGGAGAGAAAAAAATCAGCGTGGATGTCAGAATTATCTCGGCCACCAACAAAGATCTGGCCGAAGAGGTCCGGCAGGAACGCTTCAGGGAAGACCTTTACTACCGGCTCAACGTCATCCCCATCCACCTGCCGCCCCTGCGGGAAAGAAAAAACGATATACCCCTTTTGGCCGAGCATTTCCTGAGGGAAGCAGAAAAAGAGAACAAAAAAAGCGTACCGGAACTTGCCCCGGACACCATCAGGGAAATGATGGACTACCACTGGCCCGGCAATGTCAGGGAATTGAAAAATGTGATCCAGTTCTCTGTGGTTCGGTCCCGGGGCAGCGTTATACTTCCCACGGATCTTCCCTTTACATCGGCCAGACAGCCCATGCGGCCGGCCGTATCCAATGAACCCGAGGGGCCTTCGGCATCGTTCATCCGGGGGAAACTCAATCAGGAAAATGTCGAGGCAGCCCTGGTTAAAACCGGCGGTAACAAATCCAAGGCAGCCCGTGTGTTAGGCGTGGGCAGGGCGACCCTGTACCGCTTTTTAAGTGAACATCCGGGGGTTAAAGCCTTTTCAGATGACTTTTAACGGCCATGGGCCGAGCTGATCTATCAGCTATATACCCAGGCCCAAGCCACAATGGGAAATAAATAAGGCCATATATGCGACATCTTTTGGAAAGATTTAAATTCAAAACCCTGCTCAGATTCCTAGGGCCGGGCTTCCTTGTGACGGTTGGATTTATTGATCCCGGCAACTGGGCCACCAATATTGAGGGCGGCTCGCGGTTTGGCTATTCACTGCTGTGGGTGATCACCTTGAGCACAATGATGCTCATTGTGATTCAGAACATGGCGGCAAAACTTGGCATTGCCACGGGCAAATCTTTGGCCGTAAACATCAGGGAGCGCTTTTCAAAACCGGTTTCGGCCATACTGGGCCTGACCATTGTGCTTGCCTGCATTGCCACGGATGTGGCTGAACTTCTCGGGGGCGCCATCGGATTCAATCTGCTTTTCGGCTTTCCCCTCTGGATGGGTGCGCTTGTGACCGTGGGCCTTGAAACCTTCTTGATTGTCAGCCAGCGCTACCACCGCCTTGAAACCATTATCATGGGGTTTTTAGCCATCATTGCCCTGTGCTATCTCATTGAAATTTACATTGTCAAACCGGACTGGTCCGCCGCCCTTCCGGCCGCGGTAATCCCCCATTTGAACCGGGAAAGTATTTATGTTGCCATGGCTATTTTAGGCGCGGTGGTGATGCCCCATAACATCTTTTTGCATTCCAATGTGATTCACTCGCGCAAATGGGGTGTCTCCGAAGATGAAAAAATGGCCCAGCTCAATTATGAAAAAGTCGACACCCTGGCGGCCATGATCATGGGATGGGTGGTGAATTCGTCCATGATCATTGTGGCGGCAGCCGTATTTGCAGCAAATCAGGCCGATGTCACAAGTATTGAGCAGGCATCGGCCACCCTGACGCCCCTGGCAGGGCCTTTGGCGGGAGTTCTTTTTGCCGTGGCCCTGGTCTTTGCAGGTGTCGGGTCATCGGTCACATCGTCCATGGCTGAAGTGAATGTGATCACGGGTTTTCTGGGAAAGCCAGAGGACCCCAGAACCCTGTTATACCGGTTTTCCGTATTTGCCACGGCTATCCCCTCGTTTTTAATCATTGTGCTCTCCATGGATACCTATAAAATCCTGATTTTCAGCCAGGTGGTCCTAAGTCTCCAACTGCCGTTCACACTGATTCCTTTGTTGATGCTGTGCCGGGATGAGAAGCGCATGGGCAGATTTGCCTCGGGACCGGTGGAATTTACGGCGGCCATTATCATTTCTGCCATTGTTATTGTGTTAAATATTTATCTGCTTTATACCACGGTCACAGGAGCCTGATATTATGCAAATATATAAAAACATACTGGTTACCATGGACTGTTCACCGGTGGATGACCGGATACTTGAACATGTGACGCAACTGGCCCTCCAAAATCACTCCAACGTATTTTTGCTGCATGTGGTTCATTCCCATACCCTGGATGAACACCGGGCATTGACCCGGAGTGCAGATGCCTTTTTAGCCGAAAAAAGCCGGCAGCTGCTGGAACAGGGCATTAACGTTAAAGTGGTCCAGCGCAGCGGTGAGCCGGATAAACAGATTCTCCAGGAAATCCAGGACGGAGACTACGATCTTGTGGCCATGGCCACCCACGGCCATTCAACCTTTGGTCAGATCCTGTTCGGCAGTGTATCAAAAACCCTGAAGCAGCAAATCAGTATTCCGCTACTACTGCTGGGCCCTGAATAACGGTCAGGGGCAGCCCGCAACAACGATTTAAATTTCTAAATTACTTTCCCTGATTTTCCTATAAAAAAAGGGATTTGACATTTTCAACCCAAGCCTAATCTTATATCCAATGCCTTTTCATGCAAGGCAAAAAACTACATGGGATTTGATATAAACCTCAATATCCCGAATGGATAAAAAACCGAAAACCTGTAAAGCAAAATTTACGACAATATCGCTAAATTTATGGAGGTATAAACCATGCTGGTACCTGAAGTTGAAAATGCCCTGAACAAACAGCTTAATGCTGAAATTTTCTCATCATATCTTTATGTGTCCATGGCGGCCCAGTGCAAGGCTGATGATCTGGACGGCTTTGCGGCCTGGCTGGAAACCCAGGCCCAGGAAGAGATGACCCATGCCGCTAAATTCTATAATTTTATCATCCAAAGAGGCGGACGTGTTAAGCTGGCCGGCATTGACGCCCCCCAGGTTGAATGGGACAGCACCCTTGCGGTTTTTGAAGATACGTTGACCCATGAGCAAAAGATATCTGCCATGATCAATGACCTGATGGAAATAGCCATTGCCCAAAAAGACCATGCCACCCAGATTTTTTTGCAGTGGTTTGTAACCGAACAAGTGGAAGAAGAAGAAAGTGTCAGTATGGTGCTGGGAAAAATCAAGCGGGTTAAAGATTCAGCCCAGGGCATGTACCTTCTGGATCAGGAATTGGGACAGCGTCAGCCCGCTCCGCTGCCCGGCACAACACCTGCCGCCGAATAATCCGTGTGACAGAAACACCAAGGGTGTTTTGCCTAAACCATTTATAGACAAAACACCCTTGACGATATCCGCGTCAGGCGGAGATCTATTCAGATCATATATTTGCCCAGCACAGCGCAGCCAGTGGAGACTTTTATATAATTAAAATCGTTCGATCCACCGGGTAAAACTATTCATGTATGAGGATAGAAAGGCTTGGGTGTGCTCGGAGATGACCCGACCTGAATCATTTAACGCCTCCATAATATTTCCCACATAGGCTTCGGGCTGGTTCATGAGATAAACATTTAAACAGGAGAGCACTTGTCTTAGATGCTGATTGGCGCCAAATCCGCCGATGGCGCCCGGAGAGACACTGACAACCCCGCCCGGTTTTCCGCTCCAGACACTTTGCCCATAAGGTCTTGATCCGACGTCAACAGCATTTTTTAAAACGCCCGGAATGGATCTGTTATACTCGGGCGTAACAAATAAAAGGGCATCCAGCGCTTTTACTTCATTTCTAAATTCAACCCAGGCGTCGGTGGGCGTTTCGTCCAGGTCCTGGTTGTACAGCTCCAATTTGCCAATATCGGGGAAGCATACGCAATAGCCTTCAGGAGCGACCGAGGCCAGATAGTTTGCCACAGAACGATTAAAAGATTCTTTTCTAAGACTGCCAACGATTATTCCGATTTTCTTCATGCTGCTATCTCCTGTTTATCTCATCATAAAAAACAGCAAGACCATTATGTATTTGAGTTCACTGTCTTTATTCCAATAAGACAAACTAAGACCGCCTTTGATAAAATCAAATCAAAAAAAATGAACAGAAGACCATTTAACTGCAAAACCTGACAGCAAGGGTTTGAACCGGGTATGAATCTTTGATAAGATGCCCATACTTAGAACGGAAATCAAAAATCTTCCAAGGAACGAAAATGATCCGATTTGGCCTGTGCTGCATATTCAAAGCGCATCCTGTTAAATTTAGAAAAACAACGGCAAAGTACCTTGGAAAATTTTCCAGAAAAGAACAACTGCAGCGACTGTCCGATCTGTGCGAAATGAATGCAAAAAGTCTGCTGAACGCACTGGAATTCTGCCGGGAGAATCAAATCGGCTCGTTTCGAATCAACAGTCAGATTCTTCCGTTAAAGACACACCCCCAGATGGGTTATGACATCGACGAGCTTCCCGGCGCAGATAAAATCATTGAAGCGTATAAACGCTGCGGCAGTTTCAGCAAGGCAAACGACATTAGAACCACCTTTCACCCGGACCAGTTTGTCATCTTAAACTCACCCAATCCGGATGTGGTCAAAAAATCTGTGGCAGACCTTGAATATCAGGCCCTGCTGGCCCGGTGGATCAATGCGGATGTGATTAACATCCATGCCGGAGGTGTATACAACGACAAATCGTTAGCCCTCCTGCGTCTGATAAAAACCATTGAGGCCCTGCCGGAACCGGTCAGAAAACGATTGACCCTTGAAAATGATGACAGAAGCTACACCCCCCAGGATCTGTTGCCGGTGTGCAGACAACTTAAAATTCCCCTGGTATATGATGTCCACCACCACAGATGCCTTGGTGACGGCCTTTCAATTGAAAACGCCACGGCCCAAAGCATAAGCACATGGGACCGGGAACCCTTATTCCATATATCCTCACCCAAGGATGGATGGGAGTCCCCAAATCCCCGCAAACACCATGATTTTATAGATCCCGGGGATCTGCCCCCCAATTGGCTGAGGTTGGACATTACGGTGGAGGTTGAAGCCAAGGCCAAGGAACTGGCCATAAAAAAATTGATAAAGGAAATTGAGTCGCAATGGATATATATGACATCTCCCTGACAACCCTTCAGGGCAACACCATCGGCATGGCAGAATTTAAAGGAAAGGTTTTACTGGTTGTAAACACAGCAAGCAAATGCGGATTCACACCCCAGTTTGCTGGCTTGCAGACCCTTTATGAAGCCTACCGCGACAAAGGGTTTTGCGTACTGGGATTTCCATGTAACCAGTTTGCCGGTCAGGAACCCGGATCAGTGGAAGAGATCCACCAGGTATGTGCCATCAACTACGGCGTAACCTTTCCCATGTTCGAAAAAATCGATGTAAACGGTAAAAACACCCATCCGTTGTTTCGTCTTTTAAAAGAAAAACAACCCGGGTTGGCCGGGAAAGCGATTAAATGGAATTTTACTAAATTTCTCGTTGATCGCTCGGGCAGTCCGGTGAAACGATATGCCCCGGTCACCAAACCTGAAAAAATAGCAAATGAGATTGAGTCGCTTTTATTCTAATCTGTTATTGCCTGGATGCTGCGCATTTTTGAACAATACAATTGTGTTTCGATTCTTTTTCAAACCTGACACAATACCGTATCTACAGGTTTACTCACCACGTCCTGGAATAATTTAATGGCAAAACAAGAAAACGGCCATAGCAAACTGCTGTGGCCGTTTTCTTGGAACATATCAACACCCGGATATTTTTTAAATCCAATATCCCGGGCTGCTTTCAGTCGATTTCTTCAAACCCCAAATCCACGCTCGCCAGGCACTCCGAGCATTCCATTGTGGCATTTTCAAGGTCAGGATATTTCTCTTTGATCTCTTCTTCGGTCATTGTTGATAAATGACTGCATCCGCACTGTGGACATATCCCTTTTATTCTGTGATTTTTTGTGTTCTTATCAGCCATCATTCTCTCCTTATGATTCAAAGTTTTAATCAAGCGCTTGCCTAAGCCTGTTTCAACCTACCCTGGAAGAGTATAATACAAATTCTGTGCCATATGTTTTTTCAAGGAATGGCCGAACCAGGTTATGATGGGCCACAAAGAACGAAAAAAAATCCCCTCTCATCCCAGGAATAAACCTACACCTTAAACTGTTTCATCATATCGGAAAAGTCCTGGGCCATTTTGGATAATTCGCGTGCACTTGCACTGAGTTCCCGGCTTTCCCGTCCGACGTCAGCCGACACCTCTTCCACCCCCACAACAGACTGGGCAATTTCATCGGCCGCAATGGCACCCTGGGTGACGTTCTCATTTACTTCTGTAATTTTTTCACTTACCGTACCAATGCTTTGGGAAATCTCCTGGGTGGAAACATTTTGCTCTTCCACGGCAGCGGCAATGCCTGTTATCGCCTGATCACTGTTTTTGACATTTTCCGCAAGGCCCGTTACCCGGACGGTCAAATTGTCGACCACGGATTTAATGGCGGCCAGTTTTTCATCTGCCTTCAGGGTGGCCTGGTTACTGTCCAAAGCCAGTTCAGTGATCTCCTGGGCCACAACCGCAAACCCCTTTCCTGCCTCTCCGGCCCTGGCAGCTTCAATCTTGGCATTCAACGCCAGCAGCGATACCTGTTCTGCGATGGTACGTATTTCATCGGTGACGGCATCCACATCATGGGCCTGTTTACCCAGATCTTTAACCGCACTAAGAATCTGCTCAAACCCTGTGACCAGTTCATCTATGACGGATTTGGTGTCCGAGGCGTTTTTGGCGATTTCACCACTGGTGCTCCCCATCTCTTTAACAGCAGTCGCAAACGCCTGCATATTGGCTGAAGCCTCGTCCATGGCAGAGGCAATGGTTTTGTTGGTAACGCTCATCTCTTCTGCCGCCACAGAGACCTGGGAGGCTCTGTCTGATGCGTTGGAACTTGAGGCATCCAGCGTCTGGGCAATCTGATTCATATGGTTGGAGGCGCCGGCAAGTTCTGTGGAATTGGCAACAACCTTACGGATTGTGCCGCCAAGCTCTTTTGTAACGAAGTTAAGCCGGTTGAGGATATGGTTGATCTCGTCTCCTGGACCAATCTCATCGATCTGGGTAAAATCCTTTTCCCCAAGCCTGTCGGCGGTTGCCAGCACTCTTCCGACTTTTTTATTCACAAGTAAAACAAAAAGAAGCCAAATCGAAAAAATGGTGACCATCAACCCGGCCAAGGAAATTAAAACGCTTGTCTTTTCAGCCGTGGCGATCCCTTTCTGGATCGGCACCATGGAAGAGAGCACGGAGATGCCGCCTAAAACAGCCCTTTTTCCGTGGCAGTGGTAACATCGTCTCTCGTTTAAAATCGGTTCGTTTTTTATAATATAATCTTCCTGGTCAAGGCTTGTGATAAAGGAGACATGGGAAGATTCTCCCTGTTTTAACATTTGGTCAACTTCACCCATTGCAGCCTTATTGGCATAATCGTCTACAGATTGGCCCACAGCAGCAAGGTCGGTTGAAAATGTAATGATTTTATTAAAGTCGTATACATACACCTTCATGTTGCCGACTTCTTCTCCCAACCGTTTAAACTGCTGCCTGACCGTGTCGTTATCCCCTATGGCAAGGGCATCGAACATTCCCCCCTCAACAGCCTGGGTCAGGCTTTTATTTTGGGCATCAAGCTGATCCATACCCAGACGTTTCTGATTTTTGACGTTGAACCATAGGGAAATACCCATGGCCAGGATGATAACAACACTGACAGGAAGCATTATTTTGATCCATAACCGACTGTTAATCTTTTCAAAAATAGGGTTCATTACGCTGTCCTCAATATAAATTAACGCGTTTTGAGCGCGCTATTGGCTTACATGGCTAATTTGACGATGAAAATCAGACCGAAACGATTGAATTAATGAGCACCGCTGAATACCAGTGGTTCGAAATTAAATTCATCAACCCGGTCTTTGTCATGGCAAACGATACAATGTTCCATCGTTATATTCGCGACAATATCGTCCGGATCTTGGGTCTCGACGTGAACACTGCCTGGACCATGGCACACTTCACAACCGGGATTTTTTAATCCAGGGGTTTGGGTTTCTGATACGAATCCCCCCGGCTTGCCGTAGCCAGTGGTATGACATTGAAAACATTCAGCGTACTCCTGGGCTGTCAATTTTTTTTCCATTTTTTTAATGTTTAGAAAAGAGTGCGCTTTTTTGGAATGTTTCATAAAAGTGTCGTATTGCTCCTGATGGCAGTCTATGCAGGCGTCAATGCCCACAAACTTTTTTTCCTCTGCAACAACCGGCCAGGCGAAAGAAAAGAAAAAGGCCGTCATTACAGTGACGATAAACGGAAAACGCATAGATTTCTCCTAAATTTTACAGCGATGTTTTCTGGACGAATTATAAAACTTAAGTTGACAGAATTGCATTCATATGCTCTAAATTTATCTTTAAATCAGAAAAATGGCAATCACATTTTATATAAAAGTCGCTATGATCTATATAGTCTTTCAAACTTTCACATTTGGCTAAGCCCAGGTGCCGGAACACGTCATAAATTCGCACCGGCGGATTCTTCGCCATGGGTGAGTTGAAACACATCAAACCAATGCCTGCCGGTATGCCGTCAGCATTGCCTATTCAGTGAATATACCCTATGGTGTAAATAAACACCCAGACAATAGCGATTATTCACGGCATCAAAATAATTTTGGGGCATATGAAAAAGACACCGTTCAATTTATTGTATACCGCGACCTTAAGCCTGCTCATTGCGTTAAACACATTCACCATCCATGCAGCCGAGCAAGGCAGCGGTTACAAAAACCGTATCGATCCGATTCAAGCTGCAAGCGAATTGGATTACCCGCCTTTTTCCATCATAAAGCCGGACGGCTCACCCGACGGTTTTTCAGTCCAGTTGTTAAACGAAGTCACAAAAGCCGTTGGCCTGAACGTCAAATTTAAGGTCGGGCCGTGGCATGAAATTAAACAGAACCTTATTGACGGCAAACTTGATGTGCTGCCCCTGGTTTCCTACTCTAAAGAACGCGATAAAGTGCTTGATTTTACCGCGCCATACCTGCGAATGCACGGCACGATTTTTGTTCGTACAAACGAAAAAAACATCCATAATGAGGCTGACCTGCAAAATAAGGAAGTCATTGTCATGGAGGGAGATACGGCCCACGAATATGCGGTTAAAAACCATCTGACCACCCGGTTGATACTGACGCCGACATTTGAAGACGCCATGGGGCTGTTATCTTCGGGAAAACACGATGCCGTCATAATCCAGCAGCTGGTGGGGTACCAGATCCTTCGAAAACTCAACATCGACAATGTGGTGAATATTGAAAGTGCCAGGGAGCAAAGCCTGAAGCCTGCAGCCGAGCCGATATCGGGGTTTGAACAGAAATTTTGTATTGCGGTTCAGGAAGGGAACCGGGAATTACTGGAATTGCTCAATGAAGGGCTCACAATAACCATTGCAAACGGAACCTATGAAGCATTGTATGACGAGTGGTTTGGCCCGATACTGCCAAAACCCGAAGTCTCTTTTCCGGAAATCTTACGATACCTTGCCTACATTTTGATACCAATCCTGGTTATAGGTGCGCTGATGATGGTCTGGCTCTTGCGAAGGCAGGTCGCCAGGAAAACCAAAGCTTTGTCTTTGGCCAATACAAAACTTGCCGAAAGCCAGGAACGATCCGCCCTTGCAATGGAATTTGCCAATGACGGCCTGTTTGATTGGAATCTGGACACCGGGGAGATTTACCATTCTGCAGTCTGGAAGCGCCTGCTGGGTTATGAAGACCATGAACTGCCCAATACCCTTTCTATTTGGGAACAATTAACATCTCCAGAGGATTTTAAACGCATCCAGAAGATGCAAAAGGAATTGATCAAAAGAGAGAGGGATCGCTTTGAAATCGAATTTAAAATGAAGCACAAAAAGGGGCACTGGGTCGATATTTTGAGTCGTGCAAATGCCGTTTTCGATGAAGAGGGAAAGGCGGTAAGGCTTGTTGGGACACATATGGATATTACCGAGCGCAAAAAAGCGGAACACGCCCTCAAAAAATCGCTGGAGGAAAAAATGAGGCTGGAGACCGCATTGAACCAGGCCCACAAAATGGAATCCATTGGGAGCCTTGCCGGCGGCATTGCCCATGATTTCAATAATATTTTATTTCCCATTGTCGGCATGTCGGAATTGCTTCTCGAAGATCTTGAACCTGACAGTGTTTTAAGAGAAAACGTAGAGGAAATCCTAAAGGCGGGGAAAAGGGGCAGTGAACTGGTGAACCAGATTCTTGCGTTCAGCAGACAGTCCGAGCATAAAATGATTCCCACCCGGATCCAGAATATTCTCAAAGAAGTCCTCAAACTCTCCAGATCGACCATTCCAGCCTACATTGAAATTGATCAGGAGATCCAGCAGGACTGCGGTATGATAATGGCAGATCCAACCCAGATTCATCAAGTGGGTATGAATATCATTACCAATGCCTATCATGCGGTGTCGGAGAAAGGGGGAAGGATATCTGTTTCACTAAAACAGATCAACCTAGCGCCTTCAAGCCCGGATCGGCTAAATATTGGAGCCGGAGCCTATGCGCTGTTATCCATTTCAGATAACGGGCACGGCATGCCCCAGGAGCTCATTACCAAAATTTTTGAACCGTACTTTACAACAAAAGAACAGGGAAAGGGAACCGGTCTTGGGCTATCCGTTGTGTACGGCATTATCAAGGATCACAAAGGCACGATAAAAGTTGACAGTGAAATCGGTAAGGGTACAACATTCAATATTTATCTGCCGTTGATGAAGCAATCAGGCCAGGTTGAATTCATCGACGAACCAGAAGAGCTCATAGGCGGAGAAGGACATATCCTCCTGGTTGATGACGAGATGCCCATTTTAAAATTGGGTTCGCAAATGCTTGAAAGGATGGGATATAAGGTCACAACGTATCAAAACAGCGTTGATGCCTTATCAACCTTTAAAGCCGCTCCCAACTCATTTGACCTGGTTATTTCGGATATGGCCATGCCCAATATGGCCGGCGATGAGCTTGCTGCGGAACTTAAATTCCTAAGACCTGACATTCCGATCATCATCTGCACAGGATTCAGCGACAGAGTTGACAACGAAAAAGCCGAGGCGATAGGCATCGGCGGTTTACTGGCAAAGCCCCTTTCCAGATCCGCCATGCTCAAAAAAGTTCGGGAGGTTCTGGAAAGAAGGTAAGAGATGGGAAAACAAACACCGGAAAAACGATTGGCAGACATGATAAATACGCTTCAAACCACGTCTATCATCGACCATGCGCTGATTAAAAAGATGAAAGATGCGGTTGAGGTCTTTTCAAGCAGAGGAAAAGAGCTGGATGCCCTGATGAACGGAGCTAAAACAGTCCTGCGTCAGGAAGGCTTTCTGGAATCTGCCCGGGCTATTTTTGACTATTGCAAAGATCTCATCGGCGCCACCTCCGGCTATGTGGCCCTGTTAAGCAGCAGTGGCGAAGAAAATGAAGTCCTGTTTTTGGAAGCAGGCGGCCTGCCCTGCAATGTCGACCCGGATCTGCCCATGCCTATTAGAGGCCTGCGCGCCCAGGCATATCAGACCCACAGCACCGTCTACCATAACGATTTTATGAACAGTGAGTGGGTTGATTTTATGCCCGGCGGCCATGTGGTACTCAACAACGTCATGTTTGCCCCCCTTGTCATTGAAGGTAAAACCGTGGGGATTATGGGTCTTGCCAATAAAATGGGCGCGTTCACCGACAATGATGCAAAAATGGCATCTGGATTTGGAGAGTTGGCCGCCATTGCCTTGCAGAACAGTAGAAATCTGGATCAGAGAATCACTGCCGAAACAGAGCGTGAACGCGTCATTCAAGAACTAAATCAAGCCGTTGAAAAAACCCGGCAGCAAAAATCAGAGCTTGAAACCGCCTATGCAAAACTCACCCGGATGCAGACAGAGTTGGTGGAAAGCAAAAAAATGGCGGCCCTGGGAAATCTGATCGGCGGCATTGCCCATGAGATCAACACGCCTGTGGGGGTCAGCATAACAGGCATTTCAGCGCTGCTGAGAAAAATTGAGGATTCGGAAAAAGCCCTGGTGGAAAATCAGCTCAGCCCCGAAGAAACCGAAGACTTGATTGACTATGTCAACCAGTCCGGAAATCTTGTTTTAAAAAATCTGAAGAGAATTGTGGCGCTTGTAAAGTCTTTTAAAAAAATATCGGCGGACACCAGCGGCCACGAATTAAAGCGAATAAATCTAAACGCCTATCTGAACGAAATTTTAAACACCATGCTGCCCAAACTTGATCGCAAAAAGATAAACATTCAAATTGTCTGCGATGCGACACTTGAACTCACCACCTATCCCGAAGCGCTTGCCCAGATCATCATTAACCTGATCATGAATTCGGTCATTCACGGGTTATCAGACACAAACCAAGGCAATATATCCATTGCGGCAGATCTTGATTCTGCCCATCTGAATATTACGTATCAGGATGACGGCAAGGGCATTGCCCAAAGCCTGCTGCCAAAAATCTTTGATCCGTTTGTGACATCCAGCAAGCAAAAAGGGTTCGGGCTGGGGCTCCACATCGTTTACAACCTTGTAAAACAAACCTTTGACGGCTCAATACGTTGTGAATCCACCGAAGGCTGTGGCACCACTTTCTTTGTATCACTTTGTACCGGATCAGGAGAGATGAGTGGAAACTAAGGTGACCATACCCTATGACAGGTGGAAAATTTTAGTGGTTGACGATGAAGAGGATGTTCATGAAGTAACCCAGCTTGCGTGCGACGGCATCCTTTTTGAGGACAAACCCATTCAACTGCTGAATGCCTATCGCGCCGACCAGGCCAGGCAGATGCTTAAAACCCATGACGACGTAGCATTGATATTAATGGATGTGGTCATGGAAACAGACGATGCCGGGCTCGCGCTGGTGCGGTATATCCGGCAGGAGCTTGGCAATTTGGGTGTACAGATTATTCTCAGGACGGGTTATCCGGGCAAAGCCCCTGAACGGCAAGTGGTAAGGGATTACGGCATCAGCGACTATTGGGAAAAAACGGATCTCACCGCAGATAAACTTCACACCCTGGTAATTTCAGGGTTACGCGCCCACCAAAAATACATCACCCTCCAGGCCTATTTAAAACAGCTTAAAGAAGAAATTTCACGGCGGGAAAAAATTGAGCGGGAAAAAGACCGGCTCATTGAAGAACTAAAAGAGGCCGCCGCTAAAATTAAACGACTGACAGGTCTTTTACCCGTTTGCAGCCATTGTAAAAAAATCAGGGACAATGACGGAAAATGGAACCAACTCGAGAGCTATATTTATAAACATACCGAGGCCGATGTCAGCAACAGCGTGTGTCCGGAATGTGCCAAAAAATATTATCCGGACTATGACATTTATGAGGAATGAGCTATCAGCTCATGGCTGATAGCTCATTGGTATGGATTCCACAGGCTTTCTTGTCGAAAGCTCCTGTGCGTTGTTTATGGTTTCTTCTGGACCATGTAATACAGAACCGGTACCGCCATCCTGGAAATCAGCAAAGAAGCAATCTCACCAAACATCAGCGAAATGGCAAGGCCCTGGAAAATGGGATCTGCCAGGATCACCGATGCACCCACCACAACGGCCAGGGCCGTCAGCAACATGGGCCGAAACCGGATGGCTCCGGCTTCCACAACCGCTTCTGCCAGGGGCAGGCCATGGCTGCGGCGCAGTTCGATAAAATCCACCAGAATAATGGAATTTCGCACCACAATCCCGGCACCGGCCATGAAGCCGATCATTGAGGTGGCGGTAAAAAAGGCGCCCAACGCCCAGTGGGCAGGCAAAATACCTATCAAAGAGAACGGAATGGCGGCCATGACCACCATGGGTGTTATATAGCTTTTAAACCAGCCCACCATGAGCATATAGATCAGCACCATGACCACGCAGAACGCCAGGCCCAGATCCCGGAACACCTCCAGGGTAATATGCCACTCCCCGTCCCATTTGATGGAAGGCTCGGCCTGGTTGAACGGCTGCTTTAAGTTGTAAATCGTGAGATGGTCCTGGGTTCCGCCAAAATCCTTGGCTGACAGTTGGGTAACGACTTTATTCATCCCAAGAATAGGGTAGACCGGACTTTCTGCGGCACCGGCCACATCACCGGTCACGTAGATCACCGGTTTGAGATTCTTTCGATAGATGGGCTGATCCACAGGTACCCGGCTCAGGGTCACAAGTTCCCGCAACGGCGTCAAGGCAGACGCGGGATTCCGGGGATTTCTCAACCCGATATTCAGGAGAGAATCGATCCGGGCGCGCTCGGATTTGGGCAGCTGAAATACTATATCTATTTCCTCCTTGTCCCGGGGTTGGTGGAACAGATCCACGGACAAGCCGGACAGGCCCATATTCACGGCTTTGGTTATGTCGCCTTCACTGATACCGTGCAGGGCCGCTTTTTCCTTGTCCACCGTGATAATGGTCTTTTCACGGTCATTCTCACGGTACCAGTCTATATCCACCACCCCATCGGTCTGGGCAAAAATTTCTTTGACCTTTTTGGCCAGCGCCAGGCGGGAGGCGTCGTTGGGGCCGTAGACTTCGGCCACCAGGGTCTGGAGAACCGGCGGCCCAGGTGGGACCTCGGCAACAGCAATGGTGGCCCCGTATTTTTTAGCGATGGCCGCCAGTGCCGGGCGCACATTTTTGGCGATTTCATGGCTTTGCCGGTCGCGATCCTTTTTGGAGGCCAAATTGACCTGAATGTCTGCCACACTTGGGCCCGAACGCATGAAATAGTGACGGACCAGGCCGTTAAAATTATACGGAGAGGCAGTTCCTGCATAAATCTGATAATCGGTGACATCCGGTTCATGTTTGATCACCTGGGCCATCTCCATGGCCACCCGGGTGGTCTGCTCCAAAGTACCGCCTTCGGGCATGTCCAGAATCACCTGGAATTCCGATTTATTATCAAATGGCAGCATCTTCACCTTAACCAGCCCCAGTACAACCATGGCACAGGAACCCAGCAGCATGGCGATGATGATGCAGAAAAACAGGATGCGCCAGCCGCCGTGGGAGAGCAGCGGATCCATGATATGATGATAAAACCGGGTGAACGGATCATCCGGGGCATGGTCCGGATCATGGCCCTTTTCCACGACTTGCGTATCTGCCGATGCGGCCGCCTGTTTTCGTTTTAAAATATGGGTAGCGGCCCAGGGGGTAATGGTAAACGCGATGATCAGAGAGAATACCATGGCCGCAGACGCCCCCACAGGGATGGGCCGCATGTACGGTCCCATGAGTCCGCCCACAAAGGCCATGGGTAAAATGGCCGCAATGACCGCCCAGGTGGCCAAAATGGTTGGATTGCCCACCTCGCTCACCGCAATGATGGCAATTTCTCTAAAGGAACGGGAGCTGTTTTCCGGCAGGCGCATATGCCTGACAATATTTTCCACCACCACGATGGCGTCGTCCACCAGAATACCGATGGAAAAAATCAGGGCAAACAAAGTGATCCGGTTCAGGGTGTAGCCGTGCAAATAAAAGAGCAGCAGGGTCAACCCCAGGGTGGAGGGTATGGCCAGCATGACGATGATGGACTCCCGCCATCCAAGAAAAACCAAGATGAGTATGGCCACCCCGAACACGGCAATGGCCATGTGCAACAGCAGCTCATTGGATTTTTCAGCCGCGGTCTCCCCATAATCCCGGGTGACGGTAACTTCTACATCGCCGGGGATCAGGCTGCCTTTCAGCTGATCGACCTTGTGTAACACCTGTTCCACCACATCCACAGCATTGGCCCCGGGCCGTTTGGCCACGGAAATGGTGACGGCGGCTTCCGGATCTTGACGATCCTTGGTGCCGAACAGCACATAGGATTTGGGCTCTTCGGGTCCGTCAACAATTTTTGCCACCTGGTGCAGATAAACCGGATTGCCGGAATGGACACCAATGACAATATTGCCGATATCTTCGGCGGTTTCCAGGAACGTACCGGTTTGAACAAGCATCTCCCGATCGTTGGCCTGGGTGTTGCCGGAAAAACACTGGCGGTTGGCCTGGGTGAGATGATTGATCAGATCAAAGGGTGTTAAATCCCTGGCTGCCAGTTGCAGCGGATCAAACAGCACACGCACCTGGCGGTGGGTTCCGCCTATCAATTTGGTCTCAGAGACCTCAAAGATGGATTTTATCTCATCGTCAACCTGGGCGGCCAGCCGCCGCAACATAAAATGGTCATAGGTTTTGGAATGAAAGGTCAGCGCCAGAATCGGCACATCATCAATGGTGTGCGGCTTGATCAACGGCTGGGAAACGCCGTGGGGAATCCGGTCAAAATTGGTTTGCAGTTTCTGATTCAGCCGGACAATGGACGTTTCCAGATCCTCACCCACATAGAACCGGACAATCAGCATGCTCTGGCCGGGCATGGAGGTGGAATAGATATACTCCACACCGGGCAATTCATAGAGCAGCTTTTCCATGGGTATACTTAACCGCTGTTCCACCTCTTTGGCGCCGGCCCCGGGCATGGCCACCATGACGTCAATCATGGGCACCTTAATCTGGGGTTCCTCTTCCCTGGGCAGCATGGTAATGGCCATCAACCCGAGTAAAAGCGAGGCAAAAATACCGATCACTGTCAGCTTGGATTCAACAAAGGTGGCGGCCAACCGGCCGGCAAACCCCTGGTGTTCGGGTAACTTATCTGGTTCAGTCATGGGATTTCTCTATCTGCGTTTTTATGGGCTGTCCGTCCAGGAGATGTTCATTATTTTTAACAATCACCGTTTCACCGGGAGTCAGGCCTGCCAGGATTTCCGTGAAACCGTCCTGGCGCATGCCGGTTCGCACCAGGCGAAGATGGGCTTTGTCCTCTTCCGCCACAAAGACGCGTTCCATCTGCCCTTTGGGTAGCACTGTGCCGTCAGGCACAAACAAGGAGGTTTTGACCTGTCCGGGCAGCTTGACCCGGGCAAACTGCCCGGTGCGCAATTTTTCGTTGTACGGCAGATCTATGGTGACCGGTGCGGTTCGGGAGATGGGATCGGCCGAGGGTGCCACTTCCGCCACCTTGCCGGAGATGGTCAGTCCTGCCGTTGGAATCGTGACCGTAAGGCTTTGTTCAGGCCGGATCTGCAGGACCAGACTTTCGGGGACGGAACAAACGGCCTGCAGTTTCCGATCATTTTCCATGCGCAGTAGCACCGCGCCGGGTGTGGCCAGATCGCCGGCATGTACACTTTTGGATGTAATCACGCCGGAAAACGGTGCAGAGATGGACGCATAACCGACCATGGTCCGTGCTTCCTGAACAGCCGCGTTGGCCACGGCATACTGATCCTGCATGGATTTGACGGTTTCAGCAGTGGTGGCATGTTTTTTTAAAAGATTGCGTTCCCGGGAAAGATTGCGCTCCGCCTGGTTAAGCCTGGCCTGGGCCTGATTGAGCTGGGCTGCGATCTCCCGGGCACTGATTTCAACCAGCAGATCGCCTTTGGTTACCCGGGACCCCAACACCACCGGCACGTCGGTCACCACCCCGGTTACTTTGGCGGCAATGGCCGCACGCTCAACCGCCTGCAGGGTTCCCACAACCTCAACAAGAGTGGGCACGGTCTGTTCAATTACTGTGGACGTCTGCACGGTTGCAGCAGGCAGCGCCGGAGAAGCGTCCTGGGCCTGGGCACGGACACCCGGCAACAGGATCATCATCAAAACAAACATAAGATGCGTACGAATTTTCATTGTGATAACCATTTTTTTAAAATTTAGTGATCTTAAAATTAGTGATCTTAAAATTTAGTGATTAGTGTATTGCAATAAACCGCACGTACGCCTTAAGTTGGCAACCGCGATACGATGTTCCGCATTGGCCATTGCGTGGCGCACCTGGGCTTCAGTCAGCCGGTTTTCCGTATCAATCAATTCCGAAGAGAGCACGAGCCCCGCTTTGAATCGTTCCCTGAACAATCGGGCAGACTCCTTGGCGGAGGCCACCATTTTTTGGGTCACCCGGCACCGTTTGTCCGTCTGGTCAAGATTCAAAACTGCCTGCCGGACCTCTAGCCCATAGGCCAGTTCCATTTTACGAAGTTCGTCCTTTGTCTGGTCCAGTGCGATGTTGGCCTGTTGAACCCTGGCCTTTGTCTGCTTGCCGTCAAACAAGTTCATATTAACACGGACGCCGGCCATCCATGAGTCGCCGGAACCGTCACCCATTTCAAATCCCTTGTCCACCTGATAGGAGCCAAAGGCATCTGCCGTGGGATAGTAACCGCTTTTGGCCTGGCGAATGCCGGCCTCCCTGGCCTGTATCAGGAACTGCATGGCTTTAATTTCCGACCGGTCTTTAAAATCCGGCTGAGTCGGCACAGGCTGTAGCGGCGTATTGGCGAGATCAATCTTCACCTGTTCTCCGGTCACCCCCAGCACATTCAAAAAGCCTTGCTGGGAAAGGGCAAAACCGTGCTGGGCCTGAATCAGATCTTCGCCGGCAAGGGAGTGTTGAACCTGCAGGTTCAACAGCTCCTGTTTGAGCATATCCCCTTCTTCAAACCTGGCTTTAGCCACCCGTATTGAGGCCTCAATGGCCTGAACCGCGGCCTGCCTTGCACTGACATTTTCCTTGGCCTGGACAATGTTAAAAAAGGACTTTACCACGGCAAAACCCAGGCTGCGCTTCACGGCTTCTTCCTGGAGCATGGCCGCTTTTTCCTGGGCACTGGCGGCCGCCACACCGGCCCGGCTTGCCCCGCCGTTGTAAATCCGGTATGTCAGCTGCAGCATAAACTGAAGATCGTCGGTTTCACCCGGATCGTTAAAATCAATACTATTGGTAAACACCCCCTGATTCAGGATGTTTCCAAACGAATACATGGGGTTGTTGGTGCGCGAATAGCCGCCCTGAACACCCAATTGCGGATAAAGAGCGGCGTTGGCTTCTTGTATGGCCGCTGCGGATGCGGCAATTCGCTTTAAGGCAATCTGCGCATCGGGATTGTTCTTCAGGGCAAACCGGACCGCATCAGGGCCGCTCCACACATCGGGCATACTGTCTTCGGCAAAGGCTGGCGGCAGATGCCACAAAACACAGCATGCGCAAAGTACCAAGACAATTCGTACACCAGCACCCCTTAACCATTTACGACCTTTTGTATCTTGAAAAAACAAAACCATATCCCTTTACGCCTGAGTTATTTTTTATCCATTAAAAACATTGTCCCAGAGTCTGGACCAAAAAGAATGCCCATAAAGTTCTAGTTTGGTTAGCATTTGTTTCAGTGTTTTTCATACGGCTTCATAGTGCATAGAGATAATATACTAATTGATGAATCATAACAAGTTTATCCATTTTTTTACGTTCTCCAAATATCTATCTTAAATCACTCTATTTAAGGACATTAGATAGATTGTTTTAACGCATCTTTTCCACCTTCTGGCAGCCTATATACTGGCCTTTCCCATTGGCTGGGAAAGAGAGCGAAGCGATAGGGATTTTGGGTTGAGAACCTTCCCCCTTGTTGCAGTCGTGACATGCGGTTACATGCTTGTGGGAAGATCCGAGCTCGGCACTACCGGTGGAGAAGCCCGGATCGCCCAGGCCGTGATTACGGGTATCGATTTTATCGGAGGTGGCGCAATCCTAAAAAATCACGACCAGGTCAACCCATGGCTGTTATTGAAACCTATTAACAGTGTCGAGAAAGGCTTCGTATTGACCAATGAGGTTCTGACGCGCCTCCTTTTCCCGAAGTGCCTCCTCGCCGGAACGCTTGAGCATGCCCGCATGGCGGATGAGTTCTTTTATGATGTCATGGTCGCCGGTGGCTTGCGCGATTGATATATACGCCTCCATAATCCGCATGGTCACTACAGCGCTGTCTTTGGCATACTGCCGGATCTGGTTAAACGCCGTATCTATGATATCTTTAAAACTGGCAGTACACCGATAAATTCTCACGTTCCCTTCCGGATCACAGCAGACAGAGGAAGGAAAACCGCGCTGGGACAACATACACAACGCCGCGCCAAGATAGTCCACACATGAGGCTGCGGTAAACGGATCGTTGATTCCCGGGGAAAGCGATCGGACAGCAATCTCTGACAACTGTCGAAACTCAAACTCAACATCCTGTTCCGGCGTCCTCTGGGCTCCTACAATGAATGAGCCGAGAAGTTCAAATTTCAGGTCAGATTCCAATTTCATCTGTGACCGGCTGTACAAAACCATCAAAACAGTACTGGCAGTTACAAAATCTCCAGCCTTAAGCTCCAGAACAATCTGGAACTTCTCATCTTTGGCAAGTTTTGTCAGACGATCATAGTCAATTGCCTGCACATAACCCGTGCGGCCAACTTTAAGAGATGTCTCATATTGATGTTCTGAATCCTGGATCTTTTCAAAGGCCTTTTCATCATAAATCCATTTTTCAGTGGCAGGATCGTTATCAAAAATCCGATCAATATGTTCCTGCAAGTTCGTGTATATCCGTTTGATTACATATTCAGCTTTAATGGAAACCGCAATATGATGAATAAAATAGATCAATACGAAAACATTAATAACAGCGATAATTATTGACAGGTTAACGCCCAAAACAGGGATGAAACTTTTATCCCCTGCAGAATGAACTGATCGGAGCAAAATCAGACAATAAAGGAACGTCGCACTGAAGATACCCAAGACATACTGGGTATGCTTGTCTTCCATAAAATTTCTCAGCAGCCGGGGACCAAATTGTGAAGAGGCAAGGGTCAAAACAACAACCGTGATCGAAAACGTTACCCCGGCAACGGTGATCATGGAGCCTGCGATTGTTGATAGCACCGAACGGGCACCTGAAGGATCGAGGGTAAAAATTAAGGAGAAGAGGCGATTCACCGCCTTGCCCGATCCACCGGAAAAAGCATATTTATTAAGATAAAAATCTACTCCGATCACAAAAAAGGAAAGGAAAAATGCGATTAACATGATCAGGGAAGGAATGAACCAAAAACTTGTTTGAATTCGATTCCATAAATTGTACAGTTTTATCTTCTGCATGTCTCCTTAGCCTATGCCATATTTATTGATTTGATTTCTTGTCTCAATCGAAAATCAAAGGCTGAAAATATTCTCACAAACCTTTTTTAAAGCAATTTTTATCACTTTTAAAAATCGGAATATCACAAAAAGATAGCGGTATCAAGCAAGCGACCTGCCCATTAAAAACTAAAAAAGGAAAGGTAAAAGACATATTTTTTTGCATATCAATTAGGAGAGATCCAGCATTTTCCAACAGCTGTTTCCCAATTAATTAATATTTTCTAAGTGTGTTTATAATGGTACAAAGGAAAACTTTAGAAGCCGTGGGCCAATACGAGAGCAAAACAAAGAACGAGCCCCCGATCAACTTTGAAAGAACATAACTGAGTGGCGCTTCTTTCATTCCAATTAAAAAGGCAGAGGAAAAACTTATGAAACGTTTATTTTACATTTTAGCCGTATTATTCACTATATCCATTTTTTTCCAGGCGTGCGAAAAAAAGGGGCCGGCAGAAAAAGCTGGAGAAAAAATTGATCATGTGATTGAGAGTGCCGGAGATGCCATTAAGGATGCCGGGGAAAGCATCAAAGATACAGCACAATAATTATGCAATCAGAACAATTTACCCCGGCGTGAGACAATCTTTAAAATTTTTACCGATCACAACGATCAATACGGATAAAGATTTAAACGCGGGAACTTATCCTGGCAGCAATTTTATTTGGCGGACGGCGTTTGGCAGCTTTGTATAGCGCTTTCTTTGCCCGTCCGCCAAACTGTATTCTTAATCTGAAAGTCTGGATAAGCGCTTCAGATCTTCCAACCTTTTTTGTACGTAAAGCCTGAGTTCTAACAAACTAAGTCGATCCATGGTCGTTAATAAAAATGACATTCAACCATTGAGACTGCAGCCAAAGGGGAAAAGCCCTTTAACGTCATATCCCCCCCTGTCACAGAGCCTCATGGAGACGAAATATTGAAAAAAGGACATAAAAAGTTAAGAAAATTTTTGGCGCAGCACATTCAGTATATTTACTTGGCAGGAGCCCTGACCGCCACATTAGGTGTTTCAATCGTCCCTTATTTCTTGTTTAAAGGATTGATTGGCTGGGTAGCTGTTTCTTTCTGGCTTGTGACTGCGGCATATTTCATGAATGCCGGCTGTATCTTTCGCAAACACAGTGATGGCAGCATCCCCCGCTATATCCGATGGCTTTTTATTCCGATTTTCGTCATTATAAAAGGCTACCATTTGTGGGCCATCCGCAATGACAGCAGCCCCGCAGTTCAAAAAATAGAGGACCGGCTTTTTTTAGCCCGTCGGCTGCCCGTTTCAGAGGTGGACAAAATCGAGGCGAACCAGATTGATGCCATCCTTGATGTCACAGCGGAATTTGGTGCGCCTGACTGGACCCTTATTGGAAAAAAAATTAATTATCTGAACATCCCGGTATTAGACCATAAGCCTCCGTCAAAAGCCCAGCTTATCCAGGCCGTCAATTGGATACATGGTCATGTTAAAAAAAATAAAAATGTAATGGTGCACTGCGCTTTGGGGCGTGGGCGATCCGTCATGGTCATGGCTGCATACCTGCTCAGCCGTGATCCGCATCTAACCGTTGACGAAGCACTTTTACGAATCAATAAAATCCGGCCTGCTGCACGTCTGAACCGCCGTCAGCTCAAGTTGTTAAACAGAATAGACCGTAAAAAGGATTTGGTGCTTCGAAATCAGGCATGGATTATCGCAAACCCCGCTTCCGGCGCAGGAAAGTGGAACAAGAACCGCAAGGAGATTATAAAATCGCTTTCTCCCTATCTCAACCTGGAAGTTAAATTGACCAGCAGAAAAAAGGATGCCGAAGAAATTACCCGGCACGCTGTTGCTTACGGAGTGGATTTGGTGATTGCCTGTGGTGGGGACGGCACCATTTCCAAAGCGGCTGGGGGTCTTGTACATACCCAGGTTTCCCTGGGCATTATTCCCCTTGGAACGACAAATGCCCTGAGCCATGTTTTATGGGGAATGCAGTCGAAACTGACGCCTGTCCAATTGGCATGCGACATCATTATCAAAGGCAGACAGAGGCGCATCGACACAGGGATTTGCAACGGACAGGTTTTCCTGCTGATAGCCGGATTAGGATTTGAGCAACAAATGATTGCATATGCCGACCGTCATAAAAAGGATAACCTTGGACAATGGGCATACATCCAGGGATTTTTACAGGCTGTGGGCCAAAATAAACCCTTACGCCTCACGTTGAAAGCTGACAATCATCCTCCCAGTGAAATCACGACAACCAGCCTGGTTACGGCAAATGCCGCACCCTTTTCCACAGTCCTGGCATTAGGCGGCGGTATACCTGATTACAATGATGGTCTTTTGGATATCACCTGGATAGAACACGCACAAGATTTTACGGCACCAGTCCTCAGCCTGGCGGAGTTAGTGCTGGCGGCAACGGGACTTGGATACCAGGGCGAAAACGTCCGCCATATACAAGCCGAAAAGCTAAGTATAACAAGTGAATCCACCCTTGAATACGCCCTGGATGGAGAACCCCATACAAGTCAGACGCTGGACCTCTCTGTTTTGCCCTCATCTTTAAACGTTCTGCTGCCTGCTGATGAAGAAACAGATAAATGATTCCAGCCTTATCCCACGCCTGTTTCGGACCGAAAAAAAACTTGAGGAATTTGCCGGATTATTATAACTAACCCATCAAATATAATGATTGGATATGAACCTGTGTTAAATGGCATTATTATAATTATCGCTTTGATTTTAGGCAGTTACTTTGCTTTTTCCAAACGGCTATCCCAATCTTCCAATTGGAAGGCCACTGTCACACCCCTGGCGTCTATCATGGGCAGTGGATTTTTAATCAGTGCACCGCTTCTGGCCGGAATCGTGGGCAACCTGGCCGTGGTATGTATGGCACTGCTCCTTGTGACGGCATACCTTGTGGGAGAAGCGATCCGGTTCAATATCCGTCATTTTGAACCCATTGAAAACCGGGGGCATGGTATAGCGCAACGGGTGGCTTTCTTTTCCAGAATTGTTCTGACCTGTGCGTATTTCATCTCCATCACCTATTACCTGCAATTGCTGTCAGCCTTTCTGCTTAACAGTTTTAATATTAAAAATGAAATTATGGCGAACTGCGTCACTACGGCATTGTTAGTGGTCATCGGCGGCATCGGCATGTGGCGGGGGCTAGATGAACTGGAAAAGGTTGAAAAATACGCCATTGCCTTAAATCTTGGTATGATCGGAGCGCTTTTAGCCAGCCTGTGCTTTTATAATGCGCAACTGGCCGCAGGCGGACTATGGGCATTGCCCCGGATCTCATCGGCCATCGATTTTCATGATTTAAGAGTACTGCTCGGGCTTTTAATTGTTGTCCAGGGATTTGAAACTTCCCGTTATCTGGGCCAGGAACATCCGGCAGAACAAAGAATCCGCACCATGCGAGCGGCACAATTGATATCCACAGGCATCTATCTGACCTTCATTGCACTGGCGACAATCCTGTTTCACAAAAATCTTGGATCGGATGTAACCGCAATCATCAGCATGTCAACGCCTGTGGCCTCGGTTCTGCCGATACTGCTTTCCGTTGCCGCCATCGGCAGCCAATTCAGTGCTTCTGTAGCTGACAGCTCAGGGGCCGGCGGACTCATCCAGGATATCCTCAAGGGCAGGATTTCCATACGTGTCACTTACTTTTTGATCATTATCATCACAGTGGCCCTGACCTGGACAACCAATGTCAATGAAATTATTGCCTATGCGTCACGGGCTTTTGCCCTTTATTACACCTTGCAATGCTGTGTTGCATGGATTGTTGCCAGACAGAACCGTAACGGTCTGAACCGCTCAACACAGCGCCTCTGGCTTTTTGGATCAATGGCCCTGATCTGCCTTGGGGTGTTTATCTTTGGTATCCCATCAGGCTGACAATTAACCCGCAAACAAAACCCCCGGGCCTGCAATATTTGCAGACCCGGGGGGTTTTATCTTTCACATACAGCCGGCAGGATTATCCTGCAGCCTTCATGCTTTTTGGGCCATGGCCCGGCACAAGGCGGTCTTCCTCTTTGTCAAAACGGAAGTAGACCGTCTCGCCTTCCAGGTATTCCCCTTTGAGCAATGCCATGGACAACGGGTTTTCAATTTCCTGCTGAATGACACGTTTGAGCGGCCGGGCGCCAAATCCGGGGTCATACCCCTTCCGGGCCACAAACTTCATGGCATCATCATCCAGATGAACCGCCAGGTTCCTGCCGGCCAGCCGCCGGTTCAGGGCGGCAATCTGGATGGCGGCAATATCCATGATGTGTTCACGTTCCAGGGCATGGAAGGTGATGATCTCATCAATACGGTTTAAGAACTCAGGCCTGAACGCGGCTTTAAGGGCCTGCTGCACCGCCTGTTCCACCTCATTGGTCATGCCGTCCTTGCCTGCTTCCAGCAAAATCCTGGACCCGATATTGGATGTCATAATAATAATGGTGTTCCTGAAATCCACGGTCCGGCCATGGCCGTCGGTCATACGCCCGTCATCCAGGGCCTGGAGCAGGATGTTAAACACATCCGGGTGTGCCTTTTCAATCTCGTCAAACAGGATCACACTATAGGGTCTACGCCGCACTGCCTCGGTAAGGTATCCGCCCTGGTCATATCCCACATAACCGGGAGGGGCTCCGATGAGCCGGGCCACACTGTGCTTTTCCATGTACTCGGACATATCCAGCCGCACCATGGCATCCCTGGAGTCAAACATGAACTCAGCCAAAGACTTGGCAAGCTCGGTTTTACCCACGCCCGTGGGGCCCATGAAGATAAATGTTCCGATGGGCCGGTCTTCGGGCTGCAGGCCGGAGCGGGCACGCCGCACGGCATTGGAGACCGCATCAATGGCCTTTTCCTGGCCGATCACCCGTTTGGCAATGTGGGATTCCATGGTAATCAGTTTTTCCTGCTCACCCTGGAGCATCTTGGATACGGGGATGCCGGTCCAGGTGGAGACCACCTCGGCCACGTCCGCCTCTTCCACGTCCTCCTTGAGCATCTTGCAGGTTTTCTGCAGTGCCTCAAGGGCCTGTTTTTTCTCCTCGATTTTTCTGGTCAGCTCCGCAATGGTGCCATATCTGATCTGGGCCACCTTGGCAAGGTCTCCGGCACGTTCGGCAAGCTGGGCTTCGGTCTGGAACCGGTCAATATCTTCCCGCATGGTTGAAATCTCACGGATAATGGATTTTTCATTATCCCAGTGCAGCTTCAAGGGCCGAATTTCCTCTTCCATGGCGGCAATATTTTTCTCCAGATGTTCAAGGCGCTCTATAGAGGCTTTATCCTTCTCCTTGAGCAGAGCCTGGCGCTCAATGGCCGCCTGGGTCAGCCGCCGCTGGATCTCGTCAATGGCTCGGGGCATGGAGTCAATCTCAATACGAAGCCGGGATGCGCACTCATCCACCAGGTCAATGGCCTTGTCCGGTAAAAACCGGTCGGCAATATATCGGTGGGACAGCGTGGCCGCCGCAACCAAAGCAGAGTCCTTGATCCGGATGCCGTGGTGCACTTCATATTTTTCCTTTAGCCCCCTGAGGATGGAGATGGTGTCCTCCACCGTGGGCTCCTTGGCCATCACCGGCTGGAAACGCCGCTCCAGCGCAGCATCCTTTTCAATATATTTTCTATACTCGTCCAGGGTGGTGGCGCCCACACAGCGCAGACTGCCACGGGCCAGGGCGGGTTTAAGCATATTGGAGGCATCCACGGATCCTTCGGCCGCACCGGCACCGACCACCGTATGCAGCTCGTCGATGAAGAGAACGATCTCGCCTTCGGCCGCTTCTACCTCTTTTAATACCGCTTTAAGCCGGTCCTCAAATTCGCCCCTGAATTTTGCCCCGGCAAGCAAAGCACCGATATCCAGGGCAATAACCCGCCGGTCTTTCAAGGTTTCGGACACGTCGCCTTCAACAATTCGCTGGGCAAGACCTTCCACAATGGCGGTTTTACCCACACCCGGCTCACCGATGAGCACAGGGTTATTTTTCCGGCGCCGGGACAATACCTGAACAATCCGCCGGATCTCCTCATCCCGGCCGATGACCGGGTCCAGTTTTCCCTGGCGGGCCAACGCGGTCAGGTCTTTGCCGAATTTTTCCAAAGACTGGTATTTATCTTCGGGGTTCTGGTCGGTCACCCGCTGATTTCCCCGGATGTCTTTGAGTACTGAAAGGATCACGTCCTTTGTAACGCCTAAACTTGTCAGGATTTCTCCGGCTTTGTCTTTACCCTGGGTCAGGCTGATCAGGATGTGCTCGAGGCTGACATACTGATCCTTCATCTTGTCCGCTTCCTTAAAGGCAAGATCCAGCATCTTTCGCCCGGGTTCGGACAGATAGGGCTGACCGCCGGATACCTTGACCATGTTGTCCAGGGCAGAAGAAACACGCTGTACCACAGCACCGGGATCGACACCTATTTTATTAAATATGGAGACAGCAATGCCCTGGTCGTCCGCCAGCATAGCCCCTAAAAAGTGGATGGGCTCAATGGCCTGCTGCCCCTTGTCAACCGCAAGCGTGTGTGCCTGCTGGAACAGTTCCTGGGATTTTACCGTCAATTTATCAAAGTTCATAATATATCTCCATTTCTTGGTTGTATTACTTTTTATTTATTATGCACAAAAAGTAATACCGGTTTTATTCCCGTCAATGCCTGTTTTAAATAAACTTTATCCTTGCGGCAAAAAAATGATATGCTTGAACGAAAAAAATACAAGTGCCATCCCCAAATAAGGATCATCATCTATGTGGAAACCGGCTGTGTGCACCAAAGATTGCCCGGATACCTGCGGCCTTCTTGCCAAGGTGGAACAGGGAAAAATAACAAAAATCAAGGCTGATCCTGATCATCCGTTTACCCAGGGGTTCATCTGCCGTAAAGCCAAATTCTTCCCGGACCACGTGCACAATGAGAACAGAATTGTCACCCCCTTGAAAAGGACAGGCCCCAAAGGCGCAGGGCAATTTGAACCTGTCAGCTGGGATGAGGCATTGGACATCATTGTGGAAAAAATCCAGACCGTGGTGAAAACCCATGGCCCCCAGGCCATATTGCCTTATTTTTATGCCGGTCACATGGGCATCATCCACCGCAATGCCGGCCAGGCGTTTTTCCACAAGCTCGGGGCGTCAAAACTGCTTTTAACCATTTGCGGCCCGGCGGCAGGTGAAGGATTTAAGGCCACCCTGGGGGCCGGACCAAGCACTGACCTTGAGTCCTGTGTGGATTCGGATTTCATCATCATATGGGGCAGCAACACCCTGACCACCAACGTTCACGCATGGCCCTTTTTTCTTAAAGCCCGTAAAAAGGGGGCACGCATCGTGGTCATTGATCCCTATCGGACCACGACCGCAAAAAAGGCCGATTCCCATCTCATGATAAAACCCGGAACCGATGCGGCTCTGGCCCTGGGAATCATGAATGTTCTGATCCGGGACAATCTGGTCAATGAAACCTTTATTGATCAGCGGACCATCGGGTATGAACAATTGGTGTTGCGGGCCGCCGAATATCCGCTGGAAAAAACAGCAGAAATCTGCGGGGTGCCGGCCCGGGAGATCGAAAATCTGGCACAGTCCTACGGCAGCGCCAAAGCGCCGTTCATACGCACCGGATGGGGACCGGCCCGCCAGCTTCGGGGCGCCATGGCCATGCGGACCCTTGCCTGCCTGCCCGCCCTGGTGGGGGCCTTTGACACACCCGGGAGCGGCATCACCCGCAGCCTTGGCGGCTGGCCGTCGGATATTACCCGGCTCACCCGGCCGGACCTGTGCCCAGAAGGAACCCGGCCCATAAACATGGTGGAACTGGGAAATGCCCTGACCCAGGTGAATGATCCCCCGGTTAAGCTGTTCTATAATTTCATGAGCAATCCGGCGGCGGTTGCCCCCCACGCTGCCCTGGTTCACCAGGGCCTTGCCCGGGAAGATCTATTTGTTGTGGTTCATGAACTGTTCATGACCGACACGGCAAGGATGGCCGACATTATTCTGCCGTCAGCCAGCTTTTTGGAAATGACCGATATCTACAGATCCTATGGCCACAATTATATACGCATGGCCAGACCGGTCATTCCGCCTGTGGGCCAAAGCCGAACCAACCTGGCCATTTTCCAGGAACTTGCCAAACGGATGGGATTCACGGAAGAGGTGTTCCATCTCACCGAAGACGATTTCATTCAAGGGTTTCTTGAACAGCCCCACCCCAACCTGGAAGGAGTGGATACAACAGCCCTGATGCAGGGCAAAACGGTTCGGCTCAATATCGCATCCAATCCTTATAGTAAAGGATTTAACACCCCTTCCGGAAAGGTGGAATTTTTCTCCCAAGCCTGGCAGGACAAAGGTCTTGATCCCCTGCCCTGCGGCCGGGTTTGGCGAGATGCCCAGGATCAGACAACCTACCCCCTGGAGCTGATGACCCCGCCCCATCCCCTGTTTCTCAACTCAGCTTTTAATGAAATTGAAAAAATCAAAACACTTGCGGGCCGGCCGACCCTGCTCATCCATCCCGACGATGCGGCAGCGCGTCATATCGTCCAGGATACCCCTGTACGGGTATTCAATGCCCGGGGCGAATGCCGGTTGGATGCCAAGATCACCACGGACACCCGGCCCGGCCTGGTTGTGGCCGAAGGACTACACTGGCCGCAATTCATGGAGCAGGGCAAAGGCATCAACCAGCTGACCAGCCAGCGTCTGACCGACCAGGGAGAGACCTGCGCCTTTCACTGCAGCCGGGTGGAGGTGATGCCATGATCCCTTTTAACACCATTAACCCAAGGCGACTTAAATAAAATGGCCGAAGACTTCATTCCCGTTAAAAAATCACAAATCTCTTTATTCAAAAGTTTTCCTCTGTTCTATTTTTCCAAGGAAAATGAACCGCTGCCGTATAAAAAAGACGGCAAACCACTTAAAATGTCCCAGATCAGGGAAGAGCAGTTCCCGAAGCTTTTTATCCGCGCCGCGGATCGGGAAAATGCATCCAACGCCCTTTACAAAACAATGAACCAGCATTTGACAAAAACCATTTTTTCCCAGGGTATCGTCTCCACAAGGCTAACGCTGAGTATCATAGTCCAGGAAGCCCTGGAAGGTCCCCTGAATGTTTCAGGCGACATGCTTCCTGAAACCATTGAAATTTTGTTTCAGGGGTATAACAAAAATAAAACCCTGGTGGAATCCCTGGCAAAGCTGTCCAGTTCTTCAGATAAGTTAGTGGAGCACACCGTTAATATTTTGTCCTTGACCATGCAGTTCTGCACCTTTCATCATTTCACTGAATCAAAGGCCAAAACGCTGGGGGTCAGCGCCATCCTCCATGACATCGGCTGCATACAAATCACCCCGGAAATCAACAACGCCACGACCAAATTATCAGACACCCAGTTCAAGGAATATAAAACGCATACGGAAAAGGGATACCACACCATTAAAGACAGTGGCAATTTTAAGCCGGATATTGCCATGGTGGCCCTGGCGCATCATGAAAAATTAGATGGTTCAGGCTATCCCAAAGGGGAAACTGACATCTCAGAGGATGCCCAGCTCATCGGGCTGATCAACAGTTACGAACCCTTGGCCTACCGGGGCACCAGCCGCCACAGGGACCCCCAAAAACCGTTTGACTCCCTGCAAATTTTAAAAACCGAAGTGATGGCAGGCAAATACAGCAGTCAAATGTTTGTCAATTTCTGTTCATGTCTGACCCGATAGCCCGGGATAACGCATCGTCCCATTTTTTGGCCATATGCTGCCAGGCAAACCCTGCGGCATGGGCTGATAGCGCTGTAACCTTCTCCCCATAAGCGTAAGGGTCCGTTAGAATATTCTCCAGCCTGTTTTCCAGGTCGGCGTCATCTTGGTAAATGACATCGGATTTTAAATGCTCGGGGATCAATTCCGGGTATGACAAGCGGTTCGGCAGCAACGGCATGCATCCATGGGCCACGGCCTCCATCACGGAAATACCGAAATTTTCCTGGATAGCCGTACTGATCACCACTCTGCCCTTGGCCAGCCATTTTCTGTACTCTGCGGCCTGTTCCTGGTATCCACAAACCAGAAGTTCGCCGTCAAAGCGCGTTTCAATATCCTCAAACGCTTTGGGTACGGTGCCGTACCGTTCACCCATCACAGCCAGATAAAACAAAATACCCCGGCGCTTGAGCCGTTCGAGTACAGAGAAAAAAACCTTTGGATTTTTATCATACTCCCATCGGTGGTTCCAGATCACTAGGGGCCTATCCAGGCTGCCGGCTTGCTGGGCCAAAAGACCAGAGGGCGTGGCATCTAAATCAATCCCGGGATACAGGACACCGGTTTTTCGCTGGATTTTATCCAGAACCCATCCCGGGCGAAAATCAGGCATTTTACGGATCAAGCGTTTTGCCGCACTGAGAAAATCAGCCTGGTGGAATTGCGAGTTGAAAAACACGGCGTCGGCAGCCAGGGCTGATATGATATTGGTAAACCCCAGGTGAAAATCTCTTTGCTCACCGGGTTCCAGGGGATAGCTGAGTTGATTTTCATGGAAATAGAGGGCCACAGGCGGGCATTGGGGTCCTGCCAGGGCTTTGAAATCGGTGATATCCACCATATCCGTGGCAAAGACAAGATCGTAATCGTTAATATTTTCAATCTGCCGGACAAACGCCAGGGCACTGCCACGCATCCGCCACTTCCAGAATCTGGGTGTAAGGGATACAATATCCACCTGGTGACGGGAACACTGGGCAAACCCATCGGCCACAGCCTTGTGGGAACCGCCGTAAAACGGCTCAAGAAATAATATGTTCAACAACACTCTTTTTCCGAATAAATTTCAACCCGGTTACGACCGGAATTCTTGGCGGTATAAAGCGCCTCATCAGCCTTTTTAATGGATTGGGAAAGTTTTTCTGTGGTCAGGGCTGCTTGAGCCACACCAATGCTTGTGGTGATCTGCACTTTTTGCCCTGATTCCGTAAACAGATCTAAGGCTTGAATAGTCTTAAGGACGCGATCCGCCACAATCTTTCCCTCGGCCATAGTTGCATCAGGCATCAGCAGGATAAATTCTTCTCCCCCATAACGGGCAAAAAGATCCACCTCTCGTATGACCGTTTTACACGCCTGGGCAAATTCAAACAATGCCTTGTCGCCAAAAATATGCCCCCAGGTATCATTTACGCGTTTGAAATGATCGATATCCAAAATGGCGATGACAGCAGTCCCCTGCTTTCTCTTCGCCCGTTGCGCCTCGATATTCGCCAGATGGAAAAATTGTCTGCGGTTATACACCTTTGTCAGCTCATCAATGGTTGCCAGTTTATTCAGCGCTCTTGCCTTGTTAAGCAGTTCATGGGCGGCCCGGGCCATATCGGCAATCTCATCGTGATCTGCAACGGGCAGAGGTACCTCTTTTTCTCCGGCAACTCCCGACCGCATGGCCCGGCTGATCATACTTAGTCGTTCTCCGAATCTGCGGACAACGATCTGCCGGTAAAAAAGGAGAAGCAGGACAAGGGATGAAACAAACACACCGATTGTCAGGTAAACACTGTATTTTTCCTGTCTAAGAAGCAATTCCATTTTTTCATGGTAATCCGTAGAGATTCTGTCAATATATCTGGTGGTTAAGCCTGTCAATTGATCGCTTAGTTCTCCTTGGGCTTTGTTAAAATCGTTAATCTTCAGGACGATTGACAAAGAGTTTTGTTTCAATTTTAAAAGTTTCCCCATGGGCGGGACAATACGCTCGATAAACGCGTCTACTAAATTTTCCCGATCTTTAGCGTTTGTATCAGCAGTCAGCAGAACCGGTATATTTTTAATTTTGGCGAACTCGTCTTCCAATTGTTTAATATCTGACAAAGATGCGGACTGCGTATCAAATATTTCTAAAACGGCGAGGCTTTGCACCATTATTTTATGAACAATCATATGGTTCTCTTTTGCACGTGAATGGGTCTTAAAAAATTCCACCCCAATTGTAAGTAAATCCCGGCGCAATCCTTTTACAATTTTAACTTGTTCACGCTCTTGTTTAAGCAGTTGTGCCTTCACCTGGAATATGAGATGCGTCTGGCTTTGAATCGCCTGGCTTAAAAAATTTAAAGAGACAATATCAATGCCTGAATCTTCATTGGACAAGGTGGCGGTTAATGTCCCAAGTGTTGCAAGTGCCGTCGTCAAATGAGCAAAGACCTGGTGCAGCTCTGTCCGGGAATTTGTATTGGAAAGACTCCAGGAATACACGGTGACCTGGGTTACTGTCTGCTGAATATCCTTTGCCCGTTGTATTCTTGGCATCAGACTGCTTGCAACAAGGCGGGCCGAGACAAGATAACGCTGGGAAAAATAGATGGAAAACACGCCGCTGAAGGTAACAACGAAAACAACCAGCAAAAGGATCAGGGACATCCGCGTTTGAATGGAATAGATTCTCAGTGGTTTCATCCTGTTAATTTTTCTTCCATATATTTTGGTATGCCGCTCGATACCCGTTTTTCGGATCAAACAAATTGAAGGTATTACCGTTGGATTCGAGATGATTCATGGTAAGGATTTTTAAGGGCACCTTGTAATTGCTGGGGGGCACGTGATTCATGACACGGTTTAACTCATCAACAAGCTGCCATCCTTGGAGTAACAAGGGTTCGGGAACCGTGGCGCTCTGATAACTACCGTATTTAATCCGCAATAATGCCGAAGGGCTGCCGTCCCCGGCTGAAATATTCATAGGCGGACCCTGGGCGGATTTTCCGTTGAGTACAATCCGGGCAACGGCGTAGTCGTAATACAGGTCATTGATGGCCAGAGAATATTCCCAGGTTTCATCGTATTTGTTCAACAGCCGTTCCGTGGTGTTTTCCATCAGGGTGCTGACTTCGTCGAGGGGAAGATCAACGACTTCCAACAGCTCACACCCCTTGCACGCGTTTATGATTTGGGCCATGGTATCGGCTTTTTTTGTGGCTATGGCAAAACGGCTGTCCGTAAAAATGACAACTTTTGCCCGGCCCTTGGATTCGACTATGGCATAAGCCGCTGCTGTTTTCGCCACGTCAACGGAATCGGTTGCGACGTTGAGTAGAATGGGACTATTGGGAACAGCACCCGGGAATGGGGAGACATGCCATCCCACCATTGGGATACCGGCATTTTTAAAAGGCTTGAGAAAGGGACCGGCGGATTTTGCATCTATGCTGCCCAGGATAAGGCCGTCAGGCCTGAGATCAAGCGCCTGCTTAAATATGGTCTGCCTGTTCGCGTCATTTCCCCCGATATCAAAAAACTTCACATCCCAATTGATGCAGGCCGCACCTTGCCTGACCCCTTCACCAACCCCTAAAATACCTGCATTGCGCAGATCCTCTCCAATATATGCAATGGTTTTATCCGGCAAACCGGGAGGACCAGACGGCGGCAAGGGCCAGTTTTCGGTGGGCTGAAGCGCGGCGTCCACTATTTTTCGGCACTCGGCAACAAGGTCGTCGGCAACGCTTTTGTGCATCTCCTCTCCTGCGTTAAGAACACCACCGGGGCATGCACACAAAACCGCGCACAACAAACCAATTATAGTAAATTTAATGATAAATTTACGACACATTAAGACCTCAGTTTTTTCAACAAAATAGGGAGATAACCATGACCAAGTGATTTAAAAATAACACATTCCTGCAAATCATTCACCCATTTGTTGCGATTCGGATTTACGAATTAACAATGCGGCATCCCATACGGCTTCACTGGTGGGCATCGATGGGGTCTGCGACTCCATCAGATCTTGATTTTAATACCTGCTTAATGATAAAGTCCGCCCCATGATTGATTCAGAACTCATATCCCTGCATGGCGGCCATTCAGGCCAGTTTTGCTGCCATGCTAAGGACAGCCTTGAAGACCTGATAAAAGCGTATATCAGCAAAGGATTCAAGGCCGTAGGCATCAGTGAGCATATGCCTCCGCCCGAACACCGGTTTCTTTACCCGGATGAACTTGAGCAAGGCCTTTCGGTCAAGGATCTTGAAGAACGGTTTTTAAACTATTTTTTGGAACTGGAACGGCTTAAACAAAAATACAGGTCCGATATCCGGATATTTAAGGGATTTGAGACCGAAACCGTTACCGGAAGCCCGGCCCTGGTGCGAGCCTTGATCCAACAGTTCAAGCCCGATTATATTGTGGGCTCGGTCCATCATCTCAAGGACCAATGTTTTGACTATTCCAGGCAGGCCTATGACGCCATTGCCGCACAATTCAATGGCCTTGATCGCATGTATACGGCCTATTTTGACGTCCAGTATGAAATGATCCGGGATCTGCATCCCTTTGTTGTGGGCCATTTTGATCTGATACGCATTTATGATCCTGACTTTGAGAGGCGCCTTGAAACACCCAAGATCAGCAAACGCATCCGGCGCAATCTCTCCTTGATAAAGGATTTGGGACTGGTGCTGGATTACAACCTGCGGCCCCTGGCCAAAGGGGAAAAGATGCCGTATCTGACCCCGGCAATCCTGGCCATGGCTAAGGACTTGGGCATTCCCGTGGTTCCCGGGGACGACGCACACAGCAAAGAGCAGGCCGGCATGTTTGTGGACACGGCAGTTCAATCCTTAAAAGATATGGGGTTTTCCACAACCTGGCCTAAACCCCGGTGTCTGACACCCGCCTGAATTTTTACCTTCTAAACGAACCGACGATCAAGGAAACCAATGAAAGCCATTGTTCAACGGGTTAAAAAAGCCCATGTTACCGTAGACAACACCATGATATCCAGCATTGAAACAGGCCTTGTGGTGCTTTTGGGTGTGGCCCACGGGGACACGGAAAAAGATGCCGTTTACCTGGTGGACAAAATCATCAACCTGAGAATATTTGAAGATGACCAGGAAAAAATGAACCGCTCTTTGCTGGATGTCAACGGCGAACTGTTGGTGGTGTCCCAGTTCACAATCATGGCAGACTGCCGCAAAGGCCGGCGCCCCTCGTTTACAGATGCGGCCCCGCCTGAGCCTGCCCGCCGGCTGTACCGTTTTTTTGCCGAAAAAGCCGCTTCCCTGGGCGTTACAGTGAAAAAAGGAAAATTCCAGGCCAATATGGATGTATCATTGATTAACCAGGGGCCTGTGACCCTGATTCTAGAATCCCCCGGAAACTAAAAAAAATGCCTAAAGATAAAAATACCATGGATCACCTTACCATTATTCTGGTCCGGCCCCAGGGCCCCATCAATATTGGTGCCGTGTGCCGGGTGATGATGAACTTCGGCTGCTCCCGGCTTCGCCTTGTCAGCCCGTGCAGTGCCTATCAATCCCTTGATGCAAAAAAAATGGCCCTTTCCGCCTTTCACGTCCTGGAAGAGGCCCAAATATTCGACACCCTGGAAGAGGCGCTTTTTGACGTTCACTCCGCCTACGGCACCACCCGCAGATTCGGCAAATATAGAAAAGGGTTTCTAACACCGGCCACGGCAGGTGAACAAATTGAAACCCAGAAACAGAGCCATCACAGTGCTCTGGTAATGGGACCCGAGGATACCGGCCTTGAGACCAAGGATCTGGATCTGTGCCAGTATTTTATCACCATTCCCACCCATGACAGCTATCCGTCCATGAATCTGAGCCACTCCCTGGCAGTTCTGCTCTACGAAGCATCCCTGAGATCCGGTACCGGAAAGAATTTCCATGACCCGGAAATCAAGGATCCCGCCCGGGGAGAAGAGCTTGAATCCATGTTTTCCCACATGAGAAAGACGCTTTTGGATATTGATTATCTTGATCCCCAGAATCCGGATCACCTCCTGCGGACCTATCGCCGGATTTTTTCCAACGCCGGGTTGTCATCCAGGGATGTCCGAATCATCAGGGGGTTTTTAAGCCGCATTGACTGGACCGAATCCCAGCGCCGGTTAACCCGAACAGCGGTTGGTGGAGACAAGGATTAAATCAGTCCGGACGGGCGGGGACCACTGTCAATTTTTTCCATTTTTTCGGTTATTTATTTATAATGCACCAAACTGTCGACAGCCTGCAATATCTGTGTTAAGTTTTTATCATAATTTCCGTTACAATTAATGCGCCAATAAAACATCTCTCATCATTAGATGCAAATAGAGTTGGATTGGTACGCCATCACGCTCCCGTATGACGCGCGATCACGGACACGCGCTCTTTTTTTACTGATGCTGTTTAAGAAAAAAATCACTAAGAAAAAGGAGTCGAAAAGGTAATGATGATTTCAAAACGATTACTCACCGTAACAGTATTGATTCTGTTTTCCCTTTTCACCACGCCCCGGACCCAGGCCGAAGAGGTAAAACCCATCAAAATAATCGTCAACGATTGGACAAGCCAAATCGTTAACAGCAAAATCCTCGGCACTGTTTACGAATCGGTGGGTTACACGGTCGAGTATCCTTTTTATGCTGTGGACAAGCAATTCGGGGCCTTGAACCTTGGGTGGGCCCACATCCAGGTAGAAATCTGGGAAGGCACAATGCTCGATGCGTTCGAGCACGTTAAACAAAAAAATGTGGTGGAGGTGAGTCTGCATCCGGCCCTGACCCGGGAAGAGTGGTGGTACCCGTCCTATGTCAAACAATTGTGTCCCGGTTTGCCGGACTACAGGGCACTGAATAAGTGCGCAAGCCTGTTTGCCACGCCCGCAAGCCAAGGCAAAGGTGTTTACATCGGAGGCCCCTGGGAAAAACCGGATGCCAAAAGGATCAAGGCACTCGGGCTTAATTTTATGATCAAAATCGCCAAAGATTCCGACGAACTGACCGCATTGCTTCAGACCGCAGTTAAACGTCAAACGCCCATTGTGATGTTCAACTGGACCCCGAACTGGACGGACTTTGCCTATGATGGCGAATTTGTGGAATTCCCGGCCTATGAAAAGGCATGTGAATCAGACCCAAAGTGGGGGATAAACCCGTTGTTTACCTATGACTGCGGCAATCCCAAAGACGGACGGTTGTTCAAAGGGGCCTGGAAAGAGGTAAAACAAGAGTGGCCCTGTGCTTACCAGATCCTTGAAAATATGAAAATGACCAACCAGATGATTGCCGAGGCAGCCTTTCTGGTGGACAGAGAGCATAAAACCCATGATCAGGCGGCCAAGATTTGGATAGAGCGTCATCAAGATATTGTTAAAAGCTGGATTCCCCCGTCATGTTCTCATTGAAACATCTATCCATTTCCCGTGCGTTCTACCTTTTGATGGTCATTGTCATCTTTGGGCCAACGGCAACCATCGGAACGGTTCTTCTCGTCATTGATAAAAACAAACTGGAAGCTAAAAATATAAAATTCCAAGAAGATACAGCAAAGATCATTGCATCGGCCATGCAGCAGCCCCTTTATGATTTTACCCCCGGGATTGATCTGCCGCTCATTGATTATATGCTCCAGGATGAACGGATTCGGGCCATCCGGGTATATGATTTTGAAGAACTGCCCTTTTCAAACTATTCCTCCGGCAATACGCCACAGGAAAAATACACGACGAAAACCAAGGATGTGATCTTTGACAAACGGGTGATCGGCAGAATAGAAGTTGATTTCAATGATGACATTCAAACCCAGATTTATGAAGTTTTTGGTATAACCCTTTTGATCTTTATCGTGCCTTTGGCAATCTCATCCGTCATATTTTTAAAATTCATCCGGTATAAAATTCTCAATCCGATCCAGTATCTTAAAAAACATGCCAGTAAAATTGCCCGCAACGAACTGGATGAACCCATTCAACAATTCAGCAATGATGAGTTTGGCAAGCTGTCCCAATCTTTTGAGGTGATGAGAAAAACCCTGAAAAAACAGATCCTCACACTGGACAAACGCGTACAGGAAAAAACCCATGCCTTGAATGATCTCAACCAGTCCCTGATGGATCGAAATATCGAACTTGAAAAGGCGAAACAAACCGCAGAAGCGGCTGAAAAATCCAAATCGGAATTTCTGGCGAACATGAGCCATGAAATCCGTACACCCATGAATGCCATTATCGGGATGAGCCATCTGGCACTGAATACCGAGCTGACCTTCAAACAGCGGGATTATGTCAATAAGATCGACGCGGCCGCCAATTCACTGCTGGGTCTGATCAACGACATTCTGGATTTTTCCAAAATTGAAGCCGGCAAACTGGACATTGAATCCGTGCAATTCGATATCGACGATGTGATGGCTGCAGCAGCGGACCTGACCACCATCAAGACATCGGAAAAGGGACTGGAACTGCTTGTGCATATCGCTCCAGACGTCCCGCGCAGTCTCATCGGAGATCCCCTGCGCTTAAAACAGATTCTGGTGAATTTAGCGGGCAATGCATGCAAATTCACAGAGCAAGGAGAGGTGGAGCTCTCCTGCACATTGGATGAACAGGCGGAACAAGACAAGGTTGTCCTGCGTTTTTGCGTGCGGGACACCGGTATCGGCATGACCCAGGAACAGCAGGACAGCCTGTTTCATGCCTTTACCCAGGCCGACAGCTCCTTTACCAGAAAATACGGCGGAACCGGGTTGGGGCTTACCATCTCTAAACGCCTTTCAGAATTAATGGGAGGGGGGATCGGTGTCGCGTCTGAATATGGCAAGGGATCCACCTTCTTTTTCACAGTACACCTCACGGTGGATAATAAACAGGAGACGCGCAAGCAGGTAACAGCTGACGATGCCCTGCATCAGAAAAACGTACTCGTCATTGATGACAACGAGACAGCCAGGGGAATTTTCCAATCATATCTTGAAAATATGGGATTCAGGGTCGAAACCGTTGACAGCGGCCAGGCAGGACTTGACAGCATTGAAAGGTCAATGAAGACCGATCCCTTTGAAATTATTTTGCTGGACTGGAAAATGCCAGAAATGGACGGAATGGAAACCTGCCGCAGGATTCATCTTATGGCACACCTGGGTCCAACGCCCAAGATCATAATGGCAACGGCCTACGGCAGGGCAGAAGCCCGGGATCAGGGGCAAAAAAACGGATTGGACGGATTTGTGACAAAACCTGTGACCCAGTCCACCCTTTACGACGCCATTATGGCCGCCTATGGCCGACACGTGATCAGCAAGCCCCAAAGGCTTGATGGATACATGACCAAGGCAAAAATGAGACATGGGGCCCGCATACTATTGGCGGAAGATAACGAAATCAATCAACAGATCGCATTGGAAATCCTGGAGCGTGCCGGGTTGAACGTGGACGTGGCAAACGATGGCCGGGAGGCCGTGGATGCAGTGAAAGCACAAAAATATGATCTGGTGCTCATGGACATTCAGATGCCCATCATGAATGGAATGCAGGCCACGGCCAGGATTCGTGAATTCAAAACCGCCGCAGAGCTGCCCATCATCGCCATGACGGCCCACGCCATGGCCGGAGACCGGGAAAAAAGCCTTGCCGTGGGCATGCAGGACCATGTGACCAAACCCATTGACCCCAAGGCGTTGTTCAATGCGATCATCCGCTGGATTCCCCCCGTACCCCAAACACGTTCAGAAGAATTCGAAACGGCTGCGGGAGATAAAAAACCCAAAGAAACCGACCGGGATGTTCTGCCTCCGGAACTGCCGGGGTTTGACATGGATAGCGGTTTACGGCGGGTCGGCGGAAACCGTGACCTGTACCGAAAGCTGCTTGTCAAAGTGCATCAAGATTATGCCGATGCCACCGCAAAACTCCATGATTTAATTAAAAAAAATAAAATGGAAGAGGCCCGGCTTTTTGTACACTCGATCAAAGGTATGGCCGGAAATCTGGGGGCGGATGCATTACAGTCCGCAAGCCTGGAAGTGGAGATGCGCCTGAAAGAGGGCGCGGCTCCGGATGATGCATTGTTGGAAATGTTCACCCGTGAAATGGAAACCATTCAAAATGGGCTTAAAACGATTCAGCCTTAAAAAATCACTTTTACGGTTGATTCCGGTGCCCGGCGTCTGGTAAGGGTAAACATAGTAAATGATTCTGCATATCTTAAAGGAATGGCCCGGCACACAGAGGCCGGGCGTTGGTAGGAATAACGGCCCGGACATTTGACACAGAAGGGAAAACACGATTCCTGCCAGGGGATATGGTTCCACCCCCTCCCCTGTACAGGTTGTCAAAGGTCCGGGCTGCGCTAGGCGGGAAATCAGGCTGCGGGTTGAATTTTAAACTCAACCCGCCGGTTGATCCGGGCGGCTGCCTGATTCGTTGTGGTGCGGACGGGAGACTGTTCCCCATAGCTGACCTCGGTCAGGCGCTGGGGAGAAATCCCAAGATTTTCAAGAGAATTTTTTACGGCATTGGCCCTTTTTTTACCCAGGGCCATGTTGTAATCTTTGGAGCCGCTTTGATCGCAGTAGCCTACTATCTGAACACTGACATCCGGATTGGTCGCCAGCCACGCGGCCTGTTCCCGGACCACGACCTGGGCCTGCTCATCCAATGTGCAGCTGTTAAAGGCAAAAAAGATCTGCCGGGCTAAAAATTGCTGCTTGTCTTCCTCTGAAACGGCTTGTTCCGCATCTGCAGGCACGGCACTTTGCTCAACTGAATTTTCATCGGGTTCAGACACCTGAGCATCAGCACCGCCGGCAGCAGCCTCTGTGTCAAGAACAGGCGCGTCAACATTCTGGGTTTCCGTGGCAACGGCCTCGGGCACCACGGAATCCTGTGCTTCGGTTGCAGGCGTCTGCTGTTCAATGGTATCGGCATCGGTTGCCATGGCTGTGGAAGATATTGAAAGCGAGAAAGCCAAAAATCCTGCGGTTGCCAGGATCATAGCGATTAAAAACCGCATCGAACGTGTTGTGTGTTCTCTACTGCATTTCATTGTTCATTTCCTTTCTTAAAATTGGGGTTGTGGCAAAAGTTAAACGACTTTAGCCGCCTTAATTCCCCATAATAGCAACCCCCATGCCAAGACGTTAACAAGCTGAAATTTAAACTTAATTAAAATTCATCACAAAAAAACAAATGGCTTTGTTACAAGGATTTCATCCCGGATTACGTTTCTTGCACGGCAGAAAAAAACAAACTGACAATTTGGAGGCAGGAGAAAAATTTAACGGCCAGGCTTGCTAAAAGGCCCTCACCCAGGTTAACCTTGATCGAAACTTAAAATCATGTTTTCGTTTCAAACGGTCTTTTTAAAGGTGGTGAGGATGAAGACAAAAAGATACTTAGCGGGTTACCTGATGTTGTTCATTGGCGTGACTTTGTGGGCAAAAGGGACGGCTTTTACCCAGGAACTGTCAACACTGTCAAAGGGACAGACAATCTATGTTCCGGCATATTCACATATCTACACGGGGAACAGACAAATTCCTTCGTTTTTAACCGTGACGTTAAGCATTCGCAATACGGACATGGCACACGGCATTGAGATTGTTTCCGTGGATTACCACGACACCAAAGGAACACGTATCAAAAGCTATCTGCCCGCCCCTGTTTTTCTCAACGCCCTTGAATCGGTGCGCTATGTCGTGGACTATGATGACAAGACCGGGGGGTCCGGGGCGAATTTCATTGTTGAATGGAGATCTGAAACCCCAGTGAACCCACCGATCATGGAGACCATCATGATCGGCTCCAGGTCATCTTTTACATCCCGGGGACAGGTCCTTATTACCCGATAGCGCTTAACGCCTCTTCAACGGTTTGAAATATTCTAAAAATGGAATAAAACCCGGACAGTTCAAACACATCCTTGACAGATCCGTTCAACCCGGAAATAAAAAGATCCTGCCCCTTTGCCTTTAAATTTTTGGCTGATATGAGGACCACTCTAAGCCCTGCGCTGCTCATGTATTCCATGCCCTGGAGATCCAGGACGACAACGGTCCGAGCCGCTGCCGTGTGTGTCGCAATCTCTTTTTCAATCTCCGGCGAATTAGATGCATCTATTCGCCCTGCAACGGAAACAACAAGTGCATCAGGATGTTCGTTTATATTTATATCCATGTAACACTCCGAAATTATCTCTATTGAATATACTATGTTTTTAGGTTCAGTCGCGTTTAACGATTCTCTTACATGAGCATACCTGATAAGGGAATTCTTCATTGAGCATCTGGATAAAACGCCGAAACCAATTCAAGTCATATATCACATTTCAAATTATTTGGGTATCCGCAAGCGCTACAATTTATGATATATTAACCCGAATCAAACGTGACTTAGTATTTACACATTTAAAAAAGATGTAAATTTATTAGCTTGAATTCATCTACTATAAAAGATAGGTTAACACAATACGCGACATTGATGACGTCGTAAAAAAATCTTAGACAATAAACAGGCTGATTCAATGGAAACAAAAACTTTTAAACCTGAAATTGAATCTGTTTACCGTATCCAGAAATTTGTTAAATCCGGCCTTTCTTTGGAAGCGGCCGATAAAAGAAAATGCTTCGCCATTGACCTGATCATTGAAGAACTGGTTGTAAATATTGCAACCTACGGAACAAAAGATATAAAAACCGGCGTTATCGACGTTTGTATAGACATTGATGATGAAACCTTATATATAGCCATTTCGGATAATGGTCCGGCGTTTAATCCCCTTAAAGAAAAAGATCCTGATATATTTGTGCCCCTTGAAGACAGACAAGTAGGGGGACTGGGTATTTACCTTGTAAAGCAGTTTGTAAAAGATATCCAGTATGAGAGAAAGGATCATAAAAATTTAATCCGGCTCTGGATTGCCTGACGGCCTCTATTAAATTTTTAACACCTTTTTCTTACCGGCAAATCAAAAAAAGAAAAATACCACCATCGCGTTGCGATTTTATAAAATTTTATGGACCTGCATACCAACGGTGGTATAGGTTTACTGTGCGGTGTTTAAGCTTGAGACTGTTTGCGATACAAACCGGTACGGTTAGACATATGAGGAGAGATCAAAACAACCATGTTTTCAACGATTAAGGGGAAAATTTTATTTGCTGTCATTCTGGTCATGGTGATCTCTACAACGGTTAATATCTTTTTCACCCAGCGGGATGTGGGTAACGCCATGCTGACAGCCCAGAAGGATTCGGCGTTGAACATCCTGCACTCCCTGGATTTGATTATTGAAGGCGATTACCACAATCTGTTAAAAGAGAAACGATCTTTAACCCTTTTAAAAAGAAGCCAGTTAAAGGACACGGCCCGGGTTATCGCATCGGTGTTTGAAGGCTTTGCCGCCATGGATAAATCCCAGGAAACACGCGGACTTGAACATGCACTCTCCTGGCTTGAAGCCGCCCCATTCAATAATGTCAACTACTACATCATCGATGCAAAATCCAATGTAACCGCCTCTTCCGATGCCCAGGTGAACACCACTTCTTTTAAAACGTTAAAGGATGTCAAACACAGAAGCATCGCCGAGGTCATGCAATTTGAGCACCTCTCTCCAAGGGGAGATTTTGCCGCGTTCAACCTTGATCAGAACGAAGAAAACGCGTCCGTACTTGCCTATTTCAGACCATTTACCCCTTGGTCGTTGACCATCGGCGTATCCGTGGATATCAGCCAGATTCAGGCATTGGCGGAAAAGCAAGAGGCGCAAATCATCTCCTCGCTGACCGATTATACCCAGGGTCTCAAGATTGCAGACAGCGGTTTTGTATATATTTTTGAGGAATCAGGGGCTGCACTTGTGCCCCATGGGAAAAATGCCCCACAGACCATGGATACCATGGTCAACCAACTGACCGGCAATCTGATCAATGACGATATTCGTCAAAACGCATCGGATGAATTCTCACACTTTCGTTATCTGCCGGATACGCCGGATAAAAGCGCACGGGAGATGATCGCCCATTGTTATTATTTCAAACCTTTTAAGTGGTACATCAACGTCATGATTCCTTTGCAGGAAATCAAACTGCCGGCCCAGCGTCTGGTGATCCGGCAGAGCCTGATCATCGTAATCATGTTCATGGCCGGTCTTTTTGCGATTATTTTAGTCATCAGCCGCATTGCAACGCCTTTGCAGCGCCTGTCAGCCTATGCCAGAAAAATCCCCAAACTGGATTTTACCAAACCCATGGAAAAATCAACGCCGGTGGATGACCTGCCCGAAAGATACAAAGATGAGGTGGGTGATTTGGCCGCGTCATTTATCCTCATGCGCCATGAACTCAGCCGGAACATCCAGGACCTGATCAACATTACCTTAGCCAGACAGCGCATGGAAAGTGAACTGGGAATCGCCCGGGAGATCCAGTTGGGCATGGTGCCCAAGACCTTTCCCGGACAGCTTGAATTTGATCATATGGATCTGTACGCGACATTGCAGCCGGCCAAGGAAGTCGGTGGAGATTTGTACGATTTTTTCCAACTTGATGACGATCATGTCGTGTTTACCTTAGGAGACGTTTCCGATAAAGGTGTCCCGGCAGCGCTGTTCATGGTGGTCACCCGCACCCTTATCCGGGTATTCAGCGGGAAAGACGTATCCCCTGCCCGGATGATGACCAGTATCAACAATGTCCTAAGCTCCGACAACCCCCGCGCCATGTTTGTCACGCTTATCATCGGGACCTTGAATATTCGGACAGGAGAGGTTATTTATGCCAATGGCGGACACAACCCGCCCATCATTATTACCCAGGACGAAGCACGTTTCATAGAATGCAAAAAGGAACCCCTTGTGGGTGCCATGCCGGGAATCATTTATTCAAACAGCACCCTGACCCTTAGCAATGGACAGGGATTCATGTTATACACGGATGGAGTTAACGAAGCCATGAACAAGGAAGGCAAACAATTTTCAAATCAGCGGATGCTTGATGAAATCTCAAGAGATCGCGATCTGCCGTCGGAAACGATCGTACACAATCTTTTGAACAGTATCCGCAAACATGCAGGTACCGCCCCCCAATCCGATGATATTGCCATGTTGATTATCAAATTCCAAAAATAAAAACGCAATGCCGATATGAACCAATTAATCCTGAACCTGGATAAACTGCGTCACAACATCCGTTTTTTATCCAGGCACTGCAGGGAACACCATTTGGGCATCACCGGGATTATCAAAGATCCGCGTGCAGACGAAAAGATGATGAGACAAATGATGGACCTGGGGTTTGAAAACATCGGAATATCCAGGGTGCCTGACGGCACCATCGCAAATCCTGTCTTTCCCAAACGCCCCATTTACATTTCCCTGCCCTCAATCCATGAGCTGCATGGCATTGTTAAGTATTTCAGCACAAGTTTTAATTCTGAAATAAGTGTGATTAAACAGCTCAACCAGGTGGCCATTGCCATGAACCAGCCCCATGATATTCTTTTGATGGTGGATACCGGGGATTTGAGGGAGGGTGTTATGCCCGACCAGGTTTTGGATACTGTGCGAAAAATTCATCAAATCAGGCCCAGAAAAATCAATTTTGCCGGTATCGGCACCAATCTGGGATGTTGTGCAGGGACTATGCCGGATGAATACAACCTGGGAATCATGGCCGAACTTGCGGACCGGATTGAGTCCCAACTGGACATTGAGGTTAAAACCGTATCCGTTGGCGGCTCCGTACTGCTCAGATGGATGCAGCACAGGCAACTTCCCAAACGGATTAACAATATCCGTTTGGGCGAATCCGTGTTTTTAGGCACCATTCCCACCATCAATCAGGTGCATCCGGATTTGAAAACCCAGGTGTTGACATTCAGAAGCGATATCATTGAAATAAGAGAAAAATTGGTGGCACCGCCTCAGTTTTGCGGAAAAGATGCATTGGGGAGACAACCCCAATTTACCAGCCGGGGGTTGCGCAAACGGGCCATTCTCAATTTCGGAATCTGCGATACCAGCCCGTCGGGTTTGACGCCTTTGATCCCGGGTATGGAAATTGTTTCCGTAAACTCCAACTATACCCTGGCAGACATCACAAATTGTCGCCACCGATTTAAAGTAGGCGATTTTGTTGATTTCAAAATGAATTACCAGGCGTTTCTCCAAAGCCTCATATCGCCGTTTACCCGAATTCGTTACCTGGAGCACTCCGACAGCCCAACCTGCGTATGAGTCAATTTATGAAAAACCGATCACGAATTCGCCTGTTTTCAGGTGCCGTTGTTATGCTTGTGCTGGCGCTGGGGTTCAACATTTTATTAACATCCGCCACCCTTGAGAAATTGTATGTAAACACCTTTATTTCCAAAAACAAAGTGGTGGCCCAGGACCTTCAACACAACCTGGAAACAGCCCTTCGGTTCGGCAAAAGCGTTGATAAATTTGTTGGTATGGACAAGCTGATCTCAGAAGCCTTACAGCATCTGGCCTCACAACAGAAAACGACACAATCCCCCGGCAGTGCTGCCAATGATATTGTTATCTGCATTACGTATCCCAATGGACAGATTGTTTATAGCAGCAATGCACAGATTGTGGGCACCCATTTACCCGAAGCAGCCCGACTGCCCATGGTGAAGGACACCAAAACGCCTGTGGACAGCAAAATTATAAAACATAAAGGGATCTATTATCTCTGCCTACCGGTGAAACAGGGGGAGGAAAAGAAATGGGTGGCCACCGTAACGGTTGCATTTGCTCAAAAACAGGTAACATCCCTGCTGCGCACCATCGCAATCAAAAACATTGACCTGATTTTGGTGATTTTTTTTAGCGCCACAGCCCTTTTAGCCATTTTTCTGAGGTCTTTGAATCTGGATACCGACAGCTCAAAAACATCACTGAAATCCATTAGATTCAAAATCTCTGCGATCCTTTTTATCATCGTCAGCCTCTCCCAGATCGTCTTAAGCCTGTTCAATATAGTTGAATTCAAAGTCCATTTTCTGGATATTTTCACCCAGAAAAATATTGTCATGTCCAGGTTGTTAAAACAGGACATTGAATATTTATTGGCAAAGGGTCTGGATATCCGGAAAATGAGCAAAATGGATCAAAGGCTGGGCGATGTCATTGCTGTTTGCCCGGAACTTGAGGGTATTACGATATCCGATGCCGAGGACCGCCCCCTGTACATTGCCACCCAGCATGGGTTTGCGAATCTGACGACACTGGAAAACGACAGCAATCAGCACATCAAAACACCGTACCTGCATACCTATTCAGGTTACACGATCACCCGGAGTCTGTTGAACACGCGAACGCCTGGAACCGATGAGTTGGCCGGAAAATTGACCATTCATATCTCAAAAAAATTCATGTTCAAAAAACTTAGCGCCATTGCCCTGGATTCCATCACGGTGCTTGCCATCTCAATTTTCTTTTTTGTGGAGCTTTTGATCCTTGAACTCCAGCTCCTTGAACGTCGGATCACAGAAGCGCCTTACCCACGCAGGCCTCAGATAGATTACACGACCATCCGTCCGGTGGCGTTCATACTCTTTTTTGGGGTGGACACCTGTATTTCGTTTCTCCCGCTTCACATGGCCATCTTATACGACCCGCATCATCCATTACTCGGCCTTTCCAAAGATATCATTATGGGCCTTCCCATCTCCATGCAGATGCTGTTCACATCCATATCATTGCTGATATCAGGAGCATGGTGCGACAAGCGCGGGTGGGCAGAACCCTTTTTAATCGGTTTATTTTTATCGGGCACAGGGTTTATTTGCGCCTGGCTTGCCCCATCTTCTGTGTACTTTCTTATTGCGTTGGGACTTGTGGGCACAGGCTACGGGCTGTCCCTGATGGCGGCCCAGGGATTTGTTATTGCATACACCACAACAAAAAACAGCGCCCAGGGCATGGCCCAGCTGTGGGCCGGGGTCTATGCCGGCAGTATCTGTGGTGGGGCCACAGGAGCGATGCTTGCGGACCGCATCGGTTATGCCCCGGTATTCCTTGTGGGCGGCACGATTTTGATGCTGCTGATCGTATATACCCTTCTCATGATGAAAGATGCAATGACACGCCCGCAACCAATCACCGATGCGCCCCAGCCGCATGCGGGGGAAAAAGCATTTATATTGCCGGCCAAGCCTTCTGTATTTGATTTCTTATTCAACCGAAAAATTTTTGCGTTAATCGTATTTTACGGGCTTCCCTGGTATATCGTGCTCATTGGCTTCATGAACTATTACAGCCCCATCTACCTGAAAGGCATTGGCGTCTCCCAGTCCGATATCGGCAGAATTTTCATGATTTACGGCATCTGCCTGATGTATGTGGCCCCATTTATTTCCAAATTAGTAGGCCACGCCAGGGACAAAAAACGCTACCTTGTCATGGGCAGTTTTATCGGCAGTCTAAGCATTGCCAACTTTTATTTTTTCAAAGAGATGTCCGGTGTTGTCTCCGTTACGGTCTCCATATTTTTATTGGGTCTTTCCGCCTGCCTGATACCGGTCAGAAGCGCATATGTTTTGGATTTCAACATCACCAAACAACTGGGCAGCGGTAAAGCCATCGGACTTTTAAATGCGGTATTGCGTTTGGGACAGGTCACCGGCCCCATACTGTTTGGCTGGCTTTTCATCACCATGGGATCAGATTCAGGCATTGCCGTTACCGCAGCAGCCTACCTGCTTTTTACCCTGGTCTTTATTTTTGCGGGATAGACAAATAATTTATGGCGATACAGTCGCAGCAAAACGCCTGGGAATATTTGGAGATGGTCTGCCAAACGCTCCCCGTGGTTAAAAACATCCTTAACACCGTGGGTCCCATGCCCCTTGGGGTATATACCCGGCGATTCAACACACCGCCTGGCCTGAGTATACAGCCACGGGATGACATCAAACAGGCTGTATTCGATCAAATACACCCTGTTTTAGGGGAAAAAATCGCCGTTCGAACGGCCAATGATTTGATGGCATCGGGTACGATCATGACAACCACACACCTGGGCATCGATTATTTTGCCAATTCTGTCCAGGGGAACCTGATCTACGGTGCAGAGGTTCTCACCGGCAAAAGCAAGGGCTCCACCATCCCGATTTTTTGTTTCGGCAACGTCCCCCTGAACAGTTCGACCTTTGCCCGGGGACTTTTGGTCTATGCAACCGGTTCAGGTGTCAGAAAAAAGTTGCCTTTGAGGCTGCCCGTATTTCCTGACAATCAAAAGCGAACTATGGTCAGTATGGCAAAACCGTTTACCCTGGCCATGCAGCAAAGGGCCTGCAAAAAAACGAAGGGGTTGCAAAACAATGGGGCAATATGCAAAACCACAGCCAAAACAATTTTAAATATTTTGGAAGATGAATATGCCGATGATGCGGTTTTAAACCAAAACAGCTACGCCGCCCAAGCCATGCTCGTCAATCAACGACTTGGCAGGCGCATGATTAAAACCAGCGAGAACCCGCCCGATATTGTGTACCTGGAAATTGAGAAAATCGCGGCCTCTCTGCTGGCCAAAGATCTAAATCATGAAAACAGCCTTGCCTACCGCATCTTTTTCAACAGCACACTGCGGGACCGGCTTATTCGCCATTTAGACGGTTGTCCCGGTTGCTGGCATGCCGATCAGCTTAACCGCAGGCAGAAGAATTCAGGCAAGCCCGATAGAATGGCTACGGGCACAATTTTTTTCTGGGGTATAGATGAATATGGACGACGGGTTCCCCTTCTATTAGAATCCATAAAAGGGGATCTGTATCTATCCGGCACAACAGACCGAGACAATGGATACACCATAAATTTTACCCCGGAAGCACTGCTCCAGGCAATTGAACGACAAAAACTTCTGCCATCCTTGTTCACCTGTTTTCTGCTCATCTGCTTTGCCAGGGGATTTAACTGTGTGGGTGGGGTATTTCAGGGCGCATATCTAACCCGGATGAAGGCCTGCATCGCCGACTGCCTTGGCGCACAGGCAGATACTAAAAATGCAGAGATGATAAAAAACATCACCACAGACCTATATCAGGACGGGATGCTGGCATTCATGAATTCAGGTCAGGACAATGTACTGTTGCCGGCAGGTCCCATTGAAATCATTCAAGGCGGCGGAATCACGATGGACGATCTGAACAAAGCGTTGACCATGAGTGTAACCCAGGCCCATGTGGCAGGCCTTTTTGGATTACTTGAAGATGCTGATGCCCCGATTACCCGCCAGCCGAACTGGCAGTATTTTGTGGCCCAGGCATGCGCCGGAGAACTGTCGGGAAACATCCCCTTATTTTAGGCGTTAAAGCGTTCCCCTATTTTTTAGGGATTTCAATTTTATCAAATATCTCATCTGCCGCAGTCAAAACATCAACAGGGGGATCATAACCGATCAACTCGGCAGTTTTTAAATTAATGGCAATTTTCGGGGGATCTTCAAACAACTGGCCTATATCACGGGGTTTCGCCCCGTTAAATATCTTGGCCATGGTCTGGGCATAAAACCGCCCGACGTATTGGAAATTCGCCCTGGAAATACTCATTAAAAATCCATATTTCACCTGTTCGGAATGGGACTGGGTAAAGGTAGGGATTCGGTATTTATTGGCGATATTCACAAGATCGGGGATACTGTCTGCATTCACACCGTTCTGGGTGGTTACATAAATGGCATCAGCGGTTTTTCCCAGCGCCTCAAAGCATTTTTTAACGCTGCCCTCATCTTTCTTTACATCTGCGCTCTCATCACTAGTAAAACAGGGGACGATTTTAAACCCACGCTCATCAGCCACTTTTTTAACACTGTCAAGCGCGGCACAACTTCGGCCCTGCTCCGTATCCTGATAGGCAATCCCTAACCTTTTGAATCCAATGATATCATGAAAAAGGTTAATCTGACGTTCATGGCGATAGGGATCAACCCGGGCATGGACATGGTCAAACCCTGAATCTTCAACACTTTTAATAATACCGGCAGCCAGGGGATCTGTGGTTGAAATAACAAGGGTGGGCACATGGTGGTCATTGGTTGCAAGCTTAAGACCTGCCTTGGTGCCGGCCGCGATGATCAAATCAATATCTTTTTTGTTGTTCAGCCGGGAAATGATCTGGGGCACCATCTTCTCGATAAGCGGCGTGTCCCAGTTCCCGGTATAATGCGCGTTTTTAACAAACTCAATATATCGGCTCTGGGTGCTGTCTGCCAACCACTGCCACAATTGGGCCGTCTGTTCACCGGACTGTTCGGGGATTTTAGCCTTTTCCATCCACCCCAGATCCATCAACCCCCTGATAATTCCCAGAAAATTGAGTTGATAATTGACATATTCGCCACCCTCAAAATATCCGATCCGCCATTTTTTGCCATGGTTCGTCACCGGCTTTACGCTGAAATTACCCTTGTCAGCAGCCATGGCAGAAACACAAGAAATCAGGGAAAAGAACAGAATTGAACACAACAATTTTTTTAATACTCGCATTGGCGTTATCCCTTTCATCAAAACAACGGACAGTTAAATATGGAAATTACCCATATCACAAAATGAGATATTATTGGTATAATTTCTCGGAATTTAATCGTCCCGTAACGGGAGCCATTTTAAAAAACCGCGGAAAACCGATAGGAAATTGATTCAACGAAAATTATTTCTGAGAAGGAACCCCAGCACAACAAAAGTCATGAGAATTTTAGCTTCAAGGCGATCAAGACCACAACGACAGTATATTGCCGCAACATTTTGATACCAAAGAAGATGAAATTCTCATGGTTTCCCAAAAGAGTGAATTTTAAATCACAGCCATGGACTGACCGGGACGATCCACGTCCACACCCATCCCACAACAAAACACAATAAATGTAATTTATTACGAAACTTTATATCAAATTAAAACAGGAGCAGAATGGATTTATTCGACAATCTCAAGAATAACCCTTTTTTGTTCCTTTGCAGATGCGCAGGCAAGGATGGTGCGCATGGCCTGGGCTGTTCTACCTTTTCTGCCGATCACCTTTCCCAGATCCTCTTTGGCTACCCGTAATTCCAGTACGAGGGTCTGTTGAGCTTTAATCTCTTGTACGTCAACCTGCTCAGGATCATCAACCAGTGCTTTCGCCATAAGTTTGATCAACTCTTTCATGAACGAATCTCCTTTAACCAAAATGACAATGAATAAGATATTTAAGTTACAACATTTAGCTGCTTAATGGCTGACTTTGTTGAAATATTCCACATAGGATAGCATAACTGGCTATAATCACAAGCCCTATTTACAGCACTTTAACGATTTTATACAAAAAAGAAAGAAGAGAGAGCAGATAAAACTTTTTTCTGGATAAATCCGTTAAGAAAGTCCTACTGCAGGTCAAGCCCAAAGATCCGTCTACAGGGCGTCGCATCCGGGCAAACGCCATGACGCATGCGACAAAATTCGGTTGCGACGCTATCGTTTCCATGGCATATCGCAGGGATAATCGTAAAAACAATAGGACGAAAATAGTCATTACCCTTGACATCAAAATGGAATCCATTATTTTAGAAAGGTTATTTATTTGTGTACCGGGAAAAATATTTTATTTCATTGCCCGATAAAATATTTGTTTTTGGTAAGGGCATACAATTGAAGGATGTATGAAGTGGTCACAGAAATTACAATACAGGATTCAGAACGTAAAATGCTGTCCGAAGCCGGATATGGGGATCCGGCTATTGAATATTATCTTGGGAAAAAACATATGGGCTCCATCGAAGATGCCAATCAAATTTCCTTTAAAGTTGGTTCCTGCGGTGATACAATGAAGATCTATCTAAAAGTAGATGAGCACGAAATTGTTCAAGATGCCAAATACGAGATCACAGGATGTGCAGGCGCCATCTCTGCGGCAATGGCAACGGTAGATCTTGTAAAGGGCAAAACCGTTGAGCAGGCTTTAGAAATTAACGATGGAGATGTTTTCAGGGTTCTTGAAAGTATACCGGAAAAAAAGCATCATTGTATCCAATTGGCAGTTAAAACAATGCACCTGGGACTTGAGGAATTTCAAATGGCACACGTTTCCTAAGTGGGTCGCCGGTATTGTTCTTGTCTGCATTTCACTTCTATCAGCCGGATGTGTCTCATCGAAATTCGGTGTTGAGACATTGGCTAAATCCGATATCAATATGGTATCAGATATCTACATTGACCAGACACGTACGCTTCTAAAGACACTCACCGAAAAATTATACAAAATGAATCCCGGGGAACTGGCTAAAACCCCGGGAGCAACTATAGCATCCAGGATCTCTGATATGTTCAGATGCCCGGTCCCGCCTCCTGAGCCTGAGCTTTCAGGCAAACGCTCAACCCAGGCGATGCTGGCGGGCCTTGAACCCGATTATAACGGGGACCGGGTGTATGCGGTCATGTATGGATTATTCACCATGCTGCACACGGCGTATAACGGCAAATGCCGCCTGTTCATGCTTGATTTTCTAACCGCCCAAAACTTTTACAACTCGGCCAGAAATATAGAAATCCTGGTGTGGCGCCTGAAAAACAGACATACATTCGCAGGGGATCTATGCCTGACCACCAACACCCTGAAAGGGGATACCCCCAATCTCAGTTTTGAACGGCTCTTTGGCAAACTGATTATTCTATCAGACACCATGGCCCTGATCATCGAGGAACGTGGAGACAGACTTGTTAAACAGGCAATTCATATCGCCGGCATGAGCTTTCTTCCCGTGCTTTAACTTTACTTGAGTGCGTTTTCAAACCGAATCACCTGCCTGCGGTAATCTTCTTTTCTTTCGGTCGCCATGTCAAGCGCCTGCTTTGCGGTTGCCAAGGCCTGTTCTTTATAATTATTGACAAACAGGGCTTCGGCATAGGTATCCAATATATATGCGTCCTTTTTTATGTCCACGGCCCGGCGGGCCAGTTCCAGAGCCCTGGGGGCATTTCGAAACGCTTTGTCCGGGCATGTGGCCAAAAGCCAGGCCAGGTTATTCAAGGCATGGACATTCATCTGATCTATTTTTAAAACATTTTCATAGGCCACAATGGCTTTTTCATACTGCAGGGCATCATAGTAAAAATCGCCCACCTGGGCATATAGGTCAGAATTCTCAGGCTCCAGTGCAAGCTGACGGCTCAATATTTTCCCGGCGACAAATCGTGAAAAAGAGGCATTAAGATTACCATAACTCACACTGTACCCAATGGAAAAAATGACCCCGACGGCAACAAGATACCCGACAATCATTTTCTTAACTTTCCTATGGTGTCCTTGGATCAAATCGGGATTTATCAGGCATTTTTCCAGGAAACCAATTCTACGTCCAATGCTGAAATGGTGCCAGTTGGGTTTATCAATGGACTGGCGACTCAGGGATGCAATTTTATAAAAAGTTGAGATCAAAGCCGATGGCGAGTCCGTATATCTAAAAATATGCAGATCGGCCTGGCGCTCAAAGAGGCGCATGTACAGGCCGAAAACAAACCGGAAATAGAAAATAAACAAAGCGATGAGTACAAAACAGGTGATGGCGGCATAAACCGTATTCTGATTGAGGCCGAGAAACGCCGCCCCCTCATGCAGGGGATTGATCAGGTAAACAACGAGCATTAAAGGCTCAAAAAAAACGAAATTACAGGCAATAAACCCGGCAAAGAAAAACAGATAGAAGAGCATGTGCCGATGATACACATGACCGATTTCATGGAGAATTACCCCCTGGATTTCATCATCATCCAGACAGGCAAGCAGCGCAGGTGTCACCAGAATATACCGAAACCGACCGACAATGCCCATCACACCGGCAGTGATCATGCCGCCGCCAAACAGGTTCCAGACCAAAATATCCCTGTACTTAAGATCCGCCATCCGGCAGGTTCTCTCAATGCGCGATCTGTCAAATCCTGGTGCCAGAGGGCGGCAGCCCCATAGCCGCTGGATGAGAACCGGCCCAAACACGGAGATGGCAATGACAAAGAAAAGAATGTAGACGGCCTCTCCGGCTGTGGAGTTTAAAAAACGGTTCAGCCCTTCAAAGGGTAAAAGCCCCAGGCAGTCGGCCAAAAGAGACAGAAAGCACCACGGCAGCATGGCAGGCAGGCAAAAGGCCACATTGGAAAGAATAAAATTTTTCTTAGTCAAGGAATCGGCAAAAAACCGTCTCTGGATCTGATAGGCAAAATTCCATATCAAAATCAGATAAAAAAGAAACAATCCGAGAAATAGCAGCGCACCCAAAGTAGGAACCCATTGGAACACAGCGAAACTCGACAACAGATGATTTACACGAAATCCATAAATATTAACGGCAAACAATACCAGGGCCGCAATGGAAAACCGTGAAACCGCCGTGTTCACCCGCTGGTCAATCTCCTGTGCCGGCAAGGCCTGCCCCTGGGTTGCCAGGCGACTGAAATAGATCCGGCAGACCAGGGCAAACCCAGTCGTTGATGCCAGGCAGAGACCAAGGGCCCCGGGATCAAACGCCGACGGTTTGTCAAACAGTTCCGACGTGGTGTAGATCACCAAGGCTGCCAGAAAATATATAAAATTTGAAAACACGGACCTGGTCCTATACCACCCGGCCTGTCGAAGCGAATCGTTCCAAAACAATCCATGTTTTCACGTCAAACAGAAGATCGTCCCTGCCTATAAATTCAGCCGCCTCGTCCTGGGAAAGCATCATAACCTCAATCTGTTCGGATGCCTCAGTATGTTCGGTGGTTGCAACGCCCTCACAGGTCACAAACAAAAGGCTGACACTTTCGTCCGTCATTCCCGGTGAAGAAAAGATGGCAGGGCTTTGTTTGATCACATCCACAACGGTTAAGCCGGTCTCTTCACACAGTTCACGCCGTCCGGCCTCGGCAATACTTTCCCCGGAATCCACAAGCCCTGCAGGAAAACCATACTGAAATCCATCCAAGGGCACCCGGAATTCCTTGATAAGGACCAGTTTGTTTTCCTGTTGATGGAACGGAACAATGACAACGGCATCGGGTACGGCCGGACTCTGCCGGGACGCATACAACCAGGTTCTATCGATGCCGGCAGTATCTTTATATCTGGCACGAATCAAGTTTAAATGAGGATAATCCGTTATCTGTTCTTTTTCATATACGTCCACAAAAATTCTCCTGACTAAAATTTAACAACGCCCATGGGCCGACCACGTCTATCAACATCCAGGCTCACCCCACAACAAACAAGAAAGCACATCTTTATTGCTTTCATACAAAATCTAAACCTAAGACATACCCGTCATGAATGCAACGCGAATAACCAATATATCCAAAATAACGGCCATGACCCGGCAGACGCAACAAACGATGAACACTTTTGCATAGTAGTACACACAGCGCACTATCTTCAGTGTTATCCGTGATTTCCGTGCTTTTCGTGATTAAATTTTTATAATCAAAGAAAAACGTTAGATGTACATTAAATACTTAAATGAAAGCCAGAAATGGGCGGCACTGCCCAAAATAACAAAGCCGTGCCAGATTTCGTGAAACCCCAGAATCCGGGGAAAGGGATTGGGCCGTTTCAAGGCATAGATAAGGGCCCCGACGGTGTAAAAGATCCCCCCGGCGGCCAGCCACATTAAAGCGCCGGGTTCCAAATTTTTTACCAGGGGATATACGGCGATCACGCACAGCCAGCCCATGACAAGATAGATCACCGTGGAAATCCATCTGGGCGCCCCCATAAAAAAAACTTTGATGAAAATCCCTGCACATGCAATGCCCCATACGGTCCCCAACAGGCTCCACCCCCATGCCCCCCGCAAAGGAACAAGGCACAAGGGGGTATAGGAACCTGCAATGACCACAAATATCATGATATGATCAATCCGGCGCAAAACTTTTAATGCCCGGTCTGAAATCTTCAGGGCATGATACAGACAGCTTGACAGGTACATCAGGATAAGGGTTGCGCCGAAAATGGAGAAAGACACCACATGCCAGACATCGGCATACAGGGCGGCAAACACCACCATCAAGGTCAATGCGGCCATGGACCCCACGGCTCCGGCCCCGTGGGAAATGGCATTGACGGGTTCTCTTATAAATTTTTCACATATACACATAAAAGGTAATACCGGGGACAAGACCCATATTCTATTTGTTCAAAACATTGCACCTATTCGACCAGCAGGAGCAGAGACAATGACATCACATTTTAATTCGTTTGAGCAATTTGTCCGCAATCTCTTTACGACGATAGGACAATACGGGAACAGGTGAATAGCGAAACATTTTTTCTGCTATTGACCCGCTAAGTGCATGTAGAATCTCAGATTTACCTTTAATCTCCATGATAATGAGATCCACCCCTTCATTTATTGCAAATTTCAGCAACTCTGCTGCGGGTCGTCCTTTCTTAAACACAAACCGCATCTTCTCATCCGGGTAGTCGATCCGGTTGAGATGCGCTTCTAAAATGCCGATTCGATGGTTTTCAACTTCTTGAATGTAATGGGTTTCATCAACGTCATACCCAAATGAACTAATGACCTGCACCGCCCGAAGATCTCTTTCATCAATGACATTGATGAAAATAACGTCTGCACTGAGCGGGCGGGCAATGTCCACCGCATAGTCAATCAGCTCTTTAGAAAATTCGGAAAACGTAATCGGCACAAGAATTTTTTTAATATCTGACACGGTGATTTCTCCTTCACACAACAGATGTTTCTCTTAATATGTTTCTGTCTTTGCCCGCTCGATGGCCGCCTCATCCCGGGCGGTTCGGGGCCGCTGCATTAAATAAAGCACACCGTAAATTGCCAATCCGATTAAATATGTCCAGTATCTTTGCTCATGGGGGATTCCCAGCCATTCGGCAATCTGGTCCGGACGCATCAAAATAAATGTCACGCAAAGGAACAACGGCACTTCCCATATTTTATTTTTGGCCACAAACCATCCCTGGGTTGCCGACGCAAAGGCAAAATTGCCGATACAGGCCATAAGAAATATCAATATTCCCTGGGACCATGAATTGACATTATGCAAAATAAGATCGGAATTAAAAATAAACATAAACGGCAAAATAGCCGTTCGGATATCATACATAAACCCCTGAATACCGGTGGCTATGGGAGGAGATTTGGCAAGGGCCGAAGCGGCATAGGCCGCAAGCCCCACCGGCGGTGTATCGTCAGCTAATATACCGAAATAAAAACAGAAAAGGTGGGCAGACATCAGGGGGACAATAAATCCCTGGGCCCCGCCGATGGTGACAATCGCAGGTGCCGTCAACGCGGCCATAACAATGTAGGTTGCCGTGGTCGGCAGCCCCATGCCGATAATCAGGCTGGCCAACGCCGTAATGATCAACATCAAAAACACATTGCCCATGGAAAGAACGTCAATAATTTCAGAGATAAGATTGCCCAACCCCAGGGCCACAACCCCGACGATAATACCTGCCGCAGCTGTGGCCAGCGCCACGGAAACCATATTTCTTGCACCGGAAGCAAGCGACTCCAGGATCGTCAGAAAAGACTTTTTAAATGCCGGCAAAATCGGTTCGTTTTTTCGATACGCCAGGTAGGGGTGCTGAAAAAGCATCAAAACAGCCAGTACCAAAATAGCGTTAAATGCAGCAAGCTCCGGAGAATGGCGCACCACAATCAATTCGTAAAGCAACATACCAAGAGGAACTAAAAAATGGACGCCACTGAACAACGTTTTAAAAAATTGCGGCAGCTCACTTTTAGGCAGCCCCTTAATACCCGCCTTTGAGGCTTCAATGTGAGAGATGAAAAAAAGCGCTGCATAAGAAGCAAACGCAGGAATTGCCGCCGCTTTAACCACGTCAATGTATGGCACATTCACATATTCAGCGATAATAAAAGCCGCTGCCCCCATAATCGGTGGCGCCAGCTGCCCATCTGTGGACGCCGCAACTTCAATTGCCGCAGCTTTGGTCGGCTCATACCCCACTTTTTTCATCATAGGTATGGTAAATGTACCCGTTGTCACAATATTTGCGATGGAAGAACCGGAGACAAGCCCTGTCAAACCGGACCCCATAATAGCCGCTTTGGCCGGCCCGCCCTTAAAACGGCCCAATAAACTTAAGGCAAGCTGTATAAAATAGTGACCTGCACCCGCCTTATCCAGCATGGCACCAAACAACACAAACAAAAATACGATGGTTGCCGATACATCCAGGGGGATACCGTAAATCCCTTCGGTCGACATGGTCATCTGACCGACAAAACGCCCCAGAGAAGTGCCCTTAAAAGCGATTATATCAGGCATATAAGGACCTAAAAACGAATAGGCGATAAACCCGCTGGCAATCACGGGAAGTGCCGGCCCAATCGTTCGTCTGGCAGCCTCAAGGAGCATGACGACCAAGGCAATCCCGGCCACAATATCCATGGTTGTGGGTGAGCCGTACCGGGTAATAATCTGATCGTAATTAATAACAAGATACAGCGCACAATACGCGCCAAAGGCGGCAATCGCCATATCCAGTAACGGGATCCGCTTGTGCTGGGCAAAATATTTGAGGCCGAAAATGGGTTTCTTGAGCAAAGGATAGTTAAGAAACACCAGGATCATGGCAAACGCGAGATGAATCGCACGGATATATGTCGAATCGAGAAGTACAAATCTTGGCAAAGAGAGCTGAAACAAACTCCACGCAACGGCAATTGTCGGAATCAGATACTTTTGCCATCCATCAGGCTTGCGCCCGATACCCTCTTCTTCTTCAGCAAGCCTTTTGGCTTCATCCAAACCGTCTTCCACTTTATCAATTCTAATCTTACTCATCTACGCCCTCAAATGAATAATGGTGAAAATCAAGCTAATTAACATAGCAACAAAAAAAGGGGCCGGAAACAAGACGACACCTGTTCCCCGCCCCCCCTTGAAAATTTATTTCAACAATCCAACTTCTTTATAGTATTTTTCGGCACCCGGATGCAGCGGTGCGGAAAGACCGCTCAGCATGCCTTCTTTGGTCAATGTCGCATAAGCCGGATGAAGTTTTTTGAACTCTTCAAAATTTTCAAAAACCTCTTTGGTAATCGCATAAACCACATCTTCAGGAACCTTGGCGGAAGTCACCAATGTGGCTTTCATACCAATGGTTTCGGTATCCCCATCATTTTCGGCACCCGGATACATGGCACTCTGGATGACGGTTTTTGAAAAATAGGGATATTTTGCCAGCATGCTGTCTACCCCTGTGATGGAGGTAAAACGAACTTTACGGGCACCCGAAGTTGCCTCTTTAATCGCACCATTGGGATGACCCACGGTGTAGAAGAACGCATCAATACGGCCGTCCTGCAGAATACTGGGGGCTTCTGAGGCCTTTATATATTCCGCGGTAATATCCTTTTCAGGATCAATGCCGATGGTCTGCAAAATTTCAATGGCATTTTGGAGCTGGCCGGAACCGGGATTGCCAAGGTTTACAATTTTTCCCTTTAAGTCTGCAACATCGATGATATTGCTTTCAACTGCTGAAATCAGTGTGACCGCTTCATCATGAATAGAAAAAACGGACCGAAGATCGGTCTGCGGGCCTTTTTCCTCCCATTCTGCAAGACCCTTCATCGCCTGGAACTGCTTGTCTGACTGGGCAATACCAAACTCAAGATCGCCGCTCATGATCGCGTTGATGTTAAACGCTGATCCGCCGGTTGATTCCACCGTTGCACGAATGCCGTATTCGTTCTTTTTCTGATTGACCATCTTGGCAATAGCGCCACCTGTGGGATAATAAACGCCGGTAAGCCCACCGGTACCAATGGTTACAAACTGGGTCCTGGCATATGCCGAAGGAAGAACCATCACCATACAAAAAATTAAAGCCAACAGACTTACAACACTTCTCTTCATTTTCGCCTCCATTCGTTGTTTATACTTTAAAAGGAAATCTGTGCAGCTAACGCAGATCTTTCAACTTTCGTTGCGGGTCGAGTCCGGGTGTTGGTAGACCAGGCCACCCCATGGCCGTTATTGTCAAATAATCCTTTTGAATATAGAAAAAGTTGATCCCCATTGCAAGTTTTAAACATAAAATCTGGACATTAGCGTTTCCCATTTTTTATTTCCATGGGTTTTGTTATAAAAAAATACCCATTAATTTCTGAAACCAAATTTTGAACTGATTTGAGGAACGATATTCTATGAAATCCATAAAAGGCGATTTAATTCATCTGGCCAAAGAAGGACAATTTGATCTCATTGTCCATGGCTGCAACTGTTTTTGCACCATGGGTGCCGGAATTGCCAAACAGATCCGATCCCAGTTTCCCCAGGCCTGGGAAGCCGATCTTGCAACCGTATCCGGAGACAAATCTAAACTTGGCAGTTATTCAGAGGCATGCATCAGAACACCAACCGGCAGATTGTACGTGATCAATGCCTACACCCAATATCACTATTCAGGCGACGGGGTGCTGGTGGATTATGATGCCATGGCAAAGGTTTTCACAGCACTGAAAAACCAGTTCAGCGGCCTTCGCATGGGATATCCCAAAATAGGGGCAGGACTTGCCGGAGGGAACTGGAAAATTATCAGTGAAATAATTGACAGTGCCCTGGATGGCGAGGCCCACACCCTGGTTGAACTCCGATGATAAAATAAGATGAAACGCAAAATTGTGACGCAAAATTTCCCAAATGCAAAAGGCAGATGGGAGACTTTGCGTCCATTTGGGTCCGGGCGCGTTATTTATTGAGCGCCCTTAAAACATCATCCGTAATATCAAGATCCGGGTCAAGATACCCAACCACTTTCGGATCTTTGAGAATAATGCCAAATCCTTCTTTTTTGGCAATGTTTTTTAAAATCCCATCGGCTTTTTTCAGGATTTCAGCCACCAGATCCCTGTCCTGCCTTTCAATCTCTTCCTTGGCATCGGCCTGCATCCGCTTGTATTCCTTGACCAATACATTCAGATCATCAACTTTGTCTTTTTTGTCCTCACGTTTAAGATCATCAACACCGGCTTCAAGTTCAAGCTTGATCGCATTGATCTCTTTAATTTTTTCCCTGATGTCCGCTTCTTTATTCTGCCTTAGCACAGTAAGCGATTCAGTTGCCTTTTGCCCCATCTTGGATTCCTTTACCAGGCGGTTGAGGTTAACGTACCCCACTTTTGTGCCGGAAAAAGAGAGCGCAACCGCCTGGGAGGAGGAAAAGGCCATCACCAAAAAGAGCGTAAGAAGGCTAAGTTTTTTTAAAGGTCGTTGTTTTAAAATCATCATCTGTCCTTTCATTGTTCTATAATCTTTTCTTTATCAATGCGTTTGAGATAATCCTGGATTATATGTTCAAGCTCAACCATTTCAATTTTGGTAAACGGCTCTGATCCATTTGTCTTTTCCCGGTATTTATTTGTCAGTTCTTCGGCAATCACACATAATTTTTCATTGTGCTTCAGACTGCGGGTTAGGCTGCTTTCTGTCTGGCTTAATTCTGATGAGAGTTCAGCCTTCTGGGATTCAAGCTGAACAATCTGATCTGACAGTCCGCGATTTTTTTCAGCAAGCTCTTTATATTTGACAATTATTTCTTTCCTGTTGTCGGCAAGCTGTTTATAGGCATCTTTGAGCTTGTCTACTCTTTGTTCGCAGATGGTATCGTGCTGCACCAGCCGTTGCTCAAGATCTTTAACCTGCGCCTCAAGCGCTGTTTTTTCGTTCTCAAAACTACTGGCCATTTTCTGCAGCTCGGCTTTTTGGGCCTCTATAACCATCTTTGACCGCATGCAGGTGGCAACTTTGGCCTTCTCCTGATTATATTTTTTTACGGCAGCCCGATTTTTTCTTTGAAGCAGATCCACATCGTTTTCCAGGGTGGCAATCTGTGCCTCCAGGCCTTGTTTTACTTTCCATAAATACCCGCCGCCTGCTATGCCGGCCAAGATCAAGAGGATTGCAATACTTTTGAACAATATCTTTTTCATCAATTCAACCTTTAACCCTTAAAAGGCAGCATTCAAATCAATCTGGAGCGTATCAACGGAAAGGTCACTGTCCTGATCATCTTTGTTCTCCATATTGGTAATTTCATCTGATGTCATCCAGCGGGCTTTAAGCCACAGATTGTGATAAAGCCCAAGTTCCACACCAAGTATCCACCCCTGGGCATTGGTGCCGCCTAAATGAAAATCCGAATCCGTATATGCATCCAGAACGGCATCGCTTTCGAGGTAACGGTATTCCAAAGAGACATTCCACTCTCCTCTTTCCCTGGGCTTGAGATACCCCACTTTTACACCGAGCTGGTAACCGGTATCTCCGGAGTCTTCCTCAATTTGTTCTTTGGTGTAAAACCCTGTTTTGTCCGCCATCTCCTGCGCGTCATACGCCAGGTTTTTTACCCAGTCCGCATACAATTGAACCTGAACAGGAAAATAAAGACTGTTCACCAGACGGGCAGACAGACTAAGCAATCTAAACTCTGCCAAAAGGCCCAAATCTTCCCACCGTTCTTCGTCTTCACCAAGGGCTGTATGATCCAGTGTAAAGGTACTGTTGCCCCCTTGCATATATTTGGGAGACATGGACTCAACCAGACGCCTGGTGGCTGTGTTTTGATACCCTGTAACCGCCTGGCCTGAAACGTTATTGTAGTTATAATATGCGGCCGCCATCTTATATTCCCATCCATAGCAGGGACGATGGCTGAACCCAATTTGTCCGCCCAGCATGAACTTGTCATCCTGGCTCCATTCTGATTCTTCAAGGGGGAAATACCCCATGGTTACAAACGCTTTAAACGGATTGCGTTCAAGGGTATCTGTCACAAAATTCAGCGCCACGCCTTCAAAACCTAAGTCACTGTCCCAGATTAAATTAGAAGACAACCATGGATTTTCCATGATACCGCCGGTCAAAGAGATCTGGGGTATTTTCCCGCCCCAGATCTCTTCTCTGGGCTTATATTTCCAGTTCACATAGGCCCTGTCCAAAACAATATCTGATCTGTCATTACTTGCATCGCCCAAGGTATGGTTGGTCGACACAGGATTTCCGACACTGCCTGTGGCCACACGCATACCGGCCTCCACCGTTCCTACATTTTCTTCCGTCTGATCAATAAGATTGGCCTTCACCCCGAATCTCAGGCGGACACGCTGGCGATGCTGGTCATTGGTGGTGTTAATATTATTACTTAAACCAGGATCGTTAACATCCATAATATCCGTTGCATTATCCGGGTCATACATCACAGATTCATGACGTACTCTGATATCCCCGCCGAATTTAATTCTCTGGGCCCATGAAGATTTTTGCAGGGCAGGCCTCTGTTCTTCGGTGATAATCTCCTCAAGCCGGGCCACCTCACGCTCCAGAAGAATATTTTTTTTGATTAAATCCTGGGACCGGTATTCATAGTTCTCCTTGAGATTATTCAAATCATTGGTAACCTTTTGGGTGGCATCCTTGGACAGCTGCTGCAAATACGCCTCCTGGTCATCCGGAGAAGTAATCGTAATAGTCTGACCCGTTGACGTGGCTTTCTTGCGATGCCTATCAAGAAAACCTGACGCTTCTTTGTCATTGATGACTCCTTTTTCCTTTAACAATTGGATCAGGGCTTCGGTGGTATCGAAACTGCCATTGGGGATTGTCTCTGCTTTGGCCATGGCAGGCAAAACAAAGACAGCCCACAGTAATCCAACTAAAAGACAGCAGATCGCAGCAGCCGGCACGATTCGAAACGATTCTTTTTTATTTTTGTTATGTTGCGTCATTTTTTTCATGTTCAGCTCTTAAAGGTTACCTTTATTTTCATTGCCCTAGGCATCTTTTCCGGCGGTGTCTCACTGATTTTAAATCCGGTAATTGCCTGTTCCACGATATTATCTACTTTCCCGTTCCCCGATGATTGAAACACCGATAAAGAAACAATGTTTCCAATATCATCCAGCCGTATTCTCAACATCATACGATGTCTGCCCGATGGAATTTCATCACTTTCTTCCAAAATTTTATTGACCTTTTGCCGGATCTCATCCTGGATAATCTGGGTATACCAGGAATACCGGCGAAGCAGACTGTCCCCGCCCCCGATTTTTCCGCCGTCAATTAGGGAGCGCCCCCCTTTTTTGGCCTTAAGACCAAAGCCGTCACCCCCGCCTGAACCGTCAGCATCAAGTCCGAGATCATCGCCGACAGGGGCATCGTCTTCCCCAAGATCCTTCATGTCATCCGGCGGCTGTTCAGCGGCTTCAGGCTCAATCACCTCTTCCTGTTTTTTTATTTCAGGCTCGGGCAGCTTCTCTTTTGGTTTTGGCGGCGGCGGTTTCACCAGGGTAATCTTTTGAATCTGCCGTTTCTTTTTTCCCTGGTCCTCCTTGAGCAGCATGTTAAAGACAAAGACCGCCAAGATGACCATGCAGATCACCACCACGGCGGCAACGCCTGCCACCATTGCTCTATTTTTCGTTGTGCGGTTCATCCGTCATTTTACCAGTCGCTGGGTCACAAGCCCCAATTGTGTAATCTCAAGCCTGTTGCACAGATCCAGTACATCCATAACATTCTGGTAAAAAATCTTGGCATCCCCTTTAATGACCACCGGGAAATTGGGGTCCACAGCCTTGAGCGCCCGCAGATTGGTTTCAAGTTCCGCCATGGTGACAGGAAAGGCATCCAGATACATCTGCCCTCGATTATCAATGGTAATGGCTTTGGTTTTGGGTTTTGTCAGGCTGGGAACATCGCTTGCCTTGGGCAGATTGACCTTGATGCCCTGCACCGATGCCGTAACCGCAATGATGAATACCACCAATAAAGTCCAGGCCACATCCAGCAACGGACTTACGTCAATATTGTCAAACTGCTGCTGGGTATACAGATTGCGTCTCATTTTTCCTCCCCGTAAACAGCATCAACTTTCAGGCCAAATTGATCTACGAACATCCCGCTTTGTGCGGTTATGGTGCGAATCCGGCCGGATAAAAAGTTGTAGCCAAATAAAGCCGGAATCGCGACAAGCAGCCCAAATACCGTTGTGGCAAGGGCAGATGCGACACCCGGGGCAATGGCCATAATATTGGCTTCTCCGGCTTCCGCCATGGCGGCAAAGGTATTCATAACCCCCCATACCGTTCCCAAAAGCCCCAGAAAAGGACCGCCGGAGATACACAAAATCAGAACAATCATCCAGGCATTAAGCCGGTTCATTTCGTCATTAAGTCCCCGCTCGAGCACGGCTTTGACACTTTCCACGGCCTTGGCCGAAAGAGATGGTTTTGGCGGAGGCACCGCGTTCTCGTCATCTCCATTCAGGGCCTCTTGTGTACGCTTTGTCATCCCTGCCAGTTCCTTAAGGCTGGTGCATCCGCCTTTATAAATCTTGTAGAGCCCGGACCCTGCAAACAGATCTGATTGCTCTTCCAGGGCCATGGGCGCTTCAATGGCATCGTATTTTTCCATAAACGCCTTATTTCCCTTGGATGTATTCCACAAGAAAAACCCTTTCATAATCATCACCACCCAGGATGCGGCCCCCATGGCAATCAAAATACCGATGACCACCAGACCGTCCAGGGTGATATTCTGAAAAATGGTGGCCAGGTAGAAAACCGGCATACCGGACGCCGCTTCATTTACTTCTTCAAGGGCGACAACGGCAAAGTTTCCGGCCGGTCCCTGGGAGATAAATCCGGCCTTGATCCAGTCGGCAGCACGGGGGGCTCCGGTTATTCTCAACTCATCCATATCCCCCATAAAAGAACGATTGCCCTGGCTATCAGAGCCGAAGCTGAGCGGGCCGCTGAAATGTGAAGGGGCAATTCCGGTTTTCAACGACGGCCCTGATGCGCCGTCAACATAGAGATCCACCTGTCCGGTTGCCGAAAGGACAAGGGCAACATGGTGCCACTCCCCCACCGATACCGCCATGGCCGGCTCGGTCTTGTAGACACTTCCCTCGGCCGTGATGCCGGCAAATAAACCGTCCGGTCCTGCCCCCAGTGTCACTTCAGAGTCCTCGCCCCCCCTGGAAAACAGGACCGCATCTTCTTGGGTCTCATTTATTTTAATCCAGCAAGAGACCGTAAGGCCGGTCGAAAAATTAAACGCAGGATTGTCGCCAAGCCGCAGAACACTGCCGGCGCCGCTGAACGTGGCTCCATTTCCGATCACGCCGGCAAGGCCCAGGCCGCCTGTATATTCAGCAGGTTCTACCCCGTAGCTGGTTGAATCCTTAGGAAGCCCTTCAAGCCCGTTAAAATGGTAAACCCCCTGGTAAAGGGTATCAAAGGTGTTGGCCGGATCATCTGCCGCAGCGGCCTCGCCATTGCCATAATAGAGCCAGATGGACCCGGGAACCGTTCCGGCAGAAACCGCGGGGACTTTCACCCAGACCAGGGCAATCTCATCAAAGGCATCAAACATTTCAATGTGATGCTTGAGCAATGTTTTGTCATCGGTATCCACAAACCTTAAATCTTCACCGTTCTCCTTAACCTTTGTAAAATCAAAATTCCCGGAATGCAGGCGAATCAAAACAGGAAAATCCGCCAGGTTCTGTTTGATACCGCCGGCCTGGGACGCCGTATCAATGGAAATTTTTTTGCGCAGCGTCCACTGTTCATTCCACCAGGCATGCGCGCTGACCAAGGTCATGGACCATGACAGCATCACCATCAAAACCGATATTCTCACAGTTTTTCCACAAACACCGTTCACCGTTTCTTACCCTCCAGTCGTGATTTTCTCATTTATCATCTGCTATCAATAAGCTTGTTGAATTAAACGCATCAGGCATCGCCCTGATCGTTATCCTCAAACTCAGTCACCTCAACGCTGACCCATTTGGGTTCAACGCTGTAGGATTTTTTATCATCGTCTTCATCCTCTTTTTCTCCGGCAAGTGCCGCAGCCTGCTCATTCATCATGCTGTTGTCCGCAACGCTGCCGGAACCGGATAACCCCGAAACCGAGGCAGAAGCGTCAGACGCCGGGGTAAACCCGGTGGCAACCCCTGTAACGGAAATATTTTGAACATTGAGGACTTCAAGTGCGGCAAGGGTGACGTTATTCCCGGCAATGCCTGCTTCTCCGGCATCAATGATGCCGTCTGGGGCGGTGGCATAGACATCGCCAAGTTCATCGGTTGACGTGGCCGTGGCACGGATCCCCGAACCCGTTGCCGGAGGATTATATTGCAACGATCTGGTACCGTCATAATTAAGAACTGTATAGGTATCAGACGAGGCATAGGCCACGGTGGATCCCATGCCGGCATTAATATCCCCGTGGTCGGACCAGATATCAATATCCCCGGAATCAAAGGTCATGACCCTGGACTGATTCACGTTAATGTCGCCCGAGGCAAATAGTTTGATATCGCCGCCGCCCCTTGTAAAGATACCGGAGGTTTTACTGCTGTCGGATGAAGAAGTGCTGTATATCGGCGGGGGATCAACAGAGGACAGTCCCACATCAATGGTTCCGGTGGCAAACATCAAAATACTTCCGGATCCGCCCGAGGTGTAGATGGTTGAATTCACCAGGCTGATATTGCCTTCTCCTGCGCCAGCATTGTCCACAATGGGATCAATATAATTTTCCCGAATCTGTGCCAGAACCTCATCAGCCAGATCATCATCGCCGTCTGATATGGCGGCAGAATAATCAATGGCCGCCTGGCGCAAGGCATCAAAGAATGTATCCATGGCGGATTTGGTTAAAAGAGAACTGACTCCGGCAGCAAGCAGCAGGGTATTTTCGCCTTCGGGCAGATAGGAGTTGACGGCAGTGCTTTCCTCTATTGCACTGCCGCTGCCCACCAGTTGAATGCCGGCGGATTCACCCAGGTCAATGCTGTTGCCGGCCTGGATAACGGTCAGCCCCGGACCTGCTATGGTAAGGCTCATTTCCTCTTCTTTGGCGTTGGCCCCCCTGGGCGCATCGAAATAAATATCTCTTCCTGCAAAAATGGTTGTGACATCACCGGCCCGAAGGTTCTGGCCGGTATAGTTCATATTGCCGATATTCCTGCCCGCCTTAATGGTTGCGGACTTTGGAATGTCCAGTACAATATTGAGAATATCGTTTCCGGCGTATATTGCCGCAGTGGTATAGTCCGCTTCATGAATAACACTGGTTGGATTTGACGTAATAAGGTTCCAGGATTTCACCCCGTCACTGTTGGTACCGTGGAGCCCGTAAATCTTGTCCGGGTCCGCGTCAGACATATATATTCCATAATAGCTGTCTGTTTCACTTTCACCTGTTCCGGTAATATCGTTACCCGCAACCAGTGTCAGGTTTCCGGTGGACGAGGGCGCAAGATAGAGATACCCCTGCAGTACGATATCCTGGGCGGCGTACATGGCAAGGGTCCCAGGCATGGCATGCGTATTAATAGTATGGCCCCCGGAAGTTGACATCTGCAGATCCGAATCAGGATTGCCTCCGATATAAATTGAGCCTTTTGCCGAGGTCAGGGTAACGGACGCATCCTCACTGTATGTCATGTTCCAGACAGACTGAGTATTGAAATCAGTATTTACCAGGGTTGGGTTCACCACCCCGGCTAGGGTGATATTTCCCTGGGCTGTCACCGCAATCTGTGAATCAAACGCCTCTATGACCTGTCCGTCATAGTCGTTACCGATATTCGAATAACTTTCAAGGGTACAGGCCCCCTCGTAATTGAGATATCGCCCGTTAATATCCCCCCGGGCACTGATGGTTAAATCTCCTTCACCAAAAGTACCGGTCTGGGCATAAAAATCGCCGCCGCAACTGATATTCACATCCCCACCGGCCATGGCGGCAATACCCTGTGTTACACTGACGCTGCTGTCATAGATCGTACCATAGGCGGCTGCCCATCCATAATATGACGATACCGTCGGCCTTCGAGAACCCGTGTCTTCATATTGCCAGACAACAGTGTCCCAGGCATCGGAATTCAACGCCGACATGACAACATCACCGCCGGCACTGATGCTGATACCGCCACCGTTGTCATACATGTCATACCACCGGTAAGCAGAGCTTGCATACCGTTCCAACCCGGCGTTTTCAATTGCTTCATCCGAAGCCACTTCACCAATAGTACGGATGGTGCCGATATTACCGTTCCCGTCATCATCTAAAAGCAGATCCTCTCCCACTTCCAGTTCGATATCCCCGGTGGCGGTCTGAATAACCCCGCCTGATATTTGAAGATTTCCCCCGGTATACCCGGTAATGACACCGGCGTAAGAGCCCATATTATAGGACATGCTAAGTGCGTTCATCACATTGTTCGAGCTTGAGGGCATGCTGCCGATCACAGTGTCTCCGGCCGAAGCAAAATTAATATCCCCCGACTCGGTATAAATATAACTGCCATTACTGATCGTCAGTGTTGCCGGATTCGCAGCGTTCGTTTCAACAGCGCGGATATCGGAACTGGACAGTGCGGCCCCGGCAGAAAGATTGATGGTGGTACTGTCTGCAATATTTCCGGTTCTGATACTGCTGCTGGATGTTTCAGCATCTTTGATCGAACCTGTAACGGTTAAATTCCCTGAAGCCTTTAAGGTCAACACCGCGGCCACCTCATCTCCAGCCCCGAACCGCCAGCTTGACAGGTCAAGGGAGGATACGGTCATATCCCCGTCATAGTAGACCTCCACCCCAGGCACAATGGAGATGGTATCCACGCTGCCTGAATTCCCGGACAAAAGGTTTGATGCAATTGCACTCTCATTGTCCATAAAGGCGTCACTCTCCTTAAACCAGGTGCCGCTGGTTTGGACATCAGTGCTGGTTAAAGCGCTGTCGTTATAGCGTGCCACGCCTTCAACGGTGATCTGGGAGATCCCGGTGAACTGATTACCGGTTAGATTGATATTTACACCTGTATTTTCGTCATCTCTGGCGGCGCGCAAATAGACCGTGCCATCTGTGCCGCCACTACCCGCTGATAAATCAATGGTGGAGTCGGTAACGGTCAACACCCCTTTATCCGTTTCAACCACACCGGATGCCAGCACCACCTCTCCACCACTTGCCCCGGTGGCGGTTCCCCTGGCTAAAAGGCTGGCGCCATCAAGGGTAATGTCACCCCCTGCATATAATTCAATGGAACCGCCCTCTTCGCCGGAAGCATCAATGGCGCCGCCGTTTATGGAAATATTGCCCTCATCCACAGAAAGCTTAAACGCATGGGTTGTGAAGGTTGTCGAGGCATCCTGGAACACATCACCGGTACGCATACGAAGACTGATTTCCTCGGTAAAGCCGCCGCTGCTGAGAACATTTGCCAGGGATGATATGTCGGACATGGCCAGGGTATCCATGATAAAAGTACCGCCGTCTCCGTTCTGGGCCTGGGCAAGCAGCACCGGTGTGCCACTGCTGACCGATGCAATACTAAGCGTGCCATCCGGATTGGAGATCATGACGGTGCCGGCATCTCCGTAACTGCCGGCAGAGACATCGGTCAGGGAACCGTCGGAGAGCACAACAGAGGCAGAAGATTCATAGACAACGGTTCCCCCGTCGTAATTGTTATCTTCATCGCCACTGCCTTTGGCCAGGACCTGGCCCCCGTCATTTATATATATGCCGTCATCTTCTCCGGTACCTTCGGCGATAAAGTAGATCAGGCCGGAGTTCACATTCACACTGGTGGCGTTTTCAATGCGGCTGGCCGTTAATGTCAGGCTGCCCCCGATATTGTCATTGGATTCCCAAGTGTCTTCACTGCTGCTGTCTGACAGAACAATTTGCCCGGTACCTGCATCCACGGTGAAATCCAGGGCTTCATATTCATCTTCGTCATCGGTTTCCACCCATGTATAGGCGCCTGTCACCACATCCGCATCAATCAAAAGATCCCCGTTGTTGGTTGTCAAACTGCCGCTGCCAAGAAATGTAACGGATTGCACGGCATTCAAGGAAACCGTACCAAACCCGATGGTATCTACATTTCCGTTTCCGACATAAATATCATCCGCCGAAACGGTTAATTGCCCGCTGGTGATCGAAGATATCGGATGTTCATCCGGATCAGTTGACTGGGAATCCTCCAGGGTGACACTTTGGGCACTGATAGTAGCCTGGGTGCTGTCGTTCCATGCAACCAGATTCGGTGTATCAAGGGTCACCGAAGCATTTTGAGCTTCCAGCGAAATGGTACCGGCAAGTACGATCTCGGTGGTACCTGTCAGTGAAATCTCTTCAAGCGCCCCCCAGGTCGACCAAAAAGATTCTTCAATGATCAACCCGGAACTGACCGCCGTGTTCCCATCCACCAGACAAAGCGTGTCGGAGGTAATGCTGATGGATTTTTGAGCGCTTAGATTCTGGAGTGTGGAAAACCCCTGCAGGTCCAGGGAGAGTGCGTTATCCGATGCCACAGACGAACCGGTTTCAAAAATCAGGCTGCCCTGGGTAGATGTCAGACTGACCAGAGCATCGTCACCGATGCCCTGAATTGAAGCACCCGCTTCCAATGTAATATCGTTTTGGGCCACAAGTGTAAGCTGCTCTGCTTCCAGTTCAGCGCCGCTTTCCAGTGTAATCGTTTTGGTGGTGTCTTCACTGCCCAGTGAAATAGACCAGAAATTGCCTTCGGACAACCGGGTGGCGTTGACATAGAGTTTACCGATCAGTTCGGAATCCAGGGCTGAACTGCTGTAAGAAAAGTCACTGCCCAGTGATGCACTGGATGCCCCCACTGTAATGTTGGTACCGCTCAGGGTAATAGTGCCGGCAGTATAGCTGCTGCTCAAGGCCTGGGCGGAGATTGTGGCGTTCAGTACGGTGGTTGGGGCGTCAACGGTCAGGCTGCCGGCATCGCCGGTTGTGATGCTGTCAACCTCCACATCCACCTCGCTTAAAACGTCTGAAGCCGAGCGAACCGTATATAACAGACACTGGGAAGCGTAAAGTCCTGTGCTTTTGTCAGCTTCGTGTCCGATGACCACACTGTAGCCTTCGGCACTTGTGGTCACGAGGTTTGTGGCATCGGCAGTGCCGATATATTCAATAACAATGGCGCCCTCAAGAAAGGCATAGGAGTCCGGCAAAATGGTATAAATGCCTGCAGCAATCTCGTCATTGCCCTCCAGATATATCGCTTCTCCGGGCAGATCGCCAAGCACGCCGGGAATAATCACGTAGGTGCCGGACACGCTTAAAGGATCATAGGAACCCTCTAACCCTGCCACCACCGTATACCCGAACACCACACCGTCCCCATCCAGGTTGATTGAGGCGCCATCGTCCGTAATCACCTCAAGCCCTTCAATATCAATGGTCTTTTCTGCCAAAGTTTCTTCGGAAATTTCAGTATCGTAAGCGGTCTGGTTGCCTGCTGTCTTGCTTTCCCAATTGCTGTACCATGTCAGGTCAGAATCATCCACCTCGCCGTACTCTACGGCAACACTGCTGCCGGCCACAGACAACTCACTGCCGGAACCCAGGTAGACACGGCCATCCAGGATATCATCATCGGCATCGTCCCCCAGGGCAGTTAAGGTTATCTTTCCGTTGGGTGCGGCCAGCACCCCGTTGTGATAAATATTTGTGGCCTCTACGGTAAGCCAGCCATATGCGGAATAAATGGGGTCAGAACGCTCGGTTCCTGACTTTTCAGTATAAATGTCTCCGTCAGCCTTCAGTGTGAACCAGGAGCCTGTGGTGGTGTAGGTACGCGCCGAAGTCAGTGTCAAGTCCCCGGTGGTTTTAAAAAGCCCGCTCCAGGTAGCGTCGCCGCTGTCATAAAGATAATAGGTATCTGTCAACCGGATATCATCTTCGGCATTCAGGTAGATATCTGCAAAGCCATCGGCCCTGATGTCACCGGTAATATCTATAAATTCCGCATTCAGGGTCAGGGTGGCACCGGAATCAAGGTCCTCAAGCTCACCGGGATATTCCGTATTTTCAAGCTGTATCCACGCACTGTTTAAAACGATGTTATCTGCGTCCAATGCAGAGAGAACCGGCGTATCAATAATAATCTGCCGTTCCATGTCAATGGTCTGGGAGCCGTCAAATGTAATGCTGATGTCGCTTGCCAGGGTCAGGCTGTCAAATCCATAATCATCCAGGGAATCCAGCAAACCGGCTGTTAAGGTTAAGGCTCTTGAACTTTCCAGACTGAATGATGCGCCGCGCAGAGAGCTTAAATACTTGTACCCGTAGAAACTGCCCTCGATCGATGTCTCATTACCCTGGTCATCTTCACTGGCTTCGTAGGAGAGCTCCACGCTGCCGGGTTCTGCCGCCCCCTGGTATGCCACCAACTCCCCATAGCTGTCTCCGGATTTGTAAAGCGTGACAGGTGTTGAACCCGATACGTTGACCACCACCCCCTCTTCCACCACAAGCGCACCGCCGGATAAAAGGGAAACCGTGCCTGCGTCTTCAATTTCGTAGACAATATTATTATCAAGAAGATCCCCGGTATCCCGGTTGTATCCCATGGCATAAAAACGGGCATCACTGTTTATATAAAGGGACAAAATCGTGGACTGGGTCTCAAGGCTGATGGTCCCGGCAAGCGCTGTAAACGTACCGGAGATATTTGCGCCTTTCCCGGACAGCGCTATACTGCCGCCGGGCGACACCGTAATTGAAGCATTTTTCCCCGTGGTTAATGTCCCCGCGTTTGACAGCTCTATGTCCAAAGTTAAATAGTCGTCAAAGTCACCGCTGCCCGCGGTCAAAGAGACAGAAGATGCCGAAATATCAGCCAAATCGCTGGTAGTCTGGCCGATTTTCCCTAATCCAAATGAGGTCAATTTCACCAGGGAGGGTTCAAGGGTGACCCCGTTTCCGACCACAAGATCATAGGCCGCTGAAATATTGATATTAGCGATGCCGGTATCTTCAAAGAATCCGTCTTCAAGGACCAGTTGACCGGCATAAGCATCAGATAGAGCATTTCCGGATGAATAACCGGACAAAGTAATGCCCTGTCCGCTTTGGACGATGCTGACGGACAATGCAGACAGGTTAATGGTCCCCCCAGCCTGCCCCTCAAAAGAGATGGCAGATACGCTGCCATCAAGAATAATGGAGGCACCTGTAATGCTTAATGTGCCAGCATCGCCGGCGTCCAGCAGGCTGCCACCGTCTGAAATATGATAGCCCCCATCCAGGTTTAACTCAGATCCGCTGAGTACCACGACACCTTCACCGTCCACAGTAGAGTCCGACAAAGTGATGGAACCAGCGTTAGTCTGAACCACGGTTTCCCTGTTTTCCTCTTCACTTTCTGTCACGGCTTCCCCGGAGACATCAATAACGCTGCCGGATGACAGTTCAATGCGCTCGGGGCCGACATCTATATAATCGTCATTGAGCGTGGTGCCTTCGGAGTATTTGGAAGATTTGTTGTCGGCAATGGTCAGGCTCACGGTTCCGGATGGAACGGTTATCTCTCCGCCATGGGTGATCCGCCGGGCCTTTGCAGTGAAACTGCCGCCGGCCGCAAGGCTGATCTGGGCATTGTTTTGTATGGTTACAGATTCGGTGGCGTACAAATAAACCTGCCCCAGGCCCGAATCACTGAGCAGGTCATCTGACAGCCAGGTCTCCCCATCCCGGTCGTCATCCTCTTCCAAAGACGGCGTCTCGTCCATGATAACAATTTTTTGCACCACGGGGTCCATTTCAATATAGGAGATTGCGGCGGCACTGATGCCCACCTGCAAGGTACCGGATTCGGGGAGGGTGGTCTGGGCGGTTTTGGTATACCCTAAATCATCGGTAAGTTCGGCATCATTGACCTGGTATTGCCCGATGGTGGCTGAAGCACTCAGGCTGCCCTCGTAAATCACCTGCTTGGCCACCAGACTGATCGTACCTGCATCAGCGCCAACCACATATTCTTCCACATAAGTGGCATAATTTATATTGTTCGGCGTACCGTCATCATCGGGATTGATAATATCCACATACTCTAAATAATCAGGCGCCTCGGCAATTTCATATTCATCTCCGTCAGAGGAGATCAGCACTGTGGTCTGAACATACCCGGCTTCATAGACAGTACCACCGCCGGATATGTCAATACTGGCACCGTCGGCAACCGTTATTTTGCCCGACCCGGCGTAAAGCTTTAGAAGGCCGCCCTCCGCGCTTTGTTCTAAGGCGGTCAGGCTCAAATTCTCCAGATGCTCACTTAGGTTGCCGATATTTGAGCCCTCCCGGAGAAGCACATAGATTGTCTGCCCGAGAAGGTATCCGTCGGACTGGGTCTCTTCATCCCTTAACTCTTCCGAATTCAACTGGGCTGAGATGACCTGGTCAATGGCTTCCCGGGTCTCCCAGGAACCGCTGAGATCTATGTTCGCGCCGGATCCGATATAGATCGAACCGCCGTCCCCGGCATCAATGGTTAAATCTCCGGAGGGATATTCAATATCACCGTAAAGGGTGATGGTAATGGGAGAATCAATCTCAAAGCTATCCTGTATCGAATCAGAAAGATTGCTCTCCTCTTCAGGCCCGGACATCTGAAAATACCGTCCGTCAAAAGGGGAATCCGTGGTGACCTCTTCACTTTCCGTTACCCCGGAATCAATGACACTGGCAGAACCTGTGGTGATACTTTCCGTAGCCACCAGCTCAATGCGGCTGCCGCGCTCCACGGTTGACATAGCCTGGATTTTACCATTATGGCGGATAATTTTACCGTAAATGCCGACCTCCCCCACATCGGCCAGGATCTGACCCTCCTCGGTAACCGTTACCGTACCGCTATAATCTGATGTGACCTCATTTGCCTCATCACTTGTTCTTTCCGTCACCTTAAACTCAGTGGCCGCCCCGAGAATCACTTCACCGCCATCTGCGGAAATAGTGCCCCCGTTTTCCACATTACCGCCCAAAAGCATGATCCGCCCTTGGGAAGTTGACGTCAGGGTGCCGTAGTTGGCCACATCCCCGGGGGTATAGCCGTCCGCCTGGTAATTCCAGTTATCGTTTAAAAAATCGTCATCACTGATATCCAGGGAACTTGCCACCAGCGATCTTAAATTCACTTTTGCGGTTTTGCCAAAAAGAATCCCGTTGGTGTTAACCAGATAAACATTGCCGTCCGCGGTCAACGTCCCGAATATTTTTGACGCGCTGCTGCTGCCGATCCTATTCAGGGTGATCCCTTGGGTGCCGTTTTTGAAATAAACCGTTGAAGCAGACCCAATATCAAACGTGCTCCATGAAACAATCGCTTTGTCCGAATCCTGATTTACCTGTAAATAATGAGCGGATTCATCGGTGGAAATACTTCCGGAGCCATTTGTAAATGAACCGCCCGAGGGAAGAGCGGTTGAGGACGGAGCCGTTGTTGAGGAAGTGCCGATCACAAATGCCCTGGCCCAGCCCCATGCCGGAAAAAAGGTTAAATGGGTACATAAAAAAAGCAACACGGCTGCCAAAACATTAGATTTAAACCGGGCTTTCATTTTCTTCTTTCCTTATTCTTTTTAAGCTAAATTATAATTTAGTCTAAAATCGCCATTTGACCTGAAAATAAATCTGCTGGTCATAGGCTTGGGTATCATCGGTATCTTTGAGGGCTATGCCCCAATCCACTTTATACTCAATCATTTTTTTCCAATTTCCCTGGAGTCCAAGACCTGTTCCGTGAATAAAGGTGTTACTGAACTGGCCTTCCAGGGGATCATGCAAAGAGAGGTACGCAAAATCATAAAACAGGTAAGGGATCAATGTCACTTTAGGCGTCAGGTTGGGGGCAAACACCTCCATGGTGCCATGAAATGCGTTATCCGCCATTACTTCCGACTCCATGTACCCTCTGACACTATTCACACCTCCGGCAGCGTATTGTTCATTATTGATCAACGGCTGGCCCGTGAACTGTCCGTCAAGACGGCCGAATAAAGACCAGTCCCAAGGCAGTTTCTGGCGTCGTTCCGCCCCCGCCGTCACATAAAGATAGTTGCCTGTGGACATGTACCGCTTGTTGGCAAACTCCTCTTTATCGTTGCCCATAAAATCCCGAATCAGAAAATTAATGCCTAAACTGAACTGTGTAGTACCGGCCTTGTCGGACTCATATCCGCTATACGCAATATTGAAAGGCACATACCGAATCGGGGTTTCAACCCCAAGGGAGTCTTCATTAAAATCCTTGAAATCAAATCCACCCGCTATATTGTGTTCATATCGGCCAATAATACCATTCAAAGGCACCATATAACGAAATCCGGCCATCTGCCCGTTACCAATAACATCAAAGCCTTCGCCGGAGGCTGTCTCACTGTCCGATTTAATGTAGTAGCCCACCATCAGATGATCCGTATTGAAAATGGACGGCATGGAATAGGATACGGAAAACATCCTGACCTCGGAGGTATCTTCAGGAGAAGTCTGGAATTGAAGGCTCATAGAGTGTCCCCGCTGCCACAGATTGTCATAGCTGATCATACCATTGAGCCGCGGGTCGGTGGTGGTATGGGTTGAGCGGTTGTTCAGTTCCAGAAAGCCGTGAAGCGGAAGACTGTCCTCCACGTTAAGCTCAACGTCAATGGTGCCCAGTTCCCGGCCCGGTATCAGAAGCGGGGAAACTTTCAAGTCCGGGTTCTGATTCACCCGGGCAAGTTCCTTGCGAATTCTGGGCAGATAAAGAATTTCCCCGGGCCTGATCCCGGACAGATATCGATCCAGATACGCATGGGTAAAATATTTATTTCCTTTCACCCGTACCCGTTTGATCCGGCTTTCAATGACCTGAAACTTCACCACACCGTCACTGACCGTCTGTTCGGGAATATTCACCAGCACGGTGGGATAGCCAAGGGTATGGTACAATTTTTCAAGGGCATCCCTTGCGGCCTCAACATCTCCGGCTGTTTTCCCATGTCCCATATAATCCTTTATTCCCATGGTCAAAACCTCTTTTTCCAGCACGGAGTTGCCTTCAATATAAAAGGAGTTGATATCAAAGGTCAGTTCCTTTCCCTGCAGGTCGGCCGGAGCAGAAATCTGTCCGGCAATCAGAATCACCAGCAATACTGTTTTGCAAAGGAGGAAGCCGTTTTTTAAAAAAGTTTTCTTTTTCAGGTAAAAATTACAATTCATCAACTATCAGCTTTAACAGAATCATGGTTCATCATCTGTTTCAATTCCGGCAGCAACTGCGGTGCAGCCTTGAAACCACTTAATTTTTTGATTATCGTTCCCTTATCGTCCAACAGCACAATCATGGGGAACCCATCCTGACCGTATCGCTTCATTAAGGATTCATCTTTATCTGAATTGGCTTTCACCCAGATAAATTCATCTTTAAGTTGTTTAATGCGTGGGTCCTCAAAGGTGTGCTCAAACATTTTTGTGCACCACTTGCACCAGTCCGCATATAAAACAAGCACCTCGTTTTTTTTCCGGGTCTTTGCTGTCTTCAGTCCCTGGTCATAATCGTCTATCCAGGGAAGATGGATATCCGTAAAATACGATGCTTTTTGTAAGGAGAGGATGGTATAATCAAGCACAAATTGTTTTCCGGCAAACGGATGGTTAAAATCAACGGTGAAACCGTCCTCCGCAATGGCAGTAATCCATCCCCGCTGTTTGTTTTGGTAGAAATCAGCGCCCATGACAGGATCCAGCCGGATTTCAATCATGCCCTGGGCTACCCGAATGCTTGTTTTTCCCAAATCGGTTTCTTGGATTTGACCGTCTTCAGCAATATTTTCCAGCTGAATAAAATCGTTCTCAACGGCAAGCACCTTTGATTTAAAATAGGGATTCACCCGGATAATTTCCCCCTTGGCCGGAAGAGACTTAAACCGTTTTTGATAATCTGCGGTAATCACCTTCATTGTGACCGGGAACTTTTGAAGGCGGGGGAATTTTTTAATTTTTTCTGTTTCTCTTTCCCCATATGCCTGCTCCGCAGGGATTGCTTTTGTCTGATGTTCCCCCTCTTTCATGCCAATGACCGCCACTCCCAACCCGGGCACAAGGGTCTTTTCTCCGGCAATAACCGTAAAAACCACAGGCTCACTCCCGGACACCACCTGACCGTCCATATATGTTGTGCAACTGACGGAAACCAGGTCATCTTTCTGCACCTTACCCAACAGCGCATCAAGATCTATGTTTACATTGGTCTCCCCGGCTTTCTGTGCCGCATCAACAGCCTCTTTAATCTTTTTTTTCAAGGCCTGGATCTCTTCATCACTTGGCCTCTGGCTCGACGCATCCTGCCCATCCGCATTGTTTACGACCCCGGCACCACTTACCCCGGTCCCGCCCAGCATCCATAGCAGCATTAAAAATATCGGCACAACCTTGAGAACCGATTGAACCCTTGGGCGCATACATTGATTAATCATTGGAGATCCTCCTTTTGATCTGTCCGGGATTGTTCATCTTCACTAAAGGCTTTAACCCGGCATTTGAGAGGGTAGCCCCCAAAAGGATGGCCATAATCCACAACAATGGCAGTATCGGTTATTTCCACCACCCGGCCAATGCGGTAACCGTCCCGGACCAGCATACCGACCTTAGAATCAATGGTAACCGTTGCCTTTTTATCATCCCCTTCAATTCGGGCCGTTCCCCAGGGAACTTTTCTGACCAGACGGTCATTGATGATCAATTTAAGGGAATATTTCCCGTTGTTCACAGAAGTAATCTCAGCATAGGCCTGCCCGTCATCGGTATATAATTTGGTACCTGCGACAGGTTCCGCGCCGTGATCCTTTTTATAACTGTCAACACTTAACAGTCTTGTCCGGGGGACTTCTCTTACCCGATCGACAGCGTCATAGCGCTGGCGATTGCTCACCCCTGGAAAGAGACCGGGGTCAAAGGTCATATCGTAAAACCGGTCTTTGTCTTTTCCGACAAGTCCTGCGTCAATCTGATTTCCCAGCACCTGGTAAAAAGGAAGAATCTTTCCTGTCTCTTTCTTTGATTCCATCTGGCCGGCGGTGATCAACAATGGAAAAAAGGCCTGTCTTTCTGTGAAAATTCTTGATTTCCGGATGGACTGATCCTGTGCCACCGCTTTGAGGGTGGTATTCACAAGCCCTTTGCCGTCAATTGAGCAGATATAATCCACATACAACTTTTCCCCTGAGATCACAGGCGTCCCGGATGATTTTATACCGGCGCAACCGGACATCATGGTTAACCCCACCGCAACTGCAATTAGCCGGAACAAAATCGGCCGGATTTTATAAAACGTCTTCACTACGTCACCCTATGGTTAAATCTAAACAAACGTGTATATATGCCCAGCGCATCGGCAACAAGTTCCTGAAGCCTCAGACTAATAACAATTTTTTTTTAGTGTTTGGTGAGGGGAAAATTAGAATTAAGTCTAAAAAAGAACGGTGGAAAACCACCCAACCAGTTTTTAATAAATTCAAAGACCTTAACACAAAGAAGCGGACCTGAAGTCATCAGATCCGCTTCTATTTAACCACACGCGTTGAGATTACTACAAAGCAACACGCCCTCAGGATGTGTGCTTTCTATTTATTCTTTCGTGTAGTTCATTAAAGGATAGGTAAAATCAGTGCCTTTCTCCACCTGCATATCACCCTGGGCAGCCCAGAACGTTGCTTTGCTGGACAGCATGTTGGCGGAATCTGATGCGAAATCAATCAGTGCCTGCACTGCTGTCAGGGTATCTCCGGACTCATTATAGTACATCCACTGGGCTGACCAGAAATCATATACACCATATTTGATCTTGTCAGCATAACCGTCTTCGCCCATCCAGGTCATACGGAAAACATTGGTTTTGCTGTCTCCGGCTGTTCCGCACTTATCAGCGTCTGCGTAACCCACTGCGGCATATCCGTCTGTATAAGCCTGCTGGATACATTCAATCAACTGGGAAGAACCGTCATTGAAATAAATGACAGGAGCCAAACCCCAAAGCACATCTTCATTATCATAGGCTTTCTCAGCTTGTGGCAGATTTGCATCACCACGCATAACAGCTGCGTTCAGTGTTGCAAGGGTACCGGATCCGGCATGTCTCATGCAAAGCACAACCGTGTTATAGGTGCTTTCATCATTGGGATCATAAGATCCGTCAAACATGCCCCATTCAGCCACCTTGCCGCTGAACAGAGAAACAGCCATTTCACGGGTCATGTTGGTATAGGGCACACCTGTGCCGGCAAAAAAGGCAAAGGGAACAACAATCGGACGCGCTGCAGTGAAACCCATTTCTTCGGGATCATCCAGGTTGGTGCCGTACACCACTGAGTTGGTGTACGATACATTGGTAGAATCAGTTGAATTGCCGTATTTCATTCCGGATGTAGTTTGGCTAAAAGTTTTGGCAGCCACATCAGAGGCGCCAATGGTTACATCCAGGCAGGTCAGCGTATCCAGGGCGCCGGGGGTTCCGCCGTAGGCAACCAGATCCGCACCATCCAGGTTCGCCTGGAGACGGTAGCCGTAGGCACTGACATCGGCATAGCAACCGTCGGTATCGGTATCGGTGGACTGGGCCATTACGGCACGGATGCCGTCATAGGATGCTTTTGATGTATAACGAACAACCACGGTGTCACCATTGAAGGTTGAGGAACCGCTGCCACTTGTAATAGTAGTACCTGCAATCGCCCCGCCGGCACATACGGAGACACCGGCATCCCGGGAGATATCATATGTTACACCGCCTCTGACGTATTGGTTCTCTTTGGATGCCGCAGAGTAGATATCGGCCTCAGCACAACCGAGCCCTTTCAGGAATTCGGGCGCTTCAGCAGTCCAGAATTTATACTGTGCAGATGCACCGTAGATGTTGATGTTAATGGTATCCGCCGCCTGGGCAGTTGCACCCATGGCAAGGACAGTTCCGCCAATTGCAAGGCCTTTAAGGATCTTCTTAAACATTTGCTTTTCCTTTTGATTTTTAAACATACATTTTATTGATGAGATCTACCCGTAAAGTGGTAGATTGAAACACTTTACTTATCTTCTGCGGATACCGGCAAGCCCGAGAAGCCCGATACCCAGAAGCGTCAATGATCCGGGAACAGGTACAGGGGAAGCAGAGGCGTTGAGCACAACGCTACCGTCAGCATAAATCTGAATGGTAGCGACGGTGTCAGAATAAAAATATCCGGTTCTTCCACCGGTAAAGGTAGTCTCCTGAAGATACAGCGTCACATAGCCATCTTCAGCCAGTGTAGTTTCAGCATATTCGACATAAGCTGAGTTTACAAAAGCGGCCATAGAGCCGGCTAGGTTGCCGTTGGAGTTCATGTTAATATTGTAAGAGGCCAGATCAGAGGACAATCTAGTACTGGAAGAACCATCACCGCCAGTAGACGCAATAATACTACAACCAGTATCAAATGTGCCGTAGGAGGCTTTGTTGTAGACAATCTCAACATCTTCAGTGGTAAACCCAATATACTTAGCATCCGTACCTTGAGTACCGGTACTCCCAAAAATAGCCACACTAAGATCACTGTAAGAAGAAACAGCATCACCAAAGTCACTCAAAGAAAAAGATCCCGCTTCGGCCAGGGTCACGTTTTGTGCAGTTAGATCCAAACCGGAAAGACTGCCCAGATCAATTACAACCTCATTGTCGTCTGCATTGTAAACCACCAGCATAAGACTGTCGGAAGTGAACGCCAGTGCGGAATCTACAGCAGCAAACACCATGAAACACGCAAAAACAACAGATAACAACTTCTTCATTTTCATCTCCTAAATTAAAAAAATTAAAAAAAATTTTTAAAATTTGGTAGTCCGGCTGTCTTGCTCTGCCTTCTTTAATTTTTGTTTATGGACGATTGGGTCTTTTACCCGGCTTCATCCCTGTTAAAATTAAAGGCAGATCCAAGATCCTGATGACTTTCCGGCCCCCGGTCACCCGGGGTGTGGCTTTTCAAACTTTAAATTCGTTATACGCGTTAATTTTTAGTGGATTTTGAGTTGAATTTTAGAAATGCATGATGGATGATCGCATCTCTTTTTATTCATGGACTGGGGGTCGGTATGGTATCGCGAATCCCATTTTATCCTGACGAAATGTTGAGGGGGGGGGATTTGGCTTGATTCTATTGTCGGCGATTGTTGCAGGGACAATATCTCTGTGGTTGCCCCTTAAGGACAGGCACAGGGGCCTGCCCCTACAGCTGCGACGATGGACATAACAGGGTTTGGGGACACATCCGGCGTTGATTCTGATTAGAATCAACCTTTTTTATTCAGGACAAACCCCAAGAATTTATCCGGCGGCAGCAGGGAAACCGCTTTTTCAATGTCCGCTTTGGACGTTACCCGGGCTTCAATCACCATGATGATACCGTCCATCATGGGGGCCATGGAAATGGCCTCGGAACGTTCCAAAACCGGCGGGGCATCAAAAAAAACATACCGGTCGGAATACCGTTGTCCCATCTCTGCCACAAGCGCTTCCATGGCTTCGGAAGAGAGGATCTCGGTGGAATTGCCCACCGTCTCATCTCCGGAGATCAGGGTTAATTTGTCGATCCCCGGCCAGATAATCAAATCATTTAAGGGAACACCGTGGAGAAAATAATCTATCAGACTCTGTTTATTTTCAATCCCCAGGTATTTATGGATATCCTGACCTTTAAAATCGCAGTCCACGAGAAGTACGGTCTGCTTGAATTCCCGGGCGAAAATAAACCCCATGTTGATACTGGTGATGGTTTTGCCCTCGTTTTTATTCGGGCTTGTAATCATCAGGGTATTCAACTTTTTCTTTTTGGCCTGCTGCTGAATCCGGGTTCTTAGAATCTTATAATATTCAACTTCGGGCGCGTCGGGGTTGATGCAGATCCCCCGGTTTTTCAAAACAAGGTCCGGATCAATGCGATATTCCCGGGACTTTTTGTATACCGGCGCGTCAAAGGACAACGGGGCGATCCTGTCCTGGATGTGGCTTTTTTCCATTACTGCTTCCTGGGTCATTTTTTGGTTACTCCTTTACTTTAAAGAAACTTGCGTCCGAATTTGGCCTGGAAAACGGCCAGGTCCATGACAAAGTGATCAAACAAAAAGACAACAAGAATAACCGTAGAGACCATACCGGTAACCATTGCCACGCGCCTTAGATGCTTGTTTCGCCGGTCCTCTTTGGTGACAATGATCGGGATTTCCACCAGGAGCGGGGACCCAATGGATCTTGACAGGGCTTCCCCGTTGCTGAACGAAGAATCTGAAAACTCCATCAGGGCGGCCACGGCAACACCTGCGCCTACGCCTAAAACGATCCCAATGAGTACAATGGCAAGCCGGTTGGGTTTAAAGGGTTTTTCAGGTAGCCTTGCCGGTTCCACCAGCGTGAACCGCTCGCCCTTCTGTTCGGATTCAAGTTCCCGGGCGACTTTGGCTTCCATCATTTTTGCCTGGAGATCGGAATGTTTCATGTACAGAGTGTTTCTTTCGGCCACAAGGGCATTGTATTTTTCCTCAACACCCGGGGTCATGGCAAGGCGCAGCCGGCAATCTTCTGCCTGTTTTTCCATCTCCTCTATTTTTTTAAGGGTGGAAGCGATATCTGATTTTGTACCGGCCAGGCGGGAGGCAAGGGTAACGTAGGCAGGATTTTTCTGTTTTTCTGTATCTTCCTTCCTGGACTCGTTTACTTTCAAGGTCAGATTTTCAATTTCCTGTTTGGTCTTGATCACATCCGGATAGAGGTCTGAAAATTGAGTTTTTAAATTGACCAGTTCTATTTTAAGTGCTTCAAGCCTTCTTTCATCCTGGTATTTCTGTTCTTTTTGAAGCTCCGTATCTTCCATGAAAACCGGCGTATTGTTCAACTGCGCCTGCAGCTCTTCTCTTTTTTCCTTCAGGTTGCGCAACGCTTCTTTTGTGTACTCGCTCTCTCTTTCTATGCGGTCCAGGGTCTGCTGGTTCAAATGGAACAGTTCTGGAAGCGACTCGACGTTCTCTTTCTTGAATATCGCCATTTTCTTTTCCAGCTCAAAAATCTGCGCTTTAACCTTGTCGCTTTCCACTAAAAGAAAATCATAGGCAGACGAGGACTGTTCCTTCCTTACTTTTAAATCTTCCTGCAGGAACAAGGAGGTGATGGTGTTGGCGACCTTCTGCACTTTTATTGGATCCTTGCCCTGATAGGACAGATTGAATGCAATGGTGGCCGTCGCCGTTCGTCCGGACGTTCGGTCCGCAATTTCCACATTCACGGGAACCAGCTTGATATCGTCCTTCATGATTTCAATGATCTCATCCGTGGTCTTTTTTTCCTTTAAATCCGGATAAAGTCCAAATTCTTCGATCAGTTCGAGAAGACGTGTTGAGGTCAGAATCCGTGCATGGATACTCTGCATCCGTTCTTCGGCAAATGTGGTGATGGAGGACGTGACATATTCCGCCGGGATTTCCCTTTTTTCGATCAACAAGGTAGCCTTGGATTGATATACAGGGGGCAGCAGCAATGCCACGCAAACCGAAATGATTGCAATAACGATAAACGGCAATAGATAGGCTGCCCTTCTATGCTTTAGAATATCAATGGCGTCTTCCAGTGAAAAAGCGTTTCCTTCCATTTGTGCTCCTTGGTCAATTAAACCTGTTTTACGAATGTGATCTTACTTAATTAAGTCCTTCTTCATACTGCTTAACGATTTTCCTGGCTTCATCCGCACCGGGAAAGTCCATATTCTCGGCCAATGCAGACTCAAGGTGGGTCACAGCCTCCTGGTGTCTTCCCTGTTTTTCCAGCACCATGCCCAGGTGATAATTGACGATATAATGATCAGGCCGGCGCTCAAGGGCCATTTTAAGCTCATGATGGGCCAAATCAAAATTTCCCATTTTGTAGTAGATCCATCCAAGGGTATCCCTTGTCTCCCCGGCATTACCGTTCAGACTCACCGCTTTTTGAGCATATGTCATGGCTTCGGAAAGCGCCCCCGCCTGGCCGGCCAGATATTCGGATGTGATGTAGGCATAATCATTGGCCGCAGACCACAGGGAGGGGACGGCATCAAAGGCCTGCTTGAAAACCGTTGCGGCGGCCTGGTAATCTTTATCTCTTTTATGGATCATGCCCAAAAGCATCCAGGCTTTTGTATTTTTCTCGTTCTGCTTGATGGCAGACTCAAGTTTTGCAACGGCACTCTCTTTTTTTCCTTGGACCAGGTAAAGTTGTGCCAGGTTTTCGTAAGGTTTCTGCCATTCAGGAGCAATTTCAATCGCCTTTTCAAAATCGGTTTCTGCTTTATCATAGGCTTTAGTTACAAAATGAATACCGCCCAGCAGGTTCCAGCTAAAAGCTTCTTTTGGATTTTTCCCAAGCCGATCTTCACATAACGCGATGGCGGCGGCCACATTGTTCTTTTTCATGTACATCTGCGACAACTGGGAGACCAGCATGGCGGCATCCGGGAATTTTTCATACCCGTCCTTAAGTTCCGAAAGCGCTTTATCATCTTCGTTGAGTTTGAGATAAACATCGGCGGTTTTGATATATCCGGCCGGAGAATCCTTGTGAGCGGTTTTGATCTGTTTATATTGGGCCAGGGCTTTGTCGTACTGTTTGGTGCCGGTATAAAAATCCCCTAAACTAATGAGCGCATTGATGTTGTCCGGTGCCAGGTCTACGATTTTTTGTAGATATTCTTCAGCTTTTGCCGTGTCCTTTTCCACCATCTTCATCCGGGCCAGGGCCATGAGAATTCTATCGGATTTCGGGTTTGCCTTAAGGCCTTTTTCAAGAACATCCAATGCCAGCATGGGTTCTTTATTTATGAGATGTGCCTGGGCCAGGCTCAAATGTCCCTGAACAATATCCGGTTTTTCCGTTATAACCACCCTGAACTCGGATATGGCATTGAGTCCGTCTCTTCTGTTCAGGTAAAAGTTGCCTTTCATGCCGTGGGCTTCGACGTTATTGTGATCTTCTGCCAGGACTTCATCCACCAGTTTCTCAGCATCGTCCGGCAGGGCTTTGGCCAGCATCAGTTTGGCCAGGCTCATCTTGGTCCTGACAATACCCGGATGGCCGGGATCTTTGTTTAATTCCAGGCTTTCTTTTAATATCTGCTCAGACTCAGCGAGCCGTCCGGTGTTGGTATATATCTGTGCCAGAAAAAGTCGGAAATCAAAATTTTCGGGGCTATGGGCAATAACTTTTTTAAGCAGGCTTTCCGCCTTTTCCGGTTGTTTTGCGCCCAGCCAGAAATTGACAATCGGCATCACAACCGAGTCCTGGGCATCAGATGCATCCACCACGCCGTTTAGATAGGATTCGGCCCTGGGCTCATCTTTTTGCCTCAAATAAAATTGGGCCAACGCCAGTTTAAGCGTAATCTGATCCGGCTCAAGATCAATGGCTTTTTTAAGATACCCTTCTGCCGCATCAAACTGTTCATCCCTGACAGCAGCCTTGTAAAGTCTGAGCAGGAGGGGAATATTATCCGGGTTTTCCTTTAGTCCCTGGGCCAAAAACGTTTTTGCCCCGGGCCAGTCTTTATCCATTTCGGACAGAGATGCCATCATCATATATATCTCTGGGCGGGTCAGATTTTCGGCCAGCATGCCGGACAAAATGGTTTTGGCATCGTCATATGCCTTGTTGACAAAATGAATAGAGGCCATCAACAGTCTTCCATCCACATGCTTGGGATCTTTTTCAAGGACATGCGCCGCATATTCTTCCGCTTTAAGTTTCTCCTTGGCCCCGAGCAGAAGGCTGCCGAGTTCGACCTCGGCCTGGAGATTGGAAGGATCGATCCGCAGGGTTTTATCAAACATCTGATAGGCCCGTTGAAAATTTTTTCTTTTCATTTCGATTTGACCGAGCATAAAAAAGGCATCTGCATATTCAGGGTCAATCTGAACGGCATTTTTAAATTCCAGCTCCGCATCGACATATTCTTTTTTCTCCATCAAGGCTTTTCCCTTATTTAAAAAGGCGACCTTTTTGTCATCCGGACTGCCGCACCCGGCAACCAGGAATGAAATCAAAACAAGAACACTAATGAGTAGATACGTTCGTTTGTCCATACCGTAGTCCTTTCCTTTATTACATCGTTACGGCTTCTGATATTCAGTGGTTTAAAAAAAAATCCGGTTCCGGTTAACTTAAGAGGCAAATACCTCTCAACAGAAAAACAGCCCTTTAGATATGATTTTAATATGTTTGGTTGATTAATCTAAAATGTGAAGTTGATTAGACGTCGCCATGTGTTTACACAAGTCATATGATGCGACATAAAAAGGACTCAGGTTTTACCCACCCGACCATGAGTTGACGCTGAAAATCCCATCCCTGCCTGGCACTCACACGATTTTCATACGATTTTTAAATTCTGCTAAACCCTCAAAAATATTTACACCATATGTAACTTCTAATTGTTAATTTCTATAAACGATAACATCATTTCACCACACCTGTTGCCGGGCGCGGCAGGCACAGGGTTTTAAGGCTGGAAAGGAAGTATTGTCATGAAAGAAAATTTCTTTTTACCCTGGTGTGTATCTGAGCTGAGACCTGGTATCGCGCCGGAAAGCAATATCACCCGGGGAATTAAAACAAAGCACCGCATCTTTCATCGTATCCCGGGAGTATTCCGATTTTTGACTGTATTCTGGCCGGTCCTGTTCATCTTCATATACAGCACAAGCCATGCCCACCCGGGCCATTACGGCAGCCGGTTCCATGCCCGGCATCTTGAACAGGCCCTTGAATATGCAAAGCAGGAATACCGCATTGTCTTTTTGCATGTGCGTGCTGCCGGGGCAAAGCGGCTGCAGTTTTTCAGATGGCCCGGAGAGGCCAATGCCCATCTCATTGATCTGCTGGTCCGGGAAACGGTGATCGTGGAACTGGATGCCGCTGAAAATGCAGACGAACTTGCCGGTTACGACATTACGGCACCGCAAATCCTGCTGCTTAATCCCGACGGCTCGCTGAGTCAAAGCATAGATGCAAGCCTGCCTGTGCCGGTCCTGAACGTTAGGCTCAATAAAATCCTCACCGGGCAGGATGCCGTGGAAAGAGCCCGGCTCAATCTTGAAAGCAAAGGGGAAGACGACTTTTTCGCCCAGGAGCGGTTGGCCACAGCCCTGGGCAATGCGGGCCAGTTCGATGAAGCCGCCGGTATTTACAGGCGGTGTGCAAAACAGTGCATCGACAACATCTCCCTGGCGGCTGTAGGCCGCCGTCCCAAGGTGTTTGCCGCAATTGCCGGATTTGCCCAGGGCAGTGATGAGATCCAGGTGCTTTTAGAGAACGTTCTGGACAGTGCAGAATCCGCCGTGGTGTCCAAGCCGGATGATGCCGCCCTGCCCAAGGATCTTGTACAAATTTACAAGCGAGGATACCAGAACCGGGCCCGGAATCTTTTTGATCAGCTTCCCCAGGAAAGCATTGCGCGCCATGGACTTTTGGACTTTTTGTTTGATGATCTGGTTGAACAGGGCCGTTACGCGGAGGTGATGAAACTCATTGATCCGGCCCAGGCGTTTAAAGGAGAGGTGGCCCTGTTCCAGCGCAATCGTATCCTGCGGCCGGCAGAGGCGGAACAGGGCAGCGGCCGGGGCACCCGCGCTTTTGTTGTTCAGCGCGCCACAGGACTTGTCCAGGCCCTGGCAGGCACCGGGAAAAACGATACCGCCAAAGATCTGATACAAAATATCATGGCATTCGATTCAAAACCCGCCACGCAAAAAGCACTGGAACAAAGTCTTAACAAGCTTGATCGCACCGATCTGCTGCAGACAAAATAGACCCCGGATAACCACAATATCGGCAAACATTTCAACGGCGGAGAAAAGAAAATGAGGGAACCACTGATTGCGCTTTTTACTGCAGCCATTTTATACACATCAGGCCCAGGGCTTGCTGCGGCAGAGGATTTCACGGTAATCGCCCTGCCGGACACCCAGAATTACAGTGAGGACTATCCTGAAATCTACACCAGCCAGACCCAGTGGATCGTGGACAGCACCAATGATCTTAACACACAATTTGTCACCCATCTCGGGGACATTGTAAACCACGCGGCAACGGCCTTTGAGTGGACAAACGCGGTCAACGCCATGAGCATTCTGGATGGTGCGGACATGCCCTACGGGACCTGCGTGGGCAACCACGATATCAACTATCCCGGTGATTACTATGACCCTGACGGCGAGAACTATCTTGCCCGGTTTTCACCGGATAATTATGCAGACAAATCCTGGTTCGGCGGGGCATCCCCCAGCGGCCTGAGTAATTACCAGGTGATCACGGTGGATGGCAAAGAGTATCTGTTCATGCACATTCTGGTTGAAACCCCGCCCCAGGAACTGGCCTGGGCCCAGGAAATCCTGAATGACAACCAGGATAAACCGACCTGGGTCAGCACCCACCGCTACCTGTTCAACTGGTCAATACTCGGGGCCGGACGGTATGATGATTTCAACTACACCTTTGAAAGCGCGTACCGGGACGACGGCATTTCAGCGGACAGTTTTTACCACAATTTTGTGGCCGCCAACCGGCAAATCTACATGGTGTATTGCGGCCACAACCATGCCGAATACCGCCAGACCAGCACCAATAACTTCGGGCTGACGGTCCATGAAGTCCTGGCGGATTACCAGGATGGGGACAACGGCGGGGACGGCTACCTGCGCATCAACACAATTAAACCCGATGACAACCAGATTGAAGTCAAGACCTACTCTTCCTACCAGAATGATTACGAAACCGGTGATGACAGCCAGTTCACCCTATCCGTCAATTTTGACGACTACACCTCTGATTCACCGATCCTAAGCTTCCGGCAGGGGGTTGACGGGTACGACGGGGCCGTGGACACCTATGTCAGTGAAGATAGCAGCGGATCAAGCTATGGGAGCAGCGGTACCATTGTTGTGGATAACGATACGGAGAACTCCCTGTGGGGCGATGATGAAGCCCAGGGACTGCTAAAGTTCGGTGATATCTTCCAGGGGGCGGTGCAGGAGGGAGATGATGCCCCCACCCGGATTCCTTTGGGAGCAACCATTACAAGCGCGGTCATGACTATTACCCTGTCTGACGATGTGGATTCGGCGACCTGCAGCGGGTTGGATTTTAATGTACACCGGCTCACCCGGGACTGGAGTGAATCCTCCACCTGGAATTCCCTTGGCAGCGGCATCTCCACGGATTCATCCTCGGAAGTAGACACCACCGCCATAGGCTCTTTTGAAGGTGACAATGATCCGGACAGTGATTACAGCCGCACGGTGGATGTAACCTCCGCTGTCCAGGATTGGTCCAACGGCAGTGCCAATTACGGATTTGTCATCACCTCCGGGGATATTAGCTGGTGTGACGACGGCATTGAGATCAAGTCCTCGGATAACAGTTCCACGGTAGAGCGTCCCATGCTCACCGTATCATTCACCTACACGGTCACCAACGTTGAACCCACCGTCACCCAAAGGTTAACAGCCACCCCCGTCCAGGTCAATGAGGGTGAGGAATCAATTTTAACCATAACCGCCGAGGATCCCAACGCCCAGGATCCGCTGATTTTTTGGCTGGAAGGCCAGCAGGTCGGTTATGCCACGGGTGCCGGATCAGTTGAACACGCCGTCTTGTTCGAGGACGAAGGCACCTACACCTTTTCCGCCCAGGTCGAAGATGATGAAACGACGGTGGATGCTGGCTCCGTAACCATTGTCGTGAACAACCTGGCCCCGGTGATCACCAACTTAACTTCGGATTTGACCGTGGATGCAGGCAGAATTTTTACCTATGCAGTAGAGGCATCCGATCCCGGGGCCTATGACACCATTACCATTGCCTGGGACCTGGATGAAGACGGGGAGTATGATGACGGCGAAGGTACCGAAGGCACGACGTGGTTCAGCACAATGGGAGAACATATTGTTCGTGTGAAGGTTGAAGACAATGACGGGGCTGAAACGGTGGGTGAGTTTATTGTGACCGTGGTAGACGTTGCCGCAGACGGCGATTTTGACAATGACGGCGACAGCGTTGACACGACAACCCATGTCTTCACCGACGCCGATGATGAGACCGCCTTTGAATTCTGCATGGCAGGTTCCGGTGTCACTCCTGCCCCACCCGCCCCCTATGATGCCGCAAACTGTCTGTCCGCCTTTGATGCAGATAATGACGGCGATGTGGACAGCGATGATGCAAACTACCTGCTCGGCATTAAAACCGTGGCAACGGTGCCGGCCATGGGGATTGCCGGACTGCTTTTGACCGTCCTCGTCATTTTGGCCATAGGCGTGTATGGCCTGGATCGAAAAACAAGAAAACGATAACAAGTATCCAATTTAACGCAGGGATAGACCAGCCCTGCTTTTTAATTTCACAACAATGGTATTTATGGGGCATTCGATTAAACCAGGCCAGAGGCCTGTCAATTTATTGCCCAGACATGATGCATGCGAATATATTTATCTTCAGTAAATAAAAAATTATTTGACCGACCCGGCGTCCGCTTTAGTTTTACCTTTATTTTTATATTCCTGGTACTCTACCTCTCTTTGGAAACGGCCCCCCAGACATTTTTTCATTTCGTTAACCGCGCGAACACCCTGGGTGCCGGATTGCTGCTGAACCTTGCAGGAATTGTCCCCCGGATTACCAACGACATGATTTCCTACGGTGGATTCACAGTCAAAGTAGTTGGAGAGTGTTCAGCCGTTTTTATCAGCATCCTGCCCCTGGCGTTTTTTATTGCCTATCCCAGCCGGGTGCTCTGGAAAATTGCAGGTATTTTTGCGGGGCTCTCACTTTTGTTTATCTTTAACCTGTTCCGAATTGTTTTTGTTTTCATGGTGGGGCTTGCTTATCCAAAACTTTTTCCCTGGGTCCATTTGTATTTGGGGCAGGTGGGCATGATTTTTCTGGTGGTCTGGATATGCATGATCTGGCTGCAATATTCGGAAAAAAAAAGTGAGCGGCTTCCAGGGGCCAGGATGATGCTTGCCGCGTGTGTTGTCTCGATATTCCCTTTTGTTATATGGATCTTCCTGTGCAAACCCTACACCTGGATGATGCTTTGGGCAGCCCGCCTTATTTTGAATCTGGCAGGATTTTCCGCGGTCCTGCCCGATGCCCTGGGGCTTTATCCCCATACATTTATATCGTTCAATATTGTAGTGGTTTTAAGCCTTGTGATGGCAGACCGGGCGTTCCAGAAACGGATGTCTAAAAATAATTTTTTAACGGGGATGGGAATTTTAATGGTGCTCCATCTTTTTTTTCAGATGCTGCCCATTCTTTTTTTCCAAAACCGGATCATGCAAAGCCAACCATTGATCAATGCCCTATTGGTTATTCACCAGTTTTTCCTTCCCTTTATTTTCTGGATGGTTTTGATGCCCTGGCCCGATAAAACCTGGATAAAGAATACCTAAAAAATTTATTTACTGACGGCTTTTGAACCGGATAACTTTCTTTGTCACAGTGACCGCGTTGTTCCTAACAACAGGGCAATATTAACCTAAAACACCGCTCTCTTTCTTAACAATTCCATTAAAAACTTTTAATTTCCAGATCATTTTTGACTCACATAAAAATGATAACCACGTACAAGTCTTCAGAACAAAGCCAAACTCCGGGTGACCGGGGGACGGAAAGCTTTAGGGGTCTTAAACCATAGAGTTCATGCTCGAACCTTTAAGACGGCCGGCTGCCTGGGATGAGATCATTTTAAAACTTGATTTTAAATTTCTAAGGAGAGGAAAATGAAACGGTTATTGTTGGTATTGGCAGGAATGATTTTAATGGCAAACAGTGCCCAGGCAATGGAGACAATCGCTTATACGGGGTTTGAAGAAGCTGCCGCGAGTTCTGGAAAGTATACAAGCACTGGTACTGTTGGTGAAGCGCTTCCTGAGCAGAATGGGGTAACTCTGAGTTATGAAGGTGGTGAGGAACTTGGTTTCAACACCTATCTGATCAGTGGTAGTGGACCAAGCGATAGTAGTGAAAATGGCGACTACATTGGTGTAACGTCTTACTCCCCTCATAACGGCTCTAATTCTTTTGAGATCGAAGACGCAGACGATGTGGTTGAGCTACGGCTTGATACTGTGGATTTGACCGATTACATTGATGTGACGGTGAGCGCTTACATCAAGGTAGATATTTCTTCATACACAAATTATGAGGCGGCTGATTACATCCAGATGTCTGTGGTGACTGATGTTGGAACCTATTATCTTTTCGATATGGACGGAGATGAGCTTGATGCCCTTATTGCCGATGGCGCTGCCGGCGACGGTTATGCCTGGCTGCAATACTCCGTTGACATCGACGATGCCGCCACTTCGGCTCAGTTCATTTTAACCGTGAGCACCAACGGCAGTCTCGAAGGCGCCCAATTGGACGACGTATACTTTACCGGCACCTCCACCACCGCTGCTGCTGCAGTACCCGTACCTGCTGCGGCCTGGTTGCTTGGTTCCGGCCTGCTCGGACTGGTTTGCCTGAACAGAAAAAACAGTTAACCCCCCGGGCTTATTTGTTTCACAGCCGCTGTGCTGTAAGAAAAAATAGAAGGCGGTCCGTTTCCGGACCGCCTTTTTTAACTTTTTCTACAGCTCTCATATCTTCGCGGCAAAAAAGCAACCGAATAAAAACTCAAGGAAATTAATATGATAAAGAAATTATTAGCGTTAACCCTGGCGGCATTTCTCTTTTGGATGCCCGCAGCTTTTGCAGGGGTTGTGGATATTGGATCTGCTGCGGACAGCCAGGTGGTGGAAGGACACCCGGACACCAACTACGGCAGCGAAAACTCCATGTATGTGGCCAGTTCTACCGGCACATATGGAAATGAAAGAGCCTGGATCAAGTTCAACCTGACCGGCCAGATTCCGGACGGGGCGACCATAAATTCGGCAACCTTGCGGATGTGGTGCTGGAAATCCGACACGGATGAGGACATGACCGCCAATGTCCACGGCAGCACCGACGACGCATGGACCGAGACCGGGATTACCTGGAACAATCAGCCATCCTACGAGGCGGTATCAGACAGCCAGACCATGACAGCCAATACCGAAGCCTATTGGGTGGAGTGGGATGTCACAGGGTTTGTTCAGACCGAGGTGAACGAAAACGGAGACATGACGGTGAGCTTTGTGGTCAAGGCCGCTGTTGAGGGGCAGGACACCTGGCAAACATATGTTTTTGACGCCAAGGAATACAGTACATCTCTGGCCCCCCGGCTTCGTATCGACTATACAGGTGAATGGCCCACCACCGGTGCATTTAAAATTTTTCACATGAATGACATGCATTCACGCCTTCTGCCCCATGAATTTGATGTGCCCGATACCGATGACACCGTGGGAATGGAATGGGTTGGCGGGGCATCCTACTTTACCACCAAGCTGCTTGAACTCAAATCCGCCAACCCGAATTCCCTGATTATGGACGCGGGCGACATCTCCGAGGGCAATCCCCTTGGAGACCTTCGGGGAAACGGCGGCATGATCGATTTTTACAACGAATTGGATCGAAAACTCAAGTTGCTGGGCGGCCGGGGGATCGATGCCGTGGTGGTGGGGAATCATGATGTCAACTCCGCACAGATGCTTAACAACATGAAAAACAATGCCGATTTTCCGGCCATCTCCATGAATATTTATGATGTTGATACCGGGAAGCCGTATTTCCCCGAATATGTCACGGTAACGGTCAACGGCACCAAGGTGGGTATCCTGGGTTACACCACCGATTCCTCTTCCTTTCTCGGGGACGACCTGGTTGATGTTGTGGAGGTTAAAAAATGTGTCTGGGAGGATTCCGATGACGATACCATCGACATCAAAGACAAAGTCTCTTATCTGAGAACCACCGAAGGGTGCGATGTGGTCATTCTTCTTTCCCATGTGGGCCAGAGCCGGGTGACTTCCGGGAGCGATGCGCTGATTGCCGACTCCGGCGGGGTGCTGCCGCCTGAAGTGGTGATCTCCGGCCACTGGCACACCTGGACCGAACGGGTCTGGCAGCCCAGCAACATGAACGGCAAGACCCTGGTGGCCGAAGCGGCTTCATACATGCAGTATATTGGCGAACTTGAAATTACGGGCGCGGGCAAATATGTACAGGCCCAGAAGCACGTGATTCGAAACAGCGAGATAACACCTGATTCGGATATGGAATCTTTGATCGCCGGCCTGATCACCGAATACAACGAACAGGATCCGGCACCGGCCCACGGCATTTACGATGTCATCGGCTATTCGGCAGTGGATCTTACCCTGGACAAGGACAAATGGTGGACCGTGAGCGAATATCCCTGGGCCGCCACCAACGCAGCAGGCGCCTGGATCTGTGATTCAATGGTCTGGAAGGCAAACCAACTCGGCTTGCCTGTTGATCTGGCCATGCAGTCCGGCGGCGGTATCCGCAGGGACGTGGCTGCCGGGGAGATCACGTATATTGAGATCTACGAGGCCTATCCCTGGTCCGACGACAATATGGTCCGGGTGCAGATGACCGGCCAGGAGATCTGGGACTGGATCCAGGAGGACTACGTGGGCACCTCCATCTCAGATGGCTGGCTGGTAACCGCCCAGGACGGTCTGATCACTTCCATCACATACCAGGGCAGCGCCATCAGCCTGACCGGCACCTACAATGTTGCCATCAGCGAGTACATGTACGAACACCCGGAGAATGAACTTTCCGACACAACACCCGAAGATATGAGTTATTCGATCCGGGAGGGCGTGGTTGATTTTACCGCTCAATACAGCACACCCAATAATCCCATGTATCCGGACGGGATTACGTCGCGCTACGATCTGAATACCGAGTTTGCCGGCGGATTCAAGGCCGTGGTCACCATGATTGCCGACAGTGAAAATCAGCCCTACCATGAGGATGCATTTATCCGGTTCATCGAAGTCATGCCGGAGACCCTGGCCCGGCGCACCGGTTACGGTCTTTCCGAACTGGTCAACACCGACGGTTCCATCAACATGGCACACAGGTTTTCCGAGATTATGCTGTACCGCAGCCATCTTGGCTTTCCCGACGGCCTGCTGAAGACCGGTGACATCATAGAGGTCTGGGGTGAAGGCGGTTTCTATGACGGCACCCCGGAATTCATTGACCAGGAGGGCATCTATGGCGCGGATCAGCAGTTCGTTGTTTACGGCAACGACGAGACCCTGGCCCGGGCCGAGTATCATGCCACCATCGCCTCCTTCTGGGATGAAAACCATGAAAACCACTATGTGAAATTTTATGCTGAAAGAACCGGGGATTCACAGGTTGAGGATTCCGACGGTCAGGAGATCACCATTTACCAGGAAGACGGCTATGATGAAAAAATACTGCCGGGCAGTGACGGGGATATTCTTGAACTGACGGGGGTTAATACCTATGAAGGAGATGACGGCCGCCGTTTCCGGTGCAATGCCGCTATCCTTGCCTCTTCTGTCCCGGTAACCGGTTATCCTGCAACGTCAGCCGTGGATAGCGTTGATCCCTATACCCAGTCGGGAAGCAGCATCACCCTGACCGCCACGGCCAGTGATGTGAACAGCTCGGGAAGCGATACTGTTTTTATCAACGAAATCCATTATTGCAACACCTCAACAGACCAGGGTGAAACCATCGAACTTGCAGGTCCGGCCGGTACCGACCTTTCCGGTTGGCGCATTGTCCTTTATGACGGGCTTAACGGAGAAGCGTACGATACAACTACCCTGTCCGGGACCATATCCGATGCTGGAAATGGGTACGGTATCGTCACGGTTACCTATGCGTCGGGTGGCATTCAGGACGGCGGTCCCGATGGTATTGCCCTTGTAAATGACAGCAATTCAGTGGTTCAGTTTTTAAGTTACGAAGGCTATTTTACGGCAACCGACGGGGTCGCTTCAGGGATGACCAGCACTGATATCGGTGTTTCTGAACCCAGTGCCACACCCGTCGGTTATTCCCTGCAACTGATCGGAACCGGATCGGTATACGAAGATTTTACCTGGCAGGATGCTGCTGATAATTCATTCGGCAGTGTGAACGAGGGCCAGACCTTCAGCGGCACAACCGAATCCACCGAGACGATTACCCAGGTTGCGTTTTACTTTCGCTATGCATCGGATGGCCTGACCTGGGGGGAGTGGACGCTGACCGGAACAGACAGCACTGCGGGTGACGGCTGGACCCACTCATTTTCCTACCCTGAGGGACAAGGATATTATGAATTTTATACCGTTTCAACCGACAGTGACGGCAATGTTGAAGATGCACCGATCCGGGCAGATGCTCAAATTTTGTTCAATAATTCCCCGGAAGCGCCATCTGACCCCGGTATTTCAGACGGGCAGACAGATGTCGAATTGAGCCCGACATTAAGCGTCACCGTATCCGATTCGGACGTAAATACCGTGGATGTCTCTTTTTATGATGGAAGCGGCAACTTGATCGGTACGGTTGAGGATGTAACCTCTGGAGAAACCGCGTCCATTGTCTGGAACGGGCTTTCCGGAAATACCACATATACCTGGTATGCGGTGGTTGATGACGGGATTGATTCCGTCCAGTCCCCGGTATGGTCATTTACCACCCTTTCGGTAGAACCAGTGCCTGCCGTGGGAATGTACGGACTTATTGTAAGCACCCTGCTCCTGTCCGGTATCGGTCTGGTAAACATCAGGCGAAAGTAATCATTGACTAAACATAAATAAACAAAACAAAGGCAGCCTCTGTTTTCGGGACTGCCTTTGTGGTTTTTAAGCAAAAATAATTTATCTTTCAGATATTTTTCAGGACCGGCCTCTTAATTTGCCCCCAATGCCCAGCAATAAAATGAAAGACAAAAAAAGGAACAAGGCGTTGCTTGCCGACACCGGAACCGGGTGGTCAGAACTGTCTGCCGGGTCAGTGCCGGCCAGGTATTCCTGGACATTGGTATAGGTGTCGTCGTCCAGATCCTGGGCACTGTCATCCGTGAGCGGGTCAAGACCGTTGTCCACCTCCCATCCGTCCGGCATCCCGTCCTCATCCGTGTCCGCTGCTGTCGGGTCGGTCTGGTTATTGTACTCTTCAAGCTGTGTTAAGCCGTCTTCGTCGATATCCGTGTCAGCATCGTTTTCAATGGTTCCCATGTAGGAAATTTCCCACTCAGACGGCAGCCCGTCACCATCAATGTCTGTATTACCCAGATTCACCCTGGGTATGGTGATGCCGGCTGCAGTGTATTCAATGGCGTCACCCGACGCGACCATTTTGGCTTTAACCTCGTCCGGGGTTAAAAAATAGCCATGGGTAGTCATCATCGCACTTTGCATGACCGCAGCCACGCCTGCGGCATAAGGAGAGGCTGCCGAGGTGCCTCCAAATTCAAGATTATAGCTACTGTCAAGGTCTGCTGTAGCGGCATTATGGCTGGGGGCCAGAATATCCAGATCGCTGGACACATTGGTATAGGGAACCACTTTATCGGCATAGGTTGAGTATGACCAGGCGACGGTACCGGTGCTGCACCCCTGGTAACTTTCCGTGTTGTCTGCACAGGAGCTTGAATCAACGCAGAATCCCACACCGCCGATGTTGGCATCAAACACAGCCCCCACGGAAACAATGTCCGACACACAGGCCGGCGATGCAATGGCATCACAATACCCGCTGTTGCCTGAAGAAGCAAAGATGGTAATGCCGTTAGATAAGGCATTGGCAGCTGTAGCGGCAAGGGCGGTGGTCCGGCCCCAATTGTCGGTATCACATGGGGATGTGTACGCTCCGCCACCAAAACTGATGTTGATCACTTTAATGGGATAGTCCCCATTATCATTTTGATGATCAATGCACCACTCAATGGCGCTGATAATTGTTGATGTGGAGGCTTCGCTGCTGCTGCCCTCGACAATCTTCAACGCGTAAAGTTTTGCGCAGGGCGCCACCCCTCCGGCATACTGGCCAGAACTCCCGCTTGTCACGGGATCACCCGCCGCGATCCCGGCACAGCTTGTGCCGTGGCCATTGGCATCCATGGGGTAGGCATCACCATCTCCAAAGTCATACCCGCCAATCACTTTGTCATTGGGAAAACTGCCGTCTCCCAGTGCAGGATGGGTATAGTCAATACCCGTGTCAATGACGGCAATGGATACGCCGCTGCCGGAATAAGCCGGCTGGACCACACCGGAATGCATCACTTCAAGCCCCTGGGTGGTGTGGGCGTGTACGACCACGTCCGGTTCAACCGCAACAACGTCCTCTAAGGCTTCCAATTGTTCGATTCCTTCGGCAGTAACAGTTGCGGCAAAAGCAGGGGTAAAGGAGAACCTGTTAAGCATTTTTATTTTGCTTGTGCCGATCTTGTCGATTACTTTGTCCTGGAGGATTTCCACCCGTTTTTTTTGTTGTTTTCTTCCGGCCTTATCCTTAAGCCGGCCTTCGTTCCTTGCTTGCCTGATATCACTGGTCTCTTTTAAAACAACAATAACCTTCTGCCTGTCTGAGTCCTGAGCTGTCGTTTGATCCGATGACGGGAACTGATAAATTTTGAGTTCGGCAACGGCCGTCGAGGCCGAAAAAATGAATATGAAAATGGTAAAGAAAAACAAAGAAAGCGAAATTTTCATTTTGAGTACATCCTCTATAAAAAAATAACCCAAACTGTACTTTACATTACGCTCACTCTTTATAACGGTATCCCACACCTCGGACTGTTTCAATGACATGGGCCTTGAGTTTCAGTTTTTTTCGCAGGCCCGAGATCACAACATCAATGCTCCTGTCCGTCACGGCATAATCCGTTCCATGTATGGCATCCACGATCTGATTGCGTGAAAACACCCACCCTTTTTTGCTGGCCAGAAAAGAGAGCAACTGGAACTCCGTCAAGGTCAGGTTCACAGGATTCCCGTTTACCGTGACCTGATATCTGTTCCGGTTTATGACAAGCCCGTTCTCCAAAGGTTCTGCATTTTCTTGGGCAACGTCCGGCACAACCGCCACATGCCGCCTTAAAATAGCCCGGACTCTGGCCATAAGCATTTCAGTCCCAAAGGGTTTGCTCATATAATCTGTGGCACCGGATTCAAGGCCTGTGATGATATCGGCCTCGCTTGATTTTGCTGTGAGCATGAGGATGGGAATATTTTTTGTTTCCTCTTTCTGTCTCAAATATTTGGCCACATCAAGGCCGCCGATCCCAGGCAGCATCAGGTCAAGAATAATAAGATCAGGGGTATGGGCAATGGATAATGAGATGCCGTGCTCTCCCGACAGTGCCGTGAGAACGGTATACCCCTGGCCGGACAGATTATATTGAATTAATTCAACAATATCCTCTTCATCATCAACAATCAGTACGGTTTCCATAAAAGCGCCTTTTGGTATAACAGCCACGGGCTGATCTGACATATCCGTTGATAGGCACAGCCCACAACAAAGTTTGAAAGATATGAGCAACTTACCCATACTTTCTTATAAAATCAGGATATATGAATTTTTAATGCACCCAATACTCAGTCCGTATTCAACTATATTATTAGTGTTAGACTTTTTTCAGCATTATATTACAGGCATATTTGAATTGAACGACTGCTCGAATTCATCGTATTAAACAAAATTCAGGCTCAATTCATCGCCGGAGACAATTACCCAAATCTGCCGGAGATATAATCCTTTGTCTGTTTGAAATCCGGATCACTGAACAGCACCCGGGTATCATTGATTTCCACCAGCTTTCCCATGTAGAAAAATGCGGTCCGGTCTGAGACCCGGGCGGCCTGCTGCATGTTATGGGTCACAATGATGATGGTCAGGCGGCTTGACAGCTGGGTGATTAACTCTTCGATTTTCTGGGTGGCAATGGGATCAAGGGCCGAGGCTGGTTCATCCATGAGCAGGACTTCCGGTTCAATGGCAAGGGCCCGGGCAATACACAGTCGTTGCTGCTGACCGCCGGAAAGGCCTAAAGCAGAACCATCCAGCCGGTTTTTCACCTCATCCCAAATGGCGGCCTGTTTCAAGCTTTCTTCAACCTGCCGGGCAATGGCAGCCTTTTTCTTGACCCCGTTTACCCGTAGGCCATAGGCAATATTTTCAAAAATGGATTTAGGAAACGGATTGGGTTTTTGGAACACCATACCCACGCGGCGCCGAAGGGTCACGACATCAACGGACGGGTCATAGATATTATCGCTACCCAGCATGGCCTCTCCTTTAACCCGGGTGCCGGCAATCAGGTCATTCATTCGGTTCAGGCAACGCAGATATGTGCTTTTACCGCAGCCTGACGGGCCGATCAACGCCGTGACCTGGTTTTCCACAAAATCAATACTGATGTCATGCAGGGCTTGAAACCCACCGTAGAAAAAATCCAGGTGGCGGGTACGCATTTTAACAACCGGTTCCATACAGCAAACTTATCCTTTCAATTTCCGCCGCATTCGCGATCTTAAATAGATAGCCAAAGCGTTCATGCCAAAAACCAGGGCAATGAGCACCAAGGCCGTGCCATATTGAAGATGACGGGTGGCCTCAATATTTGTCCCGGCGGTGGCCAGCACATAAATATGGTACGGCAGGGCCATGACTTCATCAAAAATAGACCCCGGCAGTTCCGGCGTAAAAAATACGGCGCCGGTGTACATGATGGGAGCTGTTTCTCCGGCAGCACGGCTCATGCCGAGAATGGAGCCTGTGATAATGCCCGGAAAGGCACTGGGCAAAACAACCCGCAGGATGGTCTGCCATTTGGAAGCACCCACGGCCAGGGAGGCTTCCCGATAGGTATCCGGTACGGCCCGCAATGCTTCTTCGGAGGCCCCGATAACCACCGGCAGGGTCATGATGCCAAGGGTCAGGCCCCCAGCGGCAATGGATACACCCATTTTCAAAACAATACAAAAAAAGGCCAGGCCGAACAGCCCGAAAACAATGGACGGTACACCGGCCAGATTATTAATTCCCAGCCGAATCAGACGAACAACCTTTCCCTGGGTGGCATATTCGTTCAGATAGATGGCGGACGCCACCCCAATGGGCAGGGCCACAAAAATAGTGACAAGGCACAATAAAAAAGTGCCCCATATGCAAGGAAAGATCCCCCCTGCCGTCATGCTGTCCCGTGGGGCCTGGGTGAGAAACGCCCATGAAAGTGCCCTGGCCCCACGCACCAGGATAAAATAGATCATCACCATCAGGGCAGCACCATTGATGAAAGCCGCCAGGCGGAACAGAATAAAGGCAAGGTTCTGGATAATCTTTCGTCTGCCGTTCATCATAAAGAGGCCTCGCCTACCTGCCTGAAGCGGTGGGATATATGGTCGGCAATCATGTTAAACGCAAAGGTGAACAAAAACAAAACCATGCCGATGGCAAACAGGGCATGGTAATGTTCACTGCCAAAGGGAGCTTCGGCCATTTCAGCGGCAATACTTGCCGGCATGGGCCGTACCGGATCAAACACGGAACCCGGAATCATGGCAGCCCCGCCCGCCGCCATCAGCACCACCATGGTTTCCCCCACAGCCCGGGACAACCCCAGGATAACAGCCGTGCAGATGCCGGACAAAGAGGCCGGGACAACCACCCGGACAATGGTCTCAAAATGGGTGGCCCCCACGGCAAAAGAGGCCTCTTTCAGGGCAATTGGGACAGAAAAAATGGCATCCTCGGAAATGGAACAGATGGTGGGAATCGCCATAAACGCCAGCATCAATGCGGCATTAAACAGATTCAGACCCACGGGGATATTAAACAGGTTCTGGATAAAAGGGGCTACCACCACCATGCCGAAAAATCCAATGACCACCGAAGGCATGGCCGCCATAAGCTCCACAACGGGTTTGACCACCTCGGCCACTTTGGGAGAGGCAATCTCTGACAGGTATATCGCCGTCATGACGCCCAAGGGAACAGCCATCAGGCCGGACAGCGCCGTAACGCTCAACGAACCTGCAATCAGCGGCAGAATACCAAAATCCGGCGGTTCATCCGTTGGATACCAGTAATGGCCAAAAAGAAAATCCAGCAAGGAGACATGTGACAAAATACCGACGCCTTCAATACACAAAAAGACCATGATCAATCCCAGGGCGGTAATGGAGAACAACGCCAAAAGAAAAAAAACGGAATGAATGCCGTTATCGGTAAGTTTGCGTTTCATGGAAATGCCATTTCATGCGTAAGTTGTACGCCAGTGTTTTAAGGCCGAAACTTCTTGCATCATCCACAGGAAGATCCGGCCTCGGGGTTTTAATCACGTTGAAACGGATTTTAGAACAAGGGGATGGAGCCGGCTTCTTTCACCAGGTCCTGCCCCTTCCTTGACAGAATGAAAGACAGAAAAGACATGGTGTCGCCATCGGGCCATCCGTTGGTAAACATGAATAATGCCCTGGAAATGGGATAGGTACCGTTCAGGGTATTCTCTTCGGTGCCCTCAATTCCGTCCACGCTCACAGCCTTAAGATCCTTATTTAAGTATCCAAGTCCGATATACCCGATGGCGCCTGGGGTATTGGCAATGGCCTGGACAATTCCGCCGTTGGAGGGTACGGTCAGGGCACTGGGCACCACCCGTTCATTGAGCATAACCAGCTCCTTCCAGACCCCAAAGGTACCTGAAGAGCTGTCCCGGGAGATCACAACAATCTTACCCGGCGTACCGCCCACCTGTTTCCAGTCTCGGATTTTCCCAAGGTAAATTTCCTTTAACTGGGTCATGGTTAACTTGGATATTGAATTGGATAGATGAACAACCGGGATAATCGCATCCAGGGCGATCCTGAAGGGGACGGGATAAACTCCACGATTTACGGCTGTTTCCACCTCTTTGGTCTTAATGAACCGGGAGGCATTGCCGATATGGGTGGTCCCGTCAATCAGGGCCTTGATACCGTTGCCGGAACCGCCGCCGGAAAGGGAAATTTTGACATCTGGGTGATCGGCCATATAGGCTTCGGCAGCCTTCTGGGCAATGGGAAGAACGGTTGTGGAGCCCTTGAGGACCAGTTCTCCGGCCAAGGATATGCCGGTGGTCATCATAACCCCAACCACAAGTGCACAAATACCTGATAACATTTTTTTCATAAATCTCTCCTGACGCAAATTAATTTAAGGGGGTCGGCAAACACCCTCCCCATCTTGCTTACGCTCTTTTGTCCGAGTTATGGGTTCAATAATCGTATTGAACGCCACTCACTTTTAAAATGCTTGAGATTTATATCTTTATAATGTTTGAGATTTATAAGTTTTATTAAGGTTGTTTTTAAATTTCGTTACGATTTTATTAAAACAATTTCATCGCCAAGTATATTTCTTGGGACCATTGAGCCAAATAATCAAATTAAGGTTTGCACAATTTAAAATTTTATCTTAGTGTCTGAGCGCAAACTACCGATATATAGGGTTGCAGATAAAAAATTTTACACTTAAAAACGGAATTGGCGTGCAGAATATTTAATTTAAACATTCAAGATTAAAGACTTAAGAAAATGATTAAAACAGCAATAATAGGCGCATCAGGATATACCGGACTGGAACTGGTCAAACTGATTTCCAACCACCCGAAAGCCAGTCTCGAAGCAGTCACCTCAAATTCGTACCAGGGAAAATCATTTACCGAAATTTATCCGTCCATGCGCGGATTTGAATCCCTGGTATGTACGCCCTTTGACGCTAAAACGCTCTCAGGAAACATTGATGTTGCATTTTTAGCCCTCCCACACAAGGTCTCCATGGCATTTGCACCACAACTTGTAGACCAGGGCATTAAAGTGATAGACCTGTCAGCGGACTTTAGATTTGAAAATCTTAAGACCTATGAAGCGGTATACCAGCCCCACACCGCTCCAGAGCTTTTAGAAGAAAGCGTTTACGGTTTGTGTGAAATCAACCGGGAGCAGATCAGAAACGCTCGGATAATAGGCAATCCCGGCTGTTACCCAACGTCAATCCTTGTGCCTCTGGTTCCGTTGCTCAAGGAGAAGCTGATTTCTCCCCAGGGCCTGATTTCAGATTCAAAATCCGGTGTCAGCGGGGCGGGACGCACCCTTTCCCTGACCACCCATTTCTGTGAGGTCAACGAAGCCTTTGGCCCGTATAAAGTGGGCAATCACAGACATACCCCTGAAATCAACGAAGTATTGAGCAGTGCGGCCGGACAAAAGGTATCCTTGACCTTTGTTCCCCACCTGGTACCCGTCACCCGGGGAATGGTTTCAACCATTTATGCTCAAATTCGCGACGGTGTCGACGAAAAACAAATTCGCGATGCTTTTAATAGATGGTATGAGAATGAACCCTTTATCAGGATTCTGCCCGGGGGGAAATACCCCAATATGTCCCATATCAAGGGCACCAACTGTTGCGATATCGGATTTCATCTGGAACCTGAATCGGGCCGACTGATCGTGGTTTCAGCCATTGACAACCTAATCAAGGGTGCTGCCGGCCAGGCAGTACAGAATATGAACATTATGTTCTCCATTGACGAAAAAGCCGGGCTGGATTGGGTGCAAACCCCGCTATAAGCGCTTTTTCACTTGACACGGATGTTTAAAAATTTGTATTAATATGCAGATGAAAAATCGAATCAAAATATGGTTTCATGCAAGTAATAGTTCAAGGATCAGGGAAATTTCGCTGAGTAAGCCTTTTTTACTTTGTTCTATATTTCTCTTCCTTTTCTGCGCCGGAATAGTCTCCTATTTCGGCCACGATTATTATTTGCTCAAGCGCACCGACCTGAAAAACAGGGCCATGCGAGAAACCATCTCCAGCCAAAAAACAGAACTTGAAGACCAGAGACGTCAGCTTCAGCTGTTTGCCGGGGAGATCCAGGGATTAAAAGAACAGATCACAAAACTTGAACAATTAGAAAATCAGGTACGGCTCATTGCCGACATTGACCAAGCAGGACAATCCTCGGGCCTTCTGGGTATCGGCGGTGTTTCAGAAATAGATCTTGACCAGGAACTACCCCTTAACACCCGCCATAACGCCCTGATACGGGAGATGCACCATCAGGTAAAACAGATCAAATCTGTTGCGGATAAAGAAAAATTAAATTTTAATGACCTGATCGATAAACTGCAGCAAAAGAAAAATATTCTGGCCTCCTCCCCGTCCATAAAGCCGGTCTCGGGGGTTATCACCTCGCCTTTTGGGTACCGTAAATCGCCTTTCACCGGGAGAAAGACCTTTCATTCAGGCCTTGATATCTCCAACCGACTGGGCACCAAGATTGTTTCAACTGCGGCCGGCAAAGTGGTTTTTGCCGGAAGAAAACACGGCTATGGGAATGTTGTTATCATTGATCATGGATATGGAAAAGCCACCAAATATGCCCATTTAAGGGATATACTGGTAAAAAAACACCAGCAGGTCAAACGCGGAGAAGTTATTGCCACCTTAGGCAATACCGGCCGGACCACAGGCCCCCATCTTCACTATGAAGTTCTTGTCAACGGCGCCCCTGTCAATCCCACAAAATATATCCTCAATTAATTCTCATCCGTTTTATTTTGTTCTGCCCCCCCACGAGAATTCGTGTCCACGCCAGAAAATGGATACGAATTTTTTTTTCCCTTTTATTTCCTGGAAGAATGCTTAATATGTTGTACTGACAAACTTAAATGACCTCTAAATTTAAACAGGCAGCCTTTACATGGTACTCACGCTTCTTACTAAACTCTTCGGATCCAGCAACGACAGGATTCTAAAAAAAATTCAACCTATTATTGATCAGATAAACGAATTTGAACCCCAAATGCAGACCTTGTCAGACACCCAGATCGGAGAAAAAACAACCGAGTTTAAAGACCGACTGACCAACGGACAGACCTTGGACGACATTCTTCCCGAAGCCTTTGCCCTGGTCAGGGAAGCTTCAGTGCGGACACTGGGGCTTCGACATTATGATGTCCAGCTCATTGGCGGCATTGCACTGCACCGCGGTACCATTGCAGAGATGAAAACCGGTGAGGGAAAAACCTTGATGTCCACCCTGCCCGCCTACCTGAATGCCCTCACGGGCAAAGGTGTTCACATTGTCACGGTCAATGATTATCTGGCCAAACGTGACGCAGAATGGATGTCCCAGGTCTATAATTTTTTAGGATTGACCGTGGGGGTCATCCTGCATGACATGGACGCCCAGGACCGGAAAACAGCCTATGCCGCCGACATCACATACGGCACGAATAATGAGTTCGGCTTTGACTACCTGCGGGACAACATGAAATTTGATCCCGGGGAACTGGCCCAAGGAGACCTGAACTTTGCCATCGTGGATGAGGTGGACTCCATTCTCATTGACGAGGCCAGGACCCCCTTGATTATTTCAGGTCCGGCTGAAAAATCCACCCACCTGTATACCCAGGCCAATACGATTATCCCGGCGTTTCAAAAAGATACCGACTATACCCTGGATGAAGAATCAAAAACCGTCTCTTTGACCGAAGAGGGTATTGCAAAGGGAGAGCAACTGTTAAATGTTGAAAATCTGTATGATCCGGCCAACATTGAACTGTTGCACCACCTTAACCAGGCGTTAAAGGCCCATGTCATTTTCAAACGAGACACGGATTACATTGTCAAAAACGGCCAGGTCGTCATTGTAGATGAATTTACAGGCCGGCTCATGAGCGGCCGACGCTACTCCGAAGGCCTCCACCAGGCCCTGGAAGCCAAGGAGGGGGTTAAAATTGAAAATGAAAACCAAACCCTTGCCTCCATCACATTCCAGAACTACTTCAGGATGTATGACAAACTGTCGGGCATGACCGGAACGGCAGATACAGAAGCAGAAGAATTTAAAAAAATATACAACCTGGATGTACTGGTCATCCCGACGCACAGACCCATGGTCCGTGAAGACCGGGCAGACCTGATCTACAAAACCCAGAAGGAAAAATATGATGCTGCCATCCAGGAGATTATTCGGTTGCATAAAAAAGGGCAGCCCGTGCTGGTGGGTACCATATCCATTGATGTTTCCGAATCCCTCAGTGAAAAGCTCAAGAAAAAAGGGGTTAAGCATACGGTTCTAAATGCCAAACACCACCAGGCCGAGGCGGAAATTGTGGCCAATGCAGGTCAGAAAGGAGCCGTAACCATATCCACCAACATGGCCGGCCGCGGTACGGACATCAAGCTGGGTGAAGGGGTTACGGAACTTGGCGGCCTGCATATTCTGGGCACGTCCCGTCATGAATCCCGGCGTATTGACAACCAGCTTCGGGGCCGGTCCGGCCGCCAGGGCGACCCGGGAAGTTCCCGGTTCTATTTGAGCCTGGAAGATGATCTGCTCAGAATTTTCGGCGGTGACCGTATTCATGCCGTTATGGACCGGTTGGGTATCGAAGAAGGGGAACACATTGAGCATAAATTTATCTCCAAGGCCATTGAAAACGCCCAGTCCAAGGTGGAAGGCCACAACTTTGAAATCAGAAAGCACCTGCTCGAATATGATGATGTCATGAACCAGCAGCGTGAGATCATTTACCGCCAGCGCCGCCAGGCTCTGACATCCAAAGATCTCAAACAGGCGGCCCTGGATATGATGGAAGATACCGCCTATGACCTTGTGGATGGGTTTGTATTGGACAAGACACCGATTAGGGAGTGGGACCTGGAAGCGCTTTCATCCGCCATCAAAGGTCAGTTCAATGTGGATCTTTCCCTGGATAAGCCTGTCCGGGATAATTTTTCGGTGGACCAGTTGGGGCAGTTTATATTTGATGCCGCCCAGGACCAGTACAAGAAAAAGGAACAGATGTACGGCCCTGAAATCATGCGCCACGTTGAGCGGTTTATTATTCTCCAGACCGTGGACACCAGATGGAAAGAGCACCTTTTAAATATGGACCATTTAAAGGAAGGTATCGGCCTTCGGGGATATGCCCAGCAGGATCCGCTGCGTATCTATAAAAAAGAAGGCTTTGATATGTTCCAGGAGCTGATGAACCGAATCAAACAGGAAGTGGTGGATATCCTGTTTAAAATTCAGATTGCCTCCCCCACCCAGGTTGAGGAGATGAAGCAGGAAGAGCAGCGGGACCTGACCTTTTCTTCCCATGCTGATGAATCCGCTCCCAAGCAGCCGGTCAAAAGATCTGCTGAAAAGGTTCAAAGAAATGATCCCTGCCCCTGTGGATCAGGTAAAAAATATAAAAAATGCTGCGGGCAGTAAACGCCAATTACACAAAATCGACCCACAACCAGAATGAACGTCAATTTACAGCACATTGGAACTTTTATTAAACCAATTGCACCTAAGGTTAAGGTATGACAGCCACTGATTCCAAAACCAGACCTAAAATATCCCAGGACACCCGTGCAGACCGTCCGCCCATGTATAAAGTGCTTTTACACAATGATGATTATACAACCATGGAGTTTGTGGTGGATATCCTGGTCCAGGTGTTCGGAAAATCTCTTGAAAAAGCCACACAAATAATGCTTAATGTACATAATAAGGGAAAGGCCGTATGCGGCATCTATCCCCGGGAAATAGCTGAAACAAAAGTTCAGACGGTACACCATCTGGCAAGCAGCAAAGGGTTTCCCTTAAAAAGTACAATGGAAAAGGAGTAAATGGTATATGATCAGCAAAGAACTATCCACAGCTCTCGGGTTTGCCGTTCGTGAAGCAAAGAAAAGACGACATGAGTACGTTTGTGTCGAACATGTTCTTTACGCCATAGTCAATCATGAATCCGGACTTGAAACCATTGAAAAATGCGGGGGCAGCCCTGATCACATCAAAGAGGATCTTGAAAAATTCTTTGATGAAAAACTGACCAAAATAGAAAATAATGAAGAGTATGTCCTCCAGCAGACCATCGGTTTCCAGCGAATGATCCAGCGCGCGATCAATCACGCCAGATCTGCTGAAAAATCAGAGGTGAACCTGGGGGATATTCTGGCATCCATTTTCCAGGAAAAAGATTCCCATGCAGCCTTTTACCTGGAATCCGAAGGCATTACCCGGTTAGATGTGCTCAGGCTCATCTCCCACGACGGGGATAACGAGAAAAAAGAAATGCCCGAGGAAGAAAAACCCCAGCAGCTTTTCCAGCAGGCCGATCCAAAAACCAGGCGCCCGAAGAAAAAAGACCCCCTGGCGCTGTTTACGTCTGATTTAATCAAACGGGCCCAAGAAAATAAAATAGATCCATTGATCGGCAGAACAGTTGAAACTGAACGGGTAATGCAGGTTCTTTGCCGGCGCCGCAAAAACAATCCCATTCTCGTGGGTGACCCCGGCGTTGGAAAAACCGCCATTGCAGAAGGACTGGCATTGAAAATCAACGAAAAGTCCGTACCGGATCTGCTTGAAAACTGTGAACTGTATTCCCTGGATATGGGTGCTCTTCTTGCCGGGACCAAATACAGAGGCGATTTTGAGCAACGGCTCAAAGACGTTATTTCCGCCCTGGAAGAAAAGGAAAATGCACTTCTGGTGATCGATGAAATCCATACGGTTGTGGGGGCAGGCGCCACCACATCAGGCTCCATGGATGCCTCCAACATCCTTAAGCCGGCCTTATCCTCCGGAGACATCAAATGCCTGGGCACCACCACCTATGAAGAGTACAAAAATCACTTTGAAAAAGACCGGGCCTTTTCCAGACGGTTTGAAAAAATAGAAGTGTCGGAACCCAGCGTAGAGGAGACCACAGAGATTCTCAAAGGTCTGCGTGTCAGCTATGAGGAACACCATGGCCTGAAATACCCGGATAAAACCTTAGAAGCGGCGGCGTACCTGTCAGATAAATACATCAACGACAGATTCTTGCCGGATAAGGCCATCGACGTTATTGACGAGGCCGGTGCCTTTTTAAAACTTCAGGCGGACAACCGGCGCAAAAGCGTCAGCCCCAAGGACATTGAAAAAATTGTGGCTAAAATAGCCAAGGTACCGGTGTCCAGTGTGACCACGGCAGCCGACAAATCTTCCCTGGAATCCTTACCCGGTAAGCTGCTTGACGTTATCTTCGGCCAGGACGATGCCATTAAAACCCTGACCACTGCGATCAAAAGATCCCGGGCTGGACTTGCAGCGCCGAACCGCCCCATTGGCTCTTTTCTTTTCATGGGTCCCACAGGGGTGGGTAAAACCGAAGTCGCCCGGCAGTTAGCCTTAAACATGGGCATTACATTCCTACGCTTTGACATGAGCGAATACATGGAAAAGCACGCCGTATCCAGGCTCATTGGGGCCCCTCCGGGATATGTGGGGTTTGAACAGGGCGGTATCTTAACCGACAGCATCCGCAAGACCCCCCATTGCGTACTTCTTCTGGACGAAATTGAAAAGGCCCATATGGACCTTTACAACATCCTGCTCCAGGTCATGGACTATGCCACGCTCACCGACAACAACGGCAAGTCCGCTGATTTCAGAAATGTGATCATTATCATGACCTCCAATGCAGGCGCCAGGGAGATGAGCACAAACAGCATCGGTTTTGGATCACAAACCGCCAATGCCGATTCCCAGAGCATAAAAGCGGTGAAAAACACCTTTAGCCCCGAATTTAGAAACCGCCTTGACGGGATTGTCCAGTTTAATCATCTGTCTGAAAAGGTGATGGAATTGATTGTGGACAAAAACATGAAAGAACTCAAAGAGATGCTTAGTGAGCAAGGCATTTCTTTGGGCTATTCGGCGGCTGTTCGGACACACCTGGCCAAAAAAGGCCATGATACCAAATTTGGCGCAAGGCCCCTGGCCCGATTAATTCAGACAGAAATAAAAGATAAACTGACAGATGAAATTCTTTTCGGCCGGCTTGCAAAGGGTGGGAAACTTTCCATGGGCCTCAAGGACGAAAAACTGACATTTAACATTAAATCGAACTGATGCCGCTTTTCAGGCTTTCTGAAAGCATTGAATTTCCGCCGCCCTGGCTGGCGAGGCCGGACGGGCTGCTATGTATCGGGGGAGACCTGTGCCCTAAGCGCTTGACACTTGCGTATAGAATGGGTCTCTTTCCCTGGTTTTCCAACAGCGAACCCATCCTCTGGTGGTCCCCGGATCCCCGGCTGGTTCTTTTTCCTTCTAAAATCAGGATCTCGAAAAGCCTGAAGAAAATCATTCGAAAGAATTGTTTCTCCATCCGGATCGACACCGCGTTTAAACAGACCATTGTGGCCTGCTCCCAACCCAGGCAGGGTAAGAATGAAGGTACCTGGCTGGTGGATGAAATGATTGATGCCTATACCTCATTGCACAACATGGGGATCGCCCACTCCGTAGAAGCCTGGCAGGATGACCGGTTGGTGGGCGGCCTGTACGGTGTCAGCCTTGGAAAAATATTTTTTGGGGAATCCATGTTTTCCCGGGTACCCAATGCCTCCAAAGTCGCCCTTGTGGCGCTGGCCCAGAAACTTGACAGCCAGGGATTCGGCATAATTGACTGCCAGGTTACCTCAGGCCACCTGCTTCGCATGGGGGCCCAGGAAATAACCAGAGATCTGTTTCTCGATATTTTAAACCACGGTGTTGATCAACGAGTACCGGAAGACCTGTGGCAGCCAGGTCTCCATCTTTTTCCCCAAAACAATAATATGGATTCAAACCCCGGCAATATGGCACACGCCGTTTGAGCAACGTATCGTGCAGACTTGACAAATCAGAGTTTATCGCCATTATGCGTTAAGTTATTTTTTTAAAAATATCGTTACATTTTTAAATGACGTTCATGTTTTGTCGTGCATTGTAATTGAGTGCGAAGTGACCAGATCGGCCCATGGCCGTTAGGAGAATTATATGCTGTTCAAATTATTTTTATGTTTTACCCTTATCCCAGTGGCTGAACTATATATCCTTATCCATCTTGGTAGTATTATCGGCGGATTAAACACCATTATTCTGGTCATTTTAACCGGATTCATCGGCGCCTACCTTGCCCGTATGGAAGGATTAAATACAATGATGAAGGTCCGCCAGAGTTTAAATCAAGGGGTGATGCCTGCCGAAGATCTTCTGGATGCATTTATCATCCTCCTTGCCGGTTTAGTGCTCATTACCCCCGGGCTTTTGACGGACACGGCCGGCCTTCTGCTTTTATGGCCGCCCACCCGAAACAGATTCAAACAATTTTTACGGAAGAAATTTGATGAAATGGCGTCCAACGGAAGCATTAACATTACACGGTTTCATTAAACCGGGCAGGTGGACTGCATTCAATGGAAATAAAGCAGCGCGTCCTTGAAATGGTTCAAAAAAGGGAAAGCGATTTACCCACGCTCCCGGCTGTTGTAAACAACCTGATCCAGGCCGCTTCCGACGAAAACACAACCATAGAAGATTTAGCCCAAATCATTTCTCATGGCATAGGTATTACCAATAAGCTGCTCAAGCTTGCAAATTCGGTTTATTACGCCCAAAAAAATAAAGTCGAGACCATTAAACGCGCCATTTCCGTTATCGGATTTGATGAAATCATCGGGATTGCCCTGGGCATGGAAATCCTATCCAGTGTCACGGAAAAATCGGGATTGACGCTTGATATGAAAGCCTTGTGGATTCACGGCATTGGGGTGGCCACCGCCTCAAAACTACTGGCAAAACAGACCAATCCGGGCATTGCAGGCAAAATTTTCGTCCCGGCCCTGCTTCATGACATGGGAAAAGCCATTTTCTCAATTTACTTTAAAACAGAGTATAACGAAGTCCGGCAGTATGCACTGGAAAACAAGCGTCCTCTTTATTTCAGTGAAAACAGCCTGTTAAAAATTGATCATGCAGCACTATCCGCCCTGTTGATGACACGGTGGAATTTTCCTGCATCCATTATTCTGCCCTGCAGGTTTCACCATGCCCCTGAGGCGGCACCCGTTAAATACCGCCATCACGCCCTGATTATAAATATTGCAAACTATCTGGCACAAAAAGCGCAGCTTGGTCATTCAGGGAACCCCGTTCCCGTGACCATCAAAAATGCGCCTAAAAAAATCGGCATGAATGAATCGACAATGGTTCGAATCGTAGAATCGTTAAAGGCCCAGGAGCAGCAGATCAAGGAATTTTTTAAAATTACCACGGCGTTTGGCTGATCTCCTCTCAAATATCTTTTATCAACCGTTCTCCATTACAATTTCTGGCCGCACTGTCAAATCCGTCCAAACTATCCTCCAGTGCCTGGGCCAGAAGAGTCCCGGCCGTATACGCATTGGGGTCTCCCTGTTGTTCTACAGCACAAAGGACATCCATAATACTCATGCACTCAATATCCATGGCCGGGGTATACCCGGTGGTATTGCCTTCAAGATTGACCGAATACAACACATCCGCATTCATTAGAATCTCTAAAAGGTGGTGCACGATGTTCAAGGGCAGATTCAGTTCCCTGGCAATCCGGACATCCGTAGCCGGGGGCTTTTTTTCGGCAAAACGCTGGACACATCCTTTGACGATCTCCAGCATGGCAAGTTTGCGGGCCCGGATACTCATGGCATTCAACGTCAGGTCCGATATTTTTGCATGTCCGATATTTTCCCACTCAAAGGCAATTTCAGCGCCGTAAAGCAACACCCCCCAGGAGACCTGCAACCAGATCAGAAACATGGGCAGTGCGGCAAAACTGCCATAGATGGCATTGTAGCCTGTGACAAAGACCTGAAACTTTAAAAACGCGGTCTGGATAATCTGAAATAAGGTACCTGCAAACACCGCCCCTGTGGCAGCGGCCCTGAAATTTACCTTTTTATGGGGCATGATCACATAAAAAAACATGAACAGTGACCAGGTGACCACATAGGGAAGCACCTTGATAAAAAAAGAGATAATTCCTTTAATATCAATGGGAACGCCCAGATAGGCCCAGAAAGATTCAAGGCGGGGAATCATAAACAAATTTACGGATCCGGATAAAAGGCCCAAAAGACCGGCCGCCAGGGCAATGGTCAGATAATCGGTGAGTTTTCTTATCAACGGTCTGCCGTCCCTCACCCACCAGATACGGTTGAATGTCCCTTCGATATGAAACATCAGTCGGATCAAGGAGTATAAAAGCAGCAGAACACCCAGCACGGCCATGAGGCCGCCCTGGGTTTTTTCCAGCAGGTTATTGGAAAAAACAAGGATGTTCTGGACAATCTCCTCATGGCCCTCAAACAAAGACATCACCTCGGCCTCAAGGAACTGCTGGAACCCGAATCCTTTGGCAATACCAAAGGCCATGGCCATCACGGGCACGACGCTCAACAGGGTGTACAAACTTAAGGCCGAGGCCCGCAGGGCACAACTGTCCCGCTGATACCCTTTGGCTGCCCTGTAAAGCACCCGGAGGGCCTTAGCCCGAAACATATCAAATGCAAAGAGCGTCGTCTGCTTCATTTCCGGTTCAACCATGCCTCCAGACGTTTTAAGCCTTCCTGGGTAGAAACTTTTGGCCGATACCCGAGATCCTTTTTTGCACGGCTGATGTCAAACCAGTGGGAGGTGGCAAGTTCCTTGGCAGCAAACCGGGTCATGGGAGGATCTTTTTTAATCCCCAGGATTCCGTAAACAAATTCAAAGAGCCACCCGGCCGCATAAGCGGTCCTTGCCGAGACATGGCCTTTGATGGGCGGCAGGCCGGCTGCGGCCAGAAATCCATTGGCCAGACGCCATTTGGACATGGGCTCATCCTGACTGATAAAATATACATTGCCGGATAAATCAGGCTTTTCGGCCAGTTTTTCAGCGGCCAGGATATGGGCATCAGCGGCATTGTCCACATAAATGGTATCCACAAGATCGGTATCCGGGCCAATGATCTTCAGGCGCTTTGCCCGGTTGATAATACCGGGGACCAGGTGATTGTCTTCCGGACCCCAAATCAAGTGAGGCCTCAAAATAATGACACAAAGCCCCTGCCCCGCCGCCTTAATCACCTCTTTTTCAGCCAGGGCTTTGGTTTCAGGATATGGGGCCAGATATGTATCCGGATAGGGAACCGACTCATCTGCCCCGTGCATATCTTTGTCATCAAAAACCACGGACGGCGAACTGGTATGAATCAGCCGGCCCACCTTATGTTTCATGCACGCGTTAATAACATTTACGGTACCTGTTACATTAATACGAAAGTATTCATCATAAGGTCCCCAGATACCGGGCTTTGCCGCCGTATGGAACACGGTGTCCATGCCCTTTAAGGCATCGGTCACGGCATCTGCATCGGCCAGATCACCCTGGATCTGGGAAACACCCAGTTTATCCAGTTCCAAATACCGGGACCGGGAAAACGAAACAACATGCTCACCGTTATCCACTAATTTTTTAACCAGCACCTTGCCCAAAAAGCCGCCGCCGCCCGTAACCAGGGTATTTCCCAGACTCATTTTTTGTTTGACCACCTGTATATTCGAAAGTTTATAAATTTTATCTAAATCTTTTCTTGACAAGGCACAGCTTTTTTTATAAAAGTAACTCGCCTTTTAGCTGAGCGGGAATAACTCAGTGGTAGAGTGCGACCTTGCCAAGGTCGAAGTCGCGGGTTCAAATCCCGTTTCCCGCTCCATCTTTTTTTTGAAGTCCGCCTAAAAATCCAGCGTTACACCTAAATCATTTTTCACAGCAAATTCATAGATTGTGGATGCGACGGTCAGATCAAATAGCGCCATACCCACAGATTTGAAAAATAAAGTATTAAACACCGGATCATTTATCTGTTCAGCGGTCAAGGGCTCCCGAACAAGCTGTGCAAAGGAAAGCAACTGCGAATCCTTTACAATGCCTCGCTCCAGGGGCTGACTTAGATCACCGGACTCCTTTGCCGCAAAAGGGGTATCCACAAAAATGCGGTTTGCCGCTTCAATAACGGCATCTGGGAACTCTTTCATATCAGGCCTGAAAGATCCAATGGAGATAAAGGTTTTTCCTTTTACCAATTCGGGATCATTGCTGAACACAGGTGTCTTACTTGTCGTGGCAGCCACCACAAGGTCACAGGCCTTGACCAGGCTATCCGCGGTCTGTGCCACCTGAAAACTGACATCGGGATACTCGGTTGCAAGCATCGCGGCCTTTGCCCGGGCCGTCTCGGCTGAACGATTAAAAACCATCACCTGCTTCACCCTGCGAAGCAGCAGCAGATACCGAACCTGGGCCACCCCCTGGACACCGGTGCCGATCAAACCGGCGGTTTCAATATTTTCACGGGTTAACATCTTCACGGCAAGCCCGCCCACAGCACCGGTACGCTCGGCGGTCAGCGCAGCTCCGTCCATGACTGCCAGGGGCATACCGGTTTTATTGTCTGCCAGGGTCATGATTCCGTTGACGGCCGGGGCACCAAGTTCTGGAGCACCGGGAAAAACAGAAACCAGCTTGGTTGCAAAATAGCTGCTTTCAAAACAGGGCATTAATAAAAGGGTGTTGGCACCATCCTGAACGTGAATTCGGTCTGGCATCGTGTAAGTTTTATCCAAGAGCAACTCGTAGGCATGGGATATGGCGTTCAAAATCAGGGAACGGTCAATTTTTGCGATATCTTTTTTGCCGATATAAAGCACGCTTCTCTCCTTAATTATTTAACAATTATGAATTTCACATATCATAGACATAAAAAAAAGGCCATGAGAACCGCCGAAGGTATGCCTGGAGCACCATTTATGTTACAACCGGAACAACTTATTAATACCAATTTAGGCAACGATTATGAGCAAGAAACAAGAACAGGTCTTATGTATTGACAGAAATAACCTCCCCGCAGCGTGGGTTACCCAAAGAGCCGTCCTTCCAATGGATTTCCCCACATTTGCCGACACATGCACCAACGCCACATTTTCCTTTATCCCCCGGGACCTGGCCGAAGAAGACAGGCAAAAAAAACAGGTCATCCCGTATATTCTTTTACAGACCGCCGATGGAGGTCTGACCGCGGCCTACAACAGGCAGGGCAGTGAAAAACGGCTCCATGACCTGTGGTCCATCGGTATCGGCGGCCATATCAACCCGGAAGACAGTGCCACGGGCACAGGAACCTTTGAAACTATTTTAAAAAGGGGAATGCAAAGGGAACTGGATGAAGAATTGGCCCGGCGCGTTGCCGGCGACCCAATTGAATTCATCGGCATTATCAGTGAAGATATCACCCCGGTGGGCAGTGTTCACATGGGGGCGGTATTTTTAATTAAAACAGAAACACCCAAAGGCTATATGCCGAGCGAAGAGTTGCACAGCTTTGCCTGGCATAAGACGTCAACACTTTCCCAGCTGAATCTGGAGCTGTGGTCCGAGCTGGCCCTGGAGCTCATCACCCAATGATCGAGTCAATCCATTGAATCCAGCACCTTCAGTGCAACAGAACCATTTTTTTTGAGCACCTTTGATCCCCTTGTGATTTTACACAGGCTGATCCCGTATTTTTCGGCAATTTTGCGCTGGGTCATACCCCTATGCAGATCTTTTAGGAGTTTCCAGCGCAAGGAAAGGTCCGACAGCTCCGCCGGTGTAAAGATTTCTTCAAAAAAAGATTCCAGCTCATCTTTATTCTTGATGGATAAAATAACGTCCAGTAGTTGATCGTCTATACGCATAATATTTTTTACACCCCGGCGGCCTAATTTTTTTCAGAAAATGAATGTACCCTGTAAGTATGGACGGTGAGGCTGCCGGCACCCCATTCATCGGCATCAAGCCCGGCTTTAAGGCACAACTGAGATAAAAACGACGCTGGGTCAGGCAATTGTTCCCAGACCTGGGGAAGAAAGGTCGCCCGGCGGCTTGCCTTTTCAATAATAACACCATCCTTAAACGGCACAAGCCGTTGAAGCAACTCTTTTGCCGTACTATATTCAAATTTTTCAGGGGGAGACAACAGACTGAGTTCCAGATCAACCTGGTCAAATTCATCCCTGGCAAGGGGGGCAAAACGAGAATCTTTAAACGCGGCGAGCCTTGCAGTTTCCGGCACCCCTGTTTTTAAAGATTCAACCGGCTCTATAATCCCGATACATCCCCTCAGGGCGCCGTGTTTATGCAGGGTTACAAACAGCCCCATTTTTATTTCCAGAAAGGACGCCTCTAAATCAATCTGCCTTGTATCCACAGGAACCCCGAGTTTTTCGGCAATACCGGCACGTGCCATTTTCAGCAGCATCCGCCCTTGTTTGTCACTTATCATCTATCCAGCGTCCTTTTTTTACCGTTTAATCGACTGAGTCATAAATAAAAGTAGCATCACCGAATCCAGAAAAAAAGGAAAACTTCGTCCCGCTGATATTCCACGCCCGGACAACGCTTAATACACTCCTAACAAAAGAATTTAAAAAGAATACGACGTAAATAAGCGTAAATATAATTTTTAGAATCCGGCAATTCGTGGAACCATCTTAATTCGGATGATAAGTTTTCCAGTTTTTATGCTAATTCTACATAATCCGGTTTGACTTGGATATCTTTCTAAACTATGGTGGGGTGTAATTGGCTTGATGGATTTATAAAAAAACAGTCAAATCAATAACAAGAATAGCAACAAAAACAAATAGTTAGGTGGCAAAATGACAATTATTGATCAGAAACTGGTAAACAAATTATTAGAAAACGGGGTGGAAATGCCCTTAATCCCCGGGTTTATCCGCAGCCTGGCAAATGCCTTTCTGATCAATCCGAACATGTCCTATTGCCAGGCCCGAAAACGCCTCAAATACCTGGGATGGGAAGAAATTGAAATGGATTACCACACCTTCTCTCTGGCGGTAAATGCGCTTGAAACAAAAGGGTTAGACCGTCTTGAGTACAAATCCGCGCCCTGGTATCTATCCAGCTTCAACGCCGGACAATCGCCGGCAGTTTATTAGAAACTGTTAAAATAGAAGCTATCTTAACAAATTTAAGATAGCTTCCAATCGCCTTGATATATCTTACTCTTTTAATTTTTCCGCAAAATATCTGTCCACTAAAGATTCGGCAAGACCCAGATAGGTCTGGGGTGAAAGCGCTCCCATCCGTGCTTTAACATCATCGGGCACCTTTTCAAGTTTATCCACAAACCGGGCCAAATCCTCTTTTTGAATTTTTTTGCCCCGGGTCAGATCTTTAAGCCGCTCATATGGATTATCCTCGCCGTATACCCGCATAACAGTTTGAAACGGTTCGGCCAGAAGTTCGGGATTGTCGTTAAGGTCCTTTTCAAGCACTGCCTGGTTTAAGTCCACTTTTGACAGCCCCTTGATGGCATTTTTCACCCCAATGGTAAAATACCCGAATACCGTGCCAAGACTGCGCAGTACGGTGCTGTCACTCAAGTCCCTCTGGAAACGGGATTTCTGAAGCTTAACCGCCAGATGCTCCATCATGGAAATCGCAAGACCCATATTCCCCTCACTGTTTTCAAAGTCAATGGGGTTGACTTTATGGGGCATTGTGGATGATCCGGTTTCACCGGCAGCGACCCGCTGTTTGAAATACCCGAAGCTGATGTACCCCCACATGTCCCGGTCAAAATCAATCATAACCGCTGCAGTACGAACCATGGCATGAAGCACCCTGGAAAGGCCTGTGTTCGGATTGATCTGAGTGGTGAACAAAATGGGTTCAAGGCCCAGATAATCCTGGATAAACCGCTCGGATGCAGCAATCCAGTCAATTTCCGGGAACGCAAACAGATGGGCGTTATAGTTGCCTGTGGCCCCGTTTATTTTTGCCTGGATTTTGGTCTCTTCCAGAACCTGAATTTCCTGGTTCAAGCGCCAGGCAAAATTAATGAACTCTTTTCCCGGGGTTGTCGGTGTGGCCGGTTGCCCATGGGTGCGGGACATCATTGGAACGCTTTTATATGCCAAGGCTTTTTTCTCAATCTCCGCCACAAAGGTTTTAAGCAACTCGACCACAAGCGCCTTGCCTTTTTTAAGCATCAGGGCGTATGCCGTATTGTTGATATCTTCGGACGTACATGCAAAATGGACCCACTCGCGTATGGACGAAAGCCCTGCCGCATCCAGTTTTTCTTTGATAAAATATTCAACGGCTTTAACGTCATGATTGGTCCGGGACTCTATCTCCTTGACCCTGAGGGCATAATCCTCATTAAAATCATTTATCAGAACATCCAGACCTGACAGATCCAGATCCTGCTCGGCCCCTATAACCTCATGGACCTTCAAATCCGTTATCAAAAATTTCAGCCACTTAAGTTCAACGTGAATCCGATGGTGAATCAGCCCGGATTCACTGAAAATATTTGAAAGCACGCCGGTAAGCCGGGCATAACGCCCGTCTATGGGTGTGATGGATAGTACCTGTGTCATTTTCTCTCCATGATATAATGTGAACGCCTGTTATTTTTTATCCAACAAATAACAAACTATGGAACAATTAACAATGCCGTAAACAGGGGAACAAGACCCAAGATATTTACACGGTTGCTATAATAGAACCATCATGTTGATTTTGCAATAAATTACAATAACCGGGCAACCTGATCTTGACAATCCCGAAGAATTTAAAGTATTTTACGGACCTGTTTTTATTAATCATTCAGACGCGAGCTTTGTGTGCCGCAGGAGTAAATAGCTATTATGGCACTGACCAAAACTATTATTGCAGAAAAAATACAAAATGAGCTGGACCTGTCAAGAACCGTTGCCTATGATGTCGTGGAAGAGTTCCTTGAAATCATAAAAGAGACCATTTCCAATGGTGAAGATATTATGATTTCAGGTTTCGGCAAATTTTGTGTAAACGAGAAGAAAGCAAGAAAAGGACGCAACCCTGCAACCGATGAGGAGATGACACTTCCGGCCAGGCGGGTTGTCACATTTAAATGTTCCGGAAAACTCCGGGATTTAATCAATCCAGACAGCTAACTAAACCCATGTTTTTATCCGACCAGACGATCACCACTATTATTCTGATTACCCTCATTGTTGATTTTACAATGAATTATGTGGCTGATCGTCTGAACATCGGCCGCCTGACCACACATCTGCCTGAAAAATTTTCAGATGTTTACGACAAAGATCGGTATGGGCAGTCCCAGCAGTATCTTAAAGCCACCACCCGACTGGGCACGATCACCTCAACCATTGATCTTGGCATTCTTTTGGCGTTCTGGTTTCTGGGCGGATTCGGTGCCCTTGACCATTTTGTCAGGGGCACCGGATGGTCGACCATTGGTTGCGGGCTTTTATTTATCGGGATACTGGCAGGATGCAAATTTATTATATCCCTGCCCTTTTCCATCTATTCCACCTTTGTCATCGAAGAAAAATTCGGCTTTAACAAAACCACCCCCAAAACCTTTGTTCTGGATCTGCTGAAATCATTAATTTTATCCCTGGCACTGGGCATCCCCCTGCTGTCGGCTATCTTCTGGTTTCTGGAAAGCACAGGCCCCTGGGCCTGGCTGATCTGCTGGGGGGTCACCACAATGTTTATCCTGGCGGTACAATACATTGTTCCCACATGGATCATGCCCCTGTTCAATAAGTTCACCCCCCTTGAAGACGGTGAATTAAAAGAGAAACTGTTTGCCTATGCAAAAACCATTGATTTTCCCTTGACCCAGATTTTTGTCATGGACGGCTCCAAGCGCAGCACCAAGTCCAATGCATTTTTCACAGGGTTTGGGAAAAACAAGCGCATTGTGCTGTTTGACACCCTGATGAACGCCCATACTGCAGACGAACTTCTGGCCGTGCTTGCCCACGAAATGGGACATTTCAAAAAAAAGCACATCCAGCGCCGTCTGATTTTCGGCATTCTCCAGATGGGGGTAGTGTTTTACCTTCTATCTTTATTCATCACCCAGCAAAGCCTGTTTACGGCATTTCATGTGGATAGCCCTTCCGTATACGCAGGCCTTGTGTTTTTCAGCATTCTTTTTTCCCCGGTTGACCTGGTCATCTCCATTGTCATGCAGTTTTTCTCAAGGAAAGATGAATACGAAGCAGACCGTTTTGCCGCATTGACGACCCAAAAAGCCAAGGCATTGATAACGGCGTTAAAAAAACTTAGTGCCGACAATCTATCCAACCTGACCCCGCATCCCTTTTATGTGTTTTTACATTATTCCCATCCGCCATTGGCCCAGCGTGTTGCAGCCATGGAGCAAATTAAGGATATGGCGTAGTCATGGAACGGCTTTTGGTCTTTTCCGATCTTCATGGCTTCTTTTCTGCCTGGCTGACGGTGAAGGCGCTGGCCGGCCCCGGTGATGCCGTTGCCATTGCAGGGGATCTGTTTGATACAAGGTACGGCAACTACAATGCATCAGATTTTGCCCCGGAACAAATCCGGTCAACCATTGCCGACCTGGAGTTTAAACTTTTTTATATTTACGGCAATTGCGATGTGGAAGGATTCTGCAAAGGATTTTCCCACGAATTAAGCTTTAAGGCCTTTGATAAAAAAATTTTTATGCACCACGGGCACAAGGACACGCTGATGATTCCCCGGGGCACCGATATCATTATCCAGGGACACACCCATCTGCCCGAGCTTGAAAAAACAAAAAACTACATCCATCTCAATCCAGGATCCATTGCCGTCCCCAGAAACGGTATACCCACCTTTGCCGTCATTGACGCCGCCAGTGTAAGCTTGATGGCGCTGTCCGGGGATACGCTGGCTTCACTGAAGTTTTAGCTTTTTTCAGGAGCCCGCGCCCCGCATTACAAACACGTAAAAATACAATGAATTAACGTCTTTTCACCGGCGACACCGGTGAAATCGGACTGATCGCTTCCACAGGTCCTCGGCCCCTGTTCTTCAAACAGCCCACGCTTCCCGGACGTCCGGGAGCCGAATTGAAGTACCGTCTATATCCGGCACTGCTGCCGACAGGCCGCTTTGGAACGCACGTCCGGGGGGCAGCCCCCCCTTTACGATTGTGCGTGACCGCATTTTGAAACACAGTCTCAAACGCTGTCCGCCTTGTCCCGGCGGATTTACCAGCCCGGCAATGGGGGCGAGCTTGCCCGAATCGAACCGTTTTTTTGGCGGATGTTTCCTTGTTTTCATGACAGCGTTTTTTTAAACCGGCAACCAGGGTAGAAAAAAAATCCTGGAACAGATTGCTGCGGCCATGGGTTGATGTACGGTCATGATTAGACGCCGAAGGACGTTGGTCATCCTCCTGGCCGACAACGTTTTGGGGTAACAAAGGCAGCAGAAAATGAAAGGCTTCATTCAGCTGTTTCATTTTTTCTTCGGCGCGCTTTGCCTTTGCTGGGTCCGTTGCAAACCTGTCCGGATGCCAGGTTTTGGCAAGTCTACGAAAGGCCGTGCGGGCATCGGTGCGGGTGGCCGACGGCCCAAGGCCTAAAATATCCAACCCTTTTTGTTTGTCCATGAATTTAACCATACCCCGGTGGTCCAATCCCGGTCAAGCCTTTCAAACCGACCTGCCGAGGCAATTATTGCAAATATTAGTAGATGATACTTGGTTTGAAAAACCAAATCGGGCGTGATACTATCCTCTGGCTGTCACATAGCCCCCATCCCAGATTTTTCTGAAGGGTATTTGTGACAACTGGATTCTTTGTAGTGCGTTGCACTGTCTTTTGTTAAGGCCCAAGGAGAAGAAATGGCACCCTGTGAAACAGACTCTAACCCCATCAATTCCACCCCGGACCAGCATGCATGGTTTACGGCATTTTTCCTTGAAAACCATATTGATCCCTTTGCATACCCTTCAAAAGTCGGCTCCCGGGAGCAGGTGGAATTTATGGTGTATCCGGAAAATGACGAACGGTTCTATCCTTGTTCAGATGCCATGTTCGCTGCAATCATGTCCCGTAAACGGCCAAGATTTATACGCAACCGTTATCGTGAAGTGCTTGACGAAATTTTTGCCATCATTAATGAGTTCATTGAGTCGGAATATGACCGGGCATTTTTATCCAGCCTGATACAGATAAAATATGATTACGAGATCCAAAGCCGTCTGCTCATACCCTCCCGGCTTGAAAAACGCCTGTATAAAATTTTTTTAAGCCGCACCCACATCGAAGACCCCTTTGAAAGCCAGAAAAAAAAGGAAAACGCCCGGGCATACAGATTCATGGTCTCTGAATCCTTTAAAAAAGCCTTAAACGAAGTGAACGGTGCCGTGGACACCATGAAGGAATTAACCCTTGATCAAGTAAAGACAAAAATCAATGAGATAGAGTTCAAACGCCGCCTCTCTCTTTTAACGGCCTCGGCCCTGTGGCAGGATGAAGAGTTCAGAGTCCCCTCGACATCGGCCATAAAAAAACTGCTGAACGCAAAAGTGACCGGCAACGGCATGGAACGACTGATTGAACTGGTGCATACGCCAAAATCAAAAATTCTGTGGCTTACCGATGAGTCCGGTGATGTGGTGGCGGACATTGCCATTGCCCAATTTCTTGCAAACATTGGGCATGTGGTAATTCTTGTCGTTAAGGAAAAACCGTTTTTTAAAAAAGTCTGCCTGTATGACACCCGCACTGACCCGGTTCTTGCCAAACTCCTGGACCAGGCCAATTTCATCCACGATAAAACCATCAGCAAAAACAATCTCGTCCAGCGTCTCAAACAGGATGAACATCTCTATGTAATCTCCGACGGAACCCAGGAAGCACTGAATCTCTTGCTGGTCTCCACTACCTTTTCACGGGTATTCAAGGAGGTGGACTGCGTGGTAACAAGAGGACAAAAACAAAGAAACCGGATGATCCAGACCCATTTCAAATTTACCAGGGATGTCATCAATATCTGCGCAAAAGAGAATAAATTAGACGTTGTCTTTAAACCCAGGCACCCTGACTTTATCAATTTCAGCCACACGGATCTTGAAGAAAAGGCCGATAAAATTATCGCGCAAATGAAGCAGGCCAAAAAGAAAAATATGACTGTGATGTTCTACTCGGGCATCATCGGTTCCATCCCCGGCAAAATTGATGTGGCCAAAAAAATAATGAGCCGGTTTATTGAGCATTTAAAAAACCAGTCAGACAATCTGTTTATCATCAACCCGTCTTCGTACTACGAGCCGGGCATGGATGCCGATGATTTGATGTATATGTGGGAAATTGTTCAGCGAAGCGGATACATTGACATCTGGCGTTTCCAGACATCAGAAGACATTGCCCAAAGCTTTGAAATCATGGGGCAGAAAGTTCCTCCGGAATGGATTGGAAAGGATGCCACCTATTCCACCGGCTGCACCAAAGAGATGCGCATCGCCCAGGATGTCCAGATCAAAAATCCGGAAATGCAGCTGATGGGGCCGGCTGTGGATAAATTCATGCGCCGGGATGAATATGGGGTTGGGTCCATGTATGACCAACGCCTGGCGGGTATATAAAGGACAGGATGGACGATGGCTGTTTTTGAATATAACGGACTGACGGCTTCCGGCAGAAAAAAATCAGGGATTATTGATGCTGAAAGTTCCGATGCGGCCCAGGAGGATTTGAAACAAAAAGGGATTTTCCCCACCTCCATTCTTCGCATTGAATCCGGGGCCGGACATATTAAAACAAAAAAAGGGGCGCCCCCCAAAAAAACATTTAATTTACCGCCCCTGTTTTCTTCGGTAAAATCTTCGGAAATTTCCATGATCACACGCCAGTTGGCCACGCTCCTGGCTGCAGGATTCCCCCTGCTCAAAGCCCTTGCCACCCTGGTTCCCCAGGCCAGAAGCAAAAATTTTAAACGGGTCCTTTCCAGGGTAAAAGACGCCATTGAAGAGGGAAACAGCTTTGCGGACGCTTTGGCAGCCCACCCCCAGGTTTTTTCTGCGGTATACATCAACATGGTCAAAGCCGGGGAAGCCTCGGGCACGTTGGAGGTTGTGCTGGAACGGCTGGCCGATTTCAGTGAAAGACGAGAAGATACAAAAAAGAAAATTCAGGCAACCCTTGCCTATCCGGTACTCATGGCCGTTATCGGTTTTCTTGTGCTTATCTTTCTTTTGACCTTTATCGTCCCCAATATCACAAAAATATTCACGGACATGCACCATGATCTGCCCATGCCCACCCAGATACTCCTCGGGGTCAGCGGCATGGTCAAAGCCTGGTGGTGGCTGATCATCCCCGCACCGTTTTTATTCATGCTGTGCATCTACGCGATCCGTAGAACAGAGAAAGGGGGGCGCATTCTGGACCGGCTCATTTTATCTTTGCCCGTTTCCGGCAGCCTGACCAGACAACTCATTGCATCCCGGTTTTCCAGAACCTTGGGGTCGTTGCTTGACAACGGGGTGCCGCTGTTAACCGGCCTTGGCATTACCAAAACCATTTCGGGCAACCGGGTGATTGCCGAACTGATCGAAAAGTCGGCCCAAACAGTCGAACAAGGCGGCAGCCTGGGTTCTGTTCTGGAAAAAAATTCAGCCTTTCCGGACCTTGCGGCCCAGATGATCAAGGTGGGAGAAAAGAGCGGTGAAATGGAAAAGATGCTGGAAAAGTCAGCCGAACTGTTTGAAAGAAATGTTCAGACAGCCATTACAGCCGCCACATCAATCATTGAACCGATGATTATTCTTATCATGGGGGTGGTCATCGGGTTTATCGTCCTCGCGGTTTGCCTGCCGATTTTTGAAATCAACCAGTTAATGGGGTAAGACCGCCCCATATTCAACATTAAATCGACACGAAAATGCACAAATGAACCTTTTCATTTGTGCATTTTCAAGATGTTAAACCGGCGTTTAATCCAGTACCAGGTCTGTTTTTTCAATACATTCCACCCAGGGCAGCTGCTGTGTTTTTTCCACCAGGGCCTGGCTGATCAAAAAATCAGTGGTGTGCATGGTGTCCTGAATGATCACTGCCTTCACATCATCCGGCGCAATGGGACCGATGGTCTGAAACGCCGCCTGAAGTGCTTTTTTCCGGGTGGGCAGACGAACCGGCGTAAACGCTTTTCTCAAAGACATTGAGGTTAAAGCATTCATGAGCGTGGCCTCGTAATCCATGTCGGCAAACACCTTTTCGGTGATGATGTCCGCATTGCCCAGGCCGATGGCATTGCCGCAGGTTTTGGCCGACAAATCCAGAATTACCACCCGTTTGGCATTGAGCACCCCGCTGAAATCATCTTCCATCAGATCAAAGGTCCTGCCGGTTACATTGGGATCCATGCCCGACCCGCTGATCTCCTTGCCGATCTGACGTATGGCCAGCACGTCGAGTTCATCATATGGAAGGCATGGAAAATTTTCCTTGGCCGTTTTGAGCAGCAGCGGTTCTGTTTCCCGAATCTTGTCTGCGGCGATGACCTGAACATCCATGACCTGATCATAGCGATCCTCAACCACCCCGATCCCCAGGCGAAGATTGGTGTTTTTGGTCACAGCGTCGCCCATCTTCAAAAGCAGATTATAAAATCCATATTTCAAGGCATTATTGTGATACGCCAGCGCCCCCTGGTGTTTGCCCATGCCCACCACCATCATTTTATACAGCCCGCTTTCCACATCCCCTTTAAATTTGGTGTGGGGTTTGATGCGGTTGATACAAATGCTGTGATCTGCGGCCAGGGCCTGGCCGGAAAAAAACACGGGCACCTCATTGCACACCGTTGCCACCTGTACGGTTTCCATTTCCGGCCTGATCTCAGCATGACAGGTGCCAGGGGTCACCCCCAGCTTTTCAAGCATCATGGCCTGGCCCTGGGGGGTGGCACTGCCGTGACTGCCCATGGCAGGCACAATGAACGGTACCGCTGACCGTTCGCGAATAGATCGGCATATGGTCGAAACAAGGGACGAAATCTGATTTATTCCCCGGCTGCCGACCCCCACGGCAACTGTCTGGCCGGGCTTTATGCCCACCTGGTCCAAAGCCTGCACGAGCTCTTTTTCCAACACGCCGGCCGGATCCGGCATGGCCCGAGAGGGCGGATTCAGTCTAACCCGATAGAACTGGGGAAACGAAAAATCTTTTTCAATATAGGCAGGATAGCGCATGTTTGACCCTTTTTGAAAAACTAATGTTAATTAACAAATAAGCGTTGACAAAATAACTTTCAGGATATTATACATCGGATGTCAGACATCTTATGTAATAAAAAGCAGTACCATAAAAAAGGAGGGTCGTAAAGTCCTCCTGATGGGAGATATTTAGGTTCAATTAAAGTAGCGATAACCCGGAACACCCGAAGGAGTTTTAAAATGTTCAAAAAATTTTTTATCACACTGGCAGCACTTTTCATGGCCGCCACCATGAGCATCCCGGCATCCACCGCCGGTGAAAGCCTGATTCTGGCTACGGCAACCACCGGCGGCACCTATTACCCGGTGGGCGTTGCCATCGGCACCCTTGCCAGCATCAAACTGGCAAGTACACACCAGATCACCGTTACGGCCATCAATTCGGCGGGTTCCGGTGAGAATATCCAGATGCTGAAAAACAAAGAGGCCCAAATGGCCATCCTTCAGTCCCTGTTCGGCCTGAACGCTTACAAAGGCATGGGACCCTACGAGGGAAAACCGGTCAAGGATTTCAGGTCTGTTACCATGCTCTGGGAAAACGTTGAACATTTTTCTTTGAACGCCAAAGCCGTCAAAACCGGCACCATTTCAGACCTTGGCCATATCCAGGGTGAAAAGTTCTCCATCGGCAAACGCGGGTCCGGCACCGAAGGATCGGGCAGAACCCTTCTCAAGACAATGGGCATTGATCCGGAAAAGGACATGGTCCTTGAATTTTTAGGCTACACCCCCAGCGCCCAGGCCATGATGGACAACCGGATCATCGGCTCCAACATTCCGGCCGGTGCCCCAGCCGCAGCCATTACCCAGCTGTTCGCCCAGATGGGAGACAAAAAAGTTAAAGTGCTGGATTTCACCGACGACCAGCTGGCGAAAATCCGAGAGATTTACCCCATCTGGAACCGGTATGTTATCCCCGCCAATACATACCCCGGACAGTCCAAAGACATTAATACCATTGCCCAGCCCAACTTCCTTGCCGTCCATCCGGACGTGTCCGAAGATACCGTGTACTGGATCACCAAAACCATGTACGAAAATCTGCCGTTTCTTTCCAGCATCCACAAGGCGACCAAGGTTATGAACATTAAAAAAGCCATTGCCGGGCTGCCGGTCCCCCTGCACCCCGGTGCCATAAAATACTACAAAGAAGTGGGCATTGAGATTCCCGAATCGCTGCTCTAATCCGTAAACATTCGCAGGGGAAGCCGCAGCTTGCCCTGCATCCCAGGATAATTTTGTAAGACGAGAAGGTCAAAAAGAATGGAACCGTGTAACATGGCGCCCCAAGGCATAGAAAAAGAGACAGACGGCGAGGCCATCGTCGTTAAAAAAAAGTTATCGCCGCAGATGGAAACCCTGCTCTACTGGACCGGCGTTTTGATGGCAGTGTTTCATATCTGGGTGAATACCGTGGGGGTAATGCCTGAAATACAGCGCAACGCCATCCATTTTGGATTTATTTTGTTCATGGGATATCTGATCTATCCGTTTAATGAACGCTTTGCCTCCAGGCTCAAGTGGGTGGACATGGCTCTGGCCCTGCTGGCCGTATGCGCCGCCCTGTACCTGGTCTTTTTCGAAGACGCCCTCCATGCCCGAAACGAGGTTCCCATTCTATCGGACCTCATATTTGCCGGCATCGCCGTTGTCCTGATGCTTGAAATCACCCGGCGCACCTGCGGCTATATCATCCCGACCCTTGCCATTATATTTTTGGGCTATGCCCTGTGGTTCGGCCGGTATATGGGCGGCATGTGGAGTTTTCCGGGGGTAAGTATCCAACGCATGCTCTACCGGATGTACTTTGCGCCGGACGGCATTTTCGGCACCATCGCCACCATCTCCTCGACCTTTGTATTCCTGTTTGTTCTGTTTGCCGCATTCCTGCTCAAATCCGGGGCCGGGGATTTTATTATCCGGCTGAGCGTCGCCGTCATGGGTAAAATGATCGGCGGCCCTGCAAAAATGGCGGTATTTGCAAGCGGGCTGATGGGCTCCATTTCAGGATCTGCCGTGGCCAACACCGTGGGTACAGGTTCCATTACCATCCCCTTGATGAAGCGGGTGGGATTTTCCGCCAAATTTGCCGGAGGCGTGGAGGCAGCCGCTTCCACCGGAGGCCAGTTGATGCCGCCCATCATGGGCGCCGGGGCCTTTATCATGAGCCAGTGGACCCAGATCCCCTACCTACAAATTGTCAAGGTAGCCATCATCCCGGCCCTGCTCTACTTTTTGAGCGTCGCCTTTTTTGTTCATCTGCGGGCCAAAAAACAGGGGCTTAAAGTCATGGAAGACCATGAGATTCCTAAAATTTCAGATGTCATGAAAGAGGGCTGGCACTTTTTTATTCCCATCGGCGTACTCATCGGACTTCTCATGGCAGGTTTTACCCCCACCTACGCTGCCTGCGCGGGTATCGGTTCCATTGTGGTTGCCTCCTGGCTGAACAAAAACACCCGCATGGGCCTCAGGGCTATCCTGGATGCCTTTGCCCAGGGCGCGCGGGGCATGGTAACCACCGGTGTGATTCTGTTGTGCTCGGGCATCGTGATCGGCGTGGTGCTCATGGTCGGTGCCGGCATCAAATTTTCCATCCTTATCTCCGGCATTGCCGGGGGCAGCCTTTTGATTACCATCATCCTGGTGGCCCTGGCCTCCCTGGTACTGGGCATGGGCCTGCCCGTCACAGCCTCGTACATCGTACTGGCCGTGCTGGCCGCACCCTCCCTTGAAATGCTCGGTGCCCCTTTGATCGGCGCCCACATGCTCATCTTCTGGTACTCCCAGGATGCCAACGTCACCCCGCCCGTCTGCCTGGCTGCCTATTCGGCCGCCGGCATATCCGGCAGCGCTCCTCTGGCCACAGGCATTGAGTCCTGGAAGCTGGCCAAGGGGCTGTACATCATTCCCTTATTGTTCGTGTACACCCCGATCCTTTTTCAGGGTTCCTTCTTTGAGGTGGCAGAAATCAGCATCGCCGCACTGGTTGGGCTCTTCTGCTTTGCAGCCTTTTTTGAAGGATATCACCGTATCCATTTGAACTGGCTGTTCAGAGCAGGCTATCTTGCATCCGGCGTGTTGCTCATCTGGCCGCAGATGTGGTGCCACGGTGCAGGCCTGGCCTTGTTTATCGTCCTGGCGCTGGTTCAGGGGAAGCCTGCCCGAAATTAGAATCAAAAACAAAAGGAGCGATGGGTGCGGGAACTGTTTAAGAAAATTCCTAAAAAAAAAGTAAGCGACAGGGTCTTTGACCAGGTTAAATCCCTGATTGTTACCGGCAAACTGCTGCCGGGTCAGAAGATCCCGTCTGAAATGGACTTGATCGGCCTGTTTGATGTCAGCCGGTCTTCTGTCCGGGAGGCAATACTTCGTCTGGAGTGTCTGGGGTTTGTGGAACAGCGCCACGGTGAGGGTACCTTTGTAAAATCCGCCACTGAAGCGGTTGTGCTGGACTATATGACTGAAATGTCCAGGGAAAAAAATTTTATGGCCGGCCTGATGGAAACCCGGAACGTCCTGGAGGTCTGGGCCGCCCGCACCGCAGCTGCCCGGGCCACAGACGAAAACATTAACGAGCTGATGAACATTATCACAGCCATGAAAGAGCGCCAAAAGCCTGAGCCGCCCCGGTTCAACCATAATGTCACCCTGCACCGCCAGATTGTTGCCGCCACCCACAACCCTTTTCTCATCCACATGATGAGTTCCATCCTAAGCTGGATCGGCACGGTGACCCACCAGATATACGACAATCCCCAGGCCGCGCCGGAACTCTACCTGGAAATTACCCGCCAGCATTGTCAAGTTGTAGATGCAATTATTGCCAAAAATGAAGAGGCGGCGGAACAGGCCATGATAGAGCACTTAGGCTTTGTTTCGGACCGGATCACCCATTAGTGTCTGAGAAAAGCGTCTATGCCCCAACCAGATTACAGGTACAAATTTCGTACCTGTAATCTCCGGTTGAAGGCAATGGGTGTCAAATATTCTGAGAGTTTCTATCTTAAAATTTGACTATTCAACTTCAAATACAAGTTTTTCCCTTAAAACCTTGCCATGGGTGTTTCTGGTGATGACCTCAACGCTGTGGGCGCCCACTTCCAGGTCCGCAGGAACATTGCATTGAAATAAATGAGTGGAACGTCCCGAAGTCGTATGGAGCCACTCACCAAGATCTACGGCTTCACCCGGTCCGTAATTGGTTCCCGTAAAAGAGCCATCCCAGTTTTTACCAAAAAGAGAAAACCCGGGAACACCGCGAAGAACATACATTTCCAAAGGAAGTGCATAGGGATCCATCACATCTTCTGAATATTCTGCATTAACAATCGTACCTTTATCAAAGACGAAGACAACTTTATCTTCCTTATTGGCGCTCCAGACATTTGCCACTAGCTTCGCGGTTGAAAGCTGATCACTTGATAGAATATTTCTGTCTTCAAGATCCTTGATGGTGGCGTCACCGCCGGCATTTCTGTTATCATACCAGGACAGAAAGTCATCTGTCAGGAAAGCCATGTGGATCTGTTTGTCATATGCTTTGGCACCGGCCTTGTAGACATCCTCGTACTCGTTGCCGTTAAAGGCAAAGATCATGTGACCGCGGGGCACACCGTCCCTCATGTAAGATACGGGCACACCGGTATCGTCCAGGTCCCCGGACCACCAGCTGCCGCAGGCCGCGCCGACAATAATCTGGTCAAAGGGTGTCTGTTGTCCCCAGCCGTCAAGCTCATCACCGGCCTTAAAATGCGACAGGGTATGGGTATGTCCGCCCAAAGAGACAACCTTGCGGCCATCCAGAAGCGCATAAAGATCTTCACGGTTGTCCACCTGATGCTGTTCATTGCCACGGTCAAGGTCTGAGACGATGGGAATATGCATATTCAAGACAATAAGCTTATCCATGGGAACATAGGCCAGATCATTGGCCAGCCATTCCATTTCAGTCGCGCTGATTTTACCATTATAACTGCTGGAACTTTCACTGGGATACTCAACACTGTCAAGAATGACAAAGTGAACATCACCATAGTTGAAAGAATAATATGTGGCACCCATGTAGCTTTTCATGGTGTCGTAGGAATCCTCATCGCTGGTAGCGTCATAGTCCAGGTCATGGTTACCGGGCACATAATAGACAGGAATCCCCATTTTGGACATGACCTCAAGATAACGGGGATAGAGGCTTAAGTCATCACCAACGTTGTCACCCATGGAGATACAGAAACTTGCCTTTGTGCCCTGTACTTCTTTAACCAACGAATCTCTTAAGAAATTGATTTCACGGTCATTGTAAACCTGGGTATCACCCGTGATAATCGCCTTGAAGTTTGATTCGTTGCCGACGCGATACAAAGGGAAATTCACCATGTTCGGCAGTACCCCTGTGGGTTCGATCCCCCGGAATCTTTGAATTTCGTCCGGAGAACCTGCCGGCTTGTGGATGTAGCTGAACTGCGGCAGATTGTTCTGGTCCACAGGTGTCATCCAGCCACTGGGCTTGACCACAAAAACAACCATGTCGTCATAGGCCGGCAGTTCATATACACCTTGGTTGTTGGTTTGGGTGACTTCCTTGCCGTTTGATACACAAACTTTTGGGATGCCACGTTCCCAGGTCTCCTGAATACCATTCTGGTTGCGGTCCCAGAATACTTTACCTGTCACGGTTTCTGCGGCTGTTGCTTGATTGGTTAACGCGCCCAGCAGTAACCCCACTGAGAGTGCGATCGCTCCTTTTTTCATCAAAATCCCTCCACGATTTCAGTACATTAGAATAGTTAGATCATAGCGTTTTGAATAGGCACACAGGTTCAGTTCAAAATTTTAAATTGTTATCCGCCTCCTTTGCTAAAATTTTTATTCCCCGCCCCGTTAAAGGCGATGTGATGGAAACATGATCAAATTAATTTTAAAACTGATTTAACTAATGAAACTTTACTTTCTGAACGAACCTGTCGCTATCGACGTTATTATCTATATCCGGGCAATGTTTTTTAAATATTACCAGCAAATTAAAATTTAATTGGGAATCGAATGACTGAAATTTAACGATGGAATTGCAGTTATTTTTTAATGACTGGCGAAATCAATGAATCCGTTATTGGATCATGCGTATGATTTTTTACAACACGGATTTCACCCAGTTTGGGATATAAGGTTTTAATGAAATCCAGATAGATTTTTTCCAGATTGGCCTGGGGATTTTCTTTATACGCCTGATAACGGGAAGAAAACCTTGAAGCTTCTCCTTCGGCGGCAAGAATTTTTTTACTCTTATAGGAACGTGCGTTCTGAACAATGGCATTGGCCTCTGATCTGGCGGCGGGCACAGCGCGGTTATATTTTCCCTGGGCCTCATTTAGGACTTTTTTCTTTTCCACCTCTGCATTGATCACCTTATCAAAATACTGCTGCACCTTTTCCGGCGGTGTAATTTCCTTAATTTCCAGAAAAGTCAGGCGTATGCCGGTATTAAATTGGGCCAGTTTATCAATCAGTGCCGTCTGGATATCAAACTCAAGCTGTTTTTTCCCAAAGGTCAATATTTTATCAATTTCCAAACAGGCCAAATGGTGGACAATCAGGTCGGCGGTACAGCGTTCCATAAAGTAATCCGGGTTGGTTATGCCATAAAGATATTGTACGGGATCATCAATGGTGTATTTAATGACCATGGTGATGGCGATGATATTGTTATCTCCGGTAATACAATAGGGCTCCAGCTGGGTTTTGCGAAAAAAAGCCCCCGAGGCATCGTTGTTCTTTTCCTGTTTTTGGAACCCGGAACTGAAATCACTGATCACCAGGGTCTTGACCTCCCTGATCGGCACGACGGATATTTTGTCTATGGGCCAGGGCAATTTATAATGCAGCCCCGGCAGCACCCGGGGTTCAACGATTTTACCGAACCGGGTCAGCACCCCCACGGCATCGCCTTTAATCTGGTAGATGCCGCTCAAACCATATACGACCAAAGCCAAAAGCAACAGCCATTTTAAATAGACACCGATCAACTGACGGCCTGCCGTTATCAACGCCCGGGGGATACTTCCGTCTTTTTTCATTTTGGTTTTCCCAAATTCGTTTTGTCGTCTATGTGCAGATATTTAAACAGTTCGGAATCGGTGGAAAGGATCAGGGTGGTGTCTTTTCCCAGTATGGTGCTGTAGGTTTCTAAGGACTGGAGAAAATTAAAAAACTCACCCCCTTCCTGGTAGGCCTTGGTGTATATTTCCATGGCCTGCTTATCCCCCTCTCCTTTCAGGATCATGGCTTGCTTTTGGGCCTTTGCTTTTATTTCCTGGGCCTGTTTAGCCGCTTCAATGGATATTTTTTCGGCAGCCTCATATCCTTCCGCCTTTATTTTATCTGCTTCTTTGATGCGCTCAGACCGCATGCGTTCATATACCGAATTGATAACCACCGACGGATAGGCGAGCCGCTGGACCCCGGTACGCTGTATTTGAATACCATACTTTTGAATGCTGTTTTGATTGGCCGTCTCGGTGATCTGCGCCTCAATCTTATCGAGAAGAACGTTCCGGGCGTCGGTATTGATGATGTTGTCAATGGTGTAATCGGCCAGAACAATACTCAGTTTTGAATTGACAATATCCCCAAGTTTGAGGACGGCATTGGATGTCTGCCCCATGGCCTGGAAAAACAACAGGGGATCATAAATCTTCCACAACACATAACAGCTTATAATAATAGGCTTTTTATCGCCAAGCAGCAATTGGGTCGGCTGGGTTTCAAACAGATCGGACCGTTTGTTGAACCGGTTGATGTTCTCAAGGAAGCCGGGCAGTTTTATTTGCAATCCTGCATTTTTAATAATCCGGGCAGGCCTGCCGAACCGGGTGAGTATGACCAGTTCATTTTCAGCCACTGTAAACAAAGAGAAATACCCGATCAACGCCGCCATAAGCCCGATGCAGCCCAGTGCGATCCGCGGCTTGCATATTTGTGAAATCCTATACATGTTCATTGTGAATCACTTCCTTTAAAAGAGCCGCGGGGAACAACAAAATTTTCCAGGTACAGGAGGTTCTCGGTAACACCGCTTTTGGGGTCCACAAGCAAGAGTTTCTTACCCTCCAGAGTTTTGGCTGCAGATTTGAGATACATTAAATTTTTTATCACGGTTTCACCCTTTTGAAAGGCCTGATAGCGCAGTTGGTAATTGGTTACTTCTCCTTGTGCGGTTTGTTCCCGTTCAACGACATAGCCCTGGGCTTCACTGATGGTTCGTTCGCCGTTGACGCGCTCCCGGCATTCCATGGACGCAGCCTTTCGCTGTGCATAGTTCAGGCTGGTAACCTTGAGTTGGTTGGCGGCCACAACATTTTCAAAGGACTCGGCCAGGTTGATGGGTGGATGCAGATCCCGCAGGCAGAATGAAACGATATCCACCCCGATTCCCAATTCATCGCTTTGCCGTTGCAATTGCGCACTCAATTGCCGGGTCCATGCATCCCTCTTATTCAGAATCAGGTCATAAAATGCTGTTTTGGAAAACATATGATTAAGTAACTGCAACGCCAGTGATGACAACATTTTTTCAGGGACGCCGTTTTCATAATTCAGGTAATATGCATGGTAATCCTTCACCCGGTAATGAATGATAATATAGGGTAGAAAAAGGTTGTTATCCCCTGAAATAAAGGATTTGCTGTCTCCGTGGTCCGTATTCCAAATCATGGCGGAATCCTGGGTTGTACTGTTGCCGACCACCAGGGACTGAATGGACTCTGTGTTAAACCGGATCACACGGTCTATGGGAAAGGGGAATTTAAGATGCAGCCCAGGCCCGATCTCATACGCACTGTTGATGACCGAGCCGAAACGAAGCAGCAGTGCTTTTTCATTGCTTTTCACCGTGTACAATGCGGTTGAACAAAACCATACAACCAAAGCCGCAATTGCCAGGCGAAAAGCCCCGCGCAATGTTTTATGAAGATAAATGAAAAAGAGATTTAAAAAACGTTTGGATTTGTCGCCCAGATCCAGCTGGGCCTCCAGGTTGGACCAGTGGGATTTATAGGTTGAAATTGAACACGCTTGCCAGATTATGGCGGTAAATTTTTGCTCAAATACCATCCGCTGGCGGCCCTTGATGATGGCAATCATCGCATTGACCAATAATTCAAGGGCAAAGGTCAGGATATACAAAGAGATAACAACCCCGACCCAGCGGTCTACATTGACATTAAAGTGGTAAAGAATCAATGAAAGGCCGGTGATCAGGGAAATTGCCATGTCGGCACGGTTGTGATGGCTGTCGGCAATCAGTGCGGCAGAGTCTTCCCAGTTTCCCACAAATTCTTCAAACCGGGATACAAAGTAAGAGCCAAAGGAGAGGCCGACAAAGATAAGGCCTGTTGTCAGCGGAGCGGTGACCACCACCTTGCCGGCAAATATGGCTTTAACAAAAATTGAGATTGCCGCAATCGTAAGGATCAAGCCAATGGCCACCGCCGCCTTGAGTTCGGTATTGACGGCACTGATTTTCTGCCATGCCCGGACTAAGATATTTTTTTTCTCTTTGGCCTCTGCCGTTTCGTGTTCGACGAAACCATTCCGGTTCGCCAAGCCCATATCCTTTTTATTCTGAAGGACAATAGAGACAAATACCAAAACAGTGGTACCGATGTCAGCAAGACTGTGCCAGGCCTCGGACAACACGCCAAGGCTGCCGGAAAGCCAGTAGAGAAAAAATTTGACCAGGGTCAGCAGGCAAATAATAAGAAAGGCCACGCCTGCGGCTTTTGATTGTTGGGTCACCGGAACAGCTCCTTTTAAGACAAATAATTCATCCGGGCACCGATTGTAGTGGATCAAGCAGAAAAATAAAGATGGCGGTATGGGTTTGATGACGTTTTAATCAAAAAGATACATTTTAGGCACACATAACATTAATTAAAACATATGAAAGAGATACTGATATGTTAGGAGAGATGAGCTAAAAACTGAATTTGACACAAAACCAGTAGTTGTGTATACAACCATTATGGTATTTTCATATGATCATAAAACATCGTTAGGTTATTTAACCGGTTTGGCAAACAGGCAGTTAAGCCAAACACTTGCCGCCCGTTTCCAGGCAGCGGGGATCGATATGACAGCGGAGCAATGGGGAGCCATTCTTCTGGTGCTCAATGGGGATGCCCAAACCCAAGGGGAAATCGGCAGGCAGCTGCTCCTTGAAAAATCCAGTACGAGCCGACTGTTGAACGGGCTTGAACGCCGCGGCTGGATTACCCGGACCCGTGATCCCAAAGACAGCCGCCAGAAACTCGTGACCCCCACCCCCAGGGTCCTGGAAACGGCAGAACGCTGCGCCGTGATTGCCCGACAGGTAATCTCGGACGCCCAGCGCGGTATGACCCGGGAAGAGCAGTTGGTCTGCCGGTCCTTTCTTGGGCGGATCATCGCAAATCTGAACGACACGGGCTCATAGATAAAAAAAAGAACAGCATAGTTGTATACACAACAAAAGGAGGTTAGAATGGACATTCAACCGATCATCAAAGATACTCAAGTTTTCCTGAACCACCTGGGGTTAGATGAAGAACCATTTGGCGTTTATTACGCCGACACAAAACCTGAAAACGCATTTGGCCCCAAACCCGGTGTTCCCATATCCCGGGAACTGGAAGATCAGGGAAAGGTGGATTTGCAGGCGATGTTTAAAACCTTCTCCTGCGTAATCGGCAACATCTGGCTGGCCAGGAAAAAGAAATGCGCGGCCTTTATTTCTGCCGAAGAATATGGTTGTCCCGGGGGCGTTTTCTACTGTTCCATGATGAAGCCCAACATCCGGTTCATTGAGCATTATGTGACCACCGGGTATGAGGGGACACCGGTTCGCGGAGAACGGTTTTTGCCCTCCCCCGAAGCCATGAGGACATTTTTAGACCGGGTAAATCCGCGCAACGCCCCCGGTAAATATTGTATTTTTAAGCCGTTATCGCAATTTACAGGGGAAGAAGAACCTGAATTTGTCATCTTTTTTGCCCGTCCCGAAGTGCTCTGCGGTCTTTTTGTTCAGACCACATTTACCACAGGCGACGTGGACTGCGTGGCATCCCCGTTCGGTGCGGGCTGTACCAACATTTTGGCCTGGCCGCTTTACTATAAGGAACAGGGGCTTGAAAAAGCCGTACTCGGTGGCTTCGATCCTTCGGCCAGAAAATTCATGAAGCCCGATGAACTGACTTTTACGGTCCCATTGTCCTTATATCGGAAAATGCTCGATGCCCTGCCCGAATCCATGTTCAACGGCGGCAAGGACTGGACGAATGTACGCAAAAAGGTTGAGCGCAGTGCAAAAGCCTGGGGTGAACGCGAATAGCCCACGTTTGAACAGCAACCAAGGACCATGCTTTTACCTGTCTTCAAATCAGGCATGGCCCAGACAAGATATGAAAGTATTCCGGCAACGTGCCCAAGCAACAATAAAAAAAGGAGGGGTTACCATGGTCGAAATTAAAAAAAGCTATTGCGGACTTTGTCATCCGCGCTGCGGCACCCTGCTGCACATTGAAGACGGCAAAATCGTTAAAGTAACAGGAGATCCCGGACACCCGGTCACCCGGGGCGTGATCTGCCAAAGGGGACGATTGATGCCGGACCATGTCCACCACCCCGACCGTTTGAACTATCCTTTGAAACGCAAGGGAGATAAAGGCGGCGGCCAATGGCAGCAACTGACCTGGGACCAGGCCCTGGATGAGGTGGCGGATAAGCTTTCCCGGCTTAAAGACAGATACGGCGCTGAAACCCTGACCTTTACCCACGGCACAAAACGAACCTACCACTGGGACTGCCGTCGATTTTTCAACCTGTTCGGTTCCCCCAATACCTGCGGCGTAAACAATATCTGCATGTGTCCAAGCTACGCCACAGAGTTTGCCACTTACGGCGGCATGGTCATGCCCGTGGTCATGGGGGCGGCCTGCATTGTCATCTGGGGCGCCAATCCGGTCAATTCAGACCCGGTGGGCCTCTATCCCCAGCTGGTCCAGGCCAAAAAGAACGGCGTTAAATTAATCGTGATCGATCCCAGGCGGACCAAGGAGGCAGACATGGCGGATCTCTGGCTCCAGGTGCGTCCGGGTACGGATCTGGCTCTGATGCTCGGCTGGATTCGCCTGATCATTGAAGAAAATTTATACGACCATGACTTTGTGGAAAACTGGACCATTGGGTTTGAGGATCTCAAGGCCGCGGCCCAAAACTACACACCGGAAAAGGTTTCCCAAATCACCGGTATCCCGGCAGACCTTATGACAAAAGCCGTTCGCATGTACGCAACCACCAAGCCTGCGGTGCTGCCCTGGGGATACGGCCTGGACAAGCAGGGCATCAATTCCAACCAGTGCGCCCGGGCCCGGGCAAGTCTGCGGGCCATCACCGGCAACCTGGAGATTCCCGGGGGTGAAAATTTCAGCTTGGCCGGAGATGTCGGCAAAATCATCGACTGGGAACACCTTGAAATGAATGAGGCCATTTCCGAAACCCAGCGCAAAAAGCAGCTTGGAGCCGACATCTATCCCTTCTTCGGGTTTCCGGGATGGGAAAAAAACCTGGCAGCCAACCAAAAACTGCCCCCGGGTTACCTGGCGGCGCCAGAAGCCTGGCACTCCAATCTCGCCCATGCAAGGGAAGTGATGAAAGCCGCCATCACCGACAAACCCTATCCCGTGACCGCCGCCATATCCCTGGCAAGCAATCCGCTGCTCTCCTTTCCCAACTCAAAGCAGGTATTTGAGGCGCTCAACTCCCTTGAGCTGTATGTGGTCATGGAGTACTACATGACCCCGTCCGCCGCCCTGGCCGACTATGTATTTCCGGCCTCGTCCACGGTGGAACAGCCGGAACTGTGGCTGACCAACAGCTTTTGCATGGCATGTCCCCAGGGCATTGATCCCCTGTATGAACGCCGGAACAGTTATGATTTTTACCGGGGATTAGGCATCCGGCTGGGCCAGGAAAAGCACTGGTCCTGGGAAACAATGGAGCAGGTGTATGATCACTGCCTTGCACCCATTGGGAAGACATTCAAAGAATTCTGCGACCAGTACGGCATGTTTGGGGAGCGGGAGTTCCGCCGGTATGAAAAGTACGGATTCGGGACGCCGTCGGGCAAGGTGGAACTGAAATCTTCAATCTTTGAGGATCTCAACCTGCCGCCGGTCCCGGTGTACCATGAACCGCTTTTAAGCCCTGTGGGCAGCCCCGACCTGGCCGAAAAATATCCCTTGAACATGATCACGGGCAGCCGGTTCATGCCCATGTACCACACGGAACACAGACAGATAGAAAAGGCACGCCAAAAACATCCGGATCCCCTGGTGACCATCCATCCGTCCACGGCAGCCGCTTTAGGTCTTGCCGAAGGCGACTGGGCCGTTATATCCAGCCCCATGGGGAAAATACGCCAGCGGGTCCACATTTCAGATGCCATCCGGGAGGACATGGCGGATGTGGAGCATGGGTGGTGGTTTCCGGAGAGCGAAGAAAAACTGCCCACCCTTTTTAAGGTATTTGAATCCAGTGCCAATGTGCTGTGCCCGGATGATCCCGAACTGTGCAGTCCGGAAACCGGAAGCTGGCCCCATTCCGCATTGCTGTGCCGTATTGACAAAGAGGTGTAAATTGTAATCTCCCAAACCCTATAATATCCGGGCTTGACGAACGGTAATCCCCGCCGATATAGTGTCGCCGTGAAAAAAATCATATTAAGATTTCATATGTACATATCCGGCAACCGAAGATACCGAAAGTAAAAAAGAGCCAGGAGGATTATGGAACCAATTAAAACCACCGAAATGACCCGGCGAAACTTTTTGCAGGGTTGTGCGGCAACGGCCGTAACCCTGGCCGGGACAAGCCTTTTCCAGGGGTGCGCCATTGATCCGGTCACCGGAAGACAGCAGCTGATGCTCATGAGTCGGGACCAGGAAATATCCATCGATCGACAGCAGGCGCCCTTTCAATTTTCTTCGGATTACGGTGTAACCCAGGATGGGGGGCTGAACCAATACGTTTCCCAGGTGGGCAGGGGCATGCTGCCCCGGGTGCATCGCCCGGACATGCCCTATAATTTTCAGGTGGTCAATGCCACCTATATCAATGCCTATGCCTTCCCCGGCGGTTCCATTGCCATCACCCGGGGCATCTTACTGGACCTTGATAATGAGGCGGAGCTGGCTTCACTGATCGGTCACGAACTGGGGCATGTGAATGCACGGCATACGGCTGAGCAGCAATCCAAAGGTCAGATCTCATCCATTCTGGTGGCAGGACTTTCTGTGGCGGCAGAGACCCAGGGGGCTGGACTGGGCGACTGGGCCCAAAAAATAGGGGGCTTAAGCCAGGGGCTGTTCCTGTCCAAATATTCCAGGGACAATGAACGTGAGGCCGATGCCATCGGCCACCAGTACATGGCACAATCCGGATACAACTCCAGGGGCTTCACCGGGCTGATGGAGATGCTCAACGCGCTGAATACCTCAAAGCCCAGTACCACCCAAATGCTGTTTGCCACCCATCCCATGAGCCGGGAACGCCTGGACGCCGCAATGGACAGGGACAACGGCATATACCGGGATACCCATGCCTTAAGCCTGTACCGGGACCGGTACATGGACCATACAGCAGCGTTAAGGGCCATAAGACCCATGATCGTCAAACTCCAGGAGGCTGATAAGTTTCTGGCCAAAGAACAATACGACCAGGCTGAAACGGCTCTAATGTCGGCGCTCAGAATAAAAGACGATGATTATACGGCCCAGGTGATGACGGCCAGGTGCATGCTGATCCAAAAAAAGAATAAAAACGCCGCATCCCATGCCCGCCTTGCCAAACAGCTTTACCCCCAGGAAAACCAGGGACATTTTATTTCTGGGATTGCCAATCTAACCTTAAAAAAGCCCATGCAGGCCCGTGAGGACTTTAGTGCATGCAACAGGGTGCTGCCCGGCAATCCCATGATAACCTTTTATCAGGGCTACGCCCTTGATATGGCAGACAGAAGGGAACCTGCCGCCAGGGAATATGCCGCATATCTCAAAGCGGTTAATTATGCCTCAAACAAGTACAGCCAGCATGCGTATAAGCGGCTTAAGGATTGGAATTATATTAAATAAGATCTATTCCTGGGTGACGCGCAACACTTCACGAAGGGACGTGATGCCCCGGGCCACCTTGGTCAAGCCGTCGGCCCGAAGGGTTTTCATTCCCTTTTTAACTGCAGCATCCTTGATCAGGTTGGCATCCGAAGTTTCCAGGATAAGCGATTTCAATTCCTCGTCCAGGGGCAGAATTTCCATAATAGCCTGGCGCCCCCAATACCCCGTGTTAAAACATTTTGCACAGCCCTTGGGTTTGAAGACCTCCTGCCCGGGGGCAAGGCCGTTTGTAGTTTTAAAACTGCTTAAATCGGCCTGTGAAAGGGTAAACGGCTCCCGGCAATGGGGGCAAAGCACCCGGACAAGGCGCTGGGCAATCACGTGATTCACGGAAGAAGTTATCAGATAGGGCTCCACGCCTAAATCCACCAGACGGGTCACCGCTCCGGGGGCATCGTTGGTGTGAAGGGTGGAAAACACAAGATGCCCGGTCAAAGCCGACTGGATCGCAATCTCTGCGGTTTCAATGTCGCGGATCTCACCAATTAGAATGACATCGGGATCCTGGCGGACGATGGAACGAAGTCCCCGGGCGAATGTCAGGCCGGTTTTTTGGTTAACCTGGATCTGTCCCACCCCTTTCAAATTATACTCCACTGGGTCCTCAACCGTGATAATGGACCGGTCCGGGGTATTGATCTCAGACAGACCTGCATACAAGGTTGTGGTCTTGCCGCTGCCCGTGGGGCCCGTGACCAGGACAATGCCGTGATTCTGCCGGAAAATATCATGCAGGCGCCGTTCATTGTCCGGGGAGAGGCCGAACTCTGAAACCTGCATAAAATATCCGGATTTGTTCAACAGCCGGATAACCAGGCGCTCACCAAAATTTGTGGGAACGGTTGAAATACGCATGTCGATTTCCTGATTTCCCAGCCGGACCTGGGCCCGGCCGTCCTGGGGAATCCGCTTTTCGGCAATGTTCATCTTGGCCATGACCTTTACCCTGGAAATCAGGCTGGACTGGAACATCTTGGGCGGGGTCATCATGGGATACAAAATCCCGTCAATACGGTACCGGACAACCAGCTCATCCTGGAAGGGTTCGATGTGAATATCACTGGCACCCGCCTTCACCGACTGGGAGATCATCTGGTTGACCAGGCGGATGACCGGGGCATCGCTGGTGTCGTCCAGAAGATCTGCGGTCTGCTCAATGTCTTCAATATGAAGAAATTCTTCATCTTCCATGTCGTCCATCAGGTCCTGGACATTCTGTCCGTCCTGATCAAAAATCATGTTGATGCCACTCAGGATCTGGGCTCTTGTGGCCAGGGCCAGGGTGTACGCCCCGAAACCTGCATACATGGCAACCTCATCCACATAGCTCAAATCCGACGGATCATTCAAAACAATAACAGGATTTTTATTTTCAGGCCGGAGTGGAACAATAAGATTCTTTTTTAAAAACTTACGGGTAATTTTTTCGGCGACAGACAGATCCGGATTTGCAAAAGCGATGTCATCCAGAAATTCAATACCGTAAATTTTCCCCAACGATTTCAAGGCCTGGGATTCAGACACAAGTTTGGTGTCACAGGCCATCTCCGCCATCCGTGCCGGGTCCTTGGCACAGGCTGCCGTGATTTTTTCTCTTTGTTCATGGTCCAGGGAGACAGCGGCAGTAAGCTGATCTATAAACTGCTGGATTAATTTTTCCATATCAATTCAAAAGCATACTTTTTACAGGCGCATTTTCATCATATAACTTGATTTCCTGTTTATGAAGTTTGTCCATCGAATCCTTTTTTTCCTGGTAAATCTTTTTTGCCTCCAGGGTACTTTTCACCACCCTGGGGGTCAGAAAAATAAAAAGATTGGTTCTGTCACTGCCCGAAGACTGGTTTTTGAATGCATTGCCCAAAAACGGAATATCACCCAGACACGGCACCTGGTTTACATCCTTGCTCAGGCTCTCGTCAATCAGCCCGCCGATCACCACAGTATTGCCGTCTTCCACAATAATGGTCGTCTCAAGCTCCCGTTTCAAAGTGGTGGGCCGATCCGTAGAACTTGAGCTGTTAGCGCTGTCCAGCTTGGTAACTTCCTCATAAAAATCCAACCTGACCAGCCGATCCTGGCTGATGGAAGGTGTGAGCTTGAGTGTAATACCCACGTCTTTGTACTCGTATGAATTATAGGTGGTGGTAGAAGAGTCGTCGGTTCCCCCCCGGGTCTGGTAGGGCACATTTTTACCAATGGTGATGGTGGCTTCCTCATTTTCCGTGGTCAAAAGCTGGGGCGTGGACAAAATTTTTACATCAGAATCTTCCTGGGATGCCTCGACAATGGCCTCAATGCTTCCCCCGAAAACCCCCATGGAAAAACCGCTGCCCAGAGTTGATTCCGCCAAAGAGGGCAAATCCACAGAAGTCGAAGACGTAGAGGAACTGAATCTGCCGAACCCGGTACTGTTGCTGTGAACATTTCCTTTAGCCCGCCATTCCATACCAAGCGCAAGGGACCGATCCGCGTTCATCTCCATGAGCAGACACTCAATGTAGACCATGGATCTGGGCACATCCAGTTTTTTAATAACCTCTTCCAATACTGGATAATCATCTTTATCCGCAATAATAATCAGGGAATTTGTGGCCTTGTCCGCCGTGATTTTTATATCGTCGGACAAAACCGGGGCTTTTTTCTGGCCGGTCTTTTTTGAATCATTGCCGCTGCTCTTTTCAGGAATCTCCTGGAGCACGGCAGCCAGATCCTCGGCCGTGGCATGTTCAAGATAATAGACCCTGATCTTTTCCTCCCCTTTGGGGACCTCTTTATCTAATGCGTCCACAAGCGCCGTAATCTGGGCGCTTTCCTGTTCACTTGCCAGAAGAATAATGGAGTTGGTCCGTTCATCGGCCACCATCTCCACAGACAGATCGTTGCTTCCTTTTTTACCTTTTGAAGTTTTTTTGGTTTTTGCGGAATAGATCTTGGTTAAATTGGTGACCATCTTTTCGGCATCTGCATATTTGATGGGCAAAATGGTGATTTTGCGCCCCACCCCTTCCACATCAATGGTTTTGATCAACTTGAGCAGCCGGTCAATGCTGGCAAGGGTGGCGGTGGCGATGAGCATATTTGAGTCGGCATGGGATAAAAGCAGACTGCCCTTGGCAAGCATGGGGGACAAAAGAGATTTCAGTTCATCGGAGCTTGCGTAGGTCAGGGGGATAATCCGGGTGACCAGCTTGTCGGATGTCAGCTCAGCAGCCTTGGCCATCCGGGTATCCACATTGTCACCCCTGGCATCCACAGCAGGAATAATCTTAACGACACTGCCGGTGTCAACCGTGGCAAACCCGTAAATATCCAGCACAGATTCAAATACCTTGTACGCCTCATCCACAGATATTTTTTCAGGTGAAATAATGGTAACCTTTCCCCTGACCTTGGTGTCCACCACAAAATTTTTATGGGTCAGTTTACTGATAAATTTAATGAACACACCAATATCAACATCATTGAAATCCATGGACACAAACTCCGAAGTATCCGGGTTCTGTGCCGCCTGCACCGGGCAAATCCCAACCAGGAGCAACACCACGAAAATTAGGCAGATATGTTTTACATTCAATGCGTTGCGACAGCCCTGCAACATATTTATTCTCCTTAGATTGTTCATGGGCGCCTTTTTTATTAGTGCCCGTGACGCTGACAACAGACGTTCACTTAAAATCAATTTTCTTGTTTTCCCTTTAATGCCAGGGTCTGGGTTTCAATTACGGCATCCAGAAACTGACCTTTATCACCGGACTTTGTCAAGGACAGTGACGAGATAGACACCCCCTCGGGAGAATTTTCAATTCTGAAAAGAAAATCCACCAGGCCCTGTAAATACACCTGCTGAAGCTTAACCGTTACCCGGGACCGGATATAATCACTGTTTTCCATATCCTGGGAAAACGGTTTCATGTAAGCCACATTTTTTTTCACAAGACTCTTGCTTGACAGGGACTCCAGAAACGAAAACAGCGTAAATTGCGGCCCTCTTTTTTCAAGGGCCTGTTTTTCCTGGTCAAAACTTTTCGCATATTGTTGGTGTGTCATTTCAAGGGCCTGCATCCGTTCAAGGTCCCGGGCTTTTGCCACCACCTTTCTTTCAAGCGTTGCACGTTTATCCACGGCCGGCAGATAAACAAACCACCCAAGACAAAACAGAACAAGAAAGACCATGCCGGCGACTATAAATTTTTTATCCCGTGTTGATAATTCAAGCATAATCAGATCTCAATAATGAATTTGAAGTCCACCAGATTTCCGCCCTTCCCTGCCACCGCACTGCCGATGTCCACCTTTTTAAAAAAAGGCGATTTCTCAATAAAACCTTTTACCTGATCAATGGTATTATAATTATCCGCAGAACCGGACACAATCATCCGGGTCCGATCCAGCATGAGCCGGTCCACCTGAACCGCCACATTGGCAGGGATACAGCGAGAAAGCTCACCCAGGATAGTGCCCGCCGGCACACTGTCTATATCCTGGGCATCGTTATTTGCCGCGCCTCCCCGGGCCAACTCACCGACACTGGCCTGCATGAGCAGCAACGGATCAATGTTTCCCATCCGCTTGTTTGGGAATGTCTTTTGATAAATGGCTGCCATGGCCTGATTTTTCAGCTCCACCTGGTTTTCAAGACGTGAAATATCCATATGGATATTGACCATAAAAAGAACAAAAGAGAGCAGCGCCAGGGCACAGCAACTTGCGATATATCCTGCGTAGGTCCGGACAAATGAATCAGAGCGGTATTCTCCCTGGCACATGTTCAGCAGACCAAGGTCCGGGGAGATAAAAGCAAGAAGTTCGGATACCGCCACAAAACAGGATTCTGTCGTGGATTCCGGCAATTGCGTTTCACTGGAATCCTGACCGGTAAAATCGGACTGGAACGAGGCAATATCTGCAAGTGTCTTTTCCATCTGTATTCGGATGGATGCGTCAAAATCCCCGCAAACATAAACATCAAAGGGATCGGTGACACCAAAACGCTGCCAGAATCCTAACACCATCTGCCTGATGGCTTGCTCCGGCAGTAAAGAAGCCGTGTTTTCGGCCAAGGTGCGAACCTGTACAACCTCCCCCTGGGCCACCAGAACCAGAGTCGGATGACATCCATCCATGTCCAGGAAAACAAAATTTTTTGTCTCTTTGTTCTGTTTAAGAAACGAGGCGACCATGGCCAGGACTTTGGGGACAATGGCCACCGGTTTAAGACCGGCTGCCCTAAGGCTTTCATGATAAGACTTAAGGATGTCTTCTTCAATGGATCCGGAAAAGACCAAAGAGGTCGACTGCTGCGTGTTCAGTTCATACCGAAAAAAATCAGTCACCACGGAGCCCAGTTCCTTGGGAAACTGTGTGTTAAGCTCCAGGGGCAGAACCTGCCGGATTTTTGACCGGGATGTAAAGGGCAGATTGATACTTCGAAAATAAAACCGGTCAGCCGGCAAAAGCAACATCACCTGAACGGTATTGTCCTTTTGAATGGCCGGGTCAATGGCCTGGACAACAACTGCGAGTCCCGCATCAAACGGGGTCTGATCTTCCCCGACCGTTTCCAAATCTTCATAAACCACACGGGCCAGATTCTGAACAGATTGAGACTTGCCCCGCCCATCCACCATCCAGGCATCAATCCCCATGCAATTTTCAAAAATGATCAAAATGGGGTCTGCCATGATCTATCCTCTTTCCATTTGAAGAATCCGGCAAGACCATTTGCCTGTCAGATCCTGTTTTTCGCGTTTAATCACCGCGTGCAAAGTTACCTGCCGGCCATTTTTTCGGGCGGTACAATCTGCTGAGAATACATTGCTCGAATAGGTAATCATATTTTCAAATGCTTTTTTTTCATCATCACTTAATGCAATAACATCCTCAAACCAGCCGGATTCAAGGGTATGGGTATATTCCTGGCCCAAGTTTGCCTTGTCAGACCTATAATCGGCAAGGTCCTGGGCATTTACATCCCGCCCTTCGGGCAGAAGCGCGGCAAGCACCGCCACAGGGGCGGTATTAATATTTACTTTGCCCGAAAATGAAAACCGGTTCTCTTCTGAATCCTGGTCATCTGAAAGGCCGTATACGGTAAACATATCCCTTGCGCCCACCTGGCTCACCTGGGCAGACTCATCCAGTCCCTGACTGATATATGACGGAGATAAGATGCCGTCAACAACCCCTTTAACAAGAAATAATTCGCTAACATGCAAAAAAGGACCGTTGGCGCAGGCGTACGGCACATCCAAAGATTCGTAATAGTTTGACTCGGCGCCTGTCAACCCGGTTATGGCATCATCGTCCTTTGAATCAAGCCAATCCTTAAGCGCATTGATGATTTCAACAGCGCTGCCGACATCTTCGGGTTTGTCTTCGGGTGCGGCCAAAGTTAAGAACCGTTCCAGGACCATCACCTGGGCATCATTGGGTTCGTTGCCGGGAAATTGTTCGAGCAATGCATTCAGTTGTAATTTTCCCATTTCATCACAGATCTTTAAGGATACATCCGCCGGATTCAGGCCCATGGCGGTCACCGCCGAGGCGATTCTTTCCGGATCAGCCCATGCTTCCTGGATGGAATCGATCTCATTGTCAGCCGCGTCAACAGTAAGCATCATCATGGCCAGATGGATGCCGGACATGGCCATTTCCCGGGCTGCAAACATATCATTTTCGGCAATTGTTCCCGAAGCCGCCTGCTTTGCAAGACGTCCTGCCTCCAATGCCACCACGCAGAGAATGGCAACCACGGCAATGGTGGCGATCAGCGCCACACCTTTTTGATCTTTGAAAATGCTAATCATCAGACTGCCTTTGCAACGGTAAAACCACGGCAGTTTCAAATACTTTTTCTTTATTTTCACCGTTCAGGATCAGCCCGATATTCAATGCACTAGGTATGGAGGCCCCGCCACTGTCCGTATCCGCATCCCATTCCTGGTGTTCATTGCCCTTTGCATCAACAAACTCAATGGTAAACCCGGTAATATTTTCGACAAGCACTGGATCTGAGCAAGAATCCGTCTCCCTGTCGCTGCCAATGGGCCGCTCAGCCCGGCAAAGGTCAAACAATTCCTGATTATTTTTTCGAACGTAATAGGTTACGCGAACCACACCGGAGGGTCTGCTCCGTCCTGTCTGAATTCCTGAAATGCTTGTAAATTCAAGTAAGGAAAAGGTCTGTCCACCGACGCTTTTCTCACTGCCGGTCATTTGAAAAACATCGCCCTTTTGATCGTCAGCATTGTTCTGTACGCTGGCGATCCTGGGTTCGGGCACATATATTTCGGTGAGATCATCCTGAATGCGTCTGAATGCGTCCCTGGCCCGCTCATTATAGTCAACACCGTTTGAAATGGCCTGCCCGGTAGAGATAAACGCATTAAAAGATGAAAACAGCATGACCATAACAAATGAAAAAATAACGAGGGCCAGCATCACTTCCATCAAAGTGAATCCGTCGTCTGGGAGGTTAACCGGCAGGGACAAACCTGAATGTTTCAACATGGTAGGACCGTTCCCCCTGCGCCCGTGTTATTGTTAGATCAATTTTTTTCAATGTCCCGGACTCTTCGGTTAAATCCGGCATGACCTCAGACAAGCTGGCGCTCACATCCGTGACATCACACTGCCAGGAATATCCTTCAAACGCCTGGTCAAATTCGCCGTGCAGTTCCGGATCATTTATGGAAAGCTCGATTGCGGCAAGGGCCTTGGCGGCAAGATACCTGGCTGTTGTCTGGAAATCATCGGCTCCGGCAAGCGCAATGGTCCCGGACTGCATTCGAAACAATGCCGTCATCACCGTTGCAATAATGGCCATGGCCACGATCACCTCAATCAAGGTAAAGCCGGCCTGCCACTGCCGGCTAGCATCATATGCAGTCTTCATAGGAGACATATCGGTCGATCCAGTGAACTTTTTTCTGGAACATACATATCTGAATGGTCATCTCCCGACTCTCCTCCCGGACGTGAACCAGTGCCCGATCCGAATACCCTTTGCTGAAAAAACAAATCGTTTTATCATCACCAGCCCGGTTGTCGTCATCCGGAAATTCCAGATTCAGCAACTTCAGGTCCCCGTTCAAAGCGACGCCGTTATTCAGGGCAACCTGCCGGGCATCATCATCCATTGTGTCGTCTGTCACATACATTTTCCCGGCCCCCGAATCCAGATAAAGGGTAATATTTTTATTTTCCGCCATGGCCCGAATTTTTAAATCTTCAAAAAAAAGGATCATGCCCGAAACTTGATCAGAGGCATCAGACGCCAAATGGATCTGTCTGAACAATGGAACGGAAAAAACCAGAGCAACGGTTAAAATGCCGATCACCACCATCAGTTCCACAAAGGTGAAGCCCAAATGACATCCCAAACAGGTCGTTAACCGGCTTTCCCTTTTTAATTTGGGTTGAATCCGGGAACATGACAGGCCAGGACCTTCCATACCTCTTATTCCTGCTCTTCCCAGTTGGTGACGTCCGCATTGATTCCTTCCCCGCCTGATTCAAAATCTGCACCATATGACATCAGGTCAAAGGTTCCGTGTACACCGGGGCACAGGTAGACATACTCGCCCCCCCAAGGATCTTTGGGTACCCGGCTCTTTTCAAAATACCCGTTTTCATTCCAGTTGCGGGGAACAGGATCGGTGGTCGGTTTTTCGATCAGAGCCAAAAGTCCTTGTTCCGTGGTGGGATAAAACCCATTGTCCAGTTTGTACATTTTAAGGCTGGTTTCAATGGCGGCAATATCCACCTGGGCTTTAACGACTTTTGCCTTGTCCGCCTTATCCATATACCTTGGTACAATGGCACCGGCCAGAATTCCCAGGATGATAACCACCACCATCAACTCAATAAAGGAAAACCCGGCCTGGTTTCCGATCTGCCCGAATACTTTTTTGCACACCCGTTCAAACATTTTCATTTATGATCGCCTGTAATTCTTGCCTTTCAGTCAGTTAATAAAAAATTTTCAATCACCAATGTCGCCAGGATTATTAATAAAATAAAAACAAATAACAAGAAAAAACATTCTGCTAATTTTTGGCACTGTCGTAAAAACGAAATCAGGTACTAACAACTTGATTTCGACCACTTTTTTTAGCCGTGTACATCGCGTCATCGACAATTTTCAGTAAATCGTCAATATTTGAAGTATCATCAGGAAAGGTACCCACGCCGATACTGACAGTTATGGGAACAGACGTTTCTCCAGCAGGTAGAGGAATAGGAGATGAACTTATTTTCGATCGTATCCTTTCGGCAATTTGTGATGCTTCTTTTTTTGACGAATCAGGTAAAAGGACCAAAAACTCCTCTCCGCCAAACCGGCCGAACACATCATCATTTCTCATTAATTTTTGAGTTGTTTCGGCAAATGATTTTAACACAATATCCCCTGCATCATGCCCTAAATTATCATTAACCGATTTAAATTTATCAAGATCAATCATCAAAATGGAAAAACATGATATGTTTAAATCCACCTGATTTTTATGCAATCGAGACAAATGAAAATCCAAGGCATTTCTGTTGACTACCCCGGTAAGCGGGTCATGCAAAGAAAGATCCTTCAACTTTTTTCGCTCCCTTGTCAGCCAGACACTGCCTGCAATCCCCATAAAGATCCCCGTAAAGATGGCCAATGTTGTGATCACCAGCCCCTTGATTTTGTGATGTTCTATCTTTGAATAGAGATCTGAAATCATTTTTTCCTTACGCACTATCAACTGATTCAGCTCAACAGATATCTTGTCAACATTTTCGTCAAAGTCCTCCATTAAAGACCCGATTACAGGGTTATGACAGCCATCTTCTTTCGGGTTACTCCTCAGCAGCAAGTCTCCTTTTCTCTTTGCAGTCTCCCAGTCTTCTTTTAATGGTAATAAAATATCATAGTCGGCTTTCAGGCCCTTGACGCTGAAGATTTTTTGGAATGCAGTTTCAACCTGCCGGCTTAGCATGATCCAGTTCTGTCGCTCCTCTTCCCCACCACGAATAAGATAGTCATTGGGAGGCATGACGGCATTTATTAAAGCGACCTGAAGCTCGTGGATGGGTTGAATCTGGTTTAATTGTGCATCAACGACATTTTCAAGACTGTGAAACACCGGGCGGTAGGAGACCAGGAAAACAAAAATCATTAACGACACAATGGGAAGTATGGTCAAAGAAATAATGAATATATACCTGCTGCGTTTGGAAAAAACAAACCGATTGGAATTCATAAAGAGATCCTTATCGCCTTAACACTACGTTCAAACAATCAGTATTCGTAACTGTGTATAGGATTTCTGAAGTTACTATAGTAAAAATAACTTCACACAAGAGTCAAGCCGTTTCATCCCGGTCTCTTAAAGAAATTTTACAGGACAAACACATCGAAAATCCCGCCCTGACATTGACCCGTCCCCCCCCCTCTGGTATAAAGCCTTGTACCTTTTACAAAGAAATATCAAAGGCCCTAAATTAAACCATGTCATACCAGGTTCTGGCATTAAAATATCGACCCCAGACATTTTCTGAAGTTGTTGGACAGGCGCATGTCACCACCACCCTGACCAACGCCATCTCCGGAAACAGGGTACCCCATGCGCTTTTGCTGGCAGGCCCCAGAGGCACCGGAAAAACCACCATAGCCCGCATCATGGCCAAGGCCATGACATGCCAGACCGGGCCGACGGCCTCTCCGTGCAATGAATGCCGAATCTGCAAAGACATTATCAACGGGCATTGCGCCGATGTGTTTGAAATTGACGGTGCTTCCAACAACAGCGTGGAGCAGATCCGTGAACTCAGAGACAATGTGGCCTACATGCCCGCTGCCGCCCGATACAAAATCTATATTATTGATGAAGTCCACATGCTTTCGGTTGCGGCGTTCAATGCCCTGCTCAAAACCTTAGAAGAGCCCCCGGACCATGTTCTTTTCATCTTTGCCACCACGGAAGTCCACAAAATCCCGGCCACCATATTGTCCCGGTGCCAGCGTCATGATCTGTCACGCATAACCCTGGACAAAATCAGCGATCACTTGGAAACACTGTGCCAAAAAGAAGGGTATACCGTTGAAAAAGAGGGACTGGAACTGATCGCTTTGGAAGCGGACGGCTCCATCAGGGACAGCCTGAGCCTTCTGGACCGAATTCTTTCCGCCGGGCCTGAACGGGAGATTGACCGGCAAATGATTTCCCAAAGGCTTCGGGGCACGGACCGGCGCACTCTTTTTGGCATATCTTCGGCCGTATTGGAAAGAAACGGGGCCCAACTCATTGATCTTGTCGCCAAAGTCAATGATTCCGGCATGGACTTGAAAGAATTTTATTCAGGTATCATTGCCCAGTTCAGAAATCTGAATATCATCCGGCTGTGTGGAAAGGACAGCCCGGTGCTCAATATGATTGAAACCGAAAAACTTGAGCTTGACCGGATAAGCAACAATTTTTCGCCTGAATATATAGGGATGCTGCTGGACCTTCTATTAAAGGAAGAGAGCATCGTGCGATTTGCATCCCATACCCAAACCGCTGTGGAGATGGTGCTGCTCAAAATGATCCAGATTGAACCGGAAACCCGGCTTGATGAGATTATCACCAAGGTGGACCTGCTGGCGCGCCAAATGGAGAATCGTTTGGGCCACACCGGGGTGAATTCGCCGCCGGCGCACTATGCTACGCCAGCCCAGGCAGGGACACCGCCCCCAACACAGATCCCCGCGAACAAGCCCACACCCCCCGTGCCTTCGCCAGCCCCCCGGCCGACACCTGTACCGGAACCACCGCCCTACGAACCGGATCAAGATCGGATACCGCCTGATATCCAGGATTATCCACCTGATTCTTCCGGCGCATTTAGTTCTCCCGGGCCGGAGCCCTCTGTACCCAAAGCGCAAGCCCAACCGGGACCTGCAACCTGGCCCCAGTTCATGGATGAGCTTCAACGTGAGCAGCCCTTTATTTTCGGATTATTTTCCAAAGGCCAGGCAGACACATCAGCCCCGGACAAAGTGGTTGTAACCCTTTCAGCCTGCTCCGGATTTGAAAAATCCAGGCTCAATACCAAAACCAAAGAACTCACGGCACTGGGACAAAAACATTTAGGCAAAGCCATTGAGGTTAAAATAGAAAACAACGGCGAAGGCCCCAAGGATGATACGCTCAGCCAACAAGCGGCGGTGCAGAAGGCAGAACAGGCTGCGGCAGGCCACCCCATGGTCCAGCATGCGGTCCGTTTATTTGATGCAGATATCATATAAACGACGCCGGATCATCCGTGGACCATTACACCAGATATGAAGTCAACTTATTGTAATATTGAATAAAAAGGAGAAACTCCATGAAAAATATGAACAGCATGATGAAACAGGCCCAGAAACTACAGAAAAAAATGCTGCAGACCCAACAGGAACTGGCAATCAAAACCGTTGAAGCAAGTTCCGGCGGCGGTATGGTAAAAGTAGTGGCCAACGGGGCCCAAAAAATTGAATCCATTGTGCTTGAAAAAGAGGTGGTTGACCCCGAAGATCTTGAAATGTTGCAGGATCTTGTGCTTGCCGCAGTCAATGACGCCTTGAAAAAATCCCAGGATATGGTTTCCGCAGAAATGAGCAAACTGACCGGCGGCATGAATATTCCGGGTCTGTAATCGTTTCTAAATAACCTGAGCCCATTGTGAACCATTATCCTGAAGCCATCGTCAAGCTGATCCACTCGCTTTCCACCCTGCCGGGAATCGGAAAAAAAACAGCAGAACGCCTGGCCCTTCATATTCTTCATGCCCCGGACCATGAAGCGGCGACGTTGGCTTCCGATATCATTGAACTGAAAAAAAGTGTCAGGTTATGTACCTCCTGTTTTGCGCTCACGGATCGGAAAACCTGCCGGATCTGTTCCGACCCCGGCCGGGACAGTGGTTTGATCTGCGTGGTGGAAAGTCCCACGGACATGGCTGCCATTGAAAACTCAGGGGGCTTTTCGGGGGTATACCATATCCTTGGCGGCGCCCTGTCTCCCATTGACGGCATCGGCCCCAAAGACATCCGCCTGGCCGAACTGTTCAGACGGGCCCAGGGCAAGGATATCAGGGAAATCATCCTTGCCACCCGGACCAACGTGGAAGGCGAAGCGACGGCTGCCTACATCCGGGGCAAACTGACAACAACACATGTTAAAATCACCCGAATTGCATCGGGCATACCCATGGGCGGGGATCTTCAGTATGTCGACCCCCTGACTATGCAAAAAGCCATGGAACAACGTTACGGAATCTGAAAATGCTGACATCTGAAGATATTTTTGACTGTAAATTATGTGGTGAGTGCTGCAGAGGGTTTGGCGGTACCTATGTGGATGAAAAGGATATCAAAAAAATCTGTGAGTATATCCAGGCAGATCCCGACACCTTTGTGGAAAAGTATTGTGACATGTCCGGATCAAGGCCGGTACTAACCCTGGGACAAAACGGAAGCTGTATCTTCTTTGATCCGGAAAAGCAGTGCACCATCCATCCGGTCAAGCCCTACATGTGCCGGGCCTGGCCCTTCATAAAGGCATTGATTCATCATCCGGAAAACTGGGAAATCATGGCAAACTCCTGCCCGGGTATGAAAAAAGGAGTCCCGTCCGAAGATATTTCACGCCTGGCAGCGATAGAAAAACAAAAGCTGGACAAAACGTTTAATCGTTAGCGCTTGTTCTTATACATATCTTCGAACTGGCGGGCAATACTGTCACGCTCATAAACAATCTCCACCCGCCGATTCCGGGCACGCCCCTGGGCTGTATCATTGGTGGCCACAGGATGATACTGGGCATAACCTTCAGCGGAGATATAAAAAGGCGGCACCCCGTTAGCAACCAGCAGGCGTGCAACAGTTGACGCCCTGGCTGCAGACAGTTCCCAGTTCGATGGATAAAGGGACGACGAAATAGGCTCGGAATCGGTATGCCCCCGGACCCTTACATGGTAGGCAAGGCGCGACAGGACCGACGCCAATCTTTGAAGAATCTCCATCCCCTTGGGCGATAACTGGGTGGCGCCTGCCGTAAACAGCAGCAGGTCGGACATGGTGATGACCACACCGGTCTCGGTTTTGGTCACACTGACCTCCCCGCCCAGTTTATTAAAAAGAACCAACTCCCGGACCTCGGAAACAATTTCATCCATCTCCTTCTCAATCATTGCCCCGATTTCGTCAACGGCCTGATTTTCAGTGGGTTTTTCCGACGGAATGGGATGCATGGTCAGTCCTTCCCGGGTGCCGGCCTCAGGCACAGCCTGGGCGCCTAAGGCGCTTCTTAAAGATTTGACCAATTCCTTGTAGGTCTCCTGCTGGGTGGTACTCATGGCAAACATGAGAACAAAAAAGCACATCAGAAGCGTTACAAGGTCAGAAAAGGTCGCCATCCATTCCGGTGCGCCCTCCTGAATATTGATAATCTCCTGCTTGATAATCTGCTTTTTTTTGCTTCCCTCTTCTTCTTCGGCCATATGATTATCCTTTTTTGTACCCGCCCGGGATCTTATTTTTCAGCTTTAGCCGAGGCTTTTCCCAAATAGACCTTAAGCTTATCTTCCATTAATTTCGGGTGCTCGCCTTCCCGGATGGATAAAACCCCTTCGTAAATGATATTCATGTTAGTCAGTTCAGCGTCATTCCGACCTTTGAGCTTGTTGCTCATGGGTGTAAAAAACAGGTTGGCAAGAATGGCCCCGTAAAAGGTGGTGATCATGGCCACAGCCATTGACGGACCAATGGAGGAAGGATCATCCAGATTGGCCAGCATCTGTACAAGACCAATCAAAGTGCCGATCATGCCAAAGGCCGGCGCATAAGACGCCATGCTGCTGAAGACATCGGCCCCGGTCTCCAAATCTTTCTTGGTCAAATCCATTTTTTTTTGCATAATATCCCCGATATCTTCTGTCTTGACGCCATCCACGGTCATTTGCAAGGCCTGGGCCAGATAGGGGTCGGATGTGCCCTGGATATCCCCCTCAATAGAAAGCAGACCGCCCTTTCTTGCTTTATTGGATATCTCCGTCAGGTTGCCAATGATATCTTCGGCCTTTTCAATTTTGAACATGAACACTTTGATGGCGACTTTAAACATGCCAAGCACATCACCTAGGGGAAATGCAATCATGGTAGCGGAAACAGTCCCCCCACAAACAATGACGATGGATGGAACGTCAATGAACATCGTTATCGGACCGCCTAAAAGAATAGTGCCGATAATGAAACCTATCCCGGAAACAACACCGATGAGAGAAGAAATATCCATATATCTATCAGACCTTTATATAAACAGTTTCGTCTACAGGATATGCCCTGTGATATTGTATTATCTTATCAATGATCTGTTGGGTCAGGGCCTGCCCGGCAGGCAGGAGTTTCGTGCCGGTCCGGGTGAACAAGGTTGCACTGAGAACCATTCCCGGTTTCAGCTGTTCCACACCGACACCGCGGACCTCAAGGGTATCCCCGCCCAGGTGCAGCACCGCATACTTTTCAAGCCATCCTGCGATCTGTGAATCAAGCCGGCTGCCGATCATGGGCTCAAGCGCTGAAAGTAAATCCTGAACGCCAAAACCGGCGTTGTTTTCCCGGAGGGTCTCCATTTCATCTGCCCCGGCAAGGATTCTTGACCCCAGAGGGATATGGTGGCGTTTCAAACCGTCAGGATATCCTGTACCATCAACATTTTCGTTCAGACTATGAATAATCGCCGCAGCGCCCTCAAATCCCCGGCACTGGCTAAGCAATTCAGCACCTTTCACCGGAAACTGCACGATGATCGTTTGATCATATACTGTGGAACGGCTGTCTGAATCTTGATCCGAATTTTCTCCACCCGGCCCATTTTCGCGATTATAATCCGCTGAAAGAAATAGAAGTCCGATTTCATGAAGCATACCAGCTTTTGACAGATCCTCCAACTGTTTTCGGGATAAGCCCATTTTCGTTGCGATAAAACAGGCAATTTCCCCCACACGCTCACCGTGGCCGCGATTCCGCTCCACCCGCTGACGTACCAAGGTATAAAGAATGCGGCTAAATCCCTGACTATCTGCCGCACGCTGTGTTTTGATCTCCAAAAGGTTTTGCTGTAAACGCCTGCGCTCCTGGGACATTTGATGAATCTGCTTTAACGCCGTATTCAGATTGGTTTTATCTTCAAGCAATTCATCTTTGACTTCTTTTAATTCGCGTTTAAATCGATCCAGATACCCAAATGATTTTTCAAGGGAATCGGTTTTGGAAAAAAGAGTCTGTTCAAGATGAAGTTTGTCTATTGCCCCCTTCGCCTTAACTTCAATTTCCCTCGTATCCAACGGCCAGTCCACCACCTGGTCGGCTCCGGATTCCATAATACTTAATCGGATGCCCTTGGTGATTTCTTCAGCGACGATAACAAAAACAGCCGGAGAAAATCTAAAATGATGGACCTTGAGCGCATCAACCCACGTTTGCATCGTTGAGAGGTCAATATCGGTGCCCTGGGCAAAGGGATCCATGAGCACAATGTCGGGTCGCTGTTTTATGGATTTTATCTGATCCGGCGTCTGGACACAGGTAAAAGAGAGGTGCGAATCGTCGGAGGTGAGGTCCTGGGGACACCGGGAGCCCACATATAGAATGGAAAGGCGCAAAACCATAAAGTAAACACCACCTGTAATTTTTAAATGAAAGCCTGAGTAGGCGACTCAGACTTTCAAACTTTGTTGATGGCTGTGTCCGGCAGTTGATATGTCAGGTCAGCCCGTGGCCGTTATTCCGAATATCCACGGGTCCACCATTCATCCCATTGCGTGCCGAGGATCTCCCGGGCAAGCTGCTTACCCGTTTCTGTCTTAAGGCGGCCGACCACAAAGGGCAGCCAGGATTCAGGGGAGGTGGCGCCAAGATCTTTTAATTTTTTAAGTTCAAGAATAAATGAAAGCTGATCCGCATCATTGGCCAGCCGGGCTTCCATGGTTTCCCCCTGATTGAATTCGTCAATAAGATCGGGGATATCTTGGGCCCAGTCAAGGCCCTGGATCAGATCCGACACCGCATGGGGTTCATCCACACTATTATAGTGCTTATTTACATAATTTAAGTCGCCTGTCCGGGCCTCGGCCGTATCATGGACCAGGGCCATGGAGATAAGCCGTTCAGCATCGGCATCCGGTTCAAGGCGTGCCATAACAAAGCACAGGAACGCTGTGGTGAAACTGTGTTCAGCAATACTTTCCTTTCCGGCCCCTAAAAAAGCGTATCCGCTCCGATTCAAGTCTTTGAGCATCCGTACTTCAAACAAAAGATCAGCAATCCGTGTCATTTCGCATCCATTTCCTGTGATTTGGGCAACAAATATTGACAATTTATAAAACATTCGCTTAAATAAAGTCAAGATTTACAAGGATCAACACATCATTGGAGGCCCTCCATGCCGGTTCACGATAAAAGGTTTTCACCCCTGGTGTTTCTAATTGTTGTCTGCATTTTTGCCAGTCTTTCCCCGCTTGACGCCCGGGAGGAAGCGAAAAAATTTGACACAAACCAGGATACAGGATTTTACTACACCATTCAAAAAGGAGATACGCTCTGGGATCTGTCCCAAAAATTTTATAATTCCCAATGGGACTGGCCGGGCCTGTGGGGAATTAACCAGGATATTAAAAACCCCCACTGGATTTATCCGGGAAACACAATCAGGGTGTACCTCAAACCTGAATTAGAGAACCAACCGCCTGAAAAAACGAAACGTGTGGCAATTGAAACCCGGTTTAATTATCCGGCCATTCACAAAACCGGATTCATAAAAAAAGAACAGGTGCCGGCCCTTGGCACGGTATTGCGGGAAAAAGAGGGCAATATCATGATGTCCACCGACGATATTGTTTATATCAGGCCTGCCGGCGAGACCCCGCTGATTACCGGACACAGGTATCAGATTTATTCGATCTCCCAGGTGGATCAACCCATTGGCAAAGGCCGCTACAGAGGGATCAAACACCTGGTCAAGGCAGACCTTGAGATCATCGAAGTTAATTCTCAATATGCCGCAGGAAAAATTAAAAAAGCATACAAAGATGTGGTTTCAGGGGATCTGGTCATGGATTTTTATACCAGAGCCCCCTCGGTTGAGGTGGATGAATATCCCGAGCCTGTAGATGCGGTGCTGCTCTGCTCCGAGGATGACAATGTCATGATCAACGATTACCGCATCGCCTTTATAAACAAGGGCACCGACGATAATATCCGCTCGGGCAACATTTACACCATCAAGCGCGGCAAAGAAACCGAATCTGTTTACGATATAAAAACAGGGTTGGATATCGCACCGGTGGCATCGGGCCGACTCATTGTTCTGCATACGGAAGAGTCAAGTGCAACGGTCATGGTGCTCTCGTCGATACAGGATATTCATCCCGGGGACATTGTTAATTAGTCTCACGCCTGCTCCCAGGTCACCCGCAGGATTTCCTGGTAGGTTGTCTGCCCTTCAAGCATTTTTGCGATCCCGTTTTCCCGCAAGGGCCTAAGGCCTTGTTTCCGGGCTGTCTGACGCATATCATCAAGGTTTGCCGTTCCGGTTGTCAACTGCTTGAGTTCCCGGGTATAGGCAAGGATCTCATAAATACCGGTCCGGCCGCGGTAGCCGGTATTTCTGCATTTCACACACCCCTTGCCGTGCCGCAGCTTCAAAGGCCCCTCCCCGGGGACCACAAGACCTAAATCGGCAAGCTCACGCCGGTCCATTTCGAATGTCTGGGCACAATGGGAACAAATTTTGCGCACCAGGCGCTGGGCAACCACGCCGGTCAGGGCGGAATGAATCAAATATGGGGGAATCCCCAGATCCAGCAGCCTGAAAACCGTGGACACAGCATCATTGGTATGCAGGGTGGACAATACCAGGTGCCCGGTAAGCGCGGCCTGTACAGCCGCCTGGGCTGTTTCAAGGTCGCGGATCTCACCCACCATGATAATATCCGGATCCTGGCGCATGATATTGCGCAACACCGCGCCAAAGGTCACATCAATGGCCGGCTGGACCCCAATCTGGTTGAACTCCTCATGGATCATTTCAATGGGATCTTCAATGGTGGTGATATTGACTTCTGGCGATGACAGCATGCGCAGTGAAGAGTACAAGGTAGTGGATTTGCCGGAGCCCGTGGGACCTGTGACCAGCACAATGCCAAAGGGCATGGTGATCAGATTTTTATATTTTTTCAACTCCGACGGCGAGAACCCCAAACTCTCCAGATCCTGGAAAAGAATTTCAGGGTCCATGATCCGCATCACCACCTTTTCGCCAAATGCCACGGGAATCGTAGAGACCCGGAGTTCCACTTCCTGGTCCTTTTTGAGCATTTTAATCCGGCCGTCCTGGGGGCGGCGTTTTTCGGCCATATCAAGGGCAGACAAATTTTTGATACGGCTGACCACCGCATTATGCAGTTTTTTCGGCAATTTATAGACAGTGTGCAATGCCCCGTCAATGCGCATGCGCACAAGACATATATCACGCTTGGGCTCAATGTGCACATCACTGGCCTTCTGGTCAAAGGCATAGGAAAACAGGTGGTTCACGGCATTGACAATGTGCTGGTCCGTGGACGGCGGTTCATCCATATTACCCAGATTGACAAACCGTTCAAGATTACCCAAATCCACCCCGGTTCGGGAAAACAAATTTTCAGCCGCGCTGATGGAATGATGGAACCCGAAAAACTCCTTGATCAGCTTTGCCACATCCGTTTTTGAACTGACAATGGGAGAGACCTTTAAATTGGTCACCCGCTGTACATCGTCAATGGCCTCATGGTTAAAAGGGTTCGGTGTGGCCACAACCAGTTTGCCGCCTTTCATATGCAAGGGCAGCAGCAGATGCCTCAGGGCAAAGGATCGGGAAATGGTGCCGGTGACAAGATTAAGCTCAAGTTTTAACGGATCAATTTTTTTATAGGGAAGATGCCAGCAATCGGCCAGGGTTTTATAAATCAGATCTTCATCAATCACCTTGTCGGGCTCGTCCAACCGGTTCAAATTCAAATAGACCAGCACATCAATAAAAGAGACGGCAGTCATCCCTTCTTGCCTGTTCCCGGACGTTTTGCTGCCGGTTTGTGCGATAAGTTTATTTTTTATGTCATGCTCCCGGGCAAGCAAATTTTTGGCCTGGTCCACAGAGATCAAGCCCTTCTCAATCAGTGCCCGGCAAATGGCTTTCGCGCTGAAATACCTGTCAGAGTTTAAATGCATAAATAACCTATGAAGAATATTGAAACAGCCAGTAAATGTGTATCCCGAATATTTCAATTAACCTGAATTTTCACTTGAATTCAAGGATCATTTTCGTCACGGATATTTTTACCTTGACTTTTAGTTGCCTTCAGATCACAAATTATGCCCCGGTCTGACTGCGGGCCTGTAACATTCACATTTTTGTTGGGACAGACGATGACATACCTCAAACTTTTATTAACCGCTTTTTTCTGGGGCGGCACCTTTATTGCCGGCAAAGGCCTGGCAGGACATGTTCATCCATTTTGTGCGGCCTTTTTAAGGTTTACCATTGCGTCATTTTTTCTGGTGATACTGGTGATAAAGCAGGAGGGAAGGCTACCGAAAATTTATGGGCGGGATGCGCTGTTGATCTTTCTTTCCGGCTTAACAGGCATTTTTGCCTATAATTTATTTTTCTTTTCCGGCCTGACCCTGATCAACGCCAACCGGGCCGCCCTGATTATTGCCACCAACCCCATATTCATCACCTTTTGCTCGGCGGCAATTTTTAAGGAACGATTGACACCGTTAAAAATTCTTGGGCTGTTCTTATCGGTTTGCGGGGCAACGATAATTATCACAGGCGGGGATATCGGCCAAATTTTTAAAAACGGAATCGGCCGCGGAGAAATGGCCATTTTCGGCTGTGTCGCCTCCTGGGTATGCTATTCGTTGCTCGGCAGGCCCCTTACCCACAGGTTTTCTCCTCTGGTCAGTGTGTGTTACTCTTCGCTGGCAGGCACCTTGATGCTTTTTTTCCCGGCGGTATCAAAGGGGTTGTTTTCAGCCCTGCCCGGATACGGGGGTGTTGAATGGGGCAGTCTTTTTTATCTGGGATATTTTGGCACCGTGCTTGGGTTTGCCTGGTATTACCAGGGGATCAAAACGATCGGACCTGCAAAATCAAGTGTTTTCATCAATTTCGTACCGGTTTCTGCACTGATTCTGTCCTATTTTATTCTCAATGAATCTGTAACAAAACAAATTCTTGCAGGCGCCGGCCTGGTTGTCACAGGCGTTTATATAACCAATATCGCCGGATTCCGGCGCAAAGAAAAGAGAAGAATTGACACTACATAGAGTAGCCGTGTATTTGGACAACAAGTTGCCCATATGCAAGGCGCAGAAAAATTTACAACCGGAGCAACCTCTTGGTTGTGAGGATTGTAAATTGTTCTGCAACGCCGCAGATGGGTGACTTGCTGTCCAAATACGACAAATAAAAATGCCGGGGGCGTCTTCACAGAGAACCCCCGGCATTTTTTTTTGGGATATAAGATAACGCCGTTCTAGTCTTCTTCGATGGTGATGGCGTCTTCTTCACAAACTTCTACACAGCTTTCGCAGCCCATGCATTCTTCAGCATTGACGGGATCTGATTTGCCGTCTACCATTTCGAATACTTCTGCAGGGCATACGTCAACACATTCTTCACAACCTACACATTTTGCCTGATCAACGATCGGGGTAAAAGCCATTTTAAAACCTCCTTAAAAATTAATAATACATTCTTATAAACTCATCTTTCTAAAAAGATAGTTACCTGATTCAGCACCCGCTTTTACAACAATGTTTTTGCTAAAACAAGCTTTTTTATGAGTTTAGTTCCACCAGACATACGCCGATTTGTCCGCCTGGATTTTTTTCAGTTACATTCACATCACCAAGGCCTGAAAAAAAGCGAATCTGAATTCGCCCGGTCACGCTGCCCTGGTCAGCACCTTCAAAATACTCGTTTTCAAAATCAGGCGTCAGACCCTGGGCCATCTGCTCTATGATTGCATGTATTTTTAAACGCTGCCGATCTATGAACTCACAGTCTTTTTCATGCACTTTTATGGAATCAATGTCAAGGGCATTTATCGCCTCGCCCGCACCGCCCAGAAATCCATCCATCACGGCCCTGCTGGTGGTAATCAACACCTTCGTACCGTCCTGATCAAAGCAGGCCGCATCAACTGCTGCCTTAAGCCAGGCCTTTATTCTTTTTTCGGTCATGGCCTGCCCCGGTTCAGAGTACGGGACGTGATTCACAGCCGATGCGATCTCTTCATCGCCCTTAAGTTCCGCAAAAAGCGCCGCATTTTCCTGATCCAATGAATCCAAAGCCGTCTGAATATCCTGGGACTGCCTGTCATGGATATCCGCAAGCTTCAAAAAAACAAGGGATTCGTTGCTGTCCCGGCCCGCTGTTGGTTCCAGGGTATGTGAACCCGCCCCGTTCCGGATGCCGGCACGGATGGCAGCCACGCCTGAATCATCTTTAAAAAACATCTTTTCACGAATCAAGAACCGAAGATTTTTTTCGTTACCCTTATGGATGGCGGCCCAGTCCAGATAAGAACGAACCTGTTGCTCGGCCAGGGCAAGTTTTTCCCGATCAAGACCGACCCGGTTCAGCCGACCCTGGGCTTCCAATCCGGCCATGGGCTCCGGCAACACGCCCCCATCGTGAATATCCAACAGATTAAAATGGTTAAAAAAACAGGATATGGCCTTGGCCTGACGGTTATCCATAAACGTGAACGGGAAAAAATAAAAATTTATCATACCACTTTATACCTTTTGATCATGAACCAGGATCCCCATGTCATCCAGTTGCTTACGGATCCTGTCTGCTGTCTTAAAATCTTTTTGCTGCCGGGCCACATCCCGTTCAGCCATGAGTGCCGCCACCTCTGACGAATGCGGCGTTTTTTTGCTGAAATCAAAAATGTTGAGCACCGCATCCACATCCTTGAAACATTTGAGCAGGCGCTGGGCACCCTCGGCCCCCACCTGACCATCAACGATCATCCGGTTGATCTGCTTCACAGCGGATAAAAGACCGGATGTCAGGACAGGGACCTTAAGATCATTTGCCATGGCATCCATCATGCCCTGGCGCAGATCATAGGTGACATGCTGGATCTCTTCTTCATTGGACCGGCCGGACACATCCCCAAGGGATTCAATGCAGCGATTGATCCGGGAAAGAACGAGTTTGGCATCATCCAGACTTTTTCGGGATAAGAGCAGGGATTTTCTGTAATGGGCGGACAACAGCCAGAAACGAATGGTTTTCTGGTCCCACCCCATATCAACCAGCCGGTCTAACGTCAGAGACTGGACATCATCCGTATCCAGGGATCCGTCGTACTGTACCGGATCACAATGCATCCACACCCTGGCAAAGGAACCGCCGGCAGCGCCGGCAATGGCAATCTCGTTTTCATGGTGGGGGAACATCAACTCCCGGGAACCTGTATGAACGTCAAAATCGGCACCAAGAAAAGTGGACGCAAGGGCGGCACACTGCAGATGAAGCGAGGGACGAACATTGCCCCATTCGGTTTTAACGCCCAACCCCTGTTTAAGCTCCGACAGGGTGACCCGCTTGAGCAGGGTAAAGTCCCTGGGATTGTTTTTTTCATATTCATCCAGATCCACAGTGGCCCCCACCCGGATCTTGTTGACGTCCACCCGGGAAAGCCGCCCGTAATCTCCGATGCTTGCCAGGTCAAAGTATACGGAATGAAGCTTTTCATAGGCATGGTTGTTGACAAGCAGTTTCCTTGTCAAAGCCGTCATTTCGCCAAAATGTTCGGACACTTTGGGATAGGCCTGGGCCTGGCGCATACCCAGCCGTGACAAATCAGATAAAAAGGCATCGATAAAAGGCTGGGTAAAGGCCTGGGGCGTGGTATTGGCCTGCCTTGCCCCTTCAATGGTCTTATCGTCATAATCGGTAATATTAACGATATGTCGGACCTTTACATCCTGGTATTCAAGGTAGCGGATGAGCAGATCCGTAAACGCATGGCGCCTGAAGTGGCTGATATCCAACCGCCTGTGCACCGTGGGACCGCAGGTATAAATACCCAATTCCTTGTCCCCCTGGGGGGTTAAAGCCTCTTTTTTCCCGCCCAGGGAATTGTGAACGGTCAGATTGATCTTCTTTTTTACGCTGAAAAGTTCGGTGGACAGATACCTTTCCCCTGAATCGGGAAAAATCACGACAATAACCCCATTTTGAAGACGCTTGGCCTGGTCAAGGGCCACAGCCATGGCCGCCCCCGAACTCATGCCCACAAAAAGGCCCTCTTTTACCGCCAGTTGCCGGGCCGCCTCAAAAGCCGCTTCATCCTCAATATGGACGATCTCACCCAGCAGGGTCTTGTCAAAAATCTCCGGGGTATACGACTCTTTCATATTTTTAAGGCCCTGGATACCGTGCCCCAGATAGGGTTCGGCACAGATTACCCGGGCATGATGCTCCTGGTCCCTGAAATACCGGGACAGCCCCATCAGTGTGCCCGAGGTGCCCACCGTCGCCACCACGGCATCAACCTGCCCGTTGGTCTGGGCCATGATTTCAGGTCCCGTGGTATGGTAGTGGGCTTTCCAGTTGGCTTCATTATTATATTGGTCCGTAAGAAAATATTTATCCGGGTATTCCCTGGCCAGGCGGTAGGCCTCTTCAATGGCACCGTCCGATCCCAGGTGCCGGGGGGTAAGAATGATCCGGGCACCCCGGGCTTTGAGTATTTTTTTGCGCTCTTCGCTTGCGCTCTCGGACATGGCCAGCGCCAGTTTGTAGCCCTTGACCGCACACACCATGGCAAGGCCGATACCCGTATTTCCCGAAGTGGCTTCAATGACTGTTTTTTCAGCGGTCAGTTGTCCGCCGGCCTCGGCCTGGTTAATCATATACAGGGCAGCCCTGTCCTTTATGGATCCGCCCGGATTCATATATTCAAGCTTGGCCAGGATGGTGACCCCAGGCACAGTATTAAGTGTCCGGATTTTTACAAGTGGGGTGTTACCGATGGAATCAATAATGCTGGCATACATGCGTATCCTCTCTTTGCCGGGGAAACCGGCCACGATTCTTTTTGTACAAAAGCCAAGTGTGGCGGCCTTGGGCTGAATTGCGCAGCGACCTTGACTTTTCAAGTATAAAATGGCTTTATACAGTAATTTTATTTGATCCGCAATTTATTAAACAGGGCCAGTTTCACCTATGGTTTCATGTAAAAGAGTGCTGTGCCACATATGTATTATCCCGGTCATCATTTTAGTCCTTACAGGCCGGGCCTTTTGTTTTTCCGCTTCCATGCCGACCAAAAAGACGTCCTGGCACATCCAGGCCCGGCAGGTGAGCTACGAAGATGAACGTAAGCTGTATATTGCCGAAAATGACGTGGTCATTACCGGGGGCGTAACACGCCTGGAAGCCGATTATGTTGAATTTTCAGATGAGACCAAAGACGCTTTTGCCAAGGGCAATGTCCTTTTCATTTCAGGAAATGACTCCATTACCTGTGAATCCATGAATGTCAACCTGAGTTCGGAAACAGGGACCATCAACCAGGGCACGATATTCCTCCAGGACGGCAACTACTATATTTCAGGGGAAAAACTTCGAAAAACCGGGGAGTTCAGCTATGACGCAGAAAAAGGGTCTATCACCACCTGCGAAGGAGAGACCCCGGCCTGGAAAATCACAGGAAAAGATATCAAGGTAACCGTTGAGGGATACGGCACCGCCAGCAATGCCGTTCTCTGGGCCAAAAAGATGCCTACTCTTTATACGCCCTATTTTATCTTTCCCGCCAAAACAGAACGCCAGACAGGGCTTTTGATACCCATGGCCGGATATTCGAGTGAAATGGGTTTTGAATACCAGCAACCCCTGTTTTTGGCACTTTCAGACAATACCGACGCGACTTTATATCCCCATTATATGTCGGACAGGGGCCTGATGCTCTCCGGCGAATACAGGTATGTATTATCCCCGGACTCCAAAGGGATGATGATGATGAGTTATCTTGATGATGACACCATTGGAGACGATGCGGATGAAAATAAAGCTTACAATATTTCTGCAACACCCGACCGTACCAACCATGACCGGTACTGGTTTCGAACGAAACTTGACCAGGAGCTGGGGTATGGCTTTAACGCCAAACTGGACATTGATTATGCCTCTGATATGGATTATTTGAGGACGTTTGGAGACGGTTATGCTGGCTTTGACAGCACAAACCTTGCATTTTCAAAAATGTTCGGCCGGGATCTGGATGAAGAGACAGATTATATCCGGGAGAACAGCCTGCTTATATCAAAAAACTGGGACTCATACGGCCTGAACATAGAAGCCCTGTGGTATGATAATATCCGGGCCCGGCAGTTGGATTTAGAGGACACCACCCTGCAGACCCTGCCCTCAATTGAATTTTTTGCAGCCCGTCAGAAAATCGCAGATAATTTCGGATTGTATTATGAAATGGACTCGGAATTTACGTCTTTTTACCGCCAGGACACCACCGCCACAGAGGTTACCGGCAGACGGGCGGATATTCACCCGGTATTTTATTATCCCATGAAATTGGGCAAGGCATTTTCCCTGGAACCCTATGCCGGTGTCAGGGGAACCGTGTGGGATACGGATGATTTCACTGACACCGGCGGTGACGATTCCGATATAAGGACCCGGGGACTTTATGAAATGGGCATGGACCTGTCAACCACCCTCAGCCGAGTGTTCACCCTAAACACGGATTTTGCCGAAAAAATTCAACACAGGATCGTGCCCAAACTTGAATACGACTACATTCCTTATGTGGATCAAACGGATCTGCCCGATTTTGATGAAATAGATGATATTTCAGAAAAAAATATTATAACCTGGTCTTTGAGCAACACATTCACCTCCAGAAAAACAATAACGGACGAAAACGAAGAGGAATCCAGGGTATACAAAGAACTGCTATGGTTAGAGCTCTCCCAGGGCTATGACATACGGTATGAACAGGATGGGGAGGATGCCGCAGACGACCCCTGGCAGGACTTGACGCTAAAATATGAATTGACTCCCATGCAGTACCTGACATCAAACGGCACCATCGCCTTTGACCCCAACACCAGTCACTTCACCACGATCCAGGTCGGGGGTACGGTATCCGATAACAGAGGGGACAGCATTGACTTGTCCTACCGGTATTCAACAGATTACTCACACACCTGGTATACGAAAATCAGCACCAACCTGGTGCCGGATATATTGCAAGCTTATTATTCACTTGAAACCGACCTTGAAGACAAAAAAACCGTTGAAACCGGTGCGGGGATTGCCATCAACCAGCCGTGCTGGGGATTGAAGCTTGCGTTTAAAGATGAATCTGCGGACAAATCATTTGCCTTCATGGTGATCCTGAAGGGGATTGGAGAATTCGGAACGAAATGAAAGACACTGCTCTTTGGTTCGCCCTGCTGACCCGAAGTAATTTCGAACAGACAGTTTACTCTCGCATCAGCCAAAAAAAAATTGACGCGTTTCTGCCCAGCACAAGAAAGCCGAGCAAAAGAAAAGACCGTAAGCTGATGATAGAAACCCCGTTGTTTCCCGGATATGTATTTGTTAAATCCACCATGGCACCGGTGGACCAGTTGCCCATTTTAAAAACCGTGGGGGCTGTCAGGCTTTTAGGAAACTCTACCGGCCCCCTGCCCGTGCCCGAACACCAGATCGAGTCGCTCAAGCTTTTAACCTCCGTAACCCAGGATCTGATTACGGGCAGTATGATTGAGTTAAAAAAAGGTGATCCGGTAATGATCCTCGAAGGCCCCATGGCAGGACTGAAAGGAGAATTCTCTGAGCACAAGGGTAAGGGACGGGTCATTATTAAGGTCGACCTGCTCGGGCGCTATGCAGGGGTTGAGGTGGATTTTGACAAGGTTGAAAAAATCCCGGACCTGTTGTCCTAGTGTCTGGACGTATTTCGAGGATTACAATTTGCGGCCAACGACGTAATCGGCAAAATTTATGGTTTTCCTTCGGGCACCATCATAAGCCCTTGACTTTTTGATGCATATTCATTAAAAACCCTGAGAAAAACTTTTTAGTTGTATAACATATTTGAGGTTCTATGAATAAACTTGAATTGATCTCCACATTGAAAGACCGGGCAAATCTGACCAAATCAGAAGCAGCCGATGTAATAAGAATATTTTTTGATTCCCTGTCCGACGCCTTTGTTAAGGGGGAACGGGTCGAGATAAGAGGACTTTGCAGCTTTCATATCAAAGAATATAAAAGCTATGTGGGAAGAAATCCCAAAACCGGACAGAAAGTAGACATTCCGCCCAAACGCCTGCCGTTTTTCAAATGCGGTAAAGAACTCAAAGAGCGGGTTGATTATTAGTCCGATGTTTCTGATATGCCTCCTGCACCTTCCGAAACGAACCGGGGAGTTTCTCCCGCATCTCTGCCATTATCTGAATTAACCTATATTGTTCAGGCCGGTCGGATTCCCAATGCCCTTCTTTTTCACGGGCCCCGGGGAGCCGGCAAACGCCAGGCTGCGCTTTTTTTTGCACAGGCCTGCAATTGCCGTGCGGACAACGATCGGCCATGCAATATCTGCCCTTCATGCAAAAAAATTGCTGCAGGCATGCACCCGGACATCATTTTTCTGGGTCCGGCTGAAAACAAAAAAATAATTACCATTTCCCAAATAAGGGATATGGGCAGCACCATCGCATCCCGCGCCAATGAAGCTACATATAGAATGGTCTGCATCCTGCAAGCAGACCTGATGAATACCCAGGCCCAAAACGCCCTTCTCAAGATGCTTGAAGAGCCGCCTGAGCGCACATTTTTCATCCTTGCCGCAGTCCAGACAGCCCCCCTTTTACCGACCATCTTATCCAGGTGCCGGCGCATTGATTTCCAGGCCCTTTCACCCCATGAAATCAAAGAACATTTATGCACGCAATACGGACTTGATAGCGAAACCGCGCACATCATCAGTGGAACGGCAGGAAGTGACCTGGACCAGGCAATGCGTCTTTCAGGCGTGGGTGAAGGGGACGCCCCGGACTGGAAAACACTGCGGCCATGGCTAATCAAGGAAATCTGCGGATTTTTAACGGCCGCACACCATCAAAGCACCTTCAACAGCCTGAATTTATCCAGGCTGTTGTCAGCCCGCCCGGAATATGTTCATGATGCCATGACCGTGCTGCGGACCGTATTCAGAGACCTTTGCATATTAAAATACATGCCGGATACAATAGTTAACCTTGATTTTTTAAGTGCATTTAAAGATATTAATAGAATGCATTCATATTCCCGGATGTTGGCATGGATGACACTATTTCACGAGACGGAGAAAAGACTGGAATCCAACAGCGGCACAAGACTAACCCTTGACCGTTTTTTCCTTTCCTTATCCTCATATTAAAAAGAGGCCCATTTATGGTAAATGTTACCGGCGTTAAATTTAAAACCGCAGGTAAAATATACGATTTCAACAGCAATGCCCTGGTCGTAAATTTAGGTGACCGGGTAATTGTTGAAACAGAACAGGGGTTGGGTTTCGGCATCGTTGCCGTACCCTCCCAGGAAAAGGACAAATCCGAAAAGTCCTTAAAAAATATTGTCAGGGTGGCGACCCAGGAAGATTTTGACCGGCGCACGGAACTTGAGTCTTTGGAACAGCGAGCCCATGAATACTGCGTTCAGTGCATAAAGGACCTGGACCTATTAATGAACCTGTTCAGTGTGGAGAGCACCTTTGACAGAAACAAACTGACATTTTTTTATACGGCGGACGGCAGGATTGATTTCAGGGAACTGATTAAACTGCTGGTCAAGGAATTTTCCATCCGCATTGAAATGCGCCAGGTCGGGATCCGAAATCTGTCCAAACATGTGGGCGGTGTGGGCAAATGCGGCCGGGAACTGTGCTGTTCATCTTTTATGCACACCTTTGATCCGGTCTCCATTAAAATGGCAAAGGAACAGGGACTGAGCCTGAACCCCACCAAAATTTCAGGGGTATGCGGCCGGTTGATGTGCTGTCTAACCTTTGAGGATCAGACCTACCGCCACTACAAGAAACAAATGCCGAAACTGGGCAAAACCATTACGGTTGAAGATGTCCAAGGCAAAGTGGTCCGCCAGAATGTTCTGAGACAAAGTGTCACGGTCAGGCTCGATGACCGCACGGAACGCGAAATATTTCTTTCACAACTGAAAAAAGAAAACACCTAGGAACCCATCTTAAATGACTTGTCAATACTACACCACACCCATTTACTATGTGAATGCCAAACCCCATCTGGGCCATGCCTATACCTCCATTGCGGCCGATGTTGCCACCCGTTTTAAAAAGATGGAAGGCGCTGACACCTATTTTTTAACCGGGACGGATGAACACGGCGATAAAATAGTTCAGGCGGCGGAAAAGGAAAACACCACACCCAAAGCCTACGCAGATAAGATCAGCAAATTATTTCAGGATGTTCTGCCCCTGCTCAACATTGGAAACGACCACTTTATCCGGACAACCGACCCCGAGCACATTGAGGTGGTCAAATCAGTGTTGTCCACGATTTATGACAAAGGGGATATCTATTTTTCAAGTTACGAGGGCATTTACTGTTTCGGGTGTGAACGGTTCTATCAGGAGCGCGAGCTTGTGGACGGCAAGTGCCCGGACCACGGGACAGTGCCTGAAACCATCAAGGAATCCAACTATTTTTTTAAAATGAGCAAGTACCAGGAGTGGCTCATTGAACACATCGAAACCCACCCGGACTTTATCCGGCCCGAACAATACAGAAAGGAAATTCTCTCCTTTCTTAAAGAGCCCCTGGAAGACCTGTGCATCTCCCGGCCCAAATCCCGGCTGACCTGGGGAATCACCCTGCCCTTTGACGAAAATTATGTCACCTATGTATGGTTTGACGCCCTGGTTAACTACATCACAGCCCTGGGATATCCGGATGGAGAGATGTTCAAGAAATTCTGGCCCACCACCCGGCATTTTGTGGCCAAGGACATTATCAAACCGCATGGCATTTACTGGCCCATCATGCTCAAGGCAGCGGGTATCGAGACATACAACGGGCTGAACGTCCATGGTTTCTGGAATGTCCAGGGATCTAAAATGTCAAAAAGTATCGGTAACGTCACGGACCCAGTTGAGGTAACCGGCCAGTACGGTGTGGATGCGTTCAGATATTTTCTGATGAGCGAGATGGTATTTGGCCTGGACGCCAATTTCACCGAAGATATTATTGTGGCACGGATCAATTCAGACCTGGCCAACGACCTGGGCAACCTGTTCTCCCGGGTGCTCTCCATGAACTTAAAATATTTCAAAGGCACCATCCAGGGGCAGGCGGCCGATTCGGAAAGCGGCCTGAGCCTTGAGCCGGAAGCCGCCACCGTATTTGACGCGTACACAAAGGCCATGGAAGTGTGTCAGTTTAACAAAGCCCTTTCAAGCGTCTGGGAACTTGTGTCCGCCATGAATAAATACATTGTTACCAATGAACCCTGGGCCCTGGTCAAAGATCCGGCACGCGCAGATGAGCTTGGTACGGTGTTGTACGAACTGTTAGAGGGAATTCGCTTTGTGGCAGGCCTGATCTGGCCGGTTATGCCCGAAACCAGCGGTAAAATTTTTGCAGCCCTTGGTATCGAAGTGCCTGAAAGCGGATTTTTTACCCTGGATGCCATCCGGCCCTGGGGTCAGATCTCCCAGGGAATTACCCTGACAAAGCCCGAGATTCTTTTTCCCCGGGTGGACGTTGAAAAGAAAGAGGCAGCCCCGCCTGCCCCGAAACCGCTCAAGCCGGCATTAAAAGACGAAATCACCATTGATGATTTTGCCAAAATTGACCTGAGAGCCGGCACAATTGACGCTGCCGAGCGGATTGAGCAATCGGACAAACTGATCAAACTTCAAGTAAACCTGGGCACCCAGACCCGCCAGATTGTGGCAGGTATCGGCAAATCCTACACGCCCGAAGAGTTGGTGGGCAAAGAGGTTATTGTCGTGGCAAATCTGAAACCCGTAAAACTGATGGGCGAGTTATCCGAAGGCATGGTTCTTGCAGGAAGTATAAAGAAAGACCTCGTGCTGTCCGGGTTTAACGGCAGTCCCAAACCCGGTTGTCCAGTGAAATAAAATAGTGTTTATTTGAGATAGGCTCTTGGATTCCATAAAAACAGAACAGTCCTGGCGAGAATTTCAGGAAAGCTATAACCGGCAAAAAAAGAAACTGTCCATGGCGGACCGCATACGCAAAATTGCAGTTTTACTCTGCCTTGGGGCGGTTGTCTGCGCATTGATCTGGGTTGGGGCGTACGCCGTCTACAAAGTGGGTCACCAATTGTTCGCCCCAAAACCGGATCAGGTGGCCAGAGAACCTGCCGCCCAACCCGAGAGCCTTCTCAAACGATCTGAAGTCAAAGCCCTGGTCCAGAATATTGATATTCTAAATGCTGACACGGACCGATTCTTTGCGGACGGGCCGTCCTGGACATACACCATCCACACCCAACTGGACACCCGCCTACAGAATGACGTGATCGGGACGCTGAACCATTTGAAGACCCTGGATAAGGGAAAACCGGAACTCATCGCAATAATAGCCATGGACGGCAGCACAGGATTCATAAAAGCCATGGCCGGATTTGATCCGAGCAAGCCGGACACCAACCCATGCACATCAGCCAATTATCCTGCGGCCAGTCTTTTTAAAATCGTCACCGCATCCGCTGCCGTGGAAAATTTAAACTACACGGCCACCACCCCGTTGTATTTCAATGGCGGGAAATACACCCTTTACAAACAACAATTAACAAACAATAACACAAGATATACGACCCGTGTGACCCTGGAATCAGCCTTTGCAGAATCCATAAATCCAGTGTTCGGCAAATTAGGACTGCTGGCCCTGGGCCAAAATGTGCTCGACAATTTTGCCGAAAAATATGGTTTCAACCAAAGCCCGGATACCGATTTTAAATTTTCTGCCCCCCATTTTTCAACAACAGACAGTGACTACCATATGGCGGAACTTGGGTGCGGGTTTAATCGGGACACTCTGATTTCACCGGTATTTGCAGTAACTATGGTATCGGCAATCGTGAACAAGGGCCAGTGCCTGGTACCCCGATTAGTTGATCGAATAACCAATTCAGATGAAGACGAGATTTACAAAAGCACCAAAGAGATATATAAAACACCGATCAGTGCAAAAACAGCCGCCACCATGAAAAGGCTCATGAAAAAGACCGTATCAAGCGGCACAGCAAGAAAATTGTTCCGGGGCTATTCCCGGGACAACGTATTGTCACACCTTTTGATCGGTGGTAAAACCGGGTCCCTGTCAAACCGTGCGCATACAATCAAATACGACTGGTTCACAGGATTCGGCCAACATAAAACAACAAAAAAGACGTTGATTGTGGCAGTCGTCGTGGGTCACGGTAAATACATCGGGACCCGGGCATGCACCCACGCAAAAAACATGCTGAGAACCTATTTCAGCGCCCCTGAAACCAATAAAAGTTAGCTAACTGAAACTTCAGCTGTTCCGGAACGACAGCCATTGACCGACCCGGTCAATCAACACATAGGTTCAACCCGCAACGAAACATAATACTAAAAGAATACGTTTCTATACCTTTCATGCAAAAATTTCCGGAACGAATAACGGAGGAGACAGATGAGACGGCAAGGCAATCTTTCAATCCAGATTTTTGATTATCTGAAGCGCATCGCAAAAATCAATGTAAACATAGGCAAACCTTTGTCATCGGTAAAGGAGAACACCTTACTCTTTTTGCCTGACACCGGCTGCACCCTGAATTGCGGAATCTGTGCCCTTGTGGCGTTTAAAGGGCCTGCCTGTGAAGATGATCTGGCCGCCCTGACCCAAGGCATTAAAACACTGTCACAAAATCGCCTTGCCCAGTATTCCAAAAACTCAACCCCGATGGTGTCGACGGATTACCTAGGCGGTAAAGAATTTTTATCCACCCTGTTTGACCATGCCCAGAATCTTAAACAGGAAACGATGTTTGCTTCCCTGTTTGATAACCAGGGAAAAACCCGCCAATTATCCGGCATTGCCCAGGATATCGACGATATTCTTACCGATGAGATCCGAAATTTCAAAGCGGCCACCGCGGGCCTGTCCACACCCGAGGTGGAGATTGCCGCAGATTACCTTGACCAGCTAAAGGACATCCTCTGGTGCCTAAAAAAGGAAATCATTGACAATATTGAAGCCATTAAACAGCTGGCTCCGGGTATAGACAAACAAAACAATGCTGAAGGAATCGCGCTCTTTAAACGAATCAATGCCGTACTCAACAGCCTTGACCGACTTGAGGTCAGGGGCCGCGATTCAGCCGGCATTTCAGTGCTGTGCACCCTGGATGAACCCCAATTTTCAAAGTACAAAAACCTCCTTGAAAAAAAAGGACTGGCCGATGATCTGGAAAACAGATGCAATCGGCAGATTCTGTCAAACAACACCATTTCCATCAATAAAGTCAGCAATCCAGGAGAGTTGAATCGTATCACCATCTGTTTTGTCTACAAATTTGCCGCCGAGATCGGCGCCCTTGGCGACAACATCGCCTTTATCAGGTCCCAGATAAAAAAAGACCCCCTGCTCCAGACACTTGCTGCATTTAAGATATCGGCATCATCGGTATCGGCCCATACAAGATGGGCATCCATCGGTGATATCACCGAGGCCAACTGCCATCCCTTGGACAATGCCCCCACAGATGCCGGTGTTCCCCGAAGCGGCATCATCCATGTCTGCCTTAACGGAGACATTGACAACTACCTGGAACTGAAAACCGAATACGAGGCCCGGTACGATAAGATCCCCCCCCAGATCACCACGGACACCAAACTGATACCCCTGCAGATTGAACACCACCTGAAGACGGGCGCGCCCATTGAAGAGGCCTTCCGCCTGGCGGTCAATGAATTTGAGGGCTCCCATGCCATTTCCATGCACACGGACCTTGCCCCGGGCAAATTGTTTCTGGCCCAGAAAGGCAGCGGACAGGCCATTTTTGTGGGCCTTGCCCCGGACCACTACATTGCGGCATCGGAATTATACGGCGTGGTGGAGGAGACCCGCCACTACATTAAACTCAACGGCGAAGCCAAGGGACAGATTGTAATCCTGGACCAGGAGGGTCCTGGCGGCATTGAAGGGATTCGCTCCTTTTACTACGACAAGCAGCCCATCACCCTGACCCCGGAGGATCTACTCACAAGCCAGATCACCTCCAGGGACATTGACCGCCAGGGGTATAACCACTATTTTCTCAAAGAGATCTCCGAAGCTCCGCTCTCGGTTGAAAAAACACTGGAGAACAAATTTAAACAGAATCCGGGATCAGGCCTGTTTAATGTCAATCTGAGCAGAAACATCATTCCCACGGGCCTGGAAGAAGATTTACGATCAGGAAAAATAAAGAATATATATTTCATCGGCCAGGGCACAGCCGGCATTGCCGCCCAGGGATGTGCGGATCTTCTCACCCATTACCTGGGGGCGAAGTGCATGAACATTCGGGCCCAGAAGGCCTCCGAGCTTTCCGGGTTCAGCATGGGCTGCGAAGTTGAAAACACCAGATCCATGGAAAACACCCTGGTTGTGGCCATCAGCCAGTCCGGCACCACCACGGATACCAACCGAACCGTGGACATGGTCCGGGCCCACGGTGCCAGAAGCCTTGCCATTGTCAACCGCCGGGATTCGGACCTGACCTTCAAGGTGGACGGGGTATTGTATACCAGTTCCGGCAGGGACATAGAGATGTCCGTGGCCTCCACCAAGGCCTTTTATTCCCAAATCATGGCCGGGGCCGTCCTCGGTCTGCACCTGGCCGCCCTGCTCAATGCCAGAAGCGAGGAATACATCAGCGATCAAATTCACCGGTTGATGGAACTGCCCGACAAAATGAGAACGATTCTTGACATGCGGGGTGAGATCAAGGCATGTGCGGACAAACTGGCCATTTCCAAAACTTACTGGGCCACGGTGGGTTCCGGTGCCAATAAAACATCTGCCGATGAAATCAGGATCAAACTGTCGGAACTGTGCTACAAAACCATCTCCTCGGATTTTGTTGAAGACAAAAAACATATTGATTTGTCCAGCGAGCCGTTGATCATTGTCTGTGCCGCCGGCACCCGGGAAAGCGTACTTGGGGACATTATCAAGGATACCGCCATCTTCCATGCCCACAAAGCATGCCCCATCGTGATTACCACCCAGGGAGAGGACCGCTTTGACCTGTACGCCAAAGCCGTTTTTAAAATCCCCGAGATCCAGGAACATTTTGCCCCGGTTCTCAACACTCTGGTGGGCCATATCTGGGGGTACTATGCCGCCCTTGCCATCAATGACAAATCGAAATTTCTCTATGACGCCAGGCTGAAAATAGAAAACATCATCGAAGAGTTCAGAGGCATGGGGCATGATGACTACGAGGTGCTTTTGGAAAACAAATTCGCGGAAACTGTTGCCGAATTCTACAACCAGTTTTCCCTGAAAAGACGCCAGGGGGAATTCCCCAGCGCCATCGGCCTGAACACGGTTTCCAACATCACCCTGCTGCTCAAGTACCTCTCCGGCAGACTGCCGGTATCGGATTTTGAAATGGACTTCGGTGTCAAGGGCACCCCGTCCAATATGCTCTCCACCTTTTTCACCACCATGAACCAGGCCATCAATATCATGGCCCGGCCCGTGGATGCCATCAAGCACCAGGCCAAAACGGTTACCGTGGGGACCAGCCGGATCAGTGAAACCTTTGAAGGTATTATATTTGATGTGCTGGCCGAACATGACATCCAGATCCCTTTGATTACCAACACCAATGTCCTGGTCCTTAAAAATCTGCAGGAGATCGTAGCAGAAGTGAAAGGTGCGCTGCTCTACCGCATTTCCGGGCTAAGCCTTTTGGGAAAAGTCACGCCGGATACCCGCATTGATGTGGAATCCAAAACTGGCATTCTGGCTGAGGAATCCTCCAGGGTGGAAACGGATCACCGCCTCAAGGGCACCAAAAATATCATTGTCCGGGAGGGCAACGTATACATCGGCAAGGGCCGCAAAGACGACAGAAGCATCCTTGTGATCCCGGTGCTGTCATCTTCGCCTACATCGCCCAACATCATTGAATATCTTTTATCTTTAAACATTGCCTTTAAATCCACGGATGAGGTGTCACTGCTGAAAAAAATCAAGGCCCTGGGCGGGAAATACACCCGGCTTAAGGACTGGGTTCTTGAAAGTAAAAATGTGGCATGGGATGATAAATACCTCAACCTTGTGGACATTGAGACCCTGTTCGGTGCCACGGCGGAACAGGCTGTGGAGGCGATTGTTGAAAAATTAGAGTAGTATTCTGTTTTAAATAACTAAAACTTACGCCCTGGCCAAAACCAGGGCAGAGACACCGGCAGCCCCGGCCTTCAAAAGGGTCTGGGCTGCCGCATCGCATGTGGCCCCGGTGGTAAACACATCATCCACCAAGAGGATGTGTTTACCCTTGATACGCTCGGGTTTCGGGCAGGCAAAGGCCTGGGTCAGATTCTTTTTCCGGGCCTTAGGGTCCAAACCCGTCTGACTGACCGTTGCCCGGATCCGGACGAGGTTCTTGATATCAATTTGCCATGGTGCCGGACAATCACAGGCTGTTCTGTAAAGCCGGGGAAAATTTCGAACAAGAAAATAGGATTGATTGAAGCCACGTTTTTTAGCCTTTGAGTGATGAAGCGGAATGGGCACAATTAAATCAAATCGCACCATATCAAAATGGACGGCAAAGGCCTGGAAGAGGTGATGTTCAAAGGGACGGGCCAGGCTGAGCTTTGAGTGGTATTTAAACAATCCCAACGCCTTTTGGATCACCCCTTCATACATAAACGCCGCCCGGACACTATCCATGGCCATGGGGAGTTCAAGGCAGGTGCCGCACAAATGATCGGGACCGGTTTCAAAACAACGGCCGCAGCCCGGACAGAAGGGATGGTCAAACACCGGCAGCGCATCGCCTAAACATGTGTGGCAAAAGCAACCGTTTAAAGGGTCATCCGCGGAATTTTTAATATATGTACCGCAGCACAGGCATTTGCCCGGAAAGACCAGTACGCCCACCCCGGCACCGACCGTTCTCGCCCAATTTTTTATCATCAGACATTGAGGCCAAGGCGCTGGCGGCGGGCCTCAAACATGGCAATACCGCCTGCCACCGAGGCATTCAGAGAGGTAATACGGGTTTGCATGGGAATGGACAAAATAAAGTCACATGCCTTTCTGACCCCGGGCCGCAGCCCGGTATGTTCCCCCCCCACCACAAGTGCCAGGTTACCGGTCAGGTCTGCTTCATAAAGGCCTTTATCGCCACCAGCATCCAGACCGGACACCCAGGCGCCATATTGTTTGAGGTCACGGATTACAGCTGAAAGATTGGTTGCCAAAAAGATGGGGGCATGCTCCATGGCCCCGGCTGAACTGCGGGAAACCCCGGCAGACGGCAGGGCACAGCGATCTTTGGGCATAACAATGTAATCCACGTCGGCACACAGGGCCGTTCGAATTAAGGCACCGGCGTTCTGGGGATCTTCAATGCTTTCCAAAATAAGAAGAAAAAACGGATCTGTGCGGGCGTCTATCTGCTGGAACAATGCAGAGACGGATTGAACCGGAAAGGCGGACACCCGTGCCGCAATGCCCTGGTGGCGGCCCAACCCGGCCAGCCGGTCCAGTTCATCACTGGAAATATTTTGGACGGTTACCTGTTTTTTTTCGGCCAGATCAATTACAGATTGAACCCGTTTATCAGACCGGTTCTCATAGACCATAATGGATTCAAATTTACGACGGTCGGCTTTCAAGGCTTCAAATACCGAGTGATATCCGTAAAGGATCTCTTTATCCCCTGGATTTCGATTTTCTTGGTTTCGTCCCTGGCCCCGTGGGTTGCGTCTTCGCGCCTTGGGTCCTGGTTTGCCGCCCATCAGTTTGCCGTCTCCTGTTCAAAAATACCGACAAGTTCGGCGACCGCCTCATCCAGCACATCATTGACCACCACATGCTTATAAAAGGATTTTTGGTCAATTTCGCCTTTTGCATTCTCCAGGCGTGTTCGGATCACCTCTTCGGAATCGGTTCCCCTGCCCCGCAGTCGCTGTTCAAGCACATCCAAGGACGGGGCCATGATAAATATGGAAGTACAATCCAGACCAAAATCCATAATCTGCCGACCGCCCTGGACATCAATGTCCAATAAAACACTTTGACCTGCGGCAAGCCGTTCCTGGACAAAAGAAGCCGAAGTGCCGTAGCAATTCCCATGGACCTCTGCCCACTCCAGCATCCGGCCCGCGTCCACCATCTCCATGAACCGCTCCTTATCCGTAAAAAAATAATCTTTTCCGTGAACCTCCCCCTGCCGGGGATCCCTGGTGGTGTGGGAGATGGAATATACCAGATCCGGAAACCGCTTTAAAAGTTGTGTCACAAGGGTCGTCTTGCCGGCACCCGAGGGTGCAGACACAATAAAAAGTTTTGCCGCCATGCCCTATTATTCCTCCTGAAGTTCCCCGGGATTTTGAATCAACGCCTCAAAGCGCGCAGACACCGTTTCAGCCTGAATGGCGGACAGAATCACGTGGTTGGAATCCGTCACGATGATGGCCCGGGTTTTTCTGCCATGGGTCACATCAATGAGGCGCCGGTCTTCCCGGGCTTCATCCTTGACCCGCTTCATGGGCGACGAATTCGGGGACAAAATCGCCACCACCCGGTCTGCCACCACAGTATTACCAAATCCAATGCCTAAAAGTGCCTGTTCCATAGTTTTCCTTTTTTATGATATTTTTTTGGGCAGCAGATATGCTTTTTGTAAAAGAAAGCGCGTGTAAGCAATAAATATGTTTAATTTTCGTTATGGGCTGAGCGTTGTATGGACAACCGAAATCAGCCCATGGCGGTTAGTTATTCGATATTCTGAACCTGCTCGCGAATCTTTTCCAGTTCGGATTTCAGATCAACCACGGCATGGGACAAGGCCGCATTACCGGCTTTGGAGCCAATGGTATTAAATTCTCGGTTAAATTCCTGGATCAGAAAATTGAGTTTTCTGCCCTGGGACTCATTTTCATCCATGATCTCCCGGAACATTTTAATGTGGCTGTGCACACGCACAATCTCTTCAGACACGTCACTTTTGTCCGCAAGAAGGGCTGTTTCCTGGGCCAGCCGCACCGGATCAAGACACTCCCCGTCCTCGGCGGTCAACACGGCCAGACGTTCCTTCAGCCGGGCCTTGTAAACTTCGGGGATGGTTTTGGCCTCTTCTTCAACCTGCGCCATGCGCTGTTCAATGTCCGAAATACGATCACTCAAATCCTGGTACAGGTTCTCACCCTCTTGCTTTCGCATTAGGTCAAGGGCCTGGGCTGCGTCCCGGGCGGTGTCACACACGGCGGATCGAAGGAGCGCCAGATTGAGCTCAGGTTTTGCAGCCACAATGAGCTGCTTGGCGCCGAGCACGGTTTCCAGGGCAATGTCACCTGAAATGGAAAGGGTATCCTGAACTGTTTTCAATGCTTTATAGTAAGCTTTCGCCTTGATAATGTCCACCTCAAACAGGTCCTGGTCCAGGGCCTTATCCTCCAGGCTCGCCCGGATCTCTATTCTGCCCCGGGTATGGAACTGCCCCACGATTTTTTTAATTTCCTCTTCAAAGGACTGGCAGGTTTCGGGCAGATGAATGGAAAAATCCAGAAAACGTGAATTATAGGCGCGCACGGTCATGTCAACCGTCAGGGTATCCTGGGTATGCGACACTTTGGCAAAAGCGGTCATGCTTTTAATCATACAATTATCCTTTTATGGTCTTAAGATCCGCAAGATATTTCTGTCTCACCTGTCCTAAAAATTTGAACACAGCAGGAGAGGCATAATCCGGGTAAGTCCATTCCAGGGTTTTAAAGCCTTTTTTGGTGTACATCAATGTCAGGTCAGCATAAATTTTTTGTCCGATGTAAATCCTGTGGGAATACTCTTTTCCCGTGGCCAGGATGAACCGGGAGGACAGAAGATACCCCGGGTCAATATTGATCGTTCTGTTATTTTGATCCAGGCAGTCGGATTCAATCCTGTTGGTATCAAGTTTGATGGAAGCCAGGGCGTCTTGTTCCATGAGCGGCTTAAACGCAATAAGCCTGCGAAACAACGGCTCTCCCATTTCCTTGTAATAGTAATCGGTAAAATCGAAATCCAGCCAGGGAGAAATCATGTCCACGGGCCCGCCCACATCCTCAAGGCGTGAAAATACCGATGGCAGAACCGACTTATCTTTCATGAATACCGACATCACAAGTTTAGCCGGTGCGGGTGTTTTAGGCGTACTCATTGTTTAACGGAAATGGCCTCATCAATGAGCATAATGGGAATATCATCCCGGATTTCATATTTAAGGGCGCAGGCGTTGCAGACCAGGCCGTCTTGACTCTCGGTCAGTTCCACCGGCCCTTTACATTTGGGGCATACAAGAATTTCAAGCAGTTCTTTTGATACAGCCATATCAGTATCTCCTTGAATGGTTAATTTGTCTTAGTCTGCATGGACTGCAGTTTATAATAAAAACTTTTAGCCGCCATCAGATCATCATGGGTACCTTGTTCAACAATGGTTCCGTTTTTAAGTACAATGATCCGGGAGGCATAATCTATGGTGGAGAGTCTGTGGGCAATGACAAAAGAGGTACGGCCCTTCATCAGATTTTCCAATGCTTTCTGCACCACTTTTTCCGCCTGGGAATCCAGGGCAGAGGTTGCCTCATCTAAAATCAGCACCGGTGCATTTTTCAACAGGGCCCTGGCAATGCAGATCCGTTGTTTTTCTCCGCCGGACAACCGGGAACCCAATTCTCCGATTACAGTATCATAGCCATTGGGAAAACCACAGATAAAATCATGGGCAAAGGCCGCCTTTGCCGCCGATTCAACAGCGGCATCATCGGCATCCATCTTTCCATACCGGATATTGTCCCGCACAGTCTCATTAAATAAAATAGGTTCCTGGGTCACAATGGAAATATGATCCCGAAGCGAAGCAATGGTCAAGTCCCGAACGTCATGACCGCCGACCAAAACGCGACCCGCAGTCACATCATAAAGTCTGGGAATCAGATTCACCAGACTGGTTTTTCCACCGCCGCTCATGCCGACCAGGGCCAGGGTTTCTCCGGGTGCAACCTTAAGATCAATGTGTTTTAAGGCCATCGCCTCTTCGGACCCGTAAGAAAAGGAGACGTCTTCAAAAACCACCTCACAGGATGCCGCGTTAAGGGGCCGGGCGTCGGCTTTGTCCACCACATCATTTTGTGCGTCCAGCACATCAAAAACCCTGGATGCCGCAGCCACGCCCTCCTGGATGGAGTTATTCAGATTGGACAATTTTTTTACCGGATCATAGAGCATCATCACGGCAGTTAAAAAAGAGAAAAACACACCTGGTGTGGATGTGCCGTTAACCACCCGCATGCCGCCAAACCAGATAACAAACGCAATTCCCAAGCCACCTAAAAATTCCATAACAGGAGAAGACAAAGCCCGGGTCATCACCTTTTTCATTTCCAACCGGAACAGATCTTTGGTTTTTTCTTTGAATCTTTGAGTCTCAAAGGCTTGAAGATTAAATATTTTAACAATCTTTGACCCGGAAAATGTTTCATGCAAAAAGGCATTAAGATCCGCCATGGTTTCCTGGGTTCCCGTGGAAAATTTCCGGATTCTTTTGCCGAATAAAACAATGGGATAAAACGCAATGGGCAGGACAAGAAAGGCACCCAACGCAAGTTTCCAGTCCCGGTAAAAAATAACGCACAAAAAGGCCACAACGGAAAAAGAATCCCGAAACAAGCTGATAACGGCCGTGGAAACCATGCCCTTAATAATATTGACATCATTGGTGATCCGGGACATGAGCGCGCCGGTCTTTTCCCTGTGTATATATGAAATGGGCAGATTCATGACCTTGTCATAAAGGCTGTCCCTTAAATCACGGATAATGCGCTCCCCCACATAGTTCATCAGGTACTCGGACCCGTATGACCCGGCGCCTTTCAGGAAAAATACCAAAACGGCAAGGCCCGGAATGAGCAACAACTTGCTGCTGTCCCTGGCAATGAAAATATCATCAAGTACAGGTTTAACCAACAGGGCCATACCACCGTTGGCCCCGGCCACCACAACCATACATAATGCGGCCAGGACAATTTTTTTTCGGTGTGCAAACACCATCCGGACAATTTTCTGCCTGCGTTCCTTCGACAAACTGCTCTTATTTGATTTCATGGGCGGGAATAATTGCTTTATAGATTCTATTGTCAAGTTCAAAAAAACATGAGAGCATAGCATCCCATGATAAAGTGTGCTTTTATACCCAATTTTTTCAAATTTTACAATATCCTGTGGGATGCGGCCCTGCCTTTTTTAAAACAGAACCCACGGCTTGCCCCAACCATTGATAAGCGGATCAACCCGGTTCACCTTCAAAAGTCAGATGTCTGGATACAGGCGGCATCGGCTGGAGAGGCGTACCTTGCCGTCTCCATTGTCCAGGCCATGACCCCGGACAGTCCGGTCTCCATACTGGTGACCACCACGACGGATCAGGGCTTAGAAATTCTGAAACAAATGCTGCTGCCCGAAAAATTTTCACCCTTTATTACCCTGTGTGTTGACATATTTCCCCTTGACCGCCCAAAGGCAATGAACAAAGCGGTACAACAAGTGAATCCGGCAGTCATGGTGCTATTGGAGACCGAACTGTGGCCGGCCCATCTCTATGCGCTAAAAAAAAATCACACCCCGGTATTGCTCATCAACGGCAGGTTATCAAAAAAAAGTGGTCGCAATTACAGACTCACCAAAGCGTTCTGGCGAGCCTTGGCCCCGGATCGCATCCTGGCCATCTCCGCCGAAGACGCCCAAAGATTTTCCCAGGTATTTTCCAACACCCGTATTGAAACCATGGGCAACATCAAATTTGACCGGATGAAAGTTCAGGAGACACCTGACAACGCTTCGGCTTTGGCCGCGATCGTCCCCCGGGATCTGCCCTTATCTATTTTTGCCTCTTTTCGCCGCCAGGAAGAGGCGCAAATCATTGAGATGATAAAAACCCTGTTAGAAAAGGTGCCTGAACAGGTGATTGCGTTGTTTCCCCGACATATGCACCGCATTGCACCATTTTTAAAAAAATTGAATAAAAACGGCCTCAAGGCATACAAAGGCTCACAGCTATCATCCGTTCTCACCGGTCCGGCCATTATCCTGTGGGACAGATTTGGGGATTTGAACATAGCCTACGCCCATGCCGACGTGGTGTTTGTGGGCGGAAGCCTTGCGCCCTTAGGCGGCCAGAATTTCATGGAGCCCGCAGGATTAGGCATTCCCACAGTCATTGGCCCCCACTGGCAGGACTTTGCCTGGGTGGGAAAAGAGATCTTCAATACCGGTGTCGTTACCCGGTGTAAAAACTGGCAGCATGCGGTTCAAATCATGTGCAGGCACCTGGTAAAATCCGAAAACCGACAACCACGCATTGATGCGGTGAATCAGTATATCTTACAAAAACAGGGTGGAGCGCAGACCGCTGCGGACACCATTTGGGCATTGTGGGCAACTTTTCATCCAAACACGGGTTTCCGTTCAGCCACTAGATAGGAGCCTTTTTACTCGGCCATCTTTTGTAGGGGGAAACTCTATGTGGTTGTCCTCGTTAGGGCAGGCACAATGGCCTGCCCTTATAACGAAGAACGAAATGAGTTCAAATCACTTTATCCTGTTCGCCATTTTGCACAGGGGCAGTGAACCGTCACTACCCCCTCGCAAATGGCTCACCTTGGATTCTAAATTATCGATCAACATACGGGTTAGGCAACTTCTGAAAATTCAGCATCAAAAACGTCGTCATCCCCTGATGTCGTTTTGCCGGCAGTTCCGGCCTGACCTGAAGACGGATCATGGGCTTGGCTATGCGCGGCCTGACCCATGGTCTGAAGGGCCTGGCCCAGACGTTCCGCCGCAGCGTTGATCCGGTTCACATCATCTGATGGGACCGCCTCTTTTAAATCATTGACCAAACCTTCCAAACGATTTTTGGTATCCGGATCCAGGGGTGCCTGGGCATCGGACACGATCTTTTCGGTCTGGTAGATCAACTGATCCGCCTGGTTTCGGGCGGTGACCAGATTCTTTTTGATCCGGTCTTCTTCAGCATGGCGCTTGGCATCGTTCACCAGGGCATCAATCTCCTCTTTGGATAGCCCTGACGAAGCCGTGATGCGAATAGACTGTGCTTTGCCCGTTGCCGTGTCTTTGGCCGACACATTAACAATGCCGTCGGCATCAATATCAAAGGTCACTTCAATCTGGGGGGTTCCCCTGGGTGCAGCGGCAATACCTGTCAGTTCAAATTGGCCCAGCAGCTTATTGTCAGAGGCCATCTCCCGTTCACCCTGCAGTACATGTATGGTCACAGCAGACTGATTGTCTTCGGCCGTGGAAAAGACCTCACTTTTCTTTGCCGGAATCGTGGTGTTCTTCTCAATCAACCGGGTCATGACACCACCTAAGGTCTCAATTCCCAGAGAGAGGGGGGTAACATCCAGCAACAGGACATCTTCCAGATCACCTTTAAGAATCCCCCCCTGGATTGCGGCACCCAAGGAGACAACTTCATCCGGGTTTACCCCCTTGTCCGCAGTTCTGCCAAAGATCTTTTCTACCCTGGCCTGAACCGCCGGCATACGGGTCATGCCGCCCACAAGGATCACACGGTTGATGTCGGAAAATTTAAATCCGGCATCCTTGACGGCTGTGGCACACGGCCCTTCGAGCCGGTCAAGCAGTTCTGACACCAGACTTTCAAGTTTGGCGCGGCTCATTTTCACGTTCAAATGTTTGGGACCGGACGCATCTGCGGTGATAAAGGGCAGGTTAATATCTGTTTCCAACGCGGTGGAGAGCTCCTGTTTGGCCTTTTCCGCAGCCTCTTTGAGCCGCTGAAGCGCCATGGCATCGTTTCTTAGGTCAATGCCCTGCTCCCTTTTGAACGCATCGGCCAGGTAGTTGACAATCTGCAGGTCAAAATCCTCACCGCCAAGATGGGTATCTCCATTGGTGGATTTAACCTCAAAGACACCGTCGCCAAGCTCCAGAATAGAGATATCAAAGGTGCCGCCCCCAAGGTCAAATACGGCAATTTTCTCTTCATCCTTTTTATCCAGCCCAAAGGCCAGAGACGCGGCCGTGGGCTCGTTAATAATACGAAGGACATTCAGCCCTGCAATTTTTCCCGCATCCTTTGTGGCCTGGCGCTGGCTGTCGTTAAAATAGGCCGGCACGGTGATCACGGCGTCCGTCACCTTTTCCCCGAGATACTCCTCGGCTGTTTTTTTGATATTGGCCAGAATAAATGAGGAAATTTCCGCCGGGCTGTGCGCTTTTCCATTCATTTGAACGGCGACACCGCCGCCGGCAGCCTTCTTAATTTTATAAGGCAGCACACCGACATCCGCCTGCACCTCAGGGGAGTCAAACTGCCGCCCGATTAAACGCTTTACCCCGAACACTGTATTTTCCGGGTTGGTGACGGCCTGGCGGCGGGCAGCCTGGCCCACCAGACGTTCTCCGTTTTGGGTTACCGCCACAACCGACGGCGTGGTTCTTCCCCCTTCGGGGTTGGTAATAACGATGGGTTTATTGTTTTCGAGTATGGATACGCAGGAATTTGTAGTTCCCAAGTCGATTCCGATGATATGGCTCATGTCTTTACCTCCATTGGTTTTGTTGTTGACGAGACAAATGTATGACAGGATAAATACATGTCAATTATATTTTCATTACTTTTTTTAATTTTATTATAAAAATAATGCAAATATATGAAACCGACAGACACTCTTGGAACCGTTTTTAACCATGGGCCACATGCCGCGCATACGTTACAAGCCCCTTCCTCCCTCAAAAAAAAGTGCCGCCCAGATCCCGGAAAGGACGCTGGGCGGCACGTTGTCAGTCCTGCAAACAGTGTTTAACCAAAAACGATTTTGTAGACCTCTTTATATTTTTTCACAAAATGGAATTCTATGCCCTCTTTAATGTGCTCGGGCAGTTTCTTAAAATCACTGCTGCATCCATAAGGCAGGATAATCTCTTTAATGCCCACCCGCCGGGCGGCAATGATCTTTTCCTTGATTCCACCCACGGGTAACACATCGCCCGTAAGTGTCAACTCGCCGGTCATGGCCAAAGGCCGCTTGATCTCGCGACCCGACGCCATGGAGACAATGGCTGTGGCAATGGTAATGCCGGCACTGGGTCCGTCCTTGGGTGTGGCCCCCTCGGGTACATGGATATGGACAAAGGCTTCATCAAAATAGTCCTCTTTGATACCGTAACTTTTTGATGAAGAGCGCACATGGGACAGAGCGATGGAAGCAGACTCCTGCATCACATCCCCCAGTTTTCCGGTCAGCTTAAATCCGGGACCTTTTCCATGTACTTTCACTGTCTCTATGGATAAGGTGGCACCGCCCATGGCGGTCCAGGCAAGACCTGTCACAATCCCCACTCCGGCCATCTGCTTTTCAGGGGTAAACACAGGCGGGCCGAGCAGATCTTCCAGGGACTTGATGTTGATCTGAATCTTCTCCTCTTTATCCTTTAAAATTTTGACAATGCTTTTGCGTATAATCTTGTTCAAAAGCTTTTCAAGATTACGCACCCCGGCTTCCCGGGCATAGCCCTCAATGAGATGCCGGATGGTGGGCTCGGTGATGGTGATGATGGATCCATTCAGATTATTTCGCTTCAAAAGCCTTGGCCACAGATGTTTTCTTGCGATTTCCAGCTTTTCGGAAGTGATATATCCGCTGAGCTTAATCAGGTCCATACGGTCCAGCAACGGCCCGGGGATGGTATCCAGGGTATTGGCCGTGCAGATGAACAGGACTTTGGACAGATCAATGCGAAGATCCAGGTAATGATCCAAAAATTCTGCGTTCTGCTCGGGATCCAGCACCTCAAGCAATGCCGAAGCAGGATCACCCTGGTAGGATGCGCCGATCTTATCCACCTCATCGAGCATGATCACCGGATTGGCAACGGCAGTGTCCTTCAAGGCCTGGACCAGTTTACCGGGCAGCGCGCCCACATAGGTGCGCCGGTGCCCCTTGATCTCGGCTTCATCACGCATGCCGCCCAGAGAAAACCGATAAAACTTTCGGCCCAGGGCTTCGGCAATGGACTTGCCGATGGAGGTTTTCCCCACACCGGGCGGACCCACGAACAAAATAATGGAGCCTGAAATATCTTTTTTATACACGCCTGCGGCAAAGAACTCGATGATCCGCTCTTTGACATCGGAGAGTCCGGCATGATCCCGATCCAGCACTTTTTCCGCCCGCTCGATATCAATATTATCTTCGGAATAGACACCCCAGGGAAAAGAGGTGACCCAGTCCAGGTAGTTGCGTGTCACCCCGTACTCCGAAGAGCCTGTTTCCAGCACGGACAGTTTTTCAATTTCCTCTTCAAAGCGTTTGACCACGTGCTCGGGCGGGTCAAGTTCGGCAAAGCGCTCTTTGAACTTATCCACATCAGAGGTCTTGTCATCTTTTTGAATGCCAAGTTCCTTCTGGATGGCCTTAAGCTGCTCTTTGAGAAAGAACTTGCGCTTATTGTCATCCACCTGGGTGTTGATGTCCTTTTGGATTTTTGTCTGCAGCTTGGCAATCTCAATCTCTTTTTGCAGCAGCATCATCACCTTTTTCATCCGGTCCAGGATGGATTCGGTCTCAAGGATATCCTGCAGATCATCCCCGGACGCCGTGGTAATACCTGCGGCAAAATCGGTCAAGGGCGATGGCTGGTCCGGTGAAAAGCGATTCAAGTATTGCTTAAGCTCTTCTGAATATAACGGATTCAAGGACAACAGCTGCTTGATATTTGAAATAATCGAAATGGCATAGGCCTTGACCTTATCCTCATCCTCCTCGGGTTCAACGGGGTATTCGACTTCGGCCACAAAGGGCGGTTTATCAGACAAAAACTTTTTAATTTTAAATCGTTCAAGGCCCTGGGCGATGAACTGCAGATTTCCCTCCACTTCCTGTACATTAAGCATGCGAACAACGCATCCAACGTCGGGAAAATCTTCTTTGTATACATACTTTCCTTTAACTTCACTGAAATAGCACAGTCCTAGAAGCCCCTGATTCTCCTTGGCGGATTTGGCCAGGGTCTCTTCCCAGCGCTTTTTACTGACAAACAAAGGCTGGACCTGTGCGGGCAGGTGGGGGCGTCCGGTTATGGGGACAAGGTACAAAAATTTAGGTTTGGTCGTCTGGGTAACCAGCCCCCCTTTATTTTCATTTTCCTCTTCTTCCTCGGATACAATCTCAGGGGTAATGGGTCTGGAATCATCACTCATATGTTTACCTCTATCATGAAAAGTTATTGCTTACGGGTAAAGGTATCAAAAATACGTTCTATTAGTATAATCAGATTTTACGGTGTGACAATACTTTAAACTTGGCTTGCTGAATGTAATACATCGCCTAATTTTTTTTAAAACTTTCAAAAAATATATTGATAAACTTATCAAGACACATCATTATAAGAAATGCTAAATTTCAACCGGAGGAACATGAATGCCTAAATCAATAGACTTGTCCGAAAGCCTGGAAGACTATCTTGAAACCATACTTGAACTCCAGACAACCAATACGGTTGCCCGTTCAAAAGATATTGCCGAACGGCTCGACATAAAGCGCGGATCTGTTACCGGGATGCTCAAAAAACTGGCCGCCCAGGAACTGATCAATTACGAACCTTACGGCTATGTGACCCTGACAGCCAAAGGTGAAAAAATAGCAAAAGAGATTGAAAAGCGCCATATTATGTTAAAAGATTTTCTCGTCCGTTTTATCGGTGTTGAAGAACAAAAGGCTGATGACACGGCATGTCGCATGGAGCATGCCATGGACACATCCACCTTTAAAAAATTCCAGGCCTTTATTCAATCCATGGACGAATAATGCACCGCACAAGGATGATCATTCGTCCGTGTGTTCTTTTAAATCAAAGAATCAACCAGAAAAACAGCAGTTGCGGTCAACCCCTTCTGCTTTTTTCTGACCTGTCCTTTTCCGGCCCGGTTCTGCAAGTATGAATGAATCACGGGCCGGATCTCCCCATCAGATTTCCCAGCCACTTTTGTGAAAAAAGCAACCTGGTTCTCTGTTTCGGTTTCCACATCAATCATCTGATCCCACTCCACCGCATCAAAATAGACGTCCGGATAGAGTCCCATGGAAAACAGCAGATTAATTTTATAAAGAATACTCTGGGGTTTATCGTCCAAAGGACCGTTCATGATCATTTCCCACAAATCCTTGAACACGTTGGGCTGACGCCGGGCTGCCCAGCCTCTGATGGCGCACCCTTTTGCAGCGCATTCCATCATTTTTAAAAACGACTCGGGTGACGCCACGGCCGGTGACATGAACGCCAGGACCAGATCAAAGGCTTTTTCCCATCCCCGCTTCCAGATATCCAGTTGGTGCCAGTCTTCCTGGACAAGGGTAATTTTGCTGTTCAGGTGTTCGGGGATATCAGCTTTAAACCGGTCAAGCATACCCGAAGAAAAATCCATGGCCGTCACCTGGGCCCCTTCCTGGGCCAGGGCCAACGACATAATCCCGGTACCGCAGCCGATATCAAGAACACGCATGCCCTCAAACAGCAGGCCTTTTTCCCTGAGCGCCGCCAGGGCCCGGGCCGTACGCCGACTTCTGATTTCATTTTTATCGGTATTATATGTTACCGACGCCTTATCCCAGAACTGTGCCGTTGCATATCCCTTATGCACGGCAAGGGTATCTTTGCCTGCCGCATCATTGACCCAGGCATCCATCCAGATCTGTTCGGTAAACATATTATCCATAAAAAGCGTTGTCCTGTTCAATTATCGTCCTGCAGGCGAACTATTTAATCATTCGCCGATTAAATGCAGATTCTTATACTATAAATTGGGGGTTCAATGAAGTTTTTAAAATCAGGCACCATTATTTTGAATATCCGGCCCACCGGTTAAAAGCTGGAACAATTCACGGAGCACCACATATAACGCCGGCACAAAAACCAGGGTCAGCACCGTGGCAGCAACAAGCCCGAAACTGATACTTACGGCCATGGGAATAAGAAACTTGGCCTGAAAGCTTGTTTCCGTCAGAAGCGGAGCAAGGCCGGCCACCGTGGTAAAAGAGGTTAAAATCACCGGACGGAACCGGGTTTCACCGGACTTGACCACGGCCTCCAACACCTTTGTTCCCTTGGCCACTTCAACATTGATAAAATCAATGAGGATCAAAGAGTCGTTGACCACAACACCTGAGAGCGCCACAATGCCGAAAATCGAAATCATGGTAATATCCAGCCCCATGATCAGATGTCCCAGGATCGCCCCGATGAGCCCGAAGGGGATCGCAGTCATAATGATCAACGGCTGGCTGTAAGACGAAAACTGGCTGGCCAAAAGCAGGAAAATGATCATGGCGGCCACAATAAACCCCTTCATCAGGCTTTCCATGGACTCCTTGCTGCGTTTGGCCTGGCCTTCAAGGTCATAGTCAACCCCGGGGAACCGCTTGATCATATCAGGCAGAAAATTTTCACTCAAGTCCTTAACAATATTCCGGGCATTGGCAACGTCTTCATCAAGATCTGACGTTACCGTAATCACCCGGTGCCTGTCCACGCGCTTAATTGCGGCATATCCGCGCTGGGTCTCTATGCGGGCCACCTGGTTCAAGGGAATCTCCCGGTTATCCTGTGTCCGGATACGAAGCCGGTCTATACTGGATTCGGTTTCCCGTTCCTGCTTGGAATAGCGGACCATCACCTTAATATCATCTTTGCCCCGCTGAATTTTAAGTACTTCATCCCCATAATAGGCCTGTCGAAGCTGGGTGGCGATATCAGCCATGGTCACGCCCAAAGCCTTAGCGCCCGGCCGGATATAGACCTGTTTTTCCATCTTACCGGGCCTGAAATCATCGGTAATGTCAAAGGTACCCGGATAGGATGCAATTTCTTCTTTAAGTGCCTGGGCCGCCGCTTCCATCTGGGCAAGTTCGCTGCCGTGCAGACGAATCTCAATGGGGTTTCCCCCGGGGCCGCCACCGATGACTGTAAAGGTAGACTGTTCTGCCCCAAGAATGTTTCCGGTGAATTCCCGCCATTTGGTCACCACCTCCGAAGCAAGAATTTCAGGACGCATTGCCGCCGGCACAATCTCAATCCAGGCAATGCCGCAATGTCCGCCCGCCACCCCCTCTTTCCAATCCCGGCGTGGTATCACACCCACCAGAGAAAAGGTATTTACAAGAATATCCTTGTGATCCTCAACACGGTCCCTGAAATAATCGTTGAGCTTAAAGGCCCCGGCCTCAATCTGCTTAATCGTATTCTGGGTGGTACTGAAGGGGGTGCCCAGAGGATAGACAATTTCCGACAGCATCCAGTCGGAGTCGGTTTTTGGAAAAAATGTATAGGGCACATGCCCGCCGGCAATCAGTCCGATACTTATGATCAGGCACCCCACGCCCAATACCAGGGTAAAATACCTGTTTTTAATGCAATAACGTAATAATGGAAGATAATAATCATAAATAACGCGGTTCAGCCCCCGTTCCATCCGGTTTCTCACCACACCGTGAATATAAAAAATATCTGTTTTAAGCCAGTGAATCCAGAAAAACAGTATTTTATAAATTTTCGGTCTGCGATCTGCAGCCGTAGGGCGGGACAATGTGCCTTCCAAATGCGCAGGAAGGATGAAAAAGGCCTCCAGCAGAGAGATAACAAGAATACAAATCACGGACTGGGGCATGACGGCGATGAACTTTCCCATGATGCCGGTGATGAACATCAGCGGGGCAAATGCCACGATGGTCGTGGCCACCGCCATGACCACAGGCGCGCCCACCTGTTCCATGGCCGCCATCACAGCCTGCTTGGGCGTTTTGCCTGCAGCGTAGTGGGTGTATACGTTCTCCCCCAAAATAATGGCATCATCCACAAGGATGCCCAGGGTCATGATAAACCCGAATAAAGAGAGCATATTCACCGACGCACCGATGTATTCCAGGAAAAGAAATGCCCCCATAAAAGTGATGGGAATCCCCGATGCCACCCAGAACGCAAGTCCTAAATCCAGAAACAGCGCCAGCACCACAAACACCAGGAGAATGCCCTGGATGCCGTTTTTCAGCAACAGATCGATCCGCTCCTGGACCATATCCGCTATATTGTACCAGTGCCCGATATGGACGCCTTTGGGCAGATCGTCTTGAACATCATCAATATAGGAAAGCACCCGGTTTGAAATGGCAATGGTGTCCTGGGAACTGGTGCGCTTCACCACCACCATGGCCGCCGGCTGACCGTTGAACCGGGATTGAAGGTCCTGGTCTTCAAACCCGTCAACCACCCGGGCCACATCCCCGAGGCGCACCACTGTGCCGTCAGCCCTTGTCACCAGAGGAATCTGTTCATACTCAGCACCGGTGTATCGTTTACCTTTGGCCCGAACCAAAAACTCACCGCCCGAGGTCTTAATCAGACCGCCGGGCAATTCAAGGCTTCCGGTTCCCACGGCACCGACCACATCATCAAAGGAGAGGGAAAATTTGCGCAGATTTTCTTCGGAAATTTCCACTGAAATCTCATATTCCCGGACACCCATGAGTTCGGCCAGGGAAATCTCTTCAAAATCCACCAGATCATCCCTGATTTTGTCGGCTGTCTGCTTAAGGATTCGCTCGCCCACATCACCGTAAACCGCCACATAGATGGCCGGTTCATTATTTTTAATCTCGACCACCACAGGATCTTCGGCCTCGGTGGGAAAAGAGTCGATCAGGTCAATTTCGGTCCTGACCTCGTTGAGTTTCTCAGTAATGTCCGTACCGGCATCAAGCTCCAGGGTCACTGCGGCATGACCTTCCACCGCAGTGGAATACATGGTTTTTATATTTTCAAGGCTTTTGAGCTGTTCTTCAATTTTGATGCAGATGCCCTCTTCCACATCCTCGGGAGACGCGCCGGGATACTCCACGGAAATACTGATCATATCCAAAGAGAACTGCGGGAACATTTCACGCTTCATGTGAATGGCCGTGAACATCCCGGCCACAATTAGAAATACCATGACCAGGTTCACCGTCACATGGTGCTCCACCGACCATTTTCCCAGGGCTTTCATGGATTATCCCCGGCCTTTTTAACGGTGACGGGCATACCGTCCACCGCCCCGGGTAAAGGAGACTCAATGATCAAATCCCCCGGTGCCAGTCCCCCGGCGATGTAGACATCATTCTCAAACCGCCGGATCACTGAGACCTTTTGAATCACAAGATGATCCGCCCGGGCCAGATAAAGGGTATCCGGAGATCGCATGAGCGTTCTCGGCACCTTGAAGACATTTTCTTTTTGCTCTCCTTTAACGCGGCATTTGACAAAAACACCGGGTCGAAGCAGCAGCAAGGGATCCTTAACATCAAGGGTACCGATTTCAACGGTCATGGGCATGGTCCGGGTTTTTTCGTCAACAGCCGCTTTAATCCGGGCCACCTGGCCGGGCCACTCCGGAGAGCGACCACCTTCCATATTGGCAATGGTCAAACGCACCTGGGGGCGTCCGCCGTTTTCAAAAACAGACCCCAGCCATTGAAGCTCTTCAAGGGGGATTCGGATATCAACATCCAGGGCATCTTTTTCATATATGACCCCAAGCACCTGGCCGGGATTCACATATTCCCCGACCTGGACCTGCTTTGTCATTACAAATCCGTCAAATTCAGATTTAATTTCAGATTTTTCAAGCATCAGAGAGGCCGTTGCCAATGCCGCCTGGGCCGACGCCAGGACCGATTTTTTAACGGCCATGCGAGACGGGACAAGCTCCTGGGCATTGGTAATATTCTGAAGCTGATTTTTCGCGGTTAAATATTGTTGTTCCGCCTTATCCAACGTGGTTTTGGACGCAAACTGATTTTTGGCCAATGCCCGGATCCGTTCCAGTTCTTTGAATGCCAACTCCAGATTAGAACGGGCAAGTGCTTCATCGGCCTTTAAATTCACCGTCTCCTGCTTGAGCAGAGCCATATCGGCCCGGGCCTGATCCACCTGGACCCGGGCATTTTTTTCATTCAGGACAAGGGTCCGCTGGTCAATCCTCAAAAGGACGTCACCGCTATGAACTGATGCGCCTTCCCGGAAATCAGGGTGGATATAATCAATACGGCCCGCAATCTCCATGGCCAGTTTCACACTGTTCCGGGGTGTCACCGTACCAAAGGCTTCAACGGTCATATCAGAGCTGCCCGATACTGCAGGCACACACAGCACCGTCGGCGGAATGCGGACCATTGCCTTTTTTTGGGGTTTCTCCCTGGAAAAAAACAGCCACAGCGCCACGCCGGCTGCAAGCAGCAGGACCACAGCCAACCGCATCACTCGATATAACAAAGACGGCATAAATATGTCCCTCAAATTAAACGCCGCTGCCGGAGCTTAAACGTATCCGGCCTGGCGACTCTCTTTTAAGATGCTTCTTTTGATCGGGAAGTTGATTTGGAATCAGACGTGACTTCAGATGCGGTATTATTTTCCTCGGATGTGCCGGCCGATTTTGATGCAGCCTGTTTTGCCGCTGTCTTACCGCGGTTTTTGGCCGAGCCCTGGACAGAAGCGCTCTTTTTCCGTTCAGTTTTGGCTTTGGGAGAAACACCCCTTAAAATAGGCATCACCTCTTCGCGTTTTTCAGCTAACAGAAGAGCAATCTCTTCTTTGTGGGTTTCATCAAGAACGATATTGGAATTTCCAAGAAAATCAAATAAATTGTCAGCAATATCTAACATCTTGTCATAGGCATCGGCCTCTTTTTTTGTCGCGAATGTCATCTTTTCATCTCCATTCCTGACAACAATATATTGGACGATTACGGACATTTTTTCTCCTTGAGAATAAATTTCTTTAACAAAGGAAAGCGGTTTCTTTTATATTCTTTAATATCAAAAAAACCGGGGACGGGTAAAGTTATTTTACATTTACCATAGGCAACCATCTATTAGTTCATCACCCTTCGGTCGGGCGGTTCGCCATGGGCTGTCAGCAAATGAATTTTAGAAACGGCATTAAACAATTTGCCCAAAATTTAATCTTGATGCAGACCTTCACAGATCTATCTGGAGGCTTTGTCTCGTCAAAAAATAGACGCAGGGATGCGCCCCGAACACCCCTGCTATCTGATTTTCATTCGTGTTTTGGTCCGTTATGGTCCTCTTCGGAATCACCGGGGCCACCAGGGCCTTTGGGTAATTCATCTTTTGCGATATATCCGTCACCATTAACATCCATTTTGTCAAACATGTCTGCAGGTCCGTTGAATTCACTGCGGGACACTCTACCGTCATTGTTTGTATCGTCTTTTTCAAACGGATTTTCTCTGTCACCATGGGGCCCGCCGTTATCATCAGTGGGCGGTTTGGGAGGACGTTCCCCGCTCGATCCTTGACCGGAAAAAACATTATTTGCACATATTGCCATAGCAATGACAACCACCATTACCAACACCAGACGCATCCATTTTTTATTGCTCATTTTGAATCTCCTTTTTTATGCAATTTCATTGAATTGGATGTCCATTGACATAAAGATTGTGACCATTAAGATCAATATTGTTAACCTCGCCCGTTACTGAAATTACGTAGGAATCACCACTGAGGCTCCACTTACTGGTTTTATCAATGTAAAGGGTAACATTACCCGCCTCATCATTGGCATTGATTGTTCCGGTAAATTGAGAGTGATCCGTAAGTGACATGGATAATGTTGAAATTTTATCAACAATAATCCTGCCTTTTATCTGCTGAACTTTTGTCGAAAGATGACAATCCCCGCCGTTTTTTCCCACGAGTCCCCAGCCATTGCGGGCATCATTACCAACAACTCGGATCTTTAATGAGCTTTTTCTTGAAAAGATAATCAACATACGAGTTGATGGCGGCTGTTTCGGCAGTTAAATCGGTAAAGTAATCGGATTGCTCTTTGTCTTTTAATTTAGCAGCACCCATCATAGGAGGTGCTTGGCCCATTCCTCCGCCAGGAGGGGGATTACCTCTCATCTCCCCTTTCGGCGGCATTTCATGCATTGATGTTGCTGTCGCATGGACAGCAAAAAAACTTAACAGAAAAAAAATAAAATATACGATTATGTTTATGGCCTTTTTGACCGGTTCGTATCTCATGGTTTTCCTTTTATTCTCATTTGATTTCGTCAGCAAAATATTATGTGTGGGTGTATATTCCCACTTATCCGATCTTGAACTGAATATATTGATATTTATATAAACCTGATAAGGGCAAACTGCCTTGAAATAGACAATCAAAATTAATGAAGAATATCCTAACTTTCTCGTGGATAGCAAGGGCCAATTTAATCTTCTGTATTTTGGTCTTTCGAAGGTATTATGCGATATATTATGGAGGCCAACAGGCCTTTGTGAATGATACGCTTCGGACAGCAACGCTCCTGTCTCACATAACTCTTGAAGCAACAGAAAATCGGCTCCGAATCGCTTTCTTATATTTCAAACACAAAAATAACATTAAATCAGGGCTTCCCTGATGGACAAATACGGTGGAAGATGATACGTCGCAAAAAGTTCTTTTTATTCCTTCATATACGGAGGACCTCTATTGAGGCCTTCATCTGTTGGAGGAGGACCACCGTCACAAAAAATGTTCCATAACCAGTAAATTTAAAAAAGTGCACGGACAGCATCCCCGGTCGCGGTTGGGGATTTTCCAGGTATTAAGCAACCAATTTCAAAGGAATGGAAATCATATGTATTTGAAGAAACTCATCTATGCCCTTCTCATCATGGCAATAGCATCAAATGTACATGCTAATAGAGTAGAGGGGATGTTCACCGCCATCAAACCCTGTCCCGCCTATCAAAGCTTTAAAAAAGGCCATAATCCCCAAGATGTTCATGTCGTTCCCGGACGAACCTATGAAGTCGTTGAAGAAAATAAGGCTGGCGGCCCTTGGGCTCTTATATTAGTACCTGAAATTAGTAACTCCAGGCGATGGGTCGCAAAAGAATGCGGCGTTACAAAAATATATGAAACTGGTAACGACACGGATACGTCCCCAACCGAGGATACCAAATGCACGACTGCAAACACTTACGATTCAAATGTGCTGGCGTTATCCTGGCAAGCTGGATTTTGTGAACATTTCAACTATTCTGGGGTTAAGCCAGAATGTGACAAGCTAAATTCTGGTACCATTTCGATTACGAACATAACGATGCATGGCCTCTGGCCAAACAAAAATGGCTGTGGACACAATTACGGAAACTGTTCCGCTACACCTCTCGACCTTGAGGAAGAAACAATTAGCGAGATTGCCCCCTGGATGCCAAATTGTTTTTACTCTACTGAATTTGCAAAACACGAATGGAAAAAGCATGGGACCTGCCAAGAACTCAGTGATGATGACTATTTTATTCGTATACAGCAATTAGCTCAAAAATTTGATCAAAGCGCTTTAGGAAAATTTATGCGAGAAAATATCGGGGAAACGGTTCAAGTTTCAGAAATGGAAAAATTTCTTGTGACCAATTTGGGCAAAGTGGTCACTAAAAAAATCGAACTGCGGTGCACAGGAGCCGGAAATAAGTTTCTCAATGAATTCTGGATCAACCTCCCCAAAACAATTAACGTATCAGGGTCCATTGAAAACTTAGTTTCGGGTGCCGAGGATAAACCCAACTTTAAGGGAAACTGTGCAAAACAAATTTATATAGAGGCGCCAGGCCCCAATTAAACCCCAACGTTGCATAAAAATTTTTGGGTTTGATCATATTTGGGGCCATACCAATTTGCTGTAGGTTGGGGTGACGCAGGAACCCCAACAAAATATGCCGTCAATCCCGAGACTTATGTTGGGGTTCCTTCGTCACCCCAACCTACATTGTGGCCGATGTTATGACCAAGCCCCAATTTTTTTAAAAATATGGACCGCATCAGGACTTCTGCAACGCTGGGGTAAAGTAGACGAAATTGCGTTAAACTAAAAGCAGGCTTCCAAAATCTTTAAAATATCGCCGGTGGTCAGTTTTTTATATCCGCCGCCAAGAATGAAAGATGATTCAGCAATCTTAGGCAGCATCTCTCTGGTGGCGCCAAGTTCTTCAAGGGACGTGACAATACCGCACTCTTTTGTGAAGTTCTCAAGCGCATCCAGTCCTTCCCGGGCCACATCATCCTTTGTTTTCCCCTCGGGGGAAATGCCCCATATTTCAGAGGCAAACCGGACAAATTTATCAAGGCCGTATGAATAAATATGGCGATAGTAGGGCAGTGAAATCGCGGCAAGGCCCATGCCATGCGCACAGTCGGTGTAGGCCCCCAGTTGGTGTTCAATCATGTGAACTTCCCAGTCCTGTGTTTTTGAAACACCTGTAACGGTATTGAGCGCAAGGGTTGCATTCCACATGAGATTGCTTCTTGACTCATAATCTTCGGGATTTTTCAAAGCCGCCCGAAGATTATCAATGGATGATTTCAGCAGGGCTTCGATAATATAATCCGTTGTATTATTGTCATCACCTGAAAAATACTGTTCCATCAGGTGGGACATGGTATCAAAAACGCCGCTGAGCATCTGGTATTGTGATACTGAAAAAGTATATTCCGGATTCAGTATTGAAAATTTGGGATAACATTCGGGCGGAAAAACCCTGCCGGATTTAATTTTCGTATCCTCGTGGGTAATGACGGACCCGCCGTTCATCTCAGAACCGGTCCCCACCATGGTCAATATGGAGGCAACAGGAACAGTCTTATTTGCAACTTTTTCAAACTTCACCCAATATTTTTGAAACGGATCCTCATCGCAGTACGCAGAAACAGAGATGCCCTTTGCAAGGTCAATCACAGAGCCGCCCCCAACTGCCAGGATAAGGCTGACATTATTGTCGCGCACAAGTTTAGCGCCTTCCATGAGTTTGGCATAGGTCGGATTTGGCATGACGCCTGACAGTTCGATCACCTTTTTGCCGGTATCTTTCAAAATTGCGACGACATGATCATAAAGACCGATGCGTTTGATGGCATTTTTACCATAGGCCAAAAGAACGGTATCTCCGTAATTGGCCAACTCACTTTTAAGGTTTCCAAGAGACTCTTTTCCAAAATAGATTTTTGTTGGATTGTAGAAGGAAAAATCCAAAAGCATGATAAACTCCTTTTTTTTACTTTTTTTATCATTACACATCTGAAGCAAGAATGGTCATATAATAAGGAATTGTCTGCAAGGTGTAAATGTCTGTTCGTATCCAATAATTGCCTGATTTTCCATTACATTATATTTTAGTATGGGGCGTTGAGATATAATGACCGGTCTTGCCATTCATTTGGGCGATGATCTCTATCGTGCCTTGGCAGATATCAGTTGAGAAATAAAAAGGAATATAAATATGGAATGGGTAAAAAAAGAAGAAAAATATAAAGTTCCGATCAAGTCCTGGTGTTTAAATCTCGAAGAACTTGCAATGAAACAAGCCGAGGACCTGGCCATGCATCCCGTTGTTTTCCACCACGTAGCCCTGATGCCCGACTGCCATCCGGGTTACGGCATGCCCATCGGCGGTGTAATAGCCGCTGACAATGCTATTATCCCTAATGCAGTGGGTGTAGATATTGGTTGCGGTATGGGATCTGTAAGAACAAACCTTCCTGTGTCCGAAACCAGCCGAAACAGCTTAAGAGAAGTGGTTACATTGGTTAAAAATTATGTGCCCTGCGGGGAAGGAAACGCCCATAAATCGCCACAGGCATGGGAAAATCTTAATGACATAGAAGCGTATAAAGACAGAGGATGGTTCTCGTCCCATGTCAAAGAACTTGCCTATAAAAATTTAGGCAGCCTTGGCGGCGGCAACCATTTCATTGAAATCCAGGCCGGCGATGACGACCGGATCTGGCTGATGATCCACTCTGGTTCCCGGCATCTGGGCAATGTTATCGCACGTTTTTATAATGAAACGGCGGTTAAACTAAATAAAAATAGAAACATAGACACACCGGGAATTGACCTGGCATTTTTGCCGACAGAGACAACCCAAGGACAAAATTATATCAATGATATGAATTTTGCCCTCTCCTATGCCCGGGAAAACCGCAGAAAAATCATGACCCGGTTCAAGGATGCCTTTACGATGGTCTTCCCCGGGACTGAATTTGCCGATGAAGTTAATATTCACCATAACTATGCGGCCCTGGAAAATCATTTCAATAAAAATGTATGGGTCCATAGAAAAGGGGCAACCTCCGCCAAACAAGGCGAGACCGGAATCATTCCCGGTTCAATGGGAACCCCGTCCTTCATTGTCGAAGGCCTGGGTAATCCTGAATCGTTCATGTCCTGTTCCCATGGTGCAGGGCGCGTCCTGGGACGGCTGCAGGCGACCAGAGAACTCACACCCGAAGACTGTGACCAGGCCATGCAGGGCATCGTTTTCGACCGCTGGAATAAGGTCAGGCGCGGCAAAGCCAAGGGCATGTACGATCTTGGGGAAGCACCCCAGGCATATAAAAATATTGCGATTGTAATTGAAGCCCAGCGTGATTTGATCAAGCCCTTGCACAAGCTTCGCCCCCTCGGGGTTGTGAAAGGATAAAATAATCCCGGGAAGTCAACTATCGTGATTCCCCTGGATAATATCAAAATTTTATAAAACTAAAATTTTTAATTATTCAACATTATTCAACATTAGGCAACTTAACGTTCTGTTGAACAGTTGACGGTTTATGAAACATGAAATATAGTTCGCAATAAGGAATGTTTTTGAGAATTCTTTGTAATGAAAAACCATTCTATAGTGCATATTCACGAACAAATATGGGTGCGACCCCAAAGAAAAAAAGGAAAAATCGTCAATGAGAATAACCATAGACCTTGAATTTAGCGAAGAAACGACGCAACTACTCCATTCAACGATCAAGAAAGTCCAGAATCTTATTCCAGGAAAAGCATTCAATCTTTCGATCCATGAGCCCCCAAAAAACAATCCTACACCTGAGACGACAGATACAGACAGTGATGTTGAAGTTGTTTCACCCACCCCTAAAGCTAAGAAATATCGGCAAATGAAAAAGAATTTTCGAAAAGGCATTTTAAATCTGATCGATAAGAACTCAGGCCTTTCCCCACAAGAAATCCAAACGATGACTGGATTAACAGGGAAACAGATTTCCAATGTCGTTTCTCTCTTGAAAAGAGACGGTTTGGTGGATCGGGTAAAGGGGAAATACTACAAAAAAATGGAGCCTGGAATTGAGCCTGAAACACCGGCCGACCAAGCGGAACATGTAGCCCCTAAATAATGACGAATATCACCATCACCAATGATGGTATTTAACAAGACCGGCAAGTATGGATCTCCCCGATTTTTTTAAGCTTCGCTTGGAAAGTTGGCGTTGTGGTCGATCAAACAGAATGTTAAACAGCTACACAATAATCTGAACACTTTTGGATTTTTTTACCGAAGTCATTAAAAATTTTGTAGTCGAACTTATAAAACAGTCTTTCCATCATTTTCCGGTCATCTTCTTCCAGTGTGGATTTCCACGCGTCAATATTCATTCGGCTATAGATGGATAGATGCGTAAGAAGATCTACAATGCCATTTACTCTTTTTTTGACAGAGTCAATGTAAGCCTTTTGGCAGTTATGTATCTCTAATAATTCCAGCAGATAAGGCAGGATGGGCTTTTTTACTATTTCCGTCATCGTATTGTGCCTGAGCCATTCACCGACAGAATAATTTTCAGTCCCCCTGTCTTTAAACTGTACTGACAAAGGCGTGTACCGCTCTTTTATAACCGGCCGGGGCAGGCCTTTAATATGAACAAGTATGAGGCGTGGATTCATCAAAAAATCTCCCACCTCGGTAACACAGTTATTATTTGCATAATTGCCGACACAGAACAGAGCCGTTTCTGTCAACCGGCAGATAGAATATTGTTCAATTCGATCGGAAACACAGAGGAGAGATTCTAGTTCCTCAAGATTTTCCTCAATGACACGTTCGTTGAGTTGAAGTAAATCCAACTGTCTTTCTAAATTTTTATTGTATTCGAGGAGTCTGTCTATTCTGGAACTACTGTACCTAAAAGCCATATCAATATCATCTATGTTTCTTTCCCCGGTTCAGGGGAATTGATCGTTTGAGATTGAAAAAACGGATGTGTCTTTTTCTTTGTCAGAGATCATCCCAATATAAAAAAAGGGCAGTCTATCAAACCGAAACGATATGTCAATATAGATCAATCTGTCTGAAATATTATTTTATTTAAAATCAGGCCTGACCCGGGCGCAATTTCTTTCAACGGCTGGGCCTGACTGTCTGAAAGGGATTGTTTAATGCGGTTTAGATCGATATCTTTTTTCCCGAGTTTAAACAACTGCCCCATGATTAAACGGACCTGGTATCTTAAAAAACCAGATGCCTGAATCCTGAGCAGCCAGCTTTTTTCCGGAAAAAAACTGGCCTGGAATTCAGTGTTTTCTTCAATCCGGCAGACACGGATGTTTCGTTCCAGGCTGGTTTCAGGGCCGGGCTTTGTACAGTATGAAGCAAAATGATGCCGCCCTTCAAAGAGCCTTGCGCCTTGTTTCATCAATTCGATATCAAGATCGTCCATAACCGTGTGCATCATGGCCGCACAGAAGGGGTGACTTTTGCATCCACATGCAAACAGGTAAAGGTATTCTTTTACTTTGGGAGCATGGATAATATTAAATGTACTTGATTTTTCTTCCACGCCTGTCACACGGATATCGTTGGGCAGGTTTATATTTAATTTTGACTGCAGTGCTTGCATATCCAGTGCATCATGGACAAAAAGCATGAATGCGGATTGATTCGCCGAGACTTTTGCATCGGTCCGGCTGGTGCCCAAAATCCTGAAGCCTGGCTTTTCCTCTGGGGTTTCAAGGATAAAGCCAAGCGTTTTTTCAATCATGGCTTCAATGGTTTTTACACCTGGCTGCTTCTGCCAGCCATGGTACCGGAATCCCAGATACTGGATATGAATCAGGTAATGGTATAATTTCTCTTTTTTCAATAGGCCTCGCGCACGGGATGGTCTCTTTTCTTTCAAAGTGGGTTGATGGGTGACACGCCGCTACATCACAATTGACAGCAGCATCTTGGCGCTGACCGCATAGAGCAGCAGGGCAAAGATCTTCTTGAGCTTTTCCACGGGAAGACTGTGGGCAAGCTTTACGCCGAGGGGTGCGGTGAGAATGCTGGCCGAAACAATACCGACCAGGGCCGGAAGATAGACGTATCCCAGGCAGTGGAGCGGCCGATCCGCAGCGCCCCACCCGTTAATAATATAACCCAAGGCACCGGTAATCGCGATGGGGAATCCGATGCCTGCCGCGGTACCGATGGCCTCACGGATTTTGGTGTTGCACCAGACCAGAAAAGGTACGCCAAGGGTTCCACCGCCGATGCCTGCAAGGCTGGAAAACAGGCCGATGCCGCAGCCGCAGCCGAATATGCCAAAGGTTCCGGGAATAGTGCGCCCTTCCTTGGCTTTGATCCCCACAAGCATCTGGGTCGCCACATACAGGATAAAAAGTCCGAAAAAACCCTTGAGGATATTGGTGGACAGCATGGCAGCAACCCAGGTTCCGGTATAACTGCCAGCAATAATCCCAGGCGTGATCCGCGCCACCACCGACCGGTTCACGCTACCACGTTTGAAGTGGGAACGGACGCTGGACAGGCTGGTAAAAACAATACTGGCAAGGGAGGTGCCAAGGGCCAGGTGGACGATAACGCTGTGATTCATCCCAAGGCTTGTGAAGATAACGGTAAGCAGCGGAACGATGATCAATCCGCCGCCGATCCCCAAGAGTCCTGCCATAACACCGGCCACACTGCCGACAAGAAGGTAAATTGCAATATATGTCATCTTAAATCTTCTCCGATTTTCTGTTTTAAAATGGTCTCGATTTCATCCATGTGCCGGGCCATCGCCTGTGCGGCCCCGTCGGCATCTGCCGAACCAAGGCAGTCCAGAACGCGTTTGTGCGCTGCAATGGAAAGGTCTGCCCGTTCCGGCGACTGCAGGTCCGGAATCCTGCTTTCGGCCATAATATTTCCAAGGGTGGCATAGACGATTTCAAGCACGCTGTTTCCGGCCGCTTTAACCAGGGCGGTATGAAATGCCTTGTCAAACGCCGCGCCGTCCTGGTCATTTTCCTGGGCCCGGATCTGGCCGTCCAGAATCTGAGAAAGTGTGTCAAGGGCCCCCGGATCTTTTATCCCAGCCACTTTTGCCGCAACGGCGGGTTCCAGCATCCGTCTTATTTCAAATATTTCCATCACTCTCAACTGCCGTCCTTCCAAGGCGGCCCGGACCCGGTTTTTTATACGCTGGGCCGCATCAGATTCTACGTAAGAGCCGCTGCCGCGCAGACTTCGAACAATGCCTTGCTCGGCCAGGGCCCTGATGGCCTCGCGGACCGTATTCCTCGACACGCCAAAACGCATGGACAGCACCCTTTCCGCAGGCAGCCTCTGCCCTTGTTTGACACTGCCGTCTTCAATCATTTTAATGATTTCTTCCTGGATCTGGCTTCCGATTTTTTTTTCCATGAACAGTCTCCGTTCAGCTTTATCAAATTGGCCCAACCAATTTAACACAGACACTGAGAATTTCAAGAAAAATAATCGGTGGAAAAACAACGCAGAGACGTCAAATGTTACAAAAAATACAGCCGGACCCCATCTCTATTTCCATAAAAGAAACAGAAGACTTGCCGAGGCCGCCCACGAAGTCAATCCGCAAAGCACAGATGTCCAAAAATTAAATTTATTCACACAGCAGAACACTGTAATGAGATATAAAAAATAAGGGATAAGAGAGAACATACCGAAAAGAGCCGTTTGCTTTAACCCCGTTTGCCCTTGGTCAAAAAACACAATAAAGTGGGCAATAAGAGCAAAAAACGGAAACAAGGGAACTAACCCCGCTATAAAATAGTGTTTGGATGTAGATAGAAAAGATATAAGCCAGACGACAAGAACCCCGATTAAGCCCTTAATATGTATCAAATCGACAAATTCCCCTGTTTGGATCAGTTCAGCCGGGGTTTATAAATGAATGGCCAAATTTTTATCAAGATGACAGCGGACAAAAGCCATAGAGAGACCGAAAGCCCAACGCATAGATAAAAGTCCATGAATTCTATACAAACGTATATTGATAACAAATAAACCAAGTAGGTTACCAAAGAAAAGATACCGAAAAGAATGGTCTCCTTCAATGATTCAATGCTATTGTTTTTGTAAACAATAACATGGGCGATAATTGCAAATGTCGGGAACAGGGGTATCAGACCTGCGATATAATAGTTGTCGGTTTTTGAAAGAATCGATATGGCAACTACGATCAAATAGCCCATAAATCCCTTGGCTAAAAAGGCGATCTGTTTATTCATGGCTGTAATGTTGACTCATTATGCTTTTTCCTTGGCGCTAATAGGAAATTCCGCGGGCGCGGCACGCGATCCGCTGGGATGATTTATCCGGTATTTATACCTTTTTAATTAAATTTCTGGAATTCAATATTTTTTCGACTCGATCTCCGTCCGTCACTGTGAAGCCGATATCAATCCACTGATTTTTCAGGGATGCTACAAAAATTCTGTCTCGGTTTGGGCGATCACCATCGTTTGGAAACCATACTTTAAAATTGCCGGTACCATGAATTCGCCACTTTCCATTTTGGAGTGTGGGCTCAAGAATAATAATATTTTCGATATCAGCTATTTTAACAACCTTCTTTTTACACGTTGGAAAATAATAGTTAAAAAAGGTGATATCCTCACCTGTTATAGAAAAAAGTTCATCCGTATATGTTGATTCCATGACTTTAATTCATGTAGCTTTTGATGTAATAGTCTCGACATGTGTTATTTTATAATTCCAATTTATGATGTAGTGAGCCAAGAGCAGACTTGACCCCTTTACAAAAAGCTCTGGCCAGGGTTTTTCGTGCCCGGTTTCTTGATGGATTAAATCAAAAAAAATTACCCATCCCGAATGGCGTTTCCCCTAAATGGATTGTCAATTGCATTCGTGTGGGAACCGGCATAACGGCTCTGAAGTATCTGTCCCGGTACTTGTACCGGGGTGTAATCAGTGAAAAAAATATCATTGGCAACCGGGACGGAAAAGTCACCTTCAGATATATTGACAGTACGACTAAATCAATACGGCATCGAACCCTCAAAGGCGAAGATTTTTTACGCCTCATCCTGCAGCATGTTTTACCCCGGGGATTTCGTCGAACAAGGGATTACGGGTTTTTGCACAGTAATTCTAAAAAGTTGCTTGCTCTAGTTCAGTTAATCCTTCACGTTCGGATATTTATAATAAAACCAAGCCCCAAACCCGCATTTAAATGTCCTCACTGCGGGGCTGCCATGCTCATTGTCGGCGTGTGTCCGGCCGGAGCCGGATAACTTTGAAATTTGGTAAAAAACCGGCCTCAACAGAATAAGGAGGGCACAGGTACTATGACATAATTCGTTATTTTTTTAGCCTCAGCGAAGGCAACACTATCATTGCGCCTATCCACAGGCGCAAGCCTTTCTCTTCGGTTTAAAATCCTTTACTGGAAAAAAGATATTTTCATATATTGAAACGTCCTGGTTCATGGCCGGGCTTGTTCAACAATCGGATAAGATCGTGGTTCGTTCCTCACACGATCTATCCTTATTCGTTAGCATTTAATCCTCATAATATTTAATGGTTACATCTTTTCCATCAATATACCTTTGAAATGATTCTTTATCCTCAATTTCAAATTCTGAAAAAGTTATTTCAGCTCCGTCAAATTTGGTTTCATCGGCATCAGGATGAGCAACTGTTAGTAATTTTCTCAATCCAGCAAAAACCCAAGTTGCTGGTCTGTCTGCCCATTTAAGACTGTTTTCACTATCGCCTTCGTCCGATTTAGCAACTTTAATAGCTTTTTCTTGAGCCTCTTCTGGTGTATCAGCTTCAATCAGCAAGACGTTTTCCCATATGGGATATGAATCCTGATTACCATCTTTGAATTTTATGTACATAATTGCACTTGCTGCAAACCAAGGCATATGTTCCTCATTTTGATGCTAACGCGGAGCTGAGGGGACAGGCTTTTGAACCACAAAAGCTCCGATAAAAATTAAATTTTCCTAAACCATGTACTTTCGAAAGTCCGCTCTGTAAGCCTGGTCCCTTCGAGCGTATTGTTCGGCAATTATGGCTTTAAAGGAACCAGATATCATCTCCACGGCACTACCGAAAATAAGACATGAAACGCAGCTATTCCCTTCTTTTAATGCTCAGTAATCCAATTAGCGCAGAGCCAAGCATCCACGCAGATGCTGGAATAGGAACTGTGGAAACCACTATGCTTAGATTGTCAATTCTATTATCAACAACTACGCTATTTGATCCAGCGTGATCCCATCCTGTTAAAACACCAAAAGTGATCTCTGATCCAGCAAAATCCGGATTGGAATTGGGGTTTACCGTTCCCAACGCTAAATCTATGATCTCTACAAAATTAGTGGCCAACAAGTTAGAATTACCACCATTCAACCAATTTTGTTCTGATGGAGACAGCGAAAACCTGTATTTGAAATATTTTCCTTCTTGTTCAAGGAGAAGAGTTGCACCCCAGGATGCAAGATTACCTCCCTGAACATCTATCCAACGATCCATTGAATAACTAATTTCGCTGATAGTTCCTGTTATTGAAGGATCAAAGGTAAAGCTTGTATTGAGAATATATTCATAAGAGAGATGATTGGGATTTCCTGAAGCCACCTCTGTTAAAATTGACAAGGCTTCCCCCGGATTTCCTCCGGATGACAATTGATTAATAGTTATTGATGCTCCCTCATTTTGTTCAATAAAGCTTTGGTATAAAGATAGATCAAATGTATCTTCGTAAAACGTTACCGTTGCCGCATTCGCGGCTACTGAAAATAAAGGGATACAAGCTAAGATTAGTAATTTTTTTAACATGATGAAAATCCTTTTTTAGAGTTATGTTCAGCAGGTCTGTCGTGCGTGCCGAACGGGGAGCTGAGGGGCCAGGCTTTTGAACCCAAAAACTCCCGATAAAAATTTAAATTTTCCTTAACCAGGCACTTCAGAAAGGCCGCTCTGTAAGCCTGGTCCCGCTCCAGCGTTTTGTGTGTGCCGGGCACGGCACATGTTCTTAAAAGTGAGTCAAATGTATAAAATTCAAATACATTTGGCAAGTCTTAGACCCAGCCTGATGGAGGCGAAGGGTGTAGTGGTATGGCAACGGGGTATCGGTGACGGTACTTCTGAAGGAAGCCGTCCTGCTGAGGCAGGGCACCACAAAAGTACGGGATGACGTACAGGAATCGAGTATGAGGCGCACATACCGGGACAAGCCTGCACAACAAGGTGAAGTCCTCTATCCACTACAGGGTATGTCCGTAAACTCGGCATCCACGTACTGAAAGGCATGTGTTTACCCCGGGAGGTCTTCCATGTGCCAACACGGCTGGGGGCCGGGCAACCGGTCCTGACCGCATGGAAGAAGTCAGCAGAAGGCATAGTAGCCGGTGGAAACGAGCCCCGCAAAGACGGGGAGGTCTCACCTCGGTAAAGGCCTGAACGGTGCCCGGGCCGAACGGTCCGGGTAAATGATAACGACAAATAGGAGGTGTGTACTTGTGAACAGACAGCCACAGCAGATGGAACTGTTCCCAGCGTCACAGATTGCCGAACGTCTGGGAAACAACGACCGGTTAATGGAAATGATCCTTGAACGCAACAACATTATCCGGGCATGGAAACAGGTCTGTGCCAACAAAGGCGCGCCCGGTGTAGACGGTATGAAAACCGATCAACTCGGGAACTACCTGGCAAAGCATTGGCCTGAAATTGAACAAGACCTGCTTAACTGCAGGCATAAACCGCTGCCGGTGAAACGGAAGGAAATCCCCAAACCGGATGGAGGTGTCCGTTTACTTGGAATACCCACAGTGCTTGATCGGTTTATACAGCAAGCCATATCCCAAATTCTGGAACAAGTATGGGAACCTTTCTTCTCTGAATACAGCTATGGATTCAGGCCCGGCAGATCCGCACACGATGCGGTGGTGCAGGGCAAAAGGTATATGGTTGAAGGTTATACGTATGTCGTAGATATGGACCTGTCCAAATTTTTCGACCGGGTTTCGCACGACCGCCTGATGAGTAGACTCGCCAGCAGAATAAAGGATAAACGCGTATTAAAGGTAATACGGCAATATCTAAGATCCGGTGTGATGATCTCAGGCGTTACGATTCCCACGAAAGAAGGAACTCCCCAGGGAGGCCCGCTCTCTCCTCTACTGTCCAACATCGTTCTTGATGAGTTGGATAAGGAACTTGAGAAACGAGGACACCGATATGTCCGTTATGCCGATGACTTTATGATCTTCTGTAAAAGCCATAAAGCAGCCGAAAGGGTTAAGGAGAGTATCACCAGGTTTCTGACCGTGAAACTCAAGCTCAAAGTAAACCAGGACAAAAGTGCTGTCAGCAGACCGTGGCTGCGTAAATTCCTTGGCTTCACATATTTTCAAATGTGTGGACAGTCCAAGATCCGGATTCATGCCAAGAGCATGAAACGATTCAAGGATAAAGTGCGGGAATTAACCAGCCGCAAGCGGGGCAAAAGCCTTTGGCAGGTCATCCAGGAATTGAACCAATATTTTCGGGGATGGTGGAATTATTTCCGGCTTACAGAGGCCAAATCATTCCTTAAAGGGCTCAAAATCTGGATAATGCGACGGCTGCGAAGTCTTGTTTGGAAACAATGGAAAAATCCCAAAACCAGGGTTCGAAATCTTGAGAAACTTGGTATTGCTCACCAGGATGCCATGCTTTGCGGCAATGCCCGCAAAAAGTACTGGCACATGAGCAAAATCAAATGGGTGGCCATTGCCATGCCTGAAAGATATTTTATTGAGAAAGGATTATATCTGCCCGGGAACTGATTCCTAAAATCAGCCGAACCGCCCTGGTACGTGATCCGTATGCCGGGTGGTGTGGGAGGGCTCCTCAGTGATGGGGAGTCCTATCCCGATTCTGTGCTATTTTTCGTCCGAAGTTAACTCCCATCTAATATCGATAATATGATTCCACAACAAGCTATAAAAAAGAAATATAGTGGGATATGCCATCCTGACCATCGAATCTGTTTTTTATACGTTTCAATAGTTGGATCATTGTAATTGTCTAAAGATCTCCAAATAAAATTATAGACTGATTGTGAATAATAAGGGTGCGTCCACGTTGCAGTCCACGAGCTATCATTTTTCATAGAGTCCCATTCAAAAGGATATTTTTTTGCCATATATTTTTGAAAAGGAAATCGGATCAAATAACAGTGCCGGGCCAAGACAAAAATCCATCCAGCCGCAAATAATAAAAAAATTATAGATTCATCCATCTTTATTAATCAGCTGCAGTGGTGTCCGGTTAGTTTTTTGCACGTAAAAAACAGCTAAATTTATTGAAAAAACAGTCATTTTTTTATTGACAAATGTGCGTAGAAATTTTTTCGCGCCTTGAAAAATTTTACTCAAGGAGCCAAAATGACGCGCATTTCAGTCTCAAAAAAACAAATACAGTCCCTGAATTTTGACAAATTCCAGCGCCCTCTGGTAAGGTCGCTTTCACAAGCACCTGAACTACAATCTCGAGGAGATCGCCCTTTAAAAATGACATTCGAAGACCAAATCAATGCCTTGGTTTATTTTCATCTTCAGGAACACAAATCAGCCCGGCATTTAGTTCAAGATCTCAAGGAGAACATTTTTGCCAAAGAAAATATTGCTCCGGATGGGGGAATCAGTCGCAGCAGCTTTGGCGAAGCAGTCAATCACCGGGGACTTGAACAACTACAATTTGTCTTCGAGGACCTTTATAAGCAGGCTGTTGGGTGTCTACCGAAGGAGCACGCAGAACTTGGAGAATTGGTATCCATTGACGGCAGCCTTATAAATGCTGTCCTTTCAATGCACTGGGCGAACTACAGGAAAGGAAGCAAAAAAGCCAAAGCGCATTGCGGGTTTGACATTAATCACGGCATCCCCAACAAAATTTTTTTGACGGAAGGGAATGGTGGAGAACGTCCTTTTGTAGCAAAAATCCTGTCCAAGGGACAAACAGGCGTTATGGATCGTGGCTATCAATCCCATCACGATTTCGACCTGCTTCAGGAACAAGGGAAGCATTTTGTTTGCCGTATAAAGGCCAAGACAACCAGAACCGTAATTGAAAACCATGAGATCAATTCCGGTAGCTACATTTTTTATGATGCATTGGTCAGGCTTGGTACTCCGAATCAAAACCAGACTAAGAATCCCGTTCGGGTTGTTGGGTATAAAATTGCCGGGGTTAAATATTATGTGGCAACGGACAGACATGATTTAACGGCAGAACAAATAGCAACCATTTATAAACTCCGGTGGACCATTGAAGATTTTTTCAAATGGTGGAAAGAGCACCTGAAGGTTTACCATCTCATTGCCCGCAGTGAATACGGCCTCATGGTTCAAATTCTTAGCGGCCTTATCACTTACCTGTTGCTGGCAATCTACTGCCGCGAGGAGTTTAATGAGAAGGTCTCTATTAAAAGAGTTCGGCAGTTACGAATTGCCATCTTGAATGACCTAATCGGGCACAACGAGAATGGTTCGCATGGGTTAAGCAGGGACAATATTGTCAAAGATCAAAAATTTACGTTTGCCGAGCAAGCAAAAACCTAACCGGACACTACTGAATCAGCTGCGTTTTATTACACAGAACGGGGAGCTGAGGGGCCAGGCTTCTTAAACCCCAAAAGCTCCGGTAAAAAGATAAATTTTCCTGAACCAAGGACTTCCAAAAGGCCGCGCAGTAAGCCTGGTCCCTCTCGAGCGTTTTGTTCGGCAATTATAGGGCTACAAAGTATGATCTTTAAATAATACAGAATGTTATATCATGCCCCTTGAATCCGACGTTTTACTCTGAAAACGGCAAACACGCCAAATAGTAAAAATAAGCAAGACGAGGGTAAAGGTACACTTGGCTGGTCGTTCGGAACATAGTCAATAGGGCTACTACTAACGAGAGTAATTTGGTCGAAGGTTGCATCTATATAATTTGCTCTTGAATACAGTACCGTATTTGACCCCAAATCAAAATATCCATCTTTAGTATAAGAGTCTAACAGCCTAACATACAAATAACCTCCGCGAGTAGAATCTTCGGGGTCTACTTGCCTCCAGTAGGATTCAATCGCTCCAATCATCCAGTTTTCATCATGATAAACCATAACGGCGGATAACCAAGCTAAGTCGTAATCGGAAGAATCGGCTGTGAGAAGATCACTATTTATTGTATAATAACACGAATAATCATACGTGGTATCATTGCTATCTAAATAAACAGAAACGGTAGCACCTTCATATAGTTCTACGTTATCTGCACTAAACGACACAGATATTTCACCGGATCTGATGCTTGACCAATATGCGGAAAGGTCGACAGAAAAATTAAAGTCTACCGTCGCTGCTATTGATGATGGACAAAAAAAGCAAATACACAACAATAAAATACAAAGGGATCTAAAAAAAAATTTGAACCGCAACATTAAACTCTGTTTCTTCATTTTTCTTCTCCTTTTTTTGAGTTGTGTCCAGCAAGCTTATCCCGCCGAACAGTGAAATAGGCAGAATAGGCCAATATGGTGATAGACGGATTCTGTCTATTGCATTTTTAAAATATTTGTGTATTATTTTACACAATAACTAAATATTACCCTGGAAACATAAATAGCACCTACCACATGAATCAGCCGAAATCAACACAAGAAAACCAAATTAAAAAGTTTTGGGACAATTACATAAACCGCCTAAAAGACATAGGCATCAAAGGCAATGTGATCAGGTGGTATGTAATCAGAGCCGAGCAGTACATCAAGGCATTCCCTGACAAGCGACTTGCCGAACACAGCCCCAAAGAGGTGGAAGGCTATCTGGTACAACAGGGAAGATCAGACGGAATTGAGGACTGGCAGTTCAGGCAGATTGTGGATGCTATACAGAATTTATTTGCAATAGTTGGTGTAGCCTGGATGCCGGAGGTGGACTGGAAATTCTGGATGGATTCCGCCGATACCCTGGCAAAATCGCATCCCACGGTTGCCGATGGGATTTCGGCTAAAAACACCATTAAGCACCTGTCAAACGTAAAGCATTCAAAACTTGCCGACGTTCGGAAACGTCATACGGCTATTCTGGAACAGCTGCTGGTTGAGTTACGGACAAGACGGTATTCCATAAGAACAGAACAGTCCTATGAATCATGGGTAACCCGTTTTATCTCTTTTAACGAAAACCGGGAACCGGAAAAGCTTGGCAGCGGTGAGGTTGTCAGTTTCCTGCAGCACCTTGCCGTTCAACGCAATGTTGCAGAAAGCACCCAGAATCAGGCGTTGAATGCGCTGGTCTTCTTTTATGACAAGGTGCTCAAACACCCCTTGGGCGACATTGGTAATTTTGTACGCGCCAAACGCCCCAAGCGCCTGCCAGTGGTTTTAACCCGCAGTGAAGTCACAAAAATTCTTGGGCAGATGACCGGCAGGCAAAAGCTGATGGCGTCCCTGCTTTACGGCACGGGCATGCGATTAATGGATTGCATCAGGCTTAGAGTCCAGGACATTGATTTCGGATACCGGCAGATTGTGATCAGGGACGGAAAAGGAAAAAAAGACCGGGTAGTGCCCTTGCCTGAACGGCTTGTAGACAATCTCAAGGACCATCTTGCACTGGTGCATGAGACGCATAAGGCAGATCTGGAAAAGGGGTTGGGTGAGACATATCTGCCCGATGCCCTGGACCGGAAATATCCCAATGCCGCAAAAGAGTGGGGATGGCAGTATGTGTTTCCCAGTGGCCGGCTCTCCGTTGACCCAAGAAGCGGTAAGACGCGCCGCCACCATATCCACGAAAACGGTCTTCAAAAAGCCATAAAAAAAGCGGCCCAGCAGGCCCAAATCCCTAAACGGGTAAACTGCCACGCTCTGCGCCACAGTTTTGCCACCCATCTGCTTGAAAGCGGTTATGACATCCGCACCGTTCAGGAGTTACTCGGCCATGCAGATGTCTCCACAACCATGATTTACACCCATGTACTCAATCGCGGCGGCCAAGGCGTTAAAAGCCCTTTAGACGGGTTATAGTTAAAAGCCCCGCCGGATTGAATCCTGATTATCCGTTATCGTTCCAGGGATTTAATATTGTAACATTCGTTGGGGCAAAGTCCTTCTCATTTCTGGTGACGACAATTAGCGTATTAAGCCAACTCGTAAGCTGATATTTCTTTTTCGAATCAGGAAGTTTTGTGATCCCTTTACGTATTTCTCCAATGGTTATAACAGATAAAAAAAGTCTTTCATTAGGTATGTGTGTTATCCAATTAATAACGTTCTCATTTGGCACTGCTTTAACTAATTCTGATATCACACATGTATCTAATAAATAGTTCAAAATTCAATATCCCTTGGATAATCTTTTTGTCTTTCAAGCTCAAAATCATCCCCCATTTTGGGACAATTCAAAAGGAATTCTTTCAATGTCGGTTGTTTTGTGATGATCTTTTTATATTCCTTAACGGATAAGACAACAACAGCTTCTTGACCTCTACGTGTCACATATTGTGGTCCTATTTTTAAAGCATTTTCAACAACCTGACTGAACTTAGCCTTAGCATCTTGTAATTTCCATGATGTATTCATAAACTTTCCTGTTTAATGTTTGCGATACTGGTCAGTCTAGTTTATTAACAAAACCAAGTCAATTTTCATCTGCTGTCCTTACGGAAATCCAGCTCAGCAGAGAGCCTGAAATAAGAAGGCCGCACCCGATCCACAAAGAGGGGGTGGGTGCCACGGAGAGGTAAACGCAGGAGACAATGGTGGATAACAGCGGGGTCATGTAAGAGCTTGCCGCCAAAAGAATGGTATTGCCCTGGCGCATGGCATTGTCCCACAGGCTGTAGGCCACCAGTGTGATAAAGGCCAGAGCAGCCACCTCTACTGCCACCTGAAGGCTCCAGTTCCTGGGTTCATCCACAAAAAAATTCATGACAAACAGGGCTATGGCCGTTGCAGCCAGAAAAAACGGCACCGCCCCCCCGGCCTGGTCCGGGCCCACCCATTTACGGGTGAGATTGGAGTAAAGTCCCCAGGAGAGTGCAGCGAAAAAGGCCAGCAGATATGCCGTTGGATTGGTGGAAAGATTATTGAACATTGCATGCCATGAATGACTGCCGCCGCCGGCCAGAACCAGGTATACCCCAAACAGGGCCAGGACCGTCCCGGGCAGCAGAAGCCAACTGGCTCTATTCTTTAAAATGGGAACGGAAAACAACAGTATAAAGGCGGGCCACAGGTAATTGATCAACCCCATCTCCACGGCCTGGCTCCGGTTTTCAGCCATACCCACGGCAAGAAACAGGCACAGCATATATCCCACAAAAAGAGATCCGCAGCCCAAAAGATACCGGCCCGGCAGATTTTTAAGTTTGCTTCGCTGTTTTGGGGTCCTCAACACATTGATCAAGCCGAACACGGCACTGATGAGATAGACATAGCAGGCGCCGTATACCGGGCCGAGATGCTCTGAAATACTGCGGGTAAACGCAATGGTGTAACTCCACAATAGAATGGAAAAAAGCCCGCCGATCGTCGCCCAAAAAGCGGCCCTGCCTGAATTCATATTTTCTGCCATTTTTTCTTTTCCTCTATACTGGAGCCGAATTGGCCGGCACAGCCCCCCCCCATACCGGATAACGCATTTTAATTAAACGCGAACAAATCAAATGTCAACGCGTTTGGATAAAAAAGGCGCTGTACCAAAGCCAACGACCGGGTGGAGTTAAACCAAGGTGAGATCAACTGCCTTGACAACGCCCATGGCAGTTTTTATGTTGACAGGATGTTTTTTTTGTTAACGCACCACCTATAACTTTAATTGAAGGAAAAAGTAGATGCTCAAACTTGGTGAAAAGGGAGCCATCCTCCAAAATGACAACGAAACCTATGCCATTGCCCCTCATATTCCGTGCGGGGTTGTTACACCGGACATGCTCAGAAAGATTGCTGATGTGGCGGAAAAATATGATGCCAAAGCGCTCAAGCTGACCGGGGCCACCCGAATTACCATTGTAGGACTCAAAGAAGAGGATATTGATTCGGCCTGGCAGGACCTGGAACTTGACAAGGGTGCTGCCGTGGGCATGTGCATTCGTTCGGTACGCACCTGTCCGGGCACCACCTTCTGCAGACTCGCCAAACAGGATGCCCTGGGCGTGGGCATGGAACTGGACAAACAATACCATGCCATGGAGCTGCCGGGTAAATTTAAAATGGCGGTATCAGGATGCAGACTCTGCTGTTCCGAATCCTGGGTCAGAGATATTGGACTCATCGGAGAAGCTGACGGCTGGACCATTGTCATTGGCGGCAACGTGGGCATGAAGCCCAGAATTGCCCAGAAATTGGTTGAAGGACTAAGCACAGAAGAAACCATGGATGCCTGTAAACGCATTGTTGAGTTTTATAAGGAAAATGCAAAAACAGGGGAACGCCTGGGAAAGATGATCGAACGCATTGGCCTTGAACCCTTTGAACAGGCCATCCAAGGCTGATCATGCAACCCCAATACATACCTGAAGACCGGTTTCCCATCCAGGTAAGCCCCCATGTCCAGGTGCTCGGCAACTACTATTTCAACCTCATGCTGATCACAGGGAAAGAGAAGAGCCTGCTGTTTGAAGCCGGTGTTTCAGGTATGGTGGATCAGGTCATCCGGCAGCTGGATGACCTTGAGATCTGCCCGGACATGATCGTAGTCAGCCATCCCCACGCCGATCATGTCACCGGAATTCCCGGTTTGGCGGACCGATTCAAACATGCCCGGATCATTGCAGCCGCCGGGGCAAAAAAATTCATGTCCCATCCCAAGGCCCTGTCGGCGCTGATCGCCGAGGACCGGTTCATATCACGGAGCTTAGGCGAAGAAGGATTGACCCCCAAGCGCCCCAGCCTTGATATGCCACCGGATCTGCACCGCATTGAGGAAATCGACTGCCCTGCCCGCCTGGATCTGGGCGGCGGACTCTTTTTTGATCTGCTGCCTGCCAAGGGCCATTCCCCGGCGGCAGTGATGGGCGTTGCCGTGCCGGACCAGGTGTTGTGTTGCGCCGATGCCCTGGGATTCCATTATCCCGGCCGGGATTTCTGGCCGTTGTGTTTCACGGGCGCGGCAGACTACCTTGACACCATCAAACAGATCAGAGACCTATCCCCGAAAATCATCTGCCCGGCCCACCAGGGACCCATCATGACCGACCAAGTTTCTTCCGCCCTGGACACAGCGGAATCCAGAACCGTTGAAATCATAAACATGATTAAGGGCACCTCCCTCAAAGACAAAGAACTGGTGACACACCTATTCAACATCTCCTACAAGGATGAATTCCGCCTCTACACCAAGGAAAATGCAACAAACTGCGCCGGCCTGCTGGTGAAACGGGCCAGGGAATATCAATAGCCTCTTTTCCACCAACAGAATTCCATACGATGTTAAGACGGCTTTGGAGCGTGGCCGGCAAACCTGCGCACTTTTTTTACGGTTAACAGCACATTGCCGGCAAAAATCAAAAACGCCCCCACCCAACCGGCCAGGGAGAGCGCCGGGTCCATGACAAGGAACGGCCCCAGGATGGCCGCCAGAAAAATCCGGGTTGAAGCGATGATCCCCCCTTCAATGGCGGTGACGTATTTAAACCCCTGGGTCAACAAAATCTGTCCGGCAATGGCGATGGTCGAACACCAGAAAAGATAGACCATTTCATGGGTATTGGGCAGTTGCATTTCATGGAAAAAAAGAGAGAAGATCACAATGCCCCCAAGTCCGAACATAAAGAACAGAATGGTCAGGGTGTCGTGATCCTGGCGGGCCATGTTCAGTATAATAATGGCAAATGCCGCAATAAATCCTGACGCAAGCCCCCACAACGCCCCCAAAGAAAAATGCGTATCTGCGGGCATTAAAATCATAAACACCCCGGCAAAGGCCACCAGGACAATTACGACTGTACCCACATCCCTTTGGGCCTTAAATAAAAACCATGAAAACAGGGCGATGAACAACGGGAAGGTCATGTTTAAAATATTGGCCTGGGCCACGCTGGAGTGGGCCACGCCCTTGAAAAAACAGAAAACCGCCATGGTATTGAGCAGCGCCCGGCCCACAAGAAATCGTTTTTTCACCACCCTGATTTTATGACGGCCCAGGGCAATGATACAGCAGACAACGATAAATCCTAAGCCGAACCGGGCCAGGGTGAACATGGATGTGCGGATGTGAAGCCCGGCCATGGCCGACCACTTGATCACCACGGTGGACATGTAGAAACAAAAGGCCGATGCAAACACAGCCAGGTATCCCAAAACTGATTTTCTGTCCACCTCGGGCAGCATACCGTTCAACATGTCAGGTCCCTTCTTCCAATGCCCGACCCGGGTATTTTTTACCCGGCAGGGGTTTATATTGCCAGAACTCACCAACTGATGGTATTGTGTGTTGCGTTAACCCTATTTCATTAAAAATAAATTGCTATAAGACCATAAATCATGACCAAAGACAACGCCTCTTTTGCAGAACAAATCAAACCCCATCGGGATGAAATTGATTCCATTGATGCCCAGATTATATCTTTATTAAGCCAGCGCCGGAAACAGGTGGAAAAAATCGTAGGCGTTAAAAAAGCGCACAAGGTGCCCATTTACCATCCGGCCCGGGAGGAAGACGTGATCTCCCGCCTGCGGGGGAAAGCCACGCAGATGGATGTGGACCCGGATCTGGTGGAAAATCTTTACCGGACCATCATGCACCAGTCCAGAAAAAGTCAGACCCGTGTGTCCAAAACCACGTTGATACGGCCCCAGGCAAAAATACTGATTGTGGGCGGTGCCGGAGAGATGGGCCGGCTGTTTGTACGGTTTTTCAGGGAAACAGGCTACCAGGTGGACGTCCTGGACAAAGATGACTGGGACCGGGCAAAAGCGTTGTGTGGAAATGCGGATCTTGTGGTGGTCTGTGTACCCATTAACGTGACCGTTCAGGTCGTTGAGCAGCTGGCCCCGCTGATGCGGCCGGATGCGGTGCTGACCGACTTGACCTCGGTCAAAAAAACGCCCCTGGAAGCCATGTGCCGGGCACACAAAGGGCCTGTGCTGGGCCTGCACCCCCTTTTCGGACCGACCACGGACAACCTGGACAAGCAGATTATTGCCGCATGTGCCGGACAGGATGACGAAGCCTGCCAATGGGTGATTGACCAGCTGGTGGCCTGGGGCGCTGTAGTGGTTGAAGCCACAGCCCTGGAACATGACCAGGTCATGGAGATTGTCCAGGCCCTTCGGCATTTTGCTACGTTCAGTTTCGGCAGTTTTCTCTACCGCCAGGGCATCCCCATCAAACGTACCCTTGAATTTTCAAGCCCCATCTACCGCCTGGAGCTGGGTATGGTGGGCCGGCTCTTTGCCCAGGACCCGGATCTCTACGCTGAAATCATCTTTGCCACACCCGAGCGGCGTCAGCTTTTAAAAACCTTTGTTCAATCCTTGACCCAGTTTCTGGATATGCTTGAATCCGGTGATAAGGATGCGTTCATCAACGAATTCAACCAGATTGCGGAATGGTTCGGGCCGTTCGGCAACCAGGCCCTGCGAGAAAGTACCTATTTCATCAATAAACTGATTGAACGGTTTTAAGACGCTTCATCGCCGTACTGCTTTAATTTTTTAAGCAATGTTTTCCGGGTAATGCCAAGCCGTCGGGCCGCTTCACTTTTATTGCCTTCGGCTGCCGCCAGGGTGGAGAGGATCGCCCGTTCCTCCACCTTGGCCAGGGCGATGTTTTCCAGATTCAATTCTGCAGCCCGGGCCTGTTCAGGTTCCTCATCCAGGATAAATGAGAGATCAGACCGGCGAAGGTAATCGGCCCTGGCCATGACCACACCGCGCTCCACGGCGTTCATCAGTTCCCTGACATTGCCCGGCCACTCATACCGGATCAGGGTATCCATGGCATTGGGAGAAAATCCCTTGATGTCCCGGCGATTTTTTTGGGCAAATTCATCCAGAAAGTGCATGGCAAGTTCCGGGATATCCTCAATGCGCTTGCGCAGCGGCGGAATACCGATGTGAACCACATTCAGCCGGTAGTAAAGGTCTTCTCTGAACTCTTTTTCGGCGGACATGGCTTTTAAATCCCTGTTGGTGGCGGCGATCACCCGAACATCTACGGATAGTGACTTTTCCGAGCCCACCGGCGCGATCTCTTTTTCCTGGATCACCCGCAGCAGCTTTGCCTGCATGGCAAGGCTCATCTCGCCGATTTCGTCCAGCAGGATACTGCCCTTGTCCGCCAGAAGAAACTTGCCCTTGCGTTTTTTATCCGCCCCGGTAAATGCGCCCCGCTCATGGCCGAACAGCTCTGACTCCAGAAGGGTTTCGGTGATGGCGGCACAATTGATCCGAATATAAGGCTGGTCACGCCTCATGCTGTTGTTGTGCAGGGCGGCCGCCACAAGCTCCTTGCCGGTGCCGGATTCACCTGTGACCAGCACATTGGCATCAGTGGGGGCCACCATGTGTATGGTATCCAGCAGCGCCTTCATGGCAGGGCTTTTACCCAGAATATCATGGTGGAAGGCGCTGGTTTCCAATCGTTTTTTTAAGTCCTGATTTTCATTTTTCAGATGAATCCGTTCAAACACCCGATCCACGGTGAGTTTAAGCTTGTCGAAATCCAAAGGCTTGGTCAAATAATCATAGGCCCCGATTTTCAGGGCCTGGACAGCGGTGTCCACCGAAGAATAGGCGGTCATGATGATTACGGGCAGGGCCGGATTAAAGGCATGAATTTTCGCCAGGGCCTCCATGCCGGACATCTTCACCATTTTCATATCCATCAGCACCAGCCCGAACGGGCTTTGCGTCACCGCATCCACGCCCTCATCTCCGTCCAGGGCCACCTGCACGGTATATCCCCACCCTTTCATCAGGGTTTTAAGCATGGTGGCATGGGCGGTATCGTCGTCCACCACCAGTACAGTTTTGTCGCTCATTAAAAAGGTCCTAACATCTCAATTTATTCTATTTTCTCACAATCAGGCAGCGTGATATAAAACACAGTGCCTTTGGAAGGTCGGCTCTCCACCCGAATTTCACCTTTAAGGTTTTCAACGATCCTGTGCACAATGGACAAGCCTAAGCCCGTTCCTTTGGCCCGGGTGGTGAAATAGGGGTCAAATATTTTTTCAATATCCTTTGCCGGGATGCCGCAGCCATCGTCCGCCACCCGGATTTCAAGGTCATCATCCACATCGGTTACGCCGATTTCAAGTGTCCCGTTAATATCCATGGCATTTAGCGCATTCATGTAAAGATTAAGCAGCACCTGGCAAATCCGTTCCGGGTCCGTATGGAAGGTCTCTTTTTGGGTGCGCATATCCGTTTGCACACGGATCTTTTTTTTGTCAAGATCATGGGAAACCAGCTTAAGGGAGTGCTGGATAAGGGGTTCGATGGGCGTCTGTTTAATCTCTACGGCCATGGGCTTGGCAAATTCCAGCAACTGGGTGATGGAGCGGTCCATACGTTCGACCTCCTGGATCATGATTTTTGCAATTTCCACATCATCGGGTTCATTTTCATACTGCCGGGAAAAATAGGTGGCAAACCCCTTTATGGAGCTTAAGGGATTTCGAATTTCATGGGCCACACCCGCGGCAAGTTTGCCGATGGCCGCCAATCTCCGGTTGGTCTCCACCTGCTTTTTCAAGTTGCGGATCTGGGTCAGATCCCTGAATAAAAGAACAAAGCCCTGGATCTGGTCTTCTTCTGCCGGAATGGTCGAAACGGTCATCTCCAGCCGCAGGTCGCCCTTCTCTTTCTGGGTCAACGCCACTTCTCTGGATGCGACGCCCCCGGACCTTGACACATCAGCAGCCATGGCAGCCATCTGGGGAAAGGCTTTTTCAGGAATGTCCCCCAGAATTTTTTCCGCGGACCGGTTGGCAGAGGTCACATTAAACTTCGTATCCAAAGTGATCAGACCCGAAGGCATATTTTGAATCACATTGTCGGAAAACGCCATCACCCGTTCCAAAGAGGACTGGGCGGCCCTGTAGGCCTGGAGGGCAAACAAAGCAATAATGCCCGAACAGCAAAATACGAAGAACAAAAGCCCTCGGATAACAATATTTTTAAAGCCCCGGGCCTGGGCGGCCTGCACCCCGGCCATGGACATGCCGGCAAAAATATAATGATCGGTCTGCCCGAATGCGGCAAAGGCGGGTCCTGCCAAACTATCAGTGCCAGGCGCAGGTGGTTGGGACGGCATCTTTCCGTGCGTGTAGTCATAGTCAGGAACAGATCCGGGATTGGGGCTGTGGCTCTGGACAGGCCCAAGTCTTGGCCCTATAAACCGGATATTAAACGGCATGAACCGTTTGGCCACTTCCAGAACCGGCCCCTCCTGGGTATTCAGCGATCGGCTGGAAATCAGGTGGGGATCCCTGGACAACGGCACAAAATCCGCCCATCCATCATAAATTTTACCGACCATGGAGGCATCGGAATGGGCGATGATTTTTCCCATGGCATCGGTGATCATGATATATGAGACATCGGGCTGCCCTGCGGTCTCCTCCAGCATGGACTGAATTCTTTTGGTGCCCCACTGCATGGACCCCATACCAATCCGGGTACCGGCCTCAAATGTCCGGATTAAGGAGGTTCCGGTGATCAAAAACCGCTCACGGATAAATTCATCTTGTTTTTTTACCCGGTCCAGGGTCATCAGGATAAATACCGGCAACAGCACGACAAGGACACCCACCATCACCAGCGGCGGCACCAGCCCCGGCATTTTAGGGGCAATATTTAATTTAAATCTGTTTTTTATGGTCATAGGTTCTTCACGTCAATTTTTCAAGCCACGCTATCAGGCCAACCGTTCATATCACCTAAATGAAATGATACGCATTGGCACGGTTTATTTTCTTTGGGGGATCATCAGGTTACTCTGCAAAACAAGTACCAGAATTGCCCCAATTTGATCATCCCGTCTCTATACCCCGTTTTACGGGACAGTTTTATCCCCAAAGCCTTGAAAAATTATACCACTGCCGTTGTACAAATCTTTTATCCACCCTTAAATCCTGACAAATTGATGCAAATAGCGTAATTTTTACCCGATTGTATACCCACATGCGGGTATAAAGTACACACCCTATCCCATTTTTGAAAAACATCCTGATATGAATTTTAGACTCGAAAGACCTGACAGAAAACGATTTCAATGATTTTCAGAAAAGGTGGCACACCATTTGCTTTATAATTCTGCAACGATGATCAAAAACTTAAAAGATCACGGTAACACGAATCACAGTATATAAAAAAACCAAGCGCCACAAGGAGACACTATGAAAAAAACCTTAGCTGCATTAACCATCCTGGTTGTCACATGCACTTTTTCCGCCGGTGCATTTGCAAATCCCCCAATGCAGGGCAAGGGCAAAGGGTTAAAACAAACCACCCCCCGGGCGTGCATGAACCTGACCGATGAACAGCAGAAACAGCTTAGCGATTTGCATCAAAAATTTGTTGATGACACCTACGAGACGCGCAGCAGTATCATGAACCTGGATCAGCAAATCCGCATGTACATGGAAACATCTGATCCGGATCCTGCAAAACTGAAAGCAATGGTTATCGAAAAAGCGGATTTATCAAAAGACCTGGCAGTTAAACGCCTGGAATTTTCCCTGGATGCCAGAAAAATATCTCCGGAACTAAAATTCATGCCCATGGGAATGGGCATGGGCTCTGGATTCAGCGGCCATGGCAAGGGATACGGCCAGGACTACTATGGATTCGGCAATGGTGCCGGATTTAACGACCCCCAAGATGAAACCCCTCCAGAAAATAAGTAGTATACCCATACCCGCCACTCAGTAATCTTCAGCGAACACCCTCTCCATCAGCTCCCTTCTCTCCTGTCCCCCCGGGTAACACCGGGGGGAACCTTTTTTTTATTTTTTACTCTTCTAAAGCCACAGGATTTTCGAGGACGCCAATGCCTTCGATCTCAACCTCCATCACATCGCCCGGCGCTATATACACGCGGGGTTTACGGGTAAAGCCCACGCCTTCGGGCGTCCCTGTCAGAATCAAGGTGCCGGGTAAAAGGGTAGACGACTGGGAGAGGTAGGAAATCATATTGGCGATGCTGAAGACCATGTCGCTGGTGTGGCTGTCCTGCATGGTTTCACCGTTGAGCCGCAGCTTAATGGAAAGTTGCTGGGGATCCGGAATCTCATCCGTCAAGGTCATGACCGGCCCGCAGGGGCAAAAAGTATCGTAGCTTTTTCCCCGGGTCCACTGGAATGCGCCGGCATGCTTCTGCCACCGCCGGGCGGAGACATCATTGGTGCAGGTATAGCCAAGCACATAATCCAGGGCCTCTTCTTCGGATACATTCTTGGCGGCTTTTTTAATGATCACCCCAAGTTCGGCTTCGTAATCCACCTCTGGCGGATCTGCCGCGCATTTTGGAATCAAAACGGCATCGCCGTGCCCGGCCAGGCTCCCCGGATATTTCATGAAAATAGCCGGATATTTTGGGATCTCCTGGCCCGTCTCCTTGGCGTGACGCCGGTAATTAAGGCCGATACAGATAATGGACGACGGATCCACCGGGGGAAGCACTTTCACCACCGCCACCCGTTCACCGGTATCTTTGAAGCTGTAATCTTCAGACTGTTCGACGATACTTGCTGTCTTTCCGTCCCAATCGCACCCCATGACCTCTTTACCCTCTTGGGTAGTAAAACGAATGATCTTCATTTAAGGCTCCTTTATTCTTTTGATTGCATGGGCTATATTCATAGCCGGAATTAAACACATCCGGCAAGGAAAAAATGAAATCTATTTTCACGGGCAGTATACATAATAAAAACAGCAGAAAACAGGCCGATCTTATCATGGTCATCCTGGCGTCCCAGTCTGTCAGGGCGGTCATTGATACGGGGCCTGACGGATCATGCGACATTCTCGTCTCCGATGGCGATGTTTTTAAGGCCCGGCAGCAATTGGAAAAATACCGAATGGAGAACAAAAATATTCCAAAGCCGGTTTCCAATCCGCCCTCCGGATTTTTTTTCTCTCCGGCTGCCCTGGCCCTGGCCTTTTTGTTAGCCGCCAGTCACTACATCATTACTACCCGGGGTTTTCACAAACAAGCGATTCTAAACTTTGGGTCGTCCTCGTATTACCTGAGCCAGGGGCAAAGTTTCAGAGCGGTAACTGCCCTATTTCTGCACAGCGATACGGATCACCTTATCGGCAATATGGCGGGAATCGTAATACTGGCAGGCCCGTTACTTCGCGTCACAGGGTGCGGCCAGGGCCTTTTGCTGCTGTTGGCAGCCGGCACGGCCGGCAATCTGATATCCAAAAGTTTCGGCCATGATTTACGGCTCTCCATCGGGGCCTCCACAGCAGTCATGGCGGCGGCAGGGCTTCTTGGTGCCCGGCGCATGACCATAGGCGCACCATCAGGTCATTCGGCATTTCCAAAACTCAAAGGTCTGTTCCCCTTTGCTGCGGCAGCCACCCTGACGGCCATGTTCAGCCATGGAGAAAACACCGATGTCTCTGCCCATCTGTTCGGTTTTCTTGCTGGAACCGGCATCGGGCTGTGCTACTATCCGTTGTCCGAACCGTTATCAAGCCAGGTAATCGGCCGTATCAGTTTTGGCATTGTCCTGGCCATTTTAAGCACAGCCGTTATCCAGGGAGCTTTGACTTTTCTATCTAATTTTTAATGGAACTATTAAGCTTTCGAACAAAACTGACAGGAACGGCATAAGTGATCCCTGTGGGTTCTTTTAGAACAAACTCTTTTTTCCCTTTAACAAAGACTTTATTGATCACCCCGACGACTTCTCCGGTGGCAATGCGATAGACCGGGCTACCGCTGTTTCCCGGAAAGGCAACGGCATCCAGCTGGATAATGTCCCAGGGGTCTTTAAGGAATTTGACCATATCTCCTTTGATCAGGCTGCCGTGGGGACTGGGCAGAATAACCGGAGCAATGGCCGACACAGTACCTGTGTGAGTGGTGGCATTGAGGCCGAGGACAAAACCGATGGGAAATCCGGTAAATGCGATCTGGTGGCCCTCTTTAAGGGACCCGTCTTTGGCCAGGGGCAAGGCAGGCAGTTTGCCTTCCATCTCCAGTATGGCCAGATCATGAAACGGATCCTCGGCGACCAGGTCGGCCTTGACCCCTTTGTCCGGCAAATTCGTATGAAAAATGCGCAGATTAAACATACGGTCTTTTTCTTTAATGGCATCGACCACATGCTGATTGGTGACGATCCTGCTGCCGTCGGCGATGGCAAAGCCGGTTCCCCGGAATTGGACCATGGGGACATCCTTGAAAGAATACGTCCCCACGGATACGGTGGAGGCCTTTATCGTTGACACCAGGTCGGCCATGTAAGCATCCCGATCCAGTAACGCAGCATTTTCCAAGGCGGATACCGGAGAAACGAAAGAAACAAGAAAGACCATGATTATGCTAAAATAGATTCTCATGGTCTTTTCTTAGCGGTTAACGGCCCGATTGTCCATCTTTTCTTCGGCCGTCACTCTCGAATCACACCGGATTGACCGAGAATAAATTCACTCATGTAATTGGCAACGGTGGTGACCTTGTGGCTGAAAAGCGGTGCCTGATCACAATCGGTGGCAAAATCGCCAGCAATGCAGCAGTTACCCATTCGCCGGGACCGTATGCCCGCCAGATCGGCACCGGCAATACCGGAAGCGGCTACCAAGGTCTTTGTGTCGGCAAAGGTTTCAATGAGCATTTTTTTATCCGCCTGGCGGTCAAAGCCCTCAACGATCACATCGCAGTCAGCGAACATTTCCGTGCAGTTTTGTCTGTCAATGCGCTGGACCAATGCGTCAAGGACCACCTCGGGGTTGATACGGTTCAGGTTTATCTTAAGGGCATCAACCTTAAACAACCCAACCTGGTCGGCAAAATAAAACTGGCGGTTCAAATTGCCGGACTCCACCCGGTCAAAATCGACCAGCTTGAGCTTAGTTATACCGCTTCGAACCAGGTTCAGGGCCACGTTGGAGCCAATCCCCCCCACCCCGGCAATACCGATTTTCATCATATGCAGTCCCAGTCTTTATAAATAGGCTGGTAGCCCTGGGCCAAAATTGCATCGGCCACCTGGGCCACACTGCGGGCATCGGTAATTTCAAATTGCGGCGTCTGGCCTTCGGGGACCTCGGTGTAGCCGCCCACCCCGGTGCTTGATCCGGCAGAATATCGGGTGACCCCCAAGGGGAGAATGCGATCACGAAAGGTGGCGTTTTCACGGGTGGAGACGGTCAGTCCCGATCGCGGCAAAAAGATGCGCAAAGCCGTCATGAATTGAACAAATGTTTTGTCGTTCACCAGATAATCGGGTTGAAAATCGCCTTCGGCCTCGTTAAACCGGGGCAACGAGATGGCCACCTCGGTATCGATATATTTATTCTCAAGATACCGGGCATGCAACCCGGTGAAAAACATCTCCCGGCGCGGCTCGGACAACCCAAGCAGTGCCCCGAGATTGACGACGCGCATGCCGCCCTTGGCAGCCCGTTCAGGCCCGTTCAAGCGCCACTGGTAATCCATCTTTTTACCGGCCAGGTGGACCCGTTTATACACATCTTCGTCATAGGTTTCCTGGAACATGGTCATGGAATCGACACCGGCCTCGTAAAGCTGACGGTACTCGTCAATTTCAAGGGGGTAGACCTCAATGGCCACGGAGGCAAAATATTTTTTGAGCAGCCTCGACGCGTCCAGCAAATAAGACATGGGCGTCATATGCTGGGCTTCACCGGTGAGAAAAAGCACGTGCTGCATGCCGGTTTCGGCAATGGCCTTGGCCTCAATCTCAATCTCTTCCATGGTGAGTTTCCGGCGAAGAATGGGGTTTTTGTGATTAAATCCGCAATAGGCACAGCCGTTGCTGCAATGGTTGGAGATGTACAGCGGGATGAACATTTGAATGGTGCGTCCAAAATACTGCACGGTGATCTGGTGGGCTTTTCGGGCCATGGCCTCAAGGTGGCCGGCCGCCCTGGGGCTCAGCAGCGTTAAAAAGTCCATGGGACCGGGCTTGTCCTTGGCCATACTCAGGATGATCTGCTCATCGGTCACCTGGTCAAAAAATCCGGGTACATCAAAATCACGGTACTGCTTAACGACCTCGTAGAATGACATCATTTGATCCTCTTTTTTAACCACGGAAAAACACGGACCACACTGAAAGTTAAGAAGGCAACACCTTCATTTTCCGTGTGTTTCCGTGCATTCCGTGGTTCTATTATTCGTCAAGAAATCCGGTAAGCGGGGAAGAGGCCCGGGCATGGGTGGACTCTTCGGCCATTTCAGCCAGATACGCCGCCCGTCCGGCCTTGACCGCCAGATCAAAGGCGCGTCCCATGGCTTCCGGATCATGGGCTGTGGCAATGGCAGTATTCACCAGCACCGCGTCCGCACCCATTTCCATTGCCGCCGCCGCCTGGGACGGTTTGCCGATGCCCGCATCCACAACAATGGGTACGGATGCATTTTCAATCAGCATGGCAATCAGCGGTTTGGTCTCCAGCCCCCGGTTGGTTCCGATGGGTGCACCCAAAGGCATAACCGCCGCCGCACCTGCATTTTCCAGACGCTTGGCCAGGGGCAGGTCCGGCAGCACATAGGGCAGTACCTTGAATCCCTCTTTGGCCAGAATCTCCGTTGCCTTCAAGGTCTCCCAGTTATCCGGCATCAGGTATTTCATATCCGTGATCACTTCGATCTTGATGAAATCCCCGCAACCGGCCTCCCGGGCAATCCGGGCAATGCGTACGGCCTGTTCCGCCGTGCGGGCGCCGGATGTATTGGGCAGCAGGGTCACATCCTTGGGGATGTATTCCAGAATGTTTTCAGACTGCTCCGTGATGTCCACACGGCGCAGCGCCACTGTGATCATCTGCGAACCGCTGGCCGCAAGCATTTTGGGGATCTGTCCGTGGTTGCCGAACTTTCCGGTACCGGTCAGCAGCCGGTTACTGAATTCTTTTCCGCCTAACAACAATACATCGTCGCTCATAATCAGCCTCCTCCTACAAAACTGAGCATCTCCAGGCGATCGTCTTCCTGAAGTTCAGTCGTCGACCAAAATTCCTGTTTAATGATTTGCTGGTTGAGTTCAACAACCAGTGCCCCTGCATCAAGTTTTTTCAAGGCGATGAACTGCGCCAAAGTGCAGGGCTCGATACATTCCTGTGTTCCGTTCACAAAAACATTCATAGGCAACACCCCTTAAAAACAAAAAGCCACTCACCCTCGAAGGAAGGGCAAGTGGCTTTATAAATGCCGCAATCGGATTATTACCGATTCATTGCTGTCTTGTCCGCTCTTCCCTTCGCCAGTATTACCCGGATCAGGTTCAATGGGTATAATCTCAGACGCTGCGCGCCACCCCAAACGATCATCCTCGTCATATAGAGATTAAAAAGAATTGTCAACCCCAGTTTAAATTGAAAAAATGATGCCCTGGAAAAAGGCAAATGCAGCGATGTATTATCGCCAACAACAATTATGAAATTCCTAATTTTCTGTATATAGGAAGCTGAAAATATGGTACTTCATTAAAACACACAATCTCAAAAGCGACGAAAAAAAGGATAAAATCGATGGGTAAAATGCAAGTTTTTTTTGGATGGATACTTGTATACATGGTGTTGTCCTGTGTGGTATTTACAGCCGACGTTGCCCATGCCGAAACGAACAGCGCCCTGCTCACCCCCGAAGAAAAAGCATATATCCAATCAAAAAAAAGCATCAGCATCGGCATTACAGACAATGAGCCGCCCTATTCATTTTACTCCCAAGGTAGCATCAACGGCTTTTCCATTGATCTGCTCCATATGCTTGAACACGCATCGGGCCTGAAATTCAACTTTGTCCTGGGAAGCTGGTTTAATGTTTTTGATTCATTTAAAAACGGGAATCTGGATGTCATTGACCAGATATCCTTCACCGAAGCGCGCAGCCAATGGATGCGTTTCACCCCGCCCTACCATGTCAAAGGACTTGTCCTGTTCATGCAAACCGCTGAACTTCCCCACCCCTTTAAAGGCCTGGAAAGTCTTAACGGCAAACGGATTGGTATCATCCGGGATATCTACTACGAACAGATCCTGCGGCAGGATGAGCATATACGCGTTTTTGAGTATGATGACTATATCTCGCTGATGAAGGCACTATCCTTTGGCTGGGTGGATGCGGTGGTGGCAAGTGAGATGACCGGAAACTTTGTCATTCGGGACAATAACCTTTCCGGCATCTGTGTGGCAGGGCCCTTCAATGCCAGCGGGATTATTGAAGAAGATTTCCGTTTGGGCATCTTACAACAAGAGCCACTGCTTCAGTCGATTCTGACCAAACTGTTGAAAGCCGTACCCGACCGGACCCTGGAGGCACTGATTGAAAAATGGAGCCAGTACCCATATATTAATAAAACGGTTTCCACCCTGCTGCTGACCGATGAGGAGCACGCCTTTATCGCAGCGCATCCCAGCGTCACCATGGGCATGCTGTCTAATTTTCCGCCCTACAGTTTTATCAGTCAGGGGCGTCAGGTGGGATACAGTGCCTCTTTGCTTAGAATCATTTCACAACGCACCGGATTACAATTTTCATATGTTATGGATGAGTGGCCCAATGTGTTTTACCTGTTTAAAACCGGCCAGATCGATGCCCTTGCAAATATCTCCTATGCCGAAGACCGAACAAAATTTACCCGGTACACAGACGCCTACCATCAAATTCCCACAGTGGTGTTTGTCCGTAACGATTTTAAAAATTACATGGGGATCAACAGCCTTACCGGTCGGGTCGTCGGTGTGACCCGGGACATATTTTATAAAAATTCCCTTTCCCGGATAGCCGGGGAAGGCCTGCGGGAATATGACGACCATTCCGTCATGATGAGAGACCTTTCGTTTGGCAAACTGGATGCGGTGGTGACAGCCCTGAACACCGGGAATCAGTATATCCGGAAACTTGGACTGGTCAACATCGTCATTGCCGGCGAGGTGATGAAGGCCGAAGACCTGCGATTCGGCGTACGACCGGATCTGTCCCCTTTGGCCGACATTATCAACAAAGCCCTTCACTCCCTGTCGGCGTCTGACCTGCAATTGCTTGAAACGGCCTGGTTCTCTCCCCAGGTCAGCCATGCCGACACAGGCTACACAGTTCGGCTTTCCGATAAGGAGGCCGCCTACCTGGAAAAAAAGAAGAAACTGATTCTTTGTGTGGTTTCGGGCGGCCTGCCGTTTGGAGCCGTGGAGAGTGACGGCCGTTACATCGGCATCGACTCGGATTTCATGGCGCTGTTTGCACAACAGCTGCCCATCCCTGTGGTGGTGGAAAAAAGCAATAACTGGGCACACCTGCTTGAACAGATAAAACAAAGACAATGCGATCTTTGCATGGACGCCATGAAAACGCCCGACAAACAAGCGTATATGGATTTTACCGATCCATATCTCACCATCCCCAATGTTATTGCCACCTCCGTCAATGCACCGTTCATCGATGATTTCCGCAAATTTATGGACCGCCCCATGGGCGTTATCAAAAAATCATCCATCTCAGAACTTTTAAAGACCACCTATCCCGCCATGAACCTTGTGGAGATGGACAGCGAGATTGAAGGGATTCATGAAGTCCAGCGGGGAACACTTTTCGGGATGATCAGCACCATGACGGACATCGGCTATCATCTGCGGCAGGAAAAAATTGTGGATATAAAAATCGCCGGAAAAATGCCGTACAACCTGGAAGCAAGCATCGGCACCAGAAAAGATGAACCCCTGCTTGGAGATATTTTCCAAAAACAGGTGATGGCGCTCTCTGAAAAACAAAAATCCCAGGTGATGGACCACTGGCTCAGCGTAAAGGTCGAACAAAAATTTGATTATTCACCCTTCTGGAAGGTGCTGGGCGTGGTCATTGCCCTGACGCTCGTCACTCTTTTCTGGGCACATAAGGTACGCAGGCTCAACCGGAAGCTGATAAATGCCAACCGTGCATTGAAAGAATTAAGCCGCACAGACGGGCTGACCGGACTTTTCAACCGCCGGGTTTTTGATGAGGAATTCACCCGGATATTTAACCTGTGCAAACGCAGCGACATCTGTTTTTCAATCATTATCCTGGATATTGATTTTTTTAAAAAAATCAACGACACCTATGGGCACCCTGCCGGAGATGCCTGTCTCAAGCATTTCGGCACGATTCTAATGGAACGATTCCAGCGCAATTCCGATATTGTGTGCCGGTTTGGCGGTGAGGAGTTCGGTATTATCTGTACCGGCAAAAATGTCGCAAAGGTTCACGCCCATGTTGAGGCCCTGCGCAGGCATATGGCAGACGATGTTTTCAGCCATAACGACGAGCGGATTACCTTCACGATCAGTGCAGGCATTTATTCAATGGTGCCCCAGACAGATACGCCGGGAGATTTATATTTGGACATGGCGGACAAGGCCCTTTACCAGGCAAAAAATAGCGGGCGAAACCAGGTGGTGGATTTAAGTCCATGCGCCCAATAGAAACGCCCACAACGGATTCATATGTCAACGACGCCTTTAAACACGGTCTGGGCGGGGCCGGTCTTAAAGATATGACCGTCGGCTTCATTCCACGAAATATCCAGGTCCCCACCGTCCAGATGAACACGAACCTGCCGCCCTGCCCGTCCGGTCAGATGAGCCGCCGTAACCGCAGCACAGGCCCCGGTACCGCAGGCAAGGGTTACCCCGGCTCCGCGTTCCCATACTCGCATTTTAATTTGGCTGTCTGAGATGACCTCAATGAATTCCACATTGGTTTTTTCAGGAAAACGAGAATGGGTTTCCACCATGGGTCCAATGGCTTCAATGTCCACCACGGACAAATCATCCACAAAGATCACGGCATGGGGGTTTCCCATGGAGACACAGGAAACCGACAATGTCCCCTGCCCTGTTTCAATGGGCACGTCAAGGGCCGTCTCCCCGTCATGAACAAACGGGATCTGTCCGGGGACAAGTTTCGGCACCCCCATATCCACGCACACGGATTCCACCTGACCGCCCTCTTTTTTTTCAATCCGGGGCACCACGGTCCCGGCCAGGGTTTGAACCCTCATTTCGTCTTTGACAAGAATATCATTCTCGTACAGATATTTGGCAAAACAGCGCATGCCGTTACCGCACATCTCAGGTTCAGATCCGTCTGAATTGATGATCACAAACCGGATATCATGGGTATCGGAATGCCTGACCAGGATAATCCCGTCGGCACCGATGCCGAATCTGCGGTGGCACAAATTGACGGCCAGATCCGCATAGTCAATGTGCCCGGCAATGGCCTCATCCCGGTCATCCAGCACGATGAAATCATTGCCGAGGCCATGCATTTTCCAGAAATCGATACGCATTGTTTCTCCTTTTCGCTTTTTTTTACATTCAGTTTGGACGAAAAATTGCCCAGATGCAAGGCGCAAACAAAGCTGAAACCGGAGCGTACTATAGTACGTGAGGATTTGAGGTTTGTGCAGCAACGCCGCAGGTGGGTGATTTTTCGTCCAAACTACTTAACTTTGGACAGGGTATATAGGATCTGCTCCCCCAACGCCTCAACCTGCCAATTACGCATACCCGGAATCTCAAATAAATCTTCGACACATGACGGCTTGTCCGAGGCCACGGCTGAAATCGTATTATTGTTAATCAAAAATCCAGGCTCCATGGCCAGGGTTTTGGAGGCGGCCTCACGCATATTCTTTAATGCATCAATGCGGCTAAGAACCTGGCTTGTTTTACGGGGCATCCGGGTTTTGGGGTAAGAGGGTAGTTCCCGGTGGGGCAAGGCAACGGCGGTCTGGATGGCGTCAACGCACAACTGCCCGTACATGCCGGCCTGTTTGGGGCTGAGCGCCCGGTGCTGTAAAATCGCCTCAACACTGGACGGCCTGTGCTGTACCATGGTCATGATGGATTGATTGGACATGATTTTAAAAGGCGGCAGATCCTTTTTCTCGGCCTGGGAAATCCGTACTTCCAGCAGATACTCCAGCACGGCAAGGCTTCGGTTATCTAATTTCCCTGCCCCTTTAAACTTTTTGAACAACGGCCTGGTATGATTGTTTTCGTATTTGACCCTGGCCTGCAGCTCAAACTCCTCCCGGGCCCAAGCCAGGCGCCCGATCTTTTCAAGGCGCTCCTTTAACAGGTCATGCAATTGCACAAGCGTTGCCACATCTCCCACACTGTAGGCGATCATCTCCTCTTTCAAGGGCCGCTTTGACCAGTCCACCTTCTGGTATTTCTTATCCACATCAATATCAAAAAAGGTTTTCAGCAACGCGCCCAGTCCCCGGGCTTTTATATTCAAAAAACGGCAGGCGATCTCGGTATCAAACAGATTTTCAATCTCAACGGACAACTCCCGGTCAAGGCTTCTGACATCAAAATCAGACCCATGAAACACCTTGATAATATCAGGGTTCTCAAGTATTTTTGAAAAAGGCGAGAAATCATCGATCAAAAAAGGATCCACCAGCCAGGCCTGATCCGGGCCTGCAATCTGAATCAGACAGATCTTTTCTGAAAAACAGTGCATGGAATCGGCTTCCAGATCCACACCGATTATCTCACAGGGTTCAAGTTTCCGGCATACGTCTGCCAGGTCTTTGTCCGTCGTTACAAACTGATAAACCACCTTAGTTTTCCCTTGATTGTTTAAAACACTTCTTTTAAAATTCTTTTTTTGTTTATAATGCCTGATCATACGCTTCCTTTAAAAATAGGGCAAGGTCGGGCATGAAGATATAGCAGCCCTGGCGCAACTTGGTCTTTGAATGCCCAGGCCGGGCCCCAAATAAAAGTTGAAAGATCCGCGTTGTTTACACAGATCTTTACCTAAATAAAACAGGAAGTAAAAAAATGATTCGAATAACTTTCCCGGATAATGCAGTAAAAGAATTTGATGCACCTCCCACAGGCATGGATGTGGCAAAAAGCATTTCCGAAGGATTTGCCCGCAACTGCGTGGCCATGCAGATAGAAGGTAAAGCCCTGGATTTAAGTTCCGTCATTGAACAGGACAGTACGGTAAGTTTCATCACGGCCAAAGACGATGAAGGCCTGGACATCCTGCGCCACTCTTCGGCCCATGTCATGGCCGAGGCCGTACTCAATCTCTATCCGGACGCCAAACTAACCATCGGCCCTGTGGTGGAAGACGGATTTTATTATGATATCGACATGGATCCTGTCAGCGAAGCCGACCTTGAAAAAATTGAAGCTGAGATGAAAAATATCATCAAGGCCAAGGCCGGTTTTGAACGCAAGGTGGTCACGCGTCAGCAGGCACTTGAGCTGTTCGCCGATAACCCATTTAAGGTGGAGCTGATCAACGAACTGCCCGAAGGCGAAGAGATCTCTTTGTACCAGAACGGTAAATTCGTTGACCTGTGCCGGGGTCCCCATATCCCCAACACCGGCATGATCAAGGGTGTTAAACTTCTCAAGACCTCCGGGGCCTACTGGCGGGCGGACCAGTCCAGGGAACAGCTCCAGCGGCTGTACGGCATCTCCTTTTTTGACAAAAAGCAGCTCAGCGCCTATCTGACCATGATCGAGGAAGCCAAAAAACGGGACCACAGAAAAGTGGGCACCCGTCTGGATCTCTACTCTTTCCATGACGAAGCCCCGGGCATGCCCTTTTTCCATGCCAAAGGCATTGCCATGTGGAATGCGCTGCTGGATTACTGGCGCATGGAGCATAAAAAAGACGGGTATGTGGAGACCAAAACCCCTGTGATGATGACCCGAAAACTTTGGGAGCAAAGCGGCCACTGGGAAAACTACCGGGAAAACATGTACACCTCCACCATTGACGACGAAGAATACGCCATCAAACCCATGAACTGCCCCGGCGGCATGATCCTTTACAAAACAAAGTCCCACTCTTACAAAGATTTGCCCCACCGGGCCGGAGAGATCGGGCTGGTCCACCGCCATGAATTTTCAGGGGCCTTGTCAGGGTTGTTCCGGGTCCGGGCCTTCCATCAGGATGATGCCCATATTTTCATGACCCCGGACCAGATCCAGGACGAGGTTTTGGGCGTTCTGAAACTCGCGGAACGGGTCTATGCGCGGTTTGGCCTCTCCTTTCACCTGGAGCTCTCCACACGGCCTGAAAAATCCATCGGCACCGATGAGCAGTGGGAAACCGCCACCAACGGGCTGCGCAATGCCATGAACGCCTATGGCAAAGACTTTCTCATCAACGAAGGGGACGGCGCGTTTTACGGTCCCAAAATCGACATCCACATCAAGGACGCCCTGGGCAGAACCTGGCAGTGCGGAACGATCCAGCTGGACATGGCCTTGCCCGAACGCTTTGATCTGACATACAAAGGCGCGGACAACGAAAAGCACCGGCCCATCATGATTCACCGGGTAATTTACGGTTCCATGGAGCGGTTTTTTGGTATCCTTGTGGAGCATTTTGCAGGCAAATTCCCCCTCTGGCTGGCCCCGGTCCAGACGGTTGTTCTGCCCATCACCCAGGACCTGGCCCCATATGCCAAAGAGATCCAGCATCTGCTGGAGGTCCATGGCATCCGCTGCGAGATGGATGAGCGCAATGAAACATTAAAGAAAAAAATCAGGGAAGCCCAGCTGAACTACGTTCCCTTGATCCTCACCATCGGTGAAAAGGAAAAGGAAGACAAGGTGCTCTCCGTGCGCACCCTGGACGGCAAGGTCAAAATGGGCATCACCCACAAAGAATTTTTGACCAAGGTGTGTGACCATATCAGGGATCGAATTTTAGAAGAGATCGCCCTTTAAAATAGAGGCAAACTCATAATTTCAGGGGCGGTCCGGTTTGTGACCGCCCTTTTTCTTTTTCAGGCAGACCCGGAGACAAATCATGACTGATTTTTCCGCCAAACTGGTACAGATTCTCAATTACGGTTCCCTGAACCTTGCCTTAGGGATAGGCTACGCCCTTAAAATTTTTGATGTCATGGATGACAAAGGCTGTGCCCTGAGCCTTGGGGAACTTTCCAACGCCACAGGACTGGACGAGCGTTATCTCAAGGAGTGGCTGGGAATCATGGTCACCGGCGGCATTGTCGAGATGACAAAAACGCCGGACGGGAAAGACACCTTTTTGCTGCCCCCCGACCACGGGGATCTGCTGTGCCGAAGGGCCGGAAATAACAATCTGGGGGTTTATACCCAGGAGATTCCGCTACTCACCGCTTGCGCCATGGATGCCGTTAAACAAGGTTTTCAAACCGGCCGGGGCGTCCCCTTTTCCAATTATCCCGATTTTCAAGATTTCATGTCGGAGCTGGCCGATGCCAAGCACCGCAAGGTATTGATCCAGGAATTCATTCCCTATGTGGACCAGGGTCGGCTGGAAAAAAGGCTGCACCAGGGCATCCGGGTCTGTGACCTGGGCTGCGGGCAGGGGTTGGCCGCCTGTCTGATGGCCCGGGCCTATCCGAATTCTGAATTTATCGGCATGGACAACCACGAACAGGCCCTTGAACAGGCACGGGCGCTGGCCGATTCCATGAAATTAGCGAACGTTGAATTCATCGACCAGGATGCCGCCAAAATCTGTGATGTCCCGACGCTGAGCCGGACCTTTGATTATGTATGCGCCTTTGACGCCATCCACGACCAGTCCCATCCCCTGGAAGCACTGAAAGGGGTAAAATACATGCTGCGCGACGGCGGCCATTTCTCCATGATCGATATCAAGGCGGCCACGGATATCAAGGAGAATGCTGATCATCCCATGGCCCCGTTTTTATACACGGTCAGCCTGATGCACTGCATGCCCGTCGGACTCAATGACAATGGCTTAGGCCTCGGCATGATGTGGGGAAAACAGCAGGCAATACATTTGCTCAGACAAGCGGGATTTACAAAAGTTTGTGCCGAAGATATACCCAATGACGCCTTTAATCTGCATTTTTTATGCACCCCGTAATTGATTAAAATAGGGAATAATCCACCATGGAAATCATCTGTTTGCTTGAAAACAACACCACGGACCCAAACCTTGCACCTGACCACGGTTTAAGTTTTTTTATCCGCACACGCAACCAATCCATTCTTTTTGATATGGGCCAGGACCGTAAATTTGCAGACAATGCCCGGCACCTGGGCGTGGATTTGACAAAAACAGATCTGTCCGTGCTTTCCCACGGCCACTATGACCACGGCGGCGGTCTGCCGCACTTTCAAACGCTCAATTCAACCGCCCAAACCATAATGACCCGCAAGGCCTTTGAAGGCAGATGTTATGCACAGTATCTCGACTATGCGCCCAAATACATCGGCCTTGATACCGATGCCATTGACCCAAGCCGCTGCCGGTTTATCGATTCGGACCTTACCTTGTCCAAGGATTTAACCATTATCACCGACTTTTCAAAGACAGGGTTTATCCCCCAAAATAATGCAGGCCTTCTAAGAGAGAACAAAGACGGCACACTGATCGATGACGAATTTGTCCATGAACTGGCACTGCTGATCGTAGAAGACAACACCTCGGTTCTGTTCACCGGATGCGCCCACTCGGGCATGGGGAATATGATTGATACGGTTTTGTCCCGCACAGGCCGGAATCATATTGACCATGTGATCGGCGGATTTCACCTGTATAACCGCGTCACCAAGACCACCGAAGCCGACAGCCGTCTGGATATTCTGGTCAATGAACTGTCATCCCATGCCGGTACTGCCTATTATACCGGCCACTGCACGGGCCCCGATGCCCCGGCCTACATGTCCGAAAAAATGCCCCGGCCGATCAACGTATTTTCCACCGGTACCCGATTTGAATTCTGATATTGAGATGTCCCCTTTTCAGTTGGCAGACTCTTGGTAGACCCGCAGAATCCTTTTTCCCGGGTCTATCAAAAAAATCGTATCGCTTTCCCCCAAAAAGACTTAAAAAAAATTTTGAAAGATGTTCGTAGTTCGTGTAAACTTTCATATATCGTAAATATTTATAATTTATTTTTTTCTTAACTATTTGACGTTGCATCCCAAAGGCTCAGCCATTGCACCATGGCATATGTACCGATCCGTTCTGTTGGAAAAATTCTCCTGCTACAATGCATAGAAAAAGATAAATAGAGCATCCTTTTTCATAAGAAAAATCTGGGAGGACGTATGGACAACAAACCCATCATTCGCATCGGATATCTAAACATTGCCGACCATCTCATTCTTGGCGTCACCGAAAGAAAGGTGTTAAAAAACGAAGAGGTGTTTAAATATCTTCATCTGAAAACCGTACCGTTCATCGACTGGCAGACCCTGAGCCTTGCGTTTTCCAGGGACGAAATCAATGCGGCATTTATGCTGGCACCCCTGGCCATGGACCATTTCAGAAAAGGAGAGGACCTGAGGCTGGTTCTTTTAGGTCATCGCAACGGCAGCGTATTGATCACAAACAAAAGCGCAAATATAAAAACCATCCAGGATTTAAAGGGAAAAGACATTTTAATTCCCTTTCATTTGTCCACCCATAACATTCTTTTGCACAAACTGCTCAAGGACCATAACCTGGAAATCGGCATTGGAAAGGATGTTGAAGTACAGACCGTAGCGCCCTCTAAAATGCCCACCCATGTTGAAATTGACACGGAAGGCACCATCGGGGGGTTCCTGGTGGCAGAGCCCTTTGGTTCCAATGTCATTAAAGCCGGATTAGGCGATGAATTTGAACTATCCAAAAATATCTGGCCCGGACACCCCTGCTGTGTCCTGGTGGTCAAAACCGACATTATCAGATATTTTCCCAATGCGGTCCAGGAACTGGTCAACAGCCTGGTCAAATCCGGCAGATTCATCACAGATAATACCGAAGAGGCAGCAAAAATCGGCGTCTTTTTCCTGAACCAGGATATCAATGTGGTAAGAAACATTTTAAATTCACCTCCAGACCGCATCACCACAGACCACTTGATGCCCCAAATCAAAGATTTTGAGCAGATCCAAAATTACATTGTCAATGTAACGGGCAATATCTACGAAAAAATCGATCTAAAAAAATTCATCTATACAGGATTTGCCGACCAAGCCGGTGCAACTTAACAGCCGCCAGGACCCGGTGGACGGACATCCCTGTGGTGTTTCTTTCGGGCTCCTCACCCATTGACAGGAAGCTATCCTCAACCATGACGGCGCACAAGGTATTGCTGTCATAAAGCGGGCGGGCTCACCGTTGTCCAGGCTTCCGGATACCGCCCAATGCCTGACCATGCCCCAGGCGGCCACGAATACTGGATGTGTTGATCAGTTACGACAGCCAACAACCCTGCTTGATATTTTGAGGTGATGGTGTGGAAATAAAACAAAAAATCTTAATCGTTGATGATAAGCCGGAAAACATCTTCAGCCTGAAAAAAGTGATGACAGACATCAATGCCCAGATTATAGAGGCGTTGACCGGAAACGATGCCTTGATCGCCAGTTTGAACCATGAGTTCGCCCTTGCGATCCTGGATGTACAGATGCCTGAAATGGACGGGTACGAACTGGCTGAATTACTTCGTTGCGAAGAAAAAACCCGCAGTATTCCCATCATCTTTGCATCCGACGTATATCCAAGCGATTACCATGGATTCAAAGGATACCAAGGCGGGGCTGTGGATTTTATGGTTAAACCCTTTGAAACCAAAATCCTGTTGAATAAAGTCAATATTTTCCTTGAACTGGACAGACAAAAAAAAGCTCTGGCCGCGTCAAAGGAAGAACTCAAAAAACGAGTGGCGGAACGGACCCTTGAGTTAGCGGAAAAGAACAAGGAACTTCAGGCGGAAATAGAGCGGCGGGAAAAGGCCGAACGAACCGTTCGAAAGACAAAAAAGCAATGGGAGGACATTTTTGAGGCAATTGGCCATATGGCCCTGGTGCTTGATGACAATCATACGATTATCGCGGCAAACCGTTCAGCGGTCAAACAGATCGGGATGCTCAAAAAAGAAATGATCGGGGAGAAATGCCATGATATTTTACGTGGATTAAAGGTACCCATTCCGGATTGTCCGGTAAAAAACGACACGAACGGGGACGCCTCCTTCAGTGAGGAGACCATCGAACTTTTTGATAAAACCTATATCTGCAGCACCACCCCTGTATTTGAAGGTGATGACAATTATACAAAATTTATTAAAATTTTCACGGATATCACCCGCCGCAAAACACTTGAAAAAGAGTTGCTCCAGGCCCATAAAATGGAGGCCATCGGCACGCTGGCCGGCGGTATTGCCCATGATTTCAACAATATTCTGTCTGCCCTCATCGGTTTTTCGCAATTGGCACTGAAAAATGCCGAAAAAGATTCTTTGATGGAAGACGACTTGACGGAAATTTTGAACTGCGGCCTGAGGGCCAAAGATCTGGTCCGGCAGATTTTAACCTTTGCCCGGCAATCCGATGAAAAATACGCATATATCCACCTGGATTACATTGTCAAAGAAGTCGCCAAATTTATCCGCGCCACCATTCCCACCGCCATTGAACTTCAAACAAATGTGCAAAGTTCCGCTGTTATATTTGCCAACCCGACCCAGATTCACCAGGTACTGATGAATCTTTGCACCAATGCGGCCCATGCCATGAAAAATGATGGGGGTGTATTAGAAATAAACCTGTCGGACCTGATAATAGATAAGGCGGCTACTGAATCAATCCATGATCCTGAACCGGGTAATTATATCAAAATTGAAGTGTCTGATACCGGCACCGGCATCACCCCTCAGGTGATGGAAAAAATGTTTGAACCCTATTTTACCACCAAGGATCAGGGCGAGGGAACGGGCATGGGGCTCGCTGTGGTTCAAGGAATCGTCAAGGATATAGGCGGTATCATCCAAGTAAAAACGGCTCTGGGCCAGGGCACGGTTTTCACCATTTTCATACCCATTGCAGAAGACAAGCAAATGGACAAAACACACCATGACATCAAAGGTTCTGAAAGTATTCTTCTGGTGGATGATGAACCGGCCATCACAAAAGTGGGGAAACGGATGCTTGAGAATGCGGGCTATGACGTCACGATTGCCAATACCCCCCATCAGGCCTTTAATCTATTCAAAGAAAATTGCGAAAAATTTGATCTGGTGATGACGGATCTGACAATGCCCGGCATGAACGGTGATAAGTTGACGGAAAAAATACTGGAAATCAGGCCGGATATTCCGGTGGTGCTCTGCAGCGGGTATCAGAATAAACATGTAATGGACTCAAAGAAAAAGAATATATGGTATGCATTTGTGCAAAAGCCCATTGAACAGGAAACTTTCATCAATACCATCAGAACTGTGCTTGATGAAAATACAAAGGGGGGAGCACCATGATAAAAACCAAAACTTCACCAGAAGAAAAAATAAGGGTCCTGGTGGTGGATGATGAAAAAAGTATCCTGAAATTGGCACAGCGACTGGTTCTACAGGAAGGCTATGAGTGTCTTATGGCCTCAAACGGACTGGAGGCGATCACCGTGATGGAAGAAACCGTGGTGGATGTGGTGATAACGGATATCGCCATGCCTAAAATGGACGGCATTGAGCTGACAAAACAGATCAAAGAGAATTATTCGGCGGATGTCATCATGATGACCGGGTACTTTAAGGACTTGTCCTACGAAAATGCCGTCACCCAGGGTGCCACAGATTTTATTCAAAAACCGTTCAGCACCAAAGAATTTCAGATCCGGCTTAAACGGGTGATCAAGGAGCGTAAGACCAATCAGGAGCTTAAAGACAGCCTCAAGCGGATGAATGATATTGTGGACGGGGTGATAAACAGCCTGTCTTCAACGGTGGATGCGCGGGACCCGTATACGGCAGGCCATCAGAAACGGGTGGCACAGCTTGCCGTTTCCATCGCCAATGCCATGAAACTGTCCCCAACAAAAATCTCCAGCATCCGCATGGCCGGAATCCTGCATGATATAGGAAAAATCGCCATCCCGGCCGAAATCCTGTCAAAACCCAGCACCTTGTCGGACATCGAATTCAGCCTGATAAAAACCCATCCACAGGTGGGGTACGACATTCTTAAAAATATCAACTTTCCAACGCCGGTGGCCAGGATCGTTCACCAGCACCATGAACGTATGGACGGTTCAGGCTATCCTCTGGGCCTTTCAGGAGAAGAGATTTTGATAGAAGCAAGGATATTAATTGTGGCCGATGTGGTCGAAGCCATGTCTTCCCACAGGCCCTACCGGCCGGGACTGGGCATGGACAAAGCATTGGCGGAGGTCAGAAAAAACAAGGGCATATTCTATGATCCGGATGCTGTGGATGCCTGCCTGACAACCATGTCAGAAAACTTTAAATTCAACGGGTGACCCAATGAGTGAGATACATGCCTATCCGGTCCTGATCGTGGATGATGAAAAAGTCATTGCCAAAATCATCGAAAGGCTTTTAAAACCTAAAAACATCACAACGGACTATGCGGCTGACGGGGAACAGGCCTTGCTTAAAATGCACCAGGCCCCAATCCCCTATTCTTTGGTAATCAGTGACCAGAAGATGCCGGGAATGACAGGCGATGTTTTTCTTGAAAAAGCCGCCCTGATCTCACCCCAGACCTCAAGGTTTCTGATGTCGGGATTTTCTGATCTGGCGGCCGTAATCCGGGCCATCAACAACGGGGCTATCAACCGGTTCATCCCCAAACCCCTGGATAGCGATGCATTCATTTTGTCAGTTTTAGATGCGGTGACGCAATTTGAGGCCGATATTGAGGCGAAACATCTGTTTGAGGCGGCCCAAGCCCAGAATCTCAAACTATTTGAACTCTACAAAGAGCTGAAGCAGGAAACCCGGAAATTTGACAATGTTCTGGATGGGCTGGACGCTCAAATCGCGGAGTTAACCGACCAAATGAATGCGTTCAAAAACGCTGATTTAAAAAAGAAGAACGCACTGGACCGCACGGAACAAGCCATGGCGGATAAAAAGCTTTTGACCCCGGATAATTTTTCAGGGTTTGCCGCCCAGATCAGGGAAGAAGTATATATCCAGTTCCAGGACATTGCGGTCCGAAACGGTTTGACCATGCCGGGAAAAGACTGATGAATGCCATAAACAAAGATATACTGGATGCAGGAATTCTACTGCTGGATGATGAACACAATATTCTTAAAGCATTACGCAGGCTGTTAAATCGCCATGGGTTTACCTCCGTAAATACGGCGTTAAACGCGGAACAAGGATTTACCATCATCCGGAATGCGGATAAACCATTTGCCGTCATTCTGTCGGATCAACACATGCCGGGCATCAGCGGATATGCGTTTTTCAATCAAGTTAAAGAGCTTTCCCCGGATTCGAGACGCATACTGATGACCGGCTACCATGATTTCAATGCCGCCATGGATGCCATTAACCATGGCGGCATTCACAAGTATATTACCAAACCATGGGATGAATCCGATTTATTGGGAATGCTGACCAATGAGATAGAAATATATCACGGCATTCATGAAAAAAGACGGATTCAGGTCATTATAAAAAATCAGAATGCGCAGCTTTACCAGTTGGCCCGGCAAAAGACCCGGGAAAAAAAAACCTTTAAAAAGCAGGAAGCCGCGAAAAAGGAACAACTGGCGTCCATCAAAAGAGCGCTGGACCAACTAAAAAAAGCCGAAGGCATGGAAAAGGGGCTTCCCGGGCTGGACCATTTCTTTTCCGACAAACAGATTCAGGATCAAACCATCCTTATCCGGGTATTTGACATCCTTAACCAGGAGATTGACACCATCCTTGCCGACATGGCCCAAAAACACAACCTGCATTTCCCTCCAGACAGCACTCAACCGGGTACGGCAAAACATTCAAGCGTCATGCCCTCCCCTGATTATGATCTGATCGATCAGGTCATAGGGCTTGCACTCCAAAATGCCATACCGCGCCTGGCGAACCTCCACCCGGCGTTTGGTGACGGCGTTGACATTGACGCGTATACAACGGTTCCCGACATCTGGGAACTGGCCTGGAAAGAGGGACTGGTTGAGGCCGAACACATTTCAAAATTGCAGGAACAAACAGCACCCAAAGACGGGGTTCCCCCCTCCCAAAGGACGCCTGAAGAGATCCTCTCTGCTTCGGGAACCCTCTCCCGGCTGGATGTCAGCCGCCTTGTGGTAAAAAGGCGGTTTATCCAGGCAAGGATTCTGGATAAAGTCTGCACCCAAAAATTCATTGATCAAAAGCTGATTTCAGCCGGCGCATTGGATATCTGCCTGTCCGAACAGTTGATGCGGTTCAAGAATAATGGAGAATGCATTCCTGTCAGGGATCTTCTTATAGAAAAAAGTATGATTGACCATCACACCTGGGAAAACATGTTTGAAGATGCCGCCGAATTCAAAGACATTGCCATCCCGGAACAACCGCCAAGCCAGACGAATCTGTCCGAGGACGAGCTCCCCATTGAGCTGATCGTGTCCAACCGGGGCACAAAGGCATGGATCAAAAATAAAGTCCCCCAGTTCCAGGATGTCACTGTAAACCAAGTCAAAAGTTTGCTGGAGAAAAGAGGCGTGACAACCGGTATCATAGCCGATGAAAAAATAGCAACGCGGTTAAGAAATCATCTGGGTGGCGGAGAAAAATGGATCGTGGCAGAAACACCGATTCACGAGCCCGAGGCAGATGGCCGCATTGAATATTTTTTCACGATCCAAGACCGGTGTCCGGGGATTTTCAAAGAGGACGGCACCATCGATTTCAAAGACCGTGGTGAAATTCCATTCGTAAAAAAGGGGCAGCTGCTTGCAAAAAAAATTATCTGGGAACAAAGCCAGGCGGTCCCCAATGTATTGGGCGAGCTTACCCGGCTTGACCCCCTGGAGCAGGTGACATTAAAAGGGGGAACAGGGACAAGGCTCTCGGAAGACGGCTTTGCGCTCTACGCCACCGGCGAAGGCGAACCCAGCCTGGATAACAGAGGGATTATTTCTGTTTACCAGGAGCTTATCATAGAAAAGGACGTGGGCTTTGAAACCGGTCACATCGATTTTGAAGGCAATGTATTTGTTCACGGGAATATCAAGGACGGCTTCAAGGTCTCCTGTGCCAATCTCACGGTCAGTGAAATCAACGGCGGCATCATCTCTGTGAACGGAAATCTGAAAGTGTCAAAGGGCATTACCAATGCAACGGTTTCGGCCCAGGGCAATATCACAACCCAATTTATCAATAAATCAAAAATTAAAGCCTTGGGCAATGTGACCGTAACCCGGGAAATCCTGGAATCCTCAATCTCCATCAACGGGCAATTTGTAAATACCCAGGGCAGAATCATCGCATCGACCATCTGTGCAAAAAGGGGAATGTCTGTGAGGGTGGTAGGTACGGAAAAATCCGAACCGCCCATACTCAAGCCCGGCAGGAACGACTACTTGAATGAGGTCAAAAACAAACTGATTGAACGAGAAAATAAAACAAACCATCTGATTCAAACCTTGACCGAGAAAAAGAAGAATCTGGAAGAACAGAATATAAATACACACGAAAAGATCATGTTCCATTCCTGCACCTGCGAAACGCTTAAAAAAAGTGCAAAAGAACTGCAGGCCCAGGTTCCCCATATGACACAAGAGAAAAAAAACCGGTTAAAAGAGGAATACAAAGATACCGTATTCCGGCTGAAAACGGTTGAGAAGGCCATTCGCGCGTTGTTTAATACCCAGGATGACCTGATTGCACAAATAGAGACCTATCAGGAACGCATACAAAAGGCCCTGGATGACCAGGCTGAAATCTCCGCCCAAAAAATAGAAATGGATCAGTTAATGGCAGATGAAACCGGGGTACCCAGGGTACAGATATCAAAACAAATACAAGCCGGCACCCGGATCATTGGCCCCAACAGCGCCATAAAGGTTCCCCACAATCTCGGTGCATGTAAAATACTGGAAGTAAAAAAATATTTCGGCAACCTCCCCGCCGGAAAGGAGATGGTGATCCGCAAGCTATAGCCGCAGCATATGTGCCCTGACCGAAAAATTTTAATATTTTATCAGGATGAAGCGCCTGTAGGTCTTGCGTATTGATGTCTTCATATCGTATTCTCTGCGAAAGATTTTCATACAGCACAAGGAGGCACAATAATTTTGGGAATCGTTCTTGAACCTGACAAACTGGCCTTTAAAAGCCTTGCCAAGGCGCAAATGCCGTTTGGTAAATACAAAGGCCGGCTGCTGGTGGACCTGCCCGAACCCTATCTGGTGTGGTTCAGCCGACAGGGATTTCCCCCGGGCAAATTAGGCGAGCAGCTGCAGACCGTGTATGAAATCAAGCGAAATGGCCTGGAGTACCTATTCAAATCATGAAAACACTTCACCTGATCCGTCATGCTAAATCCAGCTGGAAAAACGAATCCCTTGCAGATATTGACAGGCCTTTAGCCCCAAGGGGCATTTTTGCGTGCGCCGTCATGGCCCATGAAATTGCAAAAGCAGGCTGTGATTTTTCCCATGTGTTCACAAGCCCTGCCCAAAGGGCCCAGGAAACCATTGAACGAATTGCCGCCAACCTTAAGGACAGTTCTTTTACCTGGACAGTGGCAGAAAAACTATACACCTTCAGCGTCCAGGATCTGTTGCAATTTTGCCGAAACGACCTGCCGGCAAACATTAACCAGGCCGTTATTGTGGGGCACAATCCGGCCTTCCATGAATTTTGCAATTGGATGATCGCTGACCCCATCATAGACAAACTGCCCACCTGCGCCTATGCCCGCCTGGAACTGGACGCGGATGCCTGGTCAGGAATAGGCCCGCGCAGAATGCGGCTGACGGCATTTTTAACCCCCAAAATGTTCCGGTAATGGCGGAGGCCCATCATTGGGCCATGACAAAGACTATATTTTAAACTGATTGATCAGGCTATTCAGACGCTTGGAGAGATCAGCCAAATGCGTTGCGCTCTCATTGACCCGGCTGCTGCCTTGATGGACATCCTGAATTGTTTGATAAATGTCTGCAATATCCAGGGCCACTTCACCGATAACAGCCGAGGTTTGATTGACGCTCTCATTTACCTCTTGGACACTCGAAGCGGCCTCAGAGACACTATTTGAAATTTCCTGGGTTGTTGATGACTGCTCATCAATTGCCGTTGCCACCGTATTGACAATATCATTGATCTCGTTAATCACCCCGACAATGATTTCCATGGCCTGAATCGAATCGGTTGTGACACTCTGGACGTCTTCAATTTTCTGTTTGATTTCCTTGGTTGCCTCGGATGTCTGCTGGGCCAAGGTTTTGATTTCACCGGCGACCACGGCAAACCCCTTTCCGGCCTCACCGGCTCTGGCGGCCTCAATTGTGGCATTGAGCGCCAGAAGATTGGTCTGTTCCGAAATATCATCAATGGTGTCGGTTACTTTGGTGATGTCATTTGTCGTCCTGCCCAGCACACTCACTTTATCCGACACCTGTTTGGCTTCTTCAACGGCTTTTCGGGTAATCATATTGCCGGTTGCGATATTCTTGGAAATGCCTTGAATGGTAGAGACCATTTCCTCGGTAGCGGCAACGATCATTTGAATACAGCCTTCTGTTACTTCTGTTGTTGCCGCCGCGCTGTTCATGGTCGATGTCATCTTATCGCCGGCGGCAGCCACCCGTCTTGCCTGTTCAATTGACTGCTGCATATTCTGGGACATTTTTTCGGAAACAGAACTCAATTCAATGGAAGACGAATTCAATGCATCGGAACTGTCAACGATATCTTCAAACATTGTCCGCATGCTTTGCGACATGGCATTTAAAGCGTTGGCAAGTTTACCGATTTCATCATTTTGTCTGACGTCTATGACCTGTTTCAAATCGCCTTCGGCCATTTTTTCAGCAAACTGAACCGCTTTTAACACCGGTGCCGTAAGTTTTCCTGAAATAAGCAATCCCAATACAACACTGAACACCACACCGAAAATGACAAAAGCCCCAATAAACGTCTTGGCCCGTTGGCCGGACTGAATAACGTGTCCAGATGCATTCTCCACCTTTTTAAACGACAGTTTTTCAAGCGTATCAACATTTGATTCAAAATCATAGATATACGCTTTGAACGGTGTCATCAGTTTATTGGCATTTTGGGGTGTCATATTCTCATCTGACAGGACCGTTTGTGCAAGTTGGATAAAATTATTCTTATATTTGATATATTCGCTTTTCGCTTTTGAGACAGCCTGTAGGGCTTCATCGCCCAAATTAGGATCATCTTTAACCACAGCCGCGATTTTATCGATCAACTCTAGTGTCGTTTCAGATTTTTGGCCGAATTTTTCTAAATAGCTCTCTTGTTTCTTTTTATTTCCGATATTCAAAAAAAGATCTTTTTCGTATCGTCTGTGCTCAAGCGCCAGGATTTTAAAATCTTTGGCCTGCTCTAAAAAACGGACGTCCTGGGCAACCATTTTATCAAACTGTTCAATATTGCTTGAAATTCTAAAGTACCCAATCCCGCCCACAATCAATGTGATTAAAGAGGTGATCAAAAAACCTACGATAAATTTTATTCTCAGAGAAATAAATAATCCTTGTTTTGTACCCATGCGCCCCCCAATAAATATATTACATCTGGATTTATGCCCGAAATACGCATTGATTTACGATTTATAGCGCCCATTATAACACGATTTAGACGAAACTCAATCCATGCATGCAGGCATTCAAAATAATACGGGGGGTTACGCGGAGGTCAGCAGCGTTTAATAAAGCCACATCCCAACGAATCCGGCACAGGGGATGATATATGCGATATCCACCTTGAATCGCATCAATGCGGCCCGGGTACGGGATCAAAATGAAGGGAGAGCCCGACACCAACATCTTTCAACGATGCCACCCCGGCCAGGGCAACCTTTGAATCCAGATCCGTGCAGTGGCAGGCATGCAAGGCCAAAGGTTTTATCCGGCTGAAATAATTCAGAGTGCCTGCCATCTGGGCGGCAGACGGATTGAGCAGGTGAAACCCGCCGATAATATCTGCGATCCGCTCTTGGCCGCACACCTTTTGGGCATAGGAAACGATATTGCAAATCCCGGCATGGGAACAGCCCGTGATAATGACAAGCCCCTGGTTCGACTTGTACACCAGGGCCGAATCGTCCAATATCAAGTCCGGGACAGCACCGTCCGGTGTTTGCTTCATTCCGAGGGGTGTCTGCCCTTCAAAGGTATTTCCCCTGGGAATTTCCCCTAAAAAAACAAGGCGGGACGTCAAGTTCACAGGGGTTTTAGACAAGATCAATTCCATATGACGCCCCACTTTTTCCTTTGACACGAGGCACCCGATTTCAGCCAGATCGCCCACCCGCACCGACGAAAAAACGTCCGGGTGTGCCACAAGTTTGGGATGTTTTACGTCCAGGCCTTCAATGGTCCGTTCAGTCAGGTAACGGATAAAGGGGGCCAGTCCCCAGGTATGATCCAAATGACTGTGGGAAAGGATCAGGAAATCCAGACAGGAGAGATCCTTTCCCAGTTTTTCGGCATTTTTTAAGAATAGATCCGAATACCCCAGATCAAAAACAGCCGTTATACCTTCATCTTCGATCAGAATTGACAACCCGGGTTCGGCTGTCAGATACCGATCGATAAGCGTATTATTGTCTACCAGTACAGTAAGATCCATTATCTACCTTTAAATGCTCAAATCTTAAGAATCATGAATAAATACTCACCGTCGTTAATATCAATGGTAAGGTTTGCGCCCCGGCCCTTGGCATAACGAATCCAGAACGGTTCTTTATTGATGCCGCACTCATAATCGGGATAGGTCTGCCCGGTCTTGCCGTTTTTCCACGACAAAATCATGGGGTGGGAACAACTCTCAAGAGCCCTGTCTTTTGCTGCCTGTTTGGCCGCAGCAAAATCCAGGTCTGGCAAATTAATATTCATATTGATATATTCTTCACACTGATCTTGGGGAATAGTGCCGATCGCTACCATAAAAACCTCCATATCGGTATAGGTTTAAAAAAGAGGCTTCACATGCAATTTTCACCTCTATGTGTAAAGATAACCTCGGCTTTATGGTTTGGCAATGTTCTCAAAAAGATGAAAATCAAAAATATCAGAATGCGCTTCATCAAAGAAAAAATAAAGAAATTAATGACCTGGATAAAAAAAATGATTGCCGGCCTGGTGATTATCCTGGTGGCGGCCAGTTTTTTACAAGTCCTGATATTCAGGTACGTTAATCCGCCCTTCACGGTCAACATGATTTATGAACAGGCCATTGCGGCCCACAACAAAATACCGTTCAAACCCAGGGTCTTTGAATGGAAAAATTTAGCGCAGATATCCGTCTATCTGCGGCAGGCTGTGCTGGCTTCCGAAGACCAGCGCTTCATGGACCACCACGGATTCGATTTCTGGGAAATAAAACTTGCGCTCAAGGACATCATGAACAGCAAAGGATTTCGGGGGGCCTCCACCATCAGCATGCAGACGGCCCGTTCCCTGTTCTTGCCCTCAAGCCGCACCTTTACCAGGAAGGTTGCCGAAGCCTGGTACACGGTACTGATTGAACTGGTCTGGGATAAACGAAGAATTCTGGAAATGTACCTGAATACCGTGGACTGGGGAAGGGCCAATGTGGGCGCCCAGGCCGCAGCCCGGGCCTATTTTTCCTGCGATGCAAAAGATTTGACGGCCAGGCAGGCGGCCCTTTTGACCGCCATTCTGCCAAGCCCCCATAAATGGTCTGCAGTCTCCCCCGGCCCCCATGTGCGGCAGCGTCAGGCCCGTATCTTAGAGCAGATGAAAAACATGCCAACGTTAAAATAAAGATTATTTGAAATCGACCAGCTCTACGTCAAAAATCAGCGTGGACTTGGGCGGGATCGCACCAGGATACCCCCGCTCCCCATATGCCAGGGGATAAGGAATCAACAGTTGCCGGGCCTCGCCTTTTTTCATGCCTTCAATGCCGATATCCCAGCCTTTGATCACCTGGCCTTTGCCGATTACAAATTCAATGGGTTTACCCCGGTCCCTGGAAGAATCAAACTTTTTCCCGTTGATGAACATCCCGGTATAATGCACCTGCACTGTGGCACCGGAAGTGACTGCCGGGCCGCTGCCTTCCTGTACCGGGACATACATCAGACCAGATGGGGTCTCCACGGCATCGGGATATTTCTCATGCATCTGTTTTTTAAACGCTTCCATATCTTGAACCCTGATCTTTGCAGCATTGGCTTTCTTGCTTGCCAAAATGGCATCAAATCCGGCCTGGTCTGTTCTAAACGCCTTTGCCTCATCCCCGATGGCCAGAATCTCAACGGTTTTGATTTTATCGCCTTTTTCAATGGCATTGACCACCGGCATCCCCTTGATGACCTTGCCGAACACAGCGTGTTTACCGTCCAGCCAGGGTGTGGCTTTGTGGGTAATGAAAAACTGACTGCCGTTGGTGCCGGGGCCGGCATTGGCCATGGACAAAATTCCGGGGCCGTCATGGGTTAATTCGGGAGAAAATTCGTCCGGGAACTGGTACCCCGGACCGCCCCGGCCTGTGCCCTGGGGGTCACCGCCCTGGATCATAAAATCAGGGATCACCCGGTGGAATGTCAGTCCATCGTAAAACTTTTCGCCCTTTTTGACATTTGTATCCATCTTTCCCCGGGCAAGGCCTGCAAAATTTGCCACAGTCAACGGCACCTGTTTGTAAAAAAGCCGGAGAAGAATGGTCCCTTTATCGGTGGTCATTTTTGCATACAAACCGTCTGCAAGATCCGCCTCATCCTGGGCCAGGGCACCTGAAGGGATGGTGGTCAAGGAAAACAGAATTCCCCAGACCAGAATAAATCTTAAAATTTTAAAACCAATCTGATTACAGCAACGTAAAAAGGTGCCATTCACGAACGGGGCCGTTTTAGTATTATGTTTCATCTGAAGTATCCTGAATTTGAAGTATCCTGAATTTAATTTTTCTTAACTTTTGCCGGACAATCGAAATAATTGAGATTCAGAACCTCAACGCATGATACCTGAATTCAATTTGGACCGAATATTAACATGTTTGGGGCAAAACACAAACGCCTTTAAACGAATGTTGCAAAATTCAATCCTGCATTCAAAAATGAAACATGAAGCAATCCATTTGAATTTAAAAGAAATCAGCGATTATTTATTTATTTAGTTGCACAATGCAACATTCAACAAAAACGTAGCTAATTATCTCATACAAAAACAATTTATAATAAATTAAAATGGTTACATTTTTTTACACTCTCGGCACAATAGTTGCCATAGTCTTTTAGTAAGATTCATAGAATTTAATAAAAAAGGGCAGTCAGTAAAGGAGAGCGAACATGAGTGTCATCACATTTTTTGGGAGAGCCTACACAGGCAAGGCACAATTGGCACAAAAGGCGGCACAGGTACTGGGATATAACGTATTGTACGACCAGGATATCATTGATGCGGCAGCTGAAACCTACAATTTAAAAAAAAGCAGCATTGAACGCAGTATATTTAAAGATCCCCCGTTTGCAGACCGGTATACGCCGGCCAAGGCCAAATGCATTGCTGCCGTAAAGTCTGTTCTGGCTGAAAAAATCGAACAGGGCCCTGTTATTATCAGCGGTTTTTTGGGTAAACTGGTTCCGTCAGAACTTGGCCTGCACATGCTGGTCACAGCGCCAAAAAGTTTCAGAACCCGGAAAATACAGCGTGAAACCGGTAACAAGTCCGGCATTGACACAAACAAACACTTGGAACTCAGCGACGAATCATTTTTACGCTGGTCCCTTTACCTGCGTTCAGCGGAAAGCCGCAGACCCATGGATTGCGACGGCGTTTTGAATGTAACCACCACCGGGCAGTCTGATCTGATTGAACTGATTTCCAGTGCCGCATTAAACAAAAAAGAAAAGATGACGGCCCGGGAATTTACCCTGTCTGCCAAGGTTTCCCGCCTGATGGCGGAAAAAGGCCATCCGGTTTCCGTGGCTGCACACGATGATCAGCTGGACCTTGTTGTCCACAAGCCCGTACTGATGTTTTCCAGATACGGCAAAAAACTGACAAGCCTTGTCCAGTCCGTCACCGGGGTAAGGGATGTCAACACAAGAAGCGGCCGGCTGTTTTACCAGGCAGATATCCTTCCGGGCTGCAGCTACTTCAACGCACCGACCCCGGCCCCCATCAAAAAACAGTATGAACAGCTGTACGAAACGGTGACCGAACGCCGGCCGGCATTCATGAACCGAGCAACGGCAGAACCGCAACTTATTGCCCATGCCTAATATAAAGGCGACCTTTGAAAGGCCGCCTTTTTTAAACCACCGCCGGGTTCCTATCCTGTTTTCCCGGCTGTGGTTTTTTTTTTGACCCGGATCAGGTTTAAAAACGTGCTGTTCACAGGTGTGGGAATTCCATCCGCTTTTCCCATATTCTCGACAGCACCGGCAAACACCTCCACTTCTGTTTTTCGTTTGGCTTCCATATCCTGGAGCATGGATGTTTTCCCTTGGGGGGAAAGGGTATTGAGCACGTCAATCCACTGATCAATATCGCAAGGCTCAAGATTGATGCCTCTGTGCCGGGCCAGGGTCACCACCTCCTGCATCAGTGCGGTCATCAGCGCCCGGGCCTCGGGCACTTCCTGGAAAATTTTATAGGGTGCACCCAGTACGGCAGAGGCCTGGTTTACCCCGACATTAACCATAAATTTCCACCACATGGTCCTGAGAACGTCCGATGAAATTTCATTGGGAATGCCGCCCATATCCAGAGCTGTTTTAATCCGTTCCAGCCGATGGGTGTCATCTGCACCGGCAAGCCCAGGGTCATTGCCAAATATAATTTTGCCTGGATTGCTAAAAATAAACCGCCCATTTTCATGGACCGCATCAATCCCCACGGCAATGGCAGGAACAATCTTTTCATATCCGCAGGCGCCACCGAGCAGTTTTTCACTTTCAAGTCCGTTCATCACGGACAGCACCAAGGTGTCCTGCCCCGCCAGTGCGTTGATATCCTGGAGCACAGCGTCTGTCAGATGGTGGTGTTTCAAGGCCACCAGCACCAAATCAAAGGGGCATGCCACCCGGTCGGGATGCACCACCGGAATCGTGTAATCCTTACCGTTAACCGTAATCGTGGCCCCATCAAGTTGGGCAAAGCGATCCCCCCGGGCTGCAAAGCAGACACCGATATCTGAATTATTCGTAAATAAAGCGGCATATGCCGCCCCCATGGCACCGGCCCCGAAAATGGCGATTCTGTTTATAGCTTTCAACATTTTTCCTTAACGTGTTTGGGGTTCATCAACTATTATTGGCTTTATCAAACAGCAATTTTATGCGGTTCAAATAGTCGATATTCTGACAAGGTTTGGAAATATGGTCAACCAAAGGATCGTCTCTTTTCAAGGCCTTTATGGACTCTAAAAATTCTATGTTACCGGAAATAAATAAGATGGGGATTGTTTTATTTTTGGCGCGCATGTGGTCATATAAATTTTTACCGTTCAGTTTTCCGGGCAAAAAGTAATCAAGACTGATTAAATCATAATCATTATTGTCAAAAAGTTTTAACGCCCCTTCTCCTGAATGGGCCACATCCACCGTGTGAAGACACGGGTCATTGGTTAAAACAAACCGCTGGACTTCGGCAATTTGAATTTCATCTTCAACTAGAAGAATTCTTTTATTGGTGTGGCAGCCCTCATTTTTTACAATTATTTTTTCTTCTTTTGTCAGTTTTCTTCGAATCAGGGGGAAGCGCAGCTCAATGGTCGTACCGACATTTTCCTGGGAACTGACGTTGATGGTGCCGTTATGAAGCTCCACATATTTATTCACGTTGGCCATACCATATCCCGAACCTTTGATGGACTCGTCATAGGATGCCAGGACATCCCGGCTGCCCTTGAGAGAGAACGATGGCTCAAAAATGTTGTCCATATGCTTTTCAGGTATCCCGCAGCCATTGTCTTCGATGGTGATAATCATTGTTCCGTTGTCTTGTCGAAGCTGGATGGAAATAAACGGATTCTTGGATTTGCTCAATGCGTGAATTGAATTCTGAAAAATATTGACCAGGCAGTGTTCAATCATTCCCGGATCAGCAAAAAAATCTACGCTTGCCGACAAGCCATCCGTTTTGATTTCAATGCCGTCTAAATCTTTTTTTAACAGCGTCAGTACCAGCTCAATCTTCTCATTCAGATAAAAATACTCGTATTTAGGTTCCTGATCTTTGGCAAATGCCACCAGATTTCTGGTTAAATTTTTTCCCCGTAAGGTTTGATCGAATATGAGCTTAAGTGTTTTCAGCGTTTCCGGTTCCTTGCACTTGAGCAGCCCTATTTCGGACTGTCCCATGATAATCCCGAGAACATTATTGAAATCATGGGCCATTTTCCCTGCAATTTTACCGACGAGCGCTAATTTTTTATGTACCTCAAGGGCCAGGTACGCCTCAATTTTCTCTTGTTCATTTTTCTTCCTTTCGGTGATGTCCCTTGAAATCCCGAGCACCCCTTTAAGGTTGCCCTCAGCATCAAACAGGGGGGCTTTTATCGTTTCAAGATGTTCTTTGTGTCCGTCATCTGCATAAACGATCTCTTCTTCATTCATGCACGGTTTATTGGCCCGAATTGCCGCCTGGTCCTTTTCCCTGAAAAAATCAGCTGATTTTTCATCAAGAAAATCATAATCGGTTTTTCCTATAATATCCCGCTGCTTTGCTCCGAAAAAGCGTTCAAATCTTAAGTTGCATAACAGATACTCACCCTTGGGGTTTTTTAACCATATAAGATCAGGAAGGACTTCAATAAGCGTTCTTAAAAGTGTCTCGTTTTCCTGGAGCGTGTCCAGCATTGTATTGAAATGATATCCATATCGGATTAATTCGTCGTTCTTGTTGCCAGGCCAGGAAAATCTTTCATCAAAATTGCCCTCTTTAACTTTACCCATCACGATAGCAAGAGAGCGAATCGGCCTGACAATCGTTTTTGAAAACAGTATCAACACAACGCCTAAAAGCGTCACGCTGACGACTGTTAAAACCAGCGCCATATGATTTAAATTTTTTCGTTTGGATTCGGCCTCAATGTATTTACTTTTAAACAAGGCCGAGGCCTGGGAAAAAACAGTGTCAAACTGGTCAAAAAGACTGGTGTGTTCTGACTCAAAAGAGGTTTCGTTATTTTTGATCAGGATTGCAAGCTTAAAATCCTCATCCAATAAACGTTTAAAGGATAAAAGATACTCCTTGGTTCTGTGATCAGATGGATCTATTTGTTCAATCTTTTGATACAGATAATCAACCACCATGCCCAGTGAACGATAAACCGGCTCATCCTGCTGCATAATGTAAACGATGAAAAAATGGCTTAAATTAAAGATCGGCTTGTACAGTTGATCCATATCGTTATTCAGCACATTGGAAATCAAAGAACGGTAACTTGTATTCAAATTGGTTCGGTGAAGATTCTGGGTTGTTTTTAATTGCTGGGCCTCATTGAAAATTTCCTCATGTTGGAGCATCCCAAGGCGAATGGAATGCAATTTGGATTGAATGGTTTCATTGGTTTTAATGCCTTCTAAGGCTTTAAGTTCATTTTTAATTGTTGAAATTGAATCGCCGTACTTTGCAATGGCCGCCGGATTTTTTTCTTCAAGAACCTTTTTTTCCCAAAATCGAACTTCATAAAAATGCCCATTGAGTGAATGCAGTCTTCTTTCTGCCTGGGACATCTCCAACATCTGGGCGGCCAATATTTTCTGCTCATTAAGAAAATAAGTCAGCAATCCATAATTAAGCATGAATAACAGGACAAGCAGGGTTCCGATCGCGATGATTTTGCTGGTAATTGTTCTGAACAAGAGCACACCTTTATTATCTGATAACGGAAAGTGTTACGGGCACACTGGATGAAATTTTTTCACCTCTAAAATACTTCGCTGTTATTTCAATCGCCCTTCGTCCCATCTGCCCGGGATGTTGGGCGATTGTTGCCGATATTCTTTTTGTTTTAACTGCCTGGACAGCTTCTTTAATGCCGTCGAATCCCACAAGAATTTTGTTTTGGGCTAATTTAGATTCTGATAATGCATCTGCCACCCCAAGGATCATAGTATCGCTATGGGCAAAAACAGCATCAAACTCAACATTCTCGGCCAATAGCCGGGTCATGACTTGTTTGGCCTGTTCCCGGTCAAAATTTGCCACGTCTCTTGCATTTACCTTTATTCTTTTAAATTTTTTTATTTCGTCATTAAAACCGTAGCCGCGATCATGGGCGGCAGATGTACCTGGAATGCCTTCTATTTCGATAATGTAGCCTTTATTATTCATTAAATCGGCCAATAATCTTGCAGCAACTTTGCCGCCTTCAACATTATCTGCGGCGATATGACAAAGAATTTTTCCGCCGGCCGATCTTCTATCCACAGTAATCACAGAAATCTTATTATTCACCGCCATCTCAATACCGGGAACAACAGACTCTCCATGTGTTGGATTTACAATAATGATATCAGGTTGCCCCTTTACAATGTCAGCCAGATCTACCAATTGTTTTGAATCGTTATTGTCAGCGTTTTTGACGACCAGATCCATACCATACAGTTCGGCAGCCGTCCGGGCACTGGCAACCATTGATACAAAAAAAGGGTTTTTCATATCGGAAATAGAGAACGCCACCTTTTTATCAAAGGATTCCCAGGTGACAATATCCAAAGGTGTGGACATTTGATCTGGAATTGCCTGGCCGTCTAATTTTTTTTGGGCAAGCATCACACCGTATGCGCCCATAAGTTCCGGATGCTGCTCCATTGTGGCATGGATTTTTTTATGCCGGATTTCATTTCTGACCGATTCGATATTATCGTATCCGGCAATGAGGATTTTGCCATTCATATCGAACATGTCTACGGCTTGTAATGCCCCAAGTGCCATCTTGTCGTTGGCACAGAAAATCGCATCAATGGACAGATGTTTTTGCAATAATCTCATGGTCACGGAAAACGCTTCTTCCGTATTCCAGTTCCCAGGCTCTGAGGCCACAATCCAGATGGAAGAATCTTTGGTAACGGCGGTTACAAAACCTGATTTGCGCAGTTCGGCATTTTCCACGCCCCGGATACCCTCTATGACAAGCACACGGCCCTGGCCGTTCAATTGCCGCTTGACATATTCGCCTAAAAGCGCACCGCCCGTCTGATTATTTGATCCCACAAACGGTATGTTTAACCCCGCTTTGGCAAGCAGACCAGTATCTAACGGATTGTCAATATTGATAAGTGTAATGCCTTGTTCAACGGCTTTCTTGCACACAGGTACCAATTTTTTTGAATCCGCAGGCGCAAGGACAATGGCGCGAATGTTTCTTGAAATCAGACTTTCCATAATACTGATCTGGTGGGCGGTGTCCGTTTCATTTAGAATGCCGAAAACCTCCAACGGGATGTCATTTTCCCCTGCGAAATTTTTGGCCCCCTGCTCCATTTTTGCAAAAAAAGGATTGGTTAATGCCTTCATGACCAAAGCAATGGTGTCACCGTTATCCGCCATCACTGTCGAAGGAATGAATAAACTTGCAACACACAAAAAAATGAATAATGAAATGACCGGCCCATGTAACCTTCTCATCGATGTGCCTCCTGCCTTTGAATTTACAAAATTAGAATACTACATTTCCAGATCGTCTCATACCAAAATATCAGGATGATACACACCGGTTCACGATAGAATGTATTTTTCGCAGGGGCGTTAGAAACCCAAGAAGGAGGGGTGTGCGATTTTTTTGTGGGCCCAAGCCTTGGACGTCAACAGACTAAGAACGGCCCACCGCCGTTATTCCAATTTGAAAGCCTTGATCTTGCGCCACAAAGAGACCCGGTCAATTTCCATGATTTCGGCAGCCCGGGTTTTGTTCCAGTTGGTCTGTTCCAGCACCCACTGGATATACCGTTTTTCCTGCTCCTTCATGGTGGGAATTTTTCCTTCCGGGGCAGTGCGGTAGGTCTCGATGGCCAGTTGCGTGAGGTGGTCGGGAAGTGCCTCTGGATAAATCACATCGCTGTTTTCCATGGCCACGGCACGCTCAATAATATTTTCAAGTTCCCGGACATTTCCCGGCCAGGCATAATTAACAAGGAAATCCATGGTACTCCGGTCGATTTCCTTGATATTTTTCTCCATATCCCGGTTTTTCTTTGCCAGGAAATGATAGGCCAGCAAGGGGATATCCTCTTTTCTCTCTGCCAGGGCCGGCAGGATAATGGATGCCACGTTGAGCCGGAAATAAAGGTCCTGGCGAAAATGCCCCTGGTCCACCTCGTGTCGCAGATCCCGGTGGGTGGCGGCAATGAACCTTAAATCCACGTCTAAGGTCTGGGTACTGCCCACCCGCATGATCTCTTTTTCCTGGATCACCCGCAAAATTTTCACCTGCATGGATGCCGGCATATCCCCGATTTCATCAAAAAACACCGTGCCCTGATCGGCAAATTCAAACAGGCCTTTTTTGGTTTTCATGGCACCGGTGAAGGCCTCTTTTTCATGCCCGAACAGCTCGTTGGCCATGAGATCTTCTGAAAATGAGCCGCAGTTAAAGGCGACCATTTCATGGTTTTTTCGGCTGGATAGACTGTGAATCGCCCTGGCCACAAGTTCTTTGCCCGTGCCGCTTTCCCCTAATATCAACACGGAAATATCGGTTTGAGCCACCTGGGCAATGGTCTTTTTGACCTGCCGCATGGCCGGACTGTTGCCGATGATTTCAGGCAGTTTCGCCTTCTGATCAAGCTGTTTCTTAAGCGCAAGATTTTCCATTTGAAGGGAGCGTTTCAGAAGGGCCTGTTTGATAACCTGCCGGACTTCATCTATTTTGTAAGGTTTTGCAATGTAATGGTAGGCCCCCTCTTTCATGGCGATCACCGCATTGTCCACGGTGGCATAGCCGGTGATCAGGATCACTTCGGTGTAGGGCTGCAGTTCCCGGCTGTGTTCAAGGATCTGCATGCCGTCGATCTTCTTCATCTTATAATCGGTGACGATCAGATCAAAGGCCTTGCTTTTGATAAGATTCAACCCTTTGGTTCCGCTTTCAACGGCCGTAACCTTGTATCCATCCTTGACAAGAATGTGTTCGAGATTTTTAAGGGCGATCTGCTCATCTTCGATAATGAGAATGTGTTCTTGCATGGTGCTCCTAAGTGTTACGCCGGTAGGCTGACAGTAAATTTAGTGCCCTGGCCAAGGGTGGAATTTACGCGGATTGTTCCGCCGTGCTGCTCAATGATGCCGTGGATAATGGAAAGCCCTAACCCCGAGCCCTTCCCCACTTCCCGTGTGGTGAAAAAAGGATCGAAAATTTTGGCAAGATGCTCTTCTTTTATTCCGCTGCCCGTATCCTGAACCGAAAAAATAAAGGCGCTTGACTGCTCGTCCTTAAACGCTGAAACGGTCAGCTGCCCGCTGTCCTGTTCTTCCATGGCAAATACGGCATTGATAATCAAATTCAAAAGAACCTGCTGGATGCGACGGGGATCCATGCGGCCTTCAATATCGTCTGGAACGGCAATTTCAACATCAATTTCCGAAGGGATATCCCCTGTAATCAGGTGCATAGTATTATTGACCAGCTTTTTAAACAGGACCGTTTCAACACTGAAATCACTTTGCCTTGAAAAATCAAGCAGGGCCCTGATAATTTCCTTTGAGCGATTAATTTCCTGTTCAACATTGGTCAGCAGCATTTTTTTGTAATCAAGGTCCGGGTCTTCAATTTCCTCCTGGATAATCTGGACACTGGTGGAGATATTGTTCAACGGGTTGTTCAGTTCATGGGCGACCCCGGAAGTCAGGGTTCCCAAAGAGGACATTTTTTCGGCCTGGATGAGCTGGGTTTTACGCCGGCCAAGTTCGGCAATCATATCGTTGAGGCTCACAGCCAGGGATTCAAACTCGTCCCCGGTTTTTATTGCAGGAACCTTATCATAATCGCCCTTGGCAATATGTTTGATGCCGGTTTCAAGTGCCTTTAAAGGGCGATTAAGCTTAATAACCAGAAAAATGGTGGCCACCACCGTGAGAACAAACAGCAGGAACAGGGAAATCATCAGATATTCCCGGGACCGGTCCAGCAGTTCAAACACCTTTTTCTTCTCTGTTTTTACCACCTGCTCAATGTCCGTGGTCAGTTCCCGTCCAAGCTGGGTCACTGTATTTTGAATCTGTAAAGACTGGTCAGAATCGACTGTGCCGCTTTTATACAGGTTCAGCAGGGTTTCCATGTTCGTGCGGTAGGCATTGATGGCCTGACTGCGTTGCTGGAAAAAAGGATCCTTTACAACAAGATCTGAAAACTCTTGTTCAATGTGCGCCTGTTTTTCATCAATTCTGCCAATGTATGACAGGGCCAGGGAGAGATCTTTGAGATCCTTCCTTAAAAAGAAATTTTTCTCGTAACGCCGGGCTTCCAGCACCGTATCCAGCAGATCCCGTTTTTTTTCAATGAGCACCAGGGTGCTCAATACCGTGGAATTGCTGTAGTGGTTCATAAACCATATAATGCTGTTCACCACCATGAAAACCAGAAAAAGAAATGATATTTTATGTCTGAGGCTAAAACGCATAATCATTTTATATATATGTTTTTAAAGGGAAACAAGGTTATTACAGGTTTAATTTTATCAGGTGACAACACACCCTACAATAAACAGGCCGACCGGACATAAGGTCATCCGATCGGCCCGGGGAATACCATTTTTTTAAAATTTAGGAAATACCGTAGAAAAAATAGATGACGCTCAATTCCACAGTAAGGAACAATATGGTCATTACAGCACCGGCTTTGGCATAATCAATGGTCCTGTAACCGCCCGGACGCATGATCAGGGCATTCACCTGGTGGGTTGGCAGCACAAAGGTGTTGGAAGCCGAAAGCCCCACCACCAGCGCAGCCATTCTCGGGTCAGCACCGGCCATCACAGCCATGTTCATGCACAACGGCACCAGAAGCACCGTGGCCCCCACATTGGAGATAACCAAGGTAAAAAAGGATGCCATGATGCCCACCACGGCCAAAAGGACTATGGGCGAAGGTGTTCCGATCAGTTTTAGTACCGTGTGCGCAATAAACCCAGCCGTACCGGTTTTTTCAAAAGCAATACCCAAGGGGATGAGACCGGCCAATAAGAACACCGTCATCCAGTCAACGGACAGATATGCCTCATCTACGGTGAGAACTCCGGTAATGATCATACCAAGCGCCCCTGACATAAGTGCCACTGAGAGCTGTATTTTCAAGACCACGATCTGAAAAAGAGCAAGGGCCAACCAACCCACAGCCAGCATGGCTTTCTGGGGCCTCAAAATTTCACCCTCAAGCTTGGATGCAAAAACCAGGGATCTGGGTTTGGGCCTGTTCATCAAAATATGAAATTTCTCCCAGGGCCCCTGGAGCAGCAGTGTGTCACCCATGGTCAGGCGGATATTGGTCAGGCCTGAATAATATTTGCGGTTATCTTTGAACAACACCAAGGGATTGAGTCCGTACATCTCCTTGAAGTTCACTTCATTCAGGGTCTTGCCGATGAGTTCGGATCTGGGCGCCACAACAACTTCGGCCATGCCGGCATTGGTATTGGCCAGGAACTCTGCAAAGGTATCAAGGGCAGGCTTGATTTCCCAGCCGTATTCTTTGGCCAGCTGCTCAATATTTTCTCTTTTCCCCACCACGGCAATATCGTCACCGCCGTTGATGCCTTCGTAACTGCGGGGCACATGGTTGGTGGTCCGGGTGGAAGGAGAAGATATGCCGATGACCGTAACAAGAAACCGGGGACGAATGTTTAAATCATCCAGAATCCCTGTGGTACCGGAACCCTCGGGAACGTGCAGCTCAACAAGACTGTTGACGCCCTGGTATTCATTAATAAGCACATCTGTGGCACCTTTGCCGGAGTCACCGCTTGCGTTGGGGAGGATAAGCCGCCCAAAGATTAAAAAATATAAAAGCGCTGCGAGCAAGAGACACACACCGATGGGCGTCTGGGTAAACAACCCAAAAGGTTCAAGCTTTTCACCGCCCAACACCATCAGATCGTTAAGCAGAATGGTCGGGCTTGCACCCACAAGGGTAATCGTTCCACCGATAATGGCACAGAACCCCATGGGCATCAGAATGCGGGAAGTGGGAATCCCCACCCGCTTTGAAATTCTCTGGGTGGCCGGCAGAAACAGGGCGGCGGCACCAATATTCTGCATCATACTGGAGATGATGCCCACGGTGCCTGAAATCAAAAGCATGATCTTGCCTTCACTATTTCCAGCAAGGGCCAGAATGGGCTTGGCCACTTTATTCATAACGCCGGTTTTATCCAAGCCTGCGCCGATGATAATTACTGCAATAATAGAACAAACTGCATTGGAACTTAAGCCGACGAAGGCTTCTTTGGGAGAAATCAGTCCAATCAGGGGGAGAAGGACCATCATCATTATCCCGACTACATCCACCCGTACCCATTCAAACACGAAGAGGCAGATAACAAAGGCCAGGATGATCATGGTCATAATCATATCAGGGGTCATTGAGAAATACTCCATCAGAATCTAACTGGTGTTTGGACTAAACGCGCCTATTCGAGCAGCGTCAGTTCAAACACAGAATTTTTAATTCAAGATTATATAAAAATGGCGTTATTCATCTTCATTTCTGTAGATAAAGCACAGCACCGCCGTAAACAAAATCAAGCCAAGTCCTATGAAAAATTGAGTATCCATAAAAGAAGTCTCCTAGTTCACAGAATAAACACAAAGCCGCTGGGCGATCCGATTCTGGTTGACAGCGGTATCTCTTATGGCAGCAGGGTTTTTGTTTTCAGAAATGATAAATTCAATGTGACCGCACTCTTTGGTAATATCGTCAATGGCATGGTCTACATTGGCCTGGCTCGTGGTATGGGCAAATTTCAAACCCAGTTCTTCGGCCTTTGCCTCGAACGCCGTCACATTTTTTGCAGCCGCCTCTTTAAAGTCGGCATACAGTTTTTCCTGGGTGGTGGAAAAAAATGAGGTCACGTCATGGGACAGATTGGCTGCATTTACTGCGATAATACCGTAATCCATACGTTTGGCCATATCCAGAGCATAATCAACCATATCATCGGAAAACCGGCTTTCAAGGGTGGCAACAACCAGATTTTTTCCCTCGTTTTCCTTGCACAACATGCACTGATCGGAACCTGAGCCGGCCTCGTTGCTGTCGCAATGCTGGGTAAATTTAATGGGTTTTGCTGCATTGCCGTTCTGTTTGCCACGATTAAATATTTTATTTAAAAACTGCATATGCCACTTTCCTCCTTATAAAAAGTATTGGGTTATCATCTTTGCCGGCTAATAATGAGCAAGTTGCATACCAGATCTCCAACAACAGGCGAACATGCGGCTTAACAAGGCTTTTCATAAATCTTGAACCAAGCTTTCAATTTTATTTATGTTGCATAATGCAATATTTTTATAAATTACGGCCCAAAGCCTCTTCTTGCAGCTGTTTTGGGGATATTGCAATTATCAATGTTGCTGTTGCGTATTGAAACGATTCATGCAAAATTCAGTCTTTGCTATTGGTGGAAAGAATGGAAAAACCCTTATGAAATAGTTTATTAAAGAATTGCCGCCTCCCAAATCAGGTATCAGGCATGGTAATTGCTCCGTGCCCCATCAGTGCAGCAAGACAAAAAAGCTTAATAATTTTGAAACTTTCAAGATTAAAAAGAGAGGGATGCCAGGGTGAAACGAATCTTTAAAAAAGAAGAAACAACCGAGACTGTTGATGTAAGAGCAGAAGAGATCACGGCCCTGCGCGAGGCCGTACTGGACCAGAGGATGCCCGCCGAGGTTGAAAAAATTCTGCTCAAAGAGGTGGACCGGCTTGAGAAGATCAACCCGTCGGCAGCAGAATACACCATCGGGCTCAACCATATCGACTATGTGACCACTCTGCCCTGGAACCGCTATACCCAGGATAATCTTGACATCCAGCGTGCAGAAAGAATTCTGAACTCCGACCATTACGGGCTTGATGAAATCAAGGAAAGAATCCTTGAACATCTGGCGGTCCGGCAGATGAAGCTGTCCCGGAAGAACACCATTCTTGTGGTGGATGATGAGCAGATCACCCGGATGAACCTGGAACATGTCCTGTCCAAGGAAGGGTATGAGGTCAGCACGGCGGACGGCGGCGCCCCGGCCCTGGAATTTTTGAAAGACAAAACCGTGGATCTTGTGATCACGGATCTTAAGATGGACAAGATTGACGGCATGACGCTTTTGGAACGTATCAAGGCCACAAGTCCGTCCACAGAGGTGATTATCATCTCCGGATACGCCACAGTGCTCACGGCCGTGGACGCCATCAAGCGCGGCTCATTTCACTTTATCCCCAAACCCCTGAAACTTGATGATATCCGGGAAACCGTTAAAAAGGCCCTGGGCAAAAAAACAGGGCTGGTGGAGGCAAGAGGCCCCGTGATCTGCTTTGCCGGCCCGCCGGGTACGGGAAAGACCTCACTTGGCAAGTCCATCGCCCAAAGCCTGGAACGAAAATTTGTCCGGATCTCCCTGGCAGGCGTAAAAGATGAAGCCGACATCCGGGGACACAGGCGGTCGTATGCCGGTGCCCTTGCCGGCCGGATCATCCAGGAAATCCGACGGGCGGAGTCTTTGAACCCCGTGCTCATGCTTGATGAGATTGATAAGATCGGACAGGATTTTAAAGGCGATCCGGCCTCGGCCCTGCTTGAGGTGCTGGACCCCCAGCAAAACTCAAAATTCATCGACCACTACCTGGACATTCCCTTTGATCTGTCCAAGGTGATGTTCATTGCTACGGCCAATATGGTGGCCCGGATCCCCGGCCCCCTGCTGGACCGGTTTGAGGTGATCTCCATGTCCGGATACACCATCGAAGAAAAAACCCACATTGCCCGGCGCCACTTAATTCCCCGGGCCATGGAGGAGACGGGGCTGACTGGTTTTGATCTTGAATTCACGGAAAATGCAATTTGTGCCATCATCCGGGAACACACCAAAGAGGCGGGATTGCGGGGCCTTGAGCGCCAAATCTCCGCCATCTGCCGCAAGATTGCCCGGCGGTATCTCAATACGCCCAATGCGTCCAAAAAAATAAAAATTGATGAAGCGACGGTGGAAAATCTGCTGGGACCAGCCAGATACCACTATGAAATTGCAGGAGCCCGGGACCGGATCGGCTGCGCCACAGGCCTTGCCTGGACCGAAAGCGGCGGGGAGATTATTTTTATCGAGACCACCCGGATGATGGGGGCCGAACGCCTGATCCTCACCGGTTATCTGGGTGAAGTGATGAAAGAATCGGCCCAGGCCGCTTTGAGCTACATCAGAAGCCACACGGAACAACTGGGGCTGAGTGCCGACTTTTTCCAAGGCCGGGACATCCACGTTCATGTGCCTTCCGGGGCCATTCCCAAGGATGGGCCGTCCGCCGGGATGACCATTGCCGTGGCCCTGGTTTCCCTGTTAAAGGAGATCCCCTGCCCCAGGGGCATGGCCATGACAGGCGAGGTAACCCTAAGCGGCAGAATTCTTCCTGTGGGCGGTATCCGGGAAAAACTGCTGGCCGCCAAAACCGCCGGCATCAAAACGGTCATTTTCCCTGCCAAAAACCAAGCGGAGATTGCAGCCATTGATGACACGCTCAAACAGGGCATAAACATCGTTACGGCAGGTGACCTTGACAACGTATTCCAGGAGGTGTTGGGGCAGGCCACATCATAAAGTCAACCCAGGCTTGTTACTAAGCAGGGCAAACGCATTTAAATTGTATTGACTCTAAGCACTTTCGTGAGATAAGAATTATCCCATCCTGCTTGCAGGCGTTTGACATTCATGCTCTTTTTCATACTGTTTTCTTGCTTTAGCAGGTTCGTGGCGATATGGCGTACCATTGCAAAGTTTTCCGCTGCATTACCGGCTCGTTTTCTGCATTCATCTTCCCTGAACGAAACATCAAGAACCCAATGCAATTTATTTTCGATTCCCCAATGTGCCCGTACTTTTTTAGCAAACTCTTCTGCGTCCAATTTTTGGCTGAGCAGATAATAACTGGTCTCACATGAGATATTATCTTTTATATGACGTTCTCTTTCAACCATGCCGATGCCTTTAAGTCCCTTCCAAAGAGGTTTATCCACTATCCAGTCAATATCGGAGATGACCCAATGACGCCTTATTTCGACACGACCATGGTCGCCGTCAACGCTGTCAGAATAACTTCTCGGGATTTCTTTAGGTTTCGATTTTTTGACACTATGGAAGAATAGTTCAACATCGTCGTAGAGATCTCCGTGGTTTTTCTTTAGAGTCAAAGCATAATCAGCGCCGTTATCGACTATTTTTTCGGCAATTTTTTTCTGGCATCCCATGGCATCTATTGTGACAGTACTCCCTGAAATATCAAGCAAATCGAGTAATTCCGGAATTGCTGTGATTTCATTTGATTTTTCCTCCGTTTTTATCTGCCCCAGGACCATATTCGCATCTGATGCCCAGGCACTCACCACATGAATTGCAGATTTGCCATTCGTTTTGTCATGCGAACGTCTTAATGTTTTACCATCTACGGCGATGACAGTTTCCGGCAGGAGCGGACGTATAGAGGCTACCCAATCAATGAAAGCCATCCGAAATTCTTCTGGATCAATAATGATAAAGATTCGCCTTATTGTATCATGTGATGGGATTCCATTGGGCAATTCCAAAAACGTTTTTAGCCAATCATGTTTGGACTGGCCATATTGTTCAATTTCATTCCATGTATTTGCACCGCAAATCACAGCGCAGACCGTAATTGCAAATATATCTATTAGCTTATGCAACTTCTGTCTATCCAAACGAGGGTCATTTATCTTTGAGAACTCCGAGATCAGCGTAATATTTGAGGAGGTCATGACTGAGTTCCTTGAAATGAGGTTGTAAAAAAGTTTTTAAATATCAGGAATGTTCAACTCTGCAAACCTCTATTCAATCAAAAATTTTAATGCGTTTGCCCTGTGTTACTAAGGCATCAAGTTATTAAGGCATCAAAGGTTGCCCTGTGGTTGAAATGGTTACCTGGTGAACAGGAATGCTTTCGCCTGATTTTTCCATGGCACGCTCAACAATCCATTTCATTTTTGAACAGCAGGGCACTTCCATCACCATCATGGTGATGCCCAGAATATTATTCTGGGTAAAAATATCTGCAAGTTTTTCAATATAAAGCTCTGCGTCATCAAACTTGGGACAGCCAAGCATAACCACCTTGCCTTTCAGATAATCTGCATGAAAGGACGGTGCTGCAACAGGCACGCAGTCTGCAGTGATGAGCAGGGTGGCATCCTTTAAAAAAGGCGCTGTGGCTGGAATCAGCCGAAGCTGCACCGGCCAGTGCCCCAGGGCTGAGTTGCCTGCGCGCCTGGGAGCCCCTCCCATTTTTGCAGCCACCGGGGAGACGGGAAAGGTTGTTACCTGTTGAGAAGGACACCCCTTGGGTTTTGGGTTGGCTGCTGTTTTTTGACTTTCAAGGAACGCGTGTACAGCCTGTTCATCAAATTCATCTGCCCGGCGCTCAATGATCTTAAGCGCACCTTTTGGGCAATCACCAAGACAGGCACCAAGCCCGTCACAATATTTATCGCCAATGACCTTGGCCTTACCGTCAATAATCTGAATGGCCCCTTCGGCGCAGGAGGGTACGCAATTGCCGCAGCCGTCACACTTTTCCTGGTCTATCTCTATAATTTTACGGATAACTTTCATGGGGTATCCCTTTCATTATCAAAGTTTTAATTGGGTTTACATCCTGATTTGAAGTTACTATAGATAAAATAAGAAAACCTTGATCTGAATCAAGCCATTGATTTTTTTTACCGCTACCTTAGAAAAACATCAGCAAGTTTAGAAAAATACGTTCGGAGGCAACTATAGAACAGTATCGGCACAGCATCCCCCTTTTTTCAGGACTGACGGAAGAGCAAAGCCAAACCCTTGCCGGTCTGGCCAATGAATTGACCATAAACAAAGGCGAACTCATCTTCCAGGAGGGAGACAGGGGACAAGGATTTTACATTGTGGCCCAAGGTAAAATCAAAGTATTTAAAATCTCCTTTGAAGGAAAAGAGCAGATCCTGCACATATACGGCCCGGGCCATACGTTTGGCGAAGTACCGGTATTTCAGGGGACCAATTTTCCAGCCTCGGCCATGGCCCTGGAAGAGTCAATTATTCTTTTCTTACCAAGAGAGGCGTTTGTCCAGCAAATTGAAAAGTCCCCTGCCCTTGCCATGAATATGCTGGCGGATCTGTCCAGACGCTTAAGGGAATTTACGGTTCAGATTGAAAATTTAAGTTTAAAGGAAGTACCGGCCAGGCTGGCGGCGTATATTCTGACTCTGGCCCGGGAAGAGTCAACAGGACATTCACAAAAAAAACAGCTACCCGCTGCCAAGGTGTCGCTGCCGGTTTCAAAGGTTCAACTGGCAAGCCTCATCGGCACAACCCCTGAAACCATCTCCCGGGGGTTAAAAAAAATGTCCCAGGCCGGATTTATCAAGGCAAATGGTAAAAAAATTTCGATTATAGACCACCAGGGTCTTGAAGAACTATCCCATACCGGTCGCCTGTAGCGCTGGAGAGATCACCGAAAAAATAATATTATCCCGCCGGTATGATCTCACGAGGACATCATCAACCGGGATATTATTTTCATACAATGTGTCATTGAGCCATTCAATTTTCTTTGCAGAATTTTTCAACCCGGTGCGCCGGTATTTGAGCAAGGCTTCTTTGATGGTCCAGACTTTCAGGATGGTTTCAAGGTCTGCTCCGACATATGCGTTTTGCTCCCGTTGGGAAAATCCTGCATGTAGAAGGGCTAAAATATCCACAGGCGTTATGGTTTCGAGATCAACACCAACGGTATTGGTGTTTTCGCACAAAGCAGCCAGGGCATAATCACCTGAATGGGAGATGGATATGGCGTATTCAAAGGAAGGCGCCAGAACAGGCGCCCCGGATGGGTCGTTATGAATCTCAATGGCATCCGCAGACAACCCGGTTTCCTGCATGACAAGATTTTTGACCGCCCATCGTCCGGCCAGTCGCTCCACCTGTTTTTTCAAGGCAAACAAGTGATTTAAATGGTCCAGTTCAAACGGAGAAAGAACAGGCTGGGTAAACTGATCGGAACGCAATTTACAGCCGGGCCTGGTCTGGTAACCAGGCCCGACAATCTGGGGCAATAACGTTTCAAGCATGGCCGGGATGTGAACAAGGCAAAACCGGATGCCTTGTTCACAAAACAACAGGGTCATGCGTTGCATTTATCCGGCCACAAGGCTTTTACCGGCCGGGTTGATCATGGACATATCCGGCAGTTCATCTTCAGCCAGGCGGTCCACCCGGACCATTTCAAAATCCTGGACATCAATGATCACACGGCCGGAAGGTTCGACCAACTGCATATGATAGGTTTTGGTGTCATCGCCCTGGGCCAGACGCCGGGTCACACAAAAATATGGCGTATTGGGCAGAACCGTCCCAGCAAAGGATGCTTTGCCGATGGTATAGGGCAACATCACATCGGTACTGGTGAAAAATTCCAGTATGCCGCCGGTCTGGAAAATGGCATCCATGATCACCACAGGGGTGGCAAATTCAGGATAGGCCTGACCTTTGAAAAAGTCCCGGCCGGGCCGCCATTGAACCACCGTGACCAGGCTGTCCTCATCCAAAAGGGCCAACTGATCCACCGTACGGAACAAGCCGTCCATGAACAGACGATCCGGATGGTAAATCTGATCCTGCCACTGGGCATCGACCTTAAATTCGGACATCTCCGGTGTGGCGATCTCCTCAAAGGCAGGCGCCTCGGTACCGATTTTAACTTTGGCCTGGTAATGCAGGGTATCCTGGACAGGTGCTTTGCCTCCCGGAGGCGTGAACACAGAATGAATCTCAGTGGTTATTGATCCGTCCGCATTCTTTTCAGCATAGATCTCAAGATCTTTGGGCCGGCTCTTCAGCAGTTTTATGCCATAGGGGATCTTAAAATCACTGACCTCAAGGACCCGTCCCTGGCCGCCGCTGTATTCCAACGCCGCTTCAGCCATGGTTTCCAGACCGGTTGCGCCGAGGAACAAGGGCACCCCTTTTCTGGCATGGTCAAACAGAAACAGATCCCTGTCCGCTTCCAGAAGGCGTTTGAACCTCAACCGATCCTGGTTTGCATCCTTTTCCACAGTATCCAGAAAGGGCGCAACGGCAAGCAGGCCGTCCGGATCAAACGCGGCAGGATTGTTTTCCGGGGGCGCCCCAATCAGCACTTCGCTTCCGGCCGGATTGCACAGCTCTTCTTTAAAAAAGCGGATTCCTTGGGCCACCGGGAGAAAGGCGATGCCTTTTTCCTTGAGCACGGCTTCAATGGTGCCCTGGGCAGCCATGCCGATCTCGGCCCAGGCAGTCCAATCAAACACCTTGTAGGTCATCTCCGGTGTTTTAAATGCGCAATCCTGTATCATGGCCCCCATCATATCGTTTCCGGCGGTGTAGTCAGACTGGGCCTCATTGCCGAATCTGGCCGTGATGGATGAGAATCCGATGAGATACCGGCAACCTTTATTTTCAATGGCTGCCAGCACATTGGCCAGACCCTGGACCTTGGTGTCAAAGACCAGGTTAAAATCATCCATGGATTTCTTTTCAATCATGATGCTCCGATCCACACCTGCGGCATGAATCGCCCCGTCAATACGGTCGTATTGGGCAACGGCCTTTGAAACAGCATCGGGGTCGGTGACGTCCACGGCATGGTAATCCACGGCTTTTACCAGGGCCCGCAACTGGGCCAGGTTTTCCCGGGCTGTTAGAATCCGTCGCAGCCCAGCGGTTCTGTTTTTCAATTCCACGGGTTTGGCATCGGGATGTTTGGACTTAAGGGCTGCCATGATTTGGGTGTCATTCATGGCATCGGCCCCGGGAATTTCCAGTTCATCTTCCACCCGGCTGCGGCCTAAAATAACCAGGTGCATGTCCGGACGGGTCACAGATTTAAGCAATTCATAGGTGATACCGGCAGCACCGCCTGTGACCAGGAGCGTGTCGGCATCTTTGATGATAGAAGCATCCTCTCCCTGGGATGCGTTCGAACCGCCGCTCTTTGCCCGGATTCCGAATCTTACACCCTGTTCAAGGCCCACCTCACGGCGGGTGCAGGTGCTGAACACTTCGTTCATAAATGCCTTAGCGGCCTGGGTCATATCGCCGAGCTCATTTTTATCCATGAACTCAACAATTTTCACTGCTGTTTGCGGGTACTCTTTGGATACGGTTTTCAGCAGCCCTGAAATACCGCTGAACACAGGGAATATCTGATCCGGTGCCGGGTCCTTGAATCGGGCCAGGGCAGACTGGACGGATATGGCCGCCAGACGGCCGTGGGTTTCATTTAGCTGGCTGCCCAAGGCCTTGCACAACAGGAACAAAAATTTAACCGCTGCGCTTTCAGCCGCCAGATTTCCATCGGAAGCCATGGCAAAATCCAGAGGATGGAGGAAAAAGAGTCCTGAAATCCCCCCATGGTCCGCCTTGATCCGGGAGATCAGATCGTCGGCTCCGTCAACACTGTTTAAGTCAACCGTGTAATCATCTTCTTCACTGTTGCCCACACTGATGACCCGGCCGTTATTTTCCTTGATCAACCCCGCCACAGCCCGGCCAAATCCCTGGCTGTCCATGGTGATCAGATAGGTTTGGCCATCCATACCGGATGTGTCCGATGCGGGGGTAGACAAGTTACGCAATCCAAAGGTATAGCTTTGAATGCCGGTCTTCTCAGACGCATCCGAAGCCTGGACAGACACAGCGTCGCTCACCTGCACACCGGCGCTTGCCGGTGCCGGTGGGGTATCGGCATTGTTACTGCCCTCTGCGCCGATTTGCGCCTGAATGTATTCACTGATTTTACTGATGGTGTTCAATTCAGACAGGTTGATATCCTCGGGCACAGACAATCCGTATGATTTGGTGATTTTACCAAAGGTTTCCACCTGTTTGACCGTGTCGATGCCCAGATCCGCTTCCAGATCAAGATCCGGTTCCAGCATATCCTGGGTGTAACCGGTCTGCTCGGCAATCATGGCCGTGATTTCACCGGTGATATCCCGACCGCTGTCAGCGGGGGACTCTGCCGCCGGAGAAGCGGGTTCAGCCTCAGCCTGCTGGCCAGCGCCCTCGGCCTGGATACGGCTGGCGATGTATTCGGCAATTTTGCGGATGGTATTCAGTTCCGAAAGACTGATGTCTTCGGGGACGTTCAGACCAAAGGACTTGGTGATTTTACCAAAGGTCTCCACCTGCTTAACCGTGTCAATACCCAGATCCGCTTCCAGATCAAGATCCGGTTCCAGCATGTCCGGGGTGTAGCCGGTCTGCTCGGCAATCAGGGCCGTGATATCATTAATGATGTCCGGGCCGCTGCCGGAAGCAGCGTGTTGTGCCGGGGCAGACGTCTCAGTTTTGGGCTGTGCCGGGGTGTCCGTTGTCTCAATACGGCTGCTGATATACTCGGCAATCTTGCGAATGGTGTTCAGCTCTGACAGGCTGATATCTTCGGGAACAGTCAGGCCAAAGGACTTGGTGATTTTACCGAAGGTCTCAACCTGCTTGACCGTATCAATACCCAGATCCGCCTCCAGATCAAGATCCGGTTCCAGCATATCAAGCGTATAACCGGTCTGTTCGGCAATCAGGGCGGTGATCTCTTTCATGACGTCCGGGCCTCCGGCAGAAACTGCTTGGGGTGCTGGGGCTGCGGTATCGGCCACAGGCTGAACTGGGGCTCCAGTTGTCTCAATACGGCTGCCGATATACTCGGCAATCTTGCGGATGGTATTCAATTCCGAAAGGCTGATATCTTCGGGTACACTCAGGCCAAAGGACTTGGTGATTTTACCGAAGGTTTCCACCTGCTTGACCGTATCAATACCCAGATCCGCTTCCAGATCAAGATCCGGTTCCAGCATATCAAGCGTATAACCGGTCTGTTCGGCGATCAGGGCGGTAATCTGCCCTAAAACATCCGGGGCTCCTGCACTGACCGTGGCTTTTGCCGGCGCTTTGGGCGCTTCTTCCTGTTCCTTTACGGCGCGGCTTTCAGAAGGCGCTTGCACGGCGGCAGGACGCTCTTTCGGGGTCACGGTATCGGCCTGCTTCTCTTTGGGAAGAACGCACAATGTTTTATTTACGATGCCCAGCATAGGCGCGTCGCTGTCAGTAATCCGGGCCAGCCACTCATGGTAGACAGGGTTGTTCTCCACATCGGTTTCCGTGATCCGGTCCACCATCAAAAAGGCAAAATGGGACCCGAACCCGGCGCTGAAATGCAGGCCGTAGCGGTAATCACCATGTCCGGATTGTGTAAAATTCAGATCGGAAAACTCGGCAGGCACATTATCCAGGTTGGCCACGGGCGGAAAGGTCTTTTTCTGCAGGCCTTTGACCAATATGGCATCTTCAATGCCCGCGCCCAGGGTGTGGCCGGTATATCCCTTGGTGTTGGTAATGGCGATTTGCCTGTAATCATTTGGGAATGCCGTTTTCAACGCCTCAACTTCAGCCGAGGCACTGCCGCCCCGGGCCGGCGTAAAGGTTTCATGGGACATGAATACCAGTTGCTTGGCCATGTCTGTGCGGGATATGGCGTTCTGCCGTTCCACCCTTCCAACGAATTTATTGAGTTCACCGGCAAGGTGATGCACATCAATACGGGAGGGATGAAATGCGCTGTTGCCGATATAAGATCCTAAAATCTTGGCCTGGCCGTTCAAGCCCCTGCGCTGCAATGTGTCTTGGCGTTCTACAATGACGCCCACGGCACCGGAACCTAAAATGGTGCCGTTTCTATCCTCATCAAAGGGTTTGGCCGCGTCGGAAACCACTTCCTTGCTGGTGGCAGCACCCATGGCCAGAAAGCCCGACCCGACCCACGCCATCTGGGACTCGCTTGTGGCCGCTTCACCGCCGATGACGATGACTCTCTCGCACCGGTCGTTTCGAATCCAGTCCTGGGCCACGCCAATGGCCTGGGTGGTGGATGCACACGCCCCGCTCAGATGGATATTAGGCCCTTTTGCCCGGATGAGCTGGGCAAAATGCGCACCGCCCAAAGAGACGATGTCAAAAAGGATATTGCGTTCAAATTTGTACTGGCCGTACACCTTGCGACGCTCACGGATTTTGAAGAACCAGTCCGTGATCACATCCTTCATATCCCTGTCCGAAAGGTGCTCCATCAAATGATAGTAGATGTTTTCCAGCTCATCATAGGGTTTGACGTAAAATTTGTTGTAGTAATAGGCATTCAGATGGTGCAGCAGGGTTTCAAAGCCGGGGAAAATACCGGTCATGATGACACCGGTTGTATCCTGCATCTCTTCGGGCAGCACAAGTGCGTCAGGGATGCGGCTGCCGGTGGAGGTTTTTTTATACGCTTGAACCAAGGGGATGTGGGCGTCTTTCAACGCTTCAAGCCCTGCGGCCATGGCCAGTTCATCCACAAGGTCAAACTTGCGGCTGATGCCGTATTCGGTTCCCAGATCAAAATAGCCAAGTTTTCCGGCCAGCTGGATCACATCCTGGGTGCGCACAATATCCACAAACCGGGCATTGCCGTTGGGCTGCTTGTAGACCCGGGTGATGTTCATGTCCACAATTTTATGCTTCTCGTCCTCGGTCAGAGGCTCGATGAAATTATTCCCGGCCAGAATACGGTCAAAGTTTTTACTATTAAATACCTGGTGTCCTTTGCCCGGCAGTCCCACGGAAACACCGGCAATACAGACATCCCCCGTATACAGGCCTAAATGTTCAATGGCCGCCAGTGCATTTTTCTGCTGAAACGCCTGATATTCGCGCTGAAGTGCCTGCTCAACCAGGGTTTTATTCTGCTCGAGGAAGGCGTTAAACGATACGTCTTTGTTCATCATCTCTTTCAAGGGTTCTGTTTTTTGCAGGCCCACATCTTTTAAATCTTTATTATTCAACTTTTTAGGCTCAAAGTTCATCCGTTCCACCGGGGCGGATGAAGCGGCCTTGGGTGTGATAAAGCGTTCTGCAGCCTGGTTGAAACTGTCAACCTCTCCTTTTTTGGCATCTGCCGTGGGCATGGATTCCGGATTTTCAATGGAGATATTTTTCAACAGGTTGCACAACAGTCTGCCCGGCCCGATTTCAATGAACCGTTTGCAGCCCTGGGCATGAACACCTTTGACCGATTCCACAAATTCCACAGGGGAAACGATCTGGCGGGCCAGGTGGGTGCGAATCATCTGTGCATCGGCCGGATAGGGTCTGGCCGTCAGATTGGAGATGATTTTATGGGCATTTGTAAGGTCGAACTGAACCGACTCAAGGGTTTTGGCCATATTGGCGGCGGCGGGTTCCAGCAACGGCGTATGGAAGGCTGCGGACAGGGCCAGTTTTTTGTGGAAAATCTCTTTGGCTTTCAGATAATCGCAAAACCGATCAATGCCCTTTGTTGTCCCGGCAATGGCCGTCTGTTTTTCGCTGTTCTTGTTGACCAGCCAGACATCATCGACACCCGAGGCGTCAATCATCTCCTGGGCCGCTTTTTCCCCGTCAAACACCACCATAATTCCGCCGGGGTTTTCACTGGCAGCCCGGGCCATGAAATCAGATCTGGAGATCACAAGGTTCATACCCGTATTAAAATCAACCAGGCCTGCACAATACAGGGCGGAGTACTCCCCGACGCTGTGCCCGATATAAAAATCGGGTTCAAAGCCCTTGAGCTTCAAAGCATTATAGATGGCAGCCGTGGAGAGGAAAATGGCGGGTTGGGTGTTTTCCGTCTGGTTCAGCGGGGAGCCGCCGGCATTCATGAGGTCCAGCAAGGATGCCCCCCGGCGTTCCCGGAAAATGGCATCACCCTGGTCCATCAGGGCCTTGATCTCAGGCACACTGTCATACAGGGCTTTGAGCATACCTGCAGACTGGGCACCCTGGCCCGAAAGCAGGGCTGTGACCGCATCAATGCGAACCTTGTTCGGCCAGGTTCCGGCTGTAACGGCGGACTGTGCCACAGAAGCAGACGCCTCCTGGGCGCGCAGGAACCGGGGCAGCCTGCCGATGATTACGTGGGCGTGGTTACCGCCGATACCGTTGACATCAGCGCCTAACAGCGCACCATCGGCAAGCGGTGTCATCTCTTTAACCGGATGCAGCAGGCTCTCTTTTTCGATGAGTGTGGAGTCCGCATTGTATCCGTGGGTGGGCAGCAGCACCCCTTTTTCGGACATCATCAAAAGTCTTGACATGACCACGGCGGGGTTGGCGGCTTTAAAGTACCCGAATTCGGTTTTGACGTTACCGTATGCCACAGGATGATTCAGGCTTTTTTCAATGGCCTGTTTTTCAATCAGATCCAGGAACGGATGGGAAACGCCAAATACATCCAGGTAAGCCAGGTCGGTTTTTCTGGTTTTAAACGCCCCGGTGTCATTTGCAATGACCTTTTCATATTTATTTTCAGACGGGGAGAGCAGATGCTCGGGCGCACTTGCCGCCATGTTCAGGCATTTCAATTCGCCCAAGATCGGCATATCGTTCTGTTTTGCATACTTATAGGTGGTAACAGCCAGACAGGCAGCGCCTTCGCCCATGACATATCCGTTGGCAGTCGTGTCAAACAGGCGGGGTTCGGATTCCGCCAGAATGCCTAAACGTTTGAATGCCAGAAGTACCCCCGGATATAGGTTGGTGTCCACCCCGCCGGTGAGCACGGCATCCAGGTTGCCTGCACGCAGATTTTTAACGGCCAGATATAAAGCCATGGTGGCGGAGGCACATGAGGCATCTACCACAAAATTGGCGCCCTGGATGTTATAATGTTTGGAGATACGTGCAGATACAATGTTTGACAGCATGCCGGGGATACTGTCTCCGGTCATGGCGGGATACTTTTTGTCTAAAAGATTTCCCACACTGCCTGCAATGGCGGAAAGGGTATTTTCATCCACCTCCGGGATGGTCCGGATCATGCGCTGGAGCAGCGGAATCCGGGTGCGGATAACGGATTCAACATTCCGTGTCCCGGAAATTGTGCCTAAAATGACACCGATTTTATTGCCGGGGGTCAGTTTATCCTTAAGACCGGACTGTTCAATGGCCTGTCCTGCGGCATCCAGACCGAACAACTGGGCCCGGTCCATGTAGGTCATGGCAGACGGCGGAATTTTAAAGGCTTTGGGATCCAGCATGAAATTGTCCACAATGCCGTTCTGCATCATGGGCAGACGAAAACCTGAATTTTCGTCCTCTTCGGCATAGCACTCATTGGCCAGACGGTCAGCGGGCATGGGCTGGTACGCCTTTTTCCCCGCGACCATGGCATCCCAGAACGCCTCTTTGTTTCTGGCCTTGGGCAGGACAACCCCCATGCCGGCAAAAACAATTCTGTCATCATTGGGATCATGGTCAAGGTCTGCAAAAATCTTGCGGGAAAGCGTCGCATCCGCCGGGTTGAACTCGCTGACCACGGTATGGTAGTTGATGCCGCCAAAGCCATAGGAACTCACGGCGGCCATACGCGGACCGCTGGCCGGCGCGTCCCAGGGCTTGGCATCGCCCAGGACATACAAGGCTGCGTCGGTCATGTCGATTTTCGGAGAGATTTTCTCGAATGAACCGTTGGGGGGTAAGGTCTGATGGTTCAACGCCAGCAAGGTTTTGATCATGCCGGCCATACCGGCAGCCCCAAGCAGATGACCGATCTGGGATTTTATGGATGAGACACCAATGGATGCGCCCTGGTCATATACCTGGCGCAGGGTATCCATTTCCACGGCATCTCCCACCTTTGTTCCGGTGCCGTGGGCTTCAATGAACTGAATCATTCCGGGAGAGAATTGGGTCTTGATCTTTTCATGGCTGCGCAGGAATGCCAGTTTCTGCCCTTCTATATCCGGGGCTGCAATACCTTTGCCCTTGCCGTCGGAAGAGGAGGCAATGCCCTTGATCACACCTAAAATGGGATCTTTTTCCCGGATAGCGTCTTTGAGTCGTTTGAGGACCAGAACACCCGCCCCTTCGCCCAAAACGAATCCGTCGGCCCGTTCGTCAAAGGGAAACGACCCGTTGGCGGACAGGGTGCCCATTTTGCAGAAGCCCACAAAGGATTCGGGGGTCAGGTTGGTATTGACGCCGCCGGCAATGACCATGTCATGGGCCCCGCTCAGCAGTTCATTAACGGCACACTCAATGGCGGCAAGGGAGGTGGCGCATGCCGCATCCACCACATAATTAATACCGGTGACACCTAAATGGGATGCAATCCGGGCCGCTTCCATGTTCAAGGTCACACCGTGAACAGGTTCGTAAAGTGACCCCTGGGACATTTTTACCCGGAGCGCATCAATGAATTTCTTTTGTTCCGCGTCGGACAGGGCCGTAAATTCCGGCGTATTACGCAGGTATTTTTTTACCTCGGGAAAAAAGTATTTAAAATGCAGATCCGATGCCAGTTCATTACCCAGGCAGGTAGCCACAACCACCGCAGTGCGGTTCTGCACTTTTGCGGCAAGCCGGTTGTCATCGGTTAAAAGCTTTGCATTTTCCACGGCCTGGTAAGCGGCATGCAGCAGCATCTGCTGGCTGCGGGACAATTTGGACGCCTTGGCCGGTGAATAGCCGAACCGTTCATTGTCAAATTGAAAGTCATTCACCAAGCCTGCGATCTGGGTATAGGACTTGTCTGTGGCCTTTGGATCGGGATCATAGTAAAGGGATTCTTCCCAGCGGTTGTCAGGGACCTTGCCGATACTGTATTTCTTACCAAGAATATTCTGCCAGAAGGTCTCTGTGTCATGGGCGTCGGGAAATACGCAGCCCATGCCCACCACGGCAATATCATCATTGAGCTGGCCATCGGGGGAGGTCAGGACCTCAAGGGCATCAAGCCGGGCAATCATCGCATCTTTCTGCAGGAACAATTCCTCATGAATCTGGGCGATGGTGGTCTGCTCTTCAAAAAACAGCAGTCCTTCTCCGGTCATAAAATTGCCGTTTGCCAGCTGTTCTTCATCGGAGTACAAAATCCACTGGCCGTCATTTTTATGGCCGAAATCAGGGGTTTTGCCTTTGGCACTGATGAGCAGAGAGCCTAAATTATCCTTTTCAAAGGCGCTTTTGCGCTCGCCTAGATTCATGACGCCGTCTGCCAGGCGGCAATGCTCGTTTTTCATCATCTGTCCGGCAAAGGTCGTGTCGGCGGTGCGGCAGTTAAGCCCCACAGTGGAACCGATGACGGTGGTGCGCGTGTGTTCCTGGACGACCTTCTGGTAAACCGGTGTTAAAGCGCCGGTCTCAACAATCTCCTTGGTGAACAGGTACGCTGTGCCCAGTTGGATACCAATTTTCAGGCCCTGCTTTGCCAGCGGCGCTGTCATGGCGGATATGAAATGAGACCCCACTGCGCTGATAATCCCGCCGGCAAACAGAACGCTGACATCATCCAGCCGCTGGCCTGTGTGAATATCCAGCAGGGCTTCGATGCTCAGTTCCCACAACACCGTGCTGGAGAGACTGCCGATATGGCCGCCGGCTTCGTTGCCTTCCAGGATAAAGCGCCGTGTTCCTTTTTCAAAAGCGTTTTTCAAAACACCCGGCATGGGGGTATGCAGGTATGCCCGGGTGCCGCAGGCTTCCAGTTCATTGATCTGGGAAGGGATGCCGCCGGCAAACAGGGCAAAGGGAGTTTTCTTTGCCTTAATCAGCGACAGATGATGATCCAGGGTCGGATTAAACGCTTTGATGCCGATCATGCCGGCACCAAACGCCGGCAGTTCATCGGATTGTTCCGGCAAAATACCGTCTGCGATTTCGATGGGCAGACTGCCCAAAGCAAAGAAAGGCAGTGCGCCGTTGTCATAAACGGCCTTGGCAAAATTCTTGTTGTCGGAAATATTGGCCATCGGTCCCTGGGTAATGGGATACCGGGTACCGTGTTCCTTTGCCAGGGCAGTCCCTTCCGTTAAGGGATCAAATTGCTCCACAGCGTTCAGGGCATCGCCCACACAAGTGAACAGGGCCTGGATCATCTCTTTGAGCCGGCTGCCGCGCTTGGCAAAATGCCTGGAAAAAAAGGCGTCCTGTCCAAGATAAAACAGCGACTGCATGGGGGCGGCGTTATCCTCACCCAGGGACGCCATGTTTTGTTCAATTTCAGTTTGAATGAAATCCAGACTCTGGCCGTCTGCTTTTTTAACACTGATTTTTTTGATCAGGTCCTGGACAATTTTTGTGCCGGGTTTGGCAAAAACCCTGTGCTGGGTGTTGCCGCCACCGTCTAAAATGACCGTGTCGGTCTCTTCCATTTTCCCGAGGGCCTCTTTGAACGACGGGGAAACAGGAGAGTCCTGGGCCAGATAAAGCTGGGCATCCAGAACAAGGCCGGCCGCCCCGGCTGCAAAAAAGCCCGGAGCCGTATGAAACCCGACACCGCCGTGGACAAAGTACGGCATGTCGCTTTTTTGTGCGTAATACTGACTTAACATGAAACTTGATGCCGAGGATGCCCTGCCACCGGCCTCCCTGCCTTTTAAGATAATCCCGTGGGGATTAATCTTTTTGAGAACGGATTCAAGCCCGGGCTCATAAATTTCCATCATCAGGATCTCAGCTTTTACATCTTTGCGCCTGGTGAGTGAATCCGGGTTATGATACGCCACAATAACGCATTCGGGGAGGTCTGCCGGGTGCCGATCAAAATGAGCCCATATTTCTTCATCCTCCGCATAAATACGGATACCGTGGCGCAAATTTTGATTTTTAATCTGTTCGAGCAGTTCGGAAAGGTTTGATGCGCTTATAAATTCGGTATCCAGAACAGGCATGGCACCGGCCAGCCATATATTTTTAAAGAAATCGATGTCATATGTTTTGGGGGGATGATATGCCAGCAGGGGCAAACGGGTGGTCAATATTCTATTCAGCACAGGGATTCTCCTTGTTATTTTCAGTTTTCTCCGGCCAAACGCAAACAAGGATCGTGCCACACCGTTACCGAGCCATGACAACAACTTGAATATACGAGAAAAATAAATTTTATGGTCCTAAAAACAAATTTTAGGAGATAAACCATTGTACAAAAATTGTATCCGTGTCATACAACAAATGAACATTAACCAGATATTTAAATGGAAACATGAAAGACGTAACCGATTTTCTGCCCGAAGAACTTGCTTTTTTTAAGAGTGTTCACTACGCCGGTGCAGCCAATCCCTTCGGCAGGGAGCGGGTGCTTCGGGAAGCAGAACTTGCCGGTGTTTCACCGGACAGCCCCCGAGAGATCCGGCTGCCCAAGGCATGCCAGGCCGTGAGGCATCATCTGGCCCAACTGGAAAAACGCGGCAAAATCAATTTGAGTGCCTGCAAGGGAGAGACCCGGTATTTTCTGCGGTCGGCACTGCTGTTTCACTTTTTTCATCAATTCAGAAAACAGATCGACACCCTGATCACCCGCCAGCTTGATAATGCCGAAGAGTCCCTGGAAGCCCATTTTGCCCCAAAAGCCCTGAAGCTTTTGCGCGACTGGGGATTCGGCATTGAAGAGAGCCGGCGTTTTATTGCCCTGGCCTATCAGTTCCGGCGGGCCTACTATTTTATTTTCCGCCACCTGGTGGGCCGCAGCCGATGTATGCAGCAGCTGCGCCGGGATCTGTGGCAGAACGTATTCACCCATGACATCCTTATGTATGACCAGTATCTATGGGACCGCATGGAGAATTTTTCCACCCTGCTGTTCGGGGAGACAGGAACAGGCAAGGGAACGGCTGCCCTGGCCATGGGTCGATCGGGCTTTATCCCCTTTGATGAAACCGAAAACAGGTTCACCCATAATTTTGTAAATACCTTTACCACACTCAATATCAGTGAATTTTCTGAAACCATCATCGAATCCGAACTGTTCGGCCATGTGCGCGGGGCATTTACAGGGGCCGTTAAGGACCATAAAGGGGTATTCAGCCGGTGCAGCCCCAACGGTTCCATTCTTTTAGATGAAATCGGCGAGTTGTCCACCCATGTTCAGATCAAACTGCTCAATGTTCTCCAGGAGCGGGTCTATTCACCTGTGGGAAGCGATGAAAAACACAGGTTTCACGGCAGGATCATTGCCGCCACAAACCGCAGCATCCGGGAGATTCGGGAAAAGAAAATATTCAGGGATGATTTTTACTATCGCCTGTGCTCGGACATTATCACGGTGCCGCCCCTGCACCAAAGGATTGCCCAGGATCCCGAAGAGCTTTCGGATCTTCTGGCACACACGGTGACCCGTATTATCGGTCAGCCCTCCCCGGAAATTGTCTCCCGGGTCCTTGGATATATTGAATCCACCCTGACCCTTTCCTACCCATGGCCGGGCAATGTGCGGGAACTGGAACAATGCGTCAGGCGTGTGGTGCTGCGCAACGCCTATGAGATAAATGAGTCCCAAAAGCCGGCCTCCAAAACCGATTCGCTAACCCGGCAGATTCAAGACGGTCAGCTCAGCGCCCAGGATCTGCTCGCCCACTATTGCGGCAGCCTGTATGAAAAACACGGCACCTATGAGGCGGTTTCGCGTATTGCCGGGCTGGACCGGCGGACAGTTAAGAAGTATATTGATTCCCAGGGTCAGGTTTATTAATCTGACCATACCCTGCAGGAATACTGTAATTATAAATGAAAGCTCTATCGGGATCCCGATAGCGATAGCGATCCCGATAGCGATCGCGATATGAGAACAGAACATATAAGGAAATATTCATGTCAAGTTCATTTGGAAAATTATTTCGTGTTTCAACCTTTGGTGAATCCCATTGCTCCGGGGTCGGGGTGGTTGTGGACGGGTGCCTGCCCGGCATGGCGTTGACGGAACCCGATATCCAGTGCCAGCTCGACCGCAGACGCCCGGGCCAGAGCGCTGTGTCAACGGACAGGCAGGAGTCGGACCAGGTGACCATACAGTCCGGTACGGAACAGGGCCTGACCCTTGGCACGCCCATCAGCCTGTTTGTGCCGAATAAGGACCATCGCCCGGGAGATTATAAATCCATGGCTGACATCCCAAGACCCTCCCATGCGGATTTCACCTATCAGACCAAATACGGCATCCGGGCCGCTTCGGGCGGCGGCCGTTCTTCGGCCAGAGAGACCATCGGCCGGGTCTGCGCCGGTGCCATTGCCGAAAAAATGCTCAAGGCCGCATTGGGTACTAATATTGTGGCCTGGGTCAGCCAGGTGGGTGAAATTAAAGCACCTGAAACCGACGGGCTAAATCTTACCCGGGACATGGTGGATGCCAGCATGATCCGCTGCCCGGATGCGGATACGGCAAAGGCCATGGAAGCCGTTGTCCTTAAGGCCAAAGAAGACAAGGATTCCATCGGCGGTGTGGTCTCATGTGTCTGCACCAATGTGCCGGCAGGACTTGGCGAACCGATCTTTGACAAGCTTGAGGCACTTTTGGCTCACGCCATGCTTTCCATTCCGGCCACCAAGGGGTTTGAAATCGGTTCGGGATTTGCCGGGGCGCAGATGCGCGGTTCTGCGCACAATGACCCCTTTGTGGAAAAAAACGGCCGGCTTGGCACCACAACCAATTTCAGCGGCGGTATCCAGGGCGGGATCTCCAACGGAGAGCCCATTATATTCAAGGTGGCGTTTAAACCCCCGGCCACCATCGGGCTTGCCCAGGAAACCGTGGATTTTACGGGCCAGCAGGCCACACTTGAGGCCAAGGGGCGGCATGATCCATGTGTGGTCGCCAGGGCGGTCCCCATTGTGGAGAGCATGGCGGCCCTTGTACTGGCCGATGTCATGCTGCAGCAGCAGGCCAGGATAGCCGGCATGGCCCTCATGAACGGGAAATAAAAAATATCACGATTTAATTTAAAGAAACCGGAACTTATAAATTTTAAGTTAAACGTGGTACATTGATTGCTAAATTCATTTTTCAAATTTATCGGCAACAATGTCTGCCTTAAAGCAAAACTTTTGTCTGTTAAGGCAGATAAACATTTTAATCAAAACCATATAGGGAATATGAGGAGGAATTCATGTCAGATCCAAAGGATATGTACCAATGTCAGGTGACCAATTGCGGATTCATTTATGATCCGGACAGGGGTGATCGCAAAGGAAAAATTAAAAAAGGAACTAAATTTGAAGACCTGCCCGAAGACTGGCGCTGCCCGATCTGCGGTGCCAGCCCTAAAAGTTTTAAGTGCCTGGGCTGAAAATAAAGCCCGATCATATTCGGCACAACAGCGCTGGAGAATGAACTTCTAAAAAACAGAACGCCCTGACGGCTAGGACCGGCAGGGCGTTTTCAAATCATGGTTTCCCAATCAGGGCTCGGTTCTAACGTCGGTACCTGTAGGGGCAGGTCCCCGTGCCTGCCCTAACGAGGGTAACCACAGGGGAGTTACCCCTGCAATGAAAATCGAGCCCTCCAATCAATATCTTTTCAGATACAAACTTGTCTCTTAAAAACTGTCTCTTTTTCTGTATCACTTCAATCCGCCCTATCAAATCCACGTGCATAAAAAGACAATAAGATATTGTTATCATTAACTATAAACGCAAATTATTCAAACTGGCACAGGGTTTGCAATTTAATGTTACAAGTTGAAGTTTAACCGCAAAAAACAGGAGGCTTCTATAATGAGACTCAAAGACATAAAAAAAGACTTTAACCTGATTAATTCCGTGGATTGGGAGATGACCCCTGAAGAAGCCATTGCCCTGCATCTTGAATGGGGGCCGCTACGTTCCCAGAGCTACTACAATTCCAGGGACAACAATAATGAAACCGTTTATTTCGTCATCAACACCTGGAAGAAAACCCCCATTTTGACCCTTGTAAGAAGAAAGGGGTTTGATTCCGAAGAGCTTGGCAATTTTGATCTGCCCGAGGATGTTGTTTCGGATTTTATGCAGGGCATCGGCAAATACAAAGGTGTCTATGCCGTCGAAGGCAAAGTTAAAGACTGGCTTAAAAAGGAACTTGATGCCTAAACCGCCGTCAAGATATAACCACCTGCGTTAAGTTCCTTTTTCAGAACCGGAAGATGGACTACCCTGAACATCTTCCGGTTCATCTTTTATTAATTTTCTGCGTTTTTGATAAAATCTTTTACCATCATGTCTCCCAGTTCTTTGGAGCGCTTGGTTGCCGATTCAACGGCATTGATCAAGGTTGTGCGAAGCCCGCCCTGCTCCAGAGTATGAATACCGGCAATGGCTGTGCCCCCCGGAGAGGCCACACGGTCTTTGAGCTGTCCGGGATGTTCCCCGCTTTCAAGGAGCAATTGGGCTGCACCCAACACGGTCTGGGTGGATAAAAACAGGGAGTCTTTTCTGGACAGTCCCATTTTCACGCCGGCATCCGCCATGGCATCCACAATGGTAAAAATATAGGCAGGCCCTGATCCGCTCAATCCGGTGAATGCATCCATGAGCACATTTTCCTGGATAAATACGGTTTTTCCCACAGAATCAAAAACTGCCCGGGCCATCTCCACATCACCTTCCTGGACAAATTCTCCCGCACATACTGCGGTGGCACTCTCTTTGACAAATGCGCAGATATTGGGCATGGAACGAATCAGGCGCAGTTCCTTTTGCAGCCCTGCGGCGATGGCTGCCAAAGGAACACCCGCAGCAATGGAGATCACAAGCTTGGATTTATCCAGGGCCGGTGCCGTCTCCTTGAGCACGGAACCCAGGATCTGGGGTTTGGTGGCGTAGATTATAATTTCTGATTTTTCACAGATTTCAATGTTGCTGGCGGTGGTCAATACCCCGTATTTTTCCTGAATCGCTTTGCGTGTTTCGGGGTAAATATCCGAGCAGATGATATTTTCGGGTTTGGCTGCCTTGGACAGCACAAGGCCGCTGACCAGGGCCTCTCCCATGTTTCCGCTTCCAATGAAACCAATTTTTTTATCCTGAAGCATTCCGCCTCCTTTCCTGGGCTGAAGTAATAATAAGGAGCCTATACTATGGCCCAGCCTGAATTTGTGTCAAGGCAAATATCATTATATAAAAGACGCAACCTTATACAACCTTTCTGCGATTTGGTGCCTATTTCCATCGGGCCATAGGAATCATAGTCTATTGGCCTTGATTTTGCTTAACGTGTTCACATGAAAATTGGAACACAAAAACTGAAAACAAAGCTGGACAAGCTTTATGCGGCATATAACCGCAAACAGTATGTTGATCCTGACCCCTTGCTGTTTCTTTACAATTACCCGGATGTCCGGGACAGGGAAATTGCAGGGATCATTGCATCAAGTCTGGCATATGGCCGGGTGAAGATGATCATGCAGAGTGTGTCGGCCGTGCTTGAGAAAATGGGGCCGGACCTTCGCGGGGTTGTCATCAATGCTGATCCTAAAGATATAGCAGGTATGTTTCACCACTTTAAATACAGATTTGCCACAGGAGATCACCTGACCGCCCTGATTATGGGGTTGCAGCGGATCATTGCCGATTACGGCACTATAGAAGCCTGTTTTACCGAGGATCAGGCGGGTGAAACAGATCTGTCCAAAGGACTTGCCCGGATCAGGACCCGGGTGGTGGCGGCCGGCGGTGCAGGCCACCTGCTGGCTGATCCGGTCAAAGCATCCGCCTGCAAACGCAGCCACCTGTTTTTAAGGTGGATGGTGCGCAAAGACCAGGTGGATCCGGGAGGCTGGTCCAATGTATCGACAGCCGCGCTGACCTGTCCCGTGGATGCCCACATGTTTAAAATCGGTCATCTGCTTGGATTTACGAAACGAAAGAGTGCCGACAAGGCCTGTGCCGCCCAGATCACAGAAGGGTTCAGGCGAATCTGCCCCGAAGATCCGGTGAAATATGACTTTTGCCTGACCCGGTTCGGCATCCGTGACGGGCTTGATATATCTGAACTAAAACGGTTTTTAAAGGACGATAGCTATCATGTATAGCGGATATGAACTGCCGCACCTGATCAAGGGAAAACTGGTAAAACGATATAAACGCTTTCTGGCCGATATTGAACTGGACACAGGAGAGGTGGTCACAGCCCACTGCCCCAACTCGGGGTCGATGAAAGGCTGTGCCCAACCGGGTGCCGAGGCGTGGATCTCACAAAGCACAAACCCCAAACGAAAGCTCAAATACACCTGGGAACTGACCCGGATTGACGGTACGTTCATCGGCATTAATACGCTGGTGCCCAACCGGCTGGTCAAGGCTTCGGTGGAAAATGATTTGATCCCGGAGCTTTTGGGTTACAGCCAGGTGAGATCTGAAGTCAAAACCTCTGACCACACCCGCCTGGATCTGGTGCTGGAAGAGACAAACGGCAGGCAGTGTTTTGTGGAGATCAAAAACTGCACCCTGGTGGAAAACCGGGTAGCCAGGTTCCCGGATGCCGTGACCACCCGTGGGCAAAAACATATCCAGGAGCTTTTGGATCTGGCGTCCAAAGGCCACAGAGCCGTACTTTTTTTCCTTGTCCAGCGCACGGATGCCGATGCGTTTACCCCGGCTGCGGACATCGATCCGGAATATGCAAAAAAATTGATGCAGGCCAGAGTAAAAGGCGTTGAGATTATTGTACGGGATGTTGTTTTTGATCTGGATGTCGACCCGGCACGGATTCGTATAAATCGCGCCTTAAATCTGCTGAACACCATCTAATACCGAACGTATTTTGCCAAGCAGATTTTTCATGGTAAACGGTTTGGAAATAAAGTTGATGTTATCATCCAGCACCCCATGATGGGCTATGACGTCGGCCGTGTATCCGGACATATAGATACATTGCATGGATGGATGGATGGCGACTGTCAACTCGGCCAGTTTACGCCCGTTCATGGAAGGCATGATCACATCGGTGAGTATCAGATCAATTTTACTGTTTTCACCGGCAAGTTTAATGGCCTCGTCCGGTGTATTTGCCTTGAGCACATGATATCCGCTTTTGTTCAGCGCAGAGGCAATCATATTTAATATTGCCGGTTCATCCTCAACAAGCAGAATGGTCTCCGTGCCTGGGGGAACCGTTTTCATTTTGTGTTGCGCGCCGTCTAACACCGCATCATTTCCGGTATAGCGTCTAAAGTATAATTTAAATGTCGTCCCCTGCCCCGGTTCACTGTACACATTAATACAACCTTTGTTTTGCTTTAGGATGCCATATATCGTTGACAGCCCAAGCCCCGTACCTTTACCCGCCTCTTTGGTTGTGAAAAACGGTTCAAAAATCCGGCTGGCTGTTTCAGCATCCATCCCGCAGCCGTCGTCACTTACGGCAAGACAAACATAATCGCCGGGAATAAAGTCCGTATTGTCTATGCAATATGCCTCGTCCAACGTTTCATTTGATGTCTCAACGGTTATATTGCCCACACCGGCGATGGCATCCCGCCCGTTCACACAAAGGTTGGCAAGGATTTGATCCACCTGGCTTTTATCAAGCTTAACCTGCCAGAGGTCATTTCCCGGGACCCACACAAAATCAATATCTTCTCCGATAAGTCGTTTCAACATGGAGGTCATTTCAGTAATCACCTCATTGAGATCGATAACTTTGAGTTCAACGGCCTGCTTCCTGGCAAATGCCAGAAGATGGCGGGTAAGCCGGCTGGACCGCTCTCCGGCATTTTTGATTTCATAAAATTCGTGATAGTGGGGATCACTGGAAGAGAGTTGATCCAGCCCCATCTCTGCATTGCCGATGATGACGCTGAGCATGTTATTAAAATCATGGGCCACCCCGCCGGCAAGACGTCCGATCGCCTCCATTTTCTGGGTCTGGACAAGCTGATCCTGCAAATGCTGCTGTTTGGCAGCCGCTTTTTTGCGCTCGGTAATATCACGGTCAATACCGCGGAATCCAAGTTTCTCCCCTTTTGAACTGAAAAACGGTACGCCATTGCTTTCCAGGATAATTTTTTCGCCGTTTTTTTTCAGCAGATGCCGTTCAATCCCGGCAAAAGCGGCATTCCCAGACAAAAACGCGTTGATCTCCCGGCTTTCAGGCTCACGGTCCTTCGGGCTTTGTAAACTGTCCGGACTTGTACCCAGAAGATCAGCGGGCCTATAGCCAAGCAATTGGGTCACCTGGGGACTGATATAGGTATACCGGCCGCCATTATTTACTTCCCAGATCAGATCACTGCTGGTTTCGACAAGTCCCTTGAACTGCTCTCTGCTTAAACGCAACTGCTCCTTTGATTCTGCGATACCGGCCAAATTCTTTTTTAACTCACTGTACATGTCGGCCAAATTCTGGGACATTGTATAAAAAATCGACGCAAGGGTCGCCACTTCATTTTTGCCTTTTATTTTCGGCAAGGGGACATTCCATTCTCCTTTGCTGATACTTTCTGCGGCCGCCGTGAGCTGGCGAATGGGTTTTATGACTCTGCCGTTAAACCAGATAAACAGTAAAATGCCTGCAGCCAGACTCCCAGTAAGCATAAAGGCGGCTTGATAAAGAAAACGACTCAGGGCAGCCATGATCTCTTTTTTTTCTATAAAAACGACCACAAGCCAATTCCATTGAGGGTATATCTGATATCCCAACACATAATTTTTGAATACTTTTGTAGAGGGAAAATTTCTCTGTTTTGTCTCAAGCATTTCGGCAATCCAACGATCCTGCATAAAAAAATTTGGATCAGAGGCGATAAGTATTTTCTGGGTCGAAACGTCTAAAACAGTCACCCCGCCGGTGTTACCGAAATGGTACGAGGAAAACCCGTCAAGTAAATCTTGCTGTGCCCTATTCACATAATTTTGAACGCGATCGACCCTGCTGTTTTGCAAAACGGAATTGGCATCCTGGATTTCATCAATAAAATTCGTGACCTGGTTGTTTATCAACTTGGTATTCAGCTCCATGGAGACTCCCTTGATGGCAAAAACCCCCGCCGAACAAATGGCACCGGATACCGAAATCAATATCAGTATGGCAAATAAATTAAGTTGACATTGCAGCTTCATAATCGTTAGTCCATGTAATTGAAATCATTGTATTAGCTCATCTGCCTGTTTGAGCAAGGTGTAGGGAATCGTTATCTTTGAAGATTCTGCCATGGAAAGATTCAAAATCAGGCGAAACAGGATATTTTTTTTTATTGGAATCTGTGAGGCCGGCGTGCCGTCAAGAATACGCAGCGCGGTATTGGCCGCATAACCGCCCTGCTCTTCGGAAATTCTTTCAAAAACGAAAATGACATAGGGCGACATAAAATCAAGCATGCTACCCGTGGGCAGGGTATTGTGCGTTTTCATGAACCGGGCGGCCTCTTGGCTGTCCCAATTTTGAATACCGGAATAATTATGCAATATCAGCATATCTGCACGCTTTTGAAGTTTCAAAACAGCCTCTTTCCACTCCGCCATGGAATCCACAAGGCATATGGGAGCCTCCCGCTGCCGGAAATAATGTTTGCCATAGAATTCAACAAGCTTTTGCTGGGTTAATGTATTCCCGGCAATGTATCCCAGACGCGGACCTTTGGCAAACTGCTGTAAAAGAGAGATCAGGCGGTCAATGGGTTCCTCTTCGATCATGCCGGTAATGTTGGCCGCAGGATATCCATATTCCGACGCATCCCAGTTGACGCCACAGAATACGACAGGAATATTTTTTCCCTTCAAATAGGGGGAAATCACATATTTTTGTGCAGCATCGTCACTGGCGATAACCACATCGGGTTGAAACTGAACAATGGCATCATAGGCCTTTTGCCCTGTTTTTTTTAAGCACTCAGGGTCGATTTTTTGTTTGGCATTCAAATAAAAAGTGCGCAGCTGGATGCCGGTCTCATACAGTCCGCTCAAAAGCCCGTTTTTAATACCTGTGCTCCATTCATATTCCTTATGATAGGAATCCAGGAAAAAAATTTTTTTACCGGCATATTGCCCCGGCGTGATGGTCCCGGGTTCCGGATCAAGGTAGGCCTTTATCTCCGAAATAACGGTGGCGGTCTTTAATATATCCACCGGAACGACAAAGGAAGCGGCTTTGGCCATCCGCATATTCAAATAGAGTTCAACTTCTTTGTTTTCGGTCACGGCAATTTTAGCAGGCGATACACCGGACAAAATTTGAAGTGCCGCATCCGCTGCAAACCGGCCGTGTTCCTTCAAAGATTTGGCGGCAACAAACGTAACAAAAGGCGCCATAAAACCATTGTGCGAGCCGGTTGGAATACGGGTATGGCGGCTGAGAAACAGCTCGGCGTCATCAGGGTCCCAGTCTTTTATCCCGGTATAGTTATATATATAAAGCATATCAACCTCCTGCCGGGCCTGTAAAAAGCAGCGTTTGAATTCAGCCATGGATTCGACCAGATAGGGTTTGAGCCTGCCATGAAAAAAGCGTTTGTTATAGATCTCTATCATTTTGCGTTCGGCATCCACATTGCCGCTGAGAAAACCGATCTTGTCACCCGCTGCATAAGATCGCATCAGATCGTACATCTGCTGTGCCAGATCCACTTCAATCATCCCCGTGATGTTGTCGGTGGGGTATCCGTACTGGTGTATATCCCAGTTGACGCCGCAGAAAACAATGGGAATGGATTTCTCTTTCAAGTACGGCACCACAAGGTATTTCTGGGCGTTATCGTCCGAGGCTATAATAACGTCAGGGCGAAATTGTTCAATAATGGACAAGGCTTTTTGGGCGGCAGCTTGGCCGTGAGCCTCCGTATTGTTCCGCTTTGTATCCATAAAAAAGGTGCGCAGCACAACCGCAGACCCGTTTAATTGTGAACGAATTCCGGCCTCAATGGCATCATTTGCCTCATATCCCTGGTGATATGAACTGACCCAGAGAATTTTTTTATTTGACAGGTAAGGGGGTGAATCACCATTTTTATGCGAATGGGTGTCGCGGTTTGCAGCAAATCTTTCCAATGGGGTGCATAAAAGCAGAACAGCAAACAAAAACCATGGCAATGCCGCCCAGCTAAACAGCTGATTTATGGTCTCTTTTCGTGGTTTCTTCCCAATAAAATATTTTTTTATATTCGTAGAATGAATAATTCTCTTAACTCCATGGAAATCGAATGCTGCATTAATTAGAAATTGCTTCAAAAAGATACTTAGGATTTAACACTTACCTTCCCCTTTTGCAAGTTTGAACGGATGCCTGCGTTGTCCAAGATCTTGTTTTCTTAAATAGATGCAGTCCCGGGATTGATGTGTCGGTGGACGCGCTTAATTTTACGAATCCGATTGACAAACTACCACTACGTAGTATCTTCTTTGCAATATAACACCTTGTCACTGGGGGTGACATGAAGGGGTAAAAGGAGAACAGATATGTGGAATTATTCAGAAAAAGTCATGGAACACTTCTTGAAGCCAAGAAATGTGGGAGAACTAGAAGGTGCCAATGCCATTGGAGAAACAGGCTCGTTAAACTGCGGCGATGCCCTGAAATTATATTTGAAGGTAAACGAAAACGAAAGAATCATTGACGCATCTTTTATGACGTTTGGCTGTGCGTCCGCCGTGGCCTCATCTTCGGCGTTAACCGAGATCATCAAGGGCATGACCCTGGACGATGCCGCCAAAGTGACCAATGACGATATTGCCGATTACCTGGGCGGGTTGCCCAAGGAAAAAATGCACTGCTCTGTCATGGGACAGGCAGCCCTTAAAAAAGCCATTGCCGATTTCCGAGGGATTCAGATTCTTGAAAAACCCGGTGAGATGATTTGCGAATGCTTTGATGTCACGGATCTTGAAATTATTGATGCCGTTAAAGCCAACGGCCTTGAGACCACCGAAGATGTGACTAATTTCCTCAAAGCAGGCGGCGGCTGTGGCAAATGTCTGAACAGAATTGAAGAGGTCATTCTAAAAGCCCTGGAAACATCCACGGTTGCGCATTGATATAAAAAAGGTTTGATATGATCTACACCGACAACAACGCCACCACCCGGGTGGCTGACGAAGTGATCGAAGAGATGCTGCCGTATCTGGGTCAATTTTACGGCAACCCGTCATCCATGTATGGATTCGCGGATACTGTAAATAAAAAAGTCCAGCAGGCCAGGGCACAGGTAGCTGACCTGATCAACGCAGACCCTGACGAAATTATATTTACGTCCTGCGGCACAGAAAGCGACAATGCCGCCATCAACGCGGCACTTAGCACGTTTCCTCAAAAAAAGCACATCATCACCACAGCAGTTGAGCATCCGGCCATCAGAAGTCTGTGTCTTCACCTTCAGGAAAAAAAAGGATACAAGGTGACCTTTGTGCCGGTGGACAAAAAGGGGCGTCTCGACCTTGACACCCTGTACGCGGCCATGTCCGATGATACGGCCATTGTTTCGGTCATGTGGGCCAACAATGAAACCGGGGTGATCTTTCCCATTGCCGACATTGCTCAAAAAGCAAAGGAAAAAGGGATCTGGTTTCATACGGATGCGGTCCAGGCCACGGGTAAGATCCCCATTGATGTTAAGGCCGCCGGTGTGGATATGCTCTCCCTGTCAGGACATAAAATCCATGCGCCCAAGGGGATCGGCGTGCTCTATGTCAAAAAAGAGATCAAGTTTCCACCCTTTCTGATCGGCGGGCACCAGGAAAAGGGCCGCAGGGGCGGAACGGAAAATACGGCATCCATCATTGCTCTGGGCAAGGCCAGTGAACTGGCAAAGTCCCATCTTCCCATGATGGACACCCAGGTTCGTGAAATCCGCGATTATCTTGAGACACAGCTTTTGAATGCCATTGCCGCAACATCCGTGAACGGCGACAGGGAAAACCGCCTGCCAAATACCTTATCCATTGGTTTTGATGCCGTTGAGGGGGAATCCATCCTCATGCTGATGAACCAGGCCGGCATCTGCGCCTCTTCGGGATCGGCCTGCACCTCTGGCTCCCTGGATCCGTCCCATGTGCTCATGGCCATGCAGGTACCTTTTAAATCCGCCCACGGCACCATTCGGTTTTCATTGTCCCACTACAATACGAAATCGGAAATGGACACCATTGTGGAAACGTTGGTCCCGGCCATTGACAGACTGCGGCAGATGTCACCGTTCTGGAAAGACGGAAAAGTGGTGTGACTATGATTTTGTTTTGTGTATTACCGAATCCCATACATAAAGGAGCACACCGGCCCATATAAAAAGGAAGGTGATCAGGTTATGCCGGGTAAAGGGTTCTTTATACACAAAAACCCCGAGAACAAAGGCGATGGATGGGGCCAGGTATTGAAGAATTCCTATGGTTGACAGGTTCAGCCGCTTTACGGCGGCGGCAAACCAGAGTAACGGAAGACTTGTGACGATCCCTGCGCCCACACACCATAATGATATGACAGTTTGTTCCAGAAAAGGCGTAGCCCCCATGGCAACCCGAAAACCGATATAGGCCAAGGCCGGGATGAACAGGATCAAGGTTTCGATAAAGAGCATGGGAATGGGCATGGCATCAATTTTTTTCCTGGAAAATCCGTAGAAGGCAAAACTGAAGGCCAGGGCCAGGGCAAATGCGGGTAGCGATCCGTAAACGGACAGCGCGTATCCCACCCCTGCCAGGGCAAAAATAACAGCGGTCCACTGAATTCTGCTGAACCGCTCCTGGAGCAGTAAAAAGCCCAGGGCCACATTCAGCATGGGCGTCATGTAATACCCCAGGCTTGTCTCCACGACCCGGCCTGAATTTACAGCCCAGATATAGATGAACCAGTTAAAGCTCACAAGAAGACCACTGAGGGCAAGCCCCCTGACCGCCTTGGGATTCTGGACGATCTCAAGCAATTCCCACCACCGCCGCTGCCGGGCAATGATAACCCCAAGAAAGATACATGACCAGACAATGCGGTGGCATAACACTTCAAAGGCGTTAACCTGCTGAAGTTGTTTCCAGTAGGCCGGCAAAAATCCCCATGCCCCAAAGGCAGCCAGCCCGAATACCACCCCTTTTATATTCTGTTTCATTTAAAATTCTCTATATTAAATGCATTATTCTATGTATTTATACCCGGTTGGCAAGCAAAAAATGGACGGACCGTTTGCCGCCATGCTACACTCCCCTCAATTTATATCTGTGTCTGGTCTATTTAAGGTCAAAGGGAGAATACACAAATGCCACAACGCTTATGGGCACCTGCCCCCGAACGTCGGACAAGCTCAAATATGTATCGGTTTATGCAGCGGTTAAACCGTTCCCGGGGCTTATCGCTGGAAAGATATCAGGATCTGTACACCTGGTCGGTGAATCATATTCCAGAGTTCTGGGCAGAGGTGTGGAAAGAGACAGGGATTCATTATTCAAGATCTTACACCCGGGTGGTGGATGATGAGGATAAAATGCCCTGGGCCCGCTGGTTTGAAGGTGCACGGCTGAACTTTGCCGAGAACCTACTCAGGTTCCGGGACAGCCATACAGCGCTGATTTTTCGCGGTGAAGATAAAATCCGGCGCACACTGAGCTATGCCGATCTTTACCAACAGACCGCATCGGTGGCAGCCGCGCTGAGACAGATGGGGGTGGTCCCCGGTGATCGGGTGGCAGGCTTCATGCCCAACATGCCTGAAACCATTATTTTCATGCTGGCGGCGGCCAGCATCGGCGCGGTGTGGTCTTCCTGCTCACCTGACTTTGGCATCAAGGGTATTCTGGACCGGTTCGGACAGATTCAGCCCAAAGTCCTGGTGGCGGCTGACGGCTATTTTTTCAAAGGGAAATCGTTGTCATGCCTGGCACGACTTTCCAGTATCATGTCACAGATCCCGAGCATTAAAACGCTGGTGGTGGTGCCCTATCTCAGCGAGTCTCCGGATATTTCCGGGGTGCCCAAAGCCGTACGCTACGATGATTTCGGCATAAAGAATCCCGACATGCGGTTTGAACAGCTTGCCTTTGACCATCCCCTTTACATCATGTTTTCCTCGGGCACCACCGGCCTCCCCAAATGCATGGTGCAAAGTGCCGGAGGTGTGCTGATCCAGCAGATGAAAGAATTGATGCTGCACACCGACCTGAAACGAAATGATATCCTGTTCTATTTTACCACCTGTGGGTGGATGATGTGGAACTGGCTGACCTGCGGCCTTTCCCTAGGTGCCACCCTGGTTCTTTTCGACGGCAGCCCGTTCCATCCCACCCCCGACGCCCTGTGGCGCATAGCCGAAGCTGAAAAAATTACCATTTTCGGCACATCTCCCGGGTATATCGCGGCATTGCGAAATAGCGGGGTTGATCCGGGCCTGGGATTCGACCTGTCCAGCCTGCGCACCCTGTTGTCCACCGGTTCCGTTTTATCAGCCGAAGATTTTGCCTTCATTTATGAAAAAATAAAGAATGATCTGCAGCTCTCTTCCATCTCCGGCGGCTCGGACCTGAACGGCTGCTTTGCCCTGGGCAATCCCCTGGACCCTGTAAACGCAGGAGAACTCCAGTGTATCGGCTTGGGAATGAAGGTCGCGGCTTACGATCCAAACGGAATATCCAAAATCGGCAAAAAGGGGGAACTGGTCTGCGAAAAGGCCTTTCCATCCATGCCGCTGATGTTCTGGGGAGATGAAGACGGGTCCCGTTATCAATCGGCTTATTTTGATCAATATCCGGGTGTCTGGACCCATGGGGACTTCATTGAAATTACCGAACAGGGTGGCGTGATCATTTACGGCCGGTCTGATGCGACGTTGAATCCGGGCGGGGTGCGCATCGGCACAGCGGAAATATATCGATGCCTTGAACAGATACCGGCAATTGAGGATGCGGTGGTGGTGGGCCAGGATTGGAATAATGATGTGCGGGTGATTCTGTTTGTCAAACTGGTTGACGGTGTATCATTGACGGATGCGCTCGCCGATGACATCTGTGCACAGATCCGCAGCAACGTCTCGCCCAGACATGTGCCGGCCAAAATTCTGCCCGTACCGGATATTCCCTATACCCTGAACATGAAAAAGGTGGAGCTCGCCGTACGGGACATCATCCACGGACGCCCGGTAAAAAATACGGACGCCTTGAAAAATCCGGAGGCCCTGAACTTCTTTAAAGACCACCCCGAATTAACCGAATAGCAAACGCGAATCCGTGCAGGGCTCCTTTTACAAGGGAGCCCTGTCATACGATCGGCCATACGGCTTACATACGAAACCCTAAAAATTAAAGACCTTTGCCTCGGCTGCCATATCAATTAAGTGGGGACCGCCGTCCAACTGCATATTGGTAAAGAAACCGGCTTCGTCAAGACCGCGGTTTTTCGCACACGGGGTACAGATGCCTGTGGTGACCTCATTTTCCACGAGATAAGGCAAGTAATCGGCCGGGCAGTCGCCCGTGTCGGTTTTGATGCTCAGATCCCTGTCCTTATTGGCCCACATAACACCACCGTCAATGAAAAACATATCCACATGATGCCCCTTTGAATGCGCGATTTTGGCAAACTGGAAACACCTTGTGGCGGACTCATTATTATCCTTGCTGAGTACAAACAAAAAATTAGCCATGATCTTTTCTCCTGTATCCGTGCGTTAAAATTTATTTGCCTGTCTTTATAAACGCCCGGCGACTTTTTTTGTCAAGGTTTTTAAGTGTTCCGGTTGACATTTCAGGGGCCTTCATCCTATACAGGTACTGATGGTGTCCAAATATGTTTAAAATATGGAAAAATATTAAAGACCTTAAAGAGACGATAGGTTAAAGCCCCCTTTGAGTATGAGACCTGAACAAATTCTTGTTGTTGATGACGAACGGCGAATTGTCGACAGCATTGCCAAATGCCTGACCGGAGAAGGGTTTCGTGTCTTTTGTGCGAATGACGGCCTGCAGGCGGTCGCCATGTTCGAGACACGAAAATATGACTTGGTGTTAATGGATATTTCCATGCCGGGAATGGATGGATTTGAAGCCATGGCCAGGATGCTTGAGATCGATCCCGAAGTACTTGTCATTATCATGACCGGGTTCGCATCCGTGGGGTCTGCGGTCTCGGCCCTGAGACAGGGTGCCTGGGATTACCTGAAAAAACCCTTCGAATTTGCTGAATTGATTAAAACGGTTAAGAACGGTATTGCCCAGCGGCATCTGATTGCTGAAAAAAAATTTTACGCGGCCCGGCTTGAGGCCTCTGAAAAAAAATATCAGTGCATGGTTGATAATTCACCCGATCTGATTTTCACCCTGGACGGCAACTTTTGTATCTCTTTTGCAAATAAACAGTTTGAGCCCCTTCTGGGGTATTTGCCCCAGGACCTGAAAGGCAAACCCTTTGACGAAATTCTCCACAAGGAAGACCGCGGCAAACTGTCCCGGCTGTTCCAGGCCGGCGGCCCACCCACCCAGACCCTGTCTCCGGGCTGCAACATTGCCTTGAACCTGCGTTTCAAAAAAGCCGGGGCCGAAGAAAACAAATACGATCCTTACGCCGCCTTTGCATCCATGGAGATGAAGGCTTCGGTGTTCATTCCCCCGGATATGGAATCTGCCCATGATTTTCAGGGTATCTATGCCGTGGCCAGGGATGTCACCGATCGCATACGGCTTGAAGCCCAACTCCGCCAGGCCCAGAAAATGGAAGCCATCGGCACCTTTGCCAGCGGCATTGCCCATGATTTTAATAATATTCTTATGGGTATACAAGGATATGCCTCCCTGGTTAAAATCGGGTTCCACCACGACTCGGAGGAATACAAACGGCTGGCCAATATTGACGAGTATGTTCACAACGGTGCTGAAATGACCCGCCAACTTCTGGATTTTTCCCGTAAAAACAGTCGGCAGGCCGCCACGACAACCCTGAACATCAATTATATGCTGAAAACCTCAGCCAAAATGTTCGCCCGAACCAGAAAAGATATCGTCATCCGCCAGGAACTGGATAAGGATCTTTGGCCCATCCTGGTGGATGAAATTCAGATCAATCAGGTGCTGATGAACCTGTTTGTCAATGCGTGGCATGCCATGCCCCGGGGCGGCCGGATTATGGTCAAATCCAAAAATGTTGTCATAGAAAACGAGCAGGCCCAAAAGCTCGGTCTTGAGCAGGCCGGAGATTATATCAAGGTCTATGTGGCAGACACCGGTACGGGCATGAACAAAGAGACCCTTTCCCGCATATTTGATCCTTTTTTTACAACCAAAACCCGGGGACAGGGAACCGGTCTGGGGCTTTCCACAGCATACGGCATCATCAAAGCCCACAAGGGCGCGTTTCAGGTCAAAAGCTCTCCGGGCAAGGGCAGTATATTCATGTTCTTTCTGCCCGCCGCAAAGGACCGGGCGCCCAAAGGTAATTTCCTGCCGGCTGCGGACAACAAAAGCCGGCTTATATCGGGCAAAGGCCGGGTGCTGTTGGTGGACGATGAAAAAGAGGTGATCGAAGTCTGCAAAGAGATGCTCGAAGCCCTTGGCTACGAGGTGCTTGTGGCCGCAGCTGGGGCCCAGGCAGTCTCCGTGGTTAAAAATGATGTTAAGGGCATTGATCTGATGATTTTAGATGTGGTTATGCCCGGTATGGACGGGGTTCAGACCTATGATGCCGTGCGTCATCTAAAGCCGGACATCCGGGTACTGGTCTGCTCCGGGCTTGCACCCAAAGAAGATATCCGGCAGATGATCGACAACGGGTGCAGGGATTTTTTATTGAAACCCTTTGACATTGCCAAGCTGTCTGAAAAAATTGAATCGGTTTTTAGTGCGTAAAGAAGCGCCTTTATCTTAAGGAAAACAATGAAGTATACCATCCACCCCGTTGCCATGGGAACCAAAGTATTCGACAAAAGCATGATGACCTACCAGTACGGGCAGGGGCAAACCTACACCATTCCAATTTACTGCTGGATCATCAAGGGCGGGGATAAAAATATTTTGGTGGACACCGGCGAAATGAACCCCATTCAGTCGGAACAAAGGGAAGAAGCCATTAACGGAAAGATCTATACCTTTGAACAGGGGTTAAAAAAACACGGACTTACGCCTGAAGACATTGATATCGTCATCCATACCCACCTGCACAACGACCATTGCGAAAATGACTACAAGTGTGAAAACGCCGTATTTTACGTACATGAGCAGGAGCTTGAATCCATTCACAACCCGCACCCCTTGGATTATCGGTATCTGGAAGATTACATCGAGGATGTGGAGGAGAACGGGCAGATCAAAATCGTCAAAGCGGATATGTCCATCGTTGACGGCATCCGTGTAAAACATACGCCGGTCCACACCAAAGGGGGGCTTACGGTGTTCATTGATACGCCCCAGGGCAAGGCGGCCATCACCGGGTTTTGCATCATTGAAGAGAACTACAATCCTCCTCCGGAAATCAAAGGCATGGAAATGGACGTGATCCCGCCGGGCACCCATGTGGATGCCTACCAGGCCTATGATATCATGGTTCAGGTAAAAAAAGAGGCGGACTTTCTGATCCCGTTGCATGAACCGCGGTTTGCCTGCGGCGAGCCTATCGGCGTCTAAATATTGCGAACTTGACGGGCACAACCGTCATCGTCAGCTTTGAAATCATAAGGTCATCTTTGGCAAATTCATAAATATTTCGATTTTTAGACAGGAGAAATAACATGAATACCCCGACAATAAAAGACCGTGCAGCCGGCGCCATCATGGGTGCATTCATCGGAGATGCCCTGCGCCATTTACCACCAGTTGCCTGCGGCCTATTATCTTGCCGCACGCTTCCATGACGATTTTGAATCTGCGGTGCTCCATGCGGTGAACGGTGGTGGTCAGAACCAGGTGAGAGCCATTCTCACCGGGGCTTTGACCGGGGCGCAGGTTGGGCTGAGTAAAATTCCCACCCGGTTCCTCGACGGCCTTGACCAGGCGGAGACGCTTCTACAACTGGCAGAATCCCTGGCCCAGTCGGCTCAGCCGAAAAATTAGTTTCCGGTTGAAAAAAAATGCACACACAGCACCCATTTTGGCATCAGCTGTTTTTCAAATAATTCAAGATAACAAGGGTCACATCTTCGCATAGCACCATCTATCATTGCCCAAGGCCAATATTTCAAAAGCCATCTGTGAAACCCCAAGCAACAGATTTCATACGGCTGAAAACAGCATTTTTAGGTTGCCAGAAAGGTCTGGCATATGCAATACACGTATGGTGAAATGCATTAAAGTAAAAAAATTAAAATGAATCATGACACACTAAACCGTTAAGGAGGAAATCAATGAAAAAATGGCAATGTTCTGTGTGTAAATACGTTCATACTGGTGAGGAGCCCCCTGAGAAGTGTCCGGTGTGCGGTGTCGGCGCTGAGAAATTTGTGCTGCTTGAAGAAGAAAATGCAGCCCCTGAAACAGAAACCGAAGCACCGGCAGCTGAGACTGATGCTACTGAAGAATCGTCTTCAGGGAAATTTGAAATTGCCAATTACTATTTGGACCAGGCAGCGGATCTTATGGTTAAACACCATGCCCACCCCATGTCGGTTCATTTGCCCAACGGGGTCATCCCGGTAATTACAATTCTTATCATTCTTTCCTGGTTTTCCGGTTCGGAAATCATGTTAAAGGCCAGCTTTATCAATCTGATATTTGTGCTGCTTTCCCTTCCCGTAGTAGGACTGACAGGCTTTCTTGAATGGCGGGGAAAATATAATCAGGCCCAGACCAAGATATTTAAAACAAAAATCGCGGCTGCAGCTGTAGCCACGACCTGCTGCATCGTCTCCCTTATCTGGTATCTGATTAATCCGGCGGTGCTGGAATCTTCCGTTGCCTGGCTGTTCGTACTGGTCAACGTACTGATGCTTGCCGGTGCCGGCGTGGCCGGACACATCGGCGGAAAGCTGGTTTTCAAAGAATAACTACCGGTTAATGAATATAAAACACCCGGGGATCTGACAAACTGATTGCCCCGGGTGTTTTCATCGCATCCTTCATATCACTTCTATGGCTTAAAAATCTGTGCCAATGCACTGTCCACAGTATCATAGTTAAAACTGAATCCGGCCGTTTCCAGAGCAGCAGGAAGCGCTCTCTGGCTCTGCAGCAGGGAATCCCCGAGCTGGCCCATAAAAAGCCGTACAAAAAAAGCCGGAGCCGGCACAAAGGCGGGTCGATGTAATGCCCGGCCAAGCTCTTTGGCGAATTCTTTTTGCCGGACGGGCACCGGCCCTGTGAAATTGTAAATACCCTGGGCCTTTTGTTCCATTAAAAAGAAGATAGCCCGGAGCAGATCCTCCAGATGAATCCATGGGAACCACTGCTCGCCTGACCCCAAAGGCCCGCCGGCAAACATTTTAAAGGCCGGGGCCATCACCTCAAGGGCGCCCCCGCCCGGACCGAGCACCACCCCGAATCTCATCACCGCCACCATTGCGCCCTTTGACGCTGCCCGCTGTGCCTGGGCCTCCCAGTCCCGGCATACATGGGCCAGAAATCCGGTTCCGTACGATTGTGTCTCAGTCAAAGATGTATCACCCCGGTCACCATAGGCACCCGCCGCCGAGGCATTGATCAACTGCCCCTTAAAATCGTCGGGCATGGCGTCCACCAGGTGTTTTGTGGTGTGAATCCTGGAATCGTAAATGGCTTTCTTATACGCCTTTGTCCAAGGCTTGAAGATATTTCGGCCGGCCAGGTTGACGATGACATCCGATTGCGCCACAAGATCCTGCCACGATCCCGGCTGCGAGGTATCTGCACTGGTCCATAAAAAATGTTCGTGGGTATCCGCCATGGGATGATGTTGCGAGGTACCGAGCCCATGGACCTGCCAGCCCGCATCCAGATACTTTTGGGCAAGGGCCTGTCCCACAAAGCCGGATGCCCCGGTGATTAAAACCGTTTTCATGTGTTCCCTCCCCTTTAGTCCATTTTTAAAATTGAATTCTGTAGGTCATTATACAATTAAATTCACAATAAGAGAAATTCAAGCACAATTTGAGCCAGTCCCACCGACAATGTTACTGTAACGCCATTTAACTTTTTTTAAAAAGGGCTTGCGTATCCTTTATTTGGTATTAATTTACCAATAAGACTAAATGAGGCAAAACTAATCATTTGAGTCGCAAAAAAAACACACGATATCAGGAGACAGATATGAACGATAATAACTGCACATCAGAAAAACTTTCCAAATATTTCCTAGGTGGTCTGTTCATCATTTTTTCCCTCGGACTCATTGTGATTGGGTTCACATTCCTGCCGATTATCGGTTTTGTTCTGGCACTGCCGGTGCTGGCGCTCTCAATCTATCTGATTCGCACACGCATTAATGATCAGTGCGAACTTGAGTTTGATACCGATGTATCCTGACAACCCTTTGGATTCAATTTGTTGATTCTTTAATAAAGAGATACTATCAATAAGGACTGTCTATCAGACGAAAGCGAATGATTTAAAATAATGACCCACACTGCCCGCCGTTTTCCGAAATAAAGATGTTAAGAAAACGGCGGGCATTTTTATTGGTTTTTCCGTCGCCTGAAAGTCCAAGGGCCAGGGCAAACGCATTAAAATTTTTGATTGAAGAGAGGTTTGCAGAGTTGAAACATTCCTGATATTTAAACTACTTTTTACAACCTCATTTCAAGGAACTCAGCCATGACCTCCTCAAATATTACGCTGATCTCGGAGTTCTCAAAGATAAATGACCCTCGATTGGATAGGCAGAAGTTGCATAAGTTGATAGATATATTTGCAATTACAGTCTGCGCTGTGATCTGCGGTGCCAGTACATGGAATGAAATTGCACAATATGGCCAGTCCAAACAAGATTGGTTAAAAACGTTTTTGGAATTGCCCAATGGAATCCCTTCACATGATACAATCAGACGGATCTTTATCATCATCGATCCAGAAGAGTTTCGGACGGCTTTCATTGATTGGGTAGACTCTATACGTCCGCTACTGCCGGAAACTGTCATCGCCGTAGATGGTAAAACATTAAGACGCTCGTATGACAAAACGAATGGCAAATCTGCAATTCATGTGGTGAGTGCCTGGGCATCAGATGCAAATATGGTACTGGGGCAGATAAAAACGGATGAAAAATCAAACGAAATCACAGCAATTCCGCAATTACTCGATCTGCTTGATATTTTAGGGAGTACTGTCACAATAGATGCAATGGGATGCCAGAAAAAAATTGCCGAAAAAATAATCGATAACGGTGCTGATTATGCTTTGGCTCTAAAGAAAAACCACGGAGATCTATACGACGACGTCGAACTATTCTTCCATAGTGTCAAAAAAGCTAAACCTAAAGAAATCCCGAGAAGTTATTTTGACAGCGCTGAAGGCGACCATGGTCGCGTTGAAATAAGGCGTCATTGGGTTATCTCCGATATTGACTGGATAGCGGACAAACCACTTTGGAAGGGACTTCAAGGTATTGGTATGGTTGAAAGAGAGCGTCACATAAAAGACCACATCTCATGTGAAACCAGTTATTATCTGCTCAGCCAAAAATTGGATGCAGAAGAGTTTGCCAAAAAAGTACGAGCACACTGGGGAATCGAAAATAAATTGCATTGGGTGCTTGATGTTTCGTTCAGGGAAGATGAGTGTAGAAAGCGAGCCGGCAATGCAGCTGAAAATTTTGCAATGGTACGCCATGTTGCCACGAATCTACTGAAGCAGGAAAACAGTATGAGCAAGAGCATGAATGTTAAACGCCTACAAGCAGGATGGGACAATTCTTACCTTATGAAAGTACTTAGAGTCAATACAATTTAAATGCGTTTGCCCTGGTCCAAGGGCGTCTTGCCTTGCACAAAGGGGGTGTTTATTGTACTCATAAAGACTGAATTGCCCACTTGATAATTTTTTTAAACCGCTTTCATGATTGGATGACAAATATGGATACCTGCTCACAAAAATGCATCAACCCCGAGGCGGTAAAAAAAACACTGGAAACCATGCCGTCACCCGATACCATCCAGGGCCTTTCCCAGATATTCAAGGCCCTGGGAGATCCGTCCCGCATAAAAATAGTCACGGCCCTTCTGGATCGGGAACATTGTGTATGCGATCTTTCCGTACTTTGCGGCCAGAGCGAATCTGCCGTATCCCATCAACTTCGAATCCTGAGAACACTTCGCATCGTCAAAAACCGGCGCCAGGGCAAAAGAATATATTATTCCCTGGACGACGACCACGTCCGCTCCCTGCTCCAGATGAGCATTGACCACATCTGTCACTGATATCCAAGTCCCGCATTCCATTATATAAAAATTTGAATTTGCCTTACCGATATTTTTTTCTTGAATATATGAACAAAGGTTCATATATTCATATTAAAGAAAACAAATAAATGTAACTGTCGGCAAAATAATAAACCTAAAAAGAGAGCACCAATGACCACAATAAAAAATATCGTCTTTGAAATCTGGCATGTTTATCTGGATGTTTCTGTATTTATGCTTTTCGGCTTTCTGGTCGCAGCATTGCTCTATGTCTTCTTTAAAGCAGACCGGATTAAAAGATATCTGGGCCAAGGCCGGGTGAAACCCGTCCTGCGCGCAGCCCTGTTCGGCATCCCCATTCCGTTGTGCAGCTGCGGGGTGATCCCCGTGGTCTCCGGCTTGAAAAAGCAGGGTGCCAATGACGGCGCAGCCCTGGCATTTATGATCGCCACGCCGGAATCCGGTGTGGATTCCATTGCCGTCTCCTGGGCCATGCTGGACCCGGTTATGACCATTATGCGGCCCATCGCCGGATTTATTACAGCCATAGCCACCGGTATTACAGAAAATATATTCGGCCACCGAAGCCCTAAAAAACCGGCCGTCACACCGGACCCATTTTTTGCCCAGGCCCATCAACATGAACATTCATGCAACTGCCAAGGTCATTCGTGCGCAAATTCCCACAGCCCGACTGCTCAGGAGCCGTCCCTGTCAAAACGTCTGGCACAGGGTCTGGACTTTGCCTTTGGTGAACTTCTTACCGATATTGCCAAACCCTTTGCCATCGGTGTCGTCATTGCCGGGATCATAACCTTTTTCTTCCCTTCGGGGATCAGTACCTGGTCCCAGAACAACCCATTGCTCTCCATGCTGGTCATGCTGGTTGCCGGCATCCCCATGTATGTGTGCGCGACATCCTCAACCCCCATTGCCGCAGCGCTGATCCTTAAAGGCCTTAATCCCGGTGCCGCCCTGGTATTTCTGCTGGCAGGACCGGCCACAAATGCCGCCACCATGGGGGTGGTGAAAAGCATGTTCGGCTCCCGGGCCCTGGCCATCTATTTAGGCATGATATCCATCTGTTCACTTGCAATGGGTGCCCTGCTCGATCTGATTTACAAACTGCTGGCCATCCAGCCGTCCGTGGTCATGGGAAGAGCAGCAGAGGTAATACCCTACAACATTGAACTGGCTGCCGCCCTGATATTGGCAGCGCTTCTGGCAAAAAATTTATTTAAACGTCAGGACTGTCACTGCCACGATCATGATCACGTACACAACGGTAAAGCCCCAATGGAAGAAATATAAGGGGCATGACAAAATTAAAATGAAAGCTTGAATGGAAAACGAGAGCGGTACGAGATACTATTCCGATGAACCGAAATCACCTGTTTTTCGCTTTTTTGTAAACGAAATGCCCCTCTCGTTTTCCAGCAGCACATAAACGATAAGTTCGGAATCATAGCCTAATTTTTTATATAGGCCGGTTCTAAATTTTTGATCATAGGATAATGTTTAACATTCAGCGTTTTCAATTGCGCATTTTTTGAGTGGCAAGTCGCAGCAATAATGGCATCCGCCAATCCTAAACCATGAGATTTACCAAAGTCACGCTTATATAGCCCACCAATCTTGGCTATTTCTGAATTCATTGGAATGACATCAAAAAGGGAAACAAAATTATTCAAAATCGTTAATTCTTGTTTCCCTCTCACGCCTGCATATAGTTCAGCAATCACGATTGTGGATAAAATTATTTGAGAGACATTGAGGTTGATAAAATCAACGGCTTGCTGATAGCCTCGTAAAAAATCAATGAGGACATCAGTATCAGGAAGAAATAGCTGCCCCATTATTATTCCCGGTCCCATTCAGAACGCATTTTTTTAAAATCAGGGATATCGGACCGATCTTTCCAAAGACCGGCCGTTTCACACAATATCTTTTTCCGCCGTTCCTGACTTGCCTGTTCAATCAGAAGATCAATGGCCTCTCTAATAAGTTCGCTTTGTTTTTTCCCCTGGATTTCTGAAAGCATGGCCAATTCACTTCGCTGCTGATCCGTCAAGTATATTTGAGTTCGTATCATTCCTTATCCTCCATTTTGGTATATACACCACAGTCATACATCACGAAGGTATTGTCAAGGGCAGACTCGCCCCCTTTTTTGTAGGGGCAATCCCCCCGTGGTTGCCCTCGTTCGGGCAGGCACAAGGGCCTGCCCCTACAGCAACCGACGATAGAATCCTTTCCGATTAACGACAATTATCTATTTTTCGCTTTTTTGTAAACGAAATTTCCCTCTCGTTTTCCAACAGCAATCACATAAACGATCAGCTCAAAATCAACAACTTCATATACAAGCCGATAGCCGCTTGCTTTCAACTTTATTTTGTAATGATTTTAAAATCCTGAAAGTTTGGCTGAAATAATTCTCGGATTTTCAAGCCTCTCTGCAAGCTTTTTCTTAAATTGAGTCTGCAAAGGACGGTCGAGTTTTTTCCACTCCCTTAACGCAGATGGAAGAAATTTAAGGCTATAACTCATCTATGCGAACTTCAACAGCAGACTCTTTTTCATGCAGGCGCTCTTTAACAATCAAGCCCAGTTGGTAATCTTCGATTTGCTCAAGCATGATTTCGTATGTATCAGCCGGAATAAGATATGCCGTTGGTTTATTGTGGTTCAAAATAACTATAGGCTCACCGTTTGCCTGTTCGATCAGAGAAGAAGGATTCTTTTTCAGTTCGGAAATACTTGCCGAACATTTTGCTAAAACAGATTCCATTTCACCCCCTTAAGTATATTAAAAAGTCTTTTTATTGGTTTTAATATAGGTCATAAAAATGGTTTTAGCAAGAGCACTATTTTGGGAACATTAAATGGTGGAGATAATAAATTAAAGGAGGCCATGGAACTATCGGAACACGCCAGATCAGAAAATTGAGTCAAGAGCCGACTTGACCCCTTTTTCTTGCTCAGTTTTATTTTCAATTTTTGGCAAGTATGCCAGAATCTTGGCACCGAGTTCTAATGCCTCATCAGCTTGACCGGGACTTATACGCTGGCCATGAATTGCTGCATTGCAAATTTGTGTAACGTAATACAATGATTTTTCTAAGTGTTCAAATCCAGTAGAGTTTGCGCGAAATTCTCTGAATAATCGAGGTAATGAATATCGCCTGAGTTCATTTTCTCGTCCCTCCTTATCAACTGAGATATGCAGCAATAATTCACGTAGCAAATATTCTAACTTTATCCTTAACCTTGCTAATGCAACAATCCTATCTTCATCGTCTAATATCAACTGATCTTCAATTTCACGAATAGCTTCAGGCCTTTTTTCAGTAATCAATTGATCAAACTCTTTATTTGCCTCAACCAAGTCATCTCTATTGGGGATTATGATATTCGTTGTATTTGTATTTATAGTATTAATCGAAGTGGAGAGGAATGAAAACATACTATTTGTCTGCTTCTTAAAATCTTGCAACTCACTTTTTGCCGTCGTTACAGAACGTTCTAACTCTATGAGTTTAGGTATTTTTATTTTGTTAAAAAACGGCATAAATAAAAAGAATATTCCAGCTAAAAGAAATAAAATATCAGAGGATGATAGAGGTGTTTTCGGTGGAAATCCGGAAGATAGATGGAAACACATAAGAAAATACAACGATACTATCCAAGATAGAACTGCTAAAAGCCAGGTCGGAAAATTCTTTGTTTCCATATCCATCCTTTTTTAAGCCCAACAGTTAAATAGGCAGAATGGGCCAATATGGGGAGGAACGATTCTGCCTATTTTATTTACAGCTTATAACCAATCATCCGAAGGAAGTCTTTGCGTTTTTGGATGTCATCCTGTGTTTCAACGCCTTTGGAGGAAAAACCGTCCACCACACCGAGGATACCCCTGCCCTGGTCGGTCTGGGCCATGATTACCTGGGTGGGGTTGGCTGTGGCGCAATGAATGCGGACCACCTCTGGAACGGCTTGGATGGTGTTCACGATGTTAATGGGAAACATATCTTTCATGAAAATGATAAAGGTGTGGCCGGCAGACAGGGCTTCGGCGTTCTTTTTTGCAAGGTCCTGCATATCTTCGTCCGTGCCGGAATGGCGGATCAGGCACTCCCCGGACGCCTCGCAGAATGCCACGCCGAATTTGGCGTTGGGCACGGTGCAGACAATGGCCTCATGAATATCTTCAACGGTTTTAATGAAATGGGAATGGCCCAGGATAAAGTTGAGTTCTGCGGGATTTTCGATGGTGACGCTGATTAATTCCATTGATTGTCTCCTTCTTGGGGATTGAATATTTTATGTCACCACAAAGGACGCGAAGTTCACGAAGCGTTCAGAAACCAAACCTTCGTGCTCTTCGTGAACTTCGTGGTTTTAATCTAAAATTATTTTTCCAGTGACAACGCCCCCCATGACAGATCAAAGGCCTGGTCGTTCTGCTCCAGGTTGGTGATCATCAGGGACGGCATAATCCATGCCTGGCCGTCATTGCTCTGGGCCACCCGGATGACGGGAAAGGCGTTCTGGCGGGCAATGGTTTTGACCGTCAAAAACCGGGTGCTGTTCTCGCCTTCGGGGAAGCGGGTAAAAGCCAGGTGATTGACATTGTTGTGCTCTGCGGATTTCTTGTAATTATCAAACTCTTCCATGTTGTAAATCCGCCCAGGCAGCACCTCCATCTGGGCGGTGGTCCGGGTATCCGTATCCATGGAGATATAATATTTGTGGTCATCCACACAGATTTCATAGCCGTCATACAGGGTGTACACATTGCCAAGCAGGGTAATCAGCTTTTCAAAGTGCGAAATTTTCTTGGCATAGCGTTCGCCCTCCTGGTTTTTACCCACATGCCGATAATCGGCCATGAACAGGCAGTGTTCGGGCAGCAGCAGCAGTTCATCCCTGTTAAACTCCTTGAGGATGTGCTTTTTAATGGCGTGTCTGACCTTCTCGGACTTGGTCGGCCGGCCGGATACCAGAAAATAGATGCCCGACAGGTTCTTGTCCTTGCGCCATTTATTGAGCAAACCGGCCTGCTTGCCGCACAGCAATTCCAGAAACCGTGAAAAATCACGGCTGAGGAACCGGTCATTGTCCCACCAGGGGCCGGTCTCTTCGGGTAAACGGTTCTGGGCAAAGGTCTCTGCAAAATATTCCCCGGCCTTTCTTTCGGAAAAGGATTCCTTGCGGTTCAAGGCGGTGGTGATGCCAAGGGCCGGATCCTGGAAGGTGTTGGCCAAAAGGACGCTGACGTCGGTGGTCAGCCCGCCGATATCAATGTGGCACACCACAAACTGAAGATTTTCGGCATTGGGGTCCCGCTGGGCTGCCTGGGAAAAGATAAAATCCACTTCCTTCAGATCCGGCAGCCGGTCTTTCTGGCCGGAGAGATCCCAGAACGGCAACTGCTTGATCAGGTTCAGAAAATAGAGCTCGCACGCCCCGCTTTCATCGGCGGAAATATTGACGAATGTTTTACGCAAGTGTCTTAGATCACTTGGGAACAGCCACTTCCATTTCCGGTCCGAGGCCAGGTTCATGCACACGGAATAGATATTTTCCCGGTATCCGTTTCTTAAATTTTCAATGAACAGGTCCGGCACCGTCACCCGGATCTCCGTGATCACCGGAATGGCAGGGCCGTTCCAGGGTCGGTCTTTATTGGGCTCGGTGATGTATCTGAAACTGTGTTCAAGAATCTTTTTAATGTAAAGCTTGAACTGGGGCACATCGCCCCGATAGGCCGCAAATTTGGAGGCAAATTCATATTTGGCGCTTTTCACAATCTGGCTTGAGCTGACATGCCCTTTCCCCATATTGGGCACAAAGGCAAAGTCCCGCTCATCGCCGGACGGCGGATTGATAAAGGCCGACGGAAAGCCGCCCTGGGCATCGGAGTCGCCATGGACCACATACTGCCAGGAGTCGGTGATCTTATCCCGGCCAAAGCTGCAGGGCCAGCACAAAACACTTGTCCGGTAAGAGCCGAAATCAATGAAAAGAATATATTCCTCGTGGTTCTGGACGTCCCTGGGGGTTCGGCCTGCAATGGTTTCGTAGTAAAGTTTGCCGTCATCCTCCAGTTCCATCTGGAACTGATCCACTTCCTTTTTCTTTCGTTTGAACAGGTTAAACAACATCTTGCCCATCCTCTTTAATGCGTCTTTCTACAAGGGTGAAATCGCCGCGCACCAGCATGTTGGGAACATAAAATTCCGCCATGTTCATGATGATGTGGGGCAAATCCAGTTCCGCTGCACTCAAAAAGCCTTTGTTTTCAGAATCCAGGCGCTGGTGCAGATTTTTCCACAGGACATCGGCAATGGCCTGGCTTTTGGGGGTGTCGGCCAGAAACTGGTCCAGGTACTGGGTGAAAATAGCGTTCCAGAACCCTCTGTGATCCTCAATCACACCCTCTTCATTGTATTTAATCTCCCGGTCAAAAAAGTGCCGCAGACTTCGGTAGGTATCGTTGAGAATGGCTTTGCGCATACGTTCTTTAACGTCGGCCACCTCATCATAGCTTTCAATGGCATAGATCAGGTCAACGGCCTGGCCATGCACCTTTTCGGCCTTTTTGATCCAGGGCATCAGGAACATATTGTCAAGGGCATCCCGAATATTGGAGGTGGTGCAGATGTCGCCGAGCATCTGCCTGGACCACGCGATCCCGCCGTCCTTTGTAATCTCATCTTTGATCTCGCGCAGATCTTTGTACCGGGACAGATTGCGTATCCAGGTGTCCACATGCGGCCCGGGGGAGATAAAATTCACCGGATATTGGCTGTTGCAGGGGTTAATCAGCTGGACCACGGTTTCAAAGGCTTTGTAGCTTTTGAAATCGCTTTCAAGATCCTGCTCCACATTGGTGTTGCCGCAGTAACTTGCCACGGCACTGTCGCCCTGGAGGGACAAAATCAACGGCAATTTCTGATATGCGTGGGTGGTTTCCAGCACCGTGCGGTATTTTTTGAGAATGGCGTCCAACGGATGCCCCGGCGGAATGGCAATCTTGTGCTGAAAGCACGCCACCAGAACCCCGGGATAGCGCTCCAGGCAGTCCAGCATATTGGTCTGGAACTTTTCATGGCGCTCCTTTTGGAATGCGACGGCATCGGCCCCCTCTTTAATCCCCGGATATTCAATGGCCGGCAGGGTCATGGGCGTCTGATCTTCGGGCACGGCCACCCGGATGAGATAATCATCGGGCTCTGCCCCGGAAGAGAGATCATACAACCGGTTGAACTGACCCTGGGTCAATCGGTCCCGGATCACATTGCCCGTGGAAATGCTGATCTGACTGACCACCACCTCGTCGGTCCAGGAAACCGGTTCCACAAGACAGGGAACCGCCGTATTTTCCGATGTGTTGCGCTGCTTGACCGCAAACAGCTCGCGCAGCGCGTCATGGTCAAACAGGTCCAGAAGATAACTGGTTTTAAACGATTTATCCGTGCCCGTGATATGGATATATACAGGCATATCCGTGTCCGGCGCAGTTTTCAGGCACATCTGGCAGCGGTCAATGACCTTTTCCACCTGGTCCGCCTGACGGGCCGGCAGTTCGGCAAGCTGCTGAACAACCGCCTTGATGGCGTTCTGTATTTTCAAAAGCCGGTCTGTTGTGTCAAACATATGGTTAAATAAAACTCCTTGATGCTGATTTTTTCAAAATATCCGGGTACTAGGGCAGCTTCACAATCTGGTAATTTCCGTCCTTGGCCTTGATGATTTTAAGCTCACTGCCGTCGGCCTCAATGGTCATGTCCGTGATGTCATGACGGAAACATAAGGTGATGCTGTCCCTGGATACCATAAAAGTAAACGGGTTAAACAGGTTGACACTGGCCTTTTCAAAGGTGGTGGAGGTACCGTCCCTAAAGGTTGCCGTAAAGCGGTCCAAGGGTTCAAACAAGCGGATGATGTTGGTGGTACCCGGTGTAATGGTCACCGACTGAACAGAAAAACTGTCATCCTTGGAAAGCTGGATCAAGGTGGTGTTGAACTGGATGGGATCACGTTTTAAGGAGACATTGGCCTCCTGTTCAAAGGAGGATTTGGTGATCAGATTGGACAACACCAGGCTTGTGATGGGATCATTGGTCTGGACGCCGTATTTTCCCTTGGCGTCGCCCATGAGCAGTTCCCGGTGGACACTGACCTTGATCCGGTCCTGGGCGACCCGGGTTAACCCCAGGGCCTTAATCCGATCGTTGATGATACCCAGCTGGTTGTTCTGACCGGTCTCTGTACTGAAATAGCTCAGCGTGCCGTCGGAAAGTTTGAGTTCGGCTGCCAAATTGTCGTCAAAGGCATACCAGGCCATGTCTGCGGGCAGTCCGTTGTCTTCCAATACCAGGTGCCCAATGCGTTTGGGGACCAAGGTCGCGCTGCCCTGGTGAAAAAAGGCTGCAAAGTCAAGATGTCCGGAACTGTCGTTCCGGGTGAGCAGGTACCAGGATTTACCGTCAATCTTTGTGTCAACGCGAAGGGGCGTAAAGGTGTAAACATTTTCCAAAAAGCCCTTCATCTTGTAGCTGATACGGTCACTGGCCATCAGCTCGGCAAAGGCATTTTCATCACGGATCTTTTTAAAATCATGGTAGGAGATCATGTTCTGATTCATGTAGTTGGAAATTTCCGTGTGCTTGATGTTCAAATCCCCGACTTTGAAATAAAAAATATTGGAGGCATACCCGGACTGCAAGGTTGAATAAATCCGTGCCAGGCGCATGAATTCTGTACCTGCCAGAACATCCCTGCGGGCATCGATCAATTCGTCCACCTGATTGTTATAGTTAAAATAAACAAACAAAATCAACCTATTACCCCGATTCATGTCCGGCTCACCCGCCTGACGATACTCGGGCAAGGTCATGGTATGAAGCATGGATGAAATATATTCGGTTTTTAGCAGCTTTTTGGCCACATCTTTTTGTTCCGGTTCCCCATCGGACAGCCAGGCATACACATCGGGAAATACGGATTCATAAAACTGCATTTCAGGGCCGGAGGCCTTGCCGATACTGGTGATAAAGGGAATCGTCTTTACCAGGTTCCCATATTTGACTCCGGCAAAAACGGCCAGAGAGATACACAAAAGTGCCAAAATCCAGGGGAACCAGCGCCGTCTCATTTTGCTGATGCCTTTTTGCTTCTTGAGTACCGAAAGCAGCGCAGTTACGCGCTCTTTGCCCACGTAGGTGTCATCATGCACCACGTTTCCCCCGTAAGCCACAAGGCTTCTCTTCTTATCCGCAGGCCGGAAAAAGGCCCAGGCATATCCGATATTATCACCTCTGGCCACGCGGACCGTCAGGTAATCCACCAGGGCTTTGCGCTCGGACCCGCTGAGCTTATTAAAGGATACGGGCTCCATGTCCGGATCAAGCTCGATCATCCCGTTTACCGGAATAATCCGAATCTCCATCTGGGGGGTAATACTCTGATAGCGCCGGACATCCTGGAAAAAAGTGCACTCCATGGGAATCCGTGCTTTATATATTAATGGACTGTCGCTAACCTGTTTAACGGACAGTTCAAAATCACTTAAACGTGCCATATGGGGTATTTCTCCTTAAGCAGTAGCCTTATTCTTTTTGCCGTACCTTCTTATCATTACCATCTTGATAAAGCAAAAAAACATATCATATAAGTCACTGAAAAAACAGAGTTGAAAAAAGGAAAAAATGATTTAACAAAAGCATGTTGGCCGGTATGGCTGCCATTGATACAGGCAGGGTCATTGCCAAAATCATTGATTTTTTAATACCAAAGGCACAATCCCCCGTCCGGGGATTTGTTAACCCGGTTTGGCATTTAAAAAAAAGGAGCACGGGTAAGTGGCCGTCTGTCGGTTGCGGCGGTATGGGGACGGGAACATATGCTGTTTATTTTGCTTGACATCGGACAATCAGCCGTTCAGAATAATTCAAACCACTCCAATTCCTTAAAAATTCAAAAATTTAAAATCCGGGAGACGAAAAATGTTAATGACAAATACGGAAGAAATTCCAGGCAAAAAAACAACGGCATTCCACGGCGTGGTGTCGGGCAGTACGGTGCGGGCCAAACATGTGGGCAGGGATTTAATGGCATCATTGAAAAACATCTTTGGCGGAGAACTTAAAGGGTACACCGAGCTTTTACAGGAATCCCGGGACCAGGCCATTGAGCGGATGCTTTCCCAGGCGGAACAGATGGGCGCCAATGCCGTGGTCAATATCCGGTTTTCAACCTCTTCGGTTGCGGCAGGTGCGGCAGAGCTTTATGTATACGGTACAGCCGTTACAGTGGAGTAAGCCATGGAACAACTGATAATTTTTATCGTTTTGATCATGCTGGGCTATTTTTTCGGCCGCATGGCCGAATCAAGGCATTACCGTTCCATTAAAGAACGGGAAGAATTCTGGATGACCCGGCCTGCCAGTTCATACAAAAAAGTCAGTGATCCGGGACGAACCATACTTAAAAGCGAACTGGCCTGCGGCAGTGTGGTCATCTCCGTGGATTATTTCAAACGTATTGTGGCGGGCCTGCGCAATATTTTCGGCGGTGAGGTCCGTGTGTACGAAACCCTGCTGGACCGGGCCAGGCGGGAGGCCATACTGCGACTGCATGAATCCTGCGAAGATGCAGACGAAATCATTAATCTTCGCCTGGAAACCTCATCCATTTATAAAGGCAGAAGAAAGCAGGTGGGGTCTGTGGAAGTTATGGCCTTTGGCACAGCTGTCTATTTTGAACAAGAGTGATGGATTACAAACCGGTACTGCCTGAAATAAACGACAACATTTCCCATGACAGTCCGGTCAAAGAAGCACTGGTACTGCTGTCCGGGATCGTCATCTTTTTTCTCGTTGCCTATGGCATACTCGGCTTTTTCGTAGACTGGGCCGTCACCCGCATTTCTCCGGAAATGGAGGCTGCAATCTTTTCCGGGTTTCAGCTCCCCACAAAGATGATATCCGAGGAAAATCAGCCAGGACAGGCAACGCTCCAACAGTTGACAGATAATTTGCGCGAATGTTGTAAGATCGATTATCCGGTGAAAGTGTTAATTGTCCCTTCTGAGACCGCCAATGCCGTAGCGCTCGCCGGCGGCACCATCGTGGTCTTTTCAGGCATTTTTGATAAGGTCCGTTCACAAAACGGGCTTGCCTTTGTGATGGCCCATGAACTGGGGCATTACAAACAGCGGGATCATCTTCGGGGCATGGGCCGCGGCATTGTACTTACAGCGCTGTCCGCCCTTTTGACGGGTTCGGGTTCAAATATCACCCAACTGGCGGCACCGGGCGTCCATCTGACCCAGGCCCGGTATTCCCGGCAGCGGGAAGCCATGGCCGACGCCCGGGCCCTGGACACCCTGGTCTGTTACTACGGCCATGCCGGCGGTGCCACAGAATTTTTCAAGGCCATGGGAGCTGAACACGATTCGGGACGGCTCAACGCATACTTTGCCTCGCACCCCGAAGGCGAAGCCCGCATTGCCGCACTGGAAAAAATGATTCAGGATCGCCATTTTGACATCCGGGACGTTGAACCCTTGCCGGCCGAATTGAATTAGTCTATTTCCATGACATAATAAACAACCCCGCCCTCATCCTTACTCTTCTCCCTTATGGTGCATCGAGACCAGGACTTATCCACGATTTTATACGAATGGGCCGATTTAATTTTGGTTCCGGATTGGATACGCTTTGAAACTTCCAGAACGGGTACGGGTTTGGACTTGTTCGAAATCTGTTCCAGATTTTCCAACTCTTTAACCAGTTGCCGGTTTGCTTTTTCCAATCTTTCAATTTCAAGCTCTTTTTCTGAAATATCATGATGGATCTGGTCCTGCCGTTCAAACCATTCGTTAATTTTTTCCCCGGCTTCTTTGGCCTTTTTTTCCATTTTCCGAATGGCATCTGAAATGCTTTTCAGTGCCGCAGCATCTTTTGTCCCGTCGATGGCGGCTCTCTTATCTTCAAGTTCCCGAAGCTTTATTTGTGCACGATCCTGGATATGCGCATTGCCGGTGATAGTTCCATGCAGCCACTTGTCCACCTCTTTCATCTGACTGATCTCAGATGAAAGCTCTTGAATTTTATCCCGGTTCACTGAAAGCGAAGATTTTATCTTATCTCCCAAACGGATTACATGTTCATCGACCCCCACAGTCAACACCGATGGCCCGGAAGATTCATTGCCCACGGCACCGGCCTTGATCCCAAGTTTTGCCGACACCGTCGAGTTCAGGATGCTTCCCCTTTCGTTGTTGCAGGCCCCGCTCAGATAAATGGTAGAATCAACGATCTCTTTTTGCACTGTCAAATCCCCATAGGAATTTATTGTGGAGTTGCGAATGTATTTGGCCTGGATATTTCCCTTAACATTGATCAACTTTGTATCCATGATGCCCATTGAAACATTCAGATCCCCTGACAAATCCACCTGGGCACCGCAAATTTCCCTGGCTGTCAGCGAAACGCACTTCACCGAAAACCCCTCTTTTACCTCTCCCGGCACAACGACATTGCCGTCAAATTCAATATTTCCGGTTTCATACCCCACATCGCCTTTTACCTTGAACTCCTTGTTGACCGAGACAACCCCCATGACATCCAAATGGGGTTCGCCATGTATGCTTGAAAAAATTCCACTTTTTTCTTCGTTTAACCGGGCTCCCGGTCCTGCCGAAAAGGCCGGGTCAACAGGTTCCGGCACAGATATTTCCTTGCCTTTGACATCCAAGCCGGGCTCTCCAGGTTTCGGAAAGGTTTTAGAGGCCAGCATAATGCCCTCTTCCACATGGGGGATTTCCCCCCTGTCCCTGTAATCCATACTGCCGTCCGGATTTATTCTGCCCGGGCGCTTGAAATTAATTGGGAAATAATAACGGATCTCTCCATCTGTAGGCAAAACAGGTGGTTTTCCCTCGGCGATAAGCAATATTTCTCCCTGTCGGGCAGGGCCATAAAGCCACGCTTCAATGACCGATTCATCTTCAATGCCGAAAAGAATTCCATTTTTATGAAGAAGCTGTTCGATCATATAAACCGTCACCGCTTCGGGGGCATCGCTGCCCAGCCGAATATGCGCTTTAAGATCGTTATCTGAATACTCAATGGTAAAATATTTCAGAATATCCTGCTGTGTTTCATCCGATGCAAGCTCTGGTTTATGATTGGCCCGCCAGTACATCACATTCAAAAATACCGGCGTCAAAAAACCGGCAAGAGATTCATATTCAGTGGGATCAATTTCAGAGGGATCAATGCTCTCATCCAATTGGTCTAAATGGTGTGCCAACGCGTCAGTCAACTCGCTTTCTGAAAGCGTAAACCCATCAGACGGCTCTCTTTTTGAAAGCATGGTTAAAAAAATATCACTAACACGCAATTTAAAATCATCAAAGGCCTGTTTAAATCCCAGTGAATTGAATTTTACATTTTCTTTTTCCAAAAGGGATTTAAGTGCAGGGCTGCGTTCTAAGTCATTGTCCCCGAAAAGGCTTTTAAGCCTTGACTCCAGAACCCGGATTTCCTTTTCTTTCTGTTGAATCTGGTCGGTATACAGCGTCTCTTTTTTTCTCAAATTCCCGGCGATCTGGAACAACTGCTTATTCTGACGCTTGATGGTTTTCTGCAGATTCTTTATCTTTCTGCCCGCTTCATACGCATCATATCGCAGTCGGGTCTGAACCAATAGGTCTTCATCCGTAAACGGCAGGGGCAGACAGGCATGAATTCCAGCTGAATTTATTGCATTCACAAAAGAGGGCAGAAAGGAAGGTTCGGCCACCAGAAGCCGCTGGGTATCCGGAGAAATTTCTTTGGCCCTTGCCAGGATGCTCTTTTCGCCTTGTTCTCTTTCAACATATCCCTCAATAATCAGAAAATACGGAGCGGCGGAAGCCTGGGCCAGATGCTGGAGGCCGTCAGCAGGCGAGGTGAAACAATCCACCTGAAATCCTTTTTCCGATAAGAGCCGGGTCTTTCTTTCAATTATCCCCCGGGGATCAATTATCAGAATTTTATTTTCCTGTTGTTTGATTTCGATGGTACAACCCCTTTTCATATAGACGCAAAAAAGGCCTATGACGTTTTCTAAGTGCCGTGACTGTCAAAATTTGATGAATCCGTAAAAACTCCGACTGATGGCTAAATAAATATTATGCGTTATCGCTTTGTTCTTCCGTTGTCGGCATAAAAAAGCCGTTCCGGGCGGCAAGATCTTTAAATTTCAGAAAAAAATCTTTCATCACAGCCTGGTAGCAACGCACAAGCCGATCCTTTTCAAACATCTGTTTTTCCTCAAGTAACTTTTCTATCTGCTCGAAATAATCGGCTTCATTAACCCCTTTTTCCAATCGCTTTTTTAACTGAATGATCTTTTTTTCTTTTTGCACAATCACCCGTTTATGGGCATCCGCCTTTTGTTTGAGTTCCTGGCTTAAATGATACAGGCGGGCATTTTGTTTTTTAGCCAAAGCAAACAGGTTACGATTTTCAACGACCAATTCGTAATATTGCAATCCTGCCTTGATCATCTCCAATAAATCGTCATTGTCCCAGGGTTTTGTGATAAACCGGTGAACCGCGCCTCGATTCACCGCATCTGAAATCGCATTGATATCTGCATAGCCGGTAATTAAAAATCGTACGGTGTCCGGGATGATGGTTCTGGCCTTCTCCAGGAACTGGGTACCTTCCATTCCCGGCATTCTCTGATCCGAAAGTATCATTGAAAGCTGCTCTTCTGAGTTTTGAATAAAATCAAGCGCTTGATTCCCGGAGGCGGCATAAAATGAACGGGCCCCTGTCTTTTTAATCAGACGTTCAAGGGCTTTGCCGATTTTTTCTTCATCATCGACGATCAGAATAGTATGATTAAACCCCTCGGTCATTTGGCTCCCCGGTCATTTGCCTCTTATATAGAAGGACGTTAGAATCATAAATTCGAACAATTTTTCGTGAACTTTCTAACTAAGAATTAAGTTTAAGTCATTTTAAAATTTTTCTCAAGAGGCTAAAATAATGAATCAAAATAATCACATAAAACTTTCGCGGATAAATGTTCGGTACACATTTCCACACACGACATAAAGAAAAGCCACTCATGTTTTAAACATCCCAACGAAACCATCCCATCATATTTTTTTAACATTGAAAGATTCAAACCCGAATGATATGAAAGAGTATACGTATCATAAAAATCGTCAGATTTTCCAATATGTTCTTTTCAACTATGGTCAACGTCATGTTTAAGCGAAAAAGGAAGCGTGATTCTTTTAGGCTGTACCCATGGGGGCTTTTGGGAGCTTTCCTTTTTCTTCTTTTCGCCCCGGCACGCCTTACGGCATCGCAAAACAGATCAACCCCCATCACCATTGCCTCCGGCCTGGACTGTGTTCCGTTTCATTTTCAAAACAGCAAAAAAAAACCAGACCGCATTATAACCGGCAAATGGAAATTATTTTCAAGAAAAACAAGCATTACCATTATATTCACCCCCGCCGCATGGGATGACACCTTAAAAATTGAAATCGCTGTGCCGTTGGCACAGACGTTCTTATAAAAAAAGGAGACAATCTGATGAATACTTCAGATATTGATCAAATTGACAATGCCTTGGCAATTAACATCCTGCAGCAGATTCCCACGCCGATCATGGCGGTTAACCGTGAGATGTCGTTAATTTACCTAAATAAGGCTGGGCTGAAGATGATTGGTAAACCCTGGGAGGAAATTAAGGGGATGCCGTGCCGGGATGTCATCAAATCTCGCCATTGCGGCACCGGTGACTGCCGGATGAAACAGGTCATTGACGGGGGTCAGGCCTTTACCACCCGCAATGAAATAAACGTAAACGGCCAAACGATTCCCATTGAGTACACGGCCACGGCAATGAAAGACAGTGACGGCAATATTGTGGGCGGTCTGGAGTATATCCTTGATATTACCGAGCGGGTCAGACAGGAGAAAAAGCTTCAAGAGCAGAGCCGGACCATCATGGAGATCTCAACACCGGCCATCAAACTTTGGGACCGGGTGGTCATTCTTCCGGTGGTGGGGGTGGTGGACTCTCTGCGGGCCCAGCAGATGATGAACACCATGCTCACCAAAATCATGGAAACGGCGGCAAAGGTGATTATCCTGGATATCCAGGGGGTGGCGGCCGTGGATACGGCCGTGGCCAATCACCTGATCAAAATCGCCAAAGCCACAAAATTAATGGGATGCCGCTGCATTATCTCGGGCATCTCCCCGGCGGTTGCCGAAACCCTTGTTCAGCTGGGGATTGAGCTTGGGGATATCGCCAGCAATTCCACGCTTCAGGATGCATTGTCGGATGCCTTCAGGCTGATGGGATTGGAGGTGAAGCAAAAGGGCTCCCATTCATGAATCAAGACGTGAATGTATCGGATTCCGCCATTCATGAAGTGGGACACTGCCTGATTGTATCGTTAGGCAGTTACGCCGATGAAAACAGCATTGCAAGGACGGGAAAACTGCTTTTAAAACAGCTGAAAAGAAAACGCCCCAAAGGCGTAATCATTGATCTGTCCGATGTAAAAATTCTCAGTTCCAGAGAATTTGCCATACTGAAAAATGTTGCCAGAGCCGTTGCCGTGATGGGGGCCCCCTCGCTATTTGCCGGAGTTCAACCGGGCGTTGCCGCTTCATTGGTGGATTTGGATACAGGTTTCGATGACATTGCAACCGCACGAACCATTGACGACGCCGTTGAAATATTAACCCAATCTGTATTGGATTGAACAGCGCAGAAAAAGGGTGAGACCCACATGACAAATACCTTGGATTTCGTAAATGAGCAGACGACCTTTGATTTGTATGAGCCATCAGACAACGCCCAGGTCGTATACAGTGCCAGAAAAATTTTGGCCGGGATGAAATTTGGAGAATCCGCACAGTATCTGATCGCATCAGCGGTGTCTGAACTGTCAACCAACATTCTCCGATATGCCCAAAAGGGTAAAATCACACTGAAGGTCATTCACAACGGCACCCGGGCCGGGTTTGAGGTCACGGCCCAGGACCAGGGACCGGGCATCAGTAATATGGAAAACGCCATGAAAGAAAATTACAGTTCCGGCAACGGCCTGGGCCTTGGACTGCCCAGTGTGAAGCGAATTATGGATGAATTTCAAATTCAATCCACCCCAGGCGTCGGCACCCGGATAACCGCCATAAAATGGATGGATTAAATGGGACCAGCTGTCCAGACCATTGATTTTCACATTGAAAAAAAAGCATTGACCGGTAACCCTGAGGAATGCGGCGACACCGGTTTGATCAAAGTGTACGACAATTTTTGTTTTCTGGCCCTGGTGGATGCCCTGGGGCATGGAAAGCCTGCTGCCCAGGTGGCGCGGCATTCAGAAGCGTATCTGGCCGACAATTATACCAAAAAATTAACCCAAATTATCACGGGGCTGCATGAGTGGTTAAGGGGCACCCGGGGTGCTGTGGCGGCCGTCTGCAGGCTGGATCTGCAGACCGGTGTCCTTGAATATTCAGGCATGGGCAATATTCATCTGCGATTATTTGGTTCAAGCCAACACTCCCTTGTGACAAAAGACGGGATTATCGGCTACATGGTCCCCTCCCCTGCCCTGGGCCAAACCCGGATGATGCCCGGAGATATTCTGGTTATGACCTCTGACGGCATAAAGGAACACTTTGATCCGGATGCCTATCCGGGCGTCATCAATGGCCGGGCCAAGGATATCTGCAACCATTTCATGACCCAGCTAGGCAAATGTTCCGATGATCTGTCATGTATTGCATTGAGGTTCGGAATATGATCGAGCTTGCAAAATTTTCATTGGGTACGGCAGCGGGATTGAAGGAAACCGGGCTAAAGCTATACAAAATGGCGGGCTGGTTCGGCTTTAATGACATCCAGGCAGCCAAATTCGCAACGGTGTTTACAGAACTGGTCTCCTTGGAAAATATGGAGACAAATCAAAAGACATACACCGCCATATCACTGGATAACCAGGAATACGGCCATGCCATACACCTCAGGATCGAACCGTTTAACCATCTAAAAACACCATTGGCTGCAAGCTTTTTCAGCCATAGCGATCTATCTAAAACCAAAGAAAAGACCTCCTGGTTCACCGGGGTAAAAAAACTGCCGGACGCTAACTTTCAGCCATCTGAATTCCTGATTGAAAAGACCCGAAAACTGCTGAGTTCGCCCCCCCGGGAAGAGTTGCTCAATGATCTGGTAAAAAAGAATGAGGAACTAAAAAAAGCCCACCAGAAAACGGAGAACGCCACCCTGGAACTCAAGGCTCAGGTGGCGGAATTAGCCAGGGCCAAACGCGCCATGCTCAACATCATGGACGATCTGGATGAAGCAAAAAAGCAGGCCGAATCCGCCACCCAGGCCAAAAGTGATTTTCTGGCCAACATGAGCCATGAAATCCGGACGCCCATGAACGCCATCATCGGCATGACGCATCTGGCGCTAAAAACGGAACTGACCCCCAAACAAACGGATTATCTGCATAAAATTGACGGGGCAGCCAATTCACTTTTGGGATTGATCAATGATATTTTAGATTTTTCCAAAATTGAGGCCGGTAAACTGGATATGGAATCGGTGGATTTTTCCATTGATGCCATTATGTCCGAAGCCTCGGACCTGGCAGCGGTCAAAACAGCTGAAAAGGGATTGGAGTTGCTGGTTAAAATCGCGCCGAACCTGCCCAAGATGCTCACAGGCGATCCCCTGCGCCTGAAACAGATTCTGGTAAACCTGGCCGGCAATGCGGCCAAGTTTACTGAAAAAGGGGAAGTGGTCATGAGCTGCCGAATCGCCAAGCGCAACGAAAAGAGTGTGCTGCTTAAATTTTCCGTCAAAGACACCGGCATCGGCATGACCGAGGCCCAGCAACGCAATTTATTCCAGGCATTTTCCCAGGCAGATACCTCCACCACACGAAAGTATGGCGGAACGGGGTTGGGACTGACCATTTCAAAACGGCTGGCCGAAATGATGGGCGGCACCATCGGCGCCTCGTCCGAATACGGAAAAGGGTCGACCTTTTTTTTTACGGCACGATTCGGCATTGCCGACAGCAATGTGGCCTGCAGGCATGTGGAAACCGATGACCTGCTTCACCACATGCGGGTACTCGTGGTGGACGATAATGCCACGGCCCGGGAAATCTTTGAATCCTACCTGACGGCCATGGGATTCAGAACGGCCAGTGCTGCCAGCGGTAAAACCGCCATTGAACGGATTAAACAGGCTTTAGACACCGACCCGTTTCAAGTGGTACTCGTAGACTGGCAGATGCCGGGCATGGACGGCGTGGAGACGGCCCGAAGAATAATTGCCCTGCCCGATCTTGAGCCAAAGCCTAAAATTATTATGGCCACCGCCTATGACCGCAACGAAGCGGCAGAACAATCAAAACAAATCAAATTAAACGGTATCATTGTAAAGCCCGTGTCCCAGTCCGCGCTGTTTGATGCCATCATGGCCGCTTTCGGACGACAGATTAAAACCCGATCCCGGAAGGACCAGCCCGATCTCGAAGAAATTAAACATATCCGGGGGGCACGAATACTTCTGGTGGAAGACAATGAGATCAACCAGGAGGTTGCGGTGGAAATCCTCCAGGGTGCCGGATTGATTGTGGACGTTGCCGATAATGGCAAAGAGGGTGTCCAGGCGGCCCTTAAAAAAACGTATGACTTGATTTTAATGGACATCCAGATGCCGGTGATGGGCGGCATGGAAGCGACAAAAAAGATCCGGGAGATAAAACCGGCCGAAACCCTTCCCATCATTGCCATGACCGCCCATGCCATGTCCGGGGACCGGGAAAAAAGCCTTAGGGCCGGCATGCAGGAGCATGTGACCAAACCCATTAATCCACCGGAGTTGTTCAAGGCATTGGTCCAGTGGATAAAGCCCGGAGACAGGAAAAGACCGGATGTTCCAGTCTCGACGCCACCCGATACCCAAGCAGCAATCAATGGGGCCCAAGAACTGCCCCAATCGCTGCCCGGCATTGACATGGCCCAGGGGTTAGGCCGGATCAACAACAATAAAAAACTATATAAAAATCTGCTGCTCAAAGTCAAAAGAGACTATGCGGATGCTGCCGATCAGCTCTCGTCTCTAATAAAAGACAATGCCATTGCAGAGGCCCGGCGCCTGGCCCACTCCATCAAAGGTGTTGCCGGAAATCTTGGGGCCAAAAATCTCCAGGACGCAGCGCGGATCATCGAAGACAGACTCAAACCTGAGTCCGGACAGGTTTTGCCGACCACAGAAGAGATGGAACGGTTTGCCGGGGAAATGACCTTGATTCAGGCGGGTCTTGCCGTACTCAAAGAAGCGGATGAACAATTAAAGCCCCCATCCCAAACTGCGGAACCCGAAGAATTGATTCAATCTGTTGAACGGCTGATTCCTTTGTTAAACAAACGTCAGGCCAAACAGATCAAACAGCGTGTAACCGAAATCAATGCACTGGGATGGCCCAGTGCATTTACCGAAGATATAAAAGAGATAAGCACTCTTGCCGGCCGGTACAAATTTAAAGAGATCCTGCCCACCGCCGAAGCTGTTCTTGAAAAACTCAAGGCTTTAGACAACACCTGACGGCAAACAAAAAAAAACAGGAGAAAGGCAATGAAAGATAACAGCCAACGTGCCATTCTGGTGGTGGACGATACAGAAACCAATATCGATATTTTAATGGAAACATTGGGGGATGATTACGATATACGGGTGGCCCTGGACGGGGAATCGGCCCTGGAAAATGTAGCAGAGGAAAAACCGGATCTTATCCTGCTTGACATCATGATGCCCGGCATGGACGGCTACGAGGTGTGCAGGATTCTGAAAGATGATCCGCGCACCCATGATATCCCGATCATCTTTTTAACCGCCATGGCCGACGAACAAAACGAAGCCAAAGGCCTGGCACTGGGGGCCGTGGATTACGTGACCAAACCCTTTTCGCCAGAGCTTGTCAAAGCCCGGGTATCCAACCAGCTGGAACTAAAAAAACACCAGGACCATCTCCAGGAGCTGGTGGCGTTAAGAACCCAGGAGCTGGCCTTAACCCAGGAAGTGACCATTTACAGCCTGGCCAGTCTGGCCGAAACCCGCGACCCTGAAACCGGCGGCCATATCCTGAGAACCCAGCGGTATGTTCGTGCCCTGGCACGCCGACTCAAAACAACACCAGCCCTTGAACAAATTTTAACCGACGAGGTGATTGACCTGCTCTACAAATCAGCCCCGCTCCACGATATCGGCAAGGTCGGGGTGGCAGACAGTATCCTGCTCAAGCCTGGCAAACTCACCGATGAAGAGTTTACCGAAATGAAAAACCATACGATTTACGGCAGGGATGCCCTGAAAATTGCAGAAGAAAAACTGGGGGATAACTCGTTCATGCAGTATGCACGGCAAATCGCGTATACCCACCATGAAAAATGGGATGGATCAGGTTATCCCTGCGGCCTGAAGGGGGAAGACATCCCAGTTTGCGGCCGACTGATGGCCATTGCAGACGTCTACGATGCCCTGATTTCCAAACGGGTCTACAAACCGCCGTTCAGCCATGCCAAAGCCATGGCAATCATAACAAAGGACGGCGGTACCCATTTTGATCCGGTGATGGTCGAAAATCTTTTGACCATTGAAGACGAATTTTTACAGATCGCAGATTCCCTGGCCGATTCCCAGGAGGAAAAGCAGGCCCTTACCGGGGAATAGAAACATAAATCAACTGGCAATTAATATGCAATGAATAAACCAACCGCACGCTGATACCGTTAGGAACGCTGTAATGCGACAAAAAAAATACCTTATCGCCTTTTTAGCCGTATTCATACTTGCTGCACTGCAATTGGAGAGCATAGCCAAACCGTTGCAGGAACTTACCGATAAAGAGATCAATTGGCTTACGGCACATCCGAGAATCACCATCGGTGTCATGGATAATTGGCCGCCCATGGATTTCATTGACAGTACCGGCACCCCGGCCGGTATCGGCATTGACTACATCAAGGCAATGAACCGTTTCCTGGGAGACCGGCTGACAGCGGTGCCAGGACCATTTCCAGAAAATCTGCAGAAAGTGATTGACGGCAAACTCAATGCCATCATGGACATCACCCCCCGTCCCGACCGAAAAAAATTCCTGAATTTTACAAGTGCCTATCTAAACATCCCCCACGTCATCGTGGGTCCCAAAGAAGGGATGTATTATGAATCGGAAAAAGATCTGGCCCAGGCGACCCTGGCCCTGGAAAAAGGATTTTTCAGTATCGCCTATTTCGAAGAAAAATATCCCGACATCAAAATAAAAACCTATCCTGATACGGCCCTGGCCCTGGATGCGGTGGCCAGGGGGGAAGCGGATGCTTACGCAGGAAACCGGACGGTGGCCGCATATATCATGGAAAAAGAAGTCATGGGAAATATAAAGTTCCATGGCAGGCTGAACAGCCCCGGCTCCATACTTGCCATCGGTACACCCAAGGACCTGCCGGAACTTGCGGGCATTCTTGAAAAGGCATTAAAGGCCATACCCAGCGCCCAAAAACAATCCATCGTCAATCACTACGTTAATCTACCCGGCAAACAAGACGTCCAGAACGTGCATGTCAAAACCATCACCCCCAGACAACTTGGCGAATTGAGCATTATTCTTTTAGGCATCATCCTTCTTATCTTTTGGATTCTTTTCAAAGGCATACGGCAGGAGCGGGTTGCAGGGCTGTTCGGCTCTTTTTGGTTTCGCACGCTCATCGTTTTAGGATTGTGTCTTTTTGTCGTGACAATATCGGGGTTGGGCTGGCTGATGATGACAAAAACCCGTGATTCCACCATCCGGGACATGCGGTCCCACCTGCGCCTGATGCTGGCATTAACCCAGGACCGAATGGAAATGTGGACTGCGGATCAGATGGCAGCCATAAGCCACCTGTGCACCCACGCCCCCCTGACCGACATTACCCGGCAGTTACTCGCGGACTACCAGGCAAACAAATCAATGACCGAATCCACAGCCCAGGCGGACGCCAGGGCATTTTTTGCAAGAAATAAAAAAGATTTTCTCTACACCGATTTTTGCATTATCAGTCCCGACCATCGCATCATCAGCGCCTCAGACACTGCAATGATCGGCAAAAGGCATCCGGCCGCCCTGAATTATCCGGGACGACTGAAACGGGCATTTATGGGAGAAACCCTTTTCATTCCCCCCACTGTCACGGCCGGCAATCCCAGCGGCGCCCCTAAACAAATCCAAATGCTGTTAATCAGCCCGGTCATCACCTCTGATGAAAAAATTATTGCCGTTATCTCGCTCATGGTTGACCCCCTGAAAAATTTGGCCCAATTGACACGCTCCCCCGGCCGGTGGGGAACAGACGATATTTATGCCTTTGACCGGACCGGCAAAATGGTCACCCCCAGCCGATTTGATACCCAGCTCAAACAAATAGGCCTTGTAAAATCAAATGAGTCAAGTTCATTTACCTTGGCACTTAAAAACCCGGGTGGGGATCTGACCCAAGGGTTTACACCGGAAAGACCTCGGTCCGACCAGCCTCTCACTTATATGGCACAACAGGCCATCCGGCTTCGGCAGCGCCTGGCAGACCAACACATCATGCACGGCGCCTCATCCATGCAGGAAAATATGCAGGGATACCGGGATTACAGGGGTGTACCGGTATTCGGGGCGTGGCTCTGGAACCCGGATCTTGACCTGGGCCTGGCGGCAGAGATCGATATTCAAGAGGCCATGACCGGATTCCATGACATCCGAACGGCAGTTTTCATTATTCTCGGTGTCACCCTGGTTTTATCGGTCTTCTCCGTGCTTTTCGTGCTGACCCTTGGCGACCGCACACGAAAAACCCTGGAGGCGGCTAAAACAAATCTTGAAAAAAAAGTAGAAGAGCGCACCCTGGAACTCAAAGAGAACCAGGAACTGTTTTCAGCTCTGCTGGAATCCGCTCCGGATGCCATGATCGTATGCGATGCGCAAGGCGAAATCATCCTGGTCAACTCCCAAACCGAATTGCTGCTGGGGTACAAAAAAGAGGAACTTACCGGCGCAAGCGTTGGAATCGTGTTTACAGAACAAGGAAAATCCGATCTGCTGGAAATCAAAAATTGGCTCTACAACCGTTCAGAATCCCGGGAAAACAAAAGATTCAGTATGGAACAAACCGTTTTGTCCAAGACGGGCGAGCCAATCCTTGTGGAAATCAGCTACAGCCCCATCCAGCGCAGAACCGATTTTTTGACGGTGGCATCACTACGGGATATCTCAGAACGAAAAAAAGTGGAAAAAGAGATCTTAACAGCCAAAGAAAAGGCAGAAGAAGCCACCCGGGCCAAGTCGGATTTCCTTGCCAACATGAGCCACGAAATCCGAACGCCCATGAACGCCATCCTTGGCATGAGCCACCTGACACTGAAAACACAATTAAATCCCAAACAGCGCAACTATATTGAAAAAGTACACCTTTCGGCCCAGAATCTTCTGGGCATTATCAATGATATTCTCGATTTTTCCAAAATCGAGGCAGGCAAACTGACCATTGAAAACATTGATTTTGACCTCAACGGGGTCCTGGACAACCTGTCCAACCTGGTATCAGGCAAAACCCGGGAAAAAGGGCTGGAACTGATATTTAACATGGATACGAACCTGCCGGTTTTGTTGAAAGGAGATCCCCTGAGACTCGGGCAGATCCTGCTGAATCTGGTCAACAATGCAATAAAATTCACCCCAAATGGTGAGATTGAAATATCTATTGCCGGGGTTGAAATCCTTACCAATGAAGCAACACTCAGATTTGAGATCCGCGATACAGGTATCGGTCTGAGCCAAGATCAGCAGGACAAACTGTTTCAAGCCTTTCACCAGGCGGACACCACCACCACAAGGCGTTACGGCGGTTCGGGCCTGGGCCTTTCCATCTGCAAAAAACTCAGCGAAATGATGGGCGGCACCATCGGGGTGACCAGCGAACCGGGCAAGGGCTCCACATTCTGGTTCACGGCCCGGTTTGGCAAAACCGATCAGGAGAAAAAGACGGTTCAGATTATTCCCGTAGTTTTAAATGGCTTAAAAACCCTGGTGGTGGACGATAATCAGACCTTTTGCCGGGTCATGACCCATTACCTGGAAGCGTTTTCCTTTGATGTGGAAACCACCTTTTCAGGTTCTGCCGCCCTGGAGAAAATTAAACAGGCCGAACAATCGCCGGCAGGCCAATATGATTTAATCGTCATGGATTGCCAGATGCCTGGTATGGACGGCGTTGAAACAGCCGGACATATCGAAAACGATATGGGGCTTAAAAAAGTACCCTCGATTATCATGGTCACCGGCCATGACCGGCACGCAAGCACGTTGGATACATACACAATTTTAGTCAAGCCCATAACGCCGTCCATGCTTTTTGACGCGGTGATGACGGCCTTTGGCCGCCAGGCGTCACTCCCTTCATCCCAAAGAAAAAAAAGAGCGGAACACCGCCCTGAAAATTTCACCGGCATCCTGGGAGCCAGACTGCTGCTGGTGGAGGACAATGAAATCAATCAGGAACTGGCGGTGGAGCTGCTTGAGCAGGAGGGTTTTTTTGTTGAGGTGGCTGATAACGGGCAAATCGGGGTGGAGATGGTATCCGCGAAATCCTTTGATGCCGTGCTCATGGATCTTCAGATGCCCGTCATGGACGGCAGGACCGCCACCCGGCATATTCGCAGCCTTGACCTTGAGGCCGGCCAGCCCCCCATCATAGCCATGACCGCCGACGCCATGAGCGGCGTAAAAGACGAGGTCCTGGCCATCGGGATGGACGACTATGTCACCAAGCCCATCAACCCGGCAGAACTTTTCAAGGTCCTGGTCAAATGGATCAAACCGGGAAAACGTAAAATCAACAAAGCCGATACCAACGTCACACAATCCGGCGAACCGGAACTGCCTTACTTAAAAGGCATTGATACGGCCCTGGGATTGAACCGGGTGGGCCAAAGCAAAACCCGCTACATCCAATTGCTAACAAAATTTTATTCTGCAAACCAGGAGACCATGGCAGCCGTTGAAAAAGCGGTCCAGGACCAAGACCAGAAGACCGCCGTCCGGTTGGTGCATACCGTCAAAGGACTTGCCGGAACCATTGGCGCCAAAGCGCTTCAAACCGCAGCAGCAAGCTTGGAAAACCACCTGAGGTCAGGTATGGACTCAAATCAGAATCAACCGCTGCGTCAAAAATTTTACAAAGAACTTGAGGCAATTTTAAAAACCCTGGCTCGCCTGGACCACTTGGAGATTCAAGAAGGCCCGGCAGGCACCCCGGAAAAGGGAGAGACACAACAATTATTGGAATTACTTGAGGCCCTTGCCCCTCACATCGCAAAACACAAACCCAAACCAGCGAAACAGGGGATTGAGAAGATAAATACATATACCTGGCCGGATCAATACACAACAAAGCTTGGGGAATTAAGTGCCATGATTGATAAATACAGGTTCAAGGATGCAACTGCTATACTATCGGCGCTGATATCTGAATTAAAGTAGCGCCATGATCTGAATTGCCGCCCGATAACGCCTTGTTCTATAAATGAGACCAATCCTTCAAAAATTTTTAATTGTGAAATTGACTGAGTTAAAATAGAATAAAAACATCTAATTACAGTTTGACTGGAAAACAAAGCATGGCAAAGGATGCTGACAAACCGACAATTCTCATTGTGGATGATGTGCCGGACAACATTACCGTCCTGACCAACATCCTGGACGACTACAACCTGAAAGCGGCTACCAACGGCACCAAAGCACTGGAAATCGCGTCGCGCTTTAGACCGGACATTATTCTACTGGACATTATGATGCCGGACATGGACGGCTATGCGGTCTGCACCCGGCTCAAACGAAATATCCACACCAAAAATATCCCCGTAATATTTATCACGGCAATGGATGAAGTGACCGATGAGGCCCTGGGGTTTGAACTGGGTGCTGTTGACTATATCACAAAACCCGTCAGCCCCCCGATTGTCCGGGCAAGGGTGAAAACGCATTTGTACCTGTACGACCAAAACAAGGCATTGGAGCATCTGGTCCAGGAACGAACAAAAGCACTGAATCAAAGCCGGCTTGAAATTATTAGGCGATTGGGCCTTGCGGGGGAATACAAAGACAACGAAACGGGTATGCATGTCGTTCGTATGAGTTATTACTGCAAGGTCATGGCAGCGGCCATCGGTATGAGCAGCGAAGAGGTAGAGTTAATACTCAATGCATCCCCCATGCACGATATCGGTAAAATCGGCATTCCGGACAGCATTCTCAGCAAGCCGGGAAAACTGGATGCCCAGGAGCGGGCCGTCATGGAGCGACACACGATAATCGGTGCCGAGATTATCGGCGAACATAACACGCCTCTTTTGGACATGGCAAAAACAGTGGCCCTGACCCATCACGAAAAATGGGACGGAACGGGATATCCCCAGGGGCTTAAGGGGGATGATATCCCCCTTGTAGGCCGCATCGTGGCTATCTCGGATGTTTTTGACGCCCTTGTCAGCAAACGACCGTATAAAGAAGCGTGGCCCGTTGAAAGGGCCGTAGCCGTCATCAAAGAAGAGTCGGGCAAGCATTTTGATCCTGAACTGGTAACGGTTTTTCTGGCGAATTTAGATGAAATCATTGAACTTTCCGCGTTAAATGGTGACCCGGATTAAAGGCCTTGGAAACAACAAACGCCGGAAAACTAAAAAAATCTTTGGGACAAGCGACGCCTAAAAAGAGAACCCATGAAAAACGGGGAGGCCCTTGAAGCTACGTAATTTCTCCATACTTTTTATTCTTACGGCGCTCTCTTTTTCTATTCTGTTTTATCTGATTGCCTCGGAATTCATTGTCAAAAACGAATTCAAAAAATTTGAGGACGAGCATGTACGATTGCTGGTGAAAGCCGCTGAGCGGGCACTGAATCTGAACCTCACGAATCTGGATAAACTTCTGATAGCCTGGGCCAGTTGGGATGACACCTACCATTTCGTACAAATGCCAGCCCCTGAATATGCCCAGTCCAACCTTGCAATTAAAACCTTTTTAGAGCAATCCCTGGTATGTGTGGCGATCCAAAATAAAAAACAGGATATCGTGCATCTGCAAGCCGTTAATCCGAACAGACAGTTTGACAAAGCGCTTGCCGACAAAATTTTCAGACATGTATCACTACAATACCCGTCTTTGACCGGCAACATGGAAAAACAGGCCGGAATGATCATGCTTGACACCGGAGAACTTGTTTTAACGGCAAAGCGTCCGATCTTAACCAGCCAAGGGGCCGGGCCTGCCATGGGGACCATGATGTTTATCCGCATCTTATCCACGGCATTGCTCGCTGAAATTTCCAGTTCATTGGAGGCAGACATTACTCTGGTCCCCTTAAAGGGAAAGGGGCATAATCACATACTGACCCGAATAGATGAATCAACAGACAAGGTATATCTTGACCCTGGCAATGATGGTGTATCTGAAGGTTTTGGCGTCATCCTTGATCTTAAAGGCAAGCCTGTAACGTTAATGAAGGTCACCACTCACCCGATATTATCCAGACAGGGGCAGAATATTGCGAATTCATTCTTTGCAATTTTGATCTTTGCGATTCTGCTGTTCAGTCTTGTCGCCTATTTTGTCCTTCATAAAAAATTAGTGAAACGTCTGGAATCGCTCATGCATCAAATTTCCCAACACGAATATTTTCCAGAGGACGCGCCTGCCATCTTTATCAGCGGAAATGATGAAATTCACGACCTGAGTCTCTGCATCAACGGCATGGTTGAGCGAATAGAGCAATCCAAACAGGCGATTTTAGACAAATCCGAAGAGGTGAGCCGAAATGAAAAGTTTCTCCATGAGCTGTTCAACAGCATAGAGGCCGGAATTATATTAATTTCCCCGGACACCAAAGTAATTGTTGAGATCAACAACTTTGCCCAGAAACTTACGGGATATTCAAAGGATGAGATCGTGGGCCATGTGTGTCACAAACTGACATGTCCGTCCGATGTCAACAAGTGCCCTATTCTGGATTTGAAGCAATCCAGGGATATGTCAAAACGCAACCTGTTACTTAAAGACGGTTCCACTATCCCCATCATGAAGTCCGCCGCTTTTATTCATAAAGGAGACCAAATTCTTCTGCTTGAGACCTTTGTTGACATCTCCGAGGCTGAGCAGGCCCGGCAGGCTCTTGAAAAGGCAAAAAAAGAGCTGGAGGATAAAGTTGAAGAACGCACCGCCTACCTGCGCGGAATCATTGACACGGCATTTAACGGCATCATCGTTATTGATGGCCGGGGGTTCATCAAAGAATTCAGCCCGGCGGCCCAAAAAATATTCGGTTACAGCAGAGACGAACTTTTAGGTAAAAGCATTAACATTCTCATGCCCGAACCCTACAGCAGTGAACATGACACATATCTGCGCAACTACTTAAAAACAGGTATTACCAAAATCATCGGAACACAGATCGTGGTTCCCGCGCGAAGAAAGGACAGATCACAATTCCCCATGGAAGTTGCCCTTGATACGGACATTGTCAATGGAGAACCCATATTTGTCGCCGTCATGAGTGATGTGACAGAACGTATCAAGGTCGAGGAAGCCATAGCCAAAGAGCAAAGACGACTCAAAGACATATTGGCCACAAGCCCGGTTGGTGTGGTTATCTCCGTTGATGGTCTTGTAAAATTCAGTAACCCGAGCATGGTTCAAATGGGGTTTGAAACCGGGAAAAAAACCGTAGATACCTATGTTAATCCCCAAGATAGGGAACATTTTATTGATCGGCTTAACAGAGACGGAAGGGTCTTAAATTTTGAGACGCAGTTACGAAACAGGGATGGGCAGATAACTGATATCCTGACATCTGCATATTACCATGATTATGAAGGCCACCAGGCCATTTTGGGTTGGAATATTGATATCACACGCCGCAAGGCCATGGAAAACGAAATCCGGGAAAGTCGTGCTAAGTTCCAGAGGCTGGTGGAAGAACTCGGCGGCAGATTTGTTGTCTTCAGTCACAAGCCGGACGGTGAGATATTGTTTATGAGTGAAGGGGTAAGTTCCGTATTCGGATTAACCAGAGAGGATGTCCAGGGACAACAATGGCAGGATATCATCAACTGGTTGCCCGGAGAAAAAGAAAAAGCCGAAAAAGCCTTCAAAATCTTCCTGGAAAACGCATCAACTTCACACGAAATCGAACTGTCGTTCATGCATACGGACGGCAGCAGGAGGATTATATTCATTTCCGAACATACCGTCCTGGATGACGACGGCCAACTGGTATCCATTGACGGCATTATTGAAGATATCACCATCCGTAAAGCAACTGAAAAAATGCTGGCAAACGCCAAAGAAGCAGCAGAAGATGCAACCCGGGCAAAATCCGATTTTCTGGCCAATATGTCCCATGAAATCCGAACCCCCATGAATGCAATTATCGGTCTGTCATATCTGGCGTTGCAAGGCGATCTTGACAACAAACAACGCAGTTACATCGACAAGGTACACCACTCGGCAGACTACCTTTTAGGCATTCTCAATGACATTCTGGATTTTTCCAAGATTGAGGCCGGCAAGCTCAGTATGGAACATACCCATTTTTTCCTTGAGGATGTTTTTGATCATATCGCCGATGTGGTGGGTTTAAAAGCCCGGGAAGCAGGCCTTCAGTTGATGTTTGATCTGCCCGACACCCTGCCCACGGCACTTGTGGGAGACCCGCTCCGGCTCGGTCAGGTGTTGATCAATCTTGGTAATAATGCAGTAAAGTTTACACCCAAAGGGGAAGTGGTTATCAGTGTCCGGGTTCAAAAGGATAATGACGATGAGGTAACCTTCCGGTTTGCCGTACGCGATACCGGCATCGGGATGACAAAAAAACAGCAGGGAAAACTATTCCAGCAGTTCAGTCAGGCCGACACATCCATTACCCGGAAATACGGCGGTGCCGGCCTGGGCCTGGCCATTTCCAAGAAACTGACGGAAATGATGGGCGGCAGCATATGGGTGGAAAGTACACCGGATGCGGGCAGCACATTTTTCTTTACCGCCTGTTTTGAAAAACAGCCCCAAACCGATAAGGCGACCTGCCCCATAAAAAAATCGTTCCCGCTCCACGTCCTGGTCGCAGATGACAACGCCACGGCACGATCTATTTTTTATGAGATGTTGACAGGCTTTGGATTCACGGCGGATCTGGCGGACTCTCCCGAAGCCGCTTACCAGTTTTTGGGGCAACAAAATAATAACCGATTCTACGATCTGGCCATTGTGGACTACGCCTTTGCCGATACGAACGGTATAGAGATCGCACGTACCATGCAGGCCAATGCAACCACGGCACATGCCCCCATGGTCATCCTGGTGTCGGCCTACCATGACATGAATCTCATTCATAAGGCCAAGGAAGTGGAGATTATCAAAGACGTTTTAAGCAAACCCATCATGCCCTCCACCCTGTTTGACGCCATCATGCTTGTAAAACAGGGGAAAATTCGCAGGGAAAGCAGGTCCATGCGCCGCCAGGACGAAATCATTAAAACAACGGCCAGGCTGAAAACCGCCAGGGTATTGATTGTGGAAGACAATGATATCAACCAGGATGTGGCGGCAGACCTGCTGACCAATTACGGCATTGATTACAAGATTGCCGACAACGGCCAAATCGCTTTGGAGATGCTTGAAAAATATCATTTTGACGGGATACTAATGGACTGCCAGATGCCGGTGATGGACGGCTACACCGCCACCAGGAAAATCCGTGAAGACAAACGTTTCAAAGACCTTCCCATCATTGCCATGACCGCCAATGTCATGGCCGGAGACAGGGAAAAATCCATGGCTGCCGGAATGAATGATCACATCGGCAAGCCGATCCGGATTCAGGAACTGTTCAACGCCATGGATAAATGGTTCAAACCGACAATTTTAATGCAGGTACCCAAGTCCCGGGAAACGGCAAACAAACTGGACAGCATTCCGGGGATAGACATCGCAGCCGGCCTGGAGACCGTTCAAGGCAACCACGATCTTTATCTTAAATTATTAGGCAAATTCCATGACCGTTACCATGATTTTGAACAGCAGTTTAATGCAGCCAGACACGACGAGGATAAAAAAGCACCTGTGAGATGCGCCCACACCCTTAGAGGGGTGGCTGCCAATATCGGTGCCCATGAAATTACAGAGAAGGCCGGCGATCTTGAATCCGCATGCACAAACCATCAACCGGAACAAACGATAGACCACGCGCTTCAAAATCTGGTAGACGCGCTTTCCCGGATGATGGAAAGATTAGCGCCTTTTGCAGCTCCCGATCCTGATTTGATTCCCGATGCAGTTTTTTCCGGAAATGCGCCCATCCCGGAAAAGGCCCTTGAAATTATAAAACGACTTGGACTGATGATTGATGAATCAGATATCGGCGCACTACGAATCGTTACCCAATTGCAGAAAATGCCCGGCATCGAACCTTATGCCCTCATAATAAACGACGTTGCCAAGGCATTGGAGGAGTACGATTTTGATCTTGCAAAAAAACATATCGATAAACTTAAAAAATGACCCTGCACACACACGATGCCCTGAAACGGGGCACAAGCCATTGGGCATCAGGACTTATCATCCTTGTACTTTTCACGAATTTGAAGTATTTCGCGTTTAATTGAAAAAAATGCATCCACAACCTCCGGATCGAACTGAATCCCTCGGCTTTCGGCAATGATCTGGAAGGAGACATCCAGGGGAAAGGCCTCTTTGTAGGGCCGTTTTGTGGTCAGTGCATCAAAGACATCCGCCACCGCAATAATTCTTCCCTCCAATGGAATCTCCGTTCCTTTAAGCCCCCTTGGGTACCCCTTTCCATTCCACCATTCGTGGTGCGTCAAGGCGATGATCTCCCCGAACCGTATAAATTCCGTCTTGGAATTCTCCAGAATTCGTGCACCGATCAACGTGTGTTGTTTCATAATGGCAAACTCATCATCCGTCAATCCGCCGGGTTTTAAAAGAATACTGTCGGGAATACCGATTTTTCCAACATCATGCATGGGGGCGGCATAGAGGATGGATTCCACAACGTTCTCGGGCAGACCCATTTGGTCTGCAATGGCCGCAGAATAGTTGCTCATGCGATAGATATGCGATCCCGTGTCTTCGTCCCTGTATTCAGCCGCCTTTGAGAGAATGTGAATTGTCTCAAGCGAACCGTCCTTGATTCTTAAAAGGGCATTTTCAAGTTGTTGTGTGCGCTGGGTAACTTTTTCTTCCAGGATTCGATTTTGATCGTAAAGGGCCATGTGGGTTTTTACACGCTGCCGTACAATGGACGGACTGACCGGCTTGATAATGTAATCCACGCCCCCGGCGGCAAACCCCGTTTCTTCATCCTGGACGCTGGAAAGTGCCGTAACGAAAATGACGGGGATTTTACGTGTGGCCGGATTTTGCTTCAAGGTGCGGCACACCTCATACCCGTCCATACCGGGCATTTGAATATCCAAAAGGATAAGATCCGGAAGATCTGGCTGGGCCATGATATTCAAGGCCTTCTCCCCATTGGTGGCGATCTTGAGCCGGTAATCTTTTTTTAAAATACCCGCCAGCACATCGATATTCTCCGGGCTGTCTTCGACGATCAAAATGGTCCGTTTACTGTTTTGATCTTCCATAGTTCTACCTTTCCATTACCGACAAAGCCTCATAATAGGCCGAAAGCGCGCCTTCAAAATCGTATTCCTGCAACTGTTTTTCCACTTGTTCCAAAGCTCCTGAGACCGAAGTGCCTTTTAAAATCGTTTTGATTTCATCCAGTTTTTCCACCGCCTCCAGGTCATTTTCTTTCAGGTAATTCTCCAGCGCCTTTAACAGGGGCAGGGCCGTGTCAACATCAATGGGAGACGCTGCCGATGCCATCCTGTCGCCGGAGGTCTCTTCCAACCGGTCAGCGATCGCTGTCAAGACCTGGTCCATTCCCGATGAGACGGCCTTTAGCTGGACGTCAAGCGCGTTAACACCATCTTTCAGGGCCGCCTCCAGGGCAATGATGGATCTACTGAGGCCGGGCGCGTCGATTACGCCGACCGCGCCTTTAAGCTTGTGCACCAAACGGCCGGCGGCATCCCTGTCCCCTTGGATGAGAAGCCGGTCAAGGATTTCCATCTCATTGCTGTAATTCTTCTGAAATTTGCCCAGTATATTTTCAAGAAGGATTTGATCGCCACCCATCCGGCTTAAAGCCGCCTGGAAATCCAAAACCGGAAGCGATTCTGTGGTTTCATTGGCATCTTTTTGTTCAGCGTCCACGACAAGGTTCGGCACGTTATAATTTTCCAGGGAATGATCCACGTCAAACGCCACGGAAAAAAAGAATTCACTGCCTTTGCCCGGCGTGCTTTGCACCGCCAGTTTACCCTGCATCAATTCCACAAGCCGTTTGCTGATGGCAAGTCCCAGACCCGCCCCCCTGTATTTTCGCGTATTGGAGGTATCTGCCTGGGTAAATGCATCAAACAAAGAATCCATCTGGTCGGCAACAATGCCGATGCCTGTGTCTTTTACCGAAAAATGCAGAAGCACGTTCCGGGGCGTCTGTTCTTTAAGTGACACCTGGATGACAACCGCTCCTGTGTCCGTGAACTTTACGGCATTTTCAGTAAGGTGGAACAGCACCTGTTTCAGTTTGGGACCATCGCCCCAAAGAGCGTCTGGAATTTCAGGATCCATGTCGAACTGGACATTCAATTGTTTTTGCCCCAGAAATTGGGATAAAATATGGTCTTTCACCTGGGACATAAGCTCTGAAAACTGAAATACCGCCGTTGTTAAATGCATTTTACCGGTATCAATACCGGCATAATCCAATACGGAGTTGATAAGTATCATCAACGACTCGGCAGCCTCGGTGATCTTCTCCAAGTAGTCCTGCTGCGCGTAAGTCAGCTGGGTATCCAGCGCCAGATGCGACATGCCGATGATGTGGTTCATGGGGGTCCGGAACTCATGGCTCATATTGGCCAAAAATTCGCTTTTGGCCCGGCTGGCGGCAGCGGCCTTTTCAGCAAGGGCATTGGCCCGCGCCGTCTGTTTTTTCAACTCCGTAATGTCGACAAATGTCTCCAGAAAACTTTCCCGGCCCTCATATTCCAGAGGTATAACGGTTTTCAGGATATTGCGCTGTTCACCGGCCACCGTTAAAAGCATACTCTCTGTTGTCTGAATTTCGGTCCCATTGTCCGGGATAAGCGTACACTCATTTTCATTATGACAAAACAGCCGGTCACAGGGTTTTCCGATCAAATCGGAGACAGCAGTTCCGGCCATGCCGGCGGCAAGCATATTGGCAAATTCGATGGTATGCCGTTTTTTGTCAATGATAAGCACACCCGCCTGGATATTTTGAAAAATTTCCGTGATCTTTGCTTCGCTTTTTTTCAATTTCAATTCGGCGGCCATCCGTTGCCATAAAATGAACATGAAAACGACGGTCACCAGCACGATGATCAGTAGAAAGCTTGCGATTATCGCTGTCATTTTGGTCTTCACACCGGCAAGCCAGACATCTTCGCCCACGGAGAGCACAACCCCCACTTGCTGTCCGAAGATACTGAGGGGGTAGTAGGCGGAAAAGACCTGATGACTCTGTCCCTTTAGGGCAATCGTGTGAACCTGTTCACCCAGATAATTGTCTGCAATATCATTAACGATGGTGTTTATCCCATCCACCTGGCGTTGTGGCTCCGGGACAGCCCGCTGATCAACCAGAAAGGAGAGGATTCTTCCGGCCGGGTCAATGCACCAGGGCCAAAACTCCCGGCTGATATGGCTTTTCCTTAATTCTTGATAAATAATCCGGGGAAAGTCCATCCGAATTTCGATGGCCCCCACTTTTTTTCCGTCCTGTCGTATATCTCTGAGGAAATGAAGCGTATCATTTTCAAGGCGGCAAACGGTTCCATCAACGACCAGACGGGGGGAGTCATTTTCACGGATTTCGGAAATAAAAAAACAATTGCCCTGGCTGTTATACAGTTCTCGGAACACCGACGCGTTGAAGATCTGAATGGATGACAGGACGTTCTGATACTTCGAATAAAATCGCCGAACCTGGTTTGCAAGGTCATAATCCAGGTTTTCTCGAACCAGCAGCTCGTGAAAAGGAATGGTGGTCAGTGCATACTGGACGTCTTCTTGGAATTCATCGGCAAAGCCCTGGAGATTCCGGGCGCTGATATCCACCTGGTGCGAGAGCATCTCAAAAATATGTTTTTTTTGCACATCAACAATAACATGGACATTGTAGCCGGCAACAACAGCCGAAATGAGAACAAACACCAGGGGAATGGACAGATATTCTTTTTTCAAGATGGATTCCAAGGGTCTTTCAGTAGAGAATCTGCACCAACTTCCAGTCCAGTTCCGGGATATCCACCGACATGACACGAATCGTCTTACCCGCTTTTTGGAATGTCACGTTGTTCTGATTTTCCTGGAAGATACGCTGTGCCATATTCCGAATCTCCCGGGACCTGCTTTTCAAAAGATTGTAGTTGTCTGTCCGATAGGTATCCGAACGGATGGTTTCCAGGTATTTGTGGGTTTCCAGGGGCGGCAGGGAGAGCAGCGAGGTCAGATAATCCTGGATGGACACCACGGTGGCCGATGCATCCAGCAGCACCAAATCCGCATTTTCCATATCAAGGTAGCGGTCGGTGATGGTATTTATGGTGACATCCAGTCCAGGAACGCCTTCAAGTTCTCCGTCCACATAGACGGGGGCAATGGCCGAAACCATCCACCCTCTTCCCGCGGGATCCACGTAAGGCTCCTTGACCCAGACCGCCTTTTTGTCCGGATTATGCCGCATGTCGGCAAGATAATAAAAATTGTACTTGGGAATATCCATTTTAGGCTCATACTGGGTGATCACATCAAAATAGGGATAGATACGATTGTATGAATTCTTGTCGTTATAATAGGACTGAACAACTTCCGGATATTTTTCCACGATCTCCATCAGCCGAACTTCCAGCGGTTCGGTACCATAAACGATATGTTTGATTTTCTCGTCAACGGGCACAACCCCCGACACAAACACGGCACTTTTCCCATCATCTACCGGCTTGTAGAAAACGCCGTTGTCGTGGAGCTTGTACCGGGCCGAATCAGCACGAGAGACATTTTGATCCATGGTCTGGGGTACATACAATGAGGCCGTAAATTCCGCCAGGTTTGCAACCGCATGCCGAATCGTCAAAAAATCATCATTGATCCGCTTTGCGGTCCGGCTAAGCCTCTGGTCATCTGTCGGCACGTTTTTTTCATCAGATTGCCCGCAGGAACAGCATAAGCAAACGGCCAGCATGCAGACCGGCAAAAACAGCCGACGCTTAATAAAAATCTGGAGAGATCTCTTGTAAAGCGAATTGACGGATGGATTCATATCCCCTCCTTTTGATTGCATGGGCCGATGCTAAAAGTTCAGATTGATCAGGTCTGGGCCTGCCCGTGTTTCGACAGCCATAGCTCAAGTTCGTGCAGGGGCATGGGCCGGGCAAACACATACCCCTGAATATCCATGTCCCCCAGCCGATTTAAAATGTCCAGTTGAATATTGTCTTCTACGCCTTCGGCCACGATCCCCATGTTCAATTTATTGGCCATCAGCACAATGGTTTCAACCAGGGCCAAGGCATTTTCATCATCCACAATGTCATCGATAAAGGATTTATCGATTTTCAAGGTGGTGATGGGCATCTGTTTCAGATAAGCCAGGGAAGAATACCCCGTGCCGAAATCATCAATGGCCGTTGAGATGCCGATGCGTGACAAGTTTTGAAGCCGGATCATGGTGGTATCAATATCGCGCATCAGCAAGGATTCGGTGATCTCTATTTTCAGACGATCCGTCGGGTATGCGTTCTCTTTTATAATCGCTGCGGCCATTGTTTCAAATGCGGGTTCATCCATCTGCCGGGCGGAAACATTGACCGAGAGCATCAGGTCTATCTGACTTTTTTCCCTTATGCGACAGGTCTGTTCCACCGCTTTTTTAAAAATCTGTTTGCCGATGGGAATGATCAGGCCGGACTCTTCGGCCAGGGGAATAAACCGACCGGGCGGCACAACGGTTCCATCGGGTTTTATCCAGCGCACCAGGGCTTCAAGGCCGACGGGCTTTAATGTCCTGATATTGACCTGGGGCTGAAAATAGACCTGGAATTCATCGTTTTCAATGGCCGTGCGCATGGCCATTTCCATCTCAATTCGCTGGTTGATCTTTTTGGCCATTTTCTCTTCAAACAGATAATATGTGTTCCTACCTTTGCCCTTGGAATGGTACATGGCAAGATCGGCATGGCGTACAAGGGTATCGGCATCATCCCCGTCTCCGGGGAAAACGGAAATACCGATACTGCAGGTAATATGAAACAATTTACCGTCAATATCAAAGGGGGTTGCAAATACGTGCTGAATGCGTTTAACCAGGCCGATAATCTCCATCATATCGTCCACGTCGGTGACCATAATGATAAATTCATCCCCGCCGAGCCGGGCCACGGTGTCACTGGAACGGGTGACGTTGTCCAGCCTTTCTGCGGCCTCTTTTAACAGTTCGTCCCCCTGGGCATGTCCTGCTGTGTCATTGACGTCCTTAAAGTTATCAAGATCAATGAAGATCAGCTGGAGCATTTTTTTATCCCGCCGGGCACGGGTGATGGCATGTTCAAGCCGATCTTTGAGCAGTATCCGATTCGGCAGGCCCGTGAGCGGGTCATGGTAGGCCATATACTCAATCTGCTTTTCTTTGGTTTTCATTTCGGAAATATCATGAAACACGGCCACGTAATTTTTGGTCTCTCCATATTTATCCCGGACGGCGCTGATGCTTAAAAATTCCGGGTAGGCCTGACCGGACTTTCTGCGATTCCAGATTTCCCCGGCCCAATGGCCTTTTACAACCAGAGACTGCCACATGGTTTTATAAAAGGCAGGATCATGCCGATTCGATTTTAAAATCCGTGGGTTTTGTCCGACAGCTTCCCCGGTGCTGTAACCTGTGATGTCGCTAAAGGCTTGATTGACGGCCAGAATCTCTCCATCAGGATCGGTGATGGACATCCCCTCATTGGCATGTTCAAATACTTTTTCAAAGAGTTGAAGCCGGACTTCGGCCTCTTTTCGGATCATATTTTCTGTGATCAAGTTTCTTTTATACGTTTCCAGACGGCGGATAAATTCATTGAAACTGGATTCAAGATCGCCGATTTCGTCTTTACGCCGGATTTCCAGCGGCTGCAACTGCCAGTCCTGGTTCATATTGACGTTTAAATGGTTGATCAGGCCGGTCAGCGGCCGGGTAATGGAGGTGCTTACCACCAGAGAAACAAGCGCAATGACGGCGATGGAGGCAGCCAGGATAACAAAAAATAATTGTCGCATTTCCGAAAGCTTGGCAAAGGCTTTTTTCGTATATGTTGACGAGGCAATGAACCAGTCAAACTCGGGGATATAGTCAAACACCATCAATTTTTCTTTGACGGACTGATCTTCAGGGTTTTTCCAGAAGTAATGCAACAGACCTTTTTTCTGTTCAATAATTTTTCGGATCTGGTTTTTATTTTCGCCCGTTGCATAATCATTCATGTTGCCGGTTAATTTAGGATGAATAATGATGTTGGCCCGGCTGTCAAAAACAAACGAGTAACCGGTGCCAAAGATATCCCTCGCCAGCACGTTATCCTTGAAATCCGCCACAGAGACAAGCTGGGAAAATTCCGATTTGTACGATGATACGGAAATGATCCAGTCCCAAGGCTCAAAATATGTCATGTGCAGGGCCTTGGCGTGCTTCTCAGTGTCCTGGGGATTTTTCCACCAGTACTCCAGATACCCGTGTTTGCGCATCAACTGCTTCTGGATGAACTCCATTTCGGCAAAATTATGACCTTTAACATCCTGTTTAGGATGAATTCTCACAACGCCTTTGCTATCAAGGACATAAATGTATCCGGTTTGACCGATCGTTTGACTCAACAGCAATTTTGCCGCCTGGTCTTTTGCCTCGCTCTCGGAGATTAGATGATCCTGGAAATCTTTATATATGTGCTCAATGATTTCCAGATTTTTTTCAGCAATTGTTCGCAGGCGAATTTTAATGGAAACGGTGCCGGCTGTTTCAATCAGGCCTTTGATTGATTCGTTGGAAAGCGTCAACGTATTGATTATCTGCTGTTCAAGATAATTTTTCACATGGATATAGTACATGGTAAAACCACATGAAAAAACAACCGTGGCCACCAGCGAATAGATACAAAACAGCTTGAACCGTATGGACAGACGTTTTGGCATATTGAATCTTCATTGTTACAGGTTGAGATTTGTAACCGGATAATATACCCAAAAGTGTATTTCAAAACGACTGTTAAATCAAGGCGTTGTTTTTTACGGCAGTGATATCAAGAAATGTTTTTAAAATTGAATTTTGTTGAAACGCAAGTCATGAAAATTTTGCGGCCGGCTTGGGCCACTGTAAAATTCTCATGACTTCCGAAACATTGGGGAGGGATATTCTTAGGTTGCCTGGTGCATATGTACATCCTGCTGGGGATAGGGGATGCTGATACCGTTGGCATCAAGGGCCAGTTTGATATTTTCAGTGAGGGCAAAATAGACCGCCCAGTATTCGGCTGTTTTAACCCAGGGGCGGACCACAAAATTCACGCTGGAATCGGCAAGTTCCGACACCGCAATAAGCGGCTCAGGTGCAGGCAGGACGCGCTTTTCTTCGTCCAGGACCCCCCGAATGACCTCTTTGGCTTTTTTGATATCATCGTCATACCCAATGCCGATCACAAGATCCACCCGGCGAATGGGGTTGGCCGTAACATTGGTAATGACATTGGACGTGATACCGGCATTGGGCACGATCACTTTTTGGTTATCCGTCGTCTTCAACTCTGTGGTAAACAGAGAAATACTCACGACGGTGCCGGTGACCCCGCCGATATCCACAAAATCATCGACCCTGTAAGGTCTGAACAGCACCAGCATGACTCCCGAAGCAAAATTGGACAAAGAGTCCTTCAAGGCAAGGCCAATGGCCAGGCCGGCGGCACCGACAATGGTCAGAAATGAGGTGGTGTTAATACCCAGCTGACCTGCGGCGGCGATGACGATCACGACCATGAATGTATAGTAAAGGATACTGTCAAGGAACCGCACAAGCGTGATATCGATCTTGTTTTTTTCCATCAATTTCGTAATCAGGTTGGTAATTCTTCTGGCCAGCCATTTGCCTATCACCAGGATCAGCAGTGCAGCAATGATCTTTACGGAATAGGTGGTCACCCAGTAGGTCACCGTCTCTATATATTTTTCAATGTCAATTTGCTTTAACCACTCCATTGGGCCTCCTCTGTAAATTTTATCTAATCAATTAAAATCCTTTTCCAATCCGGCTTCTTTTGCAGCCAATGGCATTACCTATACTCAAGTAAAAAAGTTGTCAAACAAAACAACACAGCGCTGTGTCCATCCTTTAGTTCAACAAAATGGATACCATTTTGTAATCCGGTTCAAAATCAGATATAGTTGTATGTTAATGAACCGACGAAGGTTTCACTAAAGCCGTGTACGATAGAAAGACAAAGGATACTTATGGTTAATTTTTTTTGCAGACTCAAGTGCATTGTTCTATTTGCCGGCGTTCTTTTTTTCCTGGCACCGCCCCGGGCGGGAAGTGCCCCGGTGCTGAGACTCGCCACAGATCCCTGGCCCCCCTACGCCACAGGACAGATAGGCGGTGCGCTGGCAAGCGGGTACGCGCTTGACATCGGTACAGAGATAAGCAAACGTATCCATTGCTCATTAAAGGCCGATCTTCTGCCATGGCAGCGGGTACTGGTCTGCATGAAAAACGGCACCTACGATATAACCTTTCCCATTCAGCGCAAACCGGCAAGGGAGGCTTTCATGGTGTTTACGAATGTGATTCTTGAGGACAGGGTCTTTCTATGGCACCTGAAGACCCGTAAAGACAACCTATGCACATGGCAAACCATTGATGATCTTAAACCATACACCATTGGTATTGTTTCAGGGTACACCTACCGGGAGAAGATGGACGATGCCATTGAAAACGGCGTGATAAAAACAGAAAAAGTCAACTCGGCTGAATACAACCTAAAGAAACTTTTATGTAAGCGATTTGATGGATTTCTGGAAAGCGAATCCGTTGTGATGAGCTTTTTTCAAAAGTATCCGGAATACACAAACCGGATCACCCACGCCCCACAGATCGTATCCAAGGATGTTTTCAGGATCGGAATTTCAAAAAAATCACCGTTTGCGCAGATGCTGCCGGAGATCAACCGGGTTATCCGCGAAATGAGAGAGGATGGCACCATTGCCGGAATTATGACCCGGCCCAAATAAAATTTGCGGTCCTTAACTAATATTCAGCCTGAATTTGGCGCAATTTCGCCCGCCCTCCTCCTTTGCCTCGTAAAGACTGAGGTCGGCCATTTCAATAAAATCCTTTTCGGTCAATTCAGAAGTTGGCGTGACAACAGCGACCCCAAGGCTGATGGTGACACAGTCACATATTTTGGAGGATGCATGGGGAATATTGAGCGCCTCCACCCGGGCACGGATGTTTTCAGCCATGTTCAATGCGCCGTCAAGCCCGGTTTCCGGTAAAATGGCCGCAAACTCTTCGCCCCCATACCGGGCCGCCATATCCCGGGGCCTTCGCATAGAGGCGCCAATTGCCCGGGCGATGCGCGTTAAACATTCATCCCCGGCCCGGTGCCCATAGGTATCATTGTAATACTTAAAATGATCGACATCACAAAGGATCAGAGCAAATTCAGTTTTTATGCGTTTATGGGCGGCCCACTCCAGGCTCAAATAGTCATCGAACCGTCTGCGGTTGGCAAGCCCTGTGAGGCCGTCCTGATTGGAGATCAAAATCAGTTTTTCGTTGGCCGCTTCCAAAGCGCTCTGGATCTCTTGCCTCTTTTTAATCTCAAGGGTCAGGGCTTCATTCTTTTCCTGGAGTTCTTTGGTTCGTTCTTCAACTTTCAGCGCCAGATTTTTGGAATATTCATCAATTTTTTCATAGGCCTCCTGCAACTCCTGGATTCTCATCTCCAGGGCAAACTCCCTGCCTTCTATTTTTACCAGCATAAACCCGATACTCTCGCTGAGTTCGGCAATCAAGGGGTGCCGTTCCGCCTGGGTTAATTCAAACAAAGCCTCAACATCTGTTTTATCGTACTTTCCATAGGCAATCGCCCCGCACAACTCAATCAGCTTTTTGAGATTGGTCAAATCGTCATTACTTTCCATAAAAATCCCTGTCAATTTTTTATAAGAAAGTCTGTGTGACCTATACAGATCTTTAAACTTTCGTTGGGTTGAGCCTAGTGGTTGATGGATCAGGTCGGCCATTGCCGTCACGACAATCATAGTAGGCGAAAATTTGAATATAATTGAATAGGATGTGCTGGAAATGTAGCCTTGTCAAGAAGAAATAAAAACAAAATAAATTCATACTACCGATCCGGCTTGCGAAAAAAAAATTTAACGTAAGCCCAGGCAGGTGAACTTTATACCTATGAATTTTTTTAAATAGCCTTTCGTTGAACAAAATCACTATAAATTTAATTTCTTATATTAATAACGAAAACTCTTTTAAGAAATATACTTCCCCCAAAGATTACATTTTTTTCTCATCCAAAAACTACCCAAAAAAGCGGAAAATCTTAATGATTAAGGCATTTGACAACTTGATTCAGATGGCATAAATTTTGCTGTATATTCAACCACAAATTTTATTAAGATCCATTATTTGAGTCCCCCCACGACAATCAGTGGCAATGGGGAAGTACGTTCAAAAATATTTTTTCGATAAAACCCTGAAGCGCCTGATCAGGCAAGGAGATTTTTGATGAATCAATCAAAAAAAGCAAAATGGGTATCTGCTATTTTCGTATTCATGTTTACGCTGGTTCCAGGTATTTTAGCGGCATCCGAGCCGACAACCCTCTCTTTTCCCGGAAACGGTTATGTGGGTGTCTCTGTTCACACACAAATACCTGCGGACTTAAGCGGGTTAATTTTAGGCATCACACAGTCTGATATTAACCATTCCTGGGTCACGGCAACCGTTGAGGGGGTTCAAGGTGTAATCCATGCCGATGGATACATGGGCAACGTCCACTTTCTTTGCTGGCCTGACTTTTTAAATCTGTGTACCCCTGGATCCATACGCCTGTTTAAACCGGATAAAATGGCGATCGGATATGCAGAACTCGAAGGGTTTGGCTTCAACCTATCCCGTATCCCCCCGATTCTAAGAAATTTGCTGGCCCGCCGCCTGGGAAATATCATGATCAACATCTGGATACACAAAATGCTTGACTACAGCGGGGTGCCCTACGATTTTTATTTCATGCCCTGGGATAATCAGATTTACTGCTCGGAACTGCTGGCCCATGGCTGGACAAAAACCAGATCCTCTTTTAAACTGTTCCCACCACAGGCGGCATCCACCCTGCCGGGCTGGAACGTGGATACCCATCAGCCTGACGGCGTAACCTACGGCATGTTGTTGGAAGCGTCAGGGTTTAGGGCAGATATACCCGTTTACAATGTGGCCGATATTTTTAACAACCCCTATTTTGAAGAGATAAATGTTGATTAAACAAAACATACTTGAAGAGCTTTTGGGGCTGCTCAGCCTGGAAAAAATTGAAGAAGATATTTTTCGGGGCCAGAGCCAGGACCTAGGCTACGGCAACGTATTCGGCGGCCAGGTCCTGGGGCAGGCCTTGTCTGCGGCGTCCCGCACGGTGCCGGAGCACCTTTGTGCCCACAGTCTGCACGGCTATTTCCTTAGGGCAGGAGATGCGTCCTGCCCCATTGTATATATGGTGGAACGTACCCGGGACGGCCACTCCTTCTCCACCCGGCGGGTCAAGGCGGTACAAAAGGGCCGGACCATATTTTCCATGTCCGCCTCATTTCACAAATATGAAGAAGGGTTTGAACACCAGGATCCCATGCCCGAGGTCAAAGGCCCCGACGGCGTGGAAAGTGATCACGACAAAATCCTTCGCTATGCGGACAAAATCCCCGAAGATATTGCTAAAAAACTGTTGTGTCCCAAGCCCATTGAACTGCGGGCCGTCAATCCGGTAGACCCGTTTCATCCCGTTCCCAGGCCCCCGGACAAATATGTCTGGTTCAGGGCCACAGGTCCCTTGCCCGATGATGCGGCCACCCACAGGTATATGCTGGCCTATGCATCGGATTTTCATCTGGTGCCCACGGCCCTGTATCCCCACGGCAAAACCTTCTGGTCCCCGGACATGCAGGTGGCAAGTCTGGATCATGCCATCTGGTTTCACAGGGATTTCAGGATGGATGACTGGCTGCTCCACGTGATCCACAGCCCCAGTGCCGCCATGGGCCGGGGGCTGAACCGGGGTTCCATCTATACCCGGGACGGCAAACTTGTGGCGAGTGTGGCCCAGGAGGGACTCATCAGACGGCTGGACAAAAACAAAGCGTGAATAAAATTACTGCTTTCCAGCGATCAAGCCGGCTCTGATCGTGCGTATCAGATTGGCAATCATCAATAGAATCACGATCCAGAACACCACCCAGGCAACTGTATCAAATTGCGGTCCGCCTGCGATGGCTGCATACACATAGGGGGACAGGGTATTAATCAAGACAACAATTCCCCAGAAAAGGACCTTGGGCCATGCCATGACCTGGCCGCCCAAAGAATTGACCAACCGGGCGCATCCCACAATAAACCCGGGCACGGTAATCATATCAAAAAATAAAAAAACCAGGGGATCAATCCCCCGGCTTTCCAGCAACCCCTTGAACAACAAATACTTAACAACATCGTAGCACCACAAAAAACAGATACCTCCGAATTCATGGTGCCTTTTGATTTTCATTTTCAATTAGATATTGTCTTCTACCACGTGGAAGGAAATTTCTGATGCAGTCACAGTGCTGCGGCCCGAATGAAGAAAAGAGACAATCCAGACCGCCTGAAAAAAAAGAATCATGCCCGGATGCCACAGCGCTTTAAATCCTTTATCCAGGGCTATGCTCACCTCGGGATCAGGAAAAAAGGCCAGCAGTACGATGGTATAAACGATGGCGGCCAAGGCCATGATCTGATACATGGAAAATTTGCGTTCTCCCCTGAAATCGGCCCGAAAAAATTCAGATACCACCCGCCACACCTGGGTCACCACCAGGGTCTCCACAAGCGCAGCCCCGGCAAATCCCTGGAGAAACAACAAGGTGCCGACCAGGCCGGATACGGCATAAATTATGGCGGTGATCATCTGGATAGGAATCAATGCCTCACCGTCCAGTCCTGACGCATAGGCCGCCTTTTTGGTCTCGCCTGTAAAAACAACATTAAAACGTTCAAACAACTTACGGGTATGGTTAGAACACTGGCTCAAGGGCTTGCCGTAGCAGCACCCAAAGCTCAAACAGGCAAGGCGTCCCAAAGCTTCCCCAAGGGTATATCCAATGCTCAAAACAGCCATCATCACAGCAACGGGCACATGGAATTTAAAGATCGATCCCAAAGTGGCATTCACCAGCATGATAATCCAGGGTGCGGTCACGACACCGGCAAACACCGCCCCGCCGATAGTAAGCGTCGCTTTTTTCTTTTCAACAATCCGGGCAACCACCTTTGACGCCGGAATGGTCACAGCCAGCAGCAAAACCGTCAGCAGCACCAGAACAGAAATGGGCATCCCGGCCGATGCGGCCAGAATGACAACCATAATCACGCCAAAGGTATAAGCATTGGCAGACAACAGCCCGTACCAGGTCAGGTTCATCCCCCGCCACTGGCCCCGGTCTATTTTTTCCAAGGGAAAGGCCGCCACCATCTGCCACTTTTCTTTGGGCAGGGTTTTAAATCCCCATCGCAGTACCATGCCAATCAAAACTCCCAGCCCAACAACAAAAGAAACGGCAGCCATTACAAGTCTCCCAAATCTGCAGTATCATTACAGGAGCAGGCATGGCCGATACCCGAACGCACGGTGACCTCGGTCTCCACAAGAGGTCTGCCAAACCCCTCACTGAAACGACTGCTCACATCAGTGCGCATCTGGTTTTCAAGCAAGTCCTTGGAAAACCGAATGCGCTGTTTTTGAAATATCACAATGGTTGTGGAAGACCCCGGACGATACAGGCTTTTGGGGCATCCTTTTTTCATGAAAAGTCCGGGCATGACCGCCTGGGGATTTTCATATCCCTTGCGGCTATAGCACTGGACAATTTTCCCGATCATCATGGCCACCACTTCCACCATGCACACAAGACCGCATCCGGTGCCCCCGGGCACATCGGTATCAATAATGGTGACCACCCGCCGGTTCTTTGAGTAGGGCGTCACTTCCCGAACCACAGCCCCGGGGTTACAGGAATGAAAATGGCCGTCGATCTCATAAATGTCCAATACCGTTCCGGCCACGGGCGTATGGTTATAATGGTATTTATCCGGGGTTAAACGGGTTACTGCAAAACTGCCCTGGTCAAAGGCATCCAGCCAATGGGGTTTATCCCGGCCGATCAGCTCTGAAAAATCAAAAAATTTGCCTTTAATAAAAATGGCTGAACCGTCTGAAAAGCTCCCCACCAGAAGACGCGAATCTGCTGGAGAAACAACGGCATCAGCATCTTCGGGCATGGGGCGAAGCTGTTCATAGCGAATCTTGCGTTCAAACACTTTGCGAAGGGTATCAAGCTCTGCGGGGTCTCCTGCCACCTCGCTTAAATCAATGCCCTGGGAAGCCAGAAACCGTCTGGTATCAGCGGGTGGCTTAAAAAAAGGCCCGTCATAGGAAACGGCCCCGATCAGACTGGACATCCGTGCCGAGATCATCAATTGAAATAAAAAGGAAGCATTCTCTCGAATCGGCGAATAAACGGCGTGAATGACGGGATCGGCCTTCAGGCTTTCGGTTCTCACCTGTCTGGTCTTACGATCTATATATTGATGTTTCATAGTGGCGGTATTATGCCCGCACTTTGTTTTAACCATGTTAATCTAAGACTAAAAAATTATGTGAGAACGATGAGAAAATCTTAAGCATCCTCCCATGCTTTCATCTCTCTGCTTATAACCAGAATCATCAGATAAATAAATTTCTTAAGGGTCTCCGGCGCACAGGTCTCATCCATGAAATCCTGGCGCATGGATTTTAAAAATTTGAGGATGTCCCGGCTGCCCAGAATCTGACCCAGGGCCTGACCGTAAGCGTTATCCCGGTATCTTGCCCAAAGATCTATCTGCTCAAAGGCTTTGCCGAGCAGGTCAAACCCCTGGCGGACATGGTCGGATCTCAATGTCCGGCCGTAATAATCTTCTGCTCGTGTGTTAAACTGCCTGCCCGGCATGGACATGGGCTTATGCTTTCCGGAACCATCGAGAATCCCCTGGGAGATCCGGCCCCATGCGGCATGGGTCTCGGGCTCATTGATGCGGTTGTCAAGGTCATCAAGCACAGATGCCCCGTTCAATGCGGATATAAGGTCGGAAGCATCCGTTTGAATTAAAGAGATAAGGGCCCGCTGGTATTCCCGGACCAAAACCCGGGTGTAACCGGGATAACGGTGACTTTGCCTGGTTTTAGCGGTATTTTTTAAAATTTTAGCCAAAAATTGATTGGGGGTCCGGGTTTTAACAAAAAAAGTCGGCACCCCAATGGCCGTGCAAAAAAATATCTGGCGACGCTCGCTTTCCACGGTGGGGGAATCGGGTATCATGGCGTGGTCCACCTGCTTGGAAAAGATATACTTCTGGGCCAGGGCCGTGATCAGCACCTGAAGGTCAGCGGCCTTGCCCATATCCCGGACAACATCCTCAAATACGCTGAAGTAGCGGTGCTCGAACCCTGAATATCCCATCTGGTGATATTTGCGCAACCGGACCAGCTGGTACAGGGCCATACGCCCGTCAAACACCCCCATTGCGGTCAAATCTTTTTTAAGGTCGGCCTCGCTTTCCAGACTGCCGTTCAACGCCGGGCTCTGGAAGGTACTCATCACCGACGTGAAATAGTCAATAAGCCGGCCATCGGGAACAAAATCGCCTTTGAGCCTGAATACATTTGCAATCATGCGATCCAGCCATACCGGACCAAAAGGCGTCAGGGATTTGCCCATGATTTTGAGATGGGCCTTTTTCTTCCACCGCCGCCAGATCATGCGCAAATGGGTATGGATCAATTCGTGGGGCATAAAGCCCAGGACCTGTTCCGGGTGAAATTCCTGGAAATCCAGCCTATGGGGCGCCGCCGAATAGGTGGTGGCAAACAGAGGCAAAAAATGCTCCCATATTTTGATGGCCAGGTCCCCCGTATATTTTTCGTCAAGGGCTGTAAATCCTGATCCCGGATCAGACATGCACTGGGACAACTTTATGCTGCCAAGACTGATGTGGGTCCCGTTATTGGCCAGACTGACATTGGAGGTGTTGGGCAGCACCACAAGGTTGGTGTTGATAATGCCGGCCTCCTTGAGCTGGGCCACGGCATTGATCTGGCTGCGGGACAATACCTTGTGGCAGACACTCATATACTCTTTTTTATCTTCCCCCCGGTCCCATCCGGAGAGACAAGGGCTCATGAACAATTCCCGGTAAAAGGCATCGGAAATCACATTATTCAGCCGTTTCTGGTCCCCGGGCGGGGTGGCGGAGAAAAAGACCTTTACCTTCTGGCCGTTCTCATCGAGCTCAAATTTATGCCCGGCATAGGCCACCAAAGCCTGGGTCAGCAAAAAACGAAGCAGGGTTTCACCGGCAAGCTTTTCCCCCAGGCTTCCGGTCCCATCCGACTTGACCGGGTAAAAGGAAAAAAGTTCAGGCGAACTGTTGTCATTGGAAAAATGGGCGAGCATCTTTTTGCCCCAGGCCTTCACCGGTTCCGGCGCATTATTGTCATCGCCGATCACATCGGCCAGGGCCAACTTGAGCAGATAGGACACAGGCACACGCACCTGATTTTCGCCGTTTTTTTCAAATACGAAACAGGCCGCATCCCGGCGATATTCAGATGCCGGAATGGATTTATCGGCCTTGAGATCATCGTTAAACACCTGATTGGCAAAGCGGTTGAGCACCCGGCGGGGGAACCATATCCAGGAATTTTCCCAATCCTTGCCGTCCTTGTCCTTGAGCAGACGTTCCAGGGCCACGACCCGCCGCTGGGGTGTTTCGCCGGTTCTGGCCTGCTCCACAAGATTCCGGTAATAATTGGACGTCTCAATGACCCGGGCAAGATCAATGTTTTCGCGCTTGCCCGCGACCACCGCCTGAAATTCATTTTCAGCCCCTGCCGTGGCATCCTCGGCCATAAAAGGCAGGTTCAGGATGAAACTGTCAGCGGTCTGGTCATCAAGACCGATCGCCTGGCTGATCCGATCCAGCCGCCGGACCATGTCGGACGGCGTAAATACATTTTTTTCGTGAGTTCTTATGGCTGCAATCATGTTGGCGGGTATTCCTATCCAGAATATTTGTGGCAATTCAACTTCAAGAAAAAAATAGTATTTTATTATTATATTAACGTTACGAAGGTGCTAAATTTTTGTGAAATGAATGTCTGAATGGAAGCGGATAGAAAAGACAACCGGTGAAACTATAGATCTACCCGTTTTCTCAATGCTTTGATTTTGCTGCGCCGGGTTTTTGAATCAAGGCGTCTGGTTTTCGAGGCTTTGGTGGGCCGGGTGTGTTTTCTTTTTTTTACAGGCCGGCAGGCGCTTTCGATCAATTCGGCAAGCCGTTCCAATCCGTTCTCGCGGTTTTTTGCCGCGCTTCTATAGGTCATGGCCTTGATCACCACAATCCCCTCCCGGGTAATACGTTTGTCCTTGAGGGACAACAGCTTTGCCTTAATGTCATCGGAAAAGTCCGAGGCATGGATATCAAAACGGATATGAACCCCCGAAGAGACCTTGTTCACATTCTGGCCGCCGGGTCCCCGGGACCGGATGGGACAAAACTCAATGCTGGTATCCGGGATGGAGATATGATCGGATATGTTCAAATCTACTTACCTTTTTATATTACAAATATCGACGCCTTCTAATACGAGGTTCCCGGCACCCCTGTCAACACTATTTACACATCGAAAAAAAAGCAGACGCAAATCACAAACACGTTAATCACCCCCAGAAGCTATAGTTCATCAATATGCTTAATTTACAGGAAATATATCTTTTATTTATATCATCCAAACATGGCATTCTTATTGCTCTTTGACATTGTTGCAACTGGTACTTTTAATGCTAACCATCGAAAAAAAAGGGGCTGTCATGACACAAGAATCCAACATAAAATATAAACCCGGTGATTATGGTAAAAAAAGACTGAGCGCGGCTACATGGGCGGACATCCATGTAAAAAACTGGAACCAGGCAACTGAAAAAAGATCAAAAAAAGAGCCAGTGGACGGTATGTTTCCCTGCATCTGCTTTTCCAGGCAAATCGGGGTCGGTGCCCTTAACATCGCGGATCTTTTGGCTGAACGGCTGCCGTTCCGGGTGGTTGACCGGGAAATTATCGAGTTTATGGCCCAAGAAAAAGAGCTGTCCCAAAAAGCCGTTGAATATTTTGATGAACGCTACCCCGGCATCATGAGTGAATTGTTCACCATGCTCATCAGCGAAAAGACCTTTTTAAAAAGCGACTATGCAAGACAGCTTGCAAAAACCGTCACCACACTGGCAGGTATGGAGCCCACCATTTTTGTGGGAAGGGGTACCCACTTGATCTTACCCCGGAACAATGTTCTGGCCGTCAGATTCATTGCCGGCAATGAATACCGGATTTCAAGGCTGTCAGCGTTGCTTGATATCTCCTGGGAACAGGCGGAAAGCCGCATAAAGACCATGGATAAAGAACAAAAAGCCTTTTTTAAAAGTGTATATCAAAAAGATGGGGACGATCCGGATGATTTCGATTTGGTCATCAACCTGAGACACCTTAAGGATGAAACCCAGGCAGCGGAGATTGTTGCCTGTGCCTTTGAACAAAAACTTGGCGCTATATCATAACTCTGTGTCCTCTGTGCTCTCTGTGGTTAAACAAAACCTGCGGGCAAAGCCCGCTGAATAACTTTTTAAAACCACAGAGAACACAGAGATTTGGCTTTCGCCAAATTACACAGAGAGAAATTATCTGATAGTATCTAAAGCCCACAGACCCACTTTATCCCTAAAAACAAGGTCACCAGCAGGGCACAGCCCCCGGCAATGTTTAGCACCGGACCGTTTTTGTATTGTTTTGCCCAGTTCCGATCATTGAGCAGCCATAAAAATATGCCCACAAAAAGCGGTGTGCCCAGAAATGACAGGGCCAGCATGATCAGCAAAAGATTCACCGGCCTGCCGGAGAGAAAGGCGCCGGGAAGGGCAATAAGACACCCCGCCAGAATCGTCAGCCGGTACCGGCCGCTTTGGGGCTGCATCTCCCACTTCATTTTATCCCCAAGTACGTAGGCTGCCGCAATAAAGGTGGGCATAATCGTTGAAAACACGGCACACCAGATCCCCAGACAGAAGAACCCATGGGCATAGGGACCTAACAGCGGGGTGATGGCATCGGCCATTTCAAAGAGGGTATTTACATGGATACCTGCCGGGTGAAGCACACAGGCGCCGGTCAGATAGATGGCGGTGCAGTAAAGCCCGAACGCCCCAAGAAGTGAAAGGGCCGTATCAAAACGGGCCTTACCCAGATCCGAGACACCCCACCCTTTTTCATGCACGGTATAGGTTTGCATGGACAAAATGGTCACATGGATGGAACCGCCCATGATGGCGGTCATCATCAAAATTTCAGCTTTTCCGAAATGGGAAAAATCGGGCCAAAGCCCTTTAACAGCCAGGCCCAGATCCGGCTTTGCAATAAACAGGGTACCGATGAAACAGACCACCAGCAAAGAGACAATGATTTTGCACACCATCTCAAGAATTTTGTAACCGCCGTGGGCCACCAGCAGATAAAAGGCAACGGTGAACACAATGCCCCACCAGGGTACGGCAAGACCGGTTACATATTCGGTCACGGCCACCAGAACTTTTAAAAGCACCACATTGCAAAGCCAGATGACAACCAGGGCGTCCAGGGTCACAAACCAGGCCGGCACACTGCCCCATTTATCCTGGACAATGGAGACAATGCCCCGCCCCCCGATGAGTGCCGTCTTGGCTGCCATGTACTGGCAGACAAAGGCCAGCACCACACTGAGCACGATCACCCATAAAAAATCATACCCATAGGTGCCGCCGGCCTTGGCAACACTTAGGGTGGTGCCGGGCCCTGCGGCCACGGCACTGATGATCCAGGCCGGTCCCAGCGCTGATATAATGCTTTTGAAAGAGATCTCTTTCCCGGTTGAACGACTCTGATTGTCTTTTAAATCTGCTAAATCTGCCATAACTTCTCCCGTAATGTGGTGTCCGTCCGAAACCAAAAACGTTCACCCAATGCGGGTTTGAAGAAGCGCGCCACTCACAATTGGGCAAACAGACCATTTTTCGGATGGGCACAAACTTAATCAAGGCAAAGAACTTCAGCCCTCAGATGTTGATGGATATCCGCTTCAGTCAGTGCATACAATCTGTCTATAAAAAGGGGCAGAAAAAAGCCGGGCCCCGTCAGCTTTGCTGCGGCCAGTTCTCCGGCAATACCCGTAACAACAACGCTTGCAACAGCCGCGTCAAACCCGTTGTCAGCCACGGCATAAAAGGCGGCACAGATGGCCGAAAGCATGCAGCCGGTGCCGGTGACCGCACCCATGAGCTGGGATCCGTTGGCGATCTTGACCATTTTCCCCTCTCCCAGAACCATGTCGGTGTTTCCGCTGACAACAAGGGCGGATGCGGATTCAAGCAGCGCGCCAGCGCCGCTTGGCAAGTCATCGGCGTCTCTGTCGGGCCGCCCGTGCCCGGTCAAAATGGCCCGGGCCTGTTCCGGGGAGATCCCGCTGTCCACCCCCTTGGTTGACGAATGCCCTGCGGCCAGGGCGCAGATTTCCGAAGGGTTGCCCCGGATAATTTTTGTTGGGGCAAGTTCACAAAGTTCCTGGGCAATATCCGTGCGAAAGGGTCCTGCCCCAGCCCCCACAGGATCCAGAACAACAGGCTTTCCAGCATCCGCCGCAAACGCCATCAGGGATTTCATCACCGAAATCCGATCCGGAACCGGGGTGCCCGTGTTAATGCAAAGGGCGTCCGAGACACCGGACATATACGCGGCATCATCCTCGGCCCAGGACATCATGGGGGATGCCCCAAGGGCCAGCAGCACATTGGCGGTCTGGTTCATGACCACAAAGTTGGTCACCACATGGACCAGAGGTCTTGTATCGCGCAATGCAGCAAAAAGTTCATAGGTAGTTTCGGCCAGGTCATGGGCGTGCATATAGGATCACCTTTCCTTTATATCCCGGGCAGTTTCCCAGGGAATTCAATGATTGTTTCCCCGGCAGGGGATGCTTACACAAGGCAAAAAAACGACTTGAGGATGGAACCGGTACAACAAAATTTATACAGGGATCTAAAGGCGGGAATAATTGAAAACCTAAGTTTATATCCGCTTCCCTGCGTCGGCATTATCCGCATCAGGTTCCAAGGGTCAGGAAAATATTCCTTCTCAGCCGGTTAAAGCACCCCCAGCAAACGTTATTTTGACATTGCACTATGGATGGCAATCAATGATTTGTCAATACATTTTAAACCTCCCAAGCAAGGCAATTGAGTCTATTTTATTGATGTGTATTCCAATGAACACGATCTCTTAAACCTTAAATTTTTCAACCATTTGCTTTAAATTTTCGGCCATGGACGACAACTCTTTCACATTTGATGAAATATTCTGACTTCCTAAAGAGACATCCTTGGACGCATGGTTAACTTCTGCCAGCTCTGTATTCACCTTCATGGCCATTTGACTGCTTTCAGAAACCTTTTGTCCTATTTCCCCAATAACAAGTGACACCTGGCTGATATTTGAGGTAATTTCATTGGTGGCGGCTTGCTGTTCAACCACAGCGTTGGCAACTGTGAGCGTTATGGCGTTAATATCGGAAACAATTTTTTCCATTCCGGAAACATTTTTTAAGGTTTTTTGAATCGCATGTTGCACACTTTCTATCTGCTGCCTTATTTCATTGGTTGCCTTGGCGGTCTGCAAGGATAACTCTTTTATTTCCCCTGCGACAACGGCAAACCCCTTACCGGATTCGCCTGCTCTGGCGGCTTCAATTGTAGCATTGAGTGCCAAAAGATTGGTTTGATCAGAAATATCAGTAATGGTTGCCGTCACCTCGCCGATATTGCCTGCGATACTTTCCAGCTCTGAAATCTGTTGTGAAGCCAGTTTGGATTGATCGACGCCATCCGTTGATATCGCCCGGGCTGTCTCACTGTCCTTTGCGACTTCTGCCAGGGTTGTATTCAATTCTTCCGTGGCTGAAGCCATGGCCGTAATGTTGGATGTTGCTTCTTCCATTGCAGCTGCGATTGCCCCCAGATTGCTACTCATCGTATCCGTGGACATGGAAACGCTATGCGTTCTACCTGACGTTTCAGTAGATGTGCCCGACATCTTATGTGAAATGTCAGCAAGTTGTTCCGATGCAGAAGTGATCGTCTTCGTATCGATTGAAACCTGCTGAATCATCTTGTGCATATTTTCAATGAATGCGTTGAAATTTTTTATCAAAACACCGATTTCATCTTCGTTAACCGATGACAGCCGCTGGGTAAGATCTGCATCCCCTTCAGCAATGCCTTTCAATCGGTCGGATACATCCATGATGGGTTTTGCCACTGTAAATTTAACTAAAAAATAATACCCGATAAAAACTAAAAACAATCCGATGATGGTGATAAAAAGCGCCTTTAAGATATTTTGTCTCATTTTCTTATCAGCAGGGGCCAGCGATTGAACGATTTCAAATGCGCCATGGATTTCACCGGTTCTCCAGTTTTCCATGGTGCCTCCGGTTGGATCCTTGCCATTGGGGATGCCCCAGATTTCATTGGACGTGGCCGGGTCGCCATGACACATCAGACAGGTTTCTGATAACTTAATGGGTAAAAAATAGCGGACAGCATTTTTCTTTTTATCGATTACGAAATATTCTGTGAGTCCGTTTTCTTTGATTTTTTTCAATGCAGGCCCCTCTATCTGATAATCAAGGCCGTAATCCGGTTCATTTTTCGGATTTCTTGGACTAAATTTAGGGACCCGGAATTCATACTCTCCCGCCGCGGCCTGTTTCATTGCCGCGCGCCATGCAGTAACGACCGGGACCATATTCAGCAGTTTGTCCATTTGTTGTTTTTCGTAAAAAGAACGGGCCTGCTCAACGGTCAGTATCCCCTGCAGCCATTTTTCATCCATTTCCAGTCGGACGGATTCGGCTGCCATTGTAATACTTCGGGCCTTACTGACAAAGGCCTCTATGGTATTTTGCTGAACGATGTAAGAAAAAAAGACCATAAGCCCGATACTTAAAAGTGACACCAAAAAAATACCGATAGCTAAAAACTTTGTTGAAATCTTAAGCTTCTTAAACACGTCCAAACCCTCCAAATCTTTAGATAGATAGATAGATAGATAGATAGATAGATAGATAGATAGATAAAGGCCTGCAGCACGCACGATTTGTTATCATGTAAACGCCACGAAGATCATTGGCCTATCGGCATATAGGCGCAACTCATGACGTACATTGAAAACCCAGCGCAGGTTACAAAAACTTTTTAAAAAAAAAGCCGACCCTTTTCAGGGTTACTTTCGAGATTAAATTCGCGGACCCTTTAAGAAGCGGCTAAAGAAATTACAACGAAGAGATGTGATCCGACAAAACTATTGTCAATATAATATCCTGACAAAGCCCCGAAATGCAAATATTTTTTTGGACCGCGCCCTGGCCGTCAAAAACAAAACATATTGATTTTAAAAAATAAACGACGAGTTCCGATATCCACACCGCCGTGGTCTGCCTAAACCGTCTCCAGTAGTCCGATTTGTTGAAGTTCGTCGGCAGCTATTTTGGACAAGGGCCCCCAATGCAATGGGCCTGGACATTTTGAATCGGGGGACACCTTACTTAATGATTTTGAATTATGTAAGGATTGCCCCCCAAATTTCGCGAGTGATCTTAGCCCATCTGTGAATCCAAAAATTGATCTACCTGTTTTTTACGCAGCGCGCTGCGTCTAAGCTTGGCCAGCATCATCAGGATATGCAGTACACCCAGCAGAAGAAGAACGCCGAGGGTGCTGACCCTGATCAAGGCTGAAAAGGCCTGATCCTGGGTATAGTTATCACTGAGGGTCAAAACCGGGATGCCGGCTGCATCCGGGGTGTTGTCGAGCACGATGCCGGTAAGCTCAAGCTCACGGGTGTTTTTAACATCTCCGATATGTTGGTAGAGGGACCAGGTAGATACCAGGTCAGCTCGATCGGTGTTGAAATTTAAACGGTCTCTCGTCCGATAGGAAAGGTCCAGGAGTACCCCGCCCGTGACGCTTTTATTTGCCTTTTCCAATTTGGCTTTGGCATCTAAAAATACAATGGATTCAGCAATATCCTGGGCCTGGTTCGCCATGGAGCCCAGTGTACTCAAATAGACGGCGCCTTGATCCGTTTTCTTTTTATTTTTTTTTGATGCGTCGGCAAGAAGCGCCTCCCAGCTCTCATAGTGTTTTCCATCCATGCGTACCACGTCGGTGATCAATTGTTTTTCTAAAGAGGTGCACCGGTTTACGGCATCACTGGAGGCGGTAACGGCAGGCAGGCTGCAAAAATCGTCCACCTGCCCGGCCAGTTTTGACCACCCGGCAAGCAAGACAACCCTCTCCTGGGATTCCCAGGGATTTCTGTAGATTTGATTGTTTCCCAGCCATGACTGCATCGCAAGACCGAGTAAACGAGACTGGTAATATTGAAACGCTTCTTTATCAAGAAAAGGCTTAATTTTTTCATCCACATCCAGGTCATCGACTTCAGGGAGGGTCCCGCCCCACTTCAGCAACCGGGAGTCGGGGGCGGGCAGTTGATTGCCCGAGACATTGTCCGGCAGTTGGCAACGTACCCGGGCGTTGATGTGGACCAGGTCGCCTTGCTTGAGCGCGGCGGCCGCATCCGCCTGATCCGCTGTCAGGGAGACAGGCGTAGCGCCATCAATGGCGTAACGGCTGAGTATGAGGTCAATGGACGGATTGGGCATCCAGTTAAAGACAATAATCACACCGATAACGGCGACCAGGGCCAGGGTAAAATGGCGGCCCCAGTAAACGGCAGGAAACCGTCTGTACTCCTCTGCCGTGGAGAGGAAAGATCCAATGGAAAGGACACGGGTGTCCTCAACCCGGATATCCACATCCAGTGCTTTTTCCGGCAATCTGTCAAGGAATCGACTCCAATGCCCCGGAATGATAACAGGCAGCTTGGTGCCCAGAAAATGCTGGGTGGTGTGCAGGGCGGAATTGTTTGGATTGGGCAGACTGATGGTATTCAGGTAGCCTTTGGCCCGGTTAACCGGTTTTGGGGAAACCTGACGATTTGATCCTTTCATGAATGACAGGATGCTCAAGACCGTCAATCCGATGGCTGCGGCACAGGCCCAGGTTACGGCGGTGGTTGTCTCTGCCTGGGATGCATACAAAGCCGCCACAACGCCTATAATGAGCAGGAAGGCCGGCAACATGCCCAGCCCCGGACTGTTACGCTGGGCCATCTCTTCCCGGGTCTCATCCCGCTGCCCGTAAATATGCACTTTTGTACGTGCGTCCGCTTCAGTTTCCTGCTCGGTTTCGGCATATTCCCCGACGTCTCCCCGTTTCCACTGAAGCGCTTCATGCTGCTGTTCCTGATCCCGTTTTTGTCCACCGGCCAAATCAAAAACGCCGTTAAGGGTAATGACAATGGCAAGTTTTTCGGTAAGCACAACTTCGGCTTTATTCTCCTCGGCCACTAAAAACGCGGCCGCATCATAAGGAAGAATAACCTCTACGCCGCCAATGGTGTCGTGCATGGTTTTGGCATTTTGCGCCTCAATGCCGTGGCGCAAAAATTTTCCGGTCAATACAAAGACATCGTCACCCTGAAGCTTCAGTGGTTTTTTTGAGCCGTTTACAAAGAGAAAGGGTTCAAGGGCGGATCTCTCCCCCGGGCTCAGTTTCCGGCTTGGGATCTGCTTTTTGTTTATTTTTTTAAAATTGCTCTTGTTTGCACCTCTGCGAATAGAGTAGCTGATCATGCTGTAAACAGACATGCAAAAAACAATAAGGACCAAAATTCCGTGTATGGTATCCATATTTAATTACCGTTCTATGATTTTTAGGGGGTGTTTTTAATTCGTGTTTGAGAAGTGGTGCTGCGTGTTACTACCGTGGCGTTATATTAAAAAGGCGGTTAGGGTAATGCAAGTTACCTTATTTTGTCAATAAAATTGAAACACCTTAAATCGACGCCCTATTTTTTCGGTGGATCATGACGGTACAGAACCGTTGAAATAACGGAAAGACAATGATAGATATTGGGACATTAGAGCCTGCCTGGGCATCCGGACCAATGCCTGAACAACAATAAATAACTGCAACAAGGACATCGTTCTACAATGACCTATCTATATCTATCCCTTGGCTTGGGCCTTCTTGCCTTGGTTATTAATATTTTTCTCATCGGCAAAGCGGAGCGGCTGATCGCCTACTTGAAAACACATCATCCCAAACAGGTTAAGTCCATGGGAAGTCTGCGTTTTTATTCACGCGGCAGTAAGTTTCCGTCGGTCAATCCCAAGCTCACCAGCTTCGTTTGTCAGCGCCGGTGGCAGCAACTGAATGATCCCGAGTTGGCCCCTCTCTGCCGCGCCATGCGGACAATGATACTGGCTTCGCGCATCATTTGGGCTTTATTTGCGCTAAGCCTTATTGGAATGAAATTCTTTACAAAAGCGTAGGCTGACCTGCTTAATCAATTCCATGGTTCCGCCCCAACGATGGGGCTGCCTTGCCCTAAAAAAAATCCTGGGAAAGTCCATTTTTTCATTTCTTATAGATCATATTGTCCGTGGTTGAAGTCAGTGTGTCGGTTCCCTTAACAAAGGTCATGGTGGTGAACGGCTGCTTTATGGCCCACTTTTTATCTTTCACCCAAAACGCGACACTGTTACCACTAAGCTGCAGGTCCGCCAACGTAAACCAGGTGTAGTCATGACGGTCATCCTGATGGCGCAAGCCGACACGCGCCCATGTTCCCTGTGGCGGAATGTCGGCCAGCGCAATGCCTTGGTGATTGGTTGTGCTCTGGTAGCGTTGCCCGCCGGTGGTTTCAAAAACGACATCCAAATCAGGAACACCGCCGACATTTTTAACGGCAACAGCCACTTGCCAGAGGTTAACCGGACTTCGTAAGCGGCCAACTTCCTCTGCATTGAACGGGACAAACTTGGGGGTGCCGGACAGGGGTGCCGATTTTTCCGTTTCGATGATGACCTGCTCGCCTTGCGCTCGCCAGGTTCCGTTGGCTCTATATTCCGCACTGCCGACCGCAAGCCACCATTGAAACGTATGATCAGGTTTAAGAAGCAGTTGCGATGCTGTTTCCATTTTATTGGTCAGATAATAATGCCCGGCAACGGTGGTGTCATCAGCAAAGGCGGGTCCTGCCAGGCCTGTTATGATCATTAGGGAGGTAATTGATGCCAGTATTTTCCATTTAAGGCGTGAACGCGCGGCATGGGTACGGTTACAACCGGCTGCAGGGTCATAATTTTCCCGGCGTAGGCCACGCGCCTGGATATGCCCTTGGCCGTGTCTGTGATTTGGATGACTGCTCATAAAAATGTCTCTTTCTCTTTTGTTAACGGATTCTCTGTACTTCAGGTCATATTCACCCCATCGTCGGGGTTCATTGTTCAACCGGATCGTATTTGTCCGCAAGTTTCATACATAACGGCCGTGAACCAACCTGGTTATTCAACACCCAGGCCGCTTTCCCGCATCGGTTTAGGGGCTATCACTATAGGCAATTGTTTGAAATACTGCAATCAAATCCCAAATCCAACACATTATCCAGTTACCGCCTGAGAACCGTTATCCTGACGACACCCCTTCCAGCAAGGAGATCCCGTTCTCGGGCTTCTACCAATAGGTTTTAAAGCAAGGAAGACCATTGGACAGCCCGAAGATCAATGCTCCGGATCTTTTTACTATTCGGATGGGATATACGCTAAATTTACATCCAGCTTATAATCCCAGGGCAGGCCTTCATTGACCCATCCCCCAATTTTTCTTTGTCCGTAAAAGGCGCTGTGTTTATTTTTGACTTTATCGCCTTCAAATCCACCCAGCATACTGAAAAGCTTTTCCTTGGCAAACCCTGCCTTGATCGCCTCGTCACAGGCCATACAGCTTCTTTTCCCGCTACGGCACATAAATATAAGAGTATCTGTTGATGGATTGAACTTGGCCAAAAGTTCTTTGCCAAAATCATTATTCATGGTCATCTGGGGAGAGAGGTTTCCGTTTTTTTGTTCTAATTTGTTGGTTAAAAATTTTAAAGGAATATTATAAGAACCTGATGGATGGCCTATGAATACATACTCGGCCGGGGTTCTGGCATCGATGATAAAGGTATGCTCGGGATCATCCAAAACCATCTGATACACTTGGGATGGTGTAACATCAATCCCCTTATGCTCTAATTTAGTCTTGTAATAATAACACTCAGAGCAGCTGTAGACTTCATGCTGATGCTGGACAATCTGATGGGTTGTATTTTGGGATGTTGTTGTGCATCCAGTACAAGACAAGAATAAAATAACGGAACAAACGATCAACTTAAAAAAAATTTTTTTATGAATTATCACGAACGTGATTTGAATGAAATAATTAAACGCGTTTTTGAAAACTATCAGGCCCGCATTGAAAAAATTAAAGGCACAAGACAAGGTTGAGCCCTGCCCTGTGCCATGATTCTACAGCAAACCATCTTATGAGATCGGCTGTTCAGCCCACGATTCTTAGTTAACCATACGGTCGTGACCGGCCCACTCTTTTTCCCGCAGTTTAAACTTTTGCAGTTTGCCTGTGGCGGTTTTGGGTAAAGGACCGAATTCAATGGACTTGGGTGCCTTGAACCGGGCCATATTTTCCTTGCAGAAGGCGATAATCTCGGCCGGATCGGGATTGGTGCCGGCCCGGGGAACGATGAACGCCTTGGGCACTTCACCCCATTTTTCGTCGGGCACGGAAATTACGGCCACCTCTAATACATCGGGATGGGTGTAGAGCACATTTTCAATCTCAACGGTGGAAATATTCTCCCCGCCTGAAATAATGATGTCCTTTTTGCGGTCCATGATCTGCACGTAGTTGTCCGGGTGCATCACCGCCAGATCCCCGGAATGGAACCAGCCGCCCCGGAACGCCTCGGTGCTGGCCTCGGCATCCTTATAATACCCGAGCATGACGTTATTTCCCCGCATGACGATTTCACCCATGGTCGTTCCGTCCCTGGGTACCGGTTCCATGGTGTCGGGGTCCACCACATCCATGTGCTCGGCAACGATATACGGCACACCCTGACGGGCCTTGATACCGGCCTTGGCCATGGGCGCAAGGTCATCCCATTTATGCTGCCACTGGCACACGGAATGCGGCCCAAACACTTCGGTCAGGCCATATGTCTGGGTGATGTTGGCCCCGATACTTTCCATGTTCTGGATCACCATGGGTGCGGGCGGTGCACCGGCAGTCATGATCTCCAGGCTGTTGGAAAGGTTGACATCGTTTTCCGTGGCATACACGGACATGCCTATGAGAATGGTGGGTGCGGCACACAAATGGGTAACACCCACATCGGCGATAATCCGGTAAATTTCAGCAGGATCAACTTTTCTTAAGCAGACATGGGTAGCGCCCATGGCGGTGATGCCCCAGGTAAAACACCATCCGTTGCAATGGAACATGGGCAGGGTCCACAGATATTTGCTGTCCAGATCAATCTTAAACTCCAGCAGCTCACCCAAGGCGTTGAGATAGGCACCCCGGTGGTGGTACATTACGCCCTTGGGGCGGCCCGTGGTACCGGAGGTATAATTGATTGCAAGGATTTCCCGCTCATCTTCAATGTCCAGGGCAACCGGATCAGCCGGGCTGTCCGCCAGAAAATTTTCATATTCGGGACCGTCCAGGGGCATGCGGTCATCAATGTCACAGATGTTGATAAAGCTGGTCACTGCGGTAAGTTCGGGCACAACCTCAACCAAAACGTTACCGAATTCATTGTCCGCCACCACGACTTTGGCGTCGGAATGATTAATGATATACGCCATTTCAGGGCCAGAGAGCCGGATGTTGATGGAAACCAAGGCAGCGCCCAGCAGGGGCACGGCATAATGGGCTTCGAGCATGGGCGGGGTATTGGGACAGATAAATGCAACCTTGTCACCCCGGCCGACCCCCCGTGCCTTCAGGCCGTTGGCCAGACGAAATACCCGTTCCTGGAACCCTGCCCAAGTATAGGATTTGTCCCCGTAAATGACTGCAGTTTTTTCCGGATAAACTTTGACACTTCTTTCAAGAAAATTGGTGGGACTTAAAATTTCGTAGTTAACGCTTCTTTCCGACATGGCAGGGCTCTCCTTATTAATAAATTTGATAACTGCGTTCCATGCCTCATTAACAACGAATCTTGAAATCGTTCAATCGGCAACTGCCTCATATTTTTATGGCCGACCATCTGAACCATGGTAGGTTTTAAACCTACAGAGATATTTTCCGGCTTGCCGCAATGCACCGGACAAACGCGCCGGCAAAGGCTTTAAGCCCTATTTTTTCATTTCATAAACCCAGTGAACAGCCGCCTTGACAAGTTCCGTGTAATGTTTGAGCTGGAGCTTTTCCTTGATATTTTCCCGGTGGGTGCCCACGGTTTTCATGCTCAACTTCAGCCGTGCCGCAATTTCCTTTGAGTCTAGCCCCTCACCCATGAGCCGAAACACCTCAATCTCTCTATTGGTAAGGGTATCCAGACTGAACCCCACGGCAGACGGCTTTTTTGAAATCATGCGGTTGAGCAGTTTTTCCTTGATCCGGTCACTGGCATAGATGTGCCCGCTCAACACCTGGCGCACCGCCTCAACCACCTGGGCAATAGCCCGCTGTTTCATCACATAGCCCCTGGCACCGGCCATCAACGCCCGTTCCGCGTACATGGAATCATCATACATGGACAACACCAGGATGGGCAGATCCGGGAATTTGGCACGCAGCTCGGCCACCAGGTCAATGCCGTTGCTTTCGGCCAGGGACACATCCACAATCATCAAATCCGGCATATCCTGTTCAATGATCTGACGGGCCTTTTCCGCCGTATTGGGACACGCCACCACCGTCAGGTCCGGTTCCCGGTTGATCAGTTCACTCATCCCCAGACAGAAAATAGGATGGTCATCCACGATGACGATTTGGGATTTTTGACGCGTCTGAATCATGCCGGGGTGTTCTCCTTTTTATCAGTTTTTCTGATACGGTTTGGTTATCCGATGCTGTTAGGGACCGACGCACTTAAAATAACCTGGATTTGGGTGCCTTTGGGACCTGTATCAATATTGAACTGTGCCTCAATGATTTTAGCCCGGTAAGCCATGATCTGCAGTCCGATGCCCCGGCCCGAAGGATCGGGATCAATGCCGGTGCCGTTGTCCGTCACCGTCAAATGGATCAAGCCATCCGACGTATCCCGGATTAACTCAATATCTATCCGGTCGCCGTTTGAATGTTTAACCGCGTTGTTCACAGCTTCCCGTGCAATATGGTAAAGATGAATGGCCCAGGAATCATCCAGGATATCCACACCCTCGTCCATGCGGCACGCAAACCGGATACCCGGGTAATATTCATATTGATCGGCAATCTCTTCCAGGGCAGACTGAAACCCACGGCTGACCAGATGGACCGGACAAAGGCCCCGGGCAAGCTGCCGGGTCTTTTCCACGGCATCTTCCATGAGTACGCCCATTTTCCCGGCAAGATCCGCAGCCGGGTCATGCCGGACTTTAAGATCCTCCCGGATCACGGCGGCCAAGCCTGATATACCGATAAGATGGGGACAAAGATCGTCGTGAAGCTCCTGGCCGATCTTCATCCGTTCCCGGTCCCCGGCCTGCATCACCTGCTTTTCAAGATTTTTAGACCGGGTAATATCCCTTAAAATAATGATACTGCCGGAAAGCTTGCCCTGGGCATCCAGAGCCGATGCCCCGGAGATGCTGACATCCACCACCCGGCCGTCCTTTGTCAGCCTTCGGGTTTCAACATTAAATATGCCCTGCCCCACCCGGACCTGGTGAATCATGACCTTTGTTTCAGGCCAGCAGGCATCGGGCACAAAATGGTCCATTTTCCGGCCTTTGCACTCTTCCAGGGACCAGCCGAACACCCGGGTAAAGGCGGGGTTGATGTAGATCACCTGGCCTTTCATATCGTAATTGACAATGGGGTCCGGGGCAGCCTCCATGAGTAGATAGTACCGCACACGGCTTTCGTTTCCCGCCTGTTCGGCCATCCGGCGCACCTGGATTTCGTTGTTTAACTCCTGGTGGGTGGTTTCAAGCTGGTCCATGAACCGGTTAAAATATCCTGCAAGCTGACCGACTTCGTCTGCGGCACGAATCTCCATCCGGATGGAGTAATCACCGGCCGTGGCCGCGCTGAACCGGGCCATAAGCCTGCGCAGGGGTGTGGTAATAGTCCGGCTGAGCCCAAAGGTCACGGTCAGCATGATGCAGAAAAAGAGCAGGGAGATGCCGATAAACACATTGCGGATGGTTTTCAGGGGCCGGTACAATTCATCCAGGTAGGATGAGGAGGCCACAATCCACTGGTATTCGGGAATATAGTTAAAGATCACCAGTTTTTTGCGCGCCCGGGTCTCCCCGGGGTTTTTCCAATAGTAAACCGACCGGCCCTTTTTGCGCTTCATCATGTCTTTGAGGTATTGATCGGGCAGTTCCGGCGTCTGGAAAATATTCACATCCTGCAGGACGGGATGGATAATGGCCCGGCCGTCCCGGTCAAAGACAAAGGCATACCCGCTTTGCCCGAATTTTAAGGAAAGAATACTCTGCCTGAAATCCTGGACATTGACAAGCCTGATGAATTCAGACCGGTAGGCAGAGGCCGCAATGATCCAGTCCCAGGGTTCGAAATGTGCCATGTAAAGGGCTTTGGGCCGAACAGTTTTTTCTTCCGGGTTTTTCCATTCATATTCCAGGTAGCCCTGTTTCTTTGTCATCATCTGCCGGACAAAGAGGTGTTCGGCCACGTTGGTTCCGATCAGTTCCTTTCTTGGATGCACGACCACATCCCCGCGGCTGTCCAGGCAGTAAAGATACCCCGATGTCCCGATGGTCTGGCTTAAAATCACGTCTGCCGCCCTTTTGCGGGCATCGGCCTGGGAAATAACACCAGCCGCGGCCCGTTGGTTCAGGTCGTTCAATATATCCAGATTCTTCTCCGCCACGGCCCGCAGATGATTTTTAATGGCCACATTTACAGAGGTATTGACCATATTATAAATCATGGCGGTGGTGTTGGTCAGTTCGCTTTCGATGCGGTCCTCGATATTGTGGCGCACATAAACATAGATGAACAGGTTGCACAAAAACATGGACAGAAAAAATATCAACGCGAAGCTGATGAGAAATTTATACCGGATCTGAAGAGAACTTAAAAAAAGACGGAACCCTGAAAACCTCACCGGTTCAGTCATTTGTGCTGCATGCGTTGTCTGAAGTCCCGTCACGCCACCGTCCCCTAAATTGTCGCCCCTTGGGCGGGCTGTTAGCCGTTAGCTTATAGCTGTTAGGACAGGCAGGTATGGATTGTCAACGATAATATTGATATAACGGCCATGGGCGAACTCGAACAACCAGGCCGCCCCACCACAAAATATAAAAAAACGGAAAATACAATGAAATTCAAAAAAGTTATTGCCCGGTTCGATGCAGACGACATTGAACTTGCCGAAGAAGTGATCTGCCATATTTTCTTTTCATTCAATCTGAAGGGCGTCATCTGTGAAGTCCCCATCCCTGAGCCGGATGAGGGATTCGGCACCCAAACCCTGCAACAGCCTGAGCACAACAGCATCATCGGTTATCTGCCGGACACCGATGATTCGGATATCATGATCGCCAAAATCAAGGAGCGCCTGGCAGGTCTGGCGGATATGGCTGTGCAGGTGAATGTTTCATCCGAACTCGTGGATGAAAAAGACTGGGCCCATGCATGGAAAGAATATTTCAACGTGACCCGGATTACCGACAAAATCGTGGTGAAGCCGGAATGGAAGGAATATACCCCGGCTCCGGGTGAAGTGATCATCCACATTGATCCGGGCATGGCATTCGGCACGGGCACCCACCCCACCACATCCATGTGCCTGACCCTTTTAGAAGAGTATGTGCAGCCGGACACAACCCTCCTGGATGTGGGATGCGGATCGGGCATACTGATGATCGGTGCTGCAAAACTTGGGGCAGGCACCATGACGGGGCTAGATGTGGACCCCATGGCCGTGGACATCACCCGCAAAAACCTGGAAAAAAACGGCATCACGTTTGACAACATCACCCTGGTGGCCGCAACCCTGGATAAAACGCCTGAAATCCAGTACGACCTGATCTGCGCCAATATCATTGCCCAGGTGATCATAGCCATTATGCCGGATATTGCCTCCCGCCTGGCACCGGAGGGCAACGCCATTCTTTCGGGCATCATTGAGGAGAGATTGCCGGACATTTATGCCGCCCTGGATAAAAACAATCTTGAATGCCTCAAAAAAATCAACGAGGATGAGTGGGTGGCGCTGGTGGTTTGCCGTACGCCGAGAGTCTGATTTCATATAAAAGCTTCAATAACTTATTGAATTAATTTTATGTTTCGTTGTGGATTAGCCTGCCTGCTGATATGTTAGGTCAGCCTACGGCTGTTACATCGGATAAGTTATCGAAGCTAAACTTTTGAAGTTTGATTCGGCCTGAATTAGGTAGATACTAGTTATTGGAACATTTACTACCGGAGGGTATAATTTTCAGCACTTACACCTTGATTTCATACGGCAAAAGGATTACAACCAGAATGAAATTCATTAATTGCCCTTCGATCGAATCGGTGGTTGACAGGAAAATCCGAGACCACCAACAGTTATGGGCGAACTTGGTCGATTATCAACATCCATGTTCAACGCACAAAAACGTATGAAAGCAATTCAATAAATCGATTAAAGCTTTCATATAAAAAAAGAAAAGGAGAAGATGAAATTGAAAAAGCCAGTTAAAATTTTGATGAGCGTTGTTGTATTTTTGTTTCTTGCCTCTGCATCACATGCTGCAACTTTTAATTTAGACCTTTCTGCTTTAGGCGACGGACATTCCGGCACATTAGAGGTTTACTCCCTTGTGTTTAGTGGTGTGCCGCAATTGACTGTATCTGGAAACCAATTTTCAGAAAACGGGTCAATCCCAATTCTGCAATATACGACAAGTTCCGGAGGAGATGTGCAGTTTTTAGGTTTTTCAGGGCTGACCCTTGAGTTTGAAGGTCTATCCGGAACCGTAGAAAACGGGGTCATAACTTTTAACAAAGACCAGACTGTTACCTTCGACTACAATGGCACACCAGTTGCGAAATTTGAACTGTTAGAGGGTTCAGGGGGGCAAACAGAAAATGCTGTCACCCAAAACTATTACCTTGCACTAATAGAAGATGAATCACCACTTATCAATGATGGCACTTCCAATTTTGAAGCCCTAATCGTCGCATCTGATTTTTCAAATCAAAATGGTGATGGTAGCTATTTGATGGTTGGTAAAGTATTTGCGGCAGTCCCGGTCCCGCAAAGCTTACTGCTTATCAGTTCCGGTTTATGCTGTTTGGTCGGACTACGCCGTAAAGCCTAAAATTTTTCAGTACCATAGTTAAAATTAAAAAGGAGCCGGATTTTTATCCGACTCCTTTTTCTTTGCAGGTGAATGCGTTGATAACACCTTGATTCCCTGACACCAATATGATTTAATCCTTGATATTTTATAGAGCCCTGCAGGGCCATTGATTTAGCAGATAAATTTAACGGACAAGGGGATATTTTGCCTGAGCTGACCATTGAAACCGCAGGCCAGACCACGGTAATGCTTTTCTCAGGACGGCTGGACGCCCCGGGCGTAGCCGGGGTTTGGGATGCCGCAGTCAAAACGGTAAAAAAAACAAACCGGGAGAAAATCCGCATAGACCTTGGGTCCGTTGATTTTATGGACATGGCCGGTGCCACCTTCGTATCCCATTTAAGCCGCCAGGCAGGCCGCACGCCCACCGAACAATCCGATTTTATCACCGGCGTCAAAAAAGAATTTGCCCCGCTTCTGGAACTGGCTGAAAAGTCAAAAAACCAGGCATCCGCCCCCCCGCCCAAGGACGCCTACATTGAAAAAACCGGTAAAGATCTGGTGGCCTCCCTTGAAGATGCCAGGGTATTCATCACCATGGTCGGAGAGATCACGGCCGCCCTGTTTTCATGCCTGAAAAATCCGGGTCGTGTCCGGTGGGCCGACACCTGGATGGTGGCGGAACGCTCCGGGGTCAACGCACTGCCCATTGTTGCGCTGATTTCGTTTATTGTAGGGCTGGTGATGGCATTCCAGGCCGCCATTCCCATGCGGATGTTCGGCGCGGAAATTTATGTGGCCAACCTCATCGGCATTGCCATGGTCAGGGAACTTGGGCCGCTGATGACCGCCATTGTCCTGGCCGGCCGATCGGCTTCGGCCTTTGCCGCGGAAATCGGAACCATGAAGATCAACGAAGAAATTGATGCGCTCACGGTCATGGGCATGGAACCGATCAAGTTTCTCATCGTCCCCAGGATCATTGCCGCCACCCTGATCACGCCGCTTTTAACGGTGTTCTCCAATTTTGTGGGCATCCTTGGCGGCATGGTTGTCATTGTTTCCCTTGGATATCCGCCCATTGCCTATTACAATCAGGTGGTCGGATTTGTCTCCTGGGAGGATCTTGCCGGCGGCCTTGCCAAATGCTTTGTATTCGGTCTTCTCATTGCCGCCACCGGCTGCATCCGGGGGTATCAGACATTGCGGGGGCCTTCTGCCGTGGGCGATGCCACCACAAGGGCGGTCGTATCCTCGATTATTTTAATTGCCGTGTTTGACGGTATTTTTTCCATCATCTTCTTTTATCTGGGCATATGAACGACACCATTATCAATGTCCGGCACCTTTTTGCCGGGTACAACAACAACGCCATCATGGAGGATCTCAACTTTGATATCCAAAGCGGTGAAGTGTTTGTTATCCTGGGCGGTTCGGGCTGCGGCAAGAGCACGGTACTCAAACACATGATCGGCCTGGTGCCGCCGGTGTCCGGTGAAGTTCTCATTCATGGCAAAGATATGGTAGCGGCCCGGGGAAAAGAGCGAAACCGCCTGCTTGCAGGCATTGGCGTGGCCTTCCAGAACGGGGCGCTATTTGGCTCCATGACTGTTCTGGAAAATGTCATGCTGCCCTTAATCGAGTTTACGGATCTTCCCAGGCAAGCCATTGAAGCCATTGCCCGGGTCAAGCTGGATCTGGTTGACATGGGGCACGCTCTCTATCTTCTGCCCGACGAGTTGAGCGGCGGCATGAAAAAAAGGGCCGCCATTGCCAGGGCCATGGCCCTTGATCCGGCCATCCTGTTTTTAGATGAACCGTCAGCCGGACTGGACCCCCTCACCTCGGCCGAACTGGACCGCCTGATCCTGGAGCTTGCGAGGGCGCTTAACATCACCTTTGTCATTGTCACCCATGAACTTGAAAGCATCCTGACCATTTCCGACCGGGTGATCATGCTGGGCAAAGAGAAAAAAGGCATCATCGCCCAGGGTGATCCCAGAAAGCTCAAAACCGATCCCTCAAACCCGTATGTATATAATTTTTTTAACCGGAACCCATCATAATGTTTTGGAACCCGAGCCATGACCCAGAAAACCAATTATTTTAAACTCGGCCTGTTTGTTATCCTGGCCTTTGCCCTGACGGCAGCCATGCTGATCGCCTTTGGTGCAGGCCAGTTTTTGAAGACCGAAACCCTGGCAGAAACCTATTTTAACGAATCGGTCCAGGGCTTAAATGTAGGATCGGAAGTGAAATACAAAGGGGTAAAAATCGGTGCCGTAAAATCCATCACCACCCCCACAAAGGTGTACGATGTTGCCTCTAATTATGTGCTGGTCACCTTTTCCTTGTCCGAAGACTGTTACGTGGGACAGACCGGGAAAAATCCCAGAGAACGTATGAAAAAGGCGGTTGACGACGGGCTTTCCATATTTTTGTCGTTTAACGGCCTGACCGGATCAGCTTACCTGGAGACCGATTATAAAGACAAGGAACCTGATGCGCTTGAAATCCCTTGGACCCCGGAAAATCTTTATGTGCCGTCCCGGCCCAGCAACATCAAACAGGTATCCGATGCCATCACCCGGGCCATGGAGACCCTGGGCTCCATGGATTTCAAAGAGATGAAACAGGATTTTTCAGCCCTTCTCAAGGGCCTGAATATCACAAAGGTAACCGACCAGGCAGAAAGCCTGCTCAAAGAGCTACGCCAGACCAACAAGGATTTGGCCAAACTGCTGACATCAGGCGAGCTTAAACAGATGCTGGCCGATGCCGGCGCATCCATGGCAGACCTAAAGCAGATTGTTCAAACGGCGAAAGCTCCCATCCAGCAGACCCTGGCTGATATCAATACGGCATCGGGCAGTTTCAAGCGCATGACCTCCGGGCTTGAACAAGGTTACGAAGGGAAATTAGCTGACATGGCCGATCAGATGGATACGGTTCTGGCAAGCCTTGAAAAAACTTCTCAATTACTGCAGAACATGGTCTGGACCAACGCCGACGTCATTGAAAAAACCATCGGCAACCTGGAAAATACCGCCGACAACCTCAACCAGTTCACCCGGGAACTGCGGGATTACCCGGGCAGTATTCTCATGAACGCCCCGCCCAAAACATCAACTTCAGGAGAGGAGAAATAGTTTGCCATGAACCGACTGCGACCTTCAACCTGTTTGTTTGGGTTTATGACACTCACCTGCATTTTGACTGCAACGGCCTTTTTGACCGGATGCGGGATTAAAAATGATTACACAAAAAAACAGATATTCAGACTCTATGCCGACGACAATGCCCCTGCCGATGAGAGCAATCGGTCAACCGGAGCTCCGCTTGTGGTAAAGCGCCTGGACATTGCCCCGGAATTCAGCGGCGCGGGATTTGTCTACCGGGTGGGTCAAAGCAGATTCACCCAGGATTATTATAATAATTACATGACGTCACCGGACCGCATGATCAGTGATGTGATGTTTGAAGCCCTGGTCCAATCCCCCCTGTTTGCACCGGCCCCCAGCAACCGGGTTCCCGAAAACGTTTACCAGTTATGGGGCAAAATCACATCACTTTATTGTGACCGGCGCAATGAATCCCAGGTATCGGCGGTGGTGACCATGGCGCTCAACCTTGACCGGTTGAATAAAGCGGGATTTACAAAGGTGTTGTCAAAAACCTATACCCGGCAAATCCCCCTGGGCAACGATACCAGTCCCCAAGGCTATGTTACGGCACTTAACCGCGGGTTAGCCGAAATAGTCAAAGATATTTTGTCGGATTACCAAAACCTGCCGACCCCGGCAGACAACCCATAGTTGTTTAGGACGTAGTGTATATGAAATTTCGACCCTGTATTGATCTTCGAAACGGCAAGGTGGTCCAGATCGTGGGCGGCACCCTGTCGGACGACGCCCAGGAGAGCGTTGTCACCAATTTTGAAAGCGCCCGGACCCCGGCACAATTCGCGCAGATGTACCAGGTAGATCAGCTTTTCGGCGGTCACGTCATCGCCCTTGGCCCCGGCAATACTCAGTCAGCCCTTGAAGCGCTGCAGGCCTTTCCCGGAGGACTTCAGATGGGCGGGGGCATAAATCCTGAAAATGCCCACACCTTTCTGGATGCAGGGGCATCCCATGTCATCGTCACATCCTATGTGTTTTCCAAGGGCAGCATGGATATGGACAAGCTCAACGCCCTGGTCACGGCCGTGGGTAAAAAACGTCTGGTTCTGGACCTGAGCTGCCGGAAAAGGGACGACGAATTCTGGATTGTGACGGACCGTTGGCAAAATTTCACCGAGATGGCGGTCACACCGGCCACGCTTGAGCATTTGTCCGCATTCTGTGACGAATTTTTAATTCACGGTGTGGATGTGGAAGGCAAAATGCAGGGCATCCAGGAGGAACTTGTAACCATGCTCGGCGAACACAGCCCCATTCCAGCCACCTATGCCGGAGGGGCAAGCCAATTTTCAGACCTGAATCTTGTAAAAGACCTTGGCAATGGCCGTGTGGACCTGACCATCGGGTCGGCCCTGGACGTCTTTGGCGGCACCATTCCTTACCAGGAGGTGGTGGCGTGGCATGAAAGTCAACAATAGAGATCCAGGCAGATAGTCCAGACGCCATCAAAACAAAAAAGCGGCCTTACCATGAATGAATGAATGAATGAATGAATGAATGAATGGCAATGCCGCTTTCTATTTTAGTGCCTGAACGAGGCCGTTCAATCCCTATATAAATGAGTTGATCCGGGCTTCCAACGCTTCCTTGGGCAAAGCGCCGGTGACTTGGTCAACCAAGGCACCGTTTTTCACAAAAAGCATGGTGGGTATGCTTTGAATCCGGTATTTTGATCCGGTTCCCGGATTTTCATCGATATTGACCTTGGCTATTTTAAGCCGCCCCTTGTAAGCTTTTGCAAGGCCGTCCAGTATAGGTCCCACAGCCCGGCAGGGACCGCACCAGGGGGCCCAGCAGTCCACCAGCACCGGCAGGGAAGACTGCATGACCTCCCGGTTAAAATCGGCATCCGTCACGTTGACGGGGGCATCAAAAACTTCAACTTTCAAAATGGTGCCGCACTTGCCGCACTTGGGGCTTTCCGAAATTCTGTTTTCAGGCACCCGGTTTTTTGCCCCGCATTTCGTACACCGGATAATCAATTGGTTGTCACCCATATTTTTTATCCCCCTTCTATTTGATTTTATAAAAGTCTCGCCACCGTTAGGCGAACCCCGGCAGCGCGTTTTACGCCCCGCAATGGCAATAACTTGATAACCCTAAAATTTTAGCCGGGGCACTGATGGTCACCCCGAAAAACACGGCAGGTTTACCCGAATTTAAAAACGTGGTAATGGTGCCGTTCACAATGGTGGACCCGGTGGCAAATACCATGTCACACCACTCAAGGGGCTCTTCAAAATTCTCACCGGATTCGATCGTCACACCAAACTTTTCGGTGCCCACATTGTCCGGATCAAGGTCCAGAACCCGCATGGTGTTCTGTTTGGCAAGGTATTCCAAAAACCTGGGCTGAAGGCCGACCAGAAGAATCTTTTTGCTTGAAAACTCCGGTAGGTCGATCAGGTTTTCGGCACACTGCACCGGCTCCTTGTCCTTACAATGTATTGTCTTTTCACAAAGATTCAAGGACCTGTAAACCGCATTAAGCCCGGCGATGAAAATTGCCCGGTCACTTGTTTTTGTGTGATCCAGTTCAAGCAGGCCGTCCACGGACAAAGAGACGTCCGTATATTCGTCCGTAAACGACTGTCCCACGGCACCGTTGAATGTTGCGGCCATCATCACCTCTTTGCCTTTGACAATGGGGTAGTCGTCATGTTCGGGGGTGCCGATGGCCTCGTTGACGGTCAATGGCTTACACTTGATGTCAATTCTTTTGTCTGCCAGGTCGTGGCGGGCGATTTCTGCTTTCAGGGCGTCTTTCAGTTGCATGTAAATGTCGTTGATATTCATTTTATTTCCTTATATATGTTCAGGCCAAAGAGCAAACCACCTCTATGTGTTAGGCTCATTATGATTATGTTTTCCAGGCCTGTCAAAAAATCTAACTGCTTACTATACTGCTTTACACCCTTATTGAAAACAAGCAAATATCAGCACGCGATCACTACGCCGCCCCAAACAAGCAGATGGGCTGTTTCTGCCATGGGTATTACCGCTTATGCTGGTTCCAGGTCCTGACCAGCTTTGAGGCTTCGTACCCTGGATCATCTGCTTCTGATATCGCAGAGACAACGAAAAAACCGGCCACGCCTGTCTGGGCAAGGGCTGGAATATCGGCAAGCTTAACGCCGCCGCCCACCACCACAGGGATGGAACTGAGCCGGGCAAGCGTTTTAATATCTTCAATACTTCTTGTTATTCTTTTTCCGTCGATATCCAGTCCGCTGTCCGGTTTGGTCTGGGTTTCATGCAAAGGACCTGCGCCAAAATAGTCAATGAGGCTGACGTCGGCATGTTTTATATACTCGAACAGTTCATGGGTTCGGGCGGATAAACCGACAACGGCATCGGGCCCCAGATAGTCCCGGCAGACATCCACGGGGATATCCGTCTGGCCCACATGGATGCCGTCAACCTTTATGCCTTGTTTTCTTGCCGCCAGAATCACGTCAAGGCGGTCATTCACCAGCAGTGTCACTGTTCCGGCTTTACCGGTTTGGGCAATCACCTCCGCCGCCTGGCCGGTGAGTTCGATCAATTGCCTGGCAGATGCCGTTTTTGACCGGACCTGCACGCAGGTAATCCCTGCGTTTACTGCATCACGGATTACGGACGCCACAGGACGGCCTTTGGTATTTTCCGGTCCCACCACAAAATATGCTGAAATATCCAATTTACTTCTCATATGTTAAATCTCCTCTATATCAAAAGGGTTGTCTGCGATCTCTTCGGGGGCTGCTCGATACAGTTCATCAAGAAAGTGAACCTGAAAACTTGCCGGGGCATCTGTTTTTTCAGCGGCCCGGCGTCCGGCCAGATTATAAACCGCCGTGCCTGTCAATGCGGCGATAAAGGCCGAAGCAGTAGTGGCATAGACTGCCATGACACCGCCCAAAGAGCAGCCGGACCCGGTGATTTTTTCCATAAAATGAGAGCCGCCGTGACAAAGGGCGACAACGGACCCGTTGGTAACCAAATCCTGTTTGCCCGAAACGGCCACAGCCCCGCCGGTCCAATTCGCCAGGGCCACCGCCGCAGCCCTGGCTGCGGTGACCGGGTCCTGGGAATCCACCCCCCGGACATTAGATGTTTCGGTGCCGCCAGCTAATTCCCATAATCCTGCCAGGGCAATAATTTCAGAGGCATTGCCGCGAATGATGCTGGGTTTACAAGGTTTAAAGTCCAGCAGCAGCCGGGTGCGAAGTTCTCCAATGCCGACGGCCACAGGATCCAGAACCCATGGTTTTCCACTGGCGTACAAGGTTTTTGCCATGGCCGGCAAGGTCTTTTCATAGACAGGTTCAATGGTGCCCACGTTTATGTAGGCAGCCCCGCCCGCCTGGGCCAGAAACTGTGCCTCATCGGGCATGTATACCATGGCTGCCGAACCGCCCACGGCAAGCTGGGCATTGGCCACAAAATTAATGGTCACCGTGTTGGTGACGGATCCGGCCATGGGATTGGTCTGCCGCACGGTTTCAACGGCATGAATTATTTCCGCTTGAAGATCGTTTTTAAAACTCATGTATCACTGCTCCTTTGGCTGGTTTCATCCCTGCGCTTGCGGTCCATGCCCCATTCAGTACGGTTTACCCACAGACAGGCACGCACCAGTATTGCTGCTGGTTTTAACTTTTTTTGGCTGCTTTTGTCACCTCTTTTTCCAGGAAATTTCCATGCTGTCAGATCATCTAAACCAAGTATCCAAAAGATTGGAAAACGATTCAATTTTTGTCTTGAAAGATACGCATGGATGAAACTAAAATGACCGAATTTTATTCAAACAGATACCCATAGAAATGGAGTCAAATGGAAACGAATCGCGCAGACAAGATAAACGACTATATCCAGCAAGACCCCTTTGCCCAATCATTAGGCGCAAAAGTAGAAATATTGAAACCTGGACACAGCCGGGTGACATTGACTATCAAAGACGACATGGTGAATTTTCATGGGATCACCCACGGTGGTGTGATTTTCTCCCTGGGCGATATAGCCTTTGGGGCGGCCAGCAACTCCCATGGCCAGGCAGCCGTAGCCCTGAATGTGGGAATTAATTTCCTTAAAGCCACAAAATCGGGGGACCGGCTTGTGGCCGAGGCTATTGAACAGTCCCAATCCGGTCCCATGGCGCTGTATGAGATTACCATAAAAGATGATAGAACCGGGGAACTGGTTGCCAAAAGCCAGGATCTGGTTTATCGAAAAAAAGAGTGGTTCGTTCCGGGGGATCGTTCATCCGAATAGGCCTGCCGGCATGGGTTCCAGCCCCTGTGGCGGGTTGAAACCCTATGTCCGTTCCTTGCTAATCTTTCGATCCTTTGTTATACTTTTTCTTAAAGTACGGGGCGGTCACGCCCAATTAATTTCTCACAATACGCTCCATTAGCACAGTAAATATCCGTTTAAAAAAAGCGCTGGCATATCCCTAATCTTGATTTTCATGGAGGAGGAAAGATGAGTGACGCTGTAGACGTATACACACCCCGGAATAAAGTCCGTATTATCACAGCCACGTCCCTGTTTGACGGACATGACGTCTCCATCAACATGTTTCGAAGGATACTTCAAAGTACCGGTGTGGAGGTGATCCATCTGGGCCACAACCGTTCCGTCAAGGAAATCGTGGACGCAGCTATTGAAGAAGATGCCCAGGGCATCGCTGTTTCCAGTTACCAGGGCGGGCATATCGAATTTTTCAAGTATATTGTGGATCTTTTAAAAGAACACAATGCCTCTGACATTAAAGTTTTCGGCGGCGGTGGCGGCGTAATTGTGCCCGATGAGATCCAGGCGCTCCATGATTACGGCGTCGCCAGGATATTTTCCCCCGAAGACGGCACCAAGATGGGACTGCAGGGAATGATCAACCATATGGTCAAGGCGGTTGATTTTTCCACGGTCACGGATGAAGACCTCGACGTCAACTTGTTGTCTTTTAAAAATAAACGTCTGGTGGGCAAGGCGATCACCGCAATGGAACAAGCCAAGAATTCCGGCAACGGCCATTTGGATCATTTCAGGGCCCAACTGTCTAAAAAAATCGGCAGCAAAACCGTACCGGTCATGGGCATCACCGGTACCGGCGGCGCGGGAAAGTCTTCGCTCATTGACGAACTGGTGCTTCGCATGATCCATGATGTAAAAGACATAAAAATCGCCGTCATCAGTTCGGACGTATCCAGAAGAAAAACCGGCGGCGCCCTGTTGGGGGATCGCATCCGGATGAACGCCATTGACAACGATCGGGTTTACATGCGCTCTTTGGCAACACGAAAAGCCCATTCTGAAATCCCGGAAGCACTGGGAGACGTCATTTCCGTGGTCAAGGCTGCCGGTTTTGATTTTATCATCGCCGAAACCGCAGGCATCGGCCAGGGGGATTCCCAGATCACCGACCAGGTGGATTGCGCCATGTATGTGATGACAGCGGAATTCGGGGCGGCAAGCCAGTTGGAAAAAATAGATATGCTGGATTATGCGGACCTGATTGTGGTCAATAAGTTTGAAAAAAGGGGGGCCGAGGACGCCGTCAGAGATGTGCGCAAACAGGTGCAACGAAACCGGAATGCCTGGGAAATGCAGCCGAGCGATATGCCGGTATTCGGCACCATTGCTTCCAAGTTCAACGATGACGGAGTGACGGCCCTGTATCAGGCTCTGTTGCAGACGATTTTTGAGAAAACCGGGGTTAAGTTTGAAAGCCGACTTCCTAAAGTAGAAGTAAAAACATCCTCATCAAAAACGGTGGTTATCCCGCCGGAAAGGACACGCTACCTGTCAGAAATTGCCGACACAGTCCGGGACTACCACAAGCATACACAAAGTCAGGCCCAGGCCATCCGTAAGGTGTGGCACCTGGAAGAGACTACCAAAGCCCTTGATGGAAGTCTGCTTGATGGGGATAAAACTGAACTGATTGAAAATTTAAAAAACGAAATTGACGCCGCGAGAAGCAACGTTGATGGAGAGGCCAAGGACCTGGTAACCCAATGGAACGACACCAAAGAAGCCTATACAAAGGACGAACTGGTATACACGGTCCGGGGTAAGGAAATACGAGTAGCGTTGTATACCCACTCCTTATCCCACCAGAAAATCCCCAAGATCAGTCTGCCCAAATTCGAGGACCCGGGAGAAATCTACCAATGGCTGCGGCGGGAAAATCTTCCCGGGTACTTTCCTTATACAGCCGGTGTGTTTCCCCTCAAACGGGTGGGAGAAGACCCGACCCGAATGTTTGCCGGAGAAGGAGATCCGGCCCGAACCAACGCCCGGTTTCATTTGCTTTCCGGTGACTACGAGGCCAAAAGGCTCTCCACGGCATTCGATTCGGTGACCTTGTACGGGTGTGACCCGGAATTGCGGCCCGATATTTACGGCAAGGTCGGCAACGCAGGGGTCAGTGTATGTACCCTGGACGATGTCAAAGTGCTGTACAGCGGGTTCGATCTTAGTGCACCGTCAACGTCCGTCTCCATGACCATCAACGGGCCAGCCCCTGTCATGCTTGCCATGTTCATGAATACGGCCATTGATCAGCAGGTGGACAAATACACAAACGAGAACGGCAAGGCCCCGACAAGCCAGACGTATCAAAACATTCAAAAATCAGTACTCAGCAATGTCCGCGGCACGGTTCAGGCCGATATTTTGAAAGAAGATCAGGGGCAGAACACCTGTATTTTTTCCATTGAGTTTGCCCTGAAAATGATGGGCGATATCCAGCAGTACTTCATGGAAAACAATGTGCGCAATTTTTACTCGGTATCCATTTCAGGTTATCACGTCGCCGAAGCCGGGGCCAACCCCATTACCCAGCTGGCCTTGACCCTTTCCAACGGCTTTACCTATGTGGAATACTACCTTTCCCGGGGCATGCCCATCGACAGTTTCGGACCAAATTTATCATACTTTTTTTCCAACGGCATGGATCCCGAATATACGGTCATCGGGAGAGTTGCCCGAAGAATCTGGTCCATTGCCATGAAAGAAAAGTACAACGCCTCGCCACGCTCACAGATGCTCAAATACCATATCCAGACATCCGGCAGATCCCTGCACAGTCAGGAGATCCAGTTCAACGACATCCGGACCACCTTACAGGCGCTTTGCGCGGTATATGACAATTGCAACAGCCTGCACACCAATGCCTTTGACGAAGCCATCACAACCCCCACAGCAGAGTCGGTGCGACGGGCCCTGGCCATCCAGATGATCATCAACCGGGAGTGGGGTTTGGCCAAAAATGAAAATATGAATCAGGGAAGCTTCATTGTTGAAGAGCTGACGGATCTGGTGGAACAGGCCGTGCTCATGGAGTTTGACCGTATCTCCGAACGGGGCGGTGTGCTGGGCGCCATGGAAACGGGATACCAGCGAAGCAAAATCCAGGAAGAATCGGTTTACTATGAGACCCTAAAGCACAATGGCGCGCTTCCCATTGTCGGTGTCAACATGTTCCGTGGGTCCGATTCAGAAGACGAGGCAACGCCCCAAGGCAGCGGATGCTGTGAGCTGGCCAGGGCCACGGAAGAAGAAAAACAATCCCAGTTAAAACGCGTGGCCGATTTTCAACGACAGCATGAAAAGGAATCGCCCCGGGCGCTGGAAAAACTTCAACGGGTGGTCCTTTCCGGGGGCAACATCTTTGAAGAATTGATGGAGACGGTTAAGGTCTGCAGCCTGGGACAGATCACCAGGGCCCTTTACGATGTGGGGGGCCGGTATCGCAGGAACATGTAAATTAAAAAAGGCGAGGCGTATCCGGTGGAATGAAGCTTTTGATGCAGTGATCCCGGCGCGGCAGTTCGGCAAGGCCTTGACCGGATTGCGCCAGGGCCTGAACATGGGTGATGAATGCCCGGGCGTAATCCAAATAGGTGTCGACCGCTTTTCCGGGCACTTGTGACGCCACGCCAAACGCTGTGTATCCGTCTTTACCCGAGGCGATAAACTCATTGGCCACCACCACATAAATGGGCTCATCTTCAAGGGGAACATATCGACCGGATGCGCGCTCCAGGACCTCAAGCCCGGAAAACCGGCTGCCGAATGGCTTGCGGGCATCAATATCGTACCGCAGGCCGTAGGCATAGGGGAACGCCCCTTTTGCATCGTTTTGAATCACATACGCCAGGGCCTGTTCAAGGAGTTGCCGGATACCGTGACCGGACATGTGGATTTCAAACAGGGTATTTGAAAACGGCAGTACCCCATAAACAGTGCTGTAACGAATCGCCCCCTTTTGAATACCTGTTCGGACCCCGCCGGCATTCTGAATGCACATGTCGGCATGGGGCACCTGCTCGTAAAACGCCTGGGCCACCAAAGGTGCCAGACAACTACCCAAAGGCATGGGTTGGATGCCGTGGACCTGGCCCGGCACCCGCACATGCGGCAGCTCCTGGGAGGCGGTTCCGATAATGGTCTCGCCTTTTTCTGTCACCTGGCTGGAAAACTGATCCAACACATCGGCAACCGCGGTATTTTCAGGGGCAATATCCAGGCTTGAGTCCCGACTGATGCACTCCAGAATTTTTTTTCGTTCAGCACCGATGACCGGTTGAAGCTCTCCAGCGGCATCTTTTCGCCGAAATTGCTCCCCAAGCACCAGGTGGGGCCGTCCAGACCAGGCGATCAGCCGGTCGGCCTCGAACGTCACATCAAGCTCCCCCAGCACCCGGCCGTTGGACCATGCCTGGACAATGCAGACCGGATCACCGTCTTTATTTTCGGCAATCACCGGATAGGGACCGTCACCGGCCAGCCCGTAAGCGGCCAAATCACCTAAAAGCGTATGGCTGTGTCCGTCCACGATCACATCCACATCGCTGACTTTCCCCGCCAGGGACAAGGTATTTTCAAGCCCGTAATGACTCAGCAAAATAATCCGGCCAATCCCCTTGGCCGACAGCTCATCCACTGCGGCCTGAACGCATCGCACCTCATCGCCGAACACCACCCCGGGACCGGAACGGGAGGAGCGGCGCGTCACCTCTGAAATGGTCATGCCGATGATCCCAACCGGCCGGCCGTCAATTTCTTTCACCACATAGGGGGCAAACAACTTTTCCAGCACATGCCCGGGCGTCACACGGATATTGGCGCTGACCACCGGCACCTTCAAAGACCGTATAAAACCGGCCAGCCACACATCCCCGTTGTCAAATTCATGGTTGCCCAAGGCCATGGCATCAAAGGGCATGGCATTCATCACCCCGGCATCGGCCCGGCCGTCAAACAGGGTAAAGTACAAAGTTCCCTGGACCGCATCGCCGGCATGTAGCAGCAGCGTCTGCTCTGGATTGACTGCCAGCACATCCACCAACCCGGCAATTCTTGCCATACCGCCGACCTCACAGGTGGTGGACTGCCCATCAAAAGTCAATTCAACGGTCTGGGGAGCCAGAAAGGAATGCACATCATTAAGATGCAGGATCTTAAGCTTGGTCTGGGAAGAAAAAGCACTGCTGCCCAAAGTGCCGAACACCAGGACTGCTGTCGACAGCAAAAAAAATCGGACCACAATACCAGTTTTTAAGTTTCTTCTTGTGGTGCCCATCGAATAAGACTCCATTTTCAAAAAAAGAATAGAAAAAAAGGCAAAGCGTTAACAATCAAAGTCAAAAAACAATCCGTCTCTTTATTTCTTTTTCTTTGGTTTTTCCAGATAATCGACGCCTTCCTCGTGGATCTCCTGGAGCTTGGCCTCGATTGTATTGCATAATGTCTTGAGTACCTTGATACGGGCAAAGTATTTATTATTCGCCTCTATCAGGGTCCAGGGCGCATAATGCGTGCTGGTCCTATCGACCATATCCGTAACCGCCTGTTCATACTGCTCCCATTTTTTGCGGTTACGCCAGTCCTCGTCTGTGATTTTGAACCGCTTGAAGGCGGTTTGCTCTCTGGCATGGAATCTTTCCAACTGTTCTTCTTTGGTGATGGTCAACCAGAACTTAACCACCACCATGTGATGGCGGACAATCTGTAACTCAAACTCGTTGATTTCACTGTAGGCCCTCATCCAGTCGGCCTCGGAACAAAATTGTTCCACCCGCTCCACCAGTACGCGGCCGTACCAGGATCTATCAAACATCGTTACCCGGCCTTTACGGGGCAAATGCCGCCAGAATCGCCAAAGGTAAGGCTGCTCGCGTTCCTCCTCCGTAGGTGCGGCAATGGGAATCACCTGATACCCGCGGGCATCAAGCGCCCCTGTAATACGACGTATGGCCCCGCCCTTCCCTGCGGCGTCGTTGCCCTCAAACACGGCGATGACAGACGTATATTTAAACTTTGGATCCCGGATCAGCAGGTTCAGCTTTCTCTGGTACTTTTTCAACTTTTTCCGGTACTCATCCTTTTCCAGTGCCTGGGTCATATCCAACGTTTTCAGCACGTTGACATTATCAATGGACGGCATGAACGGCGGGGCAATGATCTCCTGGGAGGGCTGAGCATCCTTGCTCAATCGTTCTCGAATCGCATTTAGGATCAGCTTTCCAACGGTTAAGTCCCGGTAGCGAGAATCAGCGCCTTCAACAATCAGCCATGGCGCTTCAGGGGTGGATGTCTGACGAATCACCTTTTCATGAACGTCACGAAACTTGTCGTAGGCCTTGAAGTGTTCCCAATCACGCTCGGTGACCTTCCAGCGGGTCAATGGATCTTTCTCAAGGGTTTCCAGTCGTTTTTTCTGCGCTTCCCGGGAAAGATGAAACCAGAATTTAATGATCAGGGCACCCTCATTTACCAGCATTTTTTCGAACTTTATGGCCCGGCCCATGCTTTGCTCCAGATCCGCATCTTTTGTTTTGTCATAGGCCCTGTTCAGCATCGGCCACGTGTACCACGACCCAAGGAATACACCGATTTTACCCTTTGGCGGCAAAGCCATCCAGAACCGCCACATCATGGGCCGATCCAGTTCCTCGTCCGAGGGCTCGCCCATGCCGTGGGTTTGAATAAAACGGGGATCCATCCATTCATTTAACAAATTCACTGTGGCGCCGCGCCCAGCACCGTCCAATCCACCGACCAGAATAATGACTTGGAACGCGGAGGATTCCTTCAATTCCAACTGTGCATGAAGCAGTTCTTCACGCAGAACAGGCACTTCTTTCTTGTAATCGGATTTGGATATCTTATGTCCCAACTCGGCAGATTCAAACATGCAGTTGCTCCTTTACCTCAATCTAAAGCTCATTCATATCATGCACTTCCAAGAAAAGACTAACCAGCCGTATTCAACAATGTCAATCCTTAAATGCCGATTATCTGCTTGCAACTGCTTTTCGATCGACCATCGCGCTGATCACGGCAGCCTATAATGTTTCCTCTTTTTACCCTGCACTCTGGACAAATTTAAACCAACTGTTTATTTTAAACAAATAGTTAAACTTTTCCAAAGCCTAATCAGGAGGCGGCAATGGCCGAGGGCGGTATTCGAGAACATAAAAAAGACCAGTCTGAGCGTAAAATTTTAAATGCGGCGCTGCTGGTGTTCAGCACCCAGGGATTCAATGGCGCCCGCATTGATGCCATTGCCCGTAAAGCCGGGGTAAACAAGGCCATGATCTATTACCGGATCGGAAATAAACAGGCATTGTACCAGGCGGTGATTCAGGACATCTACCAGGACCGGGCAGCCCAGCTTCGCCGGGAAATTCAGTCCAGAACCACGCCCGAAGAAAAATTAAACACCTACATTGCCAGTGTTGCCGCCATCATGGATGCCCATCCCCATTTCACCCGGATCATGATTCGGGAGATGGTTTCCGGATGGGGCAATTTCGGCCCGGCAATCTTTGAAGAGGTCAGTGTGACCATTAAAATTGTCCAGGCCATACTTGACGAAGGTGTGGAAAAAGGTATTTTTGAGAAAACCGATCCCCTGGCGGTTCATACCATGATTCTTGGGTCGCTGATTCTGAACCATCTTACCCAGCCGGTCAAACCCCAAATCATGGCGGCTTTGGACACATCAGAAGCCCCATCTGATACCAGCGGCTTTAACCAGCTTGTCCCCCAGGTACAGCGCCTGGTCATCGCGGCCCTGCGTCCCGGCGCTGGTACCCGTGACGTATAAGTGTAAGCCAAACATGAAGAGATCAATGATGCATAAGACAATACAAAAAACGCTCTCTTTTTTCCTATTTTTATCTGCCGTTCTGATTCTGGTGTCACAGCCACACCCATGCCAGGCCCAGGAACAGCTGACCGTGGAGAGGGCCGTACAGATTGCCCTTGAAAACAGCCTGCAGCGGCGCATGGCGGCCAAGGATGTGGAAATTGCCGATGAGGGCCTTGCCCGGGCCCGGGCTGAATTCGGGCCGACATTGACACTCCAGGGCGGCCTTTACCGGTACAATGACACCCCCACGATTGTGCAGACAAACCAGGGGCTGGCAAAGCTGAACAATGCCCTGTCCGCCATGACCTACGGCAGTGTGCCCGAAGTGAGCCTGCCCAGTGACAGCCGAACCTATTACGGTGCAGGACTCCAGGTGACCCAGCCGTTGTACACAGGCAATAAACTGACGGCCACACGCCGCCTGGCCCAGGCCAACCTTGAACATGCCCGAAGCAATCTGGATGCCTCGGACAACGACCTGGCACTGTCTGCCCGGAAAGCCTTTTACACCGTTATCCTGAGCCGGCAGATGGCCGGGGCCATGGACGAGGCGGTGGAGAGCATGACCGAACATGTCCAAGAGGCCACCGCCTACCACGACCAGAAAATTGTTCCCAAACTGGATCTTTTGCGGGCCGAGGAGAAACTTGCGGATTTAAAGCAGCAGCAGTTATATGCGCAGAATAATGTGGATCTGGCCCAGACCTCTTTGAACTATGTGCTCGGCGTGGACATGGATACCCGGTATACCTATAATGATACCCCGCAGACCCTGCCCATGCCCCACGATCTTGGGACCTGTATTCAAATCGGTCAGGAAAACAGACCAGAGATCGGCGCAGTGGATGCCCAGATCCAAATGGCAAAAGAACAGATTACCATCGCCCAAAGTGATCGCCTGCCCACCCTGGCGCTGGTGGGAGAAGCCCATCGGACGGAACCTGAAGAGGAAGATCCCACAGCCCAGATCGGCATTGTGGCCAGCATGAATCTGTTTGACAACGGACGTACCAGCCATAAAAAAGCCCAGGCCACACGACAGCTTGAAAAGGCCCTGACCGCAAAAAAGCAGTTGTCCAGGGGCATCCGCCTGGAGGTGGAAAAAGCATACCACGATGCCCAGGCCGCCCTCAAATCCATTGATGTGGCCCAAAAATCCCTGGAGACGGCCCAGGAGGCACTGGATGCCGCCCGGACCCGCTACCGGGTGGGGTTAAGCACCTCGCTTGAACGTCTGGACGCCGAAGTCGCACTGACCCGGGCAAAAACCAATCATATTCACGCGTTAAGTATGTATAACATCGCAGTTGCCGAACTGGAACGCGCCATGGGAAAGGAGTAATCCCCGATGAATCAAGGCAGAAAAATCTTTATTATAACGGCGTTGCTCGTTTGTGTTCCGGCCCTGATGACCCTGGCCGGATGTGACAACGCGTCGGATCAAAACCCCAAGCAAAATGCGCCGGAACCGCCCCCCCTTGTCACCAGCATGACCATTTCCGCCCAGAGCAGACAACCTGCGCATCAATTTTCGGGCGAGGTACGGGGGCGGTACGAAACCGCATTGGGATTCCGAGTCCCGGGCAAGATCATTGCCCGCCATGTGGAAACCGGAACCCGGGTTAAGGCAGGTGATCTGCTCATCCAGGTGGACCCCAAGGATATTCAAGAGGCGGTGACGGCGGCCAAGGCCCAGGTCGCTGCAGCCGAAAGCCAATATAAACTGGCCGCGGACCTGCTCACCCGCTTTAAAGCCCTTTATAAGCAGGATTACATGAGCAAGGCTGAAATCGACCGCTACCAGAACAGTGCAGACTCGGCCAGGGCGGTACTAAAACAGGCCCGGGCCCAGCTGACCCAGGCAGGCAATCAGCTGGCCTATTGCGATCTCAGGGCCGACGAAGATGGTGTGGTGCTGGATGTCAGGGCTGAAGCGGGACAAGTGGTGTCCGCAGGCATGCCCGTGGTCATCATGGCCAAAGGGAATCAGCGGGAGGTTGAAATTTTTGTGCCCGAAAACCAGGTGGCGCAGTTTAGCCCGGGCGCCTTGTTTCAGGTCAAATTCTGGGCACTTCCCGATCTTGGAGTCAAAGGACGGCTCCGGTATGTTTCTCCTGTGGCGGACCCCATTACCCGGACCTACAAGACCCGCATTACCCTTATTGATCCCCCTGAGACGGTCCGGCTGGGTATGACGGCATCTGCGACCAACATTGAACCTGACAATTCAGGCAGCATTTTTATCCCACTGTCCGCAGTGTACCAGACCGGTGATTCGCCCATGGTATGGGTGATTAAAAATCACAAAACCACACTTCAAACGGTCACGCTGGGACAGGCGGGAAGCGGCGAAGAGATCCAGATCACTGAGGGTCTTGCCACGGGTGATGAAATTGTCACCACCGGCGTACACAAACTGTCACAGGGCCAAACAGTTCGAACTCAATCCCCGGGCCAAGACAAATAACCGGAAAAGACAAATAAAATGAAACACTTTAATCTAACCGAATGGTCCTTAAACCACCGGCAGCTTATCTGGTTCTGTATTATTCTAATGGCCCTTGCCGGCACCTATGCCTACCAGGGCATGGGGCGAATGGAAGACCCCAACTTCACCATACGCCGGATGGTCATCGGCGTGGGCTGGCCCGGTGCCTCGGCCACCGAAGTGGAACAGCAGGTCACCGATAAAATTGAAAAGGAACTTCAGGATCTTCCGGGGCTGGATTTCCTTAAAAGCTCTTCCAGGCCCCAGCAGGCGGTCATCTATGTTAACATCAAAGATACCGTGAAAGCAGACCAGGTGCGCCCCACCTGGCTTGAAGTGCGCAACATGGTCAACAACATGAAGGACGACCTGCCCCAGGGCATTTTAGGTCCCTACTATAATGACCGGTTTGACGATGTTTACGGCAACATCTATGCGTTGACCTCAGACGGGTTTTCCTACGAACAGATGCGGGAAAAAGCCGAAGATATCCGCCAGGAACTTCTGGGGATTAAAAGCGTTAAAAAGGTGACGCTCGAAGGGGTTCAGCCGGAAAAAATATACATTGAAATGGACAGTAAAAAACTGGCCCGCATGGGTATTGATCCGTTGCTTGTGGCAGCTGTCATTAAAAAACAGAACACCGTGACCCCGTCAGGCATGCTTGAGACGTCCACAGACAATGTCTTTATCCGGGTTACTGGCCTTTTTGACGATGTTGCGGCGCTCAGGGAACTTCCCATCCGGGTTCTGGACCGCACCTTCCGGCTGGGGGATATCGCAACGATCCGGCGGGCCTATGCCGAGCCCGGGGACCCCAAAATGTATTATAACGGGAAACCTGCCATCGGCATTGCCGTGTCCATGGAAAACGGGGACAATATTCTAAAGCTGGGAGAGGATCTTGATACTGCCTTTGCTCGAATCAAGCAAAATATGCCTTTGGGCTTTGACATCCACCAGGTGGCCAACCAGCCCATGGTGGTCAAGGACGCCATTGATGAATTCGTCAAAACCCTGGCCGAAGCCATTGCCATTATTCTTGCGGTCAGCTTTTTAAGTCTCGGCCTTCGGTCCGGCATGGTGGTGGCCCTTTGCATTCCCCTGGTGGTTGCCGCCACCTTTCTGGCCATGAAAATGGCAGGTATTGACCTTCACCGGGTCTCTTTGGGCGCATTGATCATCTCTTTGGGGCTCTTGGTAGACGATGCCATGATCTCCGTGGAGATGATGGCCGTAAAACTGGAGCAGGGGTTTGACAAGATCAAAGCGGCCTGCTTTGCCTACACCGCCACCGCCTTTCCCATGCTCACCGGCACCCTGATCACCTGTGCTGGATTCATCCCCATTGGATTTGCCGATGGCATCTCATCGGAGTTCTGCAGGACTATCTTTCCGGTCATCGGCCTATCGCTTATTATTTCATGGGTGGTGTCGGTGATGGTGACCCCGCTGTTCGGCACCTACTTGATCAAGGCCGACCCCACCTCCGACCATGAAGAAGAGAGAGATATTTATGATAAAACCTTTTATCGGGTATTCAGGCGAATTCTGGTCTGGTGCCTGCGATTCAAGTATGTGGTGCTGATCGTCACCGCCGCAGCGTTTGTGTTTTCCCTGTACAGTTTTAAATTCCTCAGACAGGAATTTTTCCCTGGTTCCGTGCGCCCGGAACTGGTGGTGGATCTGACCTTGCCCGAAGGGGCCTCCATGCAGGCCTCGGACAAACAGGCCAAGCGTTTTTTCAACGCCATCGCCGACAACCCGAACATCGACCATTTTGCCGCTTATGTGGGGGCCGGCGGGCCGCGGTTCGTCCTCACCTTTGAACCGGTGATGCCCCAGTCCAATTTTGCCCAGTTCATCATCGTAGCCAAAGGTCTTGAGCAACGAAAAAATCTTGAAAATCAGATCCAGGATCTTCTGGACAATGATTTCCCCAATGTCCGGGGGCATCTTCAGACGCTGCAGATGGGACCGCCCGAGCCATACCCTGTTATGCTGCGGGTATCCGGTCGTGACTATGAAAAGGTGCGGCAGATTGCAGGCCAGGTCAGGGATGTGATGGCTACCAATCCCGATTTAAAAAGAATCAATTTCAGCTGGTATGAAAAGACCAAAAAGCTTCAGCTAAACATAGACCAGGACAAGGCCAGGGCACTTGGGGTGGCAAGTACGGATCTGGCCCTGGCCATCCAATCCCAGCTTTCTGGCATCCCGGTCAGTGAATTCAGGCAAAAGGATAAAACCGTTGATATTGAATTGCGCCTGTCTGCACAGGATCGACAGCATCTAGCGGATATCCGGAATTTGCCCATCCATGTGGGCCAGGGCAGAACAATTCCGTTAGAACAGATTGCCGATATCCGTTTCGGCATGGAAGAGGGCCAGATCTGGCGCCAGAACCTTCTGCCCACCATTACGGTGCAGGCAGATACGGTGGACGGCGTCACCGGCAACGATGCCACCCAAAACGTGTACAAGGCCTTAACATCGGTCAGAGAAGCCCTGCCGGACGGCTATGCCATTGAGATCGGCGGTCTTTCGGAACAAAGCAAAAAATCAACGGACTATATTGTGCAGATGGTGCCGGCCATGTTCATGATTATCGTCATCCTGCTGATGGTCCAGCTGCAGAATATCGCCAACATGATCCTGACCCTTTTAACGGCACCATTGGGGTTGATGGGGGTCATTGCCTCCTTATTGATCTTTAACATGCCCATGGGCTTTTTGTCGCAACTGGGCATTCTGGCCCTGTCCGGCATCATCATCCGGAACTCGGTGATCCTCATGGACCAGATCGACCGCCAGGTGGCCGAGGGAGAGGACCGGTACCACGCCATTATCAGGGCCACGGTGTTCCGGCTCCGCCCCATTATGCTCACTGCAGCCGCTGCCATCCTGGGCATGGTGCCCCTGGCCGTGGACAAATTCTGGGCCCCCATGGCCATCACCATCGGCGGCGGACTTTTGGGGGCTACCATCCTGACACTGTTTGTGCTGCCCTGCATGGTGGCAGCCTGGTATCGGGTGAAGGCGGCGTAGAAACTACCTAAACCGCAAAAGGTTCCTGGAAAAAATTAGTGGAAAAATCCCGGGGCATCTGAAGCAGAGCCCCTTTTACCGGGGGGCTGTCGTGGTCCAAAAATCGCAGATGCCCTTTTTCCATAACAAGTATACGGTCCCCAAGTTCCCGGGCTTCATGCAGGTCGTGGGTCACAAATAAGGTGGTCAGGCCGAACTGCTGCTGGACCCGTTTGAATTGAGCGCGCAGATACCGGGCGGTCCGGTAGTCCAGGTGTGACAAGGGTTCGTCCAACAGCAGAAGATCCGGTTTGCCCGCCATGGCCCGGGCCATGGCAACCCGCTGTTTTTCTCCGCCGCTGATCTGGCTCGGGTAGCTTTGGGCCAGGTCGGTTATCCGAAAAAGTTCAAGCAGGGTGTCGATCTCTGCCAGAAGCTGCTTTTTTTTAAGCCGCCGGGCCTGCATGGCAATTTTAAGATTCTGAAAAACGGTCATGTGGGGAAACAGATAGAGATCCTGGAACAGATAGCCGATTTTACGGCGGTGGGCCGGCAGGGTATGAACGGCCCGGCCCCCCAGATGAATCCGGCCGGTATGGGGCATAAAGCCTGCTAGGACATTCAACAAAGATGATTTACCCGCACCCGACGGTCCGATCAGCACCATCAGTTCACCCTTATTAATTTCAAGACGGTCAACACTGACAAACCGGGAGACAAGATTATCGACCACCAGATGGTTCATATCATACACCCTTTCAATAATTCATGGCTTTCTGGCGCACACCCAGCCATTTGAGCGCCATGAGCAGGACAACCCCAAGGCAGATCAACAGCCAGGCGCAGGTGACGGCCAGTTCAATCTCGCCGCTGGTCAAATTCAGGTAAACGGCAATGGGCAGGGTCTCGGTTCTCATCCGGGAGGCGCCTGCCACCATCAGGGTGGCCCCAAATTCCCCCAGGGTCCTGGCCCAGGCCAGCACGGCCCCGGCAAGAATGCCGTTGCGGGCCATGGGCAGGACAATCGAACAAAACACCCTAAGATCGGACAAGCCCAGCATGGCGCCGGCCTGCTCATATTTTTCGTCAATGCCTTCAAAGGTGGCGCGCACACTTCTGATAATAAGCGGCGTAGCAATGAATGTCTGGGCCAGGATGGCACCGGCCGGGGTAAACAGAAAATCAATGCCCATCTTTTGCAGCCACGTCCCGGCAATATTGGGCCCCAGCAAAAAAAGCAGTCCCATGCCCGTGACCAATGGGGTCATGACCATGGGGATATCCAGCAGAGAATCCACGATAAATTTACCGGGAAACGAGCGTCTGGCCATAAGATACGCCACCGGAAGGCCAAGAACCATGGCAATCCCCACCGACGATACCGAGGTTGTCAAACTTAGGTTCAATGCAAACCGGGCTTCCGGGGTCAAAAGGATTTTAAAAATGTCGAAAATACCCACCTGGACTGCCAGGGCGTATAAAACGCCCAGGACGCCAAGGCAACATACGAAAAGAATACCGTAGAACAGCCGGATCATCGGGACAGCGCCACAAAACCGCACTGGGTGAAATAAGCGGCGCCCTCAGGGCTTGAAACAAAGGCTTTAAACTGTTCTGCAAGGGCGGTATCTTTCGCTGTTTTCAGAACAGCGATGCCGATGATATCCGGAGTGTAATAATTTGTGGGGATGTCAAACATATCCAGGGTATCCTGGTGCATAAACGCATTGGCCCGGGCCACAATAGCGGCATCCACGGCACCCTGCACCACATAAAGGGAGAGCTGATTCACCGTGGCACCATAGACGACCACATTATCCAGGAACTGTTTTTCAATTCCAGCATTTTTGATAATATCCATGCTGGTCCGGCCCAGGGCCATGGCTTTTGGATCGCCCATGGCCAGTTTAATGCCCGGTGCGGTCATATCATTCAAAGTCTTAACAAAATGCTTGCCTTGCTTATTCACGGCAATCACCGGGGTGTGCAGGACCATCCGGCTGTCCGAAACAACCAGACCCTTTTCCTTGAGTTTATCGATATAAAAATAGGAACCGGGCATGAACAGATCGCCGCGCTGGACAGTCTGGTACTTGACCATCTGCTTGCCTGATCCGCCATAATCCACGATCACCTTGTGGCCGGTCTCGTGTTCAAATTGTGCAATGATTTTATCTGTGGGTTTTCTCAGCCCGGCCCCGGCATAGAGGAACAGCTCATCGGCCCCGGCTTCAAGAATAAACAAAAAAGAGATACCAACCAACACCAGCCCCACCAACAAGTTTTTCAGCCCATTTTTCATCCCAAAATCTCCTGCACATCAGTAAACAAACATAAATTATACGTGTATCAACGACAAGTATACACGTCAATAAATTTTTAATTAATACATAAATACGGCACAGAGATTCAGTGCTGCGCACGGAATCTCTGTCTTTGCATTTGACTAATTTGTTTGGCAGTTTTGTGCAGTAACGCCGCAGGTGGGTGGTTTTCCGTTCAAAAACTAACCAACGGGTTTGGGAACAAAATCACGGTTGATACTCAACACCGGACAAAACGCCCCACTTGCGACTTTCATGGTCGTCGACCCTATCACCGCTTTTTCCGGATCCTTTTCTTTGGAATGGTGGGCCATGACAATCAGATCGGCATGACTGATTCTGGCAAATTTCAAGATTTCCACATGGGGAGCCCCTTCCCAGGCGCCTATGGTATACTTCACCACACCGGCAAGCTTTGTTCCAAACATGGTCTTCATCTGTTCAATGGCCTCTTGAATCCGGGATTCAATTTGCTCTGCAGATGGATATTCGTCATTCTCCATTAAGGGCATGGCATAAAAAATATGAAGGGAAGCATTGTAACCCTTTGCAATTTCAAAGGCATAGTTAAAGGCACAAAGGGCAGGTTCGGAAAAATCCATGGCCAGAACAATACTCTGAAACGCCACCTTAAGACGGCCCCGGATCATTTCATAATCCTGATGAATTTTCATCACAGTAGGAATGAGCGCCCCCGGATCAAAGGGTTTAACCAGATACTCCAGGGCACCTTGTTTCATGGCACGCAGCGCCGTATCAATGGTGGCATAGGCGGTCATCATGACCACGGCCATGGCCGGATCTTTCTGCTTTGCCCGGGTCAAAAGGGCCACCCCATCCATCTCCGGCATTTTGATATCCGTGAGCATAAGCTGGTATTGTTTTTTTTCAAGCATCCCAAGGGCTGCGGAACCAGATTCGGCCATATCCACAGAAAACCCCTCTTCTTCAAGCCATTCCCGCAAGGCGTCGCGCATGGACAAATCATCATCCACAATGAGGATTGAAAAATTTTTCCGGTCCTCTTTGGACAACACCACATCATCCACCGGGAAAATCCGGGGCACATCCGGGGGGACAATCATCACGGGACATCGGGCCTTTAAGCTCACCTTTTGCAATGTGGAACCGGTCAAGCCCCAAATCCTGGGCTGATTTTCGGCCACCCGGTGGGGTCCCATGACAATGAGGTCGACATTTTTTTTCCGGGCAAACCGTAAAATTTCGTCCTGGGGAATGCCTGGCACCACGTCCACTTCGTAATTTTCAATTTTTGACAATTGGGACGAAAAATAATTTTCCAGCTCTTTTTTCACCTCGTCCACCTTGCCGCTGGGCAATAGGTACCGAATGGCGCCCCATCCTTCTTCGGGCAATCCATAGGCATGAAAGATATACAGCTTGGAGCGGCTGGGCCTTGCCAGGGCAAAAGATACATTAGAAGCCCCTTTGCTTTCATCTGCGGGTGTGGTTGCCAGTAAAATTTTACTAAACATAGAGACACTCCTTTTCGTAACAACCCGTTGAATCCAAATGGCAGCAGGTCACGGATCAAATGGTATGTTGATCATTCACAGGGCAACTTTTTTGCCCACACAGATTTCAAGTCGGAAGCGAAGACGAAACATTCGTATCCAAATAGGGAAGTATAATTACTAAGTTCTTTTTAGGAACTTAAGCCGACGATTCAACCTGTTTTGCCGGATTAAGAACTTTCGTATTTAAAGGTAGATTTGAACTTTACTTCACTATATCGAGTTGAAAAGATATGTGTCAAGGGGATTTACCCAAGCATCAGCCCTTTCAGATTCAAGTTTTTTTGAACACATGCCGATAATAACGATTTGAAATGGATTAATAGATTTTTTTACATTGAAACCGAACTTATCCTGCTGTATTATTTAGATATTACAAGACAGACATTGCAACACCATCAAAAGCGGGGAGGCACCATGGGACTTACCATTAACCAAAACGCCACGGCATTAATCGCCGCAAAAATGCTTGAAAGAAACAACACCGATTTGACGAATTCCCTGGAACGTATCGCAACGGGCCGGAAAATAAACTCAGCCGCAGACAACGCAGCCGGTATGACCATTGCCGACAGCTTGAGAAGCCAGTCTCTGGCGGCCGGACAGGAATTCCAAAACCTCAATGATAAAGTATCCCTAACCCAAACCGCCGACGGCGCTTTGGGCCGGATTACGGATATGCTCCAGGGTATCAGAACCAAGGCCATAGAAGCCTCAGGCGGGAGCAATTCCCCGTCAAGTCTGACCGCCATCCAGTCTGATATTGAAGGCGCACTGAAGGCCATCGACGATGTTGCGGGCACCACATCTTACAATGGACTAAATCTGTTGGACGGTTCTTTCAGCAGCAGCGGGCTTTCAATCTCGTCTGCGGCAACCTCAAGCCTTGGCTCCCAGGAAAGCGGCTGGTTGTCCGACATTGATATCACCACCGAGGAAGGCGCCAAAAAAGCCCTTGAGACCATAGATCTTGCCCTGGGCCAGATCGCCGAGAATCGGTCTTCGGTGGGTGCCAGCACCAATCAATACACATCGGATATTAACAACCTGGCCACCACCCAGATCAACCTGATGGCCTCGGAATCTGAAATCAGGGATGTGGACATCGCAGAAGAAAGCATTGTCCTAAACCAGATGAAACTGCTCAGGGAAGCAAATGTCTATGCCCTGAATCAGTCCAATGATTCCCAGGATAGACTGGCGAACCTGCTGGGATAACCGGATACTGATCCGGCAATCGCCCGATTTCGGGCAGGGCCAATATTCCAACCTTTATCGGCTGAAAATTTTTACCTTTGGGATATTCAATCTCCGCCCGGAGGTAAAATGTTCAGCCCTTTTAATTTGGCAAGCCGGATTTACAAAGGCTGCTGCAGCACATCCACAGCCACCTGGAGACGGTGGTTTCCGCCGCCAAGCACTGTGCCCCGAACCGGGGTCACATCCCCGTAATCCCGACCCCATGCCAGGGTAATATGCTGGTCAATGGGCATGACATCGTTGGTGGGGTCCAGATCCACCCACCCGACACCCGGCACATAAATAGAAAACCAGGCGTGAGAGGCGTCAGCACCCACCAGCTTTGATTTTCCAGGCGGGGGCTGGGTGTTCAGATAACCGCTGACATACCGGGCGGCAAGCCCCATGGCCCGAAGACAGGCAATGCCCACATGGGCAAAGTCCTGACACACACCCCGTTTGATCTCAAACGACTTGGCAAGGGGGGTAAACGTTGAGGTGGCATTGGGGTCGTAAACGAACTCGGTAAAGATCCTGTGGGTCAAATCCAGGGCCGCGCGAAGTACTGGGACGCCCGGCGCAAAAACTTCTGCCGCCCATTGCGCAACTGCTTTGTTGGGCTGAACCATGGGAGAAGCAAAAACAAATTCAAAGGCATCCAGATCCTTAACGTTTTTATACTGCCCGATGGTATCTCTGACCTGCTCCCAGGCCGGGGTCTGATCCGGCATCACACAAACAGGCGGATGAAGGACGACCTCGGAATCCGCCAGGATATCAAGCTCGGTATGGGGACTTTCAAGACAGATATTGATCACGGTGTTGCCGAAATAATCCAGACGCATGGACCTGGCAGACGGTTCAGGCTTCAGGCAAACCCGACTTTGGGTGCAGGTCTGATACTCAGAATTTCTGGGAACCAGCACTAGTTCACTATGGGAGAGTGACGCAGGTGACTCGTATTGATAATGGGTCCGGTGACTGATTTTATATTTCATTGTTTACCGCCCCGCCCATAATAATTCCCGCCACAGGCAAACCCTTGCCCTCAAACTGGCCGTTAAGCTGTTTTTCCGTTTCGATCCGACTTAAATAGTGCTGGGTGATGCTGTCGGCAAGGCCTTGCAAGTCCTTGTCCAATTTGTCCAGCAAGGTATATAGGTTGGGAAAGACCTGTTTTTCACCACGAGCCATCAACTCCTGTGTATCTGCCAGGCGAAGCCGGGTGGTCAGATCCAGAATGATTTTTTCCTCCTTTGTCCGGAAAGGAAAAGGCTGGGATTTGGGTAAATTTTCCAAATGTGTATGCAGAACCGCCAATTGAAACCCCACCGACCGGGGGTTTATCTCATCCAGCAACAGCAGGTCCACCAGTGGTTCCATGAGAATGGTGGTCCGGTACCGGGTATGGTAGGTGATGCGGCTGTCCGCCACCTCAAGTACCGCCTCAAGATCATTGGGGTCCGGGACCTGATCTCCCTGGATCAGACTTGCCATGACGGTTGTCATGTGAAGGGCCCGCTCAATCCTGCGGCCCATATCCATGAACCGCCATCCCATCCCCCGGGTCATGCTTTCCAGAGCAAGTCCTGCAAAGGCGGACATGTTCAGGATAATATCGCTGAGCATTTCCAGAATTTCTGAACTCTGGGTTTTAGGATCAATCCGAACCAATCCTTTTTCAATGCGCCCAAGAATCTGCCAGGAATCATCCGAGAGCCGGTCCCTCACCCGATCCGCCACCTGAATGGCGTTGTTCAGACAGTTCAGAATACTGCTTTGTATCTGAACCCCATAGATGGAGCGGTACAACTCTTTTTCAAGAATACTTACGGAAAACGAGGCATCGGGCCGGCCAAGGTCGTCAGAAACAATTTTCAAATTGGCCATGACCCTGAGAAAAAACGGCATTTCGCTGACTTTGTTCAGCTGGGTCTCGCTGTGCACACGCATTAAGACGCTTCGGATCACCCGCAGCATCCCTTCGGTGCGTTCCATATACCGCCCTAACCAAAGCATATTATCCGCCACCCGGCTGGGCAGGTCGCTTCCCCTGTGAATTTCAAAGGGGGTGGAAAAGCGGTGGAGCATACTTTTAAATTCCGTGGGCCGTTCGGACAGACACCAGGCATCTTTGGCCCCCTGCCCTTTCCCCCCGGTGCCGGACAGCGCAAGGGCTTCCGGATCATCAGCCACCCGGGCCAGGCCCCCGGACATGACAGCGGCTTCAACCAGGTCAGCCGCTTTTACAGGTGCGGTGCCGCCATTCTCCGTGATGGACGAAGAAAACAGGCGCACGGCCGTGTATCTGTTTTTTACGCCTTTTTCAAACCAGACGGGTACAGTGGACGGTTCAACCGGATACCGTCCGACCCAGGCATAGGGCATATTCTGGATGGCGGCAATCAACGCCTGTTTTTTAACCCCAGTCAAAGACCGGGTATTCACCACCTGGGCATGGGCCGGGCTGAATGCGCTATAAAGGGTCATGGGCCGGGCACCGCTTTTTAAATCTTCAAGCACCCGATACCTTATTTCCGGCGTCCCCAGCCAGAATGTATCCACATTTTCCAGAATTAACGGTTCGCCCAGGATCTCCCGGCACAACTTGGGCAGCAGTGCAAACAGCCCCGGAGATTCAAGGATACCCGATCCAAGCGCATTGCTTATGGCCACATTTCCTGCCCTGGCAGCCTGGAGCAGGCCGGGAATACCGGGAAAACCTGAATTCACGTCCAGCAGCGGATCACAGGCATAATCGGGAATCCGCCGCAAAATAACATCCACCCGCTGGAGACCGCCCAGGGTCTTGAGAAACACCCAGTCTCCCCGGGTGGTCAGGTCATTGGTCTCCACCAGGGTATACCCCAGATACCTTGCCAGAAAAACCTGCTCAAAATAGTGGGCACCAAAGGGGCCTTCACAGAGCATCACAATGCAGGGCTCCTGCTGTTTTTGACCCGAAATTTCCATCAGGGAGAGATTCAGGTACTTAAAAAACGGCGCCAGGCGCTGGACTTTTCTGGAGTGAAACATGCGGGGCAGAATCCGGGTGAGGATGACGCGGTTTTCCAGGGCATACCCGATGCCGGCCGGTACCTGGGTGCCGTGGGAAGCCACCTGCCAGCCGCCATCGGCCCGACAGATGAGATCCGAAGAAAAGAGGTGATGATCCGGGATACCCCGTTCATAACCAAACCGGCATTGGCGCAAAAATCCTGGATTACCAAATATCAGTTCCGCGGGAATTACCCGGTTTTTAATCAGCTCCTGGTGACCGTAAATATCCCTAAAAATCAACGCCAAAAGTTTTGAACGCTGCTGGATACCGTGCTCAAGGAGTTGCCAGGTGCGGCTTGAAATGGGCAGAGGAATAGGATCAAGGGTCCAGGGCCGTTCTGTGGCGGTTTTCGGATTGAAAACATTGTAGGCAGATCCGTGTTCCTGGATAATCTGCCGCGCTTTTTTCCAGCGCTGGGAGAGCTCTTCAGTCCCCAGGCTGTTAAGATATTTAGCCAGTCCGGCCCAATGGGGCGGCATCTCACCACGGCCCAAATCAATGGCTGTGCTCTGGTTTAATATATCCGTGGTAAATACCGGGGTAACAGGCTTGTCCCCGGACGGTCCCGGGTCTGCCCCGGGGATGGGCTCATTGGTCGGACGCATTTAGTTTTGTCTATTTCACTACCGTTTTCAACAGTATGCCTATCTTAAAAAAAGCTTTTATAATCGCCATATTCAAAAGGGAGTTATTCTAATAGATTCCCTTGAAAGACGCAAGGTCAAAAGAACGTTATCTGCGGGGAGATCATACAACAGTTGATCATAATTAAAAAATATTGCTGCGCCCCTTTTTACCGGAACCTAAGCACCTATAAAGCTTGACTTCCCATATTTTTCTCATATTATATTAGGTATACGACGGGGCTGATCGGATCTATCAACACCGAACGACAGCCCGCAAAAAAAATAATAATTCAGCAACCGCTTATTTACTTTCATACACCGGCACCAGGCTGGCCTAATTTTTCATAGGGTTCAGCCCAAAACAAAAGATTGTAATCTTCTGTATAGGCGCCACAGAGACTTTATCAGCAAAAGTCATCATCATAATTTAAGGTTATTTACACCCTTTAGAGGAGAATGCCATGAAAGAAATTTTGATAAAAACGGTTATGACCCCCTTACATGATTACGTAACACTCAAAGAGACGGACACGATTTATGATGTATTCCAGGTTTTGGAAAAAAATAAATCCGAAAACCGCCAAGCACACAGGGATGTTATTGTTGTTGATGACGATGGCAAATTCAAGGGAAAGGTCACCATGCTGGATATTTTCAGAAGCCTTGAGCCGAACTATAAAAAACTGTTCAAAGATTACAAAGACGGAACGTTGACCAAGGAGTATGTGATTAATGCCATCCGGGATTTCAACCTTTGGATGGAACCGATTCAAAATCTTTGCGAGCGCGGTGCCGACATCAAAATTTCAGAGATCATGCATGTGCCCAGTGACGTTGAATACCTCCAGGAGGACGATTCTCTTGAAAAAGCGCTGCATGAATATGTGATGGGCGCTCACCAGCCCCTGATCGTGAAAAACGGCGACACTGTCACCGGTGTCCTGAGGTTCTGTGATTTATTTGAGGTGATCAGAGAGAGGATGCTCTCTTGCCCGGCTCCCGAATAAAGTCCATGGAAAAATAGAAAACTCCCCCGCTATGAAGAGCGGGGGAGTTTTTTGATTTCCTGTCAGGCGTTCAAAAAAGGCAAAGAGATGACAGGCTCATCCCCCCAAAAGGGTTAAAAAGATACCTGCCGCAATCACGGTGCCGATAACCCCCGCCACATTGGGTCCCATGGCATACATGAGCAGATAATTTTTCTTGTCCGCTTCCATGCCCACCTTATGCACAACCCTGGCTGCCATGGGTACAGCCGAAACACCGGCCGCCCCCAACAGCGGATTGATTTTATTTTTGGAAAAAAGGTTCATGAGCTTGGCCAGAAGCACCCCTGTCATGGTGGAAACCACAAAGGCAAACAGCCCCAGGCAGAACACAAATATCACCTGGGGCCTCAAAAAATTTTCCGCATTCATGGTGGCTCCCACCGGCACCCCAAGAAAGATGGTGACAATATTCATCAGTTCATTCTGTGCAGCACCATGGAGCCGCTCCACCACGCCGGACTCCCGGAATAGATTACCCAGCATGAACATGGAGATCAACGGTGCCGATGCCGGAACCAATAGGATGACGACAAAGGTTGAGACAATGGGAAACAGGGTCTTTTCAAGTTTGCCCACCTTTCTGCCCTTGGCCATGCGGATACGTCTCTCTTCCGGAGTCGTCAAAAGCTTCATCACCGGGGGCTGGATAATGGGCACCAGGGCCATGTAGGAATAGGCGGCCACAGCGCAGACGCCTAACAGGGAGGGGGCCAGTTTGGATGCCAGGAATATGGTGGTGGGCCCGTCTGCCCCGCCGATGATACCGATAGTTGCCGCTGCTTTCAGATCAAATCCAAAGGCCTGGGCCGCAAAAAAGGTGATGTATACCCCGGCCTGGGCCCCGGCCCCCAGAAATATCAGCCTGGGATTGGCAATGAGCGGCCCAAAATCCGTGAGCGCCCCTAATCCTAAGAAGATTACCGGCGGTATAATCTCCCAGTGAATGCCATACTCGTAAAATTTCCAGAGCAATCCTTCATGGGGGGTCATAAGACCTGCCAAAGGCAGGTTGACTAAGATGATTCCGAACCCTATGGGCAGCAGCAAAAGGGGTTCGTAGGATTTTGCAACCGCAAGGTAGATCAAGGTCAGCCCGATGATCCACATGACCACAATGCCCGGGGTGACATAAAACAGTCCCGTGGTCTGGAACAAAGCGTACAATGCGCTCATTTATCCCCTCCCGGCCCGGCTGTTTCCCCGGCATTTCGTTTTGATTCCAGTGCGGCAACCGCCCTTCCGGTGATTTTAATGGAAAGGTAAAGACAGGCCATACCCAGAAACACGCCTAAAAGACCGGTGACAAACACCCCTACCCCATCAGCCATGGTTTATGCCTCTTTCTTTGCAACCGAATGATCCCGAATAATTCTGGGCAGGATCATCTGATGCTGGGGACAGATGGATTTGGGGTTCTGGTAGGCGGCGCCGGCAAAGGCCTGCATATAGTGCCGCAGATCGGTAAGGCACACGACTTCATCCACCATGCCGTGTTTTGCGCAATAAAGGGGTGTTGAGGTATCCTTATATTTTTGTGCAAGGGCATTCATCTTCTCCACCACGGGTTCAAGATCCCGGCCCGCGTCCTTTTCCTTGACAAGCCGTCTGGCGTAATTGGCCACTGCCGCCGTCTCGCCGTGCATCACACAGATTTCCGTGGCGCAGGTACCCAGGGTAAAGGCATTGTTCCGGTTGGCCTGGGGCCCGCCCATGACATAATGGGCCGCTGCCGTCCCTTTTCGTAAAATGGCAAGCATCATGGGCAGCCTTGACTGCTGGATGGAGTAGACCAGGGACTGGCCCAGCCCCAAAAGTTCTGCTTTTTCGGCAACATCGCCCACATCAATACCCGAAGTATCCTGGAACCAGATCACAGGGATTCTGTCCCTGCCGCACAGGGTCACAAACTCGTTCATCTTCAGCAGCCCCTGGCGATACAGCTTCCCCCCCATGCCCGGATAATCGGCGTATTCGGGATACCCCTTGCCAAGATATCCCTGGCGGTTTCCGATGCAGGCCACAAGCAATCCATCCACCCGGCACAGTCCTGTGTAAACTTCAGGGCCATAGTCGGGGCGAAATTCCATGTGCTCGGAACCGTCCACAAGCCTTGCCAGGATATCGTCAAAATCATATACGGTTTTGGAGGCGATGGGCAGCAGCCGCATAACCTCTTCGGCCTCGAACGCCGGTGTTTTGGGCGCGGTCACCCGGAAAAATTCAGGATCATAGGCCGGCAGCTTTTTCATATAATCCCTGACGCCGTCCAACACCTCTTTTTCCTCTTTGTATACAAAGCGAAAAAAACCGGTGTGATCATAATGGGTGGCCACGGAACCGGGCGGCTTTTCCCGGTGCTCTTTGGCTTTTTCGACCAGGGCTTCGGCCATCTCCACGGTAAACCCGCCCTGGGGCGCCATACCACTGACAATGCCTGCCCCGCCCACGGCCATATTGCATTTTTCATGGGCAAACAGCACGGCAGGGCTGATGGACTGGTAGCCGCCGCCGGCTGGGTTGGTGCCGTAAATGGCCGCCAGCACGGGGATGCCATCCTGGGCAAGTTCCGCATGCCTAAAAAACGGCGTACCGGAACCCCTTCGGTTGGCATAAAATTTTTCCTGTTCGGTGAGCTTTGCCCCGCTGCAGTTCACCAGCCACACCAACGGGATATTGAGCCGCTCTGCAAGGTCCGTGACCCGCAAAATATTTTCGGACTGGCCGGCCAGCCAGGCACCGGCCATGACTTTATTGTCAAAACCGATCACAACGGCCCATTTGCCTGCAATTTTTCCAAGGCCGTCAATGACATTGGTGGTTCCCTCGACATTATCCGCCGGATTATAGAGCGTATGAAGCGGAGTCCAGGTGCCCGGATCCACGATGTACTCCAGACGCTGCCATACGGTCATCTGGCCGCGCTGGTTAATCTTCTCTTCAGGAAGACCGAGGTGTTTAACCGCGTCAACGGCGGCCAAAATCTTTTTTTCCGCCGCCTGCACCTGTTCGTAATTACTCTGGGTACGTTTTATTGTCCCCATCTTAAGTGCTTTGCCGAAAGACGCCATGTTTTCAAAATAGGATTTCATTTGTTTTTCCTTTGGTCCTATTCAATAATGGCTAACAAATCGTCCTCTTCCACCGCATCCCCCTCCTTGACAACAATCTTTGAGACAGTGCCGGAACAAGGTGCAAAGATGGGGGTTTCCATTTTCATGGCTTCAATCACCAGAATTTCGTCATCCTCTTCTATTTGCGTACCCGGTTCAACGCTTAAGCTGACAATTTTTCCTGACAGGGGAGCCAATACGTCTTCAGACATGCGTATCTCCTTATTGTTTAATTTATGCTGGCGGAGAGGGTGGGATTCGAACCCACGATCCCGGTGTTACCAGGATACTGCTTTTCGAGAGCAGGGCCTTCAGCCGCTCGGCCACCTCTCCGGGCATTGGTTTTGCGTCTAAAAATTGCTTAAAAAATTATCTGTTCGCTTTTCTGATACCCAGCTGATCCAGGGCAATAATCCACTTGCAGATATTGGCGGAGCCCTCCACCATGGCGTAGGTAGGCGCATCCCGGTAGTAGCGGGCCACGGGATACTCCGTGGAATAGCCGTAGGCACCCAGAATTCGCATGGCGTAATTGGCGCATTTATACGCCACTTCACCGGCCATGTATTTGGCCATGGCTACATCCATGCCGTTGTTCAACCGGCCCTGGTCCTTGGCCCAGGCAGCTTTGTAAACCAGCAGCCGGGCGGCTTCGATTTCCGTGGCCATCTGGGCGATCATGTCCTGGTTCATCTGGAATTCGCCGATCTTTTTGCCGAACTGCTTTCTCTGATTGCAGTATTTGACAGCTTCGTCCAGGCAGGCCTGGGCCAGTCCCACACCGCCGGCAGCGGCGGAGAGTCTGGTCTGGTTCAAAGATGAAAATACAATTTTAGCACCATCGCCGGGTTTGCCAAGGATATTTTCTTTGGGCACCTTCACATTATCCAAAAACAATTCCCCTGTGGGAGAAGAGTGGGACCCCAGTTTATCTAACGAAGAGGTGGTGATGCCGGCAAAATTTTTGGGTTCGATCACAAAGGCGGACAGCCCCTTGGAACCGGCAGCTTTATCCGTATAGGCATAATAGAGCAGACAGTCAGCCACATCGGCATTGGAAATCCAGGTTTTGCTGCCGTTGAGCAGCCAGTGGTCGCCTTTGTCTTCGGCGGTGGAGGCAATGTTCATGACATCGGAACCTGCATCCGGTTCGGTGATGCCGAATCCGCCGATGTATTCGGTAGTGCAAAGCTTTTCCACATATTTTTTGCGGAGTTCTTCACTGCCATATTTATAAATGGTGTACCCACAGCCCAGCACCTGCATATTCACCTGGACCCGCAAAGAAGACGAGGCCTTGGCCAACTCCTCGGTCACGATCATGGCAGCCAGAAAACCCAAATTCTCACCACCGTATTCTTCGGGAATGACGGTGCCGAAATATCCCATCTCACCCAGAGGCCGCATCACCTCTTTAATGGGCAGGTAGTGCTCCTCATCCCACTGATCTGCATAGGGAACGATCTCATTTTTGGCAAATTTTCGCAGCTCCTTTTGGAGCATTTGAAGTTCTTTGCTTAATTCAAAATCCATTTTATTCTCCCTGGCCTGTATTGAGGCTTATTAATGCGTTTCCATGTAGATAGCACTAACGTAAAATAAAAAACCGGTCAAGATAAATCTGATTAAATATTTGATCAAAAATATATGATATACGCCCAAAAATTCTTTGTATATTCCCGAATTCAAATAAAATAAACAAAACTATTATTGCTGTAACATAATGAAGATTACTCGTTTATTGAGATTAGGATATTTAAAGGTAATGAAAGCAATAAGCACGAAAATGAGCAGCACGGCCAAAGCCATATTGATTATAATGGCAACAATGATATTCAGCTACTAAAAAAATCTACGATGACGGCTCTTTTGTTTACACCCTGCCCGGTCTCTTTCATGCATATCAAGATCCCTTTCTATTTTGTAACCCAACCTTTGAAATCAGGGCAAATTAAAAACTGCCATAATTATGAAGAAATTATGGAACCCGTTGAGTTGACTTGAAATTTTTCCATCGGCCAGTATATACGAATCTCTAAGCCGGTAGCTTGTTTGCCAAAATTGCAAGATTTTATTGTTTATCAACACGAACGAATTCAAAGGGGGAAAATGATAAAAAAGAACAAAGTATTTTTATTGTACATATTACTAATACAGGGGATAGTATTATGTAGTTCTCATTCAAATGCTTCGTCGTACTATATTTATGATGATTACAACACATGGAGCAGCACCTGGTCCGATGCCAATAAATCATCTTCAAACACTGACGATGATTATTTGTGCTGGGCCGCGGCAGCATCAAATATCTTATACTGGAGCGGCTGGGGGAATGTAGACAGTGAAACCTTTGACAACAGCCAGAACATCTTTGAATATTTCCAGTACTACTGGTCGGATGAGGGCGGAAATCCACGTTATGCCTACTACTGGTGGTTTACCGGAACAAACTTAACAGATGGTATTGACGGATGGGCCCAGGTTGAAATAGACGGAGGTGGCGGTTTCTGGGATATCTCCAGCTTTCATGCGTATTATTGGTCAACCTACTATTACAATTCATCTACTGCTTTATTTGCCCTATCATACTTTTTGGAAAACGGATATGGAGTAACTCTGGGCCTAACAGGATCAACCGGGCATGCCATTACCTGTTGGGGGTATGAAACTGATGACACCAGTGGAGATATCATCGGTATCTATATCACAGATTCCGATGACGGCGTTTCCGATCTGCTTTACTATAGTTTAATATTTTCTTCGGATTCATCAGATTCAGATTCATGGGCATGGTATCTCTACGGTTACGGTGACGGCAGTTACTCTATATGCGAAATTTTGGGCCTTGGAATGCGTACGGCCACCACAGCCGCATCTGCCGCCGCTGTGCCCTTACCCTGCTCTGTGCTTCTCTTCGGAACGGGACTTGGATTATTAGGGCTTTTAAGAAAAAAGAGCTACATTTTATGTAAAGCCTGAAATATAACCTCTACCAGATACGGACATTCGGGGGTAAGGTGAGCATCAAGGTTTCCGTCCGCTGCCTGGATGTCCGTATCCACCTAAAATTTGAAAACATTCAGAAAATAGAAACGGAAAATCTATACCCTGTTCCATAAACCGATTCGATGGGTTTTGCATCGGGGATATGGACGGCTATTTTTTTTCGCAGATTTTTAATATGGCTGTCAATGGTCCTGTCATACCCGTCGTGCTCATACCCCAGGATCTCTTTAACCAGCCGGGATCGCGAAAATACCTGACCCGACTTTTCCAGGAGCATTTTAAGGATATCGAACTCCGTCGGGGTGAGGCCAAGAGGTTGGTCTGAAATAAAGGCCTGTCTCGCAGTAAAGTTTAAAAGAAAAGGACCTTTTCTCAGCGTTGTGGTCGCAAACTCGTTCCGGGTCCGGCGCAGCACGGTCCGCACCCTGGCCACCACTTCTTTTGGGCTGAAGGGTTTGCAGATGTAGTCATCCGCGCCCCCGGCTAAACCGTCAAGGATATCCGCCTCTTCCACCCGGGCCGTGAGCATGATAATGGGCACATTGGAAAAGGAGCGGATTTTCCGACAAAGGGTTTTACCGTCTACCCCGGGGAGCATGAGGTCCAGCAGAATCAGGTCAGGAGCGCGTGTCTCAAGGAAGGCAAGCACCTGATCCCCGCGTTCCATGGGGATGGGTGTCATGTTGGCGGCCCTAAAATAATCGACCAGAAGTTCTCGGATTCTTTCCTCGTCTTCGACAATCAGGATATTTTCGGTCATAATTTCTCCTCCAGGGGTAAACAGATGGAAATACGCAGCCCTTCACCCGGAATATTTTCCGCCCGGATATCGCCTTTATGTGCCCGGACAATGGTCTTGCAGATGGACAATCCAAGACCGGTACCTTTGTTTTCACGGACTCTTGCCCGATCAACCCTGTAGAGCCGGTCAAAAAGATGGGGCAGTGATGATTCCGGCACCCCCGGTCCTGAATCATCAATATAAATAATCAGGCTGTCAGCTTGTTTTTTCTGGCCCAAGATCAGACGCCCGGGCGTTTCCGTGTACTTCAGGCAGTTTTCCAGGATATTTGAAAAAAGCTGGGCCAACCGTTCTTTATCGCCGATAATCCCCAACTGATTCTCCAGAGAAAATCGATTATCAACCCGGATCCCTGCATTACTCAACCGCTGTTCAAACCGAATTGCCACTTCGTTCAGAATACAGACAGGATAGACCGACTCTTTTTTCATTTCCAGGGACCTGGCGTCCTCCTGGGACAGAAAATGAAGATCCCCGACCAGGCTTTCCAGGGCCTGAATTTCAGTTAGCAAGGCGCGGACGCCGTTTTGATCTGTGGGACGGACCCCGTCCAGCATGGCCTCGGTTTCTCCTCTTAGAATGGACAAGGGGGTGCGCAGTTCATGGGAAATATCCAAAACCCACTGCTTTTGCATGGACTCATAGGATTGAATGGTATCGGCCATGGCGTTAAAATCCCTTGCCAGACAACCCAGTTCATCCCGGGAAGCGGCGGATATCCGCGTGCTGAAATCAAACCGCGCCAAGGCCCGGGTTCCGTCAGCCAAATCTTTCACCGGCCGGAGAAACCGCCGGGAAAGGTAGAAGGATACCAGGCTTGTGATCAGAAAGACAAGAAAGGCAACCATATAGAATCTTTTGAGTTCCCGGGAGATCCCTGCCGCCTCCATGTGAGGGCGGATGCGTTTCATACGGCTGAGACCCAGCCATCCCACAATCGTGTCCCGGACAATCACAGGCCTGAAAACCACCTTATCCGAATCAAGGATCGGGCCTGAAAAATGAACCTTTTCTTTGGTGTAAATGGCTATGCGCCGAGCCGGATCCATTCTGTCCGGTTTTGGTGGCGGCTTGAAATGGGGTTTGCCGGGTAGGTCTATCCCGGGCGGAGGCGGGGGAGGCCCGGAAAACGGCACCAAAGTATTGAAAACATTTTGGGCAAGTCCGGCCAGTTTATCCGGTGAAGCGGCAAACTGCGCCCACCCCTGGTCGATTTCGTAGATCTTTGCCAGCCGGATCGCCATCAGATCAAGGCCCCGGATTTCCATCTTGTTGATGAATAATGCCATCTGCCTGCTCGTGTAAACCTGGAGGCAGACCATGATCAAGAAAAAGAGAAGAAAAGAGACCAACAAATTGGCGATAAATATTTTATGGGCAAGTTTCATTGAACTATCATATCATAAAAAAATTATGGGCCGGCAATACAAAAAAACTGCCCATTTCAAACTATACCGGCCGGTACAAAGGAATCAAGAATCAGACCCGATCCCCATACTTTTTCCACAATTCATCACCCGAATAGAACCATACAGCATTGCGCCTTTTATCAAGTCAGATATCAGGATAACCACGTCATGACCGCCTGGGTGGCCTGTTCAAAATCGGCTCCCCCGGAAAGGACCAGGACCCGACAAGATGAAAGCAGGTCAAAATACTGATCTTCAGACGGATTCTGAGCCAGGCCATTATCCGGCAGATAAAACAACCCGGTATCTTTCATGATGGCCTGGAGCAACGGTTTATGGAGGGCAAGTACTATCTCTTCGGCTTTCATGGGACCTGCATCCAGCTGCCAGTTGAGCAGTACCAACCGGTCCAATGGCGCATTCAGCCGGAAGCGATTTGGGCCATAACACTGGTCAATCATCACATCGTATTTATGCTCCAGACGCCACAACGCTTCCCGGGGCAGTTTTTTGTACTCTGCCTGTTCCCGGTCCGTCAACACCCCGCAAAGGGAAGGGTTGTTCAGTGCGGTGCCCGGATTAATTCGGGGCCATTTGGCCACACCGGACATCATAAGATGCCCGCCCGTATTTTCCATCACCAGCCGGTCATTGGATACAAAATCAGCCCCGGCATTCATCAGATGCAGGGCCAGCGTGGATTTTCCCATACCTGAAAATCCAGCCACGGCAATCCCCATACCGTTGGCGAAAACCGCTGCGGCATGTCCAAGCAGCGCGCCTTTATTGAGCTTATACTCAATGAACCGGTTATTGATAAAGTTGATCACCTGATTGGGGTAGTCAAGACAGGGGCCAGACACCAGATTCTGCTCCCCGCCGAACACCATGATGATACCCGAATTCACTTTTCTCACCACACGCCCAACGTCAAGCAAAGCCAATTCTTCTTTGACTTCTGTCTTGCCTACCCCCGATTTCTGGAGGGTTAACAGGCAGTCCAGGCTGGGCTCCGGCCCGTCAACGACCTGGATATGAATCTTGACCCGGCCATGGGGGCCATCCAGCAGCGGCAGAAAGTAACGGGTCAATTCGTTTCTCAACGCCTCACTGCTGCATTTGATTTCAATGGTGCAGTCATCAAGGGGCAGCAAAAACGGTGCTGTATATCCGACATCTGACGACAATGCCGTAACCAGATCGGTCAGACTGCCGGCAGGCTCATTTTGAAATGGAGTTGATGACATAATCGGTATACTCCTTTGCGGCATCAATGGACCGGGCCTCTAACAGCCCCCTGAAACCGCCAAAGGCAGAGACTTCAAAAACCATGGGGCCCTGGGGCGTCAGGGCCACATCCACACAGGTGAAATCAAGGCCGAACAATGCCTGGGCCTTGCGGGCAAGTTCAATAATTGGGGGATCAGGATCAAATGCCATGTACCGGCCGCCCGAAGCAATGGTGGTATTCCATGTACCTTCGCCCCGGCAGCGGGCATAGGTGGACAAATATTTTCCGCCAAGGAACACAATGCCAAGATCCTGTTCCCCAAGGTCAATTTTCTGCTGGATGTACATCAACGGGTTCTTCTTTTGATACCCCAAAATTTCGCCACGGCAGTCATCGCCTGTATTGATCACACACATGCCTTTGGCCTTTGTGGAGAATAAGGGTTTAAACACGGCCTGGCCATATCTATTCACGGCATCCACCGCCATGTCCACATCTTCGGTCACACTGGTCAACGGCATGGGAATATCGCCGGCCTGGAGCGTTACGGTACACGAAATCCTGTTAAGAACGCCTAAAATCTTAGTCGGACTGGAAAATATGGGCAGGCCTTTTTCTTCTAAAAGCCTTAGGATTTCCAGGCGGTCCAACAATTGGGGGGAATAGGTCTTTCCGATTTTTTTGATGATCAATGCATCCAACGTGCTTAAATCGGTATCCTCATACCACGCCTTCCCCGAAGGCATATCCAGACGGACCTGGGCCATATCAATGAGTAATCCGAAGCCCGTGGCCCGGGCCACCGCATCCACCAGCGCTTTGGATGACCATCCGTCCTTTACGCCCACAACACCAATTTTCATTTCAACTCCTCACGTAAAAACGGTTTCAGCCGCTTTATCATCTCTCCAAGTTCCGGTTGTTTTATCACGGCTGCCGCCTGTTTGGGTGCCATCCACTGCCGTCCCCGGTGCCGTTCCTGCCATAGGACAATCACAGGTAAAGCACCTCCTCCGGGAAAATAAATGCCTGCCAATTTTCTTGCCCCTCATTGAAAACAATCACCTTTTCAAGCAGGAAATTGGCGCGCATCACCATCTCTTTGACAAAATCTGAATTCAGCTGAAACCGGGTGGACGTATAAAATGAACGTGCCAGGGCCAGGGCCAGACGCACATCAAAGGTGGTATCATTGTGTTCATGGGCAAACGCTTTGGCAAACCCATAAAAATTACGAATGGCCATATTAATCTGGTCCCGCACCGGCGGCTCAAACACGGGCAGGCGGAAATTGGATATCAAAAAAACGGCCACATCCTGGATATAATCCGCGCTCTTGGACCGGTGGACATCAATGAAATGGATGGCATCTTTTTTTTCGTCATAGATGATGTTGTTGGCATTGAAATCACCGTGGATGAACACACTGAACGGGGCAGGCAGCAACCGTTCAATGCGCATGCACTTTTCCACCAGGGTGGCGGTGGAGTCGACCTCAAGATCGCCTAAGGTCTGCTGTCTTCGCAGATAACTGTGCACCTGGAGAATGGAATCAAGGCGCTTTAACACCTGATCCATATACGATGTTTCCCCGGCGCCGATTTTTTTGGTCATCGGCCAGATTTTTTCTCCCAGCAGCCGGTGCAGCGCGTTCAAGGCCTTGTCTGCCACATCGCTGTTGTCACCCAGGACAATTTCCTGAAAATTATTACCTGAAAAAAATTCCACCAGCAACGCGCCTGTTTTTTCATCCTCCTGGTGGAAGGTCAGGACCTTGGGCGCAAGCCCCGGGGCAATCTCCTGCCATCTGTCAAGATTCTCCTTTTCCTGCTCTATCTTTTTTAAACTGCCGGTTTTAAATATCGCCTGTTTGGCAGGACCGGTTGCCACGCTGGAGGGTTCATTGGCGACTTTACTGATATTACAACCCGATCTTGTACCCCAGTAGGAGTGCAGGCTGAGGCGGTCCAGGGAAATGTCCATATCGGATTTGGCAAGGGTCTGCTGCAGCGCTTCAAACTGCCGGATACGGATCTTTTCGCCAAGGATGGCGAATAAAACGGCTTCCCCGATCTTGAGCAGCGCATCCCCGATGCGTTCCAGATACCGGAAAATAAAAAGGATGGTGATATAGGATTCTATGGATACGCCGTCACGAAGCTCTGCCATGATGCGCTGGAAATTTTTCAAATAAAGCCGGTCTATTTCATATTCGCAGTGGCAAATACTCAAGGCAAGGCCGATGTCCTTGTCATCCAGGGCCGGCAGTATCTGTTCCAGGCAGTTTTTAATGGTGTCAAACATGTCGCGGGCATCAAAGGTCAGCCACAGGGACCGGTCAAACAGATATTCCACCTGGCGTACGATATTCACACTGAAGCTTGAAATCTGCTGAAGGTTGGTACTGATGGCATGAACCGCCCGGGCCCTGTTCACCTCATTTTGTCCGCGGTCCGGCTCGGTGAGGATCAATGAAAAATAACTATTTTCAACGGTGACTTTCAGGTTGTCGATATAGCCTTCCCGCTCCAGCACCCGCAACCCGTGAATCTGGTCAAAGCTGTTAAGATAAAGTTCGGTGGTTGCGACCTGTCCCAATACCTCAATAATAAGGAAATGGATATCCTGGTTTGTCTTGGGCTCAATGGCCATGATAGATCCTATTCATCAGGAAGAAATTTTCACAGACTTGGTATCATCTTCCAGGGGGAATTCCTTTTTATCCGTCCAGCGCATTTCCAGGGTCAGCCTGTTTTTATCCCCTTTTTTGCGTGCCTCAATGGAAAAATGAAGCAGGTTCCTGACTTTAAGATCAATGCAGTCATCCTCCGAAGTCAGGGTGATTTTGCCTTCATCAATGGAGCGGATGATTGATTTAAGATATCTTCGCACGGAGGCGACATCCTGGATCGAGTCATATGAAAATCTTTGTTTAGCCATATATATTTTCTTCCATGTTTATTTTTGTTTAACGGGTGTTTTGGTGCGTCACCCCTTCAACCGCGCAGTATACTCCCGGATGACCCAGGCCCGGTCCATACCGGCCTTAAGCAATTGCTTTTGAATCTGCATATCTTCCCAGGCCGGTTGAAATCCGATCTCCCTGGCGGCTTTTTCACGGTCCCGGGTTTCAGGGTCCCGGACCTTTTCACTGAAATGGGTGTCATCGCCCATGAACACCAGCAACGGCCTTGAATGATTCACCTGCTTGTTGCGCCGGTTGAGAACCGTCACCAAAAACTCCGTATATTCCTGGGACTGGGGATTCCACACCTCATATCCGTCCACATCATAGTCGGCCAGCAGGATGGGCCAAAACTGTTCGGGATGGGGAATAACAATACCCGCCCCCAACGCCCTTGCCTCTTCGATCACTTCACTTGCGCGGTAAAAGTAACTTAGGGGAAACCCTTCTTTGATCTTGTATTTTACGGCCCGCAGAAAGGTCTGCACACGCTCAATCAGATCACCGTCATGAGTTGTTCTCAACAGATCCACATAATCGCGAATGAGCTTATTTTTAATAAACGCAGGCGGCACCGTATCATAATTTTCGTCCAGCAGAATTTCCAGTTGCCGGGCCTGGTATCTGGCCAATTGAATGACCTCTGGGGTGGCACCGGTTTCCCTGGAAGCCCATTGCATGATCTGGTCATCAGGCTGGGTCAGTGCCCGCAAAAAATTAAAAAGCTGGGAAGATCTGTATGTAAAGGTATGTTTAAGAATATTTTTAAATACCGATGCCTGTTCCAGCTTCTCTTTACGCAAATGAATCAACAGTTGAACTTTACTGTGAAACCCACTGGCATAGCAGTCGACTTCCACCCCGGCATGGGCGCCATATTCCATGATCTGATTGTGCTGGGTGGGGATGAGCAGCTCTTCCTGCCTGTTGGGATAGAGGGTATTCACCCGCTCTGCGACAAGTTCAACGGGAATAAACTCCGGATGCCAGTGTACCGCCAGAACTGCAGACTGCCTGGGATAAACGCTTTCTGGGTGGGTGATCCATTTTTTTTGTGTGGCATTTAACTCAGTGGTAATACAGATATTAAACCGTTGCCGATCTTCTTCATGTATGTCCGGGTGAATTGATTTCAAAAAGCACCTTGTTACACAATATTATCCATATGGATTGATGTGAATATCCTGCGCATTCAAATGGTCAAATCCATTTTTTTTGCAGTCACGTGTACCACATTTCATGGGAAAGGAAAACGTCGCGCAGCCCGAATCAGGAACTAAAAGGCCTTGAATATAAACATCTAATACAATTCTAACATAGCGCCCAAAAAACCTATGCCGCTCTGGAGGCGTCTTCAACAGGCACCACCAGAGGGTAGCCTTTATGACGGATAATTTCAACCGGCAACCCGTACACTTTTGTGAGCAGATCCGAATAGATATCATCAATTTTGCCCGCCCCGAATACGGTGTGATTTTTCAGACAGATATACCGGTCCGCATACCGCAAGGCCGAGTTCAGGTCGTGCATGGTCATGATCACCGCCAGGTTGTGGTCCTGGGCGATATGCCGGACAAGGGTTAAAATCCGGGTCTGATTTTTCAAATCCAGACTGGAGGTGGGTTCGTCCAGCAGCAGAATATCGGTCTCCTGGACCAGAGCCCTGGCAATGGCCACCAGCTGCAATTCCCCGCCGGAAAGTTCGTACAGATTTTTAAGGGCCATGTGGGTCAGGTTCAGATGATCCAGCACCGATCCGACTTTTGTCAGATCATCTTTGGTGGCCGTAAACCGGATATGGGGGTAGCGCCCCATGAGCACGGCGTCAAACACCGTAATTTTGCCCGCTTCATTATATTGGGCCACATAACTGATTTCCTTGGCAATCTGGCGGATATCCATAGTCTTTAAAGATTTATTTTTCACATGAATCCGGCCTGTTGCAGGAATTAAAATTTTATTGAGACATTTGAGCAATGTGGTTTTTCCCACGCCGTTGGGGCCCAGAATCACGGTGATCTCTCCCCGGGGGATGGAAAAGCTGATATCCTCAAGAATTTTAACGGATTTATACTCAAAGCCAATTTGGTCTACGGTCAGGATCATCTGGGATTGCCTTTAATAATGAGGTAAATAAAAACCGGTGCGCCTAAAAACGCCGTAAAAATAGAGACCGGCAGCACATGGGGCAGCATAATCAGCCGGGCGACCATGTCTGCGGCCAGAAGAATCAAGGCACCGGCCAGAATGGATGCCGGCAGCAGAAACCTGTGATCGTCGCCGATGATGCGCCGGACAATGTGAGGAGCAGCCAGCCCCACAAAACTGATAATGCCCACAAAGCTGATGATCAACGCCGTCATCAAAGAGGCAGCCAGCATGCCAGAGAGCCTGACCCATTCCACCCGGATGCCGATGCCTTTGGCGCTTTCATCCCCAAGGGCCATCCCGTTGTAATTCCGAGAGTTTACCAGAAAAAAGCCGAGCAGCACAAGTACAACCGGAGCCACCAGGGCAATATCATTCCAGTCTGCCCGGGCAAGATCCCCGAAGGTCCAGAAGACCATGGTCGCCAGTTGGACATCATCGGCAAAAAATTGCAGCAGCATGGTCCCGGCGGTGAACAGGGAACCCAATGCCACCCCGGTGAGCACCATCACCTGGGGGGAGGCCGATTTTTTGCCGGAGATAAAGATAATGATCAATGCGGTGAGAATGGAAAATGAAAAGGCCGTTGCCACAGTGATCACCGGACTTGAAATGGCCACGGCATCCCCCGATGAGGATGCCATCACCCCGGTGCCCATGATGATTACGGACAAAGCCGCACCAAATGCTGCGGCATGGGAGATACCCAGGGTAAACGGTGAAGCCAGGGGATTTTTCAATACCGACTGCATCACGGCACCGGAAACCGCCAGGCCCGCCCCGCCTAAAATCGCGATCAGGGTCTGGGGCAACCGGATATTCCAAACGATAAGATCCGCCTTCCGGGACGGAGCCTCCATGATCAATGTTTTCACCACATCCGGCAGGGGCAGCTGCACGGCCCCCTTGCACAAAGAGACCAGAAACAGACCTGTCACCAGGCCAAACAAGGCGAACAGCAGCCACGATTTTTTGCGTACATACCCCACATAAGCCGTGGGCACGATCCCATGATCAAAATGCATATCTCTTATTTCGCCCCGAGATCGACCGGTTTAAACGCCTTATTATAGAACAAATCATCCATGGCGGCATAGACTTTGGCGGAGAGCAGAAATTGATAGATTTCATCTGCCTTTGCCGCCGGATCCACATCGGCAAACTGGTCCGGGTACAGCACTTTTCCCACGTACCAGGCATCGGCCAGGATGGAGCCGAAATTCTGGGTGTACCAGTTATAGGGGAGCACCCCGTAAACCCGACCGTCGGCCACGGCATCCAATGCCTGGAATACGGGATCGGTTTTCAACTCATGAAGCCCGCCATGGTCGTCGCCCATCTGCAGGGTGGAAAGATCCAGAAACAGCACCTGGGGATTTTCATCCAGCAGTTTTTCTTTGGAAAATATGGAGTGGGATAAATTCTGAACCTTGACCTCCGAGGCCCTGGCAATGTTGGCGGCATTCACAAAGGCGAAAGGGGGATAATTGGGTTCCGTACTCAAAAAGCCATGGGGACCTTTGTTCGCAATACCGCCGACAAAACACGTTTTCTTATTTTCAATGGCTGCGGTGCGCTGGTTGAGTTCGGCGATCTGCCCGTCAAAAAAACGGATCAGCGCATCGGCCCGGTCTTCTCTGTCCAGCACCCGGCCGATAATCCGCAGGCTTTGGTAAATAACCTCCCGTTGAACGGCAAGATTGCCATATCCGAGCACCACCACCGGAATACCCGTTTTTTGTGATAACTCAACCGGGTCATAGCCCATGCCGGCATAGGTTTTAAAAATGACCTGGGGCGGCGTTGCCAGTCCCAGAATTTTTTCAGGGTCATCGTTGCCCCGAAACGATCCGAACACAGGCAAATTTTTATACCGGGGATTGGCAATGGCGTAGGGTCGTGCATCAAACTGTTTCCGGGCTGTTTCCATATCATCCACAGCCACCACCAGATCCTGGGCATTGAAATAGGAAATCAGGCGCAGGGCCCCCGGACCCGAGCAGATGATGCGGCTGACCTGGTCGGGTACCACCACGGTTTTACCCGTGCCGTCCACAATATTTTTTGCATGTGCCGGCAACACAGACAGTATTACACCTAAGCCGACACATAACCATGCAAGTATTTTCTTCATTTTGACTCCTTAAAATAAAAAAGCCACAAAGGTCCGACGCCTTTTAAAAAGGATTTCGGTATGCCTTCGTGGCTTAGATTTTTATATGTCTAACAAAGCTTACTGCAATGGCTGCCTTCGGACAGCGTTACGCCATCCTATTGAACAGGCAATCATGTGTCAACAGGCTGTTGCACAATACCCTATGACATTTTGATGTCGCTATTGTCGATAAAGGCTCTGATGACCGGCAACAGCGTAGACAGATCTTCATTCAAGGGATCGAGCACAGGCAGTTGTGTGGTTGTTTTCAGTTGCTGTGCATATCGAACAAGCTCATCCCGGCTGCCGCCTTCGCCGTTCAGCGTCACGGCAATCACCTTTGCCCCGTACATCTCAACCAGCTTGATCTCATCCTCCACCGTGGGCAGGTGACAGCCAAAGGCCTCCACCGTATCGAAAAATTTTCTAAATGGCGCATGCTGCAGGATCACACCCTTTGCATTGCCGGAGACGATCAATTCCGCACCGCAGGGCCCCAAGGGGTTGCGCAGGGCGGACTGGCCTTCCAGAATCATGAGATCCGGATTGGCGTTTTCCGCACAGTCAACAATGGCCGCTTCAAGCTCGCCGCAGACAAAATCATTGGGGGTGGCATCCAGAATAAATCCGTAGGGAGATCCCTGGAGCCAGCCGGTCTGCCCGGTGAAAATCATTTCCGTTGTGATGCCGTTTGCCCGGCACATTTCCATGATCAACCGGCTGGTCGTCCGTTTCCCCAATGCGCAGTCCGTACCCAGCACGGCGATTCTGGGTGTGGTGATCTCAAACACCTTCCCGGTCCAGTATTGAAGCTGGTCAAAGGGTTTGCTGCGCCTGAAGTCAATGATCTCAACATTGTATTTTTCGGCAGCCGCTTTGAATGCAGGGATCTCCGCTAACGGCATATGCAGCCCGTTGACAATGGAAATGCCCTGGGCCATGACATCCAGGACAAGCCGCTGCCAATCATCATCCAGCCGTCCGCCGCACAAAGCCACCCCGATAACCGCATAATCGGGGGAAGTTCCTGTGGCGTCGGTGAAAGCCTGGACACTTGAAAAGATGGGAATATCTCTTTGAATACCGTCCAGTACAACCCCGGCATCTTTTCCGGCATTAACCTCATCAATGACGCCCATAATTTTGAATCGCTCGGTTCCCCGAACAAGGCCGTGGGCGGTTTTGGCATCATTGAGGTGAAACAGCCCCCGGGTCAGGACCACGGCGGTTCCCATATAGGTCTGATTATTTTTTTCTGTCTGGGTTTGATTCATAGTATTTAATCTTTTCAGGTTAAGTGTTAAAGAATGCGCACGCCCAATCCCGGCCGGTCCGTCAGGCGCATCACGCCATCTTCAATGATAAATCCCTGGTCCACGATATCTCTGGCAAGATCCAGGCTGCCGTCAAGGTCCAGGTACCGGGTGGCGGGGCTTGCAAAGGCGGCATGCAGGGCTGCGGCAATACTGACACGGCTTTCGTCCATGCATCCCCACATCAGGCCAATACCGCAGCGCCGGGCGATCCGGGCGATTTCCAGACCCGGAGCAATACCGCCGCATTTCATCAGCTTGATATTAAACAGTCCAAAGGGCCGGGGCGGATGAATCAATTCATAGGCGTTTGCAGGTTTGAGCAGACTTTCATCTGCCATGGAAAAATTGCGTTCATCTTCGGACAGCGCTGCCATCGCCGCAGTGTTGTCCACATGCAGGGGCTGCTCCACAAATTCCAGATGGGTGCCCTTTGTGCCTGCCAGAAATTTTTTGTATTGATCCACATCATATCCCTGGTTGGCATCCACCCGGATGCGGACATCTGCATTGACATGTTCCTTAAGGCGGCAGACCCGTTCGATGTCCTGGTCCACGTCCATACCGGTTTTTACTTTAAGAATCCTAAATCCCCGACCGGTGTATTCGTCCGCTTCGGCCAGCATCTCGTCAAGGTTTTTGATACCGATGGTGATGGAGGTGGGCATACGGGTGTGCACCTGCCCCAGGATCTTCACCAACGGCCGATTCATGGTTTTTGCAATCAGATCGTGCAGGGCAATATCCATGGCCGCCATGGCCCCAGGCGTTGCCGCCATCTTTGTTTCCATGATTTTAAGCCGGGAAAAGGCGTCGGATAGCTCCATGCCTTCAAAAAGGGCGCAGGCGTATTCGTTTAATGCCTGCTCACAGGCATCAATACTTTCACCGGTGACATCTTCGGCCGGTGACCCTGCCCCGATACCCACAAATCCCGTGTCCGTTTCAAGGTAAACAAACAAATTTTCCGCATGGGTGAAGGTTTCATAGGCAATGGTGTAAGGCCTTGTCAGTTCCAGGTTTTCCCTGAAAACGCTTACTTTTTTTATTTTCATATGATTTCAACGGGTATGTTTGTTATGGTTGCCTTGGGGTCTGGTAAAAGAGATGTATATAACCGAAAGCCTGCCATAGCTCAAGATAAAGCATGCAGCACTTAGCTGTCGTGTGTCTGTCGATGGTCATGTTAGAAAATAATATTTGGGAAGTCATACAATGGAAAATGAAATAGTCATACACAACGGAATGCTTTTGACCATGGAACCGGGTCTACCCGTCACTGAAAACGCCTTCGTCCGGATCAAGGCAAATAAAATTGCCGAATGCGGCCCGGTGCGCCCCGGCCAAAACTGGGAGAGCGCAACCCAGATTGACGCCAACGGAGGGATCATCATGCCCGGCCTTGTGAACGGGCACACCCATACCCCCATGGCCATGTTCCGGGGGCTGGCCGATGATCTGCCCCTGGATGTATGGCTCAACGAACATATTTTCCCTGCCGAGGCAATGGAGGTGAATCCTGCGTCTGTGGCGCAATGGGCGGCCCACTCCTGCAAGGAGATGCTGGCCTGCGGCATCACCACCTGCTGCGACGGCTATTTTCTTGAAAGACATGCGGCCCAGGCCATGGCAGACGCGGGCATCCGGGCCGTGGCCGGCCAAGGCGTGATTGACTTCCCTGCCCCGGGCGTTCCCGATCCTGCCAACAATATCGATCATGCAAAGGAATTTATCGAAAAAGCCCGCGACCTCTCCCCCCGGGTGACCCCGTCGGTGTTCTGTCATTCACCCTACACCTGTTCAAAACAAACGCTGATTGCAGGAAAAAACCTCGCCCGGGACCATGGCGTCCTGTTCCAGATCCATGCAGCGGAGACCCGGGCCGAGCCGGGAATGATCCAGGAGAACACAGGCCTGTCCGTGATCGCCTATCTGGACAGCCTGGGCATCCTTGATCCGGACACCCTTTTGGTCCACTGCGTGTGGGTGGATGACACAGACATTGAGATCATTGCCAAACGCGGATGCGCGGTCATCCACTGCCCGGAATCCAACATGAAACTGGCATCCGGGGTGGCACCGGTGCCGGACATGACCGCAGCCAGCCTGACCGTGGGACTTGGCACGGACGGATGCGCGTCCAACAACGATCAGGATATCTTTTCGGAAATGGACACAGCCGCCAAACTGCATAAGGCGGTGCGCCTGGATCCCTGCGTCATGGATGCCCGAACCTGTCTGAAAATGGCCACCATTGACGGGGCAAAGGCCCTTGGGCTGGGGAGTGTAACCGGGTCCATCCGCCCGGGGAAGGCGGCGGACATCATTGTTGTGGACACAAGCGGCCTTCACATGACCCCCATGCATGATCCTTATTCAGGCATCGTGTATGCCGCAAGGGCTTCGGATGTCCTGATGGCGATGGTGGACGGCAAAGTGCGCTTTAAAAAGCAATAATTCCGAGCATTTCCTCCACCATTTATCCCTTCATAAAATCATCGACAATCCGCTTTTCTATGTATTGTGCCGGATTGAAATAAACCGGCATCTGATTGTGAATAATCCATATCGGTGTCTTTGCCTGCCTTGTCCAACAACCAATATGTCATGGGGCAGGATGGTGATTCAAGTTCTGAAACCGGTGATCCTTCCGGTGAGGATGGCATGGAGTATGGAACCTACACTATTACCGAATCTGGAGAAATAAGTTTTTCCGCATCCCTTGATACAAATGGTGACTGGGGATTAAGCGGAGCCAGTTTTAGTTGGAATGCAGACGCCGATGGCAATCTTTATTTTGATGAAGGTGATGAATATATAACATTGTCCAAAATTATTGACGACGGTATTTATGGGTCGTGGACGCTTGGTGAGGGTGAAAACACAATTGTTATAACATTTTTAGAGGACGGTACTTTTATGTTAGTGGATGCCAGTGCCAGCTCTTCCGGGATAGAAACCGGGAAATATAGTTTGGATGAAGCAACCTACATTACGTTTACGATAGCGACTGATACCAATGGGGAGTCGGGCGTTTCTAATCCAGCAGGTGGTTCTTATACTCTTACAGTAAATGGAGACGTGTTGAAAATTACTGATAGCGACGGTTCCTCTGTTTTTTCCCGTGTGACAAGTGCCGTGCCCGTTCCAGCGGCGGTATGGCTGCTTGGAAGCGGACTGGTTGGCTTGGTAGGGCTGAATAAAAAACGTAAGCGGTAAATCCGGCTACAAACGATACAGGCTCATCCCCTGAAAAGCCTTGAATGCAGGAAGGGGACGAGCCTGGGTTATAAATTTTCAATTCTCCATCCCATCTGAACAATTTTTCCAATCCTCTACCATATAAAGTAAAACATTAATATTGCCCCAAACGACAAATTTCTTTTTATCAGCGGTGCATTCACAACCAAATTATGATAACGGATAAACCAGCAAGATAGACTGGCACTTGGATGGAATATCCGGTGATCAGCATGTTAGGGGCCCTGTGCTATGTACCTTAAAAGACAAAAAAAATATGAAAACCCAAATTGATCATCTCGTGATAGGAGCCAATACCCTCTCACAGGGTGTTAATTATGTAAAAAAACTATTGGGCGTTGAGATGCCCTATGGCGGTGTGCATACCAAAATGGGAACCCATAATCATGTGATGCGTGCCGGAGAAAATAACTTTATTGAAATAATCGCCATCAATCATGATATTGAACCACCGGATCACCCGAGATGGTTTGGTTTAGATGACCCGTTTATCCGGCAGCAAATAGAAACAGAGCCATCTTTGTTAACATGGGTCGTCAATACCCATGATATACAGGAACTGACACAGCGATCAACGTTTTCACTTGGGAACCCAGAGTTAATCAGTCGAGGAAAATTAAATTGGTACTTCGGACTTCCTAACGATGGCCGTCTTTTAGCCGGCGGCATGCTGCCCTATGTGATCCAATGGCAGACAGACACACATCCATCAAAAAATATGGCGGACCTTGGCTGCACGCTGGACCGGTTGGAAATATATCATCCGTATCCAGGGTGGCTGCAAGCCGCCCTATCGTCCATTGGCGCATCAGATTTAGTCCAGATCCACGCTTTGCAAAAAAATGAAACACCTCCTTATATGATTGCATATATAAATTCGCCTCTTGGAATAAAAAAACTATCCAGCCAGGTGGTCAGGTAGGGTAGCAAGCAAGCGTATTCACAGCGTGGTTATGAACTCCGAAGGGTTTAATTTTGCTCTCGGGCAATACTTTTTGCACTGTCAAAAAGTTTTGATTTTAGGATACGGGCTTCCGGACGTTTTGAATTGGCCCTTTCCAACCTGGAAAGCAGATCAAAAGAGGCATTTCTGTCCTTGGGATATATTTCATAAGCAATGGAAAGAAGGGGGAAATATGCCGCGGAAAAGTCCGAGCTTTTTCTTACCACTTCAAGCAGCGGGTCGCTGGCGGTTTTGTAGAGCTGGAACGGATCACGGGTGCGTTCAACGACTGTTCCCACTTCCAGAAACCTGTCTCTGGCGGACCAGTATGCCTTTAATTTAGGCCGGGCAAGGTAATCATGTTCGGTGATAATCTCAGCCAGAATGGTTTCGGGATCAGGGGGAGAAAAGGCTGATAAGAGCGCCATTAATCGATCTTTAGGTTCCTCTGGCGTTCCGTATACAAAACGGGGGGCCTGGAAAAGCACGATTGGGTTTTCATCGGTATTGAGGGAAACACCCGTTGAAAAACTCTTGAGTGCATCGCTGCCGGCCACAAAAGAACCCAGCAGGCTGTAAATACTGTCATAACCATATCCGGACATCACTTTCATGAACGATTTTCCCCTAACCCGTTTTGTGTACCAATTTTCAGAGAATCTTAATTTTTCTTGCCCGCCAATCAGCCCGATAATCGGCTGGTCAATGCTGTAGTGAGCTAAAAAAGCCTGGCCTTCGGGAAATGCCGTCATAAAGGTTCTTGTGATGATTTTAAAGGTTTCCATGTCCAGTTGATACAAAGGCAGCCACTGGCAGAACAATCCCTTCTCATTCAAACGTTTTTTTATGGCCCTGAAATGTTCAAGGGTATAGAGGCTTGCTGCACCGTCCCTGGATGGATGGAACAGATCGGCAATGATAATATCATAATTTCCATCTGTTGCACTTACATAACGCCTGGCATCTGCATTCACGATGTGCAGATTTTTAAATTGAGTAAGATCTCCGGTCACTTTTTTAAAAAACGGCACGGCCTCAATGACTTCAGGTATCAGTTCAACACCTGTTGCATCCAGGTCCGGAAAACTGCCTGCCGTTGCAAACGTGGTACCTGACCCCAGTCCCAGAAACAGCACTTTTTGGGGATTTCGATGCAGCAGCATGGGCAGATAGGCTTGCCTGCGATCGGAGAAAACCGATGTGGTTCCCCCCATCTGATACCGATTATTGACTTTCAAGTGAAGGCCGTTGTTTTGGTCTTTGATGACACAAACCGATGCCATGACACCTTCCTTGCGGTATACGATTTTGTCCCCCTTTGAAAGAGAGATAAACTGATTGGCATCCGGCTTTTGAACGATGAGTATAGCCAACAGTATAATGGCGACCGACGCCGCAAGATAGGATCGTTTAACCCGGGGGATACAGAGAAGATAAAGCATGGGGATCAGCAGCAGGCAATATTTGATCCCGATTTCCGGAAGCAGCAAAACGCCAAAGCAAATCGGGGCCAGCGCGCCTCCAAGGGTGTTCAGACAAAGCGCCCGGCCCACCCCCCCGTCACGTCCTTTTAAGGACTGTGCCAGGTGACTGAAGGTGGCCCCCATTGAAATGGTGGGCAATAAAAAAAATAAAAAGGAAATGGACAGCTCGGCGGCAACGGCCCCTTGAAACGTTTTTCCCCAAAATTCCTGAAGCACATGAAATACGGGTTCGACATACGCCAGGGCAAAAATTGAGACCAGGCAGAAAAACGCCGTTGATATCAACATGACGGAAAGCCCCTGCCCGAAATCAAATGACCTTCTGATTTTCTGGTATAAAGCGGCACCCATGGCGGTTCCGAGCAAAAATACCATAAGCATGTCGGAAAATGAGAAAATGGTATTCTCAAGGATCTGGCTCAAAACCCGGACGATCATCACCTCAAAACCGATCCCCAAAAAACCTGTAACAAAAAGGATCAGATATACACGGGAAACAGCCAGGTCCATGTTCACCCCAGCTTCATAAACTTCTGTGTGCAATGCGTTCCTGCGGGATATCAACAAAATGCCTGCCGCGCAGATAAAATTGATCAGCATCAGACTGACAGCACTTTTATCCATACCCATTGCCGGTATAAGAAAAAACGTGACAATAAGTGTCCCCAGAACAGCGCCAAATGTGTTCGCACTGTAAAGTCCGGCAACCTCATTTCCACTATATCCCGATTTTTCTAAAAATCTGTCAATGGCCGGCAGTGTTCCGCCCATTGCAAGGGTCGCCGGAAGAAGAATGATAAACGGGTAGAGAAAAGAAACGCCCCAATGCCTGAAAAAAGATGGTGTAAGTCCAATGAGCTTGGATACAATGGGGTTGAGTGCCGGCAGCGTAAAAACGAGTATCAAAGCCCACAGCCCCATTATTATTTCAAGCGCGGCATACCACCTGGCGGGTTTAGCGCTGCGGCTTACCGGTCTGTCCAGCAGCCATGCCCCAAGGGCGATTCCACTGAAAAAGGCACTGACCACAGCCAGTACGGATACAATTTCGTGCCCGAGACTGACAGAAAGCATCCGGGTCCACAACACTTCATATCCAAGCCCAGCAACGCCGGAAAAAAGGAAAACAAAATAAATTTTAGTTTTTTGCATATCAGCTACCAAGTGTTCTAAAAAATAGAAAATGGCATGGAAGACACTGGGCCTTCCATGCCTGACAGCACACTATCGTTCTTTAACTCTTCAATATTTATCTGTGATGTTTGTGATGTTTGTGGGGATGATTGTCGGCTTCTACTTCGATATAAATCGGGTTGGAGTAGAACCACAGATCAGCAAAGGCTTCGGCAACTTCTTCAAGTTGGCTGGTGGTGTCGACATTTTCTACCCAGTCGAACATGCTTGCAGCAAGCGCATCGTTATCCAGTACATCATAGATGTTTTTACCTGCACCAGCATCAGTGGAGTCAGCCAGGGGGTTGCCAGCTTCATCCGTTTCATAGGGAACACCGGCCGGCAGGTTGGTGCCGCGCAGACGGATGAACATGGATTCTGTCGGCTTGATGTTGATCACATAGGTCATGTAACCATCTTTGCAATCTTCACGCCGCTCAAAGGTACGAATAACTGCCGCGTCGTTATCGTAATCGGTATCTTCCAGTGTTGCACCGGTCTCCTCATTATCGGCAACAGAGGTCACAACATTGCCGGTAATGGTGCCGGCGATCAGGTCGATATGGTCAAGCTCGGGCATGCTGAGGGGCTGAGAAATTCCAATCTGGGCAAGTGAAGGGTTGTCCATGTCCAGGGGGCACTCGTTGGCGGTCAGGGGATCATGCACCTTGATCTTAATCTGCACGCTCTGACCGGCTTTTACCTTCAGGGTCTGGCCCATCATGGCAACATTGTTTTTGCTCTTGGCGGTGAATTGCAGTTCGTCGATCAAATCACCTTCAACGTGCCAGTTGTTACCGGAACGGATGCCGTCAAATACGGCCTGGATTTTATCCTCATTGTCCGTATTAATGTAGGTGTAGTTTTTCTGGTATTCGCCGGGCCAGAAGTCACTGCCGCCCTGGCGCCAGTTACTGTGGTCGTCGGAAGAGGCGTAGTTGAACCACTTGATGCCTTCGGCAGACAAGGCATCCCAGAGGCCGCCAACCTTGGCGCAGTACCATCCGCTGCCGCCGTAAGTACCGCCGCCAACGGCGCTGGTGCCGAAACCGCGGGTACCGGATGCCTGGTGGCCGGGGGCGCCTTCAAACCCCTGAACCACATCTGGACCGGCTTCTTTCCAGGCGCGAAAGTCTTCAATGATGAAAGCACGGGCCCGTTCAATATGTGCCGGAACAACCCAGGCATCTCCCAGACCGGACTCATACAAAGACTGCATCCATTTAACGCCGGCAAGGGCATCGTCCTGGCTGCTGCTGTCTTTGTTCATGTCCATTGTGCCGCCCAGAAGACTGGCTTCGGTCGCTCTGCTGGTATCCGAATCAGCCTTGTCAAAACGGAACTCGAACTCGCTGAGGGCGGTGGCAGTACCGTCATACTGATGGATGGCGGTGGAGCAGTGCTCGTGGCCGGGCACGTTCCACTCAAGTCCGCTGATGACTGCCTTGTCCGGGTAAAGGGCGCGGGTTTTTTCGATGTCCGGGTAAACGAAATCCCGGAGAGACTGCCAGCGGTACATGTACTGATGACCGCCACTGAATTTCTCATCGCCCAGGATCTCAAGGCCGGGATGGTATACCTCATCATCCCATTTGTGGTTCTCACCGTCCTGAACCCGCATGCCGCCATGTTCGGAATTCGCCCACCACTGAAGGTAGCGGTTACACTCTACCTGCTGTTCGGCAAAGATATGGCTTCCGTCGGTGTAATAGGTGTGCTGGTGAAAATCACCAGGCAGGTACTGATACTTACCGGGTGAAGCTGAACTAGGTCCAGCAAGACCGATTGTTGCTGCGGCTGCCGCAGTGACGGCAAGCGTTTTAAATGATTTTTTTAACATGATGCACACTTCCCTTTTCATTAAATTTTTTGTTAATTCATACCTGTTGCTGTGAGCCCCCGCTCAGATGCCGTAATGTTTATTCAATCTTTTTCCTGGGATCAAAAAAACATCACCTTCGAATTGGCCTTCTCCATTAAAAAATGACCATCGAATCGACATTTCCTATCAAAGAATTGTTACGAGAAAAAAAGGAACAGAATGGATTTTGATTAATATTGTGTTAGCGCCAGAGAAAGCCTGTGTCCACCTGCACAAATTCCATTGATTGTGTAAAAAGTGCGATTTTTTGAACGCATATCTTGAAAAGATGTTCGATACTTATATAATACCGGGATGAATTGGACAAAAGGAGAAGAAAAGGGAACGTTATACTGCCAGATATCATAGAGTAAATCTAAGAGTTAGTTGATAAAACGGCCTGTGTAGTTTCTACCTTCGATGAATCTTCATTAAGGCAATTGTGAACATTCGCCCTATTCGACTTGCCACAGTATTTGCCGGATAAAATCCGGTTGATTTTCCTGCAATAGATCCCTGTCTTTAAATTTTACAGCAAACGACATTGCCCAATACCGGCTGGGTGAACTCTCTGCCAAGCAGGGAAACTGGACTGAGGCTCTTCGTTGGTACCACCTGGCAGCAAAGGAGACGTATGAACCGGCCCTGTACCGCATCGCTGAGTGCTATGCCAAAGGCCGGATTGTTGAGCAGGACCTTAATGCGGCAACCGAGTGGTTCCAAAAGGCGGCCGAACAAGGGTTTGCCCAGGCAAAACAGGCGCTGGAAGCCTTGGCCGGGCATGATCAGGACAAGGCGCCTAAGTGATTTTGATCAAGTTCAGTAACTATATTTTAATCCAAAAAATATTTCTTAAAGAGGTAAAAAAAATGAATAGGCTAAATTTGAAAACGCTATCTTTATTGACCGTACTGATGATCCTGACGTGCGGCTCAGGGGCTTTTGCAGGAGAGGAACTGGCTTCGGATGTTCCATGTACCTGTGTATTTAATAAAAACAGGCAGTGGAATCCAAACAGGATTACGTTCAAGGGGATCAAGTGGGAATGCGACCATTACAACGCTGACGGCACCTGCGCCCAGGTGCGCCGGGTCCTGCCCTTTACCTGGGCCGAACAGGGAGATGCCCAGTCTCAGTTTATCTTAGGCCTGCGGTATGCCCAGGGAGATGCGGTTGAGCAAAACTTTGCCGAAGCCGCCAAGTGGTGGCAAAAAGCGGCAGCCCAGGGATTCGCAGATGCCCAATACAACCTGGGTGTTCTGTATGCCAGGGGTGACGGTGTCCCCAAAGACCTTTCAAAAGCCGCTGACTTATGGCGCAAAGCCGCTGATCAGGGATATACCCAAGCAAAAACAGCACTGGACGGGCTGGATGGAAAAAATTAACATCCAGGATAACATGATGAATCGGCTGCCCGAGTTACAGGAACTCATCCAGGACATGGTTACCGAACTGAGATTCAGGGGCTGCGATGAAAACCACAAGCTCATCAAACAGGCCCATATTGCAAATGAGTGGCTCCGGAAGACCGCAGGTTTACTACAACCGGAATACGAATCAATACAGACGCGCCAAACATGAGATCCATTTTAATCTTAATTATCTGTTCAATATTTTTTGGGGGCTGCAGTGTGCCTGCCAAGGTCATTCAACAAGAAGGGCTCAGCCGAACCTACTTTAACCTGGAATTTGACAGACAGTCAGATCATTTTGAGACGACGCGGGACGTTGGCGGAGAGCATGAAGACATATATTATTTCATGCTGCCCAAAGATGCTGTCTACGAGTTGTCAATCGTTTCTGCCCAGGGTAAGGCTTCCGCCGTTCTGATTCTCAATGACGGATCGTTATGGTCAACCCGGGGCAATACACTTGCAAAGCAAAAATACCGGATTGCAGGCCAGGATATGTGGCGGCTGGAACTGTATGTTTCGGCCCATTTTGTCGACACGTATACCCTTCAAATTTACAGGGCCGATGCAAAATAGAACTCAACAGACAACCGAGAATTTTGTCGAGGCCTTAGTCGAATTTGCACACAACGGTGCGGTTTTCTGCATCGCACACAGGCTCATTATATATAACAAGATAAATAAAATAAGGAAACGCTAAAAAATATATCCATCACGTTGAAGCTTCGGGGTTCATGATTATTATATATTGGAACTGAATTACCCCAACCCCATAGGAGGTTCCCATGGCAACACTGACCCGAATTTCGGCAGCAGAGACCAAAGCACGCATAGACAGCGGCCTGGCGCTGCTGGTGTGCATATACGACGACGACAGATTCCAGGCCCAGGCCCATCTGGAAGGGGCCATTCCCATGAGCAAATTTATGGAGATGAAGCCCGGCCTGGCTAAGGATGCCGATATCATCTTTTACTGAGGCTGAGTGGGCGATTCGTCAGCGGCAGGTCTTGCCGCTCAGTACCTGGAAGACGGCTATGAAAACGCCAAAGTGCTGGACAAAGGCATCAACGGCTGGAAAGAGGCGGGTTTTGCCGTTTTATAAAATCAAACACCACGATCAAATAATTAAAGCCGGTCGGCCATCTCCGTTAATGGCTCGACCGGCTTTTTAAACGAAAAGAATGAAACATGTACGGTTTCATATTTCTGACGATTTTTGAAATGTTGGGCTTTACTATACACCCAGGACTTGATAGACAGTGCCCATGGAAACCAAACCTGATCCCAAAACCGGATTAACCCGGATATGGAAAGCCTTTTTTTATTCGCTCAAGGGACTGGGGCATGCCTTTGCCCAGGAAGCCGCCTTCCGGCAGGAGAGTATCCTGGTTGGTGTACTGACCCTTGGGCTGATCTTTTTACCCCTGTCCCTGCTGTGGAAAGGAATGCTTTTTTCCGCCATGGCCCTGGTGCTGATCACGGAGCTACTCAACTCCGCCATTGAAGCCGTAGTGGACCTGGCCTCGCCCGAATTCCACAAACTGGCCGGTCAGGCCAAGGATATGGGCAGTGCTGCTGTGTTCATCAGCCTGGCACTCACTGTCATTCTGTGGATTCTTGCCCTGCTTTCTATCTAAGCGCCCCCTATATAAAAATCAGGGATAAAAATCAGGAAAACGGCAGGTTGTTGCTGCATCACAACCGGTTCATAAACCTTTAAACAGGCGCTCTAATGTTTTAGGCTTGACAGCATGCCGGATTGCCGGAATTCATTTCTCCCACCCGCCTTTAAAATCCATCCCCAAAGCACCATCGCCAACACATTCCATATAAGTTAGCCGCAACTGTATTATTAGAATTTCCTGTATTTTCAATAATATCCTTGAGAGCATGAGCGGAATGTTATATTTTTATTAGGCTTTTATAAGAATTATATTTGGAAAAGATAAGGGTATGCGGCTCAAAAAAAGAACATACGGATGGCTGATATTCCTCCTCATTATTGGATCGGCGGGACTGCGCTGTATTTCTCTCCTTGCGCCTGTCGACGCACAGCCGACGGTCCGCTGGAACAACAAAGTCTATGTGGCCTTTGGATTCCACGGCAATCTATACCACTCCTTTCGCGGAGACACCAACGATGAGAACGGATTTGGCAGGGATATACGGGTTATCCGCCATATCCTTGCCACCCTGGACCGGTTTAATGATCAGGGCGTTCCGGTCAGGGCCTCCTGGGAATTTGACAATCATTTTTCCCTGGAACACCTGCTGCCGGAATATGCACCGGATATCATTAAGAACGTGAAACGCAGGGTCTCCCAGGGTCGGGACGAGGTGATGCTGATGTCCTACAACAACGGACTTGCATCTGCCATGACCCGAAAGGAGTTCACCGATGCGGTGAACTGGTCCATATCCAATCCCTGGGGCAGCGGGGTAAAAGACGTTTTCGGCAGCTACAGCCCCATTGTCCGTCCCCAGGAGATGATGACCACCCCTGGGAATTTTGAGATCTACAAAAAATCGGGGGTAAAGGCCGTATCCCTCTATTACAGTGCCACCCCGTTTGATACCTTCCGGGTATTTTCCAGAAAATTGACCCGAGAAGAGGCCCATAATCCCCTGACCTATAAAAATGACCAGACCGGCGAAGAAATCCTGGTGATTCCCACATACAATATCGGTGACCTGGTTGAAAACGTCAGCCTGGGCCAGTGGGTCCGTAACCTTCACCAGATGCAGAACCAGGGGGAGATTCGCCGGGATGTGCTGGTCTACATCAACTTTGATGCAGATTCCGAATTCTGGACCGGGGCAAACCGGCTGAAATGGCCCCTGAACCAGTTGCCCAACACCCGAGGCCTTGAAGGCCTGATCAAAGAGGTGCAGGATCTCAATTACGTCAGGTTTACCACGGTTAACGACTATCTTGCGGACCACGGTCCGGCCGGCACGGTCTCCTTCAGCCAGGATACGGCTGACGGCAGTTTTGACGGTTATAATTCCTGGTCGGAGAAACGGGCGGCAACGGATCACTGGACCCGGATTATCGAAGACAGACGCATCCACAGCACGGCTGAAAAATGTATTTCCCTGCTCAGGGACCCTGACTTCGAATCCCAGGTCCGCCCCCTGATGGAAAAGGCCTATCTACTTAGGATGACGGCGTTATCCACAACTAATTTTGGAATGGCCACCCCTTATGTGGCCCCCCAGCGACGCCGGGCCATGGAAAAAATTTTAAGCCAAATGAACAATATGGACGATCAAATTGAAGCGGCCATTAACCATGCGGTTCAAAACAAATTGAGCACTTCGCCTGTGCCTGCCGGGCACAAGGTCTTGGATAATCTGATGCTGATAGGGTCGGCAACAGACCACGAAGCACCCATAGGAAACCGTTTTGTAATACTTGGGGAGAAGATGGCAAACGTCACTGCCGGCAAAGGGCTTTACCTGACGGCACAGGACAGCAGGACCTATCCACTGATCCTTGTCCCGGGCACCACAGACGGACGATTTTACATTTCAGGGGAAGACCCGGCACCGGACGGCCTTTATACCCTGACCCTGGGGCCTGGACCTGAAGGCGTGGGCAAGGCGCCGGCGGTCAGTAAATCCCAAGCAGTTACCATGCTGAAAAACAAAAATATTTCATTGGAATTCGACCAAACGGGTACTTTATCAAATCTCATCTGGAACGGCAAGCAGATGCTCGCATCCGGAAGCCTGATGCCCTACATTCGCTATGGGGGCATGAAAAAATCTCCCGGGACACTCACCGCCGATACCGCCCAAAATGATCGGAGCGCTGTGGTCCGGATGACCGGAGACTGGACAGGACCGGAAGACCGAACCCTGTCACCGGGATCGGTCAACTATACCTTCAGCCTGGTGGAAGATCTGCCCTATCTATTTGTCCAGGGCGAAGTCCGGTATCCTGCCACGGTCAACACGGACTTGATCAAGGCCGATGTCCACAAGCTGGCGGTTCCAACCGACCTGGAATGGCAGGAGGTTGCCCCCCTTGAGCTGCGTTTGGAAACCGGTGCCACCAAGCGCCAGCCTGTCCGTATCTTGAAGCATAACTACCTGGGCGTTGATTCCGCCTATGACCTTGATTACTTCAGACATTCAGAGGAAAACCTGAACCTGGACAACGTGAATAACCATATCACTGCCGGATATGTGGGGATGGAGGCCAGGGAGCAGGGACTGGCCCTGAGCATGGACCAGGCCGTTGCTGCCAACTTTGCCGGCGCACCAGTCAAGGTAAAATATGACAAAAACAAAGATCAATTCAAGGCAGAGATAAATCCCTTCGGGTCTTACCACGGCAAACAGAACCGCCGGCCGACCTGGGGAAACGGACAGGGCTACGAGGCGTCTCTGATCTCAGGCGAACAATATCACAGTGCGGCACCGACCTATAACGGCACCACCAGTCGATTTGCCCTGATGATCGGCTTTTTTGACGGGGACCATATCCCGGAGCAGATGAAACGCATGCTGGAGGCCCATGCCAATCCGGCCAGGATATATGGTATAAACAATTTGTCTGCCATAACGGTAGACAAAGCGGCGGCACCAGTGAAATACCAAGCGGCCATCGACGGAGACCGGGTCATCTTTTCCTGGGAAAAAAACAACCCTGATACAACGGGGTATATCCTGCGTATCGGCAGTCACTCCGGCCATTACACCCATGAATTCAGGACCAAGGCGACACGCCTGACCCTTGACGGCCTGTCAGCCGACAATCCCTTTGAGGTCGGACAACGATATTACGCCGTGATTGAAACCATGATTTCCGGCCAGGATTCACCCGTCAGCACCAAAGAATTTTGCCTGGATATCCTTTCCTCGAATCGAATTTCAGCCCAGGCCAAGATTCCCTGGCAATTTCCGATAAAGGTGATCTGGGCCAATGTCATGGCCTTCTGCGGCGTGTAATCTGATCCCAAAACCGGAATGATTCCACGCCGAAGCACCGAACCATTTTCTCATCGTCTTCACGCTTTCTTCACAATAGTGATGGTATCGTACCCCCACAACTTATGAATCCATAATAGTGGGGTACAATACGCAATGGCACGTATACCTGTTAAATCTGCCGGAACACGGTTCATGATCGTGTTTCAATTATCCTTGGTTTCCATTATCTGTTTTGCACTGATGCGGGGGGTGCTGCTGGTTCGCGCCTGGCCCCACCTTGATCATTTTTCGTCGATCTGGCTTTACATTTTCGGTCAGGGGCTGATGTATGACATTGCGTTTATCGGTTATTTTTATATTCCCTTTGTCCTATTTCTTCTTGTTCTGCCCAACAGATGGTTAACCCACTCACGCGCCATAAAATATCTGATCCAGGGCGGTATTTTTCTGATTCTTTACGGTCTTGGGTTTTCCATGGTGGCCGAATGGTATTTCTGGAGCGAATTTGGTGTACGGTTCAACTTTATCTCCGTGGACTACCTGGTATACAGACGGGAGGTGACCGACAATATTCTGCAATCCTATCCGGTCTTTGTGATACTGCCGATTCTTTTCGTTATTACAGGTATCGTCTTTTACGTTATCCGCCCCTCAATCATGCGGTCTCTTTGCGTTAAAGACGCCTTTAAAAAAAGAGCGGTAATCGCAGGCCTCCTGCTGATGGTTCCGCTATTGTCATTTACGGTTCTTGATCAATCCCAGCGCCGTGTTTCCGATAACAATTATGTCAATGAACTGGCGTCCAACGGCCCCTATCAGCTCTTTGCCGCCTTTCGAAACAACCGGCTGGATTACAGACAGTTCTACGCAACCGAAAACGACAACGCGCTCTCCTCACGTTTAAAAGAGATGGTGACAAGAGAGGATACGACACCCGGCGACGGCACCTATGATATCGGCAGACATATTACCGCCCAGGCACCTGCTGAAAAACTGAATGTGGTGCTGATCACCGTGGAAAGCCTGAGTGCCGAATTCTTTTCACGATTCGGACAAAAGCAGGATATTACCCCGTTCATGGATGAATGGTTCAAACAGGGACTTCTTTTTACCAATTTTTATGCCACCGGCACCCGGACCACCAGAGGACTTGAAGCCATTACGCTGTCCATCCCGCCTACACCGGGCCGCTCCATTGTAAAACGCCCGGACAATCGACGAATGCTCACGTTGGGAAAAGTATTCGAGGATTTAGGATACGACACGGCCTTTCTGTATGGCGGAAGGGGGTTCTTTGAGAACATGAATGCGTTTTTCTCAGGGAACGGATACCGGATTGTGGATCAGACCTGCCTGAGCAGCAGCGAGGTCACATTTAAAAATGCCTGGGGCGTATGTGACGAAGATCTTTACAACAGGACCATCCGCGAGGCAGACAAAGAGTACAACGCCCAAAAACCCTTTTTCTTTCACCTGATGACAACCAGTAACCATCAACCGTTTACCTTTCCCGAAGGCAAGATTGATTTGCTCCCCGGCGAAGGTAAGGGCGGAAGCGGGAGATCGGGCGGCGTGAAATATGCCGATTATGCCCTGTCCCGGTTCATTACCCAGGCCAAAAAACAACCCTGGTTTGAGGATACCGTATTTGTCGTGGTGGCGGACCACTGCGCTTCCAGCGCCGGGAAAGTCGGACTTCCGGTGGATAAATACCATATCCCAATGTTCGTCTATTCGCCGAAATATATCCAGGCCGCAGAGGTGGATACCCTGGCAAGCCAGATTGATCTGGCCCCCACCCTTCTATCGTTGTTGAACATCTCCTATGACAGTTTCTTTTTTGGGAAGGATATACTATCCGGCGACTTTAAAGGCCGTGCCCTGATCGCCAACTACCAGAAACTTGGGCTGCTCGATAATGAAAAACTCCTGTTTTTGTCTCCGGAGAAGCAAATCAATCGGATGGGCCTTGACCCGGAAAATTCCGGCCTTGATAAAATCTCCATGGACTATCCGGGCGTCAAAGACCTGATGGCATATTATCAGGGCGCGGATTATGTGTTCACCCACCGGCTGAATCGATGGGGCAGATCGTTTAAACGTCCGGTTGCAAGCAAAAACGCGGTTGCGGATCACCGCATCGAAGAAACACCGGACCCAAAACGGCTGGCGGCTTGCTGGCTATTTTATCTTTTCTGTTCTGATAATACTTAAATTAAATATTCAGAATTTCAAAGACCATTTCCAACATAAAATTTGTTATTTACCCGGTATCCGGTTATTCTCAAACTCATAAGACCTTTACGGAAAAATCTTGGGATGCATATATTAATAGTTGACGATAATACAGGGTTGCTGGATCAGCTGAAAGCCGCTTTAACAAAAAAACGATACGCGGTGGACGTTGCTGAAAACGGAGAGCAGGCATTGGACAAGATATTTGATGTCCCCTATGATCTGATTTTATTGGATATCATGCTTCCCCGAATGGATGGACTGAGTGTACTCAAAGAGGTTCGTAACGCAGGGATGGACATGCCCATTCTCATGCTGACGGCGCGAAGCGATGTCCAGGACAGGGTGAAAGGGCTGGATTACGGCGCAGATGATTACCTTGCAAAACCCTTTTCCATGGCGGAACTCATGGCCCGGATCAGGGCAATGCTTCGAAGAAAAGGGAACAGAAACCCGATACTGGAAGTTGGGACGGTGCGTCTGGATACGGTCAAACGAATTGTCTTTAAAGATGATGAGCAGATCCATTTAACGGCCAAAGAGTTCTCAATCCTTGAATTTCTTTTACATAACAAAGGAAACGTCGTGTCACGGTTCAATCTTGCCGAGCATATCTGGGGAGAGGAGTTTGACCCCTTTTCCATGTCCAATTATGTGGATGTTCATATCAAAAATCTTAGAAAAAAACTTGCTGCACACGGGGAGGAGCCTGTCATTAAAACCATCCGGGGCATCGGTTTTATCATTGACGAGCAGACATGAAGATCCGGAAAAAAATAACCATTTGGATTTCCGGGGCGGCCCTCTTTTCCACCCTGGCATTTTCAACTCTTATTTTCTTTGAACTAACCGAGGAACCGTTCAAGCTGATCGACAAAGAGCTCGTACATATGGCCGCGGTTCTGGCCCAAAGAATCCAAGACAACACAGATCCCCAGAAGGCGCTAAACCTGAACGATATGCCGTATGATCCGGACGAATACTGGATTGTGGCAGAAGATGATCAAAAAAAGGTGCGTTACCGGTCAAAGCTGACGGAATTTACCGATCTTGCCATGCCCATGGACAAAAGCCGATTTGTCGTTGAAAAACATATCCCAAGAACCCGGATCTGGTTAAAACAGGATCGCCATGATGATGTCATGTTCAGGGGAATGGTGGTTCAAAAACAGATAAACGGCGGTTTGATCGAAATTCGTATTGCAAAACCCATTGAAGACCTTGAAGAAGAATTAATCCGACTTGGCATAACCATCGGGATCAGTCTTTTGCTCTGTGCACTGGGAATTTTTATTTTGAGCTATGTCCTGGCAGGCAGAATATTAAGGCCGATCTCGGCCATCATACATCAATCCAGGGAGATCAGTGAAAAATCCCTGGATAGACGAATTCCCCTGGGCAAGACCAAAGACGAACTCCATGAGTTGTCAGTGGCCCTAAATAAAATGTTTGACAGAATACAGCTCTCGTTTCTGCGCCAAAAGGAATTTATCGGCAATGCATCCCATGAATTAAAAAGTCCCATCACCCTTTTAATGCTGTCCCAGGAGGATATGCTCATCAATGAACAGTTGTCTTCGTCGGCAGAAGAGAGTCTGATAAAACAACTTGAAACAAGCCGCCGCATGAGCCACCTGGTTAAAAATCTGCTGGATCTGTCCAGGATGGAGCAGCAAGATCAATTGCGCACGGAAAACATAGATCTGTCCGAACTGATCATTAGGGTACTTGATGACTATGCCGATGTATTGGCCGAAAAGCAGATCGAGGTCCAGAAGCAGATTGACAGCCCCTGTTCGATGATCGGCGACCCGGAAAAATTATTTCGCCTTGTCGTTAACCTCATTGATAATGCCATTCGGTACAACCTGCCGGAAAAAGGTGTTATAAAAATCTGCCTGACCCAATCCAGAACCCTGGCCCGCATTGAAATCTTAAACACCGGCCTCAAAATTCCGGAGCGGGACCTTTCCCGTTTGTTTGACCAGTTTTATCGTGTTGAAAAATCAAGATCCCAGGCTTTAGGCGGTTCAGGGCTTGGCCTTGCAATTGCCCGAAAAATTGTCAGTCTTCATAACGGCACCATCGCTATCCAAAATGCCCCGGACCGGATGATACAAGTGATGGTTGAACTGCCGGTTTGAAATTCATTGTCATCAAGATTCCCCGCCAAGACGCCTCTGTCGCCATGCATTAAGGGCAAGGCCCACCATTGCCAAAGCGGCAAATGCCGCCCCCGTATAGAAAGTAAAGGCTGCGCCGAAACGATTCCACAACAGCCCGGCCGCGGCACTGGCGATCAACATGGCGATGCCGCTGACCAGGTTAAAAAATCCAAAGGCCGTGCCGCGCAGATCGGCCGGGGAGGTATCGGCAACCATTGTCGCAAGCAATCCCTGGGTAATCCCCAGGTGAAGCCCCCAAAAAGAGACCCCGACAGCAATGGTCAACCAATGATCGCTTGTGGCCAGAATCAGATCAGCAGCAACCAGGACGATCAAACCCAACGACAACAACGTGCCGTGCTTCATTCGATCCGAGAGCCAGCCGAAGGGATAGGCTGATCCAGAATAGACCAGGTTCATGCCAGCCATTACCAGGGGAATGTAGGCGACCGGAATCCCACCTTGCCGTGCGCGGAGCACAAGGAATGCTTCGCTGAACCGCGCCAATGTGAAAACCGCGCCGATACCTACGATCCACCAGTATGCACGGCTTAATCGCCTGAGATTGTCACGGCGGATCGGATTGGCGCGTTTTTCACCAACGTGCCGTTCCGGTTCGCGCACGCCGAATACCAGCAGGGCAACAGCAACGGCGCCAGGGACGAGGGCAACCCAGAATACTGCACGAAAATCGTTGGCCCAGAGCAGCATCAGGCCGACCGCCAGAAGGGGGCCAAGCAGCGCGCCGACCGTATCGAGCGATTGCCGGAGACCAAATGCAGCGCCCCGAATTTCGGCCGGCGCGATGTCAGCCACCAGCGCATCCCGCGGAGCGCCTCGCAGGCCTTTCCCCGCCCGATCCAGCATGCGCGCCGTGAGGACGACACCGACGGTGGGTGCGACGGCAAACAATGGCTTGGTCAACGCACCCAAGGAGTAGCCCAGGACAGCCAGCGCCTTGCGCTTGCCCAGATAGTCGCTGAGTGCGCCTGAAAATACTTTGACGATGAGAGCTGTGGACTCAGCCAGACCTTCTATCAAACCGACGGTGAACGTGCTTGCGCCCAAGGTGCCGACCAGAAACAGGGGAAGCAGGCTGTGGATCATCTCTGACGAGATGTCCATGAACATGCTCACCAGGCCGAGGGCCCAAATACTGGCCGGGATACGCTTAAAAGGGGTGTTCGTATTCATACCTTATGGCTCCAGGTGCATATCAGTGCCTTTAAGAATTTTTTCTGCCTTCGATAGTTAATCAAAGGTTCTCAATACAGATCATTGCATAATACGCCTATTAAAAATATCGTACTACTTCATGGCCGTGGTCCACAAGGTCAAGGCACACTCAGAATAAAATTAACACTCACGGTCGTTGTCTTCGCCGATACGTTGTCCTTAGGTTAGCATTTTATTTTCAAACCGGTAGCCGCAACGGCTGCCGCACAGGCGGACTTCCTCAATATCCCGTTGATCAATCGGGAAGACCTTGCAGGCACCGGGACGACACACCCCATAGACAAGACATTTTCCCTGCTTTGTCAGTGCGGGACAGGTAAAAAGCAAATTGCAGCAGATGCCGCATTGCCTGCAGTTGCCCCGGCGGGTAGAAAGCTGGGTTTGAACGTATCGTTTGTTGAAATGATAATCGTTTCAGATTCCGGATACCGTCTATAAAAGTACCAATAAGTTATTAAAGTGCTTTCATGGTTTGTCCTGGGGTTAAGCCGGATGTTGATAAAGCAGGTCGGCCCATGGCCGATATTAAATCCATATCTTATCCGCCGTCAGCAGGAATAACGTCGTGGCCACGGCAATGGCCACCCGGTAATAACCAAAGAGTTCCAGGCCGTGCCGGGACAGGTAACGCACCATCCACTTCACAGAGACCAGAGCGGCAAAGAAGGCAACCGTCACGCCGACAATCAGCGAATAATGGTCAAAGATCTGCAGCATCATCCGGCCATGTTTCAAAACATCGTACGCCGTGGCGGCCCCAAGCGTCACGACGCCCAGCAAAAAGCTGTATTCAACCGCCGCCTCCATGGTCAGGCCGACCAGCAAACCGCCCATAATGGTGACCAGACTGCGGCTGACACCCGGCCACATGGCGATGCATTGGGCAAAACCGATGACCAAGGCCATTTTCCAGGTCATGTCATCGACCGGGATGCAGAATCGTTTTCCTTGAGGCGTTCTTCGATTCCTCCGGCTTACAGCCAAAATGGCAATGCCGCCGACCAGCCAGGCAGCCACCACCGGCCAGGGCCCGAACAGGTAGGTTTTGATCGCACGATTGAACAACAGACCGATAACAGCCGCCGGCAAAAATCCTGCCGCCACGCTGATCAGCAAACGACGCCCGCCGGCATCATTGCCCGATATTCCCCGCACCATTTGTTTGAGCCGGCCAAAGTAGAGCCAAAGTACGGCCAAAATCGCCCCAACTTGAATGCAGATGGTATACGCATCCAAAGCGTCCTTGACTTGCAGCTTTTGGGCCGCAGATAAATAAGGATTTCGGCTGATGCCCAAAATTTTTTCCGCCAGCAACAGATGGCCGGTGGAACTGACCGGTAGGTATTCGGTCACGCCTTCAACAAGCCCCAAAACGATGGCTTGGGGGGTTGTCATGATCTTTTGCTCAACCGCAGCAGCAGTGTCTCCGGATAATCCCTGGGCATCTGCAATGGAAAAAAAGAGCGCCGAAAGCGCCATCACCGAGAGGGCAATGGCGCAGATTCGTCTATCCATGGGTATGACCGTCCTTTATCTGTGACGGCGTATGTGTTATAGCGGGTGTGGCTTCAGCCGTGGTGGACATTGGGAGCCCGGCACTAAGCCAGTGGTATCCGCCCCAGCAAATAAAAACCAGCGTGCTCAGAACCACCACAACCTGTGCGAATACAATTTTTGGGGAGCTATTGACTCGCTTGTCGCCGTCATCCTTTTTGGCAATCATATCCCGTTTGGTAATTGTCAGAAAGATAACGGTAAACAGTATGGCTGAAAGAAAGACCGCACTTGTCAGTGTCGGACCTAAATTAAGCCCGCCGTTGGCAGTCGATTGGGACATGTAATCGCCAAGACATGCGCCCAGCGGTCGGGTCATAATGTAAATGATCCAGAAAGAGAGGATTGAATCAAGTCCTGATTTCCAGGCGACTGAAATGATGAAAACCAGGCAGCAGACGAAGATGCCGGTAACCAGGTATCCCAATCCGAGCCCTTCGGCCATAAGATCGCCTGTAGCGGTTCCCAGGGCAAACGTAAAAAGGATGGCAATCCAGTAGAACGACTCCCTTCGTGCTGTGAAAATCGAATGAATGGAAAGCGTCTTTTCGAACCCATACCAGACCGCAAAGGTGACAGCCAACGCCGCACTGAAAAAAAGTGTGCTGGCTTCAAGCGGAACCTGCAGTGCGTCAGTAAGCAGGTCGGTAACCAAAGTCCCGAAAATACTGATGAGCACAACCGTCAGCCAGTATATACCGGGAACATATTTAGGCGCCCGGTATTGCAAAACAAGAACGATCGCGAGCAATACACCCATGACGGCGGAGGTTCCGCCAAGACCAAACCCGAGCCCCATGTTAAGAAAATCCGCAGCGGTTTCTCCAACCGTCGTGCAAAGCACTTTGATAATCCAGAAGTAAACGGTTACCTCCGGAACTTTACTCAGCAATTGTCCCAATTGCTTTTTTTCAAGGGAATTCATTCCGTCTCCTTTAAAACCATTGTATTTATGTAAAAAAGGTCGCGCTTCTCTTTCTTGATTCATTTTTGTTCGATTTCCAATTCGGATAGACAGGACACTGCACCGCCCTGGCGTGAATCCACCGGTAAATCACTATATTCAGATTGGCATCCATCGTTGCCCGGCACGAATGTCCGCCGTTGACGGCTTCGCCATTTGCGCCAATAAAAGAAGACGATGCCGACGCAGACGACAACCAGAAACGGGGTGATCCGGCTCAGGTGTTGCAGCACAAGCTGCTCGTTACGGCCGAACCAATACCCCAAACCGGCCAGCACCGACACCCACAGCCCCGCGCCCAGAACCGTAGCCGTACAAAAGGAAAACATATTCATTCGAGATAAGCCGGCCGGCAAGGAAATATATTGGCGAATTCCCGGCAGCAGACGCCCGATGAACATGCTGATATTGCCGTGACGCTCGAAAAAGCGATCGGCTTTTTCCAGGGATCCGGGGCTGACCAGCAGGTATCGCCCGTACTTTTCAAAAAACGGCCGGCCGAACTTCATGGAAATCCAGTAGTTGAACAAAGCACCCAGCAGACTCCCCAGGGTTCCGCAGAGAAGGACCATGCCGATGTTCATTTTTCCAGTGGCCGCAAGATATGCGGCCGGCGGGATGACCACCTCGCTGGGAAAGGGGAAAAACGAGGATTCCAAAGCCATAAGCATCACGATACCGGGATATCCCCACTGCCCAACAGTATTTGCAAGCCAGGCGACAAATTGGTGAAACATCTTACACTCCTTTGATACGGTAGACATTCTACCGATTTTTCACAACCGGTGGGTCCAAATCGGTAGAATGTATAGTAAAGTCATACCCCGAATCAGATCAACACACTGCTGTTCAGGATAAACGAATTGGATTATTCCTCACGATCCCGATCATTGTCTTCGTCGACATCATGATCCTCATCATCATCTCTGTGATCCCGCTCCATGGTCAGCACCTTGCCGGAACCTGCATCCACCTTCACGTCCATGACGGTCTTGTCGGCGGTCACCACTTCAATTCCGTAAACCAGAAAACCGTTTTCATCCTCAAGTTCCGTTTTCAAAACCTGGCCCTGAACAGAGGCCAGAGCTTGCTGAACAGCCTGATCCATCGAAATTTTTGCCATTGAAGGAAATTCTGCTTCAGGCTGCTTTTCGATTCGGATCGTGCCGTTGTGGATCTCCGTTTCATGGGAACCGGCCAAACTCACCCCGGCCGCTGCGATACTGAGAAATAATGTGCCTACGCCGGCCATAACAATTAATTTTTTTTTCATGATGATATCTCCTGTTGTCGGATTGAGACGGCAGCAGGAACACCGGATGTCCACCACCTGGTGGCTGCCGTTTCTCCCAATATATGCTACGCATCATGAAGGAAGCATGAACAAAGGAGCGTTGAATCAAAAAAAGTTGAAAAAAATCATGCCGGACCGTTTTGCCGGGAATACGGCAGCTGAACCATGACCCGTGTCCATTCGTCAATACGGCTTTCAATGGTCACCTTTCCGCCATGAAGTTCAATGATTTTCTTGACCATGGCCAATCCCAGTCCGGAACCGCCATGTTGGGTGGATCTGGATTGTTCAACCCGGTAGAATTGTTCAAATACCCTGGGTATCTGCCCGGGGGCGATCCCCGGCCCGGTGTTGGCAAATGTGATGACAATTTCCGAAGCCGATTTTTCCCCGGTCAGTTCAATATCTCCCCCGTCTTTATTATATTTGACTGCATTGTCCAGGATATTTGAAAAGGCTCGGCCCAGCATTGCTGAATCCGCCTGAATCTCAACGGCTTCGGGAAAACAAAGGGTCATTGTGATTCCCCGTGTCTCAGCAAGAAACCGGTACTCCTCGGCCAGGGACGACAACAGGGAGCTCACATCAACCGGCACCCAATCAAGGGTTGAGAGCGTTTCCAGGCGGGAGAGGTTCAACAAGTCCTTGACCAGCCGATCCATGCGCAGGACCTGGATTCTGAGGCGATGAAGATTCTCCGCCCCGGAGAAATTTCCCCCGGCCGTATCCGATACGATGAGATCATCTACGACCAGCCGCATCGTGGCCAGCGGTGTTTTCAGTTCATGGGACGTATTGAATAAAAATTCTCTTTGCCGGGCAAAAGAGTATTGAAGTCTGTCCAGCATCCCGTTGATGGTTCCGGCAAGCGCGTTGAACTCATCCGGGGCGTCTCCGGTGGGTATGCGCTGATCCAGGTTCTTTTCACAGATCATCTGGGTCAGATCTTTCATCCGGGCGATGGGCTTAAGAATTTTCCCCGCCAGCAGGCGGCTGACGGCGGTCAGTCCCAGGACCGAAAAAATAAGGCCCGCAAAAAAACCTAAAATCATTTCCACGATTTCTTGTTCCAGTTTTTCTATGGGCCGGGCGATTTGGACCGCAAAGGTTTGCCCGTTCAGTGAAAGCCTGAAAGACCGGACCCGGAGAGTCATCTCCGGGTTGTCGTCTATTTTTGCGTTCAGATTTGCCAAAACGGTTTTTTCAATGGCACTGTGCCCGGGCGACAGGGCAGGAAGATCCATCTGTTCAGCCAGTTTCGACTTGAAAATCAGGTTGTGGTTTTCCTCGTTTCGAATCTGCACCCAATAGCGGTCCAGTGCCCGATGGAGCAGGAGGGCTTCCGGGGAATCGGCCTCAAACCGCTCCGAAGAGACGATACTGACAGTTCGGTACGCCTCTTCTTGAAGAATATTGTCCAACAGCTCAAAGGGCTGCTCCACCAGTTCGTAAAATAAGGCGATGGAAAACAACAGGCTGCCGATGACGCCGGCACCGACAATCAACAGAGTGATCCTTGTTTTAACGGTCATGGCGCTGATTTTCTTTCCCGGGCGTTCATGCTGAACGGGTGATCAGCCACACCCCGAGGCAGATAACGGCAATGCCGGCCCACCGCGTCAGGCTGATGCTCTCCTGGAAGAAGATCCACCCGACAAACGCCGTGACAATATAGCCGATGGACAGCAGGGGATAAGCATAACTGACCTCAACCCTGGAAAGCACCAGGAGCCAGACCACCACACTGATGACGTAACAGGACAATCCGGCCAGAACATAGGGGCTTGAGGCAACGGCAAGAAAAATGTGGCTGCTGTTCCGCAGGGAAAATTCAAAATAACCGATTTGCCTCATACCCTGCTTGAGTGCCAGTTGGGCGGCCGCGTTCAGCAGGACGCCGAAAATAATCAGAGGAAGATAGACTGCCATGTGTGTCTCCTTTCAAAATCGCCGGAACACATATCCTGTGGGACCGTTCTGGTCTTGAACAACCGGGCGCGGCAACTGATTCTCCCACTCGGACACATTTTTGATTCTGCCGATCAGAACCGTTTTACCTGGATTTTTTCGGATCAGGTCAACTGCGGTTTTGACGTCAAGGTGCCGGCCCTCGGCATCCGGATATGTTAATCCATACTCCAGTTCACCAACCCCGCCGAGTATATGGACGTCCGTTCGCTTCAAATACCAGCAAACCGCCCGGAGGGAATCTTCATCGGAAATGACGATATCGTCCCCGGCGACGGCTTGCCTGTATTTTTCAAGAAAAGGTCCGGGACATTTGACTTCACGGGTCTGATCCGGAATCGTGAAATGAACCATAAAAAAGAAAAACAAAGGAGCCGCACCAAAGAGAAGGAGCTTAGCCCGCAGATGACGGCTTTTTAAAGACCAGACGCTGAGCAGCACCATAAAGGCCAAACTATTGATGGCCATCATCACCTTCCAGGCCGCGCCGAACGGCCGGACACCGTTGATACCGAAAAACTGGACCAGGGGCAAGGCAAACAGAATAACGGCGAAGAGCGCTGCGGTCACAACCGTCCCGCCATTAAAAAGGCGATTTGGCCCCGACGACTTGAACAAGTGCCGAAGTCCGAACGACATGAGAACGGCAAAGGGCGGAAAACAGGGCAGAATATAGGTGAGAAGCTTTCCCCTGGACAGCGACAAAAACAAAAAAGGCAAAACCAGCCAGCAAAAGCTTGCACGCATCAGCCTATGTTTCGAACCGTCCCCGCGCAGCTGGGAAACGATCCCCCGGACAGCGGCCGGGGCAACAAAGGTCCAGGGAATGAACATGGCCGGGGCCGTCAGAAAGAAAAACCAGAACGCCTCTCTGTGCTGGGCGTCGTCTGCCATAAACCTGCGGATATGTTCGTTCCAGAAAAAAAAATGCCAGAAATCCGCCTCTTTCAGATGAATCATGACGCCCCAGGGTATGGTGACAACCACAGCCGTCAGGATCGGCAGCCAACTCATCCGGAACAGATCCTTGTATCTTCGTTCCCAGATCAGATAGGGGGCAAGGGAGACCACCGGCACGGCCAAGGCCAGAAATCCTTTTGTCAGAAAGGCAAAACCGCAGAAAACACCGGAGACCAGCAGCAGCACCTTTTCCCGTGTGGAGCCGGGCACAGCTTCCGATGCAAGGAAAAAAACGCCTATGGTGGCCGTTAAAAAAAATGAAAACAGACTGTCTAAAACAGCGGTATTGCCCACGCCAAATACCTCAAAACAGGATAGAAAAATAAGCGGGGCCAACAGGGCGTAAAAGCCGTCCTCTTCATCCTCCCGGCGACCGGCCTGTCTCATCAGCAAAAAGATCAAAACTGCGGACAAGCCGACCGAAAGGGCCGACGGAAAGCGCACGGCAAAGTTGTTCTCCCCAAACGCTTTGAGGGATAAGGCATGAACCCAGTAGCCCATGGCCGGCTTTTCAAAGTAACGCAGCCCGTTGATATGGGGGGTGATCCAGTCTCCGCCGGCAATCATTTCCCTGGGCACTTCAGCATATCGGGTCTCATCCGGCACCACGAGATCTCTCACGCCCAAGGGCAGGATATAGGCCAGCAGAAAAAAAGCGACCAGCAGCAGAACGGTAAATTTATTTGTATTGCTCATCGGGACAATGCCTCCTGGGTGGTGCAGGGTTCGGACCGAGCGTCCTGGCAGGATATCCATCCTTCCCTGCCGGCCGCATTCGTTTGGGTCATGTGAGAGGTTTCAATATCAGGGATGCCGGCATACACCTCTCCCAGAGGCGCAAAGCCGATTCCCCGCTGTGCGGCCTTGGTCAAAAAATCATCGAACAGGTCCAGACAGAGGATGCCCTCGGCCTCGGCATGGATGGTCAGCACGTTAAACCGGCCGGGCTGAATCAGGCTTAACAGATGGTCATTATAATTTTCCAGTGTGCATTGCCGGCCCACCAGTTCATCATAGGTCGGCAGGGTGGTCGGGACCTGGGGGTGAAGGTAGCCGCGCCCCGCTATGACCGGATAAAAGGGGGCGGTGCCCCGGCAGTCGGACTCAAACCGGAAAGGGAACTGTTCCAGGGCGGCCAGGGCCTGTGGAGTAACCTTCCAGGCCGGAGCGGCAAAACAGTCAGGTGCCCTGCCGATAATCTTTTCCAGCAGCGCATACCCCTTGCGGATCTCCTTTGCAACGGCGGCGGTATCCAGTTTTTCAATGCGGCTCTGCCAGCGGTGGTGGTCCCAGGCGTGGAGCCCCACCTCATGGCCCTCTTTTGCAGCACGGCGCATGGGTTCAGGGCTTTTTTCACCGATGACGGGTCCGGGCCACAGGGTTCCTTTCAGGAGGATGTCCCATCCATAGAGTCCCGCAGCCTTTGTCCTGAACATTTTCACCAGAAAAGCCGGCCGCACCAGTCGCCACAAATGGCGGCCCATATTGTCCGGCCCCACGGAGAAAAAAAAGGAGCCCCGGACCTGATGACGCGCCATCAGGTCCAGCAGCGCCGGAACCCCTTTGCGGGTGCCGCGCAGGGTATCCACATCGATCCTCAAGCCGACCCGGGTCTTCATTCTTCAGTTTCCATGCTGTCCACAGAGCTGAGGAAGTAATCCAAAGTCTCTGCCACGGATTGTTCAAAGGGAACCGTTGGGGTCCACCCCAGTATTTTTTGGGCCAGGCGGATGGATGGACGCCGGTGCTGGACATCCTGGTAACCGGCCCCGTAATAGGTCCGGGCCTCAATGCATTCTGTGCCGCTGTCCGGCGGAAACTGTTCCCTTTGCGGATGTGCGGCAAATTTCTCTCTGAGAATGTCGGCAAGGTCGGCCATGCTGTATTCGTTATCCGGGTTGCCGATATTGAAAATCCGGCCGTTGCATTGGCCGTCTTTGTCTTCAATAATTTTAAACAGGCACTCCACCCCGTCCCTGTAATCGGTGAAGCAGCGTTTCTGCTGTCCGCCGTCCACCAGGCGGATGGGAGAGCCTTCCACCAGATTTAAGATAAACTGGGTGATTACCCGGGAACTGCCGATTCTGGCGGATTTGAGGGAATCCAGTTTGGGACCGACCCAGTTAAAGGGCCGGAAAATGGTGAAAGGCAGTCCCTGGGTTTTTCCATAGGCCCAGATGACCCGGTCCAGCATCTGCTTGCTGCAAGAGTAGATCCAGCGCTGCTTATGGATGGGACCCAGGACAAAGTTGGAACGATCCTCATCAAATTCATCATCAGCGCACATGCCGTACACTTCTGAAGTGGAGGGAAAAATCAGTCGCTTCTTATATTTGACGCAGTACCGGACGATACGCAGATTCTCCTCAAAATCCAGCTCAAAGACCCGCAGGGGGTTCCTGACATACTCGATGGGTGTGGCAATGGCCACCAGGGGCAGGACGATATCACACTTTCGGACGTGGTACTCAATCCACTCCCGCATGATGGAGATATCCCCCTCCTTGTAATGAAAATCCGGATGTGCCATCAGATCCCGGATGCAATCCGACCTCAAATCCATACCGTGAACCTCATAGCGTCCGCTGTCCAGGAGCCGTTTACTCAGGTGATTACCGATAAATCCGTTGACGCCGAGAATCAGGACATGCCGCTTGCGGCGTGGGCCGACTACGGACACTGTTTTGCCGTCAAAAAGCATGCCCGGTGCAAGCTTCATTTCCTGGGCAAGCTGTCTTCCGCTCATGTAGAGGCCGTTTTCCTCCTGGCCGAACCGCACCTCAACCGCATGGGTGCCGCAGGCGATACAAAAAGGATCTATGGAGAGGACGGTGCCCGGAAGCGCATCCGGTACCGATGGTGTTTCTGCTACATCCCAGAAAAAGCATTTCCGGGTGCCCAGAAAGGAAAAGGCCCCGGGATAAGGACGGGTCACGGCCCGTACCAGATTCCTGACATCATGGGCGCTCCGGGTCCAGTCGATCTGCCCGTCCTTGGGTTTTCGGCCTCCGAAATAGCAGGCGATGACGTTGTCCTGGGGGATACGCGGGGCGCTGTCTGCAAGAATGTCGGGCAAAAGCGCCGCCAGCAGCTCCCCGGCAGCGGTACCGATCTTATGGTGCAGGGTCAGGGCCGTATCCGTTTCATGGATAGGCACCTGTTTTTGTCCCACAATGTCCCCGTCATCGGGCCTGGGGGTCATGTGGTGAAGGGTGACGCCGGTCTCGGTCTCCCCGTTGACCAGGACCCAATTCACAGGACACCGGCCCCGGTAGCGGGGCAAAAGAGATCCGTGCAGGTTCATGCATCCCCGGGAAGGAATGGCCAGGATTTCGGGGCCGACCATATGGCGATAGTAAAAAGAAAAAATCTGATCCGGGGCCAGGGTTCTGATCCGCTCAACCCAGAGGGGATGGTTGATATCTTCGGGGGCATAGACCGGAATACCGTTGGCGGCAGCCAGTTCGGCCACAGACTCGAACCAGACGGCTTCGTGGGGATCATCTTCATGGGTAAAAACCGCCTGAATTTCGTATCCGTTGGCCAAAAGTGCTTTGATGCCGATGCATCCGATATTGTGATAGGCTAGTACAATCGTCTTCATAATTACTCCTTGGTGTGAAGATCAGTCGGAGACCCACAGGGCGCCCCTGTGATTTCCTGAATAAAAAAGCGGGGCCGTTCGCGCACATCGTGATAAATCCTCCCGAGATACTCCCCGAGAAGCCCCATGCCCACAAACTGGGCGCCGATAAAGAAAAAGAGTATCGCAAACAGGGTGAATATGCCCTCGGCAGCCCACTGAGCTCCCCAGGCGATCCGCAACACCATCAGAAGCAGGCCGAAGCCGATGCCGCCGGCCGCAATCACCGATCCGATCAGAGACAAAAGCCGCAGGGGATATGTGGACATGGAGGTCAGCAGATCAAACTGAAGGGAAATCAGCTTTAAAAAGCTGTACTTGGATTCTCCGTTTTCACGTGAGGCGTGATTGACAGGGATTTCAACGGTGCTGCCGGCAAAACTGTTGGCCAGAATGGGAATAAAGGTGGAGCGTTCACGGCACTGGAGCATGGCCTGGACAATGGGCCGCCGGTAGGCCCGGAGCATGCAGCCGTAATCGGTCATCATCACGCCGGTGGCCTGCTGGACAAGCCGGTTGATCACTGCGGACGCGCTGCGGCGAAACAGGGAATCCTGCCGATGCTGACGAACCGTGCCGACCACGTCCACACCGAGGTCCATCTCCGCCACAAGCTTGGGGATCTCTTCGGGCGGGTTCTGGAGGTCCGCATCCAGGGTGACCACGATATTGCCGCGACTCTGTTCCAGTCCGGCAAAGACCGCCGGGTGCTGGCCGTAATTGCGATTTAAAAGAATCCCCACAATTTCCGGGTGTTGGTCGGCGGATTGTCGAATAAGCTCCCTGGAACCGTCCCGGCTGCCGTCATCCACCAGGATGATTTCAAAGGGCCGTCCCAAAAACCTCAGGACGTTAAGGCAGCGGGCTGTCAGTTGCGTGAGATTTTCTTTTTCGTTATATACCGGGATGACTATAGAAATATCCGGTTCCTTCACGACAACACCTCCTTAATGGCATCCACAACGCTGTCCACATCCTCCGGGGTCATGTCGGGAAACAGGGGCAGAGAACAGATCCGGTCTGAATTCCACTGGGTATGGGGCAGTTTTTCAGCGGCAGAGGGCATGGTTTCCCGATAGTATTTCTGGGTATGGGCGGCCTTAAAGTGGATACCGGTGCCGATGTTTCTGCGTTTCAGTTCATCCATAAAGGTTGACCGGTCCATACGCGCCCCTTTGGTGTCCAGACGGACCACAAACAAGTGCCAGGCATGGCGCATGGGATAAGAAGGCAGGCACAGCGGCAAAATTTCATCCACCTGCGATAGACGTTCCAGGTAGCGGAGGGCCAGCAGAATCCTTTTTTCAATAAACCCTTCCAGCCTGTTCAGCTGGCCGATGCCCAGGACCGCTGCAATGTCGGTGAGATTATATTTAAAACCGGGCGCCAGCACTTCGGCCTGGGGGGAGCGGCCCTGCATGGTCCTGTCATAGGCGTCCACCCCCAGGCCGTGGAATTTCAGCCGTCGAACCGCCGACAATAGTTCGGGATCATCCGAGCAGACCATGCCGCCCTCACCGGATGTCATGTTTTTAATGGGATGAAAAGAAAAAATAGTCGTTCCCGTGCAGCCGATCCGTTCTCCCCGGTATTCAGTGCCTGCCGCATGGGCCGCATCTTCAACCAGAGGTATCTTTCGTTCCCGGGCAAGACGGCGCAAGGGTTCCATGTCTGCGGCGGCACCTGCAAAGTGCACCGGAATGATCAATTTTGTCCGTTCCGTGATGAGCGGTTCGACGGTTTGAGCAGAGATCATCAACGTATCACGATCCACATCGGCAAAGACGGGGACGGCGCCGGCCAGTTTGATGAGGTTAACGGTGGAGACCCAGGTCATGGACGGGGTGATGACCTCGTCTCCGGGGCCGATACCCAGGGCGGTCAGTACAAGATGCATCCCGCCCGTGGCCGAGCACAGGGCAACCCCGCTTTGTGCATTGCAGTAGGCAGAAAACACTTCTTCAAATTCAGCCGCCTTGGGCCCGGTCGTAATCCAACCGGATCGCAGGACATTTGCGACGGCTTCAATTTCAGACTCGCTGATGGATGGTCTGGAAAACGGCAGAAATTCAGGTCTCATATGCTCCCTTTTTTTTGAAGTATATTTTTTTAAACAAAACGCATCTCCGATAGGTGACTTTAGATAGAGCCCGGACGGAAACCCGTGGAGACTACGGCCATGAACTATGCCATACGGACAATGAAGATTTTATGAAGAAACTGAATAGAATGTGGACGTCAAGCGGATAACGCCCCGCCAGCACAACGAATTTTTGAATGGGTGCCGGAACGGCAAACTATGATTGGACGAAAAGTTTTAACTTTTGCCCAAAAAAAATCCGCCTGTCCATCCCTCGGGGGGACAGACAGGCGGACAGGATAATTAGAGGATCAGAATCAGGTTCAGTATAAGCGCATCAGCATCAGGTTCAACAATTATCCTAAAATTATCCGCTTCTATATTACCGAAATATATTCAAGTCAATGAAAAAATATGTAAATAATCTAAACCAAATAATCCATTTTTTATTCAATTCCTTACAGACGGCTGATATGAGCCCTGATCCACATTTTTTTAACGGATAAAGTTCATCTTTTGGCGGGGCTCAAGTTCCGGATAAGGAACCTGGTCTTTTGCCTTATCAATACAGGTCAGCAGCCATGCCATATTCCGGCCCAGAATTTTCATGGTTTGCAGGCCCTCTACGTCAAGCTGGGCCTCTTCGGCCTTATTGCCGTGAATGCCGTTCCAATAGTGCGAGGAGACAATGGGCATCTGGGCAAAGGTAAAGTATTTGTTCAGCCTGTCAAAGGAGGCGCTGTTGCCGCCCCTGCGGCTGGTGACAACGGCTGCGCCGGGCTTGAATGCATAGGCGTCCGCTTTCTGATAGAACATTCTGTCCAGAAAGCCGCACAAGGAAGCATTGGGCCCGGCAAAATAGACCGGGGACCCCAGGACAAGGCCATCGGCTTTTTTAAGCAGGTCGATACCTTCATTCACCTTGTCGTCCTTGAACACACAATACCCTGTCTTCACACACCCCATGCAGGCCGTACACCCTTTGATGCCCTGCTTTCCGATATGCAAGATCTGACTTTCAATGCCATGTTTTTCAAGTTCTTTTGCCACTTCGCTGAGCGCGGTATAGGTACACCCCTCTTTGTGGGGACTGCCGTTGATCATTAATACATTCATTGAACGACTCCTTTTATGTTTTTATACTGCCAAAGATGGTAAAATCTCTTAATTTTTTATTAAGGCCATCTCAAAAAGGCCAAAATTATATTCAAAATATTTATTTTTTAGAAGCAAAAAAAGTTTTTCAAGGCGAATAGATTTAAACGTACATGAAGACATACAATATATAGGATATGTAAATCATGCTCAGCATCATCTCACCGTCCAAGACCATGGATCTGAATTGCAGATCCATTCCTTTGCAAACCCAGCCCCATTTCATGTCCGAAGCCCGGGAACTTTGCCTTCGGCTGAAAAAATTATCCCCGGCGGATCTGGAAGAACTGATGAAAATCAGCCCCAAGTTGGCTGCCTTGACCCACGAAAGATTCCAGGCGTTTTCCGGCACCGCAGTCAATGACGGTTCCCGCCAGGCCCTTCTGGTATATAAGGGAGATGCGTTTCAGTCACTTGATATCGACCATTACCAGGATCAGGATTTTGAATTTGAATTTGCCCAGAACCATATCCGTATTCTCTCAGGCCTTTACGGTCTTTTGCGTCCCCTGGACCTGATTGAACCCCATCGCCTGGAAATAGCAACCCGGCTGTCGGGCTCATGGGGAAAGACGCTATACGAATTCTGGGCAGAACGGATCACCCAAAGACTTGACACGGAACTCGAAGCATCAAAAGGCGCACCGGTCCTTATCAACCTGGCGTCCAATGAGTATTTTAAGGCCGTCCAGCACAAACGCCTGAAAGCCAAGATTATCACCATTCAATTCAAGGAAAAAAAAGGAAATGCGTTTAAGGTAATTGCCATCCATGCCAAAAGGGCCCGGGGGCTTCTGGCCGATTTTATCATCCGGGAAAAAACAGATGAGCCAGAATCCCTGAAAGAGTTTTCCGGCAATGGATATACATTCAACCCAACACTTTCAACATCAGACACCTGGGTATTTTCCCGGGAATAAATAAATCAACCGGAATTGACCTTTCAAAACGCTGCACTATCTTTGGATATGGATTGAGCGATGACTTGTTAAGGAGGAATCCGATATGGGAAAAAAGCGTAGCGCATGTAAGGCATGCAAAAACAAAAAAGAACATTTGCGCGAATCATCTGAGGCATCAAAAGCGTTTGTCTGTGAAAAATGCGGTGCATCCGTAAGCAAAGCCAAGCTGGTATGCAAACCGGTTAAACAAAAATTGACACATTCCTGTGAGAAATGCAATCGGCTGTCAGACAGCCCCAATCAGCTATGCAAACCTAAAAAAATAGACGAATAGTTGTTTTAACGATAGCTTTATGACATCACCCACCTCTTGATGTTAATTCCGAACCGGTGATTCAGCTCCTTTGCTATAATACCCCTGCATCACCGGTTCAGGCACCATGCCACCCCCTGTGGCCCACACGAGGTGGGTGGCACCGGCCATATTTTCAACCATTCCATGTCGATCAATATAGCGTTTGCCTTCCGGAAAATTTAACAGCCCCATGGGTCCGGACAACCCAGCGGCAGCAGAGGGCTCAAGAAAAATGGATTCCTTGTCCGCCATGGTATGCAAAAGCCGGTAAAGGGTGCGGTCTGAAACCGTATATACCCCGCTGATCAACGACCCAAGGTTTTTTCCCACAAGGCCCGAGGGGCGGCCCACGGCCAGACCGTCCGCATCCGTGATATTGGACAACCCGAAATCCTGCACGCTGACCTTGTCATGAAGCCCTGTCATAAGCCCGATGAGCATACAGGGCGACGCGGTGGGTTCGGCAAAAAAACAGTGGACATGATCACCGAAAACAAGTTTGAGCCCCAGGGTGATCCCGCCGGGACCGCCGCCCACCCCGCAGGGCAGGTATACAAACAGCGGATGTTCCCCGTCCACCACCCGGCCCGCATCATCAAACTGCGCCTTCAGACGCCCGGCGGCCACGGCATATCCCAACAGCAGATCCAAAGAATTTTCATCATCAATAAAGTGCATTTTTGGATCAGATTCGGCCTGTTGCCGTCCCGCAGCCACCGCCTGGGTGTAATCGGTTTCATACTCCACCACTGTGACACCGCACTGCCGTAAGCGCTGTTTTTTCCACAAGGCCGCATCCGCAGACATGTGGACATACACCTTAAACCCAAGCGCGGACCCCATGATACCGATACTCAAACCAAGGTTACCGGTGGAGCCCACGGCAATGGCATAATCAGAGAAGAACCGTTTAAACTTGTCTGTGGCAAAAACTGAATAGTCATCGCCAAAGTCAAGCAGCCCCTTGTCCACAGCCAGGGTCTCGGCAATTTTCAGCACCTCATAGATCCCGCCCCGGGCCTTAATGGAACCCGACACGGCAAGCAGGTTGTCGCATTTGAGTAAAATATTGCCGCCAGCAGCGCAATTTCCCTGTAACCCCAGCGCGGCTGTCATGCCGGGAATTTGCCGCACCGGCGACTCGATGATGCCGTTATCCGCCCGGGTCTCGGGAAACATCGATGCAATAAACGTAGCAAACCGTTCCAGCCGGGCCTGGGCATCGGCCACATCTTTGCATGATAGATCAATGGATTGAAATGCGGTCTCTGCGGGGCAGTACCCCGGATTTGTCCAGAACACCTCCTGACCCGCCATCACCCCTTTGAGCAAAGGAAGGTCCCGTTGCCAGTGTTCAATTGTTTTTCCTGCAATACGTTCAGCGTTCATAATTTTAAATATCGGTATTTGGTTGTATATGGTATGTATTGATTAATATTACCAGGATCTTGTTTGTATGAACAATGAAATAGACAAATCATTCCAAGCGTATTACGACCTGTTCAGGGAACTGGACCCGGATGCGCTTCAAAAAAAATTTCTCAATGCCCTGCTCAAAATGCAGAACGGCAGACGGGGATCCATCTGGATCAAGCGTGGCGAAACCTATGTCTGTGTTGAGGCCGCCGGCATTGATACCGAAGATATTGTGGGCGTCTCCCTGGATGCAGGCGCACCCTCCATTGTGGGATGGGTGATTGAAAACGGTAAAATGACCATTGCCAAGCCGGGTTCAGACCGCCGCCACAACCGGGATCTGGAAGCCCCCTTCGCGGTAAAAAGCAGCCTGATCCTCTGTTTTCCCTTACTCATAGACGGGCGGGCCTTTGGGGCGGTACAGCTCATTGACACCCATCCGGACGGTATTCATCTGAACCTGGATTCTTCAAAACTTTCTCCGCTTCAAACCCTGGTGGAGGTCTGCGCCATATCCCTTTGGAATGCCATGCGTTTTTCCAGGGAACAGAAAAAAAACCGCAGACTTTCATCGACCCTGTCCAGGGTTAAACCGGAAAATACAATTATCGGCCAGAGCAAGGCCTTTCACACAAGCATGAAGCTTGTCCAAAGCTATGCAGACACCGACTTCAATGTACTGATAACAGGAGAAAGCGGCACCGGCAAGGAACTTGTGGCTGAACGCCTGCACAAGGCCAGCGCCAGAGCGGACTACCCATTCCTGGCCCAGAACTGTTCAGCCATTCCCGAAACCCTTCTGGAAAGCGAATTGTTCGGGTATAAAAAAGGGGCATTTACAGGTGCGGCCCGGGACCGGGCCGGGTTGTTTGAGGCGGCGGACGGCGGAACGGTTTTCCTGGATGAAATCGGAGATATGCCCATGGGTACCCAGGCAGCACTATTGCGGGTACTGCAGAAAAATGAAATAAAACCCTTGGGTTCCAGCAGGGTACACTATATCAATGTCAGAATCATTGCCGCCACCAATAAGGACCTTGTAGGAATGGTCCGGGACAACCTGTTCAGACAGGATCTGTATTACCGGCTTTCCATATTGCCGGTTCACCTGCCGCCATTGCGGGAACGAAGGGAAGACATTCCGCTGCTGGCCAAACATTTTCTAAGCACGGAATGCCAAAAGGCGGCAATGTCCGAAAAACGACTATCCGCTGAAGCCAAACAGCACCTGGTCGCCTATGCATGGCCGGGCAATATCCGGGAACTGGAAAACCTGATTCGGTATTTGATTGCAACAGCCCCAAACGAGGATATCAAAGCGGAGGATCTGCCGGGCATATCCTTAAAACCAGTCCGGATGGACCCACAGGGCAGGCAACTCAAATCAATTCAGATCCCCAGGCCAATGGGGGAAAATACCAACTGGACATCTCCGCCATGACCTGGCCGGATCTTGAAAAAGCCTATGTCCGGACCCTGATGGAAAAATTCAACTGGAACATAACCTGGGCGGCAAAGGCATCGGGCATCAACCGCTCAACCTTTGTCTCGCGCATGCGCAAGCTGGATATCAGCCGGGGTACCGGCCCGTCCTCTTAAATCACTGTTTACACGTCAATATGTTTTTATTAACGTCATGAATGTTCTGTTTGTTTCATTTATATTCTATGGTATAGTTGCATCATCTTGAAACAATAAGAGAGTAGCGCCATGGCCAAAACAGCAAACCGTACATTCAACGTTTCCTGCCGTCTCAAAGAGCTGCGGACCCAAAAAAAAATGACCCAGTCCGAACTGGCCGAACTTGTGGGGATAAAACGCCAGGCCGTTTATGATATTGAAGCCGGCCGATACCTGCCCAATACCGGTGTTGCCCTTGCCATGGCCCAGCTGCTGGGTTGCCGGGTGGAGGATATCTTTTATGAGGCAACGGGCCAGGCCCGGGACGTGGTCCTGGTGGACGAAGAATTTGCCTGGGGTTCCCGGGTGAACATTGCCAAGGTCCGGGAACGCCACTTTGCATACCCCCTTGCGGGCACCCATGCCCGGATGGAAGATATGGGCGCAGCAGACGCCCTTTTGGAACCGGGCCAGGGCAAGGCAAAAATCTTATTACCCGAAGAACGGGTCGCATCCACTGCCCTGCTTCTGGGCTGTGATCCGGCCTTTTCCGTCCTGGGTCACCGGGTCCGCGAGACCCCGGGCCATGCCGGCCTGAATGTCAGATTTGCATCCAGCCAAATTGCTGTCAGCCGGGTCGCTTTGGGACAGGCCCACATCGCAGGCACCCACATGCACCCCCGGGGCGGGGGTGATGATGGCAACAAATTTTTAGTCTCCCAGAAGATGAAAGATATTTCAGGTTTCCTGATTGCCTTCTCCGCCTTTGAGGAAGGGCTCCTGGTCGCCCCCGGTAACCCCAAAGGAATTAAGGGTGTTGCTGACCTGGCCCGCAAAGATGTCCGGCTGGCCAACCGGGAGGAAGGGGCTGCCCTTCGCAGTCTTCTGGACGACTTGCTCACAGAAGAAAAAGTGCCCGTCACAGCCATCCAGGGATACGAATACCTGGTCCACAGTCATGCCCAAGGGGCCGAGGCCGTGCGCCACCACGTCTGTGATGCAGCATTGGGACTGCGGGCCGTGGCCGTAACATATGGCTTGGAGTTCATTCCCCTTTCCCATGTCCGCTGTGATCTTGTTATCCCATCGGACCTGATGACCCATCCCGGTGTTGCAGCCGCATTGGATATTATCCAAACCCGGGCGTTCAGAGAGGAACTGGCATGTCTGCCGGGCTATGAAACATCGGATACCGGTCGTATTATTGCAGAATTGTAGGATAAGACATCCGTAATCTGTAAAAACGGTATATCCATTAAATTTAGGCATTTTCTTAAACGGCTCTATTCATTTTCACAATTACGTTTTTGCTTCTATCGGCCATCGAAAACGCAAAATTGTTATTTTATTTATTCCATAGTATTCTAATTTCAATTTTAGGCGCCATGGCTCCTCATCCTGTAACTTGCTTGTTTTTCAAATAAATTTTTATAATTATTTTGATTTTTTTATAAAAAACCTCAAAGGCACACTTTGTGCTTAATTTAAATTCCATTAAAAAAATATTGAAAAACAGCTAAAAATGGAATAGATGCTCCGGTCTTTAAGCTTTACGCCGGTATTTTCACAACGAGAAAACAGACAATAATGTTGAATAAACTTTATACATCTAAAAAAATGACAAAGGTGCAGTCTTCGCTGAACACCCCTTGGACAACCTTGGTGCCTGAACAAGAAAGTTGTTGGAGCCGATCATGAAATTTTCAAATTATAAGCCGACAGAATACTATGATGAACTCTTCCACAAGGACGGCACGGTCAGGGACGGGGCCAAAAAGCTCATCAACCAAATAGAATCCCTGCCGGAAAATGCCCTGTTACTAAAGCAGCAGTCTGCGGAATCCTCACTTCTGCAGTTAGGTAACACCTTTAATGTGTACGGCAGTGAGGAAGGAACTGAAAAAATCCTGCCCTTTGACATTATTCCCAGAATCATTGAAGACCGGGAGTGGCAGCAAATTGAAAAAGGGCTGCAGCAACGCATCCATGCCCTGAACCTGTTCCTCCAAGATATCTACAACGATAAAAAAATTATTAAGGACAAGGTGGTCCCCGAAGACCTGATCATGTCCTGCGCAGCCTACCGTAAACAGATGGAAGGGTTTACGCCCCCAAAAGGTATCTGGTGCCATGTTACAGGTACGGATCTGATCCGGGATACGGACGGCAAATTTTATGTCCTTGAAGACAACCTGCGCTGCCCCTCCGGTGTCTCCTATGTGCTTGAAAACCGTCAGGTTCTCAAACGCACATTCCCCGAAGTGTTTGCAAGCTCCCGGGTCCGGGCCGTGGATGAATATCCCCACAAGCTTTTGGCCACCCTGGAAAATCTGCTGCCTGCCACAGGCGCCAATCACAAAATCGGGGTGCTGACCCCGGGCCGGTATAATTCCGCCTATTTTGAACATTCATTCCTTGCCCAGCAGATGGGTATTGAATTGGTGGAGGGCCAGGACCTCGTGGTATCCGACGATCAGCTTTACATGCGAACCACCAAGGGACTTTCCCCCATTGAAGTGCTTTACCGCCGCATTGATGACGATTTTATTGACCCCAAAGTGTTCCGGCCCGATTCCATGCTTGGCATTCCGGGCATTATGTCCGCCTATTTCAAAGGCCGGGTGGCCCTGGCCAATGCACCGGGTACAGGGGTTGCCGATGACAAGGCCGTGTACGCCTATGTCTCCAAAATCATAAAATACTTCCTGGACGAAGACCCCATTTTACCCAATGTGCCCACCTATGTGTGCTGGGATGACAAGGACCGGGCCCATGTCCTTGAAAATCTGGATAAATTTGTGGTCAAGGCGGCCAATGAAAGCGGCGGATACGGCATGATGATCGGTCCCCATGCAGACAAGGCAGAGCGAGAGAAATTTGCCGGCCTCATCAAGGCCAATCCCAGAACTTATATTGCCCAGCCCACCATCAGTCTTTCCCAGGTGCCCACCATTGTCGGGGACCATTTTGAAGGACGCCATGTGGACCTTCGGCCCTACATCCTTTACGGCGAAGATATTTATGTGCTTCCCGGAGGCCTGACGCGTGTGGCGTTGAAAAAGGGATCCTTGGTGGTGAATTCGTCCCAGGGCGGGGGGACCAAAGACTCCTGGGTTTTAGATTAATTTTTGAGGTGGGTAAAAATTAGGGAGATACCATGCTAAGCCGTGTTGCAGATTCCATCTACTGGATGACTCGTTATATTGAAAGAGCTGAAAATATCGCTCGTTTTATTAATGTAAACCTTAACCTGTCCCTGGACATGGCACCGGAAATTTCCAGTGCCTGGCAGCCCCTGGTGATGACCACAGGCGACCATGAAGAATTTGAAAAACGTTACGGCACAGATTATTCCAGGGAAAATGTGATCCAGTTTCTGGCCCTGGACCGGGAGTACAGCAACTCCATCATATCCTGTGTGGCCGCGGCCAGGGAAAATGCCAGAAGCGTCAGAGAGATCATCTCATCGGCCATGTGGGAACAGATTAACCGATCCTACCTCTTACTCAAGGATGCGACTAAAAACGGGGCGGCCAACAAAGACCCCCACCATTTTTTTAAAGACATCACGTCCCTGGGTCATATGTTTACAGGCCTGTTGCAGGGCACCATATCACGGGGGGAGGCCTTTCATTTTGCCTTGCTCGGCCAGTTTCTTGAACGGGCGGATAAGACATCCCGGATACTGGATGTGAAATACTTTATGCTGCTGCCCACGCCTGAAAACGTCAACTCCCCCTACGATGTGATCCAATGGGGTGCCGTGCTTAAATCCACCTCCGGGCTGGAAATTTATCGAAAACAATTCCACAGAATAAAACCCAAACAGGTGTGCGACTTCCTCATATTTGATCCGGACTTTCCAAGATCCATCCATTGCTGCCTGGCAAATGCCAAATGGGCCCTGCAAAAAATCACCGACAGCCCCAGAAATGCCGTTCATAATCCGGCGGAAAAAAGCCTGGGCCGCCTGTGTGCAGATTTGTATTATTCGGATATTGATGATGTCATTTCCGTGGGCATGCACGAATATCTTGATGGGCTGCAGACAAAAATCAACCAGGTGGGGATTGACATCCGCGAGGCTTTTTTCAAAATCCCGGATAACCGAATGGAACAAACATCCGGATCAGTCCAATAGAACAAACCGGACCCATCCTTTAAGGAGTATTTACATCCATGGCAATTCAAGTGGCCTTATATCATAAGACCGACTATAAATATGACCGCAAAATCCAGCTGGGCCCCCAGGTGATCCGGCTGCGGCCCGCCCCCCACTGCCGGACCCCTATTTTAAGTTACAACCAAACCGTTCTGCCCGATGACCATTTTATCAACTGGCAGCAGGATCCTTTTTCCAACTATCTGTCCAGACTTAATTTTCAGGAAAGGACTGATCATTTTTCCATTGTGGTGGACCTTGTGGCCGAAATGGTCACCATCAACCCCTTTGATTTTTTCTTGGAAGAGTATGCCCGGGAGTACCCGTTTAAATATTCTTCAGAGGTAAAAAAGGACCTGGGGCCGTTTTTACAAAAAACCCGGGTGGGCAGCAAATTTACGTCCTATCTGTCCAAGATCAGCCGCAAAAAGGAAAATACCATTGATTTTCTGGTCCGGGTAAACCAGGATCTGCAACAGGCCATCAAATATAACATCCGCATGGAGCCCAATGTTCAAACCTGTGAACAGACCCTGACCAAACTATCCGGTTCCTGCAGGGATTCGGCCTGGCTGCTGGTCAATCTTTTGCGGCATCTGGGACTGGCCTCCCGGTTTGTATCCGGATACCTGATCCAGCTTGCTGCGGATGTCAAATCCCTTGAAGGACCTTCGGGGCCGGAAGAGGATTTTACGGATCTGCACGCCTGGGTGGAAGTATTTTTGCCTGGCGCAGGATGGGTGGGATTGGACCCCACATCCGGCCTTTTGGCCGGAGAGGGCCATATTCCGCTGGCCTGCACCCCGTTCCCCCAAAGCGCAGCGCCTGTCTCGGGTGGTCTTGAGGCGTGCGAGGTGGAATTTTCACACACCATGCGCGTAACCCGCATCCACGAGGATCCCCGGTCAACCAAACCCTATCCCGAAGAGATCTGGACAAAGATACACGACCTGGGATTCCGGGTGGATGAAGAGATAACCAAAGAAAACATCACCCTGACCATGGGCGGCGAACCCACCTTTGTGTCGGCCACGGACATGGATGCCGATGAATGGAACACCGGCGCCGTGGGGCCCACCAAAAAAATCAAAGCCATGGAACTGCTCCAGCGCCTGCGCGGCAAATGGGCACAGGGCAGCCTTCTGCACATCGGCCAGGGCAAATGGTACCCCGGCGAGTCCCTGCCCCGCTGGGCCCTGGGCTGTTACTGGCGAAAAGACGGCCAAGCCCTTTGGAAGAATCAATCGCTTCTGGCCGATGATACCAGGGACTACAGTTTTGGCCCGGCCCATGCACAAACCCTGATGGAGACCATCACACGGGTGCTGGGTGTGGATGAGAAATATATCATACCTGCCTATGAAGACGTTTTTTACTGGCTGTTAAAAGAACAACGCCTGCCGGCCAACGTTACCCCCAAAGACTCCCGCCTCAAAGATCCCGAGGAGCGTGCCCGCATGGCCCGGGTATTTGAGCAGGGTATCGGTGCGGTCACAGGTTTCGTACTGCCCATCAAAAAAGGCTCTTGGAAAAGCTGCGCCTGGGACCTGCGCTCCGGAAACCTATTTCTGACACCAGGCGATTCGCCCATGGGCCTTCGTCTGCCCCTGGACAGTCTGCCCTGGATATCACCCAAAAAATATCCCCATGTGATCGAAGAAGACCCCATGGGCATCCACGGTCCCTTCCCGGACCCGCTGACCTCGGATGAGGACAAGGAACGGCTGCGCCAGGCATACGAGGCAAAGGACGGCCAATTCCATCTGCCGGGCAAACCTGAAACGCAAACCCGGGACGATGTGGTATCACAGCGCCTTATCGGGTTGCCCCCGGACACCGACGAGACTGAACCGGTCATCCGAACCGCCCTTTGTATCCAGCCCCGGGAAGGCAGACTCTATGTGTTTATGCCCCCCATGGCCAGTGCTTCGGATTATTTTGAACTCATTGCCGCAGTGGAACAGGCAGCTGAAATCACAGGCTTCCCCGTGATCATTGAGGGCTATACCCCGCCCTTTGACCACCGGATCAATGTCCTCAACGTCACCCCGGACCCCGGGGTCATTGAAGTGAACATCCATCCGGCCACCACCTGGGGCCAGATGGTGGATGTCACCTGTGATCTCTACGAAGAGGCAAGGCAGTCCGGCCTTGGCACGGAAAAGTTCATGCTGGACGGACGGCATTCGGGCACCGGCGGCGGCAACCACATTGTCATGGGTGGCCCCAGTCCCGGCCAGAGCCCCTGGCTTGCCCGGCCGGACCTGCTGCGCAGCTTTTTGACGTTCTGGAATAACCACCCGTCTCTGTCCTTTCTTTTTTCAGGGTTATTCATGGGGCCCACCAGCCAGTCCCCAAGAATTGATGAGGCGCGCCACGACACCCTGGATGAACTGGACATTGCCTTTGCAGAGCTGGACAATCAGATGTCATCCTATCAGTCCACATTTCTGCCCGGATCTAGCATTGGGCTGCCATGTCCGCCCTGGCTGGTGGACCGGTTATTCCGTCACCTGCTCACGGACCTGACCGGCAACACCCACCGGGCTGAATTCTGCATTGATAAGTTGTACTCCCCGGATTCCGCCTCCGGCCGTCTGGGCCTGCTGGAGTTCAGATCCTTTGAGATGCCGCCCCATGCCAGAATGAGCCTGGCCCAGCAGCTGCTGTTGCGCATATTCATGCTCAAATTCTGGAAAACCCCCTACAAAGAGAAGCTGGTGCGGTGGGGCACAACCCTGCACGACAAATTCATGCTGCCCTTTTATGTGCGGCAGGATTTCTGCGATGTGCTGGATATCTTGCGCCGGGACGGCTATGACCTGACACCGGACTGCTTTCATCCCCACTTTGAGTTCAGGTTCCCCTTTGTGGGCAAAGTGTGCCACAGTGGTGTGGAAATGGAACTGCGCACCGCCATTGAACCCTGGCATGTGCTGGGCGAAGAACCCGGCGGCGGCGGTACCGCCAGGTATGTGGACTCCTCTTTGGAACGCATTGAGATCAAGGTCACCGGATTGACGGATAACCGTTACAAAGTGCTTTGCAACGGCCGGCCCGTTCCCTTGCACCCCACGGAGGTCAATGCCCAGTTTGTGGCCGGCGTCCGGTACCGGGCCTGGCAGCCCCCCTCCTGCCTGCACCCCACCATCGGCGTGCATACCCCGCTGGTATTTGACCTGGTGGATACCTGGAGCATGCGGTCCGTGGGCGGCTGCACCTATCATGCATCCCATCCGGGCGGAAGAAGTTACGACACCTTCCCGGTCAACTCCCTGGAAGCCGAAGGACGGCGGATTTCCCGATTCAGGGACATCGGCCACACCCCGGGCCCCATGACTCACATTCCCCATGAACCTTTAAATCCAAGGTTTCCCTACACCCTGGATTTAAGAACCAGGCCTTAACATCACCAAAAAAAAGTCCATCCGGAAAACATGATGATCTTCCGGATGGACTTTTTCTACAGCAGCGAATAGGGATCCACGTCTATGGCAATGGAGACCGATTTCACCTTCTGTATGGCCGGGTCCCGGACCATGGCAGAGACCATCCGGCTGATATTTCCCGATGACGGCCCTTTGATCAATATCTGCCACCGGAACCGGGAGGAAATTTTCTGGATGGCTGCTTCAATGGGCCCCAGGATCTGGGCTTTGGGTTCCTGACCATTGAACCGCTCAAGAATGTCTGCCACAAGCTGGGCATGGTCGCGGGTTTTCTCTGCATTTTTCCCTGAAATTTTAAGCTGGACCATCCGGGAAAACGGCGGGTACATCAGCGCCTTTCTAAAGGGTGTTTCCTGGTTGAAAAATTCAAAGTAATCCTGGCTGCGAGCGGCTTTGATGGTGAAGTGATCCGGATTAAAGGTCTGCATGATCACATGCCCCGGGTCTTTGCCCCGCCCGGCTCTGCCGGCAACTTGTGCCAGCAGTTGAAATGTTCGTTCACTGGCCCTGAAATCGGGCAGGCTCAAGGTTAAATCCGCACAAAGCACCCCCACCAGCGTAATGGCCGGGAAATCGTGGCCCTTGGCCAGCATCTGTGTGCCCACAATAATATCCACGGTACGATTGCGGATCTGGCGCAAAATGGCCAGGGTGCTGCCCTTTTTTGACGTTGAATCCTGATCCATCCGGGCCACCCGGGCATCGGGAAACAGGCTCTTGAGCATAGCTTCAATTTTCTCGGTGCCAAACCCCAAATTTCTGATTTTGCCGGTACCGCAGTCCGGGCACCGGATATCAGCGTTAAACGCATGGCCGCATAAATGGCACTTATAATGATCCGCCCCCTTATGAAAGGTCATGGTTACATCACAGTGGGGACAGCCCAGGGTTTTGCCGCAGGACGCGCACACCGGAAAGGTGGAAAACCCCCGGCGGTTTAGGAAGATCAAAGCCTGGTTCCCCTTTTCAAGGCAGGAACGGATGGCCCGGCCAAGCTCCGGGGTGATGATACTGTCCGTTCCCCAGGTGCCCTGGTACTTTTTCATATCCACCAGGGTGATCTCCGGCAGGGTTTGACTGTTCACCCGCCGGGTCAATTCCAGCTTGATAAATTTTTCGGTCATGGCATTCCGGCAGGACTGAACCGACGGCGTGGCCGAGCCCAGTACCACAGGGCAGTTGTGCATTTTTGCCCGGACCACGGCAAGGTCCCGGGCATTATACCGCAGGCCCGATTCCTGTTTATAGGAGTAGTCATGTTCCTCATCCACAATAATAATGCCGATGTTGCGGATGGGTACAAAAATGGCAGACCGTGCCCCAATCACGATATTAACCTTGCCAAGGCTTATTTTGCGCCACTGATCCAGGCGCTCGCCCTGGGAAAGCATGGAGTGAATCACCGCAATTTTTTCTCCGAACCGAGCCCTGAAACGCCGTTCGGTCTGGGAAATCAGGGCAATTTCAGGCACCAGCACAATGGCCCCCCTGCCCTTTTCCACGGCATCGGCCACCAGGCGCATATATACTTCGGTTTTGCCCGATCCGGTCACACCCACCAGCAGACAGGGGGAAAAGACACCGGACCGGCCCTGCACCGCTTGGACAACGGCGGCCTGTTCATCGGTCAGTTCCGGCGGCGTGTCCGGCGTCACCGGTTCCCCCAAAGGATCTCTGAACACCCGGCGGCTGACCACCTTCAGCCACCCGGCCTCGGCCAGGGGTTTAATCAGGTTCGGTGCGGTGGGCACATGGCGCTTCAACTCGGTCAACGAGATATCACCTGCCTCCCGGACAACGGTCAGAATCTTCTGACGTTTGGCGGACATCCGGATCTGCTGGTGCGGTGTCTGTTCCGGCAGAGAGACGAATTGTTCGGTCTTAATCCCTGCGGTCTCTTTTTGAAGTACGGCAGTGACCTGAACCAACTCTTTTTTTTCAAGCCGACGCAACACAGCAGCCCCGGCAGGGTTCCGGCGGGCAAGGGCTTTTAACGAGATCCCGTCCTTGGCAGCGGCCAGTTTCAAAACACTGGCCTCTTCATCGGGCAACGCCCCGTCCTCAAGGGCCTGTGCCCCTCTCACCGTGGCAAACGCACAGGAGACATCCATGCAGGCAAGCCCCGCGGGCATGGCCGCCTTAATGGTGTCACCCAGAGGATAGATGTAATAGCCTGCCACCCATTTGAAAAACGCAATGTCGGATTCTGGAAACAAGGGGTGATCATCCAGCAGATCCAGTACATCCTTGGTTTTATAGGGTCCGCTCTCCTCTTTTCCCTCCAGAATATATCCGGTGATCCGGCGCCGTCCAAAGGGCACCAGCACACGCATACCGGGGCATGCATCCGCCCGGAACCTGTCTGGAAGCCCGTAAACAAAGGTCTGGTTCACGGGCAGGATAACAGCGACCTCAATGTAGTTCGTGGAAATCATGAAAGGCATTGTGAAGGATACCTTCATGAATTTCAATATCGAAGTGACATTCCGAAATCACGGCCAAAGTTTACACCAAGCAAAATTTACGCTTTAATAGAGAAATAAAAAAACGGTGCATGATAATATTTTTGAAAAAGATGATATGACTGACAGTCCCCTGACATATTCAGATTCCCTGATTCGCAGCATTTTTGACTCGCTGTCCGCCCACATTGCAATTGTTGACGACCATGGGGTTATCCTGGAGATCAATGCGGCCTGGCGAAATTTTTCCAAAAAAAACAGGACCGGCGGCTCCGGTGAGATTGACGGCGGCATCAATTTTATCGGCCTCAATTATCTGCAGATTTGTGAATCGGCCAAGGGCGAAGGGGCCCGGGATGCCAAAAACGTTTCCCAGGGAATACGCCGGGTGATCGAAAAAAAATGTGATGAATTTTTATATGATTATCCGTGCCATTCGCCCACGGGCAGACGATGGTTTTACATGCGGGCCATCCGGATGGCCGATGCAGACCCCGTCCGGGTAATCGTCAGCCATGAGGATATTACAGAGTTAAAACTGGCCCAGGAGGAGCTCAAAACCCACAAGGCAATCCTTGAAGAGCGCAATCAGAGTCTGGAAGAGGTCAATATCGCCTTGAAGGTGATCATTGAACAGCGGGAAAAAGATAAGGCCGACACCGAACGCCATTTTCTGGCCCATCTCAGAACCCTTGTCCTGCCGTATATCAATAAGCTCAAGGCGGGTAATTTAGGCCAGAGAGACCGGACCCTGCTGGATATCGTGGAAAGCCAGCTCAATGAAGTGATCACCCCCATGATCCAGCGCCTTGACAACGCAGGTGTGATGCTGACGCCCCAGGAGATGCAGGTGGCCGCCCTGGTTAAGGAGGGCAAAAGTACGGCGGAAATTGCGGATGTTCTTTTCATCTCCGAGGCCACGGTCAGTTTTCACCGTAAAAATCTGCGCACCAAACTGGGCCTGAAAAACAGACAGACCAATCTCAGGTCGTTTCTGCTCTCCATGTCCTGATTTTTTTCAGCCGTGGGAAACGCCTTTCAAACCCTGCCGGTTATGGCTCAACGTTTTCCTGTTCAATCGATTTATTCAGCCCTTCATTATAAATGATAGGTTTTAACTACCATTAAACCACCTTTAGACCCACATTGCCAAATCATTCTGAATGACTAAATTTATTTCAAATGGCAGAGACCATCAATAAAACAACAACCCTAACAGGGAGATATAAAATGGCTGAAAAAAGAATCGAAAGTTACATCGAAGACGATAAAGAGAGAAACGAAGGACACGTGGACACCCGGCACCTTAACTTTGAATGTGATAATCCCGATGAACATCTCGGGTGCGACCTGGGCATCGACGTCGCAGGTTAACTTAAACACCTGGTACATCAAACAACAGACGATTAACAATACTCACAAATCCAAATAAGAGGTGATAAAATGACTGAAAAAAGAATCGAAAGCTACATCGAAGATGATAGAGAAAGAAACGAAGGACACGTAGACACACGGCACCTTAACTTCGAATGCGAAAAACCAGATGAGAGACTTGGGTGTGATCCTGGCATCGACGTAGCCGGATAGTAAATGCAATAAAGGACGGCAGGGTTCCATTGAGGCTCTGCCGCCTTTTTGAAAACAACCCCATAAAAACGCTTTCCTGCAAAGAGACCCTATGGATATAGAGATAAAAGGAGTTGAGAAAACGTTTGAGCACCGGGATCGGGTTATATTTAAGGACCTTGATGTGGTGTTTCGTACCGGAAAGGTGTCAGTCATCCTCGGCAAGAGCGGGGTTGGCAAATCCAGCCTGTTGAATCTGATCGCGGGTATTGATCTGCCGGACAAAGGGGATATCCGCATCGGAAGCCATCTCATGTCAAAGAAAGATGATGCCGGGCGCACCTTGTTCCGCCGCAGACACATTGGTTTTGTATTCCAGTCCTTTAATCTGATACCCGTACTCACCGTATTGGAGAATGTTACCCTGGTGGGGCAGTTGGACGGTCGGCCCGACAAGGAGACGCGTGAGCGTGCCGCATCTTTGCTTGAAACCGTAGGGCTGTTGGACCGGCAAGGGGAGTTCCCGGACCGACTTTCCGGCGGGGAGCAGCAGCGGGTCGCATTGGCCCGGGCCCTGATTAATGATCCAGCCGTCATCCTGGCCGATGAACCCACGGGAAATCTGGACAAGAGAACGGGTAGCGCCGTTCTTGAGCTGATCGCCGCACAGGCCCGGCAACGAAATAAAACCCTGATCATGGTGACCCACAGCGCCAACGCCCTGGCATGGGCGGATGAGGTGTATACGGTGGACAATTACACGCTGGTGCCGGGGAATACCGTATGAGACTGTCGCCCTTAATTCGGACCTGTTTCAGATCATCCAGATCCCATCCGTTAAGAACATTTCTGCTGATTTTCGGCATTGCCCTAGGTGTCGCCGGGGTCATTTCCATTGATATTGCCAAAACCTCCGTCAACAGGTCATTTGAACTGTCAACCGCCGCCCTGACCCGGCAGGCCACCCACCAGATTACCGGTACCGATTTTACACTCCCCCAATCCCTTTTTGTCCGTCTGCGGACACAGCTGGGGCTGGCAGAAACAGCGCCGGTAATTTCCCGGGAAGTGGTCGTACCCGAACTGGATAAGCGCACCCTGACTCTGATGGGTATTGATCCGTTTTCCGAAGGCCACTTCAGAGATATCCGATTTGACACTGCCGAAGCTGAAACCGCCACAGAGGCTGAACATGTCCGGCAGGTCATGATTCGAGGCCAAGGGGTTATTCTTTCAAGGTCACTGGCTGATGCAAACGGGCTGACTGTGGGCGACACCCTGACCCTTGCCCTTGGCGGCAGAAAGGTGACGACCCGCATCGGAGGCCTGACGTCCGGCGGTACTACAGGAGCCGCCTTTGACGGTGTAATCCTGACCGACATTGCCCTGGCCCAGGAGATTCTCGGCATGGGGGACCGGATCAGTCGCATCGACCTGATACTCCGGACGGCAGATGAGGTCCGCCAGGTGCAAAACCTGCTTTCTGCCGGCCAGATACTGACGGAGACCGCCAGCCGGAATGAAACCGTGCGGGGTCTATCCCGATCCTTTGAAACCAGCCTCACCGCATTTTCAATGCTCGTTCTTTTCATGGGCATTTTCCTGATCTACAATACAGTCTCTTTTTCCGTGGCCCGCCGCCGGGGTTTAAACGGTATACTTCGGGCGCTGGGGGCGACCCGAAAAGAAATTTTTATGGCCGTTGAAGCCGAGGTGCTGGTCTATGCCCTGGCAGGTTCCGCCATCGGTGTCGTGCTCGGTATTGTGATGGGCAAGGCTGCGGTTCAGGCGGTAACCACAACCGTATCGGACATGTACTATACGCTTACGGTCAGCGGCACATTTATTTCTGCGGGGACCCTAATCAAAGGCGCAGGTACAGGCATCCTGGCGGCCCTGGGATCATCTTTCATGCCGGCCATGAATGCAGCCAGCACCCGGCCGGTCACCTTGATGCAGCGGTCTGCATCCGAAAGCAGCCTTGCCGGATACATCCCCGGCATGACGGTTGGAGGACTTCTGGCATTGGTCTTTGCAGTGGTGATGTTCAACTGGCCCGGTGTATCCGTCAACCTGGTATTCGCCGGTGTATTTATGGTATTTGCCGGCGCTTCTTTTCTGGCACCTGTTCTGATTGTACTTTTGACCCGGGGAGCAAATTTTTTACTGCGCAAAGGGTCTGGCCGCCTATTTACTGGTTCGTACATCATGGTCGGGATGGCATTTGCCAACATCCGCAGATCCCTGAGCCGCAGCGCTGTTTTGATCGCCTCCCTGATGGTGGTGGTCAGCGTTTACATCGGTATTGACACCATGACCCGCAGCTTCAGACTCTCCATCGCTGAATGGGTGGACGGGCATATCGGGGGCGATGTCCATGTGTCGTCCCTGGATGAATTGCACCCCTCGCTGGACTCCGGGCTTATCGAAAAAATATCCGCACTTCAGAATGTCCGGGATCTTTCCGCTTACGTTATTCACCGCGCCTTCTCCACTGCTTCCGGGGAAGTCCATGTTTTTGCCTATCAGCGGGATCTGTCACAAAAAAAATGGGTTTGGCTGGCACCGGGTGTTAACAATGATGCCGATATTCAACGCCGCTTGTCAGCTGGAGAGATCATTGTTTCTGAAATTTTTGCAAGGCAGCATCATGTGAGTCCCCAAAAAGGAGAGCTCCCGGTTGTCACCATGGACACCCGCCTTGGCCCCAGGCAGTTTCGGGTGGCCGGCATGTTCAGGGACTTTTTCATGGGCGGCGGCCGGGTGGTGGTCAGCCCCGAAGCCATGAAACAGTTCTGGGGCCGTGATGACATGACATCCATCCAGGTGTTTGTCCGGGATGGCGGCCAGGGGACCCAAAGATCGCACAGTAAAAAAGAGACCGTCGACCGTGTGATGGCTCAAATCCGGGCCTTTGCCCCGGAGGACTCCATGTTGAAAATTGTCTCCGGCCTTGAAATTAAACAAAATATTCTGCACGTCTTTGACAAGACCTTCCTGATCACTTCGGCCCTGCAGCTGCTCACGGCCATCGTGGCCCTGACAGGCATCATCAATTCAGTTATGGCCATGATCCTTGAACGCACAAGGGAGCTTGGCATTCTGAGGGCCTGTGGCGCCGTGCCGGGGCAGATCCGGACCCTGGTTCTCTGGGAGTGCACGGCTTCAGGCGCTTTGGCCGGTCTTCTGGCCCTGCCTCTGGGAACCTTTCTATCCTGGGTGCTGATCCATGTGGTAAACTATATTTCTTTTGGCTGGACCTATGACATGCAGCTGTCGTGGTTCACCTTGGTCCAGGCCTTAATATTTTCCGGGCTGGCCGCGTTTCTGGCGGGCCTCATACCGGCATTCAGGGCAGGCGGCTTGGATATCCAGAAAGCCCTGAGAACGGAGTAAAAGATGTCAATGCGAACGGTTGTATCTTTGTTAGCAATTTTTTGGACGGCTATTGTTCTTACAGGTTGTAATACGCCGCCCCAATCTGACAATACGGTCAATATCGCCGAGGCCCTCTCTTCCGATGCCGGCGATGATTGCTATGAAAAAGCCACCCGGCCCGGGATCATTGATTTCCCGGACGATCTGGGTGCCCACGAGTCGTTTAAAACGGAATGGTGGTATTACACCGGGAACCTGAAAACCCCAGAAGGCAGGCATTTTGGCTTTCAGCTGACCTTTTTCCGCCATGCGCTGGATTGTAAAAAAAGCGTGGAAAACCTGCCTGCTGACCTTGGTGAAACGACGGAAAAGGCTTCGGCCTGGCGCACCCGGCAACTCTATTTTGCCCATTTTGCCGTCACCGATACCCGAAACCTGCGATTTTATTCTGCTCAGCGCATGAACCGGGGCAGTATAGGCATTGCCGGGGTTCAAACCAGCCCCTTTAAAGCCTGGATTGATGACTGGCAGGCGGTACAGGTCAACGCAGATTCAAAAAACATTCACCTGACCGCCCGGGCCCGGGCAGAAAAAATACCGGAATCCCCGGTGTTTTCCATTGATCTTACCCTTACCCGGCAAAAACCCATCATCCTCCAGGGAGACCGGGGCCTGAGCCGCAAAGGCCCGGGACCTTCGGATGCCTCCCACTACTATTCTTTCCCCGGTATGGCGGCACAGGGCGTTGTGACCGTTGCCGGAGAAACAGCCAAAGCGTCCGGCCATGCCTGGTTTGACCATGAATGGAGTACCTCTGCCCTGGGCTCGGACGTATCCGGATGGGACTGGTTCGCCCTGCGGATCAATAAAGGCCCCAACGCCGGGACGGATCTGATGGTCTGCCAGGTGCGGCGCCGGGACGGCCGCCCCAATGGATACGGTTTCGGAGCCGTTTCATATCCGGATGGCAGGTATGATATCCTGGCGCAGTCAGATTTCTCCGTTTCAGCCCAGCGGGTCTGGGCCAGCCCCGATACCGGGCGGACCTATCCGGCACAATGGCGCATCGATCTAAAATCTTTAGGAATTTCACTACAGGTCAAGCCGGTGATAGCAGCCCAGGAGCATTCGGGCATATTTCCCTATTACGAGGGGGCGGTAGAAGTTAAAACAGCCCAGGGTACGGGACTTGGATATGTTGAAATGACCGGGTATTAGGCGCCGTCACCCTGGCCGGTTGAATGTTTATTTCACAAAAAAGTTTACTTTAGTCAACTCCATACCAACAGTCAAAGCCAAATTTGAAATTTCCCCCATTGACGAGATATCACCAAAAACAATGCCTTTATCTGTTTTTTTGAATGCGACCCAGTGTTCGGGGGCAAGAATCGTGTTCGCCCTCGGGTTCTGTTCCAGAGCAATTTCGTAATTGCCGGTGCCTTTCAATGAAGAGACAGGAATGTTTATCTCAAAAGACCCGTCATCAGACACCTGGAAACCATCCGATAAAATACAGCAGCTCAGCGTTCCAGGATATTGTTTACCGACATAATATTGAATATAAGTGGAGTTTGATATATCCACCTTCGAGACACCAGTAATAAAAACATGATCGCCCACCTGCCGGACACTTGAAATTTGAATTTTCGATTCAGGGAGCACCTCATCACCAACCACAACCTCCACCGAGTCAATTTCCATCCCAACCGTTAATGCCAGATTTGCGATCTCCCCCATGGAGGAGATCTCCCCAAATACGATTTTCCCATCCACTTTTCTGAATGCAATCCAGTGTTCGGGCGGAAGTATTGCATTGCGCGTTGGGTTCTGCTCCAGAACAATCTGGTATCTGCCCTGGCCTTTGAGCTTTTCAAAGGGGATTTGCACTGTGAATTTTCCACTATTATCAACGTTAAAGCCATCGGCATAGATACAGTTGGAAATGGTATCAGGATAGATTTTTCCAACATAATATTGAATATAGTTGGAAATCCGGGGCGGTATTGATGTTACGCCGGAGATCTGAATGCTATCTTCCAGAACGAGAGCGGATTCAATCTCTATCGCCTTTGCAAAAGCATTGGACAAAAAACAGCATGTAAAAAATGTGGTGAAAACAAACGACAGGATGACTTTAATCAAATAACGAGACATAACACGCTTCCCCCAAAACATCTTAAAAATTTTTGTGATAAACCGATTCTTCAAGCACCATGGAAAACAACTTAAAGATATGAACATAAATACAATGAACTTTTTTTTCGCAGATCGAAATGCCTGACTTGATTTTCGCTTCCAATGAAAATTGAATTAAAGCTTAACCATCCTTGATCACGAAAGGCAAGAACAAATTTACCCAAGCGTTACAACCTCAAACCATAAACGCAACATAATTGCTGAGTCATCGACTCTTTTTGAAGGACCGATTATATACTTTCACCCTCGTGAATCATTCTAAATTGATATTAAACTGCCGGCAAGGTGATTGCCCGAAATCCCGTATAAACGCACTTGACTAAAAAATTCGTTTTTTATAATCTTGGCAGGATTTACCCAAATATTTTAATGCAGTAACAGAAAGGAAGGCGATATGGCCGTATATGTGGAGGACCATCCTCTAATCAAACATAAACTTGGGTTGATGCGTCAAAAGAACATCAGCACCAAAGATTTTAGGGATCTGGCCTCTGAACTGGCCCGTCTGCTCACCTACGAAGCCACCCAGGATCTTGAAACAGAACAGGAAGTTATCGAGGGCTGGGCCGGAGACGTTAAGGTCGAAAAGATCAAAGGCAAAAAAATTACGATTGTACCCATATTAAGAGCGGGCTTGGGCATGATGGACGGGGTGCTGGACCTGATCCCCTCCGCCAAGGTCTCCGTGGTGGGGTTTTACCGGAACGAAGAGACGTTAAAGCCCGTGCAGTATTACTTTAAAACAGCCTCGGCCCTGGAAGAGCGCACGGCGTTGATCCTGGACCCCATGCTGGCCACAGGCGGCACGTTGATCGCCACCATTGACCTGCTCAAGGAAGCCGGATGTACAAGGATCAAGGGGCTGTTTCTTGTGGCTGCCCCGGAGGGTATTGCGGCGGTGGAAGAGAAGCACCCGGATATCGACATCTATACCGCCAGCATCGATGAACGCCTCAATGACATGGGGTATATTCTTCCCGGGTTGGGGGATGCAGGGGACAAAATATTCGGCACCAAGTGATGTTTGAACGAAAAATCACACATCTGCGGCGTTGCTGCAAAAATTTGAATCCTTATTGCCAATTGTAATTTCGGGTTCAAATTTTTTTGCGCCTTGCACCTGTGCAATTTTTCATCCAAACATCTGTTCATGGTCTGACAACAAAATGAATATTTGAAAAGGGAAATAAAAATGTCCGACAATCTGCCGTCATCCACAGATTACAACTTCCGGGTTAAAGACTGCTTCCTGGGGGCTCAGATGCTTTTTGTGGCCTTTGGCGCCCTGGTGCTGGTCCCCTTACTTACGGGACTGAACCCCAATGTGGCGCTGTTCACTGCCGGGTTAGGCACCCTGGTGTTCCAGGTCATTACCCGGGGCAAAGTGCCCATATTTCTGGCATCGTCCTTTGCCTTTATCGCACCCATCCAATACGGTGCCAAGACCTGGGGGATTCCCGGCACCATGTGCGGCCTGGCCGCAGCCGGTGTGATTTATATCATCTTGAGCACACTGGTGCGAATCTGGGGCAGCGAAGTAATCAAACGGGTACTGCCGCCGGTGGTCACCGGCCCTGTCATCATGGTCATCGGATTAAAACTGGCGCCCGTGGCCGTGGGAATGGCCACAAACGCAAGCGACACCTATTCCAAGGCCGCAGCCATGACCGTGGCCTTTGTTGCCCTTGCCACCACTGTTCTGGTCTCGTTGCTTGCAAAGGGCATGATAAAACTGATCCCGATTCTGGTGGGCATTGCCGTCGGCTACGTTTTGGCCCTGATCATGGGCATGGTCAGTTTTGATGCCGTGATCGCCGCACCCTGGGTTGCCGTACCCGCTTTTGTCCTGCCGGAATTGAACCTTCATGCCGTTTTCTACATTATTCCCGTGGCCATTGCCCCGGCCATTGAGCATTTCGGGGACATCGTGGCCATTGGCCGGGTAACAGGCAAAGATTACTTAAATGATCCCGGCATCCAGAACACCATGCTGGGTGACGGTATCGCCACCTCCCTGGCAGCATGTCTGGGCGGCCCGCCCAACACCACCTACTCCGAAGTGACAGGTGCGGTCACCCTGACCCGGGCATTTAACCCGGCTATCATGACCTGGGCGGCCATCACCGCCGTCCTGCTGGCCTTTATCGGGAAACTGGGCGCATTGCTCCAGACCATCCCCTCCCCGGTCATGGGCGGCATCATGCTGCTGCTGTTCGGAGCCATTGCCGTGGTCGGATTGAACACCCTTGTCCAGGCCCAGGACGATCTTGTGGCACCGCGGAACTTGAGCATCATCGCCCTGATTCTGGTTTCCGGCATTGGGGGACTTGCCATCAAGTTCGGTAATTTTGAACTGTCCGGCATCGGCCTTGCCGGTGTGCTTGGCGTACTGCTCAATGTGGTGCTGCCGAGACCGAAAAAAGAGTAAGACCAACCCCAAAGCATAAAATAAAAACCGGCCTGCAGCGTATCTCTCTGCAGGCCGATTTTATTTAAATGGAAACAAATCTATTCAAAGAGGTGGAACAACGCCTGGGTCCCCTTTAGTCCGTCACCCTGGTCCTCCATCTGTCTATAAAGGGTATAGGCCAGATCCAGCCCAGGAGTTTTCATCTCCATAGTCTTTGCGGCAGAACGTGCAATTCCCATATCTTTAACAAAATGCCGGATAAAAAATCCCGGCGCATCATCCCCCTGGATCATCTTTGGTCCCAGGTTGCTCAAACTCCAGGACGCTGCAGCCCCCTTGCCGATGGACTCAAGCACGGTTTCAGGATCCAATCCGGCCTGCCTGGCATAGGCGATGGCTTCACACACGGCAATCATGCCCGAGGCAATGGCAATCTGGTTGGCCATCTTTGTGTGCTGGCCGCTGCCGGCCTTCCCCTGGTGCACAATATTGGCGCCCATGACCTTGAAAATCGGCAGGGCTCGCTGAAAATCATCTGTTTCCCCGCCCACCATAATGGACAGCGCCGCATTTTTAGCCCCGATATCCCCGCCCGACACCGGGGCATCCAGGACACCGATCTTCTTTTGTTGTCCATATTGCCACAGCTGTTGCGCAAGGGCCGGGTCCGATGTGGTCATATCAATGGCCAAGGCACCGGCCGGGGCATTTTCCAGGATGCCGGCAGGTCCCATAAAAACCTCCTGCACGTCTGCCGGGTATCCCACGATGGTGATAATAATATCCGATGCGGCGGCAAGATCCGCCACGCCATCACACCAAACCGCCCCCTTTTCCACCAGGGCGTCCGCTTTTTGCCGGGTACGGTTGTACACACGGACATTAAACCCCGCCGCCAAAAGGTGTCCGGCCATGGACTGCCCCATCACCCCAAGGCCTATGAAGCCAATATTTTTATCTGTCATAACGTCTCCTTTAAACGCTTTTTCCGTCACAATTAACTATTTTTTAAGGCTTTATCAATAGTTTTAGAGTTGATATCATAAAGGTTAATTTTCCTTTGATCCTAACACAATTTTAGTAATTTGCTGATATACATACAACACTGTTTTGATTCAAAACATAACTTAAGATGACATATGATTGTTAAAGGAGCGCCGAAATACGAATGAAAGCAGATATAGACACAGAGGAAACCAATTTAGAAGAGATCATTGATATGACCACGCCCAAGCGCTATATCAACCGAGAACTTTCCTGGCTTCAGTTCAACCGTAGGGTGCTTGAAGAAGCCTTGAACCCCAACCATCCCCTGATGGAACGGGTTCGGTTTCTGTCCATTTCCGCCTCCAATCTTGATGAATTTTTCATGGTCCGGGTGGCGGGCCTCAAGGCCCAGGTCCACAGAGGTGCACCCAGTGCAAATCCGGACAACATGACCCCGTCTGAACAGCTCAAAGCCATAGAAGAAGAAGTCAGCCACCTCAACGAAACGACCCGGGAGTGTCTCAAGGGCCTGATCAGAGATCTTGAGGCGGCCGATGTTTCGGTTGTCAAACCCGAACAGCTGACCATGGAGGACCGGGAAACGCTGCTCGTGGAATTCCAGACCAAACTGTTTCCGGTGCTCAGCCCTCTTGCCGTGGACCCGGCCCATCCGTTTCCCTTTATCCCAAACCTGGGCCATGGCATGCTTATGGATCTGATTGATGAAGAGAGCGGGGATGCCATGTTTGCCCTCATCATTCTGCCTTCCCAGCTCAAACGGCACATAAGGATCCCCGGCAAATCCATTCGCTTTATCCGCCTGGTGTCGATCATCAGCATGTTTTATGACCACCTTTTCCCCGGATACCAGTTAACGGGATCGGGCGTTTTTCAGGCCATCCGGGATTCAGAGCTTGAAATCGACGAAGCGGCCGAAGACCTTGTGCGCACCTTCCAGTCCGCGCTGAACCGCCGCCGCCGGGGCAATGTCATCCGCCTGCGGGTGGATACGGGTATGCCGGACAATTTAACCCAGTTTATCACCGATCAGTTTGAAATGAACCCCGAGGATGTATTCAAATCAGATCATGTGGAGTTGTCGGCCATCAAAGAATTGCTCTGTGATGACCGCCCGGATCTGATGTTTACAAAATACCATGCCAGGTTCCCGGAACGCATCCGGGATTTTGGCGGGAACTGCTTTGAAGCCATATTAAAAAAAGATATTATTGTTCACCACCCCTATGAAAGCTTTGATGTGGTGGTCCAATTCATCCGCCAGGCCAGCCAGGACAGCAGCGTGGTCTCCATCAAGCAGACGCTTTATAGAACCAGCAAGGACTCTCCCATTGTCCAGGCCCTGGTGGAAGCGGCAGAGGCAGGCATCAACGTGACGGCCATGGTTGAGCTCAAGGCGCGGTTTGACGAAGAGGCCAATATTGAACTGGCAAGGAAACTGGAGCTTGCAGGAGCCCAGGTGGTCTACGGCATCATTGACCTGAAAACCCATGCCAAACTCTCCCTTGTGGTGCGCAGGGAAGACGGTAAATTGACCTCCTATGCCCACCTCGGCACGGGCAACTACCACCCCATCACCGCCAAAATTTACACGGATCTCTCTTTTTTCACCCATGATCCCCAAATCTGCGCCGAAGTCATGCAGATTTTCAACTACATGACCGGATACGCGAAACCAGCCAACCTCAAAGTCCTGGATATTGCTCCCCTGACCCTGCGCAAACGCATCCTTGAAAATATCCAAAAAGAGGTCGAATTTGCCGAACAGGGAAAACCTGCCCACATCTGGGCAAAAATGAATTCCCTGGTGGACCCGGTGATCATTGACGCCCTTTACCAGGCATCCCAGGCCGGGGTGAGCATAGACCTGATCATCCGGGGAATCTGCTGTCTGCGGCCGGGTATTCCCGGATTCAGCGAAAACATACGGGTAAAATCCATTGTGGGCCGTTTTCTGGAACACTCCAGGATTGCGTGCTTCGGCAACGGCCATGAACTGCCCTCCCCCCACGCCAAGGTCTATATCTCCTCGGCGGACTGGATGCCCCGAAACCTTGACCGGCGCATCGAAACCCTGGTGCCCATCCTCACCCCCACAGTCCACCGCCAGATCCTGGACCAGATCATGGTGGCCAATTTAAGGGATAATGAACAAAGCTGGGTACTGAACAGTGACGGCACCTACACCCGTATGGCACCTGAAAAGGAATCCTTCAACGCCCATAACTTTTTCATGACCAACCCCAGTTTGTCCGGCCGGGGATCGGCCCTGCGCCCGGAATTATTAAAAACCAGGCAGAAACGGTTTCACAAGCCCAAAAGAAAGGTAAAAAAGCCCTGATGCCAATACGCGGACTATTGAATTCTCGCCTCCCAAAGACTGGACATGACGGCTTTGATTTTATCCAATGAGTCAATGCGTCTGCTTATGGAAGCGATTGCGTTATTCAAAACCTGGGGTTCTGCCTCGGCAATCAATTTAGGACTAAGGTGCTGGTAGATGTCTGCGTTCCCCCTGACGACAATCTCCTCAATGATTTGCGCCACAATCATCGGCCATTCCCACTTGAGTATTTTTGGCCACTGAATGGTTCCAATCTCTTCTGATGAACTGCTGGTTACTTTCTTGAATACGGCAAGGGCAAAACAGCCCTGCCCTTTCGGCACCGTAACAGTATTGTCAATGGGGATGCCTGCACCGGCATAGACAAAAATTCGGTCAAATACCGCACGTGTGGTTTTTGTTGTGATGATCACAGAGTAATTTGTTGAAGCCGTTGACACTTCTAACTTTTCATACTCAGAGAGCTCCGAGCGCACAACGGCGGTCACGGTGGCCTTTTCAACGGTATCCGTATTCACCGAATTCTCAGTTGTCGCAGGCGCACTGAAATCAACAAAGTCTGACACCTGGACAAATCCGGTCTCGTCATCTGCGATAATGAATGGCGTGACCATAAGACAATGGGGACCGTCACAGCCTTGTGAGTACCATGAATTGATTACCGCGCCATCTTTGGCCGGCACATTTTCACCGGCGGGATAAAACATTCCGGATTCATAACTGAATACAAGGTCCCATAGATTGTCTGTATAAAGATCAACACATTTTTCCTTTATCGGGGCATTGGGCTGGTTAGACAACATGAAATCTGCCTCATAGCCTGGAACCCTTTTTTGGTTATCTCCAAACTGTAAAGACCGGCATGTGTATACCATTTAAATTCTCCTTTGATTCAGTTGTACTTGTCCGTTTAGGTAATATATGCTTGCCGGGATCGGTTCTTACAGAAAAAAGATGATGGAACTAAATCCGGGGAAAAACAGCCGTACGGATACCTGTTTTCCGTGATTAACTTGACAAAGATTAAAGACCTATTTTATTCATGTACTATGAAGCATAAAAGACCATATTTCCTTATCATACGAAATGTTACCGCCGTGGCGGTTCTTGTGCTATTGCTTTGGAGCTGCACAGGCCCCGCACCCTGCCCCACGCTCAAAAAGGGGGATGCCGCCTATGGATGGCAGGGGGGCAACTTCATGGGAGATTGGGATGATTATTACAGCTGTGCGCTTTCCTACATTGACGGTGAGTTTTATTCACAAGCCCTGGACTGCCTCAATCAGGCAGCAAAACAAAGATCTGCGGATCAACGCATGGCCCGGACATACGGCATGCATTTCATTGACGACTATTTCCCGAACCGGGAAACCGGCATCATCCATTTTCTCATGGGACATCACAGCATTGCCGAAAAAGATCTTTTACGCTCCCTGGAACAGGAACCCTCGGCAAAGGCATATTACTATCTGGATGAAGTTCGGAAAGCGCTGATGAAACAAAACCTGTCCGCTGGGTCCAGGCCCGACATATCAATCACCTCTCCGTCAGGAGTTCACCCGGAGGAGAATCTGCACAAAACCTGCGCATTCCCGGTTCAGGTAACAGGGGCCGTAAGCGACAGCCGGTACGTATCCTGGATCGCCATTGATGATAAGTCCGTGTTTATGGAAGGCGCTCAAAAAACAATGCCGTTCAACCAGGCACTTTACCTCGACGAAGGATACCACACCATTGAAATCACAGCAGGCAATCTCATGGGAGGCACATCCCGAAAAAAAATAGCGCTTTTGGTGGACAAGTCCGGGCCTGTGATCAGCATCTCCCGGATAATGCCGGGCCAAGAGATCGCCGGATACCTTCATGACGCATCCGGCATTGCCGACTTTACCCTGAACGCCCGGCACATAACCGTTTCAAACCAGGACGGCAGTTTTCATGCAACCCTTTATCCGGAAGAGACGCGCCTGACCCTTTTGGCAAAAGACACCCTTGGCAACACAACCCGCAAAGAGATGAACAGGCCCAACCGGAAAATAGAACTTGCGGCATTGAACCTGTCGGGCATAACAGAGAAGACCGCGATTCTTGCGTTAAAACACGAAGATCAACCCGAAATCAGGCTGTCAAAACCCCTTTCAAATGAAATTTACGCAAACGCCACGCCCCTGGAATTCACCATCGCTTCGGAAAGCACCATTCATTCCCTGGAGATCAATGGAAAATCCGTGCTGGAAAAACCGGCATTGTGGATCACCTGCAGCACCTTTGTTACCCTGGAACAAGGGGAAAACCGCTTTACCATAACTGCGGTCACCCAGACGGGAAAAACCATTGAAAAAAACATTGTATTAACCAGAAAAACACCTGAACATCTCAAGCTGGCCTACCGCTACGGCATCAGCATGCATGGGTTTGACAACCATGAAACCGCTGATAACTGGAAAGATTTTCTATACAGTTTTGAAAACGATTTTACGGTCAACAGCCGTTTCCGGTTACGATCCCCTAATTTAGACCCGGCCATGGCCGGATCACCCGGTTCATCATATGCCTCGGCTTTATTTGGAAGTGTTTATAAAACCGGCAACGGCACCGAGGTTGTCGCCCGGCTCATTGATAAAAAAACATCCAAAATCATTACGGTTACGGATGCGTTCAGTCGTACGTCCGACATGACCTATATCGGCAACAGGCTATCGAGAAAATTCCACCGAACATTTCCCCTGGCAACGGGGACCATTACCGCCACAGGAGGATTTTTCGGCGCAGGCAGATTCAAAACCGCCATGGATAAACCCATCTCCCAAGACAGCCCGGAGGCAAGAATAAATTCGGACTGGCCCCTTCTTGTATATCGGGGAGAGCCTGGTGGCCCTACAAAAGTCATTGCCACCCACTGCGTCAACGGTAAATGCGGCCAAATTTTAGTCAAAGGCACGGCACCCGGCATCGGGGACAAAGTCATCGCCCAATGAAACGATTAAGCACCGATGAAGAGCGTACCCTGTTGTATGACAGCCTTTTTTGCTGTGAACGGCAGGCGTTGATCCGGCATTACTGGCGTCTTGTGGAAAGCACAGCCATCAAAGTATTCAGCATAAAGGCTGTTCCCTATACCCAGGATAGTATCGAAGATATGCGCAGCGAAATTTTCTTAAAGCTGCTGGAAAACAATTGTAAAAAACTCTGGCAGTACAAAGAGGGCGCGGGACGCAGTCTCGCCGGATGGATCATCATGATCGCCAACCAGACCGTGCTGGCGGAATTGAGAAACAAAGGCATTTTGAATACCGGGAACCAATCCAAACTGATCCCTTTAGAGGAAGCGTTCAATCTATCGGCACCGGACAACCACCCCTATGACCGCAAGGAGCAGGAACAGATCCTAGGCTCGGCCATGGCTGAACTGCCGGCAAAAGGACGCCTTATTTTGAAAATGTACTACTTCCACGGGCTTGAGTTTGAGACCATCGCAAGGTATCTGAAAATGAAAACAGGGGCTGTTTACACTGCAAAATCAAGGGCTTTGGAACAATTAAAAGATATTGTAAAAAAAAAGTGCGATATTTTTTAATGCCCTGTAAGATATGCTTTTTTTTTTCATATATTATACTGTAGATAAAAGTTTTTATCAGGATAATAGTCTATGAAATCAGGATGTATCGACACCATAAAACTGTATGACTATATAAGCGGTCGACTTTCCAAACAGGAGACCTTGGCGGTGGAAGCGCATCTGGCAGACTGCGATGTCTGCCTTGAGCAGTTTGTCACGGTCCAAACGCTGATGGAAAACAGCGACCTGCTGGAGAACGGCGTTCCAGGCAATGGGGTGGCTGCACCCATCATCACCGCATTGCTTGCCAGGGCAAAACGATTTCTGGAATGGGCGGTTGAGCCGCCGCTAGAACCGGCCCTTGTCCTGAGAGACGGTGCCGTTAAAAGCACCTTTGGAGGCGAGCATCCGTCGAATTACTTAAAGGTCGCTAAACACTTTGGCAGATTGTCCGCAGAAATAACCTTTAAAAAGACAAAACAAAACACCTTTGACCTAAAATTTAAACTCGTTGACGCGTGTGAAGCCGATGCACGGTTCTGCCTGATCCTTGAAAGAGAAAACGATAAATTCGATGCACGGATTTTAGAAGACGCACAAGCTGAATTCTCCAATCTTTCCTTTGACCGCTATCATCTTGTCTTGGAACTAAGTGAGACCCCCTGCGGCCAATTTTCCTTTGAAATAACCCAGGATGGCATTTATGAACAGCCGGGCGCTTCATCTTGAAATAACCAAAAGCTGCGAACCCTCAACAAACAACTTCATAACGCTGCAGATCAGCCTGCGCGAGCCTCCGGTCTGGAAATCCGTACACCAGGAGGTAACCGTATCCCTTGACTGCATTGAGCGGTTCTGTGCAAAAGCGTCCCAGGCCATCAATCAGGCGCTTCCCACAGGCCGGCTCAACGCTACCGGAGACGGCATTTTAAAAAATCTGGGCGTCCTCATGTGCAACGAACTGCTTCCCGCCACCATCAAAAAACGGTTGAGGGACACAGATAAAAAGACGCTGATCCTCACCCTTGATGAAAATTTGGTCCATATCCCCTGGGAGCTGATCTGTCTGGACAGCCAGTTCCTGTGCCTGAAATTCAGTATGGGCCGCTGGGTGAAAACCCAATGGGATCTGAACCGGGTTTCAAGGCAGATCCACACCGATGAGTGTTGCAAACTATGGATCATCGCCAATCCCGGCGGAGATCTGCCCAGTGCCGGGAAAGAGGGTCTGACCATCTTTCGAAAATTTTCCGGGCTGAAACACTGCCTTAAAACCGCGCCCCTCTCCTCTGACACCACACGAAACGACCTGTTTTTGAAAATGACGGATTATGACATCATCCATTTTGCAGGCCATGTGGAGTATGACCACGATCATCCATCCCAAAGCGCCATCAAACTCAAAGACAGCGTGTTTAAGGCCGAAGAATTTGCAAAATTAGAGGGGGGCGCCCCCATGCCGTCCCTGGTGTTTCTCAACGCCTGCCAGTCGGCGTACAACGAGAATACGAATTCCCGGAACAAGGATGCAGCATTTGGCCTGACCGATGCGCTGATACGCTCCGGTGTACAGCACTATATCGGCACCCTGTGGAAAGTGTCCGATATCCACAGCAGCAATTTCGCCTTAAATTTCTACGACTATTTTTTCAACGGCTGCAGCGTGGGAGAAGCCGTCAATCTTGCCCGGAAAAAATCGGCTGAAACCAAAAACGACTTTTCCTGGGCAAGCTATGTCCTCTACGGCGATCCCCAGGAGACCTATTTTCCCCGCATTGCGTTGTCGCCCCCGGCAGCCGTCGAAAAAAGCAGACCCGCATCCGAAGAAGAAAGCCGACCCGCACCCAGGCAAACGGAAAAAGTTCGAAACCAGTCCCATGAACCGCCCGCTGCGCCGTCTATCGACGACAAACCCGCGACAAACAGCAAAAAACGTGTCATGGCGATAATTGCGCTGCTATGCATCGTCACCGCCGGACTTGTAACCGCAGGCCTGGGGTATCTTCAAAAAGAGCCTCTGGATGATTGGAGCACGCCGGTGACTATGTCCGTATCCGTCATGGAACCTGCTGATGAAACAGCTAAATTTGCAGCCCATGTTCTGGAAAGCCAGTTGCATGAAAAATGTCCCCATATCCAGCTGTTGGAGAGGACCGACTGGCAGCTGCTCAAACAGGAATACGACATCAGCAGTTCACAACTGGTTCCCCGGCAAAATAAAATCACACCCGAACTTTTGACTGCCGGGCTTTTTCTCATCATTGATGTCAACACGGCATCAGCGCCGCCCACACTGCTCATGCGCCTGGCAGAGACCGGCACCGGATATATCAAACACAATTTCAATGCCCCCCTGAACGACGCCCTCTTGACGGAACAAAAAGAGCGGCTCTGTGAAACCGTGGTAAAAACCCTTGAAACAGACTATCCCCTGAAAGGCCGGATTGTAAAATACAACGGCAAAGAGATCCTGTTAAACATCGGTTATGATCAGGGAGTCCGGCCGGGGCAGCGTTTTGAAGTGGTCGAGAACGGAAGTATGCTGAGCATAGAAACAGACGATGATATCAAAGCCCGGACAAGTCTTGCTCGCCAGGCCCAGGCCGACAAAGCCGAATTGACGGACAACTGGCGGGTGCGCAGGGTATATCCCTGATCCTGTTGAAAAGGTCATTCCGTCCTGTCAATTACCCGCCGATTTTTTTGTGTTTAATCTCATTTAAAAATATCTTGAAATATTATTTCCTTCATTTTATAGTCCTGCAGTAATAGATCACTTAAACATACAGCTAAGTTATTGATTTATAGTCTGTTTTTCTTATCCGAATTCATGTTTGGCTGCGAATTGCAGATAAAAGATTAGAAGTTGCCCTAGGAGCCGGATGATTTATAAAACTCAGGTTATTCTTTTGCTCTCCCTGGTTTGGGGATTGACAATCTCCAAACCTTCCTTTGCCGATCCTACAAATGCCTTTCCGCTTGACAGCAACATCAATTTTGCATTTTCACCCAACCCTGTGGGGTCAGGGGCCAGGGCATTGGGATTTGGCGCGTTTATCGCAGTGGCGGATGACGCCACAGCCGCCTCATGGAATCCCGGGGGGCTCGTTCAGCTTAAAGCCCCAGAGATATCCATCGTAGGAAACTATAGCAGCCAAAACACAAACTACACTTTTGCGGGAACAAATGATTCACAGTCGACCTCTTTAACAGATCTGAATTATCTGAGTTTTGCCTATCCTTTCACACTCTGGCACCGCAACATGGTCGTATCAGTCAATTACCAGCGACTTTATGATTTTACGAGAAAGATAAGTTATCAATACAAAACTCAGGGCGTTAATCCGCTAACGTTTGCCCCCATAGACGGTTTTTTTTATGACACTCAAGGCAATCATGATCAATCAGGCAGTCTTTCAGCCGTAGGCATTGCCTATGGATTTGAAATCATCCCCCGGCATCTTTCTATTGGGATTACGGTCAATATCTGGGACGATAATCTCTCCGAAAATAGCTGGGAGCAAACAGATTCAATTTCAACTGTATTATCCTTTTTTGGCAATGAAATAAAAACCAGTTATGCAGAGCGTCATGCCTTTACTTTTAAGGGATTAAACTACAATTTAGGACTGTTGTGGCACAGCAGAAATAAAAAATTATCCCTGGGAGCCGTATATAAATCTCCGTTTACTGCTGATCTGAAACACAAATTTGAGGGTCAACAGACAGGGTATGAGGCAACGCGTCTGACCATGGAAGAAGAACTGGAAATGCCCATGTCCTATGGAGTAGGCGCAGCCTATCGTTTTTCTGACAGATTAACGATCTCTGCCGATGTTTACAGAACCCATTGGGACAAATTTCTTTTAAAGCAGGAAGACGGTACAAAAATTTCAGCTGTAACGGCAAAATCTGAGGATCAATCTGATATTGATCCCACCTGCCAGGCTCAAGTGGGCGCAGAATATCTTTTGATAAATAAAAAAAAAAATTATGTGATTCCCCTAAGAATGGGGCTTTTTTATGACCCCGCCCCTGCAGACAATAACCCGGATGATTATTACGGAATAAGCCTGGGGACAGGATTTGCAAAAGGAAAATTTGTTTTTGACATTGCAGCGCAATATCGCTTTGGTAGAGATGTGGGCCACTCAATTTATCCATATAATCGCTATACTCAGGATGTGGATGAATTTAATGTTTATTCATCCATTATCCTCCATTGGGATTAACAAAATAATGATAACCTACAGGTATTAAGGCATAGATTATTTTAACAGCATAAAGGAGGACGAAATAAATTGAAAACAGAGGCTTGTGTAAAAGAGATGGCTTCATCTATTTACAAAAAGACCAAGACAGATTTGATGCGCACAGCAAAAAAAATGAACCATTCTATTGAAAAAAGGATTGGAAAAATTCAAATAGGGGCAGATGCAGACACCTTTATCAGTTTTGTGCTCTCTGACATCTTTCCTGATAAATTCACCGATGGAGAAATAGTCGGGTTTATGGATGTGTCGGGATATGGTGACGATTTACCCGACGGTCAGTATGGTGTTAAAATCTATTTTGATGAAAAAAACCTGAAAAAGCCAAGTGAATTCATCAGCGTAACAACTGGAGAACAATATCTTTTTGAAACGAATACTAAAGAATTAAAAGAACCAGTTGGCATAAAGGCCAATGAATCGAAAATCATAAAAGGCAGCACCTGTATACAAGTTTGTTTAATACTCCCCAGCGGTACCTGTCTTATTCAGACGGTATGCTTTTGAGTGTCCAGCGTATGTGATAAATCAGTGTAAGTGTCGATAGCCAGTACTGATGCTGGCAAAACATATTCTATCCCCGGCAACGGATTCTTTAAATAGAGTCCGTGGGCCGGGAAAATTCAACAGCCCCCTTGATGCTTCACGACTTGGGAGCAGGGCCGCGGTCCGCTGCAGTAAAAATTGTTTCCGATGTAATGGATTCCTGCAGGAATGAGGGTTCCATCGTCCTTTCCATGGACAGGCGGCAACCTCCGAAGATCTTATCCGGGGAGATATAACAAGAAAAATAAGCGTTCAAAGCGTAATCGGCCAAATATTGTTGTCTTTAAAAACCTATCTTTAAGGAGAAAAATCAAAATGATGAGAAAAATTTTAAGTTTTATCGCCGGACTTTTTATAATCGCTGGATTAACCCAATCCGGGTATGCAGCGGACTTAGCCTCTGATGAGGAGACTAACTCATCTACTGCAGTGAACGCATCGTCCATTTACAGTAACACCCAGACCAATTTGATGCAGGCTGCAGAAAAAGCAGGCCATTCCATTGACCAAAGAATTGACAAAATTAGAATCGGAGTGGACGAGAAGACTTTTATCAGTTTTGTGCTTTCCGACACCTTCCCGGATGAATTCATGGATGGGGACATCGTCGGTTTTGTCGATGTGTCGGGATATGGGGACACCTTACCTGACGGACAGTATGGTGTTAAAATTTATTTTGATGAAAAAAATTGGTCTAAGCCAAGTGAATTCATCAACGTGACGACCGGGGAACAATATCTTTTTGATACAATTACTAAAGAAATAGAAGATCCCGTTGATTCAACTTTTCATGAATTCAGTATCATAAAAGGCAGCACCTGTATACAAGTTTGCGTAATAGTCGTCTCTACTGGGACCTGTATTATTCGCACGGTATGCTATTGACTGTCCTGCATGTAATTAATGATTGGAAATTGTCAATCCAGCACTGATGTCAGCAGAACATCTTCTATCCCCGGCAGCGGATTCTTTGAATAGAGTCCGTGGGCCGGGAAAATTCACCAACCCCTTGGTGCTTCACGACTTGGGAGCAGGGCCGCGGTCCGCTGCAGTAAAAATTGTTTCCGATGTAATGGATTCCTGCAGGAATGAGGGTTCCATCCTTTCTTTCCATGGACAGGCGGCAACCCCGGGAGATCTTATCCGGGGAGATATAACAAGAAAAATAAGCGTTCAAAGCGTAATCGGCCAAATGTTGTTGTCTTTGAAAACCTATCTTTAAGGGGAGAAATCAAAATGATGAAAAAAATTTTAAGTTTTATCGCCGGACTTTTTCTAATCGTTGGACTAACCCAATCTTCGTGAACTTCGTGTTCTTAGTGGTTTTATGACTGCCCCCCATTTCTAACGGCCAATTCTTAATTCTTTTTCGACTTTCCAAAATTTCAAGCCCATATATTTTTTATGTAAGATCTTCCTAACGCAAAACATATATTTATTATATATGAAGATCACAAATCTTTGTGAGCGATACAACGGGAACAGAGCTTAAAAAGCCGCCCGAAAAAGGGAAGTGGAAAATGGAACTATTAAAAAAAATGGGTGACAAATTTGCAAAAAAAAACCTATCCGATGAATTAATCAAAGGATTACAGAAAACCAGCACATTGGAAAATCCTGAAAGCAAACAATATCTTAATTATAACAATTCTCATAATGTTGAAAACATCCCCTTAACCATACTCAGACACGTTATGGAAAAACCCCTGTTTATCTACGCATATGAAAAAATTGGCGGATCAGACTCCATAACCAAAGATCCTTTCTCCAATGAAATACTTGATGCGGATCAATGCATCATAAGAATGATAGTCTATTGTTTATCCGCAACCCGCAACGGAGACCATTTTTTTGAGATTGCAAAATTTTGTGCGGAAAATAAAATTATCAACACCGCTTTCCGGGGCGTGTGCACAAAATATCCCAATCATCCTGACAACTACCCGGATATGTTAAGGCGCATAGTCTGGACAGCCTTAGATAAAGCATATGATAAAATGCCCCAAATAAAGCCAATAGATAAAGCGTTTGTCTTTGCCCGGACCTTGAATAAAAATAATTTCACCAGTTACATCATAGGCAAATCAAACACGGAATTCGTGCATGGTTTCACAACAAAACTCTTCAAAGACATCAAGGGCCCCAATGAGATTTTTACAATTCTCAGCATGTCCCGCCTCCTAAGTGATGTCGAATATTCCCAGGAAATGGAAGACATTTTTGGTTCAGAAACAGCCGAACTAAAAATGGTCCTACGTCAATGTTGTAAGTCAACTAAACGATCAAATTAAACATAAATAACAAAAAAAGCCCGGATCATTTGCAATAATGACCCGGGCTTTTTTCAAAAGAATCAGGCGGCGTTCTGCGCTTCCGAACGAGGAGCTCTGCCGCCCGGAGCGAGAACCGAGAACTTCCCTAAAATTAAATTCTTTCAAAAAGCAGATAGCTCTCCGGGTCGGCACGAGCAGCGTTTTGTTGTGCGAGTTATATTAAAGCCTCTAAGCCTTTTCTTTCCATGATATCCAACAATTTCCTTGAGGCTCTTGTAGGCTTTTTATTCCCCTGTTCCCACTTCTGTACAGTAGAGGTACTAATATTGAAAACGCTTGCTAACGCAGCTTGGCTTAAATTAAATCTTTTTCGGATTTCGGTTATGTTTTTGGGGGAATAGTCTTTCACTTCCGGAAGACATAATTTTTCAATATTTCTTAAAGTAATGTCATCCACAAGCCCACTTTTATTTAAGTCCCTTACGGTTTCCGTAATTGAATCTGAAATTGATTTTCTCATGTTGCCACCTCTTTTAAATCACCATTTTGGACTGCTATATCAATTTCCCTTTCAGAAAGCGATAGCGATCCCGACGGATTTTTCAATATAAAGGCGGTGTGGTCTATAAAAACTAACCATCTACACCAATAAAGAAAACGAAAAAAGCCCTGACCAAGTTTGACTTGATCAGGGCATTTAGAAAAAGAACCGGCGGCGTTCTACTCTCCCACATAGTCTCCCATGCAGTACCATCGACGCTAAAGAGCTTAACTTCCGTGTTCGAGATGGGAACGGGTGTGGCCTCTTCGCCATCGCCACCGGTTACACTGGTCGGACCTGGGACTTCAGAAAGGTTATGCGTTGCATGTCCCATGGATCCAAATTTGTAATCTGCTGCAGTAAATCAATTGCTATTCTGCTATGTCGTTATGTTGATGCAGATTTTAGTGAAATTCAAGGCGCAAGCAAAGTCTTTAAATAAGGCGTAGTGAACTACGTCGTTTTAAAGGCTTTGTGCAGCAACGAAGAATTTCTCAAAATGTGCGTCAACATCAAAGTGTTCAAAGTTATTCATGGAAAAAAGTGGCTAAGCCTCACGACCTATTAGTACTGGTAAGCTCAACATGTTACCATGCTTACACACCCAGCCTATCAACCTTGTAGTCTTCAAGGGGTCTTTAGTCAAAAGAAGGGATATCTAATCTTGAAGTTGGCTTCCCGCTTAGATGCTTTCAGCGGTTATCCATACCCAACTTGGCTACCCAGCAATGCCGTTGGCACGACAACTGGAACACCATTGGTTGGTCCAATCCGGTCCTCTCGTACTAGGATCAGATCTCCTCAAATATCCTGCGCCCACGAAAGATAGGGACCAAACTGTCTCACGACGTTTTAAACCCAGCTCACGTACCACTTTAATTGGCGAACAGCCAAACCCTTGGGACCTGCTCCAGCCCCAGGATGTGATGAGCCGACATCGAGGTGCCAAACCGCCCCGTCGATGTGAACTCTTGGGGGCGATAAGCCTGTTATCCCCGGCGTACCTTTTATCCGTTGAGCGACGGCCCTTCCATTCAGAACCGCCGGATCACTAAGACCTACTTTCGTACCTGCTCGAAATGTCTCTCTCGCAGTCAAGCTCCCTTATGCCCTTGCACTCTACGGCTGGTTTCCAATCAGCCTGAGGGAACCTTCGCGCGCCTCCGTTACTCTTTGGGAGGCGACCGCCCCAG
>OY759748.1:782500-1980000 GCA_963662595.1 uncultured Desulfobacter sp. | reverse complement strand
AATCCATGAAGCCAGATGATTTTCATTTTGCACGAACGCGACTGCTTTGCCTGGAAAATACCCAGGGCGGCAAAGTCCTGCCCATGGATTATTTGAAAGAAGCCCGCCAATTTGCCAGGGATCACCAGCTTGGACTGCACCTGGACGGTGCCCGAATTTTTAATGCCGCAGTAAAACTTAACATGGAAATCAAAGAAATCGCCCGGCTGTTTGATACGGTCTCCTGCTGCCTGTCCAAGGGGCTGGGTGCCCCTGTGGGATCCGTGTTGTGCGGTCCGGCATCGTTTATCAAGGAGGCGGCAAAGTGGCGCAAGATGCTTGGCGGCGGTATGCGGCAGGCAGGTATATTGGCGGCCGCAGGCATTTATGCCCTGGAACATCATATTGACCGGCTTGCCATAGATCACGACAATGCCCAGTACCTGGCCCGGGGTATCGCAGATATTGCCTGTCTGCATGTGAATCCCGAGACCGTTCAAACAAACATGGTGTTTGCCGGGATCGGTGATAACGCCTACGCTCTGGCCGAGCACATGAAAACCCGGGGGATACTCATTGACCGCGCCCCAAACTTACGGATGGTCACCCATCTGGATATTTCCAAGAACGATATCCACAAAACCGTGCAGGCGTTTCACTCATTTTATGATGACATTAAATAAAGTGCTGGGGAAAATCCGTAAACACCCCATCAACACCTGCGTCAACAAATCGCTTGTAATCAATCGGATCATTTACCGTGAACAAATTGATACGTTTGCCGGCACGTTTCAGCCTTTGGATCTCTGACGGCTGAACCAGCAAGGCATTTATATTGAGCACTTCAAATTCCGCACCGGTAAATAAAGCATCTTCGAAGTTCAGAGGTTGGTCATCATACGCCCCCACAAGGGCCTGGAGTTCATATTCGGGGGCAGATTTTCGAATAAAGCGAAGCCAATCATGGTTAAAAGAGGAGAGGGTCACCCGCCCGGGTGCGATACCGGACCGAGCCAGTTCAGAGAGTACCCGGGCCGGATGATAATTTGATTCAGGCTCATGACCATGTTCTTTGAGCTCAACATTGATGTACCAGTCGAGATCCTTGGTCAGCACAAGCCCATCATACAAAGAGGGAATCGGTTGCCCGTTGAAACCAGCCAAGATCTGCGGGTCAATGTCGGCAACCGTTGAAAAAGGGTCAACGCGTTCAAACCAGCGGCCTGCGTCCAACAATCTCAATTCATCAAGGGAATGACTGCCCAATCGGTCTATGGCGCGCCGGCCTGGACAAACCGTTTTTTCTGGTGCTTGGGGATCATATCCAAACACCTGGGCAGCGTTGGTGCATCGGGTCAGGGATTCATCATGAAAGAGCATCACATGACCGTCCCGGGTCAGCACGGCATCGGTTTCCCACCGGTGGGCACCCAGTTGGTGGGCTAAACGGGCAGCCGCCAGGGTATTTTCCGGGGCCAGACTCCTGGCCCCGCGGTGGGCGATGATTTCAACGCCCCCGGGCATGATCAGGCTGAAGATTAAACTCCTGGAACCGTATAGGTTTTACAGGTTCCGCTTGAACAGGTGCGCTCCTGGGTATGCACACCCTGGCCCTGGGCTGCATTTCCTGACGAGCCCATGGCATAGTTGGTGGCCGAGACCACCCGCTGGAACTCATTGGAACTGCATTTGGGGCAGGAGACCTCTTTGTCGTCCTGCGATCCCATGACAATCACTTCAAAAAATTCTTCACACTTGCTGCATTTAAATTCATATATCGGCATGCGTTACTTACTCCTAATTATATTTGTAGTTCTCCAAATATAAGCAGTTATCTCTTTTGTCAAGACGCCCGGGCCGTATCAAGAAGCTCTTTGGCATGGGCAAGGGTGGCATCTGTGATCTGACTGCCGCCGATCATACGGGCCAGTTCCTTTACCCGGTCTTCCTGACTGGTCAATGGGGTGATACGGGTGGCGGTTCTGCCACCTGACACCTGTTTGGTTATCCTGAACTGGTGGTTGCCATATCTGGCAATCTGGGCCAGATGGGTAATGCAGATCACCTGCTGAAGCCGACCCAGCTCTTTTAATTTAAGCCCCACCTTGTCCGATGTGGCACCGCCGATACCGGCATCCACCTCATCAAAAATCAGGGTTTCAAAGGAGTGATCCCGGCAGAGCACGGCTTTAAGGGCCAGGACAATACGGGACAGCTCCCCGCCCGAGGCTATTTTTGCCAAAGGTTTTGGGGCCTCCCCGGGATTTGGGGTAAGTAAAAAACGCACCCGGTCCATGCCTGTGGCAAATATTTTTTCATTATCCGTTGAGACAAGTTCGTCAGGATCGACACCCGGCTCCGTGGAAAAATCCACCTCAAACCGGGCCCGGCCCATTTCAAGGGCAGCCAGCTCGGCCTTTGCCAGACGGGCCAGGGCCAGGGCTTCCTTTTGCCGCCGCATGGACAACGCTTTTGCCTTTTGACGAATCTGGTCCACCAGCTTTTCCTGGGTTTGTTCCAGTTGCGCGATACGTCCCTCAATCCCCTGGATATCGGCCACATTGTTTGCCATATTCCGGTATTGCTCAAATATGGTATCAATGCTGCCCCCGTATTTGCGCTTAAGTTTTGTGATTTGATCCAGGCGCTGGTCCACCTGGTCCAGGGACTGGGGGTCCAAATCAATGCCCGAGGCAAAGGATCTTAACTCCGAGACAAGATCCTGGAGTTCATAAGAAATTTCATCCAAACGCCGGCCCAGGCCGCCCAGTTTTTCATCGGTGCCGCCAAACCTGCCAAACCTGGCGGACATGCCTGAAATTTCATCAATTACCGAGCCCTCCCGGTCATATAAATTATGCACCGCACCGTTGACGGCCTCAAAAATATGTCCGGCATTCTGCAGCTGGTCACGCCGTTGAATCAATTCCTCATCTTCACCAGGCTGGATATGTGCGGATTCAATCTCATCCACCTGGAATTGGAGCAATTCCAGCTCTTTTTCAGCCTTTTCCTTACCGGCCTTGAGTACTGCGATCTCTTTTTTTAAGGGAACAATCTGCCGGTACAAGGCTGCCACATCGTTTCTCAAATCAAAGGTCTGGGCAAATTCGTCAAGGATATCCAGATGCAGGTCTTCGTTGAGCAGTCCCTGATGGGCATGCTGGCTGGACACACCGGCAAGGTTCTGGGTCACCTGCTTTAGGAAATCCAGGGTGATCTGGCGGGAATTCACATAGATTTTACTTTTACCTTCGGCAGAAACCACGCGCCGGATAATCAGGCCGTCATCAACGTCCATATCCTGATCGGCCATGAGCTGTGCGGCATGGGAATCTGCGGCAATGTCAAACACGGCTTCCAGTTCGGCATTCTCTTTTCCGGTGCGCACCAGATCCGCCGAGGCCCGTGATCCCAAAAGCAGATTAACGGCTTGGATAATAATTGATTTCCCGGCCCCGGTCTCCCCTGTCAGAACAGAAAGGCCGGAACCAAATTCAATGCGCAGATCCTCAATGATCGCAAAGTTTTTTATGACCAGGGCGTGCAGCATAAAATCTCCTTGCCGAAGAAAAACCCATGTGCAGCCAGGCCGCGGCCATGGCAGCCACAAGCCTGGGAATCCACAACCAAAGTGCAGGCAACCCCAAAGGCAGAAACAATGAGGGATCCTCAATCATGGCATGATTGATCCCGATGGACAGATGAAGCCGGGTCAGAATCTGGGGGTCATGGGCATTGTTTTTTGTCTCCTCAACGATGACGGCAGCCCCGTACGCCAGACCAAAGACGGCCGCGGTCATCCAGAGCAGCGCACAGGATCTGTCCAATCCCAGCAACCTTAAAACAGGCGCTGTAATGTGCGTCACCGCCTCAATTACATGAAAGGTTCTTGCCAATTCCATGACCACCATCAACGGCATGATAATACACAAAATTTTTAAACACAGCCAGCCCGTACCTGCGACCCAGTCTATCAGCATGGCGGACAGCGGGCCGCCGGACGACTGCACAACCGACACACCGGCGACCCCGGCATTGCCTGGGTCCACCCCCATGATCCACCCGCAGATCATGGTGACGATAAAAGAGATGACCAGACGGAACACAACCGCGGTTGAAAACCGCAGGCCGGAATTAGCCTGGACCAGACTCTCCTGGATCAGGTTATGGGAAATCAGGGTAAACACGGCAATCAAAATCATGTGCGGCATGGCAAACGGCATCACAGACAGGGCCGCCACAGTGCCGTAAATACCGGTAAAAATCCCGATCACCAGCACAACCGCCGCAGAGGCCGGCAGACGAATCATGCTCATCATGGGCTGTAAAAGAAAGTCAAGATGGTGCAAAAGCTGATAATGCACCATTAACGCAGTTGCAAAGGAGACAGGCACAAGAATCTTAATCAGCCAGATCAGGCCGGACCACCCTTTTTTTAAACCGGTTTTAACTGCGGAGTGCACCCTCCCGGGAGTGCCGGTTTCAGGACTTTGGGGAACCGGATGAGGCATCTTGGGGTGGATCCAGATTCTTTTTCACGGTGTCATTGACGGTCTTGTAAACATCCTTAAAAGATTCATGGACGTTGGAAGGTGACAGTCGGCCCATCTCAATGAACTTGACTATAATTTCCTTGGTAACTCTGAGTATATGTTCGTCGGCGGTTTTCATAAGATTGCTGAATACCAGAACCGTTTGATTAGGTCAATATTTTGGCCTGAATTTATGTTGCCATGTGCTTCTAAATGCTTATAATACGATATTTCTAACTTTTCAGAATAAAGGCAGTATTTCATAATGACAGAAACTCCCACGGACCACAACGACATTCATAGGCTTGAGCGGGACGGCAAACAGATTATTATTATCGGGACGGCCCATGTATCCCGGCACAGTGCCCAACTGGTTTCGGACACCATCGCGTCCGAGTTGCCTGATACCGTATGTGTGGAACTGTGCAACAACCGCCTTTCCACCATCCGGGATAAAGACAGATGGCAGAACATGGATATTGTAAAAATCATCAAGGAAAAGAAAGCCCTGATGCTGTTTATGAATCTTTTGCTGGCCGCGTTCCAGAAAAAAATAGCCGATAAGTTCGGCATAAAGCCCGGCCAGGAGATGATCAATGCCATTGAAGCTGCAGACGAAACCGGGGCAGTCATCGTTCCTGCGGACAGGGAAATCCAGATCACCCTCTCCCGGATATGGCGGGGCATGGGTTTATGGGAAAAAACCAAATTACTTTTCTCCATACTCCTGTCATTCGGCCAGTCCGATGAAATTGAAGAGGCAGACATTGAAAAGATGAAGCACCAGGACATCCTACAGTCACTGCTTTCTGAACTCAAAGAAGACCATCCCATGATCGGAGAGGTGCTGATCAACGAACGGGACCAGTTTTTGGCCGAGAGTATTCGAAGTGCCCCGGGAGACAAAATCGTGGCCGTTGTGGGCGCAGCCCATGTACCGGGCATTTTAAAATATATTGCGTCGGACACGCCCATAGACCTTGCCGCCCTCAACACCCTGCCCCCGGCCGGCAAAATGGGGAAAATATTGAAATGGCTTATCCCCGGCCTGATCGTTATGCTTTTTATTGCCGGATTTCTCGTGGAGGGCAAGGGTGCAGGCACAGACATGATCTGGATCTGGGTGCTGGCCAACGGTGTTTTTGCCGGCATTGGCGCCCTCATTGCCCTGGCCCACCCATATACCATTTTGTCATCCATCGTCGCCGCCCCGCTGACCTCCTTAAACCCCATGATTGCAGCCGGCTGGGTGGCAGGTCTTGTGGAAGCCTTTGCACGCAAACCCAAGGTGCGTGATCTTGAGGCCATTCCCGAGGATATCACGTCTGTTAAAGGATTCTGGTGCAATAACGTGACACGGATTCTGCTGGTGGTGGTGTTCACCAATCTTGGGTCCTCCATCGGCACCATGACCGCCCTGCCGCTGATGATCAAGCTTTTGTCCTGAGTAGAAAGGAGTTGTCGGCCCAATGGATATTTTTGTAGCACGTCAGCCTGTATTCACTTCAAATAAAACGCTTTTCGGTTATGAGCTTTTATTCAGGCTCAGCTTAAACAATGTGTTCCCGGATATCGACGGCTCTGCGGCAACATCCGGCGTGCTGTCCAATACCTTTTTCTCCTTTGGGCTCAATGACGTCCTTTCCGGCAAACCCGGACTGATCAATTTCACCCGGGATCTTTTGCTCCAAAAAACGCCGCTTCTTTTCCCAAAAGCACATATTATCATTGAGGTCTTAGAAGATATTGAACCGGAACCTGAAATCATTGAGGCGCTAAAGGACTTCAAAGCCCACGGGTTCAGGATCGCCCTGGATGATTTTGTTTACGATCATAAATTCAATGAAATGATTCAGCTGTGCGACATGATAAAGTTTGATATCATGGCCACACCGTTGGACACACTATCCCCTGTGCTTGAATTTCTGAAAGATGAGCTTGACCATATTACGCTGCTGTGTGAAAAAGTGGAAACCCACCAGGAATTTGAACAGGCCAAAGCCATGGGGTTCAAGCTGTTCCAGGGCTATTTCTTTGCAAAACCCGAAATCATATCAAACAAAAGTCTGGCAGCCAACCAACTCACCAACCTGAAACTGTTAAATGAAGTGTCGAAACAGGAACCGGCCTTGGACGTTATAGAGGATATGATAAAAAATGATGTCTCCATCTCCTTTAAACTCTTGACCTTTATCAATTCAGCATATTTCAAACGCCCTTCCCCGGTAGATACCATCAGGGAAGCCATCACTTTTTTGGGACTGCAGGAATTGAAAAAATTTATTTATGTGGTGGTGGTATCGGGTATAAACCCTGGCAAACCCAACGAGTTGATCCGGCTCTCAGTAATTAAGGCCCGGATGTGCGAACAATGCGCCCATGTCCTTAGAACGCCGTTTACGCCGGAAGAGTTGTTCACGGTGGGTCTGTTTTCAACCATGGATGCCATTTTGGATATACCCATGAAAGAGCTTCTTGAAAAAATTGCTCTGTCTGACAAGATCAAAGAGGCGCTTTTAGGAAGAAACCGCATATTTAATCAGCTCAATGACCTGATCAATAACTTTGGACGGGGACAGTGGGACCATAGCCGGTTTCAGGGGGATAAAGATTCCAAACTTATTCAAAAACTGCCAACCTTTTACCTGGACGCCTTGAAAATGGCAGACACCTTTCTTACCTCTGCCTGATTGTGCCAACAGCCTGTTTGATAAAGACGAATCCGGTCAAATCCCATAGATCAAACAAGATCTAAAAACCAGAACCAATCATCGGGCCTGGGCAAACTTTTGAATGCAGGCCGGATAGAGTTCCCACTCCTTTTTCAATCCTTTTTCCCTAACATCGGCCAGGGTATCCCCGTCGGCTATTTCAAATGCCTTTTGGCCGATGATCGGTCCTGAGTCTTCCCCGTAGTCAACATAGTGGACCGTACAGCCGCCTATTTTGCAGCCATACCGGAAGGTATCACCATATCCGTCGAGCCCGGGAAATGAAGGCAAAAGTGCCGGATGGATATTCATAATCCGATGGCTCGTGCCATCGGTATTAATCCGATCAATGAAATACGGAGTAAACACCCGCATAAACCCGGCCAGAACGAGCAAATCCATGTCATAGGATTCAATATGGTCTAACAGTCGGCGTTCGGCAATGACCCTCGATTTTATAAAAAACCAGGCCTTTTCAGGATTCTTTTCCACGTCCACCAGCCGCTGTTTCCTTAAAATATCCGCTGGATCAAAATCTTTGGGAAGCAGGGCATCAATATCCGGGGCATTGCGGCAATCGGCAATAATCCGGGCATAATCCACCACAAAGGTATCAATCCCCGCTTTTTTTGCACGCTCCAGGCCTTTGACCCCGTCGACATCCGAGCCGGTAAAGACAATCTGAGCATCAATGCGTCCCTGGGAGCAGGCATCAATAATGGCCTGCAGGTTGGTTCCGCCGCCGGAGATGAGTGTGCCGACTTTTAATTTTTCAACCATAACGTTTTATTTGTTCCTTATTGATTGCCGTACCCGTTCTGGGCCCCGCAGTCGGGGCATTCCCATGTAATGCCGTTGCAGGTCATCCCCCACTGGTTTTCATACATGCAGGGCTGGCACATGGAAAATCCGCACCGGCACTGCCAGCAGAACATGGCCTGGGCACCGCAGCAATGACAAGTTTTTGACCGGCGTTGCCGTCGCCGGGACTTCCCGTCCTGGGCACGCTCCCGGGATTGTTCGGACATAAGACTTCTCCTTTGCATTAAAAGATAGTATATATGCCGCTAATTAAATAATAATTCAACAAACAATTTTCAGGAAAGTAATCATGGCGGCACCAAAAACCATCTACCTGATCGACGGCAGCGCATTTTTATACCGGGCCTTTCATGCCATCCGCAGCCTTGCCACGTCAAAGGGTCATCCCACCAATGCCACGTTCGGATTCACCCGGATTCTGCTCAAACTCATTAAAGATAAAGCCCCTGAATACGCAGGCGTTTTCTTTGATGTCAAAGGCCCCACATTCCGCCATAACATGTTTGATGACTATAAAGCCAACCGCCCGCCCATGCCCGAAGAACTGGCCGTTCAAATCCCGGACATCAAAGAAGTGGTCAAGGCACTGAACATTCCCATCATCGAAAAACAGGGTTATGAAGCCGATGATCTTGTGGGCACCTACGCCCGCATTGCCCAGGAACAAGGGTTCAAGGTGGTCATGGTCACAGGGGACAAGGATTTTATCCAGTTAATTACCGATGAATGCACCCTGTGGGACCCCATGAAGGATACCGTCACGGACCGGTCCGGTGTCAAAGCGGACATGGGCATTGAGCCCGAGCAGTTCATTGACGTATTAGGCCTTGCCGGAGACACGGCAGACAACATCCCCGGAGTGAAGGGCGTGGGCGTAAAAACCGCTGTTAAACTGATTGTCGATTACGGATCCATCAGCGGTATTTACGATAATCTGGAACAGCTGAAAAAAAAGAAAAAACTGTATGAAAACCTGGCAGACTCTAAAGAGATCGTCGATCTAAGCCGGGAGCTTGCCGCCATCGACCGCCACGTGGATGTTGAACATTCATTGGATGATTTTGCGCTCCAGGAATTTGACACCCGCAAAGCCTTTGAACTGTTCCAGTCCTTTGAATTCAAAGCCCTGGCCACCGAGTTTTCCCAAAAACCAGAGACATCCCAAAAAACGTATAAAATGATCCACACCATTGCCGACATGGAAAATCTGGCGGCAGCGCTTGAAAAAAACGGGATATTTGCCATTGACACAGAGACCACGGGCATTGACCCCATGCTGGCTGACCTTGTGGGCATTTCCTTTTCGTATGAAAAAGACACCGGGGTTTACATCCCGGTGGGGCACACCCACACCGGCAACATAGAGATGCCTGAAAAAGAAGCGGTGCTTCGCATTTTCAAGCCCCTGCTGGAAAATCCCGAGATCGCCAAGGTTGGTCAAAACATAAAGTATGATTTTATTGTACTGGCCCGTTACGGCATTGAGATCAAAGGCATTGTGTTTGACACCATGATTGCCTCCCACCTGCTCAATCCCGGCACCCGGGGACATGGTCTGGACCGCATTGCCATGAATCTTTTCGGGCACAAAATGATCTCCTACGAAGAGGTGACCGGCAAGGGAAAAGACCAGATCGGATTCCAGGAGGTCCCCCTTGACCTTGCCGCAGACTATGCGGCAGAGGACGCAGATCTGACCTTCATGGCATATGAGGTATTAAAAACACAGATCGCGGACAAGGGACTGACCCCGTTGATGGAAACCATTGAAGTGCCGTTAATCAGCGTGCTGGCAAAAATGGAGATGGCAGGCATCCGTGTGGATACGGATGTATTAAGTCAGATGTCCCAGGAATTTGAACAGGAATTAAAATCTCTTGAAGAAAAAATATACGAGCTTGCCGGAGAGGAATTCAATATCAATTCATCCCAGCAGCTTGGGGTGATTCTCTTTGAAAAATTAGGCCTTAAAACTGTTAAAAAAACCAAGAAAAAAACCGGGTATTCCACGGATGTTCAGGTACTCACCCAGCTTGCCGAGACCCATGAAATGCCTGAAAAGCTGTTGCGGTACAGAACCCTTGGCAAACTGAAATCCACCTATGTGGACGCCCTGTCGTCCCTGGTTCACCCGGATACCGGGCGCATCCACACCTCCTTTAACCAGACCATCACCGTTACCGGCCGCCTGTCATCGTCCAACCCCAATCTGCAGAACATTCCCATCCGAAAACCCGAAGGCAAAAAAATCCGCCAGGCTTTTATCCCGGCGGACGGCTGTACCCTGATTTCCGCCGATTATTCCCAGATTGAACTGCGGCTGCTGGCCCACTGCGCAAAGGATCCCATTCTCATTGAATCCTTCCAAAACGACGAGGATATTCATGCCAGAACGGCACTGGAAGTTTTCCAGGTGCTGCCCGGCCTTGTCACCGATGAGATGCGCAGCCAGGCCAAAGCCATCAATTTCGGCATCATTTACGGCATGAGCGCATTTCGCCTGTCCAATGAGCTGGGCATCAGCCGGAAAATGGCAGACATTTACATTGACAATTATTTCAAGCGTTATGCAGGGGTGAAAAAATTCATTGACGAGACCATCGAGCAGACCCGGGAGACCTGCGAGGTATCTACCTTGTTCGGCAGAAAACGCAGGCTGGACGACATTCGCTCGTCCAACACCAATCTGCGCAACTTTGCCCAACGGGCTGCTGTGAACACGCCCATCCAGGGCAGTGCCGCAGACTTGATCAAGCTTGCCATGATCAAGATGCAAACTGCCCTTGCAACGGAAAATATGAATTCAAAAATGCTGTTATCCGTGCATGATGAAATTATTTTTGAAGCGCCTGAGCAGGAAACAGACAAACTCATAACCCTGGCAAAGCAGGTTATGGAACATGTTACACCCCTGGAAGTACCCCTGAAGGTGAACTTTGGTGCCGGAGCCAATTGGGCCGAGGCAGAACATTAACCCCCTGTCCGGTAAAACGGACCTCAAACCTTAAAAAATAGAGGAAAGACGTGAGTAAGCAGCGCATCGGACTTGTAATTAAAGATGAGGACCACGCCCAGGACAAAGCCCAGGAATTAATTCAGCATCTCGGGGACAGATGCCTGGTCATTGACACCCAGGCGCCAACACCGCCGCCCATCCCCGACGATCTGATCTGCATTGTTGTGCTCGGCGGAGACGGCACATTCTTAAGCGTGGCCCGGTATATTGGTAATTCGGACATCCCTTTGATGGGTATCAAATTCGGCGAGGTGGGATTTCTGGCCGAAACCACTGAGGATCTTCTGTGTAAATCGGTTGAGGCGGTATTTGAAGGAAAGTACACGATCCGGGAGCGCAGCCGCCTGAATATCCGGGTCGTACGAAACCGTGAACGCATCGTGGATGAGGATGTGCTAAATGACGCAGTCATTAATAAGGCAGCCCTGTCAAGGCTTGCCTCATGTGCAGTCTATCTGGATGATGCCTACCTGACCACCTACCGGGCCGACGGCCTGATTGTGGCCACCCCCACGGGCTCCACAGCCTATTCACTGGCGGCAGGGGGACCGGTGGTTCATCCAGCCGTCCGCTCCACCATTTTGACCCCGATCTGCCCGTTTACCCTGACCAACCGGCCGTTGCTCATTCCGGACCATACCCGGGTGAAAATCTGTCTGGAGGGCAGTCCCGAGGATATGATTTTAACCCTGGACGGCCAGGAGGGATATGACATGGAAACCTGTGACAGGATATATATTCAAAAAAGCCGTCACAAACTGAAAATGATCTCCTTTGATGACCACTCCTATTTCAAGGTGCTCAAAACACGGCTGCACTGGAGCGGCGGCAGATCCTAACCGTCAATTTCTAATGATTTTTTTTATAACGGCCACGGGCCGTCCTTGGTCTATCTGAATCGAGGCCGGCTCATGGCTGTTATACTCGGTCAACACAATATCAGCCCAAAATCCTAAAAAACGATCCATTCTATTCCTGCACCATCCGTTTTGTTACATTTAATGGGATTCAATTTGTTTGGTGATGTGTTTTTATGTTAAAATTGACAAAATCGAATCCATTGGACAGATACCAAACAAAAAAGCAATCATGAAAGCAATGTTTTACGGATCATTGCCTAGAATGGCTGACGAAAGACGGTTCTATGTTTTAAACGTCATCACAACATGAAAAGAAAAAATGATGTTAAACAAAAAAAATAAATTTTTATGTTTTGCAGCCGCCGTTACTCTGTTCCCATCTATTTTCTTTTTATTGATCATGGGGGGGTTTTGGCTAAAACTTTCCCCCACAAAGCAGAATCTTTTATTTGAAATGTTAAAGGCGGACGGAATCTATTTTTTCATCTGTTTTCTAATGTTTTTTGAGATTGTCGGCTACACGATCTATATCGCCTTGAATAAATTTTTTATTCCCTTGGCCAAAATCCCAGATGAAATTTCCGTCATGTCAACGGTGAATTGCGCCCACCGGATAAACACTGAAGGAACAAACGAAATTCAAACCATCGTAAAGGCCATCAACCTCTTTGCCGATCACTACGAAAATGTGAAAAAAACCATCAAAGAAGAGATCAACCGAAAAAGAGCCGAGTTGCAAATAGAAAAAAATATGCTCGCATCATTTTTGGATGAACTTCCCCAGGGGATCATCGCCTGCAACACCGAAGGCCAGATCAATCTTTTCAACAAAAAAGCCAAAATCTTAGAGGCCCCAAACCATATCATCGGAATCGGCAGATCTATTTTCAATATCATTGATCGAGAAATCATCACCAATGCGCTTTATGAAATAAACGTGAAAAAGCCGGACAAACACGCAGCGGCATCGTCGTCTTTCATCACCTTAAGCCCCAGCAATGTCTTGATCAAGGCGGACATCTCGCCGATCTCGGATCAACGTGACAATTTTGCCGGATTTATCGTCGTTTTCTACAACATAGGAAAAGACTTTGAGCTGTATGCCAAAATCGACAACATTTTCAAAGGTACCGCCAACGATATCCTTTCTTATCTCGATAAGATAAAAAAAGAGAAAACGGCCACAAGGGAAATCACCCTCATAGAAGACAATTTAAAGCGATCAGAAAAAAATTATATTGATAAAATAAAAGAGCGTCTGCCGTTTCTGGTGGTGTCTGACAGGGACATCCTAACGACGATCCAAAAAAGAGCCGGGGAAACCCTTAATATTTCGTTAAAGCCCGAATTTCCGGCTCACATCAACTGGATTAGAATCGAAACCTACTCTTTTATCTATGCGTTTTTATCCATTTTGACCCTGTTGAAAAAAAAGACGTTTAGAAGAGCGTTTAGCTGTACACTTTTTAAAGAGTCAAATTTTCTGGCGTTTTTCTTTAATATTCCGAATGCTGAAAAAAACCGGGATATTTTTAGAGATGAGAACTTCTTTTTAACCCTGAAAGATTTCTTGAATTTTCATGAAGCGCAAATCAGTTTAAGTTTTAATGAAAAGAGCGAAAGGGGCATCAAAATTATGATTCCTCTTGCTGAAATGAATGAGTCGGAGGAGGTGCGCAACATTGTCATCGCCCGGGATGCAGATGAGCGGCCCGATTTTTTCGATTTCGATCTTTTTGTAAAACGAAAATCCGACACCCGATTAAATGAGATGCCGTTAAAAGAGATCGCTTATACGGTTTTTGATACGGAAACCACCGGGCTCGATACCAAAAAGGATGAAATCATTTCCATCGGCGCGGTCAGAATCGTAAACGGCAGGATTTTGACGACGGAAAAGTTCGACCAGCTCATAGACCCGAAAATGCCCATCCCCCTTGAGTCCGAAAGAATTCACGGCATCAGTGACGACATGGTCAAGGCAAAGCCGAATATCAAAGAGGTGTTGCCGATTTTTCATAAATTTTGCGAAGATACGGTTTTGGTGGCCCATAATGCCGCATTCGATATGAAGATGTTTTCAAGAAAAGAGGCGGAAGCCCAAATTAAATTTGACGCCCCGGTTTTAGATACCCTCCTGCTTGCCTTGATTGTTTATCCGATGGTCGAAAAACACAATATGGTCTCCATTGCCCGCTTTGCAGGAATTGATATTGTGGGCCGCCACACGGCCATCGGGGATGCCTCGGCAACGGCCCAGATTTTTCTTAAATTTATCCCGCTGCTTGCAAAAAAAGGAATTCATACGTTAAATGACGCAATTGAAGCGTCAAAAAAGACACTATACTCAAAATTAAAATATTGATGGCGTCGTAAAACATCCCCCACACAGCGTGATGATGCCTGGCCTGTTCTACCCATGACTGTTAGACCATCGCCTGCATCATTCAAACACCCAGCTGTATTCCAACCCAGGCCCAATGCATTTCCATCCGTCATCAAGCAATGAGAGGCCTGTCTCGGTAAAATTAATATCCGTTTGACGATCAGCGATCTTCACATTGCCGTTCTGATCCGATTGAAAGGCAACGGCTTTTCCACTTTTATGCAACAGCACAAAATGATCGGCACCTTTTTGAAAAAGCCGTTGTAAGCCAGCCTTTGGATAATCATCTTCATTCATTGCTTTATTCCTCAATTTGGCTTCATACCCCGGGCAGGCGAAGACGCAAAAGATGCTATTGGGGCAGATTCAAAACCACCCGGGCAATGCGGGCAGCAGCCTCCTTGGGGCTGCGGCAGGGGAACATCCCCGGAATATTGGGCGCACCGGAAAGACCAAATACCTCTTTTTCAAACTGCAGGCCAAAGGCAATCTCTGAAAGGGTGCCGTAGCCCCCGCCGATGGCCACAAGGCAAAGGGCGGCCCGGGTCAGGATTGCGTTCCTGGCCACGCCGATTCCTGTGGCCAGCGGGATGGTGGCATAGGGATTGGCGTTTTCTGGATTTTCATCGGGCAGCAGCCCCACGCAGATCCCACCGGCCTCGGACGCGCCTTTACAGGCGGCCTCCATCACCCCCTGGCGCCCGCCGCAGATCAACGTCAACCCCATCTGGGCAATGAGCGTGCCCAATGCCAGCGCGTCTGCAAGCTGTTCTTCAGACGCCTTTCGGCCACCCAGAATACCCACCGGCACCCGGCACCGGCCACCCTGCTGCTGCAGCCGGGTGACCGCGTCCGTTTCCGATACCGGGGCAAGCTCTGCCGGAATATCATCCAGGTGGCCCCAGCTCCGGCTTTCCGGGGAAAAAACCTGCGCCGAACGCAGATTAATAAGATTGTTTTCTAAATCAAAAGCCAATGACATGGCACAACTCCTGTAATGGAACATCTCTTCGACCCAAAAATCTAAATCGGTCGAAGCGCCCCTTTATCCTGACATAAATCCTCAGTCAGCACATAAAAAATCAATTAACGCGGCATTAAAATCTTCCGGCTGCTCCATATTTACCATATGACCGGCATCGGCCACCATGCAAAGCCGGGCACCGGGGATTTGCTTGGCCATCTCCTGGGATTTTGCCGAAGGGATCGCCTTATCCTCTGTTGCCCCCATGACCAATGCGGGAATTTTCAGCTGGGGCAGCAACGCCGATGAATCATCCCGATCCCGAATCGCCTCCAGCCCCACAACCAACCCGGCAGGAGACGTTGCCGTCATCCAGCCGCGCACCTCTTCCACCAGTTCAGGACGGTCGGCAACTGTCTGATCAGCAAAAATAAGCGGGGTAAACGCATTGGGCACAACTTCCGGGCGGCCTGCCTGAATTTCCGAGATCAGATGGTTGCGCTTGCCCCGGGCGGTTTCATCATCGGCATCCGCCCGGGTGACGATAAAACAGGCGGCGGAAAAGCGTTCCGGATAACGGGCCAGCAAGTTGAGCATCACATACCCGCCCATGGACATGCCGCCGACCACGGCTTTCTCGATACCCAAATGATCCAGCAACGCGATCAAATCATCGGCCAGCAGATCCGTAGAACCGGTCTTTGTCCCCGGAGCACTTTCTCCAAACCCTCTCAGGTCGGGAGTCACAGCCCGGAAACCGGCCCCAGCCAACGCCTGCATCTGGGGACGCCACATTTTACGGCACAGGGGAAATCCGTGAATCAACAATACGGCAGGTCCATTTCCTTTTTCATCATACGCCAACTCAATTCCATTAAGCTTTGCTTGCATATACCCTCCAGAATAGCAGTCATGGGCCCATCCGGCCTTTGAGTACCGGACTCAACCCACAACAAAACATGAAAATTAGGTTAACAACGCATCCCAAGGTTCACACACATATCACCTTATGTTTGTGCATCTAAGAAAAGATCCTATCAGCTCCCAGCCCGCACAACAAGCGCTTAAAAAATACCCGTTTCATTGTTGGCAGGCGTAATCCCCCGTTAAAGACGAATCGAAGAAAGAATTTGCAAGCCGGTTTGGATGATGTTAATGATTCCACCGTTTAACATTTAAAAGAGGACTGATCAGACACATGAATATTCTTTTTGCTGCATCCGAAAATTCCTGGGGAGGTTTTTTCGATATCATCCGCTCAGAATTACCCCATCACACGTTTAAGGCAACCGGAAAATTCCAGATAGATAGTCTCAAAGGCATTGATGTCTTAATTCCGACCATGTCAGCGGTAACCCAGGAGGTACTGGATAGTGCGGACCGCTTGAAACTGATCCAGCAATGCGGTTCCGGCCTTGAAGGGGTAGATATTGAGGCGGCCAAAAAGAAAAATATCCCCGTTTGCAATGTCCCGACAGATATTTCAGGCAATGCGGACTCGGTTGCCGAATTGGGAATATATATGATGATCGGGTTATCCAGAAACATTCCCGCCATGGCCCAAAATATGGCAAACAAAAAAATGGGGGAACCCCAGGGAATGTCCCTGCAGGGCAAAACAGCGGGCATCATCGGTCTTGGCGGTATCGGAAAGGCGCTGATCAGAAGACTGAAAACATTTGATATGCGAATCATGGGCATCAAACAGAATACCCCAGAACGGGCCAAAAAAGAACTTGGCATCGATTGGGCCGGAACACCGGACGAAATCGGCAAAATGCTAAAAGAATCAGATTATGTGATCCTCAGCCTTCCGCTGACGGCTGAAAGCAGAGATATAATCAACAGCGATACAATTTCATATATGAAAAAAGGGACGTTTATCATAAACCTGTCCAGGGGCGGCGTAATAAATAAAGAAGCACTGGAGAAGGCGCTTGCCTCGGGACAAGTTGCCGGGGCGGGCCTGGATGTGTTCTGGGAAGAACCGCCTGACCCGGATGACAGTATCTTTGGATATAATATTATTTCAACACCCCATGTCGCAGGTTCTACCGATGTTTCAATGGGAGGTATTGTGAAGGTGGTTTCGGACAATATCCGCAGGCTGGAGAACAAGCAGGCCCCGCTTTATTCAAAATGATTATACAAATAATCAAAAGCAAACAAAACTAAAGGTAGCGATATCAGGGTAAACATAAGGCTGGATACCAAGTATTGATTAACGATCTCCCGGTTTCCCTGGGCCCTTGAGGCAAATATCGGCAAAGCGGTGAGAGGCGGTGTGGCGGCCTGCATCACAATGATAAATGCGATGTTATATTCTAATCTAAACAATAGAATTATTCCTAAACCTATCATCGGAAATAAAATATTTTTGACAACAATGAATTTAATTACTTCACCCCAAACAGCCTTGCCGGTCTTTTGAAGATCCACATAAATATTTCCACCGATAATAAGCATAAGAAGGGGAATGGTCATTCCACCGACCATCTTCAAGGCAGTTAAAATAAATTCCGGGATCAGCTGATCCCCATTTGTAAATTTTAAAAGCAGCCCCAAAGCGGTTGCGATCATTACCGAATTGATTGTTTTTTTAAGGCTGAACTGCTGTTTACCTTTTTTGAAAAATAAGTGGTAGGTGTTAAAAAAAAACGCCGGATAAAAGATTGTGAATAAAAATAGATCAACTAACAATGACGCGTCGGCGCCAAATGTCTCGGTGATGACGATGATTGGAATAAAAAGGCCGTTTTGAAAAACCAGAGCCAGATTCGTCTCTTCTTGGATTTCCTTTTGAAAAAAACGTTTAAAAATATTTGCCATGAGTATTGCAGCGATCGTAAAAATCATCCAATAGATTGGATATAGATACCAGCCAGGAAAATCTGCCGGCTTAAACGTCTTGATTATTCGAAAAAAAATTAAAGAAGGAAGTGCAATCTCTAAAACCAGCGGGGAAAGAAGGTCTAAAACATCTGTGGGGATAAGCTTTCTTTTAGCAACAAAAAAGCCTAAAAAACCAATGAAAAACATGATTCCAACGGATTGAGAGACAACAATAAACATATTCATTCAGGCCGTCCTGGTATTATTTTTGATCAAACAGATCGACAGCGGTTTCTTGGATCAGATGTTTCAACTCAAGATGTCGAATCCAATGGTCAGGGATGGCATCAACCCCATACAGCGCCCCGAGCATATTACCGGTGATGGATCCTGTTGAATCACTATCTCCGGAATGATTGACTGCCAGCAAAACTCCCTTTTTGAAATCATCCCCGGCCACCCGTGCGCAATAAATACTGATGCCAAGGGCTTCCTCAGCAATCCAGCCTTCTCCGATTTTAGATACGACATCAGGCCCTGGTGTTGCGCGCTCCGCCAGTTCAAGTGCGGTATCAATAACGCTTAACGTCTCTTCATTATTCGTGTGACATTTTAAAATCGAAATGGAATCATTGATTGCGGTGTTAAGGGTTTCCCCTGAAATTAATCCGGAAAGGATTGAGGCAAAGGTTCCTGATGCCAGGTACCCGGTGGGATGGCCGTGGGTCAGCGCCGCGCATTCACAACCGATTCGAAATGCTTTTTCTGCATCATCATACATCAGCCCCACCGAAGCCATCCGCATCACCCCGCCGCACCCTTTACTGTCGTTTACGGGGTTGTCAATTGTGCCCAATTTACCGGATCGCAAGGCAGACAAGCAGCTTTTTCCCGGAGCTCTTTGTGAAAAGAGCTCTTTATGTCCCGTCAACACGCCATCAATAATTGAACAGGTCCCATAGGCCTTTATGAGATGTTCCTGAATCCCGGTCTCCTGGGTATATAACCATCGTAAAAGGGCATGATATACTGCCGAAACGATACCCGCATCGCCCTGGTAGTCCGGCCTGACCCTGGATAGAATCAACCCTTCAGCGGTAAATAATGTCATTTGGGTATCATCGGTAATACTGCCGATCTGCCCGTAAGCTTGGGCATAATCGATCAATCCGTCATTTCCAAACATAGACCTGATCTGACCAATGGACATAAATTCGATGGGTGCGCCCAAAGCGTCCCCAACGGCGCCGCCGATCAGGCATCCTTTAAAATATTCAAGCGATTTCATTTTCAATTCTTCTCTTAAATTCCTTTACCTTCTTTAGTTTGATCATACATGAATCCCATGAACGCTTTGATTCTCTGGGTATTTCTCAGGTCCGGATGGATGAGCATCCAGGTGTCGTGATGAAACTGCCGGGGGATCGTCATTACACTGACCAGGGACGAATCCTGGTTGCCCACATAGATGGGAAGGGGCGCGATGCCCAGTCCTTGACGGGCGTAGCTGTATAAACCGGTCAGCATGTTGCAGCTCATGGCAATGGCCGACGCAGGTACAAGGCGCTTTAACCATTCATTAAATTCGACCCCGTCAAGCGCTTCATTCAAGATAAGAATCCGGTGTGAGGTGAGGTCCTGGATGGATTCGGGCCTGCCCCAAGCGTTGATGTATTCCCTGGAAGCATAAAGTTCAACCGCTATGGGCGCAAGCTTTTTGCCGATCATGTAATCCGGATGATCGTTGTAGGCACAGATCAGGATATCGGCCTGTCTTCGGGTCAAATCTGTAAATCCCGTCCGGATGTCTATATCAAGCAAAATACCGGGATATTGGATTTTAAATTTTTTAATAAAAGGCGGCAGCCAAAAATGCCCCAGGGTATCTGTAATGGAAATTTTTATTTTGCCCTCATACCGGATATCCTTGCCCTTTATTTTTCGTTCGACAGACAGAATTTCATCTTCAAGGTGCTGAATGTGAGCGAACATATCCCGGCCGCTTTCGGTCAAAACATAGCCGGACTTGAATCGTTCAAAGAGCCGGGCTTCCAGCTTTTTTTCAAGGGCGTTTATCCTGCGCAGCACCGTTGAATGATTTACTTTTAAGGATTCTCCGGCCGCCGTCAGCGTTCCCAGACGGGCAACTTTCAGAAAATAACGGTAATCATCCCAACTGACATTGTTGTGCATTTTTGCAATCCTCATAGGCAATAATCCGGTATTGATATGCACAATAACAGACCCTATGTTATGCTACAAGACGAAACAAATTTACAGCGCATACATTTCGTCAAAACCAAAGGAGACAGCATCATGAAAAAAATGATCACATATATAATCGCAGCGTTCGCACTATTGACCACCTCTGTTTTTGCCCAGACCTGGAACGTGGATCCAGCCCACACCTCAGCGGATTTTTCAATTCAGCACATGGCCATCAGCCGTGTTACAGGCAGTTTCAGCCAGGTGACAGGTCAGCTGGTCTTTGACAAAACAGGCAAGCAGCCAGAGTCGGTCAACATCTCCATTGATGTAGCATCCATAAATACAGGGGTGGACCAGCGTGATGAACATTTAAAAAGTCCCGATTTTTTTGATGTAAAAACATATCCGACCATGACCTATACCTCTGATAAGATCATCTCCCAGGGTGAAGGCCGTTACAAAGTTGAAGGGACCTTGACCTTGCACGGAGTCAGCAAACCGGTCACACTTGCCGTTGAAGGTCTGAAGAACAATGAAAAAGATCCGTGGGGCAACACCCGCAAAGGCGCACATGTCACGGCTGAACTCAACCGGAAAGAGTTTGGTATCGTTTACAACGCGGTTTTGGAAAGCGGCAACCTGATGATCGGCGAAACGGTAGATATTGTGATTAACCTTGAGTTTATTAAACAATAATGACGGGGGACTTCGGCGGCCGGCGTCTAAAAGCGGGTTGTTCTGAAGTAAACGTCAGCATGGAATTTCCGGAACCTGTGTTGCGGAAATTCCATGTTCAATTTTAACGCCATCTGAAAGGAAGAACAGCCATGGATCTAAAAATTAAAAACAAAGTTGCCCTGGTCACCGCCTCCACCCGGGGACTTGGCAGGGGCTGCGCGGAACAGCTTGCCGCCGAAGGATGCAGGGTCGCCATCTGTTCAAGGAATCAGGCCCAGGCCACCCAGGCGGCAGCCGAAATCTCCAGCCGGACCAACGCCCAGGTAATCGGATTTGCGGCAGATATGAGCCGTCCCGAACAGATTGCAGGCCTGGTGGAATCAGTTCAATCCGCCCTGGGAAATCCCGATATCCTGGTGACCAATGCCGGGGGCCCGCCACCGGGAACCTTTGCCACAACCCCTCTGGACCAATATGAAAAAGGCATCAACCTGAATCTGATGAGTGCCGTCCGCCTGATTCACGCCGTGGTCCCGGCCATGCAGAAAAAAAGATGGGGCAGAATCATTGCCATCACCTCAACTTCGGTAAAACAGCCCATCGGGACACTGTTGCTGTCCAATACGGCCAGGGCCGGCCTCACCGCTTTTTTAAAAACCATTTCCACAGAACTTGCCCCGGACGGCATTACGGTCAACGCCATTTTGCCGGGTATTCATAAAACCGACCGCATTGTTCAACTGGCTGGGCATCTTTCAAAAGAAGAGAACCGGATGCCCGAAGAGATCATCCAGGAGATGATGTATGCCAATCCGACAAAGAAAATTGGTGATCCAAGCGACTTTGGAACAATGGCGGCATTCCTTGCCAGTGACCAGGCCAAGTATATTAACGGCCAGTCTATCCTGATCGACGGCGGCAGCTATCCTGGTCTTATGTAAACATTGATGCCCCAGGAAAAAAGGCCGCCCCATGGTTTGCTAACACCATGACATCAAAGGATTTGGTTTTCGGGAGGGGCAGTATTAACCTCAATATTTCAATCTTGGGGTCAACTATCCAGAACCTCCCTCACCTTGGCCGCCAGACCATTAACGGAAAAAGGTTTCTGGACCAATTGAATACCTTCACTAAGCACGCCGCGATGCGCAATGATATCGTCGGTATAGCCTGACATATAGAGCACTTTCAAACCTTGATACTTTTGAACGGCTTTTTCGTAAAGCGCCTTACCGTCCATACCCGGCATAACAACATCGGTCAGTAAAAGATGTATCACATCGTCACAGGAGGCCATGATGTCCAATGCGTCGTTTCCGTTTTCCGCCTCAAGCACCGTGTACCCCCATCGTTCAAGTATGATCCGCCCCAGATGACGAACCAACTCGTTATCTTCGACAAGCAGTATGGTCTCTTTGCCTGTTTGGCTTTCTTTTGTTTTTTGACCCGGCTTTTTCTCCTCTGGCATCTCCTTGGCGATGGGCAGATATATTTTGCATGTTGTTCCCACCCCGGGTTCACTGTACATCCAGATATTGCCATTGTGCTGTTTGACGATGCCGTAAACTGTAGCCAGGCCAAGACCGGTCCCCTGCTCTCCTTTAGTTGAAAAAAAGGGTTCAAAGATGTGTTCAAGGGTATCTTTATCCATACCCGAACCGGTATCGCTGACAGACAGCATGACATAAAGCCCCGGACGGACATCCGGATGGTTCCCGGCATACACCTCATCCAGATGGGACAATCCGGTTTCAATGAGCAACAGTCCGCCGTCAGGCATGGCGTCCGCAGAATTTACCGTCAGGTTCATCAAAATTTGTTCAATCTGCCCGATATCAGCCAAAACCGGGAGGATTTTCCCGGAAAGATTTTTCTTGAACTTAATATCCTCGGGTATGGTACGTAACAAAAGTTTTTCGATACCCTGGACAACCAGGTTGATATCAATGGGTTTGAGTTCGATGACCTGTTTGCGTGAAAATGCCAGCAACTGTCTGACCATATCCCGGGCCCGAACGCCGGCATTGGCAATCTCCAGGGCCTGGTCCCGACGCGGATCTCCAACGCGTAAATCTTCGGCCAGTATCTCGGCATAATTGAGAATCGGACAGAGCATATTGTTTAAATCATGGGCAATACCGCCAGCCAGCCGGCCGATGGCCTCCACCTTCTGGGCCTGTCTTAACTGGGTTTCAAGATTGATCTTCTCTTTTTCTGTTTTGATACGATTCACAGCGACGGCCACAAGACTGGCTATGGATTTCATCATCTCAATATCTTCGGGCAAGAATCGTGAACCGATCCGTTTACCAAATGCGAGCGTACCAAGCAAACGATCTTCAATCACCAAGGGGTGGCAGCAATAGGCTTGAATGCCAAAGGATTTAACCAATTCCGTCACTGGATCAAAACAGTTTGCAATATCCTCACAGATCATGCACCGGCCGGTTCGGGCAACAGTCCCGCACACCGCAGTTTCGTGATCAAGCCATTCAATCTCGCGTCTTTTTTCGTCTGAAATACCGGCACATGCATTCAAATGAAGTTTACCTGAATCAGGATCTTCCAAAAAATTAAAAAAGACCTGGCAGTCAAGAAATGCCATCACTTTTTTGCACAGCTCATTGATAAGGCTCTGGGGGTCAACGCTTTGAAGAAGGCAAGCTGCGGTTTCCGACAGGATTTTATTCCTTTTAACGTTCCAGGTTAGCAGTTCCTCTGCCGCCTTATGTGCCGAGATATCCCGTGCCGCAACAACCCTTACCGGTTTGCCCCTGTACGATATGTTTTTGGTTATAAATTCAACGGGAGCCCGGGTCCCGTCGCATCTAATCCCAACAGCTTCATATGCGCCCTGATAACCGGAATCAATAGATGTCTGTGCTTTTTTCAAACTCTCGGAGGTAAGATGTTTGGTAGTTAACTTTGATCCGATAATTTTATCTACCGAATCATACCCAAGTATTTTTGCAAATGATTTGTTGGCATCAAGCACAACACCGTTATCGTGTATACAAATGCCTTCAACGGTGGCTTCGGATAAAAATTTAAACCGCTCTTCGCTGGCTTTCAGGGCGTTTTCGGTAAATTTTCGCTCTGTGATGTCCTGGGTCACGCCGATGGCGCGGATACATTTTCCATGATCGTCAAATTCAAGCCGTGCTTTTTCCCGTACCCATTTAACGATCCCATCGGCGCGGATGCGATGTTCAATATCGTAAAATGCGCCGGATAAAGCAGCCTTCCATGCATTTTCCACAAATTCTCGATCATCCGGATGGACACACGCTAAAAACAGCTCATAGGTCAAATCCGTATCTTTCGGGACCCCAAAAATTTTATAGTTTTCATCGGTCCAAAACAGGATATCGCGCTCAAGATCCAACTCCCAGCTTCCAATTTTCCCAATTTCCTGTGCCTTTTCTAGAAAAAATTTCTGCCGACGCAATTTTTCTTCGGTCTTTTTGAGAGAATCCACAGCTTTTAATTTAGCCAGAGCAGATGCCACCTGATCAGCCACCCGCCGAAATGCGGCAACCGTTTTGGCAGAAAATTTTCCGGCCTCAAGATCATTGAACTGCATCAGGCCAAAGGTATGTCCACCGGATCGCAACGGAATTAACGCAACAGAGTCATAACCAAAGCCGCTGCACCGATGGCGGCCGCGGGCCAGACGGTCGGCATCCGTTGTTTCGGACAGCAGCCGGGTTGTACAATTGGTCCAAAACGTACCGTCAGACGTGAAAAAATTTTTGGATGGATCAAATCTGCCACGTATAACATTCCCGCACATGCACTCGATCATGGGCCTACCGTCATCGTCTCTTATCAGAGACCCGTCTTCATCGTAAGCGCACAGATGCCTTTCGAGCTCAACGAACCGCTCCGGGAATCCGGACGTCGTATAATACGGATAATCATCGCCGTCTTGAAGCCTGATCCCAACCGCGTCACACTCAGACCATTTTTTCATCCAGGTTAAAATGGCAGGAATCAACCCTTCAAGGGTGTCAATCTCATTGACGGACTCAAGGGCATCCAGAATCATTAATTGCTCTTTTTCGATATGTTTATACGCGGATAATGATTTTTCAAGATCTGATAGAAAAGCATTGCTGTACATTGTGACAATCTCCGATTAGGAAAATACTGCAAATCCCCGTTCAACGGCACCAATGTGTGACGGCAGTATCGACGCGGTAATAGTTCGGCGGATAATAAATTTTTAAATGAAGGTTCTTTGAATATAACATCATATATGTGAAATTTGAAAAGAAAATATTTCCGGTTTCAAATACTAACCGTCAACCGGAATTGGATTTTTCAATGGTTAAGGTGATTTGAAGGCAGATGCTTGCTAATATCTTTATTCTCTGTTATACCCTGCCTGAAAAAATTGCAGGAGCGCGGTTTCATGCAGCAGAAGAAAATTTTTTACGGATGGACGATTGTTGCCGTAGCTTTTTTGATCGGTCTTACCCAGGCCGGTGTATTCCAGAATGTACTGTCTATTTTCCTTAAACCCATGGCCGACGAGTTCGGCTGGAATCGGTCGATCATCACAGGTTCCATTGCCGTGGGCTCCCTGTCCGGCGGAATCCTCTCTCCTCTTGTTGGTCCTTACCTGGATCGCAACGGCCCAAGAAAAGCGGCTTTCTGGGGAATCACCATTTTAAGTGCGGGCTTGATCGCCCTGTCACAGCTCTCTTCGGTCTGGCAGCTCTACCTGTTTTTCGGCACCGGGCGTATGATTGCCTCAGGGTTGCTTGCCCTGGTGGTCACGGTGAGTGTCTCCAACTGGTTCATTGAAAAACGCGGCCGGGCCATGGGGATCTCCCAGCTGGGCAGCCGCATCGGCATCGCATTTTTGCCCTTGCTGGTCCAGCATATCATTCTTTCCTATGGGTGGCGAACGGCCTGGGCGGTTTTGGGAATCATTGTATTTACGTTTTCGGCCCTGCCCAGTCTGATTTTTTTGAAACGGAGACCCGAAGATGTTGGATTACTGCCGGACGGCAGAGAACCGGATGAAATTTCAGACGCAGACCAAGACAAACCGGATGCGTCAAGCAAGGCAACCCGCTATAATCTGGAAAATGAACCCGTCTGGACCCGGCAAACGGCGTTTCGCACCGTTTCATTCTGGCAGCTCATATTTATCATGTGCGTGATTTATCTGGTTGGCGCCGGGTCTAATTTTCACCTGTTTCCATTTATGACGGACCAGGGAGTGCCGGCAACCACGGCGGTTCTGGTTATCACCGTTTTATCGGTTTGCGCGGCATTGGGCGGGGTGTTGTTCGGTTTTCTGGCAGAAAAAATATCCGTTAAGATCCTGATGGGCGGGGTGTTGATCACCATCGGCCTCCTCTTTTTTTCGGTTTTCTGGGCCGTCAAAAAACCTGCGTATATGTTCGTCTTTGCCGTTGTGTACGGCATTATCCGGGGTGGGGTCCTGCCGCTTATATTTCTGCTGTGGACCGAATTTTACGGCAGGAGATCGTCAGGCACCGTGCTGGGGATTGCCGGGCCTTTCCGGATGGCTGCCAATGCTGCCGGGCCGGTTTCAGCGGCGATCTTTTTTGATCTGTTCCATAACTACTGGATTCCGTTTTCCGCCTTCACCATTCTCCTGGTCATGGCCGGTCTGCTGTGCCTGATCGCAAAACCGCCTGTCAGCCCGGAATAGCAATCCAACCACAGGCAAGGTTCAGCCGATTGTTGAAACAGCGGGCACATCAATCATGGCCATAATCCGTTCCACCACCTGATCCACCGCCTTTTCCACAGGTTCGGACATCTGCTGGGTAAACTCTTTAATATCTTTTACCTCAATGAGCAGCAGGGTCATGTCGTCGGGCATCTCATCGGGAAAACACATATTGGCGGTTTTCAAGGTTGTCCCGAGTGTGACGGCATGGGAATTGGCCAGACTATGGGTGGAAAAAATATCATCCACAGAAAGCTCAAGAATGGAACCGGGCTCTTTGCCCAGCATACAGGCATCCACAATAATGGCCTTGTCATAGCCTTTGACCTTGTCCATCACCTCAAAGCCCACGGTTAAAACGATATCTGTATCACAGGCTGCGCCCAGCGCTTCCAGTTTTTCAACGACCACAACGCCTGCCCGGTCATCCTGCAGAAAGGGATTGCCGATCCCAATGACAACGGTTTTATTTTTCATGTTTGCCTCTTTAAATTGACGTTGTACAGCGGTAACCCACCGTACAACGGTCATTACTGTATAGTTGCTTGGACAGAAAGTTGCCCAGGTACAAGGCGCAGAAAAATTTGTAACCGGAGCAACCTGGCAGGTTGTGAGGATTGCAAATTTTTCTGCAACGCCGTAGATGGGTGACTTCCTGTTCAAACGCGTCTTAAAAATTACACAGGGTTTTATACAACCCGCCCCTGCTGTCAAACACATCAATCTGAACCGGCAGCTGGGCGCCGGTAACGGCATGGGTGGCACAGGCCAGGCAAAGGTCATAGGGTCTGAATGCCATTTCAACATAGTTGAGTACGTTGGGACCCACTTCTCCATTTTTGATGAAGTGCTTGGCCACTTTTTTCACAGCCAAATTGATGGGGGCATTGTTGTGGGTGGTGGCCACAATCAGGTTGGCATCGGTGACAATACCTTTTGCGTCCGTGCAGTAGTGGTGGATCAGGGTGCCGCGCGGGGCCTCAATGATTCCCACGCCTTCGCCGGGGCAGGTGGTGGGTTTGTTCCAGGTGTCCGCCCCGGTGATCTCGGGATCCCGGGAAAGTTCCAGGCACTTTTCAGCGGCATTGAGCATCTCAATGGCCCGGGCCCAGTGGTAGGCAAGGATGTTGTGGACAAGTTTGCCGCCAAATGCCGCATGGTACTTTTCAAAATGAGCCTGGGCTTTGGGGGTATCCATGCCTTTAACCAGGTTAAACCGGGCCATCGGTCCCACGGCATAACAATTGGTGTCCGGACCTTCCACAATACCTTTCCAGTCACCCAGTTTTTTCTGGTAGGGGAACTTCAGGTAGGTCCAGGGCTGAACCCGCTCTGAAATAAAGTCCAGATACGCTTTGCCGGTGAATGTGCCCACCAGATTACCCTTGGCGTCAATGATCTTTTGGGTGCCGTCATAGTAGGTGATTTCATCCTTTTCATTGACCGATCCCATATAGCCCACTTCCACCTTGTAGACATCGCCCATGATCAGGTCCATGTACGCTTCGTTTTGAAGCACAATCTCGTCAAATACCTTAAGGGTCAGCTCGCCCAATTCCACAAGTTCCTGGGACCACAGTTCAACCTGTTTGCGTTCCTCTTCGGTGAGCCGCTTGGACCATCCACCAGGCAGCGCCGCCACCGCATGGCTGTGCTTTCCGCCAAGCAGTTCAAATATTTTTACGGCCAGCCCGCGTTTGCGCAAAATGTCACGGCCGACATCCACGCCGACCTTGTTGATCAGGCCCACAATGTTGCGCTGGGCAGCGTCCGCTTCCGTGCCCACCACAAAATCAGGCAACCCCAGGGCATACAAAATCACCGCATGGTCTTCCACATAATGGGCATTGAAAAACAGTTCCCGCAGTTTGCGGCCTGTGGCGGTGGGCTCAACGCCGAACACACCGTCAGCCGCCTTGGTGGCAGCCATATAATGCACGCCCCGGCAAACACCGCACACCGTTGAAACGGTTCTGGGCACCTCCTCCATGGGCATGCCCTGCAAAAATTTTTCAAACCCGCGAAACTCCACGGTCTGGAAAAACGCGTCATCTACATTGCCGTTATCATCAAGGAAAATGGCTATCTTCCCGTGACCTTCCAATCGGGTGATCGGATTAATTTCAATCTTTCTCATCGCGCAGCTCCTTGCTTACTTTTCCTTGAGTCCCGCAACTTCATGGTTTAATTTCCCTGCGGTGTGGGAATACCGGTAAAACAATTTTGCCATGTTGTTATATTTTTCGATGAACTGCTCTGCCACATCATCGCCATCCATGCTTGAGGCGATGGTGGTCAGACAGCGTGCGCCAAAATCCTTAATGCCCGGAATGGGTCCGCCGCATCCCCTGCAGGGAATATTTACGTTCAGGCAGGCCCCGGAGCAGTCACCCTGGGTGACCGGGCCAAAACACATGTAGCCCTGCTGGAGCAGACAGATCTCGGGATCAGGCTGGCCGTCAATGGTCCGGCTGATTTTGCCCACGGGGATACGGCTGTGTCCTGTTAAGGCAGGATTGCGTTTGCATGAATCACACACCGCCTTGCCCGAGGTGAGCCATGAGCCTTTGGGAGGCAGATCACCTTTTAAAATGGCCTGGATCAGGGATTCCACAAAAACGGGACGGGGCGGGCAGCCGCCAATGTAGTAATCCACCGCCACCTTCTGGTCCAGGGTGTAGCAGCGGTCCAGGAGTGCCGGGATGGTCAGGTCATACTTTCCGTCCACCAGACATTCGGGTGTGGGAATAATCCCGTCCGGATTGTCCGTGGAAAACGATGTTTTATAAGCCTGGTCAAGCAACTCCTTTTTGGTGTGCAGATCGCCCAGGGCGGCCACACCGCCCAGACTTGCACAGGCACCAAAGGCCACCAGAATCTTGGCCTTATCCCGGAGCACCTTAACGGTATGTTCGTTCTCACTGTTGCGGATCATGCCGTCCACAAAGGCCAGGTCAATGGAATCGTCTTCCATCTCTTCAAGGTCTTTGTATTTCACATCGGCCACGGTGGGCGCCCAGAAAACAATGTCCAGGGCATCCAGGGCACCCACCAGATTTTCGGACATATCCACCACGCTCATTTCGCAGCCGGCACAGCCGCCGGCCAGCAGGAATGCGGTTTTCAACTTATCAGCCATTTGTTACGTCCTCCAGTACCCGGCTTGGTCCAAGCTCCTCAAGTTCTTTGGTAAATTCTCCCACCACTTCGGCAAAACGGTAGCCTTCGGCACCGGAGATCCACTCCAGGCGAAAGCGCCTTTCATCAAAGCCCAGATCTGCCAGGGTCTTTTTCAACAATTTCATTCTGCTGCTGGTTTTGTAGTTGCCGGTTTTATAGTGGCAGTCACCATAGTGGCAGCCCCCGATGAGTACGCCGTCCGCACCCCGGGCAAAGGCTTCGAGCACATGTTCGGGTTCCACACGGCCGGAACAGGGCACTTTGATCAGTTTAATGGTTGCCGGGTACTTGGCCCGCAGGTTACCGGCCAGGTCAGCCCCGGCATAGGTGCACCATTGACATGCGAATCCTACAATATTGGGTCTCCAGGACATGATTTAAGCCTCCTGCGCTTCAAGGGTTTGGACAAGTCGTTTCTCGCTTTGGATCTCGGCAATCACAGCGCTTCTGTCGATGTTTGAAATACTGGCCACCTGTTGCGGGTCAAATCCCATGCAAAGGGCCAGCAACTGGGTGTAGTAAAAGGTCGGGATGGGTTCGAAATCGATCTCACCCCGTTTTTTTAAAATGGGCTGGGACATGTCAAACTGCAGAAAACATGACGAACACGTGGTGACAATAATATCGGCGTCTATCTCTTCTTTGATGGAGATCAGTTTATCTTTAAACAGCTTAAGGGATTTTTCCGCATCCGTAGAGCGCATGCCGCCCATGCCGCAGCAGGCGGCAATCTTCGAGTAGTGCGGCACGCTTGCCCCGGTGGCCCGACACAGTTCGGTGAGCATGGTCGGAACGTAGGGGTTCTCCTCTTTGACTTTGTACACATCCGAAGGCCACAGGTTGTGGCAACCGGTCTGCACGGCAATTTTTAAGCCGTCCAAATTATACTTCAGACTGTTTTTTATTTTTTCCAAACCAATCTGCCGATGCAGGATGTGAGAAAGATGGTACACGTCACTTGTGCCTTTAAATTCCCGGCCGATGGCGGAAAGCCGTTGGTTGACCCGGTCCCGCCGTTCCCTGTTGTCCATGAAATGTTTTGCTTCGGACAGCACGCCAAAGCAGGAGTTGCATCCGGTCATGATATCCAGCTCTTTTTCTTCGGCAAGGGTGATGTTGCGTGAAGAGACAGCGCACCAGGTGTCCATGTCAAACGAGGGAGCCGTCCCCCAGGCAGGGCAGCATCCGGCACCGTCCAGATCAACGGGTTCAAGGCCCAGAACCGGGAACACCTTGCGGATGGACTGCTCAATGTCAGGTGCCTTGAGCGGAATATTGCATCCAAGATAGAGTCCTATTTTATCCATTATATATTTCCCTTTTCTTAAAAAAGTCCTAAATCGCCCATTGGGCCGTCCATAATCAGTGTTTGAATCTCCTGTTGCGCCTTTTCATTGTAGGCCGAAGTGGGGGGCTGGGCAGGAAGTCCGACCTGTTCTCTTAGTTCCCTTGCATCGGTGAACACGGCATGGCCGGTTTCATAAAGATTCATCTGGCTGGTGATGGACGAGGTGGAGAACGCCATTTCATTGCCCTGGTAACGCCGGAAGGCAAAGACGACCTCCTGGGGACGAACGCCTTGGGGACACACCTCTGTGCAGCGGTTGCACGCCTGGCACCCCCATGAGGAGGGATCTTCGATAATCTCTTCAAGCTCGCCGTTGAGCAGATGGCGAATCAGGTTACGGCACAACAGGGGGAACCCGGCTTTGACACCCGGGCAGACCGCTGAGCAGGCACCGCACTGTACACAGTTCAGGATGCCGGTTCCGCCGTATTCCATGATGGTTTCCACAGCTTCATTTATTTTTTCCTGTTCGATCTTCATCAAAACCTCCTTTAAGCAGTGAGCGCCGCAATCTGCGCAAAAATCTGATCTTCTTCATAGCCATGAAGTACAATGGCACCGGAGGGACAGGCCGAGGTGCATACGCCGCAGCCCTTGCACGCGGACATTTCAATGCGGGCCCGGGGTTTGCCGCCGGCATCGCGCATGGAGATCGCATTGTAGGGGCAAAGGGGAACACACACCCCGCAGCCGCTGCACCGGTCACTGAGCACTTCGGAAATGGTGGGATTAATTCTCACCCGGCCCTGGGCCAGGGGAACGGCAGCGGCCGCCGCAGCGCCTTTGGCCTGGGACACAGTGTCTGGAATATCCTTGGGGCCCTGGCAGCAGCCGGCAATAAACAGCCCTTCGGTGGAGGTTTCAACCGGCCCAAGTTTGGGATGCAGTTCCCGGAAAAAATGGCTGCCGCAAAACTGCAAGCCCAGTTTCTGGGCAAGGGCGGTGGCGGATTTGGGCAATTCAATGGCCGTGGCCAGAATGACCAGGTCGGATTCGTATTCAATGGGGGTGGCCGATTCCATGTCATAGGCCAGCACGCGCAGGTTTTCACCCGGCAGACCCTCAAGGCCGCCGACCTTGCCCTTGAAGATGTTGATGCCCATCTTGCGTGATCCGGTATAGTATTCGTCGTAGTCTTTGCCGGCGGTGCGCACGTCAATGAAATGCATGTTGATGGTCAAATCCGAATATTTTTCTTTTAACAGGCGCGCCTGTTTGATCATGTACATGCAGCAGACCCGGGAGCAATAGGTGTGAAAGTGTTCGTCCCGGGAGCCCATACAGGAGACAAAGGTCAGGGTGTGGGGTTTCTGATTGTCCGAGGGGCGCAGCAGTTTTCCTTCGGTGGGGCCGGTGGCACTGATCAAACGCTCCAGTTGCAGGGCGGTGATCACGTTGGGAGATTTAGGTGCCATCTCCTTGAACCACTCTTTTTCCATGACCTGAAAGCCCGTAGCAACAACAATGGAACCCACTTCAATCTCTTTAATCGTCCCCTTGGGGTCCAGGGGTAAAGAACGGTTGATGGCATCGGCCGGACAGGCCTTTTCACAGGGGGCCAGAAGGGGTTTTCCCGTTTTCTTGCTCACCTTGGGTTGGGAACCGATGGTACGGCCTGCGCAGTTTTTGCAATTGTCCATGTCAATGACCGCTTTTTTGGGCACGGCTTGGGGAAACATAATATAGGCGGCACGTCGCATATCAAGCCCGGCATTAAAGGCATCGGGCACCTTGGCCGGACAAGCGGCAGCGCAATCGCCGCAACCGGTGCATTTATTCCAGTCCACATAGGCCTGTTTTTGACGCACCTTAACCTTGAAATTCCCGATATAACCTTCCACATCATCCACCTCGGCGTACGCCAGAACTTCTACATTGGGGTGGTTGTAACACTCGACCATTTTGGGGGTGAGAATACAGGCGGAACAGTCATTGGTGGGGAATGTCTTGTCCAGCTGAGCCATGACCCCGCCGATGGACGGCTCTTTTTCCACCAGATAGGTTTTGTGCCCCATATTGGCCAGTTCCAGGGCGGCACTGATACCGCCGATACCGCCGCCGATCACAAGGGCGGCATCGGTGACATCGACAAACTTGTCTTCCAAAGGTTCCAGATACCTTGCCTTGCCGACGGCAGAAGCAACAACCTTTTTGGCCTTTTCCGTGGCCCCTTCGTGGTCATTTCCGTGGACCCAGCTTGCCTGATCCCGGATGTTGGCCATCTCAAACAGGTATTTGTTCAAGCCTGCCTGCTCACAAGCCGCCCTGAAAATGGGCTCATGGGTACGCGGGGTACAGGCAGCGACCACCACCCGGTCCACCAGCCCATCCCGGATATCCTGTTTGATCATCTCTTGTCCGGAGTCGGAACACATGAATAAATTCAAGCGAGCAATAACAACGTCAGGCAACGATTCCGCAAAATCACGGACTGCAGCAACGTCAATTACGCCGGCTATGTTCGACCCGCAATGACATACATATACGCCTACTTTTGCCATTTTGGCCTCCTTAATAAATATTGAACATATTATCAATTTTATTGAACAACTATATCATTATTCTTTCTATTATTGTTATTGCTCACGGTTGTGCCATGGAGATACTACAGCAGGGAATCAGGGGAGGGTTTCCTTCTGGTTTTACTGTGTTTCTTTTTCATAAGGAAAAACTAATATATAGTTACCTATTTGATGTCAAACAAGATATAGAAAAAAAATGATAAAAATTGTAAACAAAAGTAGAATGGCGACATGCCTTAAATAATTCAAAATCAGGTCAAACACCGACAGCCAGAGCGCTTATTTCACAATTTTTGTAAATATAAATTAATTTGATATTATATTCAAAAAAATGAATGAGTATGCAACGCCAGGAAACATTCCCTCAAGGTATTGACCCGGATAGGGCGTGGAAATTTAAGGATTCCGATCCACAGAAAAGATGGCCGTCAGACGTGAACCGTCATGGCCAGGAATAATTGAGCTGATTTTTGAGGATGCGTGGGGTGTTTAAGCTTTTTTACCCCCTGGCGGAATACTTCCAGGGGGCATTTATGACTTTTATTACGAGGTGGGATTTGGGGGGTAATCCGGAATGTTGCAGAATTATAGCATTTACTGATAACTCAGGCGGCGCCACCCTTTTCCCGGATATAATCGGCCAGGGATTTAACGGTGGCTAAAATTTCCCGCGCCTGGTCCTGGGTGTCGATACGCACCCCATAAACATCCTGGACCATGACAACAATTTCAACCGCATCCAGGGAATCTAGGCCAAACAGGGAGTCCGGACCCACTAGAGGGGCATCCAAAGAGACATCTTCGGGGATATCTTCCTGGACATTACATAGGTCGACAATGGATGTTAACAGCTCTTTTTCCAGCATTATATTTTACCTTATTTTTTGTATTTAAAAGAGATATGAGCAATCCCCGAGGCGGCAAGGCCAAACAACACCAGAAACCCTGCTTCGGGCAGCACAGCTTTAATCTGTTTTCCCCGCAACAGGATATCGTAGAATGCGTCCAGGGCCCAGGCCATGGGGGAGAAGTTACTGATAAACTGCATGGGCGCGGGCATCAGGTACACCGGCACAATGATGCCGCCAAGGGCGGCCGCAATCACAATGGTGGTGGGCCCGATCACAAGCGCCTGTTCATAGGAACCTGCAAGCTGGCCGAGCATGATGCCGTAATTTGCCGCGGCCACCGCACATGCGGCAATGATAATGAACACGGCGATCCATGGGCCGTCCACCACAAAGGCGGGCAGTCCCAGCATTGGAAACATAAATTTACCGATCAAGAAGACAAAGAAAAACTGAATCAGGCAGACACAGATGTAAGCGGCAATTTTTCCAAAAATAAATATAAATCCCGGAACAGGCATGGTTTTTAACCGGTCCAGGGTTTTGTTGTCACGCTCCTGAATCATGCTTCCGGCCAGGGGCACACAGATAAAGAAGATCCCGAACAAGGCCCAGGCCGGCACATTCTGCTGAACCGATGTGGGCATTTTAATGAAACCGAACTCCGTGGCCCAGGCCTCTTTAATGTCAAACCACGGAGCAGAAAGGAACATATCCGGCCGCCTGTCCGTGGGAAAAACAGCTTGCCGCAGCTTGATCTCGTACTCCAGACACAACACCACCTTTGACACGGCACTCAGCACCGCAGACCGAAATCCCCCCTGGACCGACGGATCAAAATATACGGTGATTTGCTTGCCGTCGGTACCGGCCTTTCCAAGGGCAAACAGCCGGGCCTGGTTAAAGGCAAAGTCGGTACTGCCCTGGGGGATGATAATACTGAACTGGTATTGCCCCTGATTCACCAGAGATTTTGCCTTGGCCTCAGTGTCGCAGCCGACATCATCCCCCTTTACTGCGATAATATTGTCCGAGCCCTTTAAGCCCTTAAAAATAATTTTTCCGATCTCATTTTTATCGTTATCAACCACCAGAACATGGGTGGTGGGATTCAGCACTTTTTCTTGCACAAGACAGACAATGGTCACCAGCACCGCAGGCATGACAAACAGGAGCACCAGACCCACCCTGTCCCGGATCAGCAACAGCAGCTCTTTTTTTAATGTGGCGGCCAGAAGTCCCATTAAACATCTTTCCCTGTGGTCTTTAAAAACAGCTCATTGAGATCGCGGTATTTACCGGTGCCGCCGATCAGATCCTTGGTGGCACCCTGGGCAAGGCAGAGCCCCTTATCCATGATCAAAACCTGGGAACAGATTTTTTCGGCCTCTTCCATGTAATGGGTCGTGTAGATCAGGGTGCTGCCATTAAGACTTAACTGCTGAATCCGATCAAGCAGTGCGTTGCGCGAATGAACATCCATGCCCACGGTGGGTTCGTCCAGAAAAATCAGGGCCGGATCATGCAGGATTCCGCAGGCGATGTTGAACCTGCGCTGGATGCCTCCGGAACATTTTGCGATGAGCTGATCGGCAAACTCACCCAGGTCAAACAGTGCCAGGGTTTCAGGAATTTTTAATTCTAGTTCCGTTTTTCTAAGCCCAAACAAGCGACCAAAATAGTCCATATTTTCCCGGCCTGTGAGTTTGGGAAACAACGCAATCTCCTGGGGGATCAAGCTGATAAGGGGCCGGACTTTAGAGGGATATTTCAAGGCGTCCTCACCGCAGATCCGCACACTTCCCCGGGTGGGTTTTACCAGGGTGGACAAAATGGAGATGGTGGTGGTTTTTCCGGCGCCGTTGGGTCCCAACAGCCCGAAAATCCGGCCTTGTTCAACCCTTAAATTCAGGTTGTCCAGAACATCTTTTGAACTGCCTGGATAACGTTTTCCAAGGCCGCGGACTTCAAGAACAGATTGGGAATCATCAGCCGGCAATGGATAAAATTTCCTTAAACGTTCGGGTTTCAATATCCGCGCAGACGTTGAGCACCTCGCGCATGGCCTGTACCGAGTCGTCCTGGGACGCCCTGCCCTTACAGTGTCTGGCAGCCTTGACGGCAAATCTGCGCCACTGATCCCCGGACGCAGTCATCTGTTCAGCCATGGTGATCAGCCGCGAGTCATCCAAAATCCCTGCGGCCTGCTGAAGAAACGCCGAATACATGAAGCGAAACCCCCCACCGCCGGTGCCGATCTCCTCTTGCATCCGGATCAGCTGCCCCAAAAGGAGCACGGTCTTTTCATCACCGAATTTTTGGGGCCACCGCTCAACGCACTTGCCCAAGAAACGAATCCCCCGGGTGCCCAAAAACGGCACCGGCGTTTTCACCATGCTTTTTGCAGCCCCTTTGAGTCCGGTTAACAAGGCAGGTTTTAAATCTATTTTGTCGGGGACCCCGGTGATCCGGTACATACTGCCCTTGGGTGCCAGGGCGCCTTTGGCAAAACGCGCCAGAGCCAGATCCTTGGCCGGGCATTCCACCACATCGGGAAAAACCGGATCACTGATGATATAATTATCCCCCTCTTTGCCGATCACCACAATGTTGTGCATGTTAAAGTGGAATCTCAGGGCCGGAGGAAAATACGGCAGCCAGTACCCGCCGGTCCGACACCCTACGGGATGGCCCTTTTCAAGCTCCCGGTCCAGGGCATCCATGGCCTTGGGGACACTTGAAAATTTCTGCCATTTGACCCGGATGCCCAAAGCCCGGGTCACGCTTTTAAATATCTTGCCCACCGGACACCGAAAGGTTGTCAGCGGCAATTCATTGACCTTGATAAACGGCAGGTAGCCAAAAAAAATGCCCTGCCCGATGCCGAAGGCCAGGGCTTCTGAAAGTTGCGGCTCACCATCCTTTACGGCATGGTTGATCAGGTTTGCAGTCACCCCGCATTCACAATGGGCCGACTGGGTATGTGTAAAATCGATTCTCATCTTTAATCTTTATTTTGTGGGGAGGCAGACTTGTCCGGCAGCGTCTTTAATCCATCCACGGACACATTGAACAGCGCGGCGTACTTTTCCAGAACACCCGGTTTTAATTTTTTGAATACGGCCGGCTTAAGATGCCGTCTGACCTGCCAGCAATACAATCCCATATACTGGGCAAGCAGCTTGATATCCATCTGGTGGCATGCCATATAAAACCCGATGGGGCTGAGTTTGCCATCAAGAATCTCTTCACGGGCCTTGTTGATTTTCTTTTCAATGACCTGCCAAGCCTGTCTGTTGGCGACATTTTTGGGATCCCATCCAATACTCTGGGCCAGACTGTATTTGCCGTTCTGATCCACGGCATAACATACCTCACGGCCATAATCGTCTAAAATACCCGGATCCTGGGGGACATCTTTGATTTTCATCTATTGGTAGCCGCGTTCACCGGCATCATATTCAATTCCGACTAGAAACATGTTCCCACCAAAACCGGCATCGTTTGCAAACACCAATCGCCCCATGTTTTTGTAGTAGAAGCATGACTGGGACTGGCCGGAACCAAAGTAAAATGGGATGAAAGCCTTACCGGAAATGTAGGTTGCCTGGTCTGTCGGAGGGCCTGTAATATCCATGACCTCTTTGCTGCCCATACCGATTTCAAGTTTATTGAATTTGCTTCCTGCTATAGGTTGCCCCTGAATATAGCCGGACCAATCGTTTCTACCCGTAACCTCTTTTCTATCTTCAGTGGCGTTCTGAGCCGTCGAGGGCGTATCTGTTTGACTTGACGAGACACAGCCGGACAGGACCAGAAGTAAGACAGCTATTAGAACGGCGAATAGGTTTTTCATGAATAATTCATTTCTCCTTATTGGGAATAGTAATAAAATCGATAATATCAAATTAACGGAGTTTGATTAGAATATGAAGGAGTTCTTTGTCAAGAAAAAATCATTTGAAGAATATACTAAGTCCAGATTCTGTATTCCATATTTTTGATTGTCATAGACAAAACCATTTTTATAATAATTTTTTGGGGGGTTATCCTCGGATCACCTGCGGACAACAGATCGCCGGAAAAGTTCAAATGAAACGAAACTATGACGGGCACTGAATGTATCTTTAAAAACAAACCTAAATTTTATAATGTGCTTCCATTGGTGAACCTGAAATGATATTTCGAGAAAAAATTTTTTCAACGAAGTCAGGTAGAGATTCCAACCTTGACGATAGGAGTAACGCATGGCATCAGGTGCCTATATTGCTGCAATGGGAATTATATCCGCTTTAGGGACAGATGAAGACAGCACCTACCAGGCCCTTAAACGCGGCGAATCCGGTCTGGCTTCCGTTGATTTTTTCCAACTCAACCGGCCGGATTTTCCCAGGGTGGGTATGGTGCCGGGGACAATTAAAGGTACGCTTCCCCGAACCCACGAACTTGCCCGGATTGCTGCCGGTCAGATCATGGCCCAATGCAGCCTGGTCCCGGATGCCGTTGTTTTAGGGGCGACCACCGGGGGGATGCTGACCTGCGAAACCCTCCTCAAAGCCCAAGAGACCGACCCAACGCTTTTTCGGTATCATGGTCTGGGCACGGTGGCAGAGGATATTGCCAGCCTCATGGGCTGCACAGGTCCTGCCATCACCGTGTCCACAGCCTGCTCTTCGGGGAATGCGGCCCTGACCATTGCGTTGGAGATGATCCGGTCTGGCCAGGCCCAAACTGTTCTGGCCGGGGGCGCGGATGCGTTGTGCCGGATGACCTGCTTTGGATTTCAGTCTCTGCAGGTGGTTGACCCGGCAGGCGCCCGACCCTTTGATGAAAAACGTGCCGGCATGAGCGTTGCCGAAGGGGCGGGCCTGATGATGCTTGTCGCCCAGAGGCCTGAACATCCCATTGCAGAACTGTCCGGCGGCGGACTGTCCTGTGATGCCTACCACGCCTCAGCCCCGCACCCCGAAGGAAACGGGGCGTATGAAGCCATGGCAAAGGCCATGGCCGATGCCGGGGTAACACCCGAACAGATTGATTATATCAGCCTTCACGGCACAGGCACCGAGGCCAACGACAAAGCCGAGGCCATGGCCGTGAACCGGCTTTTTGCTGCCCACAAGCCTGCAGCTTCCTCGGTGAAAGGGGCCACAGGCCACCCCATGGCCGCGGCCGGGGCCATTGAGGCGGTGATTTCAGCCATTGCCGTATCCAAAGGAATCATTCCCGGAAATACCGGGTTCAGTTCTCCGGACCCTGAACTGAATTTCATTCCGGTGGCTGCCCCCATACAGCGGCCTGTTCGCAGGGTGTTATCCAATACCTTTGGATTTGGCGGAAACAATGCGGCGATTGTGATATCAGAATCAGACGCCCAGAGAACCAAAACCCGCAGCAGGGATGTGAAAGGGTTTGAAAAACCCCAAATGGGTCCCATGTCGGTTCTGGGCTACGCCTGTGTAACAGGTGCCGGCACCACAGCTGCAACCCTGGATGCATTTAATAAGGGTCAATCCCTGGCAGGCATGATCGCGGACAAAACCCTGACGGACCTGCTCACCTTGAAAAAAGTGCGGCGGATGAAACGATTCTCCCGCCTGATGCTGGCCCTGGCAGTCCTGGCAAGACAAGATACGCCGTCCGACATAACCCCTGCTGCCATCATCGGCGGCACCGGCTGGGGATCTTTGTCTGAAACCTGGGACTTTCTCGCACGGCTTTTCAAAGGCAATGAAAAATCCTCCAGTCCCATTGATTTTGTGGGTTCGGTCCACAACGCAGCCCTGGGCCACGTGGCCATGGAACTGGGGGCAAAAGGGGCAAACATCACCACCACCGGCGGGGATTCATCCTTTGAACAAGCACTGTGGACAGCCGCAACGCTGGGGCAAAAAAACACTGCCCCCATGATGGTCATGGGCGGAGATGAACACCATCCGGATCTCTCTTTCAGATTTGACTCGTCTGTGGTCGCCGAAGACACGGCCACCGACGGCGGCGGCGCATTGGTACTGATTCCGGGAATAATTCCCGGCAAACCCACAGTGACCCCCCGACTGTTCGTAAAAAACGACGATGGCCTTGACCCCGCAGAAGCCCTGGCAGCTCTCATTGGCGCACTGCCGGATTTCAACGACAGATATGGTGCCGTCATGGCCGGCATCCCCCGGGCCTGTGCCATCCGGGGAAACGCCTTGACAGACGCGCTGTCCAACGCATTGTCATCATCCACACCCATCCTGGATTACCGCCGGCAAACCGGGCAGTTTGCCACAGCCCCGGCGATTGCCGCGGTGCTGGCCGTGAATGCAGTGGAAAACAACAAATTACCTGACCCCAACACCCCGGGACAACAGATAGACCTTCAAGGCCGGGGCATCCTTCTATTAGGCCTTGGTCGGTACCTCACCGCCGTTGAGGTGATGCCCCCGGGCAAATCTTAGATCCCCTACCCCATAAGGAACCCTTATGAATTTTATTCTTTTTATTATCATCAGCCTGATTCTGGTGTGGATTTCCCGGCACCCCCTGAAAAATTACCGCAGCCACGGATTCTACCGTTTCTTTGTCTTTGAAGGCATTGCCGCCCTGCTGGCATTGAATCAACCCTACTGGTTTAACGATCCCTTTTCACTGCGGCAAATCCTTTCCTGGACGTTGCTCATCTGCTCCATTGTTTTTGTTTTGTTCGCAGTGAGACTGCTTCGCACCTTGGGAGGCCACAACCAACGCGATGACATGCCGGAAAATTTTAATTTTGAAAATACGGCGCATATCGTTGATACAGGCCTGTACCGGTTTATCCGCCATCCCATGTATACATCGCTGCTGCTGTTGAACTGGGGGGCGTTTTTAAAGCACATCTCCCCCTTAACGTTAACCATCAGTGTGACAACGACATTATTTCTTATTGCCGCAGCCAAAGTGGAAGAAAAAGAAAATCAAATATTTTTTGGAAACGCCTACACCGAGTATTGCAGCAGATCAAAGATGTTCATCCCATTTTTATTTTAGTCTTGTTTACGGTGTATCATTCTATTATATTATTTATCTTTAAAAACCAACACAGGCAAGGCAAGGAAGCTGTCTTATGAAAACAGTTAGTTCTCTTCTGGATCACGAGTGGTATGCACGATATAAAGCCATCTCCAAGCTCAACATACGAAGTTCCATCTATGATGTAACCAACCGGTGTAACCTGCGCTGCAAAGGCTGTTTCTTCTTTTCATCCGGTGAACACGAGGCGGCCCAGGAGCAGATGGATCTTTCAGAATGGGAAGGCTTTATTGACCGGGAAAAGGAACGTGGCGTCAACCTTGCTATCCTCATCGGCGGAGAACCCACCCTCTGCCTGGACCGGGTCGAGGCGTTTTATGACCGCATGCCCACCTTTATGGCAACCAACGGGCTGATCAAAGTACCCCGGGAACGTTTTCCCGATATGATGGTGGGCATTTCCCTGTGGGGCAGCAGTGACGACGAAACGACATTACGGGGAAAAGATACCTTTGCCATCTCCAGCCGCCACTACGAAGGCGACCCCCATGTGTATTACCTTTTGACCATTACCCCCAAACTTGTGGGCCACATTGAGCCCATCGTCCAGAAAATCCGGAATGTCGGCGTGAAAGTGCATATGCAGTTGCTGTCCAATGACGAAGGCGTAGACGGATTTAGCTGGACAAACCAGGAGCTTGCGGATGTGCGCCAGGAGATGGACGACCTGCTGGACCGCTATCCCGATACGGTAGTCTCGGCAAAATACTATCACAAGATCATCACCACAGGCACCATGCTGGGCAGGCCCTTTGGATGGCCGGAGTGTCCGTCGGTCACCCAGCCCCTGGACGACCGGAAAAACAATCCCAAACGGCTGACCAACTTCATCCGCTGGGCATCGGACCTTAAAACCATGCACCGCTGCTGCACATCCGAAACCCGGGACTGCAAAACCTGCAAAGACGGGGCCGCCCATATGAGCTGGGTCATGGTCAATAAACGGGCCCACATGAACACCACCGAAGATCTGCAAAACTGGATAACGGTGTATGAAATGTTCGCCAAACTGTATCAGTTCATTCCATGGTAAAAAAAGCAGAAAAAGAAAAGACGATCTACAAGCACTTTGAAACGGCGCACAAAGTCCCGTTCCACGACATGGACCCCATGCATGTGATGTGGCACGGCAACTATTATAAATATTTTGATGTAACACGGTTCGAACTGTTTAAGGCCGCAGGCGTTGACCTGTATGAATACTCCTTTGCAAAAGGGGTCAGTTTTCCGGTAAGCCGGTCCTCCATCAAGCACATTGCCCCTTTAAAATTCCATGACGAATTTATCTGCAGGGCCACCGTAACCGAGGCGGAATACAAAATCGGTATTGATTTTGAAATCCGGCTCAAAGAGACAGGGCAGATCTGTGCCCGGGGCAAAAGCGAACAGGTGGCGGTGCGCGTGCCCGAAATGACGCTGTTGTTCAGAATCCCCGAGGATATCACCTCAGCACTTCTGGTATGATGTCATGGCAAAAGGCACTTTTGCATGCACTGACACACAACCTATTATAAACGCCCTTGCCGTCGGTTACGAAAGAATTGTGGCCTGGGCGGATCTGCTGGACCAGGTCAATGTTTTTCCGGTCCATGATTCAGATACCGGTAAAAATCTGAAGATCAGCCTGGCGCCCTTTAAAGGGATTGGACCCGGCAATGGTACCGGTAAAACGCCTTCAAACAATGTTTTTGACCGACTGATTCACAAGTTGTCAATGTCAGCCGTCGGCAATTCAGGCAACATCGCAGCCGCCTTTTTTTCCGGTTTCTTGTCTCATCCAGGGCCCGCATCTTTCCCCAATGCCGCCAGACAGGGCCTGGACATGGCCATGAAGGCCGTGGCTGATCCCAGGCCCGGCACCATGCTGGACCTGTTTGAAAGCCAGGCCCGTTTTTTTGATGACAAGGCATGTGACAGCCAACGCCATGCAGATCCCTTTGACACCGACGAACTGACCGAACGGCTCAGACAAAGTGTGATTCAGACCACCACCCGGTTGCCCGCTTTACAGAAGGCGGGTGTTGTGGATGCCGGGGCATTGGGCATGTTCCTTTTCCTGGAAGGATTTTTCAAAGCCCTTGAAAACCGGCAGGATCAATGTATCCCGGTCATGGAAAGCTTCAAGGACCAGCTGTCTGTGTCGAACGGATACACGGACATTTCGTCTCCGGCCTTTTGTGTGGATTTGCAGGTCCGGGTGAATCAGGACGCCGACGTCCCGGATGCGTTGATAAACGCCCTTGGCGACAGTGTCGTTACGGCACAAACGAACCGGGCCCTGAAAATACATGTGCACACCAGGAACCAGGATGCGCTGAAGCAAAAGGTCTCTGAATTAGGGGCGATTACCGCCTGGGATGCCGAACCCATCATTACCCGGCCGCAACCGCCACAATCCCCACCCAACACGGTGGGTATCATCACAGATGCGGCAGGTTCCATCACCCTTGAACGGGCTGCCGAGCTTGGCATCACCCTCATGGACAGTTTCATTGTGGACGATGACGGCGGATGCCCTGAAACACTGGCAGATCCGGCCCGGATCTATGCAGACATGGCCCGGGGCAAACGAATCATGACCGCCCAGGCCTCGGTATTCCAGCGCCATGAAACCTTTAGAAAAGCCTTGGCGCAATACGACCAGGTGCTTTACCTGTGCGTGGGATCCGTGTATACAGGCAATTACGACGTTGCCGTCCAGTGGGTTTCGAATAACGGGTTTTCGGAACGGATGCAGGTTGTGGATACAGGTTCTGCATCGGGCAGGCTCGGCCTGATTGCCGAAACCGTTGCCCTGGCCGCCAAAACCCTGGAGAATCTTGGAGACGTCGCGGCCCAGGCGTTAAAAATTATCGGGGCCTGCGACGAACTGCTGTTCCTCAACCAACTCAAATACCTGGCCATGGGCGGCAGGATGTCCAAAACGGGCAGTGTGGCGGGAGACATGCTCAGCATCCGGCCGGTCATCAGCCCCACAGCAAACGGTGCTCGCAAACTTACCACCGTCAGAAACAGTGACGGCCAGATCCGCTATGCCGTCAACCGGCTTGAACGAGAATTTGGGAAAACCGCGTCACCAAGGATTCTTCTGGAATATTCCGACAACAGGGCATGGGTGGCGGCCTCGGTCATGCCCCAGATACGCCAGGCCTGCCCCCGGGCAGACGTTTCCCTTGTCCCGTTGTCCCTGACCTCAGGGGTTCACATGGGACCGGGCACCTGGGGAATGGCATTTTTACCCAAAGACCTGACCCAAAGAGACAGAGATGAAAGCCTTTTCCATCAAAATGATTTCCAAGGAGAATCTGTTATGAAAGTGCTTCTGATGTCCATGCCCGATGTGGCGCCCCTGGTCATTCACCAGGAAGCGGTTCATTTCCCCAACCTCGGCATTGCCAGCATCGGCGGCAATATCCACGAACGCCATGAGGTCACAATCATTGACCTGATCCGGAAACGCCGGTCCCTCCGCGCGTATCTGACCAAACAAATCACAAAACTTGCGCCGGATATCGTGGGGCTTTCGGCCATGTCCTGGCAATGGGACACCTGCTGCCGGATTATCCGGCTGATCAAGCGTGTCCGGCCCAGTGCCAAAATTGTGGTGGGCGGCTATCATGCCACCCTGATGACCCGGGAGATCACCGAATCCCCCGAAGGCAAACTGATCGATTTCATCATCCAGGGTGAAGGAGAGATCCCGTTTCAACGGTTGGTCGAGGCCCTGGACGGCCGGGATAAATTTCAGGACATCCCCTCTTTGACTTATAAAGATGGAGAGACCTTCGTCACCAATCCCATGGGGGAACTGCAGGATCTGTCCCAATTAAAGCCGCCCATCCGGGACAAACGGCGGCTGACCTGGGGATACCATGTGATGAACATGAAGGCCGAGGTGCTGGAGACCTCAAGGGGCTGCACCCGCACCTGCAACTTCTGCAGCATGAAGCACATGTACGGCCGGACCTTCAGAACCTACCCCATTGAACGGGTCATTGCCGACCTTGATGACATCTACTACAATAAAAAGACCCACCTGGCCTTTATTGTGGACGACAATCTGGTGCTGGACACGGACCGGGTCATGCGGCTGTGTGACGCCATCATCAAGCGGGGATACCGGCGTCTGAAACTGGTGGTTCAGGCCGACAGCCTGACCATGGCCACCAATGAAGAGATGATCAAAAAAATGGCCCAGGCCGGGTTTAAGTCCGTGTTTTTGGGCATTGAAAATGTCTCAAAGGTCAATCTTGCCGCGGCAGGCAAAGGCAATATTGTGGAATATTCAAGAAAGGCTGTGGCCTTGTGCCAGAAACACGGCCTGATGGTCATCGGCGGCCTGATTTTCGGATTCCCCGATGATGACGAGAAAGCCATCATTGAAAATTACCAGTTTTTGAAGGATATCAATGCCGATGCCGCCTATTGCCAGCTTTTGACCCCCTATCCCAAAACAGGCATGCGCGAACAGCTGATGACCCAGGGACTGATTACCAATCCCCAGGATCTGAAAAAATATAACGGCCTGTGGGCCAATGTCAAAACCCGTCACCTGAGCGCCGAAAAACTGCAATACCTGTTCTGGTATCACCGCCAGACCGTGCTCGGCTGGTGGGACCCGTCGGCCCGGGCCAGGGGAACCGGCAAATTATGGACCGGCATCTGGACATATATGCTCAAACCCATCATGCAGCAGCAGCATGCCAGGGTTCTTAAGCGAAAGGGATGGGAAGGTATTTATAAGGATGTATTGAAAGAGCAGGAAGAGATGAACACCTTCGAGGGTCTTTAAAATGGTGTTTGGACTAAAAGCCACCCATCTGCGGCGTTGCAGAAAAAGTTGCAATCCTCACAACCAGAAGGTTGCTCCGGTTACAAATTTTTCTACGCCTTGCATATGGGCAACTTTTAGCCCAAACACCGGGCGACGTTCATGTACAAAATAAGAACCATAAAATTTATTATATTGGATGATATATGGAAAAACTGATTTCAGAACTGAAGGAAAAAATTGTAGACACACTGGGACTGACGGATGTCACCCCTGAGGATATCAATGAACAGGACCAGCTGATCGGGGGTCCCTTGGGCCTTGATTCCATTGATGTCCTGGAGATGGTCATGATGCTGGAAAACGATTACGGGGTTGTCATCGACAACAAAGAGCTTGGGGAAACCGTATTTGCAAGCCTTGATTCCCTGGCCCGGTATGTTAACGAACACGGCAAATCCGGATCATGACCCCCGCAGCGAACATGCCAAACCCAATCTGTGCCGGATATGAGCTCACTGAAATCAGTATCACCGAAGCATCAGTGATTACAGCTCAATTCATCGTGAAATCCGGCTCCCCCTGGTTTGAAGGACATTTCCCGGACAACCCCATTGTTCCGGGCATTGCCCAGATGAACATGATTTTTGACCTGATGCAGCGGACAATGGGGCCGGGCCTGAAACTTGAAGGGTTCAAACGAGTCAGATTCAAGCAATTGATTCGCCCGGACGTCCCCATTTCAGTTTTGATAAAACCGGGTAAAAAAAGTCCGAATCGCTTCGAATATCAGCTTACGGCAAACCAGAAAATTGTCTGTACAGGATTTATTGATATTCGTCTTGACCAGACACCTTCAAACACTGAATCTCAAGGCAATTCAAAACAATCCGGGCAAAGCACATAAACACTGCGACTTTGGTGGTTGGTTGATTATCTATTGCTTTTATTGAAAAAGAGGCCAACCGCCCATGTACGATGGGCGGTGATGACCAATTTTCAAAAACACTTTTTTTAAAGAGCGACTCTCTATGTAGATTTCGCCGAAAACTTGGTAAAATTAATATGTTATATGGACTTAAAGGCTTCAATCTCTCCGCCCTTTTATTTAGCACTTTTTTATGAAAAAAAACTCGTAATTTATTGATATATTATTATTTTTTATTAATCCGCTTGTAATATCGATCGCATCTTCCTAAAATCCCCCCAATTAATTTGAAGCGCTGTCTATAGTAATTGTTGTGTTGATTCGTTTTCTATTCGGCAAATAGAACAAGAATCGTCTGAAAATAAAAGGTCTTAAACCAATTATGATGGTCCAATTCATAATAAATATTTTAAGTGGAAGCGAATATAGGTTGAATTAATAAAGAAAAAAACAGGAGATCGCAGGATGATTTTTACACGTTTCTTCAGATGGTTGTATGCGACACCCGGAAAGGAGAACCTTGCCGGTATTGATAAAAACCAATGGCCTGATACCCCCCGATTCTTTTATGGGAAAACCAAGCGAACGTCATTAGCAATTTTAATGGCCCTGCTTTTTTTACTATCCTGTTTTAATCATGTTTATGCTGCACAAACTCTGTCAAACGGCGACAGCCCCGTTGCTACAATTGCAACAGCTGGTGACGTTGATCACTGGACGTTTACGGCCAGTGCCGGTGATGCCATACTTGTTCAAATCGCCGAAATTTCGGGCTCCGATTTCGATCCATTGATTCGCCTTTATGATCCGGACAATGACCTGGTCACTTCAAATTACGGATCTTCTTCCGCAGACATCTCTTGTCAGGCGGGAAAGGGTGGCACATACACTGTGGAGGTGCTGGATTCAGGCAGTAACGGAACAGGGACCTATCGGTTATATTTATCAAAAATGCCGGGCAACTTTATCATCCCCTCAGGTGATGAAGGCGGAGCACTGACCAACGGCGGGGTTCATTTGGGCACCATTGATGTGGCGGATATGGATATGTGGACTTTCAGTGGAGATGCACAGGATACGATTATCCTACAGTTGAGTGAAACAAGCGGAAACTCGTTTCAACCCTGGATCGGATTGTACGGCCCGGATGGATCCTTAATCAGATCTGGTAACGGCGGTGCTTCGACCGCGGTCTATCAGCAATTAACGGTTGGCGGAAAATACACCGTGATAGTCAAGGACTATAATAACCATGTTCCCGGCAGCGGTGATTATTCCCTTTATTTTGCCAGTGTACCGGGCAGTTTCGAAATTCCCGAAGGCGATAACGGCGGTGAATTGCGCAATGGCTGGATTCATTCGGGACGCATTGAGAGAGCTGATATTGATATGTGGACTTTCAGTGGAGATATACAGAATACGATTATCCTTCAGTTAAGTGAAACCAGCGGAGACTCGTTTCAACCCTGGATCGGATTATACGGTCCAAACGGAAACCTGATCGGTTCCAATAATGGTGCCGCTACGGCCGCAGTATATCAGCAATTGACGGTTGGCGGGAAATATACCGTGGTGGTCAAGGATTATAATAACGATGTCAGCGGCAGCGGTGAGTATAACCTTTATTTTGCAAATGTACCGGACAGCTTGGAAATTCCCGAAGGCGATGATGGCGGTGAATTGAGCAATGGCGGAAGTCATTCGGGTAGCATTGAGAGAGCCGATATCGATATGTGGACTTTCATTGGAGATGTACAGGATACGATTATCCTGCAGCTGAATGAAACCAGCGGAGACTCGTTCCAGCCCTGGATCGGATTATACGGCCCTGACGGTTCTCGGATCAGCTCCAACAATGGCGCTGATTCAACCGCGATATCTCAGCAATTAACGGTTGGCGGAAAATATACCGTGGTGGTCAAGGACTATCATAGCGATATCAGCGGCAGCGGGGATTATACCCTTTATTTTGCCAGTGTACCGGACAGATTTGAAATTCCCGAAGGCGATGATGGCGGTGGATTAAGCAATGGCGGAAGTCACTCGGGCAGCATTGAGAGAGCCGATATCGATATGTGGACCTTCAGTGGAGATGCACAGGATATGATTAGCCTGCAGTTGAGCGAAACCAGTGGGGACTCATTTCTCCCCTGGATCGGATTATACGACCCGAGCGGTAACCTGATCGGTTCCAATAGTGGGACGGATGCGGCTGAGGTATCTCAGCAATTAACGGTTGGCGGAAAATATACCGTGGTGATCAAGGACGCTAATAACGATGTCACAGGCAGCGGTAATTACGAGTTAACATATAATCTTACAGAAAACACCGTTACAATACCTTCAGGCATAAATATTGGGTCTCTGAACAATGGAGAAGTCGTTTCCGGCCATTTATCCGTTATTGAATCCGGCGATTCATCAATTGCAGAGGTCGACAAGTTCAGCCTCCAGGTTAAAGCCGGCGAAAAAATTCGTCTCCGGCTGGTGGACATCACCGGATCTAACTATGATGAGCTAACGCTCCAGCTTTTCAGGCCAGATGGTTCATTGGTAGCAACCAGTACCTCAGGCGGGGTCGCCCAAATCACCTACACTGCCGAAAGCAGCGAAATGCTGACAGGATTCATATTTAACTCTAATGAACGTGAAGTTGATTTTGACCTGTATACAGCCATTGTGCCCCGCTCATACACTATCCCGGACGGAGATGACGGTGGTGATTTGTCAAACGGGACAGTTGCCGGCGGGCTGATCTCTTCCGGAGATATTGATTTTTACTCACTGGCTGTTGCTGCCGGTGACAGAATTCATCTCCGGCTGGTGGACATCACCGGATCTAATTATGATGAATTGACATTTCAGCTTTTCAGGCCTGATGGTTCATTGGTAGCAACCAGCACCTCAGGCGGGATCGCCCAGATCACCTACACCGCCGAAAATACCGAAACCCTCACAGCAATAATATTTAATTCTAATAAACTTGAAGTGAATTACGATCTGTATACGGCCATTGTTCCCCACTCATATACTATTCCCGACGGAGATGACGGCGGTGATTTGTCAAACGGGACGGTTGCCGGCGGGCTGATCTCTTCCGGAGATATTGATTTTTACTCACTGGCTGTTGCTGCCGGTGACAAAATTCATCTCCGGCTGGTGGACATCACCGGATCTAATTATGATGAATTGACATTTCAGCTTTTCAGGCCTGATGGTTCATTGGTAGCAACCAGCACCTCAGGCGGAATCGCCGAGATCACCTACATTGCCGAAAGCACCGAGACCCTTACAGGAATTATATTTAACTCGACTAAAGCTGAAGTTGATTATGACCTCTATACAGCTGTTGTTCCCAAATCTTACACCATCCCAAATGGGGACGAAGGCGGCTTCCTGATAGACGGTACGACAGTCAGCGCGACCCTGGTCTCCGGGGATATTGATCTATACACAATGACTGTCAGTGAAGATAATACAATCTCAGTCGATGTGACTGACATCACCGGATCTAACTATGACAGCTTAATAATTAAACTTTATGATTCTGACGGATCATTAATAGCAGCCGCCACTTCGGGTTCGGTTGCTGAGGTCACATATACCGTAAAAAAATATCAAAACCTGACAGCGCTTGTTTTTAATTCCGGTACCAATCCGACGAACTATACAATAGTTGGCACCGCAATCAGTGCGCCTGACTCCGATGTCGACAGGCTTTCCGATGAGCTGGAAAATGCCACCGGCACCGACCCGCTTAATCCTGACTCGGACAATGACGGCCTTTCTGACGGTGATGAGGATGCCAACAGAAACGGCATCATTGATGCAAATGAAACCAACCCCCTTGCTATGGACACGGATACGGACGGGATGCCTGACGGATGGGAGGTTGCCTATGACCTTAACCCAACATCCGATGATTCCGCAAGTGATCAGGATTCGGATGGATTCACAAACCTTAGGGAATATATTGCCGGAACTGATCCGATTGATGAAAATGATATCCCGTACTTTGAAGCCATCACTGAAGATTTTGAAACCGGAGATCTGTCTGCACAGCCGTGGCTGACCATAGGAAAATTTCACTGGAAAACGTCACAGACGAATCCTTATCTGGGAGACTATGCTGCTGAATCAACGCAAATAGGTGATGACCAGAGTTCTTCCATAGAAATTAATATCTACTGTGAAAATGGTGAAATCAGCTTCAGGTATGCTGTCGATTCTGAAGAGAACTCGGATTTCTTAAATTTTTATATTGACGGCGTGCTTTACGGCAGCTGGTCCGGTTATGTTGGATACACCTATGCAAGCTACACCGTTGGAACCGGGATGCATAATTTCCGCTGGTCCTATGAAAAAAATGACTCGGTAGCTTACGGAGCGGATAAGGCGTGGATAGACGAGATCTCCTTTCCAGGAAATGTAGATACAGACGGTGATTCCCTGCCCGATGGTTGGGAGGTTGACGAAAGTCTGGACTATTTTGCGGATGATGCAGGAAAGGATTCTGATTCTGATCTGTTTTCGAATTTAAAAGAGTACCATTACAATACAGATCCCAATAAGGTTGAGACAGAATACCAATTTGCCATTGGCATCAATTCGGATGATGCAGATACGGATGGAAAGGATCTCATGATCTTCATAAACGGACTTAGTAATGGCGTGTTTTCCAGCTCTGATATCGAAAACTTTGCAGGAGAATTTGGTGATTAAAGCAGGAAATTAGGGATCAAAAACGATTCGATCCGGCAATAATCGAATAGGGTGAGGTCGGGAATTAATCCGGCCTCATCCCTCTCACAGAACCGTATGTACGGGCCTCGTATACGCCTCCTGTTTCTTCTTATCCTCGGTGAATCGAGGGAAGCCATCCGATCATCACGTTATCCATTTGGAATAATCCGATCTCTATGCTATGGGCCGTTCATGTCCGATTCACAACTGCCGTTTCCAGAATTCTTTGATATTTTGTCAACTCAGTATGAAGATTCCTGTGTTTCAGAATGAAAGCATGGGTATATTTTGAAGCCGCTTCCATCGAATCTGGAGAACCGATTATCAATGGATTATCTGTGGTGAGTTCCCTCTCCCGAATTGTAAAATTTCTATCCAGGAAATAATGGATATTTTCGGACGTTAAAAACTCAGGGGGAAAGGAGTCTACTGAAGACGTAATCAATACGGGAATACCAACAATCCCAGCCTCAAGGGCGATATGGCCGCATCCGGCAACAAAAAGGTAACGAAAAATATTTTTCTTTAAGAAAGGCAGGGTGTCGATACTGCCGATAAAAACATCATCAGGAATATTGTATTTGATCCGTAATCGCTCAATAACCTGTTTTGCACTTTCCGACTCCCGATCTCCGGCAATTTCAAAAGGGATGTCCCTCTCCAGACAAAAATCAATGAAACTATAAATGCGGATCTCATATTCGTTCGAGAGCCGTGAAATATGAATCGCGGTTTTCTGATGGTTATAGCTCCACAGGCAGGGCTCAGGCTCAATGCAATTATAAATAATGTGGAACCATTCCGGCGGTATTTTTATATATCGTTGAACCAGGTCCGTTGAAACGCAAATCGTGTAATCGAATTTTTTCAGCATCCGACATGTAATGCTTTTATCGAATCCGTTCACAGTGCAACCAACGACGCAATAACGGCGCAATTCGTTCATATCGATGAAGCGCAGGTATCTCGAATATTTGAATTGAAATTCAACCACGTCTATCTTATGTATCTTAACGATATCCAAAAGGCAGGCCCCCAGATTATCTGCACGAAACATCAGTGTAAAGTTTCTGAAATGGTTCAGGGGCAAATGAAGATTTTCCTCTGTTAAAAAAAAGGATTCCCATTGTCTGCCGGAAAGATATGTTGCTATATGGTTTAAACGATTTTCCACGCCACCATATGGCGCCAGAGCATCCGTAACAAACAATATTTTTTTGGTATGAACTTCATTCCCCCCTGACGGAGAAGATGTCTCCAGAAGTAGAGACAAATTTTTGCGATTCAAGCCTAAATTGATGATTATATTTTTCTTCTGTGTCCGCCATTTTTTAATAAATAAAAAATGTCTCTTAATAAAATTTATGAATAACACCTTTGACCTTCTATTTTACAAACGACAAGAATTGTAAGTCCTATGACGGATTTTCAGAGTTATGAGCAAGCGCCTTTGCAGCGAGCTCGCTGCGAGACAAAGGAGAACCTCGGAATATGGTCCGAATTTGGTTACGCATTGGTATAAACGGCTTTCTTAAGGAATCGGCCAAGCGGCGTCGATCGTAACGACGTCTGGCCGAACATATTGCGCGAGCCCAAGGTTCCCGGCTGAGTCCGTATTGATCAGCAGCTTGTAAAAGCTCATCCCAGAAAGCGACATTAACTTGTCGAAGAGGAATACGCACTTTACGGATCTGCCGATCCGTAATATCTCGTTCAAAAGCGGGGGGCAGCGGCACACCGGTAATTCGAAACGTCAGCATTGAACGGATACATTTTTCGCACCGGCAACAATTGCTATGGCTGTTTGGATTTGCAAAACAGACACGCAGGTTCTGCAGCGCTTCAGGCCAGCTGCTGATCAACGAAATCTTGTCGACCCTCGAACTTTCAGCACCATCGTCAAGTACAGTAAAGTGTCGGCTCGACAGCAAAGGGTCTGTAAGCGGCGTGGAACCCCATGGAGTTACAGGAGCGGAGTACGGCATGCTGTTGGGAATAAGCGCTGTATCAAACCGAGCGCTAAGCAGTCTAAGACAACTGACCAGCTGTGTACCGAATCCGTTTCCCCAGATTGTGGGCAATTCATGATAGTTGTTGCTCATGGGGATGCAGGGAATGCCAAGGCTGTCAAGCATTAATCGGGCACCATTCAACAAGCCTTCATACATGGCGGCAGCGTTCGGTTGGTTAAGCCAGATGTCAAAGCCGTTCATCACAACGGCAGCACCGATGCGGCAATTTCGACGCCCAATAAGCTGCCGATGGTGACGCAGGGCGGTATATGAGGAATCAACGCCGCAGGAAAAGGGCATGATCGTCTCTCCAGACACGGCAGGCTGCGGCTCTTCGAGCTCCTCAGTAGCGTGGATGGACACAATTTTGTATCGCTCCGGATCCCAAACCTGCCAGACTGCCATATAGGTTTCAAGGTTTCTTAGCAGAGAAGGAGATACACAACCTTCAATCCGTACATCGCAGCCTGCTTCCATGATGGGAAAAAGGAACGCAATAACAAAAGGATCGGCAGAGGTGGTAACGCAATCATGCCAGGCAACCGGAAGCCGCCACCAAAGGCGATGAACTTTTCCGGGAGTACAGCCGGATTCGAAACAGGCGGCAACTTCCAGTGTGTCTCCGTCAATGTGTTGCGGCTCAAGATAAATGCGGGATTGCATGATATTATCCATTTTTAAGTTAATATTGTAAAATCATACTTTTTGCCAGAAATAACAAAAAAACACCCCGCTGACAAAGCGAAAATCAATAAATGCTATCTCTCATTTCTTTTTATCAACTATGATGATACGCTTTGATAACAACGGCAAAGCTCACAGTAATTTTAAACATATGGAAAAAGGATTCACGAAGGCCTAATTTCTGTTGTGGCGAACGATGTTGCTGAACTAAATGTGGAACACCAATATTTTGATATATTTTATTAAACGATGAAAATTCCAAGTTGGATATATGTTTTAAGCCGATGGGTTTTGGGAACGGTTTTTATTTATGCAGGTTCCACAAAACTCATCGAGCCGCAAATCTTCGCCACCCTGATAGATGCCTACGGCATTCTTCCGGAAATAATGCTGCTGCCGGTAGCGATTCTGTTGCCTGTCTTTGAGGTCATTGCCGGGATCGGCATTTTGTTTGATATCAGAGGCAGCCTCACCGCCATTTTAGGATTGTTGATTCTGTTTTTGCTGATTCTCGGATACGGAATGGCCATGGGGCTTGATGTGGACTGCGGCTGTTTCAGCCCGGGAGATCCTGAAGCCAAAGCGTTTCACGGCTTAAGAGAGGCGTTCTACCGTGACCTTTTGATGGTGCTCCAGGTAATGTTTGCTTTTGGCTGGCGAAAATGGAATAATATTCAACCAAAATCCATCATGCAGTACCTTCAATTTTTAAAACAATTAAAAACCAGGGAGAATTTACTATGAAAAATGTCAGACAACTTTTTACGCTGTTGGTTGTAGCATCTGTAATGATAGCATTTGCAACACCGGCTTTTGCATTGTTTGATGATAAATTTGAAAAGGAAGTGGAAAAGGAAACCGGTGCAGTTAAACTGGTTCGGGAAGTTCAAAGGGGCGGCTATGATCTGGTAACCACGGATGAACTCAAAAAATGGATGGATTCAGGCAAAGAGATGGTCATCGTAGACACCATGCCCTACGAAGACAGCTACAAAAAAAATCACGTGCCGGGCGCTGTTCAGTTTTTGTTCCCCATTCCTGACATGAATGAGTGGGACACCAAGGAAACCGCAGAGAAAACCCAGGCGGACTATGAAAAATTACTGGGGCCGGATAAAGATAAAGTCATTGTCATTTACTGCGGCTTTGTAAAATGTACCAGAAGCCATAACGGTGCGGCCTGGGCTAAGAAATTAGGATATAAAAACGTATATCGTTACCCCGGCGGAATTTTTGCCTGGAAGGGTGCAGGATACCCCATGGACCAAATTGATTGATAAAACATCACATTTTTAACTTCAATTCGGATCAAGAAGGCAGTGTTCAAAAGGGCACTGCCTTTTTTTATTACAATGCGATTCCCCTTGACCCGGGAATCCTGAAATGGATATCCTGTCAGAAATATGTTAAGAAACGCTTGCACTGTATAACCGCCATGGAATGGTCTGGTCTATGAACACCCGGATTCAATCCACAACGAATGCTGAAAGCGCCGTGCGGCTTACTGCACAGGCTTTCATTAAAAAGGGAGAACAACCAAAAAATGAGCAACGTAAAAACCATTGACGATGTCATTATCAATGTGGCCCGGATTATCATTGATGAACTTATGATTGAAGATGTAACACCCCAAACATTTGATCCCGAGATGGATCTTGTGGATGAAGTGGGCATCGACAGTATGGACCTTGCCACCGTGGCCCTGGTGATCCAGGATGAATACGGCATCCGCATTGACGAGGATGACTATCCCAAATTGACAAACGTCCGACTGATTGCCGAATACATCAACAATAAACTATAAATCCTTCTATGCAGACACATTGGAAATTCTCAGACATCCTGTCCGATCCGGTGATTCGCAGCCGTTGGCAGCGGGTAAAAAAATATTTTTTCCTCAGGGAATCCACCTATGACATGACCAACCGCTGCAATATCCGGTGTGAAGGCTGTTATTTCTATGAAGGCGACAAACAGTTTGTCACCGAGAATAACGACCCTGAATTGTGGCGGCAGCTGATGGTCAAAGAGAAGGAACGGGGCATCACCTTTGTCGTTCTGGCAGGGGCGGAACCGGCGTTGGTTCCCGAACTTTTGCAGACCTGCCACCGGGAAATTCCCCTGGGCGCCATCGCCTCCAATGGGCTAAAGGTCATCCCCGAGGCCATAGGCTACAGGATTCACATCTCCGTGTGGGGAAATGACCAAACAAGCCAAACCGTCCGCCGGGCCGACCGCATGCTTGAACGCCAGATCGAAAATTATAAAGCCGATCCCAGGGCGGTGTTTGTCTATACCTTTACCAGCGGTAATATTGACCAAATACGGGGTGTGGCCCCCATCCTTGCGGAAAACAACTGCCCGTTCACCTTTAATATGTTTTCCGCGCCGGTGGGATATACCGGCGATCTGCGGCACACCCCGCAGACCCTGGCAAAGACCCGGGATGTCATGCTGGAGATGCTGGAGACCTATCCCAAGCATCTGCTCTTTTCCCACTATAACATCGTTGCCCACACCCACGAACTGGGGCTGCATGATCTGTTCCAATGTTCCTATCCGAGGATGAACCCCCATGAAGATGTGGGCTTGGGCAAAACATTCAAACAATACCGGGCGGATCTGACCTGGGACAGAAGTGCAGCCTGCTGTGTGCCGGATACGGACTGTGCGGATTGCCGCCACTATGCCGCCGGCAGCGCAGTTGTCACGGCAAGGCTTTTCAGGCATGCCACAGATCCTGAAACCTTCAAGGCCTGGCTGGATTATGTAGATACCTATCTGGCCGTATGGGTGATGGGGTATGAAAAAGGGGAAAACCTGAGCCCCAAATTTGTAGAACCGCCAAGCCGAACCTGATATGGACAACTCCGTTACCCAGGTGCCGTTGACCATTGACGTTTATCCCCACTTCATGGACCATTGCTTTGCAGGCAAGGCGGTGTTTCCGGCTGTGGAGGCGTTGAAGGTTCTGGCCGGAGCAATGAAGGAGAACGACCTGATAGCATCGAACATTGATCCGCGGCACATTACCGATGCCCGGTTCAATAAATTTCTTGTGCTTGAGCCCGGCCAACGAACCATTGAAGCCCTGTGTAACATCCGCCCCATCAACGACAGGCAGGTTTCACTCTCCCTGGCCACCCGGTTTTCCACAAAAAACAGCCGCATGACACGCATCAAAGAACACTGCACGGCAACATTCAGCGCCGAATCAAACCCGAGCCCAAACGTGTCGCCCCCTCGAATAGAAAAAAGCGACGCACCCGTGTTTAAAGTAACAGCCCACAGCATTTACCGGGAACTTGTGCCGTTCAAACCGGCATTTCACTCCATCCAAGGCGACGTACAGCTTTCCCCGTCCGGCGTATGTGCAACGGTAAAAGCTCTGCCGGATGATCCCGGGGATTCTTTTAAAACCGTTCTGGGATCAGGATTTCCCCTGGACGGGGCCTTTCATGCCGGGTGTGTCTGGAGCCAGCGGTTTTTCGGCATTGTGGCCTTTCCGGTTGGATTTGATAAACGGGTGATTTACATGCCCACGGAGGAAACCAAAGAATATACGACCCGGGTTATCCCCCAATATCAAACCCACGGAACTTTGGGCTTTGATATATGGATTATGGATGACCGGGAAAATTTGTGTGAAACCGTTTACGGGGTAATGATGCGGGATGTCAGCGGCGGAACCGTCAAGCCGCCGGCATGGATCAGTGAGGGCATCCAATGATCTTCACATCCTTTTGCCTGATTGCCTATGTTGTAGGTTCTATAAACGCGTCCATTCTTCTCCTCAAGCTGCGGACAAAACAAGATCCCCGGACCCTGTACAGTAAAAATGCAGGCACAAGCAATGTGAACAGGATACTGGGGTGGAAATGGGCCGGTTTGGTTCTCATTATTGATGTGGGAAAGGCGTTTCTGATCGCGGTGGCAGCATCTCGGTTATTATCCGTACCCGCAGCCCTCTGGGCGGGATTTTTTCTTCTGCTTGGAAACCGATTCCCATGTTTCCACAGGTTCCAAGGGGGCAAAGGCGTTGCCCATTTCATCGGCTTTTCCCTGTTTTTAACTCCGCTATTTACACTCTCAGCGTTGGCCGGCTGGTGTGTGGGGTATCTTTTTTTCCGGCACGCCTTTGCAGGTTCCATGGTGCTTACGGCCATTCTCGGTATGGGACTTGCCCGCACCCCGGGAAACAATTTAATCGGCATCGCCGGGATCATTGCGTGTATGGGGTTTATTGTACTGAACCACAGAAACAACCTGCTTGACCTTGTATCCAAACATCAAAGCAGTGACGTTTCAAACAATGCGGATGAAACCCCATGACACCGGCACCTAAAAATCCCTGGGACTTTTTTGACAGGCTTTACTGCATCTCACTTCGGGACCGTACCGATCGCCGGGAGCAGGCCAAGATTGAATTCTCACGCGTGGGCATTGAAAAACGCCTAGAATTTGTCATAGTGGATAAAGATCACACCGATCCCTGCCGGGGGATCTTCAACTCCCATCTGCTGTGCATGGAAAAAGCCATTGATGCCGGGGCGCAACACTGGGTGGTATTTGAGGATGACGTGGTGTTTCGCAGATATGACCCGAAAATTTTAAAGGCGGTTGTCAACTACCTGTCAACCCGCAGCAACTGGACCCTGCTCTTTTTGGGATGTCTGATCACAGGCAGTTCAAAAACCGACACCCCCGGGATAAAAAAGATCCGATACCAGGCGTTGGCCCATGCCTATGCCGTCAACCGCGCTTTTGGGGAAAAGATATTAAGCCAACCCTGGTGCGGGACACCCTACGACACAATGCTCAAAACTTTAGATAACGACTATTTGGGTACAACGCCCTTTTTTGCTTTCCAAAGCAATGCGGCAACGGACAATGATGCCTGCCTTGGCCTGGACCGAATCAGGCGCTGTTTTGGCGGCCTCGGATTCATCCAGTTGGCCACCGAATTTTTCCATGCCCACCGCCTGATGGTCATTCTCGCTCATTTGCTGCTCCTCTCAATTCTTGCGGTGTATATATGGTAAGTTCGCAAAAAACAGACAAACAACTGAACATCGGTCTGCTGATCATCACGATCCTTGCTGCGGCATTCATGCTCTTTGTCAGCTTCCAAAGACTTCACGTTGAAACCGACATCACGGCATCGCTGCCTACGCACAACCCGGTGGTCCGGGATGCCCTTTACTTTTTTGACCACCACCCCATCCAGGACCGGGTCGTGATCAGTGCGAGCCTCGGCACCCGTGATCCGGACCGGCTGGTAAAATTTGCCGCCATGGTGGAGAAACAGCTTTCGGACTCCGGCCTGTTCAGCAGTGTGGGCATGGACCACTACCAGGAGATCATGCCGGAACTGATGACCCTGGTGGTCAAGACCCTGCCCGTTCAATTCACCCGCATCCAGCTTGAAACCCAGGTGGCCCCCCTGCTTACACCGGATGCTGTCCGGGAAACATTGTCACAGACCTATACCCGACTATTGAGTCTTGATGAGGTGGGCACATCCGAATATATCGCCGTTGATCCCCTGGGGTTGAAAAACATTGTGCTGGCAAGGCTTAAATCCCTGGCCCCAGTGGATCATTTCAACATTTATAAAGGCAGACTCCTGTCCCAGGATTCCCAGCACTGCATGATCATGGCTACTCCCAAAGGGTCGGGTACGGACTCAAAATTTGCCGCCCGGGCCATGGACCTGATCCGTGACATCCAGACCCGGGCCCAGACACAGTTCACCCAACCCGGAGAACATCCTCTTCTTACATCAGTGGGTGCATTCAGGGCCGCTTATGACAATGAACGAATCATCAAGCACGATGTACAGACCGCCATTTTTATTGCCACGGCAGCCATCATCATCCTGCTCTTCCTGGCCTTTCCACGGCCGTGGATTGGACTTCTATCCCTGGTGCCTGCCATGTTCGGCACCATTGCAGGCCTGTTTACCTATTCCCTGTTATACAACAGCATCTCCCTGATCGTTCTGGGATTTGGCGGGGCCATCATCTCCATCACCATCGACCACGGCATCACCTATCTGCTCTTTCTGGACCAGCCCCGGAAAACATCGGGCAGGCAGGCGTCCACAGAGGTACGGGCCGTGGGTCTGGTGGCCACCCTGACCACGGTATGCGCGTTTCTCTCTTTAGGGATGAGCGATTTTAAAATCCTTGAAGAGCTTGGAAAATTTACGGCGCTTGGCATGGGGTTTTCCTTTATATTTATCCATTCCCTGTTCCCCAGGATCGTGCCCATGCTTAAACCGGCAAAACCCCGGACGCTTCCCCTGCAGCGACTGGTCAACGCCCTGATCATCCCTGGCAACGGGGGGGCTTGGTTTGCCCTGGTCGTGACACTATGCCTGGTGTGGTTTGCCTGGCCAGTCTTCCATGTGGACCTCTCCGCCATGAGCACCGTGAGCCGAGAAACCCAAGATGCGGATGCAAAATTTTATGAGACCTGGGGCAAAGGATTCACAGGCAAATCCCACCTCATGCTGACGGCAGACTCGGTCCCGGCACTTCAGGATTTAAGCGACCGGCTGGCCGATAAAGTGTCCGCCGTTCAGACCCAAGGGGTTCCGGCTTCGGGCACAACCCTTTCAATGATATTTCCGGGAGAGGCCAAAAAGCAGGAAAACTATGCAGCCTGGGTCCGATTCTGGACCAAAGAACGGGTCGATGCCCTCAAACAGAATTTGGGCCGGGAAGCCGAACGCCTCGGTTTTACCAGTCATGCCTTTGACCCGTTTTTAGAATTGCTTGCCCCTACCGAGCTACCGGCCGGACCGGTAACAATTCCCCAGGCCCTCTATCCCATGATGGGCATATCCCAATCAAAATCAGTCAACGGCCAATGGGTATGGACCACAACGCTTATGCGGAACCCGGATGTGGATGAAAAGACGTTTTATGAGGCGTTCAACAAGGCTGCCACCGTGTTTGAACCCCAGCTGTTTTCCGACACCCTGGGCGCCATTTTGTATTCAACCTTTGCCAAAATGTTTTTCATCATTGCAGGGTCGGTCCTGATTTTATTGTTCGCCTTTTTTCTGGACATCAAACTGACCCTCATCACCATGCTGCCGGTCTTCTTTGCCTTTATCGGCACCCTGGGCACCATGAAGCTTTTAGGTCACAACCTGGATATCCCGGCACTGATGCTCTCCATCATCGTATTCGGCATCGGCATTGACTTCTCGTTGTTCTTTGTGCGCGCGTACCAGCGCTATCGAGACGAATCCCACCCCTCGGTTGAACTGATCCGCCTGGCTGTATTCATGGCAGGCGTTTCCACCATGATCGGATTCGGGGTCATGGGCCTGGCCGAGCATTCGCTGCTGCAAAGCGCCGGTATTGCCTCGCTTCTGGGCATCGGCTTCTGCCTTGCCGGGGCCTTTTTGATTCTGCCGCCCCTGCTGCGCCGATATTTTATTTTATCAACTGTGCCATCAACGATGCCCCAGAAACCGGGGGCCTCCGTCACATCCCGGATTCTTGCCAGATACCGCACGGCCGAGGCATATCCCAGGATGTTCGCAAGGTTTAAACTGAAACTGGACCCCATGTTCAAAGAACTGCCTGACCTTCTACCACCCCAGGGAAGTATTTCCCGGATCATGGACATCGGCACAGGGTTAGGGGTACCGACCTGTTTTCTTCTTGAGCGGTTCCCCCATGCCCGCATATTTGGCATAGAGCCTGATCCCGAAAGCCGAAGGATCAGTGCCATGGCTATCTCAGATCAGGGGGACATTGAGCTGGGCGGCGCCCCGGATATCCCCGCGGTTTCCGGACCGGTTCACCTGGCCCTGATGCTGGATATGAGCCATTTCTTAACACCCGATGAATTCAGGCAAACCTTAAACAAAATCAGGCCGGCCATGGATCCCGGCGGATCTCTCATTATCCGTGCAATTATCCCCCCGGCCGAGAAACCCACCCTGGCCTGGCCCATTGAAGCGTTGAAACTGAAACTAAAGGGGGTGGCTCCCCATTACCTGTCTGTGCAAGAGCTCACAGATTTTATCACCCAGGCGGATTTTACCATGGCAGAGACCAAAATCTCCGGTAACAATCCTGAAACCGTCTGGTTTGTCGCAAAGGTGTCCCCATGAATATCTGTACCAGTCATAACATTGGTTGTGCCGGAAATTTTGAATTTTCCAAACAAAAAATTGATGATGCCGTATCGGGCAACAGGCTTCTTTCCATGGAGATTGAGCTGAGCCTGCGGTGCAATTTTCGATGCAGCTACTGCTACGTGCCCCATGATTCCTATTATGACAATGAACTCACCCTTGACGAAATATTTGAGGTCATTTTACAGGCCAAAGCACTTGGGGCGGGAAAAATTATCCTGTTGGGCGGCGAACCCAGTATCTTTCCCCATATCCGGGAGGTCATTCAATTTTTAGGCGACCACGATCTGGAAATCGAAATGTTCACCAACGGCACCGGCATCACTCCGGAATTTGCCAAAGAACTCCACGACGCCGGGGTCAGGGTTGTCCTGAAAATGAACTCCTTTGATGAGGCCAGACAGGATACCCTGGCCGGCAAAAAAGGGGCGTTTAAGATTATCCGCAACGCCCTGGACAATCTTAACGGGGCGGGTTATCCGGCCAAAGACGCGTTTCTTGCCTTGAGCACAATCATCTGCCGCCAGAACCGGGATGAGCTGACCCAGATGTGGACCTGGATCAGGGACAACAACATGGCGCCCTATTTTGAAATCATTACCCCCCAGGGCCAGGCAAAAAATAACCCGGCCCTGGAACTCAATCCCCTGGAACTTAAAGCGGTGTTCGATGAAATCTGTGCCCTAGACCAAAAGCGCTACGGCATAAAATGGGAGCCCCAGCCACCGCTCATGGGCAACCAGTGCATGCGGCACCAGTTCTCCTGTACCGTCACCTCCATCGGCAATGTCCAGCCCTGCGTGGGCATCACAAAATCCATCGGCAACATACGCAAAGCCTGCCTCAAGGATATTCTGGACCGTTCGCAGGACCTTCGCCTGCTAAAAAATCACCGGCAGACCATCAAAGGCTACTGCCGCACCTGTGAAAAGAACGACACCTGTTACGGATGCCGGGGCGCCGCCTTTCAGGTCACCGGTGATATTCTGGCATCAGACCCCCTGTGCTGGCGCAACCCGGATAATCTTACCCCCTGAAATTAAGGGCAGTAAAAGATGGTTCATTCTCGCTGTTTCGATAAGACTGACAGGGCGTTGAGATGCTCTTTTCCACGCGCCTTATAAAGTTTTGATACGGTATGTCCAAAATCAACTTTCAGACTTTGGTTGACAAAAAGCAAGTGACTATCCTAAGATTTAAAATACATTTAACGACAAGTTCCTCAAGAATCAGATCTCTGACATCTTTGAGCTGAATCCGGCGAAATTCAGCCCCTCAATCACATCTGTAATGTCTGTCGCCATGGTTCAAATTTCGCAAACACAATGGAGATATCAAACTTTAATCAGATAAAATAATAAGAAATACAAATAAATAGCCAGACAACTTTCCCTTTTTGCCATGATGGCATAATTTCGGACAAACCGGTCCCTCCTATACATTTCACAGGGACGATATCAATGATGTATCTTAAAGTAAGGAACGCTTTTGGCTCATTTAATTGAAATCAATGATATTATAGAAAATGCCGGGGCATTATTAACACTGCCGGATATCTGTATGCAGATTAAACGGCTCGTGGCTGATCCGGCGTCATCCAACGAAGATCTTGCCGGGCTAATCTCTAAAGATCCGGCACTGACAGCAAGATTATTGAAAATAGTGAACAGCCCCCTCTACTATTTTCCACGAAAAATTTCTTCCGTTGCTGAAGCCATTCCCCTGATCGGCGCCTCGCAACTCTATAGTTTAGCACTGGCAACAACCGCTGCCGCCATCATTCAAACCGTTGGCGGAAGCTTCATTGAAATGAAAACGCTTTGGAAAAAGGCTGTCTATTCCGCGATCTATGCCAAATCCTTAAATCCGAGCAAATCACAGGACGGTGAGACCCTTTTTGTTGCAGGGCTGCTGAGTAATATCGGGACATTGGCTGTGGTAAAACATGCCCCTCAGATTGCATTAACAGCCATAGGGGCTCCGAATAAAGGACAATTTCACTGGCAGCGGGAAAAAGAGGTGCTCGGGTTTACAGTGGCAGAGATCAGCGGCGCATTGCTGAAATCCTGGAACCTGCCCGATGAGATTGTCGTTCCTGTCAGTTGTCAGCATGAGCCAGACACCGCAAACCCTTATTTTCTCTCCTGCTGCATTATCCATATCGCCACAAGACTGGCATGTGACATTATTGAGCAAGACCAGAGACCATCGGCGAATTATAGAAAGACAATAGGCAAAGAACCGTTGGCACAGCTGGGGCTGAACGACGACGAGACCCTGGAAGCAAAGGTCTCGGAAATAAATGAATTTGCACCGGAAGTACTAAATCTTTTCAAGATTTGAGGGTAACTTTACATATGATGGATAAACTTATACTAAAAGAAGAAGACACGATCCTAAAAAGTGACGGCAGGTCTTCACCATGGAAAATTCTGGTCGTGGATGATGAAGAAGGTGTTCACCAGGTAACTACACTGGCACTCAAAAATTTCATTTTTGACAACAAAAATCTACAGCTGTTCCATGCGTACTCTGCGGCACAGGCCCTCGAATATCTGATTGAGCATCCCGATACCGCCATCGTGTTACTTGATGTGGTCATGGAATCCGAACATGCTGGATTAAAGCTGGTCAAAAAAATCCGGGAAGATCTCAATAATAAAACCACCCGGATTGTTCTGAGAACCGGCCAGCCGGGACAGGCACCGGAACGCGAAGTCATCCAGAACTATGATATCAACGGCTACAAGACCAAAACCGAGTTGACCGCAAACAAGTTGTTTACCCTCATGTACGCCACATTAAGATCCTATCGCGATATTATCACCCTGGAAAGAAGCCGCAAAGGCCTGGAAAAACTCATTGTGGCGTCAAGGGGCATTTCTTCAAGGGTGGCGCTGGCCGAATTCATACGCGTTACGGTTGAGCAGTTGACCCATCTGCTTAACATTGAAGAAACCACTATTTTTTCCTGCAAGGTCACAGGATATGTCCTCCTGGAGCAGTGTCTGGAGGTCTATTCTCCGGAGAATCCCCTTGGATCAAGCTGCATCACCGTAACGGATTTACCCGAAGGGAAGCGGGATATCATTTCATCTGCCATTACCGAGCAAAAAAATATTTTTGAAAAAGATAAATTTGTTGTCTACTGCGCAAATAAAAATCAGATTGTTCTGTTTTTTGCCCAAATTAATCAGGTGCTCTCCGATCTTGATATTCGCCTGCTGAACATCTTCACTGAAAATCTGATTGTAACCCTGGATAATATTCAGCTCAATGAGGCAATCACCGACAGTCAAAAGGAGATGGTCTACCGGCTCGGTGAGGTTGTCGAGTCCCGTTCAAAAGAGACCGGAAACCATGTCAAGCGCATGGCGCATTATTCAGAGTTGCTGGCCCTGCTGGTCGGCCTGGATAAAACCGAGGCCGAATTAATCAAGACCGCGTCACCCATGCACGATATCGGCAAAATTGCCATTCCCGATGCCATTTTAACCAAACCGGGAAAATTGAACGCCGAGGAGTGGCAGATTGTGAAGACGCACCCGAAACGGGGTTACGAAATACTCAAGCAATCTTCCCTGGCCGTGATGAATATCAGTGCCATCATCGCCTTGACACATCATGAAAAGTGGGATGGCACAGGCTACCCCAAAGGAGAGAAGGGCACGGATATCCACATTTACGGCCGGATAACCGCCATCGCCGATGTGTTTGATGCCCTGGGAAGTGAACGCTGTTACAAAGAGGCATGGCCCCTGGATAAAATCATTGCACTTTTCAAGAGCGAGAGGGGTAAACATTTTGATCCATTATTAACAGATCTGTTTCTTGAAAATCTGGATAAGTTTCTGGTGATCAGGGATAAATTTGTTGATTAACACGTGAGAGGCCAAGATGCTAAACCAATTATCAAACGACCCGCCGCTGATACTCACCATTGATGATGAAAAAGTCATCCGCAACAGTTTTACGGATATTCTTGAAGATAACGGCTATGAGGTGATCCAGGCAGAAAACGGCCATATCGGTATAGAAAAAATCCGGAAACTCAGGCCTGATCTTATTTTATGCGACCTGCAAATGCCTGAAATGAACGGACTTGAGGTGGTCCGTACCGTGAAGGCGGAATTTGAAAAGATCCCCATCATCATGGTTTCAGGGGCAGGGGTTTTAAATGATGCCATTGACGCCGTCCGATTGGGTGCCTGGGATTATCTGGTCAAACCCTTATTCAATCTCGATATTTTGCTCCAGGCGGTGGAACGGGCGCTGGGGCGCGCCAGGCTCATTGCCGAAAATGAGGCATACCAGAAAAATCTGGAAGAACAGACCGTGAAACTCCAGCAGGAGATCGAAGACAGAAAACGCACGGAAAAACAGCTTGTGCAGTCGGAAAAGATGGCGGCCCTGGGAGATCTGGTGGCAGGCGTGGCCCATGAGATAAACACCCCCCTTGGGATTGGGGTCACCGGCATTTCATATCTCAATGATGCAACCAGAGCCTTTAAAAAATTATTCACCGCCGGAGAAGCCACCAAAACGGATCTTGAAAATTTTATTGAAGATTGTGAAGAATCCTGCCAGGTCACCCTTTCCAATCTGAATCGTGCGGCCAAACTGGTTACAGGATTTAAACAGATTGCGGTGGACCAGTCCAGTGATGAAAAACGATTCTTTAACGTAAAACAGTATATTGATGAAATTTTATTCAGCCTCTATCCCCGCATAAAAAAAACCCAACATACGATCCATGTGGATACGCCGGACGATTTGGAGATCAACAGTTATCCGGGGGCGTTTTCCCAGGTTTTAACCAACCTTGTCATTAATTCTTTACTCCACGGATTTGAAAATATGGAAAAGGGGACCATTTCCATTGCCGTGAAAAACGAAGACCGTTCGATCATGCTGTACTATGAAGACAATGGCAAAGGCATGACACCCACCCAGCAAAAAAAAATATTTGATCCTTTTTTTACCACAAAACGCGGCTCAGGCGGCACCGGGCTCGGGATGCACCTGGTCTTTAACCTTGTCAGCAAAAAGCTGAATGGACAAATCAGCTGTACAAGCACTTTGAATGAGGGCACATTCTTTACCATCGCCATTCCTACACATAATGTAGACGATTAGACACAAAACGCTAAATCTTTCTTTTGTTGTATACGGCTGCTGCCTTTAAATTGATTTTCTTTCTTGACACATCCTCTCCCCCGGCTTATGGTCATTACCGCTCCAACGATTTATTGCATTAAAAAATGAATATTAACAATTAGTTGAGCCAAAGATGACACCTAAAATTTCTTCAAGTTCATTTTCAATCTTCAGGCAGATCATTCTATCCTTTGCTTTTACTTTTTTTCTGGGCGGCAGTTCACTGTTTTTCCCTGCAGTCTCTGATGCCGGAACCCCAAACACTGATATCGCCCACATCTGGACCGGGCTGCAGCAAGAGGAAAATCAGTTCTGCCGGATCACATTAAAAATCGATAGCCTAGCGGCGCCAAATAACGCCCTGTCCGGTTCCTTGGTGATTGAACCCGCGAACATCGGTGACAAACGAGCGTCTGAACCCCAGACGGCAGCAGTCAACGGAACATTTTTTTATGAAATCAATCTCATCAAGATGCAGTATCAACTCCGCAGAGGCAGAAGATATGAAGTTTTTGGGGTACTGAATCCCCAAAAAAATCGGATGGCACTGATCTATGAAGGAAAAACCGGAAACGGCATGCTTCCTGTGTATTTAACGGCCGGCCCAACGCTGCCCAGGGAGCTGCAGCCCTTTGCAGTATCCAGGGATGAGGCTGCCGGTTTCCGGAAAAACAAGGAGAATGCCGCGTCAGAATTGACAGCCATACAAAACCGGAGCCAAGTCATTAATGAACAGATCATGGACGCCCAGAACCGGCTTCGAGACGCCCGCCATGCCCATGACAAGGAGACGGCCAACCGGATAAAAAAAGAGCTGGAAGTGCTGGCCCAATCCAGTGTACAGGAAAGACAGAAGCAGCAGGAGTTGATCATGGCCCAGGCCCGTAAAGCCCGTGAGCTTCAGATCAAACAGATGGAAAATGAAAACCCGGAACTGGCAGCGGTGGAAAAGCAGATGCTGGACCTGCAGGCCCAGATCCTTGCCGTATCAAAAACAAAAGACATTCCAAAATTACGGGAGCTGGCCCAGCAGATCAAGACCTTGCAACAAAAGCGCAGCATGCTGATGCACAGCAGGCATGCCGCGCCCCGCGCTGTTCCAGGCTCAAGTGCAGACCCTTCCTGTCCCGAGGAACTGCTCTCCTGGGCCGGAGAACTGGAAAAAAACGGGGCGTCTGCGGCAAAGTTTCACAGCATTTCTCAATTGGCGAACCTGTTCAGGCCGTCCGTGTTCAGCGCCTATTTTAAAACCGGATTATTATCCATGGCACCGGATCACCGCCGGGAACTGGGCATGGCACTTCAACGCGGCTGCACCCGGCTGGATACGGCCTTTTCCCGGGGCAGCAATATCATGACCGTGGCCAAGGGGTTTTTTGATGACCAGGGATTTCAAATGAATTATCTCAGTGCCGCCATTGCCGGAGAAGCCCTGGATACGGCCCACGAATGGCTGGAATGGACGCTTGGGGATCTGGATAATTCAAACAACACCTTATCTGGACTGGATCTGCTGGATAAACAGGGCAAAACCGTCATGGCAGCCCTGTGGCCGAACGAAACAAAAATAGCCGAAGATAAAATCGCCCAAACCTGCAGTCAGAGTGCAGTCGAAGCACTGACGTCCCAAATCGACCAGCTAACAGGCCACGCAGAGGACCTTGACACACTGAACGACCTGGCCCGGTTAAGAAAAGATACCCTTTGGAAAAAATTAGCGCCCCAAGATCAAAAACAACTCTTCCTTTACTATACTGAACAGGCGGATGGCCCTGTGGACCGCTATTTAAAAAGCACATTCCCTCAAACCGCTGACGATCAAAACGCTCCGCGCAAGGCCCTGGCATCAGGAAAGCAATGGTACGAAAACCACAGCGCCCTTTTTTCACAGTTTTCCGACACAAAGGCGATCAAAGAATTCAACCGGCGGTTTCCGGCCCAAAGGGAAGATATGTTTAAACAAATTCTGCCGGATTTAAAAAAAGAGGTCACAGCATGTCAAAGCACCCAGGAGGTCAAACAGTTCGGCAAATCGTTGACACTGCCCATGGACAGCCAAAGCCCGACCTGGAAGACCATTGAGGCGTTAAAAGAAAAGCAGATTGCCGCCCTGGATCATCAAACCTTTGTGGCCAGGGTGGGCGACGGACCGTTTAAACCGGACCATCCCGGTGCCGTATATTTAAACGCTTTATACCGCAATGACTGGAAAACCATTACCCAAGAAGACCGTTCGTTTGCCCTCCCTGTGGCCAAAATGATGCAACCCATGAACGACAGCGGCATCTATGATCTTATGGCCGCGTTCAGCGGCGGCCAGGTCAAGGGGCAGCAGTTGAAAAATTATATGCAGCAAAAAATGGAGAACGCCACCATGTGTAGCAGCATGGCCGGTTTTTATGTCATTTCCCTTGAATATATTTCCCCGAGCTGTTTAGGCCCAAACCCTGTTGAAATTGAACGGATCAGGGAGTGGGACGAGGTGCTGGTCAACGGCTACGGCATGGAGCTCTCCCGCATTCCCCACTCAGAGACCCGGTACTATACCATTGCCCGCCGCCACCGGGCAATATTTGATAAAATCAAGGACCCGGCCAATGCAGAAAGCCTGGAATTTATCAATAAACTTTTAGGCGGGTTCGGCATGAAAAAGGAGGGGGTGCGCACATCCATGGAAAAACTGAGCAATAATCTCAAGGGCCTGCGCCAGGCCATGAATGAACTCCCCTGTGACGGTGAAGTCATGCAGAAAATTGAAGCGGCCCTACTCAAGAAAGCGTCTGAGCAATAGCCTTTTTTCTGTATGACAGTATCCCCCCCTCCGGGCATCGAATTAGCAGGGAGGCTTAAATTCTTTAGTCCCTGCGCTGCAATCTCTTTTTTTGCTGCTCGTACAAGGAGAGAACGGCGATATCCCCGCGGTTCAAGCCTTCCACCGTCATCCACCGGGAATGGCGGTCTTGGGTTGATCCGGCCAGGGTGACGGGGCGATTGCCCCGCCGATAAACACCAATGTAAAACGCCTGGGGATAATGTTCATACATGGTGGCAGGCGTTTTAGATGAAGTATCCACATAATCATAGGTTTGCACAAAGGAATCTTGGGCATATTCGCCGTAGCCGGTGATCGTTGCCGGGGCCTCAATGTTCCAGAAAACGTTTCGTACGCCGGCATGGGGCATCACGCTCAAATCACCGCCCGGACAGACATAAAAACCCTTCATGTTTTCAAATAAATTTTCAAAAGGAAAAATGCCGTGAAAATCCATGGCCGTATCCGTTCCTGAATGCAAATCTCTGCCTTCATAATGTGTTGTGCAGCCTGTGATAACGTTACCTGATGCCGTCATTGTCAGCGTTACCGGATGCACCAACCGGGCATGGAACTCAACGTTTTCGACCAGATTATCGTTTGCCCAGCCGATGGTGATGCCGGCATGTCCCTGCTGCCCTGTAAATGTCAGATCCGTTAGCGTCCACTGGGCGGACCGGCTGAGGATAACGCCCTGGGTCATGTCAGCAAAGGCGACATCCTTCACCCAGCCGTTCACGGCGCTGCTGATCCAAATTCCGCCCCACAGATAGTCCTGTTCCTTGGCGGTACGGATAATGTTTCCATCGGCATCTTGGAAGGGTTTGTGGTGCCGGTACCCGCCGGGCCAGGCACTTTCAATGCGCAGATGTTCAATGCCAACCTGCTGAATACCGTTGAACGAAAAAATTTTAGGGGTGTAGCGCAAGGGCTGATCGAACCTGGCCGGACGGGTCAGGCGGATGGTGTGGGCATCTATAATCTTTTCAATGCCTGCAATCCAGGAAAGCGTTTTCACCGCAGGCCCAAACGTGTCGGTCTGGACAGGGGTGAGCGTGAATGGTGTGGTCAGTTGCACAGGGATGTCCGCCTTATTGGGTGCCGGATGTGTGGGGTCGATGAGAGGATCAGTGCATACGATAGTCACCATCTGTCCTACAGAAAAATTTTGGGCATCGGTCACCTGGATATCTGTTTGCCCCCGGAGCACGTCTTGCGTGAATGCGGCCAGTTCATTCCCCCCCTCACCTCCAAGTACGGCCAATGCGGCATGATGCCGGGCCTCTATGTGGGCTGAAACGGTACCCAAACGCCGGACTTTCCCCTCTTCTCCCGGAGCCCCCATGAACAGTATGGTCCCGGTCTTACCCGAGCCCTGGCCCCGCAAAACGATATGATCAGAACGGATTTGAAGATAAGGAGAGGCTTTTGTCTGATGAATGTCGTATCGGCCTTTGGGCAGAAACACAACACCGCCACCGACTGCTTCTGCCGCATCTATGGCAGCCTGGATTGCCATCGTATCTTCTTTGCCGTCATCCGGAACAGCGCCGAACCGAACATGGGTGACATCAAACACAGGTTTATTGATTTCGGGTATTGTTGTTTCCCCCATACCATACCCGGCCCTTGAAAAATCCGGAAGGTTGGTGCCCGTGGGGCCATTCCTGACAAAATCCGTCCACACGGCAGGCGTCCATCTTTCGACGGTTTCATCTACACACCCAGATCCTTCTCTTCTTTCGGATATTTGGTTTTCCAATCCTGCCTGATAGCATCCGATCACAAAACAATAAGGCAAAACAGCAATGAACATCCGGTTTAAAATCAATCCATAATTTAAATGTTTCAGAGTTTGCATTTGCGCGCCGCCTTTCCAGGTAGATGAAGGTTATACGGGACATTAAGGTGGAGATGTCACCCTATGAGGCATTGGGGTGAATCATATCGGCATGTGGATATGATTGTCAATTTTACAATTGACTCGGTTGGCGAGACTTTTTATAGTCCACCAGGATAAATACCCAAGAGCGGATGGTTTCAATGTTACTGAAAACAAAGAAAACATCCTGTCCGACACCCTGAATTTGGCCACTTGAACCCAATCCCTGTTACGGACGACTTATGCTATTCAACTCCTTGCAATTCGCTATTTTTTTTCCGGTTTTAATCGGGCTCTACTATCTGACCCCACATCGGTACAGATGGCTTTTGCTTTTATCTTCAAGCTATTTTTTTTATTCCTTTGCAAAAATCGAATACATTTTTCTTCTCATGGGATCGACCCTGGTGAATTATACCTTGGGACGCCTCATGTCCGGCACCCCGAAAGAAAAAAGAAGGCCCTATATGTGGACAGGTGTTGTTTTAAACATCGGCACCCTGTTTTTATTTAAATATTTCAACTTTTTCAGCACATCAGCCGCCAATGTGCTTGGGGCACTGAATATCCACCAGGACGTACCCATGTTCGAACTGCTCCTGCCGGTGGGCATCTCCTTTTATACGTTCCAGAGCCTGGCCTATATTCTGGACGTTTATAACAACAAGGTGCCGGCGGAAGGCAAACTTCATATGTTTGCCGTGTTCACGGCATTCTTTCCCCCGCTGCTTTCGGGTCCAATCAACCGGGCACGGGATCTGATGCCCCAATTTAAACAGCCCCACGCCTTTGATTATCAGAACGTGACCCAGGGGTTGCGGCTCATACTCTGGGGACTTGTCAAAAAAATGGTCATTGCCGACCATCTTGCCGTGTATGTCAACCGGGTTTACAACCATGTGGGGGATTACCAGGGCGTTGCCCTCATTATTGCCACCCTGTTTTATACCGTACAGATCTACTGCGATTTTTCAGGATATACGGATATGGCCCGGGGCAGCGCCCGGGTTTTGGGATATGACTTGATGGAGAACTTCAGGCACCCCTATTTTTCAAGGTCACTTCACGAATTCTGGCAACGCTGGCACATCTCCCTGTCCACCTGGTTTCGGGATTATCTATATATCCCGTTGGGCGGCAACCGGGTAACAACATGGCGATGGCGGTACAATATTTTTATTACGTTTCTGGTCAGCGGATTGTGGCACGGCGCAAACTGGACATTTGTAATCTGGGGGGCTTTACACGGGCTTATACTGATTTTAGAAAACGTCACACGCCATTTTCAGAAGCGCCTGGCAGACAGATTGTTTCCGAACAAAGCGTCCAGGCTGAATCAAGGTGTCCAGATGGCAATCACAATGTGCATGGTCTCTTTTGCCTGGATCTTTTTCAGGGCCAATTCGATCGCGGACGCATTTACGATTATCCGGAAAATGTTCTTGATCGATATTGATGGATTTGGTCTAAAACAGGCCGGAATCGATATTGTGGGTATCCCCCAGTTTATTTTTCTACTTGCCATGATTGTATTGCTTTTTGGTGTGGAATTATGGGAACGGCGTGGATGGGTGCACGAACAGGTGGGAAACCTGCCCCTCGCGGTCCGCTGGACCATTTATACAGTTGCATGCTGGTCTGTACTGATTTCAGGCATATTCGGCGTAAAACAGGAATTCATCTATTTTCAATTCTAAAAAAATATGAGCGGAAAACTTTTTATCTTTAAATTAGTGATATTCGGGGTTCTGAATCTTTTAATTCTCACACTTCTTCTTTATGGCGTTTCAGGGCGGCACAGGGATATTCATCTTCCATATGCCCAAACCGAATCCAACCTGCTGGCCATTGGAAAAAACGAACATTACCCCGTCGTCTTTTTAGGAACCTCAAGGGGCCGGGTGTTTTCCCGGGACGGAAACCATGAAATGGTGGAAAACATCCTGGGCAAAAAGGTGGCCAACCTGTCCAAAGGCGGGGGCGGGGGCCTGATGCCCATGGACGTTCATCTCTCTTTTTTCTTTAACCAGGGCAATACGGCAGATCATATTATTTATCTGGTGGACCCGTTTGTTTTCTACTCTTCCATCAACAATGAGAACAATGACTTCTTTCTCAGGGATGAACCCTTTGAGCTGTTCATTTTTTTAAAGCTCATAAAGGACGGTTATCCTGTAGACCGGCTATCATCCTACCTTCAAAAGATTACGGTGACAGACTGGCAAAAAAGATCCCGCTATGGAGCCCCCGGACTGACCGACGGCACGCTTAACAAAATCGATGAAGAAAAGATGGAAAAGGCCAGAAAGCATTATCTGGAAAAATGTGACCAGAACAGCTTTACCGCTTACGGACATGTAGTTGAGGATATTAATCGACAGGCGAAAGCCCATGGTGCCGACATCACCTATGTCATGCTCCCACTGCTGATGCCCGATTTCCCAGGCCTGTCCGAGGTGGATGCATTTTTGAGGAAAACTGCGGATCGCGACGCAAGCGTATCTTACATCAACTGTTCATCGCGCATGCAGGATAAAAATTTCTTCTACGATCATATGCACTTTAATAAAACAGGGATTGAATACTTTTTAAAAAGATACATCCGTCCCATTTTGTGATTAACGGCCATGGGCCTTTCAAACAGGTCATCTTCCAGCCTTGGCCCACAAAAAAAGGCATGAAAAATCAGAGTAACTTACCCTGACGTTCTCATAAAAAAGTTATCCGTCCAGAACCAATCGAATCTTTTGGGCCAGATCCTTTTTTGAAAAAGGTTTTTGGATAAAATTCACATCATGCCCCAGAACACCTTGATCGCCAATGACATCTGCCGTGTATCCGGACATAAACAAGGTTTTCAGATCCGGCAGAACGGCTGTAATCTTTTGGGAAAGTTCATTCCCATTCATTTGCGGCATAATGACGTCCGTGATGAGAAGTCGAATATTTTCCTTGGTGTTGCGGACGATATCAACAGCGTGCTCCGGACGCTGTGTATCAATCACCCGGTACCCGACAGCTTCAAGCATCTGCTTAAACATTTTCAAAGTGGCGGCGTCATCTTCAACAAGCAGCAGGGTTTCGCCCTGCCCGGTCAAAACCTGCGAGGAAACCTGTATCTCTTTGTCGGTCGGGGCCGAATGCCGGGGAAAGTAGATATTAAATGTACTGCCCCGCCCCGTTTCACTGTAAACATTGATAAAACTGTTGTTCTGCTGCACAATACCGTAAACCGTTGCAAGGCCGAGCCCCGTACCCACTCCCACTGCTTTGGTTGTAAAAAAGGGATCAAATATCTTTTTTAAGGTCTCTTTATCCATTCCGGAACCAGTGTCGCTGATCGAAAGACAGACATACCGCCCGGGTTTAAACCACGGATGATTGGCAAAACAGGCATCGTCGATGGTGGCCAGACAGGTCTCAATGGTGATACGCCCGGTGGTCTCTATGGCATCCCTGGCATTGATACACAGATTAGCCAAAATTTGATTTATCTGTGTCGTGTCCATTTTCACTGTTCCCAGGTCCTTTCCGGGTATCCATTTGAGCTCAATATTCTCCCCGATCAGACGATTGAGCATTTTAAGTGTGTTTTCCACCTGTTCATTCAGGTCAATAATTTTCGGCGAAATGGTCTGTTTGCGGGCGAAAGTCAATAACTGGCGGGTAATATCTGCGGAATGCAGGGTGGCCTTGATGATTTCCCGCAGGTCGTCACATTTGGGATCTTCCGGCTTCAGTTGCTCCAGGATTATTTCTGCATAACCAAGAATAACGCTCAAGGTATTGTTGTAATCATGGGCCACCCCACCCGCAAGCCGCCCCACGGATTCCATTTTCTGGGCCTGGAGGAGTTGGGCCTGGACCTTTTCATGGTTCTGTTCCCGATCAATGCGTTGGGAAATATCCTCCACGGTACCCATCACGCCGAGGATGTGACCATCGCCGTCACGAACGGGCGCCGAGGAAAAAGAGCCATGGAACAGCGTGCCGTCTCTATTTTTCAGCAGAAGTTCACATCCCATAATAACACTACCTTTACAGACCGTTTGAAACAGTTCATCAAACCGATCCATCTCTTCTTCGGGAATCATGGGAAGTTTTTTGCCTAACACCTCACTTGCCTGCCAGTTGAACAACCGCTCTGCAGATGTGGTCCAGATGGAGACGCGGGATGATAAGTCAAGACTGAAAAGGGCCACGGGCGAACAGGCAATCAAGGCTTTGATCTCCTGATTTTTATCTTCCAGATCTGCCATGCTCCGGCGGATGGAATCTCGCATGCGGGTCAGGCTGACTGCCAGGGTCCTGAAATCCCGGGTGGAGGAATGATAAATATCCCCGGTCAAATCCCCCCCGGCAATTTGGGTGGTGGCATCAATCAGTCTGTTCATAGGCCGGGTGACAACCAGCCTTACAAAAAGCCAGGTGAGAATAAAGGCGGCGATAAACAGCGCCAGACCCAACATCACAGCCCGGCGCAGGGCATTCATGATTTTTTGCGCCAGCACATATTTGGGAAATCCCATATCAATGGTCCCGAGCTGTACCCCCTTGTCGGTTGTCACGGGAATCAGGGTGTGGTAATTGTTTTCACCTGGAACGGTCCGAATTTTTCCCGACCCAAGCGCCTGGAGCAACTCCGGCTGTTTTAACCGTGTTTTCCAGAGCGCTCTGTCATTGTGGATAATCACCTCTCCGGTTTTGCTGAGCACGCAGACAAAGGAGACGTTCAAATGACGATTGGCATGAAACAGCTTTTTGCATTCCAGGTAAGCAGATTCAAGAATCAGATCTATATCGGCAAACCCTTTGGACAGTTCGTATCGGCTGATCAAATAGACACGAATACTCTGGGCCAGGGTGACGGAGCGCCACTCAATTGTTTCAAGGTGATTTTTCTTAAGATCCAGAACATAAAAAGAGGTCGCCGTACATATAGTGACCAGGATAATAGAGCCGATGATCCCCATAATTTTTATATGCAGGCGTTGAAACATAAACGGGTTGTTCCTTTTTCTTTTTTCAAGACGTGCGTTGTCCATACACCCGGACCATTAAATTCACTGCTGATATCCCAATTTTTTTTCTGCGTTTGATACGGCATCCAGTGCAGCTTGCACCCAATTTTCACCCACGTTTGCATTTAGCCAGTCAATTGCCGACGCCTGTGTCTTCTGCCGAAACATCTGCAGCTGTGCGGCCGAAGGCGTATAAATTTTGATCCCACGGTTTTTCAAACAATTGAGTCCCTGGGTTTCATTGGCCACGGACAGTTTTCTGTTTACTGCGGCAGAGACCTGTTTGGCCTGGTTGATAACAGCCTTGAGATCATCGGGAAGAGACTGGTACCAACTTTCATTTACGAGCAGTGTGTAGATGCCGTACACATGGCCGTCCAAAACGATATGGGACTGGATATTCTCCAAATGGGGAATCAAAAAAGTGCCGATGGAATTCTCCTGGCCGTCCACAATACCTGATTCAATGGCCTGATAAACACTGCCCCAGGAAATGGGCACGGCTCTGCCCCCAAGATCGGATACGATTTTCATATGCAAAGGACTTTCCATGGTCCTGATCCTGAGGCCGTTCATGTCGGCCGGAGAATGGACGGCACGCTTATTGTTGGAATAATGCCGAAATCCCCCATTTTCTATCCAGTACAACGGACGTAACCCGGTTTTTTGGGCCATATCTTCAATCAGCCGTTGTCCGAACGGGCCGTCAAGCACCTCCCAGGCAATTTTTCGATCACTGAAAAGATAGGGAATGGACAGCACCTGAATGGGTGGATAGATGGTAGCCACATGACCGCCGGCAGAATCCCGGGCATCAACCAAACCGTCAAGGATGGTTTCGACCTTATCCATATCCATGAACGATGCCCCCAAACTCTGGGAGTAAACGGTTACGTTCAGTCGGCCTTTTGAACGGCGCTCCACCTCATCTTTAAACACCACAAAAGGCGTCCATCCAAAATGATTCTCTTTTTCGGGATTGCCGATGGCGATTCTCATTTCATATGCGATGCCGACCTCACACATGGCACCGCATAAAATCATGGATATACAAACAACCAGAAAAGCAATTTTCTTCATACGCTGTCCTCTCGTGTTGAACAGTGCGGGATACGCCACCACTCAATTTTAATGAATCCGTAAAACATCCAACCACACAGCCCATTAAAACGCTTGGTTGACAAGACATACCCAAAAGCCGGTGTAAAAGGATACAAGGAGAAAATCATGCGTCATAGAGAAGTAGTTCATGAATTGTACGACATGTTAATATGATTTCGTATACGGTATATAGGCGATTATATCCATAGCCGACATATGTGTCAACTTGCCGGGACGCTTGAATCGATGCCCGACCGAAAATCGTCAATTTTCTCTAAAGGGCCAGATCCCAAATGCCGCGATCAGCACATAATCACAGAAAAAAACCTATGCCAACGGCTCCGAATCATGATAATTATATAGTCTAAAATCAAATATCGGAATGAGGAGCACCGCTTGAAATTCATAAACGAATATCGGAAATCGTTTAATCGCAAACTCATATCAATTTTTTTGTTCATATTAATCATCGCGACATCGCTCATCGGCATTTCCAGTTATCAAATCACCAAACGGGCGCTCGCAGATAAAGGTAAGGTTGCGCTCAAAAACGGAGTTGTCCAGGCATTGGCCTTGATTCATTCAGAATACGAGAAAGTTCAGGCGGGATTAATTTCCAAAGCCGATGCACAAGAACGGATCAAGACGATTTTAAACGGCCCCATGAAGCCGGACGGCACCCGGCAATTACACAAACACATCGATTTAAGCGAACATGGATACTTTATCATATATGACAAAACAGGTTTGGAAGTGCTGCACCCCACCCTGGAAGGCCAAAACGTCTGGGATGTCACGGACCTCAATAATGCTGGACATTATCTTGTCAGGGAACAAATAGAAACAGCGCTCAAAGGCGGCGGATATACCTACTATGCATGGCGTCTTCCCCACTCCGATAAAATCGGCAAAAAAATTTCCTATGCGGCTTTTTCTCCGGACTGGGAATGGATCGTTGTTTCAACGGCATATGAGCTGGATTTTGTAAATGAAGCAACTGAAATTCTTTATACCATCGTACTTGTCACCGTTATACTGGTTATTTTTACCGGTTATGCCGGCACGATTTACATCAAATCTGCGACAAAACCCATACTTGATATTGCCAAGGGAATGAAACATGTCACCCAGGGCCGCTATCAGGCAATCAATCTGGGCAATTATAATGATGAAACCAAGATATTAATTGATGGTTACAACACCATGATCGCCTCCCTTGAAAAGGCAAAATACAAAATCACCATAAAGAATAACCGTTTGACCTACCTTGCCTACAACGATGACCTGACAATGCTTCCCAATCGAAACGGATTAAAAGAGTATGTAACCCAAAGGTTAGACAATGGGTACCAATCCGGATACCTGGCTCAACTGGACATCATGGGTCTAAGATTGATTAATTTAACCATCGGATATGATCAGGGAGACAAAGTATTGGGACTCTTTGGTAAGTACCTGCGTCAATGCAAAACCAAAACCTGTTATCCGGCGCGTACCGCCAGCAATGAATTTTCCATATGGATTGAAGAGGTCCCAGCCCAGGATATCTCACAGGTATTAGAAACGATCAGGCATAATAGTAAACAATATATCATAGAAAACGGTTACAATCAGATGCTTGATATATACCTTGCCCTGGCCGAGTACGACAGCTCCGAAAAAACCTTTGAGACCTTATACGAAGAGACGACAACAGCCATGCGAACCGCCAGGGAAAATAAAGATTTATCACTGACGCGGTTTGAAGGGTCCATGAGAGAGCGGGTGGAAGACGAACTTGCCATGCGCCAGCACCTGGGCAAGGCCATTTTAGAAAAAGAGCTGCTCCCCTATTACCAGGCCAAAGTTGATTTCACCACTGAAAAGGTCGTGGGCGTGGAAGCATTGGCACGATGGATCTCCAGTGACATGGGATTTGTACCGCCCAATGTGTTTATCCCGTACATCAATGAGCTCAATCTGATCACCCAATTCACGGACTATATGATAGACAAAGTGCTGGGAGACTATCAGGCGTTGACCATGAAATACGATGCCGACCTGACCGTATCCATTAACATTTCCCCCTTGTGTTTCATGGAAAAAGATTTTACCGGTAAAATTGAACGGGCCATCAATAAACATGCAATCCCCCCGCACCGATTAATCCTTGAAATAACCGAAGACATTTTCATCGCCGATTATAAGGAAATTAATAAAATTATAGATAAACTTCGCCAGTTGTTTGTCAAAGTTTCCATTGATGATTTCGGCACGGGGTACTCCTCTTTGAATTATCTTAGGAATATCCACCCCGATGAAATCAAGCTGGATAAAAGCTTTGTGGATCAGATCCTTGATGACGACAAAGCATTTTACATGTTTGAAACCCTGTGCAATATTGCCGAAAATTTTGGGTATTCCATTGTGGCTGAAGGGGTTGAAACCCGAGAACAGCTTGAAAAAATCAGCACCACACCCCTTAAAATAATTCAGGGTTATCTGTTTTCAAAGCCTGAGCCGCTTGCCGCCCCCAAGCCCCTGCACATGGAAACGCCATCGGCCAGAAATTCCGGGCCATGCAGTTAAAGATCATCGACCAACCCTTTGAATGGGACCGGTTTGTGATGCAGCACCCCGGCGCCTGTTTTACCCACCTTTTTGGCTGGCGCAGGGTAATTGAGTCCGTATACCGGCACAGGCCGGTTTATCTGGCCGCAGTAGACAGAGGTCAGATATCGGCCATGCTCCCCCTGTTTTGCTTCAACCGCCCCTTTTACCCGTCTGAATGGATCTCCATTCCCTTTTTCGACCATGCCGGGATTCTGACGAAGACGCCGGAGGCCGGGCGATTTATTTTAAAAAAAGCTTGGGAAAAACTGGGGTGCAACAGCAAAGCCGGGTTAAGCCTCCGACAGGATACGAATGTTGACCTGTCCGGGGTGCTCCTTGGGGGCCGTCATCCCCACATTTTCACCGAAAAGACCGATATGGCCCTTCCCCTGGCACCCGGTCCCCGTCAGATGCTGGCGGCCTTTCCCGCCAAACTCAGAAGCCAGATCAATAAAGGGATAAAAAACGGGCTGACCTGGGACATTGGCGGCCCGTCGCTTTTGCCGGCATTTTACAAGGTCTTTGCCCAAAACATGCGGGATCTGGGTTCCCCTATCCATTCCTTTAACTTTTTTAAAACCATCTTTTCGATCTTTCCGGGCCGGGCATTCATTTGCGTGGTGTACCATAAAGGGACCCCGGCGGCAGCGGGGTTTGTGTTCCGGTTTAAAAACAGGCTGTTCAACCCCTGGGCATCGTCTCTCAGACCGTTCCGGCCCCTGAACACCAATATGCTGCTCTACTGGCAGATGATCCGGCTGGCCTGCGACCTCAACCTTGATACCTTTGACATGGGAAGGTCCTCCAAAGGCGCGCCCACCTTTCGGTTCAAACAGCAGTGGGGCCCCAGACAAACACCGCTTTCATGGTATTCCTGGGCCGGGGAGCACAATAAGGTACCAGCAGAGACTCTCTCCATCAGTCCCTGGAAAAAACTGCCCTTAGCAATCGCCAACCTGGCAGGCCCTATGGTCAGAAAATACATTTCATTGTGATCGAGGAACACAGAACAATGCCGCTGTCCATTCCCATGCCATTGCTGGTCACCATCGATGATGCGGGATGGTGGCTGGGGCAGGACGAATCCGCAATCGACCGGCCCTTTCGCACCGGCATGCCAAGGCCCCACTGCCCGGAGGACTACACGGCCCTGGTCGCGATGGGCCGAAGCCTGGACATGAAAATCCCGGCCGGATTTGTCCTCTGCGAGTGGGACCAGACCCGGCTGCTCCGAGATGTACCCTCTGCCACCTGGATGGCCGGGCAGTGGGAATCGCCATTTACAGACCCGGCAACCAAGGAAAAGGCAGCGCAGATCATTCAAAACGGCAAAGAATACCTGGAGGTGGCGGTCCATGGGGTGGGCCATGAATTCTGGGACCGGGGCCGGATGCTTCGCAGCGAGTTTCACGACACCCAAGGGAAAATGCGTTCCCGGGACCTGGTCAAAAAACATCTGGACTATTTTTTCAAGCTCATGAGTTCATTCGGCCTGGCCCACGAGCCACGCCTCTTTATCCCCCCTGCCCTGCACCACGGTTTCGGCAACGGAGCAAAAAGCTTCCAGGCCATTGCCCGCACCTTTGGCATCCAGTACATCAGCTTGGTCTTTTCCCGGGCAGGCTGCCATCTTGCCCCCCAGTTCCCGGGGCTTGGCTGGGAAGAAGGCGTCCTGCTCATGGAACGGGGAGTATCCCAGACAAAGTGGCACCAGGTGGCGGCTCCGCCTGAATTCAACTTCACCTCTCCCATCCTTGCCTTGCACTGGGCCAACATCCTCCACGCCGATCCAGATCGAAACATGGAGGTGATCCACGCCTGGTCCGATTTTATAAAAAAAAAGGCAAAGAAAAATAAGGTGGTGCTCGCCGAAGACTTCGCCGCCTGCCTGACCCAGTATCTCAATGCCACCCAGTCCAGGATACAAGTCGGTGAACGTGAAATCACAGTGTCGTTGGACTGGCTACCCAAAGTGCCGTCAAAGGCCCTGACCGACACCCTGTTTTTTTCCGTAGGACTTCCCAGGGGTGCGCAACTTCAATTATCCGGTGCCAAGAGAAAAAAGCCACGCAACAAAAATGAAGCCATGTTCATTAAAACCGGACTGCCCAAGGAAGAAAAAATCGTTTTCGAATACAGTCAGCCATCCAAAACATAAATCCATATACAAAAGACCTATACGTTTAGCAGATATAGATTGAGATTATCTTTTTGACAGAAATATTCCTATTTCTATAATTGCCCAATGGAATTGAAATGTTATCCTGAAATAGAGATTGAAACCATCCTTGAAAAAGGGACTGCTATCCAGAACGAAGATTTTTTGATCGTCCAGGATAATATCCTCGGGGTCTTTGACGGGGCCACCAGCCTGAACCGTCAAAAATTCAGCCAGGACCGAACCGGGGGTACCATCGCCTCCCAAACGGCCGGTGCCGTATTTAAGAAGAACCATTTCCCTTTGAACCAGCTGGCCTGCCAGGCCAACGATGCGATCATGCGGCAGATGGTTTCCAACGGGGTGGATACCTCAAAAAAGGAAAATCTCTGGTGCACCAGTGCGGCGGTGGTACGCCTCAAAGAGCGGTCCCTGGAATGGGTTCAAAGCGGGGATGCCGTCATCATTCTTATTTACGAAGACGGCAGCCACAGGGTGCTGGTGGACCGGGAGGACCATGACCATGAGACCCTGGCCCTGTGGAAAAATCTGGTTCGTACCCATCTGCCGGAAAACGGAAAGGCACAGGTTTCACCCGAAAGTGTCCCCCAACAGATCCTGGATCTGATGCGAGGAAAACTGGCAGGGCAGATTCGAAAAGTCCGGTCAGGCATGAACATCACCTATGGCGTGCTTAACGGCGAAAAAGCGGCTGAAGCCTTCCTGAACCAAGGGGAAGAACCTTTGGACCGGGTGGCCCATGTTCTGATCTTTACCGACGGGCTGTCCATCCCCCAGCCCGAGCCGGAACCCCGCAAGGATTTCACAGACCTTGTCAAAACCTACCTGACCTTAGGCCTGGAAGGTCTTAAACAGATAATCCGCAACCTGGAAGAAAAAGATCCCCACTGCTTGCTCTGTCCCCGGTTCAAGTGCCATGACGATATTGCAGCCATAGCCATCCAGCTTTAGTAAACATTCCCCAAAAAAAAATTAGATAGCCGCCCCGCGCCCACCCACGGTTTCCATAACCGGTTGCCCGATCAATTCTGATAACGGCACAACAGAAAGATTATGGGATTCAAGTCCATCCAATATACATTCAAGTTCGGTTAAAAAATGACGGATAGACGGGTTGTCATGCGTTTCAGGGCGGGGTTTTAAATCATGCAGCAAAATAATATCACCGGGCCTCACGCGGTCCAGTATTTTTGACGCCATCCCGGATACCCTTCGGTTTCCTTGGTCCATGGCCCGGCAGGAAAAATTGACGGCACGCATGCCAAGTTCTGAAAGAACAGGCCCCAGTTTCGGGCTAATAATACCAACAGGGGGCCGGAACACCAGGGGCCGAATGCCGTGGGTTCCAAGAACATGTTGGGTTTGGACAATCTCGGCTTTGAGCTGGCGACTTGACTTGAGCATAATCAAAGGATCATGTGAATAGGTATGGTTGCCAATGGTGTGGCCCTGGGCCAGAATCCGGGCGATGAGATCCGGATGGCTGCGGGCATTTTTCCCTGTGACAAAAAAGGTTGCCGGCACCTGGTATGATTGAAGGATATCCAGGATCAACGGGGTTGTCACGCTGTCCGGTCCATCGTCAAAGGTAAGAGAGACACAAGCCTTTTTACAATCCCCTCGGCAGACGACAGGCAAAAAAAAACCGAACCGCGTTGCAAAAGGCGCGGCCAGACAGAGCCCAACAAATCCTGCCAGGGGCACAATACTCCATCCAGGCCCCAAAAAAACAGACAAGACACCCGCCAGGATAAACGCAGAAAGGCCTGTTTTCTCTGCTGTACTCAATGATTTATTTGCAGGTTTCTTCAATGGGACATCCCCGGAATATTCTTTCACGCAGTGATATGACTGCATGACTATACCAGGCTGCCCGGCATAGTTCCAGCGGATTTCATCTTCGGACATTCAGTACTGAGACGCCCTGAACAAAAACAAAAGGACCTGCCGGGAGATGAATATTGATCCCATGCAAATCGATCCGGCGGCCCTGGATATCTTCTCCCGGGAATATTTAAACTGCCTGTTCCAGGAAACCAGAGGAAATATTTCAGAAGCCTCCCGGCGCAGCGGCCTTGAGCGGGCCTCCATTCAAAAAATTATCAAGCGCCTGGAGCTGGATATATCCAGGTTCAGGTTATAGGGGAATCGGCAAAACATATCCCCTGCATTTTGCCTGCACGCATTATTCATTAAGACCTAATGGCACATATTTTCAATATGTGCCTAAATTCATAGACCGCTACCGTTATCCAGGAATGCCGTCCAGCGCTTGCATTAAATCGGAAATAATATCACCATGATATTCAATGCCCACGGATAGACGGATCAAGCCGTCGGTCACCCTGGCAGCCAGCCGCTGTTTTTTTGCCAAAGATGCATGGGTCATGGACGCCGGATGCTGAATCAAAGTTTCGACACCCCCTAGAGAAACAGCCAGGATACACAACTTCACTGAATTAAGCAGCGTCTCTCCAGCCTCAAACCCGCCTTTTAGCTCAAATGCCATGACACCGCCCGGACCACGATGCTGCATTTGCCCCAGATCGTACTGGGGATGGCTTTTGAGCCCCGGATATCGGACCCAGGCAACTTTGGGATGGCCTTCCAGGAACCGGGCAATTTCCATGCTGTTTTCCGCATGTTTTTCCATACGCAGTCCCAAAGTTTTAATGCCCCGGTGTACCAAAAATGCATTAAAAGGATCAATCACCCCCCCGGTCTGATTCAATATCTTTCGATAGCGGTTGTAGGTATCATCATCCTTCACCACAACAATACCGCCGATAACATCCGCATGGCCGTTGATAAATTTCGTCAGGCTGTGAAGAACGATATCCGCCCCAAGAATTAATGGATTTTGAAACCAGGGGCTTAAAAACGTATTATCCACGGCAAGAACCGCTCCTTTTTCATGGGCTGCGTCAGCTATTTTTTTGATGTCAGACAGATCAATGGTGGGATTGCCCGGGGTTTCGACATACACCAATCGGGTTTTCGGTTTTAAGGCGCCGATCACCTGTTCTATATCCGAGGTATCCACGAAATCGACGTTAACGCCGAACCGCTTATACACGGTATTCAGCAATGTCAGTGTCGGGCCGTAAACCACCTGAGAGCAGACCACATGGTCGCCGGCGGACAATTCTGCTGCAAACACAGTATTCACAGCAGCCATTCCGCTGCCGCATCCCAGTGCGCGCGTTCCCTTTTCCAGCGCGGCCACGGCGTCTTCCATGGCGCGGATAGTGGGGTTGCCCATTCTTGTATACACATAACCTTCCTGCCGGCCGGCAAACAGGTCAGCCCCATGACCGGTGGAATCAAACCGAAACGCAGATGTCTGGTAAATCGGCTGAACAACAGCCCTGGACTCGTTTACCGACGCGCCGGCATGGATACACAGCGATTGGGGGGTCAATTCGTTAGAAATCATAAGCGACCTCCTTTGATTGATTTTCCTAAGACGGGGTTACGATGTATATTAACAGCTTTGAAACACAGATAAAACTGCAAACTTTTCCCAATGGGTATTATATTAAGTGCTTGACCTGACACCCATTGATGGTATCTGTAAAAAAACGTGAACCCGAAAATGAAGGAAACAAAAACCCAATGAAGATATCAGGCAAAAAAAACGGAAAACTGGCATTTGACATTAAACATGATAGCTACACCTATACCCTTGACGCACCTGAAACCATTGGCGGTGAAGGCAAAGGGCCATCGCCAAAAGGACTGCTCTTAAGCGGCCTGATCGGATGCACCGGCATCGATGTGGCCATGATACTTGGCAAAATGCGGGTGGAGATCCAGGATTTGGAAATCACGGCACAAACCGAGCTGACCGACCAACAGCCGTCGGTATTTAAGGACATCACCCTCTCTTATCACATAACCGGCGATGAAAAAGACGCAAAAAAAAATCAAACGGGCCGTATCCATGTCCATGGAAACCTACTGCGGGGTCTCTGCCATGCTGGAAAAACACAGCCCCATCATCCCCAGGATCTATCTAAATGGAATAGAGATTTAGACAATCTGATCATTTCCATGACAAAAAAAATTTTTTAATTTCTTGACTTGATTCGGCAGTCCGTAAAATAGTAATGGGGCGCGGGGGGTAACAAAATCGCCGGGCAACGGCAAGAAAAAGAATTAAACAAAGAAAATTACTTAACGAGGCAGTCATGGGAAACAACAAACGGAGGGCCGAAATGAACACGTTGGTAAAACTTATTCTGAAGACCTTATCTGTATCTCTTTTATCCGTATTTTTGCTGGCATGTAGTGCCGTACAACATCACAAAATGACCGCATATCACACCCAAGCACAAGCATTTGCTACATTGCCGGACGGCCTTGCCTTTCCCGAAGGGATTGCCAGAAACCCATCCACCGGCGATATCTATGTGAGTACATTCAGCTTTGCCGGCAACAATACCGTCTTACGCTATGATAAAACCGGAAAACTTCTGGCCCGGATTGATTTTGCCAAAACGCCATTGCTTGGATTGGCCTTCAATCCAGCCGATGAAAAGGTTTACATCTGCAATACCGGCGACCTTGTGGGTGACAAGTCCAGAATCCAACGCGTTGCCGGTAACTTTTTGGATGATTCAACGATTGAGGATGTTGCAGCCATTCCTCACATTGGCGCCCCCGGGCCCAGAACCGTAAATAATCCCGATGGCAGTAAAGACACCCTCGACTTTGGCGATAACGCAGCGGCCCCCAATGCCATGGCCTTTAACAAGGCGGGCGACCTGTTTATCTCCGATTCTTTTCAAGGTGCTGTTTTCAAAATTGAAAATGCGGCGAACTGCACGGAACACTGCGCCGTTACAACTGTCATTCACGACAGCTTGCTGGCGACACCGGGATTTCCCCCTTTTGGCGCAAACGGACTGGCGCTCAACCCCGATGCGTCTAAGCTGTTTATCGCCAATACCGGCGATGACCGCATTTTAAGCCTTGATATGGTCACTGGAGAATTAAGCGTTTTTGCCGAAAGCATCAACGGCGCGGACGGTCTGGCCATGGATGCGTACGGCTACCTGTGGGCCGCAGCCAATCAAGCGGATAAAATTGTCATGCTTGAACCGAGCGGAAAAGTACATGGCGAGCTTGGCATGCCCGGACGTGTCAACGAAGATGGCTCCCACAGCGGACTGCTCTTTCCAGCCAGCCTTGTTATTGCCGACGATACAATTTATGTGACAAACCTGGCCTTGTCTTTAACCCCGGCCGAAGGGGATGAAGTTGAAGAAGCGGTAAGCAAATACACGATCAGCACCATTAAAATCCCCATGCACAAATAAACGAAAAACACGTTACCAATGCCCGTGCAAACGCCCTCGTCTCATCGCAGACGAGGGCTTTTTTTAGCACCGTCCAGGACTTGCCGAACCGTTTTGACCAAAAGATTTCTGAGTACCGGCTTAATTAAAAATGCCGAAATCCCTGCCTGTTTCATTCGGTCGGGCGTAATGTCCTGGTTATATCCGGTGCAAAGGATCACAGGAATGCCCGGAATCCGATGCCGGATTTTTTCTGCAACATCAATCCCGTTGTATCCAGGCATGGTATAGTCCGTGATAATCAAATCCAGGCTGTCGCTTCGGCTTTGGGCATAGGCAATGGCCTTGGCACTGTTCGTAAATGAAACGGTCCGGTATCCTAAAGCGGAAAGCGTTTTATCCATCAACGTCGCAAGGGCCGGCTCATCATCCAAAATCAGGATCTGTTCTGCGCCCGGCGCTATAATTTCCGCGTTTTGCATTTCCCCGCTTTCCCGTTCACAGGTCTCCGGAAAAAGAAGCGTGAATGTGGTGCCCTTACCCAGTTGACTTTTCACCCGGATGCTACCACCGTACTGTTTCACGACGCCGTGGACCACCGAAAGCCCCATACCCGTGCCCTGCCCCACCTCTTTTGTGGTAAAAAAGGGATCAAATATTTTGTTGATGATTTCAGGATCAATGCCCTGACCGGTATCCCGAATTTCCAGGACCAGGTATGATCCCGGCTTCGCCAGATCCATCTGCTTTAATTCCGTCTCATCCACAAGTATTTGGCTTAAAAGGATTTCCAGAACACCGGTCCTGCCCTTCATGGCCTGAACTGAATTGGTGCACAGGTTCACGACAATCCGGTGGAACTGGGTGGGATCACAGACGATCCAGGCATCGGAAACAAACCGGGTACGGATTTCCACCGTGGCGGGCAGAGTTGCCCGAACCAGTCTAAACGCCTCCTCCACAATAGGTCGGACATGAACCGGCCTCGCCTCCTGATCAGACTGGCGGCTGAATGCAAGGATCTGTTTGGTCAGATCTTTGGCCCTGACCGCCGCATTAAATACTTCGGTCATATATTCCAGGACTTCTCTGGGGACATCTTTTTGCGACATGGCAAGTTCCGTGTAGCCGATGACAGCAGCCAGAATATTGTTAAAGTCATGGGCGATCCCGCCGGCAAGGGTGCCGACAGCCTCAAGTTTCTGTTTTTGATTCAACTCTTTTTCCAGCCGGAGTCGAGCGGATTCGGCCTGGATTCTATCCTTGATTTCCTTTTCCAGGAGTGTATTGGTTTGCGATAGTTCCCGGGTTCTTTCCCTGACCCGCCCATCAAGTTCCCGGTTGATCCGGACAACTTTTTCCTTTTCTATGGAAAGCATATGGGTGGAGAAAAACTTCTTCCGGGAATTGAGTTCTATGATATATCCGGCGAAATTACATATAATACAGCTGGAAATGAAAAAAAAATTATTGTTCACTAAAATGGGGACAGGGGTATCCACAACCCATATTGCTATGATTTCATAACACAGAACAATGGTAATGGAACAAATACCCGCCCAGACCACATGCATCCCGAAAAGGACATGAACAGTAATAAAAACAAGTATAATTCCAGCGTAATAGGAATAGACCGCCGGCGGCTCAGCCAGCGCAATCATAATTTCGATGCCAAGGCCTCCCAGGATACCCAGCACAGTGAGGACAGGCATTGACACTTTTTGAAATCCAGACCGAAACGACCAGAGGATGACTATCAGGGTTCCGGGAATAACGAAGGCATATCGGATTATCCAGAATACAACTTTCTGCTCCGGGGCAATCACGGCATCAAGGACACCGAACACTGCGTACATGAACGTGGCAAGATACAGGGCAAAACGCATTCGGCTTAAGTTCTCTTTGAAATAGAACTGCCGAAACCGCGGCTCAAGAAAAGCCCACTCCTTTGTAAAAGACAACGTAAAAAGGTTATAATGCACTATTTCTTCCCTGAAGTTTTCACTTAAAATGGGCGGATGCGAATTGTGTTAAAATTTAAGTGTAGGGCAAGGGCGATTTTTTTTCAAGTCTAAGGCAATCTACAATACAACAAAACACTATGATATAACCATATATAATCCTTGACTATATGCAGATCGAATGCGATGTTAAAAGCGTGTGATCACTCACGTTGTATTCTCAACATTTTTCAATCATCAATTAAAAATTAAATGGATCTTAAAATGAATCGACGAAAAGCAATTCAGTACATGGCCGCAACGGCAATGGTAACGGCAATCAGCGCAAATCCTCTGGCTGCCGGACAGGACGGGAAAGAAGATGTGAAAATCGACGGAGGATGGCAGTACAAGGAGATGGAATATGAAAAACATGTCCCCGAGGTCAGTGTTGTCCGGGATGGTGACGCTGCCGCCATTACCGTTCAAGTCAAGCACCCCCAGGGGGAATTTCACCACATCAGCACGTTTAAGATCTACAGCGAAAATCGAATTGAGATCACCCGCTGCGACCTGAATCCAACGCAATCTGTTCCAAAGGCGACTTTTAATCTAAACGTCAAACCCGGCACGGCTCTGATCGCTACGTCAGACTGCAATATTCATGGTATCTGGATGAAGCCGTTTACGGCATAGTAAAAAAATTTTGCATCCTGGTTGATGGTTTCCGGTCAGACGTTCGGCATATGTGATGTGTGCCTTGGCATGTCCGGAAACCATGCAATTGTACCTTATTTATTTATCCTTTGCCCGGGCGGAAATAATCGGCTGAAACGGACCGAATTTATGCTGTTCCTGGGAAAACGTGTCAGGATACGGCGGGTACGGGCAATCCACAGGCTTCTTGCTCAAGTCGGGATAATCTTTTTCAAGGTTCGCCATCTGGGGACGGGGCATTGAATTGACGTAAGCTGCGACATCGTAAGCGTCTTCCATGGATAGCACCGGATGATCCCACGCTGTGCCCAGCGGCATATTGGATTGTAAAAATGGCGCAAGGGTTAAAAGACGGTTGGCCCCGGCACCGTTGTTGTAGCTGCCGACATTCCATACAGCGGGTGTAATAAAGGTGCCGGCATCGGCTTCCAAGTTATCGTTTGCGGCAAAACCTGTGCCGGTGCTGCCATGACACGATTGACAGAACGTGCCGTACCGCATGCGCCCTGTTTCCAGATCGGCCTTGCGCTCGGGGGGTGTAAACGGTGAGTTACCCAGCACAGCCTTCTCCTTGGGCGTTCCTTCGGAAAGCCAATCAAGATACGCAATGATGGCGTTCATTTCCCGGCTCTCCTCGGGCAGTGGCTTTCCGTTCATGCTGCGCTGAAAACAGCCGTTAACCCGTTTTTTTAGACCCTGCACCTGATTCTCCCGGCCGCGATATTTTGGATAGGCCTTGGATACCCCCACCCATGAAAGCCCATACATTTTAGTTCCTTCTTCCTGATGGCAATTGGTGCACGCCAGATGGTTGCCCACATAGTGCTTGCCGGCATCATCGGCGCTGCGGCCAAGCATGCGAAAGGTATCGGTCGCCAGGGCATAGCCGTATTGCACAAGTTCGCCCTGGGCGTCATCGGCGAGGGTCGTCATATCCGGTGCAAGTGGCCCGCTGACCGTTTCACCGGTTTTGGGCAAATCTGCCCGGGTTATTGTTTCATCGGCCAGGGTAGTCAAAAAACGAATCAACCGGTCATTTTCCTTTTTGGTGAGTTGCCGGTTCAATTGAATGTTTCCCATCAGATCCACCGCTTCTGCAATGGTTTCCACCCCGCCGTCATGAAAATAAGGCGGCGTGAGCGTGGTATTTCTAAGCATGGGCACCTTGAAGACATAGAGGTCCTTGTCATTTTTGGTTACATCGTAGCGGCCCTTGTCCTCATAGTTGGGGTATTCATAAAAAATACCAATTTTCTGGAACATTGCCCCGCCAAGTACCGGACCGCTATGGCACTGGATGCAGCCCACATCCATAAATATATACATCCCTTCTTTTTCACGCGGTGTCAGGGCACCCGCGTCCCCTGCGATAAACCGGTCGATGCGGCCGCGGGAAATAAGTGTTCGTTCAAAGGCGGCAACCGCTTCACTGAAATTGTCGTAAGTCAACGGATTATCCTGGCCGGGAAACGCATTTTCGAATTCGTTCGCGTATCCGGCCGCCTTCAAGCGTTCTATAACTTTTTCCGAACTGGGCATACCCATTTCAACCGGATTGAGCACCGGACCTTTGGCTTGATCGGCCAGATCCGGAGAACGGCCGTCCCAAAACTGGGCTATCTGAAATCCGGCATTCAATGTCGTCGGATCGTTCCGGGTACCGTTCTTCCCCAAAGCACCCAAACCGGTCTTGCGATTATCGGCCCCGGCACCCATATTATCAATGGGATGACAGTCATTACAGGACTGGGTCTTATTTATGGAGATGGCTTCTTCAAAATAAAGTTTTTTTCCCAGTGCCACCCGTGCAGGGGTATCGTTTTCACTGCCGGGCATCTTCCCAGGCAATACTCCAATAAGGTACCTTGCCTGCATGAGCAGCACACCCTCCGGCGTTCCAGGTTCTGCCGTTAGCACATGTTGCGCGGTCTCAAGAATCGTCGTGTTGTTTGATCCGTTGTGCATGGTTTGGCAGCCTATCGCCGCAGCCAACGTGAGGACCACTCCCCCTAACATCAAATAAGCCGGCCTTGCCTTTAGCATTTTCATGTTTCAGTCGCTCCTTTCATGGTTAGAAATTTTCAGATCAGAAGGCTGAGATCTCTTCTCAATCAATGGAAATAATGGAAACTATAGTTAAGCGGTTTACAGAAAATTGAAACAACCGTTGAACACGAAATTTTCAGGATGATAGGATAGTGGCTGCCTTTTTGTCAAGCAAAGCATCATGGCCAACAAAAAATTAGAAAATGACAGGAAAAGGTCAGACCATCGCAGGGGGAGAGTACAAATATGAAACAGAGGAAATATTTATTCTCCGGAGTTATATGGACATCGAAATTTTAAATAGAACCTTTGAAAAATGCCAAGACAGAATGTATTTCATCATCATTTTCAACGCCCTCTATTCCGACAGACAAGAAGATACTTACTGAACTCGAAAAAAGCGATGGGGTTTAGGCGCTCGGGCAACCTCGGACCGCCCAGTGTGATTACATGGACAATAGATATGCCCGATGAATCCAATTGTCGCCTTCTTCTTCGCTAAGATCCTCAAGACTGTCGCGCTGCAGGCAGATGAATTCCATGGAATATTGTTTTATGTACGCGTCAGCATCGAGATTTTTTTCTTTGCTGAGTTTATTGAAAATCATCACTTGAATACGGTTTAACTTCATATTTTTTTTACTTTATATATCAAGGCTTATTGACGTGATTCTTTAAAGCGCTTGGCTTTGGCAATCAAAGCGGGTGCCCAACCGATGGAACCAAGGGCGTGGATGTGGGTGTAGGTGCCAAAGGTATTGTCTTTGAAAAATCCGTCCTTTTTTTCAAGAATCCCCTTACCCCGGACCATTCTAAATGCCATGTCAGTATCATCATAATCGATGGACAGCACTTTAGAGTAGCGGAATTCGTGGCCGCGCAGCACATCGCCTAGGGCGTAAAACGGATTGTCATTGACGACTTCAACTTCAGTGTATCCATGGCCCTGGGGTCGTTTGGAAAGGCCGAAGCGCAGGGGCAAAATCCCGGTCATGGGGTAAACGATGTCATCAAGACAAATACTTTCACCAAGAAAAATCAAGCCGCCGCATTCGGCGTAAATGGGCAGCCCCCCCCGGGACAACGCCTTTAACTTATCCCTGAACGCCTGATTGGCAGACAACTGGGTTGCATGGGTTTCAGGAAAACCGCCGCCCATGTAAATGGCATCAACTTCGGGGATGTCAGACTGGGACAAAGGACTGATAAATTCGATCCTGGCCCCTAACTTTTCCAAGGCTTCAATATTATCCGGATAGTAGAACTGGAATGCCGAATCACGAACAACACCAATGGTAACACCGTCATTATCCATTGCCGGATGAGGATTGTCTGCCGTATTTACTTGCGGAACAATATCTTGAGCGAAACCTGCATCAATAATCGGCAAGCCCTGCCCCTTCTTGAACGAGGTGACAACCTGGAACAACTGATCAAGATCAATATTGTCCGAAGCCACCTGTCTGGCCCGGGTTAAAGAGAGATCACTTTCTCCGTGTTCCTCGGACGTGACAAGTCCCATATGACGCTCCGGGAAATCTTCCTGCTTTAGCTTTGGTACGGCACCAAGCACCGGAATATTGCAGAACCGTTCGATGTTGGCCCGAACTTTTCCCTCGTGGCGTTTTCCTGCCAGGCGGTTGAGAATAACACCGCAGATATTAATATCAGGGTCAAACTGCATACAGCCCATGAGCACCGCCGCCATGGTCCGGGTGGATTTTGTGCAGTCCAGCACCAGAACAACCGGCAGATCCAGAAGTTTGGCGAGTTCACTTGTGGACGTGGTTCCCTCAAGGTCAATGCCGTCAAAAAGGCCACGGTTGCCTTCAACTAAGGAAACATCACAGGATTTGGAATGGGTATGATAGGAGTTTTGAACGACGGACTGGGCGCACAGGTAGGTATCAAGATTATAGCAGGGGCGACCGGCTGCCCGTGATAGCCAGCCGGCGTCAATATAGTCAGGACCCTTTTTAAAGGGGGCCACTGTTATATTCTGGGCTCTCCATGCGGCAGTTATCCCGAGGGATATTATTGTCTTGCCTGAACCACCCCTGAGTCCGGCAATGACAACTCCAGGGACTTTTTCCCAACTAACAGTCATGAATTAAGCGCAACAAATTTCTATGCTTCGCCCTCGGAGGCATGCTGGATACCGGCACCCTTCAGACCGTACATAGTGGTGGATCCGGAAGACCAAAATTCGAGAACTTCGGTTTCTACCATTTTATTAATAACTTTTTTAATTTCCCGGGGTTTATCATCGGGGAAAAGAGCGTAAAAATCTTTAATATAAAATTTGGTCTTGGATTTAGACTTTTTTGTAAGCCAGTCAACAACAACTTTCTGGGCTGCTGCTGCATCCTGTAAAAGTTCGCTTGCCATGTTAGACTCCTTTCGGTTGAAAGGGATGAACCGGAGAACAAATTGAACTCCGGTCCATCCAATATTAAATAATGTTCAAACTCTTAAATTTAAATTAGAATTTGAACTGAGTGGACTGACGCCAACTCATGTAAGCCTGCTGACGGAAATCGTCAATCAGGTGGTGGGTGAAGTCAAGTTCACAAGCTTCAAAGAATTTTTCCCATCCAATTCTCTCGGCCCAGTCACCCAGACGTTCGTATTTGTTGGCGCCGTTTGAGTAGGCGTTAACAATCTTTTTGATGGCGTCGGTCATGGACGGCCAGCGGGGCATTTCGTTGGGCAGGAAGGCCACAACAACCTTGGAGAATTTCGGATCGGAGATACGGTTGGACACTTTACCACCGGCCATAAGAACAATACCGTCACCATCGGTGTCAGCAAGCGGCATGGAGGGGCACATGGTGTAGCAGTTACCGCAGTACATGCAGCGTTCGTTTTTAACCTCAACTGATTTTACTTCAGTACCGTTCGCCAGAACCTTCTTTGCAGGTTTGATAGCTGCGGTGGGGCAGGCGGAAACAGCCAACGGGATTTCGCAAACCTTGTCCAGGTATTCATGGTCAAGCATTGGCGGTTTTCTGTGGTAACCGAGGATGGCGATATCAGAGCAGTGAACCGCACCACACATGTTCAGGCAGCAAGCCATGGAAACACGAAGCTGTGCGGGCATTCTCATCTGCTGGAAATCGTCAAACAATGCGTCCATGGTCACTTTTACAGTACCTGAAGCATCGGTAGCCGGGGTATGGCAGTGAATCCAGCCCTGGGTATGAACGATATTGGTTACGCCGGCACCGGTGCCGCCGATGGGGAACTTAAAGGAACCGCCGGGGAACTTTCTGGAGGCCAGATCGTTTTTCAGGGGCTCTACTTTGTCCTTGGAGTCAACCATGAATTCAACGTTGTTACGGGTGGTAAAACGAACATATCCGTCACAATGTTTGTCGGCAATTTCACAAATTTCATTGATGTGAGTTGTGGACATCAGACGAGCGCCACCAACTCTTACGGTATATACTTCATCTCCGGAATCGGCAACGTGAACCAGTACACCGGGTTCCAGGATTTCATGATGAGACCATTTACCTTTGTTCTTTGCGATAACAGGAGGATAGAAGTCGTTAAAGTCTCTGGGACCGATGTCGGTAATCCTGTTCGTCATCGGGTTTTTGGGATCATACCCTGTGGAAATAAATGCCATTATGATTCTCCCTTATTTATCTTAAGTGATGTTTTCTGTATTCTTCAACGTCACGTTCCCAGCCGCCCGTTACTTCATCTTCTTTCCAGAAGATGTAGGGGTTGGTTCTCGGGTAGGCGACATGCTGGGGCATTGCTTCAATACCGGTGACTTCCAGAAGTTTCTGGAAACCCTGACGCATAATCAGCTCGCCAAGACGTTCACGGTTTTTGCCCTCTTCCATCCACCAATCCCAAACGCTTTCAATGATTTCGGTAATTTCTTCGTAATCATTTTCAGGATTAACTTCAACAAAGGGAACCAGCAGAGAACCCATTTGGGCACCGTCAAGGATCGGAGCCTTGGCACCGCAGAGAATGGAAAGACCAGTCTCTTTACCAATTTTCAGGGCTCTGGGCATAACACAGATACAGTGCATGCAGCGGGTGCAGTTGGCATTGTCAATGGTCAATTTTTTGTTTTCAAACTTCATGCAGCCTGTGGGGCAAATGTCGATAACTTCTTTCTGGATGTCAAATGGACCCCAGTCTTTGCCTTTGTGGGCACCGGCATTTGCAGGATACGCAGCGTCGTTTTCAACATATTTGTTAACCGCATCCTGATCAATACGGATGTCGTCTTTCCAGGTACCGATGAAGGACATGTCGGAACGGGCGATAGAAGCCACGCAGCAGTTGGGGCAGCCGTCAAGTTTGAATTTAAACTTGTAGGGGAATGCCGGACGATGCAGCTCATCCTGATATTCGTTGGTCAGGAAGTGGCAAAGTGCGCTGGTGTCGTAGCAGGCATATTCGCATCTGGACTGGCCAAGGCAGTCAGCAGGGGTTCTCAGGTTGGAGCCGGAACCACCAAGATCCTGGTTCATGTCGTGGGTCAGTGTCCAGAACACTTCTTCCAACTGGGGAGTGGTGGTACCCAGAAGGATGATGTCACCGGTAGCGCCGTGCATGTTGGTGATTCCGGAGCCTCTGAAGTCCCACAGTGCGGTCAGTTCTTTCAGGTAATCAGTTGTGTAGTATTTGCCGGCAGGCTGGTTAACACGCATGGTGTGGAAGTGTTCTACACCAGGGAACAGTTTGGGCTGATCGCAGTAACGACCGATAACGCCGCCGCCGTAACCGAATACGCCAACGATGCCGCCGTGTTTCCAATGGGTACGTCCATGTTTGAAAGAGAGTTCCAAAACACCAAGAAGATCGTCTACACAATCCTGGGGGATCTGAAATTCAACGCCTTTTTCGTTTTTGGCTCTAACTTCTGCCTGCTGTTTCAGGTCAGAAACAAAGCTAGGCCACGGGCCGGATTCCAGCTCGTCCAGTAAAGGAGTTTCATGCTTAGCCATTTACTTACCTCCGTTAAAAGTTGATTTACATGCAACAATGAAAAGGTTTTTCCAAACTTTCCATCAATATTCTTTTTCCTATCATTTCAAAGCGTTAACTAGAAATAAACGCCCTAAATTTAGATACTATAAGCAAAAATAACATAGCTGATATAGAATTTATAACTCAGCATGTCAATAAAAAACCTGTCATCGCAGGTGTGATTATGCCTGGCGGTGTTCGGCAAGTTCTTCAAGCAGTGCCGGGTTAACGTCAAATCCCAAATCCACGGCGATATCACAATGCTCGATGGCCCGCTTGTAATCCTTAAGTTCAAGATAGGCCACGGCCAGATTGTTATGGGCAATGGGGAATTTAGGTTCTATGGCCACAGCCTCGAGATTTGCCTTGATCCCCTCTTCGACCAGCCCTTTCATGAAATAGGCAGTGCCCAAGGTCGTGAATGCCTGGATGAAATTCTTATTGTGGATGATGGCTTTTTTCAAATTTTTGATCGCCTTGTCCACTTTATCCTCATCATCTTTTTCATTCTTACCGTCCACCAGCTGAAGCAAAACAAAGGCCATATTCGCATAGCCTTCGGCAAATCCGGCCCGGGCCTTGGTGGCGCGCTGGTTGTAACGAAAACAGCCTTCAAGATCGCCGCGCTGCAGGCAGATGCCCCCAAGCTGTACATAGGCCTCCGCCAGGGTGGGGCTTGCGTCAATGGCATCATGTAGCACGTTTTCCGCTTCGGCAAACTCCTGTTTTCCAAGCAGGGCCACCGCAAGATTATAGTGGGTGGTGCCGCACTCAGGGTTATGAACCAACGCCTGCCTAAGGTTGGCGATCTGCTCGTCTGCATTTTTAGGCAATTGTCTATTGTTTTGGGGGTTGGCCATTTATATCTCCTTTGGCTCTTTTATGACTTTATCATTGTGTTTAAACAAAATTTTTATATAATAAATTTTTTTATTCGGGTGTCAAGATCTTTCGGGGAAACTTAAAACACGTTAAACCTTCAGAAAATTGACACAACGTTTTGGCTAAACGTTTTATCCGCGCATAGCGCGCTATCAACCATCAGGAGTTTGTAAGCTATGGAACAAGGATGCTACACAGCACTTATCACCCCGTTCACCCCGGCAGGAGACCTGGACCGGGACGGCCTGTCCGGGCTCATTGATTTTCAGATTGAAAACCGGATTACCGGAATTCTTGCCACCGGTACCACCGGTGAAAGCCCGACATTTAAATGGGAAGAACATAATCTGGTTATTGATCTGACTGCTAAACAGGTTAAGGGTAAATGCAAGTGCATCGCCGGCACCGGTTCAAACAATACTGCTGAAGCCCTGACCGGCACTGCCCATGCTGCTGAACAGGGCGTGGACGGTGTGCTTCTGGTGGACCCTTATTACAACGGCCCCTCCTCCCTTGAGATCCGACGGGAATATTATGAGGTGGTGGCAAAGCAAAATCCGGACCTGGAGATTATTCCTTATATTATACCCGGCCGCACCGGAGCGCAGATGCTGCCCCAGGACCTTGCCATACTTGCGGACACATGCGCCAATGTAAAAAGCGTCAAGGAAGCCACCGGAAATATGGACAACATGAAGCTGACCCGAAAGCTTTGCGGAGAAAAGTTTAATATCTTTTCCGGGGACGACGCCCTGGTCTGCCAGGTCATGTCAGACGACCAGATTGGCGCCTGCGGTGCTATTTCAGTGATGTCCAATATTGCACCGGCGGCCATGACCCAGATGGTCGAACTAATGAACCAGGGCAAGACCCAGGACGCCCTTGCCATTCAGAGTGCATTGTCTCCGTTGCTGGAACTTGTGGTGATCACCACTGAAGAGGAAAGCAAGTATGGACCGGTCAAATGCCGGGCCAGAAATCCGCTGCCTGTAAAAACCATGATGCAGATCATTGGCATGCCGTGCGGCCCTTGCCGCCCCCCCTTGGGAAAAATGACTAAAAAAGGATTTGATATAGCCCTTGCTGCGTTGAAAACAGTGCAGGCGAATAATCCTGAAATTTTTGCACCGGCGGCCGATTTCTTTGATCTGGATATTGACGCCCGCTTAAATGATTCGGCGGCCCATCAAGCATTGTGGTATGAATATTAAATATTAAATCATACGACTGAAAATAGTATCAAACAAACAGGCGCCCGGCAGATTTTATATCTGCCGGGCGCCTGTTTAATTTATAAATCCCTTAATGAAGCGGGGATTATTTGTCAGCGTCGGTTTTGTCGTCGCTTTTGCCTTTGGGAGTAAATATCTCCTCTCCGGCTTGAAAAAAGGTAACTTTGAGCCATTCAAAACCGAATTGAAGCAATTTCACATCATCTTCTTTAATCTCGGCCACCCGATCTTGGGGGATGTTGTACCGGGTAAGAAAAGAGGACTCAAACACAAAGCGTTTAAATTTATCAATATTATAGCATACCGTAAAAAACATCTGTTTGGCCTGTTCGGACAGCTGCATGCTTGCAGGCAAAGATTTTTTACGAACCATGAGATCCAGCCAGCCTTCATTGACTTCATCGCGCAGATCAACACCCTGGTCTTCACGCCAGTCCCCGACAGTCCATTCCTCCGGTTCTTCAAAGCCCTTGCAATGGGGTTCCTTGATCATGAAAAAGAACTCATCTTTATCCTCATCCGCCTGCTCTCCGGAATAACTCAAAGACCCGACACCCAGGGGATAGTAGCGGCAGGTGGTCGGCCGGTCTTCATAAACCATGCATCCCTCTTTATCCTGGACAAATGGACAGGAACGGCGTTCATCATCGAGAAGCTTGAGTGTCACCACAGGCATATCCGCTTTTTCAAGAAGCTGGGGGGTGGTAAAGATGGATAAAAATTTTTCCGAATCCAACGCCAGCTTTTTACGCATGGTTAAAATATCGTAGGGGGTGAGCATAATATCGATGCCCCTGCAGCACTCGGTAAAACAGGAGACACCTTTATGGCATTTAAATTTAAACCGACTTTTCAGGCTAAGCTGTTCCGGTGGGATTTCCGCCCGGCCCAGTGCCTCATCTATCTTATTATCAGCGTTCATGAACTATTTCCTCATCAATTAGTAACAAGCAATATAAAGGCCGATACCATACTGGAAATAGGCAATGATGTCAAACGGATAGCCTGGGCGTTAGCGAAAGTATCCGCAACCCCCCGGGCAAATTGTTTATTTTGCGTTTGACACAACGGCCTCCGCTAATCTAAAAAACAAAGTGGTTTGAACATAAAAAACTTCGATTGAAAAAGCGTTCAACCATCAGAGCCTGTTTAAGACTAGACGAATCGGCCGCAATCACATGATATTTCGCTTTGATGCCCTAATTCAAAACCGGCTCTCAAAAAAGTATTCGGGCCTGTTCTGACGGACCCTGTCCCGAACATCAGTGATTTTTTTATAGTATCTAGCATTCAAGGAGTCATTATGAAAGTTAAAAAAGCGGTATTTCCGGTGGCAGGTCTTGGGACCCGGTTCATCCCGGCGACCAAAGCCATGGCCAAGGAGATGCTGACCGTGGTGGATAAACCCATTATCCAGTATGCTGTTGAGGAGGCATTTGACGCCGGAATAGAACAGATTATTTTCGTCACGGGCCGGGGCAAAAAAGCCCTGGAAGACCACTTTGACCGCAGTTATGAATTGGAAACCACACTCAAAACCAAGGGAAAAACCGAACTGCTTCAGCAAATCACCGAGCTGATCCCAAGAACCGGCACCATTGTATACACCCGCCAGCATGACCCCCTGGGACTTGGCCATGCCATCTGGTGCGCCAGGGACATTGTGGGCGACGAACCCTTTGCCGTGCTCCTGGCCGACGATATGATTCAGACCCATGGCAGACCTGTGCTTTCGGAAATGGTGGAAAAATTCGAGCGATTCCGGGCGTCCATTGCCGCCGTCATGGAGGTGGAAAAGGATCAGACCGATAAATACGGCATTCTGGACGCATCCCCTCTGGAAGAGGACATGGTAAAAATCAATGACATGGTGGAAAAACCCACCCCCGAAGAGGCGCCTTCCAACCTGGCCATTGTGGGTCGGTACATCCTGACCCCCAAAATCTGGGAATATCTTGGAAAAAAAGAGACCGGCGCCGGCGGTGAAATCCAGCTCACGGACGCCATGAAAGCGCTTTTAACCGAGCAGCCGATCTTTGGCTATAAATTCAAAGGCACCCGGTTTGACTGCGGAGACAAGGTCGGTTTTCAAATGGCCAATCTCTCCTATGCCCTTGAACGCCCGGAAATGCGGCCCCAACTGCTTGAATTCATAAAATCAATCAAGGCTTGATCGGATAACTTGGGAACAATAACTTGTGTTTGGGCGTCGCTTACGGGCCGCCCAAACACTAACTGCTCTTATAACGTGAGTACAGCGACATCACCCGCTGAACATACGTCCGGGTCTCGTCATAGGGCGGAATGTTATTGTATTTGTCCACCGCCGAGGGACCGGCGTTATACGCAGCCAGCGCCAGGGAAAGTTTCTCATCATACCGGGTCAGCATCCGTTTTAGATACCGGGTGCCGCCCATGATATTCTGGGAGGGATCAAAGGGATTTGAAATCTCCAGTAAACCATCATTTTGGGGCATAATCTGCATCAACCCCCGTGCGCCTTTGCTGGAGACGGCATTGGGATCAAAACCGGACTCCGCATGGATCACAGCTTTAATCAATGCCCGGTCCACCCCAAATGTCCCGGCAGCCTTAAGAATAATATTGTCGTACACATCAGGTCCGGCCTTAAACCCTTTTGATTGGGCGCTTTCTGACTGGGCCGGTCCCCGCCGATACATCTTTTCCCTAAGGTAAAGGGTGTAGCCCTGGTCGGTGGGAGTATTGGTAAAATGCACCACCCCCTCGGCACCAATATACTTGTATATATCCGCCGGGACTGTGCCGGGAAAGATCAGACCCAGGCAGATATACAATGACAATGCCGCCCAAAGACGGAAGAGATGTACAGTCCTATTTTCTCTTTTTATCCTTTTCAACCCGATCCTTGTACGCTTTTAATGCAAGTTTTTCCGGGAATTTAGGGTTCGCCACGTATTTGCCGCTGTTTTCGAGAAAGGTACTGACCAGATTTTCCAGAACGTCATCCTTGTCACGGGCCATGATCATATTACGTTCCAGCCGGTATCGATATTCAATGGGAGAACCCAATGTATTTAAAATATCATCAAATTCACCGTCAGACAACGGCTTGTCCTTGAACAGTGATGTTTCCACCGGGATCTTCATGATTGCGGTCATGATCACAACCCAGGCATCCTCCCCGATTTTTCTTGAATCGTCAAAAATTTCAAGGCAGTGGCCGTGATCGAAATCCAATTTTTTATAAGGTGTTCTTTCCATATTACATTTATATTTTGTGCGTTGGTGTTAATGTTTTTAAGCAGGGTCTAAAACAATTCCAATTGAATCTCTTTGGGGGGTTGTTTTTTAACCCGCTGTTTTCCCTTCTCATACCGGGCCAGTTCCTTTTCAATATCATCAATGAAACAGGACCGTGTTCTTTGCTGCTCCCGGCCGAATATGCGTCTTTTTCGTGCATATGTCAAATAGAGCATCTCCTTTGCCCGGGTCATGGCCACGTAAAAAAGGCGGCGTTCCTCATCCGGGTCGTCCACGTTTTTGCCATCCCGGGCAAAGGGAATCGTGCCGTTTTCGCATCCGGCAAGAAAGACCACCGGGAACTCAAGGCCCTTGGCCGCATGCATGGTCATCAAAGAGACCTTTTCAACGGATTTGTCCAGAAAATCGGGGTCCTGGTCCAGCCTTAATGCATCCATAAGCCCTCCGGGCGTGGGATAGCGGTCTGCCAGTGCGCTGAGCCGCCGCCATGCCGCCCCAAGTTTTTCATCGGTTTGGGCCATGGCCTTGATGTCCAGCCAGTCTCCCAGGGTATCCAGCAGGGTTGACGTCTCAATGGGAACGCAAAGGGCATCAATTTTGGCCTTAAACTGTGCAAACTGTTCCCGTTCGGCCTCACTGCTGCGGCCAAGAAAAATTCTCACCAGGGCAAGCAGTTCTTTAATGCCCGCCATGTCGGTCCACTGTTCCCGGTCTGCAGTCTGAAACGGGATGCCGACCTTGTCAAAGGCCAGGGCAAAGGCCTGGGCCTGCTGCCGGGTGCGGTAGAGCACGGCAAAATCGGAAAATGAATATTCCCGGTCCGCCCCGGAATCGCCCCCCGACCCCTTGTCCATGGAGAGAAACGAGAGCCCCCCCACCCCTTTTTCAATGATCTTTCCCACGGCAACGGTTTCTGCGCTTTCACCGGCCGTTTCACTGATACAAATTTTTTGTGTGCCGTCCTGGGTTGTGTAGATTTTACGATGTTCATGATCCTGTTCATTACCCTGGTCACTGCCGGTGCAGATGACCTGAAAAGAGGCATCCAGAATGGTCTGGGTGGAGCGGTAATTGCGGCGCAGTGCAATCTGTTCGCACCCTGGGAAATCGATTTCGAACCGATTGAAAAACCGGCTGTCCGAGCCCCTGAACCCGTAAATGGACTGGTCAGGATCACCAATGACGAAAATATGACTGTGTTGTGCCAGAAGCTTGACCAGCTGGTATTGACCCAGGTTCAGGTCCTGGTACTCATCCACAAAAATGAATTGATACTGTTGGCGCACTTGTTCAAGCAGAGACGTATCGTTGGAAAACATCCTGAAACACATGAAAATCAAATCTTCGAAATCAGCCAGACCGCGGTCGTCGAGCATTTGGTCATAGACCTTGTACACATCTGGCCAGATCGGGTCAAAATCCTCAATGGGTTTACCGGCCTGCTCCGCCGGATTTTCATCACCGGGCCCCTTTAATTGCTGCTTTTGACGGCTGATCCAACCATCAAGTTTTGACACGGTTCGTTTGGGCACCTTTTTATCGCCAATCACAGCTTTAAAGGCCATGCCCAGCACCTCCAACCGCAGATCATCTTCCATGAGCCCGCGTTGAAAATCAGCATAACGCTTGAGCATATTCAGGCAGAATCCATGAAAGGTGGCGGCCGTCACAAGGTGGCCGCCCTTGGGGATAAACGAGGAGATGCGATCGCCAAGCTCCCCGGCTGCCTTATTTGTGAAGGTTAAGGCCAGGATGTTCTCAGGGGCGACGTTGTTCTCCTTAAGCAGCCAGGCAATCCTTGCCGTAAGGGTTCGGGTTTTGCCCGTGCCCGGCCCGGCCTGGATCACCACGGCCTTTGACTGGGATTTAACCGCCCTCTCCTGCTCCGGGTTCAGCCCGTCCAAGATATGCTCGGGGAGAACAGCCGCACGTGGCTCCTGCTTTTGGGACAAAGGCGATGACGCAGCTTTTTCTTGAAGCTTTTCATGAATACGGGACACACCGTCGTTTTTTTTCGTTTGTTTACGGGGCACAACATCTGAAAACAGGCTTTTTTCTCCCTGGATATCCTCTCTTTCCTTCCGGGTAAAAATATTGACCGTACCGTACTCGCCGTCGAACCCTGGGTCAATGTGAATATCCCCATCCCGCATTTTCTGTATGGCCTGGGCCAGCAACGGCACACCCGCACCGTCAATGACCTCAGGCGAAAGCTGTGTGAGTATTTTTAATTCAGGCCCCAAGGCACTGATGGCCTTATCATAATGGATATTCACCTTTTTGGTATTGGGCCCCACCCCGAAAATCTGGGATAAAATATCGGCCAGGGGGACCACATAGGAATGGGGATGCCGGTTGTCAGGTTTAAATCCTTCCGGCCTGTCGGCCAGTTCCCGGACCCGGTAAAGCACTCCCAGGGTCAGGGGTTTCCCGCATTCGGGACAAATCCCGCCCACCGCTGCGGTCTCATCGGGATTAAAACACACCCCGCATTTGCGATGGCCGTCATAGTGGTATTTGCCCTGGTGGGGATACATATCCAGGGTGCCTTTATAAGCGTTGAGATTATGGGTCTCCAGGGCACCACGCACCGCGTCAAAGGAGAGCTCCGTATTAAACACAGAGGCATTGCGGCCTAAAAATTTCGGGGAATGGGCATCGGAGTTGGATATCAGGCGGACCCGGTCCAGATCGTTCACCCGCCAGTTCATGGGCGGGTCCGAAGAGAGCCCGGTTTCACAGGCAAATATATGGGAACTAAGATCACCAAAGCACTCCTCAATGGTATCAAATCCGGATTTGGACCCGAACATGGAAAACCACGGTGTCCAGATGTGGGCCGGAACAAAAAAGCCCCGGTCGGATGTTTCGAGCATAATCTCCAGCAGATCCCTGGCATCCAGCCCCAGAATGGGCCGGCCGTCGGAGTTGATGTTACCGATGGCATCCAGCCGGGCATTGAACTTTTTTGCCGTATCCAGATCAGGCAGGTAGATCAGGTTATGGTTTTTGCGAACCCGATTATCCTTTTTATAAATATTAGAAATCTCACACTGAAGAATAAAACGCACGGGCCCCTTGCATGAAGCGGGCACATCGGCATCAATCTGTTCTGCGATCTCTTTTTTTAACGCAAACAGTCCGGGTTCGGCGGGCTCAAGTTTTGTCTCTATCTCCTGGATCCAGGCCGGATGGGTAAAGTCCCCGGTGCCCACCAGGGTAATGCCCTTGACTCGGGCACTGTGGTAAACGTGCTCCAGGTCCAGATTTTTGGCCGTGGCCCGGGAATATTTTGAATGGATGTGCAGGTCTGCTATATATTTCATGAAACTTACCCGTAGAAAGTTGATTTATTGTCAGGCCATTATTTACATGATTTTCCCTTAATTTAAAACCCGGATTCTGATAAGTATCAAACGACGATACAGGCAACCCACCCAAGTCAACTGGAGGCCAATTATGGACGATACAACAAAAGAACGGATCAAGGCCTGGACGCCTTTGGGACGCCCGACCTTAAGCATTGCAGACACCGAACACCTGGAACAAAAAACATTCGAAACATTTGCCAGCCGCTGGCAGGAGGTCTCGGATGCCATTTCCTGGACAAACAGCAGTCGACCCGCCGACCTGCCCGGTTTTTTTCTGAAAAAAAATATTCTCTATTCCGCTTTGCCCCTGGAACGCGAACTGGCTCCTTTCTTAAAAGGCCTGGACGCACTTGAACAACCTAAATTAAGTGACGGCATCCGGAATACCTTAAGCAGTATCGAAGTGCCCTGCCGACTGACCTTGTATATTGCCCTGCAATGCCCCCACTGCCCGGGGATGGTTGAGCGCCTCATCCCCCTTGCCGCGGCCTGTGAAAACATTCATCTTCACATCATTGACGGATCCCTGTTTCCGGAAAAAGCCCATCAGGACAAGGTCATGTCCGCCCCCTGCCTGATTCTAAATGACGACGCCCGATGGACCGGCGCTGTGGCACAAGAAGAAATTCTGGACATGATCGTTAATAAAGAGAGCATGGATCTGGATACCAAGGCCTTGAAAACCATATTGGAGGATGGCCGGGCAGAGTGGATCACCCAACGGATGCAATCGTCCGGGCAATTGTTCAAAGGATTTGCCGGTCTTCTGTTTCACGACACCTGGTCTGTGCGTTTAGGTGCCATGGTGGTGGTGGAAGCCCTTGCCGAAACGGCGCCGGCCCTGTGTGCAGAGCTTGAAAAAATTTTAATTGGAGCATTCAGTACCAAAGACGTCCCGGTCCAAGGTGACATTTTATACGCCCTGGGAGAAATCGGCACCCCGGATACCCGGGACTGGATCTTGAACCGCCAGGCTGCCCTGGCCCACGAAGATCTCAAAGATGCGGCCCAGGATGCAATACAATCCATTGAAGACAGCTTCAATCTTTAAAAAATCAAGCCAGGGAAAGGTCCATGAAAATTGCCGTCACAACACTTGGAAAAGATCTTGACGCCCAGGTGAAGGACAAACCGGGTACGGCGTCCCACCTGCTGGTGATGGACGTCTTGTCCAAAAAACTGCAATGGTTTTGAGGAATCAGGGAAATCCGGCCAACAGCTATATCATTGGCAAGCAACGCCTTGACCAAGGGGGCGGCATCCTTCTGTGTCGGTTTTTGTATGAACCGCCTGAACCTTTAAAAACGAGCACCGGTCCATCCGGCGTCAGGCCATCTCAACACGATTTTTCCCGTTTTCCTTGGCTTGATAAAGGGCCGCATCAATCCGCACGAAAAGATCTTTGATGGACTCGGATTTTTTACACTGGGCGACGCCGAAAGAGGCTGTCATTGTCGGTATTTCAGGAAACTTATAAGATTGAATATAGCGATGCAGTTTTGCCGCCGTCTCTTTGGCTCCCCGAATATCGGTATTTTTACAAACAATTAAAAACTCCTATCCCCCCCATCGGCCGACGGTATCCATTTGCCGCACGTTGTTTCTTAAAATCAAAGAGACCGATTTTAAGACCTCATCGCCGACGGCATGGCCAAAACAGTCATTAACCTGTTTAAAATCATCCAAATCAATTAAAATCAAGCTGTAAGGAATGTTATACCGTTGCAGTCCATAGGCTGCAGCCTCAAGTTCCTCATTTAATCTTTTTCGATTGGCGCACTGGGTCAGCGCATCTGTATTGGCCATGGCCATCAGCTTTTGATTCAACTGATTTAAAAGGTAATATCGATAAATAATAAACGCGCCGACACCGGAAAAGAGAACGGCAAAAAGGACTGCCATTTTCCAGACAAACCCATAATCGACCCTTTTTTCGCCCATCTTGATCCATTTATTATAGATCAAATTGTGCTGCCGGCTGCTGATATTTGCAAATACTTTATTGAATATCTCCAGGGCCGCCTCATTTTTTTGATTAAGCCCTATGCGGTGCTCAAAATCATATTCAGTTTTGCCCGCAATTTTAACAGCGATATTTGTATTGTTAATAATATGAATGATCACGGCCAGATGGCCCACAAAAGCATCGATTTTTTCTTTTTCCAGCAGTCTAAGGCCTTGCAGCACATCGTCTGTCTGAATCAGGGTTATCTGCGGATAATTTTTTTTTAGAAAAAAATAGCTGGTATAATTTCTTCCGACACCCACCTTTTTACCGTTTAATTCATTGGTATAGCCGATAAAATCCGTATCCAGCCGCGTTGCGATCACCAGCGGGAAGGTAATGTAAGATTGGGTAAGCACTGCATCGGGTCCAATGTCATCGCAAAGGGAAACGGCGGGGATTAAATCGATTTCACCGTTTTTGAATTTTGTGATGACATCATGCCATGTGTTACTTTGGTGAAACACCAGTTTCATGCCGGTGGCATCGGACACAATATTTAAATATTCTGAAATGATGCCCCGGTAATCAGGGAAATGGTCCACATCCGACAACGGTTTCCAATTGACTTCACTAAACCGAAGCGTTCGTTTTTCATCCAGCCATTTCTGCTCGGTTTCCGTAAATTTTATTGTCTGGACATTATCTGCTGCAAAACTCTGCGTAACAATTACAATACTGAACATAAATCCGGCTAAGATAATCATTCGTTGCGCAGCAAATTTCATTCACCCCCCTCTTAATCGTACGGCTGAAACGATCCCAACGCTTTGTTGTCATCCATAGAAACATGAATTTTATTTATGATATGATGGTGCTCAGAAAAGAATTTAAAATAACCATAAAATATATTCAAGCTATTTACACCATTCATTTCCCGATAACCGTCCTCAACCCTTCCATTTAGCATGCATGGCATTGTCTAACTTTAACGTCAGCATTGCCTGCAAAAGCCAGGACTTGCCAGATATTTTGAAATACATTACATTTATCCTAATTTTCAAGCGTACGGGTTTTACCCGGTACACACAAATCGCGATCCAGTGGAGATTCATATGGAATTCTTAACCGAACACAAATGTGTCCCCTGCGAAAAAGGGGGCCCTGGTGCAACAGCCCAAGAGATAAATGCGTACAAATCCCAAGTGCCGGAATGGGAAATCATTGATATACAAGGCAGTCCGTCTTTAAAGCGTGTATTTCGTTTTAAAAATTTCAAAGAGGCCCTGGCCTTTGTGAACCAGGTGGCTGAATTGGCCGAAACCGAATATCATCATCCCACATTGATTCTGGACTGGGGACGCGTGGAAGTGTTATGGACAACCCATAAGATTAAAGGTCTGCATAAAAATGATTTTTCCATGGCCGCCAAAACAGATGTTCTGTTCGATTCATAATTAATCTGTAAGGATATGCCATGCATAAACACAAGGTATTTGAAGCAAACCCAGAAAACCGTCTCCACCGGCGGTTCAACCTTATGACCGGCGAATGGATCCTGGTCTCGCCCCATCGCACAGACCGGGCATGGACCGGACAACACCAGGAAGCGGGCAAACCACACGCTGTCCAATATGATCCCGGATGCGGTCTGTGCCCGGGCAACCGTCGAGCGTCGGGCAAAGCCAACCCGATGTACACCCAACCGTTTATTTTCACCGAAGACGCTCCGGCCCTGCTGCCGGATACAGGCCTGGAAAGGCCCCCATTGGACACCCTGCTTCAGATGGCACCGGAGTCGGGGCTGAGCAGGATTATTTGTTATCATCCCCGGCATGACCTGACCATGGCCCGCATGACCGAAAATCAGATTCGAGCCGTAATCGACGTCTGGATTGATGAATTTAATACACTGGGCCAAAAAGAAGATATTGCCTATATCCAGATTTTTGAAAACAAAGGGGATATGATGAACGATGCCACACCCCATCCCCACGGACATATCTGGGCCAGCAGCTTTATCCCCAACATTCCCTTAAAAGAAGACTTTCGGCAGCAATGCTACATGCAGGACCATGACCGGTGCCTGTTGTGCGATTATCTTGAACGCGAACTCGACGAAAAAAAACGCATTGTATTTTCCAATGACACCTTTGTGTGCCTGGTGCCGTTCTGGGCGGGATGGCCCTTTGAGACCATGATTCTTCCCCGGCGTCACATGGGGGCCATTAATTTTATGGACGAAAAGGAGAAAACGGATCTTTCCGCCATCATCCGGCAGTTAAATATCTGTTATGATAATTTATTTGAAAGCGCGTTTCCATATGCCATGGGGATTCATCAGCAGCCCATCATACAGGGACCGGCCGGCACAAGCGCCATATGGCATTTCCATTTTCACTATTATCCGCCGATGCGGTATCCCCACAGCACTAAAAATCACATGGACGGTTATGAGATGCTGGCCATGCACCAGCGGGACATCACCCCGGAAAAAGCCGCCGACATGCTCAGGTCACAACCTTCAGTCCATTACCTTGACAAATCAGGGGCCTGAAGTCCTGCTGATCCATTATTTTTCTCGTGTTGATCCAGTGATTTGTGGTAACATCTGTTTATCAACCCACCCGAATCAGTCAAGGAACCCAAAAAGACATGACGGGATTTGAGACCTATACAACGCTGTTCCAAAACATTACCGGCATTATAAAGGGCCAGGATCACACCATCACCCTGCTGCTTTCAGGCCTTGCTGCCGGCGGCCATATCCTGCTTGAAGATGCGCCGGGTAACGGCAAAACCACCCTGGCCAAGGCCCTGGCGTTTTCAGCTGATGCAAATTTTAAAAGAATTCAGTTTACCCCGGACCTATTGCCCTCGGATGTCTGCGGCGTCTCCATCTTTGATCCGTCCACCCAGCAGTTCAGGCTTCATAAGGGCCCGGTTTTTACCAATATTCTTCTGGCCGACGAAATCAATCGGGCATCGCCGAGAACCCAGTCGGCCCTGCTGGAAGCCATGGCGGAATCCCAGGTGAGCATCGACGGGAACATTTTAAAGCTGGACGATTTCTTTTTTGTCATCGCCACCCAGAACCCCGTTGAATCCAGGGGCACCTATCCGTTGCCCGAGGCACAGATGGACCGCTTTGCGCTCAAACTGTCCATGGGGTATGTAAAGCCCGACGACGAGGTGACCATCCTGACTAACCAGGAGACAAAAGAACCGGTGGATGCGGTGGTCCCCTGTGTTACGAAATCAGAAATCCTGGCCATGAAACAGGCGGTGGATCATGTGTTTATCAGCCAGGAGCTTAAATATTATATTGTAAGCCTTGTGGGGCAGACCCGAACCCATAAAGGCATCGCTCTGGGTGCCGGACACAGGGCCTCCATCACCCTGATGAAGACGGCCAAGGCCTATGCCCTTTTCTCAGGCAGTGATTTTGTCACACCCGAACATATCCAGGAACTGGCCATACCGGTGATGGCCCACCGCCTGGTTCTGGACCCGGAATTCATTTTTTCGGGGAATTCAGCAGCCGGCACCATTCTCGACATTGTCGCAGCCACCAAAGCGCCGGGGTAACGGGTGGCAAAGGCGACAACAAAATACCTTTACTACGCCTATGTCCGGCTGGACAGGCTGGCGTTTTGGAAAAAAAACAAATTTTCCATGGCCGGCAATTTTTTAATCTATGCCTTGGTCCTGACCGCCGTTCTGGGGCTGGATACCTTCAGAAGCATGGTGTATCAGCTCTTTGCTTTGTTACTCTCATTGTTTGCCGTTTCGAGCACGCTCTCATTTAAATCCCCCAAGGGGCTCTTTGCAAAACGAATTCTGCCGGAATACGGCACAGCCGGTATCCCTGTGAGCTACACGATTCTTGTGGGCAACCGGACAAACCACCCTAAAGATGGCTTTAAAATCCGGGAGCGGTTCAGCAGCGCGATTCCATCCCTCCAGCAGTTTACCGACGCCAGAGAGCCCCATGAGCATTTACGAAATCTCTGGGACAGAAAATTTAAATTGCAGCGCTGGCAATGGCTGATCCGCCAAAAACAAAACGCGGTCGTCACAGGCCAAAAGGTGCCGAGCGTTCCCCCGGAGAGCCGGGTTGCTGTCCGGGCAACACTGACTCCCTTAAACCGGGGATACATCTACCTCAAAGGCTTCACCTTCTTTAAAAAGGAACCGCTGGGGTTCACCCGATCCTTTTACCATACCACCTGTGAAGCGCGGCTTCTTGTTCTGCCCAAGCGGTATAATGTTCCCAAACTGCCCCTGCCGGGGTCCAGAAAACACCATACCGGCGGCATTGCCCTGACATCAAAGGTGGGCAACTCCGATGAATTCATCTCGTTAAGGGAATACAGACCCGGAGACCCCATGCGCCTTATTCACTGGAAAAGCCTTGCCAAAACAGGAAAGCTCATCATCCGGGAAAACCGGGATGAGCATTTTGTCCGGCACGCCATGATTCTGGACACCCATGCACCAAAGGGCGCAGCACAGGCATTTGAGGCGGCCGTAAGTTTAGCCGCCTCCTATGTGGCGAATCTGGTAACCGGCGAATCGTTGCTGGATATTTTCTTTGCAGGCAACCGGGTCTACCATTATGCCTCGGGCAGGGGACTTTTGGGACACACTAAATTTTTAGAAATCCTGGCATTGATTCAACCCGCAAGCGAAAATGACTTTTCACCGGTATCCCGGGCCGTGCTCAAGTATAAACAGCGGTTGAGCGGCTGTATTTTGATATTCACCTGCATAGACAATGAACGCCTGGACTTTCTCAACAGTTTGAAGGTAAACGCCATTACCACCACCGCCTTTCTTGTGGGAAATGAAAATGCAGTCCCCTCCGGCGGGGCAGTCCATCGGATTGATCCGGACAATGTTGAAACAAGCTTGAACAAGGTCAGCCAAATCTTATGAAAACCATCCCCCTGACCCTAGCTTGCGCCCTTATCTTCTGGGGGTACCAAACCGGATATATGATGTTTGCCTGTTTGATGGGCGTTGTTATCGAGCTTGCCCGGATCCTAAACATACGATGGAATCCATCCTTAGACCAGATAAATAAAATCAGCGACACCTGCACGGTGTGTCTTGCCAGCACCATTCTCTATTTTGTTTCAATGGACATTGAGGCCGCTTTGGTAAACATATTGCGTTACCTGCCTGTTTTCGGCTTGCCTTTAATTATTGTTCAAGAATACAGCGCAGCAGGAAACATTGATGTGCGCGCCCTGTACCTGTTCAAAAAAAAAATCACGGGAAATGCCACGGCCGAGGCGGTCAGAGTAAATTTAAGCCTTGCATTTATCATCATCTGCCTGATCTCTTCGGCGGCTGCGGCAGAGAACCGCCAGGCCCATTACTACCCGGTTGTCCTGGGCATTATTGCCGTTGTGCTTTTTTTCCAGCGGCCCAGGGGTACAGATATCCGGATATGGATTGCCGCCATGATTGTTGCCGCAACCATTGGGTTTTTCCTGCAGTCAGGCCTCCACTATTCCCAGAGGGTCATGACCCGGCGGGCATGGTACCGGCTGATGAGCGACAGTGCCGATCCACTTCGGGGTGCCACGGCCCTAGGCAAGATTGGCCCACTCAAACTTTCCAACAAAATCGTTTTCAGAGTGATCCCGTCAAAAAATGCTGATAGGGGCACCTATCTTTTAAAAGAAGCGGCTTATAACCTGTTTTCAGATAAGGTCTGGACGGCGGCCCAAAATAAATTTGAACTGATCCCCCTGTCAGACGACGATGAATTTATTACGGGCCAGCCGACCGTGTCAGATTACCGGGACACGGGGACGGATGCCAAACGCCGGCATCCGCACCTGGCAAGTCAATCCATACCGAACAGCGCCGACATAACCATCCTTACCCGGATGAAAAAACCCAAAGGGGTGCTGCGATTACCTGAAAATGCCATTGGGGTTAAGTGCCCCACTGTCTCCGGTGTCAAAACCAACGGACTGGGGACATTTGTGGTGGATGACGCCCCGGGCTTTATGCGTTATGATGTTCGGTACGGTGATCCCGGCACCAATATCCTGCCTCCGGGCAAATCGGACCTGCTCCTCCCGGATCAAGAACAGGCATTGTTCCGGAATCTGGCCGTTGAGCTTGGATTTGACCCCGGCAAATCGCCCCAACTGATTTTATCCGAAATAAAAAAATATTTTCTTACAAATTTCAGCTACACCCTTGACCTTGAAACCGATGAGACAACATCCACCATCACCGCATTCATGACCCGGACCCGGGCAGGGCATTGTGAATATTTTGCAACGGCTACGGTATTGCTTCTTCGCGCGGCCGGTATTCCCGCAAGATATGTAACCGGGTATATGGCCTTTGAAAAAAGCGTTCTGTCAGACAAAATTGTTGTGCGAAGAAAACATGCCCACGCCTGGGCCGAAGTGTTTGTCAACGGCCGGTGGATGTTCTTTGACACCACTCCCCCGGCCTGGACAAACCAGGAGGCAAGCCATTTCTTAAGAACGGCGATTCCCGACCTGTTTTCCCTGATGGGATACGGATTGGCCGTGCTCCGCTGGGGAAACCCGGAAACCAAAAAGAAACTGCTGTGGCTTCTGGTGCCCCTTGGGCTGCTGATCATCAGGCGCCTGCTCAGAAAAGATAAAACTAAAAAGGAAAACAAGCTTGGCCATGCACAAAACCATGCAACGTCAGGGGCCATGCCCGATACCCCGGACTTTTATATCCGAAAACTTGAAGAAAAACTTGTCCGTTCCGGGTTTTCCAGAAAGCCCCATGAAACCTATGAACAATTTTTTATTCGCATCAAAGAAAAGGCGTTTTCCCAACAGGATGTTCCTTCGCTTATGACCGTTATCCAAATCCACAAACAGCTTCGCTTTGGTCCCCACCCCATTTCCAGCCAAAAACAGATTCAGTTGAAAACCCAGACAGATCGGTTGATTCAAAAATGCACCGTCGCCCGCACAAACGCCAAGCCAATGGATTAAAACAAAAGGAGATTCGCCATGAATACCCTCATCTTAAACAAAATAACAAATAAGCCGGTCAACAGCCTTATCGTGTTTCTTGTTTTAATAGTAACCTTCAGCGGCATTTATACCTGGGCCGACACCAAGATAACGGTAACAGGTACCAGCATAGGCGCAGACTGGTCCCTGCCAGATTGGGTTCAGGCGTCCAGCAGATCGGGTGGATTTTATATGGACAGTGATCCGGATCACACCTTTTTGTCCGTCAAAGGGGTCACGCTTTCATGGGCAAATTTAAACCCGGCTAAAAACCAATATGATTTTTCTGCCTTGGACGCGGCGTTGGACAAAGCAGACACCCAAAATTATAAAATTATTCTTCGGTTAAAATGCCATGTTACGGCACGTAAAAGCCTCAGTGGAACAATGGATGCTGACTGCCCATATGTACCCCAATGGGTGCTGGATTTGCACGGACCTGCACAATTTGTAACCCGAAATACATCTGACATGTATATCCGGGTGGCTGCGCCCTGGGACACCGGCTTACAAAACGAGCTTTTAACGTTCATAGATTTTTTTGGAAAAAAGGGCTATCCGGCGGATGAACGGATTGCAGGAGTTTATATCACAGGATTCTCTTCCTCGCTGGGGGAGGAGTTCTGGCTGCACCGTGACTACCTGCAAAATGCGTTAAATGCCGGCATGACCGAACAATCCCTTTTGACAACCTATCAAACCAGAATTAACGCCTGGATTGATGCGGCCGGGGAACATGTGAACAAGCTAAGCTGGATCGGTTATGGTGAAATCCAAAATTCCGGTTATGATGGCGACAGTCTTAACGATTATGCCCTTGATATGGGCCTGGGATTGCGTCATGGCGGCCCGGACACCTACCATGACATACTTGCCCCTGAAGCGGGCCAGACCTATACAGATGGGTATATGAAAGCGGACTGGTCCCACCCCCTGCGTGACGGGCAGCGGATCTTTTTAGGCGAAGTGGAATATACCTTTGAACAGCCGGATGCGGATAACGCCCAGGCTGAACAAACACATATGACCGAAAGTGCGATCATGCGCATGGCCCAGCTGGGAATGAATTACGCGTGGACGTCCAAAGAATTTTTAGCGTATGCACCCCGGATGTTCCAATGGTGGACACAGACTGCCGGAAAAAATCCCTGGGAAAGTCCCGATGCGGTATGTTGGCTGCGGCAGGATGCGGTATATGTACAGGCCCATGCAACGGTATACCCCCTAAAGAACTTTGAACGCTTCCTGTACCAGCGGGATCAGGCAGGGGCGAAAACCGTACCGGCGCTGCCCGTTAACCGGGCAGCATTCTGGAATGACCCTTCGGGGCAGCATTTTGATTATTCCGCCCGGGCCACAGATGTACGCAACGGCAGTGATAAAATGATTTTCAGCCTGGAACCGGGATTTTTAAACACGTTGAATGTGCCGTTTACAATTAAAATAACCTATGCTGACAATAACGCCGCCCAATGGGTATTGGAAGTGCCTGCCGGGGAAAGTTACCTGTCATCGTCGACCATTAGCGGAGCATCGGATGATATATTGAAAACCGTCACGTTTACGATTAATACCATCCCGGATAGCACGAGCTTAGGCGACAATTGTTTTTTTCGCCTGCGTGTATTGAATGATCAGGATCTAACCGTTAAGTTCGCCCGTGTGATCAAATAGGAAGATTAAGCCAGCCAATGTCCAAGGTCCCGGTCCAGTAAACGTGAGAGTCTGCGTATTTCCGGTTCAAATTGTCGTTTGAGTGTCGTCCTTGCGGCAGCGGGCATTTCCACCTTTGTCATCAATTTCCTGGCAGCCATATGCTTGAGCTGCTGCCGCCGGGGCTTGGGAATCACTTTTTTCACAACGCTTTTTAAAATATTCGGAGAGATAATCAAATTTTTCAGCAACTCGCTTTTGGGTTTTCCCGAAGGATTATAAATCTGATTTGTATCCGGCGTATAATCCGGGTCAACCCCTAAAAACAGGAAAATCTCTTTGCAGATTCGCCCGGCGTCTTTTTTCAGATCATCAAACAGAAATATCTTCACCCGGTCTTTGCCGAATTCATCTTGATAGGCCTTAATCTGATCGTGGTACATCCCAAAGCCGATATAATCATAAAACGGCTGCCAGTTATTGCCAAGCCGCTTGTTGATTGTGTCAGGATGAACCGCTTCCTGGAATGGCGCGGTGTCGGAACTGGTCCTGCTGAATGTCCAGTACTGCGACCAGGCCCGGTCAATGGGATTGCGAAGACTGATTATAAATTTAAGCATGTTATATTGTTCGGGGTCCTGATAAACAATTCTTAAATTTTTAATGCTTGTCTCATGGGTATAAAGATAGGACGGCGATGCATCCCCGCACTTTTGGCCGTCGGATGCCGTTTGGTACAGCTGCACATAATCGGCAAGGCTGTCAATAATCCCCGGCAGCTTATCCGGACTATCAAAGCAAGGTCGGCTGTTCATAAAACTAAAAAACCAGGGCTCTTTCTTCTCCGGCATAAAGATATCCGGATGGCCCTGCAGATAATAGTGCAATGATGTTGTCCCGCTTTTGGGTGCCCCCACAATAAAAAAGTCCGGCAGGTTGACGATGCCAAGGTTGTCTGTGTTTACTTTCATTTTAGCTTCCTATGGGTTTGGCATTTATCCTGTTTCAGTTGGAAATCAAGGTTGAAAAATCTGAATCGCCCCGGGATATGAGCAAGTCCCGGGCAGAAAGGTTCTCCATCTGGTACATGGCCGGTTCTGTACAACCGGCAATCAATCGTTTACTCCGCCGTCCTTTAATAAAGAAAAAAGATTTAAGGACGCCGACGGCCGGATCGTTCTGATTTGCCGGCCATGCCTCCACAACATTGGTTTTTCCTTGTAAAAACCAATGCAGCGCCTGCGTTAACAGCGCTTTGAAAACATCGACCTCTTCAAGGGGAAACATCCAGTCAACCAGATATCCTTTGACTTTATCAGCCCGTTTCACCAAAGTGGTCACAAGCACCCCTGCCAATTGGTTATTTTGCCTGGCTATCCAGAATTGATAATGATCCGGGGAATCTTGGAAACGCCATCTTAAATAATCCATATCCTGCACCAGGCGGTACGGGTAGTCATCTTTAATTTTCTCCCACAGCAGTTCGATGTCTCCGGGAAGTTCATGGGCCTTTGTAACGGATATTTCCTTTGACGAAAAAAGACGGATACGGGCTTTGACCACCGTTTCAGTCACACAACCGGCTGCCGCTCTGACTGCCTCCGGTGCCCTGATTAATTTTCCAGGACGAAGAATAAGGGACGAGACAGGGGTATTCTCATCAATAAACATCTGTTTTTCAAAATATTTTTTATATACAGTATAAGAGGCATTATTAACAAAACCGAACAGGAATACCTTTTGATTGAACAGCAAATCTTTCATAACGTCCATGATGTATCCATAAGCAACGCCCCCCCGGTATTCCGGATGGGCCAAGGCATCGACCAACTGACAAGACTCATATAAATTCCCTTTGGCGCGTATGGGTCGCATCCATGCCCCTGTGAAAGCGACAATTTTTCCGTCCGGCCCCTCCACGACATTTGTGGCGGTTTTAAAGGGGGGGGCAAGGTATTTCCAAGCCCAATACCCATCGTTGAATCTATTTCCCCAGACACTTTCATGAAGGTCGGACAATTTGCGGCCGTCGTCAGCATGGATGGGCCGTAAAGTAAAAGCGTTTCCCGTCATTTTTCCAAGCCCCCCAAAATACACCCCATATTATAATAAGCGCCTTTTACCATTTGGATTTTGCCTTTCGTGTCAAAAAATGGAAAACGCCTAAACTTGTCCCAACGTTAAATGCGATGAAATATGATAAAAAAGATAGTTTTCTAATTTTCAATACGTCATAAAATGACAGAACTGAAACCGCGTAAAAAACAATTTGGCAAAAAAAGAGTCCTGCCCAGCAGAGACTTGAAAATGCCAGAATCAAACTGGTTATCGCAATAATCATGAGAAGAAAAGGGGTCATCCTGCGGACAACTTTATGGAAAAACAGTCCGATTCCATACCGGAAGCTATGTTTTTTAAAAAATATCTGCCGGTTTTTCCAGATTGCGTTCAGCCCGCCTGCCACAATTCTCGACCGCCGCTCAACTTCCCCTGAAACGGTTTTTGACGGTTGAGAAATAAAGGTCCGCGCTTCGGGCAGGCCCAAAAAGGAAAAGCCCTGGTTTACCACGGATAATAAAATAAAAATATCATCACACACATCCGGGGGAAGATACGGATAAAGTGTTTTTCTCACGGCAAACAATTGTCCGGAACATGAGGTGACACTTCCCAACAGATCCATCTCAGCCTTTTTTATCCATTTTTCGAACAACCAGTATTTTTTTTGTACACCGCCGATACCTGCCGCTGAAGATGTTGATCCGTCCACCAGGACCGTCCCGGAAAAGCCCCCCACATCCGGATTACGAAACGCCTGGGTGATGATGGATATCACATCGGGATCTAAGGCAGAGTCCACATCGGACACCACAATAATCTGCCCGGCGGCTTTTTCCACAGCCTGATTCAAGGCAACATTTTTTCCCACCCACGCTCCGGTTTGATGAAACCGCACCGGGAAACATAACGATGCATTACTGATTATTTTTGGCAGTTCAGGAAAATCACCATCCCCGGACACCAGGATTTCCAGCCGTTCAGGTGCAACGTTTAACCGTGAACTGTTGACCAATTTTTCAGGCAGCCGGTGGATATCATTCTTATAAACCGGGATGATTAAGGTCACCGGAAGCACCTGGCTTGCATCGCTATCGCCGGAAGGCGCAGAAGGAGATTGCCGTTTTTTTACAAACACTGAAATCAGTGCCAGTATTAACGGGTATGCCGTCTGCAAACACATTAAACCGGCCGCCAGCCAAAAAGCGATTTGTGCAAAAACATACATATTAAATTAAAAAACCTTTTTATAAATAAAATCGGGGATATGATGGTGCCGTTTATTCATAATCGTTCCAAGGATATTGGGATCTGCCGCCTTTAACTGATCTATGGCGGTCAACACCACCTGCTCCCGGGTCTTTTCCGCCTCCACCACAATAAACACCCCATCAAAGGGGCGGGTATTGGTCAGCATCGCCAAAGAGGTTAAAACAGACGGCCCGTCCACCAGAACAAGATCAAACTGTTCTTTGAGCCCCGCCATGGCCTGGGAAAACACCTGGGAAACAGAGCTGGAATCCATGCCATCGGCCGGAAGGCGGCCCTGGGGAATGAAAAAAAGGTTGGGGTGCGCATCACTCGGGTAGTTAAAACACCAGTCTGTTATATCCGGATCGCCATTCTCTTCTGAGGCGTTTAACGCCCATCCCTGCTCGGGATTATTCATTGTGTCGGTTATATCAGGGTGCTCAAGGTTAAAGTCAACAACAGCAATTTTCTTTTTAACGCTGAAACTGTCCAGACACATCTGGGCAACTTTAAGGCAGGTGAATGTTTTCCCCTCTTTGGGAACGGCAGAGACAAAAATAAAGGCCTGGTTGGGCTTCTCGAGTATTTTCCGGTTAATGATAAATTTTAAGGCTTCGTTTTCCATAGATTTCTTCCTTTTGCTCAATTGGATATATGTTCTTTAATTTGTCTGGATATGGGAATAATGCAGATGCCGTATATGATCAATGCCCCCAGCCCACCGAGACCCAAACGCAAACCCGGCAAAATTTCCCAAGTTTTCCACGGCAGCCCGAATAAAAATAAAATCATTAAAAACAGTGAAACACCGATACTAAAAAGATACCGAACCGATGGAAAAACAAGTTTTAACCGTATCCACAGCAATAAAAATATCATCCAGGCGGTTATGGAAGAGGCCAGGGCCAGCCCTTTAAGTCCCAAGTCCAGCAAGACAAAATCAAGTGCCAATGTTAAAATCACGCTGATCATGCCGAACAATAAAATCTCTTTGATGTTTCTTTCCACAATAAAACTATTGCGCAAGCCCGTACTGCTGATGATGGCGGGGATACCCAGGCAGAAATACCGGATGGAAAAAACAGCCGGCATAATCTGATCCTGGGTAAAACGGCCGTGGGCTGCCAGCATATCGACCAGATCCCCGGCAGCCCAAAATAACAATATGGATATGGGTATACCGACGATCATAAAAAAACTGAACATTTCCCGGCGGATCATCCCCATCTTTTCCGGCTGTTTGGCAATTAAAGAGAGTTTGGGAAGATAGATGGTAAAAATACTTGTTGCCAGCAATATGGGGACAGACCTTGTGAGCCGTTCGGTAAGAAAGAATATAGAAATACTTCCCGCGCCCATCAATGAAGCAAACAGGCGCTCAATCAACACTGTGGCACGGTTTAAGCCCAAGGCGACCACAACAAGTCCGGAACCGGCCAGAATCAGCTTCAGATACGGCCACTGAAGATCCGGCCGTTTAACGGACATCATCGGCCACCCCTTGCCACGTCCTTTCAGGTATAACACCAGAACCTGGATAGATCCGGCAAGGGTAAGGCATGCGGCATACCCGTGAACACCCCATAGGTATCCGGCCGAAAATAAGGACAAAAGCGCTGTGAGGCGCCATGCAAACTGGGCAATTTCAGGAAAAAGAAACCGTTTATGGTAGTAAAACACAGACATGGCATGACCAAACAAACCGAAGAGAAAAAAAGAAGGGGCAAGAATTCTTAATAAGTGGGCAGCCGTGGTCTGCCCCGCCGGACTCAACCCCGGTGCCATCAGTTTAGTCAGGAGCGGTGCAGCCCCCACCAGCACCAGGGTGAGCACCAATAATAAGGGCATCCACCAACCCAGAAAATGCAGTTCGGGCTCACGGTCCTGGTTCTGATAACTTTGCGTAAAGACGGGCACAAGCACAAGGGGCAAACGCCCTGCAATCATTCGGACCATCTCTATGGGGAAAAACATGGCAACGAACAAGGCGTCTGTGGTTTCATTGGCGCCAAGAACGATCACCACAAAAAAACTGATCAGAAAACCGGCACCGGAATTAAGCGCCTTTAACCCAACCAGAGAAAATGCTTTGTTTATCAGTGACATGTTACAGCTGTTAACCCCGTCTTAATTCAATCCAGTTCACGGACAAGGGAGACAATTTAAGTGGCTGGCCCTTACCCGGCGGTTCCTGAACGGATGGATTTTGCCCCTTAAATACCATCACTTTGTTTACCGCAATTTGTTTTTGGGAACCATGGGGCGTTACGATGGACGCGTTCATATTTTTCGAACTTTTATTCACAAGGATCATCACCACCCCCTGGTCCTTTCTGACTGAAACAGCTTCAAGGCCCGTATGATCCGTCCAGGTTTTAACTACATTTCCGCTTAATAACGCACGGGAAAACATTTTTTGTACCACCGCCTGACCCTTGGGCTTTCTGTCGGCTGTAAAAAGGCCTTTTTTCCGGATTCCCTTATCGATAATATTAAAATAATTAATGGCCTCTATTTTACCTGTATTAATGACCCGTGTCAGGACCGAGGCCCACCACACAGCACCCTGCCAGTCACAAAACAACCGATTTGAGACAAGCCCCCCTTCCCGATTGGTGGCACCGATGATGATCGGCTCAAGAACCCCGTCCGAGTCATATTTTTTGATAAGCGTGTCCACCGTCTCTATCAGCGCGTCGTACAGGAAGGTATCTTCCAGGTCACTTGCGCCGTAGACATTAAACACGATGGCATCCACAAGGGAATCGGATTGTTTTAAGGTTTCTTCGATCCAACGTGTGTCTAAAAATTCATGATCCTTTTGTTTATCAAGACTTAACCCGGCGGCAATGGCAGGTGCCCCGATCCGGCAATGACGGGTATTGGGATTCTTCTTAATTCCTGAACCGGCAGCTTTCAACAATCCAAGGTACTGCTCCATCTTTAAAATTTTATTGGGCTCATTTAAAAACTGAATCACAAAGTTGTCAGGATTCAGTTTTCTTTCAGTGATCAGGCTGTCGGCTGAGACTGCGGCCCACTCTGCCCACTCCAGCGCCTGGGGTCTTGGGGGAAGCTTTGCCAGCCAGCCCGCAAAGCGGTCCATGACCACCAGGGAAAACTTACCCGGTCTATCATAGAGATCCTTCTGGTCATTAAACCGGAATGAAGAGAGATTGGCCGTATTGGGGTCGGCGTTGTCATTGCTGGGTTCTTCAGCACCATGACTTAAAAACACCTTTTCTGCCTGGATGCCGTATTCCGCCATTTTTGCTTCCCGGGGGCCGTTATCCGGCCCAAAGGGACCGACAACTCCCAATATCGGTGGGGTTAGTTGCTGATCCGACACCGTAACAGTAACCGGGATAAAGTCCGACTCCGGCAAAGAGGCCCATGACGGGCGCGGTTCATTTTCAAAACCGTTGGCGGTCATGGTGAAATACGATGGAATGCCTTCAACCCAGAATCCAACATTATCAGCCATAAAATTACCCGTCGTTCCGATCCCAACTGTCCAGATACCTGATTGGGGAGAACTGACATGAATGTGTTCTGTGGGAATAAGATCCGATGGCGGATTAAAATTTCCGCTGCCGGCAGAGCTGCGGATTTCGGATATATCAACGCCTTGGGATTTCAGTTTTTGCAGCAGTGTTTTAGGGCTGACTTCCGGCAATTTTTTATCTGCGACCATCTGGCCCTTGGGGTCAAACAGCGTTACGCGGGCGGCCTGGCCTTTGTATGACTTGTGATTGATGGCAAAAAAATCAAAACCTGCGGTGTGGGCAGGTACGCGAAAAAAAAAGGGCTTATCACTGAAATCTCTTTTAACACTGGCCATCTCCACAGGGGGTTCAAACAACAGGTACCCGTCACTAAGAGAGACGTGCCAAAGATAGCTGGGTTTTAAAATCAGGACATAATGCCCCGGCCCTTCGGAAACAGGCAGATTAACCGTGCCGGATGCATTGTGGCCTAAAAACACTTTTTTAATCAGCCGCCCGTCCGGCCCCAAAAAAAGAAGCGGCTCGTCCCAGCCATATTCCGGCTGGTAAGAGACGGTCAGGGTTTCATTTTTTCCCTGGGCATAGATGTGGAGCCGACCTTGTCTTAATTCCGACATTTCCTGGGGCGCCGGCCAGGAGGTTTGCGGCAATATCACAATAAAAAATAAAACAACAAGGGGCAGCAAATTAAGATTGAACCGTCTGGATACCTGTTCGATTTTTTTGGACATCGGATGTATCATTTTGCCCCTCCTTCCAGATAGGCAGATATAATTTAAATTTTGATCTTCACACCAAGGCTACATAATTAATGCAAATACCCCGCCCTTTGAGCCGTCTCTTTTACAGCCTGCTGAATCGCAATCTGTTCATCGATGCTAATCCCTTGTTTGTATTTTGTATTCATATTCCGAACATTGCCGATACGGTCAATATAGTGTTTGACGGTACGGCTGTATCCCAAACCGCATTGGGTCAATAAGGTTGTGATTGTATCAAAAGGCGCGGCCACAAAATTTTCATATTTTATCTCGATGAATTGTTCGGGCAAAAGTTTTTGACCCTCCAGCCATGTCCGTTCGACAACCCGTCTCCACTGAACGGCTGCCAGAACACAAGCCGATTTATCTGCGGCCATCCACGCCTCAATATCTTCGGGTAACAAACCGGTCCAGAACGGTCGTTCCCATCCGCCATTCTCTTTCCAGTAGGCGACCTTCATCAAAGAGGCCACCACAGCCCTTGGATCACGCATCACATGGACAAAAAAGGCATCGGGAAAAATCGTCGATAAAAAATTGATCCGGGGCGGACCTGTCAGTTTAACGATCAGCCTTGTTCTGCCCTGGCACTTGAGCAGGGTGTGGATGTAATTGCGGACCCGCTCACAGGTATGCACAGACGGGGTGCCACCGCCCTTAAAATCCCATGTAAAATCATGGCCGCATAATTGTGTCCACAGGGTATAATCCCCTTCATCACAATAGGGCAAATATTTTCTAAGCCGGGACGACACCCTTTTATCCTGGCGTTTCTTACCCCTCAGATACCAGCCGAAATGGGGAATCTGTGTGATACGGTTCAAAAAAGACACTTGGGGAAACTGCGGGAATCGGTGGTTATAATTAGACATCCAGCCCATATCGTTATGAAGGGACATGATCTCCGATATGACCGATGTTCCGCTTCTGTCCATGCCAATGACAAAAATCGGCCTGTCTATTGAACTTTTCATCAACACCTTAATCTCCCGGGGTCTTTATCAAGCCGTTCCATTCCTCTGTATCAATTGCAGGTATAAATCCTCATAATTTCTGACAGTCTGTTTAATATCATAGGCATTCAGGACGTCGGCCTGGGCACGCTGCCCCATTCCGAGCGCCGTATCAGGATTGTTAAACGCGTTCTCAATGGCATCCGCCAACGCTTCCGGGTTGGCCGGCGGCACAACCCATCCCTTATCCGGCATCAAAAGCGCGGGTATCCCGCCCACAGCGCTGGCAATAACGGGCAGTCCGGATGCCATGGCCTCCAGCAGGCTGAGCGGCAGGCCTTCATGGTGGGAGGGGATCACGAAGAGATCGCCTTTTTTCATCAGTTGTGAAATATCGCGGACATAGCCTAAAAATTCAATCCTCTCCCCAAGACCCAAGCGTTGTCCAAGGTCTAAAAGCGCCGCCTTTTCAGGCCCGTCTCCGGCAATCAGGCATCTGAAATCTCTTTTTCTTTCGGCCAGCAGGTGCAAGGCCTTGATGAGCACATCAAATCCTTTTTCCTTGGATAACCGACCGGCGGCCAAAATCGTAATCGGATCATGCATCCCCTCCCGCGTTGCCCGGAACCGATCAACATCAATGCCGTTGCGAATCAAACGCATCCGCTTCGGTTTCCATTTCAACGCACCAGTCAGATGCTGAATCACGCTATCCGAGACGGCCGTATTACAGCTGCTGAGCGGATATAACACTGTTTCAAAAATAACCCGCCGGATTGTTTTGGTCTTAAATGTCATGCCATGATGGGTTCTGATCACCTTTAAACGGCCATTGCCGATGGCGGCCAGCCGCCCGTAAAATCCGGCGACAAACAGATGGGTATGAAGGATATCCACCTTCTCCTGCCTGATCAGCCGCCTGAGCCCTGCCCAACGTAAGGGTTTAGGCGCAGCCGGGACTTGAAAGACTTTGATCCCTTCTTTTTCAAGATTGTCTGCCAGTTCACCGCCCAGCCAGGTGGCCACCATGGGTTCAAACTTTTTTTTATCCGTGAATTGAACCAGATTACGGATCATGATTTCAGCGCCGCCGAAATTCATGTGGGGGGCCAGATGAAGAATGCGGATTCTACCCATGATATGTTTCCATCAGGCTAATGATTCGTTCATGGCAGACTTTTCGGTCGTAATTTTTTTCAATGAATTGCCTTGCCGAGATGCCAAGCTCACGCCTTAACGGTTCATCCTCACACAAGCGTTTCATGGCACCGGCCAGGGCTTTGGGGTCACAGGGTTGCACCAGCAGGCCTGTTTTTCCATGAATCACCGCTTCAGGCACACCGCTGACCCGGGTGGATATACAGGGCAGCCCGCATGCCGAGGCTTCAAGTATGACGTTGGGGATGCCGTCCCGGTCACCATGGGGCCCCACCTGGCACGGCAAGACAAACGCATGGGCCGACCGGTACAATTCTACTATTTTATTTTGACTGCACGCCTCAAGCCACTGAACGTGGTCATTGAGTTTTAAATCACGGCAAAGTCTTCGGATCTCCTTTTCCGTGTGGCCGGGGAGACCCAGAAAATCCAAGCGTACCGGCACACCGTCATCAATCAGGATGCGCAGGGCACGAAACAGGGTGTCAAATCCCTTCTGCCAGGTCATGCGCCCAATGGAAAGAAAAAAAAATGGGGGTTTTGAGGGTATTTTTCCCGGAGACATAAGCCTCACATCAACCCCATGGGAATAGACTTTAATTTTTGACTGATCAACATCCGGATAGGTGGACGCCAGATATTGTTTATTGTACCGGGTCGATGTTAAAAACAGTCTGCAGTGTTTGAGGACGTCATGGAGAAAGGCATTGAATTTATACAGGTCATGGGCATGTCCGGTGCAGGAAAAAGACCTGTCAAGCAGTCTGGAGATAATAAACGCCGTGGTTGCCGGCATATTCGACCAATGGGCATGAAAGGACTCAATGCCCGCTTTTTTTGCCACATATGCCGCATGAACCATCTTTGGCCAGGCAATGAACGCCTTGACCATCTCTTTTTTCTTTGATGCATGCCCTGACATGACATAGGCAAATAAACTGATATACTGCCTGGGATTTTTGAAAAAAAAATAGAGCTGGGTTTTAAGGTACAGTCTGTAAACCGGGAAATAGTGTACTTTGGTAATCCAGTCAGGCACATCCCCTGAATTTTTAAAAAAAGCAAACACGTGATTTTCATGCCAAAGCATCTTCATGGCATGGATATCGGCCACAACAAATGTTTCCGAAACAGACGGGAAGCGTGTAACAATATGGGCGATGGATTTCTTCAAGGAATGTTACCCTTTTAATCCGCAGGGTGTGGCAACGGATTTTATTTCCTGTTGACCGTCACTTTGATCATCCATCGCCCGGGTCATGGCAAAAACCAGCCACAGGTATTTGGTAATCTGCAGATGAAGAAAAAGTCCCATGACCAGCAGTGCAACAAATGAACACATCAGGGCCAGCACGAAATTAAAGTGACCGTCAAGGCGGTCGTAAACGGCCTGCTGCCTTAGGTATGTACTGATCAGAAAACCTGTAAAAAAGATGAATCCGAAAATCCCGGACTCGGTGATGACGGTCAGATACATGCTGTGGGCCATGCGGGGAACACCCACCAACGCCGGGACATCCTGATATTTGGCCATCTGGTGAAGGACCGGGAAATTACCGGGCCCACACCCAAAAAACGCATGATCTTTGAGGATATTTGCGGCGACATTGTAATAATTGGCTCGGCGTTGAACAGAATAATCTGCCTGGCGCTGGGAGGATATAAACAGAGTTTCAAACCGCTCCACAACGGAATCAGGCGCAAACGGCAGGGAACACAGTACCAATAAAAGCAAGGCGACGATGTGGGTGGGGGTTAACAGGTTTCGAATCTTAAACAAAAGAAACATGAAAGAGGCAATAAGCGTCAAATACGCCGATCTGGAATATGTCAGTCCGATTCCGGTAAGTATAAGCCCCGCTGAAATCATATAAAACAACCGGAATTTGTCTTTGCGTCCCACTGCGCAGACAACGGCCCACATCAATGCGACAATTAGCAGGATGGAATAGGCATTGGGATCAATGCCCGAGGCACCGGTGATGCGGACATCGTTGACGAGCAACCCGCCGACGCCCAGTTCTGAAAAAGGATTCTGCCCGTCCATATATGCCTTTAATCCGAAAAGAACGGAAACGGCGGCACTGAAGATCACAGCTTTTTGTGTCCAGTCCGGCCAAGGACCTTTTGCAAGCGCCCTGCTGAACAGATAATACATGGCCCACATGCTGATATATCGCCTCATGGTGTCAAGGGCCTGTAACCGGTTAACGGCGGTGATCACCAGAATACAATTGAACAGCGCATAAAACAAAAGCCATTTGTCCATGGCATTCAAGGGCATTGACGGTTCATCGCCAAGCAGTCTGTCTCCCACGAAAACAATAAAAACAAAGGGAAACAATAGTTTAAACAGGGTAGTTGAATGATCCGCCCCGGGGATCACCGCAAACACATCCATGGGAATCAGGCAGATCAAAAACAGCAGAATGATTTGATAGCCTTTGACCAGTTTGCGAAAAGGTAACACCAACAGAACAAGAAAAGGCAGTGCCACCACCATGGTGGGCGCAGCGCCCATGATGACATTTGCCAGGACAAGGCCCAGCCCCCCCGCAATCCCTAATATGATTGACAGCCAGAGCATTCAGGCCTTTGCATACCTTAGGACAAGGGGATGGATTATCTTTTGCAATAGATACAAAACCGGCCAGAAAATATAACACCCCTTAAATGTCCACACCTCCAGCAGTACCCGGGCAACGTCCAGGGCCGTATAGCCTGTCCCGACAATGGAGATCCGTTCAACCTGGGTGGGGGTCCCGCTGTTGTTATGATGCCCGGGGGAGCGGGTCGTGCTCAAATATCCGGATTTCAACGCCATTTTTTCAACCATGGCATTTGATTTGTCCCGGGGCCAGACAAGGTGCCGCACCGGTTTGCCCGTCAGTCTTTCCAGAATTTCCCTACTTTGAACCAGTTCAGATCTCCATCTTTTCTCTGCCTGGTCCCGGGACTCTAAGGTACCGATCTTTTGATTGGTTTCTTTAAACTGCCTGACGATGTTCTTCAGTATCTGTTCCCCGTCAGATTGATCAAAAAAGCCTGGGCTGGCAGCCGCCTCAACCAGAAGGTTTATTAATTGGGGATCAGGATAAAAGATTCGATCAGATAATGCCTCGCCAAAAGGGAATAAAGGATAGCCGGGCGGCAGCGTTATCTCATGTTTGAACCATTTGGGTTTCAAGTCCGGGTTAAGATGGCAGAAAAGGGTGTGGGGTGTATTGTGGGGCGTCACAAACCCGATCACCTGATCCGAAACAAATATATGATCGTGGCTGGTGCCATGGCTTTGAATATCCACCAGGCCGCTTTTCTGAAGGGCCTTAATCTCTGCCGGTCCCAGATAGCCTTTCCAGTTCAGTTCGGAGGGTTTCGCATGGGGCATTCTTGGGCGCAGTGTTTCATATCTATCAATCCAGTCGGTGGAGACAAAAACGGTAGCTTTCATATGATATTTTTCAAGCACATGAAACGCCCCCACCCAGTTGTCCAGATATCCGTCGTCAAAGGCGATGGCTATTTTTTTTCCAACCCTGCCGTCTTTATTTTTACGGATCTTGTATAACTCATCAAAAAAGATGCCCTTATACCCGAGCTTTGACAGCCATTTGATCTGTGCTGAAAAGGTTTTAACCGTTACAAAGATACTGGGGTCGCATATCCAGTCACCATCATTGGAAATACTGTGAAAAACAATGACCGGAATACGGTTTGAATCCCAGGCCTGGAGCGTGACAAGCCCAAGCATGGGGATCACTGCAATCTTGATCCCTTCGGTTACCGGCAAAACAAGGACAACGGTGCATCCCAATGCAAATAACACCCATCGAAATGTCCGTTCAAATCTGCGCCGATTCCAAGCCTTAGACATGGCTATTTAAGCCCGGGCATATGTTTTATGCGTGAATCCGAAGATTTTATTTGAGTCCCTTTTGCTGCACCTGAAGGAATCTGCAGATCCGGCTTTGAGGTATCTGCCAGAAAACTTGCAAGAACCGGCAGCCCCGTCACCTTTTCTATATGTTTTGGCAGTTTAAAAGAGTCATCCATCATTTCCAGTAAGACGGCTGCACAGATTCCTAAAAAAAGACCGACAAAAAGCGATAGAATCAAAAGAATCGGGCGTTGGGGAAAAAGCGGTTTCGCCGCCACATAGGGCGGGGTTAAAACCGCGACATTTGAAAAGGTCTCATCCCTGAGTTCGAGACTGATCCGGGTTTCATGATTTTTGGTTTCATACAGGTTGGCATTTTCCTTTAAAACGTCAGCTTTTTCCTGCAATATTGCGATCTGTGTTTCAGCTTTATCAATCTTGAGCAGTTGATCAATAATCCCCCGGCGCTTTTGTTTGAGCAGCGCCAAGCGGTGTTGTTTTGAATCAAGCTGCTGCCTGGCGGACAAGGTAAGGTCTTTTCTGATATTCCCGGACAGCTCTAATATCTCCTTGTCGATCCGCTTGAGGTTCAAGCTGTTTGAATCAAAATATTTTAATGCAGCCGCACGTTCGGTAATGGCCCGGCTCAAACTTTCCCGCAGGGTCTTCAGGGATTCATTGGGAACTTCCTGAAACGGTTCTGCCGGCAGGAGGTCAACAACATTCATATGTTCCAGCTGGCTTAAATAATTTTTCAAGCCGCTGATATCGACTTCAAGGGTACTGATCTGACCTCTTAAATCATTGGCTTCCTGCTGCAGTTCCGCCATCTCCTGCTGGGAATTGACAACCCGGGATTTTTCTTTCACCGCCGAAAGCTGCTGATTGATCTGAATCAATTCATTGAAATAGTTGTCTGCCTGCCGCTTAAAAAAATCCGGCGCACTGGTCGCCATCCACAACTCTTCACGAATCTTCATATATGCGTCCAGATACATTTGCAACGCATCCTTTAAAAACCCGGGGTTGGCATGCATCATTTCAACTTGGATGACATGGGAGCCAATGACGGGGGTGACCACAACGGATTCATGAAGCGCATCAATCAGGGGGTCGCTTATATCCGGCGTATCCTGAACACCCAGAACATGTTTTATGGTCGCCGTTAATTGACCAAAAAATTTTTTGATCGCCGAATCGTCGGAAAGTGATAATCGAATCCAGCCAAAATATGCATCAGGATATTTTTCTTTGATCTTAGACAGTGCCTGGCTGGACAATTTTAGACTGTTTAAAAGCCGTTCTTCATCTGCTGCCATGTCGGTCACCTGGCTTTTTACCCTGTAATCCTGGCCGGGCTGAATCATCTGGGCATCCTGTTCGCTGCCCCGCATGATGATTGAAAAATGGCCCACAAAAAGCGGTGGCAGGATAAAGGTGAACACCAGGGTGATGATGGCTGTGGCAATGGTTGTCCATACCAGCAGTTTCCATCTTAAAAAAATGATAATCAATATATCCTGGAACCATTCTGAAACACTGGCTGAATTTTTCTTTGGCATGTTAGTTAGGTCTCTTTATTAATGAACTCAAACCGCGTTGATTATCCGGGGTGAACATCAAAATAAACGGCGTATCCGTTAACTTCAGTCGTCATTTTCCAGGTCCCAGCCTCTGATATTATAGCTGATGCCCTTGAACATAAGGGTCTGGGAAACCAGTCCCATGATGTGGGCAATATTCGACAGATTGGATTTGGGGACATAGAGGATATCTCCGGGTTCGACCAAATGAATTCCCGTTGTGTTGCTGCCCTTGAAAAAATTTAAGTTGGCATGATACGCGCTCATGACATTATCCCTGACACGCAGGTGAACGGCCTTGGCAGGAACGGAATCGCTGGTGGTGCCGCCGGCCATGGCCAGAAGCTGCAAGGTTGTAATGGTCTCGTTTGTCGTATAAATACCCGGATTGCGGACCTCGCCAAGCACATAATAATAACTGGACGCCTGTGACTGCAGATTGATACTGACCTGAACATTGTTAAACTGCTGTTTATAGGCATCATTGACATCCGCAGTAAAATCATGAAGGGTCTTCCCTGCGGCCTGAATTTCTCCGATGCCTGACAGTGACACTTTTCCGTCTTTTCTTATCCGCATGGATTGTGTCTGCCCCGCACTGGATGAACTGGTGGCATTTTTAAGTTCCTCAGAATTTTTCCCATATGCCGTCAACTCAAGGAACAACTCCGGTTCCCATAAAATTCCCGCATATCCGTCCTTAATCGCCTGGGTCGCTTCTGCCAGGGTTTTGCCCGCGATGGAAAAACTGCCGATATATGGAAGAAAAATCCTGCCGTCCGGCGTGACCGTCTGGGTTGTATTCAGGTTCGGTAAAGAGGTGTATTTTACGGAAATGGTATCGGAAATCTGCAGCCGGTAAGCGTTTTGCTGAAACTGGTAGGCGAAATTATAGGAAACAGTGATGACATCGTCCACATGCAACGATTTTATTCTATTCTCCTGGGCAGATCCACCGTCTGAAGCATTTAAAGGCAGGACTTGAATATTTTCCGGTGGAATTTGATTTTTGCTGCTGCAACCGAACACCCCGGAGAAAAGAGCAAGCACAGCAAAAAATAAAACGAATCTACGTTGCATATTTTATAAAACCTTTAGAGAGAATTAACTAATACCGAACGACTCATTTATCAAACCTACTTATTTCATCGAGATTATCAATGTCAAGCTTAAAAATTCGGCTGCATAAAATATACTTAGGGTATTATTTTTTTCTTAGTCGATAAAATTGTTATTTAGCAAAAACAATATTTTTTCAGTATGCGCCTTTGTGACTAAGTACGACAAAAATAGTCTTAAAAAGTATTTTTATATCAAAAAGTGGACTTTGTTTTTGAATGTAATACGCATCCATCAGAACCCGATCTCCAAAGTCCACATCACCTCTGCCCATAACCTGCCAGTAACCGGTTATGCCCGGCGGCACAACAAGCCTGGCAAGGTCTGACGGGGCGTATACATCCGTGTTAAATGAGGTCGGTCTTGGGCCGACCAGCCTCATATCACCCTTGACAACATTAAAAAGGTTCGGCAGTTCATCCAGGCTGCATTTGCGCAGAAATCTGCCGACCCCGGTGACGCGGGGATCATCGGTCGCTTTAAAATCCGGAGAATCCGAAGCATGCAGGTTCAGGTGCATCACACCGAGTTTCAATCTATCAGCGCCGTTAACCATTGTCCTGAATTTGATCATCCGAAATCGTCGCCCCAGATACCCGGTCCGTTCCTGAAGGAAAAATACGGGACCCGGACTGTTCAGCTTTATCACCAATGCAATCAGGCACAACAGCGGCGCAAAGAAAACAAGCAGGCATAAAGCCAGAAAAGAATCCATACATCGTTTTGTGTACGACAATGCCCAGGGTCTTCCATGGTCGCTGTCCAAAAACCACCCTTTGCGGGGCACGCTTTGGATGTGCTCGTTAATTAATGCCCTTGTGTTATTGGGTTGTCTTTTATTGACAAAAAACAGTTCTTTATCAGTAAACAGCCCCCCGACCTTTAGCGATCTTGCATTTCTTCGAAAATACTTTTCGACGATAGCCGATCTCACGACAAACATGCTAAACTCCTTTTCCAGCTACCTGATTCAAATCAATTCAGTGCAAAACCAAAAACTTTCAAGCCCAACAAGGCTTATCATTCTAAATCAATGAAATGTACCGGCATCAAGATGAAAAAATTCCCATGTCATCTGCAATGAAGGGCAAACAGTTTTTAGCAGGCCCCTCAGCATAATAAAGCGAACGGAATCAATCAAGACGATGCACATTTTGCACCATAGACCATATTTATTTGATTTTTATTAACTGGAATATTCTAAAAACAATCCTTAAATATCGTTCCTCTGGCCTGCCTTTCGCCGCCAGGGAATGAAAACACGTATCTTACTAAATTTGCCCAGTCGTTTCATAACCGTGCAAGTTTAGTAACTTAATGCAAATTTCGTTACTTGCAAGATCACCACATCAAAAATTACGAATTAAAAATAGATTCTTATGCGAAATTTAAATATGAAATCGTATATGTGCATCACCCTGTTGATCCAATCCCAAATGGGCGCGGCAAGAAGAGAAAAAGGAAACAAAGCCACAGCCGGCACAGGCATTGACAATTGCAGTCCAGGCCCTTAGATTCAGGTAACAGCACTAACCGCGGCAGAACAGTGCCGCTTTTTAAGGAGGCAAAATGAAAGCCACTCACTATACAAATATTCCGGAAACGAAAATAGACAACGACTTGGTCAAACGCGTCACCGGCCGGGTACTCATCGGCAAAGCGGATGGGGCCCCCAATTTCTGCATGAGAAGATTTGACGTTGAACCCGGCGGCCACGCCCCCCGGCACACCCATGACTGGGAACATGAAATTTATGTGGTTGAAGGCAAAGGAGAGGTCCTCATTGGGGATCAGTGGCATGAGGTGTCCCAGGGCAGTGCGGTATTTATCCCCCCCAATGCCGACCACCAGATAAAAAACAGCTCCGATGGGCCTTTGGCCTTTCTTTGCCTGGTACCGTCACAAGCCCCGGAGATGTAAATGAAAACTCCCAGGACCTGTGTCAGCCCCCGGGGACGGTTTGTGGTGGGCATCCATGAACCCCGATTTGCGGTGGATAATTTCAGACAGGAAACAAAAAAAGATATGCTTGGCCGGCTGCCCGACGGCAGGCCGGTGGAAAACCTGACCAATTATCCCCAGGGTCAGGTCCGGGCGGACGCAGCGGATCGGATTTATGAAGTCGCCAATGCATTCCCATTCCGGGGAAGTACATTTATCAATTCGGCCTGGGCGGACCACAAGGCAAAGCGGCCGGATACCATACAACTTTCCACCCGGCCGGAGTGTTCATTAACCACCGGACTGGAACAATGGCAAAAGGAAAAAGGGACAACAAAAGTGCCTGTGGGCCGGATGCTCGCCCTGCTTCCCCGCCCCCTGAAACTGGCCCTGGCCCAATCATCTACGGATCCTGCAGATCTTTGCGCCCTTGCCAGTCTGGCCTGCGACTTTGTATATGATAATGGTGAGAATTATCCGCCCACGGGGGTTGCCTTTAAAGAAAATGATCAAGGCCGAACCTTCCCGGTCATCCACGACCATGATCTTTATGATGTGCTTGGCAACAACCCTGCCCTGCCCGATGCCTACAAAGAGTTGATGGTGCTCAAACCCGGCATCCAGGGCAACAGCCCCATTGTGGGAGAAAGTCTGGACAACACCCATGTGTTTGAATACATGCGGGCCAACTCATATATTCCCTGGGGCCATTATGCCAGCAACATGGCCAACGACCAGATCCGCTACCGGGCCAATGACCTGACCCCGTCCGACATGGCAGGTATCCGGCATCTGTATTACCAGCGCATCTATGCACGTGTTGCCCGGATGCTGGGCGTGACAGTTCCCGCAACAGACCGTAGCCTCTCTGCAGCGGAACTTGAACAATTGCGTATCGATATCACAGAGGCCATGGCATTGGGTGAGCACGGCCTGCTGGATGAGGAATCGCCCTTTTTTACGGGGACGTTATGGGGTTGGAATTTCGGATTCGGGTTTGCCCAGTCCGGACACCGGCTGCATGCCTCCCACCAGATGATCCACCAGCAGAACGCCATGATCCCGGAAAACATCTCGGACAATGACGGCAACCCTTACGCCTGTTTTGCCTGCGGGGATCTTGTGACCGACTTTATCCAGGATTACAAAGCCGCCCACAACACCGATTTTTTCACCGCCTTTCTCCAGGCCATTGAAACCAATCAGCGCACCGACATGAATCCGGACGGCCCCGACGATCTGGTGGTGTGGGAAAATGACAAGGTGATGCTGTTCGCCCCCAAGGCCCAGGTCAGTGAATGGGAGCTGATGCTGATGACCAAAGCCCCCTGCCCCCATGTGCTTGCCGCCGATACGCAGACCCGGGAGGCCCTGGACACCGGCATCCGCATTGCCATCCAGACCCTGGAAACCTTAGGAGCACAGATGGTCACAAGCGTGGAGTTTTCAGGCCGGTTTAACAGCCCGGTCACCGATCAGCACCTGATCTACTCGTTTATCCCCCGGCTTCCCTATGCACCGGGTACCTTTTCCGAGGCCCAGATGCGCTTTATCAGCGGATGCTACCCCGAAGATTTCGCCCTTGCCTGCCGCAACGTCCTGAATAAAGGATAAGCGCGGACGAAAGACAAACCTCAGACAACGGGTTTCCTGCGGTAAATCAACATGCTGGGCGAAGCCAGCCCGAATGCAATGGCACCCAGAATAAAAAGGGTCTTAAGCCCGTTTTCCGCAGCCACACTCAGGGTCTGGTCTGTAAAATGGCCCGAGGCAATGGCCACAACGGCAATCATGGTATTGTAGGCAAAGGTGCCCGGAATCATGTGAATGATGGCGGCAACGGTAATGACTTTCGGGTGGGCGCGGTATTTCTGGCCCCACCCGATGCCGTAAAAACTGACACAGGCCGAGGCCACAAAGGTGGCCCAGATAATGTGCATGCCGTGATGCATTAAAAAAAATTTTACAAAATAGCCTAAAAAACCGCCAACTGCGCAAAAGACAAGTTGTCTGGCCGGGACGTTAAAGGCCATGGCAAACCCCAGGGCCGGGACCATGGCATACGAACAATTGAGCAGAAACCCAAAATCAAGTCCCATCTTTTATATCCCCAATGTATTCATGGCGCAGATCATGCCAAGGGCCGTGGCCAAGGTAATCAGAGAGGCCGAAATCCACCGGGCCACCCCCATGTTCTTGAACCCTTTGACCATATCGGACAGGGCATTGACCAGGGGAAAGCCCGGCACAAACAGCAGCACGGAGGAGTGCACCGCAATGGAAGGGTCGGCACCGATCTTGAACTTCAGCGCCAATCCAGACAGGCAGGTGCACACCAGGGCCGCGAAAAAGAAGCAGGCCACCGGGCCGAATGCCCGCTGCTGCAATTCCCGCAGCACGGTTTTCCCCACGGTGGCGGCGGCAAAGGTAACCAGACACACCTGAATGTCGCCCCCGGCCAGCTTGGCGAAAAAAGCGCAGGAGATCCCGATGGCAACGGCCACCAGATGCTTGTTATAGGTTGTGGCATCCAGGTTGAAGATGCCTTTTTCCATCTCTTCAATGGAAATTCGCCCCTGCTGGGCCAGGATGATGGTCTTTTCAACGGCCATCACCTTGCCCATATTCACACCCCGGTCCGGACATTTGGCCGTCAAGGTGGCCCATTTATCCGCTTTCATCACCGAAACCACCATGGAACTTGAGGACAAAGATATCTCTGTGAAGGCCATACCGTATATGGCCCCGGTCCGTTCAATAAAATTTCTGATCAAGGCGCTTTCCGCGCCATACTCAAGCAGGTTGCGCCCCACAGCCACACAGACCCGCAGCACATGGTTCAACTCCTGCTCAAGATTTTTTTCTTTTGTACACATCACGTTTTTATACTATTGCTAAACTTAAATTAAATGGGCTTGGTTATAACATCGGCCACAATGTAGGTTGGGGTGACGCAGGAACCCCAACATAAGTTTCGGGATTGACGGCATATTTTGTTGGGGTTCCTGCGTCACCCCAACCTACAGCAAATTGGTATGGCCCCTAATATGATCAAACCCAATTAAACAATACCCTGATCCATCATGGCGTCCGCCACCTTAACAAACCCGGCAATATTGGCACCGTTCATGTAATTGCCGGGGGTTCCATATTCTTCCGCCGCATCCAGACAGGCGTGATGAATGCTTTGCATGATGCCTTTAAGCTTGGCTTCCACCTCATCTCTGGTCCATTTAATGCGCATGGAATTCTGGGACATCTCAAGGCCGGAAACCGCCACCCCCCCGGCATTGGAAGCCTTGCCCGGCGCATAAAGCAATTTGTTATCCAGAAAAATATTGATGGCCTCAGGGGTGGAAGGCATATTGGCCCCCTCGCACACAAGGTACACCCCGTTGTTCACCAGGTTCTGGGCATCCTTGGCATTGATCTCATTCTGGGTGGCCGAAGGAAAGGCGCAGTCGGCTTTATGATTCCACAAAGGATTATGATCCTGATTGGGGTCAAGAACCGTATACTGGGCCTTGGGATACTTCTCCACATACTCTTTGATCCGTGCCCGCTTAACATTTTTTAAATACATGACCCACTGCAGGCGCTCTTCGTCAATGCCGTCTTCATCATAGATATAGCCTGTAGAATCGGACAGGGTCACCACCTTTCCGCCCAGCTGATTAATTTTCTGGGTGGTATACTGGGCCACATTGCCGGCACCGGACACCAGGCAGACTTTATCTTTGAGGCTTTCATTGCGGGTGCCCAGCATCTCATCGGCAAAAAAAGCAGAGCCGTATCCTGTGGCCTCGGGCCGGATCAGCGAGCCGCCCCAGTTCAGGGCCTTGCCGGTCAACACACCGGAAAACTCATTTTTCAACTTTTTATACATGCCGAAAAGAAAACCGATCTCCCGGCCTCCCACCCCGATATCTCCTGCCGGGACATCCGTGTTATTGCCGATGTGGCGGTACAGTTCCGTCATAAAACTCTGGCAGAACCGCATCACCTCAAAGTCGGATTTCCCCTTGGGATCAAAGTCCGACCCGCCTTTGCCACCCCCCATGGGAAGGGTGGTCAAGGCATTTTTAAACACCTGCTCAAAGGCCAGAAACTTCAAAATGGACAGGTTTACAGACGGATGAAACCTTAAGCCCCCCTTGTAAGGACCAATAGCGGAATTCATCTGGATGCGAAATCCTCTGTTCACCTGCACCTGGCCCTGGTCATCCACCCAGGGCACACGGAACTGAATCACACGTTCCGGCTCCACGATACGTTCCATGATGGCTGCATGCCGGTATTCCGGATTTTTATCAAGCACCGGTTTAACCGATCCCATCACCTCATAAACCGCCTGATGGAACTCTTTTTCGTAGGGGTCTCTGCCGCTGACAATATCCATTATCGTTCCCATATTACATCGCCTCCTGTTTTAAAGGTCACTCGCGCCTGAACGAAAATAGTATTGGTTGGACGACGTGTTAGCGGGGCGTATGCCCGCAAAGTTACCCGAATGCAAACCTGCACAGGGGTAACTTTGCGTTCAAACAATACTTATTTTCCGTCGTTGAAAAGATCGGCCATGGCACCTGCAAAATCGCCGACGGCCTTTTGGACATATTCTTCCCAATTTGTACCATGTCTATAGAAGGCCATGGAAGCAATTTTTTTGGTAATAATCGCATTTCGGTAGGACTTGAGCTTTTCTGCATTCATAATCTTTAAAACGGCCTCTTTGCCCATACTTTCGGCCAGCACTTTGGGGATATAGGTTTGCAGCACTTTCCACAAAAGTTCTTCATCGGCGACAACCTCGTCAATGTGGTCGGCCACCACCCTCTGGAAGGCGAAAATCTCTTCGCTGGTTTTCTCGGAGAGTACAAACAGGGGAACGCTGGGATCCGATTCGTGGATGCGGATGAGCATGGAGGTTTCAGCCCGGGCATAGGTGGCCACAAGATCCATGATATCCCGGATCAGTGCCCAGCGGGTATCCACATGGTTCAGGAGCCGTTCTTCGTAATCATCTTCCAGCAGAAAGGCGGTCAGCACCTCGGCCACGGCAGAGGAGAACACCCCGCCCTTGTTGGCGGAACTGTCTTTGATCTGCTTGATGCCCGTGGATGAGGCAATGAATCGCCGGGCGGCATCGTCAAAAAAGACATTGGCCCCTTCCACGATGTATTTTAATTCGGCAAAATTTTCGGTAAACACCCGGACATTGCCCCGGTTGATGGTGTCCTTAAACCCGCCGCAGGGAATAAACGCCTGGATATTGGCCTGTTCAATATATTTCCGGTTGGAAGGATCCGTCAAAAAATTTCTATGAAATACCGCCCCGTCGGCCACCAGGGTCCCGTCGGGCAGGGATATATCTTTGCCTTTCAGGGGCACCATAAAACCCTTGGGGCCAAGCTTTTCCTCCGGATATCCCAAGGAGTTCACCCGGGGGGCAGTGTGGCGCATGAAAGCAATCTGGGTCAACGCCTGGCGGTCCAGGCCATCCGGATCAAACAAAATAGACCCGCCGTCAATGACCAGGCAGATTTTGCCTTTGTAGCACTGGATCTCATTGGCACCCAGATCACCGTCCGGGCCGCCGGTAATCATGAGATTCAAATCCGCCTCGTTGACCCCATAATGGTCTATCATGGTGCGAAATGCCCCCATGACAGAGGTCGTGGTCATGCCGCTGATCTCAATCTTGTTGCCGATACGCTGCCAGATCTCTTCCATGTCCGAGGCAATCATCTCGGTTTTTCCGTTCACGGCAAGTTCCGTTGAATTTTCGTCATGGACCAGTAACCCGAACAGATCGCCGTTATCAAGGATGCCGTAGGTGTCATGGGGGATGCCGAAACTTTTGCCCGTGGTAATGGTTCGCCAGTAATCGTATCCCCGATCCTTTGCCCGCAGGGCTACCTTGTCCATCAACGGTGCAGTACCCTCGTCCGGGCCAAAGAAGATCATTTCCGGCTTTTTATAGTGATCCACCACATCCTGATCCGGCAGCATCAGATCCATGATGCCGTCGGTGTAGTCATACAGGGCCTGCATGCTGTAGGTGGTATACAGCGGATGGGGCACCACCACCCCTTTGGAACCGCTTTCGCAGATATCCTTGTGTTTCAGGCGCTGGGCCTTGGGCCCTAACGCATAATTAAGCATCACAGCATTGTCCAGCTCCAAGGCGTGATTGCCCGGCGTGACCCGGATCATGCGAAGCCCGCCCCGGGCAATGTCGTCGGCCCGAAGGTGGGTGCCGGTGGCATAGTGGCCGTTGACAAAAAAGACACCGAATACAAACTGCTCAAATACCAGGGGGTCCAGAATGCGATTGTCCATCCTGAAGGCAAAGGACCGCTTTTCGGGTTTATAAAAATTGGTCTTTAAGGTGGCACGGATAAATTTGAACATGAACGCAAAAATATCCCGGCCCAGGGGATTGTCCATGAATCTGACGGCCAGGATCTTCTCGAACTCTGCCCAGGCCTTGTTCAGTTTATCTTCATCGTAATCGCAGGGCCCTGAAGGATTAAACCTGTTATCAAACAGCTTGAACAACACCTTAACCAGATCAGGATTGGCGCAGACTGTCTCCATAATCTTGCGGGACACATAGGTGAACTTATTGGATTCGTGAACCCTGGAGGCAAATGCTGCCTTGTGATCGGCGTTTTCCAGGCTGTCCATAATCTCTTTGTCTCCGTGGGTCCCCCGTTCCTTATATATAAACATATGGGTAAAATCCACGGCATTTCCGGCAAAAAGCATCTGCCGGAAACTTAAGGTGCCATCCACGTAAAGCCGGATGATTTCCGACACCCTGAAACTTAAAAATGCCCGCAGATCATCAATGATCAGCTCTTGCAGGCTTCCGGACAAATCGCCGGAGACATAGATGGAGCAGATGGATGAGGGCACGCCGGCTTTTGTCCGGTAGGGCTCCCAGTACGCCCGGGTAATGGTCAGGCCATGGTCGGAAAATAGTTTGCGCAGCAGCCCCACCTGGGGCCTTTCAAAATCAGAGTTAAACATGAACCGGGTTTCGGCGGTATCGGCCATGGGAAACATCTCAATTACCGGGGTCACTTCGTTTTCCACGGTTTCCAGAAACATTTCGTACCGGCTGCGGGTCAGCTTAGGTGTCTGGTCATATTTTCTATCCAGATCAAAAAGGAAACGGGATCCGGACAATTTTTCCGCCGGCATATCAAGAATAGTTTCGGACCAGAATACATAAGTGTAGTACTCTTTTTCCGGATTGTAATAGTATTCCCTGCGGTGGCCCACCAGCTGGCTGTCCAGCATGGTCTCCATGGCCTGCCGGGTTTCGGCGGTGGCAATGCGCACCCTCGGGGCATGCTTGTTTTCCCAAAGAGAAAAATCAATGTCCGCCACCCAGGGGAACAGATCAACACAATCGTCTCGAACCCGAAGACCTTTGGCAATGGAGGAAAGTATATTGGTTAATAAATCCTTGGTTATGGTTTCAAAAAAATAGGGGGGCAACCCCAAATCATGAAGCAGGATACCGGCGGCTCTGTTAATGCAGTCGGCAGTGATCAAGCCTTGGGCGGAAAGATCAATGACCGCTTCATACAAAAGACTTGGGTTAAGGTTAACGCGTTCGGCCTGTTTAATGATGTAAGTCCCAGGTGAGACGGGACTTTTGATGCTGGTTTCCATGAAGTCTCCTTGGATTTGACATGCTCATTTTGATCAAACGGTCTGCTTCTATACCCTTAGCCATACAGGGTCAATAATAAAGTTAGGCATTCATAAAAATAAGCACACGTTTTTTAATCCAGTCAAAACCCAGTTCTTCAGTGCTTAAACGAGAGCCTATAACTCGATAATCCAGTTTTTAGGGAATTTGTTCAAATTCAAGGCGGAAACAATTGATAGCCTTAATTTGGATGAAAACTTTAGATTGAAAGAGACAATTTATATGGAACATTATCATGATTTAAACTATATTACAAATCTGTTGAACATTTCATCAAATTTAACGATAAAACAATTTCATACGAGGGAATAAAGACATTGAAAGATGTCTCCTGACCCTAAAACGTCTGTCTGATCCGTTATAAAAAAACAATCAAATGTAAAATTTATACTCACCACAAATAAAGGAGAAGTTGATGAAAAACTTTAGTCTGGGGATAAAAATGGCGTTTGGATTTGCAATTATAATGGTCTTTCTATGTATCGTTGCGTTTATCGGCTTTAACAGCATGTCAGGTGTAGTGGACCGTTCCTCAAAAGCTGACGGTGTGGCGGAACTGGTCACGTCGACATTGTCTATCAGGCAAAATGAAAAAAATTATATCATGCGTAATGATGAAGCCTTTGTGGCAAAGGTGGATGAAGGTATTAAGGAAGTGATCTCCAAAGCTGGTGCGATTAAAGACAGCTTTAAGCAAACCGTAAATAAAGACCAGATGGACCAGGTGACGGACAGAATCCGTTCATATGCAGCAGCCTTCCACGAATATGTTGGACTGAGGCAAAAAAAGGCGCTTGCAATGACGACAATGCGGGAAAAAGCTGGCATTGCCTTGAACTTGATAGAAAAAATCCGGATGGAACAGAAAGCCCAGTTTGAGGAAGTGCGAAAAACGTCAGACGAGGCAATGATGGACAAGCTGAAAAAAGCTGATGACGCAAACCGGATGATCAAATGGTTTTTGGATTGCCGCAAAAATGAAAAAGAATACATCATTTCCGGTGATATGAAATTTCTGGACACTGCAAATAAGCATATTAAAAACATCTATGACCTGTCCCAGGATCTTAAATCTCGTTTTACCAAGCAGAAAAATATCAGCGATCTGAACGAACTGCAGAAAGAGTTGAATGGATACAACCTTGCGCTTAATTCATATGTTGAAATGACGAATCTCCAGCAAAAGGCTGAGCAGAGCATGTTGGAAACGGCAAGGGCGGCGATGAAGGTATGTGCTGCCGCGAGGACCGACCAGAAGTCAAAAATGGAGAGCGAGATATCAACGGCCAACATGATGATATGGATCGGCACAGCCATAGCGATAGTGTGTGGGATTTTCTTTGCCGTGCTTATCACTCGAAGCATTACCAAACCAGTGAACAGAATCATTGCAGGGCTTAACGAAGGATCGAGCCAAGTCGCCGCGGCATCCGGCGAAGTGTCGTCTTCAAGCCAGGCCATGGCATCCGGCGCCACCCAGCAGGCGGCCTCTATTGAAGAGATCTCTTCTTCCATGGAAGAGATGGCCTCCATGACAAAAAGGAATGCTGAAAATTCCAGCAGTGTCGACCGGTTAATGAAAGATGCCAACACAGTGGTCAACGAGGCAAATGCATCCATGGGCCATCTTACTCAATCCATGGAAGACATTTCAAAGGCATCTGAAGAGACATCCAAAATTATCAAAACCATAGATGAAATTGCCTTCCAGACCAATCTCCTTGCTTTGAACGCCGCAGTGGAGGCAGCCCGGGCCGGCGAGGCAGGAGCGGGATTCGCCGTAGTGGCCGATGAGGTAAGAAATCTTGCCATAAGGGCAGCAGAGGCAGCCAAAAATACAGCGGCACTGATTGAAGGAACAGTCAAAAAAGTTAATGACGGGTCAGAGCTGGTCGCCTCCACCAATGAGGCCTTTACCAAGGTTGCGGAGAGTACGGCAAAAGTCGGCGAATTGGTATCTGACATTTCCACATCATCCTCGGAACAATCAAATGGCATTGAACAGATCAACAGCGCCATTTCAGAAATGGACAATGTGGTTCAGCAGAATGCGGCCAGTGCCGAGGAGTCTGCCGCTGCAGCGGAGGAGATGAGTGCCCAGGCGGAACAACTCAAAGAATATGTGGACGACCTTGTTATGCTGGTGACCGGGAAGATAAAACAGAAAGGGCGTTCTTTTCATGACATCAAGCCTTTGGCAAGGGGTGGGGCTAAAGGAAAGAAACTCATCACGTCACCTGCACAATCCAAGGCCATACGCCCGAATCAGGTGATGGCCTTTGATGGAGATGACACAGATTTCAGGGACTTTTAACAAAAATTATATCAGAGACTGATCCCGGTGGTGTGAATGATTCCGGGCCAAGGCTATTATAAATCAGGCCGTTACATATATTGACAATCCTGCCGGACATGATAGGATGCCAGGCATTCTTTAACGTCGAACAGGATATGAACGTCATGCCCCTGAACACTGTATTTTCGCCTTCAGGCCCGGCCCGGGTGGTTGTCATGGAAACCCAGCCCGCCATCCCCAAAGTATTTGTTAAACTGATCACATTGTCCATGGTCCGCCCTGCAACCTTAAGGCAAGATACGGTTCTTGAAAAAATATGTATGGTGTACCCCGGGGTGACCATTGATCTGGAGAAGGTAAACAGGTTCAAGCAGGTGTGCGGATACGACACGAACAGATCCGGTGTGCCGGCAACGTATATTCAGTCCCTGTTCATCGGCGTGATGTCAAAGTTCATATCATCTTCAAGCTTTCCCATCACCCCCATGGGCCTGATCCAGACCGGCCAGTCCTTTGAACTGATCCAGCCGGCGACACCAGGTATGAAACTGGATCTTTATTGCCAGATGCTGGATATGACCCGGACGCAAAAAGGCATTGTCTCCCGGTTTCTCATGGAAGCGGCCGCAGCTGTGGATCATCCTGAAAACAAAACCGTTGCAGAATCAGAAGAAAGAGATCTGGTGTGGCAGGGAATTGCCACCTATCTGACCCGGTCCAAGTCTAAGAGACCCAAAGGGAAAAAGCAGCCACCCCAGGACATCCCTTTGCCGGTGAAGGAAATCATTGAAGTACCCCAAAATACAGGCCGGTGTTATGCCCGGGTATCCCGGGATTTCAACCCCCATCATCTCTATACCTGGACGGCCCTGCCCATGGGCTTTAAACAGCCCATTGCCCATGGCATCTGGAGCATGGCCCGGGCCGGGGCAAGTCTTGAAAAGGCGGCAGGCCATCCCACACTCACAAGCATGGACGGGGCATTGAAACTGCCCATTTTCATGCCGGCCCGGATCACCCTGGGGTATACGTTTTCGGGATCTGATGCCCAATTTGAACTGCGGGACAAGATCAAAGGCGTCCCGCACCTGAAAGGCAGTTTTCGTTTTTCTTAGACACAAACCTGATACCAAGTAAAACCTGAAAGGAAATTATGGGTTCCGCCTTTGCGCTGGCATGCGCATTTTTCTGGGCCTTTGCCGTTATCCTGTTTAAAAAAGCAGGGGAAAGTTTTTCGCCCATTGCCCTGAATATTTATAAAAGTGTTGTGGCCATGGCCCTGATCGGTACAACCATGTTCGTCATGGGCATTCCGTTTTTCCCTGATACGGCCCCGCGTGTATGGTGGCTTCTTATCCTGTCGGGATTATTCGGCGTTACCCTGGCCGACATATTTTATTTTTCCTGCCTGAACAGCCTGGGTGCAGGCATGGTGGCAGTGGTGGAATGCCTGTATCTGCCTGCCGTCCTAGTCTTTTCCTATATCCTTTTGGGTGAACGCATGGGGTTTTTAGGAATCATCGGAAGTACCCTTGTTCTTTGCGCCATTATCGTGGGCGCGGTGCCCCTAAAGGATGTAACCGCCGGAAATTTAGGCAAAGGCCAAAATCTGTGGGGAATTTGTGCAGGGGTCCTTGCCATGATGTTCGTGGCACTGGGCATTGTGATTGCCAAGGAAGTACTGGATCAGGCCAATGTATTCTGGGCCACCTTTGTCAGGGTGACCGCCGGGTTAGTCGGCCTTGTGCCCATTGTGATCTTTCATCCGGAACGGGTCCGGTTTGTCCGGGAGCTTAAGTTTTCAAAGGCCTGGCTCAATGCTTTTCCGGCAACGGTGAGCGGCAACTACATTGCCCTGGTGCTCTGGGTGGCGGGCATGAAATATACCAGTGCATCCAGGGCCGCAGTTCTAAATCAGATGGCCACCATCTTTATTTTTATCCTGGCCACGGTGTGGCTCAAGGAAAAAATGACGGCCCAGCGCCTGGCGTCCATTTTGCTGGCCGTGACCGGCGCATATCTTGTCATTCTCAATTAATGAGAAATCGAAAAGACAGCTTTAAAAAGCCTCTTTAAATCACACGGGATTTGTTGTAATCAATAGGGCATGGAGCAGCCAACAACACCGTACCCCATGCGGGTCGCCATCGTGGATGATGAACCCATTGCATGCAGAGAAATAGCGCGAGGCCTTAGCCGCCGGTCCGATTATGAAATTGAATCTTTTGCGGATGGAGACGCTTTTGTCCAGCGCATGAAGGCCGTCCACTTTGATCTGCTGCTGTGTGACCTGAAACTGCCGGGCATGGACGGCATGGCGGTGCTTAACACGGTTAAAAAGGTATCCCCGGACACCGAAGTGATTATTTTCACGGGTTTCGGTTCAGTTGAAACTGCGGTGGAAGCGGTCCAGGCAGGCGCCTTTCATTTTCTGGTCAAGCCTGTGAAAATGGACCTGCTCTTCTCTTTGAGCCAACGGGCGTTAAAGTCTGTCCAGCTTGTCCAGGAAACAGAAGCGCTAAAAAAAGCGTTGATCAAACAGTCCAAAGAACAGTTTCTCATCGGCCATTCCCCGGCCATCCAGGACGTGCTCCGGATGATTGACAAGGTTAAATCCCTGAACTGCAGCGTCTTAATCCAGGGGGAAAGCGGCACCGGCAAGGAACTTGTGGCCCGGGCACTCCATTTTTTAGGGGCACGCAAAAAGGAGCCGTTCATTGCTTTTTCCTGCGGCGGGTTCTCCGATGATCTGATTACCAATGAATTATTCGGCCATGAAAAAGGGGCCTTTACCGGGGCAACGGCCACCAAAGTCGGATTGCTGGAATCGGCTGACAAAGGCACGATTTTCTTGGATGAAATCGGCATGATGCCGCCGAACATGCAGGTCAAGCTTTTACGGTTCATCCAGGAGAGAAATCTGCTTCGGGTGGGTGGCACCAAGCCCATTTCGGTGGATGTCCGCCTGGTCGCCGCCGGCAACCACGACATGAAAAAAGAGGTTGAGCTGAACAATTTCAGGGAGGATCTCTACTACCGCCTGAATGTGGTCACCATCATGCTGCCGCCCCTGCGGCACCGCAAAGAGGATATCCCCCTGCTCATCCAGCATTTTCTGACCCGGTACAACAAACAGTTTAAAAAAGAGATCGCAGGTGTGGACCAAAAGGCCATGGTGGTGCTCAACCAGTATCCGTTTCCAGGCAATGTCAGGGAGCTTGAAAATATCATCGAACGCGGCGTAGCCCTCACCGAAAACCGGTATATCGGCTGCGAGGACCTGCCCCGGGATCTGATGGAGCTTTCATTTACCAGTGTGGATGAATCCCAGTTCGAGTCCCTGGAAGAGGTTGAAAAAAAATACATTGAAAAGGTGCTGGAGCAGACCGCGTTCAACAAAGGCCAGGCCGCCCAGATCCTGAAACTTCCCAGAACTACCCTGTGGCGGAAAATGAAAAAGTACCGTCTGGAATAATCCGTTTTGTTTCAAATCGAATAATCCCATCTTTTCCAAGAAGTGTTGATTTCATAAAGGAGTAAAAGCGTATGGATAAATTAAGGGGACTTCAGCCGGAGCGTGTCATGTACTACTTTGAAGCGATTTCCCGTATTCCAAGAGAAAGCGGCAATGAACAGGCGGTCAGTGACTATATCAAGCGCATTGGAGAAAAACTTGGATTTGAAACAATTCAGGATGCCAACAACAATGTGATTATTAAGAAACCGGCAAGCCCAGGAAAAGCCGGCGCTGATCCAGTGATTCTTCAGGGTCATATGGACATGGTCTGTGCCAAAAAAAAGGACAATATCATTGACTTTAACAAAGATCCAATCGACCTGATTGTGGATGGCGATTTCATCACGGCAGATGGAACCACCCTGGGTGCGGACAATGGCATTGCCGTAGCCATGACGCTTGCGCTTTTAGAAGATACTGAAGCGGTTCATCCAAGCATAGAGGCTCTTTTTACAACTGAAGAAGAGACCGGCATGGACGGTGCCATCAATGTTGACGGCAAGCATTTCAAGGGTAAGACGCTCATTAATATCGACTCGGAAGAAGAAGGCATCTTTACTGTCAGCTGTGCCGGCGGTGTACGGATATTGTTCAGGCAGCCGTATACGAAGGTTAAAAATCCATACAACAGATCCTATGAGATTGAAATTTCAGGACTGACAGGCGGTCACTCCGGCATAGAAATCCACGAAGGCAGAGCCAACAGCATTAAATTGCTGGGAAGAGTGCTGAATAAAATAAAACACATTGCGGGTATCTCTTCACTTGAGGGTGGAGAAAAAATGAATGCAATTGCAAAGCGAGCGAAAGCTGTCGTTTCTGTCAACGAAGACATTAGCCAAACAATTCATCAGATTGAGCAGATCTTCAACGATGAGTTCAGAGTCACCGACCCGGCACTGAAAATCACTGTTACAGAATGCGAAAAACAGGAATTGGTGATGAATCAGACATCCATGATGAATCTCATCAATGCCATGCTGCTTCTGCCCTGCGGTGTCCAGACAATGTCAAAGGATATCCAAGGATTGGTAGAAAGTTCAAACAATGTCGGTGTGCTTTATACAAATGATGATGTGGTGATCCTTGAGAGCGCTGCCAGAAGTTCCGTCAAAACACGTAAGGATGAGATTGTTGATAGATTCTATGCTGTCGGGGAACTCACTGGCGCGCAGGTGGAACTTCAGTCAGAATATCCATCCTGGCCATACAACCCAGAATCCAAAATCCGGGAGACGATGAAACAGGTTTATGAAAAGATGTATGGCAGGCAACCGGAAATTATGGCCATCCATGCAGGCCTGGAAACCGGGATACTCTCTGAGCGCATTGGCAAAATTGACATGATCTCCATGGGACCGAATATGTGGCATGTTCATACCCCAAACGAAAAACTGTCCATCAGCTCAACGGAGAGGACCTTTGCGTTCTTAAAGGAAGTATTAAAGGCAATGTAGAAATCAAAATGATTTCATTCATTACAACAATGGTTTATTCGGTTTTCAGCTCAGAAGACCCAATAAAATCAGACGACACAGCAATTATTTGCAACTCAGGGGCGCCCGGAGAGGACCTAAGTTGCAAATAATTTAACGCCTTTGTGAATAACTATCTGAAAATAGACATATTTCAAATGGTGGTAATCCCAATATTTTTTATGTCATCCAATACGTTGTCTATACCAAATCCTCTTTCCTTTACTATGGTGAAAAGCAGGCGAAATGCTTGCAGCGCCTCTTCTGTCCCAATCTCATTTGAATTATACTCAATCGCCTCGCCTTGTTTTACTAATAATCTAACATCTTGACGACTCAGCCTTTCAAATATTTTTACATCATTGACATAGAATTTTCCTTCTGCCTTTAAAAAGTACAAAATAGAACTATTGGTGCCTTCATGGTCTATATTTTCTATGCACCAAGCATATTTATTATTATATAAAAAAAACCAATAACCATCTCTATTAATGACGGTTGAGATTTTGTCAGAATTGGCAATCATGGAATTGGTAGCTGCGACTATTTTACTCATATAATTCTCCAGGAAATTTGTTTAATAACAATAGTATTTTTATTTTGAATTCGTCTCGTAGCTTAAAACGGGGGGCGAGTTTTCCAATGCTCGGCTATTTGGATGAAACCTTTAAAGATAGATAAATCTTAAAAGAGAGGTTGAAAGATTTTTTCATGGTAAGTTTTATGTGTCACTATCTAAAGTTCAAACTATACAAGTATAGTCCAAAAGGCAATGGGTTTTACCAAAAGTGAAAAAGTAAAAATTGGCCCCCCGCATCAATTGAAAAACGGACATTGTTACCTATGTAATCATCATGGCTCTCCTATCTGTTAGGTCTCAATTGTTTGACAAGTAGTTTGCCTTCTGTCAGTTACCTTGCGCATGCTGTTAATCAGATTGTTCACCGAAACCGTTGCGATACCTGAATTAATGTCCGACATGGCATAGGGAATGACCAGTTCATTACTATGGATAATTGAACCGCAGGAATAAACAACGTTTGGAACATACCCTTCGCGCTCCTTTTCTGTGGGTATTAAAAGCGGTTGTTCAAGCCGTGCAATGACTTTACAGGGATTTTCAAGATCAAGGAGCATGGCACCAATACAGTACTGCCGCATGGGCCCGACACCATGGGTAAGAACGATCCAGCCTTTTTCTGTCTCTATGGGAGAGCCGCAGTTGCCGATCTGAACAAATTCCCAGGGATACTCCGGCCGCTGGATAATATGAGAAGTCCTCCAGAAATGCAGGTGTTTTGAAAACATAATGTAATTGTTTTCGCCATCCTGTCTGGACAGCATGGCAAATTGGCCGTTAATTTTTCGGGGGAACAGGGCCAACCCTTTATCCTGGGCCGCTTTGCCGTTCAGCATTATAACTTTAAAACTGATAAAGTCTTTGGTTTCGATTAATTGGGGGAGAATCGTAACCCCATTATACGCGGTATAGGTCGCATAATAGGTTGATTCACCCGTATCATCAAAAAATTGAACAAACCTGGCATCCTCTATTCCGCGGCTCTCATTTTTAGAAACTGGAAAGATAACCCTTTCAGATATCCGGTGATCGGAATGGAAGTCGACCTCATAATTAGAATCATAAAGCCAGTTGATAATCTCAAATGTTTTATTCTGCTTGTTTGGAGTGAAATGAGGATGTTTATGAAGGCTTCCCATCTGACGGACCAATTGTTCTTTGCTGAATTCTTCGGGAAGCGCATTGAGAACATAGGTGCAGATATCATTATCCGCCTTCATCTCCTTAAGCTTGTGCTGAAAAAGCTTGCGCTTATAAAAAGGGTTTAACTTCAGATCCGGTGTTTCCACAAACTCACTGACCGGATCAAACCGGAAGGTGTTGTACCGGTTGAGCACGCCGCTTCTGAAAACAATGGAGGAAATATGACCTTCTCCAGTGGCCCGCAAACTCATGACAAACCGAAGGCTGCCTTTTTCAAGATGGTCTTGAACCGGATGCGGAACAATGGACGGGTTGAACAGAGCGGCAGATTCAATGGCATACTCCTTTGTAAAATAAGCGCCGATCAAGGCGCTTTCAGTTTCACTCAGCAATATGCCTTTTTTAATATGTTTTTTTACCAGGCTGAAATGTTTTTCGAAAATGTGAGTCAGATCTTCATGTCGCCCCGAAAAATTTTTTATGATCTGTGTTAATAAATTTTGTTGTCTGCTTTCAGACAACCCGCGGATTCGTTCGATGATCAAGGTGATGCGTTTTGTATCCTCGGGAAGATGAGGCCTTGTAATTACACGGGAAGTATCCCCGACAATTTTATTGGGTTTTCTTGTCACTAAAAGCTTAACATGATTTTTGCTGCGCATATGTGTGTTTCCTCAATTCAATTCGGGGCTACATGGGCGGACGGCCAGATTCAAGGCACAAAGAGACAAGGTCGCGGACCTTTGCTGTGCCCATGCACATAACTGTATCCGCACCCCCCCAGTAGATTTTCACAGTCCCGTCATCTTCGGGAACCGCACCGCAGGTAAACACCACATTGGGGACATAGCCGGTCTGTTCCCAGGTATCTTCCGGCTGCAGAATCCATTGATCGGACACCCCGAGCACCCGGGCCGGATCGGCAAGATCATGCAGCGCAGCACCAAGCCGGTATACGGATCCGGACATGGTTTTGAAAACACCATGGTAGATATGAAGCCAGCCCTCATTGGTTTTAAACGGTGGTGCGCCCGGGCCGATTTTCATCTCATCCCAGTGGTAGGCTAACGGTTTGATGACAACCTGCGAGTCTCCCCAGTAAATGAGATCCGGGGAATAGGAAATCCAGATGGACCATGGCGAAATTTCTGAATGCGGACGATCCAATCGGGCATACCTGCCTTTAATTTTTTCAGGAAAAATAACCACATTACGCAGATCTGCCTGGGTGATTAAGGCAATCCGTTCAATTTTTTTAAAATCATCTGTGCGGGCCAGGGCAATGCGAACCCCGTGGCGGGAATAGGCGCTGTAGGTGAAAAAGTATGACCCGTCCACCGGGTTGATGCGCAGATCTTCAATACCAAAAGCTTCATATTCGGCAAAAATTCCATAGGATGCCGGAGTCAAAAAGGGTTTGGGTAACACTTTGAATGTAAAACCATCCGGACTGTCCGCCCTGCCGATAATGGACCGCCCGTTTTTTAGGTGAGCCCGGAACAGCATAATATATCTATTCTTGTATTTGACCACCCCGGCATTGTGAACCGTTGAGACGGGATACGGTACATCCTCCCGGGTCAGAATGGGGTTCTTCAGGTAACGCATTACAACATCCTGCATCGTATTCATTTGGATCCTTTATCATAAGTCAGATTCTTCCGAAATCATCGGCCAGTCGTTCGATATCATCTTCGCCAAAATAGTCTCCCGTTTGAATCTCCATAAATACCAGATTGTCCTGGCCATTGTTTTCAATTCTGTGAATGGATTTTCTTGGAATATCAAATGATTGTCCGGCAGTTACCGGAACCGTTTTATCGCCGAGTGTCCACCGCCCTTTACCGCTGACGATATACCAGTGCTCATCGCGATACCGGTGCCGCTGGAGACTCAGTCGCTTTCCCGGATATACCACAATTTTTTTATTCTTAACGGTGTTCTCATCGGAAAGTACTGTATAAAATCCCCAGGGGCGATGATCTTCACGTTTGGTTGTCTCGATGATCTGCTCATACACCCGGATATATTTTCTAACCATGCAGTCGATGGTAAAATGGTCCATCACTGTTCGACGGCAAAACTCCCGGTCAATATCCCTGATACGCTCCACGGCGCCGATGGCCTCATGAATACCGGAAACAAGAAAACCGTTTTTATTGTCCTGGATAAGCTCGGACATACTCCCCCGGTTCTCTGCGATGACCGGGGTGCCGCAGGCCATGGCTTCGATAACGGAAAGGCCGAAGGGCTCGTTGAAATTGATGGGGTGAAGCAGTGCAAGGGCTTTGCCTAAAAGTTTATTTCTTTTTTCGGGTCCGACACTGCCCAGATAAACCACACTGGCGTCATCGATGAACGGCTGGATATCATTTTTAAAATATGCGCTGTCCTGAATAATTCCTGCCATGATCAGTTTTTTGTCGCATGACCGGGCAATTTCAATGGCCTCTTTAGCGCCTTTATCCGGATGGATACGGCCGAAAAACAGCAGATAATCTTCCGGGGCTGTTTGGAAATGAAATTCATTTATATCAATGCCATGGTGAATGGTGTCGATATAGTCCAGGTTTTCGGCCCGGTCGGCATCACTGATGGAAACATAAAACGTTTTTTTATTGTATTTGCGATACACCGGTAAAATTCCCGGGGATGAAAAACCGTGGATGGTTGTCACAACCGGTGTCCGGGTAAGGCCGGTATAGGTTAAAGGAAGAAAATCAAAATTATTGTGAATGATATCAAATTGTTCTGCATGATCAAATAATTCGGAGATGTGAAGGCATTCGTATACTTTGGGAATGATGTTTGAATCCTCTTCATATCCTCTGGTGCACACGGCGTGCAGGCTGCCGTGTGTAATCGAATCTCCTGTGGCAAACAGCGTGACGTCATGACCAAGTCCCACCAGGGCTTCGGTCAACAATGAGGCTATTTTTTCCCAGGGGCCGTAGTGCCGTGGGGGGGTACGCCAGGCAATGGGTGACAGCATGGCAATGCGCATGAGATTTTCCTTTATATTTACCTTGTTGATCAGGGTGAAGACTGATGCAGCAGTTCATCTGCATAGAGCTTTTGCAATGTCATTAACGACAACAGCCAGGCAAGGGTTGATTCCGCCCCCTGGTTCTGGTTGATGCCGTCCACCATCAACCCGTCCCGGCATCCGCCGGTTTTAGGGTCATATAGCGGCATATTCAGATCATTGTGCCCCAGAAACCAGTTAAAACACATTACGGCATTCTCGAACCATTGCCGGTCGTGGGAAATGCTGTAGGCTGAGGAACAAGCTTCAATCATGGTTTTGGCTTCGATGGGCTGCTGATCAAATCTGGAGCGTTTCCCTCCTTTTCTATACCAGCCGTTACAGCCAATGGGGGCAAAATGCAGATCTGTCGTCTGGGTGGACAGCAACCATGCAAGGCTGTCCAAACCCATCTTCACCATCTCGTGGTTTTCCATTCGATGACCCGATACCAGAAGCGCCTGGGACAGTTTAGCGTTGGCATAGTTCAAGGTATCCTCTATCCATGGCCAGTCATCGGTTTTATTTTCGCAGAACTGATTGAATAATCTTTCTGCCAGGACATCTCTGATCCTTTTGGCATCACTGTCACCGGAAAATTTTTCCAGATAGGCATCCAGGCCCACCAGACAGAATGCCACAGCCCGGGGCGACCTGAAATGTTCTGCGGCAATCAATGCCTTTTTGAAAAGAACGGTGCTCATGGTCAGGTGATGGGCATTTTCCAGAAACGCGACGGTTTTTCCCAGGCACCAGACAGCCCGTCCGTGGGAATCCTCGGATCCGGTCTCCTCCGCCCAATCTCTTGCATAGGTCATAAAATTACGGAACCGGCCGTTTTTTTCATTGTATGCGTATAAAAGAAAGCCTAAATAATGGCCGCTCAAAGCATCCAGTCCAAGGCCGTTGGTCGGCAGGTATTTTTGTCCCATGGCTGCCGCCAACAGGGCTCTTGCATTATCATCCGTGCAGTATCCATGCAGTCTGCTGGGAATGGTATGATCTGCGTGCTGTAGGAGACCTGTGTCATCGGTCATTGATTTTAGATGGTCCAGCTTGATCTCGGGCAGGTCAAAGCGGGTAATGGCTTTAATGTTTTCCACATAGGAATGTCTGGGCCTTGGATGCTGGATTCGCTTCTGGCGAACCTCATTGAAGAGGTCAAGATAATTTTGGGAAACTTTTGCCCACACGGCTTGCCTTGTGAAGGTGTATGCTTTTTTACGGATGGCATGCCGCTGGGTATCATCGCATAGAAGTTCGTTAATCTGTTCTGCCAGGGCGCCGGTATTGTTGAACGGTACAAGTTTGCCCCTGCCGTCTGCCAGCATTTCCTGTGCATACCAGTAAGGAGTGGAAATGACGGCTTTGCCTGTTCCCATGGCGTAGGCAAGAGTTCCAGACGTAATCTGTGCCTCTTCAAGATACGGAGTGATGTAAATATCCGCAACGCCCAGAAATTCACACAGTTCTCTTAAGGGGACAAAATTATTCTGGAATATGACATGGTCGCTGATATTCAGATTGTGAACAATTTGTTGAAGCATTATCCGGTAGGCTTCCCCTTTGGTTTTCAGCACATGGGGGTGGGTGGTGCCAAGGATGATATACACGACTTCCGGATATCTTTCGATCACAGCCGGAAGTGCCTGGAGCACGGTTTCAATTCCTTTGTTGGGTGAGAGCAGGCCAAAGGTGAGTAATACCTTTTTGCCTTCCACATCGAATTTGTCTTTATGAAAGCTGGAATCGATAAAGGGCATATCCGGAATGCCGTGGTGTATAAAAGCGATTTTTTCCCGGGGGATACCGTATATCTCCTGGAGAAATTGTTCTGCTTTTCTGCTCATGACCACCAGTTTGTCCGACAATTCCCCCAGCTTGATCATGACGTTACGATATTCGGGAGAAGGATCTTTTAACACGGTATGCAGTGTTGTCACCACCGGCATATGCAGATTTGACAGCAGCTTGAGAAGATGGCTGCCGGCAGGGCCACCGAAAATACCAAATTCATGTTGAAGACAAACAATATCGGTGCGACTGATATTCAAAAACTGGGCGGCAACACCATAATCAGCCAATTTGTTCTGATTGATTTCAAAGCGTACTTTTTCAGGATATGTATATCCTTCCACTCTGTCGTTCATGGCAACTGCCCAGCAATGGATATCCTTGGCCCGGTCTGATAAACCTTCAACCAGATCTCTTGTAAACGTTGCTATGCCGCATTGTCTGGGCAGATAATTGCCGATGACGGCTATGGAGTTGATCCCCTCAAAGGATTGTCCCATCGTTATCATTTTTCCCTCCTGATGTATTTGCAAGGTTCCAAACCCCGAGGCTTATCCCCTTGTTATTATCTTTGCAGCTACCGAAACCTGAGCTGATTCCAAAGAATCACATCATCATTTGATCCATTCCATCACCTATCATCTCCCCTGCTGTCCCTTTATCCTGTTTTTCGGCAATCATAACCTGGGTAGTCAGCATAATCGACGCGATACTGGCTGCATTCTGGAGGGCCAAACGAACCACTTTTTTCGGATCCATAACGCCCGCTGCAATCAGATCCTCATAAACATTGGTTCCGGCATTGTAACCAAAGGCACCCTGACCCGCTTTGACTTTATCGATAACAACGGCGCCTTCAACACCGGCATTATCGGCAATTTTGCGCAGGGGGGCTTCAATGGCTGCTGCAATAACGGCAATACCCAGATTTTCCTCGCCTTCAAGGGTAAGCGCCTCAAGGGAAGGAAGGCATCTAACCAGGGCGACACCGCCGCCCGGAACAATGCCTTCTTCAACCGCCGCCCGGGTTGCATTAAGGGCGTCTTCCACCCGGGCTTTCTTTTCTTTCATTTCAATTTCAGTGGCAGCCCCGACATGAATGACGGCAACACCGCCAATCAGCTTGGCAAGCCGTTCCTGAAGCTTTTCCCTGTCATAGTCCGAAGTGGTTTCTTCAACCTGTGCGCGGAGCATTTTGGCCCGGCTCTTAAGGGCATCTTTGGAACCTGCGCCATCAATGATGGTGGTGGTGTCTTTGTCAATAATAATGCTTTTTGCCTGCCCCAGATCCTGCAGGGTGATATTTTCAAGTTTGCTTCCCATATCTTCGGAAACAACCTGCCCGCCGGTTAAAACGGCAATGTCTTCTAGCATCTCCTTTTTTCTGTCGCCAAAACCGGGGGCCTTGACTGCCGCGACATTTAAACTGCCGCGAAGTTTGTTGACCACCAGGGTGGCAAGGGCATCTCCGGAAACATCTTCGGCAACAACAAGAATGGATTTTCCTGATTTTGCAGTCTTTTCAAGCACCGGAAGCAGATTGTTCATGGAAGATATGGATTTTTCACAAATCAACAGATACGGATTATCAAGTGAAACAGCCATTTTTTCAATATCGGTTACAAAATAGGGAGAGAGGTATCCGCGATCAAACTGCATGCCTTCTACAACCTCAAGGGTCGTATCTGTTGATTTGGCCTCTTCAACAGTAATAACGCCTTCTTTTCCGACCAGTTCCATGGCGTTGGCAATAATTTTGCCGATGGTCTCATCGTTGTTGGCCGAGATGGTGCCAACCTGGGCTATGTCATTCTGATTTCTGGTGGGTGTCGCCATGGTTTCAAGGGTTTCAACAACCTTGGCAACGGCTTTGTCAATGCCTCTTTTAATCCACAGGGGGTTGTGTCCGGCAACCACCAGTTTCTGACCGTTTTCATAGATCGCCCGGGCAAGAACGGTTGCCGTGGTTGTGCCGTCCCCGGCCATATCAGAAGTTTTGCTGGCCGCCTCTTTCACCATCTGTGCGCCCATATTTTCAAACTTGTCTTTAATCTCAATTTCCTTTGCAACGGTTACACCGTCCTTGGTGACGATGGGTGATCCCCAGGATCTTTCAATTACCACGTTTCTGCCTTTAGGCCCCAGGGTCACAACAACTGCGTCCGCAAGTGTCTTCACACCCCGCAGTATGGTTTCACGCGCTTTTGCATCATATTTAATTTCTTTTGACATCGAAAATAAGCTCCATTTCATTGACTGTTTGGTTGTCTATTTACTTAAAAGGCGTTCTGCACCCTGGTTGAAGTTTAACCAGAGTGTCATTTACAGGCATCATTTAGCTGTGAACGTTACGCCGAATTTTTGCTCAAATGCGCACGCGATGATTCGAGCCGCCTGAAGTTCCTGGGTGATATGATCCATATGAATGACCAGATCAAATTCACCAGAGGAGATTTTTTCCCTGAGAAAAATTTTTTTGAAAAATTCATGATGGTCATCATCAATGATTTTTAATTTTTCTTCTGCTTCACTGATCCCTATACCCAGCGTATTCGCCAATTTTTCAATCCGGTGCTTTTTGCTGCATACCAACTGTACCGATAAAATGGTATGGCGGGGCAGAATCAAGTGGGTTCCCCGGCCGATAAATATCGTCGGTTCGGTATGTGCCAATGCTGTAACCGTCTTTGCCAGCTGTTTGACATAGTCGGTTTTAAAAAATTTTTTCTCAACGGAAAGGGAAACAAGCAGTTCACGCATCTTTCCCGGAAACCGCTCATCAAAAGTCTTAATAATTTTTTCTGTAAGAAAAGAATCTTTTGCCATATGTTCTATAATTTCTTTATCAATCACACGATAGCCAGTTATTTCCGACAAAAAATCAGCTACCTCCATGGCACCGGCACCTATCCCTCGGGATAAACAAATACAATGCTTTTGTGCAAAATTGCCGGTGGCCTTTATCTCTGCCTGGGCTCGTTCCCATTTTTCGACTTGCGAACCGGCCCAATCTGAGGCGCTCATCATTCTCTTGCCGTAATATCCGGGAGGGTAAACCGTTTCTTTAGATGTATTTTTCATATCTTTTCTCCTTTTTTTAGGAATGGCTTCTCTAAAGCCTATAATTCACGTTACGTGCCGGAAGGGAACCCATCGGCATTGTCTCTGTAACCTGCTGATTAATAAAAAAAATAGGATCAGAAAATAATTTAAAAAGGTTTTAACGACGGGATAAAAAGATCACATGTGCTCAAACGGTCATATTTGACCTCATTTTACACAGCGGGCATGAGCAGTGAGCCCTGAGAAAAGAGCCACGCCAACAAGGGTGGTCTCTGAGCCCAGGTCACGTCATCCTAATTTTCACCGGCTTCCAGATTAATCTTTTTCATCCGGATGATATGTTCAATCATCTTCTGCCCGAACTCACCTTTGGCCTCAGAAATATCTTTTTGAATACCCAAGGCAGTAACAATATTCGGAGATTTTTTGACAAGTTCAGCTTTCAGGTAAAGTCCTTTTTCATAAATTGTCTGTCTTAGGTTCTCTGTTACCTTAATAAACGTGGCCTGCTCTGCATTCAGCTTATTTATGGTGGCATCGCTTACATTTCCGCCATATCCTGGATATCTGCTGGATTCGCCCTGCATTCCACTATCCCGAAAACCGTACCACATCATACCGTGTCCATATTGTATAATTTCATCCGGATTCTGGCCCGAATTATTGTAGGAGCCATACCCTTCCCGACAAATGTTTGTGCTCAAATCTTGGCCAAAAACATTGAAAGACAGCACAAATATGGAACTGATAAATAAGGCTGCTACTAATTTTTTAATACGATGACATCTCATTTTAAGATTTCCTAAATTTGTCCATAAAAAATGGATCATTCGTGTTTTTTTCTCGTACGGCCTTAACCCTGTCCTTTCCCGATCTTGTTTCATCCCATGAGTCCCAACGTTTTGGAATTCTGACCGGTTTTTGATTGTTGTCTAACCTGCTTAAAAACAAAATGTTTTAGGCAGAGACATCATTAATGACCGATAAAAATGGGTTCGAACGACCCAAACAGATTACCCAGCCACCAAATAAAGGCGACGACAGCCAGAATGTTAAGGATCTGCCGTATTCTTCTGTCCATGGGGATATATCTGTTGGCCAGCCAGAACAAAAATCCGACAAAGATTAAAATGATGCTGAACTGTACAAGGTCTGTCATTGTTTCTCCTGTTTTCTTTGTGCACATCGTTGCTTAGGGTTTTGAAACCTGCCGTATTTTTTTATCCACCCCGGAAACCGCCTCGTTGTTCCACCATGTGCTCAGCAATCATGCACAACGCAATTCCTGCCGTTGGCCTTGGCCTTGTATAAGCATTTATCTGCTTTCGACACCCATGAAAGAAGGCTGTTGCCGGAACTCTTTTTAACCAGGCCCTGGGTGACGCCAAGACTGATGGTCACAAAAATGCCGTCCGGCCTGGATTTTTCCACCTCTTTTCGGATCTTTTCAGCCATCAGCGGCACAGCCGAGCTTAAAATGTTGGAAAACAGGATGACAAATTCTTCCCCGCCATACCGACACATCACATCCGATTTCCGGACAGTCCCCTTCAAAGATTCCGCAACGCCTTTGAGTACGGTATCACCCCTTGGATGGCCATATTTGTCGTTAATCTTTTTAAAATGATCAATATCAATCATAAAGACGGCTAAATTCTCTTTTCTCCGCTCGGCCAGGGAAAACAATTCCTGGGCAACAATTAAAAAACCCCGCCGGTTAAACAGACCGGTCAAGGCGTCAGTCATGGCGATGTCAACCAATGCCTTATTTCTTTTCCAGAGGCTTTGCAGAGTTTCTCCCAAAAGTTCCAATTCGGGGGTTATATGGCCATATCGGATGAACATATCAATGAATCTCCTGATATGGCGGTCATATGTATCCGAGGGAACCGTATCTCCGTTCAGGGGTCTTAAGGCTTTAAAAAGCAGTTCAAAGGTCGGATCCAGCATGTAGTATTCCAACCGGTAGGCCAGGATAAGTGCATTTTCAATTGATTTTCTTTCTTCCCACCGATTTAAGAGAATTTCAATTTTATCCAAGATGGTGGACAACTCTTCTTGGGTGTCCGATGGCGTATCAAAGATGCAAGGAAAGATGGAATTTTGGGCCATCGGTCCAACCCTGCTCCAGAAATCAGCATGGATTTTTTCTTCATCAGCCATCTGAATCCAGAACGCCTTGAGTTCCTTTATCTCCTCTGCCTGGGAAAGCTTGGTATATATCTGTACTGCCTTTTGATTGATGGCAACACACAAACAAATGATTTTCCAGGTGATTCCATTTTTCATGCTCTTGTCCTTTCCTGATACGTTCCCGGGAAGGCCCTCACAGGCCGGAAACTAATTAATCCGGTCTTTGGATGGTGGAAAGTGATTTTGTCCCCAGGGTCTCAATAAGCCGGTTGATATCCGTTGTTTTCAGATTCATTCCCCCTTCGGACACCGGAAGCAGAATGATGCGCTTGCCTTCAAGCGCTTCTGCAATTTTCAGCTTCACGATGGTCTCTGCCCCGGAACCGGCCAGGGCATTGTTCATCTCCTGGATGCCTTTGGCTTCAGCGATGCCTTCCGCTTTTATAGCCCTAGCCAGAAGCTGCTGCTTTTCCAGATAAACGTCCGCCTCGATTTTATCCTTTTGATATTGACCGTCGGCGTTGGCCACCATTTTGTTCACCTCTCCCCTTGCTTCTTCCAGCTTACGTTTATACTCTTCAAGGGCGGCATGTTGGGCTGATTTGTTCTTCTCCACCTGCTGGTCCGCCACTTTTTTATCTTCGATGGCTTTGGTGTACTCTGCATTGAACCGGTAGTCGTTGGTCAGCACTTTCTCAATGACAATACCCATGGGTCCAAGAATCTTATCCAATGCGGCCTTGGCTTTTCCGGATTGAGTTTCTCTTGCTTCGGCCACATAAAAGGATTCGGTTTTCAACTCCCCGAAGATATCCCTGGGCTTGCTTCTGGCAACTGTCCTGACGATGGTTTCCCGCAGGATGGCATCGTTTGAAGCCACATACTGGAGAATATACGGAGCCTTTGCGGCATCAATCCGGTAAGCTATGATCACATCAAGGCTGATGTCATTTCCGTCAATGGTCTTAAACAGCAGATCATCTTGGGTTCTGCGGTCCCCCCGGCTTTCTGAAAAGGTCATTTCAAGATTCTGAAGCTTGGTATCAAAGACATGCCAATCATTGATAAAGGGTAGAAAAAAATAGGTCGAGCCCTGGGCGTACACATGATCTTCTACGCCTTTAGGCGCAAACAGGCCTATTTTCCGGGTCCGGACACCGACTTCGGTTTCCCCTGTGGTATGGGGCATACAGCCCGTGGTCAAAAGGATTGCCGTCATTAGGATCACAAAAAAGATAAAACGTTTCACTTGGCACCTTCCTGGCGAACATCAAATAATTTTAGGGTGTTGTTCAGATCCAGCGGATTGACCCCATGGGCACCGTCGCTGGGAAGGATAATCAGATCAAGGCCCTTATACGTCTGGGCCATCTTTAAGCCCACCATACGGTCAGACCCAATGCCTTTTAATGCTTCATTTTTTAAGCGCACCCGTTCGGCTTCAGACAGTTTTACCAACAGATCCGCATTGGCTTTTATTTCACGGACATAGAGGTCTTTTTCAGCAGTTTTCCGGGTCACATAGGCCCGGCCTTTTTCCATCTCAACCGCGGTGATGACCATACCCTCCTGAACAATCTTTTTTAACTGGGCTTCTTCCTTGGCTGCCCGTGCTGCGGCCTGGTTGGTAAAGACCATCTGATCCTGAAGTTTTTTGGCCTCAATATTTTTTTGGATTTCAGGGCTGTATCTGAAATAGCGGACCAGCACCTGGTCCACCTCAATTCCCTTCAGATTGAGTTCCCGGTTAAGATTATCTTTGGCCTCTTCAGCCTTTTTAACCCGCATGGGGCTGTTATAAAATTCTTCGGTTGTCAGTTTACCCAAGGTTTCTTTCAAGGCAGGTTCGGCTTTGGGGATGATACCGTTGTCTTCATACAATTTTCCCGGACCGATAGTTGTAAATACCAGATAGGGGTCTTTGATGTGGTAGAGCATGGAGACATCCACATCCACAAAAAAACCGTCTGAGGTCTGGATATGGGCTGCCCGGTCTTTTCTGGCACCACCGGCTGCGGTTTCGGGAAAATTGGTCAGCTCCAGGACCTGGATATCCTTGGGAAGGCGATACATCCGCTGCAGCCCGAACGGCATGACAAATGCCAGCCCGGCATGATAAACTTTGTTTTGAACCCCGCGGACCATTCCCACACGAACCACTTTAATACCGTATTCATTCGGCTCTACATAGGCGAATAAAAATCTATAACAAAGGTATAAAATTACAGCAAATGTAAGCAAAATTTGAAATCCAATACCCATCCGCAGACTTGAGAAAAAACCGTCTAATGGCCCCTTCGCCCGGGTCAAATACTCTTTAAATTGATTTGTCTGGTTCTCAGTCACAGTCAATTCCTTTATGAAACACAATTCATACAAATGGTATGAATCATGGATTTAAAACACATATTGTTCACGAATCTCCCGGTAGTGAGCCCCCTGATAAAGGCACGGCCACAGTTGTCAGTCTATGTTTTTGAATGATTTTATGCCATCAGCCCTTTTTTGCCTGATCGCCCGAACCGCATCCATCCCCCAGGTCTGGGACACTTTATGAATCCAAATCCTGGGCGGTTCAGATAATAATGCTTTTGTTCCCAGAAGCACACCGAACTGATATGACTGGATGTGAATTTCCATGTCTTTTTGGGTTTCCCATTCTTCCAGCAGTGAGAATTGATTCTTATTGTCAATGCCGCAAAAGGCACAACAGCTTATGCACCCGGGTCCTTCTCTCACAGATTCAATCAAGGAGAGGAGGGTTTGCAACACTTCCAGATGTTTTTCCGGATGTGCGTTGAGAGTCATTTTGACTATCATCATTCGAACTACCTCTTAAAAACATGCTGGTGTATCGAAATAAAAAAGATGGCTAAACGTCACTGAGGCCTCTTCCCAAAACTGCTTCTGAAATTCCTTTTTGCTTTTTTTGTTTTCGTTTCTCTTTTGGCGTTTGTCTGGCTTTTTTCTGTTCTTCACGTCTGCCTTTATCTCTTTTTCCTTTATCACCCATAATCTTTTCTCCTGGTTTAAAATCAGTGTTTTCCCATTACCATTTTCTTTGCTTTTTCCGGCTATAGGCGTCTTTGGTTATTATAACAGTGCAATCATTGCGCCATGGTTCTGACAGGGGGAATAGTTTTTTGATGGTGCTGTATTTTAAGGAAAAACTAAGGAAGGAGGAAAATCATTTAAAGAGGATAGAAGACTCAAAAACGGTCTTATTTGTTCAATGGGTCATATCGCACCTTTTTTAAAGGTTCCCGTAACGAATCTGATCTCAGGCGTAACCGCAGGAGGATAGGCCGAAACAAAGAATAAGCTTCATTGGCAATCAAAAGGAAGCCGCTCGGGAGGAACGATGCTGAGCTTACACATGCGGGCACGCAATGTGCTGCGGTTGAGGCCAAGAATATGGGCCGCACTGGTCTTGCCGCTGACTTTCCATTGGGTCTTTTCAAGTACGCGGATGATATAATCGCGCTCAACCGCTTCAAGGGTTTTTAAGTCTTTGCTCAAATGGCTGTAGGATTTATCGAGATCATCAGCCAGATGGAGTTTGGGGCCTGATGAATTGATTACTGCCCGTTCAAGAACATTTTCCAACTCTCGAACGTTTCCCGGCCAATGATAGTTTAAAAGGGCATTCATTGTATTTTGGGGAGCCACTTTAATTTGCTTACCCAGTCTCCGGGAGATTTTATTAATATAAAAATCAGCAAGGATGGGAATATCCTCTTTTCTTTCCCGCAGCGGCGGCATGGTAATCGGGAAAACATTGAGCCGGTACCACAGATCGCTTCGAAAACGCCTCTTTTCAACTTCTTCCTCAAGATTTCTGTTTGTCGCGGCAATGATCCGTACATCCACTTTGATGGTGCGCGAATTGCCCAATCGTTCAAATTCACCATCTTGAATGACCCTGAGCAGCTTTGACTGCAATTCCAGGGGCAGTTCTCCGATTTCATCCAGAAACAGGGTGGCTTTGTCAGCAATCTCAAATCGTCCCTTGTGGCTGCGGTCTGCTCCGGTAAACGCCCCTTTTTCATGGCCGAAAAGCTCGCTCTCTATAAGGTTTGAGGGCAGGGCCGCGCAATTGACTTTGATCAATGCCCGATTTTTTCTATTACTGGAGCTATGAATTGCCCGGGCCACAAGTTCTTTACCGGTACCGGTCTCACCCAGAACCATAACAGTTGTGTCACTCTGTGCAATTTGCTCAACCTTGAAGAGCACATATTTAAGCCCGTCACTGTGACCAATAATGTGCTCATGATTATGTTCCAGCTTAATCTCATCTTTAAGATATGCTCGTTCATCTTCAAGTTGCTTTTTCAGTATTTCTACTTCCTCCAGAGCTTTCTCGGTAAGAGCCTTTTCATATTCGGTCTTTTGCTTTTCCAAAACAAGCTGCGTGGTCCTTTTTTTCACTATGTCCTCAAGATTCCGCTTGTACTGTTCTTTTTCAGTCACATCTTCAATGGCCAGTAAAATCAGTTCCACTTTTTTAAAATCGTTATAAATTCTTCGGGCATTCAAGTGCATTATTTTAGATCCGATGACATCAAAGGAATGTTCCACTTCAAAATCATTGAACACGGTATTTTCAGGAAGGATACTCTCAAGTAATTCTCTGAGCCTGGGGATATTCCACTGTCCGTTGCCAAGATCATAAATTAAAATGCCTTCGGTCTCTTCCTGCTTGGCACAAAATGTCATACAAAACGCTTGATTGACTTTAACAATTTTCAAATCAGCATCAAGGATTACAAGCGGCTCACGGACTGAACCGAGAATATCAGTGAAAATTTCTAAAAATTTTTTTTGCATTCATGAATCCTAAAACATTTATTGAATTTTGCCTTGATGTGTGGGGCCGGCAATTCGGTGAACCTGGACGGTCATATTCAACAATTCCACTGGATCTCCGAATTGAGTGTAAATTGCCACGTCGGCTGCATCCCGCCCAAAGGCGATGGCAATACGCCCCCCTTTCAAATCAAGTCGCGTTGGATCGAATGTGTACCACCGATTTCCTACGTATGCCTCAAACCAAGCATGCAGATCCATAGGTTCAAGCGATTCAAGGTAACCCACTACCATGCGGGCAGGTATCGACAGCGCCCGGCAACAGGCAATTCCCAAATGTGCCATATCCCGGCAAACGCCTTGTCCAAGCTGATTTACTTCAGATGCGCTTATTATCTGTTGCCCGAGCCCCGGCGTATACTGTATTGAATCCCGGATATAATTAACAATGGCATCGCATTGATCGTATCCTAAGAGCCGGTCTGCTGTAATTGATGCAGCCATTTCCGTGAAACGATCCGATTCACAAAACCGGCTCGGATACAGGAAAGGCAAAACATCATCCGGTAAGTGTTGCACGTCGATAAACGGCGCCCCAGGGGCAGTATCGCAGAACTCAGCCGTTTCGATATCAACGGACGTACTAACTGAAAAAAGACCGGCTGGTGCAACCAGTCTTTGACACAGGTTGCCGAACGAATCCGTAAATTCTACCGCGGGTACGCCGGGGGACAAGAGATATTCTTCGCGTGTGATCCATTGCTGGCAACCGCTGCGGGGACGAAGCATCAGCAAAAATGGTGTTGGAACAGACATTTGAAATTCAATAAGACAAGATGCGTTTAGCCACATGATCTATCCTTCACTAATAAACTTGATATGAGAGTATCCCCCAAAGGGGCGTTTATATCCATTCATATTGACAAACGATCTTTTCTCCATTTCAGGGTAGATCTTAATCCCTCCGTTGCGACCATTGAGCCTTCGATCTCATCGAAAAGTGCAAAATTTACAGCATTTATTATATCAATATTTCTATTATTATTGTTCATGAATGGATCTCGTTTGAAAACTTCCTGATAAATAATTCGAAATTCATTCAGTCGGCGCTTTGTGAAAATTTTATGAAAAAACCGTTTAGAGCGCGGGGAGTACTCTAATTTATTGAGTCGTTTTATGATATATGCAAGCGTCCTGGCTGTCGGTTTAAATCCAAATGCCTCCTCCAATACCGATTTAAGTGCAGATGAGGCCTCTAATGGATCAACAGAATCATTGATCTGTTCGTTGCTTTCACATTCAGGGGATACAGACGTCTTTTTATTTTTTTTCAATTTTAGAGATTTTGTTAGCCTATGGGCTTCGACTTCACGGCACAATTGCTCGGCCTGCATTGCGGCCGCTTGCAGATAAGCACTCAAATTATAGAAACCAGAATGTATGTGTTCAGGAAAAGCCTCCCCAATTCGGCTATAGCTATATCTATATTTATGGTCGATTTCACCCCATGCCTCCTCAAGAATTGTGCGCAACTGCAGCTCAATTTGAATGCTTTTAAATGCTTCGCTTACATCGGAATTCTCACTTAATTTTATCTGGTAATGAATTGAAGAATATCCACTATATTGAAGATTGATATTTTGCGAGGCATCCTTACCAAGGCCTATTGGCAAAACAAATGATCTTTTATAATCGGGTTTTTGTACGAATTTTAATATTTTCTCCTCAACTAAAAATTCAAGATATGACTCGACTTTTACAATGTCTGAAAGGCGCAGGCAAATAATCCTGATACCGATTATATCCCCTATCCTTTCGTGAAAATTTTTGTGTGTGATCGGCTTCGCATCAAATTCAGAACCCATATTCTCTTGGTCAATTTTCTCAATAAGTCTTGATTCATCCTTGATTCGATACAGTATCGTATGAATACTTTCTTTGGGCGCTGAAGGATCATCGCGAATGAGCCGGACAAAGTACTCCGCAAGTATTTTGTATTTCTCTTTTTCTTTGAAAAAAGAGATTAGAAGATTATCCCTCTGTTGTTTTTTCAATTATTAAGTCCTTTTACAGGCTCGTTTCGGAAGTTTATGAAAGATAAAGCATCGACCTTGAAGCTGTATATTGATCTGGATATAGTAGAGATACGAAGATGGTCCGCAGAATACAAAAAGTGCAACAGTTTAATTAGAATCATTGAAAACAGATCCTTTCAACTTATAAACTTTTTTTAAAAGTAATCGAAATAAAAAAGCCCTGAGTAGGAATCTACTCAGGGCTAAAATGTCACAGGGATAAAATGGGATATTAGATCACGGTCACATTTGCAGCTGCCGGTCCTTTGGGACCCTGTACAATGTCGAATGAAACCTGGTCACCTTCATTGAGAGATTTGAAACCAGCTGCGTTGATACCTGAATGATGGACAAACACGTCGTTGCCACCATCAGTTTGTTCGATAAATCCAAAACCTTTTGACTCGCTAAACCATTTTACAGTACCATTTGCCATGTAGGCGTTCTCCTAAATAAAAAATAAAAATAAATCGTCTGGATCTTAAAGAATAATCACTGATTTCTCGGGGAAAATAATTAAAGAAGAAACTCAAACAATCAAGTCTTATGACGACTTTGGCAAGCATATATGAATAGAAGATAACCTGTCAAGAATTAAATTCTTACGAATTTACATTACATAAACAAAGTCCTCATTATTAAAAGTCTATGAACCCTCATTATTTTTCAAGAAGGTCTTTCTCATCTGAATCGATCATTTTTTGACAATTTGGGCATTCCATTTTGAGGGTTCTAACATATCCTTTCATCAGTGGCATTTGACAATGGGGGCAAAAATATATTTTTAATTTCGGATCATTCTTTTTCTGTTCTGTGTTTTCGGGTTTCAAATCAGTATCTCCTCCCTTGTTATCGATTTATTACAAGTTATCCTTCAGATAAACTTCAAAGCTTTTTTCAAATATTTTTTGTATTTCCAAATAGTTGCGTAAAAGAACCTTGATACCAAGCAATACGTCGAACGTCATTCGGACAGCGATCATTGAGATCACCTCGTATAAAATTTGGCTAATGATTTAAATCGTTCGTAATATCAAGAAAAACCCTCTTATTTAACTTGGCGGAGGCCGCATTTAAGATCGTCCGCAATGCATCTGCGGTCCGTCCCTGCTTACCGATAACTTTACCGATGTCGGATTTACAAACTTTCAGTTCCAATATTGATGTGTGCATGCCTCCGATTTCCTTTACACTGACGAAATCGGGGTCATCAACCAGAGCCCGGACCATGGTTTCTATAAGTATTTTCATTTCAGATTTTCCACCTGCACCTCCCATATACCAGTCATTTAACACATTTCTTTATATTGTCAGGCATAACGTCAATGTTGATTATAGAGCAATCATGATGCCAATGTTACTGCAAAACCGGATATAAAGTTAACAACCTGATTTATTATTATAAAAATTCAAGTGAACTAAGTGTGGCGTCCCCCTTAATCCAAATACAAAAAGGTCATATTTGTGCAATCGGCCATATGCGACCGTTTGTTCAACAGCCTGTATTTCAGAAAGTGATCTACCTATTTTGTTGACCCATTATTCCATTTTGGGAACAGACGACTGCCGTTAAAAAATACATCTCTATTGATTGATTTAGTACATCAGCATAAGATAGAGAATATTTTTTGTGATCATACCCAGAGATGGCGTTAATGAAAACCACAGATCCTTATCATGGCCCATCCTTTACACAATTTATGTGCGGGACCCTATCGTCCTGCAATCATCCCAATGACGACAACATGTTTTTGCACTATCAAAATTTTGGCTGTAAGGATATACATTTCTTTCTGGTAAGGATCTTCCCGGAAGAGCAAAATCTCATATTTAAAGAAGAAATGGTTTTTTAAATAAAAAGCACCCGCAATCGGTCGCTGTAAAGAAAGTTACGCATGGCCTAATTTTTCACCCCTGACATTGGAAGTTATTTCGTCAAACAGGCTATGAACATCAGCGGTTACAATTCATTTAGGCGAGGATCATGAATAAAAAGCACCTTGACTTTTTCAAAACTATTTTGAACCGTCAGATTGATGAACTTATGCGTCATGCGGACCATGTGATATCGGAAATGTCATCCCATAGAATCCAGGAATCAGAATCAATAGACAGGGCTTCAGCAGAAACTGACCAGTCTTTGAAATTGAAAATAAGATCAAGAGAAAGCATGTTGATTCAAAAAATACAGCAGGCTTTAGAACGAATTAAAATCGGTTCTTATGGTACCTGTGAATCTTGCGGGGAAGATATTTCCATACAGAGACTTAAGGCACGGCCTGTCACAGCTAAATGCCTTTTTTGTAAAGAAGAGGAAGAAAGAATAGAAAAATTAAATGAAGCTTAATATTATACTTCTCTCAAGCCTATTTCAACGCAACAGTCAATAACAAATCATTGCAGGTAAATTATTTTGATTTGCATTGGGATATTTGATTTTTTTAACTGTGGATGTCCATCAAAATCAGTTTAATAGGACAGAATAGATGACAAACGCCCTTAGGCCAGCACGCGTTTCAGTTCATTTTGAAATAACATCTCGTTTCATTTTGAACCGCCAACGCCGGTTATCCCTGGAATTACCCGTTTATAATACCCTTTTTAAAAAACTTTTTGATGGCATGAATTTTGTAACCTTTTATGGTGTCAACATGGCGTACTGCGGTAATATTACTGCTGTTCCGGACAGGATTCAGTGCGCCGCCAATCAATGATTTTTTAAAATTGGACATAACAGGTGAATACCGAAAACATACTCGTTCTTTTTTCCACCCAAAGCCCGGATCTCAAAGCTTTATACCACGGCATCGCCCTGGTGGAGCGTATCAGGGCCAGGCTTTTTGTACTTTTGATCCACAATTGTGATGCCATCGGGCTGCGCAAACCGCCATCTCTTGAGAGTGCCTGTATGGATATTGTCAGGCAGGCCCGCCAGGAAGAGATGCCGGTCTTTTTCTATTCCGGTGAGGGCGAAGTGCAGTCAGAACTCATTAAAATTATAAAAAAGGAACACATCGACCTGATTCTCATAGATGCCGATGATCAGAATATGGAAGAAGCCGTAAAGAAAATTAAAGCAGATATGCCGGTTAAAATCATAAAGGTTAAAGAAAAATCACCACACTAAAATCACTATGCCTGCATCTTCATCCTTTTGGAAGCTTCACATGAGAATGGCGGATGCAGGCAAATATTCGAAATGTCATCTTAGAATGAGCACAGAAGATGTGGCATCATCAATGAGCTTTGTCACGCCCTGGCGGGAGAACAGTTTTTGAAGCCGGGATTTTTCGCCCATCCACAGGCAGATCAGATGATTTGTGGCATACCGGGAAAAAAAGGCTGTCATGGTTTTGTCCTCCACAAGTCTTACCAGCGTGTTAATTCCTTTGGACTGGTAATATTGAACCAGATGATCCATCTGCCGGTCCACCTCACCTTTAAGTTCGCCTGCATGGGTGATGCCCACAAGCTCAAGCTCGGCCTGGTAAGCGGTTGTTAACTGATTGATCATCTCAAGGGAGGCCTGGCTGATATTTTCCTGATCCAGACAGCACACCACACGTTTGGGCCGGGTCTCACCCTTGACCGCTAAAACCGAACAGGCCGCTTCATTGGCAACCGTCCGGCACAGGGGGGAGGCGTCATGGTTTGCCATAACAATAAGGGTAGATCCGGCATCTGCGGCCTCCCCAAGCACCTGGAGCGCCGGGCTTCCTAAACGGACACGCACGGACAGATTCTTAAAGCGGCCCTGGAGCACCTCCAGATTTTCATAGACACCCGGGGCGGACATCACGGTCTTTGATACCCGCCGCTCCAGGGTGTACGGGCAGTCATCCCCTAAATCCCCAAACATCGTTAAAAAAGAGTGCTTAGCTTCAAGCATCTGCGCCATGGCTGCGTCGCTCGAACTGTTGCCGCCATCGGCATCGATACCCAACAGGGTCACATCCGCCCAGGTCTGCCGGGCGATGGCCGCCCCTTCCGCCAAGACCTGGTGGTTTTGTTCACCATCTTTGGCATCATTGTTCAACACGGTTAATATATTCATTGATATCTCCTTTTATGACCCAAACGTCTATTGCCAGAACATCATAACCGGCGATTCCATTCTTGCCAGAAGCGACATGCACGGCTGATCTTCGGCCGGATCTTTGCGACCGATTACCGAGGCCACCAAACCACGCGTGCCGAACTCTTCGGCCAGAAGTGCTGCAGGCCCCGTGACACCCTGGATAGCGGAATAAGTACAATCGGCACTTTTCAACCCCTCTTCCACCTGGGTAAAAAATGCGTCTTGATTCTCTTTGACGTCGGTAAATTCAAGGACATCTGCATTATTGGGTTGCCAGATAAAGACATCCAGGGGCAGGCCGCTTTGGGTTATAAAATAAGAGAGCACAGGCATGAGCACCCCAAGATCATGTTCCCGGGTCAGCACCAGGGTCATGGATTCCAAAGGAATCAAATTTTTTACCAGGATGCTTGGCAAAGGCATTTTACGAAGCAACTGGGATTTTACGGACTGGTGAAAATCAGCGGTGCTGTCCGTTGCCAGCAATCCTTCCACAAAAAGATCATAATTGCCGGTGTGGGCCTCCAAGAGGGTCTCTTCTGTTTTATCCCCGATGCGGACCTTGGGAATTCCCAGGGCTGGAAATTTTATGTTTTCTATGTCGATCAATGCCTTGATCTTTTGCAGGCCGTCTTCTTCGAGTGCGGTTTCCCAGCTTCTTTGGACCCAGCCGGTACCAGGAAGCCGACCTTTGGGACCAGGATCTTCCACATGAACGGCAGAGAGCGCCATGTCAAAATTGCGGGCGGCATTGCAGGCATATCTTAACGCAATGCTGGAGGCCAGGTCCTTGTCCAGGGAAATGAGGGTTCTTATCATGGTTAGTTAAATTCTCCCGACAGACACTAGTTGATATTATTTTCAGCCCGCTCTATAACGGCAAAAATTTCACCAAGTTTGAAAGGCTTTGCAAGGAAATCAAACACCCCTTTTTTAAAGGACTCTTTCGCAGTTTCCAGGGTGGCAAAACCGGTGATCACAATCACCTGGGTGGCTGGGTGCTGTTTTTTAACCTCGGTAAAAAACTGCATGCCGTCAATGCCTTCCATTTTCAGGTCTGTAATGACGATATCAAAGGGGTTATGGGTTACGATTTCAAGGGCTTTAACGCTGTCACAACTGGTTTGAACCACATACCCTTTTCTGTCCAGGGATGCCTTAAGCCGCTTGCATACAATGGGTTCATCGTCCAGAATAAAAATGCTTGTTTTTCTTTCTTGTTCCAATGGGATCCTCCTTAAATATGCCCTACAATGATAGGCCATATTGAGACAGGTTTAATTTTGATCATGGACCTAATCTGATCTTGAGCTTAACGCCCAAAAATCATCCACATATTTTTTCACGTACGTGTCATTGAGCATTTTAACATCCAGCTGCCGGGTGAAGGCCACCAGTTCCCCCACAAGAACAAGGCTTTCTTCCATGCGCTCCCAGCTCATTTTCTTGGTTTTGGCCACCAGCAGGTCATTGTCCTGTTTCATTCTGAAATGCGCCTTTTCCAGCACCTGGGCCAGAAAGCTCACCCGCCGGGTGCGCCGTCCCGCATCGGTCACCCCGCCGAAAAACCGGAAATAGATATAGTTATCATTGGGGTTAGGCCCCATGTAGGCATCAATCATATTGAAATGATACCCCAGGCGCAGGCTGATGTTGATATACTCCTTGGACATCACCACCAGATTCTGACCGATGGAGCCGGGCTGGGTCTGGTGGGGGGGCTGGGTTCTGGTCAGACTGGACATGAAACTTTTAAAATCAACGCTCATGGGCTCGCTGTTCCACATGCCCTTGCGGGTCAGACCTTTTAAAAATGCATTCAGGGGCACGGAGGTAATCTGTTTGGGCAGCACCGCCCGGGTACCGGCACCGGGCGCAAGCCCTTCACCGATGTCAATGAGCATGAGATCCAGCGGGATATCCACCTTGAGTTTCTGGGCCCTGGAGCGCTCATGTTTCAGATCGTAATAATTAAGATTGATCAGCTCTTCCACCGCCTTTTCATGCACAAACCGGGTGATATCGTGGAAGGTCTGGCAAAAACGCGGGGAAAACCGTTTGTCCTCGGGGTCCACAAAGGTCAACGGGGAAATCTTTTTCAATACCCGCTTCAGCAGACGATACTCATAGGTGTCGGCAAAGTTGTCGTCGGCAAAAACATAGTAACAAAGCGCCTTGGCCGAGCCGTCGTACACCACCTTGCCCTCGGTATCCAGGGTGATCTCCTGGCCCTGTTTCAGCTTGGTTGTGGCAATGCCCGTATCCACCAGGGTGGGCACCCGGAACTCCCTGGCAATGGTGGCCATGTGGCCGGCCGGGGACCCGATGTCCGTGATGATGCCTGCGGCATACTTGGCAATCATGGCAAACTTGGGCGAGGCATGCCGGGTGACCAGGATGGCCCCCGGCGGGAAATCATCCAAATCCTGCCCGTCTTCATATAAAAACACCTTGCCGATGGCAATGCCGTCCTGGGCCACCATGCCCTTGCCCGAAAAGACGATGTCGTATTTTTCCTTGATCTTGGGGATATCGCACACCATCCGGCTCATCTCTTCCTTGATATTCAAGGGCCGGGACTGCAGAATCCAGATCTTTCCCGACGCATCAATGGAAAATTCAATGTCCTGGGGCGCCCTGAAGTAGCGCTCCACCATGATGCCGATACCGGCCAGGCGGGCGACCTGCTCCTGGGTGAGGCAGGGCTTGGATTGCAGGGCGTCCGGTACCGTTTCCTGATCCACCCCGCCATGGGGCAGCGCCACCAGGCACTGTTTTTTCTCCCCCACGGTCATTTGCAAAATTTTATGGGGCGTTTCCCTGTCCACATCATAGTTGTCAAAGACGGCCCGCCCCGAAACCAGGGGAGAACCAAGGCCTAAAGCGGCATTGACCTTCATGCGATTTTCTTCGGGGCGGACCGGATCTAAGGTATACAGGACGCCGGACACCAATGGCTGCACCATCTCCAGACACCCCACGGCCATGGCCATTTCGTGCTCTTCAAAGCCGTTGGCATCCCGATAGGCCATCGCTTCGCGTTTGTAGGCACTGCTCACCACGGTTTTATAACTTTTAAAAAAATCATCGGCGCAGGTGTTGATGCAGCTGGTATACTGGCCGGCAAAACTGTTTGTGCCGTCTTCACCCACGGCGCTGCTTCGAACGGCCAGACGCAGCTTTTTCTTCGATCCCCATCCGGCAAGTCTTCTCAGTGCCTTCTGGATCTCTTTTTTCATTCCCGGCGGTAGTGCGGCACTGTCAATGCCGGCTCTGATTTTTTCCGACGCTTCTTTTGCGGTAATCTGCTTCTCTTTCCACTGGGCGGTCAGCGATTCAATTTCCCGGTCCAGACCGTTGTAGGCCAAAAACCAGTGAAAGGCCGAGGAGGTGACGGCAAATCCATCCGGCACATTGAGGCCCAGCACATTTTTAAGCTGTGCCAGATTGGCGTTTTTGGCCCCCACCTGTTCTTCAAGATCTGCCGTAATAAAGGTATCGGCAATGGTGCATTGCCGGTCCGGCCGCAAACTGGATTTGCCCTCAAGCATTTCCTGAATCCCGGAGTTGATGCGCCAGAAGGCGTCATCAAGCCCGGGGTATCTGTCCTGGACAATAAAATTAAAATGATGAATCAGTTTGTAGACAAGGGTTGCGATCTCCTGGCAACTGGTGTGGATATAGTGGGTGTCAAAAATATAATCTCCCCCCAGCTTGTCCCCCATGCCGGTCATCAGATCCAGAATCTGATTATTGGAATCCAGAAGCCGCCTGAAACTTGAAAACACTTCAAATATCGAGCGTTCTTCGGCCTGGAGCTTATTTCTGCCCCACAGGCGGCTTATGAATTTTGAGTCCCAAAACTTTGCCATGGTTATTAAATTCCTGTTTAGAAATTATCTCAAAATAAAAATTTTGAGATGCTTTCTAATGGCCTTCATTGCTGCCTTGAAAGATTAAGCCCGTAAGCAGCCCCGCAGCCAGGGCAATGATTACCGACACAATACCATAGAGCAGGGGTTTGCCAAATGCCAGGGACGACAGGAACTTGGGAAAACCGATCTCTTCGACGTTGACACGGGTCTCGGTCTTGGACGCAACAGCGCCGTCTTTGACCGTAAAGACCTCCACCTGGTAACTGCCCGGCTTTAATCCTGACGGAACGGCGATCGTTGCAGAAAACGGTTTCATGTTGTCGGCCGGTGTTTGGTAGGTCACGTTGCCGAACCCGGACGCATAGGCCCCATGCTTGGATTTAAGTTTGACAAACTCGTCAAAAAGAAAATTTTTGTCTTCGGGGGCAGGTGTAATCTCTATCTGGTTTATCAAAGAGGATATACCCAGATTTAACCCTTTCCACTGGTCGGATTCTTTGGTGAATGATTTTGGGGTGGCCACCATGAAAATATCCGGGCAGTGGTGAAACGTGACGGTTCCCATATTCATCCACAAAATGCCCATGGCTTTTCCCTTTTCTTTCAACGCCACGTCCTGTTCATCGGATTTAAAACGAACCACGGCGTCGGCATCTGCGGGGATCATCCCTTCTACTTTAATATCAATGCCGTTAAAAGAGGCACCGATGTTAATGGCCGCAGGGGTCACCGTAAACGTGGCGGGCACGGCTGCCGACGAAATAACCGGCAGACAAATAAACATAAGCAGCAGAAGACCTGTTAAGATTTTTTGATATCGTTCCATCTTAATGTCCTCCTGCAAATGCCAGTAAAATATCGGGGGTGATCAAAAGATCGAACAGCATTTTAAACATCACCACAAGCACCAGGCTTGCCAGAAGGATCTTGAGCTGTTCGCCCTTAAGTTTTTTGCTCACCTTGACACCAAGCTGTGCCCCTAAGGTGGAGCCTAAAAGCAGGATCAGCGCCAAAATAAAATCTACAGTATGATTGGTGGTGGACTGCATGATGGTGACATCAATGCAGGTGAAAAGAATCTGAAAAAGACTGGTTCCCACCACCACATGCATGGGCATGCGAAGCAGATAAACCATGACAGGGACCATGAGAAAACCGCCGCCAACACCCATGATGGCTGCAAGGATACCCACAAAGGTACCCAGAATCAGGGGCAGCAGTACGGACAACTCCACGCCGGATTTTTCAAACCGGGTCTGGAAGGGCAGTTTTTTGACCAGCTGCATATACATGGACTCTTTGCGGGGCTTTTCATTCACATCAATTGTTTCGGATGCAGGCGCCTTGGATTTCCGCAAAGACTGCAGACTTTCGATGAACATATAAGATCCCACAAATCCGAGCATCAGGACATAGGTGACCTGGATCAGAAAGTCGGCATTGCCCAGGGCCCGTAAGATCTTAATGACATGAACGCCCAGTGTGCCGCCGATGATCCCGCCCACAAGGAGCAGAATCCCCATTTTAAAATCCACATTGCCCAGGCGGTAATGGGCCAGGGTGCCTGAGGTGGAGGCGCCCACAATCTGGTTGGAATCCGAAGCTGCTGCGATGGTCGGCGGAATGCCGATCATGATTAGAAGCGGGGTCATCAGAAAACCTCCGCCAACGCCGAAGATGCCGGAAAGCAGCCCCACAAATCCCCCCATGGCAAACACCTCAAGGGTATTGATGCTAAGGCCTGCAATCGGCAGATACAAGTGCCACATTTTAAAAATTTCTCCTCTTTTGGGTTTATATTTGAGGCACCCGTTACCACACCAGCAGTGCGTCTATTGAAGGTGCCAACACGTTTAAAATCTGTTGAAAAGCGTGGATAGCAAAATAAATGCCATCAGCCCAAAATCAGAGAAGGCTGAACAAAACCCCTTGGCGGATAAGGGTTTCAAACGTTCTTTTTGTGATATGATTTAAAATTTTAAAGAAAATGTGACCGTCCGGCCTCCGGGAAAGGCGGCCGGACGAAAAGAATAATTCATTTTGAAACATAGATACCCATGGCGGGTTCAAAAAGGGATGGCAGACACAATCCCTGCATAGGCAAACGGGATGTTTCAGATCGGAACATCACCCTGGTCATCGGTGACTGCGGGAAGCAAAATGATAAAGCAGGCGCCCTGCCCCTTTTCACTTTCCACAGAGATATGTCCGTCGTGCTTTTTGATAATACCGTAGACAATACTTAAGCCCAGACCGGTCCCTTTGCCCACGGATTTGGTGGTGAAAAAGGGATCAAATATCTGGGCCAGATTTTCGGGGGGGATGCCCTGGCCGGAGTCTTTGAACCGGATGCGTATTCTGCCGTCTTCCTTCACGTCTGCGGCTATGAGAATATCGCCGCCCCCGGGCATGGCAGCCATGGCATTGGAAAACAGATTGATAAACACCTGCTCCAGATTCTGCAGGTTTCCCCTGATGGGCGGAAGGGTTTCCGGAATCTCCGTGGTCAGACGAATCTTATTTACCATCAGCTGGTTTCGCACCAGCCCCAGGGTGGCGGAAATCACGTCGGACACACGGATCAGTGACATCGTGGTTCGATCGCTGCGTGAAAAATCCAGCAGATTTTTAACCACACTGCTTGCCCGGGAGGTCTGGGTAATTATGTCATGGATCATCTCCCGGGCCTCGGTGCCGGAAAACTCATCAAAGCCTTCGAGCAGGCCGTCTGCGGTCAAGGAGATATTATTCAGCGGATTGTTGATTTCATGGGCGATGCCGGATGTAAAGGTGCCGATGGAAGCAAGTTTTCTGGACTGGACCAGCTGCTCCTGCTTTTCATCCAGCTCCTGGACCATCTGGTTAAAACCTGCAATGAGTTGTGAAATCTCATCGTGCTTGGGGGCGTATTCCTTGATGGTTTTAAACTGTCCTTTGGGGATGCTTTTGGTGGCCAGGGTAACCTGCTTTAAACGTTTGAGCAGGCTTTTGGCTTCAAAAAAGAACAAAATGGCGACACAAAGAATAAAGCCCCCCACGGCGACAATGGAAAAGGCGACCATATTCTCAAGGGAACGGTTGATCCGTTCTCGTTTTTTGACCAGAAGGCCTTCGCAAAAGGCCACCATATCACTGCCAAGGGATCGGATTTGCGTCACCTTTGCTGTGTCCAGTTGATGCTTGCCTGTTCCAATAAGTGATTTGTATGTTTCAAACTTCTTTTTAAAGCCGCTATACAGGTCCATGCCTGCAACCATGCCGATGGAATCTGAAAGATTTGTGATATCGCTTTGGGTGCGATGCAGGTACTCCTGAAGTTCCACAACGGTTTTGTCCTGGTAGCCATAAAGAATGGTGTTTTTTTCATACCGCCGGATTTCAAGAATATTGTCCAAAAGACCGTGAAACTGGTCCAATACCACCATTTTATTTTTTAAAGTCATGATGTTCAGGCCAAAGGCCATACTTAAAACAGTGACAAAAATGAGACTGGCAATAAAACCTAATATAATTTTGGTTCGGATGGTAACGGGCATATACGATTCCTTTTCTTCAACACTGTGACAACAATTAGAGATATCTTAATATATTAATTCAACGTTTTGATCTTAAACAGCATAAATCATACCATCGGCCATGGCCTCAACTATTCCAATATTATCAAGCTTGTCTCTTTTTTTCATCCGCGTTCATCCGTCTAATTGGGGCTATGAGATCCGTAGCAATAGACGCCATTTCAAAGAAATTATGCTGGCATGCTTAATGCTAAGATTTTGACGTTTTGTTTTTTTACATTTAAGGAGGCGTTATGCACACGTTGTTGATCGTTGTTTTTGTTCTGGCCTATTCGGCCATCGCATTTGAGCATCCGCTCAGAGTAAACAAGTCGGCTTCTGCTCTGCTGGGTGCCGGCATCATGTGGACCATTTACGCAGTTGCCACTGGCAATCACCACCTTGTAACTGAACAGCTCAATGAAAATCTTGCGGCCACGGCCCAGATTATCTTTTTTCTGCTCGGTGCCATGACCATTGTTGAACTGGTGGATGCCCATGACGGCTTTGAAGTAATTACGTCCCGGATTACCACCACAAGCCAGAGTGTTCTAATCGTACTCATCGGCATTGTCACCTTTTTTCTTTCCGCCATGCTGGATAACCTGACCACCACCATTGTTATGGTGTCACTGACCAAAAAATTGCTGGAAAAGCACGACGACCGGCTGATTTTTGCAGGGGTTATTGTTATTGCCGCCAATGCCGGCGGGGCCTGGTCGCCCATTGGCGATGTCACCACAACCATGCTCTGGATCGGTGGCCAGATCAGTTCAACCGGTGTGGTGCGATCGGTCTTTCTGGCATCTGTTGCCGATCTTATCATCCCTTTGATTGTGGTCAGCTTTATGTTGCGGGGAAAGACCGTGGGAGAAAAAAGCGAACAAAACGTAGTTAAAACAACCACCAAGTTCGAACGCAACCTGATGTTCATTGTCGGGTTAGGCTCATTGGTCATGGTACCGATTTTCAAGGAGACAACACACCTACCGCCCTTTATGGGGGTTCTTTGCGGCCTTGGTGTGCTCTGGGTCGTCGGTGAGATTGTCCACAGACAAAAAGCCGACGAAGACAAACAGCCCTTGACCATGGTTCATGCCCTGACCAAAATCGATATGGCATCCATTGTCTTTTTCATCGGGATTCTGCTGGCAGTGGCAACGCTCGAGGATTCACACATCCTGACCACCCTGGCGGCATGGCTTAATCGAACCATTGGCGAACAGAGCATTATCGTGGCCGTGATCGGTGTGATCAGCTCGATTATCGACAATGTGCCCCTGGTGGCTGCATCCATGGGGATGTATGACATCCATCAGTTTGCCACAGATAATTTTTTGTGGACCTTCCTGGCGTTCTGTGCCGGAACCGGCGGCTCCTTGCTGATCATTGGTTCGGCAGCTGGCGTAGCGGCCATGGGCCTGGAAAAAATAAATTTTTTCTGGTACGTAAAAAAAATCAGCGGACTGGCCGTGCTTGGCTATATTGCAGGCATCCTGGTTTTTCTGGTTCAGGTTAGACTGCTCAATTAGGATCCGGCAAAAATAGATGTTTGGACGAAGAATTGCACTGCTGCAACAATCCGAATAAATGATTTTTCGTCCAAACGAAAAATTCCCTGCCCCAAAAACCGTTTTATTCCCGCGTAAAAATCTCCGTCCTGCGGCCCACGTTTAGTTGACACGGATGAGGAATATGAGGCATCCTGTATCCTACCCGACTATGGGTTACGCTCTTCCCCGGTCTGTTGGGCTTCGAGCACCCGCGCCAGATTACATTCAATCCAGTCTGCCAGATTGGCAACATGTACCACAATTTCCACACCCATTTTGGTAAGGCTGTATTCCACATGCGGCGGTACTTCAGGATACGCTTTGCGGGTCACAAAACCGTCTGAGACTAACGCCTGAAGACTCTGGGCGAGCATCTTTTCACTGACCCCGCTAAGTTTTCTGCGCAGTTCACTGAACCGCATCACCGGTTCATGGCGAAGCGCCATCAATGCCAGTAATCCCCATTGACTGCAGACATGCTTAAGCACGTGTCGTGAGGGACAGGGAGCGGCAAACAGATCTCCTTTCTGTAATTTTTGCGTCAATGACGGGTGATCAGCCGAACTTTTATCATCTTTTTTCATACTTACCTTTTTGTACGTACTTACCTTCGTATTGTGGATGCATATACTATATCACCAGAGCACAGTAAAACCGCTTAAAAAAAATAAAGCAGGAGAAAAATATGATAGCAATAACAGGCGCATCCGGCCAACTCGGACATTTGGTAATTGAACAATTGCTTAAAAAAATAGACCCATCTGAAGTTGCAGCGTTGGTGCGAACCCCCGAAAAGGCTGCTGACTTGCAGCAAAGAGGTGTGAAACTCAGAACGGCAGACTACACAAAGCCCGAAACATTGGCGCAGGCACTGAACGGTGTTAAAAAATTATTGTTGATTTCATCCAGCGAGGTGGGACAGCGCGCCCCCCAGCATGCCAATGTGATCAATGCAGCAAAGGATGCCGGCGTTGAGCTGCTTGCCTACACCAGTATCCTGCATGCAGATACATCGCCTCTGCCGCTTAGGCTTGAGCATCTTGAAACAGAAAAGGCCATAAGGGAATCCGGTCTGCCGGCAGTGATTCTGCGCAACGGCTGGTACACTGAAAATTATGCAGCCGGAATACCGTCGGCACTTGAGCATGGGGCGCTTTTCGGTGCCGCAGATAAGGGAAAGATTTCATCGGCAGCAAGGGCAGACTATGCCGCGGCCGCGGCCGCTGTGCTGCTCAGTGATGACCAGGCAGGGCAGGTTTACGAACTTGCCGGGGATGAGAGTTACACCCTAAAGGACTTTGCCCAGGAACTTTCCAGACAGTCCGGCAAAACGATAGAATACAAGAATCTGACCCAGGAGGCCTATTTCAGCCTGCTTAAAGATGCCGGCCTGCCTGAGCCCATTGCAGCCATGCTTTCTGAATCAGATAACGGGGCAGCCCAGGATGGGCTTTTCGACAACAGCGGGCAGCTCAGCCGCCTCATCGGACGCCCAACGACACCGCTGGCTGATATAATAAAAGCACATCTGATCTGAGCCTGTTCAACGTTCTGAGCTGTGGTTTCAAATAGAGCGCCCCTTTGGGCGCTCTTTATTTTGTTGCCAGGCTTAAAAGCCAAGATGGGGACACCTCATTTGGACCATATGTCAAACAAAGGATGGAAAGCCTCCTGGTGAGAGCTTTCCATCCTCGGGGTGTCCCTATAATTCTTAAGGTGCATCAAAATTTTCGGGCAACATTTAAGATCTGTCACGCGGTTTTTATCTCTATCTGCCTGGGCTTTGCGGCTTCGGATTTGGGCAGATGCAGTTTCAGCACACCGTTTTTCAATTCCGCCTCAACCCTTTCAACATCAATGGTCTGGGGTACGGAAAAACTTCTGACGTATTCTACATCCGAAAACTCTTCATATGTAGCAGCCCCTTTTATTTCAAGTTTCCTGACACCGGATATGGACAGCGTCCCATTATCAATATCAACTGAAATATTCTCTTTGACCACCCCCGGCATGTCCGCGTGGAGAAGGATTTCATTTTCATTTTCATAAATATCTACGGTGGGCGTTACCCGATACAATTGACGCGTCTGCTCGACGTTTTTTTTGTTTTGTTTGGTGATCTCTTGCACTCTATCCATGGCAAACCTCCTTTTTAAGAAATTTATGAAAAAAGGCTTAATTGATGCTTATTTTTTTGGGTTTTGCGGCCTCGTGCTTGGGAAGCGTAAGATACAGCACACCGTCTTTAAGCGTGGCTTCAGCTTTGGTTGAGTCGACATCGGCCGGCAATGTAAAACTTCTGGAAAAAGATCCGACCCCTCTTTCGGTTTTATGGGTTTTGTACCCATCGGGCGCATCGGATCCTCTTTCACCGGTGATTTCAAGATAGTTTCCCTGAATTTTTACATTCAAGTCACCCTTTTCAAGGCCTGGGACTTCAGCCCTGATTTCAAAAGTATCGCCGTGTTCATAAAGATTTGTCCTGGGGGCAGCTGATTCCAATTCCCATCTGTAACCGGATGGTTTTCCATAATCGCCGTAAAGATTGTCCAGTTTTCTTTGAAGAAGATTCATGGTCCCGAACAATCTGTCTATATCGCTAATTCTTGTAAACATAATTCTTCCTCCTTACGATTGGTTGTTTTAAGTTTTTTGCGGGAACTGTTTGTGACGTTGGAATCGACGTTCGCATGAAAGCTTAAGATGTCGTCACTTGCCGTCTACAAAACCTTTGCTCCCACAAATCATCTGAATTTTGCCTAAATTAATCCTGATTTTTTTCATGTCAATAGATCTCTATTATTTTTTACATATTTATTAAAACAGTAATGCAACGAATTATTTTACAAGCTAAAGAAGGGGAGTTGGGACGACAAGCCAATTAAAATGTTAAAAGTGCTGACGCTGAAATTTTCAACAAATCCCCAGAGTGCTGATGCCGCTGAACGGACAACAGCACCCTGGGGATGTTATGGTTTCTTAAGAATTACCGATCAGAATTCCGGTGAGGAACACCAGCACCCCACCCAGCACCACCTGCATGGCGGCAGAAAAAATCGGGGTCTTCATATAATGCGACCGGATCCAGGTGATCAGCGCCAATTCGAAAATGACCACAGCAAAGGCAACACTCATGGCCAGATGGAATCCGGTGATCAAGAACGGTAAGGTATGGCCGATACCGCCCAAAGTTGTCATGAGTCCACAAACAAGCCCGCGAATCCACGGATGGCCGCGCCCTGTCAGTGAACCATCATCAGAAAGGGCTTCGGCAAAGCCCATGCTAATACCGGCACCGATTGAGGCCGCCATGCCTACCAAAAAGGCCTGCCAACTATCATGGGTCGCAGATGCCGCTGCAAAAACAGGTGCCAGCGTCGAAACACTGCCATCCATAAGCCCAGCCAGTGCGGGCTGGATAATCTGAAGGGCAAAAAGACGGCGCCGGGTGGCATCTTCCTCTTGTACCGAACCTTCGTCTAACTTTTGTTCAGCAAGGTGCCTGGCCCGATATTCATGACCGCGTTCAGCCTGGGCCAGATCGCCTAACAGACGGCGGGCATCAATATCCTCGGTATGGGATGCGGCCCGTTCATAGAACTCCCTGGTTTCAAGCTCCATGGTCGCAGCAAAACTGCGCACGGCCTCAAGTTTCAAAGGCCGGGTAAGCCAGAGTGATTTACGTTTTATAAACCCTTTGACATCCTGACGACGGATAAGAGGAATGTGGTCGCCAAATTTACGTTTATACAATTCTGTAAGCCGCTGTCTGTGAACGGTTTCCTCTTTTCCCATACTTTTAAGGACTGAAGCCGTCGCCGGATAAAGTGCCTGGAGGCCGTCGGCAAAATCATTGTAGATGCGCTCATCATCCTCTTCCAAAGAGATGGCCAGGGCTAGGATTTCCCTGGTGTTTAACTCGGTAAATTTTTTCATGGATTCCCTTCTTATCTTTTTCTCGTGGTCCTGCCCAGCACTCATGGCTCAGAAAACGAGAGTCTCTGTCTGAAACCATTAACGTAAGGTTCGCTGAAATAACATGTTATGCTTATTTTAGATGTTTTTCCAGAAATGTGCGGCCATGGAGAAAAAATGGACCGGTTTTCAGGTTGTCTCGACAATCTTCTCCTGCCGGCACTGCTATTGGCCAGGTGACATATACATCCTGTCAAGAAGCGCAATGAGTCCTTTTCTTAATTGTGAAGGCAACTCCCGATATGGCTGCATGACAGTACCCGGATATCCGTTGGTGATAATCTCCATGGCCCGCTCATGGGTCAGATGAAATTGGGTGAACTCCGGCGGCATGGGCCTAAGGCCCCGGCCGAACTCCGTGGGAATTCCCCGGGTGCCATGGCAGGTTGAACAGACCGTTTCCCATTTTTGTTCGGCCGCCTCGGTAACATTGACGTCAGTCATTTCAGGCTGGGAAAACATACCGAACCGACTATCAAGTTCTGCTTCAAGGCTGTCGATTTTGGCCTTGTCAAACACCTTGAAATAGGGCATGGCCGAACCCGGCCACCCATTGAGAAGCACCTGGCGAATATAATCTTTTTTTCCTGAGATAGCGGCAAGGTCTTCGGCCTGAACCAAAAGCCTGCGACCGGCAAAGCCATCCCCATGCCCCCAGTCGCCGTGACATGGCAGGCATGAGTTGTCATAAATGGTCTGTCCGTTATCATACACCGTATCCAGCTTGGCTTCATATTGGGCAAGCGCCTTGGCATGATAGGCGTCAAGGGCTTGTGCCTGGGATATCAGTGTGTTTTGGGAAAGGGTTCGCATGGGCAGCAGGGCGCCGTCCTGCAAAGATTGTCTGGCAAAGATCATCGCCACAAAAATAATGACCGTTGCGGTAATGGTGGCCGTGTTTTGAAAACGACTTAAGGGCTCTTTTTTAAAACGCCTGAACAGCTTAAATGCCACCAGAACGGCTGCCCCAGCCCCGATGGCAAGCCCCAATGCCATGGCCGGAGTCCACACCTTTATGACAGTAAGCAACAATAACAGGCCACTTAAAATTTGAAAAATAATGGTGTTGAACAGCCATTTTTCCAGTTCGAGTACCCTGCCTGGCTGTTTGCGAAAGATAACGGCCAAATGGAACGCAGATCCCAATACCAGTGATGCGCCCACAATATGCAGGTATCTTAGAACCCAATGCCATAAAAACGGATCGGCAATTGATATGCTGCCAGACGCAAAGGCCTGCCAATAAGACGGGCGTTCCATGAGAGCCAGTGCACATGTAAATACGGCAGGCACGGTCAAAAGGGTCACCAGCCCGATTAATCCGAAAACAAAGCCCAAAACCCGCCAGGTTTGCATACGACGTTCAAATATTTCGATACTCAAAAAGGCGATAATCAATAAAGGGATGACCGCAAGCCATGCATAACCTAAGAATCCTGTGGCAGTGAAAAAAGGTGTATAGTAAAGCACCTGAAGGATTAACAGCGGCCCTACCCCCAGCACCACAGCAAGGCTCTTAAACGCCAAATAAAGGGTCATGGTTCCCTGGCCCTTATTTTCATTTGCAGGGGCAAATCCTTTCAAAAACTGGATAAATCCCATGCTGACCGTACCGACCATGAGCAGCACAAACAGCAGGTGCAGTGCGAACGTCGTAAAAAGCAGGGCTTGCATCCATGGCTCGGGCATGGGAAGCAGGGTAAACAGATTCTGCCAATGTTCCATTTTCAATTTCCTTTCGCGGTCAGCATTTTGGGCTGTGGCCGGGTATTTTTAGCTGACAGATAATACAAATATTGGGCAAGCTTGAGCCGTTCTGAATCCGTACCGGAAAAAGGGGTCATAAAAGGAACCATCTTGTCGGTGATGGAGATGATGGCATTGACCCCCTCAAGGGTTCTGCCGGAGAGCCGCTGGGTAATGTCGTTGATTCCGCCGATGGTATGGCAGACGGCACAATTGGCATCAAACAGTGCCTGGCCCTGCCGGGCCGAGGGCGCTGTCAAAAGCGACTGATTGATCCAGGTATGGGCAGAGAGCATTCCATCTTTGGCAGATGCCAGATTTTTTACCATGTGTACCTGGTTGGCATACATGTAACCGGGAATCAGGTATGGGCCGCGCACAAATTCACGAATCCGCTCAAACTGGGCAACATAAAGAATGGTGAATGCAAGGGCGGGTAAAAAGAGTAAAACCACTGTCTTCCGGTAACCAAAAAGAGCAGCCAGTGCAATACAAAGGATCACAGCCAGACCTAAGCCGTTTACAAGATAGATGTATCCGGGATGCTCGGACAGTGCCGACGTTGCCACAGAAAATTTCCAGTGTGTTAAAAATGTCTGGGGAATCTGGTGAAAATATGCATAGGCGCTCACCGTTGCAATCATAAGGCTTGCCAGTAAAATGGCAGCGGTTGCCTGCAGCACTTTTTTGCGATTTTCAGCCGCTGTTTTCCAGGCCCAGGAGGCCCAGCCCAGGACCAGAACACCGCCAATACACACCCCGGCAAAAATTCTTAAAATGAACTGGACAGCAAATGTGGGGTTAAAATAGGCCGCGGAAAAGGTTTGTCCCTGGGGCCAGCCATCGGGGGTCAGCATAAAGCCTAAAATACCTGAGATCAGGACCGCTGATATGCAGGCGGTAATCACATATCCCCATCCCAACAGCATCAATATTTTTGGATGATTTTCGGACAGACGGGGCCAGCCATAAAAATAAATTAAAATCAGGATGACTTCGAGTGTAAACGCCCACCATTCGATGAACCAGGGCCAGAAGAATAGATGAATCAATGACCCGATCCCACAGGGGGCCAGAATGCCGGTAATAAACCAGATGCCCACGCCTGTAACGGCACCTACGGAGGTCGTGGCAATTACAGCCGGAACCAGCAGTGATTTAGATGCTTGTTTCCAAAAAACATCTCCGCCCAGGGCATAAATACTTTGAAAAAAAACAAGAAAAAAGACGACACCGATGGCAACGCCGTGGCTGATGAGCACATGGAGCACGGCGTTCACCGCAATGGTCATGCCATCCCCGATGACGGGAATATGCAGCATGGGAAAATTCATTAATTATCCCCCTTTGGCAATGCGATGACCCGTTCAATTTTGTTAGGGTGTATGGATGTAAAATGGGGGCGCGGTTTGGTTCGTGCGTAGGCTGCCACATCCATGGCCTGTTCCGGGGTCAGGCTGGGATCTCCTTTGGGCATGAACCGGTAGGAGAAACTTGAGAAGTGCTTGATTTTATGCATGCCGGCCCCATCGTTAAAAGAACCGGGCCCCCAAAGCGGCGGTGCAATATCAGACCCTGTTCCCTCATCTCCGTGGCATCTGCTGCAAACGCTTTGAAATACAATTTCACCGGCAGCCGGGTTCGGGTCATAATCAGGGTTTGGCTTTCCAGACAACCTGAGCCAAGGTACTTCAGAATAGATGGGAATCCCTTTGGAAATCCAGAAATAGTAGGCTTTGAGTGACTGCATGATCTGTCCTGTGGGCGGCGGGGCCGTTCCGTTCATACTGCGTTCAAAACACCCCTGGGTCCTTAATGTCAGGTCTGCCGCATAATCTCTTCTTGAACGATATCTTGGGTATGTTGCAGCAACCCCGACAAGTGAAATGGAGTCTTTGCTTCTGCCACCATCAAAATGGCAATTGGTACAGGCCAAATCATTGCCAATATATTGTCCGGCATATTTTTTGGTTTCGGTCATAATTTTATAGCCCAAAAGAACGGCCTCTCTGATATCATCCGGGGCGTCTTCCAGGGCCGGCGGATTAAAGACGGCTTCATCACGGCCCTGACCGGCTTCCTTCTGGGCGGAGGCTGTTGGCTGCGCTTCCGTATTCGTTTCCATTGCCCCGTTATTTTGGGAACGTTTAATTAAAAGTGATGACTTGAAAAAGAAAAGTAGCCAGGCCCCGAATGCGGTTAGACATATAATAAGGACCAGGGTCAATAAAAAGGCTTTTATCTTCATGAGAAACTCCTGAAAAGTAAATACAAACAACGATTTTTGTTTTCATTGCAGAGATCGCATAGATGCTAACAACTGCATACGTAATTGAAAAAAAATTGGGATACTAAACCGATCGAAACATAATGGAAAGGCCTGTCTTAAATTTATTGGGCTTTTTAGGAACCGTTTTAAAAAAAGTTAATCATAAGGTAATTTGACTTTTACGCTACATCATTGGTATTATTAATAATTCTTTGAACATTTAGCGTAAACAATTTTTCTTGGCAATTCACCCCAAATAACACGTAACAAATTAAAATATATAAACATTTGTTACATACAAAGCCTGACTTATATATCAGGCCGGTCCATGACTGTTATAACCAACCTAATAAGGAGATTCAAATGGTAAAAAAAAGACTTGAAACCTATAAATGTGAACTTTGCGGCAACATCGTCGAAGTAATGGTCGTTGGTGGCGGCGAATTGGTGTGCTGCGGCAAACCCATGATACTGCTCACTGAAAATACGGTGGATGCCGCCAAGGAAAAACATGTACCAGTGATTGAAAAGACAGATCAGGGGATCACGGTTAAAGTAGGCAGTGTGGCCCATCCCATGGAAGAAGCGCATTACATTCAGTACATAGAATTGATTGCTGATGACAATGTTTATCGTAAATATTTGAATCCTGGCGATGCCCCCCAAGCCGTTTTCAATGTCACCGCGGACAATTGTTACGCCCGGGAATACTGTAATCTTCACGGATTATGGAAAGCATAAATCTTCTTGTGTAAATCTATCAAAAACCTTGCTATGCAACCTTGTATAGCAAGGTTTTAACGAAATTTTTATTACAGGGTTCGCCCTAAAAACGGACAATTCCCATAACATCATCCCCTCTGCTTAATGACATTCAAGGTTTGCGAATGTCAGCAATTCTTGCGAGACCAGCCGCAGCCAGATCCCCGGGGGCAATCTCAATGGTGACCGTATTTCTGCCGGAACCACAAAACACATGGGGCTGGTCCATCAAGCTCTCATCCAGGACAACCACCACATCCGAAGACACAGGAAACGGCCCCACCCCGCCGATTTCAAACCCAAGGCCGGTTTCCACATCAGGGCCGGACACAGCCCGTATCAACTTGCGGTTAATCCCGAATAGATCTGCTAGGTATTTGTAATTAATCCGATCCGGACCGTTGACACCAGCAAGTATCCATGGACCGTCCTTAATTTTGAAAACTATTGTTTTGATCAGATTTACTGTCAGGTGGGGTACAATATTTTTGGCCTGATCCACAGTGACCACAGGGTCGTGGTGGTGAAGCCTGAAATTCACCTTGCTTTGGGTTAAAAAAGATTGAATCTTTTCAAATACCATTTTTCGTTTTACATCCTTGCTGTTCATTTTTCCCGGCCCGGTAAAACCGGATTGAAGCAAAGCGTATCCGTGTCCTGTTCCCAGGTCAATAAATCTATTTATTAAGCAGGCATTTTTCTCTACAATGCGCAGCCAACCAAATAAAATGAACAAAAGGAAATTTTATATGTTTGACTACCCCTCATACCTAAACCAGCTGATGGCAGGCGAACCGGTAAACAACCCGTTTCTGGATTTTTTACAAATAAAAATCGAAGCCGTTGAACAAGGCTATGCACGGTTCAGCATGGAGGTCCGGCCCGAATTTCTCCAGGGCGCGGGCATCATGCAGGGTGGCTTAGGCATTGCCCTGTCCAGTGAGGCAGCCGCCCATGCGGTGATGACCACCCTGGCCCCCGGCGAGAACCTGACGACCATTGAACTGAAAAACAACTTTCTTTCCATGGCGTCCAAGGGCCGCCTGACCGCCGAAGCCAAGGTATTCAAACGGGGCCGTACACTTGTTTTTGTGGACACCACCGTCAAGGATGACACAGGCAAATATATATCAAAAAGCAGTGCCACCCTGATGGTCATTCCGCCTAAAACAGATTAGTGTCAAATTTCATAAAACTGAGATTTGTCGGCAAAGATTTTGGCCTTTTTGGCATACAAATCCGAGGAAACTTTAAGCACCTGTGTGATTTCCTCTTTGTTTTCATAGGTCTTTTTTACCTTGCCCGGGGAGCCGACCACAAGGGAGTATGGCGGCACAATGGTATTTTCCAGGACCACGGCGCCTGCCGCCACAACCGAACCCTTGCCGATGACGGAATGATTCATCACCGTGGACCCCATACCGATCAGGCAGTCATCCTCAATGGTGCAGCCGTGCAGACAGCACTGGTGGCCCACGGTGACGCCGCTGCCTACCGTTAAAGGCACACCCTCATCGGCATGGCACATGGACAGATCCTGGATATTTGTCCGCTCACCGATGGTGATTGTGGCCGTATCCCCCCGGATGACCGTTTGAAACCAGACCGAGGCATCCCGGGCGATTTTTACGTCACCCATGATTTGAGCCGTTGGTGCAACAAATACGGAGTCATGAATTTCGGGACGGATATTTTTGAATGCGTATAAAGTCATCATCTCTCCTTGTAATCATTTTATTGAATTTGTTATGCTCAAGGCTTATGTTCTATTTACAGTGTAATAGAACTATACCCGCCGTTTCAAAAGTACAACCCACAAAAAGGAAAAATTATGTCAAAAGAATATGATGTGGCGATTATCGGAGCAGGCTCTGCGGGACTGACGGCCCAGGAAGAGGTGGTCAAACACACGGACAACTATGTGCTCATCGATGACGGCCCCCTGGGAACGACTTGCGCACGGGTGGGCTGCATGCCGTCCAAGGCGTTGATTGCCATGGCCGATGATTTTCACAAATGCGTTTTTTTTGATGAATATGGGATTAGCGGCGCCCAGGGTCTGGTTCCGGATCATAAAAAAATCATGGCACGGGTCCGGGCCATGCGGGATGAATTTGCAGGAGGAGTGATCCAGGAGATGTCCGGGTTCATGGACAAGGTGATCCGGAAAAGGGCCAGATTTATAGATGCCAACACCCTGGATTTGGGGGATGAAACCATCCGGGCCAAAAGCATCATCATCGCCACAGGGTCAAAACCGTTTATACCCGAGGCCTGGCAGCCGTTCAAAGAGTTTATCATTGATACGGATCAGTTTTTTGAACTGGAAACCCTGCCCCGAACCATGGCTGTGTTCGGCCTGGGTGTCATCGGCATTGAACTGGGTCAGGCCCTGCACCGCATCGGCGTTGACGTCACCGCCGTGACCCGCCGGAAAACCGCCGGCGGCCTGACCGACCCCAAACTTGAGGAATATGCCTTTGACCATTTTTCCAAAGAGATGAAAATTGCACTTGGCCCCGCTGAAATTCTGGGTAAAACCGACACCGGCCTGGAAGTGGCTGCCGGCAGCAAACGCTGGACCGTGGACCGGGTGCTGATTGCCACAGGCAGACGGCCGGTCCTTAAAGATTTAAACCTTGAATGTCTGAATATTGACCTGGATGACAAAGGGATGCCGGTCTTTGATCGACAAACGCTTCAGATCGGGAATCTGCCCGTATTTATAGCCGGGGATGTTAACGGCCTTAAACCCATTCTCCATGAAGCCGCTGATGACGGCACCATTGCAGCTTACAATGCCTGTGCCGGTACCGTGACCCCATTTAAAAAACGCGTTCCTCTGCAGATCACGTTTTCTTCACCGGATATCGCCATTGCAGGTTTGTCCCACAAAGCCTTGACCCAACAAGGCATTGACTATGTGGTGGGCGAGGCCTCCTGGGAAGAACTGGGCCGGGCCAGGATGATGCTCGGCAAAGCCGCCGGGCGTGCCCGGCTTTATGCAGAACCCCAACAGGGACGGCTGCTGGGCGCAGAGATAATGGCACCGGCCGGTGAGCACATGGCCCATCTTCTGGCCTGGGCCATGGGGGCGAACCTGACGCTGAAAGAGATTCTGGGCATGCCCTTTTACCATCCGGTGCCCGAAGAAGCGCTTTTGGATGCATTTTTTCAAATCGCCGAACAGATCGCAGAGCCCCTACCCTCTCCAATCCTGAAAAAAGCTTAGGGCGGCTCCCATGGCAAATAAAAAAGAGGCGCTTAACCTGTTTCTGGCTGACGCCCGGTCCAGGGCCCAGACCCAGGATATTGACATGCTGGTGTTCGGCAACGAAGCGGCGGACCTGGATTCCGTGGTCTCCGCCATTGGTCTGGCCTGGGTGCTGGCACACGACAGCAAGCCCTGTACAGCCCTGCCTTTAATTCCCACCAGACGAGACGATTTCCGCCTGAAAACAGAGAGCCGGTGGGTGCTCTCCCAAACAGGTATTGCGGTTGAAAACCTCTTTTTCCTTGACGATATCCAGCCGTTAGACCGTCTCATCTCCCGGGTCAAAGGATTTGCCCTGGTGGACCATAACAAGCCGTCACATGTTTTTTTAAAGTATGAGGAAAAAATCAAGTTCATCATGGATCACCATGAAGACTTGATGCTCTACCCCTATGCGCTAGGGCGGATTGAGCCGGTGGGGTCCTGTGCCACCCTGGTGGGTGAGGACCTGATTGATCATAACAAAAAAGAACCTGCAGAAAACATCCCCCAAAGCCTTGCCGCCCTTCTGCTTGGGGCCATCCTCATTGATACTGTCAACCTCGATCCCAAGGCCGGGCGGATGACCCCAAACGACCAACGTGTGGTAGCGCACCTGACCCCCATCGCCGGACTGGACACAGATAAATTTTACCAGGGAATCCGGGCGGCAAAATCAGACATCAGTGAAATGAACACACGGGATCTGCTCAGAAGGGACTGTAAGACATTTAAATTCAATACGGTGAGTTGCACCGTGGCATCGGTGCCGTTGGATCTTGAGCAGTGGATGGTCAGGGACATGAATCTTGCCAAAGGCATTAAAGCCTATGCACAGGAAGTGCAGGCAGATATTTTGATGACCATGAACACCCAGCGAATGCCTGAATTTTCAAGGGGGATTTCAGTATTCTGCAAATCCCCCGATCTTTTCACAACCATGTTGGCCATGCTGACATTCAACCTTGACCTGGAAGTCATCACGCCGCCCCAGGGCTTTGCCCCCGGCGACGTTCACTTTTTCCGTCAGGGCAACCTGAGCCTGTCCAGGAAGAAACTTGAACCGATACTGGACCAGTATTTCTCAAAACCCTGAACAAGCAACAAAAATAACTTACGCCCTGGATATAAATTTTCTGGTTTCGGTGTTGACCTTGACCATCTCGCCGTTCTCAAGATATTCCGGCACCTGGATTTCAACCCCGTTGGAAAGGGTGGCAGGCTTTGTCCGGGCCGTGGCGCTGGCACCTTTGACGCCCGGCGCAGTCTGGGTGATCTCAAAAACAAGGGAGGCGGGAATTTCAACGGCCACCAGATTGCCGTCAATGAACATGCCCACAATATCTTCCATACCGTCGGTGAGCCAGACCAGTTCCTCTTCGATACTGTCCTCGGAAATCATATACTGAGCATATTCCACTGTGTCCATGAACACATGCAGCTCTCCGTCCGGATAGAGGTACTGGACAGGTTTTCTCTGCAGGTCCACCTCATCAAGCGTATCATTGCCTTTATACGAATCTTCATATTTCTGCCGGGTCTTGATACCGCTGAACCGGACCTTATAAAGGGTTACAGCCCCCCGTGCCGAGGGTGTTCTTACATCAATATGTTTAACCAGGTACGGTTCACCGCTGATATCCACCACCTGGCCCTTTTTTAAATCACATGCTTTTGGCATACGTGCCTCTCCTAAATTAAAATATTCATTCTTTTAAATCAATTTTGTTATTCTTCTTCCGGGTTATGAATTACCACCAAAGAATCGGGATCACGGTCGACGATTTTCCGGGCAACCTCAGCCGGGACTATTTCGTATACACTGTTCAACGAGACAATGGCAAGCTGTCCCCGGCCAAGCTTTTGGGTAATTTCATCACTAACGTAGAGTTTTTTTATTTTTTTTCCGACCTTGAAATAGTATGGGTCCTCATATTTTCTCAGATCCAGACGATTTTCCTCTATCAGCTGCTTAACCTGGGCCAATTTTTCCTGTTTTTCCCGCTCCTGGTTTGCCTGACGGTTGAGGTCGTCGCTTCGTTTGGCCTGGGCCAACTGATCCTGCCGGGTTTGGTTGACTTCAGGTGCCGTTTCCTTGCCTTTATTTTTTTTGCGCGTAACCCGTTTTTCTTGGTTGGCTTTTTTAGCCTGTTTTTTATCAGCTATCCCGGCCTTCAGGAGCTGATCCTGTAAAGACAATCCCATGTATCCCCTTTTTTTTGTAATTAGCCTGCCAATAATATATGCACCGGCACCGTAGTTCAACCATAATTGACGTTTGAAGTGATGGTTAATTGGGGTGTGGCGTCTTGCCCTTGACACCGGGCTTCCACGACAGTAAGGGAAAAAAGCTGAAACAATCAGAAAAAAAGAGCCCAACGCCATTATTTCATTGAAGGCAACGGCACCTGTCTGCAGCAAGTCTATTCAATTTTTAAAAGAAAATGGGATACTGGTTAGGTCTGAAGCGTCGGGCTGATCCGACTTTTGAATAGAGTCAGAGCAGCCCATGGTTGTTATGAAGAAGCGATTGAGGCCGGAACGTACCTTACACCCGATACTCACCTTGTTCAAGCATGCGGCTGACGGAAAGGGACTCTGCCAGAACTTTTTCCGTCCAGTTGTTGTCCAGCGGGTCAACCACCAGGGCTCTGAAATTAAAGCGTTCGCCCTCCATTCGGACCCCTTCGGAATCGTCGATGTGCAGCTGGGAATCCACCCAGTTGGGAAGTTTGGAGGGTTTTCTTTTTTCCTTGAGATTTTTTATGATCTTTTCATGCTTATCCTGGTTGATCACCAGATCCAGCTCAAGGCCATGGAGGTTGAACAGTTTTTTGATGTATTTGGCTTTGCGGTGGGACGTGGTATAGATGCCGATCTGCCAGCCGTAATGTCTCAACTTCTTGAAAAGATCAACGGTCCCCTGGCGCAGGGGTTCGACCGGGGACCACTTATGGTACCAGGGCAATTTCACAGGTTCGGTAGGAATTTCCGGCTGCCAGCATATGAGGGTGTCGTCAAGATCGAATGTTATCAGCATCAGTGCGCCTCCTGTTCATTTTCTTTAAAAGCTTTCATACTATCGACTATGACTATATGAGTTATGTTAAAAAAATATTAGGAGTGGGTTAGAAGGTTATTAACTCAACGACGGCGGATAAATTATAAAGGCTTGCCCTATGTGCTTGACTGTTATCTGTTTTTTTGCGTTAATATCTGATATTTAAAGCAACAAGGTAAGACCGTAGAATATAATTTGCGGCCAAATATACAATGAATTTAAGGAGTTTTTAATGGCAAAGGAAAAAGTGGTTCTGGCGTATTCCGGCGGATTGGATACGTCGGTTATCCTCAAATGGCTGCTTGAGCAAGGATACGAAGTATTTGCATACATGGCTGACATCGGCCAGGATGAAGATTTTCAGGCAGCAGAGCAAAAAGCCCTTAAAATCGGTGCATCAAAAGTCTTCATTGAAGATATGAAAAAAGAATTTGTCACCGATTATATATTCCCCGTTTTCAAGTCAAATACGGTTTATGAAGGCCGCTACCTTTTAGGTACAGCCATTGCCCGACCCATCATTGCCAAAAAGCAGATTGAAATTGCAAAACAGGTCGGCGCCCAGTATGTCTCCCACGGTGCCACCGGCAAAGGCAATGACCAGGTGCGCTTTGAGCTCTCCTACTACGCCCTGAACCCGGCCATCAAAGTTATTGCGCCGTGGAAAAATGCGAATTTCCTCAATGCCTTCCAGGGCCGTTCCGATCTTCTGGCCTATGCGGAAAAACACGGGATTCCCACCAAGCAGACAGCAGCCAAACCCTATAGCGAAGATGATAACCTGCTGCACATCTCCCATGAGGCAGGTATCCTTGAAGATCCGGGCGCAATATGCGATGAAAGCATCTACTGCCGCACCGTATCACCGGAGCAGGCACCGGATACCCCCACCCGCATCACCATTGAATTTAAAGACGGTATCCCGGTCAAGGTGAAAAATCTGGAAGACGGCACCGAAAAAACAGATGCGTTGGACCTGTTTTTATACCTGAACCAGCTGGGTTCCGAAAACGGTATCGGCCGCCTGGACATGGTGGAAAACCGGTTTGTGGGCATCAAGTCCAGGGGCGTGTATGAGACACCGGGCGGAACCATTCTGCACGAGGCGCACAAGGACATTGAAGGCATTGCCATGGACAGAGAGGTCATGCGCCTTCGGGATATGCTGGCCCCAAGACTTGGCGAACTGGTTTACTACGGCTTCTGGTTCAGCCCTGAAATGGAATTTATCATGGCTGCCATCGATAAAAGCCAGGAGCTCATTGACGGCGAAGTGACCCTGAAACTGTTCAAAGGGGTGGCATATCCGATCTCCAGGACCTCGCCTTCTTCTCTGTACAACCAGAACCTGTCCTCCATGGACATCACCGGCGGCTACAACCAGGAAGATGCCGAAGGCTTTATCCGCGTCAACGCCATCCGCCTGATGGCCCACAGGGACATCACCGGCAGAAACTAAACATGTTTTAAACTTCGGCACGGCGTTTTGCCGTGCCGTATCTCTTTCTTTAACTCTGCCAGCCGGATCATCGAAACGACTACTTCCCGGCTGATTTTTAATCAGGTCAACACAGTAATCAAGGGGTGCCAGGCATGCTCGAAAAACTGCCCATCATGGTATTTTCGGCCCTATTGCTTGCACTGGTAACCGCATGGGTACCAGGGCACCTTTCAGCAGCGCCGCCAAACCAGGCAGATGTTTTAACCGGGGAAGAACGCCTCTGGCTTCGTGCCCATGACGGCCGCATCCAAGTGATCACCGCAGCTGAGCGGCAGGAAATTCGGGAAAAATGGATCGCCCTTGAAAAGCCGCACCATCTCTATGGCGACACGCGCTTCTACCTGTATATAGGGATGGCATTATTATTGGGGTTGCTGGTGTGCGTTGTCTGGACACGCGCCCTCAAAAGACTGGTCTCCAAACGGACCCATGAACTGCACCAGAGTGAAATTCGCTATCGAAGTATTTCCGAGGATATGCCCGTCATGATCTGCCGCTTTCTGCCCGGCGGTGAACTGACCTATGTCAATGCGGCCTATGGTAAATATTTCGGCAAAACGGCCGAATCACTCATCGGATCATGTTTTTTGTCACTGATCCCCGAAGAAGATCACAAACAAGTGATGGATGCATTCGACCTCCTGACGCCCCAATCCCCGACCCAATCCCATGAACACAGAGTACATGCACCCAACGGCGAAACCCGGTGGCAAAGATGGACCAACCGTGCGCTGTTTGATGTCCAAGGCAAGATCGTTGCGTTTCAGTCCATCGGTGAGGACATCACAGAATGGAAGCAGACAACCGAACGGCTCTCCTATGTCATCCAAGGCATGAATGCCGGCACCTGGGAATGGAACGTGCAGACCGGGGAAACAATATTCAACGAACGCTGGGCCGAGATTATCGGCTACACCCTGGATGAAATATCGCCCGTATCCATAGATACGTGGACAAAATTCTGCCACCCCGACGATATAGAAGGCTCCAAGCGACGGCTGCGCAGGTGTTTTAACGGTCAGGCTGAGTATTATAACTATGAATCGCGTATGCGACATAAAAACGGCGAGTGGGTATGGGTGCTTGACCGGGGGAAAGTCATCACCTGGACCCAGGACGGTGAACCCGAATGGATGTACGGCACACATCTGGACACCACCGAGCGCAAACAGGCAGAGGCAACGCTCAAGGCCAATGAAGAAAAACTGCGGCTGATCATCGAACAGTCTCCCCTGGGTGTCTGCATCAATAATCTGGACGGCACATTCATCTCGGTAAATCCGGCATATGAAGCACTTACGGGATATACCGAAGACGAACTGAAAAAACTTACTTTCTTTGACATAACCCATCCCGACGACCGACCTGAAAACCAGCGCCTTTTCCATGGCATGACCGTTAAGGAAACGAGCCCTTTCCGCATGAAAAAAAGATATATCCGCAAGGATGGTTCTGAAATTTCGGTCATCATTCATGCCGGCCCCATCTGCGATCCTTCGGGTGCCCCCCTGTTCGGACTGGCACTTATTGAAGACAGGACAGAGCGTAAAAATGCCCAAAAAGAGCGTGAAGAACTCCAGCGGCAACTGTCCCAGGCCCAGAAGATGGAAGCGGTGGGACGTCTTGCGGGCGGTGTTGCCCATGATTTTAACAACATGCTGACAATCATTCTCGGCAACACCGAAATGGTCATGGAGTATTTAGATCCAAAGGAACCGGTTCATGGAGATCTCGAAGAAATCAAAAAAGCTGCAGAAAGGTCCAGCGACCTGGTCCGGCAGCTGCTGGCCTTTGCCCGTAAACAGACCGTAGCGCCCAAAGTGCTTGACCTGAACACCACCGTGTCAGGCATGATCAAGATGTTGAAGCGGCTTATCGGCGAGGACATTGATCTGGTCTGGATGCCGGACGAAACGGTGTGGCATGTCAGAATAGACCCCGGCCAGATCGACCAGATTCTGGCCAACCTGTGCGTCAATGCCCGGGACGCCATAGCAGGCGTAGGCAAGATGACCATAGAAACCGGTAACACCACATTCGATGATACCTATTGTGCCGTTCACGCAGGATTTAAGCCCGGGGAATATGCGATGCTGGCGGTAAGTGACAGCGGCTACGGTATGGATGCCCAGACCCTGGCCAATATCTTTGAGCCCTTTTTCACCACCAAGCCCCAGGACAAAGGCACCGGCCTGGGACTGTCCACGGTATATGGTGTAGTCAAACAAAACCGGGGTTTCATTAATGTCTACAGCGAACCGGACCAGGGAACAACCTTTAAAATTTATCTGCCCCGCCACCGGACCGAGGCAGATCCATTACCGGACCAGCAACCGAACGTACCGACCGGCGCTGCCCATGAAACGATCCTGCTGGTGGAAGACGACCCGGCGATCCTGAAAGTGACCACGCGGATGATCGAGCGACAGGGGTATACCGTGGTCGCGGCCGCCACGCCTGGGGAGGCAATGGAACTTGCCCATACTTACAGCGGTGAAATACACCTGCTCATGACCGACGTTATTATGCCCGAAATGAACGGCCGCGACCTGGCCGCGAACATCTGTAATCACTATCCCAATCTCAAATGTCTGTTTATGTCCGGATACACGGCCAACGTGATCGCACACCATGGCGTCCTGGATCAGGGCGTAAACTTTATCCAGAAACCGTTTTCCAAGGATGACCTGGCCGTCAAATTACGGGAGGTGCTGGATGGAAACAACAACATAAATTGAAAAATCTGTGTCGCCTACACAAACGCTATATTAAAAAAGTACGAAAATCATCAAGGAGTTCCATGAAGTATAATCATATATTCGGCCCGGTCCCGTCAAGACGCCTCGGGCTTTCGCTGGGCGTGGATCTTGTCCGCCACAAAACCTGTTCACTGGATTGCATTTACTGCGAGTGCGGACCGACCACCAACCTGACCTGTCAACGAAAGGCCTATGTTGCGCCTGATGCGGTTAAAGCCGAACTTGCCCATTATTTTGAAAACCATCCCGATCCGGACTATGTAACCTTTTCCGGGTCCGGCGAACCCACCCTGAGCCCGGACATCGGCAGGATCATTGACTTTATAAAAGAAAAAAAACCAAACATCCGGGTGGCCGTTCTGACCAATGCCACCTTGCTGTCCGACCCTGTCGTCCGAGCGGATCTGACCCGAGCTGATATGGTCATGCCGTCTCTGGATGCGGTGACGCCCGAAACCTTTGAGGCGATCAACCGCCCTGGCGGGAAAGTTGATATTCTCGAAGTCATTGACGGACTTAAAGCTTTTGCCAAATCTTTTAAGGGGGCGCTCTGGCTGGAGGTCTTTATCCTGCCCGGGGTCAATGATCGCAAAGAGGAACTTGAAACCCTGGGCGCAATCATCCGGGACATCAACCCGGCCCGGGTTCAGCTCAACACCCTGGACAGGCCCGGAGCGGTACCGGGACTGAAACCCGCATCCAGACAGGATCTTGACCGGGTGGTAAAAATTATTGATGCGGCCAATGTGGAGGTCATCGCCCGGGTAAAGGATCTGGCATCCAGGGATCATATCATCGACGAAAAGATGGAAACCATGGTGCTGGAAACCATTCACCGGCGGCCTTGCACCGTAGAGGACCTGACCGCAGCGTTGAATTTTGAACAGTCAAAACTTGAAATTTTGATAAAACGGCTGATCCTGGAAAAAAAAGTTGAATCTGTCCAGCAGGAGCGCGGTACGTTCTATCAGACCATAAAAGATCCGCAATAAAAAGTCTGCTGTTTTTGTCCGGTTTTCTGAAGGGGACCGGACAAAAACAGCGGCAATGAAGCACCACGAAATTTTCATCTCTCCCTCAAAAAAATATTGACGCCAACTTATTTGTTATGCTAAACAAACTTTATAACTCAAGACAACACCAATTAACCAATAAATTTTGAAGGAGTATGTATGGAAAACCGCTTTGGCACAACATCAGATATGATTGTCCAGGAAGTAGAAAATAACGGCATCACCCAGGTAATCGCCATTGACAGTAAAGGGCTGTATCTAACCACCCCAAATCGGGTGGACCGGATGCTGGCCGATGCCAACCGCTACGGGGTCTCCAGGCAGAGAGTAAACCAAACCCTTGAAAATTTAGGCCTTGATCCATTACAATTATTCAATTCATACAAGCACCTGATAAAGACCGACACCGGCCAGACCAAGACTAAGGCATTGAATCCCATCAAGGCATCAAAAAGAAGGGCCTAGGACGACTTTTATGATATCGATAATATGACTAAAGCCATTTATGGGCTTGATCATAAGATCGGCCATATTTTGTGGGGGCAGTCCCACTGAGGTCGTCCTCGTTAGGGCAGGCACAGGGGGCCTGCCCCTACAATGGCCGACGTTAGAACCAATCCCGAATTTATAATCAAGTGAAACCAAGGTGCAAGAAGTTGCAGCTATCTTTATTATGCGACATAAGATATCATTACCATTTTTTATAATGGGTGTTGTGGAAGCTTTATACACATCAGGCCATAAAATCTAATTAACGAGGCAGAAAATGGCTGATATTGATATCAACAAATCTCACAATTTGAAAATAAGTGAAGCCCGGACGCGTCTTGAAAAAATGGCCGGTGACCTTCAGGCCAGATACGGCATTAAAAGTGCATGGACCGGCAACACAGCAACCCTTTCGGGAACCGGATTGAAAAAAGGGAGGGTTGAATTAAGCGACACGGCAATCAACGTCCAGATCACCCTGGGGTTTCTCGCAAAAGCCATGAAAGGCAAAGTTCAAGAGCAGGTAAACATGGCCTTGGATCATGCCCTGTCCTAAAAAGAGCGTATTGTTTTGAGTGCGATTTTAAAGCCATGACATCTTCCCTTACCATATCCCCCAAAATGACGGCCCTGATCGATTCCATGCACAATCCGGTGTTTGTGATTGACGAATCGGGCAGTCTGGCCTGGTGCAACCAGCCGGGAGAGCAGATTATCGGTCAGTCCCGGGCCAAGCTGCTCGGCAGGCAGTTGACCGATATCCTAAAAAAATCCATGCTGCACAATATTCTGAAAACAGGGAAATCGGAATCGGTTCAGAAAATTGCCATCGGGGATAAAACCTATGTGTCCAATCGAAGCCCCATTCTCATGGGCAAAAAAATTGTGGGGGCCATGGCCGTACTCCAGGACATCTCCGAGCTGGAACATATTTCAACCGAACTGACGGCGACCCGGAATCTGAGCAACGAGCTTACCGCCATCATTGAATCTTCTTTTGACGGCATCTATGTCACGGACGGAGAGGCGCGAACCATCCGCCTGAACAAGGCCTATGAGAACCTGACAGGCCTTCGGCGCGAAGAACTTTTGGGCAGGACCATGCATGATCTTGTGGCCGAAGGTTTTTTCAATGAATCCGTGACCCTGAAGGTGTTGGCGTCCCGTCAGCCCGAATCTTTGATCCAGAAGGTTCGATCCGGAAAAACATATATGGTTACAGGCACCCCGGTGTTTGATAAATCCGGAGAGATCAGTCTGGTGGTCACCAATGTAAGGGATGTAACCGAACTGCACAGCCTGCAGCGGCGCATGAAAAATATGGAGTCATTGCAAACCCAGTACCTGGCTGAATTGGCCCGGCTGAAGAATCAGGCCCAGGCCGGTGACAAGCATATTGTCATCTCCAAAAAGATGATGGATGTCCATGCGTTGGCCCTGCGCCTGGGCAAAGTGGATTCCACCGTATTGATCCAGGGGGAATCCGGGGTGGGCAAAGAGGTGGTGGCGGACATCATCCATTCGGCCAGTCCCAGAAAAGAGAAACCCATGATGAAAATCAGCTGCGCGGCCATTCCCGAGCAGCTGCTGGAATCCGAGCTGTTCGGATACGCCGAAGGGGCGTTCACCGGGGCCAAGCGATCGGGTCGGCCCGGGCTGTTTGAGATGGCGGACAAGGGTACCTTGCTCTTGGACGAGATCGGCGAGATGCCTTTGGGGCTTCAGGCCAAGCTGCTGCGGGTGGTCCAGGACAAGCAGTGTGTCCGCATCGGCAGCAGTAAACCGGTTTGTGTGGATGTCCGAATCCTTGCCGCCACCAACCGGGATCTAACGCAGATGGTTGGCCGCAAAGAGTTTCGACAGGATCTGTTTTTCAGGCTCAATGTGGTACCGGTTCATATCCCGCCCCTTCGCGAACGAAAAGAGGCGATCCCCGGGTTTGTGCAGCACTTTTTAAAGCTGCTCAATGACAAATACGGTTATGACAAATATTTTTCCCCCCGGGCCATGGATTGCCTGTGTGATTATGACTGGCCCGGGAATGTCCGGGAGCTGAAAAACCTGATCGAGCGGGTCGTGGTGGTAACCCATGACCGGGAAATTTCCCTGGAGAGCCTGCCGGCCCGGATGTCCCAGACCCGGATCGCCCCCCGCCCATCCCAGTGCCCCCACACCACCCTAAAGGCTGCCATGGATGAATTTGAACGGACAATTATCGCCCAGGTACTTGCCGAACAGGGCAGCACACGAAAGGCAGCCCAAATCCTCGGGGTGAACCAGTCCACTATCTGCCGCAAAGCGGCGCGACACGGTATTCCATGCCGATAGATCGATGCCGTCTTGCATCGATGCGATTCTACATCATTTCATAAAACCTTACACTAACAATATATCACAGTTTTATGACCCAATTTTGATGCAAAGCTGCATCAAAGTCAGATCAAATCCTCCCCCAGCCTGATTACAGTCTGTATTGAAAAATACAAATGAATATTTGTAAACTGTAGAATTCATTAACAAACTCAAACAACTTTTTTCATGTATCTATACATTGGCACTGGTTTTGCTGATAAGTCCCTGAAGAGACGAGAATAAAATTCTTAAAGGCAGAAATAAGTGCAGTAGCGAAGCGTTATGTGTGTAAACTAAAAAACCAATCCGCAGAAAGGCATACCCATGAGAATGAATGCAAAGCAGTACGAAGAGAGTCTAAGAAAACTGAATCTAAACGTATATATGTTCGGGAAAAAGATAGAAAATGTGGTGGATGACCCCATCATACGGCCCTCCATGAACGCTGTGGCCGCCACCTATGAATTCTCCTTGATGCCCGAGTATGAAGATCTTCTCACGGCCACATCCCATCTGACCGGAAAAACCATCAACCGGTTCTGCCATATTCACCAGAATACCGAAGACCTTGTGAAAAAGACCAAAATGGGCCGGCTGATGGGCTCGCTTACCGGCTGCTGTTTCCAGCGCTGTGTGGGCATGGATGCCATCAATGCGCTCTCCATGACCACCTTTGATATTGATGCCAAATATGACACGCAATATTATGCCCGGTTTAATAAATACCTGGCCTATGTCCAGGAAAACGATCTCACCTGTGACGGCGCCATGACCGACCCCAAGGGCGACCGGTCTCTGCCGCCCCACAAACAGACAGATCCTGATATGTTCATGCACGTGGTCGAGGAAACAGACGACGGGATTATTGTCCGGGGTGCCAAAGCTCACCAGACCGGGGCGGTCAACTCCCATGAAATCATTGTGATGCCCACCATCTCCATGCGCCAAGAGGACGCGGACTACGCCATCTCCTTTGCCCTGCCCAGTGATGCCGAAGGGATCACCTACATTATGGGCCGCCAGTCCTGTGACACAAGGAAATTGGAATCAGGACAGATGGACCGGGGTAACCGGATCTACGGCGGTCACGAAGCACTGGTCGTGTTTGACAATGTATTTGTGCCCTGGGAACGGGTTTTCATGTGCCGTGAATATGAATTTGCAGGACAGCTGGTGGAACAGTTTGCCTCTTACCACCGCCAGAGCTATGCCTGCAAAGCAGGCGTCGGCGACGTGCTGATCGGTGCGGCCCAGGTGGCGGCTGAATACAACGGCGCCCATAAAGCCTCCCACATCAAAGACAAAATCATTGAGATGAACCATCTGAACGAAACCCTGTTCTGCGGCTCCGTGGCTTGTGCGGCCCAGGGGCACAAAGAGCCCTCGGGCACCTATCTTGTGGACACCCTGCTGGCCAATGTCTGCAAGCAGAACGTTACCCGTTTCCCCTATGAAATTGCACGCCTTGCCCAGGATATTGCCGGCGGCCTGATGGTCACCCTGCCCTCGGAGGAAGATCTTCGTTCCAAAGAAGTGGGACCTTTGATGGAAAAATATTTTAAAGGCAATGCCGATGTGCCCACCCAAGACCGGATGAAAATTTTGCGTCTCATTGAAAACCTGACATTGGGAACCGCAGCCGTCGGCTATCTGACCGAGTCCATGCACGGGGCAGGCTCTCCCCAGGCCCAGCGGATCATGATTGCCCGCCAGACCAATATGGAAGCCAAGAAGAAAGTGGCCAAGAAATTGTGCGGCATTGTGGAGTAAATTAGATCGGAGAATGTAATATATGAACTGGAAAGATTATTACCGGGAAAAGACCGTCACAGCTGACCAGGCTGCAAGACTGGTTAAAAGCGGTGACCGCCTGGTGGCCGGTCACGCCACAGGGTCGCCCGAGACTCTGCTTGAAGCCCTGGTGGCCAACAGCAGTGACCTTGAGGATGTGGAAATCGTTCACATGGTTTCTATGGGCAAAAGCCTGTACTGCCAATCCGAACACCACAAGGCGTTCCGCCACAACTCCCTGTTTGCAGGCGGCGCCACCCGGGCGCTCATTGCCCAGGGCAAGGCCGACTACACCCCTTGTTTTTTTAAAGATATCCCGGGCCTGTTTAAAAACGGGATGCTGCCGGTGGACGTTGCCATGATCACCGTCTCCCCGCCCGATAAATCAGGCAACGTCAGCCTTGGGGTCTCTGTGGATTATACCCTCCAGGCGGCATTGAGCGCCAAAACCGTTATTGCCGAAGTGACTCCGCATATGCCCTCAATTCCGGGCACTTCATTTCTGCATGTCAGCCAGATTGACGCCTTTGTGGAAACTGACCGACACCTCATTGCCATGGATCCCCCGGCCATCGGCGAGGTGGAAAAAAATATCGGGGCAAATGTGGCCGAACTGATCCAGGACGGGGACTGCCTCCAACTGGGCATCGGTGCCATTCCCGATGCGGTATTGACGTTTCTGGACGAAAAAAAGGATTTAGGCATTCACTCGGAGATGATCTCGGACGGGGTGATGCACCTGGCGGAAAAAGGGGTGATCACCTGCCGCAAAAAGAATCTGCACCCTTACAAAATCATCATCACCTTTGCCATGGGAACGCCCCAGTTTTACCAGTGGCTGGACAACAACTCCATGGTTGAAATCTATCCGGTGGACTACACCAATGATCCCTTTGTGGTGGCCCAAAACGACAATCTGGTCAGCATAAATTCCGCCATCTCCGTGGACCTGCTCGGCCAGGTGGCCGCGGATACCCTGGGGACAAAACAGTTCAGCGGCGTGGGCGGCCAGGTGGATTTTGTCCGGGGGGCCAAAGCCTCCAAGGGCGGTAGATCCATCATTGCCATCCCGGCCACGGCAGCCAAGGGCAAAGTATCCCGCATCGTGCCCGCCCTGGCCCAGGGCCAGGCCGTCACCACCTCCAGAAATGATGTGGATTATGTGGTGACTGAATTCGGCATTGCCCAGCTGCGAGGAAAAACCGTCCGCCAGCGGGCCAAATCCCTCATCGAAATTGCCCATCCTGACTTTAGAGACAATTTAATGAACGAATTTGAAGCGCTCTATCTTACAACCGCCTAACCAACATTTTATATATGGAGAAAGAACCCATGAAGCTTTACTTTTTTGAAGCCGGTGTCCTGAAAAGCCAGAAACATTTTTTTACGTTGAATGACGGTGTGGGAGAGCAATTTGATGTGCCTGTTCCTTTTATGCTCATTGACCATCCCAAAGGAAAGGTATTGTTTGATACCGGCAATGCCCTGGAAGTGGTGAATGACAAGGTGAAGCACTGGGGGGATATCCTGGGTGCCTATGACCCGGTGATGAGTGAAGAACAATGGTGTGTGAACGCCATTGAAAAAGTGGGGGTATCCGCCGAAGAGATTGATTATGTGGTCCTCTCCCACCTTCATCTTGACCATGCCGGGGGTGTGGGCCATTTCCCCAACGCCAGATACATTGTCCAGCGCGATGAACTACACTTTGCCTATGTGCCGGACCCCTATATGAAGCTTGCCTATATCAGAAAAGATTTTGACAAGGATGTGGACTGGTTCATTCTCAACGGCTGGCAGGATGACGGATTTGATCTGTTCGGCGACGGGGCAATCAAAATTTATTTTACCCCGGGACACACCCCCGGCCACCAGTCGGTCCTGGTCAATCTACCCGACAGCGGCCCCATGTTCTTTGCCGCAGACGCCTGTTACACCGGCCAGAATCTGAAGGACGGCACCCTGCCAGGACTGATGTGGAATGCAGGTGAAACGGTCCGCTCGGTGGACCGAATGCGTTTTTTTGAACAATCCCAGGGGGTCAAGGTGGTGACCGGGCATGATCCGGAAGCCTGGAAGCAGGTAAAGCAGGCCCCTGAATTCTATTCATAATCTTTGTTTCCCATCAATGAAAAACGGCTTTAAGCTTCCTATTCCCTTCCAGACTGACTATTGAAGCCGTGTAGTTGGATCTAAAACGCCGGGACGGTCCGCGACTCACCGTCCCGGCGTTTTTCTTCTGCAAGACCTTTCTCTTGTATACCGTCACACTGAATAGCGGCATCTTATTATTCCCGATTTGATCACACCCTTTATATGGGCATCAACGGAAAATGTGAGCTGGATGACGGCTGTATCGACATGAGGTCAAAGGGCGAAACCGCTTTTTATGATGATGCCGACAAAACCTTTGTTAAAGAAGATGCCTACGCTGTTTTTGATGCAAAGATCGGTTATCAAACCGGTGGATGGGATTTTTATGTGTACGGAAAGAACCTGGGCGATGAAGCGGATATCACTGATTTCATATCCAATTCAAGCCTGATGCTGGCAGGCTTTGGGGAACCGCGGACCGTTGGCGTCGGCGTGCGCTACCGGTTTTAACGTTCTTTTTTTAACAGCTTATAGACAAAGATGAGCAGTGTGGTACCGGCACTGCTCATTTTTTTGTTTATCTTTCCTTTATAATCTGCTTGAATTTTACAGGTTTTCGTTCAAATACGATTTAAGGTTTAAGCTTGCTCTAATCATCTAAAATCAGTTATAAAATTAATTATCCATCGTATTTTTCTAAATCCAAACTGAGGAGACCCTTTCATGTCCGTTGATGTTGAACAGAAGATGCTTGAGATGACGGAAGAAAAAAAAAATTTCCTGAAAAAATACCAACGCGCGCAACAACTGTTCGGCGATCTGGTTAAAAGTCAAAAGCGGCTATTCAACAGAGACTCCCAGGGGGGGGTGCAAAATGACGAAACGACGGACAGAATAGATTTAAAAAAAAGTGTTAGTTCCATAGAAGAGATCATGAAGATGCTCACTGAGACGGATCGGTTGATTCTGAACAGCACAAAAGATTATTTTTCCATAGATGACTATCTGTTTCAACACTCATTGGGCGTCTGCTATATCGGGACCAGTGTATTAAACCGGTTCAACAAACTCTTTTCCCGCTATATCAAAAATATGCTCACAGCCAAATTCAAAGAAAATCTCAAACATGTTCGACAGGAGGATATGGCTCCGTTTTTTTATTATCCCCCGGAATCTGTGCGTACCATCTCCATGGGATATCTCATCCATGATATGGGCAAAATAATGATCCCGGATTCCCTATTGAACAAAAAAAGCGAATTAAACCGCAATGAGCTTAGACAAATACAAAAACATGCCGGGGTGTATGGAACGCTTTTTTTAAAAATGAACGAGATGTTCGACGTTTATTTGGAAAATATTATCAAATACCACCACGCAGAAATCTATCCTAACGAAAAAAATGCCTATCCTGTTTATCAATCCACGTCAGACCTACCACCCTATGTGAAAATCTGCAAATTAGCGGACATATACAGTGCCATGACGTTGAAACGAAGCTACAGCGAAGCAATGAATCCAACCAAAGTGGTCAATACGATTTTCCGAGACTATTCAGGACGCGATCCTATGTTGCAGTTAATTCTCTATTCTTTCGTCAAAGAGCTCGGCACTTGTCCTGAGGGAAGCATTCTGACCTTGACAAACGGACAGTCAGTCTATGTAATAAACAGTCGAGGCCCTGAGGTTATCATATTTACCGATCAGGCCGGCCATACGATTGAAAAACCGGGAACAGTCATAGATCTTTCCAGCCCAGAGAGCACAAGTAACAATCTGTTTATTGACAACCAGCATCTTCCCAAAACGCCGGTGGAAATGTTCAACCGGCTTCCCGGATATCTCAGAGAATTTCATTCGGAATAACAGCCATGGGTCGGCCTAAGGTATCCCTAAGCATCGTCACGTATCGCCTCCCTCCCACCCATCAATGCTTTCGACATCAACAATTCCGACAACACATGATTGATTCCCGATCCGGGTATAAATACTCCCGATCCGGGTAGAGATACCTGTTAAAGCGTGTTAGGAACACATAACTTTAATCGTTAACTTTACCAGCTTCTACAAAACCTGATTAATAAATCCGGCTGTGTCTTTGAACAACTGCTCCACAAGCTCCCCGGGCACTTCCGGTGCCTGGGACAGCCCAATGGTCTGCATGATCAAGGAGGCTTCCTTTTGGTTTAAAACGTTTTTTGGCATCGCGTCACTATAGATCCAGACCCCGGCCTGGGTTACGGACTTGGGCGTATTAAGACCGGCCCTGTGGGAAGCTGTTGCCAACTGGCTTGAGAGCAGCAGTTCCATGGCGGATGTATGCAGCCCCTGGCCGATTAACAGCTTGGCGCCGTTGAATTTCTCCTGGGCCATGGCCTCTAAACGCGACGGCCTGCTGATTGCAGGTTCCTCTTCTTTTACATCATAACAGGTTTGCATTTGGGCCAAAGGAGATGCTTCGCCAAGCCTATTTAGACTGTTCAATGTTATCAGGTCGATCAGGGCCACAGGGATTTTTTTTGATAACTCAATGGCAGCCTGTTCCGCTTCACCGTCAACATGGTCGATCACTGCAATTAATGACCCCTTGGACCCGAATATGCGTTCAATACGGGGGCCGAATACCTCTTGTAATCCCTTGATGCAGTCGTGCATATCCTGGTTTATGGGACGGGATTTGGGGTCTTGGGGCCTGTCAGCCTGTTGCGTCTGGTCCTGATAGGTCTCTTCCAGGTTTTCTTGGGCTTCTGCGGGTTGGGCTGGGGCCAGTTCATCAATCAGGGTTTCAATCATTTTTTTGGAAACGCCGACCACATCCTCGGTGGCATCTTCTTTTACGACATTATCGAAAAGATGCTGTTTGGTGTTTACAAGGCTGAGTACCTGCTCTTCGTACGAGGCTGCCGCCACCAGGGTGATGATCTGAACGCTTCTTTTCTGGCCCAGGCGGTGAATACGTGCGTTGCGCTGTTCCAGTACTGCCGGATTCCAAGGCACATCCATGTTGATCAAGGCTGATCCGGATTGCAGATTTAAGCCCACACCGCCGGCGTCAGTGGAGATAAATACCTGCACGGCATCGTCATTTTTAAAACGATCCATCAACTCTCCACGTTTGGCTGTGGGCACCCCGCCATGCAGCCGGACATATCCCAGCCCCATTTTGCGCAGTCGTTTTTCCACCATCTGGGTCATCAGCTCCCAGCAGGAAAAGACCACGGCCTTGAGCCCGGATTGAATGCAGATTTCATCCAGCAGGTCCGCCATTTCATCTATTTTGGGACTGCCCACGGTCTCCTTGTCCACAAGCCCAGCCGCATTGCATGCCATGCGGGCCTGTTGCAGGGCTGCGATCAGGCGGTTCTGTTCGGAAGGTGTCAACGGCCGCCGTTTGGCAATGGTTGCAAGCTGGCCGGCCTTGGACATGGCATCGTCATGAAACTCGCGCTGTTTGGATGTCATGGGGATATCAAGCTGCTGGACAATACGTTCGGGTAACTGATCACTGACAATGCTGCGGTCACGACGCAGCATCACCGGTTCCAGGCGCCGACGTAAAATGGAAAGATTCCTGTATCCAAGGATTTTACCCCTTTCATCGGTGACGTGGTAATCCACCATATACCGCCATAGCGGCCCCAGGATCTTAGGATTCACCACCTGCATCAGGCTGTACAGATCCTCCAGACGGTTTTCCAAGGGTGTGCCGGTCAGTACAAATGCAAAACGGGACGGGATGAGCTTAACAGCTGCCGAAATCTTGGTGCGCCAGTTTTTAATGCGCTGGGCCTCATCAAGGATGACAAGGTCGGGCTGCAGGGTCTCGTTGATCATGCTCAGATCCCTTAAAAGCAGCTCATAATTAATCACAAAAAAGGTTTTTTCCCTGCGGTACTGCACACTCCTTTTGGGCGGAGGCCCTTGGATAATCTGGCATTGCAGATCTGTGAATTTGGCGATCTCCCTTGCCCATTGCTGTTTTAACGACGCCGGACAGATGATCATGACCGTACGGATATTTTCGTTGTTTTTCAGCCAGACCGCAGCTGCAATGGCCTGCAAGGTTTTGCCCAGTCCCATGTCGTCGGCCAGCAGGGCCCGGCCGTTACCGGCCAGAAAACCTGTGCCCTGGACCTGATACGGATAAAGCGCGGCCTTTACGCCGGGCAGTTTTCTTCCGCTGTTCTCGATCATTTCCAGAATTTTAAAGCATCGCAGTTTTTGACTCGCCTCGGCGGCAATCCGGCGGGCGTGGTTCAATGCGTCTTCACCGACATGAATATCCTCTCTGTCTTCCATCTGCGATGCAAAACGCAAAAAATCTTCAGGGATACGGCCTGAAAAATCCCCTGATACTGTAAAATAATCATCTAAAATCCTGACCAGATCATCTGCCATGGATTTGCTGCGGTGCAGGCTGATGATCGGCGCATTGGGCTTGTCCCAGGCCAGATAGACATAAGGCCAGGGCGCTGCCTGAGCCTTGAACTCATTATATTTCGGGTGCTTTTTAATTTTATGCAGTGCCGCTTCAATGTGTTTGCATGTGCCAAGCTGATTATTGGCAAAATCCGGACATGAACAATAATTGGCCCGTTTATGAAGGTTGCGGATCATCACGCGGTACTGGCGGGGAAAAGCTGTTTTTCCTGCAATGGAGGCTGCGGTCCACTCGCCTAACCAGGAATCAGCGTTCAACGGTTCTGCTTTTACTTCGGATTTTCCCCGTTTGATACGGTCGCTTATGGCCGTGTCTGAGGCGCTTAAAATGCCTTCAGCTGTCTGGCGCTGGTCTGCATATGCATACAGGGCGGCCACCATGTGGGCACAGACGCTGTCATGACTTTCATCGCAATCACACCGGCAAAGCGGTGTGTTATCAGCTCCTATTTTAATTTCAATATCCAGCGGAAAATCAGAACGCTCTTCATCCTCTACCTGGGCCCACAGTGTTCTATCCTCCTGATCAAGAGTGATCACCCGGTTTTCCTTAAAAAAAGTCAGCCCAAGACTTATCACGCCCGGAGCGGCTAATTGTTCAAGGCGGTCATGGTCAAAAAAAAGCGGATCATTGTCGGTGCTGGGTAGATTGTGTGAAGTCATGGTATTTTTCCGGCAGGTTATAAATTATAAAATTGTTCAACGCGTATTATCTTTTCATGGAACTTACGCCCGATTCTACAGGTCTTCATTTTTTTACGCAATTATCCTATACCAGGCCGGGCTGTTTTTTCAATCTGAAACGATGTTAAACAGGTAGAGGAGAGGGGGGGAGAAAACGGCAGGGTTATCGAAAGTGGTAAACCCGATGCAGTGAAGCTGCACAATGAGATGTTTGCCCAAATGGTTGCAAGACAGATGGTGGCGGTATAACAGCCATGGTCAGATCCGGTCTATTTGGGCAAACCAAAATATCAGTTTCAGTATCCGGGCTAATTTTGTTTAACGTTCCTTGGATCTTCCGGGGTTTCTTCTTCATGGACAGATTTTTTAAAATTACGGATGGCTTTACCCATCCCCCCGCCGATTTCGGGAAGCTTTCCAGCACCGAAAACAACCAGGATAATGACCAGGACAATCGCAAGTTCCGGGATACCCATTCCACCTAACATATGATTCACTCCTCTTTGGTTGGGGCGGTCAAACCGCATCCCATTACACCTAATTACACCCCTCCGGCGGGCTGGGAGCTTGTCAACAGACAGCTCGCAGCTGTTCGTTTAGAGGAAGGGGATTGTTATTTAATCAGAACAGGCAGGGCCCTAAATCATTAGGTCTACCCTGCCCGTAAAATACTATACAAAAACAACGAACTACGGATGCAGACTATGCAAATTTTCTTCTGATACCGACCAAAACACCGGTTCCTGCAACCAGCAGGAGGATTGAAGATGGGATAGGCACAGTGCTGGCCTTCACATTATCAAACTGGATATATTCATTTTCCCCGAAAGATAGGGACACAAGATTTGTCAGTTCAGCTCCGAACGTAAACGTTTCTGCGCCTTCAATTCCATCTGTTGTCAGATCAAAGGAATATGTGGACCCATCGCTGTAAACGGCATCAAAGGTAATGATTGTAGCATATAATAGATCGTCGATATTAAACGCCTCTGCTAAATCAATGGACGTCAGGTTGAAGAGAGAACCGTCTGCCGATGTCAGTGTTGTGGCGGCAGCATAATTGTTCATCAGGGTTTCGGAATACGTATAGGAATAACCATATTCAACATCTGTTTGAACAATGGAATAAAACGAACTACCCTCGCCGGCAGTCAAGGTGAATCCGGATTCGGTGTAAGTACTGCCCAATTCGCCGGCAAGTCCATCAAAAGTTAAAACCGCAGCGTTTGCCGGCAGTATTAAGGCAACCAGGCTAAAAAACATGACCACCATTAAAATAATATTTTTCATTTTGCTATCTCCTAAAAATTCAAATTAAAAAAATCAAATAAGCTTGGCTACGAAATCACTTTCATGGTTCAGTACAGCCCATACCGTTTTAGTGCTGGGATCGACCCCATAGGTGCCCAGTTCATAACCGGATTTCCAGGGACCTCTTTTGAAGGTTTTGGTACCGCCGTCATTAAGGTCTACGGCATTGACCCAGTTATCGTCTTCATCTCTGGCGGCAATGCAGAAGCCACCTCTCAGAAGATTGGAGGCACGTATTTTTCTGGGATTGTAGGAGATGGAAAGGGTGTAGGTGTCAGTCACCTGGCTTTCATCTTCGTCGGGCAGGTTTCCAGTCAGTTCTTCATCATAAAGACTGAGGTTATCAACAAGTCCCCAAAGTGTGAAAACATCGGAAGCGGCATCGTCCACCAAGTCTCCGTCTACCCACCCCGTGTTGACGGTCTTGGTCAAGTCGCGGCCCACATAGTCTGTCTCATCGTTGCTGTTGGTCCCGCTGAGAATTTTTGCCGTGGTATCGTTATAACCGTCAAAAATGGCGGTATAGCTTTCACCCTGGGCAATTTCAAACCGTGATCCATTCAGGCTGTAACCGAAACGTTCCCTCAGATAAAAGGGGAATTCAGTGTAACTACGCAGACTGACCGATGCATAATCCTCACCCGTACTTGAAGCGTAGAAATCAACAGTAACCCGGGGACCGTCCACAGTAAAAATGTAATATCCGATGGTATACAGCTCTTCCTGGAGCATGGTTTCCCGGCCGTCATCACCGGCTTGCGGGGTGTAAAACTTGTAGGAATTGGAAGAGGTGATCAGCTGCTGAAACGTGTAGTCCCCACTACTGTCGGATACCAGGGATCTATGGTGCATGTGATCATGCCCACTGATGTAGCACCCCACATTGTTGGTATCCAGACTTGCAATAAATTGGTCCCTTGAATCGGCATTGGCGGTCAGATCACCACCAAACAAGTTGTCTTTATGGTTGCCGCCAATGAGGTTTTTATGTGCCAGCACAAATGCGTGGTAGTCATCCGGTCTTGAGTTCACCATATTATCCACCCACGTCACCTGATCCACCGCGTTGTCTGACTGGCTTGTGCCTGTTCCGTCCAGACGGGTGAACTGATCGATCATGACGCAGCGGACATTTTCATAGTCAAAAGAATAGCTCAGGCCTTTAAGCCCCGCAATATCGGACTGAACGAAATTGGTGGCCCCGTTTACATTGCCGCCGACGCCCTGGGTCTGGGGCCAAAGTTGCACAAACTGTTCAGCCGCGGTCTGGCTGGGTTCATGGTTGCCGCGCAACGGATAAAATCCGATACCCGCTTCGTAAAGGGCATGACAGTGGGCCTCACGGGTTACCAGATTATGGATACCTTCCGTATCATCACGGTCTTTGTCCACCAAGTCTCCGACCTGAATGACAAACTTGCAGTTATGTTCTATGAACTGCTGGTTCAGAGCATCAATGATGCCTGTGGCACAGGTATTTTCTCCTCCGGATGCTTCATTATCGGGTTTCCACTGGGTGTCGGACATAACACCAAAACACCAGGCATTGCTGGAAATGGCAGCAGACGCTTTACCCAGACGGAAAAAGGGTACATTAAGTGTAGACAGCCCAAGGCCTGCCAACCCTGCACCGCTGTATTTTAAAAATTGTCTTCTATCCATAGTCTTTTTCATAAACAGTCTCCTAAAAGCCTAACATGGTTTAATTATACATACACAATCATCTGGGCAGCTCAGGCTTTCTTGTACGCCGAGAATGTTAAAGAATTGTTTCTTTTTATATAGCGTTTCATTTTAATTCCCGATCCGGGCAAAAATCCTCCCGATCCGAGTAGAAGTTCCCACCAGACCGTATTAGGAAACTCTAACTTTAATTGTAAATAAAGGAGTAACCATGTTAAACCAGCCGAAAAAAAGATGTAATTCTGCTCCACGCATCTATTTTTTTCAGTTTTAATTCTTTTGTTCAGTCCCGTTATTAAAGACGAGGAAGTCGCGTCCCCCCTGACGGGCCGGGATATTATAGTCATGGTGGAACAGGCCCCGGACCGGGATGACAGACGATCCACCAATGACTATTTTATGGGGTAAGATTTCACCTATGACGATATGGGGGACCGAAATGTGGACAAGGACGTTCACACCCTTATCGGGGAAGAGACCGAGAGCCCGTAAACGGCCATGACTTCTGGAAGATCAAATACATACATAGGGAAGACGCTTCCCTCTATGACGAAAAAATCATCTGGCTCCGCAAAGACACCAGCAAAACCATTAAGGCCGAATATTACGACGCCCAGGGCCTGATCAGAACCTACACCGTATAAGATCTGCGCGAGCACAAGGGATTTTGGACCGTATTTAATATGAAGATGGAGAATCGTGCTGAAATTACTGAAGAATCGAAAACGCCATTGTGACCGTTGCCCCATGATTCCGCCCGGGACTTGTAAGGGTCAGCACACCATTATTGGCTTCCACAAAACTTTTGCAATAATAAAGTCCAAACCCCGATGATCCTTTGGTGGAGATGCCGAACTCAAAAATACCTTTTAGATTATCTGCCTCCACGCCACAGCCGGTATCCGCTATCGTCAGATAAATTTTCCGGTCCTCAAACCCGGTTGAAATCGTGATCCGGTGGTCTACAATCTCCGGATTCTCCCCAATGGCGTCGCAACTATTTTTAATGAAATTAATCACCACCTGCATGAGCTTGTTTTTTTCTATGGAAAAACGGGGAAGCTCAGGCGCCAGCTTGTCCACCACACGGATATTGTTGGCAGAAATGGCTGCTTTTTGAATTTTCAGGGCATCTTTTACCAACTGGTTAAGACGCACGTTTTCCTTCATCTCTATACTTCCCGGGGCATAGCTTCTCTGGAGACTGAGCACTTCGCTCACATACTCAATGGCGGTGGTGGCGTTGTCCAGAATCCCTTCTGTCTTCTTTCGCTCAGATTCTAAATCATCTATCAAACGGCCCATATACGCAGCCACCTCAATCCCTCTGGGATGGTCATTGACGTAAGTTGTAAGATCCTGCTTATGCTCGGCCAAATCCTTGAAGCATTGCCCCAGATAATGGCTCAACTGTTGTATCTTGCTTTTTTTAAGGCGCTCCAGGTTGACGCCCAGGGGCGTCACAGCATTTCCGATATTGTGGAGAATCATGGCCGACAGCTGCGCTCGCCCGGCATGCATGGCCTTATCCAGCAGCTCTTTTTGGGCATCTTCAAGTTCTTTTGTCCTTTTCTGGACAAGCACCTCAAGGTGTTCACGGTATTCAGCCAATTCGAACTCCGTCTTTTTTCTCTCGGAGATATCCCTGAGAATCGCTATGGCATTCCATCGTTCGTCTATTTTTACCGCCGAAAGGGAAATTTCCACCGGAATAACCTCGCCCCCTTTTTTCCTGGCCTTTAATTCCAAAGTCTTACCAACGGCACTTCCTTTTCCGGTTTCTCGAAAGATTGCAAAATTTTTTTTATACTTATCATGGTATTTTTTTGAAACGGTAATCAAATGAAAATCTTTGGATATTATTTCATCTGCAGTATATCCCAGAATTTGTTTCGCTGCATCGTTCCAGAATGAAACAAGACCGTCGTTATCGATCATAATAATGGCATCCTGGGCCGCCACCCCGATGGTCCTAAACTTCTCTTCACTCTCCCTCAAGCTTTGTCCAAGGGACTTGCTGACGGCAATTTCATGTTTCAACTGTTTTTCAACCCGTTTCCTTGCATCAATATCCCCAAGCAGTTTTTTCTGATTCTCTTCAAGCTGCCGATTGATCAGCTGGTTTCTTCTGTTGATCTGTGTAAACAAAAAAATCAGTGCACTGATCAGACAGGCAGAGATCACCACCGTAATGACGATAATCTGCCCCAAACTGGACAGTAAAACCATTTTGTCCATTGAAAAAATCATGCCGTATTGTTTTGACATCAACGTGACGGGATAGTAGGCGGTGATCAATTTGACCTGTTTTTCGCCGAACCGCATGGTAATTTCTCCGGTCCCCTGGAACCCTTCATTTATCTCTGCTAAAATCGGCTGAAAATCTGATTCTTCAAATTTAGAGGCATCAATATCCATCCCGGACTCTGACTCTGAATAATCCGCATAGATCGGGAATGTGTCGGAAGCGGTAAGAAATCGCCAGGAGGCCTTTCCCAGGTGAAATCCTTTAAAAAGGTCCTTTGCGTACATCTTCAGATCCAATACGGCTTTAACGCCTAAATTCTTGCCCACACCGGTACGTTGATCCGTAACAGTGATAACAATTAGCTGGGCAGCCGAAGCCTTAGACGCCCTTTCATTTAAAATTCCATTTGCCGCAGTGCCGTCCACAGGTTCAAAATGAAAATGATTTTCAGGTGTTTTCCAGGTCGAAACCATTCGCTTATCATTGAAAAAAACAAGCTTTCTTACCAGCCCCTGGTTCCTGAAAAAAAACTGTTTCAGCCTGCGGATGGTTTCGGTATCGATTTGATTGGAAAGGATTTGGTTGATGAACTGTTCACTGTTTAAAATCGAGAGTTCATTTTCAAATGCATTAAAATCCGAAGTCATATCTATTCCGGAAATCTGAGCCACTTTCAACATCTGGTCCATTTTCCCCTGAAGAAAATTATCCAGAAAAACAGAATACTGATAGACACTGATACAGACCAGTGTCATCAGGCTGCATAGGAAAATAATATAATTTTTTTTCATGGACGGATCACAGTTCCAAGATGCTCACAAGTGTCCAGCTTAGATCATCCATGGCAACCGACACCGCCATGTAATTTTTTTTGTCAATTGAAAACGAATACGCTTCCTGGTGGTCGAAGATAATAGCTTTGGCCATTTCCCGTATTGTCCGGTCCTTGCTTTTCAGAAGGTCGTAATCATTTTTGCGGTATTTATCACTTTTAATCGTTTCAAGATATTCATGATTTTCAAGCGGGGGAAGAGAAAGAAGGTGGACCAGTTTATGGTTGACCGCCACCAGTACCCCGGTTTTATCAAGAATGAAAACAGACGGCTGACCGTCCAGATATTTATCAATGATTTTGTTCACGGTAACATCCATGCCCGGCACGCCGACCAGTCGGCCCTTGTAGTAAACAGGAGCGATGGCGGATATCATCCAGCCTCTTCCGGCGGGGTCCACATAGGGCTCATCCACCCAGACTGCTTTTTTTTCCGGGTTATGTTTCTGGTCGGCAAGGTAATAGAAATTGAAAGCAGGGATATTCATTCCGGGTTCATACTGGGAAAGTACATCAAAAAAAGGATAGATGCGATTATATGAGAATTCGTCGTTATAATAGACCTGCACAACACTGGGCAATTGCCGGATAATCGTCTTGAACGTTTCATCAAGGGGAGAGGTGAAGGCAACAATCCGCCTGATCCTGTCGTCCACGGGAATGACACCGGAGACAAACACGGCAGACCCGCTGTCATCTTCGGGCTTGTATAACACACCCTGGGGGCTCAAACCGTATGTTTCCCTGGGGGCGTTATAATCATAGTTATCCTGATTTTCATAAAGCAAGGCGATCTGGCCTGCCAGGGATTGTATTCTATTTTTTATGGTCAAAAAATCGTTGCTGATCTGCCGGGTAATAATTTCCAGTCTGTTTTTTTCTTCGTGACCCATTTTCTCCTTATCCGGCCCGCAGGAACAAATCAGCACCAGACATATGATCATCGGGATCATTTTGCTTCCCATTGGTTCTCTCCACATAAAATTTGATTAACGTTCTTCAGTTTGACCCAGATTCAGCGGTCTATCTTTCATTTTCACGGGCAACAAGAGTCTAAATTGACTGCCCTGCCCCGGTTGACTGGTGACATCAATACGCCCCCCGTGGAATGTAATGATTTCATACACAATACTGAGCCCAAGGCCGGTTCCGGTTCCCACCGGTTTAGTGGTGAAAAAAGGATCGAACAGTTTCTTTAAATTTTCCTGGGGAATGCCGCATCCGGTGTCCGAAACAACGATCTCAACAAAGCGGTCTTCAGCTCTTCTGCCGGTTTGAACAAAGCGGGTGGACAATTCAATGGTACCATTGCCTTCGATGGCTTGAATCGCATTGATCAATACATTCATGAGCACCTGGCTGATCTTTTGGGGATAGCATTGAATCCGCGGAATGTCGCCCAAGCGTTTCGTTACCGTCGTACCCTGTTTGATCTGGGTTTTCAGCATCTTTAACGTATTATCCAACGCGTCGTTGAGATTAAGATCATTTTGTTTGGCATCATCAACCCTGGAAAAGACCCTTAAATCCTGAACAATTTCCCTGATTTTATTTACACCGTATAAAGATTCTGCGATAAGATCTTCCAGATCATCCACGATGAAATCAATGTCTTTTTCTTTTTTCGCATCTATCAAGTCATTTAACAGTTGTGCGGCCTTTTGATCCGTTAACGATGCAAGATAGGACTCAATATTCTTATATTTTTCCATTAACGAAACGATCTGGGCAAAATACTTCTTGCTGGTGTCCAGATTGGTTTTCACATAGGATAAGGGATTATTAATTTCATGGGCCACGCCTGCGGCAAGAAGGCCGATGGAGGCCATTTTTTCGGCCTGAACGATCATGGAGGCCTGGGCATGTACTTTCTGCTCCAATCCCAGATTAACCTTTGAAAGCGATTGATTGGACTGCTCCAATTCGCTCTGAAGCACGATTTTTTTTTGCTCCAGGCTCCAGGTATGGGTAAGCGCCCGGGCAAACTGCAGTATCTCTTCATAATTAAAGGGTTTTCTAAGATAAAAAAGATCATCCCTTCCGGTTACGGCAATGATGTCCTCTGGAGAATATTCACTATACGCCGTCACAATTACGATTTTAATGCGCGGATCAAGCGCCCATATCCTGCCAGCGGTTTCAGCCCCATTCAGGCCCGGCATTTTCATATCAATGAAGGCCACAGCAAAGGGATTATTTTCCTGAAGTGATGTTTCGACCAGTTCAATGCCATGAATGCCCTGATTGGCCAGGGTTAATTCATATCCATACGGATTTTTTGAATCAAGAGGAGCCGATAAAGGAGGATTCTGCCCATCAGACGAGTCTATGGCATTAGAAAGGCGCCCGGTGGCACCTTCATCGTCCGCGGGCATATCAAAAAGCGCCCGACCCATGAAGAGGCTGTCCGGCTCATCTTCCGGCAATAGTATACTTTGATACGTCTCCCGGATGGTTTCATCGTCGTCAATGACCAGTATTCTTTTATTCTCTTTCATTGTCCATCTCTTTCAAATGGTCTTGCATGAGGTGTTCGGTATTGCGATGTTTGATTTCATTAATGCAATAACCGTCATGGGCTGATTTAGGTTCATCAACATGTAAGCGCATCCCACAACAAAACATGAAAGTAATTTAAGAACTTATCGGAACTCTGATATAAAAAGATTTAACCATAAATTTGACGATTTGAAAAGAGATGGCCTAGGTTAAAGGGTCAAAGTGTCTTTCCAGCACTATCCTGCTCGCGTGGCAGGGCCGATCCTTATGCACAAATAAAGCCCGGGGGCACCGGTAAAATTTCCGGTAAAAACGCCATGGTGTCAGCCCCTTTTATTTCAAACAAAAATTTGCCCAACTGACCGGCACCAGGATAGATAAAATCAGATATCATATGAATACAGGCAGTCATAAACTGGTCTTCCTTAAATTATATAGGTTATGTTCCCGTCAAAATCCGTCATGTGTCAACGAGGTAATATCAAAAAACATTCATATATCAACAACAAGTTTGCCTAAACTAAAAATAGTATCATTCAATCTAAAATAGTGCTTGACAGAGACAATATTTTTAACTAATTATTTAGTCGAAGCTAACTTTATATCAGAATAAGACAATCAACTAAGTCTATTTAATTCAACGCCAAAATCAAGGAAGCGATATCGATTAACTCCGTACCGGACAAAAATAATAGTTCACCGTAATACTATGGAAGGAGATAATAAATGGAAAATAATTTCACCATGGAAACCCATAAACAGGATAACGACCTTTATATTGATATGAAAGGCACCTTTGACGGGGCATCGGCGTTTGCCCTGATTCATGAAATCGGAGATGGGCTTCACGATGCAACGAACAGTATTCATGTGGAAACGAATGATATCTCAAAGGTTTATCCTTTCGGCAGAGCCATTTTGGCTCATAATATGCCGAAAAGATGCAGAAAGTGTGTATATTTCAGCGGTGCCATGGCTGACCAGATTGCCCCGGAGGGGTGCTGCACCATAAAAGACGGGAATCCCCAACAAACTTGCCAGCAGTGCACAGGAGATTGCAAAAACTGCTCATGCAACAAAGCAAATTCACTCAAATCTTAAACGCAGATATATCTGAAAAGCGCGTTAAGCCTCAAAGCAACTCGGGCGGGAAAGCAACAACCTGATCAATATCCGGTGCATCGCAAAACAGCATCACCAGACGGTCCATGCCAAGGGCGATACCTGCTGCGGGGGGCATCAGGGCGAGGTCGTATAGAAATTTTTCAGGCATCGGCAGCTTTGCCTTACCGTGGCGAATGCGCAGTTCATTTTCCGCTTCAAACCGTTTTCTCTGAAGCTTGTGGTCGGTAAGTTCCGTGAATCCGTTGGCCAGTTCAATGCCGCTGGCATACATCTCAAATCTTTGGGCCGTATCCGGTTTTTCGGGATGGACTGCAGCAAGACTGGCCATGGACAAGGGATAGTCATAGAGGAAACACGGCCGGGATGTGCCTAAATGGGGTTCAATGTCAAAACTGATAATCTCATCAAACTGCCCGGTCTCCACGGCCTGGTCCAAGGAGATATGGGAATATTCTTCAAAGGCTTGGGTAATGGTCATCCGCTGGAAGGTGCCGGCAAGGTCCAGGGAGCTGCCCTGGTAGACCAGACGATCCGGTGTTCCCAGGCCCTGTGCAATATGGCGCAACAGCCCCTGGCACTGGTCCATGAGATCGTCATAGGTCTGGTGGGCGGCATACCACTCAAGCAGTGTCAGTTCAGGCAAATGCCGCTGGCCGCGCTCACCCTGGCGAAAGCATTTGCAGATCTGAAAAATTTTGTCCGCGCCCCGGGCCAAAAGGCGTTTCATACACTGCTCCGGGGAAGCTTGCAGATACGATTCCTGGGACGCCACCGGATCAATATGGGCTTCGGGGATGATCGAGGGGCACCGAACCGGGGTTTCCACCTCCATAAAGCCCATGGAACGGAAAAAATCCCTTGTCAAGTCCATGACAAGGGATCTTTTTTTTAAATTTTTCAGCAATTGTGAACTGTTCATCTTAAGTGCGAATAAAATCTATTGTTTTACCTCGTACAAATCCGCTGTCCGATCCTGGAGATAGATGCGCTGGTATTTGGAAATATCTGCCTGATCATAGAATTGATAGCCCCGCTCCCGGCATGCGCTGCAGGCATTGATGGGGATATGAACGCCAAGGACATGATTTCCCGGCGTTGCCTTGGAATCCACCTCAAAACTGCCACCGCAATCCCTGCATATCCGGATTTTTTCTTTCTGGCGCTCAAAAATATTGTCCGTATCATAAAAAATTTCCCGGTGGCGGGTCATAATCTGTCCGGGTTCACCGGCGGCGTCTCTCATTTCATACCGCTGCCCCCAATAGCGCATGATCTGGTCGCAGGTCTGTTTGATTTTATCCGTGGTGCTCACCGACTGTTTGAGCCGTTCAGGATCATAATTGGGTTCCACCACACCTGAGTAATCAATGCCTGCCATGGCAAGGATAATCCCCAGATTAACATAGGGCAATGCGCCTTCAATGGCATATCCCCCTTCAAGCACGGCAATGTCCGGTTTGAGCATGGAGGTCAGACGCGCATACCCCTGGGCCGAAAAATTCATATTGGTCAACGGGTCTGTGTAGTGGTTGTCCTGCCCCGCTGAATTGACCACAAGATCCGGTTTGAATTCCGCAATGACCGGCAGCACACAATTTTCAATCACATAGAGATACCCTTGGGTGGACGTACCCGGGGGGAGCGGAATATTCAAATTGGACCCCTTGGCATTGGGGCCGCCCAACTCACTGGGGAAGCCTGTACCCGGATACATGGTCCGGCCGTCCTGGTGCAAGGAGATAAACAGCACATCCGGGTCATGCCAAAAAATATCGTTGGTGCCGTCCCCGTGGTGGCAGTCCGTATCAATGACGGCAATACGCTTGACGTTGAACTGAGTACGAATATATTCCACCATGACCGCTTCGATGTTGATGTGGCAGAATCCCCGGCCGCCGTGGGTCACCCGCATGGCATGATGGCCCGGCGGTCTGACCAGGGCAAATCCGTTTTTCACCTCTTTTAACATCACGGCATCGGCAATGGCCTTGGCACCGCCTGCCGAGATCAAATGGGATTCGGTGGTTACGCTCTGTTCATCAGGCACACAAAAATGCGCCCGTTGTATATCCTGGGGCGTTACAAGTTCCGGTTTGTACTCTATAATTTCAGGGACATCAAAAATCCCCTCTTCGGTGACCTGATCCTGGGTATATAAAAGCCGTTCTTCCCGTTCAGGATGGGTGGGGTCAATGGCCCAGTCAAATGCAGGAAAAAAGACCAATCCAGTTTTATGCGGTGCGTTTAACATGGTATTTCCCCTTAGTTTTCCAGCGCATGCGGGTTAAGCATTGATTCATACCCATGTATCAGGCCGGGTTTAAGCTGAATTTTAGTCCGAAATATTTTTCCCTTGGGAGAAAAGTTGCGCACAATATTAAACTCCTGGAACTCCACCACTTCCACCTCGTTGAGATTATCGGGATCAGCCCCGGCATTTTCCGCTTTGTCTTTTAGCAGGCTATAGGCGGTCTCCACCAGATCATCTTTGGAAAAGGATTTGGAAACAGGCTCGGCAAAATCCTCCTCGTGGGCGGTGACAACGCCCTGTTCCGTGTCGGCATTCACCGTGACCTCACAGGTGGTCCTGGCAAGGGCTGCGCCAATGGCGTTTGCCACCGACGCATAGGGAACCGCTATGGTCTCAAGCTGATACATCTCCTGAATTTTTTTGGCAAAAAATCTGGCAGGGCCGCCCATGAGCAGAATGGTGTCCGGGCTGAACTTGTACCCTTCAAGGAAATCATGCACCGTATAAACGGGTTTGGAATTCAAGGTATCTATCATCTCAAAGGTTGTTTTCAAAATGATGTTGCAGCAAAGTTTAAATACGCTTTCCGCAGCGTCCTTTTCGTTTGTGCCCAGTTCATCTGCAATGGATTTTATACCCTGCCGGGAACGCTCCTGATCTCCGGTTTCCATGAGCCCCAAAACCACCAGGGCGTCCGTGGGCGTGGGAACAGATCCGCCAAAGGCCATGGAGGGTCCCACACGGTCGGGTCCCACAGTCAACATGCCCTTGTCATTGACCCGTAAGGCCGAATCGCCGCCGATACCTTTGGAAACCGTCCGCAAAGACCGAATCAGACTTCTATATCCCCCGCGCTGGATGCCCACGGGCTCAAGCAACGGCGTTTTATCCACCAAAAAGGCAATGTCCGTGGTGGTCCCGCCGATATCGAGAACGACGGCATCCTGACCTTCGGGGGCATAGGGAATGGCGCCCATGATACTGGCTGCAGGCCCGGATAAGACCGTCTGGGCCGGAAAATCCATTGAGGCTTCCAATGTCATGGTGCCCCCGTCCGCTTTGAGGATCTGAATGGGTACGGTAAGTCCCATCTCCTCAAGGGATTGTTCAACGGCCTGGAAAAATTCCCTGTGCAGAGGATATACGGCTGCATTCATATAAGTGGTGGCGATGCGCCGGGGAAAATTCAAATTACCCGACACATGGTGCCCTAGAAAAATCTGTTTAAACTGCTTGTTTAATATCCGCTTGATCAAAATTTCATGGGAAGGATTTCTGACACAAAATTTGCTGACAACACCCACATATTCGATGCCGGCCTTTTTGAGCTTTTCACCCACATCCTGAATTTCCATCTCATTGATGTGCTCTATCTCCCGACCGCGATGGTTGATGGAGCCCCCCACAGCATAGTAATGATCCCCGGTCCTGAAATTTTCAGGGTCCACGCCCGGCCCGGCTGAAACGATGATGCCCACCGGTGTCACCGTCTGCTGGACAATGGCGTTGGTGGTCAGGGTGGTGGAGATGACCACCCGCTCAATGCATTTGGGATCGACGTCCTCAAGAATCGAAGTAAAACCTGAAAGAACGCTTTTAAACAAATTGTCCGGTTGGGTGGGCACCTTTACATGTTTTTGAACACCCTTCTGGCTGAGAAAAACAACGTCTGTATGTGTGCCGCCGACATCTAATCCTAAAATCATGGCGTCTTCCTTGGCATAAAGATTTTGCGCCGAAATACACGGTATTCGGAAAGCTTGTCAGAAATCGATTAGCTTGTCAATGAAGTTTTACCCCCTTGAAATATGAAATTATTTAATTTATGTTCCATAAACAATGTTCTCTTCTTTTAATATTTTTCAACTGTATTTTTCAATAAACAGGAGCGTATATTGGCCGTTGTCGAATGGAAAAAACAAAATACGGTGGCAATCGTTTCGATGTGTAACGCTGCCAACACGATGAACAAAATTTTTGCCCAGGATTTCAACCGTTGCCTTGACCAGATTGAATCGGATACCCAGGTCAAATCCATGGTCCTTACCGCATTGGACGAGAAAAACTTTTCCCAGGGTGTTGACGTGGCGTGGGTCGGTGAAAAATTAGCCGGCAACCAACGGCAGGAGGTCATTGACTTCATGTACGGCATGAACGATGTGTTCAAGCGCCTGCTGCTTTCTCCCGTACCGGTGATTGCTGCCATAAACGGTCACGCCTTTGGCAATGGCGCCATTTTGGCGTGCGCCTGCGATTTCAGATTCATGAGAAAAGACAAAGGCTTCTTTTGTTTTCCCGAAGTGGACCTTGGCATTCTTTTTCTGCCCGGCATGATCGCGTTGCTGCGCAAGGCGATCCCCGAACATTTGTTCAATCATATGCTGCTCTCCGGCCAACGGATGACCGCCGTGTACCTTGAACACGCCCATGTGATAGTCAAGGCTTGCGAAAACCAGGAAGATATGATGAAAGAAGCCATGGCTTTTGCGGCAGGGTTTGACAAACAACGCGGTATTTTCCGGGAATTGAAAACCAGAGTTCACAAGGATGTAATCCGAATCATGGATGAACAGGACCCCGAATATATTGACACGCTCAATCTGTTTGTCACAAAAGACTAACGGATCGTATAAACAAAACCGGGGGCTTTTCGTTCAATCCCCAACTAGGCCGCCACCTGGTCTTTTAGGAAGTGAATAAATTTTTCACATATCGGGGAGCGGGTTCTCTTCCGGGACAGGGTCAGATAAAAATTCCGGGACAGGTCAAGGTCTTTCACACTGAGGGCATACAGTTGCCCCCTGGCCAGTTCCTCGGTCACAGCAATGGTTGAAAGGATGGAAATTCCGACATTATTGAGAATGCCCTGGATCACTGCAACCGAATTCCCCATGGTCACGGCAGGCTCAAGCCGGGACACGTCAACCCCTGCCTTTTCCATGCTGGTGACAACGGTTTTCCATGTGCCGGACCCCTGTTCTCTGGCAATAAACGGCTGGGACAACAAGGCCTTGCAGGAGACACTTTCCCGGCCTGCCCATTCATGGTCGGCGGGCACAACAAGCTTCATTTCATCTTCAACCAGCTTCTCCTGGGCAATGTCAGGATCATTGGTTTTTGCACCCACCACACCCAGTTCCAGTTCGCCGTCTTTGACGGCCCGGGTGATCTGGCCGGTATCCCCCACAGACATAAAAATGGAGACATCGGGAAAAACAGATTTAAATGAACCCATGATTTTGGGTAGAATATACCCGGCCGGAATGGTTGACCCGCCGATGAGTAGCTGCCCTTTGGTATGCCCTAAAAAATCAAGCATGGCAGACTGGGTTTCCTGCTTGAGCGCCAGCATCTTTTTGGCATAGTCATAAAGGATTGCGCCGGCCCGGGTGGGTTCGGTCACCTTCCCCAACCTGTCCAGCAGGCGGCATTGAAAATGTGCTTCCAATTCTTTTATGTGGGTGGACACAGTGGGCTGGGATAGATGAATCTGTTCTGATGCTCTGGAAAAACTTTTCTGCTCAACCACGGAAACAAAAATATGAAGCTGCCACAAGTCCACGTTGATATATCCTTATTACTTAGTAAATATTTATTAGATTACGGCCTGATTTTTTTTACAAACGCGTAAAAAGTTAGACACTAACGACTTTTATGATACAGTTTTTTGATATTACTAATAACGATCCTGCCATTTATTTTTGACTTTGAACGAGCGCCTCAAATTTTTCTTTTACCCTGCGTTCCACAGGCCTGGGAACCATATCGGAAATGTCCCCGCCATACCTGGCGACCTCTTTAATGATCGACGATGAGGTGAAGATCCAGCGTGATCCTGTCATAAGAAAGACCGACTGGACTTCTCTATTGAGTTTTCTGTTCATCAGCGCCATCTGAAATTCACTTTCAAAATCAGACAACGCCCGCATTCCCCGGATGATAGCCACGGCATTTTTCATTCGGGCATATTCAACAAGAAGCCCGTCAAAGGTTTCCACCTCGACCCTTGCGGAGTCCAACTCGACCGATGGATCGTCAAAACACTCCTTGATGATGGAAATACGTTCCTCGGGGGAAAACAACGGTGTTTTTTTAGACGAATTGTACAGCACCCCTACAATTACGTGGTCAAAAATCTCCTGGGCGCGCCTGATGACATCAAGATGTCCGTTTGTCAGGGGATCAAAGGAACCAGGGTAAATTGCAATTGTCCGTTTTCGGGTAATCATACACATCCTTGTCGTCTGTCGGATTTCCTCAAAAATCTAAGTGCTGTCCTTGAGTATTTTTTTTCCAGGTATTTGTCAAGGCTGTTTACCGGATAGTTAAAGCTTTCTTTGGCAGACTGTTCCACGATCACAATGGCGTCGGGTGCAAGAAGGTCAAAAAAACCTGGTTTTCCAATCACCTGTTCGGGATACCCCTTATTGTAAGGTGGATCCATAAAAATCAAATCAAAGGGCTGATGAAATACCGGTAAGGCGGCGTTGATAATATCATGACGGATAATTCTGGCATGATCCGACATCCGGCACAATTCAACGTTGCGCTGAATCACATCACAGGAAGACTGGGCCGTATCCAGGAACACGGCCGACAGGGCCCCGCGGCTCAAGGCCTCAAGCCCCAGGGCGCCGGTGCCGGCAAACATGTCGAGCACCCTTTTTCCCCGGATACCGGGGCCAAGTATATTAAACAAAGCTTCCCTAGCCCGGTCCGAAGTGGGCCGGATATCCTGTCCCTGAATCTGAACCAGTTTTCTGCCCCGGCAGGCCCCACTGATAATACGCATCAGTTTTCAGACACTTTCTTTTTAACCAAGTTCAGGCTTGCACCCATCTGTTTGGCCGCAGCCGGAAGATCACCGTTCATCTGATCCACCTTGAAACGAATAAATTGCTTTTCAAACGCTTCTTTTGCGCTGTCCAATTTTTTCATCTCAAAAATCCGGTTGTGCATCTCACCTGTTTCAGCGGATGATTTCATTTCAGAGTTATAGGGTGCCGGCAGATCATTTTTCCCAATAACATCGGCTTCCACCATGATGGATAAACGCTCCATCAAATTTTTAAGTTCCCTGACATTTCCCTTCCAATGCCATTGCTTTAAAATTTCAAGTGCTTCTTTGGACAAGGTCTTTTTAGGGGCCGATGATTTTTCGGCCAGATGGGTTAGGAAAAAATCCACAAGTATATGCAGATCCTCAATCCGTTCCCTTAGGGACGGCACATGGATCGGTATGACATTGAGCCTGAAAAACAAATCTTCCCGGAACCTGCCTTCTTTGATCTCGGCTTCTAGGTCTTTGTTGGATGAGGTGATCACACGCACATCCATGTGCAGGGTGCGGCTGGAGCCGATGCGCTGGAAGGTTTTGGATTCCAGGGCCCGCAGCATTTTGGCCTGGGTACTCACACTCATATCCCCGATTTCATCCAAAAACAGGGTACCGCCACCGGCCAGTTCAAACTTGCCTCTGTTTTTTGCCGAAGCACCTTCAAAGGCCCCTTTTTCATAGCCGAACAGTTCGGATTCCAGATGTTCTTCGGGGACAGCCGCACAGTTGACAATGATGAAAGGCCCTTCAGGACGTTTGCTGAACTGATGGATGGTTCGGGCCACCATCTCCTTGCCCGTACCGTTTTCACCAGAAATCAAAATGGACGCATCGGTGGGTGCTGCGGCCATAATTTCGCCATAAAGTTTCTGGACCGCCAGACTTGTGCCGGTAATGGAATTTTTTTCGATGGCTTTTTTGCGAAGGTACCGGTTCTCTTCTTCAAGTTTTCTGAAATTCAGGGCATTGTTGATGGTGAGTATCACTTTGTCAATGGAGAGCGGCTTTTCCAGAAAGTCAAAGGCGCCGGATTTGGTGGCATCCACGGCAGACTCAATGGAACCGTGGCCCGTGATCATCACCACCGGCAACGTAGGATGGTGCTGTTTGATCTCCTTTAGGGTGTCAATCCCGTCCATGCCGGGCATCCAGATGTCCAGCAGCACAATGTCCGGGGAATGGGAGTCAATTTTTTTCAGGGCTTCGTATCCGTTGAATGCATGAATCACTTCGAATCCCTCATCGGAAAGAATCCCTTCCAGTGAATCAATAATGCTGGATTCGTCATCAACAATCAGAACTGCCGGGTACATATACTAAATCCTTTCTCTATTTAACACTGCCGGACAGAGTGTTTTATAACTCATGCCTCCTCGGCAGGCAATTCAATGATAAATTTGGCGCCGTTAGGCTGATTATCCTGGACCCGTATGACGCCGTTATGATCTGAAATAATGGAGTTCACAATGGCGAGTCCAAGGCCCATGCCCGTTTTTTTGGTAGAAAAATAGGGTTCAAACAATTTGGTCTTTTCCTTGTCTGATATCCCTTTGCCATCGTCTGCGACTTCAATGCGCACAATCTTTAGAATGGGATCATAGGAGAGGTCAATCACAATGGTGCCTTTTTTATTGACGGCATAGACCGCATTATCAATCAGGTTGATAAAGGCCTGTTTCATGTGCTGGTGATCCAGTTTCAAGGTGGGAATATTGTCCTTGAACCGGGTCTGGATATCCACATTTTCCAACCCTTCTTTATACAGGGCAACGGTTTCATAAATAATATTTTCTATTCTGGCAGAAGCAAAATTGGTATCCGGAAATTTGGCAAAGGTGGAGAATTGATTGACCAGATTCCGGATCAGATCAACATGCTCGACAATGGTATCTGCACACCCGCTGAATACCTCATCGTCAATGGTTTTACCGTATTTGCGTTTAAGACGCTGGGCTGACAGCTTAATGGGTGTCAACGGATTTTTCACCTCATGGGCAATGCGCCGGGCAACCTCCCGCCAGGCCACAAGGCGCTGGGCCTTTTCAAGTTCGGTTACATCATCAAACACCAGCACGGCGCCCAGATTTTGACCGGTGTCATCTTTGAGTGCGGTATAATGTAATGAGAAATGTTTGGGAACGCCTGCCACGGCTGCTGAAACCGGAATCTTGAAGTGAGATCCTGCCTCTTCCGCCTGTTCAAATATCTTATTGGCCAAGGAGAGGTATTCTCCTGTCAGGACTTTCCTGAAATTTTTATCGAGAATATCACGACTGTTCACATCCAGCATGGACTCGGCAGCTTTGTTCATGGTGGTGATCGTTCCCTCATTGTCCATGGAGACCACACCGGCAGAGATGTTTTTCAAAACGATCTCAATATACTGTCGGCTTTTTTCCAGCTCGACATTCTGCTGTTTAAGCATGCTTTCGGACAGGGCAATCTGCCGGCGGCCCTCGGCCAATTGGCGGGTCATGGAGTTAAAACTTTTGATCAGGGTGCCGATCTCGTCGTCGGTCTTAAAATCAATCTGATAAGCCATGTCACCGTCTATGATCCGCTGGGTGCCCTCGGCAAATTTCATGATGGGAATGGTGATGGATTTTGCAATCTGGAATCCAAACCACACCGCACAGAACACAACAAGAAGCGCCACAATGGACAACGCAATATAATAAGAGATCTGAGCCGGTCTCTTGGTCAGTTTAAGCTGATGGTACTCCTCCACCCCTTTGAGAATGGATTTTAAATTTTCAGACAGATCCGGGGCCATCAGGGTGGTGATCACAATGAATCCGTCGGCCTTGCCCGGCGAAAGATCAAAGGGGATGGTACAGATGGTGCGCAACCATTCCCCCTGGTCCGTGGTCTGATAAACGTTGTGACTGGTGCTGCCGTTGGGTATGCCCCTTAATTCAGTGGTAGTTAAAAGCCCAAAGTGCATGTTCTCAAGTTCACTGGCTAAAGAGAGGCTGATCCGCTGGGCACCCGGGGTATAGACCTCCACGGCATGACGGTTAAAGGCCCGCTGAATCACCTGGGTATACCGGCTCAGTTTTTCCTGATTTTCAGGTTTGAGCAAATCCCGGGAATGAATCTGAAACGCCCCTCTTTTGGCAAAAAAGGCATTTTTCTCTTCGATATAATCATACAGGGTCTGCCCTACGGCCAGGGAGGCATCCAGGGTCTGTTCCACAGGGGCATTAAACCAGAATGCAATGGACGTAGAGATAAACTGGATGGAAAAGAAAAAAAGCACGGTGGTGGGCAAAAGGGCCAGCACAACAAAGGCAAAGGTCAGGCGGGTTTTTATTTTGGACCCAAGGATGTTATTTTTTCGCTCATAATAGAGCTTGGCAAGATTTCTGAAAACCAGCAGCAGCAGGGTAAGCAGCAACAGCAGATTGATGTTAATTAAGATAAACATCAACACGGTGGATGACAGGGGCAAGCCCGTATCAAAGGGCGTAACGCGGGTTTCAAGCACAGTCAGCACCACAACAGCGAGAAGAAGGCATAAAATAGCAATGCCTTCTCTTTTTCTACCGAACCGTTTTTGTTCTGTATCCTGGAGTATCTGAGCCATAGATGTCATGCCTGCCCGGCTAAGGGTTAATACGTGAAATTAATCACATACCAGTCCGTTTCAAAATCCCAGTAAGAGACAAAAAAGAACACATAGTGCAACGACAGGGGCAAGGTGACTTTATCAAGCAACGCCTTGATACGGATCTGGTATTTATCCCCTTTTACCAGTTGGTTAAGGGGCACCACCTTGAGGTTATCAATTTCGGTCATCCAGGTCTTTGCCTCATCAAAGGACTTTGTAATCAAAGCGGGGCTGTCCTTCCACTGGCAGACCACCGTGTATTCCTGTTTCATGGAATTGTATTTTACTGTTACACGGGTTTTGATATCAGCGATCTTCTTGTCAAACAGGCTGTTTGATGTTTTGAATAAGGTTACATAAAACGTAAACGAGGTGGAGATACCATTTTCAATGGCCTGGGTATTTTTTTCATTGAAGGCATTTTCCACCTTGAAATAAGTAAACAAATCATCCCGGGTATTGGCCAGCTTGATATTTGACAGCGCCGCATCATTACTGGCAAAGGCGTTATCCGGGACAATCAAAACAATGCCTTGGAAAACAAAGAGAACTGCACATAAAAATTTTATTACTGCACCTTTATTTATCATTGGCATTGAATTTTGGTCAGCGCGTTACAGGTCCTGTTTCCCAGGCCTGCTTCTCATCAAGAAATTTTTTTATAAACAGATGATTCAGGTGATGTCCGGATTTATGGGTGGTAATATGCCCCTGGATGGGCATGCCCAGAAGGGAAAAATCCCCAAGGCAATCCAGCAACTTGTGCCGGACAAATTCATCCGGATACCGCAATCCCCCTTCATTCAAGATTTTATCTTGATCAATCACGATGGCATTGTCAAGGCTTCCGCCCTTGCCAAGACTGAATTTTTTCAGCATTTCAAGATCTTTGACAAACCCAAAGGTCCGGGCGCCGCAGACCTCCTGCTCAAAGTTATTGTCTGCCTGCTCATAAACAATTTTCTGCAGGCCGATCAGCGGATGATCAAACTCAATGGTGCACGAAATTTTAAAAGAAGGTGCAGGTTCCACCCGGACCCATTTATCTTTCTGGATAATTTCTATGGGTTCATTCACGATAAAAAGCTGCCGGGGCATCGTCTGTTCCACCACCCCCACGCGGGTAATCGCCCGGGTAAATTCCCTGGCCGATCCGTCCATAATGGGCATCTCATAATCATCCACCTCCACCAGGGCGTTATCAATGCCAAGACCTACAAAACTTGCCATCAAGTGCTCAATGGTAGAGACAATGGCGCCATTGAACCCAATGACCGTGGCAAGGCTGGTATCCACCACCAGTTTAAAAAGCGCCGGGATATCAGGTGTCCCGGGCAGATCAAGGCGCCGGAATTTAATCCCATGATTCTCCTTTGCCGGCCGGATAGTCAAATTTGTCTTTTTACCCGAATGAACACCTATCCCCGAAAGGGTCACCGTTTCGGCGATGGTCTGCTGATTATAGTAACTATTCATTGTCCGTTCCAAATTGTCTGAATACGATAAAACGTGGTATATATAGCTGATTTGAAAATACAAAGCAAAACAAATGAGAAATTTATTAGATTTGGGGTTATTTTTTGATAATTTAATATAATTTCAGTGGATTAAATTTCTTTTTTTTCTCTTTTTTAGATTTTTAAAACGGAACCTTTTCTTATGATAGCAAAAATGAAATCCTGTGCGGTCAACGGGTTTGAGGCCATGATTGTAGATGTCGAAATAGACATCACACTCGGTCTGCCGGTATTCAACATGGTTGGATTGGCCGAAGCTGCCGTGCGGGAGAGCCGGGACAGGGTCCGATCTGCCCTGCAGAATGCCGGCTACACCTTTCCCATGGACAGGGTGGTGGTGAACCTGGCACCGGCGGATTTCAAAAAAGAGGGAACCGGCCTGGACCTGCCCGTGGCATTGGGAATTCTTTGTGCCCAGGGGTTATTTGAGACATCCACCGCGGCCTCCTGGCTGTTTGCCGGGGAGTTGTCCCTGGACGGCTACCTGCGGCCGATCAAAGCCGCCCTGCCCTTTGCCCTGGCCGCCCGGGACAATGGGTTCAAAGGCATCATCCTGCCCAAAGAGAACGGTGCCCAGGCGGCACTGGTAAAAGACATTGATGTCCTGGCGCCGGAACATCTGGCCCAGGTGGTGGATTTTCTGGCCGGAAAGGCCGACCTTGCGCCTTTGAAACCCGATCTATCCATGCTGTTGCAAACCGATGAAAGGGAGCTGGAGAACGATTTTTCCAACGTCCGGGGGCAGACCCATGTCAAACGGGCCATGGAAGTTGCGGCAGCAGGCCACCACCATATCTTGCTCAATGGTCCGGCAGGATCAGGGAAAAGCTTGATGGCCAAATGCTTGCCGGGCATCATGCCCGAACCCTCCTTTGAAGAGGCCATGGAAATCGCCAAGGTCTATTCGGTGGCAGGCGTTTCCCGGGAACCGGGCCAGCCCTTGGGGGCAAGGCCATTCAGATCCCCCCATCATTCCATTTCCGATGCGGGCCTCGTGGGCGGCGGCACAGTGCCCAAGCCCGGGGAGATCACATTATCTCACAATGGCGTTTTATTTTTAGATGAGTTGCCTGAATTCAGGCGCAGTGTGCTGGAGGTCCTGCGCCAGCCCATTGAAGAGGGCGTCATCACCCTGGCCCGGGCCAACGCAAAGGCCACCTATCCATGCCGGTTTATGCTGGCCGGGGCCATGAATCCATGTCCCTGCGGCAACCTTACCAATCCGGACAGGGAATGCACTTGCACCCCGGCAAAAATTGAGCAGTACAAAAACAAAATTTCAGGGCCGCTCATGGACCGAATGGACATCCTGGTGGAAGTTCCCCGGCTGTCTTTTAATGAAATGACGGCGGACGGTCACCGGGAGGCATCCCGCTCCATCCGAAAGCGCGTGGAAAAGGCCCGGGACATCCAGGCGCTTCGGTTTGAAAAAGCCGGGACAACCTGTTTTTCCAATGCAGATATGGGTCCCAAACTTTTGCAGCAATTCTGCCCCCTGGATGCCCAAAGCCGCCGGGTGGTTGAACAGGCCATGAAACAGTTTAACCTCTCCGGCCGGGCCTATGCCTCCATACTAAAACTGGCCAGAACCATCGCAGACCTGGCAGACGCCCCCGAAATTCTTAAACCCCATGTGCTTGAGGCAGTTCAGTACAAACGCCTGGACCAGGCCCGGGATGACTTCAGCTGATACGGCTATTGCTTCTCACTGCCGATAAAACGATAAACCACAGCGCCCAACATACCGCCAATAATCGGGGCTACCCAGAAAAGCCAAAGCTGCGCGATGGCCCAATCTCCGACAAAAAGCGCGACACCCGTGCTGCGCGCCGGATTTACTGAAGTATTTGTTACCGGGATGCTGATTAAATGAATGAGCGTCAAGCACAAACCGATGGCAATAGGGGCGAAACCCTTAGGCGCCCGTTCGTCGGTGGCCCCAAGAATGACCACAAGAAACATCATGGTCATCACCACTTCAGTGATCAGTGCCGCCGACAGGCTGTACCCACCCGGGGAGTGTGCGCCGTAGCCGTTTGAAGCAAAACCGGCCGCAAGATCAAACCCAGGCTTGCCACTGGCAATCAAATACAGAACACCACCCGCTAGGATGCCGCCCAAGACCTGCGCAATAACATAGGGCAGCAGCTCTTTTGCCGGAAAACGGCCGCCGGCCCAGAGGCCAAACGACACGGCCGGGTTCAAATGGCAGCCGGATATGTGTCCGATGGCAAAGGCCATTGTAAGAACCGTGAGACCAAACGCCAGGGATACACCAAGCAGTCCGATGCCTACATCCGGAAACGCTGCGGCCAAAACAGCACTACCACACCCACCGAGAACCAACCAGAATGTTCCAAAAAACTCTGCACCATACTTGTTCATACATTTTCTCCTTTTGGGGTTGATACAACATAAATAAAAATACGTTCGGATTACATGTTGAAACGATTGGCAAAGGTTTACATTTACCCATCCGGCCTTATATTAACTCCTCATAATTACTTTTGGGAATTAGAAAATGATAAAAAAAGATATATTTGACCATGATGTAAAAGCCCAATTCCATGCCTCGGCCAAAGACCGGCTTTACCGCTTTATGATGGCGGATGATCAGATCAAAGGTGTGGTGGTTCATGCCACCCGGATGATCAAAGAGATGCAGGCGAACCATGACCTTGGGCCGTTGGAAACCCTGGTGCTCGGCCAGGCGTACATTGCGGCAGCCTTGATAAGCGCGCCCTTGAAGGGCCGGGACCGCATTGCAATGAATATTCAGTGCTCGGGCCCCATTAAGGGGCTTGATGTGGAGGCCAATGCATTCGGGGAGATCCGCGGCTATCTGAAGGCCAACCCCATTGAAGTGGAAAATCCGGAAAAGATTAAATGGCTGTCCACCCTTTACGGGGCGGGTTTTTTGTCGGTAACCCGATACATAGAGGATACCAAGCGCCCCTATACCGGCCAGATCGCCCTGGTCCACGGCTCCATTGCCGAGGATATGGCCGAATACTTCCTGACTTCGGAACAGATTCCTTCCGGCTTTTGCCTGAGTGTGGCCTTTGATGAAGATGAAACCGTTATGGGTGCCGGCGGCATCTTTTTGCAGGCTCTGCCGGGTGCCGACCCCGACAACGTTGCCCTGGCCGAAACCATGATCCAGAAAATCGATAATTTAGGCAACCGTTTTGCCCAGGATCAAACACCGGAGTCCATCATTAAAAATGGGTTTGCCGATCTGTCACCACGCTTTCTGGACAGTTCCCGGGTGGAGTTTTACTGCCGGTGTTCCCAGGAGCGTATGTCAGATCATCTTAAAAACCTGCCCAAAGAAGACCGCACCGATATACTGGCAAATGGTCCGTTTCCACTGGAACTTCGATGCCATTACTGTAATTCAGCCTACCAATTCAGCCAGGAAGAACTCACCGACATTCTCAACTGAAAACAATCATATATTTTTAACCACTGAAGACACGGGAAGCACTGAAAATTAAAGACCAAACTCTTTTCCGTGACCTTCCGTGTTTTCCGTGGTTCGAGAAGCAAGCGCTTTTAGATGTTCCAAAAGCGCCTGCTCCAGCCGGATAATTAATTTTGACGGCGGAATACCCCCGAGCAGGATCGGAATGACTTCCAGGTTCAGGATCGCGGCGGCTGCGGCAGGAAAATTTAAATCATAGACCATACCGGCCTGAAACACTCTCATACTGTTAAGCGTATTCACATGGCTTAAATCGTTCTGCCGGGTTTCAAGAAGCTCTCGGACAGTCGTTTGGGGGATCTCACCATCATCGTGCAGGTCATGGGTAATAAAGCCATGACCTGCATCCGGATTCAGATAGTGGTCTTTCATTACACCAAAAATATCAATTTTATCCGCATCCCTGAGCAGCCGGGCCAGAAGCGCTAAATCACGTCCATACGTTCCGGAAAGCCGTGGGCGGTTATGCAGGGCCACGGCCCGTAAAATCAGCCGCCGGTCCGTAACGGATAGATGGGAAAGAATCTTGCTTCGCATGATTTCCCGGCATCCCAGAGCTGCATGATTTTTGGAACGGGCATCGGAATAGGTGTGAAAGAGAGCAAACTGAGGGAATCGCCCCATATCATGAACCATGGCAGCCGCACAGGCACGGGCAGTGGTCGGGCAGTCAAGATCCAGGGAGCGGCAAAGCATTTCCATGGCCCTGCAGACCCGGGCAGTGTGTTCCTGTTTGAGCACAAATGGGTAGGCATCTTTGGCCCTTTCCACAAAGGGCTTGGTATACACGTAGAACTGTTTTTCTATTTTTAAAAAATCATCGTGGGTCATCATAGCGCGACATTCAAAAAACATATATTTTTATATGATCAGAGAACCGATGCCGAAGCGGTGGATTCTTTTCTGACAAAAAGCATCATGATAATGCAGCCAAGAATAAAGAAAGCAAACGCGGCAATCATTGGATCATCTTGGGTCGGCAGGACATTTATATTGGTCTGGACCGCCACATTTTCAAGACGAACGACAACCCCGGCCTGTTTCACATACTGCTGGGCCATGAACACAGTCTCCTTAAAGGGCCACAACGCGTATAATGAACCGGCCATCAATCCGCCTAAAAAGCCCATGGTGGGATTATAGTACCGGGATAAAACAAAGCTGACCAGCCGGGCAAACAAAAGGCCGCCAAACACCACCCCCAAACCGAATATTCCTAAAAAAGCAAAGGTCTCAAAATGCAGGAACTTCAATTCGGAAATGGCTGAAATAACGTCAAAATAGCTACCCATTAAAATCAGTACCAGGGAACCGCTGACCCCCGGCAGCACGGTAGCTGAAATAGCAATTGCACCGCAAATGCCAATATACAGATAGTCCCCGGACGAATATCCTTGAACCGATGAAACAGTATTGCCGGATTCAGCCGCAGTTGCCTGCCCTGCAGCAGAAGCGGATTGGGCCTGATAGGCCTTGGCAAGATGATCAGATTTAATTTTGATCTTATCATAAGGATTGACCATGGCTGATACCCACACGGTAAGGGCTATTCCGGCCAGAAGGCAAACTGCGGCCCAAACATCAAAACGTCTGAGCATCTTTATCGGTATCACAATTGACACCAGAATCAGTCCGAAAAAAAATGAATAGGTCACACTGAATTGGTGAAGCAAAAGATATTTCATCAGACTGGACAGAGTGACAATGGCAGCCATGGTTCCGGCAGCAAGTTTAAACAGGAACAAAAAACCGGTTTCTTTAAAAAACGTATATACGTTTTTACTCCCCGTTAACGGGTGCATGACGCATGAAAAAATGAGCCCAACGCATTTGAAAACAAAGGATTTATTAATCTGATTTAAAATTGAAAACACCCGCTCATATATCCCAAATACCAGCAGGAATGTCCCGCCGGAAACCCCGGGAATGATATTGGCAACGCCTAAACAGAACCCCATGAGCAACTCTTTTATGGTTGCCGAAGTCGCAGAAGCAGAAAAAGACATGGAAATTTACCTCAATATTTATTCAGGTGTGTTAATTAGATGTCAGGCGCCAATAAGCCTGAATGGATCACGTGTTTGGATGAAAAGGTGCTTACAATTTAGGCGGGCCATCCGTGTTCGCCGATCAGCTTCACAAAACGGCACCCTCCCAGATTGAAAGTTCTAATGCCGGTACTGGTTTTTTCGATGCGTAAAAGCTCCTGGGAATGAAGACCTCCCACGGGCATGATCAGTCGTCCACCCTCCACAAGCTGATCGACCAAAGGTTCAGGAATTTTATTCCCCCCGGCCGTCACCATGATGGCGTCAAAGGGACTTTCGGCTTTCCACCCCTGGGTGCCATCGGAGTAGCGGGTGACGATATTATGATATTTCATCTGATCAAACAATTTGCGGGTCCGCAGATACAGGGTATTATTGCGTTCAATGGTATACACCCTGTAAACAATACGCGACAGCACGGCCGCCTGGTAACCGGAACCCGTGCCGATCTCAAGAACGCGCTCCTGACCGGTCAAGCCCAGACCCTGGGTCATTTCAGCAATGATAAATGGCTGGGAAATGGTCTGCCCCTCCCCGATGGGAAGCGGAAAATCTCCATAGGCGCTGTCCACCAATGCCTCACTGACAAAAAGATGTCGGGGCACTAGGCTCATGGACTGGAGCACCAAAGGATCGCTAATCCCCCTGGCAATGATCTGCCTTTCAACCATATCTTTGCGCCAGCGCGAAAATTTTGTGGGTTCTTCGGTCATGGCTTTTTAATATCAGCAACAACCAGGGCCGTCAAGCATTAGAAAATGGGTTCAAAGCCCGTAATCATGGCTATTACCCCAACATGCCGTCTTTCAATCTTTCCCTTGCATTTGCACGTCAGTAAAAGTAAATAAAATGAAATGGATAAAACAGCAAAAATGAAGACAACCGTTTTTATCGCGGTTATATTTTTTTTACTCGGCACCGCAGGTTACATGGTCATTGAAGGCTGGGGGCTTTTGGATGCCGCATACATGACGGCCATTACCCTGAGCACGGTGGGCTTTCTTGAAGTCCACGATATGTCCGATGGTGGGCGATTGTTCACCATTTTCCTTATCTTTACAGGCGTAGGGTATTTTCTTTATCTGGGAGGCGTTTTCATCAGTTCGGTGGTGGACGGTGAAATTAAAAATATGCTGGGGAGGCAGCGTTTGAACAACAAAATTAAAAAAATGAACAATCATTACATCGTCTGCGGGTACGGTCGCATCGGCAGAGTGCTGTGCAAGTTCGTACGAGAAGATACACAGGACATCGTTGTGGTGGAACAAAGTGAAGAACTCAAAGATATTCTTGAAAAGGATAAAATGCACTATATTATCGGGGACGCCGGACATGAGGATGTCCTTGAAAAAGCCGGAATCAACCGGGCAAAGGCTTTGGTGGCGGCACTTGCAACCGACACTGCCAATGTATTCCTGGTGCTCACGGCCAGACAGCTCAACCCAGACATCTATATTATGGCCCGGGCATCAAGCCCCGAGGTGAGGAAAAAACTTTATGTGGCCGGTGCCACCCAGGTGGAGTCCCCCTATGATATCGGCGGGGTTTCCATGGGCTTGAAATTGCTGCGACCGACGGTTTCCAATTTTTTGAATACGGCGCTGTCCCGGGAAAGTGATGCCATACAGATTGAAGAGGCGTTTGTGCCGGAGACATCAAACTATGCCGGAAAACCCCTTAAGGATTCCGGTATTCGACAAAATTACAACTTGATCATCATCGCAATCAAAGAAAAATCAGGGCACATGGAATTTGCCCCCCATTTTGAAACCATTATTCACCCCCGGGACACATTGATTGTCATGGGGAAGACCGAAGACTTAAAAGCATTCAGGCTTGCACTTGGTAATACATAAGGACCCGCAAAAAAAATTGCCAGTATTATAGCAGTTAATTTTGCGAGTCCCATTAAATTTCACTCAATCGTGTTACTAAATCTTATAGATTACCCGGGTATCGGTAATAATGATATCCACCGTATATTTCCTTGATTCCATCTGAATCTGATCCACGATCTGCTCTTCATACGCCAAAGCGACCTTGCGGCAGGTTTCAGGTAATTTTGTAATCAGCTTTGAATAGTAGTTATTCCCGAATCCCATGCGCCCGCCCTTGTCATCAAAGGCCAGCCCCGGGATAATGGCAATGTCCACATCATCCAGGGCTATTTTCTTGCACCGCTCGGGATTGGGCTCAAGCATATCATGGGCGTTGGACACCAGGTCCTTGTCAAAATTACTTATCTTGTACAAAAGAAAAGTATTTTTAACATCCGTAAACACCGGTAAAATAATACTTTTTTCAATATCCATGGCTTTGCGTATGATCTTCTCACTAGGAATTTCTTTGCTTCCGGGCGGGTATAGAAATACCTGATGGGATTCTAAAAAGTTTGCAAATTCAAACAGCTTATTTTCAATAATATTATATTTCTCTTCGATCTGCTCCGGGGACAGGGCGTTCATACGCTCGGCCACCTGGCTTAACACACCATTTTTACCGCTTTTAGCTTCATCCATAATCGTTTCCTTGAGATTATTGCACAATAAATTTTTGAGAAACGTTAAACACTGTCCGGCAATTGTCAACCGGCAATAATCATTGACTGTTTACATGCCCCATGTTATCTGAATATAATTGTTAAAATATTATAACCAGCCACCCTTCAACCCTATAATCATGCAGGACAAAAATCAAACATGCTTGATCTAAAATTGATTAAAAACGACCTGGATACTGTTGTCCAGGGCATGAAAAAACGTCGGGCAGATATTGATTTTTCCCCATTGCTAGAAAATGAGGAAAAGAGAAAAGCCATCTTAGTTGATATTGAGGAGTTACGCCACCTAAGAAATACTGTTTCCGATGAAATAGCAAAAATGAAGAAATCCGGCCAGGACGCCCAACCCAGTATCGATAAGATGAAAGGCGTTTCTGAGCAAATCAAGGAAATGGACAAAAAACTCAATGAACTGGATGCCTGGATTAAGGCATTTCTTATCAATATCCCCAACCTGCCCCATGAAGATGTCCCCGAGGGCAAGGATGACACCGAGAACAGACATGAAAAAACATGGGGAACGCCTCGATCCTTTGATTTCCAGATCAAGGATCATGCTGATATTGCAGAAAATTTAGGTATTCTCGATCTTAAATGTGCAGCAAAACTTGCCGGGTCCAGATTTCCTTTGTACATCGGTGCCGGCGCGCGCCTGGAACGGGCGTTGATTAACTTCATGCTGGACGTTCACATCACCGAACACGGGTATAAGGAAGTGCTGCCGCCGTTTATCGTCAACAGGGAAACCATGACCGGCACAGGCCAGTTGCCAAAATTCGAAGAAGATCTTTTTAAACTTGAAGGATGGGATTACTACCTGATTCCCACATCGGAAGTGCCCATGACCAACATCCCGGCAGGAGAGATCCTGGATGAATCCAAACTGCCGATAAAATATACGGCATTTACCCCCTGTTTCAGATCCGAGGCAGGCTCCTACGGCAAAGACACCAAAGGCCTGATCCGCCAGCACCAGTTCAACAAGGTGGAAATGGTGAAAATCACCCATCCGGAAACCTCATTTGATGAGCTTGAATCGTTGCTGGCCAATGCGGAAGACATTCTCCAGCGCCTGGAACTGCCCTACCAGGTGGTCACCCTGTGCACCGGGGACCTGGGATTTTCCGCCACCAAAACCTATGACATTGAGGTGTGGATGCCCGGCCAGGATAAATACCGGGAGATCTCCTCTTGTTCCAACTGCCTTGATTTTCAAGCCAGGCGGGCAAACATCCGGTTCAGGCGGGAAAACACCAAAAAACCTGAGTTCTGCCATACCCTGAACGGCTCCGGACTGGCCGTGGGCAGAACCTTTGCAGCAATTCTTGAAAACTATCAAATGGAAGACGGGACCGTTAAAGTGCCCAAGGCACTGGTACCGTATATGGGAGGCTTAGAAGTAATTGAACACGAATCTTGATTTATTCCCGGAAGATATCAGACCACATATCATCCCCTCGCCCAAGGGGGAGATGTACTATAAATGCCTTGGCTGCGGTGCCGAATACGGTATTGAAGAACTTTTATACGTGTGCCCGGCGTGCAACCAGGTACTGCTGATCCATGACAGAAACAAAGATCAGCTCAAGGCCCTTTCCGGCGAAACCTGGCAGAAAATATTTGATTACCGCAAAATGCTTAAGATCCCGGCGCTTAAAGGGATTTACCGGTATCACGAATTCATCGGCCCCAGCATCCCCCTTGAATCCATCATCTACCTGGGTGAAGGCCACACCCCGATGGTGGAAGCCAACGCCCAACTCCAGGAAAAAACCGGGGTAAAGTTCTATTACAAAAACGACGGCCAGAACCCGTCTGCCTCATTTAAAGACAGGGGCATGGCATCCGCCCTGTCCAGCATAAAATATCTGATCGACCAGGGATTGGTTTCCGATGTGATCTCGGTATGCGCCTCAACCGGGGATACCTCGGCATCTGCAGCCCTATATGCCTCCTATCTGGGGTCCCAGGTAAAATCAGCCGTACTTTTGCCCCATAAAAAAGTCACCTCCGCCCAGCTGGCCCAACCCTTGGGAAGCGGGGCCAGAGTATTTGAAATCCCGGGGGTTTTTGATGACTGCATGAAAGTTGTGGAGCATCTCTCCTCAAGTTACCCTGTGGCACTGCTCAACTCCAAAAACGCCTGGCGGATACTGGGCCAGGAGTCTTACTCCTATGAGATTGCCCAGGATTTTGACTGGGATATGGACAAAAAAGTAGTCATGGTACCCATCGGAAATGCCGGTAATATTTCAGCGGTCATGAACGGTTTTTTAAAATTTTACAACACCGGTATCATCAAGACGCTGCCGAAAATCATCGGAGTTCAGTCCGAACATGCAGATCCGGTGTACAAATATTATCTTGAACCCGATGAGAGCAAACGTGAATTTACCCCGGTCCAAACCCAGCCAAGCGTTGCCCAGGCAGCCATGATCGGAAACCCAGTATCCATGCCTCGGGTCATCCAGATTGCCCGGGAATATGATGCGGCCAGCGGCCACAGAAACGTATTTGTGGTCCAGGTCAAAGAGCAGCAGATCATGGACTGGCAGCTTACGGCCAACCAGAACGGACATATCACCTGCACCCAGGGCGGTGAGTGCCTTGCAGGCATGGTAGAGGCAAAGGCATTAAATCTTTTGGAGAAAGACGAAACCGTAATTCTGGATGCCACGGCACATGCCATCAAATTTTCCGGTTTCCAGGATCTCTATTTTAAAGGAGAACTGGCTGACGCCTACGGTATTTCATCTGACAGTCGGTTTATTAATTTACCGGATCTTGTTTCACCCGATGACCCGGACTTGGTTCCGTCCCAGGAAAAACCCCTGGCGCCATCCCAGTTTGAAAAATTCGTAAAGGATGTATCCAAAAAAATCGCTACCCGTTTAGGGCTTTAATTTATGTCTTTTTTCCGGGCCAACATAATAAAACAAATTTTTATTATCCCGGTAGTGCTGTTTTTTTTCACCCCCTGCGCCGTTTTTTCGGCAACGGGGGTGAAAACCAGTTTTAAAAAGTATGCCCTTTTTGCCTACGAAGATCAGCTTTACCTGTGCGAGCCTTACCTGGTGCGACAGAATGAGTGGCTGTACAAAATTTTTCGCCAGAAAGGAGAAATATCCGCCTCGGATTTTCCGCTGTTCCTAAAAATATTTAAACACATTAATCCAAACATCGGCAATATTGATGCCATTTCCCCCGGCAGCCGAATTCTGATCCCCCTTAAACCAGTGGACAGCAATGCGTACGAACAGGAGAACAACGGCACAGTGGAAGTACCTATGCTGGCATTCTCCACACCGATTCCGCCGGATGTCGTATCCAAGCACACGCACACACACAAAGTCAAAGCCGGAGACACTATATCCGAACTGCTTTCCAAAGAATTTTTAACATCCAGCGGCAATGTATCCAAAATCGGGGAAACAGCCATTCTTCACCTGAATCCGAACATGAAGGACATAAATTATATTTATCAGGGGCGAAGTATCACGCTCCCAGATTCGTCTCTGATTTCCCAGCCCTGGTTTAACAATTTTATTGGCATGAAAAAAGCAGATATGCCGTTTGCAGAGAGCATGCCCGAAGAAAAACAAACCGCCCCCCCTGTACCCAAACAGATCTCCATGACGGAGTTAGCCCAATTAAAACGATACTCCCGGCTCATCCAAGGACACCTCATGCACCAGGGCACACTGTTTTTTCCACCCGTCAACCAGGCTGACACCTCTAAGTCCATTGATCTGTCAAGAACGCCTGTCCTCATTGACGATACCGGCAAAAAAACCGTACTCCTCGGACCGGATCTTACCGAAGCATCCATGGCGCCGGATATCGTTGCTGCCATGAAATCCTATTGGAGGGATCTACAATTTAAACAAATTAACGACGTTCTCCAAGCCAATGCACAGATCAGCACACAGACCATGAAAGATGTGCCCGAATCCCAAGAGTCATTAATCAAAACGATTTTAGCCGGCACGCCCTATTCCTATGAGCCCCTGATTATTTTCCCCGTAGCCTTAAACAATATACAGATAACGGTCTCTTTAGGCCGAATCACCCATGCCAATACCCCTGATATTTTGATAAATTCTGGCAGTGTATACGGCAGCGCACTTGACGAATTAAAGAATCAGGGCTACGGGATTATATACCTGCCTACGGATCTTAGTTTTGAAGATACTTGTATTCGCCTTTTCTCCCAGCTCGGGTATCAGGTATGGAAAAATCCATCATTCAATGCAGACCGGAAAGTAAAAAAGATACCGGGTGTTTACGCTGAAAAAGGGATGGAAAAACGGTTTTTTACCAGGACGCCTCTTTTCAAACGTGCAGCAGAGTTTCTGGAAAATGAAAAAATTAATTTGGTTATGCTAAATAAGGAGCCGGTCCAATGAAAACAAAACTGTTTATTCTGATTTGCATCTTTACTGTTACGGCATCCTGTACCTCAACTGTGCAGACCCAGAAACAAAATAAAATCGCCCAGGCGATCAAAAAGGAAGGGGATGTATTTCAAGCCCAAGGGAACTATACGGCGGCATTGAACAAACTGCTTGAAGCAGAAAAAATGGATCCCGATGACCCATATATTCAAAACAGCCTTGGATTGGCCTACATGGGAAAAGAAAGGGATGATATGGCCATTGAAGCCTTTAACAAAGCCTTGTCACTCAAACCTGATTATACCGAGGCGTTGAACAATCTTGGCGCAGCCTATCTTAGGGACAAAAAATGGGACATTGCCATAAAAACCTTCAACAAAGTTCTTGGGGATATCACCTACCCCACCCCCCATTACCCTCTGGCCAACATCGGGTGGGCCGAGATGAACCAGGGGAACTACCCCATCGCCCAGAAATATTTCCTTAAAGCATTAAGGGAAGTGCCCGGATTTATTCCTGCCATCCATGGACTAGCCCAGTTATACATGCGAACCAGACAGCCGGAAAGGGCCATAGCTTACCTGGATAAAAACATCAAAAAATACCCTGATACGGTCATATTCCATGCGGACCTTGCCCAGGCGTATGAGGCATGCGGCCAAACCCGGCAGGCTGTCAAAGCCTGGAAGGTGACCAAACAGTTGGCCCCTGAGAATTCAACGCTTTACCATAAGGCTGAACAGCGGCTGTTTGAACTGAAGTAAAAAGATACCGTCTTTACACCTTGTCGAACGGTTGATATCGTCCTGGGGCAATGATGCCTTCAGGATCCAATACCGACTTGATCTCTTTTGTTACCTCCCAGAAGGTATCTGACCGATCTGCCAATTTTTTCATGGTGTGAATGTTGGTTCTGTACGGTACATATCCCTGGGACATGATCAGGCTGAAAAACGCATCGTAACACTCCTGTGCCCGTTTGCACTCCCCGGGATCATCTTTATCATAAGCAATGGTAATCACGCTGACCATGGCCCGCTCCGTGATCAGAGATACGGTGATCAGGGGCTCAAAACCGTATTGTTCAAACACCGGATTCACCAATTGAATCAAACGCTCTGCCGTCTGACCGGTCATAGGCATGATCGGGGCGATCCACATCATGCCGGCGTTAAAATCGAGTGGGTCGGCGACGCTGCCGGGTTTTACCGCCGTTTTGACACGCCACAGGGTACCAAATAAAAATGCATCCGTAGGCTCTCCTTTAAGCAGCCCGTATACCTTATCCAGCGATTTAGCCATGGTTTTCAGATCTGAAAACAAGGGAAAACGATCCAACAGGCCGGATAGACCTCTTATGACACCCAGGGTCCGATCACCGATAAATCGGAGCTTTCCCAACGGGTTTAGCGCCTTTTTCAACGCCCTGCGCGTCATCCGCACCTGGGCCCGACTGCCATAAATGGCCCCACTGACATTCCAGGCCCCGAACCGCCCTTTTTTGCAGAACTGATTCCGCAAATCATCCGTCAACGGCGTTTTATTCCCCGCTTTTTTCCAAGGGTATTGATTGAATGAGGAAAAAACCCTCAGATCATTGCCGATATGGATCAGGCTTTGAACCTGTCCACTCAGCTTCAGCGGACGCAGCGCATCCACCACCGCCGCCAGATCCCCGTCCCGGGGTACGTTGCAATAAAACATATTCAGGCATTCCGGCGCAGGCATCAGCCAAATCCCAAGCCGGGTTACAACACCAAAATTAGACTGGGTAAACAACCCGTCCAGATACGGTCCGATACCATATTTAAATACATGGGTGGATTGCGCATTATCATAATGCCCATACCCTGTTTTCAGGGTTCGGCCATCACCCAACACCACCTCCATACCGCAGGAGTGCAGAAAATGATCGCCATAGGGCGTATGCCCAAACCCACGCTCCATGGTATTGCCCAAAACACTGGCCTCAGGCCCCGAGCCGCTGCAATCCAGCCACAGAGGGATGTTATTTTCTTTTAGGTAGGAGACGAGCTGAATCTGGGTCACCCCGGGCTCAATCACGGCATATGCCAGGGTCTCATCCACATGGATAATCCGGTTCATCCGGGACAGGTCCAGGATCACCTGACCATCCCCCACAGCACAGGCTGAACCGTACCCCCAGTTACATCCCCGACTCACTGGATAAAGGGCGACATGATACGCTTTCGCCGTATTTATAATACTCGTGACTTCACTATGATTTTTAGGCTTTAAAACAGCCGCGGGCGTGGTGCCCTTCGGCAATGTCACCCGGGAATACCGATGAATCGTTGACTCATCGGTTAAAACAAACGCATCGCCAACGATGTCTTTAAATTGCTGTATGGGAACCATGAGAATTAATGCACTCTGTTTTTTATAATGTTGCGCCAACTGCCCTGCAAAACTTAGACGAAGCCTTCAACAGATTATTTCACAATATTCCTTTTCTGCTCAAGCTGAACAATGGACGGCGTTAGAAAAATAAGCAATTCATCACGATCGTCAGACTTGGATTTTGATCCAAAAAGATAACCTAACCCCGGAATGCCTGCCAAAAATGGAATACCATCCTGGTCGTGGCTCTGGGTGGTCTTGACCACTCCGCCGATAACAACCGTATCATTATTATTTACCAGAAGCTCTGTTTCCGCCTCATTGGTTGCCAGGGTCGGAACATTGTCTGCACTATAGCCGGCAATGTCATTTTTGGTCAATCGCACGGTCATGGAGATTCTGTTGTCCGGCGTAACATGGGGAGTGACTTCCAGCAACAGGTCAATGTCTTTGTACTCCACAGACGGATTGCCGGCATCATCCTGTACGGAATAGGCATATTCCTGTCCTTGCTTGATCATGGCTTTTTTGTTGTCCAGGGTCAGGATTCTTGGGGAAGATACGATCCGGACATCCCCCTGTGCTTCGGACGCTTCAAGTTGTGCATTGAGCGCACTGACAGAGGATCCGAACAGATTAAAAAAAGAAAAGTCACCTGAAAACCCCACCACGTTAGCGCCGGCACCGTTAACAGACACCGAATAATCATCAACAAAGTTCGATATCACATCAGAATCGTTGGACAAATTCCAGTTGATTCCAAAACTTCTGGAAAACTCCTTGGTGACTTCAACCACCTTGGCCTCAATCATGATCTGAGGCGTCACCTTATCCAAACGGAAGATAAGCTCATTGGCCTGGGCAATCTTTGCCTGGGTGTCTGTAATGATCAGCATATTGGTCCGGGTGTCCACTGAGATTTTGCCCCGGTCCGGGGTCAGGATCTGGGAGACATGGGGTTCAATATCAGCCTTTGCATCTGAATAATTTACAGGAATATATTCGGTGACAAGGGGCTCCAAGGCTTTTTTCTGATCTTCGGATTTCTGGCGGGCCGCAATGGCTTCCTGACGTTCATTTTCCTCCCTGGCAAGTGTTGCCGTGGTGGCAATGCGGATAACATTGCCCTCCATTTTTTTACCGAGCGCGTTCATTCTCAACACAAGATCAAGGATCTGATCCCAGGGCACGGGATCCTGGAGGCTCAAGGTAACCTTGCCGTCCACATCTTTATCAATGGCAAAATTTTTGCCGCTCACACTCTTTAATATCCTGAAAACATTTTTTATATCCGTTTCATAAAAATCCAGTTTGATTTTTTCACCGGTATACCGGACCGAGGCAGGATTCAATAACGGATCTTGGTCTAAAGGAACACCATTTGGGGGGGCCATCGACGCCCCCATACTCGGTTCTGCGGATCCGGAACTTGCCGTTTGGCCGTTGTTTAAATTTACTTTTGCCTTATCAAATTCAGGCGGAGAGAGGGTAGACGCTTCAAAGTTCATATGAATACCCCGGGTGGTTTGAACCACTTGGAACGGCACTTTTTCCCGAACCTTGATATCCACCAGGGTATCATTGGGGTTTGCGGGATTTGGCCTGGGCATAACCTGCTCCACGGCGGAATTGAAATACCGGGTCATAAGGGGCCGCTGATGATGCAAAGGCACCATTGTATTATACAAAACAAGTGAAATGATATCATTGCGATTCTGAATCGTTTCATATCGAACCGGATGATCAGTCAGAATCTGGATATCAGACTGCCCCGAATCGTTGGTATCAAATTCAATATGGGTCAAATGGGCTGTTGTGCCGGGAATAGGAACATCTTCGGGCAGCGTATCAGCTGTTTTTAAATCTTTTGCGGGTTCATCCGTAAGGGAATCCGCTTCACCCATCGGTCCAAGAGCGTCTCGATCACCCTTAATAATAATCCCCAAACGACCCGGTTTTTCCTCCACAATGTACGGTAAATCTGCTTTCAGCAGAATATCCACCTTAACTGTGGTCTGGGCTTCGTCGATAAACCCCACCTGTATGCCGCTGACACGGGGATCTGAAAATGATCCGGCATCCACACCAGGGCCAAGGCGGACATTGGACAGATAAACGCTCACAGCAAAGGGAAACGCCTGCTTAATGGAGGTATAATCATCCAACCCAGGAGAACCCTGTATCCATACCTCAAACACATCGGCTGTTGGATTGACCCATATTTTATCAACCGTGTTAGGCACAGACACAGAATCAATCCGTGCATTGCTGCGTTGCGTTTCTTTTTGTGCATCCGACGGCGTTGCGGTATTTTGGGTAACGCACCCTGCCGTAAAGGAAAGCAACAGCACCGACATGATAAGACCTTTCCCATAATGTCTGACAGCAGATCGATAATTATCCATCATCTTATTCCCCATCCTCGCTTTTATGAAATGTAATCTCCTCATATCGCTTACGCTCTTTCCCTTGAAAATCTTTTACGTTCTCTTCAATTTTAATTCCGTCCTGGGTGATGGCGGTCACCCGCCCGCCATTGGGTCCGATATAAGTCCCAACGGCAACCTCATACCCTTTACCGGTCGCTTCTTCTACCATGGCAATGGTCCGGCTCTGCATTTCAACAATCGCCACCAGCTTGACCTGGCTCAACGCCAGTTTTTCCAAGGGCGTCAATGTTCTCTTGGGCTTTGTGGCCTCAGATGAATCGCCTCCGCCAGACTCGTTTTTTTCAGCAATTAAAGGGACAAAAGGATCCACCCGCCCCATACTGTCATATTTTGACATGGCTTGAAAAATACCGCCCTTTTGCAGACCTGAGTCGCCATCACTGTGATCACCGACTGGCGCATCATGAATCGAATCCTGAACCGATTTCAAATCAGGCAACGGTGCCTGTTTTTCCCCGGCATCCCCGGGAACATTTGCTTGGGGCCCCGATGGTTTTGATTTAGCAATGGGTTTGGAAATCACCTGGGGCGGATTTGTTAATTTCGGTGTTGGTGACGGTTCCTCGTTACAGGCAGATACGAACAATAATGAGACACCCACCAAGCCCGTCACCCAACATATCTTAATTCGTTTTTCCATATCCGACGCCTCTACCCCTTTCTCTGTCTTTTCTTACCTTTCTTGCCGGCAGCCTCATCCTCTTTGGGTTCAACAAACATGTAGGTAACGGCCACGCATTTCATCTGAATTTGATTTCTGTCGGCAGGGGTTTTCCCTGAATTTCGGTTCATCTCAATGTCCGACATATTGACGATACGATTGAGTCCTGCAACCCGGTAAAAGAATTCGGCCATCTGATGATAACGACCGGCAACCGTCATGGACAATGGGATTTCTATATAGGACGATTTTTGAACCATGTTCTGGGGCGCAAACAACTGGACCTCAAGCCCGGCATCCCTGCCCGCCTTGGATATTTCATCCAGCAAGGAGGGCAACTCTCTTTTATCCGGCAGGGCTGTCATGGCAATATTGAACTGCTCCTGGGCCTGTGCCATCTGTGCCTCAACGGTTTTAAGGGCGGCGGCTTTGATTTTGTAAGTTGATAAAAGATTTTTCTGTTGCTCCAGATCCTGCCTGGCAGCGGTAAGGGCATCAAGCTTCGGGCTAAGCAGGAAAAAATAGAACCCGGCACCAACGACGCCCAATGCACCCAAACAGATGAGCAGACGTTGAATTTTTGTCAAAGTGCCTATTTTTTCAAAAATAACGTCTATCTTTTCTCTAATTTTCGCAACACTGTTTTTCTCTTTCCCGGCCATTATTTTTTCCTTTGTGGGGACGTTTCACCGGAATCTGCCTGTTTAGGCGATTTCCTTGTGCAGGATATTTCAAATTCCTTTAACCGGATATTATCGTCAAACACCTTTGTCTGGGATCGTTTTAGATCGACAGCCCCAAACAGCTGAGAGCTTTCAAGTTTTCTCATGAAATCGGCAATGGTGGGGTTATCAAAGGCAACCCCTTTTAAAAAAACGGTCTGATCCTTTGCGCTTACACTGGACAGCCACATTTTTGTTTTTACAATCCTGTCTGCCAACTGCTCCAGTAAAATCTGCTGTTCGTTCCTTCTTTCTTTCAAATTCTCGACGATGGCCAGTTTACTTTCCAGGATGGCCAGATCTTTCTTGATCTGCGACACCCTATCCGCCTTTTCCTTATACTTAAGGCTTTCGGCTTTCACCTGGTCGGCCTCATTTTTTGTCCGATCAATTTCCTTGTTCAACAAAAAAGCCCCCCACCCAAGTGCCAAAATAACAAGGACAAGGGAAAGAAAGAATATGGAGACCTGGCGACGAATATTCTCCTTTTTCCTGGCAAGCCTGAACGGCAACAGATTGATTCGTATCATTTGTCATCCACCCGTCTCATGGCAAGCCCCAATGCAATGGGGGCCAGAAGCTGGTACGCTTCCAGTTCGCCAAGTTGCTTTGAATCGCTGACCAGTCCGGCAAAGGGATTAATCTTTGATACCGTTACCTTCAGCTCGTTAGTCAATTTTTCAGACAACAGGTCGATGAAGCCCCCGCCGCCGCTGACAACAACATGTTCAACACCAGCATTGCCGGGGCTGGATTCAAAGGTATATACCACCTCGCTGATATCCGAACACCAGTTGCCGACAACCATGTCATAAAGCTCTTTCAACTCCTGTTCCGATTCCGGATAATCGACCGCCCCCATGATAATCTGCAAAGCCTTTTCCCGATCAACCTCGAGTCGCTCACTGACAACTGAGACAAGCTGGTCGCAGCCATTGGTCATGTCCCGCATCATCATGGAATTGTTGTTCTGGAGTATATTCACACTGGTTTTGGAAGCCCCCACATCAAGCAGCAGCGTGATACGCCCATGGTCAACATCGGGAAGAATTTCATAAATATTTTGCAGTGCAAACGCATCCACATCAATAATAACGGGATTAAGGCCCGCCATCTGGATCAGCGAAACATATTCATCCACCAGATCCTGCCTTACCGCCACAAGCAGCACATTCATCTGTTCGGCTGAGTATTCGCTGTCACCTAAAATCTGATAATCGATATTAACATCATCAATATCGTAGGGGATATATTGCTCGGCCTCGGCCCGGATATTTTTATGCAGTTGCTCATCAGGCACCTTTGCGGTACTGATGGTCTTAACAACCACGGAATGGCCGCCGGTGGAAAGGGCCACATTTTTTTCCTTGATTTTTTCCGCCTGAAATAAGTCGCGAATAATGCCGGCCAGCCCCTCCATATCGGCGATCCGACCTTCCTGAATCATACCCTCGGGAACCTTTGCGATGCCGAATTTATGGAGCGAACGGCCTTTTTTAGTCGTCTTCAGTTCGGCCACTTTAACGAAAGCAGCCCCAATGTCCAAGCCTACAAGATGACTCTTTTTCCTGAATACCATACGCATCTATCCCCAATGGTAGCTGTCGCAAAGGAGGTGAATTAAGAATTAAAATAATAATTATTGATATCCAACATTAATATAACTATATATTTGATACGAATATGGATGCAAAGTCAAGCAGAATCAAACTGTTTAACGGATTGAACCACAAAAAAAGAAAGTATTTATTAAATCAAACGCCCCTCAAAATATGAAATTATTTTCATAACAAAGACGCAAAAAAACGGATTAATGTGAAAAAAAAGCAGCAAAAAGAGCCTGACAATTCAGGCACCCGACCTTTTGTCCTCGTCAAAGCCTTCACCGTCTCAAGCCTTGTTGTCATGTTGACGGCAACCATCGTTATTGCAGCACTGAATGCCCACTGGGTACGAAAAATACTGCTAGAGAAAAGCAAAGAATATAACCGGCTTCTAGTGGAAAATCTAAACCATCAAATATTTTTAAGATTTGTATGGCCCGTGGTGTTCAAACAAGGAGAGATAAAATTACGGGAACCTGATCAGTATAGGCTTCTTGACACAGTTGTGAAAAGCACTCTGCACAGTTTCCATGTGGAAATGGTCAATATATATGCAACGGACAATGTTATTGCCTACAGTCTGGATAAAACCCAGATCGGTAAAAAAAATGCCGGGGGTGTCCATTATGAAAAAGCCATGAAAAAGGAGATCATTTCCAAACTTGATCAACAGGGCAACTGGATGGAACTGACATTCTGGTTTCCCAAAGAGACCAAAATTGTGACCTTTGCACCGTTAATGCAGGAAGTGCAACTCACCAGAGAAAAAGACAGAACGGTCATCGGCGTTATTGAGATTATCAGGGATGTATCCGATGATTACCAGAAGGTGTTTAAACTCCAGGGGCTGATTGTCGTCAGCTGCGCCACCATCATGGGCATTCTTTTTCTTATTCTCCGGTTTGTGGTGAAACATGGAGAAAATATCATTGAACGCAGGGCCGAAGAACGGCTCAAACTCGAAGAAAAACTGCGGCAGACAGAACACCTGTCCGCCATCGGAGAGATGACGGCCGGCGTATCACACGAAATTCGCAACCCTTTAGGCATTATAAAAAGCTCTGCACAGCTGATGCAAAAAAAGATGGCCAAACTGGACCCGTCCAGCAGTATTCCTGGAATTATTGTTGAAGAGTCCACCCGTTTAGACCGCATCATCACAGACTTCCTCGATTTTGCAAAACCTAAAATCGCAGACCTAAGACCCTGCAGCCTGGAAGAGATCATAGATAAAAACATCGCGTTTTTATCGTCTTCAGATGAGCATCAAGAGATTAAAATCATCCGGGAATACCAGTACGCTCCGGACATTCTTGGAGATCCGGCCATGCTCTATCAGGCCTTTTTGAATATTTTCCTCAATGCATTCCAGGCCATGGATGAAAAAAATGGACGCATCACCATTACCACATGGTATGAATCTGGATTTGTCCTTGCCGCCTTCACAGACACTGGCCCGGGCATTGACGAAGAGATTCTGAAAAAAATCTGGACGCCCTTTTTTACCACCAAGGAAATGGGAACCGGTTTAGGTCTTGGTATTATCAAAAACATCATTCAAGCGCACCAGGGGGAGATCAACATCACCAATGCCGAACCCCACGGAACCCGGGTGGAGATACGTCTGCCCGCAGCGCCGTAACATATCCAGGAGTTATAATGGAACGAATATTAATTGTAGATGACGAAAAACACTACCCCATGATCATTGGTGAAGTTTTAAGCGAAGAAGGGTATACCCCGTTCACCGCATCAAGCGGGATGGAAGCACTGGATATCCTTAACACCCAACCCATTGACCTGGTCTTATCCGATGTCAAAATGCCGGGTATGTCCGGTATTGACCTTTTAGAAAAAGCCAAACAGATCAAGCCCGATCTTCCGGTAATCATCATGACAGCATTCGGCAGTGTGGAAAAGGCGGTAGAAGCCATGCACAAGGGCGCCTACACCTTTATTTTAAAACCCTTTGAAAACGAAGCCCTCATTGCCCACATCGCCAAAGCCCTGTCCGTGTCCAAAATTGTCCGGGAGAACACCCGCCTTAAAGACGCCATCCGGTCCCGGTACCATTTTGACAACATCATCGGTAAAAGCAAACCCATGCAGAATCTGTACGAAATCATCAAAAAAGTCGCCCCGACCAGTGCCTCCGTACTCGTCGAAGGAGAAAGCGGCACCGGCAAGGAACTTGTGGCCAAATCTATTCATTATAACAGCATGAGAAAAGATCAGCCCTTAATTGCGGTGAACTGTTCGGCATTTGCCGAATCTCTTATGGAAAGTGAACTTTTCGGGCATGAAAAAGGGGCATTCACCGGTGCCGTGGGGTTGAAAAAAGGCCGGTTTGAAATGGCGGATAAAGGCACGTTATTTCTGGATGAAATCGGGGAGTTGTCCATGCCGCTCCAAGTCAAACTTTTAAGAGTTCTCCAGGCACGCACCGTGGAACGGGTTGGCGGGACTGAAAGCCTGCCTGTGGATTTCAGACTCATTGCCGCCACCAACAAAATACTGGAAGACGAAGTTAAAAAAGGCAATTTCCGGGAAGACCTGTACTATCGTCTCAATGTTGTCAAAGCCAACATCCCCCCCCTGCGTGACAGGCTGGAGGACATTCCGTTGCTTATCAATCACTTCATCGAAAAATACACCCAGGGTCCGGAGGCTGCCGGGGGGGTCACAGGAATTGACAAAGAGGCAATCCAACGGCTGTGTGACTATGAATGGAAAGGCAATGTCAGGGAGCTGGAAAACGTCATTGAAAGGTCTGTCATTCTGGCTACAGGCAACATCATCACGGTATCGGACCTGCCGGCCCAGATCCGTAATCCCAAATCCGGCACACTTCAACTGGACGGCATACCTGACGGTGTAGGTCTTTCGGAAACCCTGGCTGCAGTGGAAAAAAGAATGATTCTGAGGGCAATGAAGATGACCGATAATGTTCAGACAAAAGCCGCAGAAATCCTTGGCATCGGGAAAAGTGGATTGAATCAAAAATTAAAAAAATTCAATATAGACAAGGAGTTAAATCTCAACGACAAATAATATTGAACCAGGGTTCAAAATTTTGAACCCTGAAAAAGTTCGTCATTGGCCGCTGACACTCTCTTTTTAAAAAAACAGAACCCTGAAAGTTCAAAATTATGAACTATTTTGTGGCGCACCCACGATCATCAGGCACACCATGCACTTAAATGTAAAAATTATGTGCTATATTTTCAGATAGATAAAAATTATAACGAAAAATACAATCTAAATGGCAGAGGAATTGCATATAATAATTATCACTAACCAACGGTTAGTTTTTTCATCTTTTTTTCCTTTTCTAAAAAAGGCTGCCTCGCCCAGGCAGCCTTTTTTAGTTTATACACTATTTGATCCGGGCCTCTGCGATATCCTTATACATGGAACTCACCGGACTTTCGGCAATCTTTTCATACATTTGACGGCTGGCATCCATATCATTGAGTTTTTCATAAATCTGGGCCAGGGCAAACCGTGCGTCGTCTTTCAATAGGTTTGACGTCCCCTGTTCCACACGCAGATAATAGGATTTGGCCTGCTCTAAATCATTTTTCAATTCACAGATGGACCCCAGGGCACAAAGCAAAAAGTTCTTTACCCCGGCCTTATCCCCCACGGTTGACAGTGCCTGGGAATACAGGTCAAATGCCTGATCATACGCTTTGGCATCAAAACATATTTTACCGAAATTGATCAGTGCCATACGCCCGGCACTGGTGTTTGAATATTCATCAAAAAGCGTCTGAAAGTCATCCTTAACCACATCATACCCTTTGCTGGCATCCTGATCTTTGGCATATTGCGCCTCATATGTTCTATAGGCGTTAGCCGCCAATTCGGATGCCTTTATTTCAGACTGTTTAAAACTGATCATAATTGCCGAAAAAACGACCACCACACCAACCACCGCGCCGACTGAAATCATCAACAATTTTTTATGGGCAGCAGACCATTCGGCTGACTTGGCGAGTCCCGCCTGGAACGGATCCATCTGGGCCAGTTCTTTTTTCCGCTCATTTGATACACCTTGATTTGCCATGAAATTATCACCTTATAAAAAAATTATTTATCCGAACTACCACACCAAGTTTTTAGACATCCATCCGACTTCACCGTCAGCATGCTCAATTTTGAGCCACTCTCCTTTACGATCAAGCACTTTGAAAGGCACCCCGCGCTCCACTCTAAGCACAATGTCGCTGGATTTATCGGGTTTTGAGCGGACATTGCACTTTGATTTTGTGGAAATCACCGTATCCGTTTTCCCCAGCAGGCTTTTATGAATCCAGGCCGTATCCCCTTCAAAATCCTTTACTTCATACCAATCATCTTTTTTATTGATCACAAGGAAAGGGTGATATTTTTCAACCTGCCATAATACCTTATACTTGGTTCCCGAGCCATTTCTTAAATTGGCAACAGAGGATATCACCGACAGGCGTTCCGAGGCCAAGGCAATCCCGGCATACAGAAAAACAAAAAGACAACACACTGAAATGAATAGAACATGTTCTTTTTTCACACGATACATAAATATCTCCGGTCGACTCAGTTTCAATCACGTCGTACCCGGTATATCAGAAAAACACCTTGTCATGCAAGGCATTGCAATCGTTTGCCACAGCGCAGGCTCTGATAGCTGAATTTCAAATTCCCACAGTGCCCCCCGACACCGGGAACAAGGCGGGACCCCGCCCAAAGTACAAAAAGGTTACGGTGTGATGTTTTCCACAAAAATTTTCGCAGCATCCTTTTCGGAGAGAAAAAAACGATGCCCCCGCACCATAACCTCAACAGCATCTGATCCCTGGGTATTGTCCATTACCCGGACAACGACACCCGGATGAAATCCCATCTTTCCCAAGCGCCGCCGGGAAAAGTGGCCGCCGTTCACCTGGGCAATACTGCCCTGTTTTCCCGATGGCATTCTGAAAAGCGGCAAGGACTCATTAAAAAACGGCAGGGATTTTGCCACGGGCCCCTCACTGGATGCACCTTCGGATCTTTTTTCGGGACGAACCCAAATTTTAGCGGCCATCCCCGCACACAGAACCAGCCGATTGCAGTCCGATGCAATGACAATCTGCCCGCCAATGGCACTGGAAATGATTTCAACAAAGATACCTGTCCGCAGTCCCATGGAGGCAAACCGCATTTGCATTTTTCTGCCGGCCGCCACATTGACGATTTCGACCCGTTCACCAATTCTTGCCCTGGACAAGGGGATCAAATCATCCCGTTGGGCCATGCACTGGCCGCAAAGACCATAGATCTCCATTTTATGCTGGAGCATGAAAAAACCATATTCTGCCGCCAGTTTTTCCTGGAGATCTTCCAATGCCTCATCGTTAAACTCAATAATGTCACCACATTTGGTACATACCATATGATCGTGGTGCACCCCGAGGTGGCGGTGTTCGTATAGTATGGTTTCATCCCGGCCAAACACCACTTGGCTGGCAAACCCGAACCGGCACAGCTGGTCCATGCACTGCTGCAGAAAATCATTGTCCACACGCAAGCCGTCCTGCCTGACCTGATCGGCAATCTGGGCAAGGCTTACATGGCCTTCCAACTTTAGAAAAGCGTCCAGTATCTGAAACCGCTCTTCAAAGCGGTCAAAGCCCCGCTGACCGAAAAGGCGACGAAACTGCTCTTTTTCCTGCTGATGCCGGTCCGGCATATTTCTGTACTCCTCTTTACACACCCATGCTTTATTCTGCAGCTAAAAATGAAAGGCACTCACACCATTTCATAAAGAGCATATAAATAATATAGGTCCAATACCTTGTCAACATTGCCAATTACCAAATACACCGTCGAATATTATTTGACAGCCGTTGGCTGCATCTTTTAGAATATAAACACTTTTTTCCTAAAACAAATCCCGCTGAAAAATCCCAAGGAGGTGCCCATGGGAACCGACAACCTGATCTATCTTGAGGTTCTGGAATGGTTTGACGAAACCGGCCAGGAACTGATTCACCGTCTGCCGGAAAAAGGCTCCGGCGAAATCAAATTCGGAGCCCAGCTCATCGTCCGGGAAAGCCAGGCGGCGGTCTTTTTCTACCAGGGAAAAGCCGTGGGTGCCTTTGGCCCCGGGCGGCATACATTAAAAACAGGCAACATTCCTATTTTGACAAAAATCGCAAGCCTGCCCTGGGCCATGGAAAGCCCGCTGAAGGCCGAAGTATTTTTTGCCAATCTAAAGACCTTTACCAACCTGAAATGGGGCACCCGGGACCCGGTGGCGTTCAAGGACAAGGACCTTGGCCTGGTAAGGCTCAGGGCCTTTGGTGTCTTTAACCTGAAAATTGTCCAGCCGGTGCTTTTCATCAACACCCTGGCCGGGACCCAGGGCATTTACACAAGTGCCGATGTCGGCGATTACCTCAACCAGGTGGTGGTCTCCAGATTCAACGACTACATCGGCGAAAAGGTTTCTTCCATTTTTGATCTGCCCAAACAGTATGATGAACTGGGAAAAGGTCTGGCCCAAAGACTGCGTGAAGATTTCAGCGCATTCGGACTGGCATTGACCCATCTTTACATCAATTCTATCACCCCGCCCCCGGAGGTCCAGCAGGCCATTGATGACAAAAGCCGGTTAGGACTCTTTGACGATATGAACAAACTGATGCAGATGAAAACCGCCATGGCCATGGAAAAAATTGCTGAAAATCCCCAGGGCATTGCCTCGGACGGCGCCCAGGCCGGATTGGGATTAGGTTTGGGCATGATGCTGCCGGGCATGTTCGCCCAACAGATGCCCTCCCCGGCAGGCCAGGCGACAGACCAGAAAACCCAGACCACTGCCTGCCCGGAGTGCCAAAACCGAATCCCTTTGGACGCAAAGTTCTGCCCCCAGTGCGGTCATCAGCAGGTGGTCTTTGCACGGTGCCGGTATTGCAGTAAAAACATCACCCCCGGCACAAAATTCTGCCCCAGATGCGGAAAGCAAGTCGCTGAAAAAATAGAAGAAAAAATTTGCAGCAATTGCGGCACAAAAAACCTGCCGGATTCAATGTTCTGCAACCAGTGCGGAGAAAAATATTAGCTACGCGGTCCAACATCAATGCCCCCAGTGCGGCGCCCCGGTGACCTTAGGCGAAGAGATCCGGTTCTTTGTGTGCGAATTCTGCCGGGTGCGATCCTGCATTTCCCAGAAAGGGTTCCCCAGGTATTATCTGCCCAGATCTTCCCAGGTACCCACGGATGCGGCGTTGATATACCTGCCCTATTGGCGTTTCAAAGGTGTTCGTTACATGTGTACCCCTTCCGGAGTCACTCATAGATTTACAGACACCTCCACCCTGGCTCTGGCGGATATGCCGCGCCAAATTCCGTTTTCTTTGGGACTTAGGGCCCAGGCCATGCCCATGAAGCGAATCAGGCCTGATACCCAAGGAAAATTTTTTCGTCCCTTGTCCGCGGCAACGGTATTAAAAGACCAAACAGTGGGTTCAAACCAGGAGGAAGGGGCATTTAAAGAAGATATCGGAGAAACGTTCAGTCTTATCTATTCGCCTTTTTACATCGACCAGCAGCAGCTTGTGGATGGGGTGACCAATCAGGCCTTGTTGTCCTTGGACAAGACAACACCGGAGATTTTCAACCTTGATCAAATCCGGCCCGGTGTCGAGACCCATTTCATTGCCGGCATTTGCCCCGGCTGTGGGGCAGACCTTGAGGGCAGCGGCGATTCACTGGCCTGGGTATGCAAAAACTGCCACTCCCTGTGGCGGGCCAAGAGGGAAAAACTTGCAAAAATTAAATTCGGCACCGCAACCCCGGCCCGTAAAGATGACGTCATGGTGCCGTTCTGGCGGATCAGCGCCCAAATTTCGCCCATCCACCTGTCCAGCCATGCGGATCTGGCCCGACTGGCAAACCTGCCGCTCTCCATTCCCCGGGAATGGGAGGAAAAACCTGTGTATTTCTGGAGTCCGGCATTTAAAGTCCGGCCGAACATTTTCTTGCGGCTACTGGGTCAACTGACAGCAGCCCAGCTGGCGCCCCGACTGTCCCAAACCATTGAAAGCAATGTATACCAACCAGTAACTCTGCCCGCTTCCGAGGCCATCCAGACCATTGGCATCACCATGGCATCCCTGATCAAGCCCAGAAAAGAAATTATTGAGATCTTACCCCAAATTGAAGTCACACCCCAAAACGTATCCTTGATTTTTCTACCGTTTCAATCATCAATCCATGATATCATCCTCCCGGACCTAAACATCGGCATTAATAAAAAAGCCCTGGCTTTGTCCGGCAATCTATAGCCATCTGCTTGCCGATATTGCACAAACAGGCCGGGACTGGTAAAACAGTAAACAGTTAAAAGCACCATAACAATACAGGGGACAGGAACAGCCGGTTTAATGACACAATTGAATTTTGACACAACAGCAGCAGGCACCATCAACACGGCCCAAGATCTAACCCGATACCTGACCAGGCCCCTTAATATCGGCAACAAAACCATTTCCAACCGCATGGTGCTTGCCCCCATGGCGGGATTAGGGCACATTGCCTTCAGGCAGCTTGTGACCCGATTTTCAGGCTTCGGCCTGCTGTTCACCGGCATGTGCTCGGCCAAAGCCGTGCCCCATGAAAATCCAAAAGTCTCCCATGTGTTTTCCTGGCGGCCCGAGGAACTGGAGCACACCGTATGCCAGCTATTTGGCCCGGAACCGGAAATTATGGCCCGGGCTGCCCAGCGTATTGAAACCGAAGGGTTCTTCGGGGTGGACCTGAATTTCGGATGTTCCGTTGCCGCAATATGCAAAAAAGGATGCGGGGCTGCACTCTTAAAAACGCCGGAAAAGGCGGTAAATATTGTTTCCGCAGTCAGAAAGGCGGTATCTTGCCCGGTGTTTGTTAAATTTCGAACCGGATGGAAAGATGAGCCCCAGTTTCCTGTAACCATGGCCCGGGCCTTTGAAGATGCCGGGGCTGACGCATTAACCTTCCATCCCCGGGTCGCCCCGGACAGAAGAAGCCGAAGGCCCAAGTGGGAACTGATCGGCAAGGTCCAGGATGCGGTCTCCATTCCTGTATTCGGCAATGGGAACCTTTTTGCCCCAGAGCACGGCATCAAAATGATCCGGGAAACCGGCTGCCAGGGGCTCTCCATTGGCAGGATGGCCGTGGCCCGGCCATGGATGTTTGCCCAGTGGACCCAAGGTTTTTCACCGGAACCCAACATTTATATGGAAACCGCCCTGGAGATGGCAGGTCTTTTAAGCGCCCATTATGAAGACCATTTTGCCCTGAAGATGTTTAAAAAATTTGCCCCGTATTTCTGCGCCAATTTCAAATTTTCCAACGCCATTTTAAAATCCTTGATACGGGCTGAAAATATGAACGAACTTTGCGACAACATACGGCGTCTTCTGGACCCGCCGCCCCAGACATTGAATCTACCCAACATCAATCTGTTTGTTTGACAGTCTTGTGTTCACAAAACAAATGCAGAAAAAAATAAAGTGCAGGGATAAAAAAATGGATGAACGCTTCGTTTTAAAATTCGTTTTAAAAAAAATCATCGTGTTAGCCACCGCAATTTTAATCATCGGCTGTGCAGGCTCACCCAAACCTGAACCCCCACAAATGGCCTTAGGGAGATGGCAGAACCTGCCCATCAATGCAGACGGCAGCAAAGATGACTGGCCCAGCTCCGCGCCGCAATACCAAAACAGCGACACAGAGACAAAAATATGGATCAGTAACGATGCCAAAAAGGTCTGTTTACTGGCGGAAATTAAAAATCCCGAAATAGCCCGGCAGTTGACCCAGGGCAATCTGATCCTAACCGTGGAAACAGATGAAAAAGACGCCAAGCCTTTTTTAATCCTGCTTAAAGGTCACACCCCATTCATCCCCCATGGGGAACCGGGACAGGATACACCGACACCGTCATCCACGCCCCAAGACAGGCCGTCCATGCCGGGGGTCCACTTGCCGGACTCCCTTGTGGTAACCTACCCCTTTTCCTCCGGCCCCGTCACCATGACCATGAAGGAAGCCCGGTCCACAGGTATCGCCCTTGGCCTGGCAGATGCAGGCAGCCATACTCTGATTTTTGAAGCGGTGATTCGCTTTGATGCAATATTTTATAACGTCCCCCCGATCCCAGGAACTGTTATTAACATTGTACTGTCAGCCAAAGATCGTTCTTATGCCATGAAACAGCGGGAAAATCCAAATGAAAACAAAGACAAGCCGCCTAAAGGAACGCCTCCAGGTGGAGAACCGCCCGATCACGGATCTTTTGACCACAAAAACGACGCTAAACCAGATGAAGTGAAACAAAAAAAATCATCAAATGAGGCCTTCAGGGCCGCAGTTAAAATTACCCTGGCCGGCCCCACAGAATAAACGCCGGGCCACAGCCGAACAATGACGGAACACAATAGATTGGACCTGACACAATTTAAATGCTCAGGATGCGGGGCCTGCTGCAGACAAAGCGGCTACGTCCGCCTGACAGCCAAAGAGCCGGATATCATCGCCGATTTTCTAAATATGGATGTCCGGGATTTTATAGAAAAATTCACCTGCCTGACCAGGGACCGCAACGGCCTTTCAATCATTGATGCCCCGGACGGCGCCTGTATTTTCCTGGACAGTGACGGCTGCCGCATTAATCCTGTCAAACCGGCCCAGTGCCGGGATTTTCCGGTTAAATGGCAGTTCTCTGGCTTCGAAGAGATATGTGAATGGGCACAAAAAAACAGATAGCGATCGCAGAGAGACAACCAATGCATCACCCCATACAAGGAGGATTAAAAATACAATGGTAAAAGAACTTGATTGCAGGAAGATGGATTGTCCGGCACCTGTACTGGAAACAAAAAAATGCCTGGAGAGTGATGCCGTGTCACAGATCCGGGTGATGGTGGATAATGATGCCGCAGTTGAAAACGTCAGCCGGTTTTTAACCTATGCCGGTTTTGAGGTGGGTGTAGAATCTGACGGTGCCGTGTCCATCGTGGAAGGGACCCGGGACCAGGCCGATGCCGTTGTGCTTGATGCCGGACCGGCCCGGAAATCAGAGGCCCAAAACCAATCAACTGCAACGGACAGCCCAGCTAAAATCATGGTGATGGCCGCATCCAACAAAATGGGGGTCGGGGATGATGAGCTGGGCGCAAAGCTGATGATCAATTTCATCAAAACGTTGAAGGAGATGGGAAATGAGCTGTGGCGACTGGTTTTTGTCAACCATGGCGTCACCCTTGCCACGGTCGGTTCTGCGGTGCTTGAAGACCTGCGCGAACTTGAAGCGTCAGGCGTAACCATTCTGGTGTGCGGCACCTGTCTGACCCATCTGAAACTGATGGAGAAAAAAGCCATCGGCCAGACCACGAACATGTTGGATATTGTGACGGCCATGCAATTGGCCGACAAAGTCATCAATATTTAGGCGATAGTGACAAGGATTCAATTTTGGGTCACAAAAAACTCATCAATAATATGATCGGCCTTTAACCGGTTGCCGTAGACCTGGGCACTTTTCTGGTCCGTAAACTCGGATACACGGACCAGATACCAGGTTTTGCCGCCACCGGCCGTCTCCTTCATGGTGGCGTCGATTCCCTTTTCGGCAAGGGTTGCCATATATTTTTCGGCATGGGCCTTTTTATGGTAGGCCGCCACCTGGATGGTAAACGGTTTTGGCATTATGATTTTTATCTGCTGTGCCGGTTGTTCCACAGGTTTTTTTAACATGTGGGAAACGGTGCCCCATACAAAAAAAATCAACCAGATGCCCACGCAGACAATCATCATCCCCCACAACCGTCTCCACCATCGTTCACGAACCTGTATCAGAGATAACACAGCCTGTTTGGCTTTTCCGGTTTTGCCTGGAATAACAGGAACATCTTCAGACGCCTGGTCATCCGATTGCCCCATACGCATAAATGCCGTCGAATCAACCCGTTCATCTCCAAGGGTACCTCCCCTGGATTCCGACAATAGCCCCTCCACATCCGGCTCAGGCGTCGCCAGACGTTCGGACATCATGTGCCGGACTGTTTTTGCCCGAACCTTATCCTGGCTTGATATTTCGCTGGGCATGTCAACCATATCCAGAAAAGCCCGGTACAGACGCCTTGCTGAAAAATCCATTCGGCCCTGGTCCAAAAACAGATCCACCAGAGTCCGGCAAAGGTCAGGATCTGCGTACCAGGTGTCTGCCAACACCGTCAGTATGGCGTGGGTGTACGTTTCGGCACCATCCTGATCCTGGATGCGTTCAAGCCAAAACCGGGCAAGACTTTCGTCCTTGGGATTTTGGGCCAGCCAGGCACTGGCTGCGCGTTGGATTTCCCGGCGCCGGCTGCCCGATGACAGGTAAAAACGCGCCAGGGAAGAAAGAAGCATGGGGCGGGTCCGCCGGGCAGCCAGGGGCGATATCCAGGCACTGTCATAGATCCGGACAGCCCGGATGAAATTTTTTTCGGCCCGGGAGGCAATACCGGAACGTTCCCACAGCTGACCCTCCCGGATCAAGCGCTTGATACGCCAAGCCCCTGAAATGTCCATGGATATACCCAACCCCAGCCCCAAAAGCAGATACATAAAGACAATAAAAACCGACGCAGGCATATCCGAAAGCCATCCGGACAACCGGGGAAACAAAAGAAATCCAGAGGGCAGAACCATCAGGGTTGTCAGGCAAAACCGGACACTGATATGTCGGACAATGCGCACCATCTTAATTCTCCGGGCAGGGTTCCTGACCCTTTTTCAATGCCACACGAATGGAATCCGAGGGCGCTTCTGCCTCCGCCTGCCCAGACCCGGCCAGGCATCCCGTGGTTTCCCCCACTATTTCATACCGGATATCAGGCGGTATCAAAAAATCACGCTCCGGCTCACCTTTCATGGCCCGGATCATGAAGTCCGTCCAAATCGGCACAGCTCCCTGCCCACCGGTAATTCCCCTGCCATTTTTATCTTTGAGTTTTCTTTTTTGGTCATACCCGGTCCATACAGATACGCAGAGAGACGGCGTAAACCCGGTAAACCAGGCATCATTATAATTGTCCGTGGTCCCGGTTTTCCCGGCTGCGGGACGCTTAAATCCCAGACGTCGCACCCCGCTGCCCGAACCGGAATCCACAACGCCTTCCATCATGTCCACCACCTGGAAGGCCGTTGCCGCATCCAACACCCTGCGATCTTTAACGATATGCTCAAAAAGCACCCGGCCCCGCGCATCTTCAACCCGCCAGAACAAAAAGGGTTCATGGTAAATGCCGAGACCGGCCAACGTGGAAAACCCGACTGCCATATCCATAACGCTGACATCAGAGGTCCCAAGGGCCACGGAATAGACAGATTCTAAAGGACTTTTTACACCACAGGCTTTGGCCACATCCACCACGGCAGCAGGCCCCACATCTGCCACCAACTGGGCCGCGACGGTATTCACCGAATGGATCAAAGCCTGTTTGAGGATCATGGGACCCCTGAATGTTTTTTCAAAATTCTGGGGGTACCAGTCGGGAGCCCCTGCAATGGGAATGGCCACAGGCCTGTCCTGGAACAGGCTGGCCGGATTCAGCTTTCTATTCTTGAAAGCAGCATAGTATAAAAAAGGTTTAAACCCGCTGCCGGCCTGGCGTTTACTGTTCACAGCCCGGTTGAATTCGCTGGCATAATAATCCCTGCCCCCGACCATGGCTTTCACCGCGCCGCTGGCGGTATCAATGGCCACCAGAGCGGCCTGGGGTTTTTCAAGCGCCCCCGTATCCAGCCCCATAACCTCATCAAGCCGGGCCATTCCCTCCATCACCGCAGTACAGGCATCGGCCTGGCGTCTGGAATCCATGGTCGTATATACCTTAATACCGCCATCGTAAACCACATCCTCACCGTACATACCCACAAGCTGTTGAATCAATGCATCCAGAAAATAACTGCCGGTCCGGGAATCTTTACGGCCATCGTGCAGTTCCGGACGAATGGCGTCTGTTTTAGCCGCCTCATCGGCCGTAATAAAACCTGCCGCAGCCATGCGGTTCAGCACCACCCGCCTCCGGGCAAGCGCTCTATCGTAATGACGGAAAGGATTGTACTGGGAGGGAGAGTTGGGCAGCCCTGCAAGCAATGCCGCTTCAGCCAGGGTCAAATCCTGGGCGGATTTATCGAAATACATGCGGGCCGCCCGCTCAATGCCCTGGGCCCCGGCCCCGAAATGGATCTGGTTGATATAGGCCCCAAGAATCTGCTCTTTGGTATTGGCCTGCTCAATCTGAAACGCCACCAGCATCTCTTTAAATTTGCGTTGCCAGGTCTGTTCAAAACTGAAAAACAGATTCTTGGCCAACTGCTGGGTAATGGTCGAAGCGCCCTGGATTTGGCCGGATTCAAACAGGGTGATATACAGGGCCTTTAAGGTACGCAGCTTATTTACACCATGGTGTTCAAAAAACCTGTGGTCCTCGGTGGCCACAATGGCATTGAGAAAATCAGCAGAGACCATGTCCAGGGAAACGGCTGTCTTTTCGCCAAGGGCAATAAGCACCTGACCGTCCGCGGAATAGATCAGACTCTGGGGGGTTTCAATAATACGGCTCAAAGGCGAGGGGAGTTTAGGCAGGTCCCGGGAAATATGAAAGACCATCAGGCAGGCTGCGGCAGCCGCGAGAGCCACGATAAAAAGCCCCGTATAAATCAACAGCCGCACCAGGGAAACCAGCCAGGAAAACAGCCGCATCAGCTTTCATCCTTCAGAACCAGGGTCAACTGCCAAACCGCCCACTCCCGGGCTTTAACCTCCACCACCCGGGAGTCGCCCAGGAGATGGAACTCAAATCCCAGACAGATCAATCCGTCCTGGACGGCATTGCCCACCCCCACACGCTCAAGGGAACCCTTTTCAGATAAAAGATCCTGTGTATCCAGAATCAGATCGGATCGCATCTCCCCGGGCAGCCGTGAGACAGCGTTAAAGAAAAAGGCGGCAGGATAAATTCTGTCAAAAAAATCGGGGACATTTTCCAGGGTTCCCGGAATTACGGATGGACTGCCGTTGTTGCCAAGGGTCTGGACATCCAGGTCCACCTGCTGGACAACCCGGTTCTGGGTATCAATGAAAAAAATTTTCATGCCGCCCATGCGGCCTTCGCAGAAAATCCGGTCGGTGACGCCGCCGTTGAGCAGCCACACCAGACGCACCGGATCAACCACATGTCTGCGGCGGTAGGCAGGTAAGGCCAGATACAGTTCCCGGAACCGATCCTTGTCCAGGTTGGCCCACTCCCCGGGCCCCAACTTGGCCGCAAGATCGGTAAAGGACTCTGCGGACCGCACCGTTCGCCCCGCGCTTTCCCGTTCAAGGGCCATCTGATCCAGGGACTGCATGGCATTGACCATGTGCCGCCCCGCCTCCCAGATGGCACCGTTTTCAGGGCGGGCGTCATTGGTCGACGCGAGATAATTGCCCACCAGCCGTTCGCACCAGTCAAAACGAAATTCAGATACCACAAGGATACAGATGACCGATAAAATGACCAGGTTTAAAACCGAGCAACTTCGTTTGAGCCACTCTTCCGGGGTGCTCGGCCCATACCAGTTTTGGGTGCGCAGATTCATAGGCGGAACAAAAAAGGGCTCAGGCTTTACCCACAGCTTTCATTGAATCGTTGAATACCGCATACATCTGTTCATGTTCAGACAATGCGGCGGCCAGAAGCGTATTCACCAAAGAATCATCTTCCTGCTCAAGCTCCTGGGATTTCATCACATAGTTTGCACTCAGATCCAGGGCGGTCATGGCATTGCCGGTCTCAAGGCCTGTGCCAAGCCGGACAAGACAGATTTTGCGGCGAAGAAACATATCCATATTGTTCATGTACCCGACGATACGTTTGTCCGCGTCAAAGGCGTCATCCATCACCACCAGTGGATAGACATAATATTCAAGATTTTTCAACGCCTGGGCCGGAGATTCAGCCACATGGGCCTTTAACCCCACATGTTCCAATCCAGCCAGAACCCGCTTGCGGCCAAGGGATGGCGGCATGCAGACCAGGGCCTGTTTTGATCCGCCGGCCTGAAACATTGATATATCCGGTCCCATGCCGGCCGACCCGGGATTCCCGGCCGATGCTTTAACAGGAACAGAGGCGGCGCATTTAGGACATTTGAATGAAAAATCCTTGTCTTTTGGTATCTTATCATCGGGCAGGTTCGCACTGCTGCCGCATGCCGGGCAGGCAATCTTCATAATGAGTCCTCCTCTCCCCCGTAACTGCGGTCAATCTCAAGGGATTGAATGCCGCTTGTGGATTCACCCCTGGCGCTTTTAATCCGGTCAAGCCCACGGCCCACAATATCCTTGCGTGATGCATAGGCCATGGCCGTGTTTTCGTCAATCTTGCCCCCTTCATACAAATTTACAATAAACTCGTCAAAGGAAATCATGCCCTGGGGTTTACCCGCCACAATGATGTCGTTAAAGGTTTTGCCTTCGGACTCCCCGTTTAAGATGCTGTCCTTGACCCGCAGGTTGGTGGCCATGATTTCAAAGGCAGCCACCCGCCCACCGCCTACCTTGGGCAAAAGCCGCTGGGCCACCACCCACCGGACCGTGTCGGCCAGGCGGATTCGGATCTGGGTTTCCTCTTCCGTGGAAAACATGCCCAATACACGGTTGATGGTCTGTCCGGCGTCCACGGTGTGCAGGGTCGAAACCACCAGGTGGCCGGTCTCGGCAGCCGCCAAACCGATTTCAACGGTTTCCCGATCCCGCATTTCGCCCACCAGGATGACTTTAGGGGCCTGGCGCAAGGCCGCCCGTAATCCTGAGGCAAATGTGTCAAAATCCATACCCAGTTCCCGCTGGTTAAAGGTGGATTGTTTCTGGGTATGCTGGTACTCGATTGGGTCTTCCAGGGTAATGACATGTACGGATTTGGTTTCGTTGATCTTGTCTAACAGCGCGGCCAATGAGGTGGATTTACCGGAACCTGTTGCCCCTGTCACAAAAATGATACCGTTCTTCTCCTCGGCCATTTTATGAAAACTTGCCGGCAGATTGAGCTTTTCAATGGTGGGGATAACGGTTTCAAGCTTCCGTAATACGATGGCATACTTGCCTGACCTGGAAAAAATGTTCACCCTGAATCTTGCCTTGGTGCTCAGCTGGTAGGATAAATCACAGCTGCCCTCCCTGAGCAATGTTTCAAGCTGTTTTCTGTCATTATTGATGAGATTAAGCGCCAGGACCTCGGTTTGAAACGCTGTCAACACCTTGAATCCAGGCCCCAGATCAACAGGCAAAAGCTGGCCTGAGCTTTCCACCTGAAGGGGTTTTCCCGGGGTAATATTCAAGTCCGATACATTATCATGGGAATCCAACATCTTAGTAAGGATATAATCAAGCTGCTGTTTTTTCATGCCTTACTCCTAGGATTGACCAGCCGTTACGCTTCGGTAAAATCCGCAGGCGGTTTTTTAAGAAACGGCCGGAACAATTGTTTATTATTTGCCTTTGAATAGGCATCATCGGGACTGATCTTCCCTTCTTTGTAAAGCCCCATGATGGCATCGTCCAGAAGCTGCATCCCGTACTGCTTGCCGGTCTGGATCATGGACGGGATCTGGTGGGTTTTGGATTCCCGGATAAGGTTTCGGACCGCAGGGGTTGCCACAAGGATCTCCAGGGCGGCGCACCGGCCCTTTTTGTCAATCCGTTTAAACAGTACCTGGGCCACGATGGCCCGAAGGCCGTCCGACAGTGTGGATCGGATCTGGGCCTGTTCACTGCTGGGAAACACCTCAACAAGTCTGTCCACGGTTTTATGGGCACTGGATGTATGCAAAGTACCAAAAACCAAATGGCCTGTGGACGCCGCTTCAACGGCCAGGGAAATGGTTTCAAGATCCCGAAGCTCGCCCACCAGGATAATATCCGGGTCCTCTCGCAAGGCTCCGCGAAGTGCCGCGGAAAAGGTCTTGGTGTGGGTGCCTACTTCCCGGTGGTTCACAATACAGCCCTGGCTTTTGTGAACAAACTCTATGGGGTCTTCCACGGTAATGATATGGTCTTTTCTGTTTCTGTTGGCCTGGTCAATGATGGCGGCAAGGGTGGTTGATTTACCGGACCCGGTGGGGCCTGTCACCAATACAAGACCTCTGGGCAGGTCCGCCAGTTTTGAAATTACCGTCGGCAATCCCAGGGCTTCGGCGGTCAGGATATTTGAAGGAATTTCACGGAATACGGCGGCTATGCCGTTTTTCTGCATGAAATAATTGGCCCTGTAACGGGCGAGGCCCGGAATTTCATACCCGAAATCAACATCCCCGGTTTCTTCAAATTCCTTAATTTTTTCCTGGGAGGTAATTTCATAAAGCATGCCGCGCAGCTTATCATTGGTTAATTTATCGTATTTAATTCGCTCAATGTCGCCATGAAGTCTTAGTGCCGGCTGCTGCCCTGCAGTCAGGTGCAGGTCAGACGCCCCCTGGTCATGCATAAGCTTGAAAAACGCATCTATTTCAGCCATTTCTTCCCCTTTTACGTTATTTGTTTGCCCCCTAACGGAGAATATCAGAACTGCCTGGCCATAACGCAACAAAGCCCTTTACAACAAGGGCGTGTCGCCAAACGCGTCATGTAAAACAAAAATAACCTGCTTAATTTAATGTCCTTTAGGAACGGACGATCAGCTTTTCAGGGAATGCAATCCCTGTATCGATGAATGAATACTATATTTCGCTACAGGTTCGTCTTGGTATATAAAGAGGTCAAGTCAGCCCAGGGCTGTTTTTCAAAAGAAATCAGGCCCGCCGGATAAACTTCAGGGCTGTATCTGCTTCGTCGGCCGCTTTGTTCTCTTCTATGGTCATCTCAAGCATTTTTGAGTGCGATTCAAGAACCGAGCTGATCTGCATTTCAAGCTGGATACGCTGGCGCTTAAGTTCCGTAATATCGCTGTGCAACTGGGACAGACGTTTATGGGCCCGGTTCAAAATTTTCTCAGCCTCAACTTCAGCGTTGGCAATGGTTACCTGGGCCGATTTTTCAGCGTTATCCTTCATCTGGTCCAGTACTTTCTGGGACTGAATCATAGCATTTTTCATCGATTCTTCGCGTTTTCTATAGCCATGATTTTCCAGATTCAGCCGGTGATGTTCCTGCCGGAGCTTTTCCATGGCAGCTTCCTGGGATTCAAGTTCCCGGGCCACTTCTTCCAGGAAGGCATCGACCTCCCGTACATCAAAACCTCTAAAACGCGTAGAAAATTCTTTTTGTTTGATCACCAATGGTGTAACGCCCATTAATAAACTCCCTTTTTTGATTTTCACATCGAGCGAGACAAGCCAATGAGGCTTTTTACAACAAAATTCTGAAGGAAAATAATAACTAAAAAGACAACTATCGGCGACATGTCCATACCACCGAAGGTAACGGGGAGATGTTTACGGATCAGATAAAACACCGGTTCCGTGGCCTTGCGAAGGAAACGGACAATGGGGTTGTACGGATCAGGGTTCACCCAGGACAGCACCGCCGAAGCAATAACGATCCACATATATATATTTAAAGCATAGTCAAGGACAATGGCAACAGCCATGAAGAAATTAGATATTATCAGCATTCCACATCACCCTGGTTCAGGTTATTTTATGGCCCTTTGTTACCGTGAAACAACTGAAAAGTCAAGTTTTTTTGACTTTTTCTCTATGTTATCGCAGTTTACACCCTGATTCAGAAGGGTTCAAGCTGTATTCTACATAAACAAACGAAACACGCATCGTTCCACAAAACGAAATTTTCCTTCCCAAAAAACGGCACGTCTGCTAAGAAACACAGACTGGATAGATATTTACCCTTAAAGAGTACGTTTAAATCATTTTGAAGCAATTAATCAATTTCATAAAAACACTTTTTGCCGGAAAATCAAAAAAACAAGATCCCGGCGTCACAGTTCAAAAAACCCGGACGACTGAACCTGAAACCCAGTCTAACGACGGTGAAACCAGGCCGACTGAAAAACCACGTCAAAAACCCAAAAAACCGCGCTGGAGCATAGAGCAATTCCAGGTCGATCCCCAGGAAGGGAAAACCCGGTTTCATGACCTTAAACTCACCACAGGGCTGATGCATGCCGTCTGTGACCTTGATTTCAAATACTGCACAGACATCCAGGCACGGCTGCTCCCCCACACCCTTGACGGCCGGGATGCCACGGCCAAAGCCCAGACCGGAACAGGCAAAAGCGCCACATTCATCATTACTTTGATTCATCAATTTGCCCGCAAATCCGTCAAGCGGGAAAAAAGATACCCCCGGGCCCTGATCCTTGCCCCCACAAGGGAGTTGGTGTACCAGATTGAAAAGGACTTCAAGGGACTTGCCAAATATTCCCATCTGCGGATTGTCCCGGTATTTGGCGGCACAGACTATCAAAAACAGCAAGCGCTTCTCACAGAGAGCCCTGCGGATGTCATTGCCGCAACCCCGGGACGCCTTCTGGATTTTATCTCAAAAAAGCTGATTGATCTGTCCCGGATCGAGATTGTTGTCATTGACGAGGCGGACCGGATGCTGGACATGGGATTTATTCCGGATGTACGCCGTCTGATTTACATGACCCCCCACAAGGACAAACGCCAGACCCTGTTTTTTTCGGCCACCCTCACCGACGATGTGCTGCGCCTGGCCGAATCCTGGACCCGGGATGCCGTGCGCATTGAAATTGATCCGGAACAGGCGGCGGCAGAGTCCATCACCCAGATTGTCTATCTGACCACGGAATCGGACAAGTTTAAAAATGTCTGCAACCTCCTGATCAGTGAAAACCTTGAGCGGGTTATCATCTTTGTCAACCGCAAGGACACAGCCAAACATCTGTCGGACAAATTATCCAGGTACGGTCTGAACGCAGGGATACTGTCCGGGGACGTGGCCCAGGACAAACGATTCAAGGTCCTCAACCGATTTAAAACCGGACAGCTCAAAGTCCTGGTGGCAACGGATGTGGCCGCCAGAGGCCTTCACATCGAAAACATCAGTCATGTCATCAACTATGACCTGCCCATAGAGCCAGAACATTACATCCACAGAATCGGACGCACCGGCAGAGCCGGCGCCACGGGCACGTCAGTCAGTTTTGCCGATGAAATGAGTTCATTTCAAATCCCCAAAATTGAAGAGGTGCTGGGCCACAAGATCAGCTGTGAGTATCCGACACCGGCGCTGGAGGCGGACCTGCCGACACCGGCCCCAAGACCGTCTAAACAAACATCTAAACAAAATCAAACAAACCATGCCGGCAGGGGTAAAAGGCCCTACAAAAGAAGGAGAACTCCTTCAAAACCAACGGTAGCCAAAAACTCATAACCAGGTCTGTCCCGGTTGACACCCAACCAGGTTCAATGTAAAAACAAACATAAAGAGAAATCCAATCAGCAACAACAAGGAGTAACACCAACACATGTTTGGTTTAGGAATGCCGGAAATTTTATTAATTCTGGCCATAGCCCTTATCGTCATAGGCCCGCAGAAACTGCCGGAAGTGGCAAAAACCCTTGGCAAAGCCATGGGTGAATTCAAACGATCTGCCCAGGATTTAAAAAATTCCATTGATATAGAAACTACGGTGAAAGACACCACACCCAAGCCTGCCAAAACAAAACTTAAGGATGTTATCAAGGATATAGGTACGCAAGACCCTGAAACACAACAGACACCTGATAAACCAGAGACCTCTGACGAAACCAAGGATGAGAAGGCGGATATAGTCCCGGAACCGGCAAAGGCCAGTCCGGATGCAGACACCCCGTCCCCGGTTTCCTCCGAAGCAGAAACAACCACACCAAAAGAATAAATCCATCAGGTATCCGACATGAGCGATCAGGAAGAAAAAAGTCCTTTTACTGAGCACTTGGGCGAGTTGCGTGACCGTCTGATTCACGCTTTTATTGCAGTGGGGTTAGGCTTTGGCGTTGCCTATTTTTTTAAAGAAAAACTGTTTGAATGGCTAACAGCGCCCCTGGTAACGGCCATGGCAAAAAGCGGCCATGCAAAATTAATTTTCACCGGACTGCCCGAAGCCTTTTTCACCTACCTGAAAGTGGCACTGCTGGGCGGCGTCGTCCTTGCCACCCCGGTATTGTTTTATGAATTCTGGATGTTTGTCTCTCCAGGGCTTTACCGCAACGAAAAAAAATATCTTTTGCCCATCATCATTCTATCCCTTATTTTCTTTATTTCCGGTGCGTCATTTGGATATTTCATTGTTTTTCCATACGGATTCCAATTTTTTCTAGGCTTTACCACAGAAACCATCCAGGCCATGCCGTCCATGAAGGAGTATCTCACCTTTGCATCAAAAATGCTTCTGGCCTTCGGATTTGTTTTTGAGCTTCCCCTTGTCCTGACCTTCTTATCTCGCATGGGCCTAATTACCCCTGCCCTTCTAAAGAAAAACAGGAAATATGCCCTGCTTATATTTTTTGTGGTTGCGGCAATCATCACCCCCCCGGATGTGGTTACCCAGATTATGATGGCCATGCCGCTGATTGTTCTGTATGAAGTCGGGATTATCGGTGCCAGCATCTTTGCCCGAAAGCCGTCAATTCAGGACGACGACAATGATGATGATGATGATGATGATGAACAAGAAGCGTCATTATCGCAAGAATCCAAAGACGATATCGACCCCCCAAATGCACCGGACCCTGAAGGTGAAGAAGAGAAATATTGACTTTACCCGAAAATTGGGTGTAAAAATACAGAAATGAATTAAAATATCGAATCGGCTGTTCAGCCGTTAAAATCACTATAGTTTTAATTTTTAAAAGGAGAAAAGAGGTTATGAGTAAAAAAATTTTTACCCTCCTGTTGGCTGCAGGAATCGCTGTGATTTTCACTGCATCAGGACTTCAGGCAGGCACTAAGGTAGACGACGTCGTTACAATCAAAAGTAAAATTCTGGATGCAACACGCAAAAAAGGGCCGGATGCAAAAAAACCGTGCAAATTGGTAGAATTCGAACATAAAAAACACATCGAAGAGTACAAACTCTCCTGCGGAGACTGCCATCATGACAAAGACGGCAAACCCCTTGCCGATCTCAAAATGGGTGATGATGTTCAAAAATGTGAAGAGTGCCATACCCACGTAAAAGCCAACAAGGCGGACGCAACCTTCCAGGGCAAGGCTAAAAAGAAACCTGTTGACATCATGCAACTTGAATCAGCTTTCCATGAAAACTGCATTGGCTGCCACAAGGAAAAAGGCTTGAAAGTCGGCACCAAATGCGGCGACTGCCATAAAGCAATGTAAATTTTCCCGGGAAATGTTAATTCGTTAACAATTTCTTTGAGAATATATGTAAAAGGGGGAAAACCAGATGGTTTTCCCCCTTTTAATTTTTGCCACGGATGGCATGCCCTGGCAAAAACTATCCAACACACCCCAGACTGGGGTCCTGGATGACGATGGTGCGCTTTCTGCGCTTCTTTTTGACCTGGCACATCAAAGTTTTATAGACCGGAAACCCGGAAATGGGATCAAACTGTTCAAGGTCGGTGAGCACATTGACATTGGCTTTTCGCCAGGATTCAGTACCCAATGGCCCGCCGCCGCCCACAGGTGCATACACAAAGCCTTGCATCACCTTTTCCGTGACATCCGCACGCATCTCCACAAATGCCCGGGCCGTTTTCACCACCACCGTATCCCCGGCTTCAATTTTTCGCTTTGCGGCATCCACAGGATTCATCTGGACCATAGGGTCTGGATATTTTTCCATAAAATCGGGAATGGCTCTTAAACAGGATTTCATGTCCGGCTTAAAAGGCCCTGTGCCAAGAATCAAAGGAAAGCGGTTGACCTGCAAAGGACGGCTGACTGGGGTTTCATAGGACTCTTCATACTTTGGCAATCCGTCATACCCCATCTGTTCAAGAAGGGAGGATTTAATCTCAAACTTGCCGGACGGGGTTTCAAAACCGGGTTTTCCATCTTTTCGCAGGCCGCCGGTTTCCCATTTCCGGTAGGTCATGGGGGCTGCGGGCTTGCGAACCGTCAGCCGACTGTCCTGTTCCATATCCGCCCGGGTCATACCGGTACCTTTTAAAACCAGATCAAGCAGTTCAGCCTCATCGGCCGAAAACTTTTCAGCATATCCAAGCTTTCGGGCAAGCTCCGTTAAAATGGTAAAACAGGGTTTGCTGTCTCCCACCGGCTCAATCATTCGTTCCCGCAGCCGCACCGCATTGCCGTAAAAACAATAGGAAGACTGCTCAAAGGCGGTGGTGGCCGGCAGTACAATATCCGCCCAGGCCGCATCCCGGGTAAGCTGCAGATCAATGGAAACCATAAAATCCAGGGCGTCAAACGCCTTTTGCCACAAAATGGGATTGGGCCAGGAGGTCAAAATAGATGCACCGAGGATAAACAGACCGTGGATCTTATACGGATCACCATCCAGGATGGATTTCGGCAGACGGTTGGCATGGGGCTCTCCGCCGCAAAAATGGGCGTACGCCGGAAAATGGCCGGCACCAATTGATTTATCAAACCCAGGGGTTGCAATCTGATGATCTTTGCTCAGATGGATCTGATTCTCCGGGGGAACAAAACAGCGCCCCCCTTCAACATCCATCTGCCCTGCCAATGCCCAGAGTACCATGACGGCGCGGATGTTCTGGACCCCGGATTTCGTATATTCCAGCCCCGTGTACATCACATAGCTTGCACCTTCGGCATCGGCAATCTCATCGGCCAGTTCCATAATCAGATCCTGGGGCACACCGGTAATTTCGGCAACGAATTCAGGGTTAAATGCTTTGACATAGTCGGCAAACTCTTCATAGCCGACAGTCCACTCCTGTACAAAGGCCTGATCAATTAAATTTTCCCTGATCAGGATATGACACAGGCCCAGGGCAAGGGCTCCGTCCGAACCGGGCCGGATGGGCACCCACAGACTGTCGGGCAATTTGGCCGCGGCGGTTTGTCTGGGATCAATGACAATGATCCTTGCCCCTTCATGGGCGGCCCGAACCAGGCGTCCGAACATGGCCGGGGGTGTGGACGTGGAAGGGTCCGTTCCCCAGACAAAAATCAGATCTGAATTATCCACATCGGAAAACAGGTCCGTGTGCAGACAACCGCATGTCAACTGAGGTGCCAGTACGCCCAGGGAGGTATAGCAAGGCGCCCCCACCCCAAAGGTGTTGGGCGAACCATAGGGAAACAAAATGCTTGAGGCAAGGTAGATATGGGAACCGCCAAGCTGGAACGCATCCTTAAAGGCCCGTTCGTAGGACCCTGTACCGGCATAAAACCCCATGGCCTGTGGCCCGTGTTCCGTTTTAATGGCGTCCATTTTTTCAGCGATAATATCAAAGGCCTCTTCCCAGGATATAGGCTCAAAATCCAATTTCCCCTTGGGGCCTTTGCGTTTCAACGGCTGTTTGATACGTGCGTCGGAGTAAACGATCTGTTTTGCACTGGCCGCCATGGGGCAAAGCACTTCACCCATGGGCGCTTCAGGGTCCGGGGCGAGCCGGTCTATTTTACCGTCATCATCAAAATGAACCATCACCCCGCATCCGGGGCTGTGAAAACATAAGCCGCAAATTCCCGGTTTCTTCTCTGCCAAATCAAACACCTCCCTCTTTTTTTGTTCTTTGGGCCACTACAAACTGAGAAGTAATATGCTCCCACAAATTTCGGGTTTTCCGGATTTTCCATAACACCTCTCCCGCATCCCGAATTGTAAAGCCCGGAGAAAAAACCGATTCCGGGTCCTGGAGCAGTCTGCAGATATTGTCCATGCCAAATCCTTTGAAAGGCCCTTCATCAGTCCCCCCAAGCCAGAGATCCGGGCTGTTGACATTTTCATCCCAGGAAAATGGATCAGAAAAAAGAAATTGGACCTCATTTTCAACCATGACCCGGCTGGCTTCGCTCAGATGAGACAACGGGTCCGGTACCTTTTCAAGAATATTGACCGAACTCACCGTGACAAAACGCCGGGAACGAAACGGCAGGGCCATGGCATCGGCAACAATAAATTCCGCCCGGTCAAAACCAAAGTCGGGATCAAGATCACAGGCGCGTTTTTCTGTAATCCGGCCCTCCATGATCAGATCAAATGCCAGCCGCTTCTGGGCGGCAAGTTCCCGGGCAGCCCGGACAAAGGAGATGGAGGTATCAAGGCCCACGGCCCGGTCATGGGTTTTGGTCATCTCAAAAGTCAAACGTCCCACGGAACATCCGATATCCAGGGCCCATCCCGGCCGCTGAGCGTCAAAAGCCCGGGCCCATTTACGGTAAGCATCCGTGGCGTCCGGCCCGTTAAAAAACTCTGAATAGTGGCTCCACAAATAGGAAGAGAGCATGGAAAAAGAGTTGTACCCAGCAGCATCCCGAACAATGGGCAGGGTCTGTTCGGGTACGACTACGGCAATGCCCTCGTGAATCTCATACACCTGTTTGCATTGGGGGCAGACCAACTTCCCCTCAATTATTTCATCGTCTGTTTGCGTTTGAATATCAGGATTAAGTACAAATTCATTGTCCAGACATTGCGGACAGATCAGCTCCTCAACCAGCCATTTTTTCATATCAGCTCCTATTTTACACCAGACCCCGTGTAATCATATGCAGATAACCAATTACAATTCGTATTGATACGGACGGGAATAGGCAGGATTATCAGTGAAATAATTTGATCGATAGATTGTTTTCAAAAAGCGTCGGCCTCAGCCATACAGAGATTAGGTATAACATCCGAACCCTTTGGAATCAACACCTTGACGCTTTCCGGGATAAGGTTTGTGATTAATGGGTGAATTTTCCAAAATCGTTTGGTACAATTGTTGCCAATTTTTCTTAATCATTTAAACCGAAATAACGGACACGCACATGGATGCCTATTCAAATATTGTCAAAAAAGTACTCGACCAGGGACAGGTCAAGGAAAACCGCACCGGAGTAAACACCATTGCCATTGCCGGAGCCATGTTTGAACATGATATGGCCCAGGGCTTTCCATTGCTCACCACAAAATTTGTACCCTTTTCCCTTGTGGCCAGCGAGCTGGAATTTTTCATCAAAGGCATCACGGATAAAAACTGGCTGCGGGAAAAAAATAATCATATATGGGATGAATGGTGCTCACCGGCCAAGGTGGCCTACGGGCATGATGATGAGATCCGAAAAAAAATGATGGAAGAGCGTGAACTTGGACCCATTTACGGATTCCAGTGGCGGCATTTTGGTGGTGGATATCAGGCCTGGGACAAGGCCCCGGTTCCCTCCGGGGTGGATCAGCTCAAAAATCTGGTGACCACCCTGAAGACGAATCCCGATGACCGGCGCATGATCGTGTCGGCATGGAACCCCATGGACCTTGGCCAGATGGCCCTGCCCCCCTGTCACTACGGATTCCAGGTCACTGTAATCAACGGCCGGCTTAATCTGCTGTGGAACCAAAGATCCGTGGACACAGCACTTGGACTGCCCTTCAACATTGCAAGCTATGGGCTTCTTCTTACGCTATTGGCCCAGGAATCAGGATTGAAACCGGGAACCCTTGTGGGCTTTTTGGGGGACACACACATCTATGAAAACCATGTTCAGGGACTCAAAGAACAGCTGCAAAGAAAGCCTTTTGCCCTGCCCCGCATCGAAACCACCACGTTTACCTCTATCTTTGACTGGCAGTATACGGATACGGTTTTAACGAATTATCAACACCATCCGGGCATCCGGTTTGAAATTGCGGTTTAAAAAATAAAAAGCCCTGCAAATAATAAATCTGCAGGGCTTTGTTGTGCGTATTGCCTATGGCTGTTTAGAGATTTTCGATGGCTTCCTGAAGTTCAGGCATGAATTCCAGAATATTTTCCACGATTCCCACATCAGCCACCTGGAAAATAGGCGCCTTGGGATTTTTGTTCACGGCAACAATGAAAGGATTACCCTTGATGCCGCCCATGTGCTGGAAGGAGCCGGAGATCCCCATGGCCATGTAGACTTTAGGCTTCACGGTCTGGCCGGAGGTGCCGACCTGGCGGGATTTCTCAAGCCATTTAGCGTCAACGATGGGCCGTGAGCAGGATAGCACAGCACCCATGGCGTCAGCCAGGTTCTGGGCCACTTCAATATTATCTTCATCTTCAATACCGCGGCCAATGGAAAGCAGAACGTCGGCTTTGGTGATATCAACATCACCCACTTCGGCTTCAACCACTTCCAGAAAGGTTCTTTTGGCCGAAAGGTCACCCGCATCACCGGATTTGTCAACAACGGATCCGGATGCACCGGCGTCCGTCGGTGCAAATGCGCCCGGACGAATGGTGATGACGGCACCGGCAGAGGCATCGCAGGTCACATGGGTGGAAACCGCACCGCCCAGTTCCTGGCGGATAATTTTCAGGGTTCCGCCGCCCATGCCTTCAAAATCTACTGCGTCAGCCGCATAGGCGGAATCCAGTTTAATGGACAGGCCGGGGGCCAGATCCATGCCGAATGTATCATGGGCGACCAGTACAATTGCATCGGCAGGAATAATATTGACCAGGGCTTTTCTCACAACTTCAGCGTTGGGATAGGCCATAGCCGCATCATTAATTTTAATGACTTCCGAATAAGTTTTAGTAAGCGCATTGGCCACGGTGTCCAGATCTGCCCCGGAACCTGTAACCACAGCAGTAAGGGAGGCACCGGCATCAATCTTTTTTGCAGCATCCGGGAACTCCAGGGCCACATCTTCGGCCACCCCGTTTTTAAATGGAACATATGCAAAAATCTGTGTCATGATCAAAGACCTCCTTTGGCTTTCAGCTTCTCAATCAATTTTTCAATAATCTCATCGGTGGAGCCTTCAAGCATTTCAGCACCATCGCCCAGATCAGGAACAAAATAATCCACGCGTTTGGTCTTTGCACCGGCCTCGCCTACGCTGCCGGCATCCACACCAAGGTCACCGGCCCCTTTTACGGGGATCTCAACACTGGCTACTTTACGGATGCCGCGGATACCCACATAACGCGGCTCGTTGATACCAGTCTGAATGGAAAGCACGCAGGGCAGTTCAATTTCGTTCATCTCCTGGTTGCCGCCTTCGATTTCCCGGCCCACTTTGATTTTGCCGTCGGCGGGCTCAATCTTGTTCACCAGGGACGCATAGGGATAATCCAGCATGGCAGCCAGCATACCACCGACCTGGCCCGCGCCTTCATCGGCCTGGGCGCCGGTGAGAATCAGGTCATACTTGCCCTTTTCAACTTCAGCTTTGAGAATGGCGGCAATACCTTTACCGTCAGAACCCTCAAAGGCATCATCACAGAGAAGTACGCCGTTATTGGCACCCATGGCCATTTCACGCCTGAGAACCTCTTCGGCCTCATCATCACCCACAGTTACAACAGTGATGCTGCCGCCCAGGTTATCCACAATCTGGATGGCCTCTTCAACAGCATAGTTATCCCACTCATTCACGGAATAGACCAGATCATCACGATCCAGGTCATTGCCATCGGAATTGAGTTCAAATTCGTTCTCAGCAGTATCCGGAACGCGTTTGACGCACACCAAAATGTCCATTATTGTCTCCTTAAGCGTTTTGGGTCTGCCGGATTTATAGGCACCGGCAGCCATATATTGTTAAGCGTTAATTATGCTAAATGTTCCTCAATGAGCTGCGTAAAATCAATGGCTTCCATCTCGCCTTCTTTTCCGGCCACTTTAATGGCATCCTGGATATTCACCAGGCAGAACGGACAGGCTGTAACGATCACATTGGCACCGGCTTCGGCTGCCATATTTACCCTTAGAACCCCCATGCGGGTCTCTTCTTCGGGTTCATAAAACAACATCAGGCCGCCGCCGCCGCAGCAGAAGGACCGGTCACGGCTTTTTTCCAGCTCCACACGGGTCAGGCCGTCAATGGCATCCAATGCCTGCCTCGGGGATTCATAGATACTGTTGTGGCGCCCCAGATAGCAGGGATCATGGTAGACGTACACTTTATCCCGGTCTTTGCACGGTTTCATAACCAGCGCACCCGATTCAATCTTTTCAGCCACAATTTCACTGATATGTTTGACAGGGGGCAGGCCTGTATAGTCTTTTTTCAACGCATTCAGGGCATGGGGGTCGGCCGTAACAATCTGTTTAACACCGGATTCAAGAATGGCCTCTGTATTATGGGCTTTGAGCTCCTGGTAAAGCATCTCTTCACCAAACCGGATCACCTCGTTGCCGCTGTCTTTCTCCTCTTTGCCCAGGACACCGAAATCCACACCGGCCTTTTCGAGAATGATGGCGGTTCTACGGGCAATTTCCTGGATATTGTCGTCATAGGAAGTAATACTGTCCACAAAGTACAGGGTCTCTGCCGTCTCTGTGCCCAGGTCCTTGACCTTATGGGTTTCGGCAAAAGTCTTTTCATTGGCCCAGTCCGCACGTTTTTTCTCCATTTTGCCATAGGGATTGCCGCGTTTTTCAAGGGCTTTCAGAGGTTTTTGCAGGGACTGGGGCACCATGCCCTCATCCACCATACCGCGGCGCAGGTCAACCATCTTATCGATATATTCAATCCCCAGGGGACACTCCTGTTCACAGGCACCGCAGGTGGTACAGGACCAAATTTCATCTTCCGTATAAATATCCTCCACCAAAAGCTTGTCGGATTTATAGATCACACCGGACTTGATGGGATAATTCTTGAAAATCAGATCCCGGGCCTTGATGGTGATAAACCGAGGAGACAAAGGCCGCCCGGCAGCATTGGCCGGACACTGGTCAGAACAACGGCCGCAGTCTGCACACGAGTAAAAATCAAGCATATGCTTCCAGGTAAAATCCTCAAGATGCTTAACACCAAAGGAGTCAAGGCTGTCCAGTTCCGCATCGGAAACACCGTATTTAACCGGCTTAATATTGCCTGTTTTCACCCGCATGAAAAAGACATTGAAAATAGAGGTGATGACGTGGAAATGTTTTCCCAGGGGCAAGAAGCACAGAAAGAAGAAAAAGGTAAAATCATGTACATAATACATGATGATGTGCAGACCCTGGAGGGTTTCCAGGGAGGCCATTTGAAGCGTCTTTGAAAAAATCCAGGCCAGGGAAAACAGCGCGGGGAAGTGGGCTTCGCCGGCGGACTGATAGTTATAGGCGGCAGCAGACGCCTCAAAAAGGCTTTCCGAAATCATCAGGGTAGAGATAATACCCAGAACAAAAACGGCTTCGGCCGTGTGGTCATGGCCATATTTTTCAGGCACGGCATAGCGGGCGGGTTTTTTAATACCCCGACGCCACGCTGCAATAATACAGGCCACAAGAACGGCTGTGGCGGCGTAATCTTTCAAGAAATTGTAAGCCGCACCAAGGCCGCCGCCCAATCCGGGGAACACAAAGCCGTCAAACAACCCTTCGATCACAAGGCTTGTGGAGCGGATGGAAAGGATTAAAAAACCAGCAAAGATAACGATATGCAGGACGCCTGCCTGCATATATCTGGGCTGGCGGATCTGGCCCAACCAGACAACGATCAGATTTTTAACCCGCTCCGGGATATTGTTAAGGCGATAGTCCGGATTGGCCCGGACCAGAGGGGCGATTCTCCGGGCAATGATGTAGGTAAAGAGCCCGACACCAATCACCGGCAGAAGAAAGGAAAAAATCACTGTTGGAAAGAAACCGAACAACATGTAGTTTGCCGGCGCAACGATCATAGACATACCGAACTTACCTCCATATTAAATAATAAGTATAGTGAATCCAGGCTCAATGTGCTTTAGTAAACATCTTCCTTGGCGTCAAGCAAAAAGCATAAATGGCAGGTTAACGCACCTATCCCTTCCCAGGGATATCTGGTAGGAAAAAACAGTATCATTTTTGCCTGATGGGGTTTAGAGTCAACCCTCCCGGACACCCGTCAGAAAAAGATCCACCAGGGGATCGGCCATGGTACCAAGGTCATAGCGTCCCTGGGCATTGACCCAGGTGGAAATAACCCCCTCCACAGCCCCGAGGATAAACCGCTTCACAAGCCCGACAAAAAGATCCTGGCGCATACTCCCTTCAATCTGACCCTGCTCTATGATATCCGACAACAGATCAAAGTACATCTTTGAGATATTTTTAACCTGGGACTCAATATCCCTTAAATACCTCACCTCGGATTGAAAAATAACAGCCATGCTTTTGTCACTTTGAAACTCGTCAAGATGACAGCGAATCAGATTTCTCAACTTGCTTTCGGCATCTGTACCCTTGGCCACTGCAGTATTCATTTTTTCGAACACCACATCTGTTTTAAAACTCAGGTACTGATAAAGGATATCGTCCTTGTTCTTGAAATAAAGATATAACGTACCGTCCGCTACCCCGGCTTTGGCGGCAATCTGTGAAATGGTGGCTTTGTAAAACCCATGTTCTGCAAATACTGCACCTGCACTGTTTAAAATTTTATGATATTTCTCGGACTTACTTTTCTGCAAATGTGCTCATCCTTTTGTTACCTAAATGAATAACGGATCATCCACCTGCCATTAGATTCGTGCAAACTAACTACAGATCAGTACAAATGTCAAGGGTTCCGACATGTTAAACGCCCTCATACCGCATCAATATACATTTATAATTACAAGAATTTACAGTTTAGATATCTTATCATGACCGCATCAACCACTTTTTTAAAATCCAACCCAGATCCATGAACATTCATTCATCCAAATCTCTCACACAACGGTCTATTTGTGGTCCCACGGACTGCTAGGCGTTTTCACCACAAGACAGTAAGTCAAAACGAAAAACATGCAAATTCAATATATTCTTCTAACCTCCATATAAAATTATGGTCACTGCTTTTATTGAACTTGATTTTAGGTTATTTTAATGCAAAAAGTTTATGATTCCTAACCATCCTTTACACACACGATATTACTTACATAAGGGAGGATTTCACCATGACCCATCCACAATCCGAAGAATACCGCAAACTGCTTGATTACGGCAGACCCCCCAATGTGAAAAAGTGCTTCCCCAACTCAAAGGCACTCATTGTCAGCGGAAAATATATTGACCGCGCCATGCTGGCCAAAGGCAGCTGCATGACCATTGCCGCCAACGGCAGAAATGCATTTGTTATCAAAGGGACCCTTGCCGCGGCCCAGCGTGCCAATGCGGCCGTTATCATTGAAATTGCCCGGTCCGAGGGCGGTACCGGCGCCTATTGCGCCACAAGCCTTTGGAACATTGCACGACAGACCGATGCCTATATGAATGAAATGGGAATCACCGTTCCCGTGGCCATCCATGCAGACCATTTCGGCATAAAAAAGCCCGAAGACATTGCAGCTGCTAAAACCGAAATCCAGTCCTTATTTGACACCGGCATTACCTCCATTGCCATTGACGCATCCCACATGCCCGATGACCAAAATCTTTTGGCCAACATTGAGTTAAATCCCTATGTGCCTGACTGGGCAGGTCTTGAAACCGAAGTGGGAGAGATAAAAGGCGAACAAGGCCTTTCAACCCCTGAAGAAGCGCTATTTCTAATCCAGGGCCTCAATGCCCACAGTATTTTTCCGGACTGGATCGCCCTGAACAACGGCACCACCCACGGCATTGAACAAAACGATGCAGGCATCAATGTCGAGCTGACGGCACAAATCCATGACAGCCTGGCCCCTTACGGAATCTCCGGTGCCCAGCACGGGACATCGGGAAACAATTCGGAGCGGCTGCGCCAGATTGCCAAGCACACCAAAACCACAAAAGCCAATGTGGCCACGGCCCTGCAGATGATCTCCTGGGGGGTGAAGGTCAATGATTTCGGCAACGCCATCATGGATGCATCGGGCAATTTCATTAAAGAACCCGGCAAAGGGGTTTCCCAGGCCACATGGGAAAAAATGTGTGCGGTTGCCGAAGACAATGACTGGAAAAAAGGCAACTTTAAAAAACTGAACAATCCCTTTGAAAATATTCTGACGGCCCAGGATGCGCCTGTTCGGGAGCGAATGGTCAAAGGCGTTGAAGAATTTGTGTTTACCTTGCTCACCGATGTGTTCAATGCAACGGATACTGCAGACCTGATCAAAAAACACATTTTAGAAACCCAGTTCCATACCCCCGGTTTCAAAGCGAAAAAAATTGAACAAAAAGAGAATTGGACCCGGGAAAAAATTATTGAGATGGCCGCCAAGATGAACTCAGATAAAGGCCCTGAAGGAGATTTTGATGATTAACAATTTTTTCTAAAGTTTTAATTTTGCCAAGCCGATAATGGGTTTAAGGAGAAACCTAAAATGCAGATACCTTCATACCAAATACAAAATGTCTTGAAAGTTTATTCAAGGCAATTTAGCCAGGGAAAACTGCTGGGGAAAAATAAATTCAGCGATGCCAACAAGGTTTCTGCAGACAGTGTCAGTATCTCATCGGAAGGCAAACGTCAGGCCATTATAGATAAGGTTGCCAGCAACATTGTAGATAAAATTATCACCGAAGGCCCCAATGAAAAAGATGAGGCCCGGATCACCGAACAGATTGAAAAAGAGCTGGGGAAAAAAATTGATTTTACCAAAGGAAGAAATCAATTCACCTACACCTCGGTCGATGAAAATAATAATAAGGTTGTCCAGACCTTGTCCGTGGAGGATTCTAAATTTATCGTAGAACGGATGACGGAACTGGCACGCCAGGTGGCTGATTCCAATATGGAATCCCAGGAGGGTGTTTAATATGAAAATTACCAATAATACACAGCAGTATATCAATCAAAGCTACGCTGCAAACAATGCCAATGCCAACACCACCGCGACCAACACCTCGGCGGACCAGGGAACGCAAACCCAGGAGCGACTTGCGGACAGCATTAACTTATCCTCCACCACCAAGGACCTTCAAAGAATTGCCACAGAGTCTGCCAAAGAACCTGAAGCGAGAGTCCAGATGGTTGCAGACCTCAAAGAACAGGTTCAGACAGGTCAGTACACAGTGAATGCAGAGAAGGTCGCAGAAAAAATAGTCGGCTCTATTTTGAACGAAGTGGGCTAACTAAGCGGCATTTTTTTCCCTCCTGCCTGAGGCATCGATCCCCTCGGATTGATCTCTTCGGGCAGGAGTTTTTATTTGTGTCCATAACCGCTTGATTTCTAATCAGAACTTCAATAAAATAAAACCATCAAAAATTAAAACTTAATCGGCACGTTTGCTGCATAAACTCTTCCTAAAAAAAGGAGGAAAATATGACCAATATCAACAACATCCAAAACATCTCCCAAATACTTGACGGTCAGTCAAAAAAGGTTTCTCGGACCAGTGGGCAGGAATTTGAGTCCTTACTCAATTCAGCCCAGGAGAAAATACAGGCATTAGAAGAGAGTTCACAGACCAGTGAATTGGGTGAGATCTCCGCAATGAATTTTGATATTCAAACCGTATCTGAAATCGTTACGGATAAAACAGACAAACTGCTGACCAGTCTGGAAAGGTACGCATTCCAGCTTGACGACACCAACGTCCCTCTAAAGGAGATTGAACCCATACTTGAAGGGCTCAATGAAGACGCTGCATCTTTATTGGAAGAAACGCTGTCTCTGGGAGAAGATGATCAGGACCTCATAGATATTGCCACCAGCACGGCAATTGCCGCAAAAACCGAATATCTGAAATTCCAGCGGGGGGATTACCTGTAGACAAATAAGAGACCTTAAACGTCAGACTTTTTTTGCCTGCAAACCTCTTTGGCTGCCTGCCAGTGCGTCTCTTTTTCTTCGGCAGGCATCTGCTTTAAATCAAGGCCTTTTTCTTCAATGGCAGCTTCCATGGTTCTGAATCGTTCCTCAAACTTTGACGTGGAACGGTAAAGTGCCGTTTCCGGATGAAACCCGGCAAATCTTGCCACATTCACAAGGGAAAAAAGGATATCTCCAAATTCAACGATGGCATCATCCTTGTTCTCGGAGAGCGCCGCCTCAAACTCATGTATTTCTGAAACAGCCGTATCCAGAACCTGGCTCAGATTTTCCCACTCAAATCCGGCTTTAACTGCAGATTTTGAAACTTTTAACGCCCGCAGCAGACTTGGCATGCCGCCAGGGACATTGTCAAGGGCAGAAGGCCTTTCCGGTGCACCTGACCCGGATTTTTCTTTGGCCTTAATTGCCTCCCATTGCTTATTCAACGCATCTTCGGATGCAATCTGACTGTCTGCATAAACATGGGGATGGCGACGAATCATTTTCTCAGCCACGGCATTTACCACCCGATCAAAGGGAAACCGGCCCGAGTCGGCATAAATTTCCATAATAAAAAGAATCTGAAAAAGAACATCGCCAAGCTCTTCTACAATATTATCCTCATCATCTTTTACAATGGCTTCTTCCAGTTCATATAACTCTTCGGCCAGACACTTCCACATGGTGGCGGGGGTCTGCTTTCTGTCCCAGGCACATCCGTTCTCCCCCCGAAGCCTTCGAATAATCTCAAGCAGGGGAACTATTGTTTCCACTTTTGTTTTAATCCTTCCAGCTCTTTACTAAAATCCATTTTGATGTTTTGGGAAATAAACAGGGTCAGGGCATCGGCAACCCGGGCAAGGTAGGGTGCCGTACGGGAAGCAGCCATATGATTACTGCCGTTGGGGGTAAAACTTGTGATGATTATAAAAAGGACCGTTGTGATAAGGATGCCTTTGGCCGCCCCGAAAATGACACCAAATGTTCTGTTCACCCAGCCCAAAAATACTATATTCAATATTTTATGGATCAAGGCAGCCACAAGTCCAACAGCAATCAGAATCAGACAGAACAACAGAAAAAAACAGACCAGTTTTTGAATCTGTGGCGATGGAATCCATGACTCAACATAGGGAATAAACTGGGGATAATAGGTATTGGCCCCATAAAAACCAGCCACAACGCCCACGATGCCGGATATCTCCCGCACCAGGCCTTTAAAGCCTCCTCGAATAAGGCAAAACCCCACAATGATCAATACGCAAAGGTCAAAAAAATTCATATCTTCCCTTAATTTGATTGTGATTTCAAAAGCAGAGCCTGAAAAGTGTCCCGTGTTTGAGCGAAAAGGCCAACATGCAAGGCGTAGAAAAATTTGTAACCATAGCGACCCCTTGGTTATGAAAATTGCAAACCTTTCAGCAACGCCGCAGTAGGGTGAATTCTTGCTCAAACACCAAGTACAAACAGATAACAGCAGGGCCAGTTCCCAGTCAAGATTTTTATTGACCTTTAAACCAATAAAATGCACCCTATAGCCCATGAAAAATCTTGAGTTTCAGAATATTACCCTTGCCCAAAAACTCTTTGGGGCACACAATACCAACCTGGAAAAAATCGCCCGGGCCTTTGATGTTAAAATAAACTCAAGGGGCGGGGAAATTTCAGTCGATGGTACGGAAAAACAAACAGACAAAGTCGTTGATCTGATCAGCCAGCTTTATGAACTGTTAGAAGAAAAAATACGGCTGACACCTGCGGTGGTTGATGCCGCCATTAATGCGATCAGACAGGGCCGTTCCACCCCTTTAAAAAAAATTTTTACCACCACAGTCATGGTAACGGCCAAAAACAAACCCATCACCCCCCGGACCCCAACCCAGTTGGCATACACCGAGGCCATAAAAAACAATGACATCCTTTTTGGTATCGGCCCGGCCGGCACCGGCAAAACATACCTGGCCATGGCCATGGCCGTCGCAGCCTTTACAAAGGGGGATGTAAAAAAAATTATTCTCACCCGTCCTGCGGTGGAAGCCGGCGAAGCACTGGGGTTTCTTCCCGGCGATCTGGCTGAAAAAATCAATCCATATTTGCGGCCACTGTACGATGCCCTTTATGATATGCTTGATTTTGAAAAAGCCAGAGCATATATTGAGCAGGAAACCATTGAGATCGCACCCATTGCATTTATGAGGGGCAGAACCCTGAATGATGCGTTTATCATTCTGGACGAAGCCCAAAACACCACCTCCCAGCAGATGAAAATGTTTTTGACCCGGATTGGATACGGATCAAAGGCCATTGTCACAGGTGATATCACCCAGACAGATCTGCCGGTCGGGAAAAAATCGGGTCTGGTGGAAGCCAGGAAACTGCTTGCCCGGATACGGGGAATCTCATTCATAGAATTTTCAAAGGAAGATGTTGTCAGACACCGGCTGGTGTCCGATATTATCAACGCTTATGAAAAAAGCAAATAACCAGGGTTGGTTTAAGTGGAGCGGGCAAGATCTGTCGAGCACCCCGTATCTGCCGCCCGTCATGTTTTTTCTGGTCGTAGCCCTCTTTGCTCTGGCCCAGACCTTTGACCATACCACTGAATCCTATGTCTATCAAATAGGGGATGTTGCGAGCAGGGACATCAAGGCGCCCAAGGATTTCTTCATTGAAGACGAGGCCACCAACCTGGCCAAAATGGACGCGGCCAAAACATCAATCAAAACGGTATATGATTTTGACGCCAACCTGTTAAAGAATATAACCGCCGGTATTTCATCGGCCATGCAGTTTGGCCGAGATATGTTCAAAGAAGCGGAAAATGTCCAGGAAAACATCCCGGCAGAATCTGAGGAGACCGAGGATGCGGATGAGACCTCCTTGCCCGAATCTTCAGAACCCTCCTTCTCCATGGCCCTGGCGGTCAAGCCTGAATTTGAAAAAAAACTGGGCATAGAAATCTCCAAAGGCGCATTCCAGATCCTGTTCAAAGAAAAATTTTCCGAAGAAATTACAGGGTACTTAACCGCCATCATAAACACCATTTTGACCAACGGGGTGGTAGGCAACAAAGAGATTCTTCTGGCCGAAGAGGAAAAAGGGATCACCCTGAGAACCATCCAGTCCCACAAAGAACGCGTTATCAGCAATCTCAAAGTGTTTTACGGGCCGGATCAGGCCAAGACCATGGTAAGGGTCGTGGGCCAGCCTATCCTGAAGGATGTCAACTACAGTTTGGCCAACCTGGTTGTTGATATCTGCCAGCGGCTTCTGCGGCCTAATATTACCCTAAATAAAAACGAAACGAAAAAACGCATCCGGGAAGCCCAGGCCCAGGTCAAACCCACCCTGTATCAGATCAAGGCAGGGGAAATGCTCATTCGAGAAGGTGAGCGGGTTGATGAACTAAAACTGGTCAAACTCAACGCGTTGAACAAGCAGGTCGAGGATAAGGATGTGATCATGACCATCACCGGCATCTGCATGTTCACCAGCCTTTTGCTCCTTGTGGTTTATTTTCTTTTTCTCAAAAACCATCCAAAGCTCAGCCGGGACATAAACAAGCACATGACCTTTCTGACCCTGGGCCTGTTGCTATATATCGGATTTACTGAGCTTGCCGTATACATTGCCCACGCCTCAAATCCGGAAATCTCCGGCAAAATTGCGTCCAGCGCAATATACATGGTTGTGCCTTTACCGGCAGCGGCGATGATCACCTGCCTTTTTCTGGGGTTTGACATTGCCCTCTATTTTTCCCTGGTACTTTGCAGTTTATGCACCATATCCTTTGGCGGCGGATTCCAGGTTTTTTTGTTCTTTTTTCTGTCCAGTGTTACATCGGCTTACTGGATCAAGGAACGAAACGAACGCCATCATTTCATTGTGGCCGGATTTAAACTGGCGTTTTTCAATGCATGCCTTGCCATTGCCCTGGGATTTTTCATGCCCTCCCAGGCACTGCCCTGGGCAACCGTAGTTAAACAGGTGACAATGGCCGTGGGCGGCGGCGTTTTTGCTGCTATTCTGACGGTCGGCTTCACCCCGTTGATCGAAGTGTTGTTCAATTACACCACAGCAGCTAAACTGCTGGAATTTTCAAATCTGGACCAGCCCCTGATCAAAAAGTTAATGATCGAGGCTCCGGGCACATACAATCACAGCGTCATTGTCGCAACCCTTGCCGAAGCCGCCGCATCCGCCATCCGGGCAGACAGTCTCAAGGCCAAGGTCATGGCATATTACCATGACATCGGCAAACTGGACAAAACCATGTATTTCATTGAAAATCAGTCCGACGGCCGGAACCGCCATGACAAGCTCTCCCCGTCCATGTCCGCATTGATCCTCATCGGCCATGTAAAAAAAGGCGTGGAAATGGCAAAAAAATACAAACTGGGCAATGAAATCGTGGAAGGCATCATCCAACACCACGGCACATCCCTGATAAAATATTTTTATAACAAAAGCCTGAAAGCCGGCAATGAAAACATCAATGAAGATGATTTCAGATACCCGGGTCCCAAACCCCAGACACGGGAGGCGGGTATCGTGATGCTTGCCGATGTGGTCGAAGCGGCCACCCGGGCCCTTGAGCGCCCGACCCCTTCCAGGATAAAAGGCCGTGTTAAAGAGCTGATCAATGACATCTTTGCCGACGGTCAGCTCGAAGAGTGCGAAATGACGTTGAAAGATCTTCACCAGATTGCCAAAAGTTTCAATAATATTTTAACCTCTATTTATCACAGCCGCATTGAATATAATGACAAGCCCCAGGATAAGAAGAATGGAAAACCTAAAGATACTGATAGACAACCAGCAAGAGGAGAGGCTGCCAACAGCCCCCCTGTACAAAAAGACCGAACAGATCTTAAACGCCTTGGGTTGTGACGACCATGAGCTTTCCATCGTGATCACCGACGATGCCCAGGTCAGGGAGTTAAACCGGACATACCGGGGAAAAGACAAACCCACCAACGTACTCTCCTTCCCCATGCAGGAGGGAGAATTCTCAGACATCACCCCGGGGCTTCTCGGGGATGTGGTCATCTCCCTTGATACCGCAGAGGCCGAGGCCCTGGAGGCAAACATCTCCACAGATGAACGAATGTCTCAATTATTGATACACGGTATTCTTCACCTGATTGGATTTGATCATGAATTGGGCGAAAACCAGGCCCTGGAAATGGAAGAAAAAAGCCTGGAACTGCTCAGGATCGTAGAACCCAACATCAATCTGACCGCATTTTAAAAAATTATAAGGATAAGAATATGGCTGAATTGGCTGTGAACGTAGACCATGTGGCAACCCTGCGCCAGGCGAGGGGTGCCAAATACCCGGACCCGGTCCAGGCCGCCCTGGCCGCAGAAACCGCCGGAGCAGATGCCATTGTGGTACATCTGCGTGAAGACCGCCGCCACATCCAGGAACGGGATGTTCGTCTGATCTCCCAGACGATAAAAACCAGATTAATTCTTGAAATGGCCGCCACCAGTGAAATGCTGGGCATTGCCCTGGACATCAAACCTGAAACCGTCACCCTGGTACCCGAAAAAAGAGAAGAGCTGACCACCGAAGGCGGGCTGGATGTCATTACCCATATGGAACACATCCGCCAGGCCGTATCCACACTGAAGAATGCCGGCATCAAAGTCTGCATTTTCATTGACCCCGACCTGGATCAGATCAAAGTGGCCCACAAAATAGATGCCGATTCCATTGAAATACACACCGGCGCATTCTGCGATGCCGTAACCGCCTATGACCGGAAAAGGGAATACGCAAGAATTGTGGATGCGGCAAAAATCGGTACCCGCCTGAACCTGGGTGTGCATGCCGGCCACGGCATCTGTTACCAATCCATCAAAGCGTTCAAGGGACTTTCTGAAATCACTGAGTACAGCATCGGACATGCCATCATCTCAAGGGCGGTTATGACAGGCATGGACACGGCCGTCAGGGATATGGCGCAATTAATTAAGGATCTGTGATTTACATTTGTTCCATTGATCTGATATAGTCATTTTTCAACTGGATTATTTCAACGTATTTAAAATATTTAAAAATACCGGAACACCATCTTCCCCGGGGAATAAATGATCAAAATGCAACAGCCCCCAATGCACCAGGAAACGCTTCTCATCATTGATGATGAAATCTCCATCAGGGAGAGCCTGGCTGATTTATTTGAGGATAAAGGATACCGGGTTTTTACGGCAGAAAACGGACATATGGGTCTGGACCTGTTTTTCCGTAAAAATGTGGACGTGGTCATCACGGACCTGCTCATGCCGGTCATGGGCGGACTTGAGGTCATGCGCACCATCCACAAATCCGACCCGGATCAACCCATGATTGTGATTTCAGGCGCCGGCAAAAAACAAGATGTCATCCAGGCCCTTCAAATGGGTGCCAAAGACTATATTTCCAAACCCATCATCGACCTGGACATCATTGTTCATGTGGTGAAAAAAGTTTTTGAAAACAGACGCCTGGCCAGAGAAAACAAGGCCTACAGCGAACAACTGGCAAAAAGCGAACGACAGTACAGGACCATTACCGAACAAATTGCTGAAGGGGTCCTGACCGTAGATGCCTGGGAAAATATCACCTTTGTCAATCCGGCATTCTGTAAAATGATGGGGTATCCGGCAGACAAACTGGTATCAATGAACCTTGGGGAGATCTCCACCCGGGAAAGCTTTCAGGTGATACTTGAACAGACCCAGATCAGAAAAAAAGGCAAAACCAGCCGGTATGAAATCCAACTGGTACATGCGGATCTTCACACCGTACATGTGGAACTGACCTGCAGCCCCATTAACCAGGGCAAAGATCAAACCTATACCGGCACCATTATCATGGCCCGGGACATATCCCGGCGCATTAAACTACAGCGCCAGTACGAACAATTCATAAAATATCCCCAGGATATACCCGAACATGCCATCGCCATCTGCGCCAACTGCAAAAAAATCAGAGGCAAAGACAACCGGTGGAAAGATATTGAAAAGACCTTTGACCACTTAATATTTTCCCACGGCATCTGCCCGGCCTGCTGCGATAAATTGTATCCGGACCTTAATTTTGAAGAAACAGACACCGATTCGGGAAAAGGCTCAGCCTAGCAACCCACTCAAACGTGCCGCCCGGCTCACGCCGCATTCATTGTTGGACCCCGAAGAGACATACTTACTTTTTAGAGATGCGGGACTGTTATCCATTAAAAACCCCTGCCCTGCCCACGCTAAAAGGTCTGCGTCATTGTAATCATTTCCCACGGCAGTCACCATTTCCCGCTTGACACCAAGCTGGTCGGCCAGCCATTGGGACGACGCACTCTTGCTGACCCCGGCAGAAAATACTTCTATCCACAACGATTTATGGTCCAACGGGGATGTCGCTGGAATCACACTGAACCCTGACAGTTCACAGCGCAACGCATCCATATGCGTCCAGGGAAATCCGCCGGGCACAATGGCCAGAACCTCAGTAGATTGATCATAAATCATATTTCCCGACCCAAGAGGCGTCGCAAAATCTGAATACATATCCATCCGCCGCTGAAAATCCGGATTGCTGCCGGATGTGGATTTAAACAAAAAATACGAGGTATCTGGAATGGCTTTATGGATCATATAATCAAATCCATACCGGTCAAAGCACGCTGCGACTTCCAATGCCCCGTCCCTGGGGATGGAACAGGAACGGATCAGCTGGTTTTCAGGCCAGGCCATAATGCCGGCACCGGTGGAAAAAATCAGATAATCCAGGGGCAGATCTTCGGGGGATAGCCCCATATGCCCAAGGGCGCGCCTGAAGGAATAAAGGCTGCGCCCTGTGGCGATCACCGTTATCACACCGGCAGATCTCAACTCAGCCAGGGTATCCAGATCCCGGCCACGGATACGCCGATCGTCCGTGAGCAGCGTACCGTCAAAATCAGTGACAAACATTGCCGGCATGTTAAATTCGCCCTTTCAACGGGCTGTTGCAAAATAAAAGCACTATAATCGTAATGTATCAGGCGCAGCCTACTTCTTTTTCTCCAATGCTGCCCGTAAAATGCTTTCCATGGAGCCAAAAGAGGAACCGCCCTTGTCAGTTTTTGCAAACTGCTTCCAATTACCGGAGGATTTCTGGTCCGGGGGAGAAAGGGTCATGCGCCGGTTATCCTCATCCACTTCCTGGATCAGCACCGGCAGGGTATCCCCAGGTTTGAGGGACTCAATTTTCCCTGCATCTGCGGACTGGCGGAGATTCGACATGGGCATCAGGCCGGTAATGCCGGGTTCCAGGCGGATAAACAGTCCAAACCCTTCCTTTTTCTCCAGGGTTCCCTCCACGACACTGCCCACGGAATACTTGGCCAGGACACCGGTCCAGGGATCGCCCGCCGCATCCTTCATGCTCAAAGAGATCCGTTTGCTGTCCATATCAATGGCCTTGATTCGGACCTGGACGCTATCACCGACGCTCACCTCGTCCTCGGGGCGAAGCACCCGTTTTACGTGGCTCATTTCAGAGATATGAACCAGACCGTCAATGCCCGGAGCAATCTCCACAAACGCACCGAAAGCGGTCAAACGGACCACTTTGCCGCTGACCTGGTCTCCGGTGCTGAAGGTGGTGCCGATGTTATCCCAGGGATTGCCAGAGGTCTGTTTAACGGACAAAGAAATTTTGGGAGAATCGGAATTGGGTTTTTCAATCTTTAACACCTTAACCGGCAGGATATCATTCACCCGAACCACCTCTTCGGGCTTTTCCACCCGGGACCAGCTCAATTCGGAAATATGGGCCATGCCTTCCACGCCGGGGGCAAGTTCAACAAAAGCACCGTAGGACATCAGCTTGATCACCTTGCCCTGGACCGTATCCCCTTCGGCCAGGTCCTTCATGAATGCGGCACGTTCTTCCTTGATCTGCTCATTGAGAAGGTCTCTGCGGGAGACAACAATATTTCTGCCCTTTTCCTCATACCGGGTAATCAGAAAATGGTGGGTTTGACCCTCGTAATCCTCGGGATTTTCCACATATTTGACATCAATCTGGCTCACCGGACAAAACGCCCTTTTACCCAGAACATCCACGGAGAAACCGCCTTTAACAACGCCGGTCACCCGGCCTTCAACCGGGGTGTGCCCGCGGTAGGCATCCTCAATCATGGCAGCCATGCCAGCCCCGGAAACCGCCTTGGACAAAATCACTTCGCTTTCGCTCAGGGAGACCACATACAGTTTAAGGATATCACCCACTGAATACTGAAACTCACCCTCTTCATCCAGCAGCTCGGACTTATCCACCACACCGTCTGACTTTGTCCCCGTGTCCAGATAAACTGAATTTTCTCCGATGGAAATAATCTGTCCTTCCACCATATCTCCGGGTTTGAATTCCCGGCCGATTTTTGAATCATAGGCATCAAGCATCTGCTCAAAACTCATTTCGTCGTTGCTTTGGTCAATGCCGTTGTCAGTGTTCTGAGTGTTGTCGTCCTCAAACCTGTCGTTCATTTTCTTCTCCCGGCCCTCAGGTTTTTAACTCTGACGGGTCCGTTGTTAAATTTAAGTTTTCGCCAAAAATTTAAATCATAATACAATCACTGAATTTTGTCGAAGCAAAACAATGTCTAATAAAACAGTTGAGCATAAATGTCCACAGTCGGTGTATTATACCCGGAAAAAACGAAAACCCTTATTGCCGCGTACATAAATCACATAGGTTTCAACGGCAAAATGGGGAAACATCTGCAAGGCATCGTTTTTATACCCAAGCACCTCGAGAGCATCCGCTTCAAGGGGCGACCGAAGGGATAATATTTTATCCGCATCTTTTCCGGGCGTATACTTAAACTCAATAATGCTTTTGGTGTTTTTGTATTTATTGTGATACTTGCCGGTCATTTCCCAGTCACTCCTGCCGGAGCGATAATTGACCTCCATGGAAAAGGTAAACCATCGCGACAGATACCGGGTGCAAAGTTCATAAAATGTACAGCGGACAAAATTCTCATTGATTTTGTCCCACGCCTGGGCCGGAAACTGGCCAAGATAGATCTTGTAAAACCCTGAGAACAATTTTTCCAGATCCGGGTCTGCAAGATATTCCCGGAATATATCGGTATAGCCTTTTGAGACTTCGTAATGGTTGAGTTCATTGTAATAGTCGGTAAAAATTTCACGCAGGGTATTGTTGGGCAGGCACATGGCAAAATCATCCAGACAGGTCACCATGCCCAGATAAAACAGGGATACAGGATAATAATCCCGTTCAAAAAACGGCCGCACGTTGAACTTGGACACCAGTTGCTTGGTATCGTACGGCAACCGGTTGTCAAACACCAGGGCGTCCATCATGGCGTCGGTGTTTTCCTTGACCGTTGTCAGCCGCTCAATCCAGGAGATATCGGTTTTCAGGTTGTCGTCAATGAGTTCCCGGGGAATTTTGCCGTCATTTAAAACAAATCGTTTTAAAAAATAGGTAACAATGGTTGAGTTGAACAGGGTTTCTTCAACCTCCGGCACAAAGCGGTAGCCATTATAATGGGTGTTCATGATCGAGAGTATCTCAGGCTTCCGGGAGGGGTCAAAGCCAAAAGCATCGAACACCTTGGTAAGATAATCCCGGGTCTCCGCATGGGTAAATCCCAGCATGTTCACCAGTTTTTCTTCGCGTGTAACGATTTCTGCAATATTAAACCCGGAAGTCAGATCATCAATGGTGATCGGCAATACCCCGGTAATAAACACCTTGCCCACACTCTGCAGCTCAATCCCGGATTTAATGACCTTGAAAAACGAACGTAGGAAAGAATCGCCGGTGGTGAGTTCCTTATACCGGTCGTCATTACGGGTGGTGATCAGTTGATTGGTGAAGTTATCATACTCATCAATGATAATGTAAAGCGGCGGCAGATCATTGTTGTTGATTTTTTCGATGATGATCTGTAATTGGTTTGCAATGGGCATTTCCCGGGTAATATTCAGATCGCCCAGAAAATGGTCGTACCTGGACAGAAAAGTCTGGAGTGTCGCACCCTGGGTCACCGTAAAATTTTCTTCAATCACCTTGATATCCGGCTTGACACTCACCACGGAAAAATTCATCCGCAGCACCATAAAGCTGTTTTTTAACGGGGTCGGGTGCCGGCCGATCCAGGTCTGCCCAAAAAGGGATTCAAATTGATCCTTAAGGTTGATGTCGTAATAACACGCCAGGGTGGAACACCAAAGGCTTTTACCAAAACGGCGAGGACGTAGGAATACAGGCACCTGCCAATTTTCAAGCTCGGCTATGTAACGGGTCTTGTCCACATAATAATAGCCGTTATTGATAATTTGCTCAAAGCTGCTGACGGCATATGGGATTTTTTTCATGAAGGTCCTTAATCAAGGTAATAAAATTAAGCACTAAATATTTTACCATGAAGGAGATGAAGAGCATGAAGAATATATATCAAAAAATCAATTTTCATGTCCTTTATGCACTTGGATGGTAAAATTCAAATCATCTTAACTTTATGGCAATGGACACCAATAATGAAAGAAATTAACGGCCATTACTGGCAAAGGCTACACACCACATAAATAGACTTATCTGTCACTTTGCTATTCCTTAAAAATTTTGATTTTTAGCCTATTTTATGTATTCTTTGCATTTTTCAATAACGACAATTTTAATATTTTCTTTAGTCGCACCATCCCAATAATATTGAAATTCCCCGTGATCAAAATCCTCCCATGCACAGTGCAGAAGGTAGAAGTCAAAAATATCATCCTGATAATTGTGGGCTATGCACAATTCGAATAATTCTTTTAGATTAAGCCGGATTGTCTCTGGCTTATTAATAATATCGCAGGCTATATCTTTTGCATAAGCTGAGACAGCTCGACTTCCACAGGGGATTTCAATCCCTAACTCACTTAATGCTGTTTCGGTATAATACTTTACCTCAAAGAAATTCAAAGGAGCACTTAGACCAGCCAATATCCGAAGGCTTGGCGAATCAAAATTTTCATAAAGTGCAGCTTCCGCCCATTTCACGCAATCAGATGGGTCTCCATTACTTGTGCTGCAATACCAAAATACTTTTCCGATTTGTGCTTTCATGAAATTTATTCAAATAACGTATTTTTCAGCAGTGAACCGAGTCCGCTGGAAAAAGTAGTTAGCGTGTGCTTTTTTTAAAAAAATCATCACCCTGGGTATTTATTAGTTTTAATATGTTCATTATTACGTCGTTGGGATTACTTCCCAAATTAAACCAACTATCAGCGTTATGAGATGATGCCCCTATGCGCAGCCTCTCATTCAGATCATTGGCTCTTAATTTGTTCTGAGGAATAATTTTTCCCCAATACGTTGAGAAGTCACCAAGCGGTGCAGAGGCAATTTCAATCACAAAATCCCCCGTTCCATATTTATCAAACTGAAATGTGATCAGTTCATTACGGTTTTCTCTTGATCGTCGGAAATGAGGAAATGAGCCTTTGAATCCTATCTCTCGAAGTTTCGGAACGAGATCCGACTTCAATATTATTCTTGGATCAGTCATCGTTAAAAGCCCTAACAAGTAATTATGATTTTTTTTTCTGTTCAATCCACAGGTTTGAATATTATTCCGTTAGAAAAATGACAACAGGATAATTTCCCAATAACAGCCAAGCAAATAGATGTAAATAGAAAGTTTGAATCAATCCATTGAGAAAAACAAAACCGCGCAATGATGGTATTTATGTAGCGAGTTTTTTTTGTTGCGTGTTCTACCCCGCCCGATCCCGCCGGACCCTGCAGGACCCCGCCATATTTTGAAAAAATACTACCCCGCCATCGTTCATCCGATCATAGATCTAAGGAGGTATCAGGTCTATGAGAAAACAAATTCGCCGCCGCAGGTGTAAAAACTGCCAAAATTTATTCAAGCCCGATGCCCGTCATTTAAAGCGGCAGAAATTCTGCGACCAACCCGAATGTAAAATTGCCAGTAAAAAACACAGTCAGCAAAAATGGCTGAGTAAGCCAAAAAATCAAGATTATTTCTCAGGGCCTGAGAATGTTGCCCGTGTCCAGGAGTGGCGCCAAAACAATCCAGGCTACTGGAAGCGAAAAAAGCCTCCCAAAAGACCATCCTTAATTGAAGATGCGTTACAAGAGACGAAAATCGGCAAAAGCATTGCTGGTAAAGGATCTCCGATGGATTTAATCCCAATACTGTTACAAGATTTAATATTGGCCAAGACCCTTGTCTTTATAGGGTTTGACACCCTCCTTAACAAAAATGCGTTACAAGATATTATTGATGCCACGGACCAGGAAACGATAGAATTGACACCAGATATTCTGAAAGAATTGACCCAAAAGAAGAGGTGGCAACATGGGCAAACTATTTTCTTCAAAGGAACTTTATAAATTACGAAACGCAATCCCCATCCATGTGTTGATTGAAACACAATTGGGTATCCCGGCCAAAATCAGCGAAGGGGTTTTCCGTTTTTTGTGTCCCTTGTGCAACGAGTTCCAGACCGCAGTTAATCCGCGAACCAACTTGAGCCGGTGCTTTCGATGCGAAAGGAATTTTAACACCATCGATATGGTAATGATCTGCCGCAACACCGATTTTGTCAGTAGCGTAAAATATCTGCAGACTATTTTAAATCCAAGGGAATCCGGTCATGGCACCTGATCATATATTGCCGGAAATTTATCAACGGTACCTGAACTATTATACTCATCAAGTCCGTGCCCAGGGAAGTGTCAAAGGAATGCAGCGGATACTGACGGGCCTGGATATTTATCTGCAAAAATCAAACACTCTCCTGAATGAGATATCCATCCAGCGGGTTGATCAATTTTTAGCCCTGTACAATACCAATTATTCAATTGAAACAGCGAAGTCTAACCGGTCACAGCTTCGTCAGTTTTTGAGATATCTTTATCTGAACAAATATATCAAAAAAGATCTCGTTCCTTTAATTGTAAGCCCTCCGGCGTTCGGACAATTAAGGCCACTCAAATTTTTGCGTACTCATGAAATGCAAAAGGTGTTTGACAGTCTGGATCTGTCAACAGCAAAAGACCTTCGTACGAATGCCGCCATACACCTGGCATATTATCTGGGATTAAGGCCTATAGAAATCAGTTCTCTAACATTGGATGACATCTCATTCAGGCAAAAAGAAATTTTTATCCGTTCAAGGAAAAATTGCAGTCCTGCTCATCTTCCCCTTCCCGACAATATCGTCAAAGCTATCACGGCTTATATCGTAGGGGGCAGGCCTCAAAGTAAACACAGGGTTTTGTTTTTACATCTTAGCGCCCCTCATAAACCTGTAAGCACGAGAAATATCCCCACGCTTATCCGAAACTGCATGCGGGAAAACAACTTGCCGGGTAATACATACTGGCTGCGGCATTCATTTGCCCAGAATATGTTGGAATCCGGTATGTCCATCTATGAAATTAAAGAAATGATGGGGCATAAAAGCCTTGATTCGACCAAAAAGTATCTGAGCATTCATATCGGCCTGATGCGGGAGATTATCCTTGATGAAACGTTTTAAAAGTTTTTTGGCTGAACAAATGGAAGATTTTATCACATATCGTTTTCAACTTGGGTACTCAAACACCTCAATGATATACGGTCTTAGGGTACTTGATCGATATGTGTCTGAAAAACAAGTGACTTGGACATCCTTTGATCCGCTGTTTTTTATCCGGTTCAGAGCAGACCTTGATCTTGAGCCCCGGTCCATAAATACGATTTTTAGAATGCTCAAGATTTTTTTCAATTATCTTATACGCAAAGATGTGATCCTGGAAAATCCGTTACAGGAAATCACTGAGCTACAGGAAAATCTCGTTATTCCTTTTATATTTTCTCCGGAAGAAACAGACCGTTTTCTCAACGCTGTAATCAAGTCGATGCGGAAAAGTCAAAGATTCTATGTGTCAGATTTCAGTGCCTATATTGCCTTTTTGTTGATGGCCAGGTGCGGACTTAGAACCTCGGAGACACTTAATTTATTGAAAACCCATTACAGGCCTGAAGAAAGAACAATCTATATTGAAAAGACAAAATTTAGAAAAGATCGATTGATCCCTATACCTAAAGCCGTAGCCGATGAAATCAACAACTTGCAAAAAGTTCGCCGGTTATTCCCTGATGAGGATGACAGTCCTTTTTTGCTGGTAAAGGTGAAAGGGAAAAAACTGGTGCGTATGTTTATAAATCGCAGATTTAAACAGGCACTCACAGATATCAATCTTGATCACTCCCGGAAAGTAATCGGTTCGACAAACTTCAGTCAGCCTTCACATCATTCCTTGCGGCATTCATTTGCCGTGAACACGCTGAAAAGGATAAAACAGCAAGGGAAATCCTGCCAAAATGCCCTGCCTGTACTGGCGGCTTACATGGGGCACAGCAAATACAAATACACAACCTATTATTTGAAGGTACTAGATGCTGAGCACCGTCGGCAACTGTTTGATTTTTCGATATCAAAAGGCGAGGAGACATGAGATTGACAAGTTGCCTGCACCAGTATTTTTATGAATACTTGCCCTCGATAAAAGGGACGAGTAAACAAAGTGTCCAAGCTTATCGGCAGAGTCTGTCTTTATTCCTGCATTTTTTGGCAAATCATCACTCAATAAAAATCAAGTCATTGAAAATAGAACACTTAACGGTGGATGCAGTGCTTGCCTTTCTCCAGCATCTGGAAAAAAACCGAAAAAATAGCGTGCAGACTCGAAACCAGCGTCTGGCCGTGATCAAGTCTTTGGCCAAGATGATCCGCTTCATGCACCCGGACAAAAAACGAATTGCCGAGGCCCTCCTGAACATCCCCCAGAAAAGAGCTCAAAAAAAGGTGATGGGTTTTTTATATCCCGAAGAAATCATGAAAGTGTTCAGTGCCGTAGATCTGAAAAAGAAGGAAGGCATGAGGGATTTTACCATTCTCCATCTGCTTTATGACTCCGGTGCCCGGGCCAATGAAATTGCCACATTGGAATTTGATTATTTTGATCCCGAAAACGAAACCATTGCGGTCCTGGGAAAGGGAAACCGATACCGGTTGATTAACCTATGCTCCAGAACCGCTTCCTTGATCTCGGCCTATATCAGCAATCACAGGGTCGATCCCATCCCTTTATTTGCGCATAGGCTGTTTATCAATCAACGGAAGCGGGAAATGACCCGGCACGGAATCAACAAAATTTGTAGGAAGTATTTGACTTTAGCATTGCCGGAAAAAAGGCTGAAAGGACTGAGTCCGGCGCACTGCTTCAGGCATTCGTGTGCGGTCAATATGGTCTCCTTAGATGCTCCGGTATCGGATATCAAAAATCGTCTTGGTCATCAAAGCGTTGAATCAACAATGACCTATCTGCAGCTGGATCTGTCAAAAAAACGGAAAGTCCAGAATACGCTCATGGAATACATGCAGTCGAAAATAACTCATGACAAAAAGATTGATGAGTTAATCGACTGGAAAAATAGTGCTGAAATCCTTGAATGGCTTGACAGTTTGTGAACCACAGAAGCAGCTTTTGCTAGCCTTAGAGGGGTATGTAGTAAAACAAAAAATTATGTTGCCACTCAGTAGTGTCCGGTTAGGTTTTTGCTTGCTCGGCAAACGTAAATTTTTGATCTTTGACAATATTGTCCCTGCTTAACCCATGCGAACCATTCTCGTTGTGCCCGATTAGGTCATTCAAGATGGCAATTCGTAACTGCCGAACTCTTTTAATAGAGACCTTCTCATTAAACTCCTCGCGGCAGTAGATTGCCAGCAACAGGTAAGTGATAAGGCCGCTAAGAATTTGAACCATGAGGCCGTATTCACTGCGGGCAATGAGATGGTAAACCTTCAGGTGCTCTTTCCACCATTTGAAAAAATCTTCAATGGTCCACCGGAGTTTATAAATGGTTGCTATTTGTTCTGCCGTTAAATCATGTCTGTCCGTTGCCACATAATATTTAACCCCGGCAATTTTATACCCAACAACCCGAACGGGATTCTTAGTCTGGTTTTGATTCGGAGTACCAAGCCTGACCAATGCATCATAAAAAATGTAGCTACCGGAATTGATCTCATGGTTTTCAATTACGGTTCTGGTTGTCTTGGCCTTTATACGGCAAACAAAATGCTTCCCTTGTTCCTGAAGCAGGTCGAAATCGTGATGGGATTGATAGCCACGATCCATAACGCCTGTTTGTCCCTTGGACAGGATTTTTGCTACAAAAGGACGTTCTCCACCATTCCCTTCCGTCAAAAAAATTTTGTTGGGGATGCCGTGATTAATGTCAAACCCGCAATGCGCTTTGGCTTTTTTGCTTCCTTTCCTGTAGTTCGCCCAGTGCATTGAAAGGACAGCATTTATAAGGCTGCCGTCAATGGATACCAATTCTCCAAGTTCTGCGTGCTCCTTCGGTAGACACCCAACAGCCTGCTTATAAAGGTCCTCGAAGACAAATTGTAGTTGTTCAAGTCCCCGGTGATTGACTGCTTCGCCAAAGCTGCTGCGACTGATTCCCCCATCCGGAGCAATATTTTCTTTGGCAAAAATGTTCTCCTTGAGATCTTGAACTAAATGCCGGGCTGATTTGTGTTCCTGAAGATGAAAATAAACCAAGGCATTGATTTGGTCTTCGAATGTCATTTTTAAAGGGCGATCTCCTCGAGATTGTAGTTCAGGTGCTTGTGAAAGCGACCTTACCAGAGGGCGCTGGAATTTGTCAAAATTCAGGGACTGTATTTGTTTTTTTGAGACTGAAATGCGCGTCATTTTGGCTCCTTGAGTAAAATTTTTCAAGGCGCGAAAAAATTTCTACGCACATTTGTCAATAAAAAAATGACTGTTTTTTCAATAAATTTAGCTGTTTTTTACGTGCAAAAAACTAACCGGACACCACTGGTTGCCACTGATTTTAAAAATTTTTTAAATAGCCTTTAACATGTTGAATTTTAATACAATATTGATTTGCAAGATATATAGCTAAAATCGTCTTTAAATTTAACAGGTTAGGTCCACTCGCAACATAATGGTATGAGAGCTCAGGCTTTTTGATTTCAGCCCAATCACAATATCTTGTGGGTTCTATGAAAAAAAATCATCCAGCGTTTTTTCTTGTAATCCGGGTAACGATAAGGATAATCTCCAAATTAAATTTATTGATAGTGAGTTGTTCAAAGGAACGAAAGTTGCCTACCATAGAGATAATATCAGTCGGTGCACGGACTGTGCCGAACCTACCAAAATTTAGGGGTTTTGCCTATATTGCAGAACCTGGGGTATTATCCCATCGAGGTCTTTTTCAAGATGTTTTAGACAAAGAGACTGGCATTATCGTTCATCTTGCAAATAAAGAATTTGAAGGAGATGAAGAGGGAGGGTGGTTTGCTGGATATTTAATGGACTGGGACGATACGGACTCTGATTATGTTCAAGTAAGGTTTCAGCCACATAGATTCTCTGATGTCTTGAGTCTTTTAAAAAAAATGATTAACGCCTCCCCCCACAATGAGATTATATTTTTAACGGACTATCAATTTGGCCCCGATGAAAGGACAATTTCCGAAGAAACGCTATCTATTTCTAATTTCTCAAAATTACACCAACAAGGGGAACTGGCCTATAATACTCTTTATCGCATCAAAGATTACATTTAATACGTTCAATTAAATACAGGGTTGAAGGGAAATTCAAACAATAATAGGCAAAACCCGCCTATCAAAATATTGATCATCCTGACTATTTTACCTTGCTTAATAATGAAATCGACAAATGACAATTAGACTTAATTTCTGTGCTAAACTCTTTTCGGGAGCTCTGATGTTCAAAAAAGGATATCTTTTATTACATTCTGGAATGATTTTTATGGCAATTGGGTTTTGGTCAATGATAGCAATAGCGATAAATGTCGCTTGTATGATTCTATCACACAATATTGTTTTTTACCGTTTGTTGCCTTATCAAGTTCAAGAATTTCATTTTGCCCCTATATTAATTTGCCTGTCTGGGTTCTATTTGGCTTTCTTTTGTTTCATATTTATTAAATGTCCTTCATGTAGAAAATTGTTATTAGTTGTCAAAAACGGGAATCATGTTCCAAAAAACAAAAGGAAATTTATTTGGTTTTTAGGCCCAATTCCCCCTATCGTATTATGTGAGCATTGCGGGAAAGAATATAAACCTGGGGACAGATGATCGTCTTTACATTTTATACATTAATAAATAGCGTTTGCCAAACACCTCTTATGGGCCGGAAATATAGAAAACTTGAGGCGAGCCTTAATGGTATGAGTCCCCAGATTTCCAGACACGGATTGAATACCACACATTGTGGTCATATATATGATGCTCTCGACCATCCGAATCGCCCTGGTACATCCGAATCGCCCTGGTAATTGATTCGTATACCGGATGGTGCGGGGTGGCTCCTCAGTTATGGTGAGTCCTATCTCGATTATGCAAATTTCCGTTCACTTATATAAAAAGATATCCTTACTTTTAACACGATATCCCCTGCCGGGTCTTGAATTTCGAAAGGAATTTCTACATCACCGGGTTTAAGAAGCAACGGGTCAAAAGAACAAATTCCAGTGAGTTCTCCTTTTGCCATTTTTGTATACTGAACCGTCATTTCTTTTGGTATCCATCTCAACGAAGAAGGTATAGAGGCTTCCACGGCAAGTCCACCGACCAACTCACTTAAAGTACACAATGCGCCAGCATTTATTGAGCCAATGTGATTCCTAATTTTTCGACGATCTTTAATCTTTGCTCTACAAAATCCCGAACGTAATTCTGTTACCAATGGGCTAATCGTTGAGAAATAGGGGACTTTGAATGCAAAAATTTTGCTAAATATCCGATTTCATAATGGAAATTTTGACATCCGGTTGTATATTTTAAGTGTGCGATTCATAGCATTATGAAATTTTTTTCTGTTGGAGACCTAGTTTGTAATGTTATCCCGTTTGAAAAATGAAAACAGGATAAACTTCAAATAACAACCATGCAACCGGATGTAAATAGAAAGATCGAATGAACCCATTGAGAAAAATCAAACAGAGCATTCATGGTATGAGCACTCGCCCGTCCCCATTTCAGAACAGCATTCAATAGCAGAAATATTGTGGGAAGATGAACCCGTTCTGCTTAAAAGGAAAGAGTCTGCTTCATAAATCAGCCAGCACCTGAAGCAAATTTTTTGCCATTGCCGGCGTAATGCCGGGAAGTGCGGCAAGGGATTCCGGTGACTGATTTCGAATATTATCAATGCCTTTAAAGGTCGTGAGCAGCAGCTTCTTTTTTTTGGGGCCGATGCCGGGGATTCCGTCAAGGACAGACAGCTTCCCCCGCTTTTCCCGACGGGAGCGCTGGAAGGTAATGGCGGACCTGTGGGCCTCGTCCCGGATCTGCTCCAACAGAAAAAGTGCCTTGGCCGACTGGGCTGTGTTCAAGGGATTGGACCGCCCCGTCAGATAGACCTTATCCGCCTTTTCCCCCTTGTCTGCATCCTTTTTGGCCAGGCCCGCCAGGGTAAACTGCCCTTCCAGACCCAGCTCCTTGACCACGCTCACGGCCATGGACAATTGTCCTTTACCGCCGTCCACCACCAGCAGGTCCGGCAGGGGCATATTTTCCCGGTCATGTTGGAATCGACGGGTGAGGACGTGGGTCATATAGGCATAGTCATCCTGCTGCTCAATATCCTTGATAATAAACTTACGATAGGCACTTTTGTCCGGCCTGCCGCCGGTGAATACCACCATGGCCGCCACGGGATCTTTTCCCTGGAGATTGGAGTTGTCAAAGCACTCCATGCGCTCGGGCAGCCGGGCCATACCCAGAAGGTGCTGGAGCATGGTCAGAGCAGCCGTTGCCTCTTCTTCACGGGCCAATATTTTTTCAAGTTCTGCCGTTGCGTTCAGCCGGGCCATATCGGCAAGCCGTTTTTTCTCCCCCCGGAGCGGATAATGAAAATACACCCGGTGATCGGCCATCTCATTGAGCCGGGCTTCGGCACGAATCATGTCGTCGGATGGCTGACTGAATAAAACCGAGCCAGGAATCTGGGCGGCTTTCTCGTAATACTGAATCACAAAGGCGGCCAACACCTCATCCGGATCCTTGAATCCAAGATCCAGTGGGTAATAGGCTGTGTTTATCAAGTACCCGGACCTCACCTGCATCACGGTAACCACGGCCCGGTCCCGGTCCCAGGAAAGCCCAAGAACATCCCTGTCCTGCCCGTCCGCACACACCACCACCTGGCGCTCCATAATCCGCTCCACGGCAAAAATGGTGTCCCGGATCTGAGCAGCCTTTTCAAAGGCCTGATCCGCAGCATATTCCGCCATCTCAAGGCGCAGTTTATTAATTACCTCCCGGGTCCGGCCGCGCAGAAACAGGACCGCATCCTTCACCCTGGTTTGGTACACTTCGGGGTCCACCTCATGGCAGCACAGGCCAAGGCATGCCTTGATCTGGTAATTTAAACAGGGGCGAGACCGGTTTTTAAACTGAGCATCCCGGCACTTTCGAAGCTTAAAAATCCGCTGAATCTGCTTTAAGGTATGGTTCACGCTCTTGGAGGAAGAGTATGGCCCGAAATAGAGCGCCTTGTCCTTTTCAATGCGCCGCACCCGCTGGATGGCAGGATAGGCTTCATTCATATCGATACGCAGCAGCGGATAATTTTTTCCGTCCTTAAGAAGAACGTTATACTTGGGGGAATTTTTCTTGATCAGGTTGGATTCCAGGATAAATGCTTCCTGGTCCGACTGGGTGACCACCAAATCAAAATCCGCCACCAGGGCCAGAAGTGCTGCCGTCTTGGGCTCGGGCTGATCTTTTCTCACAAAATATGAAGCCAGCCGCTTTTTTAAATCCTTGGCCTTGCCCACATAAAGGATTTTTCCCTTTTTATCCCGCATGAGATATACCCCGGGGGCATGGGGAGCCTGGTCGTATTTTTCTTTTATTTTCTCAGAAATCATGGCTGGGCTGTTTTGATCTTTTTCAATTCCCGGATTTTGTCCCGATATTGTGCGGCCTGCTCAAATTCCAGATTTTCCGCCGCTTCATTCATTTTTGCCTCAAGGTCCCGTATCACATCGTCCAGGTTCAATTCATCCGCATCGTAGGCTTTGAGTTCCTCGTTTACCGCCGCTTCAACTGTATTGGCATTCATGTCGGCCATGGTGTAATCAAAGGCGTTAATCTTTTTATTGATGGTGGCGGGTGTAATGCCGTGGGCCTGGTTATAGGCTTGCTGAATCTTGCGGCGGCGGCTGGTTTCGGACAGGGCATGCTTCATGGAGCCGGTCTCTTTTTCCGCATACATGATGACCCGGCCATAGGCGTTACGGGCTGCCCGGCCGAAAATCTGAATAAAGGAGCGAAAAGAGCGTAAAAACCCCTCTTTGTCCGCATCAAGAATGGCCACAAGGGACACTTCCGGGATATCCAGGCCTTCGCGCAACAGATTGATGCCGATGAGCACATCAAACAGGCCCCGTCGAAGGTCCTGAATGATATCAATGCGTTCCACCGTACCGATGTCCGAATGCAGGTATTTTACTTTGAGCCCCAGATCCGAATAGTAATCGGTCAGGTCTTCAGCCATGCGTTTGGTCAATGTGGTCACCAGCACCCGCTCCTGGGCCTCCACCCGTTTAAGAATCTCCTGGTACAGGTCATCCACCTGGGTTTTGGCATCCCGGATTTCCACCGGTGGATCAAGCAGCCCCGTGGGCCTGACAATCTGCTCGGCCACCCGGACACCGGCCTTTTCCATCTCATAGTCTCCGGGGGTGGCAGACACAAAGATGGTCCGGGGCACCAGATCCTTGAACTCTTCGAATTTCAGGGGCCGGTTGTCCACGGCAGAGGGCAAGCGGAATCCGTGTTTAACCAAGGTCTCTTTCCTGGACCGGTCGGCCTTGTACATGGCCCCAAGCTGCCCCACTGAAATATGGCTTTCATCAAAGAAGAGCAGGAAATCCTTATCTATATAATCCAGAAGCGTAGGCGGCGGCTGACCCGGAGCCCGACCGGTGAGATGCCGGGAATAGTTTTCAATGCCGTTGCAATATCCGATCTCCTCAAGCATCTCAAGATCGTACCGGGTGCGTTCCTCCAGGCGCTGGGCCTCCACCAGCAGGTTCTGTTCATTTAAAAAGGCCAGCCGTTCTTTGAGCTCGGCCACAATACTCTCCACGGCCTGCTTCCGGGTCTTTTGGTTGGTCACGTAATGGGACGCCGGATAGATGGCCATCTGATCAAATTGTTTAATCACCGTACCTTTCAACGCATCAATTTCACTGATCGCTTCGATGGTGTCACCAAAAAAATCAATGCGCACGGCCTTATTTTCCTCGTAGGCCGGGAAGATCTCCAGCCGGTCCCCCCGAACCCGAAAAGTGCCCCGGTGAAAATCCACGTCATTACGGGCGTACTGGATGTCCACAAATTTTCGGATCACATCTTCCCGGGAGATATCCATGTCCCGTTCCAGAGTCACCCGCAAATCCAGATACTCCTCGGGCGCACCCAGACCGTAAATGCACGAAACCGACGCCACCACGATGACATCTTTGCGGGCCAGAACGCTCCGGGTGGCCGAATGCCGCATCTTATCGATCAGTTCATTGATCGACGAATCCTTCTGGATATAGGTATCCGAAGACGGGATATAGGCTTCGGGTTGGTAATAATCATAATAGGAAACAAAATACTCCACGCAATTATCCGGGAACAGCATCTTGAACTCATTGTACAACTGAGCCGCCAGGGTTTTGTTGGGCGCAATGATCAGGCTTGGCTTCTCCACCCGGTTGATGATATTGGCCATGGAAAAGGTTTTTCCCGAACCCGTCACCCCCAAAAGCACCTGGTATTTTTCATCGGCCTCGACGCCCTGAACCAGATAGTCAATGGCCTTTGGCTGATCCCCGGCCGGGTCGTAGGGAGACACCAGATTAAACAGTCCCATATATTTTTCCTGTACTTTCCTCTTTTATAAACAGATACTCATAGAGAATCGCATATTAAACAATACAAGGAGTATACAAAACCCATGGAAGAAAAAAAAGAGACCGTTGCGGTCGTCGGTGCAAGTCCTTTGAAAGAGAGATATTCCAACCAGGCCCAAAATATGCTGGAAGAGTACGGCCACAGCCCCATACCCGTAGCCCCCAAGCACGAAACCATTGAAGGCAAAACCGTTTACCATGCGCTTTCTGATATTCCCCAGGCCATTGACACGGTGACCATGTATGTTGGCCCGGCCCGGCAGGACGCGGTCATCGACCAAATTCTGGCCATGAAACCCAAGCGGGTGATCTTTAATCCTGGGACGGAAAATCCCCCGGCCTACGAAAAACTCAAATCCGCCGGGATCACGGTCCAGGAGGCCTGCACCCTGGTGCTTTTGAAAACCAACCAATATATGAAACCCTTTAATCCTTAATATGAATATGATATTTTGTGTTTAAACTAAAAGGTACCCATCTGCGGCGTTGCAGAAAAATTTACAATCCTCACATACTATAGTATGCTCCGGTTATAAATTTTTCTGCGCCTTGCATATGGGTAACTTTTAGTCGAAACACAGTTTTTTTGTCGAACCACTACTTAAAATTTTATACAAGCCATCTGGAAAGAATATTAAATGGATACACAAGCCGCCAAAGGGCATTTTATTGAAACCATTATCAAAGAAGATCTTGCCGAAAATAAAAACAATGGTCGCGTGACCACGCGCTTTCCGCCGGAACCCAACGGTTTTCTGCACATCGGCCATGCAAAATCCATCTGCCTGAATTTTAAAATGGCCCAGCAGTTTAACGGGAAGTGCAACCTGCGGTTTGATGACTCCAACCCGGCCAAGGAAAAACAGATTTACATCGACTCCATCAAGTCAACGGTCTCATGGCTGGGATTTGACTACAATACCCCGTTCTATGCATCAAACTACTTTGACGCCCTCCATGACTATGCCGTAGAATTGATCAAAGCCGGAAAAGCCTATGTGTGCAGCCTCTCCGCAGACGAAATGAAAGAATACCGCGGCACCCTCACCGAGCCGGGGAAAAACTCCCCCTACAGGGACAGAAGTGTTGAGGAGAACCTGGATCTGTTCAGCCGGATGAAGGCAGGGGAATTTGAGGAAGGCGCACACACCCTGCGGGTCAAAATCGACATGACTTCCCCCAACATCAACCTGAGAGATCCGGTGATTTACAGGGTCAAGAAAGCGCCCCATCCCCGCACCGGAGACAAGTGGTGTATTTACCCCATGTATGACTTCACCCACTGCATTTCCGATGCCCTGGAAGGAATCACCCACAGCCTGTGCAGCCTGGAATTTGAGGATCACCGGCCATTATACGACTGGATTCTGGACAATATCACCATCCCCTGCCACCCCCAGCAGATTGAATTTGCCCGGATGAACATTAACTATACGGTGTTAAGTAAGCGAAAGCTGCAGCGCCTGGTCACCGAAGAGCTGGTATCCGGATGGGACGACCCGAGATTGCCCACCCTGGAGGGCATGCGCCGCAGGGGCTATACCCCGGCAGCTATCCGCAATTTCTGTGATGTAATCGGCGTATCCAAAAAAGAGAGCCGCATTGACATGGGACTTCTGGAGTCCTGCCTAAGAGACGACCTCAACGAAAACTCTCCCCGGGTTATGGGCGTTATCCGGCCCTTAAAAATCACCCTGGAAAACTACCCAGACGGCCAGACCGAAACCATGGAGGCCATGAACCATCCCCAGAAACCGGAAGCAGGCAAACGCGAGGTCAGTTTTTCCAAGCATCTATACATTGAGCAGGATGATTTTATGGAAGATCCCCCTAAAAAATTCTTCCGAATGGGACCGGGCCGGGAAGTGCGTCTGCGGGCCGCCTACCTGGTCACCTGCAAAGAGGTGATTAAAAATGATGCCGGGGAAGTGGTTGAACTGATCTGTACCTATGATCCTGAAACCCGCGGCGGCAATGCCCCGGACGGTAGAAAGGTCAAGGGGACCATTCACTGGGTCAATGCCGAGGACTGTATTGATGCGCAGGTTCGGCTTTATGACAGGCTTTTCAAAGATGAAAACCCGGAAAAAGACGGGCAGGATTTTGTGGAAAACCTTAATCCGGATTCCCTTGAAATTCTGGAACACGCCAAACTGGAAAGAAGTCTTGAAAATGCCGAGCCTGAATCGGTATACCAGTTTGAACGCCTGGGATACTTCTGCCTGGACTCAAAGGAGAGCACACCGGAAAAACCGGTTTTTAACCGGACAGTAACGCTTAGAGATACCTGGGCAAAAGTAGCAAAAAAATAGTACAGCCCTCGGCCTTGGTCATAACATCGGCCACAATGTAGGTTGGGGTGACGCAGGAACACCAACATAAGTTTCGGGATTGACGGCATATTTTGTTGGAGTTCCTGCGTCACCCCAACCTACAGCAAATTGGTATGGCCCCAAATATGGTCGAACCCCAGCCCCCTAACTATAAAAACCCGGTATGGAGAAGATTCTATCCTCCATGCCGGGCTTTTTGTTTTTACGTTACGCCGAACGGCTTATGGCATTTTATTCGATACGCCAGGTCGTTCCCTGGGGTCCATCCTCCAGGACAATTTTCATGGCCTGGAGCTGATCCCGGATTTCATCAGCCCGGGCAAAATTTTTGGATTTTCTGGCGGCGGCACGCTCGGCGATAAGCCCGTCAATCATGGCAGGATCCACATCCTGGTCTGCCATGGCTTTATCTTTTTTCTCGGCAAAATAATCATCAGCGGACAGCATAAAAATACCCAGGATTTTTGAGGCGGACCTGATATCGGAATAGATACCGGCCAGCAGCTTTTTATCACTTTCCCCAGGCGCGTCATTGTTATCATCCAGCAGCTTATTGCCCTTCTTGACCGCGTCAAACACTTCGGCCATGGCTTTTGCGGAGTTGAAATCATCGTTCAATGCGTCAACGATATTTGCCCACAGCGAACCGTGTTCTTCCCCGGCAGATTCCGGTGTAATGCCTGCCTTGTCCAGACGCTCCAGAAAGCCATAAATACGGTCAAGGCCCACGGAGACCTCGCGCATGCTGTTTTCACTGTAATCAATGGGAGAGCGGTAATGCTTGGACAGCAGGAACATGCGGATCACTTCGGGACTGTAGTCGGCCAGCACCTCTTTGATCATGGTGAAGTTGCCCAGGGACTTGGACATCTTTTCATTGTTTATGTCCACAAATCCGTTGTGTACCCAGTATTTAACATAGGGCACACCAAAGTTGGCCTCGCTCTGGGCAATTTCGTTTTCGTGGTGGGGAAAAATCAGATCCTTGCCCCCGCCGTGAATATCAAAGCTTTCACCCAGGTATTCATAACTCATGGCCGAACATTCAATGTGCCAACCGGGCCGACCTTTACCCCAGGGGCTGTTCCAGGAGGGTTCACCGGGTTTGGCCGGTTTCCAGAGGGTGAAATCCAGAGGACTTCTCTTTTTCTCGTCCACGGCAATCCGGGCACCGGCCTGCATATCATCGGGGTTGCGGTGGGACAATTTCCCGTATTCATCAAAAGATGAGATGGAAAAATAGACATCTCCGCCTTCCACATGGTAGGCCTTCCCCAGATCAATCAACCGCTGGACAAAACGGATAATATGATCAATATGTTCGGTGGCTTTGGGCGCGATGGTGGGCCGAAGCACATTGAGTGCGTCCATTTCATTGTGAAATTCGTCGATATATTTTGTGGTGATGGCCGTACAGGAGTTTCCGGTCTCATTGGATTTTTTGATAATCTTATCATCCACATCCGTAAAATTGCGCACATAGGTCACCTCATACCCGAGCTGCATCAGCCACCGGTACACCATGTCAAAGACCACCACGGACCTGGCATGGCCGATGTGGCTGGTGTCGTATACGGTGGGGCCGCACACATACATACCGGCCTTATTGGGTCTGATTGGCACAAATTCTTCTTTTTTCCCGCTCAGGGTATTATAAATCCGTAAACTCATTGTTTTTCATCCCGTATCTTAACTTTCATTTTTATACAGCAGTACCGTGGCCTGGGCTGCGATGCCCTCTTTTCTGCCGATAAATCCCAAATGCTCGGTGGTGGTGGCCTTGATGTTCACACAGTCCGGGGATACACCAAGCACCCGGGCAATACAATGGACCATGGCCTTTTTATGAGGACTCATCTTCGGGGCCTGGGCAAATATGGTGCAGTCCAGATTGCCGACCCTAAATCCTTTGTCTTTAATCTTGCCGTTGCATATATCCAGAAACCGGGTGGAGTCCATCCCTTTATATGCCGGGTCCGTATCCGGGAAATGTTCTCCGATGTCGCCTAAACCTGCAGCACCCAAAAGGGCATCACATACTGCATGGAGCAAAACATCCGCATCCGAATGGCCTTTCAGCCCCATGGGATGATCAATCTCAACCCCGCCGATGACAAGATTAGTCCCTGCCACCAGCTCATGGACATCGGTCCCTGTACCCACCCGTATCTGCATTTGAAATTAAATCTCCTTTGCACCAAATTGGCCCATCAATATATTCATCCTGAGCTCAAAAATCCAGTTTTAAAAATAATTCGGGATAATCGTATTTAAAATGTGGTGTATCTTCGACAATCTATTTTTTTGAATTGGGAAGCGCCTGCATCCCCACCAGCCGGGCAATGAGAACAGCCAGATAAATCTGGCCGAATATGGCCTCCATGCCGGCCAGGGTCTGGGATTTATCATTAATGGGGGACAAATCACCGTATCCCAATGTGGACAGGGTTACCATGGAAAAATATTTCAAAATTCCCGGGTTGTCTCGGATGATGTCATGTGCAACGGAAAACGATCCCGGATATGCCAATTCCAGTATCAGGTACAACTTGGCAAAGAGCATGGCTGAAAACAGATAGACCACCAAAGCTGCAGCAACCACGTCCCGGGTCACGACGGGCGCCCGGAAGATAAACAGGATGATCAGCAGAGATATGTAGGATAAAAACATGGCCTGGAGCACGGCAGATGCCATGAGCATATGTTCTTCAAGGGTATAAAAATATGCCTGCCAGACAAAGAACAGACAGGGCAGCATCAATACAATGGAAGCGGCCTGGGACATTTTTTTGTCCCTTGCCACAGAAAGCACCGCCGTGAGCATAATCAATGAAAATGTCATGTTGAAAAAGAGTTCAGGGTGATGCGACTGAGGAAAAAACGGGGCGGCAATGACATTGAGAAGCACACTGCATAATAGGATGGTATATTTATTTTGTATGAAAAGGCGCAGCATATTTACACTCTATTACATAAAAATGTCCGAAACCAGCAATTTAAATTTCGGACATTTTTTATACTGCTTTTTACTCAAAGGTGACCGGAGAATAATCCTTGGGCAGGTGGGCTGTTCCCAGGGTACAGGGCAGGCCCGAAGCCTGGGAGACATTTGCCGCGATCTTTTCAATGTCAGGGCAGAATCCGCCCTTGGTTTTGTCCCACCCGTCTTCGGTTTTGGATGCAAACGCGCAGGTGCACAGGTGAATGGCCTGGGCCCCTTTTGATTTAAGAATCTTTGCCATATCCGCCACATTGTCCCCGGGGCACCGGCAGGTAAAGACCCCTGCCGGTGTACAGGCATCATACCCGGCAAACCCCTGGGTGGTCTCAATCATTGTTTTAAAACAATTGGTCAAAGGACATCTGGTTTCATTTTTTTCGCACCGGATCAGTCCGACTTTTGTCATACATACCTCCTGTAAACCTTAAATAGTGTTTGAACGGCGCGTTGAAGGCACCGTTCAAACACATTTTTATTCAAATATTTAGACAAAATGGTTTCTAACGCCGTTGGCCCATGCCGCTTCCACCGCCCATGCCTCGGCCACCGCCCATTCCGCGACCGCCGCCACCACCCATGCCACGGCCGCAGCCGCCCACACCTCGACCACCGCCGCCCATACCTCTACCGCCACCCATGCCGGGGGCCTGGAAATTGGGGTCTGCCGCAGGTCTTTGGGGCGCACTCCCCGGATTCATGCCGGACTTTTCCTGGGCTGTAGCCTGGGTCACACTTGTCAATTCATTGTTTTTCAACCGGGCCACGGCCTGGGCCACAGTACCGGCCTGGCCCGGGTAGACAGCCACGCCTGCGGCATTAAACACCTCCATGGCATTGGGACCGCAACTGCCGGTCAAGACGGCCTGGACACCTTTGGAGATCACAAAGGAGGCCGTCTGAATGCCGGCGCCGCCTGTCAGATTCATACTCTCATTATCAAAGCTCTCATAAGCCATGGTATCGGTATCAACGATCAAAAGAAAATCACACCTGCCGAACCTGGGATTGATCTCCGCATCCAGGTCCCGGCCATATGCGCTGATTGCGACTTTCATAAATGCTCCTTACATGCAAAGGGTTAAAAGATTGCTGCACCAGCAAATATTAGCAAAACCCATACCACTTTTAATATCTTATATTTTCAATATGTTATATTTTATTAATCCCACCATCAGCCGTAAAACAAAAACACAGGGTCGCACAATTGCAACAAACCATCTCTGCAATGGGCAATGAACCGAACAAACGGTCTGACCGGTGAATGTCATAATTTGCCAAATTAATTTATCCGTAACTTCCGTTTTTTTTATTTGCCCTCTATAATGCCCAAATGACTGAGATGCCACATAGCAGCCAAACACTTGTATTCACAGATCTTGACGGTACCCTTCTGGACCATGACACCTATGGGTTTGACCCGGCACTGCCGGCCCTGGCCATGCTTGCCCAGAAAAAAATTCCCGTCATTCTTAATTCCAGCAAGACCCTGGTTGAAATACTCGAAATTCGCAGCGCCCTGGGCAATTGCCATCCGTTTATTGCGGAAAACGGCTCTGTGGTGGCGGTACCGGAACATACATTTCCCGGTCTTGACCGAAAAGATCCGAGATTTCAGGACCAGTCCGGGCTTCTGGTCAACCGGCTCGGCGGTGACAGAAAAGCGGTGTTAGATATATTAAGCCGTTTGCGGCAGACGCATGATTATTCCTTTGAAGGCTTTGCCGATATGAATCCCGCCCGGCTTTCCCAGGTCACGGGACTGAGCGAAGATCAAGCCATACAGGCAGGACAACGCCTGAGCACAGAGCCCATTCTCTGGCAGGATACCCCTGAACGATGGGAGGCCTTTGCCGGACACCTTGCCGACGCCGGACTGGGATGGGTCCAGGGGGGGCGGTTTATCTCCATATCCCGGCCCTTTGATAAAAAGGATGGGGTGGCCTGTCTGATGGATCTTTATACAACGGAGACCGGCAACGTTCCCTTCACCATAGGTCTGGGGGACAGTCCCAATGACCAGGCCATGCTGGATATGATGGACATTGCGGTGGTGATCCGGTCTGCCCGCTGTGATCAAATTACATTAAACCGGGCGCAAACCGTTATCCGAACCACCGCAAAAGGCCCCGAAGGGTGGCAGGAGGCCATGGACACGATTTTCAATACACCAAGGAGGCACTAACACATGGGCGATTTTCATCAAAACGGCATTATCACCATATTGCACAACCTCTCGCGCAAACCCGCAGAGGATCTGGAATCCCAGCTCAATGATTTTTCAAAAAAACGGCCGTTGGGCCTGGTGCTGCCCTCTCTTTTCTCCGAACTTGAGGGCCCGGCCCTGGAACATATTGTGGAAGAACTTGCCAAGGTCACCTATCTGGATCAAATTGTCATCGGCCTGGACCGGGCCGACGAAGACCAGTACCGGCATGCATTGAACTTTTTCTCCCGCCTGCCCCAGCACCACCGGATTCTCTGGAACGACGGGCCGCGGTTACGGGCCATCGACAAAAAACTGGCTCAGCTGGCTCTGGCGCCCACAGAGGCCGGCAAGGGCAGAAATGTCTGGTATTGTTTCGGGTATGTGCTGGCCTCGGGCCTGGTGGATGCCGTGGCATTGCATGACTGCGACATCTTGACCTATGAGCGGTCCCTTCTGGCCCGGCTGATCTATCCTGTGGCCCATCCCGAATTCTCTTACAAATTCTGCAAGGGGTATTATGCCCGGTTTACCGAGTCCAAGGTAAATGGCCGGGTGAGCCGGCTTCTGGTATCGCCGCTGTTATCCGCATTGAAAAAAATATGTTCATCATCCGAATCCCTGGATTACCTGGAAAGTTTCAGATATCCCCTGGCCGGAGAATTTTCCATGCGGACCAGTGTGCTTGAAGACTTGCGGATGCCCACGGACTGGGGCCTTGAGGTGGGTATTTTGTACGAAATGAAACGCAATTACAGCCTGAACCGCATCTGCCAGGTGGATATTGCCGATACCTATGACCACAAGCACCAGCCGTTCAGCTTTGACGATGCCGATGCAGGGCTCTCCAAAATGAGCATTGACATTGCCAAAGCCATCTTTAAAAAACTGGCCACAGAAGGGGAGATTTTCACCGCCGAAACCTTTAGGAGCATTAAGGCCACCTATTATCGGCAGGCCTTGGATTTTGTGGAAATCTACCACAATGACGCATTAATGAACGGATTGAATCTGGACCGCCACAAGGAAGAGCAGGCCGTGGAACTGTTCGCCGAAAACATCCTGGCTGCCGGTAACAGTTTCCTTGACGGTCCGCATACCACGCCGTTTATCCCGGCCTGGAACAGAGTCAAATCCGCCCTACCCGAAATCATGGATGAACTAAAAGACGCAGTTGAAAAAGACTATGAACAATACCAGCCTTAACGCGCCGGCCTGCCTGTACGACAAGGTCAGGAAGCTTCTTGAAATCATTTATCCCGGGCAGGACCCGGACGCCCTGACCCGAAAGGCCATTGCCTTTTTCGAACCGATTCACGAATCCCTGGATGACGGCTGTGAATCCACGCCCCCCCTGTGGTCTGAAAAGGACATTGCCCTGCTCACCTACGGCAATTCCCTGGTGGAAGAAGAGGAACGCCCGTTAAGAACACTTGACCACTTTCTTGGGGAAGTGACCCGGGACCGGTTCTCCATTGTCCATATTTTGCCCTTTTTTCCCTATTCTTCGGATGACGGATTTGCGGTGATGGATTATTACACGGTGAATCCCAGCCTGGGAAACTGGGGGGATATCCGCAAAATTGCAGCGAGGTGCCGGCTCATGGCCGATCTTGTGGTCAATCATACGTCATCCCGGTGCAGGTGGTTTGAAAATTTTAAAAAAGGCCTCCACCCGGGAAAAGATTATTATGTCACCGTGGACCCGGGAAGTGATCTTTCCAAAGTGATCCGGCCCAGAACGTCTCCTCTGCTGAGAGAGATCACCACACCGGATGGCCCCCGGCACGTCTGGTGCACCTTCGGCCATGACCAGGTGGACCTGAATTTTAAAAACCCCGACGTCCTCATGGAATTTTTGGCCATTATCCGCCATTACCTGGATAACGGGGTAGAGGTATTCCGGCTGGATGCCGTGGCGTTTTTATGGAAGGAGGTCTGCACCACCTGCCTTCACTTGGGCCAGACCCACAAAATCGTCAAACTCATGCGCATCCTGATCCAGGCCCACAACCCAAGGGCCATTATTCTCACGGAGACCAACGTGCCGGCCCGGGAGAACCTCTCCTATTTCGGCATCGGCGACGAAGCCCAGGTGATTTACAATTTTCCCTTGCCCCCGTTTTTGCTTAACACCATGGTCACGGGCAACAGCAAAGGGATTACGGATTGGCTGAAAACCATGCCTGACACCATGGAAACCACCACATGCCTGAACTTCATCGCCTCCCACGACGGCATTGGCCTGCGGCCGGTGGAAGATTATTTTTCCCGCCAGGAGATGACCCAGCTCATTGAGCTGATGAAGGCCTTCGGCGGCAAAATCTCCACCCGGGCACTCAATGACCACAAGGACAACCCCTACGAGATCAATATCAGCCTTTGGGATGCCATGCGGGGAACGATTCACCGCCGGGAAGGCTATCTCCAATTCGAACGATTCGTCTGTGCCCACGCCATCATGCTCGGCCTTAAAGGCATCCCGGCCATTTATATCCACAGTATGCTGGGCACATCAAATGATTACGAACGCCGGGAAAACCTGAAGTCCAACCGTGCCGTCAACCGCCATATCTGGGACTATCCGGAGCTGCGTAAAAAACTCGATGATTCTGACGATTACCACCACCAGGTATTTTCTACCCTTTGCCGACTTGTGGACAAACGAAAACAGCAGGCGGCCTTTCATCCGGATGCCGGACAGAGAACATTCAACATCAACCGCAAAATTGTGGCATTCCAGCGCAGACCCGATGACGATCGAAACGCCCCTGCCCTGTTCTGCATTCACAACATCACGGACCAAGCCGTCATTATCCCCCCAAAAGATATGCCGGAACCATGGCGGCGGCCGGGTGTGGATCTAATTTCAGAAACCCCCGTACAGCTTGACGCGGGCCTGACGCTTACCCCCTACCAATCCATGTGGATCAAAAAAAATACAACCCCAACATCTTAGACAGGATAATTGAATGAATTCCAGTGATATCTCCGGTTTCTCGAGACTGGACCTTAATTTATGGAAGGAATACCTGGACATTGCCCAGGAATTCTGGCTGCCCCAAAGCCTTAAAAGTAGGACGCGGTTTATTGCGATGCTGTGTCTTTTGATGGCCTTTGTGGCATCGCTGCTTTTTTTGTTCGTTGCCGCGATCACAATCGCCACCCATGCATTTGTTCCTGAATTTGTCACCAAAACGGCACCGGGACTTGTGGATTGGATACAGGGAATACTCCACTCCCGGCTGATCTGGATGTTTGCTGCCGGATTTTTAATTCCAACGCTGGTTTTCAGCGCCTACTCAAAAAAGCTGAAAGGCTTCTTTCTGCCCTGGGGCATCCTCGGGGTTCTGCTCCTACTCTCATTCACGGTGTCGGGGCTCAATGTGGTGCTAAGCTATGTGGGTCGTTTTTTCCAGACCGCCCTGGCCCAGAAGAACGAACCCACGTTCTGGCGGTTCCTTTACGTCTATGCCTCGGTGTTTGTAATCGGCACCCCCATTGTAGTGATCTACTCATACATCAGAAAGAAACTGGGGCTGTTCTGGCGGGAGTGGATCACCGCCAGCTTCATCGACAATTATCTGAAGAACCGTGCATACTACGCCCTGACCACCAGCAAGGAAATCGACAACCCGGACCAGCGGCTGGCCGAGGATTTAAGGGAGTTTACGGTGACCAGTTTAAGTTTTCTGCTGATCATCCTGGGCGCCATCATTGACCTTGTGGCCTTTACCGGCATTTTATGGTCCATTTCCAGGCTGTTGTCCGGCATCCTTTTTGTCTATGCCTTTTTCGGCACATTGATCACCATATTTATAGGCAAGCGCCTGGTGGGTCTCAACTACAACCAGCTGCGCAAGGAAGCCGATTTCAGGTACGGCCTGATCCACATCCGGGACAATGCCGAATCCATTGCATTTTACCAGGGGGAAAAAGGGGAAAAGGAACAGATTGCCAAACGGTTCAAAGAAGTGCTGAAAAACTTTAATTTTCTCATCGGATGGCAGCGAAACCTTGATTTTTTCACCACCGGATACAATTACCTGGTTATCATCCTGCCGGCCATGATTGTGGCCCCCATGTATTTTGCGGGCAAGGTGGAATTTGGTGAAATCTCCCAGGCATCCTTTGCCTTTGGCCAGGTATTGAGCGCCTTTTCCATTATCGTCCAGTATTTTGACAGCATCAGTGCCTTTGCCGCCGGTATCAACCGTGTCTCCACGTTCAAGGACCGGCTCTTCAGGGCCTCCGGGTCAAAAATTTCAGAAAATGATACCGACCAGACCCGGATTCAGCGAATTGCCAAAGAGACCATCCGGGTGCAGGACCTCACCCTGCAGACCCCGGACTACAAACGCACGCTGATCCAGAATCTGAACCTTGACCTTGATACGGGCAAAAACATCCTGATCATGGGCCATTCCGGTGCCGGAAAGAGTTCTCTGCTCCGGGGCATTGCAGGACTCTGGGCCTCGGGCGCAGGCACCATTGAACACCCGCCGGCGGATAAGGTTATGTTCCTGCCCCAGAAACCCTATATGGTGCTGGGCAGCCTGCGCGAACAGCTCGAGTACCCCAGCGGGACACATCTGGACGACAATCAGATCAAAGCGGTCATGGAGAAGGTGAATCTCACGGATCTGTACCAGAAACTGCAGGGCGCCGCCGGAGACAACTCTTTTCTGGACGTGGAAAACAACTGGGAAGAGATGCTCTCCCAGGGTGAACAGCAGCGACTGGCCTTTGCCAGACTTTTGATTGCGCGACCCAAGTTCGCCATTCTGGACGAAGCCACATCCGCTTTGGACGTGGACAACGAAAAGGCCCTGTACAACACCTTGTCACAACTTGACATCACCTACATCAGCGTGGGCCACCGTCCCACCTTAACGGCCTACCACGACAAAATTCTGTTCATACAGGGTGACGGCGGATGGGAAATCCGGGAACCCTCACATTCACTCTAATTTCGACCAACCTGCACAGGCTGACCTGGTACAACACCAGGCCAGTCTGTGCATATTAATTTAAATTCTCCCCACCACTCCCCCCCTGCCGATATTCCAGTCGATATGAAATCACAAAAAAGAAATAAATTTTCATTTCCCAACAAAATTGTCTTTACCCATCTATTTTCTAAAAAAAATTGATTATCTGATACGCCTCCGACTATTCCATCCTCCATATACAGGCACGTTTTCGAAGATCAATCTACTTTTTAACATCAAGGCCGATTATAAACAGGACATATCCACATAAAAGTCAAATCATATTCGATCTCATACTAAAATTACAAAAATGAACACATAAAACCTGCTTAAACAGACACATGTGTAACAAAATCTCATAACGTCCAATCGTGCCCACGCAACAATCTACTGTAATTTCACATCATATCATTGAGATAAGAAATAATACCCCATGAATTCAATAGCTAAGACAAACCAAGAATAAAAAAATTATTTTTTTTAGATATTGGCTTATTTGTTGCGTAAGAGGGTTGCACTTGTAAGTGACAGGAGTGCCGTTTCAGGCAATCCGCCATAATTAATTAAGACTTAAAAAAGATTGGATTTAAAATGAATCGTAAACGTTTTTCCCACAGATTATTGTTTACCGCTTTTGCATTTTTTTGCTGCATAACCATGGTCTCCTCAGCGTTGGCCAAAGAGACCATTAAAATTGGTGTACTTCACTCCTTGTCTGGCACCATGGCCATCAGCGAGACCACATTAAAGGACACGATTCTGATGCTGGTGGACGAACAAAACAAAAAAGGCGGCCTTCTGGGCAAACAAATTGAAGCCGTCGTGGTTGACCCCGCCTCCAACTGGCCGCTGTTTGCTGAAAAGGCAAGGGAGCTGATCGAAAAAGACAAAGTGGCCGCCGTATTCGGATGCTGGACCTCCGTATCCAGAAAATCAGTCCTTCCCGTGTTTGAAGAGCTGAACAATCTGCTGTTCTACCCGGTTCAATATGAGGGTGAAGAGTCCTCCAAAAATGTGTTCTATACCGGTGCCGCCCCGAACCAGCAGGCCATCCCCGCCGTTGACTATCTGATGAATGAAATCGGCGTTAAACGCTGGGTCCTTGCCGGAACCGATTATGTTTACCCCAGAACCACCAACAAAATTCTGCAAGCATACCTGAAAAGCAAAGGGGTGGCCGATGCCGATATCATGATCAACTACACCCCCTTTGGTCACTCTGACTGGCAGTCCATTGTTGCCGACATTAAAAAATTCGGCAACGCCGGCAAGAAAACCGCTGTGGTCTCCACCATCAACGGTGACGCCAATGTCCCCTTTTACAAAGAACTTGGAAACCAGGGCATCACCGCCGACAACATCCCGGTTATTGCCTTTTCCGTGGGTGAAGAAGAACTTTCCGGTATCGACACCAAACCGCTGGTGGGTCACCTTGCCGCCTGGAACTATTTCATGAGCGTTGACGACCCTGCCAATGATGAATTTATCGAAAACTGGCATCAATTTATCAAAAACGACAAACGGGTGACCAATGACCCCATGGAAGCGCACTACATCGGTTTCAACATGTGGGTGAAAGCCGTTGAAAAAGCCGGCACCACAGATCCCAACGCGGTTCAGGACGCGATCATCGGCGTAACCGTACCCAACCTGACCGGCGGTTACTCTGCCATGATGCCCAACCATCATATCACCAAACCCGTTCTCATCGGAGAAATCCAGGAAGACGGACAGTTTGAAGTGGTTTGGCAAACCCCGGGGTTAGTGGTTGGCGATGCATGGTCAGACTTTCTGCCCGGCTCCAAAGACCTGATCTCCGACTGGCGGGCACCGTTGAGAAACGGCAACTTCAAGGTAACCAAATAACCTGGCATACAGCTCCGGCAGAAGGAATGCTTTATGTTCCTTCTGCCACCCTATCAACAGACCATAAACGCAGCGCCTGCAATCCTTTTGGCAGGCACCTGACAGATTTGGCAAAATATTTTCCCCTAAGGGTTGAGTACTGATATGTTTACTTCCCCAAACAAGCGTTTTTCCACCCTGCTTTTTACCCTGACTTTTGCAATGCTCATGGCATGCGTTTTGGTTCATCCCCCAAATGCGGCGGCCAGTACCTTTGAAGAGGGCCTTGAAAAGCTGACCCATAATAATTTTAACCACAAGATCCAGGGACTTGAACAGATCTTTCAAAGCAAAGATCCCCAGGTGGGAAAACTTCTCTCGGCCCTGCTTGACGGTGATCTTTACTACACCAAAATCGGCAACGAGGTGGTGTACGCCTCAAAAAAAGACGACGGATATACAACCACCGGCGCGCTGACCAACGCGGTCACACAGCAGGTCAGCAGCCGAAGCATCCAAAAAATAGGCATCAACAATAAAATCAGAAAAAAGCTGAAAGGCTGGCTTTCACTGCTTCAACTTTACCAGGGCACCCCCCGGGAACGGGCCGATGCAGTCTACCGAATCCTTGGGATGTTGAACCCGGAGATGGTAGAGACACTAAACGGTCTTTACAATGAAGAATCCGATGGACCTTTAAAAGAAGCCCTTGCAACGGCCATCGCCCTGGATACCCTGGAAACCGGAGACAAAACCGCGCAACTGTCAGCCCTCTCCCAACTGGAAGGCAGCCTTCAACCGGCCGTCAAGGCCGGGGTGATCAAAGTCCTGGACAAAGAAAAGGACGAAGAGATTCAAAAGAAAGCCCGGAAAACCCTCCAGAGCATTGAGTCAAAGATTGCGTTTTACGGATTTATAGAAACCCTCTTTTTTGGACTGAGCGCGGGCTCCATCCTGGTCCTTGCGGCCATCGGCCTGGCCATCACCTTCGGGGTAATCGGCGTGATCAACATGGCCCACGGTGAGCTGATCATGATCGGTGCCTATACCACCTGGGTAATCCAGCAGATGATGCCCAACCACCTGGGACTTGCCATCTGCCTGGCCGTGCCGGGAGCATTTCTGGTATCGGCCCTGTCCGGCATTGCCATCGAACGGTCCATCATCCGGTTTCTTTACGGCCGCCCTCTTGAGACATTGCTGGCCACCTTCGGTGTCAGCCTGGTGCTGCAGCAGGCAGTCCGGTCCATATTTTCACCGCTGAACCGGGCCGTCAGCACGCCGGAGTGGATGAGCGGTTCCCTGGTGTTAAACCCCGTCCTCTCCCTGACCATGAACCGCATTGTCATCTTCTTTTTTTGCCTCTTGGTGTTTGGTGCCCTGTTTTTGATCATGAAAAAAACCTCCCTGGGCCTTCAGGTCCGGGCGGTCTCCCAGAATCGGAACATGGCCAGGGCCATGGGGGTGCCTGCCTCCCGGGTGGATGCCCTGACCTTCGGGCTTGGATCGGGCATTGCCGGCGTGGCCGGGGTGGCCCTGAGCCAGCTGACCAATGTCGGCCCCAACCTTGGCCAGGCCTATATCATTGACTCATTCATGGTCGTGGTGTTCGGCGGTGTGGGCAATCTTTGGGGAACCATGCTTGCCGGCTTAACCCTTGGCACGGCCAACAAATTCATTGAACCCTTTGCCGGGGCCGTGCTGGCCAAAATCATTGTTCTGGTGTTCATTATTCTCTTTATTCAAAAACGCCCCCAGGGGCTTTTCCCCCAGAAAGGGAGGGCTGCAGGCTAAGTTATGAAACGTTTATCCTTTATTTTTGATGACCGGCTGGGTCTCCCGCTTCTCCTGGCACTAGGTGCCGCCATGGTGCTGGTGCCGGTGCTGAACCTGATGGTGCCGGAAACAAGTTTTTTCCATGTCTCCACATTTACCATGTCCCTGTGGGGAAAATACCTGACCTATGCCATGCTGGCCCTGGCAGTGGACATTGTGTGGGGATATCTGGGTATTTTAAGTCTGGGCCATGGGGTTTTCTTTGGACTGGGCGGCTATGCCATGGGCATGTATCTCATGCGCCAGATCGGCACACGGGGTGAATACGGCCACCCCATTCTTCCTGATTTTATGGTATTTTTGAACTGGGACAAGCTTCCCTGGTTCTGGCACGGATTTGACATGTTCCCCTTTGCTGCGGTCATGATCATTCTGATCCCCTGTTTGCTGGCCTTTGTATTCGGTTGGTTTGCCTTTAAATCAAGAGTCACCGGGGTTTATCTCTCCATCATCACCCAGGCATTGACTTTTTCGTTCATGCTGGCCTTTTTCAGAAACGAAATGGGATTCGGCGGCAACAACGGCCTGACCGACTTTAAGGATCTTTTAGGATTCTCGTTGCTCAATGATCAGGCCAAAGCTGCGCTTTTTGCGGTCACGGCAGGGGTTCTGATTCTTGCCTACATTGCCTGCCGGTACCTGGTCTCCTCAAAACTTGGACGGGTCCTGGCGGCCATACGGGATGCCGAAGACCGGGTAAGGTTTTGCGGGTACAATGTTGAAAATGTAAAACTATGGATCTTTGTCTTTTCAGCCGGTATTGCCGGTATAGCCGGGGCCTTGTATGTCCCCCAGGTGGGCATTATCAACCCGTCGGAATTTTCCCCGATCAACTCCATTGAAATTGTGGTCTGGGTGGCCGTGGGCGGCAGGGGAACCCTGTACGGTGCGGTTGCAGGGGCCCTGGCGGTCAACTGGGCCAAAAGTTATTTGACCGGTGCCCTGCCCGATGCCTGGTTGTTTGCCCTGGGCGCGCTTTTTATTGTGGTAACGATTTTTCTTCCCAAGGGGATTGCAGGCCTAATCCGGCTTAAAAAGGAGGCCGCATGATTCAACCACTCAAAGCCTTCCAGGAATTCTGGCCAAGGGATCGAGTCTTTGATTTTTTAATCCCTGATGTCCCGCCCGTTCTGGACACCAGTCACAAGGTCATTCTGTACCTTGAAGGGATCAGCGTCAGTTTTGACGGGTTTAAAGCCATCAATGACCTGAACCTTTATGTGGATGAAGGGGAGCTGCGCTGTATTATCGGCCCCAATGGTGCGGGAAAAACCACCATGATGGACATCATCACCGGCAAAACCCGACCCGATTCCGGTGTTGCCTGGTTCGGCCAGACCATTAACCTGTTAAAGCATACAGAACCTGAAATAGCAGAGGCCGGCATCGGCAGAAAATTTCAAAAACCCACCGTCTTTGAAGAACACACCGTTTACGAGAATCTTGAACTTGCCATGGCAGCGGACAAGCGGGTACTTCCCACGCTGTTTTCTTCACTTACGGGCGAACAACGGGACATGATCGACCAGACCCTTGAAATCGTCGGTCTGTCAGAAGCCTTCAAAACACGGGCAGGCGCCCTTTCCCACGGCCAGAAACAATGGCTTGAGATCGGGATGCTGTTAATGCAGAAACCCGTCCTGATGCTGGTGGATGAACCGGTGGCGGGCATGACCCGCCAGGAGATGGAAAAGACCGCTGAACTTCTGACCTCCCTGGCCGGCCAACGTTCAATCATCGTTGTTGAACATGACATGGATTTTGTCAGGTCCATTGCCAAAAAAGTAACGGTGCTTCACCAGGGATCCATCCTGGCCGAAGGCAACATGGACGAGATCCAGAACAATCAAAAGGTCCGGGAAGTCTACCTGGGAGAATAACGCATGCTTACAATAGAAAACCTGAACCAGTATTACGGAGAAAGCCACACCCTGTGGGATCTTTCATTTTCGATCAAGGAGAAGTGCTGTTCCTGCCTGATGGGCAGAAACGGCGTGGGCAAAACAACCTTGCTCAACTGCATCATGGGCCTTGTTCCCGTTAAAAGCGGCGGCATATCCTTTAAGGGTGACAACATCATAAAAAAAAGGGCCGAACACCGGGCGGGACTCGGCATTGGCTATGTTCCCCAGGGCCGCCAGATTTTTCCGCTCATGACCGTTGAAGAGAACCTGACCATCGGCCTGACCACAGCCGGAAAGGGAAAAAAAATTCCAGACCTGGTTTTTGAGCTTTTTCCTGTGTTAAAAGAGATGTTGAAACGCCGGGGCGGGGATCTTTCGGGTGGCCAGCAGCAGCAGCTTGCCATTGGACGGGCATTGGTGCTGGACCCCACCCTGCTGATTCTGGATGAACCCTGTGAAGGCATCCAGCCCAACATTGTCCAGGAAATCGGGGATATTATCAGAAGATTGGTTCAGGAGGTAGACATGACCGTGCTGTTGGTAGAACAAAAACTTCACTTCGTCAAACAGACGGCCGATCACTTCTTTATCATGGACCGGGGACGGCTCATGGCCGACGGCAATATTTCACAGCTTAACGAAGAACTGATCAGCAAATATCTGACCGTATAGTTTTAATATGTGTTCACCACTTCCCCAAAAAGCAGGCTGGCATGCGTCCCTGGATCTTTATCTTGAAAAAAAAGAGGATACGACCGTACTGGCAAAGACAAACCGCCAAGGCCCGCTGACCATTCAGCAGCCCTTATATGCCGAAGACGGGACCTGCCACATCTACCTGCTGCACCCGCCGGGAGGTCTTGTGGGCGGGGATCGCCTTGACCTCGCTGTTTATGCCGGGGAAAACACCCACACCCTGTTAACCACGCCGGGGGCGACCAAGTTTTACCGCTCCAGCGGCCCGGAGGCGGTGCAGACCCAGACCTTGAATGTAGCCGCTGGTGCGGCTCTGGAGTGGTTTCCCCAGGAGACCATTCTATTTGAAGGGGCCAACGGAAGCCTTGCAACAACGGTTCATCTTGCTCCGGGGGCGGTATTTATGGGGTGGGAAATTTTGTGTTTGGGGCTGCCCGCACTCAAAAAAACCTTTGACCATGGGCAGATGAACGCAACGGTTACCCTGTTCAACGAGTCAATACCGCTGTTGTTCGAAAAACTTAAGGTGAATGATAAACGGGATCTGGCCGGACCTGCGGGATTAAGAGACCAGCCGGTTTCGGCAACCTTCTGGGCGTACCCGGTCCAGGAACAACTTTTCAGGCAGGCCCGGGACAACGCCCCCCCGATGAAGGAAAATTTCGGCATGACATTAATGGATGATCTGCTTGTGGCCCGATACCTGGGCGACCACCCCGGACAGGCCAAAGAACAATTTGAAACCCTGCGGCAATCCCTTGCCCCTGAACTGACGGGCAGGCAGGCGGCCGTACCCAGGATATGGAATACCTAAACGACGAGGATAACCAATGGATCTTACCCCCAGAGAAAAAGACAAACTGTTGATCTTTACGGCGGCACTGCTTGCCGAACGGCGCAAGGCCAAAGGGCTGCTGCTCAACTATCCCGAGGCGGTCGCCTTTATCAGTGCAGCGGTCATGGAAGGCGCACGGGAAGGCAAAACCGTGGCGGAACTTATGGATTACGGCCGTACCCTTCTGGGCAAAGAAGAGGTCATGGAGGGTGTTGCCGAAATGATCCATGATGTACAGGTCGAAGCCACGTTTCCCGACGGCACCAAGCTGGTCACCGTCCATAACCCCATTCACTGAACGAGAGGTTGCCATGATTCCAGGAGAGATAATTACACAACCCGGAAACATCACCATCAATGACGACCGGCAGACCCTGAGCGTTAAGGTTGTCAACAGCGGTGACAGACCGATTCAGGTGGGGTCCCATTACCATTTTTATGAAACCAACAAGGCGCTCTCCTTTGACCGGGAAGCGGCCCGAGGCTTTCGCCTCAACATTCCGTCGGGAACCGCCATCCGGTTTGAACCGGGGCTTGAGCGGACCGTGGAGCTGGTGGCCTATGCGGGAGCACGCAGGGTGTTCGGATTCAACCAGAAGATCATGGGAAACCTTGACGGCGGGTCTAACTAAGGAGGGGATATGACAACCATTAGCAGAAAAGCTTACGCAGAGATGTTCGGCCCCACCACAGGAGACCGGGTAAGACTGGCGGATACCGAATTGTTCATTGAAGTTGAAGAAGATAAAACCATTTACGGCGAGGAAGTCAAATTCGGCGGCGGAAAAACCATCCGGGACGGTATGGGACAAAGCCAGGCCTCGTGCAAGGATGCCGTTGATATGGTAATTACCAATGCCCTGATCATTGACCACTGGGGCATTGTCAAAGCCGATGTGGGGATCAAGAACGGCCGGATTCACGGTATCGGAAAGGCCGGAAACCCCGATGTCCAGCCCGGGATTGATATTATTGTGGGGCCGGGTACGGAAGCGGTCGCCGGAGAAGGACATATCCTTACGGCCGGCGGCATTGACGCCCACATTCATTTTATTGCCCCCCAGCAGATTGAAGAGGCCCTTGCATCGGGTATCACCACCATGCTTGGCGGCGGCACAGGTCCTGCCACCGGGACCAATGCCACCACCTGCACCCCGGGTCCCTGGAATATCGTTAAAATGCTCCAGGCCGCCGATGCCTTCCCCATGAATCTGGGGTTTATGGGGAAAGGTAATGCCAGTTTGCCCACAGCCCTTGAAGAACAGGTGGCTGCGGGGGCCATGGGTCTGAAACTCCACGAAGACTGGGGAACCACCCCGGCGGTGATTGACAACTGCCTTGCCGTGGCAGACAAGCTGGACGTTCAGGTGGCCATCCACACGGACACCCTCAACGAATCCGGGTTTGTGGAACAGACCATGGACGCCTTTAAGGGCCGTACCATTCACACCTTTCACACCGAAGGGGCCGGCGGCGGCCATGCGCCGGACATTATCCGGGCCTGCGAACTGCCCAACGTGCTGCCCTCGTCAACCAATCCCACCCGACCCTACACGGTCAACACCATCGACGAGCATCTGGACATGCTCATGGTTTGCCACCATCTGAGTCCTAAAATTGCCGAAGACATTGCCTTTGCCGAATCCCGCATCAGACGTGAGACCATTGCAGCCGAAGATATCCTCCACGACCTGGGCGCATTTTCCATGATCGCATCGGACTCCCAGGCCATGGGCCGTGTGGGCGAAGTGATTATCAGAACCTGGCAGACCGCGCACAAGATGAAAGTGCAGCGGGGCAGCCTGAAGCAGGACCCGTCCACCCATGACAACACCCGAGTGAAACGATATATTTCAAAATACACCATCAACCCGGCCATCTGCCATGGGATTTCCCATGAAGTCGGATCTATTGAAAAAGGCAAGTTTGCCGATCTGGTGCTGTGGAAACCTGCTCTGTTTGGGGTCAAACCCTCCCTGGTAATTAAGGGCGGCATGATCGCGCTGGCCCCCATGGGAGATCCCAACGCCTCCATTCCGTCCCCCCAGCCGGTCCATTACCGCCCCATGTTCGGTGCCTTTGGCCGGGCCCGGCATGAAACGTCCATCTCCTTTGTGTCGGGGATGGCTTTGGAAAAGGGCATGCTGGACAACGCCGGCCTGCAATCGATTCTTGTTTCGGTCAAGAATTGCCGGGCCATCGGCAAAAAGGATATGATCCACAACACCTATCAACCCCATATGGAAGTTGATCCCCAGACCTATGAGGTTCGGGCCGATGGTGAACTGTTAACCTGTGAACCCGCGTCGGTGCTTCCCATGGCGCAACGCTACTTTTTGTTTTAATTATGATTGAGTTAACCCATAAAACCACGGACCAAACGCCAGAAACAACCACCCTGACCCTACCCTGGGAAAAAAGAATCAAAAGCCGCCAGCGGGTGGTACTGGACAACAACACTGAGGCAGGCCTGTTTCTTGAGCGGGGAGAAATTTTGCGACACGGAGACATGGTAAGCAGTGATGACGGGTTCCGTGTAAAGATTATTGCCGCCTATGAACAGGTGTCCACAGCCCGGGCCAAAACCCCACGGCAGCTGAACCTTGCATGCTACCATCTGGGCAACCGTCACGTGGACCTTGAAATCCGGGACGCCTATGTCCGCTATCCCCATGACCATGTTCTGGACGACATGGTCATGGGACTGGGTTTAACCATCACTGTGGAGCAAACTCCTTTTGAGCCTGAAACAGGGGCATACGGCAATGGACACCACCACCATCACCACGAATGAACCCAGCCCACCGGAACCGGCCATAGCGGCACCATGGCTGATCCGGCTCATGCACCTGGTAAGCCCGTCACTGCCCACCGGAAGCTTTGCCTATTCACAAGGGTTGGAGTGGGCGATCGAAGAAAGCTGGATCAATGACGATACGACCCTGGAACAATGGCTTTTAAATATTTTGGAAACCGGCATGGCCCATGTGGACATCCCGCTGCTCCAACGCCTTTACCAAGCGGTTGCGCATCAAGATCTTATCGCCTTTACCCGGGCGGCCCAATGGGTAAGGGCCTGCAGGGAAAGCAAAGAGCTTCGAAACGAAGAAGAACATCGGGGGCGAGCCATGGCGGCTATCATCAAAGAGCTGGGGCTTTGCCATGCCGGCACGGCAAAATCTGCAAAAAAGCCAAACCAAGACCCATGGCAAAAGGTCATATCCTCATCCCAGTTGGCCGGGTTTGCATTTGCCGCGGCGTTATGGGAAATACCCGTTCAGGCGGCAGCCCAAGGGTATCTATGGTCATGGCTTGAAAACCAGGTGCTGGCTGCCGTGAAAATTATTCCCCTGGGCCAAAGTTCCGGCCAGAGGGTGCTGGCACGGCTGACCCCGGCCATTGACACTGCGGTTGTCACAGGCTTGCAGATTAAAGATATAGAACTGATGGGGAGTTCCCTGCCGGCCCTGGGGTTGGCCTGCAGCAACCACGAAACACAATATACCAGACTTTTCAGGTCGTAATTTTTAGCACAAGAGGAAAACAGATGAGTAAAAAAGCACCCCTTCGCGTTGGCGTTGGAGGACCGGTGGGATCGGGAAAAACCGCACTTCTTGAGGCACTGTGTCTAAATATGAGAGACCGCTACGAACTTGCCGTGGTCACCAATGATATTTATACCCGGGAAGACCAGGATTTTCTGATACGAAGACAAGCCCTGTCTGCGGACAGAATCATGGGGGTTGAAACCGGGGGGTGCCCCCACACGGCCATCCGTGAAGATGCATCCATGAACCTGGCAGCGGTGGAAGACCTTTGCCGAAAATTCCCTGACCTCGACCTGGTGCTGGTGGAAAGCGGCGGAGACAACCTGAGCGCCACCTTCAGCCCGGAACTGGCCGATCTTGCCATCTATGTCATTGATGTCTCGGCAGGAGATAAAATTCCCCGCAAAGGAGGCCCCGGCATTACTCGGTCCGATCTCCTGGTGATCAACAAGGTGGATTTAGCCCCTCTGGTCGGCGCATCCCTTGAGGTCATGGAACAGGACACGCTCCGCATGAGAGGAGACAAACCCTTTGTCTTTGCCAATATGAAAACGGGCAAAGGCGTTGATGATATCATCGAATTTCTGATTCATGAAGGCATGCTTGGATCTTGAATTAGTCCCAAAACAAGCGTGTTATAAAAACTGAAATTCTTATAAGCAATCAGCGGTCCGAGCTATTTTTTTGTCTCCAATTGCCGTCAACCAGGCTCACGAGTCCTTATGTTTTTTTGGAATATTGCCAATTGTGTTGTGGTGCATTTTTAATTTCCCTTTTGAGATCTACAGGTTTTGGACTCGCCGTTGCAACCCATTTGCAATAACTGTCCGAAGCAAAAGCATCATGTAACCCGGACAGTCTTCAAGGAATTAAAAAACTTGAACATGCTTATAAGTCGATTGTTATAACCGATGATTCGATATTTAATGGCCCTACCGGAACGTATGATCAAGCAGGGAATATTTATAAATGTCTGGATAAAACGTTTAAATTCCATACGGACGATGGAAAGACCTAAAGCTCGATACGGCATCATCATTCCATACCAGGCTTTCAGATCCCATGCCAAAGATGCAATAACCATGTAGGCCCAGTTGGCATTTAAAGAATCAGAAGGATTATCCATCGCATGTACGCCATGTTTCAACTGATCAATGTCATTTTCGTGATCAGCCCGTTTACGGTAAAACTCAACCAACTGCTTGGCAGTTTTTTTCCAATCATTGGTGATGTAAAAAAAGTAACGGATATCGTCAAACAGAAGGCGTTCGCCCTTGTACTCATTTATTGTTTTGCGCAGGACGATCATCCGGTAGGGCTTTTGACATTTCCCAGGCATATATTCAAACTCGGATATATGCTCGCATGCGGTCTCTATACGTTTAAACTTACGTTTTTTAACCATTTGAAGTTTAATGTTATCGGGACGTTTTCGGGGTTCGGTTTTTATCCTTCGGGGCTCTTTTTCAAAAGAATGCCAGTCGCATTCTGAAAGTGCATTGGCCTTGGCTATCAGATTTTTTCTGGCATCCATCCCAAAAATGAAAGTGCAGCGCTGATCCCATTTATCAAAATTTGTGGTAAGGCTGAAATCGGTGTCTCCCCGAACATATAATCTTTCAAACGAGCCTTCAAGTAAATCCAGTGCCTTATCCACCCACCGGGCAGAGCCAAGATGGGAAGGGGCATTGCCTGATCGATTGATGATATAAAGAGGTTCCCTTGTTTTATCCAGAGAAACAACTAAAGGGGCGTATCCCCACCTTCCGTCGTAGGAGATGTCCATCCCTTGCTTGCATTCGCCGGTTGTTTCATTGATAGTTCCGTCGATATTGATAATGGCGTCTTTTTTAAAATTTTTCGGCTGCCGGCCCCAAATTTTTTTGCGGATGGTATTTTTTACGTCCATCAATGTAACAATATCTTCAGGTGAAAACCGACGTAAAAAGTCGCCTGCAGTTGTTGGATCTGGGATAACTTCTGCCTCCAGAGCATTAAGCCAGGCTTCATTGTTTCTGAGCAGTTCAATATCCTGAAGGCAGGTGCCTCCGGCAAGAATATTATATGCCATGTTGGCGACATGATCTGATTCATGATAGGGCAGATGGCGCTTAAGCAGTTCGAGTTCCTTATCAATTTCTTTCAGAAGACCGGTCTTTTTTGCAAGCATATGAATTAAGCCTATGCCACCTGGAGCAACTCCTTGAAGGCGACCGTCAAGCTCGTATTGAATATTGGAGGCTTTAAACATGGGGGTCGGCTGTTCAGACCAATCTCTTTTGTCGAGCTTTTTGCTTATTTTTTTCTTGCTTTTTGCCAATTTTTTGCTGATATTTTTATTCACTCGAAACGTCCTTTCATATTCGTTTAGTTTGTTGTGGAAAACTCACTATAACCAATATTGGCAGGCGTTTCGAGTCTTTTAATCAAATTTATCGTTTTATTTCACGCTTGTTTTGGGATTAGTAACACCTTAGGCCCTTGGAATTGACACAAGCCTATAGCAACCGATTGTTAGAACCGTAATCAGAATTTGTGGCGATGGTAAATATATAGGGCGTAAACGCAGTATCTTATAAAGACATTACAGCCTTGGGATTGATTGTTTGCAAGGCACTATAGTATTCGTGAATAACAAGATCTTTCTTATCAATCTCCTGATATTTATCAGTTCTTCCTTCACCAATGTCAAGGGCCATAGCATCTGAAATCGGGCCTGATTCAAAAAGAAAATGATATAGATTTTTTTCTATTGGCTTTTTGCCATAAATTTTTTTAAGCCTTTGTGGCCATGTATGCAAATCCTGTCGAAGGGCCACAGCCGGATTATTGTTCACATAGGAATAAGATTGAATTTCTCCGATTCTCTCAAACAAAAGTATATCTTCGTAAATTTTTAAATATTTGGGATGGACGGTAATTACTAGATCATCTGCATGAAAGGCATTAATCGCATATGACACAAGCATGCGGTTCCCCAGCATGGGAATTTTTTTATCTCCTTTTCGATACAGCGGATGTGAGGCCAGGCACCCTATTTCGACAAGGTGGCGCCCCTGGTCTCTTAACTCTCCCAGTTGCCGTCTAAATTCAGTATCCATGGGCAGGCCATGGCCGTCTTCTTGATTGTCCGGAAATATGCTGGCCGTATATATCGGCACACTGCCAGCCTGCTCATCCGGCACACATCCCATCAAGATGACAACGTCAGAGTTCGAATGCTGTGGAATAATTCTCAATGGGGGAATGGAAGGCTTAATAAACCCGGCGTCTACATAAACATCATGCAACAAGCTGAAACAAGATAGATAATCATCGACACTGGATGCTCTACGAAAAGTGACACGGTCCGGGTTAGTTTGAAAATCAGGAAGCCCAATCCGATTCATCTTTTTTCTGAGTTCCGCCATCGGACAAGGTACAAACGAGTTAAACAATGTATTTGATAAATTCATAACTTTTTTCTTTTTTGATAATGGGTTCAGATAAATTAACAATCCCGCTACGCTAATAGCAATTTCAATACCACCTTATTACCTAAAAATTATCACCACCTTATTGAAATCCTTTCAATTCAATGCATTGCACTTTTAAAAACCCACCAATTTTCCAATTATTTATGTAAATAAAGTCAATTGTGATAATTTGACGTATTTCCGGCACTGAATTAGCTAAAAAAACATAAAAGTACTTTAACCATCCAAAGGAGTTACGAAATTTGCAGAGAAAGTTACGAAATTTGCAGCATTCGAAACCAAACAACAAAAAAAATTTAGGCCGTGGCGATGAATAGTTAGATATTTCCAATATCAGTTATACTCTGGAACAGCTTTCTTCAAGCTTCCCGAGCTTAACAAATGCCATGACATCGGATAAGCCACCAGTCACGATAAAAGAACAATGCACAATCCAGGCCATGAACCATCCTATAATTATGATAGCACATTAGCTAAAGTTATTGTATAACTGCCATGGGATGCTCCGGGCCATCAACACATAGACTCATCCCAGAATAAAATTTAAATTAATCCCAAAACAAGCGTGAAATAAAACGATAAAATTGATTAAAAGACTCGAAACGCCTGCCAATATTGGTTATAGTGAGTTTTCCACAACAAACTAAACGAATATGAAAGGACGTTTCGAGTGAATAAAAATATCAGCAAAAAATTGGCAAAAAGCAAGAAAAAAATAAGCAAAAAGCTCGACAAAAGAGATTGGTCTGAACAACCGACCCCCATGTTTAAAGCCTCCAATATTCAATACGAGCTTGACGGTCGCCTTCAAGGAGTTGCTCCAGGTGGCATAGGCTTAATTCATATGCTTGCAAAAAAGACCGGTCTTCTGAAAGAAATTGATAAGGAACTCGAACTGCTTAAGCGCCATCTGCCCTATCATGAATCAGATCATGTCGCCAACATGGCATATAATATTCTTGCCGGAGGCACCTGCCTTCAGGATATTAAACTGCTCAGAAACAATGAAGCCTGGCTTAATGCTCTGGAGGCAGAAGTTATCCCAGATCCAACAACTGCAGGCGACTTTTTACGTCGGTTTTCACCTGAAGATATTGTTACATTGATGGACGTAAAAAATACCATCCGCAAAAAAATTTGGGGCCGGCAGCCGCAAAATTTTAAAAAAGACGCCATTATCAATATCGACGGAACTATCAATGAAACAACCGGCGAATGCAAGCAAGGGATGGACATCTCCTACGACGGAAGGTGGGGATACGCCCCTTTAGTTGTTTCTCTGGATAAAACACGGGAACCTCTTTATATCATCAATCGATCAGGCAATGCCCCTTCCCATCTTGGCTCTGCCCGGTGGGTGGATAAGGCACTGGATTTACTTGAAGGCTCGTTTGAAAGATTATATGTTCGGGGAGACACCGATTTCAGCCTTACCACCAATTTTGATAAATGGGATCAGCGCTGCACTTTCATTTTTGGGATGGATGCCAGAAAAAATCTGATAGCCAAGGCCAATGCACTTTCAGAATGCGACTGGCATTCTTTTGAAAAAGAGCCCCGAAGGATAAAAACCGAACCCCGAAAACGTCCCGATAACATTAAACTTCAAATGGTTAAAAAACGTAAGTTTAAACGTATAGAGACCGCATGCGAACATATATCCGAGTTTGAATATATGCCTGGGAAATGTCAAAAGCCCTACCGGATGATCGTCCTGCGCAAAACAATAAATGAGTACAAAGGCGAACGCCTTCTGTTTGACGATATCCGTTACTTTTTTTACATCACCAACGATTGGAAAAAAACTGCCAAGCAGTTGGTTGAGTTTTACCGTAAACGGGCTGATCACGAAAATGACATTGATCAGTTGAAACATGGCGTACATGCGATGGATAATCCTTCTGATTCTTTAAATGCCAACTGGGCCTACATGGTTATTGCATCTTTGGCATGGGATCTGAAAGCCTGGTATGGAATGATGATGCCGTATCGAGCTTTAGGTCTTTCCATCGTCCGTATGGAATTTAAACGTTTTATCCAGACATTTATAAATATTCCCTGCTTGATCATACGTTCCGGTAGGGCCATTAAATATCGAATCATCGGTTATAACAATCGACTTATAAGCATGTTCAAGTTTTTTAATTCCTTGAAGACTGTCCGGGTTACATGATGCTTTTGCTTCGGACAGTTATTGCAAATGGGTTGCAACGGCGAGTCCAAAACCTGTAGATCTCAAAAGGGAAATTAAAAATGCACCACAACACAATTGGCAATATTCCAAAAAAACATAAGGACTCGTGTGCCTGGTTGACGGCAATTGGAGACAAAAAAATAGCTCGGACCGCTGATTGCTTATAAGAATTTCAGTTTTTATAACACGCTTGTTTTGGGATTAATTTAACAACACATTGATATCTCTATTTAAAAATCCGTCATGAACGATATTACACGCTGCGGCTGGGTGACCGATGATCCAGCATACATCCGCTACCACGATACCGAATGGGGGGTGCCGGTTCACGATGACCGAAAAATTTTTGAATTCCTCATCCTGGAAGGAGCCCAGGCCGGGTTGTCCTGGTTGACAATTCTCAAGCGTCGCCAAGGATATTTCAATGCGTTCTGTGAGTTTGACCCTGAAAAAGTGGCGCGGCTCAGCGAAGCCGACGTTCAAAAACGCCTGAAAGACCCAGGTATCATTCGAAACAAACTAAAGGTTTGGTCTGCAGTTACCAATGCCCAGGCGTTCCTAAAAATCCAGAATGAATTCGGTTCCTTTGACGCCTATGCCTGGCGGTTTGTGGACGGGGCACCCATCATCAATCAATATACCAGCCAGGACCAGGTTCCGGCAACATCTAGTCAATCCGACGCGTTTTCAAAAGACTTATGTCAACGTGGATTTAAATTTACCGGGTCCACCATCATCTATGCCCATATGCAGGCCACGGGCATGGTGAACGACCACCTGGTCTCCTGTTTCAGATACAAAGAGGTAATGGCCTGAAAAAGGAATATAAATCATGATCATTGTCACAACCCAACAGATGCAGCAGATGGATAAAAACACCATTGAGACCTTTGGCATTCCAGGCCGGGTGCTCATGGAGAATGCGGGCCGGGGTGCCCTGGAAATGCTCGCCGACCACTTTGACCTTGAAGGGACCCGGGTGGCCGTAGTGGCGGGCCGGGGGAATAATGGCGGAGACGGTTTTGTGATCGGTCGTTACCTCATGGAGATGGGGATCAGCGTCAGTTTCTTTCTGTTGTCCACCCGGGAGCAGGTCCAGGGAGATGCCCGGTCAAATATGGATCTGGTGCTGGACCTTCTGGCCGAACACTCCCTGTCACAGTTCATTGAAATCCCTGACACGGAAGCATTCGATGCCGCAGCCGAAATTCTCCAGGACCATGACCTGTTTGTGGACGCCATTTTCGGCACCGGACTTAATTCCGATATCCGGGGCATTTACCGTGATGTCATTGAGTTGATCAATGATTCTGGCAAATCGGTGTTCAGCGTGGACATCCCTTCGGGAATCAATGCGGATACAGGCGCCGTCTGCGGCGTGGCCATCCAGGCAGACGCCACGGCCACCTTTGCCTTTGCCAAGGCCGGGCACATTCTCTATCCGGGCAACTTTCACACCGGCGACCTGGAAGTAATTGACATCGGGATTCCCGACCACATTGCCAAAGCACAATTCCCCGATATTTTCCTGCCCGAACCCCACGACATTGCAGGCCTGATTCCGGCCAGGGATTTCAATTCCCACAAGGGCAGTTTCGGTCACCTGCTGATACTGGCAGGCTCACCGGGTAAAACCGGGGCTGCCGCCTTGTCGGCCAACGCGGCCATGCGGACGGGTGCGGGTCTTGTGACCTTAGGGGTTCCTGAAAAACTCATGCCCGTCCTGGAACCCATTGTCATCGAACCCATGACAACAGCGCTTGCCCAGACCCCTTCCGGCGGGTTGGATGCCGCAGCCATAGATGATATTATCACGCTTTTAGCAGACAAAAACGCGTTGGCTTTAGGCCCGGGCATAGGCACGGATCCCGGCACCCAAGAACTTGTCAAAAGCATTCTGGCCATTGCATCCGTCCCCACGGTCATTGACGCCGACGGCCTGAACTGCATCGCAAAAAATCCGAACATCCTGGATACGGTCAAAGCCCCGGTGATCTTGACCCCTCACCCCGGTGAAATGGCCCGCCTTACCGGAAAAAGCATCGAAGAGATCCAGCAGAACAGAATGGCAACCGCCCGGAACTTTGCAGAAAAACACAATGTTATTTTGGTACTCAAAGGAGCCCAGACCCTTGTGGCCTGCCCGGACGGCACCGTATTCATCTGCCCCACGGGCAATCCCGGCATGGCCTGCGCCGGCATGGGGGATGTGCTCACCGGCATGATCACGGCATTTCTGGCCCAGAATCTATCTCCTGAATCGGCCGCCCTTGCAGGCGTTTATGTTCATGGGCTGTGCGGAGACCTTCTGGCCGAAGATCAAGTCTTTGGATTTTCTGCATCGGATATGGTGGCAAACATTCCCCAAACCATCAACACCCTGTTGTCATGATAACGATCATCTCCCAAAGCCCGGAACAGACCCAGGAAACGGGCAGACGGTTAGGGGCATATATCCAGGAACACCACATAACCTTCGCCCTGGCCCTGACAGGGGATCTTGGCTGCGGCAAGACCTGCTTTGTCCAGGGCCTTGCCAGGGGGCTAAACGTAGCGGACGAATACTACATCACCAGCCCCACCTTCACCATCATGAATGAATATCCGGCAGGCACAATGCGGCTTTTTCATCTGGACCTGTACCGCCTTTCCGACCCGGACGAACTGGAGTATATCGGCATTGAGGACCAGCTGGGACACAACAGCGTTACGGTTGTGGAATGGCCGGACCTCCTCATTGAAACCGGATTTGCCTTCGATCTTCACATCCATTTTGAGTTTGATGCCGATTTTAATAGAAAAATAACCCTTTCCCCATCTGGACAAGCCGGCACAAATCTGCTAAGCAATCTATCCCTATAAATAAATTTATTAACAAAAGCTAAAATTTTGGGAGACATAATGGCGTTACGGGTGCAAAAATTTGGCGGCACATCTGTGGCTGATATCGAAAGGATATCCAACGTGGCCGACCGGGTACAAAAAGCCCATGAAAACGGTGACCAGATGGTTGTGGTACTTTCGGCCATGGCAGGCGTGACAAATAATCTGATTAAGCTTGCCGGGCAGGCATCCAAAACCCCGGACAAACGGGAATTAGACGTACTCCTGGCAACCGGCGAACAGACCACCGCGGCCTTGATGGCCATGATGCTCAAAGCAAGGGGCTTTAAAGCGAAATCATTCCTGGGTTTCCAGGCCGGCATCCATACCGACCATATGTCGGGCAAGGCCAGAATCCGGGAGATCGACAGCCAGAACCTGCGGCAGGCGCTGGATGAGGGCAACATTGTTGTAGTCGCAGGATTCCAGGGTGCGGACGACCACGGGGACATCACGACCTTAGGCCGGGGGGGGTCCGATACATCCGCCGTAGCCATTGCCGCATCGCTCAAAGCCGATGTCTGTGAAATCTTCACCGACGTGGACGGTGTCTACACAACCGATCCAAGGATCTGCCCCAAAGCCAGGAAAATCAGCAGAATTTCCTATGACGAAATGCTTGAAATGGCCATTCTGGGAGCCAAGGTTCTCCAGATCAGGTCTGTGGAATTTGCAAAAAAATATAATGTGCCCGTACATGTCCGGTCATCATTTAATGAGGAGGAAGGAACCATGGTTGTCAATGAAAGTGAAGATATGGAAAGTCCGGTGGTCTCAGGCGTCACCTGTGATCTGAATGAAGCAAGAATTACCTTCAAACGCGTCCCGGACCAACCCGGTATCTCAGCAAAGGTCTTCGGCGCCCTTGCCGAGGCCGGTATCTCCGTGGACATGATCATCCAGAACTCCCGCACCGGGGGCGAAACCGACCTGACCTTTACCGTAACCATGGACGATTTTAACCGGGCAATGGAAATTTCCGAAAAAGTGGCTGATCAGATCAGTGCCGGGGAAATAAGAACGGCCACCGAAATTGCCAAGATATCCGTCATCGGTTTAGGAATGAAAAGCCATTCCGGTGTGGCGGCAGTAATGTTCAAGGCCCTGGCTGACGAAAATATCAACATCCGGATGATTTCAACCTCTGAAATCCGCATTTCATGCGTGATTCTGGCCAAATATGCAGAACTTGCGGTCAGAACCCTGCACGCAGCTTTTGGCCTGGATAAAATCGAATAGATCAAAAGAATTATACGCACACTTACAAAGCCGGTCTGTCAAACAGGGCACCTAATCAATAAGCTTCCCTGACAGGCCGGTTTCAATTTCAAGCGCTACCTTTTCAGCTGCCCGGGCCGGATCATCTGCATCCCGGATGGGCCTACCAATTACAATATAGTCAGACCCCGCCTGAACCGCTTTAGCCGGTGTGACCACCCGTTTCTGGTCATCCCCGGGTGTCAGACTCCATTGGGGGCGGATTCCCGGCGTAACCGTCAGACACCCTTTGCCCAGCCGGGTTTTCAACATGGCCGCTTCCTGCCCGGAGCACACCACCCCGGCACATCCGGCATCCAGGGCCATCTTGGCCCGCAGCAGCACCAGCTTTTCCGGCGCATTGACATATTCATCCTTAAACCCCTGGGCACGGACCGTATCGGCATCATTGTCCGTAAGCAGTGTCACGGCAAGCACCTTGGTTTGTCCGGCGTTTTCAACGGCGGCCCTAAGCATCTTTTGGGAGGAGGCGCCGTGCACGGTGACCAGATCCACACCGAGATCCGCCACCCGGGCCATGGCCCGGCCCACCGTGGCTGAAATATCATGCAGTTTCAAATCCAGAAAAATACCCGCATTAGACATCTTTTTGACCATCTCCACCACAGCCGGGCCCTGGCGGATAAATAGTTCAAGGCCGATTTTAAACATCCCCACCCGGCCGTCAAGCTGACGGATATGTGACTGTGCCTCCTCCATGGAGGGGAAATCCAAAGGAAAAATAATATAATCTTTAGCTGTTTTCTGCATGGGTGCCTTTCGCGATCTATGATTTACTAAAATATAAAATTTGTAGAAAGCTTACCACAAACGGCTTTTTTTTGCCTTTAAAAAATCACCGAATGAATACGAGCGTCCATATTTCGTGCCTGCTCTGAAAGAAGAATTTTTATTGATTCGTTAACTGTTTTTATGATAACAACATTCGTATCTTTATCATCTTCCAAAGCGGCCATTTTTTAAATGCAGGCACAAAGTAATATTTACAGAACATTAATCCCGGCCCATTAAAATTAACGGAAGGGAGTTCAATGCTAAAAAACCTATATCCTGATTCCCTAGAAGCATCAGGAAGATATCTGAGAATGATTCTCAAAGAGATCTCAGAGCTAAAACTCCCCTATACCCCAATTGTCTATTCGGTATGGTATGAATATGCCTCGGGCCAAAATCATGAATTAAACAAGGAAATCCAGGCCGCTCGAAAAAAAAAGGAAGTCATAGACTATCAAAAGGTTCTTGAGTGGTTCAGGAACCATGTAGCAGACAGGCAATTGCTCAACACCGAAGAGCAAACCGAAAAAGCGGGAAACCTTCTTGACAGTATGACCTCCCGTCTTGTTGAAGCCGGAGACCATATGGGCCGCCAGGGCGATCAGCTCAAAACCCATATCGAAAACCTGAACAATGCGCCAAGCGACCAGGACATCAAAGAGATCTGCAGGGATATTGTGTTGCAAACCCAGGAAATCATCAACGGAAATACCGACCTGAAAAACAATATCCACACCACCATCTGCGAACTTGATGCACTAAAACTGGAACTTAAAAATCTAAGGGAAGAGGCAAAAACAGATATGCTCACAGGGCTTCTGAACCGCCGGGGGTTTGAAGATGCCATTGAAAAACCCATGGAGGAGGCCCGGGAAGAAATCGCCCCTTTAACCCTGATCATCGCGGACATCGACCGGTTTAAACGCATAAACGACAATTATGGCCATCTTACCGGCGATAATGTACTCAAACTGATATCCAAGCTTTTACAGAAACACATCAAAGGCAAGGATATTGCCGGCAGGTTCGGCGGGGAGGAATTTATAATGGTTCTGCCCGAGACCAAATTGGACGGTGGCTTTGCTTTGGCCGAACAAATCCGTGTCAGCCTTGAAAAGATGAGATGGCAGTCCAAAAGTTCCGGCAAGGATATCGGCACCATTACCATCTCCCTGGGCGTGGCCCAGTTCATACCCGGCGAAGACTTAGACGCCCTGATTGCCCGGGCGGACAAAGCCCTTTATACCGCCAAAGAAAACGGTCGAAACAAAACCGGCACCCACAACGGCAAAGAGGTTATTTTTCCTTGAAGAAAAACAGGTACACCCTGACCATGCTGGTTGAAAATGAACCCGGGGTAACGGCCAGAATCGCAGGACTGTTTGCCGGCAGGGGCTATAATATTGAAACCATCTGCGGCGCGCCCACGGCAAATCCCAGCATGTCCAGAATCACCATCACCACGTACACACACCCTGAAGAATTAGAGCAGTGCATGAAGCAGATCAAGCGACTGGTCAACGTGATCAAGCTTCGGGACATGACCGTTGGAAAGGCCGTAAAAAGAGAAATGGCCCTGATCTGCGTCAAGGCACTGCCTGAAAACCGGGATACTATTCGATCTCTGATTCAGGAATTCAACGGCACCATGATGGACGAAAGCAGCCTCCACTTTATTTTTGAAGTCACCGGTGACGAGGACGCCATTGACATTCTTCTTGAAAAGCTATCGCCTTTCGGCATCAAAAAACTTGCCCGTTCCGGCGTGTTAGCCCTTTACCGTGAAGCCTGATTCGATTTAAAAGACGGTTTGCGTTCCCCCGCCTGTTCCCCGGTTTTGACTCTATATTGAAAATCCGGCGAATCTGTTTTTCCATATCACGAATCTGCTGCATCATCTCTTCCAGAAAATTTTTAGCTTCACTCTGCCATGTCTGCTCCATGGGCACGGCCGTTCCATTTTCCACGGTTTCGGAAAGCTCCGTAGTGGTGTCAATGCTTTGGGGAAAATCCGCAGGGCTGTCCTCCGGTACGGTCACATTTTGAGCCTCCGTGGATCGTGCGGCAAGATCAATCTGCTGGATCACACCCACATTACCGTTTTCAAATAAAAACATACCCGAACGCGCCACCTCTCCGGTAAGGGCATTCTCCGAATCCGTCAGTTCAAATCCGGTGGCCGCACTGTCGAGGTAAACAGCACCAACACCGGCTTCGGCCAGGGATACAAGCAGATCATTGCCGGCTTCATCCCGGGTCCAGACCGAAAGCTTGGAAAACACGTCATCGTTTTCATCAATCCATCCGTTGCCGTCTTCATCATAGGCAGCCAGCTCATCAAAGCCGTTACCCGTGCCCGGGCCGAACAATTCGGAACCGTTGTTAATGGTGCCGTCATTGTTTTTGTCAAAACTTAAAAATCCTGATCCGGATGCGGCAAAGCTGATCTCTTCGGCGGCGCCGTCATTATCCAGATCAAATTCAAACCGGACATCGCTCAATGCAGGGACACCACCCTCAAGATTGATGATCAAGGGATCCACCAGAGCCACCTGCTCCTGCCAGGTACGCATTAAGGCCTTTTCGCTGGTTTCGGTCATCTGGGTTCGATCCATGATCAGTTCCAGGGAAAAATCAATGGCCTTGCCGTCCTCGGTCAACACCTGTCCCCGGGAGGCAAACGTCATCTGCTCCTGTTCAAAGTGACTTGTGCTACGATCCAGGCTGATTGTGGTTTTAGCTGAGCGGGTCTGGCCCGAAGAAAAGCCGTCGGTTTCAAGGGCTGTAAGATTCAGGGAAGAGACCTGTTCCTGGGTCACCGTAGAAACCAGGCTTTCAACCATCTCCTGTTGGGTAAAATTAACCGCTTCTTTTTTATCAGCTACAAAAACAGTGGATTGTGACAATAACGAATGGCTGTATGCCGTGCGGGTTTCCCGGGTGGCTTCTCCGGAAAGCGTGACCCGGTCAACCACCACCAGGGGCAGACCGGTATTTTTATGAAATGCTGAATGCTTACGCATTGGTGACAAGATCCCCATGGAGGATCTTTTAGATGATGTTTTCTCCTGAAGAGAATCCTCTTGTTCAAACAGATAAGAAGACGACAGCGCCACAGCGCTTTGTGATATCTTCATGGTCCCTCCTTTGACCCCTGCAAAAAATTTTCTTAAACAGCCACGGGCTGACCTGATGTTCATCGCGCGTCCCCCACAATGAACATTAATGGACCTGTATAGGTTACACAGAAGGCTTTCATCAAAAAAATCAGGTTTACAGAAGAAATCGGCATCAAAAACTGAAAACTTTACCCCGTCCTAAATGCCCGCCATAACAGCGGATTAGCTATAGCAAAAGAGATTAGGGTTGAATCCATTCAGGATTTAATGATAATTAAAGCTATTTAAAAGGAAAATCAGTATCTTTATTTTTATTTAATGAACCAAACGAATACATTCCCACAAAAAATGATCTGGACGGTGCATCCCCGGCCCGGTGCATCGGCGATCTCTCGTAGTATCCGCTAACATAGGAACCAACACATGAAACAACCAATGCCTGATAAGCATTTACAATTAAAATCCCTGCCCGGTGTGGATCACATCCTGGCCCTTGCCGAAACAGATGATCAATTTAAACAAATGCCGCGCAGCCTTGTAGTAGACTCCGTACGAAGGGCCATTGACAATACCCGAAAACAAATACTTGACGACAGGCCTGCGGTTATCACCGACGACGCCATAATAGAGATGACGGCTCTGTTTGCCAGTCAAAAAATGAAAAACAGGCTGAATCCCTTGATCAATGCCACAGGGGTGGTGTTGCACACCAATCTTGGCAGAGCCCTGCTTTGCCAGGATGCCCTGGATAATATCATGGCCGTCGCGGCATCCTATTCCAATCTTGAACTCAATCTTGAAACCGGCAAGCGTGGCATCCGCTACGCGGCAATTGAAAATTTGATCTGCGAATTGACCGGCGCTGAAGCGGCCATGGCTGTAAACAACAATGCCGGTGCCGTACTTCTGGCATTAAACACCCTTGCCCAGGGTCGCCAGGTGATTGTCTCCAGAGGCGAACTTGTGGAGATCGGCGGATCTTTCAGGATTCCGGACGTCATGACAAAAAGCGGGTGCATACTAAAAGAAGTGGGGACCACCAACCGCACCCATCCCCATGATTACAGCAATGCCGTCACCGAAGAGACAGGGCTTTTGCTCAAGGTCCACACCTCCAACTATAAGATAGAAGGCTTCACCAAGTCGGTGTCACTCCAGGAACTGGTGGACATTGGAAAACCCAACGGCATTCCGGTGATGGAAGATTTGGGCTCGGGCACGCTCATTGATTTCAGCGCATTCGGGCTGCCTTCCGAGCCCCCGGTTTTTAAACAGGTGGCCGCCGGTGCCGATGTGGTCACCTTCAGCGGAGACAAACTGTTAGGCGGCCCCCAGGCCGGCATTGTTGTGGGAACGAAAAAATATATGGACCAGATCAAGGCCAACCCGCTGACCCGGGCTCTGCGCATTGATAAAATGACCCTGGCAGCCCTGGAAGCAACACTTAAGCTGTACCGGGATACCCTGGTGGCGGTTGAAAAAATTCCCACCCTGCGAATGCTGACGTTATCCTATGAGCAGCTCAGCCAACATGCCGAGGCTCTGCTCGCATTGGTCTCCCAGGCTGTGGGGACCCGGGCGGAACTTGCCCTGGCCGATATGCAGTCCCGGCCGGGCGGCGGCTCCTACCCCGGTCTGACCCTGCCCACCCGATGCCTGACCATCCGCCCCAAAGCCATGTCCGTAACAGCCCTGGACAAAAAACTGCGCGCCTTTGATCCGGCGGTGATGGGACGCATTGAAGACGATTGCTTCATCATTGATCCCAGAACCCTTCAACCCGGACAGGACAAGATCCTTGCCAACATCTTAAAAAAGTTGATAGATTAATTTATGATGCTAAAATTCACTGCCAAAGAAATCCAGTTTCTAAAAACAACCGAGGATGCCCCGGACCTCAGCCCCCCGGAGAATTACTATTCGGACCTGCTCACACGGCCGTCCAAGGAATTTGAAATCTTTTCCCGGCGCATCGCCGACACCTGCGCATCTAAAAAGAATTTCACCACGGCGGCCATACAAATTGATCCGACTGCCCCGGAAGATACGGTGGACAAAACCAATGAGGTTTTCCACAGCTGTTTTCATTCGATGCTGGACGAAGACAGAGGCATCTGGGAATGCCTGGACCCGTTCACAGCCATTTTTGTGTTCTGGGATTATGAAACTGAGGACCAGGGGAAAAAACTGCTCGCTCTGCTCAACAACAAAATTTCCCAGGCCCTGAATGCCAAGATCATCATGGGATACATTGCGTTTCCCTTTCGTGATTTTCCGGTTGAAGAGATGGCCGGGTGCGCACTCAAAGCCCTGGACCATGCCGCATTTTTCGGCCCCGGACATGCAGTGAAGTTTGACGGGCTGTCCCTGAATATCAGTGGGGACAGGCTCTTCCAGCTCAACAACATTGACGCAGCTATCACGGAATACGAAAAAGGGCTTTCCATTGCCCCGGCCGATATCAACCTGCTCAACAGCCTGGGCGTAGCCTTCGGGGTGGACGGGTACCTGGACAAGGCCATGGAATTCTTTGAAAAGGCCCGGGATATCAGCCCCGAAGAGGTGATGGTTATCCACAACATCGGTCTGGTCCACCGGATCAATGATAAAAATGATTCCGCTCTGGCCTACCTCAAAAAAGCCCATGGCATCAATCCTGATGTCTTTGAAATTGAGCTGCTGCTGGGTCATCTTCTGTTCAAAGAACAAAAATTTGACCTGGCCATGCCCCATCTGGATGCCGCCATCCGGCTCAAACCCGAATCCGGCACAGCGTTCAGGATTAAAGGCCAAATCCTTCTGGAAAACGAAGATGCCCCCAAGGCTGCGGTCCAGTTCAACCAGGCCGTGAAACGCAACCCCAATGACCCCGAAGCGTTGTCCGGTTATGCCCGGGCCATGGCGGCCCAGAAAAAAAACCTGTCCATTGCGTTGAGCTTTGCCCAAAAAAGCCGGGAACTGGATCCTGAAAATGAACGATACAGACAACATGTTGAAGAGATTCAAAACATACAGAACCAGCTTAAACCAAGTAAGGATGATGTTACCAGATCCGCCTGACCCCCTAACTTCACCAACCAAAGCAGTGAGTATTTTACCATGAAACAAACAAAAGAACTGATCCGGCAAACTGTCCAGGATGCCATTGAAGCCAAGCAAAAATTTTTTGCTGCCCATGAAGATCTCATTGAAACCTGTGCCCGGCAAATGGCTGACACCCTTGAAGCCGGCGGCAAACTGCTGCTTTTCGGCAATGGCGGTTCTGCGGCGGACTGCCAGCACATTGCCGCAGAGTTCGTCAACCGGTTTCAAATGGAGCGCAGGCCGTTACCTGCCATTGCCCTGACCTGCGACACCTCAGTCATCACCAGTATCGGCAACGACTACTCCTTTGACGAAATCTTTTCAAAGCAGGTCCAGGCCCTGGGCCATAAAAATGATATGGCCATTGGGATCTCAACATCCGGCAATTCCCCCAATGTGGTCCGGGCAGCTGCCGTGGCAAAGGACCAGGGGCTGACCATGGTCTGCTTTTCCGGGGCCGGCGGGAAGCTTAAAGAGATGAGTGACATCGCCTTTTGTGTGGACAGTCCTGTCACCGCCCGCATCCAGGAGGTTCATATCACGTTAGGTCATATCCTTTGCGATCTTTCCGAAAGGATGCTGTTCAATGATTGAAAAGAAAACGGGTGAACAGGCTCACCCGAAACTGGATTACTCAAAACTGTCCACCTATTCCATTAAGGACCGAAAAAGCCTGGTGTCCCGGGATGATTTTGCACAACCCTGGACAAAGGGCGCAGGTCTTGGCGCACTTTTCGATCGGCTGCCCGCCATTCTTGCGGGCAAAGATATCCGGAATGTGGTTGACGCCATTGCATGTGCCGCCCAAAACAAGCGACAGGTCTGCTTTGGCATGGGCGGACATGTGGTCAAAACCGGCATGGCGCCCATCCTGATTGATCTCATGGAAAAAGGGGTGATCACACATCTGGCCATGAACGGGTCCTGCATCATCCATGATTTTGAGGTGGCCTTCACCGGTAGAACCAGTGAAGATGTGGCAGAAAGCCTGGGATCCGGCAGCTTTGGCATGGCCCAGGAAACCTCGGAGATACTCAATCAGGCCATTGCCAGGGCAAATGAGCAGAACATAGGGTTAGGGCGAGCCGTGGGCCAGCTTATTGAAGATATGAACCTGCCGTTTAAGGATTCAAGCCTGATCGCTGCGGGAGCCCGCCTGGATATTCCCGTAACGGTCCATGTGGCCATTGGCACGGACATCATCCACATGCACCCGGGTTTTGACGGTGCCGCCTGCGGTGCGGCAACACTTCATGATTTCAAAACCCTGGCATCCACACTGGCAGATCTTGAAAATGGTGTATTTATCAATGCAGGCTCGGCTGTCATTCTGCCCGAAGTATTTTTAAAAGCCCTGACCCTGGTCAGGAACCTGGGCCATAAGGTCGATAATTTCACCACGGTCAATCTGGATTTTATCCGGCATTACCGACCCATGACCAATGTGGTCAACCGACCGACCCAGGGCAGCGGCAAAGGGTATGCCCTTGTCGGCCACCACGAAATATTAATACCTCTGATTGCAGCAGGCGTGATTGAGAGTCTTTAAAACCACCGTATTAACATTGTTCCCCCGACAATCAACGCAATGCCGGCAAGGCGAAACCAGTTCACCGGCTGGACCGGCATACCGAACAGACCAAAATGATCCATGATCACAGCCATGGTCAATTGGCCGGCCACCACCAGGCCAAAGGTCAGGGCAGTGCCCAACCTTGGGGCAAGCACAATGGTGGCGGTCACAAAAAAAGCGCCAAGAAGTCCGGCCAGCCACAGACTCCAATGGATACCGGAGACAGTGCGAATGACGGAAAAGTCCATCCTGCCTGCCAGGGCATAGGCCAAAAGACCGGCCGTGCCCACGGCAAAGGAAATAAGGGCCGCATAAAAAGGATCGTTCAACGCTTTGCCGACCTTTGCATTCATTCCGGCCTGAACCGGTCCCAGCATGCCCGCAGCAAAGGCAAGCACCAGCAAAAATATATACTTCATTTAATCGACCTCTTAATGTTAAAAATGCAGTATAGCCTTTTGTTTTAAAGGGAGCCACCGTATTTAAAAAACATGGACGGCTTCAGCTTGACATTTAGACCGAAACCTGAAAAATCATATTTTCAATGTGAATCAATATTGATTAAAAGCGACGTCAAATGAGCACCTTAGAACAACTGATCCAATCCATATTGAGCGCCCACGAACAAGATCTGCTGGCCGTGGTAGGTAAAATCCATGAGACACCGGAACTTTCCGGAAACGAAACCCAGGCATGTGCCTGGCAAATAGATTTGCTCGACAGCTGGGGATTTTCCCTTGAGACAGAATATAAGGGGCTTGCCACGGCATTTAAAGCGACAGCAGGGCAAAACGGGCCGCACATCTGTTTCATGTCTGAATATGATGCCCTGCCCGGCATAGGCCACGGATGCGGACACAATCTCATTGCCGGTGTGGCGCTGGGCGCGGGGGTGGTGCTTAAAAATCTGTTATCCCGCCACAATTTACCCGGCAGGGTTACGGTGATGGGTACCCCGGCCGAAGAGCAGCGGGGCGCCAAAATTGATCTGATCAAAGCCGGTGCCCTGGAGGATGTCGACCTGGTTCTCATGGCCCACCCGTCTCACAATGCCACAGCCCCCTATGTCGGCGAGTCCGGTATCAGGCAGTTCATGGTCTCCTTCACGGGCAAAACCGCCCATGCGGCAGATTCACCGGAAAAAGGCATCAACGCCCTGGACGCCCTGCGCCTTTTGTTCAACGGCGTGGATGCCTGGCGCCAGCAGCTCACTGAAACCAGCCGGGTCCATGGTGTGATCCGGGACGGCGGCCAAGCCCCCAACATTATCCCGGAATTTGCCCGGGCAGAGTTCTATTTACGCGATTTTGACCTTAACTATCTGGATCAGATGCAGACCCGGTTTGAAAATATTGCCAAAGGCGCTGCGCTGATGACCGATACAACACATCAATTATCTCAAATCCCCAACCCTTACAAACCTGGGATTCCCAACGAACCGCTCAACCAGCTCTTTTTTTCACTTGCCCGGGATGCCGGCATGCAGCCCCAATGGCCCGAACCCGCCCGCAGTTCATCGGATTTTGGAGATGTCACCTATGAAGTACCGGCAATGCACGCCTATTTTAACATCATCCAGGACAATGCCGACATAACCATTCACACCAGAGCGTTTGCCCAGGCAGCAGCCACGGACTTTGCCTTTTCCCAGATGAAAAAAACCGCCCGGATTCTCGCCCAAATTGCCTGGCAATTCATGATGGACCAAGACTTCAGAGACAAAGTCCGGCAGGCATTCCCCTTTCACAGATAAAAAGCATTCTTTTATCCTGACCGTTAAAGGCCTTGAAAAACAAGCCCTATATCCTTATATTGGTATGTTATTTTAATTATAAATTAATAAAAAGGGGCGGAAGAATGCCGATTTATGAATATACCTGCAAAGCCTGCGGTAAAAGTTTTGAAACCCTGGTGATGGGAAGTGATACGCCGTCATGCCCGGCATGCAGCAGCGAGGACCTTGCCCGTATGATGTCAAAATGCGGATTTGTATCCAAATCCACAGGCCCGGGGGGGCAAGTTCAGACAACCACATCAGCCGGCAGTTCTGCCTGTGCCGGCTGCACATCAACAAGTTGCGGTACCTGCAGCAGTAACAGCAGCAGTCTTACGATCGGGTAAATATGAAAACAAGTATCTGTATCGGCACCCGGGGCAGCGCATTAGCCCTGTGGCAGGCCAACCATGTAAAACACACCATTGAAACCGCATTTCCGGATGTCCATGTTGATATCAACATCATCAAAACCACCGGAGACCGGATAACGGACCGGCCCCTTGCCATGGTGGGGGGAAAAGGTCTTTTTGTTAAAGAAATTGAAGCGGCACTTTTAGACGGCAGTATTGACCTGGCCGTTCACTCCATGAAGGATATGCCGGGGGAACTGCCCTACGGACTGGTAATCGGAGCCATACCGGAACGGGCCAACCCCTTTGATGTGCTCATCTGCGCCCAGGGTACACTTTTAGAAGCGTATCCCAAAGGTGCGGTCATTGGAACGTCCAGCCTTCGCCGGGGTTCACAGCTGAAACATTTGCGCCCGGATCTTGAAATCAAATCCATCCGGGGCAATCTGGATACCCGGCTGAAAAAACTTAAATCCGGTGAATATGATGCCATTGTGCTTGCTGCAGCCGGACTCGAGCGGCTGGGCCAGGGCAGTGAAATCACCGAATACCTGACAGAAAACGACATGGTGCCGGCCGTCGGCCAGGGCGCACTTTGCATTGAAACCCGGGAAAATGATCCAGACATGGCAGAGATTCTATCGGTATTGGATCATGAATCAACACGCACCTGTGTCACCGGAGAACGGGCATTTCTCAAAGAGATCGAAGGCAGCTGCCATATTCCTGTGGCCTGCTTCGGCAAACACCAGGACGGCAGAATTCTGCTCACTGCGGTGGTGGCATCCGAAGACGGCAAATCCTTCATCAAAGAAACCATTGAATCTACACCGGAACAAGTGGTCGAAAAGGGCCGTGAACTGGCAAACCTTGTTCTTGAAAAAGGCGGACAACGCATATTGGAGGCACTTGATATCCCATGACACAATCCAGGGGAAAAGTTTATCTGATTGGTGCAGGCCCGGGGGACCCGGGGCTTATCACCGTAAAGGCAAAAGAGTGCATCCAGACAGCGGATGTGGTGGTCTATGATTACCTGGCCTCCCCCTTTCTGCTTGATTATGCAAGCAAAGACGCGGAAATTATCTATGTGGGCAAAAAAGGCGGGGACCACACCCTGACCCAGGACAAAATCAATCTGCTCCTGGTGGACAAGGCCAAGGAAGGCAAAAACGTGGCCCGTCTTAAAGGCGGAGATCCTTTTGTTTTCGGCCGCGGCGGGGAAGAGGCCCAGGAGTTGTTGTCCTACGGCATCCAATATGAGGTCATTCCCGGGGTTACATCTGCCATATCTGCCCCGGCCTATGCCGGAATCCCGGTGACCCACAGGGATCATACATCCTTTGTCTCTTTTATAACCGGTCACGAGCGGCCCGATAAAAAAGAGTCCCGGATGCAGTGGGACATATTTGCAAAGTCCGATGCCACCCTTGTCTTTTTGATGGGGGTCAAAAATCTGCCCAATATCGTTACCAAACTGATGGAGAACGGCAAGCCGTCGGACACGCCTGTGGCCCTGGTGCGCTGGGGCACCACCACCCGCCAGCAGACCGTCACTGGCACCCTTGAGACCATTGTTGATGAGGTAAAAAAAGCAGGGCTCAAATCCCCGGCCATCATTGTGGTCGGTCACGTGGTCTCTTTACGGGATGAACTGGCCTGGTTTGACAAAAAACCCTTGTTCGGCAAAAAGATAGTGATCACCCGGGCCCGGGCCCAGGCATCCGGTCTTGTGGCTGAGCTTAACCGCCTGGGTGCCCAGTGCATTGAGATCCCCACCATCAAAATCGCGCCGCCTGAGGATATTAAACCCTTGGAAACGGCCATTGATAACCTGGGCCAATATGACTGGCTGGTCCTGACCTCGGTGAACGGTGTGAAATACTTCTTTGACACCCTGTTTGCCAAAGGTAAAGACGTCCGTGCGCTGGGGCACCTAAAATTTGCCTGCATCGGCCCTGTGACCAAAGAACGCCTGGCGGACTATGGCATTATTTCCGATATTCTGCCCGACACATATCAGGCGGAATCAGTTGTGGAAGCCTTTGCAGACATTGATATGAAGGGCAAAAAGGTCTTGCTGCCCCGGGCGAAAAAGGCACGCACCATCCTGCCGGAACAGCTGACCCTTATGGGTGCCATGGTGGACGAGGTAACCGCATACGAAACCCGGCTGGCCGACGAGGGCAAAGAGATGCTCATTGATATGCTCGAGGCTGGAGATATTGATGCCGTAACCTTTACCTCATCTTCCACGGTAACGAATTTTTTGACGCTGCTTGAAGGTCAGGATACCTCTGCCCTGCTTGAAAAGGTGGTCCTTGCCAGCATCGGACCGATCACCTCGGATACCATCCGGGCCCAAGGGCTTGCACCGGATATTGAGGCAGGCGCTTTTACCATTGACGGCCTGATCGAGGCCTTGCTCAAACATTATGAAAACGCCTGATTCGGTGTTATAAAAAGTTAGAAAGTTAAAGCACAACCATGATCGCAGGTACCAGAAACATCAATTATATGAGAATCTCCGTCACGGATCGGTGTAATTTCAGATGCAGGTATTGTGTACCTGCAGCACCGTTCAAGGTGATTGAACATGAACGTATTGCCCGGTATGAGGAAATATTAAAAATTGTCCGCATCGGCTGTGAGATGGGGATCACCAAAGTCAGAATCACCGGTGGAGAGCCCTTTGTAAGAAAGGGTATTTTCTCCTTTCTCCGTAGGTTGTGTGCAATGCCCCAATTAAAAGATATCTCCATCACCACCAACGGGTCCCGCCTGTGCCGGGATAAGATACAAGAACTAATGGATATGGGTATCAAAAGGCTTAATTTCAGTCTGGATACCCTTGATCCGGAAAAATTTGTCCAGATTACCCGGCGGGACCGCTTCCAAAGGGTTTGGGACAGTATCATGGCAGCCCACGATCTGGGCATGTCGCCCATCAAAATCAATACGGTGGCGCTTAAAGGATTTAACGACGATGAAATCCAGACCATTGCCGGCCTGACCCTAAAGTATCCATTTCATGTCCGCTTCATTGAGTACATGCCCATGGGTAACACAGATGTCGGTACAGAGGGGCAAATTTTGACAAGTGACCTTAAAAAGATTATCGAAGAGGCCCATGGGCCGTTGACGGTTGTCCAGAAGGGGATAAACGACGGTCCGGCAAGACTCTATAAACTGGACGGTGCATCGGGAATTCTGGGATTTATCACCCCGGTAAGTTCTCATTTCTGTAGTGAATGCAACAGACTGCGCCTGACGTCCCGGGGAACCCTTCGCCCCTGCCTGCTGAGTAACAGGGAAACCGACATTCTCACCTCGATGCGAAACGGGGCCGGGGATGAACAATTAAAACAAATTATGGTAACAGCCCTGAAAGACAAGCCGTTGCACCATAATTTAGAGACGAGAACCGCCCGGGATGTACCGTTAAATCATATGACATCCATCGGCGGATAACCCGCCGTCAAAAGCTTAAACCTAAATGCTGCAATGCCTTGGGGGTGAGTTTCGGAAGACTTCCGTGTATCCGCCCCCAATATCGTTTGCACATTTAGGTTTTTTTTATTTTTCCGTGAGTTTTTTTAGATTTTCGGTGTCTATACTGTTAAACGGGCTCATTTGGGCCTAAAACGACCCCAACCAAGGAGGACACCATGAAAAAACAGATCGCCCTTGCAGCGGCAGCTATATTCATAACCACCCTGTTTATCGGATTTGCCCAGGCAGGACCCGGCAGGTATCAGAGCAGCCATCCCCACCGCCAGACCCAGACCCATCACCATGACACAAACAATGTCCTTGAAGGCGTAGTTCTTGGTGCAGGCGCCCTGATCCTGGGAACCGCCATTGCCCAAAGCCTGAGCAACCCCTGTCAACCGGCCCAAGTCCACGCAACGGCTGTCCCCCCAAGACCCAATCATAGAAAAAAAGGCCACTGGGAAACTCAAAAAATATGGGTAGCGCCGGTATATGAAACCCGTTGGAATCCGGCCCATTATAATGCCCAGGGAAGATGGGTTCAGGGAAGGCATCAGCAATTTCTTGTTGCAGAAGGATTCTGGAAAAAAGAACAGGTGTGGGTAAAAAATAGGGACCGATATTAATGAAAATGGGTCCCTGATCCAATGAATGAAGACCTGGTATAAACATTGAGCACGCGTTTGAATATGTGTTGCCTCTGATAAAAAGGAATGACGTTGCCCCGGGATTCTAAGCGATCTAAAAACAAACCTGCCGCCGACAGTGCGACGGAACAAAGGCCTGCACACCCTGTGGACGAAGAAGACCTAATCCGCCGGCTGAAACAGGGTCAGCAGTGGAGCTGCAATGTTCTGGTGGCGTTGTTCCAGGAGCGTCTTTTAAAGCGTGCCTGGGGCATTACCCTGGACAGGGAAGAGAGTATGGAGATTGTCCAGGATGTCTTGTTTAAACTCGCCGATATTTGAAACAAATGTAGGCATTAATAATAATACCAGCATTACCATTGGCGGACCAAAGATCCAAAACGGTGTTATGCTCATAAATATCCATGGCATCACCCGCTAAACGCTATTGATGCCCGGCACAGGGGACTCCATTTCATGGCAAATGGTGATGAATTTGGACGAATAGCACATTATCTGTCCTTTATAATTGCCTTGATGCAAAGCGCATTTCTTTTCCCTTTTTTATGGCTTTTTACCCCAGTTTATATTAGACTTTTTGCATAATGCGATAATTCAGTCTAAGGGGTTTCCACGGCCATTGATCACATTACCCAAAATCCGTAATTTTAAGCTCAGGAACAAACTGCTGCTCTCCTTTCTTATTATATTTGCGCCCATAATTCTTATATCCCAATCACTTATATTTATTCTAATTCCCACGCAGGGCGAAATAGCTGTTACGTCAAATATAATGTACATTTTACTCACACTGGATATTTTTTATCTTTTTCTGGTATTCGCCGGCTTGTCCTGGCTGCTGTCGCGATTCGTCACCCAGCCGCTGAATACATTCAAAGGGATTCTGGAGACCAGTAAACATGGCGATACGACCATTCGTTTGAACCATGATGCCAAAGATGAAATTGGAAACTTTGCACGGCATTTTAATGATTTCATGGCCCGCATGGAAGATCATGACTATTGGACAGACGAGAGAAGTGAAAATACTCCCGAAACAGCAGACGAAGAACGCCGCAAACTTTTGACCCAATTACGCAAGGCACAAAAAATGGAAGCCATCGGCATCCTGGCCGGGGGGATTGCCCATGATTTCAATAATATCTTATCCAGCATTTTCGGTTATGCCCAACTGGCCCAAATGAGCGGTGAAAGTCAGGACAAACTACACACGCACATGAACCAGATTCTTATAAGCGCCCAGCGCGCATCTGATCTTGTTAAACAAATTTTGACTTTCAGCCGCCAGGCTGAAAATGGGAAAAAACCGTTAAAACTACATATAGTGGTTAAAGAAGCGCTTAAGCTTCTCAGATCGTCAATACCCTCAACCATTGAAGTCGTAAACCGGGTGGAAACCATAGACATGGTTAATGCAGATCCCACCCAGATGCATCAACTGATCGTTAATTTGTGCACCAATGCCTATCATGCCATGTTAACGTCCGGTGGCACGTTGACTGTCAGTCTGGAAACCGTTGATGAGATCCCGCCCGAACATAACACCAAAGGCTATTGCCACAAAGGCCTTTTTTTACAGCTGATGGTTGAAAATACAGCTTACGAAACAAATCAGGAAACCGAAGAGAATGGGAAAGCAATTTGTTCCAATGATACCACCCCCAAAAAGAAGGAAAGTTTATGGTTGGGGTTTACGCTGGTCAGGACCATCGTCGAAGATCACCAAGGTCTTTCTTTCATTAAACGCAATCAAGAACACAGTACTACATTTTTCGCGTATTTCCCGGTTGTAACCCAAAGCGATGGGACAGCCTCTTTTCAGGAGAATGCAGAAAGACCCAAATCAGGCACAGAAACCATCATGGTCGTGGATGACGAACCAGCTCTCCTGGCTTTAATGGAAGAACTGCTTACCAAATACGGTTATTCGGTTGATTCATTTAATAATGGGGAAAGCGCACTGAATGCCTACCAAAAAGGCCAAACCAACTATGATATGGTTATTACCGATATGACCATGCCCCGTATGACCGGCGTTGCCCTGGCCAAGGCCATTTTATCTGAGAACAGAAATATGCCCATCATTTTATGCTCGGGCTATAATGAAACCATTACCCAATCCGAGGTTAGTGCCATCGGCGTCCAGGCTTTTTTTGAAAAGCCTTTGGATACCTATCAACTGCTAAAGACCATGCGAAAGTTGTTTGATAATTAAAAAGCGTTGGCAAGAAAAATAGAAAATGACGGCTGCCGACACGTTTAACAATTAACAATTCCAACAAAAATCAAAATGGGTATGGCTGTAAAACCATACCCATTTTTACATTTTTTATTGTGCCTGAAGGCACTCCATGTTTGCTCAAAAATTTGCCAACACGGAAAAAGGCAAGCAAAGCTGAAACCCCATAACCGTTATATTATGTAACACGTCCAGAATTTCAGCTTCTTATAGCAATGCCATATATGGGGTGACAGGGGAGAAACCTCCTTTGTCAAACCATTTAAAACAACTTAGTCGGTGATCAACTCGATCTGAACCATCGGGGCGACATCGCCCTTACGTGGTCCTAATTTGGTAATTCGAGTATATCCACCCTGCCTTGAGTTAAACTTCTCTGCAACCTCTTCAAAAAGGGCATGCACAACATCTTTTTCACGTATTACCGCCAACGCCTGACGTCTGGCATGAAGATCTCCACGTTTGGCCAGCGTGATCATCTTATCGGCAATTTTACGAAGACCTTTGGCTTTGGCTTCAGTGGTCTTGATGCTGCTGTGTTTGAACAGAGAAGTTACCATGTTCCTAAACATCGCCTTTCTATGGGCAGAGGTTCTGTTCAGCTTTAATACGGATTTTCTATGCTTCATGGTATTTATTCTCCTTCCTGAGTATTCACATCTTCCGGCGGCTCTATCCCTTCAAGGTCCATCCCCAAAGACAAATCCATTGAAGTGAGCACTTCTTTGATTTCATTGAGTGATTTTCGGCCGAAATTTTTTGTCTTGAGCATTTCGCTGTCGGTTTTCTGGACCAGCTGGTAAATGGTATGGATTCTCGCATTTTTCAGACAGTTTGAACTACGCACGGAGAGCTCAAGCTCATCCACGGAACGGTAAATATTCTCATTGAATCCCTTTTCACCTTCATCGGTTTTATAATCCGATTCATCCGGTTCAAGTTCTTCATCAAAATTGATAAATGGATTCATCTGTTCCTTAAGGATCTTTGCACCGTAAGCAACAGCATCGTCAGGTGTAACACTACCGTCTGTCCAGACTTCGAAAGTCAATTTGTCATAGTCGGTTTTCTGACCGATACGAGATGTGCCCACCACATATTTTACTCGTTTAATGGGGGAAAACGCTGAATCAATGGGGATGGTACCGATAGGGGCATCGTCGTCTTTATTCGCTGATGACAGCGCATACCCTTTACCTGTTTTCACAACCATGACAATATTGAGTTTTCCATTTTTGTTTACCGTGGCAATATGCTGTTCCGGGTTAAGAACTTTAACCTTGCCGTCCGGACTAACAATATCCGCACCTGTAACCTCCGCCTCGCCGGTCACATTAAGGGTCAATATTTTATCGTCTGGATCGTCCACTTTGAGCTTCAATTCTTTCAGGTTGAGGATGATCTCGGAAACATCCTCTCTGATATCTGATATAACGCTGTATTCGTGAAGCGCATCATCGAATTTCACGGAGACTATGGCGGCGCCATAAATGGATGACAATATAATTCGCCGAAGCGAGTTACCAATGGTGATGCCGTATCCCCTTTCAAGGGGTTCACACACAAACTTACCATAGGTGGAAGTTGTGGTAACATCAAGCTTTTCCGGCTTGATCATCTCTCGCCAGTTAACATATGCAAGATTTTCAGATGACATTTAAATCTCCTGAATAGATAATTTGGTAGATCATGTATATGATAAACCTATTTTGAATAGAGCTCGACGATCAACTGTTCCTGGATCGGCAGTGAAATATCTTCCCTTGCAGGAAGGCCTTTTATTTCACCTTTAAAACTATCTTTATTGATTTCAAGCCACTGGGGTATACCACGCCGTACAATGGCGTCCAGGGAATCGATAATGGCCTGGATGGTTCTGCTTTTTTCGCAAAGTTCGATCACATCCCCTTTTTTAACCTGATAAGATGGGATATTAACCTTTTTCCCGTTTACAGTAAAGTGATTGTGACGAACAAAGTGACGACCTTGATTTCTGGAATTTACGAATCCAAGTCTAAATACGGCATTATCTAACCGAGTCTCAAGTAATGTCAACAAATTAATACCGGTAATGCCTTTTTGACGGTCAGCTCTTTTAAAAGTATTTCTGAACTGTTTTTCAGAAACACCGTAAATGCGTTTAACTTTTTGTTTTTCACGAAGCTGCATGCCGTAATCTGATTGTTTTACTCTTTTCTGACCATGTTCACCGGGGGGGAACCCTCTTCTGTCAAAACTGCATTTATCAGAAAAACAACGATCGCCTTTCAAAAAAAGCTTCATATTTTCGCGTCTGCACTGTCTGCAGACAGAACCTCTATATCTAGCCAAGTTTCCTCCTTTATCACTTTAGATAAAGTTTACACATTTATATTTTTTCGAAATATTCACTTGATATGTCCGAAATAAAATGTATCTCATTTATAGTTTGACGAAAATTTTCCCAGATGCAAAGTGCATTAAAATTTTAAACCAAAGTAACCGAATAAGGTTACTATATCCGATTTTATAATTCGGTAAATTTTTATGCAACGCCGCATTTAGCTGAATATTCGTTCAAAAAATTACACACGTCTTCTTTTAGGTGGGCGGCAACCATTATGCGGTACCGGGGTAACATCCTTGATCATGGAAATATTAAACCCAAGTGCATGAAGCGCCCGTAGCGCGGATTCTCTTCCGGGGCCAGGGCCTTTAACAAAAACCCCAACGTTTTTCATACCATGTTCCATGGCTTTGGCGCCAGCATCTTCAGCAACCAGCTTGGCTGCAAAGGGGGTTGATTTTCTGGATCCCTTGAAGCCCTGCATTCCGGCAGATGACCAGGAAATGGTGTTACCGTTTTCATCGGCAATGGTGACAATGGTATTGTTAAAGGTAGACTGAATATGCACTATGCCGGTTGATATATTTTTTTTAACCCGCTTTTTGGCAACGACCTTTTTAGACTTTTTCGCCATAATTGTTATCCCTTTTAATTAAGTCCTACTTTTTCTTCTTCACTGCCGCGCGTTTGGGACCTTTTCTGGTTCTGGCGTTGGTACTAGTCCGTTGCCCGTGGCAAGGCAGGCCTTTACGATGACGCAGTCCCCTGTAACATCCAAGATCCATCAACCGTTTGATGTTCATGGACACTTCGGAACGTAGTTCACCTTCAACCTTAAATTCGGCATCAATGACCTTCCTGATTTCGTTAACCTGTTCTTCGGTCAGGTCATCTGCCTTAATTGTGGGCTCAATGCCCGTTTGTTCAAGTATCTGCTTAGATCTGCTACCACCGATACCATAGATATAGGTTAAAGCGATCCACGCATGCTTATCTCTTGGTAAGTCAACTCCAGCTATACGTGCCAAATTTATCTATCCTCCTATCCCTGACGCTGTTTATGGCGCTTGTTGACACAAATGACTCTGATGACACCGCGTCTTTTAATAACTTTGCAGTCTCTACAGATTTTTTTTACGGATGCTCTGACTTTCATCTAACTGCTCCTCATCTCATTATTCCAATGTATACTTCTTTTTGTTTACTACAATTCGGTATTATTTATACCGATAGGTGATTCTGCCGCGGCTGAGGTCATAGGGAGAAATTTCCACGGTCACCCTGTCGCCGGGAAGTATTTTTATAAAATGCATTCTCATTTTCCCGGAGATGTGTGCCAGGAGAACGTGCTTATTCTCAAGTTCAACCTTGAACATGGCATTGGGAAGTGTTTCAAGGACCTTACCGTCTACTTTAATGGGCTCTTCTTTGGCCATAACTAAATTCTTCTCCTTTGTGGTGCCATATCAGGACCTGCTTTTAATCCGTTTATTACCCGAGCGTCCCAAAAAACCATCATAATTGCTGGTAATCAAATGAGACTCTATCTGGGAAATGGTATCAATAGCAACACCAACAACAATCAACAGCGCTGTCCCGCCGAAATAAAAAGGTACGTTAAACTTATTCATCAATACGGTGGGTAGCACACAGACCACTGAGACATAAGCAGCTCCGCCCACAGTAATCCTTGTGAGCACTTTATCGATATATTCAGCTGTCCGTTTTCCCGGTCGAATGCCCGGAATGTATCCGCCGTTCTTTTTCATATTTTCGGCCACATCCTCAGGATTAAACTGAACTGCGGTATAAAAAAAGCAGAAGAAAACGATAAAACCTATATATAACAGATAATACCAAATTGTTCCCGGACTAAATAAGCCAGCCACAGTCTGCATAACAGGCAGGTTGATGAACTGGGCCACAGTGGTGGGAAACATGATGATAGAAGATGCAAATATAGGCGGAATAACGCCGGATGTATTTATTTTGAGCGGAAGATGCGAAGTCTGTCCGCCATACATTTTTCTACCGACAACACGTTTGGCATAATGAACTGGAATTCTGCGTTGGGCCAATTCCATAAAAATAATTGCGGCTACCACAGCAACCATCAGCACAATCAAAATGATCGTTGAAAACAGCCCCATTTCACCAGTGCTCAACAGCCTTCCCATTTTTACACCAGCTGACGGCATATTGGCGACAATACCGGCAAAAATGATCAAAGAGATGCCATTGCCGATGCCCCGTTCAGTGATCTGTTCACCAAGCCACATGATAAATGCAGTTCCCGCTGTCAGGGTAATAATGGTGATCAGTCTAAATCCCCACCCAGGATACGGAACAATGGGAATACCGGCTGGCGATGTCATGGATTCAAGGCCCACAGCAATCCCAAAACCCTGTATGGCGCTCAAAACAACCGTACCATACCGGGTTAACTGGGTTTTCTTTTTACGACCGGCATCCCCTTCTTTTTTAAGCTGTTCAAGATAAGGAACGACCACGGTCATCAGTTCCAGAATAATGGAGGCACTAATATAAGGCATAATACCCAGGGCAAAAATAGAAAGCCGCTGCAGCGCTCCGCCAGAGAACATGTTGAACATGGAAAATAAAGTGCCCGAAGCCGATGCAAAAAATGATTCCAATGCCGCCCCGTCAATACCTGGTGTCGGGACATGCACCCCAATCCTATAGACAAAAAGCAAGGCGAGCGTAATCAATATCTTGCGTTTCAGCTCCGGCAACTTGAGCATATTCTGGTAGCTGTTCTGGATCATTGGAACTTTTCCTTATACCTTTACGGCTATTCTACGCTGCCACCGGCAGTTTCAATTTTTTCTTTGGCACTTTGGGAAACCAAAATGTCTTTCAGATTAAACTTTTTGGTTACGTCACCTTCGCCAAGAAGTTTAACCCCGTCCACAGGCCCTTTAACAAGACCGGCTTCTCTGAGGACAGCCTCGGTGATTTGAGTACCATCGTCAAAACGATCAAGGTCTTTAACATTAAGAACTGCGTTATGGGTTTTAAACATATAATTTTTAAAACCGCGTTTGGGCAGACGCCTGTAAATGGGCATCTGTCCACCTTCAAAACCGGGACGAACAGACCCGCCGGAACGTGCCTTCAGGCCCTTATGTCCCCGAGTAGAGGTTTTTCCCATACCGGAACCGGGACCACGCCCTACTCGTTTTCTATTTTTTCTGCTGCCGGGAGCAGGAGCCAGATCATGTAACTGCATCCTAAACCTCCTCTACTTTCACCAGGTGTGATACCTTTCTCACCTGCCCCATGATCACAGGGGTATTATCGTGCTCCACAGTGTGGTGCATCCGTTTAATGCCCAGGGAGCGTATAATCCGTCCATGCTTTGCAGGACGACCGATGGCGCTTCTTATCTGCGTAATCTTAATTTTATCAGCCATTGTCCGCCTCTTTATATTTCTTCTGGGTTAAGCCCGCGTCTTTTGGCAACTTCCTCCTTGGTACACAAGGATTGGAGTCCGGCCATGGTGGCTCTTACAATATTTTGGGTGTTATGGGAACCAATACATTTGGTCAAAATATCGGTTACACCTGCTGCTTCAAGGACCGCACGAATACCGCCGCCAGCAATCAATCCCGTACCGGGAGAAGCCGGTTTAAGAAGAACCCGTCCGGATCCGGCGTGTCCCAAAACTTCAAAGGGAACCGTGCCATTCAGGATAGCGACTTTTTTCATGTTTCGTTTGGCTTTTTCCATTCCTTTTCTAATCGCTTCAGGAACTTCTTTGGCCCTTCCAAGTCCATATCCAACGCTGCCTTCACCGTCACCTACCACAACCAGGGCAGTAAAAGTAAAGTTTCGACCACCTTTAACGACCTTCGCAACACGGTTAATTCTGACGACCTTATCGATCAGCCCGGTATCTTCCATTTGCTGTTGTTGTCTTGCCAAGGGTTTCCTCCTTAATTAGAATTCAAGACCGGCTTCGCGAGCCCCGTCTGAAAGTGCTTTTACGCGTCCGTGAAAAAGGAACCCATTCCGGTCAAAAACAACCTTTCTAATTCCTTTGTCCATTGCCCTTTTGCCGATAAGGTTGCCCACAGCCTTTGCAACATCCTGTTTTTTGCCCTCAACAGGCGTTTCTTTGTACTCTTTGTCGAGGGTGGATGCAGCAACCAGCGTAGTGCCTTTTGTGTCATCTATAATCTGGGCGTAAATATGTTTGGCTGTTCTGAAAACGCTCAGTCGGGGACGTTCCTGATTACCAAATATATTTTTTCTAATCCGTTTTTTTCTTTTAAGCCGTGCAACCAGCCTTGGTGATGTATTTGCCATAATCTATATTCCCCACCTATTAATCTTTACCAGCAGTTTTACCTGCTTTTCTGATAATTCTTTCGTCAGCATACATAATGCCTTTGCCTTTATAAGGCTCGGGAGGTCTAATAGCTCTGATATTTGCTGCTGCCTGACCCAAAAGCTCTTTATCGATGCAGCTAAGGGTAACTTCGACGTTTTTGTCCACAGCAGCAGTTACACCATCAGGAAGGGCAAAATCCACAGGGTTTGAGTACCCGACAGACAGAACCAAATTTTTTCCTTTGGTCTCAGCCCGGTAGCCAATGCCGGAAAGTACCAGTTTTTTTTCATAACCTTCGGTGACACCATGTACCATGTTAAAAATCAGAGACCTGAAAAGCCCCTGAAGTGCCACTTTCTTTTTATCGGAGGTGTCGGTGGACACACTCAACACCTGGTTATCAATTTCAATATTTACTGCCGGGTGCAGCTTGCGGTCAAGACTGCCTTTAGGCCCTTTGACATTGATGGTATCGCCATCAAGGGTGATCTGAACCTTATCTGGAAGCTGAACCGGCTTTTTTCCTATTCTGGACATCTTATCGCTCCTGTCTTACCAAACGTTACAAAGAATTTCACCGCCGACCTTTGCTTCTTTAGCCTGCTTGTCGGTCATCAACCCCTTAGAAGTGGAAATGATGGAAATACCTAAGCCATTCAGTACCGGCTTGATATTTTTTGATTTCGCATACACCCTGCAAGAGGGTTTGCTTACACGTTGTATACCAAAAATAGTGGGTGCGCCTTCTGAAACATATTTCAAGACCACCCGGATAACCCCCTGGGTCTCGTTCTCAAGAAATTTATAATCTTTGATATACCCTTGTTCCTTCAGCACCCGCACCATCTCGAGTTTAACCTTTGATCCGGGGATATCCACCTTGGACAGACCTGCCTTGCCACCATTTCTAATTATGGTCAGCATGTCTGCAATGGGATCACTAGTTGCCATTTGAAAATCTCCTTAAATAAGCTGATATTTTAATAGTCGTTAGAATCTGAATATTACCAAGAAGACTTGGTTACGCCGGGCAGTTTACCCTGGGAAGCAAGCGTTCTAAAACAAATTCTGCATATACCAGCTTTTCTAATAAATGCACGTGGTCTACCGCATAAAGGACACCTGTTGTAAGCCCGTACACCAAATTTGGGTCTTCTTTGTGCCTTTGCGATTAAAGCTTTTTTAGCCAAACGATCTTCCTCCTTCGGTCCTTAGTTTTTAAAGGGCATTCCCATTAATTTAAGAAATGATTTTCCCTCTTCATCGGTTTGGGCTGTGGTGACAACAGTGACATTAAGCCCCTTGATCGCGTCAACCTTATCATAATCGATTTCAGGAAAGATGATGTGCTCTGTGATACCAAGGCTGTAGTTGCCACGGCCATCAAATGCCTTTCCCGAAATACCTCTGAAATCCCTTACACGGGGAAGTGCAATGTTGATCAGTCGTTCAAGAAAGTCATACATTTTTTCCCGTCTAAGCGTTACCTTGCAGCCGATGGGAAGATCCGCGCGCAATTTAAAGTTTGCAATGGGTTTTTTTGCACGGGTAATTACGGCTTTTTGTCCCGCAATCAATCCGAGCTCCTGGGCGGCTGTTTCAACAATCTTAGGGTTTCTGACCGCCTCGCCAAGCCCCATATTCAGTACAATTTTATCCAACTTGGGCACCTGGCACTGATTGGTGTATTTAAACTCTTCTGTCAGTGCGGGAACCACTTCGTTGGTATACTTTTCCTTAAGCGTAGTCATTTATTTTCTCCGGCTTTCGGTGTTATGAGTCTATATGCTGATTGCATTTTTTACAGACTCTCACCCGTTTTCCATCTTCAAGCTGTTTGATTCCGATACGGGTCGGTTTGACACAAGAATTACACATCAGCATAAGATTGGATACATCCATGGGCATCGCTTTTTCGACAATGCCTCCCTGGGGGTTTTCCTGGGAAGGACGCTGATGAACTTTGACCATGTTGATATTTTCAACAACAATCCGGTTCGTCTTTTTGACAACCTTGAGAACTTTGCCGATCTTACCCTTGTCCTTGCCGGTCAACACCTTTACTTTATCGTCTTTTTTAATTCTTATTTTCATGACTTATTTTGTTCTCCTAAGGCCCTGGATCAAAGTACGTCGGGCGCAAGAGAAATAATCTTCATAAAACGCCTTGCACGAAGTTCCCTTGCAACCGGTCCGAAAATACGTGTTCCTACCGGCTCGTTGTTCTTGTTAATCACAACTGCGGAATTATCATCAAAACGGATGGATGATCCGTCGGGCCGGGAGATCTCTTTTGTTGTTCTGACAATAACTGCGCGGACGACATCTCCCTTGCTGACCTTTGAATTGGGAATCGCCTCCTTTACGGAAACAATGATAACATCTCCGATGGTGGCGTATCTTCTTTTAGATCCGCCAAGAACTTTAATGCAGTACAGTTCCTTGGCGCCTGAATTGTCAGCGACTGTCAGTCTGGTTTCACTTTGAATCATTATTCAACTCCTTAGACACTAGACCGCTTTTTTAACAATTTCAGCAACGCGAAACCGTTTTAATTTACTCAGCGGCCTGGTTTCGATAATTTTGACTTCGTCACCAATTCTGCATTCATTCTGCTCATCATGGGCATGATATTTTTTGTATCGTTTGATGTATTTTTTATACACCTTATGCTGTACAAATCTTTCAACCCTGACCACCACGGACTTATCCATTTTGTCAGACACGATCAGACCAATCAGCTCTTTTTTATTTTTTTTTGTAGTTTCCATATCGATACTCATTAGTTAGCTAATTTTTGACGTTCATTTCTTTGGAAATCGTGTAAAGCCTGGCGATGTCTTTTCTTACACTGGACAGATTGGCTGTATTCGCGAGCTGACCCACATTATTCTGGAAACGAAGGTTAAACAGTTCTTTTTTCAGCTCAACGATCTTCTCTTTAATCTGGCCTGCATCCATATCCCTGATTTCACTAGCTTTTATCATTATTTGCTCCTTTCCACAAAACGGGTTTTCACGGAAAGTTTTCTGGCTGCCAGTTTTAGGGCTTCTTTAGCCAATTCTCTGTCGACGCCTTCCATCTCATAAAGAATTTTGCCCGGTTTTACCCGTGCAACCCAAGCATCTGTTGCACCTTTACCCTTACCCATTCTAACTTCAGCAGGTTTTTTGGTAATTGGATGGTCAGGAAAAAAACGAATCCAACTCTTGCCCTGTCTTTTTGCCTTTCTTGTCATTGCGACACGGGCAGCCTCAATCTGTCTTGCATTCACATACCCGCATTCCACAGCCTGAAGTCCATAATCTCCAAAACTCAGTGTATTTCCCCGGGTTGGCGTTCCTTTGGTTCTACCGCGGAACTGTTTGCGGAATTTGATATTTCTGGGACTCAGCATTTGCTAATTTCTCCTTATACCCTTAATTAGTTGCCAGAGTCTGTTCACCGGGGTTAAGAACTTCCCCTTTGAATATGAACACCTTAATACCGATGAGTCCATAGGTGGTACTGGCTTCAATGAAGCCGTAATCCACATCAGCTCTAAGCGTATGCAAAGGGATTCTACCTTCCTTGTACCATTCGGTTCTGGCCATTTCAGCACCACCCAAACGACCGGAGCAAATAATTTTAATACCTTTGGCCCCAAATCTCATGGCTGAGGAAACGCTTCTTTTCATTGCCCTTCTGAAGGCGATACGTTTTTCAAGCTGGCTTGCAATATTTTCGGCCACCAGCTGCGCGTCGGTTTCAGGTCTTCTGACTTCTTTAATATCAATCAGAACTTCAGGGTTAAGCATTTTTTCAAGCTCACTTTTCAGCAATGCAATCTCAGCACCTTTTTTGCCGATGATGATGCCGGGCCTAGCTGCAAAAACTCTAAGCCTGATCTGTTTTGAAAAACGCTCAATCTCAATTTTGGAGATACCGGCGTGGTATAATTTCTTTTTCAAATATTTTCTTACTTTGAAATCTTCTTCGACAAAGCTTGCATACTCTTTGTCGGCATACCACCGGGAATCCCAAGTCCTGATGATGCCTAATCTTAATCCGGTAGGATTTACTTTCTGGCCCAAGCCTTTTCCTCCTTGTTTAGACGGTTTCTTCTACAACCACTGTTAAATGACTGGTTCTTTTTAGAATACGGGCAGCTCTTCCCCTTGCCCGCGGCCTGAACCGCTTCATGGATGGTCCATGATCAACAATCACATTTTTCACTACCAGCTTGTCAACATCCATCTCGTTATTATGCTCGGCATTGGCAATGGCGGACGCCAAGGTTTTATACATAATACCCGCAGCCTTTAAAGGCATGAACTTTAACAAGGTCAGTGCCTGTTCTGCATTTTTACCTTTGATCTCGCTGATGGGCAGCCGAAGCTTTAACGGTGAAATTCTTGCATATCTTGTAGTCGCTTTAACTTCCATATCTTAAATTTCCTCTAAATCATGGCAGATTACCGTTTGGCTTTTTTATCTGCGGCATGACCCCAATAAGTTCTTGTGGGTGAAAATTCACCAAGTTTATGTCCCACCATATTCTCTGTTACAAAAACAGGAATAAACTTTTTCCCATTATGAACAGCAAAGGTAGTCCCAACCATTTCAGGTAAAATTGTGGAACGACGCGACCAGGTTTTGATTACTTTATTGCTGCTGGACTTCTGGGCTTCAAGAACTTTTTTAAGAAGCTCAGGCGCGATATAGGGTCCTTTTTTTAATGATCTTGGCATAGTTTATCACCTATTTCCTTTTAGCCCTTCTTTTAACAATATACTGATCCGTTCTGGCATTATTACGGGTTCTCTTACCCTTGGCAGGCTGACCCCATGGAGAACATGGTTGGCGACCACCGGATGAACGACCTTCACCACCACCCATGGGATGATCTACGGGGTTCATTGCAACACCACGGACAGAAGGACGTTTTCCCATCCATCTGCTACGCCCTGCTTTACCGATGCTGACATCGCTGTGTTTCTCATTTCCAACGCGGCCAACAGTGGCTTTGCACTTAACATGGATCATGCGGACTTCGCCTGATGGCAGCAGGATCTGGGCATACGCGCCCTCTTTAGCCATTAGACGGGCATAACCGCCGGCACTTCTGACGATCTGACCGCCCTTGTTCTGTTTCAATTCAATATTATGAATTCTGGTACCGGTGGGAATATTTTCCAGCGGCAAACAGTTGCCAGGTTTAATATCAGCATCAGGGCCGGTTTCGAGGATATCACCAACCTTAATGTCGAGGGGAGCCAGGATATATCTTTTCTCACCGTCAGCGTAGGTTAACAAGGCAATTCTGGCAGATCTGTTCGGATCATATTCAATTGCAGAAACCTTGGCTGGGATTCCATCTTTATCCCGTTTGAAATCGATAATACGATATTTTTTCTTAGCCCCACCGCCTCTATGTTTGGCGGTGATTCTTCCGTATGAATTTCGGCCAGACCGTTTATTGATATTTTTAGTCAGCCTGCGTTCAGGGCTTTCTTTTGTAATTTCTTCAAAAGAAAGATACTCCTGAGCGCGTCTTCCCGGAGATGTCGGCTTGGTCTTAACTATTGTTGACATATTAATACCTCTTTACACACCTTCAAAAAAATCAATTCGTTGTCCAGGCATCAGCGTCACAACGGCTTTTTTCCAATCCACTTTTTTGCCGATAATTCTGCCACGCTGCTTTATTTTACCTTTGACCTGAATGGTTCTAACCTGTTTAACCTGAGTATTGAATGCTTTTTCAACAGCAGTCTTTATTTCAACTCTGTTGGCATTTTTAGCAACTTTTAAAGTTACTTGGTTATACAGCTCTCTTTGAAGGGTGGATTTTTCGGTAACCACAGGTCCACGGAGGATGTCATATTCAATCATCTTAGCTCAGCCTCCCCTTGATATTCTCGATACTGGATTCAACCAGCAGAAGATTTTTAAACTTTAAAATGTCGTACACGTTGAGACCTTCAGTCTTAATCACTTTAACATCCGGAATATTCCTGGAGGACAGAGCAAGTTTCGTATCATCAGCGTCTGAGACAATGAGAAGATCATTGAGCTTCAGTGCGGAGAGCACATTTGCCAATGCTTTAGTCTTAATTTCTTCAAGCTCCAGCGCGTCAATAACGAAAAGCTGACTGTCGGAAACTTTGGCGCTTAACGCCATTTTCAGGGCAAGTTTTCTTACTTTTTTAGGCACTTTTATTTCATAGGACCTGGGGCTGGGACCAAAGATAACACCGCCACCTTTACGCAATGGAGACTTAATGCTACCGGCCCGGGCATTACCGGTTCCTTTTTGCCTGAATAATTTCTTTGTAGAGCCTGAAATCATACCCCTGGTTTTAGACGCAGCAGTCCCTACCCGTTTTGACACGAGCTGGGACCGAACGACTTCGTGAAGAACACTTGTTTTAACCGGTATGCTGAAAATTTCGTCAGGTAGCTCAACTTCAGACACTTTAGCACCTGTACTGTTTAATACTTCTACAGCAGCCATTATTCTTCCTCTTCAATTTTGATCGACTATGCATCACTGCGAAATAATTGCAATACCCATAGCCGCTATTCGTCTATATATTTAGACTGATGTTCTACCGTTTTTTAATTGTAATTAAAAAACGACTTCAAAAACTGTTTTATTTTTTTACATCAGCTTTGCGCACTTCGACAACGCCTGTTTTAAAACCCGGCACAGCTCCTTTTACAAGGATAAGATTGTCGTCGTGTTTAATATCTACAATCGTTAAGTTCTTAACCGTAACCCGATCTACGCCTTTGTGACCTGGCAATCTTTTTCCTTTGATTACCTTAGCAGGCCATGCAGAGTTACCGATTGAACCCGGTTTTCTATGATTACGATTACCGTGGCTCTCCGGCCCCCTGGAAAAACCATGTCTTTTAATGGTTCCCTGGAAGCCCCGCCCCTTTGAAGTACCGGTCACAGTCACTTTGTCTCCAATTGAAAACATGTCAACGCCGATGGTCGCACCAGCTTCAATATCTTCAACTGAATCTTCTCTAAACTCTTTTAATACGCGAAAGCCTTTATCTGTTGCCTTCTTTAGATGTCCTGCAATCGGTTTGTTTAGCCGCTCAACCGGCTTTTCATCAAACCCGAGCTGCAAGGCTGTGTACCCGTCGGTGTCCTCAGTCTTTATCTGGGTCACAACGCAGGGTCCAACCTGCAACACTGTAACAGGAACGAGCTGTCCATCGGAGGCAAACACATTGGTCATTCCGATTTTTTTTCCAAGCAATCCACTCATCATAACAAATATGTCCCTGTTAATGCACTATAATTTAATTTCGACATCTACGCCGGGGGACAGGTCAAGTTTCATTAACGCGTCCACTGTCTGTTGTGTCGGCTCAAGAATATCCATCATTCTCTTGTGCGTTCTAATTTCAAACTGCTCACGGGATTTTTTATTCACGTGAGGAGAACGCAACACAGTAAACTTGTTGATACGAGTGGGTAAGGGAACCGGTCCCACAATTCTGGCACCGGTTTTCCTTGCTGTATCAACAATATCTACTGAAGACTGATCAAGCAGCTTATGATCATAAGCTTTGAGCCTAATTCTAATTTTAGTCTTCAACATTGTTATTGTTCTTTCTTAATCTACTATTCTATAATTTCGCCAACAACGCCAGCACCAACGGTACGACCACCCTCACGGATAGCGAAACGAAGTTCTTTTTCCATGGCAATGGGGTTGATCAACTCAACGCTAACGCTTGCATTATCGCCGGGCATAATCATCTCGACGCCTTCTTCCAAGCTCAAAACACCAGTAATATCGGTGGTCCGGAAAAAGAACTGAGGTCTGTAGCCTGAGAAGAACGGAGTATGACGACCACCTTCTTCTTTGCTCAATGCATACATTTCAGCTTTAAATTTGGTATGCGGGGTAATGGTGCCCGGTTTGCAGACAACCTGACCACGTTCAACCTGATCACGTTTTGTACCGCGAAGCAGCAACCCAACATTGTCGCCAGCCTGACCTTCGTCAAGAAGTTTCCTGAACATTTCAACACCGGTGCAAGTTGTCTTGGCCGTATCCCTAATACCTACAATCTCGATTTCTTCGCCGGTTTTAATCACACCACGTTCAATACGACCAGTAACAACCGTACCACGACCAGAGATAGAGAACACGTCCTCAATGGGCATCAGGAAGGGCTTAGCCGTATCTCTTTCTGGCTCGGGAACATAACTGTCAAGGGTATCGAGAAGCTCAAAAATAGGCTTAGCAGCATCATCGTCCAGGTCATCACATTCAAGAGCTTTAAGCGCAGATCCACGGATAATGGGTGTTTCATCTCCCGGAAAATCATAGGTATCCAGAAGCTCTTGAAGCTCCATCTCAACCAGCTCAATCAGCTCTTCATCATCGACCATGTCGCATTTATTCAGAAAAACAACGATCTTGGGCACACCAACCTGACGGGCAAGCAGAATATGCTCACGAGTCTGGGGCATGGGACCGTCATCAGCGGATACAACGAGAATAGCACCATCCATCTGGGCAGCACCGGTGATCATATTTTTGATATAATCAGCATGGCCCGGACAATCAACATGCGCGTAATGGCGAGCGTCAGTCTCGTACTCAACATGGGCAGTAGCGATGGTGATACCACGCTCTCTTTCCTCAGGGGCCTTATCAATTTCATCAAAGGGAACATAAGTTCCATTCCCCTTCAAGCCGGCAAGTTTGGTAATCGCCGCAGTCAGAGTAGTCTTACCATGATCGATATGCCCGATTGTCCCGATGTTTACATGCGGTTTGTTCCGCTCAAATTTCTCCTTAGCCATCTTCTGTATTCCTCCTGTGGAATGTTTACAAAGATATTTTCAAAAACTCTACCACCTAAAATGCGCGAATGCCTTATTAGCCTCTGCCATTCTATGTGTATCTTCTCTTTTCTTGATTGCCCCGCCACGCTCATTATAAGCGTCCATCAACTCAGCAGCAAGCTTGTTTGCAAAGCCTTTTTCAGAACGACTTCTACTGAAATTGATGAGCCATCTGAAAGCCAAAGCTGTCTGGCGGGCGGGCTTTATATCAGTGGGAACCTGATAGGTAGACCCACCAATCCTTCTTGATTTTACTTCAACAGAAGGCCTGATATTATCAATCGCTTTTTTAAACACTGCCAGCGCAGGTTCGCCAATTTTATCTTCAGCAATCATCAACGCAGTAGCCACAACACTCCGGGCAGCATTCTTTTTGCCGTCTTTCATAACACAATTGACAAACTTGGCTGCAAGCTTTTCTTCATGCGTGGCATCCTGCATGAAACCTTCTTTAAACACTAATTTTTCTGCCATCTTAAAAAGTCCACCAAATTTATATTTTATTAATATGAATGCTTAAAAACCCATCGTGACTATTTGGGACGTTTGGCACCATATTTTGAACGCCCCTGGCGACGATCGTCTACGCCCAGCGTATCAAGGGCACCCCTGACGATATGATAGCGCACACCCGGAAGGTCTTTTACTCTCCCACCCCTGACCAACACCACAGAGTGCTCCTGGAGATTATGCCCCATGCCCGGGATATAAGCTGCAACTTCCATACCGGTTGTCAAACGAACCCTTGCAACCTTCCTTAGAGCCGAGTTCGGTTTTTTAGGCGTAGAAGTATACACTCTAGTGCAAACCCCACGCTTTTGAGGCCCGCCTTTCAACGCCGGCGTACTAACCTTTTTTTCAGCCCTCTTCCTACCTCTTCGTACCAATTGATTTATGGTCGGCATAACTCCACACGCTCCTTCATCAAACATAATAAGTCGCCATACACGACAAAATATTTAATTTTACTTATACTTTTCTGAAATGTCAACAATATTTTGAATTTTCTATACTTCGGCAAATTCACCATATCCCACTTCGATATTACGATAGCCGGGGAAACCTGTGCCCGCCGGGATAAGTCTTCCCATGACAACGTTTTCTTTTAATCCTTTAAGACCGTCATATTTGCCTTCAATGGCAGCCAGGGTCAACACCTTGGTTGTTTCCTGGAAGGAGGCCGCAGACAAAAAGCTGTCCGTGGACAAAGAGGCTTTTGTGATACCGAGAATCAAAGGCTCACCCTTGGCTGGTTCACCACCCTCCTTGGCTACCTTCCGGTTGGTTTCTTCGAAAAGAATGCGGTCAACCTGTTCGTCCGGGATAAAATTGGTGTCCCCGGTGGAGATCACTTTAACCCGACGCATCATCTGCCGGATAACAACCTCAATGTGCTTGTCGTTAATGCGCACACCCTGGAGCCTGTATACTTCCTGGACCTCATCGACCAAATACTTGGCCAACGCCACTTCCCCTTTGATGTTCATGATGTCCTGGGGATTTGCAGACCCTGCGATCAGCGGATCACCTGATTTTACATAATCACCGTCATACACGGATACATGCTGACCCTTGGGGATGGCGTACTCTTTTGCCTCACCCACATCAGCAGGCTTGATCGTAACCTTCTGACGGCCTTTGGTCCCCTTTGAAACAGTGACATAACCGTCAATTTCGGTCAAAACAGCAGGATCTTTTGGTTTTCTGACTTCGAACAGCTCTGCAACCCTGGGCAGACCACCGGTGATATCTTTTGTTTTTGTGGTGGCACGCGGCAACTTGGCAATAACATCACCCGCCATGATATTATCATCTTCTTCCACCGTGAGAATCGCATTTACCGGCAGGTAATATCTGGCAGGGGTCTTTGAGTTCGGCAGCTTAACCGCCTTACCCTCTTTATCTTTTACGGTAATTCTGGGCCGAACCTCAACATCCTTGCTTTCAATAATCGTTCTGGACACCTTGCCGGTAACCGGGTCAATCTGCTCTTGAACCGTATTACCCACGATAATGTCGGCAAATCTAATCCGTCCGGATACTTCCGTGATAATCGGCGTGGTAAAGGGGTCCCAGGAGGCTATAATATCACCCGGTTCAATCTGCTGACCATTTTTGGCATGCAAGGTTGCACCGTAGATAACGTTATCTTTGGCACGCTCACGTCCCTCCTCACCGACAATGGTCACACCACCGCCCTTACGGTTCATGACAATAACATCACCCTGGGCCGAAGTTACGGTCTGGATATCGTCGTTGAACTTTAAAATTCCACCAACCCGGGCCTTGACTTCTGCGACCTCAACCTTTCTTGAAGCGGTACCACCGATATGAAAGGTACGCATGGTCAACTGGGTACCCGGCTCGCCAATGGACTGGGCAGCCACAATACCAATGGCCTGGCCGATTTCAACGGTGACACCATGAGCCAAATCACGGCCATAACATCTCGAACAGACGCCGTGCCTTGAATTACAAGTCAATACGGATCTAATTTTTACCCGCTGAACACCAGCAGCCTCAATGGCAGCCACATGGGACTCATTCAGCTCCGTGTCGGACGCCACAATAAATTCATCCGAATAGGGGTCACGAATGTCCTCCTGGGTAACACGACCGAGTATTCTTTCCCCAAGGGTCTGAATAATTTCCCCACCCTCATACAATGCTTCAACTTCAATGCCGTTAATGGTGCCACAATCAGGCTCCACAATCGTGCAGTCCTGGCCGACATCAGCCAGACGGCGGGTAAGATAACCGGAGTTGGCTGTTTTCAGTGCCGTATCCGCAAGACCTTTTCGTGCACCATGGGTGGAAATAAAGTACTGCAGAACGGACAGACCTTCACGGAAACACGCCGTGATGGGGTTTTCAATAATTTCGCCCGAAGGTTTAGCCATCAACCCGCGCATACCGGCCAACTGACGCATCTGATCCTTGGAGCCACGGGCCCCGGAATCCGCCATAACGTAGACGGCATTGAGTTCTTCTGAACCATCGGACCCTTCTTTCTGGGGCGGGTTCTTCATAACCTCCATCATGGCGTTGGCAATATCATCTGTGGCCTGGGCCCAGATATCAACCACCTTATTGTATTTCTCTCCCTGGGTAATCAGACCTTCGGAATACTGGTTTTTGATATCTTCAATATTTTTTTCCGCCTTGCCGATGAGATCCCATTTATGGGCCGGAATAATCATGTCGTCAATGCAGATGGACAACCCGCCAAGGGTTGAATTTTTGTACCCAATATCCTTCAGGCGGTCAGAAAGGATAACCGTTTCCTTTAAACCGATATTTCTGTAGGCATAGTCAATCAGCTTAACAATGGACTTTTTGTCCATCAGCTTGTTAACCAGACTAAACGGCAACGTTGAGGTTCTTTCGTCCACTTTGAAAATGGTATACTTGTCACCCACCATCCGCACATCAGTAAATTGATCTTGCTTCAGCCCATAAAGCTGCTCCACCACCACGTCGGAAACCTGGAAAATATTTTTGAACTCCTTACGAGTTAAAACGCCGGTTTTTCCCCGGGTCTTTTTAATTTCCTCATCTCCATATTTTTCAAGGACAGTGTCGAAATCCTCCCCAGCCTTGAGTTCAGCCAGCGCAGCTTCGGCATCTTCAAGAGTTCCGGTACGAATACGGCTCATGTCCAACAGCACATCACCAGGAATGGTTTCCCACAGCAGAATTCGGCCGGTGGTAGTTTCATAAATCACGTCGTCAATGCGGACTTTAATTTTGGCATGAATATCAAGCGCTCCGGCATCAAAGGCAAACCGAACCTCGTCGATACTAGAGAAAGTAGCCCCTTCCCCCTGCTGCCCTGACATCGCCCGGGTCATATAATAAATGCCCAATACAATGTCCTGGGTAGGAACAATAATAGGTTGACCGTTTGCGGGGGACAAAATATTGTTGGTGGAGAGCATCATCACCCTGGCCTCAAGCTGGGACTCCAGGGACAACGGCACATGGACAGCCATCTGGTCCCCGTCAAAGTCAGCGTTGAATGCCGGGCACACCAAGGGATGAAGCTGAATGGCCTTGCCCTCGATCAATACCGGTTCAAACGCCTGGAACCCAAGACGATGCAGGGTGGGCGCACGGTTAAGCATTACCGGGTATTCCTTGACTACTGCTTCAAGGGCATCCCACACTTCCGTTTCTTCCCGTTCCACCATTTTCTTGGCACTTTTAACCGTAGAGACCAGGCTTTTTTGCTCAAGGTAATTGTAGATAAACGGTTTAAACAACTCCAACGCCATTTTCTTGGGAATACCGCACTGGTGAAGCCGTAGTTCAGATCCCACGGTAATAACGGTACGACCGGAGTAATCCACACGTTTACCCAAAAGGTTCTGACGGAAACGCCCCTGTTTACCTTTTAGCGTGTCAGACAGGGATTTTAACGGACGTTTATTGGTACCTGTGACCACCCGGCCATGGCGGCCATTGTCAAAAAGTACGTCCACCGCTTCCTGAAGCATACGTTTTTCGTTGCGAACAATAATATCAGGGGCATTGAGATCAACCAGCCGTTTGAGACGGTTATTGCGGTTGAGCACCCGACGATACAGATCATTCAGATCCGAGGTGGCAAACCGTCCGCCTTCCAGGGGAACCAGAGGACGCAGATCTGGCGGCAAAATGGGACAGGCCGTGAGAATCATCCGTGAAGGCTCTATACCCGAGGACAAAAACGCATCAATTACCTTCATGCGCTTGGCCATTTTTTGCTGTTTTGCCATGGATTTAGTCAGACCGATCTCTTCGGTCAGCTCATCGTGAACGGCCTGAAGATCAATCTCATTGAGCAGCGTTAAAATCGCCTCCGCACCAAGTCCTGCAACAAAGCCCTCCTCTCCGAATGTTTCAATGGCCTCGTAATATTGGTCATCGGAGAGCAGTTGCATTTTTTTCAGCCCCGTATCCTTGGGGTCGATAACGATGAACGAATCAAAGTAAAGAACCTTCTCCAGATTCTTCAACGTCATATCCAGCACATTGCCTATCTTTGAAGGCAGACTTTTCAAAAACCAGATATGAGAGACGGGCGCGGCAAGTTCAATGTGCGCCATACGATCGCGCCTGACCTTGGATTGAATAACCTCAACCCCGCATTTTTCACAGACCACGCCCCGGTGTTTCATGCGTTTATACTTACCGCAATTACACTCATAGTCCTTGGTCGGTCCAAATACCTTGGCGCAGAAAAGACCGTCGCGTTCGGGCTTAAAAGTCCTATAGTTAATGGTTTCTGGTTTTTTTATTTCACCGTAGGACCATTCCCGAATCTGATCGGATGATGCAAGGCTGATCTGAACGCCCTGGTAACTTTGAGGATCCTTGGGTTTTGCGAAGAAATCATAAATATTATCCAATGTCTTCTCCTTATTTGCTACCTTCTATAAGATTCATATCCAGCCCCAGAGCATTAAGCTCTTTAATCAGAACCCTGAAAGATTCAGGCATTCCAGGTTCCAGGACATTCTGGCCCTTAACAATTTTTTCATACATACGGGTCCGGCCGGTCATATCATCGGACTTCACCGTAAGAAATTCCTGAAGCGCATGGGCTGCACCGTATGCTTCCATGGCCCAGACCTCCATCTCTCCAAGACGCTGGCCACCAAACTGGGCCTTACCGCCGAGGGGCTGCTGGGTAACAAGCGAATAAGGTCCAATGGACCGCGCATGCAACTTGTCATCAACCAGATGGTGAAGCTTAAGCATATACATGGTTCCCACGGTAACCGGCTTATCAAAGGGTCTTCCGGTACGCCCGTCATAGAGTATGGACTGGCCTGACGGATCACTTCCGGACATGCTGATCAACTCTTTGATCTCTTCCTCCGTGGCACCGTCAAATACCGGGGTGGCAGTATGAACACCGTTTTTATAGCGGGAGATAAATTCCAAGAATTTTTCATCATCCATGTCATCAATATCCCGGACAATGGCATCATCCACCAGTCCTTCCTTTTGTTTTCGGGTCAGGGAGAATACCTGCTTGGCTTTATCTCTCAACGCATCCATCCGCTTTTCTTCGAGCATCTCATCGATCTGCTGCCCCAGGGCATAGGCGGCCCGCCCAAGATGGATTTCAAGAATCTGCCCCACATTCATACGAGACGGTACACCCAAGGGGTTTAGCACCATGTCAACAGGACGACCATCTGCAAAATAAGGCAGATCCTCCACACGAAGGATTCGTGAAACAACACCCTTATTCCCGTGACGGCCGGCCATTTTATCCCCCACCGAAAGCACACGCAACATGGCCACAGAAATCTTAATGAGCTTGAGCACTCCGGGAGGCAGGTCGTCGCCCTTTTCAAATCTGGAAACCTGGCGGTTGAAATGTTCCCGAGCCTTTTTTATCTGATCCTGGGCCTGTTCAAGAACGACCTGAACTTTTTCGGTCAATACGGCGTCTTCAACCGTGACATTTACGAGCACGGACACTGGAACCTTTGCAAAGACCCCAGGTGCCACTTTTGTTCCGGCCTTCACCAGAACCTTGCCGTTTCGTTCCAGATCACTGTACAGCGTGTGACCCTCAAGAACGGATTCAACCTTCTCCCGACCGACATCGGAAATGATTTTTATCTCATCATCGCGGTCTTTTTCAAAACGTTCGATCTCTTCATCTTCGATCTGACGGGTTCTATCATCCTTGGGCAACCCCCGTCGTGAAAAGACCTTGGCATCTATGACCTTTCCATGAACGCCCGGCGGCACACAAAGGGAAGTATCTTTTACGTCCCCTGCTTTTTCACCAAAAATGGCACGCAGCAACTTTTCCTCGGGAGAGAGCTGGGTTTCGCCCTTGGGCGTAATTTTACCCACCAGAATATCTCCGGGTTTGACCTCGGCCCCAAGACGGATAATACCGCTGTCATCCAGATTCTTCAGCGCATCTTCACCCACATTGGGAATATCCCTGGTAATCTCTTCTTTACCAAGTTTCGTGTCCCTGGCCAGTACCTCAAATTCTTCAACATGGACAGAGGTGTAAACACCATCCTTGACCAGGCGTTCGGATACCAAAATGGAATCCTCATAGTTATACCCATCCCAGGGCATAAACGCCACGGTCACATTCTTGCCAAGGGCCAGTTCCCCCAGTTCCGTTGACGGGCCATCGGCGATAACCTGCCCTTTTTTAACCCGCTCGCCTTTTTGCATAATGGGTCTGTGGTTAAAACAGGTATTCTGGTTGGAACGAACAAATTTGGTACAGTTATATATGGAGACGGCTTTATTGAATTTGGGATCATCCGAGTCGTCATTTTTGACGACAATTCGTTTTGAATCCACATCAACCACCACGCCATCGCATTCGGCAACAATGGTAACTCCGGAATCTCTGGCCACAACCGCTTCCATGCCGGTGCCCACCAAAGGCGCTTCACTGCGAATCAACGGCACGGCCTGGCGCTGCATGTTGGATCCCATGAGCGCTCTGTTGGCGTCATCATTCTCAAGGAAAGGGATCAAGGATGCGGATACAGACACCAACTGATTTGGCGACACGTCCATAAACTTGATTTCTTCAGGCGCCACCATTTCAAATTCCCCGGCCACCCGTGCAGATACCGTGGCATTGACAAAATTGCCTTCCGCATCCAAAACGGCATTGGCCTGGGCAATGGGGTGTTCTTTTTCTTCGAACGCACTTAAATGCTGAATAGTTTTACTTGCGTTACCGTCAGTTACTACCCTGAAAGGCGTTTCAATGAATCCAAAATCATTAACCCGGGCATAGGTACACAAAGAAACGATCAAACCGATGTTCGGTCCTTCAGGCGTCTCAATGGGGCAGATACGGCCATAATGGGACGGATGAACGTCACGCACTTCAAAACCTGCACGCTCACGGGTCAGACCGCCTGGTCCCAGCGCGGAAAGACGACGTTTGTGTGTGGTTTCAGACAAGGGGTTGGTCTGATCCATAAACTGGGACAATTGTGATGTACCAAAAAATTCACGAACTACCGCAGACACAGGTTTGGGATTGATGAGGTCGTGGGGCATCATGGCATCCACTTCCTGCATACTCATTTTTTCTTTAATCGCCCGCTCCATGCGGACAAGCCCAATGCGATAGTGGTTTTCCAAGAGTTCACCCACAGCTCTGACCCGCCGGTTTCCAAGGTGGTCGATATCATCCACCTGACCCTGGGTATCCTTGAGCTCAATCAAAGTGGCTGCGGTGAGCAGGACATCCTCTTTTCTCAGGGTTTTTACATCAATTTTCGTATTCACCCCAAGGCGGTGGTTCATTTTCAGCCGCCCCACCTTGGACAGGTCGTAATAAGCCTGGCGAAAAAACAGATGATCTATAAAATCCTGTGCAACCTCAATAGTAGCAGGGTTGCCCGGACGAAGCCTGCGATAAATGTCCATTAAGGCTTCTTCTTTGGATTCAATCTTGTCAGACACCAGGGTTTTACGCATGCAATTTGAACTGCGGGGGTCCACATAAAGAATTTCAAAAGAATCAATGCCTTTTTCCTCAAGCACCTCAAAGGTATCCGCAGCAATGGCCTGACCGGCCTTAAACAAGGGCTCTGGGTCATCGCTTTTCAGAAAAAAATTACTGGCGAATGATTTGCCGGTTAGTTCCTCTTCAGAAATGGGAATAAAATCTAATTTTTCATCGGCAAGTTGTTTCAAGGCACGCTTGGTAAAAATTCGACCGGCCTTAACCACAACCTCCCCGGTTTCAGGAGATATGATATCATAGCCAGCCCGCTGGCGGACCAAATTGTCAGGAATAAATTCCCGGAAGTAGGAGCCGTTCTTACGTAGAATTCTTTCTTTGGTATAGAAAAAATCCAGAATATCTTGCCCGGTGTATCCGAATGCTTTAAAAAGGATGGAAACAGGAAATTTACGGCGCCGGTCAATACGGATATATACTATATCCTTGGCGTCAATTTCCATATCGATCCAGGACCCGCGCACTGGGATAATTCGGGCATTATAAATGATCTTACCAGAGGAATAATTTTTCCCCTTGTCATGATCAAAAAACACACCTGACGACCGATGGAGCTGGGAGACAACGGCACGTTCAGTTCCGTTGATGATAAAGGTTCCCCTGGGTGTCATCAGAGGAATGGTGCCAAAATATATTTCCTGCTCTTTTATATCCCGGATCGTTGACACACCGGTATCTTTGTCATGGTCATAGACGACAAGCCGAACCCTGATATTAACCGGGATGTCATAGGTCATCCCGCGACTGATACACTCCTGCATAGAGTGCTTGGTCTCCCCAAAGGAGTAGGAGACATATTCAAGGGAAGACGTATCGGTAAAATCCTTAATGGGAAATACGGATTTAAAAACCGAGTGAAGTCCCTTCTCCTCTCTATCCTGGGGTGAAACATCCCTTTGAAGAAATCCTTCAAAGGATTCTCTTTGCATCCCGATGAGATCCGGGATGTCTATTATTTTGCGTTTACCGCCAAACTCTTTTCTAACACGCTTGTTCGTCAAAAGACTTCCGGCCATGATATCTCCCGATGTGAGTTTTTCCAACTGTAAAAGCGGAGGCACGACCCTTTGGCCTTGCCCCCGCGTATAGTTTATGCACAAACTATTTGTGCTTATAAGCTATGCTAAACTACTTTACAGACACCTGAGCACCGGCACCTTCGAGCTGTTCTTTAATTTTGTCTGCCTCTTCTTTGGCAACACCTTCTTTCACAGCTTTGGGGGCTTCTTCAACAAGTGCCTTGGCTTCTTTCAATCCAAGACCGGTGATTGCACGAACTTCTTTGATTACATTAATTTTCTTGTCACCGGCAGCTTCAAGGATAACGTCAAATTCTGTTTTCTCTTCTGCGGCAGCGCCACCGGCATCACCAGCAGCAGGCATAGCACCAGCAGCAAAGGCAACAGGTGCGGCTGCAGACACACCAAATTTGTCTTCAAGTTCCTTAATCAGTTCGGAAAGTTCCAGAACGCTCATATTTGAAATAAATTCAATTACATCATCTTTTGTAATATCAGCCATTTTAATCTCCTGAAAATACGAAATATCTTAAATCGTACTTATAATTCTAAAGTTTTGGTTTTTTAAATTACGCTGCATCTTTTTGATCTTTAACAGCATTAAGCACATTGAGAAAAGACCTGGGAACACCGGCCAGCACGTTGACGAAATTCGTGGGAACGGCGTTGAGAGTACATACAAGCTTGCCCAAAAGCTCTTCTTTGGACGGCATTTTGGCAAGCTGCGTCACATCTTCTTCGCTTAGAAATTTTCCACCAAGGGATCCACCCTTGAGCTGTAATTTCTCATTGGTTTTCAGAAATTCGGATACGACCTTGGCAGGTGCCACAGGATCATCTTTAGACATGATGATCGCATTCGGTCCTTTAAAAAGATCAACCAACACCTCTGAGCCGGTCCCTTTCGCGGCCAGCCTCATCAATGTATTTTTAACAACTGCCATTTGAGCACCGGCTTCCCGAAGTTGTGCGCGAAGTTCGGTTACCTGGGAAACAGTGAGCCCCTTGTAATCAACCAAAATAGAAATCTCAGCTTCGCCGAGATCGCATGCAAGCTTTTCGACCAGTTCTTTTTTCTGGGAAATATTCAGCATTTTTTACACCTCCTTCCATAAATAAATTAGCGTCGAAGGTGCCAACGAAACCAAAACAAAATTTATTTTCTGTCTCGGCAGGCCGGCAAATCCGATTATGCATATAAATGCACCTACTGTCTAGGACAGGTCTTAAACGTGTTTTGAACAAACTTAATAAGAACAAAACACGTTCATTATTTTCTTAATCAACTACTTAATCAGCAAAGGATCAACTTTAATACCAGGACCCATTGTTGAGGATACGCTGATAGATTTCAGATAAGTACCTTTACTCGCTGCTGGCTTGAGAGAGACAATTTTATCAAGAAAGACAGTTACATTTTCCAACAGCTTTTCAGCACCAAAGGAAATTTTACCAACAGGAACGTGCACAATACCGGCTTTTTCAACTCTGAAATCAATTTTACCGGCCTTTACTTCGTTAATGGCTTTGGCAAGTTCAAAGGTTACTGTACCGGTTTTTGCATTGGGCATCAACCCTCTAGGACCAAGAACACGTCCAAGCTTACCGACAGTACCCATCATATCCGGCGTAGCAATCGCCTTATCGAACCCGAACCAGCCATCTTTAATTTTTTCAACGATCTCGTCGGTGGCAATGAAGTCGGCACCCGCATCAAGGGCCTCTTGTTCTTTTTCACCTTTGGCAAAAACCAGGACTTTAACCTCTTTACCCAGTCCATTTGGCAGAACAACAGTTCCACGAACCATCTGGTCTGCATGCCGCGGGTCAACCCCCAGCCTTACGGCGACATCAACCGTTTCGTCAAATTTTGCATAACTGGAAGATACAGCAATTTCCAGGGCATCTTTGGGTCCATACTGAACCGTTCTGTCCACTTTGCTCAGTGCTTCGTTATGTTTTTTACTCCGCTTAGGCATCTTAATCACTCTTATACTTGAAAGTTAAACGACTTCTATTCCCATGCTTCTGGCTGTACCCTCAATAATTCTGACGGCAGCATCAATATCCGAGGCATTCAAATCCGGTTTTTTAGTTTCTGCGATCGCAATAATCTGATCTTTTGTCACTTTGCCAACCTTATCACGATTCGGCTCCCCAGACCCCTTTGAAAGCTTGGCGGCAGCCAAAAGCAGCCTTGACGCTGGCGGGGTTTTGGTGATGAAACTGAAGGAGCGGTCCTGATACACAGTGATAACAACTGGAATAATCTGACCGTCATCATTTGCGGTTTTAGCGTTAAATGCTTTACAGAAATCCATGATATTGACACCGTGTTGCCCCAGAGCCGGACCAATTGGAGGAGACGGATTTGCCTTGCCAGCTGTAACCTGAAGCTTAATTTGTGTCATTACTTTTTTTGCCATTTTATAACTCCTGAAACTCTTTATTTACGACCCGACTAAATTTTGGTTACCTGTATAAAATTCAATTCGACTGGAGTAGCTCGCCCAAAGATGCTGACCAAGACCTTTACCTTTTCCTTGTCCGGCGACACTTCTTCGATAGTGCCGTTAAAATTAGAAAAGGGTCCGTCAACCACACGCACATCATCGCCCGGCTCAAAATAATATTTAGGCTGGGGCTTTTCCTTACCCTGTTCCATCTTCTCGATAATGCTTTGAGCTTCTCTCTCGGTAATGGGGGCGGGTTTATTTTTTCCGCCTAGAAAACCGGTAACCTTAGCAGTGGAACTCACAATGTGCCACGTCTCGTTATCCAGATGCATACGCACAAGTATATATCCGGGATAAAACTTCCTAGACGACTGTCTTTTCTTCCCATCCACCAACTCAACAACATTTTCAGACGGAATCAGAATGTCTCCGAATTTTTCCGGATGTTTTAATCCCTGGATTTTTTCCTCCAGGGCAAGCTTTACTTTTTGCTCATGACCGGAATAAACGTGAACGACATACCATTTTAAAGACATTTTATTTCCCTTGACCTCAAGTAAGAACAACCTGGACAAGCTTGGACAAACTGTAATCGAAAACACCTAGAAAAACAGCAACAATAAACACAAAAATAATAACCACGACCGTAGTTCCGGTTGTTTGCTTCCGGGTTGGCCAGACAACTTTCTTCAACTCAACCTTCACTTCCCGAAAGAAGTCTGTAACCTTTGCAATAAAATTGCTGCCACCAGGTTGCCCCACCGGTTTTTCGGATTTAGAAACAGATGACGAATGCACCGGTTTCCCCGCTACAGTCGATTTTACAGAGACACCAGTCTCTCCATCAATATCAGCAACTCTTTTTCGTTTTTCGTTTTGAGGCTTTTTTTTCTGTAATCTCGACATATCCCACCGATGAATTACCTCCTGACCGATTTAAAAATCGACCAGGAGGCTATAAAAAGTGGCAGGTCAGGAGGGAGTCGAACCCCCAACATCCGGATTTGGAGTCCGGAGCTCTGCCAATTGGAGCTACTGACCTGCAGGGTAAACTATTTTATTTTTGTTTCTTTGTGGACGAGATGTTTATTACAGAATTTGCAATATTTTTTAAATTCAATCTTGTCCGGAGTTTTGCGTTTGTTTTTGGTCGTTGTATAATTTTTTCTCTTGCACTCAGTACAAGCAAGAGCGATAAGCACTCTGTCCACTTTCAACCCCTTGACGTTTATTTTTAATATTGCCTACATCGCCTAGCTGTCTTAATACATGCCGGCAAACGGCCCTTTATTCGATGCGGATATAAATTCTATAGCACAATTTGGAGCCCATGACCAGAATCGAACTGGTGAACCTCTTCCTTACCAAGGAAGCGCTCTACCAACTGAGCTACATGGGCTTGAAACGCTATACAACTTAAGCCAGCGTACAGGAGACTACGAATGGAGCGGGAGACGAGGTTCGAACTCGCGACATTCAGCTTGGAAGGCTGAAGCTCTACCAACTGAGCTACTCCCGCTTATGATAAGACTAAATTAAGTCAATCAACCAAACCGACCATGTAGTCCCAGCAATCTTATACGCAGATCTCCTACATTTGTTTTGGTGGTGGGGGGAGGATTTGAACCTCCGAAGGCTGAGCCGTCAGATTTACAGTCTGATCCCTTTGACCACTCGGGAACCCCACCTAAGCTATCTTGGAGCCGATACCCCGAATCGAACGGAGGACATTCTCATTACAAGTGAGATGCTCTACCTACTGAGCTATATCGGCTTACTTTGAGCCACACAACTGCTGTAGCAAAAAGACCGGGCAAAGATAACAGAACATTTTTTATCTGGCAAGCCTTTTTTTCATAAAAGTTTAAATTTTTTTTAAATGGAGGACCGACGCTACATTTACAGGTTAGCCGACATGACCGAATTATATATACTAAAATATTATAAACCAAAAAGAAAATCGTTAACTTTTGCGCAGTTTAGGATTTTTTAAACTGCCAATTCAACAGTCTAAGCTCAATAAAAACAATAGTTCCACGCAATTTTTTCATTGACATTCCACGCGATCTTCATTACACAAAAAGATATTCCGATAACAGCTTTACGCTGAGTTGGTCTATCAATACCTACGGTTCTATTCACAATAAATTATATAGTAATCTAGTAACTTAAACTTTTGATACCCATGTTTAAGCAGCTAGCGGTAAGGAGACCAAGTGAATATTCACAAACTGGCCGCATTTATTTTTGTCTTATTTCTGATTACCGGTTGCCAGCAGTCCAATCTGTCAACCAACAAACCTGTAACAGACCAGACATTCAATTCGTCTGAAACCCAGCGTCAATGCACCGCTCAATCTGAATTAAAAGACAAGGACCAAACTCCGGACTCTGATCAGGGGAAAATTGACCAGGCCTTAGAACTGTGCAGCATGGCTCAAAACTACTGGGAAGAAGGCAATATTGAAGAAGCTTTATCAAGCCTTGATGCTGCCTATGCCCGAATGCTCGAAATTGATACGACGGACAACTCTGAGGTGGATCAACAAAAAGAGGACATTCGCTACCTCATTTCCAAACGTGTGCTTGAAATATATGCGTCTCGTCAGATTGTAGTCACCGGTCATCATGAGGCCATACCTATCACTTTAAACGACCATGTGAATGCCGAGATTAAACGTCTGACAGGCCCTGAGCGTAATTTTTTTATCCGATCATTGAACCGCTCCAGCCGCTATCGTCCATTTATCGTACAAGAACTTAAAAAAGCAGGACTCCCCGAAGAAATTTCTTGGCTTCCTTTAATTGAAAGCGGATTTAAAACCAGGGCGCTATCTCCAGCAAGAGCACTTGGCTTGTGGCAGTTCATACCGTCAACCGGAAATAAATTCGGATTAAGCCGCACTCATTACATAGATGAACGCATGGACCCTGAAAAAGCGACTATGGCCGCCATTGATTACCTTAAGGAACTGCACAATCTGTTTGGGGACTGGACCACAGCCATTGCAGCTTACAATTGCGGGGAATACCGTGTTCTACAAACCATCCGACGGCAAAAGCTCAACTACCTGGATAATTTTTGGGATCTATACCAGAACCTTCCCCGGGAAACGGCAAGGTATGTCCCACGATTTTTAGCCACGGTCCATATTGTCAGGAATCTGGAAAAATACAATATCACAATTGACAGTCCCCTCAAGCCGATTGAATATAATACTTTTGATGTAAAAAAGCAGGTTCGCTTAAGTGAAATTGCACAAGCAATCAATATCGATAAAACCGCACTTGTTTCTTTAAATCCGGAACTGCGCCATGAAGTCCTGCCGCCTGAGCCGTATGCAATCAAGATACCGGTGGATCACGCAGACCATTTTTTAGCCAAGTTAGATGCTATCAAAACAACGTATCACGAGCCACCCCAATACACTTACTACCGTGTACGAAAGGGAGATACGTTATCAGGAATTGCCAGCAAATTTAAAACTTCGATAAATGCCATCGCAAGATACAACAAAATTTCTAAAAAAAGCTGTATTGGTATTGGCAAGGTATTGAAAATTCCCGGCTCAAATTATAAGGCCAAGGCAGAAACGATTTCAAAATCCGACAAAGCATCAGCAAGTATCACGTATACCGTACGCAGAGGAGACAACCTGTGGTTGATTGCCCAAAAATTTGCAACAACCACCAAGCGGATTAAAGCGCTGAATAAATTATCCGACACCCAGTTAAGTATCGGCCAATGCCTGACCATTATCACCAACGATCAAGAAGACGACAAGACATTCTCAAAATATAAAGTCAAATCCGGGGACAGTCCTATGGGCATTGCAAAAAAATACGATATGAGCCTTGACCGGTTGCTGTCGTTAAATCATTTGGACAAGAGAAGCAAAATTTACCCCGGTCAGAACCTGCTTGTGGAGTAGGAATTTTATTTTTAACTCGCCTTAACGCGTTCTAATCTTGAACAGGAAGCCCAATAATAAAATTGGCGCCTTTTCCTGGTTCGGACAATACAGCAAGTGTCCCTTTGTGGTTTTCGGTAATTATAAAATATGACACCGAAAGCCCAAGCCCGGTCCCCACACCAACGGGTTTCGTTGTGAAAAATGGGTCAAAGACCTTGGACTTTGTTGCGTCATCCATACCGGGCCCGTTGTCTTCTATCTCCATGCAAACCATTCCAGATGCCTCTTTTTTGAAAATTCTAATGATAAACCTGGGGGCTTGTGTTTTTGCCGCTTGCATGGCCTGTGCGCCATTGCGGAGGATATTCAACAGCACCTGCTGAATTTTTGCGCCTTCACAGGGCAACATGGGAAGATCCTGGGCATACTCTTTTATGATTTCAATGGATTTAAAATCATATTGTTTTTTAAGGTCATAGTCCGTAGCAGCCAGTTCAAGGCTTTCATCCATGAGTTGATCCGGATAATGGGAGGAACTGGAGGCATCGGATTTCCTTGCAAAACTGAGCATGTTACTCACAATCTCCGCGGCCCGGGCCCCGGATTCCTGAATTGCATCAAGCATACGAAAAATTTCTCTTTTTTCCATAAAGAGCTTGATATCGCCCATGGAAATCCCAAGCTCTTCGGCAACCTTGAGATTGGCCGGCATATCAATTCTTCCCAATCTGTTTTTCATTACATTGGCACTCTGCATCATGCCTGCCAAGGGGTTGTTGATCTCATGGGCCATACCTGCGGCAAGACCGCCCACCGACAGAATTTTTTCCGACTGGATCATTAACTCTTCCATCTGAACTTGTTCGGTAACATCATCAATCCGAATAACAGCCCCTTCTACGCCGTTGGAAGTGAGCGGATAAATCGTTATATCTTCGTAAATTTGTTTGTTGTTCTCTACGCTTGGATGACGAGATTCATAATATACATTTCTTGATTCAATGGACCTCCTCACATGATCCAGTTCGAGTGTAAATTGGGGAAAAACCGTTTCAAGCAATCGTCCTCTGGCAGCCTCCGGAAAAATTCCTGTTTTCTGGATTGCTTTAAGATTCCATTGGGTGATCCGATTTTCTTTATCAACCCCAATGAGGATCGACGGCATAGAGTCAATTATATTTGACAAATAGTTTCGCAGGCTGAAAATCTCTCGTTCAGCCTCTTTTCGTTCGGTCAAATCAATCGTTAAAAGATAGAATCCACTCACCCTCCCTTTTGTATTAATTTCCGGCACGTAATTGATTTCATAAAACCTGATTAAATTTTTTTGAGCGGCAACGGAAAACTCAGCACGGCCGGATTGGCCGGAAAGCGCAGACTGAATATGGGGGGTTATTTCTTCATAATTTTTCGGTCCTAAAACGTCTTTCATCGACAGGCCGATGACTTGCTTTTTCTCCATGCCGGAAACGGTTTCAAATTCCCTATTCACCAATACAAAACGTTCTTCACCGTTTACATAACAAATTTGAGCCGGTAGACTGTCGATTAACAGCTGCAAACTTTTTTCGTTGGCCTGGGCACTTTCAAGCTGTTTTTGTAATTGAGGGTAATAACTTTTCCTGGTTGTTTTTAAACTCAATTCCAAAAATTTTTTTCTGGCCAAACTATGCATATTTTTGGTAAATTCATCCATTTTGGCAAAACGATATCCATTGTTTATTCATAAATTTGAAAATATATACCCTTGATATCTTCCAAATCCGCCTCTTTGGGGTTTGTGGCCAGACATGGATCATTCAGGGCAAATTCGGATAGCATGTCAATATCAGAACGTTTAACACCATAATCAGCAAGTTTTCTGTTAATACCCAGACGGTTACGCAACTCCGCTATTTTGTAAGCGATTGCATTACCTTTTTCCTGACCCTTCATGCCTGATAAATCAATGTGAAGGGCTTTTGCCAATCTGTCATATTTTTCAGAAGCAGCCAGGTAATTGAATTGAACAACATGCTCAAGCAAAAGGGCATTGCATTCACCGTGGGCGATTCCTACCGCCCCGCCAAGGCTGTGTGCCATCCCGTGAACCAATCCAAGGCTTGCATTAGAAAACGCAAGTCCTGCCATTAAACTTGCCGTCATCATTTTATCCCGGTAAATAATATTATCCGGCTCTTTAAATGCCCTGTACAGATTATCAAAAACAATTTCTGCAGAGGAAAGGGCCGCCATATCCGTCAAGGCAGAGGCCGCGTTTGATACATATGCTTCAAAGGCGTGGCAAAGTGCGTCCATTCCCGTGGCCGCAGTCAGCCCAGGGGGCATGGTGATCGTTGTCTCCGGATCAATTAGCGCGATATCCGGGATAACCATTTTACTGATCAGCGCGATTTTACCCTCTTTAGAAGTGTCCGTAATGATGGCAAATTGGGAAACATCAGCCGACGAACCGGCAGTTGTCGGAATAAAAATCAACGGCGGCCCTGGATTTGGAATCATATCTACGCCCTCGTAATCGCGAATATCACCTGGATTCCCCATCATTACGCCGATCCCTTTCGCACAATCCATAGGGCTTCCTCCCCCGACGGAAATAATCAGGTCACAGCCCTTCCTTCTGCAAATTTCAACGCCGGACATTACCTCATGGTCCTTGGGATTTTCCGTAACACAATCAAAAATGGTATAATCTATGCCATAATTTTTCAGACTTTTTTCTACGATAGTCGTCCATCCTGATTTTCGTACACCAGGGTCAGTCACAATAAACGCTTTGGATGCCCCCAAATTTTCTGCATGACGACCGGACAAGGTTATCGCTCCTTGTCCATAAACAATTTCTGGAACCAAAAATTTTCTAAGATTTAGAAGAGAAGCGGTATTCATTCATTTTTTCCTGTCAAGTTCGAAAGATACGACTCCATATTGTTTTAGCTCAATTCGCATTGTTGCACAACATCCAACTTGAACATAGGCGAAAAACAGACCTAACCATGCTATAATTAAAACGAAATCATATCAGCCTTAATTTATCACTTGCATTCATGATAATTTTAGAATATATCCAGGCTTCCAATTAATTTGGAAGCTTGAGTATTGTCTAAAAGTGCGATTTATGATACTTATAGCCCGAATTAATAAGCATGTGCCCCCGTAGCTCAGTGGATAGAGCATAGGATTCCTAATCCTTGTGCGCAAGTTCGATTCTTGCCGGGGGCACCACTATTTTAAAGGACCTTGGCGGTGTAGGCATCTTTGCCGCAACTGGGATACAATGCAGGATGTTTTGAAAAAGCCTGAGTTGCTTGCGCCGGCGGGTAACTTTGAAAAATTAGAAATTGCGGTCCATTACGGGGCAGATGCCGTTTATCTGGGCGGCAAGGATTTCAGTCTGAGAAATTTTTCAGGCAATTTTACCGACGATGAACTTGAAGATGCGATAAAATTTGCCGAAAAGCACCAGGTCAAGGTCTACCTTACCTGCAACATCTATTCTCGCAACCATGAGCAGAACGGTATTGAGGCCTTTCTGGAAAAAGTGGGCAAGATCGGCCCCCATGCCATTATCATTTCCGACCCGGGCCTCCTGCTAAAAGCCAGACAGATCATTCCCCATATTGACATCCACCTAAGCACCCAGGCCAATACCACAAATTTCAATGCCGCGATTTTTTGGGCCCAGCAGGGTGTTAAACGGATAAACCTGGCAAGAGAATTATCCATTCAGGAGATACGAACCATTGCATCGTGCGCAGAAATCGAAACAGAGACCTTTGTCCACGGCGCCATGTGCATGTCCTACTCCGGCAGATGCATTTTAAGCAGTTTCCTAAGTGGCCGGGACGGCAACAGAGGGTTGTGCAGTCACCCCTGCCGCTGGAACTACGCGGTCATGGAAGAACTTCGCCCCAATGAATATTTCCCTGTTCAAGAAGATAGCCGGGGGACATATATATTTAATTCCAAAGATATGTGCTTAATCGACCATATTCCCGAACTAATCCATGCCGGAATTTCCTCTTTTAAAATAGAGGGCAGGATGAAAGGAATAAATTACCTGAGTTCTGTGGTGAAAACATATCGTAACGCCATTGATGCCTATATCGCAGAACCGGCCACCTATTGCGTCCGGCCGGAATGGCATTCAGAACTCTATCAAACGTATCACCGAGCCTATTGTACCGGATTTTATTTTGGTCATCCTGATGGCGATTCAAAAAACACCATGAATCCCGGCAATATTCACCAAGGAAAAATTCACAGTTTCATAGGTAAAATCCTGGAAAACCGTGACAAACATTTATATTTGATCGATATCAGGAATAAGTTGCTGCCTGGTGACGAAATAGAGGTCCTCAGCCCCCAAGGTCCTGCGCGGCAAACCAAGGTGATGTCACTGACAAACGAAAAAGGCGAACCCGTAGACAATGCGAAACCCAATACCCGCCTGCTGATAGGAATACCTTTGCAGGCCTTTCCCAACGATATTGTTCGCAAAATATAAAATATTTGTCATCCAGCCATGTGCTGATGAAACCGCCCAAATCCCGGGAGCAATTCGCAAGTAATATCAAAACATTTCAATATATTATATCAAATTTTCGCATAAAAACCTGACAACATCTTTAATTTGACTTTACATTATAAGTTCTGTAGATTATCTTTATATCACGGCTTTAAATCATTTCTATGACATTCTTTCAGGAGTTTTTAATATGTTTGAAGACGACGAAACCCTACAAATGTATATTGAAGAATCGCTGGATCACTTGGCCGATATTGAAAGTGATTTATTGACGATTGAGGAGGGCGGCGCAAACATTGATCTCGATCTGGTCAACAATGTTTTCAGGGCGGCCCACTCCGTTAAAGGCGGTGCGGGATTCATGGGGCTGACAACCATTAAAAATCTTGCCCATCACCTTGAGAATGTATTAGGAATGATCCGAACCAAAGAGTTGAGCCCGGACTCTGAAAAAATCAGCATATTACTCAAAGGATTTGACGAACTTGAAGGCCTGTTGAAAAACATTCAGACCAGCAACGAGGTTGATATTTCAGCCCATGTCCAGGCGTTGGAAGGCATAGTCAGTGGAACTGGGCCTGCCCCTGCAGCCGAACCTGTCCGGGAAGCCGTACAACAGGAAAGCCTGGAAAAGGACCGGCCGGAGGTGCTTGCAGATATCGTGCTCCAAGACGGCAGAGTATTTGAGCAGGTGCCGCTCAAGGCGGTTGAAATCAGCAAAGCCGAAGGTAAAAACCTGTTTCTTATTGAATACGATCTGATCAGCGATTTTCACAGGCAATCCAAAATGCCTACGGAGATATTAAGCAATCTGGCAAAAACCGGCACCATTATTGAAACCAGACTTAATATTGCCGCGGCCGGTACGCTCAGCGATGCAGACATGCCCGGCAAGCTTCCTTTCCAGCTATTATTTGCCTCTATTATTGAACATGATATGGCCGAGACACTATTTGGTGTGGCAAATCGGCGCATCCACATCATTACAGACGATATGATCAGTCCATCAGCAGGCAGTGGAGATGCTCCGCAACCGCTGCCCGAAGCTGTTGAAACCGTAAAAGCAACACCTCCGCCTGAGGTGGTAATTCAACCCGCAGCGGTAGCTACACCGACCCCCAAAGTAGAAAAGCGGCAAAACAACCCAGAAGTCCAGGAGGCACCTGTGGAAAAATCCCAGGAAAAAGATTTGGCTATTGGCGGCAAGCCCCAAAGCTCTTTGCGTGTGAATGTCGGGCTATTAGACACCTTAATGAACCTTGCCGGGGAACTCGTTCTCAGCAGAAACCAGCTTCTCCAGGGGGTCAATTCGTCCAACGTAAAGGCGACGGAGCTGTCCAGCCAGCGAATTGACATGATCACATCCGAACTTCAGGAGGCGATCATGCGAACGCGGATGCAGCCTATCGCAAATATTTTAAATAAATTCACCCGGGTGGTCAGAGATTTGTCCCACCAACTGGGAAAATCCATAGACCTGGATATTGAAGGCAAGGATGTTGAATTGGACAAAACCATCCTGGAGTCCATCAATGACCCGTTAACCCATCTGGTCAGAAATTCCGTTGACCATGGCATTGAAACACCCATGGAACGAGAACAAATGGGCAAAAAGGGTACGGGAAAAATCGTATTAAAGGCATTCCACGATGCAGGCCAGGTTAACATCGTTATCTCAGACGATGGGCGGGGATTGGATCCTGCCAAAATCGCCTCATCGGCCATTGAAAAAGGCCTGATATCCGAATCACGGGTTGCCGAAATGTCGGACAAACAGAAAACAGAACTAATTTTCTTACCGGGATTTTCAACGGCCAAAGAGGTTACGGATGTATCCGGCCGGGGCGTGGGCATGGATGTCGTGGTCACAAACATTGAGGCATTAGGCGGTATCATAGAACTGGACTCAACCCCAGGACAGGGAACCGATATCCAGATCAAGCTGCCTTTGACGCTGGCCATTATTCCCAGCCAAATCACCTCTGTGGGCAATGAGCGCTACGCAGTTCCCCAGGTAAACCTCAACGAATTGCTCAGAATTCCGGCAAGCCAAATCAAAGAAAAAATTGAGAAAGTCGGAGATGCCGATGTTGTTAGGCTTCGCGGTGAGCTCCTTCCCCTTTTGAACCTAGCGGATATGCTCGGCATACAACGCACGTTCGTTGATCCTGATACCGGCGAAGAACAGAATGATCGCAGGACAAGTATCTCGGATCGCAGATCAAAGGTTCACATGCCCGAGGGGGAGGCTGATGGTGAACATAAAATTAAAAAGGGAATTCAAAGAACAGAAAATGACCGCCGCTATCATGCCGCATCTGCCATCAATATTGCAGTTGTTTCCGCCGGGGCTTTCAAATACGGCCTTGTGGTGGATCAACTCCATGATTCCGAGGAAATTGTTGTCAAGCCCGTGGGCAGGCACCTGAAAAAATGCACGGCCTATGCAGGTGCCACGATTATGGGAGACGGCAAGGTTGCATTAATCCTTGATATTTCCAACCTTGCCCAAATGGCTGAACTGTCAGCCGTTGCCGAAGCCAGCCAGAATGCGGCCAAGGCCGCAGAGGAAGAGGCCGCAGCCAGAGCCGATAAGGTTGCGTTGCTGACATTTAAAAACAGTGAGAAAGAGCATTTTGCCGCACCGTTAAGCATTGTGGAACGAATTGAACGAATCAAAACATCCGCCATTGAGCAGGTCGGGGATCGTAAGGTTGTTCAGTATCGCGGCGGTTCTCTGCCCCTGTACGAACTGTCTCAGGTGGCTAATGTTGAGCAACTGCCGGAAAGAGACCAGCAGGAAGTGATCGTTTTTAAAGTCAAAGACCGGGAATTAGGGCTTATGGTTACCCCGCCGGTGGATGCCCAGGAGGTTGTACTCAACATTGACGATTCGACCCTGAAGCAAACCGCCATCAGTGGGTCCATGATTATAAACAACCATACCACCTTGCTGGTGGATATTTTTGAACTGGTTAAAACGCTCAACCCCGAGTGGTTTGCAGCCGAAGCCCAGGCCGCAGCATCCATGGCCGAAGACGGCGAAAAAATCATCCTGTTTGCCGAAGATTCAGCCTTTTTCAGAAACCAGGTCAAAAAATTCATGGAAGAGGATGGATTCAAGGTCCTTGAAGCCGAAGACGGCCTGATTGCCTGGGAACTGCTTAAAGAACGCAGTGAAGAAATCGATCTGGTTGTAACGGATCTGGAAATGCCCAACATGGATGGATTTGAATTCACCAAGCGAATTAAGACAGATCCCAAATACTCACATCTTGGGGTTATTGCCCTAACCTCGCTTGCCAGTGAGGCACACATTGAAAAAGGCAAATCCGTGGGTATTGACGAATATGAGATAAAACTTGACAGGGAAAAACTGATGGCTGTTATCAGACAATATACCAATTTGTAAAACACCCACAAAGCAGATACCCGTTAAGGAGATTCACATGGAAAAAAAGAGCAAAGAGAAAGAGACCACATCTAATGACATAGAGTTCTCCACCTTCTATGTTGGCGGGGCTGTTTGTGGCATCAACATATTAAATATCCAGGAAATCAATAAACATTTTGAGATTACCCAGGTCCCCCAGTCATCTGAATACGTCAAAGGCATATTGAATCTTCGGGGCAGGATTGTAACCATCATTGACCTGGGGAAAAAACTGGGGCTATCCCCAGTGGCCCCAAGCAAAGACAACCGCAACATCATTGTCAATTCTGAAGATGAACATATCGGCCTTTTGGTGGACGCCATCTCCGATGTGGTCATCACCCAGAAAGAAAATATAGAGTCCGCACCTGCAAATATTGGTGGTGTCCAAGGCAAATATTTTCAGGGTGTTTTAAAAACTAAAAATCAATTAATCGGAATTCTTAATATTGACGAGGTGCTCAAAGAATAATGGACACCATCAAAGTGCTGGTTGTTGATGATACAATTGTTTATCGGAAAATTGTCGGAGACGCACTCAAACAGATGCCGGGCATTGAAGTGGTGGGAACTGCCAACAACGGGAAAATTGCACTGTCAAAAATAAAAACCCTTAAACCGGATCTGATGACCCTGGATATTGAGATGCCGGAAATGAACGGCATTGAGCTTCTTCAACACCTTCAGAAAATAGATAACCCGCCCTTGGTCATCATGGTATCCACTCTAACCCACCAGGGCGGGGAACTGACCCTGCGGGCGATGGAACTTGGCGCTTTTGACGTTCTGCCAAAGCCGGAAGAAGGCAAGATGGCAGAAAACCTGCTCAAAGTCAAAAAGACCCTTGAGCCGATTGTAAAACATGTTAAACGCCATAAATTCGGTATAATTGATCAGCCGGCCAGGCCAAAATCTGCGACCAAGGTTACCCCAAAGGCAAGCGAATTACAAGCGACCACCCGGCCCGTACAATCCAGGCCGGCCGGTATAAGGTCAAAATCTGAAATTATAGGTATCGGCATATCCACGGGCGGTCCAAATGCATTATCAAAAATGATCCCCATGCTTCCCAAGGATTTGAAGGTACCGGTTCTTATCGTACAGCATATGCCGCCGGTATTTACGGCATCCCTTGCCAATAGCCTGAATAAGAAATCAGCCATTGAAGTTAGGGAGGCTATGGATGGGGATACAATTACACCGGGCACCGTACTCATTGCGCCCGGGGGAAAACAGATGAAAATTGTCGCAGGGGCGGACGGTTTGACCCGAAAAATAAAAATCACGGATGATCCACCGGAAAATTCGTGCAAACCTTCGGCAGATTATCTGTTTCGTTCCATTGCGCAGCACTATGTTGGCAGGGCCACAGGCGTCATCATGACCGGAATGGGCTCCGACGGTTCAAAAGGCCTTGTTCAGATGAAAAACAACGGCAGTTTTATTATTGCCCAGGATGAAAAAACATGCACGGTTTACGGCATGCCCAAAGAACCCACTGAATCCGGGATAGTCGATGTCATCGCACCATTGGAAAAAATCGCAGATGAAATCGTAAAGACCGTTTAACCAAAAAACATAACGGATACCGACACGATACTTATGAGCAAAATCAAAGTAACGCCAGAAGAATTCAAAACATTCGCCAAGTATATCCTGGATATATCTGGGATTGCTCTGGATGTGGGGAAAGAATACCTTCTGGAAACCAGACTCAATCCTCTGCTTTCCAAATACCAGTGCAGTTCATACGCGGATTTGATGAATAAATCTAAACACGGTCTAAATAAAGAACTGGAAGGCGAAATTATTGATGCCATTTCCACCAATGAAACCTATTTTTTCAGGGACAAATCACCTTTCAAGCTTCTTCAGCATAAAATACTGCCGGACTTGATTGATAAACGGTCAAAAAAAAGTTTCGGTAAACCCAGCATTAGAATTTGGAGTGCCGCCAATTCTACGGGGCAGGAAATATACAGTCTTGCCATGACCATGATTGAAATGGGTGTAACCATTGACAAGTACAATATCAGGCTGTTTGGTACGGATATTTCTGATGCAGCCATTGCCAAGGCAAGCTACGGCGTTTACAACAAATTTGAAGTTGCCCGTGGACTTGAACCGGCCAGGCTGAACAGATTTTTTGAGCCGAAGGACGATAAATATAAAGTCAAAGATGAGCTTCGGGCCATGGTTCAATTTAAAAAAATGAACCTGATGAAACCCTTTATCGGCATTGGAAAATACGACATTGTCCTGTGCCGGAACGTTATGATCTATTTTACATCCGAGGATCGCCGGAAAATTTATTCAAATATTTCAAAGGTCATGGAGCCGGACGGATACCTTATGATTGGCTCCACTGAATCGCTGGTCAATGATACGGACCTTTTTGCATCTTTCAGATATTTGAACTCGGTATTTTACCAGTTCAAAAATTAGCGGAGCTAAATAATATGAGCGGTATCAATGCACAAGATTTTATAAATGAGCTGATTTTCTGTCTCAACGAAAAAGATACGGTTAAAGCCAAGGCCCTGCTTCAATTTGCATCGGACGCCAACGTTGATGTCAAGGTTCAGCAAATGGCCCTGGCAGAGTTGGCAAAAGGGCCTGAAGATGTTGTTTTCCCCCTGTTAGAATATCTCACCAAAATAGAAATCTCCAACACGGAAGTCCAAGAAAGCCTGTATGATTTAATTTTGGATAAAGCCTACGGCAATACCAATTTGGTTATAGAATATATTACCAACAACGAAAAAAAAACCCGGATTCAATTTATCCGGGCAGCCGGCGATTTGTTTCTTGAAGAAACCATCCCAGTTCTGACCCAGGTTACCCAGAACGAAGCCGACCCGGAAATAGTTATCCCGTCCATTAATTCACTGGCGGTATTCCGTAAACCCGAACATATGGAAATTTTTTCTTCGTTTACCAGCAGTTCAGACCCTGACATTATCAAAGCAGCAATTTTCGCCATTGGCGCATTACCCAATCCCCAGGCGGCAGATACCCTGGTAAGTTTTTTATGCGAAGATGAAATCATAAACAAACTGGTTGTTCAGGCCCTGGCAGAGAAGCAGGAACTTTACGATCTGGAACAGATAACCCTTCTTTTATCGTCGCCTGTGACCATTGTCAGGGATACGGCCATTGATGAACTGATCAACATGGGCAAAAAAGCCACTCCGCTTCTGACCAAGGCATTTCAGAATGCTGAAGCCGATTATATGGTGCACCTGATTACCACCCTGGGTTACATAGAAGATCAGTCTGCCATTCCAGCCATCATTGACATTATCAATACCATGCCCAAGGATGCCAATATCCGTCAGGCCGCCTATGAAGCCATGGAACGTATTCCCTCACCCCGCACAGCCATCTGCCTGGTCCAGGGACTTCAGGACCCGGAAGAATCCGTGCGCATGAGTGCGGCCCGGGCCGTTGACAAAAACCTGTCAAAACCATTGGTGGCCGGACTGAAAAATATTGTCCGGGAAAAATCTCCCGAAGCCGTATCAACGGTCAGCGCACTCATAGACACCGATGCAACCAATATTTTCAATTTTCTCATGGGAGAAGAATCCTTCAAAGAACTTGCCGGTGAGCATATTATCAAAAAGGCATCTCCTGCCACCCGCAAGTCCTTCTTGAAAAATATGGCATCCATTGGCCAGCTTGACTTTGCCAAAGAAGTTGCAGCCAAAATCATCAAAGCCAAAGAGCCGGAAGTGTCGTCCTCACTTAAAATTGTTGTGGTGGATGATTCAAAAATGATGCTCAAACTCTACCAGAACAAGTTGTCTGTACTAGGACTTACCTGTGAAATATACCACCGTCCGGAAGAGGCGGTGAAACGGATATTGTCCGACAAGCCGGACCTCATCATTTCAGATTTGAACATGCCCAACATCAGCGGTCTGGAGCTCACCATGGAGGTAAGGCGCAAATACACCAGAACGGAAGTGCCCATTTTGATGATCACCACCCAGAGTGATTTTGTGGAAGAAAAAAAAGGACAGATGAATGTCAACGCGTCACTCTTGAAAAAAACCGGTATCAATAGAATTCTTCACAAACCCTTTAGTGACGACGACTTCAAAGAATCCGTCTTCAATTTGCTAAATGCATAATCCAATGTATGGATATGAAACATTTTAATATACCCTACCCCATAAACATGGTATATTTCAAATCCTGAACGGATCATGAACAGCAAAACTCCTCTGGGAGCCATAGAAAACGGAAATATTTCAACATGATAAGAAAAGCCCTCATCCATGATGTTGCCGCCATACACGCTCTGCTTCAATTTTATGCCGACAAAGGAGAACTTTTAGCTCGCCCATTAAGCAATCTCTACGATCACCTACGAGATTTCTGGGTACATGAGGATGAAGAGACCGGCATCATAACAGGTTGCGCTGCTCTGGCCTTTTGCTGGGAAGATATCGCCGAAATACGCTCCGTTGCAGTAAAAGAGGAATACAACGGCCAGGGGATCGGGTCTGCCTTGACAGAACGCTGTATCCAGGAAGCCTTTTATTTTAAACTAAAAACGTTGTTTGCCTTGACCTATCGGCCGGATTTCTTTGCCCGTTTCGGATTTGAAATAACGAAAAAAACCAACCTTCCCATGGTCAAAATCTGGGCCGGTTGCCTGGACTGCGTCAAATTTCCGGATTGTGATGAAATTGCAATGATCAAAGAGTTATAAACTTCGGTTCAGGTATAAATCATCTTGTACGGAATGGGAGCATACTTTGCTACCGAAGGTTTGGGAAGGATATGTTCTTCTGAAACGGTTAACCAGTTATTATCCGGATTCAGTTCCCTCAGGCGGCCTCCTTCTGAAGGCAGGGCATGGCTGGTGTAATCATACCAGACATTAAAGATACAGATGTAAAATTTCCCCTGGCGGGCCACCACATAATTATTGGTAAAGGTACTCTGGGGAAGATTTTCCTGCTGCGCCAGGGCCTTGACCTGTTCAGCCTCAAGCTTTAATAAAACGGATTTCGAAACCCCTTTTTCATCAATGCGCAGCAGGCTTCTTGACTCGCTGGAGGCTACATAGACCGTAGTAATTGAATCAAGCTGTCTAAAATATTGGGCAGCGACAATGGCGGCTGTCCTTCGTCCACCGGCCAACACAGGCACCCCATAATATTCAAACAATTTTTTTTGCATATTTTCTGCGTAACAATCACCCTTCTCATACAGGTCCTTGGAGATATAACGTAGAATTTTGGCAAGATTTTCCGATGCATCTGCAATGGGCCAATCCACCCTGACGTGAAAATGCGTCAACGCGTACTGGTTTTTCAGTCTGTGGTTGGGCTGAATTAAAACAGCATAATCCACAGGCAGCAAATTTTTAAGCAGAGCGAAAAACCCCTCGGACTCAAAACATTTCATGTTCCGGTTATAGTTTTCAAGATCCGGAAAATCTTTTAACCCCAGCAGATTGGTTTTTGTGGTTTTATTGACGTCAAAATACCGAATATATTTTTTGTGTACTTTATCAATAGAATCTTCACAGAAAATGATCAGAAAGGAATTTTGTGCTTCAAACTCAACGGAAGGAATACGCGCACGGGGTTTGAGTTCCCTTAACTCAACAAAGGGATAAGGGGTCCGAAGCTTTAAAAAATTATTGTAGGACCCCACAAGGCAGTAGTCCAGAACAAACTGATCCAGTTCATCCCTGAGCACCTGGTAATAGGACCTACGTAAACGTGCCTCCCTGCTCAACGTATGCCGTAATTTGCAAAATTTCACCTCACGTTAATCCTTTCCATAATTTGAGCTATTCGAGGGCAGCCACGCCCGGCAGCACTTTACCTTCCATCATGTGCAAAAAAGCCCCGCCACCCGTGGAGATATAACTGACCTTTTCGGTAATTCCACATTGCTTGGCTGCAAGACCGGTATCACCACCCCCCACAACGGAAAAGGCAGAAGAACTGGCAATGGCATCCGCAATGGTCTGGGTCCCTGCAGCAAACCGCTCCATTTCAAACACACCCATTGGGCCGTTCCAGACAATGGTACCGGCATTGGCAATGGCGTCGGCAAAGCTTTTGGCAGTTTCAGGGCCAATATCCAGAGCCATCCAGTTATCCGGGATCTCATCCAAAGACACGGTTCGAGACTGGGCATCCTTATCAAAACGGTCTGCCACGACCAGATCTAGGGGCAAAAGCAGGTCTATGCCCTTTGCCTTTGCATGGGCCATAATATCCGCCGCAGTCTTGATCAGATCCGTCTCAATCATAGAGCCCTTGGTGTCCACGCCATTTGCCGCAAGGAATGTATTGGCCATGGCGCCACCGATAATCATGCAGTCCACGAATTTGAGCATATTTTCAAGGGCGGCTAACTTGCTGGAAACTTTTGCCCCGCCGATCACAACAACCAGCGGTTTTTTAGGATGTTCTATAGAATCGTAGTATGAACGCACCTCTTTTTCAAGCAGAAAACCGGCTGCCGACGATTTCGCATACTTGGTGATGCCAGTGACCGAGGCCTGGTCCCGGTGGGATACGGCAAAGGCATTATTCACATAGACATCACAAAGATCTGCAAGTGCCTTGGCAAATTCAGGATCATTTTTCTTTTCCTCATCGTGAAACCTTAAATTTTCAAGCATGAGAATCTGTCCGGGCTTAAGGGCTTTAACCTGGGTTTTCACCGCATCGCCAATGCAGTCATCGACAAATGCCACCGGCATATCTAAAAGCTGGGACAATCTATCGGCTGCGGGTTTAAGGCTGAATTTTTCGTCACGGCCGCCTTTGGGTCGTCCCAGATGGGAAGCCAAAACCAGTTTGGCCTTTTTTTCGATTAAATAGCTAATCAGCTCCAGGGTGGCCCGGATCCTGTTATCGTCGGTAATATTCCCCTGATCATCCATGGGCAGATTATAGTCCACCCTGACAAAAAGAGTTTTGCCGTTTACATCTATATCTCGAACCGATTTCATCTCCCCTCCTCTAAACTATTTTTTCATTTTCTGACCACGCCTGTGCGCCTGCTTTTTTCTGGACCACCGTTCAAAAAACGTCATGGCTCCGGCTTTTGTTGAACGTTCAATCACCTCTTCTTCGACCTGGATTCCGTTCTTTGTGGCCATGGCCTGTTGAAGGCATTTTGTTTTCACAGGGCAATGATAAAAACACGCTTCCGGGGTGACCCGCAATCCTTTCGGCCCCATGGGAAACACTTTTTCAAGATCCCCAAAGCAATCGGGGACGTCTTCTTGACTGGTCATTTAATCTGCTCAAACTCCTTTTGCAACTGCGCCATTACCCCATGGGCGGCAAAGCTGTAATACCCCTGACTGCCTGTGACAAGATGGTCGTGGATATGAATACCGGCAAATGCCAGGGCAAAAAACAGGGTTCGGGTAATGCGGATATCCTGGGCGGAAGGTGTAATATCCCCGGACGGATGATTATGCGCAAAAACCACTGAAGCTGCATTATGTGCAATGCTGCGCGCAATCACCTCCCGTGGATAGACAGCCGAAGCCGACAGGGTTCCGGTAAAAAGGACTTCCGATGCCATGACCCTGTTTTTGGCATCCAGGAATATCCCTAAAAAAAGTTCTTTATTCTTGTAACCAATGGTCTGATTTAAATATGCAATCAGGCTTTCAGGGTTACTTACCACGTCCATCTTAATGATCCGGGTTTCAAGATAGCGGTCTGCCACCGCCTTGATCAGATGAATCCCAAAGCTGTTGGCAGGCCCCACCCCCTTAACCCGGCAAAGTGCCTGGGTATCGGCCTCCAGCACCCGGGGAAGGGTTTTAAACTCAGATAGAAGATCCTTAGCAGCCTGCTTGGTATCCCTTCGCGGGGTATTCAACGCCAGCAACAATTCCAGGACTTCATAGTCATGAAACCCTGACAAGCCGGCCTGAAGAAACCGATCTCTCAGGCGCTGCCGGTGTCCGGCCCCCTTATTCGTCGTCTCCCTCGTCATCTATCGGGTCGTCCGTAGGGTCATCCATATCAAAGTCCTGGGAATCATCCATGTCCGTTTCCGCATCATCGAAGATGTCGTCATCATCACAGTCCGGCGGCAAACAGGTGTTCTCATCATCATCGTCCCCCTCTTCTTTGGGAAGCCGGGCGATGCCGATGAGTTTTTCTCCCTGGGCCAAATTAATGAGTTTGACCCCCTGGGTATTTCTGGAGATGACATTGATTCCGCATATATCGGTACGGATCAGTTTTCCCTTATCCGTCACCATCATCAACTCATCACTGTCTCCAACCAGGGAAAGGGCCATCATTTTACCATTACGCTTGGAGGTTTTAATGGAAAAAACGCCTTTGCCGCCCCGGGCCTGGTTTCTATACTCCTCAACGTTGGAACGCTTGCCATACCCGTTTTCCGTAACCGTTAGAAGCGTGTCCTCGTCGCCAAGCACTTCCATACCCACCAACCGGGCACCCTCATCGATGCGCATACCCCTTACGCCCATGGAACCGCGGCCCACATCACGAACATCTTCTTCATTAAACCGGATGACTTTACCGCCCTCGGAACCCAAAAAGATCTCCTGGGTGCCGTCGGTGATACGTGCGGAAATAAGTTCATCACCCTCGGCCAATTTCACACCGATCAGCCCCCCTGCCCGGGGCCGTGAATAGGCCATCAATTCGGTCTTTTTCACCCGGCCGTTTTTAGTTGCCATGACCACATAGCGATTATCTGTGAATTCATCCACGGTGAGCACGGTGGCAAGTTTTTCACCCTCGTCAAAATTAAGCAGGTTCACAATGGCCTTGCCAAGTGAAGAGCGGCCTGCCATGGGTAGTTCATACACCTTTGCCTGATACACCTTGCCAAAGTTGGTAATAAACAGGAAGGTGGCATGGGTGGAGGCCACAAACAGATGCTCCACAAAATCGTCGGATTTGGTGCCCATGGCGGTTTTACCTTTTCCGCCCCGGTGCTGGCTGGCATACAGAGAAACGGGATTACGCTTGATATACCCGCTGCGGGTCACTGTGACCACCATATCTTCTTCGGCAATGAGATCTTCAATGGAAATTTCAGCGGTGCTCTCCACGATACGGGTGCGGCGGCTATCGCCAAATTCCTCATTGAGTTCGGTCAATTCATCTTTGATCAGTCCCCGGACCACGGTTTCCGAGCCAAGGATCTCCTTGAACCAGGCAATATCCTTGAGCAAGGCCTGGTATTCGGTGTCGATCTTTTCGCGTTCCAGTCCGGTGAGCCGTTGCAGGCGCATGTCCAAAATGGCCTGGGCCTGGATTTCCGTCAACTCAAACCGGGTGATCAAACTGCTCCGGGCTTCTTCGGGAGACTGGGAGGCACGGATCAGGGCAACAACCTCATCCAGATTATCCAGGGCCACCTTCAACCCTTCCAGGATATGGGCACGCTCTTCGGCTTTACGCAGATCATAACGGGTACGCCGGATAATTACATTGGCCCTGTGGGAAATAAAGTGATTTAAAATTTCTTTGAGGGAGAGCAGTTCCGGCCGATTTTTAACCACCGCCAGAAAAATAATACCAAAACTGGTCTGCATATTGGTGTGCTTGTAAAGCTGATTGATCACCACCTCGGCAATCTGGTCGCGTTTAAGCCCAATGGCCATACGCATCCCCTGGCGGTCGGATTCATCCCGAACATAGGAGACACCGGTAATCACCTTGTCCCGGACCAGTTCGGCAATCTTTTCCACCACTTTGGCCTTGTTCACCTGGTAGGGCAGTTCCGTGACCACGATGGTTTCCTGGCCGTTTTTCTTGTTCTCCTCCACCTCGACTTTGGCCCGCAGGGTGATAATCCCCCGGCCGGTGTCGTAGGCTTCAAAAATCCCCTTGGTACCGTAGATATGCCCGTAGGTAGGAAAATCCGGTCCCGGAATATGGGCCATCAAGTCCCGCGTATCCATGTCCGGATTATCAATGAGCGCCTTGAGTCCCGAAATGACTTCACTGATATTGTGGGGGGGCACATTGGTGGTCATGCCCACGGCAATACCCGAGGAGCCGTTGACCAGCAATGCCGGAAATTTTGTGGGAAGCACCGCAGGTTCTTCCAGGGTTTCATCATAATTGGGGATGAACTCCACGGTCTCTTTTTCAAGATCGGCAAGCATCTGGTGGGAGAGCTTGCGCATACGGATTTCGGTATAACGCATGGCAGCCGGAGAGTCTCCGTCCACGGAACCGAAGTTGCCCTGACCATCCACCAGGGTATACCGCAGGGAAAAATCCTGGGCCATGCGGACAATGGTGTCATACACGGCAGAATCCCCGTGGGGATGATATTTACCAATCACATCACCGACGATACGGGCAGATTTTTTATAGGGTTTATTCCAGTCATTGTGAAGCTGCTGCATGGCATACAAGACACGCCGATGGACCGGTTTCAACCCGTCCCGGACATCGGGCAGCGCCCGCCCGATAATGACACTCATGGCATATTCGAGATAAGACTGCCTCATCTCTTTCTCAATACTGGTACTTTGGTTTTGAGTCATCCTAAATTAACTGCTCCCGATTAAATTACTTATGAAAATCCGATCAAGCCGTTTGAATATCTATTCATGGCGCGTTAAGGGAAAACTCCCCAATGAAATTATTGGTCGTGCCATGAATCCAGCATCCCTTTGCCAGGCTCCACCATGGACTGAAATGTGGAAAAATAAATATCAGAAAGGGTTAAAAACAGTGTTGCGATCAAAGGCCCGTATATTATACCTAAAATTCCATATACTTTCAAACCGCCGATGATGGCAAAAAAAACAACAAGGGGGTGCATGGCCACTCTGTTCCCCACCAACTTGGGCTTAAAAATATACTCAACCCCCCATGACAGCACCCCATAAACGACAACGACAAAAAGGCCTTTTCCCAGACTGCCCTTTAAAATAAAAACCAAGGCCGCAGGCAACATAACCACACCAATGCCCACAATGGGCAAAAATGCCAGAAAGCCCATAATCACACCCCATAAAAAAGGAGAGTTCAGTCCAAGAAACCAGAAAAGCCCGCCGCCGGCCACCCCCTGGATCAATCCGCCCAGACCGTTGCCGATGAGCACGGCACCGGACATGTCATTAAACTTTTCGAAAAGCTGCCGGTCATGCTCGTCTTTGAGTGGAGACAAATCGTACATATACTGCATGAACCGTTCGCCATCCATGAACATGTAAAAAACCACAATGAGCATCAGGCAAAAATAAAATACCAGGTTCAACAGATTGGAAGTCAAAAACCGGGCCTGCTGGAACAGGGAAAAGCCTAAATTCTTTCCAACCTCGGTCAGCGGATCGATCAATTCTCGCCAGGAGATATGGGTGTGAATATTTGCCCGGATTAAAAATTCGTTGATCCGCTCAAGGGCACGGGTGCTTTCCAGAAAATCGATCAGCGTGTTGGAAAACACAGCATCTCTTGCCATGTTGTATAGGCCCAACGCCTCCCTTGACAGGATACCCACAAAAAAGACAACCGGAATAAAGACAATGAAAAACACAGCCAGACAGGTGAGAACAGAAGCTGCCCGCGCAGGCATGTATCTATTCAGCGTTTTAAATACGGGTCTGAAAATACCGGCAATGACGATACCAAGAAGCAGGCTTGCAAAGAACGGGGCAATCACTTTTCCCACAAGAAAAATGGAGATGCAAAACAGCGTCAGAAAAAAAAAGAACACTGCCCGCTGAAAAATATTTTGCTCCAAATGTACCTGCCTGGTGACCGTAAAACCGATTAGATTATTAATGGTTAAAAGGGCGGACCTGAATAACGCGGTAAAGCCGCATCATGCAGAACGGTTACTGCACAGGTGCGGCTTTGCCTTTAAAGTACGAAGTGCCCGGTGTTAACTGCTGATCAATCCCAGGGCAGCCAGCACCAGCAATACTTCCCAGATAATAACCTGGGTAAAACTTCCAAAAAAGTGGTATACGATTCCGCCGCCTACGATGGCAGGAACGGCTGTGTATATCAAAATCCCAAGTTTGCGTGGAATATCCATGGTTTTACACCTCTTTTTTCAATTCAATTTCAATCAGTTATACCGGCAATATATTAATTTATCTGTTTACCATTTTGAGGTTCCGAAGTAAAGGATAACATGCCGGAAAATCCCAGTCACCTAACGTTCTATAACCATTGCCATGCCCATACCGCCACCAATGCACATGGAAATCAGACCGGTACCGTAACGCTTTCTTTCCATCTGATGAATGGCCGTGACCATCTGGCGGGCGCCAGTGCAGCCGATGGGATGTCCCAAAGATAGACCCGACCCCAATTCATTGGGTTTTTCCACATCGATATCCAGTTCCCTCATGCAGCCGATGGCCTGGGCGGCAAAGGCTTCATTCAGTTCGATCATATCGATGTCCGACAATGCCATACCGGTTTGTTTCAACACCCGTTTCACTGCTGGTACAGGCCCCAGCCCCATGTACGCCGGATCAAGGCCACCAGCCGCAAAGCCTTTAATTTTTGCTAGCACCTTAAGGCCAAGCTCCCCGGCGCGTTGGGCCGTCATCATGAGGACAGCCGCGGCACCGTCGTTGATGCCCGAGGCATTGCCCGCCGTGACGCTGCCGTCTTTTCTGAACGCCGGACGCAGTTTAGCCAGTTTTTCCATACTGGTCTCCATGGGGCGTTCATCTTTGTTTACCACAATATCACCTTTGCGGTTTTTAATCACAACGGGAACAATTTCCTGGTCAAAGGTACCGTCATGAACAGCACCAAAGGCCCGGGCATGACTCAAAAGCGCAAGTTCATCCTGTTCCTGCCGGGTAATCCCGTATTTTTCAACGATATTTTCCGCGGTCTGGCCCATATGATAACCGTAAAAAATTTCATAAAGCCCGTCATACACCATCAGGTCACGGACCGGGCCCTCACCGGTAAGCTCCATGCGATGGCCCCATCTGGCCTTGGGCAGCGCCATGGGGGCATTGCTCATGCTCTCCTGACCGCCGGCCAGAATCACCTCTGCCTGGCCCGCCATAATGGCCTGGGCACCCAAGGCAATGGCTTTCAGGCCGGAGCCGCAGATTTTATTCACGGTCATGGCCGGGGTGGTGCGGCTGATACCGGCACCGATCATGGCCTGGCGGGCGGTATTCTGTCCCTGGCCTGCCTGGAGCACGTTGCCCATGATGACTTCATCCACATAGATATCCGCCAGGTCATCGGCATAATCATACCCCGCAGTTTCAATATCTATCATCCCCTGATCTTTCAGGGTTTCAGGAGAGACGCCCCCATTGTCCGGATCAAGAACCGGTTTGAGTCCGGCACGTTTTAAGGTCTCTTTCATGACACAGGTGCCCAATTCCACCACCGGCACATTTTTCAACGACCCGCCAAAATTCCCCACAGCTGTTCTGACACCACTTACAATTACAACCTCTTGCATATCCGCCTCCAATTGGATTGATTTCTTCCGAGTCCCCAACTGCCATAGCAAAATGATTTGTAAAATACAAGAAAAACGCTGTCAGGTATTTCCGGCGTTTTTTTTCAGATCCAGCCACGCCTCAAGGCGCTGCTTTACGGTTTTTTCATACCCCCGGGCGGTTGGGTGGTAAAACCGTTCCCCGTCAAGGGGCTCGGGCAGATAGGATTGGGCGGCATATCCGTGTTTGTAATCATGGGCGTATTTGTAGCCGTTGCCATAGCCCATCTGTTTCATCAATTGGGTAGGCGCGTTGCGGATGTGCATGGGTACGGGCAGCGCACCATGTTTTTTCACGGCGTCCTGGACCTGCTTTTGGGCCAGATACACGGCATTGCTTTTGGGCGCTGTGGCCAGGTACGCCGCGGCCTGGAACAAAGAACCGTCCCCTTCGGGACGACCCAGACGCCTGAACGAGGCATCTGCGTTCATGGCCATGGTCAAGGCGCCGGGATCGGCAAGACCGATATCTTCGGTGGCAAGGCGAATCATCCGCCTCAATATATATATAGGATCATCCCCTGCCGCCAGCATCCGTTCAAGCCAGTACATGGCGGCATCCGGGTCACTGCCCCGCACACTTTTGATAAAGGCGGAGATCAGATTGTAGTGCTCTTCGCCGGCCTTGTCATGGCGCAAAAGTTTTTGGGCGACCATGGTCCGGACATCTTCCACATCCAGGATTTTAGCATTTTCACGGTTCAATGCACACACCTCAAGATTTGCCAGGGCAGCCCGGGCATCGCCGTCGGATGCGGCGGCGATATATTCAATGGCGTCCTTGGGAAATACATCCGATGACAACCCAAGCCCCTTGTCCGTATCGGTTAAAGCCCGATTCAAAATCTGAACAATGGCCTCCTGGGACAAGCTATTCAGGGCAAAGACCCGGCACCTGGAGACCAGGGCAGGATTGACTTCAAAGGAAGGATTTTCCGTGGTGGCCCCGATCAAGGTAATCAATCCGTTTTCCACATGAAAGAGAAAAGCATCCTGCTGGGATTTGTTAAACCGATGAATCTCATCCACAAACAGCAGGGTCCGACGGTTGTGAAGCCGCCGCCTCTCCTTTGCCGCATCAATAATCTGCCGGACCTCCTTGACGCCAGACAGCACCGCAGAAATTTTGACCCACTGATTTTTGGTCTGTTCAGCAATGACATTGGCCAGGGTGGTCTTACCGCACCCCGGCGGGCCCCAGAGAATCATGGAAAAAACCCGATCTTCGGACACGGCACGTTCAAGCAAACAGCCCCTGGCCGTAATGTGATCCTGGCCCACAACATCTTCCAGCCGCCGGGGCCGCATACGTTCGGCCAATGGCGCCGCCCCCGCCATCTCTTGACTGGCGGTATGATCAAAAAGGTCCATTACAATGTGTTTTTCTGATCCCGTTCGCGTTTTTTACGGCTCTGTTCTTTGCGCTGTTTCTCCCGCTTTGTAACAATCCGCTTTTTTTTCTCCTGGATTCGCCGGAACTCCCTTGTGTTGCCGGAGAACTCAATTTTACCGGTTTTTTCCCTGAAATAAAGGTTCACTGGCGTCAGGTTCAAGGGGATCATCTGGCGCAGCTGGTTGACCAGGTACCGCTTATATGAAAAGTGTACGGCGTCGGGATAGTTGACAAAACAGACAAATGTAGGCGGTTTGGTGGCCACCTGGGCGGCATAAAAAAACTTGAGACGCCGACCTTTGTGAAGGGAGGGTTCATCTCTGTACACGGCGTCCTCGATGATCCGATTGACCATGCCGGTGTTAATTCTGTGGCAGTATTCCTTATATACCTGTTCCACCTCATTAAAGATCTTATGGCAGCGCTGGCCGGTTTTGGCGGAAATGGTGATGACAGGGGCATAGGAGAGGAATTTTGCCTTCTGGCGCAACTCGTTAAAAAACGCCTGCTGTCCTTTTTCGGACTTGTCCACAAGATCCCATTTATTGAGCACAAAAATCGCCCCGCACCCTCTTTTTTCGGCATACCCTGCAATGGTGATATCCTGGTCCGTGATGCCTTCGGAACAATCGATGAGAATCAGGGCCACATCACAGTCATCCATGCTGTCCAGGGCCTTGAGGATGGAAAATTTTTCAAGTTTATCCGTCACCTTGCCCTTGCGGCGGATGCCTGCGGTATCTTTCAGGATAAATTCCCGACCGTTACATTTCACGGACAACTCAATGGCATCCCGGGTGGTGCCTGCTTTATCATTGACCACCACCCGTTGTTCGCCGAAAAGCCGGTTGGCCAGGGATGATTTACCCACGTTGGGCCGCCCGATAATGGCAATGCGAATGGGACCGGTTTCGTCATCTTCCACCTTCTCCTCAGATTCCGCGGGGGCACCGGGCAGCATGGCCACCAGATCCGAAAGGAAATCCCCTACCCCCAGACCATGTTCGGCGGATACCTTGTAAAACTTGTCCACACCCAGGGTGTAGAACTCCCCGAGCTCGTCTTCCTGGCGGTGCAGACTTTCAACCTTATTAACCAGATAAAGAACCGGTTTTTCGGTGCGGCGCAAAAGATCGGCAAGATCCCGGTCGTAGGGGGAAAGCCCTGCCCGGCCGTCCATAATAAACACCAGGATATCGGCCTGGTCCACGGCTCGCAACAGCTGCTCTTTAATCTGGGATGCAAAAAAATCATCATCTGTACTTAAAAAACCACCGGTATCAACCAGGGTAAACTGTTTATCCTCCCACTGCGTATCGGCATACTGCCGGTCCCGGGTCACACCGGGCATGTCATCCACCAGGGCCTGGCGGGATTGTGTTATTCTGTTAAACAGTGTGGATTTTCCAACATTGGGGCGGCCCACAAGGGCCACAACCGGTTTCATATTCGTTTCTCCCAGTGAAAAAAAGGGGTTAAAAAATCAAATCTAATTTTATCAATTATTAAGAGACAATAATATACCATATTATTAGAAATCCGTCTTGGATGTTCATTTGCCGACAAAGCACAACTTACCGTTTTCAGCACTAAAAACTCTGTGCGTTCTGTGTTCTCTGTGGTTAAAAATAAAAATACAGGCGAAGCCTGTTGATTTTACCAACCAGGCGACTTTTAAAAAAAAAACATTCAATCCCTTCAGGATTCTTTTTTTTAAACCACAAAGAGCACAGAGGTTTGGCTTTCGCCAAACTGCACAGAGAAATATTTCAGGTGATTTCAACGAATATGATACTATTTTTATGCCGTCTTACCTGTATGCTTATAGTTTTCCTTGAACAGGGCGTGCTTTTTCATCAGTTTATGAAGCTGACGGGTGGTGATACCGGCGGCGGCAGCGGTGGCATTTATCTTCCCGTTGCATTTCGTTAAAAGCAGATCCAGGTATTTATGTTCTATTCTGTCAAGTTCCTGTTTCCTGACTTCGGCAAGGGTTAAATTGTGGTCAATAATGCCGGCGGCAGGTTTAGGCGGATATGTAAACAGCTCCACCGGAAAATTTTGCGGCCTGAGAATTGAGTTTTTCTCCAAAATATAGGCCCGCTCCAGGATATTCTCCAATTCTCTGATATTGCCCGGCCATGAATAGGCCAAAAAAGCTTCAAGGACCTTGGGATGAACCTCCGTAATATCCTTGGCGTGAAAGGTATTGAGTTTGGCCAGAAAAAGTTCCGCCAATTGGGGGATATCCTCTTTTCTTTCCTTGAGGGGCGGCAGTTCTACGGGGAACACGTTTAGACGGTAATACAGATCCGAACGAAACAGCTTGTCCTGGCACAACTGCCTTAAATCAATGTTGGTCGCCGCAATGATGCGCACATCAGCCCGGATATCTTCTTCACTGCCCACCCGGTGAAAAACGCCATCCTGAATAACCTGGAGCAGCTTGATCTGTGCCGGCGGCGTTATGGTGCCGATTTCATCCAGGAAAATGGTGCCGTTCCGGGCAATCTCAAATTTACCCAGTTTGCGTTTGATTGCACCTGTGAACGCGCCTTTTTCATGGCCGAACATCTCACTTTCTATCAGGGTATCCGGAATCGCTCCGCAATGAACTTCAATAAACCGCTCATTTTTTCTTGAAGAGAGCCTGTGAATCAACCGGGCGGTAAACCCTTTTCCGCTTCCGGTTTCCCCGGTTAACAGCACGGTGCTTTTTGTGGCGGCCACGGCCCGGATTTTTTCAAATACCGATTTCATCGCCGGACTTTTGGTATGGAGCAGTTCAAACTCGTCCTCCTGCCAAATCTGCTCCCGCAGATAATCCAGTTCCGATTCGGCCCGGGTCTGTTCAATAATACTGTCAACCACCAGCCGAAGTTCATCAGGCACCAGCGGATAGGTCAGATAGGAGTCGGCACCTTCATGGACAACTTTGACAGCCTCTGGCAGCAGTTCAGGCGGAGCCATAATCACAATATTGATATTGGGACAGACCAGACTAATGGTCTGAAAAACAGCCTTGTAGCTGCTTTCCGCCGCAGCCTGCTGAAGGAGCTCTATATCTATAAATACAAACTCAGGCCGGGTGCGGCGGAAAACCTGAAGGGCCGCACTTAATTGCCGATTGGAATCAATATGATACACCGAAGAGAGGCGTTCCTGGATGCCCGTTAAATCATCTGCCCGCCCGAGGATAAAATGAAGCTTTTTCAACGTGCCGTTATCCCTTTTATTTCATCACACCATGCCAACCCAATACGCCCCTTAAAAAAAGAATTCAGAATTCCTATTTAAATAATTTCAGCAACAAAAGCAATATTTATATGCCCTAAAACGGCAGAACAGGACATTTGATTTCCCCTATTCATCATATGAATCGTTTCCAAAAGGCATAAATCAATTATCTTACCCAATCCACACGTGCTTTCGCAGCAAAAAGGAATCCTAAATAAAATCAGCAAGAAACCGCCCCGAACAAAACCCAGGCTGGAATCGGATCTTATGTTGAAAAATTACTAAAAAAGAACTAAAAGTTCTTTTTCATCCTATCACGAGATATATTGCTTCTCATATCCACACGGCCATTTACATTTGACGTCGGCACGTGAACAAAAAAAATCCATGTAGAACAAGATAGTTAGACGTCATCCGAAACGTAAAAAAAATCTGATTTTACTTTCTATATCCATTGGCGCGCTTTATGAAATACAACTCCTATCCGGGCATGCCTCCCCCCGAAAACCAAAGACCAACAATAAAACAGATGCAAGAAAGACAGTTATAATGGACAGTATTTTAGGGCGCCAAACCAAAAGGATACAAGGATACGACCTGGCAAGGAGCGTGGCCATACTCCTCATGGTGCTGATTGATTTTAAAGGTTTTTTCTGCACAAACGAAACCGCTCCGGAATGGCTTTATGCGGTTTTTGAATATATGGACCGAAGAGCGGCAGCGGCTCTGGTAATGATATCCGGTGCGGGTCTGACCCTGATGATAGGCAGGGTCGGTGCAATTAAAGGGCGGAACACTCTTTTTAAGCGGGCTGCCTTTCTTATGCTTTGCGGCATGCTCGTTTCCAGCATATGGAAGGCAGATATTCTCCATTTTTACGGATTTTTTATTTTAATCGGACTGGCCATGGCGCGCGTTTCCAGTCCAGGTCTCTTGATCGGGACAGCTGCCTTCTGGCTCGTCAGTTTTATAGGGCGCTCGGACTATGTTCACGGCTACCTGGTTCATTTTACTGCGTGGAGTCTGCCGGATCAGCTTGCCAACCTTTTTTTCACAGGATTTTACCCGATTTTTCCATGGGCTGCGCTCTACATTTTAGGCATGTGGCTGGGACGGCAGGATTTTAAAAACCGCCAAGTCGCCATAACGCTTTTGGGTTCAGGTCTGTTAGCAATTCTGTTATCTGAGTGTGCGGGATATTTTGTTCCCGGCATGGCCCTGAAAACCATCATGGCGCATGGTGCATCGGATGAAACGGCCGCATTCATTTTTATCCTGCTGTCCAAACTGACCGTTATAGACCTGACGCTGCCAAGCCCAGTTTCCATTATTTCCGGGGCCGGCACAGCACTTTGTGTGATCTCGCTGAGCTTTTTGTATGCAGTTGATCGTCAAAACCAGGGACTGCCGCAATATCTGCTGATTGCAGGGAAAAACTCATTATCCTTGTATGTGCTGCATATTCTTTTTATCAAGGGAGTTGAACACATTCCGGGCATGGGAGATGATTACTCGGTTCTTTGGTGTACTGCCGGGGCCATCCTTTTTATTGCGGCCTATACGCTGTTAATGCGTCAATGGCTGAAAAAATTTGCAATGGGCCCCCTTGAAAGTTCCATGAGAAATTTTCCCTTTGTCAAAGGATTCCGAGCCATTAAAAGATATCCTGATCCCAGCGTGGGATAACAAAAACGGATATAAATCGGAATAAAAAATTCTTAAAAAAACACATAAAAGAATTCATTCTTCTTAATTTTGCGGCACACAAAACCCAAAACTCAGACCGATCAATTGTAAAATCAAACAGATAAAAATTAATCTCGATGTGGCACAGGCATTGCTAAGATGCTGTCCAGCAATCGGCTGTCGGCCGATTTTGACAAAACAATATCCCCCAAAAAGAGTATTCATGTCCGGGATGCTTTGAACAAATGTGTTTGACTCATCATTAAGATAAACAGCAGCACAAGAATCACCCATTAAAAATAACATGGAGGGCCAGTTGGACAAGACGGCCGCAATGACAATGGAACATACCGTGATGGCACATCCAGTGCCCGGCGCAAAAAACATGTTGACCGGAACCGCAGCCTTCAACAGTATTTTATACAACGCATCCTTAATCACCCTGGGGTCCGTTCTTTGTGCATGGACCATCAATACAATCCTTGTACCGCATCAGTTTTTGAGCGGAGGTCTGGCCGGGGTTGCCTTGATCATACACTATCTTTGGCCCCAGGCATCGGTGGGCAGCATCAATTTCCTGTTGAATATCCCGATTCTCATGGTGGGCTGGTTTTATGTAGGCCGGCGCTTTTTGCTTTACAGCATTTTCGGGATGGTTGTTTTTTCCATGGCTGTGGAATGGATTCCCGCCACCGCGCCCATTGAAGATCCCATGCTGGCGGCCCTGCTTTGCGGCGTTGTGTTTGGTGTGGGCTGTGCTCTCATATTAAAATCCCTGGGCTCAGCCGGCGGCATTGATATTATATCGGTGATCCTGCTCAAACAATTCTCCATTAAACTTGGCTCCACAACACTTTTTGCAAATGCAGCAATCCTTATGGTGTCCATGGTTCTATTTCCCATGGAAGCCATTCTTTATACGTTGATTCACATATTTATAACTTCCCGGGTGATTGAACTGGTCATAACGGGCATGAATAAACGAAAGGCCGTGTTCATCGTCTCCAAACAGTGGCAGGATATCCAGCAGCAGATTTTCAAACAGTTAAACCGTGGCGTGACCATCATTAACGGATGCGGCGGATATACGGGGGAAGAGGCAAACCTGCTTTATACCGTTGTCACTTTTAGCGAGTTGAATCGGTTAAAGACTCTTGTAAAAAAGACAGACCCAAATACATTTCTGGTGGTTTCCGATACCGTTGAAGTGATGGGACATGGTATCGGGAACCAGCCCCACTGGTAATTTCAAACAAATCCAGATCAGATCAGATCAAAGCTGCTGAATGGACACTTTGTGCAAAAAAGTTTGACAACACAATACTTTAAGGAGAAAAATGGTGAAACGCATTAAAACGCTCTTGTGCATGATTGTAATGGCTTTGGCAGTAACGACATGGACGACCCATAGTCCGGCTTTCGCCTCCGACGAAAATTATGACACGGCTGTTGAAGAAAGCATGGAACAGTACGACCAAACAATTGAAGAAGACGGGTCTTATGAAGAACGTGGTGACGAAGAGTGGAACGACCAAGATGTTCCGGAAACCGAAAATCAGGACGAATCCACCCACACAAATTAATCCCCCAGACCTGTAATTATCCCCCCAATAAATAGTTACAGATCAGTAGCAACCCAAAGAGCACGAACAAAACGTTTCGTGCTCTTTTTTCATATACCCCATCAAAAGCTCTGAAATGCAGACATTTTAAGCCGTCAAGATTAGACGATAATGCTAAATGTCGACGGAGGCCTTCGAGCAGACGTATCCGGATTCAAGCCGTTTTCATCCCCATCCCACTTTTTTTTAGCAGCGAGTTTAAAATCAGTATGAAACTCGTACCCACAATGGGGGCAACGCATGAGCATCCCCCCGATATCTGCCGGGATACGAAGGGGCTCACGACACCCTTTGCAATCTTTGATAACATAATTTTTCATACGCATTGTATCGGTCAGCCCGGCGTAATAGTTAAATCATTCTGCAATACCGGTGGCCATTGAACCAAGTCCATCCGATATCAAGAATGAAATTTGTATGATATGATACCCGAATAATTTTCACAGTAAGGAATCCGTAATGCCAGAAAAAAAGACAAACAATAAAAATGCATGGCAGCATGCAAAAACCCAGACAGGCAAATCTAATATATCAGGAACTGGACACCGCATTAGCGTGGGGGAATATAATCGGTTGAGTGTTCAAACCAGATCAGATTTCGGCGTCTATTTAAACGCCGGAGACGAGCGGGTTCTGCTGCCCAATAAATATGTCCCGGGAGGGCTGTCAATCGGTGAGCGCCTTGATGTATTTGTGTATACGGATTCCGAAGATCGCCTGGTGGCAACCACATTAAAGCCTGCAGGCGTAGTCGGTGACTTTGTTTTTTTAATTGCCAAAGATGTTGCCCCATTCGGCACCTTTATGGACTGGGGCCTGGAAAAGGATTTACTGGTTCCTAAAAACGAACAGCAGGATAAGCTCACACCCGGGAAGAAATATTTGGTCAAAATCTGCCGGGATGAAAACACACAACGAATCTACGGCACCACGAAAATTGCCGCCAATTGTGATAAAAATACAGGAGCCCTGAAAATCGGACAGCAGGTGGACTTGCTTGTCCACACGATTACGACCACTGGGATCATGGCCGTGGTTGACAAACGATACTATGGGGTGATGTACCTGAATGAAACCTATCAGAAATTATTTATCGGGCATACCTGCAAAGGGTATGTCATGCGACTCAGGGAAGATGGTAAAATTGATCTGACCATGAAAAAGCCCGGGTACTCATCGGTTCCCAAATCGGCAGAAGTCATTTTATACCGATTAAATAAATCCGGTGGATTTATCCCCTGTCATGATAAAAGTTCCCCCGAAGAGATCCGCAAACGGTTTTCCATGAGCAAAAAAGAATTCAAACGGGCTGTGGGAAATCTGTATAAAAAGAGGTTAATCGAATTAAAAAACAATGGGATTGGCCTCGTAAAATAAAGCCGCGCCCCGTTCAACTGACCGCCGGGCAAAATATTTTTTTGAACCGAATGAGTTAAAATATCAGTTTTTTACTGAGATTAACTTTATGAAAAAAGGCCAGAGAACAGCAGGAATCAATACGGCAAAAATAATTCCTATTCCCGGCGTAAATCCGGAATAGGAGCCCATCCAGGAAAAAAGAAAAGATACGGGGAGCGAACCTCCTATAAGCGCCAATAAAAACCGGCGAAAGTTCATTCCCGAGAGCCCCGCCAGGATGGTTATTACCTCTGGTATAACAGGCATAATTCGGCTCAAAATAATAGCATAGGAACCCCATCTGTCAAAAACGAATTTAAATCGTTCTATCTCTTCTTGGGAAGCAATTTTTGCGCTGGCCTTTTGGCCCAAAAATTTTGCAATACCATATCCTACCAGCCCGGCGCAGACAGAACCAGTAACACTTGCTACGCCCCCGACCCAGGGTCCATAAACCGCCCCCAATGCGGCCATAATCCCCGTTGCAGGGACCGGCAGTAGGATATCAGAAACTAAAAGAACAATTCCCATAATCCAGGCGAAGGATTTGGTCCTGGAAAACCATGCAATGCATTTTTCCTGGCTAAGCAAAAATTCAAGATTCTGCCCACAGATTTCATAGACGACAACAAAAGCAAATGCCAGCAGAAGAAACAACAGTATAAGCTTAAAAATCAGTTTCATAGCTTCCCCTATCAGTTGAACGTAAAAAGAACAAGGGAGAAATCCATTGCATGGCGTATAAACGACTTGGATTCTTCTATGATTGTCTTAAAAAATTTGATAGGAGAAGTATCATTAAAATGTATTTATCATAAAAAACGTATGATTAAGTGTTTTGAATGAAACTTTTGGTTATTAGATTCAGATTGTTTGGCAAATCGGTGGTTGCTTTTCTGATTCTGCTTACACTTTTTTTCCCTTCTGGGTCCGATGCTCAAAACCTTTGGGCACCAAACCATGACGCGCTTTCTCTTAAACATGAATTAACGCGGACCTATCAAATGGCCTATGCATTTTTAAAGAAAAAACAAAATCCGGACGGCTCATGGTCAAATTCCAAGTTCCCCGCCCTGACAGGGCTTGCCGTTTATGCGTTATTAACTTCCCCTGAATATATCAATACCGAATTAAAACCCGGTTTTATCACCCAAGCCCTTGATTATATACTTTCCAATGTTCACGAAAACGGAGGGATATACAACGAGGGATCTCCCGATTACAACACATCGATTTGCCTGTTGGCCCTGCTGGCAACTAAAAATTTAGGATTTTATCCCATCATAATTAAGGCTGGAAACTACATTGCCGCGCGTCAGATGGACCAGGGGGAAAAGGGGATCCCAGACCAGGTATTTGACGGCGGCATCGGATATGGATATGGAACCCAAAACCATCCAGATATGCATAGCACCTGCATTGCCCTTGAGGCCATAAAATCAAGTCAAATCCTTGAATCCGATGAGCGGGCATCAGTAGATAAAAATACGACTTTTAACCGGGATGCGGCGTTAAAATTTATAACCCGGTGCCAAAATTTCCCCGGTCACAATGATCAGGCCAAATCCAATACAGCTAAAATAAATAAAGGAGGATTTATTGATTTCCCTGGCTTCAGCCAAGCCGGTGAAGAGATACTTCCAAACGGCATAAAAATACCACGCGCATATGGCAGTATGACCTGTACAGGACTATTAAGCTTTGCCTTCACCGATTTTGAAAAAGATGACCTACGTGTCCAGGCCGCTTATGAATGGTTGAAAAGAAATTACACGTTGGATGAAAATCCAGGTCTTGGGCAGCAAGGGCTGTATTACTATTATTATTCAATGGCCAAAGCGTTGACCCTTTACGGTGATGACAATTTTGTACGGGAAAATGGCCGAAGAATCAACTGGCGCAAGGATATGGCGGTAAAATTCATTAACAAACAAAAATCGGACGGATCATGGCTGAATGAGGCAGATGGAAACTGGGAGAATGACCCGGTTGTAGTTACGGCCTATGTCCTGATTAGTTTGAATATGATAACCGCCCTGATATAAAGGCAGAACAATTATTAAAAATATGAATGGTGAAATATGAAATTTGCGTTTAGTACCAATGCGTTCAGAAAATTTTCCTTTTCCGAGGCAGCAGAGGCTATATCAGATGCGGGATATTCAGGCATTGAAATCATGTGCGATACACCCCATGCCTATCCGGATGAACTATCCACAAATGATATTGAAAACATCAAACAGACCTTGGCGAAAAATAATCTTGAAATATCTAATCTGAATGCATTCATGATGTATGCAATAACGGATATTCATCATCCATCCTGGATTGAGACAGATAAAGATTACAGGCAGATCAGGATTCAGCATACTAAAAACTGCATTGATCTTGCAGCCCAACTTGGCGCAAAAACCATCTCCACAGAACCCGGCGGCCCGCTGAAGGATATTCCCAAAGGTATGTCAAAACAAGCAGCACTGGAAACTTTTGCAGACGGCCTGGCGTCCATTCTGCCCCATGCCATGGATAACGGAATCATGGTGCTTATTGAACCTGAACCGGACCTGTTAATCCAGACCTCTGATGAATTTTTATCTTTCATTGAGATGTTCAACCATCCCAATCTATGGCTCAATCTGGACATTGGTCATTTCTACTGTGTGGGAGAAGATCCTGTTGAAATTATTCCAAAATTAAAAGATTACACAAGGCATTATCACCTTGAGGACATCCCGACAACGCGGGAGCATAAACATATTATACCGGGGCAAGGGGGGATTGACATTCCAGGTGTATTGAAAGCGGTTGAAAAAACAGGATATGATGATTTCATCACATTGGAGCTTTATCCTTACCTTGATGATCCCCATAAGACCGCCAGGGATGCTATGCAGCATCTGAAACAGACCTATCACCCATGAATAAAAATACCAAGACACTTCTTGAACTGATTCGACTGCCTGGGATATTCACCGCCCATGCAGACATTATCGCAGGTTTTTTGCTTGCAGGTGCCGGGTTAACCGAACTGACGACTCTTTTTCTGCTCATTGCCGCCACATCTTGCTTTCTTTCGGCCGGCATGACCTTAAATGACTATTTCGATTACAAAATTGATCAAGTTGAAAGCCCTGGACGACCGATACCTTCCAATCGCATCAGCAGACAGACAGCCTTATGCATTGGAAGCGGACTTTTGGCCGCGGGAATTATCTTTGCATTTATGGCGGGGGCTACTTCATTTATCGCGGGGTTATGCCTTGGGTCATCTATCCTGCTCTATGACGGATATCTAAAAAAACACGCGATTGTAGGACCAATTGCCATGGCGGCCTGCAGATATTTTAACCTTCTGCTGGGGATGTCGGTTGCGCCGTTCAGAGGATGGGCTATTATCCCCTTGATTACCGGGCTCTATATTTTTGGCGTTACGGTCCTAAGCCGCAAAGAAGCCGTCGGCGGCAATGCATTGTTCAACATAGCGCTGTGCGCCCTGATGCCGATTCTTTCGGCTTTGCTGTACTACGTTCTTTATCTTGCAAACATTTTGCCCAATTTACCTGGTGTGATACTGATATTATGTTTTGCGGTTTTTCTGTCCGGACAGACGCTGAAACTGCTGAAAAAAAACACGCCAAAAGACTTTCAAAACACAATGAAAATTTTATTAATGGCCATTATCAGCCTTGATATGATTCTTGCCGCAGGGGCGGTTCCCATTACGTATGCGGCAATGATTCTGCTGCTCTATGTACCCGCGATATATTCCGTGCGTCTTTTTCGAGTGACCTAAAGGAGAGATTATGAAAAATTATATGTTTTGTTTTAACATTGTGGGGCTGTCACCCCAACTTTTGAATAAGCTGATTGAAATGCCTCACTTTTCAAAACTGATGCAACATGGCCAAAAAGCCGATTTAAATCCGGTTTTCCCCGGTCTTACCCTCCCCGGCCAGGCCTCTTTTTCAACCGGAACCCTTCCGGCAGAACACGGCATCGTTGCAAACGGCTTTTTCTACAGAGACAAGTTTGAGGTGAGTTTCTGGGATCAATATCGCTCACTTGTCCAGGCCGATCCGATCTGGGAAACACTAAAACATAAAAACCCCGAGTTAAAAACAGCCGTTCTCTTTTTTCAAAACACCCTTTACTGCGATGCTGATTTCATCATAACGCCCAAACCCATGCACACAGATGGAGGACTTGTTCAGTGGTGCTACTCCAAACCGGTCGGTTTATATGAAACCGTCTGTGACAACATCGGCATGCCGTTCAATCTGATGGATTACTGGGGCCCGTTTGCTTCCCCCAAGGCCTCGGAATGGATCATGGACGCGGCCATTGATCTTGTCGCCAATCATGCGCCGGACCTTATGAGTGTTTATCTGCCGCACCTGGACTATTCCTGCCAGAAATTTGGTCCCGATGATCCCAGGATTGATGATGACTTAAAGGTTCTCGATAATCTCATGGGCAAATTTTTAAATACCCTTGAAGGCATGGGGATCATGGAGGCCTCGACCTTATGTATCTTCAGCGAATATTCATTGACCCAGGTTACAGGTGCCGTATTTTTGAACAAAGAACTTAGAAAGTCAGGTTTTCTAAAAGTCAGGGAAATTGAGGGGCGGGAGTACCTTGATTTTGAGATGAGCCGGGCATTTGCAATGGTTGATCACCAGATTGCCCATATTTACATCAGGGATGACAATGACATCAATCCCGTTAAGAAACTACTACAAAACCTTGCCGGTGTCGACCAGGTCCTCGCAGAAAAAGGCAAAAAAGAGTTTGGCATAAATCACGAAAGAGCCGGGGAGTTAATTGCCGTTTCAAATCCTGACCAATGGTTTGCCTATTACTGGTGGGAAAGCAATGAAAAAGCACCGGATTTTGCCGACCATATTGATATTCACAGAAAACCGGGATATGACCCCCTTGAATTATTCATGGACATGAAAACCATGAAAATCCCCCAGAAAACAGAACTGCTGAAAGGGTCCCATGGTGCACCACCCAAAAGCGGACAGGGACTGGCGGCGTTTATGATAAGTGGCGCCCAGGCTGGACGTATCAGTCTGCCGGATTGTATGGAAACGATTGAAATTGTCCCAATCATAAAACAACTCATGGGCAATGACGATAACGCCCAATGAATAAACAACTCAAAAAATTAAAATGAGCCTAAAACAGATGTTTAAGCTGGGGTACAATACCAACGGATTTGCCAATCATTCCCTCTTGTCTGCCATCGATATCATTGGTCGACTGGGCTATCAAAGCATCGCGATTACCATAGACCACCACGCCTTAAATCCCTGGGATCAAAACTTCAAAACCCAGCTGGTACAGATCAAAGAAAGGCTTGAAAAATATAACCTCGCATCTATTGTGGAAACCGGTGCCAGGTTTCTTTTAAATCCTGAAATTAAACACGAGCCCACACTTATTTCTCCCGAACAAAACGAAAGGGAAATACGCATCAAATTCATTGAAAAGAGTCTTGAAATCGCGTCATTTCTGGGATCGGATGCGGTTTCCATCTGGTCCGGGCAAAAAAAAGAAGCAGTCAATGATCAAAACGCCTGGGAATGGCTGATTTCAGGATGCAGGAAAGTATCTGAAAAAGCCTGCGAGTATGATGTTTTCATTGCCTTTGAGCCGGAACCCGGCATGTTCGTGGAAAATCTTAAGCAATACACCAGGCTCAAGGAGCAGACAGGCCATAATTCTTTTAAACTCACCCTTGATCTGGGTCATGCCCTGATCACGGAAAACAGCGTTTCAAAAGCGATATGGGACTATCGAAACGATATCGTTAATATCCATTTGGAAGACATGAAGAAAGACAAGCACGACCACCTTTTCTTTGGCAAAGGAGAGATGGATTTTCAAGAAATTTTCAGGTGTCTGAAAGAGATAAATTACAGCGGCCAGGTAAATATTGAACTGAGCCGCCACAGTCACAATGCCGTTGAAACGGCAAAAAGAGCAAAACAATTTCTGCGGGGTATTGTGCCGGATTAAATGATCCTGCCATACCCCGCATACAAAAATACGTAAACGGCGTGGGTTACAGCTTAGCGGTAACCAGGTTCAGGGATATCAATGAATATGCACTGACCAAAACCGGATCATTCTCCCACCACCGGGCTGTCGGGTTAATCCAGGAGCCGTCCTCCCGCTGGTTTGCAGCCAGTTTTTCCGCCAGATCCTTTCGCCAGTCAATCCGTTTGCCGCCACTTGTAACCAAAACGTCATCACCATAAACGGTCAGGGCTTTTGCCATGGTATGGTAATAGTAGTAAAGTCCCTGTTGCCCAACGCCCGGATTTTCGTCCAGGGTATAATTGTCTTTCAGCCAGTTGTAGGCCGCCTGTACCCGGTCATCATTTTTATCCAGGTCCGCAAAAATAAAACTCAAAAGCCCCGCATAGGTCATGGAACCATAAGATCTAAGTGCCTTTTTGCCGTTTTCAAGGGTTTCTTCACCGGCCTTACTGTTGCCGGGATAATAGACGAATCCCCCTTTATTTTTGGGATCGGCACTGGACCAGGCCTGATCATTGGAGCCCGGGAGATTCTGACAGCGCTGGATGAATTTAAGCGCCGCTTCCCAGTCCAGCTTGGTCTCCTGCAGGTTTTTCAGATCCTTAAACGCAGCCAACTGATCGTCGGATTCAAGAAATTCACTGGCTTTCAAGGCTTCAAGGGCAATATAGGTATTGGACATATCCGAATGGTCTTTGGTGCCGTACCCGATCCCTCCGTCAAATTGTCCGTCTACCTTGCCTTTCTCTCCCTGGTCAAGCTGCAGGGTGGCGATATATCGTCTGGCTTTCAAAATGTAGGGGTGATATTTGGGGTCATTTGCCGCCAGCAGGGCCATCACACACAAAGAGGTATTGTAGTTGGGAAGGCCTTCTTTATAAATGGCGCCGTTTTCATGGACATTGCTGATAATATAATCCAAGGCCTTTTGAATGAAGTCGGGCTTTTCCTTAACATCAGCATACATGGAAGATGTCAAAAAGGCATAAGTCACCAGACCGGTTACACCCGGAAATCCGGGGTTAGACCAGGAACCGTCAAGATTCTGGGACTTTTTAAGGTACTCAAATCCTTTCTTGACGGTATTGTCCAAATCCGATGGCGTTAATTTTTTTTCCGATGCAACGGCCGGTAGACTAAGCATCAACACCAAAAAAATCATGGGTAATACTTTTGTAATACGATAAACGGACACTTTTAACTGATTCATTTCACCCTCTTAAAATTTTAGGTTTCTAAAATATGCGGCAACCAAGGAAGCAGGCTATTGAATCCATGCCTTCCATAAGCGCTCAGGCAATCCGATGCTTACTTTCCGCCTGTTAAAAAAATTAACACAAAGGCCTTCAGATCTTTTGTAATCTAACACGTTAGCAAGAAAAAAAGGAAACATTAATTAAAATCTAACACGTAACTTCGCATGCTAATCAGTTGGATTGGATGCTCAGTATTAAGAAATTAATTTCTCATGATATGTAATATTTTTCATTTTTTTTAAATAATTGATTTCATAATTTTACCCAAGTTAAAAACTTTACCGGTATACTGGAATTGATCATCGCAACTAAATCGAAAGCACAAAAGAGAAGAAGCATGCCACAACAAACTGCAACATGCTTCTCAATCAAATAACCGGGGTAGTTATTTGGCTTTCATGAAAGGGGAATTTCATGATCCAAAAATCAAATGCAATTTAGGTACCATAAAATCTAATTGAATATATATAATCAATCAGCATGCCCTGGTTATATTCCTGTCAGACGAATATAGATTGGATCTATCAACTGATTAGCATTTTTTCTTTCTATCCGGATCCACGAAGGAAGCTGTTTTGGATTCAAAAATTTTATTAAATCATCTTTTGTCTGGACTGGATGATCATTAATATTGGTGATCACATCACCCTGGGACAATCCAAGATCATCAAAGACCGAAGGCCTTTCAATTTTCTCCAACCGAATACCGACTAACGCTCCATCAACAGGGGAGACATGTATCTGTTTCAGCAATTTTTCTGTATCCTTGAATTGAGCCTTATACTGATTTTGCGTGAATTCATCTGACCGAACTTTTATATTCTCATGTGAAGCTTTGACAGAAGAAGTATTTTTCCGACTTACTGATTTTTCATTGTCGACACCAATTTGAACTTTTGTGACAATAAAATTACCTTCTATATTTTTTGAATAAAAAATAGCAGAATCGTACCCGGTCTTTCTTATTAAATCTCGTATTGCCGTCTCAATTTCTTTTTTTTCAAAATCACAGTCAATATAGTTGGTTAATTCCGTTTCTGTGTTAAATACAATGCCCGTTTTCAGAGAAATTGCTTCAATAAGATCATTGAATTTCACATGAGCAGCGACAATATCAATCCGCCCATCTTCGTCAACGGAAATTTTTAGGTCACTCTCCCGGGAGAAGGCTTTTTCTATGGTAATGCTATTGCAGAGCAGTATGCAGAACAGCAACAGAACGATCTTTGCCATTTTTATTCCTTGAGTCTTCATTGTCAGCATATCATCTCACCTACAATCCTTTAAAATTAAGCCATCCTAAAAAAATGGGCCGATTGCAATACGGTTATCGCAATCGACCCAGGTGCTTACTTATTGACGAATCAAACTATCGAGTGAGAAATGTCGTTACAGCCGGTGTGGCATCCACTTCATTCGACATACAGATTTCCTGTCCGCCAATAACCTTGGTAATTTTATAGTAGTACGTTGTACCGTTGGTTACACTTCTATCCGTAAATGCACAATAGATAGAGGTATACCCATCGGCAATTTTATTTGCCTCAATCAATTCTACGTTTGGACTTGTACTTCTGTAGACATTATACCCATCTGCATCCTGATGGCATGCCCATTCCAATTGAACTTTCCTGGATTTGGAAATCGCCGTCAAGTCGTCAAAGCACTGCTGAAATCCACCACCACACGCCTCTTCAGCATAATCAATCATCACTGCGGTTGACAGGCAGTTATCGCCCTGTAAGCGGTACCAGTACCTTGTATTGAATACGGCTGTTACATCCTCGTAACTGCTTCCATCATCCACGTCTGCAATCTTTTCAAAGCCGCTGTTCGGACCGGTTTCACTTCTTAGGACCTCATAGGTCCCAACTTGCGCCCAATTCAGGATAACAGATTCATAATTAAGCGACGCACACCCTTGTGTGACGGCCAGATCACATGCACATCCTGTAAAAACATCCACAGTTGCAAAATCAACGTCGGTAAGGTTTGGATCGCCACTGTCTGGGTATGCCAATGCAGTATTATCAGTTACTTTCAAACCAATTGTGTATTGCGTTCCCGCATCAAACAAAGCGTCCACCCTTGCAGAATTGAGGGTAACCGTCTCACCGGATTCGTTGCTGAAATCATTCAGTGGTGCTTCCAGATCCCACTCCCAGGCTGTAATGGTATCATCCGCGCAACTGTTGCAACCGGCCTGATGGGTTCCTTCATTGGGCTCTATGGAATTGGACCCGTCAAGAACCAGGGAATCCCCATCACACAGGGAAACTATATATGGTCCACCGGCGTCTGCTTCGGGCGGATGGGGCGGATTGGTGATGTTGATATTCATGCTAAAGGTTGCAGGAATCCCCTCATCGTCGGTAACCCTGAGCACAACCGGATAGGTACATGGCAAAGAATCACAGGTAAAGGCGTGTGTCTGGATGTCCGGCCCCGCACTGGTAGTGTCATAAATCCCGTCATGTTCCCAATCCCATTCGAATGATACGATATTGCTGATGTCTTTTGCCGAATCTGAATGATCTGTGCAACCGGGGTCAAAGGTGATATCTTTGTCGGCATAAGTCGGGTTGGGTGACGCCGTAAAGCAGGCAATGGGTGCAGCTTGAAACAGAGCCGGTTTCAACATTTGAATCGCCCAGCTGGTGACAAAGGTTTCGCCGTAATAACCCGGATGGGTCCACTGACCATCCTGCGGCCAGCTGCCGTCCGCCTCATGCTCATCAACCAGAAGCTGGGCAAGACCGGTTACCGTGCCACTTCCCCGGTACCAATTAATCCCATTACTTAATGTTTCAGTGCCGGACAAAATCATAGCTTTGACAAATGACAGCCACCCATAATAGGTTCTGTGTCCTGTGGAAAATTCCTCGGCAAAATGTTCCGCATAATAGGATTCTGGACCTATCCAACGCTCATCCGTCTTATAGTCAGGTACGGCCAAAATCATCTGCACCATACCTGAAGGTCTTGTAACCCCCGGCACGTTGCTTAGGGGCGTGGAACTGGTATAACCAAACCATCTGTTTGCTGCAGAATAAGTATAAGTTAAAGAACCATCCATTATCTCTGTTACAAATTGGGGCATCGTACATCCAAAATCATTTAAAGCTGGAATCAGTCCGATGGCCGCCCATTGATTGGTAGAATTATCCGTACCATACGGATTCCAATTATACGACCAGCCACCCGATGCGTTGTTACTTTGTCCCCAGGCATAGGCGTCCACCATATCCTGGATCACCTGTTGGTATGTATCGGTGACTCCATCATTATCAAAATCCCGGTTGGAATCGGCATTTGGGGTGCCGGAACTGATGATGGCATCCATCACAATCCCGCCCTGATATGCCGGATAACCGGGATAGGCCACCTGTACACCAATACCGTTTCCATTCATATCTGCGTTTGCATTGTTTGGTGTATTATTGGCCGTTAAAGTGATCGGCCCGAGGACCTGTGTCCCATTAAAACTTCCCGTCAGCAGCCAGTTTAATCCTGCGGCAACAACTTCAGAATAGGGATCTTCATCAAAATTCCCCGTAGCTTTGTGGTTATTAATCTCAAAAGCCTGAAGAGCCGCACCAGTGGCACTTGGATGATAAGTTGAATACGAACTCCATGCCGCAACCGGCTTCCCGTTGTTACTCTGTGCGCCACTAAGCTGATTTTTATACAGATACCAAAGCCCCTCATCAATCACCTTGTTTACACGGTAGTCCAGAGTATCCTCGGCAATCTTCACCAAATATCGATCAGAAACGGCGTTGGCCATTGTATTGTCAATATCATCCACATAGAGCAGTGCCGTATACGGTGTTCCCACAGCGCCGGTATATTCATGCTCAATCTCAACATTATATTCTGTCGCGCCGCTGAGCTCAGTTACCGCAGATTCGGTACCATCACCAAATACCCATTTGTACCAGACCGAAGACGTATCGGTAGTGGTAACCACGCCTTTAAGTCGGGTACTGTAGAGGTTGGAGGTATCTTCCTGAGCAAGAATGTCAGAATACACTCCGGAAGAACAAGAACATTCATTTCCTGCATTAGCCGAAATCGTATCTATTAAGGTGCCGTTTAAGGAAACCTGGTAGTTTCCTGAACTACACGAATCAACTACCTCCAAAGTAATTCTCTCTGGCTTTGCTCCAGCGGGGATAGATACGGACTGATCAAATGCGGCACCACTGTAGGTTCCATCGCACAAAGTTTCAGTACTACAGGTGCCGCCGTTGGTAGCGTCGTAGACACAATAAGTTGTATCAACTCCGCCCTGGGTAACAACGACTCTTGCCCATGAGACGTATGTTCCACCAGAAAATACGATCTGCAATTCATTCGGGTTGGAAACATCCCAGGTTGTATAGGGATCAGGTTCTTCATCTCCAACAGGCACTTCCAAAGCCGTGTGAAATTTGGTCACATCCCCCTGCCAAAGGATACAGCGGACCTTATCCACTGCAGCCAGAGCACTGCCGGCAGAAAACACCAGCAGTATGCACCAGCATAATAGTGCTGTTATTCTTTTTTGATTCATTTAAAATTCCCCTTTCATGAAGTAATTCATCACTTTAACGTTCAAACAGCATCCCATTACCCCGAAAAGTTATGCTGCTCACTTTAAAACTTATGCCGCTACCCCTGTTTTTTTGACCTTCTACCGATGCCGGCAAACCCGAGTAGCCCGATACCAAACAGTAAAATTGTGGACGGCTCCGGCACTGCGCTTTCACGGATTTCAATCGTTGAGGTTAGATAGATGGGGCCATACCCATCGCCGTTGTCAACAATGTCATCCTGCTGGGCAACATAAAACACTCCCGCAGTCGGGGCTGTTGTACTGATAATCCAGGTGATAACCACTTCTTCATCGGCGTCAAAAGAAATATCGTCATACCCCATCCACATCCAGGCATTGTCTTCTGAGCCCAGAGCACCGGCTTCGCCAAATTGAGCATATGTGGAATCTTCCAACCCGCCGGTAGTATTCAGCTCATCATTATAAAGTCCATCCCAGTCATCTTCATAAATATCATGATCGAACCAAGCGTTGATCATAGCGTTTGCAACAGCCTCGGTCGGATTGTAAATCAGTGTCAAGGTTCCCAATCCGGTCGCCCAGTCAAATAAGCTGTCGTCTAAACCCGGAATAGTATCACCCAAGTAATATGCATCCCCGCCTACACTAAAATAGTAATCAGAGAGTTCAAGTTGTGCCGCCGTGGCCGGATTGATAGAAAAGCCAAACATGACCACCACTAAGACTAATAATAATTTTTTCATTGATGAATTCTTCCTCCTTTTCTTTAACGTAATTATTTAATCCTTTGGTCGCCTTTATGCTAAAAGCTGAAGCACGAACAACAACTGCTCTAATCTGCGAATAACAATCAGTCAACCTTCATTTCACGAAAGGATTTGCACAATTTATGCCAGCTTCTGTACAAAATATAACACTCTCATTTTCTTACGTAACTAACTATATTAATAGTATTATTTTCCTAAAATCTGTTTTCGATTCACAATTACCATTGCAGTATTCTCTAAATAGAACTTGTTTGTAATACATGTCTGTAAAACTTTTCATAAAACTATGATTTTTTTTCACAATTATTTGCTTCGTTTTTTACATCACAAAGCAATTGAAAATTTAAATGCGCTATATTAAGTTCTGCCGAGAATACAGCTATCCAAGCCAATAAAACAACATACCGCTTTTTAATTCTGAACTGGTACCGTTATTGCCTATTATTGGCCTATTTGAAGAATCTCGGACACATATCACTTTTCAGTAGTGTGTCTCAATTATTTAATTTATTTGGAGCAACAACATATGGGTAATAAACGTGGACTGCTTTTCATTGGACTGTGCGGTCATCTGTCAACCGTTGCCATGGCAGGGGCCATGGCCATTGCAAATAAAATCTGCCCGCCCACGGGAATGATCTCAACCACAGAAAAATGCAGCCATATTTCCTTTACAGATTTTGATGATATTGTTTTTGGTGGGTGGGATATCCGATCAAACAAGGATGCCTTTGGTGCCATCAAAGATACCGGAATAGAAGATATTGAACAGCTGTATCAGTTAACAAAGAACGTAAAATCCATCCAGGAGAATTCGTTTCCCGGCGTCATACTCAATGCGGGGGAGGCTATTGCAGATATTTCAGAACCGCGACATATTTTTGAAACAGCCAACCTGTCCGAAGCCGTTGAAAAGATTCAGAACGATATTGCCCGGTTCAGAAAGGAAAATGATCTGACACAGCTGGTGGTCATCAATTTAACCTCTACTGAGCCGCCGGTCAAAGATCCATCCTTGTCTGACACGGCTGAAAAGATTTCTACCATGATCCGGGAAAATAGAATTGAATGTATCCGACCCAGTTTCCTTTATGCCTATGCCGCCATTACATTCGGCTGCGGATATATCAATTTTACCCCGTCCGAGGGCGGATTTTCCCACGGTCTGGTGGAATTGGCCAGGCAGCATGGTGTCCCGGTGATGGGCAATGATGGCAAAACAGGGGAGACACTGGTAAAATCAGCGCTTGCCCCCATGTTTGCCACACGGAACCTGGAAGTACTCAGCTGGGAAGGATATAATATTCTCGGCAACACCGACGGCAAAGTCCTGCAGAACCAGGAAAACGGGGCGTCAAAAATCAAAAGCAAGGACAGACTCCTACCTCATATCCTCGGATATACACCCCATTCAAAGGTATCCATTGATTATGTTCCGTCACTGGGAGACCGAAAAACGGCCTGGGATTTCATCCATTTCCAGGGCTTTTTAAACACAAAAATGAGCATGCAGTTTATCTGGCAGGGATGCGATTCCGTTCTGGCCGCCCCATTGGTTCTTGATCTGGCCAGATTTGCTTTCCTGGCCCTTGACCGAGGGGAGTCCGGTGTGATGACACACATGGCTTCATTTTTTAAATCCCCCTGGGGCATTGATGAACATGCCCTATCAAAACAGTTCTCACTGCTGGAAGCGTATTGCCGTTCGATTAAATTTTAAATTCCTTGATTTTATTTCTCAGGGTTGTCCGGTTCATTCCGAGCAACTCTGAGGCTTTCAGTTGGTTCTGATTACATTCGGCCAATGCATTAATGATCAATGCGCGTTCAACGCCGGAGACAACCCGGGCAAACAGCTTTTTTTCCCCAGGAAACATCTGGTCTCGGTTTTCATACCACACGGTCACCTGGCCATCGATAGATCCGGCGTCCGCCTTTTCAACGCCCCTGCCTGCGGCAGTTTCGGGGAGTTCAATATGATGCAGCCCAATGGTTTCCGACCGGCATAAAATAGCGCCTCGCTTAATCACACTTTCCAATTCTCTGGCATTTCCCGGCCAGTCATAGTTCATCAGACGATCCAGTGCATTCTTTTCAATTCCTTTAACGCTCAGCTTCATCTCCATATTTGCCTTTTTGATGAAATGAGAGATTAAATCCGGAATATCGGATCGACGCTCGCGTAACGGGGGAATTTTTAGTGTTATCAATTGCAATCGGTAATACAGATCACTTCTGAAACGCCCGGATTCCATCTCTTCGGGCAGCCGCCTATCGGTGGCGGTGATTATCCGGACCGAATCAATCGGGATATCCTGGGTGCCCCCTGCCCGCTGGATGGTTTTATTTTGAAGCGCCTGCAACAATTTAATCTGCATCAAGGCATTTAACCGACTGATATCGTCCAGAAAAAGGGTTCCGTTCCGGGCGGTTTCAAACTTGCCTTTTTTCCCTTGGTCGGCACCCGGCAAGACATCTTTTTCATGGCCGAACAATTCCGATTCAATAAGGTATTCAGGGATTGCACCACAGTTGACAGCCACAAAAGGGGCGTCTTTGCGATTACTACGATTATGAACTGCACGGGCAAGCAGTTCCTTGCCCACCCCGCTTTCGCCTTCAATGAGCACCGGGACATCGTTGGTGGTCAACAAACCAATCATCTTGTAAATATCGGACAGGGCATTGGATGAGCCGATAAGCATGTCAGCCGTCCGATCCGATTCACTGATGCCGCCACCGGACAACGGAACGGATTCAGTCTCCCCCACGTGCAGTATGCGCTGAATAATCTCCTCTATCTGCGACAAGTCCACAGGTTTGGACAGGTATTCGAATGCCCCGTGTTTTACCGCATCAATGGCCGTATCCATGGTTCCGTAGGCGGTCATCATTACAACCTGGGGCCTGTTTTCCATGGTCTCTATTTTTTCCAGTAAGGATAAACCGCTTTCGCCCGGCAGGCGGTTATCCAGAAAAACGATTTCCGGGGTCTGGTCCCGGATCTCCTTAAGTGCATCCTCAACATTGGAGGCTGCCAGGGGCATATGTCCCATCTGCTTTATGCATTCAGAGAATGCAAAACAAATGGATTCTTCGTCATCGACGACCAATATATAAGCCATAAGTTGGCTCCTTTTGTTTATGACGGTTGGAAAGCAGGAAGAGATAAGACGGCACGAGCACCTTTTGCGCCGTTAACCAGCACCAGGGTTCCGTTATGGGCCACAGCGATTTCCCGGCTGACATAAAGCCCGATGCCGACCCCCTCTTTTTTGGTTGTAAAAAACGGTGCAAACAGATTCTCCACATCAGCTTCATCAATGCCGGTTCCTGTATCTTCGATCCGGTATTCGATCATGCTGCTCTCCTTGTCGTGATTTAACGAAACCAATATATGCCCGCCGCCCGGCATGCTGTCGGCACTGTTCATCAACAGATTCCACAAAACCTGTTTGATCTTGTCTTTATCCATTTGGCAAACAGGCAGATCAGACGCAATATCCAATGAAACATCAATGTTCAGGTGGTCGAGTTTCGGTTTGATTACAGCGAGCACGTCGTTAAGCGGGAGTTCCACAGGTGTTGAAGCTAAAGAAACCGCAACCGGGCTCGACAGCGTTCTTAAATCCGTCACCAGGGTATCCACCCGGTTGATCTCTTTTAGAAGGGTTTCTGTCATATTTACCCCGTCTGCATCGTCGAACAATCGTTTTGCCAGAATCTGAATCAACATTTTTATACTGGCCAGTGGATTTTTTATTTCATGGGCCATGGCCGCTGTAATTTTAGCGACAGATCGCTCATGGGTGGTCTTAACCAGTTTTTTTTCATAGGCCAATAGCTTGTCCGACATCCGGTTAACGGCATCCGCCAGAATACGAAATTCACGTATGCCGGATGCCCCGGCCCTGGCGTCAAAACGTCCGGAAGCAATTTTTTCGGTGACATCCAAAATATTTTTAAACCGACGACTGGTTCTTGCGGCCAGCAGGAGTGCCGCGCATATGGCTGCCGCAAGGGCAGCCATAGCTGCCAGTGCCGTTCTTGTCAAAGTCATTCTTTTGGCAGCTTCCAAATCGTCCAGGCGCGTCATAATGACAATATAAGATGTGCCTGATTCCGGCTTGCGTGAAATTCGTCTTGATATAACATAGCAGCAGGTCGTCTCTTTTACGACTGCTAAGGCAACCTGGTCCTTTTGCTGTTGCCCATGACGGTCTAAAATATTGTTGCGTTTGATCACGTCCTGGAATCTGTTAACCGCACCCCTATCAAAAGAAGCCGATAGGATTTTCCCGTCTTGATTTAATACGGCAATTTCACCTTCAATGACTTTGCCCAGCATTTTCAGATATGAATCATTGAGCACAAACCTGTATTCATAGGCAATGTTGGAAATTCTAAGCGCCTCTTTTTCCAGGCGCTTATCCAGAAAATTTGACGTCTGGTAGCTGTTAAGCAGAATGAAAAACAGGGAAAACAGACAGATAAACACCAAGGCCGGCAGCAGCAAGCAGGTTTTCAGACTTAATACAATGGTTCTTGAATGACTATCCATGTGCCCAGGCAACGGTCTTTTCCAGATCAGGTTTTGGCTTGAATTTGGAACACTGATTTAAAAAATAGCAGGGATTGTTGTAAAAAAGCGTTTCCACATCCTGATCCCGGTGCCCCCGTTTCTTCATTTCAAATACGGCATCATGAAGTGTCTTAGGATCTGACGGTCCCCAGTCACCCGAGGCATCCGCCATCAGCCGTTCAAGACCAAAAATTTCAACCGAATCAACCACCCTGGACGGTGAATTCTTCGTCATGGGATAAATGGTCATTGAGCCCCAGAACCCTGAATCCAGAATCATTTTGATGGTGTGCTCCTCACAGTGGTCAAAGGCCACTTTCCCGGGGTCAACCCCTTTGTGCCCGTTGAGGTAATCCACCATCATTTTAGTCCCTTTGTACTTATCGTCAAGGTGGGGCGTGTGTATCCACATGAGAAGATCTCTTTGCACCGCCAACTCCACCTGTTCTTCAAAGACCTTCATCTCATTTTGGGTGTTCTTGTTAAGGCCGATTTCTCCAACACCCAGTACTGTTGGCCTGTCCAAAAATTCCGGGACAAATGAAATCACCTCCCGGGCAAGGCTAATGTTTTCCGCCTCTTTGGGATTCATGCAGATATAACAATAATGGTCAATATTATATTGGGCCGCCCGGGTGGGCTCAAATTCCGAAATATGGGTAAAATAATCATGGAAGGCCCTGGCGGAAGTCCTGTCATACCCGGCCCAGAATGCCGGTTCACAGCAGGCAACCGTGTGCATTCTTGCCATGCGTTCATAATCCTGGGTTGTCCTTGCAATCATATGAATATGCGGTTCTATTATTTTCATATACTGTCCTTTGCAGCCTTTTAGTTTTATTGTATTGACCTTGGGCGGGCCCGGTCATCGTCAATGGACATGGGGGGCGTGCCGAATATAATAAATACGAGCGGCTCCGGGGAAGTTGATTCAAGAGAATGGGGCATTTGTGCCGGTATGTAGACGACGGCCCCAGGCCGGATCTCCCAGATCTCGTCGTCCAGGCAGATGGTTCCCGTCCCGGATAACACATAATATGTTTCTTCATAGGCCAGATGAACGTGTTCTTTTCCCTTTGTAACACTGACGATATGGACATTGGCGCTGCCTTCCCCGCCGGTAATCACTCTTTTGACATCACCATAAGGGCACGGAACGCCGTTTGTTTCTTCGCTATAACGGACAATGGCTTTTTTTTTCATGTTAATCACTAAGCATATTCAAAAATGTTTCGGCTCTGTTTTTTTTCTGTTCGGTCAGCATCCGGCAAAGGCTGAACAGTCTTTCTATTCTCGGATCATCCATGGCCGTGTCCCCGCCGGCAGCCCGCTCTATTCTGTCAAGGATTGCGGCAGTTTCAAGCAGATAGGAGCGTGCCTCCAGATAGTACATCCCCATAAGCTCGTCTGCGGTCTTCTGCGGGGTTAACCCTTTATATTCATTCTCTTTCATAATTTCTCCATGACATAAGTCTAATTTTCACACCGGGTTCCGGCAATCACAGCCGGATCAGTCACCGGATAAATCTTAACGACAACCGGCGTACCCACAGGGGGGACCACCAAATGATTCACCTGATAAAGCGTATCATCGGTGCCGGTATCACTTCTGTGATCTATGATCGCAACGGGATCATGGTAAATAGCAATAATCGATCCTTCAACCTGTGCCTGGTATTCCCCATTCAGGAATTTCGAACCTGTAAATACCCAGTCCGTACTCTCCATGACATGCTGTAACTTATTGTAAAACAATACGGTTTCCAGGGGATATTCATGGCTTTTGCCTTCTGCCTGCCATGAGACAAGAATTCTGACCGGAGCCCCGCATGGTTTCTGGGAAGCACCCTGAAAATCAATGGGATGATCCCCCGGCTTGAGGCCAAGCAGCAGTAACGCGACCTGAATATGGTAGGGTTCGGCATCCAGCACCAGAACACTTTCATGCAGCTTGCCATATGCCGTACATGCAATATATTCAACCATGCCCGAGGCCATATTTACTTTGCCGTTGATACTGATGGACTGAGCCTTCCTGTCCACTATGATCGACCCTATCTGAAAACGATTTTCATCTAATTTTACAATTTCAGGCATGGAAATCCCGGCTGCCGGTGCAGGATGCTCCATCGGATTGTGGCTGGGCACAACGCTGCCTTCAACTGTTTTTTCTGGAGCGACAGGATTCATTTCAGTCGCCCAAATCCCGGAAGACAAAAATAACGATACAATTATTATTGATATGGCAAATAATTTCAAAATCACACACGTATCTTTCATTGTTATTTAAACAGCATCAAAAATTAACTTGATACAACTTTTAAAGTCAATCACTATATTAAACCATGCTCAGGCCATTATTAAAAAACAGCCGATAGGCTCACTTCAAAGGTCAAAGGCTCTCCGGGAAACGCCTCTGAAACATGGCGGCTGGACTCAACATATTCCTCATCAAAAATATTTTTAACCGAAAATTTAACGGCCCCAAGATTCAGCCCGAATATTTTCTTTTCCAACGGCACTTTGACTAAAAAATCACACACCTGATAACTGCCAAAAACGTAACCGTCTCCAATGTACTGACCTCTGAAAGAGGCATCGGTCTGACCTACATAGCGATACCCCAGACCAAAAGTCGAACCCCATAATATATGATCCGGAAGGGTATAGGTCTGCCATAAAGATATGCTGTGGGGCGGGAATGAGTCCAGTTGCTGCTCTGCATCCTTAGTTTCATAGTCAGTGTAGGTGTATGACAATTGACAAAACCATGCCTTGGTCAGATGTCCTGCCATATTAATTTCAATGCCCTGGGAGACCACCTCGCCTTCGAGCTCATACAGTCTTGCCTGGGGCGGATCCAATAACGAAGGGGTATTTTCCTGGGTGATATGAAAATAGGCCATACCGGCCCAGAAATTTTTCCCCACATTTTTTTTGACCCCCGTCTCCATCATGGTGGACTTCCATGGTTCGGTAATTTCTTTGCCGTCCGCGTCATTGTACCCGTAGTTCGGTGCTTCAGCGTATGTATAATTGCCATAAACGGATAATGAGGGGGTGATCAGATAGGTAAGCCCAAGCCGTGGACTGACAGCGGTTGAACTGTTGCCCTGATCGCTGGCATGACGGTCCGTACGGACCCCGGCAAGCACCCGCCAGTTGCCGATGGAAACCTGATCCTGTAAAAACAGTCCGGCAGTTTCCACGGTTGTTTTAGAGTGACCTGAAGATTGCAAATTATCCGGCACATAGATATCCGGAGAATTTAGATTGGTCTCGTCTGTGTAATCGCCATAAAGGTCGTCTCGTTCAGTATGTTCTTCCAGCCAGTTTGTACCGACAACCCAGTTGTGCGTTGTGGTTCCCAATTCAAACTGACCGTCAAAATAGAAAAGCGCTTCCGTATTTTGCTGCTTTGTGTCCGACCAGCTGTAGGAAAGACGGGACGTTCCTGTTAACAACACCGACTCGTAAAATTGTTCATAGGTTAGCCCCGAGCCCCGGACAGCAGAGTGAACTGCAGACCAGTAGGTTCGATCCAAATCACACATGGCATAGCTGACCCCTGCATTCAGGTTAACATGTTGAGATATGCGGTACTTTGCACGAATCTGGTATATCGTTGACAGATATTCATCCCTGGCATCATCGTTACCGAAATAGGCGTCACTGTCCGTAACGAACTGATTATGATAATAGGGAATTCCCTGGTATGAGGCCGTATCCTGCCATTGAATAACGCCATTCATAGAAATGCTGAACCGGTCCGTCACATTCCAGTCCCAGGAAGGCGCAAGCACCACCTTTCGGCCCCGATCAATATCATCGGGCAGGTAAAAGGGCTGCTCACTTTCAACGGCGGCGCTGATGCGAAAATTTGAATCAAGACTGCTGAGGGGCCGGTTTACATCCAGTAAAGCCCGATAGCTTTGACCCGAATTCCATGATCCCTGGATTGAGGTTTCCCCAAAGGCGAAACTATCCGGGGATTTGGTCAAAATATTCACAGATCCGCCACTGCCATAGGCGCCCAGGGATGAATTCTGGCCGCCGGAAATAGAATTCAAAGGACCTTTGACAAAATCAACCCGCTCAATCATGGATGCATCCAGATAGATCGGAATATAAGTCGGCAGTTGAAATCCGTTTAAAGAGACGCCATTCCCACTGAATCCTCGCATGGAAATTTCACCGGCTGTTCTGGACATGGGGGTATGCCCCCCGGTCTGTGTGCCTGAGACATAGTCAAGGATTTCATAAAACGATGACGGTTCACGATCCCGAATCATCTCTTCGGGAACAATATCAATGGATAACGGCGTCTCCAGCAATGGCAGATCGGTTAATGTCCCGCTGCTGCTGTACCCCGGAGTGGTTGAATCGATCTTGCTTTCCTTTACCGTAACCTCCGGCAGGACGACATCAATATCGACATCTTCGGCGTGAACAGAAAACGCCGCCAACAAAGAAAAACAAAGCAGTATCAGTCCGTAAAAATTTACCTTTTTCATTTAATCGCGCCCTTCTATAAAATTAATTTTCAAAATATATTTCTGCCTTGCTGAAGAAGTTTTAAAGGCGGGGTTCTGCCCACCTGGAAGGCGGGGATTGCTGCCGTCAGTGCTGAAAAAATCAACGCGGCAATGATGCCGATGCCCAGTTGTAACCAGGGCAGAACCAGTTCAGATTTCATCCCGCCGAAAAAACTGAAATGCTGTGCCGCCGTGGTGCCGAACCAGCCGGCAAGAATACCGAATCCCAGACTCAGAAGGACTGCGGTGAAACCGATCAATACCCCTTCGGCAATAATCATTCGCACAAGGGTCCATCGGCTGAACCCGACGGCCCTTAAAATACCCAATTCCCACCGCCGGGTTTGAACTGAGGAAATAATGACATTGAACAGTCCAATACAGCCGATCAGCATGGCAATGGCGGGCAGCATCCCCGCAGCCCAGAGCCATCGTTTTGCCATGGTTCTGATTTGATGGCGGATTTGCTTGAGGGTAACTGTTTGGATATAGGGCTGTTCTTTTTGATCAGAATTTTCGATGACAAATTGTGCCTTGTTTCCCGGTTTACCGTTTAGGACCGATTGTCCAGTGATACCGGCATAAAAGGACTGAAGTTTGTCATCAACAGATGCGGGATCAACTTTATCAGACGTATAATTGAACCAGACATGCTGAGGGCGGTCGATGGAGAAATTTTGGGCCACACTCTGATAGTCGGCAAATATCAATGCGGCTGCCCGGTGCACCCGAACCCGCAGCCCTGTGGATTTTGTCTGCCAGTGCCATCCTTTCATTTTCACAGACGCCGCTATTTTATAGACAGCCTTATGTTCAGGATTTTCAGGCGGAATCAATGTAAAGGTATCCCCAATTTCCATACCGCTGACACGCAAAAAATGCTCAGGGACGATACAGGCATTGCCTTGTTTGAGCATGGCCAACGCATCCTGTCTTGATCCGCGGATAAAACTGAAGTTAAATGTCGGATGATCAGAACCAATGGCTTTATCCGGATCCAGCCCCACAATGACCACATTGTCCTGACGTATGACGGATGCCTGACGCGCACTATTGGTATAGTCCTTTGCCAGGCGGGGCTGTTCAACAAGAATAGGCAGACAATGGGCAGGATCTATCCCGGGGATCTTTGCAACCTGCAAGGCATCTGCGTCCGATAGTCCATCGGGGCCGAAGGTCACCAAGGCATCCGGTGCCCATTGCCCGGGGACAAAATTTTCAAGCAGCGTATAGCCCCACACCTGAATACTGATGAACAGGCTCAGCCCGACACCCATGGCAAGAATTGACGCCACGGTTCGCCATAGTTGAGAGGAGAGCTGTTTGGACAACAATTCCGGGTTAATCCTGAAGATTCGGGCAATGGCACCGCCGATCAGTACATACACGAATGAGGCAGCAGGCGGTGCAAGCAATATAAAGCCGATTCCCAGACAGAAAACGCAAGAGATTAAACGCAGAAAGACAATCCGGCCGTCTTGAGCCGGAGACATGAATATGAACAGTGCTGCCAGGCCGATGAAGGCTATTGAAACCACAAATAACCGTTTAATCAAAACAGTGTAATCCGACACTTCTGCCTGGGGCGGTGTCATTGCATCCAGGGGCCTTACGCGGGTAGAACGCCAGGCCGGGAAAACAGCGGCCAGCAGCGCGCCCCCAAACGTAGAAATGGCTGCAAGGATAACGCTCAGCATCCCGATTTCAACGTTGTGTCGAAGGGCGATCATTGAAAAGGAACTTGCGACCTTGGTAATGATTATGGCGCATCCAAGACCGCCGGCAAAGCCCAGGCTACTGACCAATACGGCCTGGATAAAAATAATCAGGGCCACATCGCCCCGCGTCAGGGCAACGGCGCGCAGCATGGCAAATTCACGAATCTGTTCGCTCACCCCCATGTTCAAGGTATTAAATACCATCAAAAAGCCAAAAAACATGGTTATGATGGTTGCCGCATAGGATTGCAGTTTCATATTTTTAGCGGATGCGGCTTCATCCAGCTGCTCTTCAAGATCGTGATCCCGTTGAAACTGAGCGGGCTGTGCATAGCTGTTGAGTATCGGCGTCCAGCGGAAACGAAATTTGTGGACATCGGCATTCTTGTTCAGACACAGGCCGATAAAGGTAATGGTAAATTTGTCTTTGGTGATCTTTTCAGCATCGGCGGAGGATACATAAATGCCGCCGACCGAAGGGGTCGGTAAAATAATGGTGCCGCTCAAACGGCCTGTGACAGGCATGGGCGGATTATCAATCACGCCGATGATCTCAAGCACTTTGGTTTTGCCGGGACGGCCGATTTTCAGCGTGCTGCCGATTTCCAATTTATACCTGCCGGCAATTTGCGCACTGACAACGGCATTGTACCGCCCGTTGACCGCGGCAGATCTGCCGGAATTGATCCACATGCCTTTAAGAATCGGAAATGGCGGCAACGGCGCATCACCGGCAATCATCAACCCCTGGTGTACCCGGGCCACCGCAGGCATATCTTCGGGATCAGAGGCCGATCCCGGTGGCGGTGCCATTCTGACAACCTCATCGGTCTGTATGGTAATGCGTTTTGCCCACATGGCCTCGGCGGCAATAACCTCGGGATCTGCCCGGAGATCGGTCAGGGTCTGGGGCATTACATGACGGTCAACAGATCGGCTGATGGCGTCAACTGAAAGGGTGTACCGCCCCAATGCCCGTTCGGCAAACACATCGTGGCTTTTAAGGACGGCTTCGTAACCACTGACGATCCACAGCACAATACAGGTTGATGCCATGGCTGCAAATACGGTGAGAAAAAAGCGAAGCCGGCGCTGAAGAATAAAATTGGCCCCAAGAAAAAAAATAGTTTTCATTGGGCGGCACCCGCTGTCTGGGTATTGCCCAGGACAGCCGTCTGGTATCGATTGCTCAGCGTCTGCACGTCGCTGAATTCAGAACCATCAAAGGAATCAATAATCCGGCCGTCCTTTAAAATTACGATGCGATCCGAATAACTGGCCACAACAGGCTCATGGGTCACCATCACAATGGTGCATCCCTGTTCATCGCAGAGCCTGCGCAAAATAGTGCAGATCTGCTCACCGGCGATGGAATCAAGATTGCCCGTGGGCTCATCAACCAGCATAATGGCCGGATCAGCGATCAGGGCCCGGGCGATGGCAACCCGTTGCTGCTCTCCCCCCGAAAGCGCATCGGGTTTGTGGGTTTTACGGTCCGTCATACCCAGTAATTCGAGCAGGTCATCAACCTTACGACTGATGTCAGGTTTACTGAATGCGGGCAGACGTACATTATCCTCCGCGCTCAGTATCGGAATAAGATTAAACGCCTGGAAGACCAGGCCGATATTTTTTTTTCGGAACCGGGTTAACTGATTGTCATTCAACAGGCTTAAATCCTGGAAATTGATCAGGATGCGTCCTTGATCAACGTCGGTTAATCCGGCCATGGCATGCAGCAAGGTGCTCTTCCCCGAGCCGGATGCCCCCATGATCGCCACAAACTCACCTTTTTGTATGCCAAGAGATACGCCATTGAGCGCATTTATTTTTTTACGGCCCTGGCAAAAGCATTTGACAACATCCACAACTTCCAAAAGCAACGACATAAGTTCTCCTATAAAAAACAAACAGCTATAATTACAGTAGGTTGCTTAAAGCACCTCTTCAGCATTCAGCAGTGCAAACGTCTCTTTTGCCGATATGATTAATGCCGGGACCACCGCCCCTACCAACCCGGCCAGAAGAGCGATAAGGCATCCGGGTACAACCAGTTTCCATGGAATGATGTAGGGAGAAGCCACGCCCCAGCTGCCGGCGGAGATAATAATCCCGGACCAGGCGACAACAAGACCAAAAATTAATCCCAGCAAAGCTGCAACGCTGACCATGACAATGCTTTCAATAAAAATAAGACGAAACAGCCCGCTGCGAGAAATACCAATGGATCTAAAAATCCCCAGCTCTCTTTTACGTGCCTGTACAGAGGTTGCGATGGTCGCGGCAATGGCAACGGAAGACAGTAACAAAGCGATAAACGGCACTAGGGCAATGGAATTGATCACATTGACGCTTCTGCTTTCAATGGCCTTTGTCATTTCAGAGATGTTGACCACCCGGACATAAAAATCATCACCACCGGTCCCGGTAACCCCGGTCATGGCGGATTTGAATACCGATTCCACACTGGGTTTTGTTGCCTTGGGTGTCGGGCATCTCTTTTGGGTCATGGACATATCCGCCTGGGATGGGTCAGGCCGCATACCCGATTTGCTTCTCCTTCCGGGCGGTCCCGGGGGGACGTCGGTAATATTGAGTTGCTGCGGGTCAACCTTTAGCCAGAAACATCTCGGCTTGCTGTCCGGGTAGTGCTGTATCAGGTTGTTTTCAGAAACAAACACCAGGCCGGCAAGGCGTCCAAGCCCCCGCCGCATTCTTGCGGATTTGGTAAACATGTGCCAGCCGGCCACATCAATGATGCCGACAATCGGGTGTTTAATGCGTTGCCGCTCTCCTATCTTCTGAATTTCAATCTCTTTGCCAATGTCAAACAGATCCGGATCATTACGATAGAGTTCGGCGGAAATCAGGCAGCCGTTGCCGGCCATCACCTGTCTGAATGCATTTTTTTCATCCCCTTTAATCATCCGCCCATCAATAATTCCATGGGAACCGTCATTGCCAAAAATCCGGTAAACGTCACAGCCAAGATAAAGCAGATCCCGCCAGTCTGATAACTGACCTTTTCTTTGTTGCGCCAGGTTGTCTGAAATGGTCGGATGCTGCATATGAAGCGACACCAGGCTCTCAATGCCTTTTGCCGTTGCTATTTTTTTTATTTGAGTCGGATTAAGCCCCTTGGGAAACACGACCACAGAGGCATCCGGTGCCTTTTCAGTCAGAAGAAAAGGTGTTTTCATGGAGTACCCCCAGATGAGGGTGGCCACATATAAGCCCAGGCCAATTAATATTGCGGCAGTGCCAGCCGCAACTTTGGCGAAATGTGCACTCAAAAAATTATTAACCAGTTCCTTGCGCAGGTTAAAAATAAACGATAACGGACCGCTGAAAATAATCCGATACAAATGGGTCATCAACGGAACCAAGAGCAAAATAGCGAAAAGGGTGGTGATGTAGGTGGCAGGCACCAGAATGCTTCGCAATGAAAAAGGGATACCCGGCCACAAAGTTGCCAAAGGATTAATACAAAACAATACCACAGCCAAAATCACGCGAAAAAAAGCGAACCTGCCGGTCAGGAGCGGTTCCTGGTCTACGTCAACATGATCATTTTCCAGTGGATGCTTTTTCCAAATATTTCGGGCAATGGGGAGGATGGCTACAAGCGTTGAAGCAAGGGTAATTCCAAAACAGTACGGCATCATGGCCAACAGCGATTTATTGTAAACACCGGCTGAAAAATTCTCGGCCACAAACGTCATGCCCATGCGATCGGACTCCAGCCCCATGCCGTAGAGGATTCTTGCGATTATTAAACCAATTATACAACCGATAACCGCAGGAATCAGTGCTTCTAATACGACCAGAATGGTTAACAGGTTCCCGGGTACTCCAATGGCTCGCAGTCCGATGGACTCCTTGATCCGACTTGCATTGCCGATGCCTACGGCGTGAAGAATTATAAAAAAGGCGCCGATGACGGTTAACACGGTGCCGGAAAAAGGAATCAAACCAAATCCGCTGAACCGGAACATCTGGTCTTCCATCATATCATCAACGTAATCCTGGGGCTTGAGCATACAAACCGGAAGGCCGGCATCCAAAGCAGCAAGCTCAAATGCACTGTCAAAACGCTGAACAGACTGAACCTTTGGATTTTTACCAAAATCGACAAAAATACGATTGATTCTGAATGCTTGCCCGGTAAGCTTTTCAAATAGTGTTTTGGAAACAAACATACCGCCGAAATTACGAACCCGGTCCATAGCCGGATAGGTAGCCCCGATGACGGCATTGTTTGCCGTATCAACTGAATTGATGAGCACTTGTGCTTTTTCAGAATAACGCGGTTTTCCGTCACGTCCTTTGACCGCTGGAAAAACAAGTGTTCCCTCACTGACGCATTTTTGCCATGCCTCTTCCGACAATCCGGGCACCAGAGAGGTCGGCGGTATCCGATCGTCAACCATCGCCATAATCGGCAGAACCATGGTATGATCTGGCCTGTACATCGCACCGCTGTACTTTTGTTGAGGATTCAGCACCTCAACTTTTGCATAGGCCGCCGGATAAGCCCGCTGGATTTCTGGTGAATTGACGATATTTTCAACTATTTCTTTTTCAAGGCCGATATCTGCTTTGACAGCACCATACCGAGTCTTATCCGCCTCCCAGTCCGATTCAGTTCCGGATATGATGATTCTGTCGATGGGGCCGATCACGTTTGCAACCTTTTGATTGATTCTATCACCGGCCAGTTTATATACGCCGCCGACACCGGCAATCAGACCGGAACACGCGGCTGTGGCAAGCACAATTAACAGCAGGGCACTTTTTCTGTCGATGAGCCCGGCCGTCAATAATTTAAATATAAATCTCATTGAAGTGCCCCTTGCCGGCTGGTGTTGACATTTTGCTGCAGTATCTTCTGATAATGGACACTTAGTTCAACCGAATCTTCAAACTGATCTTTTTTAACATCAGAAACGATCCGGCCTTCGGCCAGCATGATAATTCTGTCTGCCTGAAAGGCGATGTGGGGCTCATGGGTGACCATGATAATGGTATGTCCCATCTCTTTTTTCGAACTTTTCAAAATACTGCAAATATGAACGCCTGCTGAAATATCAAGATTTCCAGTGGGTTCATCAGCAAGAATTAATTTAGGCTCGGTAATCAGAGCCCGCCCGATGGCGACACGCTGCTGTTCTCCGCCGCTTAACTGACGCGGCAGATGATGGGCGCGATGGGTCAGGCCCAGTTTTTCGATCAGTGCATTAATTTTCTGTTCTTTTTTTTGGCTGTTTTTTAAAAGGAGCAGGGGCAATCGAATATTTTCTTTTACATTCAAAGATCTAACCAAATTATAATTTTGATAGATAATACCGATGTTTTCCAATCGAAACGCGGTGACGGCTTTTTCCTTTAACTGAGTAAAATTTTGACCAAAAATCGTTACCTTGGCATCATTATCCGGTCTTAAAAGGCCTGCCAGAATGTGAAGCAGGGTACTTTTGCCCGAACCGCTGGCACCCATAACGGCAACAAATTCCCCGGAACCAACGGTTAATGCCAGTTTTTTTAAGGCCGGGATATGGTTATTGCCCTGGGAAAAGGTTTTGTTTAGGTTATCTATATGAACTAAACTCTCCACATCGAATTGTGTTGCTTCCACCATTTGATCCTTTCTTGTGCGCTGCATATTCATCAAAAATGCCATCACTTTATATGTGCACGATCTTCACCACACGGTTGCATTTACCTGAACCCTGTCATCCAAAAGTGAAAATACCCATACCGACCATGGCATTAATCAATAATCATGCCGCGATTTATTTGCGAAAGCCTAAAGCCTTGCCATATGGCATTCTCAATCTTTTTATTACTTTTTTTTCGTATAAAAAAAGTAATAAAACTATGTATTTTTTTATATATTCAAACGATTTTATACCCAATAGACAAGGTGCTATGAACCTTTAGCTCAGGGCAATAAGAAATTGCTCTATGACGCGCAAGACATCGTGGTCTGACATGGCCGGGAAAAACGGCAGGATCAAGGTCTGGGAATAATGGCGTTACCGTTCGCCTGTGGTAATGGATGAGTCTTGATTTGTTGAATTCGTTATTTGCATGAACCTACACGTGAATGCAATTGAGGGAGATGTGATATTTTTTCATATAGCTGGACCAAAAGACCGACAATGAGGGCGGCAAGAATAGTTCCCTCTCTTATCCCGGCCAATTCATGCAGAAAAAGGAATGAACTGGCGACGCCGATGATGACCATTGAACAGTCAAAGCATATTTTGACTTTCCCGAAGTCTTTCTTAAACGTTTGTGAAATGACCACAAGTAATCCATCCCCTGGGATGTACGTGATATTTGCTTTAACAAAAAGAAAGACGCCTAAAGCTATGAAGGCGCAACTTATCAACAGAATGACCAGTTGCTCCAAATACGTTGTAGGATTAATTTCTGAGATCAAAGAAAGGGTGAAATCAATAAAATAACCCAGCAAAATCACAGCAAGGAATTGTATCAACTGTATGTATCGATATCTTCTGCGCAAAATGGCGATTTGAAGCAAGATAAAGATACCATTCATAAAAATCGTCAGTTCGCCCAATGAAAAAGGGACAACCAGACTGTAAATGTAAGGCACACAGGAAATGGGCGTCACGCCGAGATCCGCCTTTACTGACAACGAGACACCCAAGGCCATGATAAATAAGCCCAGGATCAATTGAATGCCTTTTAGCAATTGGAAATCTTGAAGAAATTGTCTTTTGTTTTTTGTGTGATTTAGATGCATTGTTACGGCTTTACTTACACATATTGTGGATCATGCGATCAAGCATGTTGAGGCAAGCGGTTTTTTCCTTATCCGTAAATCCGTCAAATATTTTTGTCTTATGCGCCTCGATAACTTCAAGTATGTTTCCCTGTATTTTCCTGGTTTTATCTGTTGCATAGACGCACTTTTGACGTCGGTTGTCTTCATTTTCACGTCGATTTATAAAGCCCGATTTTTCCAGTTGCTGCAAGGCTCGGGCGGTTGCAGCCGGATCAATTGAAAGCGCCTGGGTTATTTCCTGCTGGATAATTCCATCGCGGCAAAGCACTTCCATCAGAAAGGGAAGGGTTCCCCGGGCTATATCAATTTCAGCCAATTGCTTCGTTAGACTGTTGGAATTCAATCGGTTTAACCTGGATAGCTTTTTTATAACAGATTCTTGTTCAGATTTTGCTATTTCTGCTTGGATCATGGTTTCGCCCCACAATAAATTGCCGCTATCAATTGTTGATATAATCAATTAATAAAAACAGACTCAACTGTCAACGTTTAATCTTCATTCTTAAAAGTTGTGAAGCAGCAGATGACAACTTTTAATTCTTAGGCAGGAAAAAATAATGGATTGCTCGCCTTTTTCGAAGTTCAATTAGAGGCAGGAGTTTAATCCCAAAACAAGCGTGTTATAAAAACTGAAATTCTTATAAGCAATCAGCGGTCCGAGCTATTTTTTTGTCTCCAATTGCCGTCAACCAGGCACACGAGTCCTTATGTTTTTTTGGAATATTGCCAATTGTGTTGTGGTGCATTTTTAATTTCCCTTTTGAGATCTACAGGTTTTGGACTCGCCGTTGCAACCCATTTGCAATAACTGTCCGAAGCAAAAGCATCATGTAACCCGGACAGTCTTCAAGGAATTAAAAAACTTGAACATGCTTATAAGTCGATTGTTATAACCGATGATTCGATATTTAATGGCCCTACCGGAACGTATGATCAAGCAGGGAATATTTATAAATGTCTGGATAAAACGTTTAAATTCCATACGGACGATGGAAAGACCTAAAGCTCGATACGGCATCATCATTCCATACCAGGCTTTCAGATCCCATGCCAAAGATGCAATAACCATGTAGGCCCAGTTGGCATTTAAAGAATCAGAAGGATTATCCATCGCATGTACGCCATGTTTCAACTGATCAATGTCATTTTCGTGATCAGCCCGTTTACGGTAAAACTCAACCAACTGCTTGGCAGTTTTTTTCCAATCGTTGGTGATGTAAAAAAAGTAACGGATATCGTCAAACAGAAGGCGTTCGCCTTTGTACTCATTTATTGTTTTGCGCAGGACGATCATCCGGTAGGGCTTTTGACATTTCCCAGGCATATATTCAAACTCGGATATATGTTCGCATGCGGTCTCTATACGTTTAAACTTACGTTTTTTAACCATTTGAAGTTTAATGTTATCGGGACGTTTTCGGGGTTCGGTTTTTATCCTTCGGGGCTCTTTTTCAAAAGAATGCCAGTCGCATTCTGAAAGTGCATTGGCCTTGGCTATCAGATTTTTTCTGGCATCCATCCCAAAAATGAAAGTGCAGCGCTGATCCCATTTATCAAAATTGGTGGTAAGGCTGAAATCGGTGTCTCCCCGAACATATAATCTTTCAAACGAGCCTTCAAGTAAATCCAGTGCCTTATCCACCCACCGGGCAGAGCCAAGATGGGAAGGGGCATTGCCTGATCGATTGATGATATAAAGAGGTTCCCGTGTTTTATCCAGAGAAACAACTAAAGGGGCGTATCCCCACCTTCCGTCGTAGGAGATGTCCATCCCTTGCTTGCATTCGCCGGTTGTTTCATTGATAGTTCCGTCGATATTGATAATGGCGTCTTTTTTAAAATTTTGCGGCTGCCGGCCCCAAATTTTTTTGCGGATGGTATTTTTTACGTCCATCAATGTAACAATATCTTCAGGTGAAAACCGACGTAAAAAGTCGCCTGCAGTTGTTGGATCTGGGATAACTTCTGCCTCCAGAGCATTAAGCCAGGCTTCATTGTTTCTGAGCAGTTTAATATCCTGAAGGCAGGTGCCTCCGGCAAGAATATTATATGCCATGTTGGCGACATGATCTGATTCATGATAGGGCAGATGGCGCTTAAGCAGTTCGAGTTCCTTATCAATTTCTTTCAGAAGACCGGTCTTTTTTGCAAGCATATGAATTAAGCCTATGCCACCTGGAGCAACTCCTTGAAGGCGACCGTCAAGCTCGTATTGAATATTGGAGGCTTTAAACATGGGGGTCGGTTGTTCAGACCAATCTCTTTTGTCGAGCTTTTTGCTTATTTTTTTCTTGCTTTTTGCCAATTTTTTGCTGATATTTTTATTCACTCGAAACGTCCTTTCATATTCGTTTAGTTTGTTGTGGAAAACTCACTATAACCAATATTGGCAGGCGTTTCGAGTCTTTTAATCAATTTTATCGTTTTATTTCACGCTTGTTTTGGGTTTAATATATTAAATTTAGTTTTACGTTTCGGTATCCCAATTAAATTAATTTCAAAGTAAAACCAGAAACTAAGGGTTTCCCTGATACACATCTATTCAGATTCATGTTATGAAACAAACGAATTCTGATTTAAAACTGATTTTTTTATTATATTTAATGAATTATTGAATATAAAAGGTTACAATGCCTATTCAAGTTCAAGTTAAAAGCCATTATAATTTAGATGAGCATGCATATATTTTTGCATCAATTGTATATGCTTTTCTTATAGTGAAATATTTTGATAATGAAGTTGTCAGAAGATTCATAAATTATTTACCCCAAATAATTTATTTTTCCGAATGGAAAAACAACCTAACTTTGCAGTCAGTTCTTTATTTTTTTTTATTTTTTTTCTTTTTAGTATTTATTGTAGAGAGTTGGTGGGGGTCAAGACTTGAACAAAAAGAATTAAGCTCTTTTTTCAGTTACATAATTTTTCTTTTACACCCTATCCTTTTATTCTTATTTGAATGTATTGTTTTTGATTCAAAACAATTTGATCAAGGCTCAATAGACAAACCAGATCTATCTATAATACTTAGATATTTTTTCATGCAGTCCTTAATTTTGGGAAATCTTGTGATAGTCCGATCATATTTTAGTTTTATAGAAGAATCCCGCACAGGATGGCGGACATTGACACTAAATAGCATAAAAGAAAAACTAAAATTCTTTGTATTTTCCGTAAAGGAAAAAAATAAAGATAGAATAATAATATTTTCTGTATCAATTACTTTAACTGCGCTGATTTTCTTTGTTAATATACCGCCCAAGTATCAATTTCTTGTAGTTTATTTGGCTTTTATTCTACTCTTCATTGCAACAGTTCTTTTATTCAAACGGATTTACTCAAATCAGAACAAATTTAACAATCAAAATCATGAAAAATTTTTAAAAAACATTGCAGAAGAGCATTTGCCTTTTATTTTAAGAGATGGAAAAGATTATGGTTTTCTGCTCCTAAATAAAAAAATTCCTAGAATAATGAGAAACTATATTGTAAATAAAATCAGAGACAACGACATATATACACCAGATGACAGTCAAATGGATTGTTGTTTTTTAACTAGCCTAAAGGATATTGAAAATTTTGAATCACGGATAAATACATTGGTAGAAGAGGTCAATAAAAATATTGTTGATATAAAACCTTTTTGTTTGGACAACCATAATATTGCGTTCTCTTATAGAAAATATAAGAAAACTTCGTTTCATTCTGATTATTATAAAGAAGAACTTTTCGCTACGTTTAGAAAAGCTTTAGAACAATTCAAAACCTGATAATAAAAATAAGTTAAACTCAATTGTTTATAAAAAAAATTTGAACTGCTTTTAAGGAAAGGCTTATATATATTCAAATAGAAGAGTCTTCACAGCCCAACAATCTATAATTTTTATTATTAAAAAAACGTTACTACATTATACGTTATATCTGCTTTGAAAAATTAAAAATCAATTTATAGAACATACTCCTTCCTTTTAGATGGTCTAAAATAGACTTTCGGTGATCTGAAATGGCCTAAGCACTAATGATATCACTAATCTCCGAAGCCTATCTCAATGCAGCATCCAATACCAAAACCATTGTAAAATAAATTATTCCCATTTATTTCCGGCAAATTGTCTTCAGGTGATTTTCCCAAATTCATTTTCCTCTTTCTCATATGTCAGCCTTTTTTACAGATTGAAAAACGTATAGACAAACCCAGGCTTAAAACTCCGCCGCAGCGGCAAGCGACAAGAAAATATATCCTATTATTACAATGTATTAAAAATTTATTTCGCTTGGTTTTTATTCGGCACCATAGTTGCTCTATACAGCATCAGACCATCGCACCTTCTTTTAAACAACAAAACAAAAGGGGAAGATCTTGGGCAAATCAAAACAGAACCGACAATGGCTGAAAAGGGCAATTTTTCTCAATATGACTTTTTTCCCCATGATCCCTTTTATCGTTGCCTTGGGGATCAGCTTCTATTTCTTTTCTTCGGCCCTGGATAAATCCACCCAGGCCAGCCTTGAAAGGACCCTGACAGATCACCGCAAGATGATTGAATCATTCCTGATTGAAAGAAAATCCGATCTTGAACTGATCACCCGGGCATACACCTTTGAGGACATCATGGCCGAAGGCGCCATCACCACCATCTGCCAAAGTCTGCAGGAACGCTCTGCCGCCTTTGTCGATTTAGGACTGTTTGACGAAACAGGGAACCATTTAAGATACTCCGGGTCCTTTGCCCTGGCAGGAAAAAGATATACCCAGGAACCCTGGTTCCGGAACACCATGGACCAGGGGTATTACATCAGCGATATTTTTTTAGGGTACCGCAATATCCCCCATTTTGTGGTCGCCGTGCGCAGAACAGAAAACAACCGGACCTGGGCACTGCGCGCAACCATTGACACCGTGTTCTTTGATTCCATGGTATCCGGGGTGCGCATCGGCAAAACCGGCGAAGCCTACATTCTCAACCACGAGGGAATTGCCCAAACCGCCAGACGCTGCGGGGATATCGCCCTTCTTGATAAAGATCCGGCCTTTGGGTGGATGAACAAACTACTGTCCGCCAACAAACAAACTTTCCAGCTCTCGCCCAAAGGCCAACCTTTTTTATATGTGGTATCCAAACTGGCCAATAAATCCTGGTACCTGGTCGTCCGCCAGGAGAAACAAGATGCCTACAGAGCACTTTACTCTGCGATCCTGATCTGTGTGGTCATCGCCATCTTAGGCCTGGGCGCCCTGGTGGTCCTGGCCTATTTCACCTCCGAAACCATCTGCCGGCGCATGGACCGCCTGGACGAGGAAAAGGAACAGCTGGGCAGCCAGTTGATCCGGGCCGTGCAACTGGCGGAAATCGGAGAAATGGCCGCGGGCTTCGCCCACGAAATCAACAACCCCTTGCAGATCATCAAAAGTGAATACGCATTAATCAAAATTCTTATGGAAGAACTGTACCCGGGCAAAGAGGACAAAAAGGATAATTCTCCCGATCCCCAAACCCTCAATGATATCCGGGAAAGTGTGGACCAGATTCATAAACAGGTGGAGCGTTGCCATGAGATCACCTCCGCTATCTTAAAATTCGGCAGAAAGAAAGAGGTCAAGCACACAGCCCTGGACCCGGGTACAGTTATTCCTGAAATTCTCAAGCTGGTTGAAAACTCTGCCCGGACGAGTGGCGTAGAGGTCACCACTCATATTGAAGAAAACATCCCCAGTTTCATGGGTGACCCCGGCCGGTTCCAGCAGGTCATGCTCAATCTGGTCAATAACGCCATACATGCCGTTACCAACCAGCACGGCGCCAACGGCGGTAAAATTGAAATCAATGCCGCCCAGACCCGGAACGATGAAGGCCGGGCCATGATTGACATTCAGGTTAAAGACAATGGGTGCGGCATCGCACCTGAACATATGGATAAAATCTTTTCACCCTTTTTCACCACAAAAGCCGTTGGCAAGGGAACAGGTCTGGGGCTTTCGGTGTGTTTCGGTATCATCGAAAGCTTTGGCGGCACCATGTCCGTGAACAGCCGTCCCGGTGAGGGAACCGTGTTTTCCATCCAGCTTGCGGCACATGAAAATCAATCGTCTTAGAGGAGGACAACCCAATGGAGAAGATGAAACTGTTATTGGTAGATGATGAGACCCGTTACCTTGAGACCACCAGCAAACTCATTGAGCGAAAGGGCTATAACGTATGGACGGCCCCCAGCGGAGAAGAGGCCCTTAAAATCCTGGCGGCCAACAATATCCATGTGGTGGTTCTGGATGTAAAAATGCCCGGGATGGACGGCAATGAAACCCTTAAACATATCAAGGAGCTATACCCCCTAACCGAAGTGATCATGCTCACCGGTCATGCCACGGTGGATTCAGCCATAGACGGTCTGAAATCAGGAGCCTGGGATTATCTGATGAAGCCTGCAGATATAGAAGAGATTATTGAAAAAGCGGAACTGGCATTCCAGAAGCGTATGAATCAGGAAGAAAAAATCCGCTCTGCCCAGGCCAAGCAATATCTAAAATCCCCCCGGGAAATTCTGAAAGATGGGCTCGAATCTTAAGACAACAAGGAGTTAATTAAATGAAACCAGAAAAAAAGAAAGTCACCGGGTATGACAAATATATCGACTGGAAAATTTTTTCCATTCCCGTTGCCCTTTTGCTGATACTTCTATTGATCCCCACACCGAGCGGAATGAAAGATGTCGGCATGGAGTACCAGATCGGCACCCAAAAGGTTATCAGTTTTATCAGTCAGCAACTGTTCCAAAAGGACAGCGCTGACGTTGATCAGTGGCAAATTCTCATCGCCCAGGTCATGGAACAGAATATGCGCATCGGCGCCCTGACCAAAGACAGGTTCCTCAAACGGGATGCAAAATGGTGTAAAAAATACAGCATTCCCACTGACAAAGCCAACTTTGAGCGGGCAACAACATACATCAAAGAACAAGTTCCGGAAGAGACGTATCTGACAACCATGAAAGCTGCCATGGAACTTCGCAAAGATGGTTTGAAATACGAAAATCTGAACGACTCCGATAAAAAGGCTGCGGACAAAGGTGCCTGGCACATAAAAGTATCGGTGGCAATGGGCGCGTTCGTTGTTCTATGCTTTTTGACCGAGTGTATTCCTTTGCCTGCAGTGGCCTTCTGTATCGGCCTGATCGTGGTCATGACGGGTGTAACTTCATACTCGGACGTGGCCATGCTGTACTGGTCCGACGCCTGCTGGTTCATAATGGGTTCGCTGATGTTTGCAGCCGCCTTTGTAAAGACGGGTGTTGACAAGCGCGTCTGCCTGATGATGTTCAAAAAACTGGCCGTGCCCAACACCAAATGGATCACGCTGATTTTCTTTTTGATCATTACACCGCTGGCCGCATTTATTTCCGACCATGCCCTGGCCGCCATGTTTCTGCCCATCGGCATGCTGCTCTACCAAAACAGCCTGACCGATGAAGTTCCCGAAGACATGGAGCTTGCAAAACTGATGATGATCTCCATCGCCATGGCCTGTAACATCGGCGGGCCTGGTGCGCCGTCCGGCGGTGCCCGAAACGTTATCATGATGACCTATCTGGCCGACATGTTCGGGGTGGATATCGGATACTTCCAGTGGGTCACCTACTGTTTCCCCTTCCTTTTCATCATGATCCCCGTAACCTGGTTCATTATCAACATCAGATTCCGGCCCAAAATACTCAATCTTGCGCCTGCCATGAATCATCTGCAAAGAGAGATCGGCAAAATGGGCAGCTGGAACAGCAAACAGATTTGGGCTCTGATCATCTTCATTGTCATGGTGTTCGGCTGGTTTACTGAAAAGGCATTCTTCCAGCTGGGCATCTACCCCGTGCGTATGGGCATCGGCACCATTGCCGTGGCCGGCGCAGTAGCCTATATCATCGCCGGTGTCGTCAACTGGCGAGACTACCAGGATAAGGTGGACTGGGGCGTGGTATGGCTCTATGCCGGTGCCATGATCTTTGGCCGGGTTCTGGACAAAACAGGCGCGGCCTATTGGCTGGCCAGAACGGTTATTGAATTCCTGGCGCCCTTCGGTATGGATTCAGGCCTGCCGCTGATGGCTGTCTCCAACGGCCTGACTGCTATCCTGACCAACCTCATGGCTGACGGCCCTGCAGCAGCCTCCGTAGGCCCCATTACCCTGAACATGGCCGGCATGGTTCATCCCGGCAGTACCTATCTGCCCTTCATGGCCATGGCCACCGCAATTTCATCATCCTTTGCCTACTGCCTGATCATTGGCACCCCCCCCAACGCCATTGTATACGCATCGGGCTACCTTGAACCCAAAGATTATCTGCGGGCAGGCATTCCTTTGTTCTTCGTCGCCAATGTAGTACTGCTGCTTCTCACCGGCGTATACTGGACAATAAGAGGGTTCGGCACCATGCCCGGATTCTGACAGAAAATTTGTTAGGAGGACAAAATGACACAGATTTCACAAACGACCGAACCTAAAGCAAGCAAAACCAAAATTTACTTTTCAAAAGATACGGAACGACGGGTGTTTTTCTACATGACACTGATCATGCTTGCCGCAGGGGTTATAGGCAAGCTCTTTTAAACAAATGGCTATGGAGGACAGTCCAGTGAAAAGTTTGCCAGAACAAGCCTTTTCACCTAAGGAGGAGATCATGAATACACCAGGGGCACTTTCGGCATTGAAATTTTACAACCAGGGTGTAATCCGGCTGCTTATCGAACCGGTCCTGTTTTTTGGGGATCTGCCTGGGGTCCACACCCTGGGCCGGGCCTTGGGGTTTACAGCCCTGTGTGCCGGATTTTATGCCGGTGCAGGACTGCTCACAGGTCCCGGTCCACAATCTCCTGCGGTCATGGCATTGATCTATTTTATCAATGCGGCAGGCATGGTGCTCATCAGTGCCGTCACGGGCTTTTGCACCATGGTGATGATCTGCGGCAAAAAACAGGGGTTTTCCCTGGTGTTCGGGCTTTATGCCTATGCCTCCGGCATTACCATGCTTATCTCATGGCTGCCCTTCATGCTCTGGTTCACCGAGTCGTGGAAATACTGGCTGGTTTATACGGGATTTAGGCAAAGCTGCGGCCTGTCCAAAACCCGGGCGCTTGCCGTCCTTTTGATATCTGTGCCTGTCCAGTGGTGCCTGATTTATTCGGCCATAACAGCGGTCAGCGGCCGTGTGTAAAAAATTCTTTAAATAGGAGCAATATAAAATGAAACAACCCATAAAAGTCTTAATGGTTGATGATGAAAAAAGGTTCAGGGAAACCACGAAAAAAATCCTGGAACGTAACGGATTTGAGACCATTCTTGCGGAAAACGGGGAACGTGCGCTGCAATGCCTGGACCAGTCGCCGGATGTGGCCATTCTGGACATCCGCATGCCCGGCATGGACGGCCACGAGGTCCTTGAAAAAATGATTAAACTGGAACCCGATCTGCCGGTCATCATGCTCACGGGCCATGGCGACAAGGATTCGGCGGAACAGTCCCTGGTATTGGGTGCCTTTGACTACCTGGCAAAGCCCTGCGACATTGATCTTTTGTCCGATAAAATCCGGGAAGCCTGCCGGAGCAGACAACAGACGGGAAAACCCGAAGAGAATCTGGTGGATGCGGCAATGATCCCGTTAAGTGCCTATACCACCATTGACGAGGATGCCACCATTGCAGAAGCCGTCCAGGCGCTTAAGGCCTCTTTTGTAACCCTGCCCACCTCGGACCTGATCATGGAAACCGGTCACAGGTCCATACTGGTCATGGACAAAAACAGGCAGATCCAGGGGATTCTCACCATCCGTGACCTGATGGAACAAATTCTGCCCGGCTACCTGACCTCGAGCAAACCGGCCACGGCCGATTCCATCCAATACTCCCCCATGTTCTGGCGGGGGATGTTCACCAGCGCCGTAGAACAGATCCGCAACCTGACCATCAGCCAGATCATGTCCCCGGCACCCGTATCCATTGATGCCGAATCCACCCTGATGGAAGCGGCCTGGATCATGGTGGACCAGAACCAGCGCCGCCTGATTGTCACAGAAAAGGGCAAACCCACCGGGGTGATCCGGGAGCAGGACCTGTTTTTTGAAATGGGAAAACACCTCATTCCCCCCAGATTAAGGAGCAATTGATGCCGGACACCAAAACCATTATGGCCTGCATTGACCTGTCCGGCTATTCTCCCATGACCCTGGGTTATGCCATGGGTCTGGCGGAACAGGGCAATCTTAGGCTCACCATTTGTTCGGTTGTTCCCCTGCGGGAGATCAACCCGGCGTTCATGGCCGGGATGATGTACCCTTGCAGGGAAGATACCAAAGAATATCTGGACGAACTGAAAGCAAACCGGAAAGCCCAGATTAATGAACTGATCGATAAGCTGATCATGGAGCGGTTCCCCAATTTTTCCAACCCGACGGACATTCGCATCACAACGGGATATCCGGCAGACAGTATCATTGAGATGGCAGATAAAATCTGCCCGGATCTTGTTGTCATGGCCAATAAAGGCCGCTCCAACCTGTCCCGGTTCATGTTCGGAAGCACCGCCGAATATGTGTTCCGCCACAGCCCAATCCCGCTGCTCAGCGTTCGGGACAAGCATATTTTCCAACGCATGTACTCGGGACAGGCCGCACCGGAAGCCGCAAAAATCCGCACGGTTATGGCGGCGGTGGACTTTTCTCCCTGGTCTCCGGCGATCCTGGCCAAGGCTGGATGGCTGGCACAAATCACCGGGGCAAAACTGTATGCGTTCAACTGCATCAGCAGCCGGGAAATCGACTGGATAAAATCCCACTATATTCCGGAAAACACCTTTGACCTGGAACAATTTCTACCCAAGGAAAAGCAACGGCGGCAGGATCTTCTGGCGGATCAGATCAAGGCAGCAGGGCTCAGCAGCATTGACGGAATAGATATCCGCGTTGATTCGGGCGTACCTTACGAACAGATCCTTTCAGCCTCCCAGGAGGTTGGTGCCGATATTCTGGTGCTGGGTCCCCGGGGGCGCAGCCGTTCGAAGCGGTTTAGCTTAGGTTCCACCATCGAAAAAATCTTTCGTCACAGCCCGGTGCCTGTGCTTCGTTTAGGCCCGGATATCATTCATTAAAAAAACAACCCCGGGTTGGGTTATAAAAACCTGCCCGGGAGTTTACAAAGGAGGCCCCCATGTCAGACGAAAAAAAAATATTAGTCACCATAGACGGCTCAAAACGCTCAAAACGGACCATTGATTATATATGCAGCTTCAAACCGTTTAGAGATAGAAACATCACCTTACTTCACATCACAACGCCCGTGCCCGAAGCCTATTATGATCTGACCCGGGATGCCTTCAGCAATATTTCCGCAGGCCAGGTAAAGGCATGGGAAATGGGGCAAAAAACAATCATCACCGAATTTCTCAAAGAGGCGCGTCAAAGAATGATCGCGGCCGGTTATAAGCCGGACAATATTGAAATCAAAATCATCGACCAGTCAAGGGGGATTGCCAGGGGCATTCTGGACGAGATCAAAAACAACGCGTATCAGAGCCTTGTCATCCGCAGAAAAGGACGTGAAAACTCCATTCTCAGCCTGGCCATGGGCGGCGTTGCTGCCAAACTGGTGGAAAAGGCGGACTTTATTCCCTTGATCATTGCCGGGACCCGTGAAATCCGACACTATCAATGCGTTGCCGTTGACGGTTCACCTGGCGGCATGCGGGCCGTGCGTTACACAGCGGATATGATGGCAAACACCAACTGCCGGATTCTTCTTTGTTCGATCATGCGCACCACAGTGAAGGATTCTGTATCCCAAGGCAAGGATCCCTTTGCAGACCTGGCCCTTTGGGCCCATGACAAACTCAGTAGTGCCCTGGCCGAGGCAAAAGAGATACTGACCCAGGCAGGCATCCCCGAAGAGCGGATTGAAACCCGGATTGTCCAGGGTGCCCAGAGTCGGGCAGGCGCCTTGCTCGACACAGCCAGGGCAGCGGAATGCGACACCATTGTCATGGGGCGCAGGGGCATGTCTGATGTTGAAAGCTTTGATATGGGACGAATCCCCAGAAAAATTATTTATGCGTCCAGAAAATTCACGATTTGGCTGATTCCGTAAACCAGGGAGAGAGACGTGGGCATACAAAATCTATCCAGAATATTCAACCCCGGGTCCATTGCCGTAATAGGGTCCGGTGCCGAACAGCACCGGATGGGCCACACACTGATACACAACCTCATTGAAGGCGGATTTACAGGTGCGGTTTATCCGGTCAATGCGGATCATGCCAAAATCATGAACATGCCTGCGGCAAAACATATCAATGATATTGAGGGCATTGTGGACCTGGCCGTGGTGACGACACCCATCGACCAGGTCCCCCAAATCATTGAAGCGTGCGCGCACAAAGGTGTTGCAGGGGCTGTGATTATCAGTGGCGGGGGCAGGGAGACAGGGGAGCATGGATGCCGGATTGAACAGCAGATCAAAGCGGCTGCCGGGCAAAGCGGCATGCGCATTATCGGCCCCAACTGCATGGGCATTGTCCATCCCCCATCAAGCCTGAATGCCTCCCATATGCCGGGCATTTCGGCCAGAGGACGCGTTGCCTTTTTGTCCCAGTCAGGCTCCGTGTGCGCCTCGGTCATGGACCTGGCAGAAAAGGAAGGTCTGGGCTTCAGCCATATCGTCAACCTGGGATCTATGCTGGACGTTGATTTTGCCGACATGATCGATTATCTGGGCGAAGAACGCGGTGTGGACAGCATCATCATGTACATGGAAAACATAACGCGGATTCGAAACTTTATGAGTGCCGCCCGGGCCGTCTCCCGGATCAAGCCGATCATCTGCCTGAAATCCGGGCGGTCGGCGGCCGGGGCTCTGGCGGCAGCGTTCCATACCGGCGCAGTGGCCGGAGAGGATGCGGTCTATGACATCGCCTTTGAACGGGCAGGTATCCTGCGGGTGGACACCTTTGAACAATTGTTTGATTTTACCCGGATTCTGGCCAACCGGCAGCGTCCCACAGGCAGACGACTGGTCATTGTCACCAATGCCGGAGGGCCTGCCGTCATGGCGGTGGATGCCCTGGCATCTTTTGGGCTTGAGCCTGCGGTGCTGAGCCTTCAAACCATTGAGGCCCTTGGAAGTATTCTTGAAAAGCCATGGAGCAATACAAATCCTGTGGATGTGCAGTCAGACGCCTCCTGCGCCCAGCTTGCCCAGGCTGTTATCACCGCGGCCAAGGCACCGGAGGTGGACGGCGTCCTCATGATCCATTCACCTGTGGATCACTTTGTCCCCGAGGAGCTTGCCCATATCCTTGCGGATCAGATCCCGTCCCTGCCCTGCCCTGTATTCACGGTGTGGCTGGGCGGGGCACGCATGGACAACGCCCGGCAAATGCTCAATGAAAAAGAAGGGCTGGCCTATGATACCCCGGAAAAAGCGGTCAGGGCATTTGCGGGATTGTACCGGCACAGCCGTAATATTGATATGCTCAATGAAATACCGGTCAGGCGTGACATCAAGCTGAAGATCAACCATGACCAGGCGGGTTCGGTGATTGAATCCCATCTGAAAGACGATCCATGCCTACTCGATGACACGGATGCCCAAACGGTTCTGGCGGCCTATGGTATAGCGGTAGTCCTGCCGGACACTGCCGGAGATAAGGCGCCGGCACCGGACTATGAACTTTATATCGGTGCCCAATTGGATGCGCAGTTCGGACCGGTCATTAAATTCGGCCTGGGCGGTGTCATGTCCGAAATCCTCCAGGACACCGCACTGACCCTGCCCCCGTTAAATTCAGCCATGGCGGCCCGGACCATCCACGCAACCAAAATCGCCAAGGCACTAAAGGGGCCGGGTCAAGTCAAAGCCGTTGACCAAAGTCTTGTGGAAACCCTTTTAATACGCGTAAGCCGCCTGGTCACCGATTTTCCCCAGATCTGTGAGCTTGAAATTAATCCTGTTGCGGTCACCGACGGCCAACTGATCGGCCGTAACGCCCGCATCCGCCTGGCCCCTCCCCCGGCAGCAGCACCAGACCACCTGATTATAAGCCCCTACCCGGCCTGGCAGGAACAATTGTATACCACCCAGGAAAGCGAACAGGTGCTGATCCGTCCGGTGAAGCCCGAAGATGCCGACCCCATGATGGATTTTTTTGAAACCCTGTCGACCCAGACCATATATCTACGGTTCTTCACGCCGCTGAAACAATTGTCCAAACGCATGCTGATTCAGCTGACCCAGATTGATTATGACCGGGAGGTGGCCCTTGTGGCCTGGTTTCCGGCCCACAAGGGAGAAAAAATTATCGGCACAGCCAGAATCATATTCACAGCCAACGGCACCGAGGGCGAATTTGCCATCATGCTGGCCGATTCCTGGCAGGGCAAGGGAATCGGGGCGGCACTTTTAAAGTCCTGCCTGGCATTTTCCAAACGATACGGCTTAAAACAGGTCTTTGGCGTGGTGCTGAGGGAAAACAGGCAGATGCTTCGCCTTGCCGACAAACTGGGATTTAAAAAGGTCAGCACCCCTGCCTCCGGTGAAATCGAGCTCATTATTGATATCGAAAAACTGGATCTTTACACGCTTTAAACGCATATTCCCCCCACAAAGGCACAAAGTGCACGAAGATATCATGCTTGACCCCGTGCGCTTCGTGTTTTTTGTGATAAAGGAAACATCAAATATATTTGATCTGAATATATTTTCCCATAGGCCATCCTGATTTTATCTACAGCCCCCTTGCCCTGCCCTAAAAAGTGCTAATCATTTGAGTAAGGTTAGACTTAAAAAACGAGGCAGGATAAAAAGATTTTTTTTTACCGTACCCATCCTGCTCAACATAAAGAATATATTAACAGGTCATAGCCAGCTTAAGGGAAAGGAACACACATATGAATCAGCTCAACAAAGCAACCTTTGCCGGCGGATGTTTCTGGTGCATTGCATCAGCATTTGATAATACAGAAGGGATCAAACAGGTGGTTTCCGGTTACATGGGCGGGGATGTGGACAATCCCAGTTATGAGTATGTGTGTACGGGGAGCACAGGCCATGCCGAAGTGGTTCAGGTGCACTTTGATCCCAACGTCATTTCATACCAGGAACTTTTGAAAATATTTTTCAGCCAGATTAACCCCACCGATGAAGGCGGATCTTTTTTGGACCGCGGAAGTCAGTACCGATCTGCCGTTTTTTATCATACAGAGGAACAAAAACAACTGGCCCTTGAGGCAATTGCGCGAATTGATGATTCAAAAATGTTTGACAAGCCGGTTGTCACCGAAGTCCAGGAGGCCGCCGAATTTTTCCCCGCCGAAGAATACCACCAGGATTACCACAAAAAAAATCCCGTCCAGTACAAATATTACAGCTTTGGATCAGGACGCAAGCCATTCGTCAAACGGGTGTGGGATGAAAATAGCCTGAAAATTTTTAACGGGATCGAGCCCAAACAAAATAGTGCGTTGGCACAAACAGAACAGAAAACCGTTACACCACATATTCCGGATGATGAGACATTGAAAAAACGACTCACGCCCTTGCAGTATAAAGTCACCCGTGAAAATGCCACAGAACCGCCGTTTAAAAATGAGTTCTGGGACAACAAGCAGGAGGGTATTTATGTGGATGTGATTTCGGGAACCCCTTTGTTCTCATCAAAAGACAAGTTTGATTCCGGCTGCGGATGGCCAAGCTTTACCCGGCCCATCCAACAGAAGCAGATCGTTGAAAAAGAGGATCGCCTTCTTTTTGTGCAGCGCACGGAAGTCCGAAGCAAAACGTCCGACGCCCATCTGGGCCATGTGTTTGATGACGGTCCGGATCCCACCGGCTTAAGATACTGCATTAATTCGGCTGCGGTGAAATTCATACCCAAGAAGGATCTTAAGCATCATGGGTACGAGGATTTGGAAGGGATGTTTTCTTGAGAATGAAGCTAAAAAATAAACACAAGGTCACCCGCCACCCCGGGTGACAACGAAAAAAACATCTTTACACACTGTAAAAAAACATGACAGGTGACACGGTTTTTAGCCACCTGTCATGTTTTTTAATTTATTTTATCATTTCAAGCCATTACCCCCTATTTTCAGCACTTTTCCTTAGCTGGCATATATCTTGATATTCCTGTGTTTAAACACGTAAGCCGGATGAAACGGCCTCACAGGAGCCATAGATATGATGCATGAACCCATCGCTGACAGAAAAGAGTTTTATCAAGTACTGACCCGCAATATTCGAATCCGTATCCTGCTAGTTTCAATTATCCCCATGATGCTGACCCTGGGCATACTGTGCTGGCGGTTTCATCTGGCCTATTCAGAAAAAATCAGCGCCCACATCGGCGAACTGGTACTCAAGCACACCCAGAATATCGATACCTTTCTCAAAGAAAAGCTGGGAAATATCCGCTACCTGGCCCGGCAGTTGTCCACCACCGAACCGGAGATGGCCCAGCAGTTCCTGACATCACAACTGGCTGAACTTAAAGATGAATACGGGGATGTATTCACGGACCTAGGCCTTGTGAACTCAGCGGGTATCCAGTTTGCCTATGAGGGCCCCTTTCGCCTTGTCAACGCCGATTACAGCGAGGCGACCTGGTTTTTAAAGGCCATGGACAGTCCATACTATATTTCCGATGTATTTGCAGGACTTCGCGGCCACCCCCATTTTATCCTGGCAGTCAAGCTGTCGGCCCAGGGCCGCACCTATATTCTAAGATCCACCATCAATTTTACAGCATTTAACAGTTTAGTGGAAAACGTCCAGATCGGCAGAACAGGTACGGCATTTATTGTCAATGCCGAGGGCAAACTCCAGACCCACCCCCGCTCCGGGACTAAGGAAATCGTCTCGTCCTTTATTGCAGATCCAACCATTTTTAAAGACAAGCATTCGCTTATCCTTAAGCATAAAAATGGCAAGGGCGACATGTGCCTGTATGCCCTGGCGCTGTTCAACACAGTGGACTGGCGCATGGTGTTCCGCCAGGATGCGGGGGATGCATTGAGGGATATGTGGAAGGCCGAAGTACTCACCCTTATCATATTCCTGTTGGGCTGTGCAGCCATCGTGTCAGTTTCCTTTACACTCTCCAAAAACCTTGTCAAACGCATAGCCAGGGCAGACAAAAAAAATGAAGCCATGAACCAGCAGGTGGTGGAGAGCGGCAAGCTTGCCACCATCGGCGAACTTGCGGCAGGCATCGCCCATGAAATCAACAACCCTGTGGCCATCATGGTGGAAGAGGCCGGATGGATGAACGATCTTCTTGAAGAGGAGACAGGGATGACCTCCGACGGCAGGCGTGAATTTGACCGGGCCATTGCACAGATCACAACCCAGGGCCGGCGCTGCAAGGACATTACCCACAAGCTGCTGAGTTTTGCCCGGAAAAGTGACGCCACAGTGGCCGATATCGACATCAATGACACCATTCGGGAAATCGTTGAACTTACTGCCCAGATGGCCCGGTATAACAATGTCACCATCTCCACCCAGCTTGCCCCCGACCTGCCCTATATCCGATTTTCCCCTTCCGAACTGCAGCAAGTCATTTTGAACCTGACCAACAACGCCATTGATGCCATGGGCAAAGACGGCGGCAACGTTGAGATTAAGACGGGCCTCAATGCCCAGGACGATAATATGATTGAAATTAAAGTGGATGACAATGGACCCGGCATTCCCGCCCAATACCTGGACCGGATTTTTGATCCCTTTTTCACCACCAAAGCCGTGGGAAAAGGCACAGGTTTAGGCCTTTCCATCTGTTACGGCATTATTCAGAAAATGGGCGGCACCATTGAAGTGGAAAGCCATATGGGACAGGGCACCTGTTTTTTAATCCGGTTGCCCCTGAATGTCCGAAAGACAGCCAATCCGTCAACAGGCGATACAAACAAAATCCATAAGCTGACCGAGCCTGTATAGACATAGGCTCACCCGATAACAACGCATCAAAAGAATTTAAGTACCTATTAGAACTTTTTTAAACCTTTAAACCACTTAGGGAGACTTTGCAGATGAAACTTTTATTTGTCGATGATGAGAAAGCCTTTCTGGATACCTTGATCAAACGGCTGGAAAAACGTGAACTCAATGCAGATGCAGTTTATGACGGCCAATCCGCCATAAACTTTCTGTCTGAACACACCGGCACGGATGTGGTGGTCCTTGACGTGAAGATGCCCGGCATGGACGGTCTTGAAACACTCCAGGCCATTAAAAACTTAAATCCGCTGGTGGAAGTGATCATGCTCACGGGCCATGCCACAGTTGACAATGCCATTGAAGGGATGAAACGCGGCGCATTCGATTATTTGATGAAGCCCTGTAATCTTGAAGAGCTTATTGCCAAGATTGAAGAGGCGGCAGCTAAAAAATTTAAACACGAGGAGAAGATCATGGAGGCCAGGGCCAAGGAAATCACAGGCCGCATGGTATAGGTGTTTGGATGAATCTTCACCCATCTGCGGCGTTGCTGCAAAAATTTGCAATCCTCACATACTTAAGTATGCTCCGGTTGAAAATTTTCTTGCGCCTTGCATCTGGGCAAATTTTCGTCCAAATACGGCCCTTGGTCACGAACCTAAATTTTACATTGATTGAAGGTAAAAATAAAAATGAAAGACACTTCTTTACCCCATACCCGGCTGCTTCTGGTGGATGACGAAAAAGGATTTGTGGATGTGCTGAGCAACCGGCTGGGCCGCCGGGGCATTAAAGCCGTCAAAGCCTATTCCGGTGCGGAAGCGCTGCGGGCGCTTCGGGAAGCCAGATTCGATGTAATGGTCCTGGATCTGAAGATGGAAGATATGGACGGCATTGAGGTGTTGAAAATTGTCAGGAAAATGGCCCCGGATCTACCGGTGATCATCTTAACCGGACACGGTTCGAGAACCGCCGCAGAGGACGGTATGACATTAGGCGCTTTTGATTACCTGACAAAACCCTGCGAACTTAAAGAATTAATGGAAAAAATCAGCCTGGCACGGCAGGCCAAAAACAAAAAGAACGGAGAAACAAACCAATGATACTCAAATCGAGCGGATTCAAACTGGCGGTAGCAGTCTTGATAGGTGTAATCGTATTTATTCTGCCTAGGCCGGAAGGAACAAAATTCAAACTTTCCGGCACTGGTGCAGATCAGTTAATCGGGGCCGTTAGTCAATATTTTTCAACCCAGGAAACTGTTCCGGGCAAGCCCGTTATTCTGACGGCCAAAGCCCCTGGAATCGAGCAAGCCCGGGCACAATATCTTGCCGACCAGGCTAAGGCAATGGGCCTTTCAGAAGTTAAGGTGGATTATGTGGACGGGATGTCCCCCAAAGCCAAAAGGTTTTTATCCGTGCTTGCGGTGCTGGTTGTCCTGTTTGTGGTGGAGCCCATTCCCCTTGAAATCACGGCAGTTCTCATTGGCGCATCCCTTGTGATTTTAGGCCTGACCGATGTGAAAGGGGCATGGGCGCCTTACATGCATCCGGTTGTTATCTTCATCATGTGCTGCCTGATCTTTGCCATTGCACTGGACAAAGTGGGGCTGACAAAACGCCTGGGTTATTTTATTATCAAAAAGGCAGGCAATTCCGTAACTAAATTTACTTTTATCATTGCCGTTGGTTTGGGACTTGCGTCCGCTTTCATGCACGATGCAGCGGCCTGTGCCATAGGTATTGTCACCATGCTGCCCTTGATGCGGGCCGTAGGCATTGATCCCCATACCAATACGGCAAAATTCATGATGCTCTCCCTGCCCTTTGCCTGCTCCTGCGGCGGCATGGGCTCTCTTATCGGCGGTGGCCGGTGCATGGTGTCCGCGGCATTTTTAAAGGAGTTCACCGGACTTGAGATTACCTTTTTTGACTGGATCAAATATTGTATGCCTGCAGCCATCGTCTGTGTGCCTGTAGTTGTATTCATTGTCTACCTGATCTATCGGCCGGACCCCAAGTTCAAGCTGCCGACTTTTACTGAGGATCTGGGCCCAATGACGGCTGTTGAAAAAAAAGCACTGATTATTATTGGTGCCTCCTTTATATCATGGCTCACCAAAAGCCTCCACGGCCTGGACTACTCCGTCACCGGGTCTGTGGGCGTGGCCGCCCTGGTGCTGTTCGGTGTTCTAAAATGGCGTGACATCAACGACAACCTGGAGTGGGGCACAGCCTTGTTTATCTTTGGCGGCGGTATCTCTTTAGGGCTTGCCATGGGATATTCCGGTGCCGCAGACTACTTTGCCAACCTGTTCTTCCCGCTGATTGAGGGCAAGGGATGGCTGGTACTTTTCGTGGGCGTGGGTGTGTTCGGCGCCCTGGTTACCAATGCCATGGCCAATGTGGCGGCCGCCGCGCTTATTCTGCCCATCGTTATTCCCATGGCCCAGCTGGAAGGGGTAAATCCCACGATTTTGGCCTTGGGTCTTGGTATGGCCACATCATTTGCCATGCTGCTGGTCATTGGCTGTCCGCCCAACGCCATTGCCTATTCATACAAATATTTCAAATCCTCGGACCTGACCAAACTCGGACTTGTGACCACACCGGTACTTTTATTGATACTGGTCGGCGTGGTATGTACATGGTGGAAATTTTTAGGCTTAATATAAAAGGAATTTTCTGAACCTGATGGAAATCAATACCCTAGAAAATGACACGGGGAAAGTTGTCCGTGTGCTGCTGGTAGACGATGAAGACAACTTCCGAAGCGCCATTGCCCGGCGTCTGGAGCGGCGAAATATGGTGGTCAGCCAGGCGCCAAACGGAACATCCTGCCTGGAATACCTTGGCGCCAATGAAGTCGATGTGGTGGTCCTGGACATGAAGATGCCCGGTATGTCAGGCATGGAGACCTTTGAGGCCATCAACAAATACCACCCGGGCCTTCAGGTTATTTTTCTGACCGGGAACGCCGCTGTGACCGAAGGGGTGGACGGGGTAAAGGCCGGCGCCTTTGACTACCTGTCCAAGCCCATTGAGATCGACCACCTGGCCGGCAAAATCCGCCAGGCCTGGGAGCTTAAACGTCTGGAAGCGGCCCGGGAGCGTGATAAAATCTTCAGGCGGCGTCTGGAAAAACGCATGATGCACACCCAGCGCCTGGCTTCCCTTGGCACCATGTCCACCGGCATTGCCCATGAGATCAACAACCCGTTGGCCATTATCAAGGAGTCTGCCGGATTCATGCGCGTGGTGCTGGAGGACGCGGACCAGATTCCGGAACGGGAGTTGCTTTTCAAGGGGTTGGAAAAAATTGAGAAAAGCGTGGACAGGGCCAGGCGGATCACCCACCAACTGCTGGGTTACGTCCGCAAACACAGCCATGACCTCACCCCGGTGGATATCCGTCAGCTCACCGAGGATACCGTGGCGCTGATCAAACAGAAAACCATGGCGAAAAAGGTATCTGTGCAGTGGGATACAGCGCCTGAGTCCCAGATGCTGATGTACACCGACCCGTTCCAGGTACGTCAGGTTTTAATCAATCTTCTGGAAAATGCCGTGGATGCCGTGGATACCAACGGAGAAATCCGGCTGGCCTTGTACAGAAAAAAACAGTCGGTCTGTCTTGAAGTCAAGGATAACGGCAGTGGCATCACGCCGGAAAATATGCAAAAGATATTTGATCCTTTTTTTACCACCAAGCCCAATGTGTCGGAAAATGAATCCGGCACAGGCCTTGGGCTGTTTGTGGTGCATAAGATCATGACCGCACTCTCAGGCAGTATCCAGGTGGATTCTAAGCCCGGAAACGGTGCGACATTTACGATCTGCCTGCCGGAATGGCAAGCCCAGTAAATAAAACAATTACAAATTTTGAATACATATTTTAAGGAGAGAAACCATGATAAAAATACCGGTAAAAATCTTGATCGTTGATGATGAAAAAGATTTTGTGGAGATGTTTTCCCTTCGCCTGACCCGGCAGGGGGAAAAGGTATCTGCCGCCTACTCAGGACAAGAGGCCCTTGACCTGCTTAAAAACGCAAACATAGACGTCGTAATCCTGGATATCCGCATGCCCGGCATGGACGGCATCGAGACCTTGAAAAAAATAAAGGCAAACCATCCTTTGGTAGAGGTAATTCTTCTCACCGGGCACGGCTCCACAGAAACCGCGGTGGAAGGTATGAAAGAAGGTGCCTTTGATTACCTGATGAAACCGGCCGATTTTGAGGATATCAGTGAAAAACTGGCCAATGCCTGGAAACGCAAAGATGAACAGGAAGAGCGCATCAGAAAGGCCGAGGCCCGGCTTCTTCTAAGACGCTCCGGCGATATTTAATATTTGAACAAAAGGTCACCCATCTGCGCCCTTGCACCTGGGCAACCTTTTGTCCAAATACAAGAATTTACAGGAAAGGAAATTTATTTATGAGCCTGAGACAGAGGGTATATCTTGCCAATGCAGTACTTTTAGGAATAACGGTCATGGGAACCATTGCCATGATTTGGTATACTTATAAGACTGAAGATCTGTTCACCGGCATTGTAGCAAGGCATATTCCCCTGTATCAGGCTGCCGAGTCTCTTGAGACCTCTTTGCTTAAGCAAAAAGGATATCTGTCCTATTATCTTTTGGATAAAAATCCCGAATGGCTCAGGCAGCTGGCTGATTTCAAACGGGATTTTGAAGGCCACCTGGCCTCTGCCAAGCCATTGATCACCCAGGAGTGGGAAAAACAGGACCTTGGCCGTATTGAATCCTTGTACGCAACGTATATTGCGGCCAAGGACCGGGCACTGGCGTTATATGAAAAGGGCGATCCCGGTTCCGGCTCCGCGCTTCACCGGGAGGTCAGGGCTAATTTCTTCAAAATTTATGAACTGTGTGAAAAATTTAAAGCCGCACATAAAAAAGCCATAGATCTTACCGTGGAGGACAGTCGCACCGATGCCAAAAATTTACGTTATATCGGTCTTCTGGCCATTGTAACCGTGGTGCTGCTCAGCCTCTTAATCAATTATATTTTCACCCGCCACATCCTGGAACCCATCCGTAAACTGGCGGAGGAGGCAGACCACCTGGGCGAATGCCGGATGGGCGGCAACGAGCTGGCCGCATTGAAAAGCAGTGTCCACGGCTTAATTGAAAATGCGGAACAGACCCATGCCGAACTTGTGCGGAGCCGGGAATCACTGATGCAGTCCGAAAAAATGGCCATGGTCGGTCAACTTGCCGCAGGCACAGCCCATTCCATCAGAAATCCGTTAACCTCCATTAAAATGCGGTTGTTTTCACTGGGGAGGTCCAATAAACTGTCCCAGGACCAGCAGGAGAACCTCAGTGTGATTTCAACGGAAATCGGGCATATCAACAAAATTCTGGAAAACTTCCTGGAATTTTCCAGGCCCCCGAAACTGACCATGAAGTCCCAAAGCCCCTCTCTTGTGGTGGACAATACCCTGCGGCTGCTGGACCAGCGCCTGAAATCATACGGGGTGACGGTCCAGATTATTCGTAAAGCGACGCTGGACAATGTACTGCTGGATGCCGGTCAGTTTAAAGAGGTTCTGGCCAACATCATTATCAATGCCTGTGAAGCCATGGAAAAAGGCGGTCAGGTCACCATCACCGAAACCATGGACAGCATTAACAAAAACAGGGATACTGCTGTAATACGAATCCAGGATAACGGCCCCGGCATTCCCGCATCGATCCAGGAAGAAGTTTTCCACCCGTTTTTCACCACCAAGGACGATGGGACGGGGCTGGGGTTGAGTATCTGTTTTAACATTATCAGCGAGCATGGCGGGTGTCTGGTGTTGGACAGCCAGGAAGGCCAGGGAGCCTGTTTCACCATCACACTGCCGGTAAGAGAGGATGTCCATGGCAAAAATTCTGATCATTGATGATGATGACCAACTGAGACTCAGTTTTTCAAAACTGCTCACCGAAGAGGATTATGACGTGGTATCCGCAGCTTCCGGAGAAGCAGGACTCGAGATTGTCGACACAACGCCTCTGGACCTGGTGATTCTGGATGTCCGGTTGCCGGGTATGAACGGGCTTGAAACCTTTAAAGAGATAAAAAAAAGGGATGCCACCCTGCCGACCATTATTGTGACGGCTTTCGGCACCACGGATACCGCCATCGAAGCCACCAAGGCAGGCGCCTTTGACTACCTGCTCAAGCCCTTTGACATCCCTGAAATGCTTAAGCTGATCACCCAGGCCATTGATGCCGGATACTGCATGCGCACCCCGGTGCATGTGGATGCCGAGCCTGCAACCTATTCCCCGGACGCCATTGTGGGTCAGAGCCCGGGCATGCAAAAGGTGTATAAAACCATAGGCCGTGTGGCCCAGACCGATGCCACGGTGCTGATCCAGGGGGAATCGGGCACCGGCAAGGAGCTGGTGTCCCGGGCCGTGTACCAGCACGGGATCCGGTCAGATAAAAATTTTTCCATCATCAACTGCGTGGCCATCCCTGAAAATCTTCTGGAAAGTGAATTGTTCGGTTTTGAAAAAGGGGCGTTCACCGGGGCGGCTCGGCGGCATATCGGCAAAATTGAACAGGCGGACGGCGGCACAGTGTTCCTGGATGAAATCGGCGACATGCCCATCTCCATCCAGGCTAAAATTCTGAGGTTGCTCCAGGAAAGATGTATTGAAAGACTGGGGGGCGAAGAGACGATTCCTGTGGACGTACGCATCATTGCCGCAACCAACCGAGATCTGAAAGCGGCCATCGCCCAGGGGCTTTTCAGGGAAGATCTCTATTTTCGCCTCAAGGTCGTCACCATAGAATTGCCGCCCCTCAGGGAACGTATAGAGGATATCCAGCCCCTGACCGCCCACTACCTGGAACGATTCTCCCATGAACTGAAAATCGACAACCCCGGCATCCGGGAAGAGGCCCTGGACCTCTTGAAAAGATATGAATGGCCGGGAAATGTCAGGGAACTTGCCAACCTGATCCACAAAGCCCTGATTTTTAACCGCGGCAATCCCCTGTCGGTCAATGATTTGAGCCAGATCATCCGAAAGCAGGAAACCGCCGGGGACATTTCCCAGGACGCAAACCAGGAAGAGGCCATCCGCCAGTGGGTCCACACCTGCCTGACGCACCCTTCCAATGATCACAGTTTTGAATTCTTTTCAGACACCATCTGCGCCATGGCCGTGGAAGAAGCCTTGAAACTTTCCAACGGCAACCGTTCCCAGGCGGCACGCCTGCTGGACATATCCCGGCCCACATTGCATGCCAAAATAGACAAGTACGGGATCAACACCATCTCCTCCACCCAGGTGATCCGCTAGCAGCCTGGGTAAAATTGCAGGCAGGCAGATCCCGTTCTTGTTTCTAAGTGTCAGGCGGACATCTGATGCTCCCTGACAGCGGGGAACTGCTCCACGGACTTGCCTTTTTCAATGATCACTTCAAGCTCGTCCATTATTTTATCATACTGGCTAAAAAGGGAATCAAGTTTTTGAACCGTTTCATCATCCCGGCCGGTCAGACCCCGGGCCCGGTTCAAAAAACGACTGCCAAGTTTTCTGAAATCCTGCATTTGCTCCAGCAGTATTTTCCTGTTTTCATGCCGCTGTTTTTCCTGGGCAATGACCGGGTCAAGCTGCCGGATGGAAAGCTCAACCAGTACATCCCGGGGCAATTCATATTCCCGTGCAAAGGCATCAAGGGCAGTCAGACAGTTCCGGCTCAGCACAAAGGTTTTTTGTTTGCGCTGTTTTTTTTCAGGCTCATACTGCTTTGCCTCGTCAGCGATCTGATCAATAATATCTTTATTCTCAATCAAATGGTCAAATATTGATTTTTGCTTTACACCCAGCTGATTTGCAACGGTGCTTATTAAATTGATGGCATGCCGGGGCAATGTAAACGTTGCCCGGACAGACTGCATCCCTTTCAGTGAATCCAGGGAAAAATCATTTGGCTTTCTTTTCGATCCGCTCATTTTTATATCCTCCTCTTTTTTATCAAATTAATTGATGTATATTACTTTGTCAATTTTTTTGAAAAAAATAATAGATACTATATTGACAGTAATTCTTTTATACATATTTTATTTTCAAACAAACGGAAGGCGGACGTGAATAAGCCAACCGAAACAAACAACAACCAACAAATAGGAGTACGAACTATGTTTGCAAGAATGAATGAAATCGACAGAATGTTTGGGGCCATGGATCTGCTCCGCACCAAAATGGACAGACTCTTCACTGAAATGGACAGACCTCGCCTGCACGGACCGGCATATGCATTAGGTTCCAATTCACCCAGAACCAATCTTCTGGAAAATGGTGACGGATTTGAAGTTCGGGCAGAACTTCCCGGGATCTCAAAAGATGACATCAGCATTAAAATCCAGGGCAATTACCTTGAAATCAGCGGAAAACGCGCCATTGAAACACCCGAAGGGTATAAGGCCCATAGAAATGAAAGATCCGCCAGCACATTCTCACGCAGCTTTACCCTGCCCGATGAGGTTGATGCGGAAAAAGTGAATGCCTCGCTCAAAGACGGCGTTTTGTATCTGACACTGCCCAAATCAGAGGCGGCAAAACCCAGACAGATCACCATCAACTAATGATCAAAGCAAGGGGCTGACCCAAGGGTTATCCCTGGTTCAGCCCACAAGGTTAAGATTAAACAAACGTTCTTTAAAAATGAACAATAGAAATAAACCCACAGGAGGTTACCATGACTGACAGAAAAGATATCGCCAAAACCGAAAACAAAAATGTTGAGAAAACCCGTGAACTGAGAACTGCCACCCCGTCCGTGGACATTTATGAGAATGAAAATGAAATCCTGCTTTATGCGGATATGCCCGGGGTTCACAAGGAAGATGTCACGGTAAACATCGAAAACGGCAAGCTCTCCATCTCCGGTGTCCGCCGGCTTGATCACCAGGGCGTGTCAACCTGGGAGGAATTTGTGGACATTGAATATGTCAGAAGCTTTTCCATCCCCCAAACCATTAACGTAGAAGATGTACAAGCCAAGCTCAAGGACGGCGTGCTCACTCTGCATCTGCCCAAATCCGAAGCCGCCAAACCCAGGCTGGTTGAAATCAAAGCGGCTTAGGACACGGTGCCCATCTTCTTTCTGCCAGGATCAGGAAGGCTGCGGCAAAACAGACATGCCGCAGCCTTCCCAGGCCCTCAACCGGATAAACCAAAGGAGATGAAACATGAATATTAAAAAATTTGCCCCATGGAACTGGTTTAAACAAAAGGACAACAAGAACGAAATCATTCGAAACGATTACAATATTTCCATGGGAATTCCTGGTGTCAGTGATAAAGAGATCCGCCTTGAAGTGATCGGTAATGCGATTGTAATCCGTGGCGAAAAAAAGCAGACCCATGAAGATAAGCACGAAAACTTTTACCGGATTGAAAGAAGCTACGCATCCTTCCAGCGCACATTGCCATTGCCCATGGATGCGGATCAGTCAGGGATTGACGCAAAATTTAAAAACGGCATATTGAAAATAAGCATACCCAGGTCCAAACCGCCAAAGCGCCACCCAAACCAGATTGAGATAAAATATGCCTGATAAATGATCCTTATCAATGGTATAGTGAATACAAAATCGGACACATGCCCCCCGCAATATTCTTCCATGGGCAAAAACCGCAATGTACCGGGGGCATGGATTCCAAATTAAGGATCCACAATTAGGCAACCCACAAATTTTCAAGGAGGCAAATCAATGGACCAGGCAAAACCCAAAGGTGCAGGCAAAAGCAGCTTTGAACTGATTAACACGGATATTTTAAAAACAATGCTGCCGATTCACCAGGGTTCGGTGATCCTGGACCTGGCCTGTGGTAAAGGACTGTACTCTCAATTTTTATCAGATCTGACGGGGCCCTCCGGCCTGGTCTATGCCGTTGATCTATGGGAAGAAGGGCTTCAAATGCTCGAAGAAGAAGCCAGGAAAAAAGGGGATGCCAATATTTTAACCATCAAGGCGGATGCTACCAGGGAAATAGAGATCGACGGCCATAGCCTGGACCTCTGCCTGATGGCCACAGTGCTTCATGATTTCAAGGAGATGAACGCCGAGCAGACAGTTTTAAAACAGGTTCTCCGCCTTCTTAAGCCCGGGGGATGTTTGGCAGTCATTGAATTCAAAAAAATGGATGGGCCTCCAGGCCCGCCAAAACACATACGCCTGTCCCAGGAAGAGACCGAAAAACTGGTGACTGGGGCGGGGTTTAAAAAAATAAACACGGCAGAACTCGGTGACTACAACTATCTGACAACATTCCGCGCACCGAAATAAAATTTGACGCTGCCATATATTATCCATATTGATGGATATGAAAGGTGCCAACAGATCTATACTTCGCCCCAAAATACAAAAGGCTTTTCAGGAAACCTGAAAAGCCTTTATTTTTAAGTGGCGTCCCCTCCCAAGGGGACGATCCCCTATCGCTGTTTTGAAAGGCCGATGAAGAGCGTATTCCACCCTATTTTACAGGACTTTTCAGTTCTTGAAAGCTGTCTTGGGCAGTTAAAAGCCGTCGATGTTTCCAGTCATCGCCACATCAAAACGCCCGTTGCCAACCCAATGGACGATAAACTCGATTTGGACGATGATTTTTCTAAAACTTTTTCCGACATTCGAATAACAAACCCGTGAAAATAAAGAGCCGATGTAAGCACTGCTCAAAAACCCAGAGAGTGTGTCCCGGCACTACCGTACACCCTACATCTCTCCGTTCGGTCCGGTTGTAATAAAATAGCGTAAAAATCTCGGAATTGCTTTGAGGGCAGGCGTTATGGCTGTCCTTCGCCTGAAGGTTAGATTGTAATCATTTTGAACCAGGTGGTCGTTTTTGCGAAAGGCATAAGGTCATAAAAACTCAATTTTTGTGAATATAATTCTACAAAGATATCCTTTATTAAATCATATAGTTAACAACACGTTAAATTCAATCAGGCCCTAACTTTTTTTCTGGAAAAAAGGAATCTATAGTGTTATCTGCAAGACGAGGTCTCATATTTTTTGTCTAATTTTTTAAGGAGGAGGAGGTTACTTGATGTTTCGGTTCAAATCTTATTTGTGTTCTATCTGCATTTCATTGTTCATATTCATGATGTCCGGCATGGCTCATGCGACTTTGACCACTATCGGCACGGCCACTTACAATGGAGAAGATTACAATCTCATCTGGGACGATGATAACAACGGCAATTCGGTGGTATGGCTGGATTATTCGCATAATGGGTCAGACTGGAACTATCAGGTCGCCTGGGCATCAAGCCTTAATGGAGAAGGTGTTTTGACTATTAACCTGTATGATGGATACACCGTGGACTGGGGGACAAATCTCTGGCGACTGCCGACCACTGTTGACGGCTTGGAGGTAATTGGATATGAGGGTGATCCTGATGGTGATGGGAATTACACTTATACAAAAGGCTACAATTTGACCAACTCCGAACTGGGACATCTCTTTTATGAGGAACTGGGCAACCTGGGCTATTTTGACACCTCCGGTAACGGTATAGACGGTGAGAGATCGGGCCTGAACGAAACAGGAGATTTTGAAGAATTTATTGACAGCAAGTACTGGTCCGGTACGGAGTATGCGCAAGACACGACCTGCGCCTGGTGCTTCGACGTGACTGCCGGCTTCCAAACCGCCAGTAACACAAAGTCAGCCAGTTATTACGGGCTGGCGTTACGCACCGGAGAAGTTTCCGTGGTTCCTGTTCCGGGTGCTATCTGGCTGTTTGGGTGCGGGCTGTTAGGTCTGGCCGGTATTAAAAGGGGAATTTACAACAAAGCCTAACTGCAACATGCCAAGACCGCCATACAAACACTGAGACCATTTTTGAACGTATCGTCCGATGCGGATTGAGTCTGTACCTTGCTCATAAAATCGGGCGATACGCCTTTTGAACTTCAGCACGAACCACTTTTTCCAATCATCTGTAGGCATTTACAACGTCCATTTTTTCAGGAAGTGATGCGAGACTATTTTTATGATTAACCATAAAAATACAAAAGGCTTTTCAGGAAATCTGAAAAGCCTTTATTTTTAAGTGGCGTCCCCAAGGGGATTCGAACCCCTGTCGCAGGCGTGAAAGGCCTGTGTCCTGGACCGGGCTAGACGATGGGGACACTTAACTTTTTTGGCACCGTTTAGGGTGGTGGGCCGTGCTGGGCTCGAACCAGCGACTCTCTGCTTAAAAGGCAGATACTCTACCGACTGAGTTAACGGCCCGTAGTCAGCGCCAAAAACACGAGCAATCTATACGTTTTGAGATTGCTTGTCAATCGTTTTTTTCATTTAATTTGTATTTTATTCAATTTCCATTGGCCACCAATTGTTCAAGGGCAAAAGAAATTTGTTCAATCACAGGTATCCATTCATTGTGAGCGGCTTGTCTGAACAGGCGCATCGTCGGATACCAGGGGCTGTCATTCCGGTTTAGCAGCCAGCGGAAATCCGGTGCAAAGGGGACAAGTGTCCATACGGGCTTGCCCATGGCGCCGGCCAGGTGAACCACCGACGTATCAACGGATATAATAAGATCCAAATTCTCCATAATGGCCGCAGTGTCGGCAAAATCTGAAATTTCGGGTCCCAGATCCTTTTCAAAAAGCTTCAGACTCTCCATGTCGGTCCATTTTTCATGTTTTTCTTTTTGAAGACTGTAAAAAGAGACCCCTTCAATTTTGCCAAGGGTTTCAAACAGACGCAACGGAACGGACCGGTTACTGTCATTTTTATGCATCGGGCGGCCGGCCCAGACAAGGCCGACTTTAAACGAATCATCTTTGGGCAGTCTATTTTTCCAGATACGGCAAAGTGCCGGATCAGCCGTCAAATAGGGGGTTTTGTTCGGGATGGTTTCTACTGTCGTTTTCAACATATGCGGCAAAGACAAAAGCGGAATATGAAAATCAAACCGATCCACGGGCCGGGTATCCACATCTTTCAACCCGACAAGGAGCCGGTCATACACCCGATTTTCCGCCACCAGCCGGATCAAAGCCGGACCGGTTTCAAAAACAACCCGGGCCCCCAGATTCCGGAGCATCGGAAGATAGCGAATGAATTGCAGGGTATCGCCCAGTCCCTGCTCCTCATATACAAACAAAGTTTTTCCCTTGATATCCTCACCCTGCCAGGCCTTGCCATGGGCAAAGGATCTATTTTGCGTCGTCGGCCGGCGCCACCGCCACTCATATTCCGACCATCCATCTTGATAATTTCCCATCGACAGCCAGATCAGCGCACGGTTCCAGTGTGCGCTGACTATGTTGGGGTCAATGACAAGCGCTTTATTAACGGCAGCAAGTGCCTTGTCATTGTCTCCCATGGCCCTGAAAATTTCACATTGGTTGTTATAGGCGTCTGCATATTCCGGATCCAGCGCCAGTGCCTTTTGGACAAACATAAGGGCATTATCCAGGTCGCCAAGATGAAGATACGCCACAGCAATATTATTATGGGCCATTTTATGCCCTGGATTTATCCTGACAGCTATCTCATACCACTTAACCGACTCCTGGTAGCGTTCCTGCTGTTGGAAAACATTGCCCATATTATTAAAACATCCGGCATTTGACGGCATCATTTCTATGGCTTTTTTTAGATATACAATGGCTGCTTCATTGTTCCCGGCATTGTAGGCCAGCACGCCCATAAAATGCGTCGCATCAGGGTGATCAGGTTCCTGATCAAGTATCTGAAGATAGATCTGTTCGGCCTTTTGCAAATTACCTGCGGTATGACAGGCAACTGCTTCATTAAGCAATTCAAGTACGGACATTGTTTTCTCCTGAATCAACTTGTGAAAGAGGACCGGGGCACCATGGTAGTTATTTGAAATCGCCCCAGTATAGAACTCGACCGGCCATAAGGTCTTTTGTAAATCTTTTTTTGGTGGTCACATCAGCCATATCCGGGAAGATGCCGACGCCCGGCCGGGCGTAATAAATAACAGAATCGTCAATGGCTTGATCTTTCTTTACATCTTTTTTTGCCAGATGACACAACCTGCTTTGGGGCAACGAAGAGAGCCTGTACCAAAACGAGGGCATCGCCCAGCAGCAATTGGACACCGCCCGAATGCCCCAGATCCAGAAGCAGGCCAATGTTTTTTTTGAGCCCGTGAGCCCAGAGGGGTTGGATTGGGGCTTACGCGGCTCTAAAACTCTTCTTTAAACAACTCTTCGGTACTCAACACCTCATCCGGACTCGGGGTATGCTCGGTGGGCTCCGTACCTTCCTTAAAGGATTCAAAAATAGTATTTTCACTCTGGGCACTGGGCAGAAGACCTGTGTCTGCATCGATCTTAACGCTGACGATCCCTTCGGGTACGGTGAATTCCCGGACGGATTTACCTTCCAGAGCATGCTGCATATAGTCCAGCCAGATAGGACTGGCAGTCCTGGAACCGGTTTCCCCCTTGCCGATGGGGGCACCCTGGTCAAGCCCCACCCACACCCCGGTGGTGTACCTTGGGGTAAAACCCATGAACCAGGCATCGTGCAGGTCATTGGTGGTGCCTGTTTTACCCGCCGCAGGCCGGTGCAGGGCTTTAACCCGCTGCCCGGTACCATCCTGTACCACACTTTCAAGCAGACTGGTCATCAGATAAGCCGTGCCCATGTCAATGACCTTTTTACGAATCAGCTTGGAAGATTCCAGAAGCCTGTTGTCCCGGTCATAGATTTCAGTGATAAATACCGGCTCAATCAGGTATCCTAAATTGGAAAATACGGAATACGCCTTGGTTAATTCAAGCAGAGACACACCGGAAGATCCAAGGGAGATAGACAAATCCGGGGCCAATGGAGAGGTGATCCCAAGTTTTTTTGCATAGTTGATCACATAATCTATGCCGATGTCCTGGAGAATTTTAATGCTGACAATGTTTCTGGAGTTGGTCAAGGCCTCGCGCAGCAAGGTGGGTCCGTAAAATTTATGTGCGTAGTTATTGGGTTTCCACACCCTGTCATGGATCTTGTCCTCATATACCACAGGCGAATCAATTATGGTCGTGGCCGGTGTGTATCCCTTGTCCAGGGCCGCCGCGTAAAGGATGGGCTTGAATGCGGAGCCCGGCTGGCGTCTGGATTGAACCGCCCGGTTAAACTGGGAGTCCCTGAAATCCCTGCCGCCGATCATGGCTTTGACATGGCCGGTTTCGGCTTCGATGCTCAAAAGTGCCGACTGGGCAACAGGCTCCTGGTACAAGGCAAATTCATATTCCGTTTCCGCCGTCATCTCTTCAAGGACTTTCAGATAAATGACATCCCCGTTTTTTAAGGCCTGGGAAGGCTTTTTAATCTGGGCATAGAGATAGGACACATTGGGATTTGGTTCTCTGGCCCATGTCATGGTATCCAGCCGAATGATGCCTGTGACATTGCCGACCCTGACATGGGTCACCCCATTATGATCGTCCACATCCAGAACAACCCCTTTGTACACCTCGCCTTTCACTGGACGGCTTCCCGCCAGTTCTTCGGCAACACCACGGCTGAAATCTTCAACCTGAAGGGCAGGTATATTTTTAATCGGGCCCCGGTAGCCGCAACGTTTGTCCAGGTCCAGCAGACCTTGATTCACCGCATTCCGGGCCATTTTCTGCAGTTCAATGTTCACTGCGGTATGGATGCTCACCCCCTGGGTGTACAGCGCATCCTTGCCGTATTTTTTTTCAACATACCGCCTGACATGTTCGGTGTAGCAGGGAACCCGTTCGATGAACCAATTTTTCCGGGGCTTGATATCCAGTTTGGCGTTCAGGGCCTCGGTGGCCTCCAGATTGGAGATCATGCCCTCTTCCTTCATGCGGTTCAGGGTATAGACCTGGCGCTGTCGGGCCAGTTCCGGATGGTGAAAGGGACTGTATCGGCTGGGCGCCTGGGGCAGGCCGGCCAGCAAGGCACATTCAGCCAGGCTCAGGTCCTTGACATGTTTGCCGAAATAATTCTCAGACGCAGCTTCTACACCGTAAGCGCCATGCCCCAGGTAGATCTGGTTTAAATAGAGGAAAAGGATCTCATCTTTGGAAAGCTTTTTTTCAATTTTGTAAGCGAGAATAGCCTCCTTAACCTTGCGTTCATAGGTTTTTTCCGGCGTCAGAAGAAACGATTTGGTCACCTGCTGGGTGATGGTGGAGCCCCCCTGGACGATGGAACCGGCTTTAAAATTTTTAATGAACGCCCGGACAATGGATTTTACATCAATGCCGGGGTGCTCCCTGAACCGGGAATCCTCTGCCGCCACAAAGGCATTAAGCAGATTGGCAGGCATATCCGACAGCGGCACAACGATTCTGCGCTCATTATAGAACTCGCCGATTTTTCTGCCGTCATCTGAGAAGACATTGGTCACAATGGCCGGGCGGTAGTCATTGAGCGTATTGATCTTGGGAAGGTCCTGGCTGAAATAATAAAATCCGGCAGTCATGGCGGCACAGCCTGCGATAACGGCAAGAAGGAACAGGATAAACAGCCACATGAAAAAAGAGAGCCAGATACTTTTCTCTTTTTTTCTGCTTCGCTTTTTCAGAATCTGGGTCCGGCTTTGTTGTTTTGTCATAGGATTTTGAAATGATATTATATTTTGATAAAATAGTTGCTTGTATCAGATTAGAATTAAGATAGCAATAGAAAGGCGAAAGGCCTATCTACCTGAAACCCTTTGTCGAACCGGGCATTCGGGTGATATTCAGCGATCATGTGAGCCCCGGTGGAAAGCCTTTTTAGTAGCATTGACAAAGCGCCGTGATTATCTGCAAGAGACTTATCAAACGACAAAATTGTATTTATCTTTACATTCAATACCATTTCTTCACCGAATACAACAATAGTGTAATTATCCACCTCGCTACATTTAAAAATGACGAACGCGCCCGACAACAACCATAGGTTACCCCTCTCAATCCATCCGATTTCGACACTCAAAAAAAACACATATAAATTAAGGATGTTGAATTTATATGTGACACATCATCCTGCTTTTATAAAATGCCTTACCGCTATAATTTATTGCGTGCGCACTATATTATATGCACCCTGGCATCAGAATTGCTGTTATAAATTCACAACGCAATATTTCCGATAATCAGGAAAATAGTAAAGGAGCCTAACACAATATGCCATCCAACATTCATGCGGACCTGAAAATATATCAAATAATACAGCGATTTCCCCAGACCCGGTCTGTTTTTACGGCAAACGGTCTGGGTGCCCTGGTCAGTGAAGATGCCATGCGCGTGCTCGCACCGTTTTTAACCCTGGGCACAGCATTAAAAAGTCGGTTCATCAACATTGAGGCATTCATTGAGATGCTTGAGGGTGCCATTGCCCAAGATCCGGCCATTGACACTCCGGGGCTCTCCTCCATGGAAGCACAGAAAGACTTAACATTTCTTGGGCTTATGCCCTGCGGGTTAAAAATGCCTTTCAGCCGGGCGTTTTCCCAATTTTTGAACGATCTTTCAGCCCAGGAAGGCCTTGATATTCAATCGGCGGTTGAAGGCAATGTAAACCAGGAACTGTCTTACTATTCCTATGTTGACACCATCGAATCCAAAGAAGAACTGCCGGACATTATTGTATCGGCGGATTTCAATGTATTTTTAGGCCAGCGGTTTTACAACAATTTTGTGGCACCGGGACATTTCACTGGTTATGGTGAACTGGCTGCCGGTCCTAATTTTTCCGACGCACAAATTTTAGATCCCAAAAACGAATATACCATTTTATGCATTAATCCCCTGGTGGTGATTGCCAACCTTGATCAGCTGGATGGTCGGGAACTGCCGCGCACCTGGACGGATATGCTGGCACCGGAGTGGAAAAAAAGCGTAATCATCAGAGGCGGAGACGGATTCTATTGCCATGCAGTCCTGCTGCCCACGTTCAAGGAGCACGGGAACAAAGGCTTAGAGGCCTTGGCGAAAAATGTACTTGAAGGATTGCATCCATCCCAGATGGTCAACCGGATAGACAGCAACGGACCCGGCGCACTCTATGTGATGCCCGCCTTTTTTGCCGACCGTATCCGGCACAAGGAGCGAATCAAAATAATATGGCCCGAAGACGGGGCCTTGGCAAGCCCGGTGATCCTCCAGGTCAAACCGGAGAAAAAAGAGGAACTTAAACCGGTTCTTGATTATCTTGTGGGCACCCAGCTTGCGCAAATCCTTGGTGGTGCCGGATTCCCCGTACCCCATGCAGACGTTAAGGCCGATGTACAGGACAAACCCTTGAAATGGCTGGGGTGGGACTTTTTAAGGCAAAACGATTTGCCAGCATTAAATGTTGAAATTGATAAAATTTTCATGCCCCTGGCACCTTAATGACAGATGGAGCAGATTTTAGAAAAGACAGATCTATCCATCAGGCTGGTAACAGTGGCAGGCCCGCCCTCAAGCGGAAAAACCTCGTTGATTCTGCACACGGCCGCAGTGCTTTTAGAACAAGGGCTTCGCATCGGAATTATCAAGTTTGATTGCCTCACTGGAGACGACCATAAAAGGTATGAGCAGGCGGGGCTGCCTGTGAAAAAGGGACTGGCCGGCGGACTGTGTCCGGACCATTTTTTCATTGCCAACATTGAAGCCTGTGTGCAATGGGGTATCGGGCAAGGCTTTGATATGCTGATCAGTGAAAGCGCAGGGCTTTGCAACCGCTGCTCGCCCCATATTAAGGGAATTTTGGCCGTTTGTGTCATTGACCATTTAAGCGGTGTACACACCCCCAGAAAAATCGGCCCCATGCTGAAAAACGCCGACCTTGTGGTGCTGACCAAAGGGGACATTGTCTCCCAGGCTGAACGGGAAGTTTTCGCCTTTCGTGTCCGCCAGGCCAATGCCAAGGCCGCGGTGCTGCCGGTCAATGGGCTGACCGGCCAGGGCTCTTTGCTGTGTGCGGGGCACTTTAAAACAGCCGCGGCCATTGAAACATTAAATGACATGCGGCTGCGGTTTACCATGCCGGCTGCCCTGTGTTCCTATTGTCTGGGTGAGACCAAAATCGGACCGGACAGTCAGATCGGCAATGTCAAAACCATGGATTTTACGTGATGGAAAAAGAGAACCCATACCGCGACACAGAGACAGATATATTAAATCTTGGGCTGGACCGGCTCATGGAAAAATATCCATATTTAGAGGATTTTTTCAGTGCCCTTGAGATCAATCCCGGCCCGGGACAAACGACACTGGCCATGCGCATTGAAAGCATAGCCCCGGACCATCTGTCCAAATTCGGTCTGAACCACGATTCCCTGTCTGTCCAGGTGCTGGAATTCATAGCAAAGATGGAGCAGTGCCGCCACAAAAGTCATGGCAGTCTGGACCACCTGGTCATTGAGGCCGGGTTTGATAAAAACGGGGTTGCCGAAGCCATGGGCATTACCCTGTTTCCCGGCGAGGTGGTCAGCGTGGTGGGCCCCACAGGTTCGGGCAAAAGCCAGCTGCTTTCGGATATTGAATGCATGGCCCAGGGGGACACCCCTTCGGGCCGAAACGTGCTGCCCGACGGCAAACCGCTGGATGCGCAGTCACGTTTTTCCGGCGAATTCAGGCTGGTGGCCCAGCTTTCCCAGAACATGAATTTTGTCATGGATCTGACCGTGGAGGCATTCCTCCAGATGCATGCCGAAAGCCGCCTGATCGGCAATATTCCCGAAAAAATAGAACAGATATACCGATCCGCCGTCATGCTTGCCGGCGAACCCTTTTCCCTGGGCACGGCCATTACCTCCCTGTCCGGCGGCCAGTCCCGGGCGCTGATGATCGCCGATGTCGCCTATCTGAGCGCCTCCCCTGTGGTGTTGATCGATGAAATTGAAAACGCAGGTATCGACCGCGTCAAAGCGATCTCCCTGCTGCTCAACAAGGAAAAAATTGTCCTGATTGCCACCCATGACCCTTTACTGGCGCTCTCCTGTGACCGGCGCATTGTGATAAAGAACGGCGGTATTGCCGACGTGGTCAAAACCCTGGAAGCTGAAAAAAACAGCGCCGTCTGCCTGGCCGATCTGGATAAAAAACTGGGGCTTTTGCGGGACCGGGTTCGAAAGGGTAAACACCTCATTTTCGATCACAATTATTTCTTCGAACATCCTTAATTCTATTTTCAAATTGACATTTTTTGCCCAAACCATTAATTATTTAAGTTTTGATATGGTTGGCTGGATAAAATGTGTATAATATTAAAGCGTTTTAAAAAAACTGAACGCTTTAAAGATCCGGCTTCAAGCGGCGATTGCTGCCTTCAATTGATCGAACACTCAAAATTATAAGGAAGACAACGAGTCATGCCGGAACTTGATTTTGAAAAAACCGGCGGGCTGATCCCCGCCATTGCCCAGGACGCGGATACGGGTGAGGTGCTGATGATGGCCTATATGAACAAAGAGGCCTTTGAAGAGACACTTGCCTGCGGCAATGCCGTCTACTACAGCCGCTCCAGGAATAAACTATGGAAAAAGGGAGAAACCTCGGGACACGTTCAACAGATCAAGGAGATCCGGGTGGACTGTGACAACGACACTGTGCTTCTCAAGGTGACCCAGGTGGGCGGTGCCGCCTGCCACAAAGGATATAAGAGCTGTTTTTACCGCGTAGTTGAAAACAATGAATTTAAAATAGTTGAACAGCGGGTCTTTGATCCGGAAAAGGTGTACAAGTAATGGATAAAAAGTTAAAGCTGGGCATCCCCAAAGGAAGCCTGCAGAATGCAACCGTCAACCTGTTCAGACGTTCGGGATGGAAAATAAACGTGGAAGGCAGAAGCTATTTCCCGGACATTGATGACGATACCATTGAATGCGCCCTGTGTCGGGCACAAGAAATGTCAATCAATGTGGAATCCGGCGTTATTGATGCAGGCCTGACCGGTCTTGACTGGGTGGCTGAACACGAGTCTGATGTCCATGTTGTGACGGATCTTGTTTATTCAAAGGTATCTGCCCGGCCGGCCCGGTGGGTAATTGCCGTGGCAGGAGATTCTGAAATCAACAGCATTGAGGATCTGGAAGGCAAAACCATTTCCACCGAACTTGTAAAATTTACAAAGCGTTTTTTTGAATCCCGCAACATTCATGTCAATGTAAAATTTTCCTGGGGCGCCACGGAAGCCAAAATCGTATCCGGCCTGGCCGATGCCATTGTGGAAATCACCGAGACCGAAAGCACGATCCGGGCCCACAATTTAAAGGTGATCCACGAGATCATGAAGACCAACACCCAGCTCATTGCCAATAAAACCGCCTGGCAGGACCCGGCCAAACGGGAAAAAATTGAGCAGATTGCCATGTTGCTCCAGGCAGCCCTTGTGGCGGAAAAACTTGTAATGCTTAAAATGAATGTCCCTGAATCAAAAATTGCTGCTGTGGTAGACCTGCTGCCAAGCCTCAACGCACCCACCGTTGCCTCCCTGTACCAGTCCAACTGGTTCTCCGTGGAGACCGTGGTCGAAAACAGTGAGGTCCGGGACCTGATCCCCCAGCTGTTGAAGGCTGGTGCTGAAGGTATCATTGAATGCTCATTGAATAAGGTGATCTGAACATGACTGTGGCCAAACGATGTGAACAGATGAAACCGTTCATTGCCATGGACGTGATGGAAAAGATCCATAAAATGGAAGCCCAGGGGATTGACGTCATTCACATGGAGATCGGCGAACCCGACTTCAATGTACCGGAATGCGTCAACCGGGTCTGTATCGAGGCCTTAGAACAGAACGAAACCTGCTACACCAACAGCTTGGGCGATATTCGCCTGCGCCGGGCCATTAGTGATTATCACAAGCGCATCTACGGCACGACGGTTGATCCCGATCAGATACTTGTAACCAACGGGACCTCTCCGGCCATGCTTCTGGTGTTCAGCGCACTGTTGGACCCCGGCGATGAGATCATCGTTTCAGATCCCCATTATGCCTGCTATGCCAATTTCATCCGCTATGTCCAGGGGGAACCTGTTTTTGTCGAAGTGCATGAGCAGGACGGGTTTATATATACCCCCGAAGCCATCAGGGAAAAAATTACCCCCAAAACCAAGGCGATTTTTATCAATTCCCCGTCCAACCCCACGGGCACCGTTATCTCTGCGGACCGGATGAAGGAAATTGTGGACGTTGCCAAAGAACACGGACTGTACGTTGTTTCCGATGAAATTTACCATGGCCTGACCTATGAAGGCAAAGATCACTCTATTCTGGAATTTACCGACCAGGCATTTGTGCTCAACGGTTTTTCCAAACTGTTTGCCATGACAGGACTTCGGTTAGGGTACCTGATTGCCCCCCCAAAATTTGTCCGGGCACTTCAGGTGCTGCAGCAGAACTTCTTTATCTGCGCCAATTCGGTGACCCAACTGGCCGGTGCCGCTGCGCTGACCGATGCGGAGGAAGAAACCAAGATCATGTGCGATACATATAATGAGCGCAGAAAATTCATGATCAAGCGCCTGAAGGAGATGGGGCTGTCGATGATGGTGGAACCCACGGGTGCGTTTTATGTTTTTGTCAATTTTAAACATATTTCCACCGACTCCTATGCCCTGGCATTTGACATCCTGGAAAAGGCACACATCGGGGTGACCCCGGGCATTGATTTTGGCGCCAATGGAGAGGGATACATTCGATTCTCCTATGCCAATTCCCTGGAAAACCTTAAAATCGGAATGGACCGACTGGAAGAATATTTGAAAAGGTATGCATGAAAATCCGCGCCGTTGAATTTGTAAAAAGTGCGGTTAAACCCGCCCAGTACCCGGAATACGATTTCCCGGAAATCGCATTTGCGGGCAGGTCGAATGTGGGAAAATCGTCTTTGATCAACACCTTGATTAACCGCAAGGATATGGTTAAAACAAGTTCCCGGCCCGGCTGCACCCAGTTGATTAATTTCTTTCTGGTCAATGGAGATTTGTCCCGGGGAGATTTGTCCCGGGGAGAGGCCTCCCAGGAGGCGCTCTCCCTGGTTGACCTTCCCGGGTACGGATATGCCAAGGTGTCCAAAACAATCAGGGCACAATGGCAGCCCATGGTGGACAACTATGTGGGAACGCGCGAGAATCTGATGGGCCTGATTCTCCTCATGGATATCCGCAGGGATCCCGGCAAAGAAGAACTTGATATGGTCCGCTGGCTTGAAACAAAGCAGATACCTTGCCTTCTGGTTCTGACCAAAGCGGATAAATTGTCAAAAACCAAACAGTTAAAACAATTGGATGCGGCCTGCAAGGCGTTTAACCGGGATCGCAATGGAATCGTTCTTTTTTCGGCCAAAACCCGCCAGGGCCGGCAGACCATATGGGATGAAATCCAAAACCTCATTGACTGGTATCAGGAGGAGGATTAGATGTCTAAAATCACCCGTTCGGGCTTTGTGGGAATTATAGGTGCCCCCAATGCCGGAAAATCCACCCTGCTCAATCAGGTCCTGGGTCAAAAAATATCCATTACATCAAAAAAACCCCAGACCACCCGGGACCGGATCATCGGCATTGTAAATCGCCCCCACTCCCAGATCGTGTTTCTGGATACGCCGGGAATTCACAAAAGCACAACCCTGCTTAATCAGCGAATCGTGGACCAAGCCATGCAGGCCATGGATGATGTGGATTTAATTCTTTTCATGGTGGACAGCACATCCCGCAACTATTCATCTGAAAAGATGATCGTAAAGCGGTTTGAAGCCGTGGGGAAACCGGTTATCTTGGCATTGAACAAAATTGATCTGGCAAAAAAAGCGGTTGTGTATGAGCAGGTCGAGATGTTCCGGCATATGTATGAGTTTGAAACCATTGTCCCTGTCTCTGCCAGAAAAAACACCCAGGTGGATCTGCTTCTTAATGAAGTGGAATCCCGTTTACCCGAGGGGCCGCCCCTCTATCCCGAGGAGACCTTTACCGATGTTTCAGAAAAATATATGGTCAGCGAAATTATCCGGGAAAAGGTGTTCAGGCTCACGGGTATGGAAATTCCCTATTCATCGGCCGTAACCGTGGATGCCTTTGATGTGGAAAAAAAGCTGATCGTCATCCATGCCAGCATTCATCTGGTGCGCGATTCCCAAAAGGGTATTGTCATTGGAAAACAAGGCAGCATGCTCCAGCGCATCGGATCAGACGCCCGGAAAGATATTGAACAGATGTTGGGCAGCAAGGTATTGCTTAAGCTGTTTGTTAAGGTGACGCGGGATTGGGTGTCTAATAAAAGGCACCTCAGTGAATTCGGATATTAATGCGTTTGGACGAAAAGTCACCCACCTGTGGCGTTGCAAAAAAAATTTGCAATCTTACAACCATGAGGTTGCTCCGGTTGCAAATTTTTCTGCGCCTTGCATCTGGGCAACCTTTCGCCCAAACACAAAGGCATCGTTCAAACAGTAAATACAGGCGATATGACAGATATAAATAATTTTTTTTCTTTTCCCGACGATATTGTAACAAAAAAAGAGCGATCCAAGGCCAGGGAGCTTCGGAACAGCCAGTGGTGGAAGCGAAAACGATCATCCGGCATATGTCACTATTGCGGAGAGCGGTTCCCACCCAAAGAACTGACTATGGATCACGTGATACCCCTATCTCGGGGCGGGCGCTCGGAGAAATTTAACCTGGTGCCATGCTGCAAGGAATGCAATACGCAAAAACAACGCATGCTGCCGGCAGAGTGGGACGAACACATGGAACGACTGACGGCTGATAAAAAAAACCGACCGGATTAAATCCGGTCGGTTTTTTTATGGTTTTATGGGCGATGACAGGTTGTTATTTGTTGCTGCACAACCTGTGGATGGTCTGGGCATGCCATTCGCCGCGACCGGAAAAGGTGGGCTGACCAAGATCTATGAGATGTTTGGCAACCTGATCATAGGTGGCACCTTGTTCGCGCATGGTGTTGATGATATCCATGATCTCTTCTCTGGGCATCAGTTCTGCAGATTCACAGAATGATGATTCAGCAGATGCGGGTTCCGGTGTCGGAGGCGCAACAATTTTTCTGCGTTTTTTTACAACATTGTTTTCCTGGACCGCGTTCAGGGCAGCGACTTTCCGGCGTTCTTCCTCGGCCATTTCCGCTCTAAGCAGATCTTCCACTGTGCCGTCAACCTCTTCTTCATCCGGGGCCTGGGACGATACATAATGATGTTCAAACGTCGGGGCGATATCCATCTCCTCGTCCGCAGAAAGATTCAGGCGATCCATGATAATCTCAATGGCGTCGGCCTGACGCTGAAGCAGATCAGCAGTTCTTTCCTGAATCGTAATCATATACTCCTGGTTTTTAATCAGAATATCCACCTGATTGCCCAGGTTGTCCAGAATATCCGCTAAAAGGACTGTATTTGGATCTTCAGCGACCTGGTTACCGGGTGCCTGCTGGGGTATTCCCGGCGGCATAGGGCGTTTCATTTGCGGAGTTCTAGTATTCGTGGGATAACCGGATCCGCCATATGAATTAAACCGGGATGTATTGGAGTAGTACGAATTGTCAAAATTTTTTCTTGTTTTAGGTGTTCTTGCCTTTTCGGACTGGCCGTTACGAAGGCTCTGTAAAAAATCGTTCATGGTATAAACCTCTCTCTCCTTGATTCTCCCTATTATACCGCATGTTTAAAATTATGTGGCCTGAAAGTTGCCTTGGTCTTCCTCAATCAACAAATGCGAGCCATAACAAGGATGTAAAAGTTCATTTTCTTTGGGTATATCGCAGACGTCGTTATCCAATTTTTTACGCCGATTGTCAAGAAAATTTTTAACAATTCCCTAATCTTGTACAACCGGATTTCTTATTTAATGTTTTTTACGACACGTTTGCCGCCTGCAGTATGTTGTGAAGCATATTGAATACTTCCAAGGTGTATGTTACCATAATTCAAGAAAAATTGGCAACCCGTTAAACGTGAATTTTCGGGTAAAATCTGTAAAGCTTTGTGAAGAAAGAGTGTAGATGGAAAACAAACACTACGACACCCCTTTTACCGTGGATACGGCCGATGTCATCACACCGGATCTGCTGGAACCCATTGAATACGCATATAAATCAAAACGCAGCATTGATATTAAAATCACCCAGCCCGAGTACACGTCGGTCTGCCCCATGACAGGCCTGCCGGATAACGGGACGATCATCATCGACTACCGTCCCGATGCCCACCTGGTGGAGTTGAAGTCACTTAAATATTATTTGATGCAGTACAGAAACGTCGGGATGTTTTATGAACATGTGGTAAATAAAATCCTGGACGATCTGGTCTCGGTGATCAAGCCGCTTTACATGAAGGTGACAGGCGAATTCACCCCCCGCGGAGGTATTTCGTCCGTGGGATCTGCCGAATATACCAAGGGCGAAGCCGATAATTAATCAATGAACGAAATCTTCGTGTTTGGACGAATCTTCGTCCAAACACAAATTAAATCAGCCCTCAAGCGTTAAGACCTGCCTCAAATTCCCGAATCATCTCATGGGCCTGGGCGCTGCTGTCAAGGGTGGATAACTCTTTTCGGAACACAGCTGAGCCGGGCAAGCCCCGAACAAACCAGGCAAGCCGCCCACGAAGCATCCTGCACGCCGTGATTTCCCCGAAATAGGACACATATCCTTGGATCAATGCTTCCATTTTTCTAAAGGTATCCCAAGGCTCGGGAGGGGTGAATGTGCCGTGGGCCACATACTGTTCGATCTGTGACAGGATGAACGGATTTGCCATGGCCGCCCTGCCGACCATAACGGCGTCACAGCCGGTTTGGGAAAGCATGTCGCCTGCATCCTGGGGGGTAATGATATCGCCGTTTCCGATTACGGGAATTTGGATGGCCTGTTTAACCCGCGCAATCTGTTGCCAGTCCGCCTGGCCCTTGAACCCCTGTGCTGCGGTCCTCGGGTGAACAGCAATGGCGTCAACCCCCTGATCTTCGGCGATTTTCGCCAGATTCACAGCCTGATCCCCGGACGCATCCCAGCCGCTGCGTATTTTTATGGTAAAGGGAAGGGATGTGGCCTCCCTGACAGCCTTTATAATTTTTTGGGCAAGCCCAGACTCTTTCATCAATGCCACACCAGCCCCCTGTTTGATTACTTTTCTGACACTGCATCCAAAATTGATGTCAATGATATCGGCTGTTCCCAAATCACTGATAAAGGCGGCAGCCTGGCCCATGGACGCAGGATCCGATCCAAAAATCTGTACGGACAAGGGCCGCTCACTCTCCTTGGACTCAAGCAGGGTTATGGTTTTTTCCGAATTGTAGAATATGCCTTTGGCACTGATCATCTCCGAGCATACCACAGCGCATCCGCAATCCTTTATCAGCTGCCTGAAAGGCAGATTGGTAATCCCAGCCAAAGGCGCCAGAAAGGTGACGCCGTTGATTTCCAGATCTTTTATTTTCATAGTTTATTGTAGGATCATTTTGTGGATCGTCTTCCCATGGACGATTTTTTAATATCAAGTCCTGTTCTGGCATAGCAGAAAAGGCAGTTGTGGAAACAAGGGTGGTCTTCATAGGAACCGATATCAAACGATTTTGTGCATCGACAGCCTTGCTTACGCCGTTGTCCATAATCGCCGCGGGTTTCCGGATTTCCCCCAAATAAAATTTTATAAAAATGCCCGTTGATACAGGCATTCAAGGATGCATATTTTTCCAATCCGGCGGCGTCCATCAGCGCTTTTTCGCAGCATAGAAAAAGTTCCATACCAAGGGGATTAAGAAACCGGGTCATCTTGCGAATAATATCTGCCTTGCGGTCCATGCCCGGATCTATAAATTTAATCGCGGGCCTGCCCGGCTCGGTCATACGCTTGATTCGTGCGTCCACCTTTTTGTACGGATCATAAAAGCTGGTGATACATTGCTTGGTACCCAGTTGTGCCAATTGCATGGCAATGGATTCAAAGGCGTCAAGATTGTTAAATATCCGGCCATCCGTCTCATAAAAACAGATGGGATCAAAACGCCAGGCAATCTGCTCCGGGGCGAAGTTTCGGGCAATTCGCCGAACCTGGTCCAAACGAACTGACAGATCCGGCAAATTGGGTTCAAGAATGGTTACAGGTGTATTGATGGTGAAATTGAAAAACAGGTGAAATCCTTTCCGGGCTAAAATTTTATGGGCGTTCAAGTCCAGAAACGGTCCATAATTTTTAGACCAGAAGACAATGGTGTGAATCTCTTTGGGGGTTGCGTCAACCCTGTGGGACTGCCGGTTAAATGGATTGGTTACAACAAAATACCCTTTTTCAATTCTATCCAGAAACCAGGCGGCGTACCAGCCTGGGATATCCGTTCGCCTGGAGGCGGACAAAATGCCGGTGGGACCGGTCAACCTATGGTCCCTCGGTTTTAGTTTTTTTTCGCGGGGAAAAAGAGATAATATTGTCCTGTTTTTTTTCAGACGTTTCATCCGATTCGGGGGTATCGTCGTCATCTTCACCGGGCACGACCGGGGCAACCACTTTTTCCAGGCGCATACTTTTGCCGTTCATGGAAAACACCTCGCCATTGATGTATTCCGCCCTTAAAATCCAAGTTACGACTTGCAAGGGTATCTGCAGCATCAACAGCCGGATCTGATACCAGTCTTTTTTATGGTCCGGCACAATATCTTCAACCCGGGCAAAACTGATGGGGTCGTTTTCCATGTAAATCAATACAATATCTTTAATTTCAGCCATGCGGCCTCCATAACCATATATTCGGCATATTAAACGTTGTGATTCGGCAGGATTAAACTGCGGGTATCAATGCAGTAACGGCACCACCAGTACAGGAACACTAGTGCGTTTAAGCACCTTGCGGGCAATGTTGTCCCCAATGGCACTTTCCAAAAAACTTTGGTGGCCGCCCCCGATAACAATGATATCACACCCCTCCGCCACGGCTGTCCCGGTAATTTCATCGGCAATGGACTTGCTCTCCGTGACCAGAATTTTTTCAATGGGAGAAGTGATTTCCATATCCGAGGGTGTATTTTCCTTATCTTCAAGAAACCCTGCAATGGCCTGTTTTATGCCCAAGGCATCCACGTTTTTGCCTGTAAGCAGGTTGTGTGCACCGGTTTTTTGTTCGGATCTGATGGTATTGTAAAGCGTCTCACCAAATGCACGTTGTACGCGCCGCTGGGCATTTTTGCCGGCCTCTTCCATGACATGAAGCACGATGATGGTGGCATCGCTCAACGTGGAAAGGGAAACGGCATGTTTAAACACCTCTTTCATATTGGTGGACAGGTCCGAGGCAAATAATATACGTTGGGGTTTCTGGGTCATAATCTAACTCCTTTGGGTTGCTGCATATTTAATGATTAAGATAATAGCTCATCATTGTTAGTAAGCAAGCACTAATCCTTATTTTTATTGATTGTTAAGTAACGTTACTTTATCATTGCCCGATGCCAAGTAACGTTAAAATCGTTGCTTTCAAAGAATAATAAAACGGGTGACGTGTTGAACAACGACGGGATCTGGAACCTCAATTTTTTATACCACATTTTAGATGCCATGGCCGAGGGATTGTTTACCTTGGACCAGGACGGCAGAATCACCGCCTGGAACCGGGCCATGGAACAAATCAGCGGCTACACGGCCGAAGAGGCAGTAGGCCGGCAATGCAGCCTGATCAAGTGCAGCCGGTGTTATGACCAGACTCTGCCGGCGGACACCTCCCATTGCAAGGTGCTGACCCAGGGCAAAACAGAAGTCAAGGAGTGCTTTATCCGACACAAAGACGGTTATGATGTGCCGGTGATCAAAAATGCAAGGCTGGTCCGTGATGAAACGGGCAATGTGCTGGGCATCGTGGAAACACTGACCGACCTAACGGAAATCAAAGCCATCAAGGCCCGGGAAGCCTCGGCCAAGCAGGAACTCAAAAAACGGTATGCCCTGGGCAATATTATCGGCAAATCGGCCGCCATGGAAAAGGTGTTCCATGCCATCCAGGCGGCGGCAGACAGCCGGGCCACCATCCTGATCCAGGGAGAGAGCGGCACAGGAAAAGAACTTGTGGCCCGGGCCATCCACTATGAAGCCGCAGGAGGCCAGCGCCCCCTGGTTACGGTAAACTGCTCGGCATTGTCCGAAACCCTGCTGGAAAGTGAGTTGTTCGGCCATGTTAAAGGCGCGTTTACCGGTGCGCATAAAGACCGAATCGGGCGGTTTGAGCAGGCGGATACCGGCACCATCTTTCTTGATGAAATCGGGGAACTGACGCCATACATGCAGGTAAAGCTGCTGCGGGTTTTACAGGAAAGGGAAATTGAGCGGGTGGGGGATACCCGGAAAAAGAAAATTGACATCCGGGTCATTGCAGCCACCCACAAAGATTTAAACACCCTGACCCGGGAAGGTCTGTTTCGCGAGGATTTGTATTATCGGCTTAAGGTATTTCCCATCCGGCTTCCTCCGTTGCGGCAGCGCCTGGAAGACATTCCGCTGCTGGTACGCAATTTCATCGAAAAAGGCAACAAGAGAGAAAACATGGAGATCCGCAATGTAACCCCGGATGCCATGAAAGCGCTCATGGCCTATCCCTGGCCCGGAAATGTGCGGGAACTGGAAAACGCCATTGCCCATGGCTTTGTGCTGTGCCGAACCCGGGAGATCACCTGTGCCGATCTGCCCGACGAAGTGTGCGGGGAAAACCAAGGAAATACAGCCGCCCCAGGCAGCGAGCCATTTCCAGATACATCCGCTTTTTCCCAGACTCCATTAACCCGGGAGCGCCTGTTAACCCTTCTGGATGCCTGCAACTGGAATAAGGCGGAGGTGGCCAGACAACTGGGGAAAAGCCGGACCCTTGTCTGGAAATACATGAAAAAATGGGATATTTCACTTAAAAAAGATTAATACCAAACATAAAGGCTGTACAATGACAGATCCCCTGTTCGATCCCATCCACATCAATACATTGAGCCTTCCCAACAGGATTTATATGCCGGCCATGCACCTGGGCATGGCACAGGATTATGAAGTAACGGATCAAATCCTTGCATTCTACGCAAGACGTGCCCAGGGCGGGCCGGGTATGATTTGCGTGGGATATGCCACGGTGGACGAACTGTCCGGCAACACCCGGAACATTGGTGCCCATGATGACAAATTTATCCCGGGATTGACCCGGCTGGCAGAGACCATCCGGAAGAATGGAAGCCGTTGCGCCGTGCAGATCAACCATGCCGGCCGGTATAATTTTTCATTTCTGATTAACGGAAAACAGCCCGTAGCCCCGTCCGCCATTGCCTCCAGAATGACCAAGGAGACACCCAGAGCCCTTGAAATCAGCGAAATTCCGCAATTTATCGAATCCTTTGTAAATGCGGCCCTCCGGGTGAAAAAAGCAGGGTTTGATGCGGTGGAAATTTTATCGGGCACAGGGTATCTGATCTCCGAATTTTTGTCTCCACTGACCAACCAGCGCACAGATGAATACGGCGGCAGCCTTGAAAACCGCATGCGGTTTGGGCTGCAAGTAGCCCAGGCGGTCCGGGATGCCGTGGGGCCGGATTATCCGTTGATTGTGAGAATGAACGGCAATGATTTTATGCCCGGGGGCAATGACCGATCAGAGCTGATCGAATACGCAAAACGACTGACCAAAGGGCCCGTTGATGCACTGTGCGTCAATGTGGGCTGGCATGAAGCCCAGGTGCCTCAAATTGTGGCCCAGGTGCCCGGGGGCGCATTTGGCTATCTTGCCGGCGATATCCGGGCCGCGGTGGATGTGCCCGTGATCGCAAGTCACAGGATCGATACTCCCGAAACCGCCAGAGAGATGATTCATCAAGAATTATGCGACATGGTTGCCATGGGGCGCAGCCTGATTGCAGACCCGGATCTGCCCCGAAAAGCCAGAGAAGGCCGAGAAAAGGATATTGTTCATTGCCTTGCCTGCGCCCAGGGTTGCCTGGACAACCTGTTCAAACTTAAGCATGTGGAATGCCTTTGCAATCCGCTGGCCGGTCATGAGTACTGCAAAACGCAGTACCAAGTTGCCACCGCCAAAAAAGTGATGGTGGTTGGCGGTGGACCCGCCGGTTTGACGGCCGCCCTGGCCTGTGCCCGGCGGGGACATGATGTAACGGTATACGAGCGTTCCGGACGTTTAGGCGGGCAACTACACCTGGCAGCCGCGCCCCCGGGCAGGACTACCTTTGCCCGGTTTTCAGAAGACCTTGCGCATCAACTTTCTGCGGAAAAAATCCCGGTTGTACTCAACTGCGAGGTAGACGAAGCCCTTATTCTGAAAGAAAAGCCTGATGCCCTGATCCTTGCCACAGGCGCCCGACCTCTTGAACCGCCCATCCCCGGCATGGACCTGCCCCATGTGGCGGGGGCCTGGGATGTGCTTGAAAACAAGGTAGGCACCGGCAAACATGTGGCCGTCATCGGCGGCGGGGCTGTGGGTGTTGAAACCGCATTATTTCTGGCGGAAAAAGGCACGGTCCCCCCAGAAACCCTCAAATTTCTGCTGGTAAACAAGGCTGAATCCCCTGAAACACTTTTTAACATGGCCACCCAAGGCTGCAAAAAAGTATATCTCATCGAAATGACCCGTCGTATCGGCAAGGATATCGGGAATTCAACCCGGTGGGGGATGATGCAGGATCTCAGGCGTTTTAACGTGGAAACCCGGACCTGCACAAAAGTAGTGCAAATCACAAAAACCGGCCTTGAAATGGAAAAGGATGGAAACAACACTGTCCTGAACGTTGATACGGTTGTGGTGGCGGCCGGCTCTGAACCTTACAATCCATTGGCGCATATTGCTGAAAAACTCGGCATTGCGTATCATGTCGCCGGTGATGCCCTAAAGGTGGGTACGGCGTTTGAAGCCGTGCATGGCGGCTATGCGGCGGCGACCTCTATTTAGGACTGAATATTGATGACCCCCTAAAAAATACGACCGATGGTCAAGTAACAATATAGATAAACAGACATGAAAGATACCCCCCAGGACCAATAATGTTTTTCCCCTTACAGACACCTGCCCCCCCCGAAGAGAGTCCCGCATGGATTTTTCTTTTTAACAGCACAGAACTGATCGTTACCCCTGAAACAGGGCTGCCACCCATCCTAAAACCAGACCAGATCAAGGCCCTAGCCCGAAACGGCCTGCACCCTTTCGGCACCTTGAACGGCATGCCATGCTGCTGCGGCACCCTGGTGGATACCCTGCCGGAATCGGGGTGTGCCAGAGTCGATCTCAGAGAATTTTACCAAAGTGCGGATGAGGACCTGCGAATGGCTGTGGCCTTTGGTCGTTTTATCGCGGATGTCCACACCAATAACCGTTTTTGCGGGCGATGCGGCACATTGACCCGGATCATGGAAAGGGAACACGGCAGAGCGTGCCCTGCCTGCGGCCTCCATGCCTACCCCAGAATATCCCCTGCCGTGATCATGGGCGTGACCCGGGGGGATGAAATCCTTTTGGCCCGGGGGACCAGGTTTCCAAACCGACCGATGTTCTCAGTCCTGGCAGGATTCACCGCCCCCGGAGAGACCCTGGAGGCGTCCGTGGCCCGGGAGGTCTACGAGGAAACCCGTATCCGGGTAACAAATATCCGGTATGTAAAAAGCCAGCCCTGGCCCTTTCCGGACAGCCTGATGATCGGATTCATGGCCGATTATGAAGGCGGACAGATTGAGATTGATCCCAAGGAGATTATAGAAGCAGGATGGTTCAGGGCTGACCGCCTACCCATCATTCCCAACAGCTATAGTCTGTCCGGGCAACTGATCAGAGCGTTCAGGATGCAATTTAACAAATAAAAATAACTTGTTAGATGTAGAATCGAGAACCTGAAACAATGGTATCACCGCGAACTTGTGCCCGTCTGATTTGTCAATCAGCGGCAAAATGGTATATATAAAGAAAAGCACCTTGTTCAATCATGACTACACGTATAGCCAGTCGGCCAATATGCGTACCAACAAAAAAGGATTTAAGCGATGTGCCGCTCATGCTTAGTTGTCGATGATTCAAAACCGATGCGATCCGCCATCAAACGAACGATTCTCAGGGCGGGATTCCAAGATTTGATAATATTTGAAGCCCAAAATGGTAAAGAAGCGCTGTGCCTGATCAAAAGTACGCCCATTGATTTAATTGTTACAGACTATAATATGCCTGAAATGGACGGCCTTGAGTTCATAACAGTTTTAAAAGGCAATACGGACTTCAAAGATATCCCTGTACTGCTGATGACAGGGGAAATTAACGAAGAGAGACTGGAAAAATTTAAAGATATGGGTGTTGCCGCTCATATTGAAAAAGATATCACGCCCGAAGCGATCAAACCCATACTCTCAGTTGCCTTGAATAAATTTGATTAAACGGCGCATCAAATCATTTGCGACGGATAATGATACCATGTGCCGTCCGGACCGGGGGTCATTCCACCCCGCCCGGCAAAAAATTCAAATTCATATCCCAGAACCCGTTGACCCGGTCTAAATAGTCCTGCTCCGAATTTGACTTGAGCATCTTTTTCAAGGGCTTTCTGCTGTTTTCAAAGGAGGGTCCCAGATATCCCCAAAATCCTTTCATACGCCCGATAAGGTGCCCCGGGCCTTTAAAAATCTGTTTGTAACTGTTAAACAGATCCTCATGGAAGTTTTTCAATCGTTCATGCGTTTGGTTGCCATTATCCCGGGTGTCGGTATTTTGGGAACCGGTTTTCAGCCCTTTGATCTGCTCGGGCAAAAAAGGATTGGAAATAATACCCCTGCCGATCATGAAACGACCAATTTTCGGAAACCGCTGCCGGATTCGTTCCCATGATGCCAAGTCCACAATATCACCGTTATATACCATAGGATGTGCGCACTCGCCCATGGCCTGTTCAAATGCGTCAACATCGGCCGCGCCTGTGTACATCTGCTCCCCGGTTCTGGGGTGCAGAATAATCTCGTCAAGCGTGTGGGTATTGAACATTGCAATCAGATCCCGGATCTCTTCTTTATTTTTACGGCCCAGACGGATCTTCACGCTCAGGGAGGCCTTCATGGCCGGAATGACCCGGGAAAGAAACGCGTCGATTTCATCAGGAAAAGCCAAAAGGCCCGAACCCCGCATTTTTTTTGCAATTTTTGAATGGGGGCACCCAAGGTTCCAGTTCACCTGGGTATAGCCCATATCAAACAGATAATCTGCAAGATAGAGAAAATCATCGGGGTTATTGCCCAGGATCTGGGGGATAACAGGCAGAGCACAATTCAACGACGGGTCCACATCTTTGATTCTTGAGGGTTTTAAGCGCCTGCTGCTCATGGTGGAAATAAACGGGGCCATGGCCTGGTCAATACCGTTGAAATGCCGGACATACACCTGTCTGAACACCACATCGGTGACCCCCTGTAAAGGGGCCAGTATTAAAACGGGGCAATTATCTGCCATGGGGGACGATTCTCCTTGATCTACAGGCCTTAAGAAATAAAATATTTTGACAAACCCGAGGATGATCCATTATAGAGTCAATATTTTTTGATCAGCTATACATAAGATTAAATTGGATTGCAAGGAGTGTTTCCCACAGTATGAAAGAACTCTACGAACAGATGATCCACATCAACCGGATGCCGGATACTTCTGAAAAACAGGCCCGGGTAAAGGCGTTTTTTGATTCATTGAACCGCATGACCATACCCGGTTCATTCAACTGGGCAAGCCAGGTGTTTGAAGGAATTCATGTGGCCCGGACACCGGATAAAACCGCCCTGGTATATGAAGACCTGACCACCCTTGAATCCAGTCGTTTTTCCTATCTTGACTTGTCATGCCACGCCAACAGGCTGATCAATTTTCTGGCGGACCGGGGCGTTGGCATAAAAGACAATATGTATATGATGGTGCCCCTGTGTCCTGAAATATGGTTTGCAAGTCTTGCCTGCATCAAGGCGGGAATCGTCAGTGTCCCCACGGCCACCACCATGACCGCAAGAGAGCTGCAATTCCGGTTTGAAACCTATACCCCCGATGTCATTTTATCTGACTTGGCCGGCGTTGATCTCATTGAAACCGCTATCCGGGAAACCGGCATCGCGCCCAAGGTAAAACTGGTGCTTGGCCAGGCACCGGGGTGGATCTCCTACGACGAGGTGGCAAGTGCATCCGACACGGCTGAGGCCGCAGACACGGCATCCGATGATATTTTGTTCTGCTTTTTTACCTCCGGCACCACCGGTCTGCCCAAACGGGTGGGCCATACGGCCGTTTCCTATCCTGTGGGACATTTGTCAACCACGGCCATGACGGGGCTTGAACCCGATGATATCCATCATAACCTCAGTGCCCCCGGATGGGGTAAATGGTCCTGGTCCTCTTTTTTTGTTCCCTTTAATGTGGGGGCCACCGTAACCGCCTTCCGGTTTGATACGTTGAATGCAGATACATACCTTAAGGCCATTGCAAGACAAAAGGTCACCACCCTTTGTGCGCCGCCTACGGCCTGGCGCATGTTTGTAAACGCAAACCTTGATGACATAGACCTCTCCTGTCTGCGCCAGTCCATGTCCGCCGGAGAGCCCTTGAACCCGGAAGTCATCACACGCTGGCATGAATATACCGGCACCCGTATCCGGGATTTTTACGGACAGACCGAATCCACGGCCATGATCGGCAACCCGCCGTGGATGGCCGAAAATATGCGGGCCGGCTCTTTTGGCATGCCCTGCCCCATGTATGATGTGGCCCTGGCAGACGATGAAGGCAATGAAATTACCCAGCCGGATCAGGAAGGACATATTGTTGTAAAAGTAGACAACTGGGTGCCGGTGGGACTGTTTAAAGAATATATCGGCAATCCTGAAAAAATGGGGGCGGTATTTGTGGACCACTATTATTATACCGGGGACCGGGCCTCTTTTGATGCCGATGGGTACTGGTGGTTTGTGGGCCGGGCAGACGATGTCATCAAGTCCAGCGATTACCGCATCGGTCCCTTTGAGGTGGAAAGTGCCCTGATAGAACACCCTGCCGTTGACGAAGCCGCTGTTGTGGGAACGCCTGACCCCAAACGCTACCAGCTGGTCAAGGCCTATGTCATTCTCCGTCCGGGTGAGACCCCCAGCAGGGAACTTGCACTGGCGTTGTTCAAGCACACCATGAATATTCTTGCCAAATTTAAAATGCCGCGAATCATCGAATTTGTTGATAACGTGCCAAAAACCATTTCCGGAAAAATCCGTCGAATTGACTTGCGGGATACTGAAACCGAACGGCAGGAAAACGAACGGTGCGAAGACGCGCCCATTAATGAATATTTTTACTGGGACTTTCCCGAACTAAGTTCAAAGAAAAAATAGTGTTTGAAGGTAACGTCTACGCTGTCTGATTTATTCTAAAGGCAGATCTGGATCATCATCAAGCATGTTGGGCCTACCCATGTCAAAGGGCATGGCCACTTCAATTTCGCCGCCTTCCCCGCGTACAAATTCGGCGTGGGGATAGGTGTTTTTAAACACATTGATCATTTTGCGGTTTTCAGCCAGAACAATGGCTGTGAACCCGGTATAATTGTTCTTTCTGGCAATTTTTTCAAGGCAGTTGAGCATAAAGGTGGCAATCCCCTGACCATGCAGCTCTTCCTGCACCAGAAACGCCACTTCCGCATTCTTGGGGTCTACTTCTGCGTACGACGCAACCGCCACAATCTGTTTGCGTTTGCCCTGCTGAACAAGGGCGATCAGGGTCATATTCCGGCTGTAATCCACCTGGGCCCACATCTGCTGGAGCATGCGCCTTGAAAACACCTTGCGCCGGTTGAAAAATCGAAAATAGATGGAGTCTTCCTGGAGGGAATAGTAAAAATTCCTGGATTCGAATTCATCCGAGGGCTGGAGAGGCCGAACTTCCAGCTGTTTTCCGCCGGGTAAAAGCATGTTGTATTTATAGGCCACCAGAAACAGCAGATCCTGATTTGTGGGCGGCAGCTGGTCGCTGAAAATGTAATGGCGCTGTTTGGCCTCTTCAATGAGCTGTTTTCGGAATTTAGGGTGGGCAATCTGGGCCAGTTCCATCACCCGCTGGAAAATGCTCTTCCGCCGGATTTCGGCAATGCCGTATTCAGTGACCACAAGGTCAATGTCCCCCCGGGTGGTGGCCACCCCGGCCCCTTCGCTTAAATGGGTCACAATACGGGACACCTGGCCGTTCTGGGCTGTGGACGGGATAATCACAATGGAAAATCCGTCTTTGGACATGGCCGACCCCCGGATAAAATCCACCTGATCACCGATGCCCGAATAAAACATATACCCCTTTGAGTCCGTGCATACCTGGCCGGTCAAATCCACCTCCAGGGCAGAACTGATGGAGATCAGATTATCATTTCTGGCAATGACATTGGGGTCGTTCACAAATTCAGAGGATCTGAAATAGAACATGGGGTTGTCGGATATATAATCGTATAATTCCTTTGACCCCATGCACAAAGATGCAACTGCACGCTCGGGCAGAAAATTTTTTCTGCGGTTGGTGATGACCTTCTGCTTAAACAAAGGCAGAAGCCCATCCGTGATCACCTGGGTATGAATCCCGAGGTCCTTTTTGCCGGCCAGATAAGGCATGATGGCATGGGGCAGGTGCCCGAAACCGATCTGCAGCGTGGCGCCGTCATCCACCAGCTGGCTGACATAATGGCCGATACGTTCGACCACGGTTTGGTTTTTGTTCTTGGGCAGGGACTCCAGAAGATCTTCTTCGTGTTCCACTATATAATCGATATCGTCGATGTGCACCAAAGAGTCGCCCCAGGTCCGGGGCATCTGGGGATTGACCTGGGCAATGGTCATTTTGGCATTTTTCATGCCCGACAGGGTGATGTCCACGGAAATGCCCAGGGAACAATATCCATGGGCATCCGGCGGACTGACCTGAACCAAGGCAACATCCAGACCGATTTCATTGTTCCGAAACACCTTGGGAATCTGGGACAAATAGGCCGGGATATAGTCAATTTTCCCTTCAAACGCAAATTTACGCATCAAAACGGAAATAAAAAACAGTTTAATGGAAAACCGGGCCGAAAAATTGTCGTCATTGAGATATTCCGCCAGGGTGGTGGACAGCATCTGGTATACAACAATATCCTGGAGGGACTGATCTTCGACCATGGCCCGGATCAGGTGCTGGGGTTCTCCGCAGCCAGTGCCGATGAATACCCGGGAACCATTGCGAATTTTTTTCACACTTGCTTGTGCGGTGATCAGCTTCTCAGGACAGATTTGTTTTAAATCCATGCTGTTTCTCCTGCCGGGTCAATGCCAGAACCGAAATCTTTGGGCCATGTACAGGCTAAAGCAAACCATAAATCGGATTGATAATCAATTATTTTATTCTGATCATCAGCCTTGTTTGGGAACAATGGTTTTGGGCTCAAAATTTAATGTGGCAAAATAATCATCCATGGTCTCTGCCCGGCGGATCAGTTCAATGCTGCCGTCAATTTTGAGCAAAAGTTCCTTGGGGCGAAGCTGGCCGTTGTAGTTAAAACCCATGGCATGTCCGTGGGCCCCGGTGTCGTGGATAATCAGGATGTCACCATGCTGGGTTTCGGGCAACTGCCGTTGGATGGAAAACTTGTCATTGTTTTCACACAAGGCACCCACAACATCCACGGTTTTTAAGGGGGCGGATGCCGGTTTGTCATGGATATGGATGTGATGGTATGCGCCATACATCCCGGGGCGCATCAATGCAGACATCGACGCATCCACGCCCACATAGTTGCGGTACGTATTTTTGTGATTGATCACGGAAGTTACAAGAACACCATGGGGACCTGTAATATACCGGGCGCTTTCCATATACAATTTGGGAACCCAGCCGTTTTTCGCTTTAAAATTTTCAAAAGAACGGATAACCCCCTTGGCCATACCTTCAAGATTGAAGGGTTTGGCATTCGGGGTGTAAGGGATACCTAATCCGCCGCCGATATTGATAAATTCAAAACGGATATCAAGGGTACGGTTTAAATCCTCAATCAACTCAAGCAGCATGTCTGCCGTATCAATCATGTATTGAAAATTAAGCTCATTGGAAGCCATCATGGTATGCAGGCCGAATCTTTTGACGCCAAGGGCTTTAACCTGTTCATAGGCTGAAAAAATCTGTTCCCGGGTCAAACCGTATTTGGCTTCTTCAGGCTTGCCGATAATGTCGTTGCCCTGGCGCGTGGCGCCGGGGTTGTATCTGAAGCAAAGCAGATCAGGTATGGCCGGCAGCTTTGGAATCAGGGAGATATCATCCAGGTTTACGATGCTTCCGCCATTATCCATGGCGGCCCGCAACTGCTCCCGGGTGGTGTTGTTGGAGGTAAACATGATATCGTCGGCATTGCTTCCGACTTTGCGGGCCAGTTCTATTTCCGGAACCGAGGAACAGTCAAAGCCAAACCCCTGGGCTTTGAGAAGTGCCATCACCGTGGGATTGGGCAGGCCTTTTACGGCAAAATACTCTTTGAATCCCTCAATGGGGGCAAAGGCCTCATTCAGGGCCTTGCATGTTTGAATGATCCCGGTCTCATCGTAGATGTGAAAAGGGGTGCCAAAGGCGGATACGGCATCCTGGACCACCGCGGACAGTCTATCTTTGAATTCAGGTGACATGGGCATAGTAATAATTCCTTATCTATATATTAAATATCATCCGGCAGTTTTATTTTGGCGCTTTCCTTGAACGTGGACAGCACAATAAATGTTTTGGTCGCCGTTACGCTGCTCATATCGGCGATCCGGGTTTGAATCAGCTCTTCCAGGGCCGTATTGCCTGACGTCTTGATTTTAAGCATCAAGGTGTCGCCCCCGGCCAGATAGTGGACTTCCTGGACCTGTTCAATGGCCGCAAGCTGTTCGCCGGTTTCCCGGATTTTGGACGGGCGGGTCACCTGAATATTGACGAAGGCGATCATGGCTCCACCGAACATTTCCGGGTCCAGACGGACCTCATAACCCTGGATGATCTTTTTTGCTTCCAGCTTTTTAATTCGTTCAAGCACTGCGGAAGGTGCCATCCCAATGCGCCTGGCAACCTCCACATTGGGAATTCTGGCTTTTTTCTGCAGAATCTTAAGAATTTCCAGGTCTGTTTTATCCATACCAATAATATTCAATTTATGTTAAATTTATCCTATATGTTCTATTGATACGGGAGAATATTCGTTGTTTTAATCAAAGTCAAGAACATTGTTCTTGAAGAATACAAAACGAACAAATTTAATTCTCTTGACGTGCGTTTCGTCGGAATCTTAAACCATTTGATTCGGTTGATAAAATACGATGTTTCGTATACATGTAATTTTTAAGTAAATCCCGATTAACACCCATGGACTATCCTGGCCTGCAAAAGCCCGGACCAAGCCCACAACGCAAGTTGCACGATCTGTGTCGCGGACACAGCGCTTTACATACAAACGGCCATGGGCCGACCTGGTCTGTCAACGCCCAGGCGCGACCGACAACAAAACATGAAAGTAAACTGAGCCATACATTAATACTTTCACATAAAAACAACAGGTTGAAGTGGATGGACAAGGACAATGTTAAAATTCTAGTGGTAGATGACGAAAACGGCATTCTGGATGTCACCGAAGTTTTTTTTGAAAGAAAGGGCTACCAGGTATATACTGCAGGCAACGGGGAAACCGCCCTGGATATCATCAACCGGGAAAAAATAGATTGCGTGTTCACCGATATCAATATGCCCGTGATGGATGGCCTAGAACTTGCCGAACAGATCCGCCATATTGACAGTACGCTGCCCGTTGTGGTGATGACCGGGTATCCGTCCCTTGAAAACACCATACAGACTCTGAAAAACGGCGTTGTGGACTACCTGATCAAGCCGGTCAACCTTGAGCAGATGGAGTTGACCCTTCGCAGAATATTACGGGAACGCGGGCTTTTCGTTGAAAACCTGATTCTCAAAGAAGAGGTGGAACGTCAGGAGCGCCTTCGTAAACTCAACAACGAACTGGTCAAAAAAGTCGAGGAAGTCAATACCTTAAACCGGGTCATGGAAGATTTTTCCGCCATTGATTCCAGTTACGAAATTTTTAACAAGGTTGTCCGGTTGGGCGTCGAAGAACTCAAGGCGGACCTGGTTTTTTTTCATGTGTATTCGGAACAGGACAGTTCCCTGGTTCTTGTGGACAAAGCCGCCGCCAACGACAAAACGTATCCGGCATCCCATGCCGCAGATATTCCCGAACAGGAAAAAACCTTCATCATAGAGTCGCTGGGAAGCGATTACACGCCCTGCCTTGTACCGGATGCCTCGGGCATTCCGTCAATGAAACGGCAGGTACATTCCTTTATGGTTGCACCACTGAAAATCCGGGATAAAATTTTCGGTATTGTTTCTGCTTATATTTTCCAGAACTCCCGTTTTTTCGGCGAACAGGACATTTACTATTTGAATTTTATCACCCAGAAAGCGGCCTCGGGCATTGAAAATATCGCTCTATATGAAAATATATATGAAAATCTGTTTTCCACCCTGTTTGCGTTTGTCACAGCCCTTGAAGTCCGGGATCTTTATACCCGTAAACATTCAACCCGGGTGGCCCAGGTCGCTCACATGATCGGCGAAGAGATGGGGTGTTCCGACGAAGAACTTGACATGATCAATGTGGCCGGCAGCCTTCATGATATCGGTAAAATAGGCATCAGAGACGATATTCTCTTAAAGCCTGGACGCCTTACCGCAGATGAATACGAAAAAATAAAAGAACATCCGGCCATCGGTGCCGATATCATAAGCAACCTGGGCCTGTGGGGCAGGGAAGCCCAGATCATACGGCATCACCATGAACGTTTTGACGGCTCAGGATATCCCGACGGACTTCAAGGCGTGCAAATTCCCAAGCTTGCAAGGATATTATCCGTTGCCGACAGTTATGACGCCATGGCCTCGGACAGGGCCTATCGAAAAAAAATGGATAAAGAGGTCGTCATCGATATTATCATTAAGAATTCAGGCTCCCAGTTTGACCCTGATGTGGTGAACAATTTTCTTCGGGTGGCGACCCAGGACCTGCCGGATGATTTTTAATGGCTTGAGCCTGAAAATGAAATATGCTAATCTAAACTAGAAAATTATTGAGCGTAACAATTTATATCTTTTTATATCTTTTCAGCGTGGAGTGAAATTGCATTGAGCATTTCAAACAAAGACGACAGGCGAAAATATTCCAGGGTAATTTTTGCAACCAAAATCGAAATCCACATGCTTGACGAATCCGGCCAAAACGCCCAGTTTGATGCCCATTCAAAGGATTTGAGCCAGAAAGGCGTATTTGCCGAGACCGATAAGCGCCCATCCTTGGATACGATGTGCCGGGTAAATATCTATCTATCCGGAGGCATAGACGATCTCAAACTGGAAATTCAGGGACGAATCGTCAGACACACGGATACAGGATTCGGCGTAGCGTTTGAGTCCATGGATTTAGATACATTTACCCATCTTAAAAATGTAGTCTTATATAATAGTGAAGACTCTGATTAATTTCCCCGACGTCATATAAATTTAGGTTGTCGGGTAAAATTTAAAACCGGCTGGAGGTGTTGTTCCTTGGATGTCACACTGATAAATCCATTCATCAATGCAACCATTAACGTATTGGAGACGATGGCCTTTGTCACGGTTACGGCGGGAAAGCCATATCTTAAAAAAGATAATATCGCCGTGGGTGATGTCACGGGTGTCCTGGGACTGACCGGTGTCGCCCAGGGAACCATTGCCGTCACGTTTGAAGAGAAATGTATTTTAACGGTTGTTTCCAACATGTTCGGAGAAAAAATGGACGGGCTCAATGAAGAAATAGCCGATGCCGTTGGCGAATTAACCAATATGATTTCCGGACAGGCCCGGCGGGAGCTTGATGAGATAGGCAAGGTGTTCAAGGCTGCCATACCTTCAGTGGTCACTGGGAAAGGACATACCATCCGACACTATGGGAATGGCCCTAAAATCGCGATCCCGTTCAAAACCGATGGTGGAAAATTTACAATTGAGGTGTGTTTTGAAAGATAGACGTTGGGTCTCAATCCAATTAAGGAGGAAAATGTGGCAATGGACACATCCATCAAGATTTTAATAGTTGACGATTTTGCGACCATGCGCCGTATTCTGAAGAATATTTTAAAACAGCTTGGTTTTAAAAATCTGGTGGAGGCCGATGATGGTACAACGGCGTGGGACGTCCTTGAAAGCCAGGAAATTGATCTGATTATTTCTGACTGGAACATGCCCAAAATGACGGGGCTTGAACTATTGAAAAAAGTTAGGGCCAGTGATAAGTACAAAAAATCACCTTTTTTGATGGTTACGGCTGAAGCCCAGAAACAGAACGTCATAGAAGCTGTACAAGCCGGGGTCTCCAATTACGTGGTCAAGCCGTTTACAGCAGAGGCGATTTCCGACAAACTCAAAAAAATCCTTAAGTAAGCAAAAATCCCATGGCCCAAGCAACTGCCGAAAAAACTACAGGTTCTGTTGACGCCCCGCCCAAAACGGTCCCGGATTTTGACCGCAACGGCATAGCCGGTGTGAGCAAAGGACTGATGGCCGTGCTTGAACGGGTGCGCAAAGTTGCGCGCTCGGATTCATCGGTGCTTATCACAGGCGAAAGCGGGACGGGCAAGGAACTTATTGCCCGGGCCATCCATAAAAATTCAGCAAGAAAAGACGGCCCCATGGTAGTCATCAACTGCGGGGCCATTCCCAGTGAACTTCTGGAAAGTGAGTTGTTCGGCCACGAAAAAGGTGCATTCACCGGTGCCCATCGTGCACGTACCGGCCGTTTTGAAATTGCCGATAAAGGGACGATTTTTCTGGATGAAATCGGAGACATGAGTCCGGATCTACAGGTAAAACTATTACGTGCTTTGCAGGAAAGACGATTCGAACGGGTGGGCGGCTCCCAGACCATATCAGTGGACATTAGGGTCATATCAGCCACAAACAAAAACCTGAATGCCGCCATAGCGGATAATGAATTCAGAGAAGACCTGTATTATCGCCTTAACGTCATTCCCATCAACATTTTGCCCCTGCGGGAACGCATTGAAGACATCATGCCCCTGATAGACCATTTCCAGTCCGGATTCGCACGACGCAACGCCGAATACGTGGCCAAGATATTTCCAGATTCGGTAAAACAGGTGCTTGAGACCTATGAATGGCCTGGAAATATCCGGGAACTTGAAAATCTGGTGGAACGATTGTCAGTGCTTGTGGAAACCGATACCGTCAGCATCGCTGATCTGCCAAGCTGTATGACCGATGCCGGAACAGATGCCACCCCGGTCTGTGTGGCCGGCGTGTTCCGGAATGACATCGGATTTAATGAAGCCGTGGAATCATATCAAAAATCTTTAATTACCCACGCGTTGAATAAAACCGGGTGGGTTAAAGCCAAGGCCGCCGAACTGTTAAAAATGAACCGGACGACCCTGGTGGAAAAAATAAAGAAAATGGATATTGAACCGGAAGATGAGATGCCGGTTTTTTGACACCTGCCGCCGGAAATCCCCACACCATATCCAAAACATTATTTATAAACGCATTGGCCGGACATGCGTTTACGTCTGATATGACACACGATTGCAGGTATGGCATATTACTTGCTTTTTAATTCTCCAACCATGAACCCTTTTGGATATTAAATCATGAGAGAATTAATCCCCACATACCTGAAGGTTTTATCATCGGCCTGGACCGTTTTTTTCTTCATGTTTATGCTGGCGCCATCGGCCATGGCCGCACATCCTGTTATCAAAGCAATTCACGTCAAGGACAATCCCTTTTCCGTGACGGTGGATATGACCGGAACTGCCCCTGTAAAAGTGGTCCGTGTCGGCGATCGGGAAGTTTTGGTGGCCATTAAAAATGCACGGATTGCCAAAGGGGTGCGCATTGACGGAAAAAACAATCCCAACCTTGAATCCGTCCATGTGGAGACCCTCGACGGCAATGTGGTCGCCCTGATGGTTACAGCCAAACACCCCAGTGAAGAAACAATTAATCCCTCTTTTGATGCTGACAATCAGCTGACCGTGGTTTTAAATAAAGCGGTAAATATTGCCGCTTCCGTTCCCAAAGCGGAACCGGATCACCAGTCCCAAACCGTCCCAGAACCGTCAGTCCCGGCAGTGCCCGCTGCAGCCACACCTGAAAAACAAGTTGCAGCTCAGACAAAGGCGCCCGGTGAACCCTCCCCACTTGCCGATACCGCCACTGATCCGGGGATGCAGCAACCAGAGTCCCAAACCCAAGCGTCCCCGACAACACAGCCCCCCAAAAAGGAGACCGGCCTGGCCAAGGCAAAAGAGGAAAGAAAGGAAGTACCGCTTTATATACCGCCAACGCGTCAGGCCAGTCGTTTTAAAGGCGATATCAGCGATATGTACCGCGGCGAAGACCCGTTGCAGGGCTGCGGGGCCAATGCAGTTGAAAACGCCATGCTTCTGGTGAAAAAACAGCTGTACAAAGAAGCCGGGGCCATTCTGGAACAATATCTATTTGAAGAAAATCCCTTTTGCATAGAACAGGTCTACTATCTAAGGGCCTATGTCAACTTTATGGGTGTTGAAAACAATGATCCGGCAGGGCTTTTAACTGCAGAACGCATGTTTCAGGATGCCATGGTGGCCTTTCCGAACTCAATCAATCTTCCCTTTGCCTATGCAGCCATGGGATTAATTCATACCCGTTTGAACAACAGCGCCACCGCCGAAGGATATTTTGATATTATCAGCAAAGATTTTCCGGACTACTCCGGTATGCCTGAGGTCGAGTACCATCTGGCCGAAATTTATAATAACAGAGGATACACGGACAAAGCGCTGCAGCTGTATAAGAAGGTGTTTGAGTCCCCAATAAGCAATGGTTATATATCGGATGCAGGACTGGGCTATGGCAAGGCCTTGTTTGAAAACCTGCGGTATTATGACGCGTTGAGCGTGCTTAATTATGTCATACAAAATGACGTAAAAAAGGTGTATGAATCTTCCGACCTGCTCAAATATACGGCAGATGCCAATTTTGAACTGGGTATAAGTAAAGGGGCCCGGGAAAATTATATCCGGCTGTTGAATCTCTATCCTGATGTCAAAGACCCTGACATGGCGCTAAGCAAGGCCGGAGATGCCTACGGCATGGAGAATCAGGAAGAAAAGGCAATCAAGCTGTACGAACTTGTCCGGGAAAAATATCCTGACTCCCCGGGATATATCAATGCCTCCATCGGGATTGCCAGATACCTCAAAACCGATGCTGAAAAGATGGAAATCTACGAAATGGTCAAAAAACGATTTCCTGACAATACCTATGCCCGGATCGCCATGATGCGCCTGGCTGAAATTTATCAGAAAAACGGCGAATATGATAAATGCATCAAAGAGATTGAGGACCTGTTGTCCACCCATCCCAGGGGGTTGCGCTACGAAGCGGTCAAGCTGATGCAAAAAGCCTACGAGGCGTTATTTAAGGAACAATTAAAAGCAGATGAATACACCTCCGTATTGATGCGGTATGAATCCGAAAAAATGAAGTTAAACAAAATGGGCGGCCGACTGATTCCCTATTATGTGGGCCAGGCCTATTTGCAGGCAGATCTGTATGAAGAGGCATTTAATCAGTTGATCTCCGCCTATAAACTTTATAAGAGATCAGAACGCCCGGCCTTACTTTTGTTTGGGCTGGGCAAGGCCATGGACGAGTCCGGCAGGGATAACGACGCCTTAAAACTGTTAGATGCTTTTACGAAAAGATTTCCAAAAGATAAAAACCGGGTGGAGGCCCTGACCCGGATCGGGCAGATTTACATTGAACAAGGTAATTTTTCAAAGGCGGATGATAGTTTTGTCTTAGCGTATAAAGCCGGGGGAGACACACTGGCAAAGGGGAAAATCCTCATGCTGCGTGCAGGCATTTACCAAAAAAAATCAGACCTGAAAACGGCGGCCGAACTCCAGGCCCAGGCGGTAAAAGCATTCGCCGCATCTCCCGGCGAACATTACGAGATCCTGGCAGATGCTTACAAAACACTGGGGTCAACTTACCTGGCAATGAAATCCTATGGCCAGGCCGCCAATGCCTTTGCCAAAGCCCTTGATTTTTCACAAGGAGACCGGGCCAAGGCCAATATCGGTTTTTTGCTGGGGGATGCCTACCAGAAAGGCAATGCCCTGGATAAGGCCAAAGAGACTTTTCAACAGGTCGTACAGTCTTACGACTCAGTCTGGGCCCGGCTTGCCCAGCAGCGCTTGACGACCATGGGGCTGGCGGAAAAAATGATCAATTCATAAGGATGCTGTGGCTGCATGTCTGGACAACGATTATTTCTCATCATTGAAAATCCCAAAGAACGCATGACCTATACCGACCTGTTGGAAGGGATGGGTTTTCTGGTTGATGCCGTGCCCGAAGGCTCGGATGCCCTATCCCACCTGCTCGCCCAAAAACCTGCCGTGGTTGTGGCCGACGATGGTACGCCGGGGTTCTCAGCATTGGATTTTCTTAAACAGGCCGCCGATTCCGACGCCGGGGTCCCCAAAACCATTATCCTTACCCAGGACCCCGTGATGGAGTATGCCGTCAGTCTCATGCAGCACGGTGCCATGGACTATCTGATTAAACCCGTTGACCCAAGACAACTTGAGCTCAGCGTTAAAAAATCTCTGGCAACATCCATCGCCCCCCTGCCCCCGGAAAAAGAAAAAACAGTCAAGCATAAAGCGGTTCAGATTATTACCAAAGACCCCAGAATGGAGAAGCTGCTCAAGCTTGCCGCACGGGTTGCGGATTCGTCGGCATCGGTGCTCATTCAGGGTGAAAGTGGAACGGGCAAGGAACTGCTTGCAAGATTTTTACACGAAAAAAGCACCCGCTGTCATCAGCCGTTTATCGCCATTAACTGCGCCGCGCTGCCCGAGAACCTCCTGGAAAGCGAATTGTTCGGCCATGAAAAAGGCGCTTTCACCGGTGCATTGGCAAAAAAAGCGGGCAAGTTTGAACTGGCAGACAAGGGGACGCTGTTCCTGGACGAAATCACGGAGATGCAATTTCACCTTCAGTCCAAACTGCTGCGGGTGCTCCAGGAAAAAGTCGTAGACCGGGTGGGCGGAACCCAGCCCGTGGATGTGGATGTCCGGGTCATCGCCACCACCAACCGGGATGCCAAGGAGGCAGTGGAAACCCAGGCCTTCCGGGAGGATCTGTTTTACCGCCTCAACACCATTCCATTGGTTATTCCCCCCCTGCGGGACCGTCGTCGGGACATTGAACCCCTATGCGATTTTTTCATAAAAAAATACTGCAGGATTGACGCAAGGTCTGTCAAAGGATTGACAGATCAGGCACTTTCCGTGCTGCTTAACCACGCCTTTCCCGGCAATGTCCGGGAACTTGAAAACGTGATCCATCGCGCCGTGCTTCTTGCTGAAACAGATATGATCACCCCGTCTGATCTGCTTATGGATGATGATGCAGACCTCCCCATGTCCGATGATACCGAGTTCCCAGAATCCGCCGGGGCTGAAGACGTTTCCCCAGGATCGCTCAAAGAGATGGAACAGAAAATGATTTTCAGGACACTGGACCAGACCGAGGGGAATCGGACCCATGCCGCCAAAATTCTGGGAATCAGTGTCAGAACCCTTCGCAACAAATTGAACGAATACAAAGTCCCCCTCTAATTTATCCCCTATCGCCTAAAACTTCAGGCATGCAACTTGCATTTTTCATTTACAAAGTCAACATTCCGGTCCGCTTATCCGAAACGTAAGAAATAATGTCATCTGCAGCGGACCCGGAGCGTAAATTTAAACCACGGAGGTTCGCATGGCCGATTCAAGAATTTTCGGGCACACGTACGAGATGATGGGACAAAGCTTGGACATCTCAACCCGGCGGCATAACCTGATCGCAGGCAATATCGCCAACATGGATACCATCGGATATACGCCCAGCGATATAGATTTTCAAAGTGCGCTCAAACGGGCCATGGCTGAACCGGAACCCGATTATCTGGGTAAAACCAATGAAAAACATCTACCCGGCAACATTGAAGGGGCGGCCGGACAAATCAAAGGTATGGACAGCGAAGATGTGGATATCTACCACCTGGATTCGGTGAACATTGATACGGAGATGATGAATTTGATGGAAAACAATGTGAAATTCAGATCCACGGCCGAAATGCTGCTGCGAAAAATGACCATACTCAACTATGCCATTGATGAGGGAGGAAAATAATCCATGGATTTACTGAATGCATCAAAAATCAGCGGCACTGCTCTCGCGGCCCATCGTATGAAACTCAACGTCATTGCTGAAAACCTGGCCAACGTGGATACCACCAACAGCAAAGAAGGCGGACCCTATCGCAGAAAAATGGTGGTCTTCAAAGGCGAAAATATCGACTCATTTGAAAGTGTGGTGCAAAAGAAAATTAGAAAGGATCAGTCCGGCCAGATTGAATTATCCCCCATTGAGTTTGAGGAAGAAAAAAAACCGGATAACGGCACGGGGGTCAAGGTGGATCAAATTGTCAGGTCCCAGGAGGATTTTCATCTGGTGTACAATCCGGCCCACCCCGACGCAGATCCGGACACAGGCTATGTGAAGATGCCCAATGTGGATCATTTAACCGAAATCTCAGACATGATGGTGGCCCGGCGCAGTTATGAAGCCAGTGTCACGGCACTATCCACCACCAAAAATATGATCAGCAAGGCCCTTGAGATAGGCAAATAATTATAGGGAAAGGATTAAATAGATGGATAAGATAAACGCACAAATCCCCGGCAAACTCTCCTTATACAGGGAGCCTGTGGCAAATATAGCCGCAAAACGAAGCCCTAAGTTTATGGAACGCCTGGAATCCGCAGTCCTGGAAGTTAATAATAATCAGCATGTGGCAGATGATTCTGCGGAAGCGGTCATTGAAGGCAGGCTTGGTATTCACGAAGGCATGATGGCCCTGGGTAAAGCATCCACCTCCCTCAAAGTACTGGCACAGGTCAGAAACAAGGCCATGAGTGCCTATCAAGAAATCATGCGTATGCAGGTATAACCCCCTTGCAAAAGCCAAGAGAGGCGTAAATGAATCCGGTAGCTGAAAAAATCATTACCATGGTCAAAGAGATGAGCATGGTCCGTAAACTCCTTCTGGGCGGTCTGGTCCTGGCGGTGGTGGCAGGATTTATCACCATGTTTGTATGGGCCAATCAAACCGCTTATAAAGTCGCATATTCCGGGCTGAGCCAGGAAGATGCCGCCGCTGTCGTGGAAATGTTAAAATCCGCCAAAACCCCCTATCGCCTGACCGGTGACGGAACCACCATTATGGTGCCGGAGAACATGGTCTATGACGTCCGGCTGACCATGGCCAAGGAAGGGATTCCCAAAGGCAGCGGGGTGGGATACGAAATTTTTGATAAAAGCGAGTTCGGCACCACTGAATTTGTCCAGAAAATCAATAAAAAACGGGCGCTTCAGGGGGAACTTGCACGGACCATTGTGGCATTTGAAGCGGTTAAAGACGCCAAGGTCATGATTGTGATGCCCAAGGAGTCGGTGTTTGTGGAAGAGACCAAACTGCCTTCGGCATCTATTCTGCTGGAACTGGTCGCGGACCTTGAAAAAGAGGAAGTGGCGGCCATCGCACACCTGGTGGCCTCTTCGGTCCAGGATCTGACCCCGAAACTCATCACCATTGTGGATACGGCCGGCCGGATTCTGTTTGAGGGCAAATCCGAAGACGAACAGGCCCAGATTGATGCAGAAAATCTGGCGGACGCCCAGTATCAGTATAAGGTGCGGTTTGAAGAGAATCTGACGCGCAGAATCCAGACCATGCTTGAGCGCATCGTGGGGGCGGATAAAGCCATTGTCCGGGTCACCTCGGAAATGGATTTTTCCAAAAACAGCATGAATGAAGAGATTTATGATCCCTTTGAACGGGGCGGCGAATTCATCCGCAGCAGGAAAAACAGAGCAGAAAAAGTCGTTCAGGTCAATGAAGATATCGGTATCCCGTCCTCGGTCAACCCCATTACAGATGAAAACCAGGCCGGAAATAAAAGCCAGGAGAAGGTCAACAAAAGCGATGACACAGTCAATTACGAAATAAGCCGGCGGGTCAGGGAAACCAAGAAACCCATGGCCGAACTGACAAGACTGTCGGTGGCCGCCGTGATTGACGGTAAATACGAATTCCAGACAGACGGCAACGGCGCGACCAAACGGGTTTATATGCCCAGATCCGCCGAAGAGATGCTGCAGTTCGAAAGTATTGTCACCCGGGCCATGGGGTATAATGAATCGCGCAATGACCAGGTTTCCATGGAATGCTTTCCCTTTGCATCCATCGACGATATGGAGGGAACCCAGACAAAACTTACAGGCTGGCGCATGGTCCAGAAGGAATACGGGCGTCTCATTGCCAATTTACTGCTGGTCTTTGTATTGTTCCTTTTCATCATCCGCCCGATCATAAAAACGGTTCGCGACATCAAGGTTACGGTGGAACAAGAAGCATTACCTTCACCCGAAGCGCTTGCCCAGATTGGGGCAGAGGAAAAAGAACCGACCTTTGTCGATATGGATGCGAACCAGCAGCGTGAATTCTTAGAAATGATGAGCGAAGAGCAAAAAGAAGCATTCCTTCAGAAAATGACTGCAGCAGAGCGATCCGCCTACGTCGCTAATATGAGTGAGCAGGAAAAAGCCAAGTATTATGCAGAAAAAGACCTGAACAGGACCGTGAATATTATCAAGGGCTGGATCAGTGAATTAGAAGAAGAAGGGGAGGAGTAATTCGATGGCCAAAACAATCGAGCCGGAAAAATTAAACGGTTGTCAAAAGGCGGCAATATTTCTCATGTACATGGGAGAAGAGTATACAACCCAGGTGTTCTCAAAAATGAAAGAACAGGAGATCGCAGATATTGCGTTTGAAATGTCCAAAATCGAACAGATTACGCCTGAGCTGCTCAAGGTTGTATGTGCCGAATTTAATGTCATATATGAAGGAGAGGCCAAGATGATTATTGAAGGGGACTCCTTTATTAAAAATGTTGTGACCAAAACACTGAAGGACAAGCAGGCCAAAGCCATCCTGGACGATCTGGAGAAAAAGAAACAGGCCAAACCGTTCATATGGAGTCGGAATGTAAATACGAACACCTTAGCTACCTATATTGAGGGGGAACACCCCCAGACCATCGCAATGATCCTGGCCCATATGCCGTCGGAAATCTCCTCGGAAATCTTGATGAATCTGCCCGATGAACTCAAAGGCGATATTGCCATGAGGGTTGCAAAACTGGGACAAATCTCCGAAGACGTTGTCAGGGATGTGGACAGGGCATTGAAATATGAACTCAGCGGCGCAGTGGGCCCAGGCGGGAAGGCCGGTGGCCTGGAAGTTCTGGTCAACATCATCAATGGTGTGGACAAATCCACCGAAGATGCCGTCATGGAATATGTTGAGGAAGATGATGCGGAAATGGCCAATGAGATCCGAAAACTCATGTTTGTATTTGAAGATTTGACCAATGTGGATGATACGGCCATGAGAGAAATTCTCAAGAAGGTTGAAGGCCAGCAGCTTACCTATGCATTGAAGACCGCCACCGAAGACATGAAGTCCAAAATTTTCTCTAACCTGTCCCAGCGGGCTGGTGAGATGCTTAAGGACGATCTGGACGCCATGGGTCCTGTCCGCCTGGCAGAGGTTGAAGAGGCCCAGCAGGCCGTGGTCAGGGCAGCCAAAGAACTTGAGGCCGACGGCACTATAACTCTGGGTAAAGGAAAGGATGATGTCCTTGTCTGATCAAAAAGAATCTACAGAAGAAACAACGCTGCCCCAAGATGATGGCTTCCAGGCCATTGATGTGGGCACCCTTGAAAGTTTCGATGCCGAGGTGTCACTTAAAAAACCCGATGCCGAGCCTGACTTCGAGCGGTTCAAGCTGTTGTTTGATCCCCTGGAGGTTGAAAGGGAGGAAGGCGGTTTTGAAGCGCTTTACAAAGTCACCAAGCAACTTAAAAAAGAGTTGTTCGAACCATTGATCCCGGGCGCGGATGTGGATGACCCGAATGCGCAACATGATAACGCCGGATCCTTAGAAGAAGACCAGAATAGCGATGAGGACGAAGAGGGGCCCACGCCCGAAGAGCAGGGATTTGCGGCAGGGTATGAACAAGGCATGGCCCAGGGACTTGAAAAAGGCCAGGCAGACGGATATGCCAAGGGCTATGAAGAAGGGATGAAAAAAGGCAGGGAAGAGGGATTTAAACAGGGCGAGAGCGACGGATTTGCCAAGGGCGAGGCAGAAGGGGTTGAAAAAGGAACTGCAGAAGGTCAAGAGGCCGGAAAACAGGAAGTTATCCGGGAAATGGAACAGGTCCTTGACCCTTTCCGCCAGGCACTTGAAACCGCAGATCAGATGTTGGAAAACATGCTGACACGCTATGAAACCCAGTTGGTTGGCCTGGTATGCCAGATTGCCGAAAAAGTGGTAATGGCCAAACTGGACTCGGACGATGCCGTGATCAAGCATACCATTCTGGACGCGTTGTCCCAGCTGGCCTCACCCGAGGCAATCACCCTGAATGTGGCCGAAGACGACTATGAGTATGTGGAGATGGTTAAAGAGGCGTTCTTTGATTCCGTACGCTCCTTGAACCATATTACGGTGAATACGGATGCCATGATTCCCAAGGGAGGGTGCCGCATTGAAAGTGCCGGTGCCACCATTACCACAGATCCTGAATCTAAACTTAAGGCGGTTTACGACGCCATTGCCCAGGCAAAAGGATAGACAAAGATATAATGAACGATCTTTTTGAAAAAATAAATTTCAGCCGCTATGCCGATGCGGTGGAAAAGGTCAAAACCGTGACGCCCGAAGGCCGGGTCTCCCAGGTGATCGGACTGATTGCCGAAGGAGACAGTTTAGGTCTTGGTGTGGGCGGCGTGTGCCGAATCATCAATGACCACGGCATGGCCGTGATGGCTGAAGTGGTGGGCTTTAGGCAGGAAAAAGCGTTGTTCATGCCCTTTGGTGACATCAGGGGCATCAGCATGGGCAGCCGGATTGTGCCGGTGGCCTCTTCCCCCATGGTGCCGGTGGGTGACGATATGCTCGGCCGCGTGATCGACGGCATGGGTAATCCCATAGACAACAAAGGCCCCATTTCAGGTTCAACCGCCTATTATCTGTATGGAAAGCCTTTGGGCCCCCTGGAACGAAAAATGATCAAAGAGCCCCTGGATGTGGGCATCAGTGCCATAAACTCCATGATTACCCTGGGCCGGGGGCAGCGGGTGGCCATCATGGCCGGTTCCGGCGTGGGAAAAAGTGTGCTCATGGGCATGATGACCAAACACACCAATGCGGATGTGGTGGTTATCGGACTGATTGGCGAACGTGGCCGGGAGGTCAAGGACTTTGTGGAGGAGACCCTGGGTGAAGAGGGACTCAAGCGGGCGGTGCTTGTGGCGGCCACATCGGATTCTCCGCCCCTGACCCGCATGCGCGGGGCGTATCTGGCAACCACCATTGCCGAATACTTCAGGGACCAGGGCAAGGATGTGCTGCTCATGCTCGATTCCATTACCCGGTTTGCCATGTCCTCCAGGGATGTGGGGCTGGCGGCAGGAGAACCGCCCACCACCCGGGGCTATACCCCCTCATTTTTTGTCCAGATCCCCATTCTTTTAGAGCGCCCCGGGGTCCTTGAAAGCGGCGGTTCCATCACCGGGATTTACACGGTCCTGGTGGAAGGAGACGACATGAATGATCCGGTGGGCGATACGGTCCGGTCGATAACCGACGGACATATTGTATTATCCAGGGATATTGCCAATCGCGGGCACTACCCGGCCATTGATGTCATGGCCAGTGTTTCCAGAGTCATGCGGGATGTCAGCAAACCCGACCACATGGCCCTGCGGGACAAAGCCATCAAAATCATGGCATCATATCGAAATGCAGAGGACATGATCACCATCGGTGCGTATGTGGACGGATCAGATCCCGACGTGGACCAGGCCAGAAAACTGATGCCCGGCATCAACCAGCTGCTGCGCCAGCAGATTGGTCAAAAAATGGATATGCAGGCCAGTGTCGCCGGTTTGAGAAAAGCACTGGGTGTCAAGGGAGCGCCCAATGACACCCCAAAGGACAAGGCATAGTCCATGAAGAAATTCCAGTTCAGACTGCAAAGCCTTTTAAGATATAAATGCCATCTTGAGCAGGTTGCCAAACAAGAAATGGCCCGGGCGGTGGCAGATATCCTGGCCTGCGAGCAGCGCATCACACAGTTGCAAAACGAAAAAAGCTCGGCGACGGATCAACTTGACGCCCTGGTTGAAAAGGGGATTGGGGCGGGCCAATTCAACCGGTATCGACAATTTATTACGGGCACGGATCAAACCATCATGTCTGAACGGAACAGAAAAACTGAACTTGAAAAAATTCTGGACAAAAAACGGGAGGCCCTTAAACAAAGGACCGTTGATAAAAAATCACTGGAGCGGCTCCGGGAAAAACAAGAGCGGGAATATACCCATGATATGCTCCGGGAGGAACAAAAGGGCCTGGATGAAATTGCATCATTGAAAACGGCCAGGGAGGTGAACAATGAACGCACTTAAACGCTGGATGACATACCTTTTGGTCCATTTGCTTATCGCTGCCATCGCCTTTGTCGGCGTGTCATTTATACCGTCTGGGCAACCGGCCCAGGTTTTGGCAGCTGATGAGGAAAAACCAGCTGAACCTCCGGCTGAAGGTGAAAAAACAAAAGAGGGAGAGACCCCCTGCCCTGAATGCCCGAAGTGCCCCGAGTGTCCCGACCCTGCCAAAGTCGTTCTCCAGGGACTTGAAGAAAAAAAGAAAGCCGTGGCCGAGGCCAGTGAAACCCTTGCCAAGGAAAAAAAAGAGCTGGAAACCTATGAGGCCCAGATTGATGAGAAGTTAGAGTCCTTAACAGCGCTAAAAAAACAGATTGAAGCGGATATGGCCCGGCTTGAAGAGAAAAAAACAGCCAAAGAACAGCAGGAAGCAGCTGCATTCGAGGCAAAAATGAACCGTCTGGTGAAAATGTATGCCAGCATGAAGCCCAAAGCGGCTGCGGAGATTGTCAATAAAATGGAACTCTCGGTTGCCTATGAAATATTTTTAAGAATGCGCGAAGTCTCCGCCTCCCAGATTCTGGCATTCGTGGAATCCGAAAAGGCCGCAAAAATCAGCGAACGCCTGGCCTTTAAAAAAAGATAAACCACGGACAGCACGGAAAAGACACGGAAATAAAAATTTTATAAAGCATCCAGTGAAGATACTCAGGACGTTGAACCTTTGCTGTGGCCCGATACTCGTTTTGATAGACCAAGCAGCCTATGGTCTGCCAAAGTCGGCGCATGCGGTTCACGATGCTTTTTTTCAGTGCTTTCCGTGTCCTTCCGCGGTTATAAAATCAGGATAACGGCAATTTAAACCGGTCTCCGGGTTTGGGGACAAAGGCATTATACCCTTTCTCTTTAAGGCGTTGGGCAAATGCGGCACTCTGATCTGATTCACCGTGTACCACAGCGATATCTTTCACCCGAAGATTTGAGTCTGATACCACCCGCATCAATTCATGGCGGTCTGCATGGGCGGAAAATCCGCCGATTTTTTCCACATGGGCGCGCAGGGGATAGGATTTTCCCAGAATCTTGACTTCTGGTGCCTTTTCTCCCGCCTGACGCTCCTGCATCCCAAGTTCTTCAATACGCCGTCCAAGCGTGTGCTGGGCCATATACCCCACAATAAGAATGGTATGCTTGGGATTATGGATTTTATAACGCAGGTGGTGAAGAATTCGCCCCGCCTCACACATACCTGATGCCGAGATCAACACATGGGGTGTGTCGTCCTGGGTGACACGCATGGATTCTTCCACCGACTCAACAAACTTGATATCCTTAAAATAAAAAGGATTGATCCCCTTTTCCAGGAAAATTTTATGGGTTTCCTTATCATAGGTTTCAGGGTGTTCCCCAAAGACCTTCGTGATATTTGACGCCAGGGGGCTGTCCACATAAATGGGCACCTTGGGAACCGTTCCGGATTCATACAGCTGATGAAGTTCATAAATCAGTTCCTGGGTTCTGCCAAAGGCAAAAGAAGGAATCAGAAGACACCCTCCCCGTTCAATTGTCCGAATCAGGGTATCTTTGAGGTTGTCGGAAAGATCGGCCACCGGGGCATGTTCACGGTCCCCGTAGGTGCTTTCGATAATCATCAGATCAATATCCCGGTCCTCTTCATCAAATTCCAGGGTTGGGTTTTTTAAAATCGGTTTTTCAAACCGGCCGATATCCCCTGTAAAAAGGATCTTAAGGGGTTTACCGCCGTTGTCGGGGGTCACGGTAATCACCGAAAAGGCAGACCCCAGAATATGACCGGCCACGTAAAATTTCACGGTGACTCCCTTCCCGATGGTCACTTGTGAACCAAAGGGATACCCATCAATAAAAGCGAGAGATTCCACAGCATCTTCCTGGGTATACAGTGGCGTCACCATGTCAAGGCCGTACTCCTTGTGCATTGCCGCAATGGCCGCAACATCCAGCTCATGGGGGCCTTTTTTCAGCAGATTTTTGATCCCGGCTTTCTCTTTGTTTGAAATCTGATGATTTGTTTTGGCCTGCTCCGCTTGATATAAAAACCCGCGCAGGGCCTTATAGTTCAGGTACAGCGCATCAGATTCCTGGATATGCCCCGAATCCAAAAGCATATATTCCAAAGCGTCTTTGGTCGGCCGGGTGGTGACAATGCGGCCGGAAAAGCCTTCTTTTGTCAGCAGCGGAATCCGGCCGGAATGATCAATATGCGCATGGGACAGGACCATGGTTGTGATCTTGGACCGATCTATTTGAAAATTCTCATTTTTCTCCCGGCTCTCCTTTCTCCGGCCCTGAAACATACCACAGTCCAGCAAGATCTTATCCACGCCTGTATCCAGCATATGCATGGACCCGGTCACCTCTCCTACTGCACCAAAAAATTCAACATCAACCATAGTGTCGTCCTCTTCCAAAACATCAATTAAATAATTTTTTCAACAATTCCGTCGTCTGCTTTGCCGGATTTTCCCGAATCGCCTTTTCCTCTTTAGCCAAATAATAAAAAATGCCGTTCAGCGCTTCTTCAACAGCATAATCCGTGAGATTGCCCTTCAGGTCGGGAACCAGGGGCATTGATTTATACTTTGCCATCATCTGGTCATAGGCGTTTACCGCACCAATTTCTTGAAGCGTCTCTTCCACCACCGGGGTAAAGGCTTCGGTGAGATCGTCCGACGTTGTTTTCTTGAAATACTGGGTCGCCGCATCATCCGCGCCATTGAGAATACTCTTGGCATCATCAAAGGACATCTTGGAAATGGCATTTACAAACAATTCTTTGGCTTTGGGTGTGGCGGCCTCGGCTGCCCGGTTCAGCTTGAGTTCCACGTCATCGGCATAGGACCCTAAACCCGCCTTATCCATCAAGAGCTTGGCTTTGGACAGATAAGACGGCAGCGGGATATGAATGCTGGAATCGGAATTAAATCCGTTTTGGGCACCCAACTGATTGATAACGGTGCCAGCACCCGTTTCCAGTGCCTCTTTAAGCCCGGAAATAATTTCATTGTTGGTCAGGCTGCCGGATTCTGAACCGTCGCTGCTATCCGTTTCACTGCTGCCGCTTTTATTAAGGGTGTTAAGCAATGAAGCACCCTGATCCAGCAGGGAATTTCCGGCCCAAACAGGCCCAGCGCCCCAAAAAACAAAAATTAAGACGAAAGCTGCCACTGCACCGCTGATTCTTTTTCTACACATGTTGAACACGTCTCCTATAACTAATTTAATAAACCTTTTAACAATCCCCTGGCCGCATCCTTAATATCCTGTTTCTCACCAGAGTCCGATGTTTCACCTTTAAGCAGTTGTTTAAGCTCATCGCTGTTGGACAGCTTATTTTTTAGAATCGCTTCAAGATCCGGGCGCACCTTTGGTCTTTCCCAGGTTCCAGATACATCAAAGGGAATCAACAGTCCCGAGCGGTCCGTTGTATCACCCTGCCCCTTGATTGTGGCCACCAGAGTCGGTTCAACCCTGAAATCCAGATCTTCTTTTACCAGACTGGTCTGGCCGTTGGCAACAAGTCTGAGCAAGGGAGAAACCAGAGAGGCCTTGGGGATTTTCACAAGCCCCTTGGCTGCGGTATATGAAACATTAAATTCAGCGAAATCGGTTTTCGGCTTTTCCGCAGTGGACTCCGCCAACCCAAGGCCCGCCCCGACGTTGCGAATGGCCCCGGCAACGTCAACGCCCACAACAGCGCCATCAATAAACTTAAGTTCCCCGTTGCCGCCCAGCGTCTGTTTAATCAGATCCGGGGTGTCTCCGGTCATGGAAAGGGATAGATCCGAGGTCAAGGCCCCTTCAATAATATCTTTGCCGATACTGTCCCGGACGACGGGACCTGCCTGAATTTTGCTGGTTGTCAGGTGCAGATTCGTTGCCGGATACTTATTCCGCACATCTATCCTGGCCGTTGCGCCTGCTTTTCCCTGGTACAGATCCATGGCACACGGATCCAGGGTAAATACCCCGTTTTTGCCCACCAGAACGGCTGTGACATTGGCCATACTTAATCCCGCGACCTTAAGCGTTCCGATGTTCACCTTTGCATCCAGGACCAGCTTGCGCAAAGGCGTATAGTCAACGGGGTCGGCTTTTTTAGCGGCTTTAACGGTGCTTTTGGCCGGAGTGGTCGAAGTGACGGGAGCCCCGTCCTTGGCCGGCGCAGACTGTTTCGAATCATTTTTTGTATCCGAAGGCAGATACCGGTCCACATCGATTTTATCCAGGGTCAGGTTAAATTTAAGGTCGGGCTTTTCAAACGCCTGGGCCCGGGCAGTGAAATTCATGGTAGAGTCATCCAGCACCAGGATTCCGTCGGAAACGGCAACAGCCTGGGCTGATCCTTTGACGGCAGCTTTCAGGGAAAATTTTTCTAAAACCGAATTATCACTGGGTTCAATGGGCAAGGAACGATCCAGGGATTCAAACAGTTTTTTGGGCGAAAACGGAGCCAGATCAACCATCATATCAACGGCCTGTTCGGTCTTGGGTTTAATTACCCGGCCTTTTAGGGAAACGTTCAGCTGATCCAACATCTTGACCATCAAATCAAAATCGATATCCGCTGCACCTGGATTTTGCCCCAGAGGCCCAGCTGTTCCGGTTAAAGAGACGGGATTGCCGTCCACGTTGGCCTCCAAAGCGATACCAATGGCTTGATCCAGGCGGATGCCTGAAAGATCTAAATGAACATCGGAAACCGTTTTGGACAGGCCGCTGCCTTTATCCACATAGGTTAACACGCCGTTACTGACGGAACACCGTTCAACAGTCAAAGATTTAATGGAAAAAACTGGTTGATCTGTCGGTGTCTTTTCAGGAGCGTCCTGGGCAGTGCCGGGATTGGTCTGCACCGATTTATCAGAACCGCCATCAGCCTGAGCACCGATATTTTCCCAGTTCCCCTGCCCTGCCTTGTTTTTAACCAGGGCAATACTGGGCGAATCCAGAATAAATTTTTCTACTTGAATATGTTTGGAGAAAAGAGGAAGAACCTTTACCCTAACTTCAAAGTTTTTCACTGAAATCATGGGCGTTTTTTCAAAATTTTCAGGATTTCCCAAGGTTACATCAGACAGTCGGATCCCGGCCCAGGGAAACAGGGACAATTCGAGATCATCCCCAATTGAAAAACTGCGTCCGGTTTGCCGGGTCACCATGGATTCAATGTCCGGCAGATAGTTTTTAACATCCACAAACATGGGGATCAGTACTGCAGCCCCGATAATCAGACCGGCGAGAATACCGATCGTTACGACAACCCACTTTAAGAATCTGACCATGCCACCCCCTTGAGGTAATTAGGAACAGCTCTTAGAATAGTGCCCGAGCAAAAAACCGTAAATCTTCGTTCAGACACTACATAAAAATGCCCATCCGGAAAATTTTTGTCAGGCGATTTCCGAATGGGCGCTCGTTTTCTTTTTTTTAAACAAGTCCCGTGGCGTCAGCCATTAGGACAATGCAGCCAGCGCAGCATTATAATCAGGTTCCTGTTTTATTTCCGGCACAAGCTCGGTATAAACCACTTCACCGGATGCGTTGAGAACCACAACGGCCCGGGCTGTCAGACCGGCCAGGGGTCCGTCCTGAATCGCCACACCGTAATCAAGGGCGAACTGGGGGTTACGGAAAGCAGAGGCCGTCACAACGTTCTCAATACCTTCGGCAACACAGAACCGTTTATGGGCAAAGGGCAGATCTCCTGATATACAGAGCACAGCCGTATTCGCCTTGGCGCCTGCTGTTTCATTGAATTTACGAACGCCTGTGGCACAAACAGGGGTATCAAGGCTTGGAAAAATGTTGAGCACCACCTGTTTTCCGGCATACGCAGAGAGTTTAACTTCTGACAGATCTTGGCCGACAAGGGCAAAATCCTTTGCTTTGTCACCTGCCTTAGGAAAATCACCAGCCAAAGTTATCGCGTTGCCACCGAGAGTAATAGATCCCATGAAAGTTCTCCTTTTTTGCTTTAATACAATTCGTTTGAATGATCATGTTCGGTCTGGAAAAAATATGAACTATAATATCTTCCATGCCTATATTTTGTAAAGGATAATGGCTATATTCGATATTTCAAGTTTTCGAGATTTTAAAAGCGACGCGCCAATTAAGGGTAAAGGGTTGCAACAACTGCCCGGAATCTCTTTTTAAGCCATCAAGAGATTATTAGCCAAATCAAGAGCAGACTTGCCCACATTAAATAACCCATTAGACCCATTATTTGAACGAAATGCATAAGACCCAATTGAAGTATCAACTAAAACTTTCAACGAAGCCGGCCTTGTTTATAATCGTAATCCGAATCAGGGTCCATCTTCCCGAACAGGATTTTTATTTCGAGCTGTTTTCGTTTATCGACAAATTCTTTGAGTGCCAGATTCACCGTATCCTTTTTGGTTTTTAAACCATTTATTTCCAATGCTTCCAGCAGTAAACGATCATTTATTGCCCAATTGGTTGCCATATTTCACCTCCTGTGTACTTATATCTCCACACATATTGTTACTCATCATTCAGTGATCCAAGGCATACAAAAGCTCACGTATTAGGACTACAGTCTCCTCATACAGAACCGGATGAGCTGTTTTCCCGCATCCTGTTCATGGGTGATGCGAAATAAGACAAGAGCAGATTGCCCCCTTCACTTCACAGTTAGGGGGAATCCTCTCCCGCTTAACCAAATATTTTAATTGATTAATTCCATTTGTTTTGAAGACAAATACCGAATAACATCTTCAAAATATTGTTTATTAAGATCGAGAGCTTCATAGGCAATTCCGACATGTTCAATCCGTTTTAAATATGGAATCTTCAGTTCAATTTCAAGAGATATATTAATAGATTCTGTTAGCTTTTTGATATCAGCAATAAGCTCATCAGAATATTGAAAGTCTTCATCGCTTATCTCTCCAAAATCCTTACCCATTATTGTTTTGAGCTCTATGAATTTACTGATAAGTATTGAAATTTTGTCATGGCTTTCTTTATTTTTAACTAATGATTTTTGAAAATTAAGACTTTGCTTAGATATTTGCCATGCCTTGTAAGTCGCATAGGCCGCAGCAAATGTTGCTACTGTAGAAGCATATGTAGGCAATTGTGATAATATTATATTTTCTGGCATATATAATGTACTTTTAATGGTCAACTCGGCCATTTGCACAGCGGAGCTGCGCAAACCATTTAATATCAAGGCAATTATCCTTGATAATTTAATATTAACGGAAAAATCAAAATGAAAGGGGTCAAATTTGCTCTTGTCTCATTTAATACCCCTTCAACCCAATCAAGATCAGACTTACCCCATCTTTAACATCCCCTAAAATATGGAACGTTTCCCCCTAAATAGCTCCTCAGCTTCTTGAACCAAGGAGTAGTAACGAGCTTCGTGCCACGGCACGGTTACTAATTTTTCATTTGTTATGCCAATTTTTCTATTTGCCTTGAAAGAGGCTGGAGCATTTGTATTTCAATAGCTTTGGGACTATTCATCGCATGCCATAGATCCCAGTCTTGCTGTAGTCCAAGCCAGAAGTCCGCTGACAGCCCTAATACACGAGATAACCGAAGAGCTGTATCAGGAGTCACCGACCTACGCCCTTTAATAATTTCGTTCAAACGGGGATAGGAAACCCCAAGTTTTTGAGCCAGTTCGGTCTGAGTAATATTAAGGGGTTTAACAAATTCTTCCAAAAGCATCTCTCCCGGGTGTGTAGGCGGACGATTTGTTGGAAGTCTCCTTGATGTTTTTTTAGTGGTAATCTGTAATTTCGACTTCATATGCATGCCCTTCCTCCCAAATAAAACAAACACGGTATTGTTGATTTATTCGGATGCTAAATTGATTTTCACGATCGCCTTTTAATTGTTCGAGATGGTTTCCCGGCGGAATTTGAAGCTCGGTTACATCTTGCACCCGATTTATTTGATCCAGCTTTCGACCAGCAACCGGCCAAATGGATTGCGGACATATTTTTCTTGCAGCTTTAGAGCTAATTCCGTCAAAAACGTCCTCTGTTCCTTTATTCTTAAAAGACATTATCATGGGTTATATTATAACGACACCCATTATAACTGTCAATTATGTTGGTCTTTCAAAGCATAATCGTTGATTGCCGAACTGAGCGGAAACAGCTTAAAAGCTTGGTCAGCGCTACGCGCCAATGAAGGTTAGATTAATCTCATTGCAGGGTTAAATGAAGCACGGCCTCAGGGCTCTGGATCAAAGTCTGGAAATAAGCCTCTCTCAACCTTGGATTTTTTCCCGGATGCCCCCGGCACAATCACGGGATTTGCAGGGACAATGACGACATTTATGGTTTCCCGTGACGGGAGGTTGTAATCAATAATTATACTTTTATCAGCCTGTTGCTCAGCAGATACAGGAATGTCGAAAACGAGTTCTTTTTCCTGGCGGGTTATAACGGGAAATCCATAATGGATATTTTCGTACTTGATGGGTTTTCCGGCGTCCAGACGGTCTTGGACAAATTGATTATGGAGCTCTATGCGGTGCTGGATGGCTGATGAAAACCAGCCAAGGGATTCATTGCACTTATCGTAAAAATTTTCCAGAAGCGTTGGGTCTATTTCATAGCCTGCGCTGTTGCGTCCGGCAGCCATGGCCGCAAGCGTTGTGGTGCCGGTCCCCATAAACGGGTCCAGGACAAGATCATCTTTCACGGAATACATGTTGATCAGGCGGTAGGCCAGTTCAAAGGGAAAGGCCCCGCTGCGGTCACGGTTCTTTTTCTTTCCCATGGCCTGGCGGGTGCCTTTAAGATCCATCCAGACGTCTGAAAACCATTGGTTGCGTTCCTCCCAGAACAAGGCGCTCTGCCGCCGGTTCTCCTTGCTTGCAGGGGATGTGAATTCGCGTTTCCCCCCTTTTCTCAGAATAAGAATATATTCATGCTCCAGGGTGACATAGGCACCGGCAGGCAGCATGCCTGATCCCATAAATTTGTTGGGCGCATTGGTCTGCTTGCGCCATAATATGCAGGGAAGTGACGTAAACCCGAGCGCCTGGGTTGCCGTTAAAATTCTGGCGTGGTTGGGATAAAGGGCAAAATGATCTTTGATGGTGCGGGTGGCATCGCCGATATTGATACAGGCAAACCCGCCGGGGGAAAGCACCCTGAACACCTCGTCCCAAACCTTATCCAGTACCTGGTGCATGAGTTCAAAGGCGAGCGGCCCGTCTGATTTCTTAAGGGCCTTAGCGATTTTGGAGTCCTGAGCGCCGAAAATGTCATCCCACATGTCAATCATGGGATATGGCGGTGATGTCACCACAAGATTAACACTGCTGTCAGCCAGCTTTTTCATCTTTGCGGCAGTGCCGATATAATGGGTGTGAATGGTTTTCATAGGTTTACAATCAAGCTGCAAAGAAAAGAGCAGGAATCAGTATTTTCAAGCCAAGTCCAATTAAGATAATTCCGCCCACCACCTCCATCTTACTGCCAAAGGCGGAGCCCACCCGTTTACCGATGTAAATGGCGGCCACGGACATGGCACAGGTGATAATACCGATCAGGGCGGACGGATACCAGATATTAACATCCATCACGGCCAACCCCAGGCCGATGGCCAGGGCATCAATGCTGGTGGCGATGCTGAGCATGACCATGGTCAATCCCCTGGACGGATCCCGGTGAAGACACTCTTCGGTATGGGATAAGCCCTCCCGGACCATGCGCCCACCCACAAAGGCCAGCAGGCCAAAGGCGATCCAGTGGTCCACGGCCCGGACATACGACACAAATCCGGTGCCCAGAAACCAACCGACTACGGGCATCATGAACTGGAACAGCCCAAAGTGAAAGGCCAGACGGAACACGGCCCGCGGGTTTTGTGCATACCCGCAGGCCGCAGCTGCCATGGACACCGCCGAGGCATCCATGGCCAGTCCGATTGAAATGACAACAATATCGAACAAGTGCATTGTATTTTGATTATCCATTGACGGCAGCAAAGGCTGCCGTCATTTTAATTGACTAAAATATTTTACTTACCACAGCCATCTCCACCACCGGCAGAGGGCCAATGGGCTCGCCGGGCAATTGGTTGAGAATTTTCTGGGGCATGGACCGGTACAGCAGACGGGCGGTGAGGGTGTACCCACTGCCGGGCTCAGTTTCTAATTCAAATACATGGGACGAACTTTCGCCCACGGGAATCCGGGTGTCGGACAAAATTTCCTTGGCTTTGGCGATGTTGATCACAGGGTTACCCTCGCCGTCCCCAAAAACGGTATTAAATATCACCGTATCTTCGGGCAATTCATGATTTTCATCGGGAACACCGCTCTGGAATACGACATTGCCGTCACCGCCCGTCAGGGTGACCTCAAGCCACATCTGGCGCATATCCGTCAAGCCTGTGGGCAGGCTGTGCCCTGCACCCGTATTGGCAACAACCACCCGAACGGTGTGTGCGTCCTCCATCTCCAGGAAAATGTTGGCCGCATGGGTCAGACGCGACACAGCCATTTCGGCTTTTTCCTGATCGGAAAACATCTCGGGCAGGCCGGAATTGGCACCCACAAAATAGTGGGTAAAGATATGGGGCCGCTGCTTGGCGTCCGGTGTGGCACTACCCGGGTTTTCGGGCCGAGGGGTGGAGCCGGTCGCCGGAACCCCCGGCCGCTGGTACATGTGACACCCCTGGCAGGAGACATGCTTTTCAGGATCAGGACTGTTGTACGGACCCTTTTCCCATTCCGCGTATGTGGTTTCAAGGTCGGTGCCGAAAGCCACATGCTTCACATTATGGCAGGTACCACAGATTTTTGAATCGGTGTGCAGTTTTGAGTACGCCGCTTCATGAAATTCAGGTTCCGTATCGTCAAACGGCCCATGCTTGACTCCGGGATTCTCCTCGCCATGGCCGGGCGCTAAAACCAGGCCGTTGTTGTACATTTTGGTGACATCTACGGCCACATGGCAATAATCGCATTGGATACCCTGGGCCGGGATCTCCTGGACGTCTGCAAATTCATCGGACACTTTTTCAGGAAAACCGCTGACGACTCCCACAGGGGTATGGCACTTCACACATGATTCAGCTTCCTCAATATGGCCGGCTTCGGTCAGGCCCTGGAGGTAAAATTTTGCTACCCGGGTATACACCGGGTCCTGGTGGGAAAGATGGTGCATGGAGTTCTGCCACTGGGACATAATCTCATCATGGCAGCCGCCACAGGTTTCCGGGTCAATGAACTGGTCCAGATTAAAGGCCTGTTCTTTGGATTCGGTGTCAACCGAAGGGGTATTGTCGTGAAACATCAACACCAATACAAGACACAGGCAAACCAACCCGCAGGCGGTGACGGCAGACTGAATCCTTACCTTTGCTTTACTCATGATCGCGCAATCCTTTTTTTTAAAGTGTCAAAATATTCAGCCCCACGGGCCGATCATTTTTTCGGGGCTCAGTATTTGCACGGGCCGCGCCCTTGTTGGTTGGCCCGCTGGGTTCCATTTGCGATCCACTTAAAATAGCGGACAATGAAATTCGCTTTCTTCTCTTTTTGGGTGTCTGGTTTTATCCCGGCATGATCATTGTTTTTCATGGCCCACCACATGATAAATGAGTAAAAGATGCCCGGCTCCGATGTCCTGACAGGACTCAAAGGTCAGTTCCATGTCCAGATCAATGGGCGGAGAAAAAAGGGAGAGCCCTGACCCAAACAACCGGGGTACCAGGGTCAAATGGACCTGGGTGATCAGATTCTCCCGGGCAAACAGCGCATTGATGGTGGCACCGCCAATCAAAGCGACACTGGTATAGCCTTTTTGCTCAAGATCTTCGAGGATTCCGGCCGGGGGCAGGTCCGTAAATATCAAATTATCCTGATCACTTTGCCTGGCCTTATCCCGGGTCATGACGATATTCAAGCGGCCCGGCAGGGGTTTGCCGATGGTGTCATAGGTTGTAGAGCCCATGATCATGACACCTGCCTTTTTGGTCATTTCCACAAAATATTTTTTGTCGGCTTTGCCGGTCCAGTCCACAAACTGGCTGGCGTCCTTTGCAATCTTGCCGTCCACGGTTGAGGCCATCAGCAAAATGACTTGCATATCAATTCCTTGTTCAGATGGAAACAGGACAGACAGATACCGTCATAGATCCGGCAGCACTGTCTGTCCTGTTAGACTTTAAAAATAAATTGAATATAAAATTACGACTTATACCAGGCCTTTAAAAAAGTCATTGCCCTTATCATCAACAATGATAAACGCAGGGAATTTTTCGACCGTGATCATCCACACGGCTTCCATGCCCAGTTCTTCATATTCAACCAGCTCAACATTTTTAATAAAATCTTTGCCAAGACGTGCGGCCGGACCACCAGGGGAGCCCAGATAAAAACCACCATAGGTCTTGCAGGCGTCGGTAACAACCTGGGAACGGTTACCCTTGGCCAGCATCACCATGGAACCGCCCTCTTTCTGGAAGATGGGCACATAGGGATCCATGCGGCCTGCGGTGGTGGGACCAAATGATCCGGAGGCTTCGCCTTCGGGGGTCTTTGCAGGGCCTGCATAATAGATGATGTGATTTTTGATGTAATCGGGAAGTCCTTCGCCCTTTTCATACCGTTCCATAAACTTGGAATGGGCAATGTCTCTGGCCACGATGATTTTACCGGTCAAGGAGAGACGGGTGGAGACCGGATACTTGGTCAATTCGGCACGGATTTCATCCATGGGCCGGTTCAGGTCAATCTCAACGGCGGGGGCCATTTCAGGCTCGGTGGCGGGCAGGTATTCTGCCGGGTTTTCAACCAGCTGTTCCAGGAAGATACCGTCGCGGTTGATTTTACCCTTGATCTGACGGTCGGCAGAACAGGAAACCCCGATGCCGATGGGACAGGATGCGCCGTGGCGGGGAAGTCTTACAACACGGATATCCAGGGCAAAGTTTTTGCCGCCGAATTGTGCGCCAAGGCCGAGGTCTCTGGAACGGGCCAGAACTTTTTCTTCAAGGTCAATATCCCTGAATGCATGGCCGGTTGGGCTGCCTTTGGTGGGCAGGGTATCCAGATATTTGGCAGAGGCCAGTTTCACCGCTTTAAGATTGAGTTCCGCAGAGGTGCCGCCGATGACAAATGCGATGTGATAGGGAGGACAGGCTGCGGTGCCCAGATGTTTCATCTCTTTGAGCATGAAGTCAATCAGGCCCGCTTCGGTATTAAGCACGGCCTTGGTCATCTGGAACAAAGCGGTTTTATTGGCTGAACCGCCGCCTTTTGCCATGAACAGGAAGTTGTATTCATCGCCCTGAACTGCAGCAATTTCCACCTGGGCAGGCATATTGTTTTTGGTATTTACTTCGTCGTACATGGTGAGCGGCGCATTCTGGGAATACCGCAAATTGTTTTTTGTATAGGCGTCAAAGGCGCCTTTGGACAATTCACGCTCATCTTCAGACCAGGTCCAGATCTGCTGGCCTTTTTTGCCCATGATGATGGCGGTGCCGGTGTCCTGGCACATGGGATAGACTTTCTCAGCAGAAATTACGGCATTTTTTAGAAGTTCCAGGGCTACATAACGGTCATTGTCAGAACTTTCAGGGTCATCAATAACAGCCTTCACCTGGGCCAGATGTTCAGCCCGGTATAAATGTGCCACATCCTTAAATGCGGCTTCGGCCAGCAGAGTCAATGCAACGGGCTCCACCATGACCACATCCTTGCCCTCAAACTCCCGGACCCGGACATGATCCTTGGTCAACAGGCGGTACTGCGTTGCATCCTTTTTCAACGGAAACATGGGTTCATAGTTAAATTCCATTAGTTTGTCCCTCTTTAAGTTTGTCCCTCTTTTAGAAGATCTGACAAGCAGCAAAATTACTCCCTGCTGCCTGCCGACAATATTTGCAATAGTTAATATAAAAGTCCGAACCAATTGTCCAATTTTCTTTTACATTTTTTCGCTTTCCTTAACAGAAAAAAAGCATCATTGCAGACCCGCCCTGTTTCTCTTAATTCCCGCAGACCGTGGACAGTGTTTTTCCCACATTCATCTATTCGAACCTTTTTTCGCATTGGCCCTTGGGATGAGATAAAGACGCAGATATTTCCCATTGGCCGTCCCAAAGACGCAGTCAACACTGGTAATAGATCCAAACAACGGGTTTTGTCAAATATTTATTACCGGAAAAACAACCTTAAAAAAGATGAATGAATCAAGGTTGACGGCATCGTAAACATGTTAAGGAAAATCTCTTTTCAAACACGCCGCGATTTTAACATCCGCTCTTATATCCAACCAAAGTCGCCGGGATCTTTAGTTTTTTCTTGCAGTTTTACCGCTGATGGGCCACAATAGGAAAGCTGGTCTCCAATCTGGACAAATCTTGTATACATAACGCCATTTTTAACTGCAGTACTCCCGGTATACTGCTGCAATATGATTTTTCATTTAATGCGACGATCCATATGCTAGAAAAACTTGCCTTACAAAAAAAATTCATTACAGACGCCCAATGTGCACAGGCGATGGAAGCATGTCGCGACGCAAAAAACATTGATCTTGCGTTAAAAAACTATTTTGAACGGGAAAATATCCTCACTGACAAACAGATGAAACAGCTTCTGGCAAGCTATGCCGCGTTAAAAACCATTCAAAGAAATCAGAAATTCGGAAATTGTGCGGTTGATTTGGGCCTTGTCACCAAAGAACAGTTCATTGGGGAGATGACCCGGCAGACAAACAAGATTGCTGAAAAAAGGCAACCGGAACTTATCAGTAAAATATGGATACAAGACCAGACACTAAACCAGGAACAATACCAGCAGATCGAACAGCAGCTTCAAGGGAAACAGCCCGTCCCCCCAAAAACCAAACCAGGCACCCCTGAGGCGGCCCCGGAGCCCCAACAAGAGGAGCAGCCCCCCCCGTTAATAGACTACGCCCTGGACAGAGAGCTTTCCTGCGGCGTGCAGCTGACAGTTGATACGACGGGCATGACGGCATTTATACGAAAAACAGATATGTTCATGGACACGGTCTCCGCCGAAAGAATCCTTGAACAACTGGAAGATAACGGCATCGTTTACGGCCTTGTGGGCGTATCCGAGGTGGAAAAATTCATCAACTCCTCAGGATTCAAAACCAACCCGTTCAAGGTGGCCCAGGGGACTGAGCCAATGCGGGGCAAGGATGCCAGGATCGAATATTTTTTTGAAACAGATTACCTTAAGGCCGGGGGAATTGATGAAGACGGTAACATTGATTTCAAAGACAGAGGGCCCATTCCATGGGTGAAAAAAGGCTGTCTGCTGGCAAAAAAAATTCCCTTGGCCAAAGCCAGTGAGGGAAAAAATATATTTAAAGAGGTGATTTACGTCCCCACCGTGGCAGATGTGGCCCTGAAATCCGGTAAAGGGGTGATCTGCTCTTCGGACGGCCTTGAACTCTATGCCGAAATCACCGGGAACCCGGGACTTGACCCGTCAAACAAAGTTGAGGTGAGCCATACCTTTACTGCGCCCGGTGATGTTAACTACGAAACCGGGCATATTCATTATGAAGGCAATATCATTATCAAAGGCACACTTAAGTCGGGATTCAAGGCCGTGGGCCATGAGATCCGGGTGGGAACCGTGGACGGTGGGGAAATACGGGCATCGGGTGATGTTACGGTTCTCAACGGAATGATTGGCGGTTTTATATATGCCCAAGGCAATGTAAACATAAAATTTATTCAGAACTCAACGATCTATTGCCTTGGCAACCTCATCGTGGACAAAGAGATTATGGACAGTCGGATCATCACCTCCGGCGCCGTGATGATCAAAACCGGAGAGGTCATCTCTTCGGAGATCACCTGCAACAAAGGGCTTTTTACCCAGCACCTGGGCACCGAAAAATCCACGCCAAACACGGTTACATTTGGTGTGGACACCTTCACCATCCGTGAATTAAAAAGCATACATGACCGAATTGTGCACACCACGGACCGACAGGCATATATCCATGAAAAACTTGATGCCCTGGTCAAAGAACTTTCCCAAGATAGCGCAAATACATCGGCACTGGTCCACGAAATCGACAGAGCCAGGCACGAGAACTTTTTGTTGTCAAAAAAGCAAGATGATCCCGCCGCACGCGGCCTCAAATCCCAGGTACAAATAAACAGCCGATTGATGGTCCGTTTAGACAAAGAACTGAACCATCTGCTTGACCGTATTGAAAAAAAGAAAAAACAATGGAAAAAACTTAAGGCTGAATTAAAACAGCTGGAAAGCACCCTTGAAAAACTAAGAGGAGAACAAAGTAATTTTACCCGTTGGCAGCAGCAAAACCCAGGTATTCCCCAGGCAATTGTCTCGGGAAGGGTCATTCCGGGAACCATCATTAAAGGCCCGGAGGCATCAACGGAAATCCTTGAAACCAGAAATAACGTAAAAATACTTCAAACCCTTGTCACCACAGATGAGGACATGGAATTGGGAATAGAGATCGTTGACAATATTAGACGAAAATAAAGTCCAGGCGTTCCGGGACAGGTTATACACCCATGACATGCCTGACATCATGCGTAAAGGGGCCGAAGGGTTGACCCCCATAAAAAAATACCCAGAAGATGAAAAGGGTTATCCCCTTGTCCCCATCAAACGGATTACCCACTTTTTCCTCGAAGAGATGGAAAAAGAGCCATTTGTACTGCCGGACCAGCATATTGAAGCGCTTTACCTACTGTTTAAAATATTGATCGAGGATCTGCCGGCGGTCTCATTTGATTTAGGGGTCAGTATTTCCCAGGAGGACATCCAGGATGCTGATAATAAAACCACCATTGAACGGCTCACCGCCAATGTGATTATCACCTATTTCCACCAGGTAAAATCCAATCTGGGCAACCAGGACAACACCCTGCTCAACCCTGATATGCAGTCCATTATAAAACAAAGCACCGCAGGCAGAGATTACAAGCGGCTTGTATCCAACACATTGAAAGGACTTATTTTCAGCCTGGCCCAGGACAAGCCTTGGTTTGAATATATCGAAGATATTAACGACGCGGACCTGGTCTGCCGGCTGGCCGGTGCCAGACTGCCGAGCATGGAAAAAACAACCCTGGGAACAATTACCAATAAATCCCGGCAGGAGATCGCCGGCTACAATGATATGTTCACCAAGCTGCTTCTTACCCGTGCCCGGATCGTAACCAGCCAGGAGAACAAAAAAGAGTATCTAAAGACCATGGAAAAGCTGGATACGGCCATCTATGGTTTATTAAAAAAGATGGACAGCTTTCTGGAACTGGCCTATCGGTTGAGTGAAATAATCGACATTCCCATTAGATCCATCATCGGCGAGACATTTTCCAAACTCAGGCAAAATATGCTGTGGCTGTTTTTTGAAGTATGGCCCAAGGCGCTCGAACCGGGGGACATGCCCAGCCAGGTCGCGGTTTCTGCCCTGAGGTGCAGGATGGATGTGCTGTTCAGCGTACCGCTCATTACACGGTTCTGCCGGGAATTTACACAAAACCCGGCGTACCACCCGCCGGTAAATGATCTTTTCCAGCAGATGTTCAAGGGGCTTATCAAAAGAATCGAGCTGGTCTCCATGGAAAAAGATGAGATCATGGGCGGGCTTGCGTGGGTGGAAAGCGCGTTGTTTGAAATCCGGCGGGCCATTGAAAACCTTGACCTGGATCAAACCCGGCTTTTGGATGAAAAAAAAGAGGTAACGCAAGCGTTTATTGCTTTGATACGTAAAACCGGTTTTGACTCCATGGATGCGGTTTTAAACCTTTGCGACATGATTTGTGACGTGACCCATGACACGGATCGGGAAATTATGGTCAGCATACGTAGCATCCTTATGGAAAAGAGCTTTTCAACCCTTAGGGAATATGCCGTCACAAAAGTACCGCCCAAAGAAGCCGTTCCGGAAATCACCAGACGGCTCCAGGCCTTTGCCGTCCATTACAGGCCCCAACGCGCCTTTTACCGAATATTTTTCAACACCTATATTCTTTCCCAACCCAAGCCCAATGCCCCACATTTCACCCAGTTTTATACAAGCAACAAGTACTTTGCCCAGGCGATGCTCATGCGATTTTCAGACGACAGAGCCATGAAAGATCTGCTGCCGGATGCCTACGTGCAAAAAGCCAAGCACCTGCTGCGGGAGCTGCTGGATCAAATAAGGACTCCGGTCTGACCCAATAATAGTATCAGACGGACAGCAACACGACATGTCACAAACATGAGCAAATCTGATCTATCGCCGCCGATACGTCAATCGCGATAAAATACAAAAGCACTTTAACAACGTATTAAAATTTTGATATAACAGCCGTGGGCTGATTTGGTTTCTATATGCCCGGATTCGACCCGTAATGAGCGCTTAAATATCCGCACAATTTACACAGGTTTTAAGATAAAGAGAACGATATGGAAACCCGGCTACCCAAATACCTATTTAACAGAAATGAATTTGCAGGCGCCATGGGGGATCTTGGCACCATTTTGCCCATCGCCCTCGGCATGATCCTGGTCAACGGCCTGGATCCCGTTGGGCTTTTTTTTTCCATGGGCCTGTTCTACATTGTGGGCGGTGTCTATTACGGCATCACTGTGCCCGTTCAACCCATGAAGGTGATCGGCACCTATGCCATCGCCACCGCGATGACGGCCGACCAGATCCAGGCATCGGCACTTTTGATGTTCGTCTGCCTTGTGGTGATCGGCGCCACAAGGTCCATGGACAAATTCAGCACAGACATCCCGAGATCGGTCATCCGGGGCATTCAGCTGTCCACAGGACTTTTGCTCATGATCAAGGGTATGAAAATGATTCTGGGCAAGGCCCTGCTCAAAGGGGCTGACCAGGTGGCCGAACCCTATCTGAGGATCCAGTTTGTCGGCACAATCCCCATCACCGTGATCATCGGCATCTGCGGCATCGTTGTGACCCTGGTCTTTTTAAACAACAAAAAACTGCCGGCGGCCCTGATTGTGATTGCTTTGGGCGTGTGTTTAGGTTTGATTCTGGGCACGAGACATGGCTTTGACACCCTTAAACCGGGCCTATATTTTCCCCAGTTGCTTCCCCATGGATTTCCTGCCCTGCCGGATTTTACCTTTGCCCTGTTTGCCGTGGTGCTTCCCCAGATTCCCATGACCCTGGGCAATGCCGTCATCGCCCAGGCCGATCTTTCCAAGGACTATTTTGGAGACAATGCCAAAAAAATGACCTACACTGCATTGTGCTTTTCCATGGCTGTGGGCAATCTGTTAAGCTTTATGTTCGGGGGGATGCCCGTGTGCCACGGGGCCGGCGGTCTTGCAGCCCATTACCGGTTTGGAGCCAAAACCGCCGGGTCAAACCTGATTATCGGGGGGATCATGGCAGGCCTTGCCCTGGTTCTGGGAACGGGCTTTCTCTATGTGCTCTTTTTGATCCCCATGTCCATCCTCGGTGTGCTCCTAGTCTTTGCCGGCGGCCAGCTTGCGTTGACCATCAACGACATGCACACCCGAAATGAATTGTTTGTCATTATGATCATCGTCGCCCTGACCCTCTCCTCCAACCTGGCTTTGGGCGCTGTTGTGGGAATCATTCTGGCCTATGCAATCAAAAAGATCCAAATTTAAACCTGCCGATTCCCCAAGGAAAATCCCATGAATGATTCACACCCATTTTCTGATTTGAAAACCATATACCAGGCTGCCATCAAGCGGGTTGATCCGTATACCATGGTACAGTCCAGGGTTACCTTGGACGGCAACACCCTCAATATCCGTCTTGACGAGCGGGAAATACACCTTTCCCTGGACAAATTTCAGAAAATATATGTGATTGGGGCGGGCAAAGCCACAGCGCCCATGGCAAGGGCAATGGAAGAAATTCTTGGGGGCAAGCTTTCCGGGGGGATTATTTCAGTAAAAACAGGGCATACCGACACCTTAAACAAAATTGACATCATTGAAGCGGCCCACCCGGTCCCGGACGAAAACAGCCGTGTGGCAGCACAGCAGATTATTGATATGGCTGAAAAAGGGGACGAGACAACCCTGTTCATCAATCTGATTTCCGGAGGGGGCTCTGCGCTTCTTGCCTGCCCCAGACAATGCCGGGATGCATCCATCACCCTTGGCGACAAACAGAAAACAACCGAACTGCTGCTGGCCTGCGGTGCCGACATCAATGAAATCAACCGGGTGAGAAAGCTATTGTCCGGGGTCAAGGGCGGGAAACTTGCTCGGCACATGTACCCGGCCACATCCGTGAATCTGATTCTTTCCGACGTGGTGGGCGATGATCTCAGCGCCATCGCCTCGGGTCCCACTGCACCGGATACCACGACAGTTAACCAGGTGCTTGGCATCATAAAAAAATACGACTTGGCCGCCCGGCTGCCGTCAAGGGTTGCCAAACTGCTTGAATCCGAAGCGATGCAAAGGTCCGATAACGACCCGCTCACGGATGATAAAATTTTTGCAAAGGTTCACAATGTCCTCTTGGGTAACAATTTGTCAGCCCTGAATGCTGCACGGCAAAAAGCCCAAAGCCTTGGCTACAATACCTTGGTGATAAGCTCCCGGATCACCGGCGAAGCCAGGGAAATGGCCCGGGTCTTTTCCGGTATGGCCCAGGATATCTCCCTTGGAAACCTGCTCCTCGAGCGACCGGCCTGTGTACTTGCCGGCGGAGAAACCACGGTAACCATCAAGGGAGACGGAAAAGGCGGAAGAAATCAGGAAATGGCGCTCTCATTTCTTGGAGAGCTTGAAGCCCATTCTGACGGAATCGAAAACACATTTTTTCTCGCCGGGGCCACCGACGGAAATGACGGCCCCACGGATGCGGCCGGGGCATTTGCATCCAAGGCCGTTCTGGAAGCCGGAAAAAAGGCAGGCCTGGATATTAATGAATATCTGGGCAGAAATGATTCATACACCTACTTTGATCGGGCAGGGTATCTGTTTAAACCCGGCCCCACCAACACCAATGTGTGTGATCTTCAGATCCTCATAATAAATTAGTGTTTGAACGAAAAGTCACCCACCTGCGGCGTTGCAGAAAAATTTACCAACTCATAAGATCGGGCCTCACAACCATGAGGTTGCTCCGGTTTTAAATTTTTCTGCGCCTTGCATCTGGGCAACTTTTCATCCAAACACGGGTTTCCGGCACAAATTAGATCAACGCCCTTTGGCCTGTGAATTATGAGCTATAAGCTGATTTTAAAACCACCATATCGTTCTTACTGACACCGAGTAAATCTGCTATGGGACGACATTTCGCAATTAAGAGGAAAAATTCATTGGGATGGCGGCTTTCCATCAGACCTTCAAAATTCCCCTGCCCTTTGGATATGACAAGATCGGCATTATCATAGGCGTGTACAAACTCATCCGAACAAAATTCCAGGAGTGTGGACGGCGCATCAAACCCATTGGAAATAACCCTGCAAACCGTATCAAGGCCTACCTGACGTGCATCTTCAAGCGTTGCATCGTTGATTACAGGTTTTCCGCGCACCGCAAAGGTAATGTTTGGGTGGTTCATTGTTTCAATGAACAATTTATCAAAAACGATCTCCCCGCAATTATCAGCCAGATACAAAATGTTTTCAGCCTTTTCGATTTCGTTTTGTAACGCTTGTGTCATATCAATTTTCAAATCATTCCGGAAAAAAGAGTTGATCTGACCTGATATGTCATCCTTAACACTTTGGGCACCATAATCAATGATATTGCCGATCACCGATAGTTTTGCGGCTGTGAAAAAAGGATTTGGGCTTTCACTGACAATGGTTTGCCAATGTGGATATTCCTTTAAAAGAAGCTCATTGGCCTTTAATTTTTCTTCGGCATACAGATTGGTATTGTGAAGATGATTCCTGGCCATGCGGTGGATTTCAGTGGCCATGTGGGGATTTGAAAGATCCCAGTTCGATTTCATCAGTTCATGGACCGCTAAAATAAATTCCTGGGCAACCTTTTCATCCGGCTTGAACTTATCAATCAGTTTTTCAATGGTCCTGATATGGCAAAAATAACATTCGTGTCTCATCATTTACCCTTTTTATGTGACCGATGCCCGATGCTCCCCACCTTGGGCAGGGTATCTTTAAAAACAACGCCGTAAATATCCCAGATGGTGACAAACAATGCCGCAATAATCGGCCCGATGATGATACCGATAATGCCGAACATGGCAATGCCGCCCAGGGTGGAAAATAAAATTAACAGGTCGTGCATCTCCGTATCTTTGCCCACAAGCCGGGGGCGTAAAAGGTTGTCCACACTGCCCACAACCACGCCGCAGAAAATGATGAGGGCACCGGCCTTGACCCACATGCCCTGGGCGCCCAGCCAGAGGGCTGCCGGTATCCATATCAATGCAGTTCCGATGCCCGGAATAATGGACAACACCGTCATGACAGCCCCCCAGAAGACAGAGCTGTGAATCCCCACCACGGCAAATGCAATGCCGGACGCCCCGCCCTGGACGACACCGATGATGGCCGTTCCCTTGATGGTGGCGCGGGCCACAGAGGTAAATCGGTCAAGCAGCCGTCGTTCATCCTTATCCTCCAGGGGCATGTAAAACAGAATTTTCTCCAACAGCCGATCCCCGTCCATGAGGAAAAAGAACATGGTGTACAATAAAATGGCCACCATAAAGATAAAATTGATGGTGCCCATAGTGGCGGCCTGAAGCCCGTTGACAAAAAACTCACTTGCGGCCCCGACCAGTTCCCCGGCCTTGGTGTAAATGGTTTCCCTGTAGGGTGCGATGTGCTCATAAAAGGGAAGATTTTCCAGCCACTGGGAAATGGCTAAAGGAGATGACAATTGCTTTTGAACCCAGGGGGTGGCTGTCTGACCGACCTTTATGGCCTGGCTGGTGACAATCCCCAGAAGGCCGCTTAGAGGCAAAAGAACGATGAAAACGATAATCAGGATGGTAATCCCGGAGGCGACCGCCTGCCTGCCCTTCAGCCATTTGTTAAGCCGCTGGTACAACGGATGGGCCAGGGCTGAAAAAATCCCTGCCAGCAAAATGGCCATGAGAAACGATTTGATCATTACAAGAAAGACAGCTGAAATAAAAAACACCAGCAACAGTAAAAATGAGGGTTGGATCAGGTCTCGATTCATGGCAATTGGCCTCCGGTAATTTTTTTAGTTCCCACTGTAAATAATCAAACGGGATCGGCTCAACACATTAAGACATATTTTCACTTTTCTACGACAACCAGAAATCCTTTGGCTGGAACGCCGGACCGGATACGGATGTTTGTGCTGTCCAAGACCAGATCCTCCTGACTTTATTCTGTTGGTTTTGATCCAGGTATAAAAGCCCGAGCGCACTTATGGCCTGCCCTCCATTGCAGCGCTATCTCCAGTTCGTCTGTAGCCTGTTTCCGCCTCAGAAAATCTGCCTGCTTTGTGACTGATATATGATTCATGAAAAATCTGTTCGACACTGTCCGTTGCTGCCTTTTTCATATCATGCGTCTCTTTCGTTCACTGAACCCATGCCGGAAGATTCAATAACGCTTGCAACATTAATCTTTATGTTGATTGTTAAAGGTGTCCACAGGATCATAATAAGTTCCCAAAGCACAAGGCCGACACAGGATCTGATTATTTTTGAACACCTCTTTTTTATCCCTGACCACAATGCCACATTGGGCGCAGACAGATTTAAACCGCGTGGGGCCGGGCATGTCCGATGCCGGGACAGTTACCTTTACCTGGGTAACGGTAAACAGATCTGACTCGTCCATGATTTTATAGGCTTCAAGCTGGGCCTGCCTTGGATCTTCAATGTGGGGCATCAGTTCCAGGGCACGGTCCCGGGCAGTTTCCGTCGAGACAATTCTAAAGGCCTTGCCGGTTTCAAGGTTCACAAAGGTGGCCGCCATGATGCCGTTGTCGATGAATTTTAAGGACCGTCTGCCAAGCTTTACACCGGTGACATAGGAAATGGCATCCGTGGCGCACCGGTCTATCTCCACATAGACAATGATCTTTTTAATCTGGGACAGTGTTGACGGTTCATCCAGCCCAATGAGCCGGCACCCGAGCATGGCCATGCGCACCCCAATCACCTGCCCCGAGCACAGATGCCCATGGGCCTTTGCCGATCCTTCAAGCAGTGTATTAAAATCTTGCAATAACTCCCCCCCAATGTGTTACTGTCTGAATTTATCTTTCTTACACGTCTTCTAAGAATACATCAAATGGGGAAGAAATAAAATAATGCACGGGAAAGCAAGGAGAATGATAACTCCCACAATCAGGGAGAAGACAGTGGTATGAGGTGGTGGTGGCCCATGGGATCACTGGTATACGAAGATGTGAAATCTGCCGTGATTGCCTCAATCAGCCGGTTCTCGCTGTCATAATCAAAGGCGGCTGAGCCTTTGGAGATCATGTTCCCGTTAAGGTCATATGCCGGGGATGTCGTGTTAATCTCCGTGTACTGGTTCAGGTTGTTAACCGTATAGGTTTTGCTTTCATTTGCCAGGGGATTGTACACAAACCGGTCATCGGTTGAGGCAAAGGAAACCCGGTTTCCCGCCTGGTCATAGGTATAGTCAAAGGTTACGGCCTGGCCACTGAACTGAAACGCCATGGCGGAGATGTCGTTGTCCGGCTCGTAGGACACGATTGTGGTCACACCATTGTCAAAGGTTGTGGAGGAACGCCGGGACAGGCTGTCATAGGTGTAGGCGGCAAGGGTTGTTGTGCCGGCTTCCACAATGTCTTCAAGGCGGTTGAGGCTGTCATAGGAATAGTCCAGGTAGTAGCCGTCCGGGTAAGTCAGCTGAACCAGGTTGCCTGCGTCATCGTAGGCCTTGCCGATGACTTTGCCGTCGGACCGGGCAACAGAAATCAACCGGGCCGCCGTGTCATAGGTATAAGAGAGCCGGAAGGTGCCGTCATCGGCAGAAAGCATCCGTCCGGCAAGGTCGTAGCTGAAATCCACGGCCTTTTCAGGTGTCACTTTTTCGGACAGGCGGTTTAAGGGGTCATAGGCAAAGGTAATGGTGTCGCCTGCCCGGGTCTGCTTTTCCAGGAGATTGCCTGCGGCATCATGGGTAAAGAGTTCCCGGGTTTCATCGGGGTATTGTTTTGCCGTCAGTCGCTCCAGGCCGTCATATTCAAACAGGGTGGTATTGAGGTTTCCGTCGGTGATGCTTGCCAAAAGGCCGTTGGCGGTATAGGTGTATATTTCCGAAGGGTCGCCGTTGGCGTCTATTTTCCGGACCAGGCGTCCGGCATCATCATACTCGAACCGGGTGGTCTTCCCTTCCGGGTCGGTAATCTTACACAGTCGGTCAACAGCATCATATTCATATGTGATGGTGTCACCATCAGGATCGGTTTCGCTTTTCTTTTTAAAGGTGGGGGTATAGGCCGTGGTCCAGGATACCCACTGGTTGCTCCGGGTGCTGTCCCGGCGGCTGACTTCAAGGGGGTGGCCGCTTTCATCGTAGCTGTACCGGGTTTCGAACTCAAACGGAGACGGCGCAACATCGGCAGTCATCTGCCGGAGATCATCGTAATAAAGGGTGGTGATATTCCCGTTGGGGTCGGTGGCCGCAGTTCGGTTGCCCACGGCGTCATAGGCCCAGGCCAGGGTGATGTGTTTGCCCCCAAAGTCGTCAATGGTTTGAACCAGGTCGCCGGAACCTGCGTCATAGGTATTTTGGGTGATTTTATTTTCCGAATCCGTAACCGTCAGAACCTGGCCCCTTGCGTTATGAGTGTAGCTGTGATTGGGCAGCTCATTGAATGGCAAAAAAAAAATCAGCTTTTAAACAAATTGTGAATTAAAGTTCCGACAATAAAGCCGCTAACCCAAAATTTACAAAAAAGCGTCCAATTTTGAATGTATGCTTTAAATAGCAAAACACTTAACAAAAATCCGCAGCTGAGTATAATTGAAATCAGGGAGGGTAAAAAAATACCTTTGAGTAGCTGATGTGTATATTTGAAAAGAAAACAGAAGAAAAAACCATAGCCACCACCTAATAGTATATACAAGAAATAAATCATATACCCTTTTAAAAGCGTGCCAATTCTTCCGAAAAAAAAGATGGACCATCTGCACTGTTGCCCCATATAATCCTTGGAATAACGGCCATGGGCCAACCTGACATATCACCTGCCAGGCGTCGACACACAACAAAAGATTAAATCAACATGTTACTTCGCTCGTTCATATAAACATCAAATATTGTGTGTCGGATAGGCTTATCTGGGCCGTATACATTATATGTTCCTCTGTTCAGTGCCCTTTGGGTCGGTTGTCTCGATCACATGGTTCTCGGAGTCATAAGTATTATCCGTCTCACTTTGCGAAACCTACAAATAAGGCGAATTTATCTACAAGCTTAATTTGGGCTTGACCTTAAAAAACTGCCATTATACCTAACTTGCCATTTAATTTTATTTCTTCTTGGCCTCGCCGACAGAGGCATTTTTTTTACCAAGCCACTCAAACATGTTGATCGGCTTGTTTTCAAAAAATTATTCTGCCGCAGTCCTTTCATCAGGCCGTTTTAAGTGAAAGTTATGAATCACCGTCAACCCCTTCATTGTCCGGTCACGCAACCAATGCATACCATGATAATGCAGGGACAGTTGCGCATTACGCCCTTCTACACATGAACTTAACCTTTGAAAAAAATCCTGCGCATTCCAAGAGTTCATATAGCTAATAAGCTAAATATACCTAAAAAGCAAAATAACGCACAGGCAACGAAGGCTATACAAAGTCTGATCCTCTTTTTGAATTTTTGGATTACTATGTCTTCTTGATCAGTTCGATTGAATAGATATACAATCCATCGAATAGGGTTTGAAAGGCCAGGACCGATTGATCCAATTGTTGTAAGTTGTTCCCATCTTAGACTATATTTTTTTCTAAGGTATAATGATAAACGCACATTATATAAAAAGGCCGTAATGCATCCAATAATGCTGAGTATGGCTCCGATTAATAAAACAATACTCAGCATTGAAGTTACTGTAATTTCCATATTTTGAGCCTATTTATTACCAGTCCACTCCTGAATCCAGGTATTAGTTAAAAAGGCATGGGACTCGAATGGGACACCACCGCCTCCCCCAAAACTAAACGTCCATGATGGAGACGCATCGCCCATAGGAAGATTTGCTTCGCCTCCAATAGAAAGCCCCTCTCCACCGGATAAGCCTGTAGTAACAGCACCTCCAGAAAGACTGTTTATGTCATTATTGGTAGAAAAGGTTATGTCAACAACACCTGAAAAAGCAATACTTCCAAAGGCACCACCACCTGCAACTTCGTAAGTTCCAAATTGAAAACCATTCTCCCAGCTAAAGCCAAAAACTATACCAGCGCCGGCTGTTCCTCCACCAATTGCGCCAGCCGAGCCACTAACGCCTATTTGTAACGTCCATAGCCCATAAGGATCTACCAAATTGACAGAATTATTGAGGCAATAAGCATAAAGATTAATCCCCCCCTCAAACCCAATGGGGTCAGGCTGAACAAAGCGGCCTTCTTGGGCATCATAGTGACGAGCCCGATAATAGTAGAGCCCGGATTCAGAGTCCAGTCGCCGGCCGGTGAACAGGTATGGATTTCCAAGGGTGCTTGAACCATTTGTTTTACCGAATGGGCTGTAGGCATAGGTTTCAGCCAGGTTGCCGGATGTGTCACTTAAAGCCACGACCGAGCCGAGTGCGTCGGCATGGTAGTAGTAGCGGGCTGACGGTGTGATCATGCAGACCGGTTCATCAATCATGGGACCGTAGACAAAGCGTCTGGCCATGGCGCCGGTTTGGTCGTATTCCATGATCACGTTGTCGCCGTCGTACAGGTATGAGGTGGTGGCGGTGTTTACGGTTTTGGATCGGCGGCGACCCATGGGATCGCTGGTGTACGAGGATGTGGTGTCTGTCGTGATTGCTTCAATCAGCCGGTTCTCGCTGTCATAATCAAAGGCGGCTGAGCCTTTGGAGATCATGTTCCCGTTAAGGTCATATGCCGGGGATGTCGTGTTAATCTCCGTGTACTGGTTCAGGTTGTTAACCGTATAGGTTTTGCTTTCATTTGCCAGGGGATTGTACACAAACCGGTCATCGGTTGAGGCAAAGGAAACCCGGTTTCCCGCCTGGTCATAGGTATAGTCAAAGGTTACGGCCTGGCCACTGAACTGAAACGCCATGGCGGAGATGTCGTTGTCCGGCTCATAGGACACGGTTGTGGTCACACCGTTGTCAAAGATCGTGGAGGAACGCCGGGACAGGCTGTCATAAGAATAGATCAGGTAGTAGCCGTCCGGCATCATCATACTCGAATCGGGTGGTGTTCCCCTCCGGGTCGATAATCTCACAAAATCGGTCACCTGAATCATATTCAATCGTATTTTCCGCACCCCAACGGTGCAGTCATCAAATAAATTGTCAAAGAACCATAAAATTAAGTGCGGAATGTACGTTCAATGATGTCACCATGAGGTCATCGTAAATAAAGGGCTGTAGTATATGTATCTGATTCAAGTAGAATTTTACGGTGTTGAAATTGGAATAATCAGCCCCCCCCTCAATATTTTATCTACCGTTGCATTGGAATAGTCAATGCGCTTGATAGATAAATTTTTCTTTTAAAAAATTTACCATAATGGATAGGTGATCGAATTTTAATTTAGAAGTCATTGGTAATTTTATCCAAACTGTTTGATTTTTGCATAAAAGTTCAAATTCTATTAACCCGAGTCGTTTTGATAATTCTTGTTTGAGTATGGCAATTTCTGTGATCGTTTGTTTAAAATTGGTACTATTATACTTTTTTGATAGAACTAAATACGATCTATATCCTAACTTGCTTGGTCCTAATATATTTTCGATTGATATATCGAAAGATTCTCCGGCAAAAAAAATAGTTCCTTTTTCCCATGTACCTGGCTCCTTTATATCAAAATGGCTTTTTTTAACTTTTTGTATAAATTGCGGGTCTGCTTTAAATTCAACTAAACAATTTATAAAGGCATCTTGAATTAATTGGGTTTGATTTTTTACAAACATCACAAGGCAAAAAGCAATACATAAGATTCCGAATAATACGGTCCCAGAAAAAAAAATGGTTTTTTCATTAGTTTTTAACCTTATAAGATCATTAGCTATTGAAACTTCAATAATAATTATACTTCCAATGAAAAGTAGCACTAAAATAGGTAGAATCCATGCGTATATATTTTTCTGTATCATACTGATTACTTAATATAGCAGTCATGAGCTTGCCTCGTCTTTAACCGTAATGCAGCCCACAACTAAATTTTGAGAAACCTGTGTCAGTTACAAACGAGCTACGCAGAAATAAATGAAGTTAAAATTTATTTCTGCGTGCCCCCCCCCTCAAAGACTTTCTAAAAAAGAATCATTGAAAAAATTTATTTATTAGTTTGGCCATTTGATTCAATATGTTGGCCAATTAATTTACCAATCTCGTATGAGAGCGTTTGTCCTAAAGATGCTGCCCAGTCTTTCATCATTGCCTTACCATGAGCTCCAGTCAACCAAGTTTTTAGATATTTGGGCCAAGCCCCTCTTACGCTTGAAATATTGGAAGGTAGAAATGCCCCCACTGCACCTGTGGCACTGCTAAATCCAAACTCAAGCCATGACCAGCTTTTTGCTTTTCCAACAGCAACCTCACCGCCGATAGCAGTTATTAGCCTCGATGTATTGACTTCTGCAGTATACCCCAACGCGGATGCCCCAGCACTAACGGCTACAGCTCCTCCGGTTGTCGCTACCAAGGACGTTCCTAAAGTTAATCCTGCAAGACCGCCTGTTACTCCGCCTCCAGCTAATGCCCCCCCAAATTGACTCCAATTCCAATCTCCATCATGGAATAAAGCATACGAGATTCCTCCAATAGCGGCCCCTCCTACAGCACCAACAGCGCCTGTTATTAGAGTTGGCACCTCGCCATCAGGGTCAATATAATTCAACGGGCGATTTGAACAATATGCATAGAGGTTAATTCCGCCCTCAATCCCAACGGGGTCAGGCTGAACAAAGCGGCCTTCTTGGGCATCATAGTGACGAGCCCGATAATAGTAGAGCCCGGATTCAGAGTCCAGTCGCCGGCCGGTGAACAGGTATGGATTTCCAAGGGTGCTTGAACCATTTGTTTTACCGAATGGGCTGTAGGCATAGGTTTCAGCCAGGTTGCCGGATGTGTCACTTAAAGCCACGACCGAGCCGAGTGCGTCGGCATGGTAGTAGTAGCGGGCTGATGGTGTGATCATGCAGACCGGTTCATCAATCATGGGACCGTAGACAAAGCGTCTGGCCATGGCGCCGGTTTGGTCGTATTCCATGATCACGTTGTCGCCGTCGTACAGGTATGAGGTGGTGGTTGTATTTACGGTTTTGGACCGGCGGCGGCCCATGGGGTCGCTGGTATACGAGGATGTGGTGTCTGTCGTTTTTGCCTCAATCAGCCGGTTCTCGCTGTCATAATCAAAGGCGGCTGAGCCTTTGGAGATCATGTTCCCGTTAAGGTCATATGCCGGGGATGTCGTGTTAATCTCCGTGTACTGGTTCAGGTTGTTAACCGTATAGGTTTTGGTTTCATTTGCCAGGGGATTGTACACAAACCGGTCATCGGTTGAGGCAAAGGAGATCCGGTTTCCTGCCTGGTCATAGGTATAGTCAAAGGCGACGGCCTGGTCACTGAACTGAAACGCCATGGCGGAGATGTCGTTGTCCGGCTCATAGGACACGGTTATGGTCACACCGTTGTCAAAGGTCGTGGAGGAACGCCGGGACAGGCTGTCATAGGTGTAGGCGGCAAGGGTTGTTGTGCCGGCTTCCACAATGTCTTCAAGGCGGTTGAGGCTGTCATAGGAATAGTCCAGGTAGTAGCCGTCCGGATAAGTCAGCTGAACCAGGTTGCCTGCGTCATCATAGGCCTTGCCGATGACTTTGCCGTCGGACCGGGCAACAGAAACCAGCCGGGCCGCCGTGTCATAGGTATAAGAGAGCCGGGTGGTACCGTCATCGGCAGAAAGCATCCGTCCGGCAAGGTCGTAGCTGAAATCCACGGCCTTTTCAGGTGTCACTTTTTCGGACAGGCGGTTTAAGGGGTCATAGGCAAAGGTAATGGTGTCGCCTGCCCGGGTCTGCTTTTCCAGGAGATTGCCTTCGGCATCATGGGTAAAGAGTTCCCGGGTTTCATCGGGGTATTGTTTTGCCGTCAGCCGGTCCAGCCCGTCATATTCAAACAGGGTGGTATTGAGGTTTCCGTCGGTGATGCTTGCCAAAAGGCCGTTGGCGGTATAGGTGTATATTTCCGAAGGGTCGCCGTTGGCGTCTATTTTCCGGACCAGGCGTCCGGCATCATCATACTCGAACCGGGTGGTCTTCCCTTCCGGGTCGGTAATCTTACACAGTCGGTCAACAGCATCATATTCATATGCGATGGTGTCACCATCAGGATCGGTTTCGCTTTTCTTTTTAAAGGTGGGGGTATAGGCCGTGGTCCAGGATACCCACTGGTTGCTCCGGGTGCTGTCCCGGCGGCTGACTTCAAGGGGGTGGCCGCTTTCATCGTAGCTGTACCGGGTTTCGAACTCAAACGGAGACGGCGCAACATCGGCAGTCATCTGCCGGAGATCATCGTAATACAGGGTGGTGATATTCCCGTTGGGGTCGGTGGCCGCAGTTCGGTTGCCCACGGCGTCATAGGCCCAGGCCAGGGTGATGTGTTTGCCCCCAAAGTCGTCAATGGTTTGAACCAGGTCGCCGGAACCTGCGTCATAGGTATTTTGGGTGATTTTATTTTCCGGATCCGTAACCGTCAGGACCTGGCCCCTTGCGTTATAGGTGTAGCTGACGGTCGGGCGGGTACCTCCCACTTCATCCCCAACCTGGGTCAGAAACGCTTCATCATAGGTGAAGGTCAGGCTGTGGCCGGTATCGGTTGCCACAGATACTAAGTAAGCTCCCCAATTTATCCATGATAACTTTCATAATCTTAGGTACCTTTCATAAGCTTCAATAATATCAGCAACAGAATTCTTATTCGAAAGAAACTGTTCTGCTTCATCTTTATCAAAGTCGTCATCAAAATCCTCTGAAAAAGAATCTTCAAGGGATTTTACTAACAAGTCTTGCATCTCTTTTACCGACATGCGCTCCATGGTCTTTTTAAAAACTATATCGACACACAAAACACGCTCAGACAACAAACTATAGCCCAAAAACAATCCGGGGTAGCCTTTTTTAAGAGCATTTTCGATGATGAATATAGCTCCTGATTTGTCAATAATCTTAATTCCTATAAGGCCCTCTTTAAAGGTCGATATTGGCCAAATAGATAACTGCTTTTCATTATGAATCAGGCAAGGCATAGAACCTCGTGGAAAGGCTAATATCGGAAATACAGGTTGTGGAGATTCACTCATATAACACCTTAAAAAAACTACTTATTTTTATTAGATTCACTTTGCTGAGAATCGCTATAGTTATCATCAAATAATCCCATTAATGCTCGACCACCAAATGAGCTTAGTGCTGCTTTTGACCACTGTGGTGAGCCAAACCACCAACGGCCCAAAGCATTATAACGCGGCAATTGTTTGTATGCTCCGTGGATACGACCATGCGTCACTGCGTCCAACGCTTTGTAGTTCCAAGGTTGATTTTTAATTGCATCCGGAATGTATTTGCCTATGCTACCCTTGTTTCGAATCAGTGCATGGTGTGCATGTTCTCCAGACTCACGTAACCCCTTTTTTAAAAGCCACTTTGATGTTGCGTTGTGAGTATGGCTTCCCGCTATTTTTACTGCACCTTTAGCTATACCAGTAGCAATTGCTTTTAATAGAAACACATCTGACACAGCCAGTGCAGTATATGCGGCCCCTCTTAAATAATGGCCTTCCTCAAAATGATATACTGCTGATTTACCTGACCCCCAGATGGGAATCGCTCCTTCCCAAAAGCCAGGTTCTGAAACAAGCCCAAGTGGATCAAGATACATAATAGGATTGTTCGAGGCATAAGCATAAAGGTTAATCCCCCCTTCAAACCCAATGGGATCGGGCTGAACAAAGCGGCCTTCTTGGACATCATAGTGACGAGCCCGGTAATAGTAAAGCCCGGATTCAGAGTCCAGACGTCGGCCGGTGAACAGGTATGGATTGCCAAGGGTGCTTGAACCGTTTGTTTTACCAAATGGGCTGTAAGCATAGGTTTCGGCCAGACTGCCGGATGTATCGCTTAAGGCCACGACTGAACCGAGTGCGTCGGCATGGTAGTAGTAGCGGGCTGACGGTGTGATCATGCAGACCGGTTCGTCAACCATGGGGCCGTAGACAAAGCGTCTTGCCATGGCACCTGATTGATCATATTCCATGATCACGTTGTCGCCGTCGTACAGGTATGAGGTGGTGGCGGTGTTTACGGTTTTGGATCGGCGGCGGCCCATGGGGTCGCTGGTGTACGAGGATGTGGTGTCTGTCGTGATTGCCTCAATCAGCCGGTTCTCGCTGTCATAATCAAAGGCGGCTGAGCCTTTGGAGATCATGTTCCCGTTAAGGTCATATGCCGGGGATGTCGTATTGATCTCCGTGTACTGATTCAGGTTGTTAACCGTATAGGTTTTGGTTTCATTTGCCAGGGGATTGTACACAAACCGGTCATCGGTGGCGGTAAAGGAAACCCGGTTTCCCGCCTGGTCATAGGTATAGTCAAAGGTCACGGCCTGGCCACTGAACTGAAACGCCATGGCGGAGATGACGTTGTCCGGCTCATAGGACACGGTTGTGGTCACACCGTTGTCAAAGGTCGTGGAGGAACGCCGGGACAGGCTGTCATAGGTGTAGGCGGCAAGGGTTGTTGTGCCGGCTTCCACAATGTCTTCAAGGCGGTTGAGGCTGTCATAGGAATAGTCCAGGTAGTAGCCGTCCGGGTAAGTCAGCTGAACCAGGTTGCCGGCGTCATCATAGGCCTTGCCGATGACTTTGCCGTCGGACCGGGCAACAGAAACATTGAACAAGAGTATAACAGAATGCTCCATTCCGCCATCAGCATGCCGCCGGTGAACCGGTTTGCACTGAATATGCAATTTATTCAAACGGGGTGAGTTGGGGTTTCCGTCGGTGATGCTTGCTACCCACTCACATATTGTAGAAACCCTTTATTTTTTTTAAACACTACGTCATTGTCGATGACAACATTTTTTATTTTAAGTTCAACCAAATCACAACGTATAAATTTTACCGGTTTATAATGATGAGAAAAGATATCTATGAGGCTCGCAAATCTTTTGGACAAAGCAGATTTTCTACCGTGCAATACTCCGTTGCTGATTAAGCCACTAATTTTACAACCTTCAAACGTCACTCCGATTATATCCCCAATATTTTTTAAATCGATAGATTCAAATATACAGTTTAGATACAAACTTCCCCATCCAAAATTGAAGTATTCACCCCTACCGGAAATATTGTTGAATGAGCAATTATAGAATTTACCCTTTAGGCTGCACGAAAAAAAACGACAGTTATCAAAACTACAATCAATGAATTTGCAATTTGAGAATTCAGAAAGCCACCATGTGCTGTTATTAAAGATACATTTTTCAAAAATGCCATCTCTCACTAGGAATCCTTTCTCCGATACAGAATGGCTGAAATCACAGTTTAAAATATGTCCTCCATAATATCGGGGGCGTATTTCATCGCGACTCCAGTCAAAATTTCTTAGATCCAACAATTTATTTTCATCGTCCGGGCGAGTAGGGAAAAGATCGCTAATATCCTGGTACTCAAAGCTTCCGATTTTTGGCATTGAAATGATCTCTTTTCAAAATAATAAAGTAGTAGCTTTTTATTCTATGTTTGGAAAAATATTTGTTTTTAATAACAGTCATGCTGCTCTGGTCTATCGGCTCCCAGACTCAACCCACAACAAAGCATGAAAGAAATGAATTGGTTAATTCAATTTTTTCCTATAAAAATATATCTAAACAATTATTTATTTCCTCCAAACGTATTGAATCCTTGTTGTATCGCTGTTAGACTCATACCTCCCCCACTGTACAAACGTTTCATATCAACAACGCCTTCCCCACGTCTATAAAGGATAGGGATACCCTCTCCAAATGTGTCTGAATACAGTCTTACATGTTTATTCCACTGACCTGGCGTAGTAATATCCGCCCATATCCCAAGTGCTTTATTTGAAAAATCCGCCTGAATACCACTTGCACGGTTGGCGCCACGAGCAAAATTTGCATCGAACCCTCTCATTGTATTGCCTATTGCGTTCCCCACAGTGTTGTGTACTTGTCTGCCATACGACGCGGCATTTGAAGTAGTATCTATTACATTCGCAGCCCGATCAGTTTGTCGTGCTATATTAGCAACATCCATTCCTACGTTAACAGAATCTATGACTGTATTGCCAGCACGATAGGTTTTATAAGCGGCACTAGCTCCCCCTGGCAAAAATGGCACTACTACTGATATGGCATCATAAGCTAAGCCAGCAGCATCTAAAGCAGCCCATCCCCAATTACCTTCTTTAATGTTTGACGTTAATGACGCAGCTCCAATTACTACATTCGCTACATCCCAAGCTGTTTCCAACCATTTTCCACTTGGGTCTACTAAATTAATTGGATCGTTAGAGCAATATGCATAAAAATTGATTCCTCCATCAAATCCGACGGAATCAGGTTGAATAAAGCGGCCTTCTTCGGGATCGTAATGACGTGTCCGGTAATAATATAGTTTAGATTCAGAGTCCAGTCGCCGGCCGGTGAACAGGTATGGATTTCCAAGGGTGCTTGAACCGTTTGTTTTACCGAATGGGCTGTAGGCATAGGTTTCAGTGATGCTGCCGGATGTATCGCTTAAGGCCACGACCGAGCCGAGTGCGTCGGCATGGTAGTAGTAGCGGGCTGACGGTGTGATCATGCAGACCGGTTCATCAATCATGGGTCCGTAGACAAAGCGTCTGGCCATGGCGCCGGTTTGATCATATTCCATGATCACGTTGTCGCCGTCGTACAGGTATGAGGTGGTGGCGGTGTTTACGGTTTTGGACCGGCGGCGGCCCATGGGGTCACTGGTGTACGAGGATGTGGTGTCTGTCGTGATTGCCTCAATCAGCCGGTTCTCGCTGTCATAATCAAAGGCGGCTGAGCCTTTGGAGATCATGTTCCCGTTAAGGTCATATGCCGGGGATGTCGTATTGATCTCCGTGTACTGATTCAGGTTGTTAACCGTATAGGTTTTGGTTTCATTTGCCAGGGGATTGTACACAAACCGGTCATCGGTGGCGGTAAAGGAAACCCGGTTTCCCGCCTGGTCATAGGTATAGTCAAAGGTCACGGCCTGGCCACTGAACTGAAACGCCATGGCGGAGATGTCGTTGTCCGGCTCATAGGACACGGTTGTGGTCACACCGTTGTCAAAGGTCGTGGAGGAACGCCGAGACAGGCTGTCATAGGTGTAGGCGGCAAGGGTTGTTGTGCCGGCTTCCACAATGTCTTCAAGGCGGTTGAGGCTGTCATAGGAATAGTCCAGGTAGTAGCCGTCCGGGTAAGTCAGCTGAACCAGGTTGCCTGCGTCATCATAGGCCTTGCCGATGACTTTGCCGTCGGACCGGGCAACAGAAACCAGCCGGGCCGCCGTGTCATAGGTGTAAGAGAGCCGGGTGGTACCGTCATCGGCAGAAAGCATCCGTCCGGCAAGGTCGTAGCTGAAATCCACGGCCTTTTCAGGTGTCACTTTTTCGGACAGGCGGTTTAAGGGGTCATAGGCAAAGGTAATGGTGTCGCCTGCCCGGGTCTGCTTTTCCAGGAGATTGCCTGCGGCATCATGGGTAAAGAGTTCCCGGGTTTCATCGGGGTATTGTTTTGCCGTCAGTCGCTCCAGGCCGTCATATTCAAACAGGGTGGTATTGAGGTTTCCGTCGGTGATGCTTGCCAAAAGGCCGTTGGCGGTATAGGTGTATATTTCCGAAGGGTCGCCGTTGGCGTCTATTTTCCGGACCAGGCGTCCGGCATCATCATACTGGAACCGGGTGGTCTTCCCTTCCGGGTCGGTAATCTTACACAGTCGGTCAACAGCATCATATTCATATGCGATGGTGTCACCATCAGGATCGGTTTCGCTTTTCTTTTTAAAGGTGGGGGTATAGGCCGTGGTCCAGGATACCCACTGGTTGCTCCGGGTGCTGTCCCGGCGGCTGACGTCAAGGGGGTGGCCGCTTTCATCGTAGCTGTACCGGGTTTCGAACTCAAACGGAGACGGCGCAACATCGGCAGTCATCTGCCGGAGATCATCGTAATAAAGGGTGGTGATATTCCCGTTGGGGTCGGTGGCCGCAGTTCGGTTGCCCACGGCGTCATAGGCCCAGGACAGGGTGATGTGTTTGCCCCCAAAGTCGTCAATGGTTTGAACCAGGTCGCCGGAACCTGCGTCATAGGTATTTTGGGTGATTTTATTTTCCGGATCCGTAACTGTCAGGACCTGGCCCCTTGCGTTATAGGTGTAGCTGACGGTCGGGCGGGTACCGCCCACTGCCGGGTACTCAACTTGTGTCAAATTGCCCGTGTCATCGTAGCTGTAATCGGTCACCCTACCCAAAGCGTCGGTCGCCGAGGTCACCCGGTTGAAATCCGTGCCATAGGTGAATCGGGTTTCAACGGGATCAAGGCCTGAATCCGGCATGGGATTGAGCCGGGTCACCACCACATTATGGTCGGCATCGTATTCAAGCTCAATTTCGTTTAACTGGGGTTTGACGGTCTTGACCAGGCGGCCGAGGCCGTCATAAATTTTTTGTGTGGTATTGCCCAGAGCATCCGTTGATGAGAGGGTGTGCCCCAAAGCATCAAATGTCCAGACCGTGGCTTTGCCGTCGGGATTGGTTTCCCGGGCGCTGACACCTGTAAAACCGTACAGGTAGGTATGGCCTGCGGCATCCGTCTGGGAACCGACCTTTTGGACACCGTCGTACTCGTTGGTTACAAAGGCATTTTCAGGGTCTGTGGGATAAAAGATTTGAGACAATAGCCCATCATCTGAGTAGGTATAAGTCGTGGCTTCATTCGCCGGGTCGGAAAACGTGGAGAGGTTGCCTGCCGAATCATAGGTATACGTGACGCTTCTTGAAGTTTCATCCCCAACCTGGGTCAGAAACGCTTCATCATAGGTGAAGGTCAGGCTGTGGCCGGTATCAGTTGCCACCTGGGAGAGTTTACCATCGGCGTATGTAAACCGAACTGCATTGCCGTTGGGATCGGTAATGGACTGGATTGTGCCGTCGGTGTTGTAAAGGGATAATTTCCCGTACTTGGAAAGGACTTGAATGGTATCGTCTGCAAGGATTTCCAGTTCATCGGCATTGCCGTTGGGAGGATTGAAGGTGCCGTCTGCCAGCCGGATGAATTGATCCGAGGTCCCGGGCATGGAGACCTGAACCATGTTATCGATCATCTGATCCATGGCCCAGCGGTGGGCAATGGTGGCCACCACCAGGTTGTTCCGGGTAATGCCCTGGGAAAGAACCGATGCCGATGCCAGGATTTCCGATATAACGGCTGAGGCATCAATCACCGAATCCCTGCCCATGGCCTGGAACCCGTCGCTCTTTATGTTGGCGTGGATGTTGAAATTATGGGTCCAGCCAAGTCCCAGCCCTTCCTGGGAGAACCGGCCGGCCGAGGTGTAGGACCGGGAGAACACCAGTCCCAAAGGCGGGGCGCTGCTGCCCAGTTTAAGGTCGGTATGGGCGTAAAGATAATCCCCTGTGACAAGGTCAATGGGTTCCGGACTTTGGGCGTGGGCACTGCTGTCCTCACCCGTTTCGCCGGAACCGGTCAGGTTGGACCCGTCAAGAATCCACGCTTCGGTGCCAAAGCCGCCTTTGAAACCACCTGAAATAATATGCCCCACACTGCTCGCATCGGAGCTGACGGTTAAAAATCCGGTCCCCTGCCAGCTGTCTTCCCCCAGGTTGCCGTCCCCGGGCAGAATTACCCGGTATCCCGCACTGATATAGGACTGGATATTACTCAATTCACTGCTGCTGTAAGTGCCTGATTCAAGCAGGGTCTTGACGGTGCTGAAATTGGAAGTGTCCGCCTCAAATATTTTATCCGCCTTTGCATTGGATTGATCAATGAGCTTGACGGTGCTTACGGCTGTGTAGGCGGGCTGGGTCTGGTCAATAATGCCCCATTCAAATGCGCTGTGATGGCCGCTGGCGTTAACGAACACCGATGTCTCCATGGCGTTGTCCGACTCAAGGCTGATCACGCTGGTCAGGTTCACAGGCATGTCAATGTAGGGACTGTCATTCTGGCCGCAGACACCGATCCAGTGGTGATGAATAATATGCGTTCCGGTCAGGGGACCGGTCAGCTCGTCCATCCGGCTGCACTGAGCCAGCCACTGGCTGCTGAGCATGGCAAGGCTTTCTCCCAGGACCGGTTCGGCGGTCTGGGACTGGCCATCATGCCGGTTTTGGGCCAGCAGTTTTCTATGCTTTTCAACCATGCCCCGGCTGATCTCCCCCCAACCGTTAACCAGGACATAAGATCCGCCTGCCCGGATATACATGGTACCGGAGGCGTCGGCATAGTTCCCGCTGTTTCCTGCGTAGGGGTGATCCACCGCCACGGATACAGACTGGCTGGTACCGGCCGTGGCCGCCGTTCCTGTGGCGATCAGGCTGCCGTCCAGCCGCAATTCCGGCTGGTCCGCGTCATTGTAAAACAGGGTAAGCCGCTTGCCATAGATGTCACTGGAATAAAAGGTATGGTCAATGCCCCGGTGCTGAATTCTTAAGGTTGTTTTGAATGACGCAGGGATTTGTGTCCACTCTGCCGTTACGCTCTGCTGGCAGGGCAGGGATTCATGGCGCAGTGTCTCAGTCGTTTTGATGATGTCGCTGCCGCCGATAATTTCATTGAGTGTGGCATCGGGCTGGGTGGTACGGACATGGTTGACCAGGTTCATGGCCATGGCGGAGAGGCGTGAGGATATATTGGCTTTGGAAACGTTTTGAATCCATGTTTCGCCGGTGGATGTACCGGTAAGGGCGCTGGTAACAAACTGGGTTGTATCAAAACCTGTGACCGTTTCAAGGTCAATGCCGGAATAGTGGATATGTTCTTTCAGGGCCGGGGCAAATGCGTAATCCGTACCGTCAATATTGACTTTTACCCATACGTGGTCAACGTCAAGATAAGCAAGTTCCTCTGCTGAATAGGCATAAACCTGGCAGGGAATACCCGCCGAAGGCAGAAGCCTTAAAAGCGTGGCCACCCGGTTTGTCCCCAGCCAGCTTAACGTCTCTTCCGGGGTTAACCGGATGGTTCCGTAGACATAGTTGGCCGTATACCCGGCCTGCCTGAGCATGGCGATCATCAGGGACGCCTGGTCGAAGGAATTGCCCGATCCATCCGTCAATGTCGCCTGGGCACCTTTTACGTCCCCAAAAAGCGCGGTATATCTAATATTGTCGTGCACAAAGGCATAAATTCGGTCCGGATCATTGTCCAGTCCCCGGACAAGGGATTTGAGCACTTCCGGCGTCGTATCAACATCGCTGACTGCCGCAGTGCTGCTCAGCACAGCCAATTTATCCCCGGAGCTTTGGGGAAGCAGTATTTTATGGGCTTCTTCGGGTGTGATTTGGGGTCCGTAGACGTTCTTATATCCGGGCATCCCGGCATGGCAATTGAGTAAGCCGCCGAATAGAACAATGGAGAACACTAAAAGTACATGCTTAAATAATTTCATAATCCACCTGGAATTTTAATTTTGAGTGCCGAAAAGCTGTGAGAAATCATACAGCGCCTGGGCGGAACCGTCGAAATTCAACATAAAATTGTGCACATCAGCCCCGTCGATATCGGCGTCCGAATCATGGTCAAACACCGGGCCTTGAACTTGAGTAATGGTCTCCGTGCGGTTCCCTGCCGGATCATAGGCATATTCGATGATGTAATCCCCAGCCTTCTCCATTTTGACTATTCGGTGAAGATTATCGTATTCATAGGTAACTGTTCCGGCTGCGCCAACAGATGAAAATAAAAGAATTATGGTCAAAGGAACTAAAAATATTCGGATTCGTCTTCTAATCAATTGGGCCCCCTCGAAATATATAGTGCAGCTTCATCACCACCTCATAACTTTTGAGTTGCAGAAAACACTTAACTTTGCAACCTCCCACAAAACCAATAATTCAAACACTTCGAACAAAAAGTTACACGAACAATACATTTAAAGCGTGAGCAATATTTATACCCAGAGCTCATCAAAAAAAGGATCTTACGATTTTCAAATAGACATAAAAAAAAATCGTCATGATGTCAATTTCTTATAATTTAATTTTAGAGATTATCCGCAAAATAGATCATTCAGCGTTTATCCAGGAAAGGTCTGCTGTGAAAAATATAACAGAAAATATTACTTATTCTTCCTCTTATTGCGATTTTATTTCCTAAAAAAATCCTGTTTTAAAATGATCACAGGTAATCGTATTTTTGTTCAAGAGTACATCAAATGGGGAAGAAATAAAATAATGCCCGGGAAGGCAATGAGAATAATGACCCCCACAATCAGGGCGATCAAAAACGGCGTAATACCCTTGAATATCTTTTCCAGGGGCACGTGATGGGACAATACGTTTTGGGCCACCCCGTAAACCACATAGACATTGATGCCCACAGGCGGTGTGATAACCCCCATCTCCGTGACCATGACAATGATAATGCCGAACCAGATGGGGTCATACCCCAGTTCCATGACCACCGGGAAAAATATGGGCACCGTGAGGGTCACAAAGGCCAGGGCATCCATGAAACAGCCGCCCAGGAAATAAATAAGAATGATCACGGCAATGACCAGGGCCGGGGCCATATCAAGTCCGCTGACCCAGGATGCAATCTCAAAGGGAATCCGGGTCACGGCTAAAAATTTGCCGAAAATCACCGCGCCGGCAATCAGCATCAGCACCATGCAGGAGGTGGTCAATGTCTCCATTAAGGATTTCACAAACCCTTTCCAGGTGAGCTGACCTCTGGCCACAGCAATGACCAGAACACCGAATGCGCCCACCGACGCGGCTTCTGTGGGCGTGAACAGTCCGTAAAAAATACCCCCCACCACCAGGGCGAAGATAATCAAGGTTTCGCCCAGGCCCAACAGCGCCTTGAACCGTTCGGCCCAGGAAAATTTTTCCCCGGCAGGCCCGGCATTTTCGTCCAGAAGGCAGGTGACATAAACCGAACAGATAAACAGTACGGTCACCAGAAGGGCCGGGAAAATGCCTGCCACAAACAGCTGGCCGATGGACTGTTCGGTTAAAATACCGTAGATGATCAGCACAACCGACGGGGGCATGATCATACCGATGCCGCCGCCCGAGGCCACAGAGCCCGTGGCCAGGGCATCGTCATAGTTGAACCGCTTCATCTCGGGCAAGCCCACCGTGGCCATGGTGGCGGCGGTGGCAGGGCTTGAGCCGCAGACGGCCCCGAATGCCGTACAGGCAGTGACCGTGGCCATGGCAAGGCCGCCGCGCACATGACCCAGAAATTTATATCCGGCGGCATAAAGCCGTTTGGATATGCCGGAGTTGAATCCCAGCTGTCCCATGAGAATAAACAGAGGGATCGTGGTCAGATCATAGGAGGCAAAGGTTTCATAGATATTTCTGGATAAAAGGACAAGCCCTGCATCGGGACTGGTCATCAGTGAAAATCCAACGACCCCTACCAGGGCCATAACAAATGCAACCGGCATCTGGGTCATGAACATGATGATCATGACCACAATGCCGACAATTCCTGCAAGAACGGGACTCATCCGGTTGGGCCTTTTCTTAATTGGTTAACGGTGGCAACAATCCGCTGAAGAATGGTGCCTGAAAAAAACGCAAGGCTTACAGCCAGGACAAGAACGATATAGTGCAATGGGAATTCCAGGTTCATGGAGACTTCACCGGCCTGCTGCATGTCTTTGGCATAAATGAACATCTGCCAGGCCACCACGGCAAAAAGAATCAGGGTCAGGGTCCGGGTAAACAGATCCGTCAGCAGACGCATCTTGCGGGGCAACAGCCGGGTGATGATCTCAACCCCCACATGCCCCCCCACTTTATAGGTATGGGGCATGGCAGCTGCAGCCACGGCCACAGCTAAAAAGCCCACGATCTCAACAGACCCGAAAATGGGGTGCTTGAAAAACCGACCCACCACATCAACCACGGTGATGAGCATCATCAATGTCAGGGCAAGGGCACCGGCAGATCGAAGCAGGTCTGAAATAAAATTTAAAATACGGTCCAGCAATTTCATATACACAACTACATATTGGATTTGATAAAATCCACAACAGCCTTTCCATCTACGCCCTTTTCAGAGACTTTTTGAATATAATCGTCAAAAACCGGCTGGGCAGCGGTACGCCACCGATCGGATTCTTCTTCGGACTGGGGGATGACAACGCCGCCCTTTTCCTTGAAAAAGGCCATACCCTCTTTGTCGGATTCGTCCCAGGCTTCTGCGTGCTTCACGGCCCACTCCCGGCTGATCTGTGTTATGGCGTCCTGCTGTTCAGCTGTGAGCTTGTTCCACTGGCGGTTGTTCATAAATACACCGAAGGTGGTGGTATACGCCGTGGAAAAATTTTGAATCATATAATGTACCACTTCACCCAGTTTCCAGCCTTTGTTGGATTCAATGGGGTGGCAGGAACCGTCCACCACACCTTTTTGCAGCATCTGGTAGCACTCTCTCATGCTTTTGCCCACAGGAGATGCGCCTAAAGCGGCCATCACCAGGCCGCTGGTCCCGGTGCTTCTGATCTTAAGGCCCTGCAGATCTTCAAGGGTATGTATTTCCTTATCCCGGGTGTGGATCAGGCCCGGACCATGGGCATGGAAATAGAGGATATGGGTCTCCTTGAACTCTTCGGGCTTAAACTGTTCGTACATGGCATTGGCCACCGTGGTTGCCTGAACCCCGGAGGTGTATCCCATGGGCAGGTCAATGGCCTCGGCCACCGGGAAACGCCCCCGGGAATATCCCAAAGCGGTCATGCCGATATCGGTAATGCCTTGGACCACCCCGTCGTAGGTCTGGGGGGCTTTGGTCAGGGTAGACGCCGGAAAATATTGAATCACCACTTCCCCATGGGTTCTTTTTTCAACTTCTTTACACCAGCTTTCAGCAAGCTGACTCTGGACGTGTGTGGGCGGGAAAAAATTGGAGTATCGAAGGGTCGTTTTGGCCGAAACATGGCATGCCCAGGACAGGCACAGCAAAAAAGCAATTAATACAGACCATTTTTTCATGGTACCTCACAATTTAAAAGGGATTATAATTCAAAGTACGGCCATGGGCCGACCGGGTTTATCAACAACTTGCCCCACAACAAAACATGAAAGTAACTTAGCAACGTATCGCTACTTTCATGTAAAATAAGCATCAGAATATCGGCCTATACTATCCGGGCAACCCAAGAGTCAAGTAAAAAACCGTTTGAATGACAGGCATTTCAGGCAAATTTAGTTGCACCGTCAACAACATCACCCATAAAGCAGCACAACAACAAGCCGGTTTTGATAACCCCCAAAGAACACAGATATATTGAACTGCATTCCCTGCTTCGCTATGACAGATTCCATCGTTAAACAAACAGATAAAAAATCTTACGAAAACAATTAAATATTCATTGCATCGTCAACAAACAATAAATCCACGAATTTTTCTGACCCAAAAATGACCGGTACCGTCATGGACTTTATCCTTGCTTTTTTCTGTCTGTCTGATAGCGTCATGATCAATATTTGCCCAAGGAAACTTTGCAATGATGAAAAAACTTAAATCTATTATTTATACCCGGCCTTTTATCTGTTTTGCATATTATGTCATACGCCTGTATACGGCAACCTTCAGGTTAAGCATTATAAACGAAAAAAGCTGGCAAGCCCTGCTCAATACAGATCAGCCGGTCATTCTGGTGACCTGGCACCAGCAGTTTTTTTCAGCCATCCGGCATTTTAAAACGTATACCCCGTACCATCCGGGCCTGATGATCTCCAGAAGCCGGGACGGTGAGCTTATTTCCGGTGTAGCCCGGCGCAGCGGCTGGCACACCCCCCGGGGCTCATCCTCAAGGGGCGGCAAAGAAGCCATGACGGAAATGATTGCACATCTGAACACCTACGGATTCGGGGCTCATATTCTGGACGGACCGACCGGCCCCATGGGCAAGGTCAAACCAGGCATCATAAAAATGGCATTGCAGACCAATGCCGTAATCGTCCCTTTTTTCACCGATGCGGACCGGGCCTGGTTTTTTAATTCCTGGGACAGATTTATGGTTCCCAAGCCCTTTGCCAAAGTCCGGTTGCGGTTTTTAGATCCCATTCACGTCGGCGCTAAGGAAAATGAAGATTTCGACACCCTGCGCAGACGGCTTGAAGCGCTCATGCGCCCGGGCCTGCACCTTCAGGCCAGATGAATCACCACTACTCCGCCCCGGTCATACCCGAAATGCCTGAACACCCCGGCGTATCCGGTGGCAATGCCCTTATAAAATCGGTCAAAGGGGATGTTGTATGGCCGATGCTGATCCGGATCAACATCCAGGATGGTGACCAACCCGGTTAAAGGGTCAAAGCCGCCCACAGGAGAAATATGGGGGATGTTCATCTCTTTTATAAAAGTGCCCTGGTCAAAATGCGCAATGATCAAACAGTTGTCCAGGGACTGGAATTTTTTAAGGTCACCAAGAATCAGCTGTCTTACCCGGGCCTTGCCCGGCCCCAAGTCTCCCTTAATCATTTCGACCCGCTTAAAAGGGATGGCATAGGCTTTAAGGCTGTCCTGGACAACGTCCCTGAGGACTGCCAGCGGCAGCCCCCGCCGCCCATTATACCCGTCCGGCTCCATGCGCTCTTTCCAATGGGCCGTTCTCACTTTTTCCAAAATGGCCTGCTGGGTAACTGTAGGGCCGGAGCGTTTGTACCGTTCCCTTAACACGTTGACCACAGCCACCACCGATGCCACGGAACACGACGATTCATGGTATTGCTTGACATGGTAACGGAACAAGGCGGCCTGCAGACTTTGGGCTTTGAACAGTTCGGCAGACGGGGTGATATACCGTGCCCGGTCCGGACCAAAGCTGCCTGAGCCCGTTGTCCAATGAAAAAAATATCTGATGGCCAGATAAACCCGGACAATGTAAAATTTAAAAAGGTGTTTCATGGTGCTGATCTATCGCTCACAAATGACCGTCTGGGTCCGGCCTATATTCACAGCAAGCCCATGGGGCGTCTCCGCTAAAAATGATGACATCCGGGCCAGGGCGTTCTGAGTAAATTTAATCAAATGGGCATCTGTTTCCATAAAAAGTGCGTCCGATTTTGTGTAAAGGGCCTCAGGATCAAGGGCAATGGTCCCAAGGGTATTTAAGATCAACATAATGCCGTTCTCTTTTTTAACAAGATCCACCACAAATACCGCCGTCTCCTCATAGGGGAAATAGACCTTTTCTTCAACATCATTGAGGGTTTGAGATAAAAAATACCCCTGGTCGTCTTTTCCAATGGACTGGTTAAAATATTTTATAATCTTCGGGTGTTCCAGTTTTCCGTGTTCGTTGTGCCAGGTGCCGTCCTGGTCCATCCAGAAAACCGCCTCTTCTTTGGGGATGATGTTCTGCTTTTTTGCCTCGCCCATGAGTATTTCCTTGCGTTTATGGGTTAAGGTCTTCTTGTAACTGAAAACAAAACCGGATACAAGTGGCAAACAATATTAACAATATGGAGAAACACCTGGTTATGACCCGCCACCTGGAAAAGGGCTTTTCAATGCTGCCCGGTAAGGTAAAAAATCGCCCCGGCATTGCTGACTTGCCTGTGGTATCGGTGCTCGGTCTGTTAGACAAAGCCCTGGAAGAGAGAGGGCGTGCCCTGCTTGCCGCCCCGCCGGGCGCAGGCAAGACCACCCTTGTGCCCTTAAGCCTGATGGACCGCCCCTGGCTGAAAAACAAAAAGATCATCATGCTCGAACCCCGGCGTCTGGCAGCCCGTGCCTGTGCCGCCCATATGGCGGACCTTCTTGGGGAGACCGCAGGCCAGCGCATTGGATACCAGGTCCGCATGGAACGCTGCATTGGCCCCGACACCCAGGTGGAGATTGTCACCGAGGGGATTCTCACCCGCAGGCTCCAGTCTAATCCGGGGCTGGAGGGCGTGGGACTGGTTATTTTTGATGAATTCCATGAACGGCATCTCCATGGGGATCTGGCCCTGGCCCTGAGCCTTGATGCAGCCGAAGGGTTTGCCGACGACCTGCGCATTGCCGTCATGTCCGCCACCATGGACATCCAGGCGTTGTCCGGTCTTCTGGGCAATGCCCCGGTGATTTCATCCCAGGGTAAGGCCTGGCCCGTGGAAACCATATATGTGGATCCACATAATCAACAAGGTGTTTCCAATGCCCGGCCCGGATGGGCCGGTATTCTGCCCGCCTGCCTGAAGACCGTGGTCAAGGCGGTGAACTGCCATGACGGAGATATCCTGGTTTTTCTGCCCGGTGCCGCAGCCATCCGAATGCTTGCTGAAAACTTAAATGAAAAATTCAAACAGGATGCCACCGTAAAAGTGGTCCCGTTGTTCGGCAGCCTCTCTTTTAAGGACCAGAAAGCCGCCATTGAACCGGCAACACCGGGAACCAGGAAAATTGTTATTGCCACCCCCATTGCTGAGACCTCCCTGACCATCCAGGGGATTCGGGTGGTGGTGGATTCAGGCCTGGTCAACCAGCCGGAATTTTCACCGGGCCGGGGCATGACCCGGCTGGTCACCCGGCCGGTATCCAAAGCCTCTGCAGACCAGCGCCGGGGCCGGGCAGGCCGAACTGCCCCGGGCATCTGCTACCGCTTATGGCCCGAATATATCCACCAGGGCCTTGTGCCGTTCAACCGCCCGGAAATCCTGAATGCGGATCTGGCACACATGATCCTTGAACTCGCCCTTTGGGGGGTGCGGGACCCATCCGAGCTCAGATGGCTGGATATACCGTCTCCTGCAACAGTTTCAGCGGCAAAAGATCTGCTTGTTTCCCTGGGTGCCCTGGACAATGGAGGCACCATCACACCCCATGGCCGGGAAATGCTGACCGCGGGCATCCATCCCCGTCTGGCCCATATGGTGCTTCGGGCCAAAGAGATGGATCACGGCTTTCTGGGGTGCTGTTTATGTGCATTGATTGAGGAAAAGGATATCGTTGGCTTGGAACATAGCCAACGGGACCCCGATATCGGACTGCGCCTGGAGATACTGGCCAAACTGTCCCAATCGAAATCGGGAAAAAACCGTTCTGACCACCGGGAACGGGCATTATCCATTCTGACCCAGGCCCGGCGACTGGCAGGCATCTTTAATGTCCAAAACCAAAACATGGATATAAACGCCGCGGGCAGGCTTCTGGCCCAGGCCTTTCCCGACCGGGTGGCGGTGCGGCGCAAAGCCGGATCTTTGTCCTTTCTGACAGCCAACGGCAATGGTGTCTTTTTTGACCACCAGAACGCCTTGTCTGACCGGGAATTTATTGTGGCCGTTGAGGTGGACGGCCAGGCAAAAAACGCGCGGATTTTCCTGGCAGCCGCCCTGGACCGGGCCGATTTGGAAAATGATTTTTCAACAGCACTTAAAACTCAGGATGTCGTAGACTGGGACCAGGCAAGCGGTTCCGTCAAGGCGGTCAGACAAACCCTGTTCGGGCGGATTGAAGTCAATCAAACGCCGTTACCCGCACCAGATCCTGAAGCGGTAAAATCAGCCATAATCAGGGGAATCAGACAAAACAGCCTTCAATCCCTTGACTGGCAGAAAAAAACGATGAATTTCAGGCACAGGGTAATTTTTCTAAAAAAAGTTGCCGATACCCGGCCGGATTTTTCCCAACTGCCGGATGTGGGAGATCAGGCACTGACAGATATCCTGGCAGACTGGTTCGGCCCGTTTCTTTCCGGGGTAACCTCGGCTGCCGGACTGAAGCGCATAGATCTGGATGCGGCCATAAAAGCGATGTTTACCTGGGATCAGTTAAAAATAGTTGACCGGCACGCCCCAACCCATATCCAGGTTCCCTCCGGCTCCAACATCCCCATCCAGTATGCGGACAAAAACGGTCCCTTGGAATCGCCGGTACTTGCGGTCAGAATCCAGGAACTATTCGGCATGGCCGCCACCCCGGTGATTGCCGCAGGCCAGGTGCCCTTGACCCTCCACCTGCTCTCCCCGGCATCCCGGCCGGTGCAAATCACGAGCGATATTGGTCATTTCTGGGCACATACCTACCAGGAGGTGAAAAAGGATCTCATGGGGCGCTATCCAAAACATTACTGGCCCCAGGACCCGCATACGGCCCAGGCCACAGCCAGGGCCAAACCCCAAAAGCCTCAGTAGCTCTCTGACCATTGATAAAGATATAGACACTGTCAAATCATTTTTTGTATAGAATTTATTCTGGCGGGACTTCGAGCAGTAACGAAAATAATATATTAAATTTATTCTTGCGTTTCTTTGTCCGGGGAGGTTAATCTCCAATAATCTTTATTATCGTTTTTGACCAGCCTGTGTGAATTGGTTGGATAACATTCAAATTTTCAGGATATCCAGTTAAAAACTGGATAATAAGAGGATATACAGAACTACACATCATATTGTTAGGCTTGGATCTCCGAACGTGGCGAACCGCAATTCAAATGGGAGAAGGGGAAAATGCCGATCAAAGTGGGTATACATAGTTATCGCAGCGAACAGGTTTTGCAGAATCAAAGTTTTCAACTTGTGTTAAGGACAAAATACAACGGAAGCCCTATGGAAACTCAAGTCATTAGTCGTATTTTGAACTTATCAAGAGAAATTGGAACCCCCGTTTATAGGAGCTGGGTAGAATTGGTTGATAGTATAGAGCGTGAAATCAACAGACCTACTCCGCCATTAGTGGAATATCCTTTTCCAACAGGGGCAATCCCACAATATGTGTATCGCTGGTGTTCTCGACAAGCGGCCCAACAAGCCCTGACATCTGGGATAGTGAAGACAGGTGGCATTCATGACGGTATTCCTACGTTGAGCGTTCAGATCACGCGTAAACAAGCAGAAACCGGCGGTGGTATGGGAATTGTGAATGCCGAAGTTCATCTCCAGATCAATCTCCGTCTTATTCCACAAATAAGGGATAGGCAGCCTAATTCGATCAATAAAGTGTCTTCGAGAAGTGGACATCCTGAATGGAAAATCCTAGTCACAATTCCAGCAAACGCAATACAAAAACTGTAGGACGGATTAATTGGGGCAACGCGATAAGCATCAGTAGGGTGCGCACGGCTTTATCGTGCCCACCGATTCAAAAGCCTAACTATCTATTAGAGCTAACGCGGGCGTTACATTTAATACATTATTTTCGTTACTGCTCGAAGACCAGCCAGAATGAATTTAATAGAACAGACTCTTGAACAAACTAAGAGACTGACTCCTGGCAGATTCAAGAAGAGTTTAAAGCACCAGCCGTTTATGAACTCTTAAAAAAACAAATATTTTGCTCGAACTGAACCTTTTCTAATTAAAAGGGGTCAATGGATACATGGCAACACGTACCCAGACTTCACTATCAGCATGGCCGGTTCAGCTCACAGCCATCTTGGTCGTTTCCGGGCCCATACTTGCCCGGAGCTAAAAAAAATCTCATGGGCACTATCCCCAACATCACAGCCAGTTATTTTGGGCGTTCTGCCAGGAGTCAAACCAAGTATGCAGGCGGCTTCCGGATACGCCGACACCCGTCAGAAACAGGGTGGATTTCAAAAAGCCGGTTTCGTGTCCTCCTGTAAAGATGCCGTTTTCGATCAGATCCGAAGGCTGAATTCCCTGCCTGAGATAGCCGCCATATTTCAGGACCTGAGAATAACCGGAGTCGCTGTCCAGAAATCCCCGGGTGGTAGTCAGAAAATGATCCATGACAGACTGCGCGCCGTCAAGGTCTGCAATATAATCGGCCACGGATAAGAATTCAGTCTTTACAGACCCCTTCAGCTCATTGGTGATGTCAATCAGACTGTCCAGACGCTTCCCTGAGATGGCTGCGGCATTGAGAAAATCCATGGCTTCACCTGAATTCAAAGACTGGGCCGTTTCAAGAAGTGCCTCGAAGGTATCAAATCGTTGTCCGCCGCCCAGGGCCTGGGCCGAAGCCAGGATCAGGTCGTTCAAGCTTGTTTTACCCAGGGTGTCGGCATAGGAAAGGAAGGTTTCGCTCTGGGTTGCGTCAAGGCTGGATGCAACGTCCATGAGGGTTCCAAGCACCTCTTCTCCGGCTGTATCCGCGACGGATAAAAAAGTGTCCCGCTGGACCTGGGTCATCCCGTTAAACTCTTTCAGAAACTTATTAAAATCCTGGGACTGCGCTCCTGCCGCCATCAGGGTGTTCATCCGGTCTTCCCCCAGCACACCGTTCAGGTATACATATTCCTGGGCAAGTCCCGGGTCCTCACCCTCTGCGGCAGCCTTTTCACTGGCCAGAAAGGTTGTCAGTTCTGTTTCTGTAAGGTCTTGTGCGGTTGCAATAAATTCACCCACCATTTCCGGCGAATTTTTTCCGATATTGGCAATCGTGTAGAGAAAATCGCTTTGCAGAGTTCCTTCCAGGGTTTGGGCCATGGAAGAGAGCGCCTCAATATGATCCGGATTCTGGGCCGCCGCATATAAAAAATAGCTTTGGTTCCTGCCGATCAGCCCGTCGGCCGTCTCAACCAGTTCGTCTGCATGGGATGGGGCGGCATCGGCCGCTGAGATGAAATTGGCCAGGTCAACATAATCAAGGTCAGCGGCAAAAAGAAAAAGATCGGCCCGCTGCTCCTGGCCAAGATTTTCAGCCACATTCAACACCTTGTTGAAATTTTTTTCGGCCAAAAGGGCGGTGGATAAAAAATCTGACCTGATTCCGGGGCTTTCGCCAAGCTGTTCCACCATGGAGACAAACCTGTCAAGGTGTGGTTCGGCAGAGGCAGCCAGGGTCAAAAAATCTTCCTGCTCCGCACCATCAAGGCTGGATGTGGTGGCCGCAAGACGGCTCACATTTTCTTTTTCTCCCTGGGTGGCCAAAAGAAAATTTTCAACATTTTGCCCATCCAGCCCGCTGGTGAATCTTAAAAAATCGGCCCGGCTCCTGCCGGCTGTTTCCTGGGTGAGGGAGAGCAGGTTGTCCAATCCATCTTCGGCCATTGCTGCGGTTTCGAAAAAATGGGTAAGGGACACACCTGACAGCATATCCGCCGTGAGGATGAAAGATTCTATATCGTCGCCAGCATCGGCCGCGCCTTTCAGGAAGAGGGAAAGACCTTCCGGGTCAAGCGCTTCAATATTCCGGAGGATATCTTTAAAGGTTGCAGGTTCCTCTGCGATTGCCTCAATAAAATTCTGCAGGTCACCTGCCTTTGCAGTTTCCCGGGTGCGGCTGAGAAGATCCGCAGTTTCCAGAAAAAAGCTGACCTGGTCTGCCGAAAGCTTAGATGTTGCATCAATGAGGTTTTCCAGGTCCTGGTCACTGCCGGCCCTTTGGGCTGTGCTCAAAAACAGGGAACGGTCGTCCCCTTCAAGATTTTTTACCTGGCTTACAAAATCTGCCATCAAAGTTCCTGCATCCGCCAGAACAGCAAGAAACTTTGCCCGGTCAGTGCCTGCCAGTTCCTCGGTGAGCAGAGTGCCGATATCCTCCCACAAACTATTTTCCTCCCCCAGCTCAAGGTAGGCGGAAAGAAGATCCTCGTACTCGGATTGGGACAGCGTTGAATTCACGCCCGAGTCCTGCCGGGAAGCCGACTCAACTTCCGAATTCACAACATAGACATAGGCGGCCGAGCCCGCTGCGGTCTCCTCAGTTGCGGAGGCCTGGGGATCGACGGAAACTGAATCCGTATTTACTCTGAAGGCGTAGGAAACGTAATCAGACTGGACCTGGATACCCATAATTGACTCCTTGAATTAAGATCATTGGAAATCATAATATCCATCGGCAGTCTTGGGCACATCCTTAACTTTCATTGTCGGCAGCCCCCCAAAAAAACCGCTCAGCCGTAAGCTGTTTACCGTTTTTAACGGCGCTTCATTTCTTTTGGCTGATTAGCACCCCGAACCCCACCACAAAGGCACCGCCAACCTGCCCCAAAGACAAAGATTCACCAAGCAGGGTCCAGCCAAGCACCACGGCAATCACCGGCACCAAGTTAATGAAAACAGCCGCCCGGGTAGCCGGTATCCGGGCCATGGCCCAGTTGTATAAGCCAAAGGCCCCCACCGAGGCAAAGGCCCCCAAAAGAATCAGCACCCCGATTAAATCAAACCGTAAAATGACCTCAGGTGAGTCGACAAGGAGAACAACGCCCGGAGAAAAAAAGAGGAGCCCGGCGATAAATTGAAGCCCGGTCAGGGTCCAGGTATTATAGCGGCCGCTCAGCCGTTTAACCAGAAGCATATTGCCTGCGGCACAGGCCATGGCAGCAAACTCCAGACAATTTCCAACAAAAGGATTATCCCCTGCCCGGACCGGACTTGCCTGGAAGGTTAAAACCGCCACCCCCGCCATTGATACAATCAGCCCGTGGACCACTTGCATGGTGATCTTTTCCGATAAAAAAAGCCAGGCCCCCAGGGCCACCAGCAAAGGAACCGAGGCAGAGATGACACCGGCCTGGGAAGAGGTGGTCAGTTTCAGTGCATTGGATTCCAGAAGAAAGTAGAGACAGGGCTGAAGCAGGACCATGGGAATGATCAGCTTTAAATCCTTTGCCGACCCGGCAGCCGGTTTCAACTGCCGGACAAAGGGGGCCATGATCAGGCAGGCAACAGCCATGCGGCAGAACATCACCGCCTTGGGATCAAGCAGGCTTACGGCAAATCGGGTGGCCGGAAATGATGCCCCCCAGAAAAACGCTGCGGCGGCAAGGGCGGCATAGGGTATGAAAGTGGACTTTAAAATCGGGTTGCCCGGATGGGTCAATCTTCTGAATTGTGCTGTTTGCATGTAAATCTCCTTGAATATAAATGAATATCAGGGAGATCTACACCCGCGTTGATTGAAGGTATTGTAAAAAGGTGCGCAGTACTAAGATGATTCCAGATACTGCCTCGGCGTCGCCCCCACATACCGTCGAAAGGTATTTGAAAAGTGACTCTGATCGGCAAATCCGGTCTCAAGGGCCACCTGGGCAGGCTGCATATCCTGGGACAACAGTTTTTTTGACAGCTCAATGCGCTTAAGGGTCCGGTAGAGGTGGGGAGAAATACCGGTATTTTCCTTAAAAATGCGTAGAAAATGAAACCGGCTCACGCCCACAATTCGAGCCACCCGTTCCAAAGAGAGTTTTTGATCCAGATCGGAAGCCAGAAGCTGTTTGGCCTTTTGTACAGGGTGGCCCTGGGGCCGGCCTTCTGAAACCGTCGTTCCGGGCACCCCGTATTTTGAAAGGATAAAGTGCAAGGTTGAAACCAGAACCGCCTCTTTTTCCAGGCTGTCACGGCTTTCCATCATGGTCACCAACAGATGCCGCATCATGGCGGTCAGCACAGGATTTTTTAAAATGGATGCCGTAAACTCAGGAACACCGCCCGGCATGAAGTCTGATGCCAGATCGGTCATGGCTTTAAGTGAGAAATAACACAACGTATAGTCCAGGGGGCGTTCATTCGCCGGGGTCCCGGTATGGATCTGTCCGGGATTAAGCAAGGTCACCGTCCCCGGCCCGGACACCTCTTCCTGCCGGTCCTTTCCCAGACAATAACAATGGCCAGAGGTAATCATACTGACGATATACAGATCGTCATGAAAATGTTCCGGGAAATGGTGACGGCTTTTAACCACCCGGCAAACGTCGATTCCCGGTAAGGCGTCATCCCTGTAATATCTGACATCGGTCTTGGGTCTCATGGCGCCAGTGTAGCGATATTCTCTTAAACGTATTGTAAAAAATTGCGGTCAAGGTTTATGGAAAAGTGAAAAAACAGGTACACGGTCCGGTTATTCCCCGAGTTTAGCCATTTCGTTGCTCATGTTTTCCATGGCTGTTTGAACGGCCGGGTCCGACATGTACGACGCGGTTTTCATCATGGCTGCCGGCATCCTGACGGCCAGATCTTCCAGACGTTTAGCCTCGTTTTCCAATTCCTTGGGAACCTTTCCTTCCTTGTATTCAGGATATGTTTCGTCCAGACTTTGAATTCGGGGAATCAGTTCCTTCATATCAGCGGTATAGGCGTCAACGGCCTTGGCCACATCCTGGGCGCTGTTCGCCTTTTCAAGATTATTTACAAATTGTTCCGTAACATCTGCCTGCTGCCTGACCACATCGCCAATTTCACCACCCAGCGCAGATCCGGAACCAAAACCAAACATAAGAACTCCGATCACTGCAAACACTGCCATAATAGACGCTGCCTGTTTCATCTTTTCCTCCTTGAAATAATTTTAAAAACAAAAGTTTTGTCCAACGGCCATGGCGGACCTGTTTTTTCACCTTAGATTACACCTTAATGAATCACGAAAGAAACGAATTGAATCAATTATTCAGTTCTTTCATATCGGATCTGCACTGATCTTTCAACTATTGTTGTGGAGATTGCCTTTGAATATGTAGTGCCCGCCCGAAAACCGTAAATTTTGCCGATTACGGCGTTGGTCTGAAATTTTAATCCTCGAAATACGCCATGTATTCCTCCGGTTAAAATTTCAGTCCGTCTTGTACTCAACAAAATTTCCAGGTTTTCGTTCAGACACTATGTAGGTCGGCCTGGCATGGCTGTTATGAATTTTATTTCTTGGATCGTGTTGCTTTTTTTGGGGCAAACGCTGGTGCAGGAGGGCTGCACCAGCGCTTAAGTCGCATCTGGCAAGATGTCGCTTCAGCAAAGAAATACTGAAGTGTAGAACAAAAAACCGCTTTTTATGCCTAATCGGCGCGTACGAGCGGTTTGTTATATGGGCACATGCTAGCGCAGGGCTTTCATGGCACCCATATATCCACGCAGTTTTTTACCCACAATTTCCACAGGATGGTTCCGGATGGCATCGTTGACCTGGATCAGACGGATGTTGTCCACGCCGTTGTCTTCACAAGCCATGCCTTTGCCGATCACATCGACGTCAAGGCCTGCCATGAACTCTTTTAGCATGGGAACTGCGGAATGGGCAAACAGATAACAACCGTACTCAGCCGTATCTGAAATCACCACGTTCATTTCATATAATTTTTTCCGGGCAATGAGGTTAGAAATCAGGGGCACCTCATGCAGGGATTCGTAATAGGCGGATTCGGCAATAATACCCGCAGACACCATGGTGTCAAAGGCCAACTCCACACCGGCTTTGATCATGGCCACCAGGAGAATACCATTATCAAAATATTCCTGCTCGGGAATATCCGCCTCCTGGGAAACGGATTTCTCAAAAGCCGTATCCTGGGTCTGGTCACGCCATGTGAGCAGATTGACATCATCATTGGCCCAGTCTTCCATCATGGTTTTTGAAAAATGACCTGTCATGATGTCGTCCATGTGCTTGTTGTACAACGGTGCCCAGATCTCTTTGAGCTGCTCGCTTAACTCAAAGGCCTTTATTTTAGCCGGATTGGACAGTCTGTCCATCATGTTGGTGATGCCGCCGTGTTTCAACGCTTCGGTCACGGTCTCCCATCCATACTGAACCAGTTTGGAGGCATAGCCTTCATCCAGACCGTTTTCAATCATCTTGTCGTAGCACAGCAGTGCGCCTGTCTGGAGAACACCGCATAAAATGGTCTGCTCGCCCATGAGGTCCGATTTTACTTCGGCCACAAATGAGGACTGCAATACACCGGCTTTGTGTCCGCCTGTGCCGGCGGCATAGGCTTTGGCAAGTTCAAGGCCCTCGCCTCTCGGGTCATTTTCCCGATGCACGGCAATCAAAGTAGGTACGCCAAATCCTCTTTTGTACTCTTCTCTGACTTCGGTACCCGGGGATTTGGGGGCTACCATGATGACGGTGAGGTCCTTTCGGATCTGCATGCCCTCTTCAACAATATTGAAGCCGTGGGAATAGGAAAGGCAAGCATCCTTTTTCATCAAAGGCATGACCGATTCAATGACATTGGAGTGCTGTTTGTCCGGGGTCAGGTTGATCACCAGATCTGCTGCGGGCAGCATCTCTTCATAGGTACCTACGGCAAAACCGTTTTCGGTGGCATTTTTCCAGGACTGGCGCTTTCCGGAAATAGCAGCTTCCCTTAACGTATAAGAGACATCCAGACCGCTGTCTCTTAAATTCAGGCCCTGGTGCAGACCCTGGGACCCGCATCCCACGATCACAATTTTTTTGCCTTTGAGCGCCTCAACCCCGTTAAATTCAGAAGGGTCCATGAACCGGCACTGGGACAGTTCTTCAAGTTGCAGCCGTAACGGCAGGGTGTTAAAATAGTTGGTGCCCATATCTTATCTCCTTAATTTTAATGTCCGAACGAGAAACCACCCATCTGGGTTGATGCCAAAAAATTTGCAATTCTCACAATCTTAAAATGACTTAGGGCCGCACATTTTTTTTGCCTCTTGCACCGGGAAACTTCTCGTCCAAACACTAGGTAAGTGTTGTAAATAAAATGGATTAAAACCATCATTGCGTCAAATGAATCATTTGCAATTTTACATTGCAGATAACGAAATGATATTCTAAAATACACCAAAACCTGATCTTTGACCATGTTAAGGCAAAAAAATGGACTTACGCACCCTTGAATTATTCCACCACCTGGCCGGCTCCCTGCATTTTTCCCGGACAAGCCAGAGCTGCAATATTTCACCGTCTGCCCTGACCCGGGTAATCCAGCGCCTGGAAACCGATGTGGGAAAACAGCTGTTTATCCGGGGCAACCGCAGTGTGGAGCTGACCTATGCCGGACAGCTCTTTAAAAAATATGCCGAAGATGTACTCGGCCGCTTTGAACAGCTCCAGGGGGAATTATCAAAGGACGCCGTCCTGTCCGGCCAGCTCTCCATTTACTGCTCGGTGACCGCCGCATACAGTCTGCTGCCCAAGTTTATTCCCCGGTACCGGGCGCTGCATCCCGGCGTTCAGATTTACCTTGAAACAGGGGACCCGGCCCAGGCCATAGATCGGCTGATGAACCGGGAAGCCGATGCTGTTATTGCAGCCCTGCCGGAAGAACCCAGATCCCAGATCAGTTTTTTAAACATGGCCGTAAGCCCCCTGGTGTTTATCGGGGCCAAGCATTATCCCGATGTCCTGGTCAAGGACGCCGACGGGGGACCGGACTGGCAAAAATTTCCTTTGATTCTTGCGGACAAGGGCCTGAGCCGGGAGCGTATTGATAGCTGGTTTGCTGAAAACGCGGTGGTCCCGCGCATCTATTCCCAGGTCACCGGCCATGAAGCCATTATCGGTTTAGTAAACCTGGGATTCGGGATCGGCCTGGTCCCCCGGCTGGTTCTTGACAAAAGCCCGCTCTACCGGGATATTGTTGCACTGGACAACATGCCGGAGCTGCCACCCTATGAAATAGCCCTTTGCACCCGGGACGCAAACCTTTCCAATCCCCGGGTTCGTGCTTTGTGGGATATCGTTGCAGCGGTGCCTTGACTTAAGTTTGATGTTTATTTTCGTTTGAACGAGAGGAAAATGGCCATGGGATTTACCGTATCATAGTAGATCAAAGTGGACTGGTCCCGGGCCGTCTCTATCTTGGTGGAAAAGTCAGCTGCGTTCTCCATGTTCAGCGGTGTTTTATCCGGAAAATAGATATCGGAATAATATTCCGGATCATAGGGTGATAACACCACCTGCCTGGGAGTATCTGCCGCTGAAACGTGGCAGGGTATAAAAAATTCATAACACACGATTCCGTTATCAAGCCACGCATTAAATATTTTTATAGACTTCACATCAAAGGGCTTATCGTCTATTCTGACATGGATATAATAGTTGTAGGCGGCAATATAACCAAAGGCTTTTTCCTTAATCACAGCCACTTCTCCGGCATCCAGAACCTGATTATGGTCAGAGTCAAAATCCTCACAGATCATAACGGAAAACATCTCATCAAAGGTCCAGGTCACCCGGAAACCGGCCAGCCCCTGATCATCAAACACAAAACCTGTGCGCTGGGAAATGAACACATGGGGATGGGGTGTCCCGGAAATGGGAGACAGAACAATCGAACAAACAAGCAGTAACTGAAAAAGCCAACTGGATCGGGGCATGGGTGCAATCGCTGTTATGGGTATCAATGTTTTTTTAAAAATATATACGTAACAACGTATATTTTCAAGCCGAGGTATCAGGCAAAGCGCATGGGGTGACTGCGCATTTGGCACACCATTCAGTCCAACCCGGTGGAACAAAGCCAAACGAGACCTGCACCCTTGAATTTGAAAAATATCTAATTATATTCCTTCGCAGTTTTTACCAAATACAACAGCCACCAACAGGCTGTCACAAAATAGCAACATGTAATAAAGATACCCCCGGAGACCCTATATGCCCCAAGAAAAACCCCTACCCCCCGGTGCCATCCTGCAGCGGGACGGTCAATCATTTGCAGTCCGCATCACCCCGCCGTCCGGAAAAATCAGCGCCCGGGACCTGGAAAAAATTGCCGAATTGATCAGAACCTATGATGTGCCGGAGGTAAAGCTGACCTCGGGACAGCGCATTGGATTTTACGGCCTGACCAAAGACAATATTCACGAGATGTGCGATGCCATGCCGTTCAGAACCGGCGGCCACTATGTCCAGGCATGCCCCGGAACCAAGTGGTGTAAATTCGGCCAGCAGGATTCCATGGGACTTGCCCGGACCCTTGAAGAAAAATTCGGCACCATGCCCACACCAGCCAAAATCAAACTGGGCATTTCCGGCTGCACCTTCAGCTGCGCAGAATCGCGGCTGCGGGACATCGGATTCATCGGTACCCCCAAAGGCTGGCGCTTATTTGTGGGCGGCAACTCAGGCATGAAACCCAGAATCGCCGATGAACTGGCCAAAGAGCTCTCCACCCAGGAAGCCATTGAACTTTGCCAAAAATTTCTCGAATTTTACTGTGAAACAGCGCCTGCCAAGCAAAGAACAGCCCGTTTTGTTGAAAAGACCGGGATTGAGACCATCAAAGAGAAGTTAGGCATTTAGCGTTTCCCTCAAATACCTTAAACAATCATTCAGGAAAAATAATGGAATTAAACACAACCTTCGTAAACCCTGACACTTTAACCACCCGGCAACCCTTTAAAAAACTGTTTCCCATCCAGGAAGAGACCCTGGCTGCCATCTGCCAGAACATGGAGGTCAATGGGTTTGATCCGGTATTTCCCCTGGTGGTCTGGAAAGAGGAAAATGTACTCGTGGACGGTCACACCCGATTTACAGCCGCTATAAACATGAATCTGGATCAGGTGCCGGTGGTGTATAAATCCTTTGAGGACGAGGACGACGCCCTGCTTTACAGCTTTCATGCCCAGCGGAACCGACGCAACATGTCCGACGATGACATTGTAAAGTGCCTGGCCATTCTGGATAATGTGCACAAAAAAGATAAGACCGATCAAAACACCACCCGCAAGGCCGAAAACGAAATCCGGGCCAAGGAACTGGGTATCAGCCCCCAGAAGGTGGATAAGGCCAGAAAGGTCATGGAGTACGGCAGCCCGGATATCCAGGAGCAGGTTGAATCCGGGGAAAAATCCATTAACAAGGCCTTTAATGAGGTCCAGGCCCAGCGCCGTGAAAGCGGTGAAATCAAAGGCAGGGAGACCGACGGGCTCGGACTTTCGGCTAAGTACACCCAGTCCCTGGGAAAATTTCTCAAAGAGCTGACCCGCATACGGGAACAGGGATGGCAGGAGGTCAGCCGGGAAAAAGCGGTGGCCGATATCGAAGCCATCCTTGACCTGATCAAAAACTAAAAGAGCTCTTCTTTTTCAAGGTCCTTGTTAGTCCTATCTCCCGTTGCGCCAAAGGAAATATTCGCCAGGTTTGACTTGCCTTTGGCGCAAGGCGGAAAATGGGCCAAAAGTCGATTCATCTCTCATTCTCTGTAAAATCCCCCCTGAAAGAACTCTTGTGTGTTCAGGGGTATTCACGTATGATTGAAATCAAGTACAAAAAATTCAATCATTTAAATACCCGGCGCATAAACTATTTTGCTCAAATCATTCTTTAAAAAAATTAAAGGGGCAGTAGATTCTATCGCGAAAAATCAGAATGCAAATCCCGACGAGGAATTGTCTTCTGCGTTTAACGCGATGACCTCTGCGGTTTGGATTATTGATCATGATCATCACATCTTAAAATCCAACACGGCTGCCGAGCGGCTATTCAATCAAAACAATTGTGAAATCATCGGGCAAAAATGCTGGAACATTGTGCATGGCACAAATCAACCCATTAAAAATTGTCCGCTTATAAAAGCCAGTCAAAGTTTACAACAAGAATCCATTGAACTGTCAATCCACGGAAGATGGTTTGAAGTCGTGGTAAACCCGATTCTCGATTCCAGGGGGAAACCCTCAAAGTATATTCACATCGTCACGGATATTACCGAAGCCAAATTAACCAAGGCAGAACTTGTCGTACAATCAGAAAGAATACAGACCTTTTTCAATTCCATCAACGACGCCATATTTGTCCATCCCCTGGCTTTAGATGGGTTTAAACCCTTCGTTGAAGTCAATGATATAGCCTGTAAGCGATATGGATATACCTATGATGAATTAATGCATCTTTCGGCTCCAGATATAACGGTCAAACCGGATGTCATCGGGCATGCCACCCCCCATTGCAGGGAAAATCTGCTCAAAAAAAAGCTGCTGGTTTTTGAAACGTTTCATGTCAAAAAATCGGGCGAGACGTTTCCCGTTGAAATCAATTCTAATATTTTCTATCAAAACGGGAAACCTCACATTCTTGCCGTTGTTCGGGATATTACGGATCGAAAAAAGGCTGAAGAAGTGCTTCGCAAAAGCGAACAGGCCTTTCGAAATCTGTTTGATAATCATGCTGCCGTCAAACTCATTCTTGATCCAGGTTCCGGCCGGATTATCGCAGCCAACAAGGCTGCAGAAGAATTTTATGGGTGGCGTTGTGACACACTGACACAAATGAACATTGATCAAATCAATACAAAATCCCTTGACGAAATCAAGCCGCTGATGGCCGATGCGAAAAAACAGGATCGCATTTGTTTTGAGTTCCAACACCGGTTGGCAGACGGGTCCATACGCGACGTTGAAGTGTTCAGCAGCGGGGTTGAGATGAACGGACAAAAATATCTGCATTCCATCGTTCATGACATCACAGAACAAAAAAAAGTCACAAAAGATATGGAGGAGCTGCGGATTCAAAACTGGCACCTCAAAAAGCAGGAAAGCCTCAGCCGAATGGCAGGTGCCATTTCCCACCACTTTAACAACCACTTGATGGCGATCATGGGGAATCTGGAACTGAGTCTTAAATTGATTGAAAGAGAAGAATCCCCGCTCAAATATGTAATGAAATCCATGGAAGTTGCCCAAAAGGCGGCCAAAGTCAATGGATTGATGCTTACCTACCTTGGAAAAAACACCTCTGGGAACATGCCGATGGATATGGGCAAAGTCTGCAGTATGACCCTGCCGCTTCTGCACGCCTCGCTGCCGCTTGATATTGTCCTGGAAGCAGAGGTTCCGGAGCAGGGCCCCATCATCCACGGCAATGAGAATCAAATTCAGCAGCTGATCACCAACCTTGTCACCAATGCGGCAGAATCATATCAAAAAAAGGGAACCATCTATTTCAGCGTCAAGACTGTTTCCGCAGGCCTGATCCCCAAAAAATTTCGTTTCCCCGTGGACTGGGTGCCTGAGCACGAAAATTATGCATGTATAGAGGTCACCGACACAGGTTGCGGCATTGAGGAACAGAACATCGAAAAAATATTCGACCCGTTTTTTTCTACCAAAACCGCGGGAAGGGGCCTTGATCTGCCGGTTGTTCTGGGAATTGCCCAGAACAACAATGGTGTCATCACCCTGGAAAGTGAACCTGGAAAGGGTAGTACCTTTCGGTTCTTCGCACCAGTTGAATCGCAGCCGAACTCACCTTAATCAATCCTATATACAATCATCTAAACCGACATTTATGTAATTCAAAAAAATAACCTCGCCGGGAAATGTCATATCTTTTCTTGACATATTCCGTTTCTCCCTATAAAAACGTCTGGCCTGTTTCTTTATACAGAAACAGAATCATACAACAAATTGATATACATACCCTTAATGGAAAAGGAGCAGGATCATATGCCCACCAAAATTTATTTAACCGAAGATGAAATTCCACGCCAATGGTACAACCTGGCAGCAGACCTGCCCGGCACCATTAATCCGCCCCTGGGACAGGACGGCAAACCCATCAGTCCGGATATGCTGGCGGCCGTATTTCCCATGAATCTGATCGAACAGGAGATGTCCCAGGAACGCTGGATCGACATCCCCGAAGGTATCCTGGATCTGCTTTACCGGTGGCGACCCTCTCCGCTGCACCGGGCAATAAACCTGGAAAAGGCGTTGGGAACACCGGCAAAGATTTTTTATAAAAATGAAAGTGTCTCCCCGGCCGGCAGCCATAAACCCAATACCGCCGTGGCACAGGCCTGGTACAATAAGGAGTTCGGCATCAAACGGCTGACCACGGAAACCGGTGCCGGCCAGTGGGGGTCTGCCCTCTCCCATGCCTGCGCCCTTCTGGGTATGGAGTGCAAGGTGTTCATGGTCAGGATCAGTTTTGACCAAAAACCCTTCAGAAAAACCCTCATGCAGACCTGGGGCGGAAAATGCATTGCAAGTCCGTCGACAGAAACCCAGGTGGGCCGGGATATCCTGGCAAAAATGCCGGACACCCCAGGGTCCCTGGGCATTGCCATTTCCGAGGCCATTGAAGCGGCCGTCAGTGACAAAACCGGCGGCACCCGGTACGCGTTAGGGTCCGTGCTCAACCACGTCATGCTGCACCAGACCATCATCGGCCTGGAAGCCAAAAAACAGCTGGAGAAATTCGGAATCAAAAAAGTGGATACGGTAATCGGCTGTGCTGGCGGCGGTTCCAACTTCGCAGGCCTGGCCTTCCCCTTTGTTTTGGATAAAATCCACGGGGACGACATTGAGATCATCCCCGTGGAACCGGCCTCCTGCCCGACGCTTACGGCAACACCGTTCTCCTATGACTTCGGTGATGTGGCCCAGATGACCCCCATGCTGCCCATGCACTCTTTGGGACATAAATTCATCCCGGCCCCCATCCATGCCGGCGGACTAAGATACCACGGCATGGCGCCCCTGGTTTCCCACGCCGTTGAAGCCGGACTGATGAGCCCCATGGCCATCAAACAGCTGGAATGTTATGAGGCAGGTTTGACCTTTGCCCGCACCGAAGGTCTGGTTGTGGCCCCTGAAACCACCCATGCCGTGGCCTGCGCCATCCGCTGTGCAAAGCAGGCAAAAGAGGAAGGAAAGGAGAAAACCATTATATTCAACCTGTCAGGCCATGGCCTCATGGACCTTGCCGGGTATGAAAAATATATGGCAGGGGAACTCCAGGATATTGTCATGTCTGCCCAGGATGTGGCGGAATCCAGAAGCATCAGCATCGACGGGTACCCCGTACCCAAAATTTAATCTGCAGGACTTCAGCATCTGCCCCGGGCCCACCGGGGCAGATGCCAGACCTACGGGTAATTCTTTCCCTTGAACTTGCTTTTTATGGGAAATTCCTGCCCCGCCCGCTATCATATTTCCAATGTGTCGCCCAGGCGCACGCACATTAACCAATTGAAAATACTATCTATATTTCATATCCATATTAATTGGCATGATGGTTGCTATTTTTGACACTGAAACGGATGAAAAAGGCCAATAAATTAAAGGTGACCCATGTTATCCAATACTTCAGGCATCAATACATTACTGACAGAAAGTTCCTCAACCGCCCTCATGGGCGCAACCGGCAGCAGCACGGCGTCCACAGACGGTAGGGTCTCTGCATTTCAAGGGCAGCTGGACAAAACCATGCGGCAAAACGCAAGGCAAAGTACAGGCCAAGAGAACACCAGTGTGGACGACGCGAACGTCAGCCTTTCAGAGGATAGCGCCCAAACAGAGGTTCAAACGATTGCCGATTCCCAAAAGCCCAGTCTGTCCACAAGACAGCAGGACACTGAAATGAACACGGTGGAAAAATCTAATTTTGCTGTCCGCACGACCAAGCAAAAGGTTTCAGACGTTGAAGACGCTCTGGAAAACGGCGGCGGAGTCGAATTTCTCACGGAACTAAAAAATCTGCTCTTAGCCCTCTCCAATGGAGATCTGGACAATCTTTCCCTGGATGAAAACGGACTTGAAGCCCTTGGCGATTTGCTTGTTCAAGCCGGTTTTGACCAGGCGTCTGTTGAAGAACTGATGTCGAATTTGACCCTTGCCCTTGAAGAGAACGCCGGTGTTATCTCCGCATCCGATTTCATGGCGGATCTGTTTGAATTGCCCCTTGCCGAAGACGAGGACATCACCCAGGCAGATACGCTCATACCCACCTCTGATCTGCCGTATATCAAGTCCCTTTTGTCGATGATGGGGGTGGATGAACAGCAAATCACAGCAATGATGGATGACGCCTCCGAAGGAACCCGGGGATTTGATTTTGACGAATTTATCGAACAGTTAAAGCAGCTTTTAAATACCGCCCAGGAATCCGGCATGACCTATCAGACAGAAGATGATGACAACGCCTATGCCACCCTTTTAAAGCAGCTTGATCTGGATTCTTTTATTGAAGACGCCGACGCCCCATTAACTTTGTCCACACTCATTGATGCCTTTACCCAGAAGCGGAATTTATTAGAAGATAATCTATCCAACCCAACTGAACAATCCCTATCAGAAATATTTACAACAGATGATTTTGATGCCCTGGCAACCCAATCCGGCCGTCACGGTTTGCTGAACCAGCTTTTTTCCGGTCTGACGATTCAGAATGACAGCGAAGAGACCGTTGATTCAGCCGTAGCAATCAGCGCAAATGCAGACGCCATGGCCAAGGAGATTGAAGACCGCTTCCAGGTTCAGTTCATGACTCAAATCAACCGAAATAAGGTGAGTGCAAACACCTCTGCCGGAGGGCAAACTGGTGATAGTCAAACAGGGGCGACCGATACAGATGACGCACTTAAACTATCCAGCACGATTTCAGGTGCAGGGAGCTCAACCAAGGAATCGACCGCCCAGATGGCTCTCAAAGCGGCCCAGGCAGATGCGGCAGCCACAGAAAAAATGAATGCGGCCAATTCATTGTCAGGGGATTCCACATCCAAGGGCTCAGACACCCAGAATCTTATTTTCGGTGTGGAAAAATCAACCAGCACATCGACGCTGGGCGCTTCGGGCACCCAGCGTACCCAGCAGGCATTTTCCACACTGCCCGACTTTGTGACCCGACAGGTGGGCAAAAGCATTGTCCGGTCAATCAATACCGGCAACAACACCATCCAAATGCAACTCAAACCGCCTGAGTTAGGAAAGGTCTTCCTGAACATTGACCACAGCGGTAGTTCCGTAAAGGTCAGCGTCATTACCGAACACCAGTCGGCAAAAGATATCCTGACAGCCAATGTCAATGAAATCAAAACCATGCTCTCTTCCTCAGGTATTAATCTTGAGAGTTTTGAAGTTGATATGAGCAGTGATTTTCAGCAGTCCATGGCCGATGCCCGGAACCAGTCCGCCGGAAAGAAGCAGGCCTCCCAAGGCACCGGTGACGATACCCAGGACGATATGACAGATAATTTAACGGTGCAGACTGCGGCAGTAAATAGCAACGGCTCCCTGCATTTTGTTGCTTAAGCATCATTCCGCCATGGTCCTGTCAAAACATTGACAGGACCATGGCGAAAATGACGTTTTTAGCCCGCACCCAATAAATAATTTTGCAAATTTTTCTTCTTTCCTATACTCTTTCCAGAAACAGTCATGGGCCGCCCCGGCCTGTCAACACCCAGGCCCAGCCCACAACAAAGTTTGAAAGATCTGAGCAACTTACCCAGTCTTTCATATAAAATTTTTTATTTTCCCGTTATCCAAACAAAAACCACACAGACTGGCATAAGGTTTGCTGTGATTTATTTCAACCTGAGTTATCAAGGATATGCGCAATTGGGGTTTGATCATATTTTGGGCCATACCAATTTGCTGTAGGTTGGGGTGACGAAGGAACCCCAACAAAATAAGCCGTCAATTCCGAAACTTCTGTTGGGGTTCCTGCGTCACCCCAACCTACATTGTGGCCGATGTTATGACCAAGCCCCGCAATTGCCGCCTGCAAAGGCCGGCTCAACAAACGAACGACCAGATTATTTTGGGAGGCGTTGTGACTGAAGATCTGCAGGAGAAAACAGAAGAGAACGAACTGATCGAATCCACAAACGAAGAGAACGGGGATTCAGAACAGGAACCTGTCAAAAAAGGGTTGATCGGCAAACTGCTGTCCGGGAAAAAAAAGCTGATCATCATTATTGTGCTGGCGCTCTTTTTATTGGGTGTGATTGGCGGAGTATTGTTTTTTCTGCTCGGCGGCAAAGACAAAGAGGTTCCGGAACAACCGGTCGGCGAAGATGTCGTGACAGAGGAGAGCATTCAGGCCGCTTTGCAAGACCAGACCAAAGCGATATTCGAGGATGTTGTGGAACTGGAACCCTTTGAACGAATTCTTTTAAAACAAGGTTCAAAGATGCAATTTATATCCCTTGGTATCGCCCTTGAAATGATGGACCCCGAATTCCGAAGACAGGTGTATGCCATGGAGCCCAGGATCAGAAAAATCATTGAAACCCAGGCGCGGCAAATGGGCTGGATGGCGCTGCGAACCCCCCAGGGAAAACTTAAATTTAAATTTGCACTTCTGGGCCGGATCAACCAGATTTTTCCCAAAGTTGCCATAAGGCATATTTATTTTACAAATTTTATAATGCAGTGATGGTGCCATGAGCGAAATACTATCCCAGGACGAAGTTGACAGTCTATTAGACGGACTGGATTCCGGAGAAGTAGAAACCGAAACCGATATGCCGGAGATCGCCGAGGTGGCGGCCGGGGGTGTCGTTGCCTATGATTTCACCAGTCAGGACAAGGTGGTCAGGGCACGAATGCCCACCTTTGACGTCATCAATGAACGTCTGTCCAGGGAAGTTCGCGCAACTCTATCTTCGCTGCTCCAAACCAATGTGGATGTCTCCGCCAACCCCTTTGACACCTTGAAATTTTCCGAATTCGTCCGCAGCCTTCCGGTGCCCACAAGTCTTCACGTATTCAGGATGGAACCATTAAGGGGGCACGGCCTGGTGGTGTTTGAAAGTCAGCTGGTCTACAATCTCATTGATACGTTTTTCGGCGGAGAAGCCTTAGGGAAAGCAAGGGTTGAGGGACGCGAATTTACCCGCATTGAAGAGGTGATGATCAAAAAAGCCGTGGTGGCTGTGCTGAAAAATATTGAAGCGTCCTGGGCCCCCATAGAACCGGTCAGGGCATCCTTAATCCGTTCGGAAATGAATCCGCAGTTCACGGCCATTGTACTGCCCACGGACCTTGTCATAGTGACCCGGTTTGAAATTGAACTGGAGCAGGCCGCAGGCAACCTTGTGGTCTGCTATCCCTATTCCATGATCGAACCCATGCGGCATAAGCTTTCCTCCGGTGTCCAGGCGGAAATCGAAGAGGTGGATTATAACTGGCGGCGGATGATCGAAGAGGTCATTCTCAACTCCGAGGTCGATTTAAGAATTCTTCTGGGCAAAACCGAAATTACCGGTGAACGGCTCTTGTATATGCAGCCCGGAGATGTCATCCAACTGGATAACGACGCATCAGATCCCTTGTCCTGTTTTGTGGGCGGACTTGTGAAACTGACAGGGTTTATTGGGGTTCAGCGGGGATTCCAGGCATTTAAAATCAACGATAAAATTATAACCGACTGTGGGGGTTAACATGGTTGACGAAAACGGCACCATAAATGACGAAGAAGAAGCCGAACAAATCGAAGAGCGTGGCGCAAGGGAGCTGGATTTTATCCTGGATATCCCGCTGGAACTCTCCGTGGAACTGGGTAAGACCAAGATGCTGGTCAACGATCTTTTGCAGCTGGCCCAGGGGTCCATCATTGAGTTGAACAAACTGGCCGGAGAACCCCTGGAGGTTTATATCAACCGCAAGCTCATTGCCCGGGGGGAAGTTGTGGTGGTCAACGAAAAATTCGGCGTTCGTCTCACCGACGTAATCACGCCCATTGACCGCGTCAAATCCCTGGCTGCGGAAGATCAATGAATACGCCTGCGGATCTGTGGATGGAATTCGGCAAAAGTTTTGGCATGCTGTTTGCCGTTCTGTTCATTTTTCTGCTCCTCCTTTATCTTGTTCGCAGATTCTCGGGCCGGTTCGGCAACAACGGCTCAACGGCGTTGATAAAGGTGTTATCCGTCCATCATCTCTCCCCCAAAGAAAAACTGATGCTGGTGGCGGTCCAGGAGGAATCGATTCTCATCGGAATTTCGCCAGCCGGCATTTCGTCTTTAGCACGTTTTGACACGTTGCCCGAAGCGACCGCGGCATCCCCCGGTCCAGCTATCAACACAAAATTTCAGAATCTGCTTAAAAAAAGTCTGATGAAGAACAACACGGCACAGAAAATGGCCGTAGAAAATGATTCTCCCGGTTCCGGTAACCTTTCCGGTCAAGGAGAGATATCATGATCAAATATGCCAGGCCGGTCGGTTGCATAGGATTCATTTTGTTGACGGTGGTCATGATCGCAGCCGTTGCAGATACGGCATATGCCGTCACTTTCCCGATTCCGTCATTGGAGCTTAATGTCACCCCGGCCCAGGAGCCCGAAGAGGTGGCCGTGGTTCTTGAAATTATTGCCCTGTTAACCATTATTGCCCTGGCGCCGGCTATTTTGATCCTGATGACACCGTTTACCCGAATCACCATGGTATTTCATTTTCTGCGTCAAGCCATCGGCACCCAATCAAGCCCGCCCAATCAAGTACTTGTAGGCCTTTCACTGTTCATGACTTTTTTTATTATCAAGCCCGTGGCCTTAGAGGTGTATGACAAAGCCTTAAATCCCTATCTTGAACGTGAAATATCCTATGAGACGGCCTTTGTTGAAGCCCAGAAACCCATACGAAAATTTATGCTGCTAAATACCCGGGAAGCCGACATCGCACTCTTTGTCAAAGAGGCAGACATGAAAAAACCGGATACCCGGGATGATGTATCGCTTTTAACCTTGATCCCGGCCTATGTGATTTCCGAAATAAAAACGGCATTTATCATCGGCTTTATTTTGTACGTTCCCTTTCTTGTCATTGACATGGTTGTGGCGTCGGTGCTGCTGGCCATGGGTATGATGATGCTGCCGCCGGTTATGATCTCCCTGCCGTTTAAACTGATGCTATTTGTCCTTGTGGACGGCTGGCATTTGATCGCAGGGTCGATGATTAAAAGTTTTGGAGTGTAACACATGACACCTGAATTTGTAATCGCATTTGCCCAGCAAGCCATTACCCTGACCATCCTTTTGGCCATGCCCATGCTGGGTCTGGGCCTGGTTGCAGGCCTGACCATCAGTGTGTTCCAGGCGGTGACCTCAATCCAGGAGATGACCCTGACCTTTGTGCCCAAGATCCTTGCCGTTTTTATCGGGCTTTTGTTTGCCGCACCCTGGATGCTGGAAAAGCTTACGGCCTTTACAACCAACATTATTAACAATATTCCCATGTATATCCGATGAATTAGGACAGGGTAACCGTGGAACTGCTTGATCTCATCGACCCCGTTCGCTTTAGAACCTTTATGCTAGTTCTGGCACGGATATCCGTGTTTTTATTTTTGTTTCCGATTTTTGGGTCCAATATCATTCTCAACAGATTAAAAATGGCCTTTGCCCTGGTGTTAACCCTGCTGTTTTATACGGTGGTACATGTTGATCCGGCCCGTTTCCCAGAGGACGTCCCCACATTTGGCCTGATGCTTGGGGCAGAAATCCTTGTTGGCTTGACCCTGGGACTTTGCCTGAGAATTTTTTTTGCAGGCATCCAGATGGCCGGCCAGGTCATCGGCTTTCAGATCGGATTTGCCATGATCAATGTCATGGACCCCCAAAGCGGTGAAAACGTATCAATTATGGACCAAATCGGCTACTGGGTCTGCCTGATCGTTTTTCTTATGCTCAACGGCCACCATATTATTATTATGTCCATGATTGACAGCTTTGAGCTGGTGCCGGTGGGCGGGTTTGTGCTGCATGCGGCACTCATGCCAAAACTTTTGGACGTGGGAGCCGGATTGTTTGTGACGGCCATTAAAGTCAGTGCCCCGGTCATTGCAGCCCTGACCTTTGTCAATACCGGATTTGGATTGATTGCAAAATTTTCACCCCAGACCAATGTAATGATTGTGGCGTTCCCGGTGAAAATCGCCGTGGGTCTGATCTTTTTTTCCATGACTCTGCCCATCATCGTCATTTTTACCCAAAATTACATTGAACCATTCAGAAAATTATTTCTGACATTGTTGTTTTATATGGGCGGAGGATAAGAGATGGCCGAAGATCCAGAAGGCGGCGGAGAGAAGACCGAAAACGCATCGGGGCGAAAGCTCGGCAAAGCACGGGATGAAGGCCAGGTTGCCAAAAGCCAGGAAATTCCTTCGGTGTTTATCGTATTGGCTGGAATTACGGCATTATATGCCACGGCTCCTTTTTTTTACCAGAACTGCGTGGAAGTTTTTCGTCATAATTTTATGTTTGAGCGGGCACTGGAACTAAACAGGTCAGATCTAACGAACATGCTTATTTATCACGCAAAAAAGATATTTTTGATGTGCCTGCCTGTATTTGCAGTCGTTTGCTTTATATCGGTTGTTTCCAATATAGCACAGGTTGGATTCCATATATCATGGAAAGTATTAGAACCTAAATTCACCAAACTGAATCCCATTAACGGATTTAAATCGAAATTTTCTTCCTCTTCCACCATTGAATTTCTTAAATCACTGGCAAAACTTACTGTAATTTCAATAGTATGCTATCTGGCCACACGGGGTGACATCTCCAAAATGCTTACCCTCTACGATAACTCCATCGCCCAGATTCTTCTTTTTCTTTTCGTTAAATCGTTCTGGATTTTCATAAAAGTGTGCATCATCATGATTTTGGTTGCCATACTGGACTATGCGTTTCAAAAATGGAAATTTTTAGAAGACCAGAAAATGACCAAACAAGAGGTCAAGGACGAACGAAAGCAGACCGAAGGTGATCCGGCGGTTAAATCCAGAATCCGCCAGCTTCAGATGGCCGCTGCCAGAAAAAGAATGATGGCGGCCGTCCCCCATGCAGATGTGGTGGTGACCAACCCCACCCACCTTGCTGTGGCGTTGCAGTATGACAAAGAAAAGATGGATGCCCCAAGCGTTGTGGCCAAGGGGGCGGGCGCCGTTGCCGAAAACATCAAAAAAATTGCCCGGGAAAATGATGTTCCCATTATAGAGGATAAGCCGTTGGCCCGAAATTTGTATAGAACAGTAGACATTGGCAACCAGGTTCCACTTGAATATTACCAGGCTGTGGCGGAACTGCTTGCTTACGTTTACGGACTTAAGAGCAAATAAACAAAACAAAGTCAATTTTTTGGCACCAGATGTCAAGCTTCCATCAAAACAGGAGGATATATGGCGACGGAAAGCGTCGGTATATGGGGCACAATGAAAAAAGAATCATCAGATATTCTGATGGTTGTGGCCTTTATCGGCATTCTGATGGCAATGATCCTGCCTCTGCATCCCATTATCCTGGATTTTTTCCTAGCGTTGAATATTTCCCTGGGCATTGTGGTACTGATCACCACCATGTATACCCAAAAGCCGCTTGATTTCAGCATCTTCCCCACCCTGCTTCTGGTGCTCACCCTTTTCAGACTTTCGTTGAATGTGGCATCCACCCGGCTGATTCTTTTGCACGGCAGCGAGGGTCCCGAAGCGGCCGGGGCCATCATCATGTCCTTCGGCGCCTTTGTGGTGGGCGGCAACTATGTGGTGGGCCTGATTATATTCATTATCCTGGTGCTCATCAATTTTATGGTCATCACCAAGGGTGCCGGCCGTATCGCCGAGGTGGCCGCCCGTTTTACCCTGGATGCCATGCCCGGCAAACAGATGGCCATTGATGCGGATCTCAATGCCGGCATGATAGACGAACTGGAAGCCGGTGAGCGACGGGCCGCCATTGCCAGGGAATCGGAATTTCACGGCGCCATGGACGGTGCCTCCAAATTTGTCCGGGGGGATGCCATTGCCGGCATTATCATCACGTTGATCAATATCGGTGCCGGCTTTGTCATCGGTGTGGTGCAGCAGGGGATGCCCCTTGCTGAGGCGTTAACCAACTATACGCTGCTCACCGTGGGGGATGGCCTTGTCTCCCAGATTCCGGCGCTCTTAATCTCAGCGGCCTCAGGTCTTCTGGTTTCCCGATCCGGGTCGGAAAGTAAAATGGGACAGGAATTTGCCAAACACCTGTTTTCCAGCTCCACCCCGGTCATGGTCGGCGGTGTCATTGTCTTTCTCATGGGCGCCATCCCGGGGCTTCCCACCATCCCCTTCATGACATTGGGCATTACCATGGGAACCGTTGCCTGGTATTTTCTCGGCCAGGAAGAGAAAAAAGCCGAAGAAAAGCAGCAGGAGATTGAAAAGGCCCAGACCCAGGCCCAGGAAGAGACGCCCGGAAAACCCGAAGATGTGGACCACCTGCTGCGCCTGGATACCATGGAACTGGAAGTGGGGTATGGCCTGATTCCGTTGGTGGACAAGCAGCAGGACGGCACACTCCTCGGCCGCATCAAGGCCATCCGCAGGCAGTTTGCCACGGAGATGGGTATCATTGTGCCGCCCATCCATATCCGGGACAACCTGAATTTAACGCCGGCACAGTACCGCCTGATGATCAAGGGGGTTGAGGCAGCCGGTGCAGAGCTCATGGTCAATCACTACCTGGCCATGGACCCAGGGGGCGCAGCCAAAGAAATTGACGGCATTGATACGGTGGAGCCGGCCTTCAACCTGCCGGCCCTGTGGATTCCCATGTCCAGGGAAGAGGAGGCCAAGTTTGCCGGATACACGGTGGTGGACAACTCCACGGTAATTGCCACCCACCTGACGGAAATCATCAGAAACAATGCCCACAACCTGCTGAGTCGGCAGGATGTCCAGCATCTTCTGGACAATCTGGGAAAAACCAGTCCCAAGGTGGTCGAAGAGCTGGTGCCCAATCTGTTGAGTGTCGGCGCTGTCCAAAAGGTGCTACAGAATCTCCTGCGGGAACGTATCTCCATCCGGGATCTGCTGACCATCGTGGAGACCCTGGCGGATTTTGCCCCGGCAGGCAAGGACCCGGACCTGTTAACCGAATATGTACGCCAGCGGGTGGCCAAAGGGATGCTGGCGCCCTACCTGCAACAGGGCAAAAAACTTCAGGTCATGACATTGGACCGCAGGCTTGAGGAAATTTTAACAAAGAACATTAAACGGACCGACCATGGGACCTATCTGGCCTTGGAACCCGTCTTGATCACCGAATTTGTCGGCGCCGTATCCAAACAGGTGGAAAAGCTCATCACATTGAACACCCAGCCGGTGCTCATGACCTCGCCCACATTGCGTCGCCATGTCCGCCGTCTGATTGAGCCGTCTCTTCCCAACGTATTTGTGGTCTCCCACGCGGAGATCGTGGATGATATCAATCTCCAGGCTGTGGGAAAGGTGAGTTTAAAGAATGGATAAAAAAATTTTCAGAGCACCAAACATCCAGGCGGCCCTTGCCTGCGTCAAGGAGGAACTGGGGCCCGATGCCATGATTCTTTCCACCCGAAAGGTCCCCAAATCACCCAAAGATCCCTACGGAAAAACCATGTTCGAGGTTGAGGCTGCAATGCCTTCAGCCAAAGAGAACAAACCCCAGACGCATGTTCTCCAGGATGTTGAGACCCTGAAATCAGACCTTACGGAGATCAAGGACATCCTTTCGGTGGCCGGTTTCGGCTCCGGGATGCAGTCCCTCCTGTGCAATCATTTTGAATCCGTGGGTGTGCTGGCCTCCCTGCTTCGCTGCGGTGTCAGCGAACGCCTGGCAGCAGAGATTGTGCAAAAAGCCGCCGCTGATCTGAATAAAGACCTTGATAAAATTGCACAAATGAAGCAGTTGAAAAAAAATGTGATGGAACAATGTCTGGATCTCTTTCGCACCAAGGATTTTTTCACCCGGAACAATGCGTCGGAACTGCCCCAGGTGGCGGCCTTTGTGGGCCCGACCGGTGTGGGGAAAACCACCACCATTGCAAAACTTGCGGCATTCTTAAGCTTTACCCGAAAAATGAAGGTGGGATTGGTCTCCATAGACAATTACAGAATCGGGGCCTTTGAACAGCTCAAAGCCTATGCCGGCATCATGGGACTTGTGTGTATACCGGCCTTTTCACGTAAGGATCTGGCACGCGCCCTGGACCGAATGAAAGCCATGGACGTGGTGCTGATTGATACGGCCGGGCACAGCCATTATGACAAGGAAAAGATTGACGAAATCCTTGAGCTGATCAGAAACGATTTCCAGATCAGCGTTCATTTAACCTTGAGTGTTACCTCTGAATTGATTAATATGAAAGAAGCGGCATCTGCTTTTTCCGTATTTAATCCAGACACCTATGTATTTACTAAAACTGATGAAACAAAAAGATGCGGTAAAATTCTTGACCAGGTGGCAGGACATGACCTGCCGGTATCACTGGTGACCAATGGTCAGAAGGTACCCGAGGATTTGATTATTCCCGACAACCATGAGCTTTTGAAAATAATTCTAAAACAAGAGCCCAAAGGAGATTAGGTGGATCAGGCAAAAGGACTGCGGCAGATGGCCAGGACAAGCGCGATGCAAAAACAGGAACGAAACAAAAATTCCAATGTCCATTCATACCCCCGGGTCATTGCGGTGACCAGCGGCAAAGGCGGGGTGGGCAAAACCAATATTGTGGGAAATCTGGCCGTGGCCATGACGCGGCTTGGAAAACGGGTGGTGATCATAGATGCGGATGTGGGGTTGGCCAACATTGACATCGTATTTAACCTAAGACCCAAATACAACATCCGTCATCTGCTATCCGGGGAAAAAACATTGTCCCAGGTGATGGTAAAAACAGATCACGGCATCAGGATTCTGCCTGGAGGCTCCGGGTTTGCCGATTTGACCCGGTTCAGCGAAGGGGAAAAACTGACCCTGCTGTCTGAATTTGAGGCATTCTCTGATATGGCGGACATTATTTTACTGGATACCGGGGCCGGCATTTCATCCAATGTACTCTATTTTAATGCCTCTGCGGATCAATGTCTGGTGGTGGCGACCACGGAACCCACGTCCATTACCGATGCCTATGCCCTGATGAAAGTGATGTCCCAGGAGTACGGCATAAAGCATTTTAAATTGGTGGTGAACATGGCGGACAACAGGGCCGGGGCCAAAAAAGTTTACGGCTCTTTGAGCAATGCCCTGGATAAATTTTTAAAGAACGTGGTTCTGGAATACTGCGGGTATATCCCCTTTGATCCGGCCCTGCAAAAGGCGGTGCGGAACCGAAGCATCCTTTTGGATTTAGTAAAATACAGTCCTGCGGGCGATGCCATGTCCGATCTTGCCAAAAATCTGCTGAACGACGGCAGGACAAACCAGAACGAGGGAAATCTGACCTTTTTTATGAACCGGGTGTTTGCAGCGGCCCAATGAACGGTTGGGGACTTTGATGACAAAAGAAAGCAAAAAAATTTCCATGAAATACCCTGATAGGAAAAATCAGGCTGCGTGGGAAGCATGGCGGCAGGACAGCATCGTCAATTACTCGTATCTGGTTCGGTACATTGCCTCCCGGTTTGCCATGAGACTGCCCGCAAGTGTGCTTTTTGACGAACTGATGTCTGCGGGGTCGCTGGGGCTCATTGATGCGGTGGATAAATTTGATCCGAGCAAACATGTCAGCCTTGAGACCTATGCAAGGTACCGCATCAAAGGTGCCATTCTGGATGAACTGCGCAGCATGGACACCTATTCAAGATCCATGCGCAAAAAAATCCAGGATATCTCCAAGGCGGCCAAAACCATTGAGGATGAAAAGGGCCGGCCGGCCGATGACGATGAAATATGTGAAGCGTTGGGCGTGAATCTGGAAACCTACCAGAATATGCTGACCGATATCCACGGGGCTGCGGTCCTCAGCCTGGACGATTTCATCAAGACCAAAAAAAATGATAGCTCTTCCGAGACCCGTTTCCAGGCGGGCCTGAGAGGAGAACAAAATCCCGAAGACGATTTCTACCGAGCCGAATTAAAATCCGTTCTGGTGGAGGCCATCAAAAAATTGACGGAAAAAGAACAGATTGTTGTCTCTCTTTATTATTATGACGAGCTGACCTTGAAAGAAATTGGAGAAGTTTTATCGTTGACGGAATCCCGGATCTGCCAGATCCATACGGCAATCCTGGTGAAACTGCACGTCGGCCTGGATAGCTACGGCAAATAATCCAACGTGATTGGCCCGGTATTTGCTTTAAATCTTAAATAGGTTAAGCAGTTTACAATCGTTAAGTGTAATGGTAGTCGCGTTTATTTTTAGATTTTAGGGGGAGTTATGTCAGACCCAATTTTGGAAGAAGAAGACGATCTAATTTCCCAAGATGATATCGATAAACTGCTGGATATCTCTCCGGAAGACGACGATGCCGGTGAGGAGGAGGCAGGTGAATTATCCCAGGATGATATAGACAGCCTGCTCAACGAACCTGACCCGGATGATGCGGATTCTGATGCCGATGAAGAAGACGCTGGCGAACTCTCCCAGGACGACATCGACAGCTTGATGACCGACGATGCCCCGGAGGACGAGGACAGCGCCGAAGCGGACGAAGCAGGCGAATTATCCCAGGATGATATAGACAGCTTGCTCAACGGACCCGACCCGGATGATGCGGATTCGGATACCGATGAAGAAGACGCTGGCGAACTTTCCCAGGACGACATCGACAGCCTGATGACCGGCGATGAATCGGATGACGACGACGGCTTTGAAGAAAACGATGCGGCTGAGTTATCCCAGGATGATATTGACGGCCTGCTCAACGGGCCTGATCCGGATGACAATGATGACGTCGATGATGACGAGTTTATTTCACTGGAAGATATACAGGGCGCAATAAGCGGGGAGACCCAGGAGGAAGCCGTCTCCGATTCTGAACCAGAGTCCTTGGAAGCGGAAAGCCAGGACGACGTGGCTGAGCAAACCCTGGAAGACGAAGCCATAGAAGACGGTCCGGAAGCTGATGATGGGAAGGCAATGGCTGCATCGAACCAGGACGACGATCCCCTGGATGAGCCCATAGATGAGAATCAGGCTGCAGACGTGGCCGATTGCATGCTCACCCAGGAAGCCATGGACGCCCTTATTGAGGCCGGGCTCCAAACTCCGGGGGTTGCTGAAGCGGACGCCGGAGCACCCGACACCCAGGACGCAGACGAAGAAGACAATACGCCGCTGGACGAGGCAGATCAGATGCCGGTCACCGATGCCGACGGGGCGGATGATCCAGTCCAGGAAGATGACGTTACCCAGGAAGATATTGATGCCCTCCTCCAGCAGTCAGATGAACAGGACGAATTGCTGGATGAAGATGAGGATATCCTCATATCCCAGGATGACATTAATACCCTGCTCATGGCCGCAGATCAGGAAGATGAAGACGTACTCGGCGATCTTGACGGAGACGACGATATCTCTGACCTGGAGGACCTTGATGACCTGGAATCAGACTCGGATCAAGTGGTTCTGGAAGGCATTGAAGACGCCGAAATTCCGGGCGAAAAAGGATCTCCGAAGGGCGGAAAAATCAAAGCCCTGCTCAAATCAAAGATTGTACTTGCTGCGGCATCCGTCTTGCTGGTTATGGGCATATCCATCCCCTTAAGTTATTTTTTGTTCTTTTCAAGTAAACCCGAAGCCCCGCTGCCGGAAAGACAAACCACCTCCTTGACGGAGATTGACCTCATCCGGGACGGGCAGGCAGACGGTTCCGGAAATATGCCGGCCCTGCCGCCCAGCCGCAGATCAGGAACTATTTTATTAACGGACTTTATCATCCTGGCATCCGATCAAAGCCAGACCATGACCTATGTGTATGCGGATGTATCTATTGATTATTCAGACCAAAGGGCCTATGATGAAATAAATAGCAATCTCCCCTTTTACCGGGATGTAATTTACGGCGCTATCCAGACCCGGCTGGTATCGGAAAAGAACAATGAAGTGACCGAAGCTGATCTGTTATGGGGTGTGGAAGCCTCATTAAAAAAGGTGCTGCCGCCCCAATACATAGACAAGATCAGTTTTAAATCGTTTAAAACAACATAATGCAGGTAACACATGACCACAGTTCATGGCCATAACCAGATTTTTCAGCAATCCGGTATTGCCCAGGATTTGAGCCACCAGATTCAGTCCCCCAAACCGGATCCGGATCAGGCTGCGGTACTGCATCAAAATCAACAGGTCGTAGAAAATACAACCATCCAGGAAAGCCAAGAAGCGATCTCTTTAAAAGAAAAAAAAGAGAAGGAAAAAGAGATAAAAGCCCGTAAAGCCAAACGTGCAAAAAAACAAAACCTTCAAGATGATCTGCCGCCGGACCCGGATGGACCGGGACGGCTTTTAGATACCACGGCATGATGCTGAAGGTTCCCACTGATTTTCTTGTAGTCCTTTCGCTTATCATTGATTTTTTTTTAATATTCCTGCTGTTTCTTTTTATCCGGCGGGCCAACAGCCTCCAGCGCACCCCGAATCCAGGGCAGGCAAATGACCTTGGCGACATTGTTGCACAGACCCGAGAAAAAGCCCAGATTGTTGCCAAAGAGGTCCTGACGGAAACCGCCGAGATGATCGAACCCATTCTGGAAGCCTCAAAAGAAGCGGCCGTAGAATTTGAGCGCCTGGTTCAGGAAAAACAGGCCCTGACCCGAAAGCTTGATAAATCCATGGATTCAAAAATCATCAGTATCAACCTGTTGCTGTCCCGGGCCAGCACCCTGTTCAGCCAATTAGAAAATCAGCATAATTCCCTGCTTACGCCCCAGGCCAAGGGGGCTGTCTTATTTCACAAAGAGACCGATGTCCTTGATCAGCAACAACGGATCTTAGATCTCTACTATCAAAAGATGGATGTTGATACCATTGCAGAAAGGCTTTCCATTCCCAAAGGGGAGGTTGCGCTTGTCATTGACCTCAAGGAAAAATTTATTGCAATGGAGAAAGCCAGATGATCCCCAGCCTGCCCATTGCAGCCCTGAAAATTATCGGCGGCAAGCAGGAGCAATCCGGGCAGTTGGATGCGATCAATTTAAAGCCGGGCCGAATTGTCGATGCAAAGGTGCTTGATGTCAAACCTGAAAATCTTGTTCAACTGCTTTTATCAGGAAAATCATCCCCCCCTTCCGGCCAGGGAACTCTTGTTCAAAACCCGACACAACACCGGCCTGGCGGCAGGCAAGCGAATTCACCCACCGCATCATTTTCTTCAAATCTCCCCGGCAACACATTGCCGACCGGTCAGAAAGTTGAGGTCTCAACTTCGCTGCCGTTAAAGCCAGGCATGGCACTGACGTTGACCTCTGTTGCCACCCCGGACGGTCCGGTTCTAAAACCGATTTCGTCGGCGGCGTTGTCGTCTCTTCTTTCCCAATCATCCCAGGAAACGGATACCGCACTTAAGATTCTTCCCGGCAAGCATCAGGCGTCGGCATTACTTGATTCCAGTATACAACCCGGACGAACAGTGGCTGCAAAAGTGGTTGATGTTACCGCCCAAAACCGGGTCGAATTGCTTGTGGGCAATCAGAAACTCATGGTTTCCACCCAGCTTCCCTTGACCCGGGGCATGGATATCCCCATGAAGGTCGTCCGCTCCCAAGACGGTATTGTGCTAAAGCCCCTTCCGAATCCTTCTGCGTCAATAGCCACCGAAACAGCAGGGTCTGCAGCGGGTAGCGGCAGGGCCACTTCTGCCGTGTCAACCACCTTGTCGGATTCACCGCCGCGTCCGCCAACGGAAAAACCGTTTCAGGCCACATCCTTCCAATCCTTTTCCCCGGCAAAAATTTTCCTGGGATTGGGGGCGCTTAGCCAGCTTCGGGAACCGGTTCTCAATGATATTCTGATGACACTTGCTCTGAAATCCGATGTTCGGGATGATCAATTCCTGCCTAAAATCATAGAAAATATGGGTCTGAGCTTTGAAAAAAAGATAGCTGACGGGCTTGGACAAGCCCCGGATAAAAAAAGGGCTGCCCAGGAAGTCAAACAACTGGTCGCCCAGGATCTAAAGGCCGCCGCGTTGTCCCTCACCGGAATGCAAAGCGATCCAGGCAAGAGCACTGAACTAAAACATATCTCAGATGCGCTGGACAATTTTGCCCAATTAAATGTCAAATCCGGGGATGGCGGGCAAAATCAAGACGGCTCGCGGTTCCTGCTGCCGTTCCCTGTCTGGCGGGAGGATGGCTTTGACTTCGGCCAGATCATGTTGGACATGGGGAAAACAGGTCCGGCAGATACAAAAAAAATTCGCAGTATCTCTTTTTTATTGAATATGACCGCCCTTGGACCTTTACGGGCAGACTTTTCCATTCTGGAGAAAACCATTACCGGCCGGTTTTTACTGGAGAATCAGGAAACCTGTGATTACCTTACCCCAAAGGTGTCACAGCTGAGACAGCGCCTGTCAAAAATCGGATATAAAGCAGGAAACATTGACTGCCAGGTTGCCCGACCGGAACAGATTGCGCCGACCAGCTTGATGTTTTCCATGAAGCCACCCGGTGAGGTGCAAGGCTTTAATATTGTGGTTTAATTATGGCACCCAAAGACAATAAAAGAAAACACGCAGTTGCCCTGAAATATGACAAACTCAAGGCGGCAGCACCAACGGTAACGGCCAAAGGCCAAGGAAAGGTGGCTGAGAATATCATTGCCCTGGCCCTGACCCATGGGGTGCCTGTAAAGGATGATCCGGATCTGGTGGAGATCCTGGCATCCCTGGACATCAGCCAGGAGATTCCGGCTGAAATCTATGTGGCCGTGGCCGAACTTCTTGCGTTTGTTTATGGGGCCAATACAGACAGACCCTAAAAAAAAGACCTAATAGAGCCCAACCTCACAAGTCTTCAAGCTTTGTACTGTCAACAAGCCGGTTACATTTATGGCAGGCCATTTTAAATTCCCGGACCTTGCCCCGGAATAATACCTCACCGCAAAACGGGCAAAAATAATCTTTAAACGCCAACTGAGCATGCTTAATCCGGGTTTGCTCCAGGCCGGACAGATGTTGAGCAGGCACTGTTTGTAAAGTCTCCATACCGTCAGAATGCTGGAAAGAGAAATGCTCCAGGTCAGTGTAATAGCCGTCGTCGCTCATAAATCCCCTTCTTATTTTTTCTTACATCCTTAAAAGGATGCGATTTTTGCTTTATACCCAAACGAGCCAGGATGCAAGGAGATTTTTTGTTGTCCCCGGATTGGATTCGGCAGTGAGACCGACCCCACAATGGTGGGAAAAAATTTCTGGGTGCGTCAAATTCGACGGTTTCAGATGTCGGCCTTTTGGCACATTATTTTAAAACCAAGGCCGTTTTTCTCTAATCATCCCCGCATGTTGCATACAATATTCTTTAAAAAGAGCGCAGATCAAGGGCTGCGTGTTGTGAAAACAGGACATGGCATCTCATTTGCATAGAATGTAAATAAAAGACAATCAAATCAATCCATGCCGCAGTTAAACCGGCAACCATGCAAAGGAGAAAACTGCCTATGATTCTTGAAATGACACGGCCGACCCAGGGCGGGTTAAGGCAGGAACGAAAACTTGAAGCCGTCTCCAATAACCTGGCCAATGCTTCCACCATTGGGTTTAAAAAAGATTTTGTCAGCTTTGACAAAGCGTTTAAAGCCCGGGTGGACCAGGATTTTACCCAGGGAAATGTCGTCAAAACAGACAACCCCCTGGATGTGGCACTGGGCCCCCAGGGTCTTTTTAAAGTGGAAACACCGGACGGCATCAAATACACCCGAAACGGCAATTTTTCCTTGAGCAGTGAAGGCATTCTTGTGGATAAAAGCGGTAACCCGGTCATGGGCCAGGGCGGAGCCATTTTTATAGACACGAGGGACCCCAATACAAGTGTCAATATTAATGAATACGGCGAAATTTTCTTAGATAATGAACTTTTGGACACCCTGGATGTGGTCACCTTTGAAAAGATGGCGGCGCTTGAGAAAACCGGAGATAATCTGTTTGTTTATACCGGAGACACGGCTGATGAGGTTGCCGTTAACACTGTCAAGGTTAAAGCCGGATCACTTGAGCAGGCCAATGTTCAGGTCGTAGAGGAAATGGCAAAAATGATTGATTATCAACGAATGTTTGAGACCTACACCAAATCCATGAAAACATTTGATGAAATCGATCAAAAGGCAATCAATGAAGTCGGACAATTCGCATAAAGGAATTAACTTATGATACGGGCACTTTGGTCGGCAGCCACGGGAATGATGGCCCAGGATACGCAGATTGGCGTTACCTCCAATAACCTGGCAAACTCTTCCACCACCGGGTTTAAAAAATCCCGGGCCGCATTTGAAGATTTAATGTACATGACCCAGCGGGTTGCAGGGCAGACCACCCCGGGCGGCGGCCAGGTGCCGACGGGTATTCAAGTGGGCATGGGCGTAAACACGGCAGGGATTCAGAAAATTTTCACCCAGGGCGATTATGTTCAGACGGACAATCAACTGGATTTTGCCATCCAGGGCGAGGGATTTTTCCGAGTCCTGCACGGGGATGAGGACATGTATACCCGGGCCGGGGATTTCTCCCTGGACAGCGAAGGGTATATTACCTCCCAGGCAGGGGACCGTCTTCAGCCCGAGATCGCCATCCCTGCCGAGGCGGTTACCATTACTCTGGACGACGACGGGACCCTGACCGTGTTTGCCGACAATGATACCATTCTGGCCACAGAGCAGGTTCTGGTAACCACCTTTGTGAATCCCGCAGGCCTTTATGCCGTAGGCGGTAACCTGTTCCGGGAGACCGAAGGATCGGGAACACCCCAGGAGGATACACCCGGTGAAAACGGGGCAGGGACCGTGTTGAACTATTATATTGAAAGTTCCAACGTGGATGTCGTGGAGGAGATGGTCAGTCTGATTTCCGGTCAGCGCACCTATGAGGCCAATTCAAAATCCATCACCACCGCCGACAGTATGCTGGGAACGGCCGTCCAGCTAAAATCATAGATAGAGGTTAAATGGATTCAGTCATGAATACCCGCATCATTTCATATCCCCCTGTCATCCACGTGGATGACGAACCGGAGACGATCTGTGCTCGTTACAGAAAATATCTGAGGGTCATATCCTGTATAACCGGCATATTAATTTTCAGCCTGCAGGTGTTTGCGGCCACACCGGGAAAAATCATCATTGAGGTTGCCCAAACCGCAGAAGTTACAAGCCCAGTCATATATCTGGGAGAGATTGCAAAAATAACTGCGCCCGATTTTTTCAAAGAAGAACTGACACGCATTGAACTTGGCAAATCTCCTCCGGCCGGGCGAATGAAACAACTTTCGGGCCAGCGGGTCACAGGGGCGATCAACGCCATAGGGCTCAATGACATCAATATTCAGGTACCCAAACGGGTGTTTGTCAAACGTGCGGGACAGCAGCTCGACCCGGCCGAGGTGGAAAAAGCGCTTCGAGAATTTTTATCCGGATCTCTGTCAAAGGAAAATTTCAAGTTAAATGCGTTCAAAGTCCGGGGAATTGAACCCTACCCCCAGGGCGAGTTATCCCTGGTATTTGACAAGGGGTATACCCCTTCGGATAACGGCCGACTCTCCATCCATGCCGAAGTCTGGGTGGACGGCGTTAAGGCAGACCGCTTAACGGTCACAGGCAGCCTTTCACAGATGAAACCGGTGGTTGTTGCGGCCGCACGACTGGAAAAAGGCCAGACCATAACCCCGGCGGATGTCACCCTCCAGGATATGGACGTGTTCGGCTGTCCGCCGGATGTAATGACGTCGGTGGATCAGGTCAACGGCATGGTGATCACCCGGGCCATTGACAAAGGGGAATGTGTGACCCCCAGAGAATTCAAACGCGCCCCGGCCATTGAAAAAGGGGCCGTAATAAAGATGGTGGCCCAAAAGAACCGGTTATCCATTATTACGTTGGGGATCTGCAAAGAAGACGGCTATCCGGGGCAACCTGTGACAGTCCAAAATTTAACATCGGGAAAACTGGTGCGCGGCCTTGTGACCGAAGACGGCACCGTGGCTGTTGTTTTTTAGCCGGGAGGTTGGTATGCAGGCAATGAAGAAAAAATCCATACGAGGAACATTGGCAACCGTGATGATTATAATCGCAGGAACAATGAGCGGCTGTATGACTGGCGGCGGGGACCCGGCCTTAAGTGTTTTGCCCCAGGACGCGATGCAGGAGCCGGCCCTGCAGCCCGATTACACAACGGCTAAACCTGCGGAAGGCTCCCTTTGGACCGCCGAAAACAGATTCCTGCTGGATGACACCAAGGCGGCGTATATTGGAGACACGATAATCGTAGATATTGTGGAGAATTCATCTTCGGCCATGGCGGTGAATTCCGATGGGAAACGGACAACCAGTATGTCGGTTGGGGTTCCGACCTTAAATGCCTTTGGCAAAGTGACCCATCTTGGCGGTACGGTCGGTGACAAACTCATTGACACCAGTTTTGAAAATTCCACCAAAGGCGAAGCCACAAGCGACAGATCGGGGCAGGTTACGGCATCCGTTGCGGCTCGGGTTACGGAGGTCTTGCCTAACGGAAACCTAAGCATCTTCGGACGCCGGGCCATGAAAGTGGATAATGAGGTTCAGTACATTATGGTTTCAGGCATTGTCCGGCCCGATGATATTGATTCGGATAACCGGGTTGAATCCACCTCTTTGGCTGACTCGCGCATTGAATACTACGGCAAGGGGGCCCTTGCGGACAAACAGAAACCGGGCTGGGGCACACGGATCATTGATAATATCTGGCCCTGGTAACATGGGTTAATAAAGGAGCGGGCATCATGAATCATCGCTTTAAAAAAATAGCCATCCGTTTAGGCACTGTGCTGTGTTTACTTTTCCTTGCGGCGCCTGCCACGGCCACCCGAATCAAGGACATGGCCGCCATCCAGGGGGTCCGTTCCAATCAACTCACCGGGTACGGCCTGGTGGTGGGCCTTAACGGCACCGGAGATAAGAACAATATTCTGTTTACCCGCCAGTCCTTGACCAACATGCTGAAAAAAATGAATCTCCATTTCGATAAAAGCCAGATCAAAGTAAAAAATGTGGCCGCCGTCATGGCCACAACAAATATTCCGCCCTTTGCCAGGATCGGGGACAGCATTGACATCACGGTGTCGTCATTGGGCGATGCCACAAGTCTTAAGGGCGGGACCCTGTTGGTAATGCCCCTGAAAGGCATTGACGGCAACGTCTATGCCATTGCCCAGGGCGCGGTGAGTCTTGCCATTCCCGCCGGTATGAACGACCGGGGCAGCCATCTTCTCACCGCCCGGATCATCAACGGTGCCACGGTGGAACGGGAGATCCCCTTTAAGCTGCAAGGCAAAGAGAAATTAACGCTGTCTTTATCCCGGCCCGATTTCACCACAGCCCGGCGGGTGGGCGACACCATCAATGCCGCTTTGGGCGAAGGGATTGCCCAAATAATTGATGCAGGTTCCATCCAGCTGAATGTACCCGAATCCATGCGTCAGGAGCATGTGGCGGAATTTATCGCCGATGTCGAGGGGCTGTCTGTGATCCCGGACGCCGTTGCCAAGGTCGTGATCAATGAAAAAACCGGAACGGTGGTGATCGGCAGTGAGGTGACCATTTCAAATGTGGCTGTGGCCCATGGGGATCTGAACGTGGTGATTCAGGGCCAAAACCCAGAGTATCTGATGGAACTGCCCGGCACGTCCACCATCGGCGAACTGGTGAACGGCCTGAACTCTTTGGGAGTCAGGCCCAGGGATCTGATCAGTATTCTGGAAAGCATCAAGGCAGCCGGGGCATTGCAGGCCACCATAGAAATTCTTTAGGAGAAAACATTATGTCAATTCAAATGCCCGGCATCACAACACCTGCAACGGCGAACAAGGATGCCACGGATACAGCCAAGCAGCTCCAGCGGGAAAAAGATCTTAAAAAGGCCTGCCAGGGGTTTGAAGCGCTGATGCTCGACACCTTGATGCAGCGCATGCGCGATACCCTGCCCGGAGACAGTCTTTTCCCCGAAAGCAATGCGTCCGGCATATACCAGTCCCTGCATGACCAGTCCCTTACGGAAAATTTATCCCAGGGGCGGCGCGTCACCGGTTTCAAGGAATTTTTATACCAGCAGCTCCAGGGCAAGGTTTGACAGCAGGCTGATGCAGCCTGCATTGTCTCAGATGATGGCACAATAGTTGCTGTTTATATCCATACCAACACAAAAACCGGAAAATATTTCCTTATGACAGGAAGAGAGATATGGAGAAAGCTGCCCAAAAAATCCAATCGTTGCTTGGGGAAAAACTTGCCTGCTACCAGCAGCTGCACCTGGTATTAAAGGCCGAAAAAAAGGCCATCGCAGACATTGATCTCGGCATGATCTGGGAGACGACCAAAGCCAAGAAAGATCTGGCCGGTAAAATAGAAAATGTGCGGGAGAATATTCTTGTCGCCTGCCGAAATCATTTCCCCCGCATGGATCAAAAAGCCGATACCTTCTCCCTGAACAAACTGGTCCACACCCTGCCGCTGCCCAATAAACACAAACGCGACATCAGAGAACTCAAGCGGACCATTGGTAAAGAAAAGGACATCGTCGCCCATTTCATAAAATCCAATCAGCTCCAGGTTAAAAAGCATCTGGCTGTTATGGATAACATTATGGAGATGATCGGCAATACCGGTATCCAGCCCCGGTATACGGGCAACGGGATGGTGACCCGGAAAAAAAAGAACAACTGCCTGTTCGCGGCCCAGGTTTAGGATCTCCATTGAAATCATTGAACGGGAACAAGGTTGACGCTGGTGCCGCATATGAGTATAACAAAGACACGTATGGTTATGAATTTAAAAGTCAATTCACGCAATCTGTAAGGCCTTTTTAAATTCGACTGCTCAAAAATAATTAATAATAGCCTGGTGGGTTAATTGGTACGCCTATGCTTATTCTAACACGAAAAGTTGGTGAGAGTATCGTCATAGCCAATGATATCATCGTGAAGGTGATTGAAACCGGCAAAAACAGCATTCGAATAGGTATTGATGCCCCCCGGGAAATATCGGTTCTTCGGCAGGAGGTGTTCGACGCCATTCAAAAGGAGAACATCCTCTCCTCCCAGGGCACAGATAACATAGATATTGCAAACGCAGCCAAACTGATCGGCAATAAGGACAAGGAGTCTGAATAAAAGGTGATGAAGATTAATACAAGACAATTCGGTGAAGTCACCATTGATGGCGATAAAATCATCAATATGCCGGATGGTATTCCCGGATTCAGACAGCAGAAACGATATGTTGTTCTTGAAAAAAAAGACACCTCACCGTTTTATTTATTTCAATGCGTGGATGACCCCAATCTGTCATTTGTGGTCATGGACCCCCTTCGGTTTTACCCGGAGTACACGTTGTCCGTTAAGGATTTTGATAAAACGATCAAGTGGGAATTTGAAAAAGAAGAACTATCCTGTTTTGTGATCATCACCATTCCCAAAGGCAAACCAGAAGATATGACGGCGAACTTTATGGCACCGATTGTGATTAACAATGAAAGAAAAGAAGGGATGCAGCTGATCCTCCAGGGCAGTCCTTACTCACACCAGCAGCTGCTTTTAAAAGAAGAAAAGGATTAATTAAACATTGGTACTGAAAAGAAGACCGCTTAAATCCTGCATTTTTTCGCGAAGCTTAAGTATCTCTTCGGCGGGGAACTGCTTGATGACTTCATCGGTTTCCTTGTCCATAATTTTGACGACCACATCCTCGGTGCCGTCATCAATGGAAAAATTGAGCCTTGTCTGAACCGTGTTGGCAAAATCCTCAAGGGCTTCCACCATCTCTTCAACATCTTCTCTGGTCAATTTGACCTGATCACCGGACTCCTCATTTTTTTGCTCTAACGTCCGGCTTTTCGCCTGCTCGGTATTTGCCGAAGCCGATTCCGCCTGTTTTAACTCAGACAGTCTGGTAACCTTGTCACGTGTTGTATCGGCAACAGGTTCCTGACCCCGGATGCCGGTTTTAGGTCTGTCTGCATTAATTATTGCGTTTCCTGTTACGTTCATGCTTCTTGCCTTCCTGGGGTAAACAATTCTTACCGGCTGATACTTATCAATCTTGGGCTGTTTTTTGACGACCGGTAGCTCTCCAGAGTTGTTTTCCCGTGTTTGAGAGATTTAAGGCTTTTTTCCAATTGGCTTTTATGCCTTTGTATCTCAACCCCGATGGTTTCGTCAACCTTTAGGATTAACCCAAGGCGCTGTTTAAGTGTTGTCATTCTTTCAGCATCAGATAACACTTCAGACGGATTGGCCGTGCGGATAAACTCATTTATAGCGCTCTTCAAATTTTCTGAGGCCCCCCTGCGCTCAATGGTCATCTGGGCTATATCCGGCAACACCTCTGCTTTTAGCAGATCCAAGTGTCGGTTCTGAAGATCTTCATATTCCCGGCACTGTGTTGAAATATGATCGGATAACTCTTTCATATACTGTCCCTAATGCTTAAATGGCAATACTTGTTTTGTGACCATGTTTTTCATACCCTGAATAACTCATTGAAGAAATGTCTTTTTTTTGAGCAACTTTAGCATTATTGGTATTTTTTCCAGTATTGTCCAATCCCATTACACTGGTTTCCCATATCCGCTTAAGTTCCATCAGATATTTGTTCGCCCGGTCCAGGGTTTGAATGTCGTTTGTGAGAGAAACTTTACAAAGTTCCTGCATCATGACCAAAAAAAGGCTCCTTAAAAAAGAGATCTCTTCCCCCTCAATATTACGGAGGGATGCGTTGAGTTCGGAGATAATGGCAATGGCCTTGCTCAGATTTTCGCCTCTTTGCTTGGGATCTTTATTGATTACCCCTTCCCGGGCAAAGCTGATACGTTTAATGGCGCCGTCATAAAGCATGAGGATCAATTTTTGTGGATTGATTTCACTGCTGACCTGGACCTTCTGATAAGAACTAAGGGCATTGTATACCATGTTAATTTAACGCTCCTTTTTGCAACCCCTTAACATTTGTCATCCTTAGGGCTGCACTAAAAATTTGTGTGCATGCGACTGCATGGAGCCCATTTCATAAGGCGTGCAGTCATCGGGTCTTATTTTAGTGTATGCGCTTTTTCGTTTGGGCCGTATTCATGAATTCTTAAAGTTATTTATCGGCAAAACCCGGTAAACCTTTACACATAATTCTCCTGATTTTTTTCAAACGCATCTGATCTTGTTTCCGGTGCTTTTAATGGTCACGGGCAACGTTTTGCACCCAGGTTTCATTCCTTTTTCTTGACATCTGCCTGCAATCGAAGTAGTTAGGGCCAATCTTTAAATATTTTCAATAAGTTGAATAAGGAAAAAATATTGACACTTACCAAAATGGACATTGTCGAAAAAATCTCAGAAACACTCGATCTCTCAGGCGCCGAAGCCAAAGATACGGTGGAAGAGATGCTTGAAATTATTAAATTTACCCTGGCATCCGGAGAAGACCTCATGATATCGGGCTTTGGAAAATTCCAGGTAAACGAGAAAGACCCCAGAAAAGGCCGGAATCCGGCAACGGGTGAAACCATGATGCTGGACGGCAGAAAAATTGTGACCTTCAAATGTTCCGGCAAACTGCGCAACCAGATCAACAACGCCCAAATGGCTGAGTAGCACTGTCGGACGGTTCAGGATTTCACCCGATCCGCTCCTTTTCAAGAAGCCGTGCATATTCGCCGCCGGCCCGGGAAAGCGTTTCATGGCGGCCCTGTTCAATGATTTGCCCGTCCCTTAACACCAAAATCCGATCACATGATTTTACGGTTGAAAGGCGATGGGCAATGATAATGGATAACCGCCCTTCCATCAATTTCCTCATGGCATCATGGATTTTCACCTCGGACTGGGAATCCATATAAGAGGTCGCCTCGTCAAAAACGATCAAATCCGGATTAAAGGCAAAGGCCCGGGCAATGCACACCAGTTGTTTTTCCCCCGAAGAGAGTGGCCGGCCGCCATCCCGGAGCACGGTGTCAAGTCCTGAAAATTTATCAAACAGAAATGAACAGTTGGCCTTTATCAAAGCCTCGCGAAGATGGTCATCATCCTGGGGGCACTCACCATCCCGGCGCCGCACAATATTTTCCCGCACCGTTCCCGAAAACAAAATGGGGTCCTGCATGACCAGGGCTGTGTGCTGCCGGATGCCGGCAATATCCATATTCGCAAAATCCCGGCCGTTAATGAGAATATGTCCAGCTGTGGGGCTGTAAAACCCGGCCGCAAGATTGATAATGGTACTTTTCCCGGCCCCGGTCTGCCCCACAATCCCCATGGATCTTCCCTTTTCAAGATTGAAACTGATATGTTTCAGTACCGGCACACCGGCGGTATATGAAAACGACACATCTTCAAATGCCAGGTGTCGGATGCTATCCGGCACAGCCTTCCGGGGCCCATTATCCTGAAGTGCCCGGGGGGTGTTCAATACCGTAATGATCCTCTCGGCCGAGGCCAGCGCATTCTGCAGGAGATTAAACTTTTCGGACAGCTCCCTCAAGGGTCTGAAAAACAACTTCATATAGGTCAAAAATGCCGCAAGCTCACCAATGGTCAGCACCTGGCTTTGGACCATAAAAGAGCCGTTCCAGATAATAACCGCCACGGCCAGGGTGCCCATGAGGCCGACCATGGGCATGAAAACAGCAAATACCCGTATATGGGACATGGCGGCACTGAAGTGGGACAGATTCAAACGTTTGAACTCACGGATAAAGTGCGGGCCGGCCATACAGGTCTGGATGACCCGGATACCGGTAATGGCTTCGGAAAAACGGTGATTGATCTCAGCCGTCTTCTGTCTCAGGGTCCGGAATACCCTGCGCAAAATACCCGAAAAATAGACCACGCCCGCAAAGACCACGGGCACAATCAGGCTCAAATAAAAGGTCAGCCGGTGATTGGTAAAAAACAGAATGCCAAACACCCCGGCCATGAGTAGAAGATCCCTGAAAATAAAAACAAGCACGCTTGTAAACATCTCGTTCATATTTTCAATGTCCCCGGCCACCCGGGCCACAAGCCGCCCCGAGGCATTTTTATCAAAATAGGCAACAGGCAGATCCGTCATATGGTCAAACAGGCGGCACCGCAGATTGAGCATGATTTTCTGACCCGTATACTCCATGAACATGGACTGGCCGAAATCCAGCACAAACCCTGCCAGGATCACGCCACCAAACAAGATGCCGAACGTAGAAAACCGCTGGATCTCAAACCCCAGGATATTCACCCCAGGAACCCCTGAAGCAAGAATGAACCCATCAATGGCCTGCTGGATGAGCCAGGGCTGAAGCAATTCAAACCCGGTCACTATAAACACCAAAAAGGTCGTCAACCCAAGCATCCAGGCGTAGGGCCGGACATAGGGGAACAAAGCCTTAAACAGGGCAAGGTCGGCCAGACTGACCTTTTTTTCCTCGTCGGAAAATGCGTGGGGCCGGCTCATGATCTGCCTCCAGGGGATTGTCGTTCTGACTGTTGGACCTTAAAAGATGTGCGATAAAAAGCATTGGATCTCTTGAGCTCCTCGTGGGTGCCTTGGTCCGCAATGGTGCCGTTCTCCATCACATAAATCCGGTCGCAGTCGGCAAGTGCCGAAAGCCTGTGGGAAACCATGATCATGACAGCATCCCGGTTCATTTGGCTGATGCCCCGGATCACCTGCTCTGCGGTCCGGGTATCCAGATGGCTGACCGGATCATCCAAAAGGATCACCGGCTTGGGCCGCACCAGGGTCCGGGCCAGGGTCACCCGCTGCTTTTGCCCGCCGGACAGGGTCACACCCCGTTCTCCGACCATGGTGTCAAGCCCTTTGGGCATCCGGGCAATGGTGCCGCCCAATGCACAAAGCCGGATGACCGGCTCCAGGAAGTCACGGGCAGAGCCGCCCGCAAACGGTTCACCCATTAAAATATTATCTCCAAGGGTGCCGGAAAACAGAAACGGTTCCTGGGCCATAAAGCTGATATGATCCCTTAAAAATTCAGGATCAAATGTTTTCAAATCTTTTCCGTCCAGGCAGATCCGTCCGGTCATGGGGTCGTACAGACGCGGGATCAATGAAAGCAAGGTCGTTTTTCCGCATCCCGGCGGGCCGGTTATGCCGATCCTGGACCCGGGCGGGATCTCCATTGAAATATCAGAAAGCACGTTCACCTTTCCATCATAGGAAAACCCGACTTTTTCAAACCGGATATGGCCGGTCAACCCGTCCGGCATCATCGCATCTTCGGGAAAAGAGAGATCGGACCGGGTATCCAGCAGAACGTTGATGCGTTTCAAGGATGCCAAGCCCCGCTGCAGCATATTGGTCACCCACCCGATGGCAATCACCGGCCAGGCCAGAATCCCCAGATATTGAATAAATGCCACAAACTCTCCGGGGCTCAGTTGGTTCTTCATGACCAGACCGCCGCCGTAAAGGATGATGATCAAGGTGGAGATATTAAAGAAAAGACCCAACAAGGGTCGCAGCAGGGCGTTGATATAAGCCCGTTTTAAATTTTTCCTGAAATAACGTTTGGCGCTGTTTTCCGTCTTTTGCCGGACCTGGGGCTCAAAATTGAATACCTTGATGACCCGGATACCGAAAAAACTTTCCCTCACCTGCTCGGTAAGTGCGGAAAACGCCTCCTGGGCGGTCTTATGACACTGATGCATCCTGTTGCCCAGGCTTTTTGTCACCACAACCAGAAAGGGAAGCGGAATCAGACACAAGGCTGCAAGTTTGGGACTGGTCCAGACCATAATGCCGATGCAGGCACTGCCCAAAAGCAAAGTATCCACCAGGGCAATGATGCCGAAACCAAAGGCCATACGCACATGAAGAATGTCGGATGTGGCATGGGCCATGATGTCCCCGGCTCGGGTTTTGTCATAAAAAGCGGTGTCCAGACCGAGCATATGGGCGTACAAATCATCCCGGATACCCCGCTCAAGATCCCGGGCCGCCCCCATTAAAAGGATACGCCATCCGGAACGAAGCAGGGCCATGAAAAGGCCTGCCCCCACAATAACAGCGCATTGCACCAGAAGGACATGACGATCAAAATGTGCATCGGCCAGAATATCAACCGCCCTGCTGACAACCTGGGGAACCACAAGCTGAAGCAGATCCACCACAATCATACAAAAGATGCCCGCAGCAATCTTTCCTATGTTTTTTTTGAAATAATAGAAGATCAGCTTCAACGTTTAACTCCGGTTGGTAAATGGGCTGCAAGGGCACTTTAAATCACACATCCGAAGAAAATAAGCATTCGGCAGAAAATTTCAACGTTGCACGCATTTCAGATAGGAATCACACCCTTATTTTGAGCGTCGCCGGGCCTGTACAACATTTAGATTGGGAATTTCCTGGTTTTTATATTGACACCCATTTTAATGATATTTAATCTAACTTGTATGCTGATAATCATGGTATAACAATAGTTGACATCATAAAAGGGTCCCTCTTGAATGTTCCAAATTAGGGAGTAAAACTATGGAAAGCACAGACCTTGACCAAAAATTCCCAACACGTCTTGACGCATTCCGCCGTCTGCACAGACAAACGCTGGACAATCGTGAACAATTCTGGGCTGACCAGGCAAAACGACTGCAATGGCAGACCGCTTTTTCCTGCGTGGTCAAGGAAGATTTTTCAAAACCACTGTCATCCTGGTTCTATGACGGCCATATCAACGCCGCCCAGAACGCACTTCACGCAACCATTGAAAAAGGAAATGCAGAGACCCCGGCCCTGGTCTTTTATCAAAAATCCGGCCAAACCGACACCCTGACGTTTAATGAACTCAAGGCCAAAGTGCTCACCCTTGCCGCAGCCTTTCACCGGACCGGCCTTGTCCAGGGGGACCGCATCGCCTTAAATCTGCCGAACTGCCCGGAATTTATCATCACCGCCCTGGCATCTGCTTATCTGGGCATCACCTACCTGCCCATCGGCTGCCACCTGCCCCCGTCCATTGTGGCGGAGGATGCCGTCGCATCAAGGGCAAAACTTGTCATCATGGCGGACAGCAGCGCCTACGAACAAAAAAAAGACCATGTCCTGAAAGTCGCCGCCCTGCTTGAAAAAACAACAACACTCGTCTCCAATGAACGACTTGAAGGGATCCCGACCCTTGATGAATACATGGCCCAGGCGGATCCCTCGGGACTTGAACCGGCCTTTCCCCGGGCGGACCACTCCCTGTTTGCCGTCTATGAAAACCGCCTGGCCGGCAAACATGTGGGTTCCGTTTTCCAGACCGGCGGATTTTTAGTCCAGGCCCACGCGTCCTTTGACGATATCTTCAACAAAGTCCTTGGTCAGGACAAACCCAGGATGATCGTCAACACCCTGGATATGTCCAAGGCGCCAACCCAGGCGTACGGTCTTTGGGGCCCGTTAACCAACGGCACGGGTATTATCCTTGTTGATGAGGATATCCGGGTAGAGACCATTGAGAAAATTCTTGAGGAACAGCCCAATCCCGCATTGCTGTGTCGGCCCAATTTAATTTCAGAACTCAGGGAACAACTGGACCAAGGCCGGCTGAACACGGACAAACGGTTCTCCGTCATTGCCTGCTGCGGCAATGCACTGCCCCCCCGACTGGTCAAATATGTAGACAGCCGGCTGGTGGACGCACCGGAACGGATGGTAAACCTGTGGGTTCAGAGCAAAACCGGAACGGCACTGCTCAATACGTATCCGACACCGGAGTTGAACCGTCCCGGCGCGTTAGGATTTGGTGCATTGGGTGTGGAGCCCCAGGTCATGAGCGATTTCAGCAAACCCTGTAAAACAAATATCAGCGGCAATCTGGTTTTTGACCAGTCATGGCCGGCCATGGCATCAGCCACCGAGGGCACAACAGAACACTTTAAAAAGACCTATTTTTCAAAATTCCCGGGTTGCTTTTTTACCTACGACGGTGTCCGGTGCGACAAAGACGGTTTTTTCTGGTTCATGGGGCGGCTTGATGACAGCATCAAGGTCAAAGGACAGAGCATGGGCGCATCACTGATCGAAGGCGTGCTGACCTCCCATTCCCTGGTGGACGAGGCGGCCATCATCAGCGGCCAGGACAACTCCGGAGAGGAAATCGTGGCCTTTGTGGTGCCCAGTAAAACGATTCAAGACGAACAAATATGTATTGACCGGATAAAAGATTACATTGCAGAAAAAATCGGGCGTTTTGCCGTACCTGAAAAAATCATCATCACGGATCAGCTGCCAAGAACCCCCACTGGAAAACTGTTCAGATCTGTATTGCGCCGCATTGCCTCCGGGGAAGAGACCCTGGACTGACTCCCAGCACACGGCCAAACGCCTGTAAATTAAGTATATATGGACGTCAAGTTCATAACAGGCATAAAGGTCAAAACAAAAAAATAGAAGATAAAACTGGGCGCAGCCGACGCTTTGCCCAGTTGTCTCTTATTTAATATAGATTCATATAACAGCCACGGGCTGACCTGACATATCAGCTGCCAGACAAAGTCCAAAACGAAAGTTAAAAGATCCGTGTAGGCTACACAGACTTTACTTAGTAAAAAGGGAAACCTAAAAAGTGAGTGCAAAACTTCGTAATAAAATAATTGAGACCGTTGGCGAAATCGGAAAAATAAATGTTTCCATGTCCGCCTATGAAAGGGAACTGACCGTTACATGTGAAGCCTGGCTGGCCGACCTTTCAGAGCAGATAAAACAAGGGATGGACGTTGCGGATGCCGGATTAATGCAAAGCGATCTCTCGGCCATCGTTGAGGTGCTGATTAAATCTCCCCCCTCCCCCGGCATCAATATTATTCTAGGCAACGCCCTGTCCATGATGCTGGAAATAGAGCGGGCAAGCCAGGAAAAATCTCCGGGGATACGGCGTCTTCTCGGCCCCGAACTGGCCCGGGAAGCCCGGCGGGAAGAGATGCGGTTCCTGCTGCTGAACCCGGGCACCGTCTCCACCCGCATCGCCGTATACCAGGGGCTGGAGCAGATTCACCGGTTTGAAATCCATGTCCTTCCCGATGAGGAGGACAGCATAGACCATAGGATAAAGGCTGTGGCAGCGCACCTGGAACGCGCCGACATTGCGCTTTCCTCCTTTGACGGCATTGCCTGCCAGGGCGGATTTCTCAAACCCATCCCATCGGGCACCTACCGGGTGGTCCCGGAAATGGTCACGGACCTTGTGGAAAATCCGCTGCGGTCCCATGCCAGTAATATGGGCATTCCCATGGGTATGGAACTGGCCCGGATGGCCGGCAGCCAAAAGGATCCGCTGTTGACCACCACAGACCCCTTTGTGTGTGACGAAATGGATCTGGTGGACCGGGTTACAGGATTTGTAAGAATCAAGCGCAACGGGGTTGGGGCCCATTATTTAAGCCACAAGGCAGTATGGCGGATCGTGGCGTCGTTAATGAACCAGACACCGGAACAGATGAACGCCGTCACCGCCCATTTAGGCGGTGGCACCTCCCTGGCCGCCCACAGGCAAGGCCGGGTCACCATGCTCATCGACGCCTATTCCGGCCTGCCGTCAACCAGTCGAAGCGGCGCCATAGACATCGACCGGGTCATTAAAGCCATCAAATCCAAGGATATCTCCATCCGGGACCTTGAACAGGTCATGGACAGCCGGGGCGGGCTTCTCTCCCTTGTGGGCACCAATGATTTCTACGCCATGATCGGGTTTCTGCGCCAGGGTGCCACCCCGGTGCAGCGCAAAAAAATAGAACTGGTTCAAAATTTTATGGCAAGAAAAATTGCCGGGGGCATGCTCGAACTGACGGCAGACGGGGCAGACGTTAAGGTCATGGCCATTACCGGCGGACTTGCCTCCAATGCCGACATGATGCACCGGGTTAAACAGAATCTTGCAGGGCGTTTCCCCGTGGTGACCATGCCCGGATACTATGAACATGATGCCCTGGCGGCCGGGCAGATCCGGGGCTATTTTGCCCCCGAATCACTCAAAGATTATGAAACCGAACGGGATGAGCTGGCCAAAAAAAGGCATGATGAAGATGTACTGATTGACACCCCGGTCTTCAAACGCGAAATCCGGTTCAAGAAAAAAGGCGCGCCGTTGACCACCCTGGACGATATCATTGATGCGGCATACCTGACGGTCAAAGAAAATTATGCGCCGACCATTGCCATTGTGGGCGCCAATAACGAAGAGGCGATCCAGGCGGCCAAACGGGCCAATGAAGAAGGCCAGTTCCGCATCTCCAAGTTTGTCCTCCTGGGTGATTTCCAGGAAATCAGCCAGATGGCCTATGAATACGACCTTGTCATCGACAATGACAACTACACCATCATTGATACGGAAACCCCGATAGAAGAAGCGGTCAGCCTTTTGGACCAGGGCAAGGTTGATATCCTGATGAAAGGGCGTATCCACACCGAAGATATCCTCAGGGGCGTGTTTAAATACCTCAAAGCCAGCGGCCGCCTGCAAAAAGGCCAGGTCATGAGCCACACCGCCATTGTGGATATTCCCACCCGGAGCAAGCTGCTGGCATTTTCCGATGGCGCGCTGAACACCTACCCGGACGAACAAAAACGGGTTGCCATCCTTGAGAATGCCTTAAAAGTGGTGCACAACCTGAATATCAAGGTGCCCAAGGTGGCGGTAATTTCTGCCGTTGAAAACGTCAATCGCAGCGTGGACAGCTCCATCGAAGCAGAAAATATTGCGGCCCGTTTCGCAGACAGGGACGACTGTATTGTGGAGGGTCCGCTATCCTTGGATGTGGCCATGGATCTCGCCATTGCCGAAGAAAAACATTACGCGGGCCGGATCCGGGGCAATGCCGATGTGCTGATTCTGCCGGATATTGATGCGGGTAATATTCTGTGGAAGACCCTGACGACCCAGTCCGGTGCGGCCCTTGCCGGGGTGATTTTGTGTGGAGACATGCCTCTGATCCTGACATCAAGAGGGGATTCCATACGGTCAAAACTGGCGTCACTGTCCCTTGCCATAAAATTTTACTTTGATCTTAAAAAGGATAACACCGTTAACATGCAAACGGATGGTTAAGTAAAAATGACGATACCCAAAGTCTTTGTAACCCAAGAATTAACTGCGACCTTTGCTTGCGAATCATGCGGACAGTCCTATACCAAAGACGTGTCTAAATTTATCAAACATGAGGCCCAGGTCCGGTTAAAAAACAAATGCAAATGCGGACACACGTTTAGCGTAATGTTAGAAAGGCGCCGGGTCTTCCGCAAAGAAGTCAGTTTTAAAGGTGTGCTTATCCAGAACCAAAATAAGTATCCCGGTATGGTTACGGACCTTTCCCGAAATGGTATCCGTTTCAAAACCCGGGACAAAGCATTTTTCAAAGAGGACCACGTCGCAGAACTGGTGTTTGCTTTAGAGAAGCCGAACCGCTGTGAGATTCACAGGACAGTCAGGATCCGAAAAATTTTTTCGGAATACAGCTTTGGCTGCGAATTTGAGGACACCGAACATTTTGACGATCTGGGGAAATATTTTTTGTTTCATTTCTGAAAATTTTTTAAAATAGTTCCCGACGGTTCAACGCCATTGCGTTAATTAGTACCTGAACGGAAACCCGTATTTGGATCAAAAGTTGCCCGGATGCAAGGCGCAGATGGGTGACTTTTCGTTCAAACACCAATTACCCTGCCCCTGGTCAATTGTGATCGGACAACACCAGAGAATTGCTGGTTCAGCAATGTAGTCATTGAACGTACATTCCGCACTAAATTTTATGGTTCTTTGACAATTTATTCAATGACTGCACAACTCTTACGGCACAAAAAAGCATTCCGGTGTGACATCCAAGGCTCTAAGGTACTGAACTTGAGCATTATTTAGCGGCTTTGCTAATTTTCGTTGTCTCCCAACGGTTATAACTAATATGCTGAGGAACTTCGTAGTCATCATAAAGGCCGTCGGACTATTTGTCGGCTTCTTTTTCCAGCCAGGCAACAGTTGACCCGTCTTTTTTACATGCAGTTTTAAATTTCGTTCTATCAACCGCCAGAGGAGTAAAGAAAGGAGGAGGATTAGTCCAAGCGCTTCCACCCGTTTCGGTTTCTTCAGAAAGATGGCATTCACAATGGCTGGATCTTTCAGAAACCCGAAATTTTTTTCGATCCCATCCTGTTCTTTGTACAGTTTGAGGAGTTCGATCCCCGGCCATTCTTGTTCTTTAGCCTGGGCCGGGACATTGGTTATGAGTACAAAGCAGCCGGCTTCGAGTCTGATTTTTTCTGTTTTCTCAGGATCTTCTTCGACAGTTGCCTTAAGTCCATATTCAACGGATTTCGGCATCCTGACTTCCCCTTTTGGGGGACGACCTTTGCCGTATTTGGGCTCGTCAATGATCTCTGCTCGCAAGTTGTAGAGGCTTTTTTCTGCCTCCTTTGTCAAAATGCCGGTTGCCACCTCAGCATCCGGGCGGCATTTGAAGGGGTGCTGGGTCACCTCTTTGATTTTCTTTTCCAGCTGGTCTTTGCTGGTTTTTAAGATTCGGTCTATGCGTTTCTGACGCCTTTTATCATGGGCGCTGGAATGATATACAATGGCTCGGTAGGCCTCCTCGCCTATGGTGACGGTTGTTTCATAATAACGATAGGATGCAGGCGGTTTCTTTTCGCTTTGGATTTCTGCCAAAGTCCCAATATCGACCCAGTTATCGGCTGCAACCGCCTGGGTAATGGCATGCTTACATTCATTGAAATTAGCCGGCAATCGGCTCAGAAAACGGATGCCGTTTTCCTGCGCTGCTATAAGGTTGTCTGTGGTCACAAAGGCTGAATCTGCTACGTAGATGGAGGCTCCTGGCTTGAAGCCATGTTCGGCCATGTGTGATGAGATATGAGATAAAAGCTCATTGTTCAGGGTCTTGTCTGAAGCATTTCCGTCCTGGGTTTTTCCTATGATCGGAATATTTCGGTCTACACACAACATGGACACCATGAATTGCTTCAAATCCGGACGTTTATCCTTGCTGTAACCGTAGGTGATATTCAGTTGTGTATCAGGGTGATCTTCGTAAGCACCAAAGACGGAGACAGAGGTCGTATCAAAGTGGTGATGGCGCGTATCCAGTTTAAAACAACCAATGGCGTTTTGGGAAATCTGGGAAAATATCTTTTGAGTTCCGGTCTCAAAAAGTTTGTCCAATACCCGCCCGAGATTTGTGTCATTAAATTTATCTGAGCTGATGGGTTTGCCAAAAAGCAACTCGGTATCCATTTCGTCGAAAGCTTCTTCAAGCCTGTACAAAGGAGTCCTTCCGGAGACTGTATCCATAATCATCCCAAGAACCGCATCGCCTGGCGATAATTCCATTTTGCTATCTGTCATGGTATTGATCGTTTCAACCAGATTGATACGTTTGGCGTACTCTTTGAAAATCGGAAGAAATTTTACATCTGTGAAATTCCATTCTTCGGTACCTGGGGTGTTCATATTTTGCTCCCTCTCGGTTGTTAATTTTTTGGGGAGCACCATAAACTAAATACTGGTGTTTGTCTAGACAAACTTTATATATTTTTGTGTTTTTATGAGATGTTTAGAAACCATGTTAACATGCTGATTTTAATTAATTTTAAATTATATGTGCTTTGTCGGTTGGAGGTGCGGAAAATACGATTGAATATCAAAAAGGGACTGATTTGTGCCCCGAAGTTTCAACGTACAACGGGACGCTCAGCCGACCGGGGACGAGAACCAAGCACTTCCCAAAAACTAAATCCGTATTAAAAACCAAGATTTTTCGAAAAGCCGCTAACTCCCCGGGTCGGCCTGCAGCGGATTATTCTATTCCATATTGTCTTGGTTCTCTTGCCGCAAAAAATTCAAAGATATCATTTCTACGTCTTTTAGTTGACGTCCGACCCAAACATAACATTCCCGGGCTCCCGCTGCCTCAGCCAACTCTTTTATAGCTCGATTTTCGATTTGAGAAAGACCTCCAAGAAGATTCTTCTTGGGATGCATTATTATAATTGGTCTAATCATAATGTTTTTGTTTAACGCTTTGCGTATGAAGTATTTTAGAGTTGCTTCAGCAATTTCAAAATCGTTAATACATACCCTCGGGTGAAAAAATCCATTATGAATAGAAATTGTTGAATCGTTTTGCAACTGTTCAACTTCTGAGCCAACCGCATAAACTAAATTTTTGCCCTTTTGATTTTTCTTTAGAGCCAGCAAGGGTTTGTCCTCAATTCTATTGCCGGTTTCCACATGTTTGACAGAAATCAATTCATCGCTGAATTCAATATAGATTGTATTTTTAAAGAATCTATTGATGATTGAATCAATCATGGTGGTCCTTTTTTAAAATAGAACAGTTATATTAGGCAGAATGGGCCAATATTGGAACATACAGATTCTGTATATAGCCCATTCCATACGACTCGAAGCCGCTTTATGATCATTTCTCTTTAATATACCAAGTTATATGGATATCATCGTATATACTAAATCCCAAACGCGATAAAGCTATTTTTGAATTCAAAAATAGCTTATTTCTCGTCTTTCCCCGGATGTTGTCGGAAAAATCGTCTCTACCCCACTGTTTTTAGATAGGGGAAAATCAAATATTCCCCTCATCCATTTCGTGGATAAGACCCAGGGCACGGGCTTTATAACGATCATAGCAGGCCACTTTTTCCAGGGCTTTTTTAGCTGAATGTTTATCCCCGGCACGGCAGGCGCAAAGGCCATGTAAAAACAGGGAATTTATATCCTTGTGATCCAGGTTGCTTGCCTTGGCAAAGGCTTTGGAGGCCAAGCTGTAATCTTTGTTTTCATAATGAACCCAGCCTTTGATCCGCCAGAGGCGATGGGATTTTGGAAAGGCGGCCAGGCCATTTTTCGCGGCATCAAGGGCCTGGGCATAATCGCAGGCTTCAAACCAGCAGGCCGCAGTCCGTTCCCAGAGTCTTTCACAGGGATCGGCTGCCGTAAGTGCCGCATAATTGGGGGCTGCCCGGGACGGAATGCCCAAATTGACGTAGAGATCTGCCAGCAGTTTCCGCTCCTGCCGGGACAGGGTTACAACAAGGCTGTAGGCTTCCAGATTCTGGGCGGCTTTGCGGTAATTGGCCGTCTCCAGATATAAAACCGAGGCCAGTCGAAACAGGTAGGCGTCAGGATCAGATCCTGCCAGAAGACGCTCTACGGTTCCCAGGGCCGTTTTAGGCTGCTTGGCTTCCACGGCGGCCTGGACCAGGAGCTTCACCCAATTCTCTTCGGGGGGGCCGCTCTTTCCCGAACATAGATCTTTCAGTATGGAAAGCGCTTTTCCTTGTTTTTTGGCGGATATAAATGCCACGGCGGCGTGGAACCGCATCGTATGGTTTTTACGGCCGGTCAGTTCCCAGGCATTTTCCAGGGCCGTCCCCGCCCGGGTGTATTTTTTTAAATCAAAACAGATTTTGCCCAGATTCTGCCAGGCCGGGGCATAGGCGGGACAATACTCAATGGTTTTTTCATACGCTTTTAGGGCGGACTTGAATTGATTTAAATCCAGATAACAGGCCGCCAGGGTATATGTCACAAAGGCATGGTTTTCGTCCGGATGTTTTTGCAAAAATTCGGTCAGGATCTTTTCGGCCGGGGCCGCCTTTTTTTCCGTCAAAAGCTTCTGAGCTTGCACCAGGGCCGTTCTGGCGTTTGGCGTCAAGGTCTTTTCATCCGGGCATGATCCTTTGGAAGCGGTGTCGGCCCTGGTTATGGACACAGATGCAAGTACAATCAGCAGACATGTTAAAAAAAAATATCGTCTCATTGTTAATTCTCCAGTTTAAATACCACCGAGGTGGTGACCAACGTTTTCACCTTTTGGCCCATAAGCTCACCAGGCGCGTATTTCCAAGTAGAGACAGCATCCAGGACCGCCTCTTCAAAAAAACCCGGGGGGCTTGCTTCCACAATTTTGATGTTCGACACCTGGCCCTCCTTGTCCACAACAAAACTGATCTTAACGGTGCCCTCACGCCCCATGCGCTTGGCCCGGTAAGGATACCGGGGGGCGGATTTAAACCGGGGCACAGGGATGGTATCCACGGCATCCAGGTCCAAGATCCCGGTAAAGTCGGTTCCGGCACCCGGGGCGACCGGCCCCGGCTTTGCCGACGAAACCATGTGAATATCACTGGAAAGCCTTGGATCAATATTGAGGTCCAGGCGGGGCATCTGCATCTTCAATTGCTGTTTGGGGACGTTTAACTGTTCGTGGTGAACAATTTTATGGATCTTTTCCGGCGGTTCTTCCTCTTTGAGTTCCTCTTTTTTCTCGGGTTCCGGCTGGACCGGCTGGGGCTTGACTCGTGTAAACGTCACCACATTCAGGCTTTCCAGATCCCCGGGACGGGTCTCCATGTGAATCAGTCCGGGCAGCAGTCCGAACAGGGCCAGGTTGATGATCATGGCCCCTAAAACGCCCTGCACCAGATACGATTGCTGATATGACAGTTTCATTAACCGGATTCTCCCGACCGGGTGGCGGCAATGCTAACTCGCTTGGCCCCGGCCAGCCGGCACTGGTCCATCACCTGGATCACTGTTCCGGTGTAGCTGACCTTATCGGCCACAATGACCACCGCCCCTTCGGGATTCTGGGCCAGTGCCCGGGTGATATGCGCCCGGACGCTTCGGACATCAATCTTTTGCCCGTCAAAATGGATGGTACCGGCCTGGGACACGGCCACAAGAATGTTCCCGTTTTCCGTCAATGTGGCCGAAGAGGCCGAGGGGCGTTGGACATCAATGCCGGTTTCCCGGACAAAGCTTGTGGTCACCATAAAAAAAATCAGCAGCAGAAACACAAGATCAATGAGCGGACTCATGTTGATCTCCATCTCATTGCTTTTCATGCGCAGGGAATTTCTTACATTAATCATTGGCGTGCCTCCTTTTTCAGAGCCTTCGTTTAAGAATAATGGCCGCTTCTTCCAGACGATTTTTGGCGGCATGGGAACGCCTGAACAGCAGCGCGCTCATGAAAAACCCGGGAATGGCGACCACAAGACCGCTCTGGGTGGTCACAAGGGCCTCGGAAATCCCCCCTGCCATGGCCTTGGCATTGCCCGTGCCGAACAGGGTAATGACATCAAAAGTGGTAATCATGCCGGTGACGGTGCCCAAAAGGCCGAACAGAGGCGCCACGGCCGCAAACACCGCGATGGCGGCAAGATACCGCTCAAACCCGGGCACCATGGCCATGCAGCACTGGTCCACAATCCGCTTGTTCACCATGCCGTCGTTGGTACGATGGGCCAGCACATGCCGGGCCAGGTGGGCCCGGGGGCCTGCGGCACCTGCCGGTATCAGGCACCTGGAAGCCGGATCACGGTCCAGAATTCTGACCAGGGCGTGCAGGGCGATATCTTTTCGTTCCAGGCGGGCGAAAAAAAACATGCGGTCCAGGATCAGTGCCCACATGGCAAAGGAACACACAATCAAAGGAATCATGACGACACCGCCCTGGCCCAGATACGCAAGAATATTGTCAACGACATCGGAAATCATGCAGGCCGCCCTCCACGGAACACGATATTGGTCAGGGCCACGGCTTTTTCTTCCATATCACCGATGACGTGTGCCACCCGGCGGCATAAAAAGGTGTACAACAGCATGATGGGAATGGCCACGGCCAGACCGAGCATGGTTGTTACCAGGGCGGTGGAAATGCCGCCGGACATCATCCGGGGATCGCCCGTCCCGTAAAGGGTGATGACATGAAAGGTTGAGATCATCCCCGTCACCGTGCCGAGCAGACCCAGAAGCGGAGAGATGGCCCCCATGATATTAAGCATGGGCAAAAACCGCTCAAGCCTGGGCAGCTCTTTCAAGATAGACTCCTGGAGCACGCTTTCCAGGGTTTCCCGGTTCTCTTTTCTGGCGTTGAGGCCCGCGCGAAGCACATTGTACACCGGCACTGTTTTCTTACCGACAATCTGCCGGCAGTCATCCCAGGCCCCCTGGGCCGCCAAGTCATTGACCCGGCCCATAACCTTGTCGGTATTGGCGTGGACCCGGCCCAGGAACATGGTGCGCTCAATGCCGATGACAATGGCAAACACCCCCAGGGCCAGGATGGGCCATACCAGGACACCGCCCTTTTCAATCTGGTCTTTCAGGGTCTGCTGGTGGGTGATCTGCTTTAGGGCCCCGCCCCGGGAAATATCAATGTACACACCGTCTGTTCGACCGTTCATATAGCCGGACAGATTTTTTTGGATACCCCTGGCAGGCAGGGCAGACAGGGCATAAAGTTTTTTGGTATCCTGGGAGTATTCAAGAAAACCGGCCTTGCCGTCCCTCTCATAGGCCCAGGTAAACCCGCCCAGGCTCAACACCTTACCTTCAACAGTTTCCCCGTCATCTGCAATAAAGGGCATAGTCCGGATATCAATACCGCCGGTCAGGCGCATCTCTTCTAAAAACAGATCCGCCAGGGCAGCCATATCATCCAGCCCGGAAAACCGGCTGGAATCCAGAACCGGAGACAGCCGGTTTAAACGGTCAGGCTCCCGGGCCGTGTAGGCCGATTCCGCCAGCAGGGAGTTCAGATTGCCCGCCGCCACCCTGACAGCACCGGAAAGCTCATTGAGCCGGGTCTGACGGACCGCGGTTTTTGCATCCAGCTCTGCATTTTGCCGGGCCAGGGCCTCCACCTGCTGAATCTTTTCATTCACCTCGGCTTCAAGGGCACCCACCCTTGTTTTTAAGCGATTCAGCGCCTGGGACATCCGGGTTTTATCGGTTTGAATCTGAGATCGCACCATGTGATCTTTTTTCCGGGATTCTTCCAGCTGCTTTTGGGCTTCAACCGCAGCCTGGCGAAGGTCCCGGGCCTGGGCAGCGCCGGCAAGGATTGCCGGTACCAAAATGATAACGATCAATCTTGATGTGACATGCGAAAAACATTTCAAAAAACATTTCATTGTGCGGCAATCCTTCCCAACGGCAGTTTGACAAGTTCAATACTTCTTTCCAGCCGGGCCATGGCCACGGCCCGGGAAATATCACGGTTAACGCTCCCGGGCAGAATTTGCCAGCGCTTTTGACCCGGATCAAATACGGCGCTTTTCTTCTGGTCAATGGTCTGGCACAACAGACTGACCCGGCCCACCCGGAGCACGTCCACAAGCACCGGCACCCGGTCCAGTTCCACGGTGGACTGGGTCACTTCCACGGTGGTGCCGTACTCCGCCTCTATCTGGAGGGCCTCAAAAATGCGCCTGAACTTTTCGGCAGAAGATGTCCGGGCGTCCACCATCATCATTTTCAAATCCCCCAAACGGCCCCGGCGCTCATCTTCCAGAAAGGGAAGATCCTCTGCGACGGCCGATTCCAGGCGCCCAAGCACGGAGTCCAGAAATGCCTCCAGCTCAACTTCCACCCGGTCGGTTTCCTTTTCACGCCGGAGATTTTCGTCCAGCCGGGTCTGCTCCAGTTTCAAGCGCAGATTCATTTTCTCCAGGCGCTTTTCCAGGTCCGATTCCCGGATTTCGAGGCTCTGCAACTGATCCCCCATGGTCTTTGACTGCTCGGACCAGTTTTTTTTGATATCCTGGACATCTTTTTCCACTTTGATAACCTGTCCTATATCGTCCCGAATCGTTTTACTTAATGGTGTTTCTTCGGCATGCACCTCTTTTTCCGGAAAAAAAGAGAGGCTGAACAGCACAAGCAAAACAATAATCCAGTTGAATCTATACAATTCCAGATCTCCTTTTCAGTCCTTGATTCACACATTAACTAATTGATTTTAAAGGCCTCCTTTCCGTCGAATGACGTCACAGGCACTTTTGAGAAAACCTATATACCAAAAAATATTAAGCCGCAACTAAAAAATTAATTAATACCATCTCGTATTTACGACGCATGATTTATAAAACAATTAAGACAAAACCGACTTGACATAATAAATAGTTTGCTATACATGACTTTTCGAACCATAAAAAACAATCCAAGATTGATGCATTTTAAACAAGACTGCGGACAAGGAGTTTGATTTAAACCATGAAACAGGAAATCAGCACCGTTCGACAAAATGCCAACGCCAAGCTCAAACTGCTGGAGAGCTTTGGCAACACCTCGTTTGATCATCCATTTTTCGCTGAAATCTGCGACAATCCGCTCACCGGGGCATTTAAGAAAAAAACGGTGGTGCATGCGGGCCTTGGGGGCATGCCTGTGCCCCGGGAAAAAACGGCCAGTGTGTGGCACACCCTGTCAAAGAGACGGCGCAAAGCTAAAACAAGCGCATATATACACATTCCCTTTTGCAGCACCCACTGCCTGTATTGCGGTTTTTTTGCCAATCCGGCCCAAAAAGAGAAGATGCAGGCGTATGCCAAAGCCCTGATCCGGGAACTTGAGGCCGACCGGGATCTGGACCTGGTGCAAAGCCACCCGGTGAATGCCGTCTATCTGGGCGGCGGCACGCCCACAGCCCTTGACGGTGACGATCTAAAACAGGTGCTTGAAACTGTACACCGGTGCCTGCCCCTGGCCAATGACTGCGAAATCACCGTGGAAGGAAGGATCTGCGATCTGACGGATGAAAAAATAAACGCCTGCATTCAGGGCGGGGCCAACCGGTTCTCCATCGGGGTCCAGACCTTTGATACCGGTATCCGCAAAAGCCTTGGCCGTCTGTCAGACAGACAAACCGTGATGGATCGCCTTTTACGATTAAAAGAGACCAACCATGCCGCCATCATCATTGACCTGATTTTCGGGCTGCCCGATCAAACCATGGAGATCTGGGAAAAGGACATTGAGACCTTTCTGGGTCTGGCACTGGACGGGGTGGATCTATATCAGCTGATCCGCTTTCCCGGCGGAAGCTTAGATAAGGCAGCCAGATCAGGCCGGTTCAAAACCCTGGCAGACCAGGCCCAGCGGGCGTTGATGTTTGAAGCGGGCGTGAACCGGATGGCCCGGGCCAGATACCGGCGGCTCTCCATCAGCCACTGGGGCAGAAAATTCCGGGAACGAAACCGATACAATCTGGCCATGAAGGAGAAGGCGGACTGCCTGGCCTATGGCTCCGGGGCGGGCGGCACGGTGAACGGACACATGATTTTCCTGGACGGCAATCTTGACACCTACCTTGAAACAGCAGGCAAGGCCAAGCCCGTGACCCGCATCATGGCCCCCGAAGCCCATGACCGCCTTTCAGCGATGATTTCAGGCGACCTGGAACTGGGATATATGGATCTGCGGGGTACGGGCAAAAAGCTGGGCCTGGACCTGGAAACCATTTTTGCCCCCCTGACGGAACAGTGGGAACAGGCAGGACTTCTCACACGGGATCAGGGCTGGATTACCCTGACCCTGGCCGGAGAGTTCTGGCAGACCAACCTGGCCCAGGGCATGATTGACTATTACAAACAGACGCACACGGATGTACCATGAAACTGTTTTCAGCACACTACTGGGACCCGTCCGAGTTGATCCTCATCGGGACCTTCACAGGACTGATCAAAATCTCCACCATGCTCATCGCCCTGGCCGGCGGCGGCATGAACCCGGTGACCCTTGTGCTTAAAAACACGGTGGCCACATCCCTGCTCATCATCCTGGTATACAAAATCAGAAAATTCGGCGTACTCACGCTGTTTTCCGTGATCAGCACCCTGGTCTCCCTGCTGCTGATGGGGGGCAACCCCATGAGTATTGCAGGGGTCATTATCGCAGGATTTGTGTGCGATCTATTCATCGCGCCGTGGAACGGCTTCAACAGCCCCGTACGTTTGATAGTCGGCATCGGGCTTTTTGATTTCATCTCCCGGGCCGTTTCCCTTGGCTATTCCTATTTTCTGTACCAGGAACAGACGGGCATGTTTATGATGGGGGTGATCGTCGTGGCTCTGGGCTACCTTGGGTGTCTTATGGGGCTGGGTACGGGCATTATCTTTGTCAAGGAGCTTCGCCATGCAGGCATCATCCGTGAATAGTTCGGCCAACCGTCTGCCCAAAAGGATTTTAGATGTAAGGACCCGGATGCTGATCTGCCTGGTCTGTTCAACGGGTATCATATTTATCCAGTCCACTGTGACCCTTGGCGTTCTGGCCCTGGTCAGCCTCGTCTATGCCCTGGCCCACGGGCGGGTCAAGGTTCTGGCCGTGGCATGGTGCGGCGTGGGTCTCATGTTTGCCGTGGCCATGGGCTGTATCCGCATCATGCTCATCTTCTGGCCACAGATCGGAGAGGCAGGTCCGGCAGCATTTTTCAACCCGTTTCTGCGGATCCTGGTCCTGGTAAACACAATTTTTGCCCTGGCCGTGTCCGGCCGGATTCAGGATATGATGACCAGCCTGAAAACCCTTGGCCTACCCTTTGTTATCTATCTACCGGCATCGGTGATGGTCCGGTTTATTCCCGAATTTATAAACGACGTAAAGCTGATCCGGGAAAGCATGCGGATCAAAGGATTTAATCCGGGGATTCAATTTGTCACCCTGCACCCGTTCCTGGTTATCCGGCTGCTTGTGGTGCCCTTGACCATTCGGGCCCTGCGCTCGGCCGATACCCTGGCCGTTGCCGCTGAACTTAAGGGCATGGATGCAAACACCCGCATGACCCAAACACCAACGCCCGGCCCCGGGACCTGGGACATCATTGCAACGGCCTGTGTGCTGGTGCTCACATTCGGCAGCATTGCTGCGGAGAAACTGCTGTGATTGAATTTGACCATGTCACTTACACCTACCCCTTCCAGGAGAAACCTGCGGTAGAGGATATCTCATTTTCCGTTTCCAAGGCAGAAACCGTGGTCTGCACCGGGACCAGCGGATCAGGCAAATCCACACTGATACGGCTGATCAACGGGCTGATTCCCCATTTTCACAAAGGCACCCTGTCCGGCCGGGTACGGGTGGCAGGGCAAAAGACAACACAGACTTCGGTTAAAAGATTGTCATCCCATGTGGGCACCATGTTCCAGAACCCCGAAAGCCAGTTCTTTGCCCTCAGGGTCCGGGATGAACTCAAATTCGCCCTGGAATGCCGGGGCCGATCGATAGAACAGATCGAAACGATCACCCGCCGGGAAGCAGACCGGTTTGGCATCACACACCTCATGGACAACATGATGTTTGATCTCTCCCAGGGGGAAAAACAAAAAATTGCCTTGGCGGGCATCATGTGCATTGCCCCGGATATCATTATCCTGGATGAACCGTCTGCCAATCTTGATCCCCGGGCCACCCGGGAGCTGGCGGAGCACCTCATGGCCCTGAAACGCCGGGGGATCACTTTATTCATTGTGGATCACAGGCTTTACTGGCTCAAAGATCTTGCGGACAAGGTCCTTGTTTTGGATCATGGCTGCCTGGCCTGCCAGGGGAGATTTGATCTGATGCAGGACAGTCACCTGCGCCGAAAACTTGGCCTGCGACACCCGGATGTGGTTGCCCCCAACCTTCCTGCAGTTGGGCTGCAACCCTCCGATCACGGGATCAATACATCCGATGGTGTAAAAGTGAACAACCTGACTTTTGGCTATAAAAAAAAGCCCCTGCTTTTCCAGGATGTTTCATTTTGGCTGCCCATGGGGCAGGTCATTGCCGTAACAGGCACCAACGGTTCGGGGAAAACTACCCTGGCCAGACTTTTAACCGGCCTTTTAACGTTTAAAACCGGAACCGTCCGAATCAACGGCACACCGCTTCGACCTAAAGATCTGCTGACCCGGGGCAGCATTGTATTACAGAACACCGACCACCAGCTTCACATGAACACCGTGGACCAGGAACTTGCCGTTGCCGCCCGGAAAAACCCCGACCGGGACGATGCGGTGGCCGATGCCGCAAGGCGTTTTGGGCTGGAATCCGTTGGTCTTCGCCATCCCCAGTCCCTGTCCGGCGGTCAGAAACAACGGCTTGTCATTGCCGCCGCCCTGGTGAAATCCCCGGATATCCTGATCCTGGATGAACCCACCAGCGGCCTGGACGGCACCAACATGAACATGATTGCAAAGGTGATGATCGACATGGCCCGAAAAGGAACCCTGGTGCTGGTGATCACCCATGACCTTGAACTCATGGACCTGGCCTGCGACTGCGCCCTGTCCATGCCACTGTCAAACGAGGAGAAAAAATTATGAAATCCCTGGTCGTATTTTCCAGCAGAACCGGCAACACCCAAAAGGTGGCCCGGGCCATATACGATGCCCTGCCCGAACCCAAAGAGATCTTTTCCGCCAAAGAGGCGCCGGACCCGTCGGCCTATGATTTTCTGGCCCTGGGGTTTTGGGTGGACAAAGGAACGGTCAATGCCGGTACCGCCAAATACATGGAAACCGTAAAAGGTAAAAAAATCGGATTGTTCGGCACCCTGGGTGCCTACCCCGACTCGGATCATGCCAAACAATGCCTGGAAAAAGCCAAGGCCCTTGTCCAGGACAATGACATCCTGGGGGAATTTCTATGCCAGGGCAAAGTGGACCCGGACCTGGTTAAAATGATGGAAACAAAGATGAAGGATGATCCCCACCACAGCATGACCCCGGAACGCCGGGCCAGACTTGAAGAGGCCGCCAAGCACCCGGATGAAAAAGACCTGGCGGATGCCCGGGCACTGTTTGCAGAACTTGCGCAAATCGCTGCAAAAAAGGAGTCTGCCTGACCTATCCCCCAAAAGAGGAAATGAGTGGAAAGGCAGGCCGATACCCTGGCCGGAAGACCTGCCGTTCCGTGGCTTAATCCTGTTGAAAAACAGAAAACCAATTTCTGGGTACCAGATCCGTGGCAGGGCGTCAAGCGCCTGTTAAAAGATAGTTGGGTGCGCAGAAAAAGAAAGGAAAAAGAATGAAGCAATGGAAAAGATTTTTTATGGTGGTTGCGGTGGCCGCCATGGCAGAAACAGGTTCGGTAAATTATGCGCACGCGGCAGACATGTCCGGTGAAACAGTCCAGGCCGAAGAAGAGACTCAAGCCCGGGAGACCCCAATAATGGTCACGGCCAAATCCAACCAGGCCGATCATGACATACCGATATCCACAACCATCATCACCGCAGAAGAGATCGCCGCGGCCAATGCCTCCTCCATAGAAGAGGTGCTCATTCAACAAGCCGGAATCAATCTGGGGGTCAACAGCGCATCCGTATATGGTCGAAAGAACATCAGCATCCGCGGTTCAGCCACCGGCCATGTTTTAATCCTGGTGGACGGCAAAAAAGTCTCCGGTTCCGATGCCCAGATCGGGCATTCTGATTTTGAATACAACTGGGTGCCCATGAGTGCCATTGAACGTATTGAAGTGATAAAAGGCCCTGCAAGTTCCATATACGGCTCCCAGGGCATCGGCGGTGTTATAAATATTATCACAAAGAAAAACCGTGAAAAATTTTCCGGGGACGTTGATGTCAGCTACGGTGCCAGTAGTGACGACGGCGGTGATGAATTTAAGCTTGGCCTGAATGCTGGCGGGCAAATTACAGACCGTTTTTCATTGTTTATGAGCGCGGAACGTATCGACCGCGATCCGTCAAGGGACGAGGACGACAGCACTGAAACCAAAATCGAGGGCAAGGAGATCAATAATGGTTTGGCAAGAATCCGGTTTGATATTGACGACACCCAGTATATTGAAGCGTTTTATGGCCAGGGCAGCGAAGACCGGACCGAAGTGGATGATATCCTATACTATGACATCGACCGGAAAAATTACTCGGTGGGCTACAACAAGCAATTTGATTCCGTAACCCTTGATGTTGACGTCTATGTGAGCGATTCCGATACCCATTATAACACCACCAGTTCTACGGGCGGATACGCCCACGGCATGACCGATTCCGCTGTCCGGGGGGAAGTGGATATTGCCGCCCTTAAAAACCACTATATTGTCACAGGCGCTGAGTTCAAAAACCAGGATTATGAAAAAGAATACGACAAGGCGGCAAGCTCGGATAAAAATTTTGCCAATGATATGGACAACACCGCTATATTTATCCAGGACGAGATCAATATCACAGAGGCGTTGATCGTCACCTTGGGCACCCGGTATGATTACCACGAAAAATTCAACGGGGAGTGGTCGCCCAAAATCGGGGCGCTTTACAAACTTGGGGAACACCACCGTATAAGAGCCAACTACGGCGAAGGATTTATGGCACCCACGGTGACCCAGAACTCATCATCCTATGAAGCCACGGCCATGAGAATTACCATACACGGTAACGACGATCTTCAACCCGAATCGTCAAAATCCTATGAACTCGGCTATGAATTTTTCACGGACACCACGGCATTCAAAGTATCCGTTTACAAAACCGATGTGGAGAACCTGATTGACACACAATACCTGCCCGGATCTTCGGATGAAAAAATATATGTCAATGTGGACAGTGCAACCCTCCAGGGCTTTGAATGCGAACTGTCCCAGGACATCACACAAAATTACAATATCCGCATCGGATACCAGTATCTGGACACCGAAGATGAATCAACGGGGAAAGAGCTGGAGAACCGGCCCAGGCACACCGTTAATGTCCGGCTCAACGCCACCCTGCCCTGGGATATCCACGCCACGCTGGGTGCCGACTATACGGGTAAACAGATCGACGACGATGAAAAGTGCGATGATTTTATCGTATTCAACGCCCAGGTGTCCAAGACATTCTATGAACGAATCACCCTGCGTTTAGGCATTGATAATATCGGTGACGAAGATCTGAACGATAAGCCCTATGACATTGAAGGCAGAATGTTTTATGCCGGCGTAAATTTTAAATTCTAAAATTTTTCAACGACAGCTCAGGGGCATAAAATCAAAAGCCCGGTTGAAAAAAGCTTTCAACCGGGCTTTTATCAGTAATGGAAGAATGCTAATGCACACCGTAACGCTCAAAAATTCCCTTTAAAGTTCCGTCTGCCTTGATCGCTTCAAGACCTGCATTAAACGCATTGATGATCTCCTCGTGCCTGGGATTTTCCAATCCGCAAGTAACGTGCAGATCATTACTGGAATAAGGCTTCTGTGTAAATTCGATTTGTGTCAACAGATCAGGCGCTTTTTTGCTCAAGATGTTTTTGGCGACAATTTCATCCTCAAGGGTCAAGTCCACATGGCCGCTGACCAATTTTTTGATATTTGCCACAAAATCGCTGACACCCTCACGGGTAAAATTCGTGGCATTCATGAATTCGTCCCCGTAACCGTATTGGAGAATAATCCCGATCTTTTTACCTGTCAGGCTCTCCATACCGTCGTACTCAAAGGAATTGCCGGCTTTTTTAATAAATTTGACCTGATTGGAAGCATAGGGCTGGCTGAACATGAGAAAAGAGCTGCGCTCACCCGTATACCACGTATCGGGTAAAACATCGATCTTCCCTTTTTTGACCTCATTCACAGCCCTGGCCCAGGGTATGAACTTGTGATCAAAGGTATAACCCTGGACGGCAAACGCAGCTTTTACGATTTCAATGGCAATGCCCTGGCCGGCGGCGTCTGGATCCAGAAAAGGGGGCCAGGGATCTGCCGCTGACGTAATGTGTTTATCGGCCCCATAACAGACCCCGGCACCTAAAAAAAGTACAGCAATGACGGACAGAATAAATCTTTTCATATGTTTTCTCCTTTTGGGATTGCAAGGCGCCCATGCCGTGATGTGGGAATAGAGATCGCCTTTTTTTGATTTCATTTGATGAATATAAAAGAATTGAAAAAAAGATAGCATACCTCTCTGAAATAACACAAGAAAAAAACGTATCCGGCAAACACGATGAAAACGCAAACCTTAGGCATTTTATCGCATTGAGCCTTAAGTTAAATCCATTGACACGAAAATGCCAAATACGATATCTTGGAAAAAATCACCTAACTTTCATTATCTTGCAGCCGCTGTTTAAATTTTTTGAATTGACGAAATACAGCCCCCACCCCGGGGGGTATAAAAACCGATATGCGGGACCGTAGATATAAAGGAAATGTCATGAAACAACAGAACCATGGACGGCGCATCAGTATTTTATCCAAAACATCTTTTGCCTGCGGCATAATCATCCTGATTCTTCTGACAGCCAACAGTTACCTGGCGATACGCCTCGAATCCGGCCTGGCCGACAGCATGATCAAGGTATTTTCCAGCAATCAGAAAACGGCGTTAACAAAAGACACGGCGCAGATGAAAACAGCCCTTGAAAACGATATGAAGATCAATCTTGAAATTTGCACGAGCGTAACTCTTGAATTTTTATATAACTTTAACCAGGAACAGCTATTCAAGCTTCTCTCCAGCTATTTGAAACTGGACAGCATTGTCGCCATCAAGGTTCTGGATGCCGATGGACAGCCCTTTGGCGCAGCCTGGAAGGCTCCGGATGTCAAAACGGCCGAGGCGCTTCCGGGGGATGCCGGGGTGGACGAAACCCTCTCCGTTGTCCAGGACGCAGTAAAGGACGGCGATAAACTAGGCAGCGTCAGGCTCTATTACACAAACGCCCAGATGCAAAACAAAATCAAGGATCATGAGGCGGATACCCAAAACAGCATTCAGGCCTTCAATGCCTTGGCCCAGAAAAATATCGGAACATCCATCAAAAGCCAGATCGCCATTGCCGCTGTGATCATTATAGCACTAATCCTCACCCTGGTGGTCAGCCTGACAATTTTTGTAACCCGGCCCATCAACAGCACCATTGCCATGATACGGGACATTGCCCAGGGAGAGGGGGACCTGACCCGGCGATTGCAAACCACCACCCGGGATGAAATCGGAGAACTGGCGGCCTGGTTCAACCAGTTTGTGGAAAACCTCCAGCAACTGATCCGGGAGGTATCGGGAAACGCCACCACGATTGATCAGAGTTCGACCTCCTTTTTGACCTTGTCGGATAACATGAACGACCAGGTGGCAGGCCTGTCCGAACGATCAGTCACCCTGGGCCACGCCGCAGAGCATATAAACAATGACATTATCTCTGTTACAGCGGCCATGGAGGAGGCATCTACCAATATCAACATGATGGCAACCGCCTCTGAAGAGATGTCATCCACCATTGACGAAATTGCCCAAAACACAGAAAAAGCCAGGCAAATAACGAACAATGCCGTTTCCCAGACCCGGCAGAGCTCAAGCGAAGTCAATGAACTCGGAACGGCTGCGGATACCATCGGAAAAGTAGCTGAAACCATTACCGAAATTTCAAACCAGGTCAATCTGTTGGCCCTGAATGCCACCATTGAAGCCGCCAGAGCCGGAGAAGCCGGCAAGGGATTCGCCGTTGTCGCAAATGAAATCAAGGTATTGGCAGGCCAGACAACCGAAGCCTCCGATGCCATAAGAGAACAGATTCAGAGCATTCAGGCGTCCAGCACACGAACCGTTGAGGCCATTTCAAACACGTCCGATATTGTTGAAGAAATCAATACCATTGTGGCCACCATTGCAACGGCGGTTGAGCAACAGTCCGCAACCACCCGCGAAATTTCAGGGAATATCTCCCAGACCGCTTACGGAATTACGGAGGTTACCGAAACGGTATCCCAAGGGGCGTCTGCGGTCCAGGAAATGGTTAAAGACATCACGGATGTCAAGGAAGGCGCTGCCGGAATTTCCACCGCCAGCCATGAGGTCAAAACCAATGCAGAAAACCTTTCCGAGCTTGGAAACCGCCTGGCAGGCCTGATGGGTAAATTCAAGGTATAGAGGTCATATCTCTAGAATTTGAACCGCCCCACCATGCGATTCAGATCGGCGGCTATCTGTGCCAGGCCGTCGGCCCGTTGTTTTACCTGGCTGCTCTGACTTTGGACCTGCAAAGACGAGTTGTTGACCTCCTGGATCTGCCCGGTGATGCGCTCTACACCTTCAGAACTCTGGGCAACATTGTTATTCACATCTTCAATACCGATGGATACCCGACTGATATTGTCTGAAATTTCATGGGTAACCGAAGACTGCTCTTCCACGGCTGCGGCAATGGTGGTCACGATCTGGTCCACTTGACTGATCACATCCCTGATCTGATCAATGCTTTCAAGGGTGCCTTTGGAGGTGTCCTGAATGTGTCCGATTTTTTCTTTGATATCCATGGACGCGTCAGCGGTTTGCCCGGCAAGGGTTTTAATCTCATTGGCAACAACGGCAAACCCCTTGCCGGCGTCGCCTGCCCTGGCAGCCTCAATGGTTGCGTTCAGAGACAGCAGATTCACCTGTTCGGAAATATCTGTGATGGTTTCAACCACCTTACCAATGGACAGGGCCGCCTCTCCCAGTTGCCCAACCCGCTCGGTGGACTCTTCCACCCTGGAGACGGCATTGGCCGAGATGTTACGTCCCTGTTCAGCATTTTTGGCAATTTCACCCACCGTGGCTGTCATCTCTTCTGCCGCACTTGCAATGGTGGCGGTGTTGCTGCTGGACTCCTGGGTGGAACTTGAAATCAATGCCATGTTTTGACTCATGGCAGCCGCTGCATCCGTCACGGATTCCGAAGTCTGTGTGGCCATTTCAGCGGCTTTTGACAAGGTCTGGGAGATGCCGATCAGATCCTGGGATGATTCGGTAAGCTGGGCCACGCTTTTGAAGATATCCGAAATCATAGACTGCTGCTTGTCCATAAAATGATTGAATGCGGCACAAAGCGCACCGATTTCGTTTTTCCCCATATTTCTTAATCTTTTAGTCAGGTCACCCTCCCCTTCGGAAATGTCAGCAAGCCCTGTCACGACCTCTTTTAAAGGAAGGGTCACGCTTCGTCCGATGACCAGCATCAAAACGATGCCGAATAACAGCCCCATGCCCATGGCCCCAAAAACAATCTTAACAGCGAAATTATAAGTATTGGTGGCCTGGTCACGTTCGGTTTTCGCCTGGGCCAGACTCATTCCCGTCAGCCGATCAAGAAAATCTCTCATGGCTTCAAATTTTTCACTGGCCTCGCCAAGGGAAAGATCAAGGGCGATACGCCGGCCCTGCCGGGTATCTGCGATTCTGCCATCCACAATTTTCCTGGACAATGCAGCCCATTCGTCCCTTGTCTTTTCATAATCTGGGAACAGCTTTTTTTCTTCCGATGTGTCTGCCAGGGCTTTATATTTTTCCCAACGTTCGGTCGCCTGTTCCAGATTTTTTTCGTAATCATTAACCAAATTCTTAAATTGATCGGACTTTGAATTGGCAAAAATCATGGACCGTTCAGCGACCAGCAACTGCTGCAAATCCCTGTCCGCTTCGATGAGATAATCAATGCTGGGCAGACGTTTTAAAAAAATATCGTCAAGGCGCTGTTCAATCTGGTTGATACTGTACAGACCACAGAATCCAATGGCCGCCATGAACAAAATCATGGCGGCAAAACCAACAAGCAGCCTGGTGCCGATTTTCATATTATTAAACACAGTCATTGGGTCGTCCTTAAGTTTTTTTTATAAAAAGATCTGCGTACTCTGAATGGATCGTTCAAGATGCATTGTGTGTGGGCCGAATGGGGGTGTTGATAGACCCGATCAGCCCATGACTGTTATTGAATCTGATCCACATCAATGCCAAAGGTGATGGCCCCGATAACGGTGTCGCCGTCAAGAACCGGCACCGATACCTGGACCAGGTAGGTCTGGGCACTGTCGTCAAACTCCACTTCGTCAACAAACACCGCGCCTTTACCATTGTTGAAGGATTTTTGAAATTTGGCCTCATCCCCCTGCCAGAAGTCTGACGTTTTGTCGGTCATGGCCACGTTGGCACCCTGATTGTCCATCACAAAAATTTCAGCATAAAACCCCTCGGAATCCTGAATGTCCCTCAAATGTTGACCGCATTCGGACTCCATGATGGCCTTCATATAATCGGCGATCCCCGCGGTATTTTTCCATTCGGCATCTTTGGCCTTAATCTGATCGAGGCTCTTTGCCTTGGCATTTTCCTCTTTAACGGCCTTGACGATCACAGGATCTTTCCCAAACTCGACCAGTATTGAATTGGCAAGGTCAAAGACTTTCTTGGGGGCCTGTTCAGCATTTGACGGGACCTGGGTTAGAATTAAGACAAAACCGATGACCAATGAAATGAGTACTTGTTTCATGATGCGCTCCTTGAATCAAATAAATTAAATTTGTCCCACTTCAAAAATGGCGAATAATTGCGTTGATGAAATTCGCCGATTTCAGCGGGTTAGAATTTTAAATCGGATCGTAATATCATCGGCCTACTTGCTTAGCCGAGGTCTAAGGGTTAGTTGAAACTGTTGATTCAGGATAACGTCAACATATTTAAAAATCAATAAAAACAATATGCTTCACACGAAAATCGGCGTAAACCCAGATGCGACGACAATTACCGGAACCCAAAAAAATTGCATTATTTTGTCGATGACGTTAGGATGGCCGCCAACATGGAGACATGCGACCCTGTTTTTTAGATTCAATGCATTGATAATATAAGAAAAAGGAGCACGCAAAACATGACCGTCTTTCAACCCGCGTATATTAAAACCAAAGAGAAAGGACAGCTCCGGGAAAAAATAAGTCAGGCGCGGCAGCTGTTAAAATCCTGTGAAATTTGCCCCAGGGCCTGTAAGGTAGACCGCTTTTCCGGAGAACTGGGGGAATGTGCCACCGGCGACGAAGCGATGGTGGCCAGTTTCAACCCCCATTTTGGAGAAGAACCGCCTTTGGTTGGGGCGTTTGGTTCCGGCACCATTTTTTTCTCCCACTGCAACCTGAAGTGTAATTTCTGCCAGAACTACGATATCAGCCACAACGGAGACGGAGATGAGTGCGGTCTCGGGCAGTTGGCCGGCATGATGCTCATCCTGCAGCATAACGGCTGCCATAACATTAATCTGGTGACGCCCACCCATGTGGTGCCCCAGATTTTGTCTGCCCTGGATATGGCCATTGACGGTGGATTACGAATTCCCCTGGTATACAACTCCAGCGGATACGACAAGGTGGAAACCTTGGCTCTGCTGGATGGAATCGTCGATATTTATATGCCGGATTTTAAATTCTGGGATCCGGCGGTTGCCCAACAGACCTGCAATGCCCCGGATTATCCTGAGGTGGCCCAAAAAGCGGTTAGCGAAATGTATCGACAGGTGGGGGATCTCCAGGTTGACGAAAATGGTATTGCCACCCGGGGACTGGTGCTTCGGCACCTGGTTATGCCTGGCGGGATGGCCGGGACCAAAGCGGTGATGTCATTTATTGCCGACCATATTTCAAAAACCACCTATGTGAACCTCATGGATCAATATCGGCCGTGCGGAAAGGCCCATGAGGTGAAGGGCTTGGAAACGCCTGTATCTGAGACCGAATTCAACCAGGCGGTGTTGGAGGCAAAAGAGGCGGGGATCAGCCGGTTTGCAGCATTATAGGCATTGGCAACGACATATTAGGAAATACGGATTTCTTCAAACAATCGCTCGGGAGTCATGGGGGCACAATACAAAGGCTTCTGGCTCCCGGCGGCCATCCGTATGGCAAAAAAAGCCCCGATGCCGTACATGAAAGGCGGCTCGCCAACTGCTTTTGATCCTTTAACCGCTTTATCGTTATGGTCATCTTCCAAAAATGTTACCCGCATGTCCGCGGGAACCGAAGAGATATCCGGCATTTTATAGGTTCCCGCCGTGGCCGTAAGGGGTTTGCCCGTCTCTGCATAACGCATCTCTTCCATGGTCATCCAGCCGATGCCCTGGACCATGCCGCCCTCGACCTGCCCCAAATCAATGAGGGGATTGATGGATCGCCCGAGATCGTGCACCACATAGGCCGTCTCTATTTTGTAGGTGCCCAGCAGGCGGTCCGCTTTGGCCTCAAAATAGGCTGTTCCGTAAGTATGATAGGCAAAAGGACGGCCCTTTTCCTCAGTGAGATCAAAGTCGAGATCCGGCGTCGTATAGTGGGCTTCGGCGCTCAGTTGCACCCGTGACCGATAGGCCTGGATTACCAGATCCTGCCAGGCGATTTCACATCGTTTGCCTTTTTTATGTAACCCACCTTTTTCCAGTGAAAAATCCCCGGCGGCACATTGATATTCATGGGCCATGAATTTAAAGAGACGCGCCTTTATCATCTCACAGGCCATCAGGGCGGCTGCGCCGTTTAAGTCGGTGCTGCTGCTGGCGGCAGTGGGGCTGGTGTTGGAAACCCGGGTGGTATTGGTGGATTCAAGCTTAACCAGGCCGGAATCGATCCCCAGGCTGTCGGCCACTATTTCGCGGAGTTTGTGGTTTACCCCCTGCCCCATCTCCACAGCACCCGTACTGACGCCCACGCTGCCGTCCGTATAAATGTGGACATGGGCCCGGGCCTGGTTTAAAAACTGGGTGGTAAAACTGATGCCGAAACATACGGGCATCAGGGCATACCCTCTGCCGTAGCGGGAAACCTGACCGGAGGATTTCTCTTCTCTTCGGGCATCGTCAATGGCACGCATCCGTTTCGGCAGATCATACTGGGCATATGCCTTGTCCCAGCAGCACCGGGCCCGGGCATTTTCCGCCGCCATCCCATAGACAAAGCAGTCTCCGGTTTTAAGCAGATTTTTTTGCTGCAGGGTTTCAACGCTGATCCCGCTGATCCGTGAGGCCTCCCGGATGGCGGCTTCAAAGACAAACATGGCCTGGGGGCCGCCGAACCCCCTGAAAGCGGTATTCGGCGGTATGTTCGTCCGGCAGGCCGCTGCCGTGGCATGTACGTTGGGAACATAATAAGATCCGGTGGCGTGGAACAGGGTTCGTTCCAAAACGGAGGTGGACAAATCAGCGGCGGCCCCGGCATTCTGATAATAGAAGACCTTGAAGGCCAGAAATTTCCCATCTTTATCCAGGGCCAGGGTAAAATCCGAGGTGTACGGATGCCGCTTGCCCGTGGCCTGCATATCCTCGGAACGCCTTAACACCATACGGCAGGGGACGCCTGATTTCTGCGCTCCCAGGGCGGCAAAACAGGCCCAGGTGCCGGCCTGGCTCTCCTTGCCCCCAAAGGCGCCACCCAGCCGCCGGACATCCACTTCAACCCGGTTCATGGCCAATCCGCACACCCGGGCAACGCATCTCTGCACCGACGTGGGTGCCTGGGTGGCCGAAGCAAGATGAAGACCGCCCTGCTCCAGGGGTGTGGCAATGGCGGCCTGGCCCTCCAGATAAAAGTGCTCCTGGGCGCCGGAGTCGGCCCGGCCTTTGGCCACATGGGCGGCAGAAGAAATAGCCTCGTCCGCATTCCCCAGGGTAAAGGTTCGCACCGGGGCAATCAATTCATTACGGTCGTAAGCCTCCCGGGGATTCAGTACAGGAATTTCTTCGGCGATCTCAATTTTAATGAGACCCACCGCCTTTCGGGCGGCCTCTTCGGTCCAGGCATACACCGCGGCCACGGGCATCCCCACAAAATTTACCTCATCCTCGGCCAAAAGTTTTTCGTCCTGAATGATGCCGCCGATCTGATTTTCTCCGGGAATGTCCTTTGCGGTGAGAATGAACGCCACACCCGGCGTTTTTAGGGCAGCGGACATATCCAAATGCCGAATTTTTCCCCGGGCCAGGGGAGAAAAAAAGACAGCACAATGCAATCCCCGGACAGGAAAATCCCCGTCATCCACATAGCGGGTAAGCCCCATGACATGGCCGGTTGTGTCGGGATTGCTCATAGAACTCCCGCCTTTACAAAATCATCGTAGGAACAGACATCCGGGAAACAGTGCAGATAATGATCCACCATAAGCGCCCGGACCAACCACCTTTTATATTCGGCACTTCCCCGGACATCGTCTATGGGGGCAATCTCTTTTTGAACCACTTCCAGGGACCCCAGAAACGTCTCCAGAGTCAAGGGTTTTCCCCTGAGCCAAGCGATGGTCCGGCGGGCCGTAAAGGGGACGGGCGCCACACCGCCCAGGGCTAAACAGACCGAGGTAAACCGTCCGTTATCCACCGAAAATACCGCCGCAGCGTTGCAACTGGCGATATCCAAACGTTTGCGCTTACTCACCTTGGCGTAATGCCATAATTGGACCTCGTTTTGTGCTGTCACCCAAAAGGAGTCCACAAGCTCATCGTCCTTTAGATCCAGCTCTTTATACCCCAGAAAGAACCGCCTCAAGGGAAACCGGCGCCGGGTACCTTTTGACGAAACCAGTTGGATTTGGGCATTCAGGGCAAGCAGCAGAACGGCACAATCCGCAATGGGTGAGGCGTTGACGATATTTCCCCCCAGGGTGGCCCGATGCCGTAAAATCGGGGAGGCTACGACCAGCAGCTTGTCATGCCATCCGGGAAATTGATCGTTTAAATGGGGATCATGCTGCAACTGCGCCATGGTGGCCGTTGCAGGGATTTTTATCATCCCATCCGTTACCCGGATCGGCTCGGATTCGGGGACCAGGAACCGGGGCTCCGAGTTATTCAGGTGGTCGCCCTGCTGCACATACAGGTCGGTGCCGCCTGCAATTAAAGGGCGAGTTCTGTCGAATCGTCCAAGATAGACCTCTTGTGAATCGGTTGGGAAAGTTTTTTGCAATGTCGTTAATCTTCCCGGAATGTCCGAAAAATATCCGGGAACCAGGTCCAGCGCAATCAACTCCTGAATTGAAGGCACTTTTCCCAACAAGGGATCAATGGTTTCTGCCACGGCCCGGCGAATGGAATGGTAGCCTGTACACCGGCACAGATTACCATCCAGGGCATCCACAGCACCCTGAAGGGTCACAATCCAGCCCGCCAGAAGATAACCGGTGAGGGCCATGATGAATCCGGGAGTACAGAAACCGCATTGGGTTGCCCCCTGGTTGACAAAGGCTTGCTGAAGCCGGTTGGGCCGTTCTTTCTGAAGGCCTTCTATGGTCACAAGATGGGTGAGATTGAGCTGGCCCACCGGCATAAGACAGGACGGCATGGCCCTGTAGGCAACCTGGGGAATCCGGCCAAGTATCACCGTGCAGGCGCCACACTCCCCTTCCCGGCACCCCTCTTTGGTGCCGTACAGACCCAAATCTTTTCTCAAAAGATCCAAAACCGACCGGCCCGGAGACAATGCCAGTTCCATTTCCTCATCATTTAATATGAACCGGCAGATCTTTTTCATAATTCCCGGCCTGCTAAAATCCTCACTTTAATATGCCTGTCGTCTCCTGCGTAGAGAAACCGTTCCACTTGAGAAAGGGGAGAGAGCGCCACGGCTTCGGGCAGCCCCATATCAATGGCAAGGGCATCAAAACTCATGCCCGGCTCAAATGCCCCGCAAGGCCCCCATCCCTGGCGGTTAAAAAATTTACCATTGCCCATGGTCGCCAGATAAAAGGCTTCGGAAAGGGTGACCGCTCGGTGGTTCTCCTGGGGCCGCAGAATCCGGAGCAGCTTGGCACTTTGAACCGCTTGAACAACCGCCCGATACATGGCAAGGGTATGACCTGCGCCCACGTCGGAGCCCAGTCCCAGGTTGACGCCCCGGTCCAGATAACGGCCAAGGGGCATGATACCGCTGCTCAAATTCATGTTGGCGCTGGGGCAGTGAACCAATGTGGCCGATCGTTCCACAATCAGATCTATTTCTTCTTCACTTAAAAAGATGGCGTGGGCCATTAAACTATCCGGCCCCAGCAGTCCGCACGCATCATAAACATGGGTATAGCTTCGGCTGTCGGGAAACAGCTGAGAAACCCACTGAGCTTCGGACAGGGTTTCGGACAGGTGGGACTGCACCGGCAGGTTCGACCGCCGGGAGAGACGCCCCAGCGCTTTCATAAGTTTTTCCGTGCAGCTTGGGGCAAACCGGGGGGTCACGATGGGCCGGACCTTCTCCCCGCCCGCCAACCTCCGGCAGAACGTTTCACTGTCGTCAAAGGATTCGTCTGAGGTTTCCCTAAGATAATCGGGCGCATTTTGATCCATGTTGACCTTGCCCACAAAGGCCATCAGTCCTGCCTGTTCCAGACTTTGCGCCAGAATCAGGGTCGATGCCGAATGAACCGTACCGTAAACCACGGACCGAAGCGTGCCCTGACGAAGCAGTTCGGCGGCAAACACCGGATATATCTTTCGGGCATAATTTTCATCGGCAAACCGGGACTCACCGGGAAAGGTATAATTTTCCAGCCAATCAAGCAATCCCATATCCAGTCCCGTCCCCATCTGCATATGCTGGGGCGCATGGACATGCAGATCAATAAAAGAAGGGATAACCACACCTGGTCCCAGGTCCGTTACGCCAAGGGAGAAAAGCTGTTCCGGAACGTCCTTTTCCAGAGAGATGAGCTTTCCTGCCTCAACGATGGCGAACGAATCCCTTCTTACCCTGAAGCGGCCCGGCGTGGGGGTATCAATAAAATGGCCTTTGTATAATTTCATCAAATGCATATCACCGAAGCAATTGCTCACTTGTATTCTCAAACAGCGGTTCCGGATCAACCAACTGGCCCTGCACAGCTATGGACAGATGCAGATGGGGCCCCGTGGCCCGGCCCGTACAGCCGGATCGGCCGATACTCTGCCCCTGTTTTACAATATCCCCCTGGGACACGTCGAACTGACTTAAATGAAAATACATGGAAATAACGCCGTTGCCATGGTCGATATAGATGGAATTGCCGGCATAATAGTGGGATTCAGCCAAAATAACCCTGCCGTCTGCCACCGCTTCCACAGCAGTTCCTGTGGGTGCCCTGAAATCCACGCCCCGGTGGGGATCTTTGGGTTTGCCGTTCAAAATGCGTTGCAGACCGTAAACACTGGTGAATGTTCCCGCCACGGGCCTGTGAAAGGGCAGTCCCCACAGCCGCTGGTCTGACCAGGTCTGTTTGGCCGCCTGGGTACGGACTCTTTCCGCCTTTATTCGTTCAAGCACCTCAGTGGGCGGCGTCACCATTTTTTCCGGCAGGGTCAGCTCCTGACGGGGATATGTCCGGTCAATAATACGGATGGATCGATCCCAGACCGTCTCCTTGGCCCCGATCCACGCCCGGACCAAAAGTTCCTGGGGACCGGGCTTGATGGTCAGCACATCGGTCCCCAGCATGACAACGGCCACATAATGTCCATTCCACTGGGAGACCGAAGGGACACAGTCCTGATCCATCCAACGGACCCGAATCCGGTCAAAGGCCTGGGCTGATATCAACCGGACAAGAAAGGGCCGACCCGCATCCACCTGTTTGGGATGGGCAAGGAGAATTCCCCCGTTATCGTCAGGGGTGATTTCCGCTAAACTGACGGAAGTAATGAAAAGGCATGTGAATAAAACGGCAATGCAGGGTTTGATACGCAATGGGAGGCTTCCTATGTCAACGGGTTCGAAAATTTAACGCCGGTTCATTTCAGCGGGTCTTTTGCAGCGGTGCTGGTTGGTCTTCGGCAGATGTGGTCTATCGGTCAGAAGACGGACGCAGGTCGTTTTTCAAAATCGATTCTAAATACTTTTTATTTTTAGGAGATTGTTTTATGTGATAAATCATCTGCCCCGGGCATCTCCTGTTTTTGCTGTTTCCGATCTGCTCCAACTGAACCTTTGCATTTAACCCATGCAGATACATCAGCTTTTTTGCCTGCCTGGCAATCGTAATGTCTCTGTCGTCAATAGATAACGTGTCCTGGGTAGGAATTTTATTAAATGAAAAGGCTAAAATTCGCTCAACCCACCTCTCATCGGATTCCTGGAATAATTCATCCATTTTTTCATGCAACTGTTTTGTTAAATCTTCAAGGATAAGATTAATTTCGCTTTCCGCTGCCATAAAAGCGGATAAAAAATCATTTCTATCCATATGCCACCTCCTGTTGAAAATTAAGCAATGTTTCGTTTAAGGCGGTTCAAAAACAGGTGAGAATTACAAAATGTAATTTTCAAACGATGAGGTTCTGATTAAAATCAATGTTCACGCAGGGTCACTTGCAGTAGTGTCTATTATTTTAAAAAACGCGGCAGGGATTGTCAATGTTGTTTCCGGGCTTGATCAAACCTGTGGCCTTAAATTATAATCTAACCCCGGATCAGCAGCCCCTGCCCTCCCAGAATTGTTCACTCCCACCCTTCTTCTGCTGCTAATCTTTTCAACTCTTCTGTGGGTTCCTCGTCTTTTTCTTTACAAAGCTCAAACAGTTGCCGTTGTTGTTTTTTGAGGTCTGATACAGCCTCCGTCCGACCGAAGCACGCCAGCTTCATGGCAAATTTTTTAATATTATTTTGGTTTTTATCATCAAATAAATTCAGCAAGCGTTCTTCTCTGTTCAGTCCGATAATATTTCCGACGGACCATTCAGGATAGGTGCTTTCTATAATTTTATGCCAATAAATGTATTTTTGGGTTTCAGTATCCATCTGTTCACATCTCCTTCCTTGATTTTTCACAGCAGAGTTATAGTCGTCTCAGTATTCATCACATATTCAAGCGAGCGGCGGAGGTGGTGGCGGAAGTTCTCCTCTCTCATAGGCTTCCCGGGCCTTTCTTACCGGTATATGGGTTTCGCACGGTACACCCACCTGGCAGAGGCCGCAGCCGTACCCTTCATAGTTATATGTTTCTTTGACATACGCACTGGACGCAATCAGGTGCTGACGGCAGATTTCCTTGTCGTGCCCGGAAGTTGTAAGCGCTCGAACCGGGCAGCGGTCAATACACTTGCCGCAGGAACCATCAACAAAAAAAAGACACCAGGCGCGGTGGTGGTTATAGTACCGGATCGAAGGCTCTATTTTGATTTTTGCCACCACAGACCCGACTCGCATCGCTTTGCCCTTGGGCGTAATCAGTCCATCGCAAAGTCCGAACGTACCAAGGCCTGCAGCATGGGCTGCGTGGCGTTCTGACCAGGATGAGGCATAACCGTAATTTTTAGAATTCACCCAAGCCCAATTGGGCGCCAGCATTGGCGCAACGGCAGGATAGCCCTCATCGGTCAGCGTTTTGGCAACATGTGCTCTAAGCGCGGCATTGAATTTTTCACCTTCAATGCGAACCCTGGCCCAGGTTTCGGCGGGGAATTTCCTTGCTTTTCGGTTCATCTCCCGGACAGCTTTGCGCTGGGGTAAAACCCAGGATATCACCGTAAGGTCTTCCGGTGTCGCTAAATGATTTGGGTGATATTGATTATAGATCTCCAATGGGGTCCAGTGGAAAGGACCAACATATTCCTTGTATTCTTGAAAGAGGGGATCGGCCCCGGAGGCGAAGCCGACCAACGCTTCATCCCAGGCAGGGGCATTGTCTTTGTTCTGCAAATTGTTAAGGGGGGATTCGGACAGGAAACGTTCCACTGTCCCGGTGATCCATGCAGATAGACTCTCTTTTGTTGACATACGCCTCCTCCTGTTTTCCGGTATCTTTTCAGCTATAGTATTTTTTCATCGCTGAAAAAAGCCAGTCTCCGGCACGGCCCAAGGGACGATCCTTGGACCAGGCCATAAGAATCGGGGCAGAAAGGATCGCCTCCCCCATGTCGACCTGAACCCGTTCCAGTCGTCCGGCACCCAGGTCATCCTTTATTAAATGTTCGGGAAGAATGCCCCACCCCATCCCCTGGAGCAGGAGATCCCGGATCAAATATTCGTTTTCCACCCACCACACCCTGCTGCTGAACACGGGGAGCTGTGTTTCCTGCTCCCCGCCCCTGGAAGTCACCTCAATCTGCAAAACCATGTCAAGGGCAGATATATCCAACCCGGACTTTCCCAGGCCATGTTTGGGGTGGGCCACCGGAATGAAATCCATCTTTCCTACAATTTGAAAATCCGACCGGGACTTCCACCGGTCCAACAGGATTTCTGTGGGCATCATCACGCCAAAATCAATCCGGGCCTGATCGATCATATCCCAGACATCATTGAGGGAGCCCGAAAGGATTTCCAGTTCGGTCTCAGGAAATTGCTCTTTAAAGCGCTTGAGCAACATGCCATCCTTAAAGGCGATGTTAGGGAGGGTTTCAGACACAGCGAAGCGGACCTGGCTTTCCATGGTTTCGGCCAACGCCGCCGCTTTGGTTTGCATGGACCGGCAACGGGATAATATCGTTTCAGCTTCTCGAAGGAACATCTCTCCGGTCAGGGTCAGCACGGGATATTTTCCTGCCCGGTCAAAGAGTTCCAGGCCCAAATCAATCTCCAAATTGGAAATCGCCGTACTTACGGCTGACTGTGCTTTGCCCAGCTTTCTGGCTGCCGCCGAAAAAGAGCCTGTTTCAGCACTTACCCAAAATGCTTCCAATTGATCCAAGGTAAAATTCATAAACCGAACCTATCAATAATTCAGATAGATATCAACTTTATTCCATCTATTATCAATGATAATTAACAATGGTTTTTAACTTTAGCAATTAAAAGATGTATTGGATATGAACACAAAACCTGAAATGAGATCCGGCTTAGACAGACTTCGCCATTCCATTATGTTTGAGGGCGTTTTTCTATGCCTCACCGTATTGGTACTTCAGGATCTCCTCAATCAACCTGTCGCTCACATAGGCAGCTTCGGCATCATCATGTCGCTCATGGCCATGATTTGGAACTACGTTTACAATTGCACCTTTGATCATGCGCTGATCTTTCTCAAACACCCCCTTTATCCCAGGGGCGTTAAGCTGAGAGTTTTTCATTCCGTCTGCTTTGAGGTGGGATTCATGCTGGCGTCTGTCCCTTTTACCATGATCTGGATGCGCTTTTCTTTTATCCAGGCGCTAACCATGGATGTTGTCTTTACCATGGCTGCCCTGACCTACACTTTGATTTTCAACTATGCTTACGATATGATCTTTCCTGTTCCCGCAGCCCTTGCAGACTGAACACCTGGCAGGAAGCACAGAAATAGGCGACATCCCGGATAACATGTGTCACGGCGTTCAAACATAGCGTGTTGTTCTCATTTGTCCAATTCGCTGTCTTGTTTCTGATGAAACAACTCTCCAAAAGCGGCGCCGCCTAAAATCAAGACGGCGCCAACCGTTTGTACGAAATTCAGGTGCTCGCCAAGAAGTACGGCTGAAAAAAACAATGCTGAAAGGGGCTCAAAATATCCGCAGATGGCAACACTCTGGCCGGATGAATTGCCGATGGAGGAAAAATAGAAATAGCAGCCGACGCCTGTGTTCACAATGCCCAAAATCAGTATCGGCAATAGATTTCCGTAAATATTGCTGATTGAAAATCCTTGTTTCAAACCAAGAAAAACGGCTACCGTCAAAAAGCTGATGATCAGCTGCCACATCGGATTTTCAAGACCTTTGATCCCCACAGCCTTTTTATTGAAAATCACCATGAAGGCATACATAACTGCCGACAGTAACCCGCAAACCAATCCCCAAGAGAGTGTGTCTCTTGATAACGCATCCCCATTTACACAAAACATCCCAATGATCACGGCAAGAAAGCCGAGCAGTTTGGCTCCTGTCATTTTTTCCCTGAAAACAATCGGGGAAAAAATCATCACGATGACAGGACCGCAATAATAGGCAAGTGTCGCAATGCTGACACCGATTTGAGCGTACGCTTCATACAGAAACATCCAGCTTGTCCCCATGGCCACGCCCGAGATGAATAAGAAAAGAGCGTGTGATTTATTCGCCCAAAACCGCATTCGATGTTTGGAAAAAACAAAAATCAGAATTAAAAACAGACTGCCGATCAGTGTTCTGGTAAATACGATCTCATAACTGCTTAATGAAATATGGCTTGCAACAATTCCGTTTAATCCGAATAAGATCAGTGCCGTTATATACTTTACTCGTGCATTTTTCATTTTACCGCAGCCTCATTTCAGTTAAAAAACATTTCTATACCGTTTTCATTACATCCTTGGATTTTTAACTGTAGTCATATACCATCGCATCACACATGATAAATCCAAATGTTTATCATGTTGACCATGACAAATTCAGATATTAAAAGAGAGTGGTTATGAACATTCAAAAATATATGGCATTTGTAAAAACCGTCGAATGCGGAAGTTTTACAAAGGCTGCTGTTTCACTGAACTATACCCAGTCCGGCATCAGCCGTATGATTAAAGATTTAGAGATGGACTGGGGGGTTGCATTGCTTGAAAGAAATCGTGCCGGCGTAAGTTTGACGTCGGATGGATTAAAGCTCTTACCCCAATTAAAACGAATCTGCAATGAGCATGAACTTTTAAGAATGCAGGTAAAGGATTTACACGGTATGAAGGGGGGCTTGATTCGCATCGGCACATTTTCCAGTGTGGCAACGCATTGGCTGCCCAATATGATTAAACTGTTTCAAAAGGACTACCCAAAGATTCATTTTGAGCTGCTGCTTGGCGATTATACAGAAATTGAAAACTGGATTTTAGAAGGTCGGGTTGACTTCGGATTTTTAAGACTGCCGGCAAAGGCAAATATAGAAACGATCTTTTTGGAAAACGATCGTTTACTGGTCACCCTGCCACAAGATCATCCCTTTTCAAACTGCGAAAAGTTTCCGATTCATGAATTAATGAACAGCCCGTTCATGTTGCTGGAAAAAGGGGCCAATTCAGATATGATTGAAATTTTTGAGCAACATCATATTTCCCCCCAAGTTCAATTCACCACATGGGACGATTATGCCATCATGTCCATGGTGGAAAATGGTCTGGGCATCAGCATTTTGCCGGAATTGATATTGCAACGCATCCCCTATCAGGTTGTTGCAAAAGAACTTGAAGTGCCCGCGTTCAGAAAAATCGGTATTGCCATGAGAGATCAAACAACTGTCCCACTTGCCGTAAAACGATTTTTAGAATACATACCCCATCGAAAAAGGAGGTAAAAAAAGGTGTTTCATGCGACAACGCAATACTTGTGGCATTCTGTCGATTTGCCTTGATAAATTTTCCAAGATTGATATTTTTTTATAAAAAAGATCGACTTAATAGAATTTTCACAGGCATAGCGCACCCGGATTTGCTGTTTTGATTTCATGAATAAAATTGCTTTCATAGATACGGAAATGGATTTAACAGGCAAAAAACTGCTTGATGCCGGCGGTATCTATGACAACGGGCAGACCATTCACTGCGGTTCAGCCCCGGCCCTTTTCGATTTTATCAGCCGGGCCGAATATACATGCGGTCATAATATTATTCACCACGACCTGCCCCTTTTTGAAAAAAATATAGGCAGGAATCTTCCCGCCCTAAAAGCGATTGACACCCTCTATCTGTCTGCGCTGCTGTTTCCCAAGAAGCCCTACCATGCACTTTTAAAGGATGACAAACTTCAAACCGAAGAGCTGAACAATCCGTTAAATGATGCCATAAAAGCCAAAGACCTTTTTTACGATGAAGTGTCGGCATTTCTGGATACAGACGAATGCCTAAAAAAAATATATGTTTCACTGCTGAACACCCAAAGGGAATTTTCATATTTTTTCGAGTATCTCCAATTTTGCGACGCCGAAGAAACGGTTGATACCTTATCAGATCTTATCCGGGACTATTTTGAGGGCAGAATTTGCCAAAATACCGATTTAAAAACGCTGATCGAAAATAATCCGGTTGAACTTTCATACTGCCTGGCATTGATAAACACGAACAGCCGATATTCGATAACACCTCCATGGGTAACCAGGAACTATCCGGATGTTGAAACGGTGTTATATCTATTAAGAAACAGCCCGTGTATTCCGGGGTGCAATTACTGTCTTCAGTCACTTGATGCAAAAAGAGGGCTAAAAAATTTTTTCGGCTTTGACTCGTACCGGACCTATGGCGGCAAAGCATTGCAGGAAGAAGCCGTTGTGGCGGCCATAAACAATAAATCAATTTTAGCGGTTTTTCCCACAGGCGGCGGAAAATCAATCACCTTTCAGGTTCCGGCACTGATGGCGGCACAGTGCGTAAAAGGGCTGACCGTGGTCATATCCCCCTTACAGTCTTTAATGAAGGATCAGGTTGATAACCTTGAGGCATCAAACATCACAGACGCTGTCACAATCAACGGCTTGCTTGATCCCATAGAACGGGCCAAATCATTTGAACGGGTTAAAAACGCGGACGCTTCCATACTGTATATTTCACCGGAATCCCTGCGGTCAAACACCATAGAAAAACTGTTGCTGGGAAGAAATGTCGTAAGGTTTGTGATCGACGAGGCACACTGTTTTTCCTCATGGGGGCAGGATTTCAGGGTAGATTACCTGTACATCGCCGATTTCATCCGGCAACTGCAGAAAAAGAAAAACAAAGCTGAGCCGATCCCGGTATCCTGCTTTACGGCAACAGCCAAGCAAAATGTCATTGAAGATATAAAAAATTATTTCAGAAAAAAACTCTCTTTATCCCTTGAAACCTTCAGCTCAAATGCCTCAAGAACCAACCTGACCTACAAGGTCATTCCAAAAGAAAATGAAGCGGATAAATACAATGCCCTGCGACATCTCATTGACGGTAAAAAATGCCCGACCATAGTTTATGTGTCCCGGACAAAAAGAGCGTACATGATCGCCCAGAGGCTTTCACTGGATGGCTACACGGCAAAACCCTACCATGGGAAAATGGATAAACAGGAAAAGTCCGAAAACCAGAATGCCTTTATCCGTGGAGATGTTCAGATCATGGTGGCCACATCAGCCTTTGGCATGGGGGTTGATAAAAAAGATGTGGGCATGGTGATCCATTTTGAACTTTCCGATTCGCTGGAAAACTATGTCCAGGAAGCAGGACGGGCGGGACGGGATGAGGCGATCACCGCCGACTGCTATGCCCTTTTCAACGAAGAAGACCTAAGCAAGCATTTTATTCTCCTGAACCAGACAAAACTGAGCATCAAAGAGATCCAGCAGATCTGGCGGGCCATCAAAGAGATCACCAGGTTCAGGTCATCGGTGTCCAATTCAACACTGGAGATCGCAAGAAAAGCCGGCTGGGATGATAATGTCGTAGAAATAGAGACACGGGTCACAACGGCAATTGCGGCCCTGGAGGAGTCCGGCTACCTGAAACGGGGCCAAAACATGCCAAGGATATTTGCCAACAGCATTCTGTCCCCAAATGCCCAGGCAGCCATCGATAAAATAAACGCATCGTCAAAATTTAATGAAAAGCAAAAACAAAACGCCACCCGGATCATTAAAAAACTATTCTCAAGCAAAAGCAAAAAACACGCAACGGATGAAGCGGCAGAGGCCAGAGTCGACTACATCTCGGATCATCTGGGGATCGTAAAAGAAGATGTGATTCACCTGATCAATCTTTTGCGAGAAGAAAATATACTGGCCGACACCAAAGACCTAACCGCCTACATAAAAAGAGGGGAAAATAAAAACCGGTCCCTCAAAATACTCGGGATTTTCAGTAAAATAGAAGACTATCTTGCCAGCCGGTTTGAACAAGAGGAAAAGACGTTCAACATAAAAGAGTTAAACGAGGGCGCCGAAGAGGCCGGGTGTTCGGATGTCGCACCCGGTAAAATAAAAACGCTTATCAATTTCTGGGCAATTAAAAACTGGATAAAACGAAAACAGCATAATTATTTAAAAAACAGTCTGACCCTTTTATCAAACTATCCGGCGGATGACATCCAAGAGAAACTGAAAAAACGACATGAACTGGCAGCATTCATTCTGAATTTTTTATATGCCAGAAGCCTGGCCGAAGAATCAGCGGCAGACAAAAACAGCGAACTGACACTGGTTTCATTTTCAGTGCATGAATTAAAAAACAGCTATGAAAACCAGAATAGCCTGTTTTGTTTAAAAACCTCAATAGACGAGATAGAAGATGCCCTCTTTTATCTGTCCAGAATCGAGGCCATTAGAATAGAAGGCGGGTTTCTGGTTGTCTATAATAAACTGACCATAGAAAGACTGGAGCAGGACAACCGGAAACAATACACCAAGGGCGACTATCAAAAGCTCGCACAGTTCTATGAGAATAAAATTCAGCAGATTCATATTGTGGGTGAATATGCAAAAAAAATGATCCATGATTACAAAGAGGCCCTGAAATTTGTGGAAGACTATTTTCAGCTGAACTATTCGTCCTTTCTGAAAAAATATTTTAAAGGCAGCAGGCAGGGAGAGATTACAAAAAACATCACCCCCACCAAATTCAGGCAGCTTTTCGGTGAGTTATCCCCGTCTCAATTAAACATAATCAAGGACAATACCTCCCGGTATATCGTTGTTGCCGCAGGTCCGGGCAGCGGCAAAACACGGGTGCTTGTGCATAAACTTGCCTCGCTTTTGCTCATGGAAGATGTCAAGCATGAACAGCTTCTTATGGTAACCTTTTCACGGGCCGCCGCCACAGAATTCAAAAAAAGGTTACAGACTTTAATAGGCAATGCTGCCGGTTTTGTGGAGATAAAAACCTTTCATGCGTACTGTTTTGATCTGCTGGGCAAAATAGGTTCCATTGAGAAATCCGGAACGATCATTAACACGGCCATTGAAAAGATAAAAACCAAAGAGATAGAGCCCAACAGAATCACAAAAGCAGTTCTGGTGATTGATGAGGCCCAGGATATGGACGCCCATGAGTTTGAACTGATCCAGACGCTTATGGTGCACAATGAAGAGATGAGGGTCATTGCGGTCGGTGATGATGACCAGAATATCTATGAGTTTCGCGGGGCCAGTTCCAGACATCTTCAAGCGTTTATCTCGGAATATAAGGCAACGAAATATGAACTTGTCCAAAATTTTCGCAGCCGGGCAAATCTTGTGGAATACGCCAATAAATTTGCCGAAAGGATTGATAATCGCCTCAAGGATGCGCCCATTGCGTCCCACACCGTTGAAAACGGACACCTTGAAGTGATTAATTACACATCTTCCAACCTGATTGAGCCGGTTGTAAATGCAGTCCTTTCCCGGGATTTAACGGGTACAAGTGCGGTTCTTACCCAAACCAACGCCGAGGCATTGCAGATCGCAGGTCTTTTACACAACGAAAAAATGCCGGTAAAACTGATCCAGACCAATGACTTATACAGCCTTTATGATTTGCTTGAAGTCAGATATTTTATCAATCAATTAAACTTTTCAGATGACAGATACACCATCAGCGACGAACACTGGGCGAGTGCCAAAAAATTGCTGTGGCAGAGATACAAACACAGCGAACAGATTGAAACATGTATTCATCTGATAAAAGATTTTGAGCTCAGCAATAAAAAGCTGAAGTATCAGTCCGATTTTGAGGTTTTTGTACGGGAGTCCAAACTGGAGGATTTCACCCAGACCCGGGGAGAAACGATTTTCGTTTCAACAATCCACAAAGCCAAGGGCAAAGAGTTTTCCAACGTCTTTCTCATGCTTGCAGGGTCTTTTCCCGACAGCAATGAAAAAAACAGACAGCTCTACGTGGCAATGACAAGGGCAAAGCACAATCTTTTTATTCACATAAACGGGAACTATCTTGACAATATTTCCTGCCGGGACATGGAGAAAAAATTCGATCCTTTCCCCTACCAAAGATCAAATCAATTAATTATTCAGCTGACACATAAAGATATCTGGCTTGATTTTTTTATTGAAAGACAGAAACCGATATCCGCCATGAAAGGCGGAGACCGTCTGCTGATTGACAATAATGGCTGTTTTAACGAAAACAGAATCCCGATTCTAAAATTTTCAAAACGCTTTAAAAATACAATTCTGCAGCATGAAAAAAAAGGCTATCTGCTCTCAGAAGCAAAGATTAACGCCATTGTCTACTGGAAAAAAGAGACGTTGGAAAATGAAATTTTAATAATTCTTCCGGAAATAATATTCATATTGAAGGCAGAGTAAGCCATTAATCTCGTCTGTCCGTTTGAAAATATTATTGACGGATTCCGGTTTGGACATAGTCTGCAGAGGCAGGAGTATACATAAAATTTATTCTTGCGTTTCTTTGCCCGGGATGCTTAATCTCCAATTAAATTGAATTTTTGCTCGAAACCGTTTTGCACAAAACAATAGACAGAATCTGTCGATTACAATATTGGCCAATTCTGCCTATTTCGCTGTTAACCTCAAAACCAACGGAGTATTGAATTGGCAGTTTTGGATTTCAAAGAGATACCAGAAGCTCATAAAGCAAGCGGGATGCAAGACACATTCGAACTGTTTGCACGCGATTTTCTGTCATTCATGGGCTACAAAATCATTACCGACCCAGACAGAGGTGCTGATCGTGGAGTAGATCTAATTGTAGAGGAAAAACGCAGTGGCGTAGGTGGAGAAACCATTATCAAATGGCTTGTGAGCTGCAAACATAAGGCGTTTAGTGGAAAGTCTGTTTCACCGATTGATGATCCTAATATTAGGGATAGAATTGAGGCTAATGCTTGTCAGGGCTTTATCGGTTTTTATTCAACCCTTGCGAGCACAGGACTATCAACGAACTTAGAAGGAATGAAGAATAAGATTGAATATCAAGTCTTTGATCGAGAAAAAATAGAAGGTCAATTACTTCACTCTGCTAAAGGTCTTGAAATAGCTGAAAGGTACTTTCCTGTATCGCTCTCGGAATGGAAAACAGAAAATCCTCAACCAGCAAAAATATTTGTCCAAAAACCCAGCTTGAAATGCAAAATCTGTGAAAAGGAACTTTTCGAGCAAGAAGATAACGGTATAATCACAATCTGGATTAGAAAAATAGTCGATTATGAAAATGAGAAAGAGCATTGTGAGTACGTTTTTTGGACATGCAGGGGGAATTGCGACTCAGTATTATCTGCATATATCAGGAAGAAAAACGGCAACGTAATAGATAAGTGGGAAGATATCTCCGATGTAATGATGCCCACTATTTTTATTAAATGGGTTATGAGCATTATGAACGAGCAGCGTTCTGGAGTAGTTTATTCTGATGAAGCTTTTGATAATCTAAAGGAGTTTCTACTTCAAGTATTTCCATATGTGTCTCGCCATCTAACAAGCAAAGAGGTTGAACGAGTCAAATCTCTGGGCATGATTCCATCCTACTTAGGTGGTTTGGGCTATGAAGACTAATCGAAATAGGACTTTTCATATCCAAGACCACCCGGCATACGGATAACGTACCAAGGCGGTTTGGTTGATCGTTACATTTTATACATTGTTTTCGTTACTGCGCGAAGACCAACCCGAATCAATTTTATAGAACATACTCCTGCCGCCGGTTAAATCATAGACAAGGTGAGCATTCTGTCCATAAAAGCTCGCTTTTCGGGGAGTGGTGATGTGCACAACATCTTGTACCCGTCTTTATTCCATTGAGGGAGGAGGATAACCGATTATACACTAAATTGTAACCGGAAATGAACTTTTTGTAACTATAAGCTTGCCCTTGTTGTTTTAAATCTAAAATAGTATTTAATTTCAGTTAATTATGATTCTGGTATAGGAATTGCTATAGCTATATAATTGTCGTATGCATCAAAAACTTTTTTGGTCCCAACATAAAACAAAGGAGATAATAATGAGAACCAAAATAGGTGTGTTGATTGTCGGTGTTGTTTTTCTTTTTGCAATGGTATTAGCTGGTTGCGGAGATCAAGATAAGTCAAACCAAGCGCCCATAGCCCCTCAAGCTGAAGTAACAGTTCCCGAAGCAGAAGTAACAGTTCCTGAAGCTGAAGTAACCGCCCCGGAAGATGAAGCCGCCCCCCCTGAAGTTGAAGAGACAGACCCTGAAGTTCAAGCTGAAAAAATGGCACCTAAAACAGATACGGAGTCACAAGAAGCCTCGGCTCCAGAAAAAGAATGAAAATCTGTTTTATCTATATCAGCTGACAACTGAAAATCAGGCCTGATAGAACCACTGGCTGATTTTATCCTGGTTGCTACAAAATGTACAGGCCCCTTTTTTCATGACAGTTAAGCCTCTCTGTAGGAATCTCCCTACAGGGGGGCTTTTTTAATTGTAAGTAAGTGAAAAATCGTATCGAAGAGACGAACGAACATTTAATACATTATTTATTACTACTCGAAAATTCCAAAAATCAATTTTATAGAACAATCAATGTAACGAAATAGTGGAACCAAGATGGATGCAAAATGAAATGTTCTACGACCAAATCCGGGATAGAGCCTTTAAATTTTCACCGGGGCATGATTGTGCGTAACCGCTCGACAATACCCACCAGTGCGCCTGTTTTAAAATGAATGGCATTGGCCGGGCAGACCTCCTGGCAGCAATAGCAGCGGATACAGGTCAAATGATCAATAGCGGCCTTGCGGGGGGCAACGAACCGCAGGCTTCCCGGTGGACAGACCTCGGCGCATTTGCCGCAATCCCGGCACAAGTCATGGTCCTGGACCGGCCGGGAGGTCAGGTGCCTTCGGACGAGTCCGGAGACCACACCCGGCACCGGCATGGCCGATTCCAGTACCGGCAATTGAAACTTTTTAGGCATGAATCCATCTGGATCATCACCCACCATCCGGGTATCAGCCCCATCTTTCCTGACAAACCCCCTGCGGACTGCCGCATTATACAACGGGAAACTTGCCGGATGGACACCCAGCAAAGGCGCCAGGGCCAGATCCATGGCCAGGGGATCACAGGACGCCCCTATAAATCCTAAATGGCAGGGGGTGCCGTTATTGGGGCCCCGGCCCTGCATGCCCCAGACCCCGTCTATGATGGTCAGGGCGGGTTTGATGGTCCGGGAGATATCCAGCAAGAGATCGGCAAATGCCATCCGGTCTGCGCCGGCGTGCATATGCCACTGACTTTTGCGCGGCCCCACCACCGCACCGAAAAGATTTTTAACGCCCAGGGTCAACAGCATCATGCAATGGGTTTTCACCTTGGGCAGGTTGATGACCACATCCGAGTTCAACACAGTCTCGTCCAATTCCAGGGCCTGGTATACAGACCCGTCAGGCGTTTTGGAAAGTATGGGCCGACTGAACTCAACCAGATCAGCCCCAAGCTCGGCAGCCACATCGTTCAAACCGGTAACCCGGGCAATGCGAGAGACCTTGTCAATGGCCGGACTGTCGCCGATGACGACCCGGCCGCCGGCCTTTAATACCAGTTTTCCCACGGCACGCACCACAGCTGGATCCGTGGTCACCCGGCGGTCCAAAGGCGCGGCACTGAGCAGATTTGGCTTGAGCAGCACCCGCTGTCCCGGACGGACAAACTTTTCCATGCCCCCGCACAACTCCACGGCCCGCGCCACGGCAGAGGCCACATTTTTTTCATCATAATCGGGGCATTTACAAAGGGCGACCTTGGTCATAAACGTTATGCCTTTTCACTTTGAAATAAACTTTTAATATCCTCAAGTATCAGGTAAAGACAAGGCACCAGCCCCAGGGTGATCAACGTGGCAAAGAAAATCCCGAACCCCAGGGAGATGGCCATGGGAATCAGAAACTTTGCCTGGCGCGATGTTTCGGTGATAATCGGCGCAAGCCCTCCGCAGGTGGTCAAGGTGGTCAACAAAATGGGCCTGAACCGCTGTATTCCGGCGGCCCGGACCGCCGCCGCCACAGCCATGCCCCCGCGCACCAGGCGGTTGGAAAAATCAATGAGCACCAAAGAGTCATTGACCACCACCCCAGCCATGGCAACAATGCCGAACAGACTCATCACCGAAAGGGAATACCCCATAATAATATGGCCGGCCACAGCCCCGATCACGCCAAAGGGAATGCACAGCATGATGATCAAGGGCTGAAAATAACTTTTAAAGGGAATGGCCAGCAAGGCAAACACACAGAACAGCGCCAGGGCCAGGCCTCTGACCAGCGCCCCCACACTCTCCTTGATATCCGCCTGTTTACCCTTGAATTCGTATGACAGGCCCGGATACCGCTTCACCAGAGACGGCAGGATCTCCTGCTTCATATCCCGGATAATGTTTTCGGACTGGGACTGGGGGGTCACATTGGCCGACACCTCAATTTCCCGCCGCCCGTTGCTGCGACTGATCTCGGTGTAGGCCCGTCCTTTGACGATTTTGATGGCATCCCTGAGCATAATCTCTCCGTTCGGGGCATTGAGCACATAATTTTCGAATGCGGTTTCGGAAATACGCTCAGCCTCTGCAATCCTCACCCGGACCGTGACCTCATTTCGTCCCCGCTGGTTTTTCACCGCTTCAATCCCCTGGTAGGCGTTCCGGATTTTGCGGGCAATGGTTGCCGACGTCAGCCCCATACGGTGACCTGCAGGGGTCAAGACAATATCAAACTGCCGTTTGCCCTGGGCAGACCCGTCGTCAATGTCCGATACGATGGGATATTCATCCAGTTGCTGGGCCAAGTTTTCTCCGGCCCGGTTTAAAATCTCCGCGTCCCGGTGGCTCAGGGCAATGGTCAGGGCCTTTCCGGAGCCTGGACCGCCCCGGTTGGATTCAAAAGAGATGGTCTCAACCCCGGGAATCCGGCCGGTTTTTTCCCGCCATATCCGGATGACATCGGAAGTTGACACCGGGCGCACCTCGGGGGCAGTCAAATAAATTCGCACCTGGATATTGTTCTCACTGACCTGGGAAAAAATCCCTGTGGACAACGCCTCCTTTCCATTTTCATCCACGGTCTTTTGGGCCGATGCCACCAGAAGGCTTTCCATTTGCCGGACCGTGCGCTCTGGCGTGCCATAGGGCAGGTAAACTTCACAAAAGGCGTAATCGGATTCAACTTTTGGAAACAACACCATGCCCATGTTCCCGGATTTGACATACCCAAAGGTAACCAGCAGCAGGGCAGCGCCCAGGGCGAAAACCGTATACCGCCAGGCCAGAAGTACAGACAGAATCCGGCCATACACGGACTTGACAGCAGTTTCAAATGTCTCCGAAAACCGTGCCTGCCAGGCCTCAAGAATATTCAAGGGAAAAAACAAGGGGCGGCCGGCATGGCTCAAATGGGCCGGCAGGATCAGCAGACTCTCGATTAAGGAGACACCAAACACAGCCACCACCACCAGGGGCATGCTTTTAAATATTTTTCCCATAATGCCGGGAATAAACATGATGGGCATAAATGTGACCATATTGGTGACCACGGAAAAAAATACGGGAACGGCAATGCTTTTTGCCCCCTGGACGGCCGCATCCAGAAAATTCATGCCCTGGCGGCGGCAGTGGTAGATGTTTTCCCCCACCACCACGGCATCATCCACCACAATGCCCAGGGTAACGATAAAGGCGAACATACTGACCATATTGATGGTAAAATCCATTGCGGATAAAAAAATAAAAGAGCCTAAAAATGAAATGGGGATGCCCAGACAGACCCAGAAGGCCAGACGGATTTCAAGGAACAGGGCAAGGCATAAAAAGACCAGAGCAAGCCCCCAATAGGCGTTGTTCAACAGAAGATCCGCCCTCTGGGCAAAAATTTCGGACATATCCCTGACAATACTTAAGTGAATGCCCTCGGGCAGATCCGCGTTAATGGTTTTCAGCATCTCTTTGGTGGCGTCAGCCACTTGGGTGGGGGTCTGTTTTCCCACCCGGTAGACCGCAATGGTGACGGCCCGCTGGCCGTTAAATGAGGCCCATTCGTTTGAATCCTCAAAGCTTTCGCTGACCTTGGCAATGTCGGACAATAATAGTTGAGACCCATCCTCCCGGGTGAGAATGGGCAGTTTTTCATACTGCAGGGCATAGTCTTTGCGCGATTTGATGCGCAGCAGGATATCCCCGCCACCGGATTTAATGGCACCGCCGCCCAACTCCACAGACGCCGTGGCGACGGCATCGGCCACATCAGCCAAGGTCATGCCGTAACGCCGCAGGGTATTGGTGGAGATCTCCACCAGGATTTCGCGCTCCCGGACCCCTTCCAGGGCGACCTGGGTGATAGCCGGATTTGACAACAACCGGTCTCTGATATCGTCGGCAAGATCGCGCATGGTGGTTTCCGGGGCATTGCCGTAAAGGGCCAGGCGCACCACTTCCCGCTGCCGGGAGGTGATGGTGATCACCGGATCTTCGGCCTCATCGGGAAAGGTGTCAATCCGGTCCACCTCGCTTTTAATCTCCTGCCACAGGCGTGTGACATCTGCCCCGTCCAGGGTCTCTATGGTGATTGACGCACGGCCTTCCAATGCCTGGGAGGTGATCTCATCAATACCTTCAATATCCCGCACCGCCTCTTCCACGGCCAGAATAATGCCGGACTCCACCTCTTCGGGACTGGCCCCGGGATAGGCCACGGAAACGCTCACCGTATCCAGGGAAAATTCAGGAAACACCTCCTGCTTGATGTTAAAGGCCATGAAAAGGCCGCCCACAAGAAATACCGCCATGAGCAGGTTGGCGGCCACGGTGTTGCCGGCCATCCAGGCAAGCGCGCCCTTCGGGCTGTTTCCTGGGGACCCTTGGGAAACCGGGTTATGCTCAGACATTATCGGCTCTCCTGGGCGGCAAGGGTCAAGGCCATGCCCGATACCGGTGTGGGAAGATCAGAAGAGATTACAAGGTCACCGGAGGAAAGCCCGGATTGAACGAACACCCGGTCATTTTCAATCCACACCGGCGCCACCTTGCGGATCTCCAGGCGTCCGTCATTATATATCCATAAACTGGAATTCTCCCGGACCAGGGTCCGGGGCAGGGAGAACACATTCTCAAAGGCCTGGCCTTCGATGATCGCCTCCACATGGTCATCGAGCAACATGGCCGGACGACCTTTGGCAGGTCCGAGACCCAAGGGATCATCCACCTGGATAATCACGCCGGCCATGCGGCTTTGTTCGGTAACGGCACCGGTGATCCGCACCACACGCCCATCCCACTCCCGGCCCGCATAAAGAGAACGAATCCGGGCCGGACTGCCATGAACTTCATGGACTTGTATCCGGTCCAGACGGTCCATGGGCACCTGGACCTCCACCTGGTAGCAGGCCACCGCCACCAGGGTGGCAAGGGTCCCCTGGGCTGCAGCCATGGCTCCCGTATCCACCTGTTTGGACAACACCAGGGCATGAAAGGGGGCTGTTATTCGGGTGCGTTCCAGGTCCAGACGCGCGGCGTCAAGATCGCTTTGGGCGGTTGCCACAGTGGCCTTAGCCTGCTCAAGCTGGGGTTTTCTAAGCACAAGACCGGTCTCTTGTATCTCGTTGGTGGACATTGTGGCCATGAGCTTGAGCTCTTCTTTTGCAATCTGCTGCTGGCCCTTTTCAATTTCAAAGTCGGCCTGGGCCTGGGCCAAGGCGCTCTTGGCTTTGTTCACGGCAAGGGTATAATCCGCCGGATCAATGCGAACCATGGTCTGCCCTTTACGGATCAATCCCCCCTGGACAAATTCCGGGGCCACCTGGACCACCGTGCCGGCCACCTGGGATTTAATCTCTACCTCCCGGTCCGGCCGGACCGTACCCATGGCCCGGATCTGTGCCGTGAACCGGCCGGGATTCACTTTCATGATATCCACCACCGGAACGGCTTTTTCAGCGGGTTTGCGTTTAATTTTCACGGCTTTTGATTTGTAGTGCCAAAATCCGGCGACGCCCAAGGCGATCAAACATACAGGCAGGATGATTTTTATCAGGGTTACACCCAGGGACGAGTGTGAAGCGGTCTGGTTCATAGCTCACTTGGCTCCGGTATTATTGGCTTGTGCCGGGGCGGCGTTCAAGAAAAACGTTGGCCGGCCTGTTACGTTATACAATGCAATGCGTTCTTTGACATAGGTGGCCCGTTCGCTGACCAGTTGACGTTCCAGGCTCTCCATGGACGCCCAGGCCGAAAGATAGTTCAAATAACTGCTCTGGCCGTTCAAGTATTGAACCCGGGCATCCTGCAGGGTTACTTTGACGGCCAGAAGCTGCTGTTCTAGAAGATCAATATAGGCGTTCTGGCGATCAATGGCCACCAGGGCATCTTCCACCTCGCCAATGGCGCCGGCAACGGTTTTGGCATAGGTATTTACCTCTTCACGGACCACGGCCCGGGTGCGCTCTATTTCGGCTTTGCGTTCCCCCGCGTCCAGCAGGGGGCCTGCCAGGGCCGCGCCCAAGGAGACGACCCAGTTCTGAAACAACAGATCCAGAGTGCCGCTAGAAAATGCCGCCGAGGCGGAGAGGGTTAATTCCGGCAACAGATCGGCTTTGGCCGATTCCACATCCAGGGCAGCCGCGTCAAGCCGCATCCGGGCGGCCCGGATATCGGGCCTGTTTTCGAGCAAATCAGCGGGTATGCCGGGCTGGGGTGCCAGAAAGGTCCGGGGCAGCTCAGTGGTGGACACCCCCACAGGTGTTCCGGGCGTCCGGCCCAGAGACAGACCCATGGCATTGCCCAGTTGTTTTTCCTCTTTTTCAAGCAGCGGCATGGCAGAAAGCACCTGGGCCAGGGCCTGGCGCTGCTGGGAGACATCCAGGGCTGTCGCCATACCGTTAATATAGCGCAATTCCAGAAGTTTGAGCGTCATCCGATTGGCCGCTATCTGCCGGTTAAGCAGCTGCATGCGGGTTCGCACGGAGACAATATCCACCCAGGTATCGGCAATTTCCGTGGACAGGGTCAGAGCCCCGTCCGCCAGATCCTGAACGGCTGCCAGGTATTCCAGTTCCCTTGCACTGACGTCGGCACGGTTTTTCCCCCACAGATCTATGGTATAGCCGGCATTCAGGGCCGCAGAATAGCTGTGATTGTTATCCGAAACGATTGACTGGCCGGATGTTTTAGACTGTGAATATTTTTGTTCGCCGCCAAGGGAGTAATCAAGGGTGGGACCAAGATTGGATTTTTCGCTTTTCACCTTGGCCAGGGCCTGGTCCGCCCGGGCTTTAAGCACCTTTAAATCATGATTGGCGCCAAGCCCTGCCTGGATCAAGTCACTGAGTTCATCAACATCAAAGGCGAGCCACCACCCGCCCACCGAATTGTCGCTGTCGGTCCCGGGCGTCGGGGTCTCGGTCTGATGCACATAGGCATCAGGCAGTTCAACAGGCATCACAGCCGCTGGATCAGGGCCGATCAAATTGCAGCCGGCGATGAAAACAACCGACATCAGTACAATGGCAATCAAAGCATAACGCATCATTTTGCAACCCACTGTCTATAACGTCAAAATCATTAGTAAACGAAAATATACCATGGCCTTAGCGCTATAGCCAGATCATTTCACGGGATTGGTTGGGCAATGGCGCATGGAAATAGTTGATTTAAATCCTTTGCAAATTACTTTGAACGATGGTAGTAATTTTCATCTTTACTTGATGGGATTGGTCAGATCGTTCTATTTCAACTTATTGGGTTTTTCTTAGTTGTGGGGCATTGTTCCCATTTAAACGCCCCGGCCGTTAGGCAAAGAAGACGATAGACCGACACCCTAGCCCAACGGGTTCGACATAGATAAAAAAAGATAGGAAAGAAGCTAAACATAAAATGAGTATTTCAAATTTTTACGTGGCAGGGGTGACCTGATCTATTGGAGGCCAGGCGTTTGCCACAAAATCTATTCCTTCAAAGGAGGACGGACAATGATGAAAAAAGTTTTGAAATCGGTAGTGGCTGTTAGCTTATTTTTGACGCTCACCAGCGGCCCTGTTCTTGCCAGCGGCAGCAAAGCAGCCAAACCAAGTCCAGATGAAGCAATCGCCATGCTCAAAGCAGGTAATGAACGTTTTGTAGCCGGTAAATCAACGCAACCCCATACGGATGCTGCCCGTCTTGCACTTGCCGGCAAGGAAGACCAGGGGGATCACGCCTATGCAACCGTAATCACCTGTTCTGACTCCAGAGTGCCCGTTGAAATTCTATTTGATGCCGGTATTATGGATATTTTTGTCATTAGAGTGGCCGGTAATGTTCTGGATGTTGATGAGATCGGATCTGTTGAATATGGGCTTGCCCATGTAAACACCCCGGTATTTGTCGTGCTTGGGCATACCCAATGCGGCGCTGTCACCGCAGTCACAAAAGCGGTACAGGGTCACGGCCACCCCTTGGAAAGAAATATTCCGCCGCTGGTTGACAACATCATCCCCGCCGTGGAAAAGGCCATCGCAGAGAATCCGGAAGCCCATGGCACCGATGTCATCCCCTATGCCATTGAAGAAAATATCTGGCAGGGCATTGAGGATCTGTTCATGGCAAGCCCTTCTTCCCGCCAGCTTGTGAACGAAGGGAAAGCCAAAGTTGTCGGCGCCATCTATGACGTATCAAACGGTAAAATAGACTGGTTGCCCGAAGCAAAAACCACTGAAATCCTGAAAAAAGTTGAAGCGAATCCCGAAAGAGCCATGGAAGCCATGGCAGAATAGATATTTGAACTATAGCCGGATCATTTCACCGGGGTGTTCGGGACCGGCAACATGAAGAACCGTGGACAGGAGATCAAGGGTTTTCGCCATCTCTGTGGATGCTTTTTCAGGGCAATTGTTCTCTTCACTTAGATGGGCAAGTACCACATGCGCAAGATCCTTGTGAGACAGTTCCGCCACCAGATCCCTGGCATTCTGGTTGGATAGATGGCCTTTTCGAGACTGAATCCGCTGCTTTAAATACCAGGGATAGGGCCCTGCCATGAGCATTTCAGGATCATGGTTGGCCTCAATATACAAGGCATTGACACAGCTGAGATGGGTTCGCACAAGATTTGTGACAACCCCGAGGTCCGTGGCAATGCCTATCTTTTTTCCCTGGTGTTGCAAGGTAAGGCCCGCAGGATCGCAGGCATCGTGGCTGACGGCAAAGGGATTGACAGCAAGGGAACCGATGTCAAAGGCGGAGCCGCACTCAAAAAAATTGAGCTGGTCAATTTTACCTAAGCCCTTGCAGGCTTTATATGTGTCTGCGGTTATATAGACAGGGATATTGAACCTGCGGCTCAATATCCCTGCCCCTTTGATATGATCGGTGTGTTCGTGGGTGATGATGATGGCTTTCAGTTCTTCCGGCGTCCGGCCGACGGCAGTCAGCCGACGCTGAATCTCTATGCCTGAAAGCCCGGCATCAACAAGCACGGCAGTATCCGGGGTGGATACGAATACGGCATTCCCCTTGCTGCCGCTGGCAAGGGGACATAGGCAGAAATCGCTATTTTTCAGCGTCTTCTGCATCTTTTTTAGCGGCTTTATAAGAAAGCTTAATTTTACCGTCCCGGGTGATATCCAGCACCTTGACCTTGATCACTTCGCCTTCTTTAACCACATCGGTAACTTTTTTAACCCGGTAGTCTGCCAGTTCGGAAATGTGAACCAGGCCGTCTGTGCCGGACTTGATGTTTACAAAGGCCCCAAAGTCGGTGATCTTCACCACAGCGCCTTCGTAGATGGCACCGATCTCCGGATCCATGGCAATATCTTTGACCATGGCCACAGCCTTGGCTGAATCTTCTTCATTTTCGGCGGCAATTTTTACAATGCCGTCATCATCCACTTCAATGGTGGTGTTGGTGTCGGCTTGCAGCGCCCGGATCACCTTACCGCCCGGGCCGATAATATCCCGGATCTTATCTTTGTTGATCTGGATGGATACGATCTTGGGCGCATGGGGGGAAATTTCCGTTCTTGCCTGATCCAGGGTATCGAGCATTTTCTGCAGAATATGCAGACGGCCGCCGTTGGCCTGATTCAATGCATTCTCCATGATCTCTTTGGACAACTCTTTGATCTTGATGTCCATCTGCAGGGCGGTGATGCCCTCTTTGGTGCCGGCAACCTTGAAGTCCATGTCACCGAAATGATCCTCGTCTCCGAGGATATCGGAAAGGACAACCGTGTTATTTTCATCGGAGACCAGACCCATGGCAATGCCGGATACCGGTGCTTTAATGGGTACACCGCCGTCCATCAGTGCCAGACAGCCGGAACATACAGTACCCATGGAAGAGGAACCGTTGGATTCCATAACTTCACCCACCAGACGGATGGTGTATTCAAACTCATCATGGGGCGGAATAACCCGGCTCAATGCCCTGTGGGCCAAATTTCCATGGCCGATATCCCGGCGGGAGGGTCCACCCGGACGTTTCACCTCGCCAACGGAATAGGGAGGGAAGTTGTAATGGAGCATAAATTTCCGGGTTTCATTATTGGATTCCAGGGTCTCCAGGCGCTGCTCATCCAAGCCGGAACCCAGGGTAAGTACGCCCAGAACCTGTGTTTCACCACGGGTAAACAGCGCAGAACCATGGGGGCGGGGCAGACAGCCCACTTCGCAGGTAATCTGACGGATCTCATCAAAGGCACGGCCGTCAATACGCCGGTTTTCTTTGAGAACAATATCCCTGGACACTTTTTTTACGGTTTTACCGAAAGCTTCTTTGATATCTTTGATCTGTTCCGGATATTCAGATTCAAACTGGGCAACCGTTTCATCCTTGAGTGCGCGCAGGGCATCCTGGCGCTCAAGCTTGGTTTTAATCTGAACCTTTTCATGAATCTTGTCCCAGGCCCAGTCCTGAACCTTGGCCTCAAGGGCCTCGTCTTTTTTAGGCGGAATGAATTCGCGTTTTGCCTTGCCCACAGCGTTTTTTAACTCTTCCTGCATGGCAATGGCAGGCTGCATGGCTTCATGGCCAAAGAAAATGGCATCCAGCATATCCTTTTCAGATACGATGTCGGCACCGCCTTCCACCATGACCACACCGGTTTTGGAACCGGCCACGGTCAGATCAATGTCGCTTTGTTCCATCTGTGCAGGCGTAGGATTGGCGATAAACTGTCCGTTTACCCGGCCGACCTTAATACCGGCGATGGGGCCGTCAAAGGGGATGTCTGAAATTTCAAGGGCGGCAGAGGCCCCGATCATGGCAAGAATACCCGGGTCGCACAATTTGTCCGTGGACATAACGGTTGCGATCACCTGGGTTTCAAAATTGTACCCGTCTTCAAACAACGGACGGATCGGCCGGTCAATGAGACGTGCATTTAAAGTCTCATGTTCCGAAGGCCTGCCGATTTCCCTTCTAAAATAGTTTCCCGGAATTCTGCCGGCCGCATATATTTTTTCCTGATATTCAACGGACAAGGGCAAAAAGCTGAAGTCGTCTTTGGGGTCCTTGGAGGCAACTGCCGTCACAAGTACCACGGTTTCCCCATATTGCACCATCACAGCCCCGGAGGCCTGTTTGGCAATTTTTCCTGTACTGATAATTAATTCTTTACCGCCGATATTGGCTGAAACAATTTTTTCCATAATTTCTCCTAATAAACTTAAAATAGATCGGGCGGCATAAGGTAGGAAAAGGGCTTACATATAATAAACCCGCATGTTTACCATCAAACACGTCATTGCCTGCCAAGGTTGGTTTGATAGCAAAGATGCGAACTTATATAAAAGCCGTTCCCGTCTTGTACCGCCCTGCTGAAAATAAAAACCGGTTTTTGACCCAAAGCGCATCAAAAACCGGTTTAAGAAGATCATCTTATCTTCTGAGTCCGAGCTTCTCAATCAATGAGCGATATCTGTTAATATCTTTCTTCTTGAGATAGTCCAGAAGGCTTCTGCGCCGACCGACCAGGATCAAAAGGCCACGTCTTGAATGGTGGTCTTTTTTATGGGTCTTTAAATGTTCGGTCAGATAGCTGATTCTGTGAGTTAAAATGGCCACCTGAACTTCAGGTGAACCGGTGTCGGACTCATGGAGCTTGAATTTCTCAATCATCTCCTCTTTGTTTTCTGCAAGTAGTACCACTGTAACACTCCTTTATTTGGAATAAATTAAAATTTCGATGTCATGCAGATGCAAGCCGTTCACGCAGATTGCCTTTTATCCAATATTCCATTCAGAAAAAAACAAATGAACAGCCCGGACATCGAAGAGGTAGCCTGATATTTTTACCAGCTAACCGTTAAAAACGCAACAATATTTATATGTTTCCCCGGATTTATCCGGACTTACGATGGCCAGTAGATTATCCTCGGAATCCACCACCCGGATATCCGAAACACTGCTTTGGATTTCATCGTCACCACCGACAAAACCCAGGGTTTCGGGTATGGGAATTTCTTGAACATGCAGGGGTTGACCATGCTTAATTTTACCGGCGGTCTGACTGTCGGCAATGATGGCCGGCAAAAACGCCAGACATCTGGACATGGATACGAACCGGGCCTCTATATCCAAAGGCGACATTGTTTCAATGCAGTCAAGTGCCACAGCATCTTCAATCTGAAACTGCCCGGCCCGAGTCCGTCGCAAGGCTGACAAATGGGCACCGCACCCCAGTGCCGCCCCGATATCATGGGCCAGGCTGCGAATATAGGTCCCCCCGGAGCATGTCACGGGCATATCAAACACCGGATAACCACCCGCATCCATGCGGAAATTTTCCATGGCAATGGCCGTAATCTCAATGGGCCTGGGCGGTTTTTGAATAATCTGTCCCTGACGGGCCAGCTTATACAGCGGCTGCCCTTTATGCTTCAGGGCCGAATAAACCGGAGGAACTTGTTCCTGGGACCCCAAAAAGCCCGAGACCACATCGCTGACCTGATCCGAACGAATCCGGGCAAGCTGCCCGGCAGGCGACGTGTGGGTAACCGTGCCGGTGCAATCGCAGGTGTCGGTTTCAATGCCAAGGGTAACCTGGGCATAATACCCCTTAGCACCTTTTAAAAAATACTTGGAAATCCGGGTAGCCTGCCCCACGGCAATGGGCAAAACGCCTGTGGCAAATGGATCCAGTGTACCTGTATGCCCGATTTTTTTTGCCTTGAGCAGACGCTTGAGCCGGCTGACCACCCTTGCCGAAGAGAGACCTTCGGGCTTATCAACAACAAGAATGCCGCTTTTCATTCAACAGGATCGCCCAAAGCTCCGTCCATACCCTCGGCGTCCTCGTCCCGATCTTCACCCTTGGGTGCTGCATCAATCAGGGCATCGAGACGGGCTGCCTCATCAAAGGAATCATCGTGGATAAAACGCAGGTCCGGCATGATCCTCAGATCCAGTTTTGGGGCAATGTTTTTCTTGATAAATCCCTTTGATCTCTGGAACCCTTCCAGGGCTTCACGAACTCTTTTTTTACCCCCAAACACAGTCACGTAGACATAGGCCAGGGTCAGATCCGGGGACATTCTTACGCCGGAAATCGTTGCCATCTCCATCCTGGGGTCCTGCATCTTTTTGGACAAAAGTTCGGTTATGGTCTGCTGGATCTTTATGGAGACCCGCTCGGCACGTGTATAGGGCTTCATAAATTTATCCTGCTATCCCTGGTATTTGATTTCTTCAACTTCATAACACTCAATGGCATCCCCCACCTTGATATCATTATACTTTTCAAGGCCGATACCGCATTCATATCCCTGTTCAACTTCCTTGACATCATCTTTGAACCTGCGCAAAGAAGACAGATCCGTATCACATTTGATAATGCCGTCACGCAGCAGACGTACCTTTTTACCGCGGACCACCTTACCTTCGGTGATGGCGCACCCGGCAATGGTTCCGATTTTGGGTACCACAAAGGTGTCGCGAACCTCGGCCCGGCCGATAATATTTTCCTGGAAGGTGGAGGGCATCATGCCGTCAAGGGCGGCTTTGATATCATTGATCACATCATAAATGATATCGTAGAACCGCATGTCCACATTCTCATCTTTGGCCAGTTTACGAATCTGGGGGGTGGGCCGGACATTGAATCCGATAATGATGGCATCGGATACCGCAGCCAGGGAGACATCAGACTCGTTGATGGTACCCACGCCGGAATGGACGATTTTAACATCCACCTCTTCCTTGGCCAGGTCTTTGAGAGAATCGTTGAGCGCTTCGATGGAGCCCTGGACGTCAGCCTTAACAATAAGTTTAAGTTCTTTGACTTCGGCGCTGCCAAGATTTTCAAACATCTTCTGCAGATTGGCCCGGCTTTTCTTGGCCAATTCCTTGGCCCGCTGCTTCTGCATACGATGGGCCGCAATCTGCTTAGCATCTTTGTCAGACGCCACTGCCACAAACTCGTCACCGGCATCAGGAACCCCGGCTAGGCCGACAATCTCCACAGGTGTGGAGGGGCCTGCCGATTCCACCCGGTTTCCGGAATCGTCAATCATGGCCCGGATATGGCCGGAATGGAGTCCACATACAATGGGGTCACCGTCTTTTAAGGTACCCTGTTTTACCAGCACGGTGGCCACGGCACCACGACCGATGTCCAGACGGGATTCAACCACGTAACCCGTGGCATTGCGATCCGCATTGGCCTGCAGTTCCAGAACTTCGGCCTGGAGCAGTACCATTTCAAGCAGTTCATCAATACCTTTCCCGGTTTTTGCGGAAACCTTGACAAAAATAACATTTCCGCCCCATTCTTCGGACAATAGATCATGTTCGGCCAACTCACGCATAATACGATCCGGGTCCGCACCATCTTTATCCATCTTGTTCACAGCCACCACCACAGGCACGCCTGCAGCCTTGGCATGGTTGATGGCCTCAATGGTCTGGGGCATGACACCATCGTCGGCCGCCACCACCAGAATAACAATATCCGTTATCTGGGCACCACGGGAACGCATGGCGGTAAATGCCGCATGGCCCGGTGTATCAAGAAAGGTGATGCGTCCGCCGTTGGGTGTTTGCACATTGTAAGCACCGATGTGCTGGGTGATACCGCCGGCTTCTCCGCTTGTGATCTTGGATTGCCGAATCACATCCAGCAATGAGGTTTTACCATGGTCAACATGCCCCATGATTGTAACCACAGGCGGACATGTTTCCAAATTCCCTTTGTCTTCCTCTTCGTCCACCACATTAAGCAAGGTTTCTTCTTCGAAATTTGCCTTTTCAACTTCAAAATCGAATTCAGCGGCCACAAGGGAGGCGGTGTCATAATCAATGGTCTGGTTCACCGTGGCCATCACCCCCATACCCATAAGCTTGACAATCATCTCGTTGGCTTTGATGCCCATACGCTTGGCTAGCTCTGCCAGTTCAATGGCCTCATCAATTTTTACGCGGCGTTTAATTGCCTTGGGTGTTGTAATCTGGGTTTTCTGAAACGTGCTTTTTTTGCCTTTGGGATCTTTTCTGCCCTTTTTCTTCCGACCACTGCCACCCCTGCCCTGGTAGAGGTCATTGCCTTCCACCACAGACTTTTTCTTACGCCGTTTTTTCCTGGACCCGGGATCGTCATCGGATTGAAGGTCCTCACGGTTCCGTCCACGCTTACGCTCATTGGGCGTAACTGACGGCACAACAAACTCTTCTCGTGGATCATCCGGCACAGCGGCTTCAACTACTGGCGGTTTACGAACGGGCCGCTCATGACCATTTCCCGATCCGGAATGATTCTCCCCGGCTTTCATCCGTTTTATATTTTCCAAAACTGCAGGATCCGCAACTCTGACGATCTTGGCAGGGGTTGTTTTTTTCTTTTTCTTTTTACGTTTACCCTGCCCATTATCCTCTTCCATGGGATCATCGTCATCAGGCTGCGCCGTATTCTGTTTTTGTTCTGGGAGATCCGGTATCTTATCGCCCACAAATGCCGGAGAGGTTGTTTCCTTCCCGGGATCTGCCGGTTCAGGTATACTGGTTTTATCTTCGGATTTGATTTCCGCAACCTTTTTCACAGGGGGTTCTTCGGCCGCCTTCGCCTGGGCGTTTACAACCGTCTCATTTTCAACGGGGGGCTTTTCAATCTTCTTTTCCACATCCACAGCTACTTTTACAGGCTCTGGCTTTGGCGGTGCTTCAACCTTTGCAGGTCTAATAATTTTGGCAGGCTCGCTATTTTTGGACATAACTTTTTTTGCAGGCCGTTTTACCGGCTTCTCTTTTTTGGGTTCCGGCGCAACATCACCGTCCTGGGAAACAGAGGGCTCGGACTTGGCATCGGCACGCTCTTCAGAATACTGAGCCTTTTCTTGATCACCAGAATCCATAACGGTCGGCTCTTCGGCTTCAAGCGAATCGTCCATATCCTCATCCTTCTCTATTTCATCTGCCTGGGATGCCCTCTTTGACCTTCGCCTGCGGATTACCGAAGGCCGGACTTTAACCTCATTGGAGTGCTTCTTTTTACCCAGCAAATTCTGCTTGACAGCCGCGACATCACTGCTACCCAGAGCACTCATATGGCTTTTAACATCTATTTCCAGCTCTTTAAGCTTTTCAAGAAGCTGTTTGTTTGTCATGTTCAGATCTTTAGCTAACTCGTATACCCTGACCTTGGCCATTCGTTGCCCCCAGTAATCCTCTATAGTTGATTCTCTTGAAATTCGTTCCCCGCGTTACCGATGCAACATCCCTCATTCATCTGTTTCTTCAACCGGTCCTTCTTCAGCGTCAGCGAACGTTTCCCCTTCACCGGCATTGTCTTGCATATCCGTGTCGGTATCCTGGGAAGGTGCAGGCTGCCGCATCCTCTCCCGGGCCCGCTTCCGATCTTGTTCCATCAAATGCCCGGCTTCGTCTACCATTGCCTGGGCATCTTCCACGGAGATATCTAAAAAGGCGGCAATATCCTCGGGCACGGCATCCATGATATCCAGAAACGAAGCATAACCGGCCTTGAACAACAACTCTGCGGTGGACAGCCCTACTGTGGACAGTTTCATTAAACTGTCATACCCCTCTTTAACCTCCCGGCTGTACTCTTCCTCACTGGTGACCTCAAGATGCCAGCCGGTGATTTCACAGGCAAGGGAGACATTCTGACCACCCTTGCCAATGGCAATGGAGAGATATTCATCATTGACAATCACCTCCATGGACTGGTTGTCTTCATCAATGATAACCCTTGCGATTTCCGCCGGAGACAGGGCATTGCAGACAAATCTTGCAACGTCGGGACTCCACTGAACAATGTCTATCTTCTCGCCCCGAAGCTCCTGAACAATATTTTGAACCCGATTGCCCTTGACACCCACACAGGCGCCTACGGGATCCACATCGGAATCAATGGAGGAGACAGCTATTTTTGCCCTGACACCGGGCACGCGGGCAGCACCCCGGATGGAAACAATACCCTCTGCCACCTCAGGCACCTCGGTTTTAAACAACTCAACCAAAAATTCCGGATGGGTCCTGGATAAAATAATCTGGGCGCCTTTGGACTCTTCGAGCACATCAAGGACATACGCACGGATGCGGTCCCCACGCTTATAGCTTTCTTTGGGCATCTGCTCCCTTGGCCGCAGTACCGCCTCTGCCTGGCCCAGGTTAATAATGATGGCCCCCCGGTCAAACCGCTGAACAATGCCGTTGATTATTTTGCCTTTTTTGTGGATGAAATTTTCATATACGGCATTGCGCTCTGCTTCCCGCATTTTCTGAATGATCACCTGCTTGGCGGACTGGGCCGCGATGCGGCCAAACTCCTCGGTATCCATCCGAATCCCCAAAGAGTCACCGATTTCACATTCGGGATCGAATTCCAACCCTTCTTCCAGGGTCAATTCGCTGTCCGAATACTCAACCTCTTCAACCACCTCTTTAAAATGGAAAACTTCAACATCTCCGCTTTTCTCATCATAATGGACTTCGATATCCGCCCGTGGGCCGATTTTTTTTCTGGCGGCAGAAACAATGGCCTCTTTCAGGGTATTAATAAGAATTTCAGCATCAATACCTTTTTCACGGCTTACCTGATCGATCACCCTTTTTATGTCTGTAATAAACATGTTACATGCTCTCCATTTTACTGACCTGCGAGAATTGCTCTCATGATATTGGATCCGGAAACATCAAAGGACTTGCCGTCGACTGCAATCGTAACAGAATCATCATTTGTCTTCTCAAGAATTCCGGTGAATTTTCTTCTTCCCTCCACAACGTCATGGGTTTCGATTTTGATTTTCTCACCCTGGAATCTGATGAAATCCGCCTTTGTTTTCAAAGGACGGTTTGGACCTGGGGATGAGACTTCCAGGCGATAAGGACCGATATCTTCAATATGGATATCTATCAAATCTCCAAGCTCCCGACTGACGGCCACACAATCATCCAGGCCAACCCCGGTGGACTTGTCCATATAAATTCGCACAAATTTCTGCCGGTTATGCACAACACATTCAATATGCACCAACTCCAACCCCATAGAGTCAATCAAGGGTTCGGCCACAGCCTCAATCTGCTGTTCAACGGCCCCGTATTTCTTTGGATTTATAAATGTCATATCCTGCAGCAATCTTCCTTTTTCCACAAATACAAAAACGGGCAGATGCCCGTTCCAGATACTAAAAAACTCAAAAAATCCTCACCAAAATATCAGGTTCAGATCATACTTTCCCCCAAACAAGTGGAACAAATCTGCCAGCCCATATCATTATGATTTGGAGCGGGCAACGAGGTTCGAACTCGCGACATCAAGCTTGGGAAGCTTGCACTCTACCAACTGAGTTATGCCCGCATTTTAGCGGCTAAATATAACAGGGCACAGTAAATTTGTCAACACCCTCGTTATATAAACGCCTTTTTCTTTTACACCGGTCTTCCCGGCCAACGACAACACCCTCGAACGATCTTGAATTACCCGGGTAGTCCCGCGTTAAAATCATTTATGAGCTTCTGGGACAGTTGATCATGGATCTTTTTAATATTTTTCTCTGTCAGGGTTTTTGAAGCAGAGCGATAAACAATTCTGAAAGACAGAGACTTGTTGTCTTCACCAATATTCTGGCCTTCAAACACATCAAATAGAAAATAATCTTCAATCAAACCCTGTTTTTGGGCAAACGTTGAAATGGCCTCCATCATGGATCCCACCTCAACACGTTTTGACACAATGAAAGTCATATCCCTGGAAATTGAAGGAAATTTGGGCAGCCCAACCGCTTGGACGGCATCCGGGACCGCGCTTTCAAAACTATTCATATCCAGGTCGAAAACATAAGCGTCCTGTTTTAAACCAAAGGCCGCTCCCACACCCGATGAAACTTTACCCAGCATACCGAGAACCTGGCCGTCTTTAACAACCTTGGCACCATATCCCGGCTCAAAATAAGGGCAGGTTTCCGCATCCGTTCTTTCATAAACAACACCGGAGATCTGAAGCGCATCCAACAAGCCTTGCACAACACCCTTTAGATCGAAAAAATCAACCGATTCCTTTTTGGAATACCATGTTTGATCCCAGCGATATCCGGTGATGAGCCCGCCAACCACTTCGACCTCTTCGGGCTGCTCACCAGGAGAGACATCAAAAAAGGTTTTTCCGATTTCAAACAACTGAAGCGTATCCACCTGCTGGGCCGTATTTCTGGCCATGGATTCCAATAATCCAGGGAGAATGGACGTTCTAAGGACCGACATCTGATCGGAAATGGGATTTAGAATCTCAACCATCCGGGTTCTTTTATCCAGACCTTCAATACCCAAGCGCCCACAGGCGTCCTTGCGAATAAAATTGTAATTAATGGCCTCGCAAAATCCGAACCCAGGCAAAACCTGACGGATTTTGCTGCGCAACACCAACCTGCTGCTTAGAGGGCGGCCCTTGGCTTTTACCAAAGGATAACTGGTTTCAATTTTATTATATCCCCACAACCGGGCCACTTCCTCGGACAAGTCTTCGGGCCGGGTTACATCCACCCGAAAAGATGGGACATGAACCCGCAGAACGCTTTCACCCTCCTGGTCCGGAGTTTTCTCCACCCCGAAATCCACGGATGTCAAAATCTGCGCCATTTCATCTGCGGAAAACGAAGTCCCCAAACGCACGTTCAATGCTTCGGGCTTCACATCAATGGTGACCGGCTGAATCTTGACGGGATTTTCATCAATAAGTTCTTTGGCAATGGTCGCCGAACACACCTGAGCCATCAATGACACAGCTCTTTTCAAGGCAAACATGCTACCTTCGGGATCCACACCGCGCTCAAACCGATGGGAAGCATCCGAAGAAATACCCGTCCTTTTTGCAGTACGCCGGATGGACACAGGATTAAAATATGCGCTCTCCACAAGCACCCGGGTGGTCGCATCCGTAATCTCAGAATTTTCGCCCCCCATAACACCCGCAATACCCACAGGTTTTTCACCATCGCAGATCATGAGCATTTCAGGTTCAAGTTTGTGAACTTTGGAATCAAGCGTCGTAAACGCCAGGGGTGAATCGCCTGGTTTCCCGGCTGTTCTGACGACAATCTTGCTTTTGGCAATATTGTCATAATCAAAGGCATGCAAAGGCTGTCCGGTTTCCATCATAACGAAGTTGGTAATATCCACGACGTTATTTATCGAAGAGAGTCCGACCGCCTCAAGGCGTTGTTTCAGCCAAAGCGGAGAAGGACCAACCTTAACGTCAAAAAGCATGCCCGCGGTATATCTTGGACACAATTGAGGGTCTTGGATTTCTACGGACACAAAATCGTGAATAGACCGGGAATCCATTTGGGATTCCGAAAACGTCACATCCGGAAAGACCACCTTATTCTTGGGGTCGCTAAACGCCCCGATTTCTCTCGCCACCCCGATAAGACTTAGACAGTCCGGGCGGTTGGGAGTCAAATCAATCTCAAAAACGGCATCATTCAACGTCAAGGCAGATGCAAGGGGGGTCCCGGCAACAAGATCTCCTTCAAGATCCATAATACCAGCCGCATCATTGGCCAGCATCAATTCCGCGGCAGAACACAGCATGCCATTGGACGGTTCGCCCCGCAGCTTGCTTTTCTTTATTTTGAAATCGCCGGGCAGCGTGGCGCCGGGCAAGGCACAGGCGACATACATACCTTCCCTGACATTGGGTGCACCACAAACAATAGGAGAAAGCTCCCCTTTTCCAATATCCACAACACAGCAGGTAAGCTTGTCGGCATCGGGATGTTGCCTGGCCTCTACAACCTGGCCCACAATCACATTGTCCAGGTAATCATAAAGGCTTTCCACCCCATCCACTTCAAGGCCTGCCATGGTCAGCCTGTCTGATATTTCCTGGGGATCAAGATCAATGGGAATATATTCACGCAACCAGCTTAAACTGACTTTCATAATTAGAACTGCCTTAGAAAACGCATGTCGTTTTCAAAATATTTTCTGATATCATCAATTCCGTACTTGAGCATGGCAACCCGTTCCATGCCAAGACCAAAGGCAAACCCTGTATATTTCTGGGTATCATAACCGACATTTTCAAACACAGCAGGGTGAACCATACCGGCGCCTAAAATCTCAATCCAGCCGGTCTTTGAACACACCCGACAGCCCTTACCCTTACACATAACACAGCGGATATCCACTTCCGCACTGGGCTCGGTAAAGGGGAAAAAACTGGGCCTGAACCGCAATGACGTATCCTTATCAAAAAACTGCTGGACAAACGTGGTCAGCACCCCTTTTAGATCCCCAAAAGAGATGTTTTTATCCACCATCAACCCCTCCACCTGATGAAACATCGGGGTATGAGTCAAATCCGAGTCGCAGCGAAACACCTTTCCCGGGGAAATAATACGCACAGGCGGCTCAGTTCTTTCCATTACCCGGGGTTGGGAACCCGACGTATGGGTTCTCAAAACAATATTTTCAGACACATAGAAAGTATCCTGCATATCCCTTGCCGGATGATATGGGGGAATATTCAGAGCCTCGAAGTTATAATAATCGGTCTCAACTTCCGGACCTTCGGCAATGTCAAACCCCAGGCGCAGAAAAATACCGCAGATCTCGTCTATTACCTGGGTAATCGGGTGCAAAGCGCCTTTTTTAACCGCACGTCCGGGCAGGGTAATATCAATACCTTCCGCACCATCCGCCGCGCCGGCTTCGAGATCAGATTTGGCCTGTTGCACCGCTTTTTCAAGCTTAACTTTCAGCAGATTACCATTTTTCCCTGCAGCAGGACGTTCGTCCACAGGCAGAGAGGGAATATTACGCAAAAAAGCGGTAAGCACGCCCTTACGACCCAAAAAGTGGGTGGAAATAGATTCAAGCTTATCCGTCGAATCTGCCGCGCCGATTTGTTCCAGGGCCTGTTTTTCAATGTCTTGGAGATTGTTTTGCAAGGTTCCCCCGAAAATACGCAGTTAGTTCAATTGGGCAGACGCCTGGGAAGCCAGCTGAGAAAATCCCGCGGGATCAGATACCGCCAAATCAGCCAGAACTTTTCTATCCAGTTCACTGCCGGCAAGTTTCAGTCCATTCATGAACCGGGAATAGGACAACTCATTCATGCGTGCACCGGCATTAATACGGACAATCCACAATTTTCTAAAATCTCTTTTTCTTGCCCGACGGTCCCGAAAGGCATACATCAATGCTTTATCCACTGCGTCTGCAGCTGTTCTGTAAAGCTTGCCTCTTCCGCCTCTAAAACCCTTTGCCAGCTTAAGCACCTTATTGCGGCGCCGTCTTGCCTTGAAACCTCTTTTAACTCTCATTTTTTCTGCACTCCTTATACACCATCAACCGATCATTTGGTTGACCGGCACTCATTTCAATATATAAAAACGCCTTCGGCATCACCTAACCGTAAGGCAGCATCCGGCGAACCTCTTTCATGTCAGATCCCGCAACAATTTGGGGCTGGCGAAGGCTTCTTTTCCGTTTGGTTGTTTTTTTGGTCAAAATATGACTGGCATGGGATTTGCGGAATTTATATTTACCCGACCCGGTTTTTTCAAACCGTTTGGCAGCCGCACGGCATGTCTTGATTTTTGGCATAACTAAATCTCCTGAAAATTCATACTATTATAAAAACTAAAGGCGGTATATAGACAATATACCACCACACGTAAAGATCCCTTTGACACCAAAAGGTCTGCACAAAAAAGCCCGAAACAGATAATTAGTGATTATTTGGGACTAAGCAGCATGGTCATGACCCGCCCTTCAAACTTGGGAAGCTGTTCCACCTGGGCAAAATCTTTGGTAATTTCCACTATTTTTTCCAGGACGGCGTTGGCCTGCTCCTTGAGCATAAACTCACGCCCCCTAAAAACCAGGGTTATTTTTACCTTATCACCACTGCAAATAAATTTTTCTATGTGCCGAGCCTTGGTTGCAAGATCATGGTCATCTGTTTTGGGACGAACCTTGATTTCCTTGATCTGAACACTCTTCTGCTTCCTTTTGGCTTCCTGTTTTTTCTTAGTCAGCTCGTACTTATACTTTCCATGATCCATTATTTTACAGACAGGGGGCTTGGCATCCGGAGACACCTCAACCAGATCCAGTGCTTCGCCTTCAGCAATACGTAACGCTTCAGCAATAGACACAACGCCTATCTGTTCGCCATCAGAACCAATAACCCGTACCTCATTGACTCTGATCCCCTTATTCACTCTTGTCTGATCTTGCTTAACTCGCTTAGTAGATATTTTAACCTCCCGCCGAAGCATAAAATTATAATCATGTCAATACAACAAGCATAACCTTTGAATTATATATAGAATAGCCATACAAATCAAGAATTATTTATTTTAGCCCTGAATCACACCATTGAGTATTTCTTAGGACTCACGCCATTGATTAAGCGTATATGATTCCAAAAGACTGTCTTTCCAATATAAATTAGCATCTTTATTAAAGAAATTATAAAAAAGATCAAGACTTTTTTTGCGTAGTATATGGGGAACGATCTTAATTTGCGCATCCCTATATAATGGTGCCAAATCACCTCTATCCAGACCGGTACCGCCACCCATCACATCTTCATAGGCAAATACCACCGTGCGGATACCCGACAGAATAATTGCAGCAAAGCACATCAGACACGGCTCCATGGTACAAAAAAGCACGGCGCGCTCAGGGACAAAGCGGTCACTGGATGATTCGAGCGCCTTGAGCGCACGTATCTCTGCATGATCAATTTCACTGAAAAACGACAGGTCTCCCGATGTGCCGGCTCTGGAGCCTGTTGCAATCACCTGATCCCCCTGCACAATCACACAGCCAACAGGAAATTGCCCTTGGTCAAACGCATTTCGGGCCTGCTCTAAAGCCTGCTCCATAAAAAACTCGTAGTTCAAAAACACTCCTTTTCTTGCTTTTTTTATTAAATGCTGTATTTAATTTTATTTTTATTTTATTTCAATACTGTTTTGATGAATACAACACCCCCCCAAATAAAACAAACTCCCAGTATCAGGGAAAGCTTCCAGCAGCGGGAGCACAATTTCCTGTCAGAATACGGTACACCAAGCACCAGTGGCCAACGGCGACACCCCGACATTGCCCCCGGGAACATCAGAACCCCGTTTCAGTTGGATCGGGATCGGATTGTATACTCCAATGCCTTTAGGCGGTTGAAATACAAAACCCAAGTTTTTCTATCGCCGCTGGGAGACCATTATCGAACCCGGCTTACCCACACCTTAGAGGTGTCGGAAACAGCAAGAAATATTGCCCGGGCCATGCGCCTGAACGAAGACCTTGCCGAAGCCGTGGCCCTGGGACATGATCTAGGACATACGCCGTTTGGTCATGGCGGAGAAACAGCCCTGATCCAAATACATTCCCCCCACTTTACTCACTCCGACCAAAGCCTAAGAGTTGTGGATGTGCTGGAAAACAGGGGGAAGGGCCTGAATCTCACCACCCAGGTCAGAGACGGCATCCTTAAACACTCCAAGGGGTTTGGCAACATTATTCCGGCAACCCCCGGTGAAACAGCCTCCACCATTGAGGGGCGGATTGTGCGTGTGGCAGATATTATTGCCTACCTGAACCATGATCTTGATGATGCGTTAAGGGGCAAAGTCATTTCCAAAGATGAGGTACCCAGCATCTGCATTCGAAAACTTGGCACAACCCACTCCGCCCGGGCATCGACAATGATGGAACAGCTGGTTTACAACAGCGGGCCCCAAAACGGAGAATTTATTCTAAGTATGGGTGAAGAGACCATGGAAGCCATGACAATCCTGAGAAAATTTCTCTTTGAAAAGGTATACCGATCTCCGGAAGTTCATGGTGAATTTATAAAGGCCAAAAAAGTCATCATCGGCCTTTATCAATATTTCATGGAAAATCCTGACGAGATGCAAAAAGAACTGGAAAAAATGGAAATGGCCCCATGGGATTCCACAAAAAACAAACTGAAACGTTCGGTGTGTGACGTCATTGCCTCCATGACGGATCGCTACGCACTTAAACTGTATGCGCGCTTGTTTTTCCCTAATCCTCTAGTTTAAAAAATTAGTTTAGAAAATAAATACAAAAGACTGCCATGACACATACCCCGGAACATTTTTCAACACTGGTCGAACTCTACCAAGATATGGACAAAACGTGGAATCAGGTTGCCGAACAATACGAATTTCAATGCAACGGATGTGAAGACAACTGCTGCCTTTCCCTGTTTTTCCACCACACCCACGCAGAGGTATCTTTTCTGCAATATGGATTCCAGACATTACCCCCAAAAGACCAGGCGCACATACTGAACCTTAGCCGGGACTACTGCAGCCAAACATTTTCTGATGCGGCAGAACAGAATAACCAGCTGACATCAAAGAAAATCCCCTGCCCGTTGCTCAAAGAGGAGAGATGCAGCCTTTACAACTTTAGACCCATGATATGCCGGATGCACGGCCTGCCCCACGAGCTTCACAGACCCGGATTCAATACCATCAAAGGACCTGGCTGTGATGCCGGACACTTTGACAGCCGCACATATATTCCCTTTGACCGCACCCCGTTTTACAAACGGATGGCCGCCATAGAGATGACATTCAGGCAATTGACAGGCAAAACCGGAAAAATTAAAAAAACCATTGCGCAAATCCTAATGGATTCGACACCGGACTAAAAAAACAGACACAAAGGCACCTTGACAGTGCGAAAACATTCCTATAATTTATTGAAAAGTTAACATCTTAAAAATTTTATATAAAACGTTCCGTTTTATCTGAATAACAAACCAGCACCTTTGGAGAAAATTTAATGTCAAGCGGCTTATACATCACCGCCACCCAGGCGGGCGCCGGCAAATCAGCCATTGCCCTAGGCGTAATGGAAATGCTTTTTCGAAAACTGGAGCGTGTGAGCTTCTTCAGGCCCATCATCACCAAAGACCCGGAAGATGCCTGGGATCTGGATATTGAATTGATGTCCAGCCAGTACCAACTTGACCGCCCCTACGCAACCATGTACGGCGTCACCCAGAACGAGGCGGACCAACTACTGAGCCACGGAAAAAAAGATGAGCTGCTTGAAACAATCATCGAAAAATACAATGAAGCCAAGGAAAAATGCTCTTTTATCCTGTGCGAGGGAACCGATTTTGTCTCTTCCACCACCGGTGTGGAATTCGACATTAATGCGACAATTATCCAGAATCTGAACTGCCCCGTGCTTCTGGTGGCCGATGCGCACAATAAATCCATGGAGGAGGCCGCCACCCTGACCTGCATGACCCTGGATTCTTTAAAGAGCAAAGGCTGCCACATCCTGGGCACCATCATCAACCGGGTGCCGCCCGCCGACCTGCCCGATATCGTAGATCACTTTCAAAAGACCGGGTTATTCCCCGATCAATTACTATATGCCATACCCGAAGAAGAGGCACTGGCCAACCCCACCATTGCCGAGGTTGCCAGCGCACTGGGTGCAAGAGTACTCCTCGGAAGCAAGCAACTCTATCGCCATGCACGATGCTTCACCGTTGCCGCCATGCAATTGACCAACCTGCTCGGCAGAATTGAACACGGCACCCTGATCATCACCCCGGGAGACCGGGTCGATGTGATTGTGGGATGTCTGGCATCGCTCTCTTCGGCTTCCATCGAAAATATTTCCGGCATCATTCTGACCGGCGGACTTATCCCCGAAGGCCCGGTATGGGAACTGATCAAGGGAATACCGGATGCGGTCCCAGTTATCAGTGTCACGGAAAATACCTTTCCCACTGCCTTGGCCGTGGAAAAAATTCGAGGCTCCATATCCCCGTATGATGATAGAAAAATAATCCGAGCCCTGGCACTATTTGAACAGCATGTGGACATTGACCGGATGATGGATAAACTCATCACCACGGACACCACCATCATGACGCCGAAAATGTTTGAATACGAGCTTATTCGCAAGGCCCGGAAGTTCAAGAAACGCATCGTTCTGCCCGAAGGAGATGAAGACCGCATATTGCGCGCTGCTGAAACCATTTTGCGACGTGGCATTGTTAACCTCACCCTGCTGGGTAATGAAAAAAAGATCCGTCAGAAAATCAGACAGCTTGGCATGCGCATGGAAGGATTTGAAATTATTGATCCAGAAAAATCCGAACGGCTCGAAAATTATGCCCGGGTATATTGCGAATTAAGAAAGCACAAGGGCATGACCATTGAAAATGCCAGGGACCGGGTGACGGACGTCAACTATTTCGGCACTATGATGGTACACATGGGCGATGTGGATGGCATGGTATCCGGCGCGGTCCACAGCACGGCCGCCACCATCATCCCCTCATTTGAAATCATTAAAGCCAAAAACCCGCAGACCCCGGTGTCCGGACTGTTTTTCATGTGCCTGCCCCACAGGGTCTTAGCCTATGGCGACTGCGCCATCAATCCGGACCCCAATGCCGAACAGCTTGCAGAGATTGCCATCACTTCGGCGGAAACCGTAAAAATGTTCGACATCGAACCAAGAATTGCCATGCTCTCCTACTCCACAGGCACCTCGGGTAAAGGCAAGGATGTTGACAAGGTCAGGGAAGCCACCAGGATCGTCCAGCAAAAACGTCCGGACCTGCTCATTGAAGGCCCCATCCAGTATGACGCCGCCATAGAACCCGATGTGGCAAAAACAAAAATGCCCGACTCACCTGTGGCAGGCCGGGCAACGGTTTTTATTTTTCCGGATCTAAATACAGGCAACAACACATACAAGGCCGTGCAGCGATCATCAGGGGCTGTAGCCATTGGCCCGACCCTGCAGGGTTTAAACAAACCGGTGAATGACCTGAGCCGGGGATGTCTTGTGACCGACATCATCAACACAGTGGCAATCACAGCCATCCAGGCCGCCGAGCAGGATATAAAAAACCAGGCCTAATACCTGAACGGCCCTCTTGTGTTTGGACGCAAAGTTGACCAGATGCAAGGCTCGGAAAAATTTGCAACCTTAAGCATACTAATGTATGTGAGGCTTGCAAATTTTTCTGCAACCCCTCAGGTGGGTGACTTTTCCTTCAAACACTAGTGGGCATGGACCTGATTTTCATACACCGCCTTATAACGCTCTTTGGTGTAATAGATAAATTCCTGAAGAACAGATGAAAAATATTTATCCTTATGCCAGATCGTATAAAAGGATCGGGAAAATTTAAAATCTTTTATCTTGAGGCGAAACAACTGTCCGGACAAAAGCTCATTCATTACCGAAATTCTGGACAGACAGCTTAGCGCCCCTTTGTTACAAAGCACCGACTTTACCGCTTCCGTATGCCCGACCTCCAAAAAGGGTTTAAACCGTTTTTTATATTTTTCTATATGATAAAGAAATACCTCCCGGGTACCGGACCCCTCCTCCCGGAAAATCCAGCGCTTTGATAAAAGCTCATCCATGCAGTAATCTTCATCAATAACAAGGTCCGGATCACCCGTCACCACATACAACTCATCAAGGCCAAGCACCTCCCGCTCGATCTCGGTACTGTTGTAGTCGCCCTCGACAAATCCGATATCCAATTCACCGTCCTCAATAAGCTTGCCGATTTCTATGGTATTCCCGGTTATTTTCTCCACCCGAACGCCTTCATACAGCTCGGCAAACTCATAAATAATCTGGGGCAGGATATAATTGGCAATGGATGAACTGGCACCCACCTTTATATCTCCGACCAAATCTTGATCCCTGAACATGGATTCGCTTTCCCGCAGTCCAAGAACAAGGGGCTCCACCATCCTGAAAAAATAGCGCCCGTTTTCATTCACCACCAGCCGTTTGTGGATGCGGTCGAACAATAACTTACCCAATGTCTCTTCAAGGGATTTTATGGCCATGGATACAGCGGATTGGGTCAGGCCGAAATCCTTGGCCACCTGGCTTAAATGGGGTGTTTTCACAAGCGCAAGAAACAATTCAAGTTGCTTTAATGTCAATAGCATACCTCCACAGGCCTGCTTGGCAAGGATATCCACACAGGCCTTTAGACGTTGAAACAAAAAAAAGAGGGAACTTGCAATATTTAAGACAACTATATCACGCTGAACGCTTTACCCAAAGCCCATATTCAAAAATATTGATTATTTTGTTCAATTTTTTGAATACAGATGCTGAGACGCCCCAAAAGTCCCACCAGGCAACCATCACAGAAGATAAGCCATAAAAACTTAAACGATTCCCGGAGGCATGGGCGGAACCGGTTCGCCGCCCAGGGTAAACCCCCCGTCGATACGCAGAGTGGCACCGGTCATATAAGGGGCATCTTTGATAATAAAATTAACGGCCTTGACGACATCGGAAACCTGGCCGGTCCGGCCGAGTAAGGTATGCTCTATCAAAGAACGTTTCTCCGCATCCGTCAGCACCTCCCGCCACCCCCGGGTTCCCTGGGCATGTCGGGTTTCAAAGATACCCAGCATCAATTCATTCACCCGCACCAAAGGCGCCCCCATTCTGGCCCATGTCTCGGTGAGGATGCCAACCCCACGATTGGCAGCTGAATACCCCTCGTTAAAAACCAGGGCAGCAGGACCGGACCGGCCGGTAATGGCAGCAACAGAAGAGATATTAATAACAACGGCGTCATGGCCTGCCTTGAGTAAGGGGAACATCGCCTCAAAAACCCAGCGCTTGGCTTTAAGCGTCGTTTCAATCTCCAGGTCCCATTGATCTTCAACATATGCCCCGTGAACCGTAGGCCATCCGCCGCGCTCAATGTTGTTCACCAGAATATCCAGACGCCCATACCGATCTTTTATAAACGCAGCCAGCCGTTCAATATCATTAGTGTTACGCAAATCCGCATTTATTATATTGTGCTGGGCACCTGTCTTTTCAAAGGCCGCCTCCATATCACAAAAGGCATCGGGCCAGTCATGGCGTGTCAGGACAAGACTCACCCCCTGGCGGGCAAGATCGAGGCCAATCCCCTTGCCAATGCCCTTGACCGCCCCAAGCACCAATGCCACTTTCCCTTTGATGTCCATAATTTTCAACCCTGAATTTCCAGATCCTTTCCAAACAACTGATATTTTAACCAGGCAATACCAAAATTAAGCAGACTTAAATCATCGGACACAACCTTATCCACATACCCTGCGGGCAGATCCAGGGAACCAAGCAGCCCATTCTCCATAATTTGAACTCTGAAATCATCCAGATCATACAGCGCCATATAAAAAAGGTCTTCTTCAGCACCTTCAAGTTTTCCCGGCCGAATCTGGTTTTTAAGGCTGATCAGTTCAAGAATTTTATCATTTTCCCTGTTATGATCGATTACATCCTGACCTTCGAGCCACTGGGCGATGGTTTTATCCCCCTGGAGACAAAAGCCTTTGCAGTGCTCCTCTTCAATCAAAGCAAAATACTCGACATTTTCTCCTGTCCGTCTGTCCTTGGCAATGGCCCGGGCCAAAGGGTACATCCGGCATGAGGCCGGGCGGTCTTTATATATTGAACAGCCTGCTTCGGTCACAAAAGGACAGGCATGGCCCGTGGCTGGATTGGGTTTAAACGTGAGCACCGGCAAACCCGATCCAGGCCCGGTATGCCGGGATGTATATTTTTGCAGAAACTGCCCGGACGGCAAATTTACCGCATTTTTCATTCTCAACACATCATATGGCGTCAATGCTTGATTCAGATCCCTGCAGCACTGATTAAAGCAAGGGTTCTCCGGACTGCAGTTAAATTGCATAGGATCATCCAAGGCCACAGGTAACATTTCATCGTTCATTTTTTTCCCTTTATTATTTTAAAATTATGCTATACAACGGGTTCTCGATAATCGGCGGATAAATTACCAGGATATTGTTGGTTTTTCCAGCTGATTTTAACGCATGTATTCACAATATATAGTGCTTTAGACACCCACTAAAGCATATATATTGTCTATACTATAATCATTCAAAAAAATTGAAGAAATCATTAAATCATTTTTTTTGAATTTTCTTGACACAGACCTTGTCAGGGTGTTATTCCCATATCATTTGTTCGGAGGGGGAAGGCATAATTGAATGAAATTTTAAAGGAATTCAAACCATCAACCTCAAGCGCTAAATGTTTTAAATTACAGGCCTTTTGAAACTTTCGGCAGGCCTTAATCTAGATAGAAATAAATTGTCGCACAACGGTATTTGTGCAATTTTGTTAACCTACATTTATGGAGGTATTTTAAATGCCATCTTTTGTAATCGCAGAAAAATGTGACGGCTGTAAAGGCGGAGATAAAACCGCATGCATGTACATCTGCCCCAATGACCTGATGGTTCTGGATGCAAATGCAATGAAAGCTTACAACCAAGAACCCGATCAGTGCTGGGAATGCTACTCTTGCGTAAAAATTTGCCCCTCCCAGGCCATCGAAGTAAGAGGTTACTCTGACTTCGTACCCATGGGCGCTTCTGTACAGCCCATGATGGGTACTGAGGACATTATGTGGACCTGTAAGTTCAGAAACGGCGTTGTAAAACGCTTCAAGTTCCCCATCAGAACCACTCCCGAAGGTGAAGCCAACTCTTATGATGATCTGAAGGGCAAAGACCTGTCTTCCGGTCTGCTTTCCACTGAAGAAGCAGACGGCATGACTCTGGTTGCTCCGACTGAACTGGCCTAAGGTTGCTTAAATTTAATTCTGATACTTATAAAATTTTTGGAGGTATATAATGGCATTACCTAATAAACCTGCTGGTGAAATTAAAGTTGTTAGAGAGCCAGAGGTAGAAAAAAGAGACGTTGATGTTCTGATCATCGGCGGTGGTATGGCTGCCTGCGGTACTGCATTTGAGATCAAAAAATGGGCTGACGACGACACCAAAATTCTTTTGGTTGACAAAGCTGCTCTCGAACGGTCCGGCGCTGTTGCCCAGGGTCTGTCCGCTATCAACACCTACATCGGCTCCAACAAACCTGAAGACTACGTCCGCATGGTTCGTAATGACTTGATGGGTATTGTTCGTGAAGACTTGATCTTTGACCTTGGCCGTCACGTTGACGACTCCGTACATTTGTTCGAAGAATGGGGACTTCCCATCTGGAAAAAAACCGACGACGGCAAAAACCTCGACGGTAAAAAAGGCCAGAAAGCCGGTACACTTAAAGCTGGTGCCACTCCTGTACGTACTGGTAAATGGCAGATCATGATCAACGGTGAATCCTACAAGAGAATCGTTGCTGAAGCTGGTAAAAAAGCTCTTGGTGCCGATAACATTCTTGAAAGAGTTTTCATCGTTGAAATCCTCAACGACAAAAATGATCCCAAAAGAGCTGCCGGTGCAGTTGGTTTCTCCGTTCGTGAAAACAAAGTTTACATCATCTCTGCAAAAGTTATGATGGTTGCTTGCGGTGGCGCGGTTAACATTTACCAGCCCCGTTCCGTTGCTGAAGGTAAAGGTCGTGCATGGTATCCCGTATGGAATGCTGGCTCCACTTACACCATGGCTCTTAGAGCAGGTGCTGAACTTTCCATGATGGAAAACCGTTTCACCCCCGCTCGTTTTAAAGATGGTTACGGCCCTGTTGGTGCCTGGTTCCTTCTGTTCAAAGCTAAAACCGTTAACGGTCTTGGTGAAAACTATGCCGGTTCCGCTGATGCCAAAGCTGAGCTTGAAAAATATGCTCCCTACGGAACTGCTGCCGTAACACCCACCTGTCTGCGTAACCATCTGATGATGAAAGAATACAAAGAAGGTCGTGGTCCCATCATCATGGAAACCACCAAAGCACTTGCTGCTCTTGGCGAAACCATGGACAAAAAAGAACTGAAACATCTCGAGTCAGAAGCTTGGGAAGATTTCCTTGACATGTCCGTTGGTCAAGCTGGTCTGTGGTGTGCTACCAACACCGAGCCCGAGAAAAAAGACTCCGAAATTATGCCGACCGAACCGTACCTGTTGGGTTCTCACTCCGGTTGCTGCGGCATCTGGTGCTCCGGTCCCGAAGAAGACTGGGTACCTGCTTCTTACAAATGGGGTTACAACAGAATGACCACTTGCCGTGGCCTGTTCACTGCTGGTGACGGCGTTGGTTGCTCCGGTCATAAGTTCTCTTCAGGATCTCATGCAGAAGGCCGTATCATTGCTAAGTCTATGCTTCAATACCTGAAAGCCGAAGGCGACAAGGTTACTGGTTTTGCTGAAACTGACAAAGAGCTGGTAGATATGGTTTACTATCCGGTATACAACTACCTGGATAACTTTGAATACACCACTGCCACAGACGTTAACCCCAAGTACTGCAAACCTGCTGGCATGGCTATGCGTCTGATGAAAATGACCAACGAGTATGGTGCTGGTACTGGTACTTTCTACATGACCAACGGCAAATCCCTTGAAGTTCTCATGGACCTGTTCGAAATGTTCCGTGAAGACCTTGAGAAGATCGCTGCTGCTGACCTTCATGAACTGTTGAGAGCTTGGGAAATTATCCATCGTCTCTACACTGTTCAAGCTCACACCCGTCACATCCAGTTCCGTGAAGAATCCCGTTTCCCTGGTTTCTACTACAGAGGCGACTTCATGGGCCAGAATGACAAAGAATGGTTCTGCTTTGTTAACTCTTCTTATGACAAGAAGACCAACGAGTGGACTCTGAAAAAAGAACCCTACGTTAAAATCATCTCCGACTAGTGCGGTAAGACGTTTTAACCTAAGGATGTCTTGATATGAACCTCCAGGTGCCGGCTTACCGGTGCCTGGAGGTTTTTCAGATTATGATGATGCCTGCCCGGCCCTGTCTCCTTTTTTGCTAGCTTGCAAGCAAACGATTTATAGGTTAATTTGCAATCTTGCAAATAAGGAGAACAGGATGCTGGCCCCGGGCCGAAGCCGAATACCATTGGTTTTTGCCAGGATCCGGCATACAAAGATTTGGAATTTATACACAACACAACTACACAACTTAAATGCACGGAGGGACAGCATGACTACAGAAAATTCAGCCCCGGTAAGTGGAAGCATTATGGTGGTTGGTGGTGGAATCAGCGGTCTTACAACCGCTTTGGAAGCTGCCGAAGTGGGCTATGAAGTCTTCCTTATTGAAAAGGAAGCTTCCCTTGGTGGAAGAGTTACCCAGCTCAAACACTACTTCCCCAAACTCTGCCCGCCTACCTGCGGTCTTGAAATCAATTACAGACGCCTCAAAGATAACAAAAACATCAAAGTGTACACACTTTCCGAGGTACAGAATGTTGACGGCAAGCCTGGAGATTACACCGTTACCGTAAAAACCGCACCCCGGTATGTAAACAGCAACTGCACCTGCTGCGGTGAATGTGAAAAAGTGTGCGAAACTGAAATCAGCAATGAGTTCAACTTTGGCATGAACCGGCGCAAAGCTGCATATCTGCCCCACAACATGGCTTTCCCCCAGCGGTATGTCATGGATTCAGCCATGGGCAAAGAAGACCGGGATAAAGTCAAAGAAGCCTGCAAATACGGCGCTGTTGATTTTACCATGGAAGAAAACACATTTGACCTGAAGGTTGGTGCGGTTGTATTCACCACCGGATGGCAGCCCTATGATGCAACCCGCATTGACAACCTGGGTTTTGGCCGGTACCAAAACATTATTACCAACATGATGCTGGAACGCCTGGCTTCCTCCAACGGCCCCACCGAAGGAAAAATCATCCGTCCGTCCGATGACAAGGCCCCCGAAACCATCGCCTTTGCCCAGTGTGCAGGTTCCAGAGATGAAAACCACCTGCCCTACTGCTCCTATATCTGCTGCCTGGCATCCTTAAAACATGCCACATACATCAGAGCACAGTATCCCGATGCAAAAATTTACATCTATTATATAGATCTGCGGACACCTGGCAGAAAATACGAAAACTTCTATGCCAAACTCAAAGCAGATGAAAACGTATTCTTTGTAAAAGGCAAGGTTGCTGAAGTCAGTGAAGAGAGCGGCACCGGCAACATCAATCTTGTGGCCGAAGATACCATCTCCGGTGAAAAAATCAGGCAGACCGTTGACATGCTGGTACTTGCCACCGGTATGCAGCCCTCCTGCGCCATTGATAAACCCGCAGCGGATCTAACCTTTGATGACGAAGGCTTTATTATCAATGACTTTGCTAAAGGCGGCCTGTTCGCAGCAGGGTGTGCCAATAAACCGGCCGATGTTGTGACATCCAACCAGAATGCAACCGGCATGGCCCTTAAAGCCATTCAGACTCTGAGGAGGTAACGAACCATGGATAAAAAATACGGCGTATATATCTGCACTGGCTGTGGTATCGGTGACACACTTGACATTGAGTCGCTGAAAAGTATCCCCGATGACGAGGGTGTCAATTGCACTACCCACCCGTTCCTGTGCTCCAAAGCAGGTGTTGAACTCATCCAAAAGGACATTAACGAGGGCAAAGTAAACGCCATGGTTATCGGCGCTTGCTCCCGCCGGGTGAATTTCGATGTATTTAACTTCCCCGGATGCATCATCGAACGCTCCAATCTCAGAGAAGGTGTCGTATGGCCCCATTCACGGGAAACCTACCCGGCCCTGACCGAAGAACAAAAAGATGACGGAGAAAGCTTTGACCGTATCCAGATGAAGGCCCAGGATTACATCAAAATGGGTATGATCCGCCTGGAAAAAGTCGGGCTTCCCGCACCCTACCAGACACAGTCCTTTTCCAAAAAGGTGCTTGTACTCGGCGGTGGCGTAACCGGTATGTCTGCAGCCCTTGATGCTGCCAAAGCCGGTTATGAAGTCACCATCGTAGAAAAAACAGCATCCCTTGGCGGATATGCAGCCAAGCTTCGCAGCCAGATGCCTGTTCAGTCCCCCTTTGAAACCCTTCAAGCCCCAGTGGTTGACGCACTTGTCCAGGAAATTGAAGGCAACGCCAATATTGATGTACGGACCAACTGCGTTGTGGCACGTATTGCCGGCCAGCCGGGTGAGTTCACCGTAACCATGAAAAAACCCGGTGAAAAAATCCCCTTTGACGTACCCTTTCCACTGCCTCCCGAAGAGCTTGTGGATGAAAGCGGCAAAGAACTGGACGCCGACGCTGCCCACGAAAAATATCTGATATACAATGAAGGCAAAGAAGATATTCTTTCCCTTGACCCGAACGGAGAGCTTTACGGTGCTGTAGTTCTTGCAGCCGGATGGCGGCCTGACGTCCTTGCAGGCGAAGCATACGCTCACCTTTCAATAGATAATCCCGACGTAGTCACCAATGACGAATTTGAGATGATTGCTGCCAAGGGAAAAATCCTGAAACCGTCCAACGGCAAGGAAGCCAAAAACGTAGTATTCATCCAGTCTGCCGGCAAAGATGAGGACGACAGCGATTTTGAATACACAGGTTCCGTAACTTCCATGGTTGCCCTGAAACAAGCACGCTATGTCAGAGAAGACTATGCCGACGGCAAAGCCTATGTCATTTACCAGCACATGAGAACCCCCGGTCTGCAGGAATATTTCTACAAAGCCATGCAGCAGGATGACGGTATTTTCCTGACCAAGGGTGCTGTGACCGACGTTACTGCCACAAGCAGTGAACTGATGGTAACCGCCCAAAACACACTGCTGGGTGAAAACCTGGTGATCAAAGCCGACATGGTTGTTGTGGCAAGCGGCATGGTTCCTGCCACCAAAGACAATCCGATCATCAACCTGGCCTACCGCCAGGGTCCCGGCTTCAGGGATAACGATATTTTCGGACAGTATGCCGACTCCAACTACATCTGCTTCCCCTATGAAACCCAGAGAACCGGTATTTATGCCGCCGGTACCATCCGCCGTGCCATGACCATTGAAGAGTCCATGGAAGATGCAGCCGGTGCAGCACTCAAAGCCATTCAGTGTATCGAAAGCGCCAACCGCGGCATGGCCGTTCACCCCCGTTCCGGCGATATGACTTACCCGGACTTCTTCTTCCAGAGATGTACCCAGTGCAAACGCTGCACGGTTGAATGCCCCTTCGGCGCCCTGGATGATGATGCCAAAGGAACCCCCAAAGCCAATCCCACCCGTTGCCGTCGCTGCGGTACCTGCATGGGTGCCTGTCCGGAACGTATTATCTCCTTTGCCGATTACACCATTGACAGTATCGGTTCCCAGGTCAAGGCCATCAGCGTTCCTTCCGAGGACGATTACAGTGAACCGCCCCTGCGCTTCCTGGCCCTAGTGTGTGAAAACGATGCATTACCTGCATTTGATATGGTGGGCATGAACCGCGTGGATTACTCACCTGATGTCCGGATCATTCCGGTCCGCTGCCTGGGTTCCGTGAATACCATCTGGATCAAAGACGCACTTGCCCAGGGTATTGACGGCGTTATTCTCATCGGCTGCAAACATGGTGATGATTATCAGTGCCATTTTGTCAAAGGTTCCGAACTTGCTGAAATCCGCGTGAAAAAGATCGGTGACGCCCTTGCTTCACTGGCCCTTGAAAATGAACGCGTCGCATTTGCAGAAGTTGCCATTGATGAATATGACAAACTGCCCAAGATCATCAACGACTTTGTTGAAGAAGTGGACGCACTTGGCCCGAATCCGTTCAAAGGTTTCTAACGACGGCATACAAACTTAATGGAGGTATCTACGACTATGAGTGCCAATTATATTGCCCAACCAGATCTGGGATTTATTGCCGAGATTAGAGGTCTTGGCGGAGAAACTCTGAAAAAATGTTACCAATGCGCCACATGTTCCGTGGCCTGCCCCATTGCACCGGAAGACAGCCCCTTTCCCAGAAAGGAAATGATTGCAGCTTCCTGGGGTCTTAAAGATAAACTGATCAGCAACGGCGACATCTGGCTGTGCCACCAGTGCGGTGACTGTACTGACATGTGCCCCCGTGGTGCGGCACCTGGTGATGTACTTGCAGCGATTCGCTCTGCGGCCATCACTGAATATGCAACGCCCAAACCCCTTGCCAAGGCTATAAACGATCCGAGCAAGCTGCCCTTGCTGGTTGGTATCCCTGCTGCCTGGTTTGCCCTGCTTGCCATCATCACCACTGGTTTTGGCGGCACCATGGAAAAAATATTCCATTTCCTGTTCGGCGATGCCCTTGGCGGACGCCTTCACTGGTCCCATGCGCACCCGGGTGCGGAACATGTGATTGCACATTCTAACTTTGTATCCACCTGGTTTGTGGATATGACCTTTGTTCCCACGGCTATTTTTGCCACTGCTGTTTTCTTTCTTGCTTTGAAACGCTTCATTGTCGACATTCATGAAAATGCAGTTCTTGAAGGCAAAACAGACAAAACCAGCCTGGATTACAAAGCGCTGTTAATGTCCATCAAAAATGTCATCCCCACCGTGTTGAAACATGATAAATTCAACCAGTGCGGTTCCAATAAAGATCGTGCAACCCCGCATATGATGGTGCTGTTTGCCTTTATCGGCCTTTTCGTTGTTACGGCTGTATGCGGCATCATGCTCTACGTGGGCGGTTATGCAGGTCCTTATCCCCAGCTGAACCCCATTAAATGGCTGGCCAACATCGCAGGTGTTTCCCTGGTCATCGGTTCTGGCATCATGATCAAAAACAGACTCACCAATAAAAAACAACTGACAGCCTATAAAGACTGGTTTATTCTTGGTGTTGTTTTCACCCTTGGCCTTACCGGTATGCTCACTGAAATGGCCCGTCTGGCTGATATTGCCTGGCTTGCTTATTTCTTCTACTGGATTCATCTGGTTGCCATTTTCGAGTTGTTTGCATTCCTGCCGTTCTCAAAAATGGCCCACATTGTTTACCGTACGGTTGCAATGGGCTATGCAGATTACGCCAACAGAAAATAAAACAGCGTTTAGTTAGACAATAATAAAAGAGGGCTGGTTTTTTAACCGGCCCTCTTTTTATTTGACACATTGAATCACGACAATTTGTCTCCCCAGATACAAGAAAGAAAAAACCTCCCCTTGATGAACCCGGCAAGTGTATATATATTACAGCTAATTGTTGCCGCCTTCCTCTGATATATAAGCGTTAGGGTATGCAGCATGCAGGGTACAGTCTCTCTAAAGTTTATATTAGACCCTCATAGTTTATGAGTTTTTGCAGCTTCAGGTATCCTATTCTTTTAAGAAATGAGCATTAAGGCCCTTTGGGCCGGGCTATTTCCTATACTATTAAATTTTGTGATGGAGAAAATTAAATGAAAAAATTAATTATCACAGGCGTTGTTATTGTTTTTTCAGCCTCTCTTTTTTCATGCGCAACCATGCAGAACAATCAACAAAGGGGAACGGCTGTGGGTGCCGGGGCCGGTGCGGCCGTGGGTGCCATTTTAGGCCAGGTTATAGGCAGGGACACCCAAGCAACGCTGATCGGTGCGGGTATCGGTGCGGCCCTGGGCGGGCTGACAGGTAATCAGGTCGGAAAATATATGGATATGGAGGAGCAGGAGTTACGACATGCCATGGCGGCATCCGAAGCGGCCAGTATACAGCGAGAACAGGATGTTTTAAAGGCAACCTTTAAATCAGAATCGTATTTTGATTATGACTCCAGCCGTTTGAAACCAGGGGCATACCCCGAACTGAGACGGGTTGCCGATATTTTAATCAAATATCCCCATTCCCGCATTGAAGTGGCAGGACACACGGACACCAAAGGGTCCATAGAATATAACCAGAGACTCTCTGAACAACGCGCCCAAGCCGTTGCAAATCAATTAATTTACAATGGCGTTTCCGCCCAGAGGGTGACAACCGTAGGGTATGGCAAGTCCCGTCCTATCTCGTCCAACGACGCAGCGAACCGGCGAGTGGAAATCCTTATTATGCCGGTTATGGAAGGCTCATATTAGTAATGCAAGACAATTATAAAAAGTATAAAGAGGCATGTAACAAATGAATCCCATACAATCTTCAGATCGAATGAAAAATGTACATTCGGACATACGTGGTCCTGTTTTTGAAAAAGCCATGGAAATGGTTGCCGCCGGCATTGATGTCCTGAGACTCAATACCGGAAATCCGGATACATTTGGATTTACCATGCCCGACAGTGTGCGCACGGCCTTGGTCGATAACGTGGACAAAGCCGTGGGATATTGTGATCTAAAAGGCATGCCCGCAGCCAGAAAAGCAATATGTGACTATCATGTCGGCAAAGGCCTTGTGGACTTTTCCATGGATGATATATTCATTGGAAACGGGGTCAGTGAAGTTGTCAATATGGCGATGACTACATTTTTAAATCCCGATGATGAGATTCTGATTCCATCTCCAAGTTATTCACTTTGGACCAATATGGCATATATTGTCGGCGCAAAACCGGTGCTTTACCGGTGTGATGAATCATCTGACTGGTATCCTGATGTGGCCGATATTCGAAAAAAAATCACCGCTAAAACCCGTGCCATACTTGTTATCAATCCCAACAATCCAACGGGTGCCCTATATTCCAAAGGGGCGCTGGAACAGATAATTCAAATCGCCAGAGAAAACAAGTTGCTCATATGTTCTGATGAAATATACGACCGATTGGTAATGGATGATTTGGAACATGTATCCACAGCGGCACTTGCGCCCGACTTGCCGGTTTTCACATTCAACGGCTTATCCAAGTCGCACATCATATGCGGATTTCGCTGTGGCTGGCTGGCTGTCAGCGGGCCGCGCAAGCAAACCGCCGATTTGATCGCCTCCATCACAAAATTAGCGGCCATGCGTTTGTGCGGCAATGCATTGACCCAGCTTGTGATTCCGGCGGCATTGGCGGATGACCAGAGTACAAAAGCATTGATTGCGCCCGGCGGAAGAATTTATGAACAAAGAGAGGCGACTATCAAAGCGTTGGACCAGATTGAGGGGATTACCTACGTTAAAAACTCGGCCGCGTTTTATCTTTTCCCCAAACTTGACGCACAAAAGTTTAATATTACAGACGACAAGAAATTTGTGCTGGATTTACTGGAGAGCAAGCATATTCTGCTTGTTGCAGGCAGCGGGTTTGACTGGCCCGATCCTGACCATTTTAGAATCGTCATGCTGCCGGAACCCACAGTGTTGTCACAGGCGATGCAGCAGATCGGTGATTTTCTCAGTACATATCGCCAGAAATAAGCCTTAAAACCTTTCTTTTAGGCTGTTCATACATTTTGCAGCACAGCACCCGAAACAGGGTCTTTCAGATAGATGCACAACTCACCCGCCCTGGCCGAAAACGGCCGGGCGGGTGAGTCTGACTAAAAATTCTTAAATTCATCCTCGGCATCAAACGAAATCTGATCAAAGCGAACTGATTTGGGGGTATGGCCAAGTTTCATCCCTTTTGCTGCTCCGGATTTAGAACTTGCTGAAATTTGTTTGACCGGCCGGCGTCTGCCAGGGCTTCGCGTTGAATTTCTCTTGCCTGTCACCAGCAGCACAAGATCATCCACAAAATCCTTGAGCTGTTCTGCCTGGGCACTCATTTGCTCTGCCGCAGATGCCGATTCTTCTGAATTGGCGGCATTTCGCTGGACTACGCCGTCCATCTCAGCAATGGCGATATTGACCTGTGAGATGCCCTCGGACTGCTCTTTTGAAGCTTCAGATATTTCAGCCACCAACTGGGCCACCTTTTTGGAACTTTCAGTTACATGGGTAAATGCCTCGCTTGTGGTGGCCGCTATTTTTGCCCCCTCATGGACCTTTTTAACGGTACCGGCAATCATCTCAGCCGTATCCTTGGCCGCACTTGCCGCCCGCATGGCAAGATTTCTGACCTCATCTGCCACAACCGCAAATCCGGCACCGGCTTCTCCGGCCCGGGCAGCTTCTACGGCGGCGTTCAAGGCAAGCAGGTTGGTCTGAAACGCAATCTCATCAATGGTTTTAATAATCTTGGATGTTTCTTCGCTGGCTTTGGAGATATCTTCCATGGACTGGGTCAGATGGGTCATGGATGTATTGGCCCCTGCAACAACGCCATTGGACTCTTTCATTAAAGAATCCGCATGGGAGGCATTCCCCGCATTCCGCTTGGTCATGGAAGCCATCTGCTCCATGGAAGAAGAGGTCTCCTCAATGGAGGCGGCCTGCTCGGAAGAGCCCTCTGCCATGGACTGACTGGACGCTGACACTTCGTTGGCAGCAGCAGCCACCTGGTCCGCCCCTTCACTTAAACCGCTGCTGATCCGGGTTAATACGCCGATAATCCCTTTGGCAATGACAAAGGAGAGAAAAAAACCGGCAACTACGGCAACCACTGCGATGATGGCCACATTTCTCTTGGTTGCGGTCGCAGCGTCCAGCATGGCTTTATCCGTAAGCATATGTTTCTTTACTTCGCCTCTTAGCTCTCCCAATAAATGCTGGACTTTCTTCAGGTTGGGCGCGGTCTGGCTGCCGTAAATGGCAAATGCCTTGTACTGCCCTTCCAAAAGATTCTGGGCCTGATTCTGAAGCTTGCTCAACAACTCTTTGATTTTATTTAATGCCGGAATGGACTGGGCCTGAAATATCTCAATGGCCTTCTCCCGGCCTTTCATCAGCACTTCTTCGTAATCAATGGCCTGCTCGAAAAGATCGGCAACATCCTTAAGACGAGCCAGGGTTTCCGAGTTAAAGACAGACGCCGCCGCCGTTACATTTCCTGTTTGTATCAACTGATTAATTGTGACGGCACTTTCATGCAGTTTCTTGTGTGGTTCCTTGACCCGGTTGAAAATATCTTTTAATCGCTCATCTTCAGCCTTAATACGAGACATCTCTTCTGAGATCAGCCATTTTCCACAACGGCACGTCTCAGAATCAGTTTTTACATTAAAGGGCGTCTGGGTTATTATGCCTTTGCTGACCTCGGCGGCCCACTTTCTGTGATCATCCAGCCTCAGGCGCAGGGTATTGCGCAGTCCCAGATGAACCTGGCGGTAGGATTCAATAATGTTCTTTGCCGAATCGTGGAGTTGTTTATGAAAGACCTTGATCTGTTCCATGAGGTTTGCCAGGGTCGCATCCGATGCCGCTGTTTTGGCCGCGGCATCACTGTAAAGCCATTTGCCGAATGCGCACAGGGTATGGTCGGTCTGCACCTCAATGGCCGGGGCATTGTCCAGAAGGGCCTCCTGAATTTTTGCAGTCCACTCCAGATGATCGTTCAGCTTGTTTGCGATAAATCCCGGCAGGGCCGGATCAGCCTCAGTAAACGCGTCATCAATATGGATGGCTGATTCATGGAGCAGGCGATGGGGTTCTTCGATCTCCTTGAAGAGAGGAGCCAGGGAGGGAACCAGCACTTCGGCGTGTTTCCGGCCTTCACCGTAAAGCCATTTACCGAACCCGCATTGTGTATGATCTGTCTGTACGGTCAGTTTGGTAACCGTCTCATCGGTTAAAAGCTTGTTGATCTCCCCGATCCAGTTCAGATGATCCACCTCTTTTTGTGCCAGTTCCCCGTCCAGGGCTTTGCCGTCAATAACCTCGGAAGCATTTTTGACAATTCCCCCCACACCGGTAAAACTCAATCCCCCCAGCACGACCAGAAGGATGATAACAACTCCAAAACCAATGGTTATCTTTTTGCCTATGGTCAATTGGCTCCAGTTCATATCTCCTCCTTTGACGGATCACACTTTAGATATTTTAATATATTTTTCATGGCCTTGACTTCCTGCCCATTTTAAATTTTAACCCCAAAGCCATAACCGGAATGACTTTATCGCGAAGGTTAATTAACTCATTTACGAAATATGGATTTTGCGAAACAGAAATATCACGGATAAGCATTATAGATATATACACAAAACAACTATATAGCGCAAGAAGCTCTTGCGAAATGAACGAAATTGGCTAATTGTCGGTTCCTTGTTGTAATTTCGCTGATAACATGCAAAAAGAGCAATATGAGATATGAAGGCCCCATATATCGCCCTCCCAGTGAAGCGGATTCACTTTTAATTCAAGCCACGGTGGGATGTCCCCACAATAAATGCACGTTTTGTACGATTTATAAAAACGGTACGCGTTTCAAAATCAGGCCCGTTAAAGATATTATTGAGGATTTGAATTCTGCCGTCAAAATGTATGGGGCCGATGTAAAAACCCTGTTTTTCCCAGCAGGAAATACCATTGCCATGAAAACGAATGACCTGGCTGAGATCTGCGTCTATGCCCGCAAAGTTTTTCCTGATTTGGAACGGATAACGGTCTACGGATCGTCCCAATATATTCATAAAAAAGGCCCCACGGGTTTAAAACAACTGGCAGAGGCCGGATTGAACCGAATCCACGTGGGTCTTGAATCCGGTAACGATGATGTACTGCGTCATGTGAAAAAAGGCGTAGATGCCAAACGCCAAATAGAGGCTGGCCAATGGGTGGTTGCCGCCGGCATAGAGTTAAGTCTCTATGTTGTATTGGGACTTGGCGGCGTGGATTTAACAAACGCACATGCAGACGCAACGGCAGAGGCCTTCAATCAGATTAATCCGGATTTTATCAGGCTTAGAACCTTTGTACCGAAAATCAATACCCCAATGCTGGGAGAAGTTGAGTCCGGAAAATTTAAAATGTTAGGGCCGCATGGTATTTTAGATGAAACCGAACGGTTGGTTCGGCAGTTGGACGTCACTTCCTACCTGGCCAGTGATCATTACACAAATTATATTAACGTTCACGGAAGACTGCCTGAATCAAAAGGCCAAATAATAAAGCAGATTCAAGACGCTCGTCAGCAACCCGAATCTACATTTCGCCCCTTTTTTATTGGAGAGCAATAAAAAAGGCTCAGTGGAGGACCGATCCGGCAAATTATTTATGCCCATAAAATCAAAGAGCCTTCGGCAAATGCCGAAGGCTCTTATTTTTAAATGGCGTCCCCAAGGGGATTCGAACCCCTGTCGCAGGCGTGAAAGGCCTGTGTCCTGGACCGGGCTAGACGATGGGGACGTACATCTGTATATGTAATTTGAATGGTGCCCAGGAACAGAATTGAACTGCTGACACGGGGATTTTCAGTCCCCTGCTCTACCGACTGAGCTACCTGGGCCCATGAGCGAAAGAAACTAATCGAATTTTAGGCGTCTGTCAACACTTTTTTGAAAACAACGGAACAATAAAGCCCCGGACACGATTATCCGGGGCTTTGGCATATTGAGACAGAAAGTTGCAACGATGTTACGGTTCGGCCGAAATTCTATTCAATTTCAAAACCGCGTTCGCCGTGGATGGCACTATCAAGACCGGAGCGTTCCTCGTCCGGGGCAACTCGGATTCCGCCAGTGAGCGTTTTGGTAATAAAAATAACAATCAGGGTACCAATGGCGGCAAAGGCAGCGGTTCCGATAATGGAAAGCGCCTGGATGCCCAACTGACTCGTATTGCCGTAAAAAAGGCCCGTGGCCCCTTCCGTCACTGCGGGGTTGGCAAACAGACCGGTGGCAAGCGCCCCCCAGATGCCGCAAAGCCCATGGATGCCGAAGGCATCAAGGGAGTCGTCGTACCCAAGCTTATGCTTAATAACAGCAACGCCCATATATCCCAAGACACCGGCAACTACGCCAATGGCAAATCCGCCGCCAATGGAGACAAACCCTGCGGCCGGTGTTATCCCGACCAAACCTGCAACTGCACCGGAGGCAAGTCCGAGAACGGTGGGCTTTCCGGAGATCTTCCACTCAGTGAACAGCCAGGCGAGCCCGGCAACAGCAGCGGCGGTGTTGGTCACCATGAACGCGGATGCAGCCACACCGTCGGCGGCCAACTCGCTGCCTGCATTAAAACCGAACCAGCCAAACCACAGAAGTCCCGCGCCCAATGCTGTGAACGCAACAGAGGAAGGGATCATGGCCTCCTTGCCGTAGCCGCTGCGCTTACCAAGAACCAGGGCCAGGACCAGGCCTGACACACCGGCATTAATATGAACAACATTGCCGCCGGCAAAATCCAAAGCACCGATATGATGCATCCATCCGCCGCCCCACGCCCAGTTGCATACAGGCGCATAGACAAATGTGACCCACAGAACGGTAAACACAATCCAGGAGGAAAATTTCATTCTATCCACAACAGCGCCCAGCACAATGGCAATGGAAATACAGGCAAAGGTCAGCTGGAACAGCACAAAAATCAGGGTGGGAATGGAACCGGAAACCGAATTAATGTCAATGCCGGATAAAAACAGATGGCTCAAATTACCGATAAAAAGAGAGTCACTTTCACCAAAGGCCAGCGAATATCCCCAGGCCACCCAGACCACGGAGGCCAGACAATAGGCCACCAGCGTCATGGCAATGGTGTTCAGCAAATTTTTGTATCGAGACATACCGCCATAAAATAAAGCCAGACCCGCAGGTGTCATCATCATGACCAGAGCAGTAGACATGGTTACCCACGCCGTATCTCCGGTATCAATGGTGCCGTCTCCAGCCAGGGCAGGCCATACATTTAACAGGATCAAACCAACGACAAGTGCAAAGCGTTTTAACATCATAGATTCCTCTTCTCAGGTTAATGCGGTTAACTTACAGAAAAATTCATTTTTTTTGTAAGTACATATTAATCAACAAATTTGTTTTTGCATTTTAGCAAATGTCATACCAGATACCCCACAACGCCGACCGAAGCAGAGGTAATCATTTGAAATTACAGTCATAACAATAGAACAAAATACTACACATCAAACCACAGACAAAACACAATCCATTTTTTAATCCACAAAAATGTAATCCTAAAAGAAAAATCAGCATACAAAAATGTTGTTTTCTAATGGTATACCTTAAGTATCGCTATACTTCTCAGATTTCAAGCGAAATATGCATGGAAATTCAAATAATAGCAGAAATAGCGATTGAATAAAGAACATAATTGTAACTTTGTTAAAGACGAGATATTTCACTGACGGTTAATGAGATAGCACCCCAGTCATTTTCCACACTGCCGGAAAGAAGATAGGGATATCCATTATCAAGAAGATGGGAAAAGCGGCTATAGGCCCTGGGGAAAAATACGGTCTCCACCACCCCGGTATCATCCTCAAAGGTAAGAAATTTCATCGCCTCCCCCTGCCGGGTCTTCACAAGCTTGCCTGTAATCAGCCAGCCTGCAAAACGGATGTGCCGGCCCACCATATTGGGCAGATCCGCAGCTTGAATTGCGTTCAGACCTTCAAATTTTTCCCTTATGAGCGTCATGGGGTGGCAGGCCGGTAAAAACCCGAGAATGGCAAATTCCCGGCGAAACCGTTGGCGTGGATCGTCCGCAGGTAAATCGGGGATGTCATGCATACCCGGCCCGAACAGATCCACCCCGTCCGTCATGGACCGTTGACTGGCCTGCCAGATGCAATACGCCCAGGCTAAAGCCCCGCGGCTTTTTCCAGGCAAAAGAGCGTCAAGACCGCCGCTGTCCGTCAGGACCCGGGCCTCATCCTCCCGGGGAGCAATGCGGTTAAAAAAATCAAAGATATCCGAGAACATACGCCCCTGCCGTTCCAGAACAATTTTATCCATGGTTGCCCGACCCAAATTTTTGACCGCCATGAGCCCGACCCGGATCTCATGTTTAATGCCGCACCAGCGCACCTGGCTGTATCGAACATCAGGCCCCAGAATCGTCACCCCCATACGCCGGGCTTCGGACACATAGGCAAAGGTAGAATAAAAACCGCCCTGATTGGACATGACGGCGGCCATGAATTGCGCCGGATAATGGGTTTTAAGATATGCGGCCTGGAACGAGACCCGGGCATAGGATGCCGAATGGGGCTTGCAAAAAGAGTAGCCGGAAAAGGACAGAATCATATCCCAGATCCGATCAACAGCATCCAACGCAACGCCTTTGCGCCGGGCACCCTCAAAAAACTCAGCCCGGAAAACCTCAAGTTTTTTGTGTCTCTCTTTTTTGGACATGACCTTGCGCAGTTCATCGGCCCGGGCATGGGTAAAACCGGCCAACCGGACCGCAGCCTTTGACACATCCTCCTGGAACACCATGATGCCGAAGGTTTCATCCAAAAGCCCGGCCATTAAAGGGTGAAGCGGCTCCCACACACCCGAATGCAGACGTTCAAGATATGCGTTGATAAATTCATTGGCCGCGGGCCGGATGATGCTGGAATGGATGACCAGATGCCGAAAATCACCCTGGCCGGATTTTTTCTGGAGCAGGCGCATGGCCGGACTTTCAATGTAAAAACACCCCATGGTCCGGCCCTGGGCCACCTGCTGCTGGGTGGCCGGGTCATCTTCCGGGTCAATATCCTGGAAATCGGTAAACACGCCTTGGGTCTCCCGGATTGAGGCAATGCAGTCCCGGACAACACCCAGACTGCGATTGCCCAGAAGATCAATTTTAACAAGACCCGCAGCCTCTGCACCCTCTTTTTCCCATTGGATTACAGGAATCCCCTTGGGGGCATTCTCCACGGGGGCATAGGCGTCAATGGGGCCCGGGGTAATCACAACACCACCGGGATGAACAGACAGATACCTGGGGGTTTCCATCAACCTGCCGGCAAGATGAATGATCCGCGGCCATGGGTCAGCCCACCGGGATGGCCGCCCGGAATGGTCTGCGTTAAAAGCATTGGCACCCCTTAAAAATGGATTATCCCGGCGCAACCGGGCGATTCCCTGCTTGATCTCGGCTTCGGGCAGGCCGAACACCCGTGCGGTTTCCCGCACCGCCATCCGGGGCTGGAACAGGATATGACTTGCCACCATGGCAGACCGCCCCTGGAACCGGCTCAACACATGGTTGAGCACGGCATCCCGTTCATCCCATGCAAAATCCACATCAATATCCGGGGGATCACGGCGTTCCGGGTTGAGAAACCGTTCAAAATAGAGGTTGTGCTTGATGGGGCATACGTTGGTGATCCCCAGACAATATGCCACGATGGATGCGGCACCCGATCCCCTGCCGCAGGTGCGCGAGGCCTGTTTCACAATATCGGCCACCACCAGAAAATAGGCGGAAAAACGTGTTTGTTCAATAATGGCCAACTCGTGATCAATGCGCCGGATCACCGGGCCAGATAGGCTTGCACCATACCGTTTTATGGCACCGGCCATGGTTTTTTCCCGCAGCAGCGACAAACATGTCTGCCCCGCAGGCGGCGTATACGGGGGCATGACAATGCCAAACTCGGGCCCTGTGAATTCGGCCCGTTCAACCAGAGCCCGGGTGGCGGTTACGGCTTCGGGCATGGCGGCAAATTTGTGGCGGTAGTATTCGGAGCTGCCTAAAAAAGCGCCGGCCGGGACAACCTGTTCAACAGAGATCCGGGAGAGGCTGGTTTTGGCGTCAATGGCCCGCAACAACGCGTGGACATCATGATCCCCGGGGGATAGGAAATAACTGTCCGGGACTGCCACCACGGGCAAATTTGCCGCCCGGGCCGCCCGGCACAGGGGATGGTTGCGGGAAACCGGGGCGCGCCCGATACAGGCGGCAAGATCTAGATCCGCGCCCCGGCGGCAAAGCGTATGCCAGCAGGTCAGACATTGAACAGACGAAGTTAAAAGGATCAAGCCCTGTCCAAGGGACGGTACGGCTTGTTCCAGGTTAAAGCCCGAGTCCCTGTGGCGCTGGGTCAGTAGCCGGCACAGATTGGCGTAACCCGTGCTGTTTTTGACCAGAGCAATGACCTTTACACCCGTCTTTGGATCATCGATTTCAGCCCCCACCACGGGCCGTAAATCATACTCTGCACAGGCGTCAAGGAACGGCCACAATCCGTAAAGGTTATTGGTATCCGTCAGCGCAAGCGCTTTGTACCCCAGCACCTTTGCCCGGAGACACAATTCCCGAACGCCCGGCACACCCCGCATCAGAGAGTAATGGGAGTGGACAGCCAGTGGGATCATGGCACAGCAGATCTTCCCGGCATATTTAAAGCGGCCCCAAGGGTGATGGATCCCTGGCCGAACCGCTCACTGATCCGAATGGCAGCCCGTTGCACTTTACAAGTCTTCTCTTTTTTGGGGTCCCTGACCACCGTTTGAAACAGGTCTGCCTGGACAGGCAAAAACGGCTGGTCCGTCGGCGCGGGAAGCGTGCTGCAGGCAAGACTGATATGCCGGATGCGGACCCTGCGTTTCCAGGTGCGTGCAAACAGCGCCCAGACCGACCTGAACATAAAAATTCCGTTGTCCTGTATCCGGGCGTACCTGCCATGATGCTGGATACCGTCGGCATAGGACAGACACAGGGTTAAACGACCGGCAGACGCCCGGCTGCGCGCCAGATCCCGGCTAAGCTGACGGCTCAACAGGGCAATACAGGCTTTGAGTTCATTTTGATCATTGGTATCTGTGGCAAATTCATGGTCAACAACCAGATCCGGTGTCTGTCCGGAGGCGGGATTTGAAGCCGAAACACCCGAACCCACAGGATTGGTGTCTATCCCTTGAATCATCTGATGAATGATATACGCCCTGTCCGCAAAGGGAATGGCCAGCTGGGCCGGGGTCAGCTGCCGCAGATGCAACACCGTTTCAAGATTGAACCGGGCGGCAGCCCGGGCTTCATTGCGACTGATGCCGGGCAACAGCTTCAGGGGAAAGGGCGCAAGGAAATCAGCCTCTTCACCGGGCCCCACAATATACTCCCCCAGGGGCTTGACCAGCCGGGTGGCGGCCTTGGCCACCAGTTTATTGGTGGCAAGGGACCAGACAGGGTCCAATCCCATCTGTTTTTTGACAGCTTTTTTCAACCGGAAGGCCACATCAGGGCCTGGGCCGTACATTCTTGTCGTGCCGGTGATATCCAAAAAAAGATGCCCGTCGCCCATACCGGACTCCACGGCCGGGGTCACTGCCAGGCCCAATCGGGCGATCTCTTTCATGGCGTTTGCATACCGGTCAAAGCGGGGCGGCAGAACCTGGATGCGTCGATGACGGGACAATACCTGTGACAGGGGCATACTCTTTCGTATACCCTCCCGGAAGGCCGTTTCATTCATGTCATACACCACAGCCCGGGGAGCACCCAACGGCGCAATAACCACGGGACGGTCTTTTAAAGCGACGGACGACATGGTCTCCAGCCGGGCAGCAAAATCCGCAATGTTCAGATGGATGATGGCCCGGGGCCTCATGATTGATGACCGAGTATATTGATCAGCCGCCGGCAGTTATTGGGCGCCTGCCCTCTAACGTGATTATTGAAAAACACAGCGCCCGTGTCTGCGGCAGGGGCAAGGGTCTTAGAAATGATGTCTGCAAGACTTTTAAGTTCGGTCTCGCTGTAATTGTAGTCAAATTGTTTCTGCATATTGCCGGAGCGCCAGCCCTGGCTGTTCCTGCCGTGCAGCCGAAGGTAAAAAAGCCGGGGATTGGTCACAATATCCAGCCGGGGGAACAGGCCGGGCAGATCCGGCCCGTCCACGGTCACCAGGGTGACGGCCCGCCGTTCAAACTCATAAAACACCTTGTCATGGACCCAGGAAGGGTGCCGAAATTCAACGGCCACAGGCAAACCCGAAAGCTCATCCAGCAAGGCAGCCAGATAAATACGCCGTTCCGGGGTACGCGCAAAATAAGGCGGCAGTTGAACCAGTATGCACAAAAGAGCCCCCCCAGCCTCCAAAGGGGCAATACCCTGGCGAAACATCAGCACGTCCCGGAGCCATCCAGTTTTGTCCACTTCATGGGTCATGGTCCGGGTGAGCTTGACGCTGAATTTGAACCCGTCGGGCACCTGGGCAACCATCCGTTCCAGGGACCGGGCCTTGGGCATTTGATACCAGGTATAGTTAAGCTCCGTGGCCTTAAACAGCCGGGCATAGGCCGGCAGCATACCGGCCGCATGGGTGCCGGCCGGATAGACGCCAGCATCCACCCACTCCGCATAGGAGTAGCCGCTGGTACCGGCACACAGCATCTCCACCGGATTATTCCCCCTCCATGGCCTGGGCGGGGCGGACAATACCGATCACCTTGCCCTGGATCATGATATCATCAAACCCATAGGTCTGGGGTTTGAAAGCCGGATTTTCCGGGCGTAGTTCAATGTGGTCGGCATGCAGAAAAAACCGTTTGACCGTGGCTTCCTCTCCGTTGATCAGGGCCACCACAATCTCCCGATCCACGGCATACTGACGGGGCCTGCAGATGGCAATGTCCCGATCAAGGATACCCGCGCCCGTCATGGATTGCCCCTGAACCTTCAGGGCAAACAGATTGTCGCCGGGATACAGGGTGTCGTCCACCACCAGACTACCGTCCCACTCCTGGGTGGCATAGATGGGAAGCCCGGCGGTGATCTGTCCTACAATGGGGATCACTTTTTTACGATGGTCCGCCTGGGCGGCACCGGTTTTATCCAGCACAACAATGTCCCTGCTGTACCGGCCCATTCTGCGGATATACCCTTTTGTTTCAAGAAGTTTCAGAGTCTGCGCCACAGCCGCATGGCTGATGGCAAGGCGTTTTGCCATCTCTCTGAGGCTTGGGGTTTCTCCGGATTGCCCCAGTGAGGACCTCAAATAGCCCATCACGTTTTCTTGTTTTTCTGTAAGCTTTGGCCTCATTTTTGCTATAATCTCTTCCCGTTGTTTTTTAATCAATATGGCAAATGTCATATTTAATGTCAATGCCAATGTAAAGCTTATTGTGAATGTATGCAGGAATGTGTAGGAAAAAGTTAAATATTGACAAACCAGAATTCAATGGGCTACAGAAAATAATACCCATGGGACAATTTGTATGATGCTATTTAAAGCATTTTTAAGATGTTAACCTTAATGGATTTGCGATGGCTCAATTAGAACTTAAAGAAATCAGTGTACGGTTTGGCGGGCTCCTTGCTCTGTCCAAATTGAGTTTTACCATCGGCAACGGCCGGGTTGTCGGGCTCATTGGACCCAACGGCGCAGGAAAGACAACAGTTTTCAATGTGCTGACCGGTGTGTATCAGGCCTCCGAGGGAGACGTAATCTTTAACGGCAAAAGCATCAAGGGCAAACGCCCCTATGTTATCTTTGAAAAGGGGATTGCCAGAACTTTTCAAAATATCCGTCTGTTTTCAGCCATGACGGCCGTTGAAAACGCCATGGTGGCCCGCCACTGCAGAACCGGAAAAGGGATTATCGGCGCCCTCCTGCATACCCCCTCCCAGAAACGGGAAGAGGCCTGGATCAGGGAAAAAGCAATGGAGGCGCTCAAATTCATGGGTGTGGATAAATATGCAGACACCGTGGCCTCCAATCTGCCCTATGGCCTCCAGCGGCGTCTGGAAATTGCCAGGGCCATTGCATCCGAACCCCAGGTATTGCTTTTGGACGAACCCGCCGCCGGCATGAACCCCAGCGAGTCCGCAGAATTGATGCATGATATTGCCCGCATGAAAGACCTTGGCATTGATGTGCTTTTGGTGGAGCACGACATGAAAGTGGTCATGGGCGTGTGTGACCATATTGTGTGTGTTGACCATGGTGTGAAAATCGCCGAAGGCTCCCCTTCTGAGATCCAGAATGACCCCAATGTAATAGAGGCATATCTTGGTCAGCCTGCCAACCAATAAACAGCCATGGATGAACCTGGCCGACCAACTTGACCGGACCAGTCCACGGGTTTCCCCCCGACGAATATTAAAACAAGATTAAAATCATATTAAAATAATAAAGATAGGCGGAAAATACACAGACGTTTTTATAAAAAAAAAGCAGCCCCGGGCCGACCTGGTTTTCACCGGTGTTCAGCCCACAACGAAAGTTATAAAACCTGTGGAGGTTAAGACTTTCATATAAATTTTTTAGGAGGAAAAATGAAAAGAGTTATTTCCACTTTAGTTTTAGGCCTGTTCCTGGTTGCCTGCCTTGCGGGTGCGGCGTATGCAAAAACCTTGAAAATCGGTTCCATGAGCCCGTTGACAGGCCCCTATGCCTCTGACGGTACTGACATCAAAAACGGCGCACTCACAGCCATTGAGGTGATGATGGAACAGGGCGGAATTCCAGGATACGACAAGATTGAACTGGTACCCCAGGATACCGCATGCGACCCCCGCCAAGCGGTTGCGGCGGCCAACAAGCTGATCAACGAAAAAGTTACCGGCGTTGTGGGGGCCTATTGTTCTTCATCCACCATCCCGGCGTCTGAAACCCTGGATGAGGAAGAGATTATCATGATCACGCCGGCTTCCACCAATGAGATGGTTACAGACCGCGGGCTCCCCTATATGTTCCGTATGGCCGGCCGGGATGATGACCAGGCACCGGCGGCAGCACGTTTCATTAAAGAAGAACTGAAAGCCAAAACCCTTTTCATTGTTGATGATAAAACCACATATTCCCAGGGCCTTGCAGACAGCGTCGGCAAATCCGCCAAAGAGATGGGCGTCGAGGTTGTGGCCCATGAGCATGTAAACCAGGGGGACAAAGACTTTTCCGCCATCCTGACACTTGCTAAAAAATCCAATGCCGACGTGTTCTATATGTCTTTGCAGGGATTTTCTCCAGCTGCAATGATGACCCTTCAGGCCAAACGTCTGGGCCTGCAATCCCAAATCGTTACCAACGATGCCGTATTCCAGCCCCGGTACATGGAAGTGGCCAAGGACGCAGCCGAAGGTGTTTTCCTCACCTATGGGTTCACCGATCCCACAACTCCGGAATACAAAGCATTCTCAGATCGTTATATCCCCAAGTACGGGGAAATCGCTGCCTATGCCACCTACGCGTATGACTCTGCCATGGCTTACATGAAAGCGGTCAAGGCTGCGGGCTCCACAGATGCCGCCAAAGTAAAAGCCGAATTAATGAAACTGGATTACCAGGGTGTTTCCAAGCACGTAAAATTCAACAAGAAGGGCGATTCAGGATCTTCCTACATTGCCTTCAAGGTTGTAGACGGCAAGTTTGTTCCTTACTGGGACCCCGCCAAAGGCCTAATTAAATAACAACAATACGTGAATAAAACACAGCCGGTCTTACAGGCCATCGGGTTGCAGGACCGGCTGTACCTGTTTTCACATACAAGCCACAAGAAAAAATTAAAGCATGGAATATTTTATTCAGCAGTTGATTAACGGTTTGACCCTGGGCGGGATGTACGCCTTGATAGCATTGGGTTACACCATGGTTTACGGTGTCATCCAGCTTATCAACTTTGCCCATGGTGAATTTTTCGCCGCCGGCGGCTACATCGGAGCCATTGTCCTGGCGTATCTGGCGGGCTCAGGATACATGGATGCCCATCCGGTCCTGTGCCTGGCCATTGCCTTTGCCGTGGCCATGGTTTACACCGCCTACCTTGCCATCGGCGTGGAAAAGATCGCCTACAAACCGTTGAGAAAGGCGTCCCGTCTCTCTGTTCTGCTTTCGGCCCTGGGCATGTCCATTTTTCTGTCCAACGGCATGATGCTCACCCGGGGGGTGTATGATGCGGTCTATCCGTCCGAACTTTTCCAGGGTGGAATGAATTTCGGATCGGTGACGGTTTCATACCTCCAGATTACCATCGTCTGCCTGACAGCGGTCCTGCTCATCGGCCTGAACCTGCTTGTTTTCAAGACCAAAATCGGCATGGCCATGCGGGCAACGGCCCAGGACAAGACCATGTCCGCCCTGGTGGCCATCGGGTCCAACAAGATTATTTCTCTGACCTTTGCCATCGGCGCAGGGCTGGCCGCCGCCGCCGGTATCATGTACGGGCTCTATTACGGGTCCGTCAAATATGACATGGGGTTTGTGCCCGGCATCAAGGCCTTTTCCGCAGCGGTTCTCGGCGGCATCGGCAATATCACCGGCGCCATGATCGGCGGTCTGATCATCGGCCTGGTGGAAATTTTCGGTGCCGGCTACCTCTCCGGTGAGTACAAGGACGTGTATGCCTTTATCATCCTGATCGGGGTACTTTATTTTAAACCTACTGGAATTATGGGCGAGAATATCGATGATACAAGAGTTTAAAAAAGTATTAAAACCCTATGTCCTGGGCATGCTGTGGCTGCTGGGATTGCTGTGGCCCATGCTGGGCATCCATCCGGACGGCACCCTCTCATTTCACCAAACCTTTACGGTGTGGGGATATATTGCCGCAGGGTCACTGGTCTGCATTATTGCTTATCTGGTCCATGTCAGCGGCACGGCCTCTTTTATCACCATGCCTGTAACAAGGGCGGTTCAGGGGGCTAAGAAAAGCGCCACGGCTCTGCCGACATGGGTCTGGCTGGCGGCATTGCTCATTTTTGCCCTGGCCTACCCCCAGTTTGCCGGACGTTACGGCACGGATGTGGCCATCAGTGTGTTATTTTACATCTGCCTGGGTCTGGGGCTGAACATCGTGGTGGGTCTGGCCGGCATGCTGGACCTTGGCTATATTGCATTTTACGGCGTGGGTGCTTACACCTATGCGCTTTTAAATACAACATACGGCCTGGCCTTCTGGGTCTGCCTGCCCTTTGCGGCGGTGTTTGCCGCCATTGCCGGCTGCATTGTGGGATATCCGACACTGAGAATGCGCGGTGACTACCTGGCCATTGTGACCCTGGGCTTTGGTGAAATCATCCGGCTGATTCTCAATAACTGGATGGAACTGACCAACGGCCCCAACGGCATCCTCGGCCTTGACCGTATCGCTTGGTTCCGGTTCCTTTTTGAAGACGGCATCAGCTTTGAAACCATCTGGGTGAAAAAACTGCAGCTGTTTTACTATTTTGCCCTGGGACTTGCCATTGTGGTCATCATTGTGGTGCACCGGCTCAATTTTTCCCGGGTGGGCCGGGCCTGGGAATCCATCCGAGAGGATGAGACCGCCGCCGAACTCATGGGCGTCAACACCTTTTTATATAAACTCATGGCCTACGGTATGGGGGCTTTTCTGGCAGGGCTTGCCGGTGCGTTCTTTGCAGCCCGCATGAAATTTGTATCCCCTGAAAGCTTCACCTTCCTCGAATCGGCCATGGTGCTGTGCATGGTGGTTCTGGGCGGCATGGGGTCCATTCCTGGCGTTATTCTGGGCGTCATTGCCCTGATCGCACTACCCGAGGCCTTCCGTGAGTTTGAAGCCTACCGCATGCTGATTTTCGGTTTAACCATGATCCTGATGATGCTGTTCCGCCCGGCCGGATTAATCCCCGCCAAGCGAATGGGCCAGCGGTCTGAAGAAAAGGAGGGCTAAGCCCATGGGTGAACAGCCAATACTTGAAATGAAAAATGTCCATTCCGGGTATGGATCCATCAAGGCCCTGAAGGGCGTATCCATGAAAGTGATGCCCGGTGAAATCGTGGCCATGATTGGTGCCAACGGAGCCGGTAAGTCCACAACATTGATGACCATCTGCGGAATTATTAAAGCCACTGCCGGTGAGATCTGGTATGACGGCCAAAAAATCAATACGATGAATCCGGAAAAACTGCCCACCATGGGACTCTGCCAGGTACCCGAAGGGCGCCGAATATTTCCGAGGCTGTCCGTGGAAGAGAATCTGATTCTTGGCGCATTTCACAGAAAAGACAAAGAACAGATCAGAAAAGACATTGATTACTCTTATAATCTTTTTCCGCGACTGGGAGAACGGCGTAAACAGGAAGGCGGCACCCTCTCCGGGGGCGAGCAGCAGATGCTGGCCATTGCCAGGGCGTTGATGACCAAGCCCAAGGTGCTGCTTCTGGATGAACCCTCCCTGGGGCTTGCCCCAATCATTATCCAGCAGATTTTTGATATCATTAAAGACATAAATAAAAAAGACGGAACCACCATCCTGGTGGTCGAGCAGAACGCCAATCTGGCCCTGCAGTCCGCCACCCGGGGATATGTCATGGAAACCGGAGAAATCACCCTTGAGGACAAGGCATCCGCCCTGCTTGAAAATCCCAAAATCCGGGAGGCCTATCTGGGCGAATAACGTTTAAGGTGATTTAAAAAATCACGGCATTTAAAATAAAACAGCCCGGGGGATAAAAGCTTATCCCCCGGGCTGTTTTTGTATGTATTTTTACGCAGGCAAAATCTTATTGAAATAATTTAACGTCAAATTTCTGCCCACCGATAGAGGCCTCATACATCAGCCCCCCCTTGGCATGGATAAATACGGCCATACCTTTAAAATATCCTGTTTTTGCCTGGGCCCCCGTGGCAGGGCCTGCACTCGCGCCTGCGGTGCCGCCATCACTGCCCACTTTAGCCTGGACCCCGGCAGTCACCACGACAGCTGAAAGCGAGGCATCAAATTCAAATGATCCGCGGGTAAATTCATCATAGGCCCGTTTATCCTGGAAAAAGATAATCTCGGAAAACGCCTGACCGCCTAGCTGAAACCCTACGGAAATTTTGGTAATGGTGGCCGTACCGGTGATCAGACCGGCCTGATAAACCCGGCCCTGGCCGTAGGCACCGCCGACAATGACGATGCCGCCCTTGCCCACGGTGGGAAAGACCGCATAACCATAGCAGGTTTCAAAAAAAGGCTGAACCGCATCTGCCTTCTTAAACACATTGATCGCGCTGGTGCATGAATCCGCAGCAAACGCCGGAACTGTACAAAAAAGAGCGAAAAGACCTGTCAGTAGAACAATAAAACGTTTTGTGGATTTCATTTGTGACTCTCCTTTAAAAATTCAGGTAGTATATACAGCATACTCTATCAGGAGTGACAGGCATTGCAGCTGGTAGGCCCGGATTTTGTTCCGGCTTTATGTTGTGCCCGATGACAGGCAAGACAGGTTTTATTCATCACTTGTTTCGCTTTAAGGACGCCGGTCCTTTTTGCCTCATCCAAAGCGCCCGATTTTTTTTCAAAATCCTTGTGACAAACGGCGCAATCTTTGACAACGATTTGGTGAAGTTGATGCTTAAAGAGGACAGGGCCTTTACTGCCGCCGTTCAGGGTCATTTCAGGGCGGCCGGTATTCTGGGCCATTACACTGGAAACAGAAATTAACGACAGCCCTGCAACGATACTGCAGGCGACAAAGCAGATAGTGAGTACTTTTTTGTTCATTTTTTATCCTTTTTTTAATGTTACTGAACAAGACACTCGAAAAGAACTGACCAAATTATTATCACAGATGTTTGGGAAAAAACAAGAAAAGGTCACCTCCCCAAATCCACCGTCAATTTTTTAGGAGGCATTCCGTAGCTGGATTTTTTACTTTTTTAAGAAAATTTTTCAGCCGCGTGCGTGGCTTTTACCTTCACCGGCGACCGCGCTACAATTCAGGCAGAATTTTAGATGCACTTCACCCTTGCATTTCCATTCCTTTCAACATTCCAACAAATTGTCCAGTTACCTCCTGAGATTCGTTATCCTGACGACAGCCCTTCCAGTAAGGCGATCCGTTCTCGGGCGCCGACCAATGCGTTAAAGCAAGGATGACCTTTGGATAGCCTAAGGACTAACTCTCTGGATCTTTTTACTATTCGACCGGGGATATTTATAATTGAAAACCGAATGGCTTTCATCCTTTTGCCCATCATTTTGGGCTCGAAAGCCAGACGCTTCAACATCTGGTTCAGATTAAGCGCCAGGATCATCATCCACCACCAGGCTGCGTTCTCTCCAAAGTTACCCGAAGGCAATGTCCCTCCGGCCAGATCCGTTTTCATTATGGAGTGTACCTCTTCGCTTTTGCCGCATCTTTTGTGTAACCAGTGGATAAGATCCTCACCATACATGTCCTGTTCTGGAATATTGGAAACAACACCAAATACTTTATACCGAATGTCATCCATTTCCATGGCCGGAAACGGCAACTGCATTTGTTTGTCTTCCATGCCGGGCAGCACCGGTTCAAGCACCTGGCGTTTGGCAAGATACCGGTACTCAAGCCCCTCTTTGCTCTTTCCTATTTCTGACGGGACAAAGCAAACTTCTGCCCATTCACTTCCGGTCTTCATCTTTTTACCGTTTTTTTCTTTATAGATTGGCTTCCATTCTGAGGAAGGGACCTGAGCTACGGCAATTTTGAATGATTGAGAGACATCGCACCCAACAGCAAACTCAATTTTTCCAAATCGCTTGTTGTCTACTGAATCACAATACTTTAAAAGGTCATGTTGGTAACCGGCGGTATCTGATCTGAGCCGAACTTTTTCGACCCCCTGGGGCAAACAGGCCAGGGCTTCTTTGAAAACTCTTAATTGCTCGTACCCTGCCGGAACATTCCCATCCCGAAATTCAGTGTGCAGGATCATATCCTGTTCGGCCCACCATGTATTGAATGGCTGATAGGCCTTGAATCCTTTATAACAGAAGCGTGCTTCCTGTTTGCTTGTCTCAACCAGGGTCGCATCCTGATCCAGTGTGGCTGTTTTATATGGACGTGCCTCATTCATGGCTTCGCACATGTCTTTGTTGATATGTACGAAGCCGTTAAGGTGCCGGTTTGGGGCCGGAATGAAAGCTCTAATTGAGGAAACTCGACGTAACTGCTCCTGGGCGACATCATGAAAGACCTTCAGGTATCTGAACATGGCTGAAGAAGAAGGGACAAATCGTTGTTTTTCTTTTCGCCATCTTCGTTCTATCTCACGCCTCTCTTTGCGTGGCAGCTTATGATTTTCAGCTGAATGTAATATGCTGCAAAATCCCTGATCTGCATTTAAAATATTCAGGTCATCTACGCAGTTGCCGCCCGCAAGGTTCAACAGGATACCAGACAATACAAACTGGGAGTCTGTCCAGCCCTGTGAGCCCTTCTTCACGGTTAAATGCTTTTGAATCGATTTGGTCAGCCCAATCACTTTTGCCAAATCAAGGTAAAGCGGCAGCCCACCCAATGCAGTTGTGCCTCCGTCAGTTTTTTCCTGTTCGTACTTGAATGGTAAGATTCCTTGTGTCATAGTTTGTTGCACCCCGTTGATGATAGTTTTTTGTTCGCACAAAGACTCTATCTGCTTGACGCATCAAGCACAACGGGGTTTTTCTTTTTTTTGACGGTGGATTGGGGACCTCATGGACGTTTTGAGAATTTCTGAATCTTGACTTCACCGTTTGTTTTAAATAGTGTCGGAGCAAAAACTTAAGAACTTTCAAGGAGGGGACATGAAAAAAACAGGAATAGCAACTCTGGCAATCGTGATCCTGCTGGCCTGGGCGTCTTTGGGAACGGCAGGCCCTAAAACCATCAAACTGGCACTGGTCACCAAACCCGAATCGGCCCAATATATTGCCGCCCAGAAGTTTAAATCACTGATTGAAGAGAAGGCCGGCGATGCCTGGCAAGTCAAAGTGTACCACTCCGCATCCGTGGGCAATGAAACCGAAATCCTCCAGCAGATCCAAATGGGCACGATCCAGATGGGCGTTATCACGGGCGGACCCTTTGACACCTTTGATCCCATTGTCAGGGTGATCAACTATCCTTTTATATTTAAGGATCATGCCCAGGCCGATGAAATCCTGGACGGCCCCTTGGGGCAGCAGATCTTAAAAAGCCTTGAAACCTCCGGATTTAAAGGGATCTGCTTTTCCGAAAATGGATTCAGAAATCTGACCAACAACAAAAGAGCCGTCAACACCCCCGAAGATATCAAGGGCCTGAAAATCAGGGTCATGTCCTCTGCCCTGCACAAGGCTGTCTGGCAGGCACTTGGCGCCAACCCGACCCCCATGCCCTGGCCCATATATACGGAACTGGAACAAGGCGTCATCGACGGACAGGAAAACCCCTTGTGGGTCATGGAAGTCTATAAATTTTATGAAATCCAGAAATATATGACCCTGACCCGCCATGTCTACTCTCCCCATATTGATGTGGCCAACCTTGCCTGGTTTAACAGCCTCTCCCCCGAGGACCAAAATCTGATAACCTCGTGCATGATTGAAGCGGCAAAATTCCAGCGCGCGGATAACCGCAACAAGAACGCGGCCCGCTTGGCTTTGCTTAGAGAAAAGGGGATGCAGATCAATGAGCATCCGGATATTGAAGCGTTCCGGCAGAAGGTTGCGGGGCTGAAAGATATGGAGATGTATGCCGACAGCCGGGTGCAGGTGTTGTTAAATCAAATGCTCAATGCCGTTGAATAATGTTTGAACAAAAAGCCACCCATCTGCGGCGTTGCAGAAAATTTTGCCCAATTATTAAGATCGGGCCTCACAACCATAAGGTTGCTCCGGTTACAATTTTTTCTGCGCCTTGCATATGGGCAACTTTTTGTCCAAACACGAGCGTCTATCCTAACACTAAATAACCACATGAATTTTTTGATACATTTAAGCCGCCGACTGAATGATTTCATTCAATCTCTGGTCAGCATCCTGGGCATTATCATGACCATGGTTGTGGCATCCCAGGTGTTTTCCAGGTATGTGCTGAATCATTCGCTGTTCTGGTCCGAAGAATTGGCCCGGTTTATTCTCGTCTGGCTGACGTTTTTCGGGGCTACGGTGGCGTATTATCATGGACTTCATCCGGGTGTTGATACAGTTTTCAAACGATTGTCGGAAAATCTTAAACGGACGGCAGAACTGATCTCCTGCCTGGCCGGCATGGCGCTGTTTGTGGCAATGGTCGTCTGGGGCGCAAAATTTGCCTGGTTTGTAAAACTCCAGATCACCCCAGCCCTGAATCTTCCCAAATGGGTTGTCATGGCCGTGGTGCCGGTGTGCGGCATCATTTTTTTAATTCACGCTCTGGCAGGTTTTTGCAACGCGTATACAGGCCGAAGCCATTCCCATGATCACTGAAATCCTCATCCTGTCTCTATTTTTTTTGTTTGTGATCAACACCCCCATTGCCATTGCCATTGGCACGGCCTCCCTGGCTGCCATTGCGGTGCAGGGAGATTTTTCCCTGATGGTGGTGATTCAGCGGATGGTGGCAGGTACCGACTCGTTCCATCTCATGGCGGTGCCGCTGTTCATGTATGCCGGCACCATCATGGAAAAGGGCGGGATGTCCCAGCGGCTCATTGATTTTGCCAATGCCCTGACCGGCTGGCTGCCAGGCGGACTGGCTGCGGTTTCCATCGTTTCGGCCATGTTTTTTGCCGGGATTTCCGGTTCGGCGGCTGCAGATGCCGCTGCCGTTGGGGCGATCCTGATTCCGGCCATGAAACGTTCGGGGTATCCTTCGGACTTCTCGGCTGCGGTCCAAGCCGCCGGAGGGTCGCTTGGAGTGGTGATTCCGCCGTCCATTCCCATGATCATTTTCGGATTTCTCACCGGTGCTTCCATTTCCCGGCTCTTTGCCGCAGGCATCCTGCCCGGGCTGCTCATCGCAATCTCGTTGATCGCCGTTGCCACATTTATCTCCTGGAAGAACGGATTTGCCCCGGAAAACCAATTTTCCTGGCAGACCCTGGTGCGAACAGCCAAAGATGCGCTGCTGGCATTGGGCGCTCCGGTTATCATTTTAGGCGGGATTCTTTCCGGTGTATTCACGGCAACGGAGTCGGCAGCGGTGGCAGTCATTTATGCCCTGGTCGTATCCATGGCCGTATACAGACAGATCCGGTTCAAAGATATTATTCCGATATTCGGTCAGGCGGGCATCACATCTGCCATTGTGATGTTCATTATCTCCACGGCCTATGTATTTTCATGGATCGCCGCCATTGAAAATATCCCTGACGCACTGGCAGGCGGGCTGTTAAGCATCACGGACAACCCCGTATACCTGCTGATTTTGATCAACCTTGTGCTCCTGATCACCGGTGTTTTTGTGGAAACCACAGCGTCCTTGATCCTGCTGGTCCCCATGATCACCGCCATGGTGCCCAACCTGGGCATAGATTTGGTTCAGCTGGGTGTGATTGTGGTGGCCAATCTTGCCATCGGCATGCTCACCCCGCCCATGGGCATCTGCCTGATTGTCTCATCAAGTATTTCCAGTCAGAGCATCGGGGCGGTGAGTCGCCGTGTGGTGCCGTTTTTACTGGTGCTCATTGTGGATCTTGCCCTGATCACATTTTATCCACCGTTGACCATGCGGCTGGCCCGAATCCTCGGTCCTTAGTTCCCCATGCGAATGTGGGAGACAAAAAAGTCCCTAAATTCATCCTCCCGGTGGCTGACATATAAAATGGTGCTTAACTGCTCTGCGGCCACCTGACCCAAAAAGTCCAGAACCGCATTACGGTTGGCCCGGTCCAGCCCATGGGTGGGTTCGTCCAGCACCAGAAGATCCGGCAGTTTTATCAGGGCCCGGGCAATGAGCGTCAATCGCTGATCGGCATAGGAAAGGCTGCGGAAAGGGCCGTCGGCTTTATCCGCCAGGCTGATTCGTTCCAGCCAGGCCATGGCTTTTTTGTCATCTTCAGGCGTTGGGCGCTGGTACAGGCCGATGGTGTCATAGATACCGGAGGTCACACAGGCCAGAACGCTGCCGGCCACCCGATAGCTGCGGTGAAATTCCGTGCTGACAATACCCATCCTTTTTTTCAACTCCCAGATGGACTCGCCAGTGCCCCGGCGGGTGCCAAATATCCACAACCGGTTCCGATAACAGGCGGGGTGATCGCCCGTGATCATCTGCAGCAAGGTGGATTTACCACAGCCGTTGGGACCTGACACCAGGGTATGCTCTCCTGCGGCAATGCTCAGGTTAAGACCGGAAAAGACAGGATCTCCCGAATAGCCCGCATGTCCGTCTTCGAGCCTGACAAGTTCATTTAAATGCGGTGTTTCCCCGGGCACAGCATCTTGCAAACCACCTGTTTTTGCAGTTTTTAAATCATTGATGTCGGCTGAAAAGTGTGCCGGCCCCCGGAAGTCAATCAGTTTAGGCAAGATCTCCTGCCGCGGCCCGCAAAGGGGCATCTGTCCATTGTCAATCACCGCAATGTGTGTGGCGCCGGCAGGGATATCCCCGGGATCATATACAAAAACCAGGATGCCCATCCCACAAGCCCTGCAATGATCCAGAGCCAGATCAAGCTGTCCGCACCCGGCCTTGTCCAAACCGTCAAAGGGAGACTGAATCAACAGCCATTGGCTGCCCGATGAAATCCTGGACAGCAGCAGCAGTTTTCGGGTCTGACCCGTGGACAACTGCCGATAGCCCTGGTCCAGCACCAGATCCATATCAAAGGCGCGGATCATGTCGGTGTATTGATCCGGATCATGGATAAACGCCCGGGCCAAGGTCCCCGGATCCAGGCGGTCCATGAAATCGCTATCATCATTTTTAAGTTCCTGTTCAAATATCTCCTGCTGCCCGGCAAAGGAAAAAATGCCCATATCTTTGGGCAGACAGATTTCAGCGCCTGGAACGTTGGCGTGATCCGGGGACAACAGATTAAAAAACTTATCAATCCCGGACCGGTTTTGACCCAGGATGCACCAGAATTCACCGGCTGAGGCTTCAAACAAAGGGATATTTAAATCAGATGTTTTTACATTTTCTATTTTCATGGGCGTATTCAAGCAGGTTTACGGCATTTCAGCAAGCCTGAATTTTTCATTAAAAAAATGGATCAATGCTACTTTGTCCATATTTGAATAATTTGGTTTTGCAAAACGCCTGAGATTTTGCTAAAAGCCTTCAGTGGAAAACAGCACCATGTTGAATGTGAAACAGGAGAAGGTAGACAAGTGACCGGTTTTCAAGCCAAAACAATATATGTCGATGTGGATGACGTTGTATCCAGAACCACAGAAACTTATCCGGGTGTTGTGGCCCAGGAGTTTGGAAAGACCGTATCCTTTGAAGACCTGACCGGTTTTGATTTGAAACGTTGTTTTCAATTGACGGATAATGAGTTTCAATATTTTTTCAACTTGGTTCACCAGTCTGATTTTCTTCTGGGATTTAAGCCCGTGGAAGGCGCGGTTGAGACCCTGAAGGACTGGGCTGATATGGGGCACACCATTGATATTGTAACAGGCCGTCCGACCTCGGCCCAGGACGCGACTCTGGCCTGGCTTGAAAAAAACGGGGTGCCTTTCAGGGGATTCATCATGGTGGATAAATACAACCGCCCCGGCAATGACTTGTCCCTGGCCATTTCAAAAGAAGAGTTAGCCATGATGAATTACGACCTGGCCGTGGAAGATTCCCCGGAGATGGCTTTGTTCCTGGCCCAGGACATGGGAGTTCCCACCGCATTGGTCCATCGGCCCTGGAACAGAACGTGCGTCACACATGATAACCTGGTTCGGTGTACCTCCTGGAACGAAATCCACTCCATGATCAAAGAACCGGCACTTGAAGCCCATGAATAAATTATTGAGTGCGCGGAACACGGCAGCAAATTCCTGCAACACACCTATTGTCAGAACGCCTAAAACGAATTGACAATCAACACACTAAAAGTATATTTTATATAATAAATTGCGGAAGCACGCGGCTCACTGGTGGGGCCCTCGGACTTCAAATCCGATGTGCGGGGCTGATACCCTCGCGGGTGGGTTCGATTCCCATGTGCTTCCGCCATTTTTTATAAGCAGCTTAACCGTTTTTCCTACGTCCTCTCACCCCAGAACACTTGCGCCATGCGCCAACAGGACCCTACCTTGCAGATAAGCGAATTCAACAAGGCGGTAACGCTGCCGGAAATGCCATTGAAAAAGCCTTGATGTTCAAAAGCGAAAATGATTTAACAATCCAAAGATTGTGCATCTTGCATATATGAATACAGACTATAATAGGTTGTCATGAGTCCAACAATATTACGTGAAAAAGGATATAGGTTCTTCTTTTTTTCTCGTGAAGAAACAAGAATGCATGTGCATGTTAACTGTGAAAATGGAGAGACAAAATTCTGGCTGGAGCCTGAAATCGAGTTAGCTCAAAATCACCGTCTATCCAGACTGGAACTTAAACAAATTGAAAAAATAATCGAGAATAATTATGAACAGTTTAAAGCCGCTTGGCAAAAACATTTCAGGAGTTGAAGTCACCAATATTTCTACCCATGGCATCTGGCTGCTGTCCGGGGACAAAGAATTATTTCTCAGTTATGATCAATTCCCCTGGTTTAAAGACGTTCCCATCGGCAAGATAATTAATATTGAAGAACCAAGTCCGGGGCATTTCTATTGGCCCGATCTTGATGTTGATTTGGGGATTGAATCTATTGAGCACCCCGAGCGCTTCCCTCTTGTTTCCAAAGGGAATGATTCATCAATTTAAAATTCTCGACTATTCCCTGATCCGCCTTTTTACCATCCCCTCATTAAGGCCAAGGACAGCACAAATCATACGGCATTAAAGTCAACGATCCGAAGCACGTATCTCTGACGAAAGATAAGTTTTCATCATTTCAAAAATGAGGTGGCCGAAATCGGCCATTTTGCCGGGATCTGATAAAAGTTGAATCTGTTGATCCTGATGTGCCAGGCCGCTTTGGATGACGGCATCATCAAGGGCTTTGGGGAAATCCCCAAGCATGGCCTGGTCCGGGGTATTGGTTCTCATCTGGATCACAACATTTTGGTTTTCGAGCAACTTGCCTTTGATGGTTTCTGCATAGCTGAGCATATCTTTGTCCGTCAGATTGTCCGTGATAAATATCTCATTGAGCTTTTCAATGAGATATGACAGCCAGATTTCCTGCTTGTCTTTTGCTTTGGCCGTCCCCAAACCGTCGGAGGGATGGAGTGTGTACTCGGCTCTATTTTCCTGAAGTTCAAGATTCTGCTGCTTGATTTTGGAAAGGCGATAGTGGGTCAGTTCAACCCCTGTAAGGTCAACCACATCCTCGTCAGTGATGCTCTCCCTCAGCATGGGACGCAGATGGCGGGCATACAACGACAACTTTTCAAGGTCTTTGTCATCGTACTCCACAATCTGGGACATAAATTCGTAAAACCGGACAAAGGTTCCCAGATCCTTTTTGAATATCTCCAGGCGATCCTTTTCCGTCTTGGCTTCCTTGAACTGTTTTTCGGCATTGGCAACGAGCACGGCATCATTGGTATTTTGCTTGGTACGCTCAAACAGCGCTTTGGTTTCATTGTAGTCGGCAATGGCCTTCTTATAGGCAACGGCCCAGCGATGGAGTGCCGGCTTGCAGATATTGGCCAGGGCCGCACTGCTTTTGTTCTTTTGAAGATATGCGTCGCAGAACTGTTCTACTTCCGTCCACAGAAAAATCCCCGCGGCCCGCAGCTTTTCATGCAAATCAAAAATCAGATCCGGATCACTGACCCCGCCAAGTTCCGCTGTCATGTAATAGGGCTGAAAGGCTTCCAGTATATCTTCGGGTTCATTGAAAAAATCCAGAACAAAGGTCCCGCTCTCGGATTTGCCCGGATATATCCGGTTCAGCCGGGACAGGGTTTGCACACATTCAACGCCGCCCAGCTTTTTATCGACATACATGGCACAGAGCTTGGGCTGATCAAAACCGGTCTGGAACTTGTTGGCAACGATCATGACCTGATAGTCTTCGGCATCAAATGCAATACGGATATCCCGCCCTTTAAGACCGGGATTCATCAAAGATCCGGTTTCGGTATATTTGTTGCCCAACAGCGCGGCGGCTTCCGGGTCCTTGTCGTTGAACTCGACCTCGCCCGAGAAAGCAACCAAAGCGTGAATATTTTTGTATCCCTGCCCGGCGATGTATTTTTCGAAACACAGCTTGTAACGTACAGCCTCTTTTCGGGATGATGTCACCACCATGGCCTTGGCCTGGCCGCCGAGCAACCCCATGACGTTGTCCTTAAAGTGTTCAATGATCACCTGGACCTTCCGGGAGATATTGTAATCATGGAGACGAACCCACTGGTTCAGTTTGACCTTGGCCTTCCTGGATTCCACCTCATGGTCTTTTCTTTGGATTTTGAGGGCCAGATTATATGCCACCTTGTAGTTGGTATAATTTTGCAGCACATCAAGGATAAACCCCTCTTCAATGGCCTGGCGCATGGTGTAAACGTGGAAGGGTTCAGGCTTATTTGTCCGGGAGGCCACCCGGGTCGGGTCTGGTAACCGGCCAAACAGCTCCAGGGTTTTTGCCTTGGGTGTGGCGGTGAAGGCAAAATAACTCAAGTTCGGGTTGAACTTTCTGGACGCAATGGTGGCATCAAGGATTTCATCCGGGGTCAACTCTTCGTCCATGTCCCGGCTGTCGATCATCAGCACTTCCTTGAGCTGCCTTGCCGTGGAACCGGTCTGGGAAGAGTGGGCTTCGTCCGCAATAACCGCATAGCACCGCGCCTTTAAATTCACATCGGATTCAATGGCCTTGAGGACAAAGGGGAAGGTCTGAATTGTCACAATGATGATGGGTTGGCTGATGGTGAGGGCCTGGGCCAGTTTCTCCGACTTGGAACCGCCCCCAAGATCCCGGGAGATACGGCCAACCACCCCGTCGGCATGTTCAAACTGGTAGATGGTATCCTGGAGCTGGTCATCCAGAACCGTCCGGTCCGTGATGACGATGACCGAGTTGAAGACTTTGCTGCCGTCGGGCTTGGTCAACGCAGAGAGTTGATGGGCTGTCCAGGCAATGGAGTTGGACTTGCCGGAGCCTGCACTGTGTTGAATCAGATACTTTAGGCCCGGCCCATTCTCCCTGGCCGAATTGATGAGTTTATTGACCACATCCCACTGGTGATACCGGGGAAAAATCATGGCCTCTTTCTTGGACTTCCTGCCCTCGAAATCTTCCCTCTCTTCGATCTCAAGGTGGATATAGCGGCCCAGGATGTTCAGCAGGTTGCCCGGCTGCAACACGTCGTTCCAAAGGTAATCCGTGGCGTATTGATCCGGGTTATCCGGTACGTCATTACCGGCACCGCCGCCCTTGGCGCCTTTATTGAACGGCAGAAAAAAGCTGTTGTCACCGTCCAGGCGGGTACACATATAAACCTCATACTGGCTGACCGCAAAGTGAACCAGGGCACCCCGCTTGAAGGTGAGCAGGGGTTCCGGTTTCCGGGTCTGCGGATCAACAGGCGGACGGGTTTTCTTGTACTGGATAATCGCATTCTGCACGGCCTGCTTAAACTCGGATTTCAACTCCATGGTGATGATGGGGATGCCGTTGACAAACAGAACCAGATCAATGCGATATTTTTTGGCCTTTTTTCCGTCGGTTTCTCGTTCTTCTTCGCCGGCCCAGGGAGAATAGACCAGTTCAGGTACGACCCGAAGGATATTGGCCTGGTACCTGGCTTGTGTGACGGGGTTCAGCTCATCGTCCGGCTTGAACTGGCACAGCGTGAACCGGGTGCCCCGATCCTTGATGTCATGGCGCAGGACGCCCAGGGTGCCGAAGGTGCGCAATTCATCGCCCGTGGAGTTGGGATCGGCCTTGGACAGCTGGGCGGCAACCCGATCCAGGAACTTTTCCTCCGTCTCATTGGTATATATCTTACTGAACTTTCCCCACTGCTTTGGCTGGGTTTCCTTGGCAAAGGCGATGAGGTCATCAGGATACAAAGCCCGTTTCCGGTCATAGTGATCGGGTCGACCCAGGTGCCAGCCATTGGCCAAAAGATCATTGATGACATTTTTCTGGAACTGAAACTCACAGGATTTGTCTGATATGGCCATGGCTTTTATCCCTATGCGTCTTGGGTTTTGTTTGGCTCCCAGTTACGGACATCTATTTTGCCGGTGGCTGCTGCGGAGATTAGCGCAGTTCGACGTTCTTGAGAATATGAAATCAGATGTCTTGCTTTCGAAATTAATTTGTCATATCGGGCTATTTTTTTCGCTAAATCCTGAACAAGAAGATTCTGTTCATTCAATGGAGGAATTGTAACCCAAATCCACCGTCAATTTTTTAGGAGGCATTCCGTGGCTGGATTTTTTACTTTTTTAAGAAAATTTTTCAGCCGCGTGCGTGGCTTTTACCTTCACCGGCGACCGCGCTACAATTCAGGCAGAATTTTAGATGCACTTCACCCTTGCATTTCCATTCCTTTCAACATTCCAACAAATTGTCCAGTTACCTCCTGAGATTCGTTATCCTGACGACAGCCCTTCCAGTAAGGCGATCCGTTCTCGGGCGCCGACCAATGCGTTAAAGCAAGGATGACCTTTGGATAGCCTAAGGACTAACTCTCTGGATCTTTTTACTATTCGACCGGGGATATTTATAATTGAAAACCGAATGGCTTTCATCCTTTTGCCCATCATTTTGGGCTCGAAAGCCAGACGCTTCAACATCTGGTTCAGATTAAGCGCCAGGATCATCATCCACCACCAGGCTGCGTTCTCTCCAAAGTTACCCGAAGGCAATGTCCCTCCGGCCAGATCCGTTTTCATTATGGAGTGTACCTCTTCGCTTTTGCCGCATCTTTTGTGTAACCAGTGGATAAGATCCTCACCATACATGTCCTGTTCTGGAATATTGGAAACAACACCAAATACTTTATACCGAATGTCATCCATTTCCATGGCCGGAAACGGCAATTGTATTTGTTTGTCTTCCATGCCGGGCAGCACCGGTTCAAGCACCTGGCGTTTGGCAAGATACCGGTACTCAAGCCCCTCTTTGCTCTTTCCTATTTCTGACGGGACAAAGCAAACTTCTGCCCATTCACTTCCGGTCTTCATCTTTTCACCGTTTTTTTCTTTATAGATTGGCTTCCATTCTGAGGAAGGGACCTGAGCTACGGCAATTTTGAATGATTGAGAGACATCGCACCCAACAGCAAACTCAATTTTTCCAAATCGCTTGTTGTCTACTGAATCACAATACTTTAAAAGGTCATGTTGGTAACCGGCGGTATCTGATCTGAGCCGAACTTTTTCGACCCCCTGGGGCAAGCAAGCCAGGGCTTCTTTGAAAACTCTTAATTGCTCGTACCCTGCCGGAACATTCCCATCCCGAAATTCAGTGTGCAGGATCATATCCTGTTCGGCCCACCATGTATTGAATGGCTGATAGGCCTTGAATCCTTTATAACAGAAGCGTGCTTCCTGCTTGCTTGTCTCAACCAGGGTCGCATCCTGATCCAGTGTGGCTGTTTTATATGGACGTGCCTCATTCATGGCTTCGCACATGTCTTTGTTGATATGTACGAAGCCGTTAAGGTGCCGGTTTGGGGCCGGAATGAAAGCTTTAATTGAGGAAACTCGGCGTAACTGCTCCTGGGCGACATCATGAAAGACCTTCAGGTATCTGAACATGGCTGAAGAAGAAGGGACAAATCGTTGTTTTTCTTTTCGCCATCTTCGTTCTATCTCACGCCTCTCTTTGCGTGGCAGCTTATGATTTTCAGCTGAATGTAATATGCTGCAAAATCCCTGATCTGCATTTAAAATATTCAGGTCATCTACGCAGTTGCCGCCCGCAAGGTTCAACAGGATACCAGACAATACAAACTGGGAGTCTGTCCAGCCCTGTGAGCCCTTCTTCACGGTTAAATGCTTTTGAATCGATTTGGTCAGCCCAATCACTTTTGCCAAATCAAGGTAAAGCGGCAGCCCACCCAATGCAGTTGTGCCTCCGTCAGTTTTTTCCTGTTCGTACTTGAATGGTAAGATTCCTTGTGTCATAGTTTGTTGCACCCCGTTGATGATAGTTTTTTGTTCGCACAAAGACTCTATCTGCTTGACGCATCAAGCACAACGGGGTTTCTCTTTTTTTTGACGGTGGATTGGGGTGTAATCATGAGGTTTCTAATATTCTCAACATTAACTCGTTTGAAAGTGGAACCGACCATTGCGAGTTCTAACTGTTTGGCAATCAAAGCTGAATTAAAAATATTGAGAAGATAGTCAGGGCTTAAATATTCATCAGCCCTTATCAAGCAAACATCTTGCCCCATAGCAAATAAAGGAAGATTAGAGGTTACTTTAGCCGCCTCTCCAACAGTTGCATTTCGGCTAAAAATAATATCTCCAGCCCTTGGTTTTCGTCCACCTTCAATCAATTGGAGATAATAATATTCAGAAGTTCGTTTAGCACTTTCTAAGCTTACATTCCAGCCTTTAACTTCGCCAATACTTGCTAAGGGGAATCCTTTATCAAAAAAAGTCGCAGTAATATGTTTGCAATCGATTATCATTGAATGATGTTTGAGCAAACAGGTTTTCCAATGCGCCGGAACCGCCCCTAACCACGCCACACCGGAATCCTTCATGGGCACATCCGGATCAAGCCCTTTGGTCACCGCATGACTGATCACCGCCTGACGTTTTTCCTGAAGTAGTTCAATCAGCTTTTCCTGTTTGGCTATCAGGGTGTCGATCTTGGCGGTCTCGTGGTCAAGGAAACGGGCTATTTGGGTTTGTTCATGTTGTGACGGACAGGGTAACCTTAATGAAGAAATCTTTTCCTGACTTACGTTGGGTTGCCCTCCGCCAGAAGATTGATTAACTATCTCGTCGTGCATTGATAGAAGCCCGTAGAATAAAAAGACATTGTTCAGCCTTTTAGAAAGTTGCAAAACACAACAAGCTTGATTTGTTGTTGCATCTATTCCCAGAATGCCAAGTCTACCAATGGTTGCACCGTACATCGCTATTACAACAGAACCCTTGGGGTGAAGATATAAACCAGAATAATCTTTTAGGGCTTTAAAATTAACTTTTTTCTGAGTATCAGTTATTGTATTTTCCCGAAGTTCTCCTGTAGTTACCCATGGTATAGTACCATTGTAATACAAATTGTTTTCAGTTGTGTTTGGTGTGGTACCACCCCCAATTTTTGAGCATACGTGGGCAAGTTTCACAGGAAACCAATGCTTTGGCATTTCTCTCAGCCACTCCACCCCAGAATCCTTGTACGCCGGATAAGGCTGATATTTTCCAGTCATCACAACACCTCCTTCCACGGCGAAAGCATTTTCCAAGCATTAAGGAACCCATGCGGAAATCTTCCTGGATAATCTTCAATAGTCATTGGGGACTTTTCATATCGCATGACGATCTTCCCAAATAAGTGACCCCCCGATTTGAGCATCGCAATGATAGGCTTGGGGGGTATTTTCCATATTTGGATTGATCCCCGGAACAAACAAGACATTGTTCCTCTGGATCTTATGGGATAGATTTAACAACGACTTAAGGTGATTGCAAGGCCTTTTTGTAAAAGGACGATCAGCTGACATTACCCATGCACCTCCTGCAGCAGCTGCATGATCTCAGCACTGACCTTGTCCAGATCCGCATCAATGTCTGCAAGGTCTCTGGGAGGCTGATACACATAAAAGTGCCGGTTGAAGGGGATTTCATACCCAACGATACCGATCTCCTGATCAATGGCATCCTTTTTTTCACCATCAATCCAGGCTTCGGGGACATGGGGTAAAACCTCTTGGTTGAAATAGTCCTCATTGGTTTCATTCACAGGCCTTGACGGATCCAGGGGAACATTTTCGTAATCCCTCAAATCCGGGTCCGGCTGGTACTCCACCACCTTGCCGTTGTTTTCAAAATGCCCATACGTCGGATTGACGGAGCCCTTTTTAATCACCTTTTTGATCACCCGAACGGCCTCCGGGTTTTTCCAGGCGACAGCCTCCAGGATCTGCTTTTTCTCCTTGGCATCAAGTGTCATATTCAGGCTTTTGCATGCAGATTTCATGGCGGCGTCATAGGTGTTCATGTCATCGCACTGATCCGTGCCGATGACCCCGGCAAGCTTTCGGCCTTTCCCAAGCAGGGCTTTTTGGAATGCCCACAGTTTTGGATTTAAAAGATCCTTGATCTGCTTCTCCTTGAGTTTGGGGAAATCGGCTTTGAACTTTTTGCGGACTTCATCTTTATGGTCGGCCCAGTCGTCTCCATAGGTTTCGTACATCCACTTCATCGGATCAAAGAAGGGCTTGGGGGCAAATTGCAAAACGCCCAGGCGTTCTTCATTGAACTGGTAGGAGATGCGCAGCGGGCGTTCAATGGTTATCCGCCGGAACCCGAATTCATGGGTGTCAAAAATTTTGCAGCCAAAGGTTTTAATCTCCTTGGCTTTACCGTTCCGACTCTGCCGCCCTCTGCCCGACGGGGCATCCGGTTCGTCGTCCAGGGTCATATCCAGAGGCTCAAAATCACCATAGGCCCTGGTGACGGTGCGAATGTCATTGTCGTTCATGAGGTTGCGCTTGGACCCAAGGCTTTTGCGCATCTTGGAGAACAGATGAACGGCGTTGATCAATTGAACTTTACCTTTTCTGGGTTCACGCTTTTTGTTGGACAATATCCAGATGTAAGTGGCAATGCCGGTGTTGTAGAACATATCGGTGGGCAGGGCCACAATGGCTTCCAGCAAATCTGCCTCCAGGATGTACCGGCGGATCTCCGACTCACCGGAACCTGCACCGCCGGTGAACAATGGAGAGCCGTTCAGGATAATGCCGATACGGCTGCCCTGGTCCTCGGTTTTATCCCGCATCTTTGAGATCAGGTGCATCAAAAAGAGGAGCGACCCGTCGGACACCCTCGGCAGCCCGGGACCGAAACGGCCGTTGTACCCTTTCACCGCATGTTCCTCTTTGACCTCTTTTTCGATCTTCTTCCAGTCCACACCAAAGGGGGGATTGGAGAGCATGTAATCGAACTTGTCGGCGGGCAACTGATCACCGGACAAGGTGTTGCCGTACTTGATGTTGTTGACCTCCTGACCCTTAATGAGCATGTCGGCCTTGCAGATAGCGTAACTTTCAGGGTTCAGTTCCTGGCCAAAGGCACGGATGATGGCATCGGGGTTATGCTCAAGGGCGTATTCCATTCCCGAAGAGAGAAAGCCGCCGGTTCCCGCGGTTGGATCATAAATGGTCCGGATGACACCGGGGGTGCTCAGGATGTCATCGTCTTCCATAAACGCCAGGGATGTGGTGAGACGGACAATATCTCTGGGGGTAAAATGCTCGCCCGCCGTTTCATTGGAACTTTCGGCAAAACGGCGGATCAATTCTTCAAATACGAGTCCCATGCGCCGGTTGGATACGTTGTCAGGGGAGAGATCCGCACTTTTGACCCGCTGAACCACCTTATATAAGAGGTTGGCATCCGCCAGCTGGCCGATGAACTCAGTGAAGTTAAAATATTCAAAAATCTCCCGGGCATCCGCTGAAAACCCCTGGATGTAGGCTTCCAGATTCTCTTTGATGTTGCGCTCCCCCAGTTTGCCCAGATCAAAGGGGGAGGCATTGAAAAACGTCAGGCCGTTTGTGGCCGGCAGGATCAGTTTTTCTTCCGCAACTTCCGGCAGGTTCATTTTGCGGACCTGTTCTTTCTTTTCCAATACCTGGGCTTTGGTCGACTCAAGCACCGCTTCCAAGCGGCGAAGCAGGGTGAATGGAAGAATCACGCGCCCGTACTGACTTTGCTTGAAATCACCCCGGAGAAGGTCCGCCAGGGACCAGATATATGCGGCAAGAGAGGTTGTGTTTGGTTGCATTTTTGTTTCGCTATGACCTGTCAGATCTTATCCTCATCCCTTAAAAATCGATCCAGCGCCTCAATCAAAACCCCACCGATATCCGTACAATTGTCATTGGCGTAGCGTTCCATTCTTTCTACCATCTGGCACGGCAGTTGAACCGTTAAGTTCTGGGTGGGATCTAAGCACTCTTTTTTATCTTCGTTCATTGCATTCCTTTCAAATTTTTAAAGCTTATGATACTGCCACGATTTCGGCAAAAAACAAAGAATTAAAAAAGGGGGTGGGAGCGGGGCTGTAAGCTAAACTTGTGGAAGAATTGTTCCTGTCTGGAATTTTAGGTTGGGTCACCACATTGACCACAACATAGATTGGGTTCAATGAAGTGGAACGCAACAGCTTATCGGTGTTGGGTTTCGTTCCTCAACCCAACCTACCGAAAATTCGTATGGCCGGATTGGTCCCCAGGCAAAAAAGTGCAGAATGGGACGCAAAGACAACGTCCCACACCATTTAAACCTGTCCGAGAAAAACGGCCTGGTCCCAAACCCTTCGGGCAATGCGAATGGTGGCCTGGTCCACCATGCGGCCGTCCACAGCCACGGCGCCCCGGGAGCGGTCATCGGCCGCGTCCAGAATCCGCCGGGCACGCTGAATCTCTTCGGCTGACGGGGTAAACACCTGGTTGACCGTATCGATCTGGTCGGGATGGATCACCCATTTGCCGTCACACCCGAGGGCCTTGGCCAGGGCGGCTGATTTTTCAAGGCCTTGATCATCCCTGAAATTTCCAAAGGGGGCATCCAGGGCAATAAGCCCATTGGCCTTAGCAGCCATGACCATGCGGCTGAGCTGAAAATGCCATCGGTGGCCGGGGTAAACCTGTTCCTCATTTTCTCCGTGGCCAGACAAGGAAACCAGCGCGGCCCCGATGCTGGCCTGGTAATCGGCAATGCCGAATGACAGGGAAGAGAGCCTGGCATCGGCCGAGGCAATTTCATTGATCCGGGAAAGCCCCTGGGCGGTCTCAATACAGGCCTGGATTCGAATCCGGCTTTTTTGTCCCAATGCCATTTCAATGCCGTCCAACAGGCGGCTTGCAAAATGGATATCCGCCTCATGGTTGACCTTGGGCACCACAACGGTTTCGAGACGATCTCCGGCCGCCTCGGCCACATGGATCAAATCTTTATAGGCAAAAGGGGTGTCCAGACTGTTGATGCGAAGGGCCACACGCTTTGTGTTAAAATCCAGGGCGAGAAGCGAATCAACAACCGTTCTACGGGCCGCCTCTTTTTCATCTGCCGGTACGCTGTCTTCTAAATCCAGCATAATGACATCAACGTTGGACGCCGTAGCCTTGGCATGCATCTTTGCTTTATTTCCGGGGACGGAAATCAATGTTCGACAGGGTGTATTTATTTTTAATTTATCATTCATATTTTCACCCTAACAGGCGTCCGGAGGAATTGTCAATTCCATAAACCTGGGGCACCACGAAAAAGGGAGGCCCGCTAAGGCCTCCCTGAAAGTATCGTATGATACACACCGGAAAAGACATTGACTTCCAGCGTGTCTGTGACACATAGACGAACGAATTACACCATTTCAGGCACATCCCAGTTGTCGATTTTCATCGTGCCGTTCTTGGCAAGATTCATCTGCATTTTAAAGCATCTGTCAAAGAGCTGGGGCTCATGGCCGACGCCCTTTGCAAGGGTAATCCTGGAAGACATGTCAAGGTACTCTTGAATGATATCTTTATACTCGGGATGCACGCATTTATCGATGATGGTCTGGGCTCTCTCTTTGGGCGCAAGACCGCGAAGGTCTGCAAGGCCCTGATCCGTAACCACAACGTCAAGATCGTGTTCGGTGTGGTCAATGTGCGGGGCTTTGGGCACAACACATGTGATACCGGTCGGATCTGTTTTGGTGGGACGAACGGAGGGGCAGTGCATCATTTTCAAGAAACCGTTTCTCAAAAAGTCGCCGGAACCGCCGATACCGTTGATCATTCTTGTGCCGCCCACAAGTGTTGAGTTGGCATGGGCATAGATATCAAATTCAACAGGCGTGTTCATGGAGATACAGCCAAGACGGCGGACCGCCTCGGGTGCATTGGAAACAGAAAGCGGACGAAGAACAATTTTATCTGCGTAAAAATCCTTATTGCTCAGGAAACGCGGGAACCCCTCTTTCTCGGAAAGGGAAAGGGAGCATGAAGAGGCCGCATCCAGTTTACCGGAGTCAAACAGGTCGAGCATAGTATCCTGAAGCACTTCGGTGTAAACGGTAAGATTTTTGAAAGGACTTTTGGCAAGACCGCCCACAACGGCATTGGCAATGGAGCCGACACCGGACTGGAGCGGAAGCAGATTTTGGGGAAGACGTCCTGCTTTCACTTCAGCGGTAAAAAATTCGATGATGTGGCCTGCAATGGCTTCGGAGGTCGCATCGATTTCGGTAAACGCGCGCCCTTTATCGGGATATTTGGACTCTACAACAGCGATAACTTTTTCAGGATCACATGCAATGGAGGTTGAACCGATGCGGCTGTCTGCCTTTGTAATATTAAAGACCTGTCTGTTGGGCGGTGTTCCCGGCATGAAAAGGTCGTGCATCCCTTCGAACGAAGGCATACCGGTGTTCACCTCAAGGATGATTCTATCACACACCATAAGGATTTCAGGAATAACACCACAGGAAGCGGTGGGCACAATGCTTCCGTCTTCTTTGATACAGGACACTTCAAGGATAGCAAGGTCAAGTTTACCTGACTCCGTATCTTTTGTGTAGAAACCATAGCCAAGATCCTGGGCGAAAAGAGAGAGGTGTTTGTCCCCCATTCTAATGCGGCCGGAGTTGATACCTTTGGCGATGTTTTTACCGGTCTGGTAGGGCCATCTTCTGTCGATCATATCCAGATCGGCCCATCTGTTTTCTGTTTCGGCTCCAACTGATGCGCCGATAAAAAGATTAAACCGCCATTTGCCCTGAAGGCTGTTGGCTTCAACATAATCAGCCAGGGCAATGGGTACTGCTTTCGGGTAACCTGCAGGCGTGAAGCCTGACCAGCCAAGGTTCATTCCAGGTTTAAAGAACTGGATTGTTTCTTCAGCCTTCATAACTTTTTTCAGAAGGCTCTTACATTCGACTCGAGTCTCAAGTTCAGACATATACTCCTCCATTATAGCTATTTCAGAAACCACACAAACGGAAGGTTTTTTAGAACATAATCTATTGGGTGTCAAGCAAGTAAAAAATAGATTTTTCTTGACACGACAAGGGGTTTTAAATTAGCTGTGGATGATTTAAACCCTTTACGGAACACCTCTATGCACTATTTCTCAAAAACGATAAAAACAGCTATACTTTCGGCCATATTTTTTGTAATCATTGCCTTTGGTGCAGATGCATTTCATGTAACGCCGGCAAGGGCATCCACTTCTTCAAACATATACATCGTCCCGCCCCAAAAGAATGCGGTGGCCGGTCAACCCACCCGGTTTACGCTGTTTGTGCAAAATACCGGCACCACGGATATCATCTCAACGGATTACGCGTCTGTCATGGTCGCGCTGAGCTCAGAGGGTCAAACGCACAGAGTGAAGGCCGTGGGTGTTGAGAGCAATCCTGACGGAACAGTGACGATTCCGGCCGGGGGATTTGCTAAACTGACCTATGAGTTTGAACTGCCCCAAGAGATGACCGGAACGGTCAGCCTGGCCCTGGAAAATATCACATCCAACCCGGTGTTGTTTGCCGCCGCTGAACCTGTTGCCCCCCGGGAGCGGGAGGAAAAAATTACAGGCCAGGGGCAACTGGTTATTGGGGAAAAACAGGAAGAATTCCAGCCTTTTTTGAAAAACATATCCGCCTATGAGCCGGTTTATTTCCTGTTCGGTGTGAATCCTGGGCGGGAAAAGAGCAAATTCCAGGTCAGTTTTAAATACAAACTGTTCAACGGACCTTTTGGCAGCCAGGGATTGAATTCTTTTCTGGATGGGTTTCATCTGGCCTATACCCAGACCTCATTCTGGGATCTTAGCTCAGATTCAAAGCCCTTTGATGATTCCAGTTATAAACCCGAACTATTCTATCTGGTACCCAAAATCGATTTAAATCTGCCCTGGGTTAAAATTTTCGGCATCCAGGGCGGTTTCCAACACGAATCCAACGGCAAGGGCGGGGACGAATCCAGATCCACCAACTACATATATATCAAGCCGATTATGGCGATTTCGCTTTTTGACAACGCCTACCTGACCGTTGCACCCAAACTGTGGATATATGCGATGAATGATGATGAAACCAACGCGGACCTGGCGGACTATCGGGGATATTTTGATTTACAGGTCCAGGCAGGTGTGCCCATGGGACTGAGCCTGGACACCCACACCAGGTGGGCTGAAGCCGGACCGAGCATCCAGGCGGATTTAAGCTATCCATTGACCTCATTTTTCAACAATGGACTTAATCTCTACCTGCATTTTCAGTATTTCAACGGATATGCCGAACAACTCAAGGCCTACAACGAAAAAGAAGAGATCTTCCGGATTGGTTTTTCCCTGAGTCGGTAACAAGGCACCTGCACAATCGATGCCGGCCCAGGCTTGGCCGGAATTTATAAGCCTGGGCCGATTGATATTTTCCCAACAAACAAGCTGCTAAAATCGTCTTCCTAAATCCGGTTTTCAGTCTCGGTTCTGTTTAATTTCACAAACCAGATCGCTGCACGCATATTCCCTTGCATGCAACACATAATTTTCAGAGGCATTTTTCAGCCGCTGGTCAATCTCTGCCTGATTCTCATACACTTTTTTGACTTTGCCCGGAGACCCGGTCACAAGTGAATACGGTGGAATGATTGTTTTTTCCAGAACAACGGCACCGGCCGCAATGACACTGCCCCGGCCAATCACGCATTTATTCAAAAGAACGGCCCCCATGCCGATCAGGCATCCGTCCTCAATGGTCGCGCCATGGACACAGCAGTTGTGCCCAATGGTGACGCCGTTTCCGATGATCAACGGGGTCTGTCTGGCCACATGGCCCATGCAAAGATCCTGAATATTTGTGCGTTCACCAATACGAATGTGGGCGACGTCTCCCCGGATCACAGAGTTAAACCAGACCGAAGAATCCCTGCCGATGTGGACATCCCCTATAATTTTTGCATCAGGCGCAATATAGACCGATTCGTGAACTTTGGGTGCAATGTTTTTGTAGGAATAGAGTGCCATTAAATCAACCTTTTCGCAAAAGCTTGAACGGCCGGCTGCAGGGCCGGCCGTTCAAAGGTTTATTCACACAAGAACTAATATGTAAATTTTTCCCGGAAAAAGGGAACCAGCTCATCGATTTTCATGCGCTGCTGTTCCATGGAATCCCGCTCCCGGATGGTGACGGAATTGTCGTCAAGGGATTCGTAATCAAAGGTGACGCAATAGGGGGTGCCCGCCTCATCCTGGCGACGGTAGCGCTTGCCGATGCTGCCCTGTACGTCAAAATCCATGTTCAGACCCAGTTGCTGTACCAGGGTGTCAAAGATAGACTTTGCATTGTCGGCAATCTTTTTGGCCAGGGGCATGACGGCAATTTTAATGGGGGCCAGCTGGTTGTGAAGATGCAGCACCACCCGGGTATCGCCCTCGTTAATCTCCTCTTCTTCATAGGCGTCGCACAAAAAGACGAGCGCTGAACGCTGTACCCCAAGGGAAGGTTCAATGACAAAGGGAACGTATTTTTCCTTGGCAGCCTCGTCAAAATACTTCAGATCCTTGGAAGAGAACTCCATGTGCTGGCTCAAGTCATAATCGGTCCGGGAAGCGATGCCGCACAATTCCCCCCAGCCAAACGGATAACGGTATTCAATATCGGAGGTGCCGTTGGAATAGTGGGACAATTCGGCTGCGTCATGGTCGCGCAGTCTCAGATTATCCGGGGTAACGCCCAGCCCCAGGTACCAGTCCATGCAGAATTTTTTCCAGAAGTTATGGAACTCAAGCTCGGTGCCGGGTTTACAAAAATATTCAATTTCCATCTGCTCGAACTCACGGGTCCGGAACACAAAATTGCCCGGGGTGATTTCGTTTCTGAAGGCCTTGCCGATCTGGGCAATACCAAAGGGAACCTTTTTGCGTGAAGTCGTCTGGACATTTTTAAAATTGACAAAAATCCCCTGGGCGGTTTCCGGCCGCAGATAGATCTCCTTGCCTTCGCCTTCAACCACACCCTGCTGGGTTTTAAACATCAGGTTAAAGGCTTTGGGAAGGGTCCATTCAAGGCTGCCGCACTGGGGGCAGGTGATATTTTTGCTGTTAATAAAATCCAGCATATCCTGGGGCGGGGTTTTTTCTCCGGCCCAGTTGGCGGGTTGCTCATCAGAGTCGTTTTCCTGCTGCCAGTTTTCCACAAGCTTGTCAGCCCGCTCCCGGGATTTACATTTTTTGCAGTCCATCAGCGGATCGGAAAAACTGCCCACATGGCCCGAGGCTTCCCAGGTGGTGGGATTCATGAGAATGGCGGCATCCAGGCCCACCATATCAATGCGCTCGGTGACAAATTTTTTCCACCAGGCCTCTTTCAGATTTTTGAGCAGTTCCACCCCTAAAGGACCGAAATCCCAGGCATTGGCAAGTCCGCCGTAGATTTCAGATCCCGGATATACAAAGCCCCTGCGTTTGCAAAGCCCGACGACTTTGTCCATCAATGTTGGTTCTTTTTTTGGTTTAGCCATTTTTTTACTCCATGTTCCCAGACCGCCCGGATGGTGTCCAGGGTCAGTCCGTTATGATTTATCAATATCTTACGCTAATAATAATCCACTGAAATTTTAAACTTAAAAAGAGGTTGAATATACATGATTTTTATATTTTGCTGAACTGTTTTTTCAAATTTTTGTACCTTCATTAATAAGGCTTTAATATAAATACAACGGCAAAAACCGTTGAAATATTATTTTTTTCTTACAAAACAGTTATGCCTTCTCAATTAAAATGATCTATGCTATTGAATTACCAAATCAACAAAATGTGGAGAAAAGGTATTTATGGATGAAAAGACGCCTGGGAAGCAGACGCCTCCCCCGCCCAAAATGAGTCCCTATGTGTTCACCCTCCTGCTGCTCGGATTCGGGTTGTGGTGTTTTTGGGACGGATGGCTGAGTTCAAACCCGGACATGGCCGAGTATGCCCTTTTTAATCAGGTGTTGAGCGCGGTATTGATTCCCTGGTCCATATGGGATTTTTTCCACGTCAAAAGAAAATATAAAAAAAAATAAGCGCAGTTCAGGCTATCGTTTCCACTGCGTCACGGATCACACAGTGACGCAGTGGAATTCGACGAAAAACACCTTAGCATTTATTACCAAAATCCCGAAAAGCTACTTCTGGCCCAAAATCATAATTTCGGGTTTGACCCATTCATCAAATTGCCCGGGCTGAACCAGTTCCAGCTCTGCGGCCGCCTCTTTCAAAGTCATGCCGTCCTGAAGCGCTTTTTTGGCGATCCGGGCGGCATTGTCATAGCCAATGTGCGGCGCCAGTGCCGTAACCAGCATCAGCGAATTTTTCAAATGGCGTTCAATCACCCCATGGTTCGCGGTGAGACCGACCAGGCAATGGGAGGTGAACGAGGAGATGGCGTCTCCTAAAAGCATCACCGATTCAAGCAGGTTATGGATGATAACCGGCTTAAACACATTGAGCTCAAAATTACCCTGGCTCGCGGCAAAACCGATGGCCGCATCATTTCCCATAACCTGGCAGGCCACCATGGTGGCGGCTTCGGCCTGGGTGGGGTTTACTTTTCCGGGCATGATCGAGCTGCCCGGTTCATTGGCCGGGATATTGAGTTCCCCGATGCCGCACCGGGGACCGCTGGCAAGCCACCGGACGTCATTGGCGATTTTCATCAAATTGGCAGCCAACCCTTTGAGCGCGCCGCTGGCGAAAACCATCTGATCGTGTCCGGTGAGGCCATGGAAGGTATTTTTTATCTGTGTGAAGGGATGGCCGGTGGACTTGGCAAGCTCTTCTGCCACTGCTTTGCCGAACCCCTGGGGTGCATTTAAACCGGTCCCCACGGCCGTCCCGCCAATGGCCAGGGGATAGAGTGATTCCAAAGATTGCAGAATCTGTTTCCGGCTGCTTTGGATCATGGCTTGCCAGCCACTGATCTCCTGGCCAAGCGTCAGGGGTGTGGCGTCCTGGAGGTGGGTGCGCCCGATTTTAATGACTTTTGAAAATTTTTGGGACTTTTTTTCCAGGGACTGACACATGCGGTCCACTGCGGGAAACAGGGTCTCGTGAATTTCAAACACCGCGGCAATATGCATGGCCGCCGGGAATGTGTCGTTGGAACTTTGGGATTTATTCACATGATCATTGGGGTGGATGGGCCGGGTATCATCCAATGCCTTGCCGTCAAGAAGCGCGGCCCGGTTGGCAATGACCTCATTTAAATTCATATTGGTCTGGGTACCGCTGCCGGTCTGCCAGACGTGGAGGGGAAACTGGTCGTCGTGATCTTTGTTTAGAATTTCATCGCACACCCGGATAATCAGGTCTGCTTTATGATCATCCAGAAGGTCCATTCGCCTGTTGACGGCGGCGCACGCTTTTTTCAGCCGGGCAAAGGCATGGATCAGCGCCTTTGGCATCAACTCCCGGCCAATGGTGAAATTCTGCCGGCTGCGTTCGGTCTGGGCGCCCCACAATGCATCTGCGGGCACCTCAATGGCACCCATGGTATCATGTTCGGTACGATTCGCCATCTCTCAATTCCTCCTTTGGGCCCTTGCTTAAGAAGGGCGGGTCAGTTGTGTCGGTTCCTTGAATGACGGGCTCATCCTGCAATCTTTCCGTCGGGATTCGTCAATATAACAGCTTGCCTATGCAAGATCAAATCCCGGGACGGCCGCAACGCCAACCAAGTCTACTATTGTCCGTTGGTCAAATGTGTTTTATAAAAGAAAATATCACATCCAGTCAGAGCAAAGATTTAACTTTAATCAAAATTCATCGAAAGGACGGTATTCCAATGAAAGATATTCCATTAACCGAAGAAGAACAAAAGCCCCACGGAGACCTGCTTCTTCGCACCCAGACAATGCCGGCGGACACCAACCCCAACGGAGACATTTTTGGCGGATGGGTCCTGTCTCAGATGGATATTGCAGGCAGCATCCTTGCCAAGGAGGTCACTTGCGGACGTGTGGTAACCATTGCCGTGGAAGGCATGAAATTTATTGAACCCATCCAGGTGGGGGACATCTTTTGCTGCTATGGTTCTGTGGAAAAAATAGGGAATACCTCTATTACGATTAAGCTCGAAGTGTGGGTAAAACCCATACTGCTGAACTCCTGCGGTACGGAGCGGTTTAAAGTGACCGAAGCACGATTCGTCTATGTTGCCATTGATGATAACCACAAGAAAAGACCAATCCCCAAAAAGTAAAACCATCGATCTATATTTTCTTGGTCTTCTTGGTTGCCGGTTATGATGTACATACCCATAGATCACATGACGGAACTCCAGTTTAAACCCAAAACAAGCGTGAAATAAAACGATAAAATTGATTAAAAGACTCGAAACGCCTGCCAATATTGGTTATAGTGAGTTTTCCACAACAAACTAAACGAATATGAAAGGACGTTTCGAGTGAATAAAAATATCAGCAAAAAATTGGCAAAAAGCAAGAAAAAAATAAGCAAAAAGCTCGACAAAAGAGATTGGTCTGAACAACCGACCCCCATGTTTAAAGCCTCCAATATTCAATACGAGCTTGACGGTCGCCTTCAAGGAGTTGCTCCAGGTGGCATAGGCTTAATTCATATGCTTGCAAAAAAGACCGGTCTTCTGAAAGAAATTGATAAGGAACTCGAACTGCTTAAGCGCCATCTGCCCTATCATGAATCAGATCATGTCGCCAACATGGCATATAATATTCTTGCCGGAGGCACCTGCCTTCAGGATATTAAACTGCTCAGAAACAATGAAGCCTGGCTTAATGCTCTGGAGGCAGAAGTTATCCCAGATCCAACAACTGCAGGCGACTTTTTACGTCGGTTTTCACCTGAAGATATTGTTACATTGATGGACGTAAAAAATACCATCCGCAAAAAAATTTGGGGCCGGCAGCCGCAAAATTTTAAAAAAGACGCCATTATCAATATCGACGGAACTATCAATGAAACAACCGGCGAATGCAAGCAAGGGATGGACATCTCCTACGACGGAAGGTGGGGATACGCCCCTTTAGTTGTTTCTCTGGATAAAACACGGGAACCTCTTTATATCATCAATCGATCAGGCAATGCCCCTTCCCATCTTGGCTCTGCCCGGTGGGTGGATAAGGCACTGGATTTACTTGAAGGCTCGTTTGAAAGATTATATGTTCGGGGAGACACCGATTTCAGCCTTACCACCAATTTTGATAAATGGGATCAGCGCTGCACTTTCATTTTTGGGATGGATGCCAGAAAAAATCTGATAGCCAAGGCCAATGCACTTTCAGAATGCGACTGGCATTCTTTTGAAAAAGAGCCCCGAAGGATAAAAACCGAACCCCGAAAACGTCCCGATAACATTAAACTTCAAATGGTTAAAAAACGTAAGTTTAAACGTATAGAGACCGCATGCGAACATATATCCGAGTTTGAATATATGCCTGGGAAATGTCAAAAGCCCTACCGGATGATCGTCCTGCGCAAAACAATAAATGAGTACAAAGGCGAACGCCTTCTGTTTGACGATATCCGTTACTTTTTTTACATCACCAACGATTGGAAAAAAACTGCCAAGCAGTTGGTTGAGTTTTACCGTAAACGGGCTGATCACGAAAATGACATTGATCAGTTGAAACATGGCGTACATGCGATGGATAATCCTTCTGATTCTTTAAATGCCAACTGGGCCTACATGGTTATTGCATCTTTGGCATGGGATCTGAAAGCCTGGTATGGAATGATGATGCCGTATCGAGCTTTAGGTCTTTCCATCGTCCGTATGGAATTTAAACGTTTTATCCAGACATTTATAAATATTCCCTGCTTGATCATACGTTCCGGTAGGGCCATTAAATATCGAATCATCGGTTATAACAATCGACTTATAAGCATGTTCAAGTTTTTTAATTCCTTGAAGACTGTCCGGGTTACATGATGCTTTTGCTTCGGACAGTTATTGCAAATGGGTTGCAACGGCGAGTCCAAAACCTGTAGATCTCAAAAGGGAAATTAAAAATGCACCACAACACAATTGGCAATATTCCAAAAAAACATAAGGACTCGTGTGCCTGGTTGACGGCAATTGGAGACAAAAAAATAGCTCGGACCGCTGATTGCTTATAAGAATTTCAGTTTTTATAACACGCTTGTTTTGGGTTTAAATAAATTCATAACAGGTCATTGACCTTTCCGAAATCAAAACTAATTTAACAAAAGACTAAATAAGTCTTAACTAAAAAATACGGCCGTTAAAATAAACAGGCGGTAAGGAGATATTATGAATTTTGAACAGATTACCCAGAACAGACGATCCATCAACTTTTTCGACCCTGAAAGAGAGGTCCCCCAGGATGTGATCAAAAAAATGGTGGAACTGGCCGGCCACACCCCCTCCAGCTTTAATCTCCAGCCCTGGAACCTGATGATCTTAAAGGACAAGGCGCAAAAGGAAAAACTCAAAGCCCTGGCCTGGGACCAGCCCAAAATCGTTGAAGCCCCGGTGACCATGATTGTTCTGGCAGATAAGGAAGGGTGGAAACAAGGCCATCCCGGATTTGAACGGACCTGGCAGGAGATGGTCAAAACCGGCATGCCCGAAACCCAGCGAGACTGGTTCCTGGGTGCCACAAACTCTCTGTATAACTGGAGCCCGGACGCCAACCTGGCCTTTGCTGCCAAAAACGCCGGCTTCTTTGCCATGAGCCTGATGTATGCAGCGGTCAGTTTAGGCCTTGACTCCCATCCCATGGACGGGTTTGATCACGAAGCGGTGAAAAAAGCATTTAATATCCCTGACAGATATTGGGTTACAATTCTGCTTGCCGTGGGTTACAAAAAACCCGGCCTAGAACTTACTCCGCCCAAATGGCGTAAAACCTATGAAGAAATTGTCGTTGATTTTTAATAACGGCCATAGCCCCAATGGGCAAACATAACATAAAAGGGACCTGCCAATAAAAGGCAGGTCCCTTTTATTTTTAAAAATTTAATAGTGCATTAAACAGATCCTGGAACTAAACTACAAGATTGGAAAAAATATCGTCGGTGTATGCTCCGGATCCCCCGACCATGATGTTCATGAAATTTGAGCTGACATTTTGATAGGCTTTAATGGCAAAGGCATTGGCAGAAGTAATTGAAGTGTCATCCTCTTCGTCGTCGTCCTCGTCAGGAGGCATTCCACCTGGAGGCGGCGCACCCATGCCGCCGGCACCTTCTGGCGCAGAGGCCACATACGCTTCCAGTTCTTCTGAGCTAATGTATTCGTCACCATCACTATCTGCAGTTGCAAACATTTCTTCTGTAAGTGTGGTTTCATCAAAGGTCAATGTTCCGCTACTATCAGCATCCTCTGAATCAAGAATGGAGGCCGCATCCATTTCGGCCAAGCCCTGGGAAGGTTCGAGAGTGCCGGGTCTGGATTCCAGGTAAGCTTCAAACTCCTCCTGGCTAAGATATCCGTCACCATCCTCATCCGCCACATTGAACATATCTTCGGGTAACGGGGTGTCATTAATGGTAAGCAGCTCATCTTCATTTTCATCATCCTGGGTTATGAGCGTTCCAGCACTCTGGATGCCTTCATAGCCTGACGACGCGGATGAAGTTCGCTGAAACACCCCCAACTGACTGGTCGTACTGTACAACATAGACTGCGTGATATTACTGACATTCATTGCAATCTCCTTTTTCTTTGTTGATTTTAACCAAACGGTGTAAAAAATTCCCTTAATTAAAAGGGGTTAAACACCTGCATTAATTTCATTTCTCCATAACCACCTCCTTTTTGTCTTTTAAAAATTCATGCATTTAAAGGGAAATTTTTTCCCTTTAATAGACATTCAAACAAAAATAATGCCGCCGACTTACCTGTTGCCCATTGAAAACAAAAATCTCACAAGATTCTCTCCGAGTTACGGCCCATTCACTTAAGAATATGAATAACGTGATATAATTGCCTGCAACGAGAACGGCCGTTAGGTTTCCCTGTCGGATATCATTGGGCGCAAATGCCAACAATATGCTGAGACTTAGTACGCACAATCTATCGCCGCGGGCTAAAATATTAATTTGAAAATTAATAAACCGGCAATTTTTGCAGGCGGTTCCGGAAAAAAAATCCGGTTGATCCGCAGCGGCTTTCCCTGTAGGTTTTATTTCCTTCAAAAATTGAAGTTTGATTTTCATGAAGTGAAAGCGTAATATTGGTTCCGATGGTTTCCGGTGTTGTCTTAAATATTTTAATCCAAGACAGTACCGGATTAATTTTTACAGACAGTGTTTATCCAGAATTTATGGATTTTCATTTCTTAAAAGAACTAACATGGTTTAAAAATGTCGTTGCTGCACCCAAAAGAGCCCACCCGGAAGGGAAAACTTCTCTCCCCGGGCCGGATCTCCATGCTCAGTTATGCCGTGTTGATTCTGCTTGGCGCAACGTTACTTCTTTTGCCCGCAGCCACTGAAAAAGGAGAGATAAGCTTTATTGACGCGCTTTTCACATCGGCTTCGGCGGTTTGCGTCACAGGGCTGATTGTGGTGGACACTGCGTCGACCTTCACTTTTTTTGGCAAAGCGGTCATCATGGCGCTGATCCAGGCGGGAGGTATCGGGATTATGGTGTTGTCCACCATGTTCCTGCTCACCCTGGGCAAGCGGGTGGGTATGACCGGCCGGCAGATGCTCTCGGACACCTACAGTTACGGCCAGGGGAAAAATGTATATTCCCTGGTCAAAGAGATACTGATCTTTACTTTTGTCATTGAATTGATCGGGGCCGTATTCATGCTGCCCGCTTTTCTTGGCCGGTTTCCGGTTGATACGGCCATCTGCTATGCCCTATTCCATTCGGTCAGTGCGTTCTGCAACGCAGGATTTTCCTTGTTCCCGGATAGTTTCACCCAATATGGCGGCAGTTGGCTGATAAATCTTGATATCTGCTTTCTGATTATCACCGGCGGTATCGGCTTCATTGTCATGGCTGAGATCCGCCAGAAATTTTCTTTTTCAAAACGCTGCTGGTCAAAACTGAGCCTGCATACGCGGCTTACACTGACGGCCACCTTGATCCTGCTGGCCGGCAGTACACTGTCATTTTTTGTGCTGGAATGGTCCAACACCCTTAGGGACCTGCCGTTGCACACCAAATTTCTGGCCGCTTTTTTCCAGGCCGTCAATACCCGGACAGCCGGGTTCAACACCCTTGATATCGGCAGCCTGGCCAATGAAACACTTTTCATCAGCATTCTTTTAATGTTTGTGGGCACGGCTCCGGGTTCCTGCGGCGGCGGGGTCAAGGTCACCACCATATCCAGCTTAGCCATTCTGGGATATTCCAGATTCCGGGGCGAGGAACACCCCCATATTTTTTACCGCAGGGTCTCTGATGCCAGTATTTCCAAGGCGGTGAGCCTGATCATCATCAGCATGCTGGTAATTGTCATTGGTGTGGTGCTGCTCCAGCAGGCCGAAGTCGGCGATGTATCCCATAATCTGACCCGGGGATCTTTTCTTGAAATCCTCTATGAAGTGGTCAGTGCATTTGGTACCGTGGGTCTGTCCACCGGTATTACCTCGGGCTTTTCAGGACTTGGCAAACTGATTATCATATGCATGATGTTCATTGGGCGCTTGGGCCCCATGGGTATTGCCATGGCCGTAAGCAAAAAAGGCAAACCAAGTAAATTTTCCTATGCCCAGGAAAATATAATGATTGGTTAAAGGAAACTCTTATGAAACAATTTCTGATTATCGGCCTGGGAAATTTCGGGTTTTACCTGGCCACTCATTTATATAGTAAAGGGCATGATGTCATGGCCGTGGATAAAAGCCCGGTGCTCGTCCAGGCCATTAAAGACCACGTCACCCAGGCAGTGATTGCGGATGCCACGGATGCGGCTACGCTCAAAGAACTGGGGGTCAAAAATGTGGACACCGCCGTGGTGGGTATCGGTTCAGTGCTTGGTGATTCCATCCTTGCGGTGCTCAATCTTCAGGAGCTTGGCATTCCGCATATTGTGGCCAAAGCCATCAGTGATCCCCACAAAAAAGTGCTTGAAAAACTAGGCATTGAAGAGATCATCTTCCCGGAAAAAGATACGGCCCTCTCCATGGCAAGAAAACTGGACAACCCCAGCCTCATAGATTATCTGCCGTTCATGGAAGGGTATGGCATCATCGAGCTTGCCGTGCCTGAAAAATTTGTGGGCAAAAGTCTTAAACAAATTAATCTAACCAATAAATACGGAGTTCAGGTCGTTGCAATAAAAGGCCTGGACGCTGATCATACACGGTTCTCCCCCAAGGCCGATGACATTTTAAACCAGGAAGATCTCCTGATCCTGCTTGGCCCGGAAAAAGGGTTGGACGCCCTGAAAACCGCCTCCCCAAAATAAGCGTACCGGCCTTACGCAGGTATCCTAAAATCTTCACAAAATAGTAATGATGAAATCAGTATGTATTGCGAAAAATTTATGATATAAATGTAACTTAATCCGCCTGATATATCATTCAGGAAAATAAACGTCTTAGGGGCTCGAAAAATAACTCCTCCATTTTATGCCCTTTTGTCCATATTCTTTGTTGCGACGCAGGGCATGCGGGTCTCTTAAGCTCCAAAAGTATTTGCACATCATTTAGTAAAAAGGAGATTTTATGGATCAAGACAAATTTGGCAGTAAAGATCAACTAAAATTGTCCAGTGCAACGGCGCAGTTTTATAGGCTTGAGACCTTGGAAAAACAAGGGATCGGAAACGTCTCAAGCCTGCCGTTTTCAATTAAAATATTATTGGAGCAGACCCTGCGCAACCTGGACTACTTCCAAGTCAATGAAGAAGATATCGTCGCATTGGCAAACTGGCAGCCCAAACAAAAATCCGACAAAGAGATCCCGTTTAAGCCGGCCCGGGTTATTCTCCAGGACTTGACAGGCGTTCCCGCCCTGGTTGATCTGGCCGCCCTGCGGACATCCATGAGCCAGTTGGGGGGCAATCCTGCGGTGATCAACCCTAAAATACCGGTGGATCTGATTATCGACCACTCCATTCAAGTGGACTCCTTTGGCAAAGCAAACTCCCTTCAGCTTAATATGGAAAAGGAGTTTGAACGCAACCGGGAAAGATACGAATTTTTGAAATGGGGACAAAAAAACTTTAAAAACATGCGGATATTTCCTCCCGGCGTGGGCATTGTTCACCAGGTCAACCTGGAGTCTCTGGCCAATGTCGTGCAAATGAGAGATAACGTCTGTTTTTCCGACACCGTGGTGGGCACCGATTCCCATACCCCCATGGTGAACGGTCTGGGCGTGCTGGGCTGGGGCGTTGGCGGCATTGAAGCCGAATCCGTCATGCTGGGCCAGCCCATCTATATGCAGATTCCCCAGGTGGTCGGCTTCAAGCTGACCGGCAAAATGGGCCCCGGCACCACAGCCACGGATCTGGTTTTCAGGATCGTTCAGATCCTCAGGCAAGTGGGTGTGGTGGAAAAATTTGTTGAATTCTATGGCGACGGCCTTTCCGGGCTCAGCCTTGCCGACCGAGCCACCATCTCCAACATGGCGCCCGAGTATGGTGCAACCATGGGCTTCTTCCCCACGGATGCCGAGACCCTGGCATATCTCAAAGAGACGGGCAGAAGTTCTGACATCATTGAACGGGTCGAGCGTTACTGCAAAGAGCAGGGCCTTTTCAGAACCGACGGCATGCCTGCCCCGCAATTTTCAGAGGAAATCGAGCTGGATCTTTCAACCATCGAACCCTCCCTGGCAGGCCCCAAACGGCCGATGGATCGCATCGGATTGTCGAGTATGAAGTCAACATGGGCAAAAACATTGACCGCACCCGTTGGCCCCCAGGGATATGATTTAAAAGAGAAAGATCTGGCTGCCAAGGCAGAGGTCACCCCATCCGACTCGGGAAAGCCCTTTACACTGGCACACGGATCTGTCGTACTGGCGGCCATCACCTCCTGCACGAATACCAGCAATCCGTCCGTCATGATTGCGGCCGGCTTACTGGCTCAAAAAGCGGTGGCAAAAGGACTGAAAACAAAACCATGGGTTAAAACATCCCTGGCTCCAGGCTCAAGGGTTGTCACGGATTACCTGGAAAAATCAAAACTTGACGGATTTTTAGAGCAGCTTGGATTTTTTACGGTCGGGTATGGCTGTACAAGCTGTATCGGCAATTCCGGTCCCCTGTCGGAACCGATAACCAAAGCAATAATCGACAACGATCTGGTCGTTGCATCCGTTCTCTCGGGCAACCGGAATTTTGAAGGCAGAGTCAACCCACTCACAAAAGCCAATTATCTGGCAAGCCCGCCGCTGGTTGTGGCCTATGCCATCGCAGGAACGGTCAACACCAATCTTGCGGAAGATCCCCTGGGAACAGACCCGGCCGGCAACCCGGTCTACCTGAAAGATATCTGGCCGAATACAGACGAAATTGCAAACGTCATCGCAATGATCACCCCGGATATGTATCTGCAGCGGTACAGCAATTTTGAAACCCTGTCTCCGCTCTGGAACGAAATCCCCACCAAGGGCGATGAGGTCTATGAATGGGATGAATCATCAACCTATATAAGGAATCCGCCCTTTTTCGTGAGCATGAGCAAGGAGCTGAAACCTGACAGTGATATTGTGGATGCGAAGGTTTTGGTGAAGGTTGGAGATTCGGTCACCACCGACCATATTTCACCGGCCGGAGCCATCGCACAAAAGACACCGGCAGCAAAGTATCTGCTTGACCACAAAATTGCCCTGGCGGATTTTAACTCATATGGCTCAAGAAGGGGCAATGACCAGGTAATGGTCCGGGGCACCTTTGCCAACATACGATTGAGAAACCAGCTTGCACCCGGCACGGAGGGTGGCATTACCACCTATCTTCCCACCGGGGAACAGATGTCTATTTTTGATGCATCCTTGAAATATAAAGAAGCCGGCACGCCCTTGATTGTGTTGGCCGGCAAGGAATACGGCACAGGCTCTTCACGGGACTGGGCCGCCAAGGGGACGTATCTGTTAGGCGTCAAAGCGGTTATTGCCACCAGTTACGAAAGGATTCACAGATCCAACCTGCTGGGCATGGGTGTTTTACCCTTGCAGTTTAAAGACGGCAGTTCGCCGGAGTCTTTGAAACTGAACGGCAAGGAATCCTATTCCATCTTGGGACTCAGCGCCGGCATAAAACCCGGCATGACGTTGACACTCAAAGCGGATGACCGGGAAATTCCGGTGCTGCTCAGATTGGACACCCCTGTGGAAATTGAATACTATCGAAACGGCGGAATTCTGCATACCGTATTAAGAAATTTCATGAAAGAGGTCGGTTAATTTTAAAAGGGGAGTGGACACCGTCCACTCCCCTTTATTTCTTGCTCAGTGCGTAACTGCTTACACGATCTTTTCGGTCATTTTGATGTTCAAATCGGAAAGGCCTTCTAATACAGGTTCGTAGATCTCTTTTTTGGTGGGGATCTGGACCCCTGTCAAATCAATTTTACCTTCGGCCATAAGCTTAATCCCGATACCCAAAGGCAGACTCACGGTTCTTGCCATTGAAGAATCCCCGTTGGGAATACCGTAATCAATCAGGGTTGAAGTGATGGTGGATTGGCTTTCATCTGCATTTTCCACAATAAAGGTGTGACGCAGCAAAAGCATATCCTTTTCGCCGGGCTTATACGGCAGTTTTTCCATTAATTTTTCACTGAGAATATCCAGGCGGTTGTTCATGTCAGGCATTTTCTCGTTTGAGAACAATCCCAGCCATTCCAGATTCCGGATCACAAAATGATCTTTCGCCAACCCGACTTTTTCGGCAACGGCGGCCACCACATCCCCACTGGCCGCCACCCCGGCGATATCCGCCAACATTTGTTTGTAGGAGATATTGGACAAAGATGGTCTTGGGGTATCATCCACCAAGCCCAAATCTACAATTTTTTTAAGGGTATCGCACCACCCGATGTTCCGGTAGGTTCCCCGCATAATTGTCAGGGCATCTTTTAAACCGTAAATCTCCTTATAGGGCAGAGAATTTCGGTTGGGATAGACTTCGAATTCTCCTAAGTCTTCAACGGTTTCCACACGATAGTTGAGAAACAGGTCCTCTCCCTTGATGTCGATGACTTTATCATTTTTAAGGAACCGGGCCGCATTTCTGGAGGCCAGCACCACCCCTTTGGGGCTCCATGAAAATTTGTAACCAAAGGGATTGTCATTGTCTTCGGGCGCAGGCAAACCGCCGCAGATGGAATAAAAATGGCGGATTTTGCCCCCCTGGCCATGGACCTTGTCAATGACCTGCATGGCGGACATATGGTCAATGCCGGGGTCTACGCCGATTTCATTTAAGAACAGCAGATTTTTTGCTTTAACATCCGCATCCAGTGCGCGCATCTGATCACTCACATAGGAAGTGGTGGCCATAAATTTATCAAATTTCAGGCAGGTTTTGGCCACAGTGAGGTGCAGGGTCCAGGGCAGAAGACTGACGATAATGTCATGTTGTTTTACCAGGGCATCCAGGGCGTCCTGGTCTTCCACAACAAGCTGACAGGCGGTCCCGTTATCAAACCCCTGGATGATTTTTTGGGCCTTTTCAAGGGTTCTTGAGGCCACGGTGACCTTAAAATTATTTTCCAGCAAAAAGACCACACCGGGTCTGCTTACCAGGCCTGCGCCCAGTATCAATATGTTTTTCATGGATGTTTCCTTAAATGTACTCTTTCATGTATTCGTAGTCGGGGGTGAACTGCCCCTTGTGAAGAATCAGTGCTTTTTTGATGGCATAGGGCAAATCCAGATCATCAAAAGCGGTGTCGAAATCGGCATTGACAATATCCGGGGCAAAGCCCTTCAACACTTGGGAAAAGAACATAGAAGACTCTTTTGAAAACTCACAGGGCAGGTTGTCAATGGCCATGACCGTAATCCCGTTCTTGGTGATGCCGTCTTCAAAGGTGCCGGTTCCGGGCAGGTACGTAAAACACGCATTGTCCGGCATAGTAGCGTCTTTTGTGATTTCAATGGAACCTTCTATATCGCAGCTGATATCCCCGATCACCGAAAGTTTGGAGGGTTTGTCAGCAGCTTCCTGGAGCCCTTTTGCGGTCACAAGTCTGGGATAATCTTCGGTCCAGTAAATGCAGTTGACCAGGATATCCATCCGGGGCAGAAAATCGCCCATGATGGACCGGTATTTTTCAGGATGGTCATAGTAGTCCTGGAGACTGAACTCACCGTCAATGGGGGTCACCATGTCAGATTCTTTGAAAACCACTTTGTAAATATGGTGACGATCCGGGCAGGCCTCTTCCCGGACCTGGGAGATCTGGTCCGGCGTAATCTCTTTGACCGGAAGAATGTCAAGGATCAACTGGGCACCCTGGGACACATTCCCGTATCCGGCAAAGCCGACCACAAGCGGGGCCATCTCTTCGGGCAGCCCCTGGCTTTCAATCTGAGCTCCAATGGTTTTGATATGGGCTTTGGCATCATCCAGGGAGTCGTAGGCATAGGCCTGTTTCAGCTCATCAAGGGGGGATTGAATTCCCTTTTGCGCTGCCTTTTGTGCAAAGGCGAACAGGGTCTCGATCATACCGGCATAGCCTGCATGGGCACCGAAAAAGATCAATCTCTGATTCTTTTCATTGACGATACGTTCGTAGTCAATGAGGTTGCATTTCAGATCCACCAGCCGTTGGAGCAGCCCCATATTATACGGCTGCCCTTTGATGGTGTGCGAAAAAAAGATATAGGTTTTGCCCTGGGCCAGCAGATCCACCGGGATCTCTTTTACGGCAAAAACCGTATCAACCCCGCTTAAGTCCTCCTGGACAATCGCCTCATTTTTTTCAAATTCATCATCGCTGTAGATCCTGAGCGTTGAGGGCTGAACCACAGCCTCAATGCCGAACCGGTCTTTGAGTTCTTTGACATCTTCGGGAATGAGGGGAACCCGTCTTTCCCATTTGTTCTTGTCCTCTCTTCGGACACCGAGGTATTTTTTCATATGTTCTCTTTCCGTATAGATCTTATATTCATTATATTTTCCATCAGTTAAAAAACGTTAGATCTATAGCAGATATAGGTATTTCATTCAATATATTAATGGTATACCAGTGAACATACCAAACATACAAATCTGCGGTGAGAACGAAAATGTGGATGGGTTCTAACATCGACGCCGTAGGGGCAGGCCCCTGTGCCTGCCCTGCCCCGGTGCCGACCCGAACAAGGTCAACCACAGGGGGTTGCCCCTACAACAAATGGCCGACCTCTGCGTCAATTTATGCCCATGTCCTGCTGTTTTTTTCCATCGAGACCTGACCCATGCAAATCTGCAGATAACGATCGTTTTTTTCGTTCACGCATTTCCTTCATGATACGCTGCATTTTGGCAGCATCCATTTGTGACAAAGCCGCCTGCCGGTTAAACTGCCCGGTTTTGTGCTGGGCGGCAAACGCAAGATACTGGTCCGCCGGAATCCGGGTCTGCCAGTGGCCGGTGAGCATGGCAGCGCCAATGCCGAGGCTGAAAATGATCAGAAAAATGCCCGCCACAACGCCGGGCCCAACGCCTGTCCCACCGGAAAAATATGAAAAAGAGAGGGCCTCTTTTTCAGGACAATGGGAAACGCAGTTCAAACAGCCCAGACACTCCGGAGAGTGAACCGTTGTTTTGCTGCTGACCGAAATCAAGCCGGGGCAGTGACTGTCGCATTTTTTACACCCGATACACCGGTCAGGGTTTCGATGCACCCGCGCCGGACTGAAAAACCCGATGACGCCCAAAAGGGCACCATAGGGACAAAGATACCGGCACCAAAACCTGCGAAAAAGAACGGACAGAAGCACCAACAAGACGATCACGCCTAAGGCCACCGGCGTGATGTGCGTAAAAAACCAGAGCATTTTTAAATCGGCAAACCGGTTGGCACTGCTGTTCAAAAAGCCTTCAATCCCGACCTGGGGCATCACGAAAAAAATTTGAAATATAAAAAATGCCGCCAGGATATATTTTATGGTCCCAAGCACCAGGTCCAGCCACCGGGGCATCACCGGCGGATGCCGGAATATTTTTGCGTTGAGCCGATCAAGGTAGTCACTGATCAGCCCCACCGGACAGACCCAGGCACAAAAGCCCCGCCGGACCAGCAGGGTAGAGCCGCAGATGATCAAAAAAATAACAAGACCTGCCGGATGAATGGCAGGGAAAGTGTGGGTGGCCATTAAATGGCGGAAACTGAGCAGCGCGCTGATGGGCAAAAACGCATCCACACTGTCAGGCCGATGAAATCCCGGCATCACGCCCCGTTCAAGACTTGCCGCAAACAAATAAAACCGAATACCGATAAATACTACAATACCCAGAAACAGGTGCTGCACCCATTGTCTGGGCGACCATTTCTGTTTCATATAAACGCCCTTTGAATCATTGGCGGGGTAACCGGTCAAGCATATTCCTGCAAAATGGATATGACCCGGTCATCCCTTTATTTTTAACGGATGCCAATATAACACCGCATATTTTTAAGACAAATTATCGTTTGGTTATGAATTTGAGTCGTGTGGGGTTGGCTGAAAAATCGGCTGGAATCCGATTAAATCAGGTACAGAAGCATGGCCAGGGTACCCAAAAGGGAGTGAGACAGTGTAACCCCCCAGAGATTAGGCCTCTTGATGAATATAATTCCCCAGGCCAGCCCGCTGACCATCGCCATAACGAGCAGGGGCGGATGGTTGTAAATGATATGAAGAAAACAAAAAGATAAGGTGGATATGCATAGAAAAAAACGGTTTCCCAATCCGGGTATCCGCTTGATTTCCGAAAATAAAATACCCCTGAAAAGCAGCTCCTGGGCAGGCCCTAAAAATAAAAAGTAAAACAGATACACATAGACGGAGGTCGTCTGGGATTGTGGCCGTGAAAACCCGGCTTTCTGCATGAAAACAAGCCCGATGCCGCCGGCAACACAGAAAACCAAATTCCAGACCAGGGAACTTTGCAGATTATCGGTTCGAAATCCCAGTTCCGCAAGACTGTACTGCCGGGATACACAAAACCAGACCAGTGCGCCCAAGGCACAAAAGCAGGCAAAAAACCGATACTCGAAAGGGATAAGTTTCAGCCAGATAAAGGCTACCGGGGCATGGCAAAGAAAGAGCAGCAAAAAAAGAGACCGGTAGGACGCACGAATTTGAGCTGCACCCTGCCCATGAATATTAATTTTCTGTTCTGTCTTGGCAACGGAGAAAGCAGCCAGTGTCGCTTGTTTTGAGTTCATTAATGTGCCTTGTATCCTGCGTATCCCATAGAAATAATTCGAAACATTTTCGGATACTAACACAACCTTAACAAAAACAAAACGATTCTTCTTGACACCCCGACACCCTTTATACTACAGGAGCATCTAATCCATGCCCAGAAGGGCATACAAAGTAAATAAAACCGACAGACCTAATATATTTAAACGGCCACGAAGGCTTTGCAAAAAATGACACCATTTTTGCATTCTCTTTGTGGCCGTTTTTTATTTGACCGATATACATGACTTGTGTAAACGCAAAAAAATTGACTAAATGCCTGGTCGGACCAGGAATACTGATCCTTACGCTGGCCGGAACAGGGCTTTGCTGTATTCAAATCGGCTCCTGCCAGGTACCGTTTTTCATGGTCGTCAAAACCATTTCATCCATCTGCTGCACTGGCCTGACCCGGCCGCCATCCCGGCCCTGAATCATACGATCATCTGGGATATCCGGCTTCCCCGAACCCTTCTGACCATGGCCGTGGGCGTGTGCCTCTCTGTTTCCGGCGTGGTGTTCCAAGGCTGTTTCAGGAACCCGCTGGTGGAACCCTATGTCCTGGGCGCCTCTTCAGGCGCGGCCTTTGGCGCAGCTTTGGGTATTGTGTTTCCGGCATTTTTCCTCTCGGTTCAGATCATGGCCTTTGTATTTTCGGCCCTGGCCGTGGGTATGGCCTACACCATGGCCCGGACTGGCCCGGATACCCCGGTGGTCACCCTGGTTCTTTCGGGCATTATCACAGGCTCGGTGTTTGCCGCCCTGGTGGGCCTACTCAAGTACCTGGCCCAGGATACGGCCCTGCGGGAAATTGTGTTCTGGCTCATGGGCGGGTTCTACTATGCCGGATGGCAGGAGGTCAGGATCTTGTTTGCGGTGGCAGCCGCGGGACTCGGCATCGTCTGGATTTCGGGCTGGCAGCTCAATGTTCTGTCCATGGGCGAAGAAGAGGCCAAAAGCCTTGGCATCAACCCGGGCCGGACCCAGTTCATCCTCATCAGTATAGCCACGATCATGACGGCAGCCGCGGTCTCGGCCACAGGCATCATTGCCTGGGTGGGGCTGATGATCCCCCATGCGGCCAGACTTTTGACAGGCCCGGACCATCGCCGGGTGGTGCCGGTATCTGCCGTGCTGGGGGCCATTTACCTTATTATATGCGACACCCTGGCCCGGACATTGACAACGGCTGAAATCCCCATCGGCATCATCACCTCCCTGGTGGGTGCCCCCTATCTGTTTTACCTGGTCCGAACCCGGGGCGGGCAGATCTTTGGAAAATAATATGCTCAAGGTCAATCATCTTACATTTTCATACGGCAGACACCGGGTTCTCGAAGATATCAGCTTCCACGTGCCAAAAGGGGAATTATGCGCCCTGTTCGGCCCCAACGGCACGGGCAAAACCACCCTGTTCAAGTGCTGCCTGAAATTTCTGAATCCGGAGAGCGGAACCGTCCAAATCAACGGCATGGATATCCGTAGACTCAAATCCGGACAGATGGCCAGATCCGTGGCCTACGTACCCCAGGCCCACCAGTGCGCCTTTCCCTTTACGGTCGGACAGGTGGTTCTCATGGGCCGGACCCCGCATTTGAACCGATTTTTTACCCCAGGGACCAAGGATCGAAAACTGGCGGACCATGCCATGCAGACCCTGGGCATCCATCACCTGGCTGACACGGCCTTTAACCGGCTTTCCGGCGGCCAACAGCAGATGGTACTCATTGCCAGGGCCATTGCCCAGCAGACGGAGCTGATTTTCCTGGATGAACCGGCCGCAGCCCTGGATTTTAAAAACCAGATCCGTCTGTGGCAGACGCTCCAAAATATCGCTGAGCAGGGAACCGCCATCCTGGCCTGCACCCATGATCCCAACCATGTCTCCTGGTTCTGCCGCTCCGCAGTGGTTCTGGACAGGTCGGGACTTGTTGCCAAGGGGCCGACCGGCCAGGTCATGACCCAGGAGATGATGGACCGCATCTATAATGAGACATGTCAGGTCAAAGAGGTAAACGGACTTAAAATCATGGTTCCCGGCACAGTGGACACCCAGACAACCAATGTTGTTGCATTCCCCCGCAACCCAAAAGGAATACACCACAAATGAGACATAAACCTACTTTTTATTTTACCGTGCTTTTAATCTTAGTCCTGTCATGGGTCAGCCCGTCATGGGCGGACCAAAACCTCTCATTTACCATCACCGATTTTGAAGGCCGTCAGGTGGAGATCCCAACACAGATCAACCGGGTGGTCACCATCAGTGACGGCATGATTGTCGGGGTCATGACAAGCCTTGGCCAAGCAAAAAAAATCGTGGGGATCGGGTCGCCCTGCCTGCCCAAAATCTGGGAATACGATATTCCCTCCGCCACCGGTTCGGCCCATGAATACCGGGAAGGCATGAACCCGGTGTTCTTTCTCAATCCGTTTTTAGCAGATCTGCCCCTGGTCAGCCGGTTTGGTTCGGGCATCAATTTTGAGGCCATTGCCAAGCTGACCCCGGACCTGATCATCGTTCGCACAGGGTCCTGTTCTTTATCCGCCTCAAAGGATATCCTTGCCAAAAACATCCGGCTTTTGTCTTCCCTGGGCGCGCCTTTGGTGGTGCTCCATGGCCCCAACACCTTTGACCGGCCGGACATCAGCAGTTTAAGCCGGGAGATCATGCTTTTGGGCCGGGTGTTCCAAAAACAGGCCCGGGCAAAAGAGGTCGCAGACTTTCTTTTATCATCGGTCAACGATATCAAAGCCCGGACAGCAGACATCCCGCCGGATAAACAAAAACGGGTGCTGATGCTTGGGCTCTCCCCCACGGCCCGGGAAAACGGCGGGGCCGGACATGTCAAGGGCGAAAAAACCATCCAGACCTACCTGCTCAACGAATTTGCCCATGCCCGGAACGCGTTTTCCGGCACAGGGGCCTGGAATATCCTCAATGCCGAACAGCTTATTGCCCTGGACCCGGATCTCATTGTGCTGGTCACGGCCTGGGGATACCATCCACCCGAAGAGCTGTATGACGCCCCATACTATAAAAACCTGCGCCACATGCGGGCCGTAAAAAATAAAGCCGTCACCGCCCTGCCCTGGACCCCATGTAACTGCGAAAAACGTCTGGAATATCCCATCGACGTCATGGTCATGGCCCGGGCCGCATATCCCGAGCGTTTCACGGACATCGATTTTTGCCACTGGCTTCACCAATTTTACATGACGGTTTACGGGGTGAGCCAGGATACGGCCACCCAACTTATGTCCTGCCAGTGGATGGACTGGGCCTGTAAAGGAGAGAATAAATGAATTCATTGTATGAACAGCGAAAAGAATTTTTTAACCAGCGGGCCGCCGGCTGGCTGGACAATCACTACAAAAATCCGGACACGAACCGGCATGACTTGTATGCCGATCGACTCCGGGCCATCGTCGCCTTTCTAAACCTTGCCCCGGACAGCCGGGTTCTGGATATCGGATGCGGTGCCGGGGTGCTGGTGCCCTATCTTCTTGAACAGCTATCTTCTGCGGGTCGGTTGATCGAGATGGATTTTTCCGACCAGATGATCAAAGCCAACCAAGAACGTCATACAGACGAACGTATCCGCTTTATCTGCTGTGATGCCGCGCAAATGGAACTTGATGACCAAAGCCTGGATGCCGTGATCTGCTTTGCCGCATTTCCCCATTTCAGCGATAAGGAACAGGCGCTCAAACGGATGTCAAACGCATTGAAACCCAAAGGACGGCTCGTAATCGCCCACCTGATGTCGTCGTCACAACTGGCGGCGCACCATCATTCCCACACACCGGTCAGCCAGGACCGGCTGCCCGACAAAGAGACCCTGTTTCAGTGGATCACCGACAGCGGCTTTGACATTGAAACCTTTAAAGATGAGCCGGGTCTTTACCTTGTGGCAGCAGTTAAACCCTAAACCGATATTCCTGAAAGGAAAAAGAGTATGTTTCATCGTTACCCCGCCTATCTTTTGATTTGTTTTCTGTTGTTCTTTCCGGCCCTGCCTTCCATGGCCGGTGAAACCGATGACGACATCACCGTCCTTGAAGATGTAACCATCACGGACCATCCCATTATCCAGGGCAACCGCACCGACATTTACGGCAGTACCAGAACCGTGATCACCCAGGATCAGATTGATGGTCTCAACGCCCAGGATCTTGAAACTGCCCTGAAAATGACGCCCGGCGTCAGCATCTCCAGATTCAATCCCGTCGGCTCATTCGGCGGGGGTGACGGCGGCGGGGTATTCATTCGGGGCATGGGGTCCAGCCGTCCGGGCGCAGGAATTAAAACCCTGGTGGACTGGACCCCCATGTTCATGAGCGTATGGAACCATCCGTTGCTGGACCTGATGTCCATTGATTCCTCCCAGGCCATTGAAATTTATAAAAGCCCCCAGCCCCAGTATTTCGGCAATGCCGTGGGCGTGATCAACATTGCGCCCAAACGCATCACGGAACCGGGATTTTTCACTTCAGTTGAAGCGGCGGTGGGCAGTCACGGCACCCACGTTGCCAAGACCGAACACGGGGGCAATCTCAATGGGTGGGATTACTATCTTGGCGGGGGACTGCAGGAATCCAGCGGCCACCGGGACCATGCCGATGGCGAACTGAAAAGTATCTATGGCCGCATCGGCCGGCAATTGTCCGACCACTGGGATTTAACCGTTTTCGCCATGGCCAATGACAACTGGGCCAATGATCCGGGGGTTGAGGGCGCTGATCCGTCCGAGCGTGAGGGCCGCTATGAAACCCGGGTCTGGATGGGGACTGCAACCCTGTCCCATGAATATGAAAACGCCAAAGGTGAAATAAAATTGTACCGCAGTGCCGGGGAAGGCGACTGGCTGGACCAGCCCACGGCCACCGACGGTGTCACCGAAGACCTGTTCAATGATTTTCTTTTCTACGGGGCAAGGGCCAAGGAAACCCTGACATGGGGTAACGGCATGTCGCTTCTGGCCGGTGCAGACTGGGAATACACCGAAGGGGATTATAACCAGGCATATAGTGACGGCACTTCAAATGTCTGGGATGGGGAAAACTTTGATATCCTGTCACCCTATGCCGCCTTCAGCTGGCAGATCGGGGTGGGCAGTGGGATCACCATCACCCCGTCCGTTGGTGCCAGGTTCTATTCCCACAGCCAGTACGCAGATGAATGGGCGCCCCATGCCGGTTTAGTCGCATCCCTGGGACGGTTTGAAGCCCACATGGGGTTATTCCCGGGGCGTGGTGTATCCCGGACTCGAAGTGGTGGCCATGAGTGAGGATGTCCTGCCTGCACTCGGGGATTCGTGGAAGGATCTGGATCCTGAAATTGTCGACCACTATGAAATTGGATTTTCCGTCTCCCCCACCCGCCAGACCTTGCTGGATCTTATCCTGTTTTACGAAGACGGCAGTGACCGCTATGTAATTGTTCCCTTTGCCAACGGCGTTATGCCCCATTACGACAATGTGGAAGAATTCAAGATCAAAGGGCTTGAGGCCACTGCCACCTGGCAGCCGCATGCCGATTTTTCCATATTTACGGGCGTAACCCTTCTTGACACGGACCCGGCAGATCTGCCCTATGCACCGGATATCTCCGTTTGCACCGGTTTAACCCTGCGGTTTCTTGAACGGTTCAAACTCAATCTCAATGCCTCCTACATGTCATCCATGCATGTCAGTGCCCAGGTGCGAAAAAAAGATGATGAAAACAGCACCACAGTGGATGGTTTTTTCCTGGTGGACGCGAAACTCACCTATGACCTGGATCTGAAAGGTGCGGACTATACCATCAAACTGTTCCTGGCCGGTGAGAATCTGACCGACCAGCATTACGAGTACCAGGAGGGCTACCCCATGCCGGGTATCAACGGTATGGTGGGAATCCAGTTCGAAATGTAATTCAATTACATTACAGGGTATGCTATTACATTTAAGGCACACTATCTTCCAGATGGTGTGCCTGTTTTATTTACAAATTCCGGGGACACGAAACGAAAATATCAGAACACCAATTTTGTTAATTTGGTCTCGTCCACTGAATTACTCACCATCCCTGCCTACACGGATTAAGCCTGTTTATAATTTTTTAATTCCATGCAAGCTATGGTATTTTCATCCCAATAATTTCATTTTTTCTTTGACCGTCCCCATCACTTTGATCTATAACACAAACTATCGTTGTTTCCGCCTCAATAATTTCTCCCGTTCAATTCAAAAAAATATTTTGATGGCAAGCCCCAAGGAGAGATCATGGAAAAAAAAATCTATGCGTCAATCGCTTTTATTATGCTGGTATTGCCATGCTTTGTTTATGCGCAGGCATTATACGGACCAGCCATTTTTTCTGCAGACACAAAAAACATTCTTTCCAATAATTATCATCATTTATCACTAAATAAGATTCGATTACGCTCAACTTACAGCACAGGAAGAATCATTTTCCGGAAACAAACCGGCAGTGAGTTTAAATGGGGATTCGCCATATTTAATTTCCAGGTCATCCCGTTAAAACAATTTTTAACGGATGTAGGGGAGACCCTTGAAATTTCTGCCAAACTAAAAAAAACAAACCGTTTAACACTCTATTTTGTCGGGAAGAAAAATGCAGCCATATCCCTTGAACTTGATGACGGTACAAGTGCTTCCCAGCCTGAAATCCTGTCTTTCACTGCAGACCCGGAAACCATTGAAACAGGGCAAAGCACCGAATTGTCATGGGAGGTGGAAAATGCAGAGACCATCTCCATTGACAACGGCATCGGCACGGTAGATGCGTCAGGTTCCATGACTGTTTCCCCAACCCAAGCCCTCACCTATACCCTGACGGCACATGGAGACGGCCAGGAGGTATCGGCCAGTGTATCCGTAACTGTCAACATCCCTGCCCCAACGGTATCCATCAGTGTCTCCCCCGAGTCCATTACCAATGGAAATGCTGCGATCCTTTCCTGGAGTTCGTCACACACCTCATCCTGCACGATTTCGCCGGACATAGGCGATGTGGCATTAAACGGAAGCACTGAAGTTTCCCCAAAAACCTCCACAACCTATATGATTTCAGCCCAGGGTCTGAACGGCGATACAATCACGGCGTCTGCGGACCTGTCAGTATCAGGGTCCCCTGAGCTCAGCGTATCCAATGAACTGATCCCCATCCCAAAAGGCGAGTCCGCCCAGCTTGCCTGGACCGTTGAGGATGCAGAACTGGTTCATATTGACCAGGGCGTGGGCAAGGTTTCCGGAACCACAGCCTTGGTAACCCCGGACAACACCACCATTTACACCATTACGGCCACCAACAGCTACGGTACCACCAGCAAAACCGTAACGGTTAAGGTTCTTTCCACCCCCCAAAGCCTGGCGGAAGGTTCTTTCGGCAAAGAGTACGAAGATCTTATACCGGAAGACGCAACCCTTGATGAATATGAGTCCCAAAGGTTTGCCATCCTCACCGGACTGGTCACGGATGGATACGGATCACCTTTGTCCGGTGTCACAGTGATGGTGTTTGAATACCCTGAATACGGCTCTGCCGTTACAGATGATGAAGGCCGGTTCGCCATTCCCGCAGAGGGCGGGCAGGATATGATCATTGCCTATACCAAACAAGGGCGAATTCCCGTTCACAGACAGGCATATGTCCCTTGGAACGACTTTGCTGTTTTTGACACGATCCAGATGATAGAGACGGATACAGCCGCCACAACAATTTCTTTTGACGGTAACTCAGGAACCGTGTTTACACACCGCTCCACCCCTGTAACCGATGAATTCGGCACCCGGACCGTGACCTTGGTAACAACCGGTGACAACAAGGCATTTATCACGGACGAAAACGGAGATGATGTAACCGAACTGGAACGTATTGAGGTCAGAACTACGGAATACCCCACCCCGGAATCCATGCCTGCGGTTCTTCCTCCGACCTCTGCCTTTACCTTTTGCGCGGAACTTGCCGTGGACGGTGTACAGCGGGTAAGATTTGCCAATCCATTCACCGTATTTGTCGATAATTTCCTGGGATTTGATGTGGGGTTGATCGTACCGGTTGGCTACTACGATATGGATTTGGGGTATTGGATACCAAAAGAAAACGCTAAAGTAGTCAAGCTTCTGGACACAGACGGGGACGGGGTGGTAGATGCGCTGGATGCGGATGGTGACGATCTTGCAGATGACCTGAATGGAGACGGGTCTGTGACGGATGAAGTCACAGGCCTTGGGGACCCGGATTACTATGAACCCGGGAATACCATGTGGCGGTTCCAGGCAGAGCATTTCTCTCCATGGGACTGTAATGATCCAGTATCTTTCCCACCCGGGGCCATCCCGCCCAATCCAACCGCACCGCCCTTCCTGGATAACCAAAAATCCGAAGGCAACGATTGCAAGAATATCATAAACTCGTATGTTGAAGAACGCAGCAGACTTTTCCATGAAACGATTCCCATTCCGGGTACAGACCTGTCCCTTCACTATTCAACAGCAAACCTGACCAGCAAGACAGACGTCAATATCCCACTTTCCAGAGAGACTGTTCCTGATAATCTTATAGGAATTGAACTGATTGTCAGCATTGCCGGGAAAACATATAAATACGCCTTTGATCCGCTGCCGAATCTAAACTATCTGTTCACATGGGATGGGCTTGACTGGCGTGGTGTCCAAGTTGCTGTGCCAAGCACACTATCGGTGACAATTAACTTTTTATACCAGGGCTATTACGGTTCTTCATATAACGATTTTATAGACTGGTTTGGTAAATATCCTGACGGACTGTCCTTTAGAATAAAATCAAGGCTTAATGTAAAAAAAACATTGAACTATAATCTTACAATGGCACCCCGAAACGGCCGGCATAAAGGCCAAATAGCCAATGGCTGGACTCTGTCCCGGTATCACTTTTTAAACCCTGTTGATCCCACGGTGCTCATCAAGGGAGACGGGGGAAAATCCACCCTCCTGGATACGGATTATAAATATTCACGGATAGATCAATGCAATATGATGGAAAAGGTCGGGGGAACAGAGAATTCGGGCTTTTCAGGTGATAACGGGCCGGCAACCGAAGCAGATTTTGAATGGCCCCAGGGGATTGCGGTGGATGGTGCCGGCAATCTTTATATTGCAGATACCGCAAATATGAGAATCAGAAAAATAGACACCCAGGGCATTGTCACCACCATTGCAGGCAACGGGAATTTCCAGGATGGCACCACGCCGGTGGATGGACTGCCGGCAACGGATATTCCCTTGAAATATCCAACAGATATAACCTCAGACAATAATGGTAACGTCTTCTTTGTGGATGCCGAACCTGAAACCGGCGGGAGGGTCCTTAAAATTGATAAAAACGGTATTATATCCACCGTGGTTGGAGGGGATGCGAAGGTCTACGGCATTGCCTCAGACGGATACGGAAATCTATTTATTGCAGAACCATATAAGAAACGGATACGTATGGTGGACCCAACAGGTAAAATTACCTTGGTTGCCGGATCCGGGTACAGCGGATATTCCGGGGACGGCGGAAATGCCATGCAAGCGAGATTTGTCTGGCCTGTCGGGGTGGCTGTGGACAACTCGGGGAACCTGTACATTGCGGATAAAAGCGCCCATGTCATACGCAGAGTCGATGTGAGTGGAGTGATTACCACTGTTGCGGGAACCGGGAAGTATGGTTATTCCGGAGACGGCGAACAGGCCACCACGGCACAACTCACTTCTCCGGGGAAAATAGCACTGGATGTCCAGGGAAATCTTTATATACTAAACGCCATGCGCATTCGCAAAATTAACACCAGCGGAGTTATTAAGACAATAACCGGAGATGGTGGAACCACGCAGTCTGTGGAGGGCACGTCTGCCATTGAGCCGGATTTAATAAATGGCTTTTCAAATCTGGCAATTGACGATTCCGGGAATATATACACAGCGCTGGGTGGCCGAAATATCATCACAAAGCTTGGGCCCCTGGTGCCCTATTTTAACGTTGAATCAGAAAAAAATCGCGTTTATGCGGAGTCCAACGGATATGGGCATATTCTCGATTCGAGTGGGTGTCATATTAAGACCATTGACCTTGAGACCGGTGCAACCTTGTACACCTTTAAATATCAAACTTCATCCTTCGCTCTTGAGGCTGTCATTGATGCCTTTTCCAATGAAACTACCATATTGAGAGGCTCTTCAACTGCGGAAGCTATTATCTCGCCGGAAGGTCTTAGAACAGAGCTTGATATTTCCAACGGTAATTTAAACCGAATTACCTTTCCTGACGGCTCTTTCTATGATTTTGAGTATGATGATAACGGATACATGGAAACGGAGACGGATCCTGTAGGAAATCAATTTTTTCACACCTTTTCCGACAGCGGGAAAATTACCGATATTAAAGATGAAAACGGCGGACACTGGAACTATGAACAAGAAGATAAAGCAGATTGTTCCGTCCTGACCAGGGTAACAACCGGTGAGGGGAACCAAAGGGAATATACGGATTTCACAGATGCAACAGGCGCTTTCACGTCAACTATCACCAATAAAACCGGCGGCCAGACCTTTTATTCTTCATCCGGTTTAACAGGCGAAAAAACAAATGCCTGCGGCCTGCAAACCAATTTTGAATACGGCATAGACCCCAGGTTCAAATATAAATATCTGGCCCAGGTTACGGAAACCACTCCGTCAGGCCTGACCCGGAACCAAAATGTAAAACGAGTCTATACAGATCCTGAAACAACAGGGACCAACATCGTACAGGAAACAAGAGAAGTTAACGGTAATACCACCACAATTGAAAACAATACGCTGGAAAATTGCAGAACCATCACCAGCCCGGAAGGCAGGACAGTCCAAACCCTGTACAGTCCGGACACCCTGCTGACCGAACAAGTCAGCATCCCGGAGCTTTTAGCCTCAACGTTTGAATATGATACCAAAGGGCGTCTGACAACATCGGCCACCGGTGACCGGACCTTCAGGTATACCTATGACGGCAACGGGTTCGTTGACACCGTCACTGATCCCAACGGAAACACAAGAACCTTCACCCACGATGAGAACGGCAGGACCACCCGGATCCACAGGCCTGACAGCACGGATATCTACTTTTCCTACGATGCCAACGATCATGTCACCGTCCTGACAACGCCCTCTTCCGTTAACCACGCCTTTAACTACAACAAGGTAAACTTGACATCCGGGTATACACCGCCATTGAGCAGCAATTATACCTTTGAATTTGACAGGGACCGGCGGCCCACACGGACTGTGTTCCCCTCAGGCAAAACACTGGAAAACATCTATGAATCCGACCTGGACCGCCTGGCGTCAATCCAGACTCCCGAAGGTCTGATAACCTTTACCTACCTGTGCGGTGCCAAGATCGGATCCATGTCCATGAATGAAGAGTCCCTGACCTATGAATACGACGCGGGCCTGGTCACATCCCAGACCCTGGGAGGCACCCTGAACCAAACCCTGTCCTGGTCCTATAATGACGATTTTAGGGTATCCGGCATGACATATGCCGGAAAAAGCGTTGACTACGGATATGACAACGATGGTCTTTTGACCCTGTCCGGGGATTTCGCCATTACCCGCAACAGCGGCAACGGCCTGCCCGAATCCGTAACAAACGGCAGATTGAACGTCACCGGAACGTTTAACGGGTATGGCGAAGTCTCATCCCAGGACACAACAGTAAACGGATCATCCCTGCTCTCATACACCCTTGAGCGGGACAACACCGGCAGGATCACCCGGAAGACAGAAACCCTCGCCGGCACCACCGCGGTTCTTAACTACACTTATGATACCATGGGGCGGCTGCTGACCGTGACAAAGGACGGCCGCCTGGTTGAAGATTACCAGTACAATGCCAACGGCGCCAGGATATCGGAGACCAACACCCTGCGGGATATTACAAACAGGACCTTTGAATACACCGCAGAAGACCACCTGGTCAGTGCAGGAACAGTCACATACACCCATGATGCCGACGGGTTTCTGACAAGCAAAACCGATGAAGAGGATGTAACGGCCTACACCTACGCCATCCGGGGAGAGTTGCTCAATGTTACACTGCCCAACGGAGATGACATTGAATATGTTCACGATCCCCTGGGCCGGCGCATTGCCAAGAAAATCAACGGCACTACCACGGAGAAATACCTCTGGCAGGGCCTGACCCGGCTTCTGGCCGTCTATGACGGTTCCGGCGGCCTGGTTACGCGCTTTACTTACGCAGACGGCAGACTGCCCGTTGCCATGACCATGAACGGCGCAACCTATTATCCGGCATTTGACCAGACAGGAACCCTTAAGGCGGTTGCAGATGCTTCCGGAAACGTGGTAAAGCAGGTAGAGTACGATACCTTCGGAAACGTGATCAATGATACCGCTCCTGAATTTACCGTGCCCTTCGGCTTTGCCGGCGGACTCTATGATCCAGACACCGGGCTTGTCCGGTTTGGATTCAGGGATTATGACCCGGATACCGGTCGCTGGACTGCCAAAGATCCTATTTTCTTTGCCGGCGGGGATACTGATCTTTATGGGTATGTCTTAAATGATCCGGTGAATTTTATTGATCCTTGGGGGTTGAAAAAATGGCATGCTCCTGACGGTACCCATACGGTGGGTAGATCAGGAACACCTGTTCCTACGGGAGGCGGAATAGGTACATTTATTGAGAACAATGTTGCCAGTGGATATACCTTTGGTGAAACCCATGATAGCTGGGTTGAATATCTTACAGACCAAGGTTACCTAGATACACTTGTAAATATCCCTACAATGCCAGCGGCTTATGTTTGGTCTATTTTTAAAGATAATGCAGAATTACCTTCAGATCAGCGGCCCAAGTTATTTCCCATAATAGAAATCAAGTTTGACCTATGCAAATAATAAAAAATTTTCTGATATATATATTTGTCATCGTCATCATAACATTGACGACCAGTTGTGGCCCATTAGAATCAAATGGTTTAAATTCAGAGATTTTAAATACTGGTGGGACTGACAATCCACGAGAACTTATTGGTATTGCGTACAATAGAATCTACAAATCAAATAGGATTATAGGAGCACGAAATGTATTAAAAAGAGCAATAGAACAATCAAAAAAGAATAATGATTTTTATGCATTAGCAGTAAGTTATAATATGATGGGGTACACTTTCTTTTTAAAAGAAAAATCCCCTAATCAAGCGGAATACTATTGTCAGAAAGCTCTAATAATAACTGAAGAAAACGAATTGAAATGTGAACAGATTCATTCTTATATTGGATTGGCGCTATATAGTAAGTTAAGAGATGATATTGCTTTTGCCTGTAGCTACGAAAAGAAAGCGAATATGTTATTCAAAAAAATAATAAACTCAAGTGAAGGCGTAAATGTTTGTGAGGGAGGGCAAAGAAGCATTAGTATCGTATCTAAAAGGTTATCGTCTTTAAAACTATATTTAAATTGCGGAACCCCTTAAGGGTACACGCGCGAAGGATTTTTTGAGATTCGTGGGGCAGGCATTAGAAGATTTTGCTAAAAACATGGCAAACAATTTTCTTGAATCTTTTGAAGATGAAAGTGGAGACCCTTGCAAGTAAACTCGTTCTTAAACAGTATTGGGTAAAAAATGCAGTCTGAAAATCCCACGTGCAGACGTTGAAAAGAATGAGCTATAGTTACGGAAAATACTTATAAATTTCACCACGATGTAGGAACCTGACAAAGCAGGCGGTATCCTCTTCAATGAGAAGGATTCGGGGATTATATTATTACCGGCAGAGTTGGCAGAAACCTGGTGTTGTTGGAAGGCGAGGTACTCCTGTTGAACCACAAGGTTTTATTAGTGAGTTTATTGAGCAGTATGTGTGGGCAGGTTATACATTTGGGCAACTACATGATGCTTATGTAGATGCAGCAACCAAAAGGGGGAGAGCCGGACTGGAAGGTCAATATTCCTTCAATGCCTGCAATGTACTACATTGCACAATTAATCGAAGTTCTGAGGGCTTTTGGACATCTTGATCAACCTCAACCATCTTTGTGTGATTAAATGCAGTTAAACTCTTCAATAATTCGGTGTATTATAATTCTCGCAATGGTTATGATGTCTGCTATTCTATTTTGTAGCCTGAATTACACAGGTGACAAAATAGAACCTGGGGACCAATTTATAATCATCAACCCAGTTTATTTAGTAGGGGTGTATAAGAATCTTAACAACAGACAAATTAGTAACAAAACCGCTCTCGGGTATTTGGACGTACATTCCGCACTAAATTTTATGGTTCTTTGACAATTTATTCAATGACTGCACAACTCTTACGGCACAAAAAAGCATTCCGGTGTGACATCCAAGGCTCTAAGGTACTGAACTTGAGCATTATTTAGCGGCTTTGCTAATTTTCGTTGTCTCCCAACGGTTATAACTAATATGCTGAGGAACTTCGTAGTCATCATAAAGGCCGTCGGACTATTTGTCGGCTTCTTTTTCCAGCCAGGCAACAGTTGACCCGTCTTTTTTACATGCAGTTTTAAATTTCGTTCTATCAACCGCCAGAGGAGTAAAGAAAGGAGGAGGATTAGTCCAAGCGCTTCCACCCGTTTCGGTTTCTTCAGAAAGATGGCATTCACAATGGCTGGATCTTTCAGAAACCCGAAATTTTTTTCGATCCCATCCTGTTCTTTGTACAGTTTGAGGAGTTCGATCCCCGGCCATTCTTGTTCTTTAGCCTGGGCCGGGACATTGGTTATGAGTACAAAGCAGCCGGCTTCGAGTCTGATTTTTTCTGTTTTCTCAGGATCTTCTTCGACAGTTGCCTTAAGTCCATATTCAACGGATTTCGGCATCCTGACTTCCCCTTTTGGGGGACGACCTTTGCCGTATTTGGGCTCGTCAATGATCTCTGCTCGCAAGTTGTAGAGGCTTTTTTCTGCCTCCTTTGTCAAAATGCCGGTTGCCACCTCAGCATCCGGGCGGCATTTGAAGGGGTGCTGGGTCACCTCTTTGATTTTCTTTTCCAGCTGGTCTTTGCTGGTTTTTAAGATTCGGTCTATGCGTTTCTGACGCCTTTTATCATGGGCGCTGGAATGATATACAATGGCTCGGTAGGCCTCCTCGCCTATGGTGACGGTTGTTTCATAATAACGATAGGATGCAGGCGGTTTCTTTTCGCTTTGGATTTCTGCCAAAGTCCCAATATCGACCCAGTTATCGGCTGCAACCGCCTGGGTAATGGCATGCTTACATTCATTGAAATTAGCCGGCAATCGGCTCAGAAAACGGATGCCGTTTTCCTGCGCTGCTATAAGGTTGTCTGTGGTCACAAAGGCTGAATCTGCTACGTAGATGGAGGCTCCTGGCTTGAAGCCATGTTCGGCCATGTGTGATGAGATATGAGATAAAAGCTCATTGTTCAGGGTCTTGTCTGAAGCATTTCCGTCCTGGGTTTTTCCTATGATCGGAATATTTCGGTCTACACACAACATGGACACCATGAATTGCTTCAAATCCGGACGTTTATCCTTGCTGTAACCGTAGGTGATATTCAGTTGTGTATCAGGGTGATCTTCGTAAGCACCAAAGACGGAGACAGAGGTCGTATCAAAGTGGTGATGGCGCGTATCCAGTTTAAAACAACCAATGGCGTTTTGGGAAATCTGGGAAAATATCTTTTGAGTTCCGGTCTCAAAAAGTTTGTCCAATACCCGCCCGAGATTTGTGTCATTAAATTTATCTGAGCTGATGGGTTTGCCAAAAAGCAACTCGGTATCCATTTCGTCGAAAGCTTCTTCAAGCCTGTACAAAGGAGTCCTTCCGGAGACTGTATCCATAATCATCCCAAGAACCGCATCGCCTGGCGATAATTCCATTTTGCTATCTGTCATGGTATTGATCGTTTCAACCAGATTGATACGTTTGGCGTACTCTTTGAAAATCGGAAGAAATTTTACATCTGTGAAATTCCATTCTTCGGTACCTGGGGTGTTCATATTTTGCTCCCTCTCGGTTGTTAATTTTTTGGGGAGCACCATAAACTAAATACTGGTGTTTGTCTAGACAAACTTTATATATTTTTGTGTTTTTATGAGATGTTTAGAAACCATGTTAACATGCTGATTTTAATTAATTTTAAATTATATGTGCTTTGTCGGTTGAAGGTGCGGAAAATACGTTTGGAGGCAAAGCACTCTTATAAAAAAGCGACCGTGGCATTTCAAGACGAAGTATCGGTAGGTACAATCATGACCATCATTGCTCCAGCCCCAAGAATTTGGCATCTTTTTTTTCTACCTGATAGATATTTTATCAAATTAAAACCGGATTTATCACGAGGGCTTGATATTATTATTGAATTGAATCGTGGAATGGAGGGTGATTTAAATGGATTGAATGCTGAAATATTTAACAGAATTCAATAGGGCTATGCAGATGAGGGTAAAGGGTCGTATCCGGGGTCTGGCTCATGTAATCAATTGTAATTATGGCTTATTTTATAAAAACCGGCCCTATTTCCATCTAACGTTTCCTGTAAATTTGGGGAGATTCGGGGAGATTCGGGGGACACCTTACTCAATTTCGAGTAATTAAGTAAGGTGTCTCCCGAATTCACCGAATTTACGAACGCCTTGATTCAATTGACAATCGTCACATGATCAATTAAAATATTCGCATTCCTAATGAGAAAAAATCATTCATATCAAAGTATAGAATACAAACAGTGGGTTTCTGACAAAACACTGGAATCCTTATATGGCAATGCGACAAGTTCTATAATTGGCAGCCTTGCGGTATTTGGAGTGCTTGCGTGGTCTTTATGGACTCAAATATACACCCTGCCATTATTATATTGGTCGATTTCAGGCGTTTTGATTGCCGCCGTAAGATTGACGGCTTGGTTTGGGTTTAAATACACAAAAGAAACTTTGACGCCCCAATTCTGGCTCAATACCTATCGCCTATTAAGCCTTAGTTCAGGCATTTTAAACGGTATAGCCATCTGGCTGTTTTTTGAGGATATTCCACCTGAATATCAGCTGTTGATCTGTTTTGCTGTTGCCGGTTTGACGGCAGCTGCATCTGGTGTCCATGCGGTTGATTTACTTACATTCCTTTTGTTTATGTACTCTTCATGTATACTGGCAATCACAAAATTAATATTTTACGAAGAACCCACCTACCGCGCCATTTCCTTCATGTTTGTACTTTATGTATTGGTCATGGGAAGAACCGGCTATAACAACAACAGGACGCTTTTGAGTAACTTTAAGCTGACCTACACCATGCAGTACCGGGCGACCCATGATGTCCTAGTGGATTTGTTAAACCGGACTGAATTTGAAAATCGTTTCGAAATGAATACGCCTTTGACACATCATGGTGTTGCGATGCTGTTCCTGGATCTTGATAATTTCAAACCACTCAACGACACACTGGGTCACCAGGCAGGAGACCGGGCGTTAAAACAGGTGGCCGATATTATGGTGGAATGTCTCAGGGCAGATGATCCTGTGGCCCGCATGGGAGGCGATGAATTTGTTACATCGCTTTTTCTTGACGATATCAATGAGGCCAAAAAGATCGCTGATGAGATTCTCCAAAAAATCAGTGAAATTTCATTTCCAGGGCAGCATAATTATACCGGTCTAAGGGCAAGCATCGGCATAGCCTTTCACCATGATAACAATGTGACATACTCACAATTATTGCAAGCGGCGGATTCTGCCTGCTACCAAAGTAAAGAACGCGGAAAAAATCAGGTAACTGTCTCAATTTTAAAACATACTGCTTAATCATTCGTAAAATGGATCGTAATGCCGGCAAATAGCCGGTATTTTTTTATTTTGTCAGCCAGCTGACAGACAGATGGATTTTCCATTTATATTTTGATACATGCAAATAAATGCACGGCATCGAAAACCTGGAGGAAACCATGAACAAAGAAATACAGCCATCAGAACAATCATCTGATATCATAGAAAAATCATTACTTTCAACCGCATTGAATCAAAATGCCTGGGCAGCCCTGAGCCAATCCCTGGATTTATTTTCCAAATCGTTAAAGCTTGGCAGGGTCCGGGGCGTGGTCGACATCATCATCGACACCCCGAACCATTCTGAGTACATCCAACTCATCCGGGAATTAATCCAGAATGACATCCTGGTAACAATATCCGGAAATAAAACCGCAGAAACCGGCCCGTTGGGGATGATGGACTCAGACCTTTTCCAACATGCAGAGGAAGGACTTTCTGAATTTTGCGGTTTCATTGGCGCACAACCGGTTCTGGAAATTGGCCGGATAGATGAATCCGAGATTGTTAATTTTTACAATGAGGTCGCCCAACGCGCCGATGTAAAAATAGAGGATCTGCCGGTGGCGCAGGTTGCCCCCCAAGAACAAACAGGAATGCTCAAAAATATCTTCACTATGGAAAAAAATCCTATGGATACAGCAGAGCTGATTAATGCACAGATACACGAAAAACGACTGGCTCTGAATTGGTGTGACCGCTGCAGCGGTGCCTTTTCACCCTTTTCATAAAATCAGGCACGGGCAGATCGAGTCCATCAAGACCTTTCAGCGCACACCTCAAGTCGCTTCTAAGGCTTCCAGGCGGGCAAGATCTGCAATAAAAAACTTGCCTCGTCCCAGCTTTTGAATCACGTTCTGGCGGGAAAGCTGGTTTAAAAAGGTGGATACCGTCTGCCGGGTGGAGCCCACCAAAAAGGCAATCTGTTCAACGGAAAGATCAATTTTAATGATGATGCCTCCGTCGGCGGCGGGAGTACCGTGCCTTTGGGCTTCGTTTACCAGAAGCCCGACCAGACGGCTGTTGACATCTTTGAAAATCAGGTTCTCAATAATGGTAAATGAGTTCTTCAGCATACTGCCCAGTACGCCGATCATGGCTTTTGCCACTTCCGGATCATCCAGCATATTCTGCCTGAATGTTTCAGCGTCGGCGGTTAAAATCTCGATCTTATCCAGGGCCTGCACAAAGGCACGCGTGTGTGCAGAGTAGATATCTCCCTTGGAGAGAATACCGATATTGAACTCTTTATCTTCGTACCCCAGGTAGACCCGGGCCCGTCCCTCGGCCACGATAAAAATCTGGTTTTCACCGCTTTCGGGCTGACAGACGAACGCCCCTTTGGGATAGCTGCGTTTTTTTAAGGCCGCATACAGTTCAGCAAATTCCGGACGCTGGAGATGGGCCAGAAGATTTTCGTCCAATAATTTCATCATTTAAAAAAGGGGCAAATTATCTTTGCCCCTTTATCGAAATCCTTTGTCAAACGTCTCTAAAAAAACCGTCGAGGCTTTTTTTTATGTGCCGACGATGGTCACGTTGACTTTTCGGGTTCTGGGTCCGTCAAACTCGCAGAAAAAAAGGCTCTGCCAGGTGCCCAGTACCAGATTTCCATTTTCAAGGGCAACGGTTTCAGACGGCCCGAACAGGCTGACCTTGATGTGGGCCGCCGAATTGCCTTCCACATGTGTAAAGTTGTCATCAAAGGGGATCACCTTGTTGATGCAGGACAAAATATCCACAGGCACCGCCGGATCTGCATTTTCATTAATGGTAATTGCGCCTGTGGTGTGCATGGAAAAGACATGCACAAGCCCGTTGCGTACGCCCGACTCCCGGACAATCTCCCGGACCTGGGCCGTAATGTCCATCATCTGGGTTCTGGCCCCGGTTTTAATTGAAAACTGCATCGTTTACCTAATCCCCCCTGATTCGCTTTTACTACTACCTGTTCGTCCCCCGAGTTTGGACGACAAGTTGCCCAGATGCAAGGCGCAGAAAAATTTGTAACCGGAGCATACTAATGTATGTGAGGATTGCAAATTTTTCTGCAACGCCGCAGGTGGGTAGCTTAGCGTTCAAACTCTAATTTACATTTCTAAGGCGGTTTTCACGATATTTTCTGCGGAAAAACCAAACTCTTTGAGGACAGTACCACCGGGAGCGGATGCACCAAACCGTTCAATGCTGATGCTCTTGCCCTGGCTGCCCGCATATTTTTCCCAGCCCATGGAAATGCCGGCTTCAACGGTCAGTCGCTTGGTAACCGCGGTAGGCAAGATTCTTTCTTTATATGCGGCGGGCGCCTTTTCGAACAGTTCCCAGGAGAGCAGGGATACCACGGAAGCCTTGATGTTGTGCTCTTTTTCCAGAACCTCTGCGGCGGCCACGCTGATGTGAACCTCCGAGCCTGTAGCAATGATCAGCATATCCGGGGTCTTGCCCCCACTTTTCACTGTGTATCCGCCCCATATCATATCTCCGTCGGAGTTGGACAGGTCCAGAGTGGGCAATTTTTGGCGGGAAAGAATCAAGGCGGTGGGGCTGTTCAGGGTACCCAGCGCCTTTTTCCAGGCCAGGGCCGTTTCATTGGCATCCGCCGGACGGATTACGGTGAGGCCGGGGATCGCGCGCAGGGACGCCACATGCTCAACCGGCTGGTGGGTCGGTCCGTCTTCACCCACAGCGACTGAGTCATGGGTAAACACATAAATAATGGGTAGACGCATCAGGGATGCCACCCGGATGGCCGGACGCATATAGTCGGCAAACACCAGGAAAGTACCGCCAAAGGGGCGAACCCCGCCATGCAGGTACATACCGCTCATGATGGCGCCCATGGCATGTTCCCGGACACCGAAGCGCATGTTTCTGCCGGACCAGGCTTCTTTCTGGAACACCTCGGCACAGTTCATATAGGTTTTGTTGGACGGTGCAAGGTCGGCAGATCCGCCCATCAACGCCGGCAGATTTGGTGCGATGCTGTTAAGCACCTGGCCGGACGCCGCCCGTGTGGCCACAGGTCCGTCCTCGGGCTTGAACACAGGGATTTCCTTGTCCCATCCCTTGGTAAGAAACCCTGTGATGGCGTCCACAAACAGATTGGCGTCTTCGGGGTACAGGGTCTTGAATTTTGTGAACACTTCCTGCCAGTTTTTCTCGGACTGTACTCCGTATGCCAGCGCCTTGCGCGTATTTTCCAGCACTTCTTCGGGCACATAAAAATCCTCATCTTCGGGCAGACCGTAGAATTTTTTCACCACCTTGATCTCTTCTGCACCCAATGGAGAACCGTGGGCATCGGGTGAATCCTGTTTGCTGGGACTGCCGTAGGCAATATGGGTGGAAACCTTAACCAGCGAAGGCCTGGACACGGCGTCCTTGGCGGACTGAATCGCTTTTTCAATGGCACCCAGATCGTTACCGTCGGCCACCTCAACCACATGCCAGTTCATGGCCTCGAATTTGGCCCGGGTGTTTTCGGTAAATGTAATGCTGGTTTTGCCTTCAATGGTGATTTCATTGTCATCATAGATGAGGATCAAACGGCCAAGCCCCAGATGTCCGGCCAGGGAAACGGCCTCCATGGCCACGCCCTCCATGAGATCCCCGTCGCCGCAGATGGCATAGGTGTAATGATCAATCAAACTCTGACCACCCTTGTTGAACCGGTCCGCCATATGACGTTCGGCAATGGCCATACCCACGGCATTGGCCACGCCCTGTCCAAGGGGGCCGGTGGTGGTTTCTACACCTGCGGTATCCCCGTACTCGGGATGCCCAGGCGTTTTGGAGCCCCACTGTCTGAAGTTTTTCAAATCATCCAGGGTCAGGCCGTAGCCGAACAGGTATAAAAGAGAGTACAACAAAGAGGAGGCATGCCCGCCGGACAGAACAAAACGGTCCCGGTCCACCCAGGACGGATTGGCCGGGTTCTGTTTTAGAAAATGTTTGAAAACCACATAGGCGGCAGGTGCCAGACCCATGGGGGCACCGGGATGCCCGGAATTGGCTTTCTGAACCATGTCCATACAAAGGGCACGGATGGTGTTGACGGTAAGCTGGTCTTTGTTGTTGTTTTCGGCATCAGCCATTGATATCTCTCCTGTAAAAAGTCTAAAAAATTATAAAGCTCTCATATATTCGGGTCTTAACGGAACTTTTCCGTCCAGGGCCTGGGATATAAGTGCAAGCGTTTTTTCTTTATCCTGGGGCAGATGTGCCCGTATGGGTAAATAATTGGATGCATGGTTGGCGTGGAAAAGGCCGTCGGTCAGGTTGGTGGCGGCAATCATGGCACCCAGTTCGGCGAGCATTTCCTGGGCACCGGGAAGCTGAAACTCACCGTTTTCATACTGGTCATTGAGTTCCGTGCCGGGGATGAGCATCAAGCTTAACGCCCCCACAAAATCAGGGTCCATGGCCGTAAGCACCCGGCCGGTTTCCCGGGCGTGGGCCAAAGAGCCTTCCCGGCCGCCAAGCCCAAGCAGCACCGTCACAGAGACTTTAATGCCGGCCCTTTTAAGCTTTTTTCCCATGGCGATCATTGTGTCAGCATCCGCACCCTTTCGGATGGCCGTAAGCACTTTATCGTCGCCGGATTCAAGCCCCATATAAGCGATCTTGAGCCCAAGTTCGCGGAGCTGGGCCAGTTGCTCATCGGTTTTCATCTTGATGCTTTTGCTGTTGGCGTAAACGCCCACCCGTTCCACCCAGGGCAGCCGGTCCCGGATTCTTTCAAGGATGGGAACCAGACGTTTCATCGGAAGGATCAGGGCATCGCCATCACACAGAAACAGACGCGTCTGGCGTCGGAAATGCGCCCGGGCAAATTCAATATCTTCAAAAATCACATCATCTTTTTTGATGTCGAACCGTTTCCCCCGGTATGTCCCGCAAAAAGTACATTTATTGTGGGAACAGCCCAATGTGACCTGGAGCAGTATACTGTCCGCCTCGCTGGGAGGCCTGATAACCATACCTTCGTAATGCATTGTGTATCCCCTTAAAAATTTAGGCCATTATATTTATCAGGTATGATGCAAAAATTCAATGTATCAAGCACTTGTACAAGACAATCCCATATAAAAAATCATCCCCCAACCATTATTTTAGACACACTATCCTTAGGACTTGGCCCGGATCACAATTTTGTACGATTCTATAGCAAAAAGCTTGATTAAGCCCAGGAAGTTGCCTACAACCTGATAAGTCTCGGTGTTTAAAATAAAACCTGTCCGGTTCCGACATCCCTGGCGGATTCAGCCGGCCCACAGATTGGACTTAAATGAAATGAGTGATGCCTGTCATACACCCAACCGCTGGAGAATCGCCCTCTTCGGAACCCTGCTGCAGGTCTGTCTGGGCACGGTTTACGCCTGGAGTTTTTTTCAAAAACCGCTGGTTGCCACCTACGGCTGGAGCAACAGCCAGGTCGCCTGGACCTTCAGCACGGCCATCTGCTGCCTGGGCCTGGCCGCGGCCTGGGGCGGCATGAATCTGTCGAAAGTGGGCCCGCGAAAACTGGCCATGGCCGGGGGAATTCTGTTTGGTGCCGGATATCTGGTGGCGGCCCTGGCCTTGCGCATGCACAACCTGGTTCTGCTTTATATTGGTTACGGCTTTATCGGCGGTGCCGGGCTCGGCCTGGGTTACGTTACCCCGGTGGCCACGGTGGCCAAGTGGTTTCCCGATAAAAAAGGATTTGTCACGGGTATGGTGGTCATGGGTTTTGGCTTTGGCGCTTTGGTCATGTCCAAACTCATTGCACCGACGCTCATGAGCAGCTTTGACCATAATCTGGTGCAGGTTTTTTTCTGGATCGGCATTGTCATGCTGGTTCTGACATTGCCTGCCGGTTATAACCTGGTCAACCCGCCCGACGGCTTTATCCCGGCGGGCTACGCCCCGGCACACCCCGAGGGTTCCCACCGGAGCACGGCCGGCACAGCAATAACAGGGCGGCAATGCGTCCTGTCAGCAAAATTTCTCATGATGTGGACGGTCCTCACCTGTAACGTCTCCGCCGGCATCATGTTTATCGGATTTCAATCGCCTATGCTGCAGGCGCTGCTGAAGGATGCCTATGCGGCGAAATACGCGGACCCGGCGGTCCTGGCAGCAGCCTTGGCCGGTGCAGGTGCCACGCTGATCGCGGTCAGTTCCGTGTTCAATGGTGTGGGTCGCTTTTTCTGGGGCAGCCTGTCCGACAAGATCGGCCGGACCAATGCATTCCGCCTGCTGGTGGGCAGCCAGATCGCCATTTTCATCGCGCTGATTTACATCAAATCACCATGGATCTTCGGCGCCCTGGTCTGTTATGTACTGCTCTGCTATGGCGGGGGATTCGGTGCCATGCCGGCCTTTGTTCTGGATGTATTCGGCCCGATTCAAATGCCCGTGGTCTATGGCGTCATCCTCACCGGCTGGTCGGCCGGCGGCATCATCGGCCCCCAACTGGCCGCCATTATCCGTGACCGCTTTCCCGACAATCCCGGCGTCTATACCTACGCCGGTGGCGCAATTCTTTTGACCCTAGGATTTGCATTTTCCCTGGCCCTGTCCGACAAGCCCTTTGGGCCCAAAGATTCAGCACCAGATCAGGCTTAGATGATCCGGTTTACACCCGTGGCAATATTGTAGCAGTAATCCCCCATCTTCTCAAAATTGGACACCAGCGCGATGAAAAGCACCCCGGCATCCACGGAACAGTCGCCGGCCCGAAGGCGTTCAATATGCTGGGAACGCATCGCTTCACGCATCTGGTCGATGGTGTCTTCCATGTTCAAGGCCTCTTCGTAAAAGCCTTTGGTTTTCTCTTGCATCTGATCCACCACCAGCTGGAGAAACGCCACAGCCTTATTGGCAATCTTGGATAAATCCGACTTTGCCTGGTCGCTGAATCCGATCTCGTTGTTATAGATCCGTTCGATGGTTTTGGAGACATTTTCCATGGAGTCCCCGATCCGTTCAATATTATTTGTGATCCGCATCATCTCCGAGATCTCTTTGGCCTCTGGCTCATTGACATCCCCCTGGTAGATGGTGGTTAAATATTGAATGATGATCTTCTGGGTTTCATCCAGATGCGTTTCCACCATCTCTCGTTCCCCGAGGATATCATCATCCCTATTTTCTATGCAGGAGGCGATGTTTTTCAAGGCCACCAAGACGAATTGCGCATTGTTGATGATCTCCCCTTTGACCTGGGCCAAGGCGGCGATGGGGGAGTCGATGAAGTTGGCATCAAACTTGGGAAGCTGATACCGTTCCTCGGATTTTTTGGGCCTGGGTGAAATCAGCATGGTCAGCTGAACCAGCCTGGGCAAAAAGATTAAAAAGACAACGGCATTGATGACGTTAAAGATGGTATGGCCGTTGGCAATGTACCTGGAACTATTGATATATTCATTGTTCACCATCATGTCCACGGGCCCTGCCCCCAGTTTCACGGTGATGGTTTTAACCACCGTTATAAAAAAGGGAAAGATCATGAGAATGATGCCCACCCCCACCACATTGAAAATGGTATGGGCATTGGCCGTTCGGTGGGCGTCCGGATTTTTTGATCCGATGGTAGCCAATTGGGCTGTCACGGTGGTGCCGATGTTTTCGCCCAGCACCAGGGCCATTGCCGTGGGAAAGGTCAGCAGTCCCGATGTTGCCAGGGCCATGGTCAGACCCACCGTGGCCGAAGAAGACTGCACCATAATGGTTAAGAGGGTCCCCATTGAGACACAGAGCAGGATACCGCCCAGGGTTTCCGTGGAAAAGGTGGTAAAAAAAGAGATGAACTGGGGATCGGACTTGATGGGCGTCAGCCCTTGTTTCATTACTTCCATGCCGTAAAACAGAATACCGAAACCAAGGATGATGTCCCCGATATAGCGGTAGGTCCGTTTTTTTGAGAAATATTTGAGTCCCACCCCGAGGGCGACGGCCGGAAGTGCTGCCTTTGTAAGCTTAAAGGCGATCATCTGCCCCGTAATGGTCGTACCGACATTCGCACCGATGACCACCCCGACCGCCTGCTCGATGGACATGATGCCGGCACTCACAAATCCGATAAGCATCACCGTGGTTGCCGACGATGACTGAACCACAGCCGTTACCCCGGCCCCGGTTAAACATCCCATGATACGGTTTGAGGAGATGGCTTCGAGAATCCGCCGGATTTTCTGGCCGGCCGTGGCCTGAAGCCCCTCTGTCATGGTCTTCATCCCCAGGATAAAAAGGCCCAATCCCCCCAGAGTTTCAATTAAAATTCCTACGATATCCACTGTGTTACGCCTTCTTAATCAGGTATATGTTTGACTAACAAAATCTTAACAAATATCTAACAAATGAAGGTCTTATATATTAACTGCTGGAAATTTTCAATAACGGCTGTGGACCGACCCGTCCCATCAGCACCCAGGCGTACCCCACAACACAACACGAAAGAGACGCATCGCCCCTTTCATACAAAGACTTATGACGTCTGTCCGGCAGAAGTGTGCTCCGGTCATCAGATTGGCTAACTATTTAAAATCAGTTTACAAAGTACACATCAGATAATACAATTTAAACATTCTAAAAATTAGATCTCTTGTGTTTACATATTTTACAGGTAAATTATGACGACACTATCAAATCTCAGAATCAGTGAAGCGTTAAAATCCGAGATTCAAAAAACCCGGGAAAAAACGGGTTTAAAGCAGGAAGATTTTATATCCATCATGTTGGCGCGATTTAAAGAGAGCCAGGCAGAGATCGACACTGCATCACCGATATACAAAGAACTAACCAAGCTCAAACAATTTTTTGCACAGAGTGAACGTGTGGTGTCTAATTTCATGGAATCAGCTGCCAACGATAAAATACAAGCTGAAGAAAAAACCCAGGAAGTGATAGATGCGGCCCGAAAGAAAATTGCCGAACTGGAAGAACAAATTCAAAATTTAAAAGGGCTGAATCAAGACCATGAAAATAACATTTCAGAACAAGAGACAGTTGCAGCGGATCATATTAATAAGATATCTAAACTGGAACAAAAACTTGTCCTGGCCAATCAACGATCTGAATCGGATCAAGCCCTCATTAAAGATCTAAAAAACCAGGTTGATATCCTTCAATGTGACATCGCCAGCCTGGAAGAAAAGTTAACGAAAGCCCAAACCACGCGTCCTTCTGAAAAATTAGCCTGCACAAAAGAAATTGATAAAATTCAGACAACAAACGCTGAAGAATATGACCTGTTAACCAGTATGCTATCCCCCCTGGAAGAAGACGTTATAGATCTTGAGGGTCGGCGATTTAAGCGTAAAATGGTTCCTTTTGAAATTGATGTTTTAGTTGAGGGCCGGTTGATTAAGACCAATATGAAAGATATCAGCGCCAGTGGTGTTTTAGTGAAAGCAAAAGAAAACATCGAAAAAGATAAAAAGGCCAAAATGGTATTTTCCATACCCGGCATGGAAAAACCCCTCAAACTGAAAGGACGCGTGGTTCGTTCAACGAGAAATGGCATTGCCATAGAGTTTGATGACAAGTCGCAAGAATTTCGATCCTTTCTTAATCATAAAATTTGGCCGCCAGACCATAATTAATCGCACCATCTGTCGCCCGGGCCTGTATCAAACCAGCATTCAATAACTGGGGTCCTATTTACACTGGGTTTAAAGCCTAATTCACAACCAATGGCAGTCCCTCCAGGGCTTTATAAAAATATCCGGCCATGATCTCATATCCCTTGTCATTGGGATGGATGGAATCACTCATGAATTCGGAATGCCCGAATAGGCCTTCAAGGATGTTGGGAATCAGCACCGCCCCGGTCTGCCGGGCAAGGGAGTCATACATCTTGGCATACCCTTTGCCGTACAGGGGGATATCTATTCCCCCCAGCACCACCATGGCCCCGCCTGCCTGGATACGCTGGACAATCTCAGCCAGATTGGCGCGGGCCGTATCCACGTTCACCCGGTTTTTCAAATCATTGCCGCCCAGGGTAATGAGCACCACATCGGGTTCATAGTCCAGCACATCCTCTTCGAGCCGCGCCAGCCCTGAGGCGGTGGTATCTCCCGACACCCCGGAATTAATGATCTCCAGACCTGTCATCTCTGCCAGCCGGGCAGGATAATCGTTTCCTTTACCGGCACCCACGCCCCGGGTCAAACTGTCGCCGAAACAGACAACGCGCGATACAGTTGCAGGCACATTTTTTATTTCATACGCTTTTTCCCCGGCCCAGAACCGATATCCCAAAACACCTGCAACAACTATCGCCAGAACAATAAGACCTTTTTTCAAAACACCTCCTTATTTAAAAATGGTGCGCACATATACCGCAGCGCCGATGTGGCGCATAAAAACTTTATATTGAGCGGCATTATTTGCCCGGATACAGGATAGATATCAGGATTAGACTATCACGCCAACCGTTTGATTATTTTCAAAAAAGATTAAAAATTCAAGCGCTTTTTCATTTCCTTACGACCCGGGTGCCGTCCCCATGGAATTGTCAATCATAGGCAAATTTTCGGGCCTGTGATATATATTCGTCATGAAACCTATGATTGATATTTTTGGCATGACGTTGGATCAATTGATCCAGACCCTGCGCAAGGACTATGGCAAGGGGCCGTTTCATGCCGAAGCGCTCTACCGGGAAGTGTTTAAAAACGGCGGGAAAGATATAGGCAAGGCCCCGGAATTCAAAAACTCCCTAAAATTCTGGACTGAACTTGAACCTGCGCTGGTGCCGGTATCCGGCAAAGTGGAAGAAACCTTCAAAGATGATGACCTGGTCAAGTTTATCACCCTGCTTTCCGACGGCCTGAAAATTGAATCCGTGATCATTCCCATGACCCGGCACAATACCCTGTGCGTCTCAAGCCAGGTGGGGTGCAAAATGGGGTGCAAATTCTGCCAGACCGCCCGCATGGGATTCAAGCGCAGCCTGTCGGCATCCGAAATTGTGGGCCAGGTGTTCAATGCCCGGCATATTCTGGGCTACGATATAAAAAACCTTGTATTCATGGGCATGGGGGAGCCGTTTGACAACTTTGATGCGCTGATGACCGCCGTCAACGTGCTCAACTGCCAGAAAGGATCGGATATTGCCCTGCGCCACATGACCATTTCCACCTGTGGTGTGGTGCCGGGGATCGAGCGCCTGGCCCAGATGAATCTGCCCAATATCCGCCTGGCCGTTTCCATAAACGGGCCGGACGATGCCACCCGCTCCGCCCTGATGCCGGTGAACCGGCGCTGGCCCCTTGCAGCACTGAAAAAAAGCCTTGAAGCATATCCCCTGACCCCGAGAGGCGTCTTTCTTTTTGAATATATTTTAATCAAAGGAGTGAACGACACCATGGACCATGCCCTGGCCCTGGCCCGGTTCATTCATCCGTTGCCCGTGCGATTAAATCTGATTCCATACAATCCGGTAACCGGCTTTGACCATCAGAGTCCCAGCGACGAACAGATGCATGACTTTGCCCAGACGCTCACCGACCAGGGGGTCTTTGTGATCAAAAGATGGAGCAAGGGCAGATCGGTCAGTGCCGGATGCGGCCAGCTGGGAAAAATTTGACACGGCTTAATTTTGCTGGCCATCATGTGGATTTGCCATGTAATTTGTTGCATTTCAGGAATATTATTCTATATAATCATATCGTCTACACAATCTGGACATTAACGTCATGACATAAGTTCGCATTCCATACCCCAATAAAAGGAATTAGAAGGGATATGAGCTACCGTGAATCCAACTCCCAGGCCGGGGAATTTTTAAGGCTTACCCTCGGTTTTTTAGCACAGCACAACCTGGCTGCAACCCCTGTAAATTATACGGTCTGGTACGAGTATGCGTCCGGAAAAAATCCGAAGTTACGGCACGCCATTAACCAGATGATTGAAAAGAATCTGCCTTTAAACAACAATAACGTTGAAACCCTTTACCAAAGATTCATCTCCGATGGAAACCGGGTGGTTATTTCACGCCTTTTAACCAAACTGAACCTCATGCTCCGGGAGATCACCACCTATGTGGTGGAAACCGAAGGAGACCTATCCTCCCATGGCCAGACCCTTGACACCCTGGCTGAGCAGATAAAGGACATCCACGATATTGACGGCGTCAAAGCACTCATAGACCAGATGCTGGACACCACACGATCCATCATCCAGTCGGGATCACGCCTGCACACACGGATGAAAGTATCTTCCGAAGACCTCAAACAGCTGCACAAAGAGCTGGAAATCTCCCAAAAAGAAGCCCGGACAGATTCTCTGACCAAACTGACCAACCGCAGGGGACTTGAAAAAAGACTGGAAATTGAACGCATCCGGGCCCGCCAGAACAACGCGCCGTTTTCCGTGGTCATGCTGGATATTGACCATTTTAAAGTCGTGAATGATACCTTTGGGCACCTTGTGGGGGACAGCCTGCTCAAAGGCTTTGCCGAGATCCTTTCCAATCTGGTGCGCCGCAATGATCTGGCGGCACGATATGGCGGAGAGGAATTTTTGCTTCTCCTGCCCGAGACAGATGTTGAAGGCGCGTATGCTGTTGCTGAAAAAGTCAGAAAAATTCTATGCAAAAAAGAGTGGACCATCAAGGAATCGGGCAAGCGTATCGGACAGATCAAAGCATCCATGGGGATTGCCCAGTACAAGCTTGGCGAAACCCAAAATGAGGTGATCGTCCGGGCCGATGAAGCCATGTACCATGCCAAAAGCACCGGTAGAGACCGAATTGTTATCCACTCAGACCTGAAATATAGTACCACCCAAGGATAAACCCAAGAGATGATTGAGGAAGATATATATTCGAATTTAGCGACCATTCCCATTACACTGGATGCATTCACCTGGCACTCTGCCGAACAATTTTACCAGGCATCAAAATTCACCGATGACGCGATCATCACGAAAATCAAAAATTGCTCCAATCCGTTTTTATGTGCGGCCATCGGCCAAACCCGGGAATTTAAGATCCGGGAGGATTGGGAACAGATCAAGGTGTCTGTCATGGAGCGTGCCATCCGCGCCCGATTTGATCAACATCCAAAACTGGCCGACAGACTTAAACGCAGTAAAGGCACATTGTACGATCATTCGGCATCGGACGATTTCTGGGGTTTCGGCGCCAATGCCACGGGTAAAATATTAATGAAAATCCGGGAGGCGTTGCAATCACAGGATTGAACTTTAACCACGGAAATCACCGAATTCACGGAATTTTATTTTCTGTGTCTTCCGTGCATTCCGTGGTTAAATTTTTCAAATAAATAAGGAGGCAGGAAAATGGACACAGCCGAACTGCTTAAACCGTTTAAGGATAACAACAAACGGATCACCGTTTTAACCGGCGCCGGAATTTCCGCAGAAAGCGGCATCCCGACATTCCGGGGACCTGAAGGATACTGGACCGTGGGGTCAAGGGAATACCGGCCCGAACAGATGGCCACCCACAGCATGTTCAGCCAGAATCCCTGGGAAGTCTGGGCCTGGTATCTTTACCGGCATACCGTGTGTAAAAACGCAGAACCCAACTCAGGCCACCACGCCATTGTTAAAATGGAAGAGATTTTTAAAGACAGATTCTGCCTGGTCACCCAGAATGTGGACGGCCTTCATTTGCGGGCCGGCAACAGCATAAACCGAACCTACCAGATCCATGGCAACCTCAACTATATGCGGTGCTCAGGAGAATGCACCCCAAGGCTTTTTGACTTCCCGGAGGGTATGCCGGACAAACAAAAAGACCAGCCGGTCACCGAGGAAGAAAAAGAGCTGCTGACCTGCGCCAGATGCAACAGCATTACCCGACCCCATGTGCTCTGGTTTGACGAATGTTATAACGAAACCTGGTACAAGGCCGAATCCGCCATGAGTTGGGCCACGTCCACCGACCTGCTCCTGGTGGTGGGCACGGCCGGGGCCACCAACCTTCCCATGCAGATCGGCATGATGGTCGCCAGAAATCCCGAAGCGGTCATTGTGGACATCAACCCCAGCGACAATCCCTTCAGGCAGTTTGCCGCCCGGCACGACCGGGGTATTGTTCTGGATGGCACCGGCGGGCAGTATTTACCCGAACTGCTCTCCCTGTGGGAAGCATAAGAGAGCCACGTTTTTGTGTGGGCTGGGCCTGGGCATTGATAGACCCGGTCAGCCCACGGCTTTTATCTGAAATTGAAGGCTTGGCTGAGAACCTTAAGGGTGGTGGGATTAACGTTAAGCCGGCCAAGGTCTTCTCTGGAGATCCATCCGACATCCAGGGCATCATCCCCGGCAGCGGGCTCGCCGCTGATATAAGTTGCCCCAAGGTCCACAATATAATAGTGGAACCGGACCCGGTCCTCGCCATCCCTGTGAATGGATTCAAATGAAAATACGGGGTCTCCGGCCTCAATAACAATTCCGGTTTCCTCCAATATTTCCCTTTCCGCCGCGGTTTTAAGGGTTTCTCCCAATTCCACACTGCCCCCGGGAATCGCCCAGACGCCCTGGGCCGGGGGATTGCCCCGTTTGACCAATAATACCCTGTCGTCCTTGAAGACAACCGCACCCACAGCAAGGGCCGGTCGGACAGGATATTCTCTATGATTTTCGGCAGATGAACAGTTCATCTTTGGTTCTCCATTATAAAATTCAACATATCCCCTGCCAGTTTTCCGGGGCATTCCAAATGGGGAATATGACCATATTCCTCATAGATATGAACCCGCGCATTGGGAAGCAATTCTTGTACAAAGGGCGCTGTCTGCCAAGGCAAAAGAGAATCATGGCGGCCCCAGAACAGCATGACCGGCATGGTGAGATCTTTGCACAAATGGTTTAAAGAGGCCTGTTCCAAAGAAATTTTGCCGGACTTTATTGACGCCATGTCCACCAGTTCATCAAATATTTTAGCAAGCCACGCCTGGTCCCCAATGCCCTTGAGAATCATATACTCCTTGACACAGGTGGGCAGCGGCGGACTTTTCCTGAAAAGCCTGGATTGTAAATTTTCAAAGTCCTGGGGGGATCTGACATGGAAAATATTGGACCCGGCCAGCACCTCATCATAAATAGAGGGGCTGCCGGGCACGTAGAACCCGGCGGTACCCACCAAAGAGAGTGTTTTTACTCTGGCGGGAAATCGGGCCGCAAACTTTACGGCAATGGCCCCGCCCATGGAAGAGCCGGCCAGATGAAAAGAGTCCAGACCGGTTTGCCGAAGAAACCGGTCCAGCCACTCAACGTAATTATCCAGACTATAAACCAGGTTCGGGTCCATACCGGAATTTCCAAACCCCGGCAAATCGGGTATCACAAGATCCAGCTTTCCTTTTAAAGATTGTGCAACAAAATAAAAGCTCTCTTTTCTGTCGCCGAAGCCGTGAATCAGAACCAGCGTTTCTTTTTTATCCGATCCGATATGTGCCCATTCCATGCGCGGCGGTCCCTGGTGGGTCCGAAGATTCACCCCCAGCCGCTTTCCGTTTTTGTTAAGGAAGGCATCGATCATTGCCTCACCGGCTTTAGCCTTTGCTCTAAACGCTATGGATGGTTTAAATGTCATGGATTTATCCTTGATTTTTTGTGCGTCCGGGTCTCAATACCTTTGGAGCCGAAACAATACGTTCTTCATTTAGCACAAAATACCGGCTTCAATCATCTGCTAATTTTCATTTTTTTCCGTCATGTCCGTCATAAACCGGCTCAACGCCTGAACATAGGATTTGGCAGAGGCTGTGATGGTATCATCATCTTCGGCCCTGCCCACCCAGACGGGCGCAGCCAAATTATAGCTGAGCTCATTGCCGTTGCCGGTGAGCACAACCAACGCTTCCGCCGCTGAAGAGTGTGTGCGTCCGCGGTTGCTGGGCTCGTAAACCACGAGTTTGGGTTTCTTTTCACCGAGCCCCAAAACATCGTCAATGGCACTGAATACCGCATTGATGGGCCCGTTTTTGCCCATAAAAGCCTCGCCGATCTTTTTTTCACCGTCAACCACCAGTACCACCTGGGCCTGGCGGACCGTGGAGTTGGCAAACTTGTTGAACGCATAATCCACAAACTCGATATGATCTTTGCCGGTATACCTGAAATCGTCTCCGATCATACGCAGTTCTTTATCTCCGTATGTAATATCCCGGGACTTGATCACGGGCATGACATGTTCCCGGACAAAACTTTTTTCAAATTGGAATCCCAGCTCATCAAGTCTGGCGGTCACACCGCCGACCCCGGTAAGCTTGGTGATCTGGTGGGTGTTGCCGGTCCAGCCGATATCCTCGGGGGCGCAGGGCAGATAAATATTTTCCCCGATTGCCTTGCCTTTTTTGTCGCCGTCGGAATGAACCCCTGAGCCATGGCGCAGGGCATTAGGCCCGACCCCCGGCGCATTATAGGGAATGGGAATACAGCTCTCCCTTTCAATGAACCGTGCCACGGCATTGGTGCGTTCAAGTTTAAATGAAGTGAAAAACTTCCGATTGTAGGCCGGTTTCAATGACAGGTTCATGATCACCTGCTCCAACGGCGTATTGCCGGCCCGTTCCCCCAAAGAGTACCAGGTACCTTCCACCTGCCGGATTCCTTCTTTGACGGCGGCAAGGGTATCGGCCACACTGACACCGTAATCATTGTGGGCGTGAAAACTTAAGATGACTTCATCGGTGCCTTCCACAAGCATTTTAAAGTACTGGATGGCTTCCTGGATTTCAATTTCAATGCCCTTGGCCACGGTATGGGGGATGTTGATCACGTCGGCCCCCGCCTTAATGGCATGGCCGTAGATCTTGGAGATATACTCCTGAAGAAAATTATATTCCGGGTTCAGGGACTGGGACAAGGCCAGGATGGTGTTCTGGGCTGAAAATTCCACCCGGCCCTTGCCGCCCATCAACTCTTTTGCATAGGCCACGGCCCGGGAGGCTTTTTCAATCTGTTCATTGGGATCCGCCTTGTATGCCCGGATGGAGGCCTCGTCAATGTTCAGGGTGAACACATGGATGGTGGGGTTGGAGTTATTTTCCAGGGCCTGCCATGTCCGTTTGATATTTTCAAGGTCCATGGTGGTCAGTCCGCAGATGTGGGGCCCTTCCACGGTATCGGCAATCTTTTTGACCGTATCAAACTCCAGGGGGGTGGAACTTGGAAAGCCCACCTCTATGGTGCTGACCCCGGTGTCTGCCAGGAATTGGGCAATTTTAAATTTTGAATCCCCTTTAAAGGTTACCCCGCCCTGCTCACCGTCCCGCAGGGTGGTGTCAAAGATTTCCACTTCCTGCCTGGCCTCGTCCGGGATCTGGGTTTGCTCCAATACCCATACGCCGCTCTCATCTTTTTTAATCGCCATGTTCTTCCCCTTTATTACAAATTATTATTTGGATAAAAATAAAAAAGCCGTTATCTGCCCGGCAGGGGCTGATAACGGCTTTTGATTTCACTTATGAATATTATGCCACTACGAGCCCCTTCGCCTGGAGGTGTTTAGAACCACCTCCTCGATAAGAAGTAGAGCCTGTAGTAGAGTAATAAAATTCATCATTGTTTATTCACTTTAATTAAAGTTAATTTATTATATATAAAATAAGTGAAGTCAAGAAAAAAATGGCGCAGTTCAAATATATGGCAGATTAACGAATTGATTTATTTCGTATTTTATACCGGTATTTGGCCCCAAAAGACCGGCAAAACGGATGCAGCCAATACCACGGAACCTATAAAATTGACCGACGCCCTTTAAAAGGGCACATCTTCATCATCTAAATCATCAGAGCCATAAGGCATCATCTCATTCATTAGATCAAAAAAGACCCCCAAAGATTCAGATAAATTCTTTATAATCCGGCTGTGCGCCTCCTTTTCACTAAGATCTTTTGTCTTGGACATTGCTTTCAATTCGGCGCCCAGTTCTTTTGTCAATCCCGTCATAATTGCATCTGGATCCATTAATTTCTCCTCCTGTATTGATCATTAAATATTTATTATTCCATGCTCTTGCTTTAATTTTATTAAAAAGAAGATTAACTTGCCTGATATCCGAATAGCAAGGAAGAATTTCAACTATTGCACTGTGTTTTTTACAAATGATTGTCCGTCCAGCTTGATACAATTTTTGGCAAAATAAAAGCACCCTTACTTAGTTTAACAAATAAGCTCCAGAAGTTCTTTTTCGGAAAGCCGTGCATCTGAAAGGCTTTTGTGGCCAAGAACCGCTTTTCCCATGTCCTGTTTTTTGGCCTGGAGAAGGCTGATATTTTCCTCCACCGAATTTCTGGTGATGAACCGGTAGACGGTTACCGGGTTTTCCTGGCCGATCCGGTAGCTTCTGTCCACGGCCTGGTTTTCCACGGCCGGATTCCACCAAGGGTCCAGCAAAAAGACGTATCCGGCTTCGGTTAAGTTTAAGCCGACGCCCCCGGCCTTCAGGGAGATGAGAAACGCACAGGGATCAGGGCTTTGTTTAAACCCCTGGATCTGGGCCTGCCGCTTTTGTGTGCGGCCATACAGGGTAAACCGTTTGACACCGTGGGCCCCAAACATTTGATCCACCAGATCCAGAAGGGATACAAACTGCGAAAAGATAAGTATTTTATAACCACTTTCGATAATTTCCCGGGCGGTTTCCAGGACCAGTTCAAATTTCTGACTTGATTTTTCCGGCCGGATACCGCTCCCCGGAGACGTTCCGGCCACCAGGGCCGGGTGACAGGCGGCCTGTCTCAGCCTGAGAAGCAGGGTTAAAATCTGCATGGTCCGGGAGTCCTGACGTTCCGGATCTTCTGATAGTTTGCGTTTCCCTGCATTGAGGATATCATCGTAGCAGGCGCGTTGTTCTTTGCTGAAACCGCAGTACAGGGTGATTTCGGTTTTGGGCGGCAATTCCGTGCACACCTGTTGTTTCATTCTTCGCAGGATAAAGGGGGCGGTAAGAATTCTCAGCCGGTTCAAGCTTTCCGGGTCCCGGCCGTCATACCCTTTTTGAAACGACGCCTGATCCCCTAAAAACCCCGGCATGAGAAAATCAAACTGGCTCCATAAATCAAGGGGCCGGTTTTCAATGGGGGTGCCGGTCAATGATAATCGGTTTGCCGCATTCAACCGTTTTACAGATTTGGATATCTGTGACCTGGGATTCTTTATGGCCTGGGCCTCGTCCAAAACCACCAGGTCCCATGGAATCCGGGTCAAATGATCTTCGTCCTGCCGGACCAAGCCATAGGATGTGATCACAAGATCCACATCGCAAATACCGGACAGCAATTTATCCCGGGAATTACCGGCATACACCAGCAGATTTAAGTCCGGGGCAAACCGCCCGGCCTCGGCTTCCCAGTTCCACATCAAGGTTTTGGGAACGATCACCAGGCTTTTGTGGCTCCCCCCGGACCGCGCCTTAACATCCAGGAGAAAGGCCAGGACCTGAATCGTTTTACCCAGCCCCATGTCATCGGCGAGGATACCGCAGAATCCAAATCCGGCAAGCCCCCGCAGCCAGGCAAATCCAGTCTTCTGGTAGGGTCGCAGTTCGGCCTTCAAAGTTTTGGGCACCGTTACCGGTTGATCCGGGAGGCATCTGGTTTTCAAAAATCCAAGATATCCATCAAACGCCTGGTCCCGAACCACATTTTTCTTGCCCTCAAAAAGCCGGGCAACAAAGGACAGGTCATATGTCTCAAACCGAATCTCCTCATCCCCAAAGTCCCCCCGAAGTTCAAGGTGTTTAAAATCTCCGGCCAGGTCCTTTGAGATAAACCCTTTTAATCCCCCGGGAAGATCAAACCATGGCTGCCCGCAAAGCCAGGCGTCCAGGATATTTTCCATGCCGTTCTGTTTTCCCTGGTAACGGACGGCGCCTCCCACAAGGATCTCTTCCCGGGCGGCCCTGATATCCCAGGCCACATCAATATCCAGCACCAGAGGTCGACCCGACACCTTGAGAACACCACCCTGCCTTTGGACATGGTAGAGGATCTCTTCCCTTTTTCTTTCGGGAATGAAACAATCTTTGGGGGCATGGGACTCAAATACCGCGCCATGATGTTTAAGCATCTCCCGAAATTTTAGTTCCCCATCAAAATTTCGGTGCAGTTCAAGATTGGTTTCATGGTTCAGTAACACCTGCCGTGTGTCTGCCATGGGTAAAACGCCAATGCCTTTGTATTCAAACCCCAGGTCCGCATATTTCAACTCCGGGTCAAAATCCAATACCGGCGTAAAATCGGCATGACGCTCTATTTTTTTAGCTTTGCCCGGAATATTCAAGGAGAGCTTACCGGCATAGCGGCTCAACCCGGCCAAAGTCTCGTCAAATTCATCGTGGGGAATGGTCTTTTCCCGGACCAGATCGTTGATCACGCGCATTGGCAAACCTTTGGGCAATTCATACACCCATGTGCCGGATACGATTCTGACAGGATCGGATGGCGTCGCATAACACGGTGCCTGCATTTTATGTCCGTTCAGGACAAGGGAGGCATCAAACGCGTTTCCGGAATCCTTGAATACAATTTCAGGGATCACTGGCCCAACATACTCAAACCGAAGCAACTGTCCGTCTTGATTGCACAACAGTTGTTTGGCGTTGCAGATCTCAATGAACATTTTAAGATCGTAGGGTGAAATTCTAAAAATCGTATACTCCTGATCCGGAGAAAAGAACCGTGCTTCCATTTGTCTGAAATCGGTTTCGGATTTAAAGGCCATGGAAAAAAGTGTTTTGTCCAAAATCTTAAATCCCGGGCGTTGAAGGTCCCGGGCCGTATACACTTTTTTCGGGCCCGCAGACTCCCAGACATCTTTCTTTTTCCGCCGTTCCTCGATACGCACGGTGAATGCGCTGTTTTTGACTGAACGGTGCTGTTCATAGATAAAGACAATTCCCTGCAATGTGCACCACCTTTTCAAATTAAAAGTCAGTGGCTTTCTAATTCGGATTTTATTACTATGTCAAATTGATCATTTAAGGTCCATGATCGTTATCAATTTAATTCAGGTGTTAATAAAAAATGGGTATAGCCTCTGATATTGCAATTATTGTTGTGGCCGGCTTAATCGGCGGCCTTGCGGCCCAACGGTTAAAGCAGCCGTTAATTTTGGGATACATTCTGGTCGGCGTCATGGTGGGTCCGTTTACCGGCGGCGTCACTGTTTCCGATATACACGATATCGAATTATTGGCCGAGATTGGGGTTGCCCTTCTGCTGTTTGCCCTGGGGCTGGAATTTTCACTCAAAGAACTCAAGCCTGTGGCCCGAATCGCCTTGATCGGCACCCCCATACAGATGCTGCTTTCAATTGTCCTTGGGTTCGGCATCGGTAAATTATTCGACTGGCCGTTTAATGATTCCCTCTGGTTTGGGGGGCTTATTGCCCTGTCCAGCACCATGGTGATTCTCAAAACATTGATGAGCCAGGGGCGCATGGGTACCCTGTCAAGCCGGGTCATGATCGGCATGTTGATTGTTCAGGATCTGGCCATTGTTCCCTTAATGATCATTCTGCCCAAGTTGAATGAACTAGAGACAGGCATCCCCGCCCTGGGCTGGGCTGCAGTCAAAGCGGTGACATTCCTGGTTCTGATGATCTTCATCGGCACACGGCTCATTCCAAAACTGCTGGCCTATATTGCCAGGCACAATTCAAGGGAGCTGTTCCTGCTGGCAATCACGGCAATGGGCCTGGGCGTGGGATACGGCACCTATTTATTTGGATTGTCCTTTGCATTTGGCGCGTTTGTGGCAGGTATGGTGCTCAGCGAGTCCGATTACGGCCACCAGGCATTGAGTGATATTATTCCGTTGAGGGATATCTTTGGTTTGCTTTTCTTTGTGTCTGTGGGCATGCTTCTGGATCCGATCTTTTTGATTCAACACTGGCAAACCATCCTGATTGTGGTGTTATGCGTATCTTTGGGCAAGGGGATCATTTTCAGCCTGTTAAGCCGTTTATTCGGCTACGGAAACGTCATTCCATTGGCCTTGGGATTAAGCATGTTCCAGGTGGGAGAGTTTTCATTTGTTCTGGCCCGGGTGGGTATCAGCACCCAATCCATCTCCAACGATCTCTATTCCCTGACACTGGCCACCGCCATTGTCACCATGCTGTTGACCCCCCTTGTTTCGGGACTGACCGCCCCCTTGTACGGACTGCGTAAACGCATGTTTAAAAAAGAGCCGGTACAGACCGTCAATTTACCGGAAACAGGGTTGCGCAACCATGTGGTCATTGCAGGCGGGGGCCGGATCGGATTTCACATCGGCCAGGTACTCCAGCGCCTGGACCAGGCCTTTGTCATTATTGAAATCGATTACCGCCGGGTAGGCCAGGTCAAAAGCAAGGGCTTCCCGGTGATTTACGGAGATGTCACCCGGGATGTCGTCCTGGAGGCCGGCAGGGTAAAAGAGGCCAACCTTGTACTTATCACCACACCCAGGATTGATGTCACCGGCGCCGCCTGCCACCAGATTCGGCTTTTGAACCCCACGGTAAATATTGTGGCAAGGGCCGAAGGGATAGAGCAGATGCAGGCCCTGCATGACCAGGGCATACAGGAAGTGGTTCAGCCCGAATTTGAAGCCGGACTCCAGTTTACCCGCCAGGCACTTTTGTATCTAAATATCCCGGCCACGGATATCCAAAAATATACGGATGCCTTCCGCAGGGAGCTGTATGCCCCGCTTTTCAAAATTTCCAAGGGGGATCAAACCCTGTCTCAACTCCAGAAAGCATGTGATCTCCTGGAGTTTAACTGGGTAAAAATAGTGGCCGACAGCCCTGTTATCGGTCGGACAATCAAAGATTTGGATCTTCGCACCAGGACCGGAATCTCAATCGTCGGTGTAATGAATGACGGCGAGTTGCAAGCCAACCCGGGTCCGAATTACCCGTTGAAAGCTGGGGATTTAATTGCCGCCATGGGCAATGTCGAACAACTGGCGGATTTCCAGACACTGATTTCGCCGCCGCAATAATGCCCCGTTTAAACAGATCGACGCCGGAACAACCAGGCGGCCAAGGGCAGGGTGACGCCCGCCATGATCAGCAGCGGCCAGATCTGGGGCCAGATCACGGCAAGATCCGCACCCTCAAGAAATATCCTGCGAAGGGCTGTGATGATGTGGCGCACCGGATTGAACATATCTGCCTGCTGAAGCCACATGGGCATGTTCTCCACGGGGGTGGCCAGTCCTGACAAGGTGATCGCGGGCATCAAAAACAAAAATGCCCCCAAAAGCCCCTGCTGCATGGTGGTGGACAAAGACGACACCAGCAGTCCGATCCCCACAATGGTGATAATAAAGCACAACAGGGAAACCACAAGCGCGCTCACCGTTCCCCGGAAGGGGATGTGAAACCAAAGCACCGCGCCACCGGCAAAGATCAGGGCGTCCAGCATACCAAAAAGAATGCCGGGTATGGATTTGCCCACCAGGATTTCCACCGGACTGAACGGGGCCACCAGAAGCTGGTCAAAGGTGCCGAACTCCCGCTCCCGGGCAACCGAAAGGCTGGTGAGAATCATCACCACAACAGTGCTGATCACCCCGCCAAGGGCAGAGACCATGAACCACCGGCTGCTCAGGTTTTCATTGAACCAGGCCCGTTCCACCAGGGCCAGGCCGGGCCCGTTCGCCTGGACAATGCCTTGTTCCAAAAGCGTTTTATTAAAATTTTCCACAATGGTGCCCAGATATCCAATGGCAATCATGGCCACATTGGGACTTGTGCCGTCGGCGATGACCTGAATGTCTACAGGACGGCCGGACCGCAGATCTTCCTCAAACTTCGATCCGATATGGATGACCACCCTGGCTTTTTTGTTATCAATGGTCTCTTTCACCTGTCCGTCATCTTCAAGATAGCCTGTCAGCCTGAATCGGCCTGAGCCTTCGACATCGCCCAAAAATGAACGGGAGAGCACTGACCGGCTTTGGTCAAACACAGCATATCGGATATTTTCCAGGTCAAAGGTGGCGCCATAGCTGAAGACAAAAAACTGGATAATGGGCGGCCCAATCACCACAAAGCGGCTTTTTGGGTCCTTCATGATGGTGAGAAGTTCCTTTAATATCAGGGCAAATAGGCGTCTTAAAGTCTGCATGTTTACTCCAGTCGCTTTGATATTTTACGAAATGCCAGTCCTAAAAATAAGATCGCCATGAATGCCAGCACCAGGGCATTGGGCAGCAGCACAGGCCAGACGTCCCCTGCGGCAAACAGGGTATGGGCAATGGTCACAAAATACCGGGCCGGGAACAGATAGCTGATGAACTGGATGAATTTCGGGGTGGATTCAAGGTCAAATATCAAACCGGAGAGAAAAAAAGCCGGAAGATACCCCGCCATGATGGAGGTTTGGGCCGCCACAAACTGAATGCGGATGGCCGCAGACAAAAAAAGCCCAAACCCAAGACAGGTAAGCATGAACAGGGAACTTAAGCCCACAAGCGCCCCCACGGAACCCCGGAACGGCACACCGAAAAGCGTTGTGCCCACCACCACGGAGAGACCCATTCCGAACATACCCAGACAATAATAGGGCAAGGTTTTTCCCAGCAAGATATCAATTTTTCGCAGGGGGGTCACCAGCATGGCTTCCATGGTGCCGCGCTCCCACTCCCGGGCAATGACTAGGGCCGTAAGCAGGATGCCGATGAGGGTCATGATCAGGACAATCAGGCCCGGAATCAGAAAATACCGGCTGATGGCGGCCTCATTGAACCAGATGCGCGGGGATATGGAGACCGGGGGTACGAAGGCCGTTTCTCCCCGGGCCATCCGCACGGATGCCCATTTGGCCCCAATGGTTTTCATATAACCTTCAATGAGGCGGGCACGGTTGGCGTCGGTGCCGTTTATAATTAACTGGACCGGGGCTCTGTTGCCTTCCGCAGCGTCACCTTCAACGATTGCCGTAAAATTATTTTGTATCAGGATAATGCCCTCGGCCTTATGCGCCAGAACAAGGTCTTGGGCCTGGGGCATGCTTTCGGCCGTGGTTATTTTGAAATTGGCGGAACCGGCAAAGCGGGCCGCAAGTTCCCGGGACATGGCACCATTATCTTGATTGACAAGGACCATGGGGACGTGTTCAGCATCCAGGCTCACCCCATATCCAAATATAACGAGCAGCGCCAGGGGCATCACCAGGGCCAGGATGATGGAGCTGGGGTCCCGTAAGATCTGGAGGGTCTCCTTGCGCAACACCCCGAAAAGGCGCATGAAAAATCGATTCATGACCGGTCTCCCTGGGAAAGAACGATAAAGGCATCATCCATGGTGGGGTCCGGGTTTTCCGGTGTCCGGGCCAGGCTGCGGATCTCCCCCGGCGTACCCATGGCCAGGGTTTTGCCCCGGCTGATGATCACCATGCGGTCGCAGTATTCCGCCTCTTCCATAAAATGGGTGGTGACGATGACAGTCACCCCCTGTTCGGCAAACCCATTGATGCGCAGCCAGAACTCCCGCCGGGCAAAGGGGTCCACCCCGGAAGTGGGCTCATCAAGGAACAGGATATCCGGCTCGTGGAGCAGGGCCGTGGCCATGGAAAGACGCTGTTTGTATCCGCCGGGCAGCGCCCCGGCCGGTTTGTCCCGCCAGTCATCCAACCCGAATTCGGCAAAAGCCCAGGCCATTCTCTCTTTGAGGCGGCTGCCGGAGAGGCCGTATGCCCTGCCGAAAAATTTAAAATTCTCGGTCACACTGAGCTGGCCGTAAAGGGAAAACTGTTGGGCCATGTATCCCAGACGCGCCCTGGCTTTGGCCCGGGAGCGGCGCAGATTGCGGCCCGCCACCCGGATTTCCCCGGATGTGGCCGGTAAAAGTCCGCACAGCATACGGAATGTCGTGCTTTTTCCGGCGCCGTTGGGACCCAGTAATCCGAAAATTTCGCCTTGGCGGACATCAAGGGTAAGATTGGAAACCGCTGTAAAATCCCCAAACTTTTTGCATAAATTGTTTGTCATAACGGCCGCGTTCTCCCCGGACGACGGTTCTGTTACCCATGGAGTTGTAGGACTCTGTGAGGAGGTGTGCAGCTGGGCATCGCCTTTTGGAACCAGGGCCATAAACGCATCTTCAAAGGTCGGGGCTGCCGGTGTTATTGTGTCGACCGAACGATTCAGCAGGGCTGCAATTTTCTGCTTTCCAGAATCTTGTAGATTACCACTGTCAACCACCACCCGCACCCGCCCGGACCGAATGGTTGCGTCTGCAATGCCTTCCTGTCCGGCCAGCCGGGTATAAATCTGTCTGCCCCGCATCTGTTCATCCGGTGCGGCAAGGAATACGCGTCCCCGCATCCCTGCGGTAAAGTCGTCCGGACTGCCCTGGGCCAGAAGGCGGCCCTGGTGAAGCACGTTCACCTGGTCGCAGCGCTGTGCTTCATCCAGGTAGGCCGTGGAGACCAAAACCCCGATCCGCTCCTTTTCCACCAGGCCATAGACGATTTTCCAAAGCTCCCGCCGGGAGACCGGGTCCACTCCCACGGTGGGTTCGTCCAGAAGAAGTAATTCAGGAGATTTCACCAGGGCACAGGCCAGACCCAGTTTCTGTTTCATACCGCCGGAAAGAGCTCCGGCCCGTCTTTTGGTATACGCGGCCAAATCGGTCATGGCCAGCAGCCTGTCAAAACGGTTATGCCGCTCTTTTAACGGTACTCCCTGGAGATCCGCATACAGTCTTAAATTTTCAATGACCGTCAGGTCCTGGTACAAACCGAACTTCTGGGGCATATACCCCACACGGCTCTGGATTTCCAGGCTGTGGTCCACGGTGTCCAGGCCCAGAAGGGTCATCCGGCCGGCCGTGGGCACCAAAAGCCCTGCGGCAATGCGGATAAGTGTGGTTTTGCCCGCACCGTCCGCACCCACAAGGCCGGTTACCCGGCCATGGAAAATTTTGAGGCTGATACCGTCCAGAGCCTGGATTTTTTTACCGCCTGGAGAGTCAAAGGTTTTACAGATACCGTCTGCATGCATTAGGGGAGCGCTTTCAACATCCCTGTCCTTCACTTGCGATACAACGCTGCTGTTCATACCGTATTCCGGATCAGTCCCCAGGCCGGGCCTGGGGCTGATTTTCATTAACGGCCACGGTCACGGGACTACCCAAACGCAGAATATCCTTTGGATCTTTCACAAACACCCGGGTTTCGTACACCAACTGGGTGCGCAGATCTTCGGTGGCCACAGCCCGGGGGGTAAATTCCGCCACGGGAGAAATAAAACCCACCCATCCGTCCAAAGACTTGCCGGGCAGCGAATCCGTGAAGATTTTGGCGCTCATGCCCAGATTAATTTTTCCCAGCATGGGTTCCGGGATGTATGCCCGAACCCATTTGGGATCCGTAAGCGCCAAAACAAAAGCGGGTTTGGACGGCCCGGCAAGCTCTCCCTGCTCCAAAATTCTGGATTGGATAGTCCCGTCGGCAGGAGCGGTCAGGGTCATGTCAGACAGTCGCACCTGAAGCTGGTCAAGATCTGCCACAAGGGCATCAAGCTGGTGGCGGGCCGCGGCAATATCCTCTTTGCGCGGACCCTCAATGAGCAGATCCAACGCTTTCTGGCTTGCAGATAACTGGGCTGTTTCAACCTTTAACTGAGCTTTTGCATCATCATAGTTCTGAATACTGGTGGCCCCGGATCGGGACGTGGCTTTGAGGCGTGTCACGGTTCTGGAAACATTCTCCAGCCGGGCCATAGCGGCCTGCACCTCGGCCCGGGCCTGGTCGATCTCCTGGGACCTGCTGCCCGCTTCCAGCTTGGCGACAATCTCCTGCTGGGCCGCGATCCTGGCCTGCAGTTCCTTGATGGCGGCATCAAGCTTTGTGGTGCGCAATGTCGCCAATACCTGGCCTTTTTTCACACGCATACCCTCTTCGACCTCCACCGTTTCAATCCGCTCCTGTTCGGTGAATGCAAGGGCTGCGTCGCGAATATCGATGGTGCCGTAAATTTTGAAAGCGCCGATATTTTTATCCTGGTCTTTATTATGACTCTGCCAATACATATAAGCACCGGCTGCCGCAACGATCAGTATGATGACAGGAAATACTTTTTTCATAACTTTTTCCTTTGGCCTATTCGGTTGATGCTGCAGTGATTGCCAGGGCATTTTCCACAACCACCCGGCGGATTTCTTCCAGTTCTTCCGGGGAATACCCGTCAAGATCAAGCCCCCGGACAATGGTTTCCCGGGCCACCCGGAAAATAATCACCTGGCCCATGAGCGTCATGGCTTTGAATGTTGCCTGCCGGGGATCAGATTCACCGGAAGCCGCCATGATCAGGGTGGACAAGGCATTGAGTACAGGGTGCAGAAATCCCTCAAAAATAGCGTCATAGGCAGAACTGGGAAACATCTGCTCCCGCAGAATAATCCTGGAAAACCGCGGGCCTTGTTCCGAACCGGCTACGAAATTAACAAATCGTTCCAAAACGGCCTTGATCAGTTCCCGGGCCTGCTGGGGGCCGGTATCCGGGGTGAAAGTCGTCCCGCTGATTTGTTCGAGCAGATCGCCTGCCTGGTTTTTGATATGGTCAACAATATGATCAATGACCGCCCGGTAAAGCCCGCCCTTGCCCCCGAAATAATAGGGGATGGCGGCAATATTCACGTCACCTTCCTTGGCAATCATCCGGGTGGTGGCCGAATCAAAACCGTGCCTGCCAAATACGTCGATGGCGGCTTCAAGCAACCGCTCCTTGGTCCCGGGTGCGTGGGTATTTCCCTTCTTAACCACAATATCTCCCAATTTATATTTTTACCTGTCGTTAAAATAATTCAATCGATTGAATAAATCAATTGAATAAATTTTAAGACCTCCAACTTCTCATTTTATAAATAAAAAGATTTTTAAGTTCTTTTTTTGAGTTCAAATGGGAATGTTGGTCATGATGAATGAAATTGACCCTGTGAACATATCCTTAATTAATTTGGTCTATTAAAAATTAAGTCATCAAGTTTATTTTTCCGGCCTTAATCCTGCATATACAGCGAGGCTTAACGCATTGAATGGGCATAAATGATAATATGGAACAGCAAGACAACACCGGTTATTCATGGCTTCTCACCGGGCTGTCGGCTATAGGGAACGGGCAAAGGTAACTAAAAAATGGTGGATGTAATTCATGATGCAAAAGCGCGTACCCAGTTAAGCCAAGAACGTTGCAGGCTACTATTAATATCAATACGTAAAATCATTCATCGACTTAATATTCAATCCAAAAATATGGATAAACAGTTTGGGCTGACAGCGCCCCAGCTAATTATTCTTCAAGAAATCGCTAAGTCAGGAAAGATAAGTATTACACCGCTGTCAAAATCTGTTAGTTTAAGCCAAGCGACGGTCACTGTTATCTGTCTGCGATTAGAGAAAAAGGGCTACCTGATCAGAAATAGAGGGGAAGATGACAAACGTTCTGTATGGGTTTCTCTAACAGAGAAAGGCAATGAAATGCTACTGAATCTGCCACCCCTTGTTCAAGACATATTTGCAGACCGGTTTTCAAAAATACAAAGCTGGGAAAAAATGATGATCTTAAGTGCATTTGAGAGAGTCGTCGAACTTATGTCTTTGAACGAATAGGTGAAATAATGACGCCTACCGGTCAATGGTTGAAATCTTTGGGCAACGATTGTAAAAAGACAAAAATAATCCTGTCCTTCTTAAACCTGAAAGTTGAGCATTCAGTATAGGCAATATGGGTAGAATGGAAACAAACAAATTACGTACTTCAGTATTCCTTCTATTATTAATCGTTGTTTTCGGTACAGTAAGTTACGCAACTATAGAAAAAATGACGCTGTTTGATTCTTTCTACATGACTCTCATTACCATCAGTACAGTTGGGTTTTCTGAGATTAAGCCTCTAACACTGCCAGGAAGAATCATTACGTTGATTATTATCATTTCAGGGATTTCTCTTTTGACCTATACCCTCGGGCAGGGAGCTAAAATTTTTATTGAAGGAGAACTTCGCGAACTCTTAGGGAGAAGAAAGTTGGAAAAGAAAATTGCATCGTTGACTGATCACTATATAATCTGCGGTTTTGGCAGGATTGGAGAAGTCCTCTGTGCCGAACTTGCAGAAGAAAATATTCCATTCATCGTCATTGAAAGAGATTTAGAAAAATTTGATATCCTTGAAAAAGTACAATATCTGTATCTCAAAGGTGATGCCACTGATGATGATATTTTGCTTCAAGCCGGTTTAAACTCTGCGAAGGGGATTGCCACGGTGGTTGCAAACGATTCTGATAATGTTTTTATCACCCTTACGGCCAAAGGCTTGCGGCCGGATATTTTTGTTCTCTCCCGAGCTTCCGATGCTAAAAATGAAACCAAATTGATACGAGCCGGAGCCTCTCGGGTGGTATGTCCTTTTAACATGGGAGGCTTGCGAATGGCCCAAATTCTAAAAAAGCCAACTGTTGTTGATTTTCTAGACAGCACCATGATGAGTGGCGCTCTTGGTCTTAAGCTTGAAGAGGCGACTGTGATGCCGGGTTCTCAACTTGTCGGGAAAAGCATTGTTAACAGCCATTTAAGACGTGATTTCGGGATTATGATTGTTGCGATAAAAAAATTATCAAACAGCATGGTTTTTAATCCGGGACCTGACGCTATTATCGAAGCAGGGGATGTTATTGTATCTGTTGGCAAACAGGAAGACATGACTCGCATGAGTAAGATCCTTTCATAGCCCACAAAAAAAGTTGAAAGCCCTGATTCAGTAGCCCAAAATCTCATATAAAAGTCAATAATCCAAAATATCTCCGCATTTTGGTAAATTTTTCACAGCGGATATAAATTAAGACTGCGAACTCTGTTTGGTCACAAGATGCCCCCCCCTGACCAGCAATAATGCCCTAACCTGTTTTTTATTTCATTTTAATATAACCAGCGTATTTCATACCTGTAACATGCCAAAACGGCAGACCTCTTTATAACGGGAGATTAAACATATGATTAGAAATCGGGCGGTTCAATTTTTAAGTATCGCTGGATTGATTGTTGCCATGTTATCGGCATTGGAAGTCCACCTGCCCTGGCTTGCATCCCTTTGCGGTTACCTGGGGGACGGATGCCGCAATGCCGAGGCCTATACCATGTTCACCATCCCCATTGCATACTTCGGTATCGGTTTTTTTACCGCTTTGATTGTTACCACCTTTTACAGGCCGGCCGTGGCGTTCTGGCTGATAATGGCCGGTATGGGATATGAATTCCTCCTCGTAAAAATAATGATAGACCAGCATTTTTTCTGTGTCTTTTGTGTACTTAACCTCACGGTTATGCTGACTTTAACCGGGACGGCACTGAAGAGAGAAACTGTCTGGCAGTCTGTCTCAGCATCCCTGATCACTCTGGTCGCGTTCAGCACCCTCATTGATTACGGCAGCGGGGCGGACACAGTCCCCCCTGGCAAGGCAGATCTTAAAATTGCCGCTATTGTAGCAGGCACCCCCATTTATCATACAGATCTGGAGGCAAAAATCGCCGGCAGCCTCTATGGATTGGAAAAGCAGATTTTCCTTTTGAAACGGGAGCAGCTGGACGCCAGAATCCAAGACAGACTGCTGGCGCTTGAAGCAGAAACCCAGGGTATTTCGACGGATCAGCTCATGGCCGATATCTACGCCGGCTCCCCCGGGGTAACCGAAAAGGACGTGGCCGATTACTACAGGGAAAACCAATCCAGCCTGTCAAAAATCAAAGAAGATCCGGCAATACTCAGGAACAAGGTGGCAGCATATCTCAACAGCCAAATGCGGCTGCGCACCATGCAGGCCTACCTGATGCCCCTTATGGAAAAATACCAGGTCAAGGATCTGTATAAGCCGCCGGTGCTGCCCCTTGCCAACGTTGAGATCCACAATAATTTTTCCCAGGGGCCGGAGAATGCCGCCGTGACCATTGTGGAATTTTCAGACTACCTTTGCCCCTCATGCAGAAACGCCCACCACATCACCAAAAAAATCCGGGAAAAATATAAAGGGAAAATCAGATGGATATTCAAGGACTATCCCCTGCAGCGGCACAAAGGGGCGAAATATCTGGCCATGGCGGCACGGTGTGCCGGGGAGCAGGGTAAATTTTGGGAGTTTCAGGATCTTTTATTCACCGCTGGAAAAACAGATCTGACCCGGAAGGATGTAATGGCATTTGCGGCATCCCTGGGCCTTGATCTTGAAAAATTTGCCCAAAGCCTGGACAGCCAGATCTTTCTTGGCGATGTTGAACAGGATCTGGCAGATGTGAAAAAGGCGGGGGTAAATGCGACCCCCACCATTATCATCAACGGCAAACTTCATCCGGGCAGCCCGTCTTATGAAGAGTTTTCAACCATAATTAACAAGGAACTGTACCCGTTACAGACACCAGGATGATTCATTTTTATTTAATTTAACATGTTATCTTAATATTTATTGTCTTTATTTTAATTACCGGAAGTTGAATAAAAATCTTTGCGAACCATTTGATTGATGATATGAATTTCTCCGTTGACATTTAAAATACGGAAGCACGAACTATTCTATTGCACTTTACGGAGACTCTGATTGATGAATAAAAAAGCAATTTCGGCTGGACTGATCTTACTTGTTGTTATGCTCCTGACTTCATCCTGTTCCACACGCGGGGTTCATAATAAATATTTCGGCGCAACAGAGCAGCGACTTGTTACCCACAGCGTGGACCAATTGGTATCTAAGTTACCAGAAAAGGATTTCATGCCGTTCAAAGGGCAGAAGATATATGTGGAATGTCATTTCCTGGAAAAAAATACGCAGTTGGAATATGCCCTAAAACGCATTGAAATGGAATTTGCTCACAAATACCAATGTACGGTGGTTAATGAACCGGAGTCGGCGGACGTGATCTATGATTTCTTTTTTACGGCCCTGGGTACGGACCAGGACAAGGTCGGGTTCAGCACACCGGAATTTATGATCCCAAGTGTCGGAACCATCACCATAGATCTGATTGCTCTGGACATGTACCATGGGGTATCGGAGGTGTATTATTACATCACGGAACCGGATGAAGGAAAAGTATCCAGGGGTGACCGCATCCGCTCGATTATACGAACAGACAGACTGGCACTGCCCATTATATCCATTCCCATATCCACACTAAAATAGCCGGATAAGGTGGGCAAAAGCAAAACGTTGCCCACCATCTTCTTTTGATCAAATATTATAGAAAAAACCGGGCCGGCGCGTGTTTATAGGCAAGCCCCAGTTCAATGCGGTCCAGGACCGTCTGTTTTTCATCCGGGAACTGGTATCCTTCATAGTCATGGTGGAGGACCAGGTCGCCCGAGGCTGTCCGCCAGTAGTTGCCCATGTGGTCAAAGCATACCTTGGATGTTACATCCAGGTTTCGGACCATATTTCGCAGTTCAAGCAACTGCTCTTTAGGGTCCAACAGGGTGATCCGGCCCTGGTTGACCTGGTCAAACATTGGGGAACCGGGGGCGGGTCTGAAGGGTCGGGAGCGGATATAGTGGGGATTGACCTCACTGAGCACCCGGGCGGTATTTTCGGCGTGCTGCTCGGTCATCTCCCTGCCGCCCAGTCCGGGCATCCAGTATTCCGATACCTGGAACCCTGCCGCCATGGCCTTTTTACCCCCTTCAATATGGCCGTCGGCTGTTACCCCTTTCTTTATCTGCTTGAGCAGGGCATCGTCCCCGGTTTCAAGACCCAGGTGGAGGCGGTCGAGACCGGCTGCCCGTATGGCCTTTAGATCCTCAAGGGAACGCTGGGCCAGGGTCCGGGCCCGGGCATAGGTGGTGATTCTTTCAATGGAAGGAAAAGTTCCCTTAAGATACGTCAATGCGGCGATCAGATCCTGGGGCGGCATGATCATGGAGTTGCCGTCCTGGATGAACGCAGTCTTTCCGCCCACGGCCATCCACTGGATCAGCATGTCCGCACCCGGATGGTGGTTTAGGCCGGGTGCTTTTTCAAGCAATGCCAGAATGGCGTCACGGGTGACCTGCCCCCCGTGTCCCAGGGCTTTTGATTCGGCCTGGAGATCCACCACAAGGTTTGCCATGGCATTAATGTCCGCTTTAATCTCTTCCAGGGATCTCAGCCTAAACTTTTTTCCCTTATACATCGTACAAAAGGTGCAGTGGTTCCAGGGGCAGTTCCGGGTAAAACGAACCAGCAAAGACGCGCTGCCCCCTTCACTGGGCGGGCGGTATACGCCGGTTTCAAACGGATAGTCTCGGCTCATCGTTACATCCTTTTTTTTCTTGTCGTTCATTATAGAATGTTACTCAGATCCCGGAAGTCAACCCATTGAAATAAATTGCGTCGTGTCTGGATCAAGGAGCCCCCCGCCTGATGCTATGCATATTTCCCCGGATAGTTAGAGAGATTCTATCTGGTACATCGGAAAGGAGCGCTTTTCTAATTTGTGCCTGCCCGAAAACCCATGATCGGCGAAAAGTCACTGATTTATAATCAAGCCGTCATCATTCCAGTCAAAAGCATCTCCGTTCAGGATTATTTTCTTTTTACTGCACCAGATGGTCAAACGGTCGCCTCCTTTCTTTTTTACCTTCACGGATTCGGGGATTCTTCCTTCAAACAGGACATTGAGGTGCTTCAGCTCTTTTTCCGACCGTTCCTTGGCACTGACTATATCCAACTGAAACACCATCTCGATGTTGTAATCTTTTATATCCCTCTTATCCCTATCAAGCTTTTCATGAATAAAGGATATTGATATGTCGGCGGATTGTTTTTTCTTTATAAATTTTTTTACGGAAAACACATCGTTAAAGGTCAACAGGGTCATGTCAGGAAAATTATCCAATATTTCGGTATTCGAAGGATTAACCTTTTTTTCATCCGAACCGTCCTGAAATTTCAATGTCACCAGGGACGTGCCGGTCACCCAACGTGTCGGCAGAAACAGTAAAAGTTTATTGTCTTTGAAAAGATTCAAAGGATTGAAAAAGGACTTTTCTGCCGTCTGGAGCAGAACCTTGTCAAATTCAGGGTGTATCTTCTTTAAAATATCACTGTTTCGGGTTTGTCCATAAAGCCAGAGCACATCATAATTTTTAACCTTATCGTTATGAAGAATTTCATCAAGGATACGGTTGAACACCTCCTTTTTGGCGCTTAAAAGCAGCGCAGGTCCAACGGTTCTAACCATGTCGGGCGTGTCGATAAAAGCCGTGTGCCCGTTGTCCAAATTACGTAAAATGAGCTTGCCTGCGGGATCGGAATCCCCTATGCGTCCGTACTGAAGAGCAGCAAAAAGAAGATTTCCCCAGTCATTGTCTTCGGAATTGGACACAATCAGCGCCAGATCGCTTTTTACATCATCAGACTTTGAATCTTTTGTAAGCATGGTTTTGCACATGGCAACTGAAGCGGCATACGGGTCTTTTCTCAGGATACTCTGGTGTATTTGCTGAAAGTGAAGGAAGCAGCGGAGAGCCTCTTTGGTGTTGCCGGTTTCCTGGGCTGACTGGCCCCGGTAGTACCAGTAGGGCGGAAACATCTGAAAGCTGGTTTCAATCCGCTCTAATTTCCGGAAGCGTTTGATGAGATCCGGTTCTTTTAAAATATTGGTATAGTCCCTAAGTTGTTTTTCATCCAGTCGCCATGTATCGGGTAGATTATATTTTCTCATGAGCGTCCAGGAGTGTTTGAGCAGTTTTTTGTAAAAATTATTAAGCTCCGTCATGGTCTTTGATTCAATGGCCCACGCGCCTTCTTCTTTTTCCTTAACGTATGCGTTCATTTGGGAGCGGTAGTTGAAATAGAAAGAGCCTGTTGCAACAAATGCGGCTAAAACCGTTGTGTAGGGATTGGTGACAATATCCGTATCAAAAACAAGCGATTTGACTTCGGTTTTAAGCTCATTCTGAACATTTCTATCATAATTTTTCAGAAGATATTCCCGGTCATAATCATTGATTTTTGAGGACGTGAGCAGATCCATGAGCTCCTGAAGCAGCGAGATCAGGTCGGCATCAGGGATGTTGCTTAAATTCAGATTATTGATGATCATATTATACTCCTGATCAAGAATAACCTTATCATTGTAAGTCATGATATGGGTTAAGGATACGGCGATCATGTTCAGACACTGGAGCACCTGGAGCTGAGTCTCTTTATCATAGGTTTTTGCCGCATTCCCACTCTCCTCTTTTGCCGCATTTTCATGCCCCTCTGCTGCATATGTGACAACGCCTGATACCTGTAAGAAAAACAACATCAGGGCCAATTGCAGATAAATAGTCAGTCGTTTTTTAATATTGCCTGTTTTCATTTCCGTATTCCGCTGATTCCACTGATCAATTTACTTTCCCCGCAGGCAAACGCCTTGCGGCGGAAGCTGTTGCCGTCTAATAATCACGATAACCGTATAAATATAAAGAGATTTCCTGTCAAGATGGGCCTGATGATTTAATTGCGATACGCGGACTTTACTTTTTCTTGCAATGGCTGTCTATGACGATCTGTTTTCATCCGGGAACGAATATCTTTTGGATCAGCACGTCCGCACCCCAATGCCGGTTTAAACTCGGTGCTTTTTCAAAAAAAATGCCGGAATGGCATCCCGGGAATCGACCCTGTTAAAAAAATAGGCAGGCAATCGCCTGCGCAATTTGCCTGCCTTTGAGCCCCATGTTGAATGGGTTCCTGGGGGATATACTTTTTAATGAAGATATAACGAATCTAATAATCTGAACAGATTCTCCTTTGCTTCTTGAAAATCATCCAGAAGAGGTTTGGCTTTTTCCGCCTCTCCTTTAGCGCATAAAGCGACAACATTTCTGGCAATGGTATGCACTTTTTCATGCCAGATACCCATTTCATTAAATTCTTGATGGGACGCAAAAATTTGGCCGGGACCGAAATACCATTTTCCGAAATCACACTCTATGTGTGAGGTCACCTCTTCGGGTGTCAATTCTTTAACACCTCGTATCACAGCTTCCAGTATTGTTCGCCAGGCTAAATGGGCGATTTTGATTTTGCCGATATCAAATTTTTTCTCTCCGGTCTGGAATCTGTTGGCCAAATCCGTAAGAGATGTGGACATGGTGCTCATTTCGTTAGAATTGATATCTGCTTCCACGGTCGAAAACGCAACGTCTTCGATGGCCTTACGTTCATTGTTTATTTCCGTATTGATTCTGCCCAACTGAATACTGGATTCAGCCACATTCTTATTGACCTCCTGAATCCCCAATGCCGTCTGGCCGGCATTCTCTGCAATTTCACGCGTCGCAGCAGATTGCTCATCCACTGCAGATGCAATGGAATTCACCACATCGCTTGATTCCCCGATGACTTTGGTCACCTCTCCGATGCGTTCTATGGTTATATTGGTTGCGTGTTGAACACTTTCGATTTTTGTGCGGATCTCCAGTGTGGCCTCCGCTGTTTGTTGTGCCAGGCTTTTGATTTCGCCTGCAACAACGGCAAACCCTTTTCCGGCCTCGCCGGCCCTGGCAGCTTCAATGGTTGCGTTGAGTGCCAGTAAATTTGTCTGTTCCGAAATATCGGTAATGGTCGCCGTGACCTGATCGATTTCATTTGCAGCGTTGCCAAGCTCCTTGACTTCTGCCGAAATCGCTTGGGCAAGCTCTACAGTCCGGTCCGTCGTCTGCCTTGCACTGGCCGTATTTTTTGCGATTTCATCTACGGCACTGCTCATCTCTTCTGCTGCCGCCGCCACGGTATCAACATTCGTGGTCGCCTGCTCCATGGCCGCGGAAACCGAATTCATATTGTCACTTGTCTTGATACAGGAATCAGAAACGGCGCCAAAACTGTCCGAAATCTGCTCAAGTCGCTCACTGATTTTCGTATTCAAAGTTTTAACAACACCGGCCGATTCGTTGATTGTCTGGCTGGTGCCGAAAATACTGAGTATCATTTCCTGAAGGTTTTCAATAAATGTATTAAACCATAAAGCCAATTCCCCAATTTCATCCTGGGTTTTGATCGGCATGCGCTGGGTAAGGTCGCCGGCGCCTTGGGCGATATCTTTTAAGCTTGCCGCTGCCAGATTGATCGGTTTTACAATGCTGTTTGCCACAAAGTGCCAGATGCCACCGGTCAACACCAAGACAATGAGCCCGACAACGCCGATGATGACATTGCTTTTTTGACCGATCGCAGCAATCATATTTGAGACCCTTGTAAAATCGGATTTATTCGCCTGGGCAATAATAATCCAATCCCATGGCTTAAAGTACACAAACTTTGAATCAACGACCATTGGGGATCCATCTTTATTTTTCAACATAAAATTTTGCCCGCCGACTTCCCTTTGATCGAATCCCTTAGCGGTGTTAATAATGTCTTGAATATATGATTTTCCGTTGGCATCTAAACTATCAAGTGCCGTCTGCCCGTCCTGTTCTCCGTTTTTAGAGATAATAAACTTTCCGGACCCGTCTATAACGGAGACAAACCCGGAGGTGCCGATTTTCATATCCATGATGGCATTTCTCAGGCTTTTGACATTTTCCTGGGGAATACCGACATAGAGTATACCCCCACAATATTATTGTCGCCATCCCGGATGGGTTCATATGCCGTAATGTACCAGGCGTTCACGACAAAGGCTCTGCCTTTGAAGGTCTCACCGTTTAGGACTTTCGATATGACCGGGTTCTTTTGCCCATCGGGATTGGTTGCCGGAATAAAGGTCCCTATCGCCCTTTCGCCATTGGTTTTTATCACGTTTGTCGCCACACGCAGCATATCACCGTTGGCATTCATCCGCTGAAAAACGGTACACGTGACATCAAGGAGACTCTGAATTTGATCCACCAGAGGCGCATCTTCTTTGGGAGAAGAAAATTTCCCCAGCCATCGTTCGCCCACAAGCATTTTAGGCAGTTTAATGTCCGTGCTTTGTTTTGTGTACTGATTTACGGCTGTCCAGTTTTCGGTGTCATCCAAAAAAGAGATTCCCCCGGATTGTTTGACAAGGGTTCTGGCAACATTCAACGCCGCCACGATATTGCGCTGGGTGACTTCCTGGTGTGATTCTGCAAGGATATAAAGATTGTCTACAATATGTTCAAGGTCGGCGTATGCCAGTTCCAGACTCTGTTCTTCCCCAACTTTTAACAGTTTTCGATTTTGACTGAATACGGTCAGCATGATCACCAAAATCAAAATCAAGGTTATGGCAACATTGATGAACAATAATTTTGTACGAATTTTAAGACTCGGCATAAAAACGCCTCCTCAAGCTACAGATTTTCGGGAAAGATTGGAATTTTAAAATTTTTTTTATGACTATTTGCAGAATATATAAAAATAAATTATCAAACCGGCAGGTTATATGCAACTTAAAAAGCATCTGATTTTTTTTGGCTACCCAAAAAAAATTCCTGGATCGCGTTTCCAGTTCCCACATCATCCAAAGCATCGCGCTTGGGTTAAGATCCTGTTACCCGGACTTTACTTTTCAAGGCAGGTGATTATTGTTGTTAGGGTAACCTAAAACTAACCTGGTGACCCATGAAAAAGAATACTGCTGCCGCTGTAACCCAGACAGCTGAGAGTTGTGATGCTGACAGTCTGACACCCCTGCACCCCCTGGAAGGTGATTTCCGATCTAAGGAACTGGACCGGATCATTGTCCGGGGCGCCAAGGAACATAATCTTAAAAACATTGACGTAGAGATCCCCAAAAAAAAACTGGTGGTGGTGACGGGGGTTTCCGGGTCGGGCAAGTCCAGCCTGGCCTTTGATACCATTTTTGCCGAAGGCCAGCGCCGGTATGTGGAATCCTTGTCCTCCTATGCCCGGCAGTTCATCGGCCAGATGGAAAAACCCCGCTACGATACCATCCGGGGGCTCTCCCCCACCATTGCCATTGAGCAGAAGGCCGCCTCCAAAAACCCACGGTCCACCGTGGGGACCATCACCGAAATATACGACTACCTGCGGGTGCTCTTTGCCCGGGTGGGAACCCAGTACTGCTATAAATGCGGAAAAAAGGTGGGACGAGGCCATGCCCAGGCCATGGTCTCCCAGATTATGGATCTGCCTGACGGATCTAAAATCCTGATTCTGGCCCCTATTGTGGAAAATCGGAAAGGTGAACACCGGGAGCGCCTTGAAGAGCTCAAAAAGGACGGCTATGCACGGGTCCGGGTGGACGGGGTCGTCCAGGACCTTGAAAATGTCCAGACCCTGGCCCGGAACAAAAAGCACCACATTGAAGTGGTCATTGACCGGCTGGTCGTGAAGACCGACGGGGTGTTTGAAAAACGCCTCACCGACTCCGTGGAAGCGGCCCTCAAATTAGGCGCAGGTCAGCTCATTGTCCACATGGTGGGCAGAGAAGACCTAAAAATGAGTGAGGCCCGTTCCTGTTGCGGCATTGCCTATCCCGAACTGACGCCTCAAATTTTTTCCTTTAACTCGCCGTTGGGCATGTGTCCGGACTGCAACGGCATCGGCACCCTGTTGGCCATTGACCCGGACAAGGTGGTGCCGGACCCCAATTTGTCCATCCGTGAGGGGGCGGTGGTCCCCTGGAAAAATTATTTCATCAAAAGCCCGCGGTTCAACAATGAAAATTCCTGGGGCAAGGGCCAGCTTCTGGCCATGGAAGAACAGTGGGGCATTGATTTCGATATTCCCTGGAAGAATCTGCCTAAAAAACAGAAGGATATGCTGCTCTACGGCTCGGGCGACAAACAGATGACCGTAAACTGGAACTCGTCAAAGATCCAGGGCAGTTTTTCCCGCACCCACGAAGGTTTGATTCATACCCTGATGCGCCGGTACAGGAACACCCAGTCCGAGCACCAGAAAAAATACTATACCGATTTTATGACCGCCGCCGTCTGCCCGACATGCAAGGGGCGGAGGCTTCGGGATGAGATTCTGCATGTCAGGATTAATGAACGCTCCATTATTGATGTCACTGAGATGACCGTAAAAGCCGCCTATGATTTTATCTCATCCCTTGAGCTCACCGGCTGCAAAAAGCTGATTGCCGCCGAACTGCTCAAAGAGATCCGGGATCGTCTGGGCTTTCTGGTAAACGTGGGCCTGGATTATCTCTCTTTGGACCGGTCCGGACCCACCTTGTCCGGCGGGGAATCCCAACGCATCCGCCTGGCCTCCCAGGTGGGGTCTGAGCTGACCGGGGTGCTTTATATTCTGGACGAGCCCTCCATCGGCCTTCACCAGCGGGACAATATCAAGCTGCTCTCCACATTGAAACATCTGCGGGACATCGGCAACACCCTGCTCATTGTGGAGCATGACCAGGAAACCATGGAAGCCTCGGACTGGATTGTGGACGTGGGCCCGGGCGCCGGACACCTGGGTGGTGAAATTGTGGCCCAGGGCACACCCGAACAGATCCGAAAAAACCCGGTTTCCCTCACCGGTCAGTTTTTAAGCGGACGTGAGACCATTGCCGTACCCAAAGAACGCAGAACCCCCAAAGCCATGGGCGATAAATGGCTGACCATCCACGGGGCATGTGAAAACAACCTGGCCGACATCACCGCCAAAATTCCTGTGGGGCTTTTCACCGCCGTCACCGGGGTGTCCGGGGCGGGCAAGTCCACCCTGATCAATCAGATCCTGTATCCGGCCCTGGCGGTAAAACTGCACAAATCCCAGATGAGTGTGGGAAAACATAAAGAAATCACAGGCCTCTCCCATATCAATAAGGTCATCAACATCGACCAGAAACCCATCGGACGGACCCCGCGCAGTAATCCCGCCACATACACCAAGCTGTTTGACCCCATCCGGGATCTGTTTGCCATGCTGCCTGAATCCCAGTCCCGGGGGTATCAAAAAGGGAGGTACTCCTTTAATGTCAAAGGCGGCCGGTGCGAGGCCTGCCATGGGGACGGATACATCAAGGTGGAGATGCACTTTTTAGCCGATGTCTTTGTACCCTGTGACGTCTGCCACGGCAAACGGTTCAACAAGTCCACATTGGAGATTAAGTACAAGGACCACTCCATTGCCGATGTATTGGACCTCTCGGTAGTACAGGCCCGGGAGCTGTTTGACGCACATCCCAAGATCACCCGGATTCTGGACACCCTGGTGGATGTGGGGCTCTCCTATATCAAACTTGGGCAGGCGGCCACCACCCTGTCCGGCGGCGAAGCCCAGCGGGTTAAGCTGGCCCGGGAGCTTGCCAGAAAAGACACCGGCGACACCCTTTATATTCTGGACGAGCCCACCACCGGGTTGCATTTTCAGGATATCCGCATGCTGCTGCAGGTACTCCAGCGCCTTACCCATGCCGGCAACACCGTGGTGATCATTGAACATAACCTGGATGTGATCAAGACTGCCGACTGGATTCTGGACATTGGTCCCGAGGGCGGCAGCGGCGGCGGGCGGATTGTGGCAGCCGGACCGCCGGAAAAGGTGGCTGAGAATACAGACAGCTACACCGGCCGGTATTTAATTCCAGTCCTTACCCCCGGAGATAACGTTTCTGCGTGACGGGTTACGTATTTTGCACCTTTTTGGGATAAAAAATGAAATTTTTGTAACCCATTTTTATATTAATAATTCAGAAATAAAGAAAAAAACGCTTAAAAAACAACAAATTACACAATAGGCACATCCTTTGCTATACGAATAAAGACAAAGGACGTGTATGACAAAGGGCACCATCACCCCTGAAACAACAGCATACTCCCTCTGTCCTTGTCTCACCACCATCATCACCTCCCTGTGTCGGAGCAAAATTTGCCGGCACAGGGCCCCACCATAACGTGGTGATTTAAAAAAGGAAAAGAATTGTGGTCAGGCAGCATTCATATCCTGTCTGTCGGACCGATATTCAAATTCAAATGCCCTGGGAATTAAAAATTTCCAGGGCATTTGAATTTTTGGCCCCGGCCAATTGTTTAAAAAAGGGAAAATTTCGTTCCCCAGGATGTAATTTTAGTAACAAGTTTAAAACGGCCCTCCGAGCCATTTATTTATTACCTTTAAATTCAATATATTAAGCGATGGCACGTCCTTTGCTCTGTCAGGGAACACATCATGGCGAGCATGTTGTTCTGCTGATGATGAATTTTTATAAGAAAGTATCAATACGGATTTGAATTACTTTCTTGTTTTGCCATGGGCTGAAGTTATCAGAATGATACGCCGGATCAGCCCGTGGCTGTTATAGCAAAAAGGAGATGTAAATTTATGGAAGCGTCCAACAAAATAATCGGAAATCAAAAAAAATTTGCAGCCCTTGCCTGTATTCTGACTGTTGTGGCAGCGGCCTGCCTGTATGGCACAGACGCCTCATCCGGTTTCCAATTTCTTAAAGCACAGCCCTGGGGAAATGTATTAATCACCTCATCTTCAATTTTATTTTTCCTGGCCATGGCAGAACTGGTATGGAGAATCATCCTGGTAATAAAATACAAACCCATCCCAAGTGTGTCCGATGATCAACTGCCGACATGCACAGTTGTAGTTCCAGCCTACAATGAAGGCCGTCAGGTATTTGATACCCTTAAAAGTCTTGCGGGCAGTAACTACCCAAAGAAAAAGATACAATTGATTGCCGTGGATGACGGCAGTGCGGATGATACATGGAAATGGATTAAACTGGCCAAAAGAACACTTGATATCCCTGTCCTGACCATACGCCAGCCCAAAAACCAGGGCAAACGCCAGGCGCTTTATGACGGATTTAAGAGAAGTTCAGGCAAGGTTCTAGTTACCGTGGACAGTGATTCCGTAGTGGAAGCCGACACCCTGAGAAACCTGGTGACACCCTTCTCGGTAGATTCCAGGGTCGGCGCCGTTGCCGGCAATGTCCGGGTGCTCAACCAGAACAAGGGTATTATCCCCCGGATGGTGGACATCGTTTTTGTGTTCAGCTTTGATTTCATGCGTTCCAGCCAGAGCATGTACCGCACCGTAACCTGTACGCCCGGTGCATTGTCCGCATACCGTAAAGCTGCGGTCATGCGTGTGCTTGAGAAATGGAAGAACCAGACTTTTCTTGGAAAGCCCGCAAATATCGGCGAAGACCGCGCCATGACCAATATGATTCTTCGCCAGGGATACCATGTATTATTTCAGCAGAACGCCATGGTCTTCACCGAAGTTCCGGTGGCCTATTCCCAGCTTTGCAAAATGTATTTGAGATGGGCCCGAAGCAATGTGCGTGAGACCATTGCCATGGCACGCTTTATCTTCACACCGTTTCGTCGGGAATCCATGCTTGGCGCACGGATCAATCTGGTTTCCGACGTACTCAAACTGACAGTTGCCCAGGTGCTTTTCCTGATTTCATGGGGATTGATTCTCTGGCATCCGGCCATATTCGGAACTAAAACCATTATCGGCATTGTGCTGGGCTCCAGCCTCTCCGCCACAATATACGCCTGGAAATTCGGCAGGTTCTCTTCGGTACTGGCCTTTGCCTACGGCTTCTTCTTTTTCATCGCCCTGACCTGGATCAAACCGTATGCCCTGATTACGCCACAGAACTCCAGCTGGCTGACAAGAGGCTGTCCAAAGGTCAAGCAGGAAAAAGATCTTCATCAATTAAGCGCCCGACAGTTGACCTAATTGATCCTCTCTTAACTTTATCTTTCTTTTGGCACGGCTCACTGTTCCGGTGTTGCCGTGCCTTCCTTATATAATCCGGCAACCACACTGACGGGCCAAAAAAAAGACAGTTATCCAAACTAAATAATTAATATCAATTCCCTTTGACCTTCCTGAATGAATCAGATATATTAAACCCATACCAAGTTACACAGTTGATTGTTATTTCGCTCACGACTACACGACTGGTTTTTGGTCACTTCATTTCTCTTACACTACACTCCGTACGATCACCAGGTTCCGCTGAAATCATTTTACAACTCTTTTAACCGGCTGATTATCGTAAAATTCTTTAAATTTAAAAGAAAAGGAGAAAACCATGGGAACCCATGAACTTCATTACGAAACCATCACCCGTTTAACCACCGCAATTTCCCAGTGCAAAGAACAAGAGGAAGTTGCCATGATTACGGCAGAAAGTGTTAAAAGCGCCTTTAATGCCAAAGGCTGCTGCGTTTTCCTGGTCAACCGGGAGACGGGAGAGCTCGGCCTGATGGGCTCTTCCGGACTGAGCCAGGAGTACCTGAAAAAAGGTCCGATCCACTTTAAACAGGCAATAAAAGAAGCCAAGGATGCCGTTCCCATTGCCATTTACGATGTCATGGATGATCCCCGGATCGAGTATCCCGAGGCAGCAAAAAAAGAAGGAATCTCCTCGCTGCTGGGTGTGCCCATTATCAGCCACAACAAAATAATCGGTGCTATGCGGCTTTATACGGCCAAACCATGGGAATTTTCCCAGGATGATGTCACCGTAATCCAGGCCGTTGCTCTGATCTGCGGCATGGCCATGGATATGTGCCGGATGTACAAAGGGTATAAAACCAGCATTGAAGTATTGAAAAACATGAGAGATTCATCAAGTTTCAACGTCAATAAATGGACCCCCTATGAAGGCGTCCCCACCAGTGTTGATCGGTCCATTTGCGATTATTAGTCAATAAAAACAGCTTAACCCAAAACGGCTGCAGGGAGTCCCCCTCCTGCAGTCGTTTTGGGTTTATGGATTTAAGGGCGTACGCACGGCGGTAACGGGGTGGAGTCGGCCAGGTCGGCGACTGTGCCGGCAAAGTCTTTCTTCAATGCGGTACTGAATTTTTCCCATTCCAGGCCGAACCGGTAAAAAGCCATAGCAGCAAGCTTTTTGGTGATGATGGCGTCGCGGTACGCCTGCATGGCATCTCTATTCAGTGTGTCCATGATCCGTTTTTTGCCCATGAATTCGACCAAGGTCTTGGGGATATAGGCCGCAAGAATTTTCCAGACCAGGATTTTCTGTTTTAATATGATGGTGAGCCGAGCTCGAAATATTTCCTGCAGGGCCAGAATTTCTTCGCCTACCCTTTCCGATTGGGTACACAGCGGAACGTTCGGATCTGCTTTACATCGGGAAATTAATATCTTTGTCTCTGCTGCCGCATGGGTTTCGATTCGTTCTAAAACTTCCCTGATCAGGGCCTCACGCACGTTAAAATCCCCAAGAATGACCGCCTCGTATTGATCCCCGAGAAGCAGGCCCGGCAGGACCTCGGCCATGACCGAAGAGAAGGCGCCGCCTTTGTTGGCCGTGGAATCCCTGAGATGGTGGATGCCGGTGTTTGCCGCAATATGCCGCCGGGCGTCGTTGTCAAAAAAGAGGTCCGCGCCTTCCACGATAAATTCAAGCGCATCAAAATTTTTTAAAAAAGAGGAGACGGTTTCCCCGATAACGCAACCGTTGAAACCGCCGCAGGGCAGACAGACCCGGATATCAGCCTGGCGGATATACGCGCCCATTTCCGGGTTAAAAAGGAAATCCCTGTGAAAACGTGCGCTGTCTTTGACCCCTGTACCGTCCGGCAGAAAAATGCGCGCTGCAGTGGCCGGAACTTTGAATCCCTCGGGGGACAATTTATCCGAAGGGAAGGCCATCGCACCGACGGCTTCACCGGCACAGGCGGCCAGGGCCAGTTTTTCCAACTCCTCGGCATCCAGTCCGGCAGGATCAAAGAGAAGCGCATCATTGTCCATGGCCAGGCAGATCCGGCCCTGGTAACAAAGCAGTTCATTGCCCCCCAGCCGTCCACCGGGCCCGCCGATGACCATGAGATTGAGATCTTTTTCCCGGGCGTCATGGTGATGGATCAAGGTACGCAAGGCCGCCATCATGGCTGTGGTGGCCATGCCCAGGGTGTTTACATTCCCACTTATTTTTTCCCTAAGTTGTTCCATATTCCGGGTGACCAGCCGGGACGTTCCGTCAACGTGCAGATCGACCCGGCCATTCCCGGCAGGCAGCAGCCCAAACAATTTACCGTTGTCCAGGAAACCGTAATTGCCGCAGGGAATGGCGCAGCTTTTTGCAGAGGCAAAGGTCCGCCACTGGGAATATCCCCGGACCTTTGCCCGGAGTGCCACGGTATCCATAAAACCTGCAGTGCCCCGGTCCGGCGCTAAAAAAATCATTTCAGGCCGACCATAATAGTCGATGACACTCGCGTTGGGGAGCGTAAGATCCAGGAGGCTTTCTGTGAAATCCAGGACGGCATTTCCGGAAGATTTCCCGTAGACCGAATGGGGAACAATCACGCCTGCGGCACCGTCTTCACAGATATCCTTATGCTTGAGCCGACGATTACGGCCCAGGGTAAAGCAGAGCCGGGCTGCATGTTCCATCCGGCTTTCCCGTGCCATCCGGTCGCCTGTTACCAGACGCAGACCGCCCCGGGCAATGTCGGCGGCGCGCATGTGAACCCCTGCAGCATAGTGGCCGTTGATAAAGAAAATGGCATAAACGGGCCGGTTGTATACCAAAGGGTCAAGGATACCGCTGTCCAGGCGAAAGCTGTAAGCCCGTTTTCCCGGGGTGTAAAAATTGGTCTTTTGGCAGCAGGTAACAAGTTTTGTCATGAACCGGAAAACCTGAAGAGCCCTGGGGTGTTCCCCAAGGTGGGTCCGGCACATTCCACGGAACGCCTCAAGCTGTTCCGTGGGCGCATCTGCCGATCCAGGGGCGGCCAAAGCCGGATCAAAACGACGCGCGAATAATTCATACAATGCGTTGAGCAGGCCGGGGTGGGCATTAACCGCAGCGATAATGGTTCGACTGTCAAATTCGGCCCGGGCGGCCCCATAAATCCGGTCGGCAAAAGCCTCTTCACAGACCCTGTCATCCAGGCGGGACATGATGGACTGATCCCTTTGGGCATAGCGTTCCGAAAAAAGGAACATCCGGGCAAAGTCAATGGCGTTGCCGGCAAAAAGCATCTCCTTGTACGTCAGTTTTCCGGCCACGTAAAGATCCGTGACAGGACCGACATGAAAGGCCAAAAAATCCTGAATGTCACGTATCAGTTCGGTTTCCCGGGGCCGTGAAATTTCTCCCTGCAGATAAAGGGAACAGATGGAGGAAGGCACATCGGTACCGGCCCAATAGGGTTCCCAATAGGCCCGCACAAGGGTGAACCCGTGGTCCTTGAGCAACTGCCGGAAGATGGGGATCTGGGGGGTGGCAAAATCCGAGTTGAACATGATCCGGGTTTCCGCCGTGGCCGGCACATTAAAGACCTTCACCAGGGGCGTGACCGATGCCCTGCAATCCCTTAAAAATTCTTCATACCGCCTGCGGGTGGGTTCTGGGGTGGCGGTGTAATCCCCGGCAAGGTTGAACAAAAAGGCGGAATCCTTGAATTCATGCCGGGTGAAATCGTTTACGGTTTCCGGCCGGAAGATATAGGTGTAGTATTCATTTTCCCGGCTGTAATAATATTCCCTGCGATGGCCGCAGATCATGTTTTCCATCAATTTTTCCATGGCGTCCCGGGTCTCCCGGGTGGCGATGCGCACCCGCTGGACCTCACTGCCCTGCCCCAGGTCAAAGTCGATGTGGGCCACCCGGCCCACCAAAACCACCCGGTCATCCTGGATGGCAATGCTGGAGGTGATGGACGACAAAATCTGCTTAAGAGAAGCCGTGGTGATATTTTCAAAAAAATAGCTGGGAAGCCCCAGATCATTGAGCAGAATCCCTGCGGCAAGGTTGATGCAGTGGGCGGTGGTCAGGCCCTGGGCGGAAAGGTCAATGACCGCTTCGTAGAGAATCCTGATGTTGAGATGGAGTGCGTCGGCCCGGTCAATAATATGGGGAGACCGGCAAATGTCGGGCGGCAGGTGGACCACGGGTATTTCTCCATACCGGTTACAGGCCGGACAGGTAAGAGTTCAGGTTGATTTTTTTATTGGTGATATCCAGCTTTTTACGGATGTGGTTTCGATAGGTCTCCACACTGCGGTAGGAGAGGTTGAGCATTTTTCCGATCTCCTTGGAGCTTAATCCGGTGCGGATCATATTGCAGATTTCGTTTTCCCGGGGGGTGAGACGCTGGTGAAGCTGGGAAATTTTGGTGCCGAATGAAGAGGTGAGCTGGGCGATGTTTGCTTCAAGCAGAAACAGATACTCCCGGTCCAGATCCGACCCCTGGTCTTCCATTTTTTTGACCAGGGGCAGCAGTAAATTTTCCACATTGGCCAGGACCCGGGTTTCCAGGTCCACCTTTTCCTCCCGCAGCTGGCTCATCACTTCCCGCAGGGCAATATTTTTATCCTTGAGCTGCTGGTTCTGCTCCTTGAGCTTGCGCCGTGATTCCCGAAGTTCGGATTCCGCCTGTTTGCGTTGGATGGTCCGACCCAGCAGCTCGGCCACGGCATTGATCAATGACCGTTCTTCGGCCAGAAAGGCACCTTCGTCTATGTCGGGCCGTTTTTCCAGGTAGCAGACCGTAAGGATTCCGATGGGCTCTCCATAGGCATTGATGTTTGCCTGCTGTTTCCAGAAGGTGTTTTTATAATTTTCCGTGCGGAAACTCTGGTCGTTGATGAGCAGCTGGGCGCATGTGATTTCCGGATATTGCCAGGAAGGCGGGATAAGATCCACCACCTGCTGGAAGGTCTCTTCCAGGGAGAGTCCGGCCTGTTCCAGAATTTTGGAGATCCCGTACAGGCAGTTGATCTCCTTCATACGCTCCCGGAGATTGTGGGCCTGCTGCTTGAAGATCAGCTCCATGCGTCGATGGTCCTGCTCCAGTTGTTCCAGCTCCCGGTTGCGGCGAACCAGGGCGTCAATGTCCGGCTGCTCCACGATGTGACCCATTCCTTATCAAAAGTTATCGTTCAGGAAATTTTTTTAGCTCACAGCGATGAACTGTGAGCTGAAGACTAACATCTAACAAGAATTGACGGGCTATACAAGACCCTGATCCAGCATGGCGTTAACCACCTTGGTAAAGCCGGCAATGTTGGCCCCGGCCACGTAGTTGCCTTTCTCGCCGTATTCGGTACAGGCGTCCACGCAGGCGGTATGAATGGATTTCATGATGCCCTGCAGCCGCATGTCCACCTTTTCCCTGCTCCAGGCCCGACGAACGGCGTTCTGGGACATTTCCAGGCCGGATACAGCGACGCCTCCGGCATTGGCCGCCTTGCCCGGGGCGTAGAGGATTTTGTGGTCCACAAAAAGATCGACGGCATCCGGGGTGGAGGGCATGTTGGCCCCTTCGGATACCACAAACACCCCGTTTTCAATGAGGTTGGCCGCATCTTTGCCGTTGATTTCGTTCTGGGTGGCCGAAGGAAAGGCGCAGTCGGCCTGAATGCCCCACAGGGGGTTATAATCCAGGGTGGCATCGGTTTTGGTGTAAACGGCTTCGGGATATTTTTCGGCATACTCTTCGATTCGGCCCCGCCGGACGTTTTTCAACTCCATGACCCAGGCCAGTTTCCCCCGGTCAATGCCGGTTGGGTCGTAAATGAATCCGCTGGAATCCGACAGGGTGACGGCTTTGCCGCCCATATCCAAAATTTTCTCCACGGTGTACTGGGCCACGTTGCCGGAACCGGAAACCAGGCAGGTTTTGTCCGCTATACTGCCGTTGCGGGTGGCCAGCATTTCAGCGGCAAAATAGACCGCACCGTAACCCGTGGCTTCCGGGCGGATGAGGCTGCCGCCCCAGTCCAGGCCCTTGCCCGTGAGCACCGGATCAAATGCATTGGTCAATCGTTTGTACTGTCCGAAAAGATAGCCGATCTCCCGGCCGCCCACGCCGATGTCCCCGGCGGGCACGTCGGTGTTCGGTCCGATGTGCCGGTAGAGTTCGGACATGAACGACTGGCAAAAGCGCATGACCTCATTGTCGGATTTTCCCTTGGGGTCAAAATCGGACCCGCCTTTTCCGCCGCCCATGGGCAGGGTGGTCAGGGCGTTTTTAAACACCTGCTCAAAGGCCAAAAACTTGAGGATGGACAAATTGACCGACGGGTGGAAACGCAGCCCGCCCTTGTACGGCCCTATGGCCGAATTCATTCCGATGCGGTAACCGCGGTTCACCTGAACGGTGCCGGTGTCGTCCATCCAGGGCACCCGGAACATGACCACCCGTTCGGGCTCGGCCAGGCGCTCCAGAATTTTGGCATGACGGTATTCGGGGTTGCGGTCCAACACCGGCTGAACCGTTTCGATCACTTCCTGAACAGCCTGGTGAAACTCTTTTTGATCGGGGTCTTTGGCAATGATTTTATTCAGCTCTTCTGACATGATTTACCTTTCTTTTGGATATACGTATTGTAAATGGGGATGATGAGATCCGATGCAGGGACGCCCATCCATCCTGTCTGTAATGGACTGATTTTCTAAGCGTTCATGATGACACTGCGGGAATGTTTCCCATCGACTTTTATCACCAGGGGACGATTCAGGCGCAGATGGCGGATGAAGCCTTCGTCCCGGACGGTGCGGCATCCGCTCAAATGTTCCAGGTCGATGCGGTCCAACGCTTCCGGATTCACGGTGATGTAGGGAACGCCCCGGGCCGTGATGGTGTTGAAAAAATGAGAGCCCCCGGAGGCCTCGGCATGGATGGTGCCGTCCCGGATCTCCACGATGGCACCGGCACCGGAGATCTGCTGCCACTGCACGGGGATGCCCAGCCAGGGATCCGATGATCCCCACCGGCCGGGACCGGCCAGCAAAAACCGGCGGTTGGTTTTGGCCAGTTCCGCATTAATTCGGCTAATCTGCTGCGCCATATCCAGCGTCTTACCCCGTTCAAAGGTCTCAGGGTTGACATAGACAATGTCCCGGATGGTGTCCAGGGTGCAGTTTCCCAACGCCGAGGTGGAGACACAGACGGCGTCATCAAAATCTTTTCTGGTGATCAGACGGGTCTCCCGGGGACTGGACATGGGCCGGGCCTGGAGCAAAGAAATTGTCCAGGGACCGCCTGATGTGCCGGGGAGATCGGCGGCAAACTCCAATTCCATTGGCGCGCCGGCCTCATCTGCCAGCGCAGCCATCAGATCGTTGACCCGGGCGATAATGGGCGGAGACCCGTATTTGAGGACCTGGGCAAAGGTGATTACTTTGGGGCCCTTGCAGTACCAGGTATCCCGGATACGGTCTTCGGCAGGCACATAGGTTGATGCCAACGCTTTGACCGGGGCCTCTTCAAGTGCCCCGTTCAAATCCCGGCGTTCCAGGTTGGAGCAGAAGCCGAAACGCAGGGTCTCCGGGCAGCCTGCCACTCTAAGGGCATAAAAACGATTCTGGGTTTTTTCCAGAAAATCCCTGGGGCCGGCAAATTGAGGCGTGGCCTGGGGATGTTTGGGTGATACCCTGAAACTTTGTTCCCCCTGGGCCAGGGTCTGGCCGAACCCCAGCGCCAGATTCACGATACCCTCATGGGCTTTGGCATTGGCCGCAGGGTAAAAATTAAGGGACTGGGCTGTACCCGAAAGGGCCGGGTAAAAAAAATCATTGTACCGGCTGCCGGCCGCGGTCTGGATCATAACGGCCATGCTGTCCCTGAAGGGCCGGGCTGTTGTGCTGTGTACAAAGGACCGGGCTTTTTTATAGCAGGCTGAGGCATAGACCAGCTTAACGGCCGTGGCAAGCTGGGACAGCCGGATGTCAGGGTCAGCATGGGTATTGGGGATCATATAGGTTTTGTAAACCCCGGTGCACGGATGGACGGCCGCATCTTCCAGAAGGCTGGATGAGCGTACGGCAAGGGGAACACAGGCCGCGACCGGAAGGGTCGCCAAATACCGGAGCACCTCCCGGGGCAGCGGTGCATCAATGAATGCCTGGACCAACTCCGCCAAGGGTCGGTCAGCAAATCTTTCCAGCCTGTTGTCCCGGATAAAGTCCTCAAAAATATCTGTGCAGAGGACCAGGGTATCAGGGATGTTGACGACCATTTCCGGACAGGCCGCTCCAAGGCCGGGTCGACGGTTAAGGGTCTGGGCCAGAAAGGCCAGCCCCCGGGCTTTACCACCGATGGATCCGCGTCCGATTCGGGTAATCCCGCCAGAAACGGTTTGAACCGGATACGAATCTTTGGTACAGGTGTTTGGCCCCGGGACAGGGCGGTCCATGGCCAGGCTGCAAAAAAAATCATGAAGGATGCGGTCCGGCCGGCGGCCATTTTTATCCAGAAAAGGGGCCGGAATGCTCTGGGCCATTGTTTTGTTTGTGCTTTCGGCACTCATGAGCATGATGGGAAGACCTGGCATTTCCCTATGAATGGCCGACAGAACGTCAATGCCGGCTTCGGGGGACGCTTTTCCCTGCCGGGGAAGCCGGGTATCGGAAATAACACAGTCAAGGCGTTCGCCCAATTCCCGGAACCGCGCCATGGCTGTTTCATGGGAATCGGCCAGAACAAGCCTGGGCGGCCTGACACCGGGGAACGCCGCATCAATACCGTCATATACCCCAGGAAGAAAAAACGAGGTGCATTCAAAACTATCTTCCACCAGGAGCACGGCACGGCGGGTGGTATCCTTACAGCGCAGATCCTCAATAAAACGGACCATGGCATGGACGTGTTCCGGTGTTCCGGGCCAGATAAACATGTGCTGAGCACCCCGTTTCAACGGCCGGGGGTTGCAATGGCCCGGCGGCACCAGAAGGATAACCGGAACCCCGGGGCAAAGAACTTTAAGCTGTGGTATCGCCATCCCTGTGTCGCCATCCAGCACCCCAACATCAATACAAACAAGATCAAAATCCGCGTTGGCAAGCAGTGCGGCGGCCTCGGTCATACACTCCGCATGGGTGATCTCCCAGGGGGAGGGATGAATATCAGCTTTCAGCCCCGGCCAAAGGTAAGGCCGGCAAATAAAGAGTATCCTGCTGACCTGAAAACCTAAAGTCTGTGAAAATTCAGATCCGGCGTTCATTTTTTGGGTAATCTTATCCATTTAAAATCCTTAACCACGATAGGAATGCGATATTTTGCATCAGGTTTATGGAAAATATGTTTATGGGAATATGAAAAAGAAAACAACGCGGCAAAAATAAGATAAAAATGCGTATAAAAACATAGTGGTTTAGAAACAAGAAATCCCGAAGGGATTGAATGCTTTAATTCAAACCACCTGTTTTTTAAACTACCGGGCGTCGTCCGCAGTTTTATTTAACCACAGAGAACAGTAGAGAGCACAGAGTTTGAAGTGTTCATTTTCCCGAGCGCTTGACAAAAGCCCTCGTCCCTGTCTTAAAATATTTTAAATATACGTAAACGAATCTGTGCGGTTATAAATTAAATGAAAGGTTTGCCATGCCCAGGTTTTTCAAAAAATCAGACAAAAAAGCCGGATCTCCCCCGGGTCTGCATATTGATGGCCGGGACCCATCGAGCTCAGCGTCTGATATCCGCGTTTTAATCTATTCCCAAGAAACCCTGGAAACTCACCAGATCTCGAATATTGAGGACGTTACGCCATTAATTCAGCAGGGAAAGGCGGCATGGATTCAAATCACCGGCACAAATGACCATTTTGTATTTTCAAAGCTGGGGGAACTGTTCAACATCCATACCCTGACCCTGGAGGATATGGTCAATCCGGCACACCCGCCCAAATTTGAAGATTTTGACAATTACTATTATATCACGCTCAAACAACTGGCCTTTGATCCCACAACCCATGAGATATCAGAAACCCAGGTCAGTATGGCCGTTATGGAGAACGTGGTTATTTTTATCCAGGACAAACCCTCCCCCTGTCTTAAGGCCGTGGAGAAGAGGCTGCAGGCAGGCAGGGGAAACATACGAACGGCCGGACCGGGGTACCTGGCCTATGCCTTGAGTGATGCCGTGGTGGACCACTCCCTTGATGTGATCGGTCAGATTGCTTCGGCCGTGGAATCTGTTGAACGAGACATGCTCGAAGATTTAAATCCCGACCACCTTGGCCAGGTACACCGCCTAAAACGAGAGGTCATATTTTTCAATAAGCAGATGCGGCCGGTGCGCGGGGCAATTCTTGGTTTGATGAAGTCTGAATCCCCGTTTGTTCCAGATGCAGTGATCCGTTTTTATGCCGATATTTTGGATCACGTCAACCACATTCTGGATTCGGTCGCTTCCCTTCAAGAACTTTTGTCCAGCATGCTGGATTTTTATATGTCAGCCCAGGGCAACCGTATGAATGAGGTCATGGCAACCCTGACCATTATATCCACCATTTTTATTCCGTTGAGTTTTCTTGCCGGCGTATACGGCATGAATTTTAAATTTATGCCGGAGCTTGAATGGCAGTGGGGATATTTTGTGTTATTGGGGGTCATGGCGATAATCAGCGGAGCCATGGTTGTTTTTTTTAAAAAGAAAGGGTGGTTTTAAAGGTTATGGCAGAAAAAAAACCTATTTATATAAAGCAATTACACCGTCAGTTTATCTTCAAATTATGTGTAATCCTGTTTGCCGGATCAATTTTCTTCAGTGGCTTTGGCGCTGCGTTTGCGGAACCCGAAGAAACAGATTCCCAGCAAAATTCGACATCCCAGCTGATTGATGAACTGGGCTCGATTCTTGAGAAGTCACTGGATTCTGAACTCAGCGACCTTGAAAAATATAAAACCCGTATAGCGAGCGAAGAAAAGGACCAGATGTACCTGAACGCCGCCTATAATGGATACCGGGTCCAGTTTTCATCTTTCTGGAATTTGCTGCTGTCAGAAGATGGCAGTCTTGCCCGGCTGCAAAAAAGCAGGGCCGAACTGAAAACCGTCATGGCAGACGCCCAGAAGATGTTTCAAGGTCTGATACCCGAGGAAGAGGCGTTAAAACAAGAGCTTTCGCATCTGAAAAATCAAAAACTGCTTGTGGACAAACAACTGGCAGAAATTGCAAAGGTTAAAGAAAGTACAGCGTCTGCGGACAGAAACAAAAACCGGGCCATTGAAAAGACGGCAACCCGCCTGGCAAAAGCGCTCAAGGAAAAAGAGGATCTTGTCTCCCGGCTGGATCAAATATACAAGGACCGTCTGGACAAACAGGCGGAAATAAAAAAAACATTTACAGCCCTGGATGCACAATTTGAAAAAGTCATTGAGGAGAAAAGTGCCAAGGGGTTGTTTGAACGAACAAAAAAAGATGCGCGGTTTCGTGCCGTCAATTCCCTTAAAGAGGAATTCAACACCCTGGTTGAACTGCTCTATACTGTTTCGAATCCCCAGTTCTGGATATCAAAAGCAGAGCAATTGTGGCAGGATGCGGAGCTTTTGGCGGTATCATTTTTCTTTGTCATGGCCATTGTGCTTGTCATCCTAAGACGAATCAAAAAAGAAGCGCTGGGATTAACCAGTCTGCCGGTTGCTCAAAAGCTTGGCACCTGGCATCTGACGGCAGCAGATCTGCTGGCCATGTCCATTGTTCCGGCGGGGACCGCCTTGACGATTTTTCTTTACAGTCGTCTGGACCGAATGGCGCTGGTCTCCATGGCTTTTGGGGAGGCCTCCCTGGTAATAATCATCCTCCTGGCATCCAAGTGGATCCGCCGGGCGTTGAAAACAGTTCTGGTTGATGCCGTGGGCGGTGAGTCCAATGCCCGGCATCTGATCCGCCTCACCCGGGCGATTACTGTTTTTATTCTTGCCTACGGGGTGTTCCATGACACTGTGGGGCAAAGTTCAGGGCTACTGATCCTGCTGCGCATGACCAGTGCATTTATCATGGTTGTCTGGATCTTGAAAACCTGGCGTGATGTCAATTTTTACATGCTTCAATCCCCGGGAGAAAATCCCCTGGACAGAAATCAGCTGATCCGGCTTTTGACCACAAAATACGGTCTGCTTCTTATTTCCGGCATTTCACTCATGCTGGACATGACCGGTTATGAACTGCTGGCCTCCCACTGGGTGCTGTCCTGGATTAAGAGTCTTGTGATTTTTTTCTGGTGGACAATTTTCTTTCACCAGCTTCTGGAATGGGATCTTTACTACAGAGAACAAAGCCATACCCGAATCGAAGACTTTATGTATGACGACTATCCTGTCCAGTGGCTCATCATCCGGGCAGGTCAATTTTTCTGGATGGTGACGCTTTTAATTGTTCTGCTGTTGATTTGGGGTGATCCCCAGACCGTATTGGGCCATCTGTACAAGGTTCTGGCCGTCCCATTGGGCATCGGCAGCATGCAGTTCAGCTTTTTAGGGGCAATTTTTGCCGGACTCGTAATTATTTTCACCTATGCCCTGGTGCGGATATGGAAATGGCTGTTCCAGAAAAAATTTTTGAGCCGCTCGGGCATGGCCCAGGGTCTGCAGGAGTCCATTACAACCATATCCGCTTATATTATCTGGGCCATCGGCCTTCTCATCGCCCTGCACGTCTTTGGACTGAACACGGCGTCCCTGGCCGTTGCCTTTGGTGCACTAGGTATTGGTATCGGATTTGGCCTGCAGAATATCGTCAATAATTTTATATCCGGCATTATCCTGTTGTTTGAACGACCCATCCAGGTGGGGGATGATGTGGAAGTCAACGGCACCTGGGCCAGGGTAAGAAAAATAAATGTCCGGTCCACAGTGGTGCAGACCTATGACAATGCCTCCCTGATCATTCCCAATGCCGATCTGATCAGCAATCAGGTGACCAACTGGAGCTTCAAGGACAAACGGATTCGCCGCAAAATCAGTGTGGGAGTAGCATACGGATCTGATATCGAACTGGTCAGAACGATTTTACTGCAGATTGCCCAGGATGCGCCCAATGTTCTTCGCTACCCGAGACCGGATGTAATTTTTACGGATTTTGGCGACAGCGCCTTGGTTTTTGTGCTGCGGCTCTGGACAGATATCGACCATATGCTGGAGGTGGATACGGATGTCAGATTCAGGATCGATAAACTTTTCAGGGAAAACAACATAGAGATCAGTTTTCCCCAGCGGGATATTCATATCCGGTCCATTGAGGGGGCTGAACGGTTTTTCCCTGCCAAAACACCGGCACCGCAAAATCCGGAACAGGGAAACGAATCCGATGATTGAAATTAACGTGGATCTGTCCACCACCCTTTTCAGATACTATCCGGAGGGCTCGGGTTCCATCAAAGTAGAAAAGGGGACAACGGCGGAGGGCCTGATCCGCAAACTGGGCATCCCTGACGGTGCTGCCAGCCTGATTTTCATCAATGGCAAAAGGGCTATGCCGGATCAGGAACTTGCGGAGAATGATAAGGTTGGGCTTTTTCCCCTGGTCGCCGGGGGATAATTCGTGTTTGAACCCAAAGTCACCCACCTGCGGCGTTTCATCTGGGCAACTTTATGGGCATACTGCCCCGTTAACGAGCCGTCCAATCACGGATTTTCGTTCAGACAATAAAGTATATATACTGCCCAAATTCGGCACATCTTTTGCTTTAATAGCGCGTTGTCTTTAAATTAAAATAAGGAATCAGACGTATGCGCCTTGAAATAAGAGAGTTTAGAGTGCCCATTGTACTGACCGCAATGATGCTGGGCGTCATCATATACTGGACATGGCAAACCTGGCACCGTTTGGACGATCACAATATCGGAAGAGCCGAGCACGAGGCATTTCAAACATCCGATATCCTCGCAAGCGCCCTGTGCGCTATAGATGGGTCACTGGGCCGGAACGAAATTGAGAGGCGGTTCCGCACCATCCTCCACGCCACCCCTTATGAGTTCTTTATGTTAATCCGGAACGGGCGGACCGTTTTCCAGACCGGCAAGGCCCCGGCAGAACTGCCGTCATCATTTGATGAACCGGCTTTTCTTCTTGATGGTATTTTTATTTTTTCCCGCAATATCCGGCTGCCACAAACGATGTCGGAAAAACGGCTTAAGAATCCGGAGGACGAATCTTTAGGCCGGGGGGCCATAGAGGGGGATTATTTACTGGTCCTGGGCAGGGATACCCGGCAGGACCATATGCCGATTCCTAAATTTATCGAGCATATTATCGTTCCCTTTGTGGCCATACTGTTGCTTCTGGGTGCCAATGGGGCCGCCTGGATGATGGTCCTTCGCAACCGCGCCCTTTTCAATCAGCTGGAAATCGAACGGACTCGTTCGGCCCACCTTGAGGATCTGGGCCTGGCCGCAGCGGGCCTGGCCCACGAAACCAAAAACCCTTTGGGAATCATTTCAGGCATTGCCCAGCAAGTGGCCCGTGACCCGCTGGTTCCGGAAAAAAGCCGTGACATGCTTGAAACCATCGTGGATGAAATCGACAAATCAGTTTCCCGCCTGGGCCTTTTCATGACCTTTGCCAGGCAGAGAAAACTTAAGGCCGCGCCCGTCGATGCCCAGCAATTGATCCAGGGGGTTGCCGGGATACTGGCTCCTGAATTCGACGCTGCCGGGGTGGATCTCAGCATTGAATGCCCGGCACTGACCCTGACGGCCGATGAGGAGATGTTCCGCCAGATTCTTGTTAATCTGATCCTGAACAGCCTGACAGCGTCATCCCGGGGGGATACCGTCACCGTCCGCCTTCAGCGGACCGGGTCCCATGGGACCATGGATGTGGCGGACCAGGGATGCGGTATATCAGAAGAGCTGCTGCCCCGGATCTTTAAACCTTATGTGACAGGCAATCCAAACGGACATGGCCTGGGACTGTCCATTGTCAAACGTTTTGCCGAGGACCACGGATGGTCGATCAATGCGGAATCAAAACAGGGCGAGGGGACGGTGATAAGCATTTCAGGGATATCCATACATGCAGGAGATGATGAATGAACGACACTATTCTGATTGTTGATGACGAGGCAAGGTACCGCCAGTTATATGCAAGCGTGATTGAAACTGCCGGGTTTACAACCTGCTGCGCAGAGTCGGCCGAGGCGGCGCTTGCCATCATTGAAGACGATCTCCCCGCCCTGGTGGTGACCGATGTGCGCATGGGCGGGGCCAGCGGCATTGACCTGCTCACCCAGACCCGCAGAAACCACCCCGAATTGCCCTTTCTCATGGTCACCGCCTATGCTGAGGTAAGGGATGCCGTGAATGCCATGAAGCTGGGTGCCGTCGACTATCTGTCTAAACCGGTGGACCTGGACGAACTCCTGGCTGCCGTGCGGGATACCCTTGGCATCAGCAATAATCAGGATGCTGCCACTTCTGCCATTCCCACCGAAGCCCTTGGAGGCATTGTGGCCCAAAGCCCTGTGATGAAAAGCCTTCTGTGGGATGCCTTCCGGGTGGCAGGCAGTGATGCGGGCGTTCTGATCACCGGAGAGAGCGGGTCCGGCAAAGAAGTTCTGGCCGGATTCATTCATCAGAACAGCCTGCGGAAAAACAATCCCATGGTCATACTTAATTGCGCCTCGGTACCGGCGGCGCTTCTTGCCGGCGAGCTGTTCGGCCATGAAAAAGGGGCCTTTACAGGCGCAGCAGCCAAACGCAAAGGACGGTTCCGGGAGGCCCAGGGCAGCACGCTCTTCCTGGACGAGATCGGCGACATGCCCCTGGATCTTCAACCCACGCTGCTGCGGGCCATTGAAACCGGCCGAATAACACCGTTGGGCAGTGACAGGGAAGTTGAGGTGAACAACCGGATCATTGCCGCCACCAACCGGAATCTGGAAGATGATGTGGAAGCAGGACGCTTCCGCCGGGACCTTTATTACCGCCTGAATGTCATCTGCATTGAGATCCCGCCCTTGCGAGACCGCATTGAAGATATTATCCCCCTTGCCCGGTTTTTTCTGGGCAGGGGGCAAAATGACGGGAAACGGCTCTCCCGGGCCGCAGCCCGGCAGCTTTGTGCCCATACATGGCCCGGCAATGTACGGGAGCTTGCCAATACCATGGAACGGGTAAGGCTGCTTGCCCAGACCGACGTGATTCTTCCCGAACATCTGCCGCCGGCCATCCGTCACGCGGTTCCGCCCCCCCAGCCCGCCTTCAATTTACCGGATCTGCCGCAAAATGATGCCCCAAAGATTAAAACCCTTGAAGAGACAGAGGTCGACACCATCCGCAAGGCCCTAATGCAGACAAACGGTAACCGCACCAAGGCCGCAGATATGCTTGGGATTACCCGGCGGGGGCTAATATATAAGCTTAAGCGGCTTGGCATTGATTAAAAGCCATCCAATAGCGTGTAACATCTTTTCACAGTGACACCCCCTTTCCCGTGAAAAGATTTCACACCCGCTTTTCTCACCCACTCACCCACATTGATTACCCCCTCAATTTTTCTCCTTAACATGCTGTATTTACAGGACGTACTTTTATTCGAATTAATACAACCGACTGGCACCGCCTTTGCAAACGACAGGTACCGACAAAATTTTATAACTAACGCAATCAATTAAGGAACGCACAAAATGACAAAAAAAAGTATTCGAACCAACCTGCTCCCGGCCCTGACACTGACATTCTTCGTTGTTGCTCTGACCGGCATTATGATGATGTTCCACCTTGGCATAGGAGGGATCAAACCCCTTCATGAATGGATGAGCGTTGTATTTCTGATTCTGTGTGCGATCCACCTGGTTATCAACTGGAAAATTTTTGTGGTCCACTTGAAAAAAGGGCCGGCCATTGTGTCAATCATACTCATCTGCGTTTTGTCTCTCATCCTGCTGACCAGCGGGGGCGGTAACGGCAAGGACGGTCGCCATGGGCATTACGGAACAGGAAGAGGAATTTATTCAAACTATAACCGCTGAACTGGGAACTAAGACATTAAAAAGGAACCGTCTTTTGAAACATCTCATTGTAAAAATAGTTGTCTGTCTGGTTGCAACATCAGGCATATACGGGTGCAGTACATTTACGCCGGTTCCCCGGGCGACCCAACCCATTGCCCTGCCCGCACGCTTCAGCCTTTACACGGCAAAGGAACCGGGACCCGGCAACTGGTGGCAGGCATTCGGCAGTCCGGAACTGAACACCCTGGTGGACCAGGCCCTGTCCGGCAATTTCGACATCCTGACAGCCGCATCCAAGGTTCGGCAGGCAGAAGCCGAAGCACGCAAAGCCGGGGCGGATCTTTTCCCCACCCTTGATTATGACGGCAGTGGGGAAACAAACCGCCAGCAGACCAAAACAGATGCAGACGGAACCGAGACCACCCATGCCAAGACCTTCAGTGCCGGACTGTCAGCCGGATATGAACTGGATCTGTGGGGGCGCCTTAAATCCTTGAAAAATGTAGAACTGGCGGAATACCAGGCCACCCGGGAGGACCTGGATGCCGCAGCTGTCACCGTGGCAGGGGACGTGGTAACCACCTGGATTAATATTCTTTCGGTGCGACGGCAGATCGTTGTACTCAAGGAACAGATAACCCTGAACCAGAAAATACAGACCCTCCAGGAGGTCCGTTTTATGAACGGCCAGGCCGATGCCCTGGATGTTTCCCAGCAAAGGGAAGCCCTGGCCGAAGTAAAAGCGCTGCTGCCGCCCTTGCAGCTTGAAGAGGAGACCGGACTCAATGCTTTGGCCGTCCTTCTGGGCAAGGCAGACACAAGCGGCATTATCATCTCCCAGGCCGACCTGCCCCATCTCATCGCCCTGCCCGGCACCGGACTGCCCGTTGATCTTCTGGCCGCACGGCCCGATGTCCGGGCCGCCGGCCTGCGCCTCAATGAAATGGACTGGCAGGTATCCGCCGCCAGGGCCGACCGGCTGCCCGCCCTGACCCTGTCCGCAGACGCGGTCTTTTCCAGCAGCTCCTTTGATCTTCTTTTTTCCAACTGGATCACCACCCTGGCTGCCTCTGTGACGGGACCGATATTTGATGCCGGTTACCGGTCTGCCGAAGTGGACCGGTCCAAAGCGGAAGCGGACCAGTATCTGACCGCCTATGCCCAGACCGTGGCCCAGGCGGTTCAGGAGGTCCAGGACTGCCTGGTTACGGAAAAACGTCAGACCGAATACATTGACCGCCTCAAGGAACAGCTTGCCGCGTCACGCACCACGGTCAAAGACGCCCATATGCAGTATATGAACGGCCAGGACAACTACCTGTCCTATTTAAGTGCCTGGCTTACGGCCCAGGCACTGGAGCGGCAGCTGGTGTCGGAACAGGCCGCATTGATTAAAAACAGAGTATCCCTTTACCGGGCGCTGGGGGGCAACTGGACCCGTAATTTATCATCGGCGTCATCTGCCCCCGTCAATGCCAATTAAACAGGAACCTTTGAAGATGTCAGAAGAAACCATAGAAAAAAAAGAACTTACCTTTTTCGGTAAGACCATCCGGGCGCTGATCCCCCTGATGCTGATTATCGGTGGCGGGGTGGCCTGGTCCTATTTCAAGGCTACAGCCCCGGTCATGAAGAAGGCGGAACCCCAGCGCCAGGTAACCTTGGTGGAAACCCAAACCGCTGTCTCACAAAATTTAAGCGCCACGGTGTCTGCCATGGGAACGGTAACTGCGGCCAGGGAAGTGACCCTCAAAGCCCAGGTAACAGGAACGGTTCAGTCGGTCTGTGACAACTTTGTCCCCGGCAGCTTTGTAGCCAAGGGAAAAACAGTTTTGACCCTGGATCCGGCCGACTACCAGGTGGCAAAGAAAAAAGCCCAAAGCGCCCTGGCGAATGCCAAGGCCGCCCTGGCCATCGAACAGGGCAGCCAGAATATTGCCAAGGAAGAATTGCGGGTCTTAAGTGAAATTACCGTCCAAAAGGTAAACCAGACCGATCTTGCCCTAAGAAAACCCCAGCTGGCCCAGGCCATGGCCGCTGTGACCAGCGCCCAGGCGGACCTGACCCAGGCCGACCTGAATCTTTCCCGGACCAGGATTGTTGCCCCTTTTAATGCAATGATCCTGGAGCGTTCCGTCAATGTCGGTACCTATGTGGGTGTCCAGGACAGTCTGGTCTCCCTGGTGGGCACGGACGAGTTCTGGATTGAGGCGGTGGTCCCTTTGGATGAAATCCCCTTTCTTGATATGGACACCCCCGGCGGGTGTCCGGTGCGTATCCGGTCCCAGGCCGGCACCGGAACCTGGGACGGCCGTGTGATCCAGGTCACGGGCCAGCTGTCCGATACCAGCCGTATGGCCCAGGTATTGGTGGGGGTGAAAAATCCTTTGGGCACTCTGAATCATCCGTCATCGGTTCCTTTAATGATTGATGATTATGTTTATGTGGACATCACCGGCCGGACCCTTGAGGATGTAATGGCCTTGCCCCGAACAGCCCTTAAAGACGATAACACCCTATGGGTCAATCAAAACAATACCCTGGACATCCGCAAGGTGACCCTGGCCTGGAAAGACGAAACAAACGTATACATTCAAAAGGGCATCAGCCCCGGAGACCAGGTGGTTGTCTCCGATCTGTCCACACCGGTCCAGGGCATGGCGCTGAAATCTTCGGACAGTGTTGCCCAAAAGACCCAGACTGAGAGAGACGCATCATGACGAAAGAATCATCCACACTCCATGGCCCTCTGGCCTGGATGGCCGGCAATTCGGTCATCGCCAACCTGCTCATGTTTGTCTTTCTTGTGGGCGGACTGCTATCAGTTTTTCATATCAAGCAGGAGGTCTTTCCCGATTTTACCGAAAATGAGGTAGAGATCTCCATCTCCTATCCCGGGGCCAGCCCAGAAGAGGTGGAAAACGGTATCATTCTGGCCGTTGAAGACGCCCTGGAAGATGTGGAGGGCATTGATGAAGTGACCTCCACGGCCACTGAAAATACAGCGTCCATCACCGTGGACCTTACCGATGACGCCGATGTCATCAAAACCTGGCAGGAAATCAAGAGCGCCATAGACGACATTGACACCTTCCCGGATGAGGCCGAAGATCCTGAAGTCTCCATTCAAAGCCACAGAAAAAACGTGCTCACCGTGGCGCTCCACGGCCCGGTGGACGAACTGACCCTTCGGTCTGCGGCCGACAGCATCCGGGACAGACTGCTTCTGGACGAACACATCGCCCAGGTGGAACTGACCGGGGTCAAGGACTGCGAGGTCAAGGTGGAGATTCCCCAGGCGACCTTACGGCGGTACGGCATGACCCTGGCCGATGCGGCCGACGCCATCTCAAAGGCATCTGTGGAACTTGGCGGCGGCAGTCTGAAAACCGAAAGCGGCGATATTCTGGTCAGAGTCAAGGACCGCAGAGAATATGCGGACCAATATGCCAAACTCCCCCTGTTGACCCAGGCAGACGGTACCCGGATTCTGCTGGGAGATGTGGCAACGGTGAAAGAGGGCTTTGAAGAGTCCAACACCTGGGCGAATTTTGACGGAGATCCCTCTGTAATGATCGTCGTCTACCGGGTGGGGGACCAGACCCCCACCGAGGTCTCCAAAGCCGGCAGGGCTGCCATTGATGAACTGAACCAGACCCTTCCCAAGGGTCTTAAACTGACCATTGTGGACGACCGGTCCGAAAGATTCACCCAGCGGGCAGAGCTGTTGATGAAAAACGCCTTCCAGGGCCTTGCCCTGGTATTCATCTTTCTTGCCCTGTTCCTGGAAACCCGGCTGGCGTTCTGGGTATCCTTAGGCATACCGGTCTCCTTTTTAGGCTCTTTTATTTTTCTGTCCGCTGCCGACTTTTCCATAAACATGATCTCCATGTTCGCCTTTATCGTAACCTTAGGCATTGTCGTGGACGACGCCGTGGTGGTGGGGGAAAATGTCTACCACTGGCGCGCAAGGGGGCTTTCCCCCCTGAAGGCCGCCGTTGCCGGGGTAAGGGAGGTGGCGCTTCCCGTGGTGTTCAGCGTGCTCACCAACCTGGTTTCCTTTTTGCCCATTTACTTTATTCCGGGGCACCTGGGCCTGGTCTTCAAGGTCATGCCCCTGGTGGTGACCGCGGTGTTCTCGGTATCCCTGATCGAAAGCCTGTTTATCCTGCCTGCACATTTAAGCCACCGGGGCCGCAAGGCCCCCCTTTGGCCCTTAAACCATCTGGAACGGTGGCAAAGCCGGTTCAGCCAGGCGTTTGAATCCTTTGTACGCAATCAGTTCGGCGCGTTTCTTCGAATCATGATCCACCACAGGTACGCGGTTATCGCCCTTGGCATTGCGATGATAGCCGCCCTTTACGGATATGTGGCCTCGGGCCGCATGGGGCTTGAAATGTTTCCCAAAAGCGAATCCGACTATGCCTATTGCGAGGCTACCCTGCCCTACGGCTCTTCCCAGTCAAAGCTTATGGCCGTTGAAAAAGAGCTGATTCAATCGGCCCGGACGGTTATTGATAAAAACGGAGGCGAAAATTTATCCGCAGGTGTTTTAAGCACCGTGTCCGACAATGTAATCGAGGTCAGAATCTACCTGACGGATATGGACAAACGCGCCCTGTCCACGACCCAGGTGACCGAGCGCTGGCGGGAAGCTACCCCGGCATTCACCGGCCTGGAGAGTATCCGGTTTGAATCCAACATGGGAGGCCCCGGATCAGGCAAAAACCTGACGGTGCGGCTGAGCCACGTTGATGGAAAAATTCTGGAAAAAGCCGGTGCAGAACTGGCCGAGGCCCTCTCCCAGTATACCATCGTCCATGACATCGATGATGGCTCGGCCCAGGGCAAACGCCAGTACGATATAAAACTGCTGCCCTTAGGGGAGCGCATGGGTCTGACCTCCGAAGATGTGGCGACTCAGGTGCGCTATGCCTTCCAGGGGGCCAAAGCCCTCCAGCAGCAGCGGGGAAGAAACGAGGTCACTGTCCGGGTGAGCCTGCCCCAAAGTGAACGATCCACGGAATTCACCCTGGAAAACCTGGTGCTCAGGTCCGATACCGGCGAAATTTATTTAAGAGACGCCGCGAAACTGATACCGGGCCGGGCCTATACCGAAATCGAGCGGATCAACGGCCGAAGAACCATTGAGGTGACGGCCAACGTTACCCCCCAGGCCCGGGCGGAAAATATCCTCAAGGAGGTCAGAACCCAAATATACCCCAAGCTTGCGCAAAAATACCCGGGCCTTGACCTGCGGCTCGGGGGCCATCAGGAAGAGATGCGCAAGGCCTTAAATTTTCTTTTGACAGGTTCTCTTATGGCCCTGTTCGGGATCTATGCCCTTTTGGCCATCCCTTTCAGGAGCTATACCCAGCCTTTGATCATTATGGTGAGCATTCCCTTCGGGATCATCGGAGCGATCCTTGGCCATATCATCATGGGCTACTCCATGTCCGTCAATTCCATATTCGGCATGGTGGCGCTGTCCGGCGTGGTGGTCAACGATTCGCTGGTTCTCATTGATTTCGCCAACAGACAGGTCGCCCAGGGGACGTCCCACCTTGAGGCCATCGTCTCAGCCGGTATCCAGCGGTTTCGGCCCATCATTTTAACCACCGTCACCACCTTCGGCGGATTGATCCCCATGATCACCGAAACGTCCCAGCAGGCCAGGATGATGATTCCCATGGCCCTATCCCTGGGGTTTGGGGTGCTCTTTTCAACCACCGTCATCCTGGTGATGGTGCCATCACTTTACATCGTGCTGGATGATTGTTCCCGCATAATGTATAAACAAGAAAAAAAGGAGATACTGATTCATGAAGACTAAGTTTCCCTTATTATTAATTCTCACATTCGTTTTTTCCGCCCTTGTTTCCCAGGCAATTGCCGGGGACACGGCTTCCCATGTAAAAAGCGTTACCGCCATCACCCAGGTTTTCGGAGACGGGCAGAAGGTGAGCGCAGTTGCCGTGGAATACGACAGCAATATCGACACAAAACGCCTGAAAGTCTCCGATTTTCAGGTGGCGGGCAGAACCGTTAAAAAAATCTATGCCAACACCGCTGCCGCCCAAACCCCTGAAGGCACGAACGCCCCATATATCATCGTTGAGCTAGAGACGGCCATGGAACCCTTTCAGGGCCATGGTCCATCCGGCGGGCCGAAAGTGGATAAAGGGCCTGGACAGGAAGAAGATAACCCTGCGGGCTTTGGCGGTCCAACCTTGGGTGAAAAAAGCGACAAACCCGCCCAAAGTCCCCCTGTCACCATCAAGATTACCCAAAGCGGTGATATTTATGCGGCCAACGGAGAAATTTTTAAGGCCGATCCCCGGGTGCTGACAAACACCCATGTGATCAATCCCGTGGTGGATGATTTTAAACAAGGGATCTTTCGGGATCCCGAATACAACAATGAAAAATTGATGTACAACCTCTTTATCCCCAAAGATTACGACCCAGCCAAAACCTATCCCATGGTGCTGTTTATTCATGATGCCGGTGCGGTGAGCAACAACCCCGTGGAAACGCTTACCCAGGGGCTGGGTGCGGTGGTATGGGCCACGCCTGCCGCCCAGGACAGGCACGAATGCTTTGTACTTGCCCCCCAGTACGACTGTGTCATTGTCGGAGATTCATCAAAAACCACCGAACAGGTGGATATGACCGTGGACCTGATTAAAGCGCTGATGAAAACGTACAGTATTGATCCTTCGCGAATCTACAATACCGGCCAGTCCATGGGCGGGATGACCTCCATTGCCATGGACATCAAATATCCGGATCTGTTTGCTGCCTCCTTCCTTGTGGCCTGCCAGTGGGATGCGGCCAAGGTGGCCCCCATGGCCTCAATGCCCCTGTGGATCATCGTGTCCCAGGGTGATACCAAGGCAAGTCCCGGCCAGGACAAGATTACCGGCGCCCTGGCGAAATTGGGTGCCACGGTCTGCCGGGCCACATGGGAGGCAAAGGACCCTGCAGCTATCCTTGAAAAAGAGGTGGCCGACATGCGCAGGCACGGCTGCCAGATCAACTATACGACATTTAAAAACGGAAACCACAGGTATACCTGGCAATACGCCTATTCCATCCCGGGCGTCAGGGAGTGGCTGTTTGAACAGACCAAGGGCGGTGGCGGCTGGAAGTTGTATGCAAAGGCCCGGGCGTCCAGGGATGCCAATACGGCCTTTGGCTATTATTATCAGGCGGCCCAATCCGGCTCTGTCCCGGCCCAGTATGCGGTGGGCAAAGCCTATGAGCGGGGGGACGGGGTTCAAAAGGATATGCCCAAAGCCATGCTATGGTACAAAAAAGCCGGCGCCAAGGGCAGCAACAGCGCCCTGCTGGATATCGGTATCCTTTATTTCAGGGGCGAGCAGGTTGCACAGGATTATAAACAAGCCCTGGAGTACTTTAAACTTGCCTGGAAATACGGGCATATGAAAGCCCCCCGGTATATCGGAATTATCTATGAACAAGGGTTAGGTGTCCAACCCGATTATACCGAGGCGCTCAAATTTTATAAAAAAGCGTCCAATGCCGGTGACATCACCGCTGCGGCACGAATCGGCTGGCTTTATGAACGGGGCCTGGGCGTTGTCCAAAGCTATGAAACGGCAATCAAGTGGTATCTGAAGGCAGCACCTACGCCGGAAGAGGCCGCGGAAAATATTCATCCCCGGGTTCTTGCCCTCTCCCGCCTGGGATACCTCTATGAAAAAGGGCTGGGCGTCGGACAGGATACGGCAAAGGCCCTGGCCTGGTACAAGGTTGCGGCAGAAGATGGCGACACTTTTGCCGAATCCGCCGTTAAACGGCTGTCACAAACAAATAAAAATTAGACTCGTGCAATGAAAGGAGTCGATATGAAAAAAATGATCATTTGCCTGGGTTCCCTGGCGCTGTTGCTGGCAGGCGGCTGTGCAGGCTTCCGGGTGCAGGACCAAGAAAAGGCGTACAGCCTGGATTTTGACCCAACCGACTATGAAATGAAGACCGTGGCGTTCAACGGGAAGACACTTGAATTCCGAGCCTATGAAAATATCGTTTATGTGGCCCGTCCCGTGGATGTGGAATATGAGCGGATGAACATCTATATCCCGTCTGGATACTTTAAAAACGCAACGATAAACGGCTACACGCCGGACTCGGCCCCCATATTTCTCCCCAATACAGTGGGCGGCTATATGCCGGGGCCGCCTTTGACTATAGGCGGCCCAGACAGACCCGGCGATCACGGCCCGGATATGTCCTCGGCCTCCTTGACCGCACTGTCAAAGGGGTTGGTGGTTGCAGCACCCGGTGCTCGGGGCAGAACCAACGTTGACAAAAAAGGCAGGTTCACCGGCAAGGCCCCGGCCTGCATCGTCGATTTAAAGGCTGCTGTCCGCTACCTGCGCCGTAACGATAAACGCATGCCCGGCAACGCCGAAAAAATTATTTCCAACGGCACCAGCGCAGGCGGTGCGTTGTCCGCCCTGCTGGGGGCCACCGGCAACAGCCCGGACTATGCCCCCTATCTTGCCGATTTGGGTGCGGCCCAGGAACGGGATGATATTTTTGCCGCATCCTGCTACTGCCCCATCACCAATCTGGATAATGCGGACATGGCGTATGAGTGGCTGTTCAACAAAGTTCCCCACTATAAAAAGATGGAACTTAAGGGTATGACCGACTGGCACATGGAACGCAAAGAGGTCCAGGGAAATCTGACCTCTGATGAAATTGAGGTGTCCGGCCGACTGGCAGCGTTGTTCCCCGCCTATCTGAACGGGCTGAACCTGACCGATGAAAACGGTACTCCCCTCGTTCTGGACCAAAATGGAGAAGGAACGTTCAAGGCATATGTCAAGGCAAAAGTCATTGCCTCGGCCCAGGCTGCCCTTAACCAGGAAACCGATCTGTCCGAACTTTCCTGGATCAAAATAAAAAACCGGCTTGTTACGGATATCGATTTCGACCAATATCTTTCCTATATTACCCGGATGAAGACGCCGCCGGCATTCGACGGCCTGGACCTTTCCACCGGTGAAAATGAACTTTTCGGCGCAGAATCGATCAAGGCCCGGCATTTTACCCTGTTCGGTTTAGAGAACAGCACCGCAGGAAATCAGATGGCTGAAGCCCGGGTGGTGAAAACAATGAATCCGCTGAACTATATCGGTGCATCAGATGCGGATACGGCAAAACACTGGCGCATCCGTCAAGGCACCGCAGACCGGGATACCTCCCTGGCAGTGCCCGTAATTTTGGCCACAACGCTCGTCAACCAGGGCTTTGATGTGGATTTTTTCCTGCCCTGGGCCGTTCCCCACAGTGGAGACTACGATCTGGCTGAATTATTTGCCTGGATTGAGAATCTCCACTGAGAATCATTGAAGCGGATAAGCGGGAACCAAATGCTCAAGCTCATATTAAAATATCTGAAAGGTTCCGCCCGCATATCCGCATGCACCGCCCCGCTGTTGATGCTTTTGGAAGTGCTGATGGATCTTCAGCAGCCAGCGTTGATGGCCCGTATCATAGACACCGGCGTTGCAAACGGTGATCTGCATTACGTGCTGGCTACCGGCCTGGTAATGATCCTTGTGGCGGTAATCGGGCTTCTGGGCGGGGCGGGTTGCTCTGTTTTTGCCTCCATTGCCTCGGTGTCCATGAGTGCAAAGATGCGGCACGGCCTGTTTTGCCAGATTCAATCTCTTTCCTTTTCGGAGATAAACCGATTCCAGACCTCCTCGCTCATTACCCGGCTCACCAATGATGTCATGCAGATGCAGCAGCTTGTGGCCATGATGCTGCGCGGCATGGTACGTGCCCCGCTTCTCTGCGGGGGCGGCATTGTGATGTCCTATCTTTTAAGCCCGAAACTGTCGCTGGTTTTCCTGGTTATGATGCCGGTGATATTCTTTTCAACGGTTATCATCATGAAAAAATCCGTTCCGCTTTTTTCCCGGGTCCAGGAAAAACTCGACGGACTGAACACGGTGATGCGCGAAACCCTTCTTGGCATCAGGGTCATCAAATCATTTTCCATGGAAAAACGTCAGTATGACCGTTTTGCAGCGGTCAATGAACTATTGACTAAAAAAAGCATCAAGGCCCAGAACATGACATTTTTGCTGATGCCCATCATGATCCTGGTGATGAATCTGTCCGTGGTCGCCGTGTTATGGTTCGGCGGGAACATGGCCATGGGACAATCCCTTGAAATCGGAAAACTGATGGCCTTTGTCAACTATCTGGTGCAGATTACCCTTTCTTTCACCATGTTCGTTAATATAATGATCAATCTTTCACGCACCCAGGCCTCTTCCAAAAGAATCTCCGAGGTCTTTGCCGCTGCGGCAACAGTCCGGGACCCGGATCAGCCTGCCGCTATCCGGGGTTGGGATATCGAATTTGAACATGTCGGTTTCCGGTATAGCGCGGGAGCAGATGACGTACTCAAGGATATCAGCTTTCGTATCCGGCAGGGAGAAACCGTGGGCATCATCGGTGGCACAGGTTCCGGGAAAAGTACCCTGGTGGGTCTGATTCCACGGCTCTTTGACCCGACAAAAGGCCGGGTGCTTATGGGCGGCAAAGACATTCGTGACTTAAGTCTCTCCCAGGTCCGCCACATCACCGGAATGGTCACCCAGGAGAGCATTCTTTTTTCAGGAACCGTGAAGGATAATCTTCATTTCGGCTGTAACGAGGCAATCCCGGAGACGATGGCTGCCGCATGTGCGGATGCCCAGGCCCTTGAATTTATCAACGCCCTTCCCAAATCCTTTGACAGCCCGGTTGAACAGCGGGCCAAAAATTTTTCCGGGGGACAAAAGCAGCGGTTGAGCATTGCCAGGGCCCTGATCAAAAACCCAGGAATTCTGATACTGGACGATGCCGCCAGCGCCCTTGACTTAAAGACCGAAGCCCATCTTCGCCGGGCCCTTTCCAGGCGCTCGGGTGAAAGAACCTTGATTATCGTTGCCCAGCGGGTGGCCGCCATCCGGGACGCAGATAAGATCATAGTCCTTGAAAACGGTTCGATTACAGCCATGGGCACCCATAAACAGCTGATGGCGTCAAGCGACATTTACCAGAGTATTGCGTTGTCCCAGCTTGGGGAAAAGGCCGTGTCAAATGTCCATAACTGATCATTTGAAGACCGGTTTTACCCACCGCCCCCCAGGGGGACCGGGTGGCGCACTACTACAGCCCCGGGCCAAGGTCCGGAATACAAAAGAAACCATTCACCGCCTTTTTTCTTACCTTGCCCAAAAAAGAGGCATGCTTGTTCTTGTATTTGCCGGTGTCCTTGCCTCCACCGGTATCACCATTGCCGGCACGCGTCTTAGCGGATACGCCTTGGATCACTTTATCCAAACCCGTGATATACGCGGGCTTGCCGTGATCTGCCTTATCCTGGCCGGCATCTACCTTATAAACGTTTTTTCCACCTACGCCCAGAATGCCCTGATGATCCGGGTGGCCCAGCGCACGGCCGCCGACCTTCGCCGGGATCTGTTTTCAAACCTGCAAAAACTACCCCTGGCCTACTTTGACACCCATTCCAGCGGGGACCTGATGAGCCGGTTGACCAATGATGTGGATAACATCAATCTTGTACTCTCCCAGAACCTGATCCAGTTTTTTTCAAGCATTGTAAACGTGGTGGGCATGCTTGCCGCCATGTTTATACTCAGTCCGCTGCTCACCCTCATCGCCCTTGCCACCACCCCGGTGTCAATTTTCGGGACCCAATGGATCGCCAAAAAAACAAAACCCTATTTTGATGCCCAGCAGGCGGAACTGGGAATGCTCAACGGCTATATTGAAGAGATGGTGTCGGGGCAGAAGGTTGTTCAACTCTTTTCCAGGGAAAAAAGAGTGGAGGACCGATTCATGGTGCTCAACAAGAAACTGACCCGCAGCGCGATCATGGCCCAGTCCCTCTCCGGGGTGATCGGTCCGGTCAACAACATGATGAATAATATCACCTTTCTGATCGTCACGGTCTGCGGTGCCGTTTTCATCATCAAGGGTATGAATATGACCGTGGGCATCATCTTTACCTTTCTTTTGTACATGAGGTCGTTCACCCGGCCGGTTAATGACCTGCTGATGCTGATCAACACCATACAGTCGGCACTGGCCGGCGCCGAGCGGGTCTTTGAAATTATGGATGAGTGCCCGGAACACGATGCGCCCGGAGCCCGGGACATCAGGGATATCTCGGGAAATGTGGTGATCGACGGGATCGACTTTTCCTATCTTCCCGGAAAACCGGTCCTAAAAAACGCAAGCTTTGATGCGCATAAAGGGCAGACCATTGCCATTGTAGGGCCCACCGGGGCAGGCAAAACCACCATCATCAACCTGCTCACCAAGTTCTATGACCTTGACGGCGGCAACATTTTTATTGACGGCAAAGAGATCCGGACTCTCACGGCGGCCGGCCTTCGAAGGAACATTTCAATTGTTCTCCAGGACCCGTTCCTTTTTTCAGAGACGGTACGGGAAAATATCCGGTACGGGAGGCTGAACGCCACAGACCGGGAAGTTGAGTCCGCCGCCCGGATGGCCTGCGCCCACGAATTCATCATGCAGCTCCCCAAAGGCTATGACACCGTTCTCGGGGACAACGGCGAAAATCTGTCCCAGGGCCAGCGCCAGCTGCTGAGCATTGCCCGGGCCATCATCGCCGATGCCGGAGTATTGATCCTTGACGAGGCCACCTCGTCGGTGGATACCCGGACCGAAATATTGATTCAAAATGCGCTGCTCACCCTCATGGCGGGAAAAACCAGCTTTGTGATTGCCCACAGGCTCTCCACCATCCGTAACGCCGACAAGATCGTGGTCATCGACCAGGGCCGGGTGGTGGAATCGGGAACCCACGCGTCGCTGATGTCCAAACAGGGATTTTACTCAAGTCTTTACAACAGCCAGTTTGACTGATTTGACATCATAAACTTATGAAGGGTTTCCTCTGCGCGTATATGCTGCATTGGCGGCAGGGAGATCTCTTTTTCGGGTCAACATAATCAATATTCCGGCAAAAACACAAAATATACCGAGGTATCTGAAGACATACGCATAATTTTCCCGGGTAACTTCAAGTACAAATCCGGCCAGAGCAGGTCCGACGATGCCGCCGACAAAACCGTATGCCGTAAAAATAAGCCCAAAGATCATACCAAAATATTTCAGGCCGAACAGATCTGTGGCAAGAGGCGCCGTGACGGCAAACAAAGAACCGAAGGCAAAACCCACGCAAGCCGCCAATAATGTAATATTTAAAAGGGATGTGGTGCAGGGCAGCATGAAATATGCGGCGGCGGCCGTGATAAACGTTATCGCACCGGTAAGATGACGGCCTAGGTAATCAGACAAGGCCCCTGCGATAATCCGGCTGATACCGTTGGCCAGGTTAAATGCCGTCAGGACGGCCACGCCCGAGATTCCCAACGTTGCGGCATAACCGGTTGACAGACCGACCATTGAGATGCCCGCCGCCCCCATAAAGCACCAGACCAGCCACAGCATCCAGAACGCTTTGGTCCGCAATGCCTGTCCGACAGTCATGGAGGCCGCCATTACCTGCCCTGATTTTGCCCGTCCGGCCTTGTCGAGCAGCTTTGCATACGCGTGTTTCTCATCGTCGGACATGTTGGAGATATTCGGCATTTCCGTAAGTTTTGAAGCGACAAGGCATGTTATCGCCATCAAAGCCGTCAATATGTAATTCATGTTTGTATAACCGCATTTCTCAAGCAGTACCGCCATGACAGGTGTCATAATCGCACCCGAAATCCCGAAAACCAGGTTGACAATTCCGGTGAAAAATCCTCGTTTGTGGGGAAACCAGTTTTGGACGGTTGTCAGGCCCGGACCATAGATAAAACAAGAGGATGTTCCATTTAAAAAACCAAATGCATAGACAAGGGTCATGTCTTTGGCAAGGATCAGGCAGACAAGGGCCATGGCCATGACGGCACCGCCGATCTGCATGCATTTTCCCGTCCCCAGTTTCATATGCCATTTACCGCCGAAAAACATAAAGATGCCCAAAGAAAAGAGCAGCAGGGTCATTACCGCACCGGTTGCACTCGTATCAACCCCATAGGTTTGCCGCCAATACCGGCCCAGCAATCCGGGATAGCCAAACACCATGGCCCCGGACCAGAACACGCCCATACATGATCCAACAACAGCTTTAAGCCCGTGACGGTTTAGTTTGTTCATCTTTCACCTTTTTTTCATCAAAGCCCGATTAACCTAATTAAAGTACTTCCGGGTAATGTCAAAACAAGTTCCTTTATTGGTGTTGTTTTTCCAACCTGTTTAGTTAATATGCAAATATATTAAAAGATGATCAATACACAGTTAATTAAAAATGCAGACCCGGGATTTCCATATTCATATCAGAGCTAACGGCATATGGACCTTCATAGCTGTCTTCCCCCCCCCAGTCCGGCATATAGTTATATGAAACTAAAATATTTAACTTGAACAAATAGATATCAACATTAATTTAATATTCATATTAACTGACCATCAGTCCTTTCTTACCTGGCCCCGGAACAGATGCGGACTGTAGTCCGAAATCATGGAGGTGAACAATGAAATATTTTCTATCATGCTTGCTTGCTATTTCGTTAAATACAACCGCTTTGGCTGGCCAAGGCAAATTCGTTTCGTACACGCTGGATGGCATTCCCTATGAAGGTTATTATGTTTCAGTCGGCAAAGACGCCCCCCTTGTGGTGCTGATTCATGATTGGGACGGCCTGACGGATTACGAAGTCAAACGTTCTGAGATGCTGGGAGATCTTGGTTATTCTGTTTTTGCCCTGGACCTGTTCGGGGCGGGCATTAGACCGGAAACCGTTGAGAAACGGCGGGCGCTGACCCAATCGCTTTACACGGATCGCAAGAAAATGCGCAGACTTATGGCCGGTGCTTTAGAATTTGCCGGGCGTCTTGGGGCAAATACGGATAACGCCGTTGCCATGGGATATTGCTTTGGGGGTTCGGCCGTTCTTGAATGGGCACGTTCAGGGGCTTCATTTAAGGGGTTTACTGCGTTTCACGGAGGACTGGCAACACCCGATGAACAGGATTACACCCATGCAGCCGGCAGCTATCTTATCCTGCACGGCAGTGCTGATACAGCAGTTTCCTTGGATGAATTTGCCAATCTGGCCAAAGAATTGGAAGCCGCCAAACTTGAACATGAAATGATTACGTACAGCGGTGCCCAGCACGCTTTTACCGTTATCGGAGGCGATCGGTACAATGAACAGGCAGACAAAAAATCATGGGCACGGTTTGTTGCCTATCTTGATGACACTTTGAAAAATTAATCTATTTCCAGGAGGTAACTTGTCAAAATTATTTACACCATTTACGCTAAAGGATATTACGTTAAAAAACCGGATCGCCGTTCCACCAATGTGCCAGTATTCGGCAATCGACGGAGTTCCCAATAACTGGCATTTCACCCATTATGGTCAAATTGCAAGAGGGGGAGCTGGGCTTGTCATCGTCGAAGCTACAGCCGTCAGCCCTGAGGGAAGAATCACACCGGCCTGTCTTGGCTTATGGAATGACGACCAGGCGGCTCAACATGCCCGTATTGTCGATACGATCAAGAAGGCAGGCGCTGTTCCGGGAATTCAAATCGGACATGCAGGCCGAAAGGCAAGTGCAAATCTGCCATGGAAAGGAGATGATCATATACCCCAAGGTGACCCTCGAGGATGGCAGACGATCTCACCCTCGCCGATCGCTTATGGTGCAAATCTGCCCAAGATTCCCAAAGAGATGGGAGTTGAAGATATCCAACAGGTGAAAAACAATTTTGTCGATGCAGCAAAACGTGCCCTTGATACCGGATACGAATGGCTGGAATTGCATTTTGCCCACGGCTACCTTGCCCAGAGCTTTTTCAGTGTTCACTCCAATAAACGAAATGATTCATATGGCGGAGATGCCGTCAAACGTGGCCGCTTTCTGCTTGAAACAATGGATGCGGTACGTGAAGTATGGCCGGAGAGCATGCCGTTCACCATGCGTTTCGGGGTGTTGGAATTTGACGGACGCGACGAGGAAACACTTAAAGAAGCAATTGCCTTGGGTAGACTTTTTAAGCAGGGTGGGCTCGACTTCATGAGTGTCAGCATGGGCTTTACCACGCCTGAGGCTGTCATTCCCTGGGGGCCTGCCTTTTTGGGACCGATTGCAAAGCGTGTTCGTGAAGAAGTAGAGATCCCTGTTGCCTCGGCATGGGGGTTTGGCAAGCCGGATTTAGCTGAAAAAGCGATCCGGAATGACCAACTCGATGTGGTCATGATTGGCCGCGCGCATCTGGAAAATCCTCATTGGCCGTATCATGCAGCCAAAGCTTTAAATGTGGAAAAAGCATCCTGGGTGCTGCCTGCGCCATACGCGCACTGGCTTGAACGCTATTCGCTGTAAATAAGACGTGTTATCTATAAATAGTCGCCTGACGCCCCATAGTGTATTGTATCAGACGCTTAAAAACAATTAGGAGAAAAATCGATGAAAATTTCACTTGGATCAACGACACTGCTTTACCCGACGCCTGTTCTTTTGGTCGGCACCTACGATAAACATGATAAAGCGAATCTGATGACGGCAGCCTGGGGCGGCATATGCTGTTCTAAACCTGTCTGCGTTAATGTCTCTTTGCGCGAGGCAACATATTCCCATGGGGCCATCATTTCCCGAAAGGCTTTTACCTTGGGGATTCCGTCTATGTCACAGGTGAAAGAAGCCGACTACATGGGTATTGCCACCGGAAAAAAAAAGGATAAATTTGCAGAGGCTGGCTGGACAGCTGTTAAAAGCGATATAGTGGATGCACCTTTTGCCGCAGAGATACCTTTTGTTGTGGAATGCAAACTTATAAAAACCGTTGAACTGGGATTGCACACAATGTTTATCGGTGAAGTGATGGATGTGAAGGCCGAAAAACAGATTCTTGGTGAAGACGGCCTGCCGGATATTAAAAAGTTAAATCCGTTGGCGTTTACCCCTGATAATAGAAAATATTACAGCATAGGTGACTTTGTTGGAGACGCTTTTTCCATCGGTAAAAAGTAACCATTAAAACCCACGAATAGGCGATAGAATATGCAAATTCAGGGAAATCTGTCTGCTGCCGGAACATACCACCCCACCGGGTCCGACAATTTTGGGGCGGCCGGATCACAATCCGGCCGCTGTAGAGTATTTTTGACCCGGAACGTATTCATTTCATCACCCAGCTAACTTGCACAGCATTCATAATCGCATCATTGCAACGCCTTTTGAAAAACCGCCTTGAACCGATCGAAAGCCTCGATTTGAGGCAAATGCCCCAAACCATCTATTTCGTAAAGGACAATTGCACCGTTTCGCTGCTGTATTTGCCGACCAAGCTTGTCATAACGCCCGAGTTCGTAATCAACACCCTTTTTTTTCCAGTTTCGGCCTGGACCGGTGCGATCCCGTGTGCCGAGGATCAGAACACCTGGGACCCTGAGAGCAGCAAACTCTTCCACCACCGGCTGGGTAAAAATCATGTCATAGGTCAGGGCGTTAACAAATGCAATATGTTCCAGATCCGGCCCCTGGACAAATCCGACAAGAGGTTTGGTGAGCGCTTCGTACCGGTCGTTCCATTTGCCGTCGTAATAGTTTTTCCGCTGATACGCCTTAATTTTTTCGGGCGTTTTTTTCAGCTCGTTATTAAAAAAAAATTCTACATCCTTATATTCCACATAACGCAGATAGTTTTCCAGGCCGATCGGGTTTATCAAAATAAGCCGGCTGGTCATTTCAGGATAATCCAAAGCAAACCGGGTCGCTAACATCCCCCCCATTGAGTGCCCCACAATAACGGCTTTTTCCATGTTCAACAGGAGTTTAAGGATTAGATGAGTGAAAAACGCCGATAGCCTTATCCAACAAGCCTTTTCTATCCTGCCGTTTGTAAGACCCCATTCTCGTCAATTTGATAGCCAAAGGCCATTAGGACTTCTGCTTGGGTCTTACTTGGTGTCTCTAAGCGCCGGGTAGGTTTTCTGGATCCTTTCTGCAAACTCAGGATAGAATGAAGGTGTCTCATGTCGCTCATTACATCTTCCGCTGATCGTTTTATGCCACATGATTCAAGCTTCATTTCAATTCTACGAAGATAGGCCATGGCAACCACACATGTAAACAAGTGACATCTGATTTTGCTATCGGTCCAGTGCCTGATCGGCTGTACGCCTACCATTTGCTCATTTTTGCTCAACCGGAAACGATCTTCCACCTGCCAACGATCAAGACTGGCTTCTATGATGGCCCCAGTTGTCCAATCCATATTGTCTGTAATGATGATATTTTTCCCAAACGTAGCCCACCGTTGCTTGACCTTATACGCATCCTTTCGAAAACTCATAGTCAAGCCGTTCTGGGTTTGTTCAAAGTTTAAATTGAATAAATCAGATGAGAGATGCAATCTTTCGCATAGACGCAGGTAGCGCTCATTGATAGTGTTCTGGTTGCGCCAGTGCGGGGCTTTCTCTCTTACTTTGGTCCGCATTCCAAGCAACTCAAGGCGGATTGTCTCCAGTTTGCTGTCGAATGTATACCGTTTTTTTCTTGCTGTTTTGGGATTATAAGTGACAATGATACTGCGCTGCTTACCCCAATACTCTCCTTTGCTGCGATAGGCCAGCAGACACTCCTCTTTGCGATCGTCCTCAAGTAGTCTATTATTTTTAGCTATATCAGCAATCTCGAATTTATCAAGCGGCGTAGCTGCGATCTCCTGGGCAAAATAGGTGGAATATGTTGTGATAAAGTGGATTCTGGAATGCTCATCAATCCAGGCATAGTTTCCTTCGGAGTTCATCCCTTTATCGATAACGACTGTTAGATGTTCCTTTGTTTGGTTCAAACCACAAACAACCCCGAACATCTCATCCATTATCGCCTCAAAGTGCTTGCTGTCATGGAGGTTACCGGGATACACAGAATAATAAAGTGGGAGTTTTGAGTTTCTTTCCACTAATAGACCAAGTCCAATCTGCCGTAGATGGTGACGCCCGGCTTTGTTTTTACCACGGTTGGCTATATCCGACTTTGTATGGCTTGCCATGAAGGTGTAATAGTTGGTTGTGTCAAATAACAGGCAATCTGCAGATGGCGACTGCGTTTTCCACAATCTTTCAAAAAACGTGAGGGTTATCTTTTTAAGGCAGTTTTCATCTACTCGATCCCATTTTTCCCAATAGCGTTGGCTGGTAAGCTCATCAAGCTCAACGGGCCTAAGATGTTGAATAGCTGTGTGTTTGTACCATTCCCCCATCTTTTGCTTGCTGACGGCGTCAATCATGCGATTCCAAATGCAATAAAGAAAGTACTCTCCAATCGAGGGACCCTCTTCCCGGGCAGTGCGTGGAACTATGGCGTCAATAATGGAACATATATCAATATCCTTGTCAATTTCCCGGGCCAGCCACAACCCACCGTATTCCTCTGCCTTCAAGGACTGTACCGGCTGTGCCTGCCCAGTTAATAAACCTGCAACGCGCTCTGGCGCGCCAATGTAAATTTGAGAGATCACCTTGGGTTTGCCGTCAATACGGGCAATTTCCCTAACATAGAGGTAGGGTCTTCCTTTTTTCTTCTTGATATGAAAATGAGCCATGCTCGACCATACCAAGTAGGGTCTTACATGTCAAGGAAAAAGATTTGAGATGGCCTATTTTCGCCTTTTTAGGCGTCTATATTGAGAATATTGGATGGGTCTTACAAATTAATAGTGGTAAAAGGCGCGTCAAAAGAAGGTCTTGGCCTCTCGGATGGATTTAAGGCTTAAACTCCTGTTCAAGTATGTCATGAGCTGTTTGGTATTCCGGGCAAGGGCCGAGAAAGAGTACTGGTAGTCTTTGGGCTTTGAAGATTTACCAAAACCAATTTGATCAGGCATAAGAACATTATAGCCTTGATTACTTAAAAACCGGGCAGTCTCCTCCCAATAGGCGCCATTAAAATTTTTACCGTGTAAAAGGACTACATTTTGTTCGTTACCTGTTCCAAACAGATACATATATGACATTTCAAGGGATTTGTTCTGGGATTGAAACCCAAAATTTTCTACTTTAAAAGGATATGAATAGTTAGAAAGGCGTTTGTCATAGGACAATCCTTCATTGGAAAACGCCTGGGCCTGCGAGGCCATGGTTAAGGAAATACTTAAAAAAAGAAATACACCAATAAAAAACCGATATTTCATGTTCCCCCCTCAGTGCTAAAGTTATGGTTATAAAAATCAAAATTGTTATAAAAAAAACTTTTGCAAGACTTAATTTTTTATAAAACGTCAGCAATCATCACAAAAAAAATTAAAAGGCACCTTCTAATATTGACCCCTCGAAAGAAAGGCATATATTAACCCTAAAAGGAAGGCACCTTTATAAAATTAAATTTAGAAAAAATGAGGATAAAGAATATGAAAACAGAGAACAAAAAAACTAAATGTAAAATTGACAACCACGGTAAGAATAGTACCCAAAACCGTGCAAAGAAGTGTGACAAACTACAGAGAAGCAGACAACAAAGTTCCCAGGGATTTAACAGGGAAGACACGCACATTCTGAAAAAAAGAATAGTTAAAATACTCACCAAAAAAGACCGGGTACGCTTTGATAAACTGCTCCATAAGCTGGACATCCCGCCGTCCGTTTTGGCCAAAGCACTCGCCAAACTTGAGGGACACAGCAAAGGCCATGAGAGTTGCCATAGAAAAAAAGGAAATCGATCCACCGGCTCTTGTCTCTTTGCCCTGAGCAACGCCCTGTAATTAAAAAAAAACGGAAAGAGATATATAATGAACATATTAAATGGGAAAACAATAGTAATCATAGGGGGTAGTTCCGGGATCGGATTTAGGGTTGCCCAGATGGCACGAAGCGAGGGGGGCGACCTGATTATTGCCGGCCGGAACTCCGCTCGTTTAAAAGAAGCACAAACTGCCCTGTCAGGTACTGGAAAAGAAATCACTACCATTGAACTTGATGCCCATGACCATAACCAGCTTGCCGAATTTTTTGACAAACTCCCAAAATTTGACCACCTGGTTTCCATGGTAGGAGATGTGATGGGAGGCGGATTTCTTAACGCAGACATGACGGAAATCCGCCGGGTAATAGAGTCCAAATTTTTCACCAATGTCCAAATTGGCCGGCTTGCAGCAGACAAGGTTGCTGAAAACGGCAGCCTGACCTTTACTTCAGGTACCGGCGGCAGGGCCCAGGACGCCTGTGCAAGCTATGTTGGGAATCTTGGAATCAACGCATTGGTCGAAGGGCTTGCCGTAGAGCTTGCACCGGCCTGCCGGGTAAATGCGGTTTCCCCTACCTGGACAATAACTCCTTTATGGCGGGATATGCCCGAAGCCCAATTAAACGAGACCCGGAGGCAATTTGAATCGGCTATTCCTCTCAAGCGCCTGGCATCCATTGATGACCTTTCGGCAACCTATATATACCTGATGAAAAATACATTTATTACAGGACAGCACATTTGTGTTGACGGCGGCATCATGCTCGGTGCCTGAAATAAATGGTTCCTTAGAACACGATAAAACCACCTGTTTAAATAAACCTTTATTGACAAGAGGTATTCGTCATCATGAAAATAAGAGAGGTCTGTCTAACCATACTATTGAGCATAGGAGTAACCTTCAATGTGTTTGCTTCGCAGACAGATAAAAATACGGAAAAAACAGATATGAATCAGACATATTATAGATCAACGCCCATCATCACGTTATCAGCGGCACAAAAAATATTATCAGCAGGCAAAAACCTGGCTGAAAGTGAAAATCTCAACCTGGCCATAGCAGTCGTCGATTCATCCGGAAATCTGATTGCGTTTCTTCGTATGGATAAAGCAAGACCTGTAACGATCGATGTTGCTATAGGTAAAGCTAAAACAGCTGCATATCTGGGAGCGCCATCTAAAAAATTTGAAGACATGATTAATAACGGTTTTCCATCGATGCTTTCAACCCCGGGGTTAACCCCCTTGCAAGGAGGGGAACCGATTGTCTGCAATGACCTTATATGCGGTGCCGTCGGGGTCAGTGGATCAAACGGAGAAACTGACCGGAAGATTGCACAAACCCTTGCCGTCGATATTTTAACCCACCCCCCGGATTGAGTTGTTTCGGGCTCATATCTAAAGAACCGATTCTCCAGAAAGGAAAACCGGTTCTTTAAACGAAGCGTTTTTAAACGCCAAGAGGTTACCGGATGATCAAAGTTTTTCAAATACGGCCGCAGCACCCATGCCGCCACCCACACACATGGAAACAATCCCGTATTTGCCGCTGACCTCTTTGAGGTTGGCAAGGCATGTGGCGGTCAGTTTGGCTCCGGTGCATCCCAAAGGATGGCCAAGGGCAATGGCTCCACCGTGAATGTTGATTTTGTCCATGTATTTTTCAAGACCAAGTTCCCGTATGCAGTGAACGGCCTGGGCGGCAAAGGCTTCATTGATTTCATAAATATCGATATCATCAATGGTCAGCCCGACCTGTTTAAGAACGGCCGGTATGGCATATTTGGGGCCGACACCCATTTCATCCGACTTGCAGCCCACGGTGGTATATCCAAGCAACTTGGCAATGGGTGTCAGACCCAGGGCATCACACTTTTCCTTGGAGGCAATAATGGTGGCCGCGGCCCCGTCCGTGGTCTGGGAGGAATTTCCGGCGGTCACGGAGCCGCCTGCTTTGAACACCGCCCCAAGCTTGGCCAGCCCTTCGGGTGTGGAGGCCCGGATTCCGTCGTCATGTTCAACAATAAATGACTCTTTTTTATACGTCCCGCCCGCCTGTTCAACATATCTGTAGGCCGGGGTGGGGATAATTTCCGTAAATTTTCCCCCGTCTCTGGCTGCCATGGCCTTGGACTGGGACTGGGCGGCAAAGCGGTCCTGCTCTTCCCGGGACACGTTGTAACGCTCGGCCACGTTTTCCGCGGTGATCCCCATGGAGACGTACATTTCAGGGTTGGTTTGTGAATATTCCGGATGGGGCCGGGGAACGTTGCCGCCCATGGGCACGAATGTCATGGACTCGCAGCCTGCGCCGATGCAGACATCCGACCAGCCCGCAGATACCCGCACAGAGGCCAGGGCGATGGCTTCAAGGCCGGATGCACAGAACCGGTTCACCGTGGCCCCGGAAACCTCATCCGGAAAGCCTGCCATTTTAGCGGCAATTCGTCCCAGATTCAGGCCCTGTTCCGCTTCGGGAAAGGCACAGCCCAGCATGACATCGTCAATGTCTTCGGGTGTCAGGTTGCCTGTCCTTTCAACCGCTTCTTTCATAATAAAGGCAATCAACTCTTCGGGCCGGGTCTGGCTGAACATGCCTTTCTTTTGCTTGCAGCCCGGGGTCCGTACGGATTTTACTATATATGCGTCTCTCATAATCTTGTTCTCCTAATTCCTAAGGGGTTTCCCGGTCTTTAGCATATGGTCAATTCTGGCGATGGTCTTTTCCTCTTTGCAGAAATCCACAAAGGCCTCACGCTCAAGCTTTAAAATGGCTTCTTCGGTAACCTCAGAGCCCTCGTTGACATCGCCGCCGCTGACGACATAGGCAATGCGTCTGGCCAGAAAAGCATCATATTCGCTCATGAATTTGCCGTTCAGATAATTGAACAGCTCCGCATTGACCATGCCCTGCCCGGCATTTCCCATCACCCTGATCTTCTTTTTCATCGGGGGAACATATCCGTCATCCACCATTTTAAGCACTTCTTTCTTGGCTTCACCCACAAGGTTGTCACGGTTCATGACAATCCGGTCGGCAAGGCCGAGGAACCCATGATCCCGGGCCTGGGCAGCGGACATGGATACGGCAGCCATGGCGATTTTCATGAATGCCGGAACAAATAATTTGGCCAGATTCACCTCTTTGACGGTTTTACCCGGCAGGGCATCCACATATTTTTTCCAAAGGTTCATGCAGCCGCCGCCGGCGGGCAGCAATCCCACGCCGATCTCCACCAGCCCCATGAACAATTCGGTATGCGCGACAATACGGTCTGCGCCCAGGCAGGTTTCGCAGCCGCCGCCTAACACCATGCCGTAAGGTGCGGCAACCACAGGGAAGGGAGCGTATTTGGCGCTCTGGATCCCGGCCTGCCCTTTTGCCAGGAAGGCATCGATTTCAGCATATTTTTTTTCATGGCACAGTTTAGAGACAAAGGAGAGGTCTGCACCGGCAGAAAATGCACCGGGCATGCCACCGGCCTCATTGCCGATCACAAGACCGGCTCCGTTTTTTTCCACATAATCAAGGGCGTTGCCGATGGAATCAACAATTTCAGCATTGATGGCATTCATTTTGGTGTGAAATTCAAGGCAGAAGACATCGTCTCCAATGTCCACCAACGACGCAGACGCATTATCAAATACAGTTTTGTTGTTGCCTTTGGCGGCAGCAATGGAAACCATGTTTTTAGACACCGGAACCGTTTTGTATTCGCCGGAGACAAAATCAAAGAAGTAGCGGATACCGTTTTCAAGTTTGTAAAACGATTTTACGCCACTGGCCAGCATCTGCGTCACATTGGCCGGGACATCAAGACCTTCGTCCTTCATTCGTTCAACGGCCTGTTCAACACCATAGGCATCCCAGGTCTCGAAAGGCCCCATTTGAAAGTTGTAGCCCCATTTCATGGCGTTATCTATTTCGACGATGGTACCGGCAATCTCAGGCACCCGGCTGGCCGCATACTGGAAGGCGTTGGCCTGGCATTTCCAGGCAAATCTGGCGCCTTTGTCATCACCTTTAAGGACGCAGGCAATCTTCTCTTCCAATGTGGCCTTTTTCCTGGCCTGGTCCAGACACGGGAAGGTGGGCCGCTCAAGGTCTTCGTATTCCAGGGTGTCAACATTGAGGACCTTGCGCACTTTTTTCCACTCCGGGGTCAGTTCCGTCTTGTAAAAACCGCCCTGGGTTTTGTTGCCCAGCATTTTTTTATCGACCATTGTGGTGACAAATTCAGGCAGGATCAACGTGTCGCGCTGTTCGTCGTCCTGGCACAGCTCATATGAATTTTTTGCCACATGGAGCATGGTGTCAATGCCCACCAGGTCCGTGGTTTTAAAAATTGCGGTTTTGGGTCGTCCCAGGGCCGGTCCGAACAGCGCATCCACTTCGGGGATGGTCATTTTGTCTTCATGCATGAATTTAATGCAGGCGCCAATGCCCTGAACACCGATTCTATTGCCCACAAAATTCGGGGTATCCTTGGCCCAGACAATGCCTTTACCCAGATTTTTTTCACCAAACCGGGCAAGAAAATCCATCACATCGGGTTTGGTATGCTCGCCGGGAATCAGTTCAAGCAGATGCATGTAGCGTACCGGGTTAAAAAAATGGGTGCCCATGAAGTGTTCTTTGAACTCCTGGGAAAACCCTTCGCTCATATCCTTAAGGGGAATGCCGGAGGTATTGCTGGTAATAATGGTGCCTTTTTTTCTGACCTTGGCAACCTTTTCGAACAGCGCTCTTTTGATCTTCAGATTTTCCACAACCACTTCAACAATCCAGTCGCATTCCGACAATTTTTCAATGTCATCATCCAGGTTTCCCGTACTGATGCGCGAGGCGTCTTTTTTGTTGAAAAACAGAGAGGGGTTGCTGGCCAGGGCCGCATTCATACCGGCCTGCACAATGCGGTTTCTTGCCGCAGGATCTTTTTTTTCTTCTTCGGTCAAATCAAACGGTACAATGTCCAGCAGCAGCACATCAACACCGGCACCGGAAAGAAGGGCGGCAATTCCGCCACCCATTATTCCGGACCCGATCACTGCGGCTTTCCTGATCTTTCTTACCATGATATTCTCCTCACGTTGGGGTATAAATAATCAAAACCGGTTGTTCTGAAGGACTATTCATTTTTAATATATAAGAACGTCTGTGTAACCACCACAGATTTTTAAACTTTTGTTGTGCTCTGAGCCTTTTTGAAAAACAAGTTCAATCCATGAGTGCTGTATAAATGGAACACGATTGGAAATACATTGTCAAGAAAAAACATTTTTAAAACAGGCGATATACGCACATAAAATATTGTTTTATTTCAAAATGTTAACATGTATATCCATGACACATTTTGTAACGGCATCTCCAAAAATCAAAACAGACTGATTTGTGAATTATCATTCATGAATTAATAATGAATCAACTTGTAATATAGACAAGGGTTTGGTATTTTAGCCTTTGTTTTCACAAAGGATATTACTATTTTTTAAGAGAATCCATGCACCCGATAAATGCAAAGCTGCACGCCAATTCGCCTCTGAACTTCGGCTCAGTTGCCCGTATGATCGCCGATCTTCAAAGGGAGAATGGAGATATCCCCTGGCACACCGGCGGGAAAACCGACCCCTGGGATCTTGTGGAATCCGTCATGGGACTGAATATCGCAGGGTTTCATAACCAGGCAATGGCCGCCCTGGACTGGCTGGCCGGTCTCCAGAATGAAGACGGTTCCTGGTATTCATCCTATATGGATTCCATCCCTGAGGACCGTACCACCGAAAGCCACATGGCCTGTTACCTGGCCGTGGGTCTGTTTCACCAGTTTCTAATTAAAAGGGATAAAGCGGACCTTGAAAAATTCTGGCAGATCATGTCAAAGGGTATTTCATTTGCACTGGAGCTCCAGGCAGACACGGGAGAAATCTACTGGGCAAAAAGCCCCGAAGGAAAGATTGACCCCATGTCTCTTTTGTCCGGGTCCTCTTCCATATTCTTGAGCCTGAAATGCGCCCTGGCCATCGCTGCTCTTTTGGGCCGCAACTGCCCGGAATGGGCGGATGCATTTAAAAAGCTCGGCAACTCCATCAGGGAAAATATTGTAACGTACAACGTGTCAAAATCCAGATTTTCCATGTACTGGTTTTACCCGATCCTCTCCGGTGCATTGCAGGGCTCCCGTGCAACGGCGCGCATGGACAGATATTGGCACAAATATATCATCGAGGGCCAGGGATGCCGCTGTGTGTCGGATCAGCCCTGGGTGACCATTGCCGAAACCTGTGAACTGGTCCTTGCACTTCACGCCATGGGACGACGGCAAAAGGCCGGGATCGTTTTTTCCTGGATTCACAACCGGGTGTTTGAGGATCAAACCTTCTGGTGCGGATATACCTATCCGGATATGGTGGTCTGGCCCGAAGAGAAGATCTCCTGGACCAATGCCGTGGTGCTGATGGCGGCTGATTCCTTGTACGGCCTGACGCCGGGGGCCAAGGTGTTTGATCATGAAGCCTGGGAAGGCGCTTCATTTAAATATTAAACGATGATCAGAGATAGGCGTCCATACTATATTAAACAGGCCTGGTACCGGTTCCAGAATTTTTATGTCCGCCGGCATCTTGTGCCCCATCTCAGCGCCCTGGGTCCCCATCCGTTCATTATTAAACCCTGGTATATCGAATTGTTCGGCGGTCCTATCTCCATCGGCAGCCATGTGACCCTGCTGGGCTGCCCGGACAAAAGGACCCGGTTGACGGTGTGGTCCGAAAAAAAAGAGATTGACGGAATCCGCATCGGGGATCATGTGCTCATCTCCCCGGGGGTGCGGATCTCGGCAGCCAACTCCATTCATATTGCAGACTCGTGCATGATTGCCAGCCATGCCTATATTACTGATTCAGACTGGCACGGCATCTACGATCGATCATTGCCGCCGGCAACCGTCTCAAGGGTGGTGCTTGAAGAAAATGTATGGATCGGAGATTCCGCCATTGTATGCAAGGGCGTCTGCATCGGAAAAAATTCCATTATCGGGGCGGGCGCCGTTGTCACCAGCGACATTCCGGCCAATGTTGTGGCCGCGGGCAATCCGGCCAGGGTGGTCCGCAAACTTGATCCGACCCGGAAAATCATCACCCGCAAAGACCGATACGGCGATACCGACAAAATGACAGCAGTTCTGGAGACGGCTGAAAAGGACTGCCTGGAAGGAAATACGCTCTTAGGCTGGATTCGCAGCCTCATCGCCCCCGGCAGGGAACATTAAACCAGCCGGTCAATGGTCTTAATAAGATATTCAAGATGCGCCTGAATTTTTTCAATGTCAAAGGTTGTGGACAGCTGGGAAAGTTTTTGTCCAAACCCTTTAAACGCATCAATTTTAAACGCTTTTCCGGTTTCAGTAATTCTCACGGCAAATCGCTGGAGATCGGATATTTTCAACGCCTGGCCGATTGGCGGCATGTGGGGGACAATATCCTTGCGCAATCTGTCCAAAAATTCGTCGGGTAGACGCTCTTTATCCAGTGTATCCATGCAACTTAACACAACAGAACGTTCCGCGGTATCATCCACCGGACGAAGAAACCGCGTTAAAACGGCCATCAGACTGTCGATGGCAATGGGCTTGACAATGGCACATGCAAATCCCCGGGCCTCAAGTTCATGGTCGGACCACAAGGTCATGCCGGCGGTCATCAGACATATGGGAATATGGGCAACCTCGGGGTCGGCTTTCAAACGGGCTGCGGTCTCCACACCCGTAATTTCAGGCATTTTCAAATCAATGAAAATCAAGTCAGGTTTCTGTGCCTTGGCATGCTCAATGGCCTGGAATCCGTCTGCGGCCTCAATGACGTCCAGATTAATCTTTTCCAAAATTTCCCGGAGCATAAACCGGATCTCCCGCTGATCATCCACAACAAGAATCCGATCTTTGCCGAACTTCATGCGGGTCCATGCGCATTTGTCCGCTTCCACCGGAGAGCAACTGTGCGTATGATACCGTTTAACACCCGGCAGGAATATGGTAAATGTGCTGCCTTGCTCCGGTTTGCTGGATACGGAAAGCGTGCCGCCCATAAGTTCGGTCAGCTGTTTGCATATGGCAAGCCCCAGTCCGGTGCCGCCGAATTTCCGGCTGATTCCGGCCGAAGCCTGTTCAAAGGCATCAAAGATTTTAGCTTGCTGGCTCTCGCAAATACCGATGCCCGTGTCTGCCACCTGGATAATAAGATCTGCGGAGGTTCCCCCGGTTTTACGGCTGGTGCGGATTTGTGCCTTCAGGGAAATCGTGCCGAATTCCGTAAACTTCAGGGCATTGCCCACCAGATTGATAATGACCTGGCGCAAACGCATTTCATCCAGTGCCAGGGCACTTGTGTCATGTTCGGGCAGTTCAATGAAAAAATCCAGATTTTTTGTTTTCAATTTTATTTTGAACAGCCGGTATATTTCATTGAACAACGTCTCTAAAAGAACAGGTTTCAGGTTGATTTCCAGCTTTCCGGCCTCCAGCCGGGACAGGCTAAGTATGTCGTTTATCAGGTCCGAAAGGTTTGTCCCGGCCGTATTGATGGCTGAAAGGTAGCCAGCCTGCTGGGGTTCAGTGATCATTGTTTTCAACAGTTCGCTAAACCCTATAATTGCATTCAGCGGTGTCCGGATTTCATGGCTCACATTGGCCAGGAATTCACTTTTTACCCGGCTTGCCTGCTCCAGTTCCGCTTCTTTTTGTCTGCGGATCTGGATTTCGTTATTCAAGGCTTCGTTGGCTGCCTGAAGATCTCTGGTACGATCTTGGACCCGGGTCTCCAACTCCTGGTGATAGAGATTGAGGGCCTGTTCCGCCTGCTTGCGTTTGGTGATGTCCCTGGCGTTAACCACCATCCCCTTGATGGTGGGATGATCCATGAGGTTTTTGGAAATACATTCAAGGATACACCAGTAATCGGCCTCGTGCCTGAACCGAATGGCGGTGGGATGTGTCTGGATCAAATCCGCCACCCTGAGGTTAAATCTTTCTGAGAGTTCCTCTTCTTCCTGGGGGTGTATAAAATCCCGAGCGCTTCTGCCCAGAAGTGCTTCGGGCTGGTATCCAAGAATCCGGAATGTGGAGGGACTGACGTAACGAAAGACCCCTTCCCGGTCAAGAATCCAGATCATATCGTTGGCATTTTCAATTAACGCCCTGAAGTGCTCTTCATTCTGTTTTAATGCATAAAGGCTGTCCTGAAGCCTGAACGCCATCCGGTTGAATTCTTTTGCCAGAAGGCCGAATTCATCGTCGGACTGAATATTGATCCGGGTGTCCAGATTGCCTTTGCCAAAGGCCTGGGTCCCTACAAGCAGTTCCTTGAGCGGCCGGGTCAGGCGCGCGGTAAAAAACATCAGAACCAAAGAGATGACAACGGCGATGGCAAGAAACAAGCCATACAGATAGGGCTGCATCCGGTTGATGGCACCGTACAGCTCATCTGTGGGGTCTGCCGCCAAAACATACCACTCCCAGGGGGGAAAATACCCAAATCGTACAAGAAGGCGCTCTCCTGAAAGGTCTATGATTCGTCGCCCCCCTTGATCTGTTAGAGAGGAGAACCATGGTTCCCGGCCCAGGTCCGTATCATTCAGGTATTTATTGGGATGAAAGATAATCGCCCCGCTGCGGTCCACGATGAAAACATACCCTTTATTTCCGATGGTGATATTTTGGATACGGGCTGTTGCATCCTGCTTTGCCTTGTCAATGCTTGCCGGAATACTTTCCAGGCCGTAGTCATGAAGCACTTTTTCCTGCTCCCGGGCGACGTCCATGGCCGTATTCAGGCGTGTGGAAAGCCAGGCATCCCCGAGATCAAGAAGGGCTGTCCGGGAAAAATGGTACGTGATCGCAATGGTTGCCGCCAGAAAAAAACAGATAAGCGGGAGGGTGGGAAGCAGAATTTTGGTGTAGGTTTTCATGTCAAGGCGATTGCCGGCGCCCCCAACCCGATGTGGTTCATCATAAATTTAAATATGATATATGTCATATTCTTCTTTAGCCCGATTTTTCTTTCATTTGCGAATAAATCACTATACACAAAAGCGAAGGGAAAATACATTTTTCAATATTATATGACCGCTTGGCAAAACCACGAATACCGTTCACGGGCACATGACCGTCAAGCCCCATGGGATTTTTGATTGAATGTCCGGAATCCGAAAAAAATTTGTATTGATCGTTAACCGTTGCCATAAATTGTTCCGCCGGGTCTTATTTAAACGTATGTATCATTTTTTTCAAATATTGTGAAAATTACGGCAATTTGTTAAAAACCGACTATGATTTTACCGCTTAAAGATATAATTGATCTCGACTTTCTCCTGGGGCTGGATGAGGGCCAAGAAACTGTCGATACCAGCGCCATTGCTGCCCGGGACAGGGATATTTTCCGCCGGATTAAAGATGGCGACCTTCTGGATGATGCCGGGCTGATTGCAGGATGGCTGGAACACCGGCGTCTGCTGTTTTCCCAGGAGACCGGTAAGGGTGGCCCCGGGGCCAAACTACCCGGTGCGCTATTTGATTCTTTCTACCTCTGGATCACCAAATGGATATTTGCCTGCGGGCTGGGCGCAGGAGGGTTATGCGCCTATTCATTTCTGGCCTACCATGGCAGCCGGCCTGTGAATGTGACCCTGTTCGTGGCTGTGTTTATTCTTTTTCCGGCCCTGCTCTGTCTGGCGGCGGCATTGGTGGGATTCCATCAATTCCGCGCAGGCCCTTCCGGGTCTGGATGGACCGGCGCGCTGCACCGGATATCCATGCGCCTGTTCATTGATAAATTCATGGGACGGCTGCAGAAATGGGCCGCACCGGTTCAAACGCATTTTCCACAATTTTCCAAAGATGCCAATGACCTGCTGCACCTGGATACCCGATCTTTTCGAAGTATCTTATTCTGGCCGGTGTTTATTACGCTCTCTTTGGGTGCACTGGGATTTTCCACCGGAGCACTTGGCGGCACATTTTTCAGAATTATGGTTACGGACCTGGCCTTTGGCTGGCAGTCCACGCTTTTGACGTCCGGAGAGAGCGTACACCGCCTGGTCACCTGGATAGCATTGCCCTGGTCCTGGGCCGTGCCTGATATTTTTGTACCGACCCTTGAACAGGTTGAAGGCAGCCGGATTATTCTCAAGGAGGGTATTGTCGGACTGGCCAGCGAACATCTGGCTGCCTGGTGGCCGTTTTTATGCATGGGAATGCTGGTTTACGGGCTTATTCCGCGCATGGTGTTGGTGGGATTGGGCCGCACTGCCAGGACGATTGCCCTTGCCCGGTTTGACCTCTCCCGGCCCGGGTACCAGCGTCTGCTCATGCGGATGCGCTCCCCCCGCATGGGTATGGATATTAAAGAGACCGGGGGCTCCCGGGCACAATTCAGAGCACCGTTACCCAGACCGGAACCCGAGCCCGAACCTGTGAAGGAAAAAGTAGAAAAACCGGTTGTTATGCCCAAGCCCGATACGATTGTAAAGCCATCAGTGCCTGAACCGCAGCCAAAGCCGAAACCAGAGCCCGCGCCTGAGCCTGAGCCACAACCAAAAGTAGAACCAAGGCCAAAACCGGAACCTAAACCTGTGCCGGAGCCGGAACCCCGCCCCCCGGTTGTATCTGATATCCCCGAGGTAAAAGAAAAAACACCGGGGGCTCTTGTGCTTGGATCGGCCAGGGGCCTTGGGGAAAATGACGTGGAACAGATCCGGGCCGGCCTGGAACAGCAGTTTGGTCTTCATGTCGCCGCAACCCTGGGCATCCATTTTGATTTTGATGAAGACCGGGACCAGATCGCAGCCGGTGTCAAGGATTTGGGCAAGGTGCCTTTGATCATACTCCAAGAGGTCTGGCAGCCGCCCATCCGTGGCCTGCTCTATTATTTTGTTCAACTCCGTGAAGCTTTTTCTGATTTACCGATATGGATTGTCATGATCCAGACAATGGAGCAGGCAGAAAAAAATGTGGCACCTTCTGATGTGAATTTTCAGGTATGGAAGAGTGCCGTAAATCAGCTCAACGATCCCATGATCGTCATTGAAAGGTGGGTGGCCGCATGATGAAATTACCTGAATTTGCCGTTCTGGGACACCCCAACGAGGGAAAGTCCTCGGTGGTGTCCACCCTGACCGAAGACGACCGCATCCAAGTTAGTCCCGTGCCTGGTGAGACAAGGGTTTCCAAATCATATTCAGTGACGTTGGATGACAAAGAGATCATCCGGTTTGTGGATACGCCGGGGTTCCAGGTGCCACGACAGACCCTATCCTGGTTCAAAAAAAATCCGGGAGCCGACATGGTGGAACGGTTCATTGCCGACCATGAAAAAGACCCATTTTTTGCCGACGAATGCGAATTATTAACACCGGTGGCCAATGGGGCCGGCATTATTTATGTGGTGGACGGTTCCCGGCCCATCCGGGAAGATGATCTGGCGGAAATGGAGATCCTGCGGCTCACAGGCCGGCCCAGGATGGCGATTATCAATTCAAAATCCGAGACCCGGGACAATACGTCGGTATGGAAAGACGAGTTCCGAAAATTTTTTAACGTGGTTCGGGTCTTTAATTCCAACCAGGCCGATTTTTATGAGCGCATCCGGCTTCTGGAGAGCCTTAAAGCCATTGACCAGGATATCGAACCGCTGATGGAAAATGTGATCCAGGCCTTTAACATGGAGTGGGAAAAGCGCAACCGCATGGCCTGCGCCTATGTTGTCCACGCCCTGGAACAAAGTTTGACCTTTTCCTTGTCCCGCAGACTGAAGGCCGACATGGATCCCGTGACGCTCAAGGAAGACCTGACCCGGGAATACCAGGAAAAGATCCGGAATATTGAAAACAAAATGTTTGGCCATATCCGGTCATTATTCCGCCACCATCTCTATGATTATCCATTACCCGCCTGTTCCATTCTCAGGCATGACCTGTTTTCCGAGCAGACCTGGGAGATGCTGGGGCTGACCCGGGCCCAGGCCGCCACTGCCGGAGCAATACTGGGCGGAACCCTTGGCGTGGTACTGGATACGGCGGCAGCCGGTTTGACCTTCGGAATTTTTACAGCCATCGGCTCTGCTTTGGGCGCAGGCTCGGCCTTTATGGGCATACGACGCCTGGCCGGGTCATCCAAGGGCCTGGGCGGAGACCGGGTCCAGGTAGGCCCCAATGAAAATATTCAATTTTTATATATTCTTCTGGACCGGGCATTGCTCTACTACACCCATATGAGCCGACGCGCCCATGGCCGGCGTGATGTCCCGGAAACGGATTCCCAGTCATCCAAGGGAGAAAAGGCCGGGATATCCACACTCTTGACAACAAAACAGCACCGGATCTGCATGGAATTTTTTAAAGCCTGCAGAAAAAAAAGCCCCACATCCGGCAAAAAACACGCCCAGTCTTTTGATCAACTGGTGGCATCTTTGCTGGAAGATATCCTTCAAAGGCGGATCAATCCCTAAAAATACCGGAATGGGTCAGGGGAACAGAGGGGCCTCAGTATTGGCAATAGACGTTAAAATCCTTGAATTTCCAGGGCCGTCCTGGTATAAACCATGCTCAACGGTGCCGGCGTAACTCAGTTGGTAGAGTATCTCACTCGTAATGAGAAAGCCAGCGGTTCGAATCCGCTCGCCGGCTCCAATAAAATCAATTAGTTACAAAATTATATCTGTAGCCTTTTTTGCTCTGTGTGAGAATCCGTGTGAGAATTTTATCTAATTGCATTGTTCAAGAATGCCATCATGTATTCTCAAATTTCTGATTCAAAACATCCATTGCAACCTGCTGGCCCTTTCCAATAGAATGAAGATAAATTTCAGTCGTCGTTCTATTTTCATGCCCAAGTATTCTTTGGATGTCACCGATTGGAACATTTTGATGATCAAGCAATGAAGCCCCGAAGTGCCTGAATGGATGATATCGAAAATAGGTTACCCCTGCCCTCTCACAAAGAGTGTACATTAACCGCTTCCGGTCTTTGTATGGTCCCTCAACAAACGCCTTCTTTTTTGTACTCCAGTACCGATGCCAAAAAACCCAAGGCTTCTCCTGATCTCTATCAGCGTATCGTTTGGATAATGTTGTATACAATTTATTATTCATCGCAATACGCCTTGGGGTAAGACTGCCCCCTTTCTTTTTCCGCGTGTAGAGATACAGATATCTTTCTTGCAGATTGACATCACTCCAAGTCAGACGATTTATTTCAGATACGCGGCCAAGTGTACAGGCGATTGTCCACAAATAATCTTGTGAATCAGAATCTGCACAATTAATCACCTTCAAAACGTCCTCCATAGGGGGGATGTATTTTACCTTCTTTTCAACAGGGAATTTGGCAAGCCCCATTGTAGGATTATTTGCTATCCAGTTTCTGGGGTGATTCATCCCAAAATTAAACATGGCTCTTAGCATAGTCAGATGCATATTGGCTGAAACTACATTGCCAGTTTTTTTAATCCCGTATAAATGGGTCTGGACCATATCGGCACTGATTTCATTGCACTTCAATTTTCCCCAAAGACGACACCAACGCTTTGCAGCACAGATGTGATTTGCGTAATATTTAGCACTATTATATGCCTTGATATAATCCAATCGCCTGTTAACCAAATCCAAGAATTCCATGTCGATTGGGATCGGGTCTGTGATCACCGTATGTTCCGGGTTCTGTGCTTCCTCCTTTCGCTTGGCCTCGGCCTGATTGGCTTCTCTTTTCGTTTTGAACCAAGTCTTTGTGTACCGTTTTCCGTCCAGGGTGAAGTCGTACCTCCACCCTTTCCCTTTCACATAATATAAGCTCATAGAGGTCCTCCTCTGATGGGAAAAATAATGAACCTCCGAGCTTCCTTCCGCCCAGTTCCTCTGCGTGTTTGTATACCCAACTCACGCTTTTTTTCAGGTACTTTGCGGTTTCCTCCGGTGTCAGTATATTTTTTCCGTCAGCCATTGTAAATCTGTTCTCCGTTTCCAGGTTTAAACTTTCTCTGAAAACAAGTGGCGACGTAGGCTGACGTGATACGAATTTTTGTGTCGGAGTTTTATATCTATCAAAAACAATATAAAAAAAGCCTCCCGAAGTAGGAGGCGATTCAATGTTTCTGTTTTTTTGGAGGAAGAATAAATCTTCGGTTACCCGATTGTGATCCAATCAATTTTATCTTCCGGGGCCGGTCTATACATGAGGGAGTCCTGGTAGAGGTTGTTGATTCCTATAGCCTTGCTGAAATGCTGGTAAGCATCTGGGTTTTCTTCTTGTATATCTTCCAAAGCTCGTTTTATTGCTTTGCCAACAGAATCGGTAACTTTCTTTGCGTTGGCATCCTTAAGGTAACGAATTCTCTTCTTTTTTTTGTCGTAGACTTGGTTAAGATACTTTTTAGTTTGTTCAAATTCTTTGTTCAGTTGCATGCCATCTTCTTCTCTTTTGAAGTCTATGGCATCGTCAAGCTCATTTTTGAGTTTTTTGATCCGGTTAAATAAGTTCTGAAGGCCTTCGTCATCAATCATTCTGGTGGCAATAGGTTCCCCTTTAGCATCAACAAACTCAACATTATCTTTAGCACTTGAAACAGGTAGCCCTTTGCCTGCTGCAATAAATAAATCCGCATGGAAGAAATATTCATTGGGATTGCATATAAGATGGTAAAGATACGCGAACCCGATCCTTCTCAAACTACTCATGGGGTTACCATTGAAGACTATTTTCCACGCTTTTCCCTCCTTTTTCATGACATAGGGGGCTTGTTCGGAGAGTCCTTTTAAAATCTCTTTATAAAGCTCTTCCAAATAGAATTCCTTCAGTTGCCAGACATGTGCATAAGAGAATTCGTTTGATTGTAGAGTCCCTTCATATTCTTCCAGAAAATAGATGATATTTGTTTTTAGAAAATCCTGAACATACTGCGTGGTCGAGTTCTCCTGAACCAGCTTTGCCATAGTGATGTGCTTTTCATTCTTATCATGGATTTTGTCCCCTAAATCAGGATCATCAATTTCATCAACAAAAAATTCCGGGAAAGCTTTATTTTCGAAAGGATTGACTGATGCCCAGAGATAATCACAATGTCTTTGATACCATGGTTCTCCAAGGTGAGATGGCTTTGCTGTTAAGATGTCAAGAAACTGCGCCGGAATTAAAGGATCAATCTTCATTCTTTCCAGAGTCTCCTGTACTTCATTGATAAAAACATCAGGCTCCATAAGTCCATTGCTTTCAGCCAGATTTTCAAAATTTATATTATTCTCACGGGCATAGTCTTTTAATTTTTCACGGGCATCGGTCGTACTAATTTTGTGGTCAGCAATTGCCTGGTCTACCCGTTTGCCATTTATATAATGGTAAGCGAGAAGGTGATCTATTTTTGTGACAAGCTCAGTTCTGTAAATGTAGCGGGGAAAAATTCGGAGATGCTTTTCATTTTCGATTGCCAGCAATTCAGGGATATCCTTTTCTCTGAACCAGAAGACGTTGCTAAAGCTTCCCATCGGCGGGGTATCTTCAGCAAGGTATGAACAGAATAATTTTTCTTGGTCAAAAAGTTCGGTCGCGGTGTAATCTTGAAGTTCGTTATAAAAATAAGGACTGCTCTCTGGGGAAGAAAATCCTTTGTAAAAAACTGTTCGTTGACCAAGAGCTTTTTGATCCAAATTAAATGGCGAATAATATCTTAGCTGAGGTTCAAATGAACATACCGGCTCTACTATGGTCTTCCCTGTATCTGTTTGTTCCAATTTCATGATTTGCAGCTCAGAGTCTAACTCTGCCTTAAAAGAAAAAAGGCTCTGCTTTGAACAATGCCAAAAAGTTGTGCTGAGGCATCTGGGACAGGTTATGCCTATATATGCTCCAGGAGTTTCATTTTCCATAGCAACGACTTTCTCGGAAAGAAAGATCACCCCATAAAGGCACACCGCCAGCTTGATATTGTCCAAGGTGAACTTTTGGTTGCACTCCTTATTCAGACATTGATTGATTTCAAGCGATTCAAATTTCATAGTAGCTCCAGAATTATGATAGAAAGATTCCAAAATTTTAATGGATTTAACCCCAGGGGACAATAATTTTTAATTTTCCATCGTCTTCATCGTCCAAAGCCCGTCACCGTTGCCTATAGAGGATCTGGGCGGTGGACAATGGTTTAATCAAAAGAATTTATCCGATCTCATTCATCAGCAGCTCGCACACCTCACGGTCTTCGATGCCCAAATACCGCATCGTGATGGCAGGGGATGAGTGGTTGTACCGTTTGCACAGGATTTCAAAGCCTGCACCATGCCGGGTTCGTTGGTGATAGCCCCAGGTCTTTCGCAAAGTGTGAGCCCCGTACTGCCCTTTAAGATTGATGGACGATGTCCAGGACCGGACCATGCGGCCCACGCTCTGGCTGGTAATGTGGCCGCTGCCTTTCCGGGACTTGAACAGGAAATCATCCAGGGCTGGCTCAACTTCTGCCAGATATCCTTGTAATGCCTTGTGTACAGCCTTGTTGATAACGAGGACATTGCTTTTGCCTGTTTTGGTTTCGATGATGTTGATTACGGCTCCTGGCTTTGCGCCTTCCACTTGGTTGTATCTGATGCGGACCAGGTCTTTTGCCCGCAGGCCGTTGTTAATTCCCATGACCCAAAGCAGATAATCCCTTGGCCTGGATTGCAACAGCCGGGAAATAGCTTTCACATCTTTGGTTTTGCGGATGGGTTCTACGGTTAAATTGGTGGTGCTGGTTTTTGACATGGTGATTCCTCCGTCAATGTTTAGTTTGGTATAGGTATGGCCACAAACTGGCCTTTCAAAACGGGGTTGGTTTTAGAAAACGGCTGAAAGCCTTAATTGGCAATGGGTTGGAGATGAATGTGCAGGTTTATGCAAAAGTGAGCATTGGGGCTAAGAGTGAAGTGTCCGTATACGGATGGTTAAATTCCGAACTTGATAATCGCCCTGGAAACCGGTAAAAGTTCTTCCGGAAAAAATTATTGACGGGAGCAACACATGAACAAACTCGAACTGATTCAAACGGTTAAAGACAGGACAGGATTGAGCAAGCAGGAAGCCAGCGACGTGGTAAAGCTGTGCTTTGACAGCCTCAGCGAGGCTATGGTCAACGGGGAACGGATTGAGATCCGGGGATTTTGTTCTTTCTTTATCAAGGAGTACGCTGGCTACACTGGCAGAAATCCCAAAACAGGGAAACAGGTCCAGGTACCTGCCAAGAAAATGCCCTTCTTCAAACCGGGTAAAGAACTGCGGGAGAGAGTTGATTGTCAGGCCAAATTAAAATGATCGCTCTCATTATGATCATGAAATCTGGTCAAAAAGCCTCCAAATTCTATTAACCTCCTGGTAGTCTACAGGCTCCAAGTGCGCTAATTTGTTTCTGACCGATTTTACCTGCTTTAGTAAATTGAAAATTCTGACCGGAATTGTACCTAAACTGTTTTTCCTGAAAATTGACAAAATTACTCCTGGTTCTGTCTCTGATGCCAGACCGTCATTAGTGGTAAGGTACTTTTTCCAGCATTCTCCTTTCACTTGGGATATTTTTTCAGATGCAAAATATGTTATTTCCATCAAAAGTGGGTAAATGCCAGCAACCTGCTCTCTCCATACAGCTTTCGCGAATACTTCTTCAAAATTTTCAACCGAAATATTTTGCCATGGAATAATATTCCCCCTGTCTAATGTAGTTCCGAGGATATTACCCGATAACCACTTCTTGGTTAAACCTGGGGGAATGTCCCAGCTTAACTCTTCATGAAATCGATTTTCTATGCTGACGTTGTCGTTATGTAATTTTGTGTGAGTCTGATAATATAAAACCGCCTTTTTTACTTCATGTAGAGATCGAGGTCCTTTTCTTGAAAGTTCTGTAATAATATCAGGGTCAGAGTTGGAAGCACCAGTATATGTGCTCGTACGCCAAGCTTTTGACATAACATTTTCTTTGTCTGTAAAATTATTGACCACCAGCAATCTTAGTTCTTCCCACCGAAGAGGATTCCAAAATCCATAACACCTAATACAGGTGTCTATTTTGATTGGCGGATAGGATGGGGGGGATATTATAAACAAACAGACAACTCTATTTGAGTTTTGAGAGTCTGAAATTCTTAGAAATCGAGCAAGAGTTGTGATAAAATTCTGCCAAGCATTTGGAAGAGAACCTTCGCAGAAAAGTTCAATTATTATTGGTGACTCATTCCCATAAGTCAAAATCTCTTCTGGTCCGGCATGCTGATCTATGCCTATGTACTGAGCTATATCTTTCATAGGATTGGAGCTCTCAGCGTCTGCGATGTGGTTTTCCCAAATTTGACTTCGTCCCATTTCAGTAAGTTTGCTATTGAGAGCGGTGATTAAATACTCCTTCCATTTAGACCATATCACGATAGAAGGGATACAAAACAAAATTATCTGACCGGCGTCGCCTTCTGTTAATATTGTTTCTGCAATATTTTTTAAGCTCGGTAGACTTGAGACATTCAGCATAATACAATCAAATCCCAATATGGCATCTTCAAATTATTCGAGGCTTGAGGTGTTCAAAAATATTTCTTTAGCAATGGGGTTTACAATTAAAGAATTACCTTCAGACCAATGAGCTATATCATGCATTTTCAACCATTGCCTAATCCTGTGTCCTCCGTCGGAAAGTATTTCTTCCGCGTCTTTATTCTCTCCTTTTACATAATCGAAAATATCCTGTGTGAGAATAATTGAATCTTTCGATTCGGCACTTCCCCAATTAAAAAGATCTTCTATACATCTTGACAATGAAGCGTTTTCTGAACCGAGGGCGAATTCTTTTAAAAAGCCAAACCGATTATTTACTCTAGATTCTAAAAAAACTTCAATCTGATCTTTCCAGAGCTCTATAATGTTATTCTTTTTACCCTTTGAAATCGATTTCCCAATACTCCTTAAACCGATATCAATAAGATTGTGCCACCCTAAAGTTAAAGAAAAGATTTCTTCCCCTTTATCTTTAGCGCCCGTAAATGTTCCCATATTTTCCAAGGCATTCGTTATGGCACCGTTACTCCATCTTTTCAACTCTGTGTAGTTTATGCGCGAATGCTCAAGGGTATCTTCTCGTCTATCATCAGATAACCAAGACCATGAGTGATCGGGGTCCATAAGTAGGAAAAGATGCCCCCTGCTGGTACTCGTACATCCCCTTTTATTGCCTTCAAAAAGATTGGTGATGAATTTTGAAACATCAAGATCATCTTGCAAGTAACAAAGCTCAATAATGGAAAATAAGTTTTTGCGGTTTCTTTGTTTTAGTTGCTCTTTAACGAAATCTACAATTCTATCTCGTGCAGTATTGAATTGTAGTGGTAATGTGAGTTCATTCCAATCCTCCATTTCACTAAAGATATTTTGGACTTGATTGGGCACATCTTGTAATCCAAGGGCAGAACTACCAGATATGATTGTAATCCCAAAGATATCATCATTTATCGCATTAGAAATTTGCCCTTCCTGCTCTTTAGTTAACGGCCCGAAACAAAAAGTTCTTTCATCTACTTTTGAATGAAAATTTCTAGGATTTAAAATTCGGGGACTGCTGTGCTCTGTTATCCTGAGCAGTTCGTCTTCGATTTGATCTCGGGTACCAAGAAGCCTTAGTAGGTTTGGGCTCCTAAGTCGGTACATTCTTGTTGCTTCTTCATCTTCTCTGACAAGCACCCCGAGTCCATCCATCTCATCTAATACTGCCCTTAGTGACTGCTGGTCCATTTTTTCAAATACGTCTGGCCACCATTCACGGGCTAAAGCCATAAATTCTCTTTCAGAACGAGAAGTGGTTGGATCTTCTGTCAAAACAAGAGAATAAATTAACACTTTGTAACGATCATCAAGGTCTAATGTCCAATCAAATCGGTTTCTTATATCTTCGATGAAGTTAGGGTCGCTTTCTATCATCTGGAGATCAGATAATTCTATAGTTCGAACAATTTTATCAGAAGTCTTGTTACCCCACTTTAAATAAAGCTTTTCAATTAAACGGTGGCAAAATATTTGTATCAGACCAGGATGGTAGTTTGATTGTGACAAAACTCTTAGAATTAAACCCGTTTTTTCAAAAGAGAAGCCTAAAGCATTTAAAGGTCTTAGTATCAGGGTTTGAGCGGCCTCCGGGTTTAAGGGCCTGACAACAACATCTGTGCCTAATTGTGCAAAGGGGTGGTTCTTCCAATTTTTATAGCGTTGAACACTTTGCAGCCCCGCTAAAACGACTTTAAAGCGCCTACCAGTTGTTGCCATCATTCCCCTAAGGCGTCTTATTATCGGAAAGTTAAGGGATGAATCATTATCCAAAAAATTATCCGTCTCATCAAGTAAAAGAGACAGTCTTTTTTCTGGATCATTATTTAATGTATTTAATATTTCGTCTGATACTTGTTCCTCAATTTTTTTAGCCCCTTTTTGAGGGTTAATAGTCAGTTCTGAAAGGAAATTCTCGCGGACAAGTTCTTTGGATACTTTGCGCCAAAATTCTTCTCGCATTTGGTCGTGAGTTTGTGGTTCCATCCCCACCTCATCGATATCCAGATAAGCTATATATTCACTGTTTTCCTGAGTTTTATTGGTGTTGTAGATGTGCCTTAATAACGCAGATTTTCCTAATTGCCTGCCTCCAAAAATGATACACGATCCATCTGGGTCTTGTATTGTCTGAACTTCATCTCTTCTGCCTACAAATGTTTCCTGCGGTACGTTTTCCCCCTTCATTAAATAAGGTTGCGCCCAAGTGAAGGGTAAAGCGATTTTAAATAAAATAGGCAGTCTATTTCTATGCTTGCATAGATGATAAGCCATACAGATATCAATTAATAAAACAGGGAGCTTTTTCTTTGCGAAAAATTTTTGATAAGTTGTTCGCAGTTGCAGCCCCATTTCCTGAAGATAAAATAAAAAAACAGGTTTTTGCTGAAGTTCATGTCGGAATAAAAAGCTCCCAAGCTGTTCAGGCGCTTTTTTATCTTTTGATATTACAATGTGCGCGGTTGTACCTAGTGAAGATCCAAAAGTTGGTATTGGGCAAGAATTGATGCCAAAACTTAAACTTGATGTTATGTATATAAAATCTTCATCAACTTGAGATCTAATTAACTGAGATTCTTTTCTGAACGGAAGATCTAAAAAATCTGTAATATCTTTTAAATACGTTATAATCTTATCCTGTGATTTTCGTGTATTTAATAGAAACAAATCTCTCCAACCCGATAACCCTGAAACAATACTTGAATGGTGTGCTTTGTCGATTGACCCAAAGTTAATGTTGAGATATGTTTTCCTGTTTTTGATTGCAGATATAGCCGTATCAATGTTTCTTTTTATCCCAAAACTTTCCTGATAACTGTTAAGACTGTTCAAGAATGTTGTTAATTCTTCATTTTGTCCTATTTCTGTCTTTGGGAAAGAGTTTTTCTTTTGGATTGCTTCACGGGCTCTGTTGAGCAATTCGAATGCGGCAATATTATCATTTTGTTTAATGGCATCATTAAAAGCTTTTTTTACATATTCTTTGTCTTCTTTTCCCGAATCGGAATCTGGGAATTGAGAAATTATGTTATTGAAGTCTTCGTTCAGAGTGATATTGTGCTGATTTTCTAATTTTTCAAGTAGAGCCTCTATTTCATAGATGGTTGATTCGAAGTCTCTAATACGCCAAGAGATTATCTCTCTCTTTTTTTGTATATTATCTTTGGTCTGCTCTAAAATTCCTATTAGGTTACTTCGCAACGCTTCTTGAGATATTTTGCCCTCGCCATCTTGATTTTCAAGTCTACCAAGCAGATAGGCGTCCTCAACTTTTGTTTTTAATTCATCAATTCGATGCGTAAGGTTTCTGTGTTCATCATCCAACGCATGATCCAAGCGATCTCGATATTCATTATCCAGATTATAAAGATCTATTACACGGTCAGCACGTAGGAATTCTTTTCTTTTGATAAAAGTGTCAATAAGTTCGGGGAGCATGTTGGGCCTGGCGAAAGAGTTTTCCATAAAACACTCAACAAGCCCATTTTCAGAGTTAGGTTCAAGTTCATCGTCTAAAATTAGATCTTCTATTCCAATAATTTCATGATTGAGGGGTGTATATTCTTTGATAGCTTTCCCATTTAGTTGATCCAATATAGATTTACAGCTTTTTTGGACAATGGAGCAAACAGCTTTATCTATTTGTGCTTTCTTTAAATCAGCGTGACTTTTTGTTAATAGCTGCTGCAAATTAAGAATTGTCTTTTCATTTGTATTGGAAGGCTCATCCGCGAATAGATTATACCATTCCCGACCGATGGCAATTGTATCATTTATTCGACGAATAAGTTGGTTTGTTGCAATTCCCTTTATTGGTATAGAAACTTTATTAATCCCCAAATTGTGAGCATCTGAGACTATTTCTTCGCCACTTAGCTTTGTCAGAATGGCCTTGATTTCTTCTATTTCAGATTTATACTTCTTATTTGGATCAATGTTACTACGTTCAATAATTCTGTGGACTCTTGTTAATTCAGCCCCTTCCCGGTAAAGATGACGTAACAAAACTTTTGCAGGGATATAATTTGTGAAATATGCACTACTATTTCTTTGAAGAAGTTCTTGAGATCTACCTTTTAATTCTTTTAGCTTTTGTTCTTTTTCATCATACCCTAAACCTAAATTAATATCCTTAGGACTAATAGTTATCCCTTTGTAAAGGAATTCCGATTTAATGAATTGAATAAGGTCGTCAATTGAAGGGATTCCACACTCAGCAACGGCAATTAAGGTAAAAATTTCATTAGAAGAAGGTGTTGTAAATAGAGCACTCCCTATGATGGAAGATAAAAGAATAAGTTTTGATGGTTTGTCTTCTATCGGGCAGGCTATTATTTTACTAAAAAAACCCTGTAATTGTGCGGGAAGTGTTGATCCCACACCGATCTGTGAACCAATTGCTAAAGCCCCAATTAGGTCAGGAGAATACTCTACATCACAAGAAGCTGAGACCCAGTAGGCCATGCTGTACTTTCCATGATCAAGAAATTTGTTAAAGTATGCTTGATCATCTACTTTTTTTCCAGTGAATTTGACGGCTGAGGAGGTCTTTTCCTGTTCATTTAGCAGGTCTTCCGTTTCTGGTTCAGAAATTTCTTCTACAGGTATTTCGGCCTCAATTTTGTTCTTAAAAAGGGGGGGAGAAATATCAACATCTTTTATTGTAAAATCAATTTGGGAATCCGTATCTGAAATTTCACCAATATTTTCTTCTGCTGGAATTATTTCTTCTTCATCTCTCTGAGATTCATATTCCGCAGCTACTTCTATTTCAATATCTTCATTCTGGGGCTCATTATTTTCCTGCAAATCAGAGAATTGACTGTCAACCTCTTTCTTTTCGTTCTGGTCTGAGCATTCAGGCTCCGAAGTCCCGGTCTCGAGTGTTTCAGCACTGCTTAGAGACAAACCATTTGTCATTAATTTAAACATTAAATATATCGCGATATCGTTTCCACAATAAGGAGCTAAAGATTCTTGAAGCGCTGTACAATTTGCAGGATTTACATCCTTTTTAGTAATGGCCGTTATTAACATGGCAAGTGGATGCTGCCCAGAACACAACTCCTCAACTTTTTGGTCATTTTCTATCCATGATTGTTTATTGCCATCTACGTGTTTGAAAAACTCAATAAGTTTCTCATCTTCCTGAGAACCACCGACTTCTATTTTTTTCAGTTGGTCTATAATTCGTGTGGCCTTTTCAATGAGTTCCACCCGCTCATTATTTTTTAACTCTTTAATTTCATCTGCCAGATTGATTAGGCTATTTAACGTCGTGTAGTTGTCCTCTTTTTTTGTTGGATAACCGGCTCGATCAGCATTTTGGAGGACGGTCTCTTTTAATTTTTGAAACGATTCTTTTAATTCTTTAATGAGATCAATTAATTGGTCATCAGGTAATTCACCAAACTCTTTAATTTGCTGGACGGACTCAGAAAGAACTTCACTTAACTCGATATACTGATCTTTCAAATTGGAAATGTTAATTTCAACTTCATCAGATTTTTTTGAGAATTGATCGCCCAGCTTTCGTATTAAAACTTCCAAAAAGGCCCCCGATGGCTCTTTTAAAGTCTCAATAATTTCATTTTCTTCAGACGGGTCAAAATAGGATGACAACAATGGATTTGCAATGAAGGCTGCGATGAGATTGCAGGTCTTATGTAAATCTTTTTTTTCATAAAAATACTTTATGGCGAACATGAATATTTTATCTGGAGGATCAATATTGTTTTTAGCTTGATCGTCCGGGAGGTCGTCTGATTCCAAGATTTTATCGATGGCGTTAAAAGACCACTTTGTCAATAGCATCTGGCAGGCTTTCTTATCTGACAACCCCTTGTTTTTGAAAACTAAAGCAGGATTTTTTGATTTTAGATAAGTACGGATTCTCTGTTTAGGCTTTTTCTTATAGGCGTGTGCATCAGGAATGCCTAGAGTACTCAAAATATTCAATTGAGCTTCAAACTCTAATTCTGAAAAAAGAGAAGATAATAATTTTTCTTCAGATATTTTTTGGATAAATTTATATGCGAACTCTATTTTGTCTTTTTCTGCCTCGTATATTTCGGTTTTATCTGTGGATACCATTGTATACTCTTTTTTACATGAGTTGAAAATTGAATGATTGGAAAGAACCTCCAGCAGCCTTAAAGACGCTAATAATTCATTAATATTAACCAGGCAATAAAATACTCGAAAATTTATTTCTAATGTGTTATACTTTTTTCCATGGAAAAACGAGATGCAAGAAAGCTGAGCACAGAGGCACAGCAGGAGTTACGAGACCTGGCAATTCGCCTCAGGGAGTCAGGAAAAAAATATAAAGAGATAGCCGCAATTATTCAGGTCCAACCAAGTACCATTTGTTCATGGTATAAGGCCTACGAGCGTGAAGGGAAAAAAGCCCTTAAAATTAAAAAACGAGGTCGACCATCCGGGGCGTGTATGACGTTGACTGATAAACAGTCTAAAGAAATACAAAAAAACATCCAGGATAAATGTCCCGATCAGATGAAATTCGATTTTGCGTTATGGACCAGGAAAGCAGTTCAAACACTTATTAGAGAAGCCTACAAAATAGACATGCCGATTCGAACTGTTGGTGAATATTTGAAACGCTGGAATTTCACCCCTCAAAAACCTTTGCGCAAAGCTTACCGACAAAATCCGAAAGCAGTCAAAACATGGCTCGACAAAGAATACCCTTCGATACTTAAAAAGGCCAAAAAAGAAAAGGCTGAGATTCATTGGGGAGATGAAACCGGACTATGCAATGATAGCTATCATGGGCGCAGTTACGCACCTAAAGGGCAGACTCCTGCAATAAAATTACATCCAAGGTGCCAACGGGTAAATCTGATTTCATCTGTCACGAATCAAGGTAAAGTAAGGTTCATGATATACAAAGACAAGATGAACTCGCAAACGATGATTCAATTTATGAAAAGATTGATCAAGGATTCAAAACGTAAGGTATTTCTAATTCTTGATAATTTGAAAGTTCATCACAGCCATCTTGTTAAGGATTGGGTAAAAGAGAATGTTGACAAAATTGAGTTGTTTTTTCTGCCATCTTACTCTCCTGAGTTGAATCCGGACGAATATTTGAATTGTGATCTGAAAGCAGGTGTACACTCCGGGCCACCAGCAAGGACAAGAGATCAGTTGGCGAAAAAAGCACTATCTCATTTGCGTAAATTGCAGAGACTACCAGGGAGAGTAGCGAATTACTTCAAACATCCCAAAATTGCTTACGCTGGATGATTCATGTATTTAATTGCCGGTTTAATATAATGACCGATATCAAGATAATTAAGGTATGTAAAGGTGATAATGAAGACTGTTGATAAAAAATATTATAGATTAACCGGTTAATTTTCACACAAAAGATAATAAAATCTTGAAATTTAAAGAGGGGGCAATATTTCATTGAATCCAAAGAACCTTTCCAGGTATTGCGTTGACTACTCCAGCATTGTGCCACCGAAACTTTGAATGATGTGGTGAGCATTTCTTCTGCCAGTCCTCCCCCAAAATGATTTTTTTGCCGTTTCATCGATGAAACAGTTTACAGCAACTCGGAATGATTTTTGTGGCCGGACCACTTGGGCAGATTATCCTGTATTTCAAACACCCTTGAACCATAAAAAAGATGGCATGTTGGCCTGAATGCTTCCGGCACCTCGACTGGATACCCGAAATCAAACAATGATGGGAAAGCGAGCCACATCCTGCGTCCCTCATCGGCTATGGGGGTGCCACATTTACCGCAGCGAACTTTACAGGGAGGGATACGTTCTGACTGGTTTTGTTCACTGTTATAGAAAATCAGAGCCTCCAAACCAGCGGTGAATCTTACATGGCGTTTGTGGAAAATTGCTGCCCACTGCATAGGGGCACCATGCAGCCTTTGGCAAGTCGTGCAATGGCAAATCTTGGCATCCACTGGATCAGCACTCACCTCATATCGAACGGCTCCGCAAAAGCATGAGGCTTGGTACTTGGCTATAAACCCTGTGTCTTCCAGGGACGCATATTCGGGGCCGAATTTATTTTCCATAATCAACACTTATTCTGTTTGTTAAATTTACCTGTGCGGGTGTTTCATCGATGAAACCGTTTTTGTGAAATCATCGTCCAGACCGTCCAAACGAAATCTGTTCCCACGCCCCTGCGCAACGAACTTCAATGTTTAGCTCCATTTAAGGCCACAATCACACCCTTATTTGTCTCAAACGCGACCATAATATATCGGCCTAAAAATGGACTTAAATGAAGGATTTGAATAATGGGCGGAGCTGTCAATTAAAGTCCGCCCCATTGCACCAGGTGCAACTCAAATATGGTTCGGAATAAATGAAGCCAGAACCGTTGGCATGTTTTCGGTGTACCTATTATTATGGCTTGAGCCATTCCAATCTTTTGTTTACACTATTGATTGTTTTTTCATTTTTAAAAGGAGATAAAATCTCATCGGATAGTTCAGTTGTCATACCTAAATTTTCTGATTTTTCCCATATATATGAAAAATGACCGTTTAATTCAAGATATGCATAGCTATCTTTTTTGAATTCTAAAACTGGAACTTTCCCGCCTTTTGTTCCCCCTACGCCAGCCTGGCCATAGTGATACGGCTCCATGAAGACAGCGTCATCGACGAAAAGCAGCATACATGAAGGAGATGCCTCATAAAACCTTACTTGAATTCCATTACGTTTATATTTAATTAAATATTTAACACATTGTTGAATATCTAAAAATAGTTGACTCTGAATTAAATCCAATAGATCAGAAAATAAAAAATTGCTTTCTCTTTCGGCCCTATAGCGAGCTTGAGTTGAAAAGGGATTTATTAACAATATTTCAAATTCAATGTTTGAGTTTACCATCATTTTTTCGATAAGATCAAAGAATGCTCCTATGTTACAAAAGAAAGCTCGTAATGAAATACCCAATATTTTAATTTTAGTTTTTTTATCATTAACGATTATTTTGTTGAATTCTTTAATAATTCTCTCTTTAAAATCATCGGATTTGTTCTCTGGTATTTTTACGCGGGAAGGGTAGATTCTTTCAATTCCACTATCTTTTGAATTCCTAATCAATTGAAATGAATCAACCGTTAATTTTTTTACTTCAACTCTTATGGTATCTAACTGGTAACTTGTCAAAAGATTATACTTGTGAGTCAAATAAAATGCTGTTGCTCCAAAAACAAAAACGCCAATTCCAAATTGTTCTAAAAAGCATTTAATTTCGTTTTTTTGCTCAAGCATTGGTAAATATTGAGATAGATATAAAGTGACACCCATCAAGCAACATATGATTTGACTTTTTAATGGATAGTCATCACTTATTTGTTTTTTCATCTTTCCCTCTTAGATGATGATGGCAGAATAGCGTGTGACTCTTTTTATATTTGACGAGTAACCGCTTTATTGGAGAATATTCATATCCTTAGTCAGCCAAATCATGCAAGGAAAAAAATGCTCTTTTTTGACTATGCCATAAAAATCAGCTCGCCTTCAGTACCGGGGCAGACCCCATCTCTTCCTCATAAACCTGGAACATAATTTTTTGCAGCCGGGCTGAATGCTCCGCCTCAACAATGGCGCTGTCGTGAATGGGAAGAGCTGCAATCCCCTTTGCATGCAGTTTCATCATAATTTTTTCCATAATACGGCTATCAGCATTTTGAAGGTCGATCCCAACACCCGAGAACAGGTATTCCTGAATAGGGGCGTGGCGGGCCTTAAAATCATCCATCATCTTGCGTATGGAGTTGAGATCCTGGGCTGCATCAAAACCGGCATCTTCAAGGGCATCACGAACCGCAATATGGGAACCCCGTTTGTCTGCATTGATGCTGATCAGGGACACCAGTTTATATTCGTTTCTTTGGGAACCATCGCCAATAGCGTATGGGTCTTCGTTAAACTCCAGGCCCAATTGATGATACAGCATGCGGATATGCAGACCGGAATAATCCCACTCAACAGTTTTTTTACCGTCAATGTAAATATGCTTCCTGAACTTGCTGGGCATCCCCTGGTAATAGGGTCCATAAAACCTGCCACCTTTATCAAAATCTTTGGAACCTCTGTTAAACACCCGGTGCATGTCCTTCACCTTGATTTCAAACATCAGCTTTTTTATTCCGAAGTCAATGAGGGGGCGGTCCTGTTTCATAAATTCTTCTTTCTTGGCTCTGGCATTCATCAGGCTCAAGAGTTTCTTCATCCACAGTAGATGTAAAAAAAGTGCTGATTCTGGCTGTAAGCCTTGGTACTGTGGGCTATTCACGCTATGAGTTATGGTAGACAATAGAGTGGTTCTATTCAAGTTAGCATCCATGAAAAACCTGTACAGTGCTACGGGATAGGAGTACTTCTGGTATGTGAGCACTTCGATATCCATATGTTCCATAGCAGTACTTGTGTTTGTAGTGCCTTGGAAGTTGGAAGCACTCTGGATAGTGCTGTGAGGATGAGTACCAGTTCCTGTAGATGTCTGGATACCATTTCCAACTATGTTATCAATACCACTACCACAGTTCATGAGTTCTGCCTCTTGAAGTTCTATCTTACCCTTGATGAGATCTGAGAGTATGTTGACTGTCAGGTCTTTCAGATTGACTTCATCTAATTCATCCAGGCGTACGGTGATTTTTTTTGCGTTAGCAAGATTGTTCAATTGCTGGAGGTTGGCTTGCATTAATTCGGTTGCATCAGTGGGGGCAAAATCAATGTCTTCTGAAATTTTGATGGTTTTGTTTTTGCCGTTCTTTTTTTTGTATTCATTCCGCAGTTGAATCAGCTTGTCTGTCTGAGTGCAGTGAATGTCCCCGATGGGACGGAATTTATATTCATCAACGAATATTCTTATTAATTTTACTGTGGCCCAGATCCTTGTTTGACGCCCATATTTGATGTTTCTGAAGCCTGGTGCCCTTTCAATGTAACCGTGGCGTTCAAGCTTTTCCAAAAGGCGTCTCATGCGTGAGTATTTGAACCACAATTTGCCATAACGTTGATTGTGGCTGTAAAGATTGCTGTCCATGGAAATCCTTATCGGCCTGCCGACAAAAAAACCTATCCACAGATTTATCAGGATCACCAGCAAACATTCCCTGTCACGGTATTTTGATTTTACATTGCGTCTGATGTAATTTTTTTCTTCGCCGATCTCCTTGAATATGTAGTCACGAGCATCTTTGACAGTGCGTCTGTCACTGCCAATCCAAATGTCAAAAGGCAATGCTTGTTCCAGCCATTGCACAAATTCTTTTTTTCTAACTTTTTTCATAATCCTTATTAACCCTTTCTAAAATGGCAAAATGCCCGCCCTTTGGGGGCAGGCACTTTTTTTAATTCGTTGTAAACGGGAATTTCCCTGGTCGATCTGGTTCATCCTTCGGTTGGAGGCTGGATATGGTTCTGTCCAGCTTATATAAATTGTAGGTGACCAGATGAAATGCACAATTATCAAGGCGGCTGTCATATAGGCTGCACTTGGCCTGCAGACAATTTTTCTTGAAAAATGGGCACTGGGTGTCGTCTAAACGTGCCATAATTAAACTTTCTCCTTTATTTTTTTTGATGCAGCCTGAAGGGTGAACCCCTCATCCACAAAATGCTTGAAAGCCTTGATTTCGGCTATGTGTTGGGCGGAATATCTTCGGTAAGAAATATCTCCGCACCGAACCTTGAACGGTTCTGATATGTAGCCCCGTGCCTCATAGGATCTCAATTGTTTCTGTGAAAGGCCGGTCTCACGGCTTGCATCACTGATACTCAACGATTTTTTCATAAAATCCTCCTGGTGATTAAAAATTGGGAAAAATGTCCCTCTGCATATAAGAGAGGTTACATTAATACCTGGATGGATTTATGAACTTCGGGGTAGAGAAAGCTTGAATAGAAAGGGTTTGAAGGATTGTCGGATTATTCTTCGCCGGCTTCGCGCTCGGCTTCACGGCGGTGGCGCTCACGTTCACGTTCTTCTTCCGCCATTTCTTCTGCCATGGCCCCGGCCACCGCAATGTCATCCCAGTCCGGGAAAAAATCACACATGTTTGCCTCCTTCATTAAAAATATTGCCTGAATAACTGCTGGCTATGCTCGGTTGCCTTTTAATCGGAAGGAACACCGCGTTGTCAGGGAACATTTCACGGAAACGATCCGGGATTGTGCCCTGGGACCAGAGATTATTTGTTGTTATGATACGGCCATCGAAAAATTTGATGATAAACTGCCTACCGCCAAAGCCCTGGGGGTAAGTGTTCTTCACTTCTGATATCATATAATGATTGCCGTCTACGACGACTCTTCTCTCGGCCAGGTCTTCATTATATTCTGTTTTGAGGAGCCAGAAGGAACAGTCGAAGCAATTTCCTTTCAGATAAACATCAGGGTCAAGATTTTTGGTGTAAGTTTTGCCACAGGAGTGGCAGGTGTATGTTTTAACCATTTTTATGTGCTCCTTTTATTCAATCCATAGATGGTTTCAAGATTTTTCCGGCACCGTTCACAAATTCCGTGGCTGATCATGACACCATTTTGAGACAGGGTCAGGCTGTTCTTTGTTTCGGGGCACTCTTTTTCAGAAATCAGGCGGTTGCACCAGGCACATACTGTACGGAATTTCATTTTTTTATCCTCCATTGTTATTCACGTCAGATTATTGATTTCAGGATTTAACCAGGGACAGGAGCTGCCCCCCGGCTTTCTCGTATTTATAAACATCAGATGTGCTTAACCCTTCGACCTTGGCTGAAGCAGTGAAGGCATTGATAATGTGAAAAAGAGTATTCCCTGGCTCCTGCTCAAAGGATTTCTTGACAATATCAGCTTCGTTTTGTGAGAGCCCAAAACGCCTGCTGAATATATCAATGGAACTGAAGGGATCGTCAACGTGCGATTGGCAGGAGAGCTTGAAATTTTCCTGATTGCGGGAGGAGCCTTCGATAACAGCGGACAAGGCCTCGGGGAAGTTGTCCAGCCCCCGGTTGCTGATATGCTTGAACCTGGCAGCCTTTGCTTTGGCAACGGAAATCAACCCGTTGGTGCAGACCAGCCGATAAAAGAAGGATTCGATGCTGAAGGCGATTAAGCCAACCTCACTGTTGCTAAAGGCAATGCCGGGCACCACTTCATCAAAGAATCCATTGCCGGAATTAACACCAAATGCCTTTTCAAACTCTGGTATTTTCAACAGGAACATGCCGTGATCAAGGGAATACTGAACTTTCAGGTTGTGATTAAAGCCCTGTTCAATGAGTTGTGCCAGGATCTCCATGTTGTCGAGAGGCTTATACCGCTCGGTAAATACGGCGCGAAGGGTTGAGCCATTAAATCTGCAAAAGAATGTATCCCGGCGCTGGCGCTCCTGTTCAATCCAGAAATTCAGATTACGGGCCTGCAAATCTGCCGGACAACGGGACAGATACGAATAAGGCACCCGCAGGCGGTTGGAAAGAAGGCGCTGGGCCGTTGGAGCTACATCCACCTGCCTGCCTGCAATCCACATCTGTTTGAGGCTGTCAAATTCCATTTCATGAACGGGCATGACTTCATCAAAATGATTGATGGAATCCTGGTGAACTGCGTTGATTACGTTTTCAAAAGTTGTTGTGATAGTCATGGTAAATCTCCTTTGTTGATTAAGTTTTTTTGTGAGTAAAAAGATTAATATCCGCACTGTGAACAGATGATGACGGGCTCTTTACCATTGCGGATGGTGATGTCATTGCCGAGAAAATGGCCGAAAGTGATATGGTGCCCACAGTCCAGACGGAACTTCCGGCCTTCAAGGGCCTTAATAATCTTCCTCAAAGCCTCGGTGTTCCGGTATGCTTCTTTCTGCTGTTTGGTCATGGTGTCCTCCAATAAAAAAGGCCACCCAGAATCCATATCCCGGATGGCCTTGTAATTGTCGTTGAGTTTCAAGAATAAATGACGTTGCATCTGTCCATGCTGACTTCCCAAGGTCCAATTTCATCGCTGGAAGAAAAACCCTGGTTGAGCCACAGACCTCCATTAAAGACCTGGGGATGATGGTGCTGGTCAAAGTCGATAAACAGATTGCCGATGTACTGCCACAGACCCCGCCCCACGATAGGATAACCTTCTATACGCTCAATCCTCTCCCAATCCGGGATCAGCATCTTGTAAAGTCCGATAAGTGCTGCCTCCTGGTGTACTGCCTGTTCAAAGATTGCTTGAAGACGATGCTGAAGTTTTTCCTTGGTGGTGATCCCCTGGTTGGCCAGGTGTCTTTGACACTGTTTTTCAATCAATTTCGTTGCTGTTGCTTTCATTGAAATCTCCTTGATTTTGGGTATAAAAAAACCTTCGCCGGGGATACCCAGGAAGGCCTCAAATGCTTGATTTACTGGTTGTTTGGTTGGGTTAAATGATGTCCTCTCGCAATCGTTTTATGGCGTTGAAAGGGGCTAAGTCTTCGCTTCCAAGGATTTCTTTGACCTGATACTCTTCCACAAAGATTTCACCTGTTTTATCGGCCCCTGCGAACACCTCCAGACCGATGTACCCCAGCTTGGAATTGGTTGACAGGATGTATGTTGCAGCCCCTTCTCGATAAACGTCCAGGTCGTCATCATATCCGGCTGACAGTTTGTGCGTGTGCCGGCCGGAACGATCCCGAAAAGTGATTTCAAGACAAGGGTTAAACCGTTTGGCCTTGATCATATCCTCGGTGCTTTCTTTATTGATGCTGTAATTTCGGATTCGGCGCATGGTGGGTTCCTTTTCTATTAAACGGACAAGTGGCACACCGGGATGTATCCCGGCAGGCTGAACAGACCTTGGAAGGGTCCAGGGTGGTGCCAAGATAGTCAAGAACTTCACCCAATGCCTTGGTCATAGGCATCTGCATTGCCCAGGCAATACGTCGCAATGTCGCACTGTGTTTGGCGCTTAATTCTGGAGTGTATGCCATTTCCAATGCCCTCCGTTTTCTTCATCTCTTGGGTCAGCGATAATCCCGCCACCAAGCCGTATCAAGTCAACCTGACCGGCAGGCTTTGGGGGCCAATGAACATCAAACTGGACTTGATATCGCCCGAGAACATTGATATCTTTCAGTTCTTCCAGGCTGACGAATCCCCACTCTGCCATTTCCAAATCACCATTCAAGATACAAAAGCCGAACATGGTGTCTACGTGGTCATATTCGGCGATAAACCAGTGGCTTTCACCGAGGTAAAAATGGGCGTGGATGATTTTGTCTTGGGTAGGAATGTGTTCAGTTTGGTAAAGACCGGGGATGATTGCCAGTTGTGTTTCTGTTGGTGTGTTTTTCATGATTTTTCTCCTGTTGTGTTTGGCTGGATGTCAGCCGTTGATATATTCAATGAATCTGGAAGCCTCTACTCGGTTGAGGTCATCCAGGTGTTTGGTAAATCGTTCATGGATAAGGCGGTTCAATCCGTCTGTGGTGTGGCCTTTGACGCCTGCCAATTTGAGAATGAAATCCTTTTGACGCTGCGTGATCACTTTTTCATAGGTATGGACGCTGTGACGATCTGCCCCTGGTGGGAAATTGTAATCCTGACAATCTGCCTTTCTGGGAAACTTGTTTTTGAGTGTATGGCGATGTGTCTTGATGAATATGCCTGTCAGCCCTGCGACACGGATGGTGGCATCAATCATGGCGGATTTTTGAGCCATTTTGACGCTGGTATTCAGCCGCCAATTATCTTCTCGTAGGTGTCTGGCCCCAGAACCTTCGGCAACTATCCTGCCACCGTGCGTTTTCAGCTCACATTTAAGCAGCACTTGTTTGATTTCCAAACCACGCAAGCAAGCCTCTTCATATAAGCCAATGTTCGGGAAGTGAGCCGTCAAACCCATAGCCGCAAGTATCTTTTCTGCCCCTGCTTTCCAAAGAGTCAGTCCAGAGAAATGGCTGAAATCCCGGCAAAGATAATCTGCCCCTGCCTTCGCAAGTGGACAATTTTGCGCAACGTGTACCCGGCCATAGTGGATGTCTGGCTCCAGATTCTGCTTGATCCACTGGATGAGTTTGCGCTGATTCTCCTGTCGGTTGTTCAAGGCGTTTTCAAAGGTGCTTGGGGGCATATCCAGTGGAGATGTGGGGAAGCTTGCAATGCTCCCGGTGTCTGGTCGTTTGATTTCTGGCGGTTTCGTAAATTGTTTAATTGTGCTTATGTCTCCGATATGATTCATGGAATTCTCCTTTCGTTAAAATGAAAAAGACCAGCCCTGAATGGACTGGTCCTCGTTGTTAATTTTGTGTCGGTATTTTTCTCCCGCTTGATCAAGGAACAGGGGGAGGGGGATGTGTCGTTTGATTTAAGGGTTTAGGTTGAGGTGCTGGGTGGGGTGGTACTGGTGGATAATGCAATGATCCGGAGAAGGGATGGATCGCTTATGGATACTCCCCCCCTATAATATTTCAAATCAAGAACGAAGATATGTCAAAATATTGCCTACCACCCGTACACACTCACTGGGTTAGGAATGACAAAATGACCATTATGGAAGATATTTGACCCATTCTCTGATTTCCATTAGCTGGAAAGGGTCCCTGAAAATATGGCGGGCGGTAAAAGGAAAGGCCGACCATGATAAAAAGGGCATTTTAGGGGAATCCCTGATTGAATAGATATCCTGAGCCTGATATAGAATTCTGAATACCATTACTCAATCTCCATTAAAGAGAGGCCGATGTATTTATCGGAAGAAAAACGCAACGAAATACGCACGCGCCTCGATAAACAAAAATTTGGGCCGGGGCAAAAGAATCGTCTCCCACCACTAAAGCAATATTAAAATCAGAAAATCGTAATGAAAGATTCTGAATTCAAAGAACGTTTTTTTCGAAGTGACTCTCTCGGTCACATGACCCCACCCGTGCCTAAAAAGCGGAAAAGCATCTCTTTGCGGATAATACTCATTGCCATTGTTTTAGGCGGCCTTCCGGTCTATACGTATCTTGTAGTGACAGAAAAAATGTTTGAACTTGATTTTGTTAAGAAATTTTTCAATAGCTCTGAACCAACGGCAGCATATCAACCTGAAACCAATTTTCATCCAGATGAATCAGGGCTCAACAATCAGCCCCCCCCAATTAATTATAGAAAAGTTCAGAGAAGAACCATTCCTTCGAACAAAAAGGGGGAATTCATCTATTCATGGGTAGATGAAAACGGGATCAAGCAATTCTCAAATGTTAAACCCACAGGCCATAAAAACGACCTTAACGTAACCAAAGCCTATAACTCAACACCGTCGCAAAAATTAAACAGAAGGGAATCGCTTTCATCGGTAAGAAATGTTAAAGAAAGCCGGGTTTATGTACAAGGAAACCAGGTACTGGTTCCGGTAAAATTTGGAAACAACGGAAAAGAAGTGTCAACACGGCTGCTGCTTGACACTGGTGCAGGAATAACAAGCATTCATGACGATCTTGCATATAAATTCAGAGGACTTGATTATCGATCATCGAAATCAACGATCGCCGATGGCAGCGTTGTGAAAACAAAACGAACCAACTTCGATTATATAATCGTCGGTCCTTATCGGATAAATAATTTTACGGCTACTGAGTTTAACTATAGAAAGCGTTTGGGAATTCTAAAATATAACTTGGAACTGACCTATGAAAGAAGAATGCAGAGCATGGTTAACTGGTTTTTTGGGGCAACGTCACAATCTGACCCAACCGGATGGCCGGGACCTTTTTCGTTATCGAACCACCGAGCAGGAATTCCAAAAAGTTGAAGGGCTGTTAAAAAATTGGCTTGCCTCATATCCGGCTGATGACAGTCTATCCCGATTGGCTGATAATTTGCTTTTCTGCCGGTTGTTTGTCCTTTATGCTTCAGAATGGTGGCGACGCCATTATAATGGCGCAGGTATCGCTTGGGACCCTGTTCTCGCCGGACTGAAAGTAAATACCGACTCATGGACGCCACAGCAGCGTTCTCAATGCGTGAAGGCGGGATTCAAAAGCTGGGGAGTGCGCGTTCGCCAGCATGGCGGTTATCGATATATTCTCAGCATTGCCCTGCAGGGCGGGTTGCCGCTGCGCCTGCTTGCGCAAGGACGTGGCGGGCTGGGTAAACTGCTGAAGCGGGTATTACATCTTGCAAGCCATGAGACATACGATTATCAAGGAAATTCTGCGATTAGTGAACAGGACATATACGGGTGGGTGGAAAGCCTGCAAGGCATGCTGCCCAGAAGTTATCGTCAACCGGCTATTTTTATCCTCCTGGCAGATATTGTTGCCACGGTTCTCACGCTGAAACAAGAGGCAAAGCTGATCAGCAGCGCCGATGCCATCGATCGCCTGAATCGCCATGTTCCCGGCTGGCGGGATCGATTTTCCCTACCATTGGAAGATGACCACGCCCAGGGACTTATTGCACAGCTACTGCGAGATGCGGCTGAGGTGACTTTAAAACAACCGTCTTCGGCATTTTTACTTGAACGCTCTCTGGAAAAAAAAGAAACGGGTTGGCGGCTGACTTCAACATTACAGCTGGCCGATGCCGTTGAAATAAAAAAGCTCACTGATTTTTTTTCACTTCCTGATGAAGAGATGCCGCGTTATGCAACCCTGATGCTTAAAACCGGTGAAAAAAAACAGCGTGTCTCCCTTCGCCGGATGGCAGGTCACAACAAGTATCGAGCGATGGCGCAATTTTTGGATATGCTTGATACCGATGCCGCACAGGATCATGTTCTTGATTTCAGCCTGGCTGACGGCCGAAGCTGGCATGAACTGATCCATAGAGGAGAAGAACTTGATGAAGGGTTGCCTTGGATTTTTTCCGCTGGTAGCGGATATCGTTTCTTAAAACAGGGCAGTGGGAAAATTGCCGAGGCTGAGGCCCTTGTTGCTCTTCCCGAACAATGGCTTATGACCGCCGAAGAGGATAACGCCAAACTCATCAAACAGGGAGAACTTTCCCTTTTTGCCAGAACCATCTGGCATGTCAAAGGCCAGGTCACCGCAACAAATGACCAGGATGAACAATTTCAGTTCAGGACCGGCCGTGCTGATGCCGGCGAAACCAGTTTTCTCTGGAAAGGAAATCCTGCCTGGTATGAGTTTCTAAGCCCGTCCCGTGCGTTTCGAGGTGAGCCGGGGCTGTACATACTCAATTCAGAAGGTTTGCTAAAACCCGTCAATGGACGTCCAGATTTTCAACTCCTTGGTAATAAAGGGATAGATATTCCAACAGGGCCGGTTGTCGGCAAATATCCTGCGACCGGTGCGCCACAATGCCGTACCCGTATGGTGCTGCTTCCTGAAAAAGCAACGCTGGAAATAGATGGCCATGGTACTGATTCAGGATCGATCCTTTTCAAACACTGGGGTATCAATCATGCACGTATTTTAACTTCAGATGTTCAGCTTTCAGTGGAAAAGCAAAAGCCGAATTTGATGCTTCACCTTTGTGCTGTCCAGGGAAAAATCGTACCTGAACATGTTGAAGTAGAGATTTTCTGGCCTCTGTCCACAGTGCCGGCACGTCTTTCAGTTCCTTTTCCAGCTAAAGGGGCACGAGCATTCAGCATAACCGGTGAAGAATTGAAAAGCGGCGCACATATTTCAGTACGGCAATTGCTTGGCACCAGAATAATTATTCATTCCGCCGAGTATAACACCCATGCCGAACTGGTGCTGCATTCAAGCACAGATAACACCAGTCGTGGGTTTAACATCCGCAGAACCGAACAGGCACTGCAAATGAGCCTACGTTTGCAGGATTATGAAGAATCAATCCGGCATATGCTTGCCTCGGATGAACGATTGGATTCCCGTGTCAACATCCAGATTGTCTTGGATGGAAGTGAAATATTCTCTTTATGGGTCCGGCGTTATGAGGGGGCTTTTGAACCTTGTGAAAGCAGGTCCTGCGTGTGTTTGGATGATGTCATGCGTCAGGCCCTTAATCCAGAAGCCCTTGGGGCAATACAGGTTCTGGCATGTAATCTTATCCAGGACAATGAACGGATTGTGGAGCTGACACAATTATCAAGTGAGGGCGTGCCGGCGGGCAGATGGTCCTTTACCGCAGAAGATCCTATGCCAGGACCATGGTTCGTTTTTCCACATCCTGATACGCCGGTGACCATTAGGCCGCTTCTCATGAATGTGGAAGGGTACGTACAAGGCGATTCAATGATGACCATAGCTATGAATTATGGAAACTATCCCCAGCGAATGGTGAGCATGTCCGAAGCTGTAGATATATTGTCTGAAGATTACCTTCATGAGGGATGGGAAGAGGTGGAACAATGGGCAGAACAGCTCGGCCATTTGTCCTTGACCGCTTTTGACCTGTGGCCCTGCTTTGCCAGGGTGTCGGCCCATATGGCTTCACTCATGTTTCGGCTGGGCAATGTTTCCCATGATTTTATCCGCCAATTTGCCGTAGAACTTCCCTTTTCTTGGGAAATCGTCACCTATAAAGACTGGAAACAGGCCATGATGAATCTTCGCCGCCAATGTGAACAGCGCTTTGAACCGGCTCTTTGGCAGACGGTTTTTAATTCCCAGCTCAAATATGTGACAGATAAACTTGTAGTTGATTCCCCGGCATTGCAGTTTATCCTTGGTATTGCCAGCGCTTCTTTTGTTGACACTACCCAACAGGAAATGTCTGGCCTGTTGCAGTACGGAACATATATCGCTGCAAATGATCTGTTTGCCGGGGATAGTTGTCTGCTGCAGAAACTTTTCCACCGTCATGCCCATGACCGATGGCCCGGTGGATTCAAAAAACAGATATACGAAGCAAAACAACATCCGGTATACGCCAAATACCTTTGCCCCGACTCTTTTGGTTTTCGTGATCCGGTTATCAATATCCCTCTTCTATTGGCCGTGCAATGCGCAATGGACGAGACTGCCCCATGGTTACAAGACGCTTCCTATATAAGCATGTTACGGACCTGCAGATCATTTGACCCTGATTGGTTTATCGAAGCCTATAATCTAACCATTGCCCGGTGTCTTGCAGACACTATTTTTCAGCCATAAGGAAAAATATGAAAAATTCTTTTTTTGCGGACCTTCTACCTGTCCTGTCCGAACGAAGCCGACTGGCATCAATCTGCCGCCTTGGTTTTGCCAATATCCCGTTACGGCGTCATTTGACAGAACTTTTTTCCAGGGCTTACGGGGAAAACGGCAGCTTTCTTGCGGACCCTGCTTTTGAAGCGGTCTTTGGCTGGCAAGCCGGTACTGCGTCCATGGCTGAATTATGCGAAACGGAACAATTGCTTCACCCTGATGTCGTCAATGCAATGGATTCACCACCGGAGGATCTCGCCTCTGAATATCGTTTTTCAAAACAATTAAAACCATACACCCATCAGGTTGCCGCCTGGCGTATACTCAGACAACAGCCCCCTCAATCCGTGGTGGTCTCAAGCGGAACCGGATCAGGAAAAACAGAATGTTTTATGGTTCCGGTACTTGATCACCTTGCCCGCCTGCGTGAGCAGGAAAACAAACAGCTGCTTGGCGTACGGGCGTTGTTTTTGTACCCATTAAATGCCTTGATCAACAGCCAGAGGGAGCGACTGAGAGCATGGACCCATACCTTTGACGGCGACCTGCGTTTTTGCCTCTATAACGGCAATACGCCGGAAACTCTGCCGATAAGAACAAAAAAACAGCATGGCTGTGAAGTTCAGGACCGTAAAACCCTGCGGGCAACGCCTCCGCCTATTCTGGTCACCAATCCGACCATGCTTGAGTATATGCTGATCCGCACCGAGGATCAGCCGATTATAGAGCAGTCACAGGGCAAATTGGAATGGGTCGTGTTGGATGAAGCACATACCTATATCGGTTCCCAGGCGGCTGAGGCGGCGCTGCTAATACGGCGGGTGCTGCTTGCTTTCGGCATGCAGCCGGAGCAAGTGCATTTCATTGCCACCTCGGCAACCATCGGAGATCCCCATAGCAAGGCTGGCAAGGATCTGAAAAAATTTCTTGCGGATATAGCTGGCGTTCCGAATGAACAGGTACACCTTGTTGCTGGAACCAGGCAGATCCCTGAGATCGGCAGCAAAAAGCGAAATAAAAAACCAATCAAAAATCTTGCTGAACTGGAGACCATAGAGCCGGAGCAGGAAGTTTCTACCACCAGGTTTCGCGCATTAGCTGGTAACAAAACCGCCAGGGACATCCGAACACTTTTTACCAATAGATCCAAAGGGAGCCTGGTTGCAAGATTATCCTCAGTCTGTCAAACAATCCATCCAGATAAGAAGGATTTCACACCGGAACAGCAAGGTGAAGCACTACGGTGGCTTGATCTGCTTTCGGGTACCAAGAAGGAAGGCAAACAAAACAAAGAGGATGTGTCGGACAGCTTTTTGCCATTGCGGGGACACCTTTTCCATCAAACATTAAGCGGAATTTGGGCGTGTGCAGATCCATCTTGCCCCGATAAAAAAGGAACAGCACTCAGCGATCCCCAATGGTTTTTCGGTAATGTCTATCTTGAGCCGAGGAAACATTGCACATGCGGCAGCCCGGTATATGAAGTTGTCCGCTGCGTGGAATGCGGAACAGTGTATCTTCTTGCAGAAGAAAACCATCAGAGGGTTTTAACCCAACCCCAGCCATCCGGGGTTCAAGATGAGTTTGAACTGGATGTCGAGCTGCATGATGATGACATAGATGATGTTGCGCCACAGGAGGAAAATGTCCGACAGGGTATGCCGCCAAGAATTCGTTTCCTCATTGTTAACAGGGGCGAAAAACATGTTGAAACGATTGCTGTTGATCGTTTAACCAGGCAAATCAACGATTCGGGAACTGACATGCTCAGCTTAATGGTTCATGAAGCGGACACTGATGGGTTGACATGTCCGTTCTGTGAAAAGCAAGAAGCGACCCAAAGATTCCCGTTATTTCGAGAGAGCCGGTTGGGTGGCCCTTTTCTGCTCAACACAATCTTGCCCACCCTGTTGGAATTTGCACCTGACAATATTGAAAAACCGGCGGATCTGCCATGGCGCGGTCACCGATTACTGACCTTCAACGACAGCCGTCAGGGTACCGCACGAATGGCCGTCAAGCTACAGCAGGAGGCGGAACGGAATACCATAAGAAGTTTGATCTATCATCTCGCGCTGCAGCACGGGCAATTAGGTAATGCATCAGCGGTGGCAGGACTTGAGGAGGAAATAGCAAAATTTGAAAAAATCCTGAAACAAGCTCCATTGAATGATATCCAGGAAATGTTGGATAATAAAAAAGCAGAGCTTTCCAAACTGCAGAAGCCCATGCCGATCCCTTTCACAAATCTGGTCGATAAATTGGTAAATGAGGGCAGAAATTTTGACAATATACTGGCCCGGTATCGAGAGTTGGACCCCGGGTTATTCGGCGAAGTTGGCGGACGCCGGGAGCTTGCAAAAATGCTCGTGGTTCGGGAGTTTGGCAGACGGCCAAAATACCAGAACAGTCTGGAAACCATGGGGATGGTGGCCTTAAGATATCCTGCGCTGGATGAAATTGATACCGTACCGCCAATGGTCTTACAAGCCTCTGGATTTAATATTGCGGACTGGGTTGACTTTTTGAAGTTGAGCCTTGATTTTTTTGTCCGCTCCGGAGGCTCCCTGAAGATTACTCCTGCGTGGCGAAGATGGCTCGGACTTCCCTTTCGTCAAAGCTGGCTTATAGAATCAAATGAAAAAGAGGCCGGCAGGAATCAACGGCGCTGGCCTAAAGCCAGAAGAAGCGGCCTGCGGGCAACGTTGGTGAAGTTGCTGGCATATGTTCTTAAGCTGGACCACCGTACATCAGAAGGAGAAGACCGGATTGATGCCACTTTGGAAGGAGCATGGCAAGTGTTCATAGGCAAACAACTCATCCAGCTCGATGATGACGGTTACATTCTTCCCCTTGAGCAGTTGGCGTTCGCCCCCATCAACGAGGCGTGGATCTGCCCGGTTACCCGCCGGCTGCTGGACACCACGCTTAAGGGTATTACCCCGTACCTGCCGGAACAAAAACCAACTAAGGAGAATACCGTCTGCCAGAAAGTACAGATCCCGGTTTATGACCAACCTTTTGGCGGCGTATCCGATATAGAAAAGCGCATCCAGCGTGGGCGCAGATGGATTAGCGAACAGTCTTTGGTCAATGGGCTTATAGAACAAGGCGTATGGTCGAATTTGAATGACCGGGTGATCGAAATGGCACCCTATTACAGGACCGCAGAGCATTCTGCCCAGCAATCGGCTTTAATCCTCCAGGAATATGAACGGTCTTTTAAAGAGGGCCAAATCAATGTCCTTTCCTGTTCTACAACCATGGAAATGGGTATTGATATCGGAGGTATCAGTCAAGTGGCAATGAATAACGTTCCTCCCCATCCTGCCAATTATCTGCAGCGGGCCGGTCGGGCCGGCCGAAGAAAGGAGTCCAGATCCATAGCCATGACATTATGCAAAGCCAATCCCCTTGACCAAGCTGTTTTCGCCAATACCCTTTGGGCCTTTGACACCCAACTCGCCGCTCCCTGTGTTTCCCTGGACAGTCCGATTATTGTACAACGACATATTCACTCTTTTCTGCTGAATCGATTCCTCTCTAATAAACTGTTGGTGGGGGGACATAATCAAATTAAAATGAACTGCGGATCTTTCTTTGGCGGTGATACCCCATGGGCAGAACAATTTTGTGTCTGGTGTGATGCTTTTTCATCGGAAGCGGAACCGGAGCTTGGAATAGCGCTGAAACAGATGATCTGCGCTTCTGCCTTAGCAAACCAATCTATAGAACAACGTACAAGACAGGCTGCCGAAAAAATGAAGGTTCTTATGATCCGATGGCGCCAGGAGTGGAAGTATCTGAAAGATGAAGAAAGTGAATTTGCCGCAACAGCGAACATAAACGCTCCGGTAACCAAGGCCATTAAGTTTCGTATAGAAAGATTGGAGAAAGAATATTTGCTCCGGGAACTGGCGACACAGGGCTATCTGCCTGCCTATGGTTTTCCGTCACATATTGCCGCATTTGACAACCTGACCGTCGATCAGTTCAAGGCGGCCCAAAAAAGAAAAGAACATAGGGAAGATAACCGCTATCAACGCCGGGAGTTGGCCAGCCGGGATGTTGTTACAGCACTTAGGGAATATGCGCCGGGTGCAGAAGTGGTGATGAACGGGTGCGTTTATAGATCCGCCGGGATCACCTTGAACTGGCACGTACCGGCCAATGTTGAAGAGGCGCGTGAAACCCAGGAAATTAGGTATGCCTGGCGCTGCGACAATTGTGGCGCAAGCGGTTCAAATATCACTCTGAAAGAGGCTGCCAGATGTATGTTCTGCGGTATGAAAAATAAACCCCATCATATTCATGAATTTCTTGAACCATCTGGATTTTCGGTAGATTTTTACTCAACGGCCCATAATGATGTCAATGTTCAACAGTTTGTACCCGTTGAACCGCCCTGGGTAAATGCACAGGGGGACTGGGTTCCTCTTGCAAATCCTGAACTTGGGCGTTTTCGAATAACAACACAGGGGCATCTTTTTCATCATTCCCGTGGTGTTCATGGCACGGGATATGCGCTTTGTCTTGCCTGCGGCCGGGCAGAGCCGATGACAAATAAAGGGGAATTACCCGAGATTTTCCAGAAGCCCCACAGAAAACTACGACGCACAAAAGAAGAGGAAGGCACCTGTACTGGAACTGATTGGTCTATTAAACAGGGGATCAGCCTCGGTCATGAAACCCGGACAGATATGGTTGAAATACAATTGAAAAACAGTGAAGGCGTGTGGATTGATGACCGCATTGCCGCCTACACTATTGCCGTCGCCCTGCGGGACAGCCTTGCAGAGCTTATTGGGGTCCAATCCGGCGAATTGGGGTGCGAAGTTAAACAGGGGCAACCTGAACCTGGTGTTGTTTGTCAATCTATCATGATTTATGATATCCATGCCGCAGGCTATGCTTCCCGGGCTGATAACTGGTTGTCGGAACTTTTTCAACGCGCATATCGAAAACTCTGTTGTCCCAAAGAATGTGACAGTGCCTGTCCCCATTGCGTCCTGGACTTTGATCAACGATTTGCTCTGGACAGCTTGGATCGCCACCTGGCGTTCCGTTGGCTAAATCCCAAATGGCTCAATGGTTTACAGCTGCCCGAAGAATTTACCTTTTTCGACTCGGCATCAACACCGGAGCATAAAAATATAAATGAAGCTATTCTTTATGCCGTAAGCCAACACAGCTGCAGGGGCGTGCGATGTTATGCCGGTGGGCCATTTGAGACCTGGGAGATCGTGGATTCGTCTCTCCGCAAGCTGGTGTATAAGCTGGCAGGCCAGGATATTAACGTGGAAATTGTCCTTCCCGAAAAATACCTGGATAAAATGGATACCATTGATCGGCATCTCCTTGCAGGTATGGCAGATCTGCCACGCATTGAATTCCTGTCCGCCAACGAAGTGAAACGGGCAAGGAAAGGATATATGATCGCTGAGACATTTGGCAGCCCAATCTGTTCACATTGGGCAGGAAAACATGAATCAATCATATCCTTTAACCAGGATTGGGGGCAGATTGGAGCGGAAGATGGTGTTTTGGTGCGTTGTGATGATGGGAATGTCCCTGCATCTATCCACCGGTCCATGAGTGCGGATCAATTACGGCCGGCGATGAATAACAACCACCATATACTGGATGTGTGCCGGGAACTGAACGGACCAATGAATGAATTTGGTAAAAGCTTCTGGCAGTTAATTCTGGACAATCATCCCACGGCAAAAGAGTTGATAACCAATGATGATCTTGGCATCCGATCAATTCAATACCGTGACAGATATTTAAAAAGTCCTCTTACAGCAGGGTTATTTGCGCTGCTCATGGATGCCTTGCGGCAAATCATTGGAAAAACACGGTGGGGGAGCGTATCTGTCGACTTTACCACCATGAATATTAAATCCCATGAAGGGTACTTTCAACATAACAGGTTATGGGATGACTGGAAAGAAAATGTGATCCGGGCAGAGGTTATGACCTCGCTTTTTTCTTTCCGGGATATGGCTCTGTCGGTAAAAAACAAGGACAGAAATGACCTTCCGCACTTCAGGAAGCTGTCTGTCGAGTTCACATCAAATGACAGGCTTGACATTTCCCTTGATCAGGGGGTTTCATACTGGAAAACAAAATATATTGAATTTGACTTTATGCTGCCAGCAAACCAGCAGGCAGAGCATTTAAGACAAATCATGAATGCTCCAGAGACCAATATTAAAGAGGGAGATTCTATTCATACGATTATCGCTATCAAAAGATCCAAATAGAATTTAGCAGCAAAAGATAAACCATCATATAACGTATAAGGATATAGGGCTTGGTTATAACATCGACCACAACGTTGGGTTTCGTTCCTCAACCCAACCTACCGGAAATTGGTTTGGCCCAAAATATGATCAAATCCAGGATATAAGAAAAATTCAATACCATTTAGCACCCAGAAAAATAACAAAAAAACTCTAACCACTCTGGCATTTTGTCATCTGTCCTTATAGTCCGATTGTAAAACCTAAAACATTGATATCATTGAGTATTCAGCGATATTGAAGTCTATTTTTACAGTATCTGTCACAAATCCGTTACACCCATTTTGCACCCTGTAACAGATTACAGGCACCCCGTTACACACACTTTTCATTTTTTGGATTCTGGGTGGCGGATGTGGCAAAATTATCAGGGTTAAAATTGAGATCATTGAGGGTAAGTAGTCCCCAGGCTTTCGGTTAATTTCCTCCCGACCGCTCTTGGAACAGCCGGAAGGTAGGCCTTAATTTTTCTGTTTTAATCGTTATCAAAAGCCTTTTGTAATGGGGCTGGATTGCCAGACTGCTTCACAAAACTCTGTAAAGCATAATTGATTGATCCCGAATGTAGACCACCACCCCAACATTCCTTCTGCTGCCTTCTTAGCGCCAGAATAGTTTTTTCATTACGTTTAATAATCTGTCTTTTCCAGATCTTTACTCTGCTTTTACTCCACCCGTGAAAAACCATGATTTAGTCTCCTTGTAAAGATGCCGGGCTTTTTCGGGTTCCATTAACCTTTGTTGACCCGGTATCGTTAAAAATTGCTTTCACAAAGAGAGGGCGATTTGTTGTGTCGGGGCGCGACTTTTTGTGTCGTACGGTGATTCATTGGAGGTGATGATAAACAGAGAAAGTTTTTAAAAAATCATCGTCCAACGGCCTTTCATCGTCCAAATAAAATGATTTTAATTGGTTATGGTTGACGGAGTCGTCCAACTGTCTGAATGGATTAAACGAGATACCAGTGGAAACTGGTGAGGTGGGTCTGGCAGGCCTCCTTATGGAAACCTGCCAGGTTTTAAATTTTACAACTGGTCGCGCCAATCATCCTTCTGTGGTGGGATTTTAATCCCAAGCTTGCGAAGTTGTTTCCGGTAGTGCCCCTTCCACTTGATCATGGGATCATCTTTGTACCGTGTATAAATAGGCAAAAGTTTCTCCGGGGTCTGGTCGGAAATTATTTTGACAATCTGTTTTTCCACCTCGGGGCTGTCATTGACCACCCGTTTCCTGACCATTTTCATGGGACCTACCCACATGCAGTCAGTAGTGTGGGGCCGTAGGTCTTCAATCAGAGCCCCCACATTTGGAGCATCAAGCATGGGTTCTATGCTGACTGAGTTCCTGAACCCTTTTTCCTTGACCAGAGCCAGGGCCTTTTTGCGATCCTCATAGGTGGGCGCATTGGGTTCCCAGAACCTAAGCACCTCATTGTCCATGGCCGTAATGGTGAACCGGAACATGACCTGGTTTTTATAGGGCTCTATGGCGTTGCACAGTTTTTCAATCAGCTCGGTCCGGGGCTTGGATACCACCAGAACATTGTTCCCCACCTTGAGAACTTTTTTCAGAACAGTTTCACAGGCATCATAGGTGCCTGGGGTGATGTCATGGGTGGTGGGGAACATCAACCGCTTGTTGCTTATCCGCCAGCCTTTGTTGATTATTTGGAGATTGAGTTGTTCGTTAGGCCAATTCTCAACCGTGTTGCCATGACGGCGGACGGACTCTTCCCTGGCGTAGCAGTACCGGCAGTTGTTACTGCATCCTTTTGATATGTTGATTCCTTTATCGGCCCAATCCTGGACATTGTCCTTTTCTTTTTTGCCATTAATGTCCATTTCTACAGTCATTGCCGGAGAATCGCTTTTATGGAGATGATAATTCAATCGAGCTTCGGCTGCCGTCTTGTTGGCGTAACAGTAAAGGCACCCGTGGGTACATGTATCATTGGTTCCGATATCAATGCTCGGCACACAACCACAATGTTTCCGCTGGCTGGTGTCCTTGGTGTTCTTCATCCGCTCACCAGTGATATCGCCGATGAGAAGTGGATCAACGCACTTTGCCGGTGTGACACCTATTTCCATGAAGTCGATTTCTTGTGCACAGGTTTCAACTTTCAAGCTATAACCTTCGGCGATGGATTGAATTGATGATGCCAGTTCCCATTTCATGTCGTCCTCAATCTTTTTCAAACCCATGTTATCTTGAGCCCGTTTTGACGCTTTCACAAAGCTGATAATGCATTTCTCTGTGTATTGATGAAGGCGCTTTGCCATGGCCTCGAAATTTTTCTTGTGATACTCAAGGTCAATGGTGTCCGTCAGGAGGATCGGGTCATAGCGCCAGATGACTTTCTTTTTCCCAATCTTCTCCGACAACCGGATAAATGTCCGGATAAGTTCCTCCTTGGGCGGCAGATTCGGTTCAACGTCCCGCCCATAAGGTGTCAGGGTGAAATGGAAATAATATTTGTACCGGTCAAGCTCGCCCAATCGGTCCAGCATGGGGGCAGGATTTTTTGTCCAAAAGACAAAGCACTGCACGTCTTCCGGCTCCAGGAACACCTTATCGATCTTGGGGGAATCTACTTTGCGTTTGACCAAGACCACTCCTTCTTTGATCCGGTTAAAAAACCAGTCGCTGTACAAGGCTGGTATATCAGTTCTTCTGCTGGCACTTATGATTTTGGGTTTACCTCGCCTGCTCCGGCGCTTCTTCGTTCTGGAGATCATCTGCTGGTAAATTGAGGGGGTGGCTCCAGAGGTTTCTTCAGATGATTTCAGGACTTTAGTGATTTCAACATTTTTGAGGTCTTGGGCAGCATTGGGATTATTGCCAAGGGCATCATCAATGGCAGCTTTCACGGTACTCAAATCAATCACACTGGGGTCATGAAACCTGAGTGTAATGGATTCTATTTCGGAAATTTTGGTGATAGAGCCGTCCTCATGTTTATTGGGCGTGTCGGCTTGGGGAACGCTTTTGACGTTGGAAAGGCGTTCAAAGGCAATATCATAGTATTTTTTCTCAAGCTCAATACCGATAAACTTCCTTCCAAGCAGCCGGGCTGCCAGGCAAGTGGTTCCAGATCCACAGAACGGATCAAGAACAAACTCCCCCTGCCTGGAGCCCAAAACAATCAGGTAGGACATCAATTTCAATGGCTTGACCATGGGATGAATATTCTTCCGTGCTGTCGGCCTGGGGATCATCGGAACATTGTGGCTTTTCAACTCAGGGCTGCGTATTTCCAGTATGTTGTCGGGAAGATCATCCAGTCCGAATTCTTTCTCCTTTTTTGAGGCTTTGGCAGTTAAAAGGTATGGCAGTGTATCTTTAGCCCAGCTATCCAGGGAAAAACGGTACGAGTTGCCCTTCTGGTCGCAGCACTCTATTTCCCCGCACTCTTCTCCAAAAGGATCTAATGCCTGATCGCTGACAATGACATTGGACATCTGCCTCATCTCGACTTTCCCACCCTTATCAATAACTGGAATCATGCAATCACCGAGGAATGTCATGCCTTTCCCGTTGGAGTGGGCCTGGGCCGTATAAGATTTCTCGGAAAGAGGTTTCATGGCAACCAGAATAACCTCCGTGGCGGGTCTGGGTTGGAACCCCGCATAGGCATTCTCAAGGTTTTTCTGGGTATCATCATTGGTTTGCTCTGCTTGTATTTTCCGGGCATTGGACATGCCGGTTTTATAGATCCAGTACAGGGAGGTGAAATTGATAAAAAAGCCAGCTTTACGCAAAATCATAATCTGGAGGCTGAGTAGGTCCTGCCTGGGAGAGCACATGATGAATGCAAAACCACCGGGTTTCAGGACCCGAAGAGCTTCGTGCCAGATACCACCCTCCGGGAGTTTCTTGTCCCATGTATACTTGTCGTATCCAAGTCCATAGGGCGGGTCAGTCACAACCACACCAATTGATTCCGAAGGAATCCTTTTAAGTTGAATGGCTGAGTCTCCCTTGATTAATTTCCCATTTTTTATTTTTTCGATATCAATCATATGTAAAATCCTTTTTTAGGGGGTGGGCCGGTAAAAATAACCGACCCACCAAGGTTTAGATTTAGAAGTCCGCTTCAGTTGCTGTTGCCGTAGAAGGCCCGGATTCGTCTGATGAAGTGATCGAATCATCGGACTGAGGACGAGCTGGCAAAAAACGTCCTACCGCTTCCATTCTTTCCTGGGAATCCGTGGCAAAAGGCCCTTCCCAGGTCTGATGTTCCTCTTCAGGGACAATCTTTGACAAGGAGATGGACCGGTTCCCGGAGTGGCCCCTTTCAAAAAGAATCCCTTTTTCCCGGAGAAATGCAGACACCCGGTTAAGTTGTTGGGAAAGTTGATTCGGTATTTTGGGCCAACCCGTGTATCCGGTTTTCAATTGGCCAGCAATATCGTTCAGGAGGTCAAGAAGCTCTGTTGCGGTTCCTTTCCATTCCTGCCGGGCATTCATCAGCTTCAGGACGGACAAGGCAACAGGGTCGGCATCAATGGCATCGTTTACCAGAATGCTCCGGGAACTCTGAAAGGCCTTCATAAAGCCACCCTTGTCCCAGGGGAGCTGCTCTTCAGCGGCGATTACCCATTTTGCAAAATCAGCCATGCGGGGAAGGCCCTCAGCTTTAACTAAATCATAGTTTCTCAGAGCGGCGGATGTTGCATTGCAAATTGCCCCGAATATTAAAGGGCGATCCTCTTCCCAGGAGGCCATCAGTTCCTGGGTGGTTTTGCGGTCCTTTGCTTTGATGAAATCAAGATGAACAATAATTGATCTGTCCAATAGATCCTGACGAGTCGGCACATAACCGATTGTGTTTATGAGTGTCGGCCTTTTATAGGAACACTGGGTTTCCTCCATGGTTGTGTACAATTTCCGAGTTGTGAACCCGGCTCCCGTGGCCAGCTTGCACAGGTTATCTGACTGGTTGTTGGTGAGCTTTGAGATATTGTCATAGCAGAGGATGAAGTCGTTCGATGCTGCGATCATTAGCTCTCTCATGCTCTTAGACAGATTCCGAAGAGGAACGCTGCAGGCGTCAAGCATATCTTTAATGAAGGCGGTTGTGGTGCTCTTGGCAGACCCCTGTTCGCCAACCAAAAACAGTGGTGGATACCCACCATCTGTATCCATACAGCCAAGCAGCCACGCGACTAAAAGGATGAAATCCTGATCTGTTTTGAACGGGATGTAATTCTGAAGTCGCCCAAGGTCCGTGGCTATAGCTTCGGGGTTAGGGGTGTGAATGGTTTTTTGAATCTTTGATCTAACAAATTTTACAGGTGGGTTGGTGATTACCCTGACTTTGTCTGATGAAATTTCAACCACCGTAAAATCTGGGGTCCCCAGATCAACGTATACGACACCGTCATGCTTTGCAAACCTGTAAAAAACAGGCTTGACATCACCAAACAACCGCGTAAATTTATCAATTTCTTCTATAACGGTATTCACTCTGGTTTTGACCGGGAAAAACCCAAATTCTTCGTAATGTCTACGTTCAAGAAGATCTCTGAACTCAGAACTAAGAACAGGACAGGTAATGCCTTCAATAGTAATGAAAGAATCTCCTGCCGGTGATTTGAAGATATCAAGCTCGGGGGGCCTGAATGCCTCTTTAAAAAAATCGTTGTTTTGCGTACTCATATTTAATCTTTCCTTCGCCTTAATGGCCCACCGGAAGCCGGGCGGTTGGCCGGTTTAAATAACGTCGTTGGCTTCTATGCTCTTACAAGGCGAAAATGAGTGGCGTGATTCGACAAAAAGTGTCTTTTAAGTAATTTCAAATAGTTATAGTGAAAGATTTTTTTGTTGTATGGTTAAAAAATCGGGTAGGATCAATTTGAAAAAGTTTGGCAAAAATCATCGTCCAATCGTTAACAATCGTCCAAACATAATAATTTCAGTTGGTTATGTCAGTGCGATGTTTTTTTAGATGGACGCTATCGTTCAAACGGTCTGAAACAGAAAGAGGGGGGGGTAAAAAGGGGCTTGGGCTGAACGTAAAAAAGTTTAGGAAAAGTTATCGTTCTGACCGTCCACCGTGATCATGGGACGGGGATAAATGGCAAGGAATTTTTAACATCTCTGTGTGAGAGTCATGTGAGAAACTTATTCCGAAATCTGCTAAAATGGCAGAAAATCGGAAAAAGTCTGGAATTTGAAAAGCCCTGTCAAATAAGGGCTTTCAGGTATATCAAGGAAATAAGGAAGCTCAAAGAGGTTCACTCGTAATGAGAAAGCCAGCGGTTCGAATCCGCTCGCCGGCTCCAGTAAAATCGATACTATCAGGGGTTTTCGGGATTTCATCGAAAACGGCACTGGGCTTCAATTATTCCAAAATGTATTTTTAGTCTTGAGTTCTCAATATCATGGAACCCTATGCGGTCCTTTGCATTGTGAGGATGCTCTCAAGGCTCAAGGCCTCCGACATGATTCCTAAAGCGACTGCCGGAACTTTTCCGGTAGTCCAATGAGGTCGAACATAATTGTGTATGATGTGATGAACATCCAAAGTTCGTTGTAAGCCATGCTTTGTTTTAGCGTATGTGTTTGTTTTTCTCCTAAAAGTGCTGTTTCTTCTTCTTGATGCAGCATTTTGAGCCTCAAGATGGTTGGCGTGGATTTCATTTTTTGCCAAGCTTTGATCCGTGTCAGGGTGTTCCCGCTGAGTTACTTGATATTTTGGGCGTTTGCGGCCTTTCTTTCGTTTTTGATCACCCTTATTTTTCACACGCACTTTGACCCCTTTGGGCAGCGTTTTTGGGGGGCGTCCAACGTTTCCTATTTTCAAGACTTCCGAACATAAGTCGAACAGTATGTTGCCATACCGTCTTTCTCCATCTGAAAGAAAAGTAAGGTCTTTGGTATGATCAACATATTTGCACACGGTTTTCATAACCGATTTAAATAATGAGGCATTTTTATTACCACATCGTTGGTCTACGATGAAGCGGCTGGTTCGTTCCATGATGACTGCGGTCCACCCTCTGGAGTCCGAAGGCTCGGTGCGCTTTCCCACCATGGTATATAGCTCATCCCCTTCAAATGTGAGAGAAACAAATTCATGACAAAAGGAATACAACATCAGCGTTTCTTTCTGGTCGCCAAACAGTTGCTCCCAGCGGGCAATGGTGCCCTTATGCGATTTCAACACCCGACCGGTTGCCCGAAGGCCAAGCCCCTCGCTACGAAGCAGCAGTGCTGATGCAACCTTGCTGATTGGTGTCTTCAAATTTTCCATGGCTGTATTGATAGTTTCAGCAAATAAACGATTGCAGGTTTCACATCGAATCAGATGTCGAGAACCATTATGCACCGTATTGTAAATCCTGAAGATAGTTGTATCCAATGAGCTGCAGCTTGGGCATCTGTGAGTATTTTGAGGTTTCATGGTGACTATAAAACATAAAACCAGCGTTTTGAGAAGAGAGAGGGGCGTGAATTGTTTAAGCCCAGTGCCAAAAACACTGAAAGCCTTATTTTATGGTGGTCGGGGCGAGAGGATTTGAACCTCCGACATCCTGCTCCCAAAGCCGTTGCTATTGCGATAAAAGCCCTAAAAAGCCTTTGTTTCAAGACGTCTCCCCACTATATTCTTTCTTTTTTTGTCTATTTTGGGATAAAATCTGCAACCAAAACCGCAACCATTTTAAATCTGTATTTTGCGTTTCACTTTTCTTTATGGGCCTATTTTTTTTCTGGGTTTCAGTACGGTTAATTTTTAATTAAAATTGTTTTTTAGAGCAGACACAATATATGGTCCTGAATAATTTTATGAAAATCAGTTCAATCATACCATTATGTTGCGAGTGGACCTAACCTGTTAAATTTAAAGACGATTTTAGCTATATATCTTGCAAATCAATATTGTATTAAAATTCAACATGTTAAAGGCTATTTAAAAAATTTTTAAAATCAGTGGCAACATAATTTTTTGTTTTACTACATACCCCTCTAAGGCTAGCAAAAGCTGCTTCTGTGGTTCACAAACTGTCAAGCCATTCAAGGATTTCAGCACTATTTTTCCAGTCGATTAACTCATCAATCTTTTTGTCATGAGTTATTTTCGACTGCATGTATTCCATGAGCGTATTCTGGACTTTCCGTTTTTTTGACAGATCCAGCTGCAGATAGGTCATTGTTGATTCAACGCTTTGATGACCAAGACGATTTTTGATATCCGATACCGGAGCATCTAAGGAGACCATATTGACCGCACACGAATGCCTGAAGCAGTGCGCCGGGCTCAGTCCTTTCAGCCTTTTTTCCGGCAATGCTAAAGTCAAATACTTCCTACAAATTTTGTTGATTCCGTGCCGGGTCATTTCCCGCTTCCGTTGATTGATAAACAGCCTATGCGCAAATAAAGGGATGGGATCGACCCTGTGATTGCTGATATAGGCCGAGATCAAGGAAGCGGTTCTGGAGCATAGGTTAATCAACCGGTATCGGTTTCCCTTTCCCAGGACCGCAATGGTTTCGTTTTCGGGATCAAAATAATCAAATTCCAATGTGGCAATTTCATTGGCCCGGGCACCGGAGTCATAAAGCAGATGGAGAATGGTAAAATCCCTCATGCCTTCCTTCTTTTTCAGATCTACGGCACTGAACACTTTCATGATTTCTTCGGGATATAAAAAACCCATCACCTTTTTTTGAGCTCTTTTCTGGGGGATGTTCAGGAGGGCCTCGGCAATTCGTTTTTTGTCCGGGTGCATGAAGCGGATCATCTTGGCCAAAGACTTGATCACGGCCAGACGCTGGTTTCGAGTCTGCACGCTATTTTTTCGGTTTTTTTCCAGATGCTGGAGAAAGGCAAGCACTGCATCCACCGTTAAGTGTTCTATTTTCAATGACTTGATTTTTATTGAGTGATGATTTGCCAAAAAATGCAGGAATAAAGACAGACTCTGCCGATAAGCTTGGACACTTTGTTTACTCGTCCCTTTTATCGAGGGCAAGTATTCATAAAAATACTGGTGCAGGCAACTTGTCAATCTCATGTCTCCTCGCCTTTTGATATCGAAAAATCAAACAGTTGCCGACGGTGCTCAGCATCTAGTACCTTCAAATAATAGGTTGTGTATTTGTATTTGCTGTGCCCCATGTAAGCCGCCAGTACAGGCAGGGCATTTTGGCAGGATTTCCCTTGCTGTTTTATCCTTTTCAGCGTGTTCACGGCAAATGAATGCCGCAAGGAATGATGTGAAGGCTGACTGAAGTTTGTCGAACCGATTACTTTCCGGGAGTGATCAAGATTGATATCTGTGAGTGCCTGTTTAAATCTGCGATTTATAAACATACGCACCAGTTTTTTCCCTTTCACCTTTACCAGCAAAAAAGGACTGTCATCCTCATCAGGGAATAACCGGCGAACTTTTTGCAAGTTGTTGATTTCATCGGCTACGGCTTTAGGTATAGGGATCAATCGATCTTTTCTAAATTTTGTCTTTTCAATATAGATTGTTCTTTCTTCAGGCCTGTAATGGGTTTTCAATAAATTAAGTGTCTCCGAGGTTCTAAGTCCGCACCTGGCCATCAACAAAAAGGCAATATAGGCACTGAAATCTGACACATAGAATCTTTGACTTTTCCGCATCGACTTGATTACAGCGTTGAGAAAACGGTCTGTTTCTTCCGGAGAAAATATAAAAGGAATAACGAGATTTTCCTGTAGCTCAGTGATTTCCTGTAACGGATTTTCCAGGATCACATCTTTGCGTATAAGATAATTGAAAAAAATCTTGAGCATTCTAAAAATCGTATTTATGGACCGGGGCTCAAGATCAAGGTCTGCTCTGAACCGGATAAAAAACAGCGGATCAAAGGATGTCCAAGTCACTTGTTTTTCAGACACATATCGATCAAGTACCCTAAGACCGTATATCATTGAGGTGTTTGAGTACCCAAGTTGAAAACGATATGTGATAAAATCTTCCATTTGTTCAGCCAAAAAACTTTTAAAACGTTTCATCAAGGATAATCTCCCGCATCAGGCCGATATGAATGCTCAGATACTTTTTGGTCGAATCAAGGCTTTTATGCCCCATCATTTCTTTAATTTCATAGATGGACATACCGGATTCCAACATATTCTGGGCAAATGAATGCCGCAGCCAGTATGTATTACCCGGCAAGTTGTTTTCCCGCATGCAGTTTCGGATAAGCGTGGGGATATTTCTCGTGCTTACAGGTTTATGAGGGGCGCTAAGATGTAAAAACAAAACCCTGTGTTTACTTTGAGGCCTGCCCCCTACGATATAAGCCGTGATAGCTTTGACGATATTGTCGGGAAGGGGAAGATGAGCAGGACTGCAATTTTTCCTTGAACGGATAAAAATTTCTTTTTGCCTGAATGAGATGTCATCCAATGTTAGAGAACTGATTTCTATAGGCCTTAATCCCAGATAATATGCCAGGTGTATGGCGGCATTCGTACGAAGGTCTTTTGCTGTTGACAGATCCAGACTGTCAAACACCTTTTGCATTTCATGAGTACGCAAAAATTTGAGTGGCCTTAATTGTCCGAACGCCGGAGGGCTTACAATTAAAGGAACGAGATCTTTTTTGATATATTTGTTCAGATAAAGATATCTCAAAAACTGACGAAGCTGTGACCGGTTAGACTTCGCTGTTTCAATTGAATAATTGGTATTGTACAGGGCTAAAAATTGATCAACCCGCTGGATGGATATCTCATTCAGGAGAGTGTTTGATTTTTGCAGATAAATATCCAGGCCCGTCAGTATCCGCTGCATTCCTTTGACACTTCCCTGGGCACGGACTTGATGAGTATAATAGTTCAGGTACCGTTGATAAATTTCCGGCAATATATGATCAGGTGCCATGACCGGATTCCCTTGGATTTAAAATAGTCTGCAGATATTTTACGCTACTGACAAAATCGGTGTTGCGGCAGATCATTACCATATCGATGGTGTTAAAATTCCTTTCGCATCGAAAGCACCGGCTCAAGTTGGTTCGCGGATTAACTGCGGTCTGGAACTCGTTGCACAAGGGACACAAAAAACGGAAAACCCCTTCGCTGATTTTGGCCGGGATACCCAATTGTGTTTCAATCAACACATGGATGGGGATTGCGTTTCGTAATTTATAAAGTTCCTTTGAAGAAAATAGTTTGCCCATGTTGCCACCTCTTCTTTTGGGTCAATTCTTTCAGAATATCTGGTGTCAATTCTATCGTTTCCTGGTCCGTGGCATCAATAATATCTTGTAACGCATTTTTGTTAAGGAGGGTGTCAAACCCTATAAAGACAAGGGTCTTGGCCAATATTAAATCTTGTAACAGTATTGGGATTAAATCCATCGGAGATCCTTTACCAGCAATGCTTTTGCCGATTTTCGTCTCTTGTAACGCATCTTCAATTAAGGATGGTCTTTTGGGAGGCTTTTTTCGCTTCCAGTAGCCTGGATTGTTTTGGCGCCACTCCTGGACACGGGCAACATTCTCAGGCCCTGAGAAATAATCTTGATTTTTTGGCTTACTCAGCCATTTTTGCTGACTGTGTTTTTTACTGGCAATTTTACATTCGGGTTGGTCGCAGAATTTCTGCCGCTTTAAATGACGGGCATCGGGCTTGAATAAATTTTGGCAGTTTTTACACCTGCGGCGGCGAATTTGTTTTCTCATAGACCTGATACCTCCTTAGATCTATGATCGGATGAACGATGGCGGGGTAGTATTTTTTCAAAATATGGCGGGGTCCTGCAGGGTCCGGCGGGATCGGGCGGGGTAGAACACGCAACAAAAAAAACTCGCTACATAAATACCATCATTGTGGACTTTTTAGTTTTTAAAATTTTTACTTCCTTTCATTCCTCAAAAAGATCCTGGAATTATATTGAACAAAAGTAAATGTAGTTAACCGGTCAGAGTGGCAAGACGGGGTTGGTTGGACGATCTAAACTCAATATAACAAGGAAATTACGATTTTCAAATTTTCTGACAAACATCGCTCTAATCTAACTTTAAAAAACTAATCACCCAAACTTCATATTCACTTAAAATAAATTTGATACTGAGATTCATCTAATCAATTGTGTTTATTTTAAGGTTTTGGGCAAGCCTTGATTTTAACATGAAAAACGCCCAATAATTCTATTTTGGGAGAGTGAATATGTCTAAGATATTCTATGTTACCCTGATTTCATGTCTTTTATTTTCTATCTCGTCCATCGGTTGGGCAGAAACCACCCAGTTTGGTTACGATAATCTCAACCAGGTTACGTCTGTCACCTATGCAGACGGCAGTACCGTATCCTTTTCATATGATGAGACCGGTAACCGCAGCGTCCATGGTGTTACACCCGCAATAGATACAGATGGCGACGGCTTAAGTGATTACCTGGAAAATCTTGCAGGGACAAATGCTGTAAGTGCTGATTCTGATGGAGATGGCCTGTCCGACGGTGAAGAGGATACAAACCGGAACGGCTGGAAAGATGCCGGAGAAACCACAGGTCTAAACCCGGATACGGATTCCGACGGCATGAACGACGGGTGGGAGGTCACGTCTTCACTTGATCCTCTGGCGGATGATAGTGGCCTGGACCCGGATGAAGACGGATTCACCAACCTGGAAGAGTATACGGCAGATTCCGATCCCATGGATTCGACATCAACCCCATCATCTGTCGCCCCTGTTCCCGCCGTTTCTCCACTTGGCCTGGTCATCGCCCTGCTGGTTCTGGCTGTACTGGGAGTAAAGATATCTGCAAGAACAAAAAAATCCTTTCTATTGATTCCCTTTGTCCTGGCAATGTTTTTTCATGGCCCCGGGGTAGTGGCAAATGCATTTGGGGGAACTGATTCCCTGCCCGGCTTCAGGCAGGAAAATGCCGATCCCATAAGTCCGGAGGAATCCCATAGAATTATTTCAGCCTCGGGAGCATCTGTCCGGGCCTCTGCCCAGGAAATTATTGCCCTGGATACAGCCGCCACTACCACGGATACAATACAGGCAATGGCAAGGTCCCTGAAAAATGATGCCGACCTGATATACGAATATGTACACGACAAAATCACCTATACCCCGGTCTGGGGGTCAATCAAGGGAGCGGAGGCCACACTGGCGGACGGTGTAGGCAACAGCTTTGACCAGTCTTCTTTAATGATCGCCTTGCTGCGGGCTTCGGGTTACACAGCCAATTACAAGTTCGGAACCCTGAGGCTCACCTGGGATGAAGTCAAGGACTGGCTTGGGATAAGCACGGTTGACAGCCTGAACATACTTTCCAACGGCGGTGTTCCCTTGAAAAAATATGTGTATTCAGGTGGAGATTTTGCCTTTGCCGATGTCGGCCATGTTTGGGTCGAAGTTCAAATTGACGGGACCGCCTATGTGTTTGACCCCTCTTATAAAACCCATACCGTAACAGCCCCGATCGATTTCTCCACGGCCATGGGCTACGACCGCACCGCCTTTCTGGCCAACGCCAAAAGTGGTGCGGTTGAAGGCACAAATTATATACAAAACGTTAATAAAACCAATATTGCAAATGATCTAACCATCTTTGCAAACAGCTTGCACCAGGAAATTAAAACCACTTACCCGGGTGCCACCCTTGAAGAGATAACAGGCGGGCTGGTCATAATCCCGGCAGATGGCATTTTACGCCAGACCTCACTTCCCTATGATAATGACGAAACCATTGAAGAAACCTGGACCGACATTCCCAATTCCTACAGAACCAATTTTACCATCCAGCACCAGGGTATAGACATCCTTTTATATACGGATGAGACCTATGGCAAAAGGCTCAGCCTGTTTTATAATGACTCCGTCCAGCCGGTCCTCACCAGGGACGGAACAGTGCTTGCCACTGGAACGGTTGCCACGGCAAATACCAGTGTGGATATCACCATCATTGTAGACCACCCCTATGCCTCTTCAAACGGTACCTACCAGGATCAGACCCGGACCTTCAGCATACTTGCTGGCGGAAGCTACAACATCGTCAACGGCTGGGCCGAGACCACCCGGGGAATGATCGAAAAACACCGTAAATTACTCAACCAGTACAAAGCTGACGGACAAACAGACGATTCAGAAGAAGTCCTGGGAGAAACCCTGGTCATGATGGGCTTTGCCTGGCTGGCCGAGGTCCAGATGTCTGATAAACTGATGGATGCCATGCTCAAGACGCACACGACCCATCACCATGTCCTTGGCGTCTGCGGCCAGAACCAGAGCCCCTATATTGACCTTCCCATGGGGGCCGTCAGCACACTCAGCCTTGAAAGTGATACGGAAGCCAGGACAGCCTCGTTTTTTGCATCCTCAGGCCGGTCCAGTGCCATGGAATGGGGGGTAATCGAGCAATTTCAGCCCAACTCCGCAGTCTGTACGGTCAAACTTTTGGATATAGCCAACCAAGAGGGCAGTAAAATATTTGAAGCCAACTCCTCTAACTGGAGTTCAATAGAAACCCAGCTTGAAGCCAACGGGTACAGCGCAAATGAGATTGCCAACGTTCAGGCTTATGTCAATGCAGGCTACAATGTTATTGTCCCCCATAACGGCAACCTGACCCAGGGCGACTGGCAGGGCATCGGATTCCTGGCCGTATCGTCAGCTGGCAACTCAATCGGCCACATCATTTCCGGCGGGTTGAGCGGAGGGTTCGCAGATACGGTCTTTGACGCAGATTCCGGAGAAACCTCTTCAACCGCCGACCAGGGCACAAGCTCAGCTACCAATGATGTATCCGATGAACCCATAGACCTTGTGACCGGGGATTACCTGTACGATCATTCGGACCTCACCCTTGGCAATGGCGCCCAGCCCTTTGCCATGGCCTTTGCCCGAACCTACAACTCTGCCAGCCGTTTAACTGACTCAGGCCTGGGCCTTGGGTGGACCCACAAATACGCGGTCAGAGCAACGGAAGACAACGATGGGTTTTTAGGCCTTGGGGAGCGCTCTGCCATTGACGCGGTGGCAGCCATGGTTGAAATTTACGTGACCATGGACCTGCTCACACAAAACCGTGATCTTGACACACTGGTCATCGCCTCCATCGGCCACCGCTGGTTCATGGACCGGCTCATTAACAATGTGGTGTCGGTGAATATCCCCGGCAGCACCAAACGGTTTGTCAAACTGGCTGACGGCAGTTTTAATGCCCCGCTTGGTGACGGCTCCATACTGACCCTGGAAACGGACGGCACCTACCTTGTCCGGACCAAGCACGGTGTTGAGCTTGATTTTAATGCCGACGGCAGGATGACGGCCTGGACAGACGCCAACGGCAACGTTCTGACCTTTGCCTATGATACCGGCGGAGCGCTTCAGACCATCTCCAACGGCATGGGAAAGGCCCTGACCCTTTCCTATTCCAATGACCGGATCAGCCAGGTCTCCGACGGAACGGGAAGAAGCGTATCTTACACCTATGATACTAACGGTAATCTCACCCAGGTGACTGATACGGAAGGCAACCCCACGGTTTTTGAATACGATGAGCCGGGGCGGCTGACCCGGATCTTTTATCCAGACAATCCTACAAGTCCATTTGTCACAAACACCTTTGACGCCAACGATAAGGTCATGACCCAGGCCGATGCCAACGGCCAATCCTGGCAGTATTACATATCCGGATACCGGACCGAGGAGGTCAACCCCTTGGTCCAAGGCAACACGGTTTATTACGATAAAAACGGCAATGCCGTTCGCCGGATCGACCCGCTGGATAACGAAACAACCCTGGAATATGACGGACAAAAGCGCGTGGTCAAAGAGACCAAGCCCGAAGGAAATTATATCGAATATGTGTATGACGACCTTCATAATCCGGTCTCCGTTACCCAGTATCCCAAACCCGGGGCAATCCTTAGCGCCATTGTGAACCAGTTTACCTATGACGCCACCTTCAGCAAGGTCCTGACCGCCACCGATCCTTTGGGCCGCGTAACCACCTTTGAATATGACAGTAACGGCAACCTGACCCGGATGGAACAGCCCGAAGTGGACGGCCAGACCCCGGTGACCCTGATGACTTACAACGCCCGGGGTCAGGTCCTGACAAAAACCGATCCTGAAGGCCGCATCACCCGGTATACTTATGACAGTACCACCGGAGATCTTTTGTCTGTGGTCACGGACGATACCGGTCTTGCCCTCACCACCCAGTTCACCTACGATAATGTGGGCAATATCCAAACCCAGACCGATCCTGAAGGCCATACCACCACCTTTGCCTACAACGGCCTTCGCCTGCCTGAGCAGGAAACCGGGCCTGCCCCGTTCAGTTATGTAACAACGTATGATTACGACGAACAGGGGCGCCTGACCCAAACCAAGCGCCAAACAAACGATACCAGTCAGCCCTGGCAGACCCAAACCGTGACCTACACCCCCACGGGCAAAAAATATATTGTCACAGATCCCGAAGGCAACCAGACCACCCACGCCTATGACGATGCTGACCGGCTGGCACAGGTCACCAACGCTGAAAGTCAGACCACTACATATGCTTATGATGATGCCGGCAGGCTTTACCAGGTAATTGACGCCAAAAGCCAGACCGCCCGGCAAATCACCTACACGGCCAGCGGCCTGAAAGAGACTGAAACCGATGCCAACGGCAACACCACCCAGTATACATATGACGGCTTTAATCGCCCGGACCGGACCACATATCCGGACACCTCCTATGAATCCTATGCCTGGGATGATGCCGGCAACCTGACATCAAGACTCACCCGGGCCGGTCAGACCATTTCCTTTACCTATGATGACCTGAACCGGCTGGAATCCAAAATCCTGCCCGGGCCTGAAACCATTACCTACACCTATGATCTGACCGGGCTTCAAGAAGGTGTAACGGACAGCCTGGGTACAATCTCCCATACGTATGACAATGCCCGGCGCTTGACCGGGGTAACCTACCCGAACGGCAGAGCCCTAGGCTACCAGTATGACGGCAACAGCAACCGGACCCGGTTGACCTATCCGGATAACGCCTATGTCACTTACACCTATGACGTCCTGAACCGGATCACGGACATCAAGCAGGCCGGTACAACGCTTTTGGCCCATTACGACTACGATGCCCTGTCCCGGCGGACCACCCTGACTTACGGCAACGGCACCACTACCACCTACACCTATGAAATCGACAACGACCTTTCATCCCTTGCCCTGGCCCATGCTACAGGAACGGCCACCTATACTTTCACCACCAACAATATCGGGATCAGAACCCAGACGGACGTTGATGACTACCGGTTTGTTTACCGCCAGGCCGGCATCGTCAGCACGGCCTACACCCCCAACAACCTAAACCAGTACACAGCTGTGGGAGGCCTCAACCCCGCATATGACGGGAACGGGAACCTGACGTCTGACGGCACCAACACCTACGCATATAATGCGGAAAACCGTTTAGTCACAGCAGTCACACCGGATCATACCGCAGCTTATGTCTACGACCCCATGGGCCGCAGAATTGAAAAGGAGGTAGACAGCGTAATAACCCGGTATCTGCACGACGGCAATCAGGTGATTGTGGAATATAACAGCACCGGAACCGAACTACGACGTTACATCTATGGCCCAGGCATCGATCAGCCGGTTTGCATGATCACAGGCTCCGCTACCTACTATTATCAGTTTGACGGTTTAGGATCGGTAGCGGCATTGACGGATGAAACCGGAGCCTTGCAGGAAATTTACGCCTACAATGTATTTGGCCAGCCTAACGGAACCAGCTATCTGGGTAATCCGTACCTTTATACCGGCAGGGAGTACGACCCGGAGACCGGACTTTACTATTACCGGGCCAGATACTATAATCCAGCCCTTGGGCGATTTATGCAGACAGATCCCATCGGTTATGATGATGGGATGAATTTGTATGCGTTTTGCTTGAATAGTCCGCTGCTGTTCATTGACCCGTATGGATTATCCAGCCTTGCTCGCAGCCTGGACTGGATACAGGGTGGACTTGATGCCATAGGAATTTTTGATCCGACAATCGTTGCTGATGGAATCAATGCTATCATCTCTGGCTTCCGTGGGGATACGGTTGGTGCCGTGGGGTCAGCAATATCCATGCTACCATTTGCTGGCGATCTTATCGGTAAAGGCGGGAAATATGGCCTGAAGTATGGGGATGAGGTTGTTGATGTTGCTAATAAAGCCTCAAAAAAGGTTGGATCAACCAGGCATGTTAATTTGAACAATGCAGATAATGGTGCTTATATGATCTTATTAGATGATGGAACCGCTTACATTGGCAAAGGTGGAACTAAAAGAGCTCGCCAATCTGCTCGACGTGTCTCCAAGCAGCAAAATTCTCCAGTTGATGATATCGCTCATTGGGCCGAACCCGATGATGCTTCAGCTTTTGCTAAAGAAGCAGAGCTTATCGAATCAGTTGGAGGCAAGGATGCCCCTGGCCTTCTTAACATACGAAACTCGCCAGGTAAAAATTAGCTCTTTTACTAAGCGCTCAGAAAAAAGGGACAATAAATGTATTTAGAACCATTCGGAAATATAGACACAGATAATCTTGAAGAATGTTATGATAGTTTGCTTTACGTTCACGGGGATACTATTGAAATCGATTTGAATTTTGAAGCGGAATCAATAGAAAATACTGAATTAGAACACGTAAAAAAATTTCTTTCTGGTATTGAAGCCTTCTCCGAAAAAGCATTTAAAGCTATCTCAGATGATTTTGATTTAGGAGAAAAATCGGAAGTTGTGAGATTGTATTTGCACCATCATCTTGAAGAATTCGAGGAAGATACAATCCAAGAGGCTTTCGGCGCAACTCAAATTGATAAACAAATATTCTTGAATCATTTAAAGCTATATAGAGTTGGATTTTACCCTGAAGATGACGGTTCTTTCGCAATATTTGATATCCAGTTCCCCAAAAAATACACTGATTATTTAATTGCTGTAACGTTTGACAGAGACGGCAAGCTATTGCGTATGTCAATGGAAAGTTAAGCATTTCCTCACGTCTTGTATAAAAATAAATAAATGGGATCAGAGTAAAGTCACCAACCTCCGGCGTTGCCGGAGGTTGGTGACTTAAAATCTGTCTCTTTGGTTCTGTTGACATTTTAGCGAAGGCATACCACAGCCGCAGCAAAAAGAACAAAATACATATAGTTTTTTAGCCATTTTTCAAACCGTGAGAAAATGCGACGAAATTGTTTCAGTTTGCCAATGAAACATTCAATAAGATTCGTTCTTTATATATGTGCCTGTCATATTCACGGATTTCTTTTCGAAATGAGAAAAAATTCACTCTGAGATAGGGCGACACCTATGTCTATCAAAGCTCACTTTTCGAGGAGTGGTGCTGGGCACAACATATTGCGCCTGTATCTGTTCTATTGATGGAGGATAATAATATATAAAATTTAATCTTGCGTTTCCTGCCGGGGATGTTTTATTTCTAATAAAATTGATTTTTAATCTTTTGCCCGATAAATATCAAATTTGCCTATTATCAAGGCAAAGGTAGGGCGCAAAGGAGTTTCAATGAACAATCTTTTTTTTGATCTACCCCTTACCCCTGGATGCTGCCAACTCTTGACCGTTGGATTTGACCACAACTATTAGGAGGTCCTATTCTATGGGACACGATCAGTCAAGATTTCCTCGGATTAAAAAAGGTCCAATGACATTCGCCACCAAAGATGGTTCACCTAATGAAGAAGTCGACCGTTTACTTACTAATAGCTATATGGGGCGTCATATAGCTCAAAAACCCGATTATTGGCCAAAACTATTACGAATGGTTTACGGTAATGGCCGTTTAAGAACTTATACCGGTGCAGTCGAAAATATAGTTGAAAAATTTTCTTTTCTGCTTCTTGCACGAGATGAAATAATAGATTTAGAAAAAAAGAATTTCATTGAAACGTACATTCCGCACTAAATTTTATGGTTCTTTGACAATTTATTCAATGACTGCACAACTCTTACGGCACAAAAAAGCATTCCGGTGTGACATCCAAGGCTCTAAGGTACTGAACTTGAGCATTATTTAGCGGCTTTGCTAATTTTCGTTGTCTCCCAACGGTTATAACTAATATGCTGAGGAACTTCGTAGTCATCATAAAGGCCGTCGGACTATTTGTCGGCTTCTTTTTCCAGCCAGGCAACAGTTGACCCGTCTTTTTTACATGCAGTTTTAAATTTCGTTCTATCAACCGCCAGAGGAGTAAAGAAAGGAGGAGGATTAGTCCAAGCGCTTCCACCCGTTTCGGTTTCTTCAGAAAGATGGCATTCACAATGGCTGGATCTTTCAGAAACCCGAAATTTTTTTCGATCCCATCCTGTTCTTTGTACAGTTTGAGGAGTTCGATCCCCGGCCATTCTTGTTCTTTAGCCTGGGCCGGGACATTGGTTATGAGTACAAAGCAGCCGGCTTCGAGTCTGATTTTTTCTGTTTTCTCAGGATCTTCTTCGACAGTTGCCTTAAGTCCATATTCAACGGATTTCGGCATCCTGACTTCCCCTTTTGGGGGACGACCTTTGCCGTATTTGGGCTCGTCAATGATCTCTGCTCGCAAGTTGTAGAGGCTTTTTTCTGCCTCCTTTGTCAAAATGCCGGTTGCCACCTCAGCATCCGGGCGGCATTTGAAGGGGTGCTGGGTCACCTCTTTGATTTTCTTTTCCAGCTGGTCTTTGCTGGTTTTTAAGATTCGGTCTATGCGTTTCTGACGCCTTTTATCATGGGCGCTGGAATGATATACAATGGCTCGGTAGGCCTCCTCGCCTATGGTGACGGTTGTTTCATAATAACGATAGGATGCAGGCGGTTTCTTTTCGCTTTGGATTTCTGCCAAAGTCCCAATATCGACCCAGTTATCGGCTGCAACCGCCTGGGTAATGGCATGCTTACATTCATTGAAATTAGCCGGCAATCGGCTCAGAAAACGGATGCCGTTTTCCTGCGCTGCTATAAGGTTGTCTGTGGTCACAAAGGCTGAATCTGCTACGTAGATGGAGGCTCCTGGCTTGAAGCCATGTTCGGCCATGTGTGATGAGATATGAGATAAAAGCTCATTGTTCAGGGTCTTGTCTGAAGCATTTCCGTCCTGGGTTTTTCCTATGATCGGAATATTTCGGTCTACACACAACATGGACACCATGAATTGCTTCAAATCCGGACGTTTATCCTTGCTGTAACCGTAGGTGATATTCAGTTGTGTATCAGGGTGATCTTCGTAAGCACCAAAGACGGAGACAGAGGTCGTATCAAAGTGGTGATGGCGCGTATCCAGTTTAAAACAACCAATGGCGTTTTGGGAAATCTGGGAAAATATCTTTTGAGTTCCGGTCTCAAAAAATTTGTCCAATACCCGCCCGAGATTTGTGTCATTAAATTTATCTGAGCTGATGGGTTTGCCAAAAAGCAACTCGGTATCCATTTCGTCGAAAGCTTCTTCAAGCCTGTACAAAGGAGTCCTTCCGGAGACTGTATCCATAATCATCCCAAGAACCGCATCGCCTGGCGATAATTCCATTTTGCTATCTGTCATGGTATTGATCGTTTCAACCAGATTGATACGTTTGGCGTACTCTTTGAAAATCGGAAGAAATTTTACATCTGTGAAATTCCATTCTTCGGTACCTGGGGTGTTCATATTTTGCTCCCTCTCGGTTGTTAATTTTTTGGGGAGCACCATAAACTAAATACTGGTGTTTGTCTAGACAAACTTTATATATTTTTGTGTTTTTATGAGATGTTTAGAAACCATGTTAACATGCTGATTTTAATTAATTTTAAATTATATGTGCTTTGTCGGTTGGAGGTGCGGAAAATACGTTGAAAAACGATTTCACATACAATATTTCACTTATACATTCGTGTTTATGGAGAAAGCTTTTTTAGATTCAGTTGCTGTATTTATTAATGAAATTTATCAGTTAGGATTTAATGGAGGGCAGATAGATTTTAAAAAAGATAAATTTGTCGGTGCTATACGAGATAAAGATTCAGAATTGGGGAAAGCGATAAGTATAAAACGTAACTGGTTAGACTATGTTATCAAATATCGTGATAATCTCATCCACCGACACAACCTTTACATCGGTCCACTCCCCACAATACCAGATAATATGACTGATCCCGTAGAGCAACGTATCTATATATCTCAAGAACATTTTTATATGCCAATAAATCCAGAAGATATTAACGATAAAATATTAGACCGTAGAGAAGGTGAATTTATCAAAGTCACCTACTTAATTGAAGATTGGTTGAAAGAATCAAATGATATATTCGATATTTGTCTTAGATTTTTTGCCCAAAAATTTAATTTACAAAGTACAATTGATGCGAATTAAATCGAATTTTTGCGTCAAGCCAGCTTGCAAAAAAATGCATGTCGCTTCTTATGCAAAGCGTTAAGAAATTATATTCTATACATTATTTTCGTTACTGCTCGAAGGCCCACCAGAATCAATTTTATAGAACAGGGTCTTGAATCAAAATATGCGGCTAACTCCTGGTAGATCCTGGGAGGTTTAACCCTTATCATTAAAGGTTTTGTTTTCCAACCCGAGTATCTTTCTGCCTTTGACAGGAGTTTAAGGATTAGATGAGTGAAAAACGCCGATAGCCTTATCCAACAAGCCTTTTCTATCCTGCCGTTTGTAAGACCCCATTCTCGTCAATTTGATAGCCAAAGGCCATTAGGACTTCTGCTTGGGTCTTACTTGGTGTCTCTAAGCGCCGGGTAGGTTTTCTGGATCCTTTCTGCAAACTCAGGATAGAATGAAGGTGTCTCATGTCGCTCATTACATCTTCCGCTGATCGTTTTATGCCACATGATTCAAGCTTCATTTCAATTCTACGAAGATAGGCCATGGCAACCACACATGTAAACAAGTGACATCTGATTTTGCTATCGGTCCAGTGCCTGATCGGCTGTACGCCTACCATTTGCTCATTTTTGCTCAACCGGAAACGATCTTCCACCTGCCAACGATCAAGACTGGCTTCTATGATGGCCCCAGTTGTCCAATCCATATTGTCTGTAATGATGATATTTTTCCCAAACGTAGCCCACCGTTGCTTGACCTTATACGCATCCTTTCGAAAACTCATAGTCAAGCCGTTCTGGGTTTGTTCAAAGTTTAAATTGAATAAATCAGATGAGAGATGCAATCTTTCGCATAGACGCAGGTAGCGCTCATTGATAGTGTTCTGGTTGCGCCAGTGCGGGGCTTTCTCTCTTACTTTGGTCCGCATTCCAAGCAACTCAAGGCGGATTGTCTCCAGTTTGCTGTCGAATGTATACCGTTTTTTTCTTGCTGTTTTGGGATTATAAGTGACAATGATACTGCGCTGCTTACCCCAATACTCTCCTTTGCTGCGATAGGCCAGCAGACACTCCTCTTTGCGATCGTCCTCAAGTAGTCTATTATTTTTAGCTATATCAGCAATCTCGAATTTATCAAGCGGCGTAGCTGCGATCTCCTGGGCAAAATAGGTGGAATATGTTGTGATAAAGTGGATTCTGGAATGCTCATCAATCCAGGCATAGTTTCCTTCGGAGTTCATCCCTTTATCGATAACGACTGTTAGATGTTCCTTTGTTTGGTTCAAACCACAAACAACCCCGAACATCTCATCCATTATCGCCTCAAAGTGCTTGCTGTCATGGAGGTTACCGGGATACACAGAATAATAAAGTGGGAGTTTTGAGTTTCTTTCCACTAATAGACCAAGTCCAATCTGCCGTAGATGGTGACGCCCGGCTTTGTTTTTACCACGGTTGGCTATATCCGACTTTGTATGGCTTGCCATGAAGGTGTAATAGTTGGTTGTGTCAAATAACAGGCAATCTGCAGATGGCGACTGCGTTTTCCACAATCTTTCAAAAAACGTGAGGGTTATCTTTTTAAGGCAGTTTTCATCTACTCGATCCCATTTTTCCCAATAGCGTTGGCTGGTAAGCTCATCAAGCTCAACGGGCCTAAGATGTTGAATAGCTGTGTGTTTGTACCATTCCCCCATCTTTTGCTTGCTGACGGCGTCAATCATGCGATTCCAAATGCAATAAAGAAAGTACTCTCCAATCGAGGGACCCTCTTCCCGGGCAGTGCGTGGAACTATGGCGTCAATAATGGAACATATATCAATATCCTTGTCAATTTCCCGGGCCAGCCACAACCCACCGTATTCCTCTGCCTTCAAGGACTGTACCGGCTGTGCCTGCCCAGTTAATAAACCTGCAACGCGCTCTGGCGCGCCAATGTAAATTTGAGAGATCACCTTGGGTTTGCCGTCAATACGGGCAATTTCCCTAACATAGAGGTAGGGTCTTCCTTTTTTCTTCTTGATATGAAAATGAGCCATGCTCGACCATACCAAGTAGGGTCTTACATGTCAAGGAAAAAGATTTGAGATGGCCTATTTTCGCCTTTTTAGGCGTCTATATTGAGAATATTGGATGGGTCTTACAAATTAATAGTGGTAAAAGGCGCGTCAAAAGAAGGTCTTGGCCTCTCGGATGGATTTAAGGCTTAAACTCCTGTTTGAAAATCAAATATGCCCCAAATGGTGCTCCGAAGCAGCAAATCCAAAGATCCCATTTACCGAAAAAATCTTCAAGGAGACTTATAGACGAAAGAGAAACTAAAAGAATAGCGAAACCAACTATATGATAAAAATTTCCTTTTGATATCATGACAGAAACGCTCTCAATGCATTTTTCCTTATAATGGTTTTCCAAATTCGTTAGTCTTTACTGAACAATTGGGACACCAGTACATATATCTATCTTTTTTTAAGAAAAATATAATCCCCCCAATAATCAAGGCAAAAAAAGTTACAAATGGCACAATGCTTCCAGGGGCAATGAACCAAATTATTATAAACATCGGAATTGCCAAAGACAAAGAAAGTAGTCCACGTTTTCGTAAATCGATTATTTTTATTTTCGAATTACAATTTAGACAGTTTAAATCTCTTTGTCCCATCTCTTTATTAGATATCAGAATGAGTGTTTAAAATTTTATAAAAGCATAAATCAATTTAATTGGAGATTAAACATCCCCGGCAGGGAAACGCAAGATTAAATTTTATAGAACATTAAATGAACTCTTGACCATCTTGATAGACGATTTTATTTGGAAAATTCGAAAAAATTATTAAATATTCACCCAGATGAAAAATTGTTCAAGAGACTATGTATCCGGCGTTTTTATTGCCAAAAAAATTGAAAAATTACAAAATTTTTGTCCAGGATGAAAATAGACCGTCTGTAAAGACGCCTCCGGCAGGAACAATCGGTAGATCCCCAGCACAGACTTGGTCGAAGCCACAAAAGTGAAGACCTAAGCACTGTACGTCAATGGGAATACCCGGCACTTCCTGCCCCCGATCTTGTACAACGTTCGACGAAGCCAAGTCCGCTCCCTTCCTATTATGCCCCTGAGTTATATTAAATTTCCTCCTTATAAACCCAAAATGTAAAGCGTTTCCATAACAAACCAAGCTTATCGCCCACAGGCGCCAAGGGCGTTCGGATTTTCATATTATATTTTTTTCGTCTTTTTTATGTATAATGCTTTTCATCTCCAGAAAAGCTGCTTTTTAATAACTCAACCATAATCATCCCCCCAAATTATAAAAATGTTGTCGATTATCAGATATGGTCTTTTTCTTTGGTAAGTTCCCCCAAGGTTTTATTCTCTGGAACAGAAATTATTGGGCTTGGATTCGCCCCTTCCTTTAGTTGGACCGCAATAAATTTTAGATCTGCAACGGTCCGAAGGAAAGTCCGTTGGTTTATATTCTCAATCTCCAACAATGCCTTTATTGCAGCGTTTCCTTCATCTTGAATTTTGAATTTTACTTCAACTTTATCATCTGACTTTGTTTCTTTATCATTTCCCAAAAGTATCCAATCTGTAGCCACTTTAAAAAGTTCAGATATCTTTATTATCGACTTTGCCGAAGGCTCATAGCGATTTTTTTCAAGAGAACTAATATTTCCCTTTGATAGCCCTATTATTTCGGATAATTGAGCCTGTGTCATACCCCCTTTTATTCTCAAATATTTTATTCGATCGCCAATTTTTTCCAAACTAAGTTCAGATATATTTGTTTTTTTTCTTGACATTATTCAGATATATATCTTAAAAAGAGTTTAAAGTTCAGATATCAAAACATATCTATGCTTAAAAAGGATAAACACATGCCCGAATTATCAGCGTACCACTTTTCATATTTCACATCAAAACAAATCCCCTATAGGTGTTTCGGTTTTTGCATGGGCATGCGTTTTCCCGAGACATCTTACCCCCTGGCATATGGTGTTGGTAACACCGCCAGGGGGTTTTCTTTTCTTACAATGCAAAGGATGAATTAAAAAATGGTCTCTTTTCATTGGAAATATAAAGACGAGATTCAGCATTGTTCAGAATGTGGCAAACAAATATCATCGTTTGAAATCGGCCTTGACCATGACCTTTGTTCAGATTGCCGCGCCTACCATCAGGATGAAAAGGAAGCAGAGATAAGGCGGCTTGAATCACGGCTTGCCGATACAGTTGAAAATCAGCGGCTTGCAGACGAAGAGATCCGCAATCTTCTGGGAAATAGGTCCAATGAAGAATCCAGTGATTTTCCGCATTCCGATTACAACGACAATGAGCTTCCCAATTCTGAAGATCGTCCATGGGCAGAATATGAAAGAGAACGTTCCCGGGAAGAAGATGAATCCGCCGACGAATATTTAGATGACTACGTGGATTCCTGGTTTGATGACTCTGATTCATCAGATGACCCTTGGGACTATTAGATTCAAGAGCTCATATCAAATGTATCCAAACGACAACATAAATCAGGTTGTATCACTTTCCGGCGGCAAGGATTCAACGGCCATGCTGGAAATGATGATAGAGCGCGGTGAACAGATCCACAGTGTCGTTTATTGTGATATGGGGCCTTGGGAATTCCCATCCATGCACGACCATATCAAAGCCGTTGAGCAATCAACCGGTATTCCCGTTGTCCGGGTAAAACCCCGTTGGGACCCTGTCTATCAGCTCATCGAAAAACCCGTCATTAAAAAAGGCTCCAAAGAAATTTACCGTTTGGGTAACAATTGGCCGTCTTTTATGCGCCGTTGGTGCACCCGGGAAAAAGTTAACGCCCTGCAGAAATATTTAAAAAGCATTCCCGGGGCGGTGTCTTGCGTGGGCCTGGCTGCAGACGAAACAAACAGGCTTAAAACGTCAGACGCAAAATCAAGAAAAATAACCTGCTGGTATCCGCTCATTGAATACGGCATGACAGAAGCACAAGCCCTGCAATATTGCTATGACAAAGGCGATACCTGGGACGGTCTTTATCAGATCTTTGACCGTGTTTCCTGCTTTTGCTGCCCACTTCAACGCCTGGGCGAGTTACGTAAACTTCGGCGTCTTTTTCCGGATCTCTGGAGCCGGATGCTTGATTGGGATTCCCAGTTAGATACCTCCTGGGGCGTGGGCTTTCGTGGATATCAAACGGTTCACGATCTTGAAAGAAAATTTCATGAGGAAGACCGACAGATGGATCTTTTTCCCGAATTTGCAGAACAGTTTTTTTATAAAAAATACGTCAAAGAAGAACAACTGGAATTGTTTTGATGAAATAGAAAAGGCCGGGAGCTGTAACTCCCGACCTTTAAATAACAGTAAAAACCTCGCCAAAGGAATTTTACATGTCATCTATAAATAAAGATCATAAACAAAGATGTCAACCGTCTCTTAGATCCGACGCTGAAACGACCACGCGCGTTAGCGCGGGGGCGTTCAGCGACGGGGTACAGGCCCTTATAACATGTACCCCCCAATTAGCCAGTTTAAGTTCTGTCTATTCAAACATAGATACTTTGCATTTGTCCCTTTATGCAGATCTTTCAGATTCAATTATCCTGGAAGAAATTGAAAAGGCTCGTGCGGTTGCCAGAGAATTTGAACAAGATTGTGTCCCATTCACCTATTTTTCAAATCAATGGAATGTTCACCGGTCCGGCAGGCGCTTTTTCACCTATCATATCTCCATGGCCGACACCCATGTTTATTTCAATAACCGCTCTGTTCATGGTAATTTCCCCACCTGCTTAATAGAAATCGGCTCTATGTCCTCCCATCTGCCCGGGGCCTTTGAAGTCTATGAACAGGTCATCAAATATTTAAAATCCTGTGACATCTCAATAAAAAGACACCATGTCACCCGGGTTGATTTATCCACTGATTTTGTGAATGTCGATTTCAGCCAGCTGGAGTTACACCACATGGAAAAATGGATCACCCGCGCTGTCTCTTCAAGCGTCCATTTTACAGGCCGCACCATCTCCGGGATGTCAATCGGCAAAGGCAACTTGATGTGCCGGATATATAACAAGCGCACAGAATTAAAAGTCAAACGGGCCACAGCCAAAGAAGACTTTTTTAACCGGCAATGGGGCCTCAATTCCCGGGATCAAAAAACACCGGTTGTCAGGGTTGAGTTTCAATACCGGCGTGAAGCCTTAACAGAATTCAAGACCGATGACCTTGAACGCATAGAGACCTTAGATGATTTGAAAAAATCCCTCAATGGCCTATGGGCGTATTCATCAAAACTTTGGGCCAAACACTGTGAACATGACGTTGACAGATCCAATAATCATCAGTCCCGTGATGCCGTCACCTCCCCTTTCTGGAAACTCGTCCAGCTTGTTTCATTTGACGGTGATAACCCCAATCTGTGGAGGAAACGCGAAAAAGCTCAATATGACAATGTGGAAGCCTTAATTGATCAGGGCGTGGGCTGTCTTATCTCTGCCTGTGCCGCATCACTTAGAAGCGTAGACGATTTCAGGCAGATCGCAACAATGGCTTCAAGTCGGGTCTGGAGAGAATTGCAGTTCCGGCTCAATCATTACGAGGAAGAACTGTTCCAAAAAGTACAGATCGTTTTTAACCGCAATAATTTAAACCCGGTCGGTGTGCCGGGATAACATTCAACAAAGGAGTTTAAAACATGGCTGCAACAGCAGAAAAGTTGTCAGACGAAAAAAGAGTCGTTCCCATGCCGAACATTCCCATGGGCTTAACCGTAAAAGGGTTGATCATGGAAAAGATTGCCGGAACCACGAAAACCGGCGATGAAACGTTTCACCTGTCCGTTGGCGTCAAAGGCCTGGAGAAATTTTTGAAAATAAAAGTTTCCAAGGAGATCTTTGATAATTCAACTGAAATGACGCCCTATTCTAATTCCATCTCGTTTCAGGAATTCAATGGCCGCGTTTACTGGCAGGAACAGGAAAACGACTAATGCGGATACTCCGCAACCCATGTGCCGCTCCTCTTTTTCCTGTTTTTCAACATGAATTGAGGGGCACGGCACGGATTTGGACAGATGTTTTAAGATCTATGGCAACTGCTTTCGGGGCGATATGAAAAAATTACTATATTTTTCAATTGGGTTTTGTATACCATTTATTTGGTTTTCTCTCGCTTATTCTGCTGAAATTTGTTCATCTATGACACCTGGACAATTTAATGTTCAACCTTTGAATTCCACTGTTAATTTAAATTTTGTGGGTACTTTTGTTGGGTCTGGTAGTGCAACTGCCTTAGCTGATGCGATATATGCCCCAACAGGAGCCCAAAGTTATGCTTGTGGTTTATCGTTTACCTATACAACTCAGGTTAATGGTGTAACTTGGCATATAAGGTGTACAAAAGTCGGGCCTTATTCTGATTCTCCTATTTATTATGGTTTTGAGACTTATGGTTCTGGGGATTCAGTTTCTGATTGTGCTGGTCCCCCGCCTGTTGATACTGATGGAGACAGCATTCCAGATGATTTCGACTTAAAACCCAACTCATCAGATTCATATAAAGCCGCCATAGTTTCCGTCTGTTACGATGAAAATAATAAAGTCGTTGCCGGTATTATCCAAGACGGTGAAGGTAATCAATATCTGAGCGCGGACTCGCAAAATGATGTGTTGAAAGCCATGCTAACTGATAGTGTTAAAAACAAGGAAGCGCTGCGCGCATCCGATTATATTGGGTTTTCAAAGGCATGGGCAGGCAGGCTTTGAATAAAACGCGAGAAGGAGCGGCAATGAGAACCGCTCCTTCTCCATCGTTATGGGCATTATTCAATGCCTCCTGCGCCCGACTATCCCTTGGCAGGTTGCTCCCCAGCAGAGCCTGCCTCCGTTTCGCCGGGTAGCTGTTGTCTCGACCGAAGATTTTTATCTATCAGCCAAGAGATTTCTTAATTGCGTTTTGGCCTGGATCGCCCCGGAGAAAACAACTGAAAAAACAAAGCCTCGTCTATCCTTGGCAACTCTTTTACAGCAGCGGCATCAAGAAGTTCCGCCGCCATTTGGTTCAGCACTCTCAGATTATTGGCAGCATGACCAGCCAGGGCCTTAATCAGTTCTTGCGTCATAAGGCCGCTGTTTCCGGCCTGGTTCAGGGCAAAATGCAGATAGTCCTGTAACTGTTCAGGAGAAAGCGGCTCGATAACCAGCCGTGGACCGATGCGGCTTCCAAGTGGCAAAAGTTCAGCCGACCGGAACCTTTCCGGAAGCCGGTTATCACCGCATAAAACCGTAAATAATAAACTTTTTGAGTCGAATTGATGGCTTTGGAGTATCCGCAGTTCCGTCAGGCATTCATCAGAGACATGCTGAGCCTCATCAATCAGCAGCACCGGCTTAAATAAGGTCGTCTGGCAATGGTGTAACCATCGTTCGCGAAGAGCTTTGAAGCCTCCGTACCGATTGGACACAGAAAGAGGTGCATTAAATAATTCTCCCAACTCCCGGTAAAAATCCCCCAGTTTGCTTTGGGGGCGCTGCATGACACCGACGATGAGATCAGGGATTTTTTCCAGACTCCCTGCTATTTTATGCAGGGTTTTGCTTTTACCCACGCCGGGTTCTCCTGTAATCAGAGCAAAGCCCCCCTGCCTGGCCATGGAATGTATCCGGAGTTCAAACGTCTCAGAGCCGGGCAAAGAATACAAGGCGTGTTTGGGTATGCCCGGTAAAAACGGGTTATATTTAAGGCCGTACAGGCTTTTGATATCAATTTTATTCAATGGTATTCTCCTCTTTAGGCAGGTAGGCCGGTGGAAGACCTGTGGCTGCATAATCGGCCATCCATTTTTTCAGCAGAGCCGGTTGTTCAGTTGGCTCAACGGATGTTGCCGCAGGGCCCTGTGATGAAATAACCCGGCGTTCTCCGGAAGCATTGCAGGATTTGTCCTGGGGCCGCAGCTGTGCAAGCGGGTTCTCGGTGCGGGGATCGACCAGGGTCATCCGGCTTTTATCCCAGCCCGGTGCCCTCAAAACAGCCGATTGCATATGTCCGAACCGGGCCGGCAATTCATAACGAATACCGTCTACGGCCACCGTGTTGTCACTGTGTCTTATTTTCCGTGTTATTCTGCGGGTAAAGGCAAAATGAAGATCCCGGGTCTCAGCAGGTATATTTCGGGCAACGCTTTTATCGTTTATAAGGCGTTCTAAAGGGGTTGCATTCATTTCCCGGTTAAATCGGCGATGGTAGTCCTGCTCGACCCAGGCCTGTGCTGCCTGGTTGAGAAAAGACAGCTTTAAATCTTCCTGTTTGCGTAAAAGTTCCAGAAACCGCCCTTCAAGCTGAGCCCAGAACACTTCCTGCTTCCCGTTCTGATAGGGTGAGTACGGCAGGGTTGTTTTGTGTTCTATACCCAGACGTGCCAGACCCTGCGTGGTCTCTTCTGCGAGCATGGCTGCACCGTTATCGCTCATCAATGCCCTGGGAAGCCCCCGTTTCATAAACGCCTGGATTAAACCGTGGACAAGGCATTCTGCTGTTTCAGCCAGGTAAAACTGCAGGTGGCAGCAGATCCGGGAATGGTCATCAAGAATGGCAAGGACCATGGGTTGATACCAGGCCCCTGATGCGTCCAGGATGCGAAGCTTTGCATGGTGGAAATCCAGATGCCAGAGTCCATGAAGATAATCAACTTCATATCCTCTTACCTCCCGATTTTTCAAGTGGGCAGCGGCCCGTATCTGTCCACGGGTCGGTTGGGCCGGTTCGTGGGAGCGCCGCCAGCCGTTATCCCGCATACAGCGTAATATCGTCTTGTAACTGGGCATATCCCCAAGTTCAGGTTTCTGTGCCGCTACAACTTTCAGGTTGTCATAGTGCAATTGTACACTCCAGCGGGGATACTTTGCATATTGAGCTCTCAGTTCTTTGAACAGCCCATCCGGCATGGACCAGCGGATTCCTGCATCGGACCGGGGCCTGCGACCCAGCACAGCCACAGGATCATCTGCGTTTCTGGCTTTATAGAACCATCGTTCAATTGTCGATGCACCCAAAGTAAATTTTTGATTCGAATCAATAGGGTGCTGATAAATTTTTTGTGAAAGCCTCTGAAGCGCAGGCTGTAACTGTCCCTGGGGAGGTGGGCTGGACAACAGCTCACCAATCACTGAGAATCTAAATTGCCCCCAGCGTCGCCAAACAGGCATTTGAGTATCATTCATTGAGTCTGTCCTTCCCGGCCTGCTTCCTCCGGCCCCCACCATAGGGGCGAACGGGGGCAAAACCGTGAATGAACTCCTTTTAACTGAAGAAATCGTCCCTGACAGCGGCCCAACTTTTGCGTGACCACTTCCATACGGTGCAAGCCCTCAGTTTGCAAGGCTGTCAAGGCCCCTGGGCCAATACTTGAAGACACTTGATCAAGGCTGACTCCGGTGACTGTATTCTGCGATAATACAAGGTTAACAAATCATGAATCAGGCGGTTGGTTGCCTTGACCATAATATGCCCCTCAAGTTGACGCCAGGATCGGCTGTCAGGGAAAATTTCAAGAAAATAGTCTCTCCAGCGATTGACGGTAGAACGCCATACGCCGCAAACACCCTTGAGTCGCTCCAGGGTAGCGTCAGGATTATTACCCTGACGAAGGGCGGTGAGCAACAATACTACAGGCGCCCAATAAACCCGGCGCCCCCAGAATCTGACCGACGGAGGAACGACTCGGCGACGACAAGCTTCACGGCCGCAGCAAAGGCTGTAACGAATTTGGAATTGTTCTGCTATATCAACAGGGCCGCCCCGAGGTTTACGCAGATAATTGGCAAAGTGCAGCGGGCCTCCACAATAGGGCAACGCTTATTTTTTACCTGCTTTGCCAAATCAAAATCTATTTGATGAAGAAGAATGAATAATGATTGTTGGGTAAGTATGTTTAATGGTACCATGCGTCCTGCCATTTAAGGGTTAATGTGGCAGGAGCCTCCATCGACGAACTGGCCAAAGAACGTGAGGGGGCTCCTTTATCTTTCCCTCACTTTTCTGGACCATTTTCTTTATTATTTCCATCATTTTTTGTGACCGCCCTCAATCAGTTTGGCACAATGCCCACCGACTTTGAAGGCTATACAATTGATTCGATTACCGGGGATCTTGTAACCTATCAAACCGCAGAAGACCTTGCTGCATCCTTAGCAAAATTAGACATTGATGATTTAAACAGGAGTTTAAGGATTAGATGAGTGAAAAACGCCGATAGCCTTATCCAACAAGCCTTTTCTATCCTGCCGTTTGTAAGACCCCATTCTCGTCAATTTGATAGCCAAAGGCCATTAGGACTTCTGCTTGGGTCTTACTTGGTGTCTCTAAGCGCCGGGTAGGTTTTCTGGATCCTTTCTGCAAACTCAGGATAGAATGAAGGTGTCTCATGTCGCTCATTACATCTTCCGCTGATCGTTTTATGCCACATGATTCAAGCTTCATTTCAATTCTACGAAGATAGGCCATGGCAACCACACATGTAAACAAGTGACATCTGATTTTGCTATCGGTCCAGTGCCTGATCGGCTGTACGCCTACCATTTGCTCATTTTTGCTCAACCGGAAACGATCTTCCACCTGCCAACGATCAAGACTGGCTTCTATGATGGCCCCAGTTGTCCAATCCATATTGTCTGTAATGATGATATTTTTCCCAAACGTAGCCCACCGTTGCTTGACCTTATACGCATCCTTTCGAAAACTCATAGTCAAGCCGTTCTGGGTTTGTTCAAAGTTTAAATTGAATAAATCAGATGAGAGATGCAATCTTTCGCATAGACGCAGGTAGCGCTCATTGATAGTGTTCTGGTTGCGCCAGTGCGGGGCTTTCTCTCTTACTTTGGTCCGCATTCCAAGCAACTCAAGGCGGATTGTCTCCAGTTTGCTGTCGAATGTATACCGTTTTTTTCTTGCTGTTTTGGGATTATAAGTGACAATGATACTGCGCTGCTTACCCCAATACTCTCCTTTGCTGCGATAGGCCAGCAGACACTCCTCTTTGCGATCGTCCTCAAGTAGTCTATTATTTTTAGCTATATCAGCAATCTCGAATTTATCAAGCGGCGTAGCTGCGATCTCCTGGGCAAAATAGGTGGAATATGTTGTGATAAAGTGGATTCTGGAATGCTCATCAATCCAGGCATAGTTTCCTTCGGAGTTCATCCCTTTATCGATAACGACTGTTAGATGTTCCTTTGTTTGGTTCAAACCACAAACAACCCCGAACATCTCATCCATTATCGTCTCAAAGTGCTTGCTGTCATGGAGGTTACCGGGATACACAGAATAATAAAGTGGGAGTTTTGAGTTTCTTTCCACTAATAGACCAAGTCCAATCTGCCGTAGATGGTGACGCCCGGCTTTGTTTTTACCACGGTTGGCTATATCCGACTTTGTATGGCTTGCCATGAAGGTGTAATAGTTGGTTGTGTCAAATAACAGGCAATCTGCAGATGGCGACTGCGTTTTCCACAATCTTTCAAAAAACGTGAGGGTTATCTTTTTAAGGCAGTTTTCATCTACTCGATCCCATTTTTCCCAATAGCGTTGGCTGGTAAGCTCATCAAGCTCAACGGGCCTAAGATGTTGAATAGCTGTGTGTTTGTACCATTCCCCCATCTTTTGCTTGCTGACGGCGTCAATCATGCGATTCCAAATGCAATAAAGAAAGTACTCTCCAATCGAGGGACCCTCTTCCCGGGCAGTGCGTGGAACTATGGCGTCAATAATGGAACATATATCAATATCCTTGTCAATTTCCCGGGCCAGCCACAACCCACCGTATTCCTCTGCCTTCAAGGACTGTACCGGCTGTGCCTGCCCAGTTAATAAACCTGCAACGCGCTCTGGCGCGCCAATGTAAATTTGAGAGATCACCTTGGGTTTGCCGTCAATACGGGCAATTTCCCTAACATAGAGGTAGGGTCTTCCTTTTTTCTTCTTGATATGAAAATGAGCCATGCTCGACCATACCAAGTAGGGTCTTACATGTCAAGGAAAAAGATTTGAGATGGCCTATTTTCGCCTTTTTAGGCGTCTATATTGAGAATATTGGATGGGTCTTACAAATTAATAGTGGTAAAAGGCGCGTCAAAAGAAGGTCTTGGCCTCTCGGATGGATTTAAGGCTTAAACTCCTGTTAAACATTACCCCAAAAAACAGCCCTGTTGAAATTCAGGATGACGGCACGATTATTCCTGGATCTACCGACCCATTTAAAGATTATAAAACAGCGGAAGATAACCAGACACAAGCAGAAAAACCAAACACCCAACAAGCCCCTTCAGAACAACCGGATTCAAATGATAGCGATTCAGGTCGGTTGGATAAGATTATCAAGAACACCGCATCAACAAATACAAATTTAGAAAACATCCAAAAATATCTGGGCATAACAAACGATTATCTTGCCAAGATTAATAAAAAAGAACTTGAAACAACGGTTTCTGTTTCCGGCGGTGGTTCTGTTGTTTCTTCAACAGGTCCCTCTGCCGATGAAATAGGTCAGGCCGTTGAAGATAATTTAATCGACTCCGGCCAAACCATAGATACGACCATCACAGATAATATCCCCGCCCTGGACGAAACAGACACCTTAACGGCAATCAAAACAAAATACTCTGACAGATACGATCTGTTCATCACCACGGTAAAAGAATCCGATCTATTCAGCCTTCCTTTTGACATCTTTGCCGGGCCGTCCGGTTCCGGTTCTTCTGTACAAACTGTTGATATTGGCAAATGGGGTTCTTCAAGCGAACAAACGGCCTCCATAGATTATTCGGATTACGACAATGTCTGGGGGATTTTACGGTCCGTTCTTTTGTTAGTGACAAGCTTTGCATGCTTTAAAATTTTGGTTCTGAAAAAGGCATAACATGATTCATAAGATAATAGATTTTTGTTCCAATTTCTGGGGAATGCTCACCGATTTTTTCAATTGGGTTCTTGACGGCATCTTATACCTGTTGTCCGAAATTGTTTATCTGAGTATGGATGCATTCTTCAGCATCATTGAAACCATTATTTCAGCGATCGACTTCGCCCAGGTGACCGCCCTGTCTTCATTCGGGAACTGGAACCTTTTACCGGATCAGATTTTATACATCCTTTATAAGCTGAACATTGCCCAATGCCTGAGCATGCTGGCCGCAGCCTGTCTGATCCGTTTGACCCTGAACCTTATTCCGGCAGCATTCACAAGGGTCTAACCATGATTTCCTGTTACGAAGGACTTCCCGGTGCCGGTAAAACCTATGATGCCATGCGCAAACTCCTGGACAACCTTGCCCAGGGCAGACGCATTCTAACGAACATCTCCGGCCCGGATCAGGAAGAAAAACAGGAAATCATAAAACACTTCCTCAATCTTGAAGACAGTCAACTCAAAGAAAAACTTGTCGCCCTACAAAATCACCAAATCACCGAATTCTGGGACCATACCAGCCCGGGCGATCTGGTCATTATTGACGAAGCCCAGAATTTCTTTAATTCCCGGGATTGGCAAACCAAAACAAACAGAGCTTTTGGCAAATGGGCCAGTGAACACCGTCATATGGGCGTTGACCTGATTCTTATCACCCAAAACGTTGAACGTATCGAAAGCTCTGTCAGGTCCTTGATTGAATTTACCTATCGTTACAAAAAACTGAACATGTTCGGCAACCTGGTCAAGAAAAAATATGTCCGCTTTTGCTATTACGGCCCATCCCTTGACCAGATCGGCCAGAAAACCTGCTCCTATGACCCCAAAATATTCAAGTGCTACAAAAGCTATTTTAAGGATGGCACCAAAGAAATAGGCATCGAAAAACCGGCCAATATCCTCAAACACCCCATATTTTACGCAATCCCCTTTGTCCTGGGCCTGTTCATCTATTTTTTAAGCCAGTCAAGCCTGTTAAGCGGTGACCTTTTCGGCACCCAGGCCATTTCAGATTCCATTGAAGAAAAAAGACAGCAATCTTTAACCCAAGATCATCAGCCAGGCACCCCGGATCATGAACCGGTTTATTCCGGCCAGGCTGACCCTTTAACAAACCATGTTTTGGTGGGCGTGATTAATTCAAAAAAGATTTTTAAATCAAAAATTGACGGATCTATTTTGGTGACCCAATGAAATATTTTTATCTGATAACGACATTATTTTTCTGTGCCGGCTGTGCGCAACCTTCCTTTAAAGTGCCGGTGTATAATGAACACAAGCCCTTTGATCTTCATCGCAGCACATCAACGGTGAAAGAGGTGGTGGTCAAAGATTTTATTAAGTTCGATGATGATCTGGACCAAATCCCCGATGATATCCAGGTGTCAATCAATTTAACCGCACCGGTCCCCCTGTGTGATTTTTTCCAGATCCTTATTGATCAGGGCATAAACATTGTGGCTGATATCGGGTGTTACATTGAACAGGCCACGGAAACCAAAGATTCCTCTAACCCTGCCACCGAGAAAAAAGAAACACCCAAGCTCCAAACCGTTTCCATGCCTGCGTACCACGGCACCCTGAAAACCCTGCTTCAGTCCCTTCAAATCAGCCATGGTCTATTTTTCAAATACAAACAGGGTGTGTTGATCATCCGTAAAACGTCCCCGGCCTATGTGAAGGTGCTTATGCCCGGCACCCAGGAGAACCTGATCAAATTATTAAACTCTTTCGGGGTTCAGAACTCGTTTTATGATGAGTTATCCTCCCGGATCGTTTTTAACACGGACTATTATACCTACCTGACCATTTACGATTATTTCAAAAACAATCCGTACCTTACCCTGGTCGTTTTCGACATCATGATCCTTGAAGCCCAGGACAGCCACATATACAAACACGGTATTGATTGGTCACAATTGGCTGCCAGCCTAACGGACCTGTATGAAGATCCGCTTAAATTCTCCGTTACCGGATCGGATGACGGCTTTTCTCTCAATCTTGGCGGCGGTCACTTATCATTGCAATCCGTGGTTGAATCCCTGGACGAATTAAAAGACTTTACCGTGCTTCAGTCTGCCCGGCTCTCCGTTATGAACGGCTCCACCGCCGAGCTTGATGTGTCGGAAAAAATCCCCTACGTCAAAGAAATTACCGTGTCATCCATTGACGGCGCCACAGATACCGTGGCCCAGGGCTATGAATTTGATACCGTGTCGTCCGGCCTGATCTTAAAACTCAAACCCTCGGTATCCGGGAACATCATCTCAACCCAGTTTACCGGGAACATCCAGAGCCTGATTGAATTTCTTGAGGTGGGAACAGAACCCAACCTTGTCAGGCAACCCCAAATTTCCATTCGCAAAATTGACAATCAAATCGTGTTCAGGGCCGGGGAAACAACCCTGATCGGCGGTCTGAAATATAACAAAGGAAGCGTGTCAAGGTCGTCTTTAAGTTGGTTAAAGATGGGTCTTGATAATCAGGAAACCACGCAGTTTTCGGTTTCCATATTAATCAACAGTGAGGTGATACGCTATGTGTTTTCTTAAGCGAATCCTCAGCGTTGTTTCATTGATCCTCTTCGGGATCACTGGTCTTGCTTTGGCAACAACCGAATACACCCCTTTGATTTCATCAGATATGTTTGATGGTGTCAGAACCGACGTCAATACCGCTGCAGCGGGCATTATCACCATTCTGATAATCGTTGTGGGGGCTGGGGTTGCTTGTTAAAGTCTTTCGTTAATTTTTTTTTTAAAAGGAGTTTTTATCATGAAGAATCTTATCACCCGTTCCCAGATGTTCACCGCAGCTATCTTTTCTGCATTTTTTGGCATGTTCGGCCTGTCCTTTGCCACACCCAGTGTTGCAGACCTTTGGACCGCGTTCGACATCTCAACCATCAACGGTCAGGTGCTCACCGTCCTGACCACCTTTGTCACCATTAACCTGGCTTTCCTCGCCTACAAGTACATCCGGCGCACCATGAGCAGAGGTTAATTTTTCCCCAGGGGATGGGGGCGTTGTTCCCCTTCCCCTTTTTAAAGGATCGTTATCATGAAGAATCTTATTACCCGTAATCAAATGTTCGTTGCGTCCATGTTTTCTGTTTTCTTTGGTATGTTCGGCATATCCTTTGCCACACCATCCGTCTCAGATTTGTGGACCGCTTTTGACATTTCTACGATCAACGGTGAGGTTCTTTCGGTTTTGACAATGTTTGTCGTTATTAGCCTTGGTTTCCTCATTTTTAAGTATATTCAACGTGCTATCAGATTAGATTAATTTTTCACGGGGGATGGGGACCTGTTTCCCTTTTCCCCCTTCCTCAAAGGAGCGTTATGGAAACCGACTTAATCAGTTTAATGTTCACACAGTTCAAAGCGAATCTTGCAAGCTTTATCGCAAACGATATTTCTGTGGTCCTCCTTGCCATGCTCTCCTTGATGTTCATTGTCTTCGCGTTTGTAAAAATTATGGAACTTTTCAATATCGGTATGACTGAAAGGGAAATCGAAGCCAAAAAAGCGTTTAACCGCTGGCAGATGAGCAAAGGCACCTGGCGGGAACCTTTAATGAAAGAAGAATATCAAATGAGTCTGAACGGTATCAGAGACGAAAAATAAGCCAGGATTTTTGATTAAATTTACGAAGAAAGACAGGAGATAAACAATGATAGATTTAGAAGCGTTTGGAAATGGTTTTGGCCTTGTTGTGATTTCTTTGCTCCTGGGCGTCATTATCCGAGCCATCGTATCAGCCCTTCAGATTGGATCATCCCGTTTCAATTCCATCGGCGTCTTGTTTCTTTTAATACTGCTTTCACATACCCAATCATATGCAGCTGTCACAAAGACCGGCCAGATTGATCTTTACCGGGTGGATCAGGCAAACGCGTTCTTTGTTGTTGACGACTACCTTTTTAATACATCCGATTTTTCTCAAATCAATATTTTGACCAAAGCATATTACCAACGAACATCAATCTCGGTGACGGATCTCGATTCTGATCCGGGTCACGTCGACTATATTGAAATTACAGACACCTCGGATCTGACATCAAAAAGCATCTCGTTAATCATCGGTGCCCTTTCATGTAACGCCCTGGCCCTGGGCTTATCCTTGAGGCTTTAACATGATCACTTTACCTGAAGGCTTTGACCTTTCCCTTTTTATCAGTGACATCGTCACCTATGTCGGATTGCCCATTGTGACCATTGCCTTTTCTTTTTGTGTTTTCAGACTGATTTCATACACCTTAAGTTTGGGGTCATCAAAATGATTAAACTGATTGCATTCATCACAATGGTGATTGACCATTCGGCCATCTTCTTTTTCCCGGAACATGAATTTATCATGCGGTCCCTGGGTGCGCTGTCTTTCCCTTTGTTTGCCTATTTCATTACCCAGGGCCTGAAATACACCAAGGATCTCCAGCTATATATCATCTCCCTGGTGATTTGCGCCGGTGTTACCCAACCCCTGTTTAATATCTTGTTCCCGGATCTGCATAGACTCAATGATCTTTATACCTTGCTTTTTGGCCTGATCATACTTGTCCTGTATGAGAGATACGGCTATCAGGCTTTTTATCTGACTCTGCTTCTTGTCCTGTCCAACGTGGTATCAATCTATATTTTCATAGTCTTTGCCATCTATTTTTTACATCATCGGCCGGTGTATCTCCTGGGCGCGATGACAGCCTTTTATCTCCTGGTCTATTATTTATATGGAGCCGCTTATGTTTTGTTCGGCCCGGCTGCTGTGTTCCTCATGTACTCCAGGGCCACCCTACCTTTGCCAAGGATGATCCAAAAATACTTTTATTATGTGGCCTACCCCGGGCATTTTTTAATAATCATCCTGATTAATTCAATTAGATGCCCGGCAACAACTTGATAACGAATGAATAAATGAACCCAAAAGAATTGAAAAACCACCTTTACCTGCTGGTAAAGAAAAACGGCAAAAGCAGCATCACGAAACTTGAGCATGAATACATGACCGGCAAAATTGATTTCAACACCTATTTGCATTGTTGCTATACGGACTATGCAAAAGGCCATTTGTCAAAAAATAGAAAAGAATCAATAGAATCGTAACCACACTTCGAGGATGAAACATGATGAAAGGATCGGATGCCCATAATAAGAATAAGCTTTTGACCCCTTCTGATGTTGCGGAATTATTACAAATTTCAGAAAACACCGTATATAAACATGTGAAAAGATTAGGTGGTTTCAAGCCTGGTGGTATTGGGGTTTGGCGCTTTAGACAAGAGGTAATTTATGGGATTATGGAAGGACAAGACCCGGAAGCATTGGTGTTACAGTTTTCAGTATCAAAACGAAATTTACGCAGCCAGGGGATTCAAGACAAAAACGGAAGCGGCGGCAGCTCGGGCAAAAAGAAAGGAAGACGTAAAGAAAAATCCGATCTCAACCGGCATGGGTTACTTGACGCTATGCAACTTGTATCTTGATTTTTCATCACGTCGGCATGCTTTGAAAACATGGAAATACAAGAAAAGTGTTTTTGTGGCTTTTGGTCGTTTCCTTGGTGGTGATGATTTCCCCATTTCAAAAATCACCCCGGAAGTCATAGCGAAATATTTGGTTACCCGTCCAAGTAATAACAATTACAATGTTCACCGTAAAGAATTGTCGTCATTATTCAGCTATGCAGAAAATGTACTTGAAGCCATTGATCGAAATCCTGTCAAAAAGATTGAAAAATTTCCTCATACGATAGCCCGAAAACGGGTCCCCCAGGAACAGGATATTATAAAACTTCTTTTAGCTGCAGATCCGGAAACAGATGAAAAGGATTTATTGATTGTTCTGCTCTATACTTTGGCCCGGATTGACGAAGTATTACGCCTAACCTGGGAAGACATCAATTTTGAAAAACGGCTCCTAACCAAATGGACCCGAAAAACTCATGGTGGATCGTATAAGGCTGTTACCGTTACCATAAACGATGAATTGTATTCCACCCTATGGAAAATGTGGCAGAATCGAAAACAAGACACCTGGGTGTTTTTCAATGAAAAAACAAATGATCGCTTTAACCATCGCCCGAAGTTCATGAAAGGACTTTGTAAAAGAGCCGGAATAAATCCCTATTTCGGATTTCATACCTTACGGCACCTTATGGCCTCTCTCCTGGCTGACAACCCCAAAATCTCAACCAAGACGATTCAGAATATCTTAGGCCATTCAGAAGCCAGGACAACTGAAATATATCTCCATAAGCTGGATGGTGCCATAGAGAATGCAATGGACTCCATATCCGGAAGATTTTCGTCAAAAATTGAAGACCCGCAACCAGAAGACGCAACCAAAAATACAAAAAGCTCTCAGTAAAAACACTGAAAGCCTTATTTTATGGTGGTCGGGGCGAGAGGATTTGAACCTCCGACATCCTGCTCCCAAAGCAGGCGCGCTGCCAGACTGCGCTACGCCCCGACACGTAAAAGTGAAAGAAATTTTTATCACTTGAAATAAAAAAAATCAAGATTAATCTTACAAGTCAGTTTCTTTCCTTTATCTACAAATGGACTAAAAGGTGCATGTCCCAGGCGTTGACCCTATATATAGTGATGGGCAATTTCCTTGACACCACCAAGAAGACAGGGTATTTTAATTAACTTTGTGTAAAGTGTTTGTACCGTGTAATAAAATAGTTAGGGTATAATTATTATTTTTGAAGGTGCGTTTAGAATAACGCCAATTAACAGGAAATAACAGGACAAAATCATGCAGGTAAAAATCGAAGATCAGAGCAGTATTAAAAAAGTGCTTTCTTTTGAAATTCCTAAGGAAACCATTTCCAAAGAGTTGAATAAAGCCTATGCCGAATTGAAAAAAAAGGCAGATATCAAAGGTTTTCGAAAAGGAAAAATTCCAAGAAAAGTGCTTGAAAACCGGTTTGCCGCAGACGTTCATGCCGAGGTTGCCCCGCGCCTGATCCAGGAAGCTTTTATTGAAGCAGTTGAAAATCATAAATTAGATATCGTAGGCGGCCCCCAACTCGATCCTCCAGAGCTTAAGCCGGATGCTGATTATTCGTTTGAGATCACTGTGGAAGTTAAACCCGAACTGGATGATATTGATTTCCAAGGCCTTGAAATTAAAAAGACCCTCTACGAAGTCGGCGAGGCCGAGATTGAAAGCCAGATATACATGCTCCAAAAAACCATGGCCACAAAACAAAAGGTCGAAGAGGAGCGTCCGGTAAAAGAAGGTGACTTTGTTCTGATTGATTATGAAGGGTTTATAAACAACGAACCGTTTGAACATACCCCCAAAGTTGAAAATTATGTGACAGCCATCAACAGAGAACCCCTGCCCAAAGAATTCTCCGAAAAGCTTATTGGTGCCATTCCGGTTCAGGACCTGGAAGTTGAAGTGGCATATGCAGAAGATTATCATGACGAAAATCTTAAAGGCAAAACTATTCTTTATAAGGTTACTCTCAAAGAGATCCAGGAAGAGATCCTGCCCGAAGCCAATGACGACCTGGTAAAAGACCTTGAGCAATTCGAAACCCTTGACGCTGTAAAAGTTGCCATCCGGGACAACCTTGAAAAGGGAATTGCCCAGCGGGTAAAACATGAGATGAGCGAACAGGTATTCAGCCAAATTCTTGAAAAAACAGAATTTCAGGTCCCGGATGCCCTGATCGAAGGAGAGCTTAACGGTATCATTTCAGAAACCGAACAGGCCTATGCCCAGAACAACACCTCCCTTGAAGATGTCGGTTTAAGCCGGGAGATCATGCAGGGAAAATACAGAGACGTGGCTGAAAAACAGGCCCGCCGTCATCTGATCCTGGACAAAATCATCACCCAGGAGAAGCTCGAACTCAGTGAAGAAGAACTTGATGCCGGCTTTGAAGAGATGGCCCAGGCCATGAGCGCGACAAAAGACGCCATCAAGAATTTTTTCAACATGGACCAGCGTCAGCTTGAATATTATAAACACACCCAGCTTGAAAAAAAGGCCGTTGACCTTATAATAGAAAAAAGTAACGTTGTTGAAGTGAAGCCGGATGAATCGCAAGCAGATGATGAGCAAACTGAAGAAGAAGGTGCTCAGGCGTAAGATCAATGCGCAAGCTTTTACATGAAAGCCCCAATAATTTATTGAATTGCTTTCATGTTTGTTGTGGGGGCGAGTGTGGCTGTTAACCGGTCACAGCCAACCCCATGGCCATTATTTATGCGGGCCAATTCAGTTAACTGCTTGGACGGCAAAAAGTTTAAACACATATTTAGATCATGACAAGGAGTTAAATCGTGCCTCTTATTCCAATGGTTGTTGAGCAGAGCAACAGGGGAGAACGTGCCTATGATATCTATTCACGACTTCTAAAAGACAGAATTATTTTTTTGGGATCGGCCATAGACAATGAAATTGCCAATCTCATTGTCGCGCAGATGCTGTTTCTTGAATCAGAAGATCCTGAAAAAGATATCAATTTTTATATCAATTCTCCCGGCGGCATTGTGACAGCAGGTATGGCTATTTATGACACCATGCAGTACATCAAGCCGGATGTGGCAACGGTGTGTATCGGCCAGGCAGCCAGTATGGGGGCATTGCTTCTTACCGCCGGAGCATCCGGAAAACGCTTTTCCCTGCCCAATGCCAGGATCATGATTCATCAGCCCCTGGGCGGCGCCCAGGGCCAGGCCACTGACATCAAAATTCAGGCCACTGAAATTTTAAGAATGAAAGATTCTTTGAACGAAATTTTATCAAAACATACGGGACAGGATATTGAAAAAATTGCGGCGGATACGGAACGTGATTATTTCATGTCCGGTGAGCAAGCTTTAGAATACGGCATTGTCGACCGTGTGGTCAGTGACAGAAGCCAATTGGAACAGGCCTCTGAGCAGGAGGCGTCAAAGGAGTCATAAAATATGGCCAAAAAAGAGGATGCGAACGATCAGTTTTTCTGTTCATTCTGCGGGAAAAACCAAAAAGAAGTTAAAAAACTGATAGCCGGGCCCAGCGTCTATATCTGCAATGAGTGCATTAAGTTGTGCGGAGAAATTATTGAAGATGAAGAAAAAGAGCTGGCTGTCGAGCCCGAGGACACCAAAGAGTTCATGGTGCCCAAGCAGATCAAGGAGCAGCTGGACGCGTATATCATAGAACAGGATCTTGCAAAAAAAGTCTTGTCCGTGGCGGTTTATAATCACTATAAACGCCTGGCCTCGCATCTGACAAAAAGCGGGGACGATGTTGAAATTCAGAAAAGCAATATCCTGATTATCGGGCCGACCGGATGCGGAAAGACCCTTCTGGCCCAGACCCTTGCCCGATTTCTGGATGTGCCGTTTGCCATTGCCGATGCAACAGCCCTGACCGAGGCCGGCTATGTTGGTGAGGACGTTGAAAACATTATCCTCTCCCTGGTTCAGAATGCGGATTACGACATTGAAAAGGCACAAAAGGGCATCATCTACATTGATGAGATCGACAAAATTTCCCAGAGAGGAGACAATCCGTCAATTACCCGTGATGTCTCCGGAGAGGGTGTCCAGCAGGCACTGCTCAAGATCATCGAAGGCACCATCGCTTCAGTACCGCCCAAAGGGGGAAGAAAGCACCCCCAGCAGGATTATGTAAAGGTGGACACCTCCAATATCCTGTTTATCTGCGGCGGAACCTTTACGGGTCTTGAAAAAGTGGTTGAGCGCCGTTTAACCCAGAAGACCATGGGGTTTGGTGCCCAAATCGCAAATAAAAAAGAGATAAATATCGGCGAACTGTTAGGACAGGTAAAACCCGAAGATCTGATTAAGTTCGGTTTGATTCCCGAATTTTTAGGACGACTTCCCATCATCACGTCCATTGGGGAACTCAATGAAACGTCGCTGGTGAAAATTCTGACTGAGCCCAAAAATGCACTGGTTCGGCAGTACCAGGAACTTTTTCGCATTGAAGGGGTAAATCTGCAGTTTACGGATGAAGCCCTTGAAGCCATGGCCAAGGAAGCCGTAGCCAGAAAATCCGGCGCCCGCGGGCTGCGTGCCATCATGGAGGAGACCATGATGAACATCATGTATGAAATTCCGTCCAAAAAAGATGTGGTTGAGTGCGTGGTCGGCGAAGAAGTGGTATTGAACAAAGAGGATCCCATCTTGCTGTACGAACAGCCTAAAAAGCAGGCTTAGATAGTGTTTGAACGAACCATCATCGCCCAGCATTTTTCGCACAAAAATTTACCAAACAACCGGAAGGCAACCCCACAATCGTGGGGTTGCCTTGGTTTTCAATTTTTATGCCTGCCGCATCCCGGCAATGTTATGGGCATACGCCCTTCAGGCGGATCGTTCGAACACGGATTTTCAGTCAGGCATTAAATAGAAAGTGTGCATCCATGATCAGTATTTCCCGTTTTTTTAATCCCGAGGATGGGTCGGAAAAGGAAAACAAGACCCTTCCCCTGGTACCCCTGAGGGATATCGTCCTCTTTCCCTTTGTGACAACCTCTATTTTTGTGGGAAGAGAGAAATCCATCAAGGCGCTTTCCCAGGCAATGGGCAGTGATAAAAAAATTTTTCTTACCACCCAGAAAGATCCGGAAGTTCTAAAACCCACCCTTGAAGATATTTTTCAGGTGGGCACCGAGGCCAGGATCACCCAGTTGCTGCGCCTGCCAGATGGTACGGTGAAAGCACTGGTTGAAGGGGTCGCCCGGGGCTGTATCATTAAAATGCAGGACCAGGATGGCCTCCAGGTAGTTGATTATGTAGATGTCCATGAAAAACCGTTGGCCGAAGCCAATACAGAGGCTGCCATCCGGACGGTTCATGAATCGTTCCAGCATTATGTCAGCCTGTCCGGCGTGGTCTCCAAAAGTTTTTTCAAAGGCCTGGATGCCCTGGAGCAATATCCGTCAAGGTATGCCGATACCATTGCCGCCCAGCTGCCCTTCAAAGTCCAGGATAAGCAGACGTTGCTGGAGTGCGGCGATATTGAAGAACGATTCTTTCTGCTTTTAAAGTTTATTCAAAAAGAGACAGAAGTTTTTTCCATGTCCCAGAAAATCAAGGGCAGGGTCAAAGAACAGATGGATAAGCTTCAAAAACGTCACTACCTTAACGAGCAGATGCGAGCCATCCAAAAGGAGATGGGCGAGGACGGCCAGGGCGGTGAATTTGCCAACCTTGAAAAAAAGATCAAGGCCAAACGCCTGCCCAAAGAAGCCGCAGGTGTCGTACGCACGGAACTGGAAAAACTTAAGTTGATGTCCGCAACCTCCTCGGAGGCAACCGTGGTCAGAAACTACATCGACTGGCTGGTATCCCTTCCCTGGTACCGGAAAAAACGGGTAAAAAACGAACTTTCAAAGGCAGAACAAATTCTGGACCGGGATCACTACGGACTGAAAAAACCCAAAGAGCGAATTCTTGAGTATCTCGCGGTTCAGATTCTGGTCAAAAAAATAAAAGGCCCGATTCTGTGCTTGGTGGGCCCCCCGGGGGTCGGCAAAACATCCCTTGCCCGTTCTGTTGCCACCGCAACAGGACGCTCTTTTGCAAGAATATCCCTGGGCGGGGTGCGTGATGAGGCCGAAATTCGAGGACACCGCAGAACCTACGTCGGCGCCATGCCCGGGAAAATCATCCAGACGCTTAAAAAAGTGGGCTTTAACAACCCGGTATTCTGCCTTGACGAAATTGACAAAATGACGAGTGATTTCAGAGGGGATCCATCCTCTGCTCTTCTGGAAGCACTGGATCCAGAACAAAACAAAAATTTTAACGATCACTATCTTGAAGTGGATTACGATCTGTCGGAAATTTTATTTATCACCACTGCAAATACCCTGCATGAAATCCCCGCCCCCCTGCGTGACCGCATGGAGGTGATCCATATACCCGGGTATACCGACTATGAAAAGTACCAGATTGCCACCGGATACTTGATCCCCAAGCAGATGCATGAAAACGGATTGGAGGATTGTGATATCACGTTTTCAAAACCTGCGATTGAAATGATTATCAAAGAGTACACCAAAGAAGCCGGGGTGAGAAATCTTGAGCGTGAACTCTCTTCCGTACTTAGAAAAATTGCCACGGAAATTGTACGAACCCAGACGCGAAAAAAACATCAGGTCACAGCAAGTACGGTTTCAAAATATCTGGGACAGTCTAAATTTAGAAATTCCATTCTGGAACAAGAAGATAAAACCGGTATTGTTACCGGACTTGCCTGGACCCAGGCCGGCGGCGAGCTTTTAACCATTGAGGCGGTGACCATGCCGGGCAAGGGAAACGTAATGGTTACCGGCAAGCTTGGAGAAGTGATGAAAGAAAGCTCCCAGGCGGCTGTATCCTACGTCCGTTCAAGGAGCGGTGAACTTAATATCCGGGAGGATTTTTATAAAGATACAGACATACACATCCATGTACCCGAAGGGGCCATTCCCAAAGATGGACCTTCCGCCGGTATTGCCATGTGTACGGCCGTCGTCTCCATTCTCACCGGACAACCCGTAAGCCGGACAGTGGCCATGACAGGGGAAATTACCCTTCGCGGACGGGTGCTTCCCATTGGCGGCCTAAAGGAAAAACTTCTGGCAGCCCATGCCAATGGGATAAAAAAAGTCATCCTCTGCAAAGAGAATGAAAAAGACATCATAGACGTGCCCAAAGCGATTCAAAAGCAGCTTGATATTGCCTATGTGGAAAGCATGGCTGAAGTGCTTGAACACGCCCTGGTCAAATAAACTTGTTATCCAACGACGTTCAACGTCGTATAAAAATAATAAATCGCTGCACTCAAAATTTGCGTGCCGCGATTTTTTATTTTTAAGCTATGAAAAATACGGTCTTTATAAGCCGTCTTCGATCATGGATAAAAACTGGGCCATGGCAGTAACTTCATCTAACTGTGAAATGCTGCGGCGTATATTCACCATAGCTTCATACTCTTCAGCCCCCATCAACAGATCTTCTTTCCGTGTTCCTGATTTGTTGATGTTGATGGCCGGCCACAGTCTTTGTTCGGCACACTCCCTGGACAGATAAAGATCCATATTGCCGGTACCTTTGAATTCCTGAAAAATGACATCATCCATGCGGCTGCCGGTCTCAACCAGAATGGTCGCAATGATCGTAAGGGAACCGCCGTTTTCAAGCTTACGCGCCCCCCCGAAAATTTTCCGGGGAAACTCCATGGCATTGGCACCAAGACCGCCGCTCATGGTTTTGCCATAGGAATCGGTGTCAATATTAAAGGCCCGGGTCATCCGGGTTAACGAGTCGATGAAAACCACTGCATCCTGGCCGATCTCCGTACATCTGATGGCCGTGTGCATCGCAAGTCTCGTCATTCTCATGTGCTGGCCGATTTGCTGATCCGCAGAAGAATAGAGTACATTGGCCTCTGCCAAGCCCCTCTGGAAATCGGTAACTTCCTCTGGCCGTTCATCCACAAGCAAGACAAAGACCTTGGCTTCGGGATGATTGGCGACCACGGAGTTGGCCATATGCCTTAAAATTGTTGTTTTACCGGATTTTGGCGGTGCGATGATCAAACCCCGCTGGCCCATGCCGATGGGGACAATCAGATCCAGCGCTTTTCCTGTCAGGTCATCAGGCCCCTGGGCAAGCTGATACCGTTCAAAAGGGTTAATGCTGACCTGCTCCTGGAGCATCGGTGTTCTTATAAACTCGTCAAAGGGAAGCCCATTGATAGTCTCAATACGTATAAGGGCAACATTTACATTCTGCGAGCTTTTTTTCTCTCCATAGCCTTGAATAAAACTGCCTTCCCTGAGGTTAAGTTTGCGTATCAGGCTGTTGGGTACATAGGGATTCTCAGGCTTGGGATTGAAATTTTCTTCAATATTCCTGAGAAAACCAAAACCCTTGTCCATGATTTCCAGATATCCCTGAACAGGTTCCATTATCGACTCCTAAATTAAACGTTTACCGCTGACATTATAAATCAAAAATCCCATAAATGCGATGCCCCTGGTTTTATTTTGATGGTTGTCAGGAAAAAAGATGATAAGATTTTGCATTCAATTATTCTATAATGTTTACATATTAATGGGGTAGCATAGCAATGTCATTATAATTTTGCAAGGATTTGATGATCCCCCAAATCCACCGTCAATTTTTTAGGAGGCATTCCGTGGCTGGATTTTTTACTTTTTTAAGAAAATTTTTCAGCCGCGTGCGTGGCTTTTACCTTCACCGGCGACCGCGCTACAATTCAGGCAGAATTTTAGATGCACTTCACCCTTGCATTTCCATTCCTTTCAACATTCCAACAAATTGTCCAGTTACCTCCTGAGATTCGTTATCCTGACGACAGCCCTTCCAGTAAGGCGATCCGTTTTCGGGCGCCGACCAATGCGTTAAAGCAAGGATGACCTTTGGATAGCCTAAGGACTAACTCTCTGGATCTTTTTACTATTCGACCGGGGATATTTATAATTGAAAACCGAATGGCTTTCATCCTTTTGCCCATCATTTTGGGCTCGAAAGCCAGACGCTTCAACATCTGGTTCAGATTAAGCGCCAGGATCATCATCCACCACCAGGCTGCGTTCTCTCCAAAGTTACCCGAAGGCAATGTCCCTCCGGCCAGATCCGTTTTCATTATGGAGTGAACCTCTTCGCTTTTGCCGCATCTTTTGTGTAACCAGTGGATAAGATCCTCACCATACATGTCCTGTTCTGGAATATTGGAAACAACACCAAATACTTTATACCGAATGTCATCCATTTCCATGGCCGGAAACGGCAACTGCATTTGTTTGTCTTCCATGCCGGGCAGCACCGGTTCAAGCACCTGGCGTTTGGCAAGATACCGGTACTCAAGCCCCTCTTTGCTCTTTCCTATTTCTGACGGGACAAAGCAAACTTCTGCCCATTCACTTCCGGTCTTCATCTTTTTACCGTTTTTTTCTTTATAGATTGGCTTCCATTCTGAGGAAGGGACCTGAGCTACGGCAATTTTGAATGATTGAGAGACATCGCACCCAACAGCAAACTCAATTTTTCCAAATCGCTTGTTGTCTACTGAATCACAATACTTTAAAAGGTCATGTTGGTAACCGGCGGTATCTGATCTGAGCCGAACTTTTTCGACCCCCTGGGGCAAACAAGCCAGGGCTTCTTTGAAAACTCTTAATTGCTCGTACCCTGCCGGAACATTCCCATCCCGAAATTCAGTGTGCAGGATCATATCCTGTTCGGCCCACCATGTATTGAATGGCTGATAGGCCTTGAATCCTTTATAACAGAAGCGTGCTTCCTGTTTGCTTGTCTCAACCAGGGTCGCATCCTGATCCAGTGTGGCTGTTTTATATGGACGTGCCTCATTCATGGCTTCGCACATGTCTTTGTTGATATGTACGAAGCCGTTAAGGTGCCGGTTTGGGGCCGGAATGAAAGCTTTAATTGAGGAAACTCGGCGTAACTGCTCCTGGGCGACATCATGAAAGACCTTCAGGTATCTGAACATGGCTGAAGAAGAAGGGACAAATCGTTGTTTTTCTTTTCGCCATCTTCGTTCTATCTCACGCCTCTCTTTGCGTGGCAGCTTATGATTTTCAGCTGAATGTAATATGCTGCAAAATCCCTGATCTGCATTTAAAATATTCAGGTCATCTACGCAGTTGCCGCCCGCAAGGTTCAACAGGATACCAGACAATACAAACTGGGAGTCTGTCCAGCCCTGTGAGCCCTTCTTCACGGTTAAATGCTTTTGAATCGATTTGGTCAGCCCAATCACTTTTGCCAAATCAAGGTAAAGCGGCAGCCCACCCAATGCAGTTGTGCCTCCGTCAGTTTTTTCCTGTTCGTACTTGAATGGTAAGATTCCTTGTGTCATAGTTTGTTGCACCCCGTTGATGATAGTTTTTTGTTCGCACAAAGACTCTATCTGCTTGACGCATCAAGCACAACGGGGTTTTTCTTTTTTTTGACGGTGGATTGGGGATGATATTCCTGATTGTTCGTTCGAGCACAACCCGGCAACGTAAAGATTCCGGCCTGAAGTGCCAGGCTTTGATTTGGCCCGGAACGCTTCGATTATTATCCCATGGAAGTATCACCAGCCATAAACCTCAACGGCTGATAAATCCAGCATGTAACATGGTACGGAGTATTTTTCGGAAACTGGTTTCCCTGGCAATCACACGGATCAACCGGGAAAAAGGTTGCCGATGGATTAACCTGGTCCCGACCGAACAAAGCGGCCGAGTTCCGGCTGCACCCAAACAAAACTGACTGAAGCCCTTTGTCCTTATAAATAGCCCTGAAAACCATTTTTTTTGCATTAGAGAAAAAAAAAGATTCTTTTTGCTTGACACCCACATGGGGGCTTGGTATATATGCTGCCGTTTCGGGCGATTAACTCAGCTGGGAGAGTGCAAGCCTTACAAGCTTGAAGTCGCAGGTTCGATCCCTGCATCGCCCACCAGAAACAACAAACCACGGGGGTGTAGTTCAGTTGGTTAGAACGCTAGCCTGTCACGCTAGAGGCCGCGAGTTCGAGTCTCGTCACTCCCGCCACAATATAGAAAGGGCTTTTGAGGAAACTCAAAAGCCCTTTTTCTTTTAGCTCAAAAAAAAGCAACCGGCCATGGCGTAAAACTGCTCATGGCCGGTTGCTTTAGTAAGAAAGAGGAGCCTTAGGCCCGCTGGGTATTTTTCAGGGCATTGATAATCTCAGTTCCCATTTCTTGGGTATTAACAGCGTTCTCTTTTTTATCTGTCAAATCTGCAGTGAGAATGCCTTGATCAAGAACATCGGAAATTGCGGCTTCAATGGCATCTGCTGCCTGGATTTCTCCAAAGGTATATCTCAACATCATGGCTGCAGACAAAATCTGGGCAATGGGGTTGGCAATGCCTTTGCCTGCAATGTCAGGCGCAGAGCCGCCGGCCGGTTCATAAAGGCCGAATTTCTTTTCATTCAAGCTGGCCGAGGAGAGCAGTCCCATTGAGCCGGTAATCATGGCGCATTCGTCGGAAATAATATCCCCAAACATATTTCCGCACAACAGCACATCAAATTGCTGGGGGTTTCGAATCAGCTGCATGGCAGCATTGTCCACATATATATGGTTCAAGGTGACATCCGGATATGACTTGGAGACCTCTATGACCACCTCCCGCCACAGAACCATGGAGGTCAGCACATTGGCCTTGTCCACAGATGACACAATACTGCGCCGTTTCCTGGCAGCCTCAAAGGCCATCTTGGCAATCCGCTCAATTTCGAATCTGGAATAAACCATGGTATCAAATGCGGTTTCATCGGGACCTGTGCCCCTTTTGCCCCGGGGTTGGCCAAAATAGAGCCCGCCGGTCAGCTCCCTGACACACAAGATGTCAAATCCGTTTTTTATGATTTCCGGTTTCAGCGGCGAAGCGGATGCAAGGGAGGGGAATACCTTGGAGGGTCTCAGGTTGCAATATAGACCAAAATGTTTGCGCAATTTCAGAAGCGAAGCGCGTTCGGGCTGCTCCTCGGGCGGCAGATGTTCCCACTTCGGGCCGCCAACTGAACCAAATAAAATGGCATCTTTTTGTTCGCACAATGCCAGGGTTGAGTCCGGCAGTGCTTTACCATGATTATCAATGCCTGCACCGCCCACGTCCGCGTATTCATAGGACAATTCAAAATCAAAAAGCTCGGCAGCCTTATCAAGCACCCGAATTGCCTGGGCCATAACCTCAGGACCAATGCCATCACCGGCAAGTACAGCAATGTTATTCAATGTTTTTGCCTCCTGTAAGTTTATAAATAATTAATTTAATTAAGGTATACTGGAATATTTTTAATAAGGCAAGATGCAAGCACAACAATTTATGAATCTTACCGGGGTTGTTTGACGATTACCCTTTAAGTGGCCTGTCGACAGTCAACAATTCGCTGTCGGAAAAATTATAGACCACTCAATTCTTATCACATTTTATCAAGATAACTCATTTTATGACGGTTATTATCTGAACTCTTTTACCTGGCCCGGGTTTTATGGTAAATTCCAATAGATTTAAACTTTCAAAGAACAGCCCTGGGCTGACCGGGTAAATACCCAGGTTCAACTCACAACAAAACATGAAAGTCATTTAACAACGGATTGGAACAGTCATAAATAAAAACCGGTAAAAAAGGTGTCCCCATGAAAAAAGATCGTATCACCACCATCACCAAAGCTGCCGAAACCATTAAAACAGATCTTCTGGTATATTTTGCCGTGGAAAAAAAGGGCAAAATGCCTGTATGCGATGCCGTTGTGCAGCGGCAGGTCAAAAAGGCCTTTGAGCTGAATGATTTTTCCGGCAAAGCCGCGGAACAAATATTGTTTTATCCGACGGAACAGTCAAAAATTTCTGCTGTCCGGGTTCTGATTTTGGGTACAGGCCCCGTGAATAAGGAAAAGGACGAAGGGGATGCCCTGGACATGCTACGGGAGGCCGGTGGACAGGTCGCCAAGGTGTGTGCATCGGTTAAGGCCAAGGATGTTGTAATCTGCCTGCCCTCTTCCAAACAATTGTCTCCGGCCATAGATGATCCGGAAATGTCTGCCGGTGCGCTGGCAGAAGGTATCATTCTTGGCGATTACCGGTTTGACAAATATAAAGAAAGCACCAAGAAAAAAACCGACTATCCCGGACTTGGTGGGATTAAATTCGTATGCAGCGACAATCTTAAAACCGTACGCCAGGGTATTGAAAAGGCAAAGAATGCCGCTTTTGCCGCCTGTACGGCACGGGATATGGCCAATGAACCCGGCAACCACTGGACCTCTGCCGATTTTGCGGCATATGCCAAACAACTTGCCGCAGAAACAGGGCTGGGGTATCGGTGTCTTGAAAAAAAGGAACTGGAACAGATGGGCATGGGCGGAATTATTGCCGTCAACCAAGGCTCCCATGTGCCGGCACGCATGATTGTTCTGGAATATCTACCCGAAGAGCGCACCGAAACCATTCTCCTTGTGGGCAAGGGCCTGACCTTTGATTCCGGTGGCATCAGCATTAAGCCGTCTGCGGGTATGGAGGATATGAAATACGATATGTGCGGCGGTGCGGCGGTGATGTGCGCCATGCAGGCCGTGGCCCTTGAAAAGCCAAGTGTGGGGGTTGTGGCCATCGTGCCTGCCACGGATAATATGTCCGGGTCCAGGGCCACACATCCCGGCGACATTATCAGCCACTACAACGGGGTGACCAGTGAAGTGATCAACACCGATGCAGAAGGCCGCCTGATCCTGGCCGACGCTCTGGCCTGGGGCGTTGAAACGTTCAACCCCACCTGCGTTCTTGATGCAGCAACCCTGACAGGGGCCGTCATCATCGGCCTTGGGCATCATTATACAGGGCTTGTGTCCAACAATGACGCCCTGGTTAAAGCGGTGGAGTCTGCCGGAAGTCTTGCCGGAGAACCTGTCTGGCGTCTGCCCCTGAATAAAAACTATGAAAAACAGATCGAATCCGATGTGGCGGATATCAAAAACACCGGCGGAAAACCGGCCGGCACCATCACCGCAGCTGCATATCTGTCAAATTTTATCGGAAAAACCCCCTGGGCACACCTGGACATTGCAGGCACAGCCTGGGATTTTACAAAAAAAGCGTATATTCCCAAAGGACCTTCGGGAATCGCCACTCGAACATTTATCAACTTGGTGCGAAACTGGAAAACAGGCGCGTTAAAATAGTTCAATCGGCTCTGTTGGGCTGGTACCAGGCCAATTGCCGACAGCTTCCCTGGCGCAGGGAGGCTGCCGTATACCGGGTATGGGTTTCCGAGGTGATGCTCCAGCAGACCCAGGTTAAAACCGTGATTCCTTATTATCTCAAATTCATGGAAACCTGGCCTGATCTTAGGGATCTTGCCGCCGCAGATCTTGAAACCGTGCTTAAGGCCTGGGAGGGGCTTGGCTATTATGCCAGGGCCAGAAATCTACACAAGGCCACCGGCATTGTGGTCCGTGATATGGGCGGCATTATTCCAACTGATTATAAGGGGTTTAAAAGTCTGCCGGGGGTCGGGGATTATATTGCATCGGCGGTGCTCTCCATTGCCCGCTCAAAGCCCCATGCCGTGGTGGACGGTAACGTCAAGCGTGTTCTGTCAAGGCTCTTGTGCGTTGATACCCCTGTGAATCACAGTGCTGCCCATAAATCATATAAAGCCATTGCCGACGAACTTTTGTATGAAAAGGACCCAGGCACATACAACCAGGCCGTCATGGAGCTTGGTGCCCTGGTCTGTACTCCGAAAGGCCCGGATTGCGACCGATGTCCCCTGGCCGGGGAATGCTGTGCCCGTAAAGAACAGACCATAGATATTTTCCCCCGGCGCGTTGAGAAAAAAAAGGTGCCCACGGTTCATATCGCTGTGGGCATTGTCAAAAAAGATAGCAAAGTGCTGATCACCCGCAGAAAACTTGAAGGGCTTCTGGGCGGATTGTGGGAATTTCCCGGCGGCAAGGTGGAACCCAAAGAGGATGCCGAACAGGCCTGTGTCCGTGAAATTAGAGAAGAAACCGGCATTGAAATAGGTAATCTGGAATTTTTAACCCGGATTTTTCATGCCTACACGCACTTTAAAATTGAAATGGATGTGTTTTACTCGGATTATATCTCCGGTGAGGTTATTCTCAATGGCCCCATAGATCACAAATGGGTCAGCGTGGATCAGCTTCATCAATTTCCTTTTCCCCGGGCCAATCTTAAATTCATGGACTTAATCTGCGTTTGAGATTTTAAGAAATTCCAGCAATGCAAATCATTTTCCCAAACCAGATGCTATCATGATGAAATCCTGGACAATTCATGGTAAGGTGGGGCTTTTTTAAAATATAAATTGAAAGGTTTTAAACCCCATGGGTTATGAAATAATACTCCAAGACGCTCCTAAAAATTACACCTTTGACCAGGATAAAATCATGTCTCCGTCCGAAACCGTAAAACGGTTTCGGGCAAAGGCCGCGGCCCTGGATCTTGACATCTTAAGCCAAACCCGGCGCATCGACAACGGCCGTCTGGATATCCCGGTATTTTTCAGTGAATGTGGTGCCGATGCAAGGCGGGTGACCGGCACCAATAAACAGATGGGCAAAGGCGGAACACCGGAACAGTCCGAAGCCAGCGCCGTCATGGAACTGGTGGAACGGTTCAGCTTTTTTTCCTTTGCCGAAGATGAAAAAAACTTTACCCATGCCACACCTGAAGAGCTCGGGGAAGAGGCGTTGGATTACGCCCTGATCACCCAGTCAGTCCACGACGATGAAGCTGAAGCATTAAAGGTGAAGCCCATATTTGACGCCCTGCCCCTGCAATGGACCAAAGGCTATGATCTGACCGATAAAAAAGAGGTAAATATCCCCTTTAACTGGTTTTACATGATCAATGAGTTCAACGGCCCCAGTGCGGGCAACTGCACGGAAGAGGCCCTGACCCAGGGCATCTGCGAGCTTGTGGAGCGTCATGTCTGTTCCCGGGTCTCCCGGGAAAAATTAAAGGTCCCCGGCATCCGTCTGGACTCATTTAAAGATCCCCTTGTCCGGGAACTGCTTGCCAAGTATGACGCCCAGGGCATTCAGGTCTATGCAAGCGACCTCTCCCTTGACACCGGCATTTCCACCGTGGCGGTTCTGGCCTGGGACCCGGCCACCTTTCCGGAGACCAGCGAGATCGTCTGGACGGCCGGCACGGCCCCCTCCCCGGAAAAGGCCATGAGCCGGGCTCTGACCGAAGTGGCCCAGCTTGGCGGGGACTTTAACACCGGGTCCAATTATGTGGCATCCGGTCTGCCGAAATTTACGGATATCAAGGCCGCCGAATATATCACCCATCCGGAAACCATGGTGGACGCGGCCGAGTTGCCGGATTTATCTGCCGACAACATGAAGGTGGAAGTGGAAAGCCTGATCCAGATTCTGGCGAATAAGGGGTATCACCTGCTCTCAATTTGCACCACCCACGCAGGCCTTGACATCCCGGCCTATTACACCATCATGCCCGGGGCCCATTTCAGGGAACGGGCCGATGAGGCAAGTGTCGGCATGTTTGCCGCCCGCCTGATTACGGAAAATTCCCACCCCATACTGGCCATTGGCCAGCTGGAGGAACTGGAAGTGCTTCTTCCGGGAAAATACTACACCAGTTTCTACAAAGGATTGATGCTCAGCGCCCTGGACGAGGCAGAAGATGCCATTACTCAGTTCCAGGCCGCCCTTGACCGTGACCCAGTCCGGCGCAACCTGCCGGATATCTGTTCCCACATGGCCGCAGCCCAGAAAGATTCAGGATTGTTGGACGAGGCCCTTGAAACATGCCAAACCGGCCTTGATGCCGATCCCCAGCGCCCTGATATTCTGAACACAGCCGGGGCCTGCTGTTTCATGAAAAAGGATTTCAAAACAGCGATCACCTATTTTGAAAAAGCACTGGATGTGGACCCAAGCCAGGCCATTAACTATGCCAATATGGGCTCCTGCTACCGGGAGCTTGGAGAACCGGCAGTGGCCGTCAAATTTTATGAAATGGCCTTAAAAATCGACCCAACCATTGAATTTGCACGGGATAACATTAAAAAACTGAAACAATAGCGAGCCCCATGTTCCGGAAAAAAAAACCTGCCTGGAAAACACGTTGCGTGCCCACGGATAAAGTGCTGGCCCAAATTGCGCCGGGCATGCACATTTTTATCGGTACGGGAACCGCCGAACCCAGGACCCTTGTCAATGCGCTCATGAGCGCCCAGGGCTATAACCTGGAGGACCTGACCCTGATCCAGCTGGTCAGTTTCGGGGATGCGGTATCATATAAAGCCCTGGAATCCCACAGGTACCGGTTAAAAACCTTTTTTTCCGGGTGGGTATCGGCCCAGGCCATCACCGCAGGCCGGGTGGATCTCATTCCGGCCCGGTTTTCCAAAGTCCCGCTGCTCATGAGGGACGGCCTGATCCCCATTGATGTGGCCTTTCTCCAGGTCTCCCCGCCCAATGAAAACGGGTATTGCAGCTTCGGCCTGGGTGTGGATGTGGCAAGACAAGTGATGAAGCAGGCCGGGTTTGTGGTGGCTGAAATCAATGAAGATGTCCCCTTCACCCTAGGGGACACCTTTGTTCATATTGACGAATTTGACATGCATGTCCAGGCCCAGGTGCCGCCCTTTTATGTGCCAAGATACCCCGCAAACCGAGTGTTCAACAAAATCGCTGAAAATGCGGCCTCGGTAATTGATGACGGATCATGTGTTGCCTTCAGCTACGGACCGATTTACGAAGCATTGGCCCGGCATCTGACAAAGAAAAAAAATCTGGGAATTCATACGCCGTTTTTCACGGATGCGGTCATGGATCTTGCCGAAAGCGGGGCAGTCACCAACCGGGAAAAGGGCATGTTTGAGGGGCGGTCTTCGACCACCTATGCCATAGGCTCCCAAAAGTTGATGGCATGGCTCGACAAAAACCCAATGGTGGAATTCCAGGGAATCGACAAGATATTAAACCCGTTGCAGATCGGGCGGAATAAAAAATTTGTCATGGTTCTGCCGGTGCGGCGGGTGGCCCTTTCCGGTCGGATGGCCATCCACACCAAATCGGACAATATTTATGCGGACCCGGGCCAGATTGCCGATGTCATGAACGGTGCCGAGCTTTCCCGGGGCGGGTACAATATTGTGGCCCTTCCCAGCCGAAGCAAGGCGGGCGCCCCCAATATCCGTCTGTTTCTTGATGATACTTCGGACCAGCTCAGTTTTCCCGAATGCGTTGACCTGGTGGTCACGGAATACGGGGTGGCCCACATCAGGGGCAGAAGCCTTCGGGAAAGGGCCCAGGCCCTGATTGAGATCGCCCACCCCGAAGACCGCCCCGGCCTTGTGGAAGGCGGCAAAAAAGAGAACCTGCTCTATCCGGATCAGATGTTCATCAACGACTCCGCCCGTTTTTATCCCAAAGAGATTGAAACCACCCATCGGTTCAACGAAAACCTGCAGGTGCTGTTCAGGGCCATCAAGCCGTCGGATGAAGAGCAAATGCGCAGACTGTTTTACCGGTTTTCCGACGACGCCATTTACTACCGTTACTTTGCCCCCCTCAAAGCCATGCCCCATGCCAAAATGCAGGCCTATGTGAACGTGGATTACAGGGAAGTGCTCTCCGTGGTAGGCCTTGTGGGTGAACCCGGCAACCAGACCATCATTGCCGAGGCAAGGATTGCCAAACACCCGGACAAACCGTTCATGGACATCGCGTTTGTTGTGGACGAAAATTACCAGGGCCTTGGCATCGCCTCTTTTCTGCTCAAGATGCTCACCCGCCTGGCCAGAGAACGCGGGGCCGTGAAAATAACCGCAGATGTTCTCTCCTCCAACCGGGCCATGCTCAAGGTTTTTGAGAAAGGCGAATATCAGCCGACGGCCAAACTCAACGCCGGTGCGTATGCCATCACCATAGATTTAACAAAACCCAACGCCTGAAGGAAAAAAAATGGCTGGAAAACATCTTCGGGTTGCACTCATCGGATGCGGACGGATTGCCGTCAAACACATCATGGCCATAACCAAACAAACCAGCGGCCTTTCGCTCTGTGCAGCGGCAGGCACATCTCCCGGGGCTTTCGACACATTGCTGGATGCCTGCAACCTGTCGGACAAAAAAAAGCATCTCATCAGAAAAACCGTAAACACATATACGGATTACACCCGGATGCTTGAAAAGGAACAACCGGATATCACCGCAATTACGGCGCCCTCCGGCCTTCACTATGCCATGGCAAAAGCGGCAATGCTCAGCGGATCCCATATTCTTCTTGAAAAGCCCATGAGCATGCGCGCAAGCCATGCCAGAGAGCTGCATGAAATATCAGAACAACACAACAGGCGAATTGCCATGGGTCATATCTTTCGATATTTCCCCGTTGTTCAAAACCTGCAAAGGGATGTTGCCGCCGGACGGTTCGGTAAAATCAGCCACGGCTCGGTGATTGTCCGTTGGGGGCACGATCAGGCATATTACGATCAAAGCACCTGGCGCGGCACATGGGCACACGACGGCGGGGTGCTCATGAACCAGTGTATCCACGCCATCGATCTGATCTGCTGGCTGATGAACGGCCGGGCCGCCACAGCAAACGCAATCATAGGGAAACGATTCCATGACATGGAGGCAGAAGATCTCGTTTTGGGGACACTCACGCTTGACAACGGCGCACTGTGCCAGATCGAAGGAACAACCAACTCGCCGGATCAAGACCACGAAGCGGCCTTTTACCTGCTGGGTGACAGGGGTAGTTTTCGCATGGGGATTCGCCGGGGCAAACCGTATTTTGATATCAGGATTAACGGTAAAAAGAAAAACATTGAATATTTTTTAAAAGAGATCCGGTCAAGGGGGCTTTCCGGCCTGTTCTCCCTAACAAATCCCCATGCAGGCATATACAACGACCTGAAACATGCCATTCTCAACAACACATCTCCCATTGCCGATGCAGCATCAGGTATGATGTCCGTTGAATCTGTGCTGGCTTTATACGTATCGGCAAAGGAAAAAAAACAGATAAAGATCCCCCTTGTAAAAGATTTTTCTTCCCAGGAGATGTCGAAATATACTTTTGAAACGTAAAACGCCGGGGGCATTGCATATCATCCCCGTTTTCTGATATTAAGGGTTCATGATAAAAAAAATCATCAGTATTTCACAATTAACGGTCATGGGCTGATCCGGCTTACAAGTAACCGGATTCACCCCCAACGAAAGCTGAAAGATCTGTATAGGTCACGCAGACTTTCTTATAAAATATCAATAATACATGACGGCCCAAGTATCTTTTGCCCAAAAATTTGCTGATCAAGTGCTGGATACCATCCGGGAACACGGCATGGTTGTTCCGGGATACGGTGTATTGATAGGCGTTTCCGGCGGACCGGACTCCATGGCGCTGGCACAGGTTTTAATTAATCTAAAAAAAGATCTGGGCATCCGCATTGGCCTGGCACACCTGAACCACATGCTTCGGGGCAGCGACGCCCTGGCCGATGAAGCCTTTGTCCGTAAATTTGCCGGGGAACACAACCTTGACCTTGTCGTTGAAAAGCAAAATATAGCTGAACTTGCGAAAAAACAGCGACTCTGCGTTGAAGAGGCCGGCAGAAACGCCAGATATGATTTTTATACCCGGGTAGCCAGGGAAAAAGATTTTCACCGTGTTGCGTTAGGCCATCACCGGGACGACAATGTCGAGCAGGTGTTAATGAATCTTGTCCGGGGAGCCGGTCCCCGGGGCCTTCGGGGAATTCCGCCGGTCAGGCAGGGGCAATTTATACGCCCGCTGATCCGGATGTCCCGCGCCGACATACTGGCCTTTCTTGATGAGATCAACCAGGCCTACAGGATTGATGGGTCCAATGAGGACACATCCTACCTCCGCAACCGAATCCGGCATTGTCTGATTCCGCTTCTTGAAACAGAGTTTAATCCGGACATCAAAGCCGGCATTGCCCGGATGTCCGGCATCATCGAACAGGAAGATGATTTTTTGGACCGGATGGCCCAAACCGCCCTGGACAAGGCAACAACAGGAAAAGGAAAAGAGCAGATTGAGTTGTCCATACCCGAAATCAACATGCTTGACCGGGCCCTGGGCGCCCGGGTCATCCGGGCGGCACTGTTGTCGGTAAAACAGGATTTAAGACGAATTTCCAACACCCATATCCGGGATATCCTTAATTTTGCACAAAAGAAAGGGGAATCGGGAAAGAGCCTGGATCTTCCCGGCCAAATCCGGATATACAGACAAAGAAATATTCTGCGTATAAAAAAGGAGGAAACATCATTGCGAACCCTTGGCAGAGACCTTAAAACCCGCAGGTATCAAAACGTTACCCCCCACGAAAACCCCGGGAGATAACCCTTGTATAAAATAAATTTATGTTTATATATATTCATTGATGTTTTTAGCCGGAGAACAGCCATGGGCTGATTCGGTCTATGAACGAGTCAGCCCGCAACGATAGTTGAAAGATCTGTGTTTCCCACACAGAACTTTCTTATAAAAGAAATAAGAGAGGAAATACATTGAATCAATTCTACAAGAATATTGCCCTTTGGCTGGTGATTGCCCTGATGATGGTCATGCTTTACAACATATTCAACCAGCAGCAGGGCGGTCAGTCCGACATCGGCTATTCAGAATTTATCTCCCTTGTGGAAGACGGCCGTATTCAAAATGTGGTTATCCAGGGACGTGATCTGATCATTACCGATACCACCGGCGCAAGGTTTAACAGCTATGCCCCGGACGATGCCCAGCTCATTGATATCCTGCGCAAAAACGGAGTCGCCATCAAGGCCAAACCACCGGCGGAATCGTCCTGGTTCATGTCCATTGTCGTTTCCTGGCTGCCCATGATTGTGCTCATCGGGGTGTGGATCTTTTTCATGCGTCAGATGCAGGGCGGCGGCGGCGGGGGAAAAGCCCTCTCTTTTGGTAAAAGCCGGGCACGGCTCATTGATGACAAAGGGGAAAAGGTCACCTTTGCCAATGTTGAAGGCATTGATGAGGCCAAAGAAGAGCTGACCGAGGTCGTGGATTTTCTGAAAAACCCCAACAAATATACCCGACTGGGCGGCCGTATTCCCAAAGGCGTGCTTCTGGTGGGCAATCCCGGTACCGGCAAGACCCTGCTTTCCCGGGCCGTTGCAGGGGAAGCGGGTGTTCCGTTTTTCACCATTTCCGGATCTGATTTTGTGGAAATGTTTGTGGGTGTGGGTGCATCCCGGGTCCGGGATCTGTTTGCCCAGGGCAAGAAAAACGCCCCGTGTATTATCTTCATCGACGAAATTGATGCCGTGGGACGCCAGCGGGGTGCTGGCCTTGGCGGTGGACATGATGAACGGGAACAGACCTTGAACCAGCTCCTGGTGGAGATGGACGGCTTTGAATCCAATGAAGGGGTTATTCTCATGGCCGCCACCAACCGAGCCGATGTTCTGGACCCCGCACTGCTGCGGCCCGGTCGTTTTGACCGGCAGGTGGTGGTGGATATGCCCGACATTAAGGGTCGTGAGGGCATTTTGCGGGTGCACATGAAAAAAAGCCCCCTGGCCAAGGATGTGGACCCGGTCAACCTGGCCAAAGGCACGCCCGGTTTTTCCGGCGCAGATCTGGAAAACCTGTGCAACGAAGCAGCCCTTCTGGCAGCCAAACGCAACCGGGAAAAATTGACCATGCGCGATTTTGAAGATGCCAAGGACAAGGTGTACATGGGGCTTGAAAGAAAATCCAAGGTTATCAAAGAAGATGAAAAAAAGACCACGGCCTACCACGAGGGCGGCCATGCCCTGGTTGCCCGGTTCCTGCCCAATACAGATTCCGTAAATAAAATCACGATTATTCCCAGGGGAAGGGCTGCCGGAGTGACCTGGTTTTTGCCCGAAGAAGGGGATTTCAAGTACAAGGACCAGCTGGAAAGCGAACTGGCCATCGCATTTGGCGGGCGTGTGGCCGAAGAGATCATATTCAAACGGATCTCCACCGGCGCGTCCAATGACATCAAACAGGCCACAAAGCTTGCCAACCGTATGATCAGAAGTTTCGGCATGAGTGATTCCCTGGCACCGCTCTCCTATGAAGAGCATGATGACAATATCTTCATCGGTAGGGAAATGACCCAGGCCAAAAGCTATTCCGAAGCCACGGCCCAGAAAATAGACGCCGAGGTGGCCGCAGTGATTAACCGCGCATACGCCACAGCCAAAACCATTTTGGAGGAGAACATTGACATCCTCCATGCCCTTACAGATCTGCTGTTAGAAGAGGAAACAGTCATGGGGCCTGAACTTGATGATCTGATTGCAAGCCTTCGCCCGGATTTTGATTTCTTTGGCCGCCGGAACATCAGAACGGAACCGGAACCGCCTAAAGTGGGAGAAGAACCCAAACCCGAAGCCCAGGAAGAAGTCAAGGATAACGATTCCAACGACGATACCCAGACCAAAGCCCCTGATTCGGCAACCCCTGATTCAGAGCCCGTTGATGAATCGTCAAAGGGTCAAGATAATTAGCATCGAAGCTCAAACCTGTTTTAAAACAAAAAGTTGCCCTGATGACAGGCCTATGCAGCGCCGCAGCGGGGCGACTTTTCGTTACAACCCCTATGTTGGAAAAAGATAGTGACCACCAAAGCATATACCCTTGAATTTGGCCGTTTCAAACTGGATCTGGGTCCAAGGGCCTGTATCATGGGAATTTTAAACACCACGCCCGATTCCTTTTCAGACGGGGGAAAATACACCAGCCTAGACAAAGCCCTGACCCGGGCCCGGGAAATGGTGGCGGCAGGCGCACATATACTGGACATCGGCGGAGAATCCTCCAGGCCCTTTGCCGAACCGGTGAGTGAGCAGGAGGAACTTGACCGGACCATTCCCGTGATTGAGGCCATTGCCAACCGGATTGATATTCCCATCTCCATTGACACAGTCAAAGCAAGCGTAGCCAAAGAAGCCCTTGCCGCAGGTGCCGCCATCATCAATGATATCTCCGCCTTTGAAAAAGACCCGGCCATGGTGGATGTGGCAGTACAAACCGGTGCGCCTGCCGTTCTGATGCACATGAAAGGCACACCGGAAACCATGCAGGTAAACCCGAGCTATGATGATCTCATGGGCGAAATTATCAACTATCTGCAGAAACGGATTGATTTTGTCGTTGAAAAAGGGATGGTGCCCCAAAATATTATCCTGGATCCGGGCATAGGGTTTGGCAAAACCGTTGCCCACAACCTTGTGCTGATCAAAGAGCTTCACCAGCTCACCGCTTTAGGATATCCCGTGCTCATGGGGCCTTCCAGAAAATCCTTTATCCAGAATGTGCTGGGCAATGTTTCAGGCCAAAAGACCGGCCCCAGGGATGCGGGCACGGAATACGGAACCCTGGCAGCCTGCGCAGCATCCCTGATGAACGGCGCACACATCATCCGGGTCCATGATGTTGAAGCGGTGTGCACCTTCTCACACATCATTGACGCCATCAGGAATGCGTAAGCACCGACGGATATCTTCACTTTTCCGTCTGGCCGTCCCCATGGCAGTGGCGGCTGCGGCTTTCACCATCATCATTGTCACCGCCTGCACCCAGGAACCCCGGGAAACAGACCTGCTTTTGCCCGTGGATTATGCCAATATCCCCGATGATATGGTTCTAACCAATTTTCACACGGAAAAAATTGAAGTCAGGATCAAATGCAGGCCCAGGCACATTGAAAAACTGTCAAAAAAAAATCTGGTTTATCCTGCGGATATCTATACAGACCTATCCTTTGACCCGGCAGGGGGCACGGATGCCATAGAACCGGGCCGCTATCTGCTGCCTGTGGATAAAACCCGGATTTCATTGGGACGATTTGCCTCAATTGTTGACATTAAACCATCCTATCTGAACATCCGTCTGGAAAAAAAAGTAACCCGGGTCTTCAAGGTGACGGTTCCGTCCATCGGAAAACCGGCCAAGGGCTACATGGCGCTCGCCCCCGTGTGTGAACCCGCCACCGTGGCGTTGACCGGCGCACAATCGCTGATCAACCAAATTGATCACCTCTCCACCAAGCCCGTGGACCTGACCAATGCCGATGAAAATTTTAAAAAAGAGGTTCCCCTGGATCTTGGGCAGTCAGAGCTGTTCACGCCAGCCCAGTCCTTATTTGTGGTGTCCGTGCGGATTCAGCCGCGCACCGGGACCCGGACCATTGAACAGATTCCCATAGAGATTCAGAACCGGCCTGGAGAAAAAGTCAGCATTGAACCATCGACCATTACCGTTGAACTTAAAGGCCCCCAGAAAAAACTGAACAACACCACCCTGACAAACAAAATTTATGCGTTCATGGATCTTGATGGGCTTAAACCCGGGGTATATGCCCGGCACGCCTATATTGATATCCCCGTGGAGCTGGTCATGACCAATGCATCCCCCCGGGTATTTACCGTTAAAATTGAATAAACCCCAACACTGGGGAGTCCAAAGGAGAAAACATGCTGCTGGTAATTGATGTGGGCAATACAAATACGGTGATCGGCGTCTATGAAGACGAAGAATTAAAGCAGGACTGGCGTATCAGAACCATCAGAGAGACCACGGCGGATGAATTCAATATCCTGGCCCGGGCGCTGTTTGCCGACAAACGCATCCAGCTCACCGACATCAAAAAAGTCGTCATATCCTCCGTGGTTCCGTCGTCCGTAAGGATTTTAAACGCCTTTTGCGAACGTTATCTGGGTATTACGCCAATTTGGATCAATGCGGCGTCCGTAAAAGGGCTGATGCCCATTCTTTATACCAATCCCAACGAGGTGGGCGCCGACCGCATTGTCAATGCCGTGGCCGCCTATGAAAAATATAAAAAGGCACTGATTGTCATTGATTTCGGGACCGCCACCACCTTTGACGCCATCTCGGAAAAAGGCGAATATTTAGGCGGTGCCATCTGCCCCGGCGTGATGATCTCATCCGAAGCCCTGTTCCATAGAGCCTCGCGCCTGCCCCGGGTGGAAATGCTCAAAGCCCCGGAAAAGGTAATCGGTGATGACACCATTGAAAGCATCAAGTCCGGGATCATTTTCGGCAATGCCGCCATGGTGGACGGCATGGTGGAGCGTATGAAACAGGAAATGAACGCCACGCCCATGATCATTGCCACAGGCGGACTTTCACCGCTCATCGCCGAAGTGTCCAACGCCATCGAATCCGTGGATCTGGCCCTGACCCTGGATGGCCTTAAAATCATCGGTCGGACGATGTAACATATCCCGGCCCTTTAATTTTGACGGGTATGCTCAGATAAAAGGCACTCAATAAAACAATGACAATCAGAAAAACAGTTCTCATACTGTGGATCAGTCTTGTTTATTCTCTGTTTACCCTGGCCGGGGGCGGGTCGTCCCCTGCACAGGCACAGGAAAATGCCGAAGGTCACCAGCCCTTGGAACATATTGACAGAGATCCCATTGTTTTTGCCATGCAGAATCTTGGGTGTGATATGTGTAACCGGGCCATGGAACTATTTTATAAAGACGCCTTTTCCAGACTGGGCTATACCTTTGCCTACACCATATACCCGTTGAAACGATCCCTTGCGGAATCCAATGCCGGACGCATTGACGGGGAGTGTGCAAGAAGTCAAATGCCTCCGGCGGTACAAAAAAAATATCCAAATCTGATACAGGTAAAAGAACCCATATGGCAAAGCCGTATCAGTGTTTATTCCATGAGCCCGGAAACCCGGGTGGATGGATGGCAGGACTTAAAAAACTATGAGAACAGCGTTATCGGATTCAGCAAAGGCGAGGTCTATCTTGACCGAATGGTTCGACAATATCATTCAAACGCCCAAACGTTCTATGGCGCGTTAAATTATGCCCAGGGCCTGCGGATGCTTGTATCCAAAAGAATCGATTTGTTTTTAGGGGTCTCAGGCGCCATTGACAACATTCTCAAGCAAGAAGAATTCAGAGATAAAGATATCTACAATGCAGGTTCCCTGGCGACCCTACCCCTTTACCCCTATCTCAACAAAAAATATGCCCACCTGGCAGAACCCCTGGCATCTGTCCTCAGACAGATGAAAAAAGAACATGTAACGGACAAATATATTCTCAAGGCCCAAAAGGAAGTATTGGGTCCGGCTCGCAAAATTACGATCAGTACGGGCTTTGAGCCCCCTCAAAAATCGTCTCAAGATCCGGCATCCTCTTTTTCGTACAAAATGTCAGACATCGTCACCCGGGCATTTGAACTGGAAAACTACCAGGTCTCCTTTATTTTCAGATCCAGACTCACCGCCTATAATATGGCAAAGGACGGACTGGTTGACGGCACTATTCCCTGGCGGAAAACAAAAAACAGAAATAACTATTTCTATTTCAGCAATCCCCTTATTGCCGCTGACATTGTTTTTTTTCATTTGAAATCAAAAAAATTTGACTGGCAGCAACTTGACGATCTGGGTAAATACAAGGCTGGGATCGTTGAAGGCATGCACTATGAAGACCGTTTTGATGCGGCTGTTTTTTCAGGGCGACTTTTATCACAGGCCTCCGACAATGAAGACGTCAACTTCAAAAAACTGATTTCAGGCCAAATTGATTACACGCCGGTTATTTTAGAAAGCGGGTATGACACCCTAAGATCTATCTTTCCCCCAAAGACTGCCGCCCTGTTCACCCACCACGCGAAACCGTTGATACGACAGAATTTTTACCTGATTTTATCAAAACAAATAAAAGACAATCAAAAAATAATGGCGGATTTTAACCGGGGGTTGTACCGCATTGAGAAAATGGACGAGAACAGTATAGAATAAACGGGTGACACCGAGTCTTAAATTAACAGGGCCGGCAACTCACCGGCCCCGTCAACTTTATTTTGTTCCTGTCTTAAGCGCTGTATCTTTTCTATCAATGGCGATGGTGATGGCCCCCAAAGCCACTATAAATTCATTATTTTTTCCAGAACCCCGGACGCAGAAACCGGGTTTCACCAGTGGCATCGGCGATTTTTGGCAACAGATTCCCAAACCGTCTCTTATTTAAGGTTAACGGTCTGCACCATAGGTTTCCAGATATGTTTCAATCTTTGCTTTCATTGCGTCATCCAGAACAATTTTGCCTGCAATCTCGCGATTGTGCAGAAAATCAATGATTTCACGAATGGTGACAATGGAGAAAATGGGAATGCCAAGTGTGTTGGCCACCTCTGCCAGGGCATTTTTATCAGTTTTACCTTTTTCCTGGCGGTTGACGCTGATGATGATGCCGCACACCTGGGGATCGTTACACCCTTTTAAAACTTCCAGGGATTCCCGGATGGCCTTACCCGATGTAATGACGTCATCCACCAGAATCAGCCGGGTGTCGGAGTTCAACGGCATGCCCACCACAGCACTTTTGTCGGCATAGGTTTTGGCTTCCTTGCGGTTGAACACATACCCTTTATCGATACCCATGTCAGCCAGGGCACAGGCTGCCGTGATGCACAACGGAATCCCCTTGTAGGCAGGTCCGTAAATTCCATGAAAATCTTCTTTGAAATGGGCATTAATGGCTTGTGCATAATAGGTGCCCAGCTTTTGAATCTTTGCGCCGGTGTCAAACATGCCGGTGTTGATAAAATAGGGGGCAATCCGACCGCTTTTCAGCTCAAACTCACCGAACTTCAGTGCATTGCACTTTACCAAAAATTCTATAAATTCTTCTTTATAATTCATCTATCTTCCTTCTTTTCACTGGCAGCGCCAGGATGCATATTCGTTCAACGGCACGGGTTGTCCGGTTTTCAACAATGCCCGGGTATTAAAATCCGCCATGGTTCTCAACATCTTTGAGCCGAATACCGGCCCGTCCTTGCACACCACGGCATGGCCGCATACACAGGCCCCGCACACCCCGAATCCGCATCGCATGTACCGTTCCAGGGAAACCTGACAGGGAATACCGTGGGCTTCACAAATCTCAAACACCTTGGCCATCATGATTTCCGGGCCGCAGGCATAGACCATGTCAAAACCAGGGGCCGACGCATCCGACAGTTCTTTTATTTTCTGGCTCAGGATATCCGTCACAAATCCTTTATATCCCTTTGAGCCGTCATCGGTACAGATTTCGGCTTTTGCGGAAAACCGGTCCGGGTAAAGCAAAAAAGACTTGGACCGGGCGCCCTGGATCAACTGAATTTCCGGTCCGTCAGCGGCCTGAAACGCCTCCACAAGGGTAGCAAGGGGTGCCATGCCGCAGCCTCCCGCCACAATTGCAACCCGTTTATGACCCGTGCCCATATTAAATCCATTGCCAAAGGGGCCACGAATACCGATTTTATCGCCAGGTTCAAGGGATACGGCTTTTTTGGAAAAAAGCCCTTTGGCCTCAACCGTAATTCCCAAGCGGTCCGGACCGTGGTGGGAGATGGTATAGGGTTTTTCATCCACGCCGGGAATCCAGACCATCACAAATTGGCCCGGTTTAAAGTCAATGGCTTCATTGAAATAAAGGGTGGCAAACTCGGGACTGTGAACTTCTTTTGCCGCTATTTTAACCATGGCGGGCATCAGCTGTGTAATCATAGGGTCTCCCTGTGGGCTGCGCCCCGGATCTCTTCCATGGTGGTGTCATGGGTCGCCAGCCATTGATCGATCTCTTTATTTACCTTATCAAACACGGTGATCCCCCGGTAGCGAACGGCCGTGCCGATTCCCACCAGCGTAGCGCCTGCCATGATAATCTCGATGGCATCTTCGCCCGTGCTGATGCCGCCCAGACCAATGATGGGAATGGATACGGCCCGGAAAATATCGTACACACAGCGTACGGCAACGGGCTTGATCATGGGGCCGGAAAGCCCCCCCTTTTTAAAGGCAAGCACAGGCTGCCGGGACTCAATGTCAATGACCATGCCGGGGCCTGCGGTATTAATGGCACAGATGGCATCGGCACCAGCCTCCTCACACGCCGTTGCAATCTCTGCGATATTCGGTGCCGCCGGCGTCAGCTTGGCAATCAGGGGCACATCAATCACTTTTTTAACCGCAGCCACAACATCATGGGACGACTTGGCGTTGACCCCGAAAATCATGCCGTGCTGATCTGAATTGGGACAGGAGATATTCAGTTCAATGAAGTCCGGTCCCTTGGCGGAAACGAACTCGGCCACCCGGACAAATTCATCCACGGACCCGCCGTAGATACTGGCGTTTACGGGGAAATTCCTGCCCGACAGTTCCTGCCACTCTTCTTCCATATTCAGGTAGCCGGGCGAAGGCAGTCCCACGGCGTTGATCATGCCGTTGCCAAGGTCAATAACGGTTGGATTCTTATGGCCCTCCCGGGGGGCGGGGCCGATGGACTTCATGGTGGGAAGACCGCATCCGTTTTCCCAGACCCTTTCTAAAATGGCTTTATTGTTGCCGAGCACGCCAGATGCCAGCACCATGGGCGTGTGAAGCGTCTTTCCTAAAAAACTGATTTGCATCAATATCCTTTAAAACTTGTCATAAAATATCATATCATCTTCCACGCCCATCTCGTAAAGGCTTTGAATCACCGAATCAATCATGGGCGGTGGTCCGCACAGGTAATACTCAATCTCAGCCGGATCTTCGTGGGTATTTAAGTATGTATCCACAAGATAGGTGTTGATAAACCCTGTATGCCCGGTCCAGTTGTCTCCCGGGTCGGGGGCGGACAGCGCCACATGGTAGGAGAAATTAGGATATTTTTCCACAAGTTCTTTAAAATCTTCGTCATAAAACATCTCTTTGATGGATCGGGCCCCGTACCAGAAGGAGATCCTGCGGCCGGAATTGACCCCGTCCAGCTGGTGCAGAATATGGGAGCGCAAGGGCGCCATGCCCGCTCCGCCACCGATAAAGCACATTTCCCGGCCGGTATCCCTTGCCATAAAATCCCCGTAAGGGCCTGACACCATGACCCGGTCGCCTGGCTCAAGTCCGAACACATAGGATGACCCAAATCCTGGGGGAATGCCTTCGGTGCCCGGCGGCGGCGTTGCAATGCGTACGTTGAGCATGAGGATCTTTTTGTCATGGGGCGGATTGGCCAGGGAATAGGCCCTGAATCCGGGCTTAATCCCCTTGGACGTCAAATCTAAAAGATTGTACTTTTTCCATTCGCTGACATATTTGCTAGCAATGTGAAAATTTTTAAAATCAACTTCATATTCGGGCACGTCAATCTGGATGTAGGCCCCGGCCTTGAAATCAAAGGGTTCAGAAGGACGCAGCACAAGCTCTTTGATAAAGGTGGCCACATTTTGATTGGATACCACTTCGGCTTCGACCTTTTTAATGCCGAAGATGGATTCAGGCACCTCAATGGAGAGATCTTCTTTGACCTTAAGCTGGCAGGAGAGGCGAATCCCTTCGGCCTTTTCCTTTCGGCTTAAATGCGACAACTCCGTGGGCAGCACACTGCCGCCGCCTTCGGTCACCTTGCACCGGCACATCCCGCAGGAGCCGGACCCGCCGCAGGCCGAGGGCAGAAAAATATCTTCACCCGACAGCGCAGACAACAGCGTGGGATTGCCTGCAACCTTCAACGCCTCGTCGCCCTTGCCGTTGATGGTCACCACATGTTCGCCACTGGTGGTCACTTTTGCTTCCACAAACAAAAGCACCGCAACCAGAATACCGATAACAACGGTAAACACCACAATGCTAATAATATAAATCAAAGATATGCCTCCTCGTGCCTAAACAGCTCCCTGTGTTTGGACGGTTCGCCAGAAGGGCGTATGCCCGCAAAGTTGCCCAGATGCAACGCCGCAGGTGGGTGACTTTTCGTTCAAACACAATTTATAAAGTGATGCCTGAGAACATCATAAACGTCATGGCCATCAATCCTGCAATGATCATGGTAAACCCGAATCCTTGTAAACCGTCAGGCACATCCGAATACCGGGCCTTTTTCCGGATGGCCGCCATGGTGACAATGGCCAGCATCCAGCCGGTGCCGGACCCAGCACCAAAAACAATGGACTCAATAAAGGTGTAATTGCGCTCCACCATGAAAAGACTGGTACCCAAAATGGCGCAGTTTACGGCGATCAAGGGTAAAAACACACCCAGAGTCGCGTAAAGATCAGGCGAATACCGGTCAATCACCATCTCAACGGCCTGGGTGAGGGCGGCAATCACGGCAATAAAAGTAATGAATTTTAAAAAGCTTAAGTCAAGCCCGGGAAGTCCCAGCCAAGACAACGCGCCCGGGGCCAGAAATCCATGATAGATCATCCAGTTGACCGGACACGTGACCGCAAGGACAAAAATGACGGCAAAGCCCAACCCCGCCGCCGTATCCACATTTTTAGACACGGCAATAAAAGAACACATCCCCAGGAAATAGGCCAAAAGGATGTTGCCGATAAAAACGGAATTGATAAACAGACTGAATAAATCACCCATGACCGCTCCTTATTTTTTTTGGCTTGAAATGCCGGGCAAAGAATTTTTCAGCCACACCAGAAGGCCGATGACAAAGAAAGCCCCCGGGGACAGCACCATCAGCCCCATATTCTGGAAACCAAGGTCATACAACGACCCGGGGACCACCTGGAAGCCTAAAAATTTCCCGGACCCCAGAAGCTCCCGGATAAAGGCCACCACCACAAGAATCAACCCATACCCAAGGCCGTTGGCAATGCCGTCCACAAAAGATTCAATGGGATCGTTGGCCAGGGCAAAGGCTTCGGCACGGCCGAGAACAATGCAGTTGGTGATGATCAGCCCCACAAAGATGGAGAGCTGTTTGGAAATGTCATAAAAATAGGCTTTGAGCACCTGATCGGTCACAATCACCAGGGTGGAGATGATGGCCAGCTCAACAATGATGCGGATGTTGGAAGGAATGATCTTTCTCATGGAGGAGATAATCATGGAGGAACAGGCCGTTACAACCGTCAAAGCCAGGGCCATCACAACGGCCGTGGACATCTTCACGGTCACAGCCAGTGCCGAACAGATTCCAAGCACCTGGTAGGCAACGGGGTTCTGGCTCCACAGGCCTTTGATCAATATGTCCTGGTACTCACTTTTAGATTTAACTTTCATGATTCACCTTTTGCAAATTTCAGTCATGGGATGGTGCCGCATCTTTAGCCTTCAATTGTTTCTGCCGGAAGGTCACCGATACCCCCTCGTATTTCATCAGGGTATTTTTAATGCCTTCGGACAGATACCGACCTGTCAGGGTGGCCCCGGAGATACCGTCCACATAATTTTCCTGTTTATCTTTGGGCAGATCACCGGCCTTTCCTTTGGCGATGCCGATAGAGACAAATTTATCCTGGGAATTAAGGATCTTTTTACCTTTAAAATTTTTCTGGAACCAGGCGCTTTCGATCTCCCCGCCAAGCCCCGGGGTTTCAGAGTGACTGAACACCGAAAATCCCGAAACGGTCTCTCCGTCATTTTCAAAGGCCAGATACCCCTGAATCTTTCCCCACAGCCCCCGGGTATTGATGGGCACGATATAACCGGAAATATTTTTCAGATCATGGCTGTCCCCTGCACCCTGGGCATGAACGAAATACAGATGCATACCATTGGGATCCTGGGTCTCCATCACTTTTCCCTGACCGTTGACCACCACCTCTTCTATGCGCTGGTCATACAGGGCGTTGATGGTGTCCTTTCCTGGTTTTTTCCCGTCAGCGACAAGACCTGCAGCCCGCAACAGGTTTACCTTTTTGTCCAGGGCCATGTTCTCCTGCTGCCGGGCCTTAAACCCCGTTGCCGCCGCCGTAATCAAAAGGCTGCACAGCACGGAGAGGATAAGGGAAAAAAGGATGACATGGGCTTTTGAATTTTTCTCAGACATTGGGGATCCTCTTTGATGATTTATACTTGAGTACCAGGTGATCCAGCAACGGCGCAAATACGTTCATAAACAGAATCGCCAGCATCACCCCTTCCATAAATGCCGGGTTGCCCACCCGGATGATCACGGTGAAAAAGCCAATGGCAGCCCCGAAAATCCAGCGGCCCGGGTTAGTACCCGGTGCGGAGACCGGATCCGTGGCCATAAAAGAGATACCGAACAAAAAGCCCCCGGCACATAAATGGTAAAGAGGTCCGGCATCGGCCCAACCGCCCTCTCCCCCGGGGATCAGGTAGACGATAACACTTGTGATGACAAGCCCGGCAATACCGCCGACAATGATCCTGTAATTGGCAATTCGGGTCACCATGAGAATGGCGGCACCAATAAGACAGCAAAGCGCAGAGGTTTCCCCCACACTGCCCGGCACAAAGCCTGTGAAAAGCTGTCCCAGGGAATAACCAGCATTGGAAAGGGCTACGGTGATGGACTGACTTCCGGCACCGGTCACGGACAGCGCCGTGGCCCCGGTCACGCCATCCACCAGGTGCTTGCCCGCCACCCAGACATCCCCGGACATGGAGACCGGGTAGGAGAAAAACAGAAAAGCCCGACCGGTCAGTGCCGGGTTAAGGATATTGCGGCCCGTTCCGCCAAACACCTCTTTGCCGATGACCACCCCGAAGGAGATGCCCAGCGCCACCTGCCACAAAGGAATGGTGGGGGGCAGGGTCAAGGGAAACAGCAGCCCTGTGACCAAAAGCCCTTCGGAGATCTTATGGCCCCGGATCACGGCAAAAAGAAACTCCCAGGCGAACCCCACGGCATAGGAGACGATGATGAGGGGCAGCACATACCGGGCCCCGACCAAAATGCATTGAAGCCAAGACCAGGCTTCACCGGCCCCGATACCGGCCTGGTATCCGGTGTTGTATATCCCGAAAAACGTTACCGGTAAAAGTGCCAGAATCACGACACTCATGTAGCGCTTCAGATCCAGGTGATCCCGGACAAAGGGCACGGTCCGGACCTTTTCCGAAGGCAAAAAGAAAAATGTTTTTGTGGCGTCCCAGACAGGTTCGTACTTTTTATACTTCCCGTCCCCGGTGAACAAGGGCTTTGTATCATCAAAAAACTTTTTTAAAAGATTCTTCATTATTTGTCCTTGTAATAGGCGTCCATGGCGTCCGAAAGTATCCGGGTCAGTTCAATCTTGGACGGGCAGGTAAAGGAACACAGCCCGCATCTGCAGCAATCCATGAGCCCAAGGGCCAGGGCGTCTTCAAGCTCATCGGCATGCAGAGCCTTCATGATGAACGACGGCATCAGGTCATTGGGGCAAATCCGTTCACAATAGGAGCAGTTGATACAGGCCCGGGCCTCCCCGTGAAGGGTGCAGTCCATTTTCGCCGGCCGCTTGAACAGGGAAGACAGAAATGTGGAGGATACCGTTGGCTTATTAAGGCCGGGCCTGACAAAGCCGAACAATTCTTCCCCGGGTCCGGCCTCAATGATATTCACCGTGTTTTCAAAAAAGCCGATATGGGTATCTTTTTCCAGAATCCGGCCGTTGAAACGGCCTGTGGTGACAATGCTGTTTTCAGGCATGTTTTCGACCAAAGCTGATAACGGCATGCCCTGGCGAACCCGCATATGGGGCTGCTGTACTCCGGGTTGGGTAACGGTGACGATTTTGTCGACCGGATACCGGCCGGAAAAGAGAAACCGACCCATCATGATCAGGTGATCCAGGCGGACACACCAGGCACTGTTCTCGGCCACCTCCTGCTTGATCTGATAGAGCACGGCACCGGGATGCCAGGCAGGATAAATGTCCGGGGCTGTATGGGTAATCTGATCCGCCACGGAACTGCCGATGGTCCGAAGACCTTCCAGGCTGCTTTTCCGGCAGACCACGGCAAGCCGATTTGAAAATTGACGTAAAATCGCCATGCCCGCTTCAAAGGCGGTAATATTATCTTTAAGGATGATCTCCGGGCGCGGCGAAAAAAGATCGTTTCCGTCCATCACCAAAATAATCATGGCAGGGGTATGATCCGGATCGGCGAAATCCAGGGCAGGAAACTGACGAAGTCCCTGCCACAGGCCGCCTTGTTTCAGTGTTGACACGAGGGCATCCCGGGGCATCCCGGTGATGCCGTTCAAATCAACCGGATCATATTCCACATACTCATCTTCGGTCTCGGTTGCGATCACCACCTCCATCAGGCGCCGCCGGGCTCCGTAAACCACCTTTTCCACCAGGCCTGTTCCCGGAGAGACATATTGTATGGTTGTATCCCGCTTATCCGTAAACAGCGTTTCGCCGGTTTTAACGCGCTGCCCCTCTTTCACCAGCAATTTGGGCCGGATATGCGGTATGTCCCCGGCGCAGCACCCCAAACTTGACGGCAGGGCCAGGTGGACACAGCTCAAATCGGGCTGTTCAGCCACATCCAGGTTGAATCCCCGGGAAATTCTCAATGTTTTCATTTATTTATCCCAATTTTTATAACTGGCAGTGAACAGAAAAATTTAGATATTCGTTACGAACGGAGTTCCGTAACAAAGCCTTCTTCTTTTTTTAAGCTGTATTGTAACAGATACTGGCGCAAGATCAAATGGTTAAGCTGCAACATTTTTAAGAGGCTGTCGGATTTTTTAATAATCAGCATATTCCGCTGAAATTGACAACCAACTGTGGGCAGATTACATGTACTTTCCCTGGATTTCCAGCTTTATCCCTTGATTTTCCGGGATAGAAAGAATAGAAGAGAAACTCGATCTAATGAATACACAGGCCACAAAAAAGGATTGAGAAAACATGGTTCAAAAAGATTTTGACAGCATACTCACCCAGGAATTTTTAGATCAGCTGTTACCGCCTGAAAGAAGTGATCAATTTTTTGACGCGCTGTATGGTGATGCCTCGGAAGGGGCCTATGACATCAGGCTGGAACCTATCAGTATTTCCGGCAGCCGGATTGTCCTGGCCTTTAATCTGCAACGCCGGCCGAACAAATGCCTGGTGTGCAGCCTGACCTACGGGCTGCCCAATGTATTTACCCGGCACCCCCTGATCAACATCAAAGGCATGATTGAAAAAATCAAAGAGGCCGGAATTCCGGTGAAAAGCTGGCGTTTAGGAGATACCGAGGAAAATTCGGCGGCCCTTCATATTATCCCTTTGTACATTGACCTGGACAGATAACCGACGCAAAAAAACGCTGAACCCCAAATAAAAAGACCTTTTGCCGCACAATGAAACGGCAAAAGGTCTTTTTTATTTAAAAAATCTTAATTAGGCCTTTGGGAGGCTGGGAAAGGACTTATTCAACGTCTTATTCCACTCATCCACTTTGGCTTTAATTTTTTTGAACACAGCCCCTACATTGCCTTTAATGGTAATGCTTTCAATGGTATCACCCTGGGTGATGCTGTTGACCACGTCCTGGTCTTCCTGGCTGACAACCGCACCAAACACCGTGTGCATACCGTCAAGGTGGGGGGTGGGCACATGGGTGATAAAAAACTGGCTGCCGTTTGTTCCGGGACCGGCATTGGCCATTGACAGGATGCCGGGTTTGTCGTGCTTGAGATCTTTTTTAAATTCATCTTCAAATTCGTATCCCGGGCCGCCCATACCATTGCCGTAAGGACATCCGCCCTGGATCATGAAATCCGAAATCACACGGTGAAAGGTTAACCCGTTGTAATATTCGCGTTTTGCAAGGTTTACAAAATTGCCAACGGTAAAGGGGGTCTTATCTGCAAAAAGCGTCAGGTTAATGGTGCCTTTTGAAGTTTCCATAATTGCTGTCAAATCTGCCATGTTTTTCTCCTGAAAATTAAAATAAATTTCTTTGAAATTAATATAAAATCGCCGGATGTCAAATATAAAAAAGAAAAAGAACCGGCGACGGGTCCAAAAGCGGCTTCGGCATTCGGTAAATGCCCCTTTATCCAAACCCTTTGAAAATCTAGAATATGTTGATAAAGTAATCAAGTTTTTTTAAAAACAATAAACAAAAAATATTGTGGAAAAAATGATAGATAAACTTTTGCCCCTGGATTTGACCCCTAAAACTGAAATCAGCCGGCGGATACACACGCTCAAAGAAAAGATGACCCAGGCCGGGCTGGACGGGGTATTTCTCACCCATAGACCCGATTATTACTACTTCAGCGGCTCGGCCCAGGATGCCTGGCTGTATGTCACCCTGGACCATGAGCCTATTTTATTTGTAAAAAGGTATCTTCCCAGAGCCGTTGCCGAAAGCCCGCTGACCCAGATTTTCCCGGTTCATTCCGTCACGGAAATTCCCCAGATCATCCAAGACAGTCACGGCGGTTTTGCAAAAACTATGGGCATCGCCTTTGATCTTGTACCTGTCCGGGATTTCAAGTTTTTCCAGTCATTGTTTTTTGGCTGTGCCTGGCAGGATGCCACCCCGGTGATCATGTCTTGCCGGGCAATCAAATCAGATTATGAGCTTGGCATTATGCAGGAGGTGGCAACCATATCCAGTCGGGTGTTTGACTTTATTGCCGAGACCCTTGAACCCGGCATTCGGGAAACGGACCTGGCCGGTCGCATTGAGGCCTTTGCCAGAACCCAGGGCCACTCGGGTCGCCTTCAGACCCGCCATTACAGATCCATTGGGTTTACCTTTCACATCATGGGCGCAGAGAGCGGAGGGCAGTCAGGCGCCCTTGATTCTCCGGTATGCGGCACCGGTATGTACACAGCCTTTCCCTTTGGTGCGGGATCCCGGGTGATTGAAAAAAATGATCCCGTACTCATTGATCTGGGTACCATGGCATTTGGCTATCACATGGATGAATCCCGGATGTTTGTGGCCGGAAAACTTTCCGGTCCGGCTGATGCGGCCAGCCAGGCGGCCATTGACATTCTTTTCCATGTCAAGGAAGCCATGAAGCCCGGCGTTGCCATGAAAACAATTTTTCAAACGTCCGTAACCATGGCCGACAAGCTGGGATACGAGGAACAATTTTTAGGTCTTCCCGGATTAAAGTCCAAATTTTTAGGCCATGGCATTGGTCTTGAGCTGGTGGAAGATCCAATCATTGCAAAGGGCCGAAGCACAGTGCTTGAACCGGGAATGGTGTTTGCCGTGGAGCCCAAATTCATTTTCCACGACCGGTTTGCCGCAGGCGTGGAAAGCGTCATCCAGATCACGGAAACCGGCTGCCGGTTTCTAAGCATAGCCCCCAACAAGGTATTTGTGGTCTAAATGTTTCCTCGCTCCTGGGCCATGGTCAGATATGTTTCGAATGTATTTGCCGGCGGATCATATTGATCCGTCTCCTGCTTTTTAATCAAAGCAATGGCCCCGGACGGACAGACGGGCACGCACACCCCGCAGCCGATACACCGGTCTAAATTAACCACTGCCGCCGAGTCGTCCATGGCAATGGCATCCATATGGCACCGGTCCATACAATTTTCACACCCCACGCATTCATCCGCATCAACCCGGGCAAAATAGTTAGAGTGCACGGCCTTTGCCGGCTGTTCAAGCTTTTTCAAATTGCCCAGCACCTGGCAGCAGCACCCGCAGCACATGCAGATATTCCCCGGATCTTTTGCATTGCCCGGTTGAAGCACAAGTCCTGCCTGGCGCCCCTTTTCAAGAAGGCTTAGGGCTTCTGCCACATCAATGGCCCGGCCCAGGCCGTTTCCTTCATAGTAGTAGGCCCCGGAGCCAAACGTAAGGCACACCTCCATGGGATACTCACAGGTTTGCCCCACCATGCCATGCTCCTTGCGGCAGATACAGTCGCTGACCACAATTTTCTTTTGTTTGGAAATGATCTCTTCGGCGGTTTCATAGGGCATGGTGGCCAGGTCCACCGTCACCGACTTTGACACAGGAATGACGCGCAGCTGCTTGGTTTTATATTTGACCCAGCTTTTTTTCATATACTGGGGCAGATATTCATTCACATCCTTGATCAGCTCCCTGTTGAGCCGGTTGAGATTAAATTCCCAGATACCGATCACAAACTGGATGGCCATGTACGACGGGGAATCATCTTTGCCGCTCCTGAAAATTAGACCTTTTCTGGACATCTCCATGAGCGTGTCGCCTAAGCTTTCCGGATCCATGGACAACCGCTCGGCAATCACAGGCACAGGCTCCGGCCACATGTTCAACCCAAGCACAATGACGGCCTCATCTTGTGTAAAAAGCCGTTTGAGAATGTTCACTTCAACACCGGAGTCCGTTGCCGGGAAGCCCGCCGGCATTTTATCCAGATGCAGGGCCAGTTTTTTATAAATATCATCGGTCATGGTAAAACGCGTCCTTTCATTGCAACGTTCAAGTCGCTGAATATGGGCTGACAGGCTGTCGACGGTATGTTTTAAAAATATTGGGCAACAACGGCTGTCTCTATGTTTAGTTTTTTATGCCAAATTGATGTATAGTCCGCAATTAAAAATTATACAGCCAAAGAGATCTGAAATGATAATTATCAACACCCTGTTCCCCCTGCTGGCCATGATGGCATTGGGCTATGGGCTCAAGCGCCGGGGTATGACGTCGGATGATTTTTTAAAAACCCTTGATCGACTGGTGTACTATATTTTTTTCCCGGTCATGCTTTTCTGGAAAACAGCCAAGCCCACGGGCGCGGACACATCCGGAACCGCGCTTCTTATGGCCGTTCTTGTGACGGTCTGTCTTGCGTCTTTAATCTCTTACTTTTACATACGCATAACAAAAATGGAGGACAAGGCCGTTGGATCGTTTTTCCAGGCCTCGTTTCGATTCAACACCTATATCGGAATGGCAACGGTCCTGACCGTTCTCGGAGAAGAGGGGGTAAGGCTTTTCAGCATTCTCATCGGGTGCCTGATCCCTGCCATAAATGTATTTTCGGTCTCTGTGCTGATATGGCATTCAGGCCGCACCCCGTCCATGGGTCGACGACTATGGCTTTTATTGCGGGCGCTTATTTCCAATCCGCTGATCATTGGATGTGCCGCAGGCCTGCTTTTATCCCGAACCGGATATCGCCTGCCCGCATGTATCGATAACTTTCTCGCCCTGACGGCTTCGATGACCCTGCCCCTTGCCCTGATCTCCATGGGGGGAACCCTGACGTTTTCAGGCATTTCAAAGCATTGGCCGAATGCCCTGGCGGCTGCGGTAATCAAACTGACCATCATGCCTGTCACAGGATATATGATGCTCAACCTGTTTTCCGTATCGGATACGGCATTTCGGACAGGCATGATCTATTTCAGCCTGCCCACCTCCACGGCCATTGCCGTATTGTCAGCCCAGCTGAATTCCGATGTGGAACTTGCATCCACAGCAGTGATGGTATCGACGGCACTCTCCTTTATTTCACTCTCCGTGGCGCTTGTTATATAATTATGATGTAGAAAAAGAAGTTAAACAGCTTTGCCGTGAACAACAAAGCAGGACGGTATTTAAGGGCTACTTTTTATTTGCTGATTTACAATTTAAAATTTGCAGTGTGGTGTTCTTAAAAGAATCTGCAACTTCCTGGATGAGCCTGGGATCATCCAATGAATTTTTCACAATACCAAAGCCTTCCGACAGGGCAAAAATCTGGGCCGAGGCTCTTTTTTTATTTTCTACACTGGCAAGTCCTGTCTTTTCCCAGCCTGCGATCTCCTCAATGCCGAATTCAATAAATTTAAGCATCATGTCCCGGATTCTTTCCCTGATATTCTCATCCCGGAATCCCATGGCGTAACAAGACCAGAACACGGCATCCCTTTGGGGCCAGGTGCCCCGGGCGTCAAAAAGGATTTCCAGGAGGGTATCCATTCGCTCCTTGGCGCTGGTGAGCATCTCAAGCTCCTTGAGATAATTGTTCATAGACGTTTCATAAAGGAAATCCACCATTTCCATAATCAGGCCTTCTTTACTTTTGAAGTAATGAATCAGCAGGCCGGAATTGACACCCATGCGCTTTGCGATTTTACCGATGGTCATACCTTTAAAGCCTTCTTCTTCCACAACCTTGTAGGTATGTCTCAGTATTTCAGGTTTTCTGATATGAGATATGCTTTTTCTTCCCATAAATTATTTTGCCTATTTTTATTGTTTATACGCTAATCAATTTATAATATATAAGGGTACAATCTTTTTTGTCAATTTTTATTGCAGTTACCGTCTCTTTTATGTTTTATCAAAATAAGCGTAAAAACGTTTTTAAGCATTCAAATCTGCAACAGGAATAAAATAAGCTATGAAAATATTAGTGACAAACGACGACGGATACCAGGCCCCGGGCATCCGGGCGCTGTTTAATGCCCTGAAATCGGATCATGAGGTCATTCTGGCTGCCCCGGACATGGAGAAAAGCGCCGTGGGCCACGGCATCACCCTGCATACACCGCTCAAACATCAGAAGGTGCGTATAGGGCACAACGATTACGGCCATGCGGTTGCCGGCAACCCGGCCGACTGCGTCAAGCTGGCCCTGTTTGATATCTGCGATCAGACTCCGGATCTTGTGATTTCAGGCATTAATGCCGGGTCCAACACCGGGGTAAACATCAACTATTCCGGCACCGTGGGCGCGGCCCGGGAAGCGGCCATCAACGGAATTCCCGCCATTGCCGTCTCCATCCAGTACGGTGATGATATGGACTTCCAGGGTATGGCAAACTACACAGCCTCCATTCTGGAAAAAGCCATGGCGCTGGATCTTCCCCCTGGGGTTTTCCTGAACATCAATGCCCCGGCCATTTCCTTTGACCAAATCGTCGGCACAAAGGTGACGTCCCAGGCGAACAACAACCTGATCAACATGTTCGACCGCCGTCAGAATCCCAGGGACCTGACATACTACTGGTACGCCACCATGAAGCAGACAAATGCCAGTGAAGGCTCTGACGACGGTGCGCTGCTTGAAAACTGTATCTCCATCACCCCGCTTCAGTGCGACATGACTGCCCATGCCGCCATGGATATGATCGCAAAGGCTGATTTTTAAATGACAACACCAGATAAAAACACTTCAGAGGCTGCTGAATTTCAGACATCAAAATTTCAAGCATATCGGGTCTCCACCATTGCATTTGCCCACTTTGTCCATGATATTTACACAAGCTTTCTGGCGCCTCTGCTGCCTCTGATCATTGAAAAGCTGTCCATTACCCTGAGCCAGGCCGGACTTTTATCCACGGTCATGCAGATCCCGTCCCTGGCCAATCCGTTCATCGGTCTGTTTGCCGACAATAAAGGGCTGGCGCGCTGGCTGGTGATCCTGGCCCCGACCCTGACGGCCATCCCCATGAGCTTCATCGGCATTGCCCCATCCTATGGCATGCTGCTGGTCCTGGTCTTTGTGGCCGGCATCTCGGTATCTCTTTTCCATGTCCCGGCCCCGGTTACGGTGGCAAGGTATTCGGGAAAATTCAAAGGCCGGGGCATGAGTTTTTTCATGACCGGTGGTGAACTTGCAAGGACCATGGGACCGATCCTTGCCGTTGCGGCGGTAACATATCTGGGGCTGGCGCAATTCCATTTTGTCCTGGCCCTGGCCCTGGCCACCTCCGTGCTGTTGTTCATCACCCTGGAACCCGCCCAGGAGAAGGTTAAAACCAAGCGGCGGGGATCGTTAACCCAGGCGTACAAAGAGATCCGGCATGTGCTCAATCCCCTGGCAGGCATCCTTTCGGCCCGGGCCATGATGCACGGTTCCATGGGTATGTTTTTAACCGTGTATGTGGAACAGGCGACGGGCTCCTTGTGGCTGGGGGGCACGGCACTGACACTGTATGAGGCCACAGGCGTTGCCGGTATCCTGTCGGCCGGCACTCTGTCCGACCGGTTGGGGCGCAGACGTGTGCTGTTCTGGGCGTTGACGGTAGCCCCTGTAACCATTCTTTTATTTGCCACAACCACGGGGGTGATCCAGATTGTTTCGCTTTTGATAACAGGGTTCACCGTCTTGTCCACCACCCCTGTGATGCTGGCCCTGGTCCAGGAGAATGCCAAGGAAAGTCCTGCGGCGGCCAATGGCCTTTTCATGATGCTCTCCTTTGCCGTAAGATCCATCGCCGTTGTGGTGTCAGGGGCCATTGCAGACGCCTTCGGCCTGAACATGATGTTTATCATAGCCGCCCTGGCGGGCTTTACGGCAATTCCGTTTCTAATCAGATTAAAAAAATGAGGTGTATATCATGTTAACAACAAACAAAGATAAAGTAGTTGAAATGTTTCTGGCCTGTAAACCCGGCATGCCCCGGGCCGGTGCCGGATGGAAAGTGGACCACCAAGGCAATCCGTTTCTTCTGCCCGGTATCGGCGGCATCACCCTGAATGTCCAGGCCGGGGATTCGGCCTTCGGCCTGGCCGGGGACCATATCGAGCCCGGGGTTTCCTGTACGGCCAATATGGAAAAGCCCAATGATTTTCCCAACAATACCCTGCAGCTTTTCTCCTGTGTGGGCAACCAGGCAAAAATCATCTCCGGGGATGCCCAGGGGGATACGGGTGTGGTCATCGGCCACCACGGCGGTTCAGAACATGTGATCGTGGAGTTTCCCAAAGCAACCAAGGAGAAGATGAACTATGATGACAAGATCCTGATCCGGGCCAAGGGCCAGGGGCTTGCCCTGACCGACTATCCGGACATCAAGCTGTTTAACCTGGACCCGGAACTGCTGGAAAAGATGAATATTGTTGAAATCGGCGGCGGAATCCTCCAGGTGCCGGTGACCACCATTGTACCGGCGCCCTGCATGGGATCGGGTGTTGGCCGGGCCCATGTGGGGGCAGGCGATTATGATGTGATGACCTCGGACCCCGACACCGTAAAAAAATACAATCTGGATAAAATCAGATTCGGGGATTTTGTGGCCCTGATGGACCATGATAACCGCTATGGCAGGGCCTATGTCCAGGGTGCGGTTTCCATCGGCATTGTGGTTCACTCAGACTGTTTACTGGCAGGCCACGGCCCCGGCGTATCTACACTGTTGACCTGTGCGACCTCCAAAATTGAACCTAAAATTGACCCGACTGCCAATATTGCTGATCTTCTGGGCATCGGCAGCGCGGCCGGATCATAATAGCGATCGGGCCTGTTATCGGCATATATCTGATCTGGGGCCTGGGAACATTTGGATGCCAGGCCCTGGGCCGAATATTGCCTGAAACGGCCAGGGCCGGATTTGATTATATTGTTATTGTGGGGCTTATTGCCTGTTTAGGCTGGATGACCCGGATTTATCAACGACACGTTGAGCCGGCCATCGGCACAAACACGACCCGGCGTCTGACCTGGTTAGGCGCGTTGACGATCATCTTTATACTTCTCTACCTGCTTGTGGCTCAGGCCGATCTGAAAAACAATATCGTCACAGCCTTGTCAACGGCTACCCTGGTACTTTTCGCCTGTGTGGCAGGCCACTGGCTGGTCACGCCCCTGAAACGCCCTTCCGAATTTATTCCCATCGGTATGGCCGTTGCCCTGTCCGACATATTCAGTGTTTTTTCCGGCCCCACCCGCAACTTTGCAGAAGATATTACCGACTATTACCGGAACGGCATGGCAGGCCCTGCCCCCCTGGTGGATTTTTTCCTGGTCAAAATGCCCTTGCCCGGCAATGAATATTTCACGCCCGTGTTCGGTATCTCCGACTGGATCGTGGTGGCCATACTGTCTGCAGGCGCGCTTCGGTTCGAAATGGATGACAACATACTCAACCTTGCCAGATCAACACAAGGTCAAAACAAAGCCCGAATCTTTTTCCCTGTGGCGGCTATCGGCCTGATTCTGTCCATTGTGCTCGCAAGATCCATAAACCTCTATCTGCCGGCCCTGCCATTTATCGTCATTATCTTTCTTGGAATCATGGCAGCAAAATACCCGGCAGTTCGAAAGCTCGGGCCAGAGGAGATCCGTGCCATGATGATTGTAGGATTCCTGATGGGCGTCCTCATGGCCTTATTTACAGTCATAAAAAACGGCATCGGACCAGGATGAATTTTTAGATCAAGGCGGACAGAAAATCAAAAAGGGTTTACGGAAATTTTTTCCCACAAACCTTTTATTTACAAGGCTTTTTACGATTTGTTTTTTTCGTTTGATTTTGTTGTTTTTATTATTCTGTATTCAACCGGGCACATTTTGGGCACAATACTCCGGCCCTTATTGTCATATAGCAAAAGAAGATTCTTGAATCCAACCGTGCTTGCTAAGTGTTTTGATAGCTATTGAAATTTGGCGGGTTGTAAATTGTTTCTTTCTATTATTCCAACCATAAATTTTTTCCATTACGTCTTGAGGAGAATTCGCTTTTTCTTTCTCTATGACCCAATGTACAGTCGATAAGAGTTCCAATCCAAATTGTGATTCAAAACCTTCAACTAATTTTGATACTTTTTCAAAGCGTTTTAATGTCGTTTTTTTAACTTTGAGAAATTTTTTGGCATCTTCGGAAGCCCCAGGTATAAGTTCAAGAGGCTTATTGGGGTCGTCTCCTCCGTCTGCATAGCCTGTAATCAAATGACCTTCGATTGCATTCAATACGTGTCTAAGATTTTTAGCATATGGTCCATAAGGAGCTTTCTCATATTGCAATCGTAAAGGTTCCCCTGATTCTTGTAAAAAATACATCAACTTATGGATTTCCAAGAGGCTTATAAAGGGATCTAATAATCCTGCTAAGTATCGATTGATTAATTCAACAAGAGCTGCTCGTCCCTCAGTCATTTTAGGAACCTGTTTATTCCGTACCATCGCTTTAGCGTCTGGAGCTCCTATAGGTTCAAATATGACCACTTTTACATTTTCAAGGTTACTTAAAGCTCTCTCGATTCGTTCTCTTACTTCTGACCAGTTTAATCCACCAAGGCCGGAGCCGAGAGGAGGAATTGCAATTGATCGAATATTATGTCTCTCGATTACGGCACGAAGATCTTGTAGTCCCGATTCAACATCTTCTATCCGACTTTTACCTCGCCAATGCCTTTTGGTAGGAAAATTGATTATAAATTGAGGATTCAACATTCCACCAGTTTCAAAAACGAACATTTTACCAGGTACTACTTGTTTGTGCTTACATGCCGATGCGTATGCTTTGTAGTTAGCTGGATAGGCTTTCTTGAACTGCAAAGCAATGCCTCGACCCATCGCCCCCACACAATTAACTGTGTTGACAATCGCCTCTGCATCCTCTTTGAATAAATCGCCTATTTTATAATTTAACATTTCACACCTCAAAGTCACTATGGGTAATACCAGTTACGCCGTACAGCAATTGGTGGTTTATGATGTGTATTCACCAACGCTTTACTCACCTCTCTAACATACTGAGGGGATATAACGCCAATTTGTTCCACCAATTCCCATGGAAAACATTCTTCAATCAGAAATTCAGCTTGTTTTTCTTCCTTGCAAGCTGCCCATTGGTTCGTATGGACAGCATCCCAGTTAATCAATCGTAAATCTGAAAGATTACAATAGTCCTCGAAATAATAAGATCCAGCATTACTGGTCGTAAATGCCCACCTTTTGTTGTTATCGTTTGCCCATTTAATTGTTTGCCCCAAATCTGCAACCAAATGAACAATAGGCTCCTGTCCACCTTTGTATGCAAGCTCTAAGTTTTTCATGTACATTAAATATAGCATAATTGAACGTGGACAAAAATAGAATGGAACACACTGCCCAACATACAAATCGGGATGGCTTGTCAATGTCAATTCATAAAGACGCCGCTGTTTTATACCCGACATTCCTATGGTAGTACCATTTTGAATTCTGGCTGTAATAATTGCATCTGAAAGAAGAAAGCCATCATTGATAACGAAAGGGAGTTTGTCGTGATGCAGAATATGACAAATTTTAGGTTGTCCTGGTGCTGAAGCCATCAAACCCCCTCAATTAGTACTTGAATCAAAAATCATTTCTATCTAAAACAAAAAATATCAAGAAGCAAGGTTTTTGAAAAACATGTCACAAAGTGATTTTCTAACTTTTGTCCTGTAGGGTTGTATAATAAAGCAACGTCAGAAAAACAGGACAAAAAAATTGCGAACAGAAATGAGAAAATAGGGTGTGAACAATTGGGTATATTTTAGGAACAAAAAAACAAACCAGTAGCAAAAGGGTAGCAAAAACTAAAAAAGCACTTACGGGCCTTTCCGTAAATGCTTGATTTTTATGGTTGGCACGAGCGGACTTGAACCGCTGACTTCTACCGTGTCGAGGTAGCACTCTACCAACTGAGTTACGCGCCATTAAACTTTAGATGGCTTTTTACCAGACCTGTTAAATTATGTCAAGAATATTGGAGCTATTCTTGCAGTGTTTCCTGAATAATTCCCTGGCTGGTGGTGGTGTCTGATCCCTGTGGCTGGGGAGCGTCAGGTGGTTGCGGGGCAACTCCACCTGACTCATTGCCCTTCTGGGGAGCCATGTCGCTGCCGGGTTCGGCCACAAATTTTATTTTCACCGCATTATCGGAAACCATGGAGACCTCAATACCGAATTCCTCAAAGGTTTTCAGCATTACGGCATTGGCAAACTGGGCCGGGGTGCCTTTGTAACTAACCTCCATAATGGCATGGGATGATCCAAGCTCCCGGGGAGAAATATCCTCAATCTCCCGGATCTCTTTGAGCTGACGTTTCAGGGCAATGAACCGGGTTAAAAAATTATCCCCTTCTACATAAAGATCAAAGGCTTTTTTCTCTTTCAGAGCCTGGGCCCAGAACGTGTCTATTTTTTCTGTCAGAGCCTGTCCTGCGGTGCCTGCCGCCTGGTTTAGGGCCTGATCTGCGCCACTTTCATCTGTGCTTTTGGCTGAGGCTGACGCTGTGGTCTGGATCTCCGCTTTCTGGGACGCCATATCCAGCACCGTATAAGAGACCTGCGCCTCAAAGGTTATTTCATCGCCCATGCGATTGGCGGACTTTTGGGCGGAGGCCGTACCCAAAACGACCATGTCGGCCCCAAGGGCCTGGCCAAGCGCCATGGCAGCGGCCTGGTCATCCATGGCCGAAAAGTCAACATGATAGCCAGCAGGGTCCGGATAATCAGTCCCTGTCACCACCAAAGGGATACGGGCTTGATCAAAGATGGCTTTCAGACTTTTTTCCGCAATGGAGTCAATGGAAGAATCGTAAGCTTGACCTTCCGGCTGCCACCACCAACACCGGGGTTGTGTATCCTCAGGACTTTGTTCTGAAATGAGTAAAAGAACCTTTGGATTGTTCCGGGCCTGATTGAAGAGCCCTGAATCATGAATGCGTTTTTTTACCAACGCCAGGCTGATCTTTGATTCTACACCCACAAGATATGCGCCATTGTGGGTCATACCGTTGATGACGCGATAGGTGGACACAAAATCCATGGTATGGGCAAGAAGCTGGTCATATACAAAATCAAGATGTTCGCCCAGTTTCTTCTCGGATACCGCCGAGGCGAATGCAAGCTGAACCGCTTTTTCCAGGGCGTCCGCCACGGCAAACTTTTTGGCACCTAGGGCATCCTGATTCGTTATCTGATGCCGGCCGGTGGTGATGTAGACATCATCCTGTCCGGCAGCCATAACCCCGGTCAGGGGCAAACAGAAAACGGCGACAATACATACAATCAACAAACATCGTAATCGAGAGATCATGATTATACCTTTCTGAGGATGGAATAATCCGCAATCAGCTCCAGCAGGTGTTTGGAGGCGGATTCAGGGAAAATATCCAGGGCGGTTCGGGCTGCCTGTACATGGCCAAAGGCCCGGTTGTTTGTATATTCAATGCCGCCCAGACGGGTCAGGCGTTCTTTAAGACTTTCAAACTCTTGGGGGTCAAACTGCGGCCGGGCCATGGCCGCCAGCATCCATTCTCGGTCCCGGGCATCCGCCTTGCCAAGGCTGTAAATCAAGGGCAAGGTCAATTTACCCTCACGCATATCCGCCCCGGGGTTTTTGCCCAGCTGTTCGGCTGTTGCTGTGTAGTCCAGGAGATCATCGGCCATCTGAAAGGCCATACCCAGATGCCAGCCGTAATTTTTAAGGGCCGCTTCCCGATTGTCGCCGGCCTTGGCCACAAGGGCTCCCGTGAGACAGGCACCCTGGATCAGAACCGCAGTTTTGCGTTCTATGATCTCATTGTACTCTTCTTCCGTAAGATCCGGGTTTCCCGTTTTTTCCATCTGGAGGATCTCGCCCTGGGACATGTCCGCCGTAATCTGTGCGATCACTTCAATGACCCGGGGGGATTTTGTTCTTGCGGCAATCACAAGGGCTGTGGCCAGAAGAAAATCCCCTGTGAGGACCACCGTGGGCGCATCCCACAGGGTATGGGCACAAGGCTTTCCCCGGCGGGTATCAGACCCGTCCACCACATCATCATGGAGCAATGTGGCGGCATGAAGATACTCAAAAATAGTGGAAAATTCGATCTCCTGGCCGGTCTGGAAACCGCACATGCGGGCCGCATGAATCATGAGCAGCGGCCGCAGCCGTTTGCCACCGGCAAACAACAAATGGCCTGCCACCTGTTTTACCCGCTCCAGATTCGGGGTCAAATTTGCTTCAAGGGCCTGCTCCACCAGTAAAAGGTCCGGGCCGGCCAGCGCCATAATCTCTTTTTTTATATTTTTTGTCACACCATCTCCCCGGCAATATCATATTCAAATGCGTCGGTTATTTTTACCTGAACCAGGCTGCCTGTGTCCAGTCCATCTGAATAAATAAATGTCACCCCATCCACGTCCGGAGCCTGGAACGGGGTTCTGCCGATGTATACCCCCTCTTCGGGGTTTTCTTCCACAAGCACCGGATAGACGCGCCCCACATGCCGGACATTGCGTTTTTCAGAAATCTTTGCCTGGGCCGCCATAATGGTGTCATGCCGCAGTTCCATCACCTCTTCGGAAATATGATCGGCCAACCGATGGGCGGGCAGATCCTCGGAATCAGAATAGGTAAACACCCCAAGAAAATCAAACTCTACCTCTTGTATGAATGCCAGCAGGTCATTGAACTGATCGTCTGTTTCACCGGGGAACCCCACGATTACGGTGGTCCGTAACACGGCATCCGGGTCCAGCTGCCGGATATCTGAAAAAAGCCGGAGAAGATCCTGCCGGGTGTAGGGCCGCCCCATGCGCTTTAAAACGTCATCATGGGCATGCTGGATGGGCACATCATAATAGGAACAGATGTTGGTATGGCGCTGAACAGCCTCAATGACCCGGGTATCAAGGGTGCTTGGGTGGGTATACAAAAATCGAAGCCAGGCCGAGGGATCTTTTTGGGAGATCGTTTTTGATGTTTTTTCAAGCACCGTATGAAAATCCGCGCCACCCAGATCCATGCCGTAATCCGTGGTATTCTCGGCTGTGAGGATAATCTCCTGAACGCCCTGATCGAGCAGCGCGGAAGCTTCTTTGCAGATCAGCTCCACAGGCCGGGATCGCTGGCGGCCCCGCAGGTTGGGGATAATGCAGTAGGTGCAGTGACGGTTGCACCCTTCGGACACCTTGATGTAGGCGGTTTTTTCAAAAAGAAGTTCCCGGGCCTGCACGGGGATGTTTACCTGCCGGGCTTCGGGCGCGGGAAACAGGGTAAATGGTTCCGAACCGTCATTTTCCACAGCGCTGACAATGCTGTCACAGGCGGCCGTGCCCAAAAACGCATCCACTTCCGGCAGACTGCCAAAAAGATCCGGGTCATCCTTATACCGCTGGACAAGACAGCCGGTGACAACCAGTCGCTGACATGCACCGGTGGTTTTAAATTCCGCCATCTCCAAAATAACATCAACCGCCTCCTGGGAGGCGGTTGAGATAAACCCGCAGGTATTTACGATAATCGCTTCTGCCTGAACCGGGTCAGGGACGACCTGATGGCCGGCTGCAGTCAGCCGGCCAAGCATGATCTCACTGTCCACCTGGTTTCTGGAACATCCCAGGCTTTCAAGGTAAATTTTCATATGGATTTTGCCATGAGATCGCCCACAAGGGTGGAAAACCGTGCAGGATTATCAAGCTTGCCGCCTTCGGAAATTACGGCGATATCATAAAGCAGATCGCAATAATCCGTCAGCACAGGGTTTGTGGTATCTGATTCAAACACGGACTTGATCTTTTCCATGACCGGGTGGTTGACATTGACTTCCAGGGCACGTTTCTGTTCCGGCGCTTTCTGGCCGGAAGCCTTGAGGATCTTTTCCATATAAGCGCTCATGGCCCACTCATCGCCTGTCAGGCAGGAGATGGAATTTTTAAGCCGGTTGGAGACCACCACATCCTTAACCTTGCTTTCCAGCTTGCCTTTAAGAAAAGAGAGTAAGGCAGAATACTCGTTTTTCTTTTCGTCATCCACCTTTTCCAGGTCAAGATCGCCTTTTTCCGCACTTTTCAGTTTCTTTTCCTTATACTCGGGCAGAGACTGGGTCACCCATTCGTCAATGGGGTCCACCATGAGAAGGACTTCGTAGTCCTTTTCTTTGAGCGCCTCAAGCAGCGGGGAATTAATAAGGGAGGCCAGATTTTCACCTGTGATGTAGTAAATCTCTTTCTGGTCCTCTTTCATGTTTTCGATGTACTGATCAAGGGTCACATATTTATCACCGGACTTGGTGGTTTTGTAACGCAGTAAAGAGGCCAGCCGTTCCTTGTTGTCGTAATCCGAGGGGATACCGGCTTTAAGTGCCTGACCGAACTCCTCATAGAACGCAATGTATTTCTCATCTTCCATGCCTTCAAGGGTGCTGAAAATCTGTTTGACCAAATTTTTGCGGATATTTCTGACCAGGCGGTCTTCCTGTAGAATTTCTCGGCTGACATTGAGGTTCAGGTCCGGGGCATCCACAATGCCCTGGACAAACCCCAGATACTCGGGCAGGAGTTCTTTGCAGTCATCCATGATGAAGACGCGCTTGCAGTAAAGCTGCATGCCGTGTTTGCGCTCCGGCCGGAACATGTCAAAGGGCGCCTTGGAGGGAAGGTACATCAGGACATCATACTCGGTCACCCCTTCAAATTTTTTGTGAATAATTTCGCAGGGGTCGTCCCAGTTGTGGGAGATGTGTTTATAGAACTCCTTGTGCTCCTCTTCGGTCACCTCGTCCTTGGACTTGGCCCAGATGGCCTTCATGGAGTTGAGGGTTTCATCTTTTCTGACTTTACGATAGGTATCCCCAATGGGTTTGCCGTCTTTGTCTTTGATAATTTCTTTTTCAGGAATGGGCTCGCTGGTCTCCACATTCATGATGATGGGATAGGTAACAAAATCGGAATGCTTTTTAACGACGTTGCGGATGACGTATTCTTCGGTGAAATCCTTTTCTCCCTCTTCGGGATCCTTAAGGAACAAGGTGATCTGTGTCCCTCTTGTCTCCTTATCAATTTCTTCAAGGGTATATTCACCCTTGCCGTCGGATTCCCACCGCACACCTTTTTCCTGGCCCGGGGCCTTGGTGTCCAGCCGCACTTTGTCCGCCACAATAAATGCAGAATAAAATCCCACACCAAACTGGCCGATGAGTTCCGGAGAGAGCCCGGTTTCATTTTTTGACTTTTCCAGGGCCTGCATAAACGCAGCAGTACCGGACTGGGCAATGGTACCGATATTGTCATTGACCTCGTCAAAGGTCATGCCGATGCCGTTGTCGGTGATGGTGAAGGTTTTGGCTTCGCTGTCCGCAGCCAGGCGGATATGGTAATCATTGTCATCGGCAAACAGATCCGGTTCGGTCTGTTCTTTGAATCTGGCCTTATCAATGGCGTCCGAGGCGTTTGAAATCAACTCCCGGACAAAAATCTCCTGGTTGGAATACAGAGAATGAATAATCAGATGCAAAAGCTGCTGAACTTCGGTTTTAAATTGTCGGGTTTCTTTTTCTGCCATTATAACTCCTAAGAAATAAACAGTTGAACGATTAAAATTAATTTTTTTAATAATAATTGTCGCAAAAAACTGATTGTCAAGACAACGGGTTAAAATTCAAAATGGCCCGATTTGACAAGGACAATTTAAGAATGTAGTTTAATGACAGCATTGTTTAATAAGGATAGTTCATGAACATCTCATCATATATTGAAATAATGAATTCTGCGATTGTCTCCGCGGCCCACCCGCCGGCCCCGGACCCTGAGCAGTTTAAACCCACTGCCGTGATGGCGCTTTTTCTTTTTCGCCGGGAACCGGAACTGCTGTTTATCCAGAAAGCGGACCGGGAAGGATACGCCTGGCGCAATCAGATGGCGTTTCCCGGCGGCCATGTGGACCAGACAGACAAGTCTCCCAGACAGGCGGCCTTTCGTGAGCTTTATGAAGAAACGGGCATTTTGCCTGACAACGTCAAATACATCGGATCACTGGGCCATTTTCAGACCTTGAAAAACCGGGATATCCAGGCGTTTACAGGTATCTGGAACCAAAAAGACGACCTCGTTGTTGAAACCCAAGAAATTTCAAGGATTTTTAAAATCCCCTATCAGACACTCCTTCAGACCCACCGGGAAAACGGGTACGCAGGCCACAGGCCCAATGTCATGAAACTGAAATATCCCTACAAAGACGTGGTGATCTGGGGCGTGACCGCACAGATTGTACACCACCTTATAGAGGTAGTCGGAGACATCTCTTCAGCTTAAATCCAGCCTATCGCTCCACATGTTTGGGCAAAAACTTGCCCAGATGCAAGGCGCAAAAAAATCTGCAACCGGAGCATACTTATGTATGTGAGGATTGCATATTTTTCTGCAACGCCGCAGATGGGTGAGTTTGCGTTCAAACACTATTCGTTGTTGATTCTGTTGTTTAGGCGCACATAGACCTTAACAACCAGAAAACCGGAAAGCCCGGCCAGCAACAACGGAAACCATATGTGAGGGGCAAGCTTTGGATCGTCGCCAACCACAATCACCCCGCCCACGGCAAAGCAAAAAACCAGCACCATAGACCAGATCAAGACCCAGCAGGCGAAATTGGAATCGTACCATGGCGTTATGGTTTTTCTAAAAAATGGATTTTGATCAAGCTGCATAAGGCTCTCGTGTGTTATTCCGCGTGAAACACTATATATAGTTTTTTTCCTATTGACACACAACTACATATTGGGTTAGATTTGACCTGCAGTCTGGGTTTCCCCCGGTCTGCATTCCCATCAGAGTATGTGAATATCAATCAGATTTCAAGAGGTAGCCATAATGTTTGAGCAAATCAAAAAAAGAGACGGACGGGTAGCTGCGTTTGATTCTTCTAAAATAACAAACGCTTTAATCAAAGCCGGTGCAGCGACCAAAGAATTCAACGGCAGAGATGCAAAAAAAATGACCATGCGGGTACTGACACTTGCCCGGGATCTTCAGCTGGGGCCCGTTCCCGAAGTTGAAGAAATCCAGGATATTGTGGAGCGGGTACTCCTGGATTCTCCGTTTTACAAAACCGCAAAAGCATACATTATCTACCGGGAGCAGCACAACCAGATTCGAAAAATTGCCATCAATGAAAACGTCTGCCTCATGGAATCTTACATCAGCCGCATGGACTGGAAGGTCCGGGAAAACTCCAATATGAGCTACTCCCTCCAGGGGCTGAATAACTATATCTCCTCGGATATCACCGCCGAATACTGGCTCAATAAAATCTATCCCCCGGCCATCCGGGACGCCCATTACAGCGGAGATATCCATATCCATGACTTAAGTCTTTTGTCCGTATATTGTGTGGGCTGGGATCTGCAGGACCTTCTCGTTGAAGGTTTTAAAGGCGTAGCCGGTAAAGTGGAATCCTCTCCGCCCAAACATTTCAGGAGCGCCCTGGGCCAGATCGTCAACTTTTTCTATACCTTGCAGGGAGAGGCGGCAGGCGCCCAGGCCATGTCCAATTTTGATACCCTGCTGGCCCCGTTTGTCCGTTACGACGACCTTGAATACAAAGAGGTCAAACAGGCGCTGCAGGAGTTTGTTTTCAACATCAATATTCCCACCCGTGTGGGATTCCAGACGCCGTTTACCAATATCACCATGGACCTGAACGTGCCGGCCATGCTCAAGGACTCCCCTGTTATTATCGGCGGAAAATACCAGAAAGAGACCTATGGCGAATTCCAAAATGAGATGGATATCATCAATTCAGCCTTTGCTGAAGTGATGATGGAAGGCGATGCCAAGGGCAGGGTGTTCACATTCCCCATTCCCACCTACAATATTACAGCGGACTTTAACTGGGCCAATCCCAAGCTGGAAAACATCTGGAAAATGACCGGCAAGTACGGCATCCCCTATTTTTCCAACTTTGTTAATTCCGACATGGATCCTGAAGACGCTCGCTCCATGTGCTGCCGGCTCAGACTGGATAACCGGGAACTGCGCAAACGCGGCGGCGGGCTGTTCGGTGCAAATCCGTTGACCGGTTCCATTGGCGTTGTCACCTTGAACCTGCCCAGAATCGGTCGTCTTGCCGAGGACGAGGCCGACTTTTTCAGCCGTCTGGACAAACTGATCGACATCAGTGCAGAATCCCTGGGCATCAAGCGTAAAATCCTTGAAAAGTTCACCGAAAATGACCTGTATCCCTATTCAAAATTTTACCTAAGAAAAATCAAGGAAAACACCGGTGTTTACTGGCGCAACCACTTCTCCACCATCGGCGTTCTGGGCATGAACGAAGCCTGCCTCAATTTTCTGGGCAAAGACAACGGCATCGCCACCCCCCGGGGCCAGGCCTTTGCCATCAAGGCCATGGACCATATCCGCAGCAAAATTGAAAACCTGCAGGAGAGCACCGGTGAAATATTCAACCTGGAAGCAACCCCTGCCGAAGGCACCACCTACCGGTTTGCCAAGCTGGATAAAAAGAAATTCAAAAACATCATCTGCGCCAACGAAGAAGAGTTCAAAAACGGTTCAGACCCCTTTTACACAAACTCCACCCACCTGCCGGTAAACTATACCGACGACTTGTTTGAAGCTCTGGAACTGCAGGATGAACTGCAGACCAAGTACACCGGCGGAACGGTTCAGCACCTGTTCCTGGGTGAGGAAGTGTCAGACGTTGAAACGGTAAAACACATGGTGTCCAAGGTGTCCAACTCCTTCCACCTGCCCTATTTCACCCTGACACCGACCTTCAGTGTCTGTCCCACCCACGGGTATATTACAGGCGAACATGCCAAATGCGAGACCTGCAATGCCGATACGGAAATTTACTCCAGGGTGGTGGGCTATCTGCGCCCGGTGAGCCAGTGGAACAACGGCAAGCAGACGGAATTTAACATGCGCAAGACCTATACCACCCAGAAGGCAGCCGCAAAGATCGCGTCATAACCGTATGTATATTGGCGGATTTCAAAAAAACTCCCTGATCGATTTTCCGGGAACCATCAGCTGTGTGGTCTTCACCCGGGGGTGCAACTTCACCTGCCCCTACTGCCATAACCCGGATCTTGCTGCCGGAACCGCCGCTCCCCAAGGGGGTGGCGGTTCCGCTGTTGAAGGCGGGAACACACCGGCCCCCAAAGAGATCCTGGACTTTCTCGCAAAACGCAAAGGATTGATTGAGGGCGTTGCCATCACCGGCGGAGAACCCACCCTCCAGGCGGATCTGATTGAGTTTATCCAGACCGTCCGGCAGATGGGATACAAAGTCAAGCTGGATACCAACGGTACGGCTCCCAGGGTCCTGGACGCTCTTTTTGACCAGGACCTTGTGGATTACCTGGCCATGGACATTAAGACAGATACAGACCATTATCCAATGGTAATGAAAAATCCGAGACGCCTGGACCAGGTACTGGAAAGTATTTCACTGATCATGAACAAAGCACCGTCCTATGAATTCAGGACCACCTGCGTGAAGCCGTTTGTCACGCCTGCCATCATGGAAAATATCGGCAAAATGATCCGGGGTGCGGCATCCTATGTCCTCCAGCCCTGTTCCCAAAATGTGGATATGCTGGACCCTAAGTTTGCCCACGTGGCAGATCATTTTCTAAACACCGATGACATGACGGCATTAAAAAATATCGTGTTGCCTTTTGTGGAAAATACCAGGATACGATAAACGTAAATCTTAGGCCGCAACGAATTAAAAATAGATCGTGCCTGAACAAAAATCTGAAAATTTTGTCGATCGGGCACAAAATGGAGACGTCAGGCATGAAAAAGATTACCCTCATATATTTCAGCCCCACCAAAACAACCGAAACCGTTCTCCGGGCCATCACCCAGGGCCTTGCCCAGCGTCTGGAAATCAGCGGTTCTGAAATAAACGCCATCAACTTCACCAGCCCGCAAGTCAGGGACACCGGATTTAAGCCCTTCAATGACAACGACATTGTCCTGCTGGGGGCACCGGTATATGCCGGCCGCCTGCCCGCCGATGCTGCGGATTTCTTCAAAAAACTGACAGCGGTCGGCACCCCGGCCATACTCACCGTGGTCTATGGCAACAGAGAGTATGAGGATGCGCTACTGGAGCTTAAAAATATTGCATCGGCATGTGGATTTACCCCCGTGTCGGGGGCGGCATTTATAGGGGAACACTCCTTTGCAAGCACCCAGATCCCCGTTGCCATGAACCGGCCGGATGAAAACGATCTGAAACAGGCCGAAAACTTTGGTGTCGACAGCGCGGATCTGCTCAAAAAGACCGATGATTTAAAGAAAATCGGCGATTTAAAGGTGCCGGGAAATTTCCCCTACAAAGAGGGCATGGGCAAAGGTGCCCCGGACTTTATTCGGGTGACGGACTTTTGCACAAACTGCGGACTGTGTGTCACGGCATGTCCCTCAAATGCCATTGACGCCGAACGCGGGTTTGCCACCCTTGCCGAAAATTGTATTCTGTGCTGCGCCTGCATCAAAGTATGTCCCGAGCATGCACGGGAGATGAAAGACGGACCGATCAAAGATAAAGCCAAATGGCTGAACGAAACCTGTTCAACGCCCAAAGCCGTCCAGCTCTTTTTTGCCACGGAACCCTAAAACGTTCAAACGTTCATCTGAGCCCTAACGCCCTGAACATGCCCATAAAACAACGTTTCAGGGCGCATCGTCCCAGGCATCGTCCCCGCCATTTCTCTTGATAAATCAGACAGTTTATTATAGACTTATTTGGTTTAACAGATGATAAAATAAGGATTCTAAATGAAATTCTCCTTCAACAAAAAGGATATCCTGGAAGTTCTGGCAAAAATCCAGGGTATCACCGGCAGAAAAACAAATTTAAAAATCACCTCTGATATCTTGATCAAGGCAGTAGAGTCAAAGATCATCATCACGGCCAATGACCTTGAAACGGTTTTCACCGGCACCTATGAGGCCCAGGTTGAAACGCCGGGAATTCTGTCTATCAACTCAAAAAAATTCTTTGAAATCATCAGGGAATATCCCAATGAAAATATCTGCATCAATGAGGTTGAAAACCGGTGGGTTGAAATAGGATCCGGGGACAGCGTTTACCACATTGTCTCTTCGGATTATGAAAACTTTCCCGAAACCCCTGTGATCGAAAACGTCAACTTCATAGACGTGGCATCCAAAGACCTGAAAAAAATGGTGGCCGTCTCTTCTGTGGTGGGCTACCAGAATGAAGAAAAAAGGACCTATGTCCTGGGGGCTTTGATTGAAAAAGCTGAGGTGGACGGCGCAGAAATGCTGCGGATCGTGTCAACGGATTCAAGGCGGCTTCACTGCTATGATGCCCCGTTTACAGGGGATCTTGATCTTGGAAGCACCCGGGTACTCATCCCCAAAAAAGGGCTGGCCGAGCTGGGAAAATTCATTGATTCCGATATAGAGACCATCAAGGTGGGGGTTAAAGACAATCATTTCGTCTCCCAACGGGCCAATGAATCCATTATGATCAAACTGCTGGAAGGCGATTATCCGGACTATAAGCTTGTCATTAATATGACGGACATGATCCCCATTGAAGTTGAACGGGCAATGTTTCTCACATTGATGAAACGCGTATCCATCCTGACCTCGGATGACTATAAAAGCGTTATATTCAACTTCACGGACAACAGTTTGACCGTTACCATCACCAACCCTGAAATCGGTGAGTCCAAAGAACAGCTCATGGTCGGTTTCTCGGGTGAGGAGATAAAAAGCGCGTTTAACCCCAGGTACTTTATGGATGCGCTGAATCTGTTTGACGACGAAATTGTGACACTGAACATCAAAGACAGCAAAAGCCCCTGCATCGTTAGAAGCATGAAAAACAATAACCTTATCTGCGTAATAATGTCCATACATCTATCATGAATAAAAACCAAGGAAATAAAGATTACGGCGCAGGCGCCATCAAAGTATTAGAAGGCCTTGAAGCTGTCCGGAAAAGACCGTCCATGTATATTGGAAACGTGGACCTTGAAGGCCTGCACCATCTGGTTTACGAGGTGGTGGACAACTGCATTGATGAGGCCATGGCAGGATATTGCGATACGGTTCTTGTCACCATCCACGAGGATATGTCGGTAAGTGTGGAGGACAACGGCCGGGGCATCCCGGTTGAAATGCACGCAACCGAACACATACCCGCCTGTGAGGTGGTCATGACCAAACTGCATGCCGGCGGCAAATTCGATAAAGACGCGTACAAAGTCTCCGGTGGTCTGCATGGTGTTGGTATCTCCGTTGTCAATGCCCTGTCCGAGCGTTTGACCATGGAGGTGTATAAAAACGGCAAAATCTACCACCAGACCTATTCCAAGGGTCACAAACGCACTGACCTTGCAGAGCTTGGAGACACGGAAAAAAGGGGAACCCGAATCACGTTTTTCCCTGATTTTACCGTTATGAACCAGAATGAGTTCAGCTACGAAACCCTGTCCCGGCGTATGCGGGAACTGGCCTTTTTAAACAAAGGGATCAGAATTATCATTGAGGACGAACGGTCCGCCCAGAAAGACGACTTTCATTATGAAGGGGGGATTATCTCCTTTGTGGAATACCTGAACCGGTCCTGCACCGCGCTGCATGACCCCATCCACATTGAAGGGGATAAAAACGATGTCCAGATTGAGGTGGCCATCCAGTACAATGATACCTTCAAGGAAAAGCTGTACTCGTTTGCCAACAATATCAGGACCGTTGAAGGCGGATTTCATGTATCCGGGTTTAAAGGTGCTCTGACCCGTACGGTAAACGCCTATATTTCAGGCAACCCCAATCTGCCCAAAAACATGCAGAACATCAAAATCAGCGGCGACGACATGAGAGAAGGATTGGCCGTCATCATCTCGGTCAAACTCATGGAACCCCAGTTTGAAGGTCAGACCAAAACAAAACTGGGCAACAATGAGATCAAGGGTATTGTTGAATCCCTGCTCAATGAAAAGCTGGGCCAGTTCCTGGAGGAAAACCCCAATGTCGCCAGAAAAATCATCGCCAAGGGTGTGGATGCGGCACGGGCCAGGGATGCAGCCAAACGGGCCAGAGAGCTTGCCCGTAAAAAAGGAACCCTGCTTGATTCCACCCTGCCGGGCAAACTTGCCGAATGCCAGTTTGCCGACCCTGCAGAACGTGAACTGTTCCTCGTGGAGGGCGATTCCGCAGGCGGATCGGCCAAACAAGGCAGGGACCGACGCTTCCAGGCTATCCTTCCATTGAAAGGTAAAATCCTTAATGTGGAAAAGGCGCGGTTCGATAAAATCCTTCGAAGTGATGAGATAAAAAACATCATTACGGTGCTGGGCACAGGGGCCGGCAGGGAAGAGTATAACATTGAGAAAATCCGTTACCATAAAGTGGTGATCATGACCGATGCGGACGTGGACGGCTCACACATCCGGACCCTGCTTCTCACCTTTTTTTACCGCCAGATGCCGGATTTGATATCACACGGTTATCTGTATATTGCCCAACCCCCGCTTTTCAGGGTGGGATCAAGGAAAAACGGCGTTTACCTGAAAAATGAAAGTGAATACGCCGATTACCTGATCCGTAGAATTGCATCCCAGAAACAGATTGTGCTCAACGGCCAGGATACGCCGCTGACCGAGGATGAGTTCTATGCATTTTTGAAGGACATGACAGACTACTACAACAGCATGGACCAGCTTCACAAACGCGATTATGATACGTCTCTTCTGGTTACCCTGATGGAAGACGGGGTCAGTTCAAAACGCTTCCTGGAAGAAAAAAGCAACCTGGAAGCATTGTCCCTAAAACTTAAAGACAAAGGATATGCACCCCAGGAAATCGAGTTTGACGAAGAACGCAACATTTACGAGATGGATATTCTGGACAATGCGGAGCAGGCAAAGCTGCTGCGGGTGGGCAGAGATATTCTCAGCACCAACGACTACCAGAAAATGCGCCAGGCCTATGAAAAAATAAAAGACCTGAACCAGCCGCCCTTTTCCATGTCCTCAAAAGCAGCAGAGGCAAGAACCGTAACAGACCTTGATGATTTGGACGGCCTTTATGAATGTATCATGGCCGAAGCCAAAAAAGGGATCAACATACAGCGGTACAAAGGTCTGGGTGAAATGAATGCGGATCAGCTGTGGGAAACCACCATGAACCCGGAAAAACGCATCATGCTCAAGGTGGATATTGAAGATGCGGAAAAGGCTGACGAGATATTTACCCTGCTCATGGGCGAAGAGGTGGAACCCCGGCGTAATTTCATCCAGAAACATGCGCTGGAAGTGTCATCCCTAGATTATTAGACAAAATCTAAACGGAAAACCGGCGTTTGGACGAAACATTAGAAAGGAGAATGAATATGGCAGGTCTAAACAAGGTCATCCTAATTGGCAATTTGGGAAGAGACCCTGAAATCAGATATTCCCAGCAGGGATTGGCAGTGGTGAATTTTACCTTGGCGACCAGTGAACAATGGACGGATAAAAACACAGGAGAGCGCCAGGAAAAAACAGAATGGCACAGGATTGTGGTCTTCGGCAAACAGGCTGAAACCTGTGAAAAATACCTGTCCAAGGGGAAGCAAGTTTATATAGAAGGCCGGTTGCAGACCCGCACCTGGGAAAAGGATGGCCAGACCCATTACACCACGGAAATTGTTGCTTCAAACTTCATGTTTTTAGGCAGCCGGGATGGCGGTGGCCAGCCCGGACCAAATGGTTCCGGCGGTTCCGGCTACCAGCGGGGCGGATATCAGAATCAGCCCAACTCAGGCGGCGGGGGCGGGTATACCCCGAACCGGCCTGCACCCAATTCAGATAATTACTATGGACCTTCCCAGCCGGGCATGCCTGACGGACCCGACCCGTCCATTCCAGATGACGATATTCCATTCTAGACAGTACCAATCCTTTTTTTGTAAAGAAAACGGTGTATATACTTAAATATACACCGTTTTTTGTTTTTCAATTATCAAACGCAGTCAGTCTAAAAAACTGCTCAATTTAATAAACAACAAAGCGGCTTTCACTCAACGTATCCGCTACGTTATAACTAAAAACCGCATACACAGGATAATGATCTGATATTTCTTTTGGCTCGACATCCAGATCATAAACGATATCAAATGGGAACACCCCCGCCTTGCCTGTGAACTTCTTTGCCATGGACCGGGTAACAATCATTCTGTCATAGGCACAACTGTCTTTGGCCACTGTTGAATCAAGCTGGTTGGCTATCAGCCATTTGAATTTGCGTTCATCTCTGAGTTTGATCTGTTTATCTTCATCAAAATAGCCGCAATCTGCGTTGAAATCACCCATGATCATAATATCCTCTTCACCCAGCCGTTTTTGTGCATCGGCAACTATTTCCGGGAATAACGCTATTTCCTGATCCACATCATCGGGATCTATGTGTGCATTAATAAGAACAAAATCAAAAGTCGATTTTTTGGAAAAGAACTGGGTGATTAACGGCTCCCGGTGAATGTAATCCGCCCCCGACTCTTTGTATGTATATGTTTCCCCCGCCCGCAGGGCGCTCGCCCGGTAAAAAAAGGCATACTGTTCTTTCGTATTTGACCTCCCAAGCCTTGGGCCGATGACATAGTCGTAGTTTTCCCCAAGTACCTCTAAGGCGCTTTCAAGGGCCGTCACAGCCATGTTTGTCTTTTCCCTAATTTCCTGTATGGCGACCACATCAAATCTGGAAATGATTTTTGCCAGGGTTTTTATTACTTTAGGCTCGGACGCTTTATTCTTTCCGAATATCTGGATATTGAAACTGGCTATTTTAATAGTTGTTTGTGGGTTGTTAGTACTTTCTTGCGCATCGCATACATCACAGCCCTTATTGCTGCAAGTATCGGAGAGTTCCGTCCCATCGGCGCATTTGGTTGCTCCGTTGATGCAGACTGTGCCGCCATGGCCGTTACAACACCCCCGGCAATCGGCGTAGGCATGTGTGGTAATGAGCAAGAGGGTGAAGATAAAAAAAATGGAGGCGCGTTTACTTATCAGAGCCATAACTATCCCCTTATATGAGTTGAATTCTGGTATGCATGGACAATGAAGATAATTTTCAAAGCCGAAACACTGTTCGCGTTTTCCTAAATTTCGCAAATAGTCGTGTATCAGGGATGTAGTAAATTGTCTCCCGAAAAATAAAATTTCTATAAAACGGAGGATCATTAATGAAGAGGGGGGTATTTCTCGGTTCTAAAAAACCAATAAGAGAACCGGCTACTCTATGGATTTTGGATACATATCTAAAAGTTTAATTTTAAAATTCAAAGGATTAACGATGTCTTGTTTCAACCAGTACCGGGCTTGTTTGGGATACTGAGCCTTTATTGCCAGCACAATATTCACATGATGATTGATGCCCACAGTCGCTTTAGGTACAAGCGACTGTCGAAAAAGAATTTATGGGATCGTTTTCTTTATCAACCTGCGCATACTGATGCTGGGCAGTTTCAAGTTCCGCCAGGGTTTGCCCGGAGGGCCTGACGGCGGCCAGGGAAATGGCTTCTCACGCCAGCAACGCCCTTAAATGAAAAATCTCTTTAAATTTTACTTTGGATAATTCAGATGCCACCCATCCGCGTTTTTCATGATGTATGGTAAATCCTTTGGCCGGAAGGAATCGCCAATTGACAAAAATTTGAACAGTGATATAAAATATATAATTCAAAATTGTAAGCGGACTGATAATGATATCCCTTTGGACAATCTCCACCATATGAGACCCCATCAGCGCCGGTGCTCATTCTAAGGAATTGAGGCAACATGGAACACATCGTAGGTGTAGCAGATATGAAAGTCAGCAACCAGACCGGTGATACCATTGTGACATACTCCCTTGGTTCATGCATCGGGGTTGCCATATATGATCCCCAAGCCAAGGTCGGCGGGATACTTCACTATATGCTGCCCAACTCCGACATTGACAGCGGAAAAGCAAAAGATAATCCATTCTTGTTCGCAGATACCGGCATTCCTGAACTGCTCAACCAAGTGTATGCCCTGGGGGCTGAAAAATCCCGACTCAGAGTTTTTGCCGCAGGCGGCGCTGAAATCATGGACCAGGAAGGCATTTTCAATCTGGGAAGACAAAACTATGCCGCATTGATGCAGATCTTGAACAAAGATCATATTCCCATCTGGAAACAGGCTGTGGGCGGGTATTCAAACCGGACGGTAAAAATGGAAATCGCCTCTGGAAATATTTATCTGAATACATCCGGATTGGGGGAGGTGCAGTTATGACCAGCCTGCAAGAACTGATCAAGGAAATAAAAAATCTAAAGCCCATCCCTGCCGTGGTCACTTCCCTTCTGGGTATCGTCGATGACCCCAATGCATCCATGAAAGACATCACCAAAATCATCCAGTACGATCCGGCCATCACTGCAGACGTCCTTCGAACTGCCAATTCCGCATACTTTGGGTTGAAACACCCTGCTGAAACCATCCAGGAAGCGGCCACGATGATCGGCACGGATCGACTTGTTGACCTGGTCATGCTCAAGGTGAGCGCCCAGGTAACCAAAGGCGCCCAGCAAGGGTATGATTTGCACGAGGGCGCATTGTGGAAGTATTCGGTATCGTCGGCCCTCATTGCAAAACAGGTGGCCGATCAATTGAATCTGCCCAATAAAAACTACATATTCACCGCCTCGCTCCTCAAAGATATAGGAAAAACCGTTCTGGATAAATTTGTCCGGGATGCCTTTGAAAAAATATACAACATGGTGATCAATGAAAATTTCAGTTTTATGGAGGCGGAAAAGCAGATTATCGGCGTAAACCATGCCGAACTGGGTGCCATGATTGCCAAAATGTGGAAGTTCTCCCCTAAAATGGTCGGCATCATCCGCAACCATCACCTGACCTGCGAAACCATGGTCAGGGACAAGGATATCGCCGTGGTCTATCTGGCCGACTGCATATGCATGATGATGGGCATGGGGGTGGGGGCGGACGGACTTGCGTATCGATTCCACCGGCAGGCCATGGAGTACATCGGCATTTCAGCAGAAGATACATTAAAGATTATTGCGGAATTCACCTGCCATATGGAAGAAGTAGAAGCGATGTTAAATGTTGCCTGAATATTGGATCTAACAGCCACGGGCCGGACCTGGGAGGAAAACCAGGCCGGCCCGTGGCTGTTTTAGTTTTATCTGAAGTTACTTTCGAACCTCAATGCCCTGCTCGGCAAGATACTGTTTCACAGATTGAATGGGCACTTCTTCCCGGTGAAAAATACCTGCTGCCAATGCTGCTTCCGCCTGTGTGCGTTCAAACACTTCGGCAAAATGTGCTTCACATCCGGCACCGGAAGAGGCAATCACCGGAATGGTGACATGGCTGCGTACGGCATTGATCAGGTCCAGATCAAATCCGGAATTTGTCCCGTCCTTATCAATGCAGTTGAGCAGGATTTCACCGGCCCCCAGTTCTTCACAGGCCTTTGCCAGGGCCACGGCATCAAGATCCATGGCTTTGCGGCCACCGCTCACCGTGCACTGGTACCAGCAGTATTCTTCACCGTTGGGACCTTTTTCCCCGGATGTCACCTTGACCACATGGTGTTTGGCGGCATCTTCCGGAGAAGTGACCCAAACCCTTTGGGGATCAACGGAGATTACCACGGCCTGGGCCCCGTAAACCCGTGATATTTCTTCAATGGCTGATTTCTTTGTCTTCTGCCCGGATTCAAGATATGCCATGGCGATATTCACCGCATCCGATCCAATGGAAATTTTATCCGCACCGGCCCTGAAATACCGGGCCGCAACATCCAGGGAGGAATAGTGCCGGCCCTGGGCATCGGTAAATTCGCGAATACCGCCGCCGATGGTCAGGGGCACAAACACCTGTTTTGAGGTCTCTTCCAGCACCTTGAGCATGGGCATATCCTCCAGGGGGAAATCCCTGAACCCTGTGATATTTAAAAAGGTGATTTCGTCAGCACCCTGCTCGTAATATTTTTTGGCCAATGCCACAGGCTTACCCAAATTTCTGACACTGCCCGCTTCCCTGACGTCGTATTGATCCCCCTTGGTGACCACAAGATCCCCATTATCGTTGGACCGGACATCAAGACAGGCAATTACCCTTTTTGACAGGCCTTTGGCCGGTATGTCCGCGGGCCCCCGGGCCTTCAAACTGTCGGAATGAATAAAATTATCAAGCAATTTCATGCCGGCTGCCCCGCTTTTTTCAGGATGAAACTGAGTGCCGATCACATTGCCCTGCTGCACCGCCGAGGCGTAAGGATAGTCATAAGTGGTGGTGGCCAAAATAACATCGGAATTCTCGGGCACGATATGGTAAGAGTGAACAAAATAAAATTTCGTATCCGGCTCCACCCCGTCAAGAAAAGGGGAATCCTGTTTGATATGGATGCCGTTCCACCCGATGTGTGGTACGGCCAGATCGGTTCTAAAGCGTTTTACCCGGCCTTTAAAAAACCCGATGCTCTCATTGGTGGAAACCGGTTCTTCCTCACTGCCTTCAAACAGGGCCTGCATCCCCACGCAGATCCCTAAAAACGGCCGGTCAGCGTTGAGATATTCGCGCAAGGGCTCAACAAATCCGCGCTCATGAAGGATGTCAAGCATGGCCCCGTAATTTCCCACACCGGGGAAAATCAGCCTTTCAGCTACCAGGATATCTTCAGGTTTCTCAACCATTTTAATGCTGCCGCCCATTTTCTCCACAGCATTGATCAGGCTGCGGACATTGCCGGCCCCATAGTCTAATACGGTAATCTTCATAATTTTATTCCAGCCGCGTTTTTTCCATTAACATCTATGCTGCACCCAAAGGCCGCAAAATAGAAAAGATAACCAATTCCCCAATGGGTGTCCAGTTCATTTTAAGGATCAACGGGTTAACCGCATGTAAAACTTGTTTATCGCCTGCTATCTGAGTTCATATTCCATCTGCCGGGCTGTCTTTTCAGCCAGCGTCGGACTATGAAGCATTTTAACCAGATGTAAACTCATATCTATACCGGCCGAAATGCCAGCCGAGGTAAAGATATTGCCGTCCTCCTCCCACCGGACATCGCGCTTAACCTGGAGTAGGGGAAACTGTCTTTCTAAAGCCGGAATATCTTCCCAGTGGGTAGTAACTTTCTGGTTAATCACAACATCCGCTGCGCCCAAAAGAAAAGCACCGGTGCAGACAGACGCCGTATACCGGGCCTGGTCGGACTGATTCTTAATCCACGCCAGGACATGGGGCTTTTGAAGCTCTTTATCCGGGACGCCGCCAGCCACAATTAAAAGCTCAATAACAGGATGGTTGGAAATATCATAGTGGGGGATAACCCGGTATCCGCCCCGGGCCCGAACGGCGTTTTGGGTTTCACCAAGCAGGAACACATCGAACGGATCATCATCGGGGCAGATCCTGGATGCGGTGGTAAAGACTTCAAAAGGCCCTGAAAAATCCAGGACTTCAGCCTCGTCATATATGTATATTCCAATATTCATGCTAAATTATCGTACAATGTTAATGATCTTTTAAAAAATCAGGAATCTAAATCATTGATGATTTTTTGAATTGTTTTAAGAAGATCAGGAATTTTCTTCTTACATGTGAAAAATACGGTCTCAGCGTCTATATCGGCATAATGATGGGTGATGATATCTCTCATCCCTTTTGCTTTTTTCCAATCAACTTCTGGATACTTGCAAAGCAATTTATTATCAGTCACTTTATCGAGTTTTTTCAAAGATTCACCGATAACAATCAGCATCATGCAAATAGCATCCATTTTTTCAACGCCAGCCGAGGTGTCTGTGAAATCACTTGGATTGCTGATCACCTCAAATCGCTGAACAACCTTCCCGGTCGAATCCTTAATTTGACGAAGAATCTCTAAAATCAGCTCCTTTTCACGCATACACAGCCTCATGATCAATTTGTGTTTTTAAAAAAGGATTCATTGTCTTTGTGTATGTGACAATATCAACAGATTTTTTAAGCCTATCTTCCAAATCGTTTTTGATTCCGACAAGCATGAAAAAATCCGGTTCCGGAACACTAATTACAATATCAACATCACTTTCATCACTTGCCTCTCCCCGGGCGATCGATCCAAAAATTCCGATTTTTGAAATTTTATACTCTTTGGCAACTTCTTTTTTATAGTGATTTAATATTTTCAATATATCTTGTTTGCCCATGGAGCTCCCTCACATGCCTTATAGTGCTTTTTTGATTAATTTTGTATATGGCCCGCTTTGCACCCAAACCGTTAATATTTCTCTATTTTAAAAAATATTTTACGAGAATTCTTATTAACTGACAGCTTGTTTTGCTCGGGACAATGCTGTTACCCCTATTCCTAATCACTAAAATAGGCGAAGAACCGACTTGACCACTTGATTGCCCCCCCCCAAAAAAAACAATACATCATCAAGCTTTAGTAATTATGCTTCCCAAATATCATCTTTATCGACCCAGAGACCCTTTTTGTTTTCTTTATTTTCAGGCTGCACCTTATAAAAAGTACCCACGTTGTTTATTTCGACATCTATGATTTTATATACCGAGTCTTTTAAATATCCTAATAACTGAGTCTTTTCAGATTCCTGAGTGTGTTTCATCCATTTTACTGGATCTTTAGCTTTGAGATCCTTATTTGTAATTGCCGTTGCAACAAGAGGAAAAGCTTTTGTACCAAAAGACGTTGGTTTTAAACGTAACGATCTTAGCTCCTCAGGAAGTTCTTTTTTAGAAAAAAACGAAAATAATCCCATGAATATTTCCCTTGTTCAGTTCATACTTAAGAGATGCGGCAAATCGGAGGTAAAATAATATTTTTTTATTAATCTTCAATCCGTTCACCACCGCGGTTCAATCCAACGTTCTTGATCGAAAATTATCCTTATTTTTTATTTTCAATAATTTTATTTCGGCATGAATTAAAAATCAATAGAACCAGGGGTTCTTGGAAACGCAATCACATCCCGGATATTGGAGATCCCGGTGATCATCATTAAAAAACGCTCAAAGCCCATGCCGAAACCTGCGTGGGGCACGGTGCCGAATCGGCGGGAATCCAGGTACCACCAGTAGGCTTCTTTATCGAGGCCCATGTCATCCATCCGGGCTTCCAGGGGGTCTAAGCGTTCTTCTCTCTGGCTGCCCCCTATTAGTTCGCCGATGCCCGGAACCAGAAGGTCCATGGCGGCCACGGTTTTACCGTCATCGTTCATGCGCATGTAAAAGGGTTTGATCTCTTTGGGATAATTGATAAGAAATACGGGGGTTTTGAAATGCTCTTCGGCCAAAAACCGTTCGTGTTCGGACTGCAGGTCAATGCCGTACGCCACCGGATATTCAAATTTTTGGCCGCTTTTTTTCAAAATTTCCACTGCGTCTGTGTAAGAGAGACGGGCAAAGGGTTTGCTGACCAGGGTTTCCAGGCGCGGCCCAAGGGTTTTGTCCACAAAGCGCGTGAACAGATCCAAGTCCTCATTACAATATTCCATGGCATGGTTGACCAGATATTTCACCAATTCTTCAGCATGGTCCATATCGCCGTCAAGGTCACAGAAGGCCATCTCCGGTTCCAGCATCCAGAACTCTGCGGCATGGCGGCGGGTATTGGAATTTTCCGCCCGGAAGGCCGGGCTGAACGTGTAGACATCGCCCAGAGCCAAGGCAAACATTTCGGCAGAAAGCTGCCCGGACACGGTGAGATTGGCTTCCCGGCCAAAAAAATCCTTGGAAAAATCCATTTTTCCCTGTTTTTGAACCTCGGCCGGTTCCAGGTTCGTGACCCGGAACATCTCACCTGCGCCCTCGCAGTCGGAGCCGGTGAGCAGCGGAGAATGCAGATAATAAAACCCCTTGTCCAGATAAAAACGATGAATGGCCTGGGCCATCCGGGATCTGATCCTGAACGCCGCCCCGTATTTGTTGGTCCGGGGCCGAAGGTGGGCAATGGTGCGTAAAAACTCATCGGTATGCCGTTTTTTCTGCAACGGATAATTTTCCGGCGCAATGCTGATCACATCCACGGCAGTGGCCTGGATTTCCCACCTCTGGCCCTGGCCGGGGGATGCCACCAATGTTCCGGTCACGGCGGCCGCAGACCCTGTGGTCAATTTTTCCACCTGGCTGTATTCCGCCAAGTCGCTTCCGGCGATCACCTGGATGTTGGCCAGACAGGAACCGTCGTTGAGTTCAATAAAACTAAAATCCTTGGCGTCCCGTTTGGTCCGTACCCATCCTTGTACAAACACGTCACCCGGTGAAGCGGCCATGTCGAGCACTGCCTTTATCTTGGTTCTTTTCATTGCAATTTCCGTATTAAAAATATATAATTATTGATTTTCAACTTAGACAAGTAAAGGTTAGAAGTTAAATAAAATCAGTATCATGCACGAGCAAAATTATCAATACATCCTTAACCGGGTCCAGACCCCGACCCGGTATTCAGGCAGTGAAATCAACGCCGTAAAAAAAGACCTGTCCCAGGTAGATCTGACCTTTGCCCTCGCCTTTCCGGACCTGTATGAAATCGGGACATCCCACTTTGGACTTCAAATCCTCTATTCCATTCTGAACAACCGGAAAGATATCGCCGCAGAACGATTCTTTGCCCCGGCCCCGGATATGGAAGCCCTGATGCGGGAAAAAAACGTACCCTGCCTCTCCATGGAGAGCCGGGTTCCCTTAAGCCAGTTTGACGTCATCGGCGTCAGCCTTTTGTACGAGCTTAATTTCACCAACATCCTGACCCTGTTTGATCTGTCCGGCATTCCCTTTTATGCGGACCAGCGGGATGACAGCTTTCCGCTAATCATTGCCGGCGGCCCCTGCGCCTTTAACCCCGAACCCTTGGCTGATTTTTTTGACGCCTTTATTATCGGGGACGGGGAAGAGTCGATCATCCAGGTGGCAGATACTGTTATCCAGTTTAAAAAAGAGGGAGACGGCAATAAAAAAACGCTGCTCAGGATGCTGTCCAAAATTCAAGGCGTATACGTACCCTCCTTTTTTACCGTATCCCGGGATGGTAACGGCCACCAGATCCTGACCCCGCTCTATGAGGATCACGCACGCATCAAGCGAGCCATCGTGCCGCAACTGACCTTTAACGACTTCCCCATCTCCCCCATTGTACCCTTTGGCAAACCGGTGCATGACCGCCTGCGCTTGGAGATCGCCCGGGGTTGCTCCCGGGGGTGCCGGTTTTGCCAGGCCGGAATGATTTACAGACCCGTGCGGGAACGCAGCCTGGAAGACCTGCTTAAAATCACTAAGACATCCCTGGAAACCACAGGATACTCGGATATCTCGCTTCTCTCCTTGAGCACCGGAGATTATTCCCAGCTTACGACGCTCATGGAAGAACTTCTGATGCTGAGCCAGGGCCAGTGCAATGGCATCAGCCTGCCGTCCATCCGGGCGGAAAAACTGACGCCCCAGCTCATGGAGCTGATCAAAAGTGTCCGCAAAACCGGATTTACCATTGCACCCGAAGCCGGAACCCAGCGCCTGCGTGACATCATCAACAAAAACCTCACAGAAGAGAGCATCGCAAATACCGTTGAAAACGCCCTGGCCCTGGGCTGGAAAAACATCAAGCTCTACTTTATGACAGGCCTCCCCTTTGAGCAAATGGAGGATATCCAGGGCATTGCAGACCTTACCCGGCGCCTGGCATCCACCTACACCAAAGGCAAACAGACGATTAATGCATCTGTGACCTGCTTTATTCCCAAAGCCCACACACCGTTCCAAAGTCACGCCCAGATGACCCTCGAAGAGACCCTTGAAAAGCTGCAGTATCTGAAAGACAATCTGCGGCACCCCAAGGTCAAACTCAAATGGCAGGACCCGAAAATGAGTCTTTTGGAAGGGGTCTGGGCCAGGGGGGACCGGGCGCTGTCGCCGCTGCTGGTCAAGGCATTTGAACTGGGATGCCGCCTGGACGGATGGAGCGACCATTTCGATCTTGGCCTGTGGGAACAGGCCTTTGAAAGCACAGGCATCGATCCCGCCTTTTATACCACCCGCCAAAGGATGCCGGGAGAACCGCTGCCCTGGGACCACATTGACGCCGGAATTAAAAAAGAGTTCCTGGAAAGCGAATTAAAAAAAGCTGAACAAATAGTCCTGACACCGGATTGCCGGGAGAACGCCTGCACCGGATGCGGCATCTGCGACTTTAAGACCATTGCGCCCGTGCTTCAAAAAAAGCTTCCTGACGGAGAACTGCTTTCAGAAGAAGCCGCGGATAGACCAGCAACCACCCAGGCAGACCGCCTGCCGGACGACGCGTTTATAAAATATGAATTGAAATTTTCCAAACTGGACGACGCACGGTTTTTCGGACACCTGGAACTGGCCACCATCTTCCAGCGGGCCGTCAAACGGACAGGATTTGTCGTAAAATACTCCAAGGGGTTTAATCCCTCCATGCGCATGTCCTTTGCAACGGCCCTGCCCCTGGGAATGGAAAGTGAGGAAGAAATCCTTTATATCTACCTTGAAAAAGGATTAAAGCCCCACAAGATCATGAAAACCCTGAACGCCCAACTGCCGCAGGGCATTGAGATTACCAACTGCGCCCTTTTCCGCAAATCGCCCCAGGACCAGACAGCCCCGGACAGCTATCAAATTACATTTACAGAACCCTGCATCGACCAAGACGAACTGGACCGGTTTCTGGCCTTGCCTGAATTTATGGTTGAAGATATCAGCAAAAAGGGTAAAATTCGAAAAACAGACTTACGAAAAGCACTTTCATCTGTCCGGCTAATTTCTTCAAATTGCCTTGAAATGACCCTGACACCCTATAACACACGCGTCGTCAGGCCTGCGGAACTTCTGGCCGGGGGATTTGGTGTTGATGATACAGTTGTAAAGGATGCAAGAATTAAAAAATTAAAGAGTTAACGTAATGTAGACCATAAGGATTTGTTATGCTCAAAGAGCTTGTTGTCAATTATGCTCCCCATGAAACCCGGGTCGCCCTGCTGGAAAACGGGACCATAGTCGAAGTATTTAATGAACGCAGGGATGACACAAGTATTTCAGGAAACATATATAAAGGCAGGGTCCAGAGGGTACTGCCGGGTATGCAGGCCGCATTCGTGGATATTGGATTCGACCAGGCAGCATTCCTCTATGTGGATGACGTACTGGATTCTGCCAGCCTGAAGTTCTGCAGACAGTTGGAGCAGGACGCGGATGCAGAAGAACAAGATGAGGACCTGAGCGTTGATGACATGGACGAAGAGTCCGAGTCATGGAAGCCCCCCGCCCCGGAATGCGCCATCCAGGGGCTTCTTGTGGAGGGGCAGGAGATCCTCGTCCAGGTGGCAAAATCATCCATCGGCTCCAAAGGCCCCAGAGTAACCACCCATATCTCTTTGGCGGGCAGGTATATGGTACTCATGCCCACAGTGGATCACGTCGGCATTTCCAGGCGGATCACCGACGAAACCGAACGGACCCGGCTGCGGGATATGCTCAAAGGCCTGCGTAAAAATAATTTCGGCTATATTTTCAGGACCCAGGCCAAAGATATTGATGAAGAAACCCTGACCAAAGAGATCGAATTTTTAAACAATACCTGGGATGACATCCAGGAAAGAGATCGCACCATATCAGCCACAGCGCTGGTTTACAAAGATCTGAATGCCACATTCCGGGCTGTCAGGGATCTTCTGGCCAATGAAGCGGACAAACTGATCATTGATTCAAAACACGAATATGAAAGCGTCCAGAATTTTTTAAAAAAGCTGATGCCCGATGTCAATCTCTCCGTTGAACTGTACCAGGGAAAAGAGTCCATCTTTGACGCGTACAATATTGAAGGAGACATCACCCGGGCACTTAAAAAGAAGGTTTGGCTCAAATCAGGCGGATATATTGTCATTGAACAGACCGAAGCCTTGGTGGCCATTGACGTAAACACCGGGCGTTACGTCGGCAAGCGAAACTTTGATGAAACCATTTTAAAAACCAACCTGGAAGCGGTCAAAGAGATTGCCTACCAAGTGCGGCTGCGAAATATCGGCGGCATCATTATCATTGACTTCATTGACATGCGCAAAACAGCTCACAAGGACAAAGTCATGGCCCAGTTGCACGAAGCCATGAGAAAAGATAAAAGCCAGACAAATATTTTGCCCCTCACGGAACTTGGACTGGTTCAGATGACGCGCAAGCGCACACGGCGAAATTTGACCCGTACCCTGTGTGAGCCCTGTTTTTATTGTAATGGAAACGGCTACCTGCTGTCGGGCAAATCCATCTGCTACAAAATCTACAGAGACCTGGCCGCCGAAGCCAAAGATATGATGGGCAACAGGTTCACGGTCAAAGTACATCCGGAAATAGCCCAGCTGTTCCACAGCAGCGAAAATCATCTGCGGGTTTCCCTTGAATCACAATTTTCAAAACCCATCTCAATTTACCCGGAACCCCATTACCATATTGAGGAATACCACATTTTTGAGTCTCTCTCCCCAAAACCTTCCAAAGGAGAGGATTGACATTAATGAACATATGAATTAATATTCTATGTTTATTGTAGTTTAGGCAACTGATATATTAACAAATCATAACAAGAGACAAGGAACGAAGATTTTATGAAACGCACTTATCAGCCAAGCAACCGGAAAAGAACCAGAAAGCACGGATTTTTGAAAAGAATGTCCACCCCGGGCGGCAAACGCGTCATCAATGCCAGACGGGCCAAAGGAAGAAAAAGACTGACCACGGTTTAATCTTTTAGGGGTGTATTGAGTAACTATTCTTTACCCAAAGATGTACGGCTTCGGAAACGGGCCGAATTTTTAAAGCTTTCACGACATGGTAAAAAGATACGAACCAGCTATTTTATAGCTGCTGTTTCCAAGGGAACAGAAAAAAACAATCGAATTGGAATTACCGTATCTAAAAAAGTGGGGAATGCAGTCGCGCGCAACAGAATAAAAAGGCTTGTAAGAGAGTATTTCAGACACAGGAAAGACTTTGTATCCGGAACAAATGACATCAGCATAATTGCAAGAAAAGGTCTGACAGCACTGTCCAATAAAGAAATTTATGAAAAGCTTAATAAACTTTTTGAAAAAATTGCATTGGCTTAAATGATCAGGCAGCTGTTATCCATATTGATCAGGTTTTATCAGATTTTTATATCGCCGCTCCTGGGTGCCCATTGCAGATATGAGCCATCGTGTTCGCACTATGCCCTGGAAGCGATTCAAAAATATGGCAGCATAAAAGGCAGCGTTTTGGCAATAAAAAGAATATTGCGCTGCCACCCGTTCCGACCTGGCGGTTATGATCCGGTCCCTTAAACCAGCTTTAAAAAGACAATCTGTTAAGCGTCACCTGCCTTCCTCTTTCTTTTTACAGTATTAAGACAACCCCCTTGTTTTTAGGAGAGAAGATGGATGAGCAAAAACGATTATTTTTAGCTGTGGTGCTGTCAATTGCAGTCCTTTTGGGCTACCAGTTTTTTTTCGCCCCCGCACCCCAGCCTGATAATCAGAATCAGGACACCCCGTCACAGACGGTGAATGTGCCCCAAGCCGATTCCGCCAAGGTTTCGGACTTCACCCCCGATACAGAGCCTGGGCCGGCCCCGGCACCCCAGACCGCTTTACGGGACTTTCGTACCATTACGCTGTCCACCCCATACTACACCATTGCCGTCAATGAGCATAAAGCTGCCGTAACAAGCCTGACCCTCAATGATTACAAAGAGACCAATGAAGCAGGCTCTCCTGCAAAACAGCTGGTACCCAGTGAACTGGCCGAGCTTACCGGCGGTATCTTTTCCATTGATACCCCCCAGGGAAGCATTCGGGGACTGGGCGATGCTGTTTTCTCATCCGATGCCCCCGACACGGATATTTCCCTGAATCAAGGGGAAAAGACAATTACATTTTTCTGGACAAACCCCGACGGCATCACCGTTAAAAAAGTGCTGACCTTCAAGGCGGACTCCTACCTTATCCATTGTAACATCATTGTTCAAAACGGTTCGGTCATGCCCATCAGCGGGGATATCAGTATTTCAGTCCCCGGCCATTTCAGCGAAGATGTCAAGCACCGCTCACGCTTCGCATATGAGGGACCGGTGGCTTACATCGACAACAGTTTTACCACCATCAAACCCAAGGACATTGAAGACAAGGATACCTATTCGGGCATTGTCGGCTGGGCCGGATACACCAGCCGTTATTTCCTGACGGCGGTGATGCCGGACGCCCCAGAAGACGCGACATTAAAACTTTCCTTTGCCAATGATGTCGTCACCAACCGGCTGGTAACCCAAATGCCCAAGCTGGATCCGGAAAAGCAAAATCAGCAGTCCTTCACCTTGTATATGGGCCCCAAAAGCCATAAAATTTTGAGCCGGTACGACAACCTGCTGAAAAAATCCGTTAATTTCGGTTTTTTTGACATCATCGCCAAACCGCTGCTCATTGCCATGAACTTTATCCATGACATTATTCCCAATTACGGTGTAGCCATTATTCTGCTGACCATCCTCATCAAACTGATATTCTGGCCTTTGGGCACCAAAAGCTACAAGTCCATGAATGAGATGAAAAAAGTTCAGCCGTTGATGATGGAGATCCGGGAAAAGTACAAAGACGACAAACAGCGCATGAATCAGGAGATCATGGGGTTGTACAAAACCTATAAGGTCAACCCGGCCTCCGGATGCCTGCCGCTGCTTGTTCAGATGCCCATTTTCTTTGCCCTGTACCGCATGCTATATATGGCCATTGAGTTACGTCACGCGCCATTTGTTGGATGGATTCAGGACCTGTCCGGCCCGGACCGCCTGTTTCACTTTAACTTTGCCATCCCGTTTATGGACGCCCCTTACGGAATCCCTGTACTGACACTTCTCATGGGCGCATCCTTCCTGCTCCAGCAGAAAATGACCCCCACGGCCGGGGATCCCATGCAGGCAAAAATGATGATGCTGATGCCCATATTCATGACGGTTCTGTTTATTAACTTTCCGGCAGGGCTGGTTCTATACATGTTTGTCAACAACATCATCTCAATGGGGCAGCAGTATTACACACAAAAGATCTTAGCCTAAGGAGGGCGAATGAACCAACCTCTTGAATTTACAGGAAAGAATGTTAATTCAGCCATTGAAGCGGCCTGCAAGCAGCTTGATATTCCCCAAAAAGAATTAAAATATAGTGTGATTTCATCGGGGACAACCGGTATTTTCGGTATCGTCGGGCGCAAAGACGCCCGGATCCGGGTGACAATCCCGGCCAAAAAAACCCAGGAAGAGAAGGAAGGCATTCTCTCCATTGTGGATGAGGCGTTTGGACAGAACAAGCCCAAGCCAAAACCCAAACAAGCAGCGCCGGCCCCCAAAACGCCGGCGCCGAAACCAAAACCGGTAAAAGAAAAAGAGGCCAAAGAGACGCCTGACGTCCAGGACAAACCACCCGCGACGCCCGACAACGACCCCACACCGGAAATACCGGAAGAGGAAGATACCGGCCGCTGGGATGCCCGCCCGGCACCCAGACCTGAAAGACCGAACGCTGAAGAAGAAGACCCGGAGACAGATACAGATGAATTTCCGCCGGTGCCGGTCTCCCAGGAAGCCATCGACCTGGGCGTTGAAGCGGTACAGAGAATGGCGGATCTGATCACCGAAGATGCCCATGTTGAAGCCATTACCGAGGATAACACGCTTACCCTTCAAATTAACGGCGGAAATACCGGCATTCTGATTGGGCGCAAGGGTCAGACCCTGGACGCCATGCAGTTCCTTACCGATAAAATCATCAATCGCCAGAGCGAATCCCGCGTCAGGGTCAGGGTGGACATTGAAGGCTATATGGAGACGCGCAAGGCCAATTTAAAGCACCTGGCCCTGAAAATGGCGGAAAAAGCCAAAAAAACCGGACGGCCTGCCACCATTAACCAGATGAGTGCCCAGGACCGCCGTATTGTGCATCTTGCCCTCAAGGAAGACGCCCAGGTCCGCACCCAGAGTATGGGAGACGGGTATTACAGACGGCTGGTGATTTTCCCCAAAAAACGCAACGCCTACAGGGGAAAAAAGCGGTTCAAAAAATAAATGACAGATACAATTGCCGCCATAGCCACCCCGTTTGGAAGCGGCGGTATCGGTGTGATACGAATTTCAGGGCCGCAGTCCTTTGACCTGGCCGCTAAAATTTTTTCAAAAACACCGGCCGACGGGGAAAAAAAGGCACCGCAGTTTATTTCCCACAGGGTGAGCCACGGCTTTATATGTGACGGGGGCACCACGGTTGACGAGGTGCTTGTCATCCCCATGAAAGCCCCGCGTTCCTATACGGCCGAGGATGTTGTGGAGATCCAGGCCCACTCGGGCACCATTGTGCTTCGCCGTATCCTGGATCTGCTGTTCAGCCTGGGTGCCCGCCCGGCAGACCCGGGAGAATTTACCCGGCGCGCCTTTTTAAACGGCCGCATAGACCTGACCCAGGCCGAAGCCGTGGCCGACATCATCAATGCCCGCTCGGACTCATCCCTGAAATTTGCCGCATCCCAGAACCTCGGCATGCTTGGTCAAAGTATTCGGGGGATGATATCGGCCTTGACCCAGTTTCATGCCCGGCTTGAGGCAGCCATTGATTTCCCCGACGATACCGGGGCCTTTTCCTACACCCGCCAGGATAAAACCGACCTTCAAACCATCTCAGAAAAAATTGAAGGCCTTATCCAGCAACACAAGGATGCCTGTTTTTTAAAAACCGGTATCCGCCTGGCCATCTGCGGGGAGCCCAATGTCGGAAAATCCAGCATCATGAACCGGATTCTGGAAAAGGAAAAGTCCATAATCACGGCCATCCCCGGAACCACCCGGGATCCCATTGAAGACAGTCTGACCATTGAAGGCATTCCCTTTGTCATTGTTGACACGGCAGGTATCCACCAGACCGATGACCTTGTGGAGATTATCGGCATTGAAAAGGCCAGGGACCAGATAGAAGCGGCTGATCTTGTTTTATATGTGATTGAACCTGGAAAACCCTTTCCCCAGAAAACCGTATCATCGATTCTGCCCGAAAACAAACCGGTCATTTTTGCCATCAATAAAATGGACCTGGCGGACGAACTTGATCTGCCCCAACTGCCTGAAAAATTTGCAGACCAAAGCCCTGTGGAAGTTTCCGCCCTAACAAGAGAGGGCATAAACGCGCTTAGAAAAAAAATTCTGGAAACCTGTATCGGTAACCTTGAAATTGGAGATGATGCGGTCATTCCCAATCTTCGACATAAGAATGCCCTTGTCCAGGCCCTTGGACATATAACCACATTGATGGAAGGGCTTGAAAACGGCCAGGAGGAAGAGACCCTGGCACTGGACGTTAAACATTGTATTAACCATCTCGGGACAATTACCGGGGGCACTGCGTCTCTGGATATCCTTGATGCTGTTTTTAATAATTTCTGCATTGGTAAGTAAAGGTATACCCATGGATTTAGATAAACATTTTGTAAAATATGAAGCGGTTGTCAGCATGGTGGACCAGGTCTTTGACCGGGTCAAAAAAGAGTATCCCAAAGAGGTATTCTGCCGGGAAAAATGCTCGGACTGCTGCTATGCCATTTTTGATCTGACCCTGATCGAGGCGCTGTATCTGAACCACAAATTTAATGAAAAATTTTCAGGTTCTGAGAAAGCCGATCTCATTGCCATTGCCGATAAAACAGACAGGGTTCTGGCCAAAATGAAACGGGACGCCTACAAAAAAGTCAAAGAAGGGGCCAATCAGCTTGAAATTGTGGGAAGAATGTCCCAGGAACGGGTCCGCTGTCCTCTGCTGGGGGACAACAATCTGTGCCTGATGTACGAAAACCGACCGATTACCTGCAGGGTATACGGGATTCCCACCTCCACGGCAGGGGCCTCCCACATTTGTGGCCGGACCAACTTTGTCCAGGGAAAGGCCTATCCCACCCTGAACATGGACAAAATATACACCCAGCTCCAGCTTTTGTCTGCGGAACTGGTTAAAGATATTAATTCGACCAACATCCGGATGCATGAATTGCTTATTCCTGTATCCATGGCGATGGTCACTCTGTTTAATGATGAATTTCTTGGGGTGAAACAAGATGGCTGAAACACACTTCTCCAGTGAAGAGATCGCAGAAAGAAAAAAGGCTATTTTCGATGCCATGGGAAAACGGGGCCAAAAACAGATTATGAAAACGGGGTATGACAAATGGGACCCGTTCCAGGAGCCCAAAGACCCCATTGACATCCGCAAGGATAAAACCAAACGGACCTCCCAGCAGCTGATCCGGGAATTTTTAACGGCCATTGATGCGGATGAATATTCCAACAGCTATGCCCAGGGCGCCCTTGAAATGTGTCTTGGAATCATCAACGACGAAGAAAAAATCAGGGGGATGTTCGATTTTGCATTCTGGTATGCAAGGCTGCTTGAAGAAGAGGGATATGGTTCCCTTTGACCGGCACCGAGCCCTGGAGATTTTAAGTAACTCCGAGGTACGTCTGACCGCCAGGGCTTATATCCAAGAATTTTGCCGGGAATTTTCCCTGACGCCAATGAAGGCAAAAAACGCGCTTAAATCCTTAGTCGACAGTCAGGATGTAGCCTATCAGGACCTGTATGGTTCCACCTATGTCATGGAAGGCTTTTCAAAACCGGTCCGGATCACGGACCGGTTTTTTATTCTGCCGCCTGAGGTATCAAGTATTGCGGGTGCCAATGATATAGACATCCGGATAAGTCCGGGAATTTCCTTTGGCACCGGCCACCACCCCACCACCCGGCTTTGCCTGACCGCCCTGGACAGGCTGTTTTCATCGACAGCGTTGTCAGACAGGCTTCAAGGCGGCAATGCCGGGGATATCGGCACGGGTTCCGGGGTGCTGGCCATCGCTGCCTGCCTTGCAGGCATGGCACGGTGCACGGCCTGGGAAACAGATGCCAATGCGGTCAGCGAGGCCTGTGGCAATGTTGCAGCCAACGGCCTTGAAAACAGAATAGATGTTATCCACGACATCATGACGGCCCAGGATTTAAAACTTTCCCTTGTTATGGCCAATCTGAGGTTTCCCACCCTTAAACAGATTGCCCCGGACATTTGTGCAATACTGGCTCCCGGGGGCCACCTGATTCTTTCGGGGGTCAGGGCCTGGGAAATGGATGAGCTGAAGACCCATTACAGGGAGATGGGATTTTCTTTGGACTGGGACCGGGAAAACAAGCAGTGGGGCGCCGTAATCCTGACAAAATGCCCTTAGAGGAATTTATGCGACCTGCCATTCCACTCCTTGTCTCCATACTTCTGGCTTTAAGCGTATCCCAGGCCAGGTGTGATGTGTACAGCTGGGTAGACGAAAACGGAATCCGTCATTTTTCCAATGTCAGTTTGCCCCATGGCGAACAGGCCACACAAATCCCCGAAGCGGTCAGCACCGCCATAGATCAATCCAATTTTAAGGTCACCAAAGTGTTTGACGGAGATACCGTGGAGGTTCAAGGGGAAGATCTTGAATTTCGGATCCGCATGGTGGCCATTGACGCACCTGAAACCGGTGGATACAGCAGCAAGGGACAGCCCTATTCCCAAGAGGCAAAAAAAGTTTTACAGCAACTTGTTCAGGGCAAAAATGTCCGGTTAAAACAATACGGTACCGGCAGTTACAATCGAATACTGGCGGAAATTTTTTCCCAGGGACAGAACATTAATCTGACCATGGTCCGCCGGGGGCTTGCCGAAGTCTATCGGGGCAGATTACCCAAAGCCCTTGATGCCGAAGCTTACAGGAAGGCTGAGGCGGATGCCAGGCGCAGACAAGCGGGTATGTGGTCACTGGGGAAGACGTATAAAAGTCCCAAAATATGGCGCAAAGAGAATCCAAGATAGCGCGTAACCCTTTATTGCAAACACAGTGAACTTTTTGCCTGGATCAATGATGCAGACGGTTCATCCCTATGCACCTTTATCAAGCCGGGCATCACCGTATTTCGACCGTTGAATTTTGCTTTGTAAAGCATGGAATCCGCATTTTTAACCAATTTTTCAATATCGGCATCGCCCCCCAACTGAGCCACGCCAAAACTGGCTGTCACGCGTATGGTATGATCATTAAAGGGGATGCGCAATGCTGAAATCTGTCGCCTGAGTCTGTCTGCAAGTTCAATGGCATGTGCTTGATCGGTTTCCGGCAGGATGGCAATAAACTCTTCCCCCCCATACCTGGCGAAAATGTCCTCGGCGCGTATATTCCGGTGAACCAACCGGCTGACTTCCTTTAACACCTCATCCCCGCCTAAATGGCCGTAGGTATCGTTTACGGATTTAAAATGATCCAGGTCAAACATAAAAACAGACAACTTCTTTTTATGCCGGTAGGCACTTGCGGCATGGCCTTTGAGCTGGGTATCGAACGCCCTGCGGTTATAGCACCCGGTTAACGGATCGACAGCTGCGGCATCCTTGAGTTGCTGGATCTTAATCTGCCTTGAAAGCGCCGCGCTGCACCCCTGGAGGACGATGCGGACCACCTCATCATGGAACGCAGTGATGGGCCGGCTTGGCATCATATAGAGCCTTGAATAGCAATTGTCTTCTTTATGGTCGTAGTGCACCAGGGAATCCAGGCTGAATTTTTCCAGACACTCTTCCCGGTCTTTATTCGCATTCAGATAGGTCAGGTCCTTGGCGTCCTGAACCTTAAAATCTTTAAGGATAATACTCTCCAGGGAGGTTTTATACATTCTGGGGTCCAGCCACACATCCACCCCGGCATTTTTTTTGTTCACAAAGGCAAAAAGCCTGTACCCAAGAATCCCCTTCAGACAGTCCGCCACCTCATTTATAATGTCAGACGGCGATGTTTTTCCATTCAAAGCGACGATATGGCGGGCCAGTTTGTTCTGTGCATGGGTCCTGTTCAGGGAAGATCCGAAAACCAGGCCGAAAACAACGGATAAGCGCCGACTGAATCTATCAAGGGGTTTATTACTCATGATTCTTCCTCTAATTTAAAAGCGTGGTTTGTATTTGAACGAAACGTCACCCATCGGGGTCGTGCATTCGAACAACTTTTCATCCAAGCTCTGACTGCCGTTCAGGCACACGTTTCTGTTCTACATTTCTGATATGAGACAGCAACAAATATGCCACCGCACCACAAGCAAAAATATTCATTTAAATTTCAAGATATTAGACAAACAAACGTTTTAGCGTGAAGCCAAAGGCAGGAAAAATTTGCAGGGTTCTGCGTCAGCCCCCCGCCAGAGCCCGCCAAAGGCGTGACGCAGAAAGTTACATCTGCTCAGGAAGAAGATTTTCTTGTCATCTGTTGCGTTTTCAAGTTATTTATTGGCTTAAATATATACAAATTAATAAAACAGGCCGGGATGAATGCTGTCGTCGGAACAAAATAACACCATGTTAAATTGCCCCAGATACAAGCGATTATCACGAAGAATCAACATATTCTTACTGATTTGGGCTGCCGTATTTATCATTTTCGCGCTGTTGATCCTTTTTTTGCCGGCGCTTGCAGGCAAACCCCTTTGCCTGACTTTTTTCATGATCAACGGATCATTTATTGTCCTGCTGCTTTCATGGCTTAAAAGCGCCAAATCATTTATGCAGGAAACCGGATTGATATTATCGAAATCAAAGGATTTGATATGGGCCATAGACTCCCGGCTGAACCTTACGGTTGTCTGCGGAAACCTTGAACAGATATCCGGTAGAAACGCCATGGCGCTTCTCAATAAACCCTTGACGGCCATTTTAACCGAAGAGGCAAAGACTCAATTTAACAGGCGTATTCGTGAAAACCAGCCCTTTTCCATGGAGTGCCTTATTTGCAGCGGTAAAAATTCAACGCAGCCTGTGGAAATTATTGCCGAGCCTATCCATGGCACTGGTCAGGATACATTTTACGGGATCATACGGGATATCTCAGAGCAAAAAAAAGTGATAGACCTTGAAAAAGAAGCAAACAGTTCAAAACAGTTAAAAACCCTGGGCAAGTTAGCCGGCAGTGTTGCCCATGATCTGAACAATATCCTGGCAGGCATTGCCACCTATCCTGAAATCCTGCTTCTTGATGAAACCCTGCCCCCTAAGATCCGGGAGAGCCTGACCATTATCAAAGAGTCCGGTCGGAACGCCTCTGCCGTGGTCAGTGACCTGCTAACCATTTCCAGAGGGATCCGGGAGGATTGCCAGGTCCTGAATCTCAATACGCTGATTGAGCGGTTCATGGCGGGCCCCGAATTCAAAAGAATAAAATCCGGCTACAAAAATCTGGAAATTGAAACTTGCTTTGAGCCTGAACTTTTAACCATATCCGGCTCATACATACATATTGAAAAAAGCATTATGTATCTTCTGATCAATGCCCTTGAAGAGACTGCGGCAGAGACAGACGCCGGAACAATCTTGCTTTCAACAGCCAACTATTACCTGGCCAGCAAAACAGATGAACCCCCAAAACAAAATCCGGCTTCGGACGAGTATGTAAAGCTTGAAGTGCGGGATGCCGGTAAAAGGATACCCGAAGCAGATCTAAATCACATCTTTGATCCTTTTTTTACAAAGAAAAAAAGAGACAGATCCGGAACCGGTCTTGGCCTGACGGTAGTAAAAAATACGGTGGTCAACCACCGGGGAAAAATATCTGTTACCTCGGATGAAAACGGTACAACGTTTACCCTGCTGTTCCCGATTCTTCGCTCGGAGCTGCCCATGGCAGATCAAACAGCCTCCCTTGAAGAGATCAAAGGAAACGGTGAAACTCTCCTGGTTGTGGATGACCTGGCAAGCCAGCGAAAAATTGCAGAAACCATCCTTAAACATTTAGGATACAAGGTATTCAGTGTTGCAGACGGCATGCGCGCCCTTGATTTCATTTTACAGACCCCTGTGGATCTGTTGATTTTAGACATGGTCATGGCGCCGTCCATTTCCGGACTTGAGACCTACCAACGGATCAAAAGAATCAGGCCGGATCAAAAAGCCATTCTTGCAAGTGGACATTCGGAATCAGAAGATGTATTAAAAGCCCAGTCTATAGGCGCCGGCGCCTTTATTAAAAAGCCTTACACCATTTTGGATATGGGCATTGCCGTAAAAGAGGAACTTGAAAAATAATGGATATTCTAAAAACAAAAGCGGAAATGCAGGCCTGGTCTGCCGCAAAAAAAAAACAGGGAAAGACCATCAGTTTTGTTCCCACCATGGGATACCTTCACAAGGGACATGTTTCCCTGCTTGACCTCGGTAAGCCCCTGAGTGACGAACTGGTCCTGAGCATTTTTGTCAACCCCACCCAGTTCGGTCCCAACGAAGACCTGGACGCCTATCCCAGCAATATACAAAATGATCTGGATCTGGCCCAAAAGGCCGGTGTGACCGCAGTTTTTCTTCCGGATAAAAACGAAATGTACGGGCCGGATTACCAGACCCATGTCTCTTTGGACCATTTGCCCCAATACCTGTGCGGGCGTTCCCGCCCGGTCCATTTCGGCGGGGTGGCCACGGTGGTGACCAAGCTGTTCAACATTGTCATGCCGGATGTGGCGGTTTTCGGAAAAAAAGACTTCCAGCAGCTGGCCATCATCAGACAGATGGTGGAAGATCTGGATTTTAATATTCAAATCATCGGCGGGGAGATTATCAGGGAAGAAGACGGGCTGGCCATGAGTTCCAGAAATGCCTATCTTACCCCGGAGCAGCGGAAATCCGCCGTCTGCCTTTCCCAGGCCATCAAGCTTTTAAAACAAAAAGTTTCCCAGGGTGTCCGGTCTGTTTCGGATCTTGTCAGTGAAGCCCAGGCCTTTATTCACTCATTTGAGCACACCCGGGTGGACTACATTGAATTTTGCAATCCTAAAACCCTTGAACCCGTTGAAACCATCCAGACAGAGACCCTTGTTGCCATGGCCGTACAGGTGGGAAAATCAAGGCTGATTGACAATGCCCTTATCGCGCCGGCCTGACCGCGTTGGGCTCGGGCAGTTTCACGACAACAATCACCCGGCACTTTTTTAAAAAGGTGTGACGCTCGGTTGCCCTGTCCAGGGTTTCGGCATCGGCCATGCTCATTACAATGGCACCGGTTTTGTCCCCGGTTTTTCTCAACGCCTTGACCACCAGTGGATTTGAACCGGCCCTGTCGGACCCAAGCGCCTGATCCATGTCACATACATAGGCGCAGACGCCGTTCTGGACGGCAAATTCCCGACTGATAAAAACCGAGGAATAGATTTCCCGGCCCTGTTCACTGACAATGGTGGGATAAAGGACGGGTTCCACATTTAACTGTCTTGCATCCACAATCAGCCCGGTATACGGCCCGGCACCGGCGGGTGGTGGCGGTTTATTTTTAGTCTTCTTGGAAGCATCTGGCTTGAGTTCGTTGATCTTGGGAATCTGCCGGATGTGGTCCGGTAGCACCAGCTGAAGAAATCCGCCATGGAATTTGACAGACACCCAAACGTCTACATCCAGGGCGGAGGTATACAGCTGCCGGTGAGCCCGGGCATCCTGGGCCACCTTCTCGATCCCGGCAAGGATCGTATCATGGCTTGATGCGTATTCCCCAACGGTAAGATTGCCTGAAATTTTCATCTGTTTGAGAACGGCAATCAGATTCCGGGTCGCCTCAGCCCGGGCAGATCCGGGCATGGCAACAGCCTGGCCTTCGGCATTGATCTCAGGGGCGGCATGGCCTCTGGCCGTAACAGCCCCGGTTGTCCAGTCTATGTATCCGTTTTCAAGGACTTGACGGCAATTGGCCAGGGCGTTTTGCGTACACAGGCCCACGCCCAGAAGAACAATCCCCAACATCAGCACTTGGCGGAGGTTCATCCATTAAACTCCCCGGCCCGGCAATGAACCCAAAAAATTCTGCTCAACCAAATCCGCAAGATCTTTTATATCCTCCAACCTGAAACACGGCTTTTCTGCAGGCCTAATATCCGTATCCGTTACAAACGCAACAAGATTTGGGTCTTCGAGACACAGGGGCGCTTTGTGGGGACTCTCTTTTCTGAAAATCTCAATCTTAGGAAGCATGGAGGTCTTAAATCCTTCACCAAGAATAAGGTCCACATCACCCAGATAGTCAAAAATTTTCTCTTCTGCCGGACGGGTATCTTCTTTGACCAGGGCCACCTTTGTATCCGTCATAACAAGGGAGGCCACCGCCCCGGCATGCTTATGCCGCCAACTGTCTTTTCCCGGTTTGTCAAAATCAATGTCATGATGGGTATGTTTCACCGACCCCACGCGAAAGCCCCGTGCAGTAAGGGCTCTGATCAGTTTTTCCATCAACGTGGTTTTCCCGGAATTGGATTTGCCGACTATTAAAACGATCCTGTTTTTTTTTTCGCTGTCCATATACACAGCCTTGAATTTTTTTTCTTCTTGTACCATAGATTAAATATCGCTAATGTATAAAGTGTACCTTTAAGAAAGTCAAGACAAGGAGGATGTGATGGATTTATCTTATATTTGCGTTAACCATAATTGTTCTTTCCCGGGGACAAATCACTTTGAAGTTACATTTAAATCAGAATACATCATGGATGAAAATAATGTTGCCAGTCTGTTTTGTCCATTTTGCGGTGGTGAACTGATGCTGGTACGGGTACCGGATGTATTCCCGGAGAATTTATCAAAGGACAGCACCCTATAGCCGATCTGAAGCAAACAGTATTTGTTTCGGGACGGCTTAAAAAATACGAATAAGCCTCACCCCGTCCAGCCGAAGTCTCGCGTTGAGGATCTGGGATCTAAAATACGCCTGGTCTTTGGCCACGGCATCCGCTTCTTTATCCGAGATCCCGGGATTAATTTTTGAAAGGGTGGCCAAACGCGCCTTTTCCCGGGTCAGAACCTTCTCCATTTCAGCAGCGCCGTCAAGACGATGGGTCTGGGCGGTTTTGCGGGCCAGGCTCTGACTTTTATCGAGCATATCCGGCAGTATTTCCTGGACCAGCTGGAGCAAGTCCAGAAACCATCCCGGATCATCCGGCATCAGAGAAGAGGCCCAGTCGCCAGGCAGATCCCCAGCGTTTAGCAGTTCCCCGTTATGGTCCACCACAACACGGATGGGCTGGGCAGGCAGAAACCGCTCGGCCAAAGATGTGTTCCCATCAGGAAGATCCAGAAGGAAAATCGTTTCAAGCATCAGACCCTGCCCGCCTGTCCCCGAAAGCCTGGCCACGGAAGCCTGGCCTTCGCCTTGGGTCGTAAAATATTCCATCACCTGGCGTACAAAGGGGTGATCCCAGGTTAAAAAATCAAGATCATCCCGGGCAATGGCGGTGGCCCTGTCAAAGGTAACAAATTTGCCGCCGCCGCTCAGTGTGGGGAAATTTTCATCGGTCATGCGGTCGGGAATGAAAGAGACCACCGAATGGCCCACAGCCTCTGTGATATGATCGGTTTCAATGCCATAGAGATCCAGCAGGTCCGTCATTAAATTTTGAAGATCCCGGGACTTTTCGGTTTGCTGAATCATTTGAATCAATTCATGGGCAGAATCCGGCTTAAAGGAATTTAATTCCAGGAGAATATGACGTCCCTGATCGAGATTCCGGGTGATTTGCTCCACAAAGGCGGCGGTATCATCAATCAATCCCTTTATTTTCTGTGACATGTCACCATCGGTCAAACCCAAGGCCTGTTTATCCGCCTGTTCCATCAACTGCACCACACGGGATTTAAATTGAGTATATACGGCGTGCAGACCGTTGACATTCTCTTTAAAAAGCCCGATTCCCCGGTCATACCACAGGGCCAGAATTTCCTGGGACGTGTTGCGGACATACGGCACATGGATGACAATTTTTTCTTTTTGGCCAATACGGTCCACCCGGCCGATGCGCTGCTCTAAAAGCTCCGGGTTCACAGGAAGATCATAGAGAAAAAGGTGGTGAACAAACTGAAAATTTCGTCCTTCACTGCCGATTTCAGAACAGACCAGCAGTCTTGCCCCGTCAGGATCGGCAAACCAGGCGGCCTGGCGATCCCGGGTCAGCAGGTCCATGCTTTCGTCGAACCGGGCGGCATCCACGCTGACATGGGCTTCAAGCCCCTGGATCAATGCCGAGACCGTCTGCCTTGAACGACAGATCACCAAAATTTTTTCAGGCTTTAAAGCGCGGCAGAGTTGCGCAAGGCAGGCCACTTTGGGATCACCACTGAGATCCTCTTGGGAGGTGCAGGTTCCCTCTAAGGGAATCAGGTTCACCTGCCTTTCAGGAAACCCTTTGATGGACCGGCGTCTGTTTCTGAAAATCACCCTGCCGGGTCCAAAGGCATCCAGCAGCGCCTGTGGGGATTCATCCCGCTCCAATTTCTCCCGGACTTGCCGGGCCACAACTTTGTACCCTTCCAACTCCTCTACAAACGCTGAAAAGTCATGGTAACGCACCGGATCTAAAAGTTTCAGCTGGGCAAAATGGCTCTCAACACCCATCTGCTCGGGCGTTGCGGTCAAAAGCAACATTCCCCGGGTTTGGGCCTTCAACCCCGCCAGGAATTGATAAAGCGCAGAATCCTGGGCCATATGGTGGGCCTCATCCATAACCACCATATCCCAGCCCGCATTGCCCAACGCCGTTCTCACCTGATCCGAGCCGCTGACAAACGATTCGGAACAGATCCCCAACTGATCCATAAGAAACGGATTCATGTCCGGCTCAGCCGAAATCGCCTCGGTTAAATAGGTTTGATCAAAAATTCTAAAAATCAAACTGAATTTTCGATACAATTCAATAAACCACTGGTGCACCAGGGAATCAGGAACAATAATCAACACCCTTGAAATTTGGGACGTGACCAGCAGTCGGTGAAGAATCAGACCCGCCTCAATGGTTTTGCCCAGGCCCGTTTCATCGGAGAGCAAAACCCGCGGAAAATAACGGCCGGACACCTCATCGGCAATATAGACCTGATGGGGAATCAAATCCACCTGACCGCCCAACAGTCCTCTGACCGGAGATGTCTGATACGCCCCCTGGGCCGATCGGATACGATATCTTAAATCAAACTTGGCAGATGAACCGGCAAGCCCGGAAAGAAGCTTGGAAAACGGCATATCCACCGCCAGAACCGATGACAGTTCATGCTCAAACAGCTGGGTGTCTCCCTGGAAATAGGTCAACAGTCCTGCGTTTTCCGCCACGTTCTCCACGGTCATCTGTGTCCCGTCTTCTCCGCAGATCCGGTCTCCCGGCTGAAACCGCATCCGTTTTATGGGCGCTGCGGCCCGACTGTATGTCCTGGAGCAGTCCGAACCGGGAAAAAGTAAAGTAATGGTCCTTGCATCAAAAGAGTCAAGAACCCCCAACCCGAGTTCAGGTTCGGTTTCAGAAACCCATCGTTGTCCTTTACAAAAACCACTTGTCCTAGACATTTCGCTCATGCCGCGTTTAACCCACCTATATTAATTGTGTAGAAAAGTAGGGGTCTTATGCCATTCCCGCATGGGGAAGTCAAGCTCTGTTCGGAATGTTAAAAAATGTGATGCTTAAATGTTGCAAGCCTCTTTTGGCCGGATCTATTTCTCTTTTTGATCTAAAACGGATACCGTTTGAATTTTTTTGTGCTGTCAAACAATAGAGAACATCCCATTTTGCCGGTGGACAAAAACCAACCTGGCTGATATGAAAACCCATTTGGTCGATAACTTCAGTGAGAAATACGGCATGATAAACAGGACCAGTATCGAGGACCGCGACAGGTGCCTCATGGAAAAATTTCGAAACATCGTCGAGGAAAAAGAGCAAATCAGAGCGCAACGCAATGAACACGTGCCACAAAGACGGCCATGGCCTGTCTTCGTATTGGCAGGATTCATCCTGGCGGCAGGTATCATGTTTATGGTCTATAAAATGATTCCCGATCCTGTGATAACGGATTTGATAACGGATTCCTCATCCACCCAGGAAACAGCAGAGGCCGCTGCTCCGAAAAAATCTGCCCCCATAGCACCACCCACACCAACGGATGTTGAACCCCAGGTTATCCCCAAGGAGACACCGGCCCAAGCGGTTGTCTTTGAAACGCCCCCTGCGCCTGTTTTGCCGGAGGAACTGACGCCACAGCCTTCTGAAGCGGTACAACAGCCCCCGGAAAAAGCGGCACCCATGGAGACTCTTCCTAACATCGTCAGTATGTCTGAGATGACCGTCCCCGAACTGGTCACCTGCCGCGGCATCAAAAACAGGCAATATGTCTCTGCTGAAAATCATTTTTCCATAAAAAACGGCGCAAAACCCGTGGTCTGGACATGGATGAACGTCGAGACCGAAAAGCCGCCCCAGGAGTTGAGCCACATCTACTACCTCAACGGCAAAAGATTCTGCCGGGTCATTCTCCCGGTCCCCTACGCCAGAACCCGGACCTGGAGCAAAATAAAATTAAAGAAACCCACCTATGCCGGATCATGGCGTGTGGACGTTGTCAACAGCAGCGGGCAGGTTATTGCCCGAACTGATTTCACCGTCGAAAGCTGACAACGTCTTTCAGGAGGGCTCGGTCCATTTGCCCGTGTAGGGATCATATCCGCACACAGCTGTTTTTGCATACAAATCCCCATCAGCATACCCGCCGGCCATTGGACGGCAGTCATGGCAGGCGTACCGGAATTCACAATCTTTACAGATATTTATATCATCTTTTGAAAGACGCCAGTAGGTTTGCATGCCGCTCTCCAGTATTTCCTGAAACGGCGCAGTCAGAACGTTGCCGGCCACACACTCCCGGGCAAAGACACAGGGCAGCACACTCCCGTCTTCGGTGACGGCAGCTTTACCCATCCAGCAAGGATTAAAAATATGCGCGGACTCAAATTGCGATTTCAATGTTGAAAAAGGCGGTCGAATCTGGGCACGTTTGATCGTGGAGCGACATCCCGGCATTTTCCCGCGCCCCACCGGTCGCACAGGATCTTCTCCGGTATAGGTCGCCCCTGTTTTTGAAGCGAGTTCCCTAAGTCCGCCATACAACCCTTTATTGGCCTCATTGACCACACATCCAAACCGGGTCGAAATCCCCCAATCCCTGGCTTTTTCAATAAAAGCGCGTGTCCGCAGAAAACTGCCGCCCACGCCGGTGACGTTGTCATGAACGTCAGGAATATGAGAATATAGGGTCGTGGCAAACGAGGCTCCGGCAGCCAGCATCGCGTTCAATATCCTCTGGTTGACTAAACTGCCGTTGGTGAAGACTTCAATACCTTTAAAATTCATACCGGCGGCGTATAACAGCAACTCCTCAAATCCGGGATGCAGCAGCGGTTCCCCACCAACAAACTGAATCCGGTCGATTGCCATCGCCTTGATTTGTCTGATCACCGCTTTCCAATGGTCTGTTTTCATGGCGGCATTTTTACTTTTTCCAGCTTCGCAGGAGGCATAGCAATGGATGCAGCGCAGGTTGCAATCGGATGTAAGCTCAAGCCACACGAACTTATGCCCGGCAGCCGGACTCTCAAATCCGGCTTTTTGGGGTTCGTCTTTTGAAAAATATCCCAGCGCTTGACTATTCAGTCTGTTTATCAGAGGATCGCTGCCCGTCTGAATTGTTAAAATGGTAAACGACTGATCTGATTCATTGAAATTTTTGCGATCCAACGCCCGGATGGGATCCACGCTTTTCGTATCAAACCTGTAAAGTGCAGACCTTTTTGCCCCAAGGACAATCCGGCATTTTTCCGTATCTAAATTGAAATAGTGTGTATTCATTTGTGTTCATCCCGGTATCAGCAAAGCGGGACACCGTCTGATGTTCCGCATGTCACGAACAGAAAGGGCCGGCCTGGGCTATCAAGGTCCAGGCTCAGCCCACAACAAAACAAGATAGAAATTCAGCCGATTATCACGATTTCAGTATAAAAAGCCATCAGGTGATCGAAAGCGTCAACGTGGCGTCCGACCAATGAATACGTCCGTAGCCATTGGTAACCCGGTCCCGGACAACAAGCCTGAAATTATATGCACAGGGTCTAAAACTGCCGTAGGTTGATTCGTCCCAGTAATCTTTGCCGATATAAAGCCATGTATAATTGTCCGGATAGTTGTCATTCTCGTCGGAGAAAACAACAGACGGCTGAACCAGGGTGGGCCCGACATTCGGCGGAACAGGTCCATCATCAAGGGCGTTGACCGACATGAAACTGACCGGATCTTCTGCGCCCCTGTTCACCTCAAAATAATAGTTTCTAAAATGCTTGTGGACGTCGTTTGCCCTGAAACGGAAGATGAGATATCTGTCGGCAGACGCGACACTGCCGCATTCCGGCACCTGGGAATAGACCCCCGGCCCGGCTCCTTTGTCATAAACAAGAATTTCGGGTTTAATGTCAGCCTCGGGCCATGCATTGTCCAATGCCACCGTGATCTGCATGGCTTCGGGATCATAACCTGCAACTGGAACGGCTTGATTTGTTGTCTCATCCACATCCAGCAGCCGGACCCTGAACATATACCGGCCGTTGGGATATCTTGGGAATCCACCGTCCTGTCTCCAGGTTCTCCATTTCATAAGAAGCGTTTTTCGGTTTATTGTATGGTCGGTGTAATCCGGGATTTCATAGCAATACGGAAAATCCTGTCCCAATGAAATCGGTGCTTTGGTTTGCTGCTCCCATTGAAAATTGCCCAGATATTTGGAATAGGTCCATGTTTCATTGGCAATGGGTTTCCAGTCGTTCGGCGTGTTCGCTGCGGCATATTCGACCTGATAGTATTTACCGATATGCTCATACTTGAATTGTCCAAACAGATCCAGTGTTCCGCCAAACACATGCTCGAATAAATCGCTCGTGCTCGGCACGTTGCTGATCACACCGTTGGCATCAATCCAGCCGGGTTCGACATTGCCGATACCGTGAAAAACAAGATCGTCGGTCTGGCCCGGATCAAGATCGTCATCAGGAGAACAGCTTACGCCGGGCACCTGGCCTTGAACAATTAGATCCACCCTCAGGCTGGTTGTCTGGATATCCCACCGGGTCTGGTCATACCCCTCCTGGTAAAGCAGTCTCATCTCTCCGTCATAAAATCGGCTTGCTTCAAACAACAGGTCCGGCCAGGAATCCCAGTCCACATTTTCAGTCTGGGTAGAGCCGGTGGCCGCCTCCAGAAAATCAGACCGTTTAAATGTTATAATGTAATTGCCGTTGGCATCGGTTTCATCTGATCCAAGTTCAGTTTTGCTGTAATGGGTATGGGGCAGAATAGAAACACCGCATAGCTGGGGGGTGCTTGCTTTGACGGTGGCAGAGAGACTCTCTTTTGCAGCAATGTCAGCATGTTCAATCGGCTGGGCAACGGCCACTGTGGGCAACGCAGGACTCTTTACCGGACCGGTCATTTTCTTTGCAGCAGGCGGTTTGAGGGATGTTACAATACGCGTACTTTTTAAAATTTCATCCCTTTCCCACCTTATTCTTTCGTCCAACCCGACCGGTTCGTATGCCCATGGCGCGCAGACCCTGCTCGGCGTACATATTTCAAGATCCTCAATTGCAGGGGGGCAGACCACAGGCCCTTCAAGAGGCGTGCAATACAATGAATCGGGTATGCAGAGCACCGGTGGCGAGCAAACCATACAGTCCACAAGGCATGGCCCGGTGGTGCTCTCTTTGTCCACCTCAAACAACGTCACTTTTGAATTGGGAATGCCGACCGTACACTCTTTTTCAGTTTCATGATCTGTATATCGGCTTTGAAGTTTACCGAAAACCGTAAATTGTTCATGCAGCCACTCGGTATAAGAATATAGGGTCTGATTGAGTTCAATTTCAATATCTGCGATATATACCAAATTTTTTTCACTGAAATTACGTATAATCCTTTTTTCAGTTTTTATATTTTTGAGGGGTAATGCGTTTGAAAGAGGAGAGACCTCTACTTCCATGGGCATGGCCACTTTGCCGGGCATGGTTATACTGATTTCAGCCCTGCCGTCCCTGTCAAATTTTGCTTTTCCAAAAACTTTGGCCGAATCATTCGGCAGCCGGGCAAAGGCGTAAAGCGTATCAAAGCCATCGGCAAATACGCCTTTTTTTTCCCCTTTCAATTTTACATTGACAACCATGTTAATTTTTTCCGAGGCCATGACGTTCTCTCCTTTTCTTTTGCTGTTTTAGATTTTTAAATTTTCGTTTTAAGTTGAGTCCGGACGCTAATAGACCCGACCAGGCCATTGAACCTCAACCATTCAGACACTCAGGAATTGCTTGAATTAACGCTGCGAAAAAAACCGGTACACGTCGTCCGGCCCACCTTACCTATCGTAATATAGCTTTTGAAAATTTTAAGATCTGTTTATGCAAAACAGCTTCCAACGAAATTTATTTCAGGCAATAAAAGTCGATAAGTTACGATTCCCCGCATATTCAGTGTATGCGTTCCCTCCCTGGACACCCTGCCTTGCAGGCAATCGTGTTTACGAATTCACCCCATTCAACCAAGTATCTGATTTGCCGGCGGAAAAAAACGTAACCCAAGGCAACATTTTCGTAACTCTTGATATATTTGGATTACGCCTGGGTGTTGATAGACCAAGTCAGTCCATTGCAGGTATTGGGCCTGGGGAGCACCCCGGCAGAAAATGATATACGCTGACGGTTGCTTTTCCTTTGATTTTATATAAGAATACCTATCGGGTACTCTCTGCTTTTTTTGAAAGGTTTCGACCAATGATCATTGACGCTCACACCCATATCTACCCTGACGATGTCGCGCATAAAGCGCTCAGTACTGTAATGGAAAACGGCAACGGACTTGTAAGTATCCATACCGACGGGACACACAACGGCCTTATTTCATCGATGGATAGGGCAGGCATAGAGTATTCTGTTGTCCTTCCTGTGGCCACCGGTGTCGGACACGGTAAAACGATTCTGGAATGGATTAAAAAAATTAACCCGCTGTCGAAACGAACCATATTCTTCGGCTCTGTGCACCCCCATGACCCCAATTGCCGGGAGACGATCAAAGAGATGTGCAACGCAGGCCTACAGGGAATAAAATTTCATCCCGGGTACCAGAATTTTCCTGCGGACTCCATTGAGGCGCTAAGGGCATACGAAGAGATTTTAAAACATGACATGGTGCTGCACTTTCATTCGGGATTTGATCCCAGCCTGCCCCAGTGCGATTACACCTCTGTGGAACGATTTTCAGCTGTTGTTAAATCCTTGGGCGGCTCAAAGATTGTACTGGCCCATGCCGGGGGCATGGATGAATGGCAGAAGGTGATGGCCCTTCTGGGAAACCAGGGATGTTATTTTGATATCGCCTGGGTGTTGGAAAAGATGAGAGCCAATGACATCGCCAGGCAGTTGTACAAACAAAATGACGATTATTTCCTATTCGGCACGGACACGCCATGGTGCGACCAGGCACATTATGTAGCGCTTATCCAAAATTCCGACACCCTGACCCCGGAACAGAGAGATAAGCTGTTCTTCAAAAATATACTCAAACTGATTGATTTGCCATGAAAACTATTTTCGAAAAGATCCAAAAATCAGCCCCCTTGCCCCAGCTGCCCCAGGTGATGCTGCAGTTGATCCGGGCCTGCGGAAAAGAGAAAACCGATATTGACGAAGTCACGCAAATCATAAGCCGGGATGCGGCGCTTACGGCAAAGCTGCTGACCATCATCGCCTCCCCCCATGTAAACCTGGCAAAACAGGTTACCACCATTAAGTCTGCGGTGGTCTATCTGGGACTGGATACGGTGCGCAATATCGCCATCAGTTCTTCGGCCATGCAGTTTTTTAAATTCTCCAAAGTCTCGGACAATTTCAACATCAACCGGTTCTGGTATCATTCTTACAAATGCGCGGTTCTGGCCCAGCGCATCGCCCGTGAAAGCAATCAGCTTAATCCGGACCAATATTTTCTGGCGGGTCTTCTCCATGATATCGGCACCCTGGTGCTCATGGCAACCTTTCCAAAACAATATGAGGAGATTGAGGCCCGGGTAAACCAGGGACAAAACGAATTCGACGCCCAGACCGATATACTCAAGGTAGATGGGCCCAAAGTCGGTGCCTGGCTGTTTAAGCAGTGGCATCTGGACCCGATGATATCTGACGCCGCCGGATGCTTGGGTCTGCCCCCGGGACATATCCAGAAATCGCCTGTCCACAGTAAAATTCTTTTCATGGCCAACCTCATGGCAGAGCCGGAAAGCACGAATGTGACACAAAGCGTTCTCTCTTTAACCGATATACCGCCTGCCGTGTTAGATGACATCGCGGTCCAGGCCGAAAACGAAGTCCGGCAAATGGCACAAAACATGAATCTTGTTTTGGGTGATTCGGCACAAGGATATACGCTTCTGGCAGACGATATGAAAAACGTATCGCTGTGTTTCGGCACCCTTGACAACCTGCTCAAGGCAAAGGATCTGCCAACGGTGCTCAAGACCGTCCAGCGGGGGCTGGAAATCATATTTCACATCCCTCGGATCTTTTTCTTTCTCCAGAACAGAGAAAAAAATCTGCTCACCGGAACCTGCGCCAAAGAGGACCGCGATTACAACGTTGTTACAAGCATAGCCCTTGCCATGAACAACACTGACAGCCTGATTGTAAAAGCCGTCAACACAGGCAAAATTACAACCAGTATGGACCAGGAAAGCCTTGCCGTATCCGACACCCAGATTACCCGCCTTATCAAAGCACCGGCTTTTTATGCAGTTCCCATTCCCGGACACCAGGGCTGTTCAGCTGCCATGGTAATCGGCGTGGACAGCGATCTTGCCCAAACCCTGGACAAAAACAAACCCCTTATATCCCTTTTTTCCCGCCAGACAGGCATCTGTCTTGAAAATCTTGATTTTCATGAACGGTATGCCAGGAATATCTGCGACAAAAAAATGGAAGCGTATGCCATGCTGACGGACAAGGTTGTTCATGAAATCAACAACCCTGTTACCATCATCAGAACTTACCTTGAAACCCTTGAACTGCCGGAAAAACATCCGGCCCAGAATGATATCACCGTTGTCAAAGAAGAAATGAGCCGGGTGTCATCCCTGCTTGACGGGCTGACGTCGTTTTCAAGCCCCAGGGCCGGAGGGACATTGGAAACCATTGATCTGAATGAAATGTGCCGTCGCGTGCTGGCCGTGTTGGAAAAATCCATTCTTCTGCCCAGACGGATTCGGATTCAAGCCGACCTTGATGAGGGCATGCCAAAGGCCACCCTGGACAGTAACGGACTGAAACAGGTGATCATCAATCTGGTTAAAAATGCCGCCGAAGCCCTTGAAAAAGGAGATGAAATCCAATTTAAAACAAGGCTTGTTCCCGGTTCGGGCAAGATATTGATGGATGAACAAAAAAAGCTTGCCGGCATGGCGCAAATCACCATCCAGGACAACGGTCCGGGCATCCCGTCACATATCAGGGAACGGCTTTTTGAACCCTATAATACCACTAAAACCGGCACGCCCGATTCAGGACTGGGACTGTCCATTGTTCATTCCATTGTCACAGGCATGAAAGGCACCATTACCTGCGACAGCGCCAGGGGCAAAGGCACCCGTTTCACCATCCTCATTCCCCTGGAGCCCGATACCGTTCCCTCTATCCCAGGCGATGAAACCATATAAAAAATAAAATCTGTTATGATCAAAATAATATAGTTCTGTATCTGTTAACGAGATGGTTTTCCTGTTATCTGTGATCAAAACATGTAAAGGCGATTGCCGGCAGCAATAAAGAACAGTATGCAAAGGAATTAAAATGGATTATCAATCATTTCTGGCGGACAGAACCCGGCTTATGCAGACCAATGCCATCCGGGAAATCCTCAAGGTGGTATCAAAGCCCGGAATCATCTCCCTGGCCGGCGGCATTCCCTCCCCCCAAAGTTTCCCCATGGATCTTTTTGGGGAGCTGGTTGAAAAGGTGATGGCAAAGTATCAGTCCCGGGCATTTCAGTATGATCTCACCGAAGGGTTTGAGCCCCTGCGCGAACAGCTCAGTATCCTTTTGGCCGGGCGGGGAATTGCTGCGTCAGCGGACCAGGTAAATATCACCTCCGGCTCCCAGGGGGTTTTGGATGCCCTGGCCAAGCTTCTGATCAACAAAGGGGATAAGATCGCCGTGGAATCCCCCACCTATCTTGGCGCCATATCCGCCTTTAATCCCTATGAGCCCCAATACATCTCAATGGAAACGGACGACCAGGGGCTGATTCCCCAATCCCTGGATGAGACCCTTACAAATCATGCCATCAAGCTGATCTATCTGGTTCCCACATTCCAAAACCCCACGGGCCGAACCCTTTCCCTTGAAAGAAGGCAGCAGATTGCCGAGATCATCCAACGCCACAATGCCCTGCTCATGGAAGATGACCCATACTCGTCCCTTCGGTACCAGGGCGAGGCGGTGCCGGCCATCAAGACCATGGCTCCGGACAATGTCATCTATGTTTCCACTTTGTCCAAGGTCTTTGCCCCCGGGCTTCGCATCGGGTTTTACGCCGCGCCTGAATTTCTGCGCCAGTGGCTGGTCCTGGTCAAGCAGGGGGTGGATCTTCACACCTCGACCTTTAACCAGGCCCTGGCTGCTGAATATCTGGAAGGCGGATACCTTGATACCCATCTGCCAAAAATCATTGAATTATACAAACCCAGGCAAAAGGCCATGCTAGCAGCCCTGAAAAAAATGATGCCCAAAGGATATGCATGCACCCCGTCCGAAGGGGGGATGTTTTTATGGGTGACCGGTCCCGACGGCCTGGATGATCTGGCGTTGTACCAAAAGGCCGTGGAAAACGGCGTGGCATTTGTGCCGGGCCGGTTTTTTTATACCGATCCGGCACAGGGAAAAGGCACCATGCGGCTTAATTACACCATGGCGGATGAAGCCACCATTGAAATTGCCGTGGAAAAACTTGCCCGGGCGGCAGGGCAACAATAAAACCCGACAGGAGTTGCCTCACCGCCGCCAGGCGAAACGGTTCACATCACAGGCCAAGAACTTTTCGGCAGTATCGCAACTCCCCGGGATCTCCGGTATGTTTGCCCGGATCATCCGACAACTTCACCGTGGGGCGGCCGTCCACATCGGCCTCAGGCTGCACCCAGGATAATTTGATCACAATATTCAAAGGGGCCACCCCCACGTCATTGGTCAAATTGGTTCCGATGCCATAGGAGTCCTTGACCGCTCCCCGGCAAAACTTATGAATTTTAATGGCCCGGTCCACATCCAGTCCGTCCGAAAAGACAATGACCTTGTTCGCCGGATCAATGCCCTTTTCCTTGTAATGCCGGATGATCTCCCGGGTAAAAATTTCCGGGTCTCCGGAATCGTGGCGCACACCGGAAAACCGGGTGGATCTATCCAGGGTAAAGGCCTCTAAAAAATTGTTGGTGGTATAGGTATCGGTCAGGGCAATGCCCAGCACATCGGGGTAAACTTTAAGCCAGTCATCCATGGCAGCGGCATTGGCATCGGTATAATCGGTTAAGGCACCATGGAACATGATCCATTCATGGGCCAGGGTGCCCACCGGGGCAAGATTGTAAACTCTGGCAAAATGCACATTGGAGGTACCTGCCATGCGGTGCTCATCCAGGGCCAGAACATCCTCAAGGAAATGGGCCTGATTGGCAGCGGAAAACCGCCGCCGGGTACCAAAATCCACAAAGGTCAGGCCGGCATCAAACATCCGTTTTGCTTTGGTCTGGTTGCGCGCCCGGATGGCCTGCCGGGGCAAGATCTCAGGGGCGGTCACCTCAAAATAGGTTTCGGAGATGATGGCCATCAGCGGCACTTCCCATAAAATGGTCCGGCTCCAAATCCCATCCACCCTGACGGAAAGCCTGGTCCCCTGCTGGGAAATTTCCACCTGGTCAGGGTCAAAACGAAATGACGCCAGGTAATCCAGGTACGTTTGTGTAAAATAGGGACAGGCCTTTTCCAGCCACACCCTTTCTTCACGGGTCAAGCGCAGGCCTGCCATCTGAGCGACCCGCTCTTTGATCAAGCTGTCAAAGCCTTCAGGGAAAGGGGTTTTCCCCCGGTTGGTCAGTTCATACCGAACCCGGGCTTCAGGATACAGCCGGTGCACCGCCTGCTGCATGGTGAATTTATACAGATCATTGTCAAGTATCGTCTCAATCATGGGCCTAAACTATTTCTAAAAATTGTGTATACAATCGGTCTCGGACCGTCTCTGATATGCCACCCAAATTCGGTCAACAACAAAGTTTGAAAGATCTCTGTCGTTTACACAGGCTTTCATATAAAGTACCAAGAGGATTATTTTAGGGTATAATTTTCAAAAAGGACAGAAACTTTATGCAGATAAATACAAAAATGGAGCATACCGCCGTAATTGTTGTGGATATCCAGCCGGATTTTACCCAGGCCATGCAGGGCAGCCTCGCCGTTGAAGGCGCTGACCAAGACTACCTTGACGCAGCAGAGACCGAAACCCGCCGGCTCAAAGCACTGGGTTACCCCATCTATGCCACCCAGGACTGGCACCCGGCAGACCATATCTCTTTTTTTTCCAACCACGACAACGCCAATCCCTATGATCTGATCGAAATCGAAGGCCGCCAGCAGGTATTATGGCCCCCCCACTGCGTCCAGGAGAGTCCCGGCGCCCAACTGTTGATGGATGAATCCCTTTTTACGGCCATTGTAAAAAAAGGCATGGATCCGGCCTTTGATTCCTATTCCGGTTTTTTCGATGACGGAAAAAAAGAGACTGGACTCGCTGACATCCTTAACAATGCAGACATAAAAAAACTCATCATTTACGGGCTGGCAACGGATTATTGCGTCAAGGCGACGGTCATGGATGCTAAAATGCTCGGATTTGACGTAATACTGCTCAAAGAATTATGCCGGGGTGTTGCGCCGGAAACCACAGACGCAGCGTTGGAAGAGATGAAGGCGGCGGGTGTCGATATCGGCTGAACACAAACCAACAACCATGGACTGACCACCCAGGCTCAGCCCACAATAAAAATTGAAAGATCTGAATTGGTTACCCAAACTTTCATTTAAACTGAGCTTTACGCAAAAGGGTTGGCTGATGAATAAGAAACAACTCTCCGAACGCGATATCTGTACCAAGTTCATCACCCCGGCTTTGGCCCGGACCGGATGGGATATAGCTACCCAGGTAAGAGAAGAATACCCTTTGACACAAGGGCGTATCATTGTGCGCGGCAAGCTGCATACCCGTGCCAAAAACAAACGCGCCGACTATGTCCTGTTCTACAAGCCCAACATTCCCATTGCCGTTATCGAAGCCAAGGACAATACCCATTCAATGGGTGACGGCATGCAGCAGGCACTTGGCTACGCCGACATGCTGCAGGTACCCTTTGTCTTCAGTTCAAACGGTGACGGCTTTTTGTTCCACAATAAAATCACCGTGGACGGCATTGTCGAACGAGAGCTTGGACTTAACGAATTTCCCTCAGTTGAAACCTTGTGGCAATTGTGGACGCAGCACCGCGGGTTGAACGACCGGCAGAATGTGTTGATCCGGCAAGATTATTACAGCGACACAAGCGGCAAAACACCCCGCTACTATCAACTGTTGGCCATCAATAAAACCATCGAAGCCGTCGCCCGGGGCCAAAACCGTGTTCTGCTGGTGATGGCAACCGGCACCGGCAAAACCTACACCGCCTTTCAAATCATCTGGCGTTTATGGAAGTCCAGGGTTAAAAAACGAATCCTCTTTCTTGCCGACCGCAACATCCTGGTTGACCAGACAATGACCAACGACTTCAAACCGTTCGGTCCAGCCATGACCAAAATACAGAAACGCCAGGCCAACAAATCCTATGAGATTTACCTCTCCCTCTACCAGGCCGTTACGGGCAATGAGGAGGAAAAAAACATTTATAAGCAGTTCAGCCCCCATTTTTTTGATCTGATCATCATTGATGAATGCCACCGGGGCAGTGCTGCCGCAGACTCTGCCTGGCGTGAAATCCTCGAATACTTTACATCCGCCACCCAGATTGGCCTCACGGCCACCCCCAAAGAGACCAGAAATGTTTCCAATATCGATTACTTCGGCGATCCCATCTACACCTACAGCCTGCGGCAGGGAATCAACGACGGATTTCTGGCACCCTATAAAGTTGTACGCATCGACATAGATAAAGACCTGACCGGCTGGCGGCCGGACAAAGGTATGGTCGACAAGTACGGCAATGAAATAGAAGACCGCATCTACAATCAGAAGGATTTTGACAAAACCCTGGTTCTGGAACCCCGCACCCGGCTGGTTGCCCAAAAGATCACCGAATTTCTCAAACAGACCGACCGCTTCGACAAATCCATCGTCTTTTGCGAAAACATTGATCATGCCGAGCGTATGCGTGGCGCCCTGGTGAATGAGAACCCGGATTTGTCGGCACAGAACAGCAAATACGTCATGCGCATCACCGGCGATAACGAGGAGGGCAAGGCCGAGCTGGACAACTTCATTTTCCCGGAGAGCAGATACCCGGTCATTGCCACCACGTCCAAGCTGATGACCACGGGTGTTGATGCCCAAACTTGTAAACTCATTGTCCTTGACCAGCGCATTCAGTCCATGACCGAGTTCAAACAGATCATCGGGCGTGGCACCCGCATCAATGAAGACTACGGCAAATATTATTTCACCATCATGGATTTTAAAAAAGCCACCGAGCTGTTTGCCGACCCGGATTTCGACGGTGATCCGGTGCAGATCTATGAGCCCAAGGGGGATGAGTCTCCGGTTCCGCCGGATCTCCCGGTGGAAGATGAAGGCGGCAGTGACACCATCTACCCGGAACCCGGGGAAGACAAGGATTGGACCGGTGTGGCCGATCCCGGCCCGGGAGAAGAAGGAACCGGGGTTCGCCGATACGTTGTGGCGGATGTAGCGGTTAAGGTGGCTGCCGAGCGAGTTCAATATTTTGATGAAAACGGGAAATTGATCACCGAATCCCTCAAGGACTACACCCGAAAGGCGTTAAACAAAGCGTATGCGTCCCTTGATGCTTTCCTTGGCCAATGGCGCGGCAGCGACAAAAAACAGGCCGTTATTGACGAACTCCTGGAACAGGGCGTATTCTTCGACGCCCTTGCAGATGAGATCGGCAGACAATCGGGTAAAGCGTTCGATCCCTTTGACCTGGTCTGTCATGTGGCCTGGGATATGCCGCCCCTTACCCGGAAAGAACGGGCGGACCAGGTAAAGAAGCGCAATTACTTTACCCGGTACGGAGAACAGGCGCGACGTGTTCTGGATGCCCTGCTTGACAAATATGCCGATGAAGGCGTGGCCCAGATTGAAGAGACACAGATTCTCACCATTGCCCCGTTTACCCAATTCGGCACCCCGTTGGAAATCATCCGCCTCTTTGGCGGTCTGGATCAGTACCGGCAAGCCGTTAACGAACTTGAGCAGGCATTATACAGCGCCTGACAGCCATGGGCTGACCTGACCACGCAACGTTTGAAAATCTGAGTAACTTTCCCAGATTTTTTTATAAAAACCGGAGAAACATTACATATGTCTTTGACAACCCTGGTCAAATCCATCCAGGACATCATGCGCAAGGATGTCGGTGTCGATGGAGACGCCCAGCGCATCAGCCAGATGGTCTGGCTGATTTTCCTTAAAATTTTTGATGACAAGGAGCAGGAGTGGCAGCTCACGGTGCCCAACTACACATCGCCGCTGCCCAGCCGTTTCCGCTGGAGTAACTGGGCCAAAAACCCGGAAGGAATGACCGGTGAGGAGCTGGTTGATTTTGTAAACAACGATCTTTTTCCGGCACTGAAAAATCTGGCCACCAAAGCCGGAGTCACCGACCGCGGCAAAGTGGTGGGCTCGGTATTTGAGGACGCCTACAACTACATGAAGTCCGGCACCCTCCTGCGCCAGGTGATCAACACCATTGAAGAGAACCTGGACCTGAACAGATCCCAGGACCGCCACCTGTTCAACGATATCTATGAAAAAATTCTCTCCGACCTGCAATCTGCGGGCAATGCGGGTGAATACTATACCCCCCGGGCCGTCACCCAGTTCATGGTGGATATTCTGGATCCCAAGCTGGGTGAAACCATCCTGGACCCGGCCTGCGGCACCGGCGGATTTCTCACCTGCGCCATCAAGCATCTGGAAGGGCAGGTCAAAACCGCCGACGACCATAAGCTGTTGCAGTACGCTATCCGGGGCGTTGAAAAAAAGCCCCTGCCCTACATGCTGGCCATGACCAACATGATACTGCACGGCATTGATGTGCCCACCAGCATCCGCCACGACAACACCCTGGCCAGGCAGCTGCAAAGCTACACCCCCAAAGACCGGGTGGACATGGTCATCACCAACCCGCCCTTCGGCGGCGTGGAAGAGGACGGTATTGAGTCCAATTTCCTGAAAAAATACCAGACCCGGGAAACAGCGGATCTTTTCATGGCCCTGATCATGCATCTGCTCAAACACGACACCGGCAGGGCCGCCGTGGTACTGCCCGACGGATTTCTCTTTGGGGAAGGGGTAAAGACCACCCTCAAGCGCGAACTGCTTGAAGGATTCAACCTGCACACCATTGTGCGCCTGCCCAAAGGGGTGTTCAGCCCCTACACCAGCATTGCCACCAACATCCTCTTCTTTGAAAAAGGCGGACCGACCAAGACGGTCTGGTTCTTTGAGCATCCGTACCCGAAAGGCTACAAATCCTACTCCCGATCCAAACCCTTGACCATTGCCGAGTTTGATCTTGAAAAAGCGTGGTGGGGCGGCGCCGCCCGCCGTGGCCGCAAGACCACTGAGCATGCCTGGAAAATCCCGGCCCAGGAGTTGACGGCCCGCAACTATAACCTTGACTGCAAAAACCCCTACGAAGAGGAAGTCAACCACCGCGATCCCCGGGAACTGATGGCCGAATATCAGGAGATCGTGAAAAAACTCAACAAGGCACAGGCAGCATTGAAGACTGAATTGATGGCCTGCCTCAAGGGAAACCCATGAACAATACCCATTTAACAACGGCTGAATACCGCGACTGGATCAAAGAGCTCAAACAGCGGGTGCGGCAGGCGCAGGTAAAGGCAGCGGTACAGGTGAATACCGCTTTGCTGACCTTTTACTGGGAGCTCGGCGCAGATATTGTGGAACGCCAGAAAACGGCCAAGTGGGGCAGTGGATTTTTGAAACAGCTCAGCCGGGATTTAATGGCGGAATTCCCGGATATGAAGGGATTTTCCCAGCGCAATCTTGAAAGTGTCAGGCAGTGGCATCTCTTTTATTCCCAACCGGATTCCAATTGCGCAACAAGCTGTGGCGCAATTGGCCGACAGGCTGTTGGCCAATTGGTTCAGATCCCGTGGGGTCACAATCTGATGATCATCTCCAAATGCAAAGATGTCTCCGAAGCACTTTACTATGTCAACAAGACCATTGCGCACAACTGGAGCCGCAATGTGTTGACGCATCAAATTGAGAGCGGACTGTATCAGCGAGAAGGAAAAGCCGTGACCAATTTTGCAAAGACACTTCCCGCCCCGCAGTCGGACCTGGCCCGGGAATTGATTAAAGATCCCTATAATTTCGACTTTTTGGCGCTGACCGAAGACTATAACGAACGGGAACTGGAAAAGGCGTTAACCGACCATATCACCAAATTCCTGCTGGAGCTTGGTGCCGGGTTTGCATATGTGGGCCGTCAAAAAGGGATTCAGGTGGGCAATCGGGAGTTCTTTCTGGACCTGTTGTTTTATCACACCAGACTGCATTGCTATGTGGTGATCGAGCTGAAGACCGGCGAGTTTGAACCCGAGTATGCGGGCAAACTCAATTTTTATTTAAAAGCCGTGGATGAACAGATCTGCTGTGAGCGGGACGAACCGACCATCGGTATCCTGCTGTGCAAATCCCGGGACAAAGTGGTGGTGGAATATGCCCTGAGTGACATCCATAAACCCATGGGTGTTTCACAATATCAGCTCACCCGGGCGCTGCCGGACAATTTGAAACCGAGCCTGCCCTCCATTGAGGAACTGGAAGCGGCATTTGGTAATTCGGAGGGCGGAGATGAATAAAGAGACCGCCAACTTGCTTGAACAGCACTTTGATACCGCCTTTGCCGCGCCTGACGGTGTTGCCAAATTGCGGGAATTAATCTTAACTCTTGCCATGCAGGGTGGGTTGGTGGAGCAGGACACCAATGATCCGCCTGCTGGCGAACTTCTGAAAGAGCTCAAAGCAGAAAAACAGAAATTAATTAAAGAAAAGAACATAAAAAAATCCAATCCCTTGCCAACCATTAATTCAGAGGAAATCCCTTATGCACTGCCGCAGGGGTGGGAGTGGGTGAGGTTAGGAGAACTGATCGAGCTCATCTCCGGCCAACACCTTACTCCAGATAAGTACAATGAAAACGGAATTGGTCATCCTTACTACACTGGCCCTGCTGATTTTGGAGCAATGCATCCCCATGCGTCACGATGGACAAACATTGATAGGGCTATGGCTATTAAGGACGACATCCTTCTCACTGTAAAAGGTGCGGGAGTTGGTAAAACAAATATATTATCAGACGAGACGGCGGCAATCAGCCGTCAGCTTATGGCATTACGGGTTACCCGAATCAATCGTGACTATATTTTGAGGTTTCTTGATACTATTTTCTATGAACTCCAAGCCTTAGCGGTTGGTATAGCTATCCCTGGGATTAGCCGAAATGATGTATTGTTAAGAAAAGTTCCTCTGCCGCCGTTACCAGAACAACACCGCATTGTCGCCCGCATCGACCAATTGATGTCACGTTGTGATGAGTTGGAAAAGTTGCACAAGGAGAGGGAGGAGCAGCGGTTGGCTGTCCACGCAGCTGCCGTCAGAGGGCTACTCAACGCTTCGGACGGCTCGGCCTGGGACTTTATCGAGCAGCACTTCAGCGAACTCTACACCGTCAAGGAAAACGTCGCTGAACTGCGCAAGACCATCCTCCAGCTCTCCGTCATGGGCCGCCTCGTTCCCCAGGACCCCAATGACCCGCCCGCCGACGAACTGCTGAAAGAGATCAAAGCCGAAAAGCAGCGATTGATCAAAGAGAAGAAAATCAAAAAGCCCAAACCTCTGCCACCTATCAAACCGGAGGAAGCTGCCTACGAACGGCCCATAGGGTGGGAGTGGGTTAGATTTGGTGACATGACAACGGAAATCGCGACTGGACCATTTGGGTCAATGATCCACAAAAGTGACTACGTGTCGGACGGAATACCGTTAATCAATCCTTCACATATGGTTGACGGAAAAATAATACACGATTCTTCAGTGTCGGTTTCTCACCGCATGGCAAAAAAACTAAGTTCTTACAGGTTATTTGAAAACGACATTGTAATGGCTCGGCGTGGAGAAATGGGACGGTGCGCCATTGTCACCACAGAATCTAATCGTTTTTTGTGCGGCACAGGCAGTTTTGTCTTAAGGTTCATCGACAATATCGATCGGCAATACATTTTATATCTGTTCAAAACGGAATATGTAAGAGAGTATCTTGGGGGAAATTCTGTTGGTACCACCATGACAAATCTTAATCACGGCATACTAAACTCCATGCCGATATTGCTGCCCTCATTCCCCGAACAACACCGCATTGTCACCCGCATCGACCAGTTGATGGCCCTGTGTGACACCCTGGAACAGAAGATTGAAGCCACAACCGGCAAGCAAACCGAACTCCTCAACGCCGTCATGGCTCAGGTATAGGCCAAAAGATAATCAATAAACGCCTGGTTGGCCCGGGAGAGATGACGATTTTCCTTCCAGGCAATATCAAGGTCAAGAAAAAAAGGGGGCGAAAAGGAGACGGCGGCCAGATCATCATCGGCGGCAGCCACCATTTTTAAAAAGGTGGAGATCCCCATACCCTTTTTAATCAGGGAACGCACCAAAGAAAATAAATTGGTTTGAAACACAACATCCGGGACGTATCCGTTTGCTTTGATCAGATCATCCATCAGCTCGCGCATGTAATAACCGGGGGGATACATAATCAGGGGCTGTTGAAAGTATTCGTCAATGGTGATGGATTTTTTGCGGGCAAACGGGTGATTTGTATCAACCACAGCCACAATCTCCTCGCGCAAAAACCGCTTGTGGCCGATGCCGTGGGCAATTTTGTACCCGGCAATCACCCCGATGTCAATTTGCCCATGGGCAATCATCCTGTGAATACTGGCGGCCCCGTCTCCGTTTACCGCCACATTGATTCCCGGATAACGCGCCTTAAACCCCATAATAATTTTCGGAAAAAAATGGGCGCTCATCATGGGCGGGATGCCGATTTTAACCTCCCCGCTTCCCAATCCCTTAAGCTCCGCCATCTCTGCTTCTGCCGCTTTAAAATTATCAAGGATCAGGTTGGCGTGGTTCAGCAGGCGCTTTCCCTCCGGAGTTAAGGAGACGGTTTTCTCCTGCCGGTTGAACAGCGTCAGACCGATCTCTTCTTCAAGCTTGCGTATGGCGATACTGACGGCGGGCTGGGCAATATGCAGCTGTTCTGCGGCTTTTGTAAAGTTCCGGCACTGGCAGACGGCTTTAAAAATTTGCAGCTGGCGGTCATTCAAAATAATAAAATAATTATATGGTTAAAATAAAAACAATATATTTTACTTATGATCTTGGGGCAAGTATTTTCCTGACCAAGCACTTAATGAGAAAAGAACAGCCGCAGCAGGGGAGGTAAAATGAACGATACGAAATTCATGCACAAGGGCAGCCGCAGATACTATATGGCCAACCTGGCGCTTTTTCTGGCCGGATTTGTTACCTTTGCCAGCCTTTATGACTTTCAGCCTCTGTTTCCCAATCTGGTCCAGGCATACGGAATCACTCCGGCCATGGCCAGCCTTTCGCTTTCCGTTGCCACCTTTTCTTTGGCCTTTACCCTGCCGTTTTCAGGCTCCCTGTCCGATGCGGTGGGACGTCGGCCGTTGATCGTTTTTGCCTCTATTCTGGCACCGGTCCTGGCCTTTATTGCTGCGATCCACCATGCGTTTTCAGGCATGCTTTTACTGCGTCTGGGCCAGGGCATCATCCTGGCCGGTGTGCCTGCGGTGGCCATGGCGTATCTGAACGAAGAGACCGAGCCCAATGCCCTTGGCGCTGCCATGGGGCTTTATATTGCGGGGAACGGCATGGGCGGGATGTCGGGCCGGATTCTGACCGCCTGGTTTACGGATCTGATGGGCTGGCGATGGGCACTGACAGCCATGGCATTGCTCTGTTTTGTGTGTGGCCTGATGGTCTGGGTCTGTCTGCCGGCTTCGCGAAATTTCTCTGGCAAACCCTTTAGACCCAGGGCACTGCTGGCCTCCATGGCGGATCATCTAAAAAATCCCGGACTGTGCCGATTGTATCTGATCGCCTTTTGCTGCATGGGGGGATTTGTTACGCTTTACAACTACGTGACTTTTCGGCTTCTGGGTCGGGATTTTGGCCTGAGCCACACCCAGGTGGGTTTGATTTTTCTGGCCTATGCCTTTGGATCGGTCAGCTCCACGGTGATGGGCAACCTGGTAAATTCCTACGGACGACGGCGCATTTTATGTTCGGCTCTGGGGATTATGACCGCAGGCCTTATGCTGACGGCGGGATCTTCTTTGTGTCTGGTGATTGCGGGGATTGTGTTGTTTACAACGGGTTTTTTCGGGGCCCATTCCGTGGCTTCGGCCTGGGTGGGACGGCTTGCCGCCCATTCCCATGCCCAGGCCTCATCGTTGTATCTGTTTTTCTATTATCTGGGATCAAGCATCTCGGGCACCATCGGCGGCACCATTTATAATGGATGGGCCTGGCCGGGGGTGGTGGCGCTAATCCTGGTTCTTTTATGCATCGCTTTTGTTATCTGCCTGGGGATTCAACCTGTTTCGAGCCGCCAAGAGCCGCTTTCCCCACTTGTGCCTTAACCTGACCGAACCATTTTGGTAAAAAATCAATCAAAAAAATGGGCCTATTGATTATCCTAATCTGCCCCCATTTGCGGCGAAAAGATCGTAATTAAATTACGTTGACATGAACAAACTTAGTACGATATCTTAAAGTCAATCACAGCGTTATCATCGCTTATTAATCAAAATTTAATTTTTTACAAAACAACGAAAATTGGATCTCCCCTATCTTCGTAAGATTACTATCCATTAGGGGATTCCTTTTTGAGGGAAAAATTATGGTCTCAAAGAACTCCGGGCGGCGGACAAGTATTTTGTTTAAGACTTCGTCTGTCTGCGGCATCATTATTCTTATCCTTTTAGCATTCAATAGTTTCCTTGCGATTCGGCTTGAATCCAGCCTGACCGATAATATGATACAGGTGTTTTCTTCTAACCAGAAAACAGCCTTGGAAAAGGCTACCGGACGGATGAAAAAATCACTTGAGACAGATATGAAAATCAACCTTGAAATCTGTGCAAGCGTGACCCAGGGATTTTTGTACAACTTCGATCAGGAGGAACTATTCAAGCTTTTATCCAGTTATTTAAAACTGGACGGCATTGTTGCCATCAAGGTCCTGGACGCCGACAATAAGCCCTTTGGAGCGGCCTGGAAAGCCCCTGCCATCACAATGGGAGAAGTGCTTCCTGACACGGCCAAGGTGGACGAAAAATTGTCCATTGTGCAGGATGCCCTCCAGGACGGCAATAAAGTGGGCAGCGTCCGGCTCTATTACACAGATGCCCTGGTAAAGGAAAATATTAAAGACCGTGAGACCAATACCCAGGGACAAATTCAGGCCTTCAAAACCATGGCCCAAAAAAATATCGGCACCGGCATCAAACGACAAATTGCGATTGCCGCCGTGATTATCGTGGCCCTGATCGTCACGTTGGTGATCTGCCTGAAAATCTTTGTGATCCGACCCATTAACGGCACCATTGCCATGATACGGGATATTGCCCAGGGAGAGGGAGATCTGACCCGGCGACTAAAAAGCGGAAGTCAGGATGAAATCGGGGAATTAGCCACCTGGTTTAACCGGTTTATAGAAAATCTCCAGAATCTAATCCGGGACGTGTCGGATAATGCCAACACAATCAACCAGGCATCCACAGAATTCTCTTCCTTATCTGAACGTATGAACAGTCAGGTTGAGGGACTTTCTGACCGCTCCGTCACTATAGCCCGGGCCGCAGACGATATGAGTTCGAACATGGCCTCTGTGGCGACGGCTATGCAAGAGGCCTCATCCAATATCACCACGATGGCCACGGCCTCGGAAGAGATGTCGTCTACCATCAACGAAATTGACCGCAATGCAGAAAAAGCCAAAAACATTACGAACAACGCTGTTTCCCAAACCCAGCAGGCTGCCGATGAAGTCAACGAATTAGGTGAGGCTGCGGAAACCATCGGCAAGGTGGTCGAGACCATCAACGATATTTCCAAGCAGGTTAATCTTCTGGCCCTAAACGCCACCATAGAAGCGGCAAGGGCCGGTGAAGCCGGAAAGGGTTTCGCCGTGGTCGCCAACGAGATAAAGGGGCTGGCCGGCCAGACCTCCGAAGCTTCGGATGCCATCAAAGAACAAATTTTGGGCATTCAGGAGTCCAGCACCAAAACCGTGGATGCCATCGCCGGCATTTCAGGGATCGTATCGGAGATCGATACCATTGTGGCTACCATTGCCACGGCGGTGGAAGAACAAACCGCAGCCACCCGGGAAATTTCGGAAAATATTGCCCGGACGTCCGCGGGCATCATGGAGGTCAACGAAAATATTTCCCAAGGCTCTTCAGCCTCCCAGGAAATGGCCGGAAATATCGGGGAGATCAAGGAAAGCGCGGGCAGCCTGTCCTCTTCCAGCCACAACGTCAAAACCAATGCAGACAACCTCTCTGAGCTTGGAGATCACCTGGCAGGCTTGATGGGGAAGTTCAAAGTTTAAGAAGACACTCTTTACAGCAGTCATTTTTTAGCCGGTGCCGAGCAAATCCTTTGCTGTTGCCGGATTCAAAATATATTAAACAACAGGAGATTCAACATGAAAAAACAAATGATTTTTGGTTTCATCCTTTTATGTCTGACCGTGTTTCCCGCCCATGCCCAGGACCTTGTGATCGCGGTAGATAACGCCAATCCGCCTTTTATGTATAATGACGACGGGAATGCTGCCGGCCTGTACCCTGAAATGCTGACAGCCATTTTCTCCAAGATGAATGTACCGGTCACGGTGTCGGCCTACCCCTGGAAGCGGGTCCTGAAAATGGGAAAGGACGGCGATGCAGGAATCGGGGGTATTTACAAAAATCCGGATCGTCTTAAAATATTTGACTATTCCGACCCGATATTTTCAGAGAGATTGGTTCTGTTTGTCAACAAGGACAAGGCATTTGAGTATTCCGGAGTAAAAGATTTGTCCGGAAAAAAAGTGGGAATCCTGCTTGGGTGGAGCTATGGGACAGATTTTGACGAAGCCAAGGCCCAAAAGGCATTTACCGCCGAAGAAGGGAAGTCTGACGAGGCCAACTTCAAAAAGCTGACCCAGGGCTGGCTGGACGGTGTGGTAGCCATCGAATTAGCCGGGCAAAAACTGATCGCCCAAAAAGGCCTTCAGGACAAAATAGTAATGGCCGGGACCCCGGTGGCCATCAACGACACCTACCTGGTATTTGCCAAAAGCCTGGATAAAACATCACTTCTGACACAGTTCAACATGGCGTTGGCCGGGATGAAAGCCGACGGTTCCTACGACGGTATTGTCAAAGGGGTGATATCGAATTAATCCCACGAATGACCATGGGCCGGCCGGGTCTATCAACAGCCAGGCCCGGCCCACAACAAAAGATGAACATAATTTTTGTAGGGGCAATCCCTTGTGGTTGCCCTCGTTATGGCTTACACGGTGGCAGGGCAGGCACGGGGACCTGCCCCTACAGAAAACCGTTAAAGCACCCGCTATTTGAAGCTGCGCTCAAACAAAGCCTTCATGGCAGCGGCGGCATCCTCGGTGAGATTGCGGGTACCGGTACCGGCAAATGTCTTATGGTGAATCACGGGGGTGGCCATCTGCCAGTCATTATTCACCCATGAAAACCAGGCTTTCCGGTCCTGCTCATAAACAAATATCGGCCGGTTGAACAATTTCCCCAACTCCACACCCCAGCCGGTGCCGCCTTTAACAGTCTTGTCCGGCAGAATCCAGCCCACGGTGAAAATCTGGTAGCCGTTATTGACCATATGAAAAATAGACTGAATAACCTTTCTGATTCTATTGCCCTTGGAAAAGGACCTGCCCAGGCGGGTGGAGACGATATCCATGGAGATATTTCCCTTTTCAAGCTCTTCCTGATTCAGCAGTCTCACGCCTGTATCCCTGTCAAGCACATTTCCTTCAAAGGAAAAATTGACTTCCTTGACGCCGTATTTTTCTGCAAGTTTTCCAAATTCGGCTTCAGCGCCCCTGTGCCCGCCGCTATAGAGTGTAAATTGAGACGGATCATTATTCATGGTTCTTACTCCTCACATTAAAAGTTCACCAAATCAAAAAAACCAGATTAGATTTTCAATTGAATTTACGTTTCGACAGATCAACGATTGATCATATAAAAATCGACTAAGATAAGCAAGCCGGAACCTGTGTCAAGACAGAGATTAAAAAAACATTAATTTGATAACCGCCCCGAAAACTTAGGTTACAAACCCGGGCTGCCATGGTAGACTAAGGTGCTTTAATTTTGAGGCATCGTAAAAAGTCTCCGTGTCGGGGAAAAATATTTCCACCATTAAAGAAAATAAAGAGGTCGTTTCTGTGAAATCAAAAGCCCTTGAAGTCAACCTTTCCGATACCCGGGCAGATGTCACCATTGATGATCGGTATCTTCTGCTGCTTGACTTTTTCAAAGGATATGTCGGTATTGTCAACCGCCTGGAAACATTTTTAAAGGAATTATCCCATCCCTACCGGAACTGGGCCTTTATTGTCAATGAATCCCGGCATTTTTCCCTTCACTATTTTCATTTATACCCCAGTGAGCCCGACGGCCGAAAGGTCCTTGAGCTGCTCTGTGATATTCTTAATTCAGCATTTGAATCCGCATCTGATTCCGAAATCAGATCCAATGCAGCGGACAACCTCATGCAGATTCTGCACTATATCGCAAAATCCGGCCCCCAGGGACTGGGGGTTTGCACGGGAACATTGATCCATGAAGTGGAACGTATTTTAGCTCTGGGGGAAGAGGATTTCTTCTTTTTTGTCTGCTCCTATTACCAGCCCGACGCCCTGGTCAAACTGATGACCCAAAAGGATACTCTCCCGGACGACCCCGGTTTACGATCTGCCTTAAATAAATTTTTAACGCGCTTTTTTGAGGTCTCGCTTGCATTCTGGCTCCGCCAGGGCGACCCTGTGGCCTGGATGAAAAGCAATATAGATGAATGGCGGGGCGGACCGGATATGCTCACGCTTTTAGCCCCGGTTTCCCGGGAGCGGATTCAGGAACAGCAGCAGACCCTGGCCCGGATAAAAACCATGCCTTGCGACAGCATGGAAGCCCTGTCCGCCCTGGTGAAACTGACCGGACACAGGGACCACATTAAACGGTTCAGGGAAATTCCCCGGCAGATTTTTTCTTTTGCACCGGAAAAAGTATATGGGAAATATGTTAAGCTGACGTTTCTATTTTATGTTATTCATGCGCCGGGTCTTTCCATCATACACAGGGAAGCCCTGGGCGATATCCACCGCACCCTGATCACCCTGATCGGAGAACGGGGGGACTATAAAAAGGACATGGTCATTGTTGACCAGACCTTTGCCCTGCTCAAAGAGCACAAAGGACGGTATCCGGAAACCGTACTGGAATGCATCCATAAAATCGGGGATGCCGTATACAATACCGACGAAGTCGAGCTGATCAACCATTTCATTGACCGGTCGGTGGACCATGGATTTCAGTTCCCGGATATCGCCGGCACCGGAGAAGACTGGCAGATCAAATGCAATGTGGCCCATGTGAAAAATATCCGGGTATTTCTAACCCTGGTGGCCCGGCACCCCAAAAAATCCAAACGCCTGCTGTCGGCGCTGATCACCTCCCTGGCCGTGGGCGGCGTCTTTATCCGGGACACGGACCTGTTTCCCCGGGACGTCACCAAATTTCTCAACGCAGACATTGCACCGGTGTACAACCTAGTCAAACAGCTGGCCCGGCTGCTGCCCACCTTTTTCAATGAAATCGGCGCAGAAGGAGAGCTCCGGGATATTTCCACCCGCCTGGATGAATCGGTGTTTCGCAGGGATCAGCTGATCCATTTTTTACGCAAACAATGCCATGTGGAAAGCTCATCAAGAATCGTGGACTTTATCCGGGAAGTGATGATGTTCTGGAAAACCCAGGATAAAACCCCGCTTAAGCCCTACCTGCCCCCGTCCATCTATAATGATATCCAAACCAGCGGAAAATACATTGACGGCCCCCATGCCGTTTTCCGCACCCTGACCCAGGCGAAACTGGAAACACCGGCGGATTTCCTTGCCGCCTCAAATGCGGACATTGAGGCCGTCATTGATAGGACAGAAGATGCAACAGACCTGGACCGGGAACGGGTTAAGCTGATTATCCGCTTCCACGGCCTGCTCAATGAAAAATACGGCATTGAAAATCTGGATCTTGAAAACTATGTTAAAACCCATATGTCCCAGGGTCTGCCCGACCTCAGGGATATCCTCCATGCCCTGGAGGAAACAGAGCCCGAAAGCCGGATCGGCGGACTGTTATCCTATATGGCGGAGCTGAAAAACATTATTTTGTCCAAGGAAAAGTTTGCCGTAAACGAATCCATCTACCACAAGCGCCACATTGCCGTTGATATCCCGTCCATGTACGGATCTTACAGCGAGGCCAAATTTGATGCCCTGGGCATGACCCTGCGACTTGAGAACCTGATCAATGTGCTGTTTGAAGATCTGATCGACAGTATTGACCTGCGCTTGATCACCAAACCCACCTTTGTGAAGATCTTTTCGGTCCTGACACTGTTCCGCCAGGCCCTATCCCTGGACGGCATTATATCCAACAAGCTGGATACCCAGCTCGGATTTTTAAAATACGCCATCAATATCACCACCTGCTCGTTTACCCAGTACCTGGATATTTTCAAAGGATTTACCCGGGCCGTTGCCGATGCAGTCAACGACCATTTCAACAACCTGCACTCCCTGAATCTGAGCAATCTGGACAGCCGCATCGGCCTGGAAAACATACTTGAAAAATATTTGCCGGACGGCTTTGATCCAAAGGCCGATATGGCCAACACACCGGCTGCCGTTAAAATGGCCAAAAAACTGGACCAGCGGGTGGCGGACATTTTTTTCCGGGACCGGATTGCCACATCCCTTGGGCTCCAGCAGTTGGATGTCTTTTTAAACCGGATTTTAAATACCCTGTTCCGCCAGTCCGAACGGTTGACCCAGGATGAATTGTCAGCGCTTCTCAATTACGACCCCAAGGCTGCGGTCTGCCCCATAGACGCCGGAGAGCTGTTCAGCAACAATATCATTTACCTGGGCAACAAGGGGCTGAACCTCATAGAATTGAAGCGTCTGGGCATTAAGGTCCCCGACGGATTCATCATCACCACTGAGGTGTTCAAATGCCTGGATCTCATCGACAACTACATCCCGGCATCGGTCAATTTCCAGCAGCTGGTGGCGCATATGCTTGCCCAGCTTGAACAGGCCGAAGGCAAAAAATTCGGCGACCCGGAAAATCCTCTGCTGCTGTCCATTCGCTCGGGATCATCCATTTCACAGCCGGGAATGCTGGATTCATTTTTGAACGTGGGCATCAATGAACAGATTGCCGAAAAGATAGCCGAAAAGTCGGGGAATCCCTGGTTTGCATGGGATTCATACCGCCGCTTTATCCAGGCCTACGGCATGGTGTTCGGCATCCAGAGAGACCGGTTTGATGCCATCATCAAAACCCACAAGGAAAGGGCGGGCATCCGCTTTAAGCGATACTTTACAGGCGAGCAGATGCACAAAGTGGCCCTGGAATACAAGCAGCTGTTGCTGGACCAGGGCATCGAACTGCTGGAATCCCCCATGGACCAGTTATTTTTATCCATTAAAAAAGTATTTTCATCCTGGAACTCCAAGCGGGCTAAAAATTACCGGAAAATCATGGGGATTTCAGACGACTGGGGCACGGCGGCCACGGTTCAGGCCATGGTATTCGGCAACCGCTCCCGGGAGTCGGGATCAGGTGTAGTATTCACCCACAGCCCCAAACTGCCCGGGGACGCCATCCGGCTGTGGGGGGATTTTACCATTGGCAACCAGGGGGAAGATGTGGTATCCGGTTTAGTCAAAACGCTGCCCATTTCCGAACTTCAAAGGGAGATGGAAGGTAGAGGCGTAAAAATCAGCCTGGAGGAGCGGTTTCCCCGGGTGTATGAAAAATTGAAAACCATTGTCCTGCAGTTGATTTACGAGGAAGGGTGGAACCCCCAGGAAATGGAGTTTACCTTCCAGGGACATGAGGTTGAAGATGTATTTATTCTCCAGGCAAGAGACCTCTCTTTACGGGATAGAAAAAAAGTTAAACGGTTTGATGCGACACCGGACAAGCTTGAAAAAGTTCAGCTAGGCCAGGGGATTGGCGTATCCGGAGGCGCCATGAGCGGCAGGATCGTATTCTCCCTGGAAGAGATCGACGGCTTCAGGCGGCTGGACCCGGATACCAGCCTGATTTTGCTTCGCAATGACACTGTACCCGATGACATCCTGGAAATTGACGCGGCTGACGGCATATTGACCGCCAGGGGGGGACTAACGTCCCATGCCGCAGTGGTGGCATACAATCTTGACAAAACCTGCGTGGTGGGGTGCAAAAATCTGATCTGCAATGAAGAAGCAGGTTTTTGTGAACTCAATGACGTAAAACTGAATACAGGGGATTTTATCAGTCTGGACGGCCATAAAGGCATTGTCTACCAGGGACAGATGAAAATCAGTAACCATTTAACCTCAATCTAAAATCTAAAAAGGCAAAGGAAACATGAGCACAGACGCACCAAAGATCCTGGGCATTAACGGACTTGGAAGAATTGGAAAGCTGACGTTATGGCACCATGCCGGCAGAAAATTTTTTGATGAAATCATCATCAATGTGGGAAGAGAAGTCGGTACCGGCTTGGATGACCTCATCCACTATATTGAACGGGATTCCACATACGGTCGCCTGGAAGCATTTTTACACGGCTTCCGGGGTGAGCCTGTGATCACGGATGTTGATCCGGAATCCGGCACCTTTAATGTGAATGGGGTGAAAGTAAAAATTCTTTCCACAGACCGCAACCCAAAAGATATTGCATGGGCGGAGCATAATGTGGAGCTGGTGGTGGATACCACAGGCCAGTTTCTTGATCCGAATCTCGAATCAAACGCCGCCAAAGGATCTTTGCGGGGACACCTGGAGGCGGGAGCCAGAAAGGTTATTGCCTCGGCACCCTTTAAACTGAAACAAGGCGCAACTATCCCCGATGATGCCGTCACGACGGTCATGGGTATCAATGACAAAGACTATGATCCCGTCCGCCACTGTCTGATTTCCAATGCCTCCTGTACCACCACCTGTCTTTCCCATATGGTCAAGCCGCTGCTGGATGCATTTGGCCTGGATCGGGTACTCTCCGCATCCATGGCTACTGTTCATGCGGCCACAGGCTCACAGGAGGTGCTGGACCGGCTGCCCAAAACCGGAAAAACCGACCTGAGAAAAAACCGGTCCATCATGAACAACATCATTTTGACCACCACGGGTGCGGCCAAGGCGTTGCAGCAGGTAATTCCGGAAATGGCAAGCATCGGCTTCATTGCAGAATCCGTGCGAATCCCCACCGCCACAGGTTCTTTGATTGTTCTGGTTATTAACCTGCAGGAAGAGCTGGACAAGCCGCCGGTCAGACGGGACCTGATCAACCAGATCTATCAGGACAGGGCCCAAAAACAGTCCGACGGTTATCTGATCTATACAGACAAACAAAATGTCTCCTCGGACATCATTGGAACGCCCAGGGCGGCGGCCGTCATCGAAGGCCATGAAACCCACACCCGTACGGCATCTATCTCTATTAACCTTTCCCACATGCAGGGCATTGACAAGGAAATTCTGGAGAGCATCAAAGATCGTGTGGGCTCTATCCAGGTCACCCAGGCGGTCATTTACGGATGGTACGACAATGAAATGGCATCTTATGTAAACATGCTGGGGGACAGGACCGTCACCGTTGCCGAGTCCATGGAATAACCCGGTTTATGAAAAACAATTTAACCACGGAAAACGCGGAAATCACGGAAGTTTATTTTCCGTGTCTTCTGTGATTTCCGTGGTTAAAAAATAAAGGGCATCGCAGATGCCAAACCCCGTCGCAGCTTATCTACGTTTCACCGGGGGATCTTAAAAACCTTTTCCAGAATATTCTCCATGGGGCAGAATCCGGTAAATGCGGACTGCAAAAGATTTATCCCCACAAAGGCAGTAAACAAATACCAATAGGGCGAAACCAGCCATCCCAACAACACGGTGATCAGAACAAAACTTCCGGCAATGGCACGGATATAATTTTCCATTTTCATGATAATTTCTCCTGCATCGTATGGTTTCGTAATTAAAAAAATCTATCGATAATCTTTATAATTAATATTGTATCGCCCAGCCTTATATGAAAATTTTCTTACGGTGATATTGATCAGTTTGGCTGCCTTGTTGATATTGCCCCGGGTATTTTTCAAAGCATCCATGAGGATTTCCTTTTCAAGACTTGCCACAGCATCCTCAAGGGACAAGGGAAGGGTTTTGGACTTGGTTCCGGTCTGAAGGGTTGCCGGCAGATGATACGAATGAATCGCGCCTTCATTGCACAAAATAACGGCACGTTCAATGCAGTTTTCAAGCTCCCGGACGTTCCCCGGCCAATGGTATTCCATCATCATGTCAATGGCCGGTGTGGTGATGCGTTTGATATCCTTGGCATGCTCTTTTCTGTATTTTTCCAGAAAATGATCGGCCAGAAGAATGATGTCTGTTTTGCGCATGCGAAGGCTGGGGATGTAAATGGGAAATACATTGAGACGGAAATAAAGGTCATCCCTGAATTTGCCCTGCTGAACCATATCTTCCAGGTTGGAGTTGGTGGCGGCCACGATTCTTACATCCGCCTTGATGGGCTTGTATCCGCCCACCCGCTCAAATTCTTTTTCCTGGAGTACCCGTAAAAGCTTGACCTGGGCACCCAGATCCATATTCCCGATCTCATCCAGAAAAATAGTGCCTGTATTGGCCAGCTCAAATTTACCTTTTTTAGTGGAAGATGCGCCGGTAAACGACCCTTTTTCATGGCCGAACAACTCACTTTCAATGAGATTGTCCGGAATGGCCGCGCAGTTGATCTTGATAAAGGGATTCTGGTTGCGGTCTGAGTTGTAATGGATGGAATTGGCCACCAGCTCCTTGCCCGTACCGCTTTCACCACGGATCAATACCGTGGCCGAAGAGGATGATACCTGGGAGATCATCTGGAGCACTTCACGCATTTTATTGGAATTGCCGATGATATTGGAAAAACTGTACTTGTTCTCCAGCTCAGACTTCAACCGCATATTTTCGGTTTTCAGCTGCTCTTTTTCCACCCGGATGGTTTCAATGTTGATCACATGATGGGCCACCATGGTTGCCACCACGGCGAGCAGCTTTTCACCATTTTCCAGCGACCGTTTGCCCTCGTAGGGCCGATCCGCACTGATGGCACCCACCACACGGTTCTCTTTTTTGATGGGCACACAGATATAGGAGTACTCCTGCCCCTGGGCAAGATTTCTGGAGTGGGTTTTATCCAGAAACAAAGGTTCTTCACTGATTCTGGGCACCACCGCAGGTTTACCGGTCTGGATCACTTTTCCGATAATGCCTTCTCCGGGCAGATATTTAATCTGTTTTGTTTTTTCCTCGGAAATGCCGTGGGCAATTTCTATGCGGATTTCCCCGGTTTCACTATTGGTCAGAAAAATGATTCCCCTGACCAGATTAAGTGATTCAGACAGCACGCTTAAAACCTTGAACAGGGACTTTTTCATGTCCATGTGCCGGTTTAATGATTGGCTGATTTCGTATAATAAAGAGGTTTCTTCAATGAACTTCATAAAGGGGGTTTCCGCATTAATATAATTAATTGATTCTTATTTTGTCACTAATAATAATTAGTTGCCCCAAAGCTGCCAGCCATGGAAAACTAAAATTGCCTAATGGAAATACCGTTTTATAGCGCAAAAATCAAATGAAAAAATACAATTTTGAATTTTTTAATACCAAAATGTAGTATAATCATTCCTGACAATTTGGAAACTAATTTATTTTTATTTTCTTAAGATACTTTATATTATAAGGCTTCTCAATTTCCCTTTCAAGATGCCTTAAAGGATGCTGTATACAGATTTTAACGTTGCAGCGGGCATACCGGATAAGTTATTCTTGACTCTCCTTTGCAAAAAAGAATGGGACACCTTTTATAATTATGACCGACATAAAGCACATCCTCGTGCTCGGCGGCTGCAGGAGCGGCAAAAGCAATGTTGCCAAGCAGACCGCAGATGATATGACCACGGACAAAAAAATTTATCTGGCCACCTGTGTACCCACGGACAGGGAAATGAAAAACCGGGTCCAACGCCACCGGGAGGAGCGCGGACCTGACTGGGCAACCATCGAAGAACCGATCCGCATCCATGAAACCATTGACCGGGTCTGCGCCAAGGCCAAGGTGATTCTGGTGGACTGCCTGACCCTTTGGATCTCCAACCTGTTGTTCCAGGAAAAAGACGAGGCCGGAATCATGGCGGCGGTGGACTTGCTTGAAACGGCTTTAAATCGGGCCACCTGCCCTGTTATTCTGGTGTCCAATGAAGTGGGCTATGGGATTGTTCCTGAAAACAGCCTTGCGAGGCAGTTCCGGGACATGGCAGGCCTTGTCAATCAGCGGGTGGCGCAATTTGCCGACAAGGTCATTGTAACCATGGCGGGTATTCCCGTTCAAATCAAACCCGGGCCGGTCAACGGCCAGAGATCCGGGAAATAGGCTCTTAAATGATTCGGATGACATCCAGCTTTCTTACAGACTTACGGGCTTGCCTGGCCTTTATTACTATATTGCCCACGGGAAAAGACCCTGTATATTCTCCTTTGGGCATGATTCGTTTTTTCCCCGTGGTGGGACTGATCATCGGTGCCCTTTTGGTAATAACCGATGTTCTGGCATCCATGTTCTGGTCCGCACCTGCCGCAGCCCTTGTTGATCTTATTTTCCTGGTGGCCGTGACCGGCGCCTTTCACCTGGACGGACTCGGCGATACCGCTGACGGCATATTCAGCCACAGGGGACGGGAACGGGCACTGGAAATCATGAAGGATTCCAGAACCGGCATGATGGGACTGGTTGCCGTTATTCTGGGCCTGGCGACAAAACTTGCGGGGATCTGGTCGGTAAAGATCAGTTGTTCTCCGATTCAGACCATGCTCATCTTTTTCCTGGTACCCGCGTTTTCCAGGGCGTCCATGATATTCGGCATAAAATACCTCAATTACGGCAGACAAAACGGGACGGGTAAAGATCTATTTGACCGGCCGCTCAATTCAAAGGATTTCCTTTTATGCCTCATACCCTTAGGCTTGTCTCTGTTGCTGGGATTGAAAGGCCTGATATTGATTTTGGGATTTGCTCTGGGATGTGTTGGAATTTTAACATTCTATAAACGGAAAATGAACTGCATCACCGGAGACATGCTCGGTGCCATGACCGAAGTGATGGAAGCCTGGCTGTTCATGGTTGCCGGCATGAATATTTTTTAATGATTCACGGCCATGGTGGAAATACGCAGCAGCTTGCGGAGCGTATCGGATGCAGCGCTGAAGATATTATTGATATGAGCGCCAACCTCAATCCGTTGGGGCCGCCAAAACGTATCCATAGCTTTATCCGGGAAAACATTCATCTGATTCATGCCCTCCCCGAACCGGATGCCGCCGGCATGTCCAAGGGGTTTGCTGACTATTACGGCATTGATCCCGGGTGTGTGATTGCCGGCAACGGGACCACCTTTTTTATCTATACCCTGCCCTTGGCCCTTGGAGCAAAAAAGGTTCTGATTCTGGGTCCGACATATGCCGACTATGAAGATGCCTGTGCGGCACACCATATAACGCCCCGTCATTGTTTGACCCTGGCCGAAAACAATTTTGCCCCGGATCTGGATCAATTGTCCGCCCAGGCCGGACAAGCCGACCTGGTATTTATTTGCAACCCGAACAATCCCACCGGCACCCTGATCGGCAAACAGGATCTGGAAGAACTTATCCAACGGCACACAGACACCTGTTTTGTGGTGGACGAATCCTATCTACCCTTTGTACCGGAGGCCGAAGAATTTTCCCTTGTCACCCAAACCCACCAGCCCAACCTTGTGGTACTCTCGTCCATGTCCAAAATTTTCAGGATTCCTGGACTTCGCACAGGTTTTTTAACGGGCGCCAAACCCTTGATCCAAAAAATTATGCGACATTACCAGCCCTGGAGTGTTAATGCCCTGGCCCAGGCAGTGATCAGGGATATTTACGATCATCCCGACGACATTTTGCCCTTTTACCGGCAGACCCGGGAATTTATTATGAACGAACGCCGAAATTTTGTCCAGGCCCTGGCTGAAACAGAGGGCATCCGACTTTTTGATGCCCCGGTCTATTTTGTACTGGCCCGCTTGAACACACGTTCAGCCGCACAACTGTGTCGCCGGGTGGGAGACGACCGCTTCCTGATCCGAGACTGTTCCAATTTCAGAGGACTGTCCGACCAATTTGTCCGATTTTCCCTGAAAACCAATGAAGTTAATCTGGCACTGGCCCAAAGTATAAAAAGGGCACTGGCCCGGGAGCAAACCTAACCATGATTTTTAACCTAACCTGGCAGATTTTAGCTGCCGCTTTTATCCTGGATGTCCTGGCCGGAGATCCCAAATGGCTGCCCCACCCCATCATCTGGATGGGCCGGGCCATTTCGGTTTTTGAACCTAAATGTCGAAAACGCTTTGAAACCCCATTCCGGGCCGGTCTTTTTTTTGCTCTTTTTCTGATTGCCGCAACCTTTGGCCTGACCTGGACCGTTGTTTTTATTGCCGGCCAAATTCACCCGGCTGCAGCCGCCATGGTTCAAGCCATACTTATTTTTTACAGTTTTTCCACCCAAAGCCTCTACAAAGCCGCCATGGATGTGCTCAGACCCTTGGCCAAAGGCGACCTATCCCAGGCCAGAATCAAGGTGGGGTATATTGTGGGGCGACAAACCCAAAACTTAGATGAGGCGGGCATCACCCGGGCTGCCTGCGAAACCGTGGCGGAAAATTTCGTGGACGGATTTTTGTCGCCGTTGTGTTTTGCCTTGGTACTCGGTGCCCCCGGTGCCATGATGTACAAAATGATAAACACCCTGGATTCCATGGTCGGGTATAAAAACGACACCTATATCCTGTTCGGCAGGGCAGCAGCCCGGATTGACGATGGGGCCAACTACATTCCTGCCCGGCTCTCCGTCTTAATCATTTCGTTTGCAGCGGCGGTTCTTTGCTTTTCCCGGGGCCGTCAAGCTCTTTTGACTGCACTTACCCAGGGCCGCAATCACAAAAGCCCAAACGCCGGATTTCCCGAAGCAGCCTTTGCAGGAGCGCTGGGTGTCCGGTTCGGCGGTCCCAACGTCTACCACGGCAAGCGGGTGGACAAACCCTATATCGGCGGCGAGTTTAATGACCCCAAACCCGCCCACATTAAAAAGGCGTGTGACTTAATGATGCTGTCGGCCCTTGTTTCCGTGGTATTGGCCTGTCTATTGACCTGTCTATTGGCCTGGGGCCTGTCTTAACATGATCAAACGAACGTTCAGGCTGGGCACGACATCTTTTATCTATCCGGATCATATCATCCCCAATGTCAAAAAAATCGGCCCCTTTTTTGACGAGATTGAACTTCTGGTATTTGAAAGCAAACCAGAAAGTGTGCTTCCTTCCCAAAACGATGTGCAGGAATTGGCAGAACTATCTGCGGACCTGGACCTGACCTATAATGTCCACCTGCCCACGGATGTCAGCCTGGGTGCATCGAATCCGCAGTTGCGCCGGGATGCCGCAGACACCCTGAAAAAAATAATTGAACGATTTTCCATTGCGCCTGTCACACACTTTACCCTTCACCTGGAGATGGATAAGCCCCAGGCCTCAACCGACGGCATCAAACGCTGGCAGAACAATGCACGACAAGGGCTTGACTTACTGGCCCCGGACCTGGAAGATCCGGCAAAGATCGGCATGGAAACCCTCTGGTATCCGCCGGATCTTTTTAAAGATCTGATCGACGAATTTGGCCTGTCCGTATGTGCCGACCTTGGCCACCACATCAAATACGGGTATGACATATCCAGCACCTTTGAACTGTTCGGCCCGAAAATCAATCTGATTCACCTCCACGGCGTGGAGACGCGTCTTGAACCACCCCGGGACCACATCGGCCTTGACAGGATGGATACCGGCGAATTCAAAAAAATAATCGACCACTTGAAATACTACACGGGAACCGTCAGCTTAGAGGTGTTTAAACTTGCTCACCTGCAAGGATCTCTGGCGGCTTTAGCCAAATTTTTTAGGGATATACCCCGCATATAAATCAAGGTCCTAAAAACACAACCATGCCTATTAATACAACTTTACCCAACAGTTTGATTTTGATATCTTGAAAAGACAGACAAAGTTTTGATCCAAATTTAATCTTCGATAAAAAATCAGTCATCAGCCATAGAAAGGTAATGTCGGAATACGATGGTGGGACGTGTATTCAAACTTATTTTCGTGATTTTTATCCTGATTTTGTCCGATATTCCGGCCCTCTGCCATACCCAGGATGGCGAAACAAATCATATTCTTAAATCATTGACCCAGGACGAGCAGCAATGGCTGAAAGACCATCCGGTGATCAGAATTGGAATGGCGTTTGACCACCCCCCTTATGAATTTATTGATGACCAAGGAGAGCCCCAGGGGATCATTGCCGATTATCTTAAATTAATCTCAAACCGTCTTCAAGTGACGTTTAAACGTGTAAAAAAAGACGATGGGACTGAACTTTCATGGGCGCAAATACTTAAAGCGGCCCAGGACAGGCAGTTAGATTGTGTGGCCGGCTTACTGAAGACAAAGGAAAGGGAACTCTATCTTACGTTTACCCGACCCTACCTTGATTTCCCTTATGTTCTGGTGGTTGATCGGAATAACGACACATATAACAAACTTTCCGATTTTGATGGTCGAAAATTTGCTGTGGTGGATGCGTACCCCATCAGCAAAAAACTGCGTATACAGTACCCGGAACGAATCTATATTCCTGTGGAAAACTCATTGGAGGGGCTGCAGGCCGTTGCCTATGGCAGGGTGGCCGGCTATGTGGTTAATGCAGCCGATGCAAATTATAACATCAAAAAACACAAATTCAGCCAGTTGAAAATTACAGCGGTTCTGGAAGGCTTTAATAATCAGCTTCGCATGGGGGTGCGCAAGGACTGGCCATTGTTTGCCGGCATTCTGGATAAATCCCTTGCCTCTTTGCCCCCCCGGGAAACAACCGCCATCCAAAACCGTTGGGTCTCCCTTGATTATGAAAAAAATATAGCCTGGTACAAAGTTCTGACGGCGACAGGCCCTCCCATCCTCATTTTCCTGATCATCATCGGGGTCGTGTTAATGGTCAACAGAAAATTAAAAAAAGAGGTTATAAAACGCCAGCAGGCTGAAACATTATTACTGAAAAGCGAAGAACGCCTTCACTTTGCCCTGAATGTAGCCAACGCCCATCATTGGCAGATCGACATGCCGGCCAGAAATATCACATTTAGCTCCTTACACCTTTTTACCTCCGCAGGATATTCGGAACAGGATGTGCCGACGAGCCTGGATCAGGTTGTTTCCCTAATTCACCCGGATGACATCGCAATGATAAACGATGCATTTGAAAAACTGATTAAAAGCAGAACAACTTTTAAAAAAGACTATCGGTTCCGACATAAACAGTCCGGGTGGATTTGGTTGCATTCCGCAGGGCAGGTCGTGGAATGGGATGCCCGGGGACACGCATCCCAAATTGCAGGTCTGACCATGGATATGACGGAACGACACCGCCTGCTTGAAAAAATAACCCAGTCCCGGGAGCAGCTGCGGATTATATCGGAGCACACCCACGACTGGCAGTCCTGGCGGGGGCTTGACGGTAAGCTTGCCTGGGTGAATCAGGCGGTTGAAAAGGTGACAGGCTATACCGTGGCCGAGTGTATGCAGATGGATGATTATCCCTTTCAAATATATCAAAAGCAGGACGGTGACATTTATAAAAAACTCACCGAGGCTGCGCTTCAAGGCAAAGGCCGCCAGGAGGCGCAGCTTCGCGTATGCCGCAAAGACGGCAGCCAGGTATGGGTGTCGGCCGCCTATGAACCGGTCCTGGACAAAAACGGCCGGATCATCGGCATTGCCGGCGCAGGCAAGGATATTACAAAACAGATAGAAGCCGAACAAAGTCTTCGCCTGTTATCCAAAGTGTTTGAAGACAGTCTGGATCCGATTGTGCTCACGGACCTTTCCGGAAATATCATGGATCTGAATAAAGCCACCATTGAGGCGTACGGATATTCCAGGCAGGAGCTTCTCGGTGAACACATCGGCATATTTGCCCCCAAAGATGCGCACCTCAGGCAGCAGGCCTTTTACCACCGCTGTCTCAAGGGTGAAATATTAAAAAATATTGAAGGCTCCCGGATCAGAAAGGATGGGACTGTCCTTCCCCACCTGTTTACCTATTCCCTGCTAAAGGATGACAAAGGCATGCCTTTAGGGGTTGCAACCATTGCCAAGGACATTACCTGGATCAAGGAGGCGGAAAAAGAGCTTGAAGATCACAGAATTCGCCTGGAAGATCTTGTCAAGGAACGCACCCGTGATCTGGAAGCGGCAAGGCAGGAGGCCGAAGACGCCACACGCGCAAAAAGTGATTTTCTGGCCAATATGAGCCATGAAATCCGCACCCCGCTCAACGCCATTATCGGCTTTGCCCACCTGGCTCTCCAGACGGATCTGGATCCAAGACAGCATGATTACATCCACAAAATCCAAAACGGCTCCAAGGCGCTTTTAGGTGTTATCAATGACATCCTTGACTTCAGCAAAATTGAAGCCGGCAAACTGGATATGGAAGCCATTGAATTTTTCCTGGAGGATGTCCTGGAGACCGTTACCAATCTTGTGGGAATCAATGCCCAGGAAAAAGGGTTGGAACTCATTTATAACATCGACCCCAATATCCCACACGCCCTCATCGGTGATCCCATCCGGCTGGGCCAGATTCTTCTCAATCTGACCAATAATGCGGTGAAATTTACCAAACAAGGGGAGATCGTATTGGGGTGTGCCCTGGGTGAAGAAGATGCCGATGGGACCCTGCTTGAATTTTTCGTCCAGGATACCGGCATCGGGCTGACCCAGGAGCAGCAGGACAAATTATTCCAGGCCTTTTCCCAGGCAGATGCCACCACCACCCGCAAATACGGGGGCACAGGTTTAGGACTGTTTATCAGCAAATCCCTGGTGGAAATGATGAACGGCCGGATCCGGGTGGAAAGTGAGTACGGCCGGGGCACCACCTTTACTTTTGCCGTTCGTTTAAAACGGGTTGGATCACAGACGATTACGTCCCGCTTTAACCTGGCCGACAAACAAAAGAAAAAAGTGCTGGTGGTGGACGATAATGCCAATGCCCGCACGGTGCTGGAAAAGATGCTCAAGGCCATGTCCTTTGAGGTCACCCAGGCAGACAGTGCAGAGGCAGGACTTGCGGAACTGCAAATGGCCTGCAAACAGGGCGCGCCGTTTGATTTGGTTTTCATGGATTGGCTGATGCCGGGAATGGATGGACTGCAAGCCTCGGAAAAGATAAAAACCACTTTGGATGAAAAAGTGCCTTCGGTGATCATGGTCTCGGCCTATGCCCGGGAAGAGCTGCTGCAAAAGGTGGATCAACTGGGACTCGACGGCTGTCTGACCAAACCGGTTTCTCCGTCCTCATTGTCCGATTCAATCATGACGGCACTGGGCAACAAGAGGCCGTCACTCTCCTTTGGCCCCCCCAAAGAACAATTGCCCGACGTGACCAACATCCAGGGCGCAAAGCTGCTGGTGGCCGAGGACAACGTGGTAAACCAGCAAGTGGCAATCGGTATTCTGGAAAGCAACGGCTTTGTGGTGGATATAGCAGACAACGGTGTTCTGGCATTGGAAGCCGTGCAGAAAAAAGCGTATGATGCCGTACTCATGGATATCAACATGCCGGAGATGGACGGTTACACCGCCGGTCGAAAAATCAGACAGCTGCCGGGGTTTAAAACGCTGCCGATTATCGCCATGACGGCCAATGCCATGACCGGTGACAGGGAAAATGCCTTGGCCGCAGGGATGAATGATCATGTGGCCAAACCCATTGATGTCAAGGAGCTGCTCAATGTCCTGAAAAAATGGATATCGCATGTCACAAAAAAATCCGGCCGGGCAAAAGAAGAGATCCCAGATAAAACAATGGGCAATGGCGCATTACCTGAAAAGTTGATCCCTGTGCCGGGCATTGATATCCAGGCCGGCCTGGATCGTTTGGCCGGGGACACACGCCTGTACCGAACTCTTTTAAAAAAGTTTGCCGAAAATCAGGCAGATACCCCGAATAAAATCCGGCAGGCCCTGACGGCCAAAGACATTGACACAGCGCACATCCTTGCCCACACCATTAAAGGCGTTTCGGGCAATGTCAGCGCAACCTTTGTTTTTGAATCCGCAACAGCTCTGGACGAAGCAATAAACAACAAAGACATCCAGACCGCCCTGGCCCTGCTGCCTGATTTTTCAGCACGGCTGTCAGAAGCGATTCAAGACATTCATAGCCTTGAAACAGAAGAACAAAATCCACAACAACAGCCGGACACTAACCTTGAAAATCTCAACGCCCAACTCACAACGCTTGAACGAATGATTGACGAAAACAATCCCAACGCCATCCGCATTGTAAGTCAAATCAGGGAGCAGATTTCGGAAGATGGTATGGAACGGCTGGTTGATCAACTTACCCGGGAGATTGATGCCTACGATTTTGATGACGCCCAAAAGACGCTTCAAAAACTTTACCGGGAAGTGGGAATTGACCGGGGTGATTAATCTCTGTGCTCTCTGTGTCCTCTGTGGTTAAATAAACTGAATCCCTTTGGGATTCTTTCTTTTTAAACCACAGAGAGCACAGAGGTTTGGCTCTCGCCAAACTACACAGAGATAGATTTCATGTAAAAAATTCCGGCATGGGCCGACCTGATGTATATCGACAGACAGGCGCGGCCCACAACCGTTGTTTTTACTCGGTAAATTTAATTAATTCCTGGCAAAAGGAATCAATCTTCTCGACCATGGCCTGCTCATCCTCGCTGGTGGGCGCGCCCTGCCATTCATAGAATCCCAGCAGATCCCAACTTGATTTTTCAATTTTGGATTCAAAATCCCGCTGGGCCCCGCCCACCCATCCATAGGAGCCGTACCTGAAGACCTTTTTGTTGGCCACCTTTTTCACAAGCAGCTCGTCAATCACATGGGACATGGGTGGAAAGACCTTGTACTCGTAGGTGGGCATGCCGAAAATAAGTCCGGCGGACTTCCAGGCGCTGGCCAGGATATAGCCGATGTCATCGCCCGGAGCCTGGTAAACATGCACCGGAATCTTATGTTTTCTTATGGTTTCCACCACAAGGTTCAGCATGGATTTTGTACTGCCGTACATGCTGGACCAGACCAGGGTGACTTCCCTTTCCGCCGGCCCTTTGCTGTACTCTGCATAGCGTTTGTAATGGTCAATGATCACCCCGGGGTTCTCCCGCCAGATAATGCCGTGGGACGGGCAGATGACCTTAACATCCAGTCCGGACAGTTTGCTTAAACCCTTGAGCACAGGGCCGGAAAATGCAGCGACAATGTTGGCGTAATAGCGCAGGGCCTCTTTTTCAAAAAAAGCATGTTTGTCCGCAGAGAGCTGGTCGTCGAAAATGGTGTCGTCCTCCACCTTGCCGTATGACCCAAAGGCATCGCAGGCAAACAGAATTTTGCGCTTTGTCTCATAGGTCATCATGGTTTCGGGCCAGTGGATGTTGGGTGTTTCAAAAAACTGGAGTTCATACTCCCCGACTTCCAGGGTCATGCCGTCGGTGATGGCCACAGCCCGGTCCGCGGGCACTTCACCAAAGGCCTGGAGCAAAGGAATCGCCTTTTTGGTACAGTAAATCACACCCTTGGTATTTTTTTTACAAAATTGCCGCAGCCAGCCGGCGTGGTCCGGCTCCATGTGGTTCACCACGATGATATCAATATCCTCCACCGCCAAAGAGAGATCTTCCATCTGACCGGAAATGGCCTTGGGAAAATCCATGATGTCCTGGGTCAGATCAATGAGCACATTCTTTTCACCCTTGATCAGATAGGCATTTATGGAAATGCCGTGGGGAATGGGCCAGATTCCCTCAAACAGGTAATTTTCGTCTTCGATGTTGACCGCAAGACGGTAAATATCATCCACTATTTTCTGAAACTTCATTCTGCAATTCTCCTTGCACCGGTTTATTTTTTTGAAACAGCCATGGGCTGGGCAGCCCTGTCGGCCCCCAGACTTAAGTCACAATAAATTTAGAAAATCTGTAGAGTTTACACAGACTTTCTTTTAAAACATATCTAAAATGCCATGTTCCATTGGTAAAATCAATTTACTGTTTCTAAAATAACAAGTTTACTGTTTGAACAAAAGGTCTTCCTTCCTTTTATAAAGGGTATCTTTTTTTGTTCTCCAAACAAAACTTCTGACGTTGAAAAGAGATCACGGCAACGTCATGCGGTCGGCAAGCATCAGGTAATAGGCAGCCTCTTTTTCCCGGCCCCGTTTCATGCACCCGTTGGCAAAAATCCGGCACTTTTCTTCAAAGACTGTTAAAGCGGCTTGCTTCTGGGACGGGGTCAAAACATTGGACTCAATTAAATTCAAGATGGACAGAATCCGGTATTTATCCTGGGAGTGGGAGGCAGACAGCTGATCTTCATGCCCCCCGGTTTTAATCGTCAACGGGGTGTCGATCAAATACACGGGCGTATCATGGGAAATACGCAGCCATAAATCATAGTCCTCGCACACCTCAAACGCCTCATTGAACATCCCCTTTTGATCAAAGAGCTCTTTTCTGATCATCACCGCCGAAGGGCTGACCAGGCAGAGTTTTAAAGAAGGCTCAAAGATCATGCCGGATGGTTTTTTGTGCTTTTTTTTGGGATTAACCCGTTTGCCGTTTCTGATCCAGATCTCCTCGGTCTGGCAGATCATGGCGTCCGGGTTGGCCTGAAAAAAAGCCATCTGGCAGGAGAGCTTTTTCTTTTCCCAGGCATCATCGGAATCCAGCAGGGCAATGAACCGGCCCCGGCTTTCTCGAATCCCGAAATTTCTGGCCGCACTGACCCCTTTATTTTCCTGGATCAGCACCCGGATTTCATCTTTATACCCTGCCAGAACGTCCTGGGTGTCATCGGTTGACCCGTCATCCACCACAATGATTTCTTTTTGCTCATAATCCTGGGCAAGCGCTGAATCAACAGCTCTTTTAAGGGCCCAGGCCCGGTTGAAAGTGGGGATGATTACACTGATTATATCTGTTTTTTCTACTATCATGATAAAAATTGTAAAACATCAAAAGTCAATAAACAAGGTACATTCAGGCTCTATTTAAAAAATGTAAGAAAAAAGTTGTAAACAGATTTTATTTTTGATAGAGCAGGATTGTAAAAATTTTTAATCAACCATGGGTGACAAAATTTTAGTGATGCGGCAGTTAGATTTATCCTTAAACCTTATGAAGCAATTGAGACCAACCTTTCCATATTCGTTATGGACCCCCCTTGGTAGCAATACAAGTTCTGTCCATAATGAAAACAGTTGGAAAGTTTTGACAAGCACATTTAGTTCTCATTAACACATGCCCAATTTTAATCCGGTTTAAACCGAGGATGAGGAAATTATGGCAAAAGGAAAAAACGTCAAACACATTATTGACAAGAGCTGGTGCAAGGGGTGCGGTATTTGCGTTCACTTCTGCCCCAAACAGGTTCTGGAACTGAACAGCGATGAAAAAGCTGTGGCAGCTCGCCCTGAAGACTGCATTGCATGCATGCTTTGCGAACTTCGGTGCCCTGATCTGGCAATTAAAATTTTAGTTGAGGAGGAATAAATAATGGCTGAAAATATACAATTTATTCCAGGAAGTGATGCTTGCATTGAAGGCGCCCTGTATGCCGGGTGTGACTTTTTTGCAGGTTATCCCATCACACCGTCTTCAGAAGTTGCAGAGGGTCTGTCTGCTGCACTTCCCAAAAGAGGCGGCAAATTTATCCAGATGGAAGACGAAATTGCATCCATGGCCTGTATCATCGGCGCAGCCCTTGCCGGTAAAAAGGTTATGACCGCAACTTCCGGCCCTGGTTTCTCCCTGAAGCAGGAAGGTATCGGTTACGCCTGTATGGCAGAAGTTCCCTGTGTTATCGCCAATATCCAGAGAGGCGGGCCATCCACAGGTAACCCCACCCACGTTGCCCAGGGCGATACAATGCAGGCCAGATGGGGCTCTCATGGTGACCACAGCATTATTGCCATGACAGCTTCCAACCTCCAGGACGTATTTAAAATTACGGTTGAAGGGTTTAACCTGGCTGAAAAATACCGTACCCCTGTTATTCTGATGTTTGATGAGGCCACCCAGCATCTGAGAGAAAAAGTGGTCATTCCTGAACCCGGCGAGATCGAAGTTATCGACAGAATCAGAACCACGATCCCCGTTGGTGAAAAATACTATCCCTATCTCACCGATGCCAACGGCCAGCGGCCGATGTCCGATTTCGGTGCAGGCCATCGTTTCCACGTGACCGGTCTTCATCATAACATTATGGGTTTCCCCGACGTAAGCCCTGAAAATGTTAACATGCTGATCCATCACCTGGTAGACAAAATCGAAAGTAAAGCCAACGAAATCGCCATGTACAAAGAGTACTACATGGATGATGCCGACTATGTCATCGTTGCCTACGGCACAACAACCAGATCCGCCCTCCAGGCTGCCGAAGACTACCGCAATCAGTTCGGCATCAAGGTCGGTGTTTTAGAGCTTCAGGTTGTATGGCCCTTTGCAGGCGACATTGTCAGAGAAAAATGTGCCAATGCCAAGGCCGTGATTGTAGCTGAAATGAACATGGGCCAGATTGTCAATGAGGTAAAACGTGTTGTGGATAAGCCTGAAAGAGTTTACTTCTCCAACCGGGTTGACAACCAAATCATCAAGCCCAGCGACATTAAAGCTGCCATCAGAATGATCACAGGAAAGGGGATATAACATGAGCGAATTTGATGTAAAAAAATATATCCGGGCCCAATTTTTCCCCCAGATGTGGTGTCCGGGCTGTGGCCACGGAACTGTTATGGGTGCCCTTCTTCGGGCCATCCATGATCTGGGATTAGAAAACGATGAGGTTTCCGTAGTCTCCGGTATCGGATGTTCTTCAAGAATCTCCGGTTATCTTGATTTCAACACCGCACATACCATGCACGGCAGAGCCCTTCCGACTGCCACAGGTGTTAAGCTTGCCAACCCCAACCTGAAAGTTATTGTTCCCTTTGGTGACGGTGACTCCACGGCCATCGGCGGCAACCACTTTATCCATGCATGCAGAAGAAATATAGATATTACAGCCATCGTCATGAACAACCGTATCTACGGCATGACCGGCGGACAGTACTCTCCCATGTCCGGCTGTGGTGTAAAAGCAAGTACCGCTCCCTATGGTGTTCCCGATCGTGCGTTTGATCTGGTGGAACTGGCCAAAGGCGCAGGCGCTACTTTTGTTGCAAGAACAACTGTTTACCATGTCAAAGAAGCCCAGAATACAATCAGAAAAGCCATTGAACACAAAGGCTTTTCCGTGGTTGAAATTCTGTCCATGTGCCCCACCCAGTTCGGCAGAAAGAACAAGGCCGGCGAAGCTCCCCAGATGATGGAATGGTACAAGGACTCTACTGTACCCATGGGTTCCAAAAAACTGGAAGAGAATCCCGACCTGATTCAACGCGGCATTTTTGTTGATGAAGAAGTTCCCGAATACTGCGAAGTTTACCAAACTAACGTCATTGACAAGGTAATGAAGAAAGGATAGGCATAATGGAATCAACAGGAATGGTTTTTACAGCGTCTGGCGGACAAGGTGTCATCACGACAGCCATTATCCTTGCCAGAGCTGCTACAATCTTTGAGGGCAAAAACGCGATTCAGTCTCAGAGCTACGGAGCTGCTGCCCGTGGTGGCGCTACTCGTGCCGACATTTTAATTTCCGACGGCAATCTTTATTACCCCAAAGTTGAAGAGGCTGATATTTTTGTCGCTCTGATGCAGGAAGGCTATAATAAATACTACAACGTCATTAAACCCGGTGGTCTGATGATCATTGACCCAAGATACGTCACAACCGGTAATGTCAATGCCAAGATCCTGGCGTTGCCCATGTATGACACCGTTGTTAAAGAACTCGGAAAACCGATTGTTTACAGTGTGTGTGTTGTTGGCGCTCTGATCGGTGCAGCAGGCATCTGCAAACCCGAATCAGCGATCAGTGTTATCGAAACTGCCATGCCGCCGGCTTTCTTTGACCTGAACAAGCAAGCTCTGGAAATTGGTATTAGACTTGGAAAAGAAGCTGCTTAAACCTCAGTCAACAAAAATTGAAGTTTTAAGTTAAGCCGACGCCAATAAAGAAAAGGCCGATCCACGGAAGAGGTGTGAGATCGGCCTTTTTTATGTTTGCCCTCAGACACGAGACACCGGGCCATCAGAAAACATCCGTTGCCAATATCTGCTTGATTTTGTCGATGACGTTAAGACACTCATCATTTAAGGCCTGAACCTGAGCCGTGAGATCGGCGTTTGTAGCCTTTCCGGTACCACCCACATATTCAAGATCCTCTGCCAGTTTGACGGCCTTGTGGGCTGCCAAATATTTCAGCATACCCTTAAGACTATGAATGTTTTCTTTTAATTCATCATACCCTTTTTTTTCAATGCAAGCAGCCATCTTAGACACGAGAGCTGAATAATCTGTTTCAAAGGCCTGCATGCACTTTTCTAAAAGAGATTTTTTGCCAGCCATAATCCGTTTTAGTTCCTGTACGTCGATGGTGCTTTTTAAATCCCGGATATCTTCAGACTTTGCACCAGAACGGTTCTGTTGGATAACATTTTGAACGGCTTTTTCTAACGCTGCCGGGTCCAGTGGTTTTTTTAAAAATTCATCCATACCGCTGTTTAAAAAAAGATCCCGGGCCTCCTGTGTGCCATGTGCTGTCAGGGCAATGATCGGTGTTCGCGGCAGATGCTTATCCTTTTCAATGGCTCTGATCGCAAGGGTGGCATCAATGCCGTTCATTTCCGGCATCTCCCCATCCATTAAAATGAGATCAAAACGATGAGAGCAAAACATATTTACCGCTTCTTTGCCGGTTTTTGCAATTTCAACCCGGCCTAATTTTAAAATTTTAATCAAGCCTGTAACAGCCAGCTGATTCATTTTGTCATCTTCAGCCAGTAAAATGTAATACCCATCGGGAAACACCTTTTTATCATTCATAGTTCCACCTGAAATTTAAATTAACGCCCTTTGGACGAGCTGTTTGCAGTGAAAAGATTCCTATACGATTTTAATTTATTTCAATGATCCGCTGCCGTTAAACGCGTCAAAAGATCTTCTAAATCATGTTTAAGTCTGGAAAAATGCGTTTCGATTTCCGGCAAAAGTTGCTCAAGGCGCCCGACATCACCGGCCTTGCCGGCCTCTTCTATCGTCAAAGCGATATTCTGAAAAGTGTCCGCCGCCACATAGCCGGATGAGCCCTTTATCTTATGGGCCTGGGCACCAGCTTTTTGCGCATCACCCTGTTTGATCAATTCTGTGAGAATATCAACCTGACCCGGCATATCCCCAAGAAAGGAGCTGATAACCGAAGCGATGAGCGATTCGTCTCCCATAAGGTTGGCCATCAACGTCTCTGGATTGAATGTCTCCGGTTTATGTTCCCCGCTGCTTTTCTCGTCGATTTTTTTAGCATCAGCGGTGTATCGTTCCGGATTCCGGGGCTGGATGAAATTGAGCCACTTTTCAATTTTTTCAGCCAGGATAATCGGGTCAACCGGTTTGCTGATATAATCATTCATACCTGCATTCAGACATTTTTCCCTGTCTCCGGCCATGGCATTGGCTGTCATGGCAATCACCGGAATATCCGGGTTTATAACGTTGGATTCCTGATTCCGGATCATCCTGGTGGCCTCAAGTCCGTCCAGTTCGGGCATCTGCAAATCCATTAACACCAGGTCATATGGAATCTTTTCAAGAGAGCTGACTGCCTCGATACCGTTTGCCACGGCATCCACATAATAACCGAACTTTTCCAGAATGCCCTTGGCAACGATCTGGTTTGTAATATTGTCTTCTGCCAGAAGAATTCTTACGTTAGACGCTTTAATTTCACCATCTATATGCGGGATGCGGCCATTTTCTTTCTTGTCGACCGATTCACCTAAAATAACGGCCGCCAGAATATCCCCAAGCTCCGAGTGGCGCAGCGGTTTGGTAAGGCATGCTGAAAAAATGATGGAGTGGAACCGGAGCGCATCCCCACGCCGCCCTAAAGAAAGCATCAATACCAATTTAATGTCGGCCCCAAACGGATCATTCTTGATGGCCATACCAAGCGCGTCCCCAGTCATTCCAGGCATATGCATGTCCAATATCGCAAGGTCATAAAAAATATTTTCCTGGGCTTTGCGCTTTATTTTTTCCATGGCGATTTCAGCATCTGCCGCTTCAGACACATCCGCCCCCATGCTGACCAATTGTGCCATTAATAGTTTTCGGTTACTTCGATTATCATCAACGATTAAAATACGGACATTTTTCAGCCGGTCCGCCATGATTGTTTGATGATGGTCGGTTTCAGATTCAGGCTGTTTTTTAAATTGAGCCGTAAACCAAAACAGAGCGCCTGGATGGGAGCTGTCCAATCGGCTCTCTTCTGAAACCGGTGAAATGACTCCGATATCTCCGCCCATCAATTGGGCCAGTTTTTTAGATATGGCAAGTCCCAGACCTGTGCCGCCATATTTGCGCGTAATGGATGCGTCCACCTGGGTAAACTGCTCAAACAGGTAATCCTGTTTGTCCGGAGGGATACCCACACCGGTATCCTGTACTGAAAAATATACGAGAACATCTTCTTCTGTTTCCCGTTTAAGGTGTGCCTGGATCACCACCTCGCCTGCCGTAGTAAACTTAATGGCATTACCAGTCAAATTGGTCAAAATCTGGCGAAGACGACCCGGATCGCCCTGGAGCAGTCCAGGGATCTCAGGAGAGGCCCCGCAAATTAATTCCAAATCTTTTTCATGGGCTTTCAACGCCATCATCTGGGCAAAATCATCCAGAAAGGTCCGCAATTCAAAATCCAAAATTTCCATGTCCAGTTTGCCGGCCTCAATTTTTGAAAAATCCAGGATATCGTTAATCAATGTCAAAAGCGCATCGGCACTGGCTTTAACATTGCGGGTGAAAAGGTTTTGTTCATCGGAGAGATCCGTATCCATCAGTAGACCTGTCATACCGATGATACCGTTCATGGGTGTCCGGATTTCATGGCTCATATTGGCCAGAAACTCACTTTTTGCCCGGGTTGCCTTTTCAGCCCTGGCTGCCATCTGATTTGCCAGGGTCGTCTGATTTTTCAGATCTTCATTAACGGTCAACAGTTTATTTTGGGCATTTTTAAGCGCTTGATTGGCCTGCTCGGTCTCCATCAGGGACAGTTGCAGTTTCTCTTGAGCCGCTTTACGTTCGGTGATATCCGCATGGGTACCGAACATCATCAAGGGCTGACCATCTTGTGTTCTGGAAATTACCTTTCCTTTATCCTGCACCCAGACCCAGTGTCCGTTCTTATGCTTCATCCTGCATTCCGTATCGTAAAGTTCCAGCTCACCTTCAAAATGCTTTTTTAAAAGAATTTCTGACTTTTTTAAATCATCCCCATGGGCCAGACGTGTCCAGGTGTCTATGGAAACAGGCGACAGCTCCCCAAGACTATAACCGCATATCTGGGCCCACCGTTCGTTGAAGACCGTTTCTCCTGTCTGAATATTCCATTCCCAGGTTCCGATATCCGTACTTCTGATAACATTGGCCAGGCGTTCACGCTCTTTGGAAATCTGCATCTGAGCATTGACATAATCGGTCTGATCGAACATATAGCCGTGAACTTGAACAACCGTTCCGGTGTCGTTACGCAGCAGGCGGGTAAAATCATAAAACCACCGATAGTCGCCCCCCTGGGTACGAAGCCTGTAGGTCTGTTCAAAATGCAGGGTGCCGTCTTTAACATAGCCGGCCACTTCTGTGTATACCTGGTTCAGATCATCCGGGTGTATCAGTTCCGAATATCGAAATGAGTCGGCCATCATCTGCTCTGGTGTGTATCCCAGAATCTGGGCGACATTTTTCGACACAAAGGTTACAGGCCAGTGCTGTTCAGGCAACCAGGAAATGGTGATCACCGGCCCTGCGGCAAAAAGGTCCCGCTCTGCGCGCAGGGCATCTTCAGCTTTTTGCTGTTCTGTGATATCCACAAAGGTTTCCAGCAGAGCCGGTTGTCCGTTGTAGGTAAAAGGCCGGACGGTTTTAATAATAGGAATTTCATTGCCCGCTGTATTCAAAAGCTTGCGCCGACTATTTTCCATGGTCTTTCCAAGGTCCGTAACAGGGCAAAAGCCTTTTTCCGTAGGGCAGATATATTGCGTGCATTTATTGCCGATCATTAGGTCCCGACTTATCCCGATGAGTTTTGCGGCGGTTGGGTTGACGTAATGAATCATATGATCCGCCCGGTTGATGATAATCACCCCGGCATCCAGGTGCTCAAGGATTTCACGCTGCCTGGATTCGGCCTCCAGCAGGCGAGTCTGGAATCGGACCAATTCCTTAAAACTGTCATCCGCCATGGCAGCAATCGATTGAAATTCATGAAAAGTGTAATCTTCAGGATTTACATTATGGTCCGAAATGGCTTTTTGAAGCCGGGTAAGTTCTTTATCAATATTTGCAGTCAAACGGCGGGAGGCCACTCTTAAAAAAAGAAGTACGCTTAATGTCAGACTGAAAATGATTAATAGTTCTACAATAAATTTATTGCGCAGCTGTCTTACAAATGAATCAACTTTGTTTTCAATATCATCCAGATATAAGCCACTGCCAATCACCCAGCCCCAGTCATTAATTTTCCGCGAAAATGAAATTTTAGAAACCGCGATACCAAGGCTAGGCTTGTTCCATTTGTATTGAACGAATCCACCGCTGGATTTACCGGCAGCGCCGATTAAACTCTGTAAGACTTTTATACCGTTGGGATCAGTGATATTCCAAAGATTTTTTCCCACCAGTTCCGGCTGCGAACCATTAAACAGCACAAGCCCTTTATCGGTGCAACCAAAAACATACCCTTCTCCCTGGGCATAATTGTATATTTCTATACTTTTAACAATTTGTTTTTTGATCTCTTCGATTGGGGTGCCTTTTTGGGCCAGGCGGTGCCGCTCATAGTTGATATGATCCACGGCCCGGTTGACCATGGTTCGGATCAGATTTTTTCTTTCATCAAAAATGCTGCTTCGGATCTGGGCTATCTGGCTTTTAGCGGCAATCCAGGATTGAACAGCCAGGCCTGTCACCAGAACAGCGCTAAACAAAATGAGAGCATGGCGTAAATTATTTCGAAAAACTTCATGCATAGACCTGGAAGATGAAAATTCTCTCTTTGAAAAAAGCCTGATAAGACTGTTCCCGGCCAGTACAAAAAGCAGCAAGCCCAATCCGGCGGTAATGGCAACAGGCCATGTTATTAAATCCGGCCGATTGCGAATTTGGGTATTCTCTGGGAGCAGATCCGGATCTAAACCATGGGAACGAAGCTTGTCCCACAAAAAAATCGGCACATTGGGGCTTTCGGTGACCACAGGGGGAATGCTTTTTTGATACAGTATTTCCAAGGCCAGTCCGCCGGCTGTTTGTCCCTGGTCCAGGGAGCTTGCCAGCATGCCGCCGACAATGCCGTGGCCCAGGTAAAAATCCCACATGCCGTATACCGGAGCCAAAGAAACGCGGTCAACCAACCCTGCGGCCGCCTCATTGCTATGGTACACACCATCTTTATCCCGGTTAAAAAGTATTAAAAGAACGGCATCGTCAGGAGAAACCGATGTCAACTTTTGCTGAAGTTCAACCGTAGACAATCCGTGAAGCCAGATCGGCGTAAATCCAAAGCTGTCGGACGTTAAAACCGCTTTCACCTCATTTTCAACAGCCGCCCCGGTGGGGGTTGTTCCGGTAACAATGTAAAGCTTTTTTGCCTTTGGCTGCAGCCGGCGAATCAGCTGGAGGGTGCGTACAGGATCGGTCTTTTCCACGACACCGGTAATGCGATTCTCAAATCCGTCAAGGAGCGTTGACTGGAAATTGTTGATACCGCAAAAAACAATGGGAATATCAGGAAAAAGAGTATCCTTGTAATCTTGAAGAAAGGTGAGCGCATTATTATCGGAAAGAATCAGCAGATCAATGGGAATGGTTTTGTATTTCCATTTGAGATATTCAGACATATGAGGTTTTGCCGTTTTCAACGGCTGTCGCTTGCTGTCCAGATACTCTGTGAAAATCTCAATGGGCGCATCTCTCAGCGCCGTTCTGATACCTATTTCGATATTATCTGTCCACGAAAAACCTTTGTGGTAAGAATGCAATATTAAGATCCGTTTGGAAGTTGCTGACTGTGCATCTCCCACATCAGAGGCGAATGCCCCCCCGGCACAAACCGCTGAAAACAAAACACAACTGACAATCAAGACGGTGTACAATACGTCAGCCAATAAAAATTGCATGCAAATTTTTATACAAGATGCGGATCTGAATTTCATTTTAAAGGCCACCATATACATAGTCTGCAAGGAAAATACCTGCTGCTAAATTCGTATCAGATCTGATTTGCCCTGTGCCAATCGATTTAAAAAAAAGGCAAAGCACATGCTTGGGAGAAGCGGGAGAAATCGCAGCGTCCAGCATTAATTTAGATATTAAAATGATTGCTTAATATGGTGGCAGGATACCGTTAAAACCTCATAAATGCAAGCCAAGAAGACAAAGATACCCCAGCCTGAAGCACCCGTTCTACTGGCCTTTACAGTCCCGTAATCGAATCAGCAAGTGCAATCCGCCAATGTTTGTGGTATCTAAAATCAGGTTCTGAAATGTTTAAAGACCTTATGCACTGAACGAAAGGCCCCAACCATGCCCCGATTCATAAATCGGTTTTACATTAAATTCATACGCCCCACCGATCCCGGGCTATTCATTACCAAATATGCGACCAAGGCAACGGTGTGCTGCCTGATCTCTCTTGGGGCGGCCCTACTCCTTGGGCTGCACGGCCATGATTTTTTGTGGTGGCTGATCGGCGCGCTGTGCACAATCCTGTTCCGTACCGGCAGTACCTTCAATCGCCGAAAAATGTACGGATTAATCCTTTTAGGCACTGTCTCCCTGACCGTCCCCGTTGCGGCGATTGTCGGCGGCCAGACCGTGGCAAGCCTGGGATTTATTTTTATTGTATCCTTTGCCTGTTTTTTTGTCTCATCCCTGGGCGTCTCGGCCTCCACCATCGGCATCGGGACCCTTGTGGTTACCATGATTTCCGTTTTTTCCCCGGCAGACCCCATTCCCGGGCTCATTCGGTCGGCCTATCTGATGGGCGGCGGTCTGATCTCATTTTTAATCAACTTTTACCTGTGGCCCTTTGATCCGGAAAAGGTTCTTTTGTCGGCAGCCAAATTGGCGGTTGAAGATATGGGGCTTTTTTTTGACGGACTTTGCGCAAGAATCAAAAACCCCAGGGTGACCAATGCCAATCTGGACTACCTGAGTTCGGAATCCTCAGCATCCATACGCCGGTACCGGGTCTTAATGGAAAGTTTTAACGTGGATCCGTTGAAGGGAAGCAAAGCCCAGGGCGGCCCGGGTCTTTACTACTTTTCCCTGGTCCGGCTGTTTGAGTCCCTGGTGGGGTTGTTTCACCACATACATTTCAGTGATGACAAACCCGAATTTGACGCACTCAAAGAGCGTTTTTACAACGCCTCATGGGGCATCGGAGAGGTCTTTGATATTTTCATCGAAATGAAATCGACCAGCTATATCAAACCCGATTTTTCCCCCATCCTTGCCGACCTGGAAGCAATTCAGACCGCGCTTGTGGAGATGAAAGGGTACCGGCAAGGTGACGACGGGCAAAACAGATTCCTGGAGGCATGGGCGGCCCTGTATGAACTGAAAAATGTGGTTGTTGAACTTGAAAACATGATGAAAACGGCTGACCGGCGTTTCAGACTGGAGGCAAGACCCCATGCAGCATAACCATTGGGCCAGATTATCCAAGGAATTAACCTTTTCCTCCCAGATTTTTCGCCACGCCCTGAGGGCCGCCATTGCCATCACACTGGCCGTTGCCGTGGTCAAGCAGTTATCCCTTTACCACGCCCTGTGGGTTCCGATCACCGTACTGGTGATCATGCGGCCCTCTTTGGGCGGCACCCTTCACATCAGCTGGAAACGGCTGGCCGGCACGGCGGCAGGGGCAGCAGCAGGTATCCTCATCGCCTTTCTTAAGTTGCCCATGGTTGCCGTAGCCATACTCGCCTTTGCCATGCTGTTTTTCATTTTCTACTTTAAAGGACGAAACTATCTTGCGTTCATTGCATTCCTGACCGCGGATTTAGTTCTCGTTCTGGCAGCCGCCTTCCCCTATCCCTGGCAAAGCGGGGCCGAACGCATGCTTGATACGGCTTTGGGCATCGGCATCGGACTTGGGGTCTCCTTTCTGGTGTGGCCGAACTTTGCCAGAAAGAACCTGCGCCAGGCCATTGGCGATCTGATTGCGGCCCAGCACCGCCATTTCAAACAGCTTCGAGAGGCCTATCTCAGTGACACCCCGGATTCGGTTCACCTTCTGTCCGGACGGCTGGAGGCCCGGGAAAGTCTGGATAACTGCACCCAGAAATGCACGGACGCCGCCATAGAACCCGGGTTGATTGCAGGCCAGCGCCAGGAACTGCTTAACCTGGTGGATATTTTCGCCAAACTCCATAAAACCTTGATTGCTCTATCCTCCCTTGTCGCCAATTCCACAGGGGTCTTTAAAGAAGAGATCCAGCCTGATTTTGAAAGGCTCATGGATACGGTTCAAAATCAATTTTCACAATTGGAAACCTATGCCCGCACCGGGGAGGCATCCATAAATCCACGTGCCTTCAACGACTGCTTCAGCCGTTTTATGGCCCGGCTGGGCACCATGCGTATGAACGGTGAATTTGACCGATTCCCCCTGGACGCCCGGAACAATTCATCCTCTTTTATCCTCCAGATCCGTCAAATCGGTGACGGACTTGACCAGGCTTATGCCGGACTGAAAAACATCAGAGCGCCCCAATGACATTGGGTTACATGACGTTTTTTAAAAAAATCGCATCCGTCTTTTGAAACCGAAATCGTAATTGACGGTCACGCCGTTTTATCGTAAAAATTATCTTGCTATACGTTAATAAATCAGCCTATTATTAGATAATTTCGCAAATAAAAATTTAAAATCTCTACGGGGTTATGACGCACTATGAATAGAATTCTCATTGTTGATGATGAAGAAATCGGCAGAACCTTAATGGAGGGCATTTTCAATAAATACGGTGCGCTTGTCTCGGTCGCGACCGGTACCGAGGCACTCAAAGTCTATCAAAAAGGGATTGAAAAGGGAAAACCCTTTAATCTGGTTTTGCTGGATATATCCCTTCCGGATATCAGCGGGGTGGATGTCCTAAAAAAAATAAAACAGATTGACAGCGGACTAAAAGAACACAAATCCATGGTTATTATGGTGACCTCCCACAGTGAAAAAAGTATCGTTATCGGCTGTATCAAATCAGGGTGCAAAGCCTATTTCATAAAACCGCTGAAGCAGGACGCCGTGGATTCGAAAATGGCTGAACTGGGAATTTCCCCCGCTAAATAAATACCCAATATTGTCTTCAGGAAAATACCGTGAAACCATCAGGCGATCACCATAAGGCCATGCTATACCTGGATAAATTCACCGCCCTGAAAACGGTGCCGTCTGTTGCCGCCCGCCTGATGAAGATGATTGACGAAGACACCTCATCCCTTGAGGAATTTGAAACGGTCATCCGGGTCGATCCCACCCTGGTTTTACGAATTTTAAAACTGATCAACTCTTCTTACTTTTCGTTGAGAACAAAAATCAAAAACATATCCGAAGCGGTTGCTTACATCGGCATGGACAACCTGAGAAACATGATTGTCCTTGATGCAGTGAAAAATCTTTTTTCAAAGGATTCAACCAACACGGAATTTTCCAGAAAAAAATTGTGGGTCCATTGTGCAGTCACAAGCATTTGCTGCCAGATGGTTGCCGAACGTATTTTTGTCCAAAAAGGGGAGGATGATTTCCTGTGCGGCATTCTCCACGATGTGGGCCTGATCGTTGAGGACCAGGTGGCACCCCAGAAATTCAAGGAGTTCTGCCTTACATTTGAATCGTCGGGTCAAACCTTGATTGATCACGAACAAATGATCATGGGAACCGATCATACCGTCATCGGTTCTCTGATGACCGAGCAATGGGGATTAACATCGGAAGTATGCCGGGCAATTAAATATCATCACGATGCCATGGCGGATGTGGTGCCGGACAGCCATGCCGGTATCCTGCAAATCTCGGAATATCTCGCCTCTATGCTGGGGTATACAACATACCCGGAAACACAAAAAAAAATAAATTCCCCAAGACTGCTTTCCCATATCAAAGAAAATGTTATGGGTTATCGTGCCATATTGGATGATCTGCCCGAGGAAATCATACGGGTCCGGGAGATTTATTCCCTTGGGGAGGACGATGACGATGGACTTTCTTGACGAAATCCTCCAGGAATCAGACGACCAGATTAACGCAGATTTTCTTGGGATGCTGAACAAACATCTTCCCGCGTACCGGTTTATGATTTTACTGAACGCCGGCGGCGCTGTGGGGCGCTTACCCGACGGCACTCTGGACGACAGCCTTGAAAAACAGCTGCGGCAAACCGCTGATGCCGGGCGGACGTTAGGCGGACCCAACGGGCCTTTGCTGTCCATCGTCCTGGAAGAGATGAATTCTGTTCTTGTCTGGGAACTTTTTCCCCAAGCCGATCCGGCCACGGCCTTTACCATGCTCCGGGACCTGGTCAATTTGTCCAAAACACTTCACAAAAAAGAGCGCCTCCTTTCAGAAGAAAAAGCACTGCTTGTCGCCCACAAAGAGCAGCGTGACAGAAAAATCAAAGTGTTATGGAAAAAGTACCAGGATATTCTGGCACGCAACCAGACCCAGAGCGCCGAGTACTCCAAACTGCTTCAGTCTGAAATCCAGAACCGGACATCGGAACTGGAAAAGTCCAACAAAGCCCTGGCCCGGGCCAAGGAGCGGGCAGAGGCCGCAAATATTGCAAAAGATCAATTTTTAGCCAATATGAGCCATGAAATTCGAACGCCCATGAACGGGGTGATCGGCATGGTTGAAATTCTTCTCGGCACGTCGCTGACCCAGGAGCAGCGCCACTTTGCCATGCTCATGAAAAATTCTTCCAACGCGCTTCTCAGCGTGATTAACGATATCCTGGATTATTCAAAAATTGAAGCCGGTAAACTGGATATTGAGCAGATTGATTTTAACCTGAGACAGGTGATGGAAGATCTGTCGGATATCGTCGCCATCTCCGCATTTGAACAAAATCTCTTTTTTGCCACAATTTTCGACGCGGATGTGCCGGTGATGTTAAAGGGTGATCCGGTGCGCCTGAGCCAGATTCTCATGAATTTCTGCGGCAATGCCGTTAAGTTTACCCGGCAGGGGGGTATTGTGCTTCAGATCAGTTTGGCGTCAAAGTCATTATCCTCGGCGCAGTTGAAATTTTCGGTCACGGACACGGGTATTGGTATTCCCAAAAACAAAATCAGCGGATTGTTCCAGTCCTTTTCCCAGATGGATTCTTCCATGACCCGCCAATACGGCGGCACCGGACTTGGGTTGGCCATTTCCAAGCAGCTGACCGAACTGATGGGCGGACAGATCGGCGTAACTTCACAGGAGAATAAGGGGTCCTCCTTCTGGTCCAAAATAGAATTTAAACGGCAGAATATACAGGAACCCCTACCCGATGTGACTCTGGAGCCGGATACCCAGGTATTAGTGGCAGATGCCAACCCGAAAGCCAGACAGGTGCTGATCGAATATATCAAACCTTTGGGGTGCAAGTACCAGGAAGCCGTCGATATCATTGATGCCTGCAGCAAAATTTTTTCGGCCCGGCAATCGGGCAAACCGTTCAGCAGGGTCTTTTTTGACAGGGATCTTCCCGGCATGCCGTCAACGGATCTGGTGGACGCTGCGGCCGAGACCTGCGACATTTCAGATACAATGTTTGTGCGTCTATCTTTTCTTGGACGGCAGCCCCCGGTGCCAAACGACGCGAACCGCTCCCGTGTCATAAATCTGAACAAGCCCGTAAAGTATGCCGATTTCATCGCCTGTATCTCATCATCGCCTGACAGCTTAACTGATATTGAACGACCAGCCATGCAACTGCTTTCTGAAACTCTTCTGGTGAACCCTTCGTGCCGGCTGCTTTTGGCCGAAGATGATGCAATGAACCGTATTGTGGCTGAAAATATTTTAAAACGGATGAACTTGACCGATATCCAGGTCGCCGAAAATGGTCAGGAAGCTGTGGATCTGTTCAAGGCGGGCCAATTTGATCTGATTCTTATGGACGGCCAGATGCCGGTGATGAGCGGTTTGGATGCCACCGTAAACATTCGTGCCTATGAAAAGGCGCGCAATCTTAAGCCCACCCCCATCATTGCCCTGACCGCCCACGCCATGAAAGACGACCGGGCTCATTTTTTGTCCAAAGGGATGGATGATTATATCACAAAACCCCTGACCGTTAGTGCCCTGGCTGATGTCATTAAACGCACGCTGCCCCAAGGGTACTGCGAATACGGTGCCGCACAAACTGAGGCACCAGCCCCAATTCAGGAAGCTGAGGCGGCTGTGGATATGACGGAACTTAAGGAAATTATGAATGCAGATAAATCTCTGCTGCATATATGTACCGAGACATTTAAAAAGAATTACGGCCCTGTTCTGACCCAGATGATGGACAGTATCGCCGCAGAGGATGGATCACAACTGCAAAAAAGCGCACACCAGCTAAAGGGTATGTTTAAATATCTGGCCGCCACGCCCGCGGCGCAAACCGCCTATAAACTTGAACAAATGGGCGAAGCATCAAACATAAAAGATGCATCTCCCCTGATTGATCAGTTACAACAAGCATGCAAAAATATCGTAGCCTGTCTTGAAAACATCTCTGAACAGGACGGATTCAAGTGAATTCCAAATGCCTTGCTTTATAAAACATGAGGTGAGGAGGCATCGGTCTTTCGTAATATGTCAAATACGACGGATCCAATCGGAGATAAGTAAAAAGCCTTTCATCTACACGGCCATGCCATAACGCGGTAGATGAAAGACTTTTTTAACGCCATCAGCGTTTGGAACGAATTTCATACTCCCTTAAAAGCCCGATAATCACAGGGCTCAGACCCAGCAGGGCAATCAGGTTGGGGATGGCCATCAGCCCGTTGAACGCGTCTGACAGATTCCACACAAAATCCATGGAAACCGTGGCGCCCAAAAAGGCCAGAATCGCCCATACCCATTTGTAGATCTCCACCGCCTTGACGCCGGCAATGTACTCCAGACATTTGGATCCATAATAGAACCAGCCAAGGATGGTGGAAAAGGCAAAAAAGATCAGACCAAAGGTGACGATGAACTGGCCGAAGCCCGGCAGACAGGAGGCAAACGCTTTGGATGTGAGCGCTGCACCGGAAAGTTTATCAGCGATCACCATCACGCCGTCAGCGTTAATGCTGACCAGGCCGGACACAAGAATCACAAGAGCCGTCATGGTGCAGATGATCAGGGTGTCGATAAAAGAGCCGAGGGAAGCGATAATACCCTGGGTAACGGGATCCTTGATCTTGGACGCCGCATGGGCAATGGGTGCGGAACCCAGACCCGCTTCATTGGAGAATACCCCCCGGGCCACGCCGTACCGGACCACGGAGCCTAATAAACCGCCGCCCACGGCTGTGCCTGAAAAGGCATTGTCAAAGATCATTTGCAGGGCCTGGGGAACCATAGATCCGTTGACAAACAGAACAATCAGGCAGCCCACGGTATAGGTGACGGCCATGAACGGAACAATTTTGGAGGTGACTCGGGCAATGCTTTTAATGCCGCCGATCACCACCATTCCCACCGCGAGGGCAAGTACCAAACCCGTGATCCAGTCAGGAACATTGAGGCTGGCGTTCAGGGCAGAGGCCACGGAGTTGGACTGAACCATACTGCCGATGCCAAAGGAGGCCACAAATCCGAAAAAAGCGAACAGCCAGCCAAGCCATGCCCAGTTCCCGCCGAATTTTTCCTGCATACCGTGTTTGATATAGTACATGGGTCCGCCGGACTGCTCCCCGTTTTCATTGGTGATCCGGTATTTGACTGCCAGAACGGCTTCGGCAAACTTCACGGCCCCGCCAAATGCCCCGGTCACCCACATCCAGAAAACAGCACCCGGGCCGCCCGAGGCAATGGCTGTTGCCACACCCGCGATATTCCCGGTGCCGATGGTGGCGGACAGCGAGGTCATCAACGCCTGGAACGGCGTGATGTCACCTTCGCCGTGGTGACTGGAGGAAAACAATAGTTTAAAAGCAAAAAAAAGCTTTCTGAACTGAACCACCCGGGTGCCCAGGGTTAAAATCACCCCTGTACCCACCAGGAAAACAATCATGATCGGTCCCCAGGCAAAACCGCCGATGGTGCCGACCAATGAATTTAAAACCTGCATAACTGCTCCTAACATAACTGGTATTATTTCATCCCGGACCGAAAACGGAATTTTAAATAGAGTCTGACCGAAAACCTGGAAATTTTGCCCCCGCCTTGTACTCGACAAAATTTACGGTTTTCGGTCGGGCTCTAAATAACAGCCGCAGGTTAACCCGGTCCGCAGTAACTTTATAAAAGCACCACACTTTTTTGGTACTTCCATTAAAAAAAGACAACGGGCTGGATTTAGCCAAAATATGACTATAAATGTCAAGCTAAAATTTTAGAATTCTGCATAATTTTTCTTTTAAAATAAGCTGACTCTATATTTTAAGATAAAATTTTGCAGAATATATAATTTTAAGGAAATTTGGGGTCAGGACTGACCGTGGGAAGGAGGGCGGAGATGTCCGCATCTTCCATGAAAGAATAGTTGGGTTTAATTCTATTGTCGGACATTATTTGTAGGGGCAATCCCCTGTGGTTGCCCTTGCTGGGGCAGGCACGGGGGGCAGGCACAGGGACCTGCCCCTACAACTGCCAGCGTTGGAACCCATCCCGAATTGTTCAATCAAGATATGGTAAAAGGATCGGCATCCTATCTTGACGCAGAACCTGCGATTTGCATTTATGATCTTGCAGGATCGTATGATTTAACATAAATCAACTCAGCGTGTTTCAAAAGAAAGGATGAAAGAGTGCCAGAACGAATGCCTAAAAATTCAGCCGTTAAACAAGAATGCAGCTGCATTTTTGGTTTTTAATCCGGCACGAACTAATTCATGGAGATAACAAAACCGAGATGGCCCAGGGAATTTCGGAACATAAAAAAACGATTATCATTGGGGGCGGTTTAAGCGGCATTTATGCCGCCGCTCTGTTACTGGCCAAAAAGCAGACATCCGTCGTCGTCCTTGAAGCCAGATCACGAACAGGCGGGCGCATTCTTAGCGAAGAACACAACGGTTTTTTTGCCGATCTCGGCCCCTCCTGGTACTGGCCCCGGATTAATCCCAAAATGACAGCACTGGTCCAATATTTGGGGCTTAAACACTATCCGCAGTTTGAAAAGGGGCTGGGTAGATTCCAGGCAAAAAACGGCCGGATAGAAACGTTTGAGGGGACGCCCATGAATCCGCCGGGATGGAGAGTTGAAGGCGGCATGACAGCGCTTGTCAAAGGCCTTTGCCGACAAATTCCCCAAGAGGTGATCCGGTTGAATCATCCCGTCTGTGAAATTGAAAAAAAAGGGGAGTGCATTGAGGTAAGCGTTGGGCGCCATGATCAACCGCCCCAGTGCCGATTTTCGGCAGATCACGGCATCCTGGCCCTGCCGCCAAGGCTTGCGGCCCGAAGCATTCTGTTCACACCGGATTTGTCCTACGATTTAACCCAGGCCATGCTCAGGACAAGTACATGGATGGCCGGCCAGGCCAAATTTTTTTCCCTGTACGACCATGCGCCCTGGCGTGAAATGGGGTTATCCGGACAAGGTTTTTCTTTATCCGGCCCCATTGGAGAAATTCATGACGGCTCTTGTGAATACCAGGCCCCATACGGATTGGCCGGATTTGCCCGAATTCCCGCCCTAAAAAGACAGGACAAAACCATAATGATCCAAAAAATTCTTGAGCAGTTGCCGGGGCTGTATGGTCCGGATGCAGGAAAGCCATCGGATATATTTTACCAAGACTGGGCCAAGGAAAAATACACAGCAACGGAATACGATTTACGGTCCGCCCACAACCATCCGGAATTTCTTCCCCCAGGCCGGAAAACGAGCATTTGGGAAGAGAAACTCCACTTTGCCGGTTCTGAAACGGCGGATCATATGGGCGGCTATCTTGAAGGCGCACTGCATAGTGCAGAACGTGCAGTTTCAAAAATTTGTTGAAAATACAGGGTAAAAAAGATCAAAAGACCTGAAAAAAGACATTGATTCATAATCAAATCAGTTAGTTCCATTTTGTATGTTATGACCTCCTGTTTATAAACCCAGCTTACCTTTTAAGAACGGGGCATAGGCCTTATCGGTTTTCATAATGTGGTTTTTTAACCAGTCCGTAAGAAATTTCATCAAATCCATGGAAATTGCGGCCCGGCCCTGTTCAAACTCTTTGCTGAACGCCACAACCTTGGCCACAAGATCTTTGTGTATTTTTTTATGATTGACCGTATCCGGATATCCATGGGCATCAAACAGCTCTTCTTCATACCCGAAATGGTACACCGTATATTCGGCTAATCGGGTTAAAATGGCACCCGCCTCCCGGCTGCCCATTTTCATCTTCATCGCCCGGTGAAGTTCATTCACCATGGACACCAGCTCCTTGTGCTGCTTGTCAATCTCAGGCAAACCAAGGGCCAGGCGTCTTCCCCAGGGCATCAGATCATTAATATTCTCGGGTTTTATATCCGGTCGTTTATCCACACCGGCCTCTTCAATGGATACTTTAAAAACACCGATCATATTTCTCAATTTGCCTGACAGGGTGGAAAGCTCCTGGGCGCTCTCCTTTAACCGAACGCTGCGCTGGGTCATCTCCTGGGAAACTTCGTTAACCTCTGTAATATCATGGGAGATCTGTGTTGCCGCCGTGGATGTTTCAACAACACTTTCATTGACTTCCCTGATGCCCGATGACACAAGCTCTGTGTTGTCAGCAACAACAGATGAATACTCGGACTGTTCTTCGATGGATTCAGCAATTTCAGACACAATCCTTGTCACCTCCGAAATAACCTGGGTGATCTGTTCAACCTCCTGAACCGTAGCATGTGATGACTCTTGAATCTCTTCAATTCTCTGTTTTATGTCTTTGGTTGCATCGGCCGTCTGGGCGGCCAACCCCTTGATTTCTCCTGCCACCACCGCAAAACCTTTTCCCGCTTCCCCGGCCCTGGCCGCTTCAATGGTGGCATTTAAAGCCAGCAAATTGGTCTGTTCGGCAATGTCAGTGATCGCTTCGGTAACCTTTGTGATATCCTCAGCCGAGGCGCCTAACCTAACGACCTTCTCGGTCGCCGTATTCACAATTTCACCCGCAGTCTGGGTGATTTGTCTGGCGCGGTTACAATTTTCAGCCACTTTATCCAAATTTTCTTTTATCTGTCCTGTGGAGTCCGTCACCGATCCCAGATAGTCGACAGCCTGTTCAGTGGCAGCGGCAACGGTTTCCATGTTTTGACTCATCTCTTCTGCCGCAGTGGCGACGATTTCAGACTTGCCGGTAAAGCTCTGGGAATCTTCCAACATCAATTCTGCCACTGAAAGTAATTCTTCGGAAGAGGCAGAGACCGTCTCCGAATCAATGCCGATATGCACGATAATTTTATTCAATCTGCTGATAAGAGTATTTACCCACGTTGCCATCTGCCCTATTTCATCATGGCTTTGGATATGAATGCGCTGGGTCAAATCGCCTTCTCCGTCACAGATATCCTTAAGCGCTGCCACAGTTGCATTGACCGGCCGGACAATGATTGTGGCCATTATCCAGACAAAGGCTACGGCAAAGAGGATGATAAAAACAGATAGAATAAGGTTAAACCGGGTCAGGGCATTGATGGGGGCAAACATTTCCTGATCGTCAGACTGGACAACGGCAATGACATTAATTCTGCCTGAATGGGCAAAGGCGTTATGCACCGCTCTTTGATCCACTGTTGCCGGAAAGCTGCCATTCTTTTGGCTTAGAATCTGTCGCCCGTGGTCTGTATCGGACAGGTTCACCCGGTTGACTTTACTTTTATCCGAATGTGCGACGACCATCCCGTCATTGCTTATCAGATATGCATGGCCTTTTTCTCCGATTTTAACAGGGTCGGTAAATTTGGCTGAAAATGCCTGCAGATCCACCACGGCAAACAAAATCCCATGAATTGTATCCCCGCTTTTTACGGGTGTTGCGATAACAAAAATAGGATTTCCCGAGGCCTTGCTCTGCAATACATTTGAAAATTGGGTTTGGCCTGACATGGCCCCTTTAAAATAGTCCCTTTGGCCAACATTGATTTTCCCTATGATTGACGAGGGAGATCCCGCAATAATTTCGCCTGTTGGCCCCGCTATACTGATACCTTCGTAAAAACCATATCTTTGGCGCAGTTGATCGAACATCTGGTTTATGTTCTCCCGGATCACCTCTCTTTGCTCTTCTTTTTTAAATAAATCCCGGCAACCTGACATCGTCTGCCATGTTTCGATATCTCTGGTCCGGTCCTGCACCCATGTGTCCATGGTTAGAATCATTGATTGACTGGTTTTGACAAGATGCTCAATGATATTGTTCTTAAGCGCGCTTTTAGATTTGGAGCTGGAGATAAACGCCATTCCACCCAAACCGACGACGAGCAGAAAAAACACAGGCAGAATAATTTTATACTTAAAATTAAGTTTCATATTTCTCTCCCCTTTGTTTCCAAACGCTTTAGGACAATTTAAACGTACCCATTAACTCATGAAGCTTAGACGCCAGTTCTGATAGCTCCTTGGCCGTTAACTTAACATTAACGCTGCGGTTTGAAATTTCACTGGACGCAAGGCTGACGTTGGATATATTTTTTGACACTTCATCGGCAATCACGGAACACTCTGCCACATTGTTCGTTACATCGGCAATACCAAGGGAGGCCTGGGAGACATTCCGGGCAATTTCCGCCGTGGCCTGGGACTGCTGTTCCACGGCTTCCACAATGGCATTTACGCTCTGGTTCACCTCATTAATGACCCGGATAATCTGTTCAATACCCTCTGTGGTCTCCTGGGTGGAGCCCTGCATCCGCTCAATTTTATTACGGATCTCAGTGGTCGCATCCGCCGTCTGATTGGCCAGCACTTTAATTTCATTGGCCACCACGGCAAAGCCCTTGCCCGCGTCCCCGGCCCGGGCCGCTTCAATGGTGGCATTTAAGGCTAAAAGATTGGTCTGCTCGGAAATATCGGTGATCGTTTCCGTAACTTTTCCGATTTCAAGGGCAGCCACGCCCAGGTGTGACACTTTCTCCGACACCATCCCCGCCTGGGCCACGGCAGTCTCAGTAATCTGCCTGGATTGTTCCGTATTGTTTACGATTTCATGGATGGTTGCCGTCATCTCTTCGGCTGCAGCGGAAACAGAATTAACATTGCCGGAGGTTTCCTCGATAGATGCCCTGACATTGGCCATGCTTTCACTCATCTCTTCAGCGGCTTCGGACACGGATACGGCCAACTCCGTGGCTTCCGATGAATCGACGGACATGGTGTTGGAAACCTCGTTCAACTCGTCGGAGGAACCGGACAGTGTCTCCATCCCCTGGCTGATATTCTCTATCATCCCCCGCAGGTTCCTGATCATGCTGTTCATGGCTCCGGCCAGTTCTCCCGTCTCATCCTCGCAGTCAATATCCATTTCATGACTCAGATCCCCTTCTGCCATGAGATTGGCAAACGCCACGCCCTGCTTTAAACGGCGGGTGATCGACCGAGCCACCAGGAAAAATATCAGCGCCGCCAGAAGCGTACCAACAACAATAAGTGCAATGGCTTTCATAACTTGGGATCTGAGTTGTGCGTCTGCCTCATCCAGGGGCTGGATGACTTCAAAAGCACCATGAAATTCCCCGGCTTTCAAGTTTTCCAAGCGATTACCGGTGGCATCTTTTCCATCGTCCCGTCCCCAAACTGTTTTGGATTGTGCGGGATCTCCATGGCAGACCAGACAGGACTCAGACAGATGAATAGGCAGAAAATACCGCACGGCATTGATCTGTGTATCCACCACAAAATATTCATCCAGCTGCTCCTTTTTCATCTTTTCGAGGGCCGGCCCTTCAATCTTATAGGATTGGCCAAAATCGGGTTCATTATTGGGATTTCTGGGATTAAACCTCGGAACACGGAAAGAATAGCCACCTTCTTTGGCTTTACGCATGGCCGAATTCCAGGCAGACACCACGGGTACGGTTGCCAGAAGTTTATCGATCTGACCTGAACTGGCGTAGTTTTTAATAGTTTCCAGAGGGAAAAGGCCCATAGCCCATTTTTTCTCCACTTCCTGGCGCACGGATTCAGTGACCAGACAAATGGATCTGGCTTTTTCCACATACGATGCAACGGTCGACACTTTTTCAGAACGCACATAAAAAAAGAGCAGCACACCGACCAGAAGAATTGTTGTACCGATACCAACAACCATAAATTTGATAAAAATAGGCAGATCCAATATTTTTTTCATCGTTCCCCCGGATATAAAGATGTAACCATGAATGATACGTGCTATCGTCCCCGAGTGGAGACGATATGATTTTTTTTGTAATTGTTTAAAATTACCAGATTTATGGGGTCAGCTCAATACGAAATTTACGAAACAAAAATTATTAAAATTCCCTTTGGGCGATTTTTTTTAATGTTCTGAAAAAAGCGCCAGGCAGTCAAAGGCTATATGGATGAACATAAAAAAAGGCCAACCCTCCAATTGGAGAATCGGCCTTTGTCAGACTATATCAAAAAATATAAATTATTCTTCCGGCTGCTTGATAACAACCAGCAGATCCTTTGCATCCACCTGTGAACCCACGGCTGTGGCGATTCGCTGCACAACACCCGGGACATCGGAAAGTACATTGGTCTGCATTTTCATGGCTTCAATGGTAACCAGAACATCGCCGCGTTCGATTTCATCACCTTCTGACACGCAAACCGCAGAGATCAGACCCGGCATGGGTGAGCCAACTTCACCCAGGTTGGCTGGATTGGCCTTTTCCCGTGGCGCTCTTTCGGGTACTTTGGAGCGGTCCGGGACTTTAACGATCCGGGACTGGCCGTTAAGTTCAAAGTAGACCTCTCTGTTTCCCTCTTCGTCCGCCTTGCCTTTGGCCATGAAACGAATGATCAGGGTTTTACCGGATGCGATATCAACGTAAAGTTCCTCTTCGCGTTTCATGCCGTAGAAAAAGTTGAGGGTCGGCAGCACACTGACATTGCCAAATTTTTTGCGATGTTTCATGTAATCCACAAATACATCCGGGTACATTAAATAGGATGCAAGTTCGCAGTCGGAAATTTTCCTTTCCACCAGCTTTTCGGCCTGGGCACGCTCCTGGTCCATGTCCGCCGGCTCAAGCAATTGGCCCGGACGAACGGTAATGGGTTCTTCGCCTTTCAAAATCTTTTTCTGAAGATCCTTGGGGAAACCTCCGGGAGGCTGGCCCATCATGCCTTTGAAAAAGGTCACAACGGATTCAGGGAAAGAGACTTCCTTGTTCGGATCCAGCACATCTTCTTTGGTGATGCCGCTGGTGATCATGGACAAGGCCATGTCTCCGACCACTTTTGAACTTGGGGTTACTTTTACGATATCGCCGAACATTTCATTGACATCTTTATATACCTTTGCCACTTCGGGCCATCTCTCTTCAATGCCCAAGGCTCTGGCCTGCTGGCGCAGGTTGGTATACTGGCCGCCGGGCATTTCATGCAGATAGACCTCGGAGGTTCCGCTGTGAAATTCACTTTCAAACCCAATGTACATCTGCCTCACTTTTTCCCAGTAGTTGGAAACCAGGGCCAGGGATTCGGGGTCAAGGCCGGTATCTCTGGGGGTATTTCTAAGTGCCGCGGCAATGGAACCTAAATTGGGATGTGAGGTCAAGCCGCTCATGGAGTCAACAGCGCAATCGATGGCATCAACGCCTGCGTCGGCTGCAGCAAGCAGTGTTGCACCGGCAATGCCGCTGGTATCATGGCTGTGCAGATGAATGGGCAGACCGATTTCTTCTTTTAAAGCACCAACGAGCACTTTTGCCGCAGCCGGTTTTAACAAGCCTGCCATATCCTTGATTGCCAGAATATGGGCACCGGCTTTTTCCAGCTCCTTGGCCATATCAACATAGTATTTCAGGCTGTATTTGGTTCTCTTGGGATCGAGAATATCGCCGGTGTAGCAGATGGAGGCTTCACAAATTTTATTGTTTTCCAAGACCGCATCCATGGCCAAACGCATATTTTCAACCCAGTTCAGGGAATCAAAAACACGGAAAAGGTCCATGCCGTTGTCAGCCGCCTGTTTAACAAAATAGGTGATCACGTTGTCCGGATAATTGGTATATCCAACCCCATTGGACGCCCGAAGCAACATCTGGGTCAACAGATTCGGCATGGCCTCACGCAATTGCTGGAGACGTTCCCAGGGACACTCTTTGGAGAACCGCATGGCCACATCAAAGGTGGCACCGCCCCAACACTCCACTGAAAACAAATCAGGCAACAAGGCGGCATAGCTGGGTGCAATTTTCACTAGATCAAAGGTTCTCACCCGGGTGGCAAGCAGGGATTGATGGGCATCGCGCATGGTCTTGTCGGTGATCAGCAGTTTATCCTGGGTTTTCATCCAGTCTGCAACGGCCTGGGGACCCTCTTTATCCAGCAATTGTTTGAGCCCCGGCTTGATCTCCTGGACCGTAAGTTTAGGCACGGTAGGCTGGTGCACATGTACTGCCGGAACGGGTCTGTTCTTGACATCTTCATTCCCATTGATAATAACATCACCCAGGAACGACAGCAGCCGGGTTGCCCGGTCCCGTCTTTTGGCAAATGTGAAGAGTTCTTTTGTTTCATCAATGAATTTGGTGGTATATTCGGCCTTTACAAAGGTTGGATGGCGGATCAGGCCTTCGAGAAACTGCAGGTTTGTGGCAACGCCCAGAATTCTGAATTCGGTCAAGGCACGGTGCATTTTCAACCGTGCTTCTTCTTCATCTCCGCCCCAGGCCGTTACTTTGGTCAGCAGGGAATCAAAATGGCGGGTAACGATGGCACCGGAATACGCGGTACCTGCGTCCAGACGAATGCCGAATCCGGCGGCCGCTCGATAGGCTGTGATTCTTCCGTAATCGGGAATGAAGTTGTTTTCCGGATCTTCGGTGGTGATACGGCACTGGATGGCATGGCCTTTGAGCACGACATCTTCCTGTTTTGGAATCAGGCTTCCGGGCTGTCCAATGAGCATGCCCTGGGCAATTTTTAACTGTGCCTTGACAATGTCAACCCCGGTAACTTGCTCTGTTACCGTATGTTCCACCTGGATTCTTGGGTTAACTTCCATGAAGTAGAACTTTCCGGTGTCGATATCCATTAAGAATTCAACGGTACCGGCACTTTCATACCCCACGGTTTTGGCAATGGAGAGGCCTGCGTTGCAAAGCTCTTGGCGCTTTTCATCGGTAAGAAAGGTGGCAGGCGCTCTTTCAACAACTTTTTGATTTCTTCTTTGAACAGAACAGTCACGCTCGAACAGGTGAATGATGTTGCCCTGGGAATCTCCAAGGATCTGGACCTCAAGATGCCTGGCTTTTCTGACAAGTTTTTCAAAATAGACTTCATCGCTGCCGAAGGCTGCGGCAGACTCTTTTCGGGCCGCATCAACCTGGGTCAGCACCTCTTGGGTGCTTTCCACGGCACGCATGCCTCTGCCGCCGCCGCCCCAGCTGGCTTTGAGCATCAGCGGGTAGCCGATCTCTTCTGCGATCTCAATGATCTTTGCATCATCATAGGGTAGTGGACCGCTGGCCGGAACAACAGGGGCGCCTGCGTCTATGGCCACCTTACGGGCAGAAACCTTGTTGCCAAGCTGGCGCATAACTTCCGGGGAGGGTCCGACAAATTTGATACCGGCTTCGGCACATGCGTCGGCAAATTCAGGTTTTTCTGCAAGGAATCCGTATCCGGGGTGAATGGCATCTACATTTTTTTCCTTGGCAAGCTTAACAATTCCTTCAAAATCCAGATATGCTTCAATGGGGCCTTTTCCTTCCCCGATTAAATAACTTTCCCCGGTCTTAAACCGGTGAAGTGCAAATCTGTCCTCCTGGGAGTAGATGCCAATCGTATCTATCCCAAGCTCATGTGCAGCACGTGTTACACGAATGGCTATCTCACTGCGGTTTGCAATCAAGAGACGCTTGATTTTTTTTCCCATAACATCCATTTTACATTTCCTTGTTTTAGATGATAACGCTCCTCAATCTGTTTGCAGCATCGGCAACAGATTCCTTCAATTCCCAAAATCGGTAAAAGTTCCTTCCACTGCCTTACTACGTCCGTTATGGCGTATTTAAATCAATCAATGGTTTGTAGAACCGTCCCTAATTTATCTTTTCCATAAAAAAACTTAAAACATCACAAAAAAAGATTAAAAAATCTAATAAAACAGGAAACGCTTGTCAATCTATATTTTAGGAAACGCTTATCAATCTATTTTTTTTTGCTTTAACCATTGATCACCTGCCAATGAAGATCTAAAGGAATCATTCATTTACGCCGAATGGCGGGGGAATTCGTGGATTATGCGATGGACATTTTGATTCAAATTCCGGATGTCCAATCAACGGTTTTTATTGACCACACCCCGCTAATTTTATAAATACCAATGATAAAAGATCACAAAACAATGATTTAAACTTATAATTATCTCTTTAAGCTGCATTTACCTTTGGAACATTTATGATTGACCGTATTCATCTGTCCATTTTAAATGAAATTGACCGGAAAGGAACCTTGACAGCGGCAGCCCAAGCCCTTTGCCTGACCCAACCGGCACTGACCCACACCATGAAAAAACTTGAATCCAGCATCGGTACGCGGCTATGGCAAAAAGACGGCCGGGGGCTGCGCCTGACCCGGTCAGGCAGGTATCTGCTGGAGGTTTCCCGTAAAATACTGCCCCAGTTTATTTTGGCAGAAAAGATGCTTGAACAATATGCACGGGGCAAACGGGGGATGCTGTGTATTGGCATGGAGTGCCATCCATGTTACCGCTGGTTTTCAACGATTGTCTCCCAATATCTTGACAGGTGGACGGATGTGGAAGTCGATGTGAAACAGGAGTTTCAATTTGACGGGATACAGGCGCTGCTGGATTTTGAAATTGACCTGCTCATCACCCCGGATCCCGTAAAAACAAAAAGTCTATCCTTTACGCCGGTTTTTGAGTACGAACATGTGCTGGCGGTTCCCCGATGCCATCCCCTGGCCCGGCGCGACCACATCATTGCCGAGGATCTGATGGATCAGGTGCTGATCACCTACCCCGTCCCCGTGGAGCGTCTGGATATTTTCACCCGGTGTCTGATTCCGGCCCAATGTCGTCCCAAACAGCATAAAATCATTGAAACCACGGATATCATGCTCCAGATGGTGGCGTCGGGCCGGGGAATCACAGCCCTGCCCCGCTGGCTTGTGGAAGAGAGTCAAAGCAGGTTTAAATTAAAAACCGTTTCCATTGGACCGGACGGCATCTGGAAAGAGATCAGTGTGGGCATCCGGGACCAGGACCGAACAACCGATTATATCCAGGGATTTATCGAACTTGCCGGATAGCACCAATACAGTCCTCAACTGACTCTACCTATCAATATTCGGTCCATATCCGGGGTCAACCCACAACAAAACATGAAAGCAATTCAACAATTTATTGGAACTTTCATATAAAAATCTGATATAAAATCTGCAAAGGTTGTTACGGAACAGATAATTTTTCCAAAATAAAGAGGGAAAATAAATTTGGCTGCAGACATACATGAGGTATTGCTGGAGACAAAATTTATTTATCCAATGCAAATGTTTGCAAAAAATTTGCATTCCGCAACAGCCCGAAGAAATTAAATTTACCAGGAGGCATAGGAACACAAGTTGAACATACCCAAAAGGGCCATTCTCCAGAAGGGACAGGGCAGAACCCGAAAACTGGCCAAGCTTAATTATATTTACGAGCGGGAATCCCGCTATTTTGCCCAGGTGGCTGAAAGCGTCAAGACTCTGGCGTTGAAAGAGATCCAGGACTTAGGAGGGAAAAACGCACAGCCGGTATTCCGGGGCATCTGGTTTGAAGCGGATCAATCCACATTTTATAAAATAGTCTATCTTTCCCGCCTGGCATCACGGGTGCTTGTGCCCCTGGCCGAATTTGAATGCACGGACAAGGATGACTTATATAAGGGTGCAAAAACAATCCGCTGGGAAGAGTTCTTAAATCCCAAAAAGACCTTTTCCATCGCGTCCAACGTGTCTGAGTCACAGATCACCCACTCTAACTTTGCAGGATTAAGGGTCAAGGACGCCATTGCCGATTATTTCAGGGACAGGACCAACCGCAGGCCTTCAGTAAATACCCTGGATCCCTGGATTATGATCAATGTTCATGTACACAAAGATCGGGCCACCATCTCCATTGACGCAGGTTCCGGCCCCTTACACAAACGCGGATACAGGGAGGACAGGGTTTCAGCCCCCATGCAGGAAACCGTGGCCGCAGCCATTATTGCCCTGAGCGACTGGCATGGAGAAAAACCCCTGCTTGATCCCATGTGCGGATCAGGGACCCTTTTGTGCGAAGCCTTGATGCACTATAGCCGGATTCCGGCCCAGATTTTTCGTGAAGAGTTTGGATTTGAACGCCTGCCCGATTTTAATGCCAAGGAGTGGGAAGCGGTGAAAGAAACCGCAGACAAAGCGATCCAACCCTTACCCAAGGGACTTATCCGGGGAAGCGATATAGACGAAACGGCCGTTGAAGCGACACGAACAAACCTGATGGGGCTTCACCATGGCGGAGAAATTGATGTGGCGCTGTCGGATTTCAAAGATCTTGGGACGGTGGAAAATGCAGTCATCGTCACCAATCCGCCTTACGGCATCCGCATGGGCAAAGACCAGAACATGAAAGAATTCTACAACGACCTTGGCCAGTTTTTAAAGGAAAAGTGCAAAAGCTGCACCGCCTATGTCTATTTCGGCGATCCGGGCTTTATCAAGCATGTGCCTCTGGCGCCCTCATGGAAAAAAAATCTGGAAATCGGAGGATTAGATGGTAAGCTTGTAAAATACCAGCTATACTAGTGTTTGAACGATAAGTCACCCATCTGCGGCGTTGCAAAAAAATCTAAAATCCTCACAACCATAAGGTTGCTCCGGTTTTAAATTTTTCTGCGCCTTGCAGCTGGGCAACTTATCATCCAAACACAGATTTCAGTTCAGACACTATAATATTATTTTAAGACGAAACTATATTTTCATGTAAACCCCTCTTCCGGGAAAAATCATGGTGATAGACGAAACAGGCGCGGAGGCGCCTGCCAGAAAAATATATCATGAGCTCATGGGTTATAGGGTGGTGGATATCCTTCTGGTATCCAGCCCCTATGATGCGTTTATTATGGAAGAAGAGGGTCGGCTTTCAAACCGGATCATAGATCAGTATAAGGGGTTGAACCTGTCCAACCCTCCGAAACTGACCCTTGCATTTTCAGTCAGCGACGCCTTTGAGCACCTTAAACGCAAACCCTTTGATCTGATCCTTGCCATACCGGGGCTAGCCGGAATGGACGTTTACGCATTCGGCAGACAGGTGAAGGCTCAATATTCACAGATTCCATTTTACCTGCTGTTTCACAACACCTGCGATATTCATCACTATGCCGATACAGACCCCCAGGCCGCGGTTGACCGAACCTATATCTGGGGCGGAAAGGCCGACCTGCTGCTGGCCATCATAAAAAATTTTGAAGATGAAAAAAATGTGGCCTTTGACACACAAAACGCACAGGTCCGGGTTATTATAATGGTAGAGGATTCTCCCTTCCATTACTCGTCGCTGCTGCCGGTGCTGTACAAACATATCGTCGTCCAGACCCAGTCGGTGATGGATGACTCCATTAATGCAGAGCAAAGGATTTTAAAAAGGCGGGGTCGGCCCAAACTCCTTTTGGCCCATGACTACGAACAGGCCATGACCCTGTTTGAACGTTACAAGCCATATGTCTTAAGCGTTTTCACGGATATGCGCTACGCCATCAACGGCGAGGAAGACCCCCAGGCCGGACGCAAACTTTTGGACCGGATCAAATCGGAAATCCCGGACCTGCCCACCCTGATCCTGAGTACCGAAGAAAAAAACCGACACATTGCCGCCGACATATCCGCCCAGTTTATCAATAAAAATTCCAACAACCTGCATGACCAGATCAAAAGTTTTTTTGTCACCCATTTAGGGTTCGGGGCCTTTGTGTTCCGCATGCCGGACAACAGTGAAATTGCCCGGGCGTCCAACTTAAGAGAAATTGAAAAGCTGCTGCCCGATATCCCCAATGCATCCGTGCTCCACCATGCCAGACACAACGATTTCTCCCGGTGGCTGCTTGCCCGCAGCGAAGTCGATTTTGCCTTAAGTCTTAAACCCTATACCATTAAAGATTTTTCCGACGCATCGGAAGTAAAGCGCTTTCTCATCGAATGCATCCGAGACCGGCGCAAAGACTCCCACCAGGGGCTTGTCATCGAATTTGATCCTGAAAAATTTGATTTAGACACGGATTTCATGAAAATCGGAACCGGATCATTGGGGGGAAAGGCAAGAGGTCTTGCGTTCATGTCCCATCAGCTGGGCATTGACCCAACGTTGAAGCAAAAATTTCCGGACATTGACATTAACATCCCCCAGACCTTTGTCATCGCCACGGACGGATTCAACATGTTTGTGGAAGAGAACCAGCTCTCCCAGCTCATAGAGCAGGATCAAATACCCGATGACGCCCAGGTGATAGAGCGCTTTCTTCAAGCGGAACTGCCCCATTCGCTGAAAAAAAATTTAAGGGCGTATATTGAACATGTGCATTACCCCATTGCCGTCAGATCGTCGTCACTGTTTGAGGACGCCCATTACCAGCCTTTTGCAGGGCTGTACAAAACCTATATGCTGCCCAACTGTGACACAAGCACTGAAAAACGTCTTGAACACCTGATCTCGGCCGTAAAACTGGTATATGCCTCAACCTACCTGAAAGCCCCGAGATCCTATACCCGATCCACCATGCACCGGACCGAGGATGAAGAGATGGCCGTGGTGCTCCAGCAGATCACCGGCACCCGGTACAAAAATTATTTTTACCCGTCCATCTCAGGGGTGGCCCAGTCTTATAATTTTTACCCCATCGGCCACCTCAACGCCGAAGACGGCATTTCCTACATTGCCCTGGGACTTGGAAAAATCGTCATGGGCGGCGAAAAAACCCTTCGGCTCTGCCCGAAGTATCCGCAATTTCTACCCCAGTTTTCCATGATTGATGACATTCTGGAAAATGCACAAAAACATTTTTACGTCCTGAAAATGGATGAAATCCCAACCCATGAAAATTTTTCCGGTGTTGATGAAGATCCCTGTCTGGCAAAGCTGGACGTGATTGATGCCAAAGACCATCCAGTGGTCCGGATGCTTTGCTCCTCTTATAATATGCAGGATAACCGTATCCGGGACCGGTTTTCAGACAAGGAATTCCCGGTGGTCACCTTTGCCAATATTTTAAAATATAACACCTTTCCTCTGGCAGACATTCTGGATGAAATCACGGCCTTAGGAACCCGGTGGATGGGCGCATCGGTGGAAGTGGAATTTTCCGTGGACCTGCCCGTTGAGGGTGTCCGGTCAAAACCGCGCTTCTCTTTGCTGCAGATCCGACCCATGTGCCAATACAAGCAAAACCTTGGGGTAAACATTGAGCAAAAGGATATTCAAAACGCATTCTGCCATTCCACCCTTTCCCTTGGAAACGGTGAATACAAAAATATCCGGGATATTGTGTATGTGGATCCCGGCACCTTTGAATCGGATAAAATGTCCCTGGTGGCAGGGGAGATCAACAAAATAAATGCCACGTTCAACGACTCCAGATTAAAATATATACTCATCGGACCGGGACGATGGGGGTCTTCGGACCGATGGCTGGGTATTCCGGTGTTATGGAGCGATATTTCCAACGTGGGCGTTATGGTGGAGACCACCATTGAAAGCGTCAAGGCCGATTTCTCCCAGGGATCTCATTTTTTCCAGAATATCACCTCCCTGGGCATTCCTTATATAACCGTACAAAACAAAGGCAATGATTTTATTGATTACGATTTTCTTGCCGGCCGGGAACCTGTCAGTACCACCCGGTATTTAAAACACATCCGGTTTGACATCCCCGTCAGAATCCTTGTGGACGGCACAACCTCCCAGGCCGTAATTATGCCGGGTGTTAACGAATCCGGAACCAAAATCATGGATGACATTCCCATAATAAATTAATCATAAGGACGGATACATGAAAATTCTCATCGTGGATGACGAAACCATATCCAGAACAATTCTGCTCTCAAAAATGACGGACATGGGTACCTGCGTGGACGTGGACAACGCCAAAGATGCCCTGGCCGAAATTGACAAGGCCAAGGCGGAAAAGCAACCCTTTGATGTCATCACACTTGATGTATCCATGCCCGTTATGGGCGGTCAGGAACTTCTCGAACACATCCGCAAACAAGAGGCCAAGGACAAAATTCCAAAAACCGAGCGGGTAAAAATTATAATGATCACCGCCCGGATGAACCTGGGCACAATCAAGGCCTGTATCAAAAGCGGGTGCAACGGATACCTGACAAAACCGGTAAGCCAGGTCCAGTTGATCCAAAGTCTGTCCCAATTGGGTTTTGAGCCGACTACCCCTGAAAAAACGGACAAAGAAAAAATGTCCCACAGCGACGCGATAGCTGAGATCATCAAACGATTTTACTCGGGAAAAATTATGCTGCCGGTGTTCCCGAATATTGTCAAAGAGGTTGAGGCGGTTCTGGCCGGCAAAGACCCCTCTGTTGATGATCTGGTAAAAATAGTGGAAAAGGATATGGTCATCTCAAGCAAGCTGATTACCATTGCCAACTCCGCGCTTTACAAAGGCATGGACGATGTCGATAGCCTGAATGGCGCGCTGGTGAGGCTTGGCCTTAAAAACACCCTGGGCGTATGTTCAGCCCTTGCAACAAAAAATCTTTTTAATTCAGACGATGAAGCCCTTAAAGGCGAAATGGAGAAACTTTGGATTCACTCCTTTGCCGTTGCCACGCTTGCAAGGCGCCTGGCCGAAGAAGTAGGCACTGAAAACCTGGAAACCCTTTTCCTGATGGGTCTGGTCCATGATATTGGAAAAATGCTTTTAATGAAAGTCTTTGTGGACATGTATCCGGACGTCCCCATCATAGATGAGGACCTGCAGCGTGTCATCCACGAAATCCACACCACCTTTGGTGGAGTTCTGCTGAAAAAAATGAACTTTTCCAAACAGATTATAAACATTGCCGAATTTCATCACTGGGAGCAGTTTGAACAAAAGGCAGACAAGGAATTGCTTTTGATCAGCCTTGCCGATGCCCTGGCCAAGGAATTTGAAGATCTCTTTTTTTCCAAAAAGGATGAAAGCAAAGCCCCTGAGTTAGAAGAGGGCGATATTACCCTGGAAGAAGAGGCAGGCAATGACATTAAACTGGATCACGATCGAGTCATAAAATTTCTGTCCGACTTGTCTGCACTGAAAATTTTAGAGTTGGATACTGAAAAAGTATTTTCGATCATTGAGCAAATTTCCCCCATGATCAAAAACACTTCCCGTGCATTCTGATGCCCGAACAGGGCATCAGGCATTAAAAATCTTGCCCAGGCATGCACGGCTCATCTAACAGCCCTTAAACATTGTCTGTTTCTCCAGATAAATAAAAATTTATTTTCACGTCCGGGTAAAAGCAATTCATATTTTCACATCAAATATTTTTCATAACAACTTAATATAATTATAACAAACTATATACAATGGTCATATAAATATGGAACAATGGATGACAAGCATGAAAACATAACTATATTTATCTAATAAAAATTGCCCGATAATGCGGTGATTGATTCTAACGTGGACCGCTGTAGGGGCAGGTCCCCGTGCCTGCCCAATAAGGGCAACCACAGGGGGATTGCCCCTACAAAAAATGGCCGAAAATAGAATCAAGCCCGATTTATGGAATCAGAAACAAGGAATATGACCATGGATAGCAACGATACAAACTCAGCAGAGATGCAGGAAAAAATGAATCTTGCATCTAAAAAACTTGCAAAAAGTATTGCCGGATGGACAGGGGATAAAAACCAAGTGGATACAAAAATTCCAGGACTCAGATTCAGTCGGTGGACCATGCCCACAGAACCGACGAGTTATACACTTGAATCAAGTATCTGCCTGGTCGCCCAGGGAAGTAAACGTGTCCTGTTAGGAGAGGACGCATACACATATGACGCGACCCGGTTCCTGATCACATCTGTGGACCTGCCGGTGGTGGCCAACATCGTTGAGGCCAGTTGCGAAAAACCCTACCTGGGTTTGATATTGGAACTTGATTTGAAAGAAATTTCCCAACTCATCGTAGACAGCGGTCTGCCGACAATCCGTTCCGGGCAGGCGCAAAAAGGAATGGCTGTAAGCCGCCTCTCATTACCCCTGCTTGATACGTTTCAGCGCCTGGTGGATCTTCTAACAGAAGAAAAAAATATCAAAATCCTTGGGCCGCTCATCAAGCGGGAAATCTTTTTTCGCCTGCTCACTTCGGATCAAGGCCCCAGACTTCAGCAAATTGCGGCGTCGGGAAGTCACAGCCATCAGATTTCCCAGGCCATCACCTGGCTGAAAAAAAATTATACCCGCCCCCTGCGTGTAAACGATCTGGCGTCCAACTCCGGTATGAGCAAATCGGCTTTTCACACCCATTTTAAGGTGATGACGTCAATGACACCCCTGCAATTTCAAAAACGGCTACGCCTCAATGAAGCCCGGCGACTGATGCTCACAGAAAACCTGGATGCCCTGAGCGCAACATTCAAGGTGGGGTATGAAAGCGCCTCGCAGTTCAGCCGCGAATACAGCCGCCTGTTCGGCGCTCCGCCGTTGCGTGATATCAATCGTTTGCGTCAGACCGCTTCGGCGTAAAGAAAATAAAAAACCCAGCCACCAAAATAATTTTGGCGGCTGGGCTTAAAAACCTCAGTTGATTGACTTAAGCGCTATGCTTAGGCGTTATCAACGATTGCATTCAGTGTTGCAGAAGGTCTCATTGCAGCAGTAGTCTTGGCGAAATCAATGTGGTAGTAACCACCGATATCAACAGGTTTACCCTGGGCTGCCAGAAGCTCATCAGCAATTTTCTTCTCGTTTTCTTTCATGGCAGTTGCAACTTTTGCAAATCTTGCTTTCAATGCGGCATCGTCATCCTGTGCGGCAAGGGCTTCTGCCCAGTACATTGCCAGGTAGAAATGGCTGCCTCTGTTGTCAATTTCATTGACTTTACGAGAGGGATTCTTTCCTTCTTGCAGGAATTTGGTATTGGCTATACCCAGAGCCTTGGCATACACTTTAGCGGTGGCATTGCCTTTGTTTCCAATGTATTCCAGAGATTCGGCAAATGCCAGGAATTCACCTAAGGAATCCCATCTTAAATGACCTTCTTCCAGGAACTGCTGGATGTGTTTCGGAGCAGATCCGCCGGCGCCGGTCTCAAAAAGTCCGCCACCTGCCATCAAAGGAACGATGGAAAGCATTTTAGCACTGGTACCAAGTTCAAGAATGGGGAACAAGTCGGTCAGGTAATCCCTTAAAACGTTACCGGTAGCACCAATGGTATCCAGAGTTTGTCTTACACGGGCGCAAGAGTAGGTGCACGCTTCAGCCGGTGACATAATTTTGATTTCCAGACCGGTTGTATCATTGTCCGGCAGGTATTTTTCAACTTTTTTAATCAGCTCGGCATCATGGGCTCTATTGCTATCCAGCCAGAAAATAACCGGGTAACCAGTCAGTTTGCCACGGTTAACGGCCAGTTTGACCCAGTCCTGAATCGGAGCGTCTTTAACCTGGCACATTCTGAAAACATCGCCTTCTTCAACAGTCTGCTGAAGCAGAACCTTGCCGGCTGTATCGACAACCTTAACGGTTCCGGCTGCGGGGATTTCAAATGTTTTGTCATGTGATCCGTATTCTTCAGCTTTTTTAGCCATCAGACCAACATTCTGTACGGTACCCATTGTGGGGGGATGAAATGCGCCGTTCTTCTTGCAGTCTTCAATGGTGGCCTGGAAAACACCGGCATAGGCTCTGTCAGGAATCATGGCCAGGGTGTCATAAGCTTTTCCATCTGCGCCCCACATTTTTCCGGAGTTACGAATCATTGCGGGCATGGAAGCGTCGATGATTACGTCACTGGAAACGTGCAGGTTGGTGATGCCTTTGTCGGAGTTAACCATGGCCAGCGGCGGTCTTTTTGCATAGCAAGCCTGGATGTCAGCTTCGATTTCAGCTTTCTTGTCAGCAGGAAGGGTTTCAAGTCTGGCATAAAGATCGCCAAGACCCATATTGGGGTTAACACCAATTTCTTTGAAAACGCCTGCATGTTTATCAAAAACTTCCTGGAAATAAACATAAACAATGTGACCAAAGAAGATCGGATCAGAAACCTTCATCATGGTTGCTTTAAGATGGGCTGACAGCAGAACGCCGCGATCTTTAGCTTCCTGAATTGATTTGGCAACATAGGCGCGCAGGGCTTTTTTGCTCATTACGCATGCATCAATAACTTCAGCAGCTTCCAGGGCAAGCTTTTCTTTGAGAACCTTTGTTGATCCGTCTGCGCCGGCCAGTTCGATCTTAACGGTGCATGCGCTTGGAACAGTTGTTGCAACTTCACTTCCGTAGTAGTCACCTTCGGTCATGGAAGCAACGTCGGTTTTGGAGTCGGCAGACCATTCACCCATGGAGTGGGGATTTTTCTTGGCGAATTCTTTAACCGCTACAGCAGCTCTACGATCGGAGTTACCTTCCCTCAATACAGGGTTAACGGCAGAACCAAGGTTCTTGGAATATTGGGCTTTGATGGCTTCTTCTTCAGCATTTTTGGGTTCATCAGGATAATCGGGAACGTTGTATCCAGCAGCCTGTAATTCTTTGATGGCGCCTTTCAACTGAGGAACAGAAGCACTGATGTTTGGAAGTTTGATAATGTTTCCGTCCGGAGATTTGGCAAGCTCGCCCAAAAATGCCAGATCATCAGACACTTTCTGATCGTCTTTCAGGCGGTCAGACCAGTTCGCTGCAACTCTGCCGGCCAAAGAGATATCTCTAAGTTCGACTTCAATATCAGATCCCTTAAGATAGGAGTTGATAATGGGAAGCAAAGAATGAGTTGCTAATAAAGGTGCTTCATCGGTTCTAGTCCATCTAATTGTTTCAGTCATGTTTATTCCTCTGTTGAAGTTTAGGTTTAAAACATCTAACACTATTATGTTAAGATAAAGGACGGTTCAAATAGTTCACTTTGAACCTAACGCCTTCCATCTTGCAAACACAAACGGCGGTTTAACCAGCCATGAGCAGTTCACCCATAACATACAAACAATACTTAGGTTTCAACGGTCTGACTCAATTTGTTCTTGTGCACAAAGAACAAACAAAAACTGTAATAGCATTCAACAAGGTGCAAATCAAGACTGTTATATAAATTAGTGTAAAATTTTGTATACAACAAAAATTTAACATGTTAAGGGACACTAACAGCCCCATCAGTTCTGATTAAACCCTGATATTTGGCATATTTTTCAGGTAATCGCAGTGACTGAATCAATATCGTTAATTTAAATTTTTTCTTATAATGCCCATCTCCTGCTTGCTTGGACATAATAAAGAAGGAAGGAAGGTAAAAAAATGAAAATAGTTGTTCTTGATGGATTTACCCTGAACCCGGGAGATCTTAACTGGGATAAATTTTTAGAAATCGGTGATCTGAAGGTGTACGACAGAACATCTCCCGAAGAGATCCGGGAACGGACGGCCGGCGCAGATATAGTGTTGACCAATAAAACCGTACTCACGGCCGAAGACATCGCAGCAATGGACAAGGTTAAATATATCGGGGTTTTGGCAACAGGGGTGAATGTTGTTGACCTTGAATATACCAAAAAGAACGGGATTACGGTGACCAACGTTCCCGGATATTCCGGTTCTTCATCGGCCCAGGCGGTTTTTGCCCTGATTCTGGAACTGACAAACCGGGTGGGCCACCACAGCCAGACGGTAACGGATGGAAAATGGTCAGCGTCAAAGGATTTCTGCTATTGGGATTATCCGCTGGTGGAATTGGAAGGCATTACATTGGGTATTGTGGGATATGGCGGCATCGGCAAAGCCGTGGCAAAGATCGCACTGGCTTTTGGAATGAATGTTCTGATTTACAACCGCTCGGTTCCTCCTGATCTTCCCGAGGGCATCACTTATTCGGATCTGGACAACCTGATCAAATCCAGCGATATCATATCCCTGCATTGCCCGTTGACCCCCCAGACAAAAGGCATGATCAACAAAGACAGCCTGGCGCAAATGAAAAAAACATCCTATTTGATCAATACCTCCCGGGGGCCGCTGATTGTGGAAAGCGATCTGGCAGACGCATTAAATCAAGGTATTATTGCCGGGGCTGCCATGGATGTCCTTGACGTAGAACCCCCGGACACGAGCTGCCCGCTTCTGACAGCTGACAACTGCTACATCACCCCCCACATTGCCTGGGCAACCCTTGCATCCAGGGAGAGGCTGATGGGAATAGCTGTTGAAAACATAAAAAAATATCTGGCAGGAACCCCTCAAAATGTAGTTCCCAGAAAATAACGGCCAGGGCCGTCCTTGGTCTATCTGCACCAAGGCGTAAGCTCACAACAAAGATAAAAAAAACAAGTACGTGCTGGAGACTTAATTATAAAAATGACAAAGGGAGAAACACGACATGAGTCCCGATGCCAAATTTAACCCCCTGGAGATCACCCACAAAGCAAGACCTAAATTCGTTTCCATGATCCTTGGCAGCATCGTGGTAATTTTTGTTTTATTTCTTATTGTTTCCCGATTTTTTACCACCATACCCGCAGGCCATGTGGGTGTGGGTACCCTGTTTGGTAAAGTGCAGTCCGATATCTATACCGAAGGCATTCACCTGATTAATCCGCTGGTAAAAATCACGCTTTTTGACGCCAGGCAAAAAACCCACAAAGAGGAGATGGGGGTGCCGTCCAGCGACCAGCTCATCACCCGGTTTGACCTTTCCATTCAGTACCGCCTGATCAAAGAGCAGGCGCCTGTGATGCTCAAGGAAACCGGCACGCCCAAGGAGGTCATTGAGGTACATATGATGCCCTTGCTGCGAAGCCTGATGCGCGAAATCGGTAAAAGCGTGCCCCAGGCGGAAAATTTTTATGAACAGGCGGTGCAGCAGCGTATCCAGGAGGAACTGCTCGCCGGTCTGTCCGGTTTGGCCCAGAAAGGTATAAAAATTGAAAAGCTGCTCATCCGGGATGTCACCTTGCCGTCCATCATTACCAATGCGGTCATGAGAAAAAAAGAAGCGGCCCAGGCTGCGGAAAAGGCCAAGGAAGAGCTGAAAAAATTCAGGGTGGACCAGGAGCGCAAAGAAGCCCAGGCCGAAGCGGAAAAAAAAGCCGAGTTAATCCAGGCCAACAAGAAAAAAGAGGTGATGCTCATCAACGCCAATGCCCAGCTTGAAGCCGCCAGAATAGAAGCCAAGGCGATTCTTGTGCGCGCCGAGGCCGAAGCTGCTGCCAAACGAAAGATCATCGATGCGGTCTCCCTGGAAGGGTATTTGAAACTTGAGAGCATGGCTGTACTTAAAGAGCTTCAGAACGGTAATCACCTGATCATCATGGATCCCAACACAACATCTCCCTTACCATTTTTAAATCTTGATAAGATTCAGTATAAACCGGTGAGAGAATAATCCTTTTATTATTCTCTTTTCATCCGTATTTTTCGCTGCGACGTTCCGGAAAACATGTTCAATATGCATTCCGGAACGTCGCACTGTCATTCCGGCTTTTTTAATTTTCAAGAGTTGAATATCGTCTTTCGGGCTTGATTCTATTCTCGGCCATTTTTGTAGGTGCACCCCCTCCCTGTGGTTACCCTTGTTTGGGCTGGCTCAAAACAGCCAATGCACTTTCTTCTTTTTATCAACACGTCTGCTTGGAATGTTCAAAATATTATCCACAAATGGCAAATTAATAAAAATCCATGTTGAAAACCAAGAACACTATGTTGAAAACGTGTTCAAAACACCATAAAAACCCTATTAGGCAACGATCTTTGAATTGTTCAAAAAAAGATCTAATTGTCGAAAACAAGTCTAAAAAATGTTGAATATACAAATATGATAGGCCAAAATAACTAAAAAAAGGCGATAAACTGATGATAAGTTCACGTTTTCAACACAGGTATTCATAAAATGTTAATAATTAAAACTTTTATGTTAATAACCGATGATTCGAATGTTTAAAAAAGTGTTCAAAACCAACCAAACACCCTATTAAATATCGAGTTCTGAATTGTTCAAAAAGAATCTTTGACTGTTAAAAAACGAGTTGAAAAAATGTTGAAAACTTAAATTTTTAAACACGGCTTCATATTGACAGATCGTAAGCATATAAGTAAGTTTTACCTACCTAAATTTTTATCTCTAAATATAAAAAAAGCTGCTGCCTGTATTTCAAACATCATTTTCAATGGAGTGAACCACCCATGACCCAACTCAAAAATATCGCAGCAACCATCAAAACCGCCGTTCAACAGAGTATCCAAAATTTTAACGAAGACCGGGCCAAAGACATTTTCAAACAACTGGGAATACCCGTGGTTCGTGAAATACGCATCAAAGCGATGGCAGATCTCCATGGGGCCGCCCAAACCATCGGGTTCCCTGTTGTACTTAAAGGGATTGCACGACAGATTCTGCATAAAACCGAAGCCGGCATGGTGGACGTGGGTATCACCACTGAAGCTGATCTGAAAAAATCGGCCAAAAAAATGAAATCCCTTGCAGGTGATAGTTTTGAAGCCTTTTTGATTCAGCCCATGATCCAAGGTAAAAGACAGTTCACCGCAGGAATGTTCAAGGACCCCCAGTTTGGCCCCGTGATTATGTTCGGAGTGGGCGGACTACTCACTGAAGCATTGAAGGATACTGTTTTCCGGCTTGCCCCATTGTCCAATGCAGATATTGACGCCATGCTGGACAGCCTGAGATCTAAGGCGCTGTTAGATTCATTCAGGGGGGAGGCAACTGTAAACCGTTCAGAACTTAAATCCGTACTCCGGCATTTATCTGACCTGGCCATATCCTGCCCGGGCATCCGCGAAATTGATATCAACCCGTTGATAATAACACCCAATGGGTCACCCGTGGCCGTTGACGGACTGATGATTCTTGAAAAAACTGAACACAATGACACAGCTCCGTATTCAACAATTGATTTCAAAAATTTATATACAACCTTTTATCCCAAAACCGTTGCCTTTGTCGGCGCGTCTGCAGTCCCGGGCAAATGGGGTCATCTGCTGCTCACAAACGCCTATGCGGGAAATTTCAAAGGCGATGTCTTTCTGGTGAATCCCAAGGGCGGCAAGATCATGGGAAGGGATGTTCATAAAACCATTGATGACATCAAAAGCGACGTGGACCTGGTGTTTGTAACCGTACCTGCAAGTCGGGTCCTGGACCTGATTCCAGCCCTGGAAAAAAAGCATGTCAAAGGCATGGTGCTGATCACCAGCGGCTTCAGGGAAATAGGGAATCAGGGCAGACAGCTTGAGGATGAGATCATGGCAGCCGCCCAAAAAGCCGATATCCTGGTCATCGGTCCCAATACCATGGGCATATGCAATCCCCATGCATCTCTTTACGCCTCCGGGGCCAATGCCCTGCCGTTTCCCGGCACCACCGCCATGATCTCCCAATCGGGAAATATAGGCACCCAGCTCCTTGCCTTTGCCGAGCAGCAGGGCATCGGCATCCGGTTATTTGTGGGGTCCGGCAACGAGGCCATGATCACCACGGAAGATTATATGCAGGTTCTTGAAGAAGATAACCTGACCCGCACCGTGGTTATGTATATCGAAAGCGTAGAAAACGGGCGTCGTTTTTTCGAATCCGCAAGCCGCCTGTCAGCAACCAAACCCGTGGTGCTCCTCAAGGGCGGAAGAACCCAGGATGGAAAAAGGGCCGCCGCCGGCCATACCGGGGCCATGGCATCGGATTCAGCCGTGTTTCATGCCGCCTGCACCCAGGCAGGGATCATACAGGTGGAGCAGCCCCTGGAACTTTTAGACATGTCCACGGTATTCTCATCCCTGCCCATGCCCAAAGGCGGCCGTGTGGCCCTCATGACCCTGGGCGGCGGATGGGGTGTGGTGACCACGGACCTTTGTGCCGAATACGGGCTTGAAGTACCCAAACTGTCCAACGAGACATTGGAACGCCTGAATGCCTGCCTGCCGGACTTCTGGAGCCATGACAACCCAGTGGATATTGTGGGAGAAACAGATCCGCAAATACCCAAAATCTGCCTGGAGGAACTTTTAAAATGGGATGGATGCGATGCGGTCATTCACCTGGGCATCCACGGCAGACGCCTACTCATTTATGCCATGGCAAAGGGCATGTTGAAAACAGATCCGGATATGACACAGGAAAAAATAGATCAGTTTATGGCGGACCTTATCAAGGCAGAAGCGGATTACACCCGATATACCGTTGAAATGATACAAAAATACAACAAACCCGTGGTGGGTGTCAGTCTCTTGACCGATGAATTGAGCCGTACCCTTTACCCGTATGACGATCTGGACTATAAGGGGGTATTTTTTCCCTCACCGGAACGGGCCGTAAAGGCGCTGGCCGGGATGGTCCGGTACAGAACATGGCTTGATTCGGCAGGGAAATACAAACCATAGCAAATCAGGAGAGACTTATGAGCACAAAAGTTACCACTTCCAGCCTGATGAAGATGAAGCAGGAGGGAAAAAAAATAACCGCCCTTACCGCCTATGACTATCCTTCTGCCCTCATGGTGGACCGTGCCGGTATTGATCTTATCCTCGTGGGCGATTCCGTGGGCATGGCCGTCCAGGGCTGGGATACCACCCTGCCTGTAACCATGGATGAAATGATTTATCATACAAAACTTGTGACCCGGGCCTGCTCAAGAGCCCTGGTGGTGGGCGACATGCCTTTCATGTCCTACCAGAGCGGCATGGATAAAGCCGTTGAAAACGCAGGCCGATTTTTAAAGGAAGCCGGTGCCACAGCCGTAAAACTTGAAGGCGGTGCAGATGTCTGTCCTGCCATTTCAGCCATGGCTAAGGCGGGCATACCGGTCCAGGCACACATTGGTCTGACCCCCCAATCCGTGCACCAGATGGGCGGTTTCAAGGTGCAGCGGGACGAAGAGCGGCTGCTTAAAGACGCCAAGGATGTTCAAGCCGCCGGGGCTTTTTCCGTGGTTCTGGAAGGCATTCCAGCCGCCATTGCCGAAAAAATAACCAAATCCCTGACCATTCCCACCATCGGCATTGGTGCAGGTCCCTCCTGTGACGGCCAGATTCTGGTACTCCATGACATGCTGGGGATGCATGATGGATTTATCCCCAAATTCGTTAAAAAATTCGTGGACGTCTATTCCCTGGCAAACCAGGGGCTTACTGAATATGCCAAAGAAGTTCAGGACGGCACTTTTCCGTCCAAGGAGCATTCATACAAATAGTAGTGTATAAACGAAAAGTTGCCCGGGTGCAAAAGCAAACTGGGCAGCTTTTCGTCCATACACAAGTTTTTGATGCAGGTATTAATATCTATGAACAGTGCCAAACAAAAATTTTCCGTGATCGGCTGTGGCCGGGTGGGCATCTGTCTGGCCACATTTCTGTTTAAAAAAAATTATGAACCCGCAGGTTTTTTCAGCAGGAGCATGACGTCGGCCCGGGCAGCCCGGGCAGCCGCCGGGTGCGGCGCTGTGTTTGAGTCAGCCGCCGACTGTGCCCGGGCAGGGGATATTGTATTTATCACCACCCCCGACGGTGTCATAGAAGGGGTTTGCGAAGATCTTGTGCGTCAAAATGCCTTTGGACCCCAAACCATGGTGTTTCATCTGTCAGGTGCCCACTCTTCAGCCATACTTGCCCGGGCAAAACAGTCCGGTGCCGTTGTGGGCTCCATTCATCCCCTGCAATCCTTTGCCCCCTATGAACCGGGTCAGACAAGTCCCTTTGAGGGCATCAACATCTCGGTTGAGGGAGATCCCGATGCCGTTTCCCAGGGCAAGGATATTGCCGCAGCCCTGGGTGCCCGGGCCTTTGCCATCCCAACCGAATCCAAAACCCTTTATCATGCCTCGGCTGTGGTGGCCTCCAACTACCTTGTGACCCTGGTAAAGTTTGCACTCACCCTTTTAATGGAAACAGGGCTTCGGGAAGATGCGGCATTTGACATTTTATCGCCCCTGATCCAGGGCACCCTGTCCAATATAGATTCCAGAGGCTGCAACCAGGCCTTGACAGGACCTGTGGCCCGGGGGGATCATGACACCGTGGCCCGGCACCTGGCGGACATTGATGAAAAAACACCTGAATTTTCAGCGTTGTACCGTCTTTTGGGTGCCCATACCCTGGATATCGCCGGGGCCGGAAACGGCCTGTCCAAAGAAGCTGAAAAAATTCTGACCGACCTTTTTAAATCCATGTGATTATGAAAAAAATAAGGGCCATACAGATTTTAAAATCTGCATGGCCCTTATAAAATTTACGATTTTCAGCTTTGCTTTAAACCGAGGAACACCAACTATTTTGGCGCCCAGAAGGGGGCGACTGCTGCCTTCTGAACTTCGATGGTCTCCCAGACATTACCCTTAACATAGGCCTCGTTGTCCAGCCATTCTTTGTCCAGTGCTTCCCGGGATTCAAAATCACACACGATCATTGAGCCGGCCATTTTTCCCTCATCATTAAGGATGGCTGCGGCATAGAGCCAGTTGCCGGATTCGTGCATCTTTTTAGCGGTTTCAAGGTGTGCCTCCCTGGCGGCCATTCTTCTGTCCAGGGCATTTTCATCTGTGCCGTCCCGGCCGATTACAATAAACTGCATGTTTCCTCCAAAACTCTAAAGTCCTTTCATGACGGGAAAAATCACTTTCTCCCCCATGAAACTGATGGTAATATTTTTTGTTTCATTTCCCCATACACATTTTTTGGCCCCAAGGGCACCATCGCAGGTGTCCGGTTCGCCAATAATCTCCACCACCTTTTTATAATCCATGCCCATCTCGACTTTGTCAAAATTTTCCCGGGTAAGTTTTGAACATCCCAAAAGAACAACCGTACAAAATAGAACAAGAATCAGCAGTTTTACAAATTTCATATTATCATGCCCCTTACACCTAAATTTTATGGAGGATCAGCGGTTCGCGCCCTTCTGCTTCCAGTTCTTGGTTGGCCTGTTCGAGCAGGGATTTTGAGGAAATTACGGATATGCCCTTGTCGGCTTCATCCCGGAAAAAATACCGGCCGGCTGTTTCCATGACCTTTTGCTTATCCACACCCAGCAGGGCATCCTTAAACCCTTTTCGGATTTCATCGGACAATTTTGTGATCTGTCGATAAAAGGCCTTCATGGCTGAAGGGGCAGGCGTTTCCGGTTTATCGATTTCCGAGCAGACCTGCAGGATGGCTTCTTTTACATCTGTTGCGGTAAACTCTCCCCGGGTGATGAAATCACAGGCCTGGCCATAAACATCCAGGGTCCGTTTAATATGGGGATCACGGTAGGAACCAAAGGAAAAAATACCCTCTTCCATATTGTACATGGCAAATCCGCCGTATGCCCCGCCCTTTTCCCGAATTTCCCGGTGTAAAAACAAGGAACGCAAAAGCTTGGCGATAACAGACAGGACTGGTGCGTCTTCATGGGAAATGCGAACAGCTTTAAAAGACTGGCCCACAAAGGAGACGGCGGTATTAGTCATCCAGCCGTCGTAGGGCCGCAGGGTATCTGTTTTGATCTGCGGTGTATGAAACGCCTGGGTGCTCCCGTTGGACAGGTTGTTGTAGATATCTGCAATACGCTTATCCGCCTGAACCATGGACGGAACAGACCCGATAACGGCAGGTTTAAAATTATCTTTTTTCATGACTGCCGCAGCCATAGCGGAAAGGTTTGTTTCCAATTCAGCCAAAGCCTGGGCACCTGTTTTTTCATGACTCACCCTGGCGGAAAGATCTTTAATCAGGGCATATTGGGCGATACCATGCCATAATTCATTGATACCGGCTGCCGTTGACAGGTGGCGTGCAGACAGGGTGATGGCATACCTGTGTCCGGACCCGACAATGGAGGATTCAAGACCAGCTTGGTATTGTAAGATCAAACTTTTGAGCCGATCATGATCTTTAAAGCTGCCGGCATTGATATACTCATCCACCATATCAAATAGCGGGTCAATATTTCGGTCCAGGGCTTTTCCCTGCAACGCCAGAAAGGAATGCCCTTCGCCCTTGTGGTCAAAATGGGTACCGGAAAAAGGAGATATGGAGATACCGCCGGTATAAAGGTCCATACGTTCGGCCATCTGCACATAGGAAGATTTGTTTGTACCGACATTGGTGAAGGCCCGTGCGAAAAACGGCACCATGGGGAAAAGCTCCGGCGCAATGTTTCCGGCACCTGCCGGGCAGGTAAAATAAAGAATGCCCGAAGTGGCTTTGTCAAAGGCGGTGGCGCAGGTAACGCCTTTGACGGTGTCCGGATGAACGATTTCAATCTCAGGGGGCACATCTTCCAGGGCCAGGGTGGGCAGTACATCCAGGTTTTCCTCTGTCTCCTGAAGTGCTTTCAGGTCTGCCGCATCTTTGTTGATCTGCGCCAACGCTTCGTCACCCAAGGATTTTTGTAATTCTTGAAGCTCCTGACGTACATCTTCAGCCTCACGGGCTTCAATACCCTCATCCGGGGCAAGGGTAAACAACAGTCTGTGCTGATTATCCAGAAAATACCGACGAATCCGACCCTCCAGAAACTCTCCTTTGGCCAGTTCGTCCTGCAGTTTTTTCAAATCAGCGTCAATATTGACGGCACTCACGGGATCACCCTCATGGATGAGAACCGACGCCACCCCCATAATCAGCTTGATGCCGTAGGGGTATGGTGTATTGGTAATCTCCTTGAGGGAAAATTCGATCTGGTGGATGGCGGAATCGATCAAGTGTTTATCAATGCCCTTATCTGCCAGCGTCCTAAGGGTATCGAAAATAATTTTTTCAACTTTGGGAACAGCAGATTCTTCTATATCTTTCAACCCGCAGACAAACATGGTGTCCCGGTTATCTGAATCAAATCCCGTACCGTCACACAGGGCAGAACCCAGGCCGCTGTCTATGAGTGCTTTTCTCAAGGGAGATGCTGAATTTCCAAGCAGTATCTGTTCAAGCACCGCCATCACCATCACTTCAAAATGATCGGCGATATCCGGGGTCAGCCAGGCCACACACCCCTGGTACTTGGTGGTGATATTATCAGTGTCCGAGTAGGCATATGCCTGGGTCATGGATTTCGGGGCCTGCCACCGGGGCTGGGAAGGCACCCGGGTATCCATCTCAAGAAAATCAAATCGGCAGAGAACCTTTTCTTCAATAAACTTTAAATTCTCTTCCAGGGGCAAATCACCATAGGTATAAAAATAACTGTTGGACGGATGATAGTATTTTGCGTGAAAGGCCCTGAGTTCCTCGTGGGTGAGTTTTGGAATATCTGCAGGTTCACCGCCGGAATTATTGGCATAGGTGGTATCCGGATAAAGGCCTTTGAGCAGGGCCCGGGACATGACCTGACTGGGAGAGGACATGGCACCCTTCATTTCATTGTACACCACACCCTTATACACCAGTTCCGATTCGCCGTTTTCCCCGGGTTCCAGCTCAAGCCGATGTCCTTCCTGCTTAAAGCTGAGACGATCAATATCTGGGAAAAACGCCGCATCCAGATAGACATCCATCAGGTTGTAGTAGTCTTTTTTATTCTGGGTGGAAAACGGATACATGGTCCAGTCCGATGCAGTGAATGCATTCATAAAGGTGGACAGGCTTCGTTTAAGCATGGAAAAGAAAGGATCACGAACCTTGTATTTTTCGGATCCGCACAGCACGGTGTGTTCCAGAATATGGGCAACGCCGGTGGAGTCCGTGGGAACGGTTCTGAAAAACACCCCAAAGGTGTTTTCCTTATCTTCGTTGGCAATGTGGATGTGAACCGCTTTTGTCTTCTCGTGGACCAGCTGGATGAGATGGGCGTTAATTGCAGGCAAGGGCGATACCTGTTGGATTTTGTAGCCGCCGATGGCCTGCCCGGGTGTAAATGCAGTCTGATTCATATATTTTCCTGTTAAAGGTTTCCCTGAACCGTTTCAGGCCCATGGTCAAAGTTAAATCCGCAGCCAATAGGCCGTAATTTAAGTCGCCTTTACTGCACGTCAATAAAAAAATGGAATCAGACCATTGCTGATCCGCGTTGACGTTTACAACCAAGGGCTGCTTAAAAAATTGGGCCTTTGTGCGATTTTGTTTTGAACATGGGCCTTATTTCGCATGTGTTATGAATTTACGAATTAGGGTTATTCCAGACCAATCAAAATAACTTAAGAATTTTAAATCATTTTATAAATTCCACGGTTTACCCGCTTTATTTTTTCTATTTTATCCAGCCTGAAAATTATATTTCTCAGCTTTTTATCGTCAAATCCTGTGGCAGCTTTGATGGTCTTAAAATTGGTACCTTCCGGATGGTTTCCGATGATACCGAGTACAATGGAAGATGCACTTTTTTTCCGTGGCGGCCGGTCTTTATTTTTCTGCCTGCTTGACGGGTGGTTCTGATAAATCAATTGTTCTAGCTTGTCAAGCCTTTTGTGAATATTAGCAATATCCTCTTTGGTTGGAATATCCAGACGATGGAGAAGCATTTTTATAAAGTTCTCCCAATTGTTGCTGAATTCTGTTGGTTCCATATCTTAAATCCTTATTGATACTTAGGTTTTACCGTACCTTTATTGAGAATCCAAAAAGATCGGTAGATCCTGTTTAACGCCTATCTATTAATTTAGTTATAGTAATTTTCTTTAGGTGTAATTGTGTACTTCAAGTCTCTTTTTTAATATGATATCCTGAAAATTACTTCTTAAATCTATCAAAGTCAAGTAGGGCACCCTTAAATAAGTAAAAAAAATATCTAAATAGAAGATGTTAAAATTTATGGAAATTAATAAAAATCTGTGATTTACTATTATTTGTCTTGAAAGTTTCAAAGGAAAACCACTACTGTTAATCTTTATTCTTTTTCCAAGGCCAAGTATACGACAGATGGCGTTCGGAATATAAACAGCTTAAGAAATGGAGATCAAAAAGGAGCATGACGCATCCTGGCGAGTTATTAAAGAAAAACGGGCTATATGCCGGAAAGGAGTTGGGTCAGAATTTTTTATCCAACCCGGCCACAGCCCAGATGATTGTAGATAGAACCTGTGTTGATAAAGAGACCACCGTACTTGAAATCGGTCCCGGATTAGGGGCGATCACCCTGCCTTTGGCAAGGGCCTGCAAGCAGCTTACGGCTGTTGAAAAAGACCGCCGTATCATTCCTTTGCTTGAACAGGAACTGGCCGATGAAGGAATCAGCAATGTTACGATTATCAATCAAAACATTTTAAAAACAGATATTCGTGAAATTGCAGGGACAAATAAACTGGTGGTGATCGGAAACCTGCCATACAATATTTCCTCCCAGATCCTTTTTCAGCTGGTTACAATCCGCCAGGTTGTGACACGCGCATTTCTTATGTTTCAAAAGGAACTTGCCCAACGTCTTCTTGCGTCACCCGGAACCAAGGATTACTCGCGGCTTGCTGCGGTGGTTCAATATGCAGCAAACATCAGCCGGGTTGCGGATATCGGGCCCAACAACTTTTTTCCCAGGCCGGATGTAGACTCCACTGTCCTGCGCTTTGATTTTTTTGAAACCGACGGCATGGGACAAACGGACGAAACCCTGCTATTCGGTGTCATAAAGGCAGCGTTTTCAAAACGTAGAAAAACCCTTCACAATGCCATGTCCGGCGGCGAAATGGGATTAACCAAACAAATTGTCGGGATTGCCCTTGAAAACGCCGGCATTGAACCCTCACGGCGGGCTGAAACCCTGAACATCCAGGAATTTATAGATCTGTCAAAGGCGGTGGGAAACGCGATCACCGATGAATCATGATTGAAGCAAGAATATCCATAGATAAGCTGATCGAGGTTGTCCGCCAGGGCGGCCGGGTTAAAACCGGGGTGGATGTATATGACAGCAACGGAACCCTGCTTTTGGCCAAAGATGTCATGGTGGATAAAACAAAGCCGCTGAAAATCGTTAGAAACAACGGTCTTCGGCATGTGCCGGTGGCAAGTAACGGCGGTGTTTTTGACGCATCCGGCAACAAGATAAACTTGAAATCCGCCAAGATGCCCAATATTGTGTCGGATTCATTTTTAGATTCAGAACCCGTCAAAACCCAAAATGTAACCGAACGGCTCAAAGAGATCCTGGAACTGCGCAGGTTTGCCGAATCCATAAGTCTCAAAGCCCAGGCCATCATAAAAAATGCCGTGAACCAGATCAGAGAGACAAAGGGGGAATTTGATGTAGATGCCGTATCAGCCCAGGCATCGGAACTTGCATCATTTGCAGAACAGGATCATCACCCCTTTGCATATGCACCCAGGGAGTGGTTTTTCTACGATGACTATTTTTACAACCATGCCACCAATGTCTGCGCCTTGGGCTCCCAGGTATTGCACCGGTTCAACAAGGCATTTTCAAAAATAATGGAAAAATCGCTTTGGGCCTCACCAACCCTTGCGGGCAATGAGAAGTCGGGCATGTTTTCCTATTACTACCCGGAAGAGATAAAAGAGATGACCTTTGGCCTGTTCATCTATGATCTGGGAAAATCCATGGTGCCCGAAGATCTTTTGAACAAAACATCAACACTGAGCAAAGATGAAATCGGATTGCTGCGCCGGCATTCCCACGATTTCGGATTTACGGTTATAGAAAAGAACCATCTGGGCAGTACCCTGCTCAGTAACATGATTCGGCATCATCATGGCCCATTATATGAGGGAGAACCCGGGTGTTACCCTGCGGGACTTGAATACGGAAATATGCCGCCCTATGTCAGAATATGCAAACTGATGGACATCTATGACGCCATGATATCCAAGCGAAGTTACCAGGACGCCGTTAACCAGGTAGCTGCAGTCACCGGCCTGTTTCGCAGCTATGTACACAAAGACCCCATCCTGCAATTCATTCTCCATGCGTTTGTTAAAACCGTAGGGCTTTATCCGCCGGGCAGCATTGTGTTTCTTAAAAGCGGACAACTTGCCTATGTCCTTGAAAACGAAGGTCCCCTTGTGCTTCCCTTTACAGACAAAAATCAGGTTCCCTTAAAATCCAGGCCGGATCCTTTTAACGCCGGAAAACAGACCGGAGTGCTTGCCATTGACAGTGACAGAAGCCTTAGGCAGCCCAAAAAAATATGGGACTGCCTGCCGGCATTTATCAGAGAAATTGCCCTACCCAAGGATCAGGTGGCAGCTGCCGTCGCTGCAATTTCAACCATTTAAACACATACGAAAATATGTTTACGATTTGAAAAGGGCAGACACACTTTCCCCTGTATGGATGTGCTTAATGGCCCGGGCAAACAGCGGTGCCACGGACAGAGATTTAAGCTGAGCAAACTTTTTTTCTGCAGGAATATGAACCGTATTGGCAACGACAATGCCGGATACAACGGTTTTACTTAAATTTTCCACAGCCTGACCGCAAAGCACCGGGTGGGTCGCCCCCACATAAATATTATGAGCCCCCGCCCGTTTCAAGGTATCAACGGTACTCACCAGGGTTCCCCCTGTGGATATCTCATCGTCAAAAACAATGGCATCCAGCCCCTCTACATTACCCACGACCAGCCCCTGCTGAACATTGGAATCGCTGATCCTGCGTTTGTCAATGATGGCAAGAGAAGTGTCCAGGCGTTTGGCAAACCGGCCGGCTCTTTTAGCACCGCCTGCATCCGTGGCCACCACCACCACCTTTGACAGATCCAAAAGTCCTGCAAAATAATCACAGATTGTGGGCATGAATGTTAAATGATCCACGGGAATACTGAAAAAACCATGCACGGCATCGGCGTGCAGGTCCATGGTCAGTACCCGGTCTGCCCCGGCGGTTTTCAAAAGATCCGCCACCAGACGGGCAGCAATGGAAATTCTTGGGGCATCCTTTTTATCGGACCGGGCATATGAATAATAGGGGATGACAGCGGTAATCCGTTTGGCAGATGCGCTGCGCAAAGCATCTATGGTAATCATCAGCTCCATAAGATGATCACTGACGGGTGTGGTTAAAGACTGAACCACGAATACATCTTTTTCCCTGACACTTTCCTTGATCTGAACAAATAAATTATCATTTGAAAATCGGGATGTTTCCATAGGACTTAAGTCAATCCCAATATGTCCACAGATTTCCGTTGCCAGATCCGGATTGGATCCACCGGAAAATACTTTTAAATTTTCTGTCATTCTAATTTTCCTGAAAGGGAATTTTAATTCGCGCTTTTTTAATACCAGTTTATCGGCCAATAAACAAGACAGTGACTATAAGAAACGGGGGTCTGTTTCTTTGGTACAGCGTGGATATATTAAATATTAATTTAAAAAAAACAATAGTAATAATAATCCGGATTTAAATGTTTATAAGTACTATAATCTATTAATATCATGGATTATTTTTTTATAATCTTTTTGTTTAAAATATTGAACAAAAAAATTCAAAAAGGCAAGGTATTGAACGTCTGTTGTTTGAAGGTACATAACCCGGGTTTTTTGAACATTTTTTTATTAAAATAAGGTATTCGCTTCGATCCCTTTTAAATCAGCGCTTTGCCAGTGATAAAATTTTTTTTTTGATAAGTTTTAAAAAAGGGTGTCAATAACCTTGGATACTGTTCGTCATTTTAAAGGCATTAGATCAGGATTGACGAATGAATTAAGGTTTTTACTGCCCTGGTGCAGCAGGGCCTGGGTAAAGGATTCAATCAAAGGAGATTTTAAATTCCAGCAATGCCAGAAGAGTTGGATATCAATTGTCAGGTCGGCAATCAAGGAAATTAGAATGCCTTTTTCCATTAAATGACCGCCTTGGGCCAGCGGCACTACACCGTATCCAAGACCCATGGCAATAAAATCCACAAAGGTTTCCGATGAGGGGACATAGGTCGCAGGTATATCCTTTGGCACGGTATGAAAGACAATCTTAAGCGCTTTATCGTGCAATTCATCCTTTTGATTAAAAACGATGGCCGGCGCCTTTGATAAAGCTTCAAGATTTACGCCGCTGGGAAACCAGCGACGGGCGAAATCCTTGGTGCACAACAATTGGTATGTCATGGTGCCGATTTCAAAAATCCGGCACCCCTGAATGGCCCGGTCAAGGATACTGATGCAGCCGCACACGGTTCCATTTTTTAACAGTTTATGGGTCTGTTCCTGGTCGTCCACCCGGATGTCCAGCAAAATTTTTCCGTCTTTCAGCATGGGCGCAACAGCTTTAGGAAACCATGTGGCCAGACTGTCGGCATTGACCCCCACAGACAGGGTTACAGGTTTTCCATCCCACCCAAAATCTGCCCGGTTTGCCAAATCCTCTTCCAGATGCCTGACCTGTAAATAATGGGAAAGGAACCATTTCCCGGCATCTGTGACGGCGGGTGGCACCGAACGGGTCAGCAATATCTGTCCGACCTGCTCTTCAAGTTGTCTGACACGCTGGGACACAGCAGACTGGGTCAGGCACATCCGTGCTGCCGCCTTTTCAAACCCGCCCTGCCGGACAACCTCTGCCATCGCCTCTATAAGCTTATAATCAAACATGAAGTATTATTAGTAAAATTTATTAATAATTAAAACAATTAATTTTACTAAATATAGGTATGGGTGTTATTTCATTTCACCGTTTTTATTAATGATTCGCTTAAAAGGATAATGAAAATATGATGACACCCTTTTTCCAGGGCCTTGGCACAGGGGGCGGCCTCATTGTGGCCATTGGTGCTCAAAACGCTTTTATACTCTCCCAGGGCATCCGCAAAAACCATCCCCTGATTATTGCTGCAATCTGCATATTCTGCGATATCCTGTTTATCACACTGGGCGTTGCTGGGATTGGCGCTGCCGTTTCAAGGTCGGTGCTGTTGTCACGGCTGACAGCCTGGGGCGGTACGATATTTTTATTTTTATACGGATTTCAGGCGTTCAGATCGGCCATGGGGAACAAAAGCCTTAATGCAGCGGATCAGGGTCATATGTCCCTTAAGACGGTTATTATATCAACATTGGCCGTTACCCTTCTCAATCCCCATTTCTACCTTGACACGGTTGTATTGATCGGCAGCATCGCGAGCCGATTTCCCCATAGCCAAAGATTTTATTTCTGGGCCGGAAGCGTCACGGCTTCTACCCTATGGTTTATCAGTCTGAGTATTGGGGCAAGGGTGTTTGCACCTGTATTCAAAAATCCATTGGCCTGGCGGATTCTTGATGCTGTTATCGGTTTAACCCTGTGGAGCATTGCATTTTCCCTAACCCGGTATGCCATCTCTTTATAATTTGGGAGGGCTGCTAAATGCCATGGGCGATGCCTGACAGATTAACTGCCGGACATCGCCCACGATAAAGCTTGAAAGCCCTGGGAAACCTCCCAGGGCTTTCATATAAACTGATTTTGATTTAACGAATGATCGAATCTTTTGAAGTAAGCGTATATTAAATATTAATTTAAAAAAAATAATAGTAATAATAACGAATGCTGAAATGTTTATAACTATCTTAAGCTTTAGATATTATTATAATATTCACTTGGCTTTAATGTTGATAATTTTAGATAAAAGCGTTTTAAAACCATTCAGATTTGAAAGCCTGTTTTTGACGGGTGCATAAAGCAGGCTTTTTTGACAAGTTTTTATCAGGATTGAATCCACTCCCTGATCGCTTTTAAATCCAATGTCTTCCACGCGTCTGAGATTCTTTTCTCAATGAATTTTAAAAACAGGGTGTCAATAACGTTGATAACTTTCGTGATTAGAAAGGTTTTCTCAATAATCATCCCCTCTATTTCATCTTCTGATGCGGAGGTATCAATGGTGGGTGTTTTTAAACCGGTGATATTGAAACTTTCACCTTTGATGGAAAATTTATACTCTTCTTCGCCTATTTTGCAGAGCAGGTTCATATCCGTGACCCATGCCCCTTTTCTAAGGGCCGTGGTTCCTTCTTCAAGACCTGCCTGATCCCCTTTAATGGTAATCTTTTCCTTTGACTTATCGCCCAGGTTGTTTTCAAGGCTGATGGAATTTCCGATCTCAAAGGTTACCGGATCACTTGATCCTGAAAGGGCGGTTATATCCTGGTCCGTTTCAACCAGATACCAGATCCATGTCAAAAATTCGTTACCCAAAAAGCCATATTTATTGTAAGCGGTTGCTATATCCAACATCGATCATATACCTTTCATATTTAAGGGCGATAACGCCAATATTCTGTCTTTTTTATCACTTGAAAAACTGCCCAGCTTTTCAACAATTGTATAGGGAAATATTTTGATGGGTTTATGGTCAAAGGATTTGAAAAACAGGGTTTCAAACAGTTCATTGGCCGCTTTCTGGGTGGAAAATAAAATCAAATTTTTATTTTCATAGTCCCATAGCACATCGTATATATTTGGAATAAAGGGTGTTTTATGCATCAGAATGTCCACGACCATCTCTTTGAGTTCGGCTTTTTCATTTTTTGAAATAAAGGGCCTGCCGCTCTCTTTCTTTTTTTTCTCTGTTTCAATGGCCATGTGTTTCTGGATCAGTTTGGCCGGGATTGATTTTTTATCAATGCGCAGGGAAAAAGCAAAATAAGTGCCAAATAGAAATGACGCAGATTCAAAGTCTGGTTTATATGGGGTTTCAAGGGGGGTCCATCCGGCTGAAATTTCATCGTACTCATTTTCAATTTCAGGGATGGCATTTTCAATTAATCCCCGGCGGACACCTTCTGCGGCACCGTCAGGAAATTCACCGTCAATATAATAACGGCTGATGGAATGGGTGGAAGATATCAATCCCATGGTAACTCCTGTTTGTAAATTAAATAAAAGAATATGTATGCGGTTATATCATCATCCATTCCAGGAAACATTATTCAACATTCCCTTCTATCTGGAGGACGACAGATTGTTTTTCAGGGACATCTGTTCGAATGACAAGTTTGCGTTTAAATACGCTGCCGCCATACCCCGAGGTGTTGGCTTTAACATGTATGATACCTGTTTCACCTGGGGCAACGGTTTTTGGATAATCCGCAACGGTGCAGCCGCATGATGTCGCCACCCGCAGGATGGATAATACATCATCCCCGGGATTACGCACAATAAAGTCGTGGGTGACCTGTGTGCCTTCGACGACGCTGCCAAATGAAAATATGGGTTCGTCTACCGTAATATCGGCACCGGCATAGGATATGCCTGTTGCAGCCATCCACAACACCAATACTGTAAAAATGATTTTTCCGGATAATCTTTTTTTATGATCACCTTTGAATTGTTCAGACATAGATTCTCCTCTACACATTGTTGATAAATAAAATTTACAAGCGAATTTACCCACGGGTAAATTGTTTGTTTACAACTCAGGTAAAGGAAAAAAGATGGTACATAAAAAAGGCTCTGTGTTTAAAACTCAGGTATTAATCCTAAGGATAAATGTAAACAGCCTATCAACTTTTGATCGTCAGTCAAGGAAGTTAATCTTATATTTTTTCCAGATATCAATGGCAATACCCAAGGGTTTTATCATGGGTACGGTATAGGTGTGCAGTTTTCGGTCCGCCATAAATGTTCTGCACCGGTCCACATATTCGGAAAATCCCCTGGGAGAGACAATCAGAGGCTTGGTCAATTCCTGTTTAAGTTCCACTAGTCGTTCGGGCAGGTATTCGCTTAACAGGGGAACCTGCAGATAGATGGCCGCCATAATCACATCGGTATTGGGATCCTGGTCCACGATCCTGATGGCTTCCAGGAGACGTTCATCCCGGCAGTTACCTAAAAGATCAACGGGGTTACTGCCCATATTGCCCAATATCTTGTTTTTTACTTCGGGCAGGTCGGTTTTTAGATCTTTTTCAATCAGCTTTTTCATTTTCTTTTTGGTTTCAGGTGAAAACTGCGCCAGGGTCATTCCCTTCAGCGTCACCTGGTCCGAAAGAAGAATGCCCGCCCCGCCGCCGACACTGACCACGGCAATCCGGTCACCGTATGTTTTGGGCTGGCTGGTGAGAATGGACAGTATATTGACGATGATTTTAGGATCTTCGGTGAGTTCTTCAATGAGATAAAACCCTGCCTGGTCACAGCAGGCCCTGAAGGCATCATGGGAACCTGCAAGGGATGCGGTGTGGGATAAGGCCGCTTCGGCCCCGCCCCCCATGCCGCCTTTTATGATCACCACGGGTTTTTTCTCGGCCACCTGTTTACCCACCTGCAGCAATTTCAATCCGTCGGCCACACCTTCTAAATAAACGGCGATGATTTTTATTCTGGGATCATCGCCCATGTGGGAGAGTATTTCAGGTACCCCGCATACGGCGGCATTGCCTATGGAGACCCATTTCCCCAAATTCTGGCGGTCCGCACCCAGCATCTCAAGCAGTTCAAGACCTATGCCGCCGCTTTGGGATATCACGCCCACGCAATTGGACGGGGTCACGGGAACAGATCGCTGGACCGGGATGTAATTGGTGTTCAGTCCTGAAAAGTTATCAATCATCCCCATGCAGTTGGGGCCGATGAATGCGACTTTATACGTTTCGCTTAAGGCTATGAGCTTTTCCTTGAGATCAAATCGCCCTATTTCCGCAAAGCCGTCACTGAAAATAATGGCACCTTTGCCGCCAAGTTTGCAGAACTGTTCAAAAATTAAGACAGTCCTTTCCGAGTTTACCGCAAATACGCAAAGATCCGGCACCTCGGGCAGATCGTCAAGATTTTGATAACAGGTCAGTCCGTGGATGGTTTTCAGTGTCGGGTGAACCGGGTAGAGTTTTTTGATCTTCATGCAGTTTTTTAGAATAACGCCGCCCTGGGTTCCCGGCCGGGACGCGCCTACAACTGCGACGGATTGGGCATTAAAAATCGCATCTACACTTTTGCGCTTCCAGTCACTGATCTGCTGGAAAGAGGGTTGGATAAAATCAGGATCTTTGATCAATCGCGTGTCTACAATGGCATATCCGTTTTCATAGACAATCACCGGATTTAAATCCAACTCGCAGATATCCGGATTTTCCGCCATCAATTTGGAAACCCGAATGGTCAGTTCGATGATGGCTTCCCTGTCATACGTCTGGCCCCGGAACCCGTCCAGCACTTTACCGGCCCGGGTTTTTTTAAGCATCCGTTCCACATCCTGCCGGGTGAGTATACCGATTCCCGGGGCGGCATCTGAGAACAGTTCCACAAAAATGCCGCCGATCCCCACCATGGTGATGGGACCAAACCCCGGGTCCTGCCGGGCACCCACGAGAAGTTCAAATCCCTTATCCACCATTTTCTGGACCAGCAATCCCTCTTTGTTTTCCCTGGAAAAGCCACCCATGAGCGTTTCGATTGATTGTACCGCGGATGTGACTTCATGGGAATTTTTCAGGTTCAGCCGCACAGCCCCCAGGTCGGATTTATGAATAATTTTTTCACTAACCGCTTTGACGACCACCGGATAACCAATATCATCCGCAGTTTTTAAGGCCTCTTCAAGACTGTAGATCTGTTTTCCGGAAGGTAAAATGCCGTATTGGGATAAGAGCGCAGCACTTTGGTCGAAATCCAATGGATACTTTTTCATGATCATGTATCCCTTTTTATTTTTTTTATTGTGGGCTGAAATCAGGGTCACATAACGAGCAGCAGGGGAAAAATTTTTTATTTACACCATCACGGCTGCAATTCTTCCTTGAGCATACAACACGCGATTTTGTATCGGGGGGATCCGTTATCATCGTAGGACAGATTTCCCGGCTGTATCAATTTATTCATGACACACCCTTCGGGAATCTGCAAAGAGAAAAAATTGGTTTCATTGACTTTTGGACGGGAGGTCAACACATTGTCTATGATTTCATAGGAATGAAAGGAAAAGTCCTCGCATAAAGGGCATTGATATACCCGTCCGTTGGGGAAAATAAAGTAGTTGTTTGCCACATTGGCGGCGCATTCAAAGGTTTCTTCATGGGTGAGGAACACCTTGGGGTAGGTAACGATAATGCCCTGTTGTGCAATCTGTTCAGCTGTTTTGGGAATGGTCTCCTGCCAGATTGTTTTTGAGACCTGGTGCCTTGCGTCGGTGTTATCCGTTTCGCCACGCAGCCCCACCACCTGGATAAAAAAACGGGAAATGCCAAGATCCTTTACCAGTTCCGGGAGCTTTGACACCTCATGAATATTTTTTTCAGAAACCGTATAGATCATGGAGCAGGTGAACCCTTTTTTCACCGCACGGCTGATACCGGACATGACGGCATCAAAACAGCCCTCTCCTCTGATGGCATCGTTGGTTTCTTTGGTAACGCCGTCCAGGGAGAATGAAAAAAAGTCAATCTGGTCCGGCGTTATTTTGTCCAGGATGTCGTGAAATAAAAAACCGTTGGTATCAATGGTGATGGATTTGAATCCCATATCTCCGGCCATACCCACAACCGCTGCCAGATCCGGGTGAAGCGTGGGTTCGCCGCCCAGAAGAATGAGGTTGGTATCCTTTGCCTTTGAAGAAAAGATACCAAGCCAGTCTTTTATGGTGGACAAGGAGAGGGTGTTGGTTCCATGCTCTACCCGGTTGATGTAGCAGTGGGCACAGCGCAGATTACAGCGTGTCAGTATGTGGAAGAACAGATTGGTGCTCTGCCTTGAAAACGCAACGGTTTGTTTCTTCATCTTAACTTTAGCCCATGCACTGTTTGGTGAAATTGGGGTCAAAGGGCACGGGGTAGGTTCCGTCAAAACAGGCTTTGCAGAAATTGGCTTCGGGCTCATTCACGCCCGAGGCTTCAAGCATGCCTTCAATGGACAGGTAATGTAAAGAATCCAGTCCGAGGTATTCGGTCAGTTCATCAATGGGTTTTTGTGCCGCAATCAATTCCCCTTTGGATGAAAAATCGATACCGTAATAACAGGGGAATTTATGGGGCGGACAGGATACGCGCATGTGTATTTTTCCGGCACCCAAATCCTTTAAGGCTTTCACACGGGTTTTGGCCGTGGTGCCCCGGATGATAGAGTCTTCAATGATGATAATATCTTTGCCTTTGATCAGTTCGCGCACCGGATTCAGTTTCACGCGCACGGCAAAATCGCGCATGGACTGGGTGGGCTGGATAAAACTTCTGCCCACATAGTGGTTGCGTATCATGCCCATTTCGAAAGGAATACCCGATTCTGCAGCATAGCCGATGGCCGCATAGTTGCCGGAATCGGGAAACGGCATAACCATATCCGCCTCCACAGGGGCTTCCTGGGCCAGCCGCCTGCCGTGTGCCTTTCTCATTTCATAGACGTTTTTGCCGTCAATGGTGGAGTCGGGCCGGGCAAAATAGATATATTCAAAGATGCACAAAGATTTTTTGATGGCGGCTTTGGGATGTTTGATGCTCCTGATACCGTCTTCATTGATAATGACGATTTCACCGGGGTCCAGTTCCCGGATAAATTCGGCCTGGATGAGGTCAAAGGCGCAGGTTTCAGATGCCAGTACATAGTGTCCGTTCAGTTTTCCAAGGGCCAGGGGACGGAATCCATTGGGGTCTTTCATGCCGATGATTTCACCCTTGCAGGTGAGCAGAATCATGGAGTAGGCCCCTTCAAGCTTTGAGGCGGCCTTTAATATGGCAGACTCATAATCGCCCTTTGTCAGGTTTTTGATGAACAAGTGCAAAAACACTTCCGAATCCATGGTGGTCTGGAATATGGAGCCCTGTTCTTCAAGTTCTTCTCTGATAATGTGGGCGTTGACCAGATTACCGTTGTGGGCCAGGGCATAGGAGCGGTGCCGGTGGTTGACCACGAAAGGCTGGGCATTGGCCAGAACGGAATCGCCTGTGGTGGAGTACCGGACATGGCCGATGGCAGACCCGCCTTCAATGCGTTCCAGGTCTTCCATGTTGAAAATTTCGGGCACAAGTCCCATGCCTTTATGGGAGAAAATTTTGTCGTTGATCCCCCGGTTCACGGAAATGCCCGCGCTTTCCTGACCCCTGTGCTGGAGTGCATAAAGACCGAAATAGGTAATTTTAGCCGCTTCCGGATGTTTATAAAGTCCAAAAACCCCACATTCATCTTTGGGGCGTTCACTTGGTGTGAAAACGGAGCAGGTTTTACAATTTGGATGGATGGTATTCATTTATGGTTATCCAATAATTAATTTTCCTGGTGATAATGCTGGAGTGGCTTTACCGTCAGATTCTCTTTTTTCATGGCCTGGATAGCCAGGCTAATGGCCCTTGCGCCATCCGTGGTGGTGGCGTAGGGTATTTTATATTTAATGGCGGCCCGGCGGATTTCATACCCGTCTCTTTGGGTCTGGCTGGACGCGCCTGTATTTAAGATAAGTTGTATTTCACCGTTTTTCACGGCATCAACCACGTGGGGCCGGCCCGCAGATACTTTTTTCACCATTGTGGATGGAATTTTATTTTCCTCCAGGAATGTGACGGTTCCCCGGGTGGCCATGATGGTGAATCCCATATCATGGAAAAGTTTTGCCACAGGCAGTGCCGCCTTTTTATCTTTGTCCTGGACAGAGATAAACACGGTACCCTCCTTGGGCAGTTTCTGTCCGGCCGCAAATTGGGCTTTGGCAACAGCTGCACCCAGATCCTTGTCAATGCCCATGACCTCGCCTGTGGATTTCATCTCCGGTCCAAGAACCGGATCGACGTTTTCAAAGCGGTCAAAGGGCATTACCGCTTCTTTCACACAATAATAGGGCGGGATGACTTCATTTGTGACGCCAAGTTCCTTCAGGGTTTTGCCGAGCATGACCTTGGTGGCAAGTTTTGCCAGGGGAACGCCGATGGCCTTGGAGACAAAGGGGATGGTTCTGGAAGCCCTGGGATTAACCTCAATGATGTACACCGTATCATTCATAATCCCAAACTGGATGTTCATCAGACCCTTGACATTCAGCTCTTTGGCAATGGCTTTGGCCGCATCGGCCATCTCTTTGATGTGGTTTTCCTCAATGGAGTACGGCGGCAGTACACAGGCGGAATCGCCCGAATGAATGCCGGCCTCTTCAATATGTTCCATCATTCCGCCGATGACGGTATCCTCACCGTCGGAGATGGCGTCCACATCCAGCTCAAAGGCTTCTTCCAGGAACTTGTCAATGAGTACGGGTTTATCCGGTGAGGCCTGGACCGCAAGATCGAAATATTCTTCCAGATCTTTTTCATCATAGACGATTTTCATGGCCCGGCCACCCAGAACAAAGGAGGGGCGTACCATGACCGGGTATCCGATATCCCTTGCAACGGTAACCGCTTCTTTATAGGAATGTGCAATGCCGTTATCGGGCTGGCGCAGGCCCAGTTTTTTAAGCATGGCCGCAAACAGATCCCGGTCCTCGGCCCGGTCAATGCTTTCCGGGCTTGTGCCGATGATGGGAACGCCTGCTTTTTGAAGGTCTGTGGCAAGGTTCAAAGGCGTCTGGCCGCCGAACTGAACAATCACGCCAAAGGGTTTTTCCTTTTCCACGATGTGAAGCACATCTTCCCGGGTCAACGGTTCAAAATAGAGCTTGTCCGAGGTGTCATAGTCCGTGGAGACCGTTTCCGGGTTGGAGTTGACCATGATGGATTCCACCCCTTCTTCCCTTAATGCAAAGGAGGCATGAACACAGCAGTAGTCAAATTCGATACCCTGTCCGATGCGGTTGGGACCGCCGCCCAGGATGATCACCTTTTTCTTATCCGCCACCCGGGCCTCGCATTCGCTTTCATAGGTGGAGTAATAGTAAGGGGTAACCGCCCTGAATTCTGCCGCACAGGTATCAACCAGTTTATATACCGGGACAATCCCTAAATCTTTTCGTTTCTGCTCGATCTGCTTGTCTGTCAGTCCACCGGACAGATACGCCAGCTGCTTGTCGGAGAACCCGTATTTTTTTGCCTTTTCAAACAGATCTTTGGGCAGGTTCATGCCGGCCAGTTTCAGCTGTTTTTCAAGGTCCACAATCTGTTTCATCTGGTAGAGAAACCAGGGATCAATGGCGGTCAGATCATGGATTATGCTGATGGGCATACCGTGTTCAATGGCGTATTTGATGTAAAAAATCCGCTGGGAATTGGGGGTGGATAATTTATACTCCAGATCCGTACCCGCCATAGATCCGGGTGCCGGATCTTTTCCGTCGGCACCGAAACCCGCCCGGCCGATTTCAAGGGAGCGCAGACCTTTTTGGAGGGCTTCCTTAAATGTTCTGCCGATGGACATGGTTTCACCCACGGATTTCATGGCCGTGGTGAGGATATCGTCGGTTTCGGGGAATTTTTCAAAGGTCCAGCGCGGAATTTTAACCACACAATAGTCAATGGAGGGCTCAAAGCAGGCCATGGTTTCGCCGGTGATATCATTGGGAATTTCATCCAGGGTGTAGCCGACAGCCAGCTTGGCTGCAATTTTGGCAATGGGAAACCCCGTGGCTTTGGAGGCCAGCGCGGAAGACCTTGAAACCCTTGGGTTCATTTCAACCACGATAATTTCCCCGTTTTCCGGGTTCACGGCAAATTGAACATTGGAACCGCCTGTGTCCACACCGATTTCCCTGATGATGGCAATGGAGGCATCGCGCAGGGACTGGTATTCTTTGTCCGACAGGGTCTGGGCCGGGGCCACGGTAATGGAATCACCTGTATGAACCCCCATGGCGTCAATGTTCTCAATGGAACAGATGATTACCACGTTGTCCGCATGATCCCGCATCACCTCAAGCTCATATTCCTTCCACCCCAGAACAGACTCCTCAAGCATCACCTGGGTGATCAGAGACGCGTCAAGGCCGGCCTTGGCAAGATTTGCAAGCTCTTCCATGTTGTAGGCCACACCACCGCCGGTTCCGCCTAAAGTAAAGCTTGGCCGGACAATAATGGGAAATCCGATGCGCTGGGCTGTATCTTCAACTTCCTGCATATTGGTGGCAAACCCGGATCTGGGAATTCTTAAGCCTATCTTGTTCATGGCATCCCGGAACAGTTCCCGGTCTTCGGCCTTGTTGATGGCCTCAATGGATGCACCGATCAGTTCGATATTATAGCGTTCAAATATCCCTGTTTTGGCGGCATCTATGGTGGTGTTCAGCGCTGTCTGGCCACCAAGGGTGGGCAGAACGGCATCAGGCCGCTCAATTTCAATTACCTTGCACAGGGTTTCAGCACTTACCGGTTCAATATAGACCCGGTCGGCTGTTTCAGGGTCGGTCATGATGGTGGCCGGATTTGAGTTGATCAGGACAACTTCAAACCCTTCTTCCTTCAAGGCCTTGCAGGCCTGGGTGCCGGAATAGTCAAACTCGCATGCCTGGCTGATGATGATCGGGCCGGCACCAATGATCAGAATTTTATGGATGTCGTTACGCTTTGGCATTTTCCATCACTTTTGCAAACTGGTTAAAAAGATAGGCCGCATCATGGGGACCTGGAGAGGCTTCGGGGTGGTACTGGACGGCAAACGCCCGGATGGTATCGTTCTTAAGCCCTTCCAGGGAGTCTTCGTTCAGGTTGATGTGGGTCAGGTGGCATTTGTTTTTATCAAGGGTGTTCAGATCCACGGCAAACCCATGGTTCTGGGAGGTGATCTCCACTTTGCCGGTATCCATATTTTTCACCGGCTGATTGCCGCCCCTGTGGCCGAATTTGATTTTCATGGTTTTACCGCCCATGGCAAGGCCCAAAAGCTGCATCCCCAGACAAATCCCAAAGACAGGATAGTCCTCAAGAAGTTCGCGTATGGTGTCCACGATGTAGGTCAAGGGCTCCGGGTCTCCAGGGCCGTTGGAAAGGAAAAGACCGTCCGGGTTCAGATTTTTTATGGTCTGGGCATCGGTTTTGGCCGGAACCACCAGCACTTCACACCCGGCATCTTCAAGGCAGCGGACAATATTATATTTTATCCCGAAATCCAGGGCCACCACAGAATGTTTTTTACCTTTGTATCGCCATATGGAAGGGTCTTTAAGGCTATTGATATCAATATAGTCCGGATTGTTGTCTTTCCAGAAATAGGGCTTTTTAGTCGTAACGTATTCCACCAGATTTGATCCTTCCATGGAAGGAATCTGCCTGGCCCGGGCCACAAGGGATTCAGGATCCAGATCCGTGGTGGAGATCATGGCCCTCATGGCACCGGATTTTCGGATATGCCGGGTTAGTGCCCGGGTGTCAAGGTCCTCAATGCCAAGGACATGGGATTTCATCAGATAGTCGGCAAGGGTTCCCTTTGATCTGAAATTGCTTGGAAACTCCTGGTATTCTTTGACAATGAAGGCTGCCACCTGAATACGGTCTGATTCAACATCTTCCGGACACACGCCGTAGTTGCCTATGAGCGGATAGGTCATGGTGACCATCTGCCCGTAATAGGACGGGTCGGTCAGAATTTCCTGGTAACCGGTCATGCTGGTGTTGAACACCACCTCTCCCTGGGCTTCGCCCGGCCCTGTAAAACTTCTACAGGAAAATGTTCTTCCATCTTCCAGGGCTAACAATGCTTTCATATGGATTAATACCTGTCCCTTAAAATTTTTTATGGTAAAAAGCGTTCCGCAATCTAAATGGAACCTGTTTAAATATCATGAAAAAGGCTTAATTTTCAAGTCCCGGGGCTCATACAAAACAAATATAGCCTGTTTTAGTGGCTCAAACGCCGATTATTTAGACCTTTTTTTACCTTTCTACCGGCCATTTTAGATTGGAGATGGAATTTATTTCTGAATTATATGTTGTCAGCTGGGCCATGTCCCGTTTATTATTATTTAATAACAGCCCCAGGCGAACCCATATTCATCCCACAACGAAAGTTGAAAGATCTGTTGGGTTACACAGACTTTCACATAAAAGTTTTCAAGTTTATCAGAATAATGCTCAGAGATGTGCAGCTGAAAACCACTATTGTTTATTTGAACAATATAACAAATAAGTGAGGCATTATGAATATTCAAAAAAAGATTATTAGTATGTTTCCTGCAGAATCCGATATCCCGGAAGCGTTTCGGATTCCGGGACCCGTTGAACAGACAGAATTTTTGGTTAACGGCGAGATCCATCACTGGGACGGTCCGGTGCAGGATGTGTTTTCGCCCGTATGTGTAGCCGCAGACGGCGGTTTTAAAAAGAAGCGTATCGGCAGCTATCCGCTGCTCACGGAAAAAGAGGCGCTTGACGCTCTGGAGGCGGCCTGCCAGGCCTATGACAGCGGCCGGGGGCACTGGCCGACCCTGGCTGTGGAGGACCGTATCCATCACCTGGAAGCGTTCGCTTACCGCATGAAGGAGAAGCGCGGGGAGGTCGTTCGACTTCTTATGTGGGAAATAGGCAAGAAGTTTCAGGATGCCTGTAACGAGTTTGACCGCACCCTGGATTATATCCTGGGTACCATTGATGCGCTCAAGGATCTGGACCGGGCCGGATCGCGGTTCGACATCATCCAGGGGGTGGCCGCCCAGATCCGCAGGGCTCCTCTGGGGGTGGTCCTGTGCATGGGGCCTTTTAATTATCCTTTGAACGAAACCTTTACCACTTTGATTCCGGCCCTGATCATGGGTAACACCGTCATCTTTAAGCCGCCCAAGCTCGGTGTTCTGCTTCACCGGCCCCTGCTTGAGGCATTTCAGAGCGCCTTTCCGCCGGGGGTGGTTAATACAGTATACGGCAGGGGGGCCATGGTTACAGGTCCGCTTATGGAATCGGGCCGCATTGATGTGCTGGCCTTTATCGGCACCAGCAAGGTAGGGGACCGCCTCAAAAAGCAGCATCCCCGTCCCCACCGTTTGCGCAGTGTGCTTGGGCTGGAGGCTAAAAATCCGGCCATTATTTTGCCGGATGCAAATCTTGATGTGGCGGTCAAGGAGTGCCTTCTGGGCGCCCTGTCTTTCAACGGTCAGCGTTGTACAGCCTTAAAGCTTCTGTTTGTACATGAATCCATTGCTGAAACGTTTCTGGACATGCTCTGCCGGGAGGTGGAAAAACTTGAACCGGGGTTGCCCTGGCAGGATGGGGTGGGGATTACGCCCCTGCCCGAAGAGAACAAGACCGGCTATTTGAACGAACTTATAGATGATGCCCGGCAGGGCGGCGCGTCTATCCGCAATGAAAGCGGTGGCCTGGTCAATCAGACCTTCATGTTTCCGGCTGTGCTCTATCCGGTAACCCCCCGGATGCGCGTTTTTAAGGAAGAACAGTTCGGGCCTGTGATTCCCGTGGTCCCCTATAAATCCGTTGAAGAACCCCTGGGTTATGTGACGGATTCGGATTACGGCCAGCAGATCAGCATCTTTGGCACCGACCCCGACTGCATCGCTGAACTTATCGACCCCCTGGTAAATCAGGTCTGCCGGGTCAACATCAACAGCCAGTGCCAGCGGGGGCCCGATACCTTCCCCTTTACCGGGCGCAAGGATTCAGCTGAAGGGACCCTGTCCATGTCCGACGCCCTGCGGGTTTTTTCAATCCGCACCCTGGTGGCCGGAAAACTCAACGATATCAACAAGGATATCATCTCGACCATTACGCGTGAGCGCAAATCCCGATTTTTATCTACGAATTTCCTTTTGTGAACCGTTGATTTCCGGCGCTTGCGCCCAGTCGAAATAAAACGGGAGATGGTTAAAAGGTTTATTGGGGTTTGTTTTTTTAGAACCTCGGCTTATTCGATACAAATTGTTTGATCTTGGCAATTTATCAATGTAATTGTGGGAACTAAAATACGGTATGGAATAGGGAGGTGAAGATGCAAAGATATACTAATCATGAACTTGAAGCTCTGCTAAATGTTTTTGATATCTATCCCGTGCCTTCGGCAAAGATAACAGATATTTCTAAAAAGATTTTTGAAAACGAATATCTGCCATTGGCATTTGCAGCCAATGCACTGGAAGATAACAATATATTTTATAGGGAGCGGCTGGCATCATGTAAAATGGGCGTCTCTCCTGATGATACACTCCCCACAGTGTTGGGTCTGTTATCAATAGGAAATACTCATCAGGATTTTATACCGGGCACCTGTATTCAATGCTTACGGATTACCGGAATCCAAACATTGGTGAAGTATTGAAGACCTTTGGATTTGAAACCAGTCGGAGTGCTGTTGTCTGCATTTTAAGAGGTAAGCCATGAACCAGTCGATATTGACATTTTTCAATAACAACGGCGGGGTAGGAAAAACTTCCCTTATTTACCATCTGGCCTGGATGTATGCGGCCCTTCGAAAACGGGTGGTCATTGTCGATCTTGATCCACAGGCCAATCTGACAGCGGCATTCCTCAATGAGGACACGATTGAAGAAATCTGGGACAAACAAAAACCAGGCTCGACGATGTTTCAGTGTGTCAGGCCTCTGACAGGTGTCGGCGACATTGCGGAGCCGGTTCTGAGAAATGTTGCAACCGACCTTTATCTGCTCCCCGGGGATGTCAGTCTCTCCGGATATGAAGATGCGTTGTCCGCTGAGTGGCCTAACAGCATGCGGGATAACAATCTTTACCGGCCAATGCGTATTTTGAGTTCGTTTTGGCAGGTCATGCAGATGGCGGCTGCAAAAGTTCAGGCAGACATCATTCTGGTCGATATCGGTCCGAACCTGGGGGCGATCAACCGATCGGTTCTGGTCGCAACAGATTATGTGGTGATTCCTCTCGGGGCGGATCTCTTCTCCCTGCAAGGTTTAAAAAATCTTGGGCCTACCTTGAGGAACTGGCAGAGTTTATGGAAAAAGAGGCTGGACAACTGGGAAACTTGCTCCGAAAAAAGCAGTTATCCGGATTTTCACCTCCCCCAGGGCAAATGCAGGCCATCGGTTACCTTTGCCAGCAACACAGTGTAAGGCTTGACAGACCGGTTAAAGCTTATGACAAATGGGTAAACCGCATTCCAAATGTATACCGGGACGCGATCCTTAACCAGGCGTCGAACATAACCGTTGAGTAGAAAGATGACCCATACTGCCTGGCCACAATTAAACACTACCGCAGTTTAATTCCCATGGCCCAGGAGCATCGTAAACCTATTTTTAGACTGACTTCGGCTGATGGGGCCATTGGTGCCCATGCCAATGCGGTCCAGGATGCTAAAAAGGATTTCAAAGAGTTGTCAATTAAAATTGCGGACAAAATCGGACTGGAAATATGAGACAAGGGCGTTTGTTCGACTCGCTGCTTGAAGATCCGCAAAAAGCCTCGGGCTCAAGGAGTTCGAGAAATATAAAGAAGTCAAGAAAAAATTCAAGGTCTTCACTTTTGGAGGCTGTCCGAGCCTGGTTCAAGAAGGCCTGGCAGGAGCACGACTACACCGTCATCGTGGCTGTGGCCGACAAAATCCCCAACAACGTCCTGGAAGAAGATCCTAAGCGGCTCATGTGGTACGGACCAGGCAGTAACAAGAATGAGAGGTGAATAATGGCAAGAGCGGATTTATTAATTCGTCTTGTCCAATCCGGTATACGGGGCGACAAGGCCAACTTTAGAAAGGTCGTCGAGGCGATCATCGCCGAAGAGCGAAGCAAGCAGCACAAGGTGTTGGCCGAGAAACTTGAGGTGTTACTCAATACCGCCCAGGTTGAACGTCCTGTTACAAATGGTGGTGGCTCTATGCTGGATCAACGTATGGGCAACCTGTTCCATGAGGTTATGCCCCAGCGAAAGCTGTCCGATCTCATTCTACCGGATGAGGTGCAGCAGATTTGCCAGAGCTTGATTCAGGAACAGCATCGCACCGACCTGCTCAGGTCATACAACCTGGAGCCCAGGAACCGTGTGCTTCTCATAGGGCCTCCTGGTAATGGCAAAACTTCATTGGCCGAGGCCATTGCAGAAGCACTGGTTGTCCCACTGCTTGTGGTTCGGTATGAAAGCGTCGTCGGCACCTACCTGGGTGAGACCGCTGTCCGCCTAAAGAAACTGTTTGAGTACGCTTCCACTCGGAAATGCGTCCTCTTTTTCGACGAATTTGAAACCCTCGGCAAGGAGCGCGGTGATCTGCACGAGACCGGTGAGATCAAACGCGTGGTGAGTTCGTTGCTTATGCAGATCGACCATCTGCCGAGCCATGTAATGGCCATTGGAGCAACCAATCATGCCGAACTACTGGACCGTGCTGTATGGCGGCGCTTCCAGGTCCGTATGACGTTACCCGGCCCGACCCGGGCACGCCTGACAGAGTGGTTCGAAAAGTTCGAACGTAGGATCAGGATCCCTTTGGGATACGCTCCGGGCACTTTGGCTAAACGTCTTCTGGGGTCGAATTTTGCGGAAGTCGAAGAATTCGGGATAACCGTGTTCCGCCAGTATGTGCTCGAACAACCGAGTGCCGATATGAAAGAAATCGTATCAAGAACTCTCAGGAACTGGTCCGCCCGATCAGTCACAATAGCTCAACAAGACGAATCGGAGGTGACGGATGCCTGAACACCCCCTACTTCTTTTCCCAACGCCTGAAACAGCTTCTCGTTCAACTCTTGGAGGTGGTGGAGGTCATATAAGAAGGCCAACACCGCAACGACAATGGAATCGTCTATCTCCAATCTTCAGTCAACTCCAGACTGCATTTGATGCAAGACGAATAGAAGTACAACAGAGTGCTGCCGGCATAATCCCAGAGCAAATTCTTGTAATAGAAACCGTCGGAAGTATAGAAAATTTTGCCAATGCGGTTAAACGCATTGACGGGCTCGAATGGATGGGTGAAATTGAAATCGATGAAATCATCCCGGATGAAGAATTTTATGATGAAACAAAACCTGACAAAGAGCTGAGTGGGAGGTTATATCTCGTCCTGACCAACCAGCAGGCGCTTGAGCAGATGCTGTCGTTGTGGCGACGTTACCAAGATGATTCCACTATGAAATTCGAGCACGGACTTACCAAATTCCACGACGTTTTCTTGTATCTGAAAAGCATCCGTCGGTGGGATGTCCAGGACAGGCTTCTTGAAACCGGAATTATTGATGTCTGGAAAGAGGATCTTGAGTACGACGGAGATAGAGTCATTACATTTGAGGCTGAGCTTTGGTTTCGTGGGGGCGATGAGCTTCGTGCAGTCAGTGCAAACCACGTCACAAACCTTGTTCGGCAATCGGGCGGCCGAATATTAGGGCAATCAGTGATAGAGGGCATCGCCTACCATGGGCTTTTGGCTGAACTTCCGGCTCATGCCATTCGAGCTATTTTGGAGCACCCGACAACTGAACTGGTTAAATGTGAGAACGTCATGTTCTTCAGACCTGTTGGGCAAATGGTAGCCGGAGATAAGTCTCCTGAAGGTGATGTGGAAATCGTTCGAATTGCAGACATGCCATTGCCTGCTGGTGATCCTGTCGTAGCCCTTTTTGATGGGGTTCCATTGGCCAATCACCGTTTATTGGCTGGCCGTTTGATTGTTGATGATCCAGATGGCTGGGAGGATGATTATGCAGCTTCCGAACGTGTTCATGGAACATCGATGGCATCATTGATTGTTCATGGAGACCTAAATCAGCCTTCTACTCCATTGCCCCGGCCGATTTATGTGCGGCCTATTATGAAACCACTGAATTCGATAAACACGCCGCGCCCAGAAGGAATTCCGGAAAATTGCCTGGCAATCGATCTTATTCATAGAGCAGTGAAGCGGTTATTTGAAGGGGATCAGGGAGACGGTCCGACAGCATCTTACGTTCGAGTTATCAATCTGTCCATTGGAGATCGGACTCGTCAGTTTACACAATCTATGAGCCCCATCGCTAGATTATTGGATTGGTTGAGCGTGAAATATGGTGTGCTGTTTGTTGTCAGTGCCGGGAACCATCCAACACCCATTTCCTTGGGAATATCTCGGGAAGAATTCGACTCATTCCAAACGGATGAGTTTGAGGCGGCAACAATCAGAGCTTTGTATCGAGATGCCCGTCATAGAAAACTGCTTTCGCCTGCGGAAACAATCAATGGCCTGACAGTTGGCTCCACTCATGATGATGAATCTCAGCCTACCTACAAAGGGAACCGGATAGATCCATTCGATCAGCCATTACCCAGCCCAGTTTCTTCATTTGGCAGCGGTTATCGGCGGGCAATTAAGCCGGACGTGATTTTCTGCGGAGGAAAACAATGGTACAGATTGACTTTGCAGACAACAAATCCAGTTACTATTGAACCTGCTATTTTTCGAGTCCCTCCCGGAAATAAGACAGCCTCTCCGGGAAGTCTTGCTGGTGAATTAGACGCCACTTCATATAGCTGTGGAACGAGCAACGCAACAGCGTTGGTCAGTCGGGCTGCGTGTATTTGTTACGACTCCCTGCAACAAATATTTAGTGAACAAGCGGCTGATGTCGATCCGAGAGGTTATGAAACACCACTAATGAAAGCGATGCTGGTGCATGGCTGTTCATGGGGCGATATCGGCGACCACCTAAAGTCTCAAATCGAAAATTCTGACCTTGGAAGGGAAATCAGAGAACGTGCTGAGTCTTTGTATTCAAGGGCAGCAGACATCTCTAATGAAATTGGCAGGCAGTATAAATCTCTTCTGGCTCGCTGGATGGGCTATGGCCTTCCGGAAATAGATCGTGTTCTTGACTGTACAGATCAGAGAGCCACATTGCTTGGCTATGGTGAACTCTCTGATGGAGAAGCTCATGTTTTCCGATTACCGCTACCCCCGTCTCTCAGCGCCCGACAAGAGCGAAGACGCTTAACAGTAACGCTTGCCTGGCTTTCACCTATTTTGGCCAGCACCCAAAAATACCGGACAGCAAGTTTATGGTTTGAAACAATCAATAACGGTTTGGCCTCATCTCGGCAAAACGCAGATTGGCATAGTGTGAAGCGTGGAACTGTCCAACACGAAATTTTTGAAGGCGACAGAGCGGAGCCGTTTATTGACGGGGATATCATTGAGATTAAAGTGAACTGCCGTGACGACGCTGGAAAAATTCAGAATCCTGTTGCGTATGGATTGGCCGTGTCACTGGAGGTAGCCGAGGGTGTCGATATTGCTGTTTATAACGAAATTCGGACTCGCATTGCACCTGCAGTGAGGATTCAGCAAGCGACAGACCAACGGTAGAGGATAATTAGCGAATGGCGTCGTTTTGGCAATACAGCACTGTTTATAACAGCATCTGCAAGGTCATTGAAGAACAAACCTTGTGGAGGCAGAAAACAATATACCATGTTTGGTTGCTGAGTGCTGCCCTGCCGTCGGAGATCAAGACTTGGCGAATTGCCTATGTGGCCACCGCAGCAAAGGAGATCAAAGTGTTTGATAACTCAACCGAAGGTGGTCCTGCCGTATCCAAACACGCCTGGAAGAAGTGCGGCTACGCCGTCATCGTGGCCGTTCAGACAAAATCCCCAACAACGTCCTGGAAGAAGATCCCAAGCTGCTCATGTGGTACGACCAGGCAGAGATGAGAACGGGAGGAGAATAATGGCTCTTATAGAAGGATTAAGGATTCAGAATTACCGCTCATTACGTGATATTGCAATGGGCAGAATCGGTACAGATTCAACATTGCGCAGTGCGTATCCGTTGTCACCCTTAACCGTCGTTATTGGTAAAAACGGTGTCGGTAAAAGTTCAATTTTCGATGCCTTTGGTTTTCTTGCGGACTGTATGGAAACAGACCTGGAAACAGCTTGCAATGCAAGGAACCGTGGAGGATATGATAAACTTATTTCTTCTGGCGTCGATCAATCGATTACAATAACAATTTATTATCGTGAATCGAAAAACGACCGTCCCATCACATATGAAGTGAGTATTGATAAAGAAGAGAAAACAGGATTACCAATCGTTCAAAATGAGCGTTTAAGACAACGTGCAAAAAGCAGTGGGGGATCGGGCAGACCGAGGTCCTTTCTGAATCTTGAAAAAGGAAAAGGCTCGGTTTATGTCGGTGACGATGCGCTTGAAGGGGATGAGGCATCAAAGCGGATTGTTGAATTTGATCCTCATAAACTGGCCATTGTCTCCCTTGCAGAGCAATTTTCAGAAAACCCGCGCATCGCTCAATTTAAAAAATTTATTCAAAGTTGGTATCTGAGCTATTTCACGCCGGATTCAGCAAGAAAAATTCCCCAGGCCGGCGTGCAAAAACACCTGAACCTGCATGGAGATAATATCGGTAATGTTGTCCAGTATATGGAACGAAATCATCCTATTGTTTTTAAAAGAATTCTTGAAGAAATATCAAAAAAAATACCTGGTATCGGCACCATAGAGCCGTACAGAGACAGCATCACCAATAACCTTTATCTTCTTTTCAAGGATAAAGGGTTTGCCAAACCATTTACCCAGCAGCAAATGTCCGACGGAACATTAAAAATGTTCAGTTATCTACTGTTGCTGAATGACCAGGAACCAGCCCCATTTATCTGCATAGAAGAGCCTGAAAACGGATTGTATCATAAGTTATTGGAGACGCTGGCCCGTGAATTCAGGGGACACGCCACAGGCAGAAAAGGTGCGTCACAAATATTCATAACCACACACCAGCCGTATTTTGTAGATGCTCTGGAACCACACGAAGTATGGATCCTGGAAAAAGGGCAGGACGGATTTTCAACTATACGCAGGGCAAGTGACGATTCAATCGTAAAAAATATGGTCGCTGAAGGCTTGCCGTTAGGCGGACTTTGGTACAGTGATTATCTGGACGCGAGGTGATCTGATGCATTTCGAGATCCTTGTTGAAGACCAGTCCGGCAAGAAAGCGCTTGATATTCTTGTCCCCAAAATCATCGGGGATGACCATACGTTTAATGTTCACCCCTATAAAGGCATAGGCCGCATCCCGAAGAACCTTGGTGGCAAGGCGGATGTCAGCAAACGCATTCTGCTTGATCAGCTCCCGAAGCTTCTTCGTGGATACGGGAACACTTTTGCCAATTATCCAGCCGGGTATCCGGCTGCCGTCATTCTTGTCTGCGATCTTGATGACAAGTGTCTCAATGCATTTCGCCAAGAGCTTTTAGAGATTTTGAACGCCTGCAACCCCAAACCGGAGACCCGTTTTTGCATTTGCATTGAAGAAGGTGAGGCCTGGTTTCTTGGCGACATTCCGGCGGTTAGATCTGCTTATCCAAAAGCCAAACACGCTGTCTTGAATGCATACGTAAATGATTCCATTTGCGGTACCTGGGAGCGCTTGGCAGATGCCGTCTATAAAGGTGGATCAACCGCACTTTCAGCAAAAGGTTGGCAATCTGTCGGTGCTGAGAAATCGCAGTGGGCTGAAAAAATATCTCCGTACATGGATGTAACAAATAACGCTTCCCCAAGTTTTGCTTATTTTCGGCAAAAGTTGCTTGAACTCTCTGGATCAGCAAGATGATGGGCTTCTCCTTAGGGGGGGCATCTATACTGAGGCAAAATAATAAATGATTAACACACGCATCGGCCGCTTGATTTTATTTATCGTACTCTCAAGTTTTCCCATCATGTTCGGTTATTCGAGCCGCAGTTATGCCGCCATACCAGGCAAATTGTCTTTTTCTCCCTTTGGAGATGTTGCGCTTTATGCACAATCGGACCACCCGTCCCATGTGGTTCTCTTCTTTTCAGGGGACGGGGGCTGGAACAGCGGCGTCATTGACATGGCCCGGATTGCAGCGTCCATGGATGCCCTGGTGCTGGGGATTGACTTTCCCAGGTACCGGAAAGCCATGGCCGCCTCAAAAGCCAAATGTGCCTACCCGGCCGTCGATGTGGAGAATCTGAGTAAATTTGTCCAGAAAACCCTGGGGTTTACCCGGTACATCCGACCGGTTCTTGTGGGATATTCCTCCGGTGCGACCCTGGTTTATGCTCTCCTGGTTGAGGCACCGCCCAACAGCTACCAGGGCGCACTCAGCCTGGGTTTCTGTCCGGATCTGACACTGGGAAAGCCCCTATGCAAGGGTAACGGACTGACATGGACCGGGCCGGATAAAAACCAGGTCTATCTCTTTAATGAGGTAAAACAGACCGATGTCCCCTGGATCGTGTTCCAGGGGATGATTGATCAGGTTTGTGACCCCCGGGCCACCATTGACTTTGTCGATTGTGTGGGAAACGCAACAGTGGAGGAACTTCCCCATGTGGGACACGGTTATTCGGTCATGAAAAACTGGGTCCCTCAGTTCCGGGCATCTTTGAAACGTCTTTTTTCCCGTAATGAGCCCTATAAACAGGAGCAGGGAGATCTTTCAGACCTTCCCATAGAGGAGGTTCCCACTGTGTCAAATGACGGAGAGACCCTTGCGGTAGTCATATCCGGCGATGGGGGCTGGGCCTCCATTGACAAAGAAGTGAGTACGGGGCTTTCAGAAAAAGGGTTTCCTGTGGCCGGTCTTAACTCATTGGCCTATTTCTGGTCCAAGAAAACGCCGGAAACTGCTGCCCGGGATCTGGATCGTATCATCAACCACTATTTGCCCCATTGGAACAAAAACAAGGTGTGGCTGATCGGATACTCCTTTGGCGCAGACGTTCTTCCTTTTCTTGTTAACCGGCTGCCGGAAAATACCCGGAGCCGGGTGACCGGAGTGGCCCTGATCAGTCCCAGCCACCATGCCGATTTCGAGATCAAGATCGGTTCCTGGCTGGGAAATTCAACCCGGGAGCCTAAGTATGCGCTGCTCCCGGAACTGACCAAACTCGAGGCCTATCCGGTATTGTGCCTGGCCGGAGAAGAGGAAGATGACTGCCTTTGCAAGGATCACAACCTTACAGGGGTAAAAACCGTCTTGCTTCCAGGTGGACATCATCTGGGCGGAGATTATGACAGACTGGTTGACACCCTTGTCTCCGGCCTTGAAAAGCAAAGAGGTCGGCTATGAGAAACACAATAAAGTCCTTCCTGGGTTTGACGCTCAGTTTGGCGCTGTTCGCAGGTGCAGCTTTTCTGATGCACCGGGAACTTTCTGTGTATCATTTTAAAGAGGTGATTGCCACTTTTCGGAGTATTCCTCTGGGAATCCGGTTTTCCGCTTTTTTTTTGACTTTTATCAGCTACACTGTCCTGACGGGCTATGATACCCTCGGACTGAAACATATTCATAAAAAACTGCCCTACCCTAAAATTGCTCTGGCCTCCTTCACCGGTTATGCCTTCAGTAACAACATCGGGCTGTCCATGATTGCAGGTGCTTCGGTCCGCTACCGGCTGTATTCGGCATGGGGGCTTTCAAGTTTTGATATTGCAAAGGTGGTCGGGTTCTGTGCCGTCACCACATGGTTGGGGTTTTCGCTTTTGAACGGTTTAGCCCTTGTGGCGAGTCCTGAAATTCTGGGCGCTGCCGTTCACCTGAGCCCGTGGTTGATCCGGGTTCTTGGCCTGTGTCTGAGCACTATTGTTGTTGCATATCTTGCCTTTTCTTTGTGGGGAAAAAAGGTCTTTTCTTTCAGGACGCATGAAATCCGCTTTCCTGATCGTTCAATAGCCTTTTCTCAGATTGTGTTGGGTGTTCTGGACTGGACTTTGGCTGGCATGGTTCTTTATGTGCTGCTCTCCTATTTTGCCGATCTCTCCCTTCCGGGATTTATGACCGTTTTTCTGGTCTCACAATTGGTGGCGCTGTTCAGCCAGGTGCCGGGAGGGCTGGGGGTGTTCGAATCCCTTATGGTTCTCTCCCTGTCCGCACAGATTCCGGCACCCCACATCCTGGGCACTTTAATCGCTTTCCGGGTGATTTACTACTGGATGCCCTTGGGGATTGCGGCGATTCTTCTGGGAGGGCAAGAGTTGCTTCGCGGAAAAAAACACACCACAAAACTGATGGCCCTGTTCGACCGCTGGGTCTCCCCCATGATACCCAGTGTATTCGGATTCACGGTGCTGCTCGGGGGAGCTATTCTGCTGTTTTCCGGCGCAACCCCTGCTCTGGAATCCCGGATTGAACAGGTAAAAGATTTCTTTCCTTTGCCTTTCATTGAAGTTTCCCATTTTTTGGGCAGCATCGCAGGTATGGGGCTTCTTTTGCTTGGCCGGGGCCTCCAGCGGCGTCTTGACGTGGCTTACATGCTGAGTGTCATTTTGCTTTTTTTAGGCATTGCGGCCTCCCTGGTCAAAGGCTTTGATTATGAAGAAGCCGCCGCACTAACCGTAATTCTGGCAGCCCTGCTGCCCAGCCACAGGCATTTTTACAGAAAAGCATCCCTGTTCAGTGAAAAATTCAGCCCGGGATGGACAGCCGCCCTCGTGATTATCCTTGTGTCGTCCACCTGGCTGGGTTTTTATGCCTACCGCCATGTGGAGTATGCAGACGCCCTTTGGTGGCAGTTCACTTTTAAGGGAAATGCGGCCCGATTTCTGAGGGCGACCCTGGGCGTATCAGTCATGGGGTTGTTTTTCGCGTTGGCTCGTTTAATGAGACCCGGAATTCCCAATGCCCGTTTTCCCGATGATGACGAATTAAAAAATGACATCCTTCCCGTGGTGCGGCGCTCCCAAAGCGCCACAGCCAACCTGGCGCTTCTGGGCGACAAGATGATTAACATGAACCAGAATAAAGACGCCTTTATCATGTACGGCATTGAGGGAAAGAGCTGGGTCTCCATGGGTGATCCGGTGGGGCCGGTTGCGGCGTGGCCGGATCTGATCTGGCGGTTCCGGGAACTGGCGGATCAGGCCGGCGGATGGCCCGTGTTCTATCAGATAAGCCATGAACGGCTCCATATGTATCTGGACGTGGGGTTTACCATGGTCAAGCTCGGTGAGGAGGCCCGGGTTCCCCTTGAGGCCTTCAATCTTGATGGCCGTGCCCGGAAAAATTTAAGAAGCTGCAAAAACAAATTTGAAAAAACAGGATATGTGTTTACGGTTCTTGAACCGGAGCAGGTCTATCTTCGCATGGAAGCGCTCAAGGCCGTTTCCGATGCCTGGATGGAAATAAAAAGCGGCCGGGAAAAAGGATTTTCCCTGGGTTTTTTCAGCCCACAGTATCTGTCCATGAATCCCGTGGCCATTGTGGAAAAGGACGGTGAAATCCAAGCCTTTGCCAATCTGTGGCAAAGTGCCGGCAAGCATGAACTCTCCGTGGATCTCATGCGATTCACACCCGATGCCGCAAACGGTATTATGGATTATTTGTTCACGGCGATGATGTTCTGGGGCAGGGAAAACGGTTATACCTGGTTTAACTTGGGTATGGCACCTTTTTCGGGGATTGAAGCCTCCAATGTGGCACCGTTCTGGAACAGGCTGGGTGCCTTTGTGTTCAACCATGGAGAGACGGTATACAATTTCCATGGCCTGCGGCAATACAAGGAAAAATTTGACCCGGTCTGGTCGCCGCGCTACCTTGCGGCACCGGGAGGATTGGCCATGCCAGCCGTCTTTACCAATCTTGCATCACTGATTTCAGGGGGTGTCAAAGGGTTGCTTTTGCGCTAAATGTTTAATCCTATTGTCTCCACGGGGCGTTTCAACTATGTTGGCACTGATGTATGAAAGCCTGGTAATAAGTGAAACAGCGTTACGCAAATAAAGGAAGTGATTATGACGTATTGTGTTGCCGTTCTTGTTGATGAAGGGATCTCGTATTGTTCCGACTCCCGGACCAGCGCCGGTGTGGATCAGATAAATACCTATTCCAAAATGTTTAGCTTCGGACAGGATGGAAACCGGCAGTTTGTTATTCTGTCAGCCGGCAATCTTGCAACCACCCAGGCCGTCATCGAACAATTGTCCAAAGATATCAGCACCCAGGCCATGGTCAACTTGAATACGGTGGCGGACATGAGTGAAGCCGCTGATTATATCGGCCAGCTCAGCGTCAAAGAACAAACAAAATCCGGCGGCGGCAGCGTCTATGAAGCCACGTTTATTCTCGGCGGCCAGATACTTGGAACCCCGCCGCGTCTGTCATTGATTTACCCCCAGGGCAATCACATATCCACCTCAAAGGAGACACCGTTTTTGCAGATTGGGGAAACCAAATACGGTAAACCGATTCTGGACCGCATTATTACACCGAAAACGCCTTTGAATACTGCTGCACTTTGTTCTTTGGTTTCCATGGATTCAACCATGCGAAGCAATCTTTCCGTAGGCCCGCCGATTGATATCCAGCTGTACCACACTGACAGCCTTATCGGCGGTGAATACTACCATCTGCCCGAAGACAGCGAATATCTCAGAGACGTCAACCGGATTTGGAATGAACGGATGATTGAAAGTGTTGCCAGCATGCCGCCTTTAGACAGTGCCCTTGCGGTAATCGGTGATAAATGAAGCAAGCCGGTTCTACGAAGTATCAGATGCCATACGATAAATACATTCAAGGTTTTTTTGTAGAAATATTTTCAGTCATTACAAATATGATCCATCCATCAGTCGGTTGGGGGTTATTGGCTCCCGGGACCAGTGAGTATCAATGGTTTGGATGAATCCTGCTTTCACTATTTTAGCCCTTTGCACAAGCCGGTTCCCCTCATCATGTCGAAGATAGATACCCTCACTGGATTCATTACCCAAATACGAAGGACCTATCATAGATTCCAACTGGGATAATGAAAATGTTCCCTTTTTTAAAAAAGGCACACGTGAAATATTCATTTGTTGAAATATTCCATTTCGCAAATCAAATGATAGGAACTTGTCGTTTTTTTTATCAAAAACGTCAAAGCCTAAAAAATAATCTGGTAGCTTGTTATATCCAATGGAATGCTTGGCAAAACACCATTCCCCGAACAGGATATACCGGTCATGAAGATGATCAAATAATTTCTCCATATGGATGGAGAGCCATCTTTTTAACTTTTGCCATTGACCGGTATAAGGAGGGCTTAGAACCGCTCCCCTGTTTTGAAGAATTAAAGTGCCATCTTGATCAAAGGAAATCCCTAAATTGGCGCCATCTATTTTTTCTTCAACGATCAATTTATTTTTCAAAAAAATGTTCCTGGACTCATTGGTAAGCACCTTATTTCGCCTCGATATAATCCGGACACAAAAAATTCACATTAATTTCAGCTTCTTCAAGAGCTTTTTTCCACCCCCACCATTTGCTGTCCGTCGCTTCAAAGATTGGAGGCTTTCCATGGTGGGCATTGGCGACGGCAATAAATTTTCTGTCACTGATATCAAAATTGGAAAGTTCTGGATGATCAGGGAATTCATCATAAGAGTCTCCGGATGGGGTGACGGTCACTCTGTCTGAATCTGGAAATCGATATCTATTTTGATGAAGCCATTTTAGAAATGCATCCCCAACACCTGGCTGCCCGCTGAAAGACAGTTCGCCGATATATTCATTAAAAATTTCACCACCGTTATCTAAGACCACACTACCTTTTTCAATGATCTGTTCTATTGCTGCGACACATTCTTGAACACATGCAACCAATTGATCAGGAATGGATTCCGGATCAATTGCAAGGTTAGCTGTTTTAGGAACATTGGTATCAACAATTACAGAGGACATCGTTTTGGGATTACTCATGCTCTCGATCCTCTTGGGATTCTATCTGTTTCCTTCTTTTTGTCATTGCAGCTTTTGCGTGGGCAGTCATATCCCCCATTTCGTCTCCGAAAAAGTTTTTCGGCCAATTTTGGATATTTCCGAACAGGTCAATCTCAAGAGATTCCAATTTGGTCGGTGTTTGATCGACTTTTGCAAAATATGCCGCTACTTTTTTCTGAGATATGCAATCCTCTGCGATACGCCTTTGAAACCGTTTTAGAAAATGCTCGGAATGCGTTTCAATTATGAGTTGAATATTTCTATTTTTTCCATTTTCCCTTGAATGAATAACATCAATAATAACGTCTGCCAGTGCGGCCTGGGCACTTGGATGCAGATGAATTTCCGGCTGTTCCATAATAATAATGGAATTGGCCGGCGCATAAAAGCACTGGACCAGAACCGGCAGTACCTGTGATATACCGAAGCCCACGTCCGGAAGATCTACCCAGTCATTAGATCCTTTGGTCCGAACCTTTACTTCATATTCCTGGCGTTGTTTTGAAATTCGTCTTACTTTAAATTCATCAATCAAATCCATATTCTTCAGGCTTTTTGCCACAACCTGCTCTATGGGATGATTCAATTTTTTATACCCCAAACTTATTTTTCTATTCCTGGCAGCCAGTATCGCAGCAATGGTGTTTTCCCCTGAATACCCAACACCTTCAGGCGTGATACCACTCCATGAATAGAGCCTGTCTGTCTTTTCCCTTAGGGGGCCGAGATAAAAAATTGAATTAAAAAGATTTTCATGTTCAAGGTTTAAGCTCTGAACAAATTGGGCATTCTGATGATAGGATATCACCTCATCAGGAAATCCGTAAAAGCGCACAGGAGTGCCCGGATACCAGATCCTGCCGGTATTTCTTTTTAAAGGATAATTTTTTGCATAAACATCATATTCATTTTTTTTATCTGCTGTTTTTTTAACCATGCCAATGAGCAATTCATCATCTTCACCGCCGTTTAGAGTATAATGAAGTTCCTCTATAAAAAGGGCTTGACCGCTATCCTCTTCCATGGCGATTTTTCCCTCAAATCCCATGTTGTGAATGACATATTTTTTTTTGTTCAATGCATCTTCAAACTTGAGTTCTTTATTGAGACTCCAATCATAGCTAAAGGCTATTTTTTTTCTAAGATCTCTTTTAAATACCATTTCCTGGAAGGAACCCAGCAGAACAGCAGATTTCTTATCCCCGGGATACAGGACCGCTTTTCTGTCAGAAGACTGAACCGTTTGTTTGAGCATCATCAAAAATTGTCCGATACTTGACTTGCCGGAGCTGTTGGTGCCGAAAAAAAGGGTGATCGGAGCCATTGCTATAGGTCCGGTATCCTGCCAGCCTTTAAAATTCTTTATGTTTAGATATTTAAGCATTTTACCTCCCACAGCTTCTTGGTTATTTCCGGCAGTCTTACCTATTTCCCATTTCGGCCTTATTTTGAAAACAGCTGTTTAGGCTCGAAGGCTATTCTGTTTTTACAGAAAAGAAAAATTTAACTATAACATAATATTGATAGCCGTGACCTAAAACCCCTAAAATTAAATTTATAGTGAACGAAAATGTGCTGCGTGTGATATGACTATCAACGATTACGATGAGTTGAAAAGGAAATATGATGCCCTGCTTGAAGAGAATAAAGCTCTGAAAGCAAGAATCCGGGAATTAAACCCTAAATCGGAAGATATTCTTTCCCATCATAAGCCTATTCAATCCGGAGAAACAGTATTCAGTAGCCTTGAGAAGCCCGCATCAAACTCAAAATCCGGAGCAGCAGTACTTTCAGAAACATCTACCGGTTCAGTTACCCGATTCTCTCAAAATCATGAAAAGATTTCTCTTTTCATGTCACTGTTTAAAGGCAGGACCGATGTTTATGCAAAAAAATGGCAAAGCAAAAAGGGCACTTCAGGATACAGTCCGGTCTGCCTGAATGAATGGGTCTCAGGGATTTGCAATAAACCCCGGATAAAATGTTCAGCATGTGGCAATCCGTCGTATGGGGCGTTAAACGAATCCGTTGTTGAAAAGCACCTCAGAGGAGAATACGTCATCGGGGTGTATCCCATGAATCTTGATGAAACCTGTCATTTCCTGGCCATTGATTTTGATAAAGATGGATGGAAACAAGACATTGCGGTTATCCGGAACATTTGTTCGGAGTTTAAAATACCGGTTGCAATAGAACGGTCTCAATCCGGCAATGGCTGCCACGCCTGGTTTTTTTTTGAACAAAAAATCCCTGCAGCCTTTGCCCGAAAATTTGGGACATCACTATTGACCCATGCCATGGGTGAACGACATCAAATTTCGTTCAAATCCTATGACAGGCTGTTTCCAAATCAAGATACCATGCCGGATGGCGGTTTTGGTAATCTGATCGCCCTGCCGCTTCAGAAAAAGGCTCGGGATAACGGCAATGCGGTTTTTATCAATGAAGAGTTCAATCCGTATCCGGACCAGTGGCAGTTTTTATCGAGCATTCAAAGGGTGAGCGAAAAAGATCTGGCATCGTATATCAACAAGCTGGCCAGGGGAAACGAACTGGGCGTACTGAAAGAAGAGACATCAGAATCAAAACCATGGGAAAGACAAGAATCAGTTGGCCTGAAAGCCAGAGATTTCCCTAAAACGGTTAAAATGATTAAATCCAGCATGCTGTATATCGAAAAAGCAGGATTGAGCCAGAAGGCACTGAATACGCTTAAAAGGTATGCGGCCTTTAAAAACCCTGTATTTTATAAAGCCCAGGCTATGAGAAAGTCGACCTTCGGCAAACCACGGGTCATTTCCTGCTCAGATGATTATAAAAACCATATAGCCCTGCCCCGCGGTTGCGAAAACGATGTCAAATCTTTGTTCAAGGAAAAGAATATTGCACTGATACAGGAAGATAAATCCAATCCTGGAAAAGTGATCAATGTTCAGTTCAAAGGTGAATTACGGGATGAACAGCAACTTGCAGTTGATGCATTGTCGGTATATGACAAAGGCGTGTTATCCGCGGCTACAGCATTTGGCAAGACCGTTATCGGTGCAAAATTGATCAGTATGAAAAAAGTGAACACCCTGGTATTGGTTCACCGGCAGCAACTGCTTTCCCAGTGGCGGGAACGGCTTGAACAATTTCTTATCATCAATGAATCCCTTCCTGAACTGCCTGAAAAAAGAGGTCGCAAAAAAGAACAAAATATCATCGGCCACATGGCAGCAGGCAAAGACAGACTTAGCTGCATAATCGATATAGCAGTCATGCAATCATTGAATAACAAAGGAGATGTTAAGGACGTCGTAAAAAATTATGGGATGATCCTCGTGGACGAATGTCATCACGTTCCTGCAGTTACGTTTGAGCAAATATTGAAGAAGGCCACGGCAAAATATATTTACGGTCTGACGGCAACTCCTGCCAGACCCGATGGGCATCATCCGATTATTTTCTTTTACTGCGGGCCTGTCCGGTTTTCAGTTGATGCAAAAAAGCAGGCTGCACAGCGCCCCTTTGATCATTATTTAATTCCCAGATTCACATCGTTTAGAACACCGCCCGGCGAGGACGATGTACAATTGTCTCTTCAGGAAATAAAAACCGGTTTGGTCTCAGATGAAATCAGAAATCAGCTTATTATAGACGATGTCGTGGAGTGCTATGAAAAAGGCAGAAAGTCTCTTATTTTAACGGGCCGAGTGGGTCATGTGGCCACGCTTGCGGCGAAGCTGAAAGAAAGAATATCCAGTGTCATAACTCTGACTGGCGGTATGGGGAATAAAAAAACAGCCCAGATCATCAGTGAAATAAAGGACATTAAGGATACAGAACCCTTTGTTCTGGTTGCAACAGGCAGTTATATTGGTGAAGGCTTTGATGAGGCGCGCCTGGATACATTATTCTTAGCCATGCCCATTGCCTGGAAAGGCACCTTGCATCAATATGCCGGTAGACTGCACCGTTATTTTAAAGGGAAAAAGGATGTCCGGATTTATGATTACATTGATCTTCATGTGAAAATGCTTGAAAAAATGTACGGAAAGCGGCTGAAAGGATATGCTTCAATCGGCTATAAAACCAAAGTCTCAAAATTTCCCGATGCACCGACTAACCTTATTTTTAATAAAGACGATTTCTTTCCGGTGTATTTGCGGGATATTGCCGTTGCTTCAAAGCATGTACTGATCATCAGTCCCTTTGTCACAAAACAAAGGATGCGTCAAATGATGGAGCATTTTAATGAGCTGTTGAAAAAGCAGGTTAAAGTAACAATTATAACCCGGCCTTCTGATGATTATGATGAAAACAGAAAAGCCATGCTCAGCGACCTTTTTGCAGCGGTAGAAACCAACGGTGTCCAAATGGTCTACAAATCTAACATCCACCAGAAATTTGCAATCATTGACAATAAGATAACCTGGTACGGGAGCATCAACCTTTTAAGTTTTGGTTATTCCGAAGAAACAGTCATGCGTCTTGAAAGCAGCAGCATTGCAAGTGAATTAATTGTAAGTCTTGAAGGGAGATAAAAATGCTGACAGGTGTTCATTTTTTATTATCCATGACCTGCAACTATGAATGCGACCATTGTTTTTTATACTGCAGTCCCAGGACCCGGGGAACGTTTACAAGTGATCAGCTTTTAAATGTTTTTAAACAGATGGACGCAATTGACAGTATAAACAGTGTTTATTTCGAAGGTGGCGAGCCTTTTTTATTCTACCCAGTTTTATTGCATGGCTTGAAGCTTGCTTCTCAAAGAGGGTACAGCCGGGGGGTGGTAACTAACGGCTACTGGGCCAACAGCAAAGAAGATGTGTTGCTGTGGCTTGGTCCTTTGGCCGAGATCAGCCTGGATAATTTAAGCGTAAGCGATGATTCACTGCATCACGGCACCGAGCAGGGCGTTCGAATGAAATGGATCAAACAAGCGGCGGATGAACTTGGGCTGCCTTCAGGTGCCATATGCCTGGAGCCTCCTGATCCGGACAGGGGTGGCCAGCCTGTAAATGAACGGGGTGAACCCATTGTCGGCGGGGATATCAGATTTCGAGGAAGGGTTGTGGATAAACTTGTCAAAGGACTTCCCAGGATTGACGGTTCAGATTTCAACCAGTGTCCTGACGAAGATTTTGCAAATCCCGGGAGAGTTCATGTGGAGCCTTTTGGCAATGTTCATCTTTGCCAGGGGATCACCATGGGCAATGTCTGGAAAACACCCCTTGAAAAATTACTCAGGGAATATGACGTGAACAGCCATCCCATATGTTCCTGTCTGCAGAATGGGGGACCTTTAAAGCTTGCAAAGGAATATGGTTACAGCAGCCAGGACTGTTTTGTGGATCCTTGCCATATGTGCTATGAGACAAGAAAACACATATTAGATGATTTTCCGGAATATCTTGGCCCTGCCATGGTATACGGTCTGTAAATCCGGGTAGGATTTTCTATATAATAAGGATACAGCATGAAAGGGAGAATACCTGTTTGACAAACCAAAGCTTTATCCGCAGGTGCATTACGGAAACTTTAGAGGGATTGAGAGCGGGGCTGACGCTTTTTTCCGGACCCAGCAGAGCTGCAGTGGTTTATGCCGTCACTCCCGACGATCCCATCTATATATTTGATCCCCAGAACCTTCTGGCCGGACACGAACCCAAATTTAAAGAGATGTACGTTGATTCGGACGATTGGCGAACCAAGTGTTCCATCAAATATGACAAAAAAAAATTCAGCAATTTGATTCCCGAAAAAAATCTTGGACTGGCCGGATTGATATCCTATGGCGGCAGATCAAGCTCCATTGTGTATCAGATGTGGTTTACCGATCACCACCCGGACATGTGCACCATAGGTCCAACCGAGCGGTGGCTGGAACATGCCGTTTACAGATTTTCCCATGATGTGGCCAATGAAGCGGAATTGTACACAGGCATTTCCGGATCTTTTCTCAAGGAATACGCCACCCATGCGGTCCGAGATTTTATTGTTGATGAAATGAACGTCCGGATCGGCTGGGATACCAGAATGCGGGTTTACCCGATTTTAGAGGCTGTGCTTAAAATTTCAAGAACCCCAGAAGAAGGGGAATGGCCAAAAGGCAAGCTGGTTTTTGTGGAAAAAGAATCCATCGCCAAAATGAATTTTATTTTAGAACTTCCCAAAGAAGAGCAACCATGCCTGAATAATATCAAACATATCAGGAAGCTGCTCGTCTCCGTTGAAAATTCAGATTTGAAACTGGTTGCCACTGAAAGTACGATTATCGGCATCACCAGGGAAAATCATCCCGACTTTTCCATCTCAGTTGATTTTAGAGGGCAATACGGTTTTCTATCACTCAATGACGAGCCGGTGTGCTCGTTTTCCGACGGAAGCTTTAAAACAACCACGCATAAGGACAAACTGGTTCAGGTGGAAGAGGCATTAATGGACGCTGATATGGATGCTGAAACGGTCACAGCCTTATTTAAAATCGTGAGCGGTATTGTTCACAATGCTGCCGGCCAGCGGTATGGATGCAGCATTGTGATTGACCTCAATGATCCCCCGGTTTTTATCATGGGCCATTCACTGCTCTACCCCCTGGATTTGAATCATCAGCAGAATTATGATCTTGCCAAATCTCTGTCCAAGGTCGACGGCGCCCTGCACATAGGGGCGGATGTGAAACTGCATAGATTTGCCTGTCTTTTGCAGGGCCGGAATGTGCCCGGTGAAAGCCGGGCCAGGGGTGCCAGATTCAATTCCGCTTTGCGGTTCACGGCAGAACACGAAAATGTTATTGTAATTGTCGTCTCATCCGATACCCTGGTCTCGGTCATGAAGGGAGGCAAGGAATTAAAAACAAAATGGAAACTGGAAACTTCTCTCATATGTAATATACCCGTTCCCCTGGAACAATGGGTTGCTGCAAACCAGTAACAGCCTTGGGCTGACCTGATTTATCAACATCAAGGTTTTAGCCCGCAACACATATAAAAAAGCCATCAGTTGGCTGGATATTTTCTTAAAAAAATTATGAAGGCCATGCCATGACCCAAAAAGCCGTAGAACAGTTAATATCAAATGTTTTTCCTGCGCTCTCCCCGACCCTTTCCCAGACTTTGCAGCAGCGAATTCAAAATTATTTTTCCGCCGCTGATATCCAGGATATCAGCCAATTGCCGGTCAACCCCCAGGACTTTACCAAGGTGATGCTGTTCAGCCCCTTTACGGCTGAACATCTCGCAGCAAACCCCTTGATCCTTGAACGGCTTGGTAAAAGCGGTGATCTTGACACATCCTATGCACCCGGAGAGATCAAAAAAAAGCTCATTGAGTTTATCGGGGAGAATGAAGACATTGCCGTGCTTAAACCCCGGATGCTTGAATTCAAGATATACGAAATTATTCGCATTGCCTGGCGGGATCTTACACGGTCAGCACCGTTGTCCGAAATCATGGCGGATCTGTCGGACCTTGCCTGTGCCTGCATCGCCTTTGGGTTTGAACAATTGTACCCGGTTTTAACCCAAAAATGGGGAACCCCCAGAAACCGCAACGGTAAGGTCCAGAATATTGTGGTGCTGGGCATGGGTAAACTGGGTGCCGGCGAGTTGAATTTTTCTTCGGATATTGATCTTATTTTCGTATTCCCCGATCCCGGGCAGACCGATGGAGACCGATCCATATCCAATGATGAATTTTTCACAAAACTGTGCCGGGAGTTCATCAAGCTTTTTTCAATGGGGAACGCCACCCATTTTTACCGGGTGGATACCCGCCTGCGGCCCTTCGGGGACAGCGGACCCCTGGTCATGGATGCCAATGCCTTTGAATATTATTATCAATCCCAGGGCCGGGAGTGGGAACGGTATGCCATGATCAAGGCAACCCCGGTGGCCGGGGATATTGCGGCGGGCAACACAATTATTAAAACCCTCAAGCCCTTTATTTTCCGAAGGTATCTGGATTACAACTCCTTTGATTCTTTCAGGGATATGAAACAGCGCATAACACTCCAGGTGAAAAATGCCAAACTAAAACACAATATCAAAATCGGGGCCGGCGGCATCAGGGAAGTTGAATTTTTCGGCCAGCTTTTTCAGCTCATCAGAGGCGGGGTGGAACCGGCGCTCCAGGCCAGACCCATATTACAGATTCTGGACACCCTGGTGGAAAAAAATCTGATTGATAAGAACGAGCGTGACGCACTTAAAGCGGCCTATCATTTTTTGCGCCTTGTGGAAAACAGGCTCCAGGAATACCAGGACCGCCAGACCCACGATATCCCCGAAGATCCCGACCAGAGAAAAATTCTGGCTTTGTCCATGGGATACGAAAATGAACAGGATTTTTATGCCGAACTTTCCAGAATCCAGGGCGTTGTGCACGACCATTTTTCAAGGCTTCTGGTGCAGGATGATGAAGAAGATAAAGACAACAGCAGCCAGGAATTGGAACGGATATGGGACAGTATCACCGATGCCCAGTTTGACAGTGAAAATATTTCCATTGCCGGGTACGAGGACACAGGATCTGTGGTTCGGCTTCTTAAAAGCCTGGCAGCCCATCCCAACACCGGAAAACTCACCCAGAACGGGCGCAAGAAATTGTCCCGCCTGATTCCCCTGCTGATTAAAAAAGCCGGGGAGCATCCGGACGCAGAAGAGGTGATGACCAAACTCATAGATCTTGTGGCGACCATTGAACGGCGCACCTGCTATTTGTCATTGCTCATTGAAAATCAGGGAGCACTGGACACCTTGATTGTTCTGGCCCGCAAAAGTCCGTGGATTATTACATTCTTAAGTCAGCACCCCGTTCTTTTGGATGAGCTTATGAATCCGCAGACCCTGTATTCACCGCCCAAACGGGATCAGCTTGAACGGGAAATGAAACGCAGTGTGGCCCGGGTACCCGAAGGGGATCTGGAGCTGCTGCTCGAAGAGCTTAATATTTTTCGTCAGATCAATACCCTCAGGGTGGCGGCGGCAGATGTGTCTGGTAATTTCCCGCTGATGAAGGTCAGTGATCATCTGACCTGGATTGCTGAAACCATTCTCAACCAGGTGGTGGCCTCATCCTGGCAGATCGTAACCGAAAAATACGGATATCCTTCAGGCATGGAGGGAAACGGCGTCGAAGGATGTGGATTTATTGCCGTTGCCTACGGCAAAGTCGGCGGCCTTGAAATGGGGTATAAATCCGATCTGGATATGGTGTTTATTTTTGATGCCGAACCTGGGATTACTTGCGGAACAGAGCGCTCAGTGGACATCACCCGGTTTTATTCCAATCTGGGCCAGCGCATTGTCCATGCCCTGACCATGCATACCCCGGCCGGTACCCTTTACGGTGCGGATATGCGGCTTCGGCCCGGCGGGGATTCGGGAACTATTATCACCCATATCCAGACCTATGAGGATTACCTTAGGGACCAGGCCTGGACGTTTGAACACCAGGCCTTGATCCGGGCCCGACCCATTGCCGGTGATCCGGCATTATTTAAACGGTTTGATAATATCCGCAAAAAAATTCTGACGCGCAAACGGGACGATGAGACGTTGAAAAAAGAAGTGGGGCAGATGCGTGAAAAAATGCGGACCCAGCGGCTAAAGTATGAACCAGGGCTGTTTAATCTCAAGCAGAGCCGGGGAGGCATTGTGGATATTGAATTTCTTGTTCAATATCTTGTGCTGCGCCATGCCTGTGATTATCCCGACGTTGCGGAATGGACCGATAACGTGCGTTTGCTTCAGGCCCTGCTTGTGGATGCATTAATATCCGTTGAGGATGGTGACATTCTTCAAAAGGCCTATGTGAATATGAGAAAGACCATCCATCGGCTCACCCTCCAGGAAAGGCCTGCCATCGTTGATGAGGAGCTGTTCAGTGAACAGGCCGCCCAGGTGGCCCGGATCTATGATGCGGCATTTATGTTCAAAGACGATTAAAATACTTCAATTTTAAACCTGACACCAACCCGGATTTCCTTTTCATGGAATCCGGGTTTTTTATTTTATAAACATTTTTTTAACTTTATTTTCAACACGCATGCTGTTTTTTGAACATCATCAAAACCATTGTCCAACAGACCTTTTGATTTGTTTTGAACATCTTTTAAACACAGTTATAAAAAAGTTTTAAACATCGCCAACCCTTTATTGACATTTAATCCACACGGTTTTGAACATTTTGGACGCATGTGTTGATAAATGCGCAAATATGGTAAAAGATATAAATATAGGTAATAAAAATATATGCCCCGTTGATTACGGACGAACCTGACAACTACTGGAATGCGAATATGACAAATTCTAAAAAAACGACTGACAGCCCGGCAAATCGTGAATTACTTGGCGGCCGGATGTTTAAATTTGCCTGTCACGATGGTGTATCCTGCTTTACCCGTTGCTGCCATAATGCCGACATGTATCTTTATCCCTATGATATTGTGCGCATGAAGCAGAACCTGAACATGACTTCCGAAGAATTTCTGGTTGCCCATACCACAACAGCCATCCGCGACATGCCCACCTTTCCCAATGTGATGTTAAAAATGAGCGACCACCAGGGCAATCCCTGTACCTTTCTGACGGAAAAAGGATGCACGGTCTATCCGGACCGGCCCTATTCCTGCCGGGCTTACCCTTTAGAACCGGCTGTCTATGGAGAGTCGGACGGCACCTTGCGCATGCAGTACTATGTCATGCACCATGATTACTGCAAAGGCCATAGTGAAGATAAAGAATGGACGGCCCAAAGCTGGATGGTGGACCAGGAAATGCCGCCTTATACTGAACCCAACAATGCCTGGGCCCGCATTGCAGGTCGTTTGCAGAATGATTCGTTCAGGGCCCAGGGCCTTGATATGAACAGTCCGCCCATGAAAATGGCGTTCATGGCCGCCTACAACATTGACACCTTCCGCCGTTTTGTTTTTGAAAGTAGTTTTCTGTCGCGCTATGACGTTCCGGATCAGCAGCTCAACACGGTGAAACAAGATGACCGGGAGCTGCTCATGCTTGGACTTTCCTGGATCGAAAGGTTTTTGTTCAGTGAAGGATCCTTGGCGGAACGTGCTTGAGCTTTGGTACATGAATTTAAAATAAGGAAGGAAATGTGATCGAACCGATACAATCCATTGAAGCGCTTTTTTTTGATTTTGACGGGGTGATCGTCGACTCAACCCGAACGAAAAAAAAAGCCTTTGAAATATTGTTTAAAGATTTTCCCGATGAAATCGTCAACGCGGTTGTTCACTATCACACCTTGCACGGCGGTATCAGCCGGGTTGAAAAAATCCGGCACGCCCATGAAAAGATTATCAAAGCGCCTTTGACTGAGGCGCAGGTGATGGAATGGGCGGACCGGTATTCGGATCTTGTGGTTCAGGATGTGATTTGTGCACCCTGGATAAACGGGGCAAAGGATTTTCTGGATGTATACGCGTCAAAATTTCCGGTCTTTATGGTCTCCGGCACCCCGGAACCCGAGCTGAAGCATATCGTGGAACAAAGAAACATCGGACATTACTTCAAGGAGATCCTGGGGTCCCCTGTCAAAAAACCTGAGCATATCCGAAGCTTGTTGGAAAAATACGGCTTTAGGGCAAAACAATGTGTTTTCATCGGAGATGCCCTGACGGATTATAATGCTGCCCTGGAAACCGGCCTTCATTTTATCGGTATCCAGGGCGATGTTACATTTCCTGATACGGTAAAGCCCCTGACCGACTGCCAGGGGCTTGAAAGTGTCGTTAAGAAAATTTGTCCGGTGTTTTAGATTTCCATCTGATCCATGGCTTTTTTCATCTGACGGACAGCCTGGCGAAGCCGTTCTTCATTTTCAACCAGGGCCAGGCGAAGGTACCCTTCTCCCTCTTCGGAGAAGCCAGCACCCGGTGCCACAGCCACATTTCCTTTGTTCATCAGCTGGATGGCAAATTCCATAGACCCCATTTTATTATACGGTTCAGGAATTTTTACCCAGGCAAACATGCCGGCCTTGGGCCGTTCGATTTCCCACCCGATGCGTTCAAGGCCCGAACAAAGTACATCCCGACGGTTTTCATAGATTTTCGCAAGTTCAGGAATGGTATCATCACAGTCCCGAAGGGCAATAATCCCCGCCACCTGGATGGCGGAAAAGATACCGTAATCAAAATAGCCTTTGATTTTTCCAAGCGCCTCGACAATTTTTTCATTGCCCACGCAATACCCGATGCGCCAGCCGGCCATATTGTATGACTTGGAAAAAGATCCAAACTCAACACCCACATCCTTGGCACCCTCAATTTCCAGAAAACTTGGGGCAACATATCCGTCATAGGTTATTTTGCCATAGGCAAAGTCATTGATAACCATGAATTTAAACCGCTTGGCAAGTTTGACGATCTCTTTGAAAAACGCCTTATCCGTTACAACACCGGTGGGGTTATGGGGATAGTTGAGCATCAGAACCTTTGGGCTGGGATAACAGGATTCACACACGGTAATAATCCTGTTCAGAAAACCCTCTTCAGGTTCCAGAGGAATTCTCATGACATTGGCACCGGCGATCACCGCTGCATAAATGTGGATGGGAAACGCCGGCGCCGGAACCAGAACACAGTCACCAGGGCCCATGATGGCCAGGCATAAATGTGAAATCCCCTCTTTAGACCCGATGGTAAAGTAGGTCTCTTTGTCCGCATCCAGGCTGATGTTGTAATGCCGGCCGTAATATTTGGCAATTTCCCTTTTTAAATTGGGAAGACCTGAACTTTCGGGGTACCGATGGGATTTGGGATCTTTGGCAACGTTCACCAGCTTTTCAATCACTGCATCCGGTGTGGGGTCCATTGGATTTCCCATACCCAGGTCAATGACATCATCCCCATTGCGCCGTTTTTCCATTTTCATCTTATTGATCATACCGAAAAGGTAAGGCGGCAGGTAGTCCATCCGGGAGGCAAACCGAATAATATTGTCTTGTTCCACGTCAAAGGCTCCTAATGATAAATGGTTGAAACATGAAATCAAAAAAATTAACCTATCAGATTTATTCGTCTGATAAAATTAAATTTTTTGTCAGGTCAATATTAATTTTTAACTCATCCGGATTCTCTTGGAATAATTTAAGACCTTCCATGATGCTGGTTGCCTCTTTAATGTCATGATTGTCAGGACCTAAAATCAGTGGCCCTTTAAAACTTCCCGGGAGTATCAATTCAGGCCCCGGGTCAGAACCCGGGTCTTCCATTGGGATAATAAACATACCAACAATCTTTTTTTCCACAATATAGGGAAAGACAATGCCTGGAGGAATGAAAAAAGAGCCTTTGCCGGATAGTCCCCACCCTTCACACGGGCGGTTTTGCCCGAATTTATTCCACCCAAGAGACATCCTGCCTATAAATTTAAGATTCAGTCCCTTAAGGTAGAGGAAAGCTAAGGGGTCTTCATTATTTTTGCCCCAAAGATGATCGCGGCACCTGACGGCAAATGCCCGGGCTTTTCTTTCCCAGGTCTTGGCATCCACACAAGCGCTATTTTCACAATTAAGATTCGGTTTCATCGGGTATAAACAAGGCCAGGTCCGATGGGGAGAAGGCCTTTGCCTTTTCAATTATTGTTCTGGAATACCGCCCTGCTTCAATAATCCGGGCGGTCTTATCAATATAATCATTTTCATTCAATATGCCGGCAAACCATAAAACTTTTGGAACCAGTAAGGCATTGATAAACGGCACCTTGTGTCTGAAGCAGAATTTAGCCGCCTTTGCATCGTCTATTATAATAAATGAACATTGATCCGAATCTTTGTTCAGGAAATATAAACCCAGAGTCTGCCGTTCGCCACGACCCAGGTTTTCGGGCAGGGAAATATCGATCAGACGGTCGGGATCAAAACTGCACACCTGCACACGGTGTTCTTGGGTCATGGATTCAAAAAATTTTTCCCCCGGATGATCCGGCACCCTCACCTCGTTATAAACATGGGTCTCCATGATCATGGAAAAATGTTGGCTGCACAAAACGAACAGTTCGGTTTTATATAAAAGAATTGCAGAAGACGCATCAATATAAGCCGTATGCATGAAACTATCCCTAAAATTAAGTCCGGAAAGCATATAATAAATATTGTGAACCGTGTCTATTTATAAACCCGAAAGACAAAAAAATTGTCCATAAAAAGTTTTTTTCGATTATTTTTCGGGCGCAATATGGCTGGATCGTATTTTCCGCACCTCCAACCGACAAAGCACATATAATTTAAAATTAATTAAAATCAGCATGTTAACATGGTTTCTAAACATCTCATAAAAACACAAAAATATATAAAGTTTGTCTAGACAAACACCAGTATTTAGTTTATGGTGCTCCCCAAAAAATTAACAACCGAGAGGGAGCAAAATATGAACACCCCAGGTACCGAAGAATGGAATTTCACAGATGTAAAATTTCTTCCGATTTTCAAAGAGTACGCCAAACGTATCAATCTGGTTGAAACGATCAATACCATGACAGATAGCAAAATGGAATTATCGCCAGGCGATGCGGTTCTTGGGATGATTATGGATACAGTCTCCGGAAGGACTCCTTTGTACAGGCTTGAAGAAGCTTTCGACGAAATGGATACCGAGTTGCTTTTTGGCAAACCCATCAGCTCAGATAAATTTAATGACACAAATCTCGGGCGGGTATTGGACAAACTTTTTGAGACCGGAACTCAAAAGATATTTTCCCAGATTTCCCAAAACGCCATTGGTTGTTTTAAACTGGATACGCGCCATCACCACTTTGATACGACCTCTGTCTCCGTCTTTGGTGCTTACGAAGATCACCCTGATACACAACTGAATATCACCTACGGTTACAGCAAGGATAAACGTCCGGATTTGAAGCAATTCATGGTGTCCATGTTGTGTGTAGACCGAAATATTCCGATCATAGGAAAAACCCAGGACGGAAATGCTTCAGACAAGACCCTGAACAATGAGCTTTTATCTCATATCTCATCACACATGGCCGAACATGGCTTCAAGCCAGGAGCCTCCATCTACGTAGCAGATTCAGCCTTTGTGACCACAGACAACCTTATAGCAGCGCAGGAAAACGGCATCCGTTTTCTGAGCCGATTGCCGGCTAATTTCAATGAATGTAAGCATGCCATTACCCAGGCGGTTGCAGCCGATAACTGGGTCGATATTGGGACTTTGGCAGAAATCCAAAGCGAAAAGAAACCGCCTGCATCCTATCGTTATTATGAAACAACCGTCACCATAGGCGAGGAGGCCTACCGAGCCATTGTATATCATTCCAGCGCCCATGATAAAAGGCGTCAGAAACGCATAGACCGAATCTTAAAAACCAGCAAAGACCAGCTGGAAAAGAAAATCAAAGAGGTGACCCAGCACCCCTTCAAATGCCGCCCGGATGCTGAGGTGGCAACCGGCATTTTGACAAAGGAGGCAGAAAAAAGCCTCTACAACTTGCGAGCAGAGATCATTGACGAGCCCAAATACGGCAAAGGTCGTCCCCCAAAAGGGGAAGTCAGGATGCCGAAATCCGTTGAATATGGACTTAAGGCAACTGTCGAAGAAGATCCTGAGAAAACAGAAAAAATCAGACTCGAAGCCGGCTGCTTTGTACTCATAACCAATGTCCCGGCCCAGGCTAAAGAACAAGAATGGCCGGGGATCGAACTCCTCAAACTGTACAAAGAACAGGATGGGATCGAAAAAAATTTCGGGTTTCTGAAAGATCCAGCCATTGTGAATGCCATCTTTCTGAAGAAAC
>OY759748.1:767500-775000 GCA_963662595.1 uncultured Desulfobacter sp. | reverse complement strand
CTCAGATTATTGGCAGCATGACCAGCCAGGGCCTTAATCAGTTCTTGCGTCATAAGGCCGCTGTTTCCGGCCTGGTTCAGGGCAAAATGCAGATAGTCCTGTAACTGTTCAGGAGAAAGCGGCTCGATAACCAGCCGTGGACCGATGCGGCTTCCAAGTGGCAAAAGTTCAGCCGACCGGAACCTTTCCGGAAGCCGGTTATCACCGCATAAAACCGTAAATAATAAACTTTTTGAGTCGAATTGATGGCTTTGGAGTATCCGCAGTTCCGTCAGGCATTCATCAGAGACATGCTGAGCCTCATCAATCAGCAGCACCGGCTTAAATAAGGTCGTCTGGCAATGGTGTAACCATCGTTCGCGAAGAGCTTTGAAGCCTCCGTACCGATTGGACACAGAAAGAGGTGCATTAAATAATTCTCCCAACTCCCGGTAAAAATCCCCCAGTTTGCTTTGGGGGCGCTGCATGACACCGACGATGAGATCAGGGATTTTTTCCAGACTCCCTGCTATTTTATGCAGGGTTTTGCTTTTACCCACGCCGGGTTCTCCTGTAATCAGAGCAAAGCCCCCCTGCCTGGCCATGGAATGTATCCGGAGTTCAAACGTCTCAGAGCCGGGCAAAGAATACAAGGCGTGTTTGGGTATGCCCGGTAAAAACGGGTTATATTTAAGGCCGTACAGGCTTTTGATATCAATTTTATTCAATGGTATTCTCCTCTTTAGGCAGGTAGGCCGGTGGAAGACCTGTGGCTGCATAATCGGCCATCCATTTTTTCAGCAGAGCCGGTTGTTCAGTTGGCTCAACGGATGTTGCCGCAGGGCCCTGTGATGAAATAACCCGGCGTTCTCCGGAAGCATTGCAGGATTTGTCCTGGGGCCGCAGCTGTGCAAGCGGGTTCTCGGTGCGGGGATCGACCAGGGTCATCCGGCTTTTATCCCAGCCCGGTGCCCTCAAAACAGCCGATTGCATATGTCCGAACCGGGCCGGCAATTCATAACGAATACCGTCTACGGCCACCGTGTTGTCACTGTGTCTTATTTTCCGTGTTATTCTGCGGGTAAAGGCAAAATGAAGATCCCGGGTCTCAGCAGGTATATTTCGGGCAACGCTTTTATCGTTTATAAGGCGTTCTAAAGGGGTTGCATTCATTTCCCGGTTAAATCGGCGATGGTAGTCCTGCTCGACCCAGGCCTGTGCTGCCTGGTTGAGAAAAGACAGCTTTAAATCTTCCTGTTTGCGTAAAAGTTCCAGAAACCGCCCTTCAAGCTGAGCCCAGAACACTTCCTGCTTCCCGTTCTGATAGGGTGAGTACGGCAGGGTTGTTTTGTGTTCTATACCCAGACGTGCCAGACCCTGCGTGGTCTCTTCTGCGAGCATGGCTGCACCGTTATCGCTCATCAATGCCCTGGGAAGCCCCCGTTTCATAAACGCCTGGATTAAACCGTGGACAAGGCATTCTGCTGTTTCAGCCAGGTAAAACTGCAGGTGGCAGCAGATCCGGGAATGGTCATCAAGAATGGCAAGGACCATGGGTTGATACCAGGCCCCTGATGCGTCCAGGATGCGAAGCTTTGCATGGTGGAAATCCAGATGCCAGAGTCCATGAAGATAATCAACTTCATATCCTCTTACCTCCCGATTTTTCAAGTGGGCAGCGGCCCGTATCTGTCCACGGGTCGGTTGGGCCGGTTCGTGGGAGCGCCGCCAGCCGTTATCCCGCATACAGCGTAATATCGTCTTGTAACTGGGCATATCCCCAAGTTCAGGTTTCTGTGCCGCTACAACTTTCAGGTTGTCATAGTGCAATTGTACACTCCAGCGGGGATACTTTGCATATTGAGCTCTCAGTTCTTTGAACAGCCCATCCGGCATGGACCAGCGGATTCCTGCATCGGACCGGGGCCTGCGACCCAGCACAGCCACAGGATCATCTGCGTTTCTGGCTTTATAGAACCATCGTTCAATTGTCGATGCACCCAAAGTAAATTTTTGATTCGAATCAATAGGGTGCTGATAAATTTTTTGTGAAAGCCTCTGAAGCGCAGGCTGTAACTGTCCCTGGGGAGGTGGGCTGGACAACAGCTCACCAATCACTGAGAATCTAAATTGCCCCCAGCGTCGCCAAACAGGCATTTGAGTATCATTCATTGAGTCTGTCCTTCCCGGCCTGCTTCCTCCGGCCCCCACCATAGGGGCGAACGGGGGCAAAACCGTGAATGAACTCCTTTTAACTGAAGAAATCGTCCCTGACAGCGGCCCAACTTTTGCGTGACCACTTCCATACGGTGCAAGCCCTCAGTTTGCAAGGCTGTCAAGGCCCCTGGGCCAATACTTGAAGACACTTGATCAAGGCTGACTCCGGTGACTGTATTCTGCGATAATACAAGGTTAACAAATCATGAATCAGGCGGTTGGTTGCCTTGACCATAATATGCCCCTCAAGTTGACGCCAGGATCGGCTGTCAGGGAAAATTTCAAGAAAATAGTCTCTCCAGCGATTGACGGTAGAACGCCATACGCCGCAAACACCCTTGAGTCGCTCCAGGGTAGCGTCAGGATTATTACCCTGACGAAGGGCGGTGAGCAACAATACTACAGGCGCCCAATAAACCCGGCGCCCCCAGAATCTGACCGACGGAGGAACGACTCGGCGACGACAAGCTTCACGGCCGCAGCAAAGGCTGTAACGAATTTGGAATTGTTCTGCTATATCAACAGGGCCGCCCCGAGGTTTACGCAGATAATTGGCAAAGTGCAGCGGGCCTCCACAATAGGGCAACGCTTATTTTTTACCTGCTTTGCCAAATCAAAATCTATTTGATGAAGAAGAATGAATAATGATTGTTGGGTAAGTATGTTTAATGGTACCATGCGTCCTGCCATTTAAGGGTTAATGTGGCAGGAGCCTCCATCGACGAACTGGCCAAAGAACGTGAGGGGGCTCCTTTATCTTTCCCTCACTTTTCTGGACCATTTTCTTTATTATTTCCATCATTTTTTGTGACCGCCCTCAATGGGAATGTTCCGGCAGGGTACGAGCAATTAAGAGTTTTCAAAGAAGCCCTGGCTTGTTTGCCCCAGGGGGTCGAAAAAGTTCGGCTCAGATCAGATACTGCCGGTTACCAACATGACCTTTTAAAGTATTGTGATTCAGTAGACAACAAGCGATTTGGAAAAATTGAGTTTGCTGTTGGGTGCGATGTCTCTCAATCATTCAAAATTGCCGTAGCTCAGGTCCCTTCCTCAGAATGGAAGCCAATCTATAAAGAAAAAAACGGTAAAAAGATGAAGACCGGAAGTGAATGGGCAGAAGTTTGCTTTGTCCCGTCAGAAATAGGAAAGAGCAAAGAGGGGCTTGAGTACCGGTATCTTGCCAAACGCCAGGTGCTTGAACCGGTGCTGCCCGGCATGGAAGACAAACAAATGCAGTTGCCGTTTCCGGCCATGGAAATGGATGACATTCGGTATAAAGTATTTGGTGTTGTTTCCAATATTCCAGAACAGGACATGTATGGTGAGGATCTTATCCACTGGTTACACAAAAGATGCGGCAAAAGCGAAGAGGTACACTCCATAATGAAAACGGATCTGGCCGGAGGGACACTGCCTTCGGGTAACTTTGGAGAGAACGCAGCCTGGTGGTGGATGATGATCCTGGCGCTTAATCTGAACCAGATGTTGAAGCGTCTGGCTTTCGAGCCCAAAATGATGGGCAAAAGGATGAAAGCTATTCGGTTTTCAATTATAAATATCCCCGGTCGAATAGTAAAAAGATCCAGAGAGTTAGTCCTTAGGCTATCCAAAGGTCATCCTTGCTTTAACGCATTGGTCGGCGCCCGAGAACGGATCGCCTTACTGGAAGGGCTGTCGTCAGGATAACGAATCTCAGGAGGTAACTGGACAATTTGTTGGAATGTTGAAAGGAATGGAAATGCAAGGGTGAAGTGCATCTAAAATTCTGCCTGAATTGTAGCGCGGTCGCCGGTGAAGGTAAAAGCCACGCACGCGGCTGAAAAATTTTCTTAAAAAAGTAAAAAATCCAGCCACGGAATGCCTCCTAAAAAATTGACGGTGGATTTGGGTTAAAACAATCCCTACCTTGACTATCATACGCCAATGGCGTATTATTAGCTTATGGAATTCATTGAAACATCAATATTTACCAAGCAAGTTCTAAAGCTTCTACCTGATTCGAGTTATCGAATATTACAATCCACCCTAATGTTAAACCCAGGGGTAGGGGCTATGATCAAAGGAAGCGGAGGGATTCGCAAAATCCGGTGGAATTTACCTGGTGCAGGCAAAAGAGGTGCCTTACGGGTCATTTATTATTTCGATCAGCCCGAAACAATTTACATGTTATTCATATACAAGAAAAACGAACAAGAAGATTTAACCCCGGAACAAGTCAAAATCTTAAAAAAAGCAATAAAGGAGAATTTATTATGAAGAACGAAGATTTTGATATGTTGCTTTCAAGCATAAAAGAAGCAGGCGATATAAAAAGCGGAAAAAAGAAGCCAAGTCGAATTTTTGAGATTGAAGTGCCGGACATTAAAATGATTCGAAACTCTTTGAGTGTTTCACAGTCAGAGTTTGCCATGATGATAGGGGTGAGTGTAAGGACACTTCAAAATTGGGAACAAGGAAGAAGAAAACCGGATGGTCCTGCAAAAGCCCTGTTACATGTTGCCTCAAAAAATCCCAAAGCGGTACTTGAGGCCCTTCATATTTGATAAAAATACGTATGCGCTGCAGGTAGACACAGGTAGCAGCTTTTTGAAAGCTTTTAGTTTTCAAATAATTTGGCTTTAACAATCTGCTCGGCTATCGTTTCTGAGTGGCTGAACTGACTGTACGCCTAAAGTGAAAAGCCCTGACCAGGATATTCCTGATTAGGGCTTTTTGTCTTTGTATTGAGTGCGCAGAATAAGTTAACATATCGAATTTTAAATAAAAATGATTTCCAAATAACAGAAAATCATCAAAAAAGCCAGGGTTTTTCGATGGACATTTATTCTGGTTAATGATACAGAAATTGATCTGTATTTTATCATGTTTTGTTTTTGATAACAGTATGTTATATTCAAAGTTGAAAGACCATTTTTATACAAAATGAAAACGGACAAATTAATTATAAAAGGAATAGACAGATCCGTTTTCATAATTGGTCCGTTCTGGCAAATCAAACCGTTATGCGTGCACTGGAGGTAACTCATGGCATATCAAGTAACTCATTTTTGGGACGCGATCTATCAGTTCATGAAACGTGTGGCGGTGCTTCTTATATCTGCCTCAACCCTTTTATCAGTGCCAAACCTTCCGTGGATGGCTGACTGGCTTCAAGGTGCCTTAGGGGTTGTTTTGTTCTTCCCAATGATGTTTATTGTCGCAAAGTTGATTTCGTATATTGATTGGGTTCCAACGTGGCTATATGTGAACGTGAACCTTATGACGCCCTTTGGGGTCGAAGATTCTAAACGATTGACATATTATACTTCCGCATCGTGGCATAGATCTACCTATTACACATTTAAAGAGGTAAGGGCCTTTCCTCGTGAAAGACGTAGAGAGGTACTTCTTAAAATGCTCAATCAAGCGCCAATTCAAGAGCTTACTGACATGGCTCAAAGACGTCATCGACCTGAGGAGATGATCCAAAAACTCAAGGGGGTCTTTGGTCTGAAAACAAACTAAGACGCATAAACATGAAGTTGAAGTAGACCGACGAACCTGTCACTTGTCCATAAAATTGCTGGGGGAATTGGTTCACTATAACCGTTCGGCAGCTTCATTTGATGTGAGAAACTAATCAAACAAAAAATATTAAAAGAATTTTCAAAAAAGCTATGGACTCTAAGAAACGTATATTCTCCGGTCATGATGCGGCTATTGCATACGCCCAAACGGCTGAACGCCTAATGGGTATCGAACCCGATTTTTTAAATTCAAACCCTGCTTGTATACCAATTCTTGTAGGTATGCTGTTTCAATCATTGGAAATTTCAATTAAGCAAGTCGGAATTGAATCGGGCTTATTTACAAAACAAGAGACGCGTTCTCGTCGCCAACGTTCTGGGCATGGGATTAAGGAGCTTGTCATGTTAGCGGTAGAGAAACTTGGCGGAGAGCCTTTTCAACCAATAATTATGGCAATGACATTCAATAACCAGGTGCAAAATTCGGATGAAATTATAAACCAGATGATTTGTGGGAAAAACTTAGATAAAACCCGAGAGTCTTATGCTACCCGTCGCCTTGGCTATAGTGAGGTTGCGGATGGTGATTTTGCAATTATTAATCCTATCCCTAATTGGGTAGCAGCCGTCAAAGAAACGGCTGTGAATCTTCCAACTACAATTGAGATCATATCGGAATGGAAAAAATCATATTCTATCTCGAAACGTTTTGTAATTTGGCTGAGCTCAAAAGCCGAATCAAGATAGAGGCGCTCTCCATCACTGAAATGTTTTCCAACGCCAATAGGCATTTCGCACCGGCCGCCAATATCCAGAAATAATGAGTTCTTTACATCGAGAAAGTCTCAATATAACAGCATATTAGAATACGGTAGATCAACCAAGCCGAACCAGTGTTGTGATATCGTTTTGTCAGCGTTTTCAGGTCACAGAGCAAAATACGACGACGACGCTACCCCTCCCCTTTAAAAATAATTTTTTAAAAAACCAAAAAGTTCTTGACGGCATTTTAATTTTCCGGCATATTACGCCGGTCTTCTCGAGGGGACAAAGCAAAGCGGTTTTCTTCGGGAAGTTTTTTTTTGAGTAGTAAGTTAGATCTTTGAAAATTGGTCAGTGAAAAAGAAAAGAGCGGGTCAATGACAATACGCTTGAAGCTTAACGGCTTTAGACGTAGACCTTAAAAAGTTTTAGTAAAGGATTATAACTGGAGAGTTTGATCCTGGCTCAGAATGAACGCTGGCGGCGTGCTTAACACATGCAAGTCGAACGAGAAAGGGATTGCTTGCAATCCCGAGTAGAGTGGCGCACGGGTGAGTAACACGTAGATAATCTGCCCCCAAGCCTGGAATAACTATTCGAAAGGGTAGCTAATACCGGATAAAGTCGGTTCACACAAGTGGATTGATGAAAGATTGCCTCTTCTTGAAAGCAATTGTTTGGGGATGAGTTTGCGTACCATTAGCTTGTTGGTGGGGTAAAGGCCTACCAAGGCGACGATGGTTAACTGGTCTGAGAGGATGATCAGTCACACTGGAACTGGAACACGGTCCAGACTCCTACGGGAGGCAGCAGTGAGGAATTTTGCGCAATGGGGGAAACCCTGACGCAGCAACGCCGCGTGAGTGAAGAAGGCCTTTGGGTCGTAAAGCTCTGTCAACTGGGAAGAAGTTACAAATGTTTAATAGATGTTTGTATTGACGGTACCAGTGGAGGAAGCGCCGGCTAACTCCGTGCCAGCAGCCGCGGTAACACGGGGGGCGCAAGCGTTATTCGGAATTATTGGGCGTAAAGGGCG
>OY759748.1:757500-762500 GCA_963662595.1 uncultured Desulfobacter sp. | reverse complement strand
TTTTCGTTTTCAGGAATTTACCGTTACCTGAAGTACCCTGCTCTATCATATTCTTATCTTTTCATTACTCACAAATAACGTCAAAATGTTTTTAAATTAATAGTTAAAATATTGATATTATATCGTACATTCCGCACTAAATTTTATGGTTCTTTGACAATTTATTCAATGACTGCACAACTCTTACGGCACAAAAAAGCATTCCGGTGTGACATCCAAGGCTCTAAGGTACTGAACTTGAGCATTATTTAGCGGCTTTGCTAATTTTCGTTGTCTCCCAACGGTTATAACTAATATGCTGAGGAACTTCGTAGTCATCATAAAGGCCGTCGGACTATTTGTCGGCTTCTTTTTCCAGCCAGGCAACAGTTGACCCGTCTTTTTTACATGCAGTTTTAAATTTCGTTCTATCAACCGCCAGAGGAGTAAAGAAAGGAGGAGGATTAGTCCAAGCGCTTCCACCCGTTTCGGTTTCTTCAGAAAGATGGCATTCACAATGGCTGGATCTTTCAGAAACCCGAAATTTTTTTCGATCCCATCCTGTTCTTTGTACAGTTTGAGGAGTTCGATCCCCGGCCATTCTTGTTCTTTAGCCTGGGCCGGGACATTGGTTATGAGTACAAAGCAGCCGGCTTCGAGTCTGATTTTTTCTGTTTTCTCAGGATCTTCTTCGACAGTTGCCTTAAGTCCATATTCAACGGATTTCGGCATCCTGACTTCCCCTTTTGGGGGACGACCTTTGCCGTATTTGGGCTCGTCAATGATCTCTGCTCGCAAGTTGTAGAGGCTTTTTTCTGCCTCCTTTGTCAAAATGCCGGTTGCCACCTCAGCATCCGGGCGGCATTTGAAGGGGTGCTGGGTCACCTCTTTGATTTTCTTTTCCAGCTGGTCTTTGCTGGTTTTTAAGATTCGGTCTATGCGTTTCTGACGCCTTTTATCATGGGCGCTGGAATGATATACAATGGCTCGGTAGGCCTCCTCGCCTATGGTGACGGTTGTTTCATAATAACGATAGGATGCAGGCGGTTTCTTTTCGCTTTGGATTTCTGCCAAAGTCCCAATATCGACCCAGTTATCGGCTGCAACCGCCTGGGTAATGGCATGCTTACATTCATTGAAATTAGCCGGCAATCGGCTCAGAAAACGGATGCCGTTTTCCTGCGCTGCTATAAGGTTGTCTGTGGTCACAAAGGCTGAATCTGCTACGTAGATGGAGGCTCCTGGCTTGAAGCCATGTTCGGCCATGTGTGATGAGATATGAGATAAAAGCTCATTGTTCAGGGTCTTGTCTGAAGCATTTCCGTCCTGGGTTTTTCCTATGATCGGAATATTTCGGTCTACACACAACATGGACACCATGAATTGCTTCAAATCCGGACGTTTATCCTTGCTGTAACCGTAGGTGATATTCAGTTGTGTATCAGGGTGATCTTCGTAAGCACCAAAGACGGAGACAGAGGTCGTATCAAAGTGGTGATGGCGCGTATCCAGTTTAAAACAACCAATGGCGTTTTGGGAAATCTGGGAAAATATCTTTTGAGTTCCGGTCTCAAAAAGTTTGTCCAATACCCGCCCGAGATTTGTGTCATTAAATTTATCTGAGCTGATGGGTTTGCCAAAAAGCAACTCGGTATCCATTTCGTCGAAAGCTTCTTCAAGCCTGTACAAAGGAGTCCTTCCGGAGACTGTATCCATAATCATCCCAAGAACCGCATCGCCTGGCGATAATTCCATTTTGCTATCTGTCATGGTATTGATCGTTTCAACCAGATTGATACGTTTGGCGTACTCTTTGAAAATCGGAAGAAATTTTACATCTGTGAAATTCCATTCTTCGGTACCTGGGGTGTTCATATTTTGCTCCCTCTCGGTTGTTAATTTTTTGGGGAGCACCATAAACTAAATACTGGTGTTTGTCTAGACAAACTTTATATATTTTTGTGTTTTTATGAGATGTTTAGAAACCATGTTAACATGCTGATTTTAATTAATTTTAAATTATATGTGCTTTGTCGGTTGAAGGTGCGGAAAATACGTTATATATTTTATAAACTATATTTTAATTGTTTTTATTATTCAAATAATAACCCAAATAACTATGCAGGATGTTGCTGTGCCCCTTACAATAAAGAAATATATAGAACGAGGCCCCTCCACATCGAAAGAAATCCAGGCAGCAACCGGTTTAAGCCAGAGTTCGGTTGCACGCAAACTAAAAGAGATGGGCGATAGTGTTGTTCAAATACAAGAAGGGCGCTTGATTAGATATGCTGCAACCTGCAATGCATTTGGCGCTGATGATAGAATTCCCTTAGGTGTTATTGATCAAGCTGGGAAGGCGAAGGTTGTTGCCTATGTCCGCCCATTGAGTCACGGGGGCTTTTTTTTGGAGCCCATGCATTTGATTTCCCAACTGTTGTTGGGAGAAGGTGGGGACGGTCTGTATGACGATCTTCCATATTTTCTTTACGATTTGAGACCACAAGGCTTCTTGGGTCGGCAGATTGCCCAAGAAATCGCTAAATGGAGTGAAGATTTTCCTTCTGATCCAAGGCGGTGGACAAACATGCATATTGGAAAATATTTAATCTCCAATGGAGATGATCTGCCCGGGAATTTTATATTTGGCGAACAAGCATTTATACGTATCCGCCGGAGAGCAACCCCAGTTACTATTGATGATTATCCGAGACTCGCAGAGAGCGTAATGAAAGGGGAACTCCCTGGGTCATCCGCTGGAGGAGAGCAGCCTAAATTTACGGCTTTGAAAAAAGATCCTCGGGGTGATCTGTCACATGTAATTGTTAAATTTTCACCTAAAGGTGACAATGACGTCGCTAAAAGATGGAGAGATATTTTAGTAACAGAATATCATGCATCCCGAATCATAAGCGATAGTATCTGTCTGTCTGCGGAAACCAATCTTTTTGAAATGGAGGGGCGTTTGTTTCTGGAAACACAGAGGTTTGACCGGTTCGGAGAGTTTGGTCGCACCTCAATGGTTTCATTGCAATCCATTGATGGTGAATTTGTAGGCCTTGGTCATAGTTGGCCGAAAATTCTCAATGAACTGTTCACTCAGAATCTGCTTTCTGAAAAGGATGTACGAACAGCAGAGCGTTTGTGGTGTTTTGGCAGGCTCATCAACAATACCGACATGCATCCAGGCAATCTTAGTTTAACCATGGAACAGAATTTATTCAGATTATTGCCATCTTATGATATGTGCTCAATGGGGTTTGCCCCTATAAGCGGGGGAGAAGTTCAGTCCTTCTTTTTTGATGTATCGGATATCCCGGATGCAAATGTCAGTCAGGATGAATTTGAAACGTTAAAAAAATTGGCGCATACTTTTTGGAATAATGTTGCCAAAGATGGAAGAATCTCAGAGGAGTTTAAATTCTTCTTAGGCCAGCGAAATCCGCTTGAACCTTTTATCTGATCAGCCGTCAGAGCAGTGTTTTCAAGGTGCAGGGCAAAATATGATCGCGGCGTTTTTCCTCCCTTTAAAAAATAATTTTTTAAAAAATAAAAAAAGTTCTTGACGGCATTTTAATTTTCCGGCATATTACGCCGGTCTTCTCGAGGGGACAAAGCAAAGCGGTTTTCTTCGGGAAGTTTTTTTTTGAGTAGTAAGTTAGATCTTTGAAAATTGGTCAGTGAAAAAGAAAAGAGCGGGTCAATGACAATACGCTTGAAGCTTAACGGCTTTAGACGTAGACCTTAAAAAGTTTTAGTAAAGGATTATAACTGGAGAGTTTGATCCTGGCTCAGAATGAACGCTGGCGGCGTGCTTAACACATGCAAGTCGAACGAGAAAGGGATTGCTTGCAATCCCGAGTAGAGTGGCGCACGGGTGAGTAACACGTAGATAATCTGCCCCCAAGCCTGGAATAACTATTCGAAAGGGTAGCTAATACCGGATAAAGTCGGTTCACACAAGTGGATTGATGAAAGATTGCCTCTTCTTGAAAGCAATTGTTTGGGGATGAGTTTGCGTACCATTAGCTTGTTGGTGGGGTAAAGGCCTACCAAGGCGACGATGGTTAACTGGTCTGAGAGGATGATCAGTCACACTGGAACTGGAACACGGTCCAGACTCCTACGGGAGGCAGCAGTGAGGAATTTTGCGCAATGGGGGAAACCCTGACGCAGCAACGCCGCGTGAGTGAAGAAGGCCTTTGGGTCGTAAAGCTCTGTCAACTGGGAAGAAGTTACAAATGTTTAATAGATGTTTGTATTGACGGTACCAGTGGAGGAAGCGCCGGCTAACTCCGTGCCAGCAGCCGCGGTAACACGGGGGGCGCAAGCGTTATTCGGAATTATTGGGCGTAAAGGGCGCGCAGGCGGTCTTGTCCGTCAGGTGTGAAAGCTCGGGGCTCAACCCCGGAAGTGCACTTGAAACAGCAAGACTTGAATACGGTAGAGGAGAGAGGAATTCCTGGTGTAGAGGTGAAATTCGTAGATATCAGGAGGAACACCGATGGCGAAGGCATCTCTCTGGGCCGATATTGACGCTGAGGCGCGAAGGCGTGGGTAGCGAACGGGATTAGATACCCCGGTAGTCCACGCAGTAAACGTTGTACACTCGGTGTAGCGGATATTAAAATCTGCTGTGCCCAAGCTAACGCATTAAGTGTACCGCCTGGGAAGTACGGTCGCAAGACTAAAACTCAAAGGAATTGACGGGGGCCCGCACAAGCGGTGGAGCATGTGGTTTAATTCGACGCAACGCGAAGAACCTTACCTGGGTTTGACATCCTGTGAATTTTCCGTAATGGGAAAAGTGCCTTCGGGAGCACAGAGACAGGTGCTGCATGGCTGTCGTCAGCTCGTGTCGTGAGATGTTTGGTTAAGTCCAGCAACGAGCGCAACCCTTATCGTTAGTTGCCAGCATTTAAAGATGGGAACTCTAACGAGACTGCCCGGGTCAACCGGGAGGAAGGCGGGGATGACGTCAAGTCCTCATGGCCCTTATATCCAGGGCTACACACGTGCTA
>OY759748.1:0-752500 GCA_963662595.1 uncultured Desulfobacter sp. | reverse complement strand
GAGCAGAAAATATCCGTTTATCCGGTTTAAACCTGAACGGGCTTGTGGAAATATTATCCTGGAAGTTGAGGGGCTTTCCAAGACCATCGAGGGGGAAAAGATTCTGGATAATGTTACGTTCAGGGTCAATGGAGAGGATAAGATCGCCTTTGTGGGCGAAAATACCCTTGCCATCACCGCGCTTTTCGATATTTTGTCTGGAAAAATGGAAGCGGATAAAGGGGAATTCAGGTGGGGTGTTACCACCAGCCAGTCCTATTTTTCCAAAGAGCACAGTGCCTTTTTTGACCAGGATCTTAATCTGATCCAGTGGCTGTTGCAGTTTGCCCCGCCCACCGAGGGTGAGAGTTTCGCCAGAACTTTTTTAGGGCGTATGCTTTTCTCCGGTGAAGATGCCCTGAAAAAGACCCATATGCTCTCTGGTGGTGAAAAGGTCAGATGCATGCTTTCCAGGATGATGCTGGCTGAATCCAATGTTCTGATGCTGGATGACCCAACCAACCATCTGGACCTGGAGTCCATTACCGCGCTCAACGACAGCCTGGTGGAGTTTCCCGAAGTGGTTCTTTTCACCTCCCACGACCATGAATTTATCAACACCATTGCCAACCGTATCATCGAGATAACCCCCGACGGGATTATCGATCGTCTCATGTCCTATGATGAATACCTTGAAAGCCAGGAGGTTGCCCGGACCAAGGAAAAAATAAACGCATAGACAGACGGATGCTCTGCCAGGCAAAAAATAGTATGAAGACCAAGTACGATGTGGTGATTATAGGGGCTGGGGCCTCGGGGCTGATGTGCGCAGCCCAGGCCGGAAAACGGGGGCGGCGTGTAAAAGTGCTGGACCACGGCCCCAAGCCCGGGCGCAAGATCCTTATGTCTGGCGGGGGCCGGTGCAACTTTACCAACCGTCGGGTCAGTGCCAACAATTATATTTCATCCAATCCGCATTTTGTAAAATCCGCACTCAGCCGGTACCGGCCAGAGGATTTTATAGACCTTGTCCGGCAATACGGGATTCATTTCAGTGAACGGGAACACGGCCAGTTGTTTTGTACGGACAGTGCCGGGCAGATCCTTGATATGCTGCTGGCAGAATGCCGCAACGCCGGTGTCAATCTGACACCCAAAACAGGGGTTACCGGCATTGAAAGGCAGACGTCTGCCCGGGAGTTTCTGATTCACACATCCGGGGAGAGCATCAGCGCCTCGTCCCTGGTGATCGCCACCGGCGGGGTATCAATCCCAGCGGCCGGGGCCACGCCATTCGGATACAAGGTGGCCGATCAGTTCGGCATTCCTGTGGTGCAACCGCGGCCCGGTCTTGTTCCCTTTACCGTTCAGCCCGAGGATAAAACGGTTCTGGCACCCCTGGCCGGGATTTCAGTCAAGGCCCGGGTTCGCACGGGATCGGTCTCATTTGAAGAGCAACTTTTGTTTACCCACCGGGGGCTGAGCGGTCCTGTGATTCTTCAGGCCTCATCTTACTGGCAGTCCGGAGCCCCGGTGACCATCGATCTTTTTCCGGATGGAAATCTTGAAGAATTGCTGGAAACAGTTCGTAAAACCCGGCCCAAGTGCCATGTAAAAACCGTTCTGGCCGAGTATTTGCCAACGCGCCTGGTACAGGCCCGCCTGGATGAAACGTTGTTGAATTGTCCCCTTAACCGTATTTCCCGCCAGGGGTTTAAAACTGTGATTGATGCGATCCACACCTGGACGATCCAGCCCGGCGGCACCGAAGGGTACAGAACCGCCGAGGTGACCGTCGGCGGTATTGACTGCCGCAGATTCTCTTCAAAGACGATGGAATCCCGGGATGTCCCGGGACTTTATGCCATCGGTGAAGTGCTGGATGTCACCGGGTGGCTGGGCGGCTACAATTTCCAGTGGGCGTGGTCGTCGGCCTGGGCAGCCGGACAGGCGGTGTAGGTGTTACAGGAACAAGTGCTCCTATACCATCATCCGGTTAATGACGATTCTGTGGGCTTTTCCGAATTCCATAATTTCTTCGGGCTTGAAATCTCCGGCCATGTAGGTGTTTAAAAAAGCCGGCACCGACAGCATGTATAAAATATAGGAAAGGTGGCCGGAATAGCCGGTGTCGTCCAGTTTTTGAAGGGCTGCGATGGTTTGATCCGCCCGATCCATAACCTGGCGGCTTACTGTCGGCGGGGCATCCTGCGTGCAGACATGGGCTGAGTAAATTCTGCGACAGGAAAAGGGCCGGTTTTCATAGATCATGCAGGCGTTATTTTTCATAAGGAACGGGCAGGGAGCCGCGTTGCCTTCCTCCCGCTGCTTTATTTCATTTCTAAATGCCTTGGTCAGGGTTTTCTGCCGGCTTTTGGGCATTTTTTCCATGGCCTTTCGGATCGCCATTCCCTCCAGGGTGGTAATGTCGATGCTGCCGGCCTGCCTGCAGCAAAAACTGCATCCCCGGGAGCAGGCACTGCCTTTTACCATGTCACGGGTATCCGCATCAAAGGCGTCGTATATCTTTTTTAACTGCGCTCTTTTTTCTTTCATATTTCTCCGGTTCGTAAATTTGTGTCAAAATCAGCGCATTATCCACTTTTTAATACCTGCGGGCAAGGGGCTTGAAATACAAAATTGACGGCCTGACGGTAACACGTTGTCAAAAGATTTGAGGCCGTTGACAAGGTCTGCCCTGAACTGTAAAAATTAAGTATAAAAAAAATTTATTTTCCGTTCCCGTTCCAAAGGGATATTGCATGCAGTTACAAAACAAAAAACCTGGGCTGCTGTTTTTTATTCAACCAGCAGTGTCCGCACCGGTTGGAATTGATAACGCGCCTTACGCGTCGTCATTGTCGGCCTCTTTTTATAGAACTGTTCTGCTGATATCCGTGATTGTGTTTTGGACCTTAATGGCCACAGCCGCAGTCCCGGCACCCCTTCCTGATATTTTGAAGATGGACGCCTCCCAAAAAAGCATTGATGTCGGCAGCCGTATCCAGCATTTGATGGATCCGGGCAATACGTTGACCTTGAACGATGTAATTCAACCGGATACGCCATGGAAAAAAGCATATCCGCCCAGGCTTCATACCGGGGCGGCACACGATATTGTCTGGGTTCGATTCCGCGTTCAGAACATATCATTGTCCCGGCAAACCCTGGTGCTCAACGTTGACTGGCCGTTCTGGCATCTGATGGAATTATATGTCCAGGATGGGGATGTCGGACACAATACTCTTGACGCAATAAAATCTGTGCCCCCCCAAAAAAATCGACTCCCATTTGCCTTTGAATTCCCATGCCTTGCAAATCAGCAGTTAACTTTGTACCTGCGTGTGCACAGTACCGGAGTGCTGCTCCTGCCCCTGAAAATCTGGCAGCGGCAGGCCTATGAGAAGATGGGGCTTTTCCGGAATCTGTTTTTAGGCATGTTTTTCGGCTTTCTCATCGCCATGTGTCTGTACAACGCCTCTTTAAGTTTTTTTACCCAGGATGACAGCTATACCTACTATGCGGTGTATGTGCTTTCCGTCATGCTCTATTGTCTGGCTATGACCGGTGTGGGTGCTGCATATCTGTGGCAGGGCAATGCCTGGCTCAAGGGCCATTCCTACGGCCTTTTTTCGTCATTCTCTTTTTTGATGGCCACCCTGTTCATCCGAAGGTTTCTACGGCTGTCCAAAGTCGGTGGCTGGCTGTTTGGTCTGAGTAATTTTTTTGCGGTATTCTGGATTTTGATGACGGGTTTATATGCCGTATATCATGGTCGATGGATGATATTTTGTGAGAATATCGGCGCAATACTCAGCTGTGTGGTGGGGCTTGTAACCACCATAACCCTATGGCGCAAAGGCAGCATGGCCGCCAAGTACATGACCATTGCCTGGACATTGCTTATTCTGGCGACCTTTGTACTGATGCTGGGTCTTGCCGGGGTTATTACATATCACCCCATTATCCAGCACAGCCAGAACATTGGATTCATACTGGAATTGTTTCTACTTTCCCTTGCCCTTGCAGATCGGATCAAAAGAGAACGCGGTGAAAAAGAGGCTGCCCAGGAACTTTCCATCCAGCTTTATAATGAGATGATCCAGGCCAAGGAGCGGGAAATGCAGGCCCAGACCAGAACCCTTGCCGTGGAACGGGCGGCTAAAAATGAGCTGGAGGAGACGGTGAACCGGCGGACCCGTGAACTTCAGAATACGTTGCGCCAGCTTGAGTCGGCAAATAAAAAACTGGGTCAGATGAGCCGGACCGACGGACTGACCGGTTTGTTCAACAGACGATATTTTGACGCTGCATTTGAAGAAGAGTTCAAGCGGGCCATACGGCATGGGCAGCCGTTATCCGTCATCATGGGCGATATTGACCATTTTAAGCGGATCAATGATACCCATGGGCATCAGGTGGGGGATCAATGTCTTAAAGCAGTGGCTTCCACATGGCAGACATACCTTAAACGCGCGGGAGACCTGGTGGCCAGGTATGGCGGTGAGGAGTTTGTCTCTTTATTGCCCAACACCGATATTTATGATGCCGAAAAGATTGCCGGACAAATTCGGGCCGCCATTGAAGCGGCCAATCCGAAGTTTGGTGAAATTCATATTCACCTCACCATTAGTTTAGGGGTCTCCAGTCTCTCTTTTTCCGGTAAAGATGATATGGACGCGCTTTTACAACGGGCTGACACCGCCCTGTATGACGCCAAAAACCAGGGCCGGAACAGAGTTGAAATCAAGGCATTCGAACCATCTGATTGACACGAAGGTTAATCCCCTTTTTTCAGGGCGGCTGCGATGTCATCCGCCGTCAATCCCTCCTGGGGCCAGCGCCGGGACTCGCATACGCTTAAATAATTATCGGCAATGTCCCTGCCCAGCCACTCAGTTGCCCATTGGGGATCGTGGAATTTTTTTTGGGATTTGTCATATGCTGTTGTGATATTTTTTGTGATGAGTGTCCGGTAAAGGGCGCTGGACGGACAGACGGGGGATAGCCCGTTTTTAATCCGGTTTTCATTGATTCGTTGGGGAATGGCAAGGCCTGCGGGGTCCAGATCGCCAAAATAGTGTATTCGGCTGGCCCCGGTCTGGGTTTCAATGTTGGCCAGGCTGTCCAGGGACTGGATGGGGGTGGAGATTGTGGCCTTGAACCCTTTGCCGAACACCACGGCGGTAAAGAAGCCGCCGCCCATGAGATGGTCGGCCCGGTTGGCCGCCGTGCAGCTCCAGTAGGTGGCGCTGTTTTCCACCACCAGCAGGGGCAGATGAACCGATTTTTCTCGCGCCGTTGAAAACACCTCATAGGGCAAGGGCTCGGGGCAATAAAAGCAGTCTATATCTGCCAGGGTGATCCGGCCTGAAAAGAGTCCCGTATGAACATAGCTGTCCAACGCTTTTTCATTGCCAAAGATCTGTAGCGCCCTTTCTCGGTGGGGCAGAAGGGGTGGCTTTTTTTCGCGGTTTAAAAGATAATGGTTCACGGCCCGGGCAAGCGTCAGCTGTTTTTCCGTGGTCAGGGTGTGGGCAAATGCCGCCATTCGGGAGGGCTCCCAGGGACTTTGCTCTCTGATCCGGGCAAGGGTTTTCTTTCGTTTGCGTGTAACGCGATCTTCATCGGTCCGGACCAGGGTCACATACCGGGGCAGAATCCCGAATTTTTGCCAGCCCTCTCCTTTTCTGGACGGCAACCTGATCTCCCCTTTGGCATCAAGTTCTTTCAGAGCGCGACGTAACAGTTCTTCTTTAGAGATATCCATGGTGCCCGGTATGGCCGAAAGAATATCCTCCATGGAAATTTTACGACGAACAGCCCCGCTAAAGACTCCTTCAAGGGCCGTCATTATCCTTTCAAAACATATCTCATTATCGGAAAACACAATAAGAGAACCTTTCCCCCAACGTTGCATAAAGTTTTTTAAAATCAATGAAACGTTGGGGTTTACTGTCTTGTTTTTTTAAAATGAGAAATTCTGCTGTGGCGTTTCTTATCCGTTTTTTACTGGTCATGGAGTTCCCCCTTCTCAGAGCGGATATCAAAGAGCCCTGCCCTTTGGCAGCCTTCGAGAAAGGCTTTTTTTAAGAAATTTGATTCCGACCAGGGACGGTTTCCAGCGGTTTTGATCTCTGCGGCAAGCATACCTTTAACGGATTGGCCGTAATTTTCATATTCTTCAAGCACGCGAGTCCGCCAATACAATCCCCCTCCGGGAGCACAGCATTTGGCACAATATCGATCCTTGATTTTGAATAGATCATTCCAGGTTTTTATCTCATCGCAATGGGATGCTGAGGCTATGGAAATTTTCAGATCTTTAGGTTGTGTATTTTCCCAGTGGCTGGAGCGGATATCAATGGAAATTTGGATACCGGCATTTACAGTTGAAAAAGGATAAAATGCCTTTCTGCGGGTTCCGTTTTTGTGGAGCGGGTCTTTATTTCCTTTGTTGCCGGAATTGCATTTATTGCAGGACGGCGCGAGGTTTTTCAAGTTCACAGAGTTAAACGGGTATTTGCTTTTCGGCAGATAATGGTCAAAAGCCTCACGGGTTGGATCATATTCGTTATCAATTGGTAAAAGGCCGCAAAAAGGACAGCATTCCGGACTATTCATCCGGATAAAGTCATCGTAGTAAGTGTTTAAATCTGATCCCAGGGCTTTTTTGACCACGGCTAATCCAAAAAATCCCGATGAGTACAGTTTACTAAAAAAGTCAGATAACCTTGTGTTGAGGTCCATTTTGGATGGGTTTAAATCACAATATTGAACAGGTGATGTGCCTGATGAATTTATACATAATTCCTCTATTGAGTTGTTTGCCCGGTAACATTGGCAATATTGATCAATCTCCGGGCCGTCCAGTTTTTTAAACTCGTTGAAGATTTCGTTTATGGCCAGGTAAAACCATTTTCCGGCACCATCCTTGAGTGTATCAGCAAGATCCCGCCTGTATAATTCATTCATGATTTGATAAAGAGGTTCACATGGCTTAAAAAGATGGATGCCGTATTCACGGGTAAGCGCCTTGCACCATACTTCATAAAAGATGAAATCAATAAATTCCTGCATCTTTTCCATCTGATGGGGAACGTAGGTGTAGGGAAATAGCATCAGTCAGGTTTCTCCATACTGTCGAGAATCGTCTTGATGAGGAGCACTTTTTCCACGGAGTCCCCAAGCTGGTGGTTGATTTCGGCAATGAGTTTGTTTTTGTCTTCCCCCTGTTCGAATCGCCGACGCAGATCGGCCAGTATTGCCTGGGCGTGTCCACCGATGGTTTCTCGCTTGCCAAAAGTTGCCATGGTAATTTTGTTGATCGAAGCACCCAGGGTATTGTAGTCTGGATGGCTGACAGAGACTATACCTTCTGATTTATTAAATACCAGCACCTTTTCCGGTCTGCTGTCAGAGATCAGGAATGGGGTATGGGTGGTAATCAGCATCTCATGGTCATGGCTGTCCTTGAAGCTTTCCAGCAGACGGCTGACGAAGTTGGCACGCCAGTCAGGATTGAAATGGGTTTCCGGTTCATCCAGTAGAAACAGGCTTTGGGTATTCTTGAACAAGAGACAGAGACCCAAGGTATGCAGCAGTTGGTGTTCACCGTCGGAGAGACTTTTTAGCATCACCGGTTCATTTATATCTTTTTTCCGGAATTTGACAAATTTGAAGCGCATGATCCGTTCGTCCGAGGCCAGACTCGGAACGGTTTCACTGACATACTGGCTGTCGGATTGGTATAGATCGGTTTTTAACTGTTGGCTGACGGAAAAAAGGTTCAGTGTTAATAAGGCCTGAAATGCCTGAAACAGCTCAAGGGGATCATTGCTGAAGTTGTTACGAAAGGCTTTTCGGGTAGCCTCATTTACATAATAATCAAGGGTAAGCGTATCCCCGGATTCATCCAGATACCAGCATGTGGCACAGCGTTTCAGGCGGGTGACAGCCGGGTCAAATCTGTCTGCGGAGGAGTCCTCCGCTTCTAGAAGCTGCATCAGATTGACTGTATGATCACCGGTTTCATCATTTCTTGACACCGCAGGATGATCTTCTTTGAATCCGCCTTCTCCAAAAGAGAACTCAAAGAGATTTGTTCCTATAAAATCGCCCATATTTTCTGCATCCAGCTTTATACTGCGCCGGATGATAATTCGGAATTCTTTGAATTCTTCAATTTCCACATCCCTGCAAAGAGATCTCAGGGCCTCTTTGTCCTGAAACAACAGGTTGCAGATCAGGATCGCCTGGCTGAATTCCTTATCAAGGAATACCAGACGGGATTCAGGGCGGCCGTCATAGGATAATTGCTGTTTAAGCGTCTGCCAGTATTCGTCGTATTGGACAAAGCGCATCTTGAAAAAAGGCAGGCTGAGGATTTCATTCTCCCCCGAAGAATAGCCAAGGATGTATTCGGGCAGCAGTGACCGGCGCAAACCCTGACCGTCGGGAAGCTTTTGCCAGTCGTTCAACTCAAGGTGCCAAATTTGCCATTGGGGAGACTGGCCGGGCAGCTTGATAATTTTGATTTGAACCTGTTCGTTGTCGCCTTCAAAATCCTTTGGGCGTTTTATGAAATATTCGATCTCAAAGCCGTCCGGCGTCGCCTTTTCACTGCGGAATCCACCGGGATTTGTCTCTTCATCATACCGGAAGCTGTCCGGCAGGTTCGTCAGATAGATGCACTCCAGATGATAAAAAATTGCTGCCAGGGCCTCCAGCAGGTTCGACTTTCCGCTGCCGTTGCGACCGGCACAGATATAAGGAGAAAAAATCGTTTCTTTTTGAAAATCCCGTTGGTTGCAAAAGCGGTATTCAAAACCTGACTGCAGGCTGCGAAATCCCTTTGGATCAGTGATTTTGAGGCGCAGCAGTTTCATCAATCATCAACCTTTTGCAGCGTTGAGCTGGACGCGGTTGTCTGCATCGTCATAGGTTTGGGTTAGACCTCCCTGTTCCAGAGCCTTGAAAACCCAGGCCTTTAATTCGTCATACTCTGCCGCCCCCCAGTCCGGGATTTCGTCTTCTGCCAAATCCCATAGCCGCTGTCTGGCCGTTTCCATAAAGTCCTGGGCAGTAAAAATTGCCTGCGATTGCTTAAACCAGACTGAAACCCACTGGTCAAGCAATGCTTTGCGGCCTTTCAGAGATTGCAATACGGAAAAGTCCGCCGGGGTCGGCAGTTCAAATGGCGTTTTTTCGGGTGGTTTAGCCTCTGGTTCCGTTTTTTCTTCCTGACTTATAGGAAGCTTTTCTGTCGGCAGTGGAATCCGGGATAGATCCAGTTCTCCTTTAAACGCCTTTTGGCTTAGGGCGCCGTATAGGTGTTCCAGATCAGTCAAGCTTTGCTGGTAGCGGGATTTGATACCTTCGATTTTTGCGACAATGATGGCGAATTTTTTTCGGTTTTCGTTCTGAGGCCAGATTATTGGTAACGGACGCAATGTTTGAATATTTATGTTCGCTCTAGCGGCTTCAGGGGCTCTATCCCTAAGTACGGGTTTCCAGAAGCGTAGAACGAACTCTATAAAAACAGATTCTGTTTCCTTTTTTCCTTTCTTTGGTGTGATGCCTATTACAGAGTCTGGGGCGTACGTCGGTATTTCAAGAATGGCTGTCTCTCCAATCGTCGCTCCAACTATTGCAATTACAATCGTACCGACTTTAAACTCCTTACTTACTTTGATCCCAAACTCGTTCAGAGTTTGGGTGTAATCTCTAAGCCGCCCATCTGATCTGCTAATATCTCCGGTTTGAATAAATGGATACAAGCCACCATAATACTTTGGGTCATTTCTTGGACGAGGAGAGAATCGGCCTCGTTCAATATTCGCAAGATCTCCAAGCGATTCAATCCTCCATCCATTCTCATTCCGCACCGGATTACCAAACATTTCCAGAAAAACGCTTTTCAGCAGGTCGTCAAGTTGTTGCAGGTGTTGTTTGCGCCGTGAGATCAGTCCTTCCACCTTACCGAGCAGATGGGCAATGCGTTTTTGGTCTTCGAACTCTTCGGGCACCGGTATATTATAACCCCGGATTTCGTCGAGGCTGATGGATGGATAAGCCGGATCTTTAATTAAGATAGAAGGTGGAAATTGTATGAGCACATGTTTTAAATACTCCGTGTGAGTATTCTTTTTAGGTTTCAGAATTGCCAGGTGACTGACGACATGTGCAGAATTTTTCAGAACATAGATACGATCCTTAGTTGCTGACATGCCGCTTTTGGCAAATAGTATAGAACCCTTCGGATATAACTTTAGCTTACGTTTTTTTGTTGTTTCTACAGGTACCAATTCAAGATCGGTTTCCTTTTTTCCAAGGATCAAATCTTCCAAACTGCCAGCGCGGACAAAGGGAATCCCATTGCCGGAAAACTCATTCTGTTTCGGGGCTCCCTGACCAGCAGAAATGGTTGCAATTTTTTCAAGGGGGACTTTTTTCATTCTATCATCCCCTTTAATTCCAGCAATTCCCGCACAATTCCGCTCTGCACTTTTGCCAAAGTAGCATCTTCCAAATCCCCAACCTCAGCCGTCAACAACCGATCCAGAATTTTTCCCGGCGCTTCATATTCCACCTCTTCAAACGTTTCCTTCTTATACCGGGAGAACGAGAGGTCATAAGCCTCAGCCTCAATATCGGGCCGTGGCACTACAAAGTATTTTTGTTTGCGGTCAGTATCTGTTTTAGGGTCTCGGGCGTGAAACCTTTGAATAATCTCCTGCAGATCCCCATACCCATCCTGTTCGGTACGCTTATCGTCCAGAGAGTAGCCATCCTCTTTCATTTCATAAAACCAGACATATTCCGTGGCAGGGTGGGAGACTTTGTCTTTGGGGCTCCAAACATTGGTAAAGAGCAAGATGGCAGTGCTGACCCCGGCATAGGGTTTAAATACACCACTGGGCATGGTGATGACGGCTTTAAGATCACAGCGCTCAATAAGGGTTTTGCGAAGGCTTTTAAAGGCTTTTCCGGAACCGAAAAGCACCCCCTGGGGCACAATGACGCAGGCCGTACCGCCCTTTTTCAGCAAGCGAAAGATGTTTTCCACAAAGAGCAGCTCTGTTTTAGTGGTGGAAAGGGTCAGGTTTTCGTTGATGTCACCCTTGTCAATGCTGCCGGTAAAGGGTGGATTGGCCATGATAACATCGTATTCAGCCTCTTCGGTGTAGCTTTTGCTCAAAGTGTCCTTGTAGTCGATGGCGGGGTCGTCAATGCCGTGCATCATCAGGTTCATCAGCCCCATGCGCACCATGGTCTGGTCGATGTCGTAGCCAAAGAGGGAGGCCTGCAGAATGGCCTGGGCTTTTTCAGTAAGACCGGCAGCGACCGAGGTGCGGATAAAACCGTCCTTGTCTGGCTCTAAATTCTTTACCCCTGCATTTATTGCCAACTGGGTAACCATATACTGGTAGGCACCGAGCAAAAATCCTCCGGTTCCGCAGGCCGGATCACCAATGCGGTGTCCGAGTTGAGGCCGGACCAGTTCGGCCATCAGCTTGATGATGTGACGGGGGGTCCTGAACTGCCCGTTTTTTCCGGCAGTGGCAATTTCCGACAGGAGCATCTCATAGACATCCCCCTGGATGTCCTGGAAGGCCTGGCCGTTCTCCAGTGAATCCTTCTCCATGATCTCGAAGATCTCATCAATGATCTTCACCGCTTCCACCAGCAGGGATGGTTTGGGGATAATGAACACGGCGTTTTTCATGTGAAGGGTAAAGCGGGACTGGGTCCCGTTCATGTCTTTGAGAAAGGGGAAAACTTTGGTCTGAACATGTTCAAGCATACGTTCTGCCGGACTGTAGAATTTGAATTCCTTCCAGCGCAGGGTGCTTTTTTCAACGCCCAGTTGTTTTATCAGTTCTTGTTTTTCTTTTTCAGATGCTGCGTCCTCAATTTTAGTGCGGTGCTCGGGGGGAATCCAGATACCGTCGAATTTCGAGGTATAAGACTCGCCCGTCCATTCGGCATCCCCCTGTCGTTTCTGCTCCAGTTCATCAAGCCGTTTCATGAACAGCAGGTAGGTGATCTGCTCAATGGCGGTCAGGGGATTTGAGATCCCTCCGGACCAGAATTTATCCCAAAGCTGTCCGATTTTGGCTTTGAGTTCGGGATTATTTTGTAACATGGGTTATTTTTCCTTGGTTGAATGGTCTATCCGGGCGTACCCTTTATCTGTGAGACGGTATTTCTGCAAACGGCTTGTGGGCTTTTCAGGAAGTGTCCTTTCTATATATCCTTGTTCAATCAGGTATTGGAGCCCTTTTTTAAAATGGCCGGTCCGGCTTGAATATCCCATAGCCGAAACAATCTCCTGGCTGCTTTTTTCCTGATGGGCACATGTTTCCAGCAGTTTTATCTGCCAGTCTGTTAATTTGACTTGGGCCTCGACTTGGGCCTCGACTTGGGCCTCGACTTGGGCCTCGGTCCCAAAGGGGGCGGCATAGTGGAATACGACCCGCAAAAAATTGGGAAAAATTTCAAAAACGTTTGGCTCATACTTTTCCAAAATTCGGGGAACGCCGGAACCCAATTGCTCGACAAGCTCCAGGTCACGGAATACCCGCATAATTTCCTTGTTCCGGGGAGAGGAATACCCGCCAAAAAAGTCAGCCAGTTCCACGCCATAGGGCAGTCCGCCCGAAGAGGTGATTTCCAGACGGTCCTTGAAAAATTCGAATTTGGGGGAGGACCCGTTGGAATAATCATTGTGGACCACAGCATTCACTACTGCTTCACGCAAAGCCCGCGGGTCTATCATGGGGCGTTCTTCCCGTTCGAGCTTTCCGATACGGGTAAAAATCGTGTTTTCCACATCCATGCGGGAGAGTACCTCTTTTAAAGCCTTGACCAGGCAGCAGCGGCCGTAATCACGATTTTCCGTAAGGTCATCCCGGCTTGTGCCGCGGTACTTGGCTACCTGGACGGATATGCCGTTTTCATCGGCCAGAAGGTAGGCGGCAAAGTTGGGCTTGCCCCCCGGCGTCAGCAGTTCAAGACTTTGCATGAATGCCTGGTTGAGCGTCAATCCGCGGGCATCATAATAGATTTTGAGCTGCTCAAAAGTCAGCCCCAGCCGGGTCGATTCCATGCGGCCAATGGTGTTGCGGACCCGCCTGCCGTAGAGGGAGTCTATCTTCTCCTGGGGCATGGGCTCAGCCGCACTGCCGATACGCAGGAAACAGCCTTTTTCCGTCATTCCGTATTTTTTGAGATAATAGGGCTTTTCAAGGCCCCCGGCCACAGTGATGCGGATGACATCTTTACCGTCCCGTTGTTCATGAATGATATCAAACAAACCCATGATGGAGGGCTGTATATTGTTCTTTAACCGGTCTTTTATTTTAAGTTGAATCTGGTCGCAATCCGAGAGACCGGTCACCTTTCCTGTATCGTCAATCCCAAGCCATATCACGCCACCTTCACGGGCATTGAGGAACGCCACGACCTCTCTCTCGAGATTGTTGTTAAGTTCTCGTTTGTATTCGATGCGGCTGGATTCGGTCATGCGGCCAGCTCCTCGGTTAATTTCAGTATTTCATTAATTTGTGCCGGGCTGAAGATCCCTCGGATTCCCTGGGGATGAATCACTGTAAACGGTGCATGAATCAAATCCTTTTTATGAACCTTTTCTCGATCAATGATAAAGTCCTTGAGCAGGTTTAAAAATTCCAATTGACGCCCGGCAAGGTTGCTGTGCTGCCGGATGAATTGGTCAAAGGCGTCGTGTACTGTTTCCGGGAAACTTTTGAGCACCTCAATGCCCAAAATATGACGAATGAACTGGATGAAGCGCGCTTTATTATTCTTGTAAACCTGGCGCAGCAGGTCTTCCGTGATATGGGGGTGCTCGGCATGGAGCAATTCGGCCAGTTCTTCCGCTTCTTTACGGGAAACATCTTTACCGTCTTTGATTTTTTGTAAAATTGGATTTTGGGTGGTCAGTTCCTCAACCATGGCCTCCACCATTTCCTTGTAGCGGCTGATGCTTATGGATTCATTACCGGGGCCGAATTCCACCCATTCCTTGTTGCGCAGTATGTCTGTAAGATCGAGGTGCACCTGATCTTGACCTGGCTTTTGTTCACGGAATTTCATCAAAGGGCCTAAACGTGTGTCCAATGCGTCAAGTGCATCTTCAATGGCCGCGATATCGTTCTTAGCCCAGTAGTGACTGGTCTGGGCCGCACGGATCAAATCTTGTTCAGCCTTAACGAAGTTCACCGAAAGCGGCAGTTCACTAATCTGTTCCACAATGCCTTCCCTGATGGTTTCGGCTTTGGCTGTTTCCTGGTTCAATCCGGCAAAGGAGTACTCTAAAAGGTCCCTTTCAAACCGCATGGCTTTAAAGTCGGCTTCGGAAACGGTTCTAAAGAGGGGTTTGATTTCGTTGCGTAAAAATTCCATACGCTGGTGATTCAGTGAAATCCAGAAATCTTCCTCTTCAATTTGAGCCAGTACCGCACCGGCCTCTTTGATAATAACAGAGGTTTGGGGCAGTTGGTTGATCTGTTTCTGCAGTTTGGCGGTTTCCCGTTTTGTAAGTTCCGTAAGTCCCAGATCCATGGCTTTTTCAATTTTATCGACCCTTAGTCCCGCCAGCCTCACCGGCAGGGGGATCTGGGGTTTGAGTTCCTTACCCTTTGGGTGAAGTTTAAAATACTCAAAGTTATCCCAGCAGTCCAGAATCAGGAAGACCTCTTTTTCTGTACACCATGGCTTGGGTTTGCCGACTTCCAGCAGCCGGGTGCCGCGTCCGATCATTTGCCAGAATTTGGTGTAGGAATAGACCGGCTTGGCAAATACAAGATTGACAAGTTCGCGTACGTCAATGCCGGTGTCGAGCATATCCACGCTGATGGCTACCCGAGGCATGTCACTGTTGGTGAACTGGTCGAGCAGGCCGCCTTTACCGTAAACCCGTGGATCATCGGAGACCAGAACTTTGGCCAGCTCGCCCTTGTATTGCGGATAGAGGGTGTCAAAGATCTCTTCCATTCGCCGGGCATGGGCCTTGGTGGCGCAGAAGAATATGGTCTTTCCGGGGAGCACGCCGTTGGGGTCTTTAATGCACTCTTCCATAAACTGTCTGACAATAAGGGCGTTGGTCCCTTTGTTAATGACCTGTTTTTCAAGCTGTGAGCCTTCAAAGTTGATCTCTTCAACGTCCTTACCTTCCAACAGCAGCTTTTTTTGATCCTTTAACGAGATGGTGCGTTTGCTGATCCCTTCCATCTGAAACCGGGTCTGGATTTTCATTACCTGGAAGCTGCATAGATAGGGCGGTGTGTTATTGACCGCTTCCTCAAATGTGTAGGCAAAGCTTGGCAGGCCATTGTCGCAAAGAAAAAGCTCGAAGGTGTTGTGGTCAATGATATTCGTGGGGGTGGCGGTCAGGCCCAGGGTCGTGGTCTTAAAATAGTCCAGCACTTCCTTGTAAGTGTTATATATGGAACGATGGCTTTCATCCACAACGATGAAATCGAAAAAATGCGGCGACAGATGATGAAATTCGTCCCGAATAATGTTCAGCATTGTGGGATAAGTAGAAATATAGATGCGGCGATCCTTTGAGATAAGCTTTTCACCGGGATTGGGCCAGCGCGGTTCATTTGGCAAATGTTCTTTAAAAGCATCCAAAGCCTGTTCCCGTAAGGCAATGCGGTCAACTAAAAATAATACCTTTTCAGCATGACCGGCACGCATCAATGCATCCACCATGGCAATGCTGGTCCTGGTTTTGCCGGTACCGGTGGCCATCACCAGCAGAAAATTGCGTTTTTTTTGTTCAATACCTTCCAGGACGGTACGGATAGCCCGAATCTGGTAATCGCGTCCTGCAATGGAGGTGTTAATCAGTTCCTGGGTCAGCGACTTGCGGTTACGACGGATATACTGAAACCGTTCCAGGTCGTCCCGGGTAGGATATCCAACCACCTTACAGGGCGGGAAGTTATCCAGGTCCCAGAAATAGATTTCATGCCCGTTGGTGTAGAAACAGAAGGGCAGCTCGCACCCCAATCGTTTCTGGATGTTGGTGCAATACTGCTTGGCCTGTTCTCGGCCTAACGCCGCATCCTTACTTGATTTTTTAGCCTCAACCACAGCCAGTGGCGTGCGGTCTTTACCAAGCAAGACATAGTCGCTGAATTGATGACCCATGTATGGGGCTATTGGTTCTGAGACACCTTCCGGATGCGATATCAGGATATCGAATTCTTCGACGACCTGGGTCGGATCTTTGACGTTCCAGCCCGATTTCGCCAGCTGTATGTCTATTAACTCTGATCGAGTTTGGGCTTCAGTTTTTGCCATTTTTAGATTCTCTAAATTTCAGATCTCTTGCCATTTGTCTAAACTATTTTTTGCACCGCAGGTCCCCAGATGACGAGTGAATGCAAATGCATAATTGATTTCTGCAATCTAAATGGAAAATTCGCCTATCTTCCGGTTTCATACAAATTTCTGATAACGTCCTATCTCATCAATAAAATTGGGCGTAAAGATTCCCGAATCCATTTTTTCAGCAATTTCATCAAGATCCCAGAACCGCCCCTCTTCAATCTCATCGAGATTTATTTTAATCTTTCCGTCCCACAGACAATGGTAACTGGATATATATTCAGATTCATAGTCGTTGAGTAACCGGTATTTATACAGGTATTCCAGGTGTGCGCCTGTGATGCCAAGCTCCTCTTCCAATTCCCGGAGCGCCGCATCCAGGTAAGATTCTCCCTTGTCCACATGGCCGCCCACCGAGGTGTCCCACTTTCCGGGCTGGACATCTTTATTTATATCTCTTTTTTGCAGATACAATTCATTTTGGCTGTTAAACACCAGAATATGGACCACCCGGTGAATTAAACCAGGATTGCCATGGACCTGATCACGGCTTGCCTGGCCGATGATCTGGTCATCTTCATCAACGATATCAAAAATTTCTTTGGTCATACATGTTCCTTAAATATAAACAGATGGAAGATCTCGCTTTCACGGGAGGAGCAAACAGGCTTACCGGATATGATTTATGAAATGTTGGGGTTTAAGGTCCACCGGATAAACCAGCCCGATTCATCCCGGTCAAGGCAGACAATCCCTGAGTTCTGAAATTTGAGCACCTTGGGTGCCTCCCGGCCGGTGGTCAGGTAAGCTACCAGTTTTTCCATATAGGGAAGATGGCCCACTACCATGTGGTTGGAATCCGGATCAAGTCGATTCCCAAGAACCTTTACATCATCCATGGGGGAAATATCCGCCATCTGCTCAATGCCGGGACCGGGACAAAGGTGTTCAGCCATGATCCGGGCGGTCTGTTCCGCGCGTTTTTTTCCGGAATGAAAAATTTTGGAGGTTTTAACGCTGTAACCGGCAGCCACTTGAGCTATTTTTAAGGTCTCCTCACGCCCCTTTTCAGACAATCCTTTTTCAGGGTCTTCTGTTTTTGGCAGGCTTAGTCCGTGCTGCACAAGAAATATCGACATACGGTCTCCTTTTAATTTTTTATTCAGCCATAGTAGTTAAGTAATTCCTGTGCGTCAACGCCAAGTCCCAACAAAAATCACCCTTCCACATGGATCTGTACGGTTTCAAGTTTTTCAAAGGGACGTCCGTCGATAAGAAGTTTTGAGCCTGCCTTTTGAATGACGATTCTGTGGGCGAACAGTTCGATGGAGCCGGTGTCGTTGATGCCGGTCAGATAGATGCACTGGACCCCCAACGCCTTGGCTACCTTAAGCTGGGCATCCAGGAAATCGGGGCGGTTGCATACTCCCAACGGGTTGTCCAGGATTAAAAATCCCGGCATGGGTCTGGCACCGCTTTTAAAGCGCCGGCTTCTCATGTATACCAGAAGGGCGTAGAGCAGGACCGCCGTGGTCAGGGCTTCGCCCCCGGACCCGAGATCTTTGCCAACGGGTTCGTAGTTTCTGGCGGTGTCGTCGCACTTGAGCAGCCGGATGTTAAAACTCTTTTTGGCTTCCACCGCCAGAAGCCGGTAGAGCAACGCCGCACCCAAACAGTTGCCGTCGACCGGATTGACCTGGGGGCACAGCCCTTTCTGGATGCACTCTTCCATCCAGTTCTCCAGACTCTCTTTATACGCCCGGTCAAACCGGCTGAAATTAAGCTTGGCCGTAGCCCTTAAAATGGGTTTGCCGCCGTAGATAAACACCTGTTCCGGAATGGAGACCTGGGTGGCGGCGGTCAGTTTCTGGTGGCAGTCCTTGGCATGTTCCAAAAGCTGGCTGACATGGGTGTCCATCAAGGTTTTTGACCGGGAGAGATCCCCCTCCAGGGTGACGGCGATCCCGGTGCAGTTGTTGATCAGATCGCTGCAGGATAAAGCCATGCTCCCGGCGTCGTGTTCTTTGAGGGCGGCTGCAAGGGCCGGAACAATTCCCTCAACGTCTGAATCCCGGATATGGGCGTCAAGTGCCCTGTACTTTGCGTCCCGTTTGCGTTCCAAATCCTGGGTTTTTTGGGCCTGCTTTTTTCTTTCCGCTTGAAGCTGTTTGACCCTGTTTTCCATCTCCAGGCAATGGGCCTGCCGGTTCTGGGGATGCAAAAGATCGGGCCAGTCCGGATCAAGGTCCGAGGGTTTTGTCTCCGGGGGATCGCCTGCCCGGGCGGCAAGGGTTTTGAGGGTATTGAACCAGGTCGTGACCGACGCCTGATCCTCCCGGGCCCGGCTGATCTGTTGGGCCATGGTTTCCAGGCGGCTTCCCAGGTCCTGCTTTGCGGTTTCCAGGTCCGGGATCACGGTGTTTTCCAGATTCTGTAAAGAAAATTCCTGGAGTTTGTCCGCTGTCAGTCTGGGTAAGATCTGCTTTTTTTCAAGCTGCTCAAGCGCTTCATGTTCTTTTTGGGCCTCTTTTTCCAATACTTCAGCCTGGGCTTCGGCACGCGATTGTTCCTTTGAATCCTTTTTTATTTGAGCGGCCAAAAGCTCCCGTTTGGTCTGACGTTCCAGGACCGCTTTGGCGGCCCAGTCCCGGGCCTGGTCACCATCAAAGGCGTGGGTGGATTTAAGCCGGGTCAATTTTCCCTGGAGGTCCGACAAATTCCGGCCAAGGTCCTCGACCTCCCGTTCAAGGGCTGCCACCCCAAGTTCCGTACTTCGCTGGTGCAAATTGGCCTGGGCCTGGAAATAGAGAGACTTGATGTCCTGGGGGGCCATATCTTGGACATGGCGTCCCGCGTCCGTATCTTTATCTTTTTCGTCCAGGGCCAGGGGACGGGGGATTTCTGCGGCCAGTTCATCCAGCCGCTCCCAGTCTTTTTCCAATCCGGGAATTATGCTCGCCGCGGATATGGCTGCCTGTTCCAGGTCAGATGCCTGGGATTCAAGGGATATGATGCCAAGGTCAAGTTTTTTTATGGCCTGTCTGTTTTGTTCGGTCTGCTGCTGCCAGGATTTCCATTCACCGTTTTGGGCCAGCCATTGCCTGATGCGCTTGAGGGTTTCCGCCAAACGGGCCTTGTCCGAGGTCAATTCCTCAATCCGATCCTCGCATCGGGTGATTCGGGTCTTGATATCGGTTATCCGGTCCTGGACAGCGGCTATTTCCCGGCAGGTTTTTTCATGGGCCTTGTTGGCCAGATCCAGATCCAGGTCCAGCCGTTGGACCGCCGCGGTATCGGGAAACGCTTCCCTGAAGGCTTTTAATTCGTTCAGGGATTTTTCCATGGCATCGCAGGTGAGTAGAAGATCCCGGATCTGTGTTTCTTTTTCCTCTTTTTCAACGGACAGTTCCTGTTTCAGGGTTTGGGCGCCCGAAAGGGTATAGATGGACGGATCTTTTGGAATGATACGCTTGTGGGCAATTTCATCGACGGTGGAGATGTCGGTGACCGGCAAAGAGATCACCACCGGACGCCGCAGCCAGGCCGGGGGCTCCATTGCCAGAATGTCTTCCATCACCTGGGTGCTTGCCGCCATGATGCCGGTAAACCGGGCCGGATCACGGTGGATGAATTGGGCTGTGGTCTCGGCTTCCATCTCCAGGGAGGCCAGATATTCAGGAAAGGCCCGGATCTGGGTGGGGCTGATTCCCGCATCCCGGTAATGCCGGATCAGGCGGCGTGTCTGGTCATCCACAGCCAGGGTGCGCACCTCATCCAGGCTCTTGAGTTCATTGGTCAGGTTGCGGACCTCTTTTTCCATGCGCCTGAGTTTGTCGGTTTTGCGCGAAATCGTATCGGATAACCCGGATACATGGGCGGCATTGGTGGGGTCAAAGTTGTCGGCACCGGCTGCGGTGCGGATGTGGGGATCTGAAATCAGGCGTTCCCGCCATGTTTTTTCCCGGGCTTTGCGGGCCAGGGCGTCATCAATGGTACTTTGATCCCGGACCTTTTGAATGGAAAGTTCCTCCCGGTTTTGGTTTTCCCGGGAAAGGGTGTCGTCCAGGGTTTTTCGTTTTTCCCGGGTCTGGGAAAGATCCTTGCCGGTCCGATTTAAGTCTTGTTCAAGGCGGTTGGAATACGCTTCGGGTGCTTCAAGAAAATGGGGGGCAATGTCTTCACCGTTTTTCAGGGCCATTTCCAGATGGGCTTGCAGCCGGGTGGTCTCATTGTTCAACCGGGTGTGTTTTTCTTGGGTTTCCTTAAGTTCCCGGCGGTATGCCTCCTGTTTCTCCTTTATCGCTGCAGCTTTGGTCTTTGATTGTTCAATTAGATGTAAGGTTTGCTGCCTGCGTTGTTCGATGGCGGCATGAAAAGCCCGGGCATGTTGGTCTGCTTTTTCACGAAGGGGCGTCAACTCAGAGCCCGAAGCGGTCAGCGCCTCTTGCTTATCTTGAAATCTGCCGGTGGCCAGATTGATCCGGGCCAGGATATCTGCGGCATCCAGGGCATGACCCAGGGCTTCTGCGGCCTTGATGGCACGCCCCAGGTCGGCCGCGTACGCCAAACGTTCCTTTTGGGCTAGGGCCAGAGAAAATCCCCGGGCCATCGCCAGATCCGCCTGGGTTCCGTCCAAGTCGGTTTTAGCCTTGTTTTCATCTTCCTGGGCTTGGGCCAGTTTTTTGTGGGCCTGCTGTTGTTCCTCCCCGGCCTTCGGCAACGCCCGGGAGACCAGGAACGCGGCCTGTTCAAGTTCTCCATCGCAGCGGCTTTGCTTCTCTTTGGCCCCAAGAAATTCGGCGGCAATGGGCTGAAAATCCTCCAGCCGGGTTTTCAGGGATAACACCGCCGCCAGCTTTTTTTTCTTCCAGGGCATGGTTCTCATCTTGTCCATGTTGGTCAAGGTGGCGGCGCGAAGTTGTTCCGCAAACGCCATGTCCGTGACACACCCCAGGAAAAAGGAGAGAAAGTCAGCCTCACACCGGAACCGGAACGCATCCTTGATGCCCCCTTCGCTTTTGGCGAAATCGATCTGACGGTCCACCAGCCACGGATCCAGGCCGATCTTTTCCAGGCGCTCCCCCCAGTCTTTCTGAACATCGGTGATCACCACCTGGTTGTTTGGCTCATTTAAAAAATCCCGGACGGCGGTCAATGGTTGGGGCTGTGCTGAAAGCTTGTGCCAGTTTTGCTGCATACGGTCGAAAAAATCCGGCGCCGGGGCCTGGAAATAATAGCGGACTATGGGTTTTGACGCCTCCTTGTAACTGTAAAGCACCTGGCCGATGACCAGGCGTTCTTCCGGGGTGTCGTCAAAGAGGTTCTCTTCTTTGGGAACGGCCATCTCAATGAGGATCACGGCGGGCCGGCCGGGCGCCAGGTACTGGGAAAGGGTTTTGTCCCCACCGGACTGCAGGTGTTGGACAAACCGTTTCTGATCCGGGCAAAAGGTGTTGAGCACAAAGGAGATCAGGGTGGTTTTGCAGGTGCCGTTCACCGCAAAGATCACCCCGTGGTCCGACGAGACTTCCGGATCAAATAGCCGGCTGTCGTGATCGGCAATGGGGAAACTGCCCTGCTGGAGAATATTTCCCCCTGCACAGATTTCGCCTGCAAATATCCGGGTGATTCTAAACATGATCGTTCTCCTGGGTACCGGCCTTTTCTTTGCCACGGTTGACGATGTCCCGGAAGGCCTGGAAGGTGTAGAGCATGCCTTCGCGCACCGCAGCCTGGTAGACCGGTGTGGGGCGGAACTCCACCACCCCGTCATGCTCTTCAAAGGCCAGGATGTACCGGGTTTCTCTCATGTGCCGCACCACCTGTTCAATGAGTTCCCGCCAGGAATTGCCGGCCGCGCCCCCGGTCTGGCGGATGTCGGGATTGTCTTCGGGCATCTCCCGGATGCGCTGGGCCAGGGTGATGATCTGGGGGTGGAGGCGGTCTGCGCCGGTATCATCTGCATCTGTATCATCTGGGCATGCGTCATTGTCATGGGTTTCCGATCCGCCGTCCTGGTCCGGTTCCGGACACAGCTTGGCAAAGCGGCGCAGGATTTCAAAAATATCTTCAAGGGTGACGGTACCTAAATCCTCCACGGGAACCTCAAGGTCCTGCTCTTGGGGAAAAAAAGCCGTGGCCACGGCGGCATGGACGCAAAGAATGTCCGCTGCCCTGAATTCCCCCCGGCCTAGAAGTTTGCCGTAGTCCGTGACAGTCATGGAAAAAAGGCTTTCCGCCCCCAGAGCTGAGAGGCGGAAACCATCGTCTTCCAGGGCCAGGACGGCAAGGTCCATGGCCTTCAGGGCCTGGGCCACGGCCTGCTGGAAACCGGCATCGGCCTGGTATCTCTGGATCAGGTTGCCCAACTCCTGCTGGTGGCGGATCACCAGGGATTTACGGCCGTGGCTGTGGGCCAGGCTTAGGTATACAAGGCGGTTGACCTGGTAAAGGGTCTCAAGGTCCATGGGTTATCCTTTTTTCTGGTGGGAACGGGGCTTGGGGGGTGTCGATTCAAGTCTCAGTTCATGTCCCCGGTAATGGCGCTGGTCCGGCAGGGCCAGGCTGAAAATGAGTTCCGGGTGCCGGCGGCTTGCCGTAACCTGGTATTTATCCCTGTGAAAAGGATCCACCAGGCAGTGAAATACGGCCATGGCCAAGGCCACGGGCATCAACGGGGGATATTGTGCATGACAGGCAGCTTCCAAAAGTGTGCTCAACGCAACGTCTCCGTGTTTCCGGACAAAGTTTGTGAGCAGTTCAAAGGCCTGGTCCATGAGTTTCGGGGCCAGACGGGATTCAAAATGCGCCATGGGTACGGCATCTATTTCCTGGATGCCGCAGGTCTTCTCTTCGGCCTGGTTCCGGCGCTCCAGGGCCCTGTCGCAGGCAGACATCAGGGATGCCGGATCAAACAGCGGCCGGCACACCGCCGGGTCAAACCGGGCCATGAACTCCATGCCGATATGTTCACCATCGGGGGTGTACAGACCCGATATATCATTTAATATTTGTTCGCAGGCAGGAAATATGCCTAAAGCGGGTCTGCGGAACAGTTTATGGCTGTGGCGGTCAAATATTTCCGGCAGCTCCTGCAATTGTCCTGAAAGTGTCAGAAGCCGTGTGTTCAGTTTTTCCAGGGCATCACCCAACAAGCTTAGTTTTCGCCCAAGACCGGACTCGGTATCCGGGTCGCTCAGTTTTTTGCGCACCAGATGGTTCAGGCGTGCGCTCTCTTTCTGGATCTGTTGAGTCTGCAGGGCCCCGTCGTCTGCCATGGCGTTGATTTCATTGACATCCACCCGGTTGATGCTGCGCCGGATGGCCCGGCCCATGGCCTGGATCTCCTGGGATTTTCGCAGGAGCTGTTTTCGGTTTTGAAGGGCCACCCCGATGGCGTCATCCACCTTTCCCCGGTCAATGAGCAGCTGGATTCTTAAATTACCAATGGCCGCGGCATCCAGGGCCCCGGTTTCGTAGAGGCCGAAATAGGCGGTGTAGCCCTCGTCGGTGAGGTGGAACTGGGCCGCCTGTTCCGTGTCGGTATAAACGGTTTTGATCAGCCAGAATTTTTTGGGGACCATTTGTCGGGCCGTCGCATCAAAATAGGTATATTCAAAGGGCCGGTACCGGTTATCCCGGTTGACCAGATGATCAAATATTTTATGCAGCACCTCTTCCAAGGCAGCCGGTTCAATTTCCATGTTCATTGCCCTGGCCTGGTTCTGTGCCAAAACAAGGAGCCGGGAAATAACGTTTTTGCGGGTTACCCCCGGGGCAAATTCAGTCAGTTCGGAAATCACATCCAGGGCGGCAAAGGCTAGCCATATCACATCCAGGCGGTCCCATGCCGGGTGGGGCGCCTCATCCTGGCCCGTCAGCCGCCGGGCAGACAGCTCGTAAACCGGCCGCATCACAAGGCTTGACCGCACCACCCGGGTGACATCGGTGTCAACGCCGGACACATCCCGGGGGACAGGCGCCGGTGGTGTCGTCCCTTTGCTGTCTGCAAACAGTGAAAGTTGGGTTTCAATTATGTTGGGCATGGGAGTTTAAAAATTTCGTTTTGTTTTAACCGGATAGTATAGGAATTTCAATTTCCTAACAGCTAACGATTAACAGTCCGCCCGAAAGGCGATAATTAATAACCGTTTTTCCTGTAGGGTTTACCATGCAAGATAAAATCAGTGCAACAAAGAAAAAATGCGTGGATTCTCCTTATCCCAGGCAAATTTGAAAAATAGATGCTATATACTCTTGCTAAATACGCACCTCTGCTATATAGTTTTCGTATATAGCAATCTGATTACAGGAGATTGAATTATGGATGTAGGCACCGTCTTTGTAAATAATAGAACCCAAGCGGTAAGATTACCGGTTGACAGCAGATTCCCTGAAAATGTGAAAAAAGTTGTTGTGCGTGTTGTCGGCAAAGACCGTGTACTTTCTCCTTTGGAAAATACATGGGATAGCTTTTTCCTTTCTGAAGACAGCGTCTCTGATGATTTTTTGACGGAACGTGCTTCACAAGAACAATCAGAGCGGGAATCTTTTTGATGCTGAAATATATGTTGGACACCAATATCGTTATTTACGTGATTAAGCGTCGGCCAATTGAAGTATTGGACATTTTTAACGCACATGCCGGACAGATGTGTATTAGTTCAATTACCTTGGCAGAATTATTACATGGTGTTGAAAAAAGCGCTATGGTGTCTCGCAATCTGCGCAATGTTGAAGATTTTGTGTCCCGTTTGGAGGTTTTACCCTATAACGATAAGGCCGCTTCACACTATGGAAATATCAGGGCAGATTTAGAAAAGAAAGGTATCCCTATCGGAGTCAATGACCTGCATATTGCAGGCCATGCCCGAAGTGAGTCTTTGATCCTTGTCTCCAACAACATGCGTGAGTTTGTGAGAGTCGATGGCTTGCGGTTGGAAAATTGGATTGAAACATAATAGATACCCGTGGTGTGTAAGGCGCGTGTTACTCGTTGATTCGGTAGGCATAGAGGTTTACATCGTGCCTGAACAACACCCAGCGAGTGAACGAAAAACCACCCACCTGTGGCAATATACGAAAATACTTTAATAATATAAAAATATTGATATATTAAGCCAATGCAGCAACTTAGAACCTTCCCATACATCCCCTTAAAAGTGCCGAGGCATAAAATCCTTAAACGGCTGGGGTATCAACGTCGGCAAAATGAGATTTCACAACGGATGATGTCCGAGGTGGACGAATGGATTACCCATGCAGCGGATCTTATACATCTTAAGGCCACGGCCCGCATTGAGGATATCCAAATTGAGCATGGTAACGGCACCGTTGCCTTAAAACAATTGGATATCGTGTTCAAAAGCGCCGGATTTAGCCGGTTTCTGGGCAAGGCCGAGCAGTTGCTCATGATGGGCATTACCGGCGGCCAGGCGGTCGCCGATAAGATCAAACAGCTCCAGGAGGAAAAGAGGATGACCGGGGCTGTGATCATGGATGCGGCTGCATCTGAAATTGTCGATGAAGGATTTGACTGGCTGATGGCACTGTTTAACAAAGAGCTTGTCAGGGAAAGAAAAACATTGAAACTAAAGCGATTTTCTGCCGGTTACGGGGATTTTGACATCCGGTTTCAGGCAGACATATATCATCTTCTTAAAATGGAAACGCTTGGGGTGGCCATAACGGACACCTGTATCCTGATGCCGGAAAAAAGCGTTACCGCGTTTTGCGGTATTTCAAAAGTGACGGGGGAGTAGTAACGACATGGCGGAGAAAGATAAACGCATACTGGACATTATTAATAAACGCATTCTTATTCTGGACGGTGCCACCGGCACCGAGATGCAGAAACGCGGCCTGCCGCCGGGGGTGAGCCCGGAACTGTGGTCCATGGAAAATCCGGAAGTGTCGGCCGACATATATCGCGCCTATGCCCGGGCAGGTTCGGATATGCTTTACACCTGCTCCTTTGGCGGCACTCCCTGGAAGCTTGAAGAGTTCGGTGCGGCCGATAAAACAGAGCAAATTAACTGCATGATTGCAGAAAATGCGGTGAAAACGGCCAATGAGCTGGGAGAACGCGAAGGTATCCGCCCGCTGATCGTCGGGGACATCGGTCCCTGCGGCCAGTTTATCAAGCCCTTTGGCGATCTTGATTTTGAACAGGCCATCCAGGGTTTTAAGCGCCAGGTCAAAGGATTGATTGACGGCGGTGTGGATCTGTTTGTTGTCGAGACCCAGATTGATATCCAGGAGAGCCGGGCCGCCCTGCTGGCCATCAAAGAGCTTTGCGGCGGGTTTACCATGGTTTCCATGACCTTTGATGAGACCGGGCACAGCCTGAACGGCACCACGCCCGAGGCCATGGCGGTCACCCTTGAAAGCTTAGGGGCCGATGTGGTGGGGGTCAACTGTTCCACCGGCCCCAAAGAGATGCTTAACGTCATCCGGCGTATCAGGAAAATGGTGCAGATTCCGGTGCTGGCCAAACCCAATGCCGGGATGCCCGTCATAAAAGACAACGAAACCGTGTTTCCCATGAATGCCGATGAGTTCAGCACCTATGCGGAGCTTTTTGTCGAAGCCGGCGTCAATATCATGGGGGGGTGCTGCGGCACCAATCCCGAGCATATCGCAAAACTGGCCCAGAGGATGAAAGGACTTGTGCCTTTGGAAAGAAAGCCTGTGGAAACCGCCATGCTCTCCTCGGCCACCCAGGCACTGATTACGGGTTCAAACAGCACCATCCGCATCATCGGCGAACGCATCAATCCCACCGGGAAAAAGATTCTGCAAGGGGAGCTTAAAGCAGGCAACATGGCCTATGTGCGCAAACTGGCCCGGGACCAGGCCGCGGCCGGGGCCGATCTGTTGGACATCAACGCAGGCATGCCCGGCATTGATGAAAAACAGACCCTGTTGGATATCATTTCAAGTGTGGTGCCGGTGGTTAATCTGCCTCTGGTCATTGATTCTTCTGACCCGGAGGTGGTGGAAGCGGCCGTGCGGTATTATCCGGGCCGTGCGTTGATCAACTCCATTTCAGCCGAAAAAGAAAAACTGGAGAAACTGTTGCCGGTGGCGGCCAAGTACGGATCCATGCTCGTTGTACTGCCCCTGGCCGACAATGAACTGCCGGACAAGGCGGAACGCAGAAAAGAGCTGGTCATGGAGATTGCCCAACGGGCCGCAGCCTATGGGTATAAAAACAAAGATCTGGTTGTGGACGGGCTGGTCATGACCGTATCCAGTAATCCACAGGCTGCCAAAGAGACCCTTGCGACCGTCAAGTGGGCCTCGGAACAAGGCTTTGGCACGGTTCTCGGTTTGTCCAATATCTCTTTCGGTCTGCCCGAACGTGGCTGGGTGAATGCCTCCTTTTTTGCCATGGCAGCCGGTGCCGGCCTCTCCTGGGCCATTGCCAACCCCTCCCATGAACTTTTAATGAATACCAAATCAGCTTCGGATGTATTGACCGGCCGGGACCGGGATGCGTTGTCATACATCCAGCGGTTTGCCACGGATAAAAACGCGGAACAGAAAAAAGAGACTGCCGCCAAAAAAACAGCAGATCTGCCCGTGGAAGATCAGATTGTGGCGGCGGTGATCGAGGGACGAAGAGAGGACATTGAACGGCTTTGCAATCAGGCCCTGGAAAAGGGGATTGCCCCGTCCGAACTGCTGGAAAAAAAGATGATCCCGGCTATTATGACCGTGGGGGAATACTATGATGCACGAAAGTATTTTTTACCCCAGCTCATTGCCAGCGCCGAGACCATGCAAAACGGATTTGCCGTGCTTGAACCCGCCCTCCAGGCGTCAGGCACCAAGGAGAAAAAAGGTACCCTGGTCTTTGCCACGGTCCAGGGGGATATCCACGACATCGGGAAAAACATCGTGGTGCTGATGCTCAGAAATTTTGGATTTGATGTGATTGATCTGGGCAAGGATGTTAATGCCGAAGATATCATTGCGGCTGCAGTAACTCACAAAGCCGATCTCATCGGGCTGTCCGCTCTGATGACCACCACCATGGTGCGCATGCCCGAGGTCATTACCCTGGCAAAGGAAAACGGGCTTGCATGCAAGGTTATGGTCGGTGGTGCCGTGGTGACCCGGGACTGGGCCGAATCCATTGGCGCGGAATACTCTTCCGACGGTGTCGAAGCGGTCAATGTGGCCGCCCGGATCTGTATGGACAACAGATCGTGATGCAACAACGGTGAAAATAGGGCGATTTACGCATAAGTCCTTAAAAAAAAAGACTCTCATTGATCTTTTTTAGATCGGTTGATAGTATGAATAATGGTTCACTTATTAATTTTGCAACAATGTTAACAGAACGTAGGAGGACATCATGAAGGGTAAACATCTACTAATTCTTGGCTTTATTGGGGTAGTTTCCATGATTTTTTGCCAACCGGGCTTTGCCAAGGAGCGAATTGTCTTCGGCGGCGGTCCTGCCGGCGGAACGTTTCAAGTCGTGGCCAACAGCATCCAGGTTTATAAACCAATTAAAGAAGTCAAAGAATTCAGGGTCCAGGCCCAGTCTTCCGGCGGCTCAACTGAAAATTTAAGAAAAACGAATAAAGGCGCTCAACAGATGAGCGTTGTTTATTCCGGGCATGTCTACCAGGGACGCCATGGCATGCTGTCAAACGATACCACAATATACGAAGACGTACTGGCAGTGGCATGGCTATACGGCGCCCCGGCACAGCTTGTTGTGCACAAAGGGTCGGGTATCAAGAGCACCAAAGATCTTGCAGGTAAAAAAGTCGGTGTGGGCAACGCCGGTTCCGGCGCATTTGCCAATTGCGAACTTTTTTTCAAACACATGGGCGTATGGGATAAGATCGAAAGAAACGCCATGGGATATAACGATGCTGCCCAGGCATTCGGCAACAATCAGCTGGACGCATTCTGGTTGTTCACTGCCTTTCCTTCCGGGGCTGTCATGATGGCGGCCCAAACCAATCATATCGCAATGGTTGATCTTGATGCAGACGCAAAAGCAAGCGGTTTTTATGACAAATATCCCTATTTTGCAAAACTGTCCATCCCTGCAAATACATATAACGGCGTTGATTCTGACACACCGTCATTCCAGGATTCCACCCTCTGGGTGGCCAATTCCAAGGTGTCCGATGAGACCGTTTACAAAATGCTCAGCCTGATTTTTTCCGATGAAGGGCTTGCCCACATGAAGTCCCAGAAAAAGACATTCAAGAGCATGTCTGTAGAGCATGGTGCTGACGGTATCGTCACGCCGTTTCATCCAGGTGCTGAAAAATTCTGGAAGGAAAAAGGGGTATTGTAACACCTAATCACGCTTTGAGTTTTAGCCGGCCGGAAAGGCTTGGACGCGCCTTTCCGGCCGATTTTTATATAAAAATATTAAATTACAGGAAGAAACGCCCGTGTACGAAAAACTTAATCGACTGGAACAAATTATATTCGATATCTGTTCAATCTTTTTGGTTCTGTTTTACTCCTGGTCTGCCATCGTGCAGCCCATGGCAACACAGTACCACCGGGGGATTTATGTGATTATCACCTATATCCTTGTCTTCCTGTTGTATCGATCAAAATCCCTTGTCGGCAGGATTATTGACTATGTGTTGATCCTTTTATCCATTGCTTCCATCGGATACTGGATGGTGCTTTTTGAAGTTATCAATTACCGGACCGGTGCAGAAACAACCACTGACATGGTTTTTGCGGTTATCGGCGTTCTTATCGGTATTGAATTGGCCCGGCGCGTTGTGGGAAATGTGTTTGTTATCATGGGTGCTTTAATGCTGCTTTACGGGGTATACGGATATATGGCCCCGGATTTGATTTCCCACGCCGGTGCACCATTTACGGAGTTGTGTATCAGCATATTCTACAAAAGTGACGGTGTGTTCGGCATCATGGCCAATGTTCTGGCAACATATGTCATTTTATTTGTCCTGTTCGGGGCATACCTTGAAAAATGCGGCGCCCAGAAATTTTTTATTGACTGGCCTTTGGCTGCCGTTGGTCATAAGGTTGGCGGACCGGCTAAAGTCTCTGTTATCGCATCCGGGCTTTTCGGCTCAATCTCCGGCTCAGCCATTGCCAATACCGTTTCCACCGGCATGTTTACCATTCCCATGATGAAAAAAGCAGGGTTCAAGCCCCATATTGCCGGCGGTATTGAACCGGCAGCCTCCATCGGCGGCATGTTTATGCCCCCGATCATGGGTGCCGGCGGTTTCATTATGGCGGAGCTGACCGGGGTGCCCTACTCCAGGATCATGCTGGTGGCTATTTTTCCTGCATTAATGTATTTTTTCAGTGTGTTCTGCATGGTTCACTATGAGGCCAAAAAAGATAATATCATTGGTGAGAAAAGTGATCAGTCCGCCGGACAGATTTTTAAAACCGAATGGTTTTATATCATTCCCCTTATCGCCATCACTATCTTGATGCTCACGGGGTACTCTCCCGGATTTTCGGCGATCCTCGGCCTTGTGACCTGCCTTTTTATTAGCCGTGTGAAATCGGATACATCCATGGATCTGACCATGGGCCTGATTGTCACAGGAATATTTTTAATCTCTTTGATCAACGGTTTTGTGGGCGGCGCCGGCAGTGTCGTTATTCCCCAGTGGGTTGGCCTGTTGATCGGTATTGCCGCCGCTGTTCTGGTATATGTCAAAAAGCCTGAACAGGTGAAGCCCGGATTGGTTAATTTTATTGAGGCGGCCCGCTCGGGTACTGAAAACAGTCTTAAAATCGGTGCGACGGTGGGGGTTATCGGAATTATTATCGGTGTTCTAACCTTTTCCGGCCTGGTATTGACCTTTGCTGATATCGTGATTGAACTTGCCGGCGGGTCCCTGCTTTTGACAATACTTCTTGTGGCCCTGGCGTCCCTGGTCTTGGGTATGGGGGTTCCCGTTACCGCAGCTTATTTGATTACTGCCGTTGTGGCGGTACCGGCATTGACCCATCTTGGGGTCAATGAGGTTGCTGCGCATATGATTGTTTATTGGCTGTCCCAGGATTCAAATATAACACCCCCCGTCTGTATTGCCGCTTTTGCCGGTGCAACCATTGCCAAGGCAAATATGTGGCGCACAGCCCTGGCCTCTTTTAAATTTGCCAAATTTTTGTACCTGGGCCCCCTCCTTTTTGGATACGTCCCTGGATTTTCTTTGGACGGTACCCCCATGGACATTGTTAAAGCCTTCATTGCCATTATTTTTGGTACCTGGGCATATTCCTGGTTCCTTAGTGGCATATGGATCAAATCTATAAAAAAGATGTTTAATGGAAAAAAAGTCGATGCCTGATGTTTAGGGCAATGGGCATAAATCATCTCATCGGGATGATTTTAGACGTGTGGGTTTTACCTGCCACGAAGGACACGCGGTTCACAACGCTATTTGTGGGTGAAACGTCGTGTCCTTCGCGATCTTCGTGTTGAATTAATAAATTAGTTTTGGATAAAGTAACTCGCGTGGACAATTACACCAAGATCATTGATCAATCCATAGGTTATCTTGTGGGCCGTTTATCCCGGGCAATCATAAAGCGTCTGTCAAAAAAATTTCAGGACGCTGGCTTTGATATCAGTTACGAGCAGTGGAGCGTCCTTGTTCATCTTTACCGTGAAGACGGCCAGACCCAGCAGGCCCTTGCCCGGACCGCCGTTAAAGATAAAGCTGCCGTTACCCGTCTGTTAAACGGACTTGAGAAAAAAAATATTGTACTCAGAATTCCGGACAGAAATGATAAACGCAGCAATTTTGTTTACCTTACCAATAAAGCCAAAGAGATAAAACCCCATCTTGTCGGCTTTGTGGAAGAGATGCTGGACGAAGCGGCACAGGGACTTGATCCCGAGGAGATGGACCGCTGCAGAACCACCATCAACCGCATATTTTCAAATTTTGATCGTCTGAACAATACCCCTGATTCTGCCTAAAAATTGAGGGGCAAACTACCGTTCAATGGCTTTTGGATCTCCTTCCAGGCACCCATTGCCTTTCATGGCAGATGAACGAGGTTGTCATCTATATTGTTTTAGTCTATTCTTGCCTTCAAAATCAGCTTCCAACCGCTGAAAAAGAAATCTTAAAAGATAAATGAGGATTCCAACCATGATAAACGTGATTGCATCAATTCATGTCAAAGAAGGTCAATTAGACAAATTTATTGAAATTTTCAAATCCAATATCCCTGCGGTTCTTAACGAAGAGGGGTGCCTTGGCTATACGCCGACGGTTGACGTGCCCACAGGACTCCCGCCCCAGGTGTTAGATAAAAAGGTGGTCACCATTCTTGAAACGTGGGACAGTGTCGAGGCGTTAATGGCGCATTTGTCATCGCCGCATATGCTTGATTATAAAGAAAAAACAAGTGAAATTGTTGAATCAATGGACATTAAGGTTTTAAAAGAAGTGTAATTTTAACGATATATGGGCAGGCCGAATGGGCAGACGGAAAAGTAAAAACAGATATTTGTTGAGTATCAGAAACCGGATTTTTATTTTTGCGGTATTGGTCACCGCCATACCGTCTCTCTCCATGGGGCTTTTGCTTCAGAACATGCTGCAAACCACCCTGGAGGAAAAGGTTGAGCAAAAGTTTATTGACTCCGCACAGATCATGGAAAGGGAAGTTTCCCTGTGGCTTAAAAAGCGGGTGTATGACCTGACCGTATTTTCCAATGCATCAATTTTGTCGGACGCTGTCAGGGCATATCTTGATATGCCTGGAGAACGGACCGAGGACACTGAAGAGCGGCCGCCGAATATCAAAATACTTGAGACCTACCTGAGTACATTGCAGCACCAGTTTAAATATTATGTCCGGATTTTTGTTCTATCCAAGACCGGCTCTGTGATCGCCGCTTCACAAAGCGGTGGTCGCGACCGGCCGTTTCCCTTTCCCGATGATTACGGAGAACAGATTTCAGACCGGCAATGGTTCAAGAGCAACAGCTATATTGATCCACGGGATAAGTCGCCGCTTATGCTGATCGGGGTTCCCCTGTTTCTGGATCAGTTTTATGAGTATGAAACATTGCTGGCCATTGAAGTCAGACTCACCGGATTGCAGCCTTTATTGAATCCGGTTGAATTTGGGGATTCCGGAGACTGGACCTATGAATCCCTTGTGGATGTGAAAACCGGGCAGCAGTTTCTGTTCGGCAGGGGCGTAAAAAAAATTATTGGCCAGGTGAATCCGTCGCCGTCTGCGGACAGGCAAACCCTTCATGAATACACCAACGGGACGGGGGAGCGCTTAATGGGGCTGGTTGTTCCGTTTCGAGAACTGGAATGGGGGCTCTTTATTGTGGAAAATTACGAAAAGGCCTTTTCCGGACTGATCCATGCCCGACACCGGAATATTTTGATTATCTCCTGTTTCAGTGTGTTAATGGCGATTGTGGCGTATCTGCTGACCCGGCAGATCATGGTGCCGTTGTCGGCGTTGACCCGGGGGGCGGAAAAAGTGGCCGAAGGGGATCTGGATGTTCGACTTCCGGTGCGCCGCAACGATGAGATTGGGTTTGCAACCATGGTGTTCAATGAGATGGTCGCCAAACTTAAACTTAGCCAGACAAAATTGGAGCAGCTGGCAACAACCGATCCTCTGACTGGTTTAAACAACAGAAAACGGGTGATGGGTATTCTGCACGATCTTTATGCGTATTATCGCCGGTATGAGGCAGAGTTTTCAGTATTGATGCTTGACGTGGATCATTTCAAGGTTGTTAACGATACCTACGGACACCAGGCCGGAGATACGGTATTAAAGCAGGTGGCCGAACTCTTGAATGAAAATTTGCGTAATGTGGACGCTGCCGGCCGGTACGGCGGGGAGGAATTTATCGTGATCCTTGCAGAGTCCGGGGTAGATGAGTCTATCCAGGCGGCGGAACGTATCAGAAAAGCCGTTGCAAGCCATACGTTTATTCATGAAGACCAAAAGATTCAGATCCGCATTTCTGTGGGTATCGGCAGAATCCAGAAAGAGGACAGGGATGAGCAAAAGGTTGTGGGGCGGGCTGATATAGCGCTCTACCGGGCCAAGAATGAGGGCCGAAACCGTGTTGTTTACCAGGCGTTTGACGACCAGGAAACCCAGGCAGAAGACACCTGAAAATTATCTTGCCTCACAACGTGACGGTGTTAATACAGAAGGGATAAGTGAATCCAGCCGGTATCGTCACTATCCGCCAATTTAACCTTTACCCAGTTTTGTTTTTGTCCGACAACGATAACACTGCGTCCTTCCTGAAGGACCTTTTGTACGTTCGCATTTATGGACGGTCCTTTCCGGAGGTTCCCGGTTGTAAATAATTTCATCTGCAAGGGTGTTGAAAAAAAGATCTCCTTTTCCGCAGGACCGGCGTCGCAGTAGATGTCAAGGCCCTTTGCCTGGGCCATCGCCTCTCTGGACAGGTAGGCTGCATTTTCATAGTTTCCTTCTGACAGTTCGTGTTTACTCTCTTCAAGGTTTTCCATTGCCCTTTTCTGAATCATTTTCTGGGGTTCATTCAAGCGCTTTTGGGGCAACGTGCTGATCACCGCCGTGGCCTCCGCGATCAGTGTGGCCGCTTCGAGTTTACTGCCCCGGGTCGCCAGTTTAGCCTTGCTCTGGGAGAGTTCCTTGATCAGTTTTTCGTTGTCCTGGCGGCAGGCATCGGTTTCTTTATGTTTTGTTAGCAATGCTTGCTGTAATTTTTTTGACAGCAGTTTTTGCTCTGCCAGCTTACAGGCCAGCTCCGCATTTTCTTGCTCTAACTGGCGGATTCGCGAATTCTCGATGGCCGCATTTTTTTTCTCAATTTCTTCTATTTCCTTGTTTTTCTCTGCTTGGCAGGCCTGGGAATCCTCAACGACCTTTACAGGCTTTTGCGCCGTACAGGATAACAAAAAAAACAGTACCAACAAACCGGCCGCCGGTTTTGTAATGTGTTTGAACGACACGCCTTTACTGCCGAAATTGAATATTGTTTGATTCATATCTTTGTCGTGCTTCCGTAATTAGATGTGGATTAAATAGCCCAACACATTGAATTATTGCGTATCGTAAGATAAGAGATTCCTTTTTGTCAATAAAAGCACGAAAATCTATGAAAAGAAAAATCGTAATTTTGAAGGCGCTAAGCTTTTTGGGGAAAATTAAGAGGTTTTCCAAAAGAGTTTTATGATCCTTTCGATCTATTAAGTCTGCCATGCACGTTTTGGGGACTCAATATCAAGTTTGATGTGAATTGAGTCCTGTTAATGGTATATGCAAACCGAATCAGAATAAAAAGCGCAGTTTGTTTTCGGTAAAATATTGCTATTCTTGAGCGGGCTCTTATAGCAAGTTTTAAAGCTCAAAACAGTATTCCGGTTATATTGAAAATCAGGTAAAAAATACCAGTTTATATGGTTTGTGACCCTATATTTTTATGTTTAAGTAAATATTTACTGAAAAAGATCAATTCGATTACATATAAACCTATTAACTATTTGTCTTATTATTAATCGGCAATTATCTACATGACCTCTTTTAAAGAGAAAGTTCTTAAAATCATAGAAAAAGTCACCGCAAGAATAATCAGCTATTTAATTGCCGGAGCAATCGTATTATTTTTCATAAAAAAAGGGCACAGATATTGCTAAGGCGATGCTCGAATCAAATCCAACCATTGGACTAAAACAGCCGGTCAAAAAAACAACGAGGAGAGGACGTCATGGGCAGGAAAAAGTTCAGCCGAAACAAAGGCAAGAGCCAAAAAATCAAAGAGACTTATAATGAATAAAAAGCCCAAACGTCAGACCGGCACTGATGTTGAGTGAGATAATAGACAACTTTCATGAAATATTTAATTATGATTTTAATGTGATAAAGATTAGGAGAGAGGCGATAATGATTTACCCCAATGAATATAATCTTAAAGATGGCAGCAATTATCCACGCCATGAAGATTTTACAGTTAGCCATTGTGAAACAAAGGGTTGGGGCATTTATGTAAAGCGCAGTTTTAAAAAAGGTGAGATGGTGGCAAGAATGGCCGGTATTACCGTGCCGTATATTCTTCAGCACACCCTTCAGATCACTCCCTCTCTTCACCTCTACGATCCTCATTTTACAGGGCTTTTACTGCATTCATGTGACCCACTTGTTTCCCTGGATATGAATAAGCTTGAAGTCTGGGCATTGCAGGATATTAAAAAAGGTGACGCACTGACAATGGATTATGCCCAGACAGAGGACAAATTATTTAAACAGTTTCCCTGCTCATGCGGTGCGAGCAATTGCCGCAAATGGGTGACTGGTCGAAAAGAATCGATCAGCGAAGCAGGCCGGCAATATCTTCTGAATATGGAAAGGAAGTGTGGATGAAACCACAAAAAAGTCGTTTGTGGTGGGAAAGGCCCGATTTGTGTTATCGGGACGGGGTGTTATTTTTTACCGGGAAATCAGTGGCGGATTTAATCCGTACAACCGGTACACCGGCTTTCTTTTACAATGGAAATCGCATGGTCCAGAATATTGGGCGGATACATAAAGCATTGGATCAGGCATTAGCCCAATCGAGTGCCCATAAAATTTTTTATGCAATAAAAGCGAATCGATTTGCGCCTGTGCTGACATATATTAAAAATAGCGCGACATGCGGTGTGGATGTCTGTTCGCCAGGCGAATTGTTGCATGCTTTTTCCTGCGGTTTCAGCTGCAATGAGATCTCATATACGGCCAATTCCATGACGGATGGGGAACTCAAACTTTTGGCTGATAATCCAGATGTGGCTTTAAACTGCGATTCCTTGAGCACGATCCGGCGGCTGGCTAAGTTCTGCTCCCACCGAAAAATCGGCATCCGCGTCAATCCGGCAATGGGGATTGGGTACAGAAATAATGAAACCCTGAAATACAGTGGCGATAAAACCACCAAATTCGGCATATACAGGGAACAGTTTGACGAGGCGTTGCAGCTTGCTAAAGAAAATAACTTTATCGTGGATACAATCCATTTTCATACCGGATGCGGGTATCTGAACAATCAGTTATCCCTGTTCAATGAAATTTTAGGTGCAACCCACTGGTTTTTAGATAAGGTAAAAGATCTGGCGTTCGTTAATCTTGGCGGCGGCTTGGGTGTGCCCCACGATATTGATGACGCGCAATTGGACCTGGATGCCTGGGCATCGGTTATCAATTCCCATTTCGGCGGCAAAGGCATCACCATCTGTGTTGAACCCGGGGATTATATCGCCAAAGACAGTGGTATTCTGGTTTTAGAGGTGAATACAGTCGAGAGAAAGCGTAATACCGATTTTGTAGGTGTGAACGGAGGGTTTAACCTTGCTATTGAGCCGACGTTTTATGGGTTACCCTGCGAGCCTGTAGTGCTGACGCAAAAGACAGACAAAATGAAATCTATAACGATTGTAGGCAATATCAACGAGTCCCTGGATGTATGGAAAAATAATTTTTCCATGCCGGATCAGATCAAAGAAAAAGACCCACTTGTTTTTATTAATGCCGGGGGGTATGCCTCGTCCATGATGTCCAATCATTGTATGCGGGGGCAGGTATCGGAAAATTTACTGCTGTAAAAAGCGAGTATGAATTTGAAAGCAACTGTCTGATCAGGACCTCGCACACAATGATTGGTTTAAATGAGGATAATCGTTTAATTTAAGCTAACGCTTTTTATTTAACGATTTGATCTTCATGGAAACCCCTTTCCACCGCTCTTTTTCCACACGGTCGGCACTCTTGTTTTTCCGGGCCGAGACATATTCCAGTTCCCGTTTCATTTTAAGGTAGTTGTCAAATCTGCCTTCGGTCAATTCTCCGTCCTGGATGGCTTGGAGCACCCGGCAGCCGGGCTCGTGGGTGTGGGTGCAATCTGAAAAACGGCAAAGGGCAGCGAATTCTTCTATTTCAGGAAAGGTTGATTCAACCCCCTGATCAATTTCCCAGAAGCTTATTTCGCGGATGCCCGGATTGTCAATGATCATTCCGCCCTGGGGCATCATGATCAGATCCCGGGATGTGGTGGTGTGCATCCCCTTGCCCACACTTTCGCTCACCTCTCCCGTGGCCTGGAGCTCTTCGCCGCACAGCCGGTTGATCAGGGTGGATTTGCCGGTGCCCGAAGAGCCTACCATGACGCTGGTCCTGCCATGCGCCAGATAGGAATTCAGCTCGGAAAGCCCTGTATCATCAAAGGCGGAGACCAGATGTACGGGAACGCCGAAGGCGATGGATTCGGCTTGGGTTACAAAATGTTGGGGGTCTTGGTGAAGATCGGCCTTTGTCAGGATGATTATCGGGTTAAGCCCGCAATTGTAGACCAGGGTCAGGTAGCGCTCAAGGCGGCGCAGATTAAAATCCCGGTCAAGGCCGCTCACGATGAAGACGTTGTCAAGATTGGCCGCGATGGTTTGTTCCCGGTATTCTCCTGTTTTTCGGCTGTGCATGCCTGCCGCCCCACGGGTCAGCGCATTTTTCCGAGGCAATATCCCTTCGATAGCCGTTTCCCTGACCATGACCCAGTCGCCGACCACCGGGTATGTGCTGCTGTTCTCCTGTTTAAGTTTTCCGGCCGGGGTTGCCAGAATCTCTTCTTTGCCGTCATTGATAAAAAAATATCTTTTTCTGACCCCTGTCACCCGGGCCGGTATGAGAGATTGATTGGCAATATGTTTAAGTTGTTTCTGGAAATGGGATGACCATCCCAAATGGGAAAGGTGTTTAAACTTATTGTCTTGTTGTGATGAATTTTTGTTGCTCATTTATAAATCCTGCCTGTCTTCAATTTTAGTTTATGTGGCGACCGTACAGGTCAACCTTCCGGCTACAATTACTGCGATAAAATTTTAATAACGTGTCGCTGCCGACAGAAAAGAAAATGAGAACAGCAGATATTCAAATTTGAATTCCGCAGGGGAAAAAGAGTTGGTTAAAGCACCTTAACTTTAAGTGGAACGGTTTTGCTTCCAACATAATATCAAACAGCCGCCTTAATCTTTGTCCCCTTGCCAGCAGCGTTTGATACAATCTCCAATGATTTCTTTAACATAAAACCTCCTTAATGTAAGAGATATTTTCTTACAGGATGGGCCCGTATCCTGTCAAGAGATATTCGTTGTCAGCGCTTCCATACCAGTTGTCCTGCTTTTGGGGATAATTCTATTCTGGCTATGGTGCCTGAATTAAAAGCAATGCTGTCATTCTCAATTCCATCGGAAAAAATTACGCCGTTGTCGGGCATCATGGATTCGATTTCCAGCCGTTTTTCATGTGTGATTTCACCAAACACAAGATCAATGCCTGTGGTTCGGCTGGGGAACGGTTCCCGAACACTGAACCGGAGCCGTTGCTCATCCCAGGCAAAACCGTTTTCAAGGGGGTGGCCGCTTGTGCCTGACACGGCCATGGCACCTGCCAGGATGGATTGAAACCACCCGGTTGAACCGAATCCTGTACTGACAATGATGCCCGACGAAGACTGGGTTTCTGATTTGTCGGCCCAGTTGATTCGGTACCTTGCGGACTGGTGGGTTCTGGGGCCGATGAACAGGTCATTGACCGCTAAAATGTGCTGGCCGTCATTGGTGGCGGCCTGGGCAAAGGTGATGGTTCGACAGGGCCAGTCATTGTGGAGCACCTGCCGGACAACCCCGGGCAGATCCGCCACCGAAAAGGGCAGAAGCTTGCCGTCCCACCTGTCGGGATCGGGGTTGAGCGCCACCACGGGTTGTCCGTCAAGGTACTTCAGGGTATTGGCCACAAGTCCGTCCTGGCCGATGACCACCACAATGTCCGTGGGGTGGAACCGGTATCCGGGCAGCATCGTTCTTTCAAGTTTCTGGAACAGTCCGGTTTTTTTCAAGAACTGCTCTGCCTGTAGAACTTTTGCCTGGTACAGGTCATGCTCATCAAGATAATCCTTTGCATCCACCTGGTTGTGTTCAAGGTAAAATTTTGCCTGGGGCCAGGTGTTGAACCGTTCCACCAGTTCCTGCAACCGGGTCTTTCTTGTCACAAGCACAAATTTGCGCGGGCTTTCATCTGCCATTGTTCATCTCCTTGCGCAGCATCCGGCCAAAGGTCTCCTGGCCGATGTTGAGTTCGCCTATTTTTGATGCATTCTGGGCAAAGGATTCAAAGGCCAGGGCCATGATCTGTTCGGGGTTCATCTGGCTCATGGATAGGGCCTTGATGTAGTCCGCGGATAACTCTTTATACGCTTTCATCTTGGCTGAAATGGCATAGGCGTCCGCGTCGGATTCCTGCTTTTTATTTTCCGTGCGGATGGCCACATATTCCCTGTTCTGGTTTTCCTCGTCGATTTTTGCCTGGATACGCGCTTTGGCTGTGGCTGCCTTGGCCCGCAGAATTTCGCGTTCCTTTGCTATCCTGTCCGCTTCGATCTGCTGTTCTTTTTGCTGGACAAACAGTTTGGTGGCAAGCTCAGCCTCCTGGATGGTCCGCTCCTGCTCCACGGCGCATTTGCGCCGGGCGTAGATGGCATCGTCCGCCTGCTTGAGGATCTCTTCTCGTTGTTTGGCCTCCAGCGCCTTTGCGGTTTCCGGTGAGGGGGTAATGGCCGCTATGGACAGATCCAGTATTTCCACACCCATGGTGGTCAGGCTTGGGTTTGCCTTAAGCTCTGCTTCAACTTGACGGAACAGCTCCTGGTTAATGAATAAAGCCTGTTTCAGGGGCATGGCCTGGATCTTTGTCTGCACCACGGATTGCAGGCTCCGGATTACCTGTTCATTGAGGTTGAGCGGATCTTCCCCTGCGTAATCTTTTGCGGCCCTGTTCAAGTTAAAATTCATGACCTCGGCGGTTTTATCCGGATCAGCCATCCGAAAGTTAAGCCGTCCCTGGATACGGATGTCCTGGAAATCCGCTGTTTTAAGGTTAAAAATAAACGGTGCTCCCTGGGTATTTACAGGGATGGCGGCAATGGATGTGGTCGCCGGATTATAAAAGAAACTTAATCCTTTGCCTTTGCGGATCACTTTGCCGTTGGCTGTTTTGATCACGTACGTGGATGAATCGGCCCGGTAAAATTTAATGGGTAACATGGTCTCTCTCCTGTTTCTCTATGTTAATGTCTTTAAGACACTTTATGGTCATAGTGACAAATAGACACTTACTTGTCAACCTAAAAGTGACTTTAGGACAAAAATAGTGTTGTCCACTCTGGATGAACACGGTACAGTGGTAGAAAATTAACCCTGAATACGTTGGAAACATGGACGAAAAAACCTATCTTGAACAGTATGACAAACGTGGATTTGACACACCGCTCATCAGTGTAGATCCTGTGCTTTTCACCTACCATGAACAATGCCTGAAGGTGCTTTTGGTACAGCGTTCAAACCATCCGGACCTTGGAAAGTGGGGACTGCCCGGCGGGTTTATCGATCCTGGTGTGGATAAAACCCTGGAACACACCGTGGCAAGGAAATTAAAGGAAAAAACAGGGGTGGTGCCGCCATATATTGAGCAATTGTGCACCATGGGCAATGAATCCCGTGATAAGCGCGGCTGGTCCGTAACGGTCTGCTACACGGCGCTCATTGCCCACCAGAATTGCACAATCTCTGTGGATACCGTTTCCGATGCCGGATGGATCAATATTGAAGACGTGTCGGCACGTCAGCTGGCATTTGACCACACAGCCATTATTGACGCCGCCCGGGAACGGCTGCGTCAGAAGGCCCTTTATTCCATTGTTCCGGCCTATGGGCTGCCCGATAAATTCACCCTGCCACAGCTGCAGCAGCTGCATGAACTGCTCATCGGCAGGCAGATTCAGAAAAAATCCTTCAGGCGCCGTATTGAAAAGGCAGATCTGCTGGTGGACACCGGCGAAAAGCTGTTGCAGGGCGGTCGTCCGGCTGCCTTGTATCGGTTAAAAAAAGAGGCCGGCGAATTTACTTTTCTGCGTAATCTTTCGTCCTGATGCTCTTTCCAGGTTTTCCCCGGGCAATAGTTTGTTGACGCAATAAATTGAGATGATAATATAAACCATTACATTTCAAAAAAGATGGATTGAATGGCGCTATTGATGAAAAAAATAAGCTTAAATCGAATCCTAAATTTGCTGACAGGGTCGCAATGATAAAAAAAATATCCAACTATCATCGGATCCTCTTCACCTTATATATCACCCACCTTATTTTTATTCTGACGCTGTTTTGGGGTTTTATCCCCAAAGGATTTTTAACGATCTGCGTTACGGTTCTTATTTTTACGATTCTTGTCTCTGTTTACATCACAAAATTGGTCTTCCGCATTGAACGGCAGCACAGGCGGGCTGCAGCAGAGAAAAAGCTGGATGAGCTGCGTTTCAAAAAACTGCTTGAGCTCAGTTCTATGGGGGAGGCATCCATAGATACCCTGGCAGAATTTGCGTTGGCCCAAGCCTGTGAATTAACCCGAAGCGAATTTGGGTGTCTGGGGTTTTTAAATGACGACCAGGTAGAGCCGACCATCTACCTTTGGCCCAAACAATCGGAGGACCAGGGCCAGACCGGCGAAGGGGAATTGACCTGTAACATGAAAGACGCCGGTCTTTGGGCTGAAATTGAAAGATCCGGCCGTGTATTGGTGATTAACGATTATGAAAATTACCGCTCCCATTCCAAACAAAAATTTTTCCGGGGAAATGTCAAAATTAACCGGGTGTTAAGTGCCCCCGCTTTTGACGGCGATACTATTGTGGCATGGATCAGTGTGGGAAATAAGCGAGAGGACTATAACGATTCGGACATTCGTCAATTGCATTTGATGATGGATGGGATGTGGAAAATACTTCAGGGGAAAAAGGCGCAAATCCAATTAAAAAGCAGCGAAGCGCGATATCGGCTGCTTGCGGACAATGCCACGGATACGATTTGGACCATGAAATATCCGGATTTGAAAATACGCTATATCAGTCCGTCAATTCAATCTCTTCTGGGATATACCCCCGAGGCGTTTCTGGGATTGGAACTAAAGGATTACCTGACTGAAAATTCATTAAAGCGGGTGCCTGTCATTATCGCAGAAGAACTTGAGGAGACCCGTGGCGACGAAACTGAATCAAAAGGGTTAAAGGGTGCTGAACTGGAGTTGATTAAAAAAGACGGCTCGACCATTTGGATAGAAATATCGGCCGGATTTTTGAAAAATGACCAGGGAGAACCGGACGAAATATTAGGGATATCCAGGGATATCTCGGATCGTAAACGTGCCGATGACGCATTACAACGGGCTACGGAACTGATGCGCGAGGCAGGGCGAATTGCAAAGGTCGGGGCCTGGAGTATTGATATTGCAAGCCAGGCAATCATATGGTCGGATGAAATGAATGCCATCCATGAAAGGCAGGCCTCTTCTCCCCTGACGTTTAATGACGTGACCCGTTTTATTGCCCCCGAATGGCGGGAAAAAATTTTGAACATCTATCATCGATGTGTTGGTGACGGCCAAAGCCTTGACGAAGAGTTCGAAATCATCACGGCCACAGGACACCGCCGGTGGGTCCGTGCCACCGGCGAAGCCATAAAAGATGATAACGGAAAAATCATTCGGGCCATCGGGGCGCTTCAGGATATTTCAGACCGGATACAAGCCGATGAAGAGAGAGAAAACCTACAGCAGCACCTTGTCCAGGCCAGAAAAATGGAGGCCATTGGGGTACTGGCCGGCGGCATTGCCCACGATTTTAATAATATTCTTTCCGGTCTGATGGGCTTTACCGATCTTGCAATGTATGAAGCAAAGGATAACGAAACGCTTAAACGGTATCTGAACCAGGTCACATCCGCCAGTCTGCGGGCCAGGGATCTGGTTCGACATATCCTGACGTTCAGCAGAAAAGCTGAGGTTGAAAAGCAACCGATTATCATTAATCCTGTTGTCAAAGAGTCATTAAAATTTATGCGTGCCTCGTTGCCGTCCAGCATTGCGATTCAGCGTGATTTAAGGCTTGAACAGGGGCGGGTGTTCGGTGATGCAATACAGATATATCAGATACTTATGGGGCTTTTTACCAACGCCGCTCACGCAATGAAAGATCACGGCGGGGTTCTGGAGATCGTTTTGGACCGTGTTAAACTTGACGACGCCCAGACCGGATTTTTGGGGAAGATTTCTGCCGGGGAATTTATTGAACTGGTGATCTCGGATACCGGATGCGGGATCCATAAAAAATATCTTGACCGAATTTTTGAACCCTTTTTTACGACAAAACCCCGTGGAGAAGGAACCGGGATGGGACTTGCCACCGTATACGGCATCGTAAAAGAGATGGGCGGGGTGATATCGGTTTACAGTGAGGTCGGGGTTGGCACAACGTTCAGACTTTTATTGCCGGAATATGATCAGGCTGGGCCGGTTCAAATTGACATCAATACGGAACTGAAAAAAGGCCAGGGAAATATTCTGGTGGTTGATGATGAAGAGGCGATTGCCGAAAGTTCCTGTGACATTTTGAAAATATTAGGGTATTCAACGGTTATGGAGACAGACAGTCTCAAGGCTGTTGAACATGTGAAAAATAACCCGGAACATTATGATCTGGTCTTGACCGATATGACCATGCCCCATCTGGACGGGTTTGGGTTGGCAAAACAGATAAAAAAGATCAATCCGGATATATCCATTGTTCTGGCCACAGGTTTCAGCCACAGTCTGACAAAAGAAAAATGCAGGGATGCCGGTATTGAGAATATGGTGATGAAGCCCATGACAGCGGCTGAGCTGTCATCTGTTGTTGAAAAGGCAATTAATAAAGACCATTAAAGAGAAAAAAAGGTTCATATGTTTCGTGTACTGATTGTTGATGATGATCCGAATATCTGCCTGTTTTTTGAAACGCTTCTTGAAAAGATGGATTGTGAAACATATACGGCAAAACGGGTGGATGAAGCAAAGGCATTGAGCCTGCAAAATGCCTATGACCTCATTTTGCTTGATCTTGAGCTGCCCGACGGCAACGGGCTTGATATCATGCCGGACCTTGTAACCCTGCCTTCTGCCCCGGAGATCATCATTATTACGGGAACCGGCGATGCCAGGGGCGCTGAGATTGCATTTAAAAACGGCGCCTGGGATTTTGTACAGAAACCATTTCGCCTTGATGATGTTAGCCTTCCCATTCAACGGGCCCTGCACTATCGAAAGGAGAAGCTTTCATCTCCTGAATTGATCATTTTGAAACGATCAAAAATTATCGGCGAATCCCCTGCCCTAAAAAGATGTCTGGATGAGGTGGGTAAAGCCGCCTCGACCGATGCCGGCGTTCTGGTTACAGGGGAGACCGGAACCGGTAAAGAATTGTTTGCCAAAGCGATTCATGAAAACAGCAGGCGGGCGTCAAAGCCGTTTGTGGCGGTTGACTGCGCCTCGCTCACCGAGTCCCTGATTGAAAGTACCCTGTTCGGCCATGAAAAGGGCGCCTTTACCGGGGCCGCGTTTAAGCAGGACGGTTTGATCATCCAGGCGGACGGCGGGACGCTGATGCTTGACGAAGTCGGCGATTTGCCGTTGTCAATCCAGAAGGCTTTATTACGGACCCTCCAGGAGCGATCTGTGCGCCGCCTTGGGGGGAAAAAAGAGATAGAGGTGGATATCCGCCTGATATCCGCCACAAATCTCGACCTTGATCAACTGGTCAAAGAGGGTCTTTTCCGGGAAGATTTTCTGTATCGCATAAGGGCCATGGAAATTCATCTGCCCCCCCTGCGCGACAGGATAAACGATATTGAAGAGATCGTTTTAAAGAAGGTGCATGAGCTTTCCAACAGATATAACCTTGAACCTAAGGCCATATCCAAGCAGTTGCTTGAATCATTGATGTCAAATCCCTGGCCCGGCAATATCAGGGAGTTGCTCAACGTTCTGGAGTATATCCTGGCGTCGGCCGGCAGCGATCCAACCCTGGTGCCAAAACACCTGCCGCCCAATTACAGGATTTCCTCGTTAACCTTTGAGCGCCCTGTCGTTCAAAAGGATGTCCAGTCAATGGTTGATGAAGTTCTGGACAGTGATGCCGATTTCCCATCCCTGAATAGGTGCCGGGAACAGCTGGAGAGAAATTACCTGAACCGTTTAATGGAAAAGTCCGGGGGCGACAGGAAAACCGCCTGCAGGTTATCGGGCGTCTCCCAGGCCCGGTTGTACGCGTTGCTCAATAAGTATGACCTTCCCGGGTTTGGTTCCTATCAAAGCTAAAAGTCATTCCTTTTTATCATATTTTTATGTAACATAATGAATATAGACGGATTCGGATCTACCCCACCCCGAACTCACTGGGCTTGATCCGGGTCAGGTAGTCGATAAGCGCTTTATTTTTTACATATTCCAGTTTTTCCTTTTTGATGAAGATATTGAAATGGTCTGCGTTGGGCTGGATCTGAGGGAAGGGATCCACAAGACGTTTTTCTTCAAGCTCTTTGATCACCGTGTATTTGGGCACAAATCCGATGCCTAGACCGGACATGGCCGCGTTGATGATTCCCCTGATGTGATTGATCTGTACCACGTTTTTAAGACAGGCGCGTTTGTCTGCCGGGATGGCGGCGATGAAATTGCGCCACCAGACCAGTTGTTTGTCGCTGGATAAAATATTTACCCGGGCCAGATCGTCAATGCCCAAAATTTCGTGGGCCTCGATAAATTCCGGGGCGGCAATGGTGATGTACTGCTCCTGGAACAGGTAAATGCGTTCAATGGAGGGCAGCTCATGGGCAACGCAATCAATGATCAGATCCACCTCGTCCCGAATCAGTGGTATTTCAAGATCCGGGGAGAGATAAAAGTCCAGGTGAATTTCCGGATGGGTCTCCAGAAAGGGTTTGATATGGTTGATCAGAATGGATGCCCCGAACTCAACCGTGGAGCCGATACGGATGGTCACCAGGGCCTTTTTTCGATAGCTGGATATCTCCTGGTCCGCTTTTTCGATTTCATAAAATATTTTTTCACAGGACCGGAACAAAATAAGGCCGGCAGGCGTCAGGTCCATGGTTTTTCCCTGGCGGGTAAACAACGGTGTGTCCATGGAGCTTTCAAGTTTTTTAATGGCATGGCTGACGGCGGACTGGGTGACGAAAAGCCGCTGGGCTGCCTGGGTAAAGTTTTTTTCCTTGGCCAGGCAGAAGAAGGTTTTCAGGTGATAAAGGTCCATAATCCTATAATATGAATTTCGTTCATGGTTATAATAAATATTATGAATTTTACTTTAATGGATTTGGCGGTATATTACAATAATATGTTTTAATTATTAAAAATATCATCAGGAGGAGATTTCTATGAGCGGCGCATTTAATGCAGAAGTCAAACAAATTCTTGATGCCCTTGGAATTAAGCCTGTCAATTCCGGCGCCACCACCGGCGGCAGTAACGGATGGCTTAACACAAAGGGAAAAGAGCTCGTTTCCTATTCCCCCATCAACGGCAAACCCATTGCCTCTGTTTTGATGGCGGAAAGGCAGGATTATGATGCGGTGATGGCCAAAGCCCAGGCTGCATTTACATCTTTTCGTATGATGCCCGCTCCCCGGCGCGGCGAGATCGTTCGCCGGATCGGTGATGTACTGCGTGATAATAAAGAGGCACTGGGGGCCCTGATCTCCCTTGAGGTCGGTAAAATCCGGCCCGAAGGCGAGGGTGAGGTCCAGGAGATGATTGATATTGCATATTTTGCCATGGGTCTGAGCCGCCAGCTGTATGGCCTGACCATGCATTCGGAACGGCCAGCCCACCGGATGTACGAACAATGGCACCCCCTGGGGATTGTCGGTCTGATCACCTCGTTTAACTTTCCTGCGGCCCCATGGTCCTGGAACAGTTTGATTGCCTCTGTCTGTGGTGATGCCATTGTGTTCAAGCCCAGCTCAAAGACGCCTTTGACCAGTATTGCCATCCAGAACATCATTGCACCGATTGTTGATGAATTCGGTGTTGAGGGGATTTTCAACATGGTCATCGGTTCCCGGGATGATGTGGGCGAACCCATGCTTCATGACTCGCGTATCCCGCTGATTTCCGCCACGGGCTCCACGGCCATGGGAAAACATGTGGGTCAAGTGGTGGGCGGCCGTTTGGGGCGCTCTTTGCTGGAACTTGGCGGCAACAATGCCATCATTGTCACCGAAGACGCTGACATTGACATGGCTGTCCGGGCCACCTTGTTCGGTGCCGTGGGTACGGCAGGCCAGCGCTGCACCTCCACCCGCAGGATTATCATCCATGCGTCGGTGAAAGAGACCTTTGTTAACAATCTTGTCAACGCCTACAAACAGGTCACGGTCGGCAATCCGCTGGATGAGGACACCCTCATGGGACCCCTGATTGATGAAGGCGCTGTCCTTGCCATGGAAGCCGCCTTGAAGTCCGTAAAGGCGTCCGGCGGAAAGGTGCTGTGCGGCGGAGAACGGATCTCTGTGCCAGGCTGTGAAGGCGGCCATTATGTGCTGCCGGCGGTGGCGGAAGTGAAAAATGATTTCCCCATTGTCCAGAGTGAAACCTTTGCACCCGTTTTATACATCATTGAATACAAATCCTTTGAACAGGCCCTTGAACTGCACAATGACGTGCCCCAGGGTCTCTCCTCCTCAATTTTTACAACCGCCTTGCATTACCAGGAAGCGTTTTTGGCGCACAGCGGCTCTGACTGCGGCATTGCCAATGTGAACCTGGGTACCTCGGGTGCTGAAATCGGCGGTGCATTCGGTGGTGAAAAAGAGACCGGCGGCGGACGTGAATCCGGGTCTGATGCGTGGAAAGTCTACATGAGGCGTCAGACCAACACCATAAACTGGGGCAAGGAACTGCCGTTGGCCCAGGGTATTGAATTTAATATTGACTGACAGCCATGGGCTGAACTGGCTTATCAAGAGCCAGGCTTAACCCTGAATAAATAATGAACGTGATTTAATAAGTTTTTTGTAAGGAGTTAGAAAATGACAAACAGCGTATTTACCATCCCCAAACCCTATAATGAACCGGTCAAGATGTATGCACCGGCTAGTACGGAGCGCGCTCTATTGTCCCTAGAGCTTGATCGTCAGATGGCGAGCCAGGTGGAAATCCCGGTGATCATCAACGGTGAAGAGATTAAAACCGGTGAGGTCCGGGATGTGGTCTGCCCCCACGACCATGGTCATGTGTTGGGCAAGGTTCATCTGGCCGGCGAAAAAGAGGTCAAGGCGGCGGTGGACGCAGCGTTGTCAGCCAAAGCGGCCTGGGAAACCATGGACTGGCAGGAGCGTGCTGCCGTATTTTTGAAGACGGCTGATTTGATCTCCCAGAAATACTCGGCCAAGATGAATGCGGCGACCATGCTCGGCCAGTCCAAAAACGCCTTCCAGGCTGAAATTGATTCCACCTGTGAGCTGGTGGACTTTTTGCGCTTCAATGTAAATTATATGGAAGAGATTTACGCCAACCAGCCGTTCAGCGAAAAAGGCGTTTACAACCGGTTGGAATACCGCCCCCTGGAAGGATTTGTTTTTGCACTCACCCCGTTTAACTTTACCGCCATTGCCGGCAACCTGCCCACCTCGCCTGCCATGATGGGCAATACCGTTGTGTGGAAACCCTCTACCACGGCCGTTCTTTCCAACTACTATTTCATGCAGATCCTCAAGGAAGCAGGCCTTCCCGACGGTGTTATCAACTTCATTCCGGGCCATGGGTCCCAGATCGGTGACATCCTGTTCGCCCACAAGTATTTTGCAGGTATGCACTTCACCGGTTCCACAGGCGTATTCCAGAACCTTTGGAAAAAAGCGGCCGACAACATTGAAACCTATGTCTCTTATCCCAGAATCGTGGGTGAAACCGGCGGCAAGGACTATATTTTTGCCCATGCCAGCGCCGATGTGGACGAGCTGGTTACAGGCATCATCCGGGGTGCCTTCGAATTCCAGGGCCAGAAATGTTCCGCATGCTCCCGCCTCTATGTCCCCGCCTCCCTGTGGCCCGCCGTCGAAGGTCAGCTCAAAGAGAAACTGGCTGAAATTAAGGTGGGTCCGGTAACTGATTTCACCAACTTTGTGAATGCCGTGATCGATGAAAAATCCTTTGATAACATCGACGCATATATCTCCCGGGCCGAAGCCTCTGCCGATGCGGACGTGATCATCGGCGGTCAGCGGGATAAGTCCAAGGGTTATTTCGTTCATCCCACCGTGATCCAGGCCAAAACACCGAATTATGAATCCATGGCCGAAGAGATCTTCGGTCCGGTGCTCACGGTCTATGTCTATGAGGATAAAGACCTTGACGCCACCCTGGACATCCTGGACAACACAAGCCCATATGCCCTGACCGGCGCTGTTTTTGCCAAGGACCGTGACGTGATCAATGCCCTGATGGCCCGTTTGACCCACACCGCAGGCAATTTTTATGTCAATGATAAACCCACCGGCGCCGTGGTTGGCCAGCAGCCCTTTGGCGGGGCCCGCAAAAGCGGCACCAACGACAAAGCAGGCTCCTACCTGAACCTGATCCGCTGGGCATCCCCCCGGACCATCAAAGAGACTTTGGTTCCCCCCGTAAATTACGGCTACCCGTTCATGGGCTAACCAAAAGTCTGATACTTGAGCATGATACAGAAGGGCAGTTCCCGGTGTAAGCCGGGAACTGCCCTTTTTAACAGATCATTTAGAATCACCATTTTTTGAGCAGAAGTTGCCCGGATGCAAGGCGAAAAACGAATCTCAACCGGAGCAGCCTAATGGCTGTGAGGATTGAGATTTGTTTTTTAACGCCGCAGGCGGGTGACTTCTGTTCAAAAAATTATTTGTTTTTGGCTATTACCCAGATGGCATGAACAATTCCCGGTATGTAACCAAGAAGGGTCAAAAGAATATTCAACCAGAAGTGTTTTCCAAGACCGACCTGAAAAAATACACCCACCGGCGGAAGAATAATGGCTGCGATAATTTTTAAAAGTTCCATGTTATTCTCCTTATCTGTAATATTGATCATTCCTGTCAGAGCATACCACATTTCACAGAACGGAAAACACCAAATTCCAAAATACTTTTGGACATCTTTTCGATTTTCCCATATGATTTGAGTTTATTGTGTTCAAACCATCCCTGCAAAGGGATGGTTAAAATTTTTCCGGGCAAAAGCCATCGGAAAAACCACCATAACAGTCGGAACTGCCACCGGCTGGAAGGAAAATACTTATGAGCGAAGCAATTAAATCTGGCGATACCATTGCCGTGGATTATACGGGAAAACTTGAAAGCGGAGACGTGTTTGACTCTTCAGAGGGCAGAGAACCGCTGACCTTTACCGTGGATACGGGCATGCTGATCAAAGGCTTTGACCAGGCTGTTATCGGCATGAAAAAAGGGGAATCAAAAACCGTTACCATTCCGCCTGAAATGGGATACGGCCCAAGGGACGAGAATGCCATGGTTGATATCCCAAGAGCCCAGTTTCCCCCTGAGATGGACCTGAAAGAAGGACTTCAGCTTCAACTCCAGAATCCGGCAGGCCAGCCGGTTCCTGCACGGGTGGCAAAAGTAGGTGAAACCAACGTCACCATGGACGTGAACCATTTTCTGGCCGGAAAAACCCTCGTTTTTGATATTACCATTGCTGAAACCGGACTTGAGCCCCCGGCAAGCAGCTGTGGCACCAAGAAAGGGGGCTGCGATTCCGGTTGCTGCGGAAACTGTAGCTGCAGTTAATTCATAGGATTGTTCCTGGAGCATCGTGATGGTCAAGAAAAATCTCATTTTGACGGTTGATGACAAGCCTCAGAATCTTCAGTTCCTTGGCAAGCTGCTTTCAGATAACGGATATGAAGTTGCCATGGCCCAAAGCGGTGCCCAGGCACTGACGTTTGTAAAATCCGAATTCCCGGATCTCATTCTTTTAGATGTCATGATGCCGGAGATGGATGGGTATGCGGTCTGTGAAAAGCTCAAGGCTGAATTTCCCACCCATAATATTCCGGTGATTTTTTTAACGGCCAAGTCTGATGCCAAGGATATTGTAAAAGGGTTTGATGCGGGCGGGGTTGATTATGTAACAAAACCCTTTCATTCGGCTGAACTGCTGGCCCGTATCAAAACCCATATCGAACTTAAAACCCTGCGCGGCCTTTTGCCCATGTGTTCAAATTGCAAAAAAATCCGGGATGATAAAGGGTTCTGGAATGATGTGGACAGCTATTTTGAGGCCCACTCCCATCTGACCTTTACCCACGGTCTGTGCCCGGCATGCATGGACAAGCTGTACAAAGGGTATGACTGGTATAAAAAAAGGAAAAGGTCTGACGCCCAAAAATAAGGATAAAGACCTTGGAAAAACAATGTCCTGATTCGGCTTGTTTTTTGTATATCCAAGCCCTAACCTCCCCGCCGTTTTAGGCGGCATGTCTGATACCCTCCTGCCATAGAAAATTTTAATTCTTTTTTCTGTCGAATGATAAAATCCTTTATACTTCAATGGTTTGTCTGTTTTTTTACGGCTTTGATTGCTTTTTTTGGGGATTGAGTTATGTTAATGTCGTTGATCTAAAATGCATGAAAAAGGGCGGGTTTTAAAACTTGGCCGTTGAACATTAACCTTCTGGAGCAAGGGACCTGAGCATGGCATATGAATTTGATTTCAAAGCAGCCCAGGCCTATGACGCCTTTTTTGAAAAAGGCAGGGCCAGACACCGCCTTGACCTTGAAATTTCTTTGATCAGCTCCCTGATCCGACCGATGCCGGGCAAGCGCCTGCTGGACATTGGCTGCGGCACAGGGTTAAGTCTTGAACCTTTTGTGGATCAGGGCATGAGCCTGACCGGCATTGATCCGTCTTTATATATGCTGGACAAGGCTGCCGAACGGCTTGGAAATCGTGTTGATCTGCATCGGGGGACAGCCGAAGATCTTCCCTTTGATGACAATTCGTTTGATACGGCGCTGCTGTTTTTCAGTATCGAATTTTCAGACCGGCCGGCCAAAGCCATTGAAGAGGCCTGCCGGGTGGCCCGGGAACAGGTGGTCATCGGCGTTCATAACAGGTGTGCACCCCAGAATATGGCCCGGCGGGTCAAAGGCTTTTTTTTCCCTGATATGTATAGCGGCGCCCGTTTTTTTAGTGTGTGGGAACTGAAAATCATGATGAATTCGATATTGGGAAAAGTGCCTGTCAAATGGCGGACCACCGTGCAGTTCCCGCTGGTTTCCGGACGTCTGGTCTCCAAGGTGGAACGGTGGCGCCTGATCCAGTGGTCTTATTGGGGCAGTTTCATTGGCATGCGCATCAAGCCAGTGCCCAAGTTTCGCACCCGCCCCCTGGTTTTGAAAACCCGGAATCGTAAAATCAATGAGCCGGCCGCAGGCCTGGCGTTAGGAATTAAGGTAAAATAATGATTCGTGCCCGTCTTTATGAACCCCTGTCCAATGGTGAGGTCAAATGCCTGGCCTGCAACCATTACTGTAAGATTTCGCCGGGGAAAACCGGTGTGTGCGGCGTCCGGGAAAACCGGGACGGTAAGCTTTTTTCCCTGGTGTACGACCGGGTGGTGGCGGCCAATGTGGACCCCATTGAGAAAAAACCGATTTTTCATTTTAAACCCGGCTCCCTCTCGTATTCCATTGCCGCGCCCGGGTGCAATTTTAATTGCCGCTTTTGTCAGAATTCTGATATCTCCCAAGTGCGTGGCCAGGAAACCAATCCTTTCACAGGCCGCCTGGCAGGCCAGGCCATGACCCCCGAAGAGATCGTGGCAAAGGCTGTGGAACAAGGATGCCAAAGTATCTCTTACACCTATACCGAACCCACGGTTTTTTTTGAACTGGTGTTGGATACGGCCATGCTGGCAAAGGAGGCGGGACTTGCCAACATCCTTGTCACCAACGGCTTTATGAGCCCTAAACTGCTGCAGGCCTCTGCCGCAGTGCTGGATGCCGCCAATGTGGATCTTAAATCTTTTTCCGATAGCTTTTACACCCGGTACTGCAACGGCCGCCTGGAACCGGTTAAACAGACATTGAAAAACATGGTGGAGTTAGGCCTCATGGTGGAGGTAACTACCCTGGTCATCCCGGGGCTGAATGATGATCCCGATGAACTTGGGCAGATGGCATCCTTCATTGCCGGGGAATTGGGGGCGTCGACCCCCTGGCATCTATCCCGGTTTCACCCGGCATTTGAGCTGACCCAGACGGCACCCACCCCTGTGGAGACCCTGGAAAAGGCCTGCGATATTGCGGTGTCAGCCGGGCTTGTTCATGTGTATACCGGCAATGTGCCTGGTGCCAGGGAAGATACCTGCTGTCCGGACTGCGGCCAGACGGTGGTCAAACGATTGGGCTATTCTGTGGAAAATCTTTTAACCCAGACCAATAAGTGTCCCGGGTGTGGTTCTCCGGTGTTCGGGATCTATTAATAAAGATATTTTTGTATGCGTTCAGCTGTCGATATTCTGGATAGCATTCAGGCCCGCTCGCCTGTTTGCGACATCATTGAAACCCTTTGGAACGACGGGTTTCACGCCTCGGTGGCCGGCGGGGCTGTCCGGGACGCCCTTTTGGGGATCGCGCCCGGGGATGTGGATCTTCTGACCAATGCCGGGCCCGAAGATCTGGCCCGGCTGTTTTCTGCCCAGGACTCTAAATATGTGGGAAAAGCCTTTGCCGTCACCCTGATCAACAAGGTGGAGGTAGCAACCTGCCGGCCTGCGGATAAAAAGGCTGTGGATGCCGGGCACACCTTTCCCGCCACAGATCTTGGCCGCCGGGATCTTACCATTAACAGCATGGCCTGGGATACCCAGGCTCGTACCCTGGCAGACCCCTTTGGCGGGCAGGCGGACATTGAAAACAAAACCATTCGATTCACCCGGAATCCCTTTGACCGCATTGAAGAGGACCCCGTGCGCATGGTCCGGGCCTGCCGGTTCGCTGCCCGTTTCGGGTTCAAAATTGAGCAGAAATCCTTTGATGCCATCCGTGCCAAGGCCCATAAAATAACGGCCCAGGGGAGCGCAGAGCGGATTCAGCTGGAAATTGTCAAGGCCATGGGCATGGACAAACCTTCGGAATTTTTTTATTTGCTTCATGATACAGGCCTTCTGGGCCTGATTCTGCCAAGCCTTGACCGCTGTTACGACCTGGACGGCGGCCCCCACCACGGCGAAACCGTATTCGAGCACAACCTTCTGGTGGGCGATAACCTGCCCGCATCCATGCCCACACTCCGGTTAGCAGGGTTTCTCCATGACACGGGGAAAGTGGACGCACTGGAAATCAAGGAGGGCCGCAACTCATTCCCCGGCCACGAGACATTCACCCAGGCCATGATGAATGATCTTGAACGCCTGAGGTTTTCCAGAAAAGATATGGATTATATCCAGAGCCTGGTCCGGGGCCACATGCGTCCTTTAAAGGCCGATACCTCTCCGAGAGCCGTGCGCAGGCTTCTGGCCATGCTGGATGATCTGAATCTGTCCTACCATGATTTTTTGCGCATGCGCATTGCCGATAAAAAAAGCAATCTTAATCCGGTTAAAAAACCGTATACGCTTGGGGATATCCGTCTGCGCCTGGACAAAATTCTGGATGCCTTGAACACCAAGACGCCGTTCAATGTGAACAATCTCGACATTTCAGGCCGGGACATCCAGGATATTCTGGGCCTGACCGAGGGCCCGGCCATTGGAAAAGTCAAAGCACTATTATTTGAGAAGGTGCTGGATGACCCATCCTTGAATAGCGAAGAAGCTTTGAAAAATCTGGTGCGGCAAATGGACCAAAACCACTTTACAGATTGAAATGCCAAGGCTATAAACTAGATCCGGCACAACGTGCTCATACAAAAGACCTGAACAAAAAATCAAACGATTCGTTCAAGAATTTATAAAGATTAAATACGATAGGGGATAAATTATGGGAGATATAGTTCTGATCAGCATTACGGGCAAGGATCAAAAAGGTCTTACCGCCCGAATTTCAACCATCCTTGCCCAGTATCGGGTGAGCATTCTGGATATTGGCCAGGCTGTAATTCATGAACATATCTCTTTGGGCATGCTGGTGGATATTCCATGTTCCCAGGATTTTGCCCTGATGTTCAAGGATCTGATTTTTGAAGGTCACAAAATGGGTCTGGCTGTGGATGTTTCTCCGGTTGATGCCAACGATTATGAAACCTGGGTCCAGACCCAGGACAAAGAGCGCAGGATTATTACGGTCATGGGGCGTGCTATTACCACGGGCCAGATCTCGGCGGTTTCCACTGTGATTACCGACCATGATCTCAACATTGATTCCATTACCCGCATGTCCGGCAGAAGGTCCCTGAAAAGACCCCTGGAGCCCCCCATGGCCTGTATCCAGTTTGCCGTATCCGGCACCCCCAGAAGTATTCCCGAAATGAAAGGGCGCTTCATTCACATCTCCCAGGATCTGGGCATTGATATCTCCTTTCATGAGGACAATATCTACCGTAAAAACCGTAAGCTGGTTGTATTTGACATGGATTCCACATTGATCCAGGCCGAGGTGATTGATGAACTGGCAAAGCTGGCCGGTGTCGGCGACCAGGTGGCCCAAATCACGGAATCGGCCATGCGCGGAGAAATTGATTTCAAGGAGAGTTTCAGGCGGCGTGTGGCACTGCTCAAAGGATTAAAGGAAAAGGATATCCAGGGCCTGGCCCGGACCCTGCCCCTGACCAGCGGAGCCGGTCTTGTGACCCGGACCCTGAAAGGCCTTGGCTACAAGCTTGCCATTCTTTCAGGCGGCTTTACCTTTGTGGGCAATTATTTAAAAGAGATCCTGGGGTTTGATTACGTATTTGCCAATACCCTTGAAATAGAAAACGGCGAAGTCACAGGCGAGGTGACCGGCGAAATTGTGGACGGCCAGAAAAAGGCCGACCTGTTGCGCGAGCTGGCTAAAAAAGAAAATCTCTCCATCCAGCAGACCATTGCCGTGGGGGACGGGGCCAACGACCTGCCCATGATTTCCATTGCCGGACTCGGTGTGGCCTTTAACGCCAAGCCCGTTGTCCGGGAAAAAGCGGCCAACACCATTTCCACCATGGGGCTGGATGGGCTGTTGTTCCTGCTGGGGATCCATGAGCGCGAGATTCCTGATCCGGACAACATCACCAAGTAAAAAGAAGATCTGATTAATTTGATAAGAACATCTGTGTAAACGACACAGATCTTTTAATTTTCGCAGTGGGCCGAAGCCTGGTTGTTGATTAGATCAGGCCGGCCCATTGCCGTTAGTCATTAATATTTTCAGGCATTTTTTCGACGAAGGCCTTGATTTCGTCCCTGATTTTTCTGTAGCAGTCCAGCTGCTGTTCCGCAGTTGCACCCTGTTCGGCAAGCGCCTGGGCCATCTTGGGGGGATCGTCAAACCCGACATGAATCACCTTGCAGCGGGGCGGAAAGTACGGACAGGTTTCATGGGCATGGCCGCAAACGGTGATGACGGCATCCAGTTGCCTATCCATAAATTGGTTGATCCGCTTGGATTGTTGACCGGAAATGTCCACACCAGCCTCTGCCATAACTTTTACGGCGCTGGGATTCAAACCGTGTGTCTCCACACCGGCTGAGTATGCTTCTATAATATCTCCCTTTAGTTCTCTGGCCCAGCCTTCAGCCATCTGACTGCGACATGAATTGCCCGTACACAAGAATAATATTTTAAGTTTTTCCGTCATGTCATGCGTCTCTTATATTTTCAAAAGTTCTATGGGATGAAATACTTTTCTGTCAAATACTTGGGAAAATTGCAAGCGGCAGCTCAGACAATCGGTTAGAATCGTTCGAGCTTTTTCAGATTCAACCTGTTTAAATAACGATTGCCCGGTCTTTAGACTCAGTTTGTGAAATGATTCTTTATACCCCAGATGGCCGCCCATACCGCAGCAACTCAACGCGCCGCCCACCTTTATAATATCAGCACCTAGGATGGTTGAGAACATATTAAAGTAGGGTTCACCGATCTCCTGTTCCCTTTGATGGCACGAGGCAAAATAGATCAATGGTGTTTCGGGGATGTTTAGTTTGAATTCCAAATGGTGGGCTTGTTGAAAGGAAAATAAAAACTCTCCAAGATCGTAGACATTTTTCGATAGATTTATTCTGTCCATCGGGTCGATTGATGAAAAATAGCCGTCATCCTTGAATAGTTTCTGATAAATTGTTTTGGGAAGTGACAGAAATTTTCCTGCGCCGGAAGCCAGAGGCACCTTTATTTCATTCTTTTGGGTTTCTAAACTCTCCTGGGCTGCTTTTGAAAAATAGGCATTTTCAAGCAGCAGCTTTTTGTAAAAATATCCGCAGGTCGGGCACGAGCATATTATTTTGTATCCTTTGCTGACTGCCTGAATTAAAATTTCAACGTTTGCCTTTATTTTTTCCAGCGCTTTTTGCTTCTGGCCTTCCATTAAAAGCGGCATGCCGCAACAGTGTTGTTCCGGTACAAACACCTCTATCCCGATGCTTTCCAGGAAAGTAACCGTGGCCTTTCCGACCTCCGGGAAAAAATACCCGGCACTGCAGCCTGCAAAATAGGCCACTTTTTGATGGGTGTCCGCAGTGTCCTTACTTACTGAATTAAGGCCTTTGGCTTTTGCCCATTGGAAAAAATTCTGGCCCGCAAACACGGGCAGCTGCCTGTCAGGGGCTATTTTCAACGCTTTTTTTACCATTGAGGCGGTCATGCTGCATTTGTTCAGGCGGTTGACGGGACGGCTGAGCAATGTTCCTAATTTGCCGGTATTTTGAATGTCAGCGGTAAATTGGGCCGTGAGGGGGATGCCGTCTTCGGAAGCCCTTGCTGCTTTTGCTTCAAGGATCAGCATTCTGATATCAGAACAGGGGCACAGCCCGCACATGGTGCAAAGGTCAAGCAGTTGCCGTACTGTCGTATTATCAATCGTTTTCCCTTGTTCGAGTAATTCATCACTCAATCTGTAAAGTTCGGGGAAAAACAGGCAGTCTTCATCCAGATGTGTCCTGCAGACATCACATCCGCAGTATCCTGCGCATTTTTCAAATATTTTTAATATCAGATCCTTGGCGGAGGCGCTCATGATTACATTATCTTCTATCGCGGTGGTTTTTGTTCGTGGTTGCCGGTCGTGTCTTTTGGGGAAAAGGGCACCTGGGGGGCAGGTGTCCTTTTGTGTGTGGCAGGCTATTTAGAAAACAGCCTTAAAAAGAGGGATGATCTCTACTCCGCGGAAATTGCGTGGAACCCGCATTCGGCTTCACATTCGCCGCAATCAACACATTCTTCGCTTATTTCGAAATAGTTTTTTCCGGCCGGCATACTGATGGCTTCAACAGGACAGGCGCTTGCGCATGCGCCACAGGACTGACATTCTTCGGGGTCTATTTTGTGCATTTTTTTCTCCTTTAAAACGGCATATTTGGTTTTTTTAACGCGGGCGTTGTGCCGGCAGTTAAATAATTAGTAATAAAATGAGTGGCTTTTAATTTGTGTTAAAAAATAATCTTTGTTTTTAAAAAATACAAAAAAGGCAACTCACGAAGAAACTTATAGGAAGATTTTCAGGTCCGGTCAAGCATTATGTATAGGGGAAGGGCTGGGTGAACGTATTTAGACTTTTGTCGGTTATTTTAACTTCGCTATGGGGATCGGAATCGAAATATCCATTATTTTCGATCCCGATGACCTCTTTAATATAAATGCGGTTACTCTGTATAGGGGGTTGGATCGGGGATGCCGGCTTCGGTAAATCCTTTTATGCGGTGCAGGCAGGAGTCACACTTCCCACAGGAACGGCCTTGGTTGTCGGGATCATAACAGGAGAGGGTCAGGCTGTAATCAACGCCTAAACCATGACCGGTGGTGATAATTTCCGATTTCGACATGTGAATTAACGGGGTTTCAATGGTCAAAACGGTCTCTTTGGTCACGCCGGTTTTTGTGGCCAGATTGGCCATGGTTTGAAAGGCGTCAATAAATTGGGGCCTGCAGTCCGGATAGCCTGAATAATCCACGGCTGTGACGCCGATGAAAATGGCTTGGGCCTTGAGCACCTCGGCCCAGGCCATGGCATAGGATAAGAATATGGTGTTTCTGGCGGGGACATAGGTGACGGGGATCTGGGTTTGATCAATCTGCGTCACGCTGTCGTGTTTGGGCACGGCAATGTCGTCGGTGAGAGCGGAGCCGCCGAACTGGCGCAGGTCAATGTCCACAATTTTATGGGCTTCTGCCCCCAGATGCACGGCCACTTTTTTGGCACACTCCAGCTCCACACTGTGGCGCTGGCCGTACCTGAAGCTTAGGCTGTAAATCTTAAACCCCCGGTCCCTGGCAATGGCCATGGCGGTGGTGGAGTCAATGCCGCCGGATGAAAGAACGACTGATTTTTTTGTCATGGGTTTATACTCCTCGTAAATCCGGATCCCAGATGATTTTGTGTTGTTGAAGGGAGAGCCTTGCCCCCAGCTTGTCTTTAAGTATCCATGCTGCCAGGTCCGAAAGCACAATCTTGCCAAACACCGGGCTGATGTGAATATGTTCTCTGGGATGGTTCTTTAGGTGCGTTTTGATGATGGCGGCGGCATATTCATAATCCTGCCTTGATCCCACCACAAATTTGACTTCATCCCGGTCTGTCATGTGATTGAAATTGTCCAAGAGAAATGACCCGGCTTCACCGGACGATGGACACTTCACATCCATGATGCGGATACAGGCCGGATCCACGGGCGCAATACTTACACTCCCATTGGTTTCCAGCAGTACCTGAAATCCCTTTGCCAGAAGCTCGGATATCAATGCAGGCGTCTGGGGCTGAATCAAGGGTTCTCCGCCGGTAATTTCCACCATGGCGCAGTCAAACGCCGCCACCTGGTCCACGATTTGATTGATGGTCATGGGTGTGGGGTGTGTCGCGGCATAGGTGGTGTCGCACCAGGAACAGGAGAGGTTGCATCCGGACAGCCGGACAAACACGCAGGCAAGGCCTGCCCGGGTGGATTCGCCCTGCAGGCTGTAAAAAATTTCGCAAATATCCAGGGGCACTTATACCTCCTGGTAGGATGATCCGCAGCCCGGACTTTCAAATACCGTGATTTTTTTAATTTTGATGAACTCGGTGTTCAAGCGCCTGGACAGCTCAGAGTATAGAAATTTTGCCAGGTTTTCCGCCGTGGGATTGATGGCGCCAAATTCCGCAATTTCGTTAAGATTGGTATGATCCAGCTTGCTTAAAACATCTTTAACCACACGTTTAACGTCCCTGAAATCTATGCCCATGCCCAGCTGGTTGAGTTTGGTGCACCGTATGTGTGCTTCAACAATCCAGTTATGGCCGTGCAGATTTGAGCAGTTGCCGTCATAGCCCCGCAGGGAATGGGCTGCTGCAAAATGGTCCTGGACACAAATGTCATATACGCCTGGCATAAATAGATACTCCCTTGTTAATAACGGCCATGGGCCGACCTGGTTGATTTAACACCCAGGCTCAACCCCAAATAGCACATGAAAGCAGCTTTTTTGCCCTTTGCCACTTTCATATGAAATAGCCTGGTGATTTGAAAAATCTACCATAATTTTGGGTCTGAATCAAAAATGTCAAGGCGATTAATTATTTGCTTTTCAAATTCATCCACGGATTTGATACGCTTTGGGGTGGGATTTGAAATATGAAAAGGGCAGGGGAGAGAATATATGGCCGATGTGATCCATAAATATCTTGAACAGCAGGGCTATATGATCATTGACGGGGCGCTTGGCACCGAGCTGGAGCGCCGGGGGGGTAATCTTGATGATCCGTTATGGTCGGCCCGGCTTTTGGCGGACGATCCAGGCAAGATTGCGGCCGTTCATGCCGACTATCTTCGTGCCGGGGCGGATTGTCTGATTACGGCAAGTTACCAGGCCACGTTCCAGGGATTGGCCCGTCAGGGGTATACCCTGGTGCAGGCCCAAAAGCTCATACAATCCTCTGTTACGCTGGCAAAAACTGTTGTGGAAAATTTTTGGGCCGATCCATCCAACCGTATTAACCGGCTTAAACCCCTGGTGGCTGCATCGGTTGGTCCCTACGGCGCCTTTTTAGCGGACAGATCGGAATACACCGGAAATTACGGCATCGGTGAAGACGAGCTGGTTGCGTTTCATAAAGAGAGATTAAGCGCACTGATTTCAGCCGGGCCAGATCTTCTGGCCTGTGAAACCCTGCCCTGTTTTGCCGAGGCCAGAGCCCTTGTCCGCTTGCTGGAGGCTTTGGGGCCGGACTCGGGTAGCATCCCGGCCTGGATCAGCTTCAGTGCAAAGGACGGCCACCACATCAACAGTGGAGAAGCAATCCGGGACTGCGCCCAATGGCTGGACGGCAAGCCCTGTGTGACAGCCATGGGGATCAACTGTGCAAATCCGCTCCATGTCCTGTCCCTTGTAAAAGAGATCCGGTCCGTGACCGACAAACCCGTGGTGGTATATCCAAATAAAGGTGAGGCGTGTAACCATTTGACAGATCCAAAGGAAGGGCCGCCTTCATTTGCTGAAATGGCCATTCAATGGGCAAAATACGGTGCCAAACTCATCGGGGGATGCTGTCATACAACTCCGGACGATATTTGCCGGCTTGCTTTGAGGTTGAAACTCTCCGCTAAAAACTAAAATAAGCACAGGACTTGCTTCTATTTGCTATTTGGGGATGGTATGTATAAATATCTTTTTGGCTCAATAATAATTTGAATGGACCTGAGATGGCGGATAATTCTTTGATTAATTTAGGAGACCTTTCGAAGCCAGTAACAATTTTAATTGAAAAAATAGCTAATGCTACAGGCATACTTTATGAGCCTACACGGATTAGGCGAACGGCCCTTGCAGAAACGGATGCTGCAAAAATAAAAGCTTTGGCTTCTATTGAGATTTCTGACATTCAACAAAGAGCATTGACAAGATTCGTAGAAGAAGAAGCTAGGAAACAACAAAATATCGAAAGAATTACAGCGGAGTCTTTTTCTCAAATAAAAGATAATGCGAGGCCAGAAGACATTGAAGATGATTGGCTAACCTTTTTCTACGATAAGTGCCGGAATGTTTCCGACGTTGAGATGCAAAGTCTGTGGGCTAATTTACTGGCTGGAGAAGTGAATCAACCGGGCAGATTTTCTAAGCGAACCCTTAAATTTGTTTCTACTTTAGAGAAAGAGGAAGCACATCTTTTTACACGTCTTTGTGAATTCTCCGTTTCAAATGAGCATAACTTTACGGTGCCCTTAGTTTTTGATTTAGAGAATACAATTTATGCAGATAGAAAAATAAATCACGATACACTCAGGCATCTTGATTCCATTGGCTTGGTGTCCTTTGGTTTCCAACAAGAGGGTTTTAAGTATGTCGGTCCACAAAAATTATCATTCCGTTACTTTGATGCACCTTATTGCGTTGAGGTAACCCCCCACAGCTACACCCCTCTCGGCCACATAGCGCTAACTAAAATTGGTATGGAGTTAGCACCAATTTGTGGTGCGAAAAAGGATGAGGAAGTTTTAAATTACTTCCTCCAGGAATTTCCGCAAAGAGGCATATTTTTTCAGAGACTTATAGATAAAAAAAACTAAAAAATAAAACGCTATGTGCCTTTAAAAATATTTTGTTAAGCTCAAATTCATCAAGTGGGTGTGTCACTGAGTTTTTTTGGTATCAGGGCATGAGATTTGTTTTTTCTGGTACGTTTGTATGCGGTCAACGTCCTTGAACCTATTGTTTAAGTGGGGGAATGTTGAAATTCATCGACATCTTCAGATGCTCCAAATTCACTTTATAATCCAACTTCAGAGCTGCCTCTTAAAGAGTTTCGACCGGATACCGCTTGCCATATCGGTCCATGGTTTCGCCCTTGACAGCATGGCCGGTAAGTTCATCAATTATGGTTTCGGTAATAAGCTGTTGCTTAAGATTGTCGGACAGGGTGTCCGTTGAATTATGTGATCCATGTGTCGTTTTCTGTACCAATGTTTTGTACCAAAAACGACCGAAAGACCCTAAAAACCAAAAAAGCCCCTGAAGACAGGGGCCATTGTAGATGCTGGTAGCGACGCAGGGAATTGAACCCCGGACACTGCGGATATGAGCCGCATGCTCTGACCATCTGAGCTACGTCGCCACAAAAACCAGGCATAGATAGCACATAGTTCTGGTACATGTCAAATGAAAATTTAAATTATATTTAATAATTATCCTTCAATAGGCATTAACACCTGGCTGATTTATTCCTGGGCGGCCTCAAAGCCTTGAACCGCCACGGTGAAATTGGCCAGATCCTCGGGCAGATTGGAAAAAATCAGCATAAACATGACCGAGGCCCCGGGTTTGATATTGACGTTGGTATTCTGATTTCCCTCTTTGATGCCCATCTGCTTAGTTATATCCGAGATATTGTCGGTTTTTAGGGTCTCTTCGGGTATTATATTTCCACAATAGGCGATCAGCGTTCCAGCTTTGGTGTTGTTTTTTTTCATCAAAGTCCCTTTGACCCGAATGTAGCTGACCGCCGTATTGGAGGGATTTTTAACCTTGCCTGTAACGATAAACAGATCCCCTGCGCTTTTATTGGAAACGAATCGTCCATTTATACTGGGTTCGTCCAGCACGGGTTTCAACGGCGGCTGGGGCGCCGGTTTGGGCGCAAGCCACTGGCTGATAAAGGGAATTTGAATGTCGGAGACAACCGGAATGGTTACCCCAAGACTCATCATCGCCACATAGGCTGCCAGGAGGAGCAGCGCCAGTACCAACAGAATTTTAACTGCCGGGCTTAGTCCTTTTTTCTTTTTTGAGCTTCGTTTCTGGCGGACGCTTTGTGCGGACAACGGGGTGATCACCGGCCCTTGTTCTGCGGCTGTCTCTGCGGCGGCCTCAATTTCATCCTCTGCCGGATACGGGGCGGAATCAGGTTCGGATGTGGTCTCTTCCTCTTCGGATTCCGGGAGGGTTAGTTCTGAATCTTCGGGCTCTGTTTCCTGTTCCAGCACTTTGTCGTATTCTGCAAATTTATCCGCCTCTGAGACGGTTTGCCCAATTTCTTCGGTTGTTTTCTGGTCGCCTGATTCTTCATCGTCGCTGCCGTCAGATTCAAGAGATAAGTCTTCTAAAGAGAATGCCTCGTTTTGCATATCCGATTGTGCGTCAGGAATCTCTTCCTGTGTCAGGGCGTCGTCCGGGTCGAGGAACAAATCCTGATCATCGTCGTCTTTATCTGTTTCAAGAACAAGATCGGTCTGGGAATCGTCTTCAAATTCAAGTTCCAGCCCGTCTTCCTCTTGGGTCTCCAGTTCCAGTTCATCTAAATGAGGCGGCTCTTTGGCTGGATCTTCCAGCTCAAAGGACAACGCTTCAAGCTCAAGGCCTGATTCGTCGTCGTCCTGGTCAAAACTGATTTCAATGTCTGCTGTCTCTGAATCTTCGGGCATTGACGGCCGTTCAGAAGCGATCTTCTTTTCGCTTGATTCAAGTTCAAAATCCTGGGTGTCCAGTTCAAGATCATCATCCTGGAAGTCCAGTTTCGGTTCCTCTATCTCAAAATCAGCAGTTTCAAAATCCAGACCGTCTTCGTCAAAGTCATTGGATGGCGCTTCAATTTTAAGATCCTGGTCCTGGAAATTCCGAGTGTCTAAATCTGTCTGGGGGGGAGGCGAATTGTCTTCAAATTCCGAGTCATCGAATTCAATTTCTGAGAAATCAATATCCGAATCTTCCGGGTCGGCTGAATCGACGTCTAAGCTTAAATCGTCGTTTTGGGATTCGTTAAGGTCTGAATCGTCCTGCAATTCCGGTTCATCAATGGGGGTGTCGTATTCTTCTGGTTTCGGCTGATCAGACAGTTCAAGTCCTGGGAGTTCCGATGGAAAGGCTGTAAAAACATGCAGGCACTTACTGCATCTGACCTTTGATCCCCCGGGCTTAATCAGGGCATCGTCAAGGACAAACCGGGTTGCGCACTTTTCGCAGGTAATGATCATTGGGCATCCCCTTAATTTGAATAACAGCCATGGGCTGACCAGGCCGACCAACACCCGGACTCAGCCCACAACAAAATATGAAAGTAATGTATTGGTTTGTTTAAACGTTTATATAAACTATTATTCTATAATTTTAAGTCAAAGATTGCCGGCAGGTTCCTGTATTTTTCATTGTAATCCAGCCCATAGCCCACGATAAACCCCTTATCAAGGCTGAAACACGAATAGGCCACATTGACTTTCGTTTCCCGGCGTTCGCTTTTATCGATCAGTGCACATATTTTTATGGACCGGGGATTTAATGATTTCATGGAGTCGACGATCTTTACAAGGGTCCGTCCTGTATCCACGATATCTTCCACCAATAGCACATCACGTCCTTTAAGTTCAAGGTCGGGTTTTTTTGTAAATACAATCTGTCCGGTGGATGAGGTCCCTTCGTAGGACGACGCGCCCACCAGATCAATTTCATGGTCAATGGTGATCTGCCGGACAAGATCTGCCATAAAAACAAAAGCCCCTTTGAGTACTCCGATAACCACGAGATCTAAATCATTATAATCAGCGGAGATCTTTTGTCCGATCTCCTGGATTTTTTCCTTGATTTCCTGTTGGGAAATCAAGGGGATGAGTTCTGGCATGTTGAATTATAATCCCGTTTCTTTAAGTTCTTCGATTAGTTTTTTTTGTTTGGAGTTTAATTGTTTGGGCAACTCTATATTAACCACAACATAGAGATCTCCGCAACCATTTCCTTTCATATGGGGAATTCCCATGCCCGGCAGACGCATTTTTGCCTTGTGCCCGGTCCCCGGCGGCAAGGTCAGATTTATGGTTTTGCCCGACGGGGTGGTTACCTCAACCTTATCTCCTAGAAGGGCCTGGGTGAGGGCGACATCCTTTGTCATCAGAATATCGTTCCCCTCCAGGGTAATGCCCTGGGGCAAGGACGGACTGGATTTGATGTAAAGGTTGCCGGCCGGGCCGCCGTTGGCACCGGATTCGCCTTTGCCTGCCAGTCTTATTTTTTTGCCCTGGGTGAGGCCTTTGGGGATTTTTACCTCAATGGCTTTGGCCTGCCCGTCCTGGGATATGGTGATGGTTTTGTTGCCGCCATTGAGTATCTCGTCCAGGGTAAGGGGAATTTCATATTCCAGATCTTTGCCCTTGGCCGGGGCTCTTCGACCGTAACCACCGCCGGCTCCTGCGTTCTGGAAAAAGGGGTTGCCCCCCATGCCGGAATATGAAGACCTTGCGCCCCCCTGTTTAAATGCAGAAGAAAAACCGCCGGACCGGTTAAACCCGCCGCCACCGCCGAAGCCGAACTCCTTGAGGATATCTCCCAGATCAAAGTTTCTGAAAATATCTTCCTGGGAAAATTTTTGCTGGAAGTCGGCTGATCCGTAAGTATCATACTGTTTTCTTTTTTCGGGATCACTGAGAACGGCATAGGCCTCTGAAATGGTTTTGAACTTATCTTCCAGGTCCTTGTCCCCTTGGGTCTTATCCGGGTGGTATTTGATGGCAAGTTTTCTGTATGCCTTTTTGATGTCGGCGGCTGTCGCCGTCTTATCTATACCAAGTGTTTTGTAATAATCTTGCGCCATTTTATATCTTAATTCCTTTGTGTTTAGCTGTCTGAGTTTCCTTTAATACAAATGTGTAATAAAAAATAAGGCGCAACCCGTTCAAGTCAAGAGCGGCAGGGATAGCCTTTGCGTCAATTAATGGGTAGACCTATTTTGTCTGAATGCGCTGATGGCCACCATGAGAACGGAGATGGCTGCCGGGGTCATACCATCGATTCGGGATGCCTGGCCCAGGGATGCCGGATTGATCCGGTTGAGTTTTTCCCTGATCTCATTGGAGAGGCCGTGGGCCACATCAAAGGAAAATTCAGTCGGAATTTTTATCCGTTCCAGATCCTCAAATTTTTTAATTTCATTGTACTGACGCCGGATATACCCTTCGTATTTAATTTCGATTTCCACCTGCCGGGCTGCGCGCTCCTGGACGGGTTCCGGGGCAGGGGCTATCTGCTGAAGCAAATCGTAATTAAGCTCCGCTCGTTTGAGCAATTGACTTAACGGCACACCTGTATCAATGGGATTGGAGTTGTGGCCGGTAAGAAAGGCATTGGTTTCATCGCTGGGTTTGACCACAGCCTGGTTGACCCGTTCAAGTTCTTTTTTTGTGGCCTCCTTGATCCGGCGAACTTCGTCCAGGCGGGCCTGATCTGTCAGGCCGTATTCATAACCGATCCGGGCCAGCCGCAGATCTGCATTGTCTTCCCTGAGCAGCAGCCGGTATTCGGCACGGGAGGTGAACATGCGGTAGGGTTCTTTCGTGCCCCGGGTAACCAGATCGTCCACCATGACGCCGATATATGCCTGGGAGCGGTCCAGAATAAACGGCGGTCGGCCGAGGATCTTTGCCGCGGCATTGGCGCCTGCCCACAGGCCCTGGGCACCGGCCTCTTCATATCCGGAGGTGCCGTTGATCTGTCCTGCCAAAAACAGCCCCCGCACTTTTTTGGATTCAAGGGCCGGCGTCAGTTCCAGGGGCGACACATAATCGTATTCAATGGCGTAGGCCGGGCGCATGATCTGGGCCTGTTCAAGCCCTTTGACCGAACGCACCACCTGGTACTGGATCTCCAACGGCAGACTGTTTCCCAAGCCCGACGCATAAATTTCCTTGGAGTCAATGCCTTCATATTCCAGGATTACATGGTGGGAGTCCCGGTCCGGAAATTTTACCACCTTGTCTTCAAAGGATGGGCAGTACCTGGCGGACTGGCCCTTGATATGCCCGCCGTACAGGGCTGAATATTTCAGATTGTTGCGGATGATAGCATGGGTGTCCGGGTTGGTCTGACCCATGAAGCTTGGCAGCATGGGCGTTGTCACCTGGGTGGTGGAAAAGGAAAACGGTTTGATTACCTGGTCTGAACCGTGGACGTTGAATTGGGAAAAATCAATGGAGTCTGCATGCAGTCTGGGCGGAGTGCCTGTTTTCATTCGGCCCATTTCAAGGTTCATGGATTCAAGGCTTAAGGCCAAGCCTGTGGAAGCAAATTCTCCGGCGCGCCCGGCCTGGATTTTTGAAGCCCCGATATGGACTGTGCCACGCAGAAAGGTGCCGGTGGTAATGACCACGCTTGCGGCCAGATATTCAAATCCGGTATTGTCCACAAGCCCTTTGACTTCATTGTTTTCAACGATCAAAGATTCCACCATGGCCTGTTTGAGATCCAGGTTCCCGGCCTTTTCCAGTACATGCTTCATGTGTCTTGAATACATGTTCTTGTCATTCTGGGTCCGGGTGGACTGGACCGCCGGGCCTTTGCGTGTGTTCAGGGTCCGGTACTGGATGGCCGAAGCGTCTGATATCTTTGCCATCCAGCCGCCCAGGGCGTCAATTTCCTTGACCAGCTGGCCTTTGGCTGTGCCGCCGATGGATGGACTGCAGGGCATGGCCGCAATTTTGTCCATGTCGATGGTGAGCAAAAGGGTGTCGCAACCCATGCGGGCCGCAGCCAGGGCGGCTTCGCACCCGGCATGTCCTGCACCCACCACAATGACATCATATCTGTTTTTAAACGTGTTCATAACATCCTTAACTATTTTTACAGCAACTTAATATAATGGCTGCGGGCTGTTGGTCAAGCTTTCCCTGGGAATTTTCACCTTGGCAAATTCATTTGTAATCTGTATGGTTATGGGTTTGATCAAGTGTGCAACGTGTATTAATAAAGGTATGAAACGGGGGAAAAATTGGCAGATGCGGACCGAATGAAGCGCTACTCGGATTATAATGCCTACCTGCGCAGCCTGTTTGGTGAGCGCGTGCAGAAAATTTCCGTGGATGCCGGGCTGACCTGCCCGAACCGGGATGGAAGGCTGTCGTCGTCCGGATGTATTTACTGCAACGCACAAGGGTCGGGTACCGGGGCCTTTGCCCGGGGGCTTTCCATTTCCCAGCAGATTGAAGTCGGCAAGATCGGCGCCGTAAAAAAATACAAGGCCAGAAAATTTCTTGCCTATTTTCAGTCTTTTACCAATACCTATGCCCCGGTGGATCATCTTAAATCCTTATATGATGAGGCCCTCTCCTGTGAGGGCATGGTCGGCATGGCTGTGGGCACAAGGCCCGACTGTGTGGACCAGGAGAAGATTGATCTGCTTGACTCATATACAAAAAATTATCTTATCTGGCTGGAATACGGGCTTCAGTCCGCCCACGACGCCACCCTTGCACTGATTAACCGGGGGCATGATTTCAAGGCCTTTGAAACGGCCATGGCCCTGGCTGCCCCTAAAACCAAACTGAATGTCTGTGCCCATATTATCCTGGGTCTGCCCGGAGAAACCCGGAAGATGATGCTGGATAATGCCCGGATTCTCGGCGATTTAGGGGTAAACGGCGTCAAAATTCACCTGCTTTATGTGGTCTGCGGCACTGCTTTGGACACGATGTATGCCCAAGGGCGGTATACGCCTTTGGAGCAGCAGGAATATGTGGACCTGGTCTGCGATTTTCTGGAGCGGCTGCCCAGGTCCATGATCATCCAGCGGATCACAGGGGATCCCCATCCCGATGAGCTTGTGGCCCCGTTATGGTCGGCCCGGTACCGGGAGACATTCAACATGATTCAGCATACCCTTAAAGCCCGGGATTCCTACCAGGGGAAATACCGGGCCTAAACACTGGGCCGGACTGTTCTAAGCCGGAAGCAGAGACTCCTCTGTCATTTTTCTGCCCAGGGCTTTTTCGATCAGGGTGATGGTCTTATTATCTTCCCGGGTTGTAAAGGTGTATGCCTGGCCGGGTTTATTCGCCCTTCCGGTCCTGCCTGTTCTGTGGATATAGGTTTCAACCGTATCCGGCAGGTCGTAGTTGATTACATGGGAAACCCCTGATACGTCGATTCCCCTGGCGGCAATATCCGTTGCCACAAGGATTTTGAAGGAGCCGCTTCTAAATCCTTCCATGGCTTTGCGCCGCTGGTTCTGGGATAAATTCCCCTGTAGAGAGACGGCGTTGAATCCCGATTTTTTTAACTGAACAGCAAGGCTTTTGGCTTTATGTTTGGTCCGCGTAAATACAATGGTGCTGTCCATGCCGTTTTTTTCAAACAAGGTTTTGAGCAGGTCTGTGCGCTTTTCCTTTTGGACATTAAACCGGCTGTGGGAGATCTGGGGCGCGGGACCGGTTCGGTTGATCTGGACTTTGACGGGTTGATTTAAAATGTCCTGGACCAACTTTTCGATCATTTTGGGCATGGTCGCAGAGAAAACCAGGGTCTGGCGTTTTTGGGGCAAAGACCGGATAATTCGCCGGATATCAGGTAAAAATCCCATATCAAGCATCTGATCCGCTTCGTCCAGAACAAGGGTGTCAATCTCATTAAGGCGCAGGGCCTTTTCATTCATGAGATCCAGGAGTCGTCCCGGGCATGCCACAACAATGTCCACACCCTGTTTAAGGGCTTTGATCTGAGGATTTTTTCCGACCCCGCCGTAAACGGCTGCGCTTTTAACCGGGATGTGCTTTGCCATCATGATGATACTTTCATGGATCTGTTCGGCCAGCTCCCTGGTGGGGGCCATGATCAGCGCGGATGGCGCGGCGGACGATGCGGTGCGGTCTGTGGAAAGCAAATGCTGGAGAATGGGCAGCACAAAGGCAACGGTTTTTCCGGTGCCGGTCTGGGCCAGGCCAAGGATATCTTTGCCTTCAAGAACCGGAGGGATGGCTTGTTGCTGGATTGGGGTCGGGCGGGTGTAGCCTGCGTCGCGAATACCCGACTGGATGTCGGGGTGAAATTGAAACTGGGTAAAACTCATTAAAACTCCTGAATGCAGACCTTTTTCAGTATATGGCCGTATCATGCGGACCTCTATTTTTTTTGTGATCTGCTTACAATATATATTGTGTGAAAAAAGGTAAGAAGAAGATTAAGGGCGCACCCTCAACTTAAAGAAGATACAACGGGCGTATCCAACAACATCTCCATACTGTTTTCACGGTTAAGTATCAGTAAAAACGTCAACGTGCGATGTTTGTCAGACAACGCGGCCGGCGTGCAGTTCTCTGTGAGAGGGTGACTCTGACAGGAAACAGGCCTTTCCGGCATTTAAATAGTGTAGTAACTAAGACGGTTGGGTCGGGCAGAAGGTGTCTGCTGCCCGACCAGGGCCATATCGGCCAACAAAAAAGCCCCCGAGAAGAAAAACTCTCAGGGGCCGTAATAACTGTTTAGATGAAAGCGTTCGAAATTCGCCAAAACCCTTTCATGTTCTCCTCGGGAGACCGGGAAAAAAAGATAAGGTCACTCCATGACAGTTATCAATAAAAGCGGTCAGCTAGATCACTGTAACATTTGCAGCAGCGGGACCTTTGGGGCCCTGCTCAATGTCAAATGTAACGTGATCGCCTTCGTTCAGGGTCTTAAAACCTGTTGCGTTAATTCCTGAATGATGAACAAAGACATCTTTTCCACCATCTTCTACTTCGATAAATCCAAAACCTTTAGTTTCGCTGAACCACTTTACGGTACCTTTTGCCATGTTGGCGGTCTCCTAAATAAAAAAAATAAAAATTTGCTTCTAACTTTTGGGGGGTAATCACAGAAAATAAATTATGGGATATACACCTTAAGAAAGGAACATATGCATGTACGTAACATACATTTTGCGTAGTATACTGGAAAAAAAGAGAATGTCAATATCAAACCTGCAAAATGTAAAATTTTTTTAAAATTATATCACTTTTATTAACAGCCTTCCTGGATGACAAAATTAGAACCCGAGTTCGTAGGACTTGAATCCGGCTGACCGCGATTCGGTTCTTTTTTTACCGTCCTGGCGGATGATCAGGCATTCGGTGTTTTCAAGGCTGTTGATAAGTGTCAGGGCCTGCTGGGTGTCCATGACCATCAGTGCCGTGGCAAGGCCGTCGGCCCGGGTGCAGGTATCGGAGATCACCGATGCCGATACCACGCCGTTTTCGACCGGATAACCGGTTTTCGGGCTGATAATGTGGGAGTATACGTGTCCGTTTTTTTCAAAATAGTTTCTGTAATTGCCGCTGGTGGCGATGGCCTTGTTGTCCAGGCGCACTTCTTTGTACAGACCGGCATTCAAAAATCCTTTTTGGGGATTTGCAATTCCCACGACCCATGCCTTGCGATGTTTGTTTTCTCCTGCGCCGACAAGTTCTCCGCCGATCTCCACAAGAAAGTTTTCAATACCGCCTTCCTTGATCAGGCGGCCAATTTCATCCACGCCGTACCCTTTGGCGATGGAGCCTAAATCCAGTGTGATGCCGGTCTGGGTTTTGGTCAGATCATGATCCCCGATTTTAAGCTTGTTAAATCCGATACGTTTAAGCGCTGTTTCGATTTGTTCCGTTTCAGGCGCCGTATCCCGCCGCCCTTTTGTGCCGAATCCCCACAGGTCCACCAGGGGTTTGATCGTGCCGTCCCAGGCCCCGTCGGTCAGGGTATACAGTTGCCTGCATTGGTCCAGCACCTGGTAGAAATCTTCGGAGACCTTGAAACTTTGGTCTTTGGGTGCGGCATTGAACCGGGACAGTTCACTGTCTTTCTGGTACATGGATAAACGGGCATTCACCTGTTTCAGGCGAAGATCGATTTTTTCCTGCCATAAACTTCTGGACAGCGGTTTGGCGGAAATCATCTTGATGGAATAGCTGGTTCCCATTGTCTGGCCGGTAAATACATACTCCTGGGTGGCCAACGATTGGGCCGGTAAAAGCAGGGTTGTTCCCATCAGCAGCATGAGCGAAAAGATAAACTTTGTTATACTTTTGGTTTCAGGCATGGATATTGTCTCCTGGTTCAGTTGGGTTAACAGACATCTGCTTTTATCATACCGGGTTGGATACGTCTATTTTCGAAGTTGTTCCTGTTTTATAAATCATCCAGGTGACTGGGAACGCCATGTCCGCCCTGCTGCAGGATATGGGTATAGATCATGGTTGTCGAGACATCCTTATGGCCAAGCCGCGCCTGAAGGGTTCGGATGTCGGTTCCTTTTTCAAGAAGTTGGGTGGCAAAACGGTGGCGAAAGGTATGGGTACTGATTTTTTTAGGGATTTGTACTTTATTCACCACTGTTTTGATCGCTTTGGCATCCTTGATGTGCAAATTGTAAGCTTGGTCGTTGTGCCTAAAAAAACACCGTTGACAATAGTATCAATATTAGTATCATATAGACATGGACCAAATTGAAAAGCTATTAAATGAGATTTACAAACAACCAACCAATGTAAAATTTACAGATTTATGCAGGATCTGTGAACATTATTTTGGAAAGGCTCGTCAATGTGGTAGCAGTCATCGAATATATAAAACACCATGGCAAGGTGACCCTCGGGTAAATATTCAAAACAGTAAAGGAAAAGCAAAAGCCTATCAAGTTAAGCAAGTGATCAAGGCTATTGAAAGATTGGAGGAAGAAAGTGACACTACTAAATGATCATTACACATATAGGGTTACCTGGTCTCCTGAGGACGAAGAATATATCGGCTTATGTGCGGAATTCCCAAGCTTAAGCTGGCTGGCTAAATCTCCTGAATCAGCATTAAAAGGTATTCGTAAAACGGTGGAATCGGTCATTCAAGATATGAAAGACAATGATGAAAAAATTCCACAGCCAATCGCCTCAAAAAATTATAGTGGTAAATTTATGGTTCGTGTTCCACCGGAAGTTCATAGAAGTTTAGCGATCCAAGCAGCAGAATCCGGGGTAAGTATAAATAGGCTCGTCAGTTCTCGTCTCAGCCAATAATATTGGCACAATCGGGATAAGACGCCCCATCACTGAGGAGCCCTCCCACACCACCCGGCATACGGATCGCGTACCAGGTCACCATCAAAATTGAATTCAAGAAATTTAATTAAAAAGGTATAAAGACCGAACAAATCATCCCAGCGGATCGCCTACCGCGCCCGCTGAATTTCCCGTTTTTAAATTCAAATATCGGAAGGTCATTGTGTATGTATAATAAATTTAAAAAACCGATGTTTTGTTTATCCTCCACGTTATTGCTCTTCCTCGTTTCATGCACAACGATCCCTGTTCAGCCACCTGCAAATAATTTTTCAGCCTACACAGTTAAAGAGGATCAAACAATTCTTAACCGTTATGCCCCTGTATTTGTGGTAGAAAATTATGAAATGAAGTATAACCGAATCGGCACGCCGAGTGCTGAGATCAATGAAGACGGGAAAGAAAAAATTTATGTTGATTCTGATAAAGCAACGATCTATGCAGAAGCCAGACATTTTAAAACGATAAAAAACACGTATACAAATCTGATATATCGCATTCATTTTGAAAAAATACCCGGAGGATTAATTCCTTTCCATCTGGGAAAAGGGAAAAATATCGGACTGATTGTAATTATTACGCTCAACAGTCGTGATGAGCCGATACTCTATACCTCAGTGCATACCTGTGGCTGCTATCTTGCTTTTGTTCCAACATCATATATGCCGTCGGACGTATTCCCTGACAGTTGGAAAAATGAAAGGCAGTCCGTATATTCTGAAAATCTTCCAGGTATTCTGAAATTCAACAAACCATTCTCTGAACAAACTAAAACAATGATATTAATCCGGAGCGAAACACACCGAGTGAAAGACATGTGGTTGTCAGATTTCTGTCCTCTGGAAAAATATAATATTGTCGAAGCTGATATTAAGCCGCTTGGGTCACTGGAAAAACTTCCCCTGGACGATCATGAAACAACATCGTTTTATGAAACTTCCGGCTCTCGTAAGGGGTATGTAAAAGGAAGTTCCAAAATAAGGGAGCGATTGCTTATCAGTTGGTGGGCATTTGATTGGAGAGTGGGAGAAGATAAAAAATTTGGAAAAGATAAAACTGACGGAATTGTTTTCTACACAAGCCTTAAGCCGTGGAATCGAGAGAGGTCTGACATGCGAAATTTTGATACGTTTTTAAAATTTTGGAAATGGAAATTATGAAAACCAATGAATTGTCTACATGCTTTTGCACAAATGATGTCGATCAATGTCGTGAGTTTTACACCAAGCATTTTGCCGCAAAAATTATTTTTGACTGTGGTTGGTACGTTAATTTAAGCTTTGGCGAAGAGGGCCCAACGATTCAGTTCATGGCGCCACAGGAAAATATGCCGACCTATGGCGGGACAGGCATCATGCTGAATTTTAAAGTTGAAAATGTAGATGCGGAACATGATCGGCTGATGGATGCCGGCTTTCAAACAGCAATGCCTTTGGAAGACCATCCCTGGGGCGATAGAGGATTTTCCGTCATTGATCCCATTGGTAATTCCGTTTATATCTATTCAGACAGAGAGCCGGCAGAGGAGTTTAAGCAATATTATAAGCGCTGATCGTGGTCTTTTCGGGAGTGCCCGGTTCAGGACCCCTGACGGGGAATTTAAAGATCCGCAGTTTACCCGCAATAATTCATGGAAAAGAATTAAACTTGAAGCCTGGAACCCTCAATAGCTCTTCAATGCTTTCCTTACTGGGGCAAGTTCACGGCTATCGTGGTGGTTCCGGTCTGCTTGGACAAAGAAAAATGAATGCTTCCGCCATGCAGTTGTGCCATAAGTTTCGCCGAATAGGTGCCGATACCGGTGCCCTGGGATTTGCCATAGGTGACAAATTTATCAAAAAATTTATGACGGATGGGCTTGGGGATCAGCCCCTGGTTTTCTATCTCTATCTTTATGTCGCCCTGTGCCGGACCAAGGATTCGGATGGCAACGCTGCCGCCATTGGGGGACGCCTCCAGGGCATTGGAGAACAAATTATTGATCATGATGTAAAAAAGCATCTCATCGCATGAGATGATGCAGGGCGTGTCCGCATCGGCAGGTGCTCCGTTGATGGAGATATTCAACTGGACCTGTTTTTGTGCCATGCTTTTGCCAAAGGCCGTGGAAATGCGGTCAAAAACGGGCATGATATCCACCGGGGTTACATTCACCGGACAATTATTCTGTTCCATTTTATACAACACCATGGTCCGGTTGAGCATATCAATCATGGTAAAACAGGCATTGATCTGCTCCTGCAGCAGCTTTTGCCGGTTGGTTTCATCCATGGTTTCAGCGTTCAGCATGATCTGTGCCGCACCTAACACCACCTGAATCGGGGTCTTCAGATCGTGGCGATGAATCTGTTCCACCTGTTCGCGCAGCTCAATGTTCTCTTTGAGAATGCGGTTCTGGTACGATAGCTTCTTTTTGGCCAGGGCCAGCGCCAGATGCGTTTTTATCTTGGCGCGAATCACGGCAAAGTTAAAGGGTTTGGTGATATAGTCCACCGCGCCCAGCTCCAGTCCCTTGGTTTCATCCACAGCTTCGGTCAAGCTGGTAACAAAGATGATCAGTACGTCCTGCAACTTGGGATCCGCCTTGATTTGCCGGCAAACTTCAAAGCCGTCCATGCCCGGCATCAGGATGTCCAGCAACACAATGTCCGGCGTATCCTCCCGTATGCTTTGCAGGGCAGTGTCCCCGTCCGTTGCGACCCGGACCTGGTAGTTGCCGCTTAAACACGCCACCAGCGCGTCAATGTCCGGTTCGCTGTCTTCAACCACCATTACCGACTGTTTATCTATGGCTGTTTGTTTCGCCCCCATAATTTTTCCTTTAAATTTATCCCTCTAACACTGCAGCGTCTTAATTTCATCATCATGGTCCGCAAATTCGATGGCAATGGCCCTGAATGTTTCGGCGTGCTGTTTAAAAACCGCTACCATTTCAGGGTCAAAATGTGTTCCCCGGCCCTCAAGAATAATGGCGATGGCTTGTGAATGGGGCGTGGGAGCTTTGTAAACCCGCCTGGAGACCAGGGCGTCGTATACGTCTGCAATGGCCATCAACCGCCCTTCCACAGGAATATTATCCGCTGAAAGCCCCTTGGGATAACCGGAGCCGTCCCATTTTTCATGGTGGGTCAGGGCAATGGCGGCGGCACATTTCAGATAATTGCCTGTGTCCAGGCGTGTTTTGGCGGACAGCAGCACCTCGTATCCATGGGTGGTGTGGGTCTTCATCACATCGAATTCTTCTTTGGTCAGTTTCCCCGGTTTTTTGAGAATGGTATCCGGTATGGCCACTTTTCCAATGTCATGTAATGGCGCACATTTATAGATCCGGTCAATGGTCTCTTCATCCAGAATTCGCCTGAACTGGGGCAAGGTTTTAAGCTGGTCTGCCAGGGCTTTGATGTAATGCTGGGTCCGCTTGATATGCCCGCCGGTTTCCGGATCACGAAATTCAGCCAGGGTGCCGATGCACTCCATGCTGATTTCCTGGGTCAAGAGGACTTCCCGGGTTCTTTTGGCAACCAGATTTTCCAAATGATCTTTGTGCTGTTTTAATTCCAGATGGTTTTTAACACGCGCCTTTACGAGTGCCGCCCTGAATGGTTTTGTAATGTAGTCCACAGCGCCCAGGGCAAGTCCCTTGGCCTCATTTTCCTCTTCGGACAGGGCCGTTAAAAATACAATTGGAATATCCCGTGTCGCGGTTTTGGATTTAAGCCGTTCACACACTTCGTAGCCGTCCATGCCGGGCATCATGATATCCATAAGAATAATATCCGGCGGTGTATCCTCAATGATTTCCAGGGCCGATTCGCCATCCATGGCAACGCAGACATGGTAATCGTCGCCAAGGGCTTCCACCAGAATATCCACATTGGTTTCAACATCATCCACAACAAGAACGCGCATCTGGGATAAGTCGGTCATCGTTTATCCTCTGTTTTCCAGTTTCAACATTATAGTTTCAAGAAGTTCTGCCGCCGGTTTGAATTGATATCTGGAAATCAGACGACTTAACTCTGCTATATCAGACTCTATATGCTTTGACCATGCCAGGTCGGTTATTTTTTTTATTCGATCTTTTGCCGGTTTTGCCTCCCGTTTTTTTAGGAACGGGGCAAGATCGTCCAGCATCAGGGCCAGCTCTGTTTCAGACTTTATTTCCAGATTCTTGGGCAACGCGGCCTCTTTGGCAACGGATCGGGTGAGTTGAACCGCCGAAGATAATGCGCTGAGCAGCGCTTGGGAAAAGCTTCTCATCAGCGCGTTATATTCAGAATACGCCTTGTCGCGAAAAGCTGTCTCCAGATCGGCTGCCGCCGCCTGCAGCGCTGTTATGCCGATATTGCCGGCCACGCCTTTGATGGAATGTGCCAATCGCCTGGCATCTTCATCCTGCCCCTGTTCAATGCGTGCATGTAAATCCCGGTCCGCATGGGCATACTGTTGTTTGAATTTTTCCAGAAGCGCCAGGTAGAGCGTCTCATTTTTATCCAGACGCGAGAGGGCCTGGTGTACGGATATGCCTGGGACATCATCCAGGTCGCTCTTTTTATCCGAAATTTCCCCAAAGCCATTTGGCAGAGGCCGGTCTCCGGGTTTGATCCACGCGGAAAGGGTCTGGAACAGCTCTTTTAAATCAATGGGTTTGCTCACATGGGCGTTCATGCCGGCAGCCATGGCCTTTTCCCGGTCCCGGGGCATGGCGGATGCCGTCATGGCCACAATGGGCAGTTCCCCGGCGGTTTTGTACCGCCGTATTTCCCGGGTGGCCTGGTACCCGTCCATCACCGGCATTTGAAGATCCATGAGTACCAGGTCAAAATTCTGGGACAAGACCATGGCGAGCGCGTCTTTTCCATTATTTGCAATCCGGACAAAAAACCCCGCACTTTCCAGAATTTCCCTGGCAACCTGCTGGTTGATGTCGTGGTCCTCCACCAGAAGAATGCTGGCCCCCAGAATGGTTGTGGAAAGCGTTTGTATGTCACGCTTATGTTTGGGCCTCTCTTTGGGGCCAAATTCCATGGGCAGGGTGAAGGAGAAGGTACTGCCTTTGCCGGCCGCGCTTTCCAGGGAAATCTGTCCGCCCATCATCTCCACAATCCGTTTTGAAATGGCAAGCCCCAGTCCTGTGCCGCCGTATTTTCGGGTTGTGGAGGAATCTGCCTGGCTGAACACCTTGAACAGTTTTTTCTGCTGTTCCGGTGTCATGCCGATGCCGCTGTCCGTTACGCTGAATTTTAAAATGCCCCGATCTTTTTGCCTCTCAAGCAGATTCACCGACACAATGATCTGACCTTTCTCGGTGAATTTAACGGCATTATTGCCAAGGTTGACCAGTACCTGGTTGAGTCTTAGGGGATCGCCTTTCAAGTTGTTCGGAATTTGGGGATCCACGTTGAACCGCACCTCAAGATCCTTTTTGGCCACAGCTTTGACGGTGATCAGATCGGCAAGTTTTTCCATGGTTTCATCCAGGCTGAAATCCACAATTTCCATGTCCATTTTGCCGGCCTCAATTTTGGAAAAATCCAGAATATCGTTGATCAGGTTCAGCAGCGATTTGGCCGAGGTATCAATCTTGGCGGCATAATCTGTCTGTTGTGTGTCCAGCCGGGTCTGCATGAGCAGGTGGGTCATGCCGATGATTGCGTTCATGGGGGTCCGGATTTCGTGGCTCATGTTGGCCAGAAACTGGCCTTTTGCCCTGTCGGCTGCCAGGGCTTTTTGTTTTTCCTCTTTGGCCACGGCCATGGCCATGGCCAAATTTTCATGGCTTTGTCTCAAAGAGGCTTCCGCCTTTTTAAGTTTATTGTTGGAAAAAAGAATGATGCCCAGAATGGTGGATGAGATAAGGGTCATCCCTATGATCCATTTCCACAGAAGGGCCCAGTTGGTTTTATGCTCAAACTGCATACGGACCCAGTCATCCCGGATTTTGTTCTTTTCGGTTTCGGTCATATTCTCAATGACTTTGTCAAGGATGGAAACCAGTTGGGGCCAATCCTTTCGTACCCCCATGCTGAGTTTAAATTTGTACGGGGTTACCGCCGAAATCTTGATGTTGGTCAGCCCGGTTTGCCTGGTGCAATAGGTGATGGAGGCAAGATTCCCCACAAACACATCCGCCCTGTTCTGGCTGATTTGCTTGAGGCCATCGCTAACTGATTTGACGAGCGACAGTTTAAGTTCTGGAAAATCCTTTTGGAGAATTTCCTGGGATACATAGCCCTGCACCACGGCAATGGTTTTTCCGTCCAGATCGTCAAGACCGCTGATAAAAGGGAAGTCTGTTGCGGCGGCAATGACCATGGGAAAAGAGAGATACGGATTGGTAAAATTAAGAAATTGTGTCCGTTTTGGGCTCGGGACAATGCAGGGAAACAGGTCGATTTCTTTTTGCCGCCCATGGTCCAGCGCCTGGGGCCAGGTCAGGCCGGTCCGGGGTTGCATGGAGATGTTGAGCCGGGTTTCAATTTTTTTAATATATTCTGCGGCCAGGCCCGAATAGCCGTGTTCACTGGTGTAGAACTCAAAGGGCGGCCAGGCCGGATCAATCCCCAGCCTCAGGGTCTGATGGGCTTTGAGCCATTCCTTTTCCCCGTGGGAGAGCAGCAGGGCTTTGGTGGGCGTATCCCTAAGGTTTGCCATCCAGTGCCGGTTGATCAGCCGGTGGGATTCCTGGGAGATATTTTCAATGGCTTTGTTAACGGCGGAAACCAGAAGCGGCCAGTCTTTGCGGATGCCAATGCGGAGCCTGGATTCCGGCCAGGGTGCCGGTGCTGCGATTTTGAGCGTATCGATCCCCTTTGCATTTAACAGATATTTAATTACCATCAGATTTCCCACATAGGCATAGGCCGTCCCGTTGGCTACACTTTCAAGGGCATCCACAGTATTTTTTACCGGTTTAAGTATGATTTTCGAATACTGTTTTTTCAGTCTGGACTGAAGAAAGACCCCTTCTTCAATGGCCAGTGTTTTTCCGGCCAGATTTTTAATGCCGAAAATGGCGGGCGCCTGTTTTTTCGTTACAATGACATGGGGGCTGACAAAATAGGGTTCACTGAATGACAGCCATTGGGCCAGTTCTTCTTCTTGGACCATACAGCTGATGCCGTTGGCTTTTCCTGATTTTATAAGCCCAGTCATTTGATTCCAGGTGTAGTCGCTGATGACTTCAAATCGAATGCCCAGCCGGCATCCGATCAGATTAATATAGTCCGCAGCAACCCCTTCATATCGGCCGGCGGGGTCTGAAAATCCGATGGGCGGCCAACCGGTATCTCCCAACAATTGAATTACCTGATGGGATTTGAGCCAGGCGTTTTCCTCCGGGGTCAGGATGCTGGTCATGGCGCTGTTATTAAATTGTCTCAAAGAGGGGTCTTTGATCCAGCGTGCTTCAACGTCTGCCAGTTCAACATCGGAGATGGCGGCAAGGCCTTTGTTGACTGTCTCCAAGAGCGCAGCGTTCTTTTTTGGCACTCCCGCATAAATGGGCTGTGTCATTTTTCCCTGGGCCAAAAGATCGTAAATGCCTTGTTCGCCCCGTCGTTCAAGTTGGGCCGAGACATGAGGCCGTTCGGCAAAGAAAACGTCAAATGTTCCCTGGGATGCCTCCTGGAGCAGATCCTGATCCGTGGGGTACACCAGAAAGACCCTCTCTTTTTTCTCTAAATGGCTTAACGGCATGGTGCCGGCGTAGGTGCCGACACGTTTTCCCTGTAAATCGGCCAGGGTTTCCGGGGCATCGGGGCCCAGTTTATAAAAAAAACCGCTTTCAATCCTGTAAAATGGCCGGGAGAATGCAATGGTGTTCTGGGGGGCTTTTGATTTGCAAAGGCCCGAATGGATATCTGCCCGGCCGTCGGTGATGGCTTTTAAAGAATCTTCCAAACTGAAAAATTTAAAATTTATTTTTCGGCCGGTTTTGGTGGCCCATAACCGCCATATATCCACCAGCATGCCGGAGGGATGGCCGGCGGCACTGATCATGGACATGGGCGGGTAGGCATTGCAGCAGGCAATGGTCAATGTGTTGGCATCCTGGGCATTGGGGGCTTGGTTTCGGGCGGTTCCGATCCATTTACGAAAAACAGCATCTTGTTTTTCCTGGGGGATCTCCTGCATCCCTTTTCGTACGATGTCGGCCAAAACTGTATTCCCACGGCGCACGGCACAAAGCCAGTCCGCTTCGTAAAGCGGCTCCTGGTCAAAGTACCGGAAGCGGTCCATGATCTCCTTTTGTTTGAGCATGGCCAACGCGATATGGGTATCCTTGACAAACGCAAGGATCTCGCCGGCCTTCACCGCTTCAAACAGTGCCTGGTTATCCGGATATACGGCCAGGGTGGCATCGGGTAATTTCTGACGCAGGTAGTCAATGGCGACATCCCCTTTGATGATGCCGATGCGAAATCCGCGCAGATCCTTGAGTTGATTGACCCCCAGGATATTTTTTTTCACAAAAAAATGGGTTCTGACTTTTACCACAGGTGATATGAAATCAAGGGTTTTGTTTCTATTGGGGCTGAAAAAACACCCGGCATGTACATCGGCTTCGCCTTTTTCCACGGATAGAAGGGTCTGGTAAAAGGGCAGGGGGGTAAAAATAACCTTTATCCCGGTCTGCCGGGCCCAAAGTTTCCAGATATCCACCACCAGGCCTGCGGGATGATTTTCCTGGTCCAGAAAATAATAGGGAATGCTGTCCGTGCCCACGGCAACGACAACCTGTTTGGGATGGCTTTGGGCCTGGCAGGTGCTTGCTGTAAAAATAGATACGAATAGAAATAGGGTGATTAAAATATATTTTAATCTGGCGATGTATCTGTTTGGGACCATTTTGTTTTTCCAACAGAAACTTACATTTTTGAAAAAGAAGCTTATTACGTTATATTGGAAAAAGCAACTATCCGTTTTGTCGCACATGAAACGAAAATCTGTTCGGACGAGTCCACGGTCAAAGATTGAGCGTGGCTTGTTATTCTCCTTGAAAATGAATACAAATAGATCTGCCAAAAGCGGGCAAACACCCTTACGGCAGGAATAACACAACAACAGGACTGGGATGCAACATGCAGTTGGACATTGATTTTGATGCCATTGACCGGATTTTTTCCAACGCCTGGGACCAGGGCCGGGATTTTCTTTTTGAATCCGAAGTCTACGACCTTCTGGCCAAATCCGGGTCGGAAACCCCGCCACGGGTCCGGTTGATCGGTCGCGGGGAACGAGTTTCCGATGATAGGCTTGTGGCCATGCCGGGTGAAAAAAGCGTATTAAAGATTGTCTCCCCATATATCGTTCATAAAACAGAGGTGGGCGGGGTCCGGGTGGTGGATAAGCAGCCCGATAGGATTCGTTCGACCGTTCGCCGGATGTTTTACGAGGTGCCCGATGCCTATGCAGCCGGGGCCCATAGCCAGGAGGGTCTGCCCGCCCATTATCGGGGACTCTCCGGCAGTGAACTGGCCGCCGCCGTTTCCCGGGATATTAAAGGGGTGCTCCAGGTGCAGTATATGCCTCCGGATTCCGCATCCTTTGGTAATGAGCTCATTGTGGGGCTGCGTCGTACCCGAGAATTCGGGACCATACTATCCGCCGGGTTGGGCGGCACCAATACGGAGCTCTATGCCCGGCGGTTCAGGAAAGGCCAGGCCATCGTGGCGGCGTCACCTGCCATGTGCAGCGGGGAGGCGTTTTTTCAATTGTACCGCAACACCATTTCCTACAGAATACTTGCCGGGTTAACCCGGGGGCAGCGCCGCATCGTAACGGACGAGCAGCTGGTGGAGTGTTTTGAATCGTTTATCCGTATGGGCAATGCCTATAGCCGGGAAAATCCCGATGCGGCGTTTATTATTGATGAACTTGAGATCAATCCCTTTGCCTTTACCGACTTTCTTATGGTGCCTTTGGACGGGATGTGTCGATTTTCGAAGCAGAAGACAAGTGATCCCAAACGCCCGACCGCAAAAATTGACCGGCTGCTTCATCCGGTAAATATGGGCATCATCGGTGTCTCTTCCACCCGGAAAAATTTTGGGCGGATTATTCTGGATAATGTTCTGGCCCAGGGGTTTGCTCCTGACCGTCTGGTGATTTTCAAACCGGGTATAGAACAATTCCAGGGGATTGACTGTCTGCCTGACATGGCGGCACTGGCAAGCAGCGGCAGGGGTAAACTTGACCTGTTCATTGTGGCCGTGGGGGCGGATCAGATCCCTTCCTTGGTTGAAGAAATTATAAAAACAGATGCGGCCCATGCGGTGATGCTTATTTCCGGGGGACTGGGTGAGACCCAGGGCAGTCAGGATAAAGCCGGACAGGTCGTGTCCGCTATCCGTGCTGCACGAACACGTCCGGATACCGATGGTGGTCCGGTATTTCTCGGTGCCAACTGCATGGGTGTGATCTCTTTGCCCGGCAGCTTTGATACCTGGTTTATCCCCGAAGAAAAACTGCCCAAGCAAAGATCCGGCAACCGAAAATTCTGCCGGGCCGCCCTGATCAGCCAGAGCGGGGCCTTTATGCTCCACCGCAGCAACCAGTGCCCCCAATTGGCACCGGCCTATATGATCTCCATGGGGAACCAGACCGATTTGACCCTGGGGGACATGATGACATATTTCAAGGCGAGTGACCAGGTGGATGTCATTGCCGTATATGCCGAAGGATTCAATGACCTCGACGGCCTGTCATTCTGCCGGGCCGTCAGGGATGCGGTGCTGGCCGGCAAGGAGGTGGTGTTTTACAAGGCGGGCCGGACCCCGGAGGGTAAAGCCGCCACGTCCAGCCATACCGCGTCCCTGGCCGGGGACTATATGGTCTGCGAAAGCTGTGTTTCCCAAGCCGGCGCCATTGTTGCCAGAACCTTCAGTGAATTCCAGGAGCTGATGCTGCTGGCCGAAACATTGAACGCCAAAAGTATCCACGGCAACCGTCTGGCTGCCGTCAGCGGCGCCGGGTTTGAAGCCGTGGGCATGGCCGATTCCATCCAAAGCGATGATTTTTCCATGGAATTTGCCCGGTTCGACGACGACACCGTGGCCGGGGTGCGGTCCGTGCTAGCGGCCAAGGGATTGGATGGTCTGGTCACCATCTCTAATCCCATTGATATTAATCCTGCGGCCGATGACCAGGTTCACGGTGACATTGCCGCAATCCTTTGCCGTGATTCCGGGGTGGATGCCGTGATCATCAGTGTTGATCCCATGTCCCCGGCCATGCAGACCCTGGACACCGATCCAAATGACCGGTTTTCCATGCATAATAAAGGTGCTGTGCTCAGCCGGCTGCTGCGCCTGAACGAGACCTGTGCAACCCCTATTGTCGCCGTGGTGGACGGCGGCAGGCTGTATGATCCCTTGCGCGACGCCCTGATTGCGGGCGGGATTCCGGTTTTCAAAGTCTGTGATGGTGCCGTTGCAGCCCTGTCGCTTTATATCCAGGGGCGGTTGCGCGCCAATGCCATTCGTATGTCACAAAATAAAAGGTAAAACCCATGACGGAAAATAGAATTGTTTATATTACCCAGGCGCCTGTGGAATTATACAAGGTGCTTAAATTTAAAAATCTTGCATCCAGCGGGGGGGAGGCCAAGTATCTGATTGCCGACGGCCTGGTCTGGGTGAACGGCCGGATTGAAACAAGAAAAAGAAAAAAGATCCTTCCCGGAGATGTTATCGAAATTGACGGCGTCTGTCTTGAAATTCAGATGGAACCCAGCGACCCCGGTTGAATCCCAAGGGGGCTTGAAAATCAATGATGCTGGCCCCCGTCCGGCTGGACAATCTTGTGGATTTCCTGCGCAATCCAGGGTTTTTTTTTCACCCCAACAAGTATATAGTTTTATCTATTATTTACAGTATTATGAAAGCGTATTATGTATGATAACAACAGAACCTGAGATGCCCGATATCAAAATAAGAAAATGTCCTGTTTTACTTTTCCGGCTATTCATTTTTTTGGGGATTGCGGGGGCCTTGGTCATACCAAGCGGTGTCGGCCTGGCGGATCAGCCCCGAATGGTTCTGGCCGATGCGGTGGTGTGTGAAAGCATCTCCAATTTCAGGCCCGTGAATCCGGCCGTTGTGTTCAGCGTCTCCCAGGGAGAGGTGTTCTGCTTTTCCGAATTTGATCCGGTGTATGAAAAAACGGCAATTTTTCACAACTGGTATAAAAAAGACAAACTCATTTTTTCCATGCGTCTTGTCCTGTCCGTACCCAAATGGTCCTCCTTTTCAAGGGTCCAGATGCGCGATGCGGATAAAGGGCCCTGGCGGGTGGAGATCCGGGATGAAGACGATAAGCTTTTAAAAACCTTAAGATTCAGCATGTCTGATTGATACCCATGGACCAACTTTCTTTATTATTTTCCGGCTGGCGCTGGCAGGATGTGCTGGATATTGTTTTCAACGCATATATTTTGTTTCGTTTATATGTGTTGTTCCGGGGGACCAATGTACTGAGAGTCCTCATGGCCGTGGTGGCCATGTGGATCATCGGCCGCATGGCCAACGCCACGGGTCTGGTCATTACCAACTGGGTCATGCAGGGCGTGATCACTGTGGCCACCTTTATGATTATCATTGTGTTTAGAAATGAAATATCAGGGGTGGTCCGAACACGCAGTCTCGGATTTTTCCTGTGGGAAATTCCCAGGACCCAGATCAATACCCCGGTTCATATTATCAGTGATGCCGTGGTGCAGCTGGCCGGATCAAAAATCGGGGCATTGATTGTGATGCCCATTAAAACCGGGGTGGACACCATCGTCTCCTCGGGAACGGACATTAATGCCGCCCTGTCCAGGGAAATGCTGGCAAATATTTTCTGGCCCGGCGCGCCCCTGCATGATGGTGCGGCCATAATCCAGCGGGGTATAATTACCCGGGCCGGAACCATTTTGCCCTTGTCCCAGAATCGGCATCTGGCCTCAAAATACGGTACCCGGCACAGAGCCGCGTTGGGTCTTACCGAGCAAAGCGATGCCCTGGTGATCGTCGTTTCGGAAGAGCGGGGGAAAATTTCCCTGGTAAAAGACAATCAGATCCACGAAGTCAAAAATACGGACAAGCTTGAGACGCTCATAAAACAATATACCGGCGGCCCGGAACCGGTAAAACGAATGCGCCGCCAGACCCGGGAACTGCTTGTGGCCGCCATGGTCTGTCTTGTCTGCACCACAGGCCTGTGGCTGAGTTTTTCACGGGGCATGGAGACACTGGCCAACTACGATGTGCCCATTGAGTTCGTGAACCCTGACAAAAAAATGAATATTATTTATGCGTCCGCTTCCAGGTCCAGGCTGCTGATCAGCGGGGCACGGCCTTTGATCAATGCCTTGACCCGGGATCAGATGAGCATCAAGATTTCCCTTGGGGGGGCTGCGGTGGGGAAAAATATAGTGACCATTACCCGGCAGAATGTCCAGCTGCCGCCGGGAATCCGTCTGAAAAATATTGAACCGGATCAGGTGGAATTAACCCTGGATTCCATGGTGGAAAAACAGCTACCGGTACAGGCGGATTTCTCAGGAAAATTGCCCGAGGGACTGACCATGACCCGTATCCAGGTTATTCCGGAAACGGTGAAGATCCTAGGCGGTGAACTGACCCTGGACGATGTCACCACCGTGTTTACCGAGAAAATCCCCTTGGAAAATTTAACACGGTCCGGCGTCGTGAATACCGAACTGGTCATGAATCCTGCAACCCTGCGGCCGGCGGATAAATCTAAAAAAGTACAGATTCGATACACCATTTCCGAAAGGACCCCCAATGACGACACCAAAAACTGACAGCGCCATTATTTATATCCCCCACGGCGGCGGCCCTTTACCCCTTCTGGGCCATGCCGGCCATGCGGCCATGAATGCATTTTTAAAAGAGCTTGCCGCCACGCTGCCTAAACCGGAGGCTGTGGTGGTGATTTCCGCCCATTGGGAAAGTGATCCGCCCATGGCAACCAGCCACCCCGCTCCCGAGCTGATTTACGATTATTACGGGTTTCCCGAAGAGGCATATCGTATTCAGTACCCGGTTGCCGGACATCCTGAACTGGCCGCTAAGGCGGTTGCACTGCTCAATGAAGCCGGCATTGAGGCCAAGGCAGATCGTTGGCGGGGATTTGATCATGGGGTCTACATACCCTTGACCCTGATGCTTCCCAACGCCGATGTGCCCTGTATCCAGATTTCCCTGGCCAAAGGCCTGGATGCCGAAAAACACCTGTTAATGGGCCAGGCCTTAACACCGTTGCTCAAGGAAAAGATCTGGCTTCTGGGGTCTGGATTTTCTTTTCACAACATGAGGGGTTTTGATTTGCAGGCAGGCCCGGATTCTCCATCGGTGCCGGATCCCCAGAACAGGGCTTTTCAGGATTGGCTTAAAGAAACATGCGCCAATGAAACAATGTCTCCGGAACAGCAACGGCAAAAGTTGCTCAACTGGGAAGATGCCCCGGCGGCAAGGCATTGTCATCCCAGAGAAGAGCATCTGCTGCCCTTGATGGTCTGTGCCGGTGCTGCCGGATACCGCCCTGCCCATAAGGTGTTTGACGTTAAAATAATAGGCAGAAGTTCTGTCTGCTTTTTTTGGCCGGGAATCCAATAATGGCTTTTTAACCCGGCAATAGCGGGTTATTGAATGGCGTTTAATTGCTGTTGAACACTGGCCTGGGCCGCCTTCCTAAGGGCGTCACCGTCGGTTATTCTTAAGACCGGACCAAAGCTCACACGAGCCTTTAAGGGAGATGTCTTAAAAATTTCCAGAAAATGGGGCAAGAAAAAATCGTCCCCGATCCAGGCCGCTTTCGGGTTTTCGTAGCAGATTGCCACAGGAACCACAGGAATCTCTTGTGTTGCTGCCAGGTGAAAGATGCCTTTTTTAAAAGGGAGGATGCCGGGACCTGCCGATGTGGTGCCCTCAGGGAAAACCACCACACTGATGCCCTGGGACAGTTTCTCACCGAGGGCCTGCCGTGCCGCGGTCCTGCTTTGGGCACTGGACCGGTCCACAAATACCGTATTACCACGTTTGGCTGCCAGCCCGAACAGCGGCCAGGATGCCAGCTCCTTTTTAGCCAGAAAGGCCGCCTTCAGATGGGCCAGGATCACAACGATGTCCAGGTAGGACCTGTGATTGGAGGCCACCAGGACTCCATTTTCAGGGATGTCGCCGGTTTGTTCAATATGAATGTCAAGACCTTTGACCAGCATCCCGGCCCACTGCCGTGCCCGGGATGCCACCAGGCCCGGAGACCATCCCGAAGATGACACGGTCACAGCCAGTCGCAAAATGCTTGACATGGTAATTCCAATAACCAAGAACAACCTGCAAAGTGATTTCAACCCGGCCATGTTTACAGTTCCAGAACGGGGTGTTCCACCTGCCTGTTCAGCTGTTTTGCCTTGCGCTGGCGCAATATGTATTTAATCAAGGATATCATGCGAAAATAGCCGATCTGAAGCACTTCATCACCCTGCTCAAAATTCATCATATTGGCGTAAAATCGATTCAGGCCGCTTTTTCTGTGATGATAGATCAGGTCATTTTTTTCCTTGTGAAACACCGTGTCTTTCACACTGCCGCGGAATACAAACTTTTCCTCATCAAGGACAGCGTCCTTAAGTATATACATCTCCTGCCTGAATTGATCGTCTATGGCCCTTGCAATTTTTAAGTGGGTCTCTCCTGGGCGGTCCGTATAAAAGGGGGAGGGGAACACCTGCTCAAAGTGCATGGCCACATTGCCAAGGCTGGATAATACGCCTGCGCAGTTGGAAATCCAGATTTTGCCAAAAGGGTTTTGTTTGAAAAGGTATCCGGTCAGGGCTTTTTTGATCAGCAGATGGGTGAGCCGCCTTCCCCTGGCTTCGGGCCGGACGCAGGTCAGGCCCAGATGCAGGATGCGTCCCACGTCCTCAATGTCTAAAAAGACCATGGAGCAAAACCCCTGGGGGGTGCCGTTCTCATCCTTGGCCAGTGCGATCAGTTTGTTGGAAAGCGCCTCCCGGGTGCCGACAATGGCCTGGTATTCCGGAAGTTCATGAAAGCAGTCGCCGGCGATTTCCCGGATATTCTGGGCAAGACGTTCAATGGATTCATCTGGGAGAACCCGACCGGGTTCCTGGTATGCCTCGATTATGAAATTCATACATTGTCCTATTGAATAATTGAGTTCGATCAGTATTACATTAAAAGATTTAAGAAACGGTTATGGATTGATTAGAAGGGTGTTTGGGCTGGAAGGGCTTAAATCTTTCGGTGGGAAGGAATGATCTAAAACCATTGACCTTCAGGATTCATCCAGAATGAAATCAGTGATATAGATGTTGGTCTTCATCTCCTGTTCGATGGTCGACCATAAAGGCTCACCGGTGTGGTGGTGGCCTGGAAGGATTACTGTTTTTTTGTCGAGGGGCAGTATTTTAACCCTGATGGAGTCGATCAGGCTGTGAAGATCTCCCCCCGGCAGATCCGTTCGTCCGGCCTCACCCACAAAAATGGCATCCCCGGTAAAAAGATGGTCTTCCCAGAGCAGGCAGACCGAACCGGGTGTGTGTCCGGGGGTGTGAATGACGCTCAGTTCACAGGACCCAAAGGCAATGCGGTCACCATCTTTTATTCTGATGTCCGCCGGGTAGGGCGGCGGCAGACCCATCGATTGCTTCGTTTTGATCCTAACGGTCGGATCTTTAAAAAAATCATCATCCGCTTCGTGCAGGCAATAGGGAATCGGGGCAATTTTTTTGAATGCCCCCATGGAAAAGAATTGATCCGCATGGCCATGGGTCAACAGGATTTTGTCCGGTATAATTTCGTTTTCTAAGATAAAATCCGCCATTTCTTCAACCGGTCCCCCCGGATCAATGATAATCGTCTTTCGAGATGCGTTGCACACCAGAAAATAAGTATTGAGGTTATAGGGGCCTGTGATCCGCCGGAGCATCTGTGTCTGGTGCACGTGTTTTATTTTCCTTTGTGTTGCGTTTGCCTGGTATCTGTTTCGCAAATAAATGTTGTTACATCGTAATAAATTGCGACAATATCGTAAATAAATATTATCATATCGTAAATAAATGTTATCGCATCGTGGATGACTTCGTTTCAGGGGGTCCTATGGCTATCCCCTGAATGGTCTTTTGGGGTTGTTTTCTTATAACTGCCTATAAATTAATCCCTTTTATGCCATAATCATACGTGTTTCAAGGATTTTAGGCCATGTCACATTGATTTTTAGCGGTTATTATTGGTTGTTATTTGTAATAGTAATCACTAATTTATTTATGCCTTGACTAATATATACTTAAACATACAAATAGTGGCAAAAGACAAAAGATGGGCTTTTCCTCCCTCCGGTTTAGACGCACGATGTTTCTGGTTTACCTCCCGAACAAAACGCACAACCATTCCGGCTCAAAGCCTTCCTTTTGATTAAAAATAGACAAGGAGATTGACATGATCGGTAAAAAACTGTTGGTAAACGGTATTGAAAGAACCGTTTTTGTAAACGAGGATGACAAACTTTCCACGGTGCTGCGGGTCGGATGTTCCACCACCGGGGTTAAAGTGGGCTGCGATCAAGGACAGTGTGGCGCCTGCAACGTTATTCTGAATTCTAAACTGGTCCGTTCCTGTGTTACTAAAATGAAACGGGTACCGGAATTTTCCGAGATCACCACCATTGAAGGCATCGGTACACCGGACAACCTTCACCCCATCCAGGCGGCATGGATTGCACACGGCGGTGCCCAGTGCGGTTTTTGCACCCCGGGTTTCATCGTATCCTCCAAGGCTTTGCTCGATTCCAATCCGGACCCCACCCGCGAAGAAGTCCGGGAGTGGTTCCAGAAATACAGAAATGCCTGCCGCTGCACCGGCTACAAGCAGCTGGTTGACTCCGTTATGGACGCCGCCAAGGTACTTAACGGCAAAATGAGCATGGATGACCTGTTGTTCAAGATCCCCGAAGACGGACGGATCTGGGGCACCAAATACCCCCGTCCCACTGCCGTTGCCAAGGTTACCGGCACCTATGATTTCGGCGCGGATCTGGGCATCAAAATGCCCGAAGGCACCCTGAGAATGGCATTGGTTCAGGCCAAGATTTCCCATGCCAATATCAAATCCATTGATACCTCCGAAGCTGAAAAAATGCCCGGCGTTTATAAGGTTGTCACCCACAAAGACGTTCTGGGTAAAAACCGGATCTCCGGTCTGATCACCTTCCCCACCAATAAAGGCGACGGCTGGGACCGCCCCATCCTCTGTGATGAAAAGGTATTCCAGTATGGTGACGCCATTGCCATTGTCTGCGCCGACACCGAGAAAAACGCCAAGGCCGCTGCAGAAAAGGTAATCGTGGATCTGGAACCCCTTCCCGAATACATGAGCGCCCCGGCCGCAATGGCCGAAGATGCCATGGAAATTCATCCGGGCACCCCCAACATCTACTATATCCAGAAAGTCGAAAAAGGTGAGGACACCGCGCCCATCTTTGATGCCGCAGATGTCGTTGTTGAAGATGATTTTTACGTGAGCCGCCAGCCCCATATGCCCATTGAACCGGACGTAGGCTTTGCCTTCCCCGGCGAAGACGGCACCTTGACTATTCATTCAAAATCTATCGGCATCCATCTCCACCTGGCCATGATCGCACCGGGCCTGGGCATTGAGCCGGAAAAACTCACCCTGGTCCAGAACCCCACCGGCGGTACCTTTGGTTACAAGTTCTCCCCCACCATGGAAGCCTTGGTCGGTGTGGCAGCCCTGGCCACCGGCAAACCGGTATTCCTCAACTATGACTGGCAGCAACAGCAGACATATACGGGCAAACGTTCTCCCTTCTGGACCAACCTGCGTTTTGCAGCAGACAAGGACGGCATGCTCAAGGGCATGGAATCCGACTGGAGCGTTGACCACGGTCCCTATTCCGAGTTCGGCGATCTGCTGACCCTTCGCGGTGCTCAGTTCTGCGGTGCCGGATACAATATCGCCAATATCCGTGGTGAAGGCCGGACCGTCTGCACCAACCACGCCTGGGGCTCTGCCTTCCGTGGCTACGGCTCAACGGAAATCGAATTCCCCTCCGAAGTACTTATGGACATGCTGGCGGAAAAACTGGAGATGGACCCCTTTGATCTGCGTTACAAAAACGTATATCGCGAAGGTGCCACCACCCCCACAGGACAGACCCCCGATTCCTGGAGTCTGCCGGAAATGTTCGACACACTTAAACCCAAATATGAAGCTGCCAAAGCCGAAGCCGCTAAAAAATCCACAGACGACGTGAAATGCGGCGTTGGTATTTCCGTGGGTGTATATGGTTGCGGTCTGGACGGCCCGGATACCTCCGAGGCCTATGCAGAACTCAACGAAGACGGCACCATCACGATCTTCAATGCCTGGGAAGACCATGGTCAGGGCGCAGACATGGGCACCCTGGGTACCGCTCACGAGGCCCTGCGGCCCATGGGCATCGCACCGAATCAGATCAGACTGGTGATGAACGATACCTCCAAGACCCCCAACGCCGGTCCTGCCGGTGGTTCCCGTTCCCAGGTTGTTACCGGTCAGGCCACCAAGGCAGCCTGCGAGCTGCTCATGGGTGCCATGAAAAAGAGCGACGGCACGTATCGGACCTTTGAGGAAATGAAGGCCGAAAATATTCCCATGAAATACACCGGTTCCTGGACTGCACCTGCCAAAGACTGTGATGAAAACGGCCAGGGCAGCCCCTTTGCCGTATACATGTACGGTCTGTTCATGGCTGAGGTCAGCGTTGAGGTTGCCACAGGTAAAGCCAAGGTAACCAAAATGACCGCAGTGGCCGATGTGGGCTCAATCAATAACAAGCTGGTCGTGGACGGCCAGATGTACGGTGGTCTGGCCCAGGGCATTGGTCTTGCCCTGACCGAAGACTACGAAGACATCAAGAAGCATTCCACCATGATGGGTGCAGGCTTCCCCTACATCAAGGATATCCCCGACGAGATGGAATTGATCTATGTGGAAGCCCCCAGAGAACACGGTCCTTTTGGGGCTGCCGGCGTGGGCGAACTGCCCTTGACCGCTCCCCATGCTGCCGTGATCAACGGTATCCACAAAGCCTGTGGTGCATGGGTCAAACACCTGCCGGCCACACCGGACAAGGTATTGGCTGCAATGAAAGGCTAATGGCGTCGTAAAAGGTTTTTACCTGCCGGTTACGGCAGTCCGGCCGGGCATTCGACATACTTCATGTATGCCTCCTCCTCGTCCGGCCGGACACCACCGCCTGCGGGAGAAAACTTTTACGTACCCATTTAAGGCTTGAGCAAAAACTTGCGTTTGGACGAAACGTTGCCCAGGTGCAAGGCGCAGAAGAATTTGTAACCGGAGCAACCTAATGGTTGTGAGGATTGCAAATTCTTCTGCAACGCCGCAGATGGGTGATGTTTCGTTCAAACAAAGGTAAAAATTAGGTCCGGGGGCTGTCCCGGCAGGTTGGAGCATCATGGAAAAATCAGAACTTACTGCATTTGAGGCGAAGTGCATCCAGGAAGAACCGGCATTCTGTACCGCTGCATGCCCCTTTCATGTCGATGTAAAATCCTTCTTGGCACAAATGGCCAAGGGGGATACGGACAAGGCGTTTAAAATTCTGGAGAAAACACTCCCCCTGCCGGAGATCATCACCCGGATCTGCGACTATCCCTGTGAATCGGCCTGCATCCGGCAGGATCTGGACAGCAGCCTTTCCATCGGCTTGCTGGAACGGGTTTGCGCCAATAACCGAAGTCGCCAGAAAAAATACTTTCCGCCGCCGGCAAAGGATACCCGCATTGGTATCTGGGGCAGCGGGCTTTCCAGCCTTACGGCGGCCTGGGACCTTGTTCTCAAAGGATACCGGGTCAATGTCTTTGAACAAGAGACACTGGGCGGACACCTGCTGCGGCTGGATGAAGAGGTCCTGCCCCCTTCTATTCTCGACAAGGAACTTGCCCGTCTTAAAAAATTTGGTGTTACATTTACCCTTGGGGCTAAATTTGACACATTCCTGGAAAACAAAGATCAGTTCTCGGCCTTATATATAGGGCTGGATGCCCCGGGCGGTCCGGAAACGGTTCCTGTGGACGAATTTTCATTGCAATCGGTATCCGATGCAAACATTTTTGCAGGCGGCTTTCCCCGGAACAACGAAACGGTCAGTGCCCAAACCTATCCCATAGCCTTTGCATTCCAGGGCAGAAAGGGTGCCACCTCCATGGACAGGGTAATGTGCAACGTTTCCCTGACTGCGGGGCGGGACAAAGAAGGGGTGATTCAAACAAAACTCTCTACGGATATCAGCCAAGAGGGTATCCTTTCTAAAATCGAATTTAAAGAAGAAACCGGCTACAATATTGAAAAAGCGGCCCAAGAGGCCGGGCGCTGCATTCAATGTGACTGTTCCAGGTGTCTGCGGGCATGCAACACCTACCTGGAAACGTTCAAGGGCCATCCCGGCAAATATGCCCGGGAAATTTACAACAATCTGGCCATAGTCATCGGGGAAAAAAAGGCGAACAAGCTGATCAACTCCTGCAGCCTGTGCGGACAGTGTGAAACGGTATGCCCCAATGATTTTTCCATGGCCGATCTGTGTCTTTCCGCCCGGCAGGAGCTGGTTAAAGATGGCAAAATGCCTTCGATGGCCCATGAATTTGCCCTGGGTGAGATGGCCCAGGCCAATGGCGACGCCTGCTTTTTCTCCATGCATGCGCCGGATACCGATACCTCAAATACGCTTTTCTTCCCGGGATGCCAGCTTACGGGATCTTCTCCGGGCCAGGTGAAGGCTGTTTGGGCATGGCTGAGAAATACCGTTGACAATAACACCGGAATTGTATCCGGCTGTTGCGGCGCCCCTGCCTTTTGGGCCGGCCGCAAAGACTTGTTTGAAGAGACCGGCGACACCCTGAAAAAACTGTGGGAATCCTGGGGATCACCCCGAATCATCACGGCCTGCACCTCCTGTACCCAGATGCTGGAAACGGTCCTGCCTGGTGCCCAAATTTCTTCTTTGTACATGGAAATGGCCGGCAATGATGACCTGCCGAAGCCGGATCAAACTGCCGGCGGTTCTGTGGCTGTCAGTGATCCCTGTACGGCCCGCAAAGACGATGCCACCCAGCAGGCCGTCAGGGGTCTGATTCAATCCCGGGGCATCACCATAACCGAACTGGAAAATGCCGGGGAATTGACGGAGTGCTGCGGGTTTGGCGGCCTTGTGTTTAATGCCAACCCCGACCTTGCCGGCACCATTATTCAAAAGCGAACCCAACAAAGCGACCTGGACTACATTGCCTACTGTGCCATGTGCCGGGACCGCCTGGCCCGGGCCGGGAAAAATACCCGCCATGTTCTGGACCTGTTCTGGCCCGAAAGCGACCATCCGGAAAATCGGCTGGATCCTGGATTTTCAGGGCGGCGCAGGAACCTGGCGGCATTTAAACAGGAGATGGTCGGCAATGAGACTTTTCAAAACGATATCCCGCTGACCCCGGCCGGAAAGAAAATCATTATCGATCAGGAGGTCTTTAACCAGATCGAAGATGAATTCATTCTGGTTTCGGACGTTGAAAAGGTCCTGGCCCATTACGAGTCCGATGCAGATAAACACTATTTTATCGATAAGAAAACCGGGACAACCATCAGCTTTTTCCGACCGGCCAATGTCTGTTTCTGGGTGGAATTTAAAGTCCTTGACGGGGCCTATGAAATCCTGAATGCCTGGAGCCACAGGATGACCGTGATACCGGCCGTAAAGTTTAAAGCCGGAGCCCCCTTGGAAGATCTTAGTCCGGATCTGTATTGCGGGACCTGCGATACTCCCCTGGAAAGCGTTATGAACCATGCGGGATACTTTGAATCCCGGTTTGATGTGGATTTGCCCCAGTGCAGAAGCTGTGGATCAGTGTTCATCTCTCCGGCACTGGCCCGGGGTAAAATGGCGGAAGTGGAAAAGATTCTTGAGGATAAGTAGTGTTCAGGCAGCCGGCATTGAAACCCACCGGCCCGGCGGACTGACCCTGACCCGGGCGGCATTGGATCATTGTTCTTTGGCGCCAGGGGCTCGCGTACTGGACGCCGGATGCGGATACGGGGCGACCTGCACCTTTTTGCATGAAGATGCCGGATTCAAGGTCTTTGGCGTGGATGCCTCGGAGGAGCGGATCAGCCGGGCAACGGCCCGCCCAACGGGTTGGGACGGTCTACGGGCAAGGTTGCCGCGGCTGCCCTTTGCACCCGCTTCCTTCGGGGCGATCTTCTGTGAATGCGTTCTTTCTCTGGTGCCGGATAAGCCCGGCTGCCTGGCTACTTTTTTCGAGGTGCTCCAGCCAAAAGGTCATTTGGTAATCACGGACCTGTATCTTCCCGGCGCTGCGCCGGCGGCCCTTGATCCATCGCCTTTGACCTGCCTGGACGGGGCGCTGAATAAAACGGATTTAACCCAAATCGTTGAACAGGCGGGATTTAAAATCCGGATTTGGGAAGACCACACCCCGCTGTTAAAGCAGATGGCCTGTGAAATGGTATTTAAACACGGCAGTCTGGAAAATTTTTGGAAAACATTGACCGGTGACGTTCTTCATTGCGGTCTGGGCTCCCGATGCCGGGCCGGAGAACTTAAGCCCGGATATTGCCTGATCGTGGCAGACAAGGTGACACAGTAAAATGGATGATATTGAAATATTAAAGTTAAAGAGCAAGGGCTACTGCTGCAGCCAGATCATGGTACAGCTGGTTCTGGACATGGCAGATGTGGAAAACAGGCAACTGGTCGATTTTTCCCGGGGACTGTGCATGGGCTCTAAGCTTGAGACCGGCACCTGCGGGATTCTGACGGCAGGCTTATGCCTTCTGGCCATGTATGCAGCCCAGGACCAGGATTTAAGGGCCTCCATGCAGGATGATTTCAGGACGTTTTTTACCGGAGCTGCGTCCCAGGGCGTTCAATGCCGGCAGATCGCAGGGAGCCATTATCCTAATCTCAATCCGGAAACCTGTCCGACCCTTTTGACCCAGGCCCTCGGTGCCCTGATGAATATTCTCTCCGAACATGAACTGGACCCGGCGGATCTTGATGATGAATAGCGGTCGCGACATATTGCACCAGACCCAGAGCCTGTGTCCGGTATGCCTGGCCCCGGTTGAGGCCCGGCATGTGGTGGAAAATGATGCTGTTTTTCTGGAAAAAAACTGCGAGGCCCACGGGGTGTTCAAGACCCGGTTTTGGGAAGGCCGTCAGAGTTATGAAAACTGGATTCGGCCCAAGCTGCCCATCCAACAGCGGTTCAACATGACGCCGGTGGATAAAGGCTGCCCCTTTGACTGCGGCCTTTGCCCGGAACACCGTCAGCATACCTGCACCGCCGTGCTTGAAATTACCCAGAACTGCAATTTTTCCTGCAGGTTCTGTTTTGCAGGTGCAGGTCCAGGAAATACCCTGGATCAGACCCTCGAAGAAATTACCGAGCTTCTGGCAAAGGTATATAAAGTCAGCCCGGATGCCAACCTCCAGATATCAGGGGGGGAACCCACCATCAGGCAGGATTTGCCTCTCATCGTTGCCCGGGCCGTGGAAACCGGATTCGGGTTTGTTCAGCTGAACACCAACGGCTTTCTTTTGGCCCGGGACCCGGACCTTGCCCCCCGGCTGAAAGCGGCCGGCCTTGATTCTGTTTTTCTCCAGTTCGACGGGGTGACGGATACCGTTTATGAGAATCTGCGGGGCCGAGCTCTTATTGAAGATAAGCAGCGGGCCGTGGCGGCCTGCGTTGAAAATGACATCGGCGTGATTTTAGTGCCCACCCTGGTGCCGGGTGTTAATATTGATCAGATCGGGCAGATTCTTCAATTCGGCCTGGATCGTGCTCCGGGTATCCGGGGCGTCCATTTCCAGCCGGTCTCCTATTTTGGCCGCCATGGAGAGGCCCCCAAAGACGAGAGCCGAATTACAATCCCCGAAGTGCTTAAGGCGATTGAGGTCCAGACCCAGGGACAGTTCAAGGAAAATCAGTTCAGGCCTTCGTCCTGTGAACATGCCCTGTGTTCGTTCAACGGCAAATTTATTATCGGGGATGACGGCCGGCCTTCGGCCGTGACCCCCTTTAACACCTGCTGCTGCAAACCGGTTCAGGCGGAGCAGGGTTCCAAACAGGCCAGAGATTCCGTGGCCGAGCACTGGAAGGCGCCTATGACGTCCATTGCGCCGGCAATGCCCAGCAAAAAAGAGGATGACATGGATAAATTTATCCGCCAGGCCAAGACCCGGATGTTTTCGGTATCGGGCATGGCCTTCCAGGATGCCTGGAACCTGGACATTGAGCGCCTCAAAGGCTGCTGCATCCACAGTGTTTCCCCTGACGGCCGACTTATCCCCTTCTGTGCCTATAACCTGACCCGGGCCGACGGTAAAGGATTGTACCGTAAGTCATGACCGCCCCGTTTCTTGATACCTGGATATCCCGGACCATGGGATTGCCGTCTTCTTCAACCGATCTGCTTGAGGCCTTTAAGCGTCAGCAGTTGTCGGCACTGAACCGAACGATTGCCCATGCCCGAAATCACAGCCGTTTTTACAGGCAAGTTTTTTCCGGTATCACAGATCTTCCACTTAAAGACTTTAAAGATATGGCGGCCCTGCCCTTTACCCGCCCGGCAGATATCCAGGAAAATCCCAAAGGCTTTCTGGCGCTTTCCCAGGGGGAGATCTCCCGCATTGTTACCCTGAATACCTCGGGCACCACTTCTGATCCCAAGCGGATTTTTTTCACGGATGAGGATCTTGGCAGTGTCGTGGACTTTTTCACGGCTGTGCTCGAAGCCATCATGAATCCAGGGGAAACCGGCCTCATATTTCTGCCCGGCGACACCCGCGCCAGTGCCGGAGACCTGATTCGAACCGCCATGCAAGCGGCCCAGGCCGAAGCTGTTGTTCCCGGCATTATCCGGGACTTTGCTCCCGCAGCCGATCTGGTCCGGTCAACGCGACCAAGCCTGCTTGTCGGTATGCCCGTCCAGATTCTGGCGTTGTGCGAATATATGAAATCCACAGGAACGTTGCCTGACATTGCCCATGTGATTCTCACGGCCGACCATGTGTCCAAACCCTTGGTAGACCGGGTGGAAGACCTTTCGGGCGCAAAGGTGCTGAACCATTACGGGATGACGGAAATCGGGTTCGGCGGGGCTGTTCAGTGTCCGGCACAAGAGGGATTGCATCTCAGGCATCCCGACCTGTTTTTTGAAATCATTGATCGGGCCGGCAATCCACTGCCGCCGGGACAATGGGGGGAAATCGTCGTCACCACCCTGAACCGCACGGGCATGCCTTTGATCCGGTACCGGACCGGAGATGTCTCCCGGATACTGGAGAGTCCCTGTGCCTGCGGCAGTCCCTTTCCCCGGCTGGACGGGATACGTAATCGCCAGAGGGTGGACGTCGATGGCGCAGACGCCCAACGTCTGACCATGGCCGATTTAGATGATATTTTCTTTTCCCTTCCAGGGGTGGTGGACTTTAAGGCCTGCATAGACACCCAAACTGATATTCCAACCCTGGATATTGATCTTATGGGGCTTGAGTCTCTGATTGAGCCTGTTCATATAGATTCTGGCGCGTTTCCCGGGTTAACAGCAGCCCTTGAAGCGGGCCGGTTGCGCATGGGCAAAATTGCTGTCCGTGCATTTGATTTTAGTAATACGTATGTCACAAAACGACAGATCCAATTTAACAGCCACGGGCTGACTTGGCCGCTCAATACCCAGGTTCAACCCACAAAAAAAGTTGAAAGATCCGTGTAGATTACATAGACTTTCATGAAAAGTAAGGTAGAACAGTGAAATACTATGAGAAAGACAAGGTAGAGGCACTGCCCGTCAGAGAAGCTGTGGGTAAAGTTTTGCTCCATGATATCACCCGGATTGTTCCGGATTTGTTCAAAGGCCCGTTGTTTAAAAAGGGTCATATCATCACCGAAGCGGATGTAGATGCCCTGCTGGACGTGGGCAAGGAGCATATCTATGTCTCCGGCCTGAAAAATGAAGTGCATGAAAATGATGCGGCCCTGCGTATCGCCAGAGCCGCCCTTGGGGCCAATATTGATCTTTCCGCACCCAAGGAAGGCAAGGTGGGGTTTGTATCTCAAATCCACGGCCTGCTCAAAATAAATGTTGAGGGCCTGGAAAAGCTTAATTCGGTCCAGGATGTCTCTTTTGCTTCCCTGCACACCTGCCGCAGCGTGGATGAGGGGCAGCAACTTGCCGGTACCCGGGTGATTCCCTTGACTGTGCCCGAAAAACAGGTGGCTGACGCGGAAAAAGTGTGTGAACAATATTTCCCCATCATTGAGGTCAAACCCTTTGCCGCCCTGGATGTGGGTATGATCGTTACAGGTTCCGAAGTTTTCCATGAACGGATACGGGATAAATTCGGTCCTGTGGTGGAGAAAAAATTCAATGCACTGGGGTCACGCATCATGGGTAAACGGGTGGTTCCTGATGATCTTGAAATGACCGTTTCCGCCATCCGGGATCTCATTGCCGACGGCGCACAGATGATTGCGCTGACCGGCGGTATGTCCGTGGATCCCGATGACCTGACGCCTGCCTCCGTTAGGGCCGCCGGGGGGAAAATTATTACTTACGGGGTGCCGGTCCTGCCCGGGGCCATGTTTATGCTGGCCTATATCAACGACATTCCGGTCATTGGCCTGCCCGGCTGCGTCATGTACCATAGGGCCTCCATCTTTGATCTGGTGGTGCCCAGAGTGCTGGCCGGGGAAACGGTAGAAAAAAAGGACATTATTAAGATGGGCCACGGCGGATTTTGTTCCAACTGCTCAGATTGCAGGTATCCGGACTGCGGTTTCGGAAAATAGGACCCCAGGCCCAGGGAGAAAATTGACATGACATCACTTATCCGTGAAAGTCTGGATCTTTTGAATAACGGCACGCCGTTTGCCCTGGCCGTGATTATCGGCCATAAGGGGTCTACCCCAAGAACCTCGGGCAGTAAGATGCTGGTCCGGGCGGACAAAAGCATCTGCGGGACCATCGGCGGTGGCCTGGTGGAAGCCAAGGTCATGGACGCCTGTGTGGAGCTCCTGGACCGGTCCCGGTCGGAAATCATGGATTTCACCCTGGACCAGAAGCTCAAAGCGGGAATGGATATGGTCTGTGGGGGTAGCCTTACGGTCTGGCTTCGCAGCTTTGTTCCCCCCTTTTCCCAGGATCAAATTCAGGTGTGGCAGACGCTGGCAGATCTGGAAGCCAAGGGGAAAAAGGCGCTGGCCGTCACCCGGATCATGGCGGACAAAAGCACGGAAACCAGCCTGGTGCTGGGGCCGGGTGAGGTGGTCGGTCCGGCCATGCTGCCCAAGGCCCTGGTGGACGCGGCCGGGGAAAACCGCTTTGCAGGTCCGGCCCCGGTGCGGCAGTTTTACGGGCTGGACCAATTCATTATTGAACCTTTGAGCCGGCCGGACACCGTCTACATATTCGGTGCCGGGCATGTGGGGTTTCAGCTGGCCCAAATGGCCAGTCTGACTGATTTTTCCTGTGTGGTCACCGATGACCGGGCAGAATTTGCCAATGCATCGCGTTTCCCCCATGCCGCTGAGATCCGGGTGCTGGATGAGTTTGCCAACTCCTTTGACGGCCTGGACATTGATGCCAATGCCTATATTGTGATCCTCACCCGGGGGCATCTACACGACCAGACCGTATTGGAACAGGCTTTGGAAACCGAGGCCGTCTATATCGGTATGATCGGCAGCAAAAAGAAAAAGAAGCAGATCTACGACAATCTCATGGAAAAAGGGGTGACGCTGGAGCGGCTTGAACAGGTCTATGCCCCCATCGGTCTGGAAATCAAGGCGGAGACCCCGGCCGAGATCGCCGTAAGCATCATGGCCGAATTAATTCAGGTCAGAGCGGAAAATAAGGAGAGGCCTTCCTGATGCTCGGGGCCCTCATTCCGGCCGCAGGTCTTTCCTCACGCATGGGACGGTACAAGCCGCTGTTGCCTTTGGGTCGCTCCAACATGATCGGAACGGTCATTGAACTGTTCAAAACAGCGGGGATTCATGACATTATTGTGGTCACGGGCCACAACCATGACCGCCTGGCCCCGGTCGTTGAAGCAGCCGGGGCCCGTCCACTGTTTAATCCGGATTTTGAGTCGGGTATGTTCTCTTCCATCCGCACCGGGGTGGCCGCACTGCCTTCGGGCATAGACGGCTTTTTTCTTTTGCCTGCAGACACCCCGGCCATCCGCCCTGCCACACTTGATCTTATCCAAAAACAGTTCGAGGCGGCCAAAGATAAACTGATCGTACCGGCATTTAAGGGAGAAACCGGCCATCCGCCCCTGATCCCGGCCCGTATGATTCCCTTCATAACAGGCGCCGGGCCCGATGCCAACCTGAGGCAGATTCTGTTTTCAGATCCAAACCGCATCATCCAACTTCCGGTCCCCGACCGGGGCATCCTCATGGATGCCGACACCCCGGAAGGGTATGACCAGGTAAAGTTTAAATATGATCGACTGGAAATTCCCGATGAATTGGAATGCAGGTTTATCATCGACCGGGAACTGGCCGACACCCCGGCAATCCGCGCTCATTTGGATCGTACGTGTGAAACGGCACTGACACTTACCCGGGCCCTTGGGTCGTCCGGCTATGATTTTGATATCGACCTGATCCAGGCAGGAGCCCTGCTCCATGATATTAAAAGAAAAGAAAAACACCATGCAAAGGCGGGCAGCCGTTTTCTTCAACAATTGGGATTCCGGAAAATAGCAGACATCGTGGCCGTTCACATGGATCTTACCCCCGGCCCGCAACTGGATGAAACCCAGATTGTATTTTTTGCCGATAAACTGTGCCGGGGTGACCAATTGGAACCGGACTACCCGGGCCGGTTCCAGGAAAAGGCAAATCAGCTGCCCCATGCCAAAAAGGAGATTTTCAAAAGACTTGAAATTGCTCAGCTCATACATGCCCGGATCGAAGCAGCTGTCGGCCGATCTATCGGAGAAATTCTCGGATAAAGGCCCTCTGCTCTTCATTCTGCGCCATGGTCAGATCGAGGGGCAGGGCTCCCGCCGGTTCATCGGTCAGACCGACATCCCCTTGGATCACACCGGCCGGGACCAGGCAGAAAGCTGGCAGAATCCCCTGGCCGCCATTGATTTCAAACAGGTTTATACCTCGGCCTTGACCCGGTGCCGGGAAACCGCAGCGCTTGCCTGTCCTCACAGCACACCCGTTATCGACCGCCGCCTCAACGAAATCAATCTGGGAGATTGGGACGGCCGGGAATTTGCGTACATCAAAACCAGTCATCCCGATCTTTTTGAACAGCGGGGCCGGGATATTTATGGGTTTTGCCCCCCGGGTGGAGAAAGTTTTAAAGATCTTTTTTGCCGGGTTGCCCCTTTTTTTAGCGAACTGACCTTATCATCTCATACCCTGGTGATCACCCATTCCGGGGTAATCCGGGCCATGTGCTGTTTTTGGGCCGGGGAAAAAATGGAAAATCTTCTGACCTTTAAAACCCATTACGCCCAGCTGTTTGTACTGGCTGCAAACCAAACAAAAATCGGGAAAAATAAACCTGTATTTACCCGATGACAAAGCCTGTCTTGATAACCCCCCCTTTAGCTGGTAAAACAGATGTATGTGCATTTCATAACAGGGAGTGATTTATGTCCGATATATATTTGAGCGACTGGGAATGCAGTCTTGTACCCCCGGATAAGGTTTTAAACCACATTCGGCCGGGAATGACCGTTTTCATCGGCACGGGGCCGGCTACGCCGCGACGGCTGATCCGTACACTGCTTGATGTGGACAAACACAATATTCGGGACCTTGAGTTGATGCAACTGGCTGTGCTGGGAGAGACCATTTTGTCCATCGACCGTCTGAATGCCCCCAACTACCGGTTAAAAACATTTTTTTCCGGGGGATATGTCGCCTGGGATACTATTTCCAGCGGCCAGGTGGATCTTATCCCGGCCTATTCCTCGGAGATCCCCCAAATTATAAGGTCCGGCAGACTCAATGTGGATGTGGCCTTTATCCAGATCACCCCGCCCAACGATGCGGGGTATTGCAGTCTGGGCCTTGCCGTGGATGTGGCAAGGGAAGTGATGGAAAAGGCCAGCCTTGTGGTGGGTGAGGTCAATGAGGCCATGCCCTTTACCTATGGCGACACCTTTGTTTCCATTGAGGAGTTTGATCTGCTGGTGCGCTCGGACCGGGAACCGATCACCTATGCGCCTGAACCGCCCAACGACATCATGAAAAAAGTCGCTGCCAATGTGGCCAATGAAATCCGGGACGGTGACTGCATCAACTATTCTTTGGGCCCATTATTCGAGGCACTGGTGCCCTATTTGTCAGATAAAAAAGATCTGGGCATCCACTCCCTCTATTTTACCGATGCCGCAGCAGAGTTAGTCAATTCAGGGGCTGTCACCAATAATCGAAAATCTCCGTTCAGGGGGAAATCGCTGGCATCCTATGCCCTTGGCACCAAGGAGCTGATGAAATGGCTGCATAAGAATCCGCTGGTGGAATTCCAGGGGCTTGACTGGGTGTGCAACCCCCAGCTCATTGCCCGCAACCCCCAGTTTGTTGCCATATATGAAGGGCGCAAGGCCGATCTCCAGGGCCGGGTCGCCTTTCCCCTGAGAGGTGCCGTGATTTCGGGTCCCGGCGAAGGCATTGATTTTTATAAGGCTGCAGAAGCCTCCAAGGACGGAAACACCATCATCGGTATGCCCAGCCGTGATGAGAACGGCGAATCCAATATCCTGTTCAGTATCGAAAAATATGTCAATCAGCTGCGCCTGCGTGAATCCATTCATGTGCTGGCCACCGAATATGGGGTGGCCCTGCTCAAATGGCGTCCCCTGCGGGAGCGGGCCCAGGCCATCATTGATGTGGCCCATCCCGACGACCGGGAAGATCTGATTAAAATGGCCCGGGAAAAAAAGATTCTCTATTCCAACCAGATTTTTGTCAGCCGTTCCGCCCATCTCTATCCGTCATATGTTGCCCATACCAAAACCTTCAAGGGGGAAAAAACCATTCGGTTCAGGGCGATGAAGCCCTCGTATGAAGAGTCCATGCGCCGATTTTTTTACCGCTGCTCCACTGAAACGGTATTTTACCGCTTCTTTTATTCGGTCAAAACCATGGGCCACGATAAAATGCAGGCCTATGTGAATGTGGACTACACCAAGGAGTTTTCCGTGGTGGGCTTTGCCGGCAAAAAAGGCGAAAACCGGATCGTTGCCGAGGCGAGGCTTGTTGAAAGTGATGACGGCAAAGCCGGAGAAGTGGCTTTTCTGGTGGACGAAAACTACCAGGGTTCAGGCGTCGGTTCTTATTTGATGAAGCTGTTGGTTGAGGAAGGGAAAAAACGCATGCTTGATGAACTCTACGCCGAGGTGCTGCCCGACAACCAGCCCATGATCAAGGTGTTTGAAAAATCAGGCCTGCCTTTGAAATCAAATCTTGACGGTGGCGTTTACCATATTGCCCTGGCTTTAAAGGGTTGATTCCGGATCGGCTTTTGGGGCTGTTCACCATTTATTCACAAAAATTTTAGGTTTTTACGATTCCGGTCGATATCTTTAATCAGGAAAAGAAAATTCGTAAAAACCGTTAAATCGGGAGAATAATGATGAACAGCGTGTCGCAAGCCAATGCCAATGCCTACGGACTGCATAACCGGGCCACACCGGCTAACACCAGTGCCGCTTCAAGTTCAAAGGAACTTTCTGTGGGGTCCTATTCAAGCCTTGATGCGGGATTGACCATTAAGACCCGGGAGGGGGATGTGGTGTCCCTGTCCACCAGTCAGTATTCCGAACTCACAGCCCATGAATACAGCAGCCGGGGGGTGGTCAGCAATGAAAACGGTTATGCCGCAGCCGCCTACAGTGTCCGGGAGATTACCTTGACCACGGGAGAAACCTTTTCGTTTACCGTGGAAGGTGACCTGAACGAAGAGGAACTCCAGGATATTGAATCCATTTTAACCGGTGTGGACAACATTATCGGCGATATGATGGACGGGGATCTGCAGGGTGCGGTTTCCCAGGCCATGCGCATGGGGTATTACGACTCAATATCTTCCTATGAAGCGGACATTACGGTAAAGTCAGCGTACGCCATGTACAGCCAGGAGCAGACCGCCACCACAGGCGCTTTGGGACAGGGGCTGGCGGCAGCGTATCTTGGGGATGCCGATGAGACAGGTACCGATAGCGATGACGTCGGGGCGATCAATACAGCCGGTAATCTGGAAATTCCTTTAATGGATCAACTCTCCGAGCTTCTGGAAAAACAGAAAGAAGAGTCCTTGGCCAGGGCACGAGAACCCTTAAGCAGCCTGTTTGATCATTATCTGGAAAACCAGGAGGCCCAAAAGGCGAAGGAAGCAAGTGAGCCCCAGGTTAATGAGGGGGATGTCTTGGTGGATGAGAGTTCGGCGAATGAGGGGCAAGCAGATGAATCTAAGCTCTCCTTTTCCGAGCTTCTTGAGATGGCAGCAAGGAGTGTTGACCGAACCATCGCGAACATTATGAAAAACGCCTTTGATAATTCTCTAAAGTCTTTCATTTAAAAATTTGGGGGCCAAATAGTCGGATATATCGTCAACGATTTTTTGGCGTATTTTCCGCACCTTCAACCGACAAAGCACATATAATTTAAAATTAATTAAAATCAGCATGTTAACATGGTTTCTAAACATCTCATAAAAACACAAAAATATATAAAGTTTGTCTAGACAAACACCAGTATTTAGTTTATGGTGCTCCCCAAAAAATTAACAACCGAGAGGGAGCAAAATATGAACACCCCAGGTACCGAAGAATGGAATTTCACAGATGTAAAATTTCTTCCGATTTTCAAAGAGTACGCCAAACGTATCAATCTGGTTGAAACGATCAATACCATGACAGATAGCAAAATGGAATTATCGCCAGGCGATGCGGTTCTTGGGATGATTATGGATACAGTCTCCGGAAGGACTCCTTTGTACAGGCTTGAAGAAGCTTTCGACGAAATGGATACCGAGTTGCTTTTTGGCAAACCCATCAGCTCAGATAAATTTAATGACACAAATCTCGGGCGGGTATTGGACAAACTTTTTGAGACCGGAACTCAAAAGATATTTTCCCAGATTTCCCAAAACGCCATTGGTTGTTTTAAACTGGATACGCGCCATCACCACTTTGATACGACCTCTGTCTCCGTCTTTGGTGCTTACGAAGATCACCCTGATACACAACTGAATATCACCTACGGTTACAGCAAGGATAAACGTCCGGATTTGAAGCAATTCATGGTGTCCATGTTGTGTGTAGACCGAAATATTCCGATCATAGGAAAAACCCAGGACGGAAATGCTTCAGACAAGACCCTGAACAATGAGCTTTTATCTCATATCTCATCACACATGGCCGAACATGGCTTCAAGCCAGGAGCCTCCATCTACGTAGCAGATTCAGCCTTTGTGACCACAGACAACCTTATAGCAGCGCAGGAAAACGGCATCCGTTTTCTGAGCCGATTGCCGGCTAATTTCAATGAATGTAAGCATGCCATTACCCAGGCGGTTGCAGCCGATAACTGGGTCGATATTGGGACTTTGGCAGAAATCCAAAGCGAAAAGAAACCGCCTGCATCCTATCGTTATTATGAAACAACCGTCACCATAGGCGAGGAGGCCTACCGAGCCATTGTATATCATTCCAGCGCCCATGATAAAAGGCGTCAGAAACGCATAGACCGAATCTTAAAAACCAGCAAAGACCAGCTGGAAAAGAAAATCAAAGAGGTGACCCAGCACCCCTTCAAATGCCGCCCGGATGCTGAGGTGGCAACCGGCATTTTGACAAAGGAGGCAGAAAAAAGCCTCTACAACTTGCGAGCAGAGATCATTGACGAGCCCAAATACGGCAAAGGTCGTCCCCCAAAAGGGGAAGTCAGGATGCCGAAATCCGTTGAATATGGACTTAAGGCAACTGTCGAAGAAGATCCTGAGAAAACAGAAAAAATCAGACTCGAAGCCGGCTGCTTTGTACTCATAACCAATGTCCCGGCCCAGGCTAAAGAACAAGAATGGCCGGGGATCGAACTCCTCAAACTGTACAAAGAACAGGATGGGATCGAAAAAAATTTCGGGTTTCTGAAAGATCCAGCCATTGTGAATGCCATCTTTCTGAAGAAACCGAAACGGGTGGAAGCGCTTGGACTAATCCTCCTCCTTTCTTTACTCCTCTGGCGGTTGATAGAACGAAATTTAAAACTGCATGTAAAAAAGACGGGTCAACTGTTGCCTGGCTGGAAAAAGAAGCCGACAAATAGTCCGACGGCCTTTATGATGACTACGAAGTTCCTCAGCATATTAGTTATAACCGTTGGGAGACAACGAAAATTAGCAAAGCCGCTAAATAATGCTCAAGTTCAGTACCTTAGAGCCTTGGATGTCACACCGGAATGCTTTTTTGTGCCGTAAGAGTTGTGCAGTCATTGAATAAATTGTCAAAGAACCATAAAATTTAGTGCGGAATGTACGTTTTGGCCCTGAATCTTTTTGCCTTACCGTCCATGGATTAAGTGGAACAATATCTTGGATAAGACCCCAAGCTCGGATGCTGAGATTAGCAGATTTCATAGTACCGTGAAAATATTGGGTACTGAACAAATGACGGCCCATCCGCTGCATCAGTCGGTCAACCATGTTGTTCGTTCTATGTGCGCCAGGAAAATCATAGATTTGGGAAAATTGTAGAAGATTCCACCTGAGCTTCTTGAGCTTGGTTGAAATGACGCCCGTAACTTCATTTTCCGTCCCGTAAATGTCCCCACTTGTTTTGCCTGAGATCATTCTCGCAAGCCTTGATGTTGCCTCTTTTTGAATAGTAAACGATCAATCCTTTTTGATTATTGTGCCCGCACTGTAGTAAAGCTGAGACAGCCCCAGCCCCAAAAAAAACAATCTGTCTTTCATTTTATACTTCCTGTTTGTTTACATAGTGTATTTCGGTTTTTTATAAAGTATGTTCATTTTTCTGCGAATGAACGGATCATAGACTTTTTCCTTCCAGTCTTTCGGATCAGTTTCCTCGATAGCAACAGAAACAGAGCCTGCATCACATCCAACGATATCAACAACATCTTTGACGACGGCATCGGCCAATTGTTGCTTTTTGTCTTCCGGTGTTCCGGCTTTTATTTTGACGGTGACATGTGGCATGATTTTTCTCCTTTATTTTTAGATGTTTTTTTTACATGGAATAACCTGGTTTCTTATAAATATTTTTCATATTTCTCCTAATTTCCGGATCATATACGTTTTCTTTCCAGTCACCGGAAGAAACGTCTTCAATGGATACCGAAACCGATTCTTGGCCGCAGCCGATGATATTGACAACATCTTCAACAATGGCATCCGCCAGCCGCTGCTTGGTCTGCTCCGATCTGCCGGGCCAGAGCTTTACGCTTACATGAGACATGCTGTTCTCCTTTAATTCTTCTGATGCCAATGCGTTGAAAGCGCCTTGCCCTCCGGTACCAACGATTCCCGATAAATCACATACGGCAACGGTTCCCAGAGCTATGACACTTTTTTTTATAAAATTACGGCGTGAAAAACTGTTATCCATCCTATTCTCCTTTGCTTATGTTTTAATTCCTTCGCTTGTCAGCATCTTTTATATAACCAGAGTTATCCATTTAAAATTCCTTTGGACCCATGCGTGCCTGACGATGGCGGAATGAACACGCACCCAACAGATAAACGGCCACCCCTGCAGCACATACCACTGCCAATGCGCTGACAAGGAACACCATACTAAGACTGAATTTTCCTGCGACGAGTCCTAATGCCGGGTTGGCAAGCCCCAGGGATAAATCCAGGAATGCCGTGTAGGCTCCCATGGCCAAACCTCGGCTTTCAGGCGGCGACAGGCGCACGGCTTCAATACCGAATCCCGGATATACCAGAGAATAGCCTATGCCAGTGAGAGCGGAACCTATAGACACCCATGCGGGCGATGACGCCAGCCAGATCACCCCCAAACCAAACGTTTCGACAATCACGCAGACCAAGCTTACCCGGGCACCACCGATACGATCCGGCAGGTGACCGAACATGATCCGCCCAAGAATGAAGGCGCAGCTCAACGCAGTAAAAGCGATCCATGCCGAGTCCCACCCCCGTTCGGCAAAGAGCAGAGCGGCAAAAGTAGTGATCGTGCCATACCCGATCGCGGTCAGTGCCAGGCCGATTCCCGGTACCCAGACAGCCCCCAGCACGCGGGTGATGGAAGGTTTGCCCGTCGCTTTAGGTACGGTTTCACGCAGCCGCATCACAAGGACCAGTGTCACCAGCGGCAGCAGTATTGTGGTAAGGCCGATTGCCATAAATCCGTTGCGGGAATAAAGGACACTGCCGGCAGGGGCCCTAGCCGCATATGCGGCCCAGAGCGCCGTACCTATCCAGGCGATGACTTTTCCCGTATTTTTCGAGCCTCCGAACTCGAGTCCCCAGGCCAGCGCCCCTGTTATGACAAAGCTTTCAGCTCCGCCTAACAGTATACGGCCCAGAATAAGAACCCCAAGCGCCACGTCCGGCATACCGGAAAAGTGGATTGAGAGAAGATAGAGCAGCCCGGTCCCGACGCCTAGGATCAGCCCGACGACTACTGCATGTTTGGCTCCTTTGGTGTCTGCATATCGGCCCGACCAAAAACGGGAAACCAGGGCAGCAGCGAACTCGCACCCGGCAACCAGGCCGACCACGAATGTGCTGAACCCAAGTTCCTGATGTACGAATAGCGGCAGCACCGGCATTGCCATCCCGATAATCAGATAGGCAACCAGGACCACCAGCATCATCGGGAGCAAAGTAACAATTACGGAATCGCTCTTTGCAGATTCCTTTCTAAGTGGGGAAATCGCCTCAGATTCTGCCCGCTTATATGCCTGACTGTTCATTTCTCACCTTTTCTATTGTTTGGGAAGTTCATCATTTTACTCCTTTTACGGTAAACAAATACCCACTTTAGGGTTGATCGTATTTTAACCGGGTTGGGTGAAAGGTGTTAGATTGATCCTCCCGGATTTTTGCACGATCCTCCCACGGTTACGCAAAGCCTGTTTTAATACACATTGAGGTATGATATTCTCTGTAGAATTAAAAAGAAGGAGGATTCATTATGCATTCAAAGGATTATGCCGTGGCGCATGGAGATGATCATCTATGGACCGCCCAAACAGCACTGCTAAAAAAGGTTGAGCGATTGACCCAAGGGATGGAACAGGTGAGTACCGCGATTCCGGAACTGTCCTTGCGCCGATACGAATCCCCCAGAAAACCGGCCAGCTACATGCTCGAACAAAGCATTTGCCTCATTGCCCAGGGGCGAAAACGGGTGGTGCTTGGAGAGGATGAATATGTCTACGATGCCAGTCATTTTTTGCTGACGTCCGTGGATCTTCCTGTTGTGGCCCAGATTATTGAGGCAAGCCCGGAGAAGCCCTACTTCGGACTGATGTTGAAACTGGATCAAAATGAAATTTCACAGATGATGGTGGACAGCCATATGCCGCCCCCACGCCAACAATCGGCAAGCCGGGGAATTGCTGTCAGTAAGATAACCTTGCCGGTTCTTGAGATTTTTCATCGGCTGCTGAACCTACTTGATGATCCAGAGAGTATCCCCATCATTGGGCCGCTTATCCAGCGTGAACTCGTTTACCGTCTGCTTGTAGGCGATCAGGGACCTCGGCTTCGGCAGTTAGTGAATGTTGGCAGCCGGAGTCATCAGATTGGACAGGCGATTGAGTGGTTAAAAAATAATTTTGACCAGCCGCTCCGCATTGCCGAGCTTGCAGACAGAGTTGGTATGAGTACCTCAAGGTTTCACCATCACTTCCGCACAATGACAGCCATGAGCCCATTGGTGTTTCAAAAGCGGCTAAGGCTCAACGAAGCACGACAACTGATGCTGACAAAATACCTGGGTGCCTCAGACGCGGCTTTCCAGGTTGGCTACGACAGCCCTTCCCAGTTCAGTCGCGAATACAGTCATTTATTTGGTGCACCGCCATTGCAGGACATTAAGAATCTGCGCAAACCAGCCTCCGCGTAAAAGACGGCGTCAGCAACACGACGCTTGATCCAGGCTGCTTTCATTTCGGATCTTTTCAAGAAAAAGTTCTGATGCCTTAGAAAAAATTTGGTGCTTCTTCCAGATAAGGTCCACATGGGACTCAAGTGCAGGCCGAAGCGGCCGAAAACAAAGATCCGTGTCACCTGTTGTGTTTATAATGTTGTCCAGGCAGAGTGCATAGCCGACACCGGCTTCGACAAGAAGCGCGGCATTAAAAAGCAGATTATACGAAGCGACGACATTCAATTTTTCAGGATCAATTTTTAGCCAGCTAGATAGTTGTCCGCCTTTCAGGGCTTGCTGTGAATTTAAAAGCGGAACATTCCAAAGGTCCTCGGGGGTTATTGCATCAAGGGAAGCAAGTGGACTGTCTTTTCGCATCAGCACCCCCCATCTGTCTTTGGATGGTAAACGAAGGTATTCATATCTGGTGATATCTGCAGGCTCAATGATCAACCCGAAATCCACGCTTTCTGTATCCAGACGTTCGGTAACGCCTTCAGCATTCCCGCTGAACAATTTGATATGAATGTTGGGATATGTCTGACGAAGCTCCTTTATCGACTTTGCCAATATCCTGAATACATGCGTTTCACCGCCTGCAATATAAATAGTTCCACTGACACTTTCCCGGCTTGGCGCAAATTCCTCTTTGGTTTTTTGCACCAGTTCAACAATCTGCTTTGCCCGTTTTTGGAGCAATATTCCTTCTGTTGTCAGCCTGACGTTTTTATTGCTCCTGTGAAATAGGAGTGTCCCCAACTCATTTTCCAATTCCATGATTTGCCGGGAAAGAGCCGGCTGGGATATGTGCAGAAACGATGCTGCACCTGAAATGTTCTGCATCCGGGCAACCGTTAGAAAAGATTCTAATACATTCAATTTCATGGGCAGTCTCCTGAAGTTTATTTCCACGTGTCAGCCACACTCATGATATGCAAAAATTGGATATCAAGCAATGCAATATCAGCATTTTACATATTTAAGACGCGCTTTATACTGTAACCATAAGAGGAGGATATAAATGGATCATGTTGAATTTTGGGACCTTATCAAACAAGGTAAGGCTATCGTCGGAGGAACACAAGCGCATGCACTTCTGGTTCAGTACAGCAACCAGGCTCTGCGTATTACGGCGCAGTTAAACGGGGCATACCACGAACCCGGGGAAGTACGATCTCTGTTATCGGAATTAATCGGAAAAGAAATTTGTGAATCGGTTTTCATGTTTCCTCCGTTTTACACTGATTTTGGCCGAAATATTACCATAGGTAAAAATGTATTCATCAATACCGGTTGTACCTTTCAGGATCGGGGCGGTATTACACTGGGTGATGAAACTCAAATTGGTCAGAACGTCGTATTGTGTACGTTAAATCATGGGATTGAAGCCGAAAAGCGGCACATCACCTATCCGTCTCCAATTATTATTGGAAAAAACGTATGGATCGGAGCAAACGCTACAATTCTGCCCGGTGTGACCATTGGAGACAATGCGATTATTGCTGCAGGGGCAGTCGTTACCAAAGATGTACCGAAAAACACTATTGCAGGGGGTGTTCCTGCAAAAACGTTAAGAAAAACTTTGTGATTTTAACTCAGCACATCATGAAAAATAATAAACCGAACTCTTCCAAACAACTTAAAGGAAAATAAAAACAATGATCAAATTCAATCATTCAGGCAAGTTTGCATTCGTTCTGACCATGATATTCATCATGAGTTCGCCGGCGTTTGCACAAGATATGTCACGTGGTGCCGATAATTTTTACAAAAGCAAAGACGTAACGATGCAGAAGGTCGCTTTTAACAACCAATATAGAATGAAAGTTGCAGGAAACCTTTTTTTTCCAAAAAATCTGAATGAACAACAAAAAAATCCTGCGATTGTTGTCGGCCACCCCATGGGTGCCGTCAAAGAACAAAGTTCGAATCTGTATGCGACGAAACTGGCTGAACAGGGGTTTGTAACGCTGGCGATTGATCTTTCGTTCTGGGGCGAGAGCGAAGGTAAACCCGGTCACCTGGTATCGCCGGAAATATACTCTGATGATTTCAGTGCAGCAGTGGATTTTTTGAGTACCCAATCTTTTGTAGACAATACTCGGATCGGTGTCCTCGGGATATGCGGCAGTGGTAGTTTCGCCATCAGTGCGGCCAAGATAGATCCGCGTCTGAAGGCCGTAGCTACAGTGAGCATGTATGACATGGGTGCCGCTGCTCGCAACGGACTCAGGAATTCCACCAGTCTTGAACAGCGTAGAGGCATTATAAAATCGGCCATTGATCAGCGTTTCGTAGAGTTTACAGATGGAGAAATTAAATATATCCCAGGAACGGTCAACAAACTTGATGAGAATACACATCCCATTCAACGTGAATTTTACGATTTTTACCGTACTGCCAGGGGTGCATACACCCCCAAAGGGGAATTGCCGGAACTCACAACGAAGCCCATGCTCAGCAGCATTGTTAAATTTATGAATTTTTATCCGTTCAATGATATTGAAACTATTTCTCCACGCCCTGTGCTGTTTATCGCTGGAGAAACAGCACATTCCATAGAATTCAGCGAAAATGCTTACAAGCTGGCTGCAGAGCCCAAGGAGCTCTACATTGTTCCTGACGCAGGGCATGTCGACTTGTATGACCGAGTGGATGTTATTCCATTCGACAAGTTGATCTCGTTTTTTAGTGAATATTTAAAGTCAGGCTATGTGGAAAATGAACATGATTAAACATTTTTTGCGAGAGGGTATTCAGACTGTAATCAACATTGATCTCGCCAATTTATAGAGAATAGCTGCCATTCAGCTTTATAATGGTCTGCTTTTAACTGTTTGTATTTATTCTAAGAATATTTTTGTGTTTAGGAGGGTAGAGTAATTTCTTTGGTCTCTTTTATATTTTTGTTTTTCTCTGTTGGAATATTACTATAGAATGCCAAAATAAAACAGTTCAAATAATTATAAAGTTCATGGGCGATTGACGGATGAGAAAATGAAATCAAAACTCATATTCCACTGGCCGGCGCGGTGTATAACTGGGAGCATAAAAAATGGAAAATGAAATGGGTACGGTTGTTGAGGTTATTATAACTATTGATAATGGTGATGAACTTATTGGCAATATAAATATGATAAACTACAAAAGATTTTCTGATTTCATTGAAGATCATGACAATAGTCATATCAAATTATTCCAAGCCAGAAAAAATAAAGGGGCTATTAAGGGCGGGTTGAAGAAATTTTTGCTGATTCCAAAATCAAAGATTTGTATATATGAACCCCATGAATGAAAATGGGGACTAAAGCGTATTGAACCGGAACTTTTGATTAATTTTTAGCGCTTGTCCGGTCATCCGGGAATACCGTACCGGGCCAAGGCTGAGCTTACGATATGGTCGATCAGGATGCGGAAATCTTCCATTTTTCCTTTTTTTGAAGCATGGTGAAGGGTGTAAAGCTGGGGGCTCCAGCTTTTGACCGGTTTAAGGCCGGGTATTCCGTTTACCTCAATGATTTTGACATTTTCCTGGCTGTCCAGGCGCATGTCGGCCCGGACATGATCCATGCAGTTTAAGGCTTTCGTGGCTTTGGCGGTGGCTGCTATGGTTTTTTCGGCCAATTCCCCGGCCGGCTGGATTTTTGTGGCGCCCACCCCGCGCAGATTTGCACTTAGTATGGGATATTTGCCAAAGCGTTTTGGGTCCACCGTGACCATGCCGGGCAAGAATTCCTGGTATTGACCGTTACCCAGCATCAGCACCGTATATTCCCGGCCCGGCAGGTATTCTTCCACCAGGGCGGGCTGATCGTAATTTTCATGGATAAAACGCACCTGGGCCGCCAGTTCTTCGACGGTGTTCACGACGCTGTTATCGCTGATTCCCACGGACCGGCTTTCGAAACTGGGTTTGACAAAGGCCGGGAACACGATTTCCGGCAGGGGGTGGCCCTGGTCTATCTGGTAATGATAGGGTACGGGAACGCCTGCCTTGTCCAGGATGTTGTGGGTGGCGGTTTTGTGAATCAGCGCTTTCATGGTGGCCGCATCCGGGCCGATATAGGGAATCCGACGCTTGTCCAGAATGTCGGCCACCCAGTCATGGTCACTGTCCGGCAGTCCGATGGTGGCTTCGTTTTCCGTTATGTGGTACAGGGCGCTCCAGACCATATCGAACTTGCGGGTATCCAGTGCTCTCGTTAATTCCTCCATGTCGGAGACGAAAGCGATGTCAGCAGATTTGTCTGAACCGTTGACGGCCTTTTCAATCTCCTGGGTTACGGCCATGTCGCCCCAGCCCTGGGCATCACCGCCGGGACCGGTAATCAGTAAAACACGACGCATGTTTTTTTCCTTATTCAAATTCGACGCTGAACAGATTCCTGTCCAGACGATAGTGTTTCAGGGCCTCGACCACGTCCGGAGACACCGTGGACAGCAGGCGGTCATAGGCCTCAATCCCTGCGGGTTCCCATGAAACCCTGGATACAATATCTATGGAGACTTGGGGCGACCCGCCGGCAACAATGCCTTTGCAGGCCTCATCGGTCATGGCTTCGTTGGGATTTAGGATTTTTACTTTTCTGCCGGAATGACGGGCCAACGCATCTTTGAAAATGTTTTCACAATACCCAAAATGTGTACAGCAAAGTCCGGCATACACCGTGGGACCTAAATTTTTCAGATTTTGGGCGGCCTGGGCGGCAAATTCATCAATCAAGGTTTTGACCTCGTCACTGAATGGATCCCGCTCAATTTTACCTGCAAGGCCTAAGTATCCCTGGGTGATGATGCGTTCCGGGGCGATCCCCTGTTCAACCAACGCCTTTTTATGGCTGTTTTCCTGGATGGTGATCGGGGTGGCGAAAATGACGGCACAGGCTGAAGGATCCTGGCTGAGACTGTCATAGATCATCTGAACCCCGTGGTCCACAATGCCGGTGACAGGAATTGCCGTCTCTTTTGCGAACCGGGTAAATGGATAGATCACGGAGAGGGTGTTGCAGGCAATATAGATGTGATCGGGGTTGTATTGGGCCATGGCTGCCAGGGCATTGTTAAACACCCTGGCCCGGGCCTCAGAATTCGGATAATGCCTGTACCCCTTGTCCTGTTCGGGCCAGGCATTGAAATAGATCAGGTGAATGCGGTCGTACCGTGCATCGTCGGCAAATCTTGCGGCCATGCCGGCACACACGGAAAGTCCGCCAAGCCCGGAGTCGGTGACAACCAGGGTGATCTGTTTTTTATCGTTCATTTTCAATCTGTCTTGTGAGCCATTCCCGGGCCAGGTCCTTTGCCCAAGACGGGCTTTGGCCGATTTTGCCTTCCATCACACGGGTGAGCAGGTCTTTCCAATGGTGAAAGTGCTGGGCTGTGGTTAAGCGGTTTCTGAACATGGCCGCGCCCTTGCCCGGAGTCTCTTCCATTTTGTTTAACATCATGTTGACTTCATTTTTGAAGCCGGCTGTCCCGTAATAATCCAGGAAACCCTGCCAGGCGGCTCGACTGCCATCGGGTTTGGATAAGGGCTCGCTGATCTGCCTGAACCGTTTGAAAAAATAATCCCGGTCCGGCCCTGCCAGCATCTGAATGCCCCGGTCATGAATCCGGTAGGGCTCAATATCCAGGCCGGCCAACCCTTTTTTGCAGACGCGCAGACGCACCATATATCCTGATTTTCGCCAGAATAACTGGGTGGGCTGGTAAAAAATGAAGTTGCCGAGGCTGCAGCAGACCGGCGTGTTCCCGTGAAAAAAAATCCCCTGGGGCACATGGGGGTGATGCCCTATTACGGCGTCTGCCCCGGCATCTGCCAGTTGCCTGAAAGCGTTTGTGACGTATTCCGGGGCAAAGGGGATGTATTCCAGGCCGCAGTGGGCAATGGCGATGACGGCATGAAACCTTTGGGTGGTATTTTTTTTCAGATTTTGGATGCGGGTGCACGCCCCTTCAATGTTCCACCCGGCCACACCCGGACCCGGTCCGGCGGCGGTGAGGTCTTCTCCTTCGCTGATGTTGATGATGGCAATGCGAATTCCTTTGGCCTCCATGATCAGGGGTGCTTCAGCCGCTTCTTGGGTCTCGCCCGCACCGGTGAAGGCGATGCCGTGTCGGGCCAGGACTCCGGTTGTTTGCCGGAACGCGTCAACACCAAAATCAAACATGTGGTTGTTGGCCAGGGTGACGGCGGAAAACGGCACGGCGGTCAGGCCCTTTACATGGCAGGGGCTGCCTTTGAACACAGCCCCGCTTTTACACATTTCACTGCCGATATCACTTAACGGGGCTTCCAGGTTCACAACGGTCAGGTCGGCGTCCTGCAACAGCGGCAGAGCATCGCCGTATATGGCCTGGGGAGCGGATTCAATCAGCGGGGCAAAGGCACGGATGGGTGCCCAGTCCCCGGCGATGATCAGGGTGGCGACATCTGTCGACCCGGTATCCCTGGCCCACGACCCGGTTTGAAAGTTAAATGGATTTGTGTCCGCCATGGATGATCTTCTTGGCCTTACGCGTAGGACAGCGGCATCCGTCCGGTCAGGCCTGTGGTGACCTCGTAGTTGATGGTCCCGGTGAGACCGGCAATGTCGTCCGCTGTAATCTGTTCATCTCCCTGGACTCCGAGGATGGTGACATCGTCTCCGGGGTTGACCCCTGGAATGTGGCCCACATCAATCATGGTGAAATCCATGGTGACCCGGCCTACAATGGGTGCCTTTTTGCCTTTAACCAGCATTTGCCCCTGGTTGGACAAGAGCCTGCTGTATCCGTCTGCATACCCGATGGGCACCGTGGCAATCACCGTGGGGGCCGTTGTGACGTGGGTGCAGCTGTAGGAAACGCTGAAATTTTCAGGCACGGCTTTGACATAAATGATTTTTGCCGTGATGGACATGATCGGTGCCAATGTATGTCGTGTGATATCAATTTCATCGGAGGGAGCCATCCCGTACATGGCAACGCCCGGGCGCACCATGTCAAAATGGGCTTCGGGCAACTCAAGAACCCCAGCCGAATTGGCGGCATGGCGGATCGTCGGCCGGATGCCCATATCTGCAAGCATGGCAACCATTTCATTGAACCGGTTCAGCTGCCCCCTGGCATGGGTTTTGTCAATGACGTCGGCCTTGGCAAAATGGGTGTAGACGCCTTCCACGTCAAGGCCTTTCAGATCGGTAATCTCCCCGGCCTGAGCTATACCGGACGCTTCCCCGGCGCCTGGGGTCACAACGCTGGGATGAAGAAACCCCAACCGTCCCATGCCCGTATCCAGCTTGATATGAATTTTTAAGGTGGTGTTTAAAGCTTGCGCCGCAGCAGACAGGGCTTTGGCGGACTGGATATCCGCCACACTTGCCCGGATGCCGTGGGTGGCAAGAAAGGAGACCTGTTCGGGTAACGCTTCTCCCAAAAGAAGGATGGGCGCGGTGATCCCGGCATCTCTCATGGCCACGGCTTCGGAGATCCGGGCCACGGCAAGAAAGGAGGCCCCGTTTTCAAGGGCGGTTTTTGCGCATTGGATGCCGCCATGCCCGTAAGCATTGGCCTTGACCACGGCACAGAACTGGGTATTGGCCGGAACCAGAGCTTTCAGGGTGCGTACGTTATGTCCAAAGCGGGAGAGATCCACATGCACCCGGCTTTGGGGCTCAAGAAACGATTGTGCGTTGGAGGAATTCATCAGTCTGCTTCTCCAAGGCCATAGGCGGTTGTGTACTCTTTCCAGTCCGCCATCAAAGCCCGTGTCTTGTCTCCGGGTTTGCCGTCGGCGATGACGGCGTCATCCACTTGGATGACAGGTACGATCTCTTTGTTGGATGCCGTGATAAAGACTTCATCCATCTGGGCGATGTCCGCCTGGGGAATACAATCCAGGACAATGTCATATTTGTTTTCCAACCGTTCCAGCACGGCATCCCGGGTGACGCCGGGCAAAATGCCCACCGGCGGGGTAATCAGGGTGGTGCCCTTAAACGCGAAAAGATTGGTGGTGGTACCTTCGAGCAGACAATTCTCCTTGTTTTTGTAGATGGCTTCAACGGCCCCCCGGCTGCGGGCCTTTTGCTGGGCAAATACGGCGGACAGGTAGTTGCTGCTTTTGGCCTCGGGGATAAATCGTTCCATGTCCACGGTGATGATTTTGGTGCCTTGGGTGTACCACCAGTCCGGCACTTCATGCTTGTGTGTGGCCATGACCATGAGAATGCCGTTCCCCTCGGGGGTTACGCCGTCAGAGCTGATGCCGCCGGTGTAGACGATACGGATATTCTCCTCTTGGTGATGCGGATTTTTTTCTATGGTCTGCATCACAATGTCACAGATCTCTTTGTTGGAATGATTCAGTTCCAGTCCGATGTGGCGGGCGGAATTTTCCAGGCGTTCCACATGTTTTTCCAGACGAAAGGGGCGTTTGTTATAGGTGATCAGAAAGTCAAATACACCAAATCCCCTTAATACGGTGATGTCTTTTACAGAAAGGGTGGCCTCGTCTTCGGATACGAATTTGCCGTCAATATAATAGGTGTCCATGGGTTGCTCCGTTTGTTGCGAATATGCCTTTACTTCCGGGTAGGTCTTTGTCTGTCCGAGACTTCAGGCGTGTTTTTATAGTTAACAGATATAGAATATGGTGATTGGCGTCAATGAGGAATTGCCTCAAGGCTATAACGCGTATACATATATTTGGGTTAATTTTGATTTGATTTTATCCAGATTTCTTCCACACACAGCACAGCCTGCTCCTTGAAATTATGCTCCATGTTGGCACCAAAGCACCCGGCATTTTCCCCGAAAACCAGACCTGGGTTCAGCGGGCCTGTACCCTTGGCCTTTTTGATGGCATTGACCTTTTCCCACCAGAGCGCTGCACTCGTTGTTTGATCTTCACTGAAAATAAGTTCAAATCCTGACTTTTTGGCATATTCCCCAATCTTTTTACGGGAACAGAGCATGGAGGCCGACGCGTCAGCAGCCCAGGGAACCGGGTAAAGCGGTTCAGGTCCGGGACCGTCCACAATTTCATGGATAAGAAGTTTACCTCCAGGAGCCAGCACCCTCGAAAACTCAGCAAATGCTTTGGGTTTATCTTCGATGTTAAGCAGCACATGCTGGCAGAGCACGGCATCAAAAAAGTCGTCCGGGAAAGGTAACGCCAGCAGGGTCCCTTGTTTCAGGTTTATGGAACCGTCCTTTGCAAAGCCGCACCACTGGTTTAACATATGTGCGGTTTCAATAAAATCTTTGGACAGGTCAATGCCATGGACAACAAGGCCGAAATGTTGTGCCAGGAGCCGGGATGTGCCGCCAATACCGCAGCCTGCATCCAGAATGGTTATGCCTTTTTCCAGTCCGGCTTGTTCCACCAATTCAATGGTGGCAGGGGCCGCCCCCGTATGAAGCTGGTCCACCGGGGCAAGATCCCGCAGAGCGATCTGTTCCGGATTTTTGCCGGCCTTTTCAAGTCCCTGACGAATTTTTGATCCAAGATCCGGGCAGGTATAATGGTCTTTGGCAGAACTATTCATATCTTTTTCCTTGTTAACGCTCCTAAAAATATTGAAAAAAGCCTATATTTAAGAACGTGTTGTTGTCAACTTAAACAGGTTCATATCCTTTAATTACACAGGTGTAAAACCCATGATGCTTGCAGGAGATATCGGCGGCACAAAAATTGAGCTTGCGGTGTATGCCGACAGGGCAAACGTGCCTGCAAATCCGGTTCACGAAGCCCGGTTTAAAAGTGCTGATTATCAATCTTTTGAAACCATTGTTCAAGAATTTTTAGATCAGACCGGTGTAAAGCCCCAATCTGCATGTTTCGGGGTGGCAGGGCCGGTAAAAGACGGTCACTCCCGGATCACCAACCTGCCCTGGAACATTGACGCGGGTGAAATTAAACAGACCTGTGGTATCCCCAGCGTTTTTTTGATTAATGATTTGGAAGCCATTGCCGTATCTGTCCCTCATTTGAATGAAGAGGCCCTTTTTACCCTGAACCCGGGAGCGCCAGATCCCAAAGGAAACAGGGCCGTTATTGCACCGGGTACGGGGCTCGGCGTTGCTTTTCTGGTCTGGGCCGGTGCCGGGTACCGTGCCTTTGCAAGTGAAGGCGGGCACGCAGCCTTTTCTCCCCGGGATGCCCAGGAGGTTGAACTTCTGGAATTTTTAATCCGGCGGTATGGCCACGTCAGTTTTGAACGGATCTGTTCGGGCAGCCAGTTGCCCAATATTTACGATTATTTTCTGGAAAACAAAATTTTTCCGGAACCTGAATGGTTAAGGGAAAAGCTGGATGCAGCGGCGGACAAAACACCTGTGATTATGGACGCTGCCCTTGAACACAAGGCTGATATCTGTGAAGCGGCACTGGATGTGTTTGTCCGTGTCCTTGGCTCAATAGCCGGCAATATGGCCGTGACACTTCTGCCCACAGGGGGCATCTATATTGGCGGCGGCATACCACCCCGTATCCTTAAAAGACTGGCCCAGCCCGATTTCTTAAGCCGTATCGCTGACAAGGGGCGGTTTTCTTCTTTATGCGCCAATATGCCCGTCCATGTGATTCTTGATCCTAAGGCGGCGTTGCATGGTGCGGCCTGGTATGGGGTTGAGAACGGGTGCCGGGCAAAAGGGAGCCATTCCTAACTATTCATTGCTTTTTTATCTTGATTTTATATATTGATCTTTTTTGCCTAACTGATTACGGATAAAGGAGTGAATGGATGATTTATATCGCGTTGTATCTGGCTGTGGGCGGTGTGGCCGGTGTACTGGCCGGGCTTTTAGGTATTGGCGGCGGCCTTATAATTGTTCCGATGCTGACTTCGGTGTTTACCCACCAGCATGTGGCCCATGAAGTGATTGTTCACATGGCTTTGGGCACGTCACTGGCCAGCATTTTATTTACGTCGGTTTCCAGTATGCGTTCCCATCATAAACGCGGTGCCGTGGTCTGGCCGGTAGTATTTCGAATCACACCGGGTATTCTGGTGGGCACATTTACAGGCACCTGGATTGCCTCCATGCTCTCCACCAATTTTCTTAAATGTTTTTTCGGCATCTTTTTATATTATGTGGCCACCCAGATGATCATGGGCATAAAACCCAAACCCACCCGGGACATTCCCGGTACAGCAGGGATCTTTGCGGCAGGCAGCATCATCGGCGTATTTTCAAGCCTTGTGGGGATTGGCGGCGGGACCCTGTCCGTGCCGTTTCTGACCTGGTGTAATACCAAGATCCATAAAGCCATCGGCACGTCGGCGGGTATCGGGTTTCCCATTGCTGCCGCCGGGTTTATAGGATATGTGATCAACGGGCTTGGCGTCCAGAACCTGCCCCCCTACTCCATCGGGTTTGTCAATCTTGGTGCTTTGGCAGGCATTGTTGCTGCCTCGGTACTCACCGCACCCATTGGTGTCAAACTTGCTCACAGCCTGCCCGTTGACAAGCTTAAACGCGTTTTTGCCGTACTGCTTTACGTGGTGGGGACCAGAATGCTGATTTCTGTGTTCTGGTAATCCCAAGAGCTTTGTCTGCCGGCCATGCCGGCAGATTAAAACCATTTTCCGGTCTTTCCAACGGAAAAAGGAGGATAATCGACCAAATCGATTATCCTCCTTTTATTATTGCATGCCGGGGAACGGTTGCTCCCCGGCTTAATCTGCTTTAATGATCAGCAATTAGCCTTTGAAGGTTGCTTTGAACTGAGCCAGAGCACCACCAAGTTTCAGGGTGGGGATCACGTCTGTGTCAAAAGCACGTTCCAGCGGAAGTTTTTCGCCGTTTACTTCAAGGAACAGATCGCCGGCCAGATCAGTGGCGTCAAAGGATACCGTGTCGCCCTGGGTGATCTTGTCGTAGTCAGCGGGGTTCTTGAAGGTCATGGGAACGATACCGAAGTTAACCAGGTTGGCTACATGGATACGGGCAAAAGATTTAACGATAACCGCGCGGATACCAAGCCATCTCGGGCAAAGAGCGGCATGCTCACGGGAACTTCCCTGACCGTAGTTTTCAGCGCCAACGATGATGCCTTCTCCGCCTGCGTCTCTGTGAGCCACAGCGCGTTCTGCGAAGGTGCCGTCAACCAGTCTGTAAGTGGCCTGCATTGCGTATTCTTTAACATTGGAGCGCAGGGGCAGGTAAACGCCGGCAGGCTGAATGTCGTCAGTACTGATGTTGTCGCCAAGTTTCAGCAGAACTTCGCCTTTTACAACGTTAGGCAGCGGAGAGAACTCAGGCAGAGCCATGATGTTGGGACCGCGAACAACGCCTTCGGACTTGTCGGCTTTATCCGGCATAATGAAGGAGTCGGTGTCGATAACCGGCGGAATAACGTTGATGGCGATGTCTTTTGCTTCAGGAACGGTGATAACACCGGTCAGAGCGCTGGCAGCTGCAACAAGCGGGCTGATCAGATGACATTGGGCATCGTCCGTACCGGAACGTTTCGGGAAGTTACGGTTGAAGGTTCTCAGGGTGATGCCTTCGCTTGGGGGGGAACCGCCCTGGCCGATACAAGCGCCGCAACCATTTTCCATGATTCTGACGCCTGATTCGAACATCATTTTGATGTAACCGGCATCAGCCAGCTGCATGGCAACGGATCTGGAACCCGGATAGAGCATGGTGTCAACTTTAACGCGTTTGCCTTTAAGGGTTTCGGCGAAAGTAGCGATGTTTTCAAAGGAGCTGTTGGTACAGGAACCAATGCACACCTGATGAATTTTAGTTCCGGCGTGATCTTTTACTTTTTCAACATTACCCGGAGAAGGATAGATGGCGATCAGCGGTTCAATTTCAGACAGGTTGATGTTGATTTCAGCGTCGTAGGAAGCGCCTTCGTCAGCGGACATTTCGGTGTAGTCACCGCCGCGGCCGCGGCTTTCCAGGAAGGCTTTGGTGTTTGCATCACTGGGGAAGATAGAGGTGGTGGCACCCATTTCAGCACCCATGTTGGTGATGGTGGCACGTTCTGTCAGGGACAGGGTAGCAACGCCGGGGCCACAATATTCAAAGATAATGCCCTTGCCGCCTTTTACGGAGACAATTTCAAGCATCTTTAAGATAACGTCCATGGCCATGCAGTTTTTGGCCAGCTGGCCGGTCAGGTAAACTTTGGTCACCTTGGGCATGGGCATGGTGTACATACCGGTAGCCATTGCCAGAGCAACGTCATATCCGCCTGCACCCATGAAGATCGCACTACAACCACCGGCGTTAACGGTATGGCTGTCAGCGCCAACACCTGTCATACCAGGTTTAACGAAGTTTTCCATGTTGGTGAAATGGCAGATACCTGTGCCGGGGGGAGAAAAGATGATGCCGAGTTTTGCGGCAACAGTTCTCAGGTATTGATGATCATCCGGGTTTCTGAAACCGGATTGAAGCATACTATGATCAACAAAGTTCACAGCAAGGGGCTTTACCTTATCAACGCCCATGGCTTCCAGCTGAAGCATACACATGGTACCGGTGGCATCCTGGGTGAAAGCTTCATCGATCTTAATTTTGATCAATTCCCCGGGTGCCGGCAATGCAGCAGGCTCAACCAGGTGATCCTTGAGGATCTTATGTGTTAAACTTAAAGCGCTCATTTTACCTCTCTTCGTTTATGGTTATGATCAATGCCCCGATCCAAACAGCATTAAAAACGTGAAATATGCTTTCATTTCTGTCCAACCGAGGATTTAAATCTTTAGGCTCCGGTAGTACGCCACTCATGCTTTTAGGATAGGAAGATGCGTTTTGTCAAGAAATATTAAATATGTTAAAGATTGTTATTGTTTTTTGTAAAAAAATATGAATTCACGACGGAAACGCGATGGTGTTTTTGATTGATTTCGTGTTATTTGGGGTATGCCATCAGCAGACGATTTTTAGGTGTGATCTCACCGGGAATTGTTTTAGTCATCACTGTATATCCCTGGCAGGCCAGCTTGATAGCCCGTGTGGCATCCACGGCCAGGGGGCCGTCCATCCAGCCGTCAAGTCCGCTTGTGTCACAACGTTCAAGATCATGGCAGCACGGCAGTACCGCAAGTTTTGCCCTGGCCGCCACAGCTTTTTCAATCACCGTATCCGTCAGCGTGCCGCAGGCATGTACAGAGACGACAATATCCTGGGGCGACAGTTCCACCTGCTCAAGGGGCATCCGGTTAAAACAAATTCTATCCTTTAACCGGGGCCATCTCTCGATCAAATTTTGGGAGAGCACCGCTGCATTTTCCGGGATATGGGTATCAACGGCCAAGGCATTTTCAGAGGTATCATCTAATAGTAGTAAGATATGGGATACCAGCCCGTGACCGCATGCCAGATCAACGATTCTGCCGCCACGGAAATGCCGCCTGATGCGCTTTGCCACCTCCCATGCTTCGTAAAGTTCCTTTCTGGGCAGCGTCTGGGACCGGCAAACCGTACGTGCAATTTTATCAAACAGGGTATCCTTGGGAAACAATGCCTGTTGATGTATGGTGAGTCTGTTTTTAGAAGATTTTTTCATATCGGTTGCACCATACAAAGATGCATGCAAAAAAACAAGGGCGCTGAAGCCGGCGTATGGCTTGTCACCAACATCTTGAAAAAAACTATTTTAATATGATAATTTAATCGACTATAGAAATATGCTTGCATCCGGCAGATCGCGATGCAGGCATTTGCTTTTTAAAATTAAGGATTTAATTATGCCGCTGCTCAAAGAACGCCGGAAAACCCGGCAGATAAAGGTGGGGTTACAGCCTGTGGGGTCTGATGCACCGGTGTCGGTTCAGTCCATGACCAACACCCAGACCCAGGATGTGCAGGCCACTGTAAACCAGATATTGTCACTGGAAAAGGCCGGGTGTGAAATTGTCCGGGCCGCCGTGCCGGATATGGAGGCGGCCAAAGCCCTGAAAAAAATCAGAGAGAACATTCACATTCCTTTGATTGCCGATATCCATTTTGACTGGCGTCTGGCCATTGCTTCGGCCGAATCCGGCGTGGACGGCCTGCGAATCAATCCGGGCAACATCGGTACGGCCGACAAAATAAAAGCTGTGGTGGACTGTGCCAAGGCCCACAAGCTTCCCATCCGCATTGGCGTAAACGGCGGATCTTTGGAAAAAGAGATTGAAAAGCAATATGGGGTGACAGCCCGGGGCATGGTGGAAAGTGCCCTTGCCAATATCCGGATTTTAGAAGATCTGGGGTTTTACGATATCAAGGTCTCCTTGAAAGCGTCGGATGTGGAACGTACTGTGGAGGCCTACCGACTGCTTGCACCGTTGACAGATGTTCCCTTTCATGTGGGCGTTACCGAGGCGGGCGGCCTGTATGCCGGCATCACCAAATCCGCCATCGGCATCGGGATGCTGCTCTCCGAAGGGATCGGGGACACCATTCGGGTCTCTTTGACCCGGGACCCGGTGGAGGAGATCCGTACCGGATTTGAGATTTTACGGGCGTTGGGCCTGCGCCACCGGGGGCCGGAGCTGATTTCTTGTCCCACCTGCGGGCGGTGTAAAATAAATTTGTTTAAAATTGCCGAACAGGTAGAAAAAGCTTTACTTGAGCGCACAGCACGGATTAAAGTTGCTATTATGGGATGCGTAGTGAATGGTCCGGGCGAAGCCAAAGAGGCGGACATCGGTATTGCCGGCGGTGACGGCACGGGAATTTTGTTTAAAAAGGGTAAAGTTGTTCGCAAAATTGACCAAGCGTGTCTTGTGGATGAATTGATTAAAGAGATTGACGCAATGACGTTAAATTCGGAGGAAATAAATGGGAAAGAAAGTTAAGACTGCCATCACCCCCACACGGGAAGAAGATTATCCCCAGTGGTACCAGGAGGTGGTAAAAGCCTCGGACATGTCGGAAAATTCGCCGGTCCGTGGATGTATGGTGATTAAACCCTGGGGATTTGCCATCTGGGAGAATATCCAGCGCCAGATGGATGCCATGTTCAAGGAAACCGGGGTAAAAAACGCCTATTTCCCATTATTTATTCCCCTAAGCTACCTTGAAAAAGAGGCCGAGCATGTGGAAGGCTTTGCCAAAGAGTGTGCCGTCGTCACCCATCACAAATTGGAAAAGGGCGAAAACGGCGGGCTTGTACCGGCCGGAGAACTGGCTGAGCCGTTGATTGTCCGGCCCACGTCCGAAACCATTATCGGCGAGTCCATGTCCAAATGGACCTCATCCTACAGGGATCTTCCCATTCTTTTGAATCAATGGGCCAATGTGGTGCGCTGGGAAATGCGTACGCGTATGTTTCTGCGCACCAGCGAGTTTTTATGGCAGGAAGGGCATACGGCCCATGCCACCAAAGATGAGGCCATGGAACGTACCCTCCAGATGCTCGATATTTACGCCAAGTTTGTTGAAGAACGTCTGGCCATGCCGGTTGTTAAAGGCCGCAAAAGTGAATCCGAACGGTTCCCCGGGGCCGATGACACCACCTGTATTGAGGCCATGATGCAGGATAAAAGGGCGCTCCAGGCCGGAACTTCTCATTTTCTCGGTCAGAATTTTGCCAAAGGATCCAACATCAAATTTCAGGGTGAATCGGGCCAGGAAGAATATGCCTGGACCACCTCCTGGGGAACATCCACCCGGATGATCGGGGGCATGATCATGGTGCACTCCGATGATGACGGTTTGGTGGTCCCGCCCCGCATTGCCCCTGCCCATGTGGTGATCCTGCCCATTGTCAAGAAGGGTGATGACAATTCTGGTGTTCTGGAAAGCGCAGAAGCCCTTAAAGCAGCGTTGAAACAGCAAACCTTCCACGGACTGCCCTTGGAAGTAGAGGTTGACAGCCGGGACATCGGCGGTGCCAGGGGCTGGGAGTGGGTGAAAAAAGGGATTCCTGTGCGTGTGGAGCTTGGACCCCGGGACATTGAAAACAACAGTGTCTTCATGGCCCGTAGGGATACGGGTGAGAAAAAAGGCATTAATAGAGACGATTTTATAAATACCATCGCAGACATCCTGGATGACATCCAGAATAACCTGTTCCAGCGCGCCCTGGCCTTCCGGGAAGAAAATACCGTTTCCATTGATGAAAAAGACAAATTCTACGATCTGTATAAAAAAGCAAAAGGGTATAACAACGGAGCATTTGTTATGGCTCACTGGTGCGGATCTGGCGAGTGTGAAGAAAAAATAAAACAGGATTTGTCCGTCACCATCCGGTGCATTCCCTTTGACAGTCCTGATGAAGCGGGCACCTGTATTTGCTGTGGTGCAAAAAGTGAACGACGGGTTCTGTTTGCCAAGGCATATTAAGCTTGGGAAAAAGTGGGACAACGTGAGAGCCGGTAGAAGAAAATGATTCGAATCACCGACATATTGGACAAAATTTATGAATACAGTCCAGATGCGGACGTCTCGCTCATTGACCGGGCCTATATCTATTCTGCCCGGGTTCATGAAGGACAGGTCCGGCTCTCGGGAGAACCTTATCTGTCCCATCCTTTGGAGGTGGCCAGTATTCTGGCCGACATGAAGCTGGACATGGAGAGCATTGCCGCAGCGCTTCTCCATGACGTCATTGAGGACACCCCTGCCACCAAAGAAGATATTTCAGATATGTTCGGCCCCGGGGTGGCGCATATTGTGGAGGGCGTGACTAAGCTGTCCGCCCTGCATGCCGCCACCAAGGTTGCCCAGCAGGCAGAATCTTTGCGTAAAATGATTCTGGCCATGGCAGATGATATCCGGGTGGTGCTCATTAAACTGGCCGATCGTCTGCATAATATGCGGACCCTTAAATACCACAGAAAACCGGAAAAACAGGCGGCCATCGCCCAGGAAACCCTGGATATTTATGCCCCCATCGCCGCACGTCTGGGCATCTTCTGGATCAAGAACGAACTGGAGGAGATAGCCTTTTTTTACACCCTGCGAGAGGAGCACGATCGCATCCTGGCCTTGGTGGATAAAGCCAAGGACGAGCAGGAAGCCTATATCAATGAAGTTTCAACTGCCCTGCACAATAAGATGAACGAGATGGAACTGCCCTGCCAGATCAAGGGGCGGTTTAAATCCTTTTACTCCATTTATCAGAAAATGCTGTCCCAGGGCCTTGAATTTGATGATGTGTATGACATCATAGCCTTTCGAATTATTCTGGACACCGTGCCCCAGTGTTATGCGGCCATGGGCGCGGTCCACTCCATGTGGAAGCCGATCTATTATAAAATAAAGGACTATATCGGCAACCCTAAGCCCAATATGTACCAGTCCATCCACACAACGGTCATCGGGCCCAAAGGCGAACGGGTGGAAATTCAGATCAGGACCCATGAGATGGACCGGGTGGCTGAATCGGGCATTGCCGCCCATTGGTCATATAAGGAAGGTACCAAGATTGATGAAAATACCGGTGAATTGTTTGCCTGGATTCGCAATCTTGTGGAGAACCAGGAAAACCTCAAAGACCCGGATGAATTCCTTGAAAATGTGCGCATAGATCTCTATCCCGGTGAGATTTATGTGTTCACCCCTGCCGGTGAGATCAAAACCCTTCCCAAAAAGGCCACACCCGTTGACTTTGCCTACCGGATTCACACCGAGGTCGGGGCCCAGTGCACAGGGGCCCGGGTCAACGGCAAGCTTGTCCCCTTGTCCCATGAACTTCGCACCGGTGATACCATCGAAATTATGACCACCAAAGGCCACGCCCCCAGCCGGGACTGGCTTAATTTCGTTAAAACCGTCAAGGCAAAGACAAAAATTAGAGCCTATATCAATGCCAGGGAAAAGGAGCGAAGCTATTCCCTGGGCCGGGAAATGTGTGAGAAAACATTCCGGAAGCGGAATCAGAATTTCAATGCCCTGATCAAATCAGGTGATATCGGCCGGGTGGCGGACTCCTTGGGGTTTAAGGGCGTAGATGATCTGATCGCCCATGTGGGATTCGGCCAAATGACGGCACTTCAGGTCTTGAATCGGGCTGTCCCCGAGATTGAAAAGGATTCAGAGGAGGCCGATGATACCGTTATTGAAAGAGCGGCTTCCAAGCCTTCGGAAAAACCGACCACCGGGGTTATTGTAAAAGGACTCAACGATATTCTGGTCAGGTTTTCAAAATGCTGCAATCCTTTGCCCGGAGACCCCATAATCGGATACATCACCCAGGGCCAAGGGGTCGCCATTCACCGGAAGAACTGCGTCAATGTTTTGAAAATGACCCGGGAGCGGATCATTGAAGTGGAATGGGCCAGTGGTATTAAAGAGTCGTATCCCGCCTCCATATGCATCAAGACAGACGATCGCCACGGTCTTCTGGCCGACATTGCGGCTGTGATTTCAAAGGCAGGTATCAATATTTTAAACGCGCACTCGGAAACATCGGACGAGGGCATCAGTGTTTTTTATTTCACCATCATGGTGGAAAGTTCCGGTCAGCTTAAAAAAGTCATGGCGGAACTTCGCCGGGTCAAAACCGTTAATGATGTTAAACGGGTCATTACCGCGGACAGTTAGTTAATTTCATACCTGTAAGAGACAACTTCTGCGGCGTTTGATGATGGATTGCTTTGGGAGCCGGCAGGCAAAATAAATAATATTCTTTCTTCATCATCATTTCCTAACCAAAGTTTTTAATAATTAAGTATACAACAAAGCATTTTTTATTTAAGGTCAAGATAGCCGGGATCAATTGAATACAATAAATGTTTTTGTTTACTGAAACGCCGCCCGGAAGGTTAATAATTCGGTCGGAGCTGCCCGGTTTGAAGAATAACTTTTAACCTGGAATATTATGGTAAACGCGTTTAATTTACCAGCCCCCGCCAGAAGACCGGAAAAGAAAGGTCCGGTACCCCACCTTTTTGTCCTCGATCAGCATCTGAATCAAGTCCACCCTGATTTAAAAAAATTTATTTTAATGCGGAGATTTGTATGAAGAAAATCTTTATCCTGGATACCAATGTCATCCTTCATGACAGTGGATGCATTCATCAATTCAAAGACAATGACATTTACATCCCCATAACCGTTATTGAGGAGTTGGATAAATTTAAAAAAGGGAACAATGTCATCAATTGCAATGCCCGGGACTTTTTAAGAACCCTGGATGCATTGTCCAGCGATACGATGTTCAACGGCGGGGCACCCATTGCTGACGGAAAAGGCCGTATTGCAATCCGTCTGGATACAGCTCTGGATCCCATAATTGAAAACAACTTTAACGAAATTACGCCGGATATCAGGATCATAAACATTGCCTATTCCATTGCCAAAGAAAACGATTTTAAGAGTGTGATTTTCGTAACCAAAGATGTAAACCTGCGCCTGAAAGCCCGCTCCATCGGTTTGAAAACTGAGAATTATAATTCCCAGTATGTTGAAAACATTTCCGAAATGTACACCGGTATGAAGGTGGTGAGCAATATCAGTTCCCGGGTGCTGGACGACCTGTACCAGAAACCCTATGAAACCAATACCCAGAGTCTGGGCGAAGATGTTTCCTTTTATGCCAATGAAAATGTGATTTTGAAAAACGGATCTAAATCCGCCCTGGCTTATTTTGACGGCGTCAGCCAATCGGTGAAACTGATTCAACCCAGGATCTGCTACGGCATTAAACCGCGGAATTCGGAGCAGACCTTTGCCCTGAATGCCATGCTTAATCCGGATATCTCCCTGGTGACCATCTCCGGCAAGGCCGGCACCGGCAAAACCCTGCTGGCCCTGGCCGCCGCCCTGGCTAAAAAGCAGTTCTATCGTCAGATTTTCATTGCCAGGCCAGTTGTTCCCTTAAGCAACAAAGATTTGGGGTTTCTTCCCGGGGATGTGGCGTCCAAGCTGGACCCCTATATGCAGCCCTTGTATGACAATCTGTCCGTGATTCAGAATCATTTTAACGAAAACGGGTCCAACGGAAAAAACATCAAGGAACTGATAGAAGAGGAAAAGATCGTTATCACACCGATCTCATATATAAGGGGCCGCTCCATTGTACGGGTCTTTTTTATTGTGGATGAGGCTCAGAATTTAACACCCCACGAGGTGAAAACTATCATTACCCGGGCAGGGGAGGGCACAAAAATTATTTTCACAGGAGATATTTTCCAGATCGACCATCCCTACCTGGACACCCAGACCAACGGGCTTGCCTATATCATAGAAAAAATGAAAGGCCAGAATCTTTACGCCCACATCAACCTTGAGAAGGGTGAGCGGTCTGAGCTGGCGGAACTGGCCTCAAAAATCCTATAGGCAAGACGCTTCCCCATTTTGAAACAACAAAATTCCGGCATGCTGGCACATGCCGGAATTTAAATTTAAAACTTTTACTTCCGGGAAAGATAGCTTCATCACCCCGATAGCAAATATTTATTTAGCTCCCGTGCAGGAACTGAGTTTGGACGAAAAATTGTCCAGATGCAAGGCACAAAAAAATGTAAAACCGGAGCAACCTTTTGGTTGTGAGGATTTTAGATTTTTTTGTAACGCCGCAGGTGGATGATTTTTCGTTCAAACACTTAAGATGCTTTGGTTACTTTTCCTGCCTTGATGCAGGATGTGCATACATCAATTTTTCTGACGCAACCCGGCTTGATCACCGCACGAACTCTCTGGAGATTGGGATTGAAGCGCCTTTTATTTAGATTATGAGCATGGCTGACATTGTTGCCGACCATTGGCTTTTTCCCACAAACTGCACATTCTTTTGACATATTTATATACTCCTAATAAAATCGCTTTATCAAAATTAAAACCCGGAATAAATATAACATATTAAAATAAAAGTAAAGGCTTTTTATTTATTCGGAATCGGATTCGATTTCTTTGATGTGTTCAGACACCCCGGGAATCTTTTCAAGCGCAATCTGGCTTTGATCGGTCCCTGCATAATTTTCCACAATATACTGGTAGCGTTTCAGGGCCGCTTCGTATTTTTCTGTTTTGTTGTAAAAATTAGCGACATACAATTCATGGCTGGCTATATTGTCAATGCAGGCATCAATGTTCGCCAGGGCTTTTTGGCTGTATTCATTTTCCGGAAACAACCGGATCAGTCTTTCAAATTCAGCCATTGCTTTTTCAGCCGGCGTGGCATCCCTGTCTATGGTGTCTATCTGATTGAACCAGCACATTGCAATCTGGTTGATAATGTAGGGCACCGCCTCATTTTTGGGATGCATTTTCTCAAAGTTTTCATAGGCAGCAATGGCCTCAGGGTATTCTTTGAGATGAAAATGGGCATCGGCTATTTTTAATTCAGCCAAAATGGCATATTGGCTGAACGGGTACCAGTCCTTCAGGTCAGTATACGCCTTAACCGCATCCTCATAGTCTTCATTCATAAATGAAGCAGCACCTTCGGCAGCCAGCTGCTGGGCGTTTTTGTTCATTTGATGGGTTTCTTCAAACAGGGAACACCCTGACAGCAGAAGAAAAGCCATTCCTGCAATGAAAATTTTTTTCATGTTTAAGCGTTCTCTACATAGTGTTCTGCGCAGACTGCCGCCGTGGCACCATCTCCCACAGCCGTTGCAATCTGCCGCAAGGGCGTATCCCTGACATCGCCGATGGCGAATACACCGGGTACGTTGGTCTGCATTTTGGCGTCCACAAGGATAAAACCGCTTTCATCGGTTTTTACATCACTTTTTATAAATTCGGTGTTGGGCAGGATGCCGATCCAGATAAAGCAGCCGTTGGCCTCAATCGTCTTTTCATCGCCGGTTTTTAGATTTTTTAGATTGACTTTTTCAACGCTGAAAAAACCATCTATGCCGGTTACGATACTATCCCAGACGAACTCAATTTTATCGTTGGCAAATGCGCGCTCCTGGAGGATCTTGGTGGCCCGCAGTTCATCTCTGCGATGAACCACATACACTTTCTTGGCAAATTTGGTAAGAAAAATGGATTCCTGGACGGCTGTATCTCCGCCGCCCACAGCCACGACCACTTTGTCCCGGAAAAAAGGTCCGTCACAGGTGGCGCAAAAGGAGATGCCCTTACCCATGAACTTATCCTCTCCAACCCCTAATTTTCTAGGCGATGCACCCGAGGCGATGATCAAAGATTTGGTTTTAATGCGTTTTCCTTTGAGGATAACTTCTTTGGTCGTTCCAGAGAGATCAAGGCCTTGAACCTCTGCGGTTTCAATTTCTAACCCCAGAGTCAGTGCCTGTTCTTTTATCTTCTCGGCCAGATCAAACCCGGAAATACCTTCGGGAAATCCGGGGTAATTTTCAATCCAGTCCGTGACCAGAATCTGCCCGCCGGGCACCGCTTTTTCGATCAGAAGGACATTCATTCTTGCCCGGGCTGCATACAGTCCTGCAGTCAGGCCGCCCGGTCCAGCACCGATGATCACCAGATCATATTCGCTCATTGGAAATCTCCTTAAAGAACGCTTTTGATTGCCTCTTCAAGTTTTTCCTTGGCCACCATGCCGGTAATTTGATTAACAACCGCTCCACCCTTGAAAAAAATAAGGGTTGGAATGGCCTGGACATTGTGTTTGCTGGGGCTGATAGGGTTGTCGTCCACATTGACTTTGGCAATGGTGATTTGATCTCCATATTCATCGGCCAATGCTTCAAGGGTCGGGCCAATGGCTTTGCAGGGACCGCACCACGGCGCCCAGAAATCGACCATAATCGGTTTGTCGGAAGTCTTTAACAGTTCGTCGAAATCTTCATCATTGAGGTGAATAATATTTTCCGCCATAGCTAATTCCTATTTATGAGTTAAAATTGCCGTAAGTATAGGTTCATAATCGGGTTTTGTCAATTTGGGGACGCCAAAAATCAACGGTAGAGCTGAAAAGGGATATACCCTGTCAGTAGAAGGACAAAGCATATCCCTGTATCGTGTTTGAACGAATTGTCACCCATCTGTTATTTGCAAGAAAATTAGCGATGGGTAAACTTAAAAATTACCAGTTTTCACCAAGAACCTCGAAATGCGCCTGGGGATGCGCACAGGCCGGGCACATTTCAACTGCTTCGGTGCCTTCATGCAGGTAGCCGCAATTTCTGCAGCGCCAGGTGACCGGGGCATCTTTTTTGAACACCTTACCGGCTTCAATATTGGCCGCCAGGTCATTGTATCTTTTTTCATGCTGTTTTTCAGCCACAGAGACCATGTCAAAAACCATGGCAATGGCATCAAAACCCTCTTTTCTGGCAACGGCGGCAAAATCCGGATACATATGGGACCACTCTTCGTTTTCTCCGGCAGCCGCAGCTTTCAGATTTTCCAGGGTGGTGCCGATGACACCGGCAGGAAAAGAACTGGTGATCTCAACCTCGCCGCCTTCAAGAAATTTAAAGAAGCGTTTTGCATGCTCTTTTTCCTGGTTGGCTGTTTCGGTAAAAATGTCTGAAATCTGCACATATCCGTCTTTTTTTGCCTGACTTGCAAAATAGGTGTAGCGCATTCTTGCCTGGGACTCACCGGCAAAAGCGGTCATCAGATTTTTTTCTGTTTTGGTTCCTTTGAGACTTGCCATAATCGATTCTCCTTAAATCCTAAGATGTATTGTTTCCATGCGGTGCGTTGCCGCGACCAGAATTATTGTTTGGGTTCTGCTGTTTTGCTGCGACACTGATCACAATAACCTGAAAGGCAGATCCTTTTTCCGGTGATCAAAAAATTTTTTTCCATGTCCGGGGGCAGTTTTAAACTGTCCAAAAGATCTACCTGGAAATCAAATATATTGTGACAGGATACGCAGTAAAAATGGTGATGAACGTTTTGATTCGGATCAAACCGTCTGGGGTCGCCATGACCTTCCACAACATCAATCATATTGGCGCCTGCAAAGGTTAAAAGCGTCCGGTTTACTGTATCTATGCTGATATTGGGGAATTGTTTTTTTACCTCTTTGTGAATCTGTTCTGCGCTGGGGTGGGAAACAGAGGCTGTTAACACCTTGTATATTGCTGCCCTTTGCGGCGTAATTTTCAGCTTGTTTTCCTTGCATTTTTTGTAGAATAGATCCAAGTAAACGACCTCTTTGCGTTAAATTCTAAATAGGAATAAAACCTATTTAGAATAAATAGTCAATAAAAAAGTGTTGCGGCTATTGAAATCAACATGTCCGGGCTTGATATATAAGTGCCATACACCTCGCCTTGTTTTAAAGCCTGTGTAAAACCATTTTAAAAGTGTAAATTCATCATAAAAAGAAGCGAGCATGAAATAATTTCAGAAGGATAACGAATCTCAGGCAAAATAGCCACGGATAAAAGTATTTAGCTCGTCATAGCTTATGTTCTCCACCCGGGCCTGCCCGATCTGCTCAAGGAAAACAAAAAAGAGGTGATCCCCCTGTTTTTTCTTATCCCTGGAAGCCGCTTCAATAATTTGCTCCGGCGGGAAGTCAAAGGCGACAGGAAGTCTCAGGCCTGAAAGCAACTCTTTGATTCGTTCCACATCCCCTTGATTGATGAATCCTTTTTGCTGGGAGAATTGTGCTGCCGCCACCATACCTGCCGCAACCGCACGGCCATGGCCGCTTGGGTTGAGTTTTTCAAATGCATGTCCGATGGTGTGCCCGAAGTTCAGCTTGCGGCGCTCTCCGGCCTCCCGTTCGTCGGCCTGGACCACACGGGATTTGATGTCCACTGAATCGGAGACCATCCGGAAAACCGTTTCCCGGTCCAGGTCCAGGGCTTTATCCTGGTTGTTTTCAATAAACTCTAAAAGTGATCGATCGTTGATCAGTCCATGTTTGACAATCTCGGCCAGGCCGTTGGAAATTTCCTTGTCCGGCAGGGTGGAGAGCATGTCAATGTCACACAGCACAAACTGCGGTTGGCAGAATCCCCCGACCATATTTTTAAAGGCATCCAGATTGACGCCGTTTTTGCCGCCGACGCTGGCATCGACCTGGGAGAGAAGAGAGGTTGACACAAATCCGAATCGGATACCCCTTAAAAAGACAGATGCCGCAAATCCGGCAATGTCACAGACAATACCGCCGCCGATGGCCAGTAAAAAACTTGACCTGTCGCACCCGGCTTTAATCATTTCCCGCAGGATGTATTCCACCGTCGCAAGGGTTTTGATTTTTTCCCCGGTACCGATGGTGATCACATGACCGGCCGGAAATGACGACCCGTAATGCTTGAGGATGTTTTCATCGGTAACAATAACGACAGAACCCTGATCCGGCATATAGTCTTTTACACTGGACAGGGTTGCTCCCACATGGATATCAGATCTGCTCTGCCGGCCTTCAACCGTAAACGTTTTAATCATACTTTTTCGCCTTGGGAAATGGTGTGGATGGTAATTCTCTTTTTCAGGTCAGGGAATGGAAAATTTAGACATCGCAAATCGCGCGAGGTCTTTTATGGTTTCCATGCCCCTTAACTATTGTTTTGTTGCGTACTTTTTTTATCAATATTCGATGGCTTGGGCAAACAAAAAAAGGATGGCCGCTTCAAGTGCGGTCTTTTTTTATGTGTATAGATAATTCAATTAATATTTGATTTTAACGGATCTTCAATATAAACTTCGACAAAATATTTTGGAGCCATATGCAGTTAAAAGTCCTCATAGCTGACGACCATGCCATCATTCGAGAAGGATTGCGAAGCCTTCTGGAGAACAGGGGTATACAGGTGATGGATATCGCAAGAAACGGTAGAGAGGCCGTTGAAAAGGCAATTGCCCTTAAGCCGGATATTGTGATGATGGATATTTCCATGCCTGATCTTAACGGTGTGGAAGCCACCGCCAGAATAAGGGAAGAGCTCCCCCACACAAGGGTGATCGCCTTGTCTATGCATTCAAGCAAAAAAATTATTGATCAAATGTTTGATTCGGGCGCTTCGGGCTATATTCTCAAAGAGTCTGCCTTTGATGAGATCTATGATGCCATCCAGGAAGTGCTTCGGACAAATTTTTATTTGACACCCGCCATTGCCAGGATGTGTACCGATGACAATGGCAGAAATCTCAGCGCACGAGAGGCACAGCCCCAATTCAATAAAATTTCCCGTAAGGAACGCGAAGTCCTTCAATTGATTGCCGAAGGAAAAAAAACCAGGGAAATTGCCGAAACAATGGGGGTCAGCATTAAGACCGTTGAAACCCATCGAAGAAATATTATGAAAAAACTCAATATTTTTTCAGTGGCCGGGTTAACAAAATATGCCATCCTTGAAGACATCATCGCTTTGGAATAATGGAAACAGTGGAATAGACTGACAGCACACAACGCACCAGGATACGGACTGATGGAACATATTACTACTGCAACTCAGTTTGAAAAAACAGATGCCGTGGAGGCCCTTGCCAACGGCATTGCCCATGACGTCAACAATCTGCTGACCGCCATCAAGGGACATGCCTCCCTGATGCTGAACAATGTTAACCCCACAGATCCGCTTTACGGCCACATTATTGAAATTTTGTCCAGCGTTGATAAGGGCTCCGATCTTGCCAACCAGCTGCTGGGTTTTGCCATGGCCGATGAGGTCTATTTAACGCGTATGGATGCCAACAGGCTGGTGCGCTCGGTGGTGGAAACCCTTAACCTGAAAGGCAGGCGGATCATCCTGGATGTAAGCCTTGATCCAAAGCCCTTGATTATCAAAGGCGATCCTGAAAAAATTAAACAGGTGGTCACAGCCATCGTCAAAAATGGATTGCAGGCCATGCCCGCCGGGGGCAAACTTTCCGTGCGCACGGAAGCTGCAGCTATTTTAAACGGCACCGCAGATGACTTTGGGGTGGAATCCGGTTTTTTTTGTAAAATTACCATATCCGATACCGGCATCGGCATGGACAGCGCGACCCTGGAACGAATATTTAAAGCCTTTTATTCCCACAAGCATAACCAGTTCCCTGAAAAAAAGGGACTGGGGCTTACCTTTGCAAAGAAAATCGTAAAACATCACCACGGCGTCATTGATGTATGGAGTTCTTTGAATGTCGGATCTTCGTTTTCCATAATCCTGCCCCTGGCAGAGCATAATCTCAACCACCTGGATGATATACCTTCCGCCCAGGATGAACTCAAGCTTGGTCATGAGTGCGTGCTTTTAGTGGATGATGAAGAGCGTATTCTCAAGGTTGGAAAAACCATATGCAAAGCCTTGGGGTATACGGTTTTTACGGCGGATTCAGGTGAAAAAGCCTTGAAACTCTATACGGAAAAAAAGAGCGACATCAATGTTGTGGTTCTGGACATGATCATGCCGGGCATGGATGGGCTGGACGTGTTCATGGCGTTGAAAAAAATTAACCCTGATATTAAGGTGTTGCTCTCCACAGGATATGCCATTGATGAAAATGCCCAGGAGATGCTCAGACAAGGTTGCAAAGGATATATTCTCAAGCCCTATTCCGTGGTGGATTTTTCACATAAGTTAAGAGAAATTCTTGGGTGACGCACCAAATGCGGTGAAACACCATCACTCCTTGACACAATTTTCTTGATTTTCTATAGTCTTGTGAACATTCTAAATCCATATTCTGGATGGCTTTTTTACGCCGATCAGAAATGGTACGGATCAATCTCAACTTTGCATATGGATTTTAATGATAAATTTTGATAACACCGCTCCTGTAAAGCTCAAAGGTGCCGGTGGCGGGTTGTGGATTACCATAGACCCATCCCATCCGGAGTCTGGAATCATTGCTGAAATTGACAGGTTGTTGAAAAAACTCAAACATCTGGCCATAAATGCGGATGTGATCCTCGATATCGGTGATGCCGAAGGGCAAGAGGAACTGGTTGGCAGGATAAAATCACACCTGGAAAGCAATTTCGAGCTTGGCACGATTTCAACCTCCCCCAAAAAACGATCCATTCCAACCGAACGTCGCCGTCAACGGGATCTGTCCAAGGGCTGGAACCATCATAAAAGTGATGTGCTGATGCTCCGGGGGCGGGTACGCTCGGGTCAGAAAATAAATGCCAAAAAGCATCTGGTCATTACAGGGGATGTGAATCCCGGTGCAGAACTCACCGCAGGCGGCGATGTCATTGTGCTTGGCACCCTGGCAGGAAAAGTCCATGCCGGATACCCGGAAAACGACGGGGCCATAGTATTTTCACTGGTATTTAACCCAAGCCTGGTAAAAATCGGACTGGTCACCGCCATCGGCGCCGGCGAACCGGGCACCCAGGGGCCTGAATTTGCCTGTGTGGAGCAGGACGGGATCGTGGTTAAAAATTATATGAAAGAAAATCCGTTCAAACGGATGCCCTGGCCGGAAGTGATTTAAAGAAAAACAATCATAACTATTGAGGTGTAACTTGGAAGGAAAAATTATTGTCGTAACATCTGGAAAGGGCGGCGTGGGTAAAACAACAGCGACCTCTTCCATTGGCGCAGCACTGGCACTTGAAGGAAAACGGGTTGCCATTGTGGATATGGATATCGGACTGCGTAACCTTGATGTGGTCATGGGCCTGGAAAACCGGATTGTTTTTAATATTGTGGATGTGGTCCTTGGCCGGTGCAAGATTGACCAGGCCGCCATCCGGGACAGACGTATTGACAATCTTTTCCTGATTCCGGCCTCCCAAAGTGACAATAAGGATGTGCTGACACCGGAAGGGGTTGAGCGGGTGGCCAAGGAGCTGCGAACAAAATTTGATTATGTGATCATGGACTCTCCGGCCGGCATCGAAAGAGGGTTTGAAAATTCCGTTGCCGGTGCCAATGAAGCGGTTGTGGTCTGTACGCCGGATGTCTCCGCCGTCAGGGATGCCGATCGGGTTATCGGTCTTTTGTACGCCCGCTCCCTTGAACCTAAACTCATTGTCAACCGTATTGAACCCGCCCGTGTGGAGCGTGGTGAAATGCTAAGTCATGAAGATGTACTGGATATATTGTCCATTGATCTGGTAGGCCTTGTGCCCATGGATGAAAAGGTGCTCATCTCCTCGAACACCGGTACACCTCTGGTGCTCCAGAACGATTCCATTGCCGGACAGGCCTTTCGACGGATTGCCAAACGTCTGAATGGAGAGGATGTTCCCATTCAGACGCCGAATCGAAAAACCAGCGTATGGAGCAAACTGGGTAAAACTTTCGGGTTAAGATAAGGAGAGTTGGATGCTGCAAGAATTTTTGAGACGGTTCACAGGCCAGAAAAGAAGTAGTGACGAAGCAAAAAAGCGGCTTCAATTTTCTTTAATTTACGATAAGCTGGAAGTGAACGATACAACTTTGACAGATCTTCAGACGGATATCGTTAATGTGATATCAAAGTATTTTGAAATTGATAAAGAAGCATTGGAGCTTAAGGTCAAAAATGATAAAGATGTCTCTGCTCTGGTGTTTAATACCCCCATTCTTCATGTAAAAAGAAAAGGGGCCTAGGCCTCGGATATTTGGGGCATGCCGATGATGAAATAAAACCGCCCGGAAACGAATTATTGTTTCCGGGCGGTTTTTTAATTCTAAATGCCGGGATTGGATTGCCCCTACTCTATGGGCTTAACCGTTTTAATGGCCAGTTCCTGGAGCTGTGCGGGCGTTGCTTTTGAGGGCGCCTGGGTCATCAGGCATGTGGCCTTCTGGGTTTTGGGGAAGGCAATGACATTGCGGATGGAATCCTCATGGCAAAGCAGCATAACCAGACGATCCAGGCCAAATGCCAAACCGCCGTGGGGCGGTGCACCAAAGGTCAGCGCTTCCAACAGGAATCCGAATTTTTCTTTGGCTTCTTCTTCTCCGATACCTAAGCATTTGAGCACCCGCTGCTGCAGTTCGCTGTCATGGATACGGATACTGCCGCCGCCGATTTCAATGCCGTTGAGAACCAGGTCATAGGCCCGGGAGTTGACTTCCAAAGGATTGGTTTCCAGTTTGTCCAGATCAGATTCCATGGGGGCGGTGAACGGATGATGCAGGGCCTGGTACCGTTTTTCCGTTTCATCATATTCAAACATGGGGAAATGGGTGATCCAGGTAAACTTGAACTCGTTGTCATCAATGAGCCCAAGCCTGCGTGCCAGCTCGTTTCTCAACTGCCCCAGCGCTTCATTGGTGACCTTGGGCTGATCTGCCACAAAAAAGACAATATCACCGGGTTCAAGATCCAGGCGTTGTTTTAACTGTTCTTTTTCATCATCAGAGAAAAATTTTGCAATGGGAGACTGCCACTGGTCTTCCTTTATTTTGATCCAGGCCAGCCCCTTGGCTCTGTAAACGGCTGCAAATTCGGTAAGCTCATCAATCTGTTTTCTGGAAAAATCCCCACAGCCCTTGGCATTGATTGCCTTGACCAGCCCGCCGTTTTTGACCACAGAGGCAAACACCTTAAAACTCGCATTGGCCACAATGTCGGATACATTTTTCAATTCCAGGCCAAACCTTAAGTCAGGGCGGTCTAAACCGAACCGATCCATGGACTCGGCCCAGGTCATGCTGGGGAAGGGCTCGGAAAAGTCCATATCCAGCACATTTTTGAATATGGCCTTGATCAAATTCTCGGAAATTTCCATGACCTGGTATTCATCCACAAAGGAGAGCTCCATATCGATCTGGGTGAATTCGGGCTGACGGTCCGCCCGCAGGTCCTCGTCCCTGAAGCATTTTACGATCTGGTAATAGCGGTCGAATCCGGCAACCATCAAAAGCTGTTTGAACAGCTGGGGAGACTGGGGCAGGGCATAAAAGTCACCCTGATTGACCCGGGAGGGAACCAGATAATCCCTGGCACCTTCGGGGGTGCTTTTGGTCAGAAACGGGGTTTCGATATCAATAAAACCATTGGCATCCAGAAAATTGCGAACCGTCATGGTGGTTTTGTGCCGTGCCAGGATATTGTTTTTAAGCTGGGTGCGTCTTAAATCCAGATACCGGTACTGCAGGCGGATGGTTTCCGATGCATCCACCCGGTCTTCAATCTGAAAGGCCGGTGTTTTGGCTTTGGAAAAAATTCGCAACTCGTCAACAAGCACCTCTATGGCGCCTGTGGCCATCCTGGGGTTTACCATGTCGACAGGTCTGCCAGACACTTTACCTTTGATGCCAAGGACAAATTCGCTTCTGATTTCCTGGGCTTTTGCATGGACAGCCTCGGCGACTGATGGATCAAAAACGACCTGGGTAATGCCTTCCCGGTCCCGAAGGTCCACAAAAATAACGCCGCCGTGGTCCCGGCGGTGCTGAACCCACCCCATGAGTACAACGTCCTGGCCGATATGGCTTTCTCCCAACTCAATGCAGGTGTGTGTGCGTTTCATATCTCCAAGTAAATCAGTCACTTTATTTTAAACTCCATAAACTATATTTAAATTTTAATTAATTTTGCTAAATCATCCACCAGGCTATCCAGACCGATTTCAGTCTGATCCGTGGTTGCCATGTTTCGCAGCACAAGTTTTTTCTGGGCAATTTCATTGTCTCCGACAATGAGAACAAATGCGGCATTAAGCTTGTTTGCCCGTTTCATTAATGCTTTCATGCTTTTTCCACGAAAATCCGTGTCCGTTCTAATACCCATGGCATTTAGCCGGCAGGACCATTCAAAGGCATGGGCCTGGGCATCCTCGCCCAGGCTGACAATGAAAAGGTCCGGGGCTTTTTCGTCGACTTGGTTTCCAAGCTGTTCCATCACTTCCACCAGACGGTCAAACCCGATGGCAAACCCGATGGCCGGTGTCGAAGGACCGCCAAGCTCTTCCACCAGGCGGTCGTACCGTCCGCCGCCGGCAACGGCGGACTGGGCGCCAAGTGTTGTGGTCTGAAGTTCCCAGGCCGTACGGGTATAGTAATCAAGCCCGCGAACCAGGGTGTCGTCAACCATGAAATCCACGCCCAGTTTTTCAAGGCTGCTTTTCACGGTTTCAAAATGGGTCTGGCAATCCGGGCACAGATGATTCACGGTGGCCGGCGAGCCTTCAAGGGCCTTTCTGCATGTTTCGACTTTACAGTCCAGAATCCTCAGCGGATTTTTTACCAGCCTGCGTTTGCAGTTCTCGCACAGATCCTCTTTGCGTTCGCCTAAAAAATCCAGCAGGGCTTTTTGAAAATCAGGACGGCAGGCCGGACAGCCAAGGCTGTTGATATGGGCCGAAAGACCCTCAAGTCCAAGGCGTTGCAGCAGTGTGTGCAAAAGAAAAATCAGTTCACTGTCGATATACGGGGAGTCTACCCCGAAAACCTCTGCGTCAATTTGGTAAAACTGGCGATAGCGTCCTTTTTGCGGACGCTCCCGGCGGAACATGGGCCCTGTCAGATAAAATTTGCGAACCGGTTCGGCCGCATACATTTTATGCTGGATGTACGCTCTGCAAATGGATGCTGTGGCCTCGGGCCGCAGCGTAAGCATCTCCCCTTTTCTGTCTTCAAAGGTATACATTTCCTTTTCAACAATATCGGTTGTTTCTCCGATGCTCCGGGCAAACAATGTCGTTTTTTCCACGATTGGGATACGGATTTCTTTGTATCCAAAGGACTCAAAAAGGGCTGCCGCTTCTTGTTCCACCTTTTGCCACAGAGCAATTTGCTCTGGTAAAATATCTCTGAAACCGCGTATGGTCTGCATGGGTTTTATATCTTTAGTCTTATGTTGTTCGTTTCCAAAAAATACACAGCCGATCTATATAGTTTAAAATCAGGGTCTTAGTCAACATATAATAAAAAGGTTCGGATATTTATCGGCAAAGCGAATGTGGCAACGGTGCCGCAGGTTGTTTTCAAGGTGTTGACGTGCGACGTTTGGTGCAAAAATATTCGGAAAATTCGTCTGTGGGCACCTTTTTAATTTATTGTTAAAAATGTTAAAAAAAATAAAATTTTTCGTTGCGCTTGCCGAATCGAGCAGTTATAGTACCCGGGACATCAAAAAAGATACCAGCAATGGATGCAATAAATATGTCACAAGGTATACGATCATTCAAGTACGAAGAAGAAAAAGAATTAACCATTCCTATCTCCCTGGCAGACCTGCCTGTGTATTTTGATTTTGTCAAAGTTATTGCTTTGAGCCTTACCAATGCCATATTTGCGCCAGTATTAAAGATGCCAACCGCACCGAGAAAAAATAATGACATTAAATAATAGTTCTTTGAAACTAACAAGCGATGTGTTTTAAAAAAGGTTAAAACCCCATGGCTGCCACCTGTTCATTTTTGTATGGAAGCATATTAAATTTTGGCGGTGAATTTTGACTGTACTATCCTATTGACAAATTGGAAGTTCCTATCCTATATAGACTTAACTTGTTAATAGATGTTAAGAGATATTTAAAAAATTGTTTAAATTTATTCAAACCCCAAAAGAAAGGAGGGCTTGGTAGAGAAAAGTTTAGGGGGGGAACTTTAAACCTTCTTGCGACGAGAAGGAGCAACTGACGATGCCCTTAAAGCAATATTCAAACCAAAATGGCATTGCAGCAAGGCTAAGTTAGGTGCTTAGAAAGACATTTTGTTCTACCAAGAGGGCAGAATGTTCAAATTAAAGTCTGTTGGTAATATCGAATGAATTGAGAAGTTTTTTTGAATTAAATTCACTACAATTATCAGGGAGGAAAAATGCAACTAACTGGATTAAAATACGGAAAGCAATTGATGGAAACAGTTGATTTCCCCGTAGCAGAGACCCTGACAGAAAATGCTACCAAAGAACAGATTGAAGCGCTGATCAAAAAAGGCGGAAAAGTTGTTGTTAAACCGTCTTTCATGGGCAGTGCCGGTAAAAAAGGAAAAGCCGGACTGGTAAAAATTGTTGACAACTATGCTGATGCCAACCAGGCCAGAAAAGATCTTTGTTTTGCCGAATATAAGCAAGGTAATACAACACATAAAGCAAACGGTTGCACATTTGAAGAATTTGTAGCCTCCGATGCAGAAATTTATGTAAGTATTACAACTTCTACCATCACCAGAACCCCGACCATGCTGTTGATTGTTGAGGGTGGTGTTGAAGTTGAAGAACTGCCTGCTGACAAAAAAGCCATCGTTCCCTTTAACCCCAATGAAGGCCTCAGAGGCTATCACATCAATGACGCATTGATCAAACTGGGATGCCCCAAACCTTTCATCAGCCCGCTGGTGCAGCAGCTTCCCAAACTGTGGGATCTTTATAACAATTATGGCCTGACCATGATTGAGCTTAACCCCATTCGTATGAAAAAAGGCAAACGCCCCCTTCCGGTTGCATGCGACGTTAAAGCCGCATTTGACCAGGACGATCCCGCACATACCCGTATCAAATTCCCGAAAGAAGTATTTGCTACCGAACTGACTGATTTCGAAACTGAAATCAACCAGCTGAGAACCTATCAGGGACAGAGCGACGTTGTGGAGCTTAACCCCAACGGAACCATCCTGCCCTTTATGTTCGGTGGTGGTGCCAACAGTGCTGCTACTGAGGTTCTGGGTGACAAAGCCATGTTCTCATCTGACTTTGGTGGAAACCCGCCTTATGCAAAGATGAAAGAAATTGCAAGCATTTGCTACAAACACTTCCTGAAAAATGCCAATATTGTTCAGATTATTGGTGGTAAAGCCAACAACACCGATATTTTCGTTACCATCAAAGCAATGCTGGACGCCTTGAGAGAAAACATTGCACTGAATCCTGATGTTCAGGTCGTAATCGGTCGTGGTGGTCCAAACGTTGTGCAGGGAATGATTTATGCCCGTGACCTTCTTGACAGTATGAAAGTTCCTTATAAAATGTTCGGTTTCGACAGTAGTATGATTGGCGTATTGAATTACACCATGGAACTGGATAACTGGATTATAGCAAATAAAAAATAATTTAATTGCTTAATCAGGACAAAGGTCAAAGGTAATCTGAAGATTTAACTATAAATCAAAAGCATTTTAGCAAATTAACCAGAAAATAAATCATTTTATTGGAGACGCTATGAGCCAAAGTAATCCCTTCCCCTACTACGTGGGAGTAAATAATCTACAAGAAATAGCAAATAAAGAGACCCGGTGCGTCGTGATGAACCTTCTGGGTGGTGAAAGTAAAGGCGTAACCCCCACATCACACGAATTCTCCGGCGGTAACATTGTTGCTGGTGTTCAATACGGTAAATCCGGTGGAAAACTGGAAACCAAAATCGGTGATATCCCTGCATACGGCAGCATTAAAGAAATCGTTGACGCCGGCATCAAATTTGATACAGGCGTTATCTATCTGCCCCCCACAGCGGTTGCAGCTGCTGCAGCCGAACTGATTGCCCATAACCCCGATCTGACCAAAATCGTTATCCTGACTGAAAAAGTTGGCGTTAAAGATGCTGCGTTCATCCGCGCCATCGCCCAGGAAAACAAAATTGACGTATTCGGCGGCAACTGCCTGGGTATTGGTAACTCCTGGGATCAGGTCCGTGTTGGTGGCGCCCTGGGCGGCAACAACCCCGGTGAATCCCTTGTAAAAGGTTCTGTTGCTGTTTTCAGTAACTCCGGTAACTTCAGTACCACCATCCCCGAGTACCTGAAAACTGCCGGTTTCGGTACATCCACCGTACTGAGCTCCGGTAAAGACCTTTATATCCACTTTGCCTTCCCCGAATTCCTCTACTGCGCAGAAAATGATCCCCGCACCAAAGCGATCTTCTGCTACATTGAGCCCGGCGGATATTATGAAAAACTGGCTCTTGACTGGATTGCCGACGGCACCATCAAGCTGACCAAACCCATCGTAGCTTGCGTTACCGGTCGCTGGAAAGCAAACCTGAGCCGCGCGGTTGGTCATGCCGGCGCCATCGCTGGTGGCGGTGACGATGCCCTTGCAAAAGAGAAATGGTTTGATTCATACTTTGGCGTGGAAATGTTCAACCCCGAAAACCCCAAAGCTGGCAAAAAGGGTGTCAGAATTGAATCCATCCAGGATGCCCCGACAGCTATGGCCGCCGTTTACAAAGAAATCGGTCAAGGCACCGACTTTGAACCGTTTGGTGATCTAAGCCTGAAACCCTGGTTTGTAAACGAACAGGGTCTGGATTTACCGGCTAAACTGCACATGGAAGCCGTTGAAGCCATGGCTCCCTACAACGAAGCCATCAAAAAACTTGGCAACCAGGTAGGCGCCCAGCTGACCAGAGAAGTTATGCGCAACAAGTCAGGCGCCAGCCGCATGAACCCGAAAACCGACGTTACCGAAGTTCATGGCGTTCCGGTTCTCGATCTTGTTGTTAAGAAGTTTGCTCTTTCCAACTTCTTTGCTGTATCTTCTGTAATGCCCGATGAGAAATATCTTCCCCTGGCAAACGCCATCCTGAACTATTTCACAGCTTTGGGTTCACAGTACATGGACATCACAGCCCGTGCCCGTGCTAATGGCGCTCTGCCCAACGCATACCTCGGTGCTGCAGTTCTGACATCCGGTCAGTGCAAACTGTACCAGGATATGACAGAAATGACCAAAAAGATGATCGACCTTTTCTATGTTGACATCTTTGGCGATGCTTCCCCCAACGAAGCACTTGCTGCTGAAAAAGCAACCCAGAAGATTATGCCCCAAGGCGAAACCACTGCCAAAGAAGCAGAAGTTGCAGCATTTTTCGGCGACCTGTTGAAAAAAGAAGGCCTGGAAACAGTCTTCACCCAGTATGCCCAAAAGTATGCCGCAGCGAACAGCGATGTAAACAAGCTGTCCCTGCTTCTGGCTGCCATGTCCTTAAGCGTTATCTGGACTCCGCTGGTTGACAGGCAGATGACCGTTGAAACTGCTCACGAAGTTGCCACATATCTGGCATGTAACGGCGTCCTCGTAGGCTGCTGCGCTCCCCAGTATGAAATCAACGATTTCTACAAATCACTGTCATCACTTAGCGATGTGTCCATCCTGAAGACTGACTTTGCAACAACCGTATTCAAACTGCTGTTCAACCGTGAACCGGCTGACAGAGAACAATTTGCCATCAACGGTCTGCTTAACCTGCTGATGTCCAACGGCCCGGGCACCATTTCTGCCAAGGGTGCCAAGGAATCCGTATCCGGTGGTAACCCCATCGCTACATGCTACTCCGGCTGGATGAACAACACCGGTCGTGACCATGGCGGCAACGGTTTTGAAGCCATCAAGTTCCTCAAAGACGCCTTCGGCGACTTTGACCCGTACTTGGAACCCGATGATGCAAAACGCGATGCCATCATGAAAGACCTGGCACAGGCTACTGCAAACAAATATCTGGAAACCAAACAGACAGCAAAACGCGAAGGTATCATGAACTACTTCAAGGTTCCTTGCGTAAACCATCCTGTATTCAAAGGGAAACCTGTCAACTACGATCCGCGTGAAGTTTTCATGGACAAACTGTTCACTGAAAGAAACGAGATCAACCACTTCCAGGTATTCTATCATCACCTGGTTAAAGCGATGTTTGAAGTTGGCGCCACCAAGAACGTATTCTGCGTTAACATTGACGGCGTTATTGCAACCATCTCTCTTGACCTTCTGTGGAAAGACGTAAACAGCGGAAAAATCGACGCCAAAGCTATGCAGGACATCGCTTTCATGATGTTCCTCCTTGGCCGTATGGTAGGTTGCTCTGCTGAAATTGCTGACCACAAATCTCGTGGTAACATCATGGATTGCCGTACTCCTGCAAGCCAGGTTGAATTTGTTGGCTAAGATTCAATCACGATAAATAATAAAATTAATTTTTAATCTTATTATATAATCAAAAAACTGAGCAAGGTTTTAACACCTTGCTCAGTTTTTTATTTTCTGCAATCATTTTTCTACAGTCTCTTCGGCTTTTTTCTGCTGCCATATATAATTTTTTGAGGCAATTTTTTCGTTTGTTGTGAGGGTATGGATAGTTTTAAGTAGAATATCCTGCATGGTTCTGCTATCAATAATTAGATGAATTTCAAAGAAATTATTAATTTGTTTCACATGAAACTGTAAACAGTCCACAACTAAAATATTCGTATGATTCCATAAGAGAAAGGGAACGGTTTTGTGAAGGGGTATGTTCAGGTATACACCGGTAATGGTAAGGGGAAAACAACCGCAAGTATTGGGCTTGCTGTCAGGGCCGCCGGGGCCGGGCTCAAGGTGTTCATTGTTCAGTTTATGAAACAGGGAATGTATTCTGAAATAAAAGCACTTAATGCAATAGACAATATTTTTGTTGAGCAATATGGCGCAGGGCAATTTGTAAAGGGGAAACCATCTGACGCCGAGATTGCTAAATGCCGACAGGGGTATGATCGATTGTGCCAAATAATAGAAGATGGGAATCATGATCTTGTTATCGCTGAGGAGGCGAATATTGCCTGTTTTTGCGGCTTGCTTTCCGAACAGGATCTGTTACATCTGATTGATATAAAACCTGATCATATCGAGCTTGTAATGACAGGGCGGGGTGCTCCTGCCGTAGTTGTGGATAGAGCCGATCTTGTAACGGAAATGACGGAGATAAAACATTATTATCAGCAAGGGGTTGCAGCCAGGGTTGGCATTGAAAAATGACATAAAAAGAATCAATGCGGGGCAAGTTGAAAAAATTCCGACATTGGCAGATCTCGCATTAAAGTATGGCACGATTTCTAAGGATCAGCATGCTCATTTGTTAAAGTTATTTGCTTTTAAACATGAGCGGGTTGGGTTTGAGGAACTGTTGCGTGATGAAGGGATGGCCACGGAGTATCAACTGGAATTACTTATATTGATAAGGGAATATCGAATTGTACGCAAAAGCGGCGAAGAATTCGGTAAGATTGCAGTTGAAAAAGGCCTTGCGACCAAGGTTGATATTAACCAGGCATTGGCATTACAAAAGAATGAATTTAAAAAGTCCAGACATAAAAAACTTATCGGGGACATTCTTGTTGAAAATAGAATCTTAACAGTAAAACAAAAAGACCTGATACTTAAAGAGCAGGATTTGTTTAATCGAAAAGATTCTGACCCAATTAATGGGAAAAGCAAATCACATGAAACCGAGGAAGAGAGCAGGGGCGGAGACGATGAAAAACAACCAGAATTAAGTGTTGTTGCAAGTTCAGATCATTTGTCAGCTTGGGTAGAAATACACCGTTTTGTTGAAACCAGCATCACACTAAATCATGTGAAAGATGCTGTTATGAATGCTGGTATTGTTCATGGTGTTTACTCTGACGCTTTTATTCAATGCTTTCTTGATGCGGGTGTTGATAAATTTCCTGTTGCCTGGGTGGATTGTAATGATGTGTTGGCCCAGCAATGCCGTCTTGCTGTCTATGTCGGAGAAGAAAACGGAAAATCCATTGAGAAAAAAAAAGGTGAAGTCCTTGCCGAACTATCCCGTGTCGCGAACACCGTTCAAATTCAAAATTTGTACGGAGAGCCTATAACCGTTTCAGTCGAAAATGATCTGGTCGTCTCTTGCGGCGAACATACCAGATGGTCCAGGGACAAGTTAAAAATTCTTGCCGTAACTTCAGGGCGCCCTGCACTTTCATTTACCCGAAATATGTTCATTCATCCTGTGGTGAATATCCTGGAAGATGCTGATTATCGTTACGGTCCCATTGAGCCCTACGCCGATTTGTCAGTGTCCGGGATAATTACTGGTGCGTATTCAATAACCGCAGGTAATATTAAAGCCGAGGAAATCCGGGGAGCAAATATTGATGCTTTGGGCGAAGTTCATGCGAGGGTGGGTATTACGGAAGCAACGATCCGCACCCAGGGAGATGTGTATGCCCGCTACATTCATAACAGCACAATAGAAACCTTTGGTAATGTATATGTGGAAAATGAGATCATTGATGCACGGATCAAGTGCAGCGGAAAAATTGAAGGTCCAAAATGCCGGGTGATCTCATCGAAAATTTATGCCAAGGGAGGTGTCCTTTTTTTAGGAGTGGGAAGTGATCGCTCAAGACCAACGACGGTTGTTGCCGGATCAGAACACCATGCCGTTGCCCTTGTTCAAAATGTATTGGGGAAAATGAATACAGTCCTTGGCAAATTAGAGGCCCTTGAAGAAGAAAAGCGCGATCATGAATTTCAGGCTGAAAAAATTTTTAAGAAAATGATCGAGCTTAAAACCTTTCATGACAAGGCAAAGAAAAAAAAGGATACCTTGTTATCTGAGCTTGAAAAAAAAAAGCAAGATATAAATAGTAAAATTTTGACCAACATTCAAAAATTGGTTTCAAGCTATGATAAACGAATGAATAGTTCTCTTGCATCGTTGAAATCAATGAATGTTTCAAAAAAAGCGCATGATTCTAGTGTGGTTGAACTGGATACAAAAATTACCATTGCGAAGGCCCAGGCAGAAAAAGAGATCCGTTCGCATGAAAAAATTCTTTTTGCATATATGGAAAAATCAAAAGGAATCGCAGGCGTTCCGATGATTGATATCAAAGGGCGTGCATATGCCGGCACCATGCTGGGTGGTGTTCACCGAATTTATGCCCTAATGGACGATAAAAACGGTTTTAAGGTTGAAGAAGTTGTGCGTCAAAATCAAACGACTGAATTAAAATTTACGCCGCCCTTGCCGACATCATGAGGATTGCAGATTGATATGAAATAAAGACGCGTGGACTGCCCCTGAGGGTAAAAGCTTACTTTTTATCAGATGTACCTGGTCAACAGAAATTTTTAAGCGGTCTGTTTTTATTCCAATCGCTTTTTTTATCAGGCTTGGTTTTGAGCCATGGCGCACCCGGGATAGGGTGATGTGCGGAGAGAATCTTTTTTCTTTTGCAAGCTTGAGGTCTTTATTTAGTCTTGACTCGATATCCTGCTGTAAAGTGAACAATTCCTGACTTGGTTTGTCCGGTCCAACCCAGATTATTTTGGGATGGTGTTCATCGGGAAAAACGCCAAGACGGTTAAAAGAAATATCAAAACTTGCATTACCCGTAACCGCTTCAGAAAGTATTGATTTCATGTCGGGTAGTATCTGTTCGGGGATTTCACCGAGAAATTTTAAAGTGAGATGAAAGTTGTCTGCCGCGGGCCATCCTGCATGGATGCCTGTGGCGCGAATATCTGTTTGGATTCGACGTAGTTGTGATTTGATCTGTTCGTTAAGAAGAATGGCAACAAAACACCTGATTTTTGCATTCACGTTTTGATTTTCAAGAAAATTCAAGCGTCTCTCCAAAATGTTTCATGTGAAACAAAATCTGTGTAACAATCACTAACCGATGTTAATTTGTTTGAAAATAACAAATAGTATAAGCCTAAAAGATGCGGGCATGAACCTTATCTATTTCCAGAGTGTCTACGCGTTCAATGGTAAAAGAGGTCCCTGGGTATTTTCGGGACAGCCGTTCTATATTGGTTTTACGATCACCCTGAAGCCGGGATAAAGATCTTGGATTGACTTGAAGCACAATGCTTGTTTGTCTGTTTGGGGTATCAACATTTTCCCAACGACTTAGAACCGCATCAATATTTTCACATGCCTGATCAAACATGAGAGCAGATAAAACCAGATGACCAAAGGCGGGATGCCATGGCCCTGCAAGCATCTGTCTGGTATCTTCCATCATTTCTGTGGCCTGCAGTCCAATGCGTGCCACAGATACACCTGCCCGCCTAAAAATTGTGACCATCTTTTTTGTCTGATCAACAGCCTGGTCAAGACTTAATGGTACGTAGCGTCCCGATTGGTACCAGTGAGCGAGTTTAGATCCGTGCAGCACCAGAAGTGGATAGATCCTGGCAAGATCCGGCTTGAGCTCTGCAAGCACTTGTGCTGTAAGAACGGATCCAGCATCGTCGTCTCCAGGCAGTCCAATCATCACCTGCACCCCGGTTTTAAGACCGTTCTCTTTGAGTAAAGCAAGGGCGCTTCGTGTGTCTTCGCTGGTATGCCCCCTTTCTGCCAGGGCAAGCACACGATCATCCATGGATTGAACGCCTAACTCTACCGTATCAAGCCCAAAGGGCCGGACAAGGTCTATGGTCTGTGGGGTGACGGTATCCGGCCGTGTGGAGCAACGAATGCCATGTATTTGTCCGCGCTGGATCCACGGTTGTACCGCCTCTAATAGTCCAAGTATCCGCGATGTTTCAAGGCCAAGAAAATTGCCGCCAAAAAAGGCCAGCTCGACCCGGGAACGATTTTTTTTGAATTGAAGATATGTTTGGATAGCGTCCTCAAGCCGGGATATTTCATGTGAAATCGTCTGCGCTTTCGAGGTCTGGTTTGCTATCAGGCGTTGGTTGCAGAAAATGCATAGATGGGGGCAACCCTGGTGGGGAATAAAGAACGGAATTACCAGGGGTGGGGGCATGACGGCTTAATCAAGATTGCGGTGCAACATTGTCAGTGCTTTTCTGGCAGCATCTTGTTCAGCCGCTTTTTTGGTTTTTCCGGTACCCATTGTGGTAATCGTATCCAGGTTCAGGCAGATTTCAAATGTTTTGTCATGGTCCGGACCTTTTTCCTGGGCAAGGGTGTAATATGGGGTTTTGCCAAAATGTTCCTGGGTAAATTCCTGGAGGCCGCTTTTGTAATCTATAAAATCAGATGAGGCCAGAACTTGCTGTACGGGTTCGCTAAAAAGGCGGTTCACCATGGTTTGAGCCCTTTCAAATCCGGAGTCCAAGTATACCGCAGCCACCACGGCCTCAAAGGCATCTGACAGAATCGAATTTTTGTCACTGCCGCCTGAAAGTGTTTCGCCCTTTCCGAGTTTGATAAACCGCCCTAAATCAATACTGCGGGCAATGTGTGCAAGGCCTGTTTCACTGACAAGATTCGAGCGCAGCCTGGAAAGATCGCCCTCATTTTTCATGGGATCTTTTGCCATGAGCAGATGCCCTACGCAGAGGCCTAAAACCGCATCGCCCAGGAACTCAAGGCGCTCATTGTCCGAATCACAGGTGTTTTGATTCTCATTCAGATAGGACCGGTGACACAGGGCGTTAAATAAAAAGGTCCGGGATTTAAACCGGTAATCAAGATGCTGTTCAAGCAGATCTAAACGAGGATTTGCCTGGGCTTCCTGCAATCGGTCATTTAATGCTTTGAAAACGGACATAGGTACATTCAGATCGCCTCTGCCACGTCCAAGATCCACGCCTTTGTTAAATATGCCGTGAAAATCAGTGCCCCCTGTTGCCACCAAACCTTTGCTTCGCACAATGTCAGACAGATGTTTCCTAAAGGCTGAATCATGTCCGGCATAGTATACTTCAATGCCTGCAAGCCCGTCTTTGACCAGCATATTAACAAAGGTGTCCAGGTCATTGGGGTTCTGAAAATCAATAATCCCGGGATGGGCCAGGACCGGTAGGCCTCCTGCATCCAGAATCAACCGGATAGCCTCTTTGCAGGATATTTTAAATTTTTCAACGTAGGCGGGTTTATTTTTGCCCAGGTAAAGGTCAAAGGCTTTGCGGAAATCAGATACGTAGCCTTTTTCCACGAGCAGTTCGGCAATATGGGGACGGCCTGTCTGGCGGGCACCAAAACGTTTTTTTACCTCATCCAGGGTAATGTCAAATCCCAGATCATTGAGCTTTTCAATGATCCGGGGATTTCGGTTGGCCCTGGCCTCCGCCGCACGTGACAAGGCATTATTCAAACCACAGTCATAAACAGAAAATCCATATCCAAGCATATGAATGCTGCCCAGGGATTTGAATTCAGGCGGGGGTTCACAGGAAATCTCGACGCCGGTTATAAATTCAACCGGGTATGAATGAACGATATCTTTTATTTCCAGAATTCCGGAAATGGTATCGTGGTCAGTCAGTGCGACTGCCTCAATACCGGTGTCTCTGGCCAAATCAAGGATCTGTCTGGGCGTCAGGGAGCCGTCCGAGGCAGTGGAATGTGTGTGAAGATCAATCAAAACCTGCTGTAAAGCCTATGAAGGGCAATTAAATTCCCAGAGCCTTCTCCATGCTTTCTTCTCGGGTTTTACACTTGATGCATTGGGTTGTCACAGGCCGGGCCTTAAGTCTGGCGATGGAAATATCTTCCTCGCAGCTTTCACACTGGCCAAAGGTGCCGTTTTCAATGCGTTCCAATGCGTTCTTAATTTTTTTAATTAATTTATGTTCCCTGTCCCGGATGCGCAGTTCAAAACTTCTATCCGCCTCATGGGAGGCCCGGTCCGTGGGGTCTGCAAAATTCTCTTTGGGCTGGGTCATGCCTGTGACGGTTGTGTCGGCATGGGAAAGCAACTCATTGAGCCGTTCAGTCAACAACGCTTTAAAAAATTCCAGATCTTCTTGTTTCATAGTGTTGTCCTTCTCTTAAAGTAGATATTGCGCGACACTAAAAAGTTCATCATTATATTTCTGTAAGTTATTACTGTAAAGCTTTTTTGTCAATATTCGGGTATTTGTTTATTGTGCCTGATCGAAATCAGCAGATTCTGGGCAACTGTTCGCCGGTCAGCATATCCACAATCCGGGTGCCGCCGATAATCGTCTCCAGTATTACCCTGCCCGGGTCCTGGTCGGTAACTTCTCCGACAATCACGGCGTCTTTTCCGAACTCATCCCGGCGAATTATATCCAGCACCTGATCGGCATCCGCTTCAGGTACAATGGCGATCAGCTTGCCTTCATTGGCAAGATACAGAGGATCAAATCCCAACAGCTCACAAATACCCTGGACCGGTCCGCGCACAGGCAGACGGTCTTCAAAAAGCCGGATGCCCACCGATGACTGGACGGCAATTTCGTTAAGCGTGGTGCCAAGCCCGCCACGGGTGGGATCCCGCAGCACATGGACCTGGCAGCCTGATTCAAGCACCGCTTTGACCATATGATTTAAGGGCGCGGAATCGCTTTTAACATCAGAATCAAATTTCAGCCCTTCTCGTTCGCTCAAAATGGTGACTCCGTGATCGGCAATGGTTCCTGAAACAATCACTTTGTCCCCGGGGCGCGCCTCGCTTCCCGATACATTGACGCCTTCGGGCAGAAGACCTATCCCGGAGGTGTTGATGAATATCTTGTCAACCTTTCCCCGGGGAACCACCTTGGTATCTCCGGTAACGATCCGTACCCCGGCTTTTTTGGCCGCGGCTGCCATGGATTGAAGAATCTGTTTAAGATCGGTCACTTTCATGCCTTCTTCAATGATCAGCCCCACGGATATGTACAGGGGGGTTGCCCCGCACATGGCCACATCATTGACGGTGCCGTTTACGGCAAGTTCGCCGATATTTCCGCCGGGGAAAAAAATGGGATCCACGGTATAAGAATCCGTTGAAAATGCCATCCGGCCTGCAGGCACGTCAAAAACAGCACCGTCATCTTGTTTTGCCAATAGTCCGTTGTCGAACAAAGGCAAAATCATTTCCGAAAACATGGTGTGGGACACCTTGCCCCCGGCACCGTGATCCAGAAGAATTGTATCGTTATCGCTCATTGTGTTATCCTTGTATTTTATCAGCTGTATTTATAGAAGGCGGCGCAGGCACCTTCGCTGGAAACCATGCAGGGGCCCACCGGATGCATGGGGGTACAGGCTTTTTTGTATAGTCGGCACTGGTCCGGGCGCTTGAGTCCCATTAAAATGCGGCCGCAGTCGCATCCGGCAGGCTCCGGGGTATCCGGAACCGACATGTCAAATTTTTTGGACGCGTCAAATTCAAAAAACGATTCTTTGAGCACCATGCCTGAATCGGGAATATTGCCAATCCCCCGCCAGACTGCGTCGGCCTTTTCAAACACCTGATCCATGATTTCCCGGGCTTTGGGGTTCCCGACATCTGCCACGGCACGGGGATAGGCGTTAACCAGTTCGGGTTTGTTTGATTCATTCTGTTCGACCAGGTTTAGCACCGCCTTGAGAATGTCCACAGGCTCAAAGCCTGTAACCACCGCCGGAATCCGGTATTTTTCAAAGGTCGTAGCAAAGGCCCCGAGTCCTGTGATGACCGATACGTGACCGGGCAGAATAAATCCGTCGATCTCCACGCCGTCTGTTTCCATGAGCGCGGCCAACGCAGGCGGGGTCAGTTTGTTTGCCGTATAAATACTGAAATTCTTCAGTCCTTGAGCCTTGGCCGTTAGCACCGCCCCGGCAATGGTGGGGATGGTAGTTTCAAATCCCACTGCGCAAAACACCACCTCTTTATCCGGGTTTTCCTTGGCAACTGCCAGGGCATCGAAAATGGAATAGACCATGCGGACATCCGCCCCTTTGGCCTTTTCCGCAGATAGGCTGGCGCCGGATCCCGGCACCTTCATCAAATCGCCAAAGGTGGTCAAAATCACATCCGGCCTGCGTGCCAGAATTACATAGGCGTCAATATCCTTTTGGGCGGTCACGCACACCGGACACCCCGGTCCTGACAAAAGGGTGATGGTGTCGGGCAGCACAGACCGGATGCCGTAACGAAAAATGGCCATGGTGTGGGTGCCGCACACCTCCATTAACCGCAACGGTCGGGTGCTTTTTTCACGAATCCGGGCCACCAGGGCCTTTGAAATTTCAGGATCTTTAAATTCCTGATTATATGTCAAACTCATGGATTACCTTTAATGTTTGATGTGGTTAAACCTGGAATGGACAAGCGCCGATCACCCCATGGCCTTTGTTGGTGGTTGCAAGGCAGCCGCCGCCATGGCCTGGCCCAGGGCAATGCCGCCGTCCCCGCAGGGAACAAGGCTGTGGGTATAGACCTTTAAACCCTTTATTTTAAGCATGCGACTGATCTGGGAGAAAATCGTATCATTATTAAATACCCCGCCGGACAGCACAACGCGGTCAAGGCCGGTTTCCTGACTGACATTTGCGACGGCCTCCACCATCATATTCGATAGTGTGAGGTGAAACCGGGCTGCAATTTTGCCCAGGGGCACGTCCTTTTGGACATCCGCCACCATCTGTCTCACCCCGGGAGCGATGTTTATAATCCGGCAGCCGTCATCCCCTGGTGTGATGTCAAATGCGTAAGCCGTGTTTGCCGATGTGTCAGGATCTGCCGCCGCCTCCAGGGCAATGGCGGCCTGGCTGTCGTAGGAAATTTCATGGCAGATCATTAACAGGGCGGACAAGGCATCAAAGAGGCGGCCGGTGCTGGATGTCAACGGGCTGTTGATCTGCCGGTCCATCATCTGAATCAAAAATGCAAGTTTGGATTTGTCCAGAGATCGGACAAAGGGGATATCCAGATCCATTATCTCTGATCCGTATACCTTGTATAACAGGGCAACCGCCATACGCCAGGGCGATGTCACCGCAGCATCCCCGCCCGGCATGGGCAGGTAATCCAAGTGGGCCCGGCGTTCAAATCCTTCATAGGTACAGGTCAAAACCTCACCGCCCCAGATATGGCCGTCCGTACCCAGGCCGGTGCCGTCCAACGTCAGGGCAAGCACCTCACCGTCCAGGTGATTTTCCGCCATACACGACAGGGCGTGGGCATGGTGGTGCTGGATCCCTATGAGGGGCAGTCCTTGTCCTCCAAGCCTTTTGGCAAACTGGGTGGAAAAATATCCGGGATGCAGATCATGGGCCACACACACCGGCCGGATATCCAGGATTTTCTGCATATGGGTGATGGTTTCCTGGTAAAAATTCTGGACCTGAATTGATTTCAGATCTCCGATGTGGGGGCTTAAAAAGGCATACCGATCCCGGGTTAAACAGATGGTGGATTTCATACCGGCACCGCAACCAAGGATGTTGGCGAGTTTGTCATCTTTCGGTGGGGTGATATCCACAGGCAGTGGGGCATACCCCCTGGACCGGCGCAGAAACCGCATTTTTTCCTGCTGGATTCTGGCAATGGAATCGTCGGCTCTGAAGTAGATATCCCTGTCGTGGAGCAGAAAATAATCGGCAATATGGGAAAAGGCATCCAGGGCGTCGGTATTGTCAATGGATAAAGGTTCTCCGGACCGGTTTCCCGAAGTCATGACCAGGATATCAGGGCCTTTGTCCAAAAGCAGATAGTGCAACGGTGTGTAGGGCAGCATGATGCCCAGACACAGATTGCCCGGTGCCAGATTTTCGGGCAATCCCATGCCTTCAAATTGGCCAGGAGCCTTTTTTTTCAACAATACAATGGGCCTATGATAGGATAAAAGCAGCTCTTTTTCAGCGGGACCCATGTGAACATGGTCAAACAGGGGTGAATCCCAGGCCGCCATCAGGGCAAAGGGTTTATGCGGTCGGTTTTTTCTGCGCCGCAGCAGGTCCACCGCCGCTGCATTGGCCGCATCCACAGCCAGGTGAAACCCGCCAAGCCCCTTGACTGCAACGATCTTCCCCTGCCCGAGCATGCGGGCCGCAATAACTATGGCCTGGGCCGGATCATTGCCGTCCACCCGTTTGCCCGTATTGTCCGTCAAAAACACTTGGGGTCCGCAAACCGGGCAGGCATTGGGCTGGGCATGAAAGCGCCGGTTTAACGGATCTTCATATTCCTTGAGGCAGTCCGGGCACATGGCAAAGGATTTCATGGATGTTTTGGGCCGGTCATAGGGAATATCCTGGATAATGGTGTATCTTGGCCCGCAATTGGTGCAATTGATAAAGGGATATTCAAACCGGCGATTCGCCGGGTTCTGCATCTCTTTGAGGCAATCGGGACACACCCCTACATCCGGGGATATCAGAGCGGATCGGGTCCGGGCCGCCTGGCTTTTAACGATCGTAAAATCCGTCAGATCCAAAGGGGGCGTATTTGTTGCAACAATCTGTGAAATTTGTGACAACGGCGGTTTTTTTTCAGGAATGTCCAGGAGAAACGCATCCAGATCCGCTGGTGCCCCCTGGATGAAAAGCGCCACACCCGAAGCGGTATTGGAGACATGGCCGCAAAGATGATGCCGATGGGCCAACCCAAATAAAAAAGGGCGGAATCCAACACCCTGGACCACCCCTGATATATTAACCTTTTTTGCCGACAGACCCGAAGAACCCATTTAAAATGTCAGGCCTGGCCGCCACCCAGTTCAAGTATCTTGCGCATGTCTGCAATGGTTTGCAAGGCCGCTTCTTCATCCACCTTTGAAATGGCAAATCCGGCATGGATAATAACATAATCCCCAATCCCGGAATCTTCGAGGAGCATCAGACTGGCCTCCCGGACCACTCCGTCCACTTCCACCTTTGCCAGGGCATCGTTGATTTCAATAATTTTTGAAGGTACAGCTAAACACATAGGTTTTAATTTCCATCCTCTTGTTTTTATTTTAAATCATTAAAGTTAGTATATCATTAAGTGGCTTTGTGAACAAACCCAATTCGTTTTATTTAAGCACGGCGTGTTATGAATATTGCCGACCAGGGAAAGATGAATTTGAAAATATATTCAACAATATCATTATTGCCGTGAAAAGTCTTTAAACTTCAACGGCGTTTTAAGCAAAAATGTCAGAAGCTGTTTATGCAACGTCGGGTACGCTACCAATTGAGAAGTTCGTTGATCTCCTCTTCGGTGAGCAGGTTTGTAAGATCTTGTCTGCGGCGGTCCCCGTTCTTTCTTCGTTCCTGCTTTCTGCGGTCAACGCCGAGGCGTGCGTTGGTAATTGAGCGTAACCATTCACAAAAGGTGCGTCGCTGCTTACTTGAGCTGTTGCGAAAATCATGTCGACGTTCAACCCCGCAGCGTCTGTCTTTGTTACTGCGCCGGTTGGGATTGTTTTGGCGCCGGTCATGGGGATATGGGATTTTGGGCGGGCTCGTCATGTCTCACATTACTCTCTTTTTTATCTGCCTTTTTCTTATCGGTGCCGGGGCCTTTCCTGGGACAATGTTTTGTAAACCGGCTGCACTATAGTCCCGGCTGATTTTTCCCGAGACTTCAATAGGACAGGAATTTACTTTTTGTCAACCCAAATATAAAACACGTCAGGGCAAACGCATTTAAATTGTATTGACTCTAAGTACTTTCATAAGGTAAGAATTGTCCCATCCTGCTTGTAGGCGTTTAACATTCATGCTCTTGCTCATACTGTTTTCCTGCTTCAGTAGATTCGTGGCAACATGGCGTACCATTGCAAAATTTTCAGCTGCATTGCCGGCTCGCTTTCTACACTCATCTTCCCTGAACGAAACATCAAGCACCCAATGCAATTTATTTTCGATTCCCCAGTGTGCTCGTACTTTTTTGGCAAACTCTTCTGCATCCAATTTTTGGCTGAGCAGATAATAACTGGTTTCACATGAGATGTGGTCTTTTATGTGACGCTCTCTTTCAACCATACCAATACCTTGAAGTCCCTTCCAAAGTGGTTTGTCCGCTATCCAGTCAATATCGGAGATAACCCAATGACGCCTTATTTCAACGCGACCATGGTCGCCTTCAGCGCTGTCAAAATAACTTCTCGGGATTTCTTTAGGTTTAGCTTTTTTGACACTATGGAAGAATAGTTCGACGTCGTCGTATAGATCTCCGTGGTTTTTCTTTAGAGCCAAAGCATAATCAGCACCGTTATCGATTATTTTTTCGGCAATTTTTTTCTGGCATCCCATTGCATCTATTGTGACAGTACTCCCTAAAATATCAAGCAGATCGAGTAATTGCGGAATTGCTGTGATTTCGTTTGATTTTTCATCCGTTTTTATCTGCCCCAGTACCATATTTGCATCTGATGCCCAGGCACTCACCACATGAATTGCAGATTTGCCATTCGTTTTGTCATACGAGCGTCTTAATGTTTTACCATCTACGGCGATGACAGTTTCCGGCAGTAGCGGACGTATAGAGTCTACCCAATCAATGAAAGCCGTCCGAAACTCTTCTGGATCGATGATGATAAAGATCCGTCTGATTGTATCATGTGAAGGGATTCCATTGGGCAATTCCAAAAACGTTTTTAACCAATCTTGTTTGGACTGGCCATATTGTGCAATTTCATTCCATGTACTGGCACCGCAGATCACAGCGCAGACTGTAATTGCAAATATATCTATCAACTTATGCAACTTCTGCCTATCCAATCGAGGGTCATTTATCTTTGAGAACTCCGAGATCAGCGTAATATTTGAGGAGGTCATGGCTGAGTTCCTTGAAATGAGGTTGTAAAAAGTAGTTTAAATATCAGGAATGTTTCAACTCTGCAAACCTCTCTTCAATCAAAAATTTTAATGCGTTTGCCCTGTAAAACACGTCCAGAAGATTGTGATCCCGGCACCATTCTGATATATCCTGATTTATCATGGCATATATTAATAAACAGATGCTCACGGCTGTTGTGGCTGATGAACACGGAAATATTTTTGAATTGGATGGATATGCAGCTGCAGGCATGTCCGGAGATGAGTTTTTCATTCTGACAAAATCCGGGACCTGTCCCATGCCCCACGGCAGTGAACTGATGATGCTGCCGGACAGAGCACCCATTGTGTTTAACCTGGTCTCCGACCAGTTTGAAATTCTTGACACCAATCCGTTTGAGCCTGACCAGCGCATTTATCCGGTGGGGGTGTTCAACTCCCCGGGGTATGTGAATCAGCATTTTTGTGCCTACGATGACGCCGGAATAGAGACGCCCCTTCCCCTGTTTTCCTATGGTGCCGTGGGGTTTGGAAAAAATGATTTCAGATCGGCCGCCCTTCAGGTGGATGACGAACCCCGGCAGGATCTGCGGTTGATGCCCATTGACCAGGTTCAAAAAGGGGTCGAAAAATTCAGAAAAAAATATCCGGCCAACCGGCTGATGCGCCACCTGGAAAAATGTGCCCTGGAGTACGGGTGTCCTGCCGGTAAAAATTTTTTCCTGGGCCGGTATGAAGCCCCGCTGCCGACCTCCGTGGTCTGCAACGCCCGGTGCCTTGGATGCATTTCCCTTCAAACTGAAAATAATTTGTGCGCCTGCCAGGACAGAATCGCGTTTATCCCCGATCCCGAAGAGATCGCAGGTGTTGCCCTCGAACATATCCTGAAAGTGGAAAAGGCTGTGGTCAGTTTCGGCCAGGGGTGTGAGGGGGAACCGTTAACCTCGGCAGATGCCATTGAACAGGCCATTGTTTTGATTCGGGAAAAAACCGATCAGGGCACCATTAACTTGAACACCAATGCAAGTTTACCCGACCGGGTGGAACGGTTGTGTGACGCAGGGCTCGACAGCATGCGTGTGAGTATGAACTCGGTACGCAAGAATTGTTATACCACCTATTTTCGTCCCAGGTCTTATTCTTTTGAAGATGTGGTGGACAGTATAAAAAGGGCCAGGGCAAAGGGCCGTTTTGTGGCAATCAATTACCTGAACTGCCCGGGCTTTACCGATTGCCAAATGGAAAAGCAGGCGCTTATGGATTTTATTCGGGAAACGGACATCAACATGATCCAGTGGCGCAATCTTAATTTTGATCCCCGGAACTATATCCGCATCATGGAAAATGCCGCACCCGGCGGTGCCCCCACCGGCATGGCAAACCTCATAAAAGACCTAAGCCAAGTATTTCCCCATCTCATCCACGGCTATTTCAATCCACCCCGATAATATTATTGAAAAACCTTGCTCGATTTGATTTAATCCATAGTTTATTATTGAACGGTAGTTAACTTGTTAAGGAAAGGGCAGCATGTTACCCGATATCAGCGGCATCATTATAATAGCCGGTAATTACGGCAGCGGTAAAAGTGAGACGGCTGTTAACCTGGCAGCCGTGTCCCGGCGTGGGGGGAAAAGTGTCAAGATAACGGACCTGGACTTGGTCAACCCCTATTTCAGAAGCCGGGACGCCCAAAAGCCCCTGGAGGAGCTGGGGGTGGAAGTGGTCTTGCCCGACAAAAAATATATGCATGCGGACCTGCCGATTTTAACCCCGGCGGTGGCCGGCATGATTAGAAATCCGGCCCAGGTGACCATTTTGGATGCCGGCGGCGATGATGCCGGCGTAAGGGTCCTTGCGGCCCTGGCTGACGTGCTTGAAAAAGGTGATGTCAAATTGCTCCAGGTGATCAACCCCTTGCGCCCCGAAACCTGCGATGTTCAAGGTTGTCTTAGAATCAAGGCCAAAATTGAAGCTGCCGCAAAATTGCCCGTCGCAGGCTTGATTTCCAATGCCAATCTTCTTGACGAAACCACCGTGGAAATTATTTATGACGGCTACAATCTGGTGCGCCGGGTATCCGAAGCCACCGGCCTTAATATTGAATTTATAACAGCGTCCACCAGGCTTTTGCCCCAACTTGAAACGGAACGGATCACTTGCCCCATCCTGCCCATTGACCGGTTGCTGGCACCGCCCTGGACACGCACTTAACACCAAGGAGTACTACGTACAATGGCCTATAAACACATTATTGATGTCGAAAGGTGCAAAGGATGCGGTCTTTGTGTGCATTTTTGCCCCAAAGACGTGCTTGAGATCTCCGATAAAGTTAATGCAAAAGGGCATTTCCCGGTCTTCCAGGCCAGACCAGAGGACTGCATTTATTGCGCCATCTGCTGCACCATGTGTCCGGATGTGGCGATTAGTATAGTTGAAGAGCAGAATGCATAATCATTTATTTTAAGGACAGAAGGACAAGATACAATGGCTAAAGTCTTAATGAAAGGCAATGAAGCAATCGGCGAAGCTGCCATCAGGGCAGGCTGTTTAAACTATTTTGCATACCCTATCACGCCCCAGTCGGAAGTCGCCGAATACCTGAGCAAACGCCTGCCCGAAGTGGGCGGTGTGTTCCTCCAGGGCGAAAGTGAAGTGGCCGTAGGATATATGATTTTTGGCGCATCGGGTGCCGGAGAGCGTGTCATGACCACCTCATCGTCTCCCGGCATCAGTTTGATGAGCGAAGCAATTTCCTATATTGCCGGGGCAGAATGTCCGGCCGTATTTGTCAATATCATGCGAGGCGGCCCCGGATTGGGCGGGATTCTACCCTCCCAGGGCGATTATTTCCAGGCAACCAAGGGCGGCGGCCACGGCGACTATCATCTGATGGTCCTGGCACCGGACGGCGTTCAGGAAGCCGTCGAAATGACCATGCAGGCATTCTCATTGGCTGAGAAATACAGAAATCCAGTCATGATCATGGGTGACGGCATGATCGGCCAGATGATGGAGCCGGTGGAATTCCCCGAGGATCTGAAAACCGAACCCTCCAACAAGGATGCCTGGGCCTCCAACGGCATGTCCACCCGGAAAAGCGATAAACCGAACCTGGTGAAATCTCTGTTCCTGGACCCCACTGAACTGAATCAGCACAACCTGAACCTCAAAGCCAAATATACCCAGATGCAAAAAGAGGATGTTCAGTACGAATTGTACAATGCAGACGGGGACTATCAGGTGCTGCTGGCAAGCTACGGCACCATGAGCCGCGTATGCCGCACCGCCATTGACATGCTCAAGGCCGAAGGCATTGAGGCGGCCATGTTCCGGCCCAAGACCTTATTCCCCTTTCCGGAAAAACAGGTCTATGATGCCGCTGTCAAAGAGAGCTGTAAATGTGTTATCAGCATTGAAATGAGCATGGGCCAGATGGTGGAAGATGTCCAGCGTTGCGTCATGGGCAAAAAGCCGGTGGAGTTTTACGGGGAGTGCGGCGGAGAAATTCCGTCACCTGAAAAAATCATCGAAATCGTAAAAGAGCTGATCGGGTAAGGCGCCGGTCAAGGAGAAAATAATGGGAAAAACATTTTCTAAGCCAGAGGCGTTGACAGACAATTATACCCACTATTGTCCCGGCTGCACCCACGGCATTGTCCACCGCCTGGTGGCTGAGGCCATTGATGAACTGGGTATCCGGGAAAAGACCGTGGGTATCGCCCCTGTGGGGTGCGCCGTCATGATCTACAACTACATTGACTGTGACTTCCAGGAAGCGGCCCACGGCAGGGCGCCTGCCATGGCAACCGGCATCAAACGGGTTCGTCCGGATCTGATGGTCTTCACCTACCAGGGCGACGGCGACCTTGCCAGCATCGGTTTTGGTGAAATCATGCATGCGGCCAACCGCGGGGAGAAATTTACCGTCATTTTCATCAACAATGCCATTTACGGCATGACCGGCGGCCAGATGGCTCCGACCACCATGCCGGGCCAGCGTGCCACCACGGCGCCGGCCGGCCGTGATACGGCCCAGACCGGCATGCCCCTGCGCATGGCCAATCTGATGAGTGAAATTGTGACCCCGGGGTATGTGACCCGCCAGGCGGTGCTCAAACCCCAGATGGTCAACAAATGTAAAAAGGCGATTAAAAAGGCATTCCAGTACCAGATGGACAACACCTGTTTCAGCTTTGTGGAGGTGGTCTCCACCTGTCCCACCAACTGGGGCATGACACCCATCAACGCATTGAAATGGGCCGAAGAAACCTTGCTGCCTTATTATGAACTGGGCGATTACAAAACCCCTGAAGACGCCAATTAAATTGGGAGAGACCCATGCAGACAGAAATTAAATTTGCAGGATTCGGCGGCCAGGGCATTCTTCTCAGTGCCAAGCTGCTGGCCTATGCCGCAATGAAGCAGGGATCCCAGGTTGCCTGGATTCCTTCCTACGGACCTGAAATGCGGGGCGGCACCGCATATTGCACCGTGGTGATCAGTGATAAACTCATTGGATCACCCATTATAAAAAATCCCACCCATCTTGTGGCCATGAACCGGCCCTCCCTGGAAAAATTTGACGACACCATCAAACCCGGCGGGATTGTATTTATAAATTCATCACTGATCCCGGTCAGAAGCCAGCGCAAGGATGTGGTCGAACTGCTGATCCCGGCCAATGACATTGCCATTGAGGCAGGATCCGTCAGGGCTGCCAACATTGTGGCCCTGGCCGCATTCGCCGCCAAAAGCAAACTGGTGGATCTGGACCTTTTGAAGAAATGCGTCAAGGAAGAGTTTGCCGCCAAGGCAAAAATTATTCCCTTGAATATGGATGCGTTTGACAGGGGTGTGGCTGCCGCCCAGGCATAGCCGTAACTTCCCTTACAAATATCAAAGGCGGGAAAAATGCTGCATACGTTTTTCCCGCCTTTGTTTATGGATAAATAAAATTTTAGAAACTTAATTTCACCCCGGCATAGCCGGAAAGATCTGCGGTCCCATAACCGGCTGCCTCTTCATATGTTTCATCAAAAAGATTTTCTATCCGGCCAAAGAGCTTCACATTTTTGCAGACCTGATAGGACGCTGCCAGGTTGACCAGGGTATAGGACTCCAGTTTTTTGGACGTATCATCCCGCTCACCAACATAGACGGCATTGAGATTGATCTGCAGATTTTCAATGGGATAAAAATTCAGATCAGCGCTCCCTTTATGGAACGGTCGCCGGTATAGTTGCTCGCCGCTCGTATCGACATCGGTATAGGTGTATCCCAACTGCATATTAAAATGATCACAGGGGTACCAGGAGATGCTTGACTCGATACCTTGGGTTTTGACACCTGAAACATTATAATATCCCACGGCATCATCCGCATCATTATAGTCAATAAGGTTGTCAATATCATTCCAGAACCAGGAGACGGCAATCACCACTTGTTTGTTGAACAGCGGCTGTTCAATGCCGATGTCATACCCGGTGCTCTCTTCGGGCTCCAGGTCTTTATTTCCCACAACATAATACCCCCAGCTGCCGTAATCAATGTCCGGACCATACAGTTGATACAGGGAGGGGGCCTTAAATCCTGTTCCCGCAGATCCTTTAATCTGTGTGCCGGTGGTGTTGAAGGTATAGGTCGGGGCCACACGCCATGTAGTTATCCCGCCAAATGCTTCATGGTCATCGTGGCGGATGCCCACCGCGGCGGCAAAATTTCCTGCGGCAAACTGCTCCTGTAAATAAATCGCATTATTGGTCGCCCTTTTTTCCAAAGAATTGTCTTCATAGGTTTCCGTTTCTGTTTCAACGCCGGCAACAATGGTGTTGTGTTCATCCAATAGAAATGTATTCTGGATGTCAAATTTTCGTATTGTTCCTTTGAAATCATATTCGCCGCCGTATTCCAGGTCGGTCTCCCGGTCAACGCCCGAGTATGATCCACCCAGAGTCATCTGCCAGCGGTCTTTCAGAAAATGGAACACACCTTCAAGACGTCCTGTTGTTTCATCGGTGTCCAGTGTGTCAACGTTATCGATTAATGATTTGGAGTTTCCGTGGGCATCGTATCCAAATCCGTCCGAGTCCTGTTGGGACGTTGACAGATGAAGATTAAAATTAAGATCCAGAATCTCACTGGGCGCGGCGTTAATCTTTAATGCTGCATTTTTATTTTCATATCCGTCGTCTTCACTGTTTCCATCTTCTTTTCGGGCAACGGACAACCCATCGGTTTTTGTTCCGGACACAGTAAACGAAGTGGTGATATAATCATTGCCGAAAGATCCGCCGGCCACGCCGCGTTTGGTATTGTAAGAGCCGGCTTCAAGAGAAATAAAACCTGTTGGCTGTTTTTGTCCCTTTTTAGTAATGATGTTGATCACACCGCCGATGGCATCGGAACCGTAGAGAACACTTTGGGGACCCCGGACAACTTCGATCCGTTCAATATTATCGGTTGTCAGGTTCCGCAGGTCTGCATTACCTCCCGTCTGGGTGGCATCCCGAAATTCGACACCGTCAACCAGCACCAGGGTGTGTCTGTTTTCGGTGCCACGCATATACACAGAAACCGTTCCGCCCATGGGGCCGGTCTGGACAACATTGACGCCCGGCACACTGCGCAGAACATCGATCACTTGAGTCTGCTGCCTGGCTTCGATCTCTTCAGACGTAATGACCGTCACCGAACTTCCCAGTTGTGAACTGCGGGTCGGGGTTCTTGTTGCACTGACCACGATCTCTTCTAAAACATCTGTCTCTTCTGTTGATGGGTCTGCAGCCAATGCGTTCAGGGGAGCTAAATAAAAAATAAAAATCAACACAGATAGTTGTACCACACGATTTTGCATAGTCACCGTCTCTCCTTGCAATCATCCGGGCATAAAAAACCCGGACCAAAAAAATTTTAATCCGGGATTTCCCAAACTATCTCAGAATTTTCATGCCTACCCAATCCTCGAGGTCATCGGCATCTTATCCAGGCAGGTCTTCTGACTTCCGGGGCGTGTTGTCTCTGCCCCTTCCCGGTCCAGTGGACCAGTGGTTCATGCAGAGACGCCTGTTTTCCGGTTACAGCGGCGGGTCCGTTCCTGAGTTTCACAGGATTCCCTTTTGGCTGTTTTATCTAAAACAGCCATTGTGCTTTCACGCACACCTGAACTATTGTTTTATGTTTAATGTGTTACGGTTTTCTCTTATCCTTTAGCACGGCATTGGAAATGACAATGCGCTGGATCTCGCTGGTGCCTTCGTAGATGGTAAATACCCGGGCGTCCCTGTAGAATCGTTCCACCGGGTAATCTTTGGTAAATCCGTATCCCCCGTGGATCTGTATGGCCTGGGCCGTGATTTCCTGGACCATTTCAGAGGCAAAAAGTTTGGCCATGGAGGCCTCCCGGGTGAACTTTTCCCCCCGGTCTTTCATGGATGCCGCCGAAAGAATCAGTTGCCGTGCCGCCTCAATTTTTGTGGCCATATCCGCAAATTGAAAACGAATGGCCTGGTGTTTGATGATGGGCGCACCGAACTGCTTGCGTTTTTTTGCATACTTGGCTGCGGCATCAAAGGCGGCCTGGGCCACACCAAGGGATTGGGCCGCAATACCAATCCTGCCGCTGTCCAGACCGGACATGGCGATTTTAAAGCCGTCGCCCTCCTTGCCTAAAATATTGGCGGCCGGCACCCGGCAATTTTCAAAAATCAGATCCGTGGTGTCCGAAGCCCGCAACCCCATCTTATCTTCATGGTGCCCCACGACCAGGCCGGGAGTTGTCTTGGGGACAATAAAACAGGATATGCCTTTATGTCCCTTGGTTTCATCGGTTTTGGCCGTGACAAGGACCACGGAACTGTTTTCCCCGGACGTGATAAACCGCTTGGTGCCGTCGATCACATATTCATCACCGTCCTTGACGGCTGTGGTGGTCTGGCTCACCGGGTCGGACCCGGCATCGGGTTCAGTCAGGGCAAAGGCCCCGATAATCTCCCCGGAGGCCAGGGGCACAAGAAATTCCTGCTTCTGCTTTTTTGTGCCGAATTTATTGAGCGATTCGCACACAATGGAATTCTGGACCGACATCACCACCGAGGTGGAGGCACAGGAATATGCGATCTCAGACAGGGCCAGCACATAGGAGACCGCATCCGCAGCTTCCCCGCCGAACTCTTCGGGTACCATCATACCCATCAGCCCAAGCTCCCCCATCTGTTTGAAATTCTCTGCGGGGAACTCCCGGGTTTGATCCCGTTCCGCAGCGGTGGGGGCGACGACCTTGCGTGAAAATTCACGCACCATATTCTGGATCATCACCTGTTCATCGGTTAACTTGAATAACATGGTATCTCCTTTGTTTTAAAAAAACGGATCTAAGGCGCATAGACCACCACAATCAGTTCGGCATCGTGATCGCCGATATTGCGCAGGTCATGCTTGATCCCTGAATTAAAATGAAGGGATTCCCCTGTTTTCAAGACATTGATATGGTCCCCCACCTGAATTTCAACTTCACCGTCCAGCACATAGGCAAACTCCTCGCCCTCGTGCTGAAACCCAACCCCTTCATGGCTGGCACCGGCTTCCACAACGATGCGAAACGCCTTTAAGTGGTTGTTTTCAGCCCCGGGTGACAACGGTGTATACGCATAATTGTCCGTGCGCTTGGTATAGGCATCGGCCCGGGCTTCCTGGGAATCTTCCGACTCATTGAGCAAAAATCCGGAAGAGAGTTGAAGGGTGCGTGAAAGCTGGAGCAGCGTGCCCACAGACGGCCGCTGCTCCCCGCTCTCGATTTTCTTGATCACTTCTTTTGACAGCCCGGTCTCATTGGCCATGGCATCCAGGCTGAGTTTTTTGTCCAGCCTGGCACGCTTGATTCGGACGCCTACATGGGTAATTTCTTTCTTTTTAGTCATACGATCTCCAATAGTTTGAGGGTGATCAAACTCCATCTTTGACTGAGCGCTCGTTCAGCGCCGGTGGACTAAAAAATACATCCGGTTAATTTACTCTACAACTTCAATCCAGCCTTCGGTATCTTCAGCTTTTCCGTACTGAATGTCAGTTACGGCATTATAAAATTTCATGCATGTTTCACCGGGGTTGCCGTCGCCGATATGAATGACTCTATCTTTATAGCGCAGCTCTCCCACAGGGGAAACAACCGCAGCGGTTCCGGATCCGAACATTTCCTGCAGGGTGCCGTTGTCGGCCGCGGCAATGACCTCATCAATGCTGATCCTGCGCTCGCTGACCTTTATGCCCCATTTTTTTGCCAGTTCGATCACTGAAAAACGGGTAATGCCGGGCAGAATACTGCCGTTGAGCATGGGGGTAACCAGTTCGTCATTGATCAGAAAGAAGATATTCATGGCCCCGACTTCTTCGATATATTTAAGCTCTATACCATCCAGCCACAATACCTGGTTGTATCCTTCTTTTTTGGCTTTTTCCCCGGCCAGAAGACTGGCGGCATAGTTCCCCGGGGTTTTGAACTCGCCGACCCCGCCGCGAACGGCCCGGACATGGTCTTCACAGACCCAGATTTTTACAGGCTGCAGGCCCTGGGCATAGTATGATCCCACAGGGGAGAGGATGATAAAAAACTTGTATGTATAGGAGGCCCGGACACCCAGGAACGGGTCGGTGGCCACGATGGTGGGCCGGATGTACAAAGAGGTCCCGGGGGTTTCTGGAATCCAGGCTTCTTCAATTTTGAGCAGTTGTTTCAGTGCATCCATGACAAAATCGATGTCAATTTCAGGGATGCAAAGCCCCTGGCTGGAGCGGTTCATGCGGGCAAAATTATCCCGTGCCCGGTAGAGCTGGATTTTTCCGTCCTTGGTCTTATAGGCTTTCAGGCCTTCGAACACCGCCTGCCCGTAATGCAGCACCATGCTTGCCGGCGACATGGTAAAATCGCCGTAGGGTTCAATGCGGGCATTGACCCATCCCTTGTCCTTTTCATAATCCATGACAAACATATGATCGGTAAATACCGTACCAAATCCCAGGTCTTCATCCTTGGGGCGGGTGCCTGGCTCAGATACCCGGGTAACTTTAACCTCCATTGCGCCTCCGTTCTCAATTGGTGTTAACTTGTCATTTAACCGGCCAAGCTTATACCTTATTATATAGGGTAGGTTTCACACTATGCCGGTTAAGCCGCTCATAGCAAAGCAGCCCATACATTTAGCAAATTGTCATATTAGGACAATAATAAATTGAAAGCAAAGAGATTTTAAAGGTTTATTTCAAGTCCGTCATAGGCTGTGAACACTTCCAGATTCTGGGCCCCCGGCCAGGGGCAAAGTCGGGCATATTTTTGGGCATCCATGGCATGCTGCTCCAGTTTTTCATCGCAGGATGCAGGATCATTGTGGAACAGGCAAAGCCGTTTTACATCCGACCTGAGGGCCAGTTCAATGCCTGTCATACTGCTTGAGTGCCCCCAGTCTTTTTTGCAGGTTAATGTGTCTGCAAATTTGTACTGGGCATCAAACACAACCAGATCCGCATTGCTAAAAAACTGAACAAACGGGTAGTCATCCCGGTCAACATCGTCATGATGCTCTGAATCTGTTGAATAGACAAAGGCTTTATTTTTTTGTTCAAACCTGAATCCAAAGGAGTCTCCAGGATGGCTCTGTTTAATTCCTTCTATTGAAAACCCGCCTATTTCATAGGTTTGATCAAGTTCCAGCACGTTAAATCTGATATCTGCACCCATGGCAGACAGGGGAACAGGAAAATTGGCGGCGTTCTGCTGAAAGGTCATGGATTCTTCAAGTGTGTCATGATATCCGTAAAAGTTAATGATAGATCCTTGCATATAAGCCGGTATGAAAAAAGGAAACCCGTTGATATGATCCCAGTGAAGGTGGGAAAGAAAAATGTGAATGGAAAAATTTTGGGGCCCGTCGCGGTTCATGGCCGCCGCAAGGGATGTCCCAAGATCACGTATCCCGGTTCCGCTGTCGCAGACGATGATTTGTCGTTTATCCTCCCCCTTGATCTGAACACAGGATGTGTTTGAGCCGAACGTTCCCCGGATCGAAAAGGGCAGACTTTTTATAAACTGCTTGATCTCTTTTTCCGATGAAAGATTATGGGAACCTGTCCTTTCCAATGCTTTGGCCAGTTTATGTTCGATGTCACGCGAAGAAAATGAAATAGGGATTGACCCCCTGCTGCCCCAGAATTTGATATTCAAAGTTATTAGCCTCCCGGTTTATGAGTTTGCTTCGGGATAGAATTATTAGATATAACTAAACGTTTTAGCAAATAGTTGCAAGCAGTTTGAACTGGCGGGGTAGGTAATGTCATGTTAAAAATAGACGGATTGCTTCTAACATTGGCCGCTGTAGGGGCAGGTCCCCGTGCCTGCCCTAACCAGGGCAACCACAGGGGGGATTGCCCCTACAAAAAACGGCTGACCATAGAATCAAGCCCAAATAAGCGTATTCCCATTTTTAAATAAAATTTCAACGTAAATGGGCGGCTTAAAAGAATAGGAGAGATCCATGCCTAAACGATTGTCGGATATACCCAAACAGAATCGCCCCCGGGAAAAAATGCTGGAAAACGGCCCGGAATTTTTAAGCGATGATGAACTGGTGGCGATTTTGCTGGGTTCCGGTACCAAAGGTCATGATGTCATGACCGTGGCTGCCCGCATTGTCCGGTTGGTGGATGCCCATAAGGGCCGGCCGGATCTGAGGGACCTGCAGCAACTGGAAGGCGTGGGGCCGGCCAAAGCCATGCTGGTTGCGGCGGCCCTGGAGTTTGCCCGGCGCCGCATTCACCCGGAGGGGCTTAAAATCACAACGCCCCTGGATGTCTTGCCCCTGATCCGCCATTATGGAGACCGGAAACAGGAACACTTCTTATGCATTTCCCTGAACGGGGCCAATGAGGTGATCACCCATCGTGTGGTCTCCATCGGCCTGGTGAATCAAACCCAGGTTCATCCCCGGGAGGTCTTTGCCGACCCCATCACCGACCGGGCTTCGGCGGTGATTCTGGCCCACAACCATCCGTCCGGAGACATGACCCCCAGTGAAGCTGATAAAAATGTTACCCGCCGGCTTCAAGAGGCCGGCAACACGTTGGGCATTACGGTTCTGGATCATATTATTTTCAGCCCTAAAGGACATTACAGCTTTTTGGAGCACGGCGGTCTGGAATAAACGTTCAAACGAACATTTCCAAATTTGAATTTTAACCTGAACTTGATTATGACGGGTAGGGCTGATTGGGTCCGGTAATATCCGGATTCAATCTCCAATGAAAATTAAAAACCTGTTTAAATTACAGCCCTTTTTTTATAAGATTGATTAAATTCACATGGGATTGGGGGGGTGCCCCAAAATTTCAGAGGGTGATTCCCTGCCATTGCAACATTCTAATTCGTGAGGAGAAAGATGCCAAACTGTATATCATGCGTCATACGCACCATATGTTTGCTTTTTGCGGCCGGTATTCTGTCCCTGGGAAGTTTTTCTGGGGCATCGGCAGAGGAAATTATCGCCGACCACTCAACCACGGACATCACCGTTATCCCAGAATTTGCCATACAGGCAGCCAGGGCAAATCTGCACATTGCCTATGGCCACACCTCCCACGGCAGCCAGATCACCACCGGGATGACGGGCTTGGTGGCCTTTGCCGATGGTGGGGGGCTGGGTTTGGCCCTGACTCAGGGTATACTTGCCTGGGGCAATAATGATGACGGCTCTGTTCTGGATCTTCACGATTATGCCATGGGCGGAGATGTGGGATACTATCCCCAATGGGTGAATAATACGAAAAGTTATCTGGATGATCCTAATAACAGCGATGTAAATGTGGTCATGTGGTCCTGGTGCGGCCAGGCTTCAAGTTTAACCGAGGAACAGATGAGGACCAATTATCTCATACCCATGTCTGAACTGGAGGCGGCCTATCCCGATGTTACGTTTGTATACATGACCGGCCATGCCGACGGCACCGGAGAGAATGGAAATCTTCACATGCGCAACCAGCAGATTCGAGACTACTGTATCGCCAATGGCAAGGTGCTGTTCGATTTTTATGATATCGAGTGTTATGACCCCGACGGAAACTATTACGGGGATAAATTGGTAAATGATAATTGTGATTATGACAGTGACATGAACGGCAGCCGGGATAAGAACTGGGCCATAGAATGGCAGGAAACGCATACCCAGGGGACGGACTGGTATAGTTGTTCTTCCGCCCATAGCCAGCCCCTAAACGCCAATCGCAAAGCGTATGCCGCCTGGTATTTGTTTGCCCGTTTAGCCGGATGGCAGGAATGTACGGCCGCCCCTTCGGGGCTGACGGCGATTCCTGATTATACGGATACGGATAATGTGACGGTGGCCCTGGCCTGGACGGATCATTCCGATGAAGAGGATGGTTATCTGGTTCAACGGCGCCAGGGCGCTTATCCCTGGACCACCCTGAATACCCTGGCCCCGGACACTGTCGCGTATTCCGATACCGGTCTTTTGGGCGGAACCTATGACTACCGGGTGTTGGCTCATGTGGTAACCGGGGTGGATGAATCGTGTAATGCGGCGTCTCCGGTTGTGTCGGTCCAGATTATTGATCAATCCCCTCCGGCAGATCCATCGGATCTTGACTGTGTCATTGATCACCAAAACCGCACGATTAGGATTTCCTGGCAGGACAATTCAGATAATGAGAGGGGGTTTTATCTCTGGAGAAAATTAGATTCCCAGTTTTGGGATGATATTTCAACGCCTGCTGCAACCCTGGATTTCGATGTGACCTCCTATACGGATGCGGGCCTTTTACCCGGGCTTTATGATTATGTGGTAGAAGCATACAACGATTATGGAAGCGGTGAAAGTTTAGAATACCAGGCTGAACTTTACGCGATTCCTCAATCCCCATCAAACCTTATCGCCCAGGCTGATTCTGCAAATCGACAGATCCTTTTGTCCTGGGTGGACAACAGTGATAACGAAGCGGGTTTTGTCATTGAAACAGACAATGGGGGCTCCTGGGAACTTCTTGCCGCCGTCGAAGCGGATGTGAACACCTATACCCACATGTCACTGGCTGACGGGACTTATACTTACCGGGTTTATGCCGATTTGCCGGATGCTGGAAGTTCCCTGCCAAGCAATACCGCAGTGGGCGTTATTTCCAATACTGCGCCCATGGCGCCGTCCAACCTGAGCGCACATTTGGACGGGTTTGACGTGACTCTGACCTGGGAGGACAATTCAGATAACGAGGAGGGGTTTACCATTTACCAAGAGATTGAAGGCGGCGGATTCTCTGTTCTGGACCAGGTCGGACCGGATGTGCACACATTTGAAGTTAAAGCTCTGGAACCGCTTGCGACCTGGAGTTTCCAGGTAACGGCCTTTAACAGCAACGCGGAATCTGACGCTTCCAATACGGTAAACGTTCATATCCCGGAACAAACCTTTACGATTCGGCTGGAAAATGCCGCGGATATGGAAGATGCATTTCTCCAAAGTGGATCGCCCGATACGCTGTATGGTTCATCGCCGTATTTAAGTAGTTTTGACCGGTTTATTATCCGGTTTAATCTGCCCGGGGCCATCATGGGAAAACAGATTATTTCCGCCGATCTGGGCTTTTTTGTCTGGAGTACTCCTGAAAGTGCACATGGGCAGACAACCGGTCTTTACAACGTCACCCGGGACTGGGCAGAAGATCAGGTGACATGGAATAACGCGGCCACGGCCACACTCTGGACCTCTCCGGGCGGAGACCTGGGGGATGTCGTGGGGACGTTGTCCGTCACCAGTTCGGACGATGATTATGATCATGCGTACCTTGATCCCGTGGATATCCGTGGGATTGTCCAGGCATGGGCGGATCAGACAACCGCCAATTACGGTGTCCTGCTGGACTCGGGCGGTCTTGGGTTCGGGCTTAAGGCCCGCGAATATGGGTCCCGTTCCTATCTTGAGATTGTCTATTCCATCAAGCCTGAATGTATCATTGATACGAACGGAGATGGAGATGTGGATGGCGAAGATCTGTCCGCCTTTGCCCGGGATTTTTCTTCAAGCTGCCTGCCGAAGATGGCGGCAGCCTTTGGGGATTAATATCTGACTGCTTTGACTTACTGGGCAGCGTTTTTGCCCGAATCAGTCAAACAGTTTATTCACGCCATCCATAACTTTGGTTTCGTCTGCCGGGTGGGGAATGGTGATCTGGTCTCCATTGGGGTTTTCGGCATTGTAGGCCATGGCAACCTCCCTGGCATTGGGGTTGCCTGCCCAGTTTCTCCGGGCCACACCGCCCATGACATCCCAGAGCATGGCAGATTTAATGATGGCATCCACCTGTTCGCTGCCGTCTAGCACCAGGCCGAACCCGCCGTTGATCGCCTTGCCGATGCCGGTGCCCCCGCCGTTGTGCAGGGCCACCATGGTCATACCCCGGGCGGCGTTACCGGCAAAGCAGTGGGTGGCCATGTCAGCGCAGACATTGGACCCGTCGTATATGTTTGCAGTTTCCCGGAACGGGGAATCCGTGCCGCCGGGGTCATGGTGGTCCCGGCCCAGCATGATGGGGGCGGACACCTCTCCAGTTCGAACCATGTCATTGAATTTCAGGGCAATGGATACCCTGCCTGCTGCATCCTGGTATAGAATCCTGGCCTGGGAGCCCACCACCAGTTTGTTTTGCCGGGCGTCCCTGATCCAGACGTAATTGTCCCGGTCATAGGACCGGCGGTTTGGATCAATGCAGGACATGGCTGCGGCATCGGTTTTATTTAAGTCTTCGGGGTTGCCGGATAGGCATACCCAGCGGAAAGGCCCGTAGCCGTAATCGAAAATGGGCCCCATGATATCTTCAAAATAGGAGGGATAGACAAATCCGTCCTTGGCATCCACACCGTTTTTGGACACTTCGGTGACGCCGGCATCAAATACCGCTTTTAAAAAGGCATTGCCATAGTCAAAGAAATAGGTGCCTTTGGCCGCAAGCTTTTGGATCCGTTCATAGTGTTGCTTCAGGCTCTCATCCACCAGACTTTTGAACCGTGTCCTGTCGTTGGCCAGCAGTTGGGTGCGTTCATCAAAACTTAAGCCCACCGGACAATAGCCGCCGTCATACACCACATGGCATGAGGTCTGATCGGACAACAGATCCACCTTTAAATCTTTTTTGATCAGAAAATCCAACAGGTCCACGATGTTGCCGTGGTAGGCAATGGAGGTGTTCTCCTTTGCTTTTACGGCGGCCTTGGCTGCCTGGTAAATTTTCTCTAGATCATCAAAAAATACATCCACCCAGCCCTGCTCATGCCGGGTTTTGACCCTGGACGCATCCACCTCTGCGATGATACATGTCGCCCCTGCAATTTTAGCGGCCTTGGGCTGGGCCCCGCTCATGCCGCCCAGGCCGGAAGAAACAAAGAGCAAGCCTGCCAGGTCTCCGTCCGCCGGAACCCCGCACCGCTGACGCCCGGCATTGAGAAGCGTGTTATAGGTGCCGTGGACAATGCCCTGGGGGCCGATATACATCCATCCACCCGCCGTCATCTGGCCGTAGGAAGAGACCCCCATCTGCGCGGCAATCTCCCAGTCTTCCGGGTTGTCGTAAAGTCCCACCATCAGCCCGTTGGTGATGATCACCCTTGGGTTGTCCGGTGCCGAGGCAAAGAGCCCCAGAGGGTGTCCGGACTGCATCACCAGGGTCTGGTGGTCGGTGAGCACCTCCAGGTAACGTTTGATCAGCTGATACTGCATCCAGTTCTGGCACACGGACCCCGTTTCCCCGTATGTCACCAGTTCATAGGGATACAGGGCCACATCAAAATCAAGATTGTTGTCGATCATCACCTGGACGGCTTTACCGGCCACACAATTCCCCTTGTATTCATGAATGGGCTTTGCCTTGATATCTCCTTGGGGGCGAAATCGGTATCCGTAAATCCGGCCCCGGGTTTGCAGTTCTTCTAAAAATTCAGGAATAAGATCGTCATGAAGCGTTGCCGGGATATAGCGAAGGGCATTTTTAAGGGCCACAACGGTCTGGGGCCGGGTCAGGCGAAAACCTCTGTCCGGTGCCCTGCGGACGCCCGGGCGAAATTGTGGTTCAGCAGGCAGGGTATCGGGCAGGCAGATGGTCATGGCCGGGGCAGACGGATTGCTCATGGCGTTTCTCCTTCGTGCTGTCCGGCAGGGGATGACGCCTGCCGAAGGGATTGATAGGCTTGAATATATAAAATTTATCCTCTGGAAAAATAGATGTCAACGTCTAACCTGCCCCATATTCCCTTAAATTTTCCGTGTGCCGTTAATAATTTTTTTGACAATGTATTTGAATTCATGACAGTTAAGGGATGTGAATTTTCAGATCCCGGCCGATGCGGGTATTTGTAACCGGTTTTTTTGCGCCTGTGATTTTGTTTGATAGAATTAAGGAAAAGCACATCATGAATAAAACCCATCAACTGACTGTATTTGATTTTTTCCACCGAAATGCCCAAATGAACGGGAGTGGATGCGCCTTATATTATAATGGTGAAACCCGAACCCATTCAGAACTGTTTGACGATGCCTGCCGGTTGACCTGCGGCATGGCCCGGCTCAATCTGGCAGCCGGTACCCGGGTGGCCGTGGTTGCCAAAAACCATCCGGCATTTTTCCATCTGTTTGCCGCGGCTTCCGCCTTAAACTTGTGTCTTGTGCTCGTGAACCGGCGGCTGGGTGAAGATGAACTGGCCCACGCCCTGGATGACACCGCACCCCGGATGGTCATTTATGATGACGAAATGAAAGATAAAATCGGGCCGCTGATCCGGGAGCGAACCGGTATTGTCCACACGTTCAATCTGGCGGACAATTTTTCTTCCCTCTATGCCGCTGATCCCCAGGGTGCCATTGATCTGTCCGACGATTCTGACCCGGACTTTGCCTACATTATTATCCACACCGCAGCCGTCCAGGGAAAGCCCCGGGGGGCGGCGCTCAGCCAGACAAACCTTATCCTGGCCAACCTTCAGCTGATGCATGCCTATGGTCTGGACCAGACGAAAACCTATTTGAATATTTTACCTTTGTTTCACATTATGGGCGTCAATATCGGACTTGCCACACTCATGGCCGGCGGAAAGAATGTGATTCTGGAACAATTTTCCCCCCAGGCCGCACTTGATCTGATTCAGGAACAAAAGGTATCTATCTTTGGTTCCTTTCCCCCGATTTTGGGCCGCATCCTGGAATGTGTCCAGTCCCAGCCGACAGCGCCGGATCTGTCCAGTCTTGAAATTGTCTCGGGCCTTGAAAGCCCGGAAACCGCCGGACTATGGGAAAAGTTGACGGGGTCAAAGTTCTGGATCATGTACGGCCAGACTGAAACGTCGGGGCTGATCACCTTTTCTCCTATATTTGAGGCACCCGGATCTGCGGGCCGGGTATCGCCCCTGGTCAGAATGATCGTTGCCGATGATCTGGACCATGCCCTGCCGCCGGGCAGCACCGGCGAGATCCTTGTCAAGGGGCCGTTGGTGTTCAAAGGGTATTGGAATGCCGACGCCCTGAATAACTTTACATTCAGAAACGGCTGGCACCACACCGGTGACATGGGGCAGCTGGATGAAAACGGCTACCTTTATTTTAAAGGGCGCAAGCCGGAAAAAGAGTTGATCAAGCCCGGCGGGGAGAATGTGTTCCCCGCAGAAGTGGAAGCGGCCCTGGTCAGCCATGAAGCCGTGGACAAGGCATGTGTATTCGGTGTACCGGATGCAGAATTTGGAGAGGCCGTCAAGGCAGTGTGCACCCTGAATGCCGGCTGCACGGTTGAAGAAAAAGAGCTGATTTCCTTTACCGGCACCCTGATTGCCGGTTTCAAAAAACCAAAATCCATTGTGTTTGTGGCTCAGTTGCCCCTGACTGCCGCAGGAGAGATCGACCGTTTTGCAATTAAAGAAAAATATGCCCACGGGGAATAATTATTATCTACGGCGAATCCGGCACAGCCTTTGTCTGCAATGTGTTTGTCCACAAAGATGGTGCCGTTTAACCGCCCATAGGTTTGTATTCTTTCTATCTTATTGTTTAATTGAGGCTACTTCTTTATTGACCAACACAAAAGTTATCTGTATAAAACTTATTCACATTAACGCTAAAAAACATCACAAGCCAAATTGTGAATAATTAAGAGGAGTTTTTTAATGAGCGTCATCAACCTGAGACAAATGAAAAAAAATCAAACCGGGGTTATCACGTCGGTAAAAGCGCAGGGCGAGATGGGCCGCCGTATACGGGACATGGGTATTGTCCCGGGAAAGGAGATCACCATCCAGGGACGTGCCCCGCTTTATGACCCGGTGGCATTGCGGATTATGGGGTTCACATTGACCCTGAGAAACAACGAAGCCGATTACATTCAGGTGGAGGTAGAGTAACATGAGTGTCGCCATTGCCCTTGCAGGAAATCCAAATGCCGGGAAAACAACCCTTTTCAACGAATTGACAGGTGCCCGCCAGCAGGTGGGAAACTATCCCGGGGTAACCGTTGAAAAAAAACAGGGCACCTGCGTTTCTGAGGCCGGTACCTTTGAAATCATAGATTTGCCCGGCACCTATTCCCTGACGGCCTATTCTTTGGAAGAGGTGGTTGCAAGGGACTATCTGGTCAATGAAAAACCGGCCATGGTCGTTAATATTGTGGATGCCTCAAATTTGGAGCGTAACCTTTATCTGTCCGTGCAGTTCATGGAGATGGGTATTCCGGTGTGTTTAGCCCTGAACATGATGGATGTGGCCCAAAAAAGAGGAATAGAGATCGATCTTGACAAACTGTCCGAACTTTTAGGCGTTCCTGTGGTGCCCATGGTGGCCAGGACCGGCAAAGGCAAAGAAGCGCTGCTGGCCCAGGTCGCAAAAGGGATTAACAAACCGGCCACGCCTCTGATGATTTCCTACGGCCAGGACATTGACAAAGCCCTGGATGAGATGGAAAAGGTTATTGAGGAAAAACAGTTCTTAACCGACGTCTATTCGGCCCGTTGGGTGGGACTTAAATATTTAGAAAACGACACCCAGATTCTTGAGCTTGGCACCACCCGGGATAAAGAAACTGCCGATCAACTTATGGCCATTGGGGAAAAACTCCAGCGTCATATGTCCGCCACCCTCGATATCCATCCCGAAGGCATGATCGCCGATCAGCGGTATGGTTTTATCAACTCCGTACTTAAACAGAATGTGATCCGCTTCGCCTTCGACCGCAACCGGCTCCAGCGTTCTGATCAGATTGATAAGGTGCTGACAAACCGGTTTATGGGCCCGTTGATCATGGTGGGGGTGCTTGCCGCTCTGTACCAGTTTACCTTTACCTACAGTGAATTGCCGGTGGCGTGGATTGAAGGTGTTTTTGGCTGGATCAGCGGGGTGATGGAGGCTGTTTTGCCCGACGGACTTCTCAAATCCATGATTATTTCGGGTATCATTGACGGTGTGGGCGGTGTCATGGGGTTTGTGCCCCTGATTATGTTCATGTTTCTGGGCATCTCATTTATTGAGGACTCAGGATATCTGGCCAGGATGGCATTTATGCTGGACCGGGTTTTCCGGATATTCGGGCTTCACGGCAGTTCGGTCATGGCCTTTATCGTTTCCGGTGGTATTGCCGGCGGATGTGCCGTGCCCGGCGTTATGGCGGCCCGGACACTGAAGTCTCCCAGGGAACGGCTGGCAACCCTTTTAACCGTTCCGTTCATGAACTGCGGTGCCAAACTGCCGGTGTATGCCTTGCTGGTGGCCGCCTTTTTTCCACATAAACAGGCCACGATCATGGTTGTTTTGACGCTGATTTCCTGGGTCGGCGCCCTGCTTGTGGCAAAATTGTTAAGAACCACGGTGATCCGGGGTGAATCCACACCCTTTGTCATGGAACTTCCCCCCTATCGTTTTCCCACCCTCAAGGGCCTTTGGATTCACACCTGGGAACGGACCTGGCAATATATGAAAAAAGCCGGTACCGTCATCCTGGGGATTTCCATTCTCCTTTGGGCCATGATGACCTTTCCCGGGCTGGATGACAAAACTTCGGCCCAATTTGAATCCCGGCGTACCGCCATTACCGATTCAGTTCCCGCAGACGTTATAAATGAACTGGCAAGTGCCGATGAAGGCGCTGAGCTTTCACCCGAGGCCCAAGAGGTTCAGAACGCCTTGGCTGCTATTGACGGAGAGGCTGCCATGACCCGGCTGGAAAATTCCATTGCCGGCAGAATCGGTAAAGGTCTTGAGAAAGTTTCTTACCTGGCCGGATTTGACTGGCGGACTAATATTGCTTTGGTGGGCGGGTTTGCCGCCAAGGAGGTTGTCGTCTCAACACTGGGAACGGCCTACTCCCTTGGGGATGTGGACCCTGAAAGCACAGACTCTTTGGCACAAAGACTTGCCAAATCTCCGGGCTGGGGGCCTGTAACCGCCTTTGCCCTGATGATTTTTACGGTGTTTTATGCGCCTTGTTTTGTCACCGTTGTCTGCATTGCCCGGGAAACCGGATCTTGGAAATGGGCTGCTTTTTCTGTCGGGTTTAACACGGCTTTGGCGTTTGGGCTGTCTGTGGTGACGTACCAGGTCGGCTCCCTTATCGTGAATTAAGGAGGAAACAATGGGAAATATTATAGTTGGACTGATTGTGGCAGTTGCCCTGTTTTATACAGTACGAAGAATGATCAAAACGTTTAAAGGCGAGTCTTCGTGCGGTTGCGGCGGCAGTTGCAGTTGTGACGGGTGCACGCCCGGCATACAGGACAGCTGCTGCAGCGCCAAAGAAGATTCGGACGACGACCAGTCGGTCATAAAATAGTCCGGACGGCAACAATGGATACCCCAGGTGCGTTTACCGCAACAATATACGATCCTGTCCTTTACTTTGCCCTGAAGAATATACGGCAGGATATAATTCGGCTGATCCCGGACCATGATGCACGCATTCTGGATTTGTGCTGTGGCACCGGTGATCAGCTCAAAAGATTGTCCGATGCCGGTTTCAGCAATTTGACAGGGGTGGATTTATCCCCGGATATGATTAAGGTTGCCGGAAAAGGCAGCAAAATTGCCAATCTGCTGGCGTGCGATGTTCAGCACACCGGGTTGCCCGGCGCAAGTTTTGACATCATCATTATCTCCCTTGCGGTGCATGAAAAAACTGCCCGGGTGCAGATCAACATGCTGGCCGAGGCCAGGCGCCTGCTTGCCGCTGGCGGGCAACTTATTCTCGTGGATTTTTCTTTGGATGATCAGGCCAGGATGACCAGCAAGATTGCTGTCAGTATGATTGAACGCCTGGCCGGGAAAACCCACTATCGCAATTTTAAGGCCTATGTGGGCAACGGCGGTATGTGTCCAATTATCCAGAAAAATTTTGAAATCAATCGCCAGATCCGGCACGCCCGGGGTGTCATCAGCATCTGGACGGTGACGGCAAAATAACGGAAGATCAATTGGAAAGCTGGTCAACCTATCTATTGAGATGCGCAGACGCCTCTTTGTATTGCGGGGTGACCAATGATCTGGAAAAACGTCTGGCAAGTCACAATCAGGGCACGGCATCCAAATATACCCGGTCCCGAATTCCGGTGACATTGGCAGCTGTTCGTCATCAGTTGTCGAAATCCCAGGCGTACAAATTGGAATACATCATTAAAAAGACCCGGACCGATAAAAAAATTAAAACCCTGTTGGATTGGAGTTTCAGTAATGAAGGCGGTTAAAGTGCCCTATGATCAGCTAAGTCCCGAGGCGCTCGAAGGTGTTGTTGAAGAGTTCGTTACCCGCGACGGTACCGATTACGGGGAGACGGAAGCCACCCTGGAGACCAAAATCAATCAAGTCATGAATCAGCTTCGAACGAGAAAAGCCGTGATCGTTTTTGATCCTGAATCGGAAACCTGTAATATCTTCAGGGCGGATGATCCTGCCTTGAAAGGTTTAAACTAAAACGATTAAAGGCGGGGTAAAGTGTTCCCCGCCTTTTTTTTGGAACTTTGTTTATCTCGGTGTACCGCTAAACCGAACGTTTATTTGTAATCATAGAAGCCCTTGCCGGTTTTTCTTCCCAGCCAGCCGGCCTGCACATATTTTTTCAACAGCGGGCAGGGTCTGTATTTAGAATCCTTGAATCCGTCATACAGGGTTTCCATGATGGCAAGGCAGGTATCCAGACCAATGAGATCGGCCAGGGTCAACGGCCCCATGGGATGGGCCATGCCAAGCTTCATGACCGTATCAATGTCCTCTTTGGTGCCAACGCTCTGGTAAAGACAGAAAATCGCCTCATTGATCATGGGCATCAGAATCCGGTTGGCAATGAATCCGGGGAAGTCATTGGCTTCGGCCGGTACCTTGCCGAATTTTTTGGACAGGTCCCAGGTCAGTTGAAAGGTCTCTTCGGAGGTGGCGATCCCCTTGATCACCTCCACAAGCTTCATCATGGGCACGGGGTTCATGAAGTGCATACCGATCACCTTGTCCGGCCGGGAGGTCTGGGCGGCAATGCTGCCGATGGGAATGGATGAGGTGTTAGAAGCCAAAATTACGTTTTCCGGGCAGGCTGCATCCAGCTCCCTGAAAATTTGAAATTTCAGGTCTTCTCTTTCCACGGCGGCTTCCACCACGAAATCGGCTTTGGCCATATCCTTTAAATCCGTGGTGGTGGTGATTCTGGCAAGGGTGGCGTCCTTCTCCGCCTGGGTTATTTTTTCTTTTTTCAACAGACGGTCCATGGAGCCTGAGATTGTGGCAAGGCCTCTCTGGCAGAATTCTTCTTTGATATCACTCATGATTACATTCATACCTGCCGCAGCAGCCACCTGGGCAATACCGTTGCCCATCTGGCCGGAACCAACAACACCAAAGGTTTTAACTTCCATTGTCCTGTTCTCCTATTTTCAGCTTGAAAAAGAATTGACCCGGTACGCAAATGCGCACCGGGTTTAAATATCATCTATTGTCTATCCATTATCTGTTGACGACCAGTGCCACCGCCTCTCCGCCGCCCAGGCAGAGCGATGCCAGGCCAGTTTTTACATCTCTTTTGGCCATTTCATGCAATAAGGTGGTCAGCACCCTTGCGCCCGAAGCTCCGATGGGGTGTCCCAAAGAGACGGAACCGCCGTTTACGTTCACCTTTTCCGGGTCCAGTTCCAGCACCTTGTTGATCCCGGCGGAGGTGCCGGCAAAGGCTTCGTTGATTTCAAACAGGTCCACGTCGTTGATCGTGATCCCCTGCTTTTTCAGCACCTTGGGAATGGCGTAAATGGGCGCCATAAGCACATATTTCATGTCAATGCCGTAGGAGGCCTGGGCACCGATTTCAGCCAAGATCGTACATCCCAGTTCCTTGGCCTTTGCTTCGCTCATCAAAACCACCGCACTTGCGCCGTCGGAGATGATGGATGCATTGCCTGCCGTGCCCACACCGTCTTTTTTAAACGCGGGCTTCATTTTGGACAAAAATTCGTAGCTTGTTTCCTGGGGACATTCGTCCGTATCAAAGATTTTTGGGTCACCCTTGCGCTGGGGGATTGAAACGGGCATGATTTCATCTTTAAACCGCCCTGCGGCCACGGCCTTGTTGGCCCTTGCATAGGACTCGGCCGCAAACCGGTCCTGGTCCTCACGGGTCACCGCCCAGCGCTCGGAGCAAAGTTCATTGGACATGCCCATGTGAAAATCGTTGACAACATCCCACAGCCCGTCATGGACCATATGGTCTTCAATGCGGCCCGGTCCCATGCGGTGTCCCCATCTGGCCTTATCCATATAATAGGGTGCCATGCTCATGGTCTCCATGCCTCCGGCCACCACCACATCGGCATCACCGCACTGGATGGCCTGGGCGGCCAGCATCACGGCTTTGAGCGATGAGCCACACACTTTGTTTATGGTAATGGCCTCCACTTCCCAGGGAAGACCCGCTTTAACGACTGCCTGTTTTCCCGGGTTCTGGCCGTATCCGCAGGGCAGAACCATGCCCATGATGCATTCATCCACCACATCATCTTCGATATCCGCACGCCGGATGGCTTCCCTGATGACAAGGCCCCCAAGTGTTGTGGCCCCCATGCCGCTCAATGAACCGCCAAAACTGCCTAAGGGGGTCCGGGTGGCACTGACGATTACTGCTTTATTCATTTTCATGCTCCTTTATTTTTACCCTGTTTTTCTTGGGCCAAAACGCCAGGCATTTTATGCGCCTAAGCTTCCCTCTAATTTTTAAGTTAGTCCTGTATGACATATTCCGTGGATATTTTCCACCCACTTCATGCAATGGGCATGTAAAGCTGCCCAGGAGGGTTCTAATAGGATGGTTTGGATGTTGTTAAATCGAAGTTTTTAGGCTGTGGCGGAAAAGACCCAGATGGCTGTCAGGTTGGCGTCGTGCGGGGTGTGAGTTTAGTAAATAAGGCCCAGGATAAAATCTGTCTGGGTGCTGATATACTCGTCTATGGTAAATTTTTTCTTTAAATACCACCGGCGAAAGGCCCACATATGACCGAGCACGGAAATGTTGTGCCCCACCAGGCTGCATGTCTTTTCATCCAGACGGGGAAAATCATTCTGTCCGGATAATTGGGTCAAAGCCCTGACAAATGTATTGGAAACATCCAGTTCCGTGTCCAGCACTCTTTTTTTCCATTTGTCCGGTAAAAACTGGGTGACCTGGTACATGAGCAGCACATGATCCGCCATGTTGTCACACACCATAAAATACTGGCGAATGGCTGCGGCCAGCTGTGTCTTTTTGCAGACGTCTCCGGATAACGCCTCTTCCACGGCATTTTGAACCTCTTCGTGGATGGCACTGCACACTAGATACAATAGATCTTCCTTGGAACTGATATACTCATATAAAGATCCGATGGAAAACCCGGCGGCTTTGGCAATCATCCGCGTGGTGGTATTGTGGTAACCGTGTTCAATGGCCAGCTTGACCGTGGCATCAATGATCTGTCGACGCCGTTTGCGGACCAGCTTTTCATTTTTTATTTGCGTGGGGACATCTGCCCCGGATGCAGGAGTCGGCTTTTTTTGCCGGGCCATGGGTGCTCCTTTGGGTGAACCAAAACATTCAAAGCCTCCCGGGGTGGACGAACCGTCTCCCCGGGAGGCAAAACTACGGGGGCATTTAAATGCAGATATCAGGGCTCAGGCGCAATACCGGTACCGGGCTGTGACGGAAAATTTTTTCAATGGTGCTGCCCAGAACGAATTTGACCGAGCGGCTGTGACCCAATGGACCGAGAACCAGGGCATCCGCCCTGAGCTCCTTTGTGGCAGAAAGGATCTGTTCGCAGGGATCTCCCGAATTAATGATGATGTCGATCCCCGGTAAATCCCCAATGCCTGCGGCCTTTATCTGATCCTCAAGCCGGTCCCGCCGCCGTTGTTTGGCTTTGGGCAGAAATTCTTCTTCGGAAAAGGTGTTTTCAGGGACGTAATGGGATTTGATCCAGGCCATCTCTTTGGTGCCGATGCAATGGACCACATGAAGCTTTGCTCCGGTTGTTTGGGCCATCCATCCCGCCCGGGCCAGGATATGCTCGGTCCAGGGAGAAAAGTCTACGGCTGCAATAATGTTGCGGATCTCGCCGGGCTCCGGCTGTTCGTTGCCTGAGTAAGTTCGTTTGAAGATATGTTTGTCCCTGACGCTGAACAGCGCCTTTCTGCAGTGGCGGAATACAAATTCAGCTGCACTGCCGAACATGAAACTTGAGAGGTTGGAACGCCCTTTGTTGGCCATGACCACAAGGTCCGGGTTTACCTCATCAATCATGCTGAGGATCTCTTCGGCGGGATATCCCATTTTGATGCGGATATCGGTTTTACCGTCGAATTCAGGGTATCGTGTCCGGATCAGATCTTTGATCTGGGCAATCCGCTCTGTTTTAAGTTCCTCAAGATATTCCTTGGTGTCCTCCCTGCAGGGGTACATCATGCCGGCCATATACACCGGATTGACCTCGCGCAAAGGGACAATGGAACAAATGGTTACTTTCATATCTGCCTGTCCTGCCAGTCCCAGGGCATAGCCCAGGGTCATGGGTGAGTAATCGGAAAGGTCAATACATGCCATAATATGGTTGAACCGGTTCATTGTCTGCTCCTGAATTTATCGAGATGTTACATTTTCTTGTGTCCATGACCAGAACGGATTTATCACGTATATTTTTAATGCGCTTCAGAGGCCGTAGAGGTATTAAATCCTAAGGACACCTTTTTGTATTATTGTACCACCTTCATATGTGGTTGTATAGGTAATGACATGGATTTTCGGATTGCCGGCTAAAAACAGCAAAAAGCGCTGCGCCCATCCCCAGGGAAAAAATTGTGGACTTGGCTATTTTTATAAACTAAGGTTTAGGGTCGTGGGGATATTAAACCTCTATAGTATAAGGGGAAGAGACATATGGCCTATTTCAACCCCCGCTGTTTGGCGGATTTTAATCATCCGGCAGGGCGCTTGGGACTGTGTCCGGCAGGGCAAACGCATTAAAATTTTTGATTGAATAGAGGTTTGCAGAGTTGAACATTCCTGATATTTAAAAACTTTTTTACAACCTCATTTCAAGGAACTCAGTCATGACCTCCTCAAATATTACGCTGATCTCGGAGTTCTCAAAGATAAATGACCCTCGTTTGGATAGACAGAAGTTGCATAAGCTAATAGATATATTTGCAATTACGGTCTGCGCTGTGATTTGCGGTGCAAATACATGGAATGAAATTGAACAATATGGCCAGTCCAAACATGATTGGCTAAAAACGTTTTTGGAATTGCCCAATGGAATCCCATCACATGATACAATAAGGCGAATCTTTATCATTATTGATCCAGAAGAATTTCGGATGGCTTTCATTGATTGGGTAGCCTCTATACGTCCGCTCCTGCCGGAAACTGTCATCGCCGTAGATGGTAAAACATTAAGACGTTCGCATGACAAAACGAATGGCAAATCTGCAATTCATGTGGTGAGTGCCTGGGCATCAGATGCGAATATGGTCCTGGGGCAGATAAAAACGGAGGAAAAATCAAATGAAATCACAGCAATTCCGGAATTACTCGATTTGCTTGATATTTCAGGGAGTACTGTCACAATAGATGCCATGGGATGCCAGAAAAAAATTGCCGAAAAAATAGTCGATAACGGCGCTGATTATGCTTTGACTCTAAAGAAAAACCACGGAGATCTCTACGACGATGTTGAACTATTCTTCCATAGTGTCAAAAAATCGAAACCTAAAGAAATCCCGAGAAGTTATTCTGACAGCGTTGACGGCGACCATGGTCGTGTCGAAATAAGGCGTCATTGGGTCATCTCCGATATTGACTGGATAGTGGATAAACCTCTTTGGAAGGGACTTAAAGGCATCGGCATGGTTGAAAGAGAACGTCATATAAAAGATAATATCTCATGTGAGACCAGTTATTATCTGCTCAGCCAAAAATTGGACGCAGAAGAGTTTGCTAAAAAAGTACGGGCACATTGGGGAATCGAAAATAAATTGCATTGGGTTCTTGATGTTTCGTTCAGGGAAGATGAATGCAGAAAACGAGCCGGTAATGCAGCGGAAAACTTTGCAATGGTACGCCATATCGCCACGAACCTGCTAAAGCAAGAAAACAGTATGAAAAAGAGCATGAATGTCAAACGCCTGCAAGCAGGATGGGATAATTCTTATCTCACGAAAGTGCTTAGAGTCAATACAATTTAAATGCGTTTGCCCTGCTGTGTCCGGTTCGAGACTTGATGCTTTTGTTAAAATCATTTACTATACATGCTTCCAACCTGTGTTCAAAAAGCAACTAACCATGGTCAAAGGCAACGTATTCCCCAACGGCGGGATAATTAACACCGGAAGATAAAAGGGTAATACCCCTTAAAAAAAGGCGTCATATACACCTAAGATACTACGCTTAGCTGCTGTGCCCCTTAGAAAAGAAGAAACATATTCTATTACAGGTGAGTGAATGAGCGATAAACCCAGTTACGAAATGCTTGAGCAACAGATAAAACGACTGGAGCGCTCCATCCAGGGCGCCCGCCGGGCGGAATTGATCAATCGAACGCTGTTCTATATTGCATCGGATTTAACCACCTGCGATTCCCTTGGAGATCTGTATGCCTCCATATATAGGCGGGTCTCAGATCTTATGGATATTTCTAACTTTTTTATAGCCATTTATCATAAAGATCAAAAAGCCATTCAATATGTATTTCGCAGGGACCAGCAGTCGGAACTGATACCGGAATGGATACACAATTTTTCCCAAAGGCCTTCGCTGACCGGTGATGTTATTATAAATAAAACGCCGTTATTGCTGGGTGAACAGCAGCTGATAGACCTTAAAGCCAAAGGCCGGGTGATCGGCAGGCTGCCCAAAAACTGGCTGGGTATTCCGTTGATGGTCAAGGACGAAGTGATCGGGGTGATGGCAGTAAAGAGTTATACCAACGCCGTTAAATACAATGAACAACATGTGGAGCTGCTTAGTTTTGTTTCGGACACCATTGCCACGGCCATTAAGAAAAAACAGGCGGAAAATGAGCTCAGCGAGGCCAAGGAACGCCTGGTTCGCGGCCAGAAACTTGAAGCCATCGCCACACTGGCCGGTGGCATTGCCCATGATTTTAACAACACCCTTTCGGTCACGCTCGGCAATATTAATTTGGCCCAGATGGCGGCGGCAGACGGCACCATCAAAGGGTATCTGGATGACGCAGAACAATCGGTGCTCCAGGCGAAAAATCTGGCATCTAAGTTTGTCGTTTTTTCAAGCAGCAGCACCGTGGGCATTAAAACCCACATTGACCTGACAGGATTTCTTAACGCCACCCTTGACCAGCTGAAACAGGAAAAAAATATTGTGTCCCGGCTTGAGGTATTTGATCTGCCGCCTGTGATCGAAGCGGACCGTGACGCGCTCAAGGAAGCGCTCAAGAATGTTGTCATCAACGCCTCAGAAGCCATGGACAATACGCAGCCGGTAGATATTACGGCTAAGCTGTATGCCGAACGAAAAGGGATGATTGTCATATCCATCACGGACCAGGGCAGAGGCATCAAGTCGGATGATTTAGAAAAAATTTTTAACCCCTATTTTTCCACCAAACCCAAAGGGGGGAATCGGGGAACCGGGCTGGGCCTTTCCATTGCCTGGGCCATCGTGAAAAATCACCAGGGCAATATCCAGGTCCGATCCACCCTGGGTCAGGGAACGCGGGTGGATATTATTTTGCCGATTTTCCCCAAAGATACATCCAAAGAAACGTTCAGCAGACCTAAAATGGTGGAACCCAAGGTTAAACGGCCTGCCAGGGTGGCCACCCGAAAACCTCTTGTTCTGTGTATGGATGACGATGCCATGATTTTGGAGATCACCGAAGTTATTCTGACCCGGCTGGGCTACGAGCCGGTCCTTGCAAAATCCGGTGAGGAGGCGGTGGAAAAGTATCAGGCCTGTCTTGTGGAAGGTAAAATTATCGGTAAGGTGATCCTTGACCTTGAAGTGAAGCACGGCATGGGCGGCGAAGAGACCATGGAAAAACTGCTGGCCCTGAATCCCGGCATCAAGGGCATTGTCTCCTCGGGCTATGCCAATGATGCGGTCATGGAAAATCACGCGTCGTTCGGATTTTCTGCGGCACTCTCCAAACCCTTTTCCATCACCGCGCTGAAACAGGCCCTTGAAGATTTGTAAAATCGCCATGGGCTGACCTGGTCCATGTATACCCAGGTTAGCCCACGGACAATCGAACGGTTATTTGCGCCGGATTTTTACTGAATTGGCATGGGCACCCAAACCTTCGGTCTGGGCCAACGTGATCACATCCTCGGCTTCCTGTTCAAAGGCGGCTTTGGAGTAGTGGATCAGGCTGGTTTTCTTGGTAAAATGAGAGACGCTCAAGGCCGATGAAAACCTGGCCGTCCCTGCTGTGGGCAGCACATGGTTGGGGCCTGCGATATAATCGCCCATGGGTTCGGGGGTATACGGTCCCAGGAACAGTGCCCCTGCATTCTGAATTCTGTCAATATAGTCAAAGGGCGATTCCACGATCACTTCAAGGTGTTCGGGTGCCAGACGGTTGGACAGCTCAATGGCCGTATCAATATCCGGAACCACCAGAATGGTGCCAAAATTATTGATGGCCGGTTCCGCAATCGCCTTGCGGGGCAGGGCATCAAGCTGGGGGCCAAGGGCGTCGGATACCTTTTGCGCCAGATCCTGGGAATCGGTCACAAGTACCGCCGATGCCAGGACATCATGCTCGGCCTGGGAAAGCAGGTCTGCGGCAATGCATTCCGGATCAGCGGTGTTGTCAGCGATGATCAGAATTTCGCTGGGGCCTGCAATCATATCGATGCCAACGGTTCCGGAGACAATTTTTTTGGCAAGGGTGACGTAGATATTTCCCGGTCCCACAATCACATCCACCTTGGGCACCAGGGTTGTTCCGTATGCCAGCGCGCCAATGGCCCAGGCAGACCCTGCCTTGAACACCGAATCAATGCCCACGGCCCGGGCTGCGGCAAGAATATGCGGATTGATTTTTCCGTCGGCCATGGGCGGTGTCATCAAAGAGATGGATTTTACGCCCGCCACTTTGGCCGGGATGCCGCCCATAAGCACGGATGAGACCAGGGGGGTTTTGCCACCCTTGGCGCCTGGAGCATAGATACCTGCCGCGGTCACCGGCCGGACCATCTGGCCGACCATCACCCCGTTTCTGGGAGTATCCATCCATGAATTTTCCCGCTGGCGGCTGTGAAATGCGCTGAGCTGTTCAACGGCCCGGTCCAGGGCCTTTAAAAACTGCCGGGTCATCTGCGCCAGGGCATCTTCAAACTCCTGTTCGCTCACCTTGAACGTATCTAAGGTAACCGCCGGGGAGTCAAATTTGTTGGTGTATTCGATGAGCGCCTCATCGCCTCTTTTTTTAACATCATCTAAAAATGCCTGGACATTGTCCTGGTCTTCCCTGGTAAAACCTAACCCTCTGTCTATGGTATCCTGAACCCTTTTTTCCGCTTCCGGGGAGGGGTAATTAAATATTTTCATGGCGTGTCTCTTTTACTTATGTTTATTTCCGGCCCAAAATCTGAATCCATTTTCAACATAAAAGGAATAGGGCCGCTGAATAAAAGATAATATATAACAATTTTTAACCCAGAAAACCAATGTCAAGTCCGATGGGTTTAAAAAAAGTTAATGAAACGTTGGTCTAAAGTTGCCTGGCTAATATGCTGTCTGGATTTTGCCATTGACACCAGCGGCCTTTATTATACCATTGATCCGTTGATAAAAACGTTCCGGCAGCGCATCTTGCCGTACAGTATAGATAACTTTTTTAAGGAAAGCATTTTGAATATTTCTAAAAACATTGAAGCCCTGCGGTACAGCGTTATACGGGAAATGAGTCAGATCGCAGCCCAGTATGAGGATGTCATCTCCCTTGGTATCGGCGAACCGGACTTTGACACCCCGGCCCCCATTATAGAGCAAGCCTTTGAAGATGCCCGCAAGGGCCACACACATTACACCCCGGCCAAAGGCGATCCTGAACTCATCGAGAAGCTGTCTGCTCGTCTGTCAAAGGACCTTGGCAAACCCGTTCCCCCCGAGTGCCTTATCATCACCCATGGCGCCATGAACGGCCTGGCAAATGCCTTTAGAACACTTATGGACCCAGGGGATGAAGTTGTTGTTGTCGAGCCCCATTTCCCGGATTACCTGGCCCACATCACCCTGGCCCATGCCGTGCCCAAGTATGTGCCCACTGGATTTGATAAGAGGTTTCTACCGGACCCGGCGGACATCGAAGCGGCCATCACACCGAAAACAAAAATCATTTTGATCAACTCGCCCAATAATCCCACGGGCACGGTGGTGCCCCAAAGCCTTTTGGAAGAGATCGCAGCCATTGCCAAGGCCCATGACATTTGTGTGGTCTCCGATGAGGTGTATGACCGGATCTCCTTTGAAGGTCGAGCCGCCTCAATATATAATTGTCCGGGGATGGAAAACCATTCCTTGGTGATTAACTCTTTTTCCAAAACCTATGCCATGACCGGATGGCGGGTGGGATTTGCCTATGGTCCCCGGCCTGTCATTGATCAGATGGTAAAAGTGGGCAATTACAGCATCGCCTGTGCCGCAAGCGTCAGCCAGCGGGCTGCCATTGCCGCCCTGGATACGCCTGATGCGGTGATCAAAGAGATGTCGGATACCTTTGAGCACCGGATGGATCTGGTCTGTTCCCGGCTTGGGGCCATGCCCGGTGTCCGGGTCCGCCGTCCCCAGGGCAGTTTTTACGTGTTTGCCGACATTTCCAGTATCACCAACCAATCCAGACAGTTTGCCCTGGATCTGATTAAAGAGGAAAAAGTCGTGGTGGTTCCCGGATACCCCTTCGGGCAGTCCTGCGAAGGGTGTATCCGCATTGCCTGCACCATCGGCAGAGAAAAGCTCGCTGAGGCCATGGATCGCCTGGAACGGTTTCTTGCCGCAAGAAGACGCTGAAGTGTGCAGTCCAAATAAAAAAGAAAAAGTTGCGGCCCTAACTTACCATTTCTGGAGTTAATGACTACGACCAGCCTAATATTGATCATTTGCTCAAAAGATTCTTGACACGATCATCATCTGCAACTAAGATTTGATCAAATGATCATAACAAGGAAAAAACATGCCAAGACCCAAGCGACCCAGATGTATTTCATCCAAACCCGCCATTAAGGGGTTCAAACCCCGGGGAACCGTGGAGACCGGAGAGGTCATCCTTTCCCTGGAGGAATTTGAAGTACTCAAACTCATCGACTATGAGGGGATGGATCAGTCCGGTGCGGCCCAGGTCATGGACGTTTCCCGGCAAACCGTTGGCAGGGTCCTGAAAACCGCGCGATACAAAATCGCTGAATCCCTGGTGACGGCCAAACGGCTCACCGTTCATGGCGGCTGCTATGAGATGCGGGGCCGGGGAAAGGGCCGGGGGTGGCGGCATGGGTGCAGAACCCCCCAGGACGGTTAATAAAAAACGGAGATTAAACCTATGAACAGCGAACAGATCCTTTCCGAAAGCCTTGAGGACTATCTTGAAGTTATACTGGAACTTCAGATCATGAATACAGTTGCCCGGTCAAAAGATATTGCCGAAAGACTGAATATCAAATGCGGATCCGTGACCGGGACGCTTAAAAAACTGGCTGACCGGAACCTGATAAATTATGAACCCTACGGCTACATCACCTTGACGCCCAAAGGGGATAAAATCGCCAAGGAGATTACAACCCGTCATAATGTGTTCAAACATTTTTTATTCAAACATGTGGAGCTTGATGAAAATATTGCAGAACAAACCGCGTGCCGCATGGAACATGCCATGAATCACAAAAATTTCATGAAATTCAAGGCGTTCGTTAAAAAATTGGACGCCTGACTTTTTAGAGGCATGCCCCGTTGGCCGTACCATCAAAAATTTTCCGGATTTCTTTGGACAGGGTTTGGGCCGAAAAAGGTTTGCCCACGAATGGGGTAATATCATCATGGATTCCGTGGTGCCGAATCATCTCCTTGGAATAGCCGGACATAAATAAAACTTTGAGGCCGGGTCGTTTTTTAGTAAGCGTTTTGGCCAGTTCCGGCCCGCTCATGTCAGGCATGACCACATCGGTTAAAAGCAGGTCAATGGGTTTTTTATATTCACTGCAGATCGCGATGGCCTCATTGGGATTGACTGCGATCAGGGCGGAATATCCCTGGGATTTTAGAATGGCCAGGGTAATTTTCAGAACCCCGGGGTCGTCTTCAACCACAAGGATTGTCTCGTCACCTTTGATGTTATCTTGTTCCGGTGGGGCTTGCCGGTCCGGACAGGGGGAAGCCATGTAGCGTGGCAGGTAAATTTTAAATGTCGATCCAAGTTCCAATTCGCTGTAAACTTCAATGGCGCCTTTATTCTGCTGGACAATGCCGTATACGTTGGCAAGCTCCAAGCCTGTCCCCTTGCCTTCGGCCTTTGTTGTGAAAAAGGGTTCAAAAATAGTAGCCATTGTCTCCCTGGTCATTCCGCAACCGGTGTCACTGACACAAATGCAGGTGTAATCACCTGGAGTGCTGGCTTCATGGGTCTTGCAGTAATTCTCATCCAGGGTCTTATTGGCTGTTTCTATGATTATTTTTCCCACGCCCTGAATGCCGTCACGGGCATTGGCACACAGATTGGTCAGTATCTGCGTGATTTGCCCCGTGTCTGCCTTGACCGGCCACAGATCGGCAACGGGCCGCCATTCCAGATCAATGGATTCACCGATCAACCGTCTAAGCATACGGGTGAGGTCTTCTATCATTTGGTTCAGATCAAGCACTTTTGGGGCGATGGCCTGTTTCCTTGCAAATCCAAGAAGCTGCCGGGTCAGGTTCGAGGATTGTTTCGATGCTTTCACGATCTCTTTTAAATTATGAGTCTGGCGTGCGCCGGTGGGGGTGTTCATCAGGGCGATTTCTGCATTGGCAAGAATGGTGGTTAGCATATTGTTAAAATCATGGGCGACTCCGCCTGCCAAGCGGCCGATGGCCTCCATCTTTTGTGCCTGAATCAACTGGGATTGCAGCTGCTCGCGCTCATGCCGGGAGGCTTTCAGGTCGCTGATCAATCTGGCCTGCTGAATATTCTGGTAGGCCATGGTAGACCAGTAACTTACCATATTATAAAGGACCTGGGTAATATCCTCGAAATGCTTGCGGGACATGGACGGTACTTCCCGGTAAGCCTCGACCAATTCTTCCGGATCCACCCCGATGGCAAGGGCATATTTTTTGATCTGTTCTTCTGTGGTCGGCGCATTCTCATCGCGGACCTGGCCTATCCCCCAACTGCCCAGATGCCGACCCCGGATCTCAACCGCAACCACGCCGGCCAGTATCCCGGCACTCAGACAGCGACTGATGTTGGGTCCGCCTTTGACCGGGCGGCCCAGTGATTCATCCGAAGCGATGCAGTTGGCCAACCCTTTCGGGGCGCTGCGAATCAGCGTGCAGAACCTGCAAAAATTACTCGGCGATGTGATGGGCGTGCCGTCCGGGTGGGTAATAAGCGACGCAACCCCCATCCCCCTGGCAAATTCATCCTGGATTTTCTGGGTTTCCGTAAGGTCAAACAGATCTTCAAATTCGATGCCTTCCGGATTATCAAGGGGCAGGGTCAGGGCGATAATTTTTTTTTCCAGGAGTTTTTCCATCTCTCTTTGCCGGGTGATATCCTCAAAGATCCCCAGCATCCCGAATATTTTTCCCGCTTCGTCCTGCAGGGGGGCGATGGAGGTTTTAATCCATCCCTGTTTTCCGTCAGCGTTACTGAATTTTTCAATGATGTTGGTTTTAGAGATTCCAGTCTCCATCACTTCTTTGTCATTGGCCTGAAAGTTTTCGATTTCCTCTTTGGAGCCCGGTAAATCGGCACAAGTCAAACCAATGACCCGGGAGGGCTCCTTTACGCCGGTCATCCGTGCATAGGTCGTATTGCATCCAAGATAACGTCCCTCTCGGTCTTTCCAGAAAATGGCCTGGGGGACGGTATCGATGATTTTTTCAAGAAGATTGTTGCTGCTGCGGATCTGTTTTTCAGTCTTTTTGCGATAGAGGATGTGTGATGACAGAAAGGCGATGATTGACAGCAGCGCGATCATACATGCGGCAACACTCCAAATAAGCTGTCGGTGCATGGCGTAATATGATCCCGGCCTGTTAATCACAATACTGTTGGCAGGCAGCTGTGCAAGGTCTATGTTAAACCGTGATAAAAGCCTGTAATCAAATTCATAGGGGTTCGGGGTCTTATCGATGATTTGAATATTGTTTGCAGATTTTCCGTCCAGGATTTGCTGTGCCATCAGGGCGGCTGTTTTTCCCTGGAAGTATGCGCTGATCAGCTTGCCACCGACGATGCCCTTGCCTAGATAATCCTCCCAAAGGCTGTATACAGGTACCTTGCAATGATCTTTGAGTATTTTTTCAACATCATCTACACAGATCAAATGGCTGTTTTTATCTGAGAAGAGCGTTAACCAAAGAACAATACTCTCTTTGGGCAGGGTTTCCAGCTGTCTGATGATTGAGGGAACCTCTATATCGTTGGATAGCTCAAAACGTATTTTACCGTTAAAATCAGGTTCAATCTGATTGAGCTGTTTTCTAAGCGCCATGCCGGTTACGGTTTTGTCAACAAGCGCGAATACTTCTTTTGTTTCCGGATGCAGCTGTAGCGCGAGCTCAAGGGTTTTCTTCAGATCCGGTGACTCCATAACTCTTGTATACTGTTTGCCAGGAGGAATTGAAGATTTGTTTAAATTATTGATGCCGCAGAACGCCACGGGCGTTTGAGAAAAAAGGGGAGCCGCGTGATCATTAAGGAAATTAAAGGCATGATCGTCTGATGCAATAACAACATCAATGGCAGTGTTCTTATATTTATGATTCAATAGTTGTGTCAGGTTCTCAAGGTGTTCTTCGTCATAACTTCTTTTTGTATCCATAAATTCAAAAAAAAGTTCCGGGTGCTGCCCGGTTGCGTTGAGCACCGATTCAATGCCTTGGGATATTTTGTCATTCCAGCTGTGGCCCTTGTGGTAGGAGTGAAGAATAAGCACGCGTTTAGGTGGTGGGTCCTGGGCAGATGCTGTGCCGTAAAAGGAGGCGATCATCCAACAGGCAAAAAGACACACAAAGATAGCTGACAGCAATATTTTGTTCATGTCCTGGAGCCCTGATTTAAGCGTCATTAGGAATTTTCCAAATTTTTAAGGGCTCGGATAGAGAATGGCTTGCCAACGGATTGAAAATTTCAAGGGCCCTTAAGATCATCGTATTCATTTCTCCACTGCCCTGACTGCTTTTTATAGTAAAGCCAACCCTATACTACGCTGTGTTCATTTGTCAATTTGAATATCCTGGGACTTTAACGCGTGCACACCAGGTACAGTTTTAAAGAAAATGTGACGATCAGGTTGACCGTTCCATATGTGTCAGCTTACAAAAATTTAACTATTGCGATATAGAAAAGGCACCAATGAAATAATGTTGAATTTGTTTTAGGAAATTAGAAACAGGCTTAATTGTGGCCAGTAGGTGATGATCAGCACGGACAGCAGCAGCACCAGCATAAAAGGAATTGTGGCCCGGTAAATTTCATCAATGGGTTTTTTGAAGCGGTACCCTGCAATGAACAGGTTCATGCCCACGGGCGGGGTGAAGTATCCGATCTGCATGTTGGCCAGAAAAATAATGCCTAAATGGACCGGATGAATGCCGTATTCCAGGGCCACGGGCAGTATGAGCGGCACCATGATAATGATGGCCGAAAAAATATCCAGCATGGCCCCCAAAATCAGCAGAAAGATATTGAGCAGGATCAGGAACACGAGTTTGCTTGACACAAAGGTTTCGCAGAATTTGAACAGCTTCATGGGGGCTTCGGCATCAATGAGGTAGTTGGTCAACGCCAAAGATACCCCTAAAATAAGCAGAATGCCGCCCACCATGACCATGGACTCCCGGATAATGCCGGGCAGCTGCTTTAACGAAATTTCCCGGTAGATAATTACTTCCACCACCAGTACATACATGGCCGTGACCGCAGCGGCCTCGGAAACGGCAAAATATCCAGAATAGATCCCAAAAAATACGAACAGGGGCAGGGGCACTTCCCAAATGGCAGCGCGCAGGGCCGAAAGGCAGTTTTTAACGGAAAAGCGGGTCAACGGCACCGGGTTTCCCCGGTTGGCCCAGACGCTCCAGATGGAGAGCATGACGATCATAAGCAATGCCGGGAACAGACCTGCCAGAAATAAGTTTTCAATGGAGACCTGCTCGCCGCCGCTCATCTGCTGGGCAATGATACCGTAAAGAATCAGGGGCAAAGACGGGGGGAGCAAAAGGCCAAGACTGCCCGAGGTGGTCACCAGGCCTAAGCTGAACCGGTCCGAATATCCGGCCTGGGTCAACGCCGGGTACAACAGGGCGCCCATGGCCACGATGGTCACCCCGGACGCCCCGGTAAAGGCTGTGAACAAGGCACACACCACAAAGGCCACAATGGCAAGCCCGCCGGGCATCCATCCCAGAAAAGCCCGGGTCAGGGTCACAAGGCGCTGGGAGGTGTTGCTCTCCCCAAGAATGTATCCGGCAAAGGTGAACAGGGGCAGGGCCAGCAGAATAGGGGTATCGGCAATCCGGTACAACTCGATGGCCATGACCGACAGATCAATCTCAGACAGGTAAAATCCGTACATGGCCGCAGCAATGATCACGGTGAACAACGGAGCGCCCATCAGGGCAAAAATAATGAGCAGGCCGATAATTGTAAATGTCATGTTATGAATGTTTCATGGGCCGGTGGGTGAATATTCTGAACAGATTTTCTGTGAAAAACAGGGCATATCTGATGGCGATGATGCCGAATGCAGCGGGAATGACAAGTTCGCAGATCCAGATGGGCACCGAAAAAAATGCCGATATGCCGTCAGCCTTTTCCATGAGGACAAACCTTGCACTGTGCCAGGTCATCAGAGCGCAGATAAAGGTTGTGAACAGGTAAATCAACAGGCTTGTAAACCGCTGAAGGCCCCTGGGCAGATATTTGGATACAATGTCAATGCTGATGTGGTTGTCGGTCCTTGAGGCCACCATGGCACCGATGAGGCCCAGCCAGAGAACGAGCACACGCACCAGGGGATCAGCCCAGACGATCCCGGCATCAAAACCGTTTCTTAGCACGATCTGGAACACCACAAGGCCGATCATGGTCAAAAGCAGGCTGACCAGCAGGGCATCTTCGATTTTATGGAGAATGGAAATCACACGGGACATATCAGATCATCACCGTTTTTTTATTGGTTTTCACGGTACTGCGCCAGCAATGCATCGACCTTGTCCGTAGCCTCCTTGGGCAGATCTTTGGCATCAACCATTGTTTTGGACGATTTGTCCGCAGTTTCCATCCATTCGTCCATTTGCGCCTGGGACGGGGTGATGAATTTAATTCCCTGTTTTTTCAAGGCTTCAATGGCGTTGAGATTATCCTGCCGGTTCAAGCGGTCGAGTTCTTTAAGTGCCTGGCCCATATGTTCTGAAACGATTTTCTGGTCGTCCGGTGAGATTTTATTGAATGCGTTTTTGTCTATGGCAAAAACGGCATAAATATAGAGCAATGGAATATCGGTAATGTAACTTATTTCCGTGTGCCACTGGAGTACAACCGCACCCACCGGGGAGGTCCCCACGGTGTCAATGAGCCCGGACTGCAGCCCTGTGCGTACATCTGCCAGGGGTAGGGCAATGGGGGAGATCCCGAAGCTGCTCACGGAATCCACCGTGGATTTGTCATTGTCTGGCACCCATATTTTGCGGTCTTTAAGGTCTCCCACGGATGCAATGGGCGATTTGGACATGATATATGCAAAACCGCCGCCGATGAGGTTAAAGCAGACAAACCCCGCATCATCAAAGCCTTTGATAATGTAATCATCCATGTGGCTGCGCACATAATCCACCTCTTCCTGGGATTTGAACTTCATGGGCTGGGAATAGATCTGATTGCCCGGAAAAAATGAGGAGAGACTACCGGCCATGAGTGCGCCGCCCTGGAGCTGTTTGATGCGGATTTTGCGCAAGACCGCCTTGTCATTTCCCATGACTCCGCCCGGGTAAAATTTAAACTTCACGCGGTTATCCGTGGCCTTGGCAACCTGATCGGCGCCTTTGCGCATCTGTTCCATCCACGTGGAGCCTTCGGGTGAAATGGTGGCAATTTTCAGGGTCTCGGCGTGGGCAAAGTCGCAAAATACCGTGAGCATCAGCGCACAAAGAAATAAGTGGCGAAAGGATTTTTTAAACATGATTGATGGTCTCTTTGGGTTAAAAATAGTCGTCCGCTTCGTTTAAAAGTTGTTTTGCCTGCTGTTGGGCATAGGTATTGATCAGGGTATAACCGTCTATGTTCGGGTCTGTTTCCAGGACCTCTTTAAGCAGTTGATCGAAAAGCGGCCGGTCGAACATCATTTTTGCGTACAAATTTGCATACACAACTTTGGCCATCAGATTTTTGCCTTGGCAAATGGAAATGGCTTTTTCAAAATAATGCTTTCCCTGTTCGGGTTTGCCGCCCAGGGCCGGGGGCAAAAAGGTGGCAAGGGTGCCCAGATACACATAGGCGGCCCCGTCCTTGTAGGTGTCATCCAGTTCAATAACCCGGTTCATGATGGCTTCGATCCGGGAGATATCCGCCAGGGCATTGAAGTCATCCTTATGGGCCATGATCCAGGAGGCCCAGGCATTGCCCAAGGTAAACAAATACGGCAGCTCGTCTTCGTCCATGTCTTTGACAACGGCGCTGAATGCCGAAAAGGGCTGGTTTTTTAGATCACAGGCGTCGCTTCGGGCCGCACAGATACTTTGCCGGGCATAGTCCATGGCCTTGTCCGCCAGTTTCTTTTTTCGATCTTTGTCCGTGACAAATACATCGGAATAGGCGGTATACAGCTGGGCGCCAGAAGAGAGCATATCGGCGGAATCCGGGTCCTGGTCAATGAGGCTGTCCACCATGATCAGGTAGGCCGGGGCACCGGACGCCACCATATCCAGGTCATTGTTGTTCAAAATACTTCTGGACAAGGAGGTCATCATGTTGGATTTGACGGCGCACCCCTGGGCAAGAAAGAGTACGCCCACAGTCAGTATGCAGAAAACAATACATCGATATGCCCTTTTTGTGACATAGGACGGCATGGGCAAGTTTCCTTATCTGGTTTTATTCATTTTGATTTCAAAGGTAAAAGAGTTTTATTAGGAATTAATTAAACCTATTACAATTACGCATAGAAAGTAGCTTTTTTAAGCTAAAAAAGCAACCGGGCAGAATGTATGGTTTAGGTGACATAAAGTTAAAAATTATGGGTATAATTGCTTTGAAGCATGGTATAGTAGACAGAAATCATCGTATTTGAAATAAATTAGAGATGATGCCTTTCAAAATGAGATCTGCCATGTTGTCGAAACAAAAACACGCCCGGGTATGGGCCACAGTCCTGTTTTTTATATTAATATTTTCCACTGCAGTCCAGGCGGCGACCCCGGTGGTGCACGTCATTCCCGTGTCCGGAACCGTTGATCCGGGCATGGCCGCATACCTTAAGCGGGTGGTATCTTCCCTTGAAAAAGATGACTCCGCCATCCTGGTCTTTGTCATGGATACCTTTGGCGGGCGGGTGGATTCCGCCTTTGATATTGTGGAAACCATCTGCAGCATACCCAGGGAAAGAACCATTGCCTATGTGGAGAAGCGCGCCATTTCCGCAGGTGCCCTGATTGCCCTTTCCGCAGGGACCCTGATCATGAAGGAGAGTACCCTGATCGGGGATTGTGCGCCCATCATCCAGACCAGTGAAGGCATTGAGGAGGTCGGGGAAAAACATCAAACCGTGCTCCGGGCACAGTTTCGAACCCTGGCCAAACGCAATAACTACCCCGAGGTGCTTGCCGAATCCATGGTCTCCAAATCCATGGAAGTCTATAAAATTACCCGGGGAGGCCATTCCGAATACATGGATAAAACCACCTGGGACGAGCTTTCCGAACAGGAGAAGGCAAAGGTCACCCGTAAATCCACCGTTGTCGGTGAAGGCGAGCTGCTGACCATGGATGATAAAGAAGCTGCCGATCTTGGATTTTCCCGCCAGAGTGTTGAAAGCCTTGACCAGGCCCTGGAGGTGATGGGGTACAAGGCAGCTGAAAGAATAGAGGTTTCGGAAAGCTGGTCGGAAAACTTTGTCCGGTGGATCCAGCCGTTTTTATCGATTCTCATGATCATCGGCATTGGTGCTGTCTACACGGAAGTCAAAGCCCCGGGCTTCGGTATCCCGGGCATTGTGGGGATCATCTGTCTGGGGCTGGTCTTTTTCAACCAGTATCTGGTGGGGCTTGCCGATTATACGGAAATTCTGGTATTCATCATCGGTTTTCTGCTGCTGGGCGTGGAGATGTTTGTTCTGCCGGGCTTCGGCATTGCCGGGATCAGTGCCATCATGGTCCTGGCTGTGGGGCTTGTGCTCTCCTTCCAGAATTTTGTACTGCCCGACCCGAGCCTGCCCTGGCAGGGCGCGCTGATGATGAAAAATTTGGGACTGGTCGTGGGCAGTGCTCTTGGGGCGCTGGTGGTGTCCATGTCTGCGGTGCGGTTTGTGCTGCCAAGGCTGTCAAAGGTGATCAAAGGGCCGTATCTGGATGCCACACTTCAGGATTCCCGGGCACAATCCACAGAGGCCTTGGGCGTCAGTGCCGGAGATGAGGGCATTGCGTTGACAACCCTGCGGCCTTCGGGCAAGGTGCGTATCAAAGACAGGAAAGTCGATGCCGTTACCCAGGGCGAGTTTATTGATCCGGGCTCACAGATCCGGGTGACCCGGGTCAGTGCTGGCCATGTAATCGTTGAAATGAATACGGAAAAGAGGGAAAAATGAGCGCCTGGATTCTACCTGTGGTTCTCCAGATTCTGGGGGTTTTTACCGTTGTTGCCGAAATATTTCTACCGTCCATGGGACTTTTAACCATCACGGCCCTGGGATTTATCGGCTATTCCTTGTTTCTTGTGTTTACAACCTTCCCCATTGCAGCGTTTTATGCAGTTCTGGGGGCGGATTTGATTTTGCTTCCCATCGCGTTTATCTTAGGGTTCAAAGCGCTGGAAGTTTCCCCGTTGTCTCTGAAAAAGAAATTATCCGCATCCCAGGGTGTGGTTTCCCAGTCCCCGGATCTTAAAAATTACCTGGATTGCACCGGACACAGTATCACAACCCTTCGTCCGTCAGGAACTGCGTTGATTGACGGCACCCGTCTGGATGTGGTCACCGACGGTGAATTTATCGAGGCAGATGTGCCCCTAAGGGTCTGTAAGGTCACTGGCAACCAGGTGATCGTCTGCCGCCGGGAAGATATTTAAATCAGCTTCCAGACAGCTTTAAATCGTATCACAATACAAAATAACGTCCATGATAAATCATAAAAGTGATTTAATAACTCATTGGAATTTTTAATATAAATAATAAAAAAGGTGATTAACATGCAAATCATGTCCATTCTTCTAATCGTTGCCGTCATCCTCGGCCTGGTGATTGTTTACTTTGCGTTTTCTTACATTGGCTTGTGGGTGCAGGCGTTGGTGTCAGGGGCCCGGGTGGGCCTTTTCAACATTATTTTCATGCGCTTCAGAAAAGTGCCGCCTAAACTGATGGTGGAGTCCAAAATCATGGCCGTGAAGGCCGGGATCGATATTGCCACGGACGATCTTGAGTCCCATTTCCTTGCCGGTGGCAATGTCTCCCGGGTGATCCAGGCATTGATTGCCGCGGACAAGGCCAATATTGATCTTCCCTTTAACCGGGCCGCCGCCATTGATCTTGCAGGCCGGGATGTACTGGAAGCCGTGCAGATGTCGGTTAACCCCAAGGTTATTGAAACCCCCATGGTAGCCGCCATGGCCAAGGACGGTATCCAGCTTAAGGCCATTTCCAGGGTCACGGTGCGGGCAAATATTGACCGTCTGGTGGGCGGGGCCGGTGAAGAGACTATTCTGGCCCGGGTGGGCGAGGGTATTGTTACAACGATTGGTTCGGCTGTTACCCATAAACAGGTGCTGGAAAATCCGGACACCATATCCAAAACCGTTTTAAGCAAGGGGTTGGATGCAGGCACGGCCTATGAAATTCTCTCCATTGATATTGCGGACGTGGATGTGGGTAAAAACATCGGTGCTGAGCTGGAAACCGACCGGGCCGAGGCAGACAAGAAAATCGCCCAGGCCAAGGCCGAGGAAAAACGGGCCATGGCCTTTGCCCAGGAACAGGAGATGAAGGCCCGGGTCCAGGAGATGAAAGCCAAGGTGGTTGAGGCCGAAGCCCAGGTGCCCCTGGCCATGGCCGAGGCGTTCAGAAGCGGTAACCTTGGGATTATGGACTATTATAAGATGCAGAATATCAGTGCAGACACCCGGATGAGAGATTCCATTTCCGCCCCCGATCAGTTGGGTCAGCCGGAAGAGCCTGAGAAATAAAGGTCATGGGCAGACCGGGTTTGTCAGCGCCCAGGCCTGCCCCACAACAACGTTTGAAAGCTCTGGATAACTTGCTGTCCAGACTTTCATAAAAAAAATCGAAAAAAAGATCAGGATAAGGGTATGGACTTCAGTGATTTTATTACATTGATTTTATTTTTTGTTTTTATTTTTGCCCCTTTGTTGAAAATATTCAAAAAAAATACGGTAGGCACATCCGGCCGATCAAAGCCGGGCGGATTCTCCGTTCTGGGCAAACTCAATGATGTGCTTAAAGAGGCTGCCCGGGAAATGCAGGCCCAGGCCGAGCAAGCCCGGAAAAAAGAGGCCTCGGGGCGGACAAAATCCTCCCGGAACCTCAAGAACAGTCCCTTTGACCCGACCGAAGACGATGTTTTAAGTCAAACCTTCTGGGATGAAATTGATGACAGGGACGACGTGGATTTTTATGCCGAGAACTTAGAGGTCCAAGTCCAAGAGCCCATTGCGCCTGTTAAAAAACAACCGGCCGTTGTTTCCAGCCACAAAGAATCACGCCGCAAAGGTGTTGGAAGGCAGCAAACAAGGGCGTCAAAACCTTTTGGGGCGGGTTCCGTACAAACCCGTTGCCTCCGGGGTGGTTCACGGCGACTGCCGGCCGGGCCCCGGGGACTTCAAAAGGCTGTTGTCTGGTCGGAAATCCTAGGAAAACCGGTCGCGTTAAAGGATTCGGATTCGTTTTCACGATATTGACATGGGCAATGATATTGCCGTTGGCCCTGGGTTCGCAAAATAACGTCTTCCCCATTACGGGGCATCTGCGATCCCTGCTTTTTCGTGTTCCTCAAGAGGGAACAGCCGGGATGGGGTCGGTCTGTGCGGTACGGCCTGAAAAATCTGGTATTCATATTTGGTTGGTGATATAGAAAAAAGCAAACGATATCACAGTCAATATGGATGGCATGCATATGTCGGAAAAAAAGAAAATTTTGCTGGTGGAAGATCACCCCATTTTCAGGCTGGGCCTGGCGGAGTTGATTAATCAGGAAGATGACTTGGCCGCATATGGCAGTGCCAGGGATGTTGAGCCGGCCATTGAAGAAATAAATCATGTAAAGCCGGACCTGATCATTGCGGATCTGTCTTTGAGACAGTCTGACGGGCTGGATCTGGTCAAATATGTGAAACAGCATCACAGCGGTATTCCTGTGCTGGTACTTTCAATGCATGATGAATACCTTTACGCCCCCAGAGCCTTATCTGCCGGTGCCCATGGCTACATTATGAAACACGAGGCCGTGGAATCCGTTGTCCATGCCATCCATCTTCTGCTTGACGGAAAAATTTATCTCAATGAAAAGGTCAAAGAACATATTCTTTTGTCCATGGCCAATCCGCCCGAGGCCCAGGAAAAAAGTCCGTTTGACCGCCTGACCGATCGGGAACTCCAGGTGTTCAAGCTGATCGGCCGGGGGTTTTCAAGCAGAGAAATCGCCGAGCGCCTCTTTTTAAGTATCAAAACCATTGGTACCTACAGAGAGCGGATTAAAAAAAAGCTGAATATCAAACATGCAAGCGAGCTGGTCCGCTGTGCCGTGCATTTTGAAAAAACAGGCCAGATTGGGATTGTCGAGTAGCCCCTATTTTTTTTTCCGACGCTTTTTTTTCTTTTCCCATTGTTCATTTGCCATGATCATCTCCCGGATGTCCTTTGATGTTTCCGTGACTTCAACCGTAAAGGCGTATTCGTCCTTGGACACCTTGATCGTTTCGATGGGCTTGCCCAAAAAATCCTGGATTTGTGTGAGCAGATCCTTTTCCTGGCTGCTGCAAAATGATACGGCTTTTCCCTTGGCGCGGCCGCGGCCGGTTCTGCCCACCCTGTGGACATACATCTCTTTTTGATCGGGAAGGTCATAGTTGACGACATAGTCAACATTGGGGATGTCAATGCCCCGGGCCGACACATCCGTGGCAACCAGAATTTTGTCATCCCCATGTTTAAAGCGGTCCAAAACCGCCAGCCGTTCATCCTGGTCTTTTTGGCCATAAATGGTTAACGCGTTTATTTCAGATCTTTCCAACGCTTTGGCCACCCGTTCGGCCCGGACGGTGGTCCTGACAAAGACCAGAATTTTGCTTTCCGGGTTTTCCCGGATAAATTTGCGCAGAAAAAAGCGTTTGTCGTCCATCTCCACAAAAATAACATAGTGGGCTACATTTTTTGAGACCGGATCTTCGGGGGAGATCTGGATGCGCACGGCAGAAGACTTGACCTGGGAATAGGCCAGTTTTTTAATGTTTTTATTGATTGTCGCAGAAAAAAACAGCGTCTGGTGCCGTTGCTTTAACAGGCGCTTGATGCATTGGATATCCTCAAGAAATCCTTTGTCCAGCATTTGATCGGCTTCATCAAGGATTAAAATTTTAACCTGCCGGATATCAATGGCTTTCTGGCTGATCAGATCAAACATGCGGCCCGGCGTGGCAATGAGAATATCAACCCCTTTGACCAGGGTTTGAATCTGTTTATCCTGTTCCACCCCGCCGAACACGGCAAAGGGTTTCACTTTTGTTTTGCGGCATAGGTCCATAAAGACGTCCTGTATCTGAACCGCCAGCTCCCGGGTGGGCACCATAACGATACTTTGAATGCCTGAATTGCTTTTGTTTTTTTTCAGATTCAGGACGGTATCTATCACAGGCACTGCAAATGCAACGGTTTTTCCGGTGCCGGTCTGTGCAATGGCCAGAACGTCTTCGCCCTTTAGAATAGAAGGAATGGCTTTGTACTGAATATCCGTGGGCCTGATCAGCCCCAGGGTTTTAAGGTTGTTTTTCAGGGTGCTGTTGATTGCATAGGTGTCAAATTTCATGTGGTTTTGCCTGTCCTGGGATGGTTAATTAAATGGTATCAGACGTTTCGTTTCCGTACAGCCCGCCAAAAGGGCGATAATTTAAGGTATTCAGATGGCAACGTCAATGCTCGAAAGGAAAAAAGTATTTTTATTCTGGCCTTCATTCGGGGTTGAAGATATAAGGTACCCGTTTAAGCCTAAAAAGAAAAGGGGCCGTGTAAAAAATGAACAATATTATACAGTTCAAACAGCCAAAGAAAATATGGACACTGCGTGTCACGCTTTCCGGGGCGGGCCCGGAATGGGTCCGGGTGATCGAGATCGACTGGCGGGCGTCGTTTCTGGACCTGCACGAGGCCATTCAATCGGCCGTAGATTTTGACGATGACCACTTGTATGAATTTTATTTAGGCCGCCGCCCGGGGCATTCCGCCCAGGTGGTGGGCGGCACCCCGGACTGGGAAAATTATCATCCGGCCAATACCTACCAGCGCATTCCCATATCAAGTGCCTGGCCCATGCCCCCGGGACTGAAGCTGTTTTATCTGTTTGATTTCGGCGACCAATGGGTGTTCCAGATCAATAAAACCCGGCACAAAGACAAACAGGCCCAGCCCGGCGTTGTTTATCCCCGGGTCATTGAGGCCAGGGGTGAAAATCCGGAACAGTACCCGGGGTATGAGGAGTGGGAAGATTAGGTGTTTTTAGTGACACCGACTTCTTCGAATGTCTTAATATCCGCAAGAATGCGTGTGGCAAGGTCTAAAAGTTCCATGCACACCGCAGCGCCGGTGCCCTCGCCCAGACGGAATTTCAAGTCGATCAAAGGCTCAAGCCCCATGCGTTCATGCATAAATGTATGACCGACCTCCACGGATTTGTGGGAGGCGAACAGATAATTTTTTGCAGCGGGCGCAAGTTCACAGGCGATCAGGGCGCCTGCCGTGGAGATCAGGCCGTCGCAGACCACAGGAATCCCCTGGGCCGCAGCACCGATCACCAGACCTGCAAGTCCGCCGATTTCAAGCCCTCCGACCTTGGCCAGTACATCAAGGGGGTCATTGGGATCGGGCTTATTTATGTCCAATCCTTTTTGGATTGCCGCCACCTTTTGGGCCAAGCCTTTATCATCAACCCCTGAACCCCGGCCGGTCAGGCTTTCCACGGATAATCCTGAAAATGCGGCAATAATAGCAGCGGAGGGGGTGGTATTTCCAATCCCCATATCCCCGGTCCCCAGCAGGTCCACCGGGGTGTCGGCATGCAGTTCATTGACAATTTCAATGCCCGCTTCAATGGATTTGATCGCCTCTTCCCGGGTCATGGCAGGCCCCTTGGCAAAATTGTCAGTGCCGTACCGTACTTTTTTATGAAAAATGGGAAGCGCCGGGTCAAAATCGTAATTCACACCAATATCCGCAGCCTTCACCCGGGCCCCGGCATGTTTGCCCATGACGTTGACGGATGCACCGCCCCCGACGAAATTGAACACCATCTGGGGCGTGACTTCGGCGGGGAAGGCACTGACCCCTTCTTCCACCACACCGTGGTCACCGGCGCAGGTGATGATATATTTGTTGGTTAAATGGACATCAATCGTACCTTTGATGGCGGCCAGGCGGGCGCCGACCTCTTCCAGAAGCCCTAAGCTTCCCGGGGGTTTTGCCTGGTCCAGAAGGCGCTGTTTGGCCTTTGCAAGCGTTTTTTGATCAAGTTCGGGTTTGATGGACGAAATGGTTTGTTCAAGCAGGGACATTTTTTACCTCTTTGATTTGTCCTGCAGCCGTTCACGATAGTCAGGCACGCAGGAATAGATTCCTGCAAAACCCTTTACCATCGTGTCCTGCATGACAAAAATCTTAAAGCACGTCTTCTGACTTTGGGGGTTGGATTTTTCCCCCGGGCCTTCCCGGAACCGTTTTCCAGTGGCACGACAGGGGGATACACCCCATTACAGCGGTGGGACCGTCACGGATTTTCACCGTGTTCCGTTTGCCAAAGATTTGACAACATCTTGTTAATGCGTACCCTAAACTTGTTTGATAGCAAGGTCAATAATTTTTAGTGTTCGTTCCCGGCAACTTTTTAATGATAGAACTGCCGGGGTATGCTATCATTTTAACAGCTGTCTTTAGCTTAAGACACATAAAATAATCAAAAAAGGTTCAACACATTATGGAATTAAGACCACTGGGCATCGCAAAAGAAATTATTGAGGAAACCGGGCTTGAACTTACCTATAACTATGATGATCTGGTTTTTGTTCAGCATAACCCCTTTATGATCCAGTTTGATGATGACAACGCTAAGAATTTAAAGTTGTATTTTAATGTCGATTGTGAAGAAGATGCTGTTGTAAAACTGGAAGAACAATTAAAAACTTCCGCATTGCAGAGGGAATTTACCATTACCCCAAGTGGCAAGTTCGAGATGACACAAAAAGAAGGCACCGAAGAGATCGATATAAAGTTTATCGAATAGCCGCAACATATCAACGTGTTCAGGCCGCGTTGTGCGGCCTGAAATGCTTTCCGGACGTCCGGTAAAAAAGACGGGTAAAAAGGCAGGCAAAAAAGCGGTGTTATTTGAAAAAGTGGTGCTGCTTTTTCTTACGGGCTTTAAGCCACCGTTCAAGCAGAAAAAATCTGGTATGCAGGAATCTGACGATATAGCCAACGAGCACAGCAGCGACCACCGTGCCCTCCCTGATGCCTGCCAGTGTGTCCAGGAAAAACAGGGAGCTTGCAATGCCCAGTACAACCAGGGATGAGTCCGTGCCGATTTTGGTTTTGCCGAAATCCACGCCAAAGGTCTGGGTCAGCGCCATGGCCAGTCCTTCTCCGGGCAGATAGGTGAGTGCGGCCCTGATTTCAAAAAATACGCCAATGCCGAGAACCACACAGCTTAAAAGGCATAACGCCGCCTGTTCAGCATAGGTGGCCGGAACCATCCAGTCGGAATGTTTCATGATCAGGTCAATGAAATACCCAAAAAGAAACACCACCGGAAATTGAACCAGCTGGAACACCTTGTATTGTTTGCGAAGTAAAAGCATCTGGAGGAAAATGAGCAGTACATTGAGAATGATGGTGGTCTGACCCAGGGTCAGGGGAAACGTCAGGCTGTAGACATAGGGTACACAGGAGATGGGCGAAACGCCAAGATCTGCTTTTACGGATAAAACTACGCCGATGGCCATGATAAACAGGCCGAAAATGAATACGATACTCTGATTTAATATGTTTTGCTTCATATGCCGATACCCCAACCCCTTGCTCTGTCGGCAAAATATTAATTCATCTGGCAATCCAATGGTTTAGTTGGGCAACAAGCTGTATGTTGAAGATTAGATATATGACTGCCGGCAGGGTAAAAGGCGAATTTTGATTTAAATAAATGTTCCTGTTGTTTAAGTCGGACAGATTATCCGTCCGCTTTTATTATTAAAATCAGAATAAAATACCACTTGGTATGATAGATTACAAATTAAAAATGACAGATACACTACCCTCAAAAAGGTCGAATCATGAAAACATTTAAGCATCTGACCAATCCTGTTCTTTATTCTGGTCCCCAGGAGATCAACAGACTTGTCGGACTGGTTAATCCCGCCACCCCGATCTTTTTTATTACCGGTGCACATTTTGTGGATACCTCTGCCTGGCAGCGCCTCAAATCCCAATTGCTGTCGATGGGATGCAAATTCCAAAGACAGACCGTTCATGGGGAGCCCGGCCCGGATGTTGTGGATGACCTGACCGAACAGGCGGGAAGGTTTCAGGCCGGTTGCGTGGTGGGCATTGGCGGCGGATCTGTACTGGATGCCGGCAAAGCGGTTGCGGCCATGCTCTGCCATGACGGGTCGGTTCAAGATTATCTGGAGGGCGTGGGCACCAAAGAACCCCATGGGAAAACCGTCCCCTTCATTGCCTTGCCCACAACAGCCGGTACAGGCAGCGAAGCCACCAAAAATGCCGTGCTCAGCTGCCCGGGGCCGGATGGATATAAAAAATCCTTACGCCACGATGGGTTTATTCCCTCTGCCGTCATCATTGACCCGGAACTGGCGATGGGATGTCCGCCCGCAACGACCCTGGCCTGTGCCCTGGACGCCTTCAGCCAGCTGCTGGAATCTCGTGTTTCAACCGCCGCCACCCCACTTACCCAGGCGTTGAGCAGGCAGGGGCTTCGCCTGTTTGTCCGGGGTTCACGGCTTTTTTCGGACAACCTGTACCAAAGCCGCATGGAGTTGTCGTTGCGATGGGACCTGGCCATGGCGGCGTACTTGTCCGGGGTTACTCTGGCCAATTCAGGTCTTGGCACGGTCCACGGCATGGCAGGCCCCCTTGGCGCATTTACCCGCGTCCCCCACGGGGTGGCATGCGGCTGTCTTTTGCCCCGGGTGTTTGCCCTGTTGGCCGACCGGATACAGGTGGAAGCGTTGGATGAAGTGGGCGCCTGGCTTTCCAGGGGCATTGATGCCGTGCCCCAGCCCGATGATTTTAAGGTCGCACTGGATTGCATGGATATCTGGAGCGAACAATTGCCGAAACTGAGTGCATATGGACTGACAGAACAGCATTTTGATAAAGTGGTCAATGCCTCGGACAATAAAAATTTCCCCATTCAATTGTCGTCTCAGCAGATGCGGGATATCCTGTCGGCATGTGTATAGCGCCTGTCTGGAAATAGCCTTGACCTGTCATCTTTGCTGATATAGAGTTTCCCATTTTAATGTAAAGCAGGCCTTATTTATGCACGTCACCGACCGGGACAACGCCATTGTCCCCCAAACTTTTTTAAGGCTGCTTTTCAGCCTCGCGCTGCCCATCTCTTTGCAATGCCTTTTCACAAGTTCCATGGCTGTGATAGACATCCTCATGATCGGCCAGCTTCACGATGCTGCCGTGGCTGCCGTGGGCATTGCCAATCAGTTTGTGTTTATCTTTTTTGTTATTCAGTTCGGCATTCATTCCGGTATCGCCATATTCACGGCCCAGTACTGGGGCAAAAAGGATGTTTCGCGGATTCACCAGTTGTCCGGACTTGGGATCCTGGCAGGCTTTGCCATTGCCGCCGTGTTTGCCGGTGCGGCCCTGTTTTTTCCCTCTGCTGTGATTTCACTGTTTTCCAGTGATGCCCAGGTGGTGGGTCTCGGGGCCGGATATCTTCGTATTGTGGGATTTGCCTTTGTTCCTTTTTGCGTCACCTTTTCCTTTATGACCAATATGAGGAGCATGGGGTTTGCCGGTGTGCCTTTGCTCTCTTCATTTATTGCTGTCATTGTAAACATTGCGCTCAACTATTGCCTGATTTTCGGCAACCTTGGCTTTCCCGCCATGGGTGTCACCGGCGCAGCCATTGGAACCTGCACGGCAAAATTGATTGAAACCGCTTTGCTGACCGCGATCATCTACCTGAAACCGTATCCCCTTGCCGCATCCGTAAAAAAGATGCTGGCCTTCGACTTTGCCTTTGTCAAACGGGTGGCGGCGACCTGCTGGCCGGTGTTTCTCAATGAATTTTTCTGGGTCACAGGCGTGAGTATGTACAAGCTGGTGTATGCCCGCATGGGTACCGAGTCCATTGCTGCGGTGAATATTGTGGCCACCCTTGAGGAGTTTTTATTTGTACCCTTTTTCGGTATTTTTCATGCCGGCTCCATTCTCATCGGCAACAGCATCGGGGCAAAAAGAGACACCCGGGCGTTTGCCTACGGTAAATTCATGCTGTTGTCCCAGCTGCCCATGGCCCTTGGCGCAGGGCTTGGACTGATTTTGTGCAGAGATTATATTCTGGGATTTTACAATATTTCCCCGGCAGCCTATGATAATGCCTACTACCTGATGCTGACAACCGGTCTGATTTTCTGGACAAAGACCACCAATTTTACAACGGTGGTATCGGTGTTCCGGGGCGGTGGAGATACAAAATTCGGCTTTTTTATGGACCTGAGTGCGGTCTGGTGCATTGGCGTACCCATGGCATTTGTCGGCGCGTTTGTCTTCCATTGGCCTGTGTACGGAGTCATGGCTTTGATTGCCCTGGAAGAATTGTTTAAGCTGATGATCGGTCTGCCCCGCTTTTTTTCAAAAAAATGGATTAAAAACCTTGTGGCGGACCCTGAGATGTCGCCGGGCCATAATCCTTGAATGATTCGTCGAAGAAGGAGGGAAAATTGAAATATATAGGCGCCCATGTCAGTGCCGCCGGCGGTGTTGAAAACGCGCCGGTGAATGCCCGGAATATCGGTGCATCCTGTTTTGCTCTGTTCACAAAAAATCAGCGGCAGTGGCAGGCCAAGCCCTTGTCCGATAAAAATATCAATGCGTTTAAAGCAAATTGCAGCGAATTGGGATTCGGCCCCGGCCAGATTCTTGCCCACGACTCCTACCTGATCAATCTGGGCCATCCTGAACAGGCCGCATTGGAGAAGTCCCGACAAGGATTCATTGATGAAATGCAGCGCTGCCGGCAACTCGGTATTGCCATGCTCAATTTCCATCCGGGTTCCACCCTAAAGAAAGTCAGCATGGATGACTGCCTGGCTACCATTGCAGATTCCATTAATCTTGCTTTGCAAACGGTGCCGGACGTCATCGCTGTCATTGAAAATACTGCAGGCCAGGGTAGCAATGTGGGCTTTGCCTTTGAACAGATAAAAGCCATTATTGAACGGGTGGACGATCTGTCCCGGGTCGGGGTGTGTATTGACACCTGCCACGCCTTTGCGGCCGGGTATGATTTTGTCTCCTGGGAGGGGTATGAAAAAACCTGGGATCAGTTTGATGCAATGATCGGTTTTGACAAATTAAAGGGCATGCACTTAAACGATGCCAAAAAGCCGATCAACTCCAGGGTGGATCGCCATGAAAGCATCGGCAAAGGGGAACTGGGGCTTGAGGCGTTTCGGCAAATCATGGCGGACAAGCGGCTGGACCATATCCCCATGATTCTGGAAACACCGGACAATGACATATGGGCCGAGGAAATTTCCCTGTTGGAATCGTTGGTTAAATCCTAGGCCCAAACAAGGAGGTGTCATGAGAATCTGGGATCTTCATCCGGGATACTTTAACCAGGATAGTCTTTTAGGCGAACACCGGGAACTGCACGGCATGGTCTCCATTATCGTCAACCGCAAAAAAGATGACGTCCGAGACCCGGAGACCCTGCGCTGGATGGGTTTGGGCTGGGCGCTCAATAAACGCCACCAGCTGCTGCTCGCCGAGATGAAGCTGCGCGGATATGATGACACATCGCCGGTGCGCACCCAAAAAAATCAAGGTGTGTGGCCCGATACATTTATCGATGAACCCTATGTCCAGATCCGGTTGCTCAGGGAAAAATACCAGGGCAAGGAATCGGGGCGCATTCCTCTGCCCCAGAACGCCCAGCAGATGTGGCGTCAGCACAAATACGCCGTCATGGCCCGCAGCGTCCCCCTGTACAAAAAAATCGGTGGGGATGTGGCCCGCATGGCCCCCCGGGATGATTTCAGCGACCTGGCCCGTCTTCTGGTGGAAACATTGAGAACCCCGCCATCCCAGGGCGGATTAAAAAACGCGCTCCAGCATATGTGGGGGTATGTATCAGACAGATATGCCGGCCCACGGGACTCAGTGAGTCGTTGGTCCTTGGAGACTTTACTGGACCATATCCAGGATCTGACGCTCAGCCTCCGGCAGTCATATCTGATGGAATCCGTTGCGCTAAGCGAGCTTGCTGTGTGGATCCAGGACGATCTCTGTCAGCACGGCAGGCTCTGCGATTAACGCGAAAAGCCTGAATCATTACGCCTGATGCAGGTGATCTCAATATTGACCATGATGGGGACAGGTTCTGGGATTAACGGCGGTTCAGCTATTACCCGTGAGGATGCGGAGATTAAAGCCGGCCGAAGTGACGGGCATTTATATACAACCTGTTATGATTTTAAAAGAACATTGCACATCTAAATATGGTACGTTAAAATGTACAAAAAATAATAAGGAGATGTGCAATGCATAGATTAAGGATAGACCAGGATATTAAACCGCTCTCGGAAGTTCGAACCGGGATAGCGTCATTTATCAAACAAGTTCATGATACCAAAAGGCCGGTTGTCATTACCCAGCATGGAAAAGGTGTTGCAGTTCTTTTAGGTGTCAATGAATATGAATCAATGCAAGAAAAGATCGAATTGTTGACCGATATACAGACGTCGGTCAGCCAGATAGAAAACGGAGAAGGCGTCAAGCACCATGACGCAAAAGAAATGATTATGCAGCGGATTGTTAAATGAAAATAATCTGGTCTCCATTGGCTATCGACAGAGTCTCCGAAATTGCAAACTACATCGCAAAAGATAAACCAACTGCCGCTGAAAATTGGGTGGATAAAATATTCTCAAAAGTTGAAAGTTTATCGTCGTCACCTAAATCAGGAAGAATTGTTCCTGAAATCAACAAAGATCAATATCGGGAAATAATCTATGGAAATTACAGAATAGTGTATCGAATTGAAGAAAAACAAATATCTATTCTGACCGTTCGCCATGGTAAGCAATTATTGCCGATCGAAGAAATATCGACGTAACAAAACCGTAAGTCTATTGTTGAATCCGGGGAGAACAGAAATTTCACCCGGTTTGTATGTTTTTGCCTCCAGATTTCTGGCCGTGCCGGTGATTTCCATCAACGTAGCGGTACCGACCGGGGCGCTGTCTTTGATGGTGTACACAACAGCTCATTGACAGCTTGCGCCGAACATGAACAAATTAAACATTTTGGTTTAAATCAATTTGGGTTATGGTGGCTTGCGTAAATGCTGAACTATTAATTAATTATAAAGGGGTGCTGCCATGCCAATTGCAGACAAAATGGTCGGGATTGTAGAATCCGCATCCATGATTCGAAAGATGTTTGAGGAAGGCATCCGGATGAGAGAGAAGTTCGGGGCTGATAATGTGTTTGATTTTTCTTTGGGAAATCCCGATGTGCCCCCGCCGCCGGTGGTCAAGGAAACGGTTTTGGACTTGATCAACGATGCCGCAACCAATCACGGATATATGCCCAATGCAGGCTACCCTTGGGTGCGCCAGGCCATTGCAGATTACCTGAACGCCCAGTGCGGTGTTGAGATGACTGCGGACCTGGTGGTCATTAGTGTGGGGGCGGCCGGTGCGTTGAATGGGACCTTACGCGCCTTGGTCAATCCCGGCGAAGAGATCCTGGTGCCGGCGCCCTATTTTGTGGGGTATAATCAGTATGCCTTTATTGCCGGGGGCGTTCTGAAGACCGTCTCCACCCAGCCTGATTTTCATCTGGATCTTGGGGCCATTGAGGCCGCCATTAATAAAAGTACCCGGGTGCTGCTCATCAATTCTCCCAACAACCCCACGGGTGTTGTTTACACCAAACAGGAGCTGGACGAATTGGGGCTGCTTCTGGAAAAGAAAAGCCGGGAGTTTGGACGACGCATTTATTTAATGTCGGACGAGCCCTACCGCAAGATTGCCTATGATGACGTGGATGTCCCCTGGATGTTCGGCGTATATGACCATACCGTTGTCCTGACCTCCTATTCCAAAGAGCTCTCCTTGGCCGGTGAACGTGTGGGATATCTTGCGGTTCATCCTGCGGCTGAAGATGCGGCACTGATTGCCGCAGCTGCCGGTGTGGCTAACACCATGATGTTCGTGAACGCGCCGGCCCTGTTCCAGCAGGTGGTGGGAAAGCTGCAGGGCGTGTGTGTGGACGTTGAAATCTACCGCAAACGCAGGGATATGATTTGTGACGGGCTTGCTGCGGCAGGGTATGAGTTTAACGTACCCGAGGGGGCGTTCTATCTGTTTCCCAAAACCCCCATTGAAAATGATGTGGAATTTGCGGGTCTGCTGAAAGAAGAGAATATTCTGGTCGTGCCCGGTTCCGGGTTTGGCGGCCCCGGCCATTTCCGCATCTCCTATGCGGTGCCTGAACAGTCCATTAAAAATTCCATGCCCGGATTCAAGCGGGCCATGGAAAAGGCTCAAACGTTAAAATAGCGCTGTTTTTAACCACGGAAGACACGGAATGCACTGAAAGTCAGGACGTAAGGTAACGCCATTTTCCGTGTTCTTTCAGTGCTTTCCGTGGTTACCTTGTTGTTTAAGAGAAAAGGGCCGAGTCTGCTCCCGGTTCATTTTGGATGCAAGCGTCAGGAGCAGACTTGACTCTCTTTTCTTGCTATCAGGAGCGGGATCGAAACATGGCTTTGAACTGTCCAAGCCGATTCGTGAACCTGGCCTTTTCCCCGGAGTCCTGGATCTTGATTTTTTCCTGCAATGTGTCCAGGTATTGGTTGAACATTGAATCAATATCTTCGGGGAAACAGACCTTTATCTCCAATGCCCGTTTCAGTTCCTGCCGGGCCCCCTTCTTGTCCCCGGTCAGGAATTTTGCCAGGCAAAGATGAAAAAAGCAGAACCGTTTCTTCTCCTGGACATCAATCAAGGCCAAAAATCTGTCTTGAACAGGGAATTTCCAGGCGGTTTTATTTTTTTCCTGTTTCAGCAGCCTGTCGTCCCCCATCAGCCAGATCAGCTCTGTCAACGTATCGCAGGCGTCGTATGAGGGGAATTTCATCAGCAGCAGTACCTGGGCGAACTCCAGGTGGGAGAGTAAATGATCCGGGTCCAGGTTCAGCGCCTTGTCATAGGTTCTCCGGGCGGCTTCCATCTGGTTGCTGCACCGGTAAGCATAGCCCAGGTTATTAAGGTAAAGGGGGTTCATCCCTGAAATCTCAACCGCCTTCTCCATTTCCGGAACAGCTGCTGCGTAGTCGCCGCCCTCCAGCAATATCAGCCCCAGGCCAAAATGGGCCGTGGCCACCTGGTCATCCAGGTTGATGGCGGTCCTGTATTGTTTTTTTGCTTCTTCGGGATCAGTCTGTTGAAAAAGATCCCCCAGGGCTGCCCTGGCATGGGCATCATCTCCGCCAGGCCGGTTCCTGGCGATATCGAGGACCATGTTGATGCGCCGCTCAATCACCGCCGGGTTGAATTCCTTGGAATTGCGGGAAAATATTTTCGCCTTGTGAAGCCCCAGCTGGGCATCAATACTGGCGGGGGAAAGCTTTACCGCCTCCTCGTATTCTTCCCGGGCCGTTTCATAGGCCCCGATATCCAGCAGGGATTTGCCAAAGGCCAGCTGCTGCCGGAGGATAATATCCTTGAACCGGTTCTGTTTTTGGATGAGACGGTATTGGGCCTGTTGATGGGCCTTTTCCTCCATAGGTTGAAGCAGGGAAACATGGAACACCTTCCAGGCAATCAGGGCAGCCAAAATAGAAACAGCCAGGGCGTAAAGCGCCCACCAGTTCTGCACATGATCCGCCGTAGCCACAAGCCCGGCAGCCATCCGGTACCGGGCCTTGCGCAACCGCCAGATTGAAAAGAGTCGGAACACGGCAGGCCTCCTTACCTGGAATCCCCGGAACAGCCGATGTCAAAGGGCAGCCCCTCCATTCTGGACATGGGAACCATGCGGTATTCATATGTGTCTTGGCTGATGCGGGGCACCTCTTTTTGCAAGTAGTCGGCAATCTCCCGTACCCCTACATAGCCGTCACCGTTTCCGCAGGCCCGGTCCGCATTCCCACCGAGTGCGGAGAGCAGCACGTGGGTGAACAGTCCGTGGCCGTGGTACCCCTCCAAGGCATATTGTTCCTCGTCCGTGGCGGTAATGAGGTTCCGGCCCGTGGCATTCACCAGCCGGTCCAGGGCTGATTTTTGTTCCAGGCTTCTGGTGTTGAATGCCCCTGAATGACAGGTGTCCAGCAGCACCAGGCTTTTCTGTGCCTCAATGCTGTTGATGTACCTGCGCAGACTTTCTTCTCCAAGGCTTTGGCTGAACAGGGCATCCATGTTGATAATGTTTACCTCATGGGGGATAAAATAGTATTTACCATCCTTGATATCTCCATGTCCGGCCAGAAAGAGGACAAATACGTCCTCGGTTTGGACTTTGGCGGACAACGTCTTGAATGCCTTTTCTATGCCGGCCCGTGTGGCCTGTCCGTCTACCAGGGTGGTCACATCCACATTGGTGAACAGGCCGGCTCCGCTTTTTTTAAGGGCTGATGCAAAATCCAGAGCATCCTTTTTTGCGTATTCCAGGTTGATGTCCGAGGTATAGTATTCGCTGATGCCCACGGCCAGGCCGTACAAGGCCGGCAAGCGTTTCCGGGGATCGTTGACCCGGACCTGGAGTTTCTGGACCTCCGAGGCCACGGTGTCATCCTTGTTGTAGACCTGGATCTCCAGGCTTACTTCTCCTGTGGGCAGGGTAAGGGGCCGTTTTCTGCGTACGGCCTGGCCGATCCATCGGGGGGCCGTCCTGGGGACGCCCTTGTCTTCAATATATCGACCGTTGATCTTGTACATGATCCGGCCGATGCCGCCCCCCTGTCCGTAATATCCATCTCAAGGACAAAATCCCGGGAATCCAGGGGGCCCGTGGGCAGATTCACCAAAGCTACTTGGGGCGGCAGCCCTCTGGACAGGACCTTTCTGACATCCCCCACCCGTTCGGCCTCGGCCACAAGTTGTTTTTGGCCTTCGGGGGTCAATGCCCGGGAGACCAGGTCTGCCCGGTGGAAAACATGGCGCAGCTGGTCCGCCCCCACAAATTCGCCTTCCTTGTCTGTCCCCTGGTTTATATGGTATCCGATGAGCCGGTCTCCGCTGCCCCCAAAGTTAAAAAAGCCCTGGGGGGTCCAGAGCACCCAGTCCGTCAGGTCCGGGGAAAGAAAAAAGGCAAGTTTTTCATTCCCGGTCTCCATGTCGTGCCAGCGCAGGCTGCCGTCATGGTAAAGGGCCACGGCTGTTTGGTTGTCCCGGGATATATTCACAGCCCACGCAACAGAAGGTGCAGGTTTTTTCCACTTCAATTCTCCCCGGCTGTCATAACAGCGTAGATACCAATCCGTTCCCAGGATAAATCTGCGCCCGTCACTGGAGATGGCCAGACTTCTTGAAAACTCGTAGTCTTTCAATTTAATGGAGGCCTGGTTCAGTGTGGGGTAATAACTATTTTCCCATTGGGTTACAGCCAGGTCCGGGGCTGAGATGCGGGGAGGAGACATCGTCTCCACGCCCAGTGCCGTGTAAAGCCCCGGTCCTGGTTTGCCGTCCACTGCCAGGTGATTGTCCTGCTGGAACCTAAGGATTGCGGTCCGGGTCTGCTCCCCCATAGTGCCGTCAATGGTGCCGGGGTCATATCCTGCATCCTTCAGGGCCATCTGGGCCTGGGCAAGGGTCGTGCCCGTTTCTGGATCAATCGCCATGGCCATGCCGGACACATTAAGCTGGACGCGGTGATAGTGGTATTGGGTGCGGTCATCCAAAATATCAAACCCGGCCGCAACCCGGGTGCCGGTAGCAGATATCTCAAACGTTGTTTGACGGCTTCTGAAATCCACGATGGGCGGCAGGGTACGCCAGTTGATCCGGCCCTGGCTGTCCAACCGCCCCAGGGTTGGGTTCGTAGACGCAAAGCAGAGGCTGCCGTCATTTAAGGGAAGCACGGCCGTGAGTGTATCTTTTCCTGCCTGCAGCTCAAAGGGCTTACCCTTTCCGGCATGGGGCCAGGCAATGATAGGGTTGCCGCCATTGTTATCATATTGCCCACCTGCATAGAGTGTCTCCCCATCCCAGGACCAGGCAACAGTCGCCAAATCTCCATTGTTAAAGCGGCTGGTATCTGGGGTGGATATAAAGGAAAGATCCCTGGCTGAATAAAGATTGACCAAGGGGGTATCGTAAAACCCCACGGCAATCAGGTCTCCTTTGGGGTTGAATGCCGTTCCAAAGGCAGGGCAAACGCATTTAAATTGTATTGACTCTAAGTACTTTCATAAGGTAAGAATTGTCCCATCCTGCTTGTAGGCGTTTAACATTCATGCTCTTGCTCATACTGTTTTCCTGCTTCAGTAGATTCGTGGCAACATGGCGTACCATTGCAAAATTTTCAGCTGCATTGCCGGCTCGCTTTCTACACTCATCTTCCCTGAACGAAACATCAAGCACCCAATGCAATTTATTTTCGATTCCCCAGTGTGCTCGTACTTTTTTGGCAAACTCTTCTGCATCCAATTTTTGGCTGAGCAGATAATAACTGGTTTCACATGAGATGTGGTCTTTTATGTGACGCTCTCTTTCAACCATACCAATACCTTGAAGTCCCTTCCAAAGTGGTTTGTCCGCTATCCAGTCAATATCGGAGATAACCCAATGACGCCTTATTTCAACGCGACCATGGTCGCCTTCAGCGCTGTCAAAATAACTTCTCGGGATTTCTTTAGGTTTAGCTTTTTTGACACTATGGAAGAATAGTTCGACGTCGTCGTATAGATCTCCGTGGTTTTTCTTTAGAGCCAAAGCATAATCAGCACCGTTATCGATTATTTTTTCGGCAATTTTTTTCTGGCATCCCATTGCATCTATTGTGACAGTACTCCCTAAAATATCAAGCAGATCGAGTAATTGCGGAATTGCTGTGATTTCGTTTGATTTTTCATCCGTTTTTATCTGCCCCAGTACCATATTTGCATCTGATGCCCAGGCACTCACCACATGAATTGCAGATTTGCCATTCGTTTTGTCATACGAGCGTCTTAATGTTTTACCATCTACGGCGATGACAGTTTCCGGCAGTAGCGGACGTATAGAGTCTACCCAATCAATGAAAGCCGTCCGAAACTCTTCTGGATCGATGATGATAAAGATCCGTCTGATTGTATCATGTGAAGGGATTCCATTGGGCAATTCCAAAAACGTTTTTAACCAATCTTGTTTGGACTGGCCATATTGTGCAATTTCATTCCATGTACTGGCACCGCAGATCACAGCGCAGACTGTAATTGCAAATATATCTATCAACTTATGCAACTTCTGCCTATCCAATCGAGGGTCATTTATCTTTGAGAACTCCGAGATCAGCGTAATATTTGAGGAGGTCATGGCTGAGTTCCTTGAAATGAGGTTGTAAAAAGTAGTTTAAATATCAGGAATGTTTCAACTCTGCAAACCTCTCTTCAATCAAAAATTTTAATGCGTTTGCCCTGGTTCCAAAGGGCTTTTTTCCGCCAGACACCTTTTGTTTGGCAAAACAGGTGAAATTTTTATCGTAAAGCCGGATATATCCGTCATCGCATGTGGTCACCATCCGCCCCGTTGCATTAAAATCAACCCAATAGGAATCCTTTCCATAGTCTGGATCACTGGCTGTTTCTGTAAAGCTGTCCGTTTCATAAACACGGACACCGTTGGATCTTCCCAGGGCTGCGGCCAGAAAAGAGCCGTCTTTTGACCAGGCCAGGTGATTGATGATGTTGGGCAGGCTTGGGATTCGGTGGACTAGTCGACCGGAGATCCGGTCAAAGATGTAGATATTGTGCGAACTCCGGCCAGCCTTTGTCCATCCGCCTAACGCCACCTGTTTCCCATCCGGGGACATGGCCGTACAAAAGAGCTTGCCCTCGTTGCCTTCGGCCTGGAACGGGCGCAGGGTTTTGATCAGCCGGCCCGTGGTACTATCCCAGGTTTTGGCGGTTTTATCATCGGAGGCTGTCACCAGAAACCGCCCGTCCCGGTCCATGACCATGCGGTTTATGGGGGCGGTATGCATACCAGGGGCAATGCGCAGAAACGGACCTGCCGGCAGTTCCCCGGCCATTGCCCGGAAAGGGGAAAAAAGAAGAACGAATATCAATGCCAGGGACACAAAAGGAGCCATGAAAAATCCTCTTTCTAATTTAAAGACAGCGAATATTTTTCAAGCTATAGACCGGGTATTTCCCCATTGTCAAGCCGCAATTATAATTTAACATGGGGACGGGGGCTAATGGTCAGCATCATCTCCAAAACGATTTGAATTTTATTAGTTCTTTTTTAAAAGTTGACAAGCAGAAAGCTTCTTTCCTAATAGGTGCTATGTAGCGCGGTTACAAATTTTCCGATCATTGGCTGTTTTTTACATGCAACGATTTAATATTTGGACTGTTTTGATCAGGATAAACATTCTATTTATCTGCTTTATTTACCTTTGTTCATCAGTGATTGTTTTCGCGGTGGGGGAGTTGTTTTTCACCCAGACGTTTCTGGACCAGGTCCGGCAGCAGCATGGCGAAACGACCCTAAACCGGGTAATCGCTTGGCACGCCATGCTGGAAGATGCAGACGGCCGGCTGGAAAACACCAAGCTGATCCAGGTAAACGCATTTTTTAATCAGATTCCCAATAAATCAGACAACGCCGTCTGGGGAACCGGGGATTACTGGGCCACGCCGGTTGAATTGCTGGCTGCCAACGCCGGGGATTGTGACGATTTTGCCATCGCCAAATACTTTAGTCTTCGCATGCTGGGATTTTCCGAAGACCGGCTGCGCCTGGCATATGTCAGACACTATGGTGTGGGCAAGACCCTTAAGGTAACCCCGCACCTGGTGTTGATTTATTATGATACCGCCGGCACCGATCCATGGGTTCTTGACAACCTGATTCCGGAAATCAAACCCGCGTCCCAGCGCCGGGATCTGGTGGCGGTGTACACCTTTAATGCCAGCGGGATGTGGCGGGCCCAGGAGCGGAATCAGGGACGGCAGATCGCTGTTGAATCCGGCCGTTTTTCTAAATGGGAGAATATGTTGGAGCGAATGAAAAATTATGCATCCCGTCCGTTCTGGAAAGGGGCCTCATGACCTTATCACGGATATTAAACCTGTTGTTGCTGATGGTCCTTGGCGTGGTGCTGGCCGGTACCTTATGGATCAGCGTTGAGAACAGCCGGCGCTTTCTTGAATCCCAGCTGGCCTCCCATGCCCAGGATACCGCCTCTTTTCTGGGGATGGCTGTCTCCACGGCGCCGAACGGCAGTGATGCCGCCGTTGCCATCTCTTTAATTGATCCGATTTTTGATCGCGGATATTACCAGGCCATAACCTTCTCAGATAAATCGGGTAACCCCATTGCCCGCAGGGAACAGTCCATTGTTATCAAATCCGTGCCCGCCTGGTTTGTCAACAGGGTACGATTGTACCCGCCCCAGGGCAAGGCGCTTGTCATTTCAGGGTGGCAGGAGATCGGGACGATTCAGGTGAAAAGCCACCCTGGTTATGTCTATGCCCAGCTCTGGCGAAATTTTACAGGTATTCTGATCTTGTTGGTTTTTGTGGGGGGGATGGCGGCGGTGATGCTGGCAGCCGTACTGCATTTTGTTCTGCAGCCGTTGCGGGCGGTGGAAGGGATGGCGCTTCAAATAAGCCGGCGTGAATTTCCCACACTCGAGATCGCTGCCGGGAGCCGGGAACTGCGGCGGGTGGTTCATGCGATGAATCAGATGTCTGCGGCACTTAAAAGCAATTTTTCCGAACAGGCTGCCCTTGCCCGGACTCTGAAAGAGAATGCCCATACGGATCTTGTGACCGGCATCGCCAATGGCAATGCATTCCAGGCCCGGCTGGATTTTCTTATCCGTACGCCCCAGCAGTTTGCCGGCGGGGCGTTGTTGCTTCTTCACATGGACAATGTTCGTAAATTTAACCAGGTACATGGTCATACGGAAGGAGACCGGGTCCTGAAAGCAGCCGCTGAAACGCTTCTTCGCATTTGCGAAAATACCGGCCGGGATTCTTTGGTGGCCCGTCTGAGCGGTGTGCAGTTCGGTATTATTTTCTCTTCATGGCACTTGGAAGGGGTTGAACGCTTTGCCGATCGGCTCATGGATCAGATCGCGCTGCTTCACCGGCAGACCGGCCATGCTGAGCCGTTCACGGTCCATTGCGGACTTGCGCTTTATGATGGGCATGACAGTGCGGGTCGCCTTCTGGCCCAGGCCGATATGGGGCTGCGAATAGCCGTAAAAAGGGGTAAAACGGGTTGGTACAGGGCTGACAGCCCCCATGGCCATATATCCACTAATGCAGATGCAGATCATCTGCGCACCCTGCTGAAAAACCAGCTTGAAAAAGAGGATATTCCCATTTGCGTGGCCCAAGTGGTGGAAACCGTCGGAAATGCCCATTTTCATAATGAAGTATGGGCACGCATCCCCGATGATAAAGGAACCCCTTTGCCGGCACAAATGTTTATTCTCCTGGCCGAACAGATGGGATGTGTCTGTGAACTGGACCGTCAGATGGTGATTTCGGTTTTAAAAAAGATAGATGCCGGCCCGGAAGATTCCCCGATTTTTGCCGTGAATCTGTCAACCATTTCCCTGGAAGACAGCGCTTTTATGGATTGGTTTTGCAAGAGGATCGGGGATAACCCGAACTATGCCCGCCATCTTGCCGTTGAGTGCCGGGAGTTTGATCTGCTTGCGGGGCTTTCGACGTTGAAACCTGCCATCCAAAGACTCATGGATCTTGGTGTCAAGTTCGGGGTGGACCATTTTGGAACAGGTGCAAGGCCCTTTGGATATCTCATAGACCTTAAACCCGATTACCTGAAAATCGACGACAGTTTTCTTCGGGGTATACTGACCTGCCGGGAGAATCGGTTTTTTATCCGCTCAAGTGCCGGAACGGTTCATAGCATCGGCATCAAACTGGTTGCCATGGGCTCACATGGTCAAGAGGTGGTGCACACATTGACAGAACTTGGTGTTGATGCCGTGCAAAAAAGATTTCTGGAACCTGATCCGGCGATCTTGTGATGTATCGGAACAGGTCGTTAATAACCGGTTGACCCTGTCTGCTTAATATCCCCTTCTTTTGGCAAAAGTTGTAATGCTTTTTTGTTTTTTACTTATCCATTTTTTGCCTGGGACGCCTGTCAGGGCAATCTATACGACAGTACTGACACGCCTATTTTTGACTACCAAATCAGTTACACCAACGATGACATAACAGATCCAACCTTTTTTCCCCACCACCAATGCCAACCCGGTGCCGATTCCCGGCACGGTTTGGTTTCTGATGTCCGGGTTCTGGGCCTTTGGGTTGCAAAGAAAAAATTATGATTATATCTTTTTGAAGGCTTGGTCATAACCGGATTTATTAATAAATCATAACTATTTTTCCATTTTATTTGTTGAATTGGCAATATGCCTTAACATTGAGCCGATTGGCGATTTTTCTTTAATATATGACGAAAAGGCTGTGGATTTTTTTTCACAACAAAGAGTCTTTTTTTTCATATTTGGGGATATTTTTGTAGCTTGGGTTGAACGAAGAGAAACCCAACAATTTATTTGAAATTTCCTGATTGACCTTGTCTGAAAAAAAAGTATAGGTTGCATTTTACGCTTGTCGTTTCCGGTGATGCGGCAGGGCGTATTTATACTGGTGATGATAGCCCGAGGATCAATGTAAATTTTTTGTTTTGCCTGTGTGTAAAGGAGTCGGAAATGTTTCTGCCTGTTTCAGCCCGCCATCGAGCCGCCCGGTTGCGCTTAATCGTTTCAGGGTGTTTACTCATTGCAGTTTTTTTGGTCTGCCCGGGCCAACTTAATGCCGACATCATCATTTCAGATGAAACAACAGGGACCAACGGCAGCATCACCTATCCGGAGAATCCTTTTATACTTGGGGAAAATGAAACCCTGACCGTTCAGACCGGTGGTTCCATCACTGCAGCGGGAGTAAATTCCTTTGCCATATATGCCAGCCGAACAGGGGAGGGTGGGAATACCATCACGCTTGAATCCGGAAGCTTTGTTGAAAACACCCTGGCGTGGGATTATTTTTCCGGAGCGGGCATCCGCATCAACGGCGACAAAAGAGATGATGATATATTCGGCCTAACCGGCAATGGGCCGCTTGACAACGGGGCGTCAAACATAGTTTCCATCAGCGCAGACGCACGGCTCTCCACAGACTCAGCCTACGGCATCCAGGCGGACAATAACAATTATATTTCCCAGAACGGCACCCTGTCCACATCAGGCAATTTTATAAGCGGTATTTATGTCAATGCTAATAACGAAATACAAATGACTGGGAGCCTGACATCAACAAGTGGGACAGGTATTTATGCCAACTGGAACAACCTCATTGATATATCCGGGTCTATTAATGCTTTGGATACGAATGGTGCCGGGATTACAGTTTACCGGCACAACTATATCACCGTGACAGGCAGTGTGGAGATCACCGCTTCCGAATCATACGATTTCTTGGGTGACCAACGTTCCGCAGGCATATACGCCTACACGGATAATACCATCAATGTCTCGGGATCCATCAGTTCATCCGGAACCGGTTCAGACGCCATTAGGGTCGGTAACGGCAATACCATCAAGATGTCCGGAAACATTATTACTGAGGGTAATGGCACCGGTCCGGTCTATGACCGGGGGTATACCTATGGGGACGACGGCGGCTTTATTATGTATCCATTAGGACAAACCAGGGTATCCGGAATCGAAGCTGATAATTCTAACACCATTACCGTTGACGGGACCATAAAAACCGTTGGGGACTATGCCGACGGGATGTATGTAGGTGACGGCAATATCATTGATATTTCAGGGGAGATTAACACCTACGGCCGTGAATCAGAGGCCGTGATTATCAACAGCGATAATCAAATAATAGTAGACGGCCGGCTCCATACACAAGGAGAAGGGTCCGGCGGCATTCATGCAGGCTCGGGCAACAACGACATTACACTGTCCGGTGTCGTCATCACCGAAGGAAAAGAAGCCGACGGCATTTTCGTTGATTCGGGCAGCACCATTGAAATTACGGATACCGGTGTCATTGAAACTTTTGGAGAGGATGCCTCGGCCATTTACACCAAAGGGCCGACAACAATTGACATGGCCGGCAATATATCTACCTGTGGGGATTATACACAAAGCATTTACAGCCGCGGCACAGGCACAATAAATGTATCGGGGACTATAAATCATGAGGGCTTCGGCGGGGCAGGAATCCTGGCTTTTTACGCAGATGAGGTCAATATTTCAGGTGATATAAATGTAACCGGAAACAGTTTCGGAATTAATGCCCTGAATGTAACATCCATTAACGTTTCAGGATCAATTGAAACCGACGGCAATTATGCGATTGTTACAGACCAGACCGAAGAGATCAATATATCAGGCAGCGTCAAAACCCATGGCAACTATGGCTATGCAGTTGATACGGCAGACAGGATTAATCTATCCGGCAGTATTGTAACTTACGGGAAACAGGGCTGTGGCCTCAACGCCGGTAATAATTTTGCTTCCATCTCCGGAAGCATCTCTACATGGGGTGAGGGAGCCACGGCGATTGACGCAGGTGCCGACGCATCCGTTACCCTCTCCGGATATGCCGGAACATCCGGAAACCAGGCCCATGTCCTGTTAGCGGGAAACAAGAATATCATAAATGTATCCGGAATCCTTGAAACCTCAGGAGAGGCTGCCGATGGGATTCGTCTTAACGGCGGGGGGAATGCCGTCTATATTACAGGTTTACTGTCCTCTACCGGCCCGGCCGGATATGCGTTGAACTCCAACGTGCCTGTCTATTTCCCCCTTGTTGATATCATTCTGCCGGGAACAGAAGAAGACGAAATTTTGGAACCACAGGCGTACTACACCCAAAACGTGCTACACCTGTTGAACGGCGCATCTGTCAACGGCGGAATTATCAACAGCACCACCACCGAGCACAATTCATTTTTGACCTTTGGTTATGCCGCAAATATGGATGGCACGGCAGACCTTTCCGGCGTGGACCAGGACTTCAATCTGACCATGAATGACGGCATCACATCCACCACTGCCGACGGCTGGAAAGGATATTTTGCCGGCGGCACCACGACGCTCAAAGGGTCAACCAATCAATTTTCAGATCTTTTCATCGGCAGCAGCACATTTGACGGCGCCCGGATACCCTCCGGCAGCGGCGGCGAAACCACCCTGGATGCCTTGGACGGGCCGGGGGCCAACCTCAAGGTGACCCAGGCCATTTCCACCACAGGCAACGTGGCCGTGGGAGAGATCAGCCGCTATACCCTTTCGGGAACCCACACCCATACCGGCGGAGATATACAGATAGACGGGACCCTGTCCCTGGTATCCGGTACGTTGGACAGCAGCAGTGCCATTGTCAACACCGGGCGGATAGCCGGTAATGGTGACATCACAGCATCCACACTCTCCAACACCGGTGAAATGGAATTCACCCAGGGCCGGTCAACCGTCCTGGGTAACACAACCAACGCGGGTACCATCTTCAACAACGGCGCTGAGGTTCATTTTAAAGGCGATTATCTGGAACAGCGTACGTTTTACAGCGACCAAGGCGACACCTATATGGACAATATCACAGTGGATGGAAACGGAGCCCTTATCGCCGGCGGGTCCGACCCGGAGGCGTTGGCGCGCTTTTTCATCGCAGGTGACTTTGTCAATTACAGTACCCGGACCACCGAGTGGGACACCATCAACGCCATGCTGACGTTCACAGGTGGTGAAAACGGCGTCCACAACTTTTTTTCGGCAGGCGTGGAGACGGCGTCGGCCCTTGATGGATTTAATGATAATTTTGCCTGGGGATACTTAACCCTTGATGATGACGTGGAGATGCTTGTTCTTTTAGACGGTAACCAAGAAAATGAAAGCACGGCTTTTTACGCCGAAATCATTACCGGGATTAAATTTAACGGGCTGGGGCAGATTATAAATCTCTGCGGTGATATGAATGTCTATTACCTGGCAGACCTGGGTGGAAACGATTACCTTGGCGGCATTTCCTACGACTTTGCCACCGGAACGGGACAACTGATTGCCGTTTCCGGGGCATCTTCCGTCCCCCTTCCCGGAAGTCTGATGCTCTTGGCCTCGGGTATCCTGGTCGCCGCATGGCAACGTAATAGACGTTCTATTTAAATCAGATCGCTTCATGGCCGTTATTTGAGCCTGAGCCATTCTGATTGAAGATCCGGTCTCTATATCTAAAAAATAGATGCCCGGTCATCTCCCTCCGGGGAATTGATGAGCTTCTTCCCAAGGGTGTCACAATCGAACAGTTCGCTGCCCACTTTGGCCGAACCGATTGTCCATGACCTGGTTTTAGATGTGTTTCTAACAGGGTAACAGGGTTAAATTTGGTCTTGGCTCATTTTGGATAGATGCGTCAGGAGCAGAATTGACCCCGTTAAAAGGTAACTTTCTGAATCCTAAAAAACGCGCTTATTTTATCTGTTTGTTGTCAAGACTCAAAAGCCCCTGGATGTTGGTGTTATCCAGGAAGTTGAACATGGCCTTCGAGGCTTCCACCCACACCCATCTGGAGAGGCATTCTCCGGCCTTGGTGCAGACGCCGCAGTTCTTTTGTTCCTGTTCGGCACAGTCGGTGATGGCGGTGGAATCTTCGAGGACCCGGACAATATCCCCGATGGTGATCTCTGCCGGGGGTTTGGCCAGCATATGACCGCCAAAAGGCCCCCGTTGGCTGTTGATGATGCCGGCGTCCCGGAGTTTACGGCTCAACTGCTCCAGGTATTTTAAGGAGATGTTCTGGCGTTTGGAGACATCGCTGAGGGGCACGGGCTTTTCAGTGCCGTAAAGGGCAATATCCAGGATCAGTCGGGTTCCGTATCTGCTTTTGGTGGTCAGTCGCATGGGCAATTAGTGCTCCGTCTTTAGAAGGTCTGTCTAATTTACATTTTGCTGAACTGCTGGGCCTTGGTTCGGATCGCTTTGTCGTCACAAACCGGCGGTGTCTTAACCTGCCGGGTTTAATCGTCTCCTTTTTTGCGGTCGGTGAGTATACTGCTGTTCTTTGTTTTTTTAAAGGGGATAAGAATGGTGAATCGACTGCCCTCGCCCGGCTGGGATTCCACCTCCACCTGGCCCCCGTGGTATTTGATAACCCGGTGGGCGATGAAAAGTCCCAGGCCGGTGCCCTGGGAGCCCTTTGAGCTGAAAAAGAGGGTGAACATTTTATTTTTAGTCTCTGCATCCATGCCGATGCCATTGTCACTGACGGTAAAACAGATTCCCTTTTCCGCCATTCTTTCCACGGTAAACCCGACCCTGTGGTCCTGCTTTGACCGGTCAAACAGGCAGGCATCCACGGCATTTTCCAGGAAGTTGACCAGGGAGGCTTCCATCCATTGGGCGTCCACTTCAACTGGTCCTAATCCAGGGGCAATGGCGACCGAAAACGTCACCCCGTGCCTTAGGCACAAAGGCGATACCGTATTGACCACGTTGCGGGCAAGTTCTTCGGCTTCTTTTGTCTCATACTGCAACTCCCGTGACTTGGCATAGTACAGGATCGCCAGAACCATTTTTTTTATCTTGTCGGACATCTCCTTGACCTGGCCCGCGGCCATGACCATTCGTTTGTGGTCGTCCTGGGCAAGTCCCGCTTCAAGATGGTAAATACCGCCGTCAAGGGCGGTGAGCATGCCCTTGACCCCGTGGGACACGGAGCCGAGCATCAATCCCAAAGAGACCAGGTGGTCCTGGAGCTGGCGGATCTGGGTGATGTTGGTGGACATCTCCATGACCTCGGCAATCTCCCCTTCGCTGTTTCTGATGGGGGCGGTCTGGGTCAGTACATTGTACTGCTTGCCGTCTTGTGCGGTGACGATCTCTTCGGTGGTACGGGACTTGCCGTCCTTAAAGGTCGCTTCCACCGGACACTGATGGCCCTGGGAGTCCCGCTGTTTATACAGCTCATGGCAGAATCCGCCCACGAAACTGCCGAAATCTCTTTTGAACCGCCGGTTGGCAGCGGTGATTCTCAGGTTTTTGTCCTGAACTGAAATATAACAGGGTACCTCTTCAAACAATTGATTAAAGGCGTTACGGGCAAGGTGAAGGTCTTCCAGCCGGGCGGTATACCGGTTTATCCGGGTCAGCAGGGATGTCTGGTATTCCGCCCGGGAAAGGGCCAGGTCCAGGGCCGTGGCGCAGACAGGAATCTCAAGATACTGGATGGCGGCAATTTTAAAAATATCCATGGCCCCTTCCAGATCCTCTTTGGGGCCCATGACAATAATTTGTACTAGGGGGTGGGTCGTTTTGAACCCAAGAATATGGGTTGCTGTTTCAGGGCTGGTGCCGGGATGGACAATTATGATGCCCCAGCCCTGGTTATCCAGAGAAAGAACAGTCTCTTCATTGCATCCGGCGATCAGGACCTCATATCCCTGCCTGCCGATATACATCTGGAGTGCCTGGGCATGTTCCTTATCCCTGTCAATGAGTAAGACCTGTTTCGTCATTTTCTCTCCTGCATTAGGCCATTAACGCTTCCTTTACGGTGCTGAGCAGCTCTTCCCGGTCAAAGGGCTTTGGAATCTGGGCCACCGCCTTGACCACGGCGTATTTATGCCCGGTGAGACCGGAGATCACGATCACGGGGATCTCTTTCAAATCTTTATCCTGGGTTAGGTGGCGGTAGAACCTGGGCCCCCACTCCTCGGGCATTTCAATGTCCAACGTGATCAGGTCGGGATGTTCGGCCCTGGCCTGCTCCAGCCCCTCTTGGGTATCCCCGGCCACGCAGACCTCATATCCGTTATCTGTGAACAGGGCAGCCAGATAGTCTCTGACGTTTACATCATCGTCAATCACCAGAATTTTCTTTTTCATATCAACCTCTTTGGCATTGGGGGTTACTTGTTGACACTGAGCACCGGACATCCGGCCCTGACAATCACCTGCTCCACATTGCTGCCCAGGTGGCTGTCTTCGGCGGGCAACCGCCTGGAATGGTGGGCCATAACAATGAGATCGGCGTGCTTATCCCTGGCGTATTTGACAATTTCAATAAAGGGAATACCCTCCCATACGTCCATGGAGTAGCTTTTAAGTTCCTTGAGTTGGGATTCGTAACGCGCCTGGATCAGGCGCATGGATTCCCTGATCTTTTGCTCGATTTCATCCTGATCCAGAAGTTTTCCGGATTGAATCCCGGAAATATCCAGGGCATGAAAGACGTGGAGCCCACATCCCAAGTTTTTTGCCAGGGTCAGGGCATATTCAAAGGCCTTGTCCGATGTTTTTGAAAAATCGGTTCCAAACAGGATATTTGACATGCCGCCCGAAAAAGAGGCCGCCGGCCGGGTGACGGACATAACAGGACAGGCCGCAGCCTTGGCCACCTTATGCAGGGTGGAGCCGGCAGCGCATTTTTTATACACACTCTGGTCTTCATCCCCGGTGCAGCCTCCAAGGAGGATGAGATCGGGTTCAATCTCCTTGGCCTGTCTTAAAATTTCACGGGCGGGTAGTCCCACGGCCACATCAATGCTGTAATCGGGTACGTTTTCCAGATATTTGGCATAATAGGCCTTGATCTCTTCGGTGACCCCGAAAAGATACTCCTCATCCACATCCACCTTTTCACGGGTTTTGACATCCACCACCACATGGCTGAAGCCCCGGGAAGGCACTCCCAGCACATGGAAAAGGTTGAGTTCGGCATTGTAGTTGCCGGCCAGGTTGAAGGCCACCCGGGCAGCATGGTCACTGGCCGGGGTGGCAGAGGTCGCGAGCAAAATTTTTTTAAACATGGGACCCTCTCTTTCTTATGAAAGTTTCAATCGGTTGTTGAATTACTTTCATGTTTTGTTGTGGGCTTACCCGGCAGTTAATATGTCAGGTAAGCCCATGGCTCTTTGGACTACTCCTCGGGTTTTAAATGGTCCGGGATGATCAGCATCTTGATCAACAGCGGTTTTAAAAAGGACCAGCGTATACCGATTTCATACTCTTCTTCAAGGTCACGGATGGCATCCCAGCAGTTGTGGCAGGGGGCAATGACCAGCTTGGCCCCGGTTGCAAGGATCTGATCCCGTTTTTTGATCAGCGCCACGTTACGCTCCTTGCGGAATTTGCCGATACCGTTAAACCCGCCGCCGCCGCCGCAGCAGTAGTTATGCTCTTTATTGGGCGCCATTTCAATAAAATAACCGGGCGCCACAATATGGGATATAATGTCCCGTGTGGCCTTTTTCAGGCCGTGGTTCCGGACATAGTTGCATGAATCCTGCAACGTTACCGGTTCCTTGATCCGCTTTTCCGGATCAATTTTGAGTTTGCCGGTATTCAGGGCTTCGGCCAGCCACTCCACATAGTGGATGGACGGTGCCGGGGGTTGCCCGTCTTTTCTGCCCGCCCAATAGGGACCTTCAATGACCGAGGCCCTGTGGGCATGACCGCATTCGGTCCCCACCATCCGTTTGGGCTTCAGCCGTTCCATGGCCTCGTATATCGTGTCCACCTGCATCTTGCAAGCGGCCCAGTCCCCGGCAAACATGGCCAGACTGGTCTGCTCCCATCCCTTGGAGGGCACGGTCCAGTTTTCACCTGCTATGTGGAATAAAATGGCGGCCTCGGCCAGATCTTCGGGGTAATGCTTGACCTCACGGGCGTTCACCGTGTACATGATGTCGGCATTTTCCACATCCACGGGCACGGTCAGTCCGGGATAGTCACCCTCGTACTCCTCCACCATCCATTCAAAGGTGTCAACAAAATCTTCGTTGCTCACATCCATCTGGGCCCGGTATGCCCTGTGCATTCCGGCCCCGATCTTCAGCTCCCAGGGTACAAACCCCTGCTGGTACAATAAGCCGCGAAGATAGCTGAACATGACACCGGTGTCAATGCCGTGGGGGCAGTACATGCCGCAGCGGTTGCAGCAGGTGCACTGGGACCAGGCGATTTTCATGGCCCGGCGCATAAAGGCGTTATTTACCTTTCCCTTGCGCTTAATGATTTCTCCCAGGGTGGACTGGATTTTATAGGCCGGTACCTGTTCAGGTACCCTGCCGTTGACTTCGTAGAGGAAGCAGGAATCGGCGCACATCCCGCAGTGGGCACAGATTTCCAGCCAGGTACGTGTCCTGGATTTACAGGTCTTCTGGATGGTTTCCCAGAGCAGGTCCGAGTCCACATCCAGGGCTTCCATCTCCTGGTAGTATTTGTTGCCCGAGGTGTCGGACAGAAGTTTGTTTACCTCTTCCGGGGTGTTGACGGGCTGTTTGTTGCAATATATTCCTTCTGGCATGCTTATGTTCTCCTTTAATGGTTCCGGATTGTCCTTGATATGTGGGACTACCAGGCCATTTTTGTTCCTTTCATTCCACCGCGCTTAATACCGAAATCCATACCCAGCTGTGCCCGTGATGCAAAAAAGAGGAAGACATGGGAAAGCTTGGTAAAGGGGATGGCCAAAAGCACAATCTCCCCGCACAGGATGTGCATATTGAGCCAGAATCCGTAATCCCCCACCTGGTACCGGGCCAGAAGGCCTGTAACAAAGGGAGCCATGGAAATCAGCAGGATAAAGATGTCGTTCCAGGTGGTCAGAATTCTAACCTCGGGCAGGACCATGCGCCGGATCAAAAGAAAGATGCCGGCCACCACCGCGGTCCAGGACAAAAAATCTCCCAGGGCGGCGTTCAGGGTAAACAGGTGAAATCCCACTTTGGATTCCATGAACAGGGCATGGCCGGTGAGAAACAGGGGGATCAACACCGCACCGAGATGAAAGCCGAAAAACCCCAGGGTAATCAGGGGCTGGGTCTGCCAGCCGCGTGTGCCAAAGGGGATGAGCCATTTGTAAATGGACCGGATCGCCCCTTTAAGCCCGGCTTTGGGATAGGTTGTATAGGCCACACGGTCGAGCTGCCAGCTTAGGCCCTTGAAATAGAGCACAAAGCGGATGAGCGAGCCGCCGGCGCAGACGGTTAGAGCGATCCAGAATAAAGGACCGGTTAAAAAATCATGCATGGGTCATTCCTTTCGTCTAATCGTCTTCTTTGTCTGTGAGGAACCCCCAGTACAGGGGCGCAAACACCAGGATCGCGCCCATGACCAGGTAGGTGATTCCTTTGCAGTGAACATAAAAATCTTGTAAACTATAAAATTCCACAATATCTCTCCTTGGGAGTACCTAAATCTAATTAATGGGCCTTGTAATCCGGGTGTTCATGGAGAATGGGCATCCGGGTGCAGATAAACCGGTAGATGACAACGCCTAACGTAACGATGAATACCGACGTGCCGATTTCCATCAGGCTGGGAAAATAGCGCTGGTCCGCCGGCAGATGATAATTGAACGCAATCATGGAGACGTTGAACCGGTTCAGAACAATGCCCAGAACCGTCCAGATGGCAGCGGCTTTGGCAAATTTCAGATTCTTTTCCCTGTAGGCTGCGGCATAGAGCAGGGCCGGGCAGAGCACAAATCCGATGAGCTCAACCAGGAACCAAAGTCCCCAGCCGGTGGTCAGGTAATGCCAGTTGTTGTCGATGGCAAGCCCCACAACCTTGATGCCGATGTATCCCATCATGACAAAGGAGGCTGCCTTGGAAAATCCCAGGACCACCCCGTTACTTTCGTCCAGGTGGGTCTGGTCCATCTTGTGGTGCAGATATTTATGGGCAAGGCTGCCCTCAAAGATCACCATGGACATACCGGCGAACATGGACGAGATAAAAAAGTAAACCGGCAGATAGGTCGAGTACCACAGCGGATGCAGCTTGGACGGGGCGATCATGAACAGTGCCCCCAGAGAACTCTGGTGCAGGGTGGACAGGACCACGCCCAAAATGGTCAGCGCGATGGTCAGGCGAACCACGATGTTCCGGGCCCGCTTGAACCCCAGCCATTCCAGTGCTGCGGGGCTGTATTCGGTAAACAGGACGCTGAGATACAAAAACACGCATAAGCCCACTTCAAAGAGCAGGGATGAGGTGCCCTGGGAGTAAAACACCGGGTAGGTCAGACGCCAGGGACGGCCCACGTCGTAATGCAGGGCAAACACCACCAGGGCATACCCCAAGAATGCCGTTAAAATGGCCGGACGTACCGCGGAATGAAACCGTTTGAGCCCGAAAATATAGCAGGTGGCCGAAGTTACATAGCCGCCTGCGGCCAGGGCCACCCCGCAGAGCAGGTCAAAACCGATCCAGATGCCCCAGGGGTTGTTGTTATCCAGGTTGGTGACGGTTTCAAATCCCATGGTGAACCGCAAAACGGTGAGGATTGCGCCAATGATCAGGATGATGCCGGTAACGATGTTAAAGGGGGTAAACCACCCCTGATCCGGCTCCTGCTTTTCAAATACCTTGTCTGTTATTCTGGCAATAATTTCTTTCATTTTCTGCCTATTCCTTCTCTTCACCGTTGTCAGGTGCCGGAACATCCTCCGGGGCGTCCGCGTCGGCTTCCGGGGCTTGAACGGATGTGCCCGAAGATTTCAGGGCGTCCAGCTCCTGAGCCAGGGCCTCTTTTTCCTTGGCGGCCTCATCCAGGGCTTTTTTCACTTCAAAGTTGATGGCCGCAGTTTTTTCCTGGGTCATCTTTTCCCTCTGGGCTTCAAGCTGGGCAGCTAAATCTGTGGCCGCAGCCTGTTTGGCCTCTTTGAGGGCAGCGGCCTTTTCCTGGCCCGCGATCTTTTCCTTGCGCTTTGAAATGGCGTAAACCCCGGTGAGCAGCACCGGCCACAACCCCACCACCATGGGAACGGTGGAAAGGGGGCCGGAGGTCAGTTCCGGAGCCGATTTGGTGCCCAGATCCTCTCTCATGCCGATGTCGCTGAACGACGCGCCTGAGATATAGAGCCAGGAGGTGCCGCCCATTTCGTGTTCACCGTAGATGTGGTCGATATAATTGTCCGGATGGGCCGCGATGCGCTGGCGGGCGATCTTGATCAGCTCGTCCCGTTTGCCGTAGACCAGGGCTTCCCTGGGACAGCTTTCCACACATCCGGGCAGCAGGCCCTTTTCGATCCTGGGCGAACACATCGTACACTTGGTCACCTTCGGGGTCAGCACCTTATCATATTCGTACGCCGGCACCTCAAAGGGGCAGGCCACCATGCAATAGCGGCAGCCCACACAAAGGGAGGCGTCATAGACCACTGCTCCCTTGGGTGTCTTTTTAAATGCTTTGACAAAGCATGCAGATGCGCATGCAGGTTCCATGCAGTGGTTACACTGTTTTTTTGCAAATACCGGGGACGCGCTCTGGATCTTTTCATTCTCAAACCGGTTGACCACCGTATAGACATAGGCGTCGGTTCTTCTCTTTTGTTCCAGAACGGACAGGTCGTCAAACGCGACGTCCGGTGCCGGCAGATCATTGACCTTGTTACAAGCCTGTTCACACTTCCGGCATCCGATGCACCGGGTGGTGTCATGGAGTACGCCGTGGGTCTCCGGATGTCCCTTAAAGGTCTTGTTTGCAGCATGGGCTTTGGAAAGGGTGGCCGAAGCAGATGCCCCGACTGCCGCCCCTATGGTGCCCAAAAACTGTCTACGAGATATAGCCATAATTAACCCTTTTCCTTGAGATATCCTAATTTTTTAATTGATGACATTTGACGCAGTCTGTGGCCTGAACCGAGGTCACCTTCATCTCCTGGTGACAGGTGATGCACTGGCCGTGGAATGCGCCCTTCAACCCCGGTCTGCCGTCCGGAGCAGGACCGTTTTTGCTGTGGCAGGAGGCACACTTGGGCGGTTCAAGGGATTTGGGGCTGTTGTGATGGCACCCCATGCACAGTCCGGCCTGATCCCGATGAAATGTTCTGGCCAGCGGGCTCTTGTCTGCTCTTTCCATGATGGCGCGGACCACTTTACCGTGGGGGAATTCACTGGCCTTGTATTCATTGGCCAGGTCGTCAATCACAACGGTTTCAGGAATCTTGTCCGCCGGCACCTTGGTATAGGCCGCTTTGCGTTCGGCCACTTCATCTTTGGCCAGCTGTTGCGGATCGGATGCTGCTGCTAATTTGCTCGTTTCCACACTATGGCACGCTTTGCAGGATTCGGGATCCTTTTGGACCGAGACCGGCATCTGGGCATGGCATCCGGCACAATCGGCAGATACCGTAGTGATATCCTGGTGGCATCCCACGCAGGACTGCTTACTTGTGGTCGTGTGCATGGCCTGGGCCAGGCTGACAAACCCGCCTTTTTCATTTTCGCCGTCCGGGGTATGGCAGACACTGCACTTTTCAAGGGATTCATGGTGGCAGGACTTGCAGCTGATATCCAGTGCTTCATGGGCCTTATGGTCAAAGGCAACTGCTGGCATCATTGTTTCCTTGCTCCTTTTGCCTGGCTCCCAGGGGGTGAGAAGTGCGACATCCGGCTGGCCGCGCTTGAGCCGGGGAACGGTATCAAGCTTTTCCATTTGGGCCTGCTCTTTTTCCCCGTGGCATCCGGCGCAGTTTACAGGGCCTGCCGCCTGTTTCTGGGCGATCTTCTGCTCATGGCAGGCTACGCATGACTCATGGGACGCCTCACGAATGGCCTTGACTTGTTTACCGGCAAGTTCGGAGGGGGTCTTCTTATGGCAGTAAGCACAAGACCCTTCCTCCCCTTTTTTGTAGACAAGGGTCTTTTTATCCGGATCAAACACATGATGACAGGCGCTGCAGTTCTGCTCGGCTTCTGCATCAACGGCTTTGATTTTGTCCGAATTGGCATGGATGTAGTGAAGGGATTTATCAAATGCGATTTTTTTCTGCCCCGGGGCCGCATCCGGTTTGCGCACATGGCAGGCGCCGCATTGATCGGTCACAGGTCCTGTGGCCTTGTTTTCGCTCTTTTTCTCCTCATGGCAGGAGATACACGCCATATGGTACATCTCCATGGAGGGGGCCTGGTCTGATTGCCCGAAGACAAATGATAGACGGCCGTCCTTCTCCGTGTGGCAAACCTTGCAATTGTTCTCAATTGCAGCGGTATGCAAATCATGGCGAAAAGTGACATCGGCCATTTCTTGTTTGCTCAACTCCGGCCCGAGCCCAATGGTGATGACATCCGGCTCGGTCTCTTTATCTGCGTTAACCATTGCGTATCCGACAAAGGGAGCCTGAATGGAAAAGGCAATCATCGCTGATATAAACAGCTGCAATGATTTACGTTTTAACATAATCCAATCCTCTGATTGATGGTTTAAAATAGCGCCTGCTATGTTTCCAAGTGATTTAATCGGACAGTTTCCTACTATTTTTATATGATTAGGTCAACACTAATTTTTCTTATAAAATATTAATTTTTATAGAAAAAAATAATTTTTTTTTACATTAAAAGAAGAGGCGGCTTGCAACAGGCTTTAAATCAATGCCTGAAGCGTTGCCGCCCCATTCGTTTAAGACGAAAAACAGATTGCTTAAATGATTCCCCTCGAGAAAATCAAGGATTAAAATTTTTCACGAGCATTTTGCTGACCATTCCCGGGATGGATTTGGCCGATTCCACATCTATTTCCAGTGCATTAGTGTTCAGATGGTCTTTTAACAGAAACACTGGGTAAATATTTGCTATGGCTAAAAATATTTTATCAATAGCGTTCTGAATGGGAGCTGTGAGTAAAAGAGAGTTTTGAAAAGAACGATTCTTTTTAAATATCTAATATGATATGTAAATGCAAACTTTTTTCAAAAACTATCAGGGAGGCAAGCCCGCTTTGTTTTTATGAAACTATTCATAAAGGACTAAAGTTATTTTCATGTTTTGTGGTGGGTTACGCCCGGCAGTGGATAGACCAGGTCGGGCGACGGCCGTTATTAACGAAAGAATTGGACAGGAGGCAAGGCGAAAAATGAAAATTGAGATGAGGCGAAAATATCTGTTGCCGATGGTTTTCAGTGTGTTTTTATTATGCAGGGTGACAAGCTATGCAGATCCCGTATATGCGCCACCGACCGGCGTTCATGGGGTTGTTAATCAATTCAATGGTTTATTGACATTATCATACGGTGACTTCACCTATAGTGTGAGTGCACAATATGCCGGGAAGGAATCCATTCATTCAGACCCGGTGGCAATTAATTTCAGCGGCACAACAGCGGTTACGGCTGATTATCTGAAGCTGTCAAAAAATCCGGTTTACATCACGGACAGTGTAACGATTCAGGCTACTTTGTTTTCATCTACCGGCATTACAGGCGGGGAATACTTTGTTGATAGCGTAGGAAGCAACGGCACCGGAACCTCCTTGACAGCTTTGGACGGCACCTTTGATGCCTCTGTGGAGGATGTTGAAGCAAATTTCGCCATTCCCGGCACATGGCAACCTATGAGTTGTCACCAAATATTTGTCCACGGAAAGAATCAGGATGGTGACTGGGGGGAATCAAGCTCTATCACAATTATTCTGCTGGACAGCGATACCATTGTCGTTCCTGATGCTGCCGACACGATCCAGGATGGGATTGATGCGGCTCCTGAAGGCGGCAGCGTTTATGTCAAAGCGGGCACGTATCAGGAACGTGTGAGCATTACCAAACCCATCACGCTTATGGGCGAAAATAATACCACCACATGTATTAACGGCAACGACACCATGATCCCTATTTCAGTCTCTGCCGACAATGTGAGCATCTGCAACCTGGCCGTCAAACAAGGCAGGAGCAGTTCAACCGGATACGGATATGGTATACTGATTTCCTCGGCCGCTGGCTGTAGAATCGACAATTGCGTCATCAGCGATATTTCAGGGGGTTATTATGATTCATACGGTATCAAAATAGTTAATTCTCCATCGTCCTTTGTAAATAATACAAGCGTGATAAACATCATTGGCGGCGCCAAAACCTATGATCCCAAAACGGGATACGGTATATATATCAATGATTCATCTCAGACGCAGATTTCCGGTTGTACCGTAAGCGGCAATACCGGCGGGCTATCCAGTTACGGCGGCGGGAACGGGGTTGGCGTATATATCCTTGATTCGGAACAAATTGTAATAGCGTCTTCTGCTTTCACCGACAACACTGGGAGAAATTCAAATACATTGCGTTCGGACGGGTGCGGTGGGTTTGGTTTCGGAATCTGGCTGGATAACAGCATCGACATTACGATTCAGGCATGCCTGGTTTCCGGCAATAATGGAGGCGATTCAGTTGATTGGTGGACAGGGTTCGGGGCCTGGGTCTATCCGGGAAATGGGTGCGGTATTTATGTTAAGAATGGCAGCTACGCCGATATTTTCAATAACACGGTTATTGACAACACAGGCGGAGTTGCCGCTAACGGTTCAACCGGTTCAAGTTATGGTGTGGGGTACGGTATTCTTATGGGAGGAAACGGCGCATCAAATGCCGTAATTTCAGGTTCATCCGATCAATACAATATCATCAAGGGCAACGGCACCTATGATGTGGCCAATTATACAGTCAATACAATTGATGCAACGTATAACTTTTGGGCCGCACATGATTCCAACGACCTTTCCGGAGTAATTCTGGACTGTCGGGATAATAGCGACTACGGTTGTGTTGTAACGGATCCTGTTATACCGGATGCGGACGGGGACCAGGATGTTGATGGGAAGGATTTAACCGTGTTTGCAGCCGATTTCAACGGAGATGAAAATTTGCTGTTGTCTTTTGCTCAAGCCTTTGGCCTCCAGCCATAGGATACGAAGCGGATTTATGTTCCACCGGAGGTTTATATGAGAGTACCAACAAGTTGCTGAGTTACTTTCATGTTTTGTTGTGAGTTGAGCCTGATCGTTGATGGACCAGGTCGGCCCATGGCCGTTATTTATTCTTTAAAATATTACTTTAACCGATATCCAGTGAGCATTTCAAAATCCAATTTGCTCAGCTGGCCTTTGGGGTTTAACCGGCCGCCGGCTTCAAGTTCAGCCGCCGTTCTCTTTCTTAAAATAATCTCAATGGCGCATTCGCCCACAGGTGTCAGGGTCTGGTCGAACTGAGGCAACGCATACCGATAGGTCTGGTTGAGCAGCTCTACTTTGTTAATCTCAATCGTATCATCATAGACTGTGAGAAGCTCAAGAACGTTGATGGATTTTTCAGACCAGGATGACTTTTTATAGATGGTGAATGTCCATTTATGATCCGAATTTTTATTGCTGGGGAAAATGCCTTGTTCATAGAGGTCTTCATCCGGGACAGTCACAATGATAAAGCCGCCGGGTTTAACGATTCGAATCCAGTTTTCAAGTCCTATTACAGGATTGTGCAGATGCTCAATGCAGTGACTGGAGTGAAGAAAATCATAGGTATTGTCTTCCACGCCTTTCATGAACTGTGCATCCCCGTCCTGGACGTCCCAGATGCGCACCGCCCCCATCAAGGGGAAAAGTTCGTGATATAAACTGACAGGATCTTTGCCGGCGCCAACATCAATACCTGTTCCGCGAAAATATCTGGAAATAAAATTGGGGTCCCTTAATCGTCGTGAAATGGATTTACTGGTCTCTTTCATTGTTTATATCCTCGAAGCAAATAGGCAACCGGATGGGGTAGGTTGTGCTGTTACCCATTTTCGGTCTTGTATTAAAATTCAATGATTTGGCTCAATTTATTATTTCAAGCCGTTGTACGATGGGATTTTGCTTTTTGCTAAGTAAGGTATAACAAAAGTTGAAGAGATGCTCAAGAACCTGAGATATAGGGGTCACCGCATTTTTGTACATTCCAGAAAATTTTTAACCACGGAAAACACGGAATGCACGGAAAATAAATGCGTAATGGCCTTTTTCCGTGTGCTTCAGTGCTTTCCGCAGTTAAGTTTAGCGGTCCGACAGGGCGGCCCTGGAGACACCCTTTTTTTCTTCTTTTTCATACTCAAGAATAAAAAACAGCACCGCGCCGACGATCAGGGCCATGGTCGGTCCGGACCAGAATGCACTGCCCCAGAGTTTGGTGTAGTTGGCAGACACAAGGGCTGCGGCCATAATGCCGGCAATGCCGCGCTGGACATTGGTGGTGCAAAGGGTCAGTGCCAGATAAATGCACAGATAGCCCTGGATCAAGAGCGTCAGGCCGAATCCGATCAGCTTGCCAGGCAGGATGATTTGAACCAATGGATGAAATACCATGGCCAGGCTCATGCCCCAGAAAATGGATGTGGCCCCGCCCCAATAAGAAGGTTCCTGGTCGGGTGTTGCGTGTTTGTACCTGTTCACCACCAGGGCCTGTCCGCCGGTCCACTGGGGGCCGCACAAGGGAAGAAAGGGCAGGAAAAGGCCTTGGACGCCGTTTCTGATGGCGGTGATGATGTGATTTCGCGGCACTTCAAACACGATTTTTTCATCCCTGCGGGTTTCGTTGCAATCTTCGATCATGGTCTCCAGCACCAGGATGTCACCGAATGCCAGCACATAGGCCACGATGGCCAGAGAGAGCGCAGCGATCCACTGGCCGCCAGACGGCATGCCCACACTCATTACGGAAAAAGACGCGAGCATTTCGCCAAAGGGGGCGTCAATGATAATTCTGTCAAATACGCCCGCAGGTGGTGGGATTTCACCGGTGAGTACCCCAACGCAATAGCCGATAATAAATCCGGGGGCAATGCCGAAACCCGCCACCCAGGTGAACAGATTTGACCTTGCCCTGAATTTCAGTGCCCGGGAGGAAAACAGAATGAAAAAGCTGGCCAGGGCGGCCACGCTGAAGGCCACCGGCATTTTGCCGATAAACGGCTGGGCCGGGTCAAATACACGCATCAGTGAGGCAAAGCCCGCGCCCAGAAGAATCCCGGACCGCATGGAGATGGGAAAGTGTTTGATAATCCAGCGGGTGATGCCGGTGACGCCAAAGACCAGAAAGATGAGTCCCACAAGCACCTGCAGGGCGATCAGTGCCTGGATGCGTTCCGGGCCGGGGTCAAAGCCTGTTAAAAAAGAGATGTATAAAGGTATGCCCGCAGTAATCCAGCCGCTGACGGACGGATCGCCAAAAGAGGTGTGTAATAAATAGAAAAAATTATTGATTACGACCATCAGCACCGCGATTTCCAGGGGGATGCCCAGCACTTTGACCATGGCGGCGGTAATGCCCAAAGGTATGCAGCTCAATATGGCCCCCTGGATAAAATCCTGGTACTCCAGCCTGTAATGCACAAAAGGGATGCGTAATTTTAGCGCTCCCCCGGCATAGGGCAGTTCATGTCCTTTTTTATGGGTGGTGTTCATTGGAAAATCTCCTGGTAAACCAAATTGTCGAAAGTTGTTTGTCCGGCCGCGCCCTGTGACGTGGGTGCCCCCTGGGGCCGACCGCTTAACCGCCGGCGCCAGGGCTGAAGACGAATGTATACGTCCTGCTCAGGAGAGCGGATTACAATACGCGGTATGCGTGGTAAACAATCTGGATTTTGTCGGAAAAATCCTTGTTGCCGGGCAGGTATGGTTTGGGGTCGGAAACTAACACTTCTTCCAGAACATTTTCGGTCTTGAGGGCTTCAAGTTTTCCGGTAAATTCATCGTCAATCATATCCGTACGATGGGAAAAAATGACCATGCCGCCGGGGGTGGTGATCCGGGCAAACTCACGAACAACTTCGGGCACATCTTCAATGTAGGTTAGCGTGCCAATGCAGTTCAGATTGGCAAAATGGTTGTCGTCATAACGGAACGGCCTTTCATGCATATTGACAATATGCACATCTTCATACACACCCTTTTCCCGGGCAACGGCGGCAAAATCAGGGCTTAGGTCAAAACCGATAATGCTGTTAAACCCCGCGGCATTCAGCGCTTCACCGGTCAGTCCGCTGCCGCATCCGGCATCACATACGGTGCCGTCAACCTGCTTGTATTTGTTCAGCAGTGCAGCGGCTTTTTCAGGTGCATCATAGTCCCAGCTTTTGACCGAGTCTTCGTAGTCTTTGCCCCAGGTGTTGTAATATTCTTCGACTTCGTTACTCGCCTGGCTACCCTCTGCAAACCATTTGTCATTGCCCAATGTCTCTTTTTGTAATGCCAAAATATTCTCCTTGATTTGGGGTTAGCGGACAGGTTTCGTCTTTCCCTCCGCCGTTATGTCAGATTAGGAATTTCAAGATCCCTTAATAATGAACTTAATTGTAATTTTGATTTTCACTTAATGCTTTTCAACATCGCATTAATTACCGTCTATTCATTGCGAGGTCAAGGATAAATATATTGTATTCAATATATATGTTTTGTGCTTAAGTTTTATTTTGTGTGGTTTTTCTGGTATTTGTAGTGGTACATGTCAGTTGGTCATATGGTCCTAATTAAAAAATAACATTCTATTATAATGAAATAATTGTTTTAAAGTGTGTCTTATGCGCTTCTAATGATGATATAGAATTATATCGGGATCAATATATTGATCTGAAAATAAATTGAGGGAGAGTCAGCGAGACTATGAACGGGCCGCGTGTATGTCGTGCCGCGCCCTTGCCTGTCCATGTCTTGGTGGGGTTAACATCTAACAATTCCAACAAATAAATTGATTTTTATCTGAATTTTTGGCATGTTGCTGTCCGCAGAAACATACGCTAAAACCATTTGAGGTTAGATATAATAATGAATACAAAACGACTGATGCTGGGAAATGAAGCGCTGGCCTATGGGTTGCTTAAAAACGGCTGCCAGATGGCTTGTGCTTACCCCGGCACCCCTTCTTCGGAAATATTGTCCGCAGTTGTTTCCCTGAAAAAAGAGATGGATCTGGACATTCACGCCCAGTGGGCCGTGAATGAGAAAGTGGCCTTTGAAACCGCTTACGCAGGCGCCCAGGCAGGTTTCAGAACCGCGGTTGCCATGAAACAGGTGGGGTTGAACGTGGCGGCGGACCCCTTGATGAGCTCCGTATATTTGGGCGTGAAAGGCGGCTTTGTGGTGATCAGCGCCGATGATCCCGGTCCCCACTCCTCCCAGACCGAACAGGATTCTCGCCTGATGGCCGTTATGGCCAAACTGCCGGTGCTGGACCCCGATTCCCCGGCCCAGGCCGCCGAGCTTGCCGGCATCGCATTTGAATTGTCCGAGGCCTTTGAGATTCCGGTGATGCTGCGCCCCACCACCCGGGTGTGCCACTCCCGCCAGAGTATGGACGTGGAAAAAATTGCAATTGAATGGCGTGAGGCCGCATTTGAGAAGAATCCGGGCAGATGGGCGGCAACCCCGAAATTTAGGCTTCAGCTGCACAAGGAACTGGAAGCCAAACTTGCAAAAATTGCAGATTATGAAGCCACACGTCCCCGGTTGGTATCCGGCACGGCCAAAGCCGGTGGGCAGGCCATTGTCGTGGCAGGTGTGGCCGCCGCCAATGCCATGGACATTATTAAGGAAAGAAATCTGGACATTCCCGTGTACCAGGTGGTGCAGCCCTTTCCGTTACACAAAAGCTTCATCAAAGAGATGGATGCCTATGATGAGATTCTGGTGCTGGAAGAGACCTGGGGTGTCATTGAGATGCAGCTGGCTGACAAAGGCCGGGTTAAAGGCAAAAATACGGGCTTTATCTCCCCTGCCGGCGAATTGCTTCCCGAAAATGTGGAAGAACGAATCTGCGCCTTTGCCGGTGTGGCGTATCAGGCTCCGCAAGTCACCATGATGCCGGGACGGCGTCCCACGCTTTGCGCCGGCTGTCCCCACCGTGCCAGTTTTTATGCCATTAAAAAGGCTGCGCCCAAGGGCATTTTCACCAGCGACATCGGCTGCTACACACTGGGCTGCAATCTGGGGGCCGTGGACACGGTGACTTGCATGGGCGCGGGCATCAGCCAGGCCGCAGGCTTTTCCATTGCCTATGCCAAGAACAAAAAGCAGCCGCCGGTTTTTTCCACCATCGGCGACTCCACCTTTTTCCATTCCGGCATTCCCGGATTGATCGAAACCGTTACCAAAAAAATCCCTTATGTTCTGGTGATTCTGGACAACCGGACCACCGCCATGACCGGCCACCAGCCCACACCGGCCACGGGCCGGGACGCTTCGGGCGACCCATGCATTGCCGTGAATATCCCTGACATTGTCAAAGGCTGCGGGGTGCGCTTCATTAAAACCGCAGACCCATATGACCTGCCGGCATTCATTGACATTCTCAAAGAGGCAAGTGCCTATTGCAAAGAAAACGGACCGGCCGTGGTGATCGCCGAGCATCCCTGTCTGCTTGACATGGACCGGTCGGAACTTGTGGCATCCTTTAAAAAAGTAATCGTTGATAAAGATATCTGTGACGGTTGCGGATATTGCGTAAGCCAGTTTGAATGCCCGGCCCTTGGCGTGGACAAAGAGAGTGAACAGGTTAGCATTGACCCAGGGCTTTGCACCGGATGTGCGGTCTGTTCATTTGTCTGCCCCAAAGGCGCACTCGTACTTGGAAATCAGGAGTAAATATCATGTCAAATAATCAGCAGATTATCATTTCAGGTCTGGGCGGCCAGGGCGTTCTTTTTATCTCAAAACTTTTGGCCGCTGCTGCCATGGCCGACAATCTTCCCGTGCTCACGTCGGAGACCCACGGGATGGCCCAGCGGGGGGGAAATGTTATTTCATATCTTAAGATCGGTGATTTTTCAGGCCCCCTGATCCGGCCTGCCACGGCAGATGTCTTGATTGCCCTGAAAGCCGAAAGTTTTGCCCACCATAGCTATTTTCTTAAACCCGGCGGTCTGGCGGTGGTGAACAGTCCTGATCCTGTGGAAGATGACAGGTACCGGGTGTTTTCCGGAAACGCCACAGCCCTGGCTGAAGCGGCCGGAAATATACGCAGCGAAAACGTAGCCATGCTCGGCTTTTTTCTGGGTGCCATGAAAGAGGATGACGCCCAGATATTCAACCCCGACAGCCTTGCCCGTATGATTAAAGATAAGTTCCAGGCAAAACCTACGGTGGCCCAAAATGTATTAAGCCTGCTTGAGTCAGGCATGCAACTATATGAAAAAAGGTAAGTTCATGAGTTTTATTCCCTTAGATATAACCGGCGAGCAGATCGCAGAGATTCAGGAGCAGGGTCTTAAATGGACCGTGTCTCACGCTTATAACAATAGCCCTTATTATAAAGAAAAACTTGACGGCGCCGGCTGCACGCCCCATGACATTAAAGGCCTGGGGGATCTTGAACGTCTGCCCTTTACGGACAAGCACGACTTTCTTAAAGACTATCCTTTTCCCTTACGGTCCGTTCCCATGTCCGACATTGTGCGGATTCACGGCTCTTCGGGCACCACAGGGAAAAGAAAGATCCTGTGCTACACACGCGAGGATGTGGACAACTGGGCCAATATCTTTGCCCGGTGCTATGAACTGGCCGGTGTCACCAACGAAGACCGGGTCCAGATTGCCGTGGGCTACGGGCTCTGGACGGCGGGTGTCGGGTTCCAAAACGGGTGCGAACGGCTGGGCGCCATGGCTGTGCCGCTGGGCCCTGCCAATGTGGACATGCACATTGACATGCTGTTGGATCTTGAATCCACGGTGTTTTGTTCTACGGCGTCCATGGCCCTGCTCATGTCCGAAGAGATTGAAAAACGAAAACTTACGGATCAGGTTAAATTAAAGACCATTATATTAGGGGCTGAACGCCACAGCGCATCCATGCGCAGGCGTATCCAGGAGATCACCGGGGCCAGACATATCCATGACATCTATGGCATGACCGAGCTTTATGGTCCCGGGACCGGCCTCGACTGTACGGAACACGCAGGCATTCATTACTGGGCTGACCATTTTATTTTCGAAGTGATAGATCCGGTGACCCTGAAACCGGTACCTGCCGGGGAGGAGGGGGAGCTTGTGGTCACCACCCTGAAAAAACAGGGCACCCCGTTAATCCGTTACCGTACCCATGATGTCACCCGGCTGATCCCCGGGGCCTGCCCCTGCGGCAACCCCTTCCCCCGACATGCCAGGATCTCGGGCCGTACCGATGACATGTTTATCTTCAGAGCCGTAAACATCTATCCCAGCCAGATTGATCACATCCTCGGCGACATTGACGGGGTGGGCAGCGAATACCAGATTCACCTGAACCAGGATGGGGACGGCAGGGACTACATGACCATCCGGGTGGAGCGTACAAATGGGGCCGGAGCCGGAGAAGATAACGGCCTGGCGGATCAGGTATCAGGCAGAATCCGTAAAAAACTGCTGGTCAGATCCCGGGTTGAAATTGTGAATTACGGTGATCTGCCCCGGACGGAAAAAAAGAGCAAGCGGGTGTTTGACAACCGCCCATCTGAATAAATTTACTCCCTGCGGGGAAAGACAAAGGAGTTACAATGAAAAAAGTCTCATTATTTTTTTGTGTTCTGGCAGCGGTCGCCCTGGTTTCCGGTATCACCCCTGTAACGGCACAGGCCAAAGTCAGCCTGAACTATGCAAATTTCCCTCCTGCGCCCACCTTTCCCTGCGTCCAGATGGAACGCTGGAAAACCGAAATTGAAAAACGCACGGACGGTGCCGTACAGGTCAACACCTTTCCCGGCGGCACGCTTCTGGGCGCAAAAGATATGATGGACGGGGTGATCAACGGCCAGGCCGACATCGGCTGTATCTGCATGGCGTACCAGCCCGGCCGGTTTACCGTAACCAATGCCACAAGCCTTCCCCTGGATATTCCCGATGCCAAAACCGGAAGCCTGGTGCTTCTGGACCTGTACAACAAATACCAGCCCAAGGCCTTTGACCAGGTCAAGGTGCTGACCATGTTTGTCACCGCCCCTGCCAACATCATGTCCAAGGCACCCGTGGCCGAGTTGTCCGATCTTAAGGGACTGGATCTGCGTGCATCCGGCGGTGCAGCCCAGATTCTTAAATCCTGGGGCGCCAACCAGGTGGGTATGCCCATGTCCGACACCCCCGAAGCCCTGCAAAAAGGCGTGGTCAAGGGCGTCTTTTCATCTCTGGAGGTGATGAAGGATCTTAAATTTGCTGAAATCTGCAAATATATCACCATCACCGATACCGTAATCTATCCCTTTGCCGTCATCATGAATAAAAGCGCCTGGGATAAACTGCCGGAGAACGTCAAACAGGTCATGGACGGTATGATTGAAGAACAGGCAGCCTGGACCGGTGAATACATGGACCAGCACGTCAGCGATGCCATTGCCTGGTCAAAAAACGAACACCAGGTCGAAGTGATCACCTTGTCTGCCGAACAAAAGGCCCAGTGGAATGCGCCCCTTGCCCCCATTACCGAAAGCTGGATAAAAACGGCCGAAGAGGATGGTCTGCCCGGCGGCCAGATTGTAAAAGATATTAAAGAATTTATTGTAAAGCGCACCGCAGAATAGCGATACCTCCATGCAAACCATTGAAAGAATAAGCGACGCCCTTAACCGGTGCGCAGGAGTCCTTGCCGGGATCATACTAATGTTCATGATCCTTTTGACCATGGGCAATATTGTTCTGCGCAGGGTCTGGGTACCCATCAGGGGCACCTATGAAATTATGGGATTTGCCGGGGCCGTGATTACGGCCCTTGCCATGGGATTTACCCAGAAAAAAAGAGAGCATATCCATGTGGATATTCTGATCAGCCGGTTTCCCCGACGTGTCAAAAAGATCGTATTTGCCGTGAACAATGTGTTATGCACCCTTTTTTTCCTGATGGCCGCCTGGTTTGTGGGCCGCCGGGGCATGACACTGCTTGAAACCGGAGAGGTGTCTGAAACCCTTAGAATGGCCTACTATCCCTTTGCCTTTGTGGTGGCATTCGGCTGTTTTCTGCTGGCGGCCATGCTGTTCATTGATCTGCTTAAACTGTTTTTGCAAAAGGATTCCAAATGAGCCTGACCCTGGTGGGCATCCTCGGGATTGCCCTTTTGATGGTGCTGCTGTTCGTGTTCGGCATGCCCGTGGGCTTTGCCATGGCCCTGGTGGGTTTTGGGGGATTTTCATATATTATCAACCTCAATGCCGGTGTCAACATGGTCAGCCAGGAGTTCTGGTCGGTGTTTTCCAAATACGGGCTCACCGTAATTCCTTTGTTTGTGTTCATGGGGCAGATCGCATTTTATTCCGGGGTCAATGAACGCTTGTACAAGGCGGCGTACAAGTGGGTCGGTCACATCCGGGGCGGCATTGCCATGGCCACCATTATGGCCTGCGCTGCCTTTGCCGCCATCTGCGGGTCCAATACGGCCACGGCAGCCACCATGACCACGGTGGCATTTCCCCAGATGTCCAATTTCAGGTATAAGCCCTTGCTCTCCTGCGGGTCCATTGCCTGCGGGTCTACGTTGGGCGTTGTGATTCCGCCGTCCGTGGTGCTGATCATCATTGGGCTTTCCACGGAACAGTCCATTGCCCGGCTTTTTTACGGCGGTATCGGGGCCGGCATTTTGCTGTGCCTGCTGATGCTGATTACGGTGTATGTGGTATGCCGTCTGAATCCCGATTGGGGGCCGGCAGGTCCCAGGTCGGGTTTTGGGGAACGCATCCGGTCCCTCTCCGGTGCCGTTGAGATGCTGATTCTGTTTTTATTGATCATGACCGGGCTCTATGCCGGATACTTTACCCCGTCCGAAGCGGGCGGGGCAGGGGCCTTTTTTGCCGTGGTCATCAGTTTGGTCCAGCGGAACCTTTCCTGGGAAAATTTTAAAAAGGCCATCATGGACACCCTTCGGGTCTCCTGCATGGTCATCATGCTCATTGCCGGGGCCATGATTCTGGGCAAATTTTTAACCATCACCCGTATCCCGTTTAACATGGCCTCCTGGGTGGCGGGTCTCAATGTGCCTGACCCTGTCATCCTGGCCGTCATTTTCGGCATGTATGCCCTTGGCGGTGCCATCATGGATGCCCTGGCTCTTTTGCTGATCACCATCCCCATCTTTTTCCCCGTAGCCGCCCAGATGGGCTGCGACCCCATCTGGTTTGCCGTGCTGATTACCGTGGTGACGACCCTTGGCGCCGTTACGCCGCCTGTGGGTGCCACCACCTATGTGGTGGCGGGCATGGCCAAGGGCAGCACCTTGAATGAGGTGTTCAAAGGGGTCACCTTTTTTCTGCCGGCCTACCTGTTCTGCATTGTTCTGCTCATGGTTTTTCCATGGATTATCACCTTTCTGCCGGGATTGCTGTAATGAATTTCAAGGATTGATCATTCTTTTGTAGGGGGGGATTATATTGGGGGCCATACCAATTTGCTGTAGGTTGGGGTGACGCAGGAACCCCAACAAAATATGCCGTCAATCCAGAAACTTATGTTGGGGTTCCTACGTCACCCCAACCTACATTGTGGCCGATGTTATGACCAAGCCCTTTGTAGGGGCAATCCCTCTGTGGTTGCCCCCGTTAGGGCAGGCACAGGGGCCTGCCCCTACAATGGCCGACGTTAGAACCAATTCCGTTTTTCACAATGTCCGCAAAAATCATACGGGCATGAATATTTTCATGCTTTGGTTGACAAAAGGGTTCGCCTATTCTTAAAATTCAGAATCGGATGAATTCTGCCGCAAAAAAAATTTAATTCAAAATACGCTTGAAAATCAAAAAAAGGAGTCAGAACATGGCGCTCGGAAAAAATGCGTTTATTACGGTAATTTTTACAGGCCTTTTGGTGCTCTCTTTTAACTGCGCCTTTGCTGGGTCTCTACAGGACGATTTGGAAAATGCATGGCATACATATCTTAAGGCCAGTCAGTCGGGATGTGAGTTGGAACTTCAAAAAGCAATGTCGTCTTACAGCCTGTTTACCCTGAAAAATAAACTGATTTCAGCCCAGCGGTCTTTGACGCCGGACATCATCAAAAGTTTTGCAAAATACAGCCCTGATATCACGACCATGGAATTTTCAAGGTTGATCGAAAACGGAGACAATGCCGGCCTTGTTTATGTCAGAGATTCCGGACAAAAAGACGCCAATGGAAACCCCACGTTGACGTTCAGCGCCATTAAATTCGTCAATGAGTCCGGTTGGAAAGTGGAATCGCTCATGAGCTGTGACAAGCCCATGTATCATGATGACGGCCAGAAAACCCAATTTTACCTGTCGGACCTGCGCCCGGCCTGTGCCATGGATGGGACGGTAAAACCGGCACCCGCCCTGGTTAAAAAACCGTATTCTTCGGCGTTGCTTGATATTTTCAGCTATGGGTACCAAGCCGAGGTGACGGTCAACGGTGTTCCCCAAACGCCGGTCACAGCCAGCTGGTCCGGGGTGGTGATCGGCGGTCTTTGCAAGAATAAAAATGAGATCAGCATTAAAATGACCAAGGTCGGCACGGCCCAGGCGCGTGCGCCTAAAATAAGAATTCGTCAACTGCTTAAAAATCGTACAACGCGCGAAGTTCTAAAATTTGCGCCCCAGAAAGATGTTGAGGGGGTTCATACGTTTGTTGTTTCCGTGAAATAGTGCTTGCCCGAAAACCGTAATCAACAAAATTTCCAGGTTTTCGTTCAGACACTAACAGTTTCCAGTATAAGGAGGTGCGTTTATGACGAGTATGCGAAAAATACACAATTATAACGGTTTTTCCACGGAATCAGACAATTCAATCTTCAATCTGGAAGAAAATTTCGGCGCCCATCACTATACCCGGATCAATCTGGTGGTCCGGCGCGCCCAGGGGTGCTGGCTCACCGACGATAAGGGGAACAAATACCTGGACTGCCTGGCCGCTTACTCGGCGGCCAATCCGGGGCACCATCATCCTGTTATCACCAATGCCCTGCTCAACGCACTCACCGGAAATTATGCATCGGTGATCTCCAACGTGGTATTCACGGATCCATTGGGAATTTTTCTTTCCGAATGCGCGGCATTTGCCCCCCAGCTTGGGCCCAGATTCGGTGACCACGGCAACAAGGTCCTGGCCAAAAACGGCGGCGTGGAGTCCGTTGAAACGGCCATCAAAGCCATGCGTTACTATGGGTTTAAACAAAAGGGGATCCAAGACGGCAAACAGGAGATCATTGTCTTTAACAACAATTTCCACGGCCGTACCATTTCCGTGGTCTCCTTTTCTTCGAGCAAAAAATACAAAGAAGGGTTTGGACCATTGACACCGGGGTTCGTATCCGTGCCCTTTGGGGATCTGGCAGCGGTCAAAAAAGCGGTCACGGCCAACACCTGCGGCATCCTTGTGGAACCCCTGCAGGGGGAAGGGGGGATGCGAATACCGCCCAAAGGTTTTCTCAAAGGGTTGAGGGCGCTGGCCGACGAAGAGGATTTGCTTCTGGTCTGCGACGAAATCCAGGTGGGCCTGGGCCGCACGGGCAAACGGTTCTGTTTTGAGCATGAAAATATTGTCCCCGACGCCGTCATTCTGGGCAAGGCCCTGTCCGGCGGCCTGGTGCCTTTGTCCGTGTTCATGACCAATTCAAAGATTATGGATATGATTTTTTCCAAAGGGTCGGACGGTTCCACATTCGGCGGCTATCCCCTGGCCTGTGTGGCCGGAACCGCTGCCCTGAAGGTTTTTCTGGATGAAAAACTGGATGAACAGGCCGCAGAAAAGGGTGCACGGCTAAAAAAACGCATTGAGGAGATTGGCAAACGCTCTCCCCATGTCAAGGAGGTTCGGGGTCTGGGACTTTTCATCGGTATTGAAGTAAAGGATGGCAATGCCATGGAGTTCTGCCGCAAACTGATGAAGGAAGGACTGGTGGTCAACGACAGCCACGGCCACACCATTCGCATTTCTCCGCCCCTGGTCATCAATGACGCGGAGATGGATTATATGGTAGAGCGGCTGGAAAGGGTTCTGGTACCTTAAATTAATTGAACGAAAAGTCACCCACCTGCGGCGTTGCATAAAAACTTTAAAATCCTCACAACCATGAGGTTGCTCCGGTTTCAAAGCTTTTATGCGCCTTGCATCTGGGCAACTTTGTGGGCATGCGCCCCTCTAACGAGCCGTCCAATTACTGAGTTGCATCCAGATTCTAAATAAAAGGGCGGGCTGGTTCAATAACCAACCCGCCCTTTTATTTATTGACAGGATTTACCAGCATCTGGCAGCATGGTGACGATTCTGGCCGCCACAATTTCCATTGCCCGGGCCGTATCCCTGGCCGCCCATGGGACCTGGGATATTGTACTGTTGTGCCTTGGCCCTCAGCTCAATCTGGGTTTTACTGATATTTTCGGACAGTGCCCTGGCTCTTTTGGGGTCAGGGTTCGGTCCTGCCATTAATGCATTCAGCTCAGCCCGGTCGGCAAAGAGTGATGTGCGAAGCGCCTGGGTATCTTTGTAAAAGGCGTTCAGGTCGTCCTGGTTGACTGCGGCCTGATTATTAAATTGTTTGCCATATCCCGGATTGCCGGCACCTGCTCCGTATCCGCATCCCCAGGCATATGCACTGACTGCAAAAAATCCTACGATAAAAAGTGTTGTGACTGCTGTGATTGTTTTTTTCATGATAAACTCCTTTTGATTTAGGTGGTTATAAAATTTAAGTTATTAAAATATCTACACCGTTCAAACTTCATGGACCTAATATTGCAACTGGTATGCCATAGGATTTATTAATATGTAACTACTTAAAATTACGTATATTTTTATTTTTAGTGGATTGCAGTCATTGTAAAAAGGAGATGCCGTGATTAAATTTTAATCACTTTGCCGGATACCGGCGGTTAAAATTTAATCAGTGCAGCAAAAGCGTATGATGTCAGAGAATAAAACACCCTATTTAAATCGATCCATATCCCCTTGGGTGATCATTGGAATCAGTGTTGTTCTGGTGGGCGTGGTGGCCATCCAGGCCGCCATGAACTATAACCGTGAAAAAAAATATATGGGACAGATCCTTTCGGAAAAAGGTGCGGCACTGATCCGGTCCTTTGAAGCGGGGTCCATCACCGGGATGATGGGCGGGATGGGAAGCGAGGCCCATCTGCAGACGCTGATGGAGGAAACCGCGGCCCTGGAGGACATCTCCTATATTGTCATCACGGATAAATCCGGGGTGATCCTTGCCCATAACCAAAAGGATGAAATCGGCCGGTCGTTTACCCCGCCCCTTTCCGATGCGGACGCTCAGCCCTCTGATCTCCCCCAATGGCGCACGGTCAAGGGCCAGGGCTCAAAAGACTATTTTGAGGTATATAAAACGTTTTTGCCGAAATTAAAGGAGCACGGGCAGCATCCCCATGGTCAGGGCAAAGGGTTAAGGCGTCATATGATGGGCCAAGGCCACATGGGCGATTCCCAAGAGTGTTCTTCAGGGTGGATCCGGGGCCAATCCCGGGGGCGCCTATTGGATCCTGAAAACCGGCCGGTCATATTCATCGGGATGGATATTGAACCGTTTGAACACGCCCGCAAGGAAGATCTTCAAAACAGTTTCATGAGCATCGTGCTGATTTTATTCCTTGGGCTTGGCGGCATTGTCTCATTATTCTGGGCCCAGAACCATGCCCGGTCCCGCAGGCTTCTTCTCGACACCCGGGCGTTTGCCTCGGAACTTGTCACAAGCCTGCCCATGGGAATTGTGGCGGTGGATGATGGGGGAAAGGTCATCTATGTCAATGAAACGGCTTCCAGCCTTCTGCAAAAAAATCTGGATCAGATAAAAGATAAAAATGCCGGCCAGGTTCTGCCGGCTTCCTTGCTTTCACGGCTTGGCCAGGTGGATAACGGCCGGTTTGTGTCCGAGCAGGAGTTAAAACTGCCATCTGCGACTGGAAAGTCAATCCCGGTCTCTGTCACCATCACAAAAATTGTGGGGACCCAGGGAAACTTCATCGGTCATGTTTTTATTCTAAACGATCTAAGCCGCATCAGGGCCCTGGAACTTGAGATCAAACATAAAGAAAAACTTGCGGCGGTCGGTACCCTTGCCGCAGGAGTCGCCCATGAAGTCAGAAATCCCTTAAGTTCCATAAAAGGCTATGCCACCTATTTCAGCAGCCTGTTTGATGGTCAGCCTGATAATAAAAAAGCCGCCAACATCATGGCCGAAGAGGTTGACCGGGTGAACCGGGTCATCTCGGAGCTGCTTGAGTTTGCCCGGCCCATTAAACTGGAATTAAAGAAAACCAGGCTTTTTGAGCTGGTGGACAAGGCGCTGCGGCTGATAAAATATGAGGCGGACCCGGCAGGTATAAAAATAATCAGTTCGGTTGAACCTGCCCTGCCCGAGGTTGAGGTGGATAAAGACCGGTTGACCCAGGTGCTGCTCAACGTGTTTATCAATGCCATCCAGGCCATGCCGTCCGGCGGCACCTTGACCGTCAATGTTAAGACCGTGGAAAAGCGCCTGCACTTTGAAATTTCTGATACAGGCGGCGGCATATCTCCCCAGGACCAGGCAAATATATTCAATCCCTATTTTACAACCAAAAAAAGCGGCACGGGCCTTGGCCTTGCCATTGCCTTTAAGATTATCGAAACCCATGGCGGAACCATCACCATAGAGAGCCTGAAAGATACGGGCACCACATTTGTGATTTCAATCCCCCTGGCGCAAAACAAACCGGACCGGAACAAAGAGGAGCTGATATGAAAGGCCGATTACTGATTGTTGATGACGATACTGCCCACCTGTCAATGTTAGAAACCTTATTAAAGAGCCTTTCTTACACCATTGAATGTGTCAAGGACGGTGCTGATGCCATCCGGCAGGTGCAACAGACCCCCTATGACCTTGTGCTCATGGATGTCAGGATGGCCAACGTGGGCGGCATGGAGGCCCTCAAAGAGATCAAGCATTTTAACCCGGCCACCCCAGTCATCATGATGACCGCATATTCGTCGGTGGATAAGGCCGTTGAGGCCATGCGTCTGGGGGCGGATGATTATCTGACCAAGCCTTTGAATTTTGAGGAACTCAAACTTTCCATTGAGCGGGTGACCAAACACCTGCAATTGTCCTTGGAAAACAGCCAGCTTAAAGAACAATTGCTCGGCCAGGGCGATTTTTCCGGAATCATCGGTACAAGTCCGGCCATCAGGGAGGTCATTGATACGGCTAAAATTGCGGCACCCACAGATGCCAATATTTTAATCTCCGGGGAGAGCGGGACCGGTAAAGAGCTGTTTGCCAAGGCCATTCACACGAACAGCAAGCGAAAAGAAAAATCTTTGATCTCGGTGAATTGTGCCGCCTTAAGTGAAACCCTGCTGGAATCTGAATTGTTCGGCCATGAAAAAGGGGCGTTCACCGGGGCGGATAAATCGCGTGACGGTCTTTTTATATCGGCTGACAAGGGCACCATTTTCCTTGATGAAATCGGCGAGATCCCGTTGTCCATGCAGGTAAAACTGCTCAGGGTCCTCCAGGAAAAAGAGATCCAGAAAGTGGGCTCCGATAAGGTGACTAACATTGATGTGCGTGTGATTACGGCCACCAACAAAGATCTGGAAAAAGAGGTGGCGGCAGGCAATTTCCGCCAGGATCTATTTTACCGGCTCAATGTCATCAATGTAAAAGTGCCGCCCCTGCGGCACAGGGCCGATGACATCCCCTTGCTTGCCCAGAAATTTTTAGACAGGTACACACGGGAGAACAACAAGGATATTAAGGGGTTTACCCCCATGGCTATGGATGCCCTGGTCAAATACGGCTGGCCGGGCAATGTGCGCGAACTTGAAAACATTATTGAACGCGCCATTATTTTGTGTCTGGGGCAGTATATCAGTGAAAAAGATCTGCCGGCAAACGTGCTAAAGGATTATGAACCGGACAATATAATCGGTCCTGATCTTTCCGGAGGCGGTAAAACCCTGGATGAAATCGAAAGTATCGCCCTGATTGAAACGCTGAGGCAGACCAAGGGCAACAAAACCGAAGCAGCCAAAATTCTTAACATAACAAGAACCACATTGAACAATAAACTCAAACGGCACAACCTGGACCTGGATAAGATTTTGCCCGCAAATCCATGATTGGCCTTGATAATCTTTTCACTCGATATTTGGATCTGTAGGTTGGGTTTCGTTCCTCAACCCAACCTACGTGATGGAACAAATGATGATCAAAGCCCCATGATTATATCAGCCTGGAATAATTGAGAACGGTTGGGGGCCGAGATCATAATGGCAGGGTGGGTCGATTTTGTCCACCCTACCTGGTTGCATCCGGCGACCAGAATCAGGAAGACACGGTGTCTTATTGCCCTAACTGGGAATTTTATTGGAAAAAGTTTTTAATAAGTTCAATAACAATAATTTCCTATTAGCTATAAATAGAATCGCTTAACATTAAAGTTCTGAAACTGATGTCTGCTACAATCGGCAGTACTTTTTAGCACATATGGAAAGCTTCGTTTTATTTGTTAAAATGTCTTGACAACTTGACGTATTGTCAATTAAGATGCCGGTCAATTATTAATTGATCAGTCTGCCGGGTAATATCTTCGGGGGACTGCAAACTTAAGGTTAAGACAGGCAATGCTGAATCCGGACTCCCCCATTCCCTTGTATCATCAGATTTGTGAACAACTTCAGTCCCGTATCCGGGAGGGTGTTTATGCGCCCGGTCAGATGATCCCTTCCGAAACCGAACTGTCTAAATCATATGGGGTGGGCCGGCCCACCGTGCGCCAGGCCATGGATATTCTGGTGCAACGGGGCCTGATCCAAAGAAAACGCGGGTCCGGAACCTTTGTAAAAGAACCCTCCCCGCAAATTGATCTCTTCTCCCTTGCGGGCACCTCCCAGGCATTTTCAACCAAGGGGGTTCCCACGCAAAAACGAGTCATTGAGCCTTTGGAAAAAAAGATCGTTAAAGGTGATGTGGCAAACCCGTTTCACGAAAAAGCCGCCTTTGTCATGTCCCGTCTCACCGTGGCCCGGGATGAGCCTGTGCTGCTGGAGGATATTTTTCTGGACCCGGACTTGTTTGCGGGAATTGATGAAATGGAACTTGCGGATAAATCCTTGTCCCAGGTGGTGTCGGAACGATTTTATCTCACACCTTCGGACGGCACCCAGCAGTTCCAGGTGGAAACCTTGAATGAACACCGGGCAACGCTTTTGGGTATGTCGCCTCTGGATCCGATTCTGGTGGTCCGGCGGCTGTTGAATTTTCCCAAAGCCCCCGGCGCGGTCTATTCGGTGCTCTTTTGCCGCACGGACCGGTTTGCCTTTGCCCAGACCATTAAAAACCAACTATAAGTTTTAAAATTGCCAACCATTTTACGAAAGGCAGATACATGAAACACCGTGGATATTACGGCGCCTTTGGCGGGGCGTTTTTACCCGAAATCCTTGTGGCCACCTTTGAGGAACTGGATGAACGGTTCCGGCAGGCCAAAGAAGACCCGGGGTTTTGGGAGACATATGAAAATCTGATGGCAACATATTCCTGCCGTCCCACGCCCTTGACCTATGCTGAAAACCTCACCCGTCACTTTGGCGGGGCGAAAATTTATATTAAACGCGAAGACCTCAATCACACCGGTGCCCATAAGGCCAACAACGTCATGGGCCAGGGGCTTTTGGTCAAAAAGATGGGTAAAACACGGGTGATTGCCGAAACAGGAGCAGGACAGCACGGGGTGGCCACGGCCACCATGGCCGCCAAGTTCGGATTTGACTGCACCATCTACATGGGCGAAGTGGATGTCCTGCGCCAGCGGCCCAATGTGTTCTGGATGGAGCAGCTTGGCGCCACCGTGGTGCCGGTCACCGACGGCACCCGGATTCTCAAGGATGCCATCAACGAGGCATTCCGGGACTGGGTCACCAACATGGACAATACCCACTATGTGTTGGGAACCGCCTGCGGCCCCCATCCATTTCCTGAGATGGTCTCCTGGTTCCAGTCCATTATCGGCAAAGAAGCCCGTGCCCAGATCATTAAAGCCGAAGGCCGGCTGCCGTCCAAGGTTTTTGCCTGTGTGGGCGGCGGTTCCAATGCCATGGGGATTTTCCAGGGGTTTATGGATGATCCGGTGGAAATCGTGGGGGTTGAAGCCGGCGGCGAAGGCATTGCCTCGGGGCGCCATGCCTCCCGGCTGTGTTCCGACGATGCCAGTCCCGGCATTGCCCAAGGGTATAAAACCTATTTTCTGCAGAACAGCGACGGCCAGATGAAAGAGACCCACTCCATCTCTGCGGGCCTGGACTATGTGGGGGTCTCTCCGATCCTTGCCAATATGCGGGATCAAGGCAAAGCCCGGTTTGAATATGCCACGGACACCGAGGTGGTGGATGCCCTGAAACTGACCATGCAGATGGAAGGCATTATTCCGGCCCTGGAATCCTCCCACGCCTTTGCAGGAGCGTTTAAGGAAGCCGGAAACATGTCCAAGGATGATATCATTATCATCAACCAGTCCGGCCGGGGGGATAAAGATATCTTCACCGTGGCCGATGCCATCGGCGATCCCAAATGGAAAAAATTTATCTGTGCCAAAGCAGGAGAATATCAAAATGACTGATGCAAAAACTTCGACACCTGCCCCCGACTTTCTGGAAACCTATATCCGGGAACAGCGCAGGAAAAAAGAGATTCTGTTGATGACCCACATTGTCATGGGCTATCCGTCCTTTGAGGCTTCCTTTGAAATTGTCCGGCAGATGGTGGACGCAGGCGTGGATTTAATGGAACTGCAGATTCCGTTCTCTGAACCCATGGCCGACGGGCCGGTGATCCTCAAAGCAAACCAGGCTGCCTTGGACGGCGGTGCCACCGTGGCGCAATGCTTTGAATTTGCCCAGAAGGTGTCGGAAAGTTTTGACATCCCGTTTCTGTTCATGACCTATGGCAACATTCTGTATAAGTACGGCATGGCTGCCTTTGCCGCCCGCATGGCGCAAATTGGGATGAAAGGGGCCATTGTCCCGGATCTTCCCCCGGAAGAGGCAGCCGATTATCTGGCCGCCATGAAAAAACACGATCTGTCCGCCGTATACATCTTTTCTCCGGAAACCTCGGACCAGCGCATGAAAATGATCGACACCCATGCCGGCGGCTTTATTTATTGTCTGGCCAGAAAAGGCGTGACCGGCAAAGAGACGCAATTTTCATCGGACATGGGCAACTACCTTGCACGGTGTCAAAAAAATACCCGCCTGCCCACGGCCGTAGGATTCGGAGTAAAGGAAAAGGCCGACGTTGATTTTCTGGTGGGCAAAACAGACATTGCCGTGGTGGGCTCCCAGACCATCCGCGAGGTGGAGCAAAAAGGGGTGGATGCCACAGGGCCGTTTATTTCCAGCCTGACGGCATCCTGAATTGTAAGCTTGCTTAAGATTGTACTTCATCCCCCCTTGTTCATACGACTGGGGGGATGAAGCGTATTATATTTATCCTACTGTTTTGTGGACCCGAAATGGTCCGCCAAATCCTTCAACGTGAAGATGCTTTCACCGGATGCGGCCTGAAGGATATACTTATAAAGATCCCTGCCGTCCAGATCAAGGTCCATATCCAGATCACCTGTATCAGCCGTTGAATATCCAAGCTGATAGATTGAAAAATGTTCCAGCTCAATTTCAATTCGTTTATTGGTATAATCCACCGTTTTATTACCCAAAACTTTTGCCCACTCAAGGGTTTCCGTATTCAGGGTAAATACATCCAGATATGATGCATCCAAAATCCCTGCGCTGGAAAGATCGTCGTCCGTATATGCGATCTGGAGAATCGCCGGGTTCAGGAACTGAGTGCCTTCGGGGCCCAGATGTATGGGAATGTTAATGCCCACAAGCGCCTGGGGCATGGGAACCGGTTCCGATACCAGTTCACTGATGCTGATCAAGGTGTCATCGCACAATGAGCCGGACGGCAGTTCGACCCCCACAAAATTAAATCCGGAAATATCGCTTCCTGCCGAAACGACGCCCCCTGCGGTGCCGATAACAGATTCAACTTTGGTGTCAACCGAATAGGGATACGACGGCAGATCCAGGTCAATGCCGTATGTGGTATCCGGCATGGTCACGTCTGCTGTGCGGCACTGCATGGCATAGCCGTTGGTCACCGCCTTGACCACATATTTTCCCGTGGCCAGGCCCTCTATTCTATAGGTACCGTCCGCATTGGAGATCGTGCCTGACCCGGGCAGATCCGGCCGGTCCACCGGAAATGCATACAGGGTGGTAACGGCCAGGGGAGATAAGAGGTCGCCATCTGCATAGACCAACCCCTCAATGGCGCCACCCTGATTCAAACGAAATTCAATGAGCGGAGTTTCCGTCCCCGCTTGAACATCAATGGCCTTTGCCGTTTCAAAGGTATATGCATCCTGATAATACTCGCTTATATAACCGTGGCATTCAAAGACATTAAGTATATACGAGCCGGGGAGAGCGTTCAGTGAAAAGTATCCTTCGGAATCAACTACCGGAGTCGACGGCAGATTTTTACCCGATGTGTTGGATGCTCCGATCTGAACCTCTTTTATGGGATTTCCTGTCTCATCATCAACAACCCGGCCCCGAATCTTTCCTCCTGTTTCTAAATCAAAGTTGATGTTGCCGACATGGTCGCCGGCTTGAACCGTCACGGTCGAGGCACTGTCCGAGAAATGTGCATTGTCATAGTATTCACAGACATAATAATTATCTGCATTTAACGAATCCAACTGAATCGTATATGAACCCGGCGGTAACCCTTTGATCGTATATTCACCGTTATTATTAATGTCGGATGTCGTGCCTATTCCTTCGAACGCTCCACTGACCGTACCGGTAATTACGCCAAATTCCAGGGGCTCGGATGTATCTGCTGCTCTGACATAACCTGAAATTGTTGCCTCGGGTTCAAGGGTGATGTCAATATTCTCCGTCTCAATCGGCGGTTGAACAATCACATTTTCCGCATTATACCAACCATAAATCCCGTTGTAATATTTCATTTGCGCAAAACCGTCTGCCTGGGCCTTGACCTTGTATTGCCCCAAAGCCAGGCAATCAACCGCATAGTGCCCCTGGGCATCTGTGAGCACGGTAAACCCGCAGTCAAATATATATTTGCCGGGCCTGACGATCACTGATGCATTGGCAATGGGCGTCGTTCCGTCCGTTTCATAGATGGTGCCGCTGATGCTGCCTCCCACGTCCAGGGAAAAGTCGATGTTCTGATTTTCGTCCGACTGAATTTCAACCACGGTGGCTTCACTGGACGGGTATACGCCTCCGGCCACACCGCTGTCCTCATCATAAAAATAGAATGTCCGGGCAAGCCCTGGTGCATAAGCTCTGATCATATAACGGCCTGGTTCAACGTAAGCAATATACTCGCCCAGGTCATTGGTGACAGCGGTATAGACAATGCCGTAGCCGTCCGGATCAAGAATCTCCACCGTTGCATCGCTGCATACCTCGCCGGTCTGGGACTGACGTACTGTCCCGTAAAAGTTTTCTGTTTCCGGCTGGCCACTTGCGGCGTCTCCTGGATCAGACTCACCCTCATCCACCCGGCCGTTGGCATTGGTATCTTCCTGTCCGTCGGAGAGGCCGTCTCCGTCCGTATCCCAGTTGAGCGGGTTAGTTGTCGAGGTTGGATCCATATCTGCAATAAAGCCGTCGGCATCGGCCGGGAGCTGGGCCGTGGCCAGGCCGATTTCCGTACCGTCACTGATGCCGTCGTTGTCGGTATCCCAGTTCCTGGGGTCGGTTTCAAGCCAGCCAACAATGCCGTCCGCATCCAGATCTTCATTGCCGTCCATGATGCCGTCGTCATCCATATCCCCGTCTGCGGGGTTGTACATTAATCTTAACTCGTCAAAGTCGGACAGGGTATCTCCGTCCTGGTCTGCAGGTGTGCCCGTATATACCTGGCTGACCTTAACCAGGATGCGGTTACCGACGCTCCCGCTGCTGTCTTCGTCATAGTTGTAACCTCTGGCTGTAACCGAGAAATAATTGTCCTGGAGCGGATAGGCGGGCGTTGAAATAGCGTAGGTATGGCCGGCCTCGTCCCCTGTCTCCAGATCTTTACATGAAAAAATCACCTGTGTGCCTGTGAAATTGAGGCCAAGCCGGTACGTTTTTCCCTTTGCAAGGCTCAAGCCGGACAAAGAGCCTTCTGCCAATAGTGTATAATCCTCATCATCTTCAGGCTCGGCTTCGTTGGCTCTTTCCATATAATATGCTGCGTCCAGATATTCATTGCCGTCCTCGTCTTTTTTAAGATCAATGAAAACCTGGGCACAGACCACACCTTGCTCGCCGTTATAGGCTTCCCCGTCATATTCGTCATATTCATCAAGGCCGCTGTAGGTATCGTTATACAGATAGCCGACCAGCCGGGCCTTGGCCCTGCCGTAGGTCGCAAAAGAGGATTCCTCAATGGTCATGTCCGCATAGGCATGGGAAATCTTCCGGCTGAACAGGAGGTTGTTTGTTTCCTTGTCTCCTTTGGATTCTGCCAGTAACACGGCATCCGTGCCTTCTATCACCCGTACGGTTTCTGTGGAGCGCCATTTGGCAGGATTCAGCTCATCGGCGTTGAAGTCGTCGTAGAGTGCGCCGTTAATCTCCACGTTATCAAATTCTGCGGATATGCTGCACAACTCCATTTTGTCTGAATACCGGCCCGACCCAGTGGTCAGGTTGGGGTATGAGTCCAGGCAGTCTCCTTGATAGGCCGGCAGTTCCGTGTGAGTTACACTGCCGATCTCATTTCCTGCACTGTCTATAACCCGGTAAGTGATTTGATTGTTTTCCTTGTTATACGCGATTTCGAGACCGTACCAGGTATCAAGGGCTATATCTCCGGATACGGGGATGGCTCCGAAACCAAAGGTTTCCCATTGATTTTCACCTACGCATTGGTCAATGAAATACCAGAATCCTTCCTGGCCTTGGCGTTTTCCAAGATAAACCCCGGTCCAGATATTGCCGGTCGAGGAATCCGGTGTCGCGGAGACGGCATTGTATAAATTGGCTTCCAATCGAGCGAAAACCGAGTTGTTTTGATCCGTTCCCGAATCAAGCTCTTCCGTTATTTTTACATCCGCTTTGAGGCTACTGACAGCCCCGGTATGGGTCATGAGTAAACGATTTCTTTCCCGGGCATTGGAACTTCTGAAACCGGACACCAGCACACCGTTTTTTACCTGCCGGACATATTCAAGGGCATTCCAGACCCCATTCCATTTCTCCGTGAGAAATTTTCCGGAGGCATCGGAGAAATCATCATAGGTTTGAAGGATTGTCGAGCTTTCATAGGCTTTATCCACGGCAAACGGCTCAATAGTAATGTCTGAATTGCCGATTGTGATGGGCAACGTCTGGGGGGCGCCAATGAGATCTCCGTAGTCGGGCCAGTCCGTGAGACTATCCAACGGATTACAGGAATTATTTCTGTCGTAAAATGCAAACAACAGGACCTTTTCCGGCAGATTATCTCCTGTAAGCTCCATACTGTATGTCCCACTGGCAGTTTCGCCGGATGTGTCGAAGCTTGAATAATGAATCATTGCGCATGCCATTTTATTCCCGGGTCCGCCGTTCTCCGGATCAAACACGCCTAAATATACGTTGCCTTCCCCCGAAACTTCAGACAGCGTAATGCTGCCGGATATTGTGATTGCCCAGGCAGGCATACTCCAAAACACCATGAAACACATCAGTAAAAAAATCAATCCGTTTTTTTTGATCCAATTCACCATCTTCTTTGTCTCCCCCTGAAAACAATACAGCAATTTAAAATTGTCGGGCTTGGTTGGATTTTGTCCACGGCGTAGGTTGGGTTGAATGAAATGAAACCCAACAACTGGTTTGCGTTGGGTTTCGTTCCTCAACCCAACCTACCGAAAAGGGTTTAGCCCAAAATGGGATCAAGCCCAAATTGTCCATAGACAACTGCGGCTTTTCCTGTCTCAAAAAATGCGGAAAAGCCGCAGTCCTATTCAATGGTCATTAAAATAGTGTCTGATCGAAAAGTTGCCCGGATGCAACACCACCGGCGGGTGACTTTTCGTTCAATCACTAAACTACTCTTCTACACGTCCAAAATCCTCACTGAAGAGCCTGATATCAACATCGTCAACATCTCCGTCATTATCAAGATCAAACCGGCACGGTAAATCAGTAGAACATTCAGAGCCGGGGAATTCGGACATAATGTCTGACAGATCTTCGCCGTCAACATCTCCATCCTCCGTGCTGTCGGCAAAAATCGGCGGAATATCTTCCATGTCATTGGGATGGGAGCCTGATAGATATTCCCTGAAATTGCAGTAACCATCCAGATCCGCATCACTGAAGGCATCATCCTCCAACGGCAGGAGTGCGTTGTCAATCTCCCAGCCATCGGGCATGTAGTCCCCATCGGAGTCCCAACTTTGCGGATCTGTGTTGTTCTGATATTCCTCAAGGTTGGTCAGTCCGTCGCCATCGGAATCTAAGGACGCATCACTCTCATCTTTGGGATTCAGGCCGTTGTCATACTCCCAACTATTTGGAATATCATCCCCATCAATGTCGGCAGGACCGGCATCCGTGATATAGACGAGCTCATATGCCCCGGTATTGGTAGCGTAGTAGTCAGAAATTACAACAGTATATTCTCCGCCTCCATTGGAAGGGATGGTATAGGTAATTGCAGCAGTCGTATTGTGGTACGCGGTTTTAACACAAGTGCCGGACGGATTATAAATTTCGATGCGTGGATACAGCGTTTCGCTTTCACTGACATCGGTCACATACAATTCAACATTATCTCCGTCATCCGCCATAAATGTAAAGGTATCCAAGTCTCCAAGGTCAATAGATTCAGAACGTACATCGTAATTGGATAACTCTCCGTGCTCATTAGCTCCGGGTACTTGGGCAAAATAAATTTTGTAACTGCCGGTCTCTGTCTTACGGTAATCAGAGGCGACTATCGTATAAATTCCATCTGTTTCAAGTGTGTAGTTTATGCCTGCAACACTTGCATTCATTTGCTGGGCCAGACGTGTTCCGGTGGGATCGAACAATTCCAGATTAGGATATAAAGTTTCATCCTCGCTTGTTTTTGCCATCCTTATCAGGACACGTTGATTATCTCCTCCTTCAAACGTGTATGTATCCAAGTCTCCAAGATCAATGGTCTCGGTTCGCTCCTCATAATTCTCTAAGGGCTCTCCCCCCTCATTAGCGCCGGGTATTTGAGCAAAATAAATTTTATAGTCGCCAGTCCCTGTCTTATGGTAATCAGAGGCGACTATCGTATAAATCCCCTCTGTTTCAAGTGATGAGTCTATGCCTGCAACACTTGCATTATATTGATGGGACAGGCATGTCCCTGTAGAATTGTACAATTTCAGATCAGGATATAGAGTTTCCTCCTCGCTTGTCTTCGCCATCCTTATCAGGACTCGTTCTTCGGCATTTTTTACTTCAAACGTGTACGTGTCCAGATCCCCTAAATCAATTTTTCCAGGATGAATGCCGTCATTTTCAAATTCACCAGATTCATTAGCGCCGGGTATTTGGGCAAAATAAATTTTATAGCTGCCAGTCCCTGTCGTATGGTAATCAGCTGCCATTATCGTATAAGTACCCGCTGTGTCAAAGGTATAGTCTATACCAGCAACACTTGCATTATATTGATGGGACAGGCATGTCCCTGTAGAATTGTACAATTTCAGATCAGGATATAGAGTTTCCTCCTCGCTTGTTTTCGCCATCCGTATCAGGATACTTTGTCCGGCTTCCGCCTCAAACGTATAAGAGTCCGTTTCTTCTGCGGTCAAAATATTTCCGGTTACATATCCGCCATTCACCAACCCGTCGGCAAACGCCGGGGATACACTGCACAGCAGGCATATAGTCATTAAAGCCACAACTATAAGAAAACCGGCTTGGCGGCTGTTACCTGTGTTTTTATTTTTTGCATAAGGTAAGCATATCTGCATGGTTGTTTCTCCAATCTTTCATTCAAACATTATGATTCGATTCAGGGAATGAGTTGCAGAAAGTGTATGCGTTATTTTATCTTTGGCGCATGCGGCCTTGGTTTGATTCATGGTTATAAATTCCACCAAGTCCGGCACATTGTCGCTTTACACCGTCAGTGCAGCAAAGATTACCATTCTCTCTGTCTCATTCAGGTTCCACAGTTCTCAACACATCACCATTTAAACCATGATAAGTCACCAGTTCATCATTTGCCCAAGTCAATCTGAAGGATATTCATTCTTCAAAAAGAGAAGCAAATGAATGGCAGCTTTTTCAATAAACTTTTTTAAGGACGCCTGATCCAGGGAACAGAAATCCTGTTAAGCGTAGGTCTATTGAAAAGCACCTATGCTTTTTTTTTGGCCGGACATAATTTAAGGGGGAGAACCCTGTGATTTCAGGAAGTAAGGAAGGGTGTGATCAAAAATAAGGTTTTATCGGAAACGCTTTGGAGTACTGATCTTTCTTCAATCTTTCCGAAAAATATAAATTAAATTGTCCGCCGATAATAAGGAATTCGTCGCTCCTGTCATATTTGTAAAATCCTGTCAAAGGTATTTAATAACCCTACTGCCTTTGACAGGATCTTTTTAGGCATTGCCTTTATCTGCTATTGTTACCTTCTTTTCAGACCGGCAAGGGAACAAAGCCCAGTGAAAAGAAGCAGGAAGGCCGACGGAACGGGAACCGGGCTAGTCCCTGTTATAGTATAAGTGTTTGTGGCATCATCAAAAAGTACCCAATAATCAGTACCTTCAACAAAGGTTGTCCCTTCATCATTATCGAAATCCCAGCCTCCAATTTCCATAACCATAAGAGAAATGTCGTGGTCCCAATCAATAGTCAACAATGTACCGGTCACAAGTGTAATACCATCAAAATTTAGATTCATTCCAGCGATATAGTTTGATCCTCCTGACTCAGAGTTATTGACAACGTCTACCTGCCAACTAGTCCCCGAAATACCCAAAGTCGGGTCCAAACTAGTAAGATCTTTTCCTGGAACTGCGCCTCCCAAATCCCCAGTAAAACTCTGTGTGTACATAACCTTTACAGGATCGTCTGTTGCATTTTTAAGACCAAACTTTTCAGGTAGAAGTGAATCTGAAGAATAGTTAATTTGGAAACTAACAACGCTGTCTAAAAGAGCTTCTGTTCCTTCGAATTCAACTGTGACAATGGCTGCATTGGCATTTACAACAATAAAGAGCGATACAATTAGCGTGAGCAATAACTTTTTCATAATTTTTCCTCCATAAATTAAATTTTTCTTTTTACACATAAGATATCTTGAACGGTGACGTTAATATCACCATCATCCAAATCATTACAATCCGCCCATGGTGGTGCGCTGGGATTTCCAATTAATCTTTTGACCGTTAATATATCTTGAACGGTAATACCGTCTTTCCCATTCGCATCGCCACGCTCATGCAGTTCAACGGCGTCTGTTATGCTTAACGTTTCATCAAGCAATCCGCCATCCAATTCAACAAAATTTTCATAGTCCCCATCTTTTCCAAGCATCAGACCTATGGTGGGAGTCACATCTGCATCCTTTCTCGAAAAAGTAACGATTCCGAGAAGAATTCTATCTCCGGGACCAACGCCGGTCTGGGTTGTTTTCGTAGAATCTATTTTGCCACCTACAAATACAACACTGCTTGAGGTGCTGTTTGCAGTGACCACGGGGCCTGCATTGGGTGTTTCATAAGTTGTGCCTCCAGGATCTCCGAAATACCAAACGTCACCGTTCCTTTTCAGGCAGGTTGCTTCATCCAAGCTGACTTCGGCATCATCATAAGTTAATTTAACACCGAAGCTGATGATCGGCTCTACGGTAACATCTGCATAGATGTAAACTTTGAGGTCTGTGTCCGTGTACGCCCCTTCTGCATAAACAGAAACTTGAGCAAAAGCCGAACCGCACATCAAAACAAGCAGAATCGGCAATGCCAGCAACGATTTTTTTAACTTGCCTTTTCTTTTGAACATTTCTTCCTCCTATTTTTTTGCGTTGAATCTCTTTTTGTGCTGATTAATTATAAGAATATAATATATTTGTTTATATATATTTACGGGTTGTGTCAAACTTTCATGAAAAGAATTTTTGAATAAAGTTTGTATGAAACTTTTAATGGGAGTTTTGTGTTATAAAGTAATACTTTTTCCTCTCTTTGTGGGTAGTAAAGTTAATAAGTTTTTTGTTTTTGAACGCCATCTTCATGACTTTGGTAATGGCGTTTACATCTGAAATTTTGAAATTTGATGACAAATAAAAAATTGAGACCTTGCTGCGTACCTTTTTCATTTTCATTTGGTTAAAATATCCCTGCATCTTGATTCCCGATTTAGTTTGGGTTTTATTGTACAAATTAACCGACTGATCTGATATAAGAATTAAAACTTCAGGAAAAGGAAATGCGCCATGAATGTGGATGGAAAACAGATGCGGCCCATCTGGTTTGATGATAATTCGAAAACCGTTAAGATCATAGACCAGAGACGCCTGCCCCATGAGTTGATTGTGGAAGACCTGACAAACAATGATCAGGTGATTCATGCTATCAAGGAGATGTATGTCCGGGGAGCGCCGTTGATCGGAGCCACCGGGGCGCTGGGTGTTTATGTTATTTTGGCGCAGGAGGGTAATCAGGGGGCGGACGATGTCTGGTTTAATGCTGAGTGTGCCCGTCTTCGTGATGCACGGCCCACCGCCACCAATTTGGCCTGGGCCGTGGACCGGGTCATGGCAAAAGTTCTTGCCACATCCGGATATGATGCCCGGGTGGGCGTGGCCTTGAAAGAAGCCCTGGATATCGTGGAAGAAGAGGCGGTGAACTGCCAAAAGATCGGTGAATTCGGTCTGTCCATCATCAAAGAGATTGCCGAGAAGAAAAACGGTGGGGCGGTCAACATTTTGACCCACTGCAATGCCGGATGGCTGGCGTGCATTGAGTACGGCACGGCCACGGCACCCATGTACACGGCCTTTGATGCCGGCATTGATATTCATGTCTGGGTGGATGAAACACGGCCCTTGAACCAGGGCTCGCGTCTGACCGCCTGGGAGCTTGGCAAACACGGAATTAAGCATACCGTAATCACGGATAACGCCGGGGGGCATCTGATGCAGCACGGCATGGTGGATCTGGTCATTGTGGGCACGGACCGCACCACCCGGGCCGGTGATGTGGCCAATAAAATCGGTACCTATCTCAAAGCCCTGGCCGCCCGGGACAACGATGTGCCCTTTTATGTGGCGCTGCCGTCATCCACCTTTGACTGGACCATCACCGATGGTGTAAAAGATATTCCCATTGAAGAGCGGGACCCGGACGAGATTAAATATGTTCAGGGGCTTCGCGATGGAAAAATTACATCGGTTCTGGTACCCCCGGCGAACAGCCCGGCGGCCAACCATGCATTTGATGTAACCCCGGCCCGTCTTGTGACCGGTTTCATCACCGAACGCGGCATTTGCGGTGCCGGTGAAGATGAGATTATGGCATTGTTCCCAGATAAGAAAATAGATGGTGTTTGAACGAAAAATCACCCACCTGCGGCGTTGCAGAAAAATTTGCAATCCTCACAACCATTAGGTTGCTCCGGTTACAAATTTTTCTGCGCCTTGCATCTGGGCAATTTTTCGTCCAAACACTGGTTGGATAAATACATTGATTAAAAAAGCTAAGGTTTTGGAAACCCGTTTATGACAACATCCCTCACAGACCTTGAAAAAAAAGTAATTTCACTGCTGCAGACCGATATTCCGGTCTGCAAGCGCCCCTATCTTGTGATGGCCGAACAGATCGGCATTTCAGAGGAAGAATTTCTCGAAGTGCTCTCCGGTCTCCACGACAGAAATATGATCAGACGGTTCGGCGCAACCCTTAAACACCAGAAATCAGGGTTCAAGGCCAATGCCATGGTGGCCTGGAACGTGCCCGAAGACCGCGTGGAAGAGGTGGGCGCTATCATGGCCTCCTTCCGTGAAATTACCCATTGTTATCGAAGAGATCCTGCCCCCGGGTGGGATAGAAATTTGTACACCATGGTTCACGGCGCATCCGAAGAGGAATGCTTTGCCATTGCGGCAAAGGTTTCCAAGGCCACAGGTGAAAAAGATTATACCCTGCTGTTTTCCCGTCAGGAGCTGAAAAAAACCTCCATGCAGTATTTTGAAAACTGATCCACCCCATATCCTTTGCGTTAATCCCTGGGTCCATGATTTTGCCGCCTTTGATTTCTGGGCCCGCCCGTTAGGCCTTTTCACCATTGCTGCCATTCTGCGCCAGAACGGTGTACACGTTTCGTTTCTGGACTGCATGAATCGGTTCCATCCCCGACGAACCAAGCGTGTCAAGGTGTGCTGGGATGGTCGCGGCCCCTTTGATAAAACCCCGATTCCCTTACCCGAGATCCTTGAAACCAACCTGGGAGACTCCGCCGGTAATTTCACCCGGTACGGGGCTTTAAAGGAGTGGATTGAACAGGATCTTTCGGAAATGGACCGGCCTGATTTAATCCTGGTGACTTCGCTCATGACCTATTGGGCCACGGGGGTGGCCGAAACCATTGCCGTGCTCAAAAAGCAGTTTCCCGGCGTGCCTGTGGTGCTGGGCGGTATTTACGCAAGCCTGTGTGAAGACCATGCCCGAAAATATTCCGGGGCGGATGAGGTCATCACCGGTCCGGCCGAACCTGTTCTTGCGGATCTGGTTAAAGCGTATACCGGGTATACCCTGAACCACATACCGGACCCCGCAGACCTTGATGCAACGCCCTTTGCCGCCCTGGACATCCAGGGCACCATGGCCTATGCCCCGATTTTGACCTCCCGGGGATGCCCCTTTTCCTGCGAATACTGCGCCTCATCCGTGCTTGAACCCAGGTTCCGGCGGCGCTCCCCGGAAAATGTCTTCCAGGAGATCTGCCACTGGCACAATAATTTTCAGGTGAAAAACTTTGCCTTTTACGATGATGCCCTGTTGATTAACCCGGAACGATATGCGTTTCCGCTGCTTGAACGCATCATTGATGAAAATATGGAGATCTTTTTCCACACCCCAAATGCCCTGCACATCAAAGAGATTTCTGCAAAGGCCGCGGATCTTATGTTCAAAGCAGGCTTTAAAACCATCCGCCTGGGACTTGAAACCGCAGATTTTTCAAGCCACCGCCACGACATTAAGGTCAAGCAGAATGAATTCTTTACGGCCGTGGAGAACCTGCGCGCAGCCGGGTTTGAAAAAGATCAACTGGGCGCCTACCTCTTATGCGGACTGCCCGACCAGGACCTTGATGAGGTGGAAGGGTCCATCAACCAGGTCAAACGCCTGGGGCTGACCCCGGTGCTGGCCTACTACACCCCCATTCCTCACACCGCCATGTGGGCGGATGCCGTAAAAAATGCCCGGTTTGATATCACGGCCCATCCGGCCCTGACCAACAACAGCCTGTTCCCCTGTGTGCGCTCCCAACAGGATCTGGACCGCATTTCCCAATTGAAAAAGATGCTGAAATAACGTATACCCCTCTAATCATGATAGTATTTGACCTTGAATGCGTTAACGGGCATGTGTTTGAAGGCTGGTTTGACGACCGGGATGATCTGAATCGGCAGCAGGAGCAAGGCCTTCTGCAATGTCCGGTGTGTGAAAGTCTGTCCGTCAGCCCCAAGCTTTCCGCCGTGGCCATACGAAAATCCGCATCCCCGGGCCATTACGGGCCCCAGCAGGAGATGGCGTCCCAGGCTCAATTGGATGCCATGGCTGAGTTTGCAGAAAAAATGACGAAGTACGTTGAAAATAACTTTGAGGATGTCGGCTCATCCTTTGCCAAAGAGGCGTTGGAAATGCATTACGGGGCCAAGGAGTTCAAACAGATCCGGGGCACCACAACCCAGGAAGAGGAAAAGACCCTGGAAAAAGAAGGGGTGCCGACATTTAAAATTCCAACGTTTAAAAAAGACAACGAAGACCTCAATTAGTGAAGATGGGCTCGGCCATCTTTTGTAGGGGCAATCCCCCTGTGGTTGCCCCCGTTAGGGCAGGCACAGAGACCTGCCCCTACAATGCCCGACGTTAGAACCAAATCCGTGAAGATCCCCGGATAACCACCATGTTCAATTTCTTTTAAGCGTCAAACCATATATAAATGCGTCGTATTTTTCATGAAAAATAAAAACGCCTTGCCTTTTTTACAAAATGCAATAAATTTGCATGTAGGTGTTATTCATGATTCACATTCAATGTGACGATATCAAATCCATTTAACAGAGGGCTGAAATGAAAAAGCTTCGTATATTTTTTATTGTTATTTCAATGGTTGCTGTTGTTTGCGGGCAGGCTTTGGCACAAAAGCCGGTCTCCGTGTTTGTCAGTATCGTGCCCCAGCAATATTTTGTGCAACAAATTGGCAAAGATAAGGTGGATGTTTCCGTGATGGTCCAGCCAGGCGCAAGTCCGGCCACATATGAGCCAAAACCATTGCAAATGGCAAAATTATCCAACGCCCGTCTCTATTTTTCCATTGGGGTGCCCTTTGAAACCTTTTGGCTGGACAAAATTGCATCCGCCAATCCGGACATGACCATTGTCCACACAGACCAAGGCATCGAAAAGCTGCCCATGGCTGTGCACCACCACGAGGACGAACACCCGGCCGATCATCATGATGAGACGGATATGTCAGAAGACGATCATGACCATGAAGATGATCACGGCCATGGCGGACTGGACCCCCATATCTGGCTCTCCCCAAAAATGGTTAAAATCCAGGTCGGACACATCCTGGACGCCCTGTCCGCCGAAGATCCTGAAAACAAAGATTTTTATACAGAGAATTTTAATGCCTTTATTGAGAAGATTGATGCCCTGGATCAGGACCTGGCCCGGATGTTAAAAAACAGAGCGGGCATGCAATTTATGGTGTTTCATCCGTCGTGGGGATATTTTGCCCGGGACTACAAGTTGAAAATGATTCCCATTGAAATAGAAGGCAAAGATCCCAAACCTGCCAAACTGCAGGCGTTGATCGCCCATGCCAGAAACGAAGGCATCAAGGTAATTTTTGTCCAGCCTCAGTTTTCAACGAAAAGTGCTCAACTTGTGGCCGGTGAAATTCACGGACAGGTTATACCGGCCGACCCCCTGGCACTGGACTGGCTGGATAATATGAAAAAAGTGGCAGAACAGTTTAAGGAGGTTTTGAAATAGTCGAGATTTTAGAAAAAACCCTGGTCACGGTTGAAAATGTGGATTTTTCCTATAATGGAGAAGCGATCCTTTCCAACATTAATCTGACCATCCGGGAACATGATTTTATTGGTGTTATCGGACCCAACGGCGGTGGGAAATCCACCCTGCTGCGGTTGATCCTGGGGCTTCTTAAACCCGATAGAGGTAAAATCCGGGTACTGGGAGACCGCCCCGGGAAAAATACCCAGGCCCTGGGATATGTGCCCCAGAATGTCCATATCAACGGCCATTTCCCCATTACGGCCCTGGATGTGGTGCTCATGGGATGCCTGGGAAGAGGCGGGCGTTTTGGACAGGCCCGGCGGACCCGAAAAGAGTGTGAAAAAGATGGGTTGGCAACCTTGGAGCGACTGGGGATGGGCAGATACGCCCGCAAAAAAATCGGGGAACTGTCCGGCGGGCAACGCCAGCGGGTATTCATTGCCCGGTCTTTGATGAGCCGGCCACGCCTGTTGTTTCTTGATGAACCTACGGCCAGCATTGATTCAAGGGGCCAGGAAGAGTTTTTAACCTTGCTTGAAATCCTGAATAAGGATGTTGCCATTGTGGTGGTCACCCATGATCTGTTTGCCGTGTCCCGATATGTTAAATCCGTGGCCTGTGTCAATCACGGGCTGCATTACCACTCCCAGGAGGAGATTAAAGGGCAGATGCTTGAAACCATGTATGAATGCTCGGTGGAAGATACATGCCGGATGCAGGTGCTAAGCCAGGTCATGCCCGGAGCAGGTGCCGGCAATAAAGGGGGGGCAGATGGAAATCCTTAAATACGAATTTATGCGTCATGCCCTGGCAGCAGGGCTTTTGACCAGTATCATCTGCGGCATCATGGGCACCCTTGTGGTGGTGAACCGCATTGTGTTTTTATCCGGCGGCATTGCCCACGCCGCCTATGGCGGCATCGGCATGGCATTTTATCTCAACTGGCCGGTGATCCCTTCCACCATGGGGTTTTCCCTGGGTGCCTCCCTGGTCATGGCTGCCGTGACCCTGAACAACAGGGAACGGGCTGATACGGTGATCGGGGTTATCTGGGCTGTGGGTATGGCCTTCGGCATTATTCTGGTGGATTTGACCCCGGGGTATAATGTGGATCTGATGAGTTATCTTTTCGGCAGCATTCTCACCGTGCCCGGATCGGATCTGGTCATCATGGGTATTATCGGAACCTTGATTTTGTTTCTGGTCATCTTTTTCTATAAGGAACTGATGGCAGTTTCCTACGACGAAGAATTTGCGGGGTTGCGGGGACTTCCGGTGCGCGGGATTTATTTTTCCCTGATTGCCATGCTCGGGCTTACCGTGGTCATGGTGATTCAGGTGGTGGGCCTGATCATGGTGATTGCCCTGCTCACCATCCCGCCGTTTATGGTGGAAAAACATGCCAGGTCCTTAGGGACCATGATGGTCGGTTCCAGCTTGCTGGGCGCCTGTTTCACCATGGTGGGGCTTTACCTGTCCTATCGGTTTGACCTGACCTCCGGGGCTGCCATTATCATGGTGGCCGGCACCGTATTTCTGGTCTCGCTGGGTATGGAAAAACTCTGGAGCCTGATGCGCAGACCGGTTCCGCATCCCGTAAATGTAAAAAGGTAAGATCATGTGCCTTCACTGTAATTACAAAAAACTGCTTGAAGATGCGGGCCTGGCATCCACCCCCAACCGGCTGCGGGTACTGGAAGTGATCGGCGGGAATAATTTCCCTTTGTCTGCGGCAGATATCCACGAAACCCTTGAAAGATCTGACCACATCAACCGGGTGACCGTATACCGTATTCTGGATCTGTTGGTGGAAAAGCAGATTGTGGACCGCATCGCAACCGGGGGCCGGGCGGCCTACTACGGTATGGCCCCCAATGCCGAGCACCCGGCCCACCCCCATTTTTACTGCACCCAATGCGGGCGTATGGACTGCCTGACACCTGAAACCGTGAATATTGATTTCCACACCTTTGAAAATACCTTCCCGGGCCGTATAGATAAGTTTGAGTTGCGCCTTGATGGCATTTGCAGAAATTGCCTTAAAAAAAAGGAGTAGTTTTTTATTCACGAAAAGGTTGTCGTCCATGCAAAGATCCATAGAAACGGCAAAACAAATTAACTATTAAATATTTCAAACATTTGTTATTAATATTTAGTGTCCGACCGAAAACCGTAAATTTTGCCGATTACGGCGTTGGTCTGAAATTTTAATCCTCGAAATACTTCATGTATTACTCCGGTTAAAATTTCAGTCCGCCTTGTACTCAACAAAATTTCCAGGTTTTCGTTCAGACACTATTTAGATAGAGAACAGAAACCGCGTGTGATGCCCAAGAAAGATTGGGCCGGTAAGCGTTTTTGGTTGTTAGAACATGAAATATAGGCACCATTGACACCCTGAGTAAAATCAAACGTATTAAATAGAAAAAGAAATTGAAATCTCAACACCCCAGCATCGCATTGATAGGTATGCCGGCTGTTGGTAAAAGCACCGTAGGCGTGCTTTTGGCAAAGCAGCTGGGATACGGTTTTCTGGATACGGATATTGTGATCCAGACAAAGGAAAATATGAGTCTTGCCCGGATCATTGAAAAAAAGGGGCTTGGGGGATTTCTGGATATCGAGGCCGGGCATCTGCTCAGCCTTGACGGCCACCGTCAGGTGATTTCCACCGGCGGTTCCGTCATCTACCGGGAACAGGCCATGCGTCATTTAAGAGATATTGCCGTGGTCGTTTACCTGCATGCAGACCTGCCCACCCTATTGACCCGGTTGTCCGATATTCAAGCCAGGGGCGTTGCCATTGACCCGAGCAGCAGCATTGAATCGCTTTACGAAGAAAGAGCGCCTTTGTACGATAAATTCTGCGATATCAAAATTGAGTGCCGCCAAAACCAGCCCGGGCAGGTTGCCGCAGACATTTCAACGGCCCTGGCAAATTATGTATAGCCCTGGCTCAATTCACAACAAAGAATGAAATGAATGAAGCAAGTGATTGAAGTTTTAGAGTAACACCGTTATCCCAAAGGCATCACAAAATGGACGAAATGCTGACCACGCGCCAGGTGGCAAAATATCTTAATGTAAACGAGAAAATGATCTACGCCCTGATTGCTGAAAAGGGCCTGCCGGCTTCCAAGGTAACCGGAAAATGGCTGTTCCCCCTTGACCTTGTGCGTCAGTGGGTTGAGAACGGGACCCAGAATTTTCCCGAACAGGCAAAGCTGCCGCCCTATCACGGATTGGTGCTTATCTGCGGGGCCGATGATCCGCTGCTTGAGACCCTGGTCAATACATTCAACTTGAAACACAGTGAACATATGGCCCTGTCCGGCCAGTCCGACAGTCTGGGCGGGCTCAAGGCCCTGAGAAATAATTTATGCCACATTGCCGGTTACCGGTCGGCAGATGAAAGCTGCGATACCGGCGCACCGGTCATGGATAAAGAGATCGCCCAAACCCTGGCGGTGGTCAATCTGTGCCAGCGGGAGCAGGGCCTGATTGTCCAAAAGAACAATCCCCTGGGGATTTCATCGGTAAAAGATCTCTCCCAAACGGGGGTGACCATGGTCAATCGCCGTCTGGGCACCGGTGCCCGGCAGCTTCTGGACCGGGAATTAAAACAGCTGGGGATTGCTGGTGAATCCATTACCGGGTATGAGAACTGTGTCTCCCGGCATATGGATGCAGGCCTGGCCATACTCAATGGCCGCGCCCAAGTCGCCCCGGGCATCAGATCCGTGGCCAATCTTCTGGGATTGGATTTCATTTCCCTGTGCTGGGAGCGGTTTGACCTTCTTGTAAATAAAGACAGCTTCTTTGACCAGGGCATTCAATTGTTTCTGGCCATGCTCAAAGGCAAGGTGATCCAAAGAACAGTCGATGAACTGGGCGGATACGACCTCTCCATGACCGGAAAAATGGTTTACCCTGAAATCGGCACTGATGATACGTAATTATCTGGATTGCGCCTGACCCTCCTTCCAGCTCTATGCCCTTAGTTTCAGGGTTTCACAACCTTTGGTGAAATTATGGGCCTTTTAACGCCTTTGTTTTCTTTGCACAGCTCTTTAAATTTGTCCTGTGCATACGTGCCGAGTCTCCTCCATCCAATGCTCTTTTCCTGGGACTGATTAAATTGGTCGTTACTCCCCAAATTTTTTAGCATCCTATAACCGCCTGTCAAGGGCTGACGTTAAGGGATGCGAAAACATAATCTTTATTTAATTTTTCAGTAATCCTTCGCTAATACGAAATCTATAGTTTTGATCCGTTATCCCGGCCGGGAGACAGAAGCACCCCCTTTAACACTGAGTTCAATTATCGAAAAGGTTCAAAACGCAAAAGAAACGTATTGCGGATTTCCCGCACATCGCAACGGAGTTGTTAACAAAAGGAGGAAAAGAGGAAATGATAGTTGCCGGTAAAATAAAGAACTTGCTGGGAATGCTTACGCTGGTTTTATTTATTCTCAGTATCGGCTCCATGGCCCAGGCCAAGGGGAAACAGTTGCTAAGATTTAATGACGACAAAAGTTTTAAAATTGTTCAGTTTACGGACACCCAGGACGACGAAGAGATTGACCCCCGCACAGTTCAGCTTATCGAGGCCGTATTGGATGCCGAAAAACCGGATCTGGTTGTCTTCACCGGTGATAATATCGCCGGTGGCTGTGAGACGGCTGAAGATGTTAAAACCGCCATTAATAACTTTGCCCAGCCTGTTAATGACCGGAAAATTCCCTGGCTGATCACATTCGGTAACCATGATGAAGATTCTACCGATGCCACCGGAGTTGATAAAGCGGACCAGCTCGAAATTTACATGTCATACGAGTACAATATTAATAAAGTCGGGCCAAAAGATGTGGACGGAACCGGCAATATGTTTACGTTCATATTGGGCTCAAAAAAATATTTACCGGTTTTCACCATCTGGGCCCTTGATTCCGGTAAATACGCACCCGATGAAATAGCCGGTCAGTCTTTAGACGAATATCCCGGATGGGACTGGATTAAGAACAACCAGATTGCATGGTACGTGAATGCCTCCAAGGCCATCGAAAGAAAACTGCATGGTACGGTTCCTGGGTTCATGTTTTTCCATATCCCCCTCTGGGAGTTTGACACCATGTGGAACATGAAAGACACCGTTGACCACGAGATTGTTGGTGAAAAAAATGAAAGTGTCTGTCCGGGGCCGTTTAACAGCGGGCTCTTTGCTGCGTTACTTGAACGCGGAGATGTAAAAGGTGTGTTCGTTGGCCACGATCATGTAAACTCATATATTGGAAACTATTACGGCATCTATCTCGGTTATGCAGGCAACACCGGGTTCGGCACCTACGGACTCAGTGGGGATGAGCGGGACAGGCTTCGGGGCGCCCGTGTATTTGAGCTTAACGAAGATGATCCGGAAAATTTTACTACCCGCATGGTATTTGCCACGGATTACGGCATTCAATAGCCGTCAATGAAATTGATCCTGCCATTTTAGATGGACAATGTTCAGGGCCATTCCCGACCGCTGGGTAAACGCCTCCCAGCGGTCGGGAGCACTTATTGTGTCAGTACCACCTGGTTCCCATTGAGGAACAGCTTTTCTTGCTTGATGTGCATATCAAGGGATAACGCATCGTCTTTAACAACAAACAACCCGGTGGCCATGCCAGGGAACAGCGGTCGGGTCAGCGTAGGAGTTCCGCCGCCCAGGGCATAGGGCAGACTTAGTTGGGCATCCAGGTTTAAAAATGAAAAAATCATATCCGGCTGCAAGGCAAAAGCAAAAATATTAGAGGGGTCCAGATCTTTTGTTAAACTAAGATCCAGGTTTCCGGTTATTTTTCCCTCGGGCAGCGCGATATCCAGACCTGTGAGTTCTACGCCCAGATCCTTTTTAAGCAGGTCTTTTAATACCGACATGAGCTGGGGCGTGTTCCGGGTCATTGATTCCTTTAAAATATTTTGGAAATCACCGGGATTACTGCCTGTGCTTTCAAACTGTTGACCTGCCTGGGTCATCACTTTTGAATACAAAATGATGCCCTGTTCCAAGGCGGCCGTATCAATTTGTTTGAACTTAAGGGTGGCTGCCCAGTCGGATAAAGGCGTGCCGCCCAGTTCAATGCGGTCCATGTGAAAATCCATGGTCATTGTCATGGTTTTTTTATCTTCGGATGCCCGTGTTTCAAAGTTTGTGGTGAATCCTGAAAGAGTCAAGGGATCCGATCTGCCGTCATTGATTTTCAACTGAGAGAGTGAGACGGTATTTTTGCCGGCCCAGAGCATGTCTGTGAGCTGGTACAGATCCGAAGTGAACGTCACCGGACCCATGACCACTTCATCGCCCTGGGATAAGCCCTCCCAGTTGCATTTTGCGTCCATGGTCTTGAAATTTTTTCCCATGGAAATGTCAAGATTCAGGGCATGGAAATCTATTGTTTTTCCCTTGTCTTCGATGGAAAAGGCGTTCATCTGTAACGTGGAAGTCATGGTGCCTGCAATGGAAAACCGGGTCTGAATGGACAACGGATCTTTGCCGTCTAAACGGGTGTTCATCCATTCCATGTACCAGGTATTTTCCTGAAGGTCTGTGTGGGCCGTCACACTAAAAAATCCGTGCGTTCCTTGGGTCTCCAGAACCAGCTGTTTTGTCTCGCTGGCCGAGAACCCCTGGGGATTTGCAATGCGCCACTTTACACGTGAAGAATAGAGTCCCCGGTCATAGTCAAGAATTTCGATTTTAAGATTTGTCCCGGCCTTGGCGGATTTATTGTTATTTTCCGCCACAGCCGATTTAATCGTACGTTCCATGATGATGCCGTTGGCAATGGGCAGCCCCGCGGCACAGACCACAACCAGACAAATTAAAACGATCAACAATTTTTTCATTGGTTTTCCTCCAGGCGATCTTTCAGTCCGGACCGCCGCAATGCGGTCCTGTTATTGTCAAAGGCCGTTTTAAAGGCCCGGGTGGATCCCACAATAATGACAAGAAATTTTCCACGGGTCATGGCCGTATAGAGCAGGTTCCTTTGCAGGAGGGGAAAATGCGCCGTGGTCAAAGCAATGATAACGGCATCGTATTCCGAGCCTTGAGATTTATGAACCGAGATGGCATAGGCCAGGGTCAGTTCGTCCAGTTCCGGCAGATCATAGGCCACGACCCTGCCGTCGTAATCCACGAGCACCTCGCCCGTGGATTTGTCCGCCTCGACTACCCGGCCGATATCCCCGTTAAATACCTCTTTATCATAATTGTTCTTCAGATGCATGACCTTATCACCGGTCTTAAACGTGTGGCTGTGGGACTCAATGCCGCCGGGGGCATCATTTAAAACCGCCTGCAGCCGCTGGTTCAGGGTGATGGTGCCGGCCTCTCCCCGGTGCATGGGGGTAAGCACCTGGGTTTCACGGATATTGGGAAAGGCTTTGGGAATTCTTTTGGCGCACAGTTCACAGATGGTGTCTGCCACACGGGACGGGGTGCCGGTTTCGATAAAATAAAATTGGGAGGGCTGGTCGGGCGTTGCCGATTTGATGTCGGGCATCTGTCCGTTTCGGATACTGTGGGCATGCATGACAATGGGGCTTTTCCGGGCCTGTCTGAAAATCCGGGTCAGGGGAAACACCGCCACTTGTTCTGAGTCAATGATATCGGACAATACATTGCCCGGTCCAACCGAGGGCAGCTGAAAGGTGTCGCCCACCAGAATCAGCCCGGCTCCGGCAGGCAGCGCCTCGGAGAGCCGGTACATGAGCTGGGTATCCACCATGGAGGCTTCATCCACCACCAGAAGGTCCAGGTCCAGGGGATTGGTGAAGTCGTGTTCAAAGGATTCCGTCTCCTGATTAAAGCCCAAAAGTTTGTGGAGGGTTTTGGCTTTTCGCCCGGTTACTTCGGACAGGCGCCGGGCCGCACGCCCCGTGGGGGCCGAGAGCATCACCTTCAGGCGAAGGGTTTTGAATACAACGCACAAGGCCTTGATCAGCGTGGTTTTCCCTGTGCCGGGCCCGCCGGTGATAATGGAAATTTTCTGGCCCATAATCCGGGTCACCACATCCAGCTGCTCCTGGGACAACTGGACCGCCATGGCCGAGAGCACCTGGGCCTGGATCACATCTTCGTTAATGCCGACCTTTGGATTTGGCATGGATAAAAGTGCCTTGATCCGTCGGGCAATGCCGGCTTCGGCCTTGTGCAGTGGTGCAAGATAGACCCGCTCTTTGTCAAGCACCACCTCGTTATCCGCATCCAGAGACAATAGTGCATCTATAATCTCTTCTTTGGGCACCCCTGCCCTTTGGGCACAGATCCGGATCAGGTCCTCTTGGGGTTCAAACACATGGCCGTCCTGTTCCAGGTCCAGCAGGCAGCAAACCAGACAGGTTTTAAGCCGTTCTTCTGCCTGATTTTCCGTGCCCAGCTGCCTTGCCAGTTCATCCACATCAGCAAAGCCGATGGCAGGGATGTCCCGGGCAATGCGGAAGGGATCTTTGGTCAGCACCTCCAGGGCATTGTTGCCATAGGTTTTAAGGATGGCTGCGGCCTTGGCCGAATCAATGGCAGAGCCCTGGAGCATCTCCATGACCCGCCGCACGCTGTGGTGGGTATTCCAGGCCGTCTCGATCATTTTTTGTTTGGTTTTGCCGATGCCGTATACATCAAGGAGCTGGGCCGGGTCATTTTCAATAATCTCCAGGGTCTGCTCTCCGAAGGTGTCCACGATCCTGTCGGCCAGCTCCTGGTGAATACCGGGAATAATCCCCGAACTCAGGTATTTTCTAATACCTGACATGGACGAGGGCAGGGTGACTTCAAAGGAGTCTGCCTTGAACTGCTCACCGTATTTGGGATGACTGGTCCATGTGCCTTTAAGTTTGAGTCGTTCTCCCTGGGCCACCCCGGGAAGATGCCCGACCACCGTGATGGCATCAGCCACCTTGGGAACGGTGAGCCGGCACACCGTATAGTGGTTTTCCGGATTCTGGAATGTAATCCGGGACAGGGTTCCGCTGATGGTAATCATGAAGCTGTCTTGCCGCAGGTAAGATTGGCGGTGATCCAGCACGCGGCCTCATAAAGATCCCGGGCAAGAAAATCGGGGGCAATGCCTTTGGCCGTCAACGCGGCCAACGCTTTTTCTGCCTTGCCGGTCTTCACCAGGATGGTTTTGGCGCACCCGGCATTTTTACCGCACTCAATATCCTTGGCGGAATCTCCCACCATAACGGATTTTTCCAAATTAATGCCATGGGCTGCCACTGCCTGAAGGATCATGCCGGGCTTGGGTTTCCGGCAGTCGCACCCCTGGTCCGGGGTGTGGGGGCAGAAAAATATATCCTTGATCCGGCCACCGGCCCGTTCCACGCCCCGGGTCATCTTCGTTAAAATGTCATCAAGGGTCTGTCGGGATATCATGCCGCGCCCCACCGCCGATTGATTGGTAATGAGAATCACCTGAAATCCGCTGGCAGTCAAAAGGGCAATGGCGTCGGGGCTTTGGGGTATGAAATGGAACTCATCGGGGTGTTTGATATAGGCGTCGGAATCGTGGTTGATTACACCATCCCGGTCCAGAAAAACTGTATATTCGTCCATTATTTCTAACTATTCGGCTACGGCAAATGCGTGTCGGAATCCTTCTGTGGTCATTAGTCTTTCGCTGAATGTCACGGCATCATTGAGATTGGTGAATTTCCCGATTCTTACCCGGTAAAATTGTCCCCGGTCATCGGTATAGGGAACGATATGGGCGTTAAGATAGTTCTGTGACAACTTAATCCGGTATCGGTCCGCATTGCTTCTAACCTTGAATGCCCCCACCTGCACCGTAAAATTGCCTTTCCAGTAATCCACGGGTGTAAAGTCCACCGGGGTGTGGTCTTCCTTTGAATAGGCCGTTGCCTTTCCAAGGGCTGTTACTTTCACCCGGGCCGTGCCGGGGCCCACAATGCCAATTTGCTGGGCTGCCGTAAATGACAGATCTATGATTCTGCCGGCCACAAACGGCCCCCGGTCATTGATGCGCACTTTGGTTTCTTGGCCGTTTTCCAGGTTTTCGACCCTTACCCATGTGTTCATGGGCAGGGTTTTGTGGGCTGCGGTCATGGCATACATGTTGTAGGTTTCACCGTTGGATGTTTTGCGGCCGTGGAATTTTCTGCCGTACCAGGAGGCGCGCCCTTTTTCCTCATATCCGTTGGCCGACGCCATGGGATAGTAATGTTTTCCTTCAATGCGATAGGGGCGCTGGGTGGCTTCGGTGTTGCCGTATCCGTTATCCGCAGGTTGGCTGTGGCCTGAACGATAACTGCCGGCAGCGCATCCGGCAACGGCAATGGCAAGGCAGAAAATCATAACCGGCATCAATGTCCGGGTCGTATAATTTAAACAAAATTTCATTTTTTTTCTTCCAGGGCCGTCCGAAGAACATCTTCCATCTTATCGGTGAAGTAGAAGGTCATGGTGGATTGAATATGTTCAGGCACATCTTCCATATCTTTTTCATTCCAAAGGGGTAGAATCAAACTGCGGATGCCGGCCCTGTGCGCCGCAATCACCTTGTCCTTGATGCCGCCCACAGGCAGAACCTCACCCCTGAGGGTGATTTCTCCGGTCATGGCCAGACGGGATTTTACACGCCTGTTGGTAATCAGGGAGGCAAGAGCGGTCAGCATGGTTACCCCGGCAGATGGGCCGTCTTTGGGGATGGCCCCTTCGGGCACATGGATGTGGATATCGTGGGATTCAAAAAAGGCTTCATCCACGTCCATCCGGTCGGCGTTGGACCGGATGAAGCTTAACGCGGTGGATGCCGATTCCTTCATGACATCCCCGAGCTGTCCGGTGAGCGTCAGGCCTTTGCCGCCTTTCATGGCCACGGCTTCCACAAAAAGCACCTCTCCCCCGACGGCAGTCCAGGCAAGCCCCACGGCCACGCCCGGTACTTTGATATGGGTGGCGGTATCGGGCATGTTCTGGATGGGGCCCAGGTATTCGGGAAGTTCCTTGCGGCCGATGGTCAGGTGTTCCACCTGGTCTTCGGCGATCTTCGCGGCAACCCCCCGGCATACGGCGCCCACCTGACGTTCCAGGTTACGCAGGCCCGATTCCCGGGTATATCCGGAAATAATTTGTTTAACCGCAGCCGGCGTTATCTTGATCTGGCCGGAATTGATGCCGTTGGCCTCCCGCTGTTTGGGGATGATATACCGGGTGGCGATTTTAAGCTTTTCCTCCTGGGTATACCCGGTGAGTTCCAGCACCTCCATTCTGTCCCGCAGGGGGGGCGGGATGGTGTGCAGCACATTGGCTGTGGTCAAAAACATGACATCGGACAAATCAAAGGGCACATCCAGGTAGTGGTCGACAAAATGCTGGTTCTGCTCGGGGTCCAGGACTTCAAGCAGGGCGGATGAGGGATCACCATGGTAGGAGGAGTTGACCTTGTCAATCTCGTCGAGCATGAACACAGGGTTTTTTTCCCCGGCAGTTCTTAGATGCTGGATGATCCGTCCGGGCATGGCCCCCACATAGGTCCGCCGATGGCCGCGGATCTCAGCTTCGTCCCGTACGCCCCCTAATGCGATGCGGACAAATTTTCGGCCCAGGGCCCTGGCAATGGATTGGCCCAGGGAGGTTTTCCCAGTGCCGGGGGGGCCTGCAAAGCACAGGATCGGGCCCTTGGAGTCTTGCTTGAGTTTACGCACGGCCAGAAATTCCAATATCCGCTTTTTGGGCTTTTCAAGGCCGTAATGGTCCTGGTCCAGGATTTTTCTGGCCCTGGCAATATCCAGCCGGTTTTCGGCATATGTGTTCCAGGGCAGGGAGGTCAGCCAGTCCAGATAGGTGGAGGATACGACATATTCCGAAGAAGAGGGATGCATCCTGCCAAGGCGCTCCAGTTCACGCTCGGCCTCTTTTGTGGCGGCTTCGGGCATGGGATTTTCCCGGAGCAGGGTTCTGTACTCCCGGATCTCCACGGAGTCCTGTTCGCCCTCCCCAAGTTCCTCTTTAATGGTTTTGAGCTGCTGGCGCAGGTAATATTCGCGCTGGCGCTTGTCCATATCCTCTTTGACCTGACTTTGAATTTTAGATCCCATTTCGAGGATCTCAAGCTGGTCATTGACCAGGCGGGTGACCTTTTTTAATCGGCGCGTCACATCAATGAGCTCAAGGACCTTTTGCTTCTCATTCACCGGGGCATTGATGGTGGAGGCCACCATATCCGCAAGGGCGCTGGGTTCCTGGAGGGTTTTGACCATTTGACTTATCTCAGCCGGCAGTCCCGGCGAAAGCGTCACGATCTTTTCGTATTGTTCAACAATGTTGGCCATCAGCGCCCGGTTTTCCTTGTGCCGTTCGTTGTTGCGGCTTTTGAGAACGGCAATGCCGGCATGCATGTAATTGCGGTTTTCAAGGAATTCCAATACTTTGAAGCGATTTAATCCCTGGATCAGCAGCTGGGCCTTTTCGTCTTCCATTTTGGACATTTTAAGGATGACGGCGACGGTACCAATCCGGCACAGATCGTCGGAGGTATGTCTGGAATCAATATCCGAACGTTTTGACAGCAAAAGGCCGAGCATACGGTTGCCGGACATGGCCTCGTCAATCAGGTCAATGGCCTCTTTTTGAATTAACACCAGGGGCAATACCATTTTGGGAAACAGATTGGTGTCCACTATGGGAAGAATGGGTAGTTCGTCAGGTATGTCGTCAGTGGTAATGGGGACGGAGGGATGGTTTAATTCATCCATTCGTTTTCCTTTATGTATGCAATCGCCGAATCCATGGGATGGGGGGCATCCCCGATGATCAATAGACTGGCTCTATCCCATGGCTGTTATAAAAAATCAATAGGCATTTTGGGTTCTGGAGAATAATTTGCCTTGAGCTGTTTTCCTAATTTTAGTTGTAAAAAACCGTTGGCATATGATGCAGACACTTTTTCTATGTCAATGACACTGGGTAGATACAGAACCCGCTCAAAACGGCCGAACTGGATTTCAGCAAGCCTGTAAGTAGCGGTGGGATCCGGCTGGTTGCTTTTGCGCACCCCGGAAATTTTTACTGCTTTATCCGATAGTTCCACAACCATGTTCTCCCTGCTGACGCCTGCGATTTCAGCCTGGATGATGATCTCTTCCCTGGTTTCAAAAATATCCATCTGGGGGCGCCAGATCCGTTTTGAAAAGCAGAACATGGGGTTAACGGACTGAAACATCTCTTCAAAAGACTTCTCTTCCGTGGCCGGTGTCTCAATATGATTCCCAAATCGAATTTCTATCTTTTCCATAACATGCTCCTGATAATGGGAAGGGAACCACCCTGAATGCTGTTGGCCTGTCCCTTAATCAATTCTGTCAGATTACCATCTGACGGAAAAGTTGTAAAGCGCTATAAAAATTAAATGGTTATCAATCCGGCTGATCAAGTATCCTGCGTATGGCCTTTGAAAACCTGTCCATGGAAAAGGGCTTTTGCAAAAAATCGTGACGGCTGTCACAAATCAGCTCCTTTGTTTCCTCATCCATGTTGACGCCGCTGGAAATCAATATCTTTATGCCGGGATCCAGGTCCTGAATCCGATGAAACGTCTCTTTTCCGTCCATGACGGGCATGATAAGATCCAGGATGACCAGCATAATTTTGCCCGGGTGCTTTGTTATCAGTTCCAGGCACTGTTCACCGTTGCAGGCCTGGAACGCTTTGTAGCCCAAGGCATCAAGAAGACTTACGCCTACTTCACGGACTTCATCCTCGTCGTCCACAATCAGAACGGTTTCCCTGCCTTTGGGCATCAAATCAAAATTATCTCTCTCGTCTTCAACACGTTCTACCTTCTTGGGTTCGGAACTGGGCAGCGCCACCCTGAAGATGGAGCCGGTATTTTTTTTGCTTTCCACGGTGATGAATCCACCGTGATTTTTCACAATGCCAAATACCGTCGACAGCCCCAGCCCCCGTCCTTTTACATCTTCGAGGATTTTGGTGGAGAAAAACGGATCAAAAATTTTTTTCTGGGTGGCGTCATCCATGCCGATGCCGGTATCCTGGACGCTTATTTCCACGTAAGCACCGGGTGACACGTCAAAATGATAGCAGCGGGTATTCTCAATGGTTAAATTCCGGGTCCTTATGGAAAGCGTGCCGCCATCCACCATGGCCTGGCATCCGTTGACCAGAAGGTTGAGCAGCACCTGTTCAAGCTGGGACCGGTCTCCGTTTATCTTGTGAAGATCCCGGGCCAGGTCTTTTTCAATGGCAACATTGTTTTTCCCCGGCTGGAAAACAGTGAGGGCCATGTTTACGACGTGGTTAATATCTAAGGGTTCCACCTGGTACTTGCCCCCCCGGGCAAACCCCAGAAGACTGCCGGTAATTTTAGCGGCCGCTTCAATCAGACGGTTCATCTGGTGGATGTGATCCTTGATCTTTTCCGGCCGGCTTGCGTTGACGCCCATCAGGGACAAATGCCCCTGGAGGGCCATGAGCAGATTGTTAAAATCATGGGAGACACCGCCGGCCAGGACCCCGATGGCTTCCATTTTCCGTATCTGATTTTCCCTGATCTGTTCGGATTTGATTTCCGTGATATCCGATACCGTGACCAACAGGCCCTGGGAATGATCCTTGGGGGCCAGCCAGCAGGCCCGAAAGCGGCAGTCAAAGGCGGTATTGTCCATCCGTGACAGACAGGCGTCAACGGTGGCCGTCCCTGTTCGCCTAATGTCCGTGATAAAGATGTTATACACACGTTGAAATTCTTTATCCGTGGGGAAAAGGGTCCGGGCGGATTTGCCTTCCAGGCTTCGGTCTTCGTGGCCGGTCATGGCGTAGCAGGCAGGATTGGCCCAATGGATGTCTTCGTGGTGAAGAATGCAGATGCCCACAGGGGCGTTGATTAATACATTTTCAATATTTTTTCGGGAGAAAAAGTCAGAACCTGCACAATTCTGGGATTTCCGGTCAGATTCGTCCGGCTGGGTTGAACTCAATTCGAAAGATATGCCATCATGCCCATGGGTCATAAAATAGTGCCTTCCAAAAATTGACGAACGCTTAGGTTATCTGATAAATATACCAGAATTTTAAATTAAGGTCACCCCAAATGCAATTCAAATTCACATACGGCGCTTTGTTACCCTTTGTGCCTGGGTTGGTCAGTGGTGTAATGCTGTATGCTGCATTTCCCAGTCCCTGCCTGTATCCCCTCGCTTTTTTTGCCCTGGTTCCCCTATGGCTTTCCATTGATCGACTGGGGGCAAAGCAGGCCTTTTATTCCGGTATCGTCGCAGGACTTGGGTTTTATCTGCCCCTTATTTACTGGATCTGCCCCACCATGATTAAATTCGGTGGCCTGAATCCCTTAGCCGCCTTAGCCTGTCTGCTGCTTTTGGCCTTTTACCTCTCTGTGTATATGGGTATTTTTGCCCTGGCCATGAAAAAAATATCGGTTCCTGGGGGGCTTGTGCCCTTTTGGGGGGCTGTGGCCTGGGTCGCCCTGGAATATATCAGGACATACTTGTTTTCAGGCTTTCCCTGGGGGGTAATAGGTTACAGTCAGTTCCCCAACCATGTTTTCATCCAGGCTGCGGATATGGTCGGGGTGTTGGGGCTCTCCTTTCTGCTGGTCGTTGCCAACGGGGTTTTGGTGACGGCGTTCAAGGCGTTTGCCCAAAGGTCATGGCCCGGCAAGGGGAATATGGCAGGCTTAACCTTTGCCGTGGGGGTGCTTTGCCTGGCGTTTGTTTATGGCCATTTTGAACTGGCAAATATCCGTGGTCGGATTAAAGACGCGCCGTCCCATAAAATTGGGGTTGTCCAAGCCAACATTCCCCAGGATCAAAAATGGGATAAAGCATTTATCAATGACACCATCGACCGGTATTCCCGCTTATCCCTCCAGGCGATTCCCTGCGATCTTGTGGTGTGGCCGGAAACAGCGTTGCCTTTTTACTACGGCATGGACCCTTTACCCTCAAGCCGGGTGGATGCCATGGTGAGAAAGGCGGGCACCTATTTTCTCATCGGTATTCCTGCGGCTCAGCCTTCGGACCAGGGTTTTTTGTACTACAACCGGGCCTGCATGCTTTCTCCCCTTGCCCTGTCCACGGGCTATTATGATAAACATCATCTGGTGCCCTTTGGGGAGTATGTACCATTTAAAGACCTGCTCTGGTTTGCCCAAAAACTGACGGCCGGGGCCGGGGATTTCTCCAAGGGCGAAACCGGGCGGGTACCATTGAAATTCGGTACGGGCACAACCGGGGTGTTAATCTGTTTTGAAATCCTTTTTCCCAATATTGCCAGGGATTTTGTCCTCAACGGGGCGGATATGTTAACCACCATGACCAATGATGCCTGGTTCGGCCGGACCCAGGCCGCGCTTCAGCATTTTTCCATTTCCGTGTTCAGGGCCGTCGAAAATCGCCGAAGCGTGGTGCGGGTGGCGAACACAGGTATTTCCGGATTTGTTGACCCTTCGGGCGCCATCCTTGAAAGAACTGATATTTTTACGGAGTGTGCCCTCACCCGCCAGGTGCCGGTTCTGTCCGGTACAACATTTTATACCCGGCACGGAGACCTTGTGGCCAAGGCCTGCCTGGTTGCATTCTTTTTAATTTGTGTGTTAGAACCCATGAAAAAAAAAATTAGGAGATTTTTACAATGAGCGTAGAATACAAACAGATTATCTCTTCCCTTACTGCCAAAGCCAACCAGCTTAAGGAGTATCTTTGACCTCCCTGTAAAGGAAAAACGGCTTCGGGAGCTTGAACTGCTCATCGCCCGGGAGGATTTCTGGAATGATGCGGATAAAGCCACCGAGATGTTAAAGGAGCGCACCACCATCGCAGGTTTTATTGATACCTGCAACGATATATTTTCAGAAATTGAGGATGTGGAGGTGATGCTCGAACTGGCCCGGGAGGAGTCGGACAAGGGGGCCGAAGAAGAAGCCGGTCAGATGCTCGCCCAGCTGGAGAAAAAGGTAAAGCAATTTTCTCTGGAGATCACCCTGGACGGGGAGGATGATGCCAGGGATGCCATTGTCTCCATCAATGCCGGGGCCGGGGGGACCGATTCCCAGGACTGGGCGGAGATGCTGTTCAGGATGTATACCCGGTGGATTGATAAAAAAGGGTACAAGTGCCAGATTATTGACTTTCAGGAGGGCGACGAAGCCGGTATCAAGGGCGTAACTCTCCATGTTTCCGGTCCCAACTGCTTCGGTTTCATGAAAGCCGAATCCGGGGTGCACCGTCTGGTCAGAATTTCCCCGTTCAACGCCGGCGGCAAGCGCCAGACCTCTTTTGCGGCCGTATTTGTTTATCCGGAGATCAAGGACGAAATCAATATCGAGATTGATGAAGGGGATCTGCGCATTGATGTGTACCGGGCCAGCGGGGCCGGCGGTCAGCACGTCAACAAAACCAGTTCAGCCGTGCGTATCACCCATGCGCCCACGGGCGTGGTGGTCCAGTGTCAGCAGGAATCTTCCCAGCACCGGAACCGGGAGATTGCCATGAAAGTGCTCAAATCTCGGCTCTATCAGCTGGAAAAGCAGAAACAGGATCAAAAGCGGCAGAGCCTGCATGACGGCAAGGATGACAATGCCTGGGGCAGCCAGATCCGATCTTATGTGCTGCATCCTTACAGAATGGTCAAAGACCATCGCATTGACCTTGAGATTGGGGATGTGGACCGGGTGTTGAACGGCGATCTTGATCCCTTTATTGAAGGCGTCCTGATGTCCGGCGTCCTGACGAATTAACAAAAAAATTTGAGTTTTCTATGCACATAGATCCTGTCGAAATTATCAGTCAATTTTATGATCCTGAATCAGCGCTTTTTAAGCTTCTGGTGGAACACAGTACAAAGGTCGCCGCAAAAAGCCTGGAGATCGCAAGGGGCGTTGCTCATCTGAACCCGGACATGGACTTCATTAAAAAAGCAGCCATGCTCCATGACATCGGCATTTTTAAGACCAGTTCTCCGAAAATCGGCTGCGTGGGGACATATCCCTATGTGTGCCACGGTTACCTTGGGCGTGAACTTTTAGACGAGTTGGGTCTGCCCCGGGAATTCGGCCTTGTATCCGAACGTCATACCGGGGCCGGCATTACCCTGGAAAACATCATTGAAGCGGATCTGCCCCTGCCCCATAGGGACATGGTGCCTGTTAGTCTGGAAGAAAAAATCATTTGCTGCGCAGATAAATTTTATTCCAAAAGTCCCAAGAAGCGGGATAATGTCATGACCCGGAAAAAGATTGAAAAATCCCTTGCCAAACTTAATCCGGGCCATGCAGAGAGATTTGCCGCCTGGGCGGATGCGTTTGGCCTTTAAAAAGGTGGTCGTTATGAAAAACAATCACAAAAGCCTGGGGGGTTTAGCTATGGCCTGTGCCGTTGAGATCCTGAGATTATTAGGTAAAAGGATTTGCCTTTTGACTTAGAAAAGCGTAGGTATAAAACATAATCCTTACATTTTGTGATGTATAATTTCCCATGAAGAAAAAGAAAAATATCGAACCGTTCAGACCCTTTATCGTGGATGTTGAAGCCTCTGGCTTTGGCTGTGAATCCTATCCCATTGAAATCGGACTGGCCCTTGAAAGTGATAACAGGTATTGCAGCCTGATTATTCCGGCGGACCGATGGACCCACTGGGACATGGCCGCCCAGGAGACCCACCAGATTTCCCGGGATATTTTGATCAAACACGGTAAACCCCTGACCCAGGTGGCCAAGGAATTAAATCATCTTTTAAACGGCCTGACCGTTTATTCGGATGGATGGGTGACGGATAAACCATGGATGACCCGGCTTTTTTCCGAAGCCGGTATTCGCCAGGCCTTCAGAATCAGTCCCCTGGAATGCATACTCACTGAGCCCCAGATGAAAATCTGGCACACCACCAAGGACAGTATTATTGATTCCATGGCACTGACCCGGCACAGAGCCAGTTCCGATGCCCTCATCATCCAGGAAACATTTTTTCGCACCCGGGTGAAAATTCAAGACCAGCCCCTGAACCTAGAACCTATTTTACAGATAAAAAATCATACCCATGACCTTACCTCCAGACAACACGCCCGATGAGCCGCTTTCCCTAAGCAAAACAAAGAAAAAAAAGATGGCCGAAAACCTCCAGAAACTTGGGGAGGAATTAAGCCAGCTTGCCGTCAATCAGCTTGAACAGCTTGGCCTTGAACCTGACCTGTTCAAGGCCCTGGTCGATGCAAAATCCATTACTTCCAATGTGGCGGCCCGGCGCCATCGACAGTACATCGGCACCCTGATGCGCCAGGTGGACTCCGAATCTATTCTGGCGGCGCTTGAACAGTTAAAAGCGGCTCCCATGGGTCTTTATACGCCCAGTCCAGACGTTGCTTCACAAGCGGATCAAGATATCCAGGTGTTGTTGGACAAGCTGCTGGCCTGGGATGATGACGCCATGGAAACAATTCTGGCTGCCGACCCCGGCACGGATCGCCAGCAGTTAAGACAGGTGATCAGAAATGCCAACAAAGAAATATCCCAGAAAAAGAAAAATTCAAAATCATTGCAGGTATTAAAAGAAATTATTTCCCGAATTTGAAATCAGAATGCCTTGGGGTTGGGACGTAGATTCAAATGAAAATAGTTGTAGACGAAATAAAAAAGAGGTGGAAAGCGTTAACCCTTTTGATTTTAACAGCCATCACCACTTTGTCTTTGCTGCCGGTGGCCGTCTTGCCGCCGGCACCCGGCACGGATAAAACACATCATTTCATTGCCTATGCCATGCTCATGTTGCCGGCAGCATTGCGAAGACCTGCCAATTGGATATTGTTAGGCGTTTTTTTTATTCTATACAGTGGGGCCATAGAACTGATTCAACCCTTTGTGAATCGTTATGGCGAATGGATGGATCTGCTCGCAAATTCTGTGGGGATATTATGCGGCGTGATCATTGCCTGGCTTATTAATTCCATCATATCCGCAAAACAAGCACACTAATCCATACCATGGATTTGCATTTAAACTATTTGCGTTGGAACCGGTGTGTTTTTGTTTTTTATTTTGTTGCGGTTTTTTGCCTGGCAAATGTTGCCGTCGCCCGGGTCCAGGTCCAGGACAGTACCGGGGCAACGCTTGTTTTTGATCAGCCGCCCCAGCGCATTGTCAGTCTTGTGCCCACGGCATCGGAAATACTTGTGGCCATCGGAGCCGGGGACCGGCTTAAAGGGTGCACCTATCATGATGTGACGCTGGCTGGGTCAGACAATCGAACGGTTGTGGGCGGATTTTTTAATCCGTCCTATGTCCATGTCAAAGCATTGCATCCGGATCTGCTCATTGTAGCTTCCTTTCACGATCAGATCATTGCGGATGCAAAGGCATCCGGGCGGAATGTTTTTGTTTATGACACAACATCCCTGAACCAGGCCTGGACCCAGATGGAAAACCTTGGCCGGATCACAGGAGATGACGCCCGGGCCCGGGAGCTTGTGAAACAGAACAAGGAGAATTTGGCCCACGTCAACGCAAAGCTGGACAAGGCAAAGGTAACACCTAAACGGGTAATGCGGCTCATGGGCCGGGATCAAATCATGACACCGGGACCGGATACGTTCCAGGCAGAAATGATCCGGGCCGCAGGCGGACTTGCGCCTGATTTCGGCAAAACAGGCAATATTTTGCCCGTCACCCTGGACGAGTGGACCCGCTTCAACCCCCAGGTGATCTATGGCTGCGGCGATGACAAACTGGTTGCGGAAAAATTTTTCTCAACACCGGGGTGGAAAAATGTGGATGCCGTGAAAAATCACCGGATCTATTACCTGGCCTGTGATCTGACCTGCAGGGCGTCAGTGCATACCGCCGACTTTGTGGCTTATCTTTCTTCATTGATTTACACAAAAGAATTTGCCGATGCGAAAAATGATGTACATCCATCTGGAATTATCGGTGAAACACCCCTTGAACATGATATTTCACCGGATTTACCCTATGTGGCCAACGCTTCCATCATCAATGCCTATGTATTTGACTATCCCAACAAAACCCTGGTGGTGGATTTAAAATCTCCCATGACCGTTTTGTCCACCCTGGAGGGTTGGCGAGAGCATATTACAACCGTGGGCAATCACTACACCCCGCCGCCCACCTGGATGACGGGCCATCTGGCGGGCATCGGCCCCCTGCGTACACGCATTCTGGGTGCCATCGGCAAAAAGGCTGAGACCACGTCCCTGCTCATGACCGGGGCGGATATGGACAATCTGGCCGTCCGGACTGAAAACTTTAAAGAAATGACGGTTACGGCACTGGTCACGGCAGGCGTTATGTCCAATGCTGTGCGCATGGGTGAAGATGAGGGCATGTTTTATGAGCCGGGAACCATTAATATTTTAATTTTAACCAACATGCGTCTGACTCACAGGGCCATGGCCCGGGCCATTATTTCCGCCACGGAGGCCAAGACCGCCCTGCTGGAAGACCTGGATATCCGCTCAAAATACTCCGGGGTGCAACATTCGGCCACGGGCACGGGCACGGACAATATCCTGGTGGTCCAGGGGCAGGGCTGCGCCATTGACAATGCCGGGGGACATTCCAAGATGGGAGAACTCATTGCAAAGGCGGTCTACGCCGGGGTTAAAGATGCGGTGGCAAAACAGAACGGGATTTTACCCGGCCGCCATGTGATTCAGCGCCTGAAAGAGCGAAATATCAGTATTTACGAAATCACCGCCGGTGCCCAGTGCGACTGCCACCAGCAAAAAAGTGAGTTCAACGCCATGGTGGAACATCTGCTGCTGAACAAAGCGGTTTCAGGATTTATGGCCTCCGCCTTATCCTTGAGCGATGCCTATGAACGCGGGCAGGTGAAAAATCTTGACGCCTTTGACCTGTGGTGCGGACAAATGGCACAAAAAATTGCCGGCAGACCCATTGATATCGTGGACATGATCCAGGATCGTGATATTCCCATTGTGGTCAAAAAGGCGTTGAATGCCGTTATGGCCGGTGCCAAGGCACGGATTGGAGAAGAGGACGAATGAGGGGCCGGTGTAAACATTTTACACTGTTTTTGATCTGGGGAGCCTTCCTTGTCTTTGCTCCGTATTTGGCTTTAGCCCAATCGCCTGGCCCGGCAGTGCGGGTGGTCTCCTTATCTCCGTTTATCACGGAAACCATTTATCTATTGGGGGCCCAGGCCCAGCTGGTTGCCGACACCACGTATTGTACGGTGCCCCCCGAGGCGGCCCAAAAAGAGAAAATCGGGTCCGTAACCCAGGTGAATGTGGAAAAGATCATCAGCCTGGAACCGGACCTTGTGATCGCATCGCCGTTGAGCAGCGAAAAACAGCTTAAGATCCTTGTCTCCCAAGGTCTTCGGGTCATGGAGATCCGTAACCCCCAAAATTTTGAAGAGATGTGCACCCTGACCCTGAACATTGCAAAGGCACTTGGCAAAACGGATCGGGCCCAGGTTATTGTTCAGCAGGCCTCGGCAGATGTGGACCGAGTTTGCGAACAGGTCGCAGGGCTGCGCCCGAGACGGGTATTCATCCAGATTGGTTTGAAACCCCTTCATACGGTGAACAAAGATCTGTTTATCAACGAATATATCCGTCTGGCCAATGCCGTTAATATTGCAGAAGATCACCCCTCGGGTATCTATTCCAGGGAAGCTGTGATCCAACAGGACCCGGATGTCATCCTCTTGGCCACCATGGGATCAAGCAAAAAAGCCGCTGCGTTTGAAAAGGAACGGTGGATGACCTTTCCGTTTCTGAAAGCCGTCAAACACAACGAAATTCATGTGTTGGACCCGGAAGTGATCTGTCATCCCACCCCGGTAAGTTTCGCAGCCGGTTTAAGGCTGGTGGCGAGGTTGATTCATCCGGAAATCCGCACGTCAGAAGGCCCAAATTGAAAGCCTGCGCCAGGTCATGGGGGCTCTTTTCATTGGGCCTGCTTATTTTGCTGGTATTCACCGCAGGCCTGTCTCTCTCCGTGGGCAGTGCCGATATCCGATTTTTTGACATACCGGGCATCATTGCCGCAGGGCCGGGCAGTCCCGAGTACGGCATCCTCATGGGTATTCGGCTGCCGAGAACCCTGCTTGGCATTGCCATGGGCGGGGCATTGAGCCTTGCGGGCACCCTGCTCCAGGGGATGTTCAAAAATCCGCTGGTGGAACCCTATACCCTTGGAATTTCCGGCGGGGCATCCCTTGGCATCTGCGTGAATATTTTGTTCAAACTCTACGCGGTCATCGGTATCATTGCCTATCCCCTGTCCGGGTTTGTCGGGGCGAGCCTGGTTATTTTTCTGGTATACGGACTGAACCGCAGCGCCCGGCATATTCGTTCCAACCGGATGCTGCTCACCGGCGTGATGATCTCCTATGTGGCGTCGTCCCTTGTGATGCTGCTCATGGCCCTGGCCCGGTCCGATGATCTTCAGACCATTGTGCTGTGGATCATGGGATCATTGGACGAACCCGATATGGCCCTGATCCGTATGGCTTTGGCGGGGTCCCTGGCCGGGCTTTTTTTCTCCTATTTTTTCTGCTTTGATTTAAACGCCCTGGCCCTGGGCGAAGAGGCGGCGGCAGACCTTGGGGTGAACACGGCCCGGGCCAGAAAAGGCATCTTTTTAATTGCCTCTTTTTTAACCGGTCTGTCCGTATCCATGGCAGGCGTCATTATGTTTGTGGGGCTTATTGTACCTCATTTTATGCGCCTGATTACCGGGCCGGATCACAGAATCCTGTTGCTCTCCTCCTATCTGGCCGGTGCGGTGTTTCTGCTGATGTGCGATGTGGTGGCAAGGACTGCGATCGCGCCCCTTGAACTGCCCGTGGGGGTCATCACCGGCATCATTGGGGGCTTGGTGTTCATCTGGGCCATTTCCCGAAAACCGGGGGAGATATGACACCGTCTCCGCTGTTGAAAATTCAGGATGTGACCCTGGGCTTTGGCCGCCGCCGGGTTTTGTCGAACATCAGCTTTGATGTGCCGGTAGGCCGGATTGTCTCCATTATCGGTCCCAACGGCACCGGTAAAACCAGCCTGCTGCGCACGGTGTGCGGGCATCTGAGCCCGTTCAACGGAAAAATTGTGCTCAAGGGAAAGGATGTAGCCGCCCAGACCCGGGCAGAGCTTGCCCGGCATATGGCCGTGGTGCATCAGAACCAGGACCCATTGCCCATGCAGGTTCACGCCTATGTGCTGCTGGGCCGCCTGCCGTTTTTCAAGCCGTTTCAGTTTTTTGAAACCGCTAACGACAGGGAACGTGCACGGCACTTTATGGGGCTCACCGGTATCGGCCACCTTGCCGATTGCAACATGGACCGGATTTCAGGCGGAGAGCGTCAACTGGCAGCCCTTGCCAGGGCACTGACCCAGGAACCCGAGTGCCTTGTGTTGGACGAGCCCACAGCGCATCTGGACATCACCCATCAGGCCAGGATACTGGATCTTATTTCCAAATTGCGGGACAACCTGGGCCTTACTGTGCTCATGGTGATCCATGATTTGAACCTGGCCGCTGAATATTCCGATTCGCTGATTCTTTTGGATAAAGACAACGGGCGGATTCATGCCCAGGGTCCGCCGGAACAGGTCCTGACCCGGGAAAACATTCAGGCCGTATATCATACCCCGGTCCAGATGGGGACAAATCCAAAATCCGGCCGGCCCTGTGTGTTCATAGGCCGGGCCGGTGCTTGATCCGATGAAAACCGAAACCGTCGATTTTTAAATTCAGAAAAAAGGTTGCATCTGTGCGACCTCCTGGCTCTGGTTGCTGATAAAGCTGTTGTTCCAGGAAAATATGACGCATTGTGATGGGTATATAATATACTGAAAATATAACCTAATTGTACTTGCATCGTCATCGTTCTGTATATGGCACGGCCATTGCTTTAACTCTTTTTTCAAAGTTGATCACGATGTTAACCCCCAATAACAGAAGGAGAAACTGGAATGGAAAAAGTATTAATTGTTGGCTGCAAAAAGATGATGGATGATGTTTGTATCGCGTGCAGCAGATGTCTGGTGGGATTCAACCGCAGAGATGGCGAATTTGCAGCCTACAAAGACAAGGATGCCCAGGTCATGGGGTTGCTTAACTGCGGCGACTGCCCCGGATCAACCATTGTTACCCGTCTGGCCCAGGTGAGTTTGTGGAACAAACCCATGGACGAAAAAGTCACCAAGGTCCATATCGCCCCCTGTATCACGGATCATTGTCCTCATAAGGAGACAATCATCAAAAAAATCAAGGCAAAAGCAGGGGTGGACGTCATCGAGGGCACCCATCCCTATAAACCGGACAATATTTTTGCATAGATAATGTCCGGTGCGTGAATTTAAAATCCCCCGGCCATGCAAGACACGACACAAAATTTCCAATGCCATTTGTTTACGACTATTGAAATATTTGTTTTAAGAACTAACTTGTCAAGGATAGACAAATCTGTGGTTTGTCTGAATAATAAATTCAAATTCAATACACGGAGGTGTATGATGATATCAGATAAAGAAAACAGATGGTGGAATATGTTTATACCCCGGGAAACATCCAAAGACGAAGACTTTTGTCCGGTGCTCCCGATGGATAAAAGTCGTGCCTGGCACAAAGGGCTTGCAAATTTATATTGTCCATGCAGATCGGATTCAGTGGACGCCGAGTGTCAGTTCCTGTTAACCTAAGCGTGACGTTACCCCGGCATTGTAAGCCCTTTTTTTTTACAATGCCGGGGTAAAAATAAAGAAAGGGTCTTTACGCGATGAACGTGCCGATTGTTGTGGTGTCTCTGATTCTGCTTATCACGCTGTTTCTTCTGGTTTCTGAAAAAATATCAGTTGATAAAACCGCCATCGGCATCATGATTCTTCTTGCTTTGACCGGGATTCTTACCCCGGGGGAGACGGTGGCAGGTTTTGCCAATCCTGCCGTGGTCACTGTGGCTGCTATGTTTTTGTTGAGCCACGGGCTTATTAGGACAGGTGCCGTTGATGTTTTGACGGATCTGGTCATGAAATTTTCCAGGGGAAACCGGCAATCGGCTTTTATCATTATTCTTGTGGCCGTGGCGGTGTTGTCTGCGTTTATCAATAATACGCCGGTTGTGGTCCTCTTTATTCCCATTGTCATGGCAATGAGCTGTGAGTATGATTTTTCACCGTCCAAATTGCTCATTCCATTGTCCTATGTGTCGATTCTGGCCGGAACGTCTACGCTTATCGGCACATCCACCAATATTATTGTCAGTGATCTTGCCTACGTTAAAGGGTATGACCAGCTCTCTATGTTTGAACTTGGCCGCATTGGCGTTCCCATCGCCCTGATGGGGCTGCTGTTTTTATTTTTTGTTGCACCAAAGTTGATGCCCGGCCGGATCGGCCCCGTATGTGAATTGGATGAGGGGAAGGAAAACAAATATATTGCAGAACTGATCGCAACCGAAAAAAGCCCATTGGTCGGGCGACGGGATATCAGTCAATATGTCGAGGAGAATTTAGGCCTGGATGTGGTTGAAATTTTTAGGAACGGCAGCATCATCGATCCATCGCGGCAGAATGTAACCATCATACCTGATGATATTCTTCTGGTAAAAGGGGCGGCACAGGATCTGGTTTCCTGTCTGAAAACCCAGCATCTGTCTCTGGTTCAAGGGGATGACGATTTTACCTTTGGCGGGCAACCCGAAGAAAACCTAATTGTCGAACTCATTATCCCCCCGCTGTCATCCCTGTTAAGGGAGCCTTTGATCTCTGCGGAATTGCAGTACGATTCAGATATTCGTATTATCGCCATACGAAGTCGGATGAGTTATTTTTCATATCGCAAAATACAGAAAGTGAAACTTAAAATCGGCGATATTATCCTCGTTCAGTGCCCCAGAAACAAGTTGGATAAACTCAGAAACAGTTCAGATTTTTTGCTTATTGAGGATATTCACCACTCAATCATAGACAAACAAAAGGCCGGCATTGCCTCGGGCATCTTTGCTGCCGTGGTGCTGGCAGCCACTTTAGGCTTAAGCGACATCATGATCTGTGCCCTTGCCGGCGTTTTTTTAATGACAATCACCCACTGCCTGAGCTTGAAAGATGCTTACAGGTCTCTTCAGGCCGAGGTGCTTCTGTTGATTGTCGGGACACTGGCGTTGGGACTGGCCATGCAGAAAACCGGTGCGACCGAGCTCTATGCCCAGGCCTTTTTAACGTTGTTCCATGGCATGGGGCCGCATGCCATTCTGTTTGCCATCATTTTTTTGACCAGTGTCTGCAGCCATATTTTAAGTAACAATGCAACCGCCGTACTTCTGCTTCCTATCGCCATCTCCACGGCGGTCTCCCTCGGCGTTGATACCAGGCCGTTTATTATCGGCATCTGTTTTGGCGCCAGTGCATGTTATGCAAGCCCCATCGGCTACCAGACAAATCTGCTGGTCTACGGTCCCGGCGGATACAGGTTCTCTGACTTCATCAAGCTGGGCTTGCCATTGAATATCATGGTTATTGTACTGGCCAGCCTTTTTATCCCCGTTTTCTGGCCCTTTTAATGCCACTTGCTTAAACAGCCCAGTAAAGCCCATTTAATGTATGTAAAAATTATCCATAAAAAGATATTTTTTTTCTTATTATCATTTTTCTTTTTCAATATATCTAATATTGATAATCTCACTCGCAAATACTCACAAAAAATCCACATTTTTTGAATCCTTTAATATATCAGAATATTAATCAAGACAATCATGTAACATTGCTTCTGACCATAGAAAGTCACAATTGGAGGTATCTGAATTGGCATTCAATATGCCTCAATGTCTTCCGAATAAAATTGATACAGGCAAAAGCTGTCGTGCTTGTATCAGGAGGGAATGAATATTATTAACGTTGGGAATTTCGATACTTTACTTTAATAAAAAGCAAGTTCCTATCCCTAATAAATTACAATAAAGGAGGATGTGAAAATGGTGAGAAGTATGAAGGTGGTGATCGCAAGTATTTTATGTTTATTTTTTTACACAAAAATATCCTGTGCAGCATATGCAATAGTGTCAGAAGGGACTAACATATTAGGCGTAACTGGAATAGAAATAAATGGAAATACATATGATGTAACATTTTATTCATCAGGAACAGTAGAAGACATATACGGAACAGATACTGATGGAAATTATGTCTTTTGCTTCACATCATATAATGAGGCCACAAATGCTCATAATGTGCTTGAGACGATAATATTAAATTCAGGGATATTGTCGGAACAAATTTTCTATAAAACAATAGGCACGGATGAAGAAGAGCTATCATCTGAGACCTTTGCACGGCATATTGCCCCCCTACACACCATCTCTAACTTATTCACCACGTTAAAACTTTAAATTCCCGCCCTTAATTTGTTTTATTTGATTGAATTTATTGGCTTTTCTTGATATAATCATACCTATAAAATCAATTCCGGGAGGCACTATGGCATACAAAAAGATTGAGTACGGTATTTCATTTGCTGACATCGCGATCCAAGCATATGCAGATAAAAATAGGAGCCTGTTATTTCTCCGGGAAATTGAAGACACCATAGACTGGCAGCCTGTTCAGGAGCTGTTGCTTGAGCATTATGCACCTGGCAAATCCAAGACTGGAGAACAAGCGTATCCCCCATTGCTCCTATTTAAATGCCTCCTGCTTCAAAAGTGGTTTCGTATAAAGTCTGATCCTGAACTGGAAAGCCAGATCAATGATCGAATTTCCTTTAAGTCCTTTCTCCATCTGCCCTTGGATCAACCGTCTCCCGATCATTCTACTTTCTCAAGATTCCGCAGCCACGTGTCTAAAGATGCCATGGTTAAAATTAACAGCAACCTTCTCAACCAATTTCACCAACATGGATTGTCCATTAATGAAGGGATTGCTGTTGATGCCCGCTTGGTCAAATCTGTTAGCCATCCTGTTTCCCAAAAGGAACTCAAAGAGCTTATTGAAAAGGCCGAAACCCATGAAGGCAAACTGGATAAAAACGGGAACAAGAAAAAATATTCCAGGGATCTTGATTCGGATTGGACCGTTAAAAATGATAAGCCCCATTTCGGACTCAAAGAGCATACGGCTGTGGATACCGACAACGGATTTATTCTTTCCACATACATGACACCGTCCTCCCAAAACGATTCCATCCATCTGCCTATGGTTATTATTTCGAGTATGCATACGAAAGATAAAATCCAAACGGTTTATGCCGACAAGGGCTACGCCGGCGCTCCAAATCGTGGGTTCCTTGCCCTGAACAACATTAAAGACGGCATCATGCGAAAAGACTCTAAAACAGCTAAGCTTACTGAAACTGAAATAGAACGGAATAAAGCTATTTCAAAATTCAGATACATAGTCGAGCAGTACTTTGGTATCAGCCACCTCACTGACAATGGTGAAAGGGCCAGGTTCCCAAAGATGCTCACGAATACCATTGATATCATGTTTCGCCAGTTTGCTTTCAATTTAAGGAAGGGGGCCAAAATACTAAATGTCATTCCTGTTTAAGTGGATAGGTGCGCCCGGATTGGAAAATCCGGGTAAATCAACCTCAAATCGAGGCAAGAATGAATTGCCCAGGGCTAATTTGGCAGCAAAATTAATAGCCCGACCGCCGCCAACAGCCTCATTGATGTAAAAAATTTTTCCCAAAATGCTAAAATCAAGGAATATTCTAATCACGCAAAGGTCTCATCTATATACACCGCTTACTACTATAGCACATTTTGGGAAGAACTTCGACTTGTACAAACGGACTACAGTCAAGCGAATGAAACAGGCCTTATAACAACCACGAATCCATTCTGGAATGATGCCTCGACAGATATATCGACAGTATCTGGAGTGTTAGCAGTTTGGACGTTATCCCAAGATAGCACATCTGCCGTCCCGATATCATCCACCGTGCTATTACTCGGTTCAGGCATGATTGGATTGGCAGGTATTTCCAGAAGAAAGAAAGTCACCAAAAAATAATGTCAACGGGCGCGAGGACGTGACCCATTTATGGTCATCAAATATGAATTAACATAGGTTGTACCAGGGAAGTTGAAGGCGGGACTTGAAGTCCCCTCTGTTCAACTTCCCTGTTGGCTCAAATTAAAATGACCATCGACAATCATGGAGTTTTTCGGAACAATAGAGTTTTTTCATAGACTTGTCACTCATTAACCAAATCGAAAACCAGGAAAAATAAGTAATCTCAAAGCGTTGAATATTAATAACAGTCTGAACTCTCAAAATGAACACCGAGAAAATTTCGTTTTGATATAGTATCTACTATAAAATTTAAAGACACTGGTGCAAATCTGAACAGATACTTGCCCCTCTCCCTGGAGCCATGATAATGTAAGAATCGTTGACTATTGATCTTAACAAAAATTTAACTCAAATTTTAGTATCAAATAAAGCCAAGCGTATAGTATAAACATGGGAGGCTGCTCCTTTTTTTATGGTTTGAAGTAGATAGGTAATTAGAATACACCATGACATCCTCTACTTTTTCAAAAATTTGTTGTTAGTATTTCCTATAGAACCAACAAGTTGTTTTAAAAAACAATTTTCACCAATTGCATTCTGAGTTGTTTCAAAACCGTTTTTAATATTATCAAACTTCAATTATTAATTAGAAAGGAGATAAAAGATGATATGGATTGAACTGGGAATTACTCTGGCCGCACTCTATTTTGGTGCACGAATTGGGGGAATAGGGATGGGAATCACAGGAGGCTTTGGTGTGGTGATTCTGTGTTTTGTTTTTGGCCTTTCCCCAGGATCTGCACCGATTTCTGTTATGTTAATCATTTTAGCTGCAGTTACTGCCGCTTCTGCACTTGAGGCTGCAAGGGGTATGGAATGGTTGGTTCAACTGTCCGAAAGATTGCTGCGCCGTTTTCCTAAGGCGGTTACATTTCTTGGTCCTTTGGTGACTTATTGTATGACAATGGCTATTGGTACAGGACATACGGTTTATGTAATTCAACCTATAATTGCGGATGTGGCCCGTAAAACTGGGGTGAGACCCGAGCGTCCTCTTGGCGTGTCGTCAGTTGCTTCACAAGTTGGAATTACGGCAAGTCCACTTTCTGCAGCTACTATTTGGCTTGTTTCTTCGTTTGAGGATAAGGGTCTTCCTTATACTTTAGGTGATATACTCATGATTACAATTCCGGCTACACTTATAGGGCTTATGCTTGCAGCCTTTGCTCAAACATTTGTGGGTAAAGAGTTGGAAGATGACCCTGAATATAAGCGAAGAATGTCAGATCCAAAGCTTCGGGCAGAAATTGAAGGAGATGAAGCTTCTTTGCTTAATGTTACTATACCTGGAAGTGCTAAGCGTGCTGTTGGAATCTTTCTTGCCGGATTGGCTAGTATTGTTATTCTTGGATTGTTTCCTGAGCTACGTCCTGTGGCTGACGTAACTACCGGAAAGCCGGTTGGGATGGGGCCTGTCATTCAGATGGCTCTATTAACAACAGCAGCTATCATTGTTCTGGGCTGTAAAGTTAAGTCGAAAGAAATGGTTTCAGGTCCCGTGTTTAAGGCAGGGATGAGTGCAGTCGTTGCTATTTTTGGTATTGCATGGCTTGCCGATACTTTTGTGACTAATAACATGGATGTAATTAAGCCTGCCATTGAAGGCATGGTCTCTCAAAATCAATGGATGTTTGCTTTTGCGTTTTTCTTGGTATCAATTATTGTGAATAGCCAGGCTGCTACAGCAAAAATGCTTGGACCTTTGGCTTTTCAGCTTGGAGTCTTACCGACTACCTTGATAGGTATATTCCCTTCTATCTATGCCTACTATTTTATTCCGAATTATCCAAGTGATCTTGCAACGGTTAATTTTGATAGAACCGGAACTACCCGAATAGGAAAATATTTGCTTAATCATAGTTTTATGCGGCCTGGATTAATTTGTACCTCTGTAGGAACGGCAATGGGGCTTTTGCTTGCTAATATTTTGTTATAGGTACCCATTAATTTGTGGAATACAAAATTTAGAAATGATTTTTGTCAATTATATTAAGTTATGCAATCTGGGAACTCATCTTCGTAAAAAATAATATCCACAAGAAAAATGATGAATATAAACAGATTTGGGCCGATCCCAATTTCTACCAAAGCGAATTTTCTTGAGGCGAGCTTTTATGGTATGAAAAAACTCAATTCTGCGTTTCGGCCACCTCACCAATAACAGATCAAGTACGCATTCTCACTGTTTACAGTGGTGTCCGGTTAGTTTTTTGCACGTAAAAAACAGCTAAATTTATTGAAAAAACAGTCATTTTTTTATTGACAAATGTGCGTAGAAATTTTTTCGCGCCTTGAAAAATTTTACTCAAGGAGCCAAAATGACGCGCATTTCAGTCTCAAAAAAACAAATACAGTCCCTGAATTTTGACAAATTCCAGCGCCCTCTGGTAAGGTCGCTTTCACAAGCACCTGAACTACAATCTCGAGGAGATCGCCCTTTAAAAATGACATTCGAAGACCAAATCAATGCCTTGGTTTATTTTCATCTTCAGGAACACAAATCAGCCCGGCATTTAGTTCAAGATCTCAAGGAGAACATTTTTGCCAAAGAAAATATTGCTCCGGATGGGGGAATCAGTCGCAGCAGCTTTGGCGAAGCAGTCAATCACCGGGGACTTGAACAACTACAATTTGTCTTCGAGGACCTTTATAAGCAGGCTGTTGGGTGTCTACCGAAGGAGCACGCAGAACTTGGAGAATTGGTATCCATTGACGGCAGCCTTATAAATGCTGTCCTTTCAATGCACTGGGCGAACTACAGGAAAGGAAGCAAAAAAGCCAAAGCGCATTGCGGGTTTGACATTAATCACGGCATCCCCAACAAAATTTTTTTGACGGAAGGGAATGGTGGAGAACGTCCTTTTGTAGCAAAAATCCTGTCCAAGGGACAAACAGGCGTTATGGATCGTGGCTATCAATCCCATCACGATTTCGACCTGCTTCAGGAACAAGGGAAGCATTTTGTTTGCCGTATAAAGGCCAAGACAACCAGAACCGTAATTGAAAACCATGAGATCAATTCCGGTAGCTACATTTTTTATGATGCATTGGTCAGGCTTGGTACTCCGAATCAAAACCAGACTAAGAATCCCGTTCGGGTTGTTGGGTATAAAATTGCCGGGGTTAAATATTATGTGGCAACGGACAGACATGATTTAACGGCAGAACAAATAGCAACCATTTATAAACTCCGGTGGACCATTGAAGATTTTTTCAAATGGTGGAAAGAGCACCTGAAGGTTTACCATCTCATTGCCCGCAGTGAATACGGCCTCATGGTTCAAATTCTTAGCGGCCTTATCACTTACCTGTTGCTGGCAATCTACTGCCGCGAGGAGTTTAATGAGAAGGTCTCTATTAAAAGAGTTCGGCAGTTACGAATTGCCATCTTGAATGACCTAATCGGGCACAACGAGAATGGTTCGCATGGGTTAAGCAGGGACAATATTGTCAAAGATCAAAAATTTACGTTTGCCGAGCAAGCAAAAACCTAACCGGACACTACTGCACTGTTTAGGCATTTTTCGAGCTTTCTGAAAAAAGTCCAGTTTTTTACCCCGGAAATTTTGTATACTGTCTTTGTCCTGATCCATCAGGATGATTCCAACATTTTTAAAGGAGGGCATCATCATGAAAATGTCACAGGCAATCAAAAATTTTCTGGCGTATCAAGAGCTCAATTCAAAAAAAACACCATCCAAAACTATCGGTATTTCCTGGAGGTCTTCCAAAAGCACTTCGGCAGACGGGATGTATCGGAAGTAACGCCGGATGAAATCATGGAGTTTCTGGTCAAAATCACTGAAGGCCTGAAACCCTCAACCAAGAAACTCAAATATTCCCTTCTCAAAAGTCTCTTCAATTTTGTCAAAAATACTGCCGTGCCCGATCTTCCCAATCCATGCGACTCTGCTGTCCTATCAAAAACATTTCGAGTTTCTAAGCTGTCACCCTGGACAATTTTGGAAAGAGATGCCGTTGATGAATTCATTTTCAAAACAGAGAGCCCCAGAAACCGACTGATGCTTGAACTGATGGCAAGGGGTGGAATGAGGATCGGTGAAGTTCTGAAATTGAAGCCTCAGGATGTCCAGGATCGAAAACTTCATTTGCCCAATCCAAAGAGTGGCCGCACCTCCGAAGTCGTTTTTATTCCCCAAAAGGTGGCAGACCGGCTGCGTGATTATATTGCCGCTGAAAATATCCTGGATGATAAGCGTATTTTCCCTCTGGGATATACCCGGGCCAGGGAGATCGTTAAAAGCGCCGGCAAAAAAATCGGAATTGATGTAAAGCCACACGATCTCAGACGGCATGCAGCCACTTATGCCAGCCGATCAGGCGTTCCTATTGAAATCGTTTCAAAAATCATCCTTCGGCACTCAAACCTGTCCACCACCCAGAGGTATCTTGGAAAAATCAGCGACACCGAGGCCATGTATTGGATTGAGAATATTTACCGGTAAAAATCGAAGGGGATTGGGGTGATCCTAATCCCCAACAATAGAAACGCCAGTGCTCATGGGGTTTTTCGGAACAATAGAGTTTTTTCATAGACATAGCCGTCGCTCAATTCCTACCCTAAAAAACCGGAAAATCAAGGAGAACGCACCTGTTCAATATGTTGAGTATTGTTCGTCGAATGACGGTTTGGAATTTTAACATATACCCTGTCCATACGGCAGTTCGATTGATAAGTGTCGGTATTAATGCCGCCGTTGTAAAATACCTGGAGGATCAGTGCAGCATTGCCATCCACCGACAGCCAATGCTGCATCTCCTGATTGTCGTCTCCCCCGTAAAATGAACTTTCTTAAAATGCCCCTTTTGCCTCCAAAAACATTAACCTAAGCCTATTTTGATGGCATTTTTAAAGAGCATTTACTTTTATTTCAGGTTGTTAGCTCGGGCCGCCCCCAAATCCGTTTTCCAAATCCGTTTTTTCTCTTGATCCCGCCTTTAATGGGTGACCTTAAAGTTGTTGGCAAGAAATAGATAAATCTACCTTAAGCATAGCAAGACGTTTTAAAAGCTTATGACTTTGCTCAATATTGCATTGCCCTTTATAAAACACATTGATAATCAAAACGATTTCGGTTGCGCCTGCTGCGGAAAAAGACGATTGGTGTTTTTCAATTATCTCAAGTATTGGTGCATCGGGGGAAAGTAGGTCCGCAGATGCTCCCGTTTCAGAAAAAGCAATTTCTCCACTACCGCATGGAATGGCAACACCTTTATAACGCCCGGTCTTTCCTATTTCTCCAGGTTCATTTTTATAGTCGAAATGAATTCCGGTTTCTTCCTCGACTACCATTGGAGAAAATTGATCTCCCCATAAACGACAATAGCCTTCTATTTCAATTGTTTTACTCATAATGGTTTATAAGTCTCCAGAAGTACGTCGGTAATAGCCGTTTGTCCTGTTTTAGGATTTCTGAACGAGATATGCCCAATTTCGGTAATTCCAATATCTGGATTTTTTGCACCAATGTTATTAATTTCCCGACTGAAGTCTCTAACAATATTAGGTTTTATATTTTTATGAAAATTTCTTACGCTTGTCTCAAGCGTATTTGCTAACTGGTTAGCACTTGGAAATTTTACATTTATGGCTGCTGATCCAACAGAATTGAGCCCGCTTTGGGGACTACCCCCGAATAAAAGCTTTGCCATTCCATAGTAGGCAGCAACTCCAACAGTAACATTCCTGGCCCATGCCTTTGCAAAATTTCCAAAGGTCAAATTGCTTTCTGTACACAACCCCAAAGGATCAATAAACATAACAGGATTATTTGAGGCATACGCATACAAGTTGACATCTCCACCGTCAAATCCTAAAGGATCTTCGGAGATGAACCTGCCCATGGCCGGGTCATAATATCTGGCCCGCATGTAGTACCAGCCGTTGTCCTCGGTCATGACACCGTATTGGCCCACAAACTTAAAGGGCTGTACCACATTTTCCTGCTGGTTGGCAATGGTGCCGAACGGGGTGTAGGCATAAGAGTTTACAATGGTTTTGGTGTTGTCAGTCAGGGCCACCGTGTGGCCGGTGGCGTCAAAGTGGTAGCAGTACATGGTGCCGGCGGGTTCCACCATGGCCAAAAGGCCTGCGCCGTAGATATAGTAGCGCTGGATTTGGTTTGACGCGTCGGCTTCGGCAAGCAGGTTGCCCGAAGCATCATAGATGTACCGGGTGATGACTCCGTCACGGTCGGCTTCCAGGCGGTTTCCGGCCCCGTCGTATTTGAACTGGCGGGGTGTGTTTCCGGCAATGGATGTCAGCCGGTGTTCGGGGTCAAAGGTTAAGGTGTTGCCGTAGGCTGCGATGAGCTGGCCTTCATCGTCATATGTAAATGTGTTGGTGCCGTCGCTCTCTATCTGGTTGCCCGTGGTGCTGATGGTGAAAGTTTTGGTGGTTGCGGTGAGATCGGGTTCCAGGGGCACTTCCCGGGTTACCTGGGTACGGTTGCCGTTTCCGTCCAGAGTAAACTGGTAAGTAGCGATGGCATCTCCACCTGAAGCGGTGAGATTGTCAAGGCCGGTGAGACGGTTGGCATTGTCGTAACTATAGGTAATTACCGTCCCGTTGAACTGGATCAGTGATTCAAGGCGGCCTGCGGGATCGTAGTCGTAGGTGGCAGTCCTGTCCATCCAGTCCGTAACGGTTTTCAGGCGGTTCAGCTCGTCATAGGTGTACGTTACGGTCTTGTTGCCCGGATAGGTGAGTGTGGCAAGATTACCGGCTTCGTCAAAGGTATAGGCAACCGTGAACCCGTTCGCATCAGTTTTGGATATCAGGCGGTTGACAGCATCATAGGCAAAGGTTGTTGTGCCCAGGCTGTCTTGCATTTGTATGAGGTTGTCCCGGGTGTCATAGGTGTAAGTTGTGGGTGTTCCTGACGGGAAGCCCACAGTGTCGGGCTTGCCGGAATCCGTATACGTGTATGTCACTGTGTCGTTGTTCCGGTCGGTTATGGTGTTTATTTTACCATCATCGTAATAGGTGATGGACATGGCGTTCAAAAAGGGGTCTGTCCGGGTTTGAAGCAGTCCCCTGTCATCATAGACAAAAGAGGTGGCGGACCCGCCCTGGTCGGTCAGGCCGTTCATGAGCCCGATGCCGTTATAGTTATAATCAACGGCAGGGGCTGAAGCGGTTTGGCTGGTATCCGGGTTGCCGTAATTGTCATAGGTCAGGGTCGTGACAATGCCCCGGCCGTCTGTTGACGTATGGGGCAGGCCGTTGGAATAGAATGTGGCAGAAGTCTCAATAGCCTGGCCGGATTCAGGCCAGACCGTAGTCTTTTCCAGGTGGTGTTCTGAATCATAATCATTGTGGGTTACATGGCCCAGGTTGTCGGTGATATCCGTGAGCCGGAACCGGGCATCATAGGTATTGACCGTTTCCTCACCCAGGGCATTGACGGTGCGGACAAGGTTGTTGTTGCCGTCATATTCATAATTTGTGGTATTGCCCCTGGGGTCTGTTGTGGCAACAACATGGTTTTGGCCGTCGTAGGTGTAAGAGGTTGTGTGGCCCAGGGCGTCTTCCGAAGCAATGAGCCGCTTTTTGCGGTCATAGCGGGATATGGCCCGGTTGCCCTGGCAGTCCTCTTCCACGCTCCGGTAGCCTGAATAATAGAGGTTATAGGTGGTATCGCCGGTCTGGCGTGGCACGGTCTGGGTCATGACCCGGCCCAGGGCGTCATGAATGTTGATGACGGTGGTGATGCCTTCCGGGTTTTGCAGGGTTTCCAGTTTGTGGTCGTCAATATACCCGTAGTCCCAGACCTTGCCTTCGGGGTCTGTGTATGAGGTCAGATTGCCGTCTGCATAGCCGAACGAAACGCTGCGGCCGGCCGAATCGCTTACCGATGTGAGGAGATCCCCGGTATACCCCATGGTCAGGGCGTGGTTAAAGCTGTCGGAAACCGAGGATACTTTGCCGTTCGTGTAGGTAAAATCAACGGTGTTGCCGTCAGCATCGGTGATTGTACCGGCACGGTGGTCGGCATTGAACTGGATAACCCGGTCAAACCGTTCCTCCATCCGGTACTTTCCGCTGGTCAGGGTCAGGGTGGCGTTTACTCCGGGTGGTTTGGCAAAGGAGCCGTCCGGCAGACGGATATAGGTGAGAAGATCTGATTCCAGGTGAAGGGACACGGCATTGTCAATCAGCTGGTCCATGCCCCATTTACCGATGAGAGATGAGGTGGCCCACTCTTTTACCCCGGGATCGCCTGTCATAAGATCCATGATCGCAACCGATGCCGCCATGATGGGTGCGGCATCGGTCGGCAGACGGTAGCCAAGTCCAGCTTCAGAGTTTGAATTGACTTCCGCATAGAGATTATAATTGTGGGCCCAGCCAAACCCCAGGTCACCTTCTATATGGTGATTGCCGCCGAAATAGGTTCTTTTGAAGGCAAGACCCCCGGCACCGCCGGACAGGGCAAGGTCGGTGTTGCTGTACATAAAATGACCTGTGACCATATCAACCGGGTCGCTGCTGAGGTCTTTTTTCTGGATAAGATCCGAATTGGTCGAGGTATTGGATTCTGCAACCACCGGTGCAACATCAAGCGGTACATTGCTGCCGGCAAAACCACCGTAATACCCACCGCCGATAATCATACCGCAGCTTTTGGAATCGCCGTCTTCGAAATATGATATGTATCCCTTGCCGGCCCATTCTTGTAATCCGATCTGTGCGTTTTGGGGCAAAATAAAGATAGTTCCTTTAACAACGTCAGCTGCAAAACCGGTTTTATCATCATCACTGTATCCGGTAAGCTTAGGTTCAATGGCATCGTAGTTGGTATCGTTTACAAGGAAGATCTTATCCCCGTCATCGTTGGCCAGCTTAATCAGCTTGACCGTGGAGACAGCCGGACGGTTGACCTGCATCTGTTCGAGAACCCCGTGTTCCAGAGCGCTGTCCATAAAATTGGTCGCTTTAAACAAGGCGTCTCCGGCATCGCTGTTGCCTGTTCTGGAAATACTTGCGCTTTGCTGGGCTTTAACGTCAATATAGTATCCTTGTTCCTGGGCCACGACACCGAATCTGTGGTGATCGACAGACAAAACACCTGCAATTTCACTGAGAAGTTTATGGTTAAGATTGGTATCCCGCATCCAGGATGTACCCATGACATTGAGAGTTTCGGTGAGCACCTGCCGGGAATCGTCTGAAAATCCGGATATCCTGTAACCGGCCATTTTCCGCTGGCGTTTGTCTAAAAGCCGCCCGTCATGGCTGCTTCCGAAATCGTATATAATCGTATAATAATTGCCGGATTCCCTTTTCATTGGATACTTGACAGGTTCCTGGTCCCCATATGTTCCGTCTTTCCCTGGATAGGGATGGTCTATAGATAAAAACATATAATCCAGGTCCGTGCCGGTGACCGGTGCGGTCTCTTCTGCGATAAGGGTGTCGTCAAGCCAGAGCTGGGCCAATGACGTTTCAAGGGTTTGTCCGGATAGGGAAAAATCAATATAGCTTGCCCGTCCGTCATATGAAAAATTAACGCGCACGGACGCCGTATGGCTTCCCACGCTGTCACCCTTGTATTCAACTTCAATTTCCCGTTCCTGACCGGAAGAGAGCGTGCCCGCTGATGTATTGCCTGTAAGTTCAAACCGGGCCGCGTCCGTGCCCGCGATTTCAAGGCTTGTGACAGACAGGTTTAAGCTTCCTGAATTTTTGAGAATACAGTTGCCGGATTTGCTGTTGCCTTTGTATGTCTGCCAGGCAGGAGGATTGTATGATCCTGTCAGGTCAGCAGCGTAATGGGTGCTTCCGGCCAGAACATTGGAATAGGTCCAGTTATAAGGTAATTCGTCATAGGTGAAGGCAAGCACCATGCCTGTAGCATGTGAGCCCCGGACATCTGCTTTATACTTAACCCCCATATTTCTTGCGGCGCCTGGAGCAAGGGTTCCGGTTCCGTAATCGGATGTGATCTGGAATCTGCCGGTATCTCCTGTTGATAATACAATGTTGCTTGTCAATGATAAGGATTTTGATCCGTTGTTCGTCAATGTGGCAGTGGCCGTGCGCGGTTCGTCCAAAACGGCCTGCCCGAAATTGATCCCGCCGAGGGAAATGGCCGGCGCATTGGCCACAACGCCGGTCAGGTTGATATAGTCGGTTCCGATAACGGACCCGCTAAATTTCCACTGAAACCTCAGTTGGCCCGTTTTGGTACCCGCCGACTGTCCGCTGTTGGAAAATTTAACTGTAACATCTACGCCTTGTCCCGGTGCCAAATTATGGGTGCCAGCCCCGGCGGTGATAGAATAAGCACTCTGGGGGTTGCTTGTCAGACTTACGACAAGTTGAATGGTCCCCGTGTTCGAACTGGGGGCAGATGGTCCCCATGTTACCGAACTCGAACGTAATCCCACCGAATACGGATAGATCCTTCCGAAACTCTGGCTGGACGTTCCTTGCGCGCTTATCATTCCACCGCCCTCAATGTCCGGAGCCGTTACCTTGATGTCCGGCGACAAGGTTAAATCGGCAGGCCGGCCTGCTTCGACCGAGGACGGCTCTGCGATGAGAACAGCCGACAATTTTGCGGCTTCATTTGTTAAAAGCAGCGGGGAATCTGTTGAAAGAGCTGCCGCGGCACTGACGGCTGTATCTTGGTAGGTTAAAGAGAGGCGTTTGCCCCCAAGGCTTGCAATATCTTTTGTTATATTGATTCCGCCGTGCCGGATGGTGACGGTATGGCGGTATTCTTCCGGGATTTCATCCCATGGGGTGTCTTGGGAATAAATTGTGAATCCGACACTTGTGGGCAGTTCATCCAAATATTCAGGTACAATTTCCCTTCCGCCGATGATTTCTTCCATGGATGCATTGGGATAATTATCTCTGATAAAAGCGGACAGATTCCCGGAATAGGTCGCCAACAGATTATTGAGGCTTGTTTCATTCATGCCCGCAATATAGTCGGTCCCCAGGGTGCCGCCTGCAGCCGAAAGCAGGGATGACCGGTTATATTCCATGGCGTCGGAAAGATTTATCCCTGAAGTGGTTTTATACGTCTTGAATGCCGGGTCAAATTCATAGGTGTTTCCATCAATGACTGCACGGACCCACACCCTGTCCATACGGCAGTTCGATTGGTAAGTGCCGGCATTAATGCCGCCGTTGTACAGCACCTGGAGGATCAGGGCCGCACTGCCATCCACTGACAACCAATGCTGCATATCCTGATTATCGGCTCCCCCGTAATATGGAATCAGCATTCTGCCGTATACGTATTGGGCCTGGTATCCGCTTTCCCTGAGAAGGGCGATCATCAAAGAGGCCTGGTCAAAATCGTTGCCGGCGCCGTCGAAATACGTCATGGCCGCACCTTTCAGCGAGCCGAAATAGGGAACATAATCCACATGGTTCCGGACATATTCGTAAATCAGTTTGGGATCTTGGTTCAGGCCGCGCGCCAATTCAACAATTTCGGAGGTGATCTCTTCTGCGGAACTTTCTTCCACAGATAAGGCAGTGGCTAACAGGGATTTTTCACTCTTTTTTTGGTTGTAATACGCTCTTGCCTGTTCAGGCGTAACCGCTGGCCCCTTAATATCCGCCCAACCTGGTCCGGAAACGTCTGCATGGGCCAAAGGTTTGGTGGGAACAATAAAATTCAGGATTAAACTTCCCAAAAAGATAAGCCATAACCAGGCAAAACAAAGAGTGAACGATTTCTTTATTTGAAAAGGGATATTTTTTTGGTAAATATTCTTCCTGTCAAAGGACGTAAGCATGGTTCCGCCTCCGGGAGTTTAATTTTGAGTGCCGAAAATCTGGGAAAAATCAAATAGATCCTGATCTGACCCACTGAAGTTTGAAATAAAATTTTGCAGATCTGCACCGTCAATATCACTGTCATGGTCATGGTCAAACACAGGGTTTTGAAACTGGATTATGGTTTGGGTACGGTTCCCTGCATCATCGTAAGAATACTCAATGATGTAATCTTCGGTTTTTTCCATCTTCACAATCCGATTCAGATCATCGTATTCACAGGTTATGGTTCCGGCTGAAGCGATAGAGACAAACAGAAGAGTTATCGCCAGTGGTATTAAAAAAAATATCCTGAATTGGTCTGCAATCATTGCGGGTCTCCAAAAATAGAACGATTAACAATGCCTGTATGGAAAGGCAAACTTTTTGTATAAAGAGCTAAAATTTTACGATTCATCGTATAGGATGGGGGGAAGATCTTTGTCAAGGCAAATATTAAAAATTAATCAATGACTCATAATTAATAGACTTCATATTATTAGCTCTTATATATTAATTAGTTATATGAATACCAGGGACGTATTTACCGGGCGATCACTATTGCGTGTATCTCTGGGTTTCCGATTCCTATCAATTCCAATTTTTTAGTAGACCGCAATAATGGTATCTAAGAACTCCCTGGTCAATTTTAAAACGGCGTTGACTATTTTTGTTATTGGTGATCTGGATTGAAAATCTGGAAGATCAAATCAATGATCAATCAAGGATCGCCATCCCTCAATTCGGGGCCTCAGAATTTATAACCATTTTTAGGCTTTAGTTGATATTCGGATACGATTTGTTTAGGATCACCGCTTTTTATGATATATTTTCAAGAGCATTTCATGTTGAAAAGCTGCAGATTTTTGAAAGAGATTAACATTAGGGAGATATTATGATTGGAACACCATTTACCAGCACAGCAACAAAAGTGATGATGCTTGGATCTGGAGAGTTGGGGAAAGAGGTCGTCATTGAACTACAGAGATTCGGCGTTGAAGTTATTGCCGTAGATAGTTATGAAAATGCGCCGGCTATGCAGGTTGCGGATAGATGCTATGTTATCTCTATGCTTGATGGTGATGCATTAAGAAAAATCATTGAAGATGAACAACCAACCATGGTGGTGCCGGAAGTTGAAGCAATTGCTACAGATACATTGGTAGAATTGGAAAAAGAAGGTATTAATATCATCCCAACTGCAAAAGCGGCAAAGCTTACAATGGATAGAGAAGGGATTAGGGATTTAGCCGCTGTAGAGTTAGGTTTAAAAACATCAAACTATAGATATGCAGATACCAAAGAGGCGTTTTTAAAGGCTGTCAGTGACGTAAAAATTCCCTGCGTTGTTAAACCTGTTATGAGTTCTTCCGGTAAGGGCCAGAGTACAATTAAAAGTGAATCTGATATTAACCACGCCTGGGATTATTCTCAAAGCGGGGGAAGAACTGGCGAAGGAAGAGTTATTGTTGAAGGCTTTATTGATTTTGATTATGAAATCACACTTCTGACCATTAGACATAAAGATGGGACAAGTTATTGTGCGCCCATTGGACATAGACAGGAAGATGGCGATTATCAGGAGTCTTGGCAGCCACAGGCCATGAGTGATAAGGCGCTTGCATCTGCCCAGGATATGGCAAAAAAAGTTACTGATGCGCTTGGCGGGTGGGGACTTTTTGGCGTCGAGCTTTTTGTTAAAGATGATGAAGTGATTTTTAGTGAAGTGTCTCCGCGTCCGCACGATACAGGACTTGTAACAATGATTTCCCAGGATTTAAGTGAATTTGCTCTCCATGCAAGAGCTATTTTAGGACTTCCTATTCCAAACATTGTGCAGCATGGGCCTTCGGCTTCGTCTGTGATTTTGGCAAGAGGGATTTCTGAAAATATTACATTCTCAGGTGTTGAAAATGCACTGGCAATAGAGAATACACAGATTAGACTGTTTGGAAAACCAAAGGTGAATGGCAAGAGAAGAATGGGTGTTGCGGTTGCAAGGGCGAATTCCATTGAAGAAGCCAGAGAGAATGCAAATAAGGCGAGTGCATCTGTAAAAGTTGAGTTGTTATAATTGAAGGTTTGAGCGTTTTTATTCTATCTTTTATGCACAATTGATAGACACGTTCGGTTGTTATTCGTTAAATCAGTGTGCTGCAGGCGATGTGGGTTCAACCACATAGATCGGGGCAGGGATTTTCTCCGTTGTGATAAAAATTTTTCCACTGGTGTGGTCCAGCCCCAATGCCTCGCGCTGGACCAGGGCTTTAGAGCGGTCCGGCAGCGTGATCTGTAAGGGATGCCTTGAAAATGCCTGGTCCCATGTCTGGTCCGGCGTGCGTGAATAGACATATGCGTGGGTGTAGGTCAAAATGTAAAGGGTGTTCCCGTCGGCACTAATGTCCATGGCCGTGGGGAGGGATCGGTATTTGCCATGGGCCTGCTTTTGATTTTTTGGGATTGGCCCGGGGATGGGTTTGATTGTCGCCACTGCCCGGGCCGTATACATGAATTTTTTGCCGTCCATATCCAGGGGCAGTTCATATAGAATCGGTAGGGCGGTGCGTTTGCTCAGCAGGTAAATTTTCTGGTGTGCCGCATCAACGGCCACGGCTTCACAATCCAGGGGGCCGTTTTCATAACTGAAATTCATTTTCCATTCAAGTTCAAGCGTTTCGCTTTGGTTGTCGGCTGCCGGTTCCTTTACACAATAAAGCGTGCTAAAAGGGCGGGCCGACCAGTTGTCGCCCACATCCGCAATGACAAGGAAATGTTCTCCTTTGTACCGAAATCCGGCAAGGTCTTCCCAGTCCCAGTTCATTGCCCCTTCAACTTTATATGATTTAAGCAGCTCTCCCTTGGTGGAAAGACCGTAAATTTCAGCTGGATTGCTGCTGTCATTGATAACCCACAACAGCCCGGGTGTTTTTCGGGAAACCGCAAGGCCGGAAACCTCTGATAATTGAGGAGATGTGATGCGGCCGCATGGGAAGGCATCCTTATATGCTGCAGGGGCCTGTTGATGAGGCGTATCCGCAGGACATGTTCCCCAGAGCAACAGGGTTATAAGGCCTGCGACAAGGGCCGGGATGAACAGGTGCTTCATGGGGGGCTTTTCCTTTTCAATAATGTGCCATAAGATCAAGCGCCCGCTGAACCCTTTGGCAGAAAAACCGGATGCACGTTTTTCTATAGGCAAGACCTTTGAAATATTCCTGTGCTCCGCAGGTGATGGTGGGGCAGTCCACTTCCATGCCCATCTCTTCAAAAATGGTGCGCCAGCTGGCCTTTTCGCCCATAAGGTCTTCTTGCACATGTATGCCGGCCAGGAAAAGCATGGGGATCAGGCGAATCCGGGTAAACGGCGTCCGGGCATGGTCTCTTCTGATTTGCCCGGCAATCGCCTGGATGTTGGGAACCCCTTCCACCGTGGCCGCATAGACGTTATCATACATCCCCGAAACCAGATGGCTTATGCCCATATAAATCGTATTCACCGGGTCCGCCGCCAGAGGCGTGCCGTGCAGGGCAATCAGGTTGATCTGGTCTTCCCCGGTGAGAAAATCTCCCGACAGCTCTTCCAGGACCGCTTCGATAAAATTCCACCGGTGGCACAGGGTTTCCCCCAATATCACCCGCAATCCGGGGAAATATAAAGAAGATTCCTGGACCTGTTGATACTCGGTGCCGGGAAAAACATGCAGGGGCTGGACAACGGCTTTGCGATATCCGTCGGATTCCACCTTGGCCAGGGTCTCCAGAAGGCTTGGCAGCCCTTTTTTTCTGCGGATGATTTCCGATGTATACGCCCAGTATATCTGATGGTCTGGAAAATTTTCGGCAATCTGGGCTTCAACGGCGTCCATGGCTGCCTGGCCGTTGGTCGAAGTGCCAAAGGTTGCAATGATGATTGCCGGATGATTTTTCAGTTTCGGCAGCCGCATTTTGCGGCCGATGTAACCATGCTGGTGCATATATAACATCCTTTTTTTATTTAAAGTTCAAATGAGTTGAAAAATATTTTTTTTGTTTTGTTGTGAGGTAAGTCTGGGTGTTGATGGACCAGGCCTGCCCATGGCAGTTAGAAAATGTTTATCATTGGCTTGTGTCTTCATACAAGTCTTAATTTTATCCATTTTTAGGGTACGGATACAACTTCTTTTGATTCCTTAATCCCCTTATGGCGTTTCCCATTTTTAACTTCTGACAACGCGTTAACGAAACCGTTAAAAAAATAATTTTTTTAACGGCCGGACATTGGAAAAGTTCCGGAAAAAAAGTGTTGACGGGTCCATCTTTCGTATTGTAGTTGATCAACTTTGCATCTTAAAAACTACATATTATGTTTAAAGATGCTGCCGCCGATCCTGATCCCATGAGAAATCAGGATCGCCTGATTGTGGCCACCGGCACCGATTAGTATTACACCAAGTCCAATACACTGCGGCAGGGTAAAGAGTTGACTGTTCAGGAGATGATTTATCAAAATACTTTTTACAAGGCCAACTGGGCCTATTTGCTCAAAAATGAGAGTACCAGTGACAAGGGGGACTGCCGCATCCGGCGGACTTGGCGGATATACCCGTGTGGAGCCAATATTCCCCGGGATGGAAGTCTCTTTCTCTTTTTAAGGAAAATTATCATGGCAAATTTAAAATGTCATATCTGTGAACAAGGCTGCATTCTCGCCGAAGGTAAAACCGGCGTGTGCGGCATGTATGAACAAAAAAACGGGCGCATTGAAGAACGGTTCGCCGACCAGTACCTGGTTGCCTGCCCCATCTCCATTGAAACCATGCCCATTCTGCACTATTTCCCCGGGGGAAAGTTCCTCCAGATCAGCACCACCGGGTGCAATTTCAATTGCCCGGGCTGTATTTCAACCACCATTGTCCGGGAAATGCCCCGGGAGAGCCGGGTGTTTCAAACCCTGACACCGGAACAGATCGTTGAAAAAGCGATCCAGGAAGGTTGCATGGGCATCGCGTTTTTAATGAATGATCCTTTGGCCTCTTTTCCGACATTTCTGCGTGTGGCAAAACTGGCGCGTGCCAAAGGGCTTCAGGTCGGTTGTTCTTCAAATACCTATTTTACTGAAACGTCTCTGGCCCAGATCACACCGTATCTGAATTTCATTAACGTCGGCATGAAAGGGTTTTTGGACAACGCCTATCATCGGTGCGGCGCCTCATCCGGGATTGCGCCGGTTTTACGCAACATCCGTACTCTGGTCGCTTCCGGTGTCCATGTTGAGATCTCGGCCATCCTGATGAAAGACAATGAAGATGAACTCACGGACCTGGCCATGTTTATCGCACAGATCTCCCCAACCATCCCGTTTCAGGTGATGCGGTTTATTCCCTTTGAAAATGCGGATATCTCCCTGGAACCCACGGTATGTGAAGCCGAAGAGTTTTGCAGAACGCTTCGAAAAATATTGCCTTTTGTCTACCTGTTCAATACCCCCGGCACCGAACTGCTTCATACCACCTGCCCCGAATGCAACCTGACGGTTTACAGACGCAATTTTTACGGTCCCATGGGCGCAAAACCCTATGGGGTGGTCCCGGCATCCGAGAACGATGGTAAATGCCCCCAATGCCGGTGTGATCTGAACATGATCGGGGCATCCTCGGATTCCGCCTTTCAGGAAGGTGACTTTGAAGGGGGATATCCGTTTACCCGTGCCCTGGAAATTGTGGAAGCCATGCTGATTGCCATGGGCGTGCGTGACAAAAGAAAATTGGCAAAGGCCTGGGAGTCGCTTCTTGAAAAGGGGGGCCTAAAAAAACTGCACCATGGAATTCAAACCCCCCGGACCTATATTGAAACGCTCCGGCGTTTCGGTAAAATTGCCGATGCATCCGAATCTGCGGAAGAGCTGGCCGGTTTTCTGGAAGAAAAACTGGCTTACATCAACGCCGGTGTCTCAATGGCGACCCATTTGCCGCGGGTTTACTACACCATGGCAAAGCCGCTTTTTTACATTAATCACGAAAGACTGGAAAACCAGTTGGTGGAAACGGCCGGGGGGATCAGTGTGAACAAATCCATGGATTCGGTGGGGCGGCCCGGCAGGAATTTTACAAAGGAACGACTGGTCGCGCTCAATCCGGATGTCATTTTCATTTCAGCGTTTATTTCCAACTCTGTGAACGATTTTTGCGAAGAGTGCCTGCAACTGGACATTCAGGTCAACGCGGTGAAAAAAGAACAGATTTATACGCCCCCCTCCCCGGGGTGGGATTTCGGAAGTCCCCGCTGGATACTGGGATTGATGTTCATGGCCAATGTGCTGCACCCGGAAATATTTAATTTTAATGTGATGGAAGAGGCGAAACGCTTTTACCGCAGATTTTATCAGATGGATTTTTCATTGCCCCATGTTAACCGCTCGTTCAGCAAGCCGGACCGGGAATGGCAGTGGGCATAACCGCCGCGAAGATATTGATACGCCGTGATTTTAATCAAATTCTAAAGGATGTGGGAATTCCCCGCTTCGCTGCGCCCATAGAGTCGGATGGCCGATGGATACGGCTTTGGAAATAAGCAGATAACTGATATAAGGGAGTGTTTTGTTTGGGACGTTAAGGTCGATGAAAGGGAAGATAATGGGAAGTAAAAAGAATAAAGGGTTTCGGGATTATAGCAGAAGTTGGCTGAAAGGTTCCGTTATGGCATGTCTGCTCTTATTCCCTGGATGGTTTGGATCTGCAGCCCATGCCCAGGTATCCGTGCCAAAGGATATTGAAGCCCCGGTTGACAAGGCAGTGGATACCCGTCAGGCCACCCAGGCGACCCGGGAAAAATGGGATGCCCAACGTCAAAAGCTTGCAGAGGAATATGATCGCTTGAAAGCGGAAAATGAGCAGTTGGCCTTTGCCAATAAAAACTTGAGCCAACAGCTCGGGGAACTGGAAAAATTGACCCAGGATCTTGCCCGGGAAAAAGAGGAGACCCTGCGGATCAGAACTGAACTGGCCCCGTTTCTAAAAGAACAGCTTGAACGCCTGAAATCCCTTGTGGCCGCCGACGCCCCATTCTTATCCCGGGAACGCAAGGATCGGCTGGTCCGGCTGGCCGTGATCCTGGATGATCCGGAGATCACCATTGCTGAGAAATACAGAAAAATGATGGAAGCTCTGTTTGTGGAGGCCGAATACGGCAACACGGTGGAGGTGTACCGGGAAAAAATTGTTGTGGACGGTACGCAGGTCCTTGCAGACATTTTTCGCATGGGCCGGGTGGCCTTATTTTTTCTGGCCCTGGACCGTGAAAGCGCAGGGCTTTTTGACGTGGCAAATAACCAATGGCACACCCTGGACAAAACCCGGGTGCCGGCCATTGAGGCGGTGGTGGAAATGGCGGGTAAACACCGGCCCATGGAGGTGGTCACCTTGCCCATTGGGGCTATTGCCCCGGAAAAGGAGGCACAGCAATGATGCCGGTGAGATACTTGACGACCTCTTTTTTGCTTTGCTTCATCCTGGCCACCACGGTTATCTGTGTCCCTGCGTCGAACGTCATGGCTGCAGATATGCGTAAATCCTATGCGGTCCTTGAACAAAAACGCCAGGATATGGCTGATAAAGCCGCAAAAGAACTTGAGGCGGCCAAGGCCGAAGCCCGGGAAAATGCCTTGGCCATAAAACAGGACAAAGATGCCCTGATTTCGGCCATTGCAGCATTGAAAGCCAAAAACAGCCGTCTTCAGACGAATAACGAGGGGCTTAAGGAAAAAATTGACGTCCTGGCCGACGAACAGGCCAAGTTGCAGAGCTCTCTTGAAGAGTCCAGGATGGTAAACAAGGAGCTGGCCGGTTTTGTTAAAACTTCTGCCACGGACCTTAACAGCCTGTTGGTCCAAAGTCCCCAAAGCGCCTTTGCCAAGGACCGGAACAGTTTTCTTAACGCCCTGGTCAACCAGGAGCGGTTCTGGTCCATGGATGATATCCGGCAGATGTCCGATAGCCTGTTTGACGAAATTCTGGCATCGGGCGAGGTGGCGCTGCGCCAGGGTATGGTGGTGGACCGCCAGGGAAAAGACAGGACCGCACAGATTTTGTCCATCGGCAATTTTACATCTTTTTATGTCCTCAAAGATGATGAAGGCCGGGAATCGGAAACAGGCTTTCTGCTCTATTCGGACCAAAGCAGCCGGTTCTTTACCCTGTCCAAGCTGCCCTCAAAAAAATTTGTTGACCAGATTGATACCTATCTTGCCGGGCAAAGCGAATGTGTCCCCGTGGATATCTCCAAAGGCGGAGCCCTGCGGAGGTTTACCCATGAATTGAATCTGATGGATCAGGTGCCCAAGGGAGGACCGCTTGTGTGGCCCATCCTGGCTATTCTCGGTCTTGCCGTTCTCATTCTGCTGGAGCGCGCGGCGTTTTTCTGGCGGCACCAGATCCGGATTGCGCCGTTTATGGCGAAACTTTCCTCGTTGATGGAATCCGGCAACTTTCAGGCATGCCGGGAATTGATGGAGACCAACAAGCAGGGGTTCATTCCCCAGGTTCTGCTTAAGGCGCTGCCTGTGAGAACGCAGACCCGTACGGATATGGAGAATGTACTCCAGGAGGCAATTCTGGCAAAAATTCCCGCCATTGAACGGTTTTTGTCCACCCTGGGCATGTTGGCCGCCATTGCGCCGCTCATGGGGCTTTTGGGAACGGTGACCGGCATGATTAATACCTTCCATGTGATCACCTATTACGGGGCCGGGGACCCCAGAATGATGTCCGGCGGTATCTCCGAGGCACTGGTCACCACCATGCTCGGATTGACCGTGGCCATTCCCATTATGCTGTTCCACACCCTGTTGTCCCGGCGTGTGGAAACCCAGATCAGCACCATTGAGGAAAAGTCTGTGGCCTTTGTCAATATGGTGTTCAAGGCAAGGAACGGTGCCCGGGGCCCCGCGCCTTGCGACACAGCAGACCGAGACCTGGATTAAGGAAAGATCCGGATGGACGATTTTTTTTACCAGATGGCCACATATATCCGTTCCGGCGGCGTGGTAATGGTGCCCATTTTGTGCGTATCCATTGTGATGTGGGTATTGATCTTCAACCGCCTGTTTTTTTTGCGCCGACTGTATGTGAAAAATATGCCCAGGGCCATGGCCGGGGAACTGGTCCAAAACAACCAGTGGCCGGAAAAGAGATATAAAGGCGCCAACGCCTTTCTGGTGCGGGAATTTTTAGCCCGGCGCAGCCCGGTGTCCGACCCGGATCTGGATGAACATATTATGGATGAAACGGTGATGAATCTGACCGCCTCCCTGGACCAATACCTCTCCCTGATAGGCGTACTCTCTGCCGTGGCGCCGCTCATGGGGCTTTTGGGTACGGTGGTGGGAATGATGGAGACCTTTGATGTCATCACCGTATTCGGCACGGGCAATGTTCGGGCCATGGCCTCGGGGATCTCCGTGGCCCTGGTGACCACCCAGACCGGTCTGATGATCTCCATACCCGGGCTCTACATGAGCGGGTGGCTGAACCGGCGGGCCTCAAATCTGAAACACCGCATCGCCTCCACAGCCATGTATCTTAAACCCTTTATCCACAACAGGAGTGTTTCATGCTGAATATCTCCGCATCCAGGCGGGCGGCAAAAAAGAGCCTTGAACTCAATATTGCGCCCCTGATCGATATGGTGTTCATTCTTTTGATTTTTTTTCTGGTCACCACCTCCTTTGTCAAGGAGACCGGGGTGGATATCTCACGGCCCACGGCCAGTACGGCGGTGGCGAAAACCAAATCCACCATTCTCATCGGCATTACCCGGGACAATACCATTCACCTGGATCGCAGGGAAATTGATGTCCGGGCCGTGCGCTCGGGGGTTGAACGGGCTATGGCTGAAAATCCGGAATCCTCGGTGGTTATTGTGGCGGACAAGGAGAGCCGGACCGGTCTTGTGATTTCGGTGATGGATGCCTGTAAACTGGCCGGGGCTGAAAATGTGGCCCTTGCCGCAAGCCTGCCCGAAGGTGGATAGATGACCGGTTCCGCACAGATGACATACGAGGAAAAATCCCGCAGATTTCGTCCGGGTACGGTGCTGATCTGGATCACGGCCATTGTTCTGGCCCTGGGGCTTAATTTGTTTATTTTTGGGATTTTGCCGACCTTTATCCAACGGGTGCCCGATGCACCGGATAACCAGGAAGTAATCCAGGCCATCCAGGTCGTCCGGATCAAGCGCCCGGAGACGCCGCCGCATAAAAAGACGCCGCCCAAACCGCCTGAGCCACCCAAGGAGGTGATGTCCGCCACAAAAATTGTTCAGAAACAAATCCAAAGACCGACCTTTGTCAGGCCGAATTTGTCTGTGGACTTGAACCCCAATCTGCCCAAGCTGCCGAACAGCATTGCCCTGGGGCCGCTGTCAAATTTTTCCATGAAAGCAGACATTCCCCAGGGGCTGTTTTCGACCTCAGAGCTGGATATGCCCCTGCAGGCGCTGGTGCGAATCCCTGCGTCCTATCCTCTGCGGGCCCGTCGGCTCGGCATTGAAGGCTGGGTCAAAGTGGAATTTATTGTCACCAGTGAGGGTCGGGTGAGGGATATTAAGGTGGTGGCGGCTGAGCCCAAGGGGGTGTTTGAATCCAGTGTAATGCAGTCCGTCTCCCAATACCGGTTCAAACCGGGAACCGTGGACGGCAGTGCTGTGGCGGTGCGTGTCATCACCACCATCCGGTTTAAGATGGAGGAGTAATGGATAGATTGTTGCGGGTTTGCCTTGTGTCTGTTTGTATGATGCTTTTTCCCGGTATATTTTTGGCAGCCGCCCAGGACGGCGAACCCCTGCCGTTTGCTGCAGGGATGTGCGCAAACAAGGTGGCCGGGCTTATGGACGAGAAAAGTTATGCCAAAGCGATTCAAGAGATTGAATCTTTCCAGGCCAAGGCAAAAACCGTTGATCCTGACACGGCACATAAAAAGGGGTACACCCATTATTACCTGGATTTTCTCCTGGGCAACTGCTGCATGATGATGGAAAAGCAGGGGGCGGGCTTCGTGAAAAAAGCGGCATTATGCTATGAACGGGCCGTAAAAAAATACGATGGGTTCTTCCAGGGATGGCTGAATCTGGGCCAGTGCCGCTATACCCTTAAACAGATGGGCAAGGCGGCCCACGCTTTTGTCCAGGGCTATGACACATCCCCGGAAAAAAAGGGGGCGTATCTTTACCAGGCTGCAGCATGTTACTATTTTAACGCCGATTATCACAATGCCCTGAAGGCATTTAACCGGTTGATGAAAAATCATCCCGCTGATGTGACCCTCGACCAAAAAGAGCTGATGGTCAACATCCTTTTTTCCCTTAAAAAAAATCGCCAGGCCCTGCCGTATATCAATGAACTGGCGGTCAAATCCAAGGGAGATAAGCGAAGGACCTGGCAGGAGGTGTTGCTCTATCAGTACATGGAACTTGGCATGGATAAGGAGGCGGTCGCCTATGCCGGTACATTGACCCGGCAGGAACCCGAAGAGCCGAAATGGTGGCGGGCCCTGGCCCATATTCACCTTGAGAAGAACCGCCTTGAAAAAGGACTTGAGGCCTTCATGATCTACAGTTTCACAACGCCGTTGACCGCATCAGAAACCAAGCTTTTGGCAGATCTTTATGCCGGGTGCAACATCCCACTGGAAGCGGCCAGAGTCTATGAAGACTGGCTGGAAAAGATTCAAAAAAGCCCGGAGGGCCTCTCCGGAGAGGGAACGAAAAATATGACGGACCGTTTCCTTGCCATCGCCAGGGCCTACCAGCAGGGCAGAGATTCCCAGGCAGCCCTTAAATGGGCGGACAGGGGCCTTGCCCAGGGCTGTGACGCACGGCTTCTGGCTTTTAAGGCAGACCTGCTGTTCCGGGAGAAAAATTACAAAGCCGCATATATGGCCTATAAAGAACTTGCCGGTCGCGAACGCTCCCCGGGCCGCTCCTGGCTCATGGCAGGTTACGCCGCCTTGAGCTGCGATAGTCCCCAACAGGCAAAACAGGCCTTTTCCCTTGCCTGTAAATCTCCCAAGGTAAAATCGGCGGCGCTAACAGCCCTGGAACAGATCCGGGCCATGCAGGCATCAGACAAAAGTTTAGTGACGGCTGATTAAATGCTGCAGGGCTTTGTGGGCTTCACGGGTGATTTTTCCCATGATCCGTTCCAGGATTATCCGCATCAGTGTCCGGGTCAATTCCTGGATTGTCTGTACCACCTTCATCCCAAGTATCCGCATCATTTTCTGCATCAACAGCAGAACCCATTTCCCTGCGTCAACCACAAACTCAATTCCTTCGGCCAGAAGCCAGGCGATCTTATCGGCGATGGACAACGTTCCTACAAAAATGCCCTGGACGGCAACAGCCGCGGCCCCCAGTATTTTTTTCAAGACATATTCAAGGCCGGCATCTATCCAGCTCCAGGTGTCGGCGTTCAATGGATTTAAGGAGCGATCAGACTCCAGCCATTTTTCAACCACTTTGTCAAACCCCACCGCCGGAGGTACGCTTTGCATGGCCCGCCAGCCCAGGCCTTTGACCGACCGGATATATTCAACCATGTCATGGGCACCGGCAGACAGGACAGAATTGCTTGATCCCCTGAAATGACCGTAACCGGGCCGCGGGGGATGGGCAAACGGATACAGCGGTATCATGGGAACCGGGTCTGTGGCATGGTAGGTTCGGTGAATATTGGCCGGACCCAGCTGGCTGGTCAGGTCCGCTGCGAATCCGCCAAATCCCGGCTTTGGCGCGCCAAATGTATACAGGAAAACATTTTTCTTTGTTGAACGTCTGGCCCAGCTTGCGGCAATGCTCGCCACAGCGCCACCCAGACTGTGCCCGATACAGTGGATATTGTCCACGCGGTTTGCCGGTCCAGCCCCCTGCTGATGAATAAACCTTTCAAGATCAGGACGCAAGCTGTTAAAAATATGGAAGAATCCAACGTGAACCATGCCGCCGGGTGATGATTGCACACCTATTCTAAAATTGCTTACCCAATCCGCCCCATAATTACTTGTGGTTGACCCCCTGAACATTAAAAACAGATCGTTTTTATGGCCTTTCCCACCCCGGGCTGCCACACAGAATCCGTCTCGGGTATTGATCAGCCTGGAGCCGACAGTTGCCTTAAACGATTGTGCGTTTCCGGCGGACTGAGAAAAAATGGGGTGCTGTAAAAATACATTTAATTCAAAATTATCCTGAACCGCATAGACATCTGCCGCAAGCTGTGCGGCAACAGAAGGAGACACGTCCATGATATCCACCCCCCCCCTTACATGTCATTTTGGAGTTTTGATTTCCCAGCGGCAGTTGGTTCCGATAAACCCTGCTTCCAGCGGAACCCTTCGAATTTTTTCAGTGATTTCACATTTAAGGTTGTGAGGTTTACCCTTAAACTCGTCATACTCACCCTTGGTCATCTTTCCCCCGCCCCATATTTGTACAGGATTATTCCCGTGATGGACGAACATCTGCTGGTGGACCACAAACTGTGACGGTAAAATCCGCCGCAGCTCATCCCAGTGAGACGGAAATTGGAACATCCCGTTTTGATCCGTCACAGTCTCTTCAGAGACCCCTTTATCATCCTTCCATTTAAAATTGCGCACCACCTTCACACCGGCCAGGGGCTTTCCTTTAAACAGCAACTGACCATCAAATCCTGATGCGACACAAATTTTTTCATCTTTTAATAAGGACATACCACTTGCCTCCACGCCCACGGGACCCATAGTGCTCAAAAATAAAACCAGCCACACCAGACGTAACATGATTCCCAAGCCCTTCCCGATTTTGTGTTGAGTTTTTCAACTTTTTGTAAAAAGAAGCAATGATTTTGCAAGCCACGAACATTCATCAATATATGATGACCCTGACTGCCTTTGCAATATTTTTATAAGAAAGTCTGTGTAACCCAAACAGATCTTTCAATATTTGTTATGGGCTGCACCCCAATCTACGTCCGGGGTATGCAGGGAAGGTTTCTGATCGACTTGCTCGAAAGATTTGTGCCAGAATTGACTGCTGAACGACGGTGTGCGCCGTTCAGCAGTATAGGGGCATCATCACCGTGCCGGTTCTCATGTTCAGGCCATGGCCTCCCCGGATGATGCCGCCAGATCCACTTCCTGGACTACAAGAGGCTCTCCTGCCTCGGTCAAGGCCACGGAGGTCCGGGTCACCCGGCCCATCAGCTCATTGTCCGGGGCCGTTACATCAAATTGTGATGGGACACCGGCCAGGTAAATGGCTCCGATCCCGGCATCCTTTATCCGGGTCAGGGTCATGCCCTCATTCCCCTGTTCCCAGAGGGTGAGCTGGTCAAAAATCTCATCGTTTTCATCAATCCACTGGTTTTGGTCCAGGTCATATGCGGCCAGTTCGGCAAATCCCTGGTTTGTGGTCGGGCCGAACAATTCACTACCGTCATTAATCTGTCCGTCCTGGTTCTTGTCCAGGCAGAGAAATGCCCATCCCTCTCCAGGAAGTGACAGGTCCTCCTCTGTACCGTCGGAATCCAGGTCAAAGGAGAATTGTCCGCCACTGAACATAGGGGCTCCAGCATCGGTCTGGATGACCAGGGGATCAACCAGGACATATCCGGAAGATGTCTGTTCAACGAGATCTTCCCTGAAATATTCCCGTGCCATGGCCAGGTCCAGGGAAAAATCGATATTCTGGTTGTCCGCGGTCTGCACCTGACCCTGGGCCGTAACCATTGTCTGCTCCTTCTCCGTTACGGAGACGCTGACCTGCCGAGTGACGGACACCGGCATAAGATGCATTTGAGATACCCGGGTGACACGTAGGTCGTCGGATATCGACATCCGTTCGGTCAATTGCTCAAGGATTGAATCCATGATCCGGCGCATGGATGTCAATTCCGCACGGAACTGATCGGTCAGGGAAACCGCCGGCTGGTCCTCCAGAAATACAGACGTCACCCATGAACTCTGTGTGATCATCTCCTGGATCTGCCGGCTGTCGGCGGTGGTGCCTTGGGCCTGCGCCGTGCGGTCTGCCAGGCGCAGGTCCATGAGATCCGTAAAGGACGTTTGCTGGGAAATTTGGGTGGTGTGGGTTTCTGAATAGGTTCTTGACGAGGATAAATCTAAAGAAAAGGCATTTATGATCATTCAGCCTCCTTTTTCAAGGCCGGCAGCGTCATCCTCTTGAGTGGCAGCCGGGATAAAAGATCACCGGCTCCATCCTTGCTGCCGGTCGGGGGGGGTAAAAAAACAATCCCCCAAAGGCTTGGAAGCAAATCCTGTACCCTTCGGGTATCTGGCTGGTTTTAAACGGAATAATGTTTTTTTTGTGTTTTTTCAGGGATGGCTGCGGCAGTTTCTGCCTATGGAAACGGCTTTTTTTTCCAAGGGACGCAAGGCTGGGGGGATAAATCGATCCTTTCATTTTCCCAATTGCTTTGCTTTGAAGATTTCCTTATCATAGGAATTTATGATAAGGAAATTGTATGAATGAAAACGGCAGAATTTTAAACGTTCTCAACAGTTAGGAATATAGGTATCAGATGTCAATAAAATTTTGCACCCAATGCGGCCACTCCATGACCCGCCAGATCCCCCAGGACGATGACCATGTCCGATCCGTATGCCCCTCATGCGGTCATGTTCACTATGAAAATCCCAAAATGGTTGTGGGCACAATTCCTGTTTTTCAGGACAGGATTTTAATGTGCAAACGCAATATTGAGCCCCGGAAAGGGTGCTGGACCCTTCCTGCCGGATATCTTGAAAATGAGGAATCCGTCCAGCAGGGTGCCGTACGCGAGACCCTGGAGGAGACCCGCGTCAAAGTCCGGATTTTATCGCCCTACCGGATGTTCAATATCCTTTTTGTGGACCAGATTTACCTGATGTTTATTGCCGAACTGTTAACCCAGGATTTTGGCCCCACCTCCGAAAGCACGGATGTTCGGCTGTTTTCCCGGTCAGATGTCCCTTGGAACGAAATTGCCTTTGATGTGATCCGTGAAACCTTGGATGACTATTTCAAAGACCGTGACCATGCCGGAAATCATGCTTTCAAACCCGAAAATTTTGGGTTTAAAATCAAAGACCTTGAGTTTTCACCGCTCAATGGGGGCGTGATCGCTGATACACCGTTTTAACAGGCCAACTGTGCATTCTTTTAAATGCATGCATATGTAATATTGCCGAGAATTCGGTTGAAAAATGGACGGTCAGGTCAGGGATTTTTGCATAACACTTGAATGAAATCGCCTGCGGTATGCAGAACCGGACCGATCCACGAATGTGTCGGTTTTAGAAAAAAGACTGTACAAAACTACCTAAAATATCCTAAAATCAAAGTCGGAGTAGATCAATGTCCGGCTCAATATGACGATGGGATACCATTCCCAGTACCATCAACTGATTCGGAAAAATCCCAAAACTATTTGTTTAAAATTATGGCTGGCTTGATCATCTCTTTAGCGATATCTGCACCTTTGTGCCAAAAACGCTTCCTATAACGACCATGGGTCGGCCTGGTCATCACCAGGCTCAGCCTCCAAAGAAAATTGAAAGATCTGTGTCGCTTACACAGACCTTTTTATAGACAGCTACGGGCTGACTTGGTCTATCCACCCCCAGACTCAGTCTCCAGCGAATTTACAAAGATCTCTGTGAGTTATGCAGGTTCGTAAATAAATCAAAAAAAGGAGACATATTTTGAAGAGATTATTTTATGTATTATGTGTTGTCGTGTTTTCAGGGGGAATTGTTTCAGCATCCCCAAAGGTTGGCAAGATTATTTCCCGGGACTATGGGCCGTTCATCAAGGCGACCAGGGAAAATGTTCTCAATTTAATGATCCAGTGCGATATTTCATCCCTTGACAGGGATGTTGTCCGGAAAAACGGATATGATTTTTACAGGATTGATGGATTTGACCAGAGTGCGGTTGAACCCGGAGACCCGGTGCTGCCCTCAAAGATTATTCGCGTGCTGATTCCCGACGGATATGAATTTTATAAAATTAAGGAAATCGTGCATTCAGAGCAGCTCGGCAGGTCGGTATCCAATGTTTTTCCAAAGCAGAAGGAGACCCATGCGGGCGATACCAAACGCTATCCCTTTGTCCCCCTTAAAATCAGGAAATTGGGTCAGCGTAACGCGATTGAATATGTCCATACGGCAAAAATCAGAAATCACAGGATGGCGGTCTTCAGGTTCAGCCCGGTCCAGTTTCAGTCTTCGAGCACAGGACCAGAGGCGAGCGGAATATTCACGATAACCACTTCCCTTAAATTATCCATAGATTTCAGACCAAAAGAGACTGAGGCTGCTTCCTTATCTTTTAAAAGAGCCGGTGCTGAAGTCTTGATTGATGATTACATTTCCGATTCGGTTGTTAATCCCGAAGATCTTGAGCAGACAACCGCCGCTTCGAATGAAACTGCTGCAGCCACTGATTCAACTGCCTGTGATTATCTGATTATCACGGCACAGGATCTTAAGGATGAATTTCAAGTGCTGGCCGATCACAGGGCGGCCATGGGCTTGACCACTGATGTTGTCGCGGTGGAAGATATTTACGCAAACTATGACGGGGCAAGCCGGCAGGTAAAGATCAAAAAGTGCATCCTTGATTATGCTGAGAACAAGGGTACTTTGTGGGTTCTTCTGGGCGGAGATGATACCATTGTTCCGGATCAGGACTGCTATGGGTCTGTGAACGGCGGTGATATAACCGATCAGACAATTCCCACAGATCTTTATTATGCAGGATTGGATGATTTGGACTGGAACGATGATGGGGACAATATTTTTTGCGAAATCGCAAGAGATGGTGACAGTATAGACCTTTATCCCGATCTTTTTGTGGGAAGAGCCCCGATTCGATCTGAAGAGGATGCCCAGGTGTTTGCATCCAAAACCATCGCCTATGAAACAGCTGTGTACGATCCTTATTTTCATGAATCGGCGTTGTTCATGGGTGTTAAGTTGTGGGCTTCCGCCTTGGAGCGCAGTGATGCGGATTGGAAAAGTGAAGAGCTGTGGACCCGTGTACATGAAGACCGGGCAATTGTCTTGCCCGCAGACAAGTACAGATTTTACGATACAGGAACCGACTTCAGTGGTGGCGCCAGCTACAATGTAACCCAGGAAAACCTGTCGGCACAACTCAATTCGGGCTACGGCATCTTCTGGGCGGCCACCCATGGTAACAATAATCTTCTCAAAATGGAAAGCGGTTCTTATTTTTATTCAAATACAGCCGTAAATCTTGTCAATCAGGACCACCAGGGCATTGTTTACACGATGGCGTGCAGTACCAACTGGTTCGATTCGGAAATCAACTCCGCCGACGGTTACGGGTCAACCGTTGACCCATGCCTTTCAGAAGCCTTTATCCGGAATCCTGAGGGGGGCGCTGTCGCCTATATCGGCTCTTCACGGTACAGTTGGGGCTACTCCAACTTGACCCCGCAGAATATTTATTATGGATCATCCATGCAATATGCGGAAGAATTTTTCAAGATGCTTTATTACGATGAGGATCTTTTAGGCATCACCGGCGGCAGCGCTGATCCGTCACTGTTCGGCAAGCGCATTGGAGCAGTCTTTGCGTCCCACAAAATGGAAAAGATACCGGACTCACTCTACTACGGTCCCGCGCGCTGGCTGCAGTTTTCACTCAACCTAATGGGCGATCCCTTTACAACGGTCATGGTCAAACTGCCCCAGGATTCTGATCTGGACAGGGATATTGATGGCGAAGACGTGGCGGCATTCCTCAGTAGGACGTCAACCATTGCCCCTGATTTATGGGAGCTTGCCCAGCGTTTTGGAAGCAGTTTTTCGCAATAATTCACTTTGCTTGTAATGCTCTGCCCTCATCCATGTTCCGGTTCGGAAAACTTTAATTTACACAAGGTCCTGCAGGCAGTAATGTAAATAGCAGGAGATCAAATTATGAAACAAATAGTGTGGATTATTGTTTTCTTTTTTATCGTCATATCGGTCATCAGTGTCTGTCAGGCCGCTTCTTTGACTATTGTAAACGACCGGCTCTGTGTGATGGCTGAAAATACGCCGCTTCAAAATTTGCTTAAACAGGCCGCGATGGCCGGAATTAAAATCAGAATTGATCCCGGGATCAATCCGTTGATCTCAAAAAAATTCACCGGCAAAGAGATTCAGGACGGTTTTGATGCGATCCTGGCAGGTTTGAACCATTCTTATATTTGGACAAAGAACCTGGACGGCGATCCTGAGCTGTCTGAAATTGTCGTATTCCGTCCCGGGAATACAGAAGCGGTGCGGACCCTTCGGGCGTCGAAAGCCCTGGACATCGTCCAGGACCCCAAAACAGGGGCGTATTACGTTAAAAATAGAATTTTGCTGACCTTCAACCGCCGGGTTTCCACCGGCAAAGTCAATAAGTTTATTGAAGACCTGAATGCCCGGATCACAAGCGTCAACGCCTACCTTGGTATCTACGCCTTGATTTTACAGGACGATGCGGATCTCAATGCGGTTCTGGCAAGACTCAAGCAGGAGGGGATTGCAGGTACGGCAGAGCCGGATTATGCTTACAGGGCGGGCAGCGCGCCAAGGGTGACGGGAAGCGGTGAAACGGTTAACACACAGTCACAATCGGGCACACAGTCTGGTTCCTCTTCAGGTGCCGTAGCCGTTTTGGATACAGGCCTGATGGAAACATACGCATCACAGGGGTATATCCAGGGAAGCTTTGACGCCTTGGATCCGGAAAGTCCAATTTCAGACAATGTTGGGCACGGTACCCAGATGGCGCTGATCGCATCGGGCCAGATCAGCCCCATGGGCGTATCTCCCGACGAATTTTCCAATCCGGTTTTGTCGATCAGGGCCTTTGATGATAATGGATTCACCTCAAACACCACGCTCATGGCCAGTATTGAATATGCCTTGGAAAATGATGCAAAGGTGTTAAGCCTCAGCTGGGGCTCTGAAACGGACTCGGCTTTTTTGGAGACAGCCGTCAATTATGCACGGTCAAAGGGTCTGGTGGTTGTGGCTGCGGCCGGAAATTCGCCCACCGGAGAGCCTGTGTACCCGGCGGCCTATGAATCCGTGATCGCGGTGTCCGCCTTGGGGCCTGACGGTAAAGCCTGGGAAATGTCCAACTACGGTGATTTTGTGGATTTAGCCGCCCCTGGCTTTGCATCTCTTCCCGTTGGCTCCAACGCAGATCCTGGAACTTATGCCGGTACATCCATCTCCACAGCCTACCTTGCCGGTAAAATTGCCGACTATTTGAGAAAACACCCGGGGACCAAAACCATTGATGCGTTCAGATTAAAATCAGCCAATAAAAACGTAAAATTTTAAATCACATCCTGTCATTGATTGAGTTCTATGACGGAGAAACGGACCTGGTCAAAACTGCCGGTTTCATCCACTACGGCCAAATGATATTTTCCAGGTACCGGCATGGACATGAAAAACGGGGCTGACCCGTCAGCATTCATGAGGGGTTTTTGGTTCAAGAACCACTGGCATTGGCCCCTGCCGCCCAGGGTCCTTAAAGGAATGGTGGGAAATGTCGTCTGTCCGGGCTGGCGGGTCAGGATGCTGTCATCTGAGATAGAAACAATCCGTATATCAGGTAAAACCAGAGGCGCCATACCGGGGCAGGTGGGTGAATCTTTGGGCAGAACGGCAGCTCGGCGCCAGGAAGTCGGAATAAAGGGCTCCGCCTGCCATGGCCACAGGGCCACTGTTTTCTTCTCAATACCCCCGCAGGCCGGAGTTGCCCGCATTCCCTGGCTGTCCACCCAGAACGTCCGGACCAGGGGCGCGCTAAGACCGGTTTCGCCGGTCATGGTGGACGGAATTTGCCCGTTAAGTATCCAGGCTTCAAATTTTTGGGCACAGGCACCCTTTGCCCGGCCCCGGATTCCGGACTCGGTAATTCCGGAGGGCCAGCATATGGTCGCTTTGGATACGCTTTCAGGTGGTTTTTGCGTTTTAGCACCTGCGTTTAAGCTTTCCATTACCTGACCAAGCAAAGGAAGGGCTGTGATGGCGCCATACTGTCCCGGGGACGGGGAACCGTCGGGCCGTCCGATCCATACCCCCACCGTATAATCCCCCTTTAGGCCCATGGCCCAGGCATCCCTGAATCCGTAGCTGGTGCCGGTTTTCCATGCCATGGACAGTGCGCCGGACAACCTGCCAACCCCCTGGCTGCCCGGAAAGGGCCGGGTCAGGATATCCCGGATGATAAAGGCGGCCCCGGGACTCATTAGATACCGTTCCTGAATGGGTTCCACAGGCGTTAAACGCGGTTTCCCGGCAATGCCGCCGCGTCCGATGGCCGTATACAGGGTCACCAGGGATTCGAGGCTTGTGCCCACACCACCCAGAGCCATGGAGAGGTTGGGCTTGCCTTTAAATTGAAACCGGGCGCCTGCGTTGCGCAATCTGTCGTGGAAACGCCCCGGTCCATAGGTTTCCAGCACCTGGACCGCCGGCAGGTTTAATGAATCCTGCAACGCCCGGGTGACGGTGACAGGCCCTGAAAATCCCCGGGTGAAATTGCCCGGGTTATAGTCTTGTTTGTAGCGCGGTACGTCCAGGAGCATGGAATGGGAATGAATCAGCCCCTGGTCCATGGAAAGGCCGTAGATAAAAGGCTTCAATGTGGACCCAGGAGATCTCAGGGCCTGGATCATGTCCACATGCCCCAGCCGGGATGCGTTTAAAAAGTCCGCTGACCCGGCATAAGCTTCAATTTCCAGGGTTTTGTGATTGACCACCAGCACAGCACCCGACTGTTTTGGGGGCAGTCTTTCCATATATGCCCGCAAAAGCTCTGCCGTGTTTATCTGAAGGTTTTCATCAATAAAGGTGTTGATCACTTCGGCGTACGGGTAAAGGGTTTTCAACCGCCGGGCCGCCAGGGGCGCTGTCATGGATGTGGGGAATCTGAAAGAGAGCACCGGTTCCTGCTTGGCGGCTTTGATCTGATCTGCCGTCCAAATGCCGAACCGGGCCATACGGTCAAGCACCTTGTCCCGGGCCTTGGCCATCCTGCCGGGATGACGGTCGGGCCGGTATCTGGACGGGGCCTGGGGCAGTACGGCCATAAGCGCCGCTTCAGCCCGGGTCATCTCCTTTGCATCCTTGCCCAGCCAGGTGTAGCAGGCCGCTCGAATGCCTTCAATATTGGCGCCGAACGGGGCATGGGTAAGATACAGCCCAAGGATTTCGTCCTTGGTAAAGTGGTATTCCAGTTGAAACGCCCTGAACATCTGGCGCAGTTTGACGCCCATGCGCGGAAAAAAATCCGGGGATGCCGGGCTGTTCTCCTGTTCGCCCGGATCAAGAATCCGGGCGGTCTGCATGGTGAGGGTTGATCCGCCGGATAAGATTCGACCATGGGCAAGGTTCTGGAAAAACGCCCGTCCGATGGCCAGGGGATTAATCCCGGGATGGTAATAGAACCAGCGATCTTCATACGCCAGAAGGGCTTGGAGGTACAAGGGGGACACCTGATCGGGCCTTGCCGGGTAACGCCATATCCCGTTTGTATCGGCAAAGGCCCGCAGGGGTGACTGGTGGCGGTCCGTAATCACGGTGGATAGGGACCGCCCAGTAATGTTAAAGGGGAACAAATGGTCCAAGGCAATAAAGCTGACACCGCCGACCACCAGAACAAAGAGCGGGATTGCGCCAATCAATACTGCTTTTCGGGTCCTGCGCCGTGTTGTTTCACCCATTGGCCAGATAGCTTTCAAAGCTGGTCAATTTTGGCCTGGACTATAACTATTATAGGATCGGTCATGTCAGTTTACGGCGGCAACGGGCGCATCAACACGGATTCTGTCGACGGTTTTACCCACACCCCGGATATAAGGCCGGTACATATCTTCCACCAGCGGCGGCGGCAGTTTGAACACACCGGGGCTGACCACCCGAACCGCATAAAAAATCCGGCAGGTATCACTGTATCCAAGATTCAGAGCGGTGATAAATCTGTCATCCCTATATTCGGTGTGGGCGGTATTACACTCTTTATGCCATTGGGATATGGTTTTGCCGTCCACCTTTATATCATCAATGAGAAAAGACCCCGACACATTGGGATCTTCCAGTTCAAAACCGGCAGGCAGCATGTCCACGACCAGGGCATGGGGGAGCTGTTGTTTTTGGGATTGAACCTTCAATGCCACAATGATCCGGTCCCCGGTCGTCACCTTTGAGATATCCACAGACTGGCCGTTGGTATCCAGAAACTGCCTGGAAATGTTGACGCCGTTGCTTTGGGGGGCGGGCAGGGTATTGGGATAGCCAGTGAGTACAAGATCCAGATAAAGATTGGACTTTCCGGTATTTTTTACGGTGAATCCTTTGGCCGCAGCGCCTTGTGTAAATATCACCCGGCCTGAACCTTTTCCGGTATGGGTGCCGGTGTTGCCACCTACGGTTACATCCGCATCCCATGCCCCGGCCGGATGGGCCAGTTTTGCCGCCCCTGCCATGACCAGGCTGTTGCGTTCCTGGGTGGAGAGCCACTGCCGGTCGTTCAGTTCGGCCGACAGATCATGGAGAAACACGCTCCGGAATTTATAGTCGGCAAAATAGGTGGTCACATAATAGTAGGCAGCCGCAAGGTCCCGGACATTGGAACCGTAGTCGCCGCAATACACCCGTTCCTCATCCCGCCGGGTTCTCAGGGCCAGATCAAAGGCTTCAAAGGCCTTTGTTCTGTCACCGGCAAGCCCAAGGGCCGTACCCGCATGGACCAGCCCCAAGGGTGTGGGATGGTTGGCTTTCACATAGGCATAGACGTTTCTGGCATCCGCAAGTCCCAGGGAACTGACCCGGGCAAGAACAAATGCGGCATAGGCCCGGGTGGACGCCCTGAACATCGTGCAGTCGCTCCATCCCGGACAGGGAATGGATTTGGGTCGGCGAACATATACGACAAGGCGCGTGAGGGCTTTTTTCACCGCACTCACCGGCACGTCATATCCTGCATCCACCGCTTCCACCATCATGTGGGTGGCGTAGGCTGTCAGCCAGGGGCTTTCCGGGCTTTGGGAACTCCAGAGGCCAAAGGCACCGGAACTTTTCTGCTTTTCAAGCAGGCGCTGGATGCCAAGTCTGATTTTTTTATTCGTGTCTTCTTTGGTGCCGGTCTCAACTCCCAATTGTGCAAACTGATCAAAGGAGAGCAGGATATGGGGGAAAAAGCCGGATACGGTCTGTTCCAGACAGCCGTAGGGATAGGCCAGCAGCTCACTGACATGCTGGGCCAGGTTCACGGGCGGTTCCGAATCCAAGCCGGCCATCACGGTTACTGTCTCCGGCACCAGGGTGTTCAAAGCGGCAGCGGGTGCGGAGAACTGCTGTCCCGGGGTCAGCAGTTTGAGCCAGGTTTGGGTGTTATGGGGATAGGGCGACCGGGTTTCCAAAAACCAGATTTTGGTCATTTCCGGCGAGACATCCGGACCCTGGATGCCTTTGATCCGGCAGGTGATGTGTGCCCTGCCCGCTGTGGGTCCTGCCGTAATCGGCAGTTTGAAGTTTTGACGTTTATGGGGTTCAAGCGCGAATGTGTAATTGGCCTGGCCTGTGAAAGATACCGGCCCGAAGATCTCCGTTTCCAGGGTTATATTCTGGACGATATCCGTTAAATTGTTGAGTTCCAGCATGATAAATCCCTGGTCTCCACAGGAAAGAAAACGCGGCATGGTGGCCTGGACCACGATGGGCGAGGCCAGGATCATCTCCTTGTCCCCGGAGCCAAAGGTATCGTCTGTATGGGCAACGGCCATGATCCGAACCTGTCCGTCAAAATCCGGAAGGTCCAGGTGGAACAAGGCGTTGCCCTGGTCGTCGGCATCAACCGCCTTTTGGGCGATGGCCAGGATCTGGACATCGGTCGACGGCCGGTCTCCGCCCCGGGTCAGGGTGGCCATATCCCCGCCGAACCGCATTTTCGCATTGCTGCCGTCCGCGGCTTCAATGAGTTTCTGATAAATATCATGAATTTCCGGGCTGTACTTTCTGGGCTGGAAAAAGTAGCCGAATGGGTCCGGGGTTTTAAATCGGGTCAGATTCAAAATTCCGCTGTCCACGGCCGCCAGGGTGACCATGGCATGTTTGGCCGGTTGCCCCTGGGCATCGGTCAGATTGACCGTTACATCCACCCGGCGGTTGGGTTCTGTCTTTTCCGGGGCCTGTATCTCAACGTGCAAGCGGCGGTCGGTGCGGTCAAGGGGCAGGTGGATCAATCCTACGGAGCGCTTGGGCAGTTTGGCATCTCTGCTCTCTCCGGGGCGGATCACCAGGGCCGATACATAAATATCGTGGCGTGCCCAGGCCGGATCAATGGGGATGGTCACTTCTTTTCCCTGGGCAGGGATATCAATGGGCCGGGTTAAAAGGTTGTCTGCCCCATCCACAAATAAAAAGCCTTTGCCGCCCTGGGGGGCCTTGACCGTCACCCGGGCGGTGTCCCCGGCGCTGTAGCCGGGTTTGTCCAGGGTCAGATCCACCCGGTCCGGCCGGTTCATGTCCCTTTGCCCCTGGCCTTCGGGCCGCCATCCGGCCCAGATGGTTTTGGATGTTGTCAGGCCGGTGGCAGGGTTTTTAATCTCCAGGCGATAGCCTCCCCATTCCACAGGCACATTTACCTGGGCCTTGCCCTGGTCGGAAATATCAAGATCAAAGCGGTCCACGGGATAGAACTGGCTGTTGTAGCCCCAGTTCCATTCGTTATTTTTATATTCCCAGTAATACTCCCGGTGTTCGCGGATGACTGTGACCTTCAACCCCTTGGCAGCCTTCAGAGTTCCCTGGGTGTCGGCCAGGATCACTTCAAATTTTGCCGTGTCATTGTTGGGAACCTGATCGGGGTCATCTTCAGTACCGGACATGTTTCGAATGCCCACAAGGGTTGGGCCTGGCCACACCTGCCAGGACGCGTTTCTGACCACCGGGCGATCCCCGGCGTCGTAGAGGCTGACATTGGCGGTGACCCAGTGGGGGGAGGTGACTTCTTTCCACTGATTTTCTACTGCAATAACGCCTTTTCCCGTTTCATCCAGGCGGATGTCGTCACTGGTGTATGTGGTGTTGACAATATCTGTGATGTCACCGAATTCAAAACCGGGTAATGTTTTTTTGAACAGATCCCGTGCCTGTTTCACGTGGATCACGGCATTGGCCCGGCTGCCGCTGGCAGGCGCACCGTAAAGAAAGTCTCCCTGGATGTGGATGGAAAGGTTTTCATCCGGGGATAAAATTTTGTCTTCGGTCTGGTCAATGACCAGCTTCATACGTTCGGGCAAGAACTCGGACACCAGAAAGGGATAGTCTTCAAACCTGTTCTCTGCATTGGAAAATGTCACCCGCCATTTTCCTGTGAGTGCATTGGCGGGTAACTGGAAACTGGTGTTGAAATGATTGCCTTTGCCAGGCTTCCAGGTAAACTCCCGGATGGTTTTCGCGTCGGGCTGAACCACCTCTGCGGCCACCTTGATCGCCGGGGCCTGCCGACCATCCTGGTTTCTTAAAATACCGTCAATGACAACGGTCTCGCCGGGACGGTAAATATCCCGGGGCCCGTAGACAAACAGCTCCAGGGGCCTGAACAGGGCACGGCCCATGGCAAATTCCGACAGGTCAAGGGCCGGGGTGTCCATGGCCATCAGGCTGATATGATTATTTTTAGCCACAGATACCAGTGCCAGTTTTTCAAAATGCCCTTTAATTTCGCACAGGCCCTCTGGGTTTGTTGATTGTTCAAACAGGGCCTTTCCTTCTTTGTCAAATCCTTTGACAACTGCTTTGTCTATCGGGTCTGCCGATGACAGGCTCTGGATAAAAAACCGGATGGAAGTGTCGTACACCCTGGCATGGACGCCTAAATCGGAAATGGAGAACCAGGTCATGCGGTAGCCGTAGTTATAATGACCCGCACCCCGGAGTACGGCAATGTAAATGCCGGGTGTTTTAAGTTCCCTGATGTGGGTGATGGGGATGTTGACCTGGGTGCGCAGGTCTTTTTTTATGTCCAGATCCCAGCGTCCGGTGTAGACAATATCGGCGATTTTGGCCAGATCATCGGATCGGTAATATCTCAGATATGTAGAATCCCAGAATTCATCTTTGAATTCGTTCAGCTGATCGGGCCGTACCCTGAAAAAATCAATGTCCGCCTGCTTGATGTTCAGGCTGTCCACGGGCAGCCCTTTGATCAGGTCCGCCGCCAGGATAAATCCCGTGGAACCGAATGCGATCATGGGTTGGGCCGACCGGGTGGTGACTTCATAGAGGACTTTTCCGGCCAGGGCCTGACCCTGGGCAGGCATCAGGCCTTTTTCCACATGGATGGTATAGGCGGTGTCCGGTTTGATTTGGGTGAAATAGGCCACCTGGGTATCCTTGGCCAATATCCAGGCCCCGTCCACCGAGGTATCGTCTGCTTGTTCAATAATACTGAAATATTTGTTTAAGTCCTGGGTGGTATCCAAAGGTAGAGAAAAGGTCACCGCCAGGGCGTTTTGACCGTCCACGGTCTGCTGACCGGCAAACCGGGCTTCAAGTTCGGCGCTTTGGGCGATGCCCTGGCCGGCAAAAAGAAGCAGGCATAACCATATTATGGGTAAAAAAAACAGTCGAAAATATTTCATTGTATTGTCCTTCCTCGGGTTTCCATGGAAATGATTATGCTTCCATTGCTGTTACGAAAACTCAATAAGTGTCTCGCTGTACAATAAAAATCAGGGCTGGGTTGTTACTTTGCCGCTGACGAAAAGTTGTTTTAATTTACATCTGAGACCGGGCTGTGGCAATACCCGTTTTTAATTATCGCTTTTCGGGCGTACTTCTTTTATTGCGTTATCATATGGGCTATGCAATTATTGAAAAAAATCTTAGACAGCACGAAACAGTTCTAATTTTATAAGAACAATGCAACGATCCGTACGGCGAAATATTTGCGGTGGGATGATCCCTAAATAACGGCCAAGGGCTGACCTGGTCTATCAGCGTCCAGGCTCGCCCCACAACGAAGCATTTAAGATAATAGTAACTTATTGGTAATTTTATATAAACAGTTAGATTTATTCTCATTGTAGATTATCGGAGGCGTAGATGAATCGACTTTCCATTAAAGCAAGAATGTTCCTTATTATTGGTGCGATACTGGTGCTGTTTGCGGTAATGATCTGGTTTGCCGTATCAGGGAGCAACACGGTAAAGCTGTTGGCGATTCAAAAAACCGATGACGTGATGTTCAAAGATCAACAAAACAAACTTCAGGTGGCCACACACAGTGTCGCCTTGGCCCTCGGCCACTCAATAGAAAATATTGCGGATAAAGACGAGCAGATAAACGTATTTCGACGTCATATTAAGGATATTCGTTTTGAAGAAGATAACTCCGGTTATTTTATGATTTATCAAAACACAACTATGGTCGCACATCCCATAAAAGAGGAACTCAACGGAAAGGATTTAGAATCCCTGAAAGATAAAAACAATACTCTTTTTGTAAAAAAAATGGCCGAACAGGCAAAGGCCGGCGGCGGCTTTGTGGAGTATGTATGGGAAAAACCCGGGGCTGGCGACACGTTGAAATTGACCTATACGGAAATGATTCCCGGCACGGATTACTGGATTGGCACCGGCGTATACCTTGACAACATTGATGCATACGAGGCGGAAATGACACAGGAAATAAACGCCAAAGTGACATCTTCTACGATTAAGATGGTCGTGTTTGCCGGCATCATTTTTATTTGTATCATTTCTTTGTGTTTAATCATTGTATTCGGCATTGCTCGCGGACTTGGGCTGATTATTTACAGTGTAAAAGATATTGCTGAAGGCGAAGGTGATTTAACCAAACGGGTTGAAATAAGCAGTCAGGATGAACTCGGCGAGCTTGCAAAGTGGCTTAATGTGTTTCTTGAAAAGCTCCAGGGCATCATCAAAAGACTGGCCAATAACTCCGATCAAGTTGGGGATGCATCCAACGCATTGGCATCCATTGCCACCCAGATGTCGGCCAACGCAGCAGATACACACCAGCGTGCCGACCAGGTTGCGGCGGCATCCGAAGAGATGAGTGCCAATATGAACTCTGTGGCGTCTGCAATGGAAGAGTCATCAAGCAATGCCGCTGTGGTGGCCTCGGCTGCCGAAGAGATGAATTCGACAATTAATGAAATTGCAGGTACCGCTGAATCTGCCCGGGCGGTCTCTGAACGGGCTGCCGAAAAAGTGGTTGAAGCATCCGGCAGTATGGGGGAATTGACCCAGGCAGCCAAAGATATCGGCAAAGTCACTGAAACCATCAATGAGATTTCCGACCAGATCAATCTGCTGGCCTTGAATGCAACGATTGAGGCGGCAAGGGCCGGCGAGGCGGGTAAGGGCTTTGCCGTGGTTGCAAATGAAATAAAAGATCTGGCCGGCCAGACAGCCAAGGCAACGGCGGATATACAGGCCAAGGTTGACAACGTTCAAACAACCTCGGACGGTACCGGCAAAGTTATTTCGGAAATTACGGATGTCATCAATGATGTTAAGGAGATGGTTGTGACCATTGCCACGGCAGTCACACAGCAGTCCTCTGCCACCCAGGAAATCGCCGGAAATGTTGAGCAATTGTCCTTGGGCATCCAGGAAGTCAATGAAAATGTCAGTCAAAGTACCCAGGTGGCCGGTGAAATGGCCCAGGATATCACAGAGGTCAGCAAAGCTTCCGAGCACATCGCTTCGGGCAGTTCCAGAGTCGAATCAAGTGCAGCGGATTTGAGAAGAATGGCAACGGAATTAAAACAGATTGTAGACACCTTTATCGTTTGACCCCAAACAGGATATGTGCTTCACTTCCGCGGCACATATCCTCCCGTGAATTCAAAGATTTCGTTCATGGTGTCGTTCGGCAGGTTTTTTCGTGATCGGTCAAGGCAGAGATACGGTCTTGGTGGAAAGAATCGTTCCTTTTTGGTTTTCATTGTCTTTGAGAACGATTTTCAAATTTCTGCCTGAAAATTTGAAATCATTTGGCAGCGATAAAGGCATTTTGACCCTGCGTAAGTCATTGGGATAATATACGGCGGCACCGGAAATCATACCCACTTTTTCTTCTTTTTGTCCATCTTCGGAAACAAGGTAAGTATCTACATTAACGGATACCGAGCGATTGCCTGTTCGGGTCAGGTCAAGATTGACAAACGGCTTTGGGGTGTTGACGATTTCAACCTCTGAAACCTCCACCGATGCGTTCAGTTCGCCGTAACGGATAAATACGGGCAGGGTCACCCCGATGAGCAGATCAATATCAAAATTGGTTGTATCCGTGGCGTTTGCAGCGGCTTGTGCCTTGTTCGGTGACGGTGGCAACGCAATGGGAGAAAGACTTAAATGCATCCGGTATTCTCCGTCCGGGATGCCTGCGGGGCGTCTTGCCATAAGGCGAATGGTCTGGGACTTGCCCGGTTCGAGAACGGTTCGGCGTGGTGAATAGCGCAGTATATTTTTCAGCTCTTCCTGGGCTGGGGTTGGATTTTCCACTTTTTTGAGCCGGCCCTGGGCATCCATCTCCATGTAGATTAGGTCGATTCGAAACTGCAGGGGCTGGTCCCCGGGATTTACCATTGTTATACTGGCCGTACGGTTCCTCCCCTCCAGAAGAACCCGTTGGGGCGAGACCAGAATCCCTCTGGTACGGGCCTGGATGGTGTCGGGAAGACTTATCGTCCACAGGATTCCTAAGGCCAAGAAACAGGCAATACTTAAATGATATCGCAGAGAAATTTTCATGTTAAAAGCGCTTTCATAGGATTAAGAGGGTTTGTATTAACGTATCAATCTCTTGTTGAATGATTTTTTAGGCCGTTATTCAAAAACAACCATGATGACGGCACTGCCGCTGTAAGATCCTCCGGCCTGTCCCCTTTGAACATTCAGGCGACCGCCCACATTCAAATCCAGGACACCGCCGGAACTTGACCCTCCGGTTTCCGAGAGGATGGAAAAATGATCCACAACCATACTGTTTCCGCCCTGGGTCAAGCTGGTGCCGGCAGGAAATACCAGTGTACACGAAAACGGCAGACCTGAACTGATACGGATGATGCCGCTGCTGCCCGGGTTGGAAAGCACGGAAGCGCCGGCGCTTGTCTTTATGGTTCCCGCAGGCCCGAATCGGGCGTCAATTTCAAAGGTTTCATTGCGGCTTGGGTCAGCAATGATGCTGCCAAAGGACAGGGCCCGGATACTGTCCACAGTAAGTGCAAACACGCGGCAACAGGGCAGTCCGAATAGAACCAGGGCCGCCCATATCAGGACAAGACTGTTTTTACGCCGCTTCTCCATCAAATTCTACCTCGAATCAGGGCCATTCACAATAGATCTGTTACTGGTAATTGACGGCAATGGTTCCGGTGTTTGTGTAGGTTCCTGCTGTCTGGGTTGCGCCTATGGAGAGTCGGCCGCCAACATTGATCGTTCCGCTTCCTGACCCGTCAAGCGTTAGGGGCGTCGGTGTTGAATAGGTTGAAATCTGGTCCACTGTCATGGTAGCAGTGACACCGTCGCTGAGAACGATTGACGCAGGATAGGTGATGTCCACAATGGCACTGGGAACCGTGGAGGTCACAGTGATTGTTCCGCTGGAACCTGCGACAGTTATCGTCGTGAGGGCGGGAGTGGAGGGCACGGCAACCGCAGCACCTGCCGCGGCATTAATAATTACGGTATCCACACCCGCAGTAACGATAGTTCCGAAATTAACGGTTGCATTGGTCACCGTAAGGGCCGCCTGCTGGATAACGGCATTGACCGTAACGGTTGAATTCACAGCCCCCGCGCTGCCCGGCATGGATATCAAAAGGGCTGCTAAGAGCAATATACATCTGCGAAACATTGTTTTTCTCATCCCGATTTCCTTTCTTCATTACGCCTTAAACTGATTTTTCTGGCAAGATATTCTTTCTTTCGGCAATTTAAAAAGATCCCTTAAATTTTTCCTGTCTTCTGGAACGATTAAAAAGATCGCTTATAGGGGAATTGCCCGCGCATACTGCTGATTTTGAGTCAGTACATTTTGCAGGTCACTTGCAGCCTGAAGGTTTTCAAACCGACCCACCATGACCCTGTACCAGGTTCCCTTTTGGGCCCCTAAGTCAACCCTGCGGATATACCGGGCCTCATCACCCAACAGGTTGCCGAATTTTTTGTTGATTTCGCTAAGGGCTTTTTGCGCCATTTCCGGCTTTCTGAAAGATGCCAGGTGGATACCGATGTCATCCTTTTTCTCAATGGGAATCATCCGGGTATAAGGTTCTTGCATTTTTATCTTTCTTGCAAGGGATACTGCGTCATTATTGCTTGAGAAACGACCTGCCACGACCCGTTGCCACACCCCTTTTTTCGATCCGAGATCAACTTTCCTGATTGAGAATGGCTGGTCTTCAAGCAGTGACGGATACTGGGCCTTTAATTCTTCGATACTTAAATTCGCCTTTTTCGTGGTCCGGAACGAGGTTAGATGAACGCCTGCGTCCCCGTTCTGATTCAAGGTGACCACTTTACAATAGGGTGCTTTCATCCGAATACGGTTTTCAAGGATTTCGGCCTTATGACGGTCTCCGGATACGCTGACCACCACCCTGTACCATTGGCCTTTTTCAGGTCCCAGATCTTGTTTTTGAACCGTAAAATCACAGTTCCTCAATAGGTCCGGGTATTGTTTTTTCAAAAAGGATATGCCGGCCACAGCTTTTTCCGGGGTTCGATAGGATGTCAGATGAATGCCGTAGCGCTGTTCGGCCGTAGGCCGGTCTGCCGATTCGGATACGGCATCTATCCTCTGCGGCGATTGGGCTGGGACGGTTTTTTGAACCGCCGGAGGTGTTTCCATGGCGACACTGTTTGGTTCTGTGTCAGGCCGGTGAGACGCTACGTCGGGCAGGGTTGGTGCAGGTGCCGGAATCTGTACCGGCGTGGGCATCTGGGCCTCAACCGGGACTTGGGCAAATACTTCAGGCACAGCCAATTTTTTGTGCAGCACCAGATCCCGGCCGCTCACCACGTCACCGTCGCTGCCGATCTCAATCTCCCCCATCCCTTCCGTCATGGCGTTAAATCGTGCCGTATCATCCGGATGGAGCCGGATCGAATATTGCCCCGGTGGTACCTTCATGAACAGGTAGAATCCGTCATGCTCGGATCGGGTTTCGTCCGCCACCTCACCGTTCGCATCCACCAGTTGAATACGGGTATTGGGCAGGGGGGCCTCGCCATCTTCCTTGGCAAGCCGGACCACCCCTTCTATCTCACTGGTCGCAATGACTGGGATCTCCACAAGTTCTGCGTGGCCGGGTCTGGGAACGATAGAACTGCCTTGTTGGGACGGTTCCCAGAACGGATCCTCAAGCGAGTCTTTCTCCACCACGACATCGGTGGGGGTGTATTTTTTCAAGCCGGTCAGGAGCGCCACCCCCTCTTCATCGGTTTTTGCCTGGGTATACAATTGAGGGGCGCTTACCCTTGCCCCTTCGATGGGCTGGTCTCCCTCGTCGAAAACGGCATTATTGTTGCGGTCGTAGAACACCCGGGCCGATACCCTGCCGCTGTCTGCACTTTTTTCCGAGGTCATATACATTTTTTTGCTCCTGGGTTCCCTGCCGATGGAGGTGGTCAACGCCAGGCTGGCGACGAACTCTCCGTCCGATCCATAGCTTACCTGGGGAGAGAGGATGTATTTGCCGTTTTTCCAGTTGAATCTCACGCCGCCTGTCACTTTATCCTGCTGTTCAAGTTCTGCCTTAAAGAGCAGCTCCGTGCTGAGTTCGTCCATGGGATTGAACTGGGTGGACAGTTCCAGACCCTCTATTTCTAACTTCGGGGCCAGTTCATAATCCAGGGCGCCGCGAACCCGCAGATTTTTGAAATTGCCTGTGGCCCGGAACTGCCCTTCCAGTTCCGACGCTTCCCATGCCGGGTTGTCGTTCCATTCCAGCCGGTTGTTCAGATAGGTGCTGCCCATGTTTGCGCCAAGGTTCAGCGACAGCAGGTTTTCGGAGGATTGTTCCTTCAGGCTTTCCCGGTAGGAAAGGGTGTAGGGAATATCCGGATATTTTTCCCCGTTTTCCAGCACACCGGAAAAAGAGATGTCGGTCCTTGCCTTGGGGGGATCTGCTTCGGAAATGTTTTCGGCGATAAAATTATCGTAAAACTGCTGGCTGATCCGAAAATCCACAGGTCCGGCCTTGGTTTGGGTGCCGGTCTGGAGAAAGAGCTGGGCCGCATCTCCTCCCTGGGTGTCATGGACATAGTCTGCCCCTGTAAAAACACCGCCCATGGCGGATTTGATGCCTGCATTGAGATACTCATGACGCTCATTGTTTATCTGCTGGCTCTGGAAGCCGCCGCTTAAAGAGAGCTGCTCATTCACCCCGTATTCGTATTGACCCACCATGCGCAAAGAGTCCTGGTCCAGGGTTTTGAAGTCCGGATTGGGATCCACTATGGTGGAATCTTTGGCGGTGACCGAGAGGTGGTATTCGCCTTCCCCCTTGCGGAGCATTTCGCTGCCCACATTGATACTTTTGGTCTGGGTGCGTTTCTGGCCCTGGGGACCGTAGAAAATCAGTTCAAAATCATTTTTTCCATAAAAGAGATCAACCTCTTTGAAGTCGTACCGGCCGTCAGCACCCACCCGCTGGGACCTCACCAGATTGAAGTTCCTGTATATTTCAACATCCCATCCCGGGGGAAGATCCCCCTCAAAACGTGTGGTGTCAAAATCCCGTGTGCGGTTGAGTACCTGGTTGCCAATGGTGCCGCCGGTTTCATTTTGTCCCGAGGAGATAATGGGGAAGCTTGGCACCTGGACATCGCCGATCGCAATGTGGGTGGCGTTCATGGGGCCGAGAAGATTGCCTTCCGGATCCCCCCGTTCCAGGGTGATCCGGCTGTTGTTCAGGCCGTTTTCATCATCTCCTGCAAAAAATATGTCCGCGGACATTTGGCCGACATCGCCCCGGGCAAGCACACTGAATTCTCCTGAGAATCCGTTCTCACTGTCCATTGCCTTGCCGCTTTCATGTCCACCCTGGAGGGAAATATCCACCACCGGGAATTCCAGTAAATTGTAGTGACTCTCTTTCCTGGGCAGGACAGTATCGTTTCCGCCCGTTTCCAGGACTTGCCCCCGGCGGTTTTCCCGCTCTGATCGGGACTGAAACGGAAGGGGTTCACGGGGATTGACTTTAATGGACTGGGAGTAGAATTCATAATTGAAATCCACAGGGAACCATTCTCCCAGAACTTGTGAGTCTACATAGATTTCTCCGTCAGCAGACGCGGTCATCCCCTCCGGAACCTTGACCTGTTTGCCGTCTATAACGGCCTCTCCTCGTGACAGATCAAGGGAGAATGGTCGGTCTTCGGAGATAAACCAGCCCTTTGCCGTTTTGGAACCGGCATCCACCTGGATATTAAAATCAATAACCCGGGTGATCTCTCCTAAGGGAATCAATACCCGGTTATTATCCCCGTAAGCTGTCATGCCGGAACTGAGCAGCGTATTTTTATACCGTGCATCCAGTATCAACAGGTTGTCCGGACTGATTAACGCGTTGTCGGGTTCGTTTTTCAGCGGGGTGAGTTCGGTTGGATCTTCCGGTGTTGGGTTTCTGACCGCGGGTGTCATATGGGGCTGTTGTACGTTGGATGCTGACGTTTTGGGCGGCGTGGATAGTTGGCTGGTAAGTGTCGAACTTTCAAGCAAGACAATATTATGATCGGCAAGTCTTTGGGTCAGTTCGTCAAACCGCGGCCAGTCAACCGCTTTGCCCTGTCCGGCATTCTCAAGTAATTCATGGCGCTGCAAAAGAATGTTCCCAAGCCGGAACGCAAGATCGTCATCTTTTTGACGAATTCGTGTCCACTTTTTATACTGTGCCGTCGGCTTGAGCAGTTCGTCTGCCTTTGCCAGTACAAACACACGGGAAAATGGATCGGAACGAGCCCCCTTTGAAGAAACCACCGGGCCGGCGGTTTCGGCTGTTCCTATCCCTGAAATCGGCTCCATGCCATCTCCTGCATTCCATTTTAAAATGATTTTTGTTATTTACAGGAGCAAATTGGATGCCAGAAGATGTTAAGCGTAAGAATAGGTGACAATTAAAACATGATAATCAACAAAATGAACGCACACTGTTTATTCACAGGGGCATCCGGAAAACAATATACCTTTGAATTGTATTCCAAAAGCGCGGCACTTCTGGAAACCGGCGGGATATATATTCTGACTTACACGCATCCCCGTGGTCATATGGCCGGAGTTCAAATCAATATCCTTGATATTGGAAAAACGGAGAATTTTAATCTTTCGGTGACAGGACTTCAGCAGAGTGAACGCTTAAAAGATCAGTGCTGGAACTATAATTACGTCTGTTGCATTGATGATCCCGAAAGCAGGGATGCGTGCTTGAAAGATTTGCTCTATCTTTTAAGCCCAACCAGGCGGCTTGTCACATGAACCGGGGCTGCGATCTGTTTTTCCTTTACCATGATACTTTCGGTCTGCTGCCATGCCCCGGTATCAATAATGCCGATCTTGGTCTCTTTGTCAGGTTTGATTAGAAGCCGGGTGGCGGCAAGCTGTTTTTGGCGGATGTCGTCTTGGGTGCCTTTATCCTTTGTTTTGATCTGGGCTAAAACCTGGGGCTCATTGGCTGGGTCCATGGCAAATTCCCATGCCGCGAGCAGCGCTGTCATAAATGTTTTTACCGTTTCCGGGTGGCTTTTCATCATGGTGCCTGACGTTACAATCGAATTGGCCACAAATGAGACGCCGTAGTCTGCGGGATTGAAGAATTTTACCTGTTCGTTTTCTGCGGCCAGCCGCTCTTCCAGGATCACCCCCTGGGAGTTGCGGTATACCGGCCAGACATCCACTTCTTTCTTTAAAAACGGGGTAAAATCAAACCGGACGCTTGAGATGCGCACATCTCTTGGGGTAAGGCCTGCTTTGGCCAAAAGGGTGTTCATGATGGTCTCATCGTTCCCCCCGAAAGTGACCCCGATATGCCGACCTTTAAGATCTGCAAGATCCTTGATTTCGGCCTGGTCCGACCGGTAAATCCACTGCATCGGGTTGACCTGGAAAATCTGGGCCAGAACCACCACGTCAGCACCCTTTTCAAGGGCACGGATGACCTGGTCGGCAGAGGCCACGCCAAAATCTGCATATCCCAGTTCCAGCTCCTTGATGGCATTTTTCCCGGCCCCGCCTTCATTCACGGACACATCTAACCCCGCTCGTTTAAAAAAAACGCCGGTATCGGCAATGATGTCGCCGGCCACTGATGTGTTGAACAGCCATTTCAGGCGGTAATTGAGGGTGTCGCCTGCAAGGGCGGGGGCTGTTGTAAAAAATAGTATCATGCACAGGACGACGAGGCCTGTCTGGATCAAGTTGTTGGTTTTAATTGTTTGCTTCATATCAGATCTCCTCCTTTGGGTGCAGACCATTTATTTTTCATCTGTTCGCCTAGGGTTTCCAGAATGCCCTGGTACACCGAAATGATGATGCCGATGGAAAACAGGGCCACAAGGATGCAGGCAAGATCGCTTTGATACAGGGCGATGCGGATACTGTAACCAATGCCTTGATCTGCGGCAATAAATTCGGCCACAATGGTTCCGGCCATGGCCAGGGTGGATGATCCTGCAATCACTGTGGTCAGCTTGTTTAAGTTTTCAAAGGCCCGGATTTTGACTTCCAGCTGCCAGCGCATTCGACCGGTGGCAATGTAAAAATGTTCAATGTCCTTGATGGGTGAGGCCATGATCCCCAACACCGACAGCAGCAGGGGAAAATAACAGATCATGGAGGCGATGAGCAGGCGGGATAAAAATCCGTCTCCCAAAAGGATAAAAATGATCGGGGCCAGGGCCACGATGGGGTAGGACTGGATGTTGTAAGCCATCACCTTGATAAACGAGCCGGCCCAGGATGATTTGCGGCCCAGAATCCCCACAAAAAAGGCCATGGCAATGGAGATCATTTGGCCCAGGACCGCCACCGAAAGGGTGTTGAGCACGTCAAGAAAATAGCCGTTGAGCACCCTGTGTGCCGTATCAAAGATCAGCGGGAAACCGGGAATGACGTAATTGGACATGCCTGTTGCATATTTAACGGCCAAAAGCCCTGTAACACCGAGACAATAGACAATCAAAAACTGGTAGATTCGTCTAAACAGCATTCATAATCTCCAGCATGGACCGGTCGATGGCTTTGGGGTCTGCGGTATATCCTGTTTTATAATCCTGCCCCTGAACCACGATGGCTCCTTTGCCTTTTCCGGGCCGGCTCAACACCAGGATGTCCTTGCAGAATCGCGCCACTTCCATGAGATTGTGGGAGATATAGAGAAACAGCTTGCCCGGAAATATCTCTTTCATGGCCAGCACAATGGTTTCGCGCAAGGCTTCATCCACATTGGCAAGGCTTTCATCCAGTATCAGCAGATCAAAATCCTGGATCAGGTATCGGATCAGGTTCATCCGGTTCTGCTGACCCATGGAGAGCTGGGAAAATCGTGACTTCAACAGTGTGTCGACCTTAAAAATGTTGATAAGTTCTTTTTTAAGACTCTCATTTTTTGAGGGGCACACCTTGTCCAGGTGTTTGCCGGTGCTGGACCAGCCGGGCAGACGCTCCTGGTTGTAGGAATACAGAATCGTGGAAATGCCTTCATACATCAGGGAATTCCCCCCGGGACCGCCGGCACCCCCGGCAAGAATTCTTGCAAAGGAGGTTTTGCCCACCCCGGATGGTCCGAAAACGGCATTAAATCCCGGCGCTGCCATGGAGAAATTAAGATTTTCAAGGACGGGTTTGTCCGCCTCCGGGTAGGTGAAGGTCAGGCCCTTGCATTCAAACCGCATAGCCTTCTCCGATGGGGTATATGAATATCACAATAACTCGTTGATTAACTTCATCTCTGGTTGCTGGGCTTACCTGGAAATCAATATACGAGGTCCGTCCAGGCTTGTCATCCTCACTGGCTAATCCATACCGGGTCTGGTGCGAAAAATCAACTTTAAAGGGGTATTTGCTCAATGGTGCAGATGAGATCTGCCAACCTTGAATACGCCCAATAATGGAGAATGACACGTACGATTCTCACTTTATTTTTGGGGGTCAGATTATTGCAGTCCGTTTATCTGCCTTCAATAATCTGCCTTGCTTTAGCTGCCAGTTCCCGTATTGAAAACGGTTTTTGGATGAAAGGGGTGTCCTTTTCCAGTACTCCGTGATGGGCAATAATATCTGCGGTATAGCCGGACATATAGGGCACTTTCAGATTTGGATGGTCCCGTTCCAGTTTTTTTGCCAACTCCCGCCCGTTCATCTCTGGCATAATCACATCCGTAATGAGCAGGTCAATGCCGTCGGCATGCTTTTTTACCACTTCCAGGGCCTTAACAGGTGAGGCCGCGGTCAACACGAAATACCCCTGCTGTTCCAGCATGGTCTGACTGATTTCCAGAAGATCGAGATTGTCCTCCACCACCAGGATCGTCTCTGAGCCGGTCTCCAGGGTTTCGGGACAATTGGTTTGGGGCTCCTCTCTGTTCTCTGCCTGGTGCCGGGGCAGATAAATTTTAAATATCGAACCATGTTTGGGTTCGCTGTATACATTGATAAACCCTTTGTTTTGTTTAACAATACCATAAATCATGGCAAGTCCGAGGCCTGTTCCCTTTTCTTCGTCCTTGGTGGTAAAAAAAGGTTCAAATATATTGTTGAGAATATCGGGGGCCATCCCGCAACCACTGTCGCTCACCGCCAACGTGAGGTAATCTCCGGGTATGAATCCCGCATGATCAATGCAATAATTCTCATCCAAAGTGCAGTTTTCTGTCTCAATGATGATTTTTCCAACACCGGTGATACTATCCCGGGCATTGACGCACAGGTTGACCAGAATCTGGTCGATTTGACCGGCGTCCATTAAGATATTCCAAGGCTTTTTTCCAGGAGACCAGACAAGGTGGATATCCTCACCAATGATTCGCTGCAGCATTTTAATCATGCTTTCAACAACCGTATTCAGGTTAAGCACCTTGGGCGATATGGTCTGCTTACGGGCAAAGGCCAATAATTGCCGCGTCAGGTCTGCTGAACTCTCAGCGGCTTTTCTGATTTCCTGTAACCCGGCAAAATATGGTCCGGCTGGATCCATTTGAGTCAGCATCAGTTCGGCCTGCCCCATGATAATCCCCAGCATATTGTTGAAATCATGGGCCACACCGCCGGCCAGACGACCTACCGCCTCCATTTTCTGAGCCTGAATCAATTGCGTTTGGAGTTTTTCTTTTTCAGCTTCAGCTTTTTTCCGTTCGGAGATATCAATTCTAAGCCCGATAAGATGAACCGGTTTATCGTCACTATCCCTTTCAAGCACATATCCGGTGACGTAATGCCAGCGAAATGAGCCGTCAGCATGTTGCATGCGTGCTTCATAGCGATATTCGTTTGTTTTGAAGTTCAGAATACTGTCAATTTTATTTTTGACCATTTCTCTGTCTTCGGGGTGAATCCGTTTGATCCATATATCCCTGTCTGAACTGCCGGAAACGGGTTTATAGCCTAACATGGTGTAGTATATCGGCGAAGCATACCAGGTGTCGTTGGCAACATTCCAATCCCAGATACCGATATTGGCAACTTTAAGCGTTAATTGCAACCGCGCTTCGCTCATTCGAAGCTCTCTTTCGATCCGTTTGCGCTCTGTTATATCACGTGCCACACCCAATACGCCGATCAGTTGGTTTTGAGTATCAAACATTGGCGTTTTAATGGTTTCTAACAGTTCCTTATGGCCGTCATTGAGGTAAATGACTTCTTCTTCATTTATCACTGGTTTTCCGTTTGCGATGGCGGCTTTATCATGTTTGCGGAAAAAGTTTGCCTCTTGTTGGTTCATGAAATCATAGTCTGTTTTTCCGACAATATCCTTTTCCTTTGTATTTAGAAGGCGTTCAAATTTTCGATTACAGGCAAGAAAGACACCTTCCGGATTTTTTAACCAAACAAGATCCGGTATTGTTTCAATCAGGGTGCGTAAAAACATTTCTCGATTCAGAGGCCGGGATTCCTTTTGTTCCTGCCTGAACTGCAGCATTTCCAGTTCCCGGACTCTTTTTTCCAATTCTTCGTATGTTGGCTTTTTATCCATTTTTATCCAATGCTTTTAAATTCTTACCAAAAACACGAAACACAGCTGATTTCCTATTTTCAGGCAGCAGTGGGCTTGTTGCAAGTGTTGAGGTCTTTGTTCTTTATCGGTCAGATGTGGATTATCTATAGTCAAGTTCCACCGGCAGAGATAGAGCTCTTTTGCTATAATAATTTTCAATTTATCATGGATTATATATTTGCGGTGCAAATAAAAGAGGAGATACTTCTTGAGAAGGCGAATAAAAAAAAGGGGAAGGGAGTCACGTACGTATTAAATTCAGATGTGCCTTTTACCACCTGATCACAGTTAAGTTGTGTCCTACGGGAAATCGTAAATTTTACCAATGATGTGGGTGGGCACAAATTTAATCCTCAAAATACACTATGTATTCAAATGGTTAAATCTGTGTCCAACCTTATCCTCAATACCGTTTTAAAGTCTTTGGCCGGAGACTATGCGCGGCGTTGTTCTCCGAATTTCATTTTTTTAGGGGCCGCTTCCGGCGTTTCTTCGGCAATGATTGATTCGGTTTCATCAAGGGGGTCAATGGTGATATTAAATAAACCGAACAGCAAGGAAACAACAGGGGAAATCCAGCAGAAAAAATTGAACGGGAGGTATGCGATGGTCGGAACGCCTAAGGTCGCCGTCATATATGCCCCGCCGGAATTCCAGGGCACCAGGTTGGCTGTGACCGTTGCGCTGTCCTCTATGGCTCTGGAGAGGTTTTTGGGATGAAGGCCTTTATTCCGGTATGCCTGGGCGTACATTTTTCCGGTCATGACGATGGACATATACTGTTCGCACAAAATGAGATTGGCGCCGATGGCGGTGAAAATTGTTGCCGAAATCAATGCGCTGGTGGAGTGGGCCTTTTCCAGGATTCTTTTTACCACCACCTGGGTCTGATTGGTCTGCTCCATCACGCCCCCGAACATCATAGCGCAGATAATAATTGAAACGGTGTAAAGCATGGATTCAAGCCCGCCCTTGGAGAGCAGGGCGTCAAGGGCCTGGGTGCCTGTATCGCTGGTGTAGCCGCCCCAGGAAACGGAGAGAATATCGTTAAGGCAATCCCCCTGGCATATGGCGCCCAGGATTGCGGCGGAAAAGATGCCGGCAACAATGCCGGGCAGGGCAGGGATTCGTTTGTAGGCTAGCACCATGACGATGGCAGGAGGGAACAGCAGCACCGGGCTGATATAAAACTGGGCGTCCAGGCCGGTTGTAATCTGGCTGACGGCAGCCATGTTGGCCGCTCCGCCGCCATAGAAAAAACTTAACACACTCTCAATGATCAGGGTGAGTACCATGCTGATGCTGGTGGTATACATCATGTGGCGGATGTGTGTATAAAGATCGGTACCCGCCATGGCAGGCGCCAGATTGGTGGTGTCGGAAAGCGGGGACATTTTGTCACCAAAGTAAGCCCCTGAAAGGACCGCTCCGGCAACAATGGGAAGGGGAAACCCCAGCCCCTCTCCGATGCCGATCAGTGCAATGCCGATGGTGCCGGCAGTGCCCCAGGACGTTCCGGTTGCAAGGGAGGCAATGGAGCAGATGACCACTGTGGCCGGTAGAAAGATACTGGGATGCAGCGCTTTTAATCCGTAATAGAGCATGGTGGGAACCACGCCGCTTTGAATCCAGACGCCGATGAGAATGCCGATAAAGCAGAGAATGACAATGGCCTGGAGGGCATTGGTGATGCCGTTGAGCATGCCCGCTTCAATCTCATCATAGGAAAATCCGGCCCTCAATGCCACCAGGGAGGCCACCAGCACCCCCAGCAGGATGGGGACCTGCGGGTCTAATTCATATTTTGCGATGGATAAACTGATAAAAAAGACCAGCGCCAAGATAGAAATAATGGATTCCCAGACATGAGGATCTCGTTTTACCCGCTTTTTCACAATACGTCCCTCCTTTTTGTGTTACAATTAAAATTGACGGCGTAATAGAGGTGATAATTGCCATGAAAAGTCAAACGATTTAAAATCATCGCGATCATGATGAAAACTCATTTCAATCGATTGCAAATCAACTGTTGCGGTTATCTTTTTTATGATAAAAACTCATGCAAATCATTAGATTAAATGAGTTGATTCTTTCGGGAATTAATAGTTTAAGGGTAAACAGGCATCGCTTTGCTCTGACGTTGTAACCGGCGGTGTCGACAATGGATTTTGAAGTTTTATGAACGTCTTAATATCGGCCCGTGGCCGTTAGTCAGGAGAACACGGATAATGTGGAAAAAAATCAGTATTATTGGTATCCCCATGGATTTCGGGCAATCGCTTCGCGGTGTTGATATGGGGCCTGCGGCCGTCAGATACACCGGCCTGGTTAAGAAATTAAGGGCGCTGGGCCATGAGGTTGTGGATACGGGAGATATCAGCATACCTATCCGGGATGATGATGCCTTGGGCAAATCTGAAAAAAACGATTATGTCAAAGAGATTACCCAGATCTGCACGGCTGTTTATGAAGCGGGAAGATCGGCCGTGGAGGAAGGGCGATTCCCTCTGTTTATTGGCGGCGATCACTCCGTGACCATTGGGACGGTGGCAGCTGCAACCTATCATGAACCGGCGGGCCTGATCTGGGTGGATGCCCATGGTGATTTCAACACGCCGCAATCTTCTCCTTCCGGCAACATCCATGGCATGCCCCTGGCGGTATTGACCGGGGAAGGGTATGACCCCTTGTTGAATGTTGGAACTCCCGGCATTAAAGTCATGCCCGAACATGTGGTCATGATCGGACAGCGGGATTTGGATCAAAAAGAGAAAGAGCGGTTAAAGGCATCGGGCATTACGGTCTTTTCCATGAGAGAAATAGATGAATCCGGGATCAGTGCGGTGGCCAACAAGGCGTTAATGAAGTTTGCACATCTCAAACGCATTCACCTCTCCGTTGACATGGATGCCCTTGATCCGCTGGAAGCCCCGGGTGTGGGCACGCCCGTACCGGGCGGCATCACCTACCGGGAGGCACACCTGCTGATGGAAACCCTGGCGGATTCCGGAAAAATCACATCCATGGATCTGGTGGAAATCAATCCGATCCTCGACAGTGCCAATAAGACCGCCAGGCTTGCGGTTGAGCTCACCTTGTCCGCCCTGGGCAAGAGTATTATGTGATCGACGATCTCTTTAGTTTTTTATGATATAGCAGATGACCCTGGCCGGGCCGTGCACACCCACCAGCATCTGCCCTGCGATGTCCGCTGTGCTGGAAGGGCCGGCAATAAGGTTGACGGCATTTGTTTTACAGGACGATGTCAGCACATCGGACATGGTTTCCTTGATTTCAGATACCCTCACCACAATAATATGCTGTTCGGGTAAAAAGTGATTTGCCGCCGGATTATCCCCACAGTTGAAAAATACCAAAGCCCCTGTCTGGGCCACAGCGGCGTCCGCCCGACTGACCCCTGTCAAAGCGGTGCCGTCATTGGCACCGAAAATAAATTGGCCGTCTGCAGCGTGCCAGGGTAGATCTGATAAACAAGGGGATACGCAGACCTTTTGTAATCTGAACAATTCCGGATACTGTTCCATCGCCATGGCCGGGATTTGGTCCGAATCTTGTGCCTCATGCACCAGAATTCCGTTTTGGGTGGCCATGGTTTTGAACAGATCCACGCACGGCAGATGCCGGTTAAAAATAAATGGTTCGGGCAGGCCCGTCACTGCGGTTGTGCCGGATGCAGCTTTAAGTTTTTGAAGAATATTTTCCCTATCGCTCATATAATTATCTTTGTTTTCGGTTTTTCCACTGTCGGCTGAACGGATGCCGGCTGAATCCCGGAAAATCCCTGGACCCGGTCCAGCCTTTGGCACCGGCAAGGGTTTCAAAATATCCTTTTTCTCCGGCAGCAAGTTTTGATACCGGTCCGGTCAGGGAGGTCAATGCATGGTAAAGGGCCGGATGTGTGGCTGCATGCCCCCAGAGATCTATGGGCAGTCTGCCGGACAAGGGCAGGCTTTTGTTCGCCCACTGGTCATCCCGAAGGGACCGGATCATATCTTTCAGGGGAATGCCCATGGGGCACACCTCGCTGCAATGCCCGTTCAGGGTGCAGGCCTGGGTCAGGTCCCCGGTATGGTCCAGGCCCGTGAGCAGGCTGATCCAGACCACCCCCATGGGGCCCGGGTAGATCCAGCCGTAGGCATGGCCGCCCACAGCATTATACACCGGGCAGTTGTCCATGCAGGCCCCGCATCGGATGCATCGGAGAATGGCCTGGTATTTGGAGCCCAGGATCTGTGAACGGCCGTTGTCCACCAAAATAACATGCACCTGTTTGGGGCCGCTTGCGCCGTCATTTTCAGGGCCTTTATAAAAGGATTGGTAACAGGTGGCTTTCTGGCCGGTGGCGCTCATGCACAAAAGCCGTAAAAACAGCTCGGCGTCACTGGTTCGGGGCAGCACCTTTTCAATGCTGGCCAGCACGATCCTTGTTTTGGGGATCAGGGCGCCCAAATCACCGTTGCCCTCGTTGGTGACCAGAACATTGGCCCCGGTCTCGGCAATTAGAAAATTAGCCCCCATGACACCAACATCCGCCGAGAGAAATTTATCTCTCAAAATGGTTCTGACGTCTTTGAGCAGGGCTTCGGGCGGCTTGTCCAGTGAGCCTGTAAACCCGAGCCGGGTATGATGGTCTTCAAATAATTGCCGGATTTGTTCCTCGGGCTTATGAACGGCAGGGCCTGTGACGTGGCTGGGGGGCTCGTCTCCTGCCAGCTGCAGAATATATTCGCCAAGATCTGTTTCATACCGTGCAACACCGACATCAGCCAGGGCTTTGGGTGCCTCTATTTCAGCGGCGATCATGCTTTTAGAACATACCGCCAGTTTCGCCCCGGAGTTTTTGCAGATCTGCTGAATGAACGTGCGGGCCTGGGCACCAGTTTGCGCCCAATGAACCACAATGTCGTTCAATTGTGCATTTTTTTCATATTGCTTAAGATAGTGGGCCAGGTGATCCAGCGTATGGTTTTTAATCTGCCTGGCCCGCTGTTTCATTTCATCCAGACGCGGTTCGCTGTTGACCGCCTGGCGGACCATGGCGGCAAACGCCTGGTTGGCCGCCATGGCCGAGCAAAGATAGTCGTCTTTAAGGGCGGCAGTGGCCTTTTCTTTGAATTTTTCAGGCTCCGGTCTCATTTGTTTTTGGCCTTTTTTCGGGGGCTGCCCAGGGCACCGTCTCCGGTCATGCCCGCCAGAATCTCTGCGGCATGAAAAACCCGGATATTTTTTTTCAGGCGGTTCAGCCGGCCAAAAATATTCATTAGGCATCCTAAATCGCCACCCGTTACCGTGTCAGCACCTGTCCGTACGATGGACTCCACCTTATCATCCACCAGCCGGGTCGAGATTTCAGGATATTTGACACTGAACGTGCCCCCGAACCCGCAGCACTCCTGGGCCGCATCCATCTCCACCAGGCTCAGGCCCCGGACGTTGGAGAGCAGGGTTCGAGGCTGTTCCCGGACATTGAGTTCACGCAATCCCGTGCATGAGTCATGGTAGGTGACCTTGCCCTTATATACGGAATTTAACTGTGGCAGCGGCATGATCCGGGCCAGAAAATCCAGAAGTTCATAGGACTTTTTAGAAAGCGATTCTGCCCTTTGAAACCAGTGGGCGTCATCCTTTAACAGGTCAGGGTAGTGTTTGACGAACATGGACAGGCAGGACCCGGAAGGCCCAACCACAAAATCAAAGGGTTCGAACAGGGCTATATTTTGGCGTGCCAGCTGCGTGGCAAGTTTCCGGTTTCCGCTGTTGAATGCGGGCCTGCCGCAGCAGGTCTGAGCCTCCGGTACACACACCTCACAGCCGCACGCTTCGAGCAGATGCACGGCGGCAAATGCAATGTTGGGTTTTAATGCATCCACAAGGCAGGTATAAAAAAGCCCCACCCGGGGCCGGGAGGTTCCGGGCTTATTCGGATCAGATGTATTCAAGGTCACCCGATTGATTGAAATGCATGGTTAACGGCTCTGAAAGTGTCTCCACCTCGGTTTTCAGTTCGGAGAAACAGCCGCTGGACAAATACATCTCATCCAGCTCCAGGGTGTTTTTAATATGGACCAGCCTAAGGTCCCTGTCCGTGTAAGGCCGGATGGTGGCAAGTCCTAAAAGCACGGCCTCTTTTTCGGTGGGGACGGTCATGGGCATCTTGCAGTCCTCGGGGCTACAGGCGGTAAATCCGTTGATGGCGGTGGCCTGCCAGTCGATCTGGTTTAAAAGCTGTGGCGTTGCCACATCCACCATGCCGATACCCGAGGCGTTCCCCTGGGATTCGGGGCTCAGCCCCCGGACAAAGACCCTACAGATTTTGACCTGGGATTTCTGCTGGGCCAGCCGCATTGAAGAGAACCCCACCACATTGGGGTCCAGCCCTGCGCCGGTAAAATTTTTGCCCATCTGGTCCACAATGAGAAAATCCACTTTGTCCAGGGGGAGCCCAGGCAGGCACTTTCGAGCCGTACAAAGCAGTTCCGTTTCCCTTTGCTCCAGATTTCTGCCGGGCGTGATCCGCAGATCACAGATGTCATGGTGCTGGTTTTCTACGATCTGAACCCCGAACAGCACATTGGTTTTTTCAATCAGCGCCCTGCCTGCCGTGACAATGATCTCATACATGCCCCGGTCCACGGCCATGCGGTGGTAGTAATCCGCACCTTTTTGGTTACCCAGGCCGATCACCAGCATCTTAAGGGTTCCGCTTTCAACGGGGCCCGAGAAGTCGGTGTGGGGTTTGACCCGGTTGATCAGGACAATGCCGTCGGCGTCCCGGGCCGGGCGGCTCATGTACAAGGGGATGCCGTCGGCCTCCCCGACGTGTACTACATCCGTGTCGGCATGGATTTTTACGCCCATGGCCTCTTCGGTGACGCCCAGGTGTGAAAGCACCTGAACCTGACCGTCGGCCGTGGCATTGCCATGGGACCCCATGGCAGGCACAATAAACGGCTGGGCACCGCAGGATTTAAGCTTTGTTACAATCTGACGGACAATCTCGGCAATGTTGGTGATGCCCCGGCTGCCCACGGCAACGGCGATTTTGGCCCCGGCAAGGTTCATGCTGTCCGTGTCTAACCCTGCCCACTGGTCGTCAATTGTTCGACTGACACAAATGGCCGGGGGAACGTTAAAGCACTGTCTGACCCGCCGCATACGGGGCAATGACCGTTGAAACGCAGTTTCCGGTAACTTAAACAGCGGCGTTTTTATTGTATTGTTCACCCATCATCTCCAGCATGACCCGGTCGAATGTTTCAAGAAAGAATCGGTTTTCGTCCGGATTCCCAATGGACAGACGAATGGCGTTGGGGATTTTAAACACGCTGCCGGGTCTGACAATCACCCCCTGGGATAAAAGCCGGTTAAACAAGTCGTCACCGTTACAGGGCAGTGGCACCATTAAAAAATTGGTTTCGCTGGGCCTTACCGTGATGCCGCGTGATTTAAATGCTGCAATCATTTTTTCACGTTCCACCCGGGTGGTTTCCAGGTGTTGCGCCTTGAACGTCTTCTCTTTCAGGGCGGCGATGGCGGCGGCCTGGGCCAGCACATTGACATTGAACGGCGGTTTGACTTTGGCGATCACCTCAACAATGGATGGGTGGGCTGTCAGGTATCCGATGCGAAGTCCGGCCAGTCCGAACACCTTGGAAAAGGTCCTGATGCCGATCACCCGGGCGTCCGTATCAAGGTAATCGCAGGCGTTGGCCGGGTCTTCCGAGGTAATATATTCCCAATAGGCCTGGTCAAGCACCACAACGATGTTGTCGGGCAATTGATCCAGAAAGGCATCAAAGGCTTGTCTTTTTAGTACGGTTCCCGTGGGATTGTTGGGCGAGCAGATCCAGACAATTTTGGTTTTTGACGTGACGGCACCAAGCACCCTGTCCAGATCAATGCAGTCATCTTTTAGAGGTACAAATACCGGTGTGGCATCCATAAATTCCGTGGCCACGCGATAGGCATCAAAGGTGGGCTCCGGGATGATGGACTCATCCCCTGGATTTAAAAACGCCTGACCGATCATGTTCAGGCAGTCTTCGGCACCGTTTCCAATCAGCATCGTCTCAAACGGAATGTCCAGATCTTTTTCCAGGGCCCGGCGCAATTCCCGGGCATGGCCGTCCGGATAGCGGCTTACATTTTCAATGGCATCCACGATGGCCTGGCAAATGCCCTCGGGCATTTTAACCGAACTTTCATTGGAGGCAAGTTTTACCACCTTGTCCAGTCCGAATTCTTCTTTAATGGCGTTAATGGGTCGTCCCGGGATGTATGGATCCAGATCGTTGACCGAAGATCTGGCAACCTGTTTGGGGTTCACCTTTTTAGGTGTCGTGCTGTTCATGTACATTACCTTTATGTGTGACAACAAATTTCTTGCAAAATGTCGACTAAATCTATTTTTTTATTTGCGTATTTGTTTAATTATTATTGATAATGTGATTAATGTCGACAATTTGAATTTATGTCAAGGGGAAAATGGGGGAGTTTATTCTGGAAAGAGGGCAGAAAAGGGTCAAAATTTTTTAAGCATACGTTCCAGATCTTCTTTTTTATACGGTTTGGGAAGAAAATGAGTCCCCGCCTCCAGTATCTTTTCAGAAGAGAGCACCTGTGCCGGATATCCTGATACATAGAGACACTGGATCTCGGGATGTTCTTGTTTTAACTTGTTTGCAAGTTCATGCCCGTTCATTTCGGGCATGATTACATCCGTGATAAGCAGATCGATTTGCCCTGGGTGATCGGCTGAGATGCGAAGGGCCTCTTTGGGTGAATGTGTCGCCAACACCGTATATCCCATTTGTTCAAGCAGTTGGCGGCCTAAATTAAGAAGAGATTCTTCATCTTCCACTAAAAGAATGGTTGCATTTTGCCTGTCCGGTATTTTGTTCTTATGATGGCTATCTCCGGTATCGGCTGTTTTTTTGTGCTCTGGAAGTAAAATTGTAAAGGTTGAGCCTTTACCCGGCCGGCTGGATACATCAATCGTGCCGCTGTTTTGCCTGACAATGCCATAAACCGTAGAGAGCCCTAATCCTGATCCTTTGGCCATCTCTTTGGTTGTAAAAAAAGGCTCAAAAATATTGGGAATCATATTTTTGTCCATGCCGCACCCGGTGTCAGTGACGGATAGTTGGACATAGCGGCCGACAGGTAAATCAATATTTTCATCCCGACTCGAGTCATTGATGAACACATTATCCGCGGCAATGGAAATTTGACCGGTGCCGTTGATGGCATCCCCGGAATTGATACACAGATTGACCAAAATCTGATCCAGTTGACTTGGATCAATATTGACCATGCAGGGGGTGTCTGCCGGCATAAAATTAAGATTGATATCTTCTCTGAGCAACCGGTGGAGCATATTCATCATCCTGGGAATGGTGGTATTTAAATCCATCACCTGGGGGCTTACCGTCTGTTTGCGCGCAAAGGCTAGCAACTGCCCGGTCAGATTCGCTGACCGGCTGGCTGCCGCACTGATTTCGGTTATTCGTTCGTAATTCGGGTCATCGGGCGTCATATCCTCTTGCATCATCTCTGAATACCCAAGAATAATGCTGAGCATATTGTTAAAATCATGGGCAATCCCCCCGGCAAGTCTGCCCACGGACTCAAGTTTCTGGGCATGGATCAGCTGCTGCTCCAGCTTTTTTTGGGCGTGCTCGGCCTGCTTTCGTTCTTCGATCTCTTTGACCAGTTGCCGGTTGACCTGCCTGAGTTCTGCGACCCGTTCTTTGACCAGTTCTTCAAGATGTATTTTGTCATCCCTGAGACGGTCTTCGGCCTGTTTGATCCTGAGCATAGCCCGAACCTGGGCGGCAAGTGCCGCCTCATCAATGGGCTTGGTTAAAAACGCATCCGCACCAAGATCAAGGGCCTTAACCCGGCTCTTTGAATCTGTCCGGACCGCTGTCAGCATAATGACGGGGATATGGGCGGTGGCCTCTATGGTTTTTAACTCCCGGCAGGTTTCAAACCCATCCATTCCCGGCATGTGAATATCCAGCAAAATGGTATCCGGGTGGCCTATGATTGCTTTGTGAATGCCTTCTTCGCCTGAAGATGCCGTAATAACCTTACTGTTTGGGATCAGCAGCTTGAGCAGCGCACTGATTGTTATCAGGTTGTCCTGATTATCGTCGATGGCCAGAATGCAGGTCATTGTTTCTCCTCCGGATCTGTCTGCAGCCAGAACCGCACTTTTTTTCTCAATGCTTCCGGGTTAATGGGTTTGGGAATATAGTCATCGCAGCCTGCCCCAAGGATTCGCTGCTTGTCTCCCTGCATGGCCTGGGCCGTTAACGCGACAACGGGAATGTGTTTTGTTCGATCATCCTGTTTTAACTCAGCGACAACCTCAAACCCATCCATTTGGGGCAGGGCCATGTCCAGAAAAATGAGATCCGGGGTCATGGCTCTTGCCATATCCAATCCCTGAGGCCCATCTTCGGCCTCCTTCACATCTAATCCTTTGGGCAGTATTGCTTTGATGGTGGTCATATTGTCCGGGTTGTCTTCCACGATCAAAACCACGGGGCTGGCGGTTCCTGGCTTGGCGGCAACCGGGCGGGACAATCGGGGGGCAATGGCGGTTTTTAAAACCTTGTTAACCTGTTCAAATAACTGCGCCGTACATTCCGGTGTTTTTAGCAGAATGGAGGAGGCGTTCATCTCCAGGGCCTTTTTCTCTTCGGGGGAGAGATCTTTGGCGGTTAATACCAGAACAGGGATACCGGCTGTTTCCGGATTGGCCCGGACGGCTTTAATCAGTTCAAAACCGGTCATGCCGGGCATCATCAGATCTATGACCATCATATCGGGCAAGTTGGATGCAAGGAGTTCCAGGCATTGCTCCCCGGAGTCTGCAGTAATGACCTGGACGCCCTCCCGGGTGAGCCACAGGGCCGCCTGATTGCGCTCTGTTTCATTATCATCCACAAGCATCACCGTGGACGGCATTGTCTGGTGAATTTTTTCAATTTCACCGATCAGTTGTTCCCGATCCAGGGGTTTGTTCACATACCCTTCGGCACCCAGAGCCAATCCGGTACTGCGGTCGTCGGACACAGATACAATCACCACAGGAATTTTAGCGGTAACCGGGTCTTCTTTTAACCGGGTCAATACTTCCCACCCGTCCATTTCGGGCATGATGACATCCAGGGTGATGGCCAAAATGGGATAGGTCCTGGCATAGTTAAGCGCCTGCCTGCCCGTGGCTGCGGTCAGGGTGGCATAACCCTGTCTTTGAAATGCATCGCTCAAAAGTTCCCGCGTTTTTTCGTCATCATCCACAATGAGGATGCTGGGCGGTTTTTTCTTCATGTCTCCTGGCAAAGATTCTTTTTGCAGAGGCTTTTGGGGGGCACCCTGGGGCTTGACCGGGAGCGTGACAATAAACGTGCTGCCCTGGTCAATGACGGAGGATACTTTGATTTCCCCGCCCATCAACTGAACCGCTTTGTAGGCGATGGCCAGCCCAAGTCCGGTCCCTTCATATTTCCGGGTTGTGGTGCCGTCGGACTGCCGGAATTCTTCAAATATGGTTTTTAAATCTTTAGAAGAGATGCCGATACCTGAATCTTTAATGGTGATTTCAACATGGCCGTTTTGTTCAACTGCAGACACCGTGACCCCGCCTTTTTCTGTGAATTTCACCGCATTGGCAATGATGTTTTCAAGCACCTGATGGACCTTGGCCTCATCACTTTCAAGCATGGGAAGTGTTTCGGAAAGCTGGGTGTCAAGCCGGATATTTTTATTCCGGGCAAGTGGCGAAAGGCTTTCCACGATATTGTCAATTGTACGGGCAAGGGAAAAGCGGGTGTAATCCAGTTCCATCTTGCCCGACTCTATTTTGGACAGGTCGAGGATGTCGTTGATCAATGCCAGCAGGCGTTTGCCGTTGCGCTCAATGATTTCCAGATAATTTTTTTCCTCCGGGGTCAATTTATTGCCAGCCTGGGTAATCAACACCCGTGACAATGCGTTCACTGAGTTAAGCGGGGTTCGCAGCTCATGGCTCATATTGGATAGGAATTCACTTTTTAAACGGTTGGCTTCTTCCACCTGTTTTTGCTGGCGTTCAAGCGAAATGTTTTTTTTGCTTAACTCCTCGGACTGATGCTCGATCTCCGTATTTAAAGATAATAGCTGTTCATTGGCCTTTTGGGCGTTGTTAAGCAGCTGGTTCACCTGTTCTTTTTTTCGGGCTGCGTAGAGCAGCACGGAAAACGACCGGATGGCGGAAAGCAGATATTGCTGTTTTGGCGTATCCGCAGGGTCAAAAAAGGCGACTTCAAAAACACCAAACAGATGGTTTTTATACAACATGGGGACGGCTATAATATCCGAAGGGGTTTGGTTTTGTCTGCCGGATTTGACCGATGCCTCTTCGGACGTTGGCCGGGAGAGCATAATTTCTTTTTTATCTTTTGCGGCCTGGCCCACAAGTCCCTCTCCCAGGTCAAAACATTTGGCAAACAGACCGCCTTCGGGAACCGCGTAATAGTAACTGAGGCGGCATTGGGCTGTTGATTCATCATATGTGTATATGGCGCCGGCGCAGTTTTTCAGGCTTTGGCAAAGGTGGGTGCAGCCTTTTTCCAGCATCTCCTCAAATCCAAGGTTTCCGGACAGGGCGTGAATCAGTTCATTTCCCATGCGCTGAAGCCAGAACTGTCCTTGCAGACGGTGAATCAGGCGGTTGAAGTGACTTGCCAGTGCAGCAATTTCATGATTTCCCTTGACGGTTGTCTGCTCCAGTTCTCCTGTCCGGGTGATCCGGGCGATGGTCTGGCGAAAGGTTTCAATGGCGCCCAGGATGCTCGAAGACAACAGATAGCCGATGGCGATTGCCAGACACATAAAGAGGGTGATTGAGGTGAGGATATGAATATAGACCCGGCGCTGGGTTTTACGGGCATCCTGCATAAATCCGTCTGCCTTATTTCGGGCGTAACGGGTGAGCTCTTCCATGCGCCTTTCAAGATGGGCGACGTAATCGGCACCTTTTTTTCGGGTGATCAGGTTTGCCGATGCCCTGTCTCCTTTGAGAACGAAGTCCTGGACCTCCAGGCGAATGGGCTTCCAGCCGTCAAAAAGCAGGATGGTGCTTTCAATCAGCTGTCTGCCTTCTTTGCCCAGAATATAACGCTTGATCAGATTGAGCTCCCGGTATACCACCGCCTCTTTTTCCCTAACCTCCTGGATGGATAGGGAAATATCGGCCTGGCTTTGGGCGGTTGAAACATCTTTCATGGATCGATGCATGGCAAGTACCCCGGCCTTGGCTTCCAGGGCCGCATTGGATACCTGGAGCGGGTGGGTGTAGAGTGTCTGGGTAAGCTGATTGAGGACTTCTATTTGACGGCAGGTGCTGATACTTAATGCCACAAACAGGACAATAATCAGGGAAAATGAAAACACCATTCGGTTTTTTAACGACAACTTGTCAAAAATACTCATCGGCACTGTTCCTACAATTAAGCTACAATTAGACTATTCGTTGTCTGCGAAAATGAATGCTGTAGAACGTATGCGGTGTTTCTTGGAAAGAATCGTCCTTACCGTAATAATTTAGATAACGGTATGCAAAGAGAACTATTCTATTCGTTGTGTGAAGCGTGGATTCATTTATTCCCACAGATTGAAATAATTTTATGGGAATTTTATCAAACTGTTTGAAAAAAGCAACTCTTGCCGTTGCTAATGCTGCCTGCATTGTCATTTATCAACTAAGAACGTTGCGCCGTAAATCATTTTTGCTTTAATGATCTTCTGCTGTGAAACTCAGGCCGGGTACGGCCAGTTTTTTCTGGAGCATGTGGACAGCCAGGCTCATGACTCCCACCAGGATCAGATAGATCAATGCCACGAGAATGTAGGTGGGGATGGGGGCAAAATGCTGGCTGGAGAGCATTTTGGCTTCGCCCATGAGGTCAGGCACGGCAATGAGAAAAATGACGGCCGTATACTTGACCATGGCGATGAACTCATTGGACCAGGTCGGAATGACCAGGCGCAGGGCCTGGGGCAGGATGATATGCCGGATGCCCGACAACCGGCTCATGCCGATGGCCCGGGCGGCCTTCATCTGGCCCTGGGACACCGACAGCAGGGCGCCCCTGAAATACTCGCACTGGTAGGCAGCGGAGTTGCATCCCAGGGTGAAAAACGCCGCACCCATGCGGGAAAAGGAAATTCCGGCCTCGGGCAGGCCGTAATAGACCACAAAAAGCTGAACCAGCAGGGGCGTGCCGCGGAACAGGGTGAGATAGGCTGTGCAAAAAGGTTGCAGCAGTTTGCCGCCGTAAACCCTTACCAGGGCCATGGGCAGGCCGATGGCAAGGCCGATGAGCAGGGAGCCGGCGGTCACCTTCAAGGTGATCAGGGTGCCCCGGAGCATGTCCGGCAGGGCCATGGCGGCGTAGGCAAAAAATTCGTGCATGGTTTATCCTTTATCCCTCAAGCTGGTTGATTAAGGAGAGAAAGGCCCGGGTCCGCTCGGATTCCGGGTTGGTAAAGACCTGATCCGGGGTGCCCTGTTCGAGGATATATCCGCCCTCCATGAAGATTACCCGGTCGGCCACCTCCCGGGCAAAGCCCATCTCGTGGGAGACCACAATCATGGTCATGCCGTCGGCAGCCAGTTTTTTCATCACGGCCAGCACCTCGCCGGTCAGCTCCAGATCCAGGGCCGAGGTGGGCTCGTCAAAAAGCATGACCTTGGGGGACATGCCCAGGGCCCGGGCAATGCCCACCCGCTGTTTCTGACCTCCGGACAGTTGGGCCGGGTACTTGTCCGCATGATCCGCCATGCCCACCCGGGAGAGTTCGGCCATGGCCTTGTCATGGGCCGCCTGCTTTTTCATTTTCAGAACTTTTGTCATCCCCACGGTGACGTTGTCCAAAACCGACAGGTGGTTAAAGAGGTTGAAGTCCTGGAAGACCATGCCCATCTGGCGGCGGACCAGATCCTCGTCCATGCCCGGGGCCGTGATCTCGGTATCCTCCAGAAAGATCTTTCCCCCCGTGGGCTGGTGGAGCAGGTTCAGGCATTGGAGCATGGTGCTTTTTCCCGTGCCGCTGCTGCCGATGACCACCACCACTTCGCTGGGGGTCACCTCAAAGCTTACCCCCTTGATGACCTGGCTGGATCCGAATGACTTGGTTAAATTCTCAACTCTTAAAAGCGGCTTCACGGTATCTTCCTTAAAATTTGACGGCATATTTTCTTTCCACGGCTTCAAGCAGTTTGCTTAGGATCAGGGTCATGACAATGTAAAAGGCTGCGGCACAGCCAAATGCCAGAAGCGGTTCCATGGTCGAGGCACTGGCGTACTGGGCCCGGCGCAGCAGTTCCGGCACCCCGATGACAAAAACCAGGGAGGAGTCCTTGAGTACCAGGGAAATTTCGTTGATCAGGGAGGGGATGGCTACCCTGAACGCCTGGGGCAAGATAATCGTACGGATCGCTGTAATCCGGCTCATACCGATGGCCCGGGCCGCCCGCATCTGGCCGGTTGGGATGGCCAGGATGGCGCCCCGGAATATTTCGGTCTGATAGGCGCCCGAGGCAAAGCCTAAAGCAATGGCCCCGGACATGAAAGGGGTCAGGTCTATGAACTCCGAGATGACAAAAAAGAGAATAAAGATGATAACAATCACGGGGATCGCCCGGATCACGATACTGTATACTGTGGCAATGCTCTTGGACACGGGGCCGCCGTAGACTCTGAACACCGCCATGGCTGCCCCGAAGACACACCCGATACCCAGGGCGATGGCCGTCACCGAAACGGTTACGCCCAATCCCGGGAGCAGAAATTTCATCATCCCGGCTGCGCCGGTTAACCCGTCCATGTCATCATCCTTTTAAAAAAGGGGAGCGTGTTTTCGCTCCCCTGGATTTTTTCAACGCCTGCAAGAAAATTAGAGCAGATTGTACTTCTCTATGAGTTTGTCTATGGTGCCGTCTGCCTTGAGTTCCTCAATGGCCTTGTTGATGGCGTTGACAAGTTCAGTGTTTCCCTTGGTCACGGCCAGGCTTTGTCCTGCGGAAATGGTTTCCCGGGTGACCAGGGCCACTTTAAGGCCGTTTTTTTCAGCCAGGGCTTTGGCCGGGTCGGACTGGATGTGCAGCACGTCAATGCGGCCGTTTTTCAGATCCATGGCGGCGTTGTCCACCCGTTCATAGGAAAAGTAGTTATCCTTGGGCAGCTTGCCGGTTTTAATCAGGTTGTCCTGGATCCATTTTTCCTGGACGGTTCCGGTTTGTCCGCCCACTTTATATGCGGTGGAGTCAAATACGGATGTCAGGGTAATGCCCGAATCGGCTTTGACCAGCAGGGCGTCGGCAATGTCGTGGTAGACCACGGAAAAATCCACCTGTGTTTTGCGGTCCTCGGTGGCCTGCATGGCGGCGATGACCACATCAATTTTTTCTTTCTGAAGGGCTGCGATCAGGGTATCAAATCCCATGTCCACGATCTTGACTTCTTTGCCCATCTTTTCGCCGATGGCCCGGACCAGATCCATGTCAAAGCCCGTAAAATTGCCGTCAGCATCGGTGAATTCGTAAGGGGGATAGTCAGCGGAGGTTCCCACAACCAGTTTATCCGCAGCCGATGCCGAAACGGCAAGGCTCAGGATAAGGCCTAAAGCAAGCACTGCACTTACAATTTTTTTCATCATTTCTTCTCCAATAAAGTTAGGGTGAAACAGGCATGGGGTGTCAAACGCCTGTTTTGTCTATTTTTTAATTTTCTTTGTTGGTGGTAACAAAATTTTTCTACAAAAATGTCGACCAAAATAGCCATATTTTTCACTTATTTGTCAAATATATCTTATTGGCGTAATTAATGTCGACAATTAATAAACATGTCAAGGAAAAAATACAGATCTTCACCACGGAAATAAAGCAGAACGTATTCAGGGGGTTTGGGCTTTCTGTTTTCGGGTGGCCGTCAAGTTGATTTCCAAAGCCCCTCTCAGGTGACTGGACATGGCATACTTGGCCCCGGCCGTGTTTTTATACAGGATATTGTCCAGGATCTGTTTGTGTTCGTCATAAATTTCCCACATGGCAGGACCCGGGGTCTGTAAATGGGGAAATGATATTTTGATTCGGTCCTGAAGGCTGCGGTAAAATTCAATCATCAGGGTGTTGCCGCCGCCTTTGATGATCAGGTTGTGAAACTGCCAGTCAACATTTGTTATTTCGGCAAGGTTGTTTTGATCAATCAATGGTTTCAAGCGGTCCACTGCATGCTGCAGCCCTTGGGCCGTATCCCGGGTCATATTTTCAATCACCAGATCAATGGCGCTCAGCTCCAGGGCTTCGCGCAGCACATGCAGGTCTTCTATCTCTTTGGCTGAAAAGACCTTCACAATAAAGCCGCGGTTGTGGCGGGATTCTATCAGTCCGTGTTCGGCCAGACGAAACAGGGCCTGGCGAACGGGGGAGCGGCTGATATTCATTGTTTCGGCAATTTCCGTGTCCGAAATCCGGTTGCCGGGCAGCAGCTGGTAATTTAATATTTTTTTGCGAATGTCATCGAACACAATGCTTGTCAGGTTTCTGTTTTTCATGTTTAAATCATAAAGTCGACAAAATAAGATTACAAGGTTAATTCATGTTCGACTTGTTTATGACACGTTCAGGATCTTTGTCAACCATCCCATGCGGGGTCAATGATGATTTTTAAGGTAACCGCTATATGCCTTCGGAGGGCAGATTATGAACCAGCCACTGTTTGAAGGCATCGACCCCCTTTGAGTTGTGGTTCAACTCGGGCCAGGAAAAATAATAATTCCCCGTACGGATGGGCGTTCGCCCAAAGGGAGCGACCAGGCGGCCGGATTCAAGCTCGTCCCGGATCAGGAAAAGATCTCCCAGGGCCAGCCCCAAACCCGCTGTGGCGGCCTGTAACGCGGCATCATCTACCTCAAAAACCCGGCTTTTTTCCAGGGGAAAATTTTGAATGCCGTTCTGGTCTGCCCACGCGGCCCATTCCTTTAAATCCGGGCTGTTATGCAGCAGCATGTAGTGTTTGATATTTCCAGGGTCATTGACGACAGGTTGTGTCTTGAGCAGTTGCGGAGCACAGACAGGGATGAGCTGTTCCTTTAAGATCAGCTTTCGGTTGATGCCGGGCACGTCTTCTCCCAGGTGGGTGATGCCGGCATCAAAATTTTCCTTTGAAAAATCCACATTCACGCTGGATGTGGTAAACCGAACCTGGATGTCCGGATAGAGGGCCTGGAATTTATGAAGCTGGGGGATTAGCCAGCGGATGGCAAATGTCGGGTGGACCTTTAGATTCAGGTCCTGGGGCCGGTGTTTGATCCTGACAACCGCTTCGGTCATGATGTTGAAGGCCCTTGCCAGATCCCGGGCCAGAATCCGGCCCTGCTCCGTGAGATCCAGTTTTCGGTGGGTCCGGTGGAACAGAATCACGTTCAACTGGTTTTCCAGCAGTTTGATCTGGCGGCTGACCGCGCCCTGGGTGACGTTGAGTTCCCGGGCGGCCCGGGTAAAGCTTAAATGTCTGGCTGCGGCCTCGAAAAATTTAAGTCCGTTCAGGGAGGGCAGACAGTGGTAATGGGTTTCTTTCATGAGTTTTTCTCATCTCAATGATGCATTAAAGTGGTTTGACGAGCCATATTTTTACGTTAAAATCATGCAAATTGAAATAGAAACCTGATTTTAATTTAATGAAAAAATCAATAAGTTGATGAGTTTCTTTCATGTTTTGTTGTGGGCTTCGTCCGGGCGCTGACAGACCCGGTCGGCCCATGGCCGTTGATGAAAAAATGTAAAGGAAAGATCATGAAAACAAAAGAATATATTGCCCTTGAAGATCAGTATGGCGCCAAAAATTATAAACCCCTGGATGTGGTTCTTTGCAAGGGCGAGGGCATCTGGGTGTGGGATGCGGACGGCAATAAGTACATGGACTGCCTGTCTGCATATTCTGCCGTGAACCAGGGCCATTGCCACCCTAAAATCCGCCAGGCCATGATAGACCAGGCCAACAAATTGACCCTGACATCCCGGGCGTTTCGCAATGACCAGCTGCCCCTGCTGTATGAAGAATTGTGTTCATTGACCCATTCCCACAAGATGCTGCCCATGAATTCCGGGGCGGAAGCGGTGGAAACCGTCATCAAATGTGCAAGAAAATGGGGGTATGAATCCAAGAATGTGGCGGAAAATGAGGCTGAAATCATTGTCTGCAACAACAATTTCCATGGCCGGACCCTGTCAATCATAGGGTTTTCCACGGATGAGAATGCCCGGAAGAATTTCGGACCGTTTACCCCAGGGTTTGTCAATATTCCCTTTGGGGATGCCGACGCCCTGGAGAAAGCCATTGGACCAAATACCGTGGCGTTTCTTGTGGAACCCATCCAGGGTGAGGCTGGTGTGATTATCCCGCCCAAAGGCTATCTTAAACAGGTCAGAGAGATCTGCAGCCGCAAAAATATCCTCATGATTTTAGATGAGATCCAGACGGGCCTGGGCCGGACCGGAAAGCTTCTTGCCGAAGAGCATGAAGGGGTCCAGGCCGATCTGACCACGATAGGCAAAGCCCTGTCCGGCGGGTTTTATCCCGTGTCAGCGGTGCTGTCCAATGCTGAAGTGTTAGGGCTGCTCCAGCCCGGCCAGCATGGGTCTACTTTCGGCGGCAATCCCATGGCCTGCGCTGTTTCCCGCATGGCGTTAAAGGTGCTGGTGGAAGAAAACATGATCGAAAATGCCGCTGACATGGGAACTTATTTTTTAGACCAGCTCAAACAAATCGATTGCCCGGCCATCAAAGAGATCCGCGGAATCGGCCTGATGATTGCCGTGGAGCTTCATGAAAACACCCCGGGAGGTGCCAGGGCTATATGCGAACGTCTTGCCGGGCTGGGAATCCTGTGCAAGGAGACCCATACCTATACCATCCGGTTTGCCCCGCCCCTGGTGATCACCAAGGCCGACATTGACTGGGCCATGACACAGATCTCCCTGGCTTTTAAGGATGTAAAATAGCAGATAGACAGGCGCCAAGAAAGAGCTCTCCTTTCGCAAGGATTTGCTTGACCTAAAGATGCTGATGGAAGAAAACACAACAGAATTTACGGAATCAGCGCAAAGAAAAATAGACAAGTTCCTGACAACTCCCAGAAAGGGGCGTGGGGGACAGTTGAAGGTTGGGTTCAACGATGAGGCCATTGCCGAAGCAAAGAAATACTTTGGCTATTTCGCCCTTGTCAGCAATCAGGCTGTGGACACATTTACAGCGCTTGAAAAGAAGCTGGAGAACAGTATTGAGACTCTCATAATTTTAAAAAAGGATTAGAGTGGGGGCGTAGAAAATTTCTAAAAAGTCATCGTCCAGACCATCCACCGTGATCATTGGGCTGGGATAAATGACAATGAATTTTTGGTCTCCATGGGTGAGAATCATGTGAGAAACTTATTCCGAAATGTGCTAAAATGGCAAAAATCGGAACTTCATTTGGGCTTGTCCCTGCTTAACGAATTCAAACTGAAAGGAAACAGAACTATGAATAAACCATTATCAATCCTATGCATTTTTCTGATATCAACCCTTTTCCTTTTTGTCGGGTGCGCCACGAAATCTTCTTCATTCGGTGAAAAAGTATTGTCCGAAGGAGAATCTCGTATTGAGATCGCCCAAATCTGGGAGCTGGGAAAGAAAGAATCCCAAAAAGGAGAGGATAAAATTTTTAAAGGCAGAAAGCTGGTTGAAAAAGGACGTGCTGATTTACGACAGGGTGAAAAATTAATTGAAGAGGGCAATACAGCCGTACAGGAAAATCGTAAAGCTTACCAGGATCTGTCCCAGATAAACCAGGCACTCCATTCATCTGTCTCAGCTACTGACAATGCCAAAAAGCTGAAAAAAATTGCGGAAGCATGGGAACTTGCTGAAAAACAAATTTTAGAAGGTCACAAACTGATTAAGCGGGGCAACGCCCGTATTTCTGAAGGAGAATCTGAAATCAGCAAGGGCCAGAAACTACTTGAAACCGGCCGGGCAAAAATGCAGGAAGCAGAGAAAAGCTACCAAAAGGCATACGATTAACAGCCATGGACTGGCCTGACATATCGCACCAAGCCGCGACCCACATTGAATAATGAAAATCCCCCTGGAAAATATTTTCCAGGGGGATTTTTGTTTGATTGGTAAGAAATGCGTCGAATCAGGAGAATTCGCCGTGCAGGTAATCTTTGGTCAAATCTTCCTGGGGATTTTCAAACAGTTCTTTGGTGGGTCCCATTTCAACAAGGTAGCCGGTTCGGCCTCCCTTGGAGATGTCCACGGAAAAAAATGCGGTCTGATCCGCCACACGGACGGCCTGCTGCATATTGTGGGTTACGATGGCAACGGTGAACTGTTTTTTCAAATCCACCATCAGCTCTTCTATCTGGCGGGTGGCAATGGGGTCCAATGCTGAGCAGGGTTCGTCCATGAGAAGTACCCGGGGCTCTGTGGCAATGGCCCTTGCAATGCACAGACGCTGCTGCTGGCCGCCGGAAAGGGAAAGACCATTGTTTTTAAGTTTATCTTTGACCTCTTTCCACAGGGCTGCGCCCCGAAGGGCCTTTTCAACCTTTTCATGCATATTCCCTTTATACCGGTTCAAACGCAGGCCAAAGGCTACGTTGTCAAAGATAGACATAGAAAACGGGTTGGGCTGCTGGAACACCATGCCGATATTCCGGCGAACCGACACAGGGTCTATATTGCTGTCATAAATATTGATGCCGTGGAAATGAACATCACCAATGAATCGGAACCCCCTGATCAGGTCATTCATGCGGTTTATACTTTTGAGCACCGTACTTTTTCCGCACCCCGAAGGCCCGATAAAGCCGGTGATCTGGTTTCTTTTTATGGGGACATGACTGTCCCGGACGGCCAGGAAATCCCCGTAAAAAATCTGCTCGGCTTTGCAATCCAGTGCCACATCCGCAGGCAGGTCGTTTTCATAGGCTTCGTTTGCATCAACTTCTTTTAAGGCTTCCATGAGTGTGTATACTCCTTTTATAAAGAATCTGTGTCACCAACACAGATCTTGAAAATTACAGTTTGGTTTTATCGCCCAGGGCGCGGCTGACAACGTTGAGGACAAATACCAGCACAACAAGGATCAATGATGCAGCCCAGGCCAGTTCAATGAGATTCTCGTATGGACTGGACGACCAGTTGTAAATCAACACGGCCAAAGATGCTGTGGGGTCGTTGGGGGCCAGCCAGCTTTCGCTGAAAAGGGCTGTGAACAGCAGCGGTGCCGTTTCTCCGGCAGCCCTGGCCACGGCAAGGACAACACCCGTGATGATACCCGGCATGGCCACGGGTAAAATAATCTTGACCAGGCTCTGGGCAGGGGTGCATCCCATACCGTAGGCGGCTTCACGCATGGGGTTTGGCACCATTTTAATGGCTTCTTCGGCGGTGAGCATGACGGTGGGGATCATCAGCAGGGAAAGGGCCACGCCCCCGGCCCAGGATGAATAGTGCCCCATGGTCAAAACAACAATGGCATAGGCAAAAACACCGGCAATAATAGAGGGTAAACCGGTCATGGTTTTTGCGCAGAATCTGGCGGTTTCGGAAACTTTGCTGTGGGGATCAAACTCTGCCAGATAAACCGCTGCCAGGATTCCAAAAGGGATGCTGATTACACCGGCAATGCCCACCATAAACGCGGTACCCAGAATGGCATTGCCGAAACCGCCGACACCCGGTGCGTCAAAGGCACCCGGAGGCAGGGAATAAAACAACTCAAAGGTCAGCCGCTTACCGCCACGATACAACAGCATGAAAAGGACTGAAAATAAAGGGATGCAGGCGGTGACTGCACAGACGATGGTAATGGCGCTTAAAACAATTGACTTAAGCGCTCTTGGCTCCATGGGCTGACGTTCCAGCTTGGGTAATTGAAGATCGGCCTGCTTCATCTTTTCCCTCCTCCCGGTGTTGCCTTGGCAACAATGACGGCACCGGCAACATTAACAATCAGGGTAATCAGCAGCAGCACACAGGCCGCATACATCAGCGCACCGGTTTCAAGCCCGACTTCTGCTTCGGGAAAGGTGTTGGCTAAAAGGGCCGCAATGGTGTCTGCCGGGGAAAAGAAGGACAAGGTAACGGTGGGCATACTTCCGACCAGCATGGCAAGGGCCATGGTTTCACCGAGCGCCCGGCCAAAGCCCAGAACAAGCGCACCGAAAATACCGCCCGAGGCGGTGGGCAGCATAACGCGCAGAATGGCTTCCCAGCGGGTGGTGCCCAGACCAAAGGCGGCCTCCTTGGTTTTATGGGGAATGGCTTTAAATGCATCCTGGGAAATAGCGGCCACCGTGGGCAGGATCATAATAGAGAGCACCAGTGCTGCCGGAAAAAGGCCCAGGCCCGAAAGCCGGGTGGAAAAAAAAGGAATCCAGCCCAAATACTCGTGAAGAAAATCCGTAAACGGCCGGATCAGGGGGATCAGAACATAAATGCCCCACAGCCCGTAAACAACGCTAGGGATGGCGGCAAGCAGTTCAATGATATTTTTTAATGCAAATTCAACTTTATACGGAAGAAAATCCTGGGTAATGAATATGGCAATGGTGATTCCGAAAAATCCACCCAGAATAAGAGCAAGAAAGGAACTGTAGAGTGTGCCCCAGATCTGGGGAAGGATACCGAACACTTTCTGGCTGGAATCCCAGGTAGATGTGAACAGGAATTTAAGTCCCAGTTCGGGAAACGCCGGCAGTGCTTTACCGCCAACTTTAAAGACGATGAACGCCAGCAGGAAAATGGTGGCCCAGGTAAAGGCCCGGGTCAGGAACCTGAATGCTTTGTCAAAAAGAATGTCACCAGGGGTGGGCGGTTTGGATAATGTTCTGCCACCGACATTACCCAAAAATTCATTGTCGGCCATTTTTTATCTCCAAATAAGAGACAAGGGCACTCCCATTTTACATGAAAGTGCCCCTGATCGAGAAAGAGGATTGGTTTACTGAATATTCTGGGAAGCGGCTCTAACTTTTTCTACGACACTTTCAGGCAGGGGAATATAACCGGCTTTGTCTGCAATTTTCTGGCCTTCAGCCATGCAGTATTCAACCATCTGGCGAAGTGCTGCGGCCAATTCAGGTGTTTTGTTCTTTTTGTAGAACATCATCCAGGTAAAAGTTGCAATGGGGTAAGAGGCCTCGCCTGCAGGATCATTGATGAAGACAATCATATTTTCAGGCAGAACAGCGTTGGCAAGGGCAGCAGCACCACCTTCGGGTCCGGGGCATACAAATTTGCCGGCTTGGTTTTCCAGGCAAGCGGTGGGCAGTCTGGTCAATTTTGCGAAACCGTATTCGGTGTAACCGATGGCACCGGGGGTCTGGCGGATGGCGGAGGCTACACCATCGTTCTTTTTGCCTTTTACCATGTTGGTGGCAGGCCACTGAACCATTTTGCCCTGGCCCACAGCAGAATTGAAATCAGCAGAGATAGCGCTTAAATGTCCGGTGAAACCAAAGGTGGTACCGGATTTATCGGAACGGACAACAACAGTGATAGGGGTATCAGGCAGGGTTACGCCGGGGTTGGCGGCAACGATCTTGGCATCATTCCATTTGGTGATTTTGCCCAGGAAAATTTCGGGATATACGTCCCGGGGCAGTTTAAGGTTGTCAATGCCGGGCAGGTTGTAGGCGATAACAATCTCACCTGCGGTCATGGGCAGCAGCTGAACGCCCTCGGGGACCTCATCGATTTCGCTTTGTTTCATAGCGGCGTCACTGGCACCGAAATCCACAGTATGGGCAATAAAATTTTTGATACCGGAACCGGAACCGATGGACTGGTAGTCCACTTTGAGATCACCATTGGTTTGTTTGGCAAGATCTTTGAACCATTCGCTGTAAATTGGTGCAGGAAAGCTTGCGCCGGCACCGGTAATTTTCATTGAACCTGCAGTTGCAGATCCCGCAATCATGAAGGATGCCGCAACAGCTGCTGATAACGCAACATTAAGTAAAGATTTGAATTTCATTTGATTCTCCTGTTATTAACGTTTTAAATTTAACTTTTCGTTAGGGTGTAACATGACCAGTATTTCTACTATTGAAATGTTATAATTGTGTTAAGATTTGATGAGCGGCTTGTAAGTCATGAAAACAAGAGAAGAAATGTCGCTTTGGGGCAGGGCTTTTAAAACTTGGAGAGCAGAGATGTAGAACTTAGGGAGCCTTGATCAGCAGTTCCGAATTGGCTTGGGCTTCAAGAAACTTTGCAAAATTTTTTTTGATTTTCGGTAATTTATATAATTTACCCATAAAATCCTTTTTTGTGGCCTTTGCGAGGCTTGATGGGTCAAAGTAGGCTTTGGCATTGTCCACCGTCAGCACAAATGGGGGCTTGCCGGCGCGGACAAGAATACTGCTCATCAAAAGCGCGCCGGTTCTGTGGTTGCCTTCAAAAAAAAGCTGGGGCTGGCTGACATGCAGGATATATACTCCGGCAGCACGTTTCCAGGGAGTGACATTCTTATGATCTTTTGCCCAGGAACGCAGATCCTTGATGCAGAACTCCCTTTGACTGTAAAACCGGTCGCTTGTGGCCAGGATGTGCTGCTCATAATCTTTTCTTTTTTTTAAGTCCTCCCCGCACAGGACAATGTGGTTAAGCTCAAGAAAGTGGTGAAGCCCGGTCTGCTCCAGCATGCTTAAATCCTGGGCAAGCAGCTTGTTAATATACCGATAGCCGGCGAGCATGTTTTCAACAATTTCATCCCGCATGGGTTCCCGGCGCATATCCAAACAATCATTGATTTGTTCAAAATTTTTCTGGACCGTCCTAAGATAATATTCCACGGCCTCAAGATCAATCCTGAATTTAGCTGGCATTTTCCCACCCAATTTAATGGTCAACAAATACGGGCAAGCAAAGTTGTTTCACCTGCTGCGGCAATTTTAAATCAGGCATACATTAGAGCAGGCATGCGTTTTTTGTCAAGGTGCGCAAAGAAATCGAACGAAGAGGGCGGATATATTGTTAAAAACTTAATTAGAGCAGGAACATAAAGAAGTAAGACCTGTAAACGTTTTAATGGAATGTGAGAAGTGGTCGGGGCGAGAGGATTTGAACCTCCGACATCCTGCTCCCAAAGCCGTTTCTATTGCGATAAAAGCCCTAAAAAGCCTTTGTTTCAAGACGTCTCCCCACTATATTCTTTCTTTTTTTGTCTATTTTAGGATAAAATCTGCAACCAAAACCGCAACCATTTTAAATCTATATTTTGCATTTCATTTTTCTTTATCAGGAGTTTAAGGATTAGATGAGTGAAAAACGCCGATAGCCTTATCCAACAAGCCTTTTCTATCCTGCCGTTTGTAAGACCCCATTCTCGTCAATTTGATAGCCAAAGGCCATTAGGACTTCTGCTTGGGTCTTACTTGGTGTCTCTAAGCGCCGGGTAGGTTTTCTGGATCCTTTCTGCAAACTCAGGATAGAATGAAGGTGTCTCATGTCGCTCATTACATCTTCCGCTGATCGTTTTATGCCACATGATTCAAGCTTCATTTCAATTCTACGAAGATAGGCCATGGCAACCACACATGTAAACAAGTGACATCTGATTTTGCTATCGGTCCAGTGCCTGATCGGCTGTACGCCTACCATTTGCTCATTTTTGCTCAACCGGAAACGATCTTCCACCTGCCAACGATCAAGACTGGCTTCTATGATGGCCCCAGTTGTCCAATCCATATTGTCTGTAATGATGATATTTTTCCCAAACGTAGCCCACCGTTGCTTGACCTTATACGCATCCTTTCGAAAACTCATAGTCAAGCCGTTCTGGGTTTGTTCAAAGTTTAAATTGAATAAATCAGATGAGAGATGCAATCTTTCGCATAGACGCAGGTAGCGCTCATTGATAGTGTTCTGGTTGCGCCAGTGCGGGGCTTTCTCTCTTACTTTGGTCCGCATTCCAAGCAACTCAAGGCGGATTGTCTCCAGTTTGCTGTCGAATGTATACCGTTTTTTTCTTGCTGTTTTGGGATTATAAGTGACAATGATACTGCGCTGCTTACCCCAATACTCTCCTTTGCTGCGATAGGCCAGCAGACACTCCTCTTTGCGATCGTCCTCAAGTAGTCTATTATTTTTAGCTATATCAGCAATCTCGAATTTATCAAGCGGCGTAGCTGCGATCTCCTGGGCAAAATAGGTGGAATATGTTGTGATAAAGTGGATTCTGGAATGCTCATCAATCCAGGCATAGTTTCCTTCGGAGTTCATCCCTTTATCGATAACGACTGTTAGATGTTCCTTTGTTTGGTTCAAACCACAAACAACCCCGAACATCTCATCCATTATCGCCTCAAAGTGCTTGCTGTCATGGAGGTTACCGGGATACACAGAATAATAAAGTGGGAGTTTTGAGTTTCTTTCCACTAATAGACCAAGTCCAATCTGCCGTAGATGGTGACGCCCGGCTTTGTTTTTACCACGGTTGGCTATATCCGACTTTGTATGGCTTGCCATGAAGGTGTAATAGTTGGTTGTGTCAAATAACAGGCAATCTGCAGATGGCGACTGCGTTTTCCACAATCTTTCAAAAAACGTGAGGGTTATCTTTTTAAGGCAGTTTTCATCTACTCGATCCCATTTTTCCCAATAGCGTTGGCTGGTAAGCTCATCAAGCTCAACGGGCCTAAGATGTTGAATAGCTGTGTGTTTGTACCATTCCCCCATCTTTTGCTTGCTGACGGCGTCAATCATGCGATTCCAAATGCAATAAAGAAAGTACTCTCCAATCGAGGGACCCTCTTCCCGGGCAGTGCGTGGAACTATGGCGTCAATAATGGAACATATATCAATATCCTTGTCAATTTCCCGGGCCAGCCACAACCCACCGTATTCCTCTGCCTTCAAGGACTGTACCGGCTGTGCCTGCCCAGTTAATAAACCTGCAACGCGCTCTGGCGCGCCAATGTAAATTTGAGAGATCACCTTGGGTTTGCCGTCAATACGGGCAATTTCCCTAACATAGAGGTAGGGTCTTCCTTTTTTCTTCTTGATATGAAAATGAGCCATGCTCGACCATACCAAGTAGGGTCTTACATGTCAAGGAAAAAGATTTGAGATGGCCTATTTTCGCCTTTTTAGGCGTCTATATTGAGAATATTGGATGGGTCTTACAAATTAATAGTGGTAAAAGGCGCGTCAAAAGAAGGTCTTGGCCTCTCGGATGGATTTAAGGCTTAAACTCCTGTTTATGTGCCTATTTTTTTTCTGGGTTTCAGTACGGTTAAATTTTAATTAAAATTGTTTTTTAGAGCAGACACAATATATTGTCATGAATAATTTTAGGCACTGGGCCTCTAACATTCGCCTGATTGCAGCATTTTGAGCCTTAAGATGGTTAGCATGGATTTCGAACTCATTTAAATCTTGAGCCGTATCAAGATGTTCTCGCTGTGGAGCTTGGTATTTTGGTCGCTTACGGCCTTTTTTGTGTTTTTGCTCCCCTTTGTTTTTAACACGAACTCTGACTCCTTTAGGATTAACCCTGGGAGGACGCCCCTTTTTACCGGTTTGAAAAACCTCGGAACATAACTCGAAAAGCATATTACCATATCGTCTTTCACCATCTGAAAAAAACGATAAATCTTCTGTATGATCGATATACTTGCATACGGTTTTCATAACTGATTTTTTTAGTTTAAAAATCAATGTATCAGATGAACAGCAGTATGGGCATTCGAGTGGGGTCGTTTTTTTCATAACCGCTGTTAATCACATCATCCATAGAATATCAATCCTCATTCAAAAGGAAAGTGCGTTCAACGGTTCAGGCCAAGTGCCCCATGGTATCAAACTCAATATAATCTTTTGGACAGACTGTTTCAGGCGATTCAAAGGACCGGAGGGGGACCGGAAGATTTGTAGCTCTAATGTTAATAAAGGATTTTACATGTCAGACACTGGGCTCGTATCATTCTGAACCGCAGAAAATCTACAAGATATTGCGGATTTTCAATCTTAACAAGCACAACTTATGGTGTGCTGTAATAATACGAGCCCGGTACCCATAACGGATAGTCATCGTCTTTAACAACCATTTTTATGTAAATTTTCTGCATGTCTCAGCTAAAAATTAGGATAAGTCAACACCCAGGCATTGCAGATATCTCGTCTCGTATTGGTTTAGGTGATTGTCCAAGGGAGCAAGTTATTTTTGCACTTAAGGTCTATAAAATTTAAATTTTTTTGTAACCAATTCCATGTCATTGTCCACTATGAGTATAGAGAGTATCTGACGACGCAGTGAGTCGATGGTTTTGAAAGCTCAGGAACCGGTGAGAGAGAGATTGTGACCAGTACAGTAGACATGAATGAAACGCAGCTTGTGACTGCAAGCCTGGACGGTGATGCCGACGCCTATCGACGACTGGTGGAGCGGTATCAGGGAAGGATTGCCTCCCGAATGCGCCGCTTTACCCGGGATCCGGTGGCGCTGGAGGAGCTGGTCCAGGATGTGTTTGTCCAGGCGTATCTCGGTCTGCAGGGATATAGGGCTCACGCTCCTTTCATTCACTGGATAGGCCGCATCGCCACCCGGGTAGGATATCGGCACTGGAAGCTGACAAAACAAAAAACGGACAGGGAGGCCGACGTATCGGACCACCTGGACACCCTTAAAAGTGAACTGAATCAGTGGGGACAGTATGAGGCCGGAGATACACTCTTTCGCCTGTTCGAGAAACTTCCGGCCCCGGACCGGTTGGTGGTGACCCTCCACTACTGGGACGGATACGCCACCAAAGAAATTGCACAGCAGACGGGCTGGACGAGAACCGGGGTGAAGGTGCGGTTGTTTAGGGCACGGAACAGGCTTAAATCGATGCTTGAAGAGATAGAAAAAGGAAATCCAAGATGAAAGATTCTTTACAGATAGTGGAAAGGGCGGCAGCCCATGCTCGAAGGGAGCCGGTACCGGATATCGATATTTCTTATCAGGTCATGGCACGGCTTCACCGGCAGGATCCGGTAACCTCCTTCTGGCCCCAGGCCCTCTTTGCAGGTGGCGCTGCCATGGCTGCCGGTGTGGCCGTCCTGGCAGGACTGCCTCTGCTCGATCTGTTGACGGATCCATGGAGTGCCTGTGCGATTTCCGTATTTGGAATATTTATCTAAGAGGTAATCAAACAATGAGCAAGGAAACCAATGCCCTCCCCTTCCGGAGATCTGCTTCCCGGAAAATCTGGTCCACTCTCATCATGCTCCTCATATTTATATGCGGCGGCTTGGTGGGCGGCTCTGTAACACTTTGGATCGTTTTTACCCGTACCCACGATGCGATCCATTCAACCTCCAAAGTGCCCGAACGGTTTACGGGTCGGCTCACGCGGATGCTCGATCTGAATGACGAACAGTCACGCCAGGTGTCTGCCATCGTCCGGGATAATATGGCGGAGCTTAGGCCCTTGAGGGCGGAAGTTATATCGCGGCTGCGCTCACAGATGGAAAAGGCCCGTCATGAATTAGCAGCGGTTTTGACGCCAAAACAAAAAGAAAAGCTTGACAACAAATTAAATCGAATAGAAAAGCGCTGGTTTGCCGAGGAGTCTGCCGGAAAGCAGCTTGGAAACAAAGATAATAACGTAAAGGAAGAGATACCATGAAAAAGACCATTACTAATCGTTTTGCCATTTTGCAGTTACTTTTGATCGTAATACTTGTCTTTGGGAGCGCCCTGGATGCATTGGCTTGGCAGCATTCTGTAACAGGATCAGGGCGCGGAAACACCATCTCCAGAAAATCTGTGACCACCGGCAACCAGGGAAACTCCGTGGTGAGGGAGACAGAGGGCGCCTACAATAGCGGAACTGGGACCTGGAACAAAAACGCCACCACCACCGGCCCCAACGGAAAAAGCGTTAACAAGAGCACCACGACTACCCGGACAAACAACGGCTATACAAAGGAATCTACGGTGACGGGACCCCAGGGGGAAAGCGCCGGCCGTTCCGTGGAGGGTGCATGGGATGCCGAAAGTCAGACCTGGACCAAAACTGTGAACAGTTCCGGACGGAACCAATAAAAAGTCAAGGCCACTGTCCGAAGAGTGATGTTCGGACAGTGACAACAGCGATGAATAGGCTGCTTTAAAAATGAATACAACAAAGGAAAAAAAATGAAAATTCAAACACTCATAACGGCTATGGTAATTATCTTCTTGACCTGCGGATCCCTATCCGCCTCCCCGGCAGCCATCATGGAGCACTCCCCGGAAGAGCGGGCGACGATGATAACCGGCTGGATGATGGAGACGCTGAATCTGAACGAAGCCGCAAAAGCGCAGATTCAAGATATCAACTTGAAATATGCACTAATGAACCAGGAGGTATACAACTCTGGAGGCGGCCGGATCGCGACTCTGAAGAAAATCAAGGCCAACCGAGAGGCAAAGGATTTGGAACTGAAGGGCGCTATGACGTCTTCCCAGTATGAACTATATCTCAAGAAGAAAAAAGAGCTTCAATCCGAGCTTAAAGAACGGATGAAGGCGACCCGATGAAATTCATTTTTCAGATCGTCGCCTGCCTGAGCTGCGGTATATTTACCGGAGCAGCAATCTATATCAATCTTGTTGAGCATCCGGCAAGAATGGCCTGCGGTGTGAAAGGGGCGCTGGCCCAATGGCACCCCAGTTACCATCGGGCCACCCGGATGCAGGCATCCCTTTCCATAATCAGTTTCCTGTCGGGAATGACCGCTGCGGTGCTGGACCACAATCTATTGTGGGCGGTGGCATCCCTTCTGATCGGATCGGTGGTCCCGTTTACGTTCATGTTCATCATGAAGACAAACAAGGCGTTGCAGACAATACCGGCAGACGGAAACGATGCCAATGCAGAAGAACTTCTGGGTCGATGGGCGGTACTTCATGGTGTCCGAAGTGTTCTTGGCGGGATCGCTTTTGTTCTCCAGATGGTGATACTCGCTGTTCTTTAAAACAGAGAGTTGTGTATCGCCATTAACATAGGGAAGCCAATACCATTTGTAGTATTGGCAATATGCAAAAAAAATTTGCTACTATCAATGAGAATAGCAAAAGGCCCATCACTATTCAGGGTCTTAGGATGAAAACGACAGATTTCGGCCGTATCTGGTAATTTCCAATCAATGAGTGCCCCTCTCCGATGACGGGTACAAGAACAGCAGCTGCAAAGAAATAACCACAGGTGCCCGAAAAGAAGTTTCTTGGGGACGCCTGTGGTTCATATTCTGTGGTTTCAATTTTTTGCGCAACGCTGATATCAGGTAAATTGGCCAATATTAACCAGGCAATAAAATACTCGAAAATTTATTTCTAATGTGTTATACTTTTTTCCATGGAAAAACGAGATGCAAGAAAGCTGAGCACAGAGGCACAGCAGGAGTTACGAGACCTGGCAATTCGCCTCAGGGAGTCAGGAAAAAAATATAAAGAGATAGCCGCAATTATTCAGGTCCAACCAAGTACCATTTGTTCATGGTATAAGGCCTACGAGCGTGAAGGGAAAAAAGCCCTTAAAATTAAAAAACGAGGTCGACCATCCGGGGCGTGTATGACGTTGACTGATAAACAGTCTAAAGAAATACAAAAAAACATCCAGGATAAATGTCCCGATCAGATGAAATTCGATTTTGCGTTATGGACCAGGAAAGCAGTTCAAACACTTATTAGAGAAGCCTACAAAATAGACATGCCGATTCGAACTGTTGGTGAATATTTGAAACGCTGGAATTTCACCCCTCAAAAACCTTTGCGCAAAGCTTACCGACAAAATCCGAAAGCAGTCAAAACATGGCTCGACAAAGAATACCCTTCGATACTTAAAAAGGCCAAAAAAGAAAAGGCTGAGATTCATTGGGGAGATGAAACCGGACTATGCAATGATAGCTATCATGGGCGCAGTTACGCACCTAAAGGGCAGACTCCTGCAATAAAATTACATCCAAGGTGCCAACGGGTAAATCTGATTTCATCTGTCACGAATCAAGGTAAAGTAAGGTTCATGATATACAAAGACAAGATGAACTCGCAAACGATGATTCAATTTATGAAAAGATTGATCAAGGATTCAAAACGTAAGGTATTTCTAATTCTTGATAATTTGAAAGTTCATCACAGCCATCTTGTTAAGGATTGGGTAAAAGAGAATGTTGACAAAATTGAGTTGTTTTTTCTGCCATCTTACTCTCCTGAGTTGAATCCGGACGAATATTTGAATTGTGATCTGAAAGCAGGTGTACACTCCGGGCCACCAGCAAGGACAAGAGATCAGTTGGCGAAAAAAGCACTATCTCATTTGCGTAAATTGCAGAGACTACCAGGGAGAGTAGCGAATTACTTCAAACATCCCAAAATTGCTTACGCTGGATGATTCATGTATTTAATTGCCGGTTTAATATGATAATAAATGGAGAGGCGCCAAGCCAATCTACTATAATGATTCATAAATATCAGAATGTTGGATTCCTTTGGTCTCAAGTGCAAGTCCCAAAGAAAAATAGTATTGGGTATAGTCTTTGGCCATATGCTCCTGCATGGCCTGTTGACTGGTGAAAACTTCCCATAGAGTGAATTGCTCTGGATCTTCATTATTTTGAAAAACCTTGAATAATTCACACCCCGGTTCTTTGATTGTATGACCAATCAGTTCAATGATTGCCGTTTTAAGCTCATCTGATCTTCCGGGAACAGATTTTATAAACACGGTAAGTGCGATTTTATTAGACATTTTTCCGGTTCCTTTTTTTATTCACATCTTTTCATGGTCTGGTCTGTGAAAACAGTTGTTGGCCTTCTGGCGTATATTGATATCACTTGGCCGGATTTATCCGGTTACAAGCACTATGCATTAACCCCTTTCATTCCTTCCGCTGTATACCTTGCCCCTCTGACCGTATACTCGTCGAGCAGCTTATTGATTTGCGCAAGTTCCCTTTGGCCTAACTTAATGCGAACCGCTTCGATATTCGAATCAAGGTTTTGTATTTTGGTGGTTCCGGGAATCGGGATAATATTATCCCCCTGGGCCATTACCCAGGCAAGAGAAAGCTGTGCAAGCGTACATCCTATACCTTTTGCGATTTCAGTAAGTTTCTGGGCGATGTGTCTATTCGTTGTATAGGAATCGCTCTGAAATCGAGGAAAATTTATGCGAAAGTCCGCAGGATCGTTTTCATTGAGAGTGGTTGTGCTCAAAAGACCGCGGCAAATAGGACTGTAAGGAACGAAGGTGATACCGAGCGCATTGATCAAGGAGATCATTTCCGCTTCAGGGTCACGGGTAAGCATGGAGTACTCTGCCTGAAGGGCGGATATTGGATGTTCCTGATGGGCCTTTTGCAAAGTTTGGGGTGAGGCTTCGCAAATGCCGATGGCTTTGACTTTTCCTTCTTTTACGAGTTTAGCCATCTCACCAACTGTGTCCTCGATTGGTGTCTTCGTATCCACCCGGTGGATATAGTAAAGGTCGATGTAGTCCGTATTCAGTCTACGCAGGCTTTGATGGCAGGACTGCCGGACATACTCCGGCTTGCCACAAATTTCCCGGGAATATTTTTTGCCTTCCCTGACGATACCGAACTTTGTGGCGATGACCGCCTTCTTGCGTCTGTCCGTCAAAGCTGCGGCGAGCAGTTCCTCATTGTGCCCGCTGCCATACATATCTGCAGTATCAAAAAAGTTGATTCCATGCTCAAGGGCATGATGAATGAGTCGGATACCCTCTGAGATCTCCATGGGGGCTCCGTAAAATTCGCTCATTCCCATGCATCCCAGTCCCATTGCCGATACCTTGATGCCGCTGCTGCCAAGCTCTTTTTTTTCGATGTTTTCAGTCATGTTTCTCCTCCAGTAAAAAGATTATTGATTTCATGACTTGATAATATGCTCTCAAACTAATATGTAAAATATCTATTTTTGATTTTAATAATACGCAAAAGATATTAAATATGGAAACCAGACAACTCAGATATTTTGTTGCCGTAGCCGAAGAATTGCATTTCGGTCGGGCGGCCAAGCGGCTACACATATCCCAGCCACCATTAAGTCAACAGATCAAGAATTTTGAAACGGAGCTGGGCGTAACGCTCTTCAAACGAAATAAACGGTCTGTGGCCTTGACCCCTGTTGGTAAAGCGTTTCTCAAAGATGCCCGCCAGATATTACAAAACATAGAAAGGGTAAGGGCCAATCTTGAAGCGGTAGCCGCAGGGATTGCCGGTCGGTTGGATCTTGGTTATATTGGTCCTGCCCTTGACACATCCCTTTCCGATATTGTGCGAGAGTTTAAGCTTGCCCACCCTGATGTAAAGCTCGTATTGTCAGAGATGACCACAAATAAACAACTTGAAGCTGTACGACAAGGAAAGATCGATGCCGGTGTGGTGAGGCTTTTCAAACATGATACACAAGGGCTCGAATGGTTCAGATTCCATCAGGAATCGTATGCCCTTATTGTGCCTGCAGGACACAGTCTGACAGGAAAAGAAAGGGTTGATATCTGTGATTTGGCAAATGAAGATTTCATATTCTTCCCCCGTGATTCACAACCGTATCTGTACGACGAATGGATGAACGTTTTTGCCAAATGCGGATTCACCCCGAGAATAGTACAGGAAGCGGCGACCAAGGCGGCAGCTATGGCACTGGTGGCCGCCCATCTGGGAATCGCCATTGTGCCGGAAAGCCTTGCTCACAGATCCTTGCCGCAGGTGATTTTTAAGAAACTCACAGGCAATCACCCTTTGGTTGAGGTACATATTGTGTATAAAAAAAATGCCGAACATGCTGTGCTGGATCATTTTCTGTCGATTGTGCAGAAGGTGACCGCGCTTGGATAAGGTGCCGTTCCCCAATAACGGGCGGGGGCGCTTCTTTCCTTTTTCTTGACATCCGGCTGTAATCACAATAATTAGAGCGGATTTTTCATATTTTCAATGTGTTGTATGAGGGGGAATGTTGACTCTTACCAAAAACGAGATAGTGGAAAGAATATCAGAATCACTGGATCTATCAGAAGCCAAAGAGACAGTGGAAGAGATGCTTGAAATTATCAAATCTACTCTGGCATCAGGTGAGGACATGATGATCTCTGGGTTTGGGAAATTCCAGGTGAATAACCCATTCAAAAATTATGTTGGGCGCTAAGTCTATACAGAATGAACAAAATCGATGAAGCAAAGTATGTGCTTGCTGATTTGATGATTTTAAATTTGTACATCATCCCGAGGCTACTGGGACTGGATATTCAACAGTATGATATCTGGCATTTCAGCTCGGATGCCGACTACGATTACTTTGACTATATTTATGATGAGGTGCTGGACGCCATATCGGATGATGATAAAGAATGGGTCAAAGAACAGTATGACTCCTTTGTTTTTCGTCGAATCCGGCAGAGATATATTGAAATTTACACGCAACTCCCGAATGTAAGGGATCTGCCTTCACGAAAAAAACTTTTAGATGAGGCTGATTCTCTTCTTAATATCCTAAATCCATAATCCATTATATTGACAGGGTTATTGAGAGGTGGTTCGTTTGTTTTGGGATATGAGTTTTTCCAGATGATTTGCAAACGCATTGCAGTTCTTTGCCGTTAATGGCGGCGGCCCACCGGTGTCGAGACCACTGGCCCTCAAGGACTCCTTGAATTCTCTCATGTGAAGGCGGCCCCTGATGCTGTCTGGAGAATATAATTCACCACGGGGGCTGAGGGCATGGCCACCTTTTTCCAACACCTGCGCCGCCAAGGGAATATCGCTGGTGATGACGAGATCTCCAATCTCAAGTCTTTTCACAATCTCATTGTCAGCGACGTCAAAGCCGGGAGCGACTTGTAACAGGTTGATCCACTTCAGTCGTGGGATGTTCATGTATTGATTGGCAACCAACGTTAAAGGCAATTTTGTACGCTGTGATGCTTTAAACAAAATATTCTTAATCACCGCAGGGCATGCATCGGCATCTACCCATATTTTCATTTCACTCTCCTGAAGCCGTAAGGTATTATCCACCGGCTTTTTTTGCTTTATATCCCAGTGAGTTGAGATGTTCGGTCAATAAATCCCGGTGATCCCCTTGAATTTCTATAATACCGTTTTTTACCGTACCGCCAGTGCCGCATTTTTGTTTTAGTTTTTTGGCAAGCTCCTGTAAGGCAGTGCCTTCAAGTGGAAGGCCGGTGATGAGGATTACGCCTTTTCCTTTCCTGCCCTTGGTAGATCTTTCCACACGGATCTTCCCGTCACCTTTGGGACTATTGTGTGATTTCTTCTTTTTACAAATACATTGGGCAGATTGTTTTCCACAGGTCGGGCATATCCTTCCTGATTCCGTAGAATAAACAAGCCTGCTGTTAGAGTCCTGATTCCTCAATAAAAATATTCCTTTTTATGGTTACTCTTGTCAGGGGAGTTGTTTTTATCTGGTCACCGTTTTTTCACTTTTCCCACAGGTGCAAGATATATCGCAAATTCTCCTTCGCCATCAAGTCCGAGAAGTTCATCTAATTCTTCCTGGTCATAAGCTGCAATTGCACAGGTTCCAGCATCAATGGTCTCACAGGCAAGGTAAAGATTCTGGCAAACATGACCTGCATCCAGTGCAATGACCTTATGAGCTGCTAACCCATAACGCCACTCCATCCTATATGGTATAGCCACCCAGATGAAGGTTACAGCTGATTTGCCTGGATAAGGCTGACTGAGGGAAGCAGTGATCATTTTTTCTGATAGCATGTCGTCTTCGAATTCGAATACAAGCTGATGGGAAAGGGGTAAATATCTATAAACTCCAGGGGCAAGATCATCCACATTAAAAACGGCAAGATAGGTTTCAAGAGCATGACGACACCCAGCAGAAGGAACATTTCTGTATGCATGTCCCTGAAATCTTTTTCCCCTGACGCCTTGGGTACACCACAGCAGATATGCCAGCTCTTCTAAAGTAAGGCTTTGATTCAGATAGACCCGGTGGCTCTTTCTGTTGCCTATGGCATGTGTGAGATCTGTCTGGGGAATCATATGCCATTCATCAGGCCCAGGAAGATCTGTTAAGGTTGCCCCATCAGAGTATGGTTTTTCAATAGGTGGGACTGGAACACCTTGATTTTGATCGGTAAAGTTGAAAGCAATTGTTTTACGAATACTATCTTTAAGAAAGTATCGATACGTTTTGAGTTTGTCATCCTTCATAATCTCCCCCCAAAAAAATGGTTTTGAAGTGATGTTCCTACTGATTTATCGTAGGTTACAGCGTTCGTCTCTGATTCCATATTTAAACATAATTCAGAACCAGCTTTTGGGAATTGTGAAATGCATCAAAAAAAAAAGAATCCCTGTTTTAAAGGCAACGGGATTCTTCTTTTGTTAGGCTTTGTATGTAGGTTCAACATAAACTCCCCGGCAGCGTTCGGGAAGCATAGAGTCTACTTTTTTCCGGATAGTATCATTCAGATATCCATACAATTGGCTGATTAGCAGGGCCATGATGGCCAGGTCATCGGCAAAGCCAATACCTGGGATCAGGTCGGGTATCGCATCCAGAGGACAAATTAAATACCCCAAGGCACCTATTATGGCCGTCTTTGCCCACAAAGGCGTGGACGAGTCTTTGAGTAGAACATACAGCGTGAAGGCAGCCCTCAACACTGAACATCCGGCTGTTTCATGCATTTGAGTTATTTTGTCCCAGAAATTTTGATCTGAATATGAACCGCTATAATCTTTTTCTGTCACGATGCTATTCTCCCGTGCTGTAAAGGTTCACCTTCATAAAGATACTTTTTCAGAATCGGCAATGATGATTGCCTATGTCCGCTTCTCTGCTGCAGACTTCTGGCAAGCTTGGCGGCCTCATGAGCGGTCAGGGGTAGCAACACTGATTCTTTCGTCTGTTGCAGGCACCAACCCTTTCGAGGGTGATAGTATAATTTTTCGACACGAATCAAATCATGGGAAGTGGTGGAGTTGGGGGACTTTTTCTCCGCTACCAAGATGTTTCTTTCGGACCACACTCGACATTCAGAGACACCAAAATATTCCTGGAGCTGAAGGCTGAAGTTGTGTTTTTCCAGCCAGGTTTTGGCTGTATTCGGGCCGATCCAGTGGGAGATTGTCTGACTATCGTTTCCATGGGTCGGGCGGACACATTGTAACCATTGTCCGTCCTGAGATCTGTATAATCCAACGGATATTCTACCTGAAAATGCGGTCATACTCAGTGTTTCAGCGATTAGGGAGGCAGTTTCTGTATCATACCATTGATTATTAATCTTTTTTCTCATCTGTGTTTCCTTTCGTTTATTAAAAGTAATGAGCCTTCTAAAATATTATATGTGTTTGTAATGTCCGTTTTAACGGGAAGGTCTGAGCAGATAAGAATTAGAAGAGGGCTGAGAATGGCGGGCTCAGGAAATTTCCGAGCCCTTTTCGTGTTTGGGTACAGTCCATTTTTTTCTCAATGAAGTGTTTTATAAATTCGATTGGCTTTCCTATATGTTCTCGAATCTTTCCATATGAGTAATGACAGAGGTAAGGCTCTCTAACAGGCACAATTCAAATCCTAAAGCCTACATGAAGTTGGTCGCCTTTGTATGATCTGTCGTGGTAATTAATTATGCCATTTTGGGGACAATGGTATTACTGATCTTCCTTGGGTCGGCCATCTGGGACCAAAAGCTATTTGAGAATTGATTTAAAACTACCACTTGTACTTTAAAGGTTATAACCTGATTGCCATTTACTCTAAACTCTGATAGCGATAATCAATAAAAATTATTTGTCCGATATGATCAATTGAAATCAATTTCGAATAAGAAATTTTGGGTGTGATGATGACATCAATGGCTAGTGGGAAAAAGAAATTAAAAGAATTAATTGATAACCTGTCAAAAAATTCAACTGATATGAATGAGGCTGAGACTCGTTTTCATATCATTGATAAAATAATCAATTCATGTTTAGGCTGGCCAAAAGAGATCACTCATGTCGAAATTGCACAAGAACGAAAATATACGGATTACGAGTTGGGAGAGCCCCGTATCGCGATTTGGGAGGCAAAACGAGAAGGAAAAACATTCGAACTACCAGCAAATCCAGATAGAAAATTATTGGTTGATTTACCTTCAATCTTATTGCTTGGCAACAATGTCAAAAATTCCATTATGCAAGTACAAGACTATTGTTCAAATCGTGGAGTTCAAATCGCTGTAGTTACTAACGGCCACCAATTTATCGCATTCCTTGCTACTCGCTTCGACGGTAAACCACCATTGGAGTGTAAAGCCATTGTAATCGAATCGTTGAATCAATTCTATGAAGAGTTCTCTACTTTGTGGCAGTTATTGTCTTATGATGGCATCCGTGAAAAAACAATAATTCGACTATTATCGACTGGCAAAATGGGGCTTCCCATAAAGCTATCTGCTAAATTAATCCAATACCCTGAGATACGATTTCAGAATGATATACAATCTACGTTAAAACAAGTTTCCGAACTATTGATACAAGATCTTAGCGAAAGTGACAGCATTGAGGAAGAATTTATGAAACAATGCTATTGCGAAAGTGGTGCTCTTTCAAAGTATGCACTCGTAAGCAAAAACATTTTGAATGCAAGATACTCAGCGCTGTTTGATGAAAAAAAGCCACACCCTAAAACGAAACCAATCAATCCTAAAAGGAATAAAACGGCATTTACCCCAGATGTTATGGCTGAGGCTATAAGTAGGCGGCCTATCGTCTTAATAGGGGATGTAGGCGTAGGAAAAACTTCATTCGTGAAGCATTTGAAATATACAACGGCCTATAAAGAATTCAAGAATGCGATATACATATATATAGATTTAGGGTCCAAAGCCTCCTTGAGTGATAACCTAAAAAATTACATTTTAAACGTATTTTCCGCACCTTCAACCGACAAAGCACATATAATTTAAAATTAATTAAAATCAGCATGTTAACATGGTTTCTAAACATCTCATAAAAACACAAAAATATATAAAGTTTGTCTAGACAAACACCAGTATTTAGTTTATGGTGCTCCCCAAAAAATTAACAACCGAGAGGGAGCAAAATATGAACACCCCAGGTACCGAAGAATGGAATTTCACAGATGTAAAATTTCTTCCGATTTTCAAAGAGTACGCCAAACGTATCAATCTGGTTGAAACGATCAATACCATGACAGATAGCAAAATGGAATTATCGCCAGGCGATGCGGTTCTTGGGATGATTATGGATACAGTCTCCGGAAGGACTCCTTTGTACAGGCTTGAAGAAGCTTTCGACGAAATGGATACCGAGTTGCTTTTTGGCAAACCCATCAGCTCAGATAAATTTAATGACACAAATCTCGGGCGGGTATTGGACAAACTTTTTGAGACCGGAACTCAAAAGATATTTTCCCAGATTTCCCAAAACGCCATTGGTTGTTTTAAACTGGATACGCGCCATCACCACTTTGATACGACCTCTGTCTCCGTCTTTGGTGCTTACGAAGATCACCCTGATACACAACTGAATATCACCTACGGTTACAGCAAGGATAAACGTCCGGATTTGAAGCAATTCATGGTGTCCATGTTGTGTGTAGACCGAAATATTCCGATCATAGGAAAAACCCAGGACGGAAATGCTTCAGACAAGACCCTGAACAATGAGCTTTTATCTCATATCTCATCACACATGGCCGAACATGGCTTCAAGCCAGGAGCCTCCATCTACGTAGCAGATTCAGCCTTTGTGACCACAGACAACCTTATAGCAGCGCAGGAAAACGGCATCCGTTTTCTGAGCCGATTGCCGGCTAATTTCAATGAATGTAAGCATGCCATTACCCAGGCGGTTGCAGCCGATAACTGGGTCGATATTGGGACTTTGGCAGAAATCCAAAGCGAAAAGAAACCGCCTGCATCCTATCGTTATTATGAAACAACCGTCACCATAGGCGAGGAGGCCTACCGAGCCATTGTATATCATTCCAGCGCCCATGATAAAAGGCGTCAGAAACGCATAGACCGAATCTTAAAAACCAGCAAAGACCAGCTGGAAAAGAAAATCAAAGAGGTGACCCAGCACCCCTTCAAATGCCGCCCGGATGCTGAGGTGGCAACCGGCATTTTGACAAAGGAGGCAGAAAAAAGCCTCTACAACTTGCGAGCAGAGATCATTGACGAGCCCAAATACGGCAAAGGTCGTCCCCCAAAAGGGGAAGTCAGGATGCCGAAATCCGTTGAATATGGACTTAAGGCAACTGTCGAAGAAGATCCTGAGAAAACAGAAAAAATCAGACTCGAAGCCGGCTGCTTTGTACTCATAACCAATGTCCCGGCCCAGGCTAAAGAACAAGAATGGCCGGGGATCGAACTCCTCAAACTGTACAAAGAACAGGATGGGATCGAAAAAAATTTCGGGTTTCTGAAAGATCCAGCCATTGTGAATGCCATCTTTCTGAAGAAACCGAAACGGGTGGAAGCGCTTGGACTAATCCTCCTCCTTTCTTTACTCCTCTGGCGGTTGATAGAACGAAATTTAAAACTGCATGTAAAAAAGACGGGTCAACTGTTGCCTGGCTGGAAAAAGAAGCCGACAAATAGTCCGACGGCCTTTATGATGACTACGAAGTTCCTCAGCATATTAGTTATAACCGTTGGGAGACAACGAAAATTAGCAAAGCCGCTAAATAATGCTCAAGTTCAGTACCTTAGAGCCTTGGATGTCACACCGGAATGCTTTTTTGTGCCGTAAGAGTTGTGCAGTCATTGAATAAATTGTCAAAGAACCATAAAATTTAGTGCGGAATGTACGTTTAAACGAGATTGAAGGACAACTTTATTCGAAGTACAATATTAATGTCAATCAAGAGCAATTTGTTCATGATGTCTATTCAGATGAAATTCAACGCTTCGATAATAGCATATATGGCAGCTATAAAAAAAATAATCCTGAAAAGTATAACGACAAATTGATTGATCAATTAGAGAAGCTAATCTCGATAACAGATCAGCATTTAAAAAGAGCCATACAATACATTAGTTACTCTCAAACAAAGCAAACTATCATTTGTGTTGATAATGCAGATCAAAGGTCATTCGAGATTCAACAAGAAGCTTTTATTATTTCACAAGAACTCGCCAAGGACTGGGCCGCAACAGTCTTTTTAGCAGTTAGACCTCAAACATTCTACAAATCGAAACAATCTGGAGCATTGACAGCCTATCCCCATAAAGTTTTTACAATATCCCCACCAAGAATTGATACGGTTATGGATAAAAGGCTTCGTTTCGCTTTAAGTATGGCCGAAGGTAAAATTCCTGTAAGTATCCTCGAAAATGTAAGTTTGGATATTGAAAATTTAGCAGTTTTTTTAAGAGTACTCATTTCTTCGTTAGGAAGAAACAAGGACCTCACAGAACTCTTAAGTAATATTACGGGAGGAAATGTGAGAGCTGTTGTTGAATTGGTCACTAAATTTATCGGTAGTCCTAATGTGGATGCCGAAAAAATTATAAGAATAAAAAAAGAAGACGGAGACTATATTGTACCAGTTCATGAATTTTCAAAATCTGCATTATTAGGTGATTATTCACACTATAATCCAGAAACGTCATTGGCAATGAATACTTTTGATGTATCCTATCCAGATCCTAAAGAACATTTTCTGGTGGGAATGATTTTGGGGTATCTTTCAAGTAATGATACCAGTAAAAATAATGATGGATTCGCTCAAACAGATCAAATAATGAATGAATTTCAAGCTCACGGATTTACAATAGGGCAAATTGAAAATTCACTCCGTAAAGCAACTAATAAAAAAGTCATTGAGACATCGCAAAGACTTACATTTGCTGAAGATGAAACGGGATTAATCGGAGACATGCCTACAAGTTTTCGAATCAATACGATAGGGGCCTACCATTTAAAACGGTGGATGTATTCATTTGCCTACCTTGATGCAATGGTTTTCGATACCCCTATATTTGACGATTCCGTTATGGAAAAATTGGTTCAAAAAGCTGAATCATTTTACATAGGAGATAGATATGAACGTGCTGTTATTTTTCGGGAGTATTTACTCTCAAGTTGGACAGCATCTGGTTTAAACTCTAACTATTTTGATTTAGCTGTTTTATTTAGCCAAGGAAATGATAATTTTGAACATTTGAGCGCGGACTCGCAAAATGATGTGTTGAAAGCCATGCTAACTGATAGTGTTAAAAACAAGGAAGCGCTGCGCGCATCCGATTATATTGGGTTTTCAAAGGCATGGGCAGGCAGGCTTTGAATAAAACGCGAGAAGGAGCGGCAATGAGAACCGCTCCTTCTCCATCGTTATGGGCATTATTCAATGCCTCCTGCGCCCGACTATCCCTTGGCAGGTTGCTCCCCAGCAGAGCCTGCCTCCGTTTCGCCGGGTAGCTGTTGTCTCGACCGAAGATTTTTATCTATCAGCCAAGAGATTTCTTAATTGCGTTTTGGCCTGGATCGCCCCGGAGAAAACAACTGAAAAAACAAAGCCTCGTCTATCCTTGGCAACTCTTTTACAGCAGCGGCATCAAGAAGTTCCGCCGCCATTTGGTTCAGCACTCTCAGATTATTGGCAGCATGACCAGCCAGGGCCTTAATCAGTTCTTGCGTCATAAGGCCGCTGTTTCCGGCCTGGTTCAGGGCAAAATGCAGATAGTCCTGTAACTGTTCAGGAGAAAGCGGCTCGATAACCAGCCGTGGACCGATGCGGCTTCCAAGTGGCAAAAGTTCAGCCGACCGGAACCTTTCCGGAAGCCGGTTATCACCGCATAAAACCGTAAATAATAAACTTTTTGAGTCGAATTGATGGCTTTGGAGTATCCGCAGTTCCGTCAGGCATTCATCAGAGACATGCTGAGCCTCATCAATCAGCAGCACCGGCTTAAATAAGGTCGTCTGGCAATGGTGTAACCATCGTTCGCGAAGAGCTTTGAAGCCTCCGTACCGATTGGACACAGAAAGAGGTGCATTAAATAATTCTCCCAACTCCCGGTAAAAATCCCCCAGTTTGCTTTGGGGGCGCTGCATGACACCGACGATGAGATCAGGGATTTTTTCCAGACTCCCTGCTATTTTATGCAGGGTTTTGCTTTTACCCACGCCGGGTTCTCCTGTAATCAGAGCAAAGCCCCCCTGCCTGGCCATGGAATGTATCCGGAGTTCAAACGTCTCAGAGCCGGGCAAAGAATACAAGGCGTGTTTGGGTATGCCCGGTAAAAACGGGTTATATTTAAGGCCGTACAGGCTTTTGATATCAATTTTATTCAATGGTATTCTCCTCTTTAGGCAGGTAGGCCGGTGGAAGACCTGTGGCTGCATAATCGGCCATCCATTTTTTCAGCAGAGCCGGTTGTTCAGTTGGCTCAACGGATGTTGCCGCAGGGCCCTGTGATGAAATAACCCGGCGTTCTCCGGAAGCATTGCAGGATTTGTCCTGGGGCCGCAGCTGTGCAAGCGGGTTCTCGGTGCGGGGATCGACCAGGGTCATCCGGCTTTTATCCCAGCCCGGTGCCCTCAAAACAGCCGATTGCATATGTCCGAACCGGGCCGGCAATTCATAACGAATACCGTCTACGGCCACCGTGTTGTCACTGTGTCTTATTTTCCGTGTTATTCTGCGGGTAAAGGCAAAATGAAGATCCCGGGTCTCAGCAGGTATATTTCGGGCAACGCTTTTATCGTTTATAAGGCGTTCTAAAGGGGTTGCATTCATTTCCCGGTTAAATCGGCGATGGTAGTCCTGCTCGACCCAGGCCTGTGCTGCCTGGTTGAGAAAAGACAGCTTTAAATCTTCCTGTTTGCGTAAAAGTTCCAGAAACCGCCCTTCAAGCTGAGCCCAGAACACTTCCTGCTTCCCGTTCTGATAGGGTGAGTACGGCAGGGTTGTTTTGTGTTCTATACCCAGACGTGCCAGACCCTGCGTGGTCTCTTCTGCGAGCATGGCTGCACCGTTATCGCTCATCAATGCCCTGGGAAGCCCCCGTTTCATAAACGCCTGGATTAAACCGTGGACAAGGCATTCTGCTGTTTCAGCCAGGTAAAACTGCAGGTGGCAGCAGATCCGGGAATGGTCATCAAGAATGGCAAGGACCATGGGTTGATACCAGGCCCCTGATGCGTCCAGGATGCGAAGCTTTGCATGGTGGAAATCCAGATGCCAGAGTCCATGAAGATAATCAACTTCATATCCTCTTACCTCCCGATTTTTCAAGTGGGCAGCGGCCCGTATCTGTCCACGGGTCGGTTGGGCCGGTTCGTGGGAGCGCCGCCAGCCGTTATCCCGCATACAGCGTAATATCGTCTTGTAACTGGGCATATCCCCAAGTTCAGGTTTCTGTGCCGCTACAACTTTCAGGTTGTCATAGTGCAATTGTACACTCCAGCGGGGATACTTTGCATATTGAGCTCTCAGTTCTTTGAACAGCCCATCCGGCATGGACCAGCGGATTCCTGCATCGGACCGGGGCCTGCGACCCAGCACAGCCACAGGATCATCTGCGTTTCTGGCTTTATAGAACCATCGTTCAATTGTCGATGCACCCAAAGTAAATTTTTGATTCGAATCAATAGGGTGCTGATAAATTTTTTGTGAAAGCCTCTGAAGCGCAGGCTGTAACTGTCCCTGGGGAGGTGGGCTGGACAACAGCTCACCAATCACTGAGAATCTAAATTGCCCCCAGCGTCGCCAAACAGGCATTTGAGTATCATTCATTGAGTCTGTCCTTCCCGGCCTGCTTCCTCCGGCCCCCACCATAGGGGCGAACGGGGGCAAAACCGTGAATGAACTCCTTTTAACTGAAGAAATCGTCCCTGACAGCGGCCCAACTTTTGCGTGACCACTTCCATACGGTGCAAGCCCTCAGTTTGCAAGGCTGTCAAGGCCCCTGGGCCAATACTTGAAGACACTTGATCAAGGCTGACTCCGGTGACTGTATTCTGCGATAATACAAGGTTAACAAATCATGAATCAGGCGGTTGGTTGCCTTGACCATAATATGCCCCTCAAGTTGACGCCAGGATCGGCTGTCAGGGAAAATTTCAAGAAAATAGTCTCTCCAGCGATTGACGGTAGAACGCCATACGCCGCAAACACCCTTGAGTCGCTCCAGGGTAGCGTCAGGATTATTACCCTGACGAAGGGCGGTGAGCAACAATACTACAGGCGCCCAATAAACCCGGCGCCCCCAGAATCTGACCGACGGAGGAACGACTCGGCGACGACAAGCTTCACGGCCGCAGCAAAGGCTGTAACGAATTTGGAATTGTTCTGCTATATCAACAGGGCCGCCCCGAGGTTTACGCAGATAATTGGCAAAGTGCAGCGGGCCTCCACAATAGGGCAACGCTTATTTTTTACCTGCTTTGCCAAATCAAAATCTATTTGATGAAGAAGAATGAATAATGATTGTTGGGTAAGTATGTTTAATGGTACCATGCGTCCTGCCATTTAAGGGTTAATGTGGCAGGAGCCTCCATCGACGAACTGGCCAAAGAACGTGAGGGGGCTCCTTTATCTTTCCCTCACTTTTCTGGACCATTTTCTTTATTATTTCCATCATTTTTTGTGACCGCCCTCACATTTAAGGCTAATCATTCAAAGCACCAAACAATAGCCTTTAAAGGCGTCTACTTATTTTATCAGGAATCGCAAACCTCACAGTCTACTATGGTTCTCAAATAGAACTGACAAGAAAGGTCAGAATAGTCTTTACAGTAGTTGCTTGACCCCTGAAAAATTCCGGTATGAAGTTGGCGTCCCAAAATTTCCCGATATAAAAATTTCACCAAATCCTAATTGCACAAAGATAAAATTGCTAAAGGACCGGAGGTGGACCGGAAAAACAAAAAGGATTTCGGGGCAATCCCTGAAATCCTTGTGTTTTATGGTGATCCCACCGGGAATCGAACCCGGGTTTCCGGCGTGAGAGGCCAGCGTCCTGACCGCTAGACGATGGGACCGTATTTCACTTTAGAAGTGCATATTTATACTGCTTGGACTCAAAAGTCAATAAGAATTAAGCTTAAAATTCCCGGGGGTAACGGAATATCCATACGTTTAAAACTCTTTCCCTTCTGATTTTACTTTGCATCAAAATTTTTACGGGTACCCTTTTTGGCGCCCAGGGCAAAATAAAAAAGCCAGCCAATGACCGGAACAATGGCCACAAGGTGCCACACAAATTTTTCTTTGGGCGTTGAAAAATCTTTCTTAAGCAGATCGACCAATGCAAGCATGGTCAGGGCAAAGGATATGCCGACAATGAGAAGTACATATAAAACAAGTTCTTTGGGGGTCATTTAATTTTCCGATTTTTAATAAACCAACGGATATTGGTATTACGTTTTTGTTACAGGTCACGCTGTTGCCCTTATTTCAATTTATCTGAAATCTTGAGCAGTGCATCTACATAATAGTTGGAATGGTTGTACTGAAACAGGACTTCATGCTGACGCTGACGACTTAATCCTGATTTCCAGCCGTAGTGCTTTAAATAGCTGGCCACCGAAAAAATGGCGTCATCATGGTCAAATAAATCTACCTTTCCATCCTGATTTCCGTCCCGGGCCAGCATTAAAGCGTTGGATGGCATGAATTGAGGGATACCCATGGCACCGGCGTAGGACCCTTTAACAGTAACTGGATCAATCTCTTCCCGGTCGGCATAGTTAATCAACGCTTTAAGTTCCTCATACCCCCAGCTGCTTTTTTGATCCACTTTTTTATCAAACACGGCCCGCTCGGGTCTTTTATTATCTGATATCGCCAGCCAAACCCTTTCGGCAAGCTCTTTGTCAGTCAGTGCGGCCATGGTGGCCAGGGTATTTATTACCGTTCGCTTGCCAAGATAGGTGCCCAATCGGGTTTCCACCAAAAGGATGGCGGTAATGATGGTTTTGTCCACTGAGAATTCCTCCTGGGCTTTATCCAGACTCGCCTTATGCGTGGTCATATACGTTCGGGCATTGGCAATGGATTTCGGAGAAGAGAACTGGTCATAGTTAAGACTGGATTCCGAATGGACAAAAAACAAGGAAACGCCCCCGGGATCAAAAGAAACGGCTTCATTACCAAACAGGGCTTTGGTCTTTTCCGAATCAAACCCGTCCTGAACAAGCCGCTGGGTAAGACGGTCAAAATCATTTGGCGGACCGGCACCATCCGACTCAGCGCTTTGCTGGGCATAGCAAATATTAAACGAAAAATAACAGAAGACCAGCGCGACAACAACGTTCAGAATGAATTTGGAGGAAGGGTCGAAATTTTTCATATTTGTGGTATCTGCTCCCTTGCTGTAATAGTTTGAGGCAGGATATTGTCCTGTTCCAGGGCCGTTCTACAGGTGATTATATAGCGTATTTTGTTTTTGATTGCATTAAAAAAAATGCAGGAATCAAAAGAGATCTCAGGCGAAACAACACAACAAAAAAAACGGGCCCGGAAAACAGCCAAGGCGTCTTCCGGACCCGTTTGTCAGGTCAATCCCAACAAAAGGCTGGTGTACTAAATATCAAAGTACAGATAGAACTCATGGGGATGCGGACGGCTGATAACCGGTTTAACTTCGTTTTCCATTTTGTAATCAACCCAGTAGTCAATAACGTCCTTGGTGAAAACATCACCCTTGAGCAGGAATTCATAATCTGCTTTAAGGGCTTCCAAAGCTTCTTCAAGGCAACCCGGTGCGGACGGAATAGCAGCCAGTTCTTCTGCAGGCAGATCATAGATATTTTTATCCATGGGGTCACCCGGATCAATTTTGTTCTGGATGCCGTCAAGCATAGCCATGGCAATGGCAGAGAAGGCCATGTAGCCGTTGGCGCTGGGGTCCGGAGTACGGAACTCAAGACGTTTTGCCTTGGGTGATCCGGAGTACATGGGCAGACGAATGGCAGCAGAACGGTTCCGGCTGGAGTAAGCCATTTTGATGGGTGCTTCAAAACCGGGCACCAGGCGTTTGTAAGAGTTGGTTGTGGGGTTGGTGATGGCGCACAGGGCTTTGCAATGTTTCATGATGCCGCCGATGGCCCACAGGGCGTTATCGGACAGACCGGCATATTTGTTACCTGCAAAGGTGGGCTCTCCACCTTTCCAAAAACTCATGTGGGTATGCATGCCGGTGCCGTTGTCGCCATAGAGGGGTTTGGGCATAAAGGTAACGCAATGTCCGTGTTTTGCAGCCACATTTTTCAGTACATACTTGAACCAGGCAAGTTTATCACCCATATTCAGCAGGGAGTCAAACCGAAGGTCAATCTCAGACTGTCCGGCGGTAGCAACTTCGTGATGCTGGCATTCCATGTCAATGCCCAGGTCTTGCAGGGTCAGCATCATTTCAGTTCTGATGTCCTGATAAGTATCCATGGGCGGCAGGGGAAAGTAGCCGTGTTTGGGTCTGATTTTGTAGCCCAGGTTGGGTTCTGAACCGTCACCGGTGTTCCAGTATGCTTCCCGGGAATCAATTTCAAAGAAGGAAGCATGGGGATCAGAGGAGTAACGGATGTTGGAGAAAATAAAGAACTCGGGTTCGGGACCTACAAAAATGGTGTCGCCGATACCGGTACTCTTAATATAGGCTTCAGCTCTTTTGGCAATGCCGCGGGGATCTCTGGAGTATGATTCGCCGGTGATGGGATCATGGATGTTACCAATAATAGCGAGAGTCGGCACTTCAAAGAACGGATCAATTTTAGCCGTACCCGCTTCAGGGATTACGTTCATGTCTGAGTTGTCGATATTCTGCCATGCTCTCATGGAAGAACCGTCAAATCCAAAACCATCCTCAAAAGAAGCTTCTGTCAGTTCTGATACAGGTACACTAAAGTGCTGCCAGGTGCCGATGAAGTCCATATAGCGGATATCAACGACTCTAACGTCATTTTCTTTTGCCATTGCCAATACTTCTTTTGGTGTCATTTTTTTACCTTTCTATCTAAATAAAGTTATTGGGGGTTTACCTTAAGTTTTTGGGGTTTGAAATAGTGGGCGTAAAACACCTTAACCGTTAAATTGCGTCATCTCCGCTTTCACCGGTTCTAACTCGGATGGCCCCTTCAACCGGCAGTACAAAAATCTTACCGTCACCGATTTTACCGCTGTTTGTTGCAGACCGGATAGTTTCCACGGTTTCGTCAAGTCGGTCGTCGGTCACAACAATCTCAAGTTTTATTTTCGGAACAAAATCGACAACATATTCCGCACCGCGGTAAATCTCTTTGTGCCCTTTCTGCCGGCCGTACCCATTAACTTCTGTAACGGTCATGCCGTAGATGCCGATTTCGCTCAAAGCCTCTTTGACATCATCAAGCTTAAAGGGTTTAATAATTGCCTCAATTTTTTTCATTCATGACCTCCTTTGACTGTATCTGTGGAAGACGGTTAATAATAGCACTTTTTATCTGATTTAATTTTTCTTCGGATTCTATTTTCTGGTCTCCTTCGATATTCCGGACGTAAAATACGTCAATCACCTGGTCCACCTTGGTGGCGACCATGGCAACGTTAACATTGATACCGTTCCGGTATAAAGTATTGGTAATGGCAAACAGGAGCCCTGGAAAATCATACGTTAAAACTTCAATAATGGTAAAAAAGCTGGATGTTTCATTGTCTATGCGGACCTGGTTGTCTTCGGGCCTGCTGCCGCTGGAGATGGTCACTTCAGTGGGAATTTTTTCAAGCACACTGTCCAGATAGTGATCATCTTCAAGGGCCATACTTAAATCCTGCCCAGCCTTTTCCCATTTTTCCTTTTCAAAAAGCCTGTCCTGGGGGGGACGGACATTAAAAATATCCAGGAAATGACTGTCGCCCAGAAAATAAGCTTGGGAGCCTACAATATCAATACTGTTCTGAAAAAATACTCCGGCAAGTTTGGAGTAAAATCCAGGCTTATCCTTGCCGCAAATGGAGACGGTTCTCATATCCGACTCATTTTCTTTGGTGATCTGCCAGATATACTCCCGGTCTCCCAGGTTTCTAAACAGATTGATATGATCCACGATGTTCTGGGGCGGTACATAAAGCAGGTAGCGCCGGGACATGACGGACAACTGCCGGGTGACCTCTTCTTCCCGCCAGCTTTCGCGCAGCAGAGCCAGAACGTCTTTTTTCTTCTTATCAATAAGACGCTGGGTTTTCTTGGATGCCAGTTCCCCTGTTTTGATAATCCCCATGGTCTTAAAAAACAGATCTTTGATCAAATTCTCCGTCCAGTCGTTCCAGGCCTTGGGTCCGGTTGCCTTGGAATCGGCCACCGTGAGCAGAAACAACATGCGCAGCAACCGAATTTTCCCGATCTTATGCGCGGTGTAAACGGCGGTTTCTTCATCGTAAATATCCCGTCGGGTGGCGGTCTTTGCTAAAGACAGATGGTTTTTAATGAGGAAAAGAATATCCTCTTTCTCCACAGAGCTGAATCCAAGACGGTCGATAACAGGCCCGGCTATTCTGGCCCCCCTGCGGGAGTGCTCCTTGGCAGGGTCGGCTTTACCAATGTCATGGAGAAGACCTGCCACAAGCAGAACATTCTTATTTCTGATCTCTTTGTATACAGAGTTATACAAGGTCCCCATCATGGTGTCGCCGGGGTCCTTGAAGCTGTTGAGAATCTGTACGCAACGGATGGAATGTTTGTCCACGGGAAACAGGTGATACTGATTATACTGAATTTTATGCACCAGCGGCCCAAATTCAGGAATAAACTGTGCCAGGATGCCGGTGGAAAGCATGACATTCAGCACGTTGAATTTCCACAACGACATCCCCAGTATCCGCTTGAAAATCTTAACACATGCCGGGTCCGTACGCAGCTCATCATCCACAAGGTGCCGGAATTCCGATGCCACCCGCCTGGCCTCAATGGAGAGGGGTATCCGGGATTGGCCACTTTCAAGAAAAATGCGAAGCAGCAAGTCAGGGTGCTGCATAATTGTCACGGTATTTGCAAAACAAAGCCGGCGTTTTTTTACGACCAGGCCATCGGTTTTGGTAGGCCGTGGATTAACCGACTCTTTTTTAAGCCGGCAGGTAGAGACGATATCTTCAAATGTAATCTGGTAAATCTGCTTTAGAAAGTCCATTTTTTCATGCAGTTCACCGAGGAAAACCTCCACCTGGGGCGACCCCTCAGTATCCGCATAATCCATCAAACCGGCCACCTCTGCCTGGTGTTCAAAGTGCAGGGTATCGTTTTTGCGATTGCTGATATAGTGCAACCGGTTGCGCACATCCCAGATATAGGTTAACGCTTCTTCCAGATTTTCGTATTCAAAATGGGAAAGAAACCCATAATACTCCAGATCCCGGCGGGTCTTTATATTGGATTTGATTTTGGCATACCACAGCAGGGTGTGGTAATCCCGAAGGCCGCCAAATCCGGACTTTAAATCAGGGGAAACCAGATAAGAAGAGTCCCCGAAATCTTCCAGGCGTTTTTCTCCGTTTTCATACAAAAAATTAAGCGTGGGCTTCAAGTGCTTTGCGGCCAGTTGCTGCCTGAATTTTTCCATAAATTCTGAATATATTAGGGAAGCGCCGCAGATAAACCTGGCATCAAGCACTGTGGTGAGGATATCAAAACGCTCGAATGACATTTTGATACATTCGTTAATGCTCCGGACGGCATAGCCGACTTCAAACCTGGCATCCCACAGGGGATACAAAAGTTCCTGGACAAAGGCCTCCACATCCGGGGGAATAGCCTTATCAAAAAGGATGAGCAGATCAATATCGGAATGGATACATTGTTCTTTTCTTCCGTACCCACCCAAGGCAATGATGGCAAACGGGCTGCCCGAGATTACCATTTTCCTGGCGGCAATACTTTTTTCAAACACACGATAAAAGTATTCATCAAGACGGGTAGTCATCTTTTCCAGGAAATTCTTTTCTTGCCCCTGGAGATACTGAGCTATCAGCTCTTGTTTCTGTTCAATTAATAGTTTGGCTTCAGGGCTGTCCATGTCTGTTTAATATCTTTTTGACCTTTTAATGTGTCTCTTTTTCTGCAAAACCGCTCATACACCTGACCAAAAATCTAAAAATACGTTTCACTACTGTCTGTAATCATTGCAATGGATGTGCCAGCCCTTTGTTTTCAAGTAGTTATTGTACACGTATTCGGTTGGATTTTGCAAATCAACGAAAAGGCCCAAATTTGTTACAGTAATGTTGGTTTTAAAAGGCGGCAAATTACTCTTTTGTAACTACCGCCAAACAAAGGCCTAAATTTTAGCAGGCGGGTATATGATATGTCAAATTTCTGAAAAAGCATGAATAATCAGCCAGGCACATGAGGTGCTTGGCTGTGGAAAACGAAAAACAATCGGCGAATAATTACCGCTAATCTTTATCTAATTTTTCGGGCTCCTTTTCTTTATCGTCATCAATGGGCTCTTTTGTTGCTTTTTTGAAATTTTTAATGCCTTTTCCTAAACCTGCCCCGATTTCCGGCAACTTACCCGCGCCGAATATAATAAGGATAATCACCAGAATTATTATTAACTCCGGCATTCCTAGACCACCAATCATGATTCAAGCTCCTCGTTTTGTTCATGGTGTTACTACAAAATTCATCAAGTTACGTCATTAGCATTTAACCCGTATGAAGTCAATCATTAAGGATTTATGTGAGCATATCAGAGCGTTACGTTTTTGTAACAAATAAATTGGGGGTTATTGCATTTGAATCATATTCCGATATTGAACGTTTTCGCCTGCAACGCCCAAAATTTTAACCCAAGCACAGATTAATCATTGACTATAAAAACCGAGCCTGCTACCCAAACAGATTAAGCTTAGGCCTTTTTCCATAACGGCCGTGGGCAGAACCGGGTCCACCACCACCCAGAATCGCCCCACAACAAAGCATGAAAGCAACGTACTGACATTTTCATAAAAAATCGACACAACGGAGACCCAATGACAACACATCAAGACGCACGGTTCCAAGGTGCCCCAAAATATGTGCTCGATCCCGAACTCGCATCCATTGTCAACATATCCATGACCCTTGAAATGCCCCTGCTGTTAAAAGGTGAACCCGGGACCGGCAAAACCATGCTGGCCCATGCCATTGCCGACACCCTGGACATGCAGCTGATTATCCTCAATGTCAAATCCAGCATGAAACTTGTTGAGGCCCTCTACCAGTACGACACCCTGACCCGCCTCAATGATTCCCGGTTCGGCGACTCCACCCGGGATGTCAGTAATATTGACGAATACATAAAAATGGGGAAAATCGGCCAGGCGTTCTGCGCCGACAAGCGAACGGTGCTTCTCATTGATGAAATTGACAAGGCCGATACCGATTTTCAGGATGACATGCTTGATGTTTTGGACCAGATGCAGTTTGATATCATTGAAACCGACAGAACCGTATCCGCCAGACACAGACCGGTGATCATCATCACATCCAACGCCAAAAAAGACTTGTCCGATCCCTTTCTCGGCCGGTGCAATTTCCACCACATTGCCTTTCCAGACCCCAAAATGATGCGCAAAATTATCCAGGTTCACTTCCCGGACATTGATTCAAAGCTGGCGGAAAATGCCATCAACGCATTCTATGCGGCCAGAAACATTGACGGCATAGAAAAAAAACCCGCCACCCGGGAACTGATTAACTGGATACGGGCGCTGCAGGCAGATCCTGACTTCAAGGCCCAGGATCTTCTCAAAGGCAGCCTGCCATTCCTAGGGGTCATGTTTAAAAAAAGCCCGGACTATGAACGGGCCCAAAACATGACCGGCAGGCCAAGGCGGATCTGAGGACCTATCCATGTTTCTCAAATTCTTCTATACGTTAAAAGAGGTCGGCATACCGGTTTCCCCCACATCTTTTCTGACCCTGCAAAAGGCGCTGCACCGTGGGCTTATCACCACGCTTGACGATTTTTACACCTGCGCCCGGGCGGTTCTGGTGAAAAGTGAACGGTACTTTGATCTATACGACCAGGTCTTTGCCTACCACTTTGACGGGGTGCCCCTGCCCGAAGACGAAGGATTTGAAATCGACCAGATGGCCCAGGCCATGCTCGAAGAATGGCTGAAAAATCCAAAAACGATGGCCGACGCCCTGAACATTGATGAAAACGCATTAAAAAAGCTGACGCCGGACGAACTCATAGAGTATTTCAAAAAACGGCTCCAGGACCAGGACGGCCGCCATGACGGCGGCAGCAAATGGATCGGTACCGGCGGCATCTCACCTGTGGGCCATTCCGGGTATCACCCCGGCGGCATGCGCGTGGGCGGTGTTTCCCGGAACAAATCTGCGGTGAAAGTGGCCAATGAACGCAGATACAAGGACTACTCCACCCGGGGACCCCTGACCCAGGCAAAAATCGGAGAGGCATTAAAACGGCTGCGCAATATGATTCCGGCAGGCCCCAAGGATGTGATTAATGTGGACGAGACCATCCGGGCCACCCTGCGCAACGGCGGAGAAATAGAGTTGTTTTTTGACCGGGCCATGAAGGACCGGCTCAAGGTCATCCTTGCCATTGATAACGGCGGATGGTCCATGGATACCCACATCCGGGTGGTTCAGACCCTGTTCAACTATGCCCGGGCCCAGTTCAAGGAGGTGAAAACATACTTTTTTCACAACACCATTTACGACTATGTCTGGGAAGACCCGTCCCGGTATAAAAAGCCCAAGAACATCATGGATTTTGCCCGAATAGACCCGGAAACCCGCCTCATTGTTGTGGGAGACGCCAGCATGGCGCCCTATGAACTGCTGGCCCACAACGGGGCCATCCATATTATGGACCGCAGCGGACGCCCGAGCATTGAGCAGCTCAAATTCCTGACGGAAACATTTAAGAATGCCGTCTGGCTCAATCCGGTATCACAACAGATGTGGCATTACACACATACCATCATGGCCATTGCCCAGATTTTTCCCATGTACGAACTCTCCCTGGACGGCTTAGAAAAAGCAGTAACAAAATTAATGGAAAAAGCATAAGTCGTTTGGGCGAGAAGTAACCCACCTGCGGCGTTGCGGAAAAATTTGCAATCCTCACAACCATGAGGTTGCTCCGGTTACAAATTTTTCCGCGCCTTGCATCTGGGTAACTTTTCACCCAAACGATAGGTACCTTTCACAAACTATTTATCCGGCCACGCCGGATCTGACGGGATATCGTATAAATCAAGTGTGTTTTTAAACACGGCGGCGGCAAGCTGATCCGGATCTTCCCCGCGCACCTGGGCAAGGCATTCCATCACGGACCGGACAAACGCAGGTTCATTGCGCCGGTGTTTGTTTTTCTGGGGTTTAGGCGTCAGATAGGGGGCATCGGTCTCTATGAGCAGCCGATCCCGGGGCACCAAAGAGACAATACTGCGCAGGTACTCTCCCCGTTGAAGAATGGTAAGAATTCCCGTAATGCCGATATAATACCCCAGATCAAGGTATTTAAACATCTCCTCTTTTGTGCCGGAAAAACAGTGCACCACCCCTTTTCGGGACTTGGGCCCGTCGGATTTCAAAATTTCATAAAACCGGCCTTTGGAATCGCGTTCATGGAAGATCATCGGCAGATCCAGTTTTCCGGCCAGGGAAAGCTGGGCTGAAAAACAGGCTTCCTGGTCTTCCCGGGGTGAAAACATGCGGTTGAAGTCGAGCCCTGTTTCCCCCCAGGCCTTGATGCAGTCATGGGTCAGAACCATCTGCCGAAGCTCATTGAGCACCTGGGCGGAACACTGAACCGCATCATGGGGATGAATTCCCACAGACGTATACACATGATCAAACCGGGATGCGATATCTATGGCCTTTCGGGAAGTGGTCCGGTCAATACCCACCACCATCGTTGCCAGCACCCCTTCCCGGCGCGCCCTGTCCAGAACCTGCGCCAGATCATTATCGTAGCATTTATCGTCAATATGGCAATGGGAGTCAAAAAGAATCATTCATCTATATCCTAAGGGCTTTTTCCCTTTTCTTCGCCTGGCAAACACGGCAACCTTTAATCTGCACCAAGTAACCAGGCCGTCAAAATTTAAAGCCTTCACTGATTTGGAAGAAGCCGGTTTACGGGGTCAGTGAAGGCTTTGTGTAAGAAAAACTGTTTGCAGCACTCCTTGACACAGGCGGTTTATATCAGTAAATTTAAGGTCAGTCAATTATTCCCAAAATACCACAAGGCAAATCATACATGAGGTCGAGCAGCGACAAATCCAATATTATCAGGCTGTTTAATGTGACCAAACGCTATGGCGGCAAGCTGGCGCTAAATGACATCTCCCTTGATATTGAGGCCGGTGAATTCATTTTTATTTCCGGACCTTCCGGGGCCGGTAAATCCACGCTGCTCAGAGTTTTATACCTGGCCGAACGGGTATCCGAAGGACAAATTCTCATTGACGGCATGAATCTGGCGCGGATTTCATCCACAAAACTGCCGTTTCTGCGCCGCCGTTTCGGCATGGTGTTCCAGGATTTCAAGCTGATTCCCAGCCGCACGGTGTTTGATAATGTCGCCCTGGTGCTCAAGGTTGCCGGAGAAAAACCGTCCTACATAAAAAAAAAGGTGATGCACGTACTTAGGGTCACGGGCATGGAAAAAAAAGCCAATCACCTGCCGCCCACCCTGTCGGGGGGAGAACAGCAGCGGGTGGCCGTGGCCAGGGCGGTGGTGGGAGAACCCTCCATCATCCTTGCCGATGAACCCACGGGCAGCCTGGACAATGAATCCGCCCAGCTCGTGCTTGATCTGCTTTTGGGATATCATCAGAACGGCGCCACCATTCTCATGGCCAGCCATAACATTGAGCAGATGAACCGTTTCAGCAAAGGACGAAATATAGCCCTGAAAGACGGAACACTTAAAGGAATATCAACCATCCTATGCTAAGGAACTCAAAACAAAATGCGATTGCGATATGATGCGATTTTCGGCTAAGGCTTTGACCGATATCCGGTCCAACCGGTTTTTAAATATCATCACCATCATGACCATCGCCCTTTCCATTCTCCTGGTATCGGTTTTCATGCTCTTTTTTGAAAACGCAAGCCGGGTTCTTTCCACCTGGAATCAGGGGGGACGGGCCATGGTGTATCTGAACGAATCATTCGCTCCTGCCATGCTGCCCAATGTAAAAGAGCAGCTGACCTCCCTGGGCGGCATCGAAGAAATGACTTTCATCCCCAAAGCCCAGGCCCTGGAACGGCTTAAAAAAGAGCTGGGTTCCAAAACCCGTTTTCTTTCAACCCTCCAGGAGAATCCCCTTCCCGACGCCATTGAGATCACCATGACCGCCCATTCAAATTTTGAGCAGATTCAAAAGGCCGCAGAACGGATTGAAGCCCTGGACATCGTAGACAGCGTAGAGTACGGGCAGGGATGGCTGGGCCGCTTTTTTAAACTGTTCAATCTATTCAAAATGACAGGCTACACCATGAGCGGCATGTTTTTAATGATTGCCCTGTTCATCACAGCCAATACCGTGCGTCTGGCCTTTTATGCACGGCAGACCGAAATAGAGATCATGCGCCTGGTGGGCGCCACCGACGGCTTCATCAAAACACCGTTTTACATTGAAGGGCTCCTCCAGGGATTCATGGGCGGGGTCTTGGGTATCATTATACTTTTATCCGGCTACCTGACGCTCTCTTCGGGCATTTCCCAAAGCCTGGGTGCCTATGTTTATCTGGATATTCATTTTCTCTCCTGGCCGGCCATGGCAATCATTTTATTTTCCAGCACCTTTTTAGGTTGGTTCGGATGTTTCATTTCTTTGAAGCAGATTTTAGAATAAAGCCGCTCTTTTTTGCCTGCATGACGGCGTTTGCCGTTCTATTGATCCAGGCAGACCTGGGCTATGCGCAGGTTCTGTACAAAGGCAAAATCAATGCCGGCAAGCTCAATGTCCGCTCGGCCCCTGACAACGATGCCTCGGTGGTGGTGGTGCTCAATAAAGGCGAACGGGTTGATGTTCTGGAGATGCAGGGCGGTGTGGGCGGGTGGCTCACCATAGAATACAGAGGCATCAAGGGGTATATCAGAAACCGCAGCCGCTATATTCTTCTAAAACAGATTTCAGCGTCCCCGGAACAACCCTCGGCATCCCCGGAGCCGTCCGAAACGACTGAATCCAGACAAGCGGTCATTGCAAGACAGATCCGGGAAGAAGACAGTAAAGTCCAAAATTTCTCCCGGCAGGAGATGCAGATACTTGACGGGCTGAACGAAATTGATAAAGTCCTGAACCAAGCCCGGCTGACAGCCCGGGATTTAAGGCGTGATACCGTTGTCATCTCCGAGGAGATTGAAAAGACACAGGGACGCATTGAACAACTGAACACATCCATGCAAGCCGTCCGGGACTATGCCGGAAAGCGTCTGAATGCCCTGTTTCGCATGCAGATGATGGGCCGCCTTGAAATGGCAGCCCCCCCGTCGTCGCTGTTTGATTTTGTCATCACCCAGAATGCGCTTAAAAAAGTTGTGAAATCCGATTTTTCACTCCTGGACCAGCAGGCCCGGAACATGCAGGAGCTCAATGCCCTTGAACAGGGCCTGAACAGTCAGCACAAGCTCAAATCGGACCTGCAGGAACAATTGGCCTATGAGATAAACGTACGCAAAAAAGAGGCCCTGAAAAAAGAAGAAATCCTTAAAGATATCAGGCGCAGAAAAGGGCTGGCCCTGGCGGCAAAGGAGTCCCTTGAAGTATCGTCCCGGGCCCTGAACCAGACCATATCCGCCATCGCGCCCCAGGCCGCCTACGCCCAGGTAAAAACATCCTTTGCCCGCCAGAAAGGTCAACTGCCCTATCCGGTAACGGGTGAAATTATTTCAAATTTCGGTACCGAACGCAAAGGCGATTACAACGCCTTCACATTTCAAAGCGGAATTGATATAAAGGCGGAACGGGGTGCGCCCGTAAAAAACGTTTTCAGCGGAGAGGTCATGTTTGCCCAGTGGCTCAAGGGCTACGGCAACTTGATGATCATCAACCATGGAAATAACTATTACACCCTTTACGCCCATATCGAAGAGCTGTACAAAAAAAAGGGCGACCGAGTAGACACAGGAGAAATCATCGGCACGGCAGGAGATACCGGCTCCATCAAAGGACCGTGCCTTCACTTTGAGGTCCGTCACCACGGCAAACCCGTCGATCCCCTCAAATGGCTGAAAAAAGGAGCATGACAAATGAGAAAAACAAATTGGGCCGGATTGATGCGGCTCTGGATGACTGCTGCTGTGATGCTGATGCTGGCTGCAGGTTCAGTGCATGCGGCTGAAGAAAAAACATATCAGTCTTTAAAGCTGTTTGCCGACGTCCTGGAAGAGCTTGAAAATAACTATGTGGACGAGGTCAAGCCCGAAGAGCTGGTACACAATGCCATCAAGGGCATGGTGGGCAATCTTGACCCCCATTCCAGCTTCATGCCGCCGGATGCCTTCGGGGAACTTCAGGATGACACCAAAGGAGAATTTTCGGGTATCGGCATTGTCATTACCATGAAAGACGGTATCCTTACGGTCGTCTCCCCCATTGAAGGCACCCCGGCCTATGCGGCCGGCATCACCGCCGGTGACATCATCATTAAAATTGACGACGCCTCCACCAAGGACATGGCCATGTGGGAAGCGGTAAACAAAATGCGCGGACCGCGATATGAAGAAGTTAAAATCACCATCATTCGGGAAAAGGCATCAGCGCCGTTGGTTTTTACGGTCAAGCGGGACATGATCCCCATGACCAGCGTACGTTCGGCCATGATAGCCCCGGGCTTCGGGTATTTGCGCATCACCAATTTCAGGATGAACACCCTTGATGATGTGACCGATCAGCTGTCAGCCCTGGAAAAACAGGGAGACGGTCTGAAAGGTTTGATCATCGACCTTCGGGACAATCCGGGCGGTTTGCTGGACCAGGCCATTCGAATTTCAGACTTGTTTATCGACCATGGAACCATCGTTTCCATCAAAGGCCGCATTGAAAAAAATAACCAGACTTTCACGGCCCATGCAAATTTTCCGGAACGCAACTACCCCATTGTCACGCTGATCAACGGCGGCTCTGCCTCAGCCTCTGAAATTGTGGCAGGCGCCCTTAAAGACAACTCCCGCTCCCTGATTTTAGGCACCACCTCCTTTGGCAAGGGATCGGTTCAGACCGTGCGGCCGCTCAAGGACGGTTTCGGGCTTAAGTATACCATTGCCCGGTACTACACCCCCAGCGGACATTCCATCCAGGCCAAGGGCATCCAGCCGGACATCCTGGTGGAACCGGGAACATTGGACGAAGCGCCCAAAGAGGATTCAAACTTTGACTTGATGCTCAAGGAAAAGGACTTGAAAAACAGTCTCAAGCCCGAAGAGCAGGAGACTAAAAACAAGAAAAAATCCCCCAAAGATACTGAAATCAAAAAACTCAATCAAGATGTCCAGGTAAAACGCGCCCTTGATATTCTCATCAGTTATGGTGTGTTCAGTAAAATAAATGACACAAACTAAATCCACGGGCGGCACAAAAAAAACTCAGGGGGAAAAGACCCCGGCCCCAAAAAAGACAACCAAAGCCGCCCCCAAAAAAAGCACGCAAACAAAGAAAAAGCCAGCCACACCCAGAAAGACCGGAACAAAGAAACCTGCAAAGAGAAAAGGCGCCGATTTTTTACTTGAGGTAAAAAAAACTGTGCTGGGTCTTGCGATTCTTGTCTCGGTCTGCCTGGTCGCAGCGATGCTGGTTGATATTTTTGTGCAGACCCGTCGGCCGGTGGCGCCTCAAACCCAGGCAGACAAAGGCACTCCGCCAGGAGCACAGCACCAGCACCAGGATCAGGATCAGGTGGCAGAAACACCCCGGCAAGAGCCATCGGAACCTGGGGCAAAACCCACGGAAACCGCCGAGCCTAAACTCATCTCCAAAGCCAAAGGCCTTAAGGAAAAAGACCATGCATCCGGAAGAAGCAGTTTAGAAAAGACATCTCTACCCAAAGAGGGCTCGGCCATTGTCTATGAAGTATATGATGACGTCACCCCGTCCCTCCCGAAAAAGGCTGTGCCGCCGAACAAAAAGAATGCTGTGCCCAGGATTGCCATTATCATTGACGACATCGGATACAGCAAAACACTGGCCATGGGGCTGGTCAAAGTGGATAAGAACATCACCTTTTCAATTCTTCCCTTCTCTCCTTCCGGAACGCAGCTTGCACACAGATTATCCGAAACAGGGGCTGAATTGATGCTCCATCTTCCCATGGAACCGACCCAGTACCCCAAGGTCAACCCAGGCCCGGGGGCGCTGCTCTCTTCCATGTCGCCGGATGCGCTCTTAAACCAGCTTCGCAAGGATATCCAGGCGGTTCCAGGCACAGTGGGGGTAAACAACCACATGGGGTCCAGACTGACGGCGGATTCAGATAAAATGAACCAGATTTTCACGGTGCTCAAAAAAAGCGATTTGTTTTTCATTGATTCCAGAACATCGGTTGACTCCAAAGGCGAGCAGTCCGCCCGCATGTTTCAGATAAAATTCTCCCACCGGGACGTATTTTTGGATAATTTCCAGGATGTCGAATATATTTCAGGACAGATGAAAAAACTGGTCAAGATGGCCAAAGAGCACGGCAGCGCCATCGGTATCGGCCATCCCCACCAGGCCACCCTGGATGCGCTCAAACGCGAACTGCCAAAACTCAAAGGAAAAGTGCAACTGGTGCCGGCCAGCAAACTTGTTGAGATACCGAACGGCTAAAGCGCCAGGTATAGTTCCAGGGCCTGGTCCACGGGTATCCGATCCGGCAGTCCGTCTTCAAAGTTGCTGATAAAATGGCTGTTGACTGCCGTTAAAAGGGTGTTCATCCGGTCAAGATCCAGCATATCGGAGCGATCCAGTTTTTTTATGCCCTTAAAATTTTTAGGACAGAAATCCACCACGGCCTTGCCGTCTTTTTCCATATATAAAGGATATCCATGGGTACGGCAGATAATCGGCCGGGCCTCATACACCACACAGACATGATCCACCAGCAGGGGGCAGGCACGATCGGTCTGCCGGGCCTGGTCAAGCACCCTTTCACGACAGGCATCATCCAGCAGACAAAAGGCCCGTGACAAGGCAAAGGCCTCCACCGGAAACAAAGAGAGGTGCCTGCAGCATTCATCACACCCTTTTTTGCAGGCAAGGTGCGCTTCATGAACCCGGGCAAGCCGCTGGATGTGTCCATCCACCCGGGTGATCAGATCCGTGTAATTTGTCAATAGACTATCAAGCACATGCTCGGTCATGGTGTTCTCTCCTGGTTTATTCAGCGCCCCTTATACAGGACTTGCCATAAAATGAAAACGTCCGGTATAATATTAATCTGTTGATCAAACGACTCCCGATCCAATCAGGAGAACAAAACCTTTGTCTGACCTGATCCCAAAACATGGCGGATATCGCCAATTAAAAAGCTTTCAAGTGGCGCAGTTATGTTACGACGTCACGGTTCGTTTCTGCGACCGTTATGTCGACAAATTCAGCCGGACAAAGGACCAGATGGTGCAGGCGGCAAGATCCGGTGTTCAGAATATTGCCGAGGGCTCCCTGGCATCGGCGACATCGAAAAAGATGGAACTGAAACTGACCCAGGTTGCCCGGGCAAGTTTGGAAGAATTGAAACTTGATTATGAAGATTTCCTTCGGCAGCGTGGGATGGCACAGTGGGATACCAAAAATTCGCTCCGACAGGCGCTGATTGATCGGCGGTGTCGAACCGCCGATGATGTGGCTTTTTGGGTGAAAGATATGAGCCGTTTTTATGGACAGGGTGGACGAAGTGGACTTGGTGGACAAAGTACAATGTCCACCAAGTCCACCCAAATCTACCCCGAACTCTCAGCCAACGCCGTCCTGGTCTTACTTACCGTAGCCTGCTCACTCCTCGACCGCCAGGTCGAAAGACTGGCCAAGGATTTTGAAACCCAAGGCGGTTTCACCGAACGTCTTTACCGTGTGCGCATAGCCAAACGCAAACGCCTTAAATGACCGATACGAAATAGATGTCCCAATCAGAAGTTCCATGCTAAAGTAAAGAAAAACCTCAAACGGATCAGCATATGGATTCTCTCGTATTTGCCGCAGGATTTTGCATCATTGCCCTGGCTGCCAGGCAGATCGGCGGCACATTCAAACAGGCCGGTTTTCCCCTGATCAGCGGTTTTTTATTCACCGGCATCGTTGCCGGTCCCCATGTACTGAACCTGATTACCACCCCGGCCGTTTCAACCCTGACCTTTGTGGATCAGGTCTCCCTGGGACTGATCGCCTTTGCCGCAGGCGGCGAACTCTATCTCAAAGAGCTTAAATCACGACTGGCGGACATTGGCTGGATCACCTCAGGACTTGTAATCTCAACCTTTACCATGGCCTCCCTGGCCGTGTTTGCCGTGGCAAACCATATCCCCTTCATGGCCGCCATGCCGGTGTCCGGCAAAGTTGCCGTGGCCATTCTTGCCGGAGCCATCCTTGTGGCAAGAAGCCCCTCTTCGGCCATTGCCATTATCAATGAACTCAGGGCCAAGGGGCGGTTTACAAAAACGGTCATGGGGGTGACGGTGATCATGGACGTGGTGGTCATTGTGCTGTTCGCCGCAGCCACCACCGTAGCCGACGCCCTGCTTACCGGATTGACCGCAAATGCCGGATTTATCCTTTTTCTGATCCTGGAGATTGCGTTATCCATGCTGCTTGGCTTTCCGGTGACCGCAATTTTATTTTTGATTCTCAGACTTCGTATCCCCTTTGTTTTAAAATCGGTTCTGGTCCTTTTGACCGGCTATCTGGTTTTTATCGGTTCCCTAGCGCTTCGCACCTTCATCCACCAGAAAATGACGGTTGAGATTCTCATTGAACCCCTTTTGGTCTGCATGGTGGCAGGCTTCTTGACCGCCAACTCAAGGCGGTACAGAAAAGAGTTTCTTGACCTTCTCAACCGGGCCGGTCCAGGGATTTACATCGCTTTTTTCACCCTGACCGGGGCCTCCATCCGCCTTGATATCCTGGCCGCAACCTGGCCCATTGCCCTTATTTTGTTCGGGGTTCGCATGTTTGCAATCTTTACGGGATCATTTTTCGGGGGATGCCTGGCCGGGACCTCTGCCCAAAGCCGTCGGACCTACTGGATGGCCTTTATCACCCAAGCCGGGGTGGGGCTTGGGCTTGCCAAGGAAGTGGGCATAGAATTTCCCCAGTGGGGTCCATCCTTTTCTACGATTATTATCTCTATCATCGTCCTCAACCAGATCGTCGGTCCCCCGCTGTTCAAACTGGCCATCAAGCGGATGAAAGAGGACCACATCCCGGCCACGCCCACTGCCGTCACCGCCCCACGAAACGCAGTGATCTTCGGAATCGACAGCCAGTCCACGGCACTGGCCCATACCTTATTGTCCCACGGATGGCGGGTGAAACTGGCCCAGCCCAAAGGAAACTCGACCTTCGCCTGCCAGGAAAACAGTCCCCAGATACCCATCCAGGTTGTGGACGGGTTTAATTGCACATCCCTTGAAAAAATCCAGTGCCGAACCGCAACAGCCATTGTGACCCTGCTCAGCGACAGGGAAAATCTGGAGATCTGCGAAACCGCCTTTGAGCATTTTGCCACCCAGACCCTGGTTGCCCGCCTCAATGACCGCAGCAACCTTAACGCATTTGAGGATCTCAACGTATTGGTCGTGGATCCCTCCACCGCCATTATCGGATTGCTGGACCACTTTGTCCGGGCACCTGGCGCCGCATCCCTGCTCATGGGATTTCACCGGGGCCGGGATGTGGCAGACGTGACCGTCCGCAATCCGGACATAGCAGGCCTCTCCCTAAGAGACCTTCGCCTGCCCTTTGACTCGGTGATCATGGCGGTCCGGCGCAGGGGCACACTCTTGGTCCCCCACGGATTTACCCGACTGGAGACCGGCGACAGGGTTACGGTCATGGGTACCACGGCGGCGTTACGGGAAATCACCCTGCGTTTCGGCCGGCATGAAGACCAGGCTGCTCTAAATTTAATGGAAAAGGCCGTACCCGAACAATTAAAACAGAACGGCATAAATGCGCATCTCATCGAAAACGGCCAAAAAGACCGATTTGATCTTCTGGTGGAAAAGGCGGTGGTGGCGGATCTCAAACAGGAAATGGACAAAAACGCCTTTTTTGAACTGGCGGCAAAGCAGATGAGCAAACAGGTCAACGCGTCCGCATCCACCCTGTTTGAAATGCTCCGCCAAAGGGAAAATGAAATGACCACGGTGCTGGCCCCGGGACTTGCCATTCCCCACATTATCATTGAAGGGGAAAACCAGTTTGGCATGATGATTGTCCGAAACAACAAGGGCATCATTTTCGCGCACCAGGCCCCCAGGGTTCATGCCGCCTTTGTGCTGGTGGGCACAAGGGATGAACGACGGTTCCACCTTGAAGCCCTGTCCGCCATCGCCAAGATTGTCATGGACCCAAGATTTGATCATAAATGGCTCAGGGCCAAATCGACCAAGGCACTCAAAGAACTACTCCTGCATGCCGACCGGGATCGACGGTCGGCACCCTGAAACAACACGTATCTTTAAGAAAGGATTTCACATGAGAATCAGCCACGTAAACGGGTTGTGCTGGATCATCCCTCTGATCTTGATGTCATGCGCAACACCCCGGCCAAGATGCATATTGAAATGGAATATGCATCTTGGGACTCATGGGAATCTATTTTCTGGTTTGGCTGAAGATCTATTTGGTATTAATCATTTTTTTAACGGCATCAAGGGCCTTGATACGGATCTCTTCTTCAACTGTTACTCTGCCAGACATGGTTTCAAGGCAGTCCAGGATATCCTGCAATTGCGTTTTTTTCATGTCTGCACAGCGCAGTTGCTCCGATGCCGGGAAAAAGGTTTTTTCCGGGTATGCCTTTGAGATGGGGTGTAGCAGGCCTGTTTCCGTCCCTATAATGAACTGGTCGGCCGAACTTTCCCCGACAAACCGGATCATTCCCGACGTGGACTGAATGCTGTCGGCAAGTTCAAGTACCTCCGTGGTGCACTCCGGGTGGGCGACAAACAAGGCGTCGGGGTGGGCTGCTTTTGCCGCTTTGACCGCTTCAGCACTTAAATCGTTGTGAAAGGGACAGTAACCGTCCCAGAAATGAACCTTTTTATCGGTATGAGCCGCCGCATACCGGGCCAGGTTACGGTCCGGGGTCATGAGTACTTCATCGGCCTCCAATGAATTGACCACTTTGACCACGTTGGCCGAGGTGCAGCAGATATCAGAGACCGCCTTTACGGCGGCGGATGAGTTGACGTAGGTAATAACGGGGATCCCGCCAAGCTCCTCTTTGCGTTTGACAAGGGCCTCGGGGGTCACCATGTCTGCCATGGGGCACCCGGCCTCTGGATTGGGCATAAGCACGATTTTGTCCGGACACAGAATGGCTGCCGTTTCAGCCATAAAACGCACCCCGCAGCAGACAATAATGTCCGCATCCGTGGCAGCCGCCTTGATGCTCATTTCAAGGGAATCACCGCACAGGTCCGCGACATCCTGGATCGGGGCGGATTGGTAATTGTGGGCCAGGATGATAGCCTTTTTGTTCTTGGCCAGATCCCGGATCTTCTGGTGGAGTGTGGAATTTGTAGTCGTCATTGCTCTATTTCTATAATTTCAGTCCCTGGTGGGGGGGTAAATTCAAATATCTGTTCGTCTAATGCACTGAACTGGATATTGGTGAATATAAATTTAGTGGTATCTCCGTAAATATTTTCGGTTTCCACTACGGGAATTTCATATCCCGGGAGATCCACAGTAATACGTATTTTTGCAAGTTCAGGCGTTTGTTTTTTAGGCGTCAGTATCAGTTGTGAAAAATTGTCACCCGCTTCACCTGGCTCAACGGTAAACTCTTCTCTGATTTTGCGAATATCGGCCAGAAATGCGCCACCGGAGCCGGATTGGAAGAACGGCGCGGCATTGCCTGTCATCACCTGGTTCTCTTCGGGGCGGTAGATCCACAGTTCTTTTCCGTTGGTGATGATTTCATGGTTGTCTGAACTTTCATATGCCCATTTCATCTTTCCCGGGTGGCTGAACCAGGCCCTTCCTTTGGCCGTTTCAGTGACATCCAGAGCAGTCAGGTGCGAGGCCTGTTCAAAATCTGCACTGAAGCTTTTGTTGGCGTACTTTGCTTCAATGCCCGAGACAATTTGGGCGGTTTTATTATCAAGGGACTGGGCGGCGTAGCAGGGCAAGGTTGTTAGCAGCATGGAAATCAGGATCATTACCCATGTATGAAAGTGTTGTTTGACCGACGTCATTTTATTTCCCTCTTATTTATAATATTTTGCAATGGCGGTTATTTGAGCAGAATTTCCATGGCCTTGCGTTTGTCTTCGGCATAAATTCTTCGCAGCTTGGGTTTCTCTATCTTTCCGGTAGGATTTCTGGGCACATCGCCGAAAAATATTTTTTTCAGTTGTTTGTACCTGGGAAGATTGCTCTGGAAATCAAGAATATCCTGTTCGCACATCATGGTATTGGGTTTGAGGCTTATAATGCCGGCAGGGATCTCCCCTAAACGTTCGTCGGGCACACCAATCACCGCAATGTCTCGTATTTTTTCATGCTTGAGAAAGAAATTTTCAATCTCCACAGGAAAAATGTTTTCACCACCGTAGATGATCACATCTTTTTTACGGTCCACAAGCCAGATAAATCCGTCCTTGTCATACCTGGCCATGTCTCCGGTGTACAACCATCCGTTTTTGATGGTTTTGGCCGTGGCCTCGGGATTTTTGTAGTATTCTTTCATCATCCCCGGGCCTTTGACAATCAGTTCTCCGGTTTCACCAAAGGGCAAACCGTTGCCCTGTTTGTCCACGATCTGAGCCTGCCAGCCGTACCCGGGAATACCGATGGGGCCGATTCTGTCTGCGTTTTCCACCCCTAGATGGACACACCCGGGGCCAGAAGATTCGGTCAGGCCGTAATTGGTGTCGTAATCCTGGCACGGGAAATGTTTGCGCCAGTTTCGGATCAGACTTGGGGGGACAGGTTGGGCGCCGATGTGCAAGAGACGCCACTGGGAAAGATTGTAGTCGGCGGGCTTGATCCGGCCGTCTTCAATGGCAATGAGGATGTCATGGGCCCAGGGCACCAGCAGCCACACAATGGTGCATTTTTCTTCGGAGACGGCCTCAATGATCCATTCAGACTTGACCCCGTTGAGCAGGACACATTTGCCCCCCACCAGAAAAGAACCCATCCAGTGCATTTTAGCACCCGTATGATACAGGGGGGGGATGCACAGGAATACGTCATCGTGGGTCTGTCCGTGGTGGTTGTGTTCCACCTCGCATGCATGCATTAACGCTTTGTGGGTATGCAGCACCGCCTTGGGGGTGCCTGTGGTGCCGGAGGTGAAGTATAAGGCCGCATCGTCCTCCGGGGTGAGGTCGACATCCGGCGGTGTGATTCCGTTTGCTTCACAGATGAATTGGTCAAAAGCGCAGGCCCAGGCCGGGCAAGCCTCTTTTGGTCCTGTATATATCCACAATTTTACAAACCGGGATAATTCCTGTCTGACTTCCTCTATGCGTTCTATAAATTCAGGGCCGAAAACAAACACCTTGGCTTCTGCCGTGACGGTACACAAACGGATTTTGTCTGACTCAAATCTGAAATTCAAGGGTGCAATCCAGGCCCCGGTGTATAAAACGCCGAAATAGATAGGCAGCCACGCCAGGCTGTTGGTCATGAGTTGAACCACGGTATCGCCTTTTTTAATACCCTGTGCCTGAAGGGCATTGGCAGTCTGAACGCTTTGTCTGTAAAAATCGGACCAAGTGATCTCTTCGCGCCGGCCAGTGGCCGGGGTTCGTTCGATTAACGCTGCTTTTTCCGGGTAAAGTGTGTTGTTCTGCCCGAGGATGTCAGTAATGATCATGTATAAGTCAGTTTAAATAATTCTTTTAAAGTTTAACTACTCTTCCTAAGTGGTGCTTTAGCAGTCGTTTGTGTTTGGGCGAAAAGTTGCCCAGATGCAAGGCGCATAACTATTTTAAAACCGGAGCAACCTAATGGTTGTGAGGATTTTAAAATAGTTATGCAACGCCGCAGGTGGGTGACTTTTACCCCAAACACCAAATAAAAAATCCTGCCGGGACACTATAGAGCACGGCAGGATTATATTCAACATCAAATTCCCGCCCTGAATCAGGACATCATAATTCAGGGCGGAATAGTGCAATGGTCTGTTACTATTTGTCTTTTTTGACCTCTTCAAAATCCGCATCAACGACGTCATCATCGTCATTGGCAGAACCGGCACCGGCATCAGCACCGTCGGCCTGGCTGTCAGCCTGGGCCTGCTGGTACATCACTTCGGCCAGTTTGTGTGAGGCCTGGGACAGTGTTTCGATTTTGGCCTTAATATCCTCAAGGTTGTCGGAGTCTTTGGCCTGCTTCAGGGCCTCGGCTGCATCCTCGATGGATTTTTTGGTGGCCGCATCCACTTTGTCCCCATGTTCTTTCAGGGTTTTTGCGGTCTGGTCCACCAGGGCCTCTGCCTGGTTTTTGGTATCCACCAGGTCACGTTTTTTCTTGTCTTCTTCGGCATGCATCTCAGCGTCTTTGACCATACGGTCAATTTCATCTTCGCTTAAGCCGGACGCAGCCGTAATCTGGATGGACTGTTCCTTGCCTGTGGCCTTGTCCTTTGCTGATACGTGAACAATACCGTTGGCATCAATGTCAAAGGTTACCTCAATCTGGGGAACACCTCTGGGTGCCGGGGGAATGTCGGCCAGATCAAACTGCCCCAGGGTCTTATTGTCTGCGGACATCTGGCGTTCACCCTGGAGTACATGAATGGATACGGCAGGCTGGTTGTCGGCGGCCGTGGAGAACACCTGGCTCTTTTTGGTCGGAATGGTGGTGTTCTTTTCGATCAGGCGGGTCATGACGCCGCCAAGGGTCTCAATACCCAGGGAGAGCGGTGTGACATCCAGCAGGAGCACGTCGTTGACGTCGCCCTGGAGTACGCCTGCCTGGACGGCGGCACCCATGGCAACGACCTCATCGGGGTTAACACCCTTGTGGGGTTTTTTGCCGAAGATTTTTTCAACACGTTCCTGGACCGCAGGCATACGGGTCATACCGCCGACCAGAACCACCTCGTCCACATCGCCGGGTTTTAAGTGTGCTTCTTTGAGTGCTGTTGTACAGGGAATTTCCAGTTTGTCCAGAAGATCGGCCACCAGAGACTCAAGTTTCGCTCTGGTCAGTTTCATGTCCAGATGTTTGGGGCCGGATGCGTCCGCTGTAATAAAAGGCAGGTTAATGGTGGTCTCCGTAGAGGTGGACAGCTCCATTTTTGCCTTTTCAGCCGCTTCTTTGAGGCGCTGTAACGCCATTTTGTCGGTCCGCAGGTCAATGCCCTGATCTTTTTTAAACTCACTTGCCAGGTGATTAATAACACGCAGGTCGAAGTCTTCACCGCCCAGGTGTGTGTCGCCGGCGGTGGATTTTACTTCAAAAACCCCGTCACCGATTTCAAGGACAGATACGTCAAATGTACCGCCGCCAAGGTCGAATACGGCAATTTTTTCTTCACCTTTTTTGTCCAGGCCATAGGCCAGGGATGCGGCTGTGGGTTCGTTGATGATACGTTTGACTTCAAGGCCTGCAATTTTACCGGCATCTTTGGTGGCCTGGCGCTGGCTGTCGTTAAAGTAGGCCGGAACCGTAATAACGGCTTCGGTTACGGGCTCTCCAAGGTAATCCTCGGCAGTTTTCTTGATATTGCTGAGAATAAAAGAGGAAACCTCGGCCGGACTGTATTGCTTGCCCCTGATGTTGATCCGTGTGTCGCCGTTAGCGGCGGCTTCTATAATATACGGTAAAATGGGGATGTCGTCCTGGACTTCCTTTGAGCTGAATTTTCTGCCGATGAGGCGTTTTACACCGAAAATTGTATTTTCAGGGTTTGTTACCGCCTGGCGCTTAGCCGCCTGGCCGACAATACGCTCCCCTGCTTCGGTGACCGCCACAATGGACGGTGTTGTTCTGCCGCCTTCGGCATTGGTGATGATTTTTGCCTCTCCACCAGTTTCCATGACCGCGACACATGAGTTGGTTGTGCCGAGGTCGATTCCTATAATTTTACCCATAACAATTCCTTTCTAAATATCTTTAATCTTCCTGAGTAGTTTCTTGAGTCTGATTTTCAACTTTTTTTGAGACAACCACCATGGCCGGCCTGAGCAGTCTGTCATGAAGCATGTATCCTTTTTGCAGGACATTTGTGACTGTGTTGTCCGGCACGTCATTATTCTGTGCATGGGTGACGGCCTGATGAAAATTGGGGTCAAAGGGCTGACTTTCAGCCTCAACCGGTGTTACGTTGAAGGATTCAAACAGTCTGAGCAGCTCTTTGTGTGTTAGCTTTACCCCTTCAAGCAGACCGGCTGCCTCCACTGCGTCAGTGGCTGAGTCAATGGCCCGCTCAAGGTTATCCACCACAGAGAGGAGCTGCCTGAAAATCGTTTCGTTGGCAAATTTCTTGAACTCATCAATTTCTCTTTGCTTACGCTTTTTGAAATTTTCAAATTCAGCAGATAATCTGAGCACTTTTTCTTTTTGTGCATTTAACTGATCTTCAAGCCCTGGTGTATCGTCCTGATCTTCCGGGGTATTTCCTTCATCGGAATTTTTTTGCTCGTCTGTCTCTGGAGTATTCGGGGTGTCGGGTTTTTCCTCGTTCCCGTCAGCTTTTTTTTTATTCTCTTTGAGTACCAATGTGTTTGCTCCAAAATCCCTTATATCTAAGAGTTTAAAAGTTAATCAAATGATAAATTATGGCTGAAAAATAAGTCTGTTTGAAAGCATGTCAAGATATAAAAGGTGAGGTAAAAAAAAGAAAACCCGACTGACCAAATCGAGCGGATAATTGCGTGACCGGGATCGATCCACGACACTGAAGGGATCACTTATCGCTGCTTCCTTCCGGACCTGACGAGGTTCATGGCCTTCTGTTACGAGGCGACCGATCAGAATTATCCGCCCGGCTTGATCAGCCGGGAAGTTTTACTGTATACGTGGTTTTTAATTTAAATTCAAGGAGAAAATGAATTCGAATATTTTTTACCGGCTGTAAATCCGAAGATTATTTTTGGATTTGAACAAAAATAGGTTTTAAGTTAATATATAAAATTAATTCAACCCGCCATTATAAAAGGAGAGAGAAATGAGTGAAATCGTCACTACTGGGGATCAGACTGTTATTAAGCCCGGTGAAGATGTGGTTGCGTCCATGGCTGAGGCCTTTAAAGCGGAGCTGCTTTCCGCCGTCGATTCCTCCCAGGGTACCTTGATTATTGATCTTGATGGCGTGAATATGGTGGATTCGGTTGGCATCGGTGTGATTATTGCCGTTTATAATACCTTGAGCCAGGCCAATCGTCAGTTAAAGGTCGTCAATGTTGCACAGGACATTTTCGGTTTGTTTTCAACCATGAGGCTGAACCGCCGTTTTACCGTGGAAGAAGCCGAATAAGTTTCAATCAGGGTCTCGGTGAGGCCCAAATGTAGGATAGCCCAATGCGTTTTTTTCTGATCTCTTTTCTGGTTTTTGTTATTGCTGTATTGCCGTCCTGTAAAAGCGAGGATGACAATTATTCCGGCGTCGGCAAGCTCATTGCCGACAGAAATAAGATGCGGTACCAGATTGCCGACGAGGCAGGGAATAATAAAGATGGTATTGGGGCATCAAATCAAAAAAACGATTCCGGAGCCAAAGATGTATCAGAACAGGTGGCGTCCAAAACCCAATTATCAACGAACGTATTGGCTGAAAAAAAGATTGTTATCGTTGATACCGCTTCCGGAAAACCCCTTGGTCAAGGGGTTGCCTATGTAAATGAACAAGGTAAAATTGTAAAAATAAAATTGTCCAATTAACCGAATTGGTATCTTAACTTAATAAATCCCCTTGTTTTGATTCGGAATGTCTGACATTAAATAAAGCCCATATCTTAACCGTCCCAATGACAGGAGGTGCTTATGTTGTCAGATCTTTTCAGTCCCATCCGTATCCAGCACATGGAAGTGAAGAATCGGCTGCTTATGTCGGCCATGAGCATTAATTTCGGTGTGGATGAGAATTGCCACGTTACAGATCAGCTTACCGAATACTTTGCGGCCCGGGCCAGAGGCGGTGTCGGCATGATGCTTGTGGGCGGCGGCGGGGTTCACCCCAGCGGTCAGGAACTGCCTGATCTTCCCCAGATGTATGAGGATTCATGTATCCCGGCGCTTAAACGTATGGTTAAGCGGATAAAGGAATATGATGTCTGTTTCGGGGTCCAGCTGCTGCACGGCGGCCGCCAGTCCTATCTGCCGGAAAAAGTTGCGCCGTCGGCGATCCCTGCTCCTGCCGTGGTGAAGGGCGAGGTCCGCGCCCTGGAAATAGAAGAAATCAAAAATCTTGCGGATTGTTTTGGACAGGCGGCCCGGAGATGCCGGGAGGCCGGGTTTGATTTCATTGAACTGCACGGGGCTCACGGCTATTTGATCAATCAGTTTCTGGCACCCAACGCCAATATCCGCACCGACGAATACGGGGGCAGTTTTGAAAACCGCACCCGTTTTTTGTTTGAGGTCATTGACGCGGTAAAGCATGCTGCCGGTGAGGACTATCCCGTGGGCATCCGGATCAACGGAAACGACTATATTGAAAATGGGTGGGAACTTAAAGATACCCTGCGCATCGCCCCGCTCCTGGAGCAGGCCGGGGCGGCGTATATCCATGTGTCTGGCGGTGTTTACGGCTCCACGGAGCTGACCATCCCTTCCATGTATACCCCCCAGGGTTGTTTTATTCATATGGCCGAGGCGGTCAAGCAGGTGGTCAATGTGCCCGTGATCACTGTCGGGCGGATCAAAGATCCTGAAATGGCCAATGCCGTCATCAGGGACGGCAAGGCGGATATGGTGGCACTGGGTCGGTCGATCATTGCCGATCCTGAATATCCAAATAAGGCCAAATCCGGAAATGCGGCCCTTATCCGGCCCTGTGTGGGCTGCTGCCTGGGGTGCATCCATGCCGTTCTGGCCAAAGAACCCGGGTCGTGTGTGGTCAATCCCGATGTGGGCCGGGAGTTTAAACGGGCCCAGGAAACGGCACCGGAAAAGGTCCAAAAAATTCTTGTGGCCGGGGCCGGGCCTTCCGGACTTGCTGCGGCCAGGATGTTTGCCCAAAGGGGGCATCAGGTCAAAATAGTGGAAAAAGGTTCGGGGCAGGGCGGGCTTCTGGCCCTGGCCGCCACGGCACCAGGCAGGGGCGAGCTGGGCGATATTTTGCGTTTTTTCAGGCATGAGCTTGAACGTCTCGGTGTGGCCGTGAATTACAATACTCCTTTGTCCGCAGACGTTTTGTCCGCCTTTGACCCGGATCACGTGATTCTGGCCACGGGCTCCATGCCGGACATGCCTGTGATCAAAGGGTTGTTTAAAAGCAAAATGAAACTGATCACCAGTGTGGATGTATTCACCGATGCCCAGGCTGCCGGGGACCGGGTGATTGTGCTCGGCGGCGGTTTCACCGGGCTGATCACGGCCCATAAACTGGGCGACATGGGAAAAGAAGTGGTGGTGCTGAACCGCAAAAAAAGTTTTGCCGAGGAGATGTCTTCCAATGATCGGTATTATCTGCGGGAACGCCTCACGGCCTGCGGCGTCCGTTTATATAAAATGGTGGCGGTTCAGTCTTTTACCGACGACGGCGTGATTTTTACATCCAAGGGCGAGTCCGTAACCCTTGAGGGATTTGATACGGTGGTGATTTCTGAAAAGCACCAGCCCGTCAGGGATGCAAAGCACCTGGAAAAACAGAGCAGGGCAAAGTTTCACATGATCGGGGATGCCAAAACCCCCAGGCATTTAATGTTTTGTGTTGCCGAGGCCGAAGAGGCGGGGCGGTCTATATAAACGGCCATGGGCTGACCGGACTTGTTTTATACGCCCGCCTCAGCCCGCAGCAACATTGGTCCGGATGTTACGCCTCACGATTTGCCGCAAATGAATAATTTGCTTTTTCCCGATTGGGAATGTGACAGGGTGACATGGGGAAAAATTTTTTTGAACGGCAATGCCCCCTGTTTCACAAACTCCTGGGCATCTTTGAGCCCCATGGAGAGCATCCGTATGTAAAACAAAATTTTAATAAGTCGCTTGCGAGGCACTTCGTGCTCCATAATCAGGACCAAGCCATCGGGTTTTACCACCCGCTTCATTTCTAACAGCGCCGCTGTACGGACCTCATTTTTCAACTCATATAAGGCATGGGAGCAGCAGACAACATCAAAGCAGTCGTCGGCAAATGACAGCCTGGCCGCATCTCCGTTGATAAAACTGGCCCGACCGGAATGATCCTTTTCTTTGGCCTTATTGAGCATCCCTAAAGCAAAATCGTAGCCGAAGGATTGAACTTCAGGGTATTTTTGGGGGAACGCAAGGGTTACGGATCCGGTCCCGCAACATATATCCAGTACCCTGGGATGATTTTTCCCGTCCAGCTTGCTCGAATTCACAAGAAATTTACGCGTCTCATCGCCATCATTATGGGAGTGCATTTTAATGAACAGATCATAAAAATGCGAGAATATATTATAGTATTTTTGTCTGCCTTTTCTTATTTTCGACACTGCCCGCTCCTTTGTCTTGCCCGATTAAGAGAACATTTAACAGCCATTTAAGATACCACTAATATTTCGTAAAAGCCAAAGGTAAAAATTAGGGGCGAAAGTGATAGTAAGTCCTGAGGCGATAGGTATTTTGTGGCAGATGCGGTTGTCAAGTTGCCGTATGGCTCGATTTAATCGAAAATAAACCGCATTTTTTATTTCCAGGATAGGATGAAGATGATAAATTGCACCCAAATGATATCTCATACGCAATTTTTAACTGACATTAAGGCCGAATCATGGAACGAATTCTGGTAATTATGGCATCAGGTGCCTTGGGTACTCTGTTTTATTTCTGGTTTTCCCACGCAATTAAGAAAAAGGAATCCGTCAAGCAGTTTGTTGAATCCCATCTATGGCTGATGCATCCCAACGCCATCTGTTATTGGCGCACAGGTTTTGCGTTCCTCGGATTCTTTCTCTATTTTTATTCGCCCTACCAAGCGTTGGCCATTTTTATTTTTACATTCGCTGCGATTCTTGACGGGATTGACGGTGTGGTGGCCCGGGGGTGCAATCTGGTTTCCCGGTGGGGGGAGTGGCTGGACCCCATGTGCGACAAACTTACCTATCTGCCTCCCCTGGTTGGTTTTGCATATACGCCTGATTCCGTTACAGGCGCTGCGATCCTATCCCCTAAACTGATCTGGATTCTTGTGGCCATCGAACTCGTGGGGCAGTTTTTTGCCCGCAGAATGCTGTCCTGGCTCAATGTATCCGGTGCGGCCAATAATTTTGGCAAAATCAAGGCCATTATCTGCTTTGGCTTGGTGATTTTGTGCGCCTTGATTGATGCAAGCCCCGGGATGCTGAACATTGGTAACGGGGTCCTGTTGGCGTGTGTCGTCCTTTCAGCCGCCTCCATGATTTTTAAGTTTATTCCCAACCGCCTTTACGCCGATATTCTGTCCATGCTCAATTTTATGTGTGGTGTCTCCAGTTTGATTTTAACCTATCATAACTGTTATGCCTGGGCCATCTGCGTAATCATCATGGGGCAGCTGTTTGATCTGTTTGACGGGCGCATGGCGCTAAAACACGGGGGAACCAAGTACGGTCCCTGGCTGGACGATATAGCGGATTTTGTCAGTTTCGGTCTGGCTCCGGCTTATATGGTGATCATGAGAGGAGGGACATTCGCTCCTTTTTTTGCCGTGATTTATGTGGTGGGCGTGGCCTATCGTCTGGTGCGATTTGTTTTAAAAGACAAAGGGCGCACGGATCTGCCGGCCGGTATTTTCAACGGATTTCCAAGTCCTGCAGGCGCCCTGATCGTTTTAGGTGTGTCTTTGATATCCGGCCCTATGCTGCTTTGCTTTTTTACGGCAGTTTCCACAGCCTTGATGGTCAGCAATATCCGGTTTGCCCATTTGGGCCGGGTGATTCTCAAGCAAATCCCCAAGCCCATTTTTTTCCTGATTTCCGCCACAATCATCGTGCTTTTAGCCTATATCCTGAAAACTAAAAATATCCAAATGTTCGGGTATCTTCTCCTGGCGTCGGTGGCTTTTTATCTGGCTGCAGGCAGGATTTGGGCGCAAAAGATCAGTGCGCCGGGTACAATGAGCTAATCTGATTTCTTCAAGGTGGTTACTGCAGGATATCAGGCAGGGGCTCGGACAAGGGATCCGATGTGCGGATCATTTTTTTGTTGAACCGGGATACATGGTCCATGATCAGGACTGCGGCTTCCCTGCCGTCTCCGGATTTAAGTGCCCCAATAATTTTTTTGAAATCATTGAGGTTTTCAAAGGTGCTCTCTTTGTCCATGGGCAGGTAATATCCATAATATTCATGGATATTGGCGTGGATGCTCTGCTGGAGCAGCTGAAAGATCGGATTGCCGGACATGGTGCCGATATATGCGTGCATGGCTTCATCGGTTTTTAGAAAATTTTCCCAGTCCCCGTTTTCATAATGCTGCCGGGCCTGTTCGTAATAATCTTCCATGGTTTCGATGTCTTCAGGCACCGCCCGCTGGGCGGCAAGTTCCACAATGGCGCCTTCGATTTTGATTCTGAATTCGGCCAGATGATCCGGTGAGACTTTGCCCGAGCGAATCAGCAGGGCTAAAGACTGCATCACAGGCTCCGCATCAATCTGTTTGACATAGGCACCGCCGGCAACGCCGAGTTTTATCTGGATCAGCCCCTTTTGTTCCAGAACACGCAGAGCTTCACGCAGGGTTCCCCGGCTGGTGTTGAACATCTCTTTGAGTTCCCGTTCCGCAGGCAATCGGGTGTCTGGCTCAAGCTGCCCGCTTAAAATGGCCTCTTCAATCTGTTCTACAACATCCTGAAACACCCGGCTCTGTTTTGCCTTTTTAAACATGGCCGGTGTTTTGTTTGTACCCCGACGGGCTGTGGTGATTTTTTTCCGCATAAGCGTGTTAAATCATCTTGGGCCGGTCGTGTCAATTCATAAGTCGTGTCTGGAGCCAAGGGACTTTATCTGCGACGGTGGTTTTTGGGACCTTTGGGGGAAAATTTGCCCTGATTGCGGTTCTGGCGGGGTGGGACCTGGGTGGGGCGTTCTGCTTTCCGGGTGACAATCTGTTTTTGTTTTTCTTTTGCCCGAAGATCTTTTTCCACGAACATGGGAACCATGACAAACGGGTCCATGCCGGTATAGTACATCAGGGTGGAAAAGGTGGATGGCGTCGGGGTAAAGATCTGGACCTGTTCCGGTGTGATGTTAAGCTCGTTTTGGGTAAAGGCCTTGAGTTCATTCATTTCCCGCATGGTACAACCGGGATGGGCCGCAATCAGGTAATAGGTCAGGAATTGTTTTTTATTCAGCGTCCTGCAGATGTGATCAAACCGGTGCTTGAACTCCACAAGACTCTCCGTGCCGGGTTTTCCCATGAGCGCGAGTACGCTGGGTACACAATGTTCCGGTGCCAGCTTCATCTGGCCGGAGACATGGTCGGTGACAACCTGTTTTAAGTATGCCTGGCCCTTTTGTTTGTCCATGAGAATCAGGTCGTGTCGGATGCCTGAATTGAGAAACACCTTTTTGACGCCTGGCAGGCGGCTGATTTCATTGAGTAGATCCATCTGGGGGCCATGATCCGGTGACAGGGAGGGGCAGGGGGCCGGGAACAGGCAGCGCCGATGACTGCAGGCCCCTTTTTTCAGCTTTTTTTCACATTCAAACCCGTACATGTTGGCCGTGGGACCGCCCAGGTCAAGGATATAACCTTTAAAATCCTTATCCTGGGTCATTTTTTTTGCTTCGGCAATGATGGATGCTTTGCTGCGCCATCTGACGGTACGCCCCTGGTGGACGGTGATGGCGCAAAAATTACACTCCCCGTAGCAGCCGTAATGGGTGGGAATGGAAAACCGGATGGTGTCCATGGCCCGGACATGGCCCTGGGCCTTGTAATAGGGGTGAACATCCCGTTGGAAATTTAAGTCATGAATCTCGTCCATCTCTTGGGTGGAACTGAACGGTGCCGGGGGATTTAGGACTAAAAATCGGTCTCCATGGGCCTGGCTTAAGGGGCGGGCGAGCAATGGGTCCGTGTTGTCGTAAAAGGTTTTAAAACTCTGGATATAAAGGTTTTTATCTTTGACCACCGCTTCATAGGCGGGCAGCTCTATGCCCTTGGGTGTTTTGGCGATATACCCTATACCTGCAATCTGTGTGACAGGATCTTGATCTGTTTCCGGTGTTGTTCCCAGCCGGTCATTTAAGGCACGGGCCAGTTCCACGATGCTGGTATGGGCCATGCCGAACAACAGATAATCTGCCTTGGCATCAAATAAAATGGAGCGCCGTATTTTATTGGACCAGAAATCATAGTGGGCGATGCGCCGAAGACTTGCTTCAATGCCGCCCAGCACAATGGGGGCGGTGGATTTGAAAAAGCGCCGCACAAGATTGGTATATACAATGACCGCCCGGTCCGGCCGCCGTGTGTTTTCTCCGCCGGGGGTGTAGTCATCTTGCTTGCGTCGTTTTTTGGATGCTGTGTAATTGGCTACCATGGAATCCACGGCCCCGCCGGTGATGCCCCAAAAGAGACGGGGTTCGCCCAACCGGGAGATGTCCCGGTCGCTCTCGGTGTCCGGCTGGGCAATGATGCCAACGGTAAATCCCTTTGATTCAAGGACACGCCCGATGAGTCCGGCACCCATGAATGGAGAGTCAATGTATGTATCGCCGGTGACAAGGATGACATCAAGCTGGTTAATGCCTCTTTCGTCAAGTTCTTTTCGGGTGGTGGGTAAAAACATAAATCAGCGTTTCCGGTTCAAGCTTGGGGTTTTCTCCACCCGGGCCATGGAGAAAATAATCCCCACCAGGCTGAGCAGGGCAAAAATCATAAAGGCGGTGTGCATGGTTTGTAAGAATTGCGGGGCTGTGTCCGTGCTGACTTTTGCATTGCCCATGAACATACTCAGTAAAAGGGTGGTGATGGTCATGGCCGTGAGCATACCGATGCTGCGCATGGTGGCCACAAGGCTGGAGGCAATGCCGTAATGTCTTTGTCCCACAGATCCCATGACCGTGGTCATGTTGGGTGTGGAAAACAGGGCGAATCCAAGCCCCATGGTCACCAGTACCGTCAGCACATGCAAGATGTCGGCATCCTGGTCGAGAAAGGCTGCAAATCCAAGTCCGGCGGCACAGATGGCCATGCCTGCTGTGGATAATTTGGCCGGTGATATTTTGTCTGAAAGTGTGCCGGATAACGGAGACAGCACCGCCTGAATGATGGGCTGGGCAATAAGCACAAATCCCGTGGCCTGGGCAGACATGCCTTTGACCACCTGCAGATACAAGGAAAAGAAAAATGTCAGGCCGAATGAGGCGGCATAGTTGATCCATGTGGCGATGTTGCTGAAAGCAAATACCCTGTTTCTCAGTAGTAGGTGGATATCAAGAATGGGGAAAAGCTGCCGGTATTCAAACAGTGCAAACCCAACCAGGCAAATGATACCTGCCGCCACCAGATTCGGTGCCCAGGCATCGCTTTTAAGATGTGACACCCCGATGATCAGGCAAGCGATCGCGGCCATATAGATGAGGCTGCCCATCCAGTCAAAGGGTTCCCCGGCCGCGCCCTTCCATTCCCCCTTAAGCTGGGTCAGGGTTAAAATCAAGGCGGCCAGGGCGAGGGGGACAGACGCAAAAAAAATCCACTGCCAGCCCAGCCATGCGATCATGAGTCCGGCTAGGGTAGGACCGGCCGACAATCCTAAATAAACACAGGCCACAATGATGCCCATGGCTTTGCCCCGTTTTTCCTTTGGCACCACAGAAGAGAGAATGGCCACAGACGTAGAGACCGTGCATGATACACCAATGCCCTGCAAAAATCGAATGCCGATGAACATGGTGATGGATGGAGAGAACGGCAGCAGGATGGTGGCCAGGGAGAACAGGGCCACGCCCGACACAAATATTTTTTTTCTTCCGGTGATGTCGGCCAGACGGCCCACAGGCAAAAGAAACAGGGTCACGGCCAGCATATATGCCATTTCCACCAGGGCCAGAGAGACAGCACTGGCACCGTAAAACCGGCCGATGGTCGGCAGGGCCACGCCAACCGCGGACATCATAAACGGAGCCAGAAATTGGACCACAGAGACAATAAATATGGTATGGCTGGTGGAGATTCTGGGATGGGGCGTGGTATTTCGGATTTTCATGTCTTCCCTCTCCCGGCATTGTCAATCATCATTGTTCGTTTCTCAATTGTTGATTCGTCAATATAAGAAACGGGTTCAGGAAGTCAAGGGCATATGAATTCCTGCAGCGGCCATGACCTCGCGGATACAAGCAACTATGAAAAATATTTTAACCACGGAATACACAGAAGTCACAGAATTTTATCTTCAGTGTTTTCTATGTGTTCCGTGGTTAAACTTTTACGATTGATCCGCTTTTTTGACCAGGGAAATTTCTACCCGCCGGTTGGCTTCCCTGCCCAGAAAATGGGTGTTGTCGCCTATGGGCCGGTACTGGCCGAAGCCTTCGATATTGATCCGCTCCGGGGCCACTCGGCACGTGATTAAGAATTTGGCGACACTCATGGCCCTTGCCGCAGACAGCTCCCAGTTGGAAGGAAATTGGTCTGTATGGATGGGGGTGTCGTCCGTATGGCCGGCAACAATGATTCTGTATCCGGGTTCTGTGATGAAAAACGAGGCCATATCCTTTAACGCGGGTTTGATGTAATCTAAGAGGTCGGCTTGGCCCGAAGAGAAGCTGATGGATTCCCCCAGGGTCAGAACGAGTCGGTCTTTTTCGATATTAACCTTGTAATTTGAAAGATTTGATTTTTCCATCACCTGGTGCAGCCGGTCTTCCATGGTGAGCAGATCCAGCTTGGATTCATGGACTTTTTTTACGGATTTAACCGGTTTTGGAACCGGCTGCTTGGCGGGCTGCAGGACTGCCGGTGTGGATACATGCTTGATTTTGGGTGTCTGGGACATATGGGCCTGGCTGCTGTAAAGCATGATAAAAAAGGCCAGGATCAGGGTCATGATATCCAGCATCGCCCAGAGCCCTGCATCTTCGGGTTCACACTCCGCCAGCAGGCGTTGGCGTTTAAGACGCAGCCGCTTTAATTCCGATATTTCAAGCTCGGATGTAAGGTTTTTGGGAGGAGTCATAGACGTCAGCCTGCTATGGGTTCCTGTTTTTCAGGATGGGCATTGATGCGGGGCAGCCCCACGGGACGAATCTGGCGTTTTTTACCCGAGTCCCACTCCTCCTGGAAATAATCGCCGATGCAGTATCTTAAACGGTACCCAATTGCCTTGGCATTGGTTTTGGCTGCAATATCCAGAATGCCTTCAATGATCAATGACAGTTCCATGGCGTCATGTTTGGTTTTTTCCGCCAATTTTTTGGCAATGGGCAGAAAGATGACGTTGGCATACAACAGCCCGTAAAATGTGGTCAAAAGGGCCGTGGCCACCCCTTTTCCGATCAGTTCCGCAGATCCCATATTGTTCAATACATTGATCAGCCCGATGATCGTTCCCACAAAGCCGAATACTGGCATCAATTTTATAAAAGTATTGATTAGATCCGCCTGGGACCGCCGGGTCTGGAGAAAATTGTCGTATCTGCGCTCAAGGGTTTTAATAATGGTATATCGATCAAACCCGTCAGCAACCATTTCAATACCCATTTTTAAGAATGGACTGTCAATATCTTTGGCTTTTTCGTCCAGGACAAGTTTTCCGTCCCGCCGCCGGATTGCGGCCAACACTTCGATCTGGGTTATTAGGGCATCCAGATCGGTCTTTTTCCCGGTAAATGCCTGGCGGATGTTAATGAGAAGATCTGAAAAGAGTCGCAACGGGTAGGACACCAGGGCGCAGACAGATGCCCCGGTGAGGATAATCAAATTACTTTTGAGATTTAGGACAATGGACGATAGTTCGGATACGGTGCCTGACAGCAGTATAAACACAACGATACCTGCGGCGGGAAGTATTTTCTGGAGCATGGGTTTCTCCCTGTCAAATGGTAAAAAAACAGACTTTAAGATGATTCAAAGCATAAAGCGTGCCTTGGAGGAATCTGTCCTATTTACAGGGCGTGCGTTATTTTTGTGCAGAAGGAGAGGGCATAATTTTCCGGTTTAAGCAAAAGTTGATTTCAGGACGACCCGGAAAGAATAGACATAATTTTGACCAGGGGGGGCGGTTCCGAGCAAAATCGCAGGCAGGCTGAATATCATGAACAGCCTGCCCATGCATTGGGTTAAATTATGGAATTAGTTTTTGACCTCAACAAGTCCTGAAATGGCCTGGGGCAGTTTTTGGGCCATCTCTTGGTCGGGGACCCATGTTGGAATAAATGGGGGCTGGCCCATCTCTTTGAGGATTTTTAACCCGTTTTCCGGGGAGAGCAGAAAGGCCAGAAAGGCTTCAGCCGCCTCCGGATTGGGTGCATTTTTAATCATGGTGATGCCGTAAGTGCAAGATTGCCCGGTCTTGGTGATTACGGTCCCCGGATTTTTCCCTGCGACGTCAACCTGTGCAAGTTTATAGAATCCGTCGTATTTGTAGTTGCCCAGGTTGATATGGTCGTTCAGGGTAACATATTTCAGTCCATGCTGGATGGCCACGGACAGGTATTCCCAGGTATAGTCCATGTGGCCGTCCTTGAGTAGGCTCACAAGTTCCTTGGCCTTGGGCACTACATTTTTTTCCGGGCGATTGGCAATCAACTGTTCGCTAAGGCCCGGCTTGTCGTAAAATTTTTCAGCCAGCTGCAGCACCATGAGGCTGCGGTACCCGCAAGGATCAAGATTGGGATCTGAGTGGCCCCATACCACATCTTTTTTCAACAGAATTTCATACCAGTTATCGCTGGTAATTTCCTGGGCATAACGGCTGCTGTCCGTATAGCAAAGGACCAGCTGGTTGCTTGCAAACCGGATATTCCAGTCGGCAAAATTCGGGATAAGATTGCTGTCAATGACCTTAAAATCGGCAGACGCCATGATATCAGCCTGTTGGCCTTTGTCAGAAATCAGTCGGGCCATTTTGGTGGAACCGCCGGCTTCCCGTACGATGTCCACCCCAGGATATTTTGCTTTAAAGGCTTTTTCAATTGCGTCGAAAGGAACGCTCAGGCTGCCGGCGTGATAGATGGTCAACGTCCCCGAGGGTGCGGCCATGCAGAGCCCGGGTAAAATTAAAAAAGACGCAAGGATGAGGATACGATACCATAAATGGTTTTTCATTGTTGTTTTCCTTTTTGTGGGTTGGATTATGGAGCGAAAATTCACTAATAAAACCATATTTTAAAGACTATCAGGCAAAAATGCAACAGCTATACCGGCGCGGGTTTTAATCCGCCCGAAGACATATTTTTTTGACTCTTTTTTGTTTACAAAAGATGACAACCGTCATGGTTTATGGCAAACTGTGCCGGTGCAAAAATAAGGATTTTCGGTGCATACCGGAATTTAAGCAGAAAGGATATGAGAGTGAGCAATCTTGACGCATTTCTGGACAAGCTCCAGGAGGAAATATTTGATGAAGCAAAACAGGCCCTGGGCGAAAAGGGCTTTGACCGGTGGCGAAACCCCAAACATAACGGTCGGATGGAAAATCCTGACGGATGGGCCCGGGTAACCGGAGAGTGCGGGGATACCATGGAAATCTATCTTAGGTTCAAGGAAAACCGGGTGGCCGACGCTTCTTATTTTACCGACGGATGCGCCTCTTCAATGGTGAGCGGGTCCTTTGGCGCGGAACTGACCCTGGGCAAAACCCCGGAGGAGTTGACTGACATTACCGCAGACGATGTGCTTGCAGCCATTGGCCGGCTACCCGAAGATGATCTTCACTGCACCACCCTGGCTGCCCGCACCATCCAGGCCGCCCTGGACAACTATATGGGCTCCATGGTGAAGAATCGTTAATGCCTATGGAAATCCGCCTTGATCTGAGCCGCCACTGCATCCAGACGGCGGCTCGCTTGAAGCTTGAACATCTGATCCGGCAGTGCCTGAAAGCGCCGAATCAGGGCACCGAAGAGATGATTGAGGCCTTGACAGATTTTTTGTCACAACGTGATTTCGGCGAATTGCGCAGGCGTATTGACCTGGCCCGTACATCCTTGGGAGATGATCCTGACGCCCGTGTAACCCTTGCCCTGCCTGATGATCTGCTTAGCCCTTTTTCAGATCTGGTGATTGGCCTTGATTTTTGCTTTTTATCCATGTCTTGACCCCATCATGTGCCTGTTCTCGTATGGCTTCTTGCTTGACATGGCGAACAAAAAAAGGCGCAGATCGTATTCGATCTGCGCCCGGCTTTTCTTGTCAGTGAAACCCGGCCTTTTTAACCATGTTCTATTTCGTGTAGCCGCTTCCTACGATTAATCCGTCTGCGGTAGTCCGGACATAGGTTTTTTTATCTGCGCCGGCCCACTTGTATTCCACCCATACCCCATCGGACGTGGATTTGACAAGTGCATCATATACCGGCTTGAATTCGTCGGTGTTCAGGCTTTGGCCCTGCTTGCTGGGATGAACTACCATTGTTCCGTTTTGTTCCATGATGAAGACGTAAGGGTCGTAATCGCCCGGTTTGTAATCGGTCGGTGTTTTGCCGCCGTCAATGCCGGCCGTGACACCGTCTACGTTTCCCTTGATTACGCCTTCGTCCGCCGCCATCGCGACAGTATACAGGCAGATTCCGATCACCATTGCCAAACAAATCGTCAAAGCTTTTTTCATAACCGTTCCTTTTTCATTAAAATGTTAAGAAAATTGTTGTTAAAGATACAACTTGTGACAAAAAAAGCGTTTGCGGGACTACACCCCCGTCTGTCCTTTTCCTTTTTTTGCGGCCGGGTTTCGGAAAAGGGTATTAAATCACCTTTTGCCGTTTAAGTTCCCTGGATTTGATGTGGAACCTAAAATAAGGTGGCTTAAGTCCATGGCCTTTAATTTCGTTTATTGAATATCGCTCTAAATTTTAAGCAAAGTTGTTGTAGGCTTGTCAGGAGATCTTTGCTTAACGAACTCGAGGATATATAACACGCACTTTATTATTAGTAAACGATTTTTTATTTTTTGTCGTACTTATTTTTTTATATGATTTCGTTTGTTTGTTATAATGACGAAATATAAGTGGGTGCATCCATGGCAGGTCCCAATTTTATACGTCTTTCAAAATATCGTATCAAAGTCTTTCTTGCCATTCAGACGGCGGCCAGAATATTCTTCACCTATCGTAACCACAAATTGCATAATATTTTTATAAAAATAGTGAATAAATCGTTTCTTGTATCCGCAGAAAAATACCGCCATTGTTATTTTGTTATCATGGGTATATAAAATAAGGTAAGGCGCGAATTTAGGCGTTCTTCTAACCCTTTATGCAGGGAGATCAAAAATGAAAACCGCTAAAGATATCATGGAAAAAGAAGTCATCTCAATAACCCCGGAGACAGATATCTCCCAGGCCGTAGAACTTTTATTGAAAAATCATATCAATGGGGTGCCCGTGGTGGACCAGGATGGCGCCCTTAAAGGTATTCTGTGCCAGAGTGATCTTATTTTTCAGCAGAAAACCATTTCTTTGCCCCCGATCCTTACCTTTCTGGACGGCATTATTCCCCTGTCGTCATCCAAGAAACTGGAAAATGAAATGAAAAAAATCGCAGCCGGCACCGTGGCCCAGGCCATGGCCCCGGATCCTGTCACCGTTACGCCGGATACACCGGTCAGTGACATCGCCGCCATGATGGTTGAACGGCATTTTCACACCATTCCCGTGGTTGAGGATGGTAAGGTGATTGGCGTTGTGGGCAAAGAAGATGTGTTGAGGACATTGATCAAATCCTAGGTGCCGCAAGTTCTGGTTACTTGAATTATGGCGTAGTTTAACGTTGCTAATCTGAAACTGGATCATTGAATGAAAGAAAAATAGGAGGTGAAAATGGGCAAAAATACAGACAAGGACCAGAAGCCGTTCGTGGTCTGGTTCAATGATTTGAGCATTGACGATGTGCCCCTGGTGGGCGGAAAGAATGCCAGCCTGGGCGAGATGTACCGCAATTTGAGCCCAAAGGGGGTGAGTATCCCCAATGGATTCGCGGTTACCGCCCATGCCTATACCTACCTTTTGGAAAAATCCAAGGCCATGGACAAGATTCGGGAAATATTGTCCGACCTGGATACCCATGACATGGACAACCTCCAGGAGCGCGGGGCCCGGGTCAGAAATCTGATCCGCAGCCTTGAATTTCCTGATGAACTGTACAAGGAAATCGCCAAAGCCTATGTCAAACTGGAAGGGGAATACGGCAAAAACGTGGATGTGGCCGTTCGTTCTTCGGCAACGGCCGAGGATCTGCCCGACGCGAGTTTTGCAGGCCAGCAGGACACCTATCTGAACATTCGCGGCGTGGAAGATCTGGTGGACGCCTGCCATCGCTGTTTTGCCTCCCTGTTCACCAACCGGGCTATATCCTACCGCGAAGACAAGGGCTTTGACCATTTTTCCATTGCACTGTCCATTGCCGTGCAAAAGATGGTGAGAAGCGATCTGGCCTCAAGCGGGGTTATGTTCAGTATAGATACGGAATCTGGGTTTCGGGACGCCGTGTTCATCACCGGAGCCTACGGTCTTGGGGAAAATGTGGTCCAGGGTGCGGTGAATCCCGATGAATGGTATGTGTTCAAGCCCACGCTCAAGAAGGGGTTCAAGCCCATCATCATGAAAAAGACCGGCGGCAAGGCCATCAAGATGATCTACACCACGGATGCCAAACAGCCCACCAAAAACGTGGCCGTGCCCGACGAGGACCGTCGGCGGCTGGTGCTCAAGGATGAGGAGGTGGTTGAACTGGGCAAGATGGCCTGCACCATTGAAGATCACTATTCCAAAAAGGCCGGATACCTGAAACCCATGGATATCGAATGGGCCAAGGACGGTGAAACCGGCAAATTGTTCATCGTCCAGGCCCGGCCCGAGACGGTGCATACTTTGAAAGATAACGCTGTTCTCAAGGAATTTCATCTCAAGGAGAAGGGCAACGTGGTGTGTACCGGCCAGTCCGTGGGGGAACTCATCGGCCAGGGTAAGGTCAATGTAATAAAATCCGCCCAGATGATTTCCCGGTTTGAAAAGGGGCAGGTGCTGGTCACGGATATGACCGACCCGGACTGGGAACCGGTGATGAAGATTGCCGGGGCCATCGTCACCAACCGGGGCGGGCGTACCTGTCATGCGGCCATTGTCAGCCGTGAACTGGGTATCCCGTGTATTGTGGGGGCCGGCAATGCCACCACCCGGATGCAGACCGGTCAGGAGGTGACCGTGGACTGCTCCCAGGGTAGTGTCGGCTATGTGTACGAGGGGCTTTTGCCCTATGAAATCAACGAAACGAACCTGGAGACCCTGCCCAAAACCAAAACCAAGATCATGCTCAACCTGGCAAGTCCCGAGCAGGCCTTTGAAAAAAGTTTCATCCCCAACCATGGGGTGGGGCTGGCCCGGGAAGAATTTATCATCAATTCCTATATCAAGATCCATCCCCTGGCGCTTTTAAGATATGAAGAGCTGGGTGACGAGATTTTAAAGCGGGCCATCGCGGACATCACCATCGGTTACAACGACAAGAGTGACTATTTTGTGGACAAGCTGGCGGAGGGCGTGGGGATGCTGGCGGCCGCCTTTTATCCCAATCCTGTCATTGTCAGGCTGTCGGATTTCAAGAGCAACGAGTACGCCAATCTCATCGGCGGCACCCAGTTTGAGCCGGACGAAGAAAACCCCATGATCGGCTGGCGCGGGGCCTCGCGATACTACGCCAAGGAGTACAAGGAGGCGTTTGGACTGGAGTGCAGGGCCATGCTCAAAATTCGAAACGAGATGGGGCTTGATAATGTCCAGGTCATGATTCCTTTTTGCCGCACACTGGACGAGGCCCGTCAGGTGATTGATACCATGGCTGAATTTGGTCTGCACCAGGGAGAAGACGGGTTCAAGGTGATCTGCATGTGTGAGATACCGTCCAACGTCATTTTGGCAGAAGAGTACCTGGAGATTTTCGACGGTTTTTCCATCGGCACCAATGACCTGACGCAGTTGCTGCTCGGTGTGGACAGAGATTCCTCCCTGGTCTCCCATGTGTATGACGAGCGCAATCCGGCGGTCAAAAAGATGGTTCGCCAGGTGATTGAGATCGCCGTCAAAAAGGGTAAGTACATCGGGATTTGCGGCCAGGCTCCCAGCGATTATCTGGAGTTTGCGGAATTTGTGGTGGAATGCGGCATAGAGACCATGTCCCTGAATCCAGACACGGTCATCAAGACCACCCTTGCCGTGGCCGAACTGGAAAAAAAATTGGGAATATAAAAAATTCGTTTCTTTAAAAAAAGAATCCGACTCCCGGCAATCTGCCTGGAATCGGATTCTTTATTTTAGGACTAAGACGTGATGGGCCGCATCACAAACGGAATTTTGACAACATGGATTTTACCTCCTGGGCCAGTTGTCTGAATGATCCGGAATTTTGGCCTATGGCCGAACTGATCTGCTCCATCTCCGAGGCCACGCTGTGAACGCCTGCAATCTGTTCGGACATTTGTTCTGAAAATTGTGCGTTTCGTGCCACGTTGTCATTGACCTCCTGCATCTTTGCCGACGTCCGGTTCATATTTTCCGCAATTTCTCCGGTGGTTGAGGACTGTTCCTCAACGGCAACGGCAATGTCGGATACGATTTCATTGACATTCTGGATGATGCCTGAAATCTCTTTTATCTTTGCAACGGTTTCGGCCGTGGCATCCTGAACTTTGCCGATTTGGTTCTGGATCTCTTCGGTGGCTTCAGATGTCTGTCCGGCCAGATCTTTAATTTCGTTTGCCACCACCGAAAATCCCTTGCCGGCCTCCCCGGCCCTTGCCGCTTCAATGGTTGCATTCAAGGCCAGCAGGTTGGTCTGTTTGGAGATGTCCTCTATGGTTTCCGTCACATTATTAATTTCATAGGCGGTCTTGCCAAGGGCATCCACAAGATCGGACGCCTCATTGGCGTAGGTGACAGCTTTCTCTGATATGGATCTTGCAGTTTCAGAGCGTTCGGCAATTTTATTGATTGTGCCGGACATCTGCTCTGTGGCTGATGCCACTGAATTAATATTGTCCATGACACTGTCGCTGGCTTCGGAGACCGTAGCAAGATTGGTATTCATTTCATTGGCCGCCAGGGAGAGGGAATCGGAACTGCCGGTCATCTGGGTGGAATTTTCGGACATTTTCTGGGAGATGCCGGACAGCTCTTCCGAGGACGACAACAGATCCTCAATGCTGTCTTGGAGCTGCTTGAAAATGTTGCCTATATTTTCGGTCATATGATTTAATGCATTGGCCAACTGCCCGGTTTCATCCTCCTGGGTGATTTTCAGTTTTCCTGTAAAATCGCCCTCGGACATTCTTTTTGAAAATTCAACGCCTTCGATAATGGGTTTTGTGAGTCTGTTGCTGAAAAACAAGACCAGAAAGATAATAATAGCCATGCTGATACAAAAGGTGACAATGAGGACTTTTTTGATTGTGCACAATAAACAATACTGTTTTTCTTTATAAACGCCCAAGGCCACAATCAGTTCTTTATCCGGGATATTATCGTATGACAGCATTTTGGTGCGTACCTTACCGTCGGTATCCTTCCAGTCATACTCTAATTCGCCTTTTTTTTGCTGGATCATGGTCTGGATAATGTGCTGGCCGTCTTCACTTTTGACCGCGTAAACATTTTTGCCTTCAAGATAGGGATGAATAATCATGTCCCCTTTATAGTTGAATACATACGGATACCCGTCATCACCAATTTTCATGGCAAGGATGGCATCGTGCATATCTTCGGACTTAAGAAGCTGGGAGAATTCCGACTTGTACGATGACGCCCAGAGGATAAGATCCAAAGGTTCAAAATAAGTGATGTAACCGGCTTTTTTTCTGGGCTGGTCTTCATTGGGGTTTTTCCAGTCGTATTCAAGATATCCTGATTTGGTTTCGTTTTCCAGCAGAGCCTGCACCTTGGGCCAGAATGATGCTTTGCTGATATCGACACCCTCGGCTTTGGGGTGAATCGTCAGGATGCCTTTACTGGAAACACCGGCAACGTAGCCGGTGGCGCCGATTTTTTTACTTAAAACGATTTCTGAAATTTTTTGTTTGAGTGCCTCTTTGGTGATTTCACCTTTTTCAAATTGTCCATACAGATAGGTGACCACATCTTTATCTTTTTCTGTGATGGCCCGAAGATAATTTTTGATGGCAATGTTCTCAAGGCCCCCCATGCTCTCCTTAACAGCGGAAATGGTGTTGGTCAGCTCACCGTCAAGCATTAATTTTATTTTGCTTTGAATAAAAAAATAAAGGCCCACGGAAAGTATGGATACAATAAAAAAAACAGAGCATCCAAAGACCAGGAACATTTTCGTTCTAATTTTCATGGCAATCACCCTAAATAATTGGAGAATATCCAACCCAGTGAAATCGTCTTGTTAATTGAGCCTTGCTGTTTTTAAAAAGAGTAGTTCGCGCAGCCCGTGATTCAGGCAGGACAATCCCGTATTAAAGCTTGACGAATAAAAATTAAGAATTTCGTAATTATTCTACTACGATAAAGGGGAATACAAAGCTTGTCAATTGAAAAAGCAGGCTGTAAGGCTAAACCCAGTTTGCGGTGTAAACTGGAAATTGCATTTAGGCCGCTGGTTAAAGTGAGCAAAAGCCGGCCTTATTTATGGCAGGTGGCTTATGTGCATTTTGCCGAATTTATAATAATGTTACAAGGTATTACCCGTGTGCGGATTCAGCCTGTGTAAGCGTCTGAAAAATAGCTCTTGACCGGGTTTTTCAGTTGTGAGATATAAAAGTGGCTCTATAAGCAATTGATTGCTTATTTATCAACTGGAAACGGACTAAAAGGCCGGTTTGCAGCATTCTTTACAAGCCGCTCCTTTTATTATATTGTTCAATGGATTCTATATATTGGGACTAAATCTTATTTGCAATACCATTCAACGAGGTAAAAGATTATGAAAAAAAGAATGCAGACCATTGACGGGAATACCGCTGCAACCCATGTGGCATACGCCATGAGCGAGGTAGCAGCTATTTACCCGATCACCCCTTCCAGCCCGCTGGGTGAAATAGCCGATTCCTGGGCATCAAAGGGAAGAAAAAATATTTTCGGACAAGTTCTGGACATCAAGCAGATGCAGTCCGAGGCCGGTGCTGCCGGTGCTGTCCACGGCTCCCTTTCCGCCGGTGCTTTGACCTGCACATTTACGGCATCCCAGGGATTGTTGCTCAAAATTCCCAATATGTACAAGATTGCAGGTGAACTGCTCCCTTGTGTGTTTCATGTAACCGCCCGGGCCATTTCAGCCCATGCCCTCTCCATCTTTGGTGACCACCAGGATGTTATGGCCGCCAGGCAGACCGGTTTTGCCATGCTGGCCTCCAACTCAGTTCAGGAAGCCCAGGATCTGGCACTTGTGGCGCACCTTGCAACCATGGATGCCCGGGTACCGTTCATGCATTTTTATGACGGGTTCAGAACCTCCCATGAAATTCAGAAAATTGAAATGATTGATTACGAGGACATGGCCTCCCTGTTTAACTATGACGCATACTGGGCATTTAAGGCCCGGGCCATGAATCCGGAACATCCTGACACCCGGGGCACTGCCCAGAATCCTGATATCTATTTCCAGGGCAGGGAAGCCACCAACTCTTTCTACCTCAAAGTACCTGCCATTGTTAAACACTATATGAAAAAGGTCGGGGATCTTACCGGTCGCCATTATAAACCCTTTGACTATGTGGGTGATCCCGAAGCGGACCGCGTCATTGTGGCCATGGGCTCCAGCTGTGAAGCCATTGAAGAGACCATTGACAAACTCAACGGCCAGGGCGAACGCTTGGGCCTGGTAAAAGTACGTCTGTACAGACCCTTTGATATTCAAGAATTTTTGCGCAGCGTTCCGGCTTCCGTGGAGACTTTGACTGTAATTGACAGAACCAAGGAGCCCGGTGCACTTGGCGAACCCTTGTACCAGGATGTCTGCACCGCCTTCATGGAATACGGCGAAGGTCCCCGGATCATCGGCGGACGCTACGGGCTCTCTTCCAAGGAATTTAATCCTTCCATGGTCAAGGCCATTTATGACAACATGAAGTCCGTATCCCCGAAAAATCATTTCACCGTGGGGATTATTGATGACGTCACCCACACCTCCCTGGATGTGGAAAAAGGCTTTGATGCGGCGCCCGAAGGTACCATCTCCGCCAAATTCTGGGGCCTTGGTTCCGATGGAACCGTTGGTGCCAACCAGTCTGCCATCGCCATTATCGGTGACAACACCGACAAATATGCCCAGGGTTATTTTGCCTATGACTCCAAAAAATCCGGTGGTCTTACGGTTTCTCATCTGCGGTTTGGCGATGTGAAAATCAAAAGTACCTATCTGATTGAAAATTCAGATTTTGTTGCCTGCCATAAATCCAACTATGTTCAGATTTATGATGTCCTCAAAGGTCTGAAAGAGGGCGGCACCTTCCTGCTCAACTCGGAATGGTCCACCATCGCAGATATGGAAAAACATATCCCGGGCCATGTTCGGCGCACCATTTATGATAAAAAACTGAGCTTCTATAATATTGATGCCGTGAAAATTGCCGGTGAAGTGGGTCTTGGCAACCGCATCAACATGATTATGCAGACCTGCTTTTTTAACCTTGCCAATGTGCTTCCCGTTGAACAGGCCATTAATCTGCTGAAAGCCGACATCAAGAGGATGTTCGGCAAAAAGGGTGATGCCGTTGTCAATATGAACATTGAAGCCGTGGACAAAACCCTGGATAAACTGGTTAAAGTGGGTGTGCCGGAGTCTTGGAAAGATGCCGTTGACGAACCTGCCGCTTATGAACCGGCCACGCCTTTTGTGGACAATGTGATGCGCAGAATTAATGCCCAGGAGGGTGATGATCTGCCGGTATCCGCCTTCTCCGTGGACGGCGTGTTTGAAGCAGGCACTTCCCAGTATGAAAAACGCGGTGTAGCCATCAACGTTCCCGAGTGGATTGCCGATAACTGCATCCAGTGCAACCAGTGTTCTTTTGTATGCCCCCATGCCGCGATTATCCCTGTTGTGGCCACAGCGGAAGAACTTGAAGGTGCCCCGGAAACCTTTGGCACGGTTGACGCCAAAGGCAAGGGCATGGAAGATCTGAAATTCAGAATTCAGGTCAATCCCCTTGACTGCCAGGGCTGCGGCAACTGCGCGGATATCTGCCCTGCCAAGACACCGGCCCTTGTCATGAAGCCCCTTGCTTCCCAGGTGGACGTGGAAAAAGAGAATCATAAATTTTCTTTGACTGTACCGTTTAAGACAGATCTCATGAAACGCGACACCCTCAAGGGAAGCCAGATGTGGAAACCGCTGCTTGAATTCTCCGGCGCGTGCTCCGGTTGCGGCGAAACTCCCTATGTGAAATTGGTCACCCAGCTGTTCGGCGAGCGAATGACCGTTGCCAATGCCACGGGCTGCTCTTCCATCTGGGGCGGATCTGCTCCGTCTATGCCTTATTGCACCAATGCCGACGGTCAGGGACCTGCCTGGGCCTCTTCCCTGTTTGAGGATGCGGCTGAGTATGGTTACGGTATGTTGCTGGCCACAAAATCCAGACGTAAAACCCTGGCAGCCAAGATGGAAAAGGCCATGGAACAGGGTGTTTCCGATGAGATCAAAGCGGCCATGGAAGGCTGGATTGCGGGCAAGGACAATCTTGAAGAATCCAAGAAATACGCTGCTGAACTTAAGGCTTTGCTCAAAGATGCCCCCGCCGGCATTCTTAAAGAGATCTATGGTGAAAATGATCTGCTGGTGAAAAAATCCCATTGGGTGTTCGGTGGCGACGGCTGGGCCTATGACATTGGTTTTGGCGGTCTGGACCATGTACTGGCATCCGGGGACGACATTAATGTCCTGGTGCTGGATACCGAAGTTTACTCCAATACCGGCGGACAGTCCTCCAAGGCCACACCCACCGGTGCCATTGCCAAATATGCCGCATCCGGAAAGAAGATCGGGAAAAAAGATATGGCCCGGATGATGATGAGCTATGGGTATATTTATGTGGCAACCATCTCCATGGGTGCCAACAAAAACCAGACGCTTAAGGCAATCCTGGAAGCAGAAAGCTATCCCGGACCTTCTTTGATCATCGCCTATGCCCCATGCATCAACCAGGGCATCAAAAAAGGCATGGGCAAGACCCAGATGGAAATGAAACTGGCTGTGGAATCCGGTTACTGGCCGATGTTCCGGTATAATCCCCAGCTTGTTGCCGAAGGTAAAAATCCCTTTAGCCTTGACTCCAAAGAACCCGACGGCAGCCTGCAGGAATTCCTGAGCGGCGAAGTTCGGTTTGCGGCCCTTGAAAAGAGCTTCCCCGAGGAGTCCAAACGCTTGAGAGCGGCCCTTGCCGAAGAGGTCGAGGAAAAATATGCCATGCTTAAAATGATGGCGGATGCCGACAAAGAAGAATAAAGTTCGACACCAAATAAAATCGTAATGATTCAGGGGCGGGGGCAGTTGATGCTTTCGCCCCTTTTCTTTTTTACTTAGCCATCGTTGTTATTTGTACGGATTCATTTTTTGGGGGATCGCACTTGCCCTTGAAAAAAGTAAGGTTTCATTATACCACTGGGCTTATTTTAGTTTCATCAATATTGAAGATTTAACCAGGCGTCTTTGAACCGGAGAATAAGCATATGAAAAAATACTTTGTACTTATCATGACGGCATTGATTCTGCTGCCCTGTATCGCAATCGGTCAGGAGAATTCCACGGATTCTTCGGTATCCGGGGCTGCTGCCCAGACCCAGGATACGGCGGCTGATCCGGCGGCATCGGAAGCTGAAGCCCAGCAAAATACCCTCGAAATTCTCAAATCCATTGTCCGGAGCAAAACAACACTGCAGCAGCGCATGGATGAAAAGAAAAAAGCCATGGAAAAGGCCGGTTCAGAAACAGAAAAGCAATATCTGACCGCCGAGCTTGCCGAGCTGGATAAGCAGATGGCCGACGCTGCCACGGATTTTGAAATGACGGCCACAGGGGTTGAAATCGGGCTGTTTGTGACCAAGAAAAAAGAGCGGTTTGACTGGAAAGAGGAGCTGCTCTCCCTGGCCGAACCCGGGATTATGGAGCTTAAACGGCTTACGGTCAAAGCCAGGCGTAAATCAAAGCTTAATGATGAACTGAGCAATTATCAGGAACTGCTTCCGGTAGCCACCAATGCCAGGGCCCGCCTGGAATCGTTGATCAGCCAAACCAAAGACAAGGCTTTGGCCTCCGCCCTTAAAGATCTTTTGCCCGAGTACAAAGGCATTGAAAGCCAGATAAAAAATAAGGTGGACCTGGTCCAGCTTAAACTTGACGAAATTGCCAGACAAGAGACCTCGGTCATTGACAGTACCCAGGATTCGGTTAAAAGATTTTTCAGAACCCGGGGATTGTACCTGGTATTGGCGATTTTAGCCTGTATCGGTGTGGTGTTTTTCATTAAATTGCTATACCGGACCCTGATCCGCCTTGTGCCTGGATATAAACTGGAGTACCGCCCCTTTCACATTCGGGTGCTTGAACTGGTATATCGGGTCATGACGCTTGTCTTGACTGTGCTGGCGGTGATTGCAGTCTTTTATTTTGTGGAGGACTGGGTCCTGCTTTCCCTGACCATTATCTTTCTTATGGGTGTGATATGGGCGGCCAAGGCCACCCTGCCCATGTATCTGGACACCAGCAAGCTGATGCTCAATGTCGGTGCGGTCAGGGAAGGAGAACGCATGATGTACCAGGGGGTGCCCTGGCGTGTTAAACATATCAATTTTCATTCCCTGCTGGAAAATCCCGATCTGGGAATTACCCTGAGAATCCCCATTACGGAACTTGTGGGAAAAACATCCAGGCGGTGTGATGCCCATGAAGCCTGGTTCCCCTGCCGGAAAAATGACTGGGTAATCCTTTCCGACGGTACCCGGGGCGGCGTCACCCAATTAAGCCATGAAACTGTGGAACTGGTGTTACGGGGCGGTGCCAAAAAGACCTATCAGACGGCTGATTTTTTAGGGATGACCCCTTTGAACCTCTCTGTGAATTTCAGACTTAAGGTTGTCTTTGGTATCGGGTACGGCCACCAGAAAGATGCTACCACAACCATACCCGATCTTTTATCCGCCTTTATCCAAAACAATATCGAAAAAGAGGGGTATGCTGAATATCTGTTGAATTTGAGGGTTGAATTTGCCGAAGCCGGTGCCTCATCCCTGGACCTTGTGGTGATTGCCGACTTCAAAGGCAGTCAGGCCCCCATATACAACCGTTTGAACCGAAGTATCCAAAGATGGTGTGTTGATGCGGCGAGCCAATATGACTGGGATATTCCTTTTCCCCAGATTACGGTTCATCAGGCAGATTAATCAAGAGAGAAACAATTATAGTGCCTGATGATATGAGGTGGGCCGGGAGGGGATTTTATACGTTAATCCCCTTCAGTCTTTAAAAGAGTTGATCATGGCGGTTATTTTGTTCACATGGGCAGTTTCTTCGGCGATGATTTTCTGCAGGCCCGCCTTGACGGATTCTGAATCCACAAAGGCCTCCAGAAATTCATAAAACAAAATGGTGTCGTTTTCAAACATGATGAATGTTTCAAGCATCTGAACGGGCGTGGAAATTTCCGTAAGATTCAGGTCATCTAAAGAGAGGCTGTTCTCCCCCATCATCTCTTTAATTACACCCGGGAGCATGATACTAAGATCATTCTTGGTTGCAGACAGACTCTCTTTTTGCTCGTTAAACCAGGCCTTGTGGTGACACTCTTCATCGGCCATCCATTGAACAAGACTTTGAACCTCCCTGTTGTCGGATTGTTTTAGAGCCTTCAGGTAGACGGCGCGCCCGTTTTCTTCCATTTTTATGGCAATATCGAATAAATCATTAAGGGTAAACATAATATTTCTCCATTTCTAAATACGTTGATATATAATATCGGGTAATGAAAAAATAGTCTTGGTTGAAATATAAAAAAACGGCCAGGCAACGGGTCGATTCTAATACTGCAAGTTTCTGTGACGGAATGGGGCCATGTCGTCCATACCCGTTCCTGGAAAAGGAGAGAATAGTATATGAGCAAGTACATGCAATTGGCGGTGGATGTGCGTCCGTTTTATACAAGAGGATTTAAAGCTGCATACCCTAAACTATCGCGGAACCTTATGTATGCAAAGTCCATCAGCGAATACGATGATCCGGCCCTTTACGACCTTGTGGCAAAATGGGATCAACTGCTCTACGATCTGGATGGAAACCCGAACGTCAAGCAGGTTTTGCTCAAATACAAGGAGCCGCTGAAAGCCTTGTATGCCGAGATTGAGGGGCACATTGCAGATCGCAAGCTTTCCGAGGCCGACAAAGCCTTATATAAAATTGAAGATGTTTTTGAAAATATTGAATATGACCTGGCCGGCCTTTAAGGCGAATGGCTTTATGCAAAGATATTGAGTAACGACGCAATATTGGTTCGATACATATTGCGGACCTGAACATCGGCACCACGGGTATAGACCTGGTCGTTGTCGCTCCGGGTGTAGACATTGAAACGGCTGTCCCTGCTGTTCAGTGTATCAAGGGCGGCACCGATTTTGGTAAAAAAGCCGTCTTCTCCGGCCAGGGCATCATAGGCGCTGCTAAAATTTGTCTTGAACTGCTGGGCAAAGCTGTCTTCGACCTCCAGGGTGCCGTCGGTATTCAATGTCAGTCCTATTTTTGAAAGGCTGGATTCCACAGCCATATCCAATGTCCCTGAAACCTGGGGGGAAAAAGGATTTGACCCTTGGCTCTGTGAGCCTGCTTCGCCATCCACACGGGTGGCTGAACTCTCTTCCTGGCCGGTGGAAGCATTTGACATGACTCCTGCCAGCACATTTGAATTCATCTCCTTGAACAGGTCTGCCTTCAATGAGGGATTGATGGCATATGGATTGTCGTCCAGCCATTTAATCAGCTCATTATACTTGTCAATCACCGTTTCTACGGACTGTTCCTGGGCTTCAAGATCAAAAGTCGAAAATGTCTCGGTGGTGTCTGTTCCGTCTGAAAATAACGCTTTCAAGGCATCAGAGAAGACTGACTCTTCGGTCTCTTCAGCTGTATTTTCTTTTTGGCGTGAAAAAGCGTCTGAGAAAAAATCAGTGGAAGATAATAGTGCTGAAAATTCATCGATCCGTGAGGTGAGTTGAAAGGACAATGGCGAAAATTGTGTTGGAGTGTCTGAGATGTCGGCGGCACCGGCGGAAAAGAGTTCCTGGTTTGCGCCAAGCATTACCTCTCGGGCCTGGTTCACAAGATCCAGGGGATAAGATACGCTTATAAAGCCGTTTTTTGTATTTGAGTCAACAGGGTCCATGGCACCTGCCATTATTTTTCTTTCATTTTAAACTAAAAATAACACATTGGATTAAATATAACAAGCTGAATTTTAAGAAAATTTAACCACAGTGTGGCCTAAAATATAAAAAGCCGCCATGTGAAACATGACGGCTTTTTATGAGGATATTTTAAAAAAGATTACATGGCGTCAAAGGCTTCATCCGGAATATCAGCGTTGGTATAAAAGTTCTGGATGTCGTCGTTGTCGTCTAAAGCTTCCATGAATTTGATCATCTGCTCGGCCTCTTTGCCCGATACAGCTGTAGTGTTTTGGGGAACCATAGAGATTTCAGCCACCTCATAGGCGATCTCTGCCTCGTCAATGGCATCTTTGACCGCATCAAAATCTTCGGGGGCGGTGAGCACATCAAAGCTGTCGCCTTCGTCCTTGATATCTTCGGCACCTGCGTCAATGGCCACTTCCATGAGAGTCTCTTCTTCTGCATTTTCCTTGGGCACGGTAATTACACCCTTTTTGTCAAACATCCAGGCCACGCAACCGTCTGTGCCCACATTGCCGCCTGCCTTGTTAAAGATATATCTGACATCGGCAATGGTGCGGTTTTTGTTGTCCGTGAGGCATTCCACCATCACGGCCACACCGCCGGGCCCGTAACCTTCATACAGGATTTCTTCGTAATTGACTCCGTCCATGTCCCCGGTACCCTTTTTAATCGCCCGGTCCACGTTGTCCTTGGGCATATTCTGGGCTTTGGCCGAATCAATGGCATGGCGCAGCCGGGGATTGGACCCGGGATCACCCCCGCCCATGCGGGCGGCTACCGTAATTTCCTTGATCAGCTTGGTAAATATCTTTGCCCGCTTTTTATCGGCCGCACCTTTTTTGTGTTTGATAGTCGACCATTTGCTATGTCCTGACATGGCTATTGCCTCCTTATTTTATCTTATCTTTACCTATAATAAAAATTTCTTTGCTTTGTTTTCTGCAGCTTTCGGGCTTGAACACCCGACACTCTTTAAATGCTGCTTTCACTTCCTGCTCAAACGCTTTAAAATCGTTTCCCTGGAAAATTTTGCACACAAAATTACCCCGAACCGCTAAATTTTTCAAGGCCGTGTCAAGGGCCATGCGGCACAGTTCAACAGAGCGGATGGCATCCACATCCTTTCTGCCGGTGGTGGCCGGGGCCATGTCACTGATCACCGCATTAAAGGTCCCTGCATGGCTCTCAATAAACGCTGGGTCTTCGGGCCTAAGGATATCATCCTGGATGGTTGACGCATTGGGCGGCAGGTTTGTTTCAACCGCTTTTAAATCAATGCCGAGCACCCGGCCCTGGTCACCCACAAGCTTTGCCGCATAAAGGGTCCAGGACCCTGGTGAGCATCCAAGATCGAGCACGGTATCTCCTTTGTTGATCACCTGAAACCTGTTTTGAATATCTTCAAGTTTAAACACGGACCGGGCAGGATATCCCATGGATTTGGCCTTTTGGGTGAGATGATCCGCCCATTGGCCGCTCTGGCCGCCTTTTTTAGCCGGCTTGGTTCCTTGTGTCTGCTTTTTTTTACCCTTCAAACAAAACCTCCACGGCATCCCTTAAAAAACTGACGCTTTCAATGGTCATGCCTTTGATCTTTGATAATTGCTTCATGGTGGCCGTGGGCACAAGACACCGTGTAAATCCCATTTTGGCGGCCTCTTTAATTCTGGCCTGGGCATGGCTGACCGCCCGGATTTCACCGGTAAGACCGATCTCTCCGATCAGGGTTGTCTCCTTGTGCACGGGCCGGTCCAGAAAGCTTGAGGCAAGGGCCGCTGCAATGGCAAGGTCGGCCGAAGGCTCGGTGATGCGCACGCCGCCCGTAACATTCATAAAGATGTCCAGCCCTGCCAGGTTCATGCCCAGTCGTTTTTCCATCACCGCCACAATCAGGGCCACCCGGTTGGTGTCCAGCCCCAGCACAGTCCGCCGGGGCGTTCCCAGTCCGGATGTGGAAACCAGCCCCTGGATCTCCACCAGAATAGGGCGGGAGCCTTCCATGCTGGCCGTCACCACCGATCCCGGGGCCACCTGTGCCCGTTCGGACAAAAATACGGCCGAAGGATTCGGTACCTGGGTCAGTCCCTGGTCCCGCATTTCAAACACCCCGATCTCATTGGTGGAACCGAAACGATTTTTTACGGCCCGAAGAATTCGGAAAATATGGTTTTTGTCCCCTTCAAAATAGAGCACCGTGTCCACCATGTGCTCCATGATTCTGGGGCCTGCAATGGCGCCGCCTTTGGTGACATGCCCCACAAGAAAAATGGGCAGTCCTATGGTTTTGGACAGACGCATGAACTGCATGGATGCTTCTCTGATTTGGGTGATGCTGCCCGGGGTGGACGTGACCTGGGGATGAAATACGGTTTGAATGGAATCCACAACCATGGCGTCATAATGATCTTTTTCGGCCATGGCAAGAATCGCCTCAAGATCGGTTTCAGAGACCACAAATAAAGAGTTGCCCATGGAGCCCAGGCGTTTTCCCCGCATGGAAATCTGACCTATGGATTCCTCGCCCGATACATACAGACACTTTTTTCCGGCCTTTGCCAGGGTGGACAAGACCTGGAGCATGAGCGTGGACTTCCCGATCCCGGGGTCTCCGCCGATCAGCACCAGAGATCCGCTCACAATACCGCCGCCCAGAACCCGGTCAAATTCATTGATGCCTGTGCCCATGCGCAGGGAATGGGTCGTCTCCACAGATTCAATGGGAACGGGTCTGGCCGCAATGGTCGGGCGCCCCGCGCCTGCCACCCCCGGGGTCCGGGCCACCAGGGTCTCCTCAATGAGGCTGTCCCAGTCGCCGCAGTCCGGGCACTGGCCCATCCATTTCGGTGTCTGTGTTCCGCAGGTTTTACAGCGGAATATGCTTTTATCTTTCTTTTTTGCCACGTCCTAATTTTGTCCAACTGATTGAAAAACAGATAAATATACCATGATCTCTTGCCTCTATCAAGCTCGTATCATTTGAGATTGATTTTTGCTCTTAAAAACAGCCACTATTGGGGGCGTTCTTTTAACGGTAAACGTGTCCGCCTTGCTCCTCTTTAAGCCAGACGGTCAGGACGTTGTCGTGTTAAAAAATATTAATTAAATTGAATTTGTTTTTATTTTTATATGCATCTTAATTTAAGGTGTTGGGTCAATTACTTTAATTTATGACATTTGGGGGCTCCATAACCATGCAAATTATGCCAACCCAATTTCGCAGGTCTTACATCAAGTTGCGGACTGAATTCGTTAACATGCTACGAACAATATCCCCTCTTTTTTCGTTGATTCGTCAACTATGCCATCTTATCTGCGTCATCCCAAAGGCTCTATTAGATAGTCGTTTCTAACTATCTAATATTTCAAATAATAATGAGTATATGATGTTCGATGTCAGCACCCGCGTGAAGGGGGAATGGGCTGCCTTGACGAGGATTATCTATTTAAGTATGCTATCCGCCTATTTTAAAAGCCTATATTTTTACGACCAAAATTTTGACAGCCTAATTAACGATTTTCAAGCAAAGGGGAACCGAATGGACAGTCAGAACGCAACGCAGCCAAAGCAAAAGGTAGAAATTGATATTGTAGGCGGCCGATTTGATAAAGTGACCACGGTGTTGGAGGAGTTTGAGCCGGGTGATGAAAGATTCATTCATTCCTATGAGAAAATGAACCTTGAACCACGGCAGGTTGGCGATGTTGAAACCCGGGTAGTAGAGGTTAAAGTGCCTGCAAGACTTCATCTTAACGTGTTTGATATGAATCGGTTTAATTTGAACCGCCCCGGTGGCGGCGGTCTTGGTGTGAGCATCGGTGTTTATTTCTATGCCAAGGTCAAATCGATTCCGGAACCGGTGATTCGTACAACCGGCGAACGCCAACTGATCATGGCCCATTATGGACATATTTTTAAGAAATTATTGGGGTATGACGGCGGGTTTGAAATAGAACTTCAGGACCATAAACGTCGGCATGTGGGGCTCGGCTCTTCCATCGGTTCCATGTGTGCGGTGTGTATCGGCATGAACGAAGTTTTGGGACGGCCCTTTTATGGATGGGAGCTAAGGCGGATCATGGGGTTTCATTCGTGTGAGGAGAGCCCTGTGAATGAACAATATCTGCTGCCGGCGTTTGAAACAGGTATCGGTGCCATGGTGAGTATCAACGGCGGCTGGGTGGTGGCCAGTGATGACCTGGTTCTGGTTCAGCGTGTGGCACTGCCGAACACCAAGGTGCTGATGTTCATCCCGGAGGTCGATAGTCTGGAGGACGAATTTAAAGGGGTGGAAACCGCGGCCGAATCCGAAGTTGAGCTTTTAATGAGACGGGCCAGAACCCTGGATGCGCTTCAGGTCGGCGCAAAGGCTCAAATTGTCCTGATGGACATGATCCCCGCAATGATTCGCAATGATCTTAAAAAGATGGGCGATGCCCTCTTTGAATTGACACATATGGGATCCAAACGGGCCGAGTGTGAACAGCACGGGGCATATGGAACACCGATATACAGCTATATTAATGCCTTCCGGGGAATGGGGATTGAGGTCGCCGGCATGAGTTCCGTGGGCCCTACGATTTATGCCCTGACCCGGAATCAGGACGCCTATGACCGGGCATTGAAATACCTTAAATCCAGAAATATTTCCGACACACGAATTATAGAGACCGAAGTTGACAATGTTGGTGGCACGATCACGGAAAACGGGGTTGAAAGAACCTTTATAAATGACACCTGGCTGCAAGGATAACGGCTTATGACAAGCAGTTATAAGGTCAAAATTTGCGGCACCACCAATATGGAAGATGCCCAAATGACTGCCGATGCCGGGGCTGATTTCTTTGGTGTGGTGGTGGAGGTTGATTTTTCCCCGAGATCTTTGACCATTGACGCGGCCAAACCGCTTTTCTCGGCCCCTGTCCTTCCACCGGTGGCCCTGGTCTACAATATGGCATCCGCGCGCGTTGAAACGCTGATTCAAGAACTGAATCCCTTCGCCGTGCAATTTTTAAGTTTGGCAGAGCCCTCTTTTGTTACATATCTGAAGAAGACCTATCCGACCGTTGAAGTGTGGCAATCGATCCACCTGCCCCAGGCCGGTGAAACCGTGGATCTGGAAAATTTCCAAAAAACGGTTCAAGCGTCCCTTGGCGGTGGTGTTGACGCCCTGCTTTTCGATACTGCCGCTTTATCCAAGGGCAAAATGAAATTCGGCGGCACCGGTATTACGTCGGATTGGGACATTGTCAAGGAACTGATGGATTCGATTCCGGGAACGGTGCCCATCTGGCTGGCCGGCGGCATCAATCCGGACAATGTCGGTGAGGCCATTGACAGGCTCAACCCCTACGGCATTGATTTATGCTCCGGTGTGGAAGCGACCCCCGGGAAAAAAGATGCGGCAAAGCTATCGTCATTGATGACAACCATTCGCGCTAGGCACTCAAGATAGGAGGATACATTCGTGAAAGCAGCAGTAGTCTATGGAAAAAATGATATTCGCATTGAAGAATATCCGACACCAACAGCAGGCGCCGGAGAAGTTATTGTAAAAACCAAAGTGTCAGGCATTTGCGCCACGGACATTAAAACCTTGCTGGGTCAAGGGCTTCCCAAAGATCTGCCCACTATTTTGGGTCATGAGGTGGTCGGCGAGATTTTTGAAATCGGAGCCGGTGTTACGGAGTATCAACCCGGGGACCGGGTGGCGGTCTATCCCATTGCTGTGTGCGGAGAGTGTTATTACTGCCGCAGGGGAAAACATAATTTATGTGACCACGAATTCGGCCTGGCCCACGGGATTGAAGGCGGGTTTGCCGAATACGTGCGTCTTCCCAAGGAAATTGTTAACATCGGCGGGGTTGTCAAGCTCCCGGATGATGTGCCGTTTGGTAAAGCGGTTTTATCAGAACCTCTGTCATGCGCCATGGCGTCCCTGAAAACCTGCAAGGTCGGACCCGACCAGGTTGTTTTGATTTTAGGCGCAGGCCCCATGGGGCTGATGCAATTAAAACTTGCAAAGTGGATGGGTGCCGTTGTGATTGTTGTGGATTTACTGGAAGACCGGTTGGCCATCGCCAAGGAGATGGGGGCGGATCATTGCATCAATCCAAAGACGACGGATCACATAGAAGAAGTTAAAAAGCTGACCGACAACCAGGGGGCGCAAGCGGTTATTGCATCCTTGGGTATCCCGTCGGTGATCGAGGCAAATTTACAGCTCACCCGAAAGGGCGGCACATTTAATATCTTTGGCGGGCCGCCGGCAGGCCAAACAATATCAGTGGATCCAAGATGGCTGCACTACTTTGAAATAAACCTGACCGGGACCTTTGCGGCATCACCTGACGATTTCAAAAAGAGCCTTGATCTGATCATCAACAATGAAATCACCGTTGATGATCTGGTCACGGACCGGTTTACCCTTGATTCGTTTTTAGACGCCGTGGAGCGTGCCAAAAAACAGCAAATGATTCGTGGAATTGTGGAATTTTAATGGAAACCATCGTGTCATTTTTTCAGATTCACCAGATTTCAAATATATAAAAAAGGGATGTCAGCTTATGAATGGAAAAGAGAGACGACTGAGAAAAATTTTGAATAAAGAAACGGGACGTTCTTTGGTCCTCGCGGTTGATCACGGCATGGCCCTTGGTGCCATGACCGGGATTGTGGACATTGCCGATACGATTCAACGACTGGATGCCACCGGCAAGGTGGATTGCTGGCTGATGACCAAAGGTATTTATACCCATGCCTTTGATCCCACCGGAGAACCCGGGGTGATTCTCAGGGCCAGCGGCGGGGCGACCATTGCCGGGCCGGAACTGACCCGGGAGGGGCAGACCGCAGATACCGAAGAGGCCTTGCGTCTGGGTGTGGATGCCATGGCAACCTCAGCTTTTGTGGGATCGGTAAATGAGCATGAAACCCTGATCGGCATGGCCCGGATGGCAACAGAGTGCCGCAAATGGGATATGCCCCTTTTAGGGGTTATCGGCCTTGGCAAAACCAATGAAGACAAGAAAAAAGATCCTAAATTCATTGCCCTGGGTGCCCGGGTGGGTGCCGAGCACGGCGCGGATATCATCAAGACCTATTACACGGAAACCGACTTTGAGAAGGTTGTGGCCGGATGCCCCGTGCCGGTCATGATTGCCGGTGGGCCAAAATGTGAAACGGATCTTGATACGCTCAATATGATTTACGGAGCGCTCCAGGGCGGCGCCAAAGGCATTGTCATGGGACGAAACGTGTGGCAAAGTCCCCACCCCACGGCATTGTTGTCAGCGGTTTACGGCCTGATACATGAAGGGATGAATGTGAAAGAGGCGGCGGATCTCCTGGCCCACGAGGCGAATTAAACCAAATAAAAACGCACATGCCGAAGATCGTCTGTCGGTATGTGCGCTTTTTTATTTGATCAGTAAGTATTATTGCCAATACTTTTGCAGATATTTTCTTTCAAGCAATTTAAATGAATTCACGTCAATCTGTCCCCCCGGCGCAGAAAACTGAACAAGGTCATCTCTGTAAGGGATTTTTCTGGCGCTGCTGAATGTAAATGTCCGGGAACGGTCCTTGGTGATGATCACATAATCGTAAACCCCGGCAGCCGCATTGTAATTGCGCTGGGTCATAACTCCTTCAACAACGTTGGACGCTGCCATGGCTGCGGCACCGCCCTGGACGCCCATGGTCCCGCCCGTGCCGAGCCCGCCGGATACGGATTGGGCTTTATACGATTTTACGGCCCGGATGATATTGTTCATGGAGTCGGTGAATGCCGCCACGATGACCTTGCCTTCAGGTGTTTTGCCGTAAGCGCCTGCCGCACCCCCGACATGGGATCCAAACAATCCGCCCATAAGCGAAAATCCGTATTCCTGGCACTGCCCTCAGCCGCAGCCAGCTGCACCCCGGAACGGTTTTCAATGAGTGTCAGCATGGTACTGGCATCGCTGGTTTTAAATCCCCCGGCCACGGCACCGGCGGCTGACCCTAACAGTGCCCCCACAACAGCACCGCCGCCACTGGTGTCATTGGCGCTGAAGGTGATGCTCGGGGTCATGGTATAGTCTGCCGCCACCATCTGGCCTTTTCCGAAATTGGAACCGGTGCGCATTTCACCGGATTGCATCAAGGCACGTTCTTCCATCATCTGGTTCATGGCTTTGCCCCGTTCAACCACCACAAAGCAATTGGACTGCTGGGCAAGCAGGCGGAGTACGGGAACGGTGGACGGTAAACGCAGATCCCTTGTCAGATAGTGATACCAGGGTTCATCTCTATCCTCATAAATGGCCAAGGTGCCTAAAGATGCCGTGCACCGTTCAAGCCCCTGATTGGCATTCTGGGCGTTCGCCCCGCCCGCCGACCCTGTGGCGGTTGTTTTTGCCCCGCTGTCACCGGTGGACATTGAAGACATGCACCCTGCCGTCGTAAGCAAAAGAATGCAGGCTGCCACGAAAACTAAACTTTTTTTCCTGTTCATGCGAATCATTCCTTATAAATTAAAAAAATGAAAGACCCAAAAATGATTTTCGGTTGAAAGAGAATTAATTACGAATCTGACCTGATAATAACGATAATAGTATGATAGCCCCTTTTAGTTTGTCAAGAATTAAGAAATGATATTAGATATATAACCCGCCCATGCTTAATCGTCTTGACACCATGATTCGTCAAATCATTGATGATGAATTAAAGGAATGATTGATCTCTTTTTCCAACGCGATATACAGACCCAGAAATAAAAAAATTCTGGAAAGATAAAATTACAAGTTTATACTTTAGGTTTTGTTTAAAAAAGGGAGTTTTTAGATGCGCCACATCATCCGCTCGTTTAGTCAGAAGTCAATACTTAGAACAGAAAAACCTTTTTCTGGGAGATGGGCATCCCGATTAATTCAAATCAGACCCGTATTGCTGTTCCTGGCGTTTTTTGCATTTTCCCTGAATATGAGGGCCGCGTTAACCTCCATTCCTCCGATCATTAATGAAATTTGCCAGGCTTTTGACATCAGCGCCGGGCTTGCCGGAGCTCTGACGTCCATTCCGGTCTTCTGTTTTGGTTTCCTCTCTCCGGCTGCAGGCGTGCTCATAAAACGTATCGGCGCGGACCCTTCCATTTTTGTTACCCTTGTCGGCATTGCCGTCGGCTGTTTTATCCGTTCCGCTGGTGATGTCTGGGCGGCGTTCGCCGGCACCGTGGTCATTGGTATGGCCCTGACCATCGGTAATATTGCAGGGTTGATGGTTATCCATCGGGACTTTCCAAAGCATGCAGGTACAATGACCGGCATCTATGTCTGCGGTATGAGTATTGGCTCCATGTCAACAACGGCCTTCACGGCACCCATCTCACATGTCTCGGGCTGGCGAACAGCACTGATGCTCCCGGCTGTTCTGGCTTTGGCTGCAATTATTTTCTGGGTGGCAAGAACCTGTCTGGATAAGAAGTTAAGCCAACGCCGGCATCGCGGGACACAGGGGGAGCCCAATATCTGCAAAGGACAGGGCGCTTCGTCCATCCTCAAACAACCGATAGCCTGGCTGCTCGCCATTGCCTTTGCCGCCCACACCTTTTTATTTTATGGCTTGACTGCCTGGTTGCCCGCATATCTGATCCAGACCGAAGGCATGAATGCCCAAACCGCAGGCGCTGCCGCATCTTTATTCCAAATTCTTGGGCTGCTGGGATGTTTTGGTCTGCCCATCATGGCCTCAAGCCGGCGTTTTTCGAGTAGATTCATGGTGCTTGTCGTCACCATATCCTGGATTCTTACCGCCGCGGGCTACTGGCTTGCACCGTCCCAATGGGTCATCTGGACCATTTTCGGCGGTATTGGATCCGGTGGCGGCTTTACCGTTATTTTCAGCCTGGTCATGAATTATGCCCGGGACATGGATGAAAACCGCAGTATGTCAACCATGGTGCAGAGCGTAGGGTATATGGTGGCCTCGGCAAGCCCCTTTGTCATCGGTCACGTCCATGAACTGACAGGCCAATGGGGGATTTGCATGGCCATTTTGTCGGCAGCGGGCATTATTATGACCCTGTGCGGCATCGGTGCGGCCGGGCGTGCAAACTAGTAGCCACCCATTTTAAATTTTAAAAAAATTGTAATTCGGACATACATTCCTATACGTCGCCCACAATATTTTTTTGCCCGTCGCATCCATCCATTTCCGTTCCCGGACACGACATTTCGTTAAAATTTAACTAACGCAATAACAATCTTAAACTATTCAAAAGCGCACTTGACAGAAGAGAATAACGCTCTTATTATACGCGAAAGTCATTTTTCTGACTAATTAGTCATTTTTTTAGACGACATGGTCAGGAAAATGTTTTTATTTTCCCCCATGACAATGATGCGAGGGCAACCCAAGGAAAGATTAAATGAATTCGCCCACCAAAAGAAAAGAGATGGTGAACCGACTGCTCAAGGAGATAGTGGTTAAAACCGTACTGGCAATGATCCAGGAAGGCACATCCATTACCATGGATGAAGTGGCGGCCAGATGCGGTGTCTCTAAAGGAACCTTGTACAACTATTTTAAAAACAAAAAAGATCTGCTCAATTATGTCCATGAGGCTGTGATTATCCCCATGAAAAAGGGATCAAACAAAATATTTGAGAAAAATATTCCGCCTATGGAAAAAATATATGGATTTGTGGGTAATGTGTTTGATTTCCAGAAGGAATACCCACTCTATTTTAAATTTATCCAGAGTCAGCGTTCGGCGGCCGATGCCGTCACAGAGCGTATGGACGTGATCATTCTTCCCTTGGTCAATGTCTGCCGGGAGGGAATGCGCCAGGGACAGTTTGTTGACGCCGATCCCTATGTCATGGCAGCCATGATTTTCGGTACGGTGGTCGGCCCTTTGGAATCCCTGACATATCGGGAGGACGAGCCCCAGGATCTAGAAAAACTCAAACAGGAAATTGTCCGTTTTTTGGACAAATGTATACTTAAGGAACAGGAGAGATCGTTATGAAGCGTTTTTTGCTTGGTTTTGTCACGGCCGTAATTATTGGCGGTGGAGTTTTGTATTATTCAGGGCTGCTGTCTCTGCCCTGGGCAGGGGCGCAAAAAGATCAGGATCCCTCCCAGTCCGAGCAGGCACATGCAGCCTCTGCTCCGGCCCGTCCGCCGGTTGAAGTGGCCGTTTATACGGTCAAACCCCAGGAAGTGGTCTTTACCAAAGATCTGGCCGGCAGAACGTCCGCATACCAGGTGGCTGAAATTCGGCCCCAGGTTACGGGCATTATCCTGAAACGGATGTTCACCCAGGGCAGTATCGTTAAAAAAGGTCAGCAGCTTTATCAGATTGACCCGTCTACCTACAAGGCGGCGTATGAGTCCGCAGCAGCCAGTCTTGTTCGCGCCGAAGCCGATGTGAAGGCTGCCGAGCCCAAGCTTGCCCGCTACAGCCGTCTGGTGAAGGTGGGTGGTGTCAGCCGCCAGGTCTATGATGATACTGTGGCTGTCCTGGCCCAGGCCAAGGCCGATGTGGCGGTTGCCAAAGCCAATCTAATCACCGCGAAAATAAATCTGGATTATACCAAGGTATTTTCTCCTATTTCCGGGCGTATCGGTAAGTCTTCGGTCACCGAAGGCGCTTTGGTTACAGCCAATCAAACCACCGCCCTTGCTGTGGTCCAGAATCTGGATCAGATTTATGTGGACGTAAATCAGTCCAGTGAGGAACTCATCGCGCTTAAAAAGGGCCTGAATAATCCTGAACAAAATTCCATGGTCAGCCTGTTCATTGGAAAGGAAGGTACCCCTTATAATCCGAAGGGTAAACTGCTGTTTTCCGATGCCACGGTGGATCAGAGTACCGGCATGGTCCAGTTGCGGGTATTGTTCCCCAACCCTGAAAAAGAATTGCTGCCCGGCCTTTTTGTCCGTGCCAGGGTAGAGCAGTCACGCCAGGAAAAAGCCATTGTTGTTCCCCAGCAGGCAGTGGTGCGAAATGCGGACGGATCTGTTTCCGTATGGGTCGTGGACAAGGAAAATACCGTGAAGTACCAGACCGTTAGTGTCACCCAGGCCATCAAGGATCAATGGGTGGTTTCAGCCGGCCTTGCCCCCGGAGACCGCGTGGTCGTTGAGGGCTTGCAAAAAATCAGGCCCCAGGCCAAGGTCAGCACTGTGGACTATAAAGCATCCACTAACTCATGATAGCAGGATAAAAACATGTCTCGTTTTTTTATAGATCGCCCCATATTTGCATGGGTTATCGCAATTGTCATCATGCTGTCCGGGCTGTTTGCCGTGCTCACCCTGCCGGTGGAACAATATCCCAAGATTGCCCCGCCCAGCATCACCATTTCAACCATGTACCCAGGCGCCTCGGCCCAGGTGGTGGAGGACAGTGTCACCCAGGTCATTGAGCAGGCCTTGACCGGTATTGATTATTTAAGGTATTTCTCCGCCTCCAGTGAATCCAGCGGTCAGCTCACCATCAGCCTGACCTTTGAGCCGGAAGCAGATCCGGATATCGCCCAGGTCCAGGTGCAAAATAAAATATCAAAGGTGGAAAGTCTTCTGCCCAGTGAAGTGCAGCAGCAGGGCATCACCGTTCAGAAGGCATCCGACAGCTTTTTGCTGTTGGTCGGATTATACTCCGAAGACGGTTCCTATCAGGATGATGACCTTTCCGATTACCTTAAATCCAACATGGCTGACCCGGTTTCCCGTGTACAGGGGGTGGGCGATTTAACCGTGTTCGGTTCCCAATACGCCATGCGCATCTGGGTTAATCCGGAAAAACTCAACGCATTTAGTCTGATGCCCTCGGATGTTGTTTCAGCCATCCAGGCCAGAAATGCCGACGTCTCATCGGGCCAGCTCGGCGGTGCGCCGTCCATCAAAGGCCAGCAGATCAATGCCGTTGTAACGGCCCAGTCCAAACTGCAGACCATAGAAGATTTTGAAAATATTTTGGTCAAGGTCAACCCGGACGGTTCCCAGGTCCGGGTAAAGGATGTGGCCAGTGTGGAAAAGGGCCCTGAAAGATACGGGTTCAACACCCGGTATAACCGGATGCCAGCTGCCGCCATGGCCATCAGCCTTGCCACCGGTGCCAACGCCCTTGACACGGCCACACGGGTCAAGGATAAGGTTAAGGAACTGAGCCAGTTTCTGCCCGAGGGTCTCAAAGTTATCTTTCCCTACGACACAACACCCTTTGTCCGCCTCTCCATTGAAGAGGTCGTCAAAACGCTGATCGAGGCCATTGTCCTGGTCTTTTTGGTCATGTATCTGTTTTTGCAGAGCTTTCGGGCAACCCTGGTGCCCACCATTGCGGTACCCGTGGTGTTGCTGGGTACCTTTGGGGTATTGTCGGCCTTCGGGTTCAGTATCAATACCCTGTCCATGTTTGCCATGGTGCTTGCCATCGGGTTGCTGGTGGATGACGCCATCGTTGTGGTGGAGAACGTGGAGCGCGTGATGTCCGAAACCGGAAAACCGCCCAAGGAAGCCACCCGGGAGTCCATGGATCAAATCACCGGGGCGCTTGTGGGTATTGCCATGGTTCTTTCTGCGGTATTTATTCCCATGGCGTTTTTCTCCGGATCCACCGGCGCCATTTACCGTCAGTTTTCCCTGACCCTGGTATCGGCCATGGCGCTTTCCGTGCTCGTGGCCCTGATTTTGACTCCGGCACTTTGTTCCACACTGCTCAAGCCTGTGGAAAAAGGGCATCATGAAAACAAGCGCGGGTTTTTCGGCTGGTTCAACAGGGGCTTTGATCTGACCAAGGCCACGTATAAGTCCAGTGTCCGGTATGCGGCCACCCGGACGGTGAGATTTTTAGTGGTATATGGATTGATCATTGTGGGCCTGATCTATATTTTTAAGGGTATTCCCACAGGATTTTTGCCCGACGAAGACCAGGGCATGATGATGACCATGGTCTCAGCCCCGCCGGGTGCCACCATGGAACGCACCCAGCAATCCGTAAACAAAGTGGAAGACTATTTTCTGGATCAGGAGAAGGAGAACGTAAAAACGCTGTTCACGGTCGTCGGCTACAGCCACTCCGGCCGGGGGCAGAATGTGGCCATGGGGTTTCTTAATCTGACAGATTGGTCCCAGCGCCATCGGCCCGACCAGAAAGCCGCTGCCATAGCAGGCAGGGCCATGGGCAGCATGTACAGCATTAAAGATGCATCGGTGTATGCCTTTATTCCGCCGGCCATCCTGGCCCTGGGTGATGCCACAGGTTTTGACTTTGAACTGGTGGATCGCGGGGGATTGGGCCACACGGCATTGATGAACGCCAGAAATCAGATGCTGGGTATGGCTGCCCAGAACCCGAAACTGGTGGGTGTCCGCCCCAACGGATTGTCCGATGTGCCGCAGTATACCTTGAACATTGATTATGAAAAAGCTGAAGCGTTGGGGGTGACGACGGCCAATATCACCAATGTTCTCCAGACCGCCTGGGGATCGTCCTATGTCAATGATTTCATGGACGGCAACCGGCTTAAAAAAGTATATATCCAGGGGGATGCGGGATCACGGATGCTGCCTGAGGATATCAACAGGTGGCATGTGCGTAATGCCCAGGGCACCATGGTCCCCTTTTCTTCATTCACCTACGGCGAGTGGAGCTATGGATCTCCGAGACTGGAGAGGTACAACGGATCATCTGCGGTGGAGATTTTAGGTGCACCGGCGCCGGGGATATCCTCGGGTGAAGCCATGGCCATTATTGAAGACTTGGCCAAGACACTGCCCAAGGGGATTTCCCTTGAATGGACCGGCTTGTCCTATGAAGAGCGGATGGCCGGCTCCCAGAGCGGTATGCTCTACGCCATCTCCCTCTTGTTTGTGTTTTTGTGTCTGGCCGCACTTTACGAATCCTGGTCCATTCCGTTCTCGGTTATGCTGGTTGTGCCCTTGGGCATCATAGGCTCCGTGGTTGCCACAAGCTGGGCCGGGTTGAGCAATGACGTCTATTTCCAGATTGCCTTGCTTACCACGGTGGGTCTTGCAGCCAAAAACGCCATTCTTATTGTCGAGTTTGCAAAAAGTCTGTATGAAGGTGGGATGGAACTGGTTCAATCGGCCGTCATCGCCGCAGAGCTCAGGCTTCGGCCCATTCTCATGACCTCCTTTGCGTTTATCCTGGGCGTGACACCGCTGGCCATTTCCGACGGTGCAGGCTCCGCCAGCCAGAACGCCATCGGCATTGGTGTTATCGGCGGTATGGTGGCTGCCACATCCCTGGCGATTATCTTTGTCCCCCTCTTTTTCATTCTCATTGAACGGGGTGGTGAAAAGAAAAAACAGGCCGAAATCGGCCAAGGAGAATAAATTATGGCAATTAGAATCATTACGTCAGCCGTCGCCGGTCTGATGCTTTTTACCGCCGGTTGTTCGTTTATCCCTGAATACAGTCAGCCGGAAATGCCGGTGGCAGATGCCTGGCCTGACAAGGGGCTCAGTGCAGATGCCGGGTCTGGGCAGGCCGCAGCCGACATCGAATACCAGGATTATTTTACCTCCCGGACCCTGCAGCAGATCATTGCCTTGGCCCTGGAAAATAACCGGGATATGCGGGTGGCCCTGCTCAATATTGAGCAGGCAAGGGCGGCCTACCGGATCAAAAAGGCCGATGAACTGCCCGTCATTGCCGGCAGTACCGGAGTCAGCCGCCAGGGGATTGCCGAAGATAACAGCAGTACAGGCAAGGCATATACCACAGATACGACCATGACTGCGGGATTGGGCATTACGGCCTACGAACTCGATCTTTTTGGTCGGGTCAGAAGCCTTAGCCAAAGTGCACTTGAAAGCTATCTTGCCACCCAGGAAGCGGCGTCAAGTACCCGCATTGCCCTGGTGGCCCAGACCGCAGATGCCTATGTCACCCTCTTGGCCCAAAGAAAACTGCTGCAGCTTGCCCAGGAGACATACAAAGCACAGAAAGCGACCTATGATGTGATTAAAAGCCAGTATGATGCCGGCTCCACGGACCAGCTTGCCCTGGCCCAGGCGGCCACATCAACCCAGAGCGCCAAGGCGTCCATTTACCAGTACAAACGTCTGGCGGCCCAGGCGGAAAATGCGCTGGTGTACCTTGCAGGGTCCGGAGTCTATGACCTTATCAAAACACCTGAAGATCCATGTGAAAGCATTGACGAAATTGGTTTTTTGGGGCAGCTGCCGGCAGGGCTTCCCTCCCAGATCCTTTTGGCCCGGCCTGACATCCAGGCAGCCGAGCATCAGTTGAAGGCGGCCAATGCAGATATTGGTGCGGCCCGGGCTGCCATGTATCCCACCATCAGCCTGACCGGCTCTCTGGGATTTGCAGCCCAGGGACTTTCCTATATGTTTGATCCGTCCAGAAGTCTCTCCTGGGGTTTTTCTCCCAATCTGAGCATCCCCATCTTTAATCGGGGAGGGCTGAAGGCCAGCCTGGACGTTGCCAACGTCAATGAAAAAATTGCGGCGGCCCAGTATGAAGGCGCCATCCAGACCGCGTTCAGGGAGGTGGCGGACCAGCTGGCGGCACGTAAACACTATAAGGGCCAGCTGGATGCCCAGAATGCACTGGTATCGGCGACCCGGAAAGCATATCGTCTGTCCAAGGCCAGGTATGACAATGGGGTGGATGATTTCCTCACGGTTCTGGATTCCCAGCGCTCGCTGTTCACGGCGGAGCAGGGCGCCATTTCCCTGAAACAGGCCTACTTGAGCAACCTGATTAACCTGTACAAGGTGATGGGCGGCGGAAAGATGGATACTACTTCTCAAGTTAATTAGTAAGAAAAAGGATACTACATGACACCGGAACTTGGTGCAAAGCTGCAGCAGATCACTGAACAGAATATGATGGATATCGAAGCGCACAAAGAACAGGGCAAGTCCGTGGTAGGCTTTTACTGCCTGTACGGCCCCACGGAACTATCCGTTGCCGCCGATGCCATCCCGCTGCCCCTGTGCGGCACCCGGCAGGACCCCATTGAAGCGGCGGAGCAGACGTTGCCCAGGAACCTGTGCCCCCTGATCAAAAGCAGTTACGGATTTGCTGCCACCGGCACCTGCCCGTTTTTTAAATTCTCGGATATGATCGTGGCCGATACCACCTGTGACGGCAAAAAGAAAATGTTCGAGATCATGGGCAAAATGAAGCATGTCCATGTGCTCCAACTGCCCCAGCAACAGAATACCGACCTGTTCTTAGATCCCTGGATCACTGAATTAAAGCAGTTGCGCCAGGTGATCGGAGATCAGGCCGGGATTCCCATTACCGATGAGCGCCTTAGAGCCGCTATTTCCCTGATGAACCTGGAACGTGCTGCCAAAAAGGCACTCATGGATGTGGCGGCGGTCAAGCCGTCCCCCATCAGCGGAACCCAGATGCTTGAAATCCTGTTTAAGACAGGTTTTTTTGCAGACAAGGAAAAGGGCATTGACCTGATCCATGAAATCACCCAAGCCTGTCTGCAAAAGGCGGAGAATCAGGAAAGTCCTTTCACAGCGGATACGCCCAGGATACTTTTGACCGGCGTGCCCGTGGGATTAGGGTCGGACAAAGTGGTCAAAATCCTTGAAAGTTCCGGGGCCAATGTGGTGGCCTTTGAAAACTGCAGTGGGTATAAGCAGACTTTTCAGGTGGATGAAAGCAAAGATCCCATCACAGCCCTTGCCGAACAATACCTTGCCATTCCATGCTCGGTCATGAGTCCCAACCCGGGGCGTGAAGAACTTCTCACAAGTATGGTGGAGACATTCAAGGTGGACGGGATTGTGGACCTTACCTGGCAGGCCTGCCACACCTACAATGTTGAGGCTTTCCAGATCCGGGAACTTGCCGAACAGACCTTTAATCTGCCCTATCTGCATCTGGAAACCGATTACTCAGAATCAGATACCGAACAACTCCGGGTCCGGATCGAAGCATTTCTTGAAATGATTTGATCCGGCCTCAGATAAGGGACTCGGAAAAAATAAAAGTTGTAGCGTTTCCGCGTCCCTTGTCTTTGAAAACCTGATGATCAAAACTATTAGAAAAATATTTCATTTTTGACCATTGAACCCAGGCAAACCATGGGTAGTTCTTAAATCTCCACATTCACCTCATCCTTCATTTGTATCTTCCTTTATCAACCCGGGCCTTCCATTTCGAGATATCATTTACAGATATCTGATTGCCGTCCATGACCTCGTTGGGGACAATGTACAAATCATTTCCATAGTAAAAATAGAAATCTATTGGGAATCGTCCACAATCATTATAAATTACGTCTTTTTCAAAATATAAAAAGCCATCATCCTGTGCAAAGGTTGCATTTCCGTTGGCATACCGAAAATGCCGATTTAAGTAGAGCGGAGAATGAAAAAGCCGCAGGTCTGCATCTTCATCATGGAAATCAACGAGTTGATCAATGATGTCACTATACATGGATGACAATATGGCCTCGATATATGGTATCGGTTCAATGCTGTTAACAGAATAAAAATAGTAGGACACAAAAGAACTGAGCAGGTTTAGTCCAATATCCGTTATACGAAAAGAATAAACAGTGGGATTTGTAATCATGTCAACATGCCACAACATTGTTGATTCTCGTTCAATTATCCCGTTTTCATGAATAAAAGCCATATGATATACACGTAAAATTCGGTATACTTCTGAAAACAATTTTTCCATTCGGTTGTTTTTAGGCAGCGCTCTATATTTTTCATAGCTTGTACATGATCCCAACGCCTGATGAACCGTGCTGATGTAGCCATCCAGCATAACATATGACCGCCAGGGATCGAATAAAAGCGAGGAATAATCAGATGTTTCGTTCTGTCTAAGAAAAGGGCGGATATTGACCCCGCCCTGGCGTTTTGAATGGAAAGAGAGCTCCTGTACTTCCGGAACAAATAACTGTGCGGTATCCTGATTAAGGGCATAATTAAATATTGAAGCTATATTTTTCATGATTGCTCTCTTGTTTTTATTTGTCAGTCATTTGGTACGATAGTCACCTTAACATAGTCTTCAAAATCCTCCGCTTCCGCAGCCAGTTTAAATCCTCCAAGTTGATGTTCAAACCAAGGGGGCAGATGGTCACAATAGACGGTCAGTTTATTAAAGGACGTTTTTCTGAAAAAGGGGATCAATACGCTCTTTGACGTCAGGCTAGCATGTGCTTCAAGAACAACCCTTAAATCAATTTCAAAAATAGAGTCCCTGATATCACCGATAACCAGGGGCTCTACCGGAGGCTTATTTTTTCTCTCTTTCTCCTCCTGCTCCTTTTTCTCTATATAATCAAGATACTGTGTGACGTCTCCGGATGATTTCCAGATATTAAACCCCATACCTTCCAGTATTGCGTATGGAACCCCCCGGGTTGCTCCGGCCACAAAGATCTTGCATCCGTCAAGATTTTTTACCATATCTCTAAGTTTGTTCCGGATCGCGGCAACACCCATATCATAATCCAGATTTATTTTTTCTTCCTTATCAAGAGCCCAGCTTCCGGTACAATTATCAAACAGAACGACTTTACCGTCTTCATAAAAATTCGATATGTGATTAACCCCGTTTACATATGCCGCTATTTTCATATTTTAACTCCTATAAAATGGATATATATTCGCTTATGACGCATATCGTTCCCAGGCGATATGCTTTGATCTGAGTCCGTGTTCCCAGTCGTTGGCAATAACTTCCAATATGTTTAAAAAACCGGTGTAACCGAAGAACTCGCGGTCAATATAGATGTCCCGGTTCGTGGGATAGAAAAGATCAAACGTAAATTGAATACCTAACTCTTCGGCAATATATTTCTCCCATGACGATCCCAAAACGGCATCCACTTCCACGGACTTCAGAGCTTCTTTGATTTTCCAGCCATCGGCATTAAAGACAACTTTTGGGCTGATACCCAGATCATTTAACTCTTTTTCGAGTAATGCGCGGCCATGTTTCGAATTACCCCGGAACAACAATAGTTCAGGTATCATTTCCAGCTCTTTAAACAGCGTACGGACAAGGGGGACGCCAATGGTAAAATCAGCACTGACCGCTATTCTGCAGTTGCGGTATCGAGGGATAATCATGAGTCCCCGCTTTCGCAGAAGGTCAACGACCATTTTTTCGCCCTCGTCGATGATTTTCTGAGCCTCTTCAATATTGCCAAGATATTTACCCAGGCGTAACAAAAATTTTTTTGTGTTTTCAATGCCCACAGGCAGGGGCATATCATCAAATATCGTTGCCGACCCCCGATTCTTAAGCTGCCGGGCAAAATCAAATCCCACATCGTGATTCAGGAGGATATTGACTCCTGTTGAGCCAAATTCTCGAATTTCACCGAGTGTGGCCTTCCTGGGTAAAACAGTGCCGGCCCTCCCCCCTAAGCGCTGAACAATCTTTTTCAGCCACTGGGCATCCGCCCACCATGTCGGATTCAGGCTGCCCTGGGGGACGAGAAAATTAATGACCTTCTTTCCGTCACTGTCGCATTCCGTATGATCAGGCGGCTCTTTCTCCATGAGTTTTAGAATTGTTTCCAACCCCAGATTGATACCGTCATAGGCATCGCCCCTGAATCCGCCGGCCATCACCGGTACCAGTTTTGAGTTGACCTTGCCTTCAAGACTCCTGCAAACGGCCTCCAGATCTTCACCGATGATATCCGCAGCACAGGTGCCGACAATAAAAAGTACCTCTGTGTTATATGCCGCATCTGCTTCAATAATTAGTTTTTTGAGCTTTTCAGAGGCACCCATAATAATATCCGATTCAAAGAGCCTGCTGCACCCGATCTTTCTCATGGTAAAATCTATTTCGTGCATATCATAGGCGTTTGCCACGGTTGCCGAACATCCCTGGGGGGAGTGTATGACAACACCGACATCATTTATCCCTGCCAGGACAAGGGCAACCCCCTCCAGTGCGCAGGAGCTCAAAGGGTCCTTTGAATTTTCACAGTTCTGAAATTTTAATTCATGCAGCATAACCGGCCTCGCTTTCCTCCTTTAGCGTACATTGTGCAATCCGGAACTTCCGAAGACAGTTTCGGCGTGAGAGACTGGGCGCTTCCCAAGCCCCCTTTTTTCGGAAAAACAATTTCTTTCATAAGTTCACTTCGCGGGCGGAAGGAATATTCCAGTGCAGTCTTGATGCATTGGGCAACCTTTAACGCCCCACGAAAACCAAACCGCGGCCGGTTTAATATGGCATTGAGGTCAACAACAGGAATGCAAGGAAAACTCAATGAAGAACCAAAATAAACGGTACTGTTCTTGTCAAGATCGCCTATAAATGACAGTAACTCTTCTTCAGTCTGCTGCATGGACTCATATTTACCAAAGGACAGCGTACCTTTGGTAATCAGTATCTGGGGATCAAAACCTGTTTCTAAGAGATAATCAATACTGGTCTCCCTGGCCTCGGTACTCCATGGGTGAAAGTTATAAATGACCGCCCGCATCCCAAGATCTATTTCCAGCATATGGGCAATGGCCAGGGACTTTATGGCATCATGACCTTCTATGATGGCCGTCTTGCCTTCCAGATATTTTCTTAAATGTTTAAAATCATCTGCTATGGCAGCGTATTCCCTGTCAATGAGGTGCTTACACTCTTCTTCCAGTTCCAGTGCTTTTGAACACCCCTCAAGCCACTTGACTGTTGCCGCAATGCCATAGGGAAGAATTGTTGAATTAAGCGGTGTGCCGAATTCGTCAAGCATTGCCATACCAATGGCATACCCGATATCAAGACAGAGTGTGCAGTTGACCGCAACACTTGGGGCGCGCTTCAGCTCTTCCAGGGAACAGTCTCCCGCGATCACTGCATTGATTTGCGCCCCCATGTCTGTTAACAGTCTAATGAGCTCCTTAACATCTGTATTAATTTCTGTTCTTTCCGGACCCATTTTAGAACCAACAATGTTGACAGACCTGGACAGCTTTTCTTTCATGTCACTGTCCGGCCGGTCCATAAATTTTACAAGCTCTCGAAATACCAGGTCAAATCCACTTCTATACTCACCGGCAAAGCCCTCACAATGAATAGGCAAAATTTCAGCGTTAATCTTCGACCGCATTTTTTCGATGATATCATCAACGTTGTCACCGATAATTCCGGCGGCACAACTGGTGGCCACAAAAATTACATCCGGGGCATATTTTGCCTCAACCTCCAATAACGCTGTTTTTAATTCCTTTTCTCCGCCGTAAACGACCTTGGTCTGGTCCATGCCTGTACTTAACACCGGTTCATAAAGAGAACCGCTGTTTCTGCAGTTTGTCAGTTTATACGCCTGCTTTACGCCGTAAGCACACCCGGATGGGCCATGGGTAATCACGACTGAATTTTTAACGCCGCTCAGTATTTTCATCGCTGTCCAGAATTTACACGCACGGGTATGGCTGCCTTGCAGTTTGGTTGCAATTTCCCCTTTTTTTGATAAGTCATACAACTCTGATAATTTTCCCAGAAAAACAATACGGTCAGAAATTTTTTATCTGTTTTTTCGTCTGTATTATTCATAAATAGTCTCCAGATTGGGGGATTACAGTTTCGCAACAGATAGATATTGCGAAACTGTTTTAATTCTGCGCAACGTTTTACCAGACGTTAAGCAACCACTCCCGGTCCTTTTTGTATTCCATATCCGTAAAAATTGTGTTTGCTATGGTCTCGCCGAGGAAAGCGGCTCCCGCATATCCCACAATGGGATGACGGTACAGCCCGGCCCTGTCAAATGTCGGGAAACCCACCCGCACCATGGGGATATTATTGTCAATGGCAACCCATCTTCCTTTTGAGTGCCCCATGATCAGATCAAGATCGAGACTATTATTTTTTATCCTTTTCTCCAATTCCCAGAGGTCTGAGTTGGTGACAATCTCAATGTCATAATCCAGTGGTGTATTCTGAAGTTCAGCAATACGCGGATCATTCTCATATTTTGAATTTTCATCGCCGATCATTAGAAATACCGGCTGCAACTCGACTTCAATACAAAACTGAGCCAATCCCAGCACCATATCCGCACTGCCGTAGATGGCAACCTTCTTATTTGCAAAAAACATATGGGCCAAATCAGCCAACGCATCAAGGGTACGCCCTCTTTCTTCAACCAAGGATTGCGGTATCGGCTGTCCGGATAATTTTGAGATTTCACCCAGCAGAGCATCGGTGTTTTTGATTCCGATGGGCATGGGTACCGGGCTGTGGGGCACGTCAAACTTGTCTTCCAGAAACTGCCCTGTGCGCATCCCCTCGTATCGCGCCATCGTTATGGTCGCTTTGGCATTGGCACTGTCCCTGATGTCCTCTACGGTGGTATTGCCGTGGCTGAAGGATGACTTATCCGGCATCATAGGAGAATCAAATGTTTCAATATCAAAGAAGAAAGTTGCGTCGACCGCCATCTCTTTGAAATAATGTTTTATCTCTTTCAAATCCCCCGGATTAAACCAGCCGGTAATCACATTGATTTTTTCGTTTGCTTCACCTTTTTCGGCAATGTGCTGAAAAACCGCTTTTGTCGCCACATCATATCCGCTGATCTGGCTGCCGACAAAGCTGGGTGCGTGTACAGGAATAAAATGGACGTTATGATCCGGATACTTTCTTTTCAGTTTGGTGACCAGACCGTCAATGTCATCACCTATGATCTCTGTAGAACATGTCGTAATAATCGGGATAACTCTCACATGCGGATATCGTTTGATTAAGGCTTCAACGCCTTCCTCCACCCGTTTTGTTGCCCCGAATACAGCGGCATCTTCATGAACTGACGACGATCCGATATCAAAATTTTCTTTAAAATGCTGGGCAAACAGCAAGCGGACAAACATACAGCATCCCTGTCCGCCATGAACCAGAGAAATACAGTCTTTTATACCAATACCGACATATTGTGCCCCTGCGGGCTGGCATGTAAAAACGGGATTAATTATACCAGTTCGTTTTCTATCATCCACTGAACATCCCATAAGAACTCCTTAGTAAATTAATAATAGGGTACATTTAATTCTTCATTTCGTGATTTCTCGACTGTGATCTCAAGCATCCGGTCCTTTACGCCGGTAAAAAGGGCTTTTGCCTCTTCTTTTGTTAGGTCCTTTGACCATGAAAATAGCCTTTTAACGTCCGAAATGAAAATTTTGGCATCGGCAAACCAGCATCGGTCATAATCCGTTTCCAGTACTACTTTTTCATCATTAAACAAACTGACAGCCATCTCCATGATGCCCTGAATGTTTTCTTCTCTGTCCCAACTGCGGGAAACAAACTGCCAAAGGCATCTTTCCTGAATATAATTAACAACCGCTTCAATTTTATCTTTCATCATGACGCCTCCGCTGCCGGCAATTCAACAATATCCTTGGTCTCATTGTCACCGTACGAAAGATCCCGAATATCCTGTCCGGCCAGTTCCCATATCGGCGAAGTCGTTGCATTGTAGATATCCCGTGCCATGTTTACAAAGCCCTCAAATCCCATATAAGGACCGTTATGGTATGCATGGCCGTTGATATAGGGTATGTGAAGTTTTTTAACGAGATCTCCCACCCGGGGGCCGGTAAAAATGATATCCGGCTTGACCATATCGATGACCTCAAAGAATTCCAGCTCATTGGCATCATCGATGTAAATCGTCCCGACTCTGCCGCGCGCGATAACTTTTTCAAAGTCCTCCTGATGGCCAAACTTGCTGGACATGGCAACCACCTCGATACCCAGATCATCTTCAACAGCCCGGGTCCAATGCCACAGACGAGGTCCGCCCGTCCAGATGCACATTTTTTTACCGGTTAACTTTTCCTTGTACCAGTCGAGCTTAGGCCGCCATTTGGCGGATTCCTCCGCGATGATTTCTTCAGCTTCTTTTTCCAATCCGAAGAACGCACCGATCTTTCTCAAGCCCTCAGCTGTGTAGTCAAACCCCCATGCATCAATATCAAGTCTCGGGATGCCGTATTTCTTTTTGAGTTCATTGGCGATGTAGCCCGCGGATCGCGCACAGTTTACGACATTGAGTTTTGCGCGGTGCATGCCGCATAAATCATCATAATTGGTATTGCCGGTAAAATGGGCTATGACCTGAATCCCCATTTTTTCCAGGTATTCAGTTAAAAGCAGTGTGTCATTTTGTATGTTATAGTCGCCTATAAAATTTAACGTATAGTTGCTGGTGATTTTGGGTTCGTATGTCCCGACCTTATCTTTCATCCAGCCTATATTTAATACATGATGGCCTTTTGACTGGCTTACCCCTGCAAACCCTGGACATTCCACAACAAAAATATCAACTTCAGGCCGCTCAGCCATGACCTCCGCCGCAACGGCTTTAGGGTCATCACCAATCAAGGCTGTGGTACATGTGGTATACAGAAACATGCGTTTCACATCCGGCATTTCGTCAAATGCCTCGTTGATGCTCTTTCTCAAGACCCTTTCCGCACCAAAAATAACGTCCTTTTCTTTCAGCCCCGTGGACCACACATATTTGAGCTGAAAATTATCATTATCACTTGGATAGCGCTTGGTGTGCCATGTATCATACGCACATCCAACCGGGCCATGGATCATCTGTATGGCATCTTTAACCACACCGCCGATGACCAGTTTTGCACCGCAATAGCTGCATCCCCGTTCGGATAATGATCCTGGTATTGTTGCGATATTTGATAAAGGAAGGTACTGGGTTGTATCTTCCCCCGGCTTTTTTATATAACAATGCTTTTCCCTCTCCGGAATTGAGGCATCGCACTCAAACTTAATCAATGGCATAATATGACTCCTTTAAATATTTGAATCAGCCCATTAACCCGTACTTGGCAACCATCAGCTCTAATTCATCCATGGCCAGCGGCGTTGGAATCACAAGCTTGTCATTTTCAATGATCTTTCGGGCAAGCTCTTTGTATTCAATAGCCTGGTTGCAGGCGTCATCATATTCAATAACCGTCTTTTTATTAAACTCGGCCTTCTGTACGATATTATCCCGGGGTACAAAATGGATCAGCTGGGTGCCGAGCGCTTCAGTAAACTCATTCATAAGTTCAAGTTCATTGTCTACTTTTCTGCTGTTGCAGATAATGCCGCCCAACCGTACACCACTTTGTTTTGCATATTTAAGAAGGCCTTTGCAGATATTATTCGCAGCATAGACCGCCATCATCTCGCCGGAGGCAACGATGTACACTTCCTCAGCTTTACCGTCCCTTATAGGCATGGCAAAGCCGCCGCAGACAACGTCCCCTAAGACATCGAAAAAAACAAAATCAAGATCTGGTGTATACGCACCTACATCTTCCATCAGATTGATTGCAGTGATAACCCCACGACCTGCGCAGCCCACACCCGGTTCCGGTCCGCCGGATTCCACGCAACGGATATTTCCATAGCCGGTCATCACTACATTCTCGACAGTGACTTTGTCTTCACCTTCATCCCTGAGTGTATCCATTAAAGTTTTCTGATGCATGCCACCTAAAATCAACCGGTTTGAGTCCGCCTTGGGATCACACCCATGAATAAAAATTTTGCTATCATAAAAATATGCCATTGCTGCAGCGGTATTCTGCTGTGTAGTAGATTTGCCGATACCACCTTTCCCATAAAATGCGACCTTGCGTGTCATGAAAACCTCCTGTGTCCTGGGTTGGTTTATTAGAAATGAATCATAAATGGTTTTAATGAACCATAAATAATTTGTACAAAATTTGCATATTGCATGTACCAGGCCAAAGAGTTAGAAGCACGGCATTATTTTATATTATCTTTCGTCCAAATGCGTTTGACAGGAAAAAAAGAGAGTTTTGGTCGCTATTTGTACACAACAAATCTCATTGGTACATCAATGTCATATTTCATATTGAAATCTGTTATGCAAAATATTTCACTTTGTTTTTCATTCATTCACTAATGTACGTTTTAGAACATCTAAATTACGGAGAAGTTCGTAAATGAACAATCGAGCCATATTGTCTGTTACCCATAGCTATCTTTAATTAATATCAATAAATTATGTATTATTTTCAGTGCTTTATGTTTAAATAAATCACTATCACCATTTAACAACATCATTCCTTGATCATTTATTATGACGTTTTAGTATGTCATTGGTCCGTTATATGCTACATTTGTAGTGCAGGGCAGGAAATTTTTCTTATTATGCACGCCTTCCTTTTTTAATGCCGGAAGGAGCAATTACTTATGCTGAGGTACTACCTATGATTTGCACAGATAAAAGTAATTACACATCACGATGCAATCCGTTACTTTTAGACACAACCCTTAGAGATGGAGAGCAGAGTCCGGGCCTGTATTTCACCCATGATGAAAAAATTGAATTGGCACTCAATCTTGATTCACTGGGTGTTGATATCATTGAGGTGGGGACGCCAAGCATAGGAATTGAAGAACAGAATGTTTTTGAATCCCTTAAAAAACAGAATCTGAATGCAACAATTTTAGCCTGGAACAGACTAATGGAAAGAGACCTGTATGAAAGCCTTAACGCCGACATAGAAAATCTGCACTTTTCTGTTCCGACAAGCGCCATACATCTGAATAGCAAAATAAAAAAAGACGAATCCTGGATTTTGCATCAGATGGATAAAATAATATCAATCGCATTAGAAAAAGGGTGTACCGTATCCCTTGGGGCAGAGGACTCTTCCAGGTCCGACGTTGATTTTTTGATTTCCATATTTCAGCACGCAGAAGACCTAGGCGTTACACGTATCAGGTATGCGGATACCCTTGGCATTTTAACCCCTGAAAAAACAGCCCAGATTATTTCAAAGATTACCTCAAAGATTTCAATCCCCATAGATTTTCATGCCCACAATGATTTTGGCCTTGCCACGGCAAACTCCCTTGCTGCCTGGAAACATGGTGCAAGAGTCATCTCCTGTTCCTTGCTGGGTTATGGAGAAAGAGCCGGAAATACAGCCCTTGAGGAATTTGTCGGCATGATGCATTTTTTGGAAAACCGCTTTGAAAAATTTAACCTGATCAAATTAAAAAGTATTTGTGAAAAGCTTTCTCAGTTTTCGTCACGCCCCATCAACCCTTATAAACCTCTTTTTGGCCGGGAAGTATTCACCCATGAATCAGGCATCCATGTTGATGGCCTGATAAAATCAAGTCAGAATTATCAGTTCTTTCCACCGGAAAACGTTGGCGGAAAACAGTACTTTATTGTGGGAAAGCATTCAGGGAAATCCGCGCTGAGAACAATTGCACAAACCTACAGCCATACAATCGATGACAACCAGGCGGATCAATTTATTCAGAACCTGCACAGAAAAATGGCCAACCAGAAAAATATAAATTCCACAACGCTATTTTTAGATTTTTTAAAGGAGGCAGTGCACAATGATTGTAGCGAAAGCGAAAATGAACGATAAAAAAGCCTTTCACGAGCAGTTTAAAGACCAGTATTCCATGTGCAGAGCAGAGCTTTTACCCATGCTTTTTGAGATGGGAAAGACCATCACCAATTGTGATAACCTCCAAAAAACGACGTCGCTTCTTCTAAAAATAATGAAAGACCATTTTAATGTAGAGTGCGGAATTCTGACATTATATCACCAGAAAACCGGGACCATTTTTGTGCATGAAAGCTTGGGGCTCACAGAAGAAGAAAAAGCAAGGGGGGTATATAATATTGGTGAAGGCATTACCGGAAAAGTTGTCGAAACCGCAAAGCCGATTATTGTTCCCAAAATAAGAGAAGAACCCAATTTTTTAGGAAGAACACATTGCCGGGAAAATGAAGAACTGGATTATTCATTTATATGTATTCCAATATTAAGAGAAAAAAAAGTGCTTGGTACGTTAAGCATAGAAAAGGAATACAAAAACCATGCGCTGCTGCAGCAGGATGTGGAACTTCTTAATTTTATTGCGACAGTTATCGCTCAGGCGGTGGATTTATATCTTCTTGAGACCGAAGAAAAAAATTATTGGGAAAAGGAAAATCAGCGGCTGCAGGAAGCGCTTAAAAAAAAATTTCACCCGTCAAACATCATTGGAAACTCACCGCCCATGCGGGAAGTCTATTCGATGATAGAAAAAATCGCCAAAACAAAAATGACCGTACTCATTTTAGGCGAAAGCGGGGTTGGAAAAGAGCTGGTTGCAAATGCCATTCATTATAACAGCATTTGCTCCAATGGACCTTTTGTAAAATTTAATTGTGCTGCACTGCCGGAAAACATTATTGAAAGTGAACTTTTCGGTCATGAAAAAGGGGCGTTTACCGGCGCTGATGCCCAGCGCAAAGGACGGTTCGAAGAAGCAAACGACGGAACGATTTTTCTTGATGAGGTCGGCGAACTCACCTTATCTATCCAGGCCAAACTGTTAAGGGTCTTGCAGGAGAAAACCTTTGAACGCATAGGCGGCAATAAAGCAATAAAAGTCAACATAAGGATTATTGCTGCAACAAATCAGGATCTGCCCACGATGGTCAGAAAAGGTACATTTAGACAAGACCTTTTTTACCGCTTGAATGTTTTCCCCATAAGAATTCCACCCTTGAGGGAAAGAGGCAGTGATATTATCAGTTTGTGTGACCATTTTGTACTGAAGTATGCAAATGAAAACCAAAAACAGATAACGCGCATTTCGACACCGGCCTTGCAGATGCTCATGACCTATTCCTGGCCGGGCAATATCCGGGAACTTGAAAATATCATCAGCCGGGCAGTCATCCTTTGTGAAGATGAGGTGATACACGGATATGACCTGCCGCCTTCACTTCAGGATGCAACGCTTTCAGGAACAACCGATCGCACCGGGCTGGAAAGTAAAATCGAAGCCGTAGAATATGAATTCATTATTGAAGCCTTAAAGCGAACCAACGGCAATATCACAAGCGCTGCCGAAGATTTGGGAATGAGCCGGCGAATGCTGGGCTTAAGAATTCAGAAATATACCATTAATTACAAACAATTCAGAAATAAACAATTTAGAATCAACGCAGTACCCGCTTCCAATTCAACCTACTGATATTAAAATTTTTTAACATACTATTTTTTAGTATGTTAAAAAATTTATGATGTATAATTTGCCTTGCCTTATTTTTATTTCACACCCAATCACAATACGCTTTATGATAGTTTTTTCACGTCTAATGTAAAGAACGCCTTTCAGTTTCTTAAGCATTGGCAAGCACCCCCCGTTGCTGCTTATTATCGTTCCGTTCAGTCATTTTTATTCCTTAATGGTTCTCCAATGAACAAATTATATTTTGAAAAACAGAAGTGTCGTATGTGAAGATATAAGCAACATCTTTAATTTAAAGGAAATAATAAACATAATACATCTTTCCTGTTTTGCGGTTGGTACATGAATTGCAAAATTCACAGTAAACCACGTTTAAATTAAAAGGAGGTAAGCAATGTCAGATTATGAACTGGTTGCACACACACCGAAAATTGCAGAAGTGAGGGAGCCATATATTGCGCCAATCAGCACCATGACGCTCCTTCTTATTATTTTTGCCACCGTATTGGTGGCGTCCTGTACCCTTGGTCAGTTCGGCATTTCCTGCACAACCCTGCTGCATTCCGTTATCTTGAAACTGACCGGAAACTGTGACCAGATCGCCCATGCCGTTGACACGGTCATCTTTAAAATCCGGCTGCCGCGGATTGCGGTGGCCGCCATCATCGGCGGAGCAATGGCCCTGGCCGGGGCGTCCTATCAGGGCACCTTCAAAAATCCCATGGTCTCCCCGGATATCCTTGGCGCTTCGGCCGGCGCAGGATTTGGCGCAGCCATCGCCATCCTGTTTTCCTTTAATATGTTGTTTATCCAGGTGTCCGCCTTTGCCTTGAGCCTGATTGCCGTGTCGCTCACGTTGCTGGTCAGCAGAATCATTGCAAAAGGGAGCACCGCAATCATCGCAATGATCCTGACGGGAATGATCGTGACCAGTCTTTTTTCCGCCCTTATTTCCATCATCAAGTATGTTGCCGACCCGGAAAGTAAACTCCCGGAAATCACTTTCTGGCTGATGGGCGGTCTGGGAAGCGCAAATGCCGGCGACGTACTCTTTCTTCTCCCGGCCATCACACTGGGTGCGGTTCCGCTTCTTTTGGTCAGCTGGCGGATGAACATCCTTTCCCTGGGAGACGATGAGGCGGAATCCTTAGGCGTTGATATCATAAGGCTTCGACTGCTGGTCATCGCCTGCTCAACGCTGTTAACGGCCTCCTGTGTCAGCATTTGCGGGTTAGTCGGCTGGGTCGGCCTTATTATTCCCCATATTTCCCGCCTCATCGTCGGCCCGGATTTCCATAAGCTGCTGCCGGTTTCCATTCTGGTGGGTGCCATATTTCTTGTTATTGTTGATGATGTTGCCCGTTGTCTCTTTTCCGTGGAGATCCCGCTGGGCATCATCACCTCCATTATCGGCGCACCGTTTTTTATGTATATGCTCATCAAAGGAAAAAAGGGGTGGATATGAAACTGGAAATAGATAATCTGAGTTGCGGGTATAACAAAAAAGCAGCCCTGAAAAATATTTCGTTGAAAATAGGCACTGGTGAGATTCTCTGCCTGCTCGGCCCCAATGGTGTTGGCAAAACCACTTTCCTGAAAACCATATTGGGATTTCTTGAGCCCATCGAAGGAGAAGTCAGGATCGAGGGGAAAAATATCAGGTCATGGCCAAAAAAGAAACTTGCCCGATATGTGGGTTACATCCCCCAGGCACATGTCTCGCCCTTTCCCTTTTCCGTGATGGACATCGTTCTTATGGGACGGGCCGCGCATATCGGCAGTTTTTCCAAACCATCCGCCCATGATTACAGGGAAGCCAAAGAATCCCTGGATAAACTGGGCATACTTCATCTCAAGGAACGGATATATACCGAGCTTTCCGGTGGAGAACGGCAGATGGTCTTTATCGCCAGGGCCATCTCCCAGAAAACGCATATCCTTTTAATGGATGAACCCACCTCAAGTCTTGATTTCGGTAACCAGGCGCGTGTGCTTTCACAGATTAAGGCCTTGGCCGCAACAGGCCTGAGTATCATCATGACAACCCATGCGCCTGACCACAGTTTTCTGTGCTCAGCCCAGGTTGTTCTCATCTGCAGAAAAGATGCGCCCCGTATCGGCAATGCCGAAGATATTGTTACTGAAAACAATTTGCATGGCGCTTATGGGGTAAGGGTAAAGATTAACGAATCGTATCTGGATAATGGGACCAAAATTCACTCCTGTATCCCTCTACTTGATAATTAAACGGATCTCACATGATGAAATATCTTTTCAAATTATTTTCTGGACTTCTTGTTATTGGTTTACTCTTTTCAGGCAATTGTCCGGCGCAGGCGTCTGAAGTCGGGCGTGTCGTTATCGACTGCGAAGGAAATCAGGTTACAATTCCCCTTGACGTCAAAAGGGTTTGTGCCAACGGCGCATTGGCGCAGATGGTTTTGATGCTTGGCGCCGGTGATCACATGGTCGCCACGGGGAGATTTGTGGCGGCCAATCCCATGGTGCTTAAAATTTTTCCCCAGATCAAAAATGTGCCTGTTATTTACGGTGCGCCGGGAGGCAAGTCGGAAATACAGTTGGAGACATTGGTCCGTGCTGATCCTGATGTCTTGTTTGGCTGGTGTGATCAGGTGGCGTCACTGGGCATTCCGTGCCTGGCCGCCAGTCTGTTGAATTTTGAGGATATCAAAAATACGGTCAGGATGATCGGCGATGTTCTCGGCGGCGGATACCAGGCCAAATCCATTGTTTTTTGTGAATACTATGATGCAATGATTGAAAAAATTCGATCAAGAACCGCAGATATCCCGCAGAATGAAAGGCCCCGGGTCTACTATGCGGGAGGCGAGGATGGATTGAACACCGAAGGGCGCAATACCATAAGTTATTCATGGATTACGGCTGGCGGGGGTATAAATGTTGCCGCTGAACATGGTGTCGAAGGCAGCCGGAAGGTTACCATTGAATCCATTATAAGATGGAATCCTGACATCATTATCAGCAATTCATACAATGGAAAACAAACCGTAGCAAACTCGGCGCAGTGGAAAGATATCCGGGCGGTGATCAACGGCCGGGTTTATCAGGCCCCGCGCGGCGTGTACCTGTGGTCGGTGCGCAGCGGTGAAGGCGCTCTGCAGGTGCCTTGGGCCGCCAAACATATTCATCCGGAATTATTCACGGACCTCAACATACAAGACGAAGTCCGACAATTTTATGCCCGCTTCTATGCTTACGACGTAACAGCGGATGAGATTGAGGAAATTCTGCATCCTGTCAATTAAAACGGGGGCTAAAATGAAAGGGAAGATAAAAATTTTCGGTCTCCATGAAGGGTCACTGACATTGACTCGTCACTGGAAAAAGAAGTGCTCATTTTTTGATCCAAGGCCCACCTGATACTTTTCAAAAGTAGTCATCACATTTTCGGGCAAGGTTCTTGGTCAAAAATAATAGACAGAATGCTCGCCTTCGTCTGGGTTCAAGCAGAGACAGGAGTATAAATATTAAAATGTAGTGTCGGCTCTTTTTGAAAAAATTTACTAAGCATTAGGTTGATTGTACAGTTAAGTTTGATAGCTCTTATAAATTAACAATTTTTCATAAAGGAAGACCGCAATGGCTAAAGATAAAAATGGAATTTGTAAACTCTGCGGAAAATCAAGAAAGCTTTGTAAATCACACATAATACCTGAATATTTTTATTCAAACTGTTACTTTACGGTTGCCGATAAAGAAGGGCGTAGAACGCATGTATTCGACGCTAAAGAAAGTAATCCCAACCCCAATAGGGTCATTCAAAAAGGTTGGTGGGAATTCTTGTTGTGTAAAGAATGTGAATGCAATATCAATGATCAATACGAAAAACGATTTAAAAATTTTTGGTATGATGATAGTCCGATTCCTGACAAGGTAAAGATAGATGAAATCTGTACGATTCAATTTGACAGAGATTTATTAAGAGGCTTGTTGTTATCCATTATATGGCGTGCGGGCGTTGCAGAAAAATACCCTTTTTTAGAAATAAAACTTGGTCCACATGAGGACAAAATAAAAAAAATATTGAAACATGAAATTATTAAACCGGCAATTAAATACATGAATCATCCAGCGTAAGCAATTTTGGGATGTTTGAAGTAATTCGCTACTCTCCCTGGTAGTCTCTGCAATTTACGCAAATGAGATAGTGCTTTTTTCGCCAACTGATCTCTTGTCCTTGCTGGTGGCCCGGAGTGTACACCTGCTTTCAGATCACAATTCAAATATTCGTCCGGATTCAACTCAGGAGAGTAAGATGGCAGAAAAAACAACTCAATTTTGTCAACATTCTCTTTTACCCAATCCTTAACAAGATGGCTGTGATGAACTTTCAAATTATCAAGAATTAGAAATACCTTACGTTTTGAATCCTTGATCAATCTTTTCATAAATTGAATCATCGTTTGCGAGTTCATCTTGTCTTTGTATATCATGAACCTTACTTTACCTTGATTCGTGACAGATGAAATCAGATTTACCCGTTGGCACCTTGGATGTAATTTTATTGCAGGAGTCTGCCCTTTAGGTGCGTAACTGCGCCCATGATAGCTATCATTGCATAGTCCGGTTTCATCTCCCCAATGAATCTCAGCCTTTTCTTTTTTGGCCTTTTTAAGTATCGAAGGGTATTCTTTGTCGAGCCATGTTTTGACTGCTTTCGGATTTTGTCGGTAAGCTTTGCGCAAAGGTTTTTGAGGGGTGAAATTCCAGCGTTTCAAATATTCACCAACAGTTCGAATCGGCATGTCTATTTTGTAGGCTTCTCTAATAAGTGTTTGAACTGCTTTCCTGGTCCATAACGCAAAATCGAATTTCATCTGATCGGGACATTTATCCTGGATGTTTTTTTGTATTTCTTTAGACTGTTTATCAGTCAACGTCATACACGCCCCGGATGGTCGACCTCGTTTTTTAATTTTAAGGGCTTTTTTCCCTTCACGCTCGTAGGCCTTATACCATGAACAAATGGTACTTGGTTGGACCTGAATAATTGCGGCTATCTCTTTATATTTTTTTCCTGACTCCCTGAGGCGAATTGCCAGGTCTCGTAACTCCTGCTGTGCCTCTGTGCTCAGCTTTCTTGCATCTCGTTTTTCCATGGAAAAAAGTATAACACATTAGAAATAAATTTTCGAGTATTTTATTGCCTGGTTAATACAATCGAAAATGGAGCTAAGAATTATTCCTTTTTGGGCAGAATTATTACAGATGACAAAGGGTTTGTTATTCGGGATAATGTTACCCTGCCCGGTAAGGTTAAAATACCCGGCCATACATACTACGCAATGATCTTCGGTGGTGTAGAATGGATGATTAAAATATCAAGTCACCCTGATCCAAAATTTTCGAACTTGTTTCTTGATGAATCTGGTAAACTTTCATTGCCTCAAATCCATTTCAGTGAAACTTTAGCTGAAATTTCATCTATGTATCAACGTTACAAATGATTCCAGGTTGAAATCAATTTAATAGAAGAATGGTCCTGGCAGATCCAAGAAAGTTTTAATATATAAAATGTAATCTCGGCTTTCCTAAAAAGGAAGTCTAACAGGATATTGGAAAGTAATTAAATTGTGGCCCCTTGAACATCTGAGGTTTAAAGTTTGACTATCTCAACTACGAGCTTGACCAGGTTAATTACACAGTTAACCGCCAAAAGTACTACGGCCATGATCTCAACCATTAACGTCTCTCCTTTCAAAGTTGGGGTTAATATCGCAGGTTGCTATTATCAAAGGGTAGTTCCTTTAAAGATAGCCAGCACTTACGGTTAGGTAAGCGCAGATGCATTCCCCCGGATGGGGGAGCCTTTTGTGGGCTACTCTCCATGTGCGTGGAGGACCCTACCTTTCCAGATATAAACCCTCGGTACGTTATTGGCCAAGGGACCACAATAGTATTTGATTAACAGTAATGGGAATATTTGTAAATATATGTTGAATATCAGAAAATCAATTTAATAGAACAAAAGGCAGTCTTCAAGAATAATCGAATAATCGAATAATCAATTTTCTAAATTTACAACAAACACCTGCTTGAGTAAGCTTTCGTTAAGTTGATTTTCAATCCGGCAAATGATCACAATCTTTTAGGAGACCGTATGAAAAAACCATTTATTGAACATTCGTTTTCAAAAATGATTGATGGAAAATTTCAGCCACAGTTGGCGGCTGGAATGGCTGAGGCCGTATTGAAACATTTGGATGAAGTTAAAGAAAAAATTGACGAAACGCACGGTGATGAGGCGGTAGAGAATGTTTTAAGTTATCGTGAAGTAAAGCGAGCCTTGGATCAAATTATCGATTACTGTCGAAACGCATCTTCTACTGTAACAGATGAGGATCATGGGATTTACTATGAATATGCTTACAATCGCTTGAAAAAGGCAGAGGACATAATCGATAAAGAACTATCAGACTTGAATTTCTAAAAATCTACGGATTGAAAATCAACTTTACATAAATTTAATTAGTTACATAACATACTATCGATACCGGCGGTTTTTAGCCTTTAAACAAAAGGATATAACTTGGTAAGGCCCCTAAAAGACACAAAATTATGGCAAAAAAAATTTTAAAATTTCTTTTTTTACTTGCCTCAAATTCAGCTTTAATTGTTCTTAAATGCAATATCATTTCTTTGCGTTGTGCAGTGTATATATTCAAACCAGAACGAATATCAAACAGTTCAACTTTTTCCAAAAGGGCGTCTATTTTTTGTGGAGTGCTATTTCGAAAACTACAGCCTTCTACCACATTTTTTAAATACTTAAAGTCTGAAATTGACGGCATTGAAGAGATCCTCTGTTATTTTTCTAAACCTATCAGGTGCAATTATATAAATCAATTTATTAATAGAACAAAAAATTGACTGAGCATTAATGGTATTAACAGGAGTTTAAGCCTTAAATCCATCCGAGAGGCCAAGACCTTCTTTTGACGCGCCTTTTACCACTATTAATTTGTAAGACCCATCCAATATTCTCAATATAGACGCCTAAAAAGGCGAAAATAGGCCATCTCAAATCTTTTTCCTTGACATGTAAGACCCTACTTGGTATGGTCGAGCATGGCTCATTTTCATATCAAGAAGAAAAAAGGAAGACCCTACCTCTATGTTAGGGAAATTGCCCGTATTGACGGCAAACCCAAGGTGATCTCTCAAATTTACATTGGCGCGCCAGAGCGCGTTGCAGGTTTATTAACTGGGCAGGCACAGCCGGTACAGTCCTTGAAGGCAGAGGAATACGGTGGGTTGTGGCTGGCCCGGGAAATTGACAAGGATATTGATATATGTTCCATTATTGACGCCATAGTTCCACGCACTGCCCGGGAAGAGGGTCCCTCGATTGGAGAGTACTTTCTTTATTGCATTTGGAATCGCATGATTGACGCCGTCAGCAAGCAAAAGATGGGGGAATGGTACAAACACACAGCTATTCAACATCTTAGGCCCGTTGAGCTTGATGAGCTTACCAGCCAACGCTATTGGGAAAAATGGGATCGAGTAGATGAAAACTGCCTTAAAAAGATAACCCTCACGTTTTTTGAAAGATTGTGGAAAACGCAGTCGCCATCTGCAGATTGCCTGTTATTTGACACAACCAACTATTACACCTTCATGGCAAGCCATACAAAGTCGGATATAGCCAACCGTGGTAAAAACAAAGCCGGGCGTCACCATCTACGGCAGATTGGACTTGGTCTATTAGTGGAAAGAAACTCAAAACTCCCACTTTATTATTCTGTGTATCCCGGTAACCTCCATGACAGCAAGCACTTTGAGGCGATAATGGATGAGATGTTCGGGGTTGTTTGTGGTTTGAACCAAACAAAGGAACATCTAACAGTCGTTATCGATAAAGGGATGAACTCCGAAGGAAACTATGCCTGGATTGATGAGCATTCCAGAATCCACTTTATCACAACATATTCCACCTATTTTGCCCAGGAGATCGCAGCTACGCCGCTTGATAAATTCGAGATTGCTGATATAGCTAAAAATAATAGACTACTTGAGGACGATCGCAAAGAGGAGTGTCTGCTGGCCTATCGCAGCAAAGGAGAGTATTGGGGTAAGCAGCGCAGTATCATTGTCACTTATAATCCCAAAACAGCAAGAAAAAAACGGTATACATTCGACAGCAAACTGGAGACAATCCGCCTTGAGTTGCTTGGAATGCGGACCAAAGTAAGAGAGAAAGCCCCGCACTGGCGCAACCAGAACACTATCAATGAGCGCTACCTGCGTCTATGCGAAAGATTGCATCTCTCATCTGATTTATTCAATTTAAACTTTGAACAAACCCAGAACGGCTTGACTATGAGTTTTCGAAAGGATGCGTATAAGGTCAAGCAACGGTGGGCTACGTTTGGGAAAAATATCATCATTACAGACAATATGGATTGGACAACTGGGGCCATCATAGAAGCCAGTCTTGATCGTTGGCAGGTGGAAGATCGTTTCCGGTTGAGCAAAAATGAGCAAATGGTAGGCGTACAGCCGATCAGGCACTGGACCGATAGCAAAATCAGATGTCACTTGTTTACATGTGTGGTTGCCATGGCCTATCTTCGTAGAATTGAAATGAAGCTTGAATCATGTGGCATAAAACGATCAGCGGAAGATGTAATGAGCGACATGAGACACCTTCATTCTATCCTGAGTTTGCAGAAAGGATCCAGAAAACCTACCCGGCGCTTAGAGACACCAAGTAAGACCCAAGCAGAAGTCCTAATGGCCTTTGGCTATCAAATTGACGAGAATGGGGTCTTACAAACGGCAGGATAGAAAAGGCTTGTTGGATAAGGCTATCGGCGTTTTTCACTCATCTAATCCTTAAACTCCTGATTAATACTTAGATTTTTAATCTAAATTCAGGTGCTATCTATTGTAGGCTACATTTTATTATCATGACAAATTATAAAAGATAAAATTTTTTGCAACCTATGCTGGATGGTGATAAACACTCTGTGTTTGGATTTTTTGTAATACTGCCATATCTTTGAATTTGTAAGGAAAATGAAATGAAAAAATTGATTTTTTTTACATCCATATTGTTTATATTTATAACATCAAATCAAGCTGTTGCGTTGCCAGAACGATTGCAGTCAAGCACTGAGAAAATGTTAATTGGCTCGTGGGAAGTATCTGTATATTTTTCACCTGCTGAGATAGAACAGGTGCTTGGTGAATCTCTTCCACAAAATTTAAGTATAGAACTAATAGGTTCTGGCTCTCAAACTTATTATGCTGGAGGGAAATGCAATAGTGATGGACAATTTACATTAAGGTTGAACATGGAAGGTCAAGAGTTGCCGCTCAATTTTTTAGTGCGACATGCCGGAACATGGGAGATGCACGACAACATACTAGTCGAAACTACTATTAATTCGGTTGTAACCCCTATGGACCCAATTACTATGAACGTAGTGAAAGTATCACCGGAATATCAATCAATGATTGCCCCTATTTCGGGAGAATCCATGTCTGTGAAAATAATTCACATTTCAGAAAAAATAGCAGAGCTTAAGATGATAGAACCGCCATACTACAGTTTTACATTAAGAAAAAAAGATTGAAAAATAGGTATTAAGTCCGACTATTTTAAATTCAGAGTCTCTCATCAATAACAACTCAAGCACACATGCCCATGCTGCAGGCATTTTTTGCGCATTTTTCAAAAAAGCTTTTTATACCGGATAATTTTGTATACTGTCGTTGTCCTGATCCATCAGGATGTCAATGAAATAATTACGTAGAATGGTTCATAAATTTAAGCCTCCGGCTCTGCCGGAGGCACTTGACTTAAAGATCCCTCGACGGTCGTGATCTTCATCTGGGGGTTGCAAGGGGCCGTTGTAAAGAATGGTAAAATTTTATTCTTCCAGGACGGTTCGCAAATACTGTTCCGCCTCGGCCACCTGTTCAACATCTGTGTAGTAATAACTGCTAGGATTTATGCCGTTGTCCGCCAGATAGTTGGACATGCGGTTCAGGATTCCCACGGAACTTGTCAGTAGAGGAAGCACCCCGTATATCAATACCAGAGTTGAACTCATGACAAGAATGAATTTAACGATTCGTCCCAAAAAGATTTTAAAGTTCATAATCTCCGTTTCCGGTTAACAGGCCGGAAAGCTTTGCTCCCGGCCTTAGTTTGTTAGATTTTTGCAGTGATATCGGGGAACACCAGGTAGAACATAATGTATGCCATGGCCAGGGTCAGAACAAGATTCAGGCTCTGCCCGCAGACATAGAGGATCAGGGGTTTCCCGCCTTTGAAATATTTGGCAAGGTCACGGAAGTTGGTGGACAGCCCGATAGCGGCAAAGGACAGGGCGAAGAACCACCCGCGCAAAAGCCTTGTGCCGCCTCTGACAACGCCCTGATCCAGCATGGCCGTTCCCAAATCTTTGCCGAAGCTGCTGTCCAGGATAGAAAAAAGGACGGATGCGGCCAGAAAGCCTAAAACGAACTTCGGAAAGCGGTTCCAGATCTCCATGGCACCAACATCTCTGCCGGCCTCACGCTCTACTTTCATAGTCCAGTACATAGCTACACAGAAAGCGGTTACACCAATAAGCACGTTCTGGATCATCTTGATGGTGGCGGCCACATACATGGCCTTTTCACCCAGAAAGGCACCCGCAGCCGCGACAGCACCGGTGGCGTCAATGGTTCCGCCCATCCAGGCGCCGCCCAGAATTTCCGGCATTCCCACGGCCTTGATAACAGCGGGCATGGCAATCATCATAATAGCCGTGAACACCAGGGAAAGACCGACGGATAGAGTCAATTCTTCCTTTTTGGCCCGGCAGGCTGCCGCCGTTGCAATGGCCGCAGAGGTGCCGCAAACGGACATATCTGCCGAAATAACGATATTCAGGGTTTTTGAACTGATCTTCAAAATTTTCTGGCCAAAGATAAAGGTGGTTATCAAAACGATGGGCGTAACCACCCAGGCGACAAAAATACCAGGAAGTCCGATGGCGATGATTTTGTTGAAGAGAACCTCGGCACCCAGAAGAACCAGGCCGGCTTTGATGAAAAATTCAACTTTGCAGGAGGGAAGGACCCATTTGGGAGTTCGCACGGTATTGGCGATGATCATGCCAAGGAGAATCCCCCAGGCCTCGGCGCCGACACCGTACTGTTTGGAGATAGCCTGGGAACCCAGAAGATAGGCCAGGGCCGCGACCAGGAATACAATAACAAATCCAATAACAAATGTCTGAAAGCTTTCGCCCATCATCTTTGTGCCAAGGCCAAAAACCAGGCCAAAGAAGATGTAAAGTCCGATAAGGGTGGGAATGACATTATAAGGCGTGTTTCCGATTTTTTTCTTGGCGCTGCTTTCAGCTCTGTGGGCCTCACGCCAGGACGATATTTTTGCTTTGGCGTCCTCATTGAGGGCCTCATTGGTAAAATTTGCATCAGCCGCGGCGGTTTCCGCAGCCATGGCCACAGCCAAGGCGGCTTCGGTGGCCGCCTGTGCCTTTTTATATTTGGGCATGGCCTTTTCATTTTGGGCGTTCGCCTGTGCTTCGGTCATGATCAGGGAGTCCATGGGATTCTCTGTCCAGGACCCAGGGTGTTTGGTCCAATGGGAAACAAATTTGCCGAAAGCAGATCCGGATGCCTTCAGCTTGCCCTTGCTGTCCTGAGCCTTGTACCAGACAATCGTTTTAAAAGGCGCCCGTTCGGATTCAGCCTGCTGAATTTGGTCGGCGGCCTTGATTTTTTCCACAAATTCCGCCTTGGGACCAAAGTTCAGATAAGCTAACAAACTGATTACAATGATGATGAATCCCAGCCAGATGGCCAGGTAATCTTCCTTTTTCCATAAATCGGACCATTGGCTGGCTCCGTGGTCAACAACTACATTGCTGTCCTTTGTCATAATTTCTCCTCATGTTTATTTTATTAGATCATACCGAAGTTTTTAGTGGGCCGGCGGCGAAACGCGACAGCCTACCAAAAAACGAAATTGGTTGATAAAAAAGAATGGTTAACGAAGGCATTCTCCCGCCCGATCCACTGCAAAACATTCGTTAAGCGCTTTCTTTAAATTTTAGTTTTTCACCTGCCGCATCATAAAGTAACTTGATTGATCTCCGCCCATAATACCAATTATTAGGTCGGTCTTTCAGTAAGCAATCTTTTATAATTCCAAATCCTTCAGCTATGCAAATCGCTCTTACCTTTTTACTAATTTTCCCGGAGACGGAAGACACCCCTATCCGCCATTCCGGTGTAACCCACTGAGTCACTTGTTTTTTTTGGGTGTAGATATTGACTTCTCAGACCTACTATAAGTTACCTTCAAAAAATTGTGAACATCTCTATTTAAAATATTATGATATGCACCCGCCCAAAAGAAAAAGGATAATTTTTAATAGCAAGCAGCCAAGTAACCGGATGTAAATAGATAGCTTGAATGGAATTATTAAGAAAACCAAGACCGAGCAATCATGGTATCAAAAAGAAGAACGATCATAATTCCCACACAGGCAAGAATAACTAAAGTAGCCAACGCCTTAATAACAATCCTCTCTGCGTTGTTAGATTGAAAATATTGAAGTAAAGGTACATTTTCTCTCCTGATTGTACATACCAGTACATTTTATATTCGTAAGCCGAATCTCCCATAATTGAATTTTAGTCGTATCTATCTGTAATTTATCGAAAAACACACATGTCTTTTTCAGGCATACTTTTTGCCATCATGGTTTTTAGTAATTGATAACCAGTCAAGCGGTACATCAGATTTAAATGACACGCTGAAAGAAAAGGAGATTAACGTGAGACGCAGGATAAAAATAATGGTCATTTGGTTTGCACTCTGGCAGAGCCTGGGCATCTCTGCCCAGGGGCAGGAAGTTGAAGACAATACGGCTCAGGAACTTGAGCCCATTACAGTTTCCGGAAAAAAAGAAGGCTCCTGGGAGGTGCCGGTTACAAGCCGCTACTATCTGCCGGAAAGTGTGCAGGCGACCCAGACTTTGACCCGTGAAGATATTGAGGCCATTGCGCCCCACGATGTCAGTGACCTGATTGAGGGTGCACTTGGTATGAGCATCCGGCGCCAGGGCGCCAGGGTGCATAATTTTTCATACAGCCGTGGTGACAGTGTCAGCGTTATCCTCAATGGCGTTTATCTGACCAGTACGGCGGCACGCCGTATGATTGGGGATATCCCGGTGGAAATGATTGATTCCATTAAATTCGTGCGCGATGCTTCGGTGATCACGGTGGGGCCGCTGATGTCCTTTGGTTCGGCATCTGAAGGCTCCCCCAATCAGGGCTTTATCATAATTGAAACCCGGAAAAAAGGTGCGGACACTAAATACGGGACAGAGCTTGCTACCAGTTTCGCCTCGTATGACACCTGGAAGGCCTCGGGCTTCACCGGTCATTCATGGCAGGATGACCGTTTTACCTTTAGCGGCGGATATCAGCGAACCCAGAGCCAGGGAAGGGATGGCTGGAACAACGGCTATGAGGGTGATACAGTCCTGTTGAACGGCGGGTTTAACAGCGATGAACTGCAGGTGGGCGCATCGTTCTATTTTAACAGTGCGTCAAGGGAAGTTCAGCGTCACATGGGCATCTATACCGGAGACACCGATTATCCGGAAAGCGGTCCTACGCCTGCCGGGGTGCTCAATTATAATATCTGGAAATATGATCCCATCGAAACCTTGCTTATGACATTCAACCTGGCCCGGTCCTGGAATGAACACCAGACCACGTCGCTCACCTACGGCTGGAACAGAACCGAATCCACACGCTATCCCTACACCACGATAACCGATACAGATACGGTGAGCGGCGATACAGGAGAGGATCGATCCGAGGAGTGGAACCTGTCCCATGCCCTTACCGGTGAGAAAAATACCCTGAAGTTCGGTGCCCAGGTCGTCACCTGGTATCAGAGATCCGAGATGAGTTCCAATCCGGATGAGGAGAGAATCTATGGGGCGTATGTGACCGATGCCTATAAAATCACCCCGGACTGGTCCGTGGATGCGGCCATCCGGATGGATAAAAAGAAAGTTATTCAGGGGGGAGATAAATACCTGTCCAGCGGAACCACTGTGAAGCTGTCGGACGGGGAGTGGACGGATGAAGCCTACGTCCTTTCCTTAGGGAATGCCTGGCAGATCAATCCCGTATGGAAACTGACGGCCCGTTATTCGTTTAACCTGACGCCCACACCGGACGTGCTGACCACCCTTGATGACAAAGAACTCCCCGATGAGGAACGGCACCGCTATGAGGTCGGCATTGAGGCTTTTTTCAACGACGCCTTCCAGATCACGGCAACGCCTTTTTATTATAACATAAAAAATTCCAAGGTCTCTGCCGGGTCCATTTCGACGGATGCCGACGGGAATCCTATTATTGACCCCGATACCGGAGAAGAGACCACCCTGACAATATATGATGCCGACAACCGGGAACTCTATGGGTTTGAGATGAGCGTGGCCGGCCGTTTTTTACATGGCATGCTGGGGTATGAATTGGGATGGACGCACTTTGTTGACAGTGACGAGGATGGAGAAACAGGTAATGAATTCCCTGAAAACAAATATTCAGGCCGTCTCAACTGGCACTATGGAGACTGGAACAGCAATGTGACGGTACTCTATGTTGCACCCTACTTAAGTTACGGTTACACTGTGGGAGATTTTACCGTAGTGAATATGAGCATCAGCTGGAACTGTTCCGAGAATCTCAAGCTGACCTTTTTCGGACAAAATCTGCTGGATGATGAATATACAACCAACAATAAGGGGTACCCGGCCAGAGCGTCATGGGGTGTTCTCCAGGATGTCGGTGCCACGTTCGGGGTTGCATTGAACTATCGGTTTTAATTTCATATTATATCTATTCAACAGCCGAATGCCCGGCCGACAAATTAAGAGACAGTAACCGTGCCGAGACACGACGCTCGGCACACCACTGCAACTCGACGATTTTCCCCAACGCATATAATAGAAAAATCGACGAGGCAGCAATGATCCCAAAAGTTTTCTTTGTTAAACGGCAATGAGATCCAATTCCGGTTCACGGTTCAAGGCCTTGGACAGCTCCTGGGATTCTTGGGTAATATCGATACAGCATTCATATGTTCCCTCTAATTGACAGCCCCTCTTTGTAAAATATTTGACGAATCTGTTCGCCTGATTCAGATCAACAGAGGTAAGGACCGCCTTGTACATACAGGCCCAAAGATCGGCATCGTATAAATTTGCAAAGCTCATGTCGGTCCAACTCAGATTGGTATAATACAAATACGCGCGGCTAAAATTTGTCCCGATGAGCTTGGCGCCTCTAAAGTCCACCAGGCAAAGATCCGCCTCTCTCAAATCGGCGCCGCTCAGATCAGCCCAACGTCGGCTGCCGTCCCAAAGTTTTTCACCACTTAAATCTGCACCCCGAAGGTTTGCGCCCCTGAAATCAGCCCAGTGCAGATCGGCTCCCCTGAGATAGGCTTTCTCCAGATTCGAATTCTGCAGGCGTACCGGGCAACCGGGATTGTACCTTCTCCACGTATTCCACTCCGTCATATCTTTTTTATCAGAGCACTTCATCAGTAAATCAAACTGTTTTCTGTCAAACGGTATCACGAATTCATCTTTTGCAATTGTCACCTCAAACATCTGTAACCTCCTCAATCCATTTCTATATGTATTAAAAATAACGCTGGGCAAAAAGATCTTCGGCCTACCCCCAAATTTAACAATATTCATGCCACCGCTGTGGACGAAAACAATTAAATATAACCATCTAATTTCATATAATATTTATGGGGGACACACACAGATCGCCAAGGGGCAATTAGAACGGAAAGACAACCATCTATACTTAGGTGACAATAAGGTCCATAAAATTACAGTAAGACATACAATTTTGAATATAGTTCGACAAAGTGCTTTTTTCCTACATTAAAAAAGAGACAAAGAGCCTTTTACAAATAGGGAATAATAAGGTTTTTAAAATTGCAGCAAGACATACGATTTTGCATATAGTTCAATAAGGAACTTTTTTCTAAACTGAAATCGGCGACCCATTCCCGCTTCCCCCCCCCCCCAGACAAATCCAAAACGCCAGTAAGAAATGGACAATGCCAATCCAGCGCGCAGGCATCGGCGGTTCCCATTCCTTCCGCCCTTTGGCTGATGGGTTCCGGCCTTCTTGGAATCTTGGGATTGATGGGCGCAAGAACTAAATTTTAATTTCAGCATGCCAAAAGCCTGCAAATCGGTTGCCGTGTCATTCGATTTGCGGGCTTTTCTATAACAGCCATGGGGTTGAGCCCGGCGGTTTTTGCCGAACCATTAAATGTAATAAATCCATCTTCAATACGGCAGTGGGAACCGGAAACAAGAAAACCAAGCGGCTGGACAAGACTCCTTCCTGATTTGCTTAAAGCTTAAAAGGTCGCCCAATATTCTTGATTACAGACTTAAAACATAGAGCGTGGCTATCATTTTCTGGGTCAGACAGATGTTCTCGTCTGCGTATCCCGCCTCAACACCGCTCTTGCCTATGGCTGCAACAAATGTTAGATACTCGGCCGCCGAGGAACGAACAATAGAAGTCTTTTTTTTTCCAGCTTTTTGAAGTCGCTTGTTTTTATCCGTCTTCATTCAACGCCGCCCCAGTTTTGATACCTGTCCCGGGACCTACGGAGGTATTTCATCAACTCCCAGTTAATAGAATCGGAATCAAACCGATCAATTACCGATGGTGAATTCATGCAGATGGCTGTCGGTCCAACCCATGACAATCTGGATAACATCGTGCAGCCGGTCCAGCGTAATGCTGGCGGGCACCACAAAACGACGCCAGATTGCCGGTTCGATATCAAGTAGTTGTATTTTCATCAGATAAAATCGTTCGTTCATTTCTTCACCTCATATTTTGCCCAGAAGCTTCGTTTTCGGCCATGGGCCTGAATGATCTTCTCTTTGAAAGCTTCGTGGTGATTAAATTCTTTCCAATCGGCGACTCTTGCCGCCAGCTTATCCAACATTTTCAGATACCGAATACCATGGGGATAGGCCTTGGTGTACCCACGTTCCAGAATTGAGACAAGCAGACTGCGGTAAATCAGGCTGGTAATAAGATGGCGATTTTTTGACTCCATGGCTTCTGCCAGAGAAAGCAGACTGCCGTAATAGCTACCATCAAGCTGGTCGGCGCGCCCTAGAAGATATTCTTCGGCTTCATCTATCTTCCCGACTGCAATCAGGAATTTGGCATCGGATTCCCGGAGTTTGTCCGTTTTCAGGATTTGCTCAACTTCATCATTGATAATATCCTCCCGTTTGTCATGACCGATGACATCGAGAAGCGCCTGTAAAGTATCAGTGGAATGATGGGATCTGTATTTCTCGTATAGAAGCGCCGTCAGCTTTTCAGAATCGCCCTGCTTATGGTAGATCTCCTCAAGGAGCTTATCCCGCTCGTATGCTTGAAAGGTTTCACCTTCCGGGATTTTCTTCAGCCAGGAATGGGCGGTTTCAACATCTGTGCTTTCAAGGTATACCCGGGCAATATCAATCAGCGCCGCTGTGGACAGCTTTCCCCATGAAGCGATGCGCGTCTTTTCAAACAGCTTTGCATCCTTGATCTGGCGGGCCAGTGATTCGATCAACATCAGGTGACGACGTTTGCCGTATTCATCTTTTTCTTTGTCCGCCCATTGCTGAAGCGTTGTAATCATCTTTCGGATAACATCCTCAGGCAGACACACTCCTGCACAATCAATCAAAGTGTCCCGGATGCCGTAATTGTCCTTTTGATTTACTTTAAGAATGATGTCCGCAATTTTTTCTTTGTCTTTACAGCGTGAGGCATAGTCCACAAATAGTTCTTTAGCATCATAGCGGAAAACATCGCCGATATTTCCGCTGGAGTCATCGCACATCTCAAAAATGGTATTGTCAGCCTCGTAAAATGCTGCGACAAGTTCAATGCCGGTGAGCGGATCATCCACACCGGCTTTTAAATCCTGCAGCAGCATGTCCAATTCTCGGGCAAAACTTGCGGCTCCCCGCCAGTCAATAAAGCGGTTTGAATGTTTCAGGCTGGAAAGCTTCTTCTTAAAGCGTTGAACATTTTCCTTTGGGGTGGCAATCAGCTGTTCAATCAGGTCATCCGCCTCATCGGAATGGACTGCAAAATTCAATAAGGCATCTGCAAGGGCGTGCGGCCCCAGATCGATCAGTTTTTGTTTGCGGGAATCAGTCATTTACTTGTCCTCTAATTCATATTTCAACCCTTGTACAGCCCGGGCCGGACATTGAGCTGCGGCCACCGGATACAGGTGTGATGTTTATCTGGGTGCTGATTCTTTCTTTCAGTGCGGATACATGGGAGATGATTCCGATTGGCCTCCCTTTTAAATTCAACGTACCTCCCTGAAAAATTCTCAAATGCATTGGTGAATAACGTGCTTTTGGTCTCGACAACAAAGTAGCATTTCAGTTTGTCCAGACAGATTTTTTACAATGATAGCATTTCAATGCCCAAACATTTCCAACCCTAAAACGACCGTATAAGAAATACTTATTCCCGCAAAACGGGCATTGGGACTGTCCTAAAAACAGAGCATTTAGACCCAAAAGTATTAAATAGGCTGAAGCGATGCCCATTTGCCAATTCCCATCTTCAATCAGCCAACGACACAAAATCCCTAAAGGTAGCCAACAAATCACTCCTAAATATAAAACTTTTTGTTTATTCTTGATGTTTGATGACTTCAAATAATTTTCTTTTTCAAAATAGGATAAGGGGTGTTAAATCGAAATCCGCAAATGATAAAATGCAAAACAATTGGAGAATATCCTGACTACTGTTTGGATCGTACATTCCGCACTAAATTTTATGGTTCTTTGACAATTTATTCAATGACTGCACAACTCTTACGGCACAAAAAAGCATTCCGGTGTGACATCCAAGGCTCTAAGGTACTGAACTTGAGCATTATTTAGCGGCTTTGCTAATTTTCGTTGTCTCCCAACGGTTATAACTAATATGCTGAGGAACTTCGTAGTCATCATAAAGGCCGTCGGACTATTTGTCGGCTTCTTTTTCCAGCCAGGCAACAGTTGACCCGTCTTTTTTACATGCAGTTTTAAATTTCGTTCTATCAACCGCCAGAGGAGTAAAGAAAGGAGGAGGATTAGTCCAAGCGCTTCCACCCGTTTCGGTTTCTTCAGAAAGATGGCATTCACAATGGCTGGATCTTTCAGAAACCCGAAATTTTTTTCGATCCCATCCTGTTCTTTGTACAGTTTGAGGAGTTCGATCCCCGGCCATTCTTGTTCTTTAGCCTGGGCCGGGACATTGGTTATGAGTACAAAGCAGCCGGCTTCGAGTCTGATTTTTTCTGTTTTCTCAGGATCTTCTTCGACAGTTGCCTTAAGTCCATATTCAACGGATTTCGGCATCCTGACTTCCCCTTTTGGGGGACGACCTTTGCCGTATTTGGGCTCGTCAATGATCTCTGCTCGCAAGTTGTAGAGGCTTTTTTCTGCCTCCTTTGTCAAAATGCCGGTTGCCACCTCAGCATCCGGGCGGCATTTGAAGGGGTGCTGGGTCACCTCTTTGATTTTCTTTTCCAGCTGGTCTTTGCTGGTTTTTAAGATTCGGTCTATGCGTTTCTGACGCCTTTTATCATGGGCGCTGGAATGATATACAATGGCTCGGTAGGCCTCCTCGCCTATGGTGACGGTTGTTTCATAATAACGATAGGATGCAGGCGGTTTCTTTTCGCTTTGGATTTCTGCCAAAGTCCCAATATCGACCCAGTTATCGGCTGCAACCGCCTGGGTAATGGCATGCTTACATTCATTGAAATTAGCCGGCAATCGGCTCAGAAAACGGATGCCGTTTTCCTGCGCTGCTATAAGGTTGTCTGTGGTCACAAAGGCTGAATCTGCTACGTAGATGGAGGCTCCTGGCTTGAAGCCATGTTCGGCCATGTGTGATGAGATATGAGATAAAAGCTCATTGTTCAGGGTCTTGTCTGAAGCATTTCCGTCCTGGGTTTTTCCTATGATCGGAATATTTCGGTCTACACACAACATGGACACCATGAATTGCTTCAAATCCGGACGTTTATCCTTGCTGTAACCGTAGGTGATATTCAGTTGTGTATCAGGGTGATCTTCGTAAGCACCAAAGACGGAGACAGAGGTCGTATCAAAGTGGTGATGGCGCGTATCCAGTTTAAAACAACCAATGGCGTTTTGGGAAATCTGGGAAAATATCTTTTGAGTTCCGGTCTCAAAAAGTTTGTCCAATACCCGCCCGAGATTTGTGTCATTAAATTTATCTGAGCTGATGGGTTTGCCAAAAAGCAACTCGGTATCCATTTCGTCGAAAGCTTCTTCAAGCCTGTACAAAGGAGTCCTTCCGGAGACTGTATCCATAATCATCCCAAGAACCGCATCGCCTGGCGATAATTCCATTTTGCTATCTGTCATGGTATTGATCGTTTCAACCAGATTGATACGTTTGGCGTACTCTTTGAAAATCGGAAGAAATTTTACATCTGTGAAATTCCATTCTTCGGTACCTGGGGTGTTCATATTTTGCTCCCTCTCGGTTGTTAATTTTTTGGGGAGCACCATAAACTAAATACTGGTGTTTGTCTAGACAAACTTTATATATTTTTGTGTTTTTATGAGATGTTTAGAAACCATGTTAACATGCTGATTTTAATTAATTTTAAATTATATGTGCTTTGTCGGTTGAAGGTGCGGAAAATACGTTGGATGGCAAGGACGAATTTAAAATCCGGATTTTGATTTTTACAGGGCGTTATTTTGATTTGTTATTGGGGAGTCCGACACATAAAATTTGGTAGGTCAAACCCAAAGGGTTGAATCGAGTACTACTGGCCTGACAAACCAATTTTTTCAGGAAGATGAGAACCGTAGACTCCCTGTCCCTCTGGATATTTTCAAGGACGATTCAACCACAATATGTGGGCTTGTCCAAATTTCCAAAAAAGAGAGCCCTACAAATGCAAAAGCTCACCTTTAAAATTTTAGCCCCCGGAGAATTGGTTGGAGTATCAAACGCCCTTTCTGTAAAGGCTTTGGGCGATACATGATACCATAAGTCCTCACCTATCGCCATTTCCGTTAGCAGCGATGTAGTTTTGGAAGTCGCTCTCATGACACAGAATTTTGGAAACTCTCTTTCTCTTAAATAGAAGGTCCGCGTAAATTACTGCTCTCTGTTTTTATTATCATCAATTTTTTGAACAGCTCCGAAGCTTTGTAAGGCCGCCATAATTTTATTGTTGTTTGCCTGCCTTGTAAATGGATGATTGGGCTCCAACTTTTTATTAAAAATGGACAGAGCTTTGTCAAAATACCCAAATGCCTTTTGGTACTGACCCAATGAGTAACAGCCTAAGCCTATATTGTTCCAGTCTCTCGCCACGTAGAGATGGTCTGTCCCGAATTTTTTTAGATCCAATGCCAAGGCTTTCTCAAAATACTTAATTGCCTTTTGAGACTGGCCCAATGAGTTCCAGGCCCCACCCAAATTGTTATATAATATCGACATTTGTGGATGGTCTGTCCCGAATTTTTTTAGATTCAATGCCAAGGCTTTTTCTAAATACTCAATTGCCTTTTGAGACTTGTTCAATGAGATCCAGGTTAAACCCAGATTGCTCCAGTCTCTCGCCACGTCGGGATGGTCTGTCCCAAAGTTTTTCAAATTTACTGCCAGGGTTTTTTCAAAATACTCAATTGCTTTTTGATACTGACCCAATGAGTAACAGGCTACGCCCATATTGTTCCAGTCGGTCGCCACTTTGGGATGGTCTGGCCCAAATTTTTTCAGATCCGATGCCAAGGCTTTTTCAAAATACTCAATTGCCTTTGGATAATTACCCAGTGAGTTTAAGGCTAAGCCCAGATTGCTCCAGTCTCTCGCCACGTTGGAATAGCCTGGCCCAAAGTTTTTCAGATCCGATGCCAAGGCTTTTTCAAAATACTCAATTGCCTCTTTGTAATTACCCAATGAAATCAATGTTCTACCCAGATTGCTCCAGACTATAGCAACGGCTTCAGGGTCTGGGCGAGGGTCTTTCAGATAAACTGTCAGGGCATTCTCATAATACTTGATAGCCTTGTGATATTGGCCCAATGCGTGATAGACTAAGCCTATATTATTCTTATCTCTTGCCACGTATGGATGGTCTAACCCGAATTCTTTCAGATCCAATGTCAGGGCCTTTTTAAATCGTTCGAGGGCCTTTTGATATTCTGCTAAGTCTAAGTAAATTAAGCCTAATCGATTTAAGGTTAGTGATATTCTTTCATCGCCTTTTTTAAAATAAGCTTCCAACAGATTCAAAGCGCTTTCAAACCTGGTAATGGCATTTTTAAATTGCAGGATTGAGTTAAATCTTTCACCCATAGATAGGTAAAATTCGATTTCGTCATTGGCTGCTTTTTGCTCTGCTTTTTGCTTAATTATATTAAGGGCTTTTGCCTCTTCTATCTCTAATGCAGATGGGCTTTGTTGAAAGGCTTTGTCCAATCGTTCCCAAAGTTCTGCCAGATCATACTTTCCTTGCGATTTTAATTTTTCTATGGTTTTTTGGCTGACTTGGAGTTCTTTATCAATCCGTTGAATGACGATTATTAGGGCTTCTTTAAGGTTACTCGTTATTTCTTTATTCTTGTACCAGTTATCAACTTCTTTTATACGCCCTTCCTTCGATTGTTCTTGGAAACGTTCAATCCAAAAATCCAGATCCCTTTCATCAATACCTTGGATAATATTGTAGATATTGGTCTCCTTTCCAGATATCACCAGATCTCCCCCAGCAGATATTGATGCATCATCACCAATCCTAACCCCTATACCCAATTCAGACGCTGGCTTTATTTCATCGGTAACGTGTTCTTTGCTCTTGTCTTCGTTCAGGATATTTCCGGTATAAGTTTTTGCTTTTTCTCTATACGACCAAGCGACAATCGCACATAAGAGAACGACAACACCAGCAATAATCCAATATCTAATATGCCTATAGTGCAATATCCTGGTTTCAATATATTGTTCTGCCGTCATATCTATAGGAATAGGAACATGCCCCATTTCTGCTTCCAAGACCCTACGTCTGTCTTTCTCAGAAATTTTTTCTAATGCGTCCAGTACTTGTTTGTTGCGCTTCATCTTCAAAGCCACAATCGTATATGACAAAATAACAGCAAGGTATCCGGCTAATGCCAATGGATTGGTTGCCGCAGATAATAGAGCAGAAAAGGCATTTTGAAAAAAGATCATGTATAATTATCCTTTTGGGAATTCAAATAGATTCCAATCTATAAATTGATAATGAACAGACTCGATAACGAAAAGCAAGATTAAGTTTTATATACTTTATACTCCTGCCTCTGATTGGATCTCGAAAAGGCGAGCATTTTGTCTATTTAACCGGGCTGCCAAGATTTTGAATACAGTGATCAATTCCAGAAGAATGAATCAGGACTTTTAGCTTACGCCAGCAATCCTTACAAATGGTAGGGCTCGCTTTCCGGACAAAACATGTTCCCCAAGATGTTGTGCTTTGATTTTTTCCGCTGACCGCAAATCTTACGGTCAAATGTCGGATTAAAAAATTTGATTTTACCAGACAAAAAATATTCTCAATAGAGCAGACTACCTCCAAAGCAAGGTTCACCACAATATGTTTTTGACCGGAACCTTGAAAAAAAGAGGAAGAAGAAACCGCTCTGTAGAAGTACGTAAAGTAAATGCCCCAGATAAAGCTGTTATCGGGGACCTCGTTCAGAGGCAAGACTCCGAACAAAGAACCATGCAGCTGGTGGTAGTGCCAGCGCAAAGGCCCCGCAGAGAAACAAAAACGTCAGCTGCACGCCTACCCGGTCTGCAAGCTTTCCAACAAGCGGCCCCGAGCAGACAAAGCCAAGGCGAAACAGCAGGGACTGCAAGGAGAGAATCCCGGCCCTGTTGCTCGAAGGGATCTCTCTCTGGGCGTAGTTTAGCATCATGGGACCACGTAGCCCCCGCATACAGGTGAGCAGGTAGTAGTACAAAAATCCCCATACACCCCCTACCAACCCAAGACCGAGATAACCCCCCAGACTCAGCAGCACAAACAGCAGAACAATAGACTTGTCTCCAAGCCGTAAATGGGTTCGGTAACTGGCAAGTGCTGTAAGTGCCACGCTTAAATTGGCAATGGCCCAGATCGGCCCAAACCATGTAACGGGCACGCCACCATCCTGCATATAGGGTTGGACAAGCCAGACGGGATAAAACGAGGCCAGGCCAAGGATAACATTGAAGATAAGCGTGTATCGCAAACGGCGGTTTTCCACCAGAGCGTACCGGGTCGACTGCAATGCCTCAACGATATGACTTTTCGGTACAGACGTTTGCCGATCCGGCTCAATGAGGGTCCTTGTCAAGAGCAATGCAAGAATCCAGACAGCTATCTGGATAAAGAATGGAAGCAGGGGGGCGGTTGTATACAGCAGACCGGAAAAAACGGCGCCACAGGCTTCGCCGATCTGGGCAAAACCGTTCATCCGTCCTTCATGCCTGGCGTAATACACTTCCTGGCTGCTTCCTTTTAAGGTTTCAAAGAGCAGCGCACTGTCCGAGCCGCTGATAAACGCAAATGAGATACCCAAAAGAACTTCAGCAGCGAGAACAGAGAGAAAAGAGTCAGCGATGGTATAAAGACCCCAGCCGCAAATCCCAAGAACCGAGGCCAGGCTAAGCGCCGTCCTGTAACCAATCCGATCACTGAGGTAGCCAGAAGGGTACTCCATGACAACCATCGCCACGGAATATATGGACTGTACCAGTAAAATCCGGGCAATGCTCAAACCGATCTGGTCTTTCCAGAACAGTGTGATAATTGCCATGGGGAAAAGACTCATCTTCAAAAACGAAAAGAGGTACAGTCTTTTTATATTTATCGAATACTCAGCCATCAGGCATGATATTATTTTTTAGGTATTTTTTAGGGCGTTATCAAACATTAAATCTAAAATTAAGCACATCACCGTCCCGCACTTGATATTCTTTACCTTCAAGACGAATCTTACCGGGTTCTTTTAATTTCAGTTCGGATTTATATTCAAAAAGATCGGTACAATGATATGACTCCGCCCTGATAAATCCCCGTTCAAAGTCAGTATGGATGATTCCGGCAGCTTGGGGCGCCTTGCAACCTTCAGGAAAAGTCCAGGCCCGGACTTCTTTTTCACCGGCTGTAAAGTAGGTGTTTAATCCGAGCATCTCATACCCTGTGCGGATAAGCTGATCAAGCCCGGATTCCTCGAGCCCGGCAGCTTCGAGAAATTCATTTTTTTCTTCTTGGGATTCAAGATCTGCAATCTCGGATTCTAATTTTCCGGATATGACAACCACCTTGGAATCATCTTTTAGGGCAAGTGCCTTTACCTTTTTAACATATTCATTGTCGGCATCCAGCCCATCTTCATTGACATTGCAGCAATACAGCTGTTGTTTCATGGTAATGAGATGAAGATCGGCAATCAGCTCTTTTTGCGTTTTATCAAGTTCAACACTGCGAGCGGGCCGACCCTCTTCAAGGGCATTGGATATCTGCTTTAAAATCGGATCAGCCGCCTTTGCTTTTTCCGATATTTTTTTATCGTGGGACTTCATCTGCTTGACAAGATTATCCTGCCTTTTTTGAACCGTCTCAAGGTCAGCCAACGCAAGTTCAATTCCAATGGTTTCTATATCACTTGCAGGATCCACAACCCCATTCACATGAACAATATCATCGTCATCAAAACAACGAACCACATGGATGATTGCACCCACCTGTCTGATATGACCTAAAAACTTATTTCCCAGCCCTTCTCCTTTGGAAGCTCCTTTGACCAAACCTGCGATATCAACAAACTCAACAACCGCGGGTATCAGTTTTTTGGGCGTAATCAATTCAGAGATCATCCCAAGTCGTTTATCCGGAACCGCCACAATGCCCACGTTGGGTTCAATGGTGCAAAACGGGTAGTTTGCGCTTTCTGCAGGTGCAGATGTAAGCGCTGAGAATATAGTTGATTTCCCCACATTGGGGAGCCCAACGATGCCACAGTTTAATTGCATTGTATTATCCTTCGTCCTTAAAAATATAAAACCAGACATTACCATGTGCCTGGATTGAATTATCTGTTATCGAAAAAAGGGGTTATACTTATAATGCACGAAAATTTCAACGCATATTGAAGACCACACGGACCTATGTTGATGGGCAACAATCGATTAAAGGCGCTTCTATCAGTCCACACCTTTTTAATTTCCAAAGAGAATGTTTTTTGCATTCGCTTTGGTCCGTTTCAGGTGCCACAGGGATTCGACAGCTTGTCTTGTCCTAAAGCACCGCATTGATTTTTGTCCATATTCCTATTAGACTGTGGACCGATTGATATTGAATTTGACCTCGGGTCGTATTCATTTTTCAAACCTAAAATTTGTCAGATTTTTTTTCACAAAGGACAATGTCATGCCCCTTCAGCGAAATGTCGGCTTGATTCGTGTATTGTTTATCCTTGCATCAATTTTTTTGCTCCTATCCGGCCAGGCTCACGCCCGGCCTTCTGTTTATGTCCCCGATGCGCTTGTCCCATGGAAAGATTGGGTTCTGCACGGAAAAGAAAAGCAGTTGTCATGTATTCCCATGTACAACAATGCCGGACAGCTCCTGTGTGCCTGGCCGGGACAGTTAAATCTGGATCTGACAGACAAGGGGGGTACATTTGAACAGTCATGGCAGGTGTATGCCCAGACCCGGGTGGATTTGCCGGGCTCAGACCGGAACTGGCCCATTCAGGTTCTGGTTGACGGCAAACCCGAGGTGGTGCTGGACCAGGACAATACCCCGGGCTTGATACTTTCCCCCGGACCTCATACCGTCAGCGGGCGCTTTTTATGGCGATCCATGCCCGAAAATCTGGACATTCCTGCATCAACCGGGCTGGTCGGGTTAAAGGTAAATCATCAGTCTGTGAGATTTTCGGATCTGGACGAAACGGGCAGGTTGTGGCTCAAACACAGAACGCGTGAAGACCGGGTGGAAGACCGGTTGAAAATTGAATGTTTCCGGTTGATCGAGGATGATATCCCGGCCCGAATGGTCATTGATTTGACCCTGGAAGTGTCGGGCCAGGCCCGGCAGGTGGTGCTGGGGCCGGCCTACCAAAGTGAAAAGTTCACACCGGTTTCCTTTGACTCGCCGCTGCCTGCGCGCCTGGAATCCGATGGGCGGATCACCGTCCAGGTCCGGCCCGGCAGATATAATCTTGAACTCAACCTGCGCCATGCGGGGCCTCTGGAAACCGTTCAATTTACCCGTCCGGATCAGAAATTCTGGCCGGATCAGGAGATCTGGGCCTTCAGTGCAAAAACAGACCTGAGGCGGGTGCAGATTTCAGGTGCCCAGCCCGTGGACCCCAAACAAACCGCCATGCCGGCAAAATGGCAATCCTATCCAGCCTATATGATGGCTCCTGATACCCAGTTGGCCTTTAAGCAGATCAAGCGGGGAGATCCGGAGCCCGCCCCGGACCAGCTCTCATTGAACCGGTCCCTGTGGTTGCGATTTGACGGTTCAGGATACTTTATCCAGGATAAAATAACGGGCAAGAAAAACACCAACTGGCGCCTGGAACTCAATCCCGCCATCCATCCGGGCCAGGTCCTTGTGGATGGCCAGGAGCAATTGATCACCCGAAGGCAGGACAGCGACAAGGCCGGTATTGAGTTGAGAAACGGACAAATTAATATTGTGGCGGATGCCACCTTTGAAAATGGGATTGCCGAGGTGCCGGCCACGGGCTGGGACCATGATTTTAATAATGTCGAAGGCCGGCTTAATCTGCCTGCGGGCTGGACCCTGATCAACGCCCGGGGCGTGGACCGCATCCCAGGGACCTGGGTGGGGAAATGGACCCTGCTGGATTTTTTTGTGCTCCTGATTTTTACCATTGCCCTGTCCAGGGTCTACTCAAAGCCGCTGGCAGGTCTTGCTTTTGTTACCCTGGTGCTGATCTTCCATGAATATCAGGCCCCCAGGTATATCTGGCTGGTGCTCCTGGTGGGGTTCACCTTGCTCAAATATCTGCCCGAAGGCAGGATGCGGACTTTTGTCAAGTTGTGCCAGGGGCTTGCACTGATCTGTTTTGCCGCCATTGTAATCCCCTTTGCCATCCAGACCCTTCGCATCGGCATATACCCGGAACTTGCCAGGCCGTGGACCGATACCTCAAATACCGTAATCCGGTCAGAATCCCGGGATCAGATGGCGGACATGGCGACCGGTGCCGGGAGCATGCCCGCAGTAAGAATGGAAGAGCAGGCCGCCGCCCCAAATACGTTGAAGCGTATGGGCAGCCTGTCCCAATCCATGTACTCGGCCAGCGCCCCGGTATCCGGTGGAAGGCCTGCCCAGGTGATGCAGTACGATCCAAAGGCGCAGACCCAGACCGGGCCGGGCATGCCTTTGTGGCCAGCCTATAAAACCATTAATTTTTCCTGGTCCGGGCCTGTGAGCAAAGACCAATCCATCAGTTTTTTTCTGATCGGGCCAAAGGTCAATCTGGTTCTGGCCTTTTTACGGGTTGCCCTGGTGGTGCTTTTGGGTGCGGGGATGCTGGGTATTGGCAAAGGGGGCATTAAAAAGGTCGGGGCAACCGGTATTAAGCAGATGTTGCCTGCCTTGCTTGCACTCGTTTTGTGTCTTATCCCGGTCATGTCCCATGCAACGCAATTTCCACCCAAGGAGATGTTGGATGAGCTGGAAAAAAGGCTGCTCGAGACGGATAAATGTTTTAATAACTGCGCCAATCTGCCCCAGGCATCCATTGATGTGAAAACGGATATGATGACGGTCGGCATAACGGTTCATGCCGCCATTGACACAGCCATTCCCCTTCCCGGAGATGACAGTCAGTGGCTGCCGTCACAGGTGACCGTGGACGGTCAGACCGCTGCGGGCATTTTCAAACAAGAGGGGCGATTCTGGGTGATGGTTCCCAAAGGCCGTCACAACATAAGCCTTGACGGTGCCATACGCCACCAGAATGAATTCCAGCTTTTCTTTCCTTTAAAACCCTATCACCTGGATATCGTTTTGGACGGCTGGACCGTGGAAGGCCGTCATCCCGACGGCAGCTTTGATGCCCAGCTTCAGTTCAAACGGAACGCCCGGCTTGATGGTGATCATCAGCAGGTACTTGAGACAGGTGTGCTGCCGGCCTTTGCCCGGGTTGAACGCACCCTGTTGCTTGGACTGGTCTGGAAAGTCAATACCCGGGTCATCCGTGAAGGCGAAGCCAAGTCAGGCATGGTTCTTGATATTCCTTTACTTCCCGGCGAATCCATCATCTCCGAAGGCATCCGGGTGCAGGGGAATACGGCGAAGATTAATTTTCGTTCCGGACAGAAAACCCTTGCCTGGGAATCCTTTTTGGCGCCTTCGGATAAAATAGAGTTAAAACATACCGATACCCGGGACTGGACCGAAGTTTGGAAAGTGGATGTCAGCCCTGTCTTCCACATGGAATACCAGGGTACCCCGGTGATCTTTCATAAAACCGGCACCCGATGGTATCCCACTTGGTACCCCTGGCCCGGGGAGACACTGACCCTTACCGTGACCCGGCCCCAGGGCATTGGTGGGCAGACCATGACCATCGAAAAAAGCCTGCTGACCTTTTCGCCGGGCAGAACCGCCACCACCGCACAGCTGGATCTTACCATCAACAGCAGCCAGGGCGGCCGCCACACCATTACCCTGCCCAAGGACGCCCGCTTGCAGGAGGTGAAGATCCAGGGCCGGATACGACCGATCCGGCAGGATCAGGACAAGGTGACTGTGCCCATTGTTCCCGGGCGCCAGGAGATTGTTTTCCAATGGGTGTCCGCCGGCGGCATCACACCCCTTTATAAAACACCGGTCGTGGATTTGGGCATGAACAGCGCCAATACCTGTGTGGACATCGAGCCGGGAAGCAGCCGGTGGCCCCTGTTTCTGGGGGGAGAACCGGCGTTGGGCCCGGCCGTATTGTTCTGGTCCGAAGTGATTGTGATTTTGATCATTGCCTTTATTCTGTCAAGAACCGGCTGGACACCGTTGAATTTGTTCCAGTGGTTTTTGCTGTTCATCGGCATCACCATGAATCACCCGGCTGCGGCCATCGTTGTGGCAGGCTGGCTCATTGCCCTGGATTTTCGGCCCAAAGCCGATCAGTTCATCGGATTGAAATTCAACCTGGTCCAACTGGGCATTGTGGCACTGACCCTGGCGTCCGGCGCGTGTCTAGTGTTCAGCATCTCCAACGGGCTTTTAGGCCATCCGGATATGAACATCCGGGGCAACGGGTCCAGTGCGCAATTGCTGCGCTGGTATCATGATGTGGCAGGTCCAATACTGCCCCGCACCTGGATGGTCTCCATTCCCATGTGGGCCTACCGGGTTGCCATGCTGGCCTGGGCACTCTGGGTTTCTTTCTGGCTGATCAATATTCTCAAATGGGGCTGGGCACGATTTTCCACCCCCGAGCTGTGGTCCAAAGTGCAGTGGCGCAGCCCTAAACCTAAAGCCCGTCAACAAAGCCACTGGACACCGAAAGGCCAAGTCGGGAAGCAAGCGGGTCCTGAAACAGCCGACAGGCAAAGTGATGCGCCGGATAAGTAAATGTCCTGGAATTCCGCGCATCTTGTTACATAACAAGAAGTGAATTTTTCAAATTTCCAAGGAGGCATAAACATACACCAAACTATATTTGTAGGTTGGGGTGAGGCACGAACCCCAACATGGGGTTTAGGATTGCCGGCCGGCGTTTTTTTGTTGGGGTTCCTTCGTCACCCCAACCTACGGCCCTGATGATCCACCCCAATCAATGGGCAGCAGGCCTTTCCGAACATACAGGTGGAAACTTGAATATGGCCAATCCTTGACCTTGTTGACATATTTATGTTTAACCGGATTGTAATGGATATAGTCGAGATGGTGCTGGAAATCTTTAGGATCGCGAATCAGGTGCTCCCAATAACGTCTTTGCCATATGCCACGCTCGCCCTTGGCAATGCGGCTGTTGCTGCGTGGCTCTCCTTTTGGCATCCGGCGTGAAAACCCGGTCTTTATCAGCATCCAGCGCATTGGATAGTCGTTATCCCCAGCAGGCAATGTCCATAAAGCGTGAAGATGGTCCGGTAGAACAACCATCCCATCGATATGAAATGGATGGGCTGATTTCACCTTTTGTATGACCTTGCGCAGCACATCCACATGATCCACAAGATGGGTGTGTTTTCGTTCAGCCAGATTCACGGTAAAAAAATAAGTTCCACCCGTAACTTGTGCCCGCCTATACCGCATTGCCCGATATGTTCATATAGGTAACCCGTATTCGTAGGTTGGGGTGACGAAGGAACCCCAACAAAATATGCCTCCAAACCCCGAACAAATGTTGGGGTTCCTTCGTCACCCCAACCTACAGCTTCAGGCGGGGATGGTTTTTGTTTTATCGGATTAAGATTCGTTCTCTTTTTTCTTGAGTTTTCCAGCCAGGATATGGCGTTTGCCGGCATTGAGTTCCACCTTGCGGATGCGGATGGATTCAGGGGTAACTTCCACCATTTCATCGTCCCGGATAAAGTGGATGGCCTGTTCCAGGGTCATAGGTTTAACCGGTGAACATATGGTGGCTTCGTCTTTTCCCGACGCCCGCATGTTGGTCAGCTTTTTCTCCTTGCAGGCATTGACGTCAATATCCGAATGGCGGTTGTGTTCGCCGATGACCATGCCTTCGTAAACCGGGGTGCCTGGTGCGATGAACAACCGGCCCCGGGGTTCCAAGTTGAACAGGGCATAGGGCACAGCCTTTCCCTGGCGGTCGCATACAAGAGACCCTGTGTAACGCACGGGAAAATCCCCGCGATATGGTTCATACCCGGACAGGTAGGAGTTCATGATGCCCGTGCCCCGGGTATCGGTCATGAATTCATCCCGGTACCCGATCAAAGAGCGTGACGGGATGGAAAACTCCAGGCGGACCCGGCCCTTGCCGTTGTTCACCAGGTTTGTCATCTTGCCCTTTCTCACGGAGAGCTTTTCTGTGACCACACCCATGAAATCCTCATCACAGTCCACAAACAGATGTTCGATGGGTTCCAAGGTCTGGCCGTTTTCTTCCCGGTAAATGACCTTGGGGCGGCCTACGCACAATTCAAAATTTTCCCGGCGCATGGTTTCAATGAGAATGGCCAGCTGCAGTTCGCCGCGGCCCTTGACCACAAAGCTGTCGTCTCCGTCGCTTTCTTCCACTGAGATGGCTACATTGAGCAGGGTCTCTTTGAGCAGACGCTCCCGGATTTTTCTGGACTGAACGTTTTTCCCCTCTTTACCGGCAAAGGGCGAACTGTTAATGGCAAACCGCATGAATACCGTGGGGTCGTCCACTGTGATCCTGGGCAGTGCCAGGGGATTTTCCCGGGTGCATATGGTATCGCCGATTTTTACATCCTCAATGCCTGCCAGTACGACGATGTCCCCGGTGTCAGCCTGCTCCACCGGAATCAGTGTCATGCCTTCATAGGACTGGAGTTTGGATACCTTTAGCTGTTTTTGAGCGCCTTCCTCACCCATGCACACCAATGAGGCGTTGGCGGCGGCAGACCCGTTGAACACCTTGCCGATGGCAAGACGTCCCAGGTAATCGGAATAGCCTAAGTCCGACACCAGCATCTGGAACGGTGCGTCCGGGTCATAGGAGGGCGGGGGCATCTCATCGACAATGATATCAAACAGCACCTTCAGGTTATCCACATCTTCGTCCAGTCCCCGCTTGACAATGCCGTCACGGCCAATGGCGTAAAGATAGGTAAAATTCAGCTGTTCGTCCGTGGCGTCAAGATCGATGAACAGGTCGTAGACCATGTCCAGCACCTCGTCGGGCCGGGCATCCTTGCGGTCGATCTTATTGATGATCACAAGTACGGGAAGGCCTGCTTCAAAGGTTTTTTTAAGCACAAACCGCGTCTGGGGCAATGGCCCTTCGGACGCATCCACCAGCAGAATGGCAGAATCGGCCATGGAAAGGGCGCGTTCCACCTCACCGCCGAAATCGGCATGGCCCGGGGTGTCAATAATATTGATCTTGACCCCGTTGCAGGTGACCGAGCAGTTTTTGGCGGCAATGGTAATGCCCCGCTCCCGCTCCAGATCCATGGAGTCCATGAGCCGGTCATCCACGTCCTGGCCTTCCCGGAACATTCCGCTTTGTTTGAACATGGCATCCACCAGCGTGGTTTTCCCATGGTCAACATGGGCGATGATGGCAACGTTTCTTAATTTATCATTTACTGCACTGTTTTTTTTCATACGCTCCTGCTACTCAATATATAATCGTGTTAGGACCTTAGGTTACCCAGATGCAAGAGACAGAAAAATTTGCCGCCAATTGTACCCAAAAAGTACAATTGGTAATCAGGATTGCAAATTTTTCTATAACGCTCAGATGGGTGACTTTTAGTCTGAATACTATTTAGAAATACGGGTGGTGCCGTCCGGGGCTGTCAATACCCGGACCCTGTCCCCAGGATACATGGGCACATCGGCCTCCTGGACCACCACAATGGTTCGTCCACTGTCAAGGTTCACAACAATTTCAAAACCGTTTTTGGTGCCGGCTTCATTTTCAATGGCTGCACCAATGGCCGCACCTGCCAGCGCGCCGACAATGGTAGCCACATCCTGGCCATGGCCGCGGCCCACAGTGCTGCCGAGTACCCCGCCGGTCACACCGCCCACGGCACCACCGATAACCGGCGGATTCGATGCCTGGATAATGATAGATTTAACAGATTCCACAGTCCCAACATCCACCGTCTGGGCCTGCATGGTCTGTTCATAAGTATATACATTGGAACTGGATGATGCGCATCCAGCTATGGTCATCATTGCTGCAGCCATGATACAGACAATAAATTTTATGTATGATCCGGCCGTATTCATTTTCCCGCCTCCTATGTTTTTCACCCGTAACCTTAGGTCCCAAAGGGGTTTTGGCTTGCTTGTGTCTTGTCATCAACGCCTAAGTTACCAGCATTAAAACACCATTATACCGTTTGCAGCCGGCAAAAGGAAGTAATCATTGCATAAGAAAATGTCAATAGGACTGGACAATGTGAAACTTACCCAGAAACGTGACTCAATGTTCATCCCATAAATAGCCTTGTAATCCTACCGGGGTTCACATATAGAAACACAAAGAGGATGTCCTGTTTTTCAGGTCCTGGGGAGGATAAAATGGCTGACTACATAGAACTGCACATTCACACCACACATACTGTCGGGAACTCGGTGTTGACCATTGACGATGCCGTTCAGCGGGCAAAAGCTTACGGCATGAAGGCCTTGGGAATTATGGACAGCGGCACCATGGGTGGCGTTGATGCCTTTGTCAATGCGTGCCGACGCGTCCGGATTACGCCGATTGTGGGCTGCGGATTCTATCTGACACTGGGGGATCATCGTCAAAAGGCGGATCAGAAGTATCATCTGCCGGTGATCGCGGAAAATGAGACAGGGCTTAAAAACCTGCGTGAGCTTGACCGGATCGCCCACACCGCAGGCTTTGTGGGTCGGCCCCAGATTGATTTGTCACTACTGGCCGAGTATCGTAACGGGCTGATCGTACTCACCGGCGGCCGTGGCGGAGCGGTGGATAAATTTTTGAAAGCAGATGATCACCAGAACGCCGCGGCGCTGTTGCTGCAGTTGAAATCAATTGTCGGGCAGCAGAATCTGCTGGTTGAGTTGCAGGACAACGGCCGCGTCGGTGAGATGGACATGAACTGTCTGCTGGGGGATCTGGCAGAAACGTGTGGGGTGGCGTGTGTCGTGACCGGCGGCCCCTTTTATCTTGATCCTGCCGATGCTGCGGGGTGCAATGCCCTGCGCGAATCAAAGGGCAATAATCCGCTTTACGGTGATGGATTTAATTTCCGGTCGGGGGCGGATCAGGTTTCTCGATTTGAAAAATATCCCGAAGCCTTGGAGAACAGTGTGAAGATCGCCCGGCGGTGTTCTTTTTTGTAAAAAAATAGACATGTTTATCTGAATCAATGCTAAGCTATCAAGTATGTTTTGGTATAATGATGAGATAGAGCCCCTGGAATCAAAGCCGGTGGTTCCCAAAGGCCAAAAGCCCAGACTGTTGTTTTACGGCAGTTCTTCCCTGCGTTTATGGCCTGATCCCCGGAATGATTTTACCGAATTTGAAGTGGTCAACCAGGCGTTTGGGGGTTCTACCTTGGCCGCCTGCTGTTGGTTTTTTACCCGATTGGTCCCCCAGTTTCATCCTGATCTGCTTGTGTTTTATGCCGGAGATAATGACCTGGGAGAGAATCGTCACCCCGAAGAGGTTTTTATCTGTTTCAAATACTTGATGACGTTAATTGACCAGCATTTGGGAAACATTCCGGTTGCCTTTATTTCGTTTAAACCAAGCATTGCCAGGCAAAATCTGATCAACTCAATCAAATTTACCAATACGATTATTCACAGGGAAATAGAGGCGTTTTATCCCAATTGTACCTTTGTTAATGTATTTGATCCGATGTCAGAGGTTGTTGACGAAAAGATATTATTTGAAGAAGACGGGTTGCATTTAAGCGCAAAGGGGTATGCAGTTTGGAAAAGTCAGCTGAAAGAACAATTTCTCAATGCGTTTATCGGTTCGTAAAGCCCTGGTTGGAAATGACCGTCAGGGAATAAAATTGACGCCGATACCGGTGTGGTCGATTCGGGCGATCTGACCGTTTCGCCGCTGGGGACCTAACTTATCGGTTTGGAAGGTCATGACAATTAAATCGTGTTTTTTATATTTTTCCGGTGCCCTGGACTTGATGAAAATGCCTGAGTAGCTAAGATCCCGGGCCTGTTCTTTATAAAGAGTTCCTTTGTTTATAAAATCTACAAACCCATGGAATTCAGTTCTGGCGTATCTGCGGCGATTCGGCCCTTTCGACCGGGGGATAACGGAGTCGGAGTCAGAGTCAGCTTCGGGTGAATCATCGTCATCTATACTGCTGTTGTACTTGAGAACATAAATATTTTTTGCGGTGGAATTATATGAAGACTGTTTTAACCGCCTGTACAGCCGAAAGAGGTGGATGGATAAAAATATTAAGATCAGGGCGATTATGAGGGTAAATATTATGTGCAATGGTGTCATCTGTTTTTCCTGAAGCAAACACGAAAATTAAAAATTGATATACCGGCCATGGACCACCCCTGTATATCAACCTTAGTCTTGGTCCACAACAAAATATGGAACTAACTCAACAGCTTGTTGGCATTTTCATGTAAAAATGACTATCGCGGTATGGGACTTATTTAATTGATAGAAAATCATTTCCGGGTGGAAATTACAAGAATAAAGATGGATACAGCATAAAATTATTCCAAAAAACCGGAGCGGTTTTATATCGGATTTTTTTGTTCCGTTATTATTTTTAATATCGGACCGCCATTTTCCTGTTTTATTGCTCAGGTGGTCGTCTCGGCCTTTTTCTTTTTTCGTTTTTTTCATGCAGGCGGCTGTTTTTAACGGTCTCTTCGATTTGTCGGAAAACATGGCATTCATCCTGCAGCGCTTTCACTTCTTTTAACATTTGAGAGGCCCAAGCGTTGATACCCGAGATTGAAAAGTCATCCTATGTGAAGCAAACAGAAAAAGCGTATGCCGGTGTTTATGAAACCATGAACTGGCTGAGTTCCCCGGCTGCCGTGGAAACGGCGACAAAGGCGAGGCAAGAATTGATTTCCGCCATATTCCACCGATCCGGTTCCCCCGCCGCATGGCAATTTGCAGAGACCAAGCCTTACACCCATGGCATATCGCCTGGATGCGCCCTTTGCGGCCAGGGGAAATGGTCCTGCCTGTTCGTCAATAATATCTGCAATGCCCGCTGTTTTTACTGCCCCTCGACCCAAAATGATCCGGGCCTGCCCATGACCAGCTCTGTAACCTTTGAAAATGCCCTGGACTATGCCGACTATGTAAATCAATTCGGTATAGAGGGGGTGGGATTCAGCGGGGGTGAACCGCTGATGACCCTGGACAGGGTGCTGGATTACCTCAATGCGGTTCAGGCCCATGCCTGCCGCCCCATATATACCTGGATGTATACCAACGGCATCCTGGCAACCGAGGATAAATTCAAAGCGCTTCGGGACAACGGCCTCAATGAGATCCGTTTTGATTTGTCAGCGAACAATTACGATTTGTCCGGTCTGGAGAAGGCCGTGGGCGTTATTCCGGTTGTTACAGTTGAAATTCCGGCCATACCCGAAGACCTTGACGTCACAAAGTCTTTGACCGCCGTTTTGAATTCAATGGGGGTCAACTATCTGAACCTTCATCAGATCCGGTGCACCCAATTTAACCGCCCCAAGCTGGTCCAGCGGGGCTATTCTTTTATTCACGGGCCGGGCGTGGCTGTTCTTGAGACCGAACTTGCCGCGCTGGAATTGATCCGGCATACCCTGGATCATGACATCCACCTGCCGATCAATTATTGTTCTTTTACCTATCGCAATCAGTTTCAGAAGGCCGCTGCCCGGCGCAGGAATGCCGGACTGGTGAAAAAAGCGTGGGAAGGGTTAACGCCCACAGGGTTTATCCGTGCCATGAGCATTGCCGGGCCGCCTGAACGGCTTGGTCCGGTCATCGCTCGGTTCAGATCCCAGGAAGACGAGGCCTGGACGGTTTCAGCCAAACAAGATCGGATCTCTTTTGATTCAAGGCTGTGGCCGCTGATTGATTTTACCGGGCTTGAGCTGACGGTTCGATATCATTCCACTGCGCTCAGGCCCGAAGCCACCCTGCGGTACCCCTTTACCAAAATCCGGTTGAACAATGACAAAGCCGTGGTCATTGAAAAGGATCACCTGCACCCGGGCATACGGCTCAAGGGCGATGCGATTCCGGCCTTTGCCCGGCAGTTTCTTTTCCCGTCCGATCCCGGGGATAAACCGGGCGGGCTTTCCCCGGACCAGGAACGGGAGGTGTCCCGGTTTGAAAATTTCGATCCGGGTCTTGCACCATTGTATTAACGAGGGGTTGTATCAATTATTCAGCTTTTGTTTGAGTTTTTCGTAACTTCAATGGTAGGTATTCCGACGTAGGACATAACGCTGCAATTGAGGATAGATATGGACGCTCAAATTATTTACGCTGAAAAGATCTCTTTCCAGGAAAAGAATAAATTAGCTCCCCAGGTGATGAAAGATTCTTTTCATCATGCCATAGCCATGCGTAACACGTTGGCCGCAGCAAATAAGCGGGTTGCATATTTTTTTATTGATCCCCTCATGAACGCATTTGAAGCTGCCAATACGTTTTATTTCAATGTCTTGGGGTGCGATACCATAAAAAAGCTCAATACCTATAAAACGGGCGCTGGGCCGATCCAGGCAATGACGGACGCCTGTGAATTAATTAAACATGATCTCTATGACGCAGTGTTTATCTTCGGCCATGATCCTTTGCTGTCCGATACGCGCAACTACGGCAAAGATGCAATCAAAAAAGCCATGGAGATATTTGAAAATTGCACGCTTATTCAAGCGTATGATCGTCTTGCCCGGCAGTTGTGCCGACAGACAAATATTTCAGACGATAAATTTCGTGAACTGGCCGATCTTCTTTTTAAAAACTATTGCCGGACCTTTCAAAATATATCCGGGACAGTCAGTGATTTCCCCCGGGGAAAAGCCCTGGGGGATCTGGGGTCGGACCTCTTTTGCCTGACCGATTGTGCAAACCCCAATATCGATTTTGCCGGGGGACTGGTTGTCGCCAATCATTCAACGGCTGAACAGCTGAATATCCCTGAACACGAACGGGTGAACGTAGCAGGTTCCGGGTATGCCGTTGTAAAGGGCGCCCCGGATGCCATCGACCGTATCTGCGGTGACGGCAACGAACTGTTTGCCCACCTCAAAGATGCATTCTTAAGCGCCCAGGCGGAAGCCCGAATCGACGTCATCCGGGAATTTGAAAATAAAAATCTTTTGCTGGACGCCTATACCTGTTATCCGCCCATACCCATTGCGTTATTACTGGTGACCGGTTTGGTCGGCAACATCAATGCGTTAGATGGGTTTCTCAGAGACAATGAGATAACGGTCACCGGAGGGATGAACATCGCCAGAGCCCCGTGGAATAATCCGGCGTTGAACGCCCTGATCGAAATGACGCAGCGGCTTGGCCGGGGCCATTATCAATATGGCTTGGTGCATGGAAACGGCGGCATCGGGGAAGCCCAGGGCATAACGATATTGGAAAGGTCCTTCCCGCCTCTTTAAAAAACATGCGAAATCCGCGTGAACCTTCTGACAGATCACTGGCGGCCCCGGGACGGATTGACATTAACGGCCATGGCATTTAATGTATAACAGCTACCGGCTGGTTTGACATGTCCACTGCCGGGTCCAGCCCACAACAAAAGTTGAAAGTTTTGTAGAGGTCTCACAGGCTTTCATAAAGAACAATAGTTTCGTTCTGATTTAAACGGCTTGAAATATATCATCAAACACAACTTTTATTAAAAGTTTACAAGGGGATGCCTTATGACCATTATAATTGTGGCCGCTTTGTTTATTATTGCGCTATTTGCATTTAATCTGCTTATCAGGCGTCTGCAGCGGCCAAAAGTTTCATCGTCTTCGGGGGGGCAGTCCAGCCGCCCTTCTGAAAAAGAAGATCCGGGTGCCGATTTTAAACAAATCCTGGATACCCTTATCAAGTTGAATCTTATGATCCGCACCGACCGTGGGTTTTCCATGGAGTTGATTTCAAAAATTGAATCCATCATAGATGATCTTAAAACTCTCATCCCGGATATGATTACCCGCTACCCGGGAGAGACCTTGACCTATGAATTGAAAAAGATCGGGTCCACACACTTGTTTAAGACCGTCAAAGAGTACCTCGACCTTTCTCCGGAAGGCAGACAGGCCCAGCGCCAGGTGTTTGAAAAAACCATTGAAAGCCTCCATGACGTCTGCTCAAGATCCCGGCAGATTGTAGACAATAACGAAACCGCAGAATTTAAAACCATGGCCCATTTTCTTGAGGGCAAATTTTCATAAAGGAGAACATCTATGTCAAGTTTGGCTCAGGAACTTGCCAATGTGGCCGGTCAGGCCAAAGCACCTGTATTAGCCGAAGTGACCCAGGCATCGGGGCAGGGGGCGCTTACCCCGGTCCAGGCCCCGGACCAGCTGGTGCCGGTCCAGCCCGGGCACCTTGCTGTTGAAGATATTAAGGCCCTTGAAGCGGCGGCTGACGGTTTTGTGGAGAAGGTTAAAGCCGATCCCTCTAACTGGCAGCTTGGTAACTTTGTCTTTTCTTTGGGCCGGGAAATTATGGAGAAAACCCAGGCCCAGGTCTCCCTTTACGACCGGAAAATGGGTTCGGTACTCAAAAATGTGGCGTCCGAGGAGAGCTCGCCTGTGGCAAGAAATATCCTGGCCATCAAAACCGAGCTGGATAAGGTCAACCCCACCATGGTGGCAAAGACGGAAACCCCTTTGCCCAAAAAGATGCTGGGGCTGTTTACCCGCACCGTCAACCGTCTGCCCAAAGGCGATGAGATTCTGCGCATTATTGCCGAACGCAGGGAGACCGTGAATTCCACCATTGACGGCATCCGGGACCATCTGCGCAACGAGGCGGACCAGGTGGCCTTTGATGCGGCGGAACTGGCCCAGATCTGTGACGCCTTAAAGGAGATCCAGCCGGCCCTCCAGGAACAGATCTACCTGGGCCAGCTGATCTGGGAAAAGCTCACCGCCTATCTTGAGACGGTGGACGATCCCCGGGTCAAAGAGGCGCTGACCACTCTGACTTCGGATCTGGCCATGGCGGTTGTGGATCTGCAGACCATTGATAACTCCAATCTTCAGACCCGGTTCGGCGGTGAGATGATGGTCAGAAATTCACACCTGGTCCAGCGTCTGGTCCAGCGCACGGACATGATTTTGGCCACGGCGGTTAAAAATGCCCTGGCTGTTCGGGTGGCTGCAGAACAGCAGATGGAGGCCCTAAAACACCTGGATATGGTGCAGCAGGCCGCCGCCGAGACCATGACCGACACAGCCAGGGTCATTGGCGATGCCGCGGTCAAAGGGGCAAAGATGAGCCAGAGCATGACCGTGAATATTGAAGCCCTGGAAGAGGCGTGCAACACCTATGAGAAGGCGTTTGAGGCCTATACCGCCATTTCAAAGGAGACCATCAGCATTGCGGCCCAAAGTTCCAATGCCCTGGGGACTATGAATGAACGGTTTAGGGCCAGGACAGATGCATTAACCTCCAGACGTCAGGAGAAGTAGTGTTTGAGGTTCAAACATGGCCCTTATTTAAATGAGGAGAGTAAATTTATGATATCCGTTTCAGACCAAAAATCCTTTGATCAGCGGTTCTCCCTGATCCGTACCCTGGACCCGGACAAAGTATTGTCCCCGGAGGAACGGCTTCGCCTGACCATCATGGATGCCGGGGTGGGGGATTGCTTTACCTGTCTGGGCAACACCTATTATGTCCAGGAGATAAACAAATACCAGGAGGCCAATGAGAAGTATACAAAGCTCAAAGATTATTTTGTCACTGAGTTGACCTGCCTGAATTTTGAGACCGGTGCGGTGGGCCATTTTGAATGGGAAATTGATGATGAGCTGGAAGTGTGCATCACCCTGAATCAGACCAAGTTCAACCGGCTGACCGACGATGAAGGACAGCCCATTGATGAAGATGATCTGGAGCAGATTGTTGACGATGAGGACAGCGTCATCTATGCCGGAGAAACCTTTGTGTACGACGATGACTGGGCTGCCGTGTACCGGCGTGACGGCAAGGAAGAACGGGTGTATATGTACGAATTTGTTAATGATCTTTCGAGCATGTTTCTCACCATTGAAGAGTGGCAGGACGAGGACAAAGAGGAATACCAGATTTATATTTCCAAACCTGTGGACCCGGCGGAAATAACCTTGATTTCCAGAGGGGGAAGTAATCCATGAGCCTCCCAACCCCTTGTGGCAAAATAGAACAAATATTCACAAGTGTGGTCGTTGTTTTATTGGCTCTGGGTTTTCTGACCGGTTGCGGCCAGGGCCTTTCCGATGCAACCAGAACCCAGGGCAAAGCCGTAAAACAGGATTTGAAATCCACCCAGGACTTCATTGAATCCCAGAAAAAGAAATATGAGCGTATGTCTGCCTCCCCGGATTTCTCCGATCTGGCGGCGTATGCATCCAAAGAAAAATGGGCATCGGCATTTGCCGATGCCGATGCCACCCTGGCCCGGGCCCGGGAGGGGTATGACAAGGGATTAAGCGTCACCCTCAAACAGAATAAGCCCGAAGGTGAAGCCCAGGCCCAGGCCCAGATCAAGCAGGTGACCTCGGTGATCCGGGAAGCCAGAGATCAGGCAACCGCGCCCTTTGAACGTGCAAGCCGGATCAAGGCAGCCATGGCAGATGCCCCGGCCATGGAAGAATCCGCCCTGGCAGCAGCAGAAGTCGTCCTCTCAACGGTCCAAACTCTGGAACAAGGACCTGTGGCCAATGCAAAAGAAAAATTTCCCGCAGCCGACGCCAAAATTACGGCCCGGTTTGCGCCATTTTCAAAGATGGTGGATGATACAAAGGCCAATACCCAGATTGTAAAGGCCCAGTATCAGGCTCATACCCAGGGACAAGCCGACTATGCCGCCTTTGTTACGGCAGCCGATGCCATTGAACAGGCCAAGAAAACACTGTCCAAGAACGGGCCAAAATTTGAAAACGATCTGGATCAGTTATACCGCAGCTATACCAAAATCCTTGAGGACATGAAGGTGGACTATTATGTCACCATCTATCGTGAATCCTGGAATGACAATTCGGATTATTATGACCCCGGAACTTTTGTCTATACCGCCCAGGTCTCGCCTGCTGTATTTGAGACATTGACCGAGTCCAACGCTGAATCCATTGCAGATCTGACTCCGGGTTACGGCGGGATGAGTCTGCGGGTGACCCGGGGGCTGGAGTCCGCCTTCAAGAGTTTGAATCTTGATCTGGTCACAGGCTGGCCGGATTCCCGGCACAATGCCGCCACCTTCTATCTTCAGGACACCCAGTTAAAATATTTTCATAAATACATCCAAGAAGAGGGCGGGGAGACATCTGAAACCGATTGGGAACCTGTGAATGCCTCTTTTTATGAACAAAACCTGGACAACCTGGGCATGGCGATTTTATCCAAGCCCTACGGTGAGTTTGAGCCTGATTCCCATGCCTCCCCGCCCGGCATGGCCTATGTCGGAAATCCAAAATACGGGGAATGGAAAAAGGATGAACACGGCAGCAGCTTCTGGTCCTGGTACGGCCGGTATGCGTTTTTCTCCAACCTGTTCTTTTATCCCTCCCATTATTACTCCTATGGATCATGGAACCGGTGGAATACGGATTATAGATACAGAAAACCCTATTATGGCAACACCGGCACGGGCTACACATTCGGTTCCAGGGGATCAACGATGAAAGATTCACCTCGGTATCAGAACAGCACCTTTTCAAGAACCGGCGGATTTAAAACCGCTTCTGCCTCGGTAAGGGGAGGCGCATCAGGAATTCGAGGGGGCGGCCCCAAGTCAAAAGGCAAATAAGGAGAACAACTTATGAGTTTGGATTATATGGCAACCTTAATCAGCATGGGGCATGGTTTGTGCTATGCCCTGGTGAGCATTTTTTTCATTTTTCTGGCCAAAAAGCTGGATGACTGGCGGACAAAGGACTTTGATGACGACCGACACATTGACGATGGCAATGTGGCCGTGGGATTAAGACGGGCAGGGCTTTATCTTGGCATTGCTATCGGTATGATCGGTGCATTGTCCGGGGATTCGGCAGGGTTTCAGACCGATCTGCTCTATCTTCTGGTGGACGGTGTCCTGGTTACGGCATGTCTTTTTCTTGCCCGGTTCATCAATGACTCCATCATGATGGGCAATATGGACAATGACGCGGAGTGCATACGCGTATTTACCCTTGAAGACGGGCGAACGGTTACCGGCAATACCGCCCTGGGCATGGTGGAGGCGGGTATGTATATTGCCACAGGGTTCATTCTCAACGGCAGTATGTCCGGTAGCGGGGGTAGTTTCTATCAGTCCCTGGGATCGGCCGTGCTCTTTTTTGTGCTGGGCCAGATTGTGCTGTTAGGGTGCGGGCTGCTGTATGAACTGATCTCCCCCTTTGGTGTCCGGGATGAGATCAAACAGAACAATCCGGCCGCAGGCATCGGCCTGGCAGGTATCCTGATTGCCCTGGGGATCATTTTAAAGGCAAGCCTTTCGGGCCCGTTTACCGGATGGATCAATGATATTGTCGGATTTTTGATTTATACGGTGTTCGGCATGATTCTGCTCATTGGCTTTACGGCCCTTGTGGACCGGTTTCTTTTGCCCACCACAAACATTGCAACCGAGGTTAAAGAGGATAAAAATGTTGCGGCCCTGGTGCTGGTCCAGGCGACCGTCATTGCCGTGGCACTGATCATTGCCAATGCCATCTGAATTTTTGGGGAGCGAACGGAAAACCGATCGCTCCCGGCTCAATCCCGCTTCTCTGCTCCTGTGCCTGTGCATGTTTGCCTCCGGGGCCTGCGGTATCATCCTTGAATATATCCAGGCAAGCCTGGCCTCCATGATCCTGGGCAATGCCTTTGAACAGTGGGCCATGGTGATCGGGTTGATGATGTTCTGGATGGGGTTCGGCAGCCTGATTCAGGCCCAAATCTCCAAAAAAAGTCTGATCCATGCCTTTATCGGCATTGAAATCGCCCTTGCCCTTGCCGGGGGGTATTCTCCCACCCTGACCTATCTCTCCTACGGATACACCAGCCACTACAGCCTGGTGCTCTATTTTTTTGTATCCGTGATCGGTATTCTCATCGGACTTGAAATTCCGGTGATCATACGGATTAACAATGATTTTTCCAGGGAGCTGTCCACCAACCTGGGCAATATCCTGTCTGCCGATTATATCGGATCGTTGGCCGGGGCACTGGTCTATGTGTTCATCCTGCTGCGGTTTTTTCCGATCACGGAAGGCGCTTTCTTGACCGCAGGCATGAATTTTTTTCTGGCCCTGATTACATTCGTCTATTTTACCCGCAAACAGATCATCCGGCGCAATATCCCCTTGCTTGTGATCATGGCCGCCACCTGTGTTGCCGTGGTGTTCGGATACATGAACAACCGTAAGTGGCAGATCACCAACGAACAGGCCCTGTATGATGACCCCATCGTTTATTCTAAAACCAGCCAGTACCAGCATATCGTTATTACCCATTATAAACCCCTGGATGAAATACGGCTTTTTTTGAACGGAAATCTGCAGCTGTGCAGTACGGACGAGGCCCGGTACCATGAGTCCCTGGTCCATCCGGCCATGGCCCTGGCTCCGGCCCGTAGCCGGGTATTGATTTTGGGCGGAGGTGACGGCTGTGCCTTAAGGGAGGTGCTGAAATACCCGGATGTGGTGCAGATTACGCTGGTGGACCTGGACCCGGCCATGACCGAGCTTGCAGCCACACATCCGCTGCTATCCCGGCTTAATAACCATGCCTTTGACAATGCCCGGGTGACTACCCTGACAGGGTCCGGGATTTCCCCGGGAGATTTTCGTCAGATTTATCAGGCCGCATCGAACAAAAAAAGAAAACAGGATGCGACCCGGCATGTGGCCGAGGTCCGGGTCATGAATCTGGATGCGGACAAGTTTCTGGAGCAGGTGAAGGGCGTCTGGGACGTTATCATTGTGGATATGCCCGATCCCTCCACACCGGAACTGACCAAGCTCTATTCAAAGGAGTTTTATCTGAAAGTCAGGCACAGACTGGCTGAAAACGGCATTGCATCCGTGCAGTCTACCTCCCCATACCTTGCAAAGGAAAGCTATCTCTGTATCGGCAGGACATTGATCGCTGCGGGCTTTTCTATCCTGCCATACCATGAAAATGTGCCTTCGTTCGGGGATTGGGGCTGGTTTTTATGCCGTCGTCAAAGTTGGCACAACGACCTTGCCGAACAACGTATTGCCCACCTTGAATTTACCGTTCCCACCCGGTTTCTGACCCCCGAGGTGTTCAAAGGCGAACTTGCTTTCGGCAAAGGCATGGAGCAAAGCCGCCACACTGAAATCAACACGCTTCTTTTCCCTGTGCTGTTATCCTATTACAATCATGAATCCTGGCTTTTGGATTAATACTTGGGCACAAACGCATCTATTGAATTAAATTTAAACTGGAATTTGAAGGTCATTATTCAGTTACGATGGCCCTTACTTTAGCCAACGCTTCACTGAGTACCGCGGTCTGCGCCTTTTCAGCAAACTTTAATCCCCTTTCCATAAAGTCAATTGTCTTGACCTGGTGACAGAGAATAACACCAGAAATTTTTTCTCCGGTTAGAGGCACTTCAAAACCATGTCCCCGGACCCGGCTTGTGACCGGGGCGACCAACGCCAGCATGACTTTTTTATTGAAAATTGCAGGAGAAAGGACAATGGCCGGCCGATGCCCCATTTGCTCATGGCCGGCAGCGGGGTCGAAATCTGTCCAGACAAGATCTCCGCGCTCGGGAATATATACTTTTTTTTCTGATTTCGCGGCCATTACCATTCCTTTCCCACCGGCTTGTCATTCAACCATGCCTTATCCTCAGCATCCAACGCAACAGCTTTAGGATCACATTGGTTTAAAAGCTCATCAAGCGTATACTCTTTTTTCTCCTTGATCGGGGTAATGATAATCCTGCCGTCTTTTGCCTCAATGGTAACCGTCTGATCTTTTTCAAGCTGGATCATGTCCGCAATTACTTTTGGTATCCTTGCCGCCAAGCTGTTGCCCCACTTTTTAATAACCAGTTCTGTCATTTTGTTTCCCTTAAAAGTTTAAACATTGTGTATACATATTATGTCATAAAAGAACTTGTGTCAACAATGTATAAACATGTCGATTTCAAGTAGAAAATCTTCGTCTTTTATCTGCTTTCTCCCATTGAACGGCAGGTCGTTTGCAATTGGCCTGATTTAAAAGTGGCTATTTAAAGCATTCCATGGTTAAGTGATGCTATGAAAAAAGCACTTTTGATCCAACTGCCCATCCATAGGCTTAACCTGGGGCTGTACACGGGAAATATCCCCCTGGCCGGGGCCTGTCTAAAACAGGCGGCCCGGGATGTCCCGGGCTGGCAGGTGGACCTGTTGCCCGAAACCGCGTTGTCATGGGCCGGAGACCAGGCTATTGTCCGGGATATTTGTGATAGAAAACCGGATCTTGTGGGGTTCACGGTATTTGCCTGGAACATGGAGCGATCTGCTTTTCTGGCCCGCCAGATTAAGGAGAAGACAGGTGCCCGACTGATTTTCGGCGGTCCCCAGGTCACTGAAGATACCCTTGGCGATTTTCCGGGATTTATTGATTATCTTGTGATCGGCCAGGGAGAATCCCTGTTCCGTCAGGTCATAGAGAACGATATTCGAGAAGACCGGGATCTGTGGAAAAATTCACGGGGTTTGAACGCATCCACCCCTGTGGTACTCAGCCATGACGGCCTGGCGCAGGAATCCATGCTGGTCAACGGGTCGCCCTATGTCAACGGACATCTTGATCTTGGCCCAGGACAGGTGATGCTTTTGGAAACCCAAAGGGGCTGTCCTTACAAATGTGGGTTCTGTTATTATTCCAAAGCCAGAAAAAAACGGGATATTGCCGACAGTAAAACAGTCATTAAAGGCATTGAGTGGGCATTAAACCATAATGCCAGAGAGCTCTACCTGATGGACCCCTCCCTGAATGCAAGACCTGAACTGTCGCCGTTGCTTGAAACGATATCGACCCTGAACAGGTCAAAAAAACTGTCTATTATCAGCGAAATTCGGGCCGAATCCGTCACCGACCACATGGCAGCCCAATATGCCGCTGCCGGGTTCAGGCAATTTGAGGTCGGACTGCAGAGCACCAATCCCACAGCCCTTGAGACCATGAACCGGCCCACGAATTTGAAACGATTTGTCAACGGTGTAAGATCCCTTGAAAAACAGGGCATAGAGGCAACCATTGATTTGATTTTCGGGCTGCCCGGCGATACCCCCCAAGGGTTTAGAAATAGTGTGGATTTTATTCTTGAGCATGATTTTCAGGACCATATCCAGGTGTTTCCTTTGCTGGTCCTGCCGGGAACCGCCTTTCGCAGGCAGGCCCTGGAACTCGGGCTTGAATTTTTGCCTCATCCGCCCTATCCGGTGATAAAAACAACCGCCTTTTCCCAGCAAGATTTGGTGCAGGCCCTGGATTATGCCGAAGAGGCCTTTGACCGGACATTTGTGCCGTTTCCGGATCTGGAGATCTCTTTTATCGGCCCCAGCGCAAAAGACCATTACATCTGCCCGGACAACCGGCGGCTTTTGGCCAAGCTGGTCCTGGATACCCCTCGTTCGCTGGCGGAGATTGATGCCCTTGCAGATTGCATCTCATCTCCCTTCCAGATCTTTTTTCTCGACAGCGCCCTGGATCAGGACTATATCAACCATGTCACGGCCGCTGTTTCAAAGAAAAACCCCTTTGTGCCCCTGGAGCTTGTTTTTATCACCTCGGAATTTGTGCCTGATACGGATGCGGTGTTGAACGCAGCAGCCCACATCCGTCCCCACTTTCTGGATCTGGATTTGCAATACCTGTATTCGGAACCCGGAAACAGAAGTATTCTTTTTACCCTGGTCTCTGCCGGAACCACCCCGGTTTTCCAGAACACCATGCAGCGCCAGGTATTGCAATGGTCCGGAAACGGATTGCCGGGCCTTTCGGTTTTGACCGATCTTTTTCACCTGGACGGCATTCTCATTCCCGGCCGGGGGCAAATGCTGCTGCACTGGCAGGATGCCATGGCTGAGATTCATGAGGACATTCCCCCTGTCAGTTTTGCCGACATCTCTTTGCAGATGCGCTGGCTTTCCATGACCGAAAAGGACAAGTACCATCTGGGTGTTTTTGATGCCATGAAATAATTATTATCCTTCTGACCATGTGGATTAAATGCTTAAAGGAACCAAAAGACGGGTGGCTATTATGAATAGAAATAATTTTGTGATCTTTCATTTGCTGGTTCTTCCGGCTATTTTTGTCTTATTTACCGTGTTTTACATCACCTCTGCCCAGGCGATGGAGGAGATGGCGGTATATAAGAATAATAAGCGAACCGGCGATTATGACATGATGAAAAAAGAGCATGTCATCCGTTTTCTTGTTCCCTACAGCAAGACCTATTATTATCTGGATAAAGGGGAACAAAAAGGCCTGACCTATGAATCCATCCGGCTTTTTGAACAGGCCATTAACGCCAAAGAGAAGACAGGACACGTTAAGATTAAGACGGTTATTATCCCCACCCCAAGAGATCGCCTCTTTAACGATCTGGCCCAAGGGCTTGGGGATGTGGCCGCAGGCAACCTGACCAATACCGCCCAACGCCGAAAGCTTGCAGACTTTGCCGATCCGTTTTATGTGGGCGCCAAGGAGATCATTGTCTCGTCAAAAGACTATAAACAGATAAATTCCCTGGAAGAATTATCTGGAAAAGAGGTGTATGCCCGCAAATCAAGCAGCTATCATCAAAGCCTGCTGAACGCAAACAATCTCCTGAGAAAGAACGGGAAAAAGGCAATTATTATCAAAGACGCAGATGAGTACCTGGAAGATGAAGATCTGCTGGAAATGGTCAACGTCGGGATTCTTCCCATGATTGTGGTAGATAATCACAAGGCTGAATTTTGGGCACAGATTTTCCCGGATATTGTGCTTCACGATGCCATTGCCTTGCGCAAAGACGGGGAGATTGGTTGGGCGATACGCAAGAACTCTCCTCAGTTAAAGCAGGTTATCAATGATTTTGTCAAAAAGAATAAGGAGGGCTCGCTTCATTTCAATATGTTTGTGAAACGGTACATGAAAGACGCCGGCTATATGAAAAACAATCTCTCTGAGAAAGAGCGGGCAAAATTTAAGAATCTGGTCGACCTTTTTCAAAAATACGCAGATAAATATTCCTTTGACTGGCTGATGCTGGCGGCACTCTCCTACCAGGAGTCCGGTCTGGATCAATCCAAGAAAAGCGGTGTGGGGGCCATCGGCATTATGCAGGTCATGCCCGCCACGGCAAAGGATCCCAATGTTGCGGTTCCCGATATCCAGCAGTTGGAAAACAATATCCATGCGGGCAGCAAATACCTGCGATTTATAGCTGACCGCTATTTCCTGGACCAGGGGATAGATACGCTCAATCGGCACTTGTTTGCCTTTGCCTCTTACAACGCAGGGCCGGCCCGGGTGAAAAAGTTACGCGAAGAAGCCGAGGCAGCCGGCCTGGATTCCAATCGCTGGTTTAATAATGTGGAACTGATCGCCGCCAAGCGAATCGGAAGAGAAACCGTACAGTATGTCGGTAATATCTACAAATATTATATCGCCTACCGCTTGATCTCTGAAACACAGAAAAAGAAAATGGAACTGAAAAAGAAATAACGGGCAAATTAACAAAAACCGGATCACGTATTAAAATTTGTAAATAATGCCGATTACCGGCCCATGGGTGACCGTGTCGTATGAAAAATAATCGGGTAGCCCTTTATCTCCGTCTTCATAATCAACCCAAAGCGCCTTGTAGCCAAAACTCATCATCCAGTTCTTGGTTAAGCAATATCGGATATAGCCGGACAACGTGGCCGTAAAATCAGATTCAATATCCAGCCCCCCGATATCAAACCTGAAGGCTGCACTCCATTTCTCTGTAAAGGGGATATAGGTCTTTACACCTAAAAACAGGTCTATCCAGTCTTTTTGTTTGCTCTGATTTATGAATCCCGGTCCAATGCCGGAACGCAGTGTCACATCCAGATCATTGTCCCACCAGCGCGTTCCGGCAATAAGATCCATGGTGAATTTTTCTTTCGGGATCCTGTATATAAGATCCGCCTGTAAAATTGCCTGGCGTATTTTAAGGGTGTGGACTTCGCCCACAGGGCCGTTAACATCATCTTTCAGTTTCATAAAACCATAGTCCAGGGCAAGCCCCCAGCCGGATTTATGGACGGCTTCAAAGCGGGCCATTCCCGCCATTTGTAAATCCTCAAGAATGTCACTGAACGTTATGTCTACATCAACATTATCTATACGTCCCAGACCTGCGTCCCCTTCAATGGCTGTCGCCATGGCGTAAAGTTCCATCTCATAGGCCCAGTTGCCCGCAGAGGCTGCCAGGGGGCAGACGTTAAGTGACATAAAAACAAAAAACAAAATTACCGGACGATTAAACATATTTTCTTTTTCTCCAATAATGCCTGAAGGATCTCTTATTCTTTGGGTACAAACGGTGTGACTTTGGTCCCCTGAATGCCAAGCCCGGCCATCAGTCCTTTCTGCCCAAAAAAGAATACATAAATACCGTTTTTCACTGTGGATGTTGATATAGAAGCCCCTTTTCCCGTGTTCATCACCACGATGCTCGGACCGCTGCCCAGTTCCCAGCCGTCGCTGGCTTTCAGATAGGCGATGGCGTCATCGGTCATGAGGAACATTGCATACCCGAATTTCTGGGCGCCTGCCTGGAGCCCATAGGACATGGCAAAGGTAGAGAAATAAGAATCTGTTTTACCGTCCACCAAAAGCGCACCTTCCCCATATTGTCCGGCGATGCCCACCCCCGCTTTGATGACACGCGGAAATATCAATATTCCTTTTGCACTCTCCGATAATTTTTTGGCCTCCTCACTTGTGCCATACAGTACCGGCAGGGCCTCGTTGACTTTGGCATCTATTTGGGCGGCGGTATCCGCCAGGCTGTTCAATGGAAATATACACCCGACAGCGTAAAGAACGATCATTAATATTAGCCGTTTTGCGAATAAATCTAATGTTTTGCGGTGTTTCATTTTATTTTCCTCCAATAAGAAATAAAGGCCGGCTTGGCCAGATACAATTAACGAACAAACGGGTAAATCACTTTCCAGTCCGTTTTCATATCAACAACGGTCCAGGCGTTTTTGACAGCTTCATCCAGGGCTTTGTCCAGTTTCCCCACATGGGAATCCCTGTCATAGGCAAATTCCCTGTCACCGTCTGTGTGGTGGACAAGACCGGCAAAACACTTGCCTTTGCACCCCAGCGTGGTCCACTGCAGCATTTGAAGGTCCCCGTCTGAATTGCCGAATGCAAAAATGGGCCGCCTGCCGATGTGATGATTTATTCCCACGGATTTGCGATATTAATGGCTGCCGGCCATGCCTTTGAGCTGTCTTTCTATCTTTGACAGGTTGAAGGAGCCCGGGGACTGGCTGGGCGGATATTCCTGCATGGTTTTCAAGAATTTTGTGGCCAGCGCCTGGATCGGGATAATCACAAAGGCGCGGTCAAGGAACCAGTCGTCATAGGTATTGGCATTGTGCTGGGCTTCTTCAAAGGGATCGCGCCGAAGGTTGAAAAGCAGGGGTACTCTTAGCTCCACAAAGGGTTCACGCCATACGCCAAAGGCCTGACCGCGGTTCTCCTGAAACGTCACTTTCCAGTCATCATACCGTGCCGCAACCACCTGGCCGTCATCATTGACATACCAGAATTCACTGCGGAGGGATTTATCTGTGTTGCCGCTCAGGTAATCGATCATGTTGTAGCCGTCGATATAGTTGTGATAGTTGCGACCGTTAAGTTGCACACCATTGCGAAGCTTTTCCTTGATATCAGGGTCACCTGCGGCGGCGGCAAAGGTGGGCAGCCAGTCTTCATGGGCCACAATACCGTTAAGGGTTGTTCCGGCAGGAAAGTGGCCTGGCCAGCGTACAAAGGTCGGGACGCGGTAGGTACCTTCCCAGTTGGAGTTCTTTTCGTTGCGGAACGGAGTGGTGCCGGCATCGGGCCAGGTATTGAAGTGGGGACCGTTATCCGTGGAGTACATGACAATGGTGTTGTCGGCAATGCCGAGTTCGTCAAGGAGCGTAAGCAGTTCGCCGACCTGGGCATCATGTTCGATCATTCCGTCGGTATATTCATCATTGCCTGGGTGCCGGTGCTCCTTTTTGACATGGGTGCGAAAGTGCATGCGGGTGCCGTTCCACCAGGTAAAGAAAGGTTTTCCTGCCTTGACCTGGCGGGTGATGAAATCTTTTGTCGCCTGAATGGTTTCGTCGTCAATGGTTTCCATCCGCTTTTTGGTTAAGGCACCTGTGTCTTCGCATCTTTGTTTGCCCCATGCACCAAAACGCGGGTCCTCGGTTTTGTTTTCCTTATCCGTGGCATAGCCCTGGGATTTGAGTACCGTGGCCATTGTGACATCTCTTTTTGAACCCGCTGCACAGGTAGTTCAATTCCGGTTCTCCGGCCGGGGTACGGATAAACCGGTGTTTCATGCACCCGCCGCGGCACATGTGCAGCCAGGAACAGTCCCGGCAACGCTGCGGCAGACCATACTTTTTTTCAAACCCGAATTTTTTTTGTTTCTGGGACAGCACAACCCGTTTCAAGGATAAATGGGTAATATTGCCCAGCCGGTGCTCCGGGTAGACGAAATGATCGCAGGAATAGACATCGCCGTTATGCTCAATGGCAAGGCCCTTGCCGCAGATTTCACCGAACACGCACATGTAGCCCTGGATGCCCAGCTGCTGGGCAATGGCGCACTCAAAGTTGTAGACAAACGTTTTTCCCACATCGTTTGTGTACCATTCGTCGAATACCTCACATAAAAATGTCCCGTAATCGTCAGGATCCACCGCCCTCCAGACTTTGTTAAAGGTCGGCCTCCCATCTTTTGTCACCCTGTAGATGTCATGCAGGTGGGCGGGGCCGTCAATGCTCAGACCCACCAGGAAATTATGTTCTTTGAGAAACATGCACCATTGATCATCTAAAAGCGTGCCGTTGGTTTGAAGGTCGTTCTGGATGATCTTGTCGCCCATGTATTGGCGTTCCAGATCAACAATCGTTTGAAAATAATCCAGGCCGCAGAGGGTGGGTTCGCCGCCCTGCCAGGAAAAGATGATTTCATCGTGGTCCTGTTCCTGGATATACTTGCGGATGAACTCTTTGAGGACTTTTTCGGACATGCGCCAGTTGTTTTTTGTGGACAACAGATTTTTTTTGTGAAGATAGAAACAGTATGAACAGTTCAGGTTGCAGGCCGGTGCCGCGGGTTTGGCCATAACATGAAACCGCAGACGTGGTTTGTTGTTTAGGTATCGCATGGACTCTTTCTTTGTACCCTTAGCCGAATTAGTTAAGAAGCAGGACGGCCCGGGGTTTGAATTGTTTAAATGTTGATGTTCCCGGTGCTGTTGTCAGAGCCTGCGAAATTGGACGAAATAGGAACTTGAATTTCACTTTATTCTATTTTTGATGCAGAAACCAGATTTTTTTTCGTTCATATGGGCGGCCGAAATATTAGGCTGATGGCTCCTTCTGTCAGTTTTCCCGGTATTGCTTTGCAGATGCCCGGGCTTCCCATGACACACAAGGACGGGTGTCATTTTGATCGTTTCATTGCCTTGCAAAATCAAAAAAACGGTCTTGACAATTTGGGACAGATATTATTCATTTGCTGTTAAAGTCTTAAGTGATTTTCATCACCTCGTTTCGTTTTGAATTAAATATGAACTGGAAGGCTTTATGACCCAATATTCTACCGCGTCACAGTTATTTGATGCCTGTGGTGTGTTGTTTGGTCCGGAAGTTAATGTCTCCCTGGAATTTTTAAAATATCTGCGACCGTCCGGAATTAAGGATGCATACCGCTGCCAGGCGTTTAAAATGCATCCGGATCGGGCGGAGGCATTGGGCCAGGATGAAGACATTTTAAATGACCGGTTTAATACCCTCACCCAGGCCTATGAATGTTTAATCGGTGCCATAAAAGGGGATGGGCGGGTGTTGATGCGTCAGTCAAACTCCCGGGCATCCAAAAACCGACCAGGGTCTCGGAAAACGGCTGAGACATCCGGCCCACCAAATCCAGGAAATGATCATTTTTATTCCAGTAACGCGAGCGTACCTAAAAGGAAGCTGTTGATCGGTCAATACCTCTATTATTCCGGCTATATATCCTGGAAAACACTCATTGAGATTATTGTCCGGCAACGCAAAGATCGTCCGCCGATCGGTCAGATCGCCCTTGATTGCGGTTTAATTGACGCTGACCAGCTATGGTATATTCTCACCCATCGTCATGTGAACGAAAAATTTGGAGATTATGCCGTTCGAAATGAATATTTTACACAGCGGAACCTTTTGGTCCTTTTATACAAACAAAAAAAACTTCAACACCCCATCGGCCATTATTTGCTGGAATACGGTTTTGGTCCCGGCGCACTCGACCGGCTGGTTAAAAAGCAGAAACGCCATAACCTGAATGTAGCATTTAGATAACCCGGCTGAATCCGCACAGATCCATCCGCACAAATCCATGGATGGCCTATCAAAGTTTTTTTAGTTGACAACGCAGCGGTCATCCGGTAGAAGAGGATGCTCTTTAGCAAGGGGATAACTCAGTGAAAGGTTCACGCACTGGTTTACCCACCATAGATAATCACGGGGGTGTAGTTCAGTTGGTTAGAACGCTAGCCTGTCACGCTAGAGGCCGCGAGTTCGAGTCTCGTCACTCCCGCCACAATATAGAAAAGGTTTTCAGTCAGCTGCTGAAAACCTTTTCTATTTGAAGATTATAAAATTTCAAAAAAGAGCCTCGGTCAGGATCTGTTCTTTGCTGTGTTACCCCAGCGTTTTTGTGGTGCCCATTCTCAGAGCCCAAGCAAAATTTTTGAGATCGTAAAGTAACAGTAAATACTGGAAAGGTCCATAAACGTTGTAACAAACGGTCCTGTGGCGACGGCCGGATCAATATTAAGCCTTTCAAAAACGAGCGGCACGGTTGTTCCCACAAGTGCTGCAACACTCATGGCTGCAACAATGGCAATGCTGACACTTGAGGCGACAGCCCATGAAAAGGGGTCTGTCATAAATCTCAGCTTGGCCACAGAACCGATCAGGGTGCCGTAAAGCACCCCCAGAATAAATCCGACGCCCAATTCCTTGGTCAGCATTTTTGTGAAATCCCGGATATTCACCCGGCCCATGGCAATACCCCGCACCATAATCGTGGCGCTCTGGGTACCGATATTGCCGCCCATGCCCATAATGATGGGAATAAAGGCCACAAGTCCTGTGTATTTTGCCAGGGTGGATTCAAACCCGCCAATGATAAAAGAGTTTGTAATGCCGCCAAGACAGCTTGCCAGCAGCCACGGCATCCGAATCATGGTTCCTTTGAGTATCGTCTGGGTTTCCACATACTCTTCACCCACGCCGCCCATCTTCAACATATCTTCTGTGGCGGTCTCGTGCAGAATATCTATGACGTCATCCACCGTGACAATACCAATGATCCGATTATCATCATCTGTAACGGGAATGGCCAGATAGTCGTAGCGGGACACCAGTTGGGCAACGACTTCCCGGTCCGTGTAGGGTTTAACAGAAACAATATCCGTGGCCATGAACTCCTTGAGGGGCCTGTTCGGAGACTCCACCACCAACTGGCGAAGTGAGCTGACCCCCACAAGTTTGCCGTAGGTGTTTGTGACATAGATATAAAAGGGCATTTCAACATCCAGGTACTTGTTTTGTAATGCTTCAATGACCTCCTTGGCCTTGATGTCTTCTTCCAGGGCAACGTAATCCTTGACCATGAGGCTGCCGGCGGTGTCTTCGTCATAGCTCATGATTTGTTCTACATTGTATGACTCTTCCTTTTGCATTTTGGACAGAATATTGTCGGACAGTTCTTCATCCAGACACCCGAGTAACTCGGCCGCATCATCCGAGGGCATGCGGTCAAAAACATTCACCAGCTTATTGAAATCTATGAATTTGACCAGCGTCACAAAGGTTGTTTCCGGCAGGTGGGAAAAGAGCAGACCAATATCCTCGGGGTTGTCCAGCAGATTGATCAGCTTTTCCTGATTAAGAGGTGTCAGATTCTCCAGAACAATGGACAGGTCTGCCATGTGGGTTTTTTTTATGATATTGAGCAGCTGCTTGTTGGCCCCCCGGCGCAACAATCTTGTGATGCTGGTTTCAAGTATCTGAATTTGTTCTCTTTGCATGGATAGATTTCCTTTGGGTGTGCAGTGTCGAAGTGGTTTTATTCGTTGGGGATAAAAGACTCCGTGCTTCGGTTTCCCTTGTTCTTTTCAATGTATTCAAGAATCAACGTTTCAATAATGGCCTGGATGCTGGTCTCTTTTTCAATAGCCAGAATCTTAAACTCCTTGAGCACGTTTTTGTCCAGCCTTAAAGATGTATTGACCTTTTTTATTTTCACCATGTTGAATCCTTGTTCGTTCATATTTTAAAGCATGACATAATGACGTCATTAAATCAATATGTCAATGCTGTGGATTTAACGGTAACGCCACCGTATCAAAATGTTCCTGATTTTAAATTTGACTCACATCCGCATATTCAATATGGTTTTGTTTTTAAGGGCGGATCATTGCTTGCCTTTGAACCGTGTGATCCATGCAGGTGTGAGATGAAAAAAAAACCAGGTCCGGATCTGGCCGGACATGACATATTGGGGCAGATAAGCCGGATTCCGGAGGATATGATGTGGTTGCTCGCATTTTCCCGCCTGTGCAACCGTGCCATGCTCCATGCCGGTGACAGCACAGAACTTATGGATGCCGTCGTAAGCGCGGTGGAGAATCAAACACCTTATTATTCGGTTTGCTTTAAATCTGTCGGTCCCCGCAAACCCGGTTCAGGCAAGGATGACATGGGTACCTTGAAAACCGATGTGGATACCGAACTTCCAAAGTCCGTGCAGGAACGTTTAGGGCTGAAATGCGGAACCACGGCCACGGCGTTCTATTTCCCCATACATGATACGTGTGAACAGGCCGTCAATTGCCTGGTTCTCTATGTCCCCTGCGGATATGTCCCCGGTGCTCTGGAAATCGGGGTTTTAGAGGTGCTTTCGGCTGACCTTGGTAAAACCCTGTACCGGCTGAACAAGGATAAAGGCGTTGATGACCGGATTCTGGAACTGACCCGCCAAAAGGAGATGTACCACAGCGTTTTTGAAAACACCGGCACCGGCACGATCATCATTGATCCGGATATGCTTATTCTTTATGTGAATGCCAAATTTATGGATCTGGTGGGGCTTGAGCGCCATGAAATCGAAAACCGGATGCGGTGGTCTCAGTTTGTGGTGCCCGGTGATAATGAAATGATGCAAAACTATCATTACGGCCGGCGAAAGGGGTGTGACGGTATCCCTACCGAATACGAGTGCCGCATTTTTGCCAAGTCCGGGGATATTCGATACATCGATATGAAGGTGGGCATGATTCCCGGGACCGGCAAAAGTATCGCGTCGTTTATGGACATTACAAAAAGAAAGCTTGCCGAGAATCGCCTGCGGCAAAGCGAGGCCCGGCTCAGTGATATCATTCGTACGTTTGAGGGGTTGATCTATACCACATCCGAAGAATACCGGGTTGAGTTCATGAATGACGCATTGCAGGAGAAGGCGGGCCGAAGTGGGGTGGGGGAGAAATGTTATCGGGTGGTTCACGGTCTGGAGTCTCCCTGTCCTGGATGCCGGCTTGGGTTGGTTCTTTCAGGAGAAACCCGCCGGTGGGAACTCAAAAGTCCCCGGGACGGCCGGTGGTACTGGTCCATTCAATCTCCGGTCTACGACAACCGGGGGCGGATTGTGAAAGCCCAGACCATCCACATGGACATCACAGACAGAAAACGACGAGAGGAGAAGATCAGCGAAGATGCGGATCTGCTCAGAAATGAAAACATCGTTCTTCGGTCTGCCATGAAAGAACGCTACCGGTTCGAAAACATCGTGGGTAAAAGCCGGGCCATGCAGAAGGTGTATGAACTGGTGGTTCGGGCGGCTGCAAGCAACGCCCATGTGATTATCTATGGCGAATCGGGCACCGGAAAAGAGTTGGTGGCCCGGGCGATTCATAATTTGAGCAACCGGTGTGAAAAACATTTTGTACCCGTTAACAGCGGGGCGATCAGTGAGCACATTATAGAGAGTGAATTCTTCGGTTACCGCAAGGGCGCCTTCACCGGCGCTGAAAAGGATAAGGATGGGTTTCTTGGCACCGCTGACGGCGGCACCTTGTTCCTGGATGAAATCGGGGATATCGGCCCCAACCTTCAGGTCAAACTGCTTCGGGCCATTGAAGGCGGCGGGTACACCCCTGTGGGGGGAACCCAGGTGATTAAACCGGATCTGAGAATTGTGGCTGCCACAAATAAGGATCTTAGACGCCTGGTGGAAAGAGGATTGATGCGCGAAGATTTCTTCTACCGGGTCCATATTATTCCCATTCGGCTGCCGGCTCTTCGGGACCGCAAGGAGGATATTCCGTTGCTGGTGGACTATTTTTTATCCGCCTTTGGTGGTGATCAGCAGATTCCTCCTGTGGGTGGCAAAATGATGGAGGTGTTTCTTCGCCATGACTGGCCTGGAAATGTCCGGGAACTTCAGAATGTGCTTCACCGTTATATGACCCTGGGGAAAATTGATTTTACCGGTAATGCTCTGGACCAGACGGTTGACAGCAGCGAACCGGTCTCTTTTGTCCGGGAAGCATCGCAGCCATGCGGACCCTTGAATGAAGTTGTGGCTGGGTTTGAAAAGGAGGCTATTCTGAAAGCGTTGGAAGAAAACCGGTGGCAAAAGTCTAAAACAGCTGTTGCCCTTGGCGTTCACAGAAAAACCTTGTTTACCAAAATGAAAAAATTGGGGATCGAATAACCCCAATATGTGGCGATTCAGCCACAATTTCGTAATATCTTGAAATTTTAATAAAATTATTTAATTTGTATTATTTTATTTTATTTTGTGTGGCGGTATCGCCACACATCCTGCCTGACTGCCTATCTTAAAAACAGTTCTAAATACAATAATAATTTTAAAAACAGTATGTTATGTCGTATCTCTTGCTGATTGGTATAATTATTGCTGCCGGTATCTAAAGTTTTTTGAACAAGCGTTCAGTTTTTTTTAGACCATATATACACAAAAAAAGGAGTTGTTTAACATGAGCCTCATGACAGAGTACCGGCAAAAGTTGTCAACCGCACCCAATGCCGTATCCGTAGTTAAATCAGGGGACTGGGTTGATTACGGCGCCTTTTTAACCGCACCTGAGACCCTTGATGCCGCATTGGCCATGCGAATCCATGAACTCAATAATGTCAAGGTCAGGGCTCTTGCCTTTCCGGGGATTGCCGCCGTTGCTGCTGCAGATCCGGGTGAAGGCCGCGTGATTTACAACTCCTGGCACTTCAGCAGCGCAGATAGAAAGCTCCACGACAGAGGGAATTGCCATTTCATTCCCTTTATTTACCACGAAGGTCCCTCCCATTATAAGCAGAACATCAAAACCAACGTCTGTATGCTTAAAACGGCACCCATGGACCGGTTCGGCTATTTTAACTTCGGGATTGCCAACTCCTTTCAAAAATCAATTATAGAAAATGCAGATACGGTCATTGTGGAAGTCAATGAAAATATGCCCTGCTGCCTGGGAGGGGCCAACGAATCTGTTCATCTTCGTGATGTGGATTTTGTGGTGGAGACCGACAATAAGCCCCTTGTGACCTTGCCTGATCCGGTTATTTCAGAGATAGATAAAAAAATTGCAGCAATGATCGTAAACCAAGTTGAAGACGGCTCCTGCATTCAGCTTGGCATCGGTGGTATGCCCAATGCGGTGGGAAAAATGATTGCCCAGTCAGATCTCAAGGACTTGGGCGTTCACACGGAAATGCTTGCCGATGCCTACCTGGATATGTATGAAGCCGGAAAAATCACCAATCTTAAAAAACGCCGTGATCCGGGACGCATGGTCTACACCTTTGCCCTGGGCAGCGCCCGTTTGTATGATTTTTTGAACAACAATCCTGTCTGTGCAAGTTTTTCCGTGGATTACACCAACAAGCTGAGCCATATATCTGATAATGACAAGACCGTCTCCATCAACAACGCCATTGAGGTGGACCTTTACGGCCAGGTCTCTTCGGAGTCCTCCGGGTTAAGGCATCTGACCGGCACAGGCGGCCAGTTTGACTTTGCCTACGGCGCCTACCACGCCAAAGGAGGCAAGTCTTTTATCTGCCTGAGTTCCACGGTCAAGGACCGGGCCGGCAATGTTAAATCCAGAATCCGGCCTGTGTTTGATACAGGTACCATTGTTACCCTGCCACGAACGATCACCCAGTATGTTGTCACGGAATACGGCATGGTCAACCTGAAAGGCAAGTCCACCTGGGAACGGGCCGAAGCCCTGATCAGCATTGCTCATCCGGACTTTCGGGACCAATTGATCCGGGATGCCGAGAAAATGCATATCTGGACCATGGAGAACCACTCTGTCAGACCCTATTTCGTGGCCTGACAGGTCATTTCCGCTTAATGATTGTATACAGCCTTAAAGTCAGCGTTTTAGAAAAAATGTTTTGGAACCGTGGGGGTAAAACCCCCGTGACCCTTGTAACCTTAAAAAAAGCTAATATAAAGGACAAAGTCTTATGGCACAATTGATTGCAGATCGAAGGGATGTGGATTTCGTATTACACGAGCAACTGGACGTGGGCAAATTAAGCACCCATGACCAATTTGCCGAGTTCAAGAAAAAGACCGTAGATTTAATCGTAAGCGAAGCCAGAAATCTTGCAATTAAAGAGATCCTGCCCCTTCAGACGATCAGTGACGAAGGCTGCACGTTTAATGCCGGTGAAGTAAAAGTACCCGAGGCCTTTCACAGTGTATACGCCGCCTATAATGAAGGTGAATGGCTGGGGATGACCGATGATCCCGAATGGGGCGGGCAGGGAATGCCCCATGCCGTTGCCATGGCGGCCAACGAGTATTTTTACGGGGCGTGCAACTCCTTTATGCTTTACAACATGCTCACCCACGGCGCAGCCAAACTTGTGGAGAAATTCGGCACGGATGAGCAAAAGCAGATCTATCTTGCAAATATGCTGTCTGGAAAATGGTCCGGCACCATGCTGTTGACCGAGCCCAATGCTGGCTCCGACCTTGCTGCCGTAGAGTCCACGGCCAAACCCAACGGGGACGGCACCTATTCTCTGTTCGGCAACAAAATTTTCATCTCCGCCGGTGAGCACGATATGGTGGAAAACATCATCCATCCGGTTCTGGCTAGAATCGAAGGCGCTCCCGAAGGCATTGCCGGTATTTCTCTGTTCCTGGCACCCAAATTCAGGGTAAACGCCGACGGCACCCCGGGGGAATTCAACGATGTGGTCTGTACCGGCATTGAGCATAAAATGGGCCTGCACGGCAATGCCACCTGTTCGCTGACCCTGGGCGGGAAATCCGGATGCATCGGCACCCTTTTGGGTCAGGAAAATAAAGGCGTGGCCGCCATGTTCGAGATGATGAACGAAGCGCGTCAGATGGTTGGCCTCCAGGGCTTTGCCAATGCCTCTGCCTCATATATGTATGCGCTTAATTATGCACGGGAAAGGATTCAGTCCCGGGAACTCAAAGCCCCGGCCGGTTCAAAACCGGTCTCCATCATTCGCCATCCGGATGTGAAACGCCAGCTGATTACCATGAAGTCTTATGTGGAAGGGCTGCGCAGTCTCAATTACTTCTGCGCCATGTGCCATGACATGGTTGCCGTGACCACGGATGCAGACGAGAAAGCCCATTATGAATATTTACTTGAGGTTCTGACCCCCATCATTAAAGGGTATGGCACGGATAAATCCTTTGAAGTGTGCAACCAGGGTATCCAGATCTACGGCGGTTACGGGTTTATTGAAGAATTTCCCGTGGCCCAGCTGCTCAGGGATTCCAGAATTTTTATGCTGTACGAGGGTACCAACGGTATCCAGTCCATTGATCTCATGGGTCGCAAACTCTCCATGAAAAAAGGCGCGGCTTTCAATGCGCTGCTTATAGAGATCAAGAAAACCTTTGCCATGGCCAAAGAAGCCGAAGGCCTTGAAGCTCTCACCGCCCGCCTGGAAGGGTTTTTCAATACCTACACAGAGGTGGCCGCCGAACTGCAGGCCAAATCCAGGTCCGAAGAATTTTTGACCGCCTATGCCTTTTCATATCCGTTCATGGAGGTCACAGGCGACCTTGCCATGGCCTGGATGCTGCTATGGCGCGCCGCAACTGCCGCAGCCAACAAAGGCAAAAAGAAAAAAGACGACATGTTTTATGACGGACAGATCAAGACCGCCCGGTTTTTTATCAATCAGGTCCTTTCCGCAACCGCAGGAAAACTGGATGCCTTGAAGGCATTTGACAATGCAGTCGTTGAGATGGATGAAGCTGCCTTTGGCAGCAAGTAGGCGGATTTTTTACCAAGGAGAAATCTTATGAAAGATGTTGTAATTGTCAGCGGTGCCCGTACTGCCATCGGCAGTTTCGGCGGGGTGCTGAAAACCGTCTCATCCGTGGATCTGGGTGCCGTGGTGATCCGGGCCGCCATGGAAAGGGCAGGGCTCAGGCCTGACGTCAGTGACGAGATGCTGGCCTTTGCACCGGATAAACTCAGGGACCGGGGCAAAACCGAGCTGGAAGAAAAATATGGAAACTGGAACACCGATGCTGCCCCTGTTGCGGTGGACGAGGTGATCATGGGTAATGTGCTCCAGGCTGGGCAGGGCCAAAGCCCCGGCAGGCAGGCCATGATCCGGGCCGGGATACCCAAGGAAACCTATGGCTTTACGGTGAATAAAATATGCGGGTCAGGGCTCAAATCCATTGCCATTGGTGCGTCATCCATCATGAGCGGCCAGGCCGATGTGGTGATTGCCGGCGGCCAGGAAAGTATGAGTAACGCCCCCATGGCCATGCCGGCTGCCCGGTGGGGATATCGCATGGAGGTCTCCGGAAAAGGGGATATCTATGACCTGATGGTGTATGACGGTCTTTTTGAGATCTTCAACGGGTACCACATGGGCGTAACCGCTGAAAATATTGCCGAACTTTACAATATCTCCCGGCATGACCAGGATAAACTCTCTTGTCTGAGCCATGCAAGGGCCCGTGAAGCCATTGCAAACGGCACGTTCAAAGAAGAGATTGTTCCGGTGATCACACGCACCCGCAAGGCCGAGGTGATTGTGGACACCGATGAGCGGCCCATGGAAACCTCCATGGAAAAGATGGCCAAGATGAAACCGGTTTTCAAAAAGGACGGTACTGTCACGGCGGGCAATGCATCGGGAATCAATGACGGCGGTGCGGCCGTTGTCATGATGAGTGCAGACAAGGCCAAGGAATTGGGGCTGACACCCTATGTCAAGATCAAAGGATTTGCCACGGGCGGTGTGGACCCGGCATACATGGGGCTTGGACCGATCCCTGCCGTTCGCCGGGTGTTGAAATCCACCGGTATGTCCATCAAAGACATGGACATCATTGAGCTGAACGAGGCATTTGCCGCCCAGGCGTTGGGGTGCATGGTCGAGCTGGACATTGATCCTGAATTTGCCAATCAGCTGGGCAGCGGCATTTCCCTGGGGCACCCCATTGGATGCACAGGCGCCCGGCAGATGGTGACCCTGATCCATGAGATGAAACGCAAAGGCTATGGCACAGGGCTTGTGTCCATGTGTATTGGCGGGGGGATGGGAATGGCCATGATCGTGGAGAATATGACCAAATAGTGGTTGAACGAAAAGTCACCCACCTGCGGCGTTGCTTCACAAACCTAAAATCCTCACGTACTATAGTACGCTCCGGTTTCAGCTTTGCTTGCGCCTTGCATCTGGGTAACTTTTCGCCCAACCAAAGGGTTTCGTTCTATTAGTAAATTAAAATTGATTTGATGAAAGGTCATAAATATATGAAACAAATATGTGTAATCGGTGCTGGTACCATGGGTGCCGGCATTGCCCAAGTGTTTGCCGTCAATGGCTATATGGTGGTGTTGCGGGATATTAAGCAGGAATTTGTTAACAACGGCATTTCGATCATTTCTAAAAATTTGACTCGCATGGCATCCAAGGGAAAACTGGAGGAGGTGATGATCCAGCCGATTCTTGGCCGGATTATCGGCACCACAGATCCCGAAAGTGCCCAGGATTGCGATCTTGTGGTGGAAGCTGCCGTGGAAAACATGAAGATCAAAAAGCAGATTTTCAGTGAGCTTGACAGCATTTGCAAGCCGTCAACCATCCTGGCCACCAACACGTCGTCCCTTTCCATTGCCGAAGTGGCCACGGCCACAAAACGTCCGGACAAGGTCATCGGGATGCACTTTTTTAACCCAGCACCTGTCATGGCGCTCATTGAGATCATCAAAGGGGTTGCCACATCCGACGAAACCTTTGACGCGGTAAAGGCATTGGCCCTGGATCTTGGCAAAGAACCGGTGCAGGTGGATGAAGCCCCGGGGTTTGTGGTGAACCGCATATTGATTCCCATGATCAACGAAGCGGCTGCCATTTATGCCGAAGGCGTTGCCAGTGCCCAGGATATTGATACGGCCATGAAACTGGGGGCCAACCACCCCATCGGTCCCCTTGCATTGGGAGACCTGGTCGGTCTGGACGTCTGTCTGGCCATCATGGATGTGCTTTACGACGAGTTTAAGGATTCCAAGTACAGGGCGACACCCTTGCTGCGAAAATATGTCCGTGCCGGTCGGCTCGGTCGAAAAAGCGGCCAAGGATTTTATGAGTATTAATATCAGCTAAAAAATGCATTGGGTGTTTTGATTCTTTTTATTCATCTATGATAACAGCAAATTACAGAAACCACAAAAGTCTGACAACTAAATCTTAAATGAGTTGAATCAAAATAACCTTACCCTTCGGGAGTCTCCTGTGGTCGTAAATCCGACCATGGGAGGCTTGCATTTTTTAGGCATAAAATTGTGGCGATCCCCAAAACATGGGTTTCGCTCGATTGGGTTTGATTGCGCCTAAACTTTCATTTCTACCGTTTTTCCCTCCATGAATTTCGTTTCGACGATAAAACAATTTCGTAATTTTTTGAATATTTGCTGACAAATTGTAATAGGACTCTGGTTTTTGTAGCCGCTTATTATTGCAATAAATTTTAACAAATTTTTATATTTTCGATATAATTCTTTATAAAATTATAATGATGGAAATAGTTAATTTGTTTTGTTATCATAGATATGAATAATCAATTTGATCCGGTTTAATTCACTCATCTATAATATCAATCAAACTTATGATATGAAATCATAACAGCAATAACGGAGGTATTATGGACACCAATTCCAGTAACGATTTTTATGAAAGATTAGAAGCAAAAGGGGTCTCACGAAGAGATTTTCTCAAGTACTGTACAGCCCTGACTGCGACCATGGGCTTGTCATACTCATTTGTGGGGGAAGTGGCTGCTAAGATTGAAAAAGCCGCTGCCTTGCGTCCCCCGGTGGTGTGGCTGCACTTTTCTGAATGTACCGGATGTTCAGAAGCATTTTTAAGGACTCCGGATGTGGGCGGCATCATCCTGGAAACCATTTCCGTAGAATACCATGAAACCATCATGGTTGCCTCCGGTGAACAGGCAGAACAAAACCTGCACCATGCTGTTGAAGAATATAAAGGTAAATTTATCTGCATTGTGGAAGGTGCGATTGGTACCAGCCACAAAGGCTCTTACGGCAGGGTTTCCGGAAAAACATTTCTGGAAATTGCCAAGGAAGTCATTCCAAAAGCGGCGGCAACCATCTGTGTGGGAACCTGTTCCGCATACGGCGGCATCTCTGCTGCAGCACCCAACCCCGGTGGGTATAAAGGCGTAAAAGATGCCATCGGTGTTGATACCATCAATCTGCCGGGCTGTCCCTTCAATCCTTTGAATCTGCTTGGCACCATCCTCAAGTATCTCAACAACGAAGAGATGGAACTCGATGATTACGGCAGACCCATGTTCGCTTATGGGGAAACTGTCCATGATAACTGTCCTCGTCTCGAACATTATGAAAACGATGAATTCGTCGAGGAATTCGGCTCCAAAGAAGCCAGGCTTGGCTACTGTCTGTATAAATTGGGCTGTAAAGGCCCCAATACCTATAATAATTGTCCCACCGCGAAATTTAACGACGCCACGAGTTTCCCCATTCAGGCCGGCCATCCCTGCATTGGCTGCAGTGAGCCTGACTTCTGGGATGAATTTACGCCGTTTTATGAGGAAAGCTAATAATATTGCATGATTTTTAGCACAGATCTGCGTACTTGTTCGCGGTACATCATCTAAACCGCTTATGCGGTAAATAATTCATATAATTAAACACAGCACATATGATGTGAAAGGATAATATTGTTATGGGTAAAAGAATTATTGTTGACCCCATTACCAGAATAGAGGGGCACCTTAGAATTGAGGTGGAAGTGGCAAACGGAAAGGTGACGGACGCCTGGTGTTCCGGGCAGATGTTCAGGGGCATCGAGGTGATGCTCCAGGGACGTGACCCCCGGGATGCACACCATTTTGTCCAGCGCTCCTGCGGCGTTTGCACTTATGTTCATGCACTGTCTTCGGTACGCGCGGTGGAAAAGGCCTGCAATATCGAGATCCCGGAAAATGCACGGATTGTTCGTAACCTGCTGCACGGCAGTCAGTTCCAGCATGATCACATTGTTCATTTTTATCATCTGCATGCCCTGGACTGGGTGGATATTGTCAGCGCCCTGTCTGCAGATCCGGCCAAGACAGCAAAACTGTCTGAAAACGTATCCGGACGGCCCCAGAATTCCACCTATTTTAAAGAGGTTCAAACCCGTCTTAAAACTTTTGTGAACAGCGGGCAGCTGGGACCCTTTAACAACGCTTACTGGGGACATTCAGCCTACAAATTGCCGCCTGAAGCCAACCTTATGGCGGCTTCCCATTATATCGAAGGGTTGAAACTCCAGGCCAAGGCCGCGCGCATGCACGCCATTTTCGGCGGTAAAAACCCCCATCCCCAGTTCCTGGTTGTCGGTGGTATTACATCCGTAAGGGACCTGACACCCGAACGAATTGACGAATTTACCCAGATCTGGAAAGAGACCAAGGCCTTTATTAACGAAGTATATCTGCCCGATCTGCTGGCCATTGCATCTTTTTATAAAGATTGGGGTGCAGTGGGCGGCAACAATGACACCTATCTTGCCTATGGCGAATTCCCCCAGAAGCATATTGATGACGACTTGCTGATGCCCGGCGGTGTTGTCGACGCAAACCTGGCTTACTCGGCTGTGGACACAGACAAAATTGCGGAAGATGTGACCCGGGCCTGGTATGAAAAAGGCGAGCCCAAACATCCCCTTTCCGGCGAAACCAAACCCATCCCCGGAGAGGTGACCTACAATACCGACGATAAATATACCTGGATCAAGGCGCCCAGATATGCGGGTAAAGCGGCCGAAGTCGGCCCCCTGGCACGTGTCCTGATTGCCTACGCCAAGGATCACGGCCAGGTGAAAAAACTGGTTGATCATACCCTCAAAACCCTTGGCGTGGGAAAAGAGGCCCTATTTTCCACCCTTGGCCGGACAGCCGCACGCGCCATTGAAACCGTGGTTATTTCAGATGCCATGGAAGGCTGGATTGATTCATTAAAATCAAATATCGCAGCGGGTAATAAAAAGACCTATCAGTCCTGGACCATGCCGGACAAAGGGCAGGGCGGCGGTCTTAATGATGTGCCCCGGGGTGCGCTGGGACATTGGATTGACATTGAAGGCGGTAAGATTAAAAATTATCAGTATGTGGTCCCCTCCACATGGAATTTTGGTCCCCGTGACAGTAAAAAACAACGGGGCCCTGTGGAAAAAGCCCTGGTGGGTACGCCGGTGGCTGATCCGTCCAAACCGTTGGAAGTACTGCGGACCGTTCATTCCTTTGATCCGTGTATTGCGTGTGCGGTTCACGTGATTGATCCCCACACCAACCAGACCTACGAGGTCAAAGTTATTTAATTTCGCTTTTGGCGTACTTGAAAACTTAGGTTGCGGCGGTATTACCGCCGCAACTTTTAATTTTTATATACTGGATGGACAGATACATTATTTATGGATGTGAATAATATAACCGTACTGGGTGTGGGAAATATCCTTTACACAGATGACGGGGTAGGTATACGGGTTGTTGAAGCCCTTGAAAAAGGGTACGAATTTTCTGACAATATCGATATTATAGACGGCGGTGTTCTCGGGGTGAATCTGCTGGGGGTTATCTCCAATGCAGGACGCCTTATTGTGGTGGATACCGTACTCAATCACGGTCAGCCGGGAGATCTGCATCGCCTTGATCATGATCAGATTCCCAACAGGATTCTGGCTAAAAATTCGTTGCATCAGGTGGATCTCATTGAAGCATTGACCTTGTGCAACGCCCTGGACCATGTGCCTGAAACCACCATTATCGGCGTTGAACCCAAGGATATTGAAAGTTTAGGCGAAGACCTGAGTCCGGAAGTGGGAGCCCGGCTGGATGACCTTGTTCAAAATGTTCTTGACGAAATCATCCGCCTTGGCGGTTCCTTTGAGCCTAAAGCATAACTTTGGGCAGCCGTATTTGTAAGGTTAATAACCTGTTTTATCTCTTGTATGGATCATTTGAAATTTGTTACCTTGTTGCGGGAAGGCTATATATGATTGATCGGTAAAAGAGAAGGGTGAACATGTCCAGAAGAATTTCCCCGGCATGGTGGCCGGTTTTAGCGTTGGCGTCTCCGGTTCTTTTTCCGCTGCTGTTTATTAAGAACCGCCGCCATAAACAAAACGTTGAAAAATCGCAGCACCTTAATAAACAGCGCATGGAAAATACGGGATTTCTGGAACTGCCTGAACTTGAGCAGTTTGAATTAACTGTTCTTCTGGAACAACATGCCGCCCCGGGCTTTTTAGCCGCTCCGGGGGTGTCCTATGCCATTAAAACAGATAAGGGATCGATACTTTTTGATCTGGGATTCGGTCCTGAAATGCCGGCGTTGGCCCACAATGCCGCGAAACTGAATTTTAAACTCGACCAGGTTGACGCACTGGTCATCTCCCACCTGCATCCGGATCATATTGGGGGATTTAAGGCGTTTCGAAACAATCGGATCGCCATGCCCCGTGAATGGGGAAAACCCGATGGGATGGTCTGTTTTACTCCGGCGGGCGTTGATGCGGAGGGATTTGAAACCCGAATTGTTCAACGTCCCGGTATGCTGACCCCAGGCATAGCCTCCACAGGACCTCTGGCCAGAAGCCTGTTTTTTATGGGGTGGACCGAGGAGCAGGCCATCGTTGCCCGTCTCAAAAATAAAGGATTGGTCGTGATCACCGGATGCGGCCACCCAACCATCGAAACCATCGTTCAGATGGTAAAGCACCTTTCAAATGAACCCATTTATGCCATTGGCGGCGGCCTTCACTTTCCTGTTACCGACAGTCCCCTTCGCAAACCCGGCCTTAAGGTACAAATGATTTGGGGGACGGGAAAACCGCCGTGGCAGAAAATCACAAAGCAGGATCTTGAACAGACCATTGATAACCTGAACGCCGTCAATCCCAGGCATATATTCCTTTCTCCCCATGATACCTGTGCGTATGCACTTCAAAGATTTAAGCATTCTCTTAACTGCCAGACGCATATTCTTGAATCCGGTGCAACATATTCGCTTTAACGGCAATTGCATCGGGCCTGATTGCGAATCGTAACACGATAAAAAAACAAACTAGATGAAAGAGAAACTTGTCCCCGTTTAACTTTCTGTATAGAATACATCATACGTATTCAAACATGAAAGGCGAAAAAACGGTTTGCGACCGTTATAAGGATGACTGACCGATGAGAATATGGCCCCTAGTGTTAAAGGCGCCTCAATACCTTAGTTTCTGGATGCTGGTGGATATTGCATATGTTTTTTTGCTCTCTTTTTTCCTAAATGCCGTTATTCCATTGAGCTTTTCTAAATTTATTTTTGTACATTTTCTGGCCATTGGTGTCGGATCCATGGTGATGTTCACCGGCCTGGGAGCAGGTATCCTCTGGATACCGGTTCTGACCTTTCTGGATATCCGGCCTTCCGAGGCTGTTGCCATTTCTATATTTACCCAGATTGCCGGCAAGGGAACCGGTTCTCTGACCTATTTTTGCAATGGTATGGTCGATGTCAAAACTGCTGTGGCATTTATTCCCATGGCGCTGACAGGTGTGACCCTGGGATTTTTATCCAGTTTTTACATTTCCAGGGGATATGAAAAGCTTTTGCTCTACATTTTTGTGGCCATTGCCGCCTATCTTCTGATCCGGACCATTCAATCTTTAAAAAGCCCGGATTCGGTTATTGATAAGCGGCATGTGATTCCCGCCCCCATCATCTATGCCAAAAGTTATCCTGTGGTTCTTTTGTCTTCATTTTTCACGGGACTGTTAAGTATCGGTAATACCGATTGGCTTGTCCCCCATATGACCCTTAAACTCAAAATGCCGACCTCCCGTGCCGTGGCCACGAGTTTGCTTATTATGTTTGTGACCATTCTATTTTACCTTTGCCTGACCTGCATCAGTGTCTGGCAAGGCTATGCGTTCTGGCCCCACGGCACCCATTTGTTATTTGCCACCTGCAGCGGGGTTATCTTGGGCGGTCAGATCGGCACCCGCCTGGTTCGCTTCCCATGGTTTGAGAGATACCAGAAACATACGTTTATTGTGTTGCTGGGCGTCTCCATCGTTCATTTGCTGTTTTGAATGAGTTTTCAGGCGTCTACGCAATAAAAAAGGGCGGTCCCTGAAAGAGCCGCCCTTTGGGCTGTCGATGGTTATTTCTAATCTTGGAACCTGCGATCCTTAGTTTTTTCTTCTGACTGCAGCAAGAATGATAAGGCCTGTGCTCAGCAAAAGTCCGGCACCCGGTACGGGTACGGCGGATGCATAGGCCTCTGCCCCCAGCACAATATTAACCCCTTCGCCTTTACTATAGCTGTAAGTATATGTCAGTGTTCCCTGGTTGTCTAAGTCATCGCTCATGCCGTTGTACGCATCGAAATAAATGCTGTCTGAATCGCACTCTTCATCATTGATGAGCAGGTAAACAAGCGCTTCACTTGTTGATGATGATGATGATGATGATGTGTGGGTTTGATCTGCGTATTGTGCAGAAGCGTAATAGCTGATGGACGTCGTAATATTTGAATTATCCTTCGAAAATTAATTGGGTATTAATAGAACATGAGCATTGTGTTTGATGTAGAACGCATTGAAGAAAATCATAGATGTGAACCATGGGTCGCTTACGGTAAGTGGAGGTTGCGTGGACCTTGCAATTAGTATAATGTGGCAGCTAACCTATCGGCATTATGGCATTTTTATAGTTGAATGTTTGTTAAGATACGAAAGGAGACACCTTATGGCATACGAAACTATCATTGCAGAAAATCTTGGGGGCCATGTGGCCTGTGTGACCCTGAACCGGGCCGCGGCAATGAATACCTTTTCCAGCCGGATGGCACAAGAGCTGTATGACGCACTCAAGGCATTTGAAGCAGATTCCGATGTCAGGGTCATACTTGTCAAAGGAGCGGGCAGGGCATTTTGCGCCGGTATTGATGTCAATGAGCTCAAAGGCAAACGAACCAATGAATACCGGGAGTGGATTGAACGGATGGAGGCCCCGCTGGTGCTGATCTCTAAAATGCAGACCCCGGTCATCGCCCAGGTCCACGGGGCCGCAGCCGCCAACGGGATGGGGCTTGTGGCGGCCGCGGATCTGGCCATTGCCGCCGATAACGTCAAAATGGGGCTGACCGCCATCAATGTGGGGCTAAATTGCGTGGGCCCGGTGATTCCCGTGGCCCGGTGTGTGGGGCAGAAAAAGGCTTTGGAACTGCTGCTTTACGGAGACTTGATTAAGGCGGACCAGGCCTTGGAACTGGGTCTCATCAACCGAATCGTACCCAAGGAGAAGCTGGATGAGGCCGCCCTTGCCTGGGCCCGGGATCTGGCAAAAAAGAGTCCGGTGGCTGTCAGGATTGCCAAATCAGCGTTCTATGCCTCCCGGGATATGCCCTATGACGCCCAGTTTGCATATATGAACGAAGCCTTTGCCAGATTGTGCGACACCGATGATGCCAAAGAGGGGGTGGCGGCGTTTTTTGAAAAGCGGCCGCCGGTATGGCAGGAGAAATAACGCCGTCCAAGATATTAGGATAAAAGGTACGCCTACTTAATGATTCATTGGATTAGAACCCTTCTTCGCATGGAGAAAGGTGATTGCCGTACATATCCAGTGGCCGGAATAATAACCACGGAACACACGGAAAAGCACGGAAAGTCAGAGCGCGAAGCGCTCAGGTCCGTGTTTTTCGGTGCCTTCCGTGGTTATATTTTCGGCGGTACAGAATAGGAAACAAAAGAACGCCCAATGCCATGACAATGCTGCCGCAGGGAAAGGCATAGGAGAGGGTGAAAAAGTCCATGGCCAGGCCGGCCATGACAGATCCTGTGAACATGCCAAGGGAGTGGGCGGACGTCAAAATGGCCATTACCGATCCTTGGGCCTGTCTTTCTTCGCCCTTAACCACGGCCAGGGCCGTCAGAGCCGGCATGGCAATCCCCCCGCCCAGTCCGAAAATGCTGACACCTGTGAGCAAATCTATAAATGACGTGGCCCAGAACGGGTATACAATCCCTGCGGCGGACAATATTCCGCCCACAACCACCATAATTTTTCTGTTCCACCGGTCCGCGGCATACCCCATGGGCAGCTGCAGGGCACCCGAGACAAACACGCCGGCGGTCACAAGCAGTCCGATTTTTCCGCCGGCCAGCCCGAATGTCTTGCCGGCATACAGGGGCATGAAACACCAGATAATTCCGATGCAGGCGGTGTAGGCATACCTGAAAACCACCAGTCCGGCCAGTTCCCGGTCCCGGATCACCACGCCAAAGGCGGCAGGTTCGCGTTTGTTAATTCGAATCTGTTCTTTGGACAACGGCGGCAGAAAGATCAGGCAAAGCAGTGCCCCCAAAGCCGACAGGGCGGACATACAATAGAATGCCGCATCCAACGACCAGGTCTGTTGTACCACCCCGCCCATGATGGGTCCAAAAGAGAGGCTTAAAAACATGGACAGGTTGAACAGCCCCATGGCATACCCTTCTGTGCCTTCGTGACAGATTTCCCCAACATAGGCCTGGACCACGGGCATGATCATGGCTGAGCCGGCCCCCTGGATAAACCGGATGGCAATAAGGCCCTCCACGTTAGAGGCCCAGACGAAAGCAAGGGCCACCAGCATGTAGGTTAATAGTCCTGCCAGAATAAAGGGTTTTCGACCCTTTTTATCTGAAAGACTGCCGAACCAGGGCATGAAAAACGCCCGGGAAATGGAGAACGCCCCGAAAATCATGGCCACGTAAATGCCTGCCGCCCCAAGATCATGGGCGTAGATGGGCAGCAGGGGCACCACAATACCCACCCCGGTGACCGTAATGAAAATAATAAAAAAGAGGGTGATGAACACCTTTTTGTAGTTTGACGGGATGGCCCGGGACCCCCGGTGCAGCATTCGGGCTGTTGCCTGGGAAACGGGTTCGCGTAAGCCGAAAAAGAAGTCCATATTAAACGGATTTGCCTTTGGCCTTAATCCAGGCATTCCCGAACCTGATCAATGAACCGGCTGGGAGTGGCAAAATCGCCCTTGCGGTAATTGACGTGGCTCAGGTACAAAAAGCGTTCGGCCCGGGTCATGGCCACATACATGAGCCTGCGTTCCTCGGACAGCGCGGCATCGCCCTCGTCAACCGAGCGCCAGTGGGGAAACAGGCCTTCTTCGCACCCGACGATGAAAACCACATCAAACTCCAGGCCCTTGGCCGAATGAATGGTGAGCAGGCCCACCCCGTTTTCATCCTGGTCGTCCTCGTCTTTGTCTTCACGGATCAGGGCTGCCTCTTCCAGATATTCCAGCATGGTATCCTTGGCCCGGGCCGTGTGGATCAGCTGTTCGATGTTCTCTTTTTTGCTGACAAATTCTGCGTCGGTTTTTGTTTTGGTTTTCAGATAGTCGTAATACCCGGTGCGGTCCATGACTGTCTCCATGGCCATGGCCGGGGCCATGTCATGGATGGTATCCAGAATATCCAGAACCTCTGACATATTTTCATGGACCTTTTTGCTCACAAGCCGGTCCCGGACCATGATCCGTGCCGCTCCCTGCAAAGATCCGCCCTGTTCGCGCAGGGTAGCTAATTTTTTAATCATGGCCGGCCCGATCCCCCGTTTGGGTGTATTGATAACCCGCTCAAATGAGAGGTCGTCATTGGGAAAATACGAGGCGCTTAAATAGGAGTTGATATCCAGTACTTCCATGCGTTCAAAAAAGCCCTGGGACCCCATCAGCCGGTAGGGAATGCGAAAGGCCCTGAAGGTCTTTTCAAAGGGCAGGGAACAGAATTTGGTCCGGTAGACCACGGCCATTTTATCCAGGGGAATTCCCTGTCCCTGTTTGTGGAGATTCAATATCCGCCTGGCAGCCCATTCGGCTTCATGGGCATCGGACATGAATTCATAAATTTCAACCACCCCGCCTTTTTTGTGTGAAAAACAGCGTTTATCCATTTTGTCGGGGTTATAGTCAATGAGATCATTGGCGGCCTGGACGATCTCGTCGGCAGACCTGTAATTTTCTTCCAGCCGGAAAATTTTTGCGTCTTTATACTTTTCTGCAAACCGTAAAAAGTGGTTCACGTTGGAGCCGCGGAATCCATATACGGCCTGCCAGTCATCCCCCACGCAGAACAGGTTGCGGTGTTCGCCTAATAAAAGGGATGTCAGCTCCTCCTGCAGGTTGTTGGTGTCCTGGTACTCATCCACCAGAATATAGGAAAAAAGGTCCTGGTAATATGTGCGGACCTCTTCATTGTCCCGGAGCAAGTCACGGGCTTTGAGCAGGATATTGTCAAAATCAACGCAGTTCATTTCGGCCAGGCGTTCTTCAAACTGGGCAAAAATATCGGCCATCCGGACATTGAGAAACCCGGGTTTGCGGTCAAAATATTTGGCCGGATCACCGTCGTTTTTGGCCCGGGAGATGGATGAAAGAATCCGGCGTGCGTATTTTTTATCAATATTATTTTTTACGCAAAGTTCCTTGACCAGCTTGTCCTGCTGGTACACGGTAAACACCTGCAGCGGCGGGGTGTATCCCATGATCTGGCAATGGCGTTTTAAGATCATCAGGCAGGCCGAGTGATAGGTCCGTACCCATTCAAAGCGCGCGTGATGCAGGCCTGTCATCTCCATCAGCCGGCTTTTCATCTCTTGGGCCGCCTTGTTGGTGAAGGTGATGGCCAGAATACGCTCCGGGGCATGGCCCATGCTGATGAGATGGGAAAATTTGGCGGTCAGGGTCCTGGTTTTACCGGAACCGGCTCCCGCAACCACGAGGGCCGGGGAGCCGGTATGATCAACAGCGTCCTGTTGGGGCTGGGATAGTTGCATAAAGTCTAAATTATGTATCCTTAATGATTTTTTTCAAATCATTTTCAATTTCGGTTCTAATCTCTTCCAGACGGGGCTCGGTCAGGGCTTCAAAGCGAAGCACCAGGGCCGGCTGGGTATTGGAGGCACGAACAAGGCCCCACCCGTCTTCATAAATGGCCCGCATCCCGTCAATGTCAATGACCTCTTGCCGGGCTTTATACAATGCCACTATCTTTTCCACAACCTTGAACTTGACGGCATCGGGGCAGTCAACCCGGATTTCAGGTGTGGTGAAGGTTTTGGGCAGATCCTTGATTAATTCATCAACACCAAGGCCTGTGCTGTCCATGATTTCCAGAAGCCTGCAGGAGGCATACAGGGCATCGTCATATCCGTAGTAGCGGTCCTTGAAAAACATGTGTCCGCTCATCTCCCCTGCCAGGGCCGCATTCTCTTCTTTCATTTTCTTTTTGATCAACGAGTGTCCTGTGCGCCACATGATGGCGTTGCCGCCCATTTTGCCGATCTGGTCATACATGACCATGGAGCACTTTACCTCGGAGATAAAGGTGGCGCCGGGATTGCGGGACAAAATCTCTTTGGCATAAATCACCATGAGCTGGTCCCCGTAAATGATATTCCCGTGTTTGTCCACCACCCCGATGCGGTCTGCATCCCCGTCATAGCCGATACCAAGATCCAGCTTCTTTTCTTTGACCAGGGCAATGAGATCGGTCATATTTTTTTTCTGGGTGGGGTCTGCCTCGTGGTTGGGGAAGGTGCCGTCCAGATCGCAGTAAAGATCATGGACCTCGCACCCCAGGCCTTTGAGTACCGGTAAGGCGGTGATGCCGCCAGTGCCGTTGCCGGCATCAATGCCGACCCGGATGGGGTTCTTCAGGGTGATGTTTTTCTGGATCATGGCCATATAGGGAGAAATTGCATCCTCCTTTATTAACGTCCCCTGACCCTGGGTATAGGCCTGGTCTTCAATGATCTTGCGGATTTCCTGCAACCCATGGCTGTGAATGGAATCCAGCCCGCTCATCAATTTGAACCCGTTATATTCCGGCGGATTGTGGCTGGCCGTAACCATGGCCCCACCCTCAAGATTGAATTGGTGAATGGAAAAATAGAGAACCGGGGTGGGGCAGACACCAATGTCCACCACATCGCAGCCTGCGGACAATATTCCGTCAATGAATGCCTTTGAATAGGCTTCTGACGTGATGCGGCAGTCCCGGCCGACAGATACTTTTTTGCGGCCCTGTCCCATAAGCAGGGACCCATATGCCTTTCCTATGGCATTGGCGTCCTGTTCAGAAATCTCTTCTCCTGCGATGCCGCGGATGTCATATTCCCTGAAGATTCCAGGATGCATAGTTTCCTCCTCTATATAAAATTTGAAATAAGCGCTAGAATGCCGGCCAGCCAGCAATAGGGTGCAAACAGATGAAATTTACCGGTATTCACCAGTTTTAATAGAAGTTTCAGAGCTGCCAGCCCAACGATGAATGCAGCGATTGTACCATAAATGGTGGCTGGGTCAATGTGCCCCTGGGATTCTATCACGTCTTTTATGCTGAGCACCTGGGCACCGAGAATGGCCGGGATGGATAAAAGAAAGGAGAACCGGGCGGCTGCCTGCCTGTCCAGGCCCATGAATAAGCCCGTGGCAATGGTGGAACCGGAGCGGGAGATGCCGGGCACAACGGCAATCCCCTGGACAAGGCCGATGGTCAGCGCCCTTGCAATGGTCAGCGGCTGTCCTTTTCCAACCCTGTAGTAGTTTCTGGAGACCCACAAAAGGAGCCCTGTTAGGATGAGCATACATCCGACGAGTAAAGATGAGGTGAACAGAACGTCCTCAAACCGTTTAAGCACCAGTCCGATGATTGCCGTGGGCACGGAACCGATAATGATGGCGGCGGCCAGTGCCAGATTTTTTTCATGCCCTGCCGCATTCCGGGTCCAGGCAAATATCACCAGGCTTTTAATGATGTCCCGGATGTCTTTGAAATATACAATGAATACCGCGCCAAGGGTGCCCATGTGTACGGACGCATCGAAAATAAGGCCGCATTCAGTAATATTAAAGTAGACCTGCCCCAGGACCAGGTGCCCTGAACTGCTCACCGGCAAAAATTCTGTAAGTCCCTGAAGGATGCCTAGGATTATACCCTGATAGATTTCCATATTTTTTTCCTGAATTGAGTGTGGTTGTAACTATTAGAAAGTTATAAATTAAGCTTTGGACGTATATAATTGTTTGCACAAAATTGCAAGGCTCCAAAAGGCGTCACACGGACGGTGCACCTAAAAAGAACAGTTGATTTCATCTATTTTCTTTTGTAGAATATGCCAAATTCTTTGTAGGCTATTCAGCAATTCTAACAAGAATTTAATACTAATTGTGAAAAAAAGGAGATCAGATGAACAAGAAACGTTTCGTGCAAACCCTTTTAACCATTACCGCCTTTGCTTTTCTGTTTGGCTGCGCGGCGAAGGAACCTGCCGGGCTTCCGTCGTTTTCGGCTAAACAGTTTGATGCGTCCATGTATCAGTCTAAAGTTGATAATTTCGTTATTATTCTGGATGCCTCCAGCTCCATGAACGATGACTGCATGGGCAATCCCAAATTTATGATCGGCAAAGCTATTGTAGAACATATGAACCAGACTATTCCTGAACTCGGACAGACTGCCGGGCTGAGAACGTTTGGACATGATGATTCCATTTCTAAAAAAGAGACCGAATTGTTTTACGGCATGACAGGTTACAACTCCGCTGCCCTGGCTGAAAAACTTGGCGAAGTTTCAAAAGCCGGCGGCTACAGCCCCTTGGGTTCAGCCCTGACCGCCATGGGTAAAGATCTTGAAACCCTTTCCGGAAAAACCGCTGTAATTATCGTTTCCGACGGTTTGGATATGGCAAAAGATACCGCCCAGGCCAAAGCTGTTAAAGAACAGTATGGCGATGCAATCTGCTTTTACCCCATTCAGGTGGGCGATGCCGAAGAAGGTACTGCGTTTCTTACTGAGATCGCAGAGATCGGCGGTTGTGCAAGTCTGGTAAATGCCAAGGATCTTATGGGCACCGCGGAAATGGGCGCATTTGTTGAAAAGGTATTCCTGGCACCAGCCGATGCCCCTGCTCCTGCAGCTTCCCCCATGGACAGCGATGGTGACGGCGTACTTGATCCCGATGACCAGTGCCCCGGAACCCCTGCCGGTGCAAAAGTAAATGCAGTCGGCTGCTGGGTGCTTGACAACGTGTTGTTTGATTTTGACAAAGCCGTCATCAAACCTGCAACTTTTGCACAGCTTGATGCCGTATATGAAATTCTGGAAAAGAATCCCGCAATGAGTATTGAACTGCAGGGTCATACGGATAATATCGGTTCCAAGAAATACAACATGGGTCTGTCCCTGAGACGTGCCAATGCCGTTGCTAAATATCTTGTAGATAAAGGTATTGCCCGCAACCGTCTGGCCACCACAGGCTTTGGCTTTGACAAACCGGTTGCCCTGAACAGCACCGACTTCGGCCGCTCCCTGAACAGAAGGGTTGAAATTCATCCCTACTAAATTTTAAAATCAGCGGTTACGCCAAGACGATTTAAGTCAAAAAAATCCCCGTCGAACATTGGTTCGGCGGGGATTTTTTATTTTACATAAGTCGATTTTATTTGTTGCTCGAGTCCAGATTCAAGGGGCAGGGTGGGAGCAATTAAGGATTAATTTGTGACAAACATGTGAGCCTGGCCCGCTTCAAATGCCTCCAGCGCTTTAATGGACATGGTGGCAAAGGGAATCGCTTCCAGCCGCCGCAGCCCAATCTCATCACCGGTCAGTTCACAGTATCCGAAACTGCCGTCGTCAATACGCGCCAGGGCATGATCCACCTGTACGATCATATCCGAATGGCGCTCAAAACTTTTCACCTCAAGTTCCAGATCAATATATGAGTTACTCCGGTCAAGAATATCGGCCTGGGCTGCTTCGAGGGTTTTAATTTTTTTTATGGATTGGGAAATTCTGTTATGCAACTCATCCTTTCGCTGCAGCAATTTGCCCTTAAAGTAAGCGAGTTGTCCTTCACTCATGTAGGGTTCATTATCCAAAGAAGCGTAGCTGTTTAAAGATACTTGCGAAACCTGTGTCGTCATTTTCTGTATTTGCCTCCATGACAAAAGAGTTTAGAAAAAATACAAGAAATTATTACCGGACATGGGTTAAGAAGGGATTATAAGGGTGTTAGATTACTGTTTTTTTATTGATGGCGGGCGTAACGTAATAAAAGTTACCAGAAGTGTTTTTATGCATTAAGTTCGTCTCTGTGTCGTTGGCGACAGCCAACCTCTGTGCTCTCTGTGGTTTAAAAGCAATGGTGGGCTTCGCCCACGGTTTTTATTACACCACAGAGGACACAGAGAGCACAGAGGGGTTAGTGCTGCGCACTTAACCTATCCGTTTGACCGGAACAATTCCTCTCCGGTTTTTTCTACGCCGTATCCCCCTAAGGCCAGGACACGCTGTTTAAATTCGTCGGATTGAATGGCTTCAAGAAGGGCCTGGGTTTTCGGTAGATTGTAATACGCTTCAGGGATGACCAGATCATAGGATTCTGTGACAATCGGCAGAAAGTCCAGCTTCAGGGCCAGGGCTGCGGCTTTGATGCCGAGTCCGGCCTTTGCCCGGCCTGATAATACGGCCACGGCCACGGACATGTGGGTGTATTCCTCGTTATCATATCCCGGGATATCTGCTGCTGACAGGCCGTTTTCCTTTAAGCTGAAATCAAATAAGATCCGGGTGCCGGACCCGGGCTGGCGATTGATAAAGGCCAGATTTTTTTCAACAATATCCGAGAGCCCTTTGACCTCGTCCGGGTTGCCTTTGGGGAGAATCAGACCTTGCTGGCGCATCACGAGATTAACCAGGCGTAACGGTACATCGGGCAAGTATTTTTTTAGGTATGAGATGTTGTATGAGCCGTCGTCGGGGTCCAGCAGATGGCAGCCGGCCATGTGGCAACCGCCCTTTTTAATGGCCATCAGTCCGCCCATGCTTCCCACATGGCTGGAGGATATGCCCATGCCCGGATGTGCAAGCCGGATCTGGTCCGCCAGCAGGTCAAGGGTATTATCATGGGAGCCGGTGATCACCACCGTATTTTCGATGCATGACCGGGAGCGAAGCAGGCGGGCCTGCACCTTTTCGCCGGCTTCGATGCCCTCCACATGCTGGGGAATTCGTATGATGCCGTCGGCTTCGGTCAGGGTGGTGATGCTGCCCGAGCCCCGGGGCAACTGGGAAGACATAAGCCTGCCGTCCACGGAGCCGATTTTTACCCTTAAAAATTCCTCCTGGCCCAATTTTGATGCCACTTTTCTGACCGGAGAAACCTCCACGATTTCCTGCTCTAAAGGGGGCAGGTGCTGCATGGCCAGCAGCAACGGTCCTGCAAAGGTTTCAAAGGCAACAATGGCCGATACCGGATAGCCGGGGATGCCGAAAATGGGGGTCTCTTTAATCTGCCCGAACATCATGGGTTTTCCCGGCATCATGGTGACCCCGTGGACGTAAATCTGCCCTAAATTTTCAATCACCGGTTTTGAATAATCCTTGGACCCGGCAGAGGAGCCGCCCATGATCATGACCATGTCATACCCCTGGGCCACCCCAGCGGCCACGGCGTTTTGAATGATTTCAAGGTCATCTTCAAGCATGGGGTTTACTGTGGCATCCGCCCCGTGATCGGCGCACAAGGCGGTCATGACCGTGGAATTGGATTCCACCACGTCACCGGATGCCATGGTTTCCGGGGCCACATCCTGCCAGCATTTCAGTTCCGAGCCCGTTGGAATGATGAGCACCCGGGGCCTTTTTCTCACCGATACCTGAAACACCCCGCCGGAGAGCAGCGCGCCCATGGCGTAGGCATTTATTTTATGGTCCCTGGGAAACAACAGCTGGGTGGCCACAATATCCTCTCCCATTTTACGGACATGCTGCCAGGGGAACGCCGGCGCTTCAATTTCAATGGTGTCGTCATCCAGGATATTGAGGTTTTCGATCATGATCACTGCATTGGTCTCGTCGGGGAGCACATGGCCGGTGTTGATCCAGAACGCCGTTTTTCCAATGGTTAACGACTTTGGGGCCTCATCACTTGCCCCAAAGGTGGTTTTGGCATCCACTGCCACGCCGTCCATGGCCGAAGCATGAAAGTTGGGCGACGAGATGGCGGCCACTGCCGGTGCCGCCAAAACCCGGTTCCGGGCCTGGACCACATCCAGGGTCTCTACGCCCGTTTCAAGATGACCAAAATTTTCAAACAGGCAATCCTTGGCCTGTTCGATTCCCACCATACTTAAATATACATTACGTTTTGTTTCCATACCGCTCTTTCTAACTTAAAAGAATAATTTCCACCATACTGCCCTTTTCCAGGCCTTCCACATGCTCTCCGATTTCAAGCAGTCCGTCAGCCTGGACCATGGTGCGGATCAAACCGGATTTGCCGAGCACAGGACGTGCCACAAGGTTTGGTCCCTCTTGTTCCAGCACCACCCGTACAAAATCCCGTCGGCCCTGGGATGAGGCGATATTCCGGGAGAGCCGGGCCGGTGTTTTTACCTGGAGAGGCGGACGAGATAACCCCCTTATCCGGTGGAGAAATGCGGTTACCACGACCTGGAACACCACCATGGCCGAGACCACCTGGCCGGGCAACCCCCACACCGGGATGTGACCGGATCGCGCCAGGATGGTGGGTTTCCCCGGACTTACGGAAATACCGTGGACAAGAATTTCCGTATCCGGAAGATTAGACAATACGTCAACCGTATAATCCCTTGTGCCCACAGAGGAACCGCCTGACAGCAGGAGCATATCCGTCTGGGTCAGCGCTTTTTTACACATTTTTTCCAACGCCTTGGGATCATCTTTTACGATGCCGTACCGCACAGGCTCTCCGCCTGCCTGGGTCACCAGGGCAGACAAGGAATAGGAGTTGATATCGCGAATTTTTCCGGGGGCAGGGGTTTTATCCACAGGGATCACCTCATCCCCGGTGGAGATGATGCCGACCTTAGGTGTCCGGTACGCCTGGATCCGTTCGTGTCCCAGTCCTGCTGCCAGACCGATCTCCTGGGGCCGCATCAAACGGCCTTTTTCAATGACGGTCTGATCCTTGGCAAAATCTTCGGTGACGTCAATGACATGCTGCAGCGGGGCCACGGATTTATAGATTTCAACGGACTGGTCGTCCACCGCCTCGGTGTGCTCCACCATGACAACGGCGTCGGCACCGGCCGGCAGCATACCGCCCGTGGAGATCCGGGCGGCCTGCCCCGGTGCCAAATCAAAGTCCGGGATATCTCCCATGGCAATGGTGCCTTTAAGCTCCAGCCAGGCCGGACCCGACTCCGATGCCCCAAAGGTAGACGCGGCATTGACCGCATAGCCGTCCATACACGACCGCCTGAAACCGGGCAGATTTTCCCCGGAAACAAGATCCTGGGCCAGCACCCGTGAAAAGGCATCACGGGTGTGCAAATCTTCCGTGCCCACCGGGGAAAAAAGCTGTGCCATCCCCAGAACTTCGTCCAGGGTCTTTACTTTGAAAAAACTGCTCATTTTAAAACATCTTTTACCCGCGCCATGGCCTTGGCTACATTTTCAGGACTGTTGAATGCGGAAATTCTGATGGATTGTGCCCCACACCGGCCAAAACCCTGTCCGGGTGTGCATACCACGCCTGCTTTGTCCAGCAGCAGGTCAAAGAATTCCCAGGAGTCCCGGCCGTTGCCGTCGATCCAGATGTATGGTGAATTTTCACCGCCCACATGGTCAAACCCAAGGTCGGTCATGGTCTGGCGAACCACGCCGGCGTTGGCCAGGTAATAATCTATGTTTGCCTTGATCTGCGCCTGTCCCTCTGGGCTGTAAACCGCCTCGGCAGCCTTTTGCACCGGGTAGGAAACCCCGTTGAATTTGGTGGACTGCCGACGGTTCCACATACTATGTAAAGAGACCTTTGCTCCGTCGGCCGTATAGATCATGCAATCTTTGGGTACCACCGTGAATCCGCAGCGGGTGCCTGTAAAACCAGCCGTCTTGGACAGGCTCCTAAATTCCACGGCAACCTCTTTGGCACCGGGAATTTCATAAATGCTTCTGGGGAGGCTCTCATCCCGGATAAAGGCCTCATAGGCGGCATCAAACAGGATCAGGGCTTTATTCTCCCGGGCATAATCCACCCAGGCGGCCAGCTGTTCTTTGGTAGCTGTGGAGCCAGTGGGATTGTTAGGGAAGCAAAGATAGATCAAATCCACCGGCGATTCCGGCATCTCCGGCATGAAGCCGTTTTCTTTGAGGCAGTCCATGTAGACAATACCCTCATACCGTCCGTTCTTGAACGTACCTGTTCTGCCGGCCATGACATTGGTGTCCAGATACACCGGATAGACCGGGTCCGGAATGGCAATGGTAATGTCATTGGAGAACAGTTCCTGGAAATTGCCCGTATCGCATTTGGCCCCGTCGGATACAAAAATCTCATCGGCGTCAATATCTGCGCCCCTGGACTGGAAATCACAGGCTGCAATGGCCTGCCTTAAAAACAGATACCCCTGTTCAGGACCATATCCCCTGAATGTGGCATCATTGGCCATTTCATCCACACCCTTTTTAAAGGCCTGAATCACCGCAGGCGGCAAGGGCAGGGTTACATCGCCGATTCCAAGGCGGATCACTTCCTTGTCAGGATTGCTGTTCTGGTAGAGCTGAACGCGTTTGGCTATGTCTGCAAATAAATATGAGGCATTCAGTTTGTTGTAATTCTCATTGGCTGTAATCAAAGGTAGATTCCTTATTTCGTTTCTATTGGGTTCCAGTTACCCGGCGGTCCGCCGGACAGAAGCTCGTGTTTGTTTAAAAACAATATCTGGTTTTAATCAAAACAGCGTCTGATGTCAATTTTCAATAACCGGCCCCTAACCTTACGCTTTTATACTTTAAATTTGGACATCATCCGGGCAAGGGTTTCCGCCAAACCCGATAGTCCGGCGGCCTTTTCTTTCACCTGCCGGCTGGCATCCACAATCTGGGATGCTGCGGTGGTTACTTCCGCCACATCATCGGACACCCCTTTGGCCATGACAGACCCCTGGGAGATGTTTTTATTTACCTCTGAAATACCCCCGGAGGCCTGGGACATATTCTGGGCAATTTCTCCGGTGCTTGCCGACTGTTCTTCCACAGCCGCGGCAATGGTTGAAACTATTTCGTTGATATTTCCCACTACTTTTGTAATGGAGAGGATCTCTGCCGTAGTCCCTTCAGTGGACTGCTGAATTCCGATCACGCGCTCTTTAATCCGGCTGGAGGCTTCGGCCGTCTGGTTTGCCAGGTCCTTGATCTCGTTGGCAACCACCGCAAACCCTTTACCGGCCTCGCCGGCTCTGGCGGCCTCAATGGTGGCGTTCAATGCCAGCAGGTTGACCTGGGAAGAGATCTCTGTAATGGCCTCCACCACACTAAATATTTCTTTGGCAGCTGAGCCTAAATCTTCCACCTGGACACTGGCATGCTCGGCTTGACCAACGGCCCCGGTCGTCATGTCACGGGCCTTTTCAGCATTCAGGGCGATTTCCGAAATGGTTGAATTCATCTCCTCGGATGCGGCTGAAACCATGTTGATGTTGTTGGCGGCCTGTTCCATGGCCGCAGACATGGAGCCCATATTCAAACTCATATTCTCCGATGCGGTTGTTACGGAATCTGCCCGATTCGAAGTCTCTACGGCAACTGAATTTAAATGATCGGAAATGTCGGCAAGCTCTGTGGATGAAGTTGTGAGTTTCCCGGTATCCCCTTTTATTTGGGCGATCATGGTCTGGATGTTTTCAATAAAAAGGTTAAACCCTTCTGCCAGTTCCTGGGTTTCGTCACCTGAGCTGTCCGTAATCCGTTTGGTCAGATCTCCTTCTCCAGACGCAATGTCTTTGAGCATATTAATCATGTTGCGCAACGGTGCCACAATACCTTTGGCCACGACAAAATAGGAAACTAACGCTGACAGCACCATAATTCCTAAGACGATGGACAGGGTCTTAATAATTGCATTTTTTACTACGCGTTCTATTTCTTTTTGCTCGTTGGCAACAGCGGTTTCAACATCATCAATATAAGTGCCTGTGGCAATATACCAGTCCCATTCAGGTAATTTTTTTACATATGAAATTTTTCTGGAGTTTTCAGTGCTGCCCGGTTTTTTGTGAAAATACTCTACAAAGCCTCCCTCGGTGCTGCTATTTGCTTTCTTAACCAGTTCTTGGATAAAATACATCCCTTTGCTGTCCTTTAAATCCCATCGATTTGTGCCAACTACTTCGGGTTGGGTGGGATGGAGGACGCAATTACCCTTAGAATCATAAATGAAAAAATAGCCAAGATTGTTTTTTCCATACCGAATGGATCCGATCTTGCGGAGCACATCCTGCTGGGTCTCTTTTTCAGTGTTTTCAAGGTAAATTCCAGCACCGATGATCCAATTCCAGGGCGCAAACAGTTTAATGTAAGAGGTTTTATCCTGGGGTTTGTCAAAGCCTGGTTTCGGCCATTTATAATTCACAAATCCATCCCCGTTTTGTTTGGCAAGACGGTCCATTTCAACAAAGAGCTTTACCCCGTCAGGATCTTTAAACTCTTTAAGGGATTTGCCGTTTAAATTCTGGCTTAAAGGGTGATGCACCATGTGAAGGGTCGTGTCCTGTATCCAGAAATAATTCTTGCCGTCAAGTCCCCAGCGCATTTTGTCTATGACCCTGATTGCATTTGCCTGGCGTTCTTTGAGCGGTTTAAAATCGTCCGACATATTGTTGGCTTCAAATACGGAAATGGCCTGGTTTACTACTGCCTTTACGCTGTTCCCATACGTTTTTCGGATCGCGTTTTTATCCCTGGCCTCATCAAGACTGGCTTTGGCGATGGTGTATGTCGAAAGGACGCGGTCTTTGATGTATTCCTTTTTAAGACCCATGATATCAGTGCTGTATCTTTCAAGTGCAAGTTGTCCTTCATGCTTTAAAGCAGAGACTGAAAGAAATAGAGCGGCTCCGCCCACAAAAACTACTGCGACAATGATAAGAATGTTTATTTTTGGCCCGATTTTCAGCTTCATTTAAGTCCTCCTTTACACAGGATTTGAGAGAATAAAGAATAAGCTGGATTTATGAATACCTGCGCTATGTCTTGATTGACGATATGTTAGAATCTTTTTTAAAAAAAATAACATGGGCCAATTTTAAAGTAAACGAAAAGTGCACCTGTTTTCTCATTTAGTGTGCCACGATTTTTCCGGTATTGCGATTCTTTACAAAAACCATTATCTAACATGGGCCTTATATTAATGATGCAAGGACAATGGATGAACTAATAGGAGGTGGAAAAATATGATCATTGATTTTTTTCTCAAAGAGAAGCCTATGGCGGAAGATAAAGCGGGGTGCAATGGATATTAAGGCTTCCCCATTTTCCCTCGGTGCCCTGGGTAAATTAATTTATAAGGGGATGGGCTGGACTTACGATTCGCTGCCGGCCTATTGGGAGCCCCGGTGCGTGGTCATTGGGTTTCCCCACACAAGCAACATGGACACGGTTCGGGCCCTTACCTATATCAAAATGGCAGGGATCAATGCCAAATTGCTGATCAAATCCAAATGGTTCTTTTTCCCCATGTCGATTTTCTTAAAAAGCCTTGGGGGGCTTCCGGTAAATCGGGACAAATCCCATGGATTTGTGGATGCCGTGGTTAAAAAATTTGAAGAAAATGAAAACCTGGTGGTGGCGCTGGTGCCCGAAGGGACCCGTAAGTCGGTGTCAACAATCAAGACAGGATTCTGGTATATCGCCAAGGGCGCAGATGTGCCCATCATCTGCTGGTACCTGGACAACCAAGGCAAAAGAACCCGTTGGCTGGGTAAAATACATCCCGGGGATAGTCTGGAGCAGGACCTGAACAAAATAGCAGCACTTTATAAGCGCGCCGGATTTTCAATCCCTACCCAAACCAGGAACAGCGTCAGCGCTTCGTAAATGAATAATATATCTTGATTTTGCCCCTGCTTGGAAAGGTTCATGGCTGATTTCGAATATTGAGCGGAGGTAAAATCAGGATGGCCGGAAAACAAAATCTATTTCTTCGTAGAGGACGATTGTTTTTCTATGAATTTTTAATTTATTGCAAATATGTTGCAAAAAAAATACCTAACGGCAACACTTTTGCATATTTATATTTAATGACGCCTAAAGGGATAAAATATGCGTAAAACCTAATTTTATTTATATTTATTTGATTTTATTTGTATTTGGGGGCAGCGCTTTGGGCTGGGGCCTTCTCTTTACTCATAAAATAAAGATTGACAGCCTTACCAAGTGCCTTTAGTGTTTAAGTTTCGAAATTTTGGACCCGCGGCCTTTTGGGCTGCTTAAAATAAAGACCATAAGGAGTTGAAAAATATGTGTCGTCTGTTTGCACTTACCAGCAAGGACCCTCAGTCTCCGATGCTGGCCATCAAAGCCCTTGACGTGATGAAGGAAGGGCATGATGGCTCCGGCGTGGGGCTTTTGCTCCAGGACCTTGGTGGCACTTTTGAAGAGATGAAAGATGCCCCGATTCTGTCTGGGATCTTTACTGAAGAAGGCATCCGCCGTCTGGACCTTTTCATGATGGACCTTGGTTTCATGACCAAGCATAAAGTCTCTTTAAAACCACCTAAAACCCGGGTAGAAGGTATCCCCAGACGACATGTCTATCTGATCAGAGCCTATGAACTGCCCGAAGGATGGGATGCCCTGTCCCAGGAAGAACTTGCCACAAGACTTTTGGATGTGCGCCTGAAGATCCGGGAGATGGGTGAAGAGAAAAACGATATGATCGTCTTTTCCTTCTGGCCGGACACCATCATGCTCAAGGAGATCGGGGACCCCATGAAACTGGGCGAGTACCTGGGCCTTGACAGAAAAGAACTTGAAGCCCGGGTGATTATGGCCCAGGGCCGGCAGAATACCAACTATGCCATCAATCTGTATGCCTGCCATCCGTTTTTCATCAAAGGGTACTGCACCATGACCAATGGTGAAAATACCGCTTTTATTCCCATCAAGGATTTTCTCTCCTCACGGGATATCCCCGGATATACGGGGTATCAGTCTGATTCAGAGGTGTTTGCTCACATACTTCATTTTACCATGGAAGAACTGGGGTTAGGCATTGACGGATATAAACATGTGATCACGCCGCTTCAGCGCGAAGCCCTTGAGGCGCACCCCAATTTCGAATTTTTGAGTCATTTGAAAAAGACCTGCCGTCCCTTAATCATCGACGGACCCAATATGGTCATCGGCACCCTGCCGGATCACTCCATGTTCATGGTTCAGGACCGCAAGAAACTGCGGCCTGGTGTGGTGGGAGGCAAACCTGGTATGTTTGCTTTTTCATCCGAGATCTGCGGACTGGATGCCGTTATTCCGGATCGGGATAAAACCATGGACTTTCAGCCCATGCACCTAGATACAGTTACTGTAAGCCCTGAGCGTCAGGAGGTAAAAATATGTCGTCAAACAGAAGCCTTGAACCTTCCTCTTTAAGTTTGAATGATCTGCCCTGGCAGATCGAATATAATAATGACCGGTGTACTTTGTGCGGCCAGTGTACCGCTGTGTGCCCGGTTAAGGCCATATCCCTTCATCCGTTCCAGAAGCGGATCATAAAAACATCTGTGGGTAAAAATACCAAACACAGTAATGATTATGACACCTTTTACGGTATCCGCCAGGATACCCGGGTTGAAAATGCCTGCATCGGATGTGCCATGTGTACCCTGGTCTGTCCCAATGATGCCATCCGGCCCAAGAAAAATCCGGGTCTGGATAGACTGAATTTTCACATCAACCAGCATGGTGTTCCCCGGCGCAGAGGCGGTCGGCGAAACGCTTCTGGGTCAGTACTCGACAGGATCAAGTTTACCCGAATTTCCATGCTCACGGACCCGGCTCTGGATGCCGGACGCCATGAATTTGAGATGCGCACCCTACTCGGTCGTGTACTTCCTCCCAGGGAAAACATGAAGCAACTTCGGGAAAAGGGTTGGATTCCGCCGGTCCGGGAGATTTATCCGCTGATCATCGGCGGCATGTCCTTTGGGGCACTCTCCCCGACCATGTGGGAAGGCTTGCAGATGGGGGTGGCCTATCTGAATGAAGAGATGGGTATGCCCGTGCGTATCTGTACCGGTGAAGGCGGGTGCCCTCCGCGGTTGCTGCGCTCCCGGTTCCTCAAATATGTCATCCTGCAGATTGCTTCGGGTTATTTTGGCTGGGACGAGATCATCCACGCCATTCCGCACATGAAAGAAGATCCCTGTGCCATTGAGATCAAATACGGTCAGGGTGCAAAGCCCGGTGACGGCGGGCTTTTGATGTGGCATAAGGTGAATAAGCTGATTGCCGCCATCCGTGGGGTTCCCCAGGGTGTCAGCCTGCCCAGTCCCCCGACCCATCAGACCCAGTACTCCATTGAGGAGTCCGTGGCCAAAATGATTCTCTCCATGTCCATGGCATGGGGATTCCGGGTGCCGGTATATCCCAAGATTTCAGCTTCCTCCACCTCCCTTGCGGTGATGAATAACCTGACGCGTAACGAATATGCGGGCGGCCTGGCCATTGACGGTGAAGATGGTGGAACCGGGGCGGCATATGCCGTTTCCATGGACCACATGGGTCACCCTATCGCCAGCTGTGTCCGGGATAACTATTTGAATCTGACAACCCTCGGCAAACAGAATGAAGTGCCCATCTTTGCCGGGGGCGGTATTGGTAAGAACGGAAACATTGCCGCCAATGCAGCCGCTCTGATTATGTTGGGTGCGTCCGGGGTTCAGATCGGAAAGTATGCGATGCAGGCCGCAGCCGGCTGTGTGGGTACCGAAGAAGACCGGTGCAACGTGTGTAACCTTGGCATCTGTCCCAAGGGCATTACCTCCCAGGACCCCAGACTTTACCGCCGCCTTGACCCCGAAGATGTGGCCCAGCGTCTGGTGGACGTTTTCGTCTCTTTTGACACCCAGCTTAAGAAGATTGTAGCGCCACTGGGTCGTTCCACCTCCCTTCCCATCGGTATGTCCGATGCGCTGGGTATTGATGATAAAAACATTGCTGACCGTCTCAGTATCAAGTACGTGGTGTAAAGGAGGACGGGATATCATGAAAAGCGACTATATATTTATAGCAGGTAAAAGAGACGAAAAACGGATCCCTTCTCGGGTGCTCGAAGAGATTATTCACCAGCACGTTAAACGGGGGAACAGGAAGCTTGAGGTTCAGGCCTTTGGCCAGCACGGCATTGGCGGACGGCTTTGGGATTCTGCCCCGGACAAAATGAAGATCCGTATTATTGGTCATTCCGGCCAGCGTACAGGTTCCTTGGGTACGCCCAATACAAAAATAGAGATCATGGGACCGGCCTCGGATGATATCGGCTGGCTCAATGCCGGTGCTGAAATTATTGTGCATGGATCTGCTTCCAACGGGGCCATGAACGGTGCCGCCCAGGGCAAGGTCTTTGTGGGGGGCTCCATCGGCGCCCGGGGCATGACCATGACCAAGCGGAATCCCAGATTTGAGCCGCCTGAATTGTGGGTGCTGGGATCAGCCGGCGACTACTTTGGTGAGTTTATGGCGGGCGGTATCGCCGTGATCTGTGGTGTAAACGCCGCCAACCCGGAACAGACCCTTGGCTACAGACCCCTTGTGGGTATGGTGGGCGGAAAGGTTTTTGTTCGTGGTGAAGCCAAAACCTATTCAGACAAAGATGCCAAGGAAGTCGAACTGGATGATCGGGAATGGGAATGGCTGCTTGATGGTCTTAAGGAGTTTCTGAAGAAGATCAAAGAGCCGAAACTGATCGATAAACTGGCTGTACGACAAGAGTGGCGTCTGTTTGAATCCAAAACGCCCCAGGAAAAGGCTGTCGGGACGGATCGTAAATCCATGTCATGGTTCAGGGAGCAGGTCTGGGACAAGGAGCTTGGTCGCGGCGGTCTGATCGGAGATCTCCAGGAGACAGAAAAAGGGACGGTGCCGGTCATTACCAAAGGTGTATACAGACGGTATGTTCCTGTCTGGGAGCAGGGTAAATATATTTCGCCCTGCCAGGCGTCCTGCCCCACAGGAATTCCTGTCCAGCAGCGCTGGGCCATGGTTCGGGCCGATAACATCGACGAAGCCATATCCATGGGTCTTGAGTATTCTCCGTTTCCGGCGACTGTGTGCGGTCATTTGTGCCCAAGTCCTTGCATGGCGTCCTGCACCCGGAACATGTCATATATGACACCCATTAATGTTCGTCTTCTGGGGCAGGCAGCACAGAATGTCAAACCGCCAAAGCCGGCCAAGAAGACCCAGAAGAAAGTGGCTGTCATCGGCGGGGGGCCGGGCGGTATTTCTGCTGCCTGGCAGCTGACCATGAAAGGCCATACGGCAACGGTATTTGAAGCCGGGCAGACAATCGGCGGAAAAATTTCCGCTGTGATTCCCGAATCCAGAATCCCGGCAGAGACGCTGAATGCAGAAATAGACCGGATCAAATCTTATATAAAGGATATAAGGCTGGGTGAGGTCATTGATGCAGAGAAATTCGCCGAGATAAAAAACAACCATGACTATGTTGTGGTGGCGGCCGGTGCCAAAAAACCCAGATCCCTTCCGGTCAAAGGTGCTGAACGGGCTGTTTTTGCCAATGATTTTCTTGAACAGGCCAAGGCAGGTAAAATAAAGCCTGGCAAAAAGGTCGTTATTATCGGCGCCGGTAATGTGGGCTGTGATGTGGCCACCGAAGCCCATCGGTTGGGTGCGGTTGACATCACTTTGATTGATGTTCAGAAACCTGCTGCATTCGGCAAGGAAAGAGAAGATGCCGAAAAATGCGGTGCACAGTTCCGTTGGCCGTTGTTCACCAAAGAGATTAACGCCAAAGGCGTTCTGCTCGAAGATGGTGAAACCCTGGAGGCCAATACGGTGGTGATCTCCATTGGCGACGTCCCTGACCTTTCCTTTCTCGGTGAGGGCATTGATCTTGAAAGGGGCTTTGTCAAAGTGGACGGCGCAGGCCGCTCTTCTGATGAAAAGGTCTTTGCCATCGGCGATGCCGTGGGACCGGGTCTTATTACTGATGCCATCGGGGCAGGCAGAAGAACCGCCACCGTCATTGACCAGCTTCTTAGTGGTCAGGCACCGGATATGGCCGGACTTAGCCTTGCGCCGATGATTGATACCCAGCGGGTTAGTCTGACCTATTATAACCCCAGAAAGGATGCCGACAACCTGGAAGAATGTGGTCAGGACTGTGCTTCCTGCGGTAATTGCAGGGATTGCGGCATCTGCGTGTCTGTCTGTCCTGAAGGGGCGATCAGTCGCCAGGAAAAGGCCGCCGGCTTTGAATATGTGGTGGATGAATCCAAATGTATTGGATGTGGATTCTGCAAGGGGGCTTGCCCCTGCGGTATTTGGGAATTGATTCCTAATACGCCTTTGATGTAACGCTTTACCTAAAGTGAGTATGTTGCAATAAATACTATCGGGATCGAACGACACATTATCTTCGATCCCGATAGTGATCCCGATAGCGATAGCGACGGGCCGCTATTTATTTATATCCTAAGATAATCCTTCACCTTTGATACCCCCGGAATAATGGTTTGGGTCCGGGTGATGCCTTTAATCCGGCGGATATTCTGATCCACGAATTCTGCGATGGTCTCCGCATCCGAAGCAAGAAAATCCCTTCTCAAAACCATTTTTACCAGAATATCAATGTTTCCGTGGACGGCGTGTACTTCCTGGATTTCATCCAGGGTGTACAGGGTGGTTAGAATTTCATCCTCGGGTTCCATGCCCACATTGATGAAGACAAAGGCGGTAATCGTCCGCTTCATTTCCGGATACCCTGGGCACTCCCTCTCAAGCATAGACGTTCTGAAGGCTTCCATGGTTTTGGGAATGACTCGGCTGATGCCGATGCCGTAACGTCGCTCCGGGCTCTGGGTCCAGTGGTGATACGTGATATAGGTATAAAGGTCGCCAATGGTCCTTTCCGGAAAATACTGTAATAGGTCTGCGCTTTCAATGATCCCAAGTAATGGTTTGTAAATGGTATTGAACCAGTCCCGGGCTGCCTTGGGCAGGTCGCAGTTGTCTCCTGACCGATCCGTAAGAAAGCTTTGGTGTTCTTTGATCTGTTTTTCCAGGAGATTGTATTTGCCGACTTCCGTCAGTTCGATATAGTCTTTTAATCCGGTTCGTTCGTGGAATTCCTTTCTTTCAATATAGATCATATTCTCAAAAGTTTTAACGCCGGATAAAAGTTCCACCACTTTGGCGCGGATCTCCGTTTGGCCAAGTGCCTTTGCTGCAGCGACACGGTGGTTTCCGTCCAGAACATAATAGTCATTGCGGATTTGATATAAATTAACCATGGGCAGATTGCCTCCCTGACGCATGATTTTTTTTATATCGGAAAATCGTTTTGAGGAGACGTGCTGTTTGGGCCTGAACTTGGAATCAAAATCGTTATATTTGCCCACGCTGCCGGTAATTTTTTCAACGGGTATGGTCTGAACACCATGATCAATGAACTGGACGTCCTCTTCTTTGGCATGCTCTTCATTAAAAGAGGATACATGATCAGAGGTGCTGGTGCCTTTATCCATGCCGAATAATTTTTTGATAAATTGCATCATATTATATTTCAATGATCGTATGTCCGCATGTGTTGATAACTTTTGTTGTTCCCGAAAGGGTCATCCGGTCCTCGAACCGTTCGTAGGCCTGGTGGATATGCCCGTGTATGAAATAGTCCGGGCGAAGCCGGGATATGAGCCGGTTAAACACATCAAAGCCTTTATGACATAGGTCCTCTCTGTCATGGATTCCCCAGGGAGGCGCATGGGTGATGACCATATGGATGGGCTTTTTACGCCAGAGGGTAAATCCCATCCTGAAAATTTGTTTTCTCATGGCAGCTTCCGTATATTGGTTTGGGCCGCCATTATACCACATGGAACCCTCCAGCCCCATAATTTTCATATCGCCAACGGTGACTACCCGACCGTGGAGGTTTTGGCATCCGCGCACCGAGTCAGGGGTATACCGGATATCATGGTTGCCTTTAACGTAATAAAGCGGTGTGTCCAAACGGTTTCTGATAAACCTTAAATATTCGGGTGCCATATCACCACAGGAGATTGTCAGGTCAATGGGAGGCAGGGTCCTGTTTTTAATTTCCTGGATCAGCGACGCCTCTTTAACGTCGGATATAAGCAGCAGTCTTAACCGGTGCCTCGTGCCCAGGGAAATTGTGTGGGGCATGGGAATTTGTCTCTTTAAAGGGTTAAATGCTGTTATGATACTTGGCTTTGCATTTGCCCGTCAACTGTACTGTGGTGGGAATGGTCTATTTTGTGAAAGGATTGAACAAGAGATCAAGAAAAATACAAAAACGGTGCTGTTTATGGACAGCACCGTTTTTTGATTTTTACATAAAAGTTTCAATTTGGTAATTAAATGACTTTCATGTGTTGTTGTGAGGTCGGGTTAGGTGTTGATGAGACCCTCGCAGTCCATGGGTCTTATACCCAAATGCCTTTTTTGGGCGGATTCCCATATGAATCGAAAGAGTCTCCATTCATTTTTAATACGGCCAGCAGCTCTTCCACGCTAAACTCAAAACCATCTTCTTTTGCCATTTCGCAAAATTTATCTTCTGAAAAACAGTTGTCGTACTTTACGCGGAATTTGCGGTCATCGGCACCTTTGTCTAAAAAAGCCAGAACGTTTTCTTGTGACATTTTAATTCTCCATTTCGTTTATTGGTTGGGTTAAATAATTATTGATTTAATGCAAATGGTGTTCCAATGATCGGTTGAACACATAAAAAAGGCTCAATTTTTTTTAGATATTTAGTTTAACATTGAATAAGTTGAAATTTTAGTAATTTTTAAATAGCAATAGTAGCTTAAAAATATAACTTGACATTGTTTTGTTGTCGATGGTAACCGTATTTCAAACAGCGGCCGGAGGGTGATCCGGGAGACCGATCTCCAAGTCCGCCCAAAATAACACATGAAGGTCATGCAATAACGTGTTGTGATTTTTATTTGAAACGGATAAATACAAAAAAGGAGTATTTGAAATGAGTAAGAAGTATGGAATAAACATTTTTGTTGTTTTTATGGTGATGCTGTTTTGTGCCCAGGCCCAGGCCGGGCAGGTTCGTGTGTCGGTGGCAAAGAGTATGAGCAATTTGTGTAATAATTTGATCGTGCAGTTTCAGGAACAGCATCCGGATGTAAAAATTGTGCCCAATTTTGCCTCATCCGGTGCCTTGGCAAAGCAGATCGAACAGGGCGCGCCGGCAGATATTTATATTTCTGCCAATCCAAAATGGATGACGCATTTGATTGAAACGGGTAAGATCGACACCGATACCGAAAAAATATTTGCCCACAACGCCTTGGTTTTTGTGGGTAAACCAGGTACAGAAGCGCTGTCCATGGGGGATTTGACCAAACTGACGCGTGTGGCCCTGGGGAGCCCCAGCAGTGTGCCGGCCGGTCAGTATGCCAAACAGGCCATGGACAAGGTTGGTATATATGATTCGATGCTTCAAAAAGGCCAGCTGATCATGGCAAAGGATGTCCGTCAGGCGCTGATCTATGCCGATCGGGGGGAGACGGACGGAGCGTTTGTTTATAAAGCTGATGCCATGCTTGCCGTCCGTGCCAAGGTCTTGTTTGAAGTCCCCCTTGAGCTTTACAGCCGGGTGACCTATCCGGTGGCAATGACAAAAGAGGGTGCCGGTAATGCCGATGCCAAGCTTTTCTATGATTATATTATTTCTGATGCAGCCCATCCGGAGATGGTCCGCCTTGGTTTTACACTGCCCGAATAAATGAAGCTGCTATGTTGACACTGTCACACCAGGATGTTTCCGCCATTGCGCTTTCCTTGAAAGTTGCCTGCTCGGCCACCTTGATTTCCACGCCCTTTGGCGTTGCGTGCGGTTATTTTCTTGCCTTTGGGAAAACCCGGGGAAAGGCTTTGGTGGAAGGAATTATCAGTCTCCCATTGGTGCTGCCCCCGGTCGTGGTCGGTTATTTGCTGCTGCTCTCCTTTGGGTCCAACGGATTTATCGGTAAGTTTTTGAACTTTTTGGGTATCCAGGTGGTTTTTTCGCTTACCGGCGCGGTGATTGCCTCGGCCGTTGTGGGGTTCCCTCTGATGGTGCGTTCCATCCGCATCGGGATGGAGGCGGTGGATCAATCCTATATTTCAGTGTCCCGGACCCTTGGCGCCGGATGGTGGGATAGTTTTTTTACCATTGTCCTGCCATTGAGCGGCCGTGCGATTTTTGCCGGAATGTCCTTGATGTTTGCCAGAAATTTAGGAGAGTTCGGGGCCACCGTAATCCTTGCCGGTAATATCCCGGGAGTGACACAGACAATTCCCCTGGCAATCTATGAATATACCTCTGTGCCGGGGGGGGATCGGATGGCGCTGACCCTTTGTCTGGTCTCTATTTGTCTTTCTTTTGTCATTCTTCTTATAAGTGAAGGTATAAACCGCAGGTTCAAGAGAGTGTAGCAGTGCAGTTAGATGTTCAGTTGAAAAAAAGTTTCAAGGATTTCACCCTTGATGTGGCCTTCAGCCTCTCCTCACCAAGGACGGGGATTTTTGGTCCGTCAGGAAGCGGTAAATCAACAATTATGAACCTTCTGTCCGGCCTGGAGCTGCCGGACAGCGGGTTTATCCAATTGGGGGATACCGTTCTGTTTGACGCAAAGAAAAAAATTAATTTAAAACCGGATCAACGCAATGTTGGTGTTGTGTTTCAGCATGCCCATTTATTTCCCCATATGAGTGTGAAAAGAAATATTTTTTATGGATATAAACGGGTAAAGGCGAAGTACAGACAGATTGATCCAGATGGTCTTTTCAATGTTCTGGGGGTCAGTCAGCTTTTGTCCCGGAATGTTTCCACCTTGTCCGGCGGGGAGCGTCAGCGTATTGCTCTGGCAAGGACGGTTTTGTCCAACCCCCGGCTTATTCTTATGGATGAGCCCCTGTCTGCTTTGGACGAGGGACATAAATTCCAGATTATTCCATATTTGAAAAAGGTCTTTAATAAGTACGGCATCCCCATGATTTTTATCAGCCATTCGGTGCTGGAGATGCGGATGATGACCGATGAAGTTCTGGTGATCGAAAAAGGGCGTATCCAACAGCACAGTCCGGCCGAGGAACTGGTGAAAAAATCCTGGGGCAGCGGCCTTGAAAGCTATGTCAACTTAATACATCTGGGGGAATCATCGCCCTGTAAGGATCTGTTTTGTTACAATTGGGGGGATAATCTTTTAATTCTCACCGAGCCGGCAGAAGGCGGGGAAAATCTTTTTGAACTTGACTCCCGGGATATTTTGCTTTTCAAACGGCATCCAGAGGCCACAAGCGCCAGAAACCTTTTGCAATGCACGGTTGCCGATGTCTACAGTTGCGGAAATCGTGCGCGTGTGGAGCTGGCCTGCTGTGGCGAACGCCTGATTGCTCAGATTGTTCCCGAATCGGTGAGTGAACTGGGTATTGAGCCAGGTGCTGTGGTGGTCGCGGCAATAAAAGCTTCGGCGTTTAAGAAAATATTCTGATCTGTTATCTTTTCTGTGATACTGTCGATGCTGAATGGCTTACCAATAAGGAGAGAGGTTATGGATATTATAATTAAAGATGCGCTCCCGGTTGATGTTGATCAGATATTGCCCCTGCTTGCCCAGCGGAGTGATTTTGATGTCCAGGATCAGACCCGGGGGTTGCGATTGATGCTGGATGGATGCGGAAAGCACAGAACCGTTAAGGTGGCGTGGATAGATGACGCTGTTGTCGGGATTTGTACGGCCCAGGCCCGGATTTCAATGGTGCATGGCAATGTCAATGCAGTGGTGGAAGATCTGGTTGTGGACCGTGAGCATAAAAATAAAGGGGTCTCAGTCCTTTTGTTGTCTGCCATTGAAGGGTGGGCCGAAAATAAAGGAATAAAATCAATTTCCCTGCTTGTGGACAAAAACGATCAGGAGCGTATTGATTTTTATAACAAACAAGCTTGGGAATCCACGCCGTTGCTCTGTCTGGTCAAATCTCTGGATTAAGGATCTTTCTAAAAAAAGTATCGATAAAAAATTTGTTCAATCCCTCCTTCGTTGTCTTGTTGCGCGCTTAAAATAATTCCTCTGAAAATATCATCACAAATTTGTCGGCAAAAATAGCTCTGAATTAAAAATTACAAATTCGAAACTATTTTATGCGTTCCGCGTAAATGGATCATATTTGCTGAAATCTTGTTTGTTTATATTTATGTTTCCCCAAAAAAATTCTTTTTTTGTGGGTATAAAAATATCCTTCTGATCAATAATTTATATTCAAGTAATAAGTTACATATTTGGATCAAGATATATTTCATATTTGTATTATCTTCTCTGCTTGCAAAATTTGTCGACACGCTCTATAAAAATTTTCAATCAAAATCAATTTGTGATTCTAAGAAGTTAGAAAAAAATTTAATTTTTTTATTTCATGGTGGTCCACCCGTTGCAATTAAAGACATCACGACGGCGGACAGGTCTTTTGCCTGTTAAGATTTTAAAAAATATACCAACCTTAATTTAGGAGCTTTAGAAAATAATGAGAAAAGTAGCTATCTACGGAAAAGGCGGCATCGGCAAATCCACTACAACCCAGAACACAGTTGCCGGGCTGGTGGAAGCAGGCAAAAAAATCATGATCGTGGGCTGCGATCCCAAATCCGACTCCACACGTCTTATGCTCAACGGCCTGGCCCAGAAGACTGTTCTGGATACCCTGAGAGAAGAGGGCGAAGATGTCGAACTTGAAGACGTAAGAAAAGAAGGATACGGCGGCGTTCTCTGTACAGAGTCCGGCGGACCCGAACCCGGTGTTGGTTGTGCAGGCCGCGGTATCATCACCTCCATCAACCTGCTGGAACAGCTGGGTGCCTATGACGAAGAGCAGAACCTGGACTATGTATTCTATGATGTTCTCGGCGACGTTGTTTGCGGTGGTTTTGCAATGCCAATCCGTGAAGGCAAAGCCCAGGAGATCTACATCGTTGTATCCGGCGAGATGATGGCCATGTACGCAGCCAACAACATCTGCAAAGGTATCGTGAAGTTTGCCCAGTCCGGCGGCGTTCGTCTCGGCGGCCTGATCTGCAACTCCCGTATGGTTGCCAACGAGGAAGAGATGATTCAGCAGTTGGCCAAAAAACTGGGCACCCAGATGCTTCACTTTGTTCCCAGAGACAACATGGTTCAGCAGGCAGAGATCAACAGAAAAACCGTAATTGATTTTGCTCCCGAACATCCCCAGGCAGACGAATACCGCGCATTGTCCAAAAAAATGGATGAAAACAAAATGTTCGTTATTCCCACACCACTGGAAATTGAAGAGCTCGAAAGCTTGCTCATTGAATACGGCATTGCTTCATAAACCGCACAACCGCAGGACCCTAACGGGGGTACTTAGCAAAGACACCGTTCTTGATGAATATTAAGCAAAACAACACAAGAGATAAGATAGGGGTATAAACATATGACAGGCGAACGCAACATTACCGTTAACCCGGAAGATGTAAAAAAAGCAATACTGGCCAAATATCCGCCTAAGGTGGCCCGGAAACGCGGCAAGCAGATCACACCGGTTTCCAGTGAAGAAGAAAAAGGCAGCCTCCAGGTCGGCGCCAATGTCCGGACCGTTCCGGGCATCATCACCCAGAGAGGGTGCTGCTACGCAGGGTGTAAGGGCGTTATCATGGGCCCGACCCGTGACATTATCAACCTGACCCACGGACCCATCGGCTGCGGCTTTTACTCCTGGCTGACCCGTCGTAACCAGACCCGTCCGCCATCAGACGATGCAGAAAATTTCATGCCCTACTGCTTTTCCACGGACATGCAGGATGAAGACATTGTTTTCGGCGGAGAAAAGAAACTCAAGGCCGCCATCCAGGAAGCCTATGACATTTTCAAACCCAAAGCCATCTCCATCTTCTCCACCTGCCCGGTGGGTCTGATCGGTGACGATATCCATGCCGTGGCCAGAGAGATGAAAGCACAACTTGGCATCAATATATTTGGTTTCTCCTGTGAAGGATATAAGGGTGTAAGCCAGTCCGCCGGCCATCATATTGCCAACAACACCATCTTCACCCATGTTGTGGGTTTGGATGACACCATCTCCGACGCCAAATACAAGATCAACCTGTTGGGTGAATACAACATCGGTGGCGACGCATTCATCATTGACGACCTGCTGGAAAAATGCGGCATCAGCGTGGTTTCCACCTTCTCCGGTAACTCCACCGTTGACCAGTTTGCCAACTGCCACACCGCGGACCTCAACGCCGTTATGTGCCACAGATCCATCAACTACGTGGCCGACATGCTTGAGATCAAATACGGTATCCCCTGGATAAAAGTTAGTTTTCTAGGCCCCAAATCCACTGCCAGCAGTCTGCGTAAGATCGCTGCCTATTTTGAAGACCAGGAACTCATCGACACCGTAGAAAAGGTCATTGCCGAAGAGATGATCCCTGTTGAAGCCAAGATCGCAGAGATCAAACCCCGTTGTGAAGGCAAAACCGCCATGATGTTCGTCGGTGGTTCTCGCGCCCATCACTACCAGGAACTGTTCAGGGATCTGGGCATGGAAGTACTCTCCGCCGGATACGAGTTTGCCCACAGGGATGACTACGAAGGACGCCACGTCATTCCGGACATCAAGATCGACGCTGACTCCAGAAACATTGAAGAGCTGGAAATCGAAGCAGACGAGACCCGGTACAACCCCAGAAAGACCGAAGAGCAGATGAAAGCCCTGGAAGCCAAGGGATTTACCTTCAAAGAGTATGAGGGCATGGTGCCTGACATGGTTGAAGGCTCCCTGATTGTCGACGATATCAGCCAGCATGAAACCGAAACCCTGATCGAAATGTACAAACCCGACATCTTCTGTGCCGGTATCAAGGAAAAGTACGCAGTCCAGAAAAACGGTATCCCCATGAAGCAGCTCCACTCCTATGATTCAGGTGGACCCTATGCGGTATTCAAAGGTGCAATGAACTTTTATGAAGAAATTGACCGCATGCTCAACGCCAACATCTGGGATTACTTGAAAGCCCCCTGGCAGAAAGAGGCTGAAGCCTCTGCCGAATAAGCTACGGAATAATCATTTAAATTATAGATTAAAAAGCAACAGGAGAAACTTATGCTGCTTCGACATACACCCAAAGAGATTGTAGAAAGAAAAGCCCTGGCAGTTAACCCGGCCAAGACCTGCCAGCCCATCGGCGCCATGTATGCAGGCCTCGGCATCCACGCCTGCCTGCCCCACAGTCACGGTTCCCAGGGCTGCTGCGCCTATCACAGATCCACCTTGACTCGTCATTACCGTGAGCCCATCATGGCGGCCACCTCCTCCTTTACAGAAGGTGCATCGGTATTCGGCGGCCAGGCCAACCTGCTCCAGGCCCTGTTAACCATCTTCACCACCTACAACCCGGACGTGGTTGCGGTTCATACCACCTGTTTGTCCGAGACCATCGGTGACGACGTGAACCAGATTGTCAGAAAGGCCAAAAAAGACGGCACCATCCCCGAAGGCAAGTATGTCGTTCATACGGCAACACCATCCTATGTGGGATCCCATGTCACCGGTTTTGCCAATATGGTGAAATCCATCGCCGTACAGATGGCCGAAAAGACCGGCACATCCAACGGTAAGGTCAACCTGATTCCCGGGTTTGTAGAACCTTCGGACATGGCTGAGATCAAGAGAATTGCCGCAATGATGGGCATTGGATCCATCATGTTTCCGGACACCTCCGGCATTGTGAACGGACCGCTCACCGGTAAATTCAATATGTACCCCAAAGGCGGTACCAGCATTGAAGACCTGAAAAGCACCGGCGACAGCATCGCTTCCCTCGGCCTGGGTGCCTGGGCCACTGCTGATGCCGTCAAGGCCCTTGACTCCCAGTTCCAGGTCCCCGGCCAGGTGCTGGATCTGCCCATCGGCCTATTGGCCACAGACCGGTTTGTGGATGCCCTGCGCACGGTCGCCGGCGTTACCGTTCCCGATTCTGTGACCCAGGAACGCGGACAGCTCCTGGACGTGATTTCAGACATGCAGCCCCACCTGTACGGCAAAAAGGTTGCCATTGCCGGTGACCCGGATCAGCTCATCCCCTTGGTTGAATTTCTTGTGACCATCGGCATGAAACCGGTTCACATTGTTACCGGCACCCCGGGCAAGGCCTTTACCAACCGGATCAAAGAGATCACCGCCAAGTTCGGCGACGACATCAATGTCCGCAACCCTGCCGACATGTTCCTGATGCACCAGTGGATCAAGAATGAACCTGTGGACCTGCTCATCTGCAACACCTACGGCAAGTACATTGCCCGGGACGAGGACATCCCCTTTGTACGTCACGGATTCCCCATCCTGGACCGCATCGGCCACTCCTACTTCCCGTCCGTTGGTTACGCAGGCGGCCTGCGTCTTTTGGAAAAAATCACAGGCGTGCTCATGGACCGCAAGGACCGGGATGCCTCCGAAGAGACGTTTGAGCTGGTAGAATAGTATCTGATGCGCAATTAAAGCAAAAAGCGCAATTACGCAGTAAAGGATAAATAAAATGACCTCCATATCGGTACTCAAACAGAGAGAAAAACAGATCTACCAGAAGGGCAGCCAGCCCTTTGAGATGGAATGTGAAACCAAGAGTCTGGCCGGCGCAGTCAGCCAGAGAGCCTGCGTGTTCTGCGGCTCCAGGGTGGTGCTTTACCCCATTGCCGACGCCCTGCATCTCATTCACGGACCCATCGGGTGCGCCTCCTATACCTGGGACATCAGAGGGGCCCAATCGTCGGGCCCGGAGCTCCACCGGATGAGTTTTTCCACCGATCTGTCCGAGACCGATATCATTTATGGCGGAGAAAAAAAGCTTAAAAAAGCGTTGCTTGAACTCATTGAAAAGTACTCGCCCAAAGCTGCCTTTATTTACTGCACCTGCATTGTGGGCATTATCGGTGATGACGTGGACGCGGTCTGCCGCCAGGTCGAAGAAGAGACCAACATTCCTGTCATCGCTGTCCACTCTGAAGGGTTTAAAGGAACCAAAAAAGACGGATACAAGGCGGCATGCGACGCCTTGTTCAGTCTGATCGAAAGAAACAAAGCCCCCCAGGTCACCATCCCCGACTCCATCAATATCCTGGGCGAGTTCAATATTGGCGGAGAGACATGGATCATAAAAAAATATTATGAAGCCATGGGGGTCAAGGTGGTCTCGGTGATCACCGGTGACGGCCGGGTGGAAGAGGTCCAGCAGGCAAGAAACGCCGCCCTGAACGTGGTTCAGTGTTCAGGGTCCGTGACCCACCTGGCAAAACAGATGCAAAAAGAGTACGGCATCCCTTTTATACGGGTCTCCTACTTCGGCATCGAAGACACCTCCGAGGCCCTGTACCAGGTGGCCGTCCACTTTAAGAAAAATACTGAAATTTTGAAAAAGACCCAGGCGTTGATCAAAAAAGAGGTCCAGGCCATTGTTCCCCGCCTGGAGGGCATGAGAAAGGATCTTGAAGGCAAAAAAGCCGCCATCTACGTGGGCGGCGCGTTCAAGGCCTTCTCCTTGATCAAGGCATTGAAAACCCTGGGCATGGAAGTGATCCTGGCCGGTTCCCAGACCGGCACCAAGGAAGATTATGAGGTGCTCCGTCAGATGTGCAACGAGGGCACCGTGATTTTAGACGACTCAAACCCCCTGGAGCTTGCCAAGTATGCCGTAGAAAAGGATGCGGACCTGTTCATCGGCGGGGTCAAGGAACGCCCCATTGCCTATAAGATGGGCATCGGGTTCTGCGACCATAACCATGAACGCAAAATCCCCCTGGTCGGCTTTGAAGGCATGGTCAATTTTGCAGAAGAAGTGCACGGAACCGTTACAAGCCCGGTATGGGATCTTGTACCCAGGCGGCAGACCCCAACCGGAAAGGAAGGTGCCATATGACCTCGAGCAGATCTTATAAAGAGACTCCCTCATACACCCCCACCCAGAATGCATGTAAAATGTGCACGCCCTTAGGGGCCACCCTGGTGTTCCAGGGCATTGAGGGTTGCGTACCGCTCTTGCACGGTTCCCAGGGATGTTCCACCTATATGCGGCGTTACCTGATCTCCCATTTCAAAGAACCCGTGGATATTGCCTCCTCAAACTTTACCGAGGAAACGGCCGTATTCGGCGGTGGGGCCAACCTGAAGCTTGCCATTGAAAACGTGGCCCGCCAGTATGCCCCGACCATGATCGGGATCGCCACCACCTGTCTGTCCGAAACCATTGGCGATGATGTCCAGTTGATCTTGAACAGCATGGGCAATAACATCAACGGTTCTGCCCTGGTTCATGTCTCCACCCCGTCTTACAGCGGTACCCATGTGGACGGATTTCATGGCGCAGTCGCCGCCGTGGTGGACCGGTTTAACCCCGCAGGCAAACGCATCGTTTACCGGCCCAAGAAAAAGAAAAAAGTGAACCTGTTCCCCGGCATGCTCTCCAACGAGGACCTGCGGCACTTAAAAGATATTTTTGAAGATTTTAATGCCCCTGTGACCATTCTGCCCGATTACTCCGAGCGCCTGGAAGGACCGTCTTGGCAGGAATACCAGGCCATCCAGAAGGGGGGCACCACCATTGCCGCCATTGAAAAGATGAATGTGGCCGTTCACACCATGGAGTTCGGCGCTGTGCTGGCCCTGGCCGCCGAAGCCGGCCAGAAGACCGCAGGAGAAATTTTAAGCAAACGCTTTGGCGTGCCCTGCACCCGCCTGCCCATCCCCATCGGGGTCAAGGCAACAGACAAATTTTTGGATATCCTGTCCAAGATATCCGGCCGGCCCATCCCGGAGCGGTACAGAAAAGAGAAATGGCGCCTGGTGGATACCTATGTGGACGGCAATAAATATGTCGCAAAAAAACGGGCACTGATCTACGGCGAAGAGGACTTTGTGGTCTCCATGGCAGGGTTCCTTGCCGAAGTGGGCATCATCCCCGTCTTGTGCGCTTCCGGCGGCAAAAGCAAAACCTTTAAAAAGGCCCTGGAACAGACCCTGCCCGAACATATCATTGACAAGGCCGTCATCCAGAATGACATGGATTTTACCTGCATGGAAGAGACCGCCGCCGCCATGCCCGAAGAGGTTCGGCCGGAGATCATCATCGGCAACTCCAAGGGCTATGCCATGGCAAGACGCCTGAAAATCCCCATGGTCCGGGTGGGATTCCCCATCCACGACCGCATCGGCGGATCGCGTATCCTGCATGTGGGCTACAAAGGGGCCCAGCAGTTGTATGACACCATCGTCAACGCAATTTTAACTGAAAAACAGACCGAATCCAAAATCGGATATTCATATATGTAAGGAAGAAGACAATGATGAATTTAGATAACCACCCCTGTTTTAATAAAAAGTCCTGCAAGGATTTCGGTCGAGTTCACCTACCGGTTGCCCCGGCCTGTAACATCCAGTGCAATTTCTGCAACAGAAAGTTTGACTGCGTGAATGAAAGCCGGCCCGGTGTCACCTCCTCCATTTTGAGTCCCGACCAGGCCATGGCCTACCTGGCAGAGGTGGTGGAAGCCAAACCCAACACCTCGGTTGTGGGCATTGCAGGCCCCGGCGACCCCTTTGCCAACGGCGAAAAGACCATGGAAACCATGACCAAGGTGCGTGCGGCCTACCCGGACATGCTCTTGTGCGTGGCCACCAACGGCCTGAACATTCATCCTTACCTGGATCAGCTCAAAGAGATCAACGTCACCCATGTGAGTATCACCATCAATGCGGTTGATCCTGAAGTCGGTGCCAAAATCTACTCCTGGGTCCGGGACGGCAAACGCTCCAAAGGTCCGTTGGAAGGCGCCAAAGTGCTGTTGGAACGCCAGCTGGCGGCAGTCAAAGGCCTCAAAGAACGCAATATCATGGTAAAGGTCAACTCCATTCTGTTGCCCGGCATCAACGACGACCATATGGTTGAAGTGGCCAGAACCATGGGCGAGATGGGTGTGGATATCTTTAACATCATGCCGTATTTCCCCACCAAAGGTTCCAATTTTGAAGATATGCCGGAACCCTCTAAAGACCAGCTTAAAGAACTTAGAGAGGCTGCCAAGGTCTTTGTGCCCCAGATGACCCATTGTAAACGCTGCCGTGCTGATGCCGTAGGCCTGCTGGATGATCCCTTGAACCAGAAACTCATGGACCGGCTGACCTTCCACGCCACGACCCCCATTGCCCTGCCCAGCGCGCCCAAGTATTGCCACGAACAGGATTGTGACGATGGGTATGCGTTCAATGCCGCCGGCCCAAGACCCTATGTGGCCCTGGCCACCCGGGAAGGCGCCCTGATCAACCAGCACCTGGGCGAAGCCGAAGAACTTCACATCTATGACCTGACCGGGGACACCCCGGAATTTGTGGAGACCCGAACCGTGCCCAAACCCGGTGCCGGCAATGCCCGCTGGAACAACCTTGCCCGGACCATTAAAGACTGCCACACCATCCTGGTGTCCGGTGTGGGGGAAGCCCCCAAAAAAGTGCTGGGCAACATGGGATTTACCATCCATGAGGTCAACGGCATGATTGATCTGGTACTCATGGCCATTAAAAAAGGGGAGTCCCTGGACCATTTGATTGTAAGGTCCCAGACCTCCTGTGGCGAATGCAGGGGCACAGGCACAGGCTGTATGTAAGCCCTGTTTGAACGAATCGTCATCCACCTGCGGCGTTACAATAAAATTTGCAATCCTCACAACCTTCAAGGTTGCTCCGGTTACAAATTTTCCCGCGCCTTGCATCTGGACAACGCTTCGTCCAAACACCAACCACCGAATAAAAAATTGTTTATAGATCAAATAAAAGAATAAAATTTTAAAGGAGAAAAAATGAACAAGCCCGAAAAACACATCCTCGTATGCGCAAGTTTTCGTCCCAGCGGAGAGCCCAAGGGCAAATGCCACAGAAAAGGTTCCGGCGATTTTCTGGCCTATATTGAAAACGAAGTGATCGACAGAGGCCTTGAAGAGATACTGGTCTCTTCCACCTGCTGCCTGAAACAGTGTGACGACGGTCCGGTGATGGTGATTTATCCGGATAATATCTGGTACGGCCACGTGGATAGCGAAGAAGCCATTGATGCAATTTTAGACGCCATGGAAGACGGCGAGATCGCAGAGGATTATCTACTGTAATGAAAACCCATGATCAGCGGGTTTGGATGGTGGACACCACCCTTCGGGACGGGGAACAGGCCCCGGGTGTCTTTTTCCGGCCTTTGGAAAAACTGACCATCGCAAGTCAGCTGGCCGAATGCGGCGTTGACGAGATCGAGGTGGGCATCCCGGCCATGGGCGAACTGGCCTGCAGGGAAATTGAAGCCATTGCCCACTTGAATCTGCCCACCATGCTCACCAGCTGGTGCCGGGCGGTGAAAAAGGATATTGAACTGGCCATCGGGTGCAACACCCCCGGCTGCCACATCAGTTTTCCCACCTCGTCGATCCTGCTCAAGACCTTTGAAAAAGATGAGCACTGGGTGCTTGATACCCTGGAGGATACCGTCCGGTTTGCACGCCAATATTTTGATCAGGTCTCCGTGGGCGCCCAGGACGCCACCCGCACGAACATGGGATTTCTTGTACAATTTTGTCAACGGTCCATGGAACTGGGCGTTCACCGGGTTCGCCTTGCCGATACCGTGGGCATGATCACCCCGTCCGCCCTCATGGATATGATTGAGACGCTGTTGATCCGGGTGCCCGGCCTGGCGCTGGAGTTCCACGGTCATAACGATCTCGGCATGGCCACGGCCAACGCCGTATCAGCCGTGGATGCCGGAGCAAAAGCCATCAGCGTGACGGTGAACGGACTTGGGGAACGGGCAGGCAACGCCCCCCTTGAAGAGACCGCCATGGCTCTGTTTGGCATCGGAGCCAAAAAAAGCAACATGCGCTTGTCCGAACTTACCCGGCTGTGCAACACCGTGGCAACCTATTCCGGACAGCCGATCCACCCGGCAAAACCTATTGTGGGATCGCGGATATTTTCTCATGAATCCGGGATCCACTGTGCCGGCCTGCTGAAAAACGCCCGGTCCTATGAATTATACGACCCCAAGCAGGTGGGCCGTTGCAGCACAAGGCAGATGGTATTAGGCGTGCACTCCGGGTCGGCAGCCATCAAACATGCCCTGGCCCACCGTAATATCAATATTGACGCCGATGCGGCCCAAAGGCTTCTGCCACAGGTCCGGAAGGCAGCGGCCACATTAAACAAGCCTGTATCCCCGGAACTGCTCGAATCCATCTATCGCAGGATGTTGTGTGCCGGGCAGTAGGGCTGTATTTTATAATTTTATAAAATGATCTTTCACATTTGATGGCGTCGTAAAAAGTTTTACGTCTACTGGGTTATGGGGTTTGGTCAGGTGCTTGACATGCTTGAATATAAGCCTTCTTCTCCCTTGGCTCTTCTCTCCCTGACCAGGCCCCTTTACTTTATAGACGTAAAACTTTTTACGACGCCATTTAGTTTTTAACCGGCAGTTTCTTTGTTTGGCCAAGTATGCCGATAGTGTCTTGGTAGATGATGGTAATCCCCTCCCTCAAAAAAAACAGCAGGGCTTTTTTTCAAAGATCCCTGCTGCTTACCAAATTAGAAGTTGACTTTGTTTAGGTAAATTTTCTGGTAATACCTGCAATTCCGATCAGACCGAATCCAAAGAGAAGCATTGTTGCCGGTTCCGGGTTATGAATGGTTGAAAAATCATCCAAACCGAATCCATCACTGCGTGAGGTTGTCAACCAGGCAAGTGTTGAAAGGGTTTCATTCTCAGCTAATGTAATGCCAACAAAAAAACTTGCCTTATCCTGGTTATTTGCAAAAATGCTATAGTTAAAAAGGTCGTTTACAAATAACACAGTGATCCCGCCGGAATCAGCCGGGTCCTGAATATAAAAAAACAAATTCTTTAGTGAATTATCTTTAACTTCCAGCGTGAGCAGTGTGATATCTCCGGAATCCAACCATTGACTTGCTCCATTACTTGCGGTTGTATTGCTTCGACCGTACCAGTAAGTGTCGTTATCCTGAATGGAAAAATAGGGCGAATAAGAAGATTTGTATGTAGAAGAATTGTATGAACTCCCCCCTAACCCGCTAGGACCAAAGGCTGTAAACGTTCCCACACCGGTTTCTTTTTCGGTATACCACCCCGTATCCATGCCTTCAAAATCTTCTAAAACATGAACTGAACCCGTTTGAGCCGCTTTCCAGGCATTGATCTGCGCGATATCAGTCGAAACGTCCCAGACGTTAATGGTTAAGGCAAATGCAGGCGATGCACTTGCAACTAACAAACAAATGGATAAAAACGAGATTAATTTTTTCATTTATAACTCCTCTTATAAATCGCCATGGCAATCAAACTATCTTCCAAGGCGCGTTTTGCTTTTTCAAACCCGGTAAAGTTTTTATTTGGGTTTTATATGAGCAATATCCATACCCATAGATGGAAGCTTTGTCTTTGTTCTATAATAGTCTGAATTTAAATATGATATTTATTTTAATGAACTCTTGGTGAGAATGATGGGTTTTGTTTTGCGGGATATTAAGAAATTTTTGTAATAAGAAATGTGAATTTAATATGTTATTTTTTATGGTAATTTTTACATAGAAACAGCCGTTTTGGTCTGGCTTTACGATTTTGTTTTTTTGTCCCGGCCAGTACCCGAATCACCACATCAGGCGTGCAGGCCGGGATAAGTCTGGGCACTACAGTTTGTCTTTAACGGATTTGATCTTGTCCTCCAGACCTTGCTTCTTGTCGGTCCGGGTGCCCAGTTTTATGGTGGTTGTTATTCTTGGCGCGCCCATCTCATGTATTTTTTCATGGCAATCCTTAACGGCTTTAAATACCGCATCCCACTCGCCTTCAATATTGGTGCCGTAAGCGTGCAGGTTCGATTTCAGTCCTGCCCCGGTAATGATTTCATGGCATGCGGCGACATATTTGGATACGGACAAACCCACGCCCAAAGGAACAACACAAAGATCAATGATTACATTCATTTTGATTCTCCTTCTTTTGGTTAAATAGGGCATTGTGTACTGAAATTAGATATTTTTAAAGAGTGTTCAAATGTTTCTTTGTAAAATATCCGATTGAGGCGCTCAGCCCCACAACAATGAGAGATCCTGCATTATGCGTCACGGCCCCCCAAACCGGTGTCAGCCATCCCATAAATCCTGCGAAAACAGAAATCAAATTAATAAAAAAACTGATACCGATACACATTTGAATGGTCCTGCGCATGGTTCGCCCCAGTGAAAACAGATAGACCAGATTGTCCAGGCGGTCATTCATCAGTACGATATCTGCGGTATCCAGGGCGGCATCAGATCCGTTCAGTCCCATGGCAATTCCTGTATCGGCCGCTTTCAGTGCCGGGGCGTCATTTACACCGTCCCCAACATATACAAGCATGCCCCTGTCATAATCCTGGATGAGACGCAGTTTATCCGCCGGCGACTGCCGGGCCCAGACCGTCTCAATCCCGATCTGGTCACAAAGGATTTGAACAGGGGCATCCTGATCCCCTGAGATGACTGCAAGGTCTTTAATGCCCAGCAATTTTAGTCGTTCAATTACCTTTGCCGCAGTGGTCCGGGGCTGGTCCTGCATACAGATCCAGCCGGCTGCCTGGTGATCAATCGTGACCTCGACGCAGGTATATCCTTTTTCGGAAAATTTGTCCGTTGTCATGATTTCAACGGCCTGTCCCGCCACGTTTCCCCGAATACCCCGTCCCGGAATATTGACGATATCCCGGGCATCCGATAGGGTCAGTTGCCAATCTTTAGCTTTTTGGACAATGGCCCGGGCCAGGGGATGGTTCATTTTCAGTTCCAGGGCGCCTGCCGTCTGTATCAATTTTTTTTTGTTCATGTCGGCCTGTGCGCAAACGATCTCTTTGACCACTGGATCGCCACTGGTCAAGGTGCCTGTTTTGTCAAAAAAAATTCCAACCGCTTTGCCCATATTTTCCAGATAGATACCGCCTTTGACCAGGATACCCTGCCTGGAGGCGTTGCCGATGGCCGACACCGTGGCCACCGGGCCCGCAAGAATAAAAGAACAGGGGCATCCCACGATGAGCACGGTAATGGCCCGTTCAATATCCCGGGTAATGATAAAGGTGATCAACGCACATGAGAGAATAACCGGCGTAAACCATCCGGCATACCGGTCAACAATTTTGGCCGATTGGACCTTGGATTGCTCTGCCGCCGTCACCATCTCTATAATTTTTCCCATGGTTGAATCCCGGCCCACCCGTTCTGCGCGAACCCGGATAAAACCGTCGGTGTTCAAGGTGCCGGCCCACACCTCGTCCCCTTGGGTTTTGGGCTTTGGCACGGATTCTCCCGTAACAGCAGACTCATCTACGGCACAGGCACCGTCTGCCACAGTGCCATCCACTGGAATGATCCCGCCGGTCTTCACAAGAATGATATTCCCTTGCACAATTTTTGACACCTTGACCGTCCGCTCCTCCCCGTTTTTTTCAAGAATCGCCGTGTCCGGGGTCATTTTCACCAACGCCTCAATGGCATTTCGTGCCGAATCGCTCACCGCCTCTTCCACCAGGGCTCCGGCCACCATAATGGCGGAGACAACAGCCGCTTCAAGGAAATTGCCGGTGACAATACATGCGATGATGGCAATGGATACCAGTTCATCCACATTGACCTGCCGCTGGGCAATACCCTTAACCGCCTCAATAATAATGGGCACCCCGTTAATCAGAATTGATATCATCAGAATAATATTGATTGTACTGACGGCTGGCAGGATTTGCAGATCAATGCCTTTTGCCAGGTATGACGCAGGTATCAAAAAAGCGCCTATGGCCGTTCTGATAAAGTCTTTTGAGCTAAATATTTCTTTGTATACGTTTAAATTTGCATGCCTTCTAATCATTGTTATCGTCCGTTTGTTTGAATTTCAAATATTTTGCCAATCAATCTATGTGCCAAATATCTTTATTTGTGTTGGTTGTCAAGTATTTTGAAAATCAAACTTTTAGTTGTCAAATAGGCAACCCCATGATAGACACGAATTGGATATTATTTTCTTTAAGGGCAGGCAGCGGAATGGATTTGAATCATCTTGCAAAAACAATTGTGGAATTTTATGAGAAATTGTCGTCCTGGGAGGATGCCGTGGTCAGGGATACCGGATTGACAACGGCCCAGGCGCACACCATAGAAATCATCGGGCATTCAGGTCCCATTAAGATGAAAGATCTGGCCCACAGAATCGGCGTGACCACCGGGACTTTGACCGTGGCCGTGGATAAACTTGAAAATAAAAACCTGCTTGAAAGAAAGCCGTGCAAAACGGACCGACGGGCCTATCTTATTGAATTGACGGATGCAGGCCAAAAATATTTCAAGCAACACCACAATTTTCATATTAAGATGACCCAGGAGATTGTGGCGGATCTGACCGATGAAGAGCAGGCGTTATTCGGCATGATCCTTGAAAAGATGGTTAAAAAAATTTAGCTTCAGGCGTTGCCTATGACTCACTTAAGGCGTTGTTCCTTTTTTTTGATGTACCAGTCCTGCTTGCCGTAAAGTTTGTCCATACATTCCGGGCACACACCGTGGCTGAACGTTGCCTGTGTGTGTTGTTCAATATATGTTTCAAGCAGGTTCCAATATCCTTTGTCATCTCTGATTTTTTTGCAACTGGCACAGATTGGCAGCAGTCCGCTCAACGTTTTGATCTCGGCAAGTGCTGTTTCAAGGGCAATGGTTTTTTGCCTTAACTCAATATGGGTATTAATCCTGGCAAGCATTTCTGTTTGATCAAAGGGTTTGGTTATGTAGTCGACGCCCCCGGCTTTAAACCCTTGTACTTTATCTTCAATATTGTCCAACGCAGTCATGAATATGACCGGAATATCGGCCTTTTTCTTGTCCGCTTTAATTTCTGTACAGGTATCAAAGCCATTCATGCCCGGCATCATCACATCAAGAAGAATAAGGTCCGGCAGGAATCGATCGAGCAATTGCATGGCCCGCTCACCTGACTCCGCAATGCGGGTCTGAAAATTTTGGCTTTTGAGAAAAGAGATCAGCACCTTGATGTTGTTGGGTTGATCGTCAACAATCAGAATCATGGAGTCTTGCATAAAAGATTATCCTTCTTTTTTGTGGCATTGGTTTATGAGCTGCTCAATCCCCTTGAGCTGAATATCGGCTGTGAGTTGACCAAGTCGCTCGGCAAAAGCGCGGTATATTCCCGAATCCATTTCTGCGATATTGGAGACCATCAATTCAATGGCGTCAATGTTGCCGTCCGCCAGATGATTTTGGAGCTGTCCAAGAATTTCAGCCGGTGGGGCCACAATATTCTCATCAGCGACTGCCGTCAAATTGTCTTGATGCAGCTTCAGGTTGAGCAGGTCTGCAATGATTTTAAGTAAATCCGGTTTGTCAAAGGGCTTGGGCAGAAAACCTTTGAAACCGACTTGTTGGCATTTCCCGCGCAAATTAGTCTGGTTGATCAGCGATGCCGTGATGGCCACAACCGGAATCCGGGCATATAGATCGGTTTTCTGTAGTCCTTTGATTGCGGTAAATCCGTCAACACCAGGCATAACAAGATCCATGAATATGAGATCCGGCTGTTGTTTTTCACACGCTGTCAAAACATCTTTTCCGTCCGGGGCCTCGGTAACTAAAAAACCGAGAGGTTCCAGGGTGTCTTTTAGCACGGCGCGATTTGTGGGCTGGTCATCTACAATCAGAATTGTTTTTGTGCCCGGCTTAAATTTTTCAAGGCGGTACTGCGCATCCGGTTCGAAATATTTTTCAGACACTGTCAAATCACGCCGGTCGAAAACCGCCGTAAAGATAAACCGGCTTCCCGGCCCATATCCGGCCTCGTCATTGTTATGAACCGGACTGATCAAGGATAGTTCGCCTTGCATGAGTGACGCCAACTGCAAACTGATACTCAGGCCCAGGCCGGTTCCTTCGGAATACTTTAGGCGCTCTCCGGACTGCTTGAACGGTTCAAAGACTTCTTTTTGCTGATCTTTTGCAATTCCGGCTCCTGAATCTTCCACCATAAATGTCAGCTTTGTCTTTTGTTCAGGAAGAAATTCTGCCGTCACCCGAAACAGACAATAGCCGCTGCTGGTAAACTTGGCTGCATTGGCAAGAAGGTTGAGCAGAATCTGACGAAGTCGCATTTCATCGGCCACGATAATATCAGGTAAATGGGTGTCCGCTTCGTAACGAAACAAGATTTTATTCTGGGTGCAACGGTTCCGTGCAATATCGCAAAGTCCCTGCAGAAATTTATTTAAAACAATTTCATGGGGATAAAGATCAAGCTTTCCGGCTTCAATTTTGGATAGATCGAGGATCTCATTGATGATCATCAGTAGGTGCTCGGCGGCATTGTGTATTGTTTTGATGCCGGACTGCTGTTTTTCATTCAATGTTCGATCGTCGGCAAAAATTTGACTATAGCCAAGAATGGCATTCAGCGGCGTTCGTAGTTCATGGGACATGTTGGACAGGAAAACGGACTTAGCCAAATTGGCCGCCTTGATTGCCACCATGGCCTCTTTCAGCCTTTCCTCGGCCTCTTTTTGCACCGTGATGTCGTAAATGGTTCCCAGTGTAAGCAACGGTTTTCCGCCGTCGTCAAATTCAGCACGGCACTGTGCCTCCACCCATTTGATCCGGCCTGACCCGCTTACAATCCTGTGTGCCGTTTTGTATTTTTTTCGGGTGCGCAGTGAGTTCTCATAGGTCGTGCAGACTTTATCTCGGTCCTCCAGATGAACGATCTTTAAAAATGCTTCATGCGATGGTGTAAATGCCTTTTTGTCCAGCTCAAAAATTTTGTATATTTCATCGGACCAGTTCAGCCGGTCATTGATAAGATCAAACTCCCATACACCCAGATTCCCTAATTGTCTGGCTTTTTCAAGCTCCGCCTTGGTTTCCGTCAATTCAAAATTTTTCTGTAATAATTCTTTGTTTTTCACTTTCAGCAGCTGGCTGCGCTGGTAGTACCAGAGCAGTATCAAAAGGGTCAGGACCACGGGGACAACCACATACGTGTAGTTAATTTTTTCTTTGACAATAACGTGTTCCCATTTGTGCTTGATGCCGGTCATGATTTCCGGTGCAAGGAAGGACATTCTCCTGTTGAGAATACGAATTAACTTTTCGCTGTTTTTATTGGCCATCATGCGGATATCAAAATTTTGTTTGCTGATGCCGCTGATTTTGAGATGGTTGTGGTCATATTTGTGTCGAATAAAATTGAGGACAGGCAGAATGTCTGCGGCCGCATATACTTCGTCCCGTGCAACCCGCTCCAGGGCTTCCAGGGTATTTTTTACCGGTACCAGGGTGATGTTCGGATAATATGTTTCAAGTATTTTCTGGGTCGTGAAATTTTTTCCCACGGCAATTCGTTTATCGTTGAGGTCTTCCAGTGATTTTTCAAAGTGTGCATCCAGGTTGGTCATAATGGCGACAGGATAGGAATCATAGACCTCACTGAACACCCCGTAGTCCTCTCTGTCCGGACTTTTCCCGGTAGACAGATTCAATCCGTTGGGATCATTTTGGATTCTTTTCAATACTTCTTCAAAGGTATCGACCTTAATAAAATTATATTGAACGCCCATATTTTGTACCAGGGCCCTCCAGAAATCGATACTGACTCCCTGAACCTGCAGATTGCTGTCTGTGGAATTGGTGAGAATGGAAAAAGGCTCCCAGTTCGTGACATAGATGTTGAATGTATTATTCTGAAGATAGGCCGTTTCTTCCCGGGTCAGAACCGGCTTTTGGTCTATACTGAGCCATTTGTCGCTGATGGCATGTTTTTCATTTGTGCTCAGGTCATGTATGGCTTTGTTCAAAATGTCTCTGAGAATCGGGGCATCCGGACGGCTGGCTGAAACGGATTTGACAGTAAGTTCCCTGATTGTAAAAACAGGTTCAATGTTGGTTAAAAAGTGCTTTGCCAAAAAAAAGTTTCCGGTATTAAAGGATACCACCGCATCAACCTGGTTATCTTCCAGCAAGGTAAGGGCGTCCAGGGTTGTCTGGGTTCGTACCAGGTCTATACGCTTCTGATATTGGGCGAGGAAACGATCAACAACAAGGATATTTTGATTGAATGCAACGCGGCGATGCTCTAAATCCTTCATCGAAGAAAAGGGTATATGTGTTTTTTTTTGGGCGTAAACCTGGGTGAGAATTTCAAAAACTTCTTCACTGATAAGCGCATCGTTGCGCAATGCTGTCCGACCGTCCATGAGGGGAATAACATCAATGTCACCATCATGGAGTTTTTGAATCGTTGCTTTCCAGTCCCCCACTTCAAGGCGTAAGGTAACGCCTAACCTTTCGGCAATCAGTTCGTAGATATCAATTACGATTCCCGTATACTCATTTGATGAATTTTCTATAAGAAACGGCTCAAAGCCAAGTGCGTAGCCCAGAGTCAGCACAGGATTTTTTTGTAAATATGCCCGTTCCTCATGGGTCAACATCAGACATGGACATTGATTGGGCTTCTTTGCACACACTTGTGCCTGTAAAGATACAGACCAGAAAATTAATAGTAAAAAAATGAACAGTGGATAAATCGTCCGTCGATCGTTTATTTTTTGCATGGCCTTTTTTTCAAATCCATTCTGGGTTTTTATCATATATCCTCAGATGATTGATCCAAAAGTTGCTCAATTTTTTTAAGCTGAATATCGGCGGCCAGTTGACCCGGGTGCCGGGCAAATACGCTGTATTGTCCTGAGTCCATTTGGGCTATGTCCGCTGCCATGGATTCAATTTTTTCAATGTTTCCGTCTGCCAGGTGGTTTTGTAGCTGATCTATAATTTCAGACGAAGGGAGGACAATCTTCTCCTCAACAGGTGCCGTTAAATTACCTTGATACAGGTTCAGGTTAAGCAGATCTGCAAGGATTTTAAGTAAATCTGGTTTTGCAAAGGGCTTGGGCAAAAAACCTTTAAACCCCACTTTTTTACATCTTTGCTTTAAACTGGCCTGGTTGATAAGTGACGCTGTAACGGCAACAACCGGAATGTGGGCATAACGATCCGTTTTCTGAAGCTCTCTGATCGCCGTGAAGCCGTCAACACCAGGCATGACAAGGTCCATTAAGATGAGATCCGGCAGTTGTCTTTCACAGGCCGCCTGAACATCTTTTCCGTCCGAAGCCTCGTTTATTATAAATCCGATGGGCTCGAGCGTATCTTTGAGAACGGCACGGTTGCTTGGCCGGTCATCGACAATCAGAATTGTTTTGGTCCCCGGCTCAAACGCTTCAAGGCTGTATGCGGCATCGGGTTCAAGGTATTTTTCATGGGAATGCATGGCACAGGTTTCAACAACAGCCGTAAAGACAAACCGGCTTCCAGAACCGTATTCAGGAACGTTATCCTCATGGACCGGACTGATCAGCGACAGGGTTCCCTCCATAAGCGTGGCCAGTTGCAGACTGATACTCAAGCCCAAACCGGTCCCTTCTGCATATTTAAGGCGTTCTCCCAATTGTTTGAACGGTTCGAACGCCTCTTTCTGCGATTCTTTGGCGATGCCCGGCCCTGAGTCTTCCACAATAAACGTCAATCTTGTCTTTTCTTCAGCAAGGGATTCAGCCTTCACTGCAAAAAGACAATACCCCTTGTCGGTAAACTTGGCGGCATTGGAAAGAAGATTGAGCAGGATCTGACGAAGTCTTACCTCATCCGCCACGATGATGTCAGGCAGATCCTTGTCCGGTTCGTAGCGAAACAAGATTTTTTTCTGGGCACACCGGTTGCGTATAATATCACACAGACTCTGCAGGAATTTTTTAAGGACAACATGTTGGGTAAACAGTTCAAGTTTGCCTGCTTCGATTTTAGACAGATCAAGAATGTCATTGATGAGCATCAGCAGGTGATTCCCTGCATCACGTATGGTTTTGATGCCGGACTGCTGTTTTTCATTCAGGGTTTGATCATCGGCAAAAATCTGGGCATAACCAAGAATGGCATTCAGGGGCGTTCGCAGTTCATGGGACATATTGGAAAGGAAAACCGATTTTGCCAGGTTGGCTTTCTTGGTTTCGGCCATGGCTTCTTTAAGCTTTTCCTCGGCCTCCTTCTGCACTGAAATATCATAAACCGTTCCAACGGACAGCGTCAGTTGGCCCGCATCGTCAAATTCGGCGCGGCCATGTTCTTCAATCCATTTGATACGGTTTTGCCCGGTCACGATCCTGTGGATCATTTGGCATTTTTCTCCGGTGCGCAATGATTTTTCATAGGTGGTTCGGACTTTATCCCTGTCGTCCGGATGGACGATGTTCAAAAAGGCATCATAAGATGGTTTAAAGGTTGCCTTGTCCAGTTCAAAAATGGTGTAGACTTCATCCGACCAGGTCAGCCTGTCATTGATAAGATCGAACTCCCATACGCCAAGATTCCCCAGTTGCCGGGCCCTTTCCAGCTCTTCTTTGGTGTCCATCAGCTCCCTATTTTTTTGCTTGATGGCGTCAACGCTTTTTTGCAGTTCCTGTGTCCGTTCATCAACAATGAATTCAAGATCTTCATTGAGACTTTTTAATTCCTGCTGGTGGCGTTGCAGCTTTTCAAACATGCGGTTGAATTCGTGGGCCACAAGAGCCGCTTCGTCATTTCCTGGCAGTTCTATGGGGGAAAATTCTCCGTCGGCTTTGATTTGCCTGACGGTTTTTTGAATCGTGTGCAATCTGCTGGAAAGTTTGGTGCCTATGAGCCAGGAGATGAGTGCGCCGATAAAAATAGCGCTGAGTGCGTAGAAGACGCCATCCGATGCGATGGCCTTGAGCTTTTCGTTTGAAGCCACGTTGCCGATGCCGATTCTGACCCAGCCGATATGCATGCCGGCAAGATTTACCGGAACAGCCACGTCCACCATCTGGTTCAGAAGGTAGATGTCTGCATTTTTTGCATATTCCGGCATATCCACAACCGTTTGTCCGATTTTGTCCGGTTCCGTGTGGGCCAGAACCTTGTTATGGATATCGGTGATCAGGGCAAAGGAGAGTTCCGGATAGATTCGCTGGGCATTGATCAGTTCCTGAAGCCCTGCAATATCATAGGATACAAGCCAGTGGGCGCAGGTGACCGCAAGGGTTTGAGACAGTGCATGGGCATGCTCCTGCTGCCGTTCAAACAGCACCTTTTTCTGGCGAACCACCAGATCCCAGATAAACAGCGTCATTAATACGGCATGGATGATCGCCGCCCCGGTAATCAGCTTCCAGCGCAAAGAATTCGGATAAAATTTTCGGGTTTGAAAAAAACTCATTGGGTTTTTACCTTGCGGACTTTTTTTTCAAAGGTTTCTATATAGGATTTTACCACTTCATAGCTTTTGTTGTCGGCGTTGTGGAAACGGCGGGTTTCCATGGCGCTTAAAATGGCGTCGCCCCCAGGGTTTTCATACAGGCTGACCAGCAGTTCCCGGACCCAACGTTTTAGGGATTGGGGCAGGCTTTTTCTGGCCATAACAGAGTTATTCACCAGGTGCGGGGTTTCCCACATAACTTTAAGCTGTTCAGCTTTTTCAGGAAAATTTTTTTGAAAGTCCCGCCACGATGGCGGCCACGTTGCACCGGCCGGGTGCTGCCTGAGCCATACATTCATGATGGAAGATTCCTGGGAACCCACATAATGATTTTCAATATAGGTATTGATATCGAGTCCTGAGCGGTACAAAAAAAACTGTGGCATGATGCAGGCGGCAAGGGCGGTGGGTGCCGGATAACACACGCTTTGACCTTTAAGATCCAAAGGTGTTTGGACCGGGCTGTCCTTTCGGACAATGAAAATGCCTTTAAAGTCCCTGGCATCACCTGCCATGGCAATGACCTCAAATCCGTTTTTTATCCCCTGAAGGGTCTGCCATGGATTGGGGAGCAAAAAGGAGATTCTTGGCTCCTTGAATTTAGCCTCATAATCGGCATAATCCCACGACGCTTCAAGAAGGATTTGATCGCCGTCCAAGTGTCTGTTCAGGTAATTGATCATCGGCTGATAGGCCTCAACAAGCCTGGCCGGATTGTACAGCGGGTGAACGGCAAAGTGGTGGATATGTCTCTCTTCTGTTTTTTTTACGGCGCTGTACCGGGGTCCCGGATAAATCTCAGGCGCTTGATATTCCGGGATAAGTAGGATACCCAGGATGATGATTGCCGATAAATAAAATTTCCCCTGTGTTTTCATATTATTTGAATATGCCGACCTGTCCTGGAAAAGTTCCCGGATGCTTTGATAAAATGAGCCTGTCAGAACATTCGCGGGGAGTCGCAAAACGGGGGATTTTTTTTAAACATAAACGATTTGCCCGGTTCGCGATTGGAGTCGAGTCTCGGTTTGAATGATTGTTTATAAAACAGAGATCTCGCTGAAAATTGCCCTGTTCGTGTCCATTTTTAGCTCTGAAATTTTGACTGATAATTTATCATACAATTCTGTCTTGTGGCATCTTTTTTTGAACACATATCTGATAATTGTGCAAAACAAAACACAGCAATCGCTTCATTTGTAAAGATGATTGTCTCAAATAAGCACGTTATGTTAAAATAATCGCATATCTTCGGCAAATAAATGGGGCAGGGAACAGATCACGCCTCCCGATCTGAAAAAGGGCCTGCATGTTGTGTAATTTAATGCAGTCCAGTGTTGACGTTATTCCAAATTTCGCTGCGCCTGTCCAGGTGATGAGGAACGGTCTTCAGAAAAGCGTGTGGCAAATTAAATCTGAACTATTACAGATACAATAGTTAAGGAGCGTTGGGTTATGGGGCAAAAAATTTTTTATTTTGTACTCCTTGTCGGTCTCTACTTTACAACTTTTGTAAATTATCTGCTATTTCACACATTGGCGGAACTTTTCAGTATCATTGTCGCAGCGTCCTTTTTCATGATCACTTGGAACTCCCAAAAGTATATAAAAAATCCCTATCTCTTGTTCATTGGGATTGCATATCTTTTCATCGCGTTTTTAGACTTGCTTCACACGCTTTCGTACAAAGGGATGCCGATATTCACAGACTATGACTTTTATGCCAATCAATTGTGGATTGGTGCCCGGTATATGGAAGCGTTGACCCTTTTGACCGCTTTTTTCTTTTTAAACACCAGCAAACGGTTTAATCCCGAACTTTTGTTTTTTATTTATACGGTGATCACCGTCATGCTCGTGGCAAGTATTTTTGTGTGGCGGGTTTTTCCTGTCTGCTTTATAGAGGGAACCGGCCTGACCGCCTTCAAAAAGAACAGTGAATATATTATCTGTGCCATTCTTCTTGTGTCCATGGGACTGCTGCACAAAAATCGGCACCTGTTTGAAGGTGAGATTTATAATTGGATACTGATTTCGATGGTGTGTACCATCGTTGCTGAGCTGGCATTTACCTTTTACATATCCAACTATGGGGTCTCAAATCTCATCGGTCACTATTTTAAACTTTTTTCATTCTACTATGTTTATAGAGCCATCGTCATGACCGGCATCAGAGAACCTTACAAAATAATATTCAAGGAACTGGATAGCACCATAAGCGTCTTAAATGATGAAATTGCGGTAAGAAAGAAACTTGAATTAGAAAAGGAAGAGACGATCGTAAAATTGAAAACCGCGATCCAGGAGATAAAAACCCTGGAAGGACTATTGCCTATCTGTTCGCACTGCAAGAAAATTCGAGATGACAAAGGGTATTGGAACCACCTGGAAACATATCTTGACAAACATTCCCACGCCACATTTAGTCATGGTATCTGCCCGGACTGTATTAAAAAACATTTTCCGGATTATACCGGTAAATGACCTCTGCACCGCAGTTGATTTTTTTACTGTGGGATTTATATTCTTTTCACGCTTTGGCGAACTTGAGCTGTAAATGAAAATGACCCAAATAAGTGTGGAGGAAAAATATGGCAAATCAATTAAAGACCGGTATGCTGCTGATCATGATGACCAGCTTGTTCCTGGTGCTCGGCTATCTTTTAGGCGGCCGGGCCGGCATGTTCATTGCCTTGATTTTTGCAGGGGTGATGAACGTTTCAAGTTACTGGTATTCGGATAAGATTGTTTTAAAAATGTACCGGGCCCAGCCCCTGGATCGCTCCCAGGCCCCGGGGTTGTTTGATACCGTGGCCCGCCTTGCCCGCCAGGCAGGTCTGCCCATGCCAAAGGTGTATCTGATTCCCGAATCCGCGCCCAATGCCTTTGCCACGGGCCGGAATCCCGAGCATGCCGTGGTGGCCGTGACCCAGGGACTGATGAACCTGATGAATCAGGAGGAGCTTGAAGGGGTGCTGGCCCATGAACTGGGCCATGTGAAAAACCGCGATATTCTTATTTCCACCATTGTGGCGACCCTGGCCGGGGCCATCATGTGGATTGCTTCCATTGCCAGGTTTTCGGCCTTTTTCGGCGGTTCGGATGATGAGGAAGGCGGCCTTGGCTTCATTGGTGTGCTCGTGGTCTCCATGGTGGCACCCATTGCTGCCATGATCGTTCAGATGGCCGTGTCCAGATCCCGGGAATACCTGGCCGATGCCACTGCCGCAAGTATTACCGGGAACCCCGGTGGCCTGGCATCCGCCCTGTCAAAGCTGGGGGGCTTCAGCCGCAGCCATAATCAGGTTGATGCAAGTCCTGCAACCGCCCACATGTTTATTGTGAATCCGTTGACCGGCAGTCAGATGATGAATCTTTTTTCCACACATCCGCCCATTGAAGACCGTGTGGCCAAGCTCATGGGATCACGGCCGTCCGGTCGTAATTTCCCGGGTAATTTCGGCGGGGGAAATAGAGACGATCATTCCGGGGGCGCAACCATGGAAGACCAGAGTCGGTCGTTCTGGGACAATATGTCCTGATAAGGCTGTATGACGTCGTGCCGGTGCCGCGATTCGTCGGGTAGGGCGGTGTCCCCCAATTTATAAAAAGGAGGGATCATGGTATTTTCATTGAAAGATATTTTAAGGCTCCAGGTTGCGCCGGCCCTTGGGTGTACCGAGCCCGTGGCCGTTGCGCTGGCCGCGGCTGCCGCAGCCGCCCTGATTGATGACAGGCCTTTTAACACCATTGAGGCCTGGGTAGACCCCAATATTTACAAAAACGGCATGGCCGTGACCATCCCCGGCTCCAACAATCTGTCCGGCCTGGACAGGGCCGCAGCCCTGGGCGCATTCGGCGGCAACCCGACACGGGGCCTGGAAGTGCTGGACGCCGTTCCTGAACACGTCCTGGACCAGGTGGTTGCGTTCTGTAGAACGCCTGCTGTGCCCGTCCATCTGCTTGACAATGTCCAGGGCATCTGTGTGCGGGTGCGCATTACGGCCGGCGACCGTCAGGCCGAAGCGGAAATCAGGGATTATCATGACCAGATTGTCCGGCTGGCCGTGGATGGAAAAGATCTTGAGACCCATCCCTTGCTGTTCAAGGTACGGCAAGACAACGAGCCTGATCGGGCACATGTGGAGAGTTGGATCAAGGGTTTGACCCTGGACGAACTTGTGGCCCTTGTGGATCAGCTGGACGACGAGGATCGCAAGTTTCTCAAAGAGGGGGTAAAGATAAATATGCGCCTGGCGAATCACGGATTGAAATACGGCCCGGGGCTTGGCATCGGCAGAGCCTTTGAACGGCTGATTCGACAGAATCTGATCTGCAAGGACATGGTACTTGCCGCCCGGATGCTGGCCTCCGCCGCAGCGGATGCCAGAATGGCCGGGGTCAACCTGCCGGCCATGAGTTCAGCCGGCAGCGGCAACCATGGGTTGACAGCTGTTTTGCCCATCTGGGCGGTCAAAGATCATGTGACCTGCACCGAGGATGTCGTGGTTGAGGCCCTGGGGCTGAGCCACATGATTACAGCCTATATCAAGGCATATACCGGCCGACTGACTGCCATATGCGGTTGCTCCGTGGCAGCGGGCGCCGGGGCAGCCGCCGGTGTGGCCTATCTGTTGGGGGGCACCACGGCGCACATTGCCGGGGCCATCTCCAACCTCATCGAAGACCTGGCCGGGGTGATCTGTGACGGCGCCAAACCCGGATGTGCCCTGAAACTTGCCACAGCCGCCGGCACCGCAGTTCAATCCGCCCTGTTTGCCCTGCAGGGGGTCCGGGTCCGGGCCAACGGTATCACCGGCCTGTCACCTGAAAAAACAATGCAGAACATCGGTACCCTCTCCCGGGAGGGCATGATTGAGACAGATCGAACGATTCTGAAAATCATGATCGAAAAAAAATTCACCGAAAAAGAGTGATCGCCCAAACCCTATTTCGTTTTTTGGGACAATCTTGCATCGAACTGCTCTTTATTCACCACAAATCGTACATGCGTAGCCTTTGAAATCAAATCAACACCATCATGGGCCTCAACATGAAAGACCAGTTTTTTCCCTTTAACCTCTGTTAATTCCGCGACAACCGTAACCTCTAACCCCGGCGGCGTTGCCGCTTCATGGCTTGCGTCAATGTGTATGCCAACGGTTTGTTCCCGGGGCCAGTCGATGTGGGGATTGACGGCTTTGATGCATGTCCATTCAAGCAGGCCCACTAAAAATCCCGTGGCAAAGACTTCGGGCATCATTTGAAACTCTTCAGCTTCGGGGTAGAGCGCCGAAACGGTTTTTGACGCGGGAACTGTGAATTTGTGTTTATATCGGATACCGGGTTTCAGCGTTTCTTTCATTTTTGTTCTCCTTTGTGGGTGCAAATGGTTTTGCCCTCTTTTTTTGAATCAGTCTTGTCATGGAATATGTTTTTTTGGGGAAGATTTGAGTTTGTTTCTTAACATGGCGTTTGTTTTATGGCAATATTACAAAAATATGAAAGAATCGTTTTCCAGGCCATACTTCTTGATCCCATAGTCTTTAAGCGGCGTCTAAAATCAAATTTGCTCATAGTTTAGAATCCTCCTGGCCATGGCATATCTGGATAGTTGTCATTGGTTATGCGAATGCGTGTATGTGAGTTTATTGATTGTAACAATATTTTTAATTTTGATAAAATTATCTTGTGCTTTATCTGTTAGTCTGGCATTATCGCGTCCGGTAAATAGTTATTCTTTATTAGCATCTGAAAGATTTAAGAAAAAGGTTGAACACAATGAATATTTTTGATCCCATTTTAGGTGTGCAGGATTCAGTAACTCAACCTGCGGAGCCTGCATTAGGGGCTATGGATCAGGTGCCTGGACCTCCCATGTTTGCACCTATCCCGATCCCCCAGGATGCATATACCCCCTTGGGATTTGCTGCGGTTACCATCGCCGTTGCCTCTGCCGCCACCATCGGCTCAAACATGGTGGATGTGCAAAACGGCACCATGAGTAAACCCCGTGCCGTGGTCAATGGCCTGCTTAAAGGGACTGCCGCGTCGCTGATCCTCTCTTTGACCGATAAAAAAAGCCTGGTCGATATCGGCATTACGGCCGCAGCCCTTGCCGGGGCCGGATATTTGATCGACAAAGCAATGAAAAAAGGCCCGGACACCATCTGTGACGTCCGGGAAACGGGAATCCCATGACCGCATGCCTCGCCTCTCCGATTACCATCGTCAGTGAGCTGCCCAACCGGATGCGCTTGAAGGGCCGATTTCTGCGGGACCCGGAACTGGACCCCGATTATCTGGAAGCTACCCTGGAGACCATTCCGGGTGTTGAGTCCGCTCGCTTGAACGGTAGAGCCTCTTCGGTCATTGTTCAGTATGACGGCCGGGTAGAAATCCGGGCTGCAGTACTGGGGTGTGTACAGGACCTGCCCCTGAATGTGTTTCAAGGAAAGAACAACAGAAAAGCTCCTCCTTCGCTCTTAGGCCTGTCAGTGAAAGGGGCCTTGTCCATTGCCTGCTTTTTTTTACCTGCGCTATTTGCCGCGCCCATCGCCCTGGTGCTGTCCGCCCCTGTAATTATGGACGGGCTGTCCTGTCTTTGGCACCGAAAGCTTAAGGTGGAGGTGCTGGATGGGGCCGCCGTGGCGTTTTCCCTGTGGCGGCGGGATTATTTTACGGCCACCACCATTGTAGCCCTGCTTGCCCTGGGCGAATATTTTGAAAAAGTCAGTGAAAATAAAACTACAGGCCTGCTTAAAAGTCTCTTAAAACCCCAGACCGATAAAATCTGGATCGAGAAGGACGGCCAGGAGATCCAGATTCCTTTTGACGAGGCGAGGATTGGGGATCGGGTGGTTTGCGGCCCCGGAGAAATGATCCCCCTGGACGGCCGGGTGGTGGACGGAGAGGCTGCCGTGAATCAGAGTTCTGTGACTGGAGAGTCTGTGCCCGTCCATGTCAAACCCGGGGATGACGTCATTTCAGGTTCCGTCATTGAAGAAGGCCGCATTATTTTTGAGGCCCTCCATGTAGGGGCTGAAACATCCGTGGCAAGGATATCCAAGTTTCTGGAAGATTCGTTGCGGTATGAATCCGATTCCCAGAAGAAAAGTGATGAACTGGCAGATAAATTGGTGCCCCTTACCTTTGGTCTGGGTGTCGGGCTCTTTGCGTTGACCCGGGATCTGGAAAAAGCGGCGGCCGTGCTTACCGTGGATTATTCCTGCGTGATCAAATTGTCCAGCCCTGTTGCTGTCCGCGTGGCCATGCATACCGCAGCCCTGCAGGGTGTACTGCTTAAAGGTGCCCAGGCCGTGGACAGCTTGGCTAGGGTGGACACACTTATATTTGACAAAACCGGTACATTGACCCGGGGTGAACTTCAGGTGACGGACATATTCAGTGCCCGGGATCTCGACGAAGACCAGCTTCTTGTGCTGGCCGCCTCGGCCGAAGAGCATTATGCTCACCCCGTGGCGTCAGCCGTGGTGGGCGCTGCCCGGGACAGAGCGCTGGCACTGTCCCCCACCAGCCAGGTGGACTTTATCGTGGCCCACGGGGTCTCTGCCTATATTGACGAACTCAATGTTCTGGTGGGCAGCCGGCATTTTATAGAGGACGATGAAGGCATTGACTGTTCAGGGGCCGATAAAGCGGCCCTGGCATTTCAAAACGAGGGGAAAAGTCTGCTTTATGTGGCCCGGGACGGAAAGCTTGAAGGTGTATTAGGGCTGCGGGATGAGCTTCGGCCCGAGGCATCGGCCGTGCTTGCCGGACTCAAGGCGGCCGGTATTAAGAAAATCATAATCCTCACCGGGGACACGGAACGCACAGCCAATGCCTTGGCCGCGTCCCTGCCGGATGTGGACGAGGTGTACGCTGAACTGCGGCCCGAGGATAAAGCGTCAATTGTGGCCCGGCTCAAGGATGAAGGCTGTATCCTGGGATTTACCGGAGACGGGGTGAATGATGCCCCGGCCCTGGTGTCTGCGGATGTGGGGATTTGTCTGCCCTCGGGTGCGGACCTGGCCAAGGAGTCTGCCCAGGTGATCCTGCTCAAGGAAGATTTGAATACCTTGCTCATTGCCCGATTGATTGCCCTGCGCTGCCAGTCGACCATAAAGCAGGCCTTTGTTTCTGCCGTGGCCTTCAATTCTTCATTTTTATTACTGGCCACCCTGGGGTGGTTGCGTCCCGTGGCTGCGGCCATCCTTCATAATCTTTCCACCGTGGGAATTATAGGATATGCCGGCATGCGGGAGAAACAACTTATTGATAACGCCCAGGATAGCCCTGAGGTGGGCGAGGCGTCCTAAGGTTTTAAACCACTGAATGTACTGAAAGACACGGACGTACGATTGTTTTTTAAGGACGAGACTTTCGTGATTCGTGGTGCTATGTTTGAGATCTGTAAATAGATGGGTTGCGGGGGGGGCTGGACGCAATAAATTTGAAATTAGGATTACTAATCAACTTTGGGAGTCACCCAAAAGTACAAACAGAACGCCTCGCGTTCTGCCGTTCAGTGCTTTTACGTGCCTTCTGGTTTATAAAATAAAAGAGGGAAAAATGTATTCGTCATTGCTTGATGCGCCGGTAAATACTGAACTTGTATTGCTCAAGGTCACCAATCCTGTCCTGGAAAAATGGTTGCAACGCATGGGGTTGTTCACCGGCGGACACATTATCCGGCAGGACGAAGACGTTAATTTTTATACAGTTCGTGTGCGCGGAGAAAATGGCGATGTGGTCATCCCGGCAGGCATGGTGATGAAGTTGTATATCCATCTGGAGTCCGGGGAAAAGATCCCTTTGAACCAGATGAAAAAAGGCCAGGAAGGGCATGTGGAGATTCATTCCGGCGGACCGTTTATTGAAAAATCTCTTGCGAAATTAGGTATTCCCGTGGACGGTAATATCCGTTTTGTCCGGGCTTTGCCCCATATGGATTATATGGTCCTGATCAACCGGCGTGAACGGACACGGCTGTCCGAAGGGGAGGCCGCAAGGATATGGGGGTATTATCCGGGAAAGGAAGCGACTCAATTTTATTTTGCCAAAAAAGATTTTGATTTTGAGGTTACCGAAGTGATGGGAGGCCCAAGGGGTGTTAAGCATCTGAAAACCCATGGCGTGACTGTGGGTGTCAAGCTGACACTGGAATCCATTGACCAGGCCAATTCCCTGCAGGAACACGGACCGGCAAGCACGCCGGTTACCATTTCAAGTCCGGGCGGACTGCGCCTGTTTCTTACGCCTGAAAAAGCCGGTGCAGTCATCGTCCGGACAACGACATGATGGTGTCGGTTACTCTGCTGTTGCGCTTGCCTCTGTTTTGGCCTCCGCCCAGAGGGTGCCGTATTTGTCTTTGGCTTTTCCCAGGCTTTCGGAAACGCATTTTTGGGTTTTATAGGCCGCTTTCATGGTCCCTTTGACCGCCCGGTCATACAAACTTGGTTTGGCAATATCTGCTTCTGTCTTTTTGCCGGCTTTTTTTCCTGCTTTATAAGTAATATAGCCGGCAGCACCGAGGACAATCCATCCTACGGGGCTTGAAACTAACGGCGCACTCATTGGAATACCCATTTGTTTTTTTCCTTTATGCAGTTGTTTTTGTTGTGGTTTTTGCTTTGTCCTCTGTGCCTGGGGCTTCTGTAATCTGGGAGGCGGCAACCTCGTCCTGTCCTTTTTTCTTGCCTGCTTTGTACAGGGCATATCCGCCCACACCAAGAATGACCCAGCCAAGAGGGGATGCAGTCAATGGCAGATAGAACATAATGCTCTCCTTAATATTGTCAATTGTTGTTAATTGTTGGGATCGAATATAGAAATATGCTCTCCAACAGATTTTAATATAGACTTGGTGATCATGATTGTCAACTATTTAATTTTATTGGTCATTTTAAAAAAGACTAACTTGGGGTGTAAAATAAAAAAAGTTTGCGATTGCTATCGTGTGTGCATTAAAGTATAGGAAAAAAATAGAAGTTTATTTGCTTTGTTTGTGGAGAGTGGCTGTCTTTTAAAACTAGTAAATTTTAATAAGTCTATTGGTCTTGGATGGAAAATTTCAATGGCCTGACGGGAAACTAAAAATGCCGGATGTCTTTTTTAGATTTTATTTAGGCATAGACCACAAACAGTGCCACAGGGTAGTGCCTGCAAGCACACCCCGGCACCTGTATACTTTTTTCAATGTTTTGTCTCTTTATGTCCTTTTTTATTTCAAGATTTGTTTTTCCGGGCGTTTCTTCGTTTCCTTCGCTTAATGGTTTTTTGTGTCCCTTTTCCGGTCTCTACGGCCAAAGCACAGGTTAAAGCCGTTGCCAATCCGCAGGCTATGGGTATAAATGCTAACATATATCCTCCTGAAATTAATTGAATATTATTAAGTAAAAACTAATTAAGAGAAGATATTAGTTTAAACTAATTTTATAGTCAATAATAAATTTTATGTGCTAAAAAGTATTTTTAAAATTAAACAATATAAAATTCATGAAATAAAATTAATTTGGATGTCATTAAAAGTTTGAATAGGCTAATGAATTGTGTTAGGTTGACATTTTTCAATTAATTAACTTAGGCGAAGAAAATTATGAATGGAAAAATAAACGGCACTTCCCAGGGGCTCACCCGGAGCGGCTTGAGAAAAAAAGGCATCCGGATACGGCAATTTATCCCCGGCAGGATGCGTATTCAGGTTGACTCCTGCCGCCAAGATACACAAAAGGCCAATTGGATGCAGAAATTTATGGCCAGCCAGATCGGTGTCACCCGGGCAGATGCCCGGGCCCAAAGCGGATCGGTCATTATTTTGTTCGATCCCCAAAAAACGAATCTTTCCGGACTCGTTCAGGCTGTCCTGGCCCAGGTATCTGATCCTGAAATATTTCCTGATGACACGCCGTCCGATCTTGATGGCCTGGCGTGTACGAATTGTCTGTGTGCGACCCCTGATGAAAACTCCTTTAAAGTCAAGGTCAGGCGGGTGACGTGGCTTTCGTCCGTCATGGTGTTTGCCTTGGTTCGCAGATGGATTTTTGGCCTTGCTCTGGCCCAGAGCCCTTTAAGTTTTCTGGGTATAGCCGCCATTGCAGGTACTGTCCCTTTGCTCAAGGAAGCCGTCCGGGACACTGCAGAAAAGAAAAAAGTTACGGTAAAGCCATTTCTGGCTGCAGGGTCTTTGGCCACGATCCTGATGGGCGAGGCCTTTTCGGCTGTTCAGATCCTGTGGATTTACAATGTGGCTGAACTGACCGAAGATTATGTCGCCCAGCGCTCCAGAAAAGCCATACGCAATATTCTGGAGGTTGCTCCGGCCATGGCATATGTGATGCGGGACGGCATGGAGGTTGAAACGGCTGTGGCGGACATCCGCCCCGATGATGTGGTTGCAGCCCATACCGGCGAGAAAATCCCGGTGGACGGCATCATTCTTGACGGGGACGCCCTGGTTGACGAAGCGACTATTAACGGCCGTTCGGAAGCAGTGTTCAAGAATATCGGAGACAAGGTCTATGCCGGGACCATTATTTCCCAGGGAACCTTGTTTATCCGCACCGTAAAAACCGGCCAGGACACATACCTTGCGGGCATCATGCGCATGGTAGAAGATTCCTTGGCCAATAAAGCCCCGGCCGAGCAAAAAGCGGATGAACTGGCGTCAAGATTGATGAAAATAGGGCTGGTTGCCACGGCGATTACCTTTGCCGTTACCCTTGATCCCCTTCGTGCCTTGACCGTCATGCTGGTTATGTCATGCCCATGCGCTACGGTGCTTGCCGCCTCCTCGGCTGTCACCGCCGCCCTGGCCAATGCGGCGAAACATTCCATTCTCATCAAAGGCGGTCTTTATTTGGAAACCGTGGGTACGACCGATGTCTTCTGCTTTGACAAAACCGGAACCCTAACCCAGGATCTGCCCCAGATTATGACCATTGTGGGCAGGACTCCGTCCATTTCCGAAAATGCGATCCTTTCCATGGCTGCCACAGCCGAATCCCATAACCAGCATCCCATGGCCCGGGCTATTCTGGCCGAAGCCGAGAAACGCAATCTGCCCGTTCAGCCCCATGCCGTGTGCGAGTTTAAGGCGGGTCGGGGGGTATCATGCAACATCGGCTGTGAGGAAGTCATCCTGGTGGGCAACCGGCAGTTCATGGAAGAAAATGAGGTGGATCTGCGCTGGTTTGATAAAAAAGCTGCCGCGCAAAGGGCTCTTGGTCGAACGGTTATCTTTGTATCCAAAAACGGCAGTGCCACGGGCATGATGGGAATTGCCAATCCCATCCGGCCTGAAGCCGTAGGCGTATTGAACTATTTGAAGGTCGATGGTGTAAAGGCCATTCATCTGGTAACCGGAGACAATAAAGAAGTCGCTCAGACCATGATGGATATCTTTCCCTTTGATGACTGCAGGGCGCCGCTGCTTCCTGAGGAAAAGGCAGCCCGGGTAGAGGAGCTGAAAAAAGACCACAGAGTGGTCATGGTGGGTGACGGGGTGAATGACGCCCTGGCCTTGGCCCGTGCGGATATCGGCGTGGCAATCGGTGCCGGCGGTGCGGAGGTGGCTTTGGAGGCAGCGGACATCGCACTTGCGGATTCTAATCTATACGGTTTGATAAAAGTAAGGAATTTAAGCCGCCAGACCATAAAAGTCATTGACCAGAACCACTATTTTGCTATATCTACTGACCTCGGAGGGGCATTACTAGGTATGCTTGGGTTGCTCTCCCCGGTTATGGCCGGTATGATTCATATCTTCCATACTGCTGGAATCCTAGTTAATTCCAGCCGCCTTTTATCCTGGGATCCGTCTTGTCGCTCAATAGACAGCAATGGGGATATCGTCTTGGATAACAACGGCAATGAGAAAAAGCAGCAAGATGAGGAGATGGATACCAAAGCAAGTACAATAAATGATAAAGAAGAAGAACCGTATGAATTCTGCAGTTGAAGACTATCAATTAACCGGCGAATATAATGTCGGTTTTACGGCTTATGCACCGTTGCATACCTTTAAAGGCTGGACCCGCCAGGGCGTTGAGGCCCAAATGGGGATAGATTTTGAGGCCAAATCCATTTCCTATGCCAGGGCCAGTGCAAAGACTGTTTTTTTTGACACCGGGTTTAAGGACCGGAACAAAGCCATGGCCGATTATATGCAAATCCGGGAATACCCGGAATCAAGTATCGAATTGAGCGAAGTAAAAAAGTTCAACCGCCTGGATGATTCCCGCTACCAGATAAATGCCCTGGCTGTTCTGGAATTTATGGGGCAGCGCCGTCAATTGCCCGTCGATTTTAGTATTGTCCGGGATGACCACGGATTTTCCATTGATCTGGATTATAAATGGTCATTTAAAGCCTATGGTTTAAAGGCACCCAGGCTCTTGTTTCTGGCGGTGAGAGATATCGTGGATATTTCAGGCAAGGGGAAATTTATCCCAGTTGCTCAGGTCAGTTAAAAAAACTGGATGATGTATGTTTTTTTGCAATATATGACACTTATAGTCGTTCAAGATTCACATCCCTTTTCAGGAGAAATATATGGAAACCCATGATCACCAGTCGCCGGTGGATGCACATCCATCGCCAGACGTTACAGGAGAAAATATGACATTCCAGGGGCCGGGCACAGCTTTTGTTTCACCGGAATCCATCCCCCAGGGTATGTCCGACCGTTCTTTGGGGGAGCAACAGGCCCAGGCGTCCCCTGCAGATGACGCACATTCAGCCCCCGTTGAGCCATCAACACGCACAGCAATGCCGGAGCAGCAGGGCCGAACCGTTTCGCAGTCTGCCCAGACCCAGGGGGCGGGCACGGCTTCGGCGGTGCCGGACCCAGCTACCCAGGCCGATGCCGCCCAGGCTGCGTCCGTTGACCCGTCAGCCCATACCGCGATTCCGGGTCAAGGGCAGACCGTTTCACAGTCAGCCCAGGCAGCCGGACAGCAGGCCCAGTTTCAGCCCAATGCCAATGTAATCATGGACCAGGCCACGGGGCAACTGTACTATGCCATACCCCAGGGGCAACCTGTGCAGCCGATGCCACAGAACGGTCAATATGTCTATTATACGACCCTGGCCCCGCCTGAGCCGCCGCCCGCCCCCCGTCAGCCTGATTACGCCCAGATCATCAAATCGGTTGAGGATTTTGCCGAAGGCGATGCCTCGGTGGCGGATGTGGTGAAAACCCTGTGGACCGAAACATCCCAGGACGACCAGTTTTGGAAAGGCGCTGTTGTGGGGGCTGCCGCAGCCGTTCTATTGACCAGGGGACCCGTACGCGGGGCCATGGGCAAAACATTTGGCAGCCTTTTTGGGCAAAATGGCGCCGGTGCAGCAGAAACCGCAACCTCGGCAGCTTCCGGCCCTGACGTTGATCCGAAAACAAAAAAATAGATAAACATAAAAAGGAATTCAAATTATGGAAAACGCTTCCACAGACACCCAAACACAAACAAGTACAACTACCCCCCTGCACCAATACAGCACGGTCCAGGTTGTTCCGGTGCAGACCTACCCGGTAAAATCTGCAACACCGTCACCCACTGTGTCAAAAACCGTCAGTGCCGGACTTTTCGGATTTATTGTTGTTTCCACGGGCGTCATGGGCGCCAATCTGGTTAAGGTGTCCGACGGTGAGATGACCATGACCCAGGCCGCCGGAGACAGCCTGACCAAGGGGGCCATGGGCGGCACGGCAGCGGCATGTGCAACCGCAGCATCCGCCACCCTGACCAACGGCGGCGTGGCCGGTTTAGCCGTCACCCTCGCAGCTGCCACAGGTGTCAGTTATATGCTTAATAAAGTTTTATCTTAAAGGAAATACTTACTATGAGCTATTATGTTGATCCAAATACCCAGCAGATGTACTACCAGGCCCCGGCCCAGCAGAATGAAGCCTCTCCGGTCGCTACAGCCGTGCCCCAGAATGCTGCCGCCCCGCCTGCTCCCTCCACCTTTTTAGGCCTTAATGTCGGTTCATCCACCTTCTGGACGGGCGCAATCCTCGGTGCAGGCGTGGCGCTTTTAGTGACCAGTGAAACCGTGCAGAAAGCCGTGGTAAAAACCGTTTCCAAAGGCATGGCTGCAGCGTCCGCAGGTGTTGAGGAATTCAAGGAAAAATTTGAAGACGCCAAAGCAGAGGTGGAAGCCGAAGCTGCGGGTAAAAAATAACAACCTAAAAAAACGCGGAAAGCAGGGAAGTTTACGGAAAATGAATTTGATTTTTATTAATCGATTTTGGCCTTCATTTAAAAAAGATCAGGTTGAGTGCTTTGCGCTCTAATTTTCAGGGCTGTCCTTGTTTTTCGCGGTGATAAACAGAGCATGAAATATAAACTCAGGCAGGCGGCACCGTTCAGGACCCGTATTCAGTTTCCAGGTCTCAGGCTCAGGCCTGCCTGTTGTGCTTATGTCAAAGAACACCTTGAGTCGTTGGCACGGTTTGACCTTGTGGTCGTCCGTCCGGCATCGGGTTCCATTATCCTGGTTCATCCCCAGGGTCCTCCGGATCTTCAAGAAATTTTGGGCGGTATTCAATCTTTCAAGTCCATCCTTGACGAAAAAATATTGGCTGAAATGTCACCGGGCAAGACAGGTACGGCTAAAGCCTTGCTCCGCTCAAATGATATCTGCAATTTCTCCCACGTATCCGGTCCCACACTTTTACTTTCCGGACTGTATATCGGTTGGCTCATGCTTAAACGGGTTTTTGCGCCTGTTCCGGCGCCGGGCACCCTGTGGGCCAGACTGGTTAGCCTGCCCGCCCTTTTAACGGTGTGGCTCGCCATACCAATTCAGCGCCAAGCCATTGAGAATTTAAAAAAGACCGGCCGGGTGGACATGGGATTTATCTCCACCGGCCTGCTTTATGTCTCTCTTTTCACGGGAAATATCGTGACTGCCTTGGTCGTTGCCTGGCTGTACAACCTGTCGGGATGGATGGAATCGCGAATTCGAGAACATACGCGAAACGCCGTCAAGGACATGCTCATGGGTCGTCAAACCCATGCCTGGAAGCTTGTGGATGGTGTGGAAGTCCGTGTGGATGCAGATACATTGATCCCCGGAGACACCATTGTCCTGGGGCATGGCAATACCGTGCCCGTTGATGGCCGGGTGATCCAGGGCACGGTGTTGATTAACGAGTCCGCCATGACAGGGGAGGGCATGCCTGTCGTCAAAAAAAAGGATCAGGCTGTTTTGGCCGGGACATTGGTGGAAGACGGGTCTGCCTGGGTCATCGTTGAAAAAACCGGGGACCAGACCCGGATGGCCGGCATTATCCGGCTCATTGAGTCTGCCCGAACCGATTTGGGCGCGGCGGGCCGTACCAGTCTGAAAATTTCTCAGTACATGGTGCCGATCTCTTTGACCCTCGCAGGGGTTGCCTTTTTTATGACCGGCTCCCTATTTCTGGCCATTGCCACCATGATGGTGACCTGTCCCTGCGCCCTGCGTCTTTCTTCATCCACGGCTGTATCTGTTGCCATGGGCAAGGCCGCGGCCCAGGGGGTTTTAATCAAGGGCGGTACCCATGTGGAAACAGCGGGCCGGGTCAATACCCTGGTGCTGGATAAAACCGGTACCCTGACCCGGAATGCAGCCCAGGTCGCCTGGGTGCAAAATATGGATCGCCGATACAAGGAAGAGACAATTTTGAAGCTGGCTGCGGCTGCGCTTGGACCCTTAAATCACCCCCTGAGCCGGGCTGTGGTTTCAAAAGCTCATGCCGTCGGCCTTGAACTTCCGGCCTGTAAAAACAGGAAAATGGTTGTGGGGCAGGGGGTAGAGGCCATGGTGGAAACCGGGACCGGCGTGAAGACCCTTTTGGCCGGATCAAGAAAATTTATGGCGGCCCAGGGGCTGCAGCCTCCGGATACCCAATTACAGCGTGGCACGGGGGGCAAAGGTACCCGGTCCGATTCCCTTGTTTTTGTAGCCCTTGAAAACCATATTCTGGGCTGTATCCACCTGACCCATACAATGAGATCCGATGCGGGTCCGGGCACCATGGCACGGTTGCAGAATCTTGGTGTTTCCAGGATTGTACTGCTTACCGGAGATACCCGGGAGGGCACCCTTGATTTTATTGAACAGTTCTCTTTTGATGAGGTGCACTGGGGCATGTCACCCGAAGATAAGGCCCACTGGATTGACCGGAAGAGAAAAGAAATGCCCGAAGCCGTGATTGCCATGGTCGGAGACGGGATCAACGACACCCCGGCATTTTCACGATCCCATTTAAGTTTTGCCGTGGGCGATGCCGGAGATGATCTGACCCTTGAATGCGCCGATATTGTGCTCCAGCAGGGAGGGCTTGGTAAGGTGGCCCAGAGTCTGGAATTGGGCCAACACGCACTTTCCGTGATACGGCAAAGCTATGCCCTGGCCATTGGGCTGAACAGTGTGACCCTGGTGCTGATGTTCTCAGGCCTCCTTTCTCCCTTTGCCGGTGCATTGATCCATAATCTGATTACCCTGGGTGCGGTTGCCAATGCTGCCCGATTGCCGGGCGATAGGGGGCGGCCGGAAGATCTGCCAGAATTGTCCAATAGCTGAATCCGTGACCGGCCAAGAAGCTTGAAAAATAGGGAAGCACCAGAAAGCCGAATTAATGGCCTCCCCAAAATCCGTTATAATCAGAAGATTTTGATTGTGGGCCGAAAGGAAGAAGTCGGGCCTACAGTACGCTTAATGGGATGTGAATAATCAGTTAAAGAGACGGAGCCACGCACGAGTTATCAGGCGATCGACTTGTCAGGTGCAGCCAGTTCTTTAGGTGCCTTTTTTTCGGAATGATAGAGAAAATGATGCCATAAAGCCGTGCCTGTAAGCATTACCCCGGCACCGGTATGGATATTTTTCATTGTTTTGTTTCTTTTGAGAAAGGGAGCAGTGATGACTGCAACACCTAAACTGGCTGTCATGGCGATTTTGGCAAATTCTTTTTTTATTTCACGATCCATTTTTTTCTCTGCTTGATGTTTTTTGGCAACCTTTTTTATTTCAAGCTGCCAATAAAAGTTAGGGTCGTTATCAATCTATAGATATGAAAGATGCCATATTTTCTGCTGAAAAGCAATTGAATAATATTAATTTTACCTAATTGATGAACAATGTTCGCTGTAGCAGTTTTTATGGGTGCGCAACCATTCGAAATGCCGACCGGATAAGGTTCAAAATACCCAGGAGCGGCTATAGCCTGACGCTGTGCCGGGAGTCGGCAATAATGGCGAACAGGGTTGATGTTCAGGCCGATGCCTCGGATGGTGCAATTTTGAAAAATTTTGAATCCGAATGAAGCATAATATGGGTTTCAGTGGCCTCTATGCCCTCAATATTACTCAGCCCCTTTTCAAAGATAAACACATTGAGTTCTTTGATTGAATCGGCCAGCACTTCAACAAAAATATCGTACTTTCCCGTGGTCACCCATATGGCGTTGACGTTGGACAGGGCCATGATTTCTTCAACAGCCTTGGCATGGTGACTGCGCTTGATGTTGATGCCGAGAATGGCCGCCACTTTATTGGTCATGGCAAAGGGGTTGACCCGGGCTTCAAGCTTTAGAATGCCTTGCTGGATCAGGCGGTTTACCCGGTTGCTCACGGTGCCTTCCGCAACACCCAGTTCTTTTGCAATACTTTTAAACGATTTACGGGCATCTTCTTGAAGTGCCAGTATAATCTGAGTTTCAAGTTCATCCAGGCTCCCGTCTATCAATGTCATGATATAGTAGCTCCTTAACAGCAGTTGATATCCGTATATCGTATCAGAACGATAAATTTACGCTTTTTGGGTCGGGCACTTCTTATATAATAGAAAGATAGGCCGTGATCAAGTCGCTTATTTTTTGACCCGGGGATGGAAGCCTCTTTTTCTTCACGCTTCAGAGGCGGTGTCTGATTTTTTTACAATTTGTAAAGATGCTTGGCAAAATTTGAAAAAAATTTAGACGTGTTTGACGGTGTGATGACGTGCCATGCCTTGTGTGTCAATGGGATAGGATCTCAGGTATCTTGAGGGCATAAAAGATGCAGTTTGCAAATGAAAAGTAGAATATATGCAAACTATTGAAGGGGAGACGCACATGCCTGATAGACCAAGAATTCTGATTGTTACCCCGGAGGTGACATATCTGCCTGAAGAAATGGGATCATGCGCAGGCTATTCGGCGAAGGCCGGTGGATTGGCCGATGTTTCAGCCGCCTTGATCAGCGCTTTGTTTGATTTAAACTGCGATGTCCATGTCGCCATCCCCGATTATCGTTCCATCTATCATGATCATTCAACCGAAAAGCATGACAGAGAGGTGGAAAAAATCAGGCAAAGCCTGGACGAGGAGCGGATTCATTTTGCCGCGGACCGGGCGTTTCTTTATAAAGAAAAAGTATATTCCTCAAGTTATAAGGCAAATCTGAAGGTGTCCCTGGCATTTCAGCGGGAGGTGATCAATAATATCATTCCCAGGGTAAAACCGGACATTATCCACTGCAACGACTGGATGACAGGCCTGATCCCGGCCATGGCAAGGCAGTATGGAATTCCCTGTCTGTTTTCCATTCACAATATCCATACCATGACTTCCACCCTGGCCGAGATAGAGGATCGGGGAATTGACGCCGCCTCCTTCTGGCAATGGCTTTATTTTAAACGGCCGCCTGAAAGCTATGAGGAAAGCCGGGAAGATAACCGGGTGGATTTCCTTTGCTCGGGCGTGTTCTCAGCACATTATGTCAATACGGTCAGTCCGGCGTTTTTAAAAGAGATCGTTGAAAACCGTCATCCTTTTGTGGAACCTGCACTTCAGACCGAGCTTACCCACAAATGGGAAGCCGGCTGTGCTGCGGGGATATTGAATGCGCCGGAACCTGAATTCAACCCGGCCGTAGATGAATTAATTCAGTTTAACTACGGACCTAAAAACCATCGTGAGATGAAACAAAAAAATAAGGTCTCTATCCAAAGAATCGTTGGCCTTGAACAAAATCCGGATGCGCCGTTGTTCTTCTGGCCTTCCCGCCTGGATCCGGTCCAAAAAGGATGCCAGCTATTGGCCCAGATCATGTACGATACCATATCACGCTACTGGGAGACCGGGATACAGATCGTCTCCGTGGCCGACGGAGAATATTATAAGCATTTTAAAGATATTGCTCAATTCCATGATTTAAAGCATCGGATAGGCGTTGTTAGTTTTGATGAATACCGCTCCCACCAGGCATTTGCCGGAAGTGATTTTGTTTTCATGCCCTCCTCGTTTGAACCTTGCGGTCTTCCGCAGATCATCGGGACCATTTACGGTACCCTACCCATTGTCTTTGACACCGGTGGCCTCCATGACACCGTAAGGCCTCTTGATTTGGAACATTCAACCGGCAATGGTTTTGTGTTTACCGTATACGATGCCCAGGGACTGAACTGGGCTGTGGATCAGGCCATGGATTTTTTTGCCCTTGATCCGGATGAAAAGGAAGTTCAGATTCGGAGAATTATGATTGAGTCTGTCATGGAATTCAACCACAGCCGATGCGCTGAAAGCTATATTAGCCTGTATGAGAAAATGATTAAAAGGCCTTTCATTGTTCGGCCTTGAATGGATATGTGCAGAACACAATCCGATTTTTGGAAAAAGCGTAACGTTTTTTGTTACGCAAAACAGCATATGTTTTTTAAGACAAGTCCCTTACAATAGAGGTTAAGAGCGTTCTCGTTTAAAAAAATTATTCGCAGTGGATACGCGTTTGTAGGCTGATTACAGTAGATTCTCTGGAGATTTGAACAAGATGTTGACACTGCAATTTTAAAAAATTAAAATAAATCCGTTAGTTTAGCTTCTATGTTTTCAAGATCATTTACAACGTATTTCCGGAGGACGTCATGTTTAAAAAACAATATCTTAAAACTAAAGATGTGTGCCGGGTCAGATTTAAGGTGCAGAAAAAAGTGATCGGTACCGCAGAAAAAGTAAATCTGGTTGGTGAGTTTAACGATTGGGATGAAAGTGCCGGGACCATGAAAAAATTGAAAAGCGGGGATTTTTCCACGGTCCTGGATCTTGAACTGGATCGGTCTTACCAGTTTCGTTACTTGGTGGATGATTCCCGCTGGGTCAATGATGACAGCGCGGATATTTATCTGCCGTCTCCCTTCCAGGGGGAGGAGAATTCAGTGATTACGATTTAACTTTTCGCCAATTTAAAGGCCCTGGCGGCCGGTATGGAGTCAACGCATGTCCTATTTCGATTTTTCAACATTTGAGCTCTCCTTTAACAACTACATTAAGTATATTTTGGGCAAGCAACTTGAGCACGCCTCGAAAAATGACCAGTTGAATGCCGTTTCCTATGCTGTTGGCAAATACCTTATTGACATTGGTTATGATACCCAGAAGCGCTACCAGGACAATGATGCCAAACGCCTGCATTACCTCTCCCTGGAATTTCTTATCGGACGACTTTTGAGTAATAATTTGTTGAATCTCGGCATTTATAACCGCTGTAAAAAGTTTCTTGAAAAAAAAGGCATTGACCTTGAGTTTCTGATCGAAAAAGAACGTGATCCGGCGTTGGGTAACGGCGGGCTTGGGCGTTTGGCCGCGTGTTTCCTTGACTCTTTGGCCTGTTTGAATATGCCCGGATTCGGATACGGGATCAACTATGACTACGGTCTGTTCAAGCAGTTGATCGTTAACGGATACCAAAAGGAAAAGCCGGATTACTGGCCCAACCGCAGGTCGCCATGGCTGATTCGCAGAACTGAAGAGCGGTATATGGTGCCCATTTACGGCCGGGTGGAGGGCAGTGTGGACCGGGACGGGGAGTATAACCCGGTATGGTCGAACTGGGCGCTGCTCATCGGTCGCCCCCATGATATCCTGGTGGCAGGGTTTGAAGGACGCACTGTCAATTATCTGCGGCTGTTCACGGCCGAGGCGTCCGAGGATTTTGATATCGATATTTTTAATGAAGGGGACTATTTCAAGGCGGTGGGCCGGAAAATTAAATCCGAGACTATTTCCAAGATTCTGTACCCTTCTGATTCCAAAGAGTCGGGCAAGGAACTTCGGCTGGTCCAGGAGTATTTTCTGGTGGCTTGTTCCTTAAAGGACATTATCCGCAAGTATGAAATGGCCCATGACTCCTTTGACGATTTTCCCAATAAAGTGGCCATTCAACTCAATGATACCCATCCGGCCCTGGCGGTGGTGGAGCTGATGCGTATCCTGGTGGATGAAAAGGGCATACAATGGGAAACGGCCTGGGAGATCACTAAAAAAACCCTTGGATACACCAACCACACCCTGCTGCCCGAAGCCTTGGAGACCTGGCCGGTGAGTATCCTGGAACGGGTGGTCCCCCGGCATATGCAGCTGATTTATGAAATCAACCAACGCTTCCTTGAATATTTAACCGTGGGAGATCACGACGCCACAACTGAAACCATTGCAAAGATGTCACTTATCCAGGAAGGGGCGGTCAAGCAGGTGCGCATGGCCAACCTTGCCATCATCGGCAGCCATTCGATAAACGGGGTGGCACGGGTGCATTCCGATTTGGTCAAAACACAGCTTGTGCCCGAATTTTATAAGCTGTGGCCCGAAAGATTCAACAACAAGACCAACGGGGTGTCGCCCAGGCGTTGGATCGCAGCCTGCAACCCCGGTCTTGCAGCATTTATCACCGAAGCCATCGGCCGCCGATGGGTGGGGGATTTGTCGCGGATTTGGGAGCTGGAAACCTTTATAAATGATCCGGGATTCCTGGATCGTCTGGGTGAGATCAAGCTGGCCAACAAAGAGGCCCTGGCAGCGTTAATTCGCAAGAAATTGTTTTTGACCGTGGACCCCCATTCCATTTTTGATATCCATGCCAAGCGGATCCATGAATACAAACGGCAGTTGTTAAATGTCGTTCATATCATCCATCTGTACCTGTCCATCAAGGAGGACGGCAAGGATATCGGGCATCCCCGGACCTTTATTTTTTCCGGCAAGGCTGCACCGGGGTACCATTTTGCCAAACTGATCATCAAATTGATTCATTCGGTTGCCAATGTGATTAATAAGGACCCGGACATCCATGACATGATCAAGGTTGTTTTTCTTCCCGATTACCGGGTTACCCTGGCCGAAAAGATTATTCCTGCTGCGGATGTCAGCGAGCAGATCTCCACCGCCGGAATGGAGGCGTCGGGGACCGGAAACATGAAATTTGCCATGAACGGCGCATTGACCATCGGTACGTTGGACGGGGCCAATATCGAGATCGCAGAACAGGTGGGCAAAGAAAATATTTATATTTTCGGTCTCACCGTGGACGAAGTGGAGGCGCTTCGTCCCAATTACGAGCCCAAAACCTTTTGCGATGAAGATCCGGACCTGAAACGGGTCCTCAAGGCCATTTACTCAAGCCGGTTTTGTCCCGACGAACCGGGTATTTTCAAACCGATTTACAGTCAGCTTATGGGCAACCGGGAACATTATCTTCACCTGGCCGATTTCAAGACCTATGTTGAAACCCAGTCAAAAATCGGGAATGATTTTAAAGACCGAACCAAATGGCTCTCCATGTCCTTGAAGAATATTGCCCGCACCGGTTTTTTTTCCAGCGACCGGTCTATTCAGGAATATGCGGATGATATTTGGGGGATTCGCTCTTTTCCAGGGTAGTGTTAATATTAAACCCGCCATAATACCAGTGCGCAGCGACTTGGCAGATAAAGGCTCAGGGCATGACGATTCTCAGAGACCTGGCCTAGGAATCTGCTAAAATGTTCCTGGCCCGGATTCAGGCGACCCAAGCCGCCGAAACGGGATTCATCAGTGTCCAGGCACATTTTATATTTTCCTGCCGGGGCATGAATCAGGTAGTCACTAAAAGAACGTTCCGGGTGAAAGTTAAATACAAAGAGAAGGCCGGATCGTTCAAACGCCAGAATTTTGTCGTCTTCGTGGATGTGTAAAATCTGGGGATGGTCCCAGGTGAATAATTGGGTTTGTTTTGCCAGGGCGATCATCTGTTTGTCAAAGGCATACAGATCCGGGAAATAGAGATTCTTGTCATATTTCAGGGACCACAGGCGCCGGGCATGGTGGTAGGAATAGCCGTTGGCAGGAGACGGAAAATCAATCCATTCCGGATGCCCGAACTCATTGCCCATGAAATTAAGATACCCTTTGTGGGCACAGGCCAGGGTGATCAGGCGGATCATCTTATGAAGGGATACGCCCCTGTGTGTGGTGATGCTTGTGTTGGATTTTTCCATGGAATCATAGATTTTGCCGTCCATCAGCCGCATCATGATGGTTTTGTCTCCCACCAATGCCTGGTCATGGCACTCCACGTAGCTGATGGTTCGCTCCTCGTCCCTGTGTCGGGTCAGTTCGTACCACAAACCGGCCATATGCCAGTTCTCGTCCCGGACCTCCTTGAGCAGCTTGATCCAGTAATCCGGCACCCCCATGGCAAATCTGAAATCAAAGCCTGTGCCGCATAATTCCGCTGGTGCCGCAAGCCCGGGATACCCGCTTACGTCTTCTGCGATGGTTAACGCCCCGGGATGGATTTCATGCACCAGATCATTGGCGGCATAAAGATAACTTAAGGCATCTTCATCCGCATCATCGCCAAAATAATCCTGGTATCCCGTAAAGGCCCGTCCCAATCCGTGATCGGTAAACAGCATGGAGGTGATCCCGTCAAACCGAAATCCATCCACTTTAAATTGTTCCAGAAAATATCTCAGGTTGGAGAGCAGAAAAATCAGAACCTGGTGTTTGCCATAGTCAAAACACCGGGAATCCCAGAGGGTGTGATCTCCTCTGCCCTGGTCGTGGAAAAACTGGTATCTGGAACCGTCAAACCGCGACAGCCCCTCCACCTCATTTTTTACGCTGTGGGAGTGTACGATATCCATGAGTACACGGATGCCGGCCTGGTGTGCCTTGTCCACAAGATATTTAAAATCATCCGGGGTGCCGAACCGGGAGGAGGGTGCAAAAAATGAAGAGACATGGTACCCGAAAGATCCGTAATAGGGATGTTCCTGAATCGCCATCATTTGCAGTGTGTTGTATCCGGCATCAATGACCTTGGGCAGAATGTGGTCGGCAAATTCCCGCCAGGTGCCCACCCGGCCTTCCTCCAATGCCATTCCCGCATGGGCCTCATAGATCAATAGGGGCTCTTTGGAGAGGTCGGGTGATTCCGCCTGCCACTGGAAAGCCTTGTCCGGTGCCCATACCTGGGCATTGAATATATAGGTGGCACTGTCCTGGATAACCCGGGTGGCGGCTGTGGGGATCCGGTCTCCTTCCCCGCCGTCCCATACCACCTTGAGCCGGTAAATCTGCTCATGGCAGAAAAAATTTTCGGGAAACCTGGCTTCAAATATACTGTCGGGGTCCGGCCCTTTTACTTGCCAGTCTGAGTTTTTTTCCCAGCCGTTGGCCGGTGTGAGGATAAACATGGCCGTTGCATTGGGTGCCCATTCTCTGAATACCCAGCCTTTTTTATCCTTGTGCAGACCAAACCTGTCGTGGTAGTCGGCAATTGTTGTCCAGTCGCTGTTGTTTTTCAGCTGTTTTGTTTTTGCCAGGGCCTTTTCAAACCGCGATTGGATAACGGGCTTAAACGGTGACAGGTACGGATCATTTGTCCATGACGGATCAGACCACAAAGGGTCTTTGGAGCATTTTTTCATAGAGTTCAATATAGCTTTCAGCGCAGCGGCTGTGGTTGAATTCAAGTACCGATTCAGTCATAATTCTCCGGATCTGACGTTCTTTTTCATCCGGGTCCAGAAGGAAAAATTCCATGGCGCGGTCCACGGCCCAGTTCAGGCCGCCTGCATCGTGGACATTGAAAATAAATCCATTGCCCGTTGAATGTGTTACATCCAGTTGTTTGACCGTGTCATGCAGGCCGCCTGTGTCAAATACAATGGGCAGGCTGCCGTAAATTCCGCCGATCATCTGGGGCAGGCCGCACGGCTCAAACGATGAGGGCATGAGGATAAAGTCACTGGCCGCAAAGGCTTGGTGGGACAGGTTCTCGTTGAACCCCCATATACTGATTCGCCGGTGCAGGCTATGGAAATTAACAATATCATGGAAGTGTTTCTGGCATGCCCCGTCTGCCACAGATACAATTTGAATACCTGTCTCCCAGTAACGGGAGATAATATCATACATGGTTTCCAATAAAAGTTTGCATCCTTTCTGCACAGGATCCAGGCGGGAGGGCCAGAAAAACAGAGGCGCATCGGGATTAATTTCAAGACCCACTGATTTTTGCAGAAAAATTTTGTTTTCTTTTTTCTTGAATCGGTGGTTCTTGGGCCCGTAATTGAACTGGACCATATCATCCACGGCTGGATTAAATTCGGGCTCAGGCGCATTTAAAATGCCTGTGGCGCATCCGGCATTCCATTTGTGGGTCAACTCTTGCCTGAGGTCAGGTTCCACAAACGCGTGGCGGTTTTCAACAATTTCACGCAAAAAGGTTGGACTGACCGTGTTTACATAATGGGCGGAAAACACCCCGGACACCAGAAAATCCACCCGGTTGGTATCCCGGCTCTCCTCGTAGTTAAAGGGAGGATATTTAAAGTAGAGCCACTGCCAGAAGGCTGCTGCATCAATTCCCCGGTCTTCAATTTCGGCCATGGTGGAGGTCATGGTATGAATATTGTGAATGGTAAACAGGCACGGAATTTCGTATCGCCTGGCCATGGCCGGAATCAGTCCGGTCATCCAGTCGTTGCAGTGGATGATGTCCGGCTTGACCCGGGGGATGATGTGGTTGATCACCTCACGCTGGAACGCCAGGGAGACCTTGAGGTCCTTGTCCGAATAGCCCGAATAGACGCCGTCTTTGTAAAGAAATACCCGGTCCGTGGCAAAATGAATCCGTTCCTCACGCAGGCGTTGGCGTATTTTTTCCACCTTCCGGTGATGCCTGGGTTCATTCTCGCCATGATATATGGACCTGTAGTCGGGGATGGCCACATGAACATCGCAGTTGAGATCATATAATGCGGAGATCAGCGCAGCGGACACATCTGCCAGACCGCCGGCCTTGGCGGAATAATCATCGGCACCAGGGCTGATACCCTCGGGTAGATATGTGACTTCCGGGGTTACTATAAGGATTCTTGGTCTATTAGGCATATCCACCTCCCATGTCGTCCTGGTTGTCCGAGCGCTGCCAGCGCTGTCCATAATGGGCTGACGGGTCGTAAACAATTAATTTTGGATTATACAGCATTTTCTATGCCGAAAATAATTAGTTTTTCGATAGTGTTTAAAACAACAGCAAGTTGCCGGCTTTTTAACCGGTCGTATTGTAAACGCATTCGGATAATCTCCGGAATTTTTTATGATCACGGTAAAAAAAGGATTTATAGCTATATTTACCTTCTAATTTATACTTAAAACCGGATGATTCTTCCGGCTTTCTGACACCATGTAAAAATAACTGACATCCATGGGTATAAACGTTGGCGTTATGTAAAAAAAGCCGACACCATATAATTAATCACTCAATGCCCATATGCAAACTAAAGATGAGCGACCTTTGTGTTCAGGCGTTATGTTTGTTGAATCCGGGTCAATTTATGGGCGACCCTGGCAACTTCACTGCAGCCCCATGCCTGTGCATCGCACCCTCTTGGGGTGTGCGGAAAATTTCCGTCAAGAATTTCGGGTATAAATCCTGCCGCACCCGTGCGCATCAACGGCAGCGCACTGCCCAGCCATGCCAGGGCCGCCGGGATACCCGGAAGGCCAAAGGCTGTGGCCCAGGCTTCGCAGAATACCGGGAACTGCCAGGTCCAGGCCGTGCCGTTGTGGTAGGCCGGTTTGCGTTGGGTATCCTCATCCCCCTGGTAATATCCGGCATAGGGCGCATGGGGATTGACCAGATGCCGGCCGTCCCGCTCAATGAACAACGGAACGGTCAAGGGCCGGTCTGCAAGGCTCCTGATACCGCCCGGCACCAGAAGTTCCCGGCAGGTTTCCACCACCCGGGCCATGATTTTGGGATCGTCGATAACCCCTAAAGTGATCAGCAGCAGCTGATTGGGCCTCAGGGCATCATCAGGAACGGCATGTCCTGGGTCTACCGGTTCCCTGCAGTGCAGGCAGTCACTGAAAAATCCGTCCTCTTCCCGCCAGAAGAGATCAACAATGTTGCGTTTGACCGCGTCGGCATGCCTTTGCCATGTCGCTTGGGCTTCCGGATTATCCACCTGGGATAAAAAATCAAGGGCATGGCACCACAACGCCTGGATTTCAATGGGATATCCCTGGCGGGGGGTCCCTGCCGGGAAATTGGTATCCATCCAGGTGAAATGGGCCGGGCTGTACAGCAGCATGGATTCCGGATCGGCCTTGACACCGGTGGGGGTGCCGTTGATCATGGATGAGGCCATCTCCTTGAGCACCTGGATCATGGTGCGCTGCCCGATGGGTTGGGTGAGCACCTCTGGTGTGCCCAGGGTTTGCGCCAGCTGCCGGCAGCAGGCAAAAAACCAAAGCGGCGCATCCGAGGTCTCAATGTTCCTTGCGTCTTGTCCGCATATCATATTGGGCAGGGTGCCGTTCTTCTCAAATTTACCAAAGAGGGAGAGTATGGCAACGGCATCCCGGGTTCGGCCAAGCTCGATCAAGGCGCGACAGAAGATCAGGCTGTCCCTTCCCCAGTCCAGGAACCAAGGGTATCCTGCCACCACACTTTTTTCGTCCCCCCGGTCCACGATGAATGCGTCGAGGCTGTCCTGGATCGCTTTAGAGAAGGGGACGGTTGATTGAAAAGGACCGGGCAGGGGGATTGTTTGGCCGCTGGCAGGTTCGGGCATTGTCTCTTTGTTCATGACGCAGGCTTCCAGGCTTACCGTCTCTCCACCCTTCACATTGATACTGAAATAGCCCGGACTGAACAGATCAGAGTCGGCATCCAGTCCCCGGGTGGCTTCAACACTTCTGTGGACCATGTAGCTCCATTCCGGTTTGACGGAAAATGCGTCCTGACTGCTTGACAGCCGGAGTATATGTCCCGTTTGGGATTGAAAGAAAAATCCGTTTTCAAATGCCGAAACCCGAAACGGCCATTGCTGCTCCGGTCCGCTAAAGGCCTTCACCGTGTCATGGAAACTTCGGTCTTCAATGTCCGGCCGGATGACCAGGGTGACGTCGCGGTGGGGTTGAAGTCGCCGGGGGCTATCGGCCGGTGCGGGTTCCCGGTGCAGGGTCAGGGTCACCCGGTTGGTTTTCGGGTCCATCTGTAAAAACAGGTCAATAACATAATACCGCCCTTCGGATGAAGGTACTCTGAACCGCCATTTCCCGCCCTGGTCATGGGAGGCCCAGAAGGCATCCAGGCAGTCGGGACCAAGTTCCCTGGAATACCCCTGAAATACACCCCAGATTCTGAACCGGGACAAAAGCATCCAGCGGTTTTCGGGCAGCCCAGGATTCAGATTGGCCGCCAGCAGCGCATCGTAACGGCTCTCCAGGTGGCTGAAGCTTGCCCCTGAGCGCATCATTGCACCCAGGCTTGTGGTGGACAGCTGTTTGATGGAGGTATCCGCCGTGATCTCTTTGCGGGTAAAGGAAAGCCGCAGGTTAAGCGTATCAAAGGGGGGAAGATACCGGACATTTCCGTTGATTTTTTTGGTGCCTTCGGGGCCGGATATGCGCAGCTTGAGCAGGCAGTCTTTGTGCGCGTCTTTTATTTCAAGGGGCATGAAAACGGCCATGTAAGTGTCCTGGCCTTCTGCGGGAAGGCTTTCGTGAAATCCCAGGCACTTTTGGTCGGGCCCTGCCTCATCAAGCTGGACCCTGAAATGCTTCTTGCACCGGACCAGCAGGAAAAAACCCGGGGGAACCATGACCCGACGGTTGATGTCTTTGTGGGCATCAAACAGGATCGTTCGGCAGGGGCCCTTGTCAACGTAGAGTTCCCGGATAAAGGTTTCGGGATCGCCGGCCAGATCCATGGCGGCCCGGTCCACATCCAGATCTGCCAGATCCATGTGGCCTTTCACCGCTGCAATCACTTCAAGGGCCAGGGCCCGCCGTTTTTGCATCAACACCCTGTCAGGCATGAACAGGTGACCTGCCGGCTGGGCATCTAACCGCTTTAAATCCTCTTTTTGGGGGCTTAGGGCCAGCACCTGGCCCGGCTTTAAGAGAATTCGGTTTTTGCCTTTTCTGGTTTCGGCCGGAACCGTGCTGCCTGAAATCAGATCGGTCCAGGGAAAGGCAACGCCGCCCTCGGCTCCTGCCGGCCATACTGCCATGGCTTGACTGTCGCAGTCCAGATTGATCAGCACCAGCACCCGGGAATTATGATAGGCATTGAATCGCAGCAGCGCCGGTGCCTGGCTCTCTTGATCGTGGATGAGGTTCAATTGTGCGCCGCTGAAAAATGCCGGGTGTTCCCGCAGAAGAAGATGAAGCCGGGTAATATAATCCACCTGGTTCTCGGAACTACCCCAGTTTAGGCCCGGGGCGTTATGGACATTTATTTTTTCCGTGGCAAACCACTCCACGCCATTGGCAAAACCAAATCCCCCACAGACGCTGAACAGCGCGCAAAGACCGGTTCTCATTTTTGCGTAGGTTTGGGATACCTTGGCCAGGCGGTCATTGTCATGGGTCTCGGCAAAATGGATTAAGTGCCCGCAGGTATTTGACAGGTCGATGGCATGGGGCAGGTACCGGGATATTTGCTCCAGGGTATATTCCTGGAACAGTTCTGAATAGGCCCAGTTAAAATTGGCGCGCTGGAGCAGGTCCCGGGTCGCATCCGGCGGACCGCCCAGTCCTTCAAGGAAAAAAACAGTGTTCGGATACTGGCGTCTCACCTTGGCGATAATATACTCCCAGGCGGCTTCGGGGATCATGTACCCGGCATCGCACCTGAATCCGTCGACGCCCCGTCGGCACCAGCGCATAAAAATATCCGCCATGTACTGCCACAGATCTGTGTGCCGGTAATCCAGCTTGGTCAGGTCCGCCCAGACAACCCCCCAGGCCCCGGGGGTTCTGATTTTGCCGTCATCCTCCCTGTCCAGCCATTCGGGATGGGACTCATGCAGTCGGGCGGCCCATCCGGTGTGGTTGATGGCAATGTCAAGAATCAGGTAGCCGTCGTGATCATGCACGGCATCCACCAGCTCCATGAATTGTTCAAGGGGGGTGGCGGCCGGGTCAAACTGGGCCAGGGCCGGGTCCACATCGGAAAAGTCAAGGGCGGCATAGGGGCTGCCGAATCGGCCCATCCGGGCATAGGTGGTGGGGGTGGGATGGATGGGCAACAGGTGAAGTACCCGGCAACCCATTCTGGAAAAAATAAAGTTTAACTGTTCCTTTAACTCCCTGAATTTCCCTGATTTCGGGATAACCGTAAATCCCTGGTCATCCAGTTTCATGAGCACGGAATCCAGATTCGGGGGCTGGAACGTTGCATCTTTAGTGGGGCCGAATTGCCGAACAAAGGCGTTATATATGATATTGGCGCAGCAGGTTCCGGCCGGTTCAACACTAATTTTGGTGTTCTCCCCGTCGGGCCAGACCGGCACATCACTGTCTTGGGGAATAAAAAAACATTTGGCCTGGAACGCGCCGGTCTGGTACAGGGGCAGGTGGATGGCAAAATTGCCGTCGTCCTCTTTTTGCATGGGCAGGTCATGCCAGGCTTCACCCAGTTTGATTTCGTTTTTTTCCACCCGGCGAATAATTTCCCGGCGGATCGTATTTGCATTCCCCAGGTTGGTTCTGACAAAGGCGCGGCCTGGTTCGTCAGGGGATACCGTGAGCTTGAACATGATGACATCCCCACAGAATGAAATTCGGGCCGTTCCCGGGGACGGACTTTGGGCGAGAAATAGTCTTTCTTGATTTTCTTTGACCATGGCCTTGCCTTAAAAATGAAGTTAGACTTAAAAATGGAGCACTTTTAAGATTCAAATTAAGATTATATCATATAATTCCAAAAGGTAAATAAAAACCGAAACAAAGTTTTGCTGCCCTGAATCGCATGATATGAAATTGTTTTTTACGCAAGGGCTTGGGTGATTTTTTTCATATTTTCGACATTAAAATACCTCTTGATTTCGCAGGTTTTTTCATCTGACTCTGGCTTTTTGTTAAAAAAGGAGCTATGCAGTAACTCTCAAATTTTAAATTACATAGTTGTAGCTGAGTAGCTGAAAGGATTATGGGTATGAAAAAAGTCGGAATGGTCGGCTGGCGGGGCATGGTGGGATCTGTGCTCATGGAAAGAATGTCTGCACAGAATGATTTTCAAAAATTCACGCCGGTTTTTTTCACCACGTCCCAGGCCGGACAGACGGCGCCGGATGTGGGGCAGGGCGCTTCGGAACTCATTGACGCCTTTGACGTTGATACACTCATGGAAATGGATATCGTGGTGACCTGCCAGGGTGGGGCCTACACCGAAACCGTGCGGCCTCAACTGGCCGAGCGCGGCTGGCAGGGATATTGGATTGATGCCGCATCTACCTTGAGGATGGATGACCAGAGCATTATTGTTCTGGACCCGGTCAACATGCCGGTGATTGAAACGGCGATATCCAAGGGAATTAAGAATTTTATCGGCGGCAACTGCACGGTATCGTTGATGCTGATGGCCCTGGGCGGGCTTTTTGAAAATGACTGGGTAGAATGGCTCTCCTCCATGACCTACCAGGCCGCTTCGGGTGCCGGTGCCAAAAATATGAGAGAACTTGTGGCACAGATGAGAACCCTTGGCGACCAGGCCGCTTCGATTCTGGATGATCCGGCGTCCGCAATTCTTGATCTTGATAGAAAAGTTACCGACACCTTGCGCTCTGATGTTTATCCTGTTGAAACCTGGGGCGCTCCCCTGGCAGCAAGCCTGATTCCCTGGATTGACCGGGCCATGGAGAACGGCCAGACCCGGGAGGAGTGGAAAGGCTTTGTGGAAACCAATAAAATTCTGGGCCGCTCGGACAATCCCATTCCCATTGACGGCCAGTGTATCCGTATCGGTGCCATGCGCTGCCATTCCCAGGCGTTTACCATCAAATTGAAAAAGGATGTTCCTTTAGACGAGATCTATGCCGCCCTGGCTGCCAATAATGACTGGGTCCGGGTGATCCCCAATAATAAGGAAGCTTCCATAAAGGATCTGACACCCGCCGCCGTCACCGGCACCTTGAACGTTCCCGTGGGCAGAATCCGGAAAATGAATATCGGTGACAATTTTCTAACGGCATTTTCCGTGGGAGATCAGTTGCTCTGGGGTGCGGCAGAACCCCTTCGGCGAATCTTAAATATTATTCTGTAGCAGTCTATAGCAGCAATGTTAAATAAGGCCCAATAGTCCATTATTGGGCCTTATTTCATTTGAGATATTTGACTGTTAAGGAATGGAAACGGTCAGGCAAATTTCTCGGCCGTTGTGGTCTGCCCTGATGTCGCCCTTGCAGCGCGAGATCTGTTTTTTTGCAATGGCCAGCCCAAGTCCTGTGCCCGATGCTTTTTGCCCGGGAATTCGAAAAAACGGATTGAACAGACGGTCTAGATCCGCTTTACTCATCGGGCCGCAGGTATTGGTGATTGAAAATTCAAGCCCCTTGGGTGAGACCGTTCCGGCGGATACACGGATGGTATTGCCGGGCGGAGAATATTTGATGGCATTGTCCATGAGATTGGAAAAAACCGATTTCACCACTGATTTATCCTGGCGGGCTTTGCCAAAGTCCCGGATGTCAAGATCCAGTGTCAGTTCGTTTCTGTCCAAAAGCGGATAGTATGCCTCCATCATTGACCTGATATATTCGGAAAACCTGAACGTTTCAGGTTCCAGGGTCGATTCCTGGTAATCAATTTTGGACAGGGCCAGTGCTTCTGCGATCAGGGTATCAAGATCCCCGATATCCGAATCCATGTTGTTCAACAGTCGTATGATCGCATCATCCGAAGCCCCCTTCTGTTCAAGCTTGTCTAAGATTAGTTCCTTGGAAACCCTCAGACGTGCCAGGGGAGAGCGCAGCTCATGGGATACATTGGCCGTCAGCTCTTTGGAATTGCGGACCAGCAGTTCCAAGCGATCTGCCATCCGATTAAATGTATCCCCAAGTTTGGCAATCTCATCATCACCTTTGATATCCGTTCGCACGGACAGATTCCCGCCGGCAAATTCGAGGGCCGACTGATTCAGCCGGTTTATACGGCGGGTGATGTATGAAATCGCAGGAAACAGCATCACGGTGGCGGTAACACCTATGATGATGAGCCCTAGTAAAAACAGTCCTTCGTTTCGGCTGTTTTTTGCAGTGTCCATAAACAGGTGCAGGTACAAGCCCCGGCTTTTATCGTTGATGGGGATGACTGCATAGTATTTGTTCCATTTAAGCAGGTAATGATACAGTGTGATTCCGCTGTCTTGGTTCGTTTGCTGGTGGGGCTCATAGGGCAGAAAATCCATGGGACCTTCAAAACTCTGAAAGATAATATGCCCATCGGGTTCGGTGATCCAGACTTTGACGTCAAAAAATGATGTGCAACGCTCTAAAAGCTGGATGAGGTCCGGATTTTTTTCCGCCGGCAGATCCTTGTACCGGTCCACCTCCTTTTGCACCATGACCTTGAATACATTGAGCTTGGCAAGCGCTTTATGATCCAGGTCTGATTTATAGCAACGTCCTGACGTCATCATGAACAAACCAATGGTCAGCAGGATGGTGATCAGCAGGATGCCCAGAAAAGCGAAAAGAATTTTCAGGTAAAGGCGCTTGATTTGCATGGTACGGGATTTTTCTTATGAATCGGGATTGATGAACATGTATCCTGTGCCCCATATTGTTTTTATCCGCACCGGGGAAGAGGGGTTTTTTTCGATTTTTCCCCTTAGCTTGGAGACATGAATATCCACACTGCGGTCATCAGCCATGAAGCTTCGGCCCTGGGCCATGTTGGTGATCTGCTCCCGGCTGAGTACGGTGTTCGGATGTTTCATCAGCACTTCTAACACATTGAATTCCGTGGTGGATAAAGGCACGTTTTCGCCGGCCGCCATCAGGGTCCGTGTGGATCGGTTCAATTCCAGATCCCCGGCCCGGATAATGACGGTATCGGCCTCGGGGGCCGTCCTGTCCTGGCGCCGGAGAATGGCCCGGATTCTGGCAAGAAGTTCCCTGGGATTAAAGGGTTTGGGCAGATAATCGTCCGCCCCCAGCTCAAGGCCCACAATCCGGTCCGTATCATCGCCCTTGGCCGTCAGCATGATGACCGGTGTTGCATGTTTGGCCCGGATCTGCTTTAGTACCTCAAGGCCATTGGTGTCCGGCAGCATAATATCCAGAATAACAATATCCGGGTGATTATCCCGTATGGCATCAAGGGCATCTCCACCTAACATGACGGCATGGGAAATAAATTCGTTTTCCCCGAAATATTCGGTTAAAAGTGCTATGAGCTTGGCATCATCGTCTACGATTAAAACTGTTTGGGGCATGATTTTTTTCCTTTCATTCCTCTTTATAATCGATTGTGCTGTTTTTTTACAGGGGTCGTCAATTGTTTTTATTAAAATGGGGTAGTTTTTTTGTGTTTTAGCGCATTTTAACAGGAAAAGATTGACAGCCATGGTATTAAATGGTTTTTGAACCATTTGGAAAAACACTTTGAGGAGAGATCATGTCCTGCCTGGAACTTTTAGCACCGGCGAAAAATATGGAATTCGGCAAAGCCGCTGTTGATCACGGGGCCGACGCCGTGTATATCGGTCCCGAACGGTTCGGTGCCAGGGCTGCCGCCGGTAACAGCGTCAGGGATATCGAGGCCTTGTGCCAGTATGCTCACCGCTATTTCGCCAGGGTGTATGTTGCGTTTAACACCCTGCTTTTTGATGATGAGCTTGAACCGGCAAGGGATTTGATCGAACAGCTATACGAGGCCGGGGTGGACGCCCTGATCATCCAGGATATGGGGCTGTTGGAGATGGACCTGCCGCCCATCCCTCTGTTTGCCAGCACCCAGACCGATAACCGGACGCCCGAAAAGGTAAAATTCCTTGAACAGTCGGGCTTCTCCCGTGTGATCCTTGCCCGGGAACTCTCTTTGTCGGCCATTAACCAGATTCGAAACGCCACGCGTGTGGACCTTGAGGCCTTTGTCCACGGGGCATTGTGCGTCTGTTATTCCGGGCAGTGTTACATGAGTGCGGCCATTGGCGGCAGAAGCGCAAACCGCGGTGCCTGCGGTCAGCCCTGCCGGCTTGCCTGGAAACTTGAAGACAAAGATGGCCGGTTACTTTGTGAAAACAGGCACCTGCTCTCTTTAAAGGATATGAATCGCGCAGATTTCCTGAAGGATCTGGTCCGGGCAGGAATCACCTCGTTTAAGATCGAGGGGCGGCTTAAAAGCTTGGATTACGTGAAAAATATCACGGGGTTTTACCGGCAGCGGCTTGATGCCCTGCTGAACACCGATTCCTCCTATGCTAAAGCCTCTTCGGGGCGGACAACGTTTTTTTTTACCCCCGAACCCTGCAAAACCTTTAACCGGGGTTTCACCGATTATTTTCTTTCCGACGATCCCGATAAGACAACCTTCGCCATTGATGCCTTTGATACGCCAAAATCTGTGGGGGAACCCCTCGGGCAGGTGAAACAGATTAAAAACCAGGCACTGGAACTGGACGGAAAGCATGATCTGCGGGCCGGTGACGGGATCTGTTTTCCCAACGCCCCGGGCCGGCTCAAAGGGTTTTATGTCAACCGGGTGGATGAAAATGGTCGTGTGTATGCGTCCGGAAAAACACAGATTCATAAAAAGGATCTGCCCAAAGGCACCCTGGTATTTCGGAACCATGACCAGGGATTTACTCGTCTGATGTCAGGCACGACGGCCCAAAGAAAGATTTATCTGGATATGACGTTTCGTGACCACCCCGACGGATTCGAACTCTCTTGCGTGGATGAGGACAACATTCAGGCCCGGGTCCTGCTGAGTGTGCCGGGGGAGCCCGCCCGCAATCCCGATACCGCCAGGGCGGCCATTGAACGGCAGCTGGGTAAATTGGGAAATAGCAGTTTTGAACTCAACCGTCTGGACATTCTTTCCCAACCTGTGTTTCTGCCCGCCGCAGATCTGAACCGGTTGCGCCGGGATCTGGTGGCACGTCTGGAGCAGAATCGGTTAAGGACCTATCAGCGGCCAATGGCTGAACCCAGGCCGACACCGGTGCCGTTTTACAGAACCGATCTTGATTTTCGGGCCAATGCAGCCAATCATTTGGTGGTTCAATTTTATGAAAAACGGGGGGTAACGTCCATTGCCCCGGCCTTTGAAAGCGCACCGCCGGGACCGGGTACCCCCGTCATGACCACAAAACACTGCATCTGCCGAACCCTTGGGTGGTGCCCGGCAAACACCAAGGAGAACAGAGGCAATGGCCCCCGGCCTTCTGCCGGGCCGTTGTTCTTAACCCATGGTAAACACCGTTTTCAGGTGACCTTTGACTGCAGTAAATGTGAGATGAAGATTCACACCCTTTCCTAAAACGCATATTTCGCCCTGATTAAAATTCGACTTGACCGCTGCTGTTTATGTTTGTACGTTTTGACGAACTTTTACAGGGGAGGTTGAAATGGCGCACGTTTGTTCTTCTCATGGGGTCTTAAAGTTGTGTTTATCTTTATTGACTGTTCTTTCTTTGTTTTCATGCAAATCTGATCTGGATCAACTGGACAAGGATGCTAAAAATTTCGTTGAGAGCGAAGTTACCCGGATTTCAACCGATTGGCAGCCGGGTGTGCTTATGGCATCGGTTTATCCCGGCGTCCGGGACGCGTTCAAGCTTCAAACCGTGAATCAGGTTTTTTTTCTTTATAAAAAGCTGGGCGCCCTTCATCAGATCAACGATATCACGGGCCAGGCCGCGATCACCCGAACCTTGGACAGCGGTGAAACAATCACCGGTACCTACAAGGTTGAAGCCGAGTATGCGAACGGGGCAGCCGTGATCCATATTTCCTGCATTATGGACAATGAACAATGGTATATCACCGGTTTCCAGGTCAATGCTCCCGTTTTTAACAGCTCGCAGCCGGTATCCGGCGGACCCGCGGAAGAAGGCGGTGAACCCACTGATAACGCAGCCCTTGAAAAGGAGGTGGGGAATTTACTGGCGGCCGGGGATACGATTACAATACGAAAAAACATTGAAAAATTGCAGATGCTTGCAAAAAAATATGAGGCCTCCGGTTCAGACGAGAGTCTTATCCCCATCCTTGAAAAAATCCTTGAGGCGGATGCCACGGATTTGTCCACCCAGTTTAAACTGGCAACCCTTCTTGTAAAAAACGGAGATGAGACAAAAGCACGGCAAAAGGCCCTGCAGGTCTATAATTTCTCAGAAGATGAAACACTCATCACCCAGGCCGGACAGTTTTTAAAAGATCATAATTTCCAGCTGCCCCAGCTGCCGGAACCCGCTTTTGCCCATACGGATATTGAGATTGTCATGGTGCCCATGGGCGATGTGAACATGACGATTCTTGATGAACTGCGTGTGTTGTTACAGGAAAAACTGGGACTTAACATCACACTTTCGGACCGGAATATTGATCCCGGACCCTGGGACCGTATGGGATCGGAACCGTATTTGAAAAACGTTTGCGAACAGATTCGCAAGTCCCTTTCCCAAACCCAGCACCAGGCCATACTTGACGAGCTTGGTATCACAGATGAGGAGTTGGCCGCTTCGGAGGGGCAAAGCCGTTATATATGGAAATACTTCTCCTTGCTGGGGGATACCGGGATAAAATACCGGGAGGCATATTATGAAGGGTTGCAGCTTCGGGAAAATATGCCGCAGTATCTGGCAGGAAATTTGATTGAGCGCTTGAGAAGGGCTGTTCCCTTTGGGGAAAATAATAAGATTAAAGGATACATGGGGGTGACTTCCAGAGGGCTGTATTGTCCCACATGCAATTTCCTTTACGGAAGCGCAGAGTGGGCCTATGGCGTTATCTCCTATGATGGATTTTTGGCCGCACATAATAATGAAGGGGACAACCGGCCGCGTCTGGTTAAACGGCTTTTGAAACAGGCACTGTCCACCGCCAATTTCATGCTGGGAATTCCAAGGTGCAATACACCGTTTTGCGCCAGGGCGTATCCCCATTCCCTTCAGGAGCACGATGCCAAGTCCGATGACCTTTGTCCGGTGTGCCAATCCCGTCTTGCGCAGTTTAAAAAGGACCGTGTGTTTAAGCGGTGCGCCCAGTCACTTTGCGAGCAGGGCAATGACCTTTTGAAGGCGGGTAAACCCGATGCCGCTGAAAAATATTACCTGCGCGCAGAGGATGAGGCACCGAATACTTGCGAAGTGTATAGCCTGATGGCAGACGGTTACTTTGCGGTTGAACGTTTTGATCAGGCTATAAATGCATGGCAGCAGGCATATCACCTGAACCCCGACAATGATCTGTATATGTTTAATATAGGGGTGGCCCATTATAAAAGCGGCTGGTATCAATTCGCCCTTGATGCCTTCTCCCGGGTGCTGGAAAAAAAACCGGACAATGCAAAGGCCCTGGGATTGTCGGGGATCTGTTATTCCCAGATGAAAGCGTACCCCAAAGCCATTTCTTACCTGCAAAAAGCCATTGCCATTGTCCAGAAAAATAATGACCCGAAAAATATTGACCCGAAAGATATTGACTGGTTCACATATTTAGCCGCCTGTTTTAACCAAACCGGCCGGCCCGACCAGGCAATTGAGACCATGGAGGAGATAGTGAGGCTGTTTCCCGATGATTATACGGGATATTATTATCTGGCCCGGCAGTTCATGGGCAAAGACCATGTACGGGCCATTGAGAACCTTAGAAAAACCATCGCGTTGAACGCGGGTCTGGCCCCGGCATATGAAATGCTGGGGATAAGCCTTTCCCGGGACGGCAAGCCGGACGAAGCCATCGACATATTCAAACAGGGGATTGCCGTTGACGGGAAGCGAGACTCTCTTTTTAATTCCCTGGGCTACACCTATTATCTTAAAAAGCAGTATGACCAGGCCTTGGAAGCGTATGACCGGGCATTAACCCTTAAGCCGGACTTCGCACTCTGCCATTATAATAAGGCCCTTGCCCATTATGCCCTTGGACAGTTTCCCTTGGCAGCGTCCCATTTAAAGACCGCCTCATCCCTGGGATATGAAGGGTCTCCGGCATTCCACGAGGCGGTGAATAAGAAACTTGGCAACATGTAGCATTTGTTGTTTTCAAGTTTCTAAAAATTTGGCCGGAACTTGACTGGTGTGCCCGGACAATCCGGGCACGGCAAAGCTATGCGTTTTTTTTCCACATCCCATGAAAATGGTGGACGGGCCCATGTCCCGAACCGGTTTTAATGTCGGCCCCGGCCTTTAATGCCTCGGTGATATAATGTTTGGCCTCGGCCACGGCTGTTTTTAGATCCAGTCCCCGGGCAAGACCTGCGGCAATGGCCGATGACAGGGTGCACCCTGTTCCATGGCTGTTTTTTGTGTCCACACGGTCTGCTGTGAAGGTGGTTGCCTGTTGGGATGCCGATTCATAGAGCAGATCAATGCCCGGTCCCGAGGTCAGATGACCGCCCTTGACCAGTACATTGACTTCGCCAAGGTCTGCCAGGGCCATGGCAGCGTCTTCCATTTTATCCGGGGTGTCGATGGTTTTGCCCAGAAGTACCGATGCCTCGGGCAGATTAGGGGTAATCACCGTGGCCAGGGGAAGCAAAAGCGTTGTCAGTGCCTCCACGGCATCATCCTGGAGCAGATTGTCTCCGGACTTGGAGATCATCACCGGGTCCAGCACCACATTGGGGCATTGCCATTGTTCAAGCTTGCTTGCCACCACTTCAATGACTTCGGGCGAGTGCAGCATGCCGATTTTCACGGCGTTGGTGCCGATATCCGACATCACCGCATCAATTTGTTCGCCGATAAATTCGGGGGGAACAGGGAAGATACCCGTGACCGAGTGGGTGTTCTGGGCCGTGAGTGCCGTGATGGCAGACATGCCGAATACCCCAAGGGCACTGAAGGTTTTCAAGTCTGCCTGGATGCCGGCCCCGCCGCCGCTGTCGGACCCTGCGATGGTTAATGCACGATAGTATGTTTTCATAGGTTTAATTGTTCCAGTTGTAAATCAGTGTTTGGGGATTGATTTGGTTTTTGATCAATCCGTATTTCAGGGCAAAATCAATAAACTGCTGCCATTTGCCTGGATTGCTGAGCTGACCCGGGGCTGCAAAATATTGTGCTGTCAGGGCAAAGGCTTTGGTTTCTGTCTCTTTATCCACCTCGGGCAGAGCCTTAAGGTAGAGGGCCAGGGCGGCTTCAGGGTTCTTTTTTATGTCGGCCAGGGCCTTGTGGACCGCCAGGACAAATCCATGCACTGCCTCTTTTTTTGTCGCCAGGGTGGAGTCACCCGCCGCGAAAATCAGCTCTTCGTACTCCGGGATACCGTATTTTTCCAGTTCAAAAAAATGGGCGGTAACGCCTTGCTGGGCCATGGTGACGGTTTCATAGGTTTTAAAGGGTCCCATGACGGCGGCAACCTGTTTTGAGGCCAGGGCGGGCAGGATGGTGAATCCCACATTCACAGGCGTATAGTCCGTGATGCCGTTAATGTCGGCAAACCCCTTGAGCAGCATGTCCATCAATCCAGGCACGGTGTAACCGATTTTTTTACCGGTCAGATCCGCCGGTGTCTTTATGGATTCATCCAGAAACATCAAGGTGGTCAGGGGTTTGACCACAAGGGGGGCCACGGCTTTCACCTTGAGGCCTGCATCCGCCGCCATGATGGTCTGGGGTTGGTAGGATACGGCCAGATCCACTTTGCCTGCTGCGGCAAGTTTCAGGGCATCCGAGGTCTCTGACGGGACAACGATTTCAACTTCCAGTCCCTGGGCTGTAAAATAGCCCGATTCCTGGGCCAGGTAGACGGGCAAATGGTCCACGTTGGGAAACCAGTCGAGCATGAGTGTCAGTTTTTCGGCAGTGGCCGTGCTGCAAAGCATAAAAAAGATCATCAGTGGCAGAATAACATAACGTTTCATAATTTATCCTCTCTTCTTAAGAATTTAAATATTCTTCCATGTCACCATTCGTTTTTCCAGAAAACCGACCAATGCCCACAGGCCGAGCCCCATAGCCGAAAGCCAGAGAATACAGGCAAAGACCAGGTCCGTGTTCAACCGGGCATTGGACTGGATCATCAGATACCCAAGGCCTTTCTGGGCGCCCACCCATTCCCCGATGACCGCGCCGATGGTAGCCACGGTAACGCCCACCTTGAGGCCTGAAAAAAACTGGGGCAGCGCCCAGGGCCAGTAGAGCAGGCGCAGCTTCATCCAGAACCCTGCCCCCATCAGGGTAAATAGCATTCGAAAGTCAGGGTCGCAGCTTTTAAGGCCGGACAACAGGCTTACGGTAATGGGGAAAAAGATGATGACCCAGGCCATGAAGACCTTGGACCAGATGCCGTATCCCAGCCAGATCACAAGCAGCGGGGCCAGGGCAAACACCGGCACTGCCTGGGAGGCCACCAGAAACGGGGAGAGCCCTTTTTCAAGACCAGGCCGGGCAAACATGAATATGGCCAAAGGAATGGATGTCACCAGGGCGAGCACAATGCCCAGTATGATTTCCAGGCCTGTGGCCAGGGCATGGGGCCAGATCAATGCGGCTTTTGTGACCGCACAAAGACCGATGGCTGACGGCGGGGGCAGGATGTATGCCGGGACGTGCATGACCCGTACAAGCACTTCCCATAAAATCAATAGGCCAAGGGTGATGACTGCCGGGATAATCGTATCCGACCATTTCATGGCTGAATTCTCTCCTTTTCCGTGAGCAGCCGGGAGATGATCCGGGTCTTGGTGTTCATAAACTCCGGCTGACTGAAATCCCTGGGTTTGTCGGCTTTGGGGCGGAATCGTTCCAGAATGGTCATGGGGGGCGAACTTAAAAGGACGATCTCATCGGCCAGGGCCAGGGCCTCTTCAATGTCATGGGTGATCATGAGAACGGTCTTGCCGAACTCCTTTTGCAGCATGAGCAGCAACGTTTGCAGTTCCCGGCGGGTGATGGCGTCCAGGGCGGACAGGGGTTCGTCCAGCAGCACCAGATCCCGGTCAAACATCAGAGTTCGGGCCAAAGCGCATCTCTGGCGCATGCCGCCGGATACCTGGTAGGGATAGTGATTTCCGAATCCGGCCAGCCCTATTTTTCTGAAAATTAGGGCAAGTGTCTGCTTTGCCTGTTTTATGTCTCTTTGGGCACGGGGCTTTGCCTGAACCGGCAACAGACTGTTTTCCGCCAGGTTCAGCCAGGGCAGCAGCATGTCCTTTTGCTGCATATACGCGGCAAGGCTGCCAAGATGGTCAATTGTGCTGCCCTGCCACATCATCCGCCCCTGGTCAGCAGGGATTATGCCGGTCAAACAGTCAAACAGGGTGGACTTCCCGCACCCGGACGGGCCCACCAGCACTGTAAAGTACCCCTGGGGCAGGGTCAGAGAAAAATTTTTAAAAACGGCCTGCAAATCAAATGACTTGGCAAGACCCAGGACTTCAAGCATACGTTGCCACCGCTCTTTTTGTTAACCATTGCCGCATGGGTGGTGGCGGGAGGGGGAAGGGGAAAAAAGCTTCCCTTCGCCGGTATGATCCGGATCAGGTTCCAAGGGTCAAAACAGGGGTTATCTGTTTTCTCTCAGCCGAATGCCTTCGGCGCCCCCAGCCTTCCATTGACTATGCAGTTGAAACGGACTGTAGCACCGCGTTTGTACTGTGTCAAACCATGAGCCGATCAAAAGCAGGCTAACCGTTGGTATCTTATCCGGCGTTTAATCGTAGGGGGCTATTCTGCTATATTCTATTTTGTTTGGACCTGCATAAATTGCATGGTATGATGAATAAAAAAAGCGTGCTACTTCTCAGATTCTTACGCGAATAAATTTGTCTTAATGATCTCAAAGCGAATTTTATAGAAATGTGGATATGGCCTGGGGCTTATATCTTCTTTCATGCATTGTTATCCAATGTCCAGACACGGAGCGTTTATCATGAACCGTCGCAGCTATGTGGGTATCAGTTTTATTCTTCTTTGTTTGCTGTTGAACCCGTGGCTATCCTATGCAGCCACCCAATCGACCGACGATCCCCAGAAAATACATTCGACATTCAATGACAAACTCACTGTGGAAGAACAGGCGTGGCTCAAGGCGCATCCACAAATTTCCATGGGCATTATGAATGCCTGGCCACCCATGAATTTTGTGGATGGCGCTGGATATATCCGGGGCATTGGCGCAGATCATATCCACATGGTCAATAAACGGCTGGGCGGTATCATTAAACTGATCCCCGGTTCTTTTAAAGATAATCTTGACGCGGTGAAGAATAAAAGACTTGATGCGCTCATGGATGTGACGCCGAAACCGGAACGTGAGAAATATTTGAATTTCACCTCCCGGTATCTGAGCATCCCCCATGTGATTGTGGCCCTGGCCGGCGGTCCATACTTTGAGTCTGAGTATGTCCTTGCAGGAAAAACCCTGGCACTGGAGGCCGGGTTCTACAATGTCAGGTACTTTAAAGATAAATACCCATCGGTTAAGATCAAAACCTATTTCGATACGGCACAGGCGTTGGGGGCCGTGTCCCGGGGTGAGGCAGACGCCTATGTAGGCAACCGGGCTGTGGCGGCCTGGATCATGGAGCAGGAACTCATAAGCAACCTCCAGATTCAGGGTAGGACGGAAAAGCCGGGTTCCGTACTGGCTATCGGTGTGCGTAAAGACTGGCCTTTGTTTGCATCCATCCTTGACAAAGCCCTTGCCGACATGACCGTCGAGGAGGAGCATGACATTCACCGGCGCTGGAGTGGAATGCTTCCCGAGAACAAAAAAACGGCGAGGATTTCTCTCACACCCGGGGAACAAACTTGGATTGCCGAGCATCCTGTCATTAAAATTGGAATTGGGGAGAGCTGGGCTCCCCTTGTCTATGTAAATCATGACGGAAGCCTGAAAGGGTATGATGTTGATTTCATGGCAAAGATCAAAGACCTGACCGGCTTGAACATACAATTAAAAGCCGGACAATGGAAAGACATTGTTGAACAGGCTCAACACAAAAAGATTGACGGACTGGCCGAGTCTGCTGTCGTCGAAAGCCGGCGTGAGTATTTTTTGTTTTCAGAGCCTTATAACATCGTTCAGTACGCGGCAGCAACCCTTCCAGAAAAAGCGGTTGGTATTAATAGTGACACGGATCTTAAGGGGAAAAGAATCGCCCACCTGAAAGGAAATATGTGGACCGGTAAGATCATTGACTCTATCGGGGCGGTTAAGGCCATTGAAGCGGAGTCTGAAAAAGAAGCCGTCCAATTTGTTGTGCAGGGCAGAGCTGATTATGCTTTGATTACCCTCCACCAGTTTGGACAGTTGCGACAACTTTATCATCAATCTATCGTGATCGCCCATGTTTTTACCCGGGAAGAACATGTTTTAAAAACGGTCTATTCCATTCGCAAGGACTGGCCTGAGCTTGTATCTATTCTCAACAAGGCGCTCTTGGAAATAGATGAAAACCAAAGACAGGCACTTTTGGAAAAGTGGGTGCCGGTCTCGGCATGGTCTGCGATACTCAACCTTTCAAAGCCGGTCCCCTTTGGTATCGCAAAATTTTTACTGAAAAGCCTTGGTGCTGTCTTTGTTTTGATGGTACTCATCATCTTCATTGCCTGGCTGGTGAAAGGGCGTCCAAGGCAACTCTCTATCCGTGATTCAATGTTTTTGATTTCATTTGTTTTTGCCTCGTTCATTGCCGCAAGTTCCGTGTTCGTCATCCTCTTGTCCAGAACCCAGGAGCATGAGAATTACAATAATGAGCGCAACCGTCAAGCGCTTAATCTGGCCTTTGAACTGAAACAGTCTTCGGACGATCTGACACGGTTTGCCCGGGCCTATGCCGTGACCGGAAACCCAAAATACGAAAAGCATTTTAGAACCATCACAGCCATTCGAGACGGCCGTCGGGCTCACCCGGAAAATTTCACGCCTTTTTACTGGGATTATGTGAGTGCCGGCGAAGTGGAACCGGACCAGAATGGTGAAGTTTACAGCATCGAACAAAAGATGATGACACTTGGACTTTCTGGGGAAGAAAGATCAAAACTTACGGAAGCCAAAAAAGAGTCAGATGATCTCATCAACCTTGAAGATATAGCAATGAACGCGGTCAAAGGACTGTATCAAGACAGCCGGGGACAGTTTACGATACACAAGGCCCCGGATCTGGAGATGGCAAGGCGTATCTTGCACGGCAGCGAATATCATAAGGCCAAAGCCAGGATCATGAAACCCATCGAGCAGTTTTTCACCCTGCTCAAATGGCGGATGGCCCTTGAGGAAAATCAGATGAGCCGGTGGAACCAGGCCATTATTATCGGCATTACAATCTTGATTATCGCCACCATCGGATTTTCCATATATGTCTTTTTCTGGTTGAGACGGCGTATCATTTTTCCCCTTGCCGCTCTGGAGTCCGGTGCGCGTCGCATCAAAGAAGGCGACTATTCCCATCACATCCCCCTTTCTTTCAGAGATGAGGTGGGCTCTCTGGCTTCAGCGTTTAATGCCATGTCCCACAGTATTGAAGAAAAAACGTCCCGATTGAATGCCACGATTGAATCAACCACCGACGGTATTCTGGTGGTGGACCTTAATCAATGTGTCACCACCTTCAACACACGGTTTCTGGACATCTGGCATCTTGACCGGGAGATGTTGGAGGCCGGAGATGACAAAAAATTGCTGGATGCTGTTCTATCAAACCTGGAAGACCCAAAAACTTTTTTGACCCATGTTCGACATCTTTACAACAACCCTGAGCAAGAGGATTTCTCCACTTTGGCCTTGTGTGACGGTCGGATTCTGGAGCGGTATTCACGGCCCCAGCAGATCGGCGAACGCATTATCGGACGGGTCTGGAGTTTCAGGGATGTATCCGAGCGGTATCGGACTGAAGCTGAAATGCGAAAGCTTTCCCGTGCCATTGAGGCGAGCCCTGCGTCGGTCATCGTCACCGACACAGACGGATCTATCGAATATGTGAATCCCAGATTCACTGAAATAACGGGATACTCGGCTGAAGAGGTGATTGGTCAGAGTACAAGTATTTTAAGGTCTGGCATACATTCCCTGGATTTCTACAAAAAAATATGGTCCACCATCGAAGCCGGTCATGTCTGGACCGGGGAAATATGCAACCGCAAAAAAAATGGCGAGCTTTATTGGGAGGCCGCGGCCATCGCGCCGGTCAAAGACGCACACGGAAAAATCTCAAACTACGTGGCGGTTCGTGAAGATATCTCAAAGCGAAAGCAGGCTGAAGAAGATCTTAAAAATGCAAAGGAAGCCGCTGAAGTGGCCGCCCAGTCCAAGAGCGACTTTCTGGCCAACATGAGCCACGAGATCCGGACCCCCATGAACGCGATCATCGGCATGAACTATTTGGCACTTAAAACCGACCTTACCCCCAAACAACAATATTATATCAGTAAAATCGACAGCTCAGCCAAATCACTGCTGGGTATTATTGATGATATTCTGGATTTTTCCAAAATTGAAGCCAACAAGCTGGATATGGAGATCATTGATTTTAAATTGGACCAGGTCATGTCCACGCTTTCCAATGTCGTTTCCGGCAAAGCCCAGGAAAAAGGGCTGGAGCTGATATTTGACATCCATCTGGATACACCGATCAACCTCAAGGGTGATCCGCTCCGGCTCGGACAGGTTCTGCTTAATCTCACCAATAATGCCGTCAAATTTACTGAAACAGGAGAAATTGTTGTGGGTGTCCAACCCCTTGAGATCAAAGATGATCGCACTCTGATCCGATTTTCCATACGCGATACCGGCATTGGTTTATCCAAAGAACAGCAAGAAAAATTATTCCAATCTTTTCAACAGGCGGATGCATCAACGACCCGCAGGTTCGGTGGCACCGGGTTGGGGCTGACCATCAGCAAAAAACTGACTGAAATGATGGGTGGAAAAATTTGGATTGAAAGTGAGCAGGGTGCCGGCAGCACATTCTTTTTTACCGCAGAATTCGGGCGTCATAAAGGAGCTGTGCCTAAAAAACGGATTATGCCTGAATCCCTCAGGGCAATAAAGATTATGGTTGTCGACGATAATGAAACCTTCAGGCAGGTCATGAAAACGTATCTTGAAGAGTTTGGTTTTGAGACCAGAACTTATGCATCTGGATCGGAAGCACTTGATATTCTAAATAAAACCGCAAGTATTGAGCACAATTCCTTTGATATCATATTTATGGATTGGCAAATGCCCGGGATGGACGGTATTGAGACCAGCCGGGAAATCTGGAAAATGGCGGCGTTGCAACCGGTTCCTAAAATCATTCTTACGACCGGATTCGGGCAGGAGCAGGCAATGAACCAAGCTGATGGCGAGCATCTGGACGGCTTTCTTGAAAAGCCGGTCACCCCGTCTCTGCTTCTTGATTCCATAATGGCTGTTTTTGGGCAGGTCGTTTCCTATAGATCTGAAAGAAAAAAGGATACGGGTTTTAGACCCCTGGGCTTTGACAACATCCGGGGTGCCCGTATTCTGCTGGTGGAAGATAATGAAATCAACCAGCAGCTGGCAACTGAGCTTTTACAGGAAGAAGAATTTTTTGTAACGATTGCCGATAATGGTCAGATTGCTTTGGATAAAATTTACGAATCAAGCCCGGACAATTTGTTCGACATCATTCTCATGGATCTGCAGATGCCGGTCATGGATGGATATACAGCCACAGAAAAGATCCGTGAAGATGAACGATTCAAGGATATCCCAATCATTGCCATGACAGCGGATGCCATGACCGGTGCAAAAGAGAGAACTGCAAAAGTGGGGATGGATGACTATGTCACCAAACCCATTGATCCGGATCTATTATTCAGAGCATTGGTCAAATGGATAAAGCCTGGAGAACGTAGGCTGCCTAAGGATTTTGGGAAGAAAGATCAAAAAGCAATCCATCGGAAAAATGCGGAATTTGTATTGCCCGGATTTGACACAGAGCGTGCGCTTGCCCGCATGGGGGGAAGTGTTAAAGTATATCGCAAAATATTGTTCAAGGTATTTGAATCGGAAAAAAATGTCATGGAAAGAATCAGGACACATCTGGATGCAGGGGACCGTGAATCTGCCGTTCGTGCAGCCCATACCCTGAAGGGCGTCGCGGGTACCATCGGTGCGGTAAAACTGCAATCCGCCGCCGGAAAACTGGAATCGGAACTCAAAGATGAGGCAGAATTATTTCAGGATAGCTGGGCAATAATGGAAAAAGTACTTGGGGATGCTTTAAACGCCATTGAAGCTGCATTATTGACTGAAACAAAGATGGATTCCCATACGGCGGAGCTTGTTGATCTTGATGACGTGCGGTCTGTCTTGGATAAAATTAAAGCGCAGATTGACAATTTTGATTCATCGGCACAGGAAACCTGTGAAATTCTTGCAGATCAGTTGCGGGGCGGACCATTGGAGCAATCTGCGCTGGCGCTTGGAAAAGCAATGGCTGTCTATGATTTTGAAGCCGCAGAACGCTTTTTAAATGACATAATTACGGCCGTGGGATGATATATTTCAACATTAAAATCCGGGATCCTTATTCGGAAGACAAGCATGAATCAAGACAGTGTCAAACAAACCGTACTCGTTGTTGATGATACGCCTACCAACATCGATGTGGTCAAACGGGTCCTTTCTGAAACCCATCTGGTTCAAGCGGCGGTAAGCGGTAAAATCGCCTTGAAAATCATTGAGAAAAAAAAGCCGGATCTGGTGTTGCTTGATATCATGATGCCTGAGATGGATGGTTATGAAGTTTGCCGTCGCATTAAAGGGGATGAAAGATTTGCGGATCTGCCTGTCATATTTCTCACAGCCAAGGCCGAAGAAGAAGATGAAGCCAAAGGATTGTCGCTGGGGGCCTCTGACTATATTACCAAACCCATCAACCCGCCAATACTCCTGAAACGTGTGAAGATTCACCTTGAGCTGAAAGCATCCAGAGACTATTTGAAACAGCAAAATGAAATTCTTGAAAAAAAAGTCATCGAACGCACCATGCAGATGGAAGAACTTCAGGATGTGACCATGGTCGCCATGGGGGCCCTGACAGAATCCCGTGATCCTGAAACAGGCAATCATATTCGGCGTACGCAGCATTATGTCAAGCTTCTGGCTAATAAACTCAAAAACCACCCTGGTTTTCAGAATTTTTTATCTCCGGAGATCATTACGTCGTTGTTTAAATCTGCGCCGCTGCATGATATCGGCAAGGTCGGTGTCCCGGATTATATTCTCTTAAAACCGGGTAAATTAACCGTCCAAGAGTGTAATGAAATGAAAAAGCATACGATTTACGGCAGGGATGCAATTGCTGCTGCTGAAAAAACAATGGCGCGATCCCATAATTTTCTGGTCTTTGCCAAAGAGATTGCCTACTCACACCATGAACGCTGGGACGGCTCAGGCTATCCGGAAGGTTTGAAAGGTGAAGATATCCCCATATCTGCCCGCTTAATGGCGGTGGCCGATGTTTACGATGCGCTGATCAGCCGCCGCGTGTATAAGCCTGCCTTTCCCCATGACAAAGCGGTTGGAATCATACGAGATGAAAAAGGCGCTCATTTCGATCCTGATGTGGTGGATGCGTTTCTTGATGTGGCAGAGGATTGTTATGCCGTATCCCAAAAATTTGGTGATCCGGAAGAGAATGATTGATATATCAAAGATAGTCATATTAATTTGAATGGTAAAGCAAGCCTCAATCAGGCAGCTGTTCCCCCAAAGGGCTACAAGTTAAGGAAGAGTTCATGTCATCAGATGAAAATGAGTCCGTTTCCGGTCGACTGGGTACGTTTGCCGGTGTTTTTACCCCCAGTATTTTAACGATTCTCGGGATTATTCTTTTCCTGCGTTTAGGGTACGTGGTGGGTGCCGGCGGGCTTGGTAAAGCGCTGATCATCATTGCTGTGGCCAACCTGATTTCCGTTCTGACCTCATTTTCCCTGGCGGCCATTGCCACCAATATGAAGGTTGGCGGCGGGGGGGACTATTACCTGATTTCAAGGACCCTTGGCATCGAGTTCGGCGGGGCCATCGGCATTGTGCTGTTTTTGGCCCAGTCCGTCTCCATTGCCTTTTACTGCATCGGGTTCGGGGAGGCTCTGGCTGCTATTCTCGGGCTGACCGGCCATATGGCGGTTCAGCTGATTGCCGGTGGGGCATTGCTGTTTCTCTTTTTGCTGGCGTGGGTCGGCGCGGATCTGGCCACCAAGTTCCAGTATGTGGTCATGGTCTTTTTGATCCTGGCGCTTTCATCTTTTTATATTGGCGGTATCCGGCAGTGGGATACCGGACTCTTGATAAAAAACTGGGTTGCCGGGGAAGGCTCGGCCTCTTTTTGGATTCTTTTTGCCCTGTTTTTTCCGGCGGTAACCGGGTTTACTCAAGGCGTCAGCATGTCCGGAGATCTTGAAGATCCGGGTAAAAGCCTGCCCACTGGGACCTTTGCGGCGGTCTTTATCTCCATACTGGTCTATTTTTCCGTTGCTGTGGTGTTTGCTGCTTCCACGTCTTTGAAAACCCTGACCAGTGACTACGGGGCCATGAAGCAGATATCCATGTATGGCTGGCTGATCAATGCCGGTGTGGTTGCCGCCACCCTCTCTTCGGCCATGGCCTCGTTTCTTGGGGCGCCCAGAATTTTGCAGTCCCTGGCGTCGGATAAGATCTTTTCCTTTCTTATCCCTTTTGCCAAGGGCCATGGGTCGTCCGATAATCCCCGCAGGGGCGTGCTACTGTCCTTCGGCATTGCTGTGGCTACTGTTTTCGTGGGTCAGCTGGATCTGATTGCCGGGGTGGTCTCCATGTTTTTTCTGATCTCCTACGGCCTGCTCAACTATGCCACCTATTTTGAAGCGGCCGCCGAAACCCCGTCTTTTAGGCCAAGGTTCCGGTGGTACAATAAAAAGATAAGTCTTGTGGGCGCGTTGATCTGTCTGGGCGTGATGCTGGCCATTGATTTTAAGACCGGGATTGCTGCCGTGGCCATTTTGTTTGCCGTGTTTCAGTATCTTAAACGGGTATCTGCCCCTGCACGGTGGGCCGACAGCCGGCGCTCCTACTGTCTGAAACTGGTCCGGGACAATCTGGTGGAGGCACAAAAGATCCCTGCCCATTCAAGGGACTGGCGACCCTATGTCCTTGTGTTGTCCAACGATGAAGAGCAGATGAAGCTGTTGCTGGATTTTTCTTCGCTCATTGAGGGAAAAAGCGGTATTACAACGGCGGTTCGAATCCTCCAGGCCCGCGGGTACAGGGCGGTGAAGTTGAAAGCCGACGCCGAAAAGGATCTGGCCCGAATGATTTCGGAACAAGAGAGCTCGGCCTTTTCTCTTGTGTTCTCTACGGAGTATGCGGCCAATGGTCTGTCCGCACTGTGCCAGAGCTTTGGCGTTGGGCCGGTCAGGGCAAACACCGTGCTCATGAGCTGGAATGAGCAATATGTTAAAGCGGATAATCCTGTCCAGTTCAGCAATTATCAGGAATTGATACGCTTGGTGGCCCAGGCCGGGTGCAATACCATTTTTCTGGACCGGAAAAATTTGTCCCCGGCCTCTGAAAGTTCAGGCAAAGACAAAACCATTGATGTCTGGTGGCAGGATGATGACACCAGCCGCCTCATGCTGCTTCTTGCCTATCTGATCACAAGAGCTCCCAATTGGGGCGGCACCCGAATCAGGCTTTTAGCCTGTTATCTTGACCGGGATAACAAACAGATCATGCAGATGCTGGCCGACACCCTGGACGAATTCCGTATCCAGGCCGAACCCAAGATTATCCTTGGGATCAATGAACAGGTCTTTTTAAAAACATCCGGACAGGCAGACCTGGTGTTTATCCCTGTCTCCCTTAAAAAAGACGATGCCCTGATGTTCGGCGATCTGTCGCCTGAGCAGCTTTTGCCGGGTCTGAAAACAGTGGCCCTGGTTATGGCAGCCCAGAAAATTGAATTGGATTCATCTCCTGAAGAGGGCAGGGCCGGTGAACTGGCACATTTGTTTGACGAACTCAAGCATGCGGAAAAAAGGGTGGAGATGGCTAAGAAAAGGGCTCAACAGGCTGCAAAATCAGCCTCGGAATTTATCAAGGATGTTGATGACCTGCAATTTGATGACCCGAACCTGCTGACTCACCTTAAAGAAAAGATTGCATTGCAGGAAAAAGCTGACGCGGCCAATAAAAAGGTACTGAAGGAACAGGCCAAGCTCAAGGATATCTCCCAGCGGGCTAAAGATGAAGGGCTTGCTGTGGACAACGAAGATCAGTGATCTTCAATCAATGTATTCAAATTTAGGGCTTTTGGGCCAGGCAGTTCATCCAGGCAATTGCGCCTCTTCCCAGACCGTCCTGGCAGATCATGGTTCGAACAATCTGCAGATTGCATTTCAGGCATAAATCTGTCCACTCATTCGGTGATAGCGCCGTGAATCTTCGGCCTTTGGAATCAAACCCATTTGTCATGACATCATCACGCCGGGTCGGGACTGAGAATATGAACCGCCCCTTTGGTTCCAGAAGCACGTTGACGCCAGACAACGTGGTTTCGATGTCCTGCACAGATAGATGCATCAATACAGCAACGGCATATATGCCGTGAAATAGACCTGATTCATTTGATAATCCATTCGGCAGTTCAAGCTGAATCACCTGACCCGCAAGTTCGGGGTGGTGCCGTTTTGCCTGTTCAACCATTGCCCCGGAGCCATCCGTTGCCAGCACCTTGAACCCCTGGCTGACCATAAAGGCGGCATCCCTGCCGGAGCCGCACCCAAGCTCCAGCAGTCTGCCGCCTGGTTCCAGGCCGGACAAAAGAAAATCATGCAGCGGTTTGACATCTGCTGATTCATATCTCTTGGCAATGTCCGGGGAATTTTGATTGTAATAATTCAGCGTTGAACGGCCCATCGCATAATGGATTATTTTTCAGCACTCATTCCCTGGAGAACTCCCTTGACCTGGTTGCCGTCGGCAAGTTTTCCAAAATGTTTCATCACATCGCCCATGGCCTGCATGGGGCTTTTCATGGCAGAAAAGTCCACATTGCTTTTGATCCAGGCTTCAATCTCTTCTGTGGTCGCCATTTTGGGCAGATAGGATTCCAGAAGTTCCAGATAAGCCGAAGAGTCCTCTTTTTTTATTTCCAGCACCGTTTTTTCAGATTTGACGAACTTTCGGATGATGTTATGGATATCCTCGTTGGTGATCTCTTCGGGTGTTTTGCCCCGGGTTGATTTCTTTCCGCTCTCCAGGGTTATGGGAACCGTGATTTCTGGAAAGGCACCCATAATCAGCCGCATGGTATCCCTTACGGCGGTATCTTTTTTAAGCATGGATGTTTTCATATCCTGCCGGATTTTATCATAGAGGGGAATCCCCATTGATGCATCCCATCCATATTGGGCTGTGTTCTCTGCCATTGCCTGCGTTCTCCTTTAAAAGGTTTATGTTACCTGCAATATTTACCACTATCCCGGTGAAATAAACAGAGCGGCGCTGCAATTCAAACAGGGGAAGGGAAGAAATTAATATGTATCACGGATGTGTTCATTCCTGTTTTGCTTATCTTTCAAAATAAAGGCGCCGTATGGTGTTGCCCGGGGTGATGTGATAGTGTTTGAAATCATCGCATTCATTATACTTGGCTTTTAGAAGGAAAGAAAAAACAGACCGGAGGAACCGTTACCGGAGAAAGGAGCTTAGACCGTGGAGTCCTTTGATCAGATTATAAAAACCATTGCATTGAGCATGGGGGCGGCATGGGCCAGCGGAATCAACCTGTATGCCACGGTATTCGTTCTGGGCATTCTGGGCGCCACCGGCAATCTGGTGCTGCCCCATAATCTTGAAATATTGTCCGATCCGGTCGTACTGTGGGCATCCGGGTTTATGTATTGTGTTGAGTTTTTTGCGGATAAAACCCCCGGAGTGGATTCGGGGTGGGATGCCATCCACACCTTTATCCGGATTCCTGCCGGTGTGATGATTGCCGCAGGCGCCGTGGGAGATGTCAATCCGGCCCTGGCCCTTGCTGCCGGAATTTTGGGCGGGGGCCTTGCCACGGGCAGCCATCTGACAAAATCGGGTTCCCGGCTGTTGATCAATACCTCTCCCGAGCCCTTTTCCAACTGGGCGGCTTCGGTGCTCGAAGATGTGGCCGTCATCGGCGGTATTCTGGTAGCGCTTCATAATCCCGTTTTATTTTTAGCGCTTCTGGTCGGCTTTATTTGTCTGATTGTGTGGCTGCTGCCTAAAATATGGCGGGGGATTAAATTACTTTTTGTGAAAATCAAAAGTTTTTTCAACAGGGATGCCCCCAGGCAAATTCAGTAATTGCCGGCCTTTTGAACGGCAATTGCCTCAAAGCAAATTCGTATCGTTTAAATTTGGTTTCATCAATCCTTTTGCCTGAATATTGGAGCGACTAAATGCGACACCGGATTTTATTTTTTACTTTTTTGTTTCTATTCATACTGAGCGTGCCCATTGACGCGGCCGAAAATATCTACGGTGACATCCATGAGCCGTTATCCATCGCTATTTATAAAGAATATGCGCCGTTGACCCGGCTGGATGTGGATGGTAACCCTGCCGGGCTTTTTATTGATATCTGGAAGCTGTGGTCAAAGAAAACCGGCAAACAGATTGTCTTTATCCCGGGTGAGTGGAAAGATACGCTGGGTGATCTTAAAAACGGACAGGCAAGTATTCATTCCGGCCTGTTTTACAGTGATTCGCGTTCCCAATGGATGGCCTTCTCCCAACCCTTTTGGGGTGTCGGATCATATTTTTTCTACCCCTTTGATTCAACTCAAATTAAAATCAACGATACACTGTCAGGCATAAGAATCGCCGTCTTGAATGACTCCTTTCAAAAGGAATATGTTAAGCAAAAATATCCTGACGCTGTCATGGTCTCATTTCCAAACTTGGAAAAAATGATCCGGTCTGTGCTATCCAAAAAAACGGATTGTCTTTTGGCCGAAGGCCCGGGCATGGCCGCCGTTCTCAATCGTTTGGGGATGTCCGGACAGTTTAAAACCAGCCCCCAGGTTTTCACACGGACATGCCACGCCGGAGTGTTAAAACAAAATACCCAATTGCTTCAACTGGTGGACGACGGGTTTAATGCCATTTCCGACAGTGAACTGGCGCAGATTGAGAGCCGCTGGATATCCGACCCTGAAAAACGATATTACAGCGATGATAGGCACAAAATAAGGTTGACCGATATTGAACGATCATGGATTTCAACGCACCCAAAGATCCGCGTGGGTTTTCCGTCTAATTTCCCGCCATTATTCTATAACGACGAGGGTGTCCTCAAAGGGATCAGTCCGGACCATCTTAAGCTGATCAGTACCTATTCCGGTTTGAAATTCGACATGATGACCATCCCGGCAAAAGAGCTGGATCATTTTTTAGGGGACGGCACAATTGACATGGCCGTCGGCTTTGAAATTCCGGAACGGGAAAACGTTGCGCTTCATACCCTATCGAGTATGAACGTTAATTTTGTCGTTGTCGGCCGGAATAACATGCCTGTTATCAGTGATCTGTCGACGATGAAAGGCAAAACAATCGCAACCGTCCGGGGGATAAAGATCTTCAATCAGATATTAAAAGCCTATCCCGGCCTAAAGACCTATCCGGTAAATTCTTTCAAGGAAGCCATAGATGCTGTGGTGTCGGAAAAAGCAGATGCATTGATGGGTGGGCTGTTGCTGGCTGCACACCTTTTGCACCGCCATCCTACTTTGAAAATTTTAGGGCCTGTGGGCATCCCTCCTGAACCGTATGGTTATCTGGTAAGCCATTTATCACCTGAACTGGTCAGTATCCTGGATAAAACGATCAGGATCATTCCCAAAGAAGATGTAGATGCCATCATGCAAAAATGGTTCAGGGTTCAGATTGAACAAAAGATAAACTGGGCCGTTGTTCTCGGATGGATCGGCGCAATCAGCATTGTTTTTACCCTCATCATACTGTTACAGTCCCATTGGAACAAAAAACTTACCCTTGAAATCAAAGAGCGAAAGCATGCACAAAAAGCACTGCAAATCAGCGAAGCCCGGTTGAAAAGCATTATTGAAAACAGCACCAACCTTTTTTATTCGCACACCTCCGATCACAAAATGACATTCGTCAGTCCCCAGGTCAGGCAATACCTTGGCTATGAGCCCGAAGAGGTAATGAAACACTGGGCCGATTTCATTACGGATCATCCCATGAATAAAAAGGCGATTGAATTTACCCGGGAAGCCATTCGAACCGGAGAACGGCAGCCGACCTATGAACTTGAGATGCGGCATAAAAGCGGCCGGAAAATGATTGTTGAAGTGCGGGAAGCCCCATTGGTTGAAAATGGTGCCGTGACGGCCATTGTCGGATCCCTTGTGGATATTACCGAGCGCAAACAGGCCGAGGAGGCGCTTCGGGCGTCCCATGAACGGTTTTTGACAGTGCTGGACAGTATAGATGCCACGATCTATGTCGCTGATATGGATACATATGAAGTGTTATTTATGAATAAATTCATGATTAACAGCTTTGGCAGAGATTTTACCGGCGAAAAATGCTGGGAAGCCTTTCGGGGTGAGACCCGGCCCTGTTCGTATTGCAACAATGATCAACTGGTTGATGAAAAGGGCAACCCTGCCGGCGGCTGTGTATGGCAGGACAGAAATCCTGTGACTGGAAAATGGTATGTCAACCATGACCGCGCCATCGAGTGGACGGACGGCAGACTGGTCAGAATTCAGATTGCCACGGATATCACCGAACTCAAAGAGATGGAGAAAAAATACCAGCAGTCCCAGAAAATGGAGTCCATCGGGCAATTGGCCGGCGGCATTGCACACGATTTTAATAATATACTTGCCCCGATTATCGGATTTACCCAATTATCCCAGACAGAATTACCCGATGATCATCCTGTACAGGAAAATTTAGCCGTTATTCTGGAGGGCGCAAAACGTGCCAGAGATCTGGTTAAACGCATTCTCCATTTTTCAAGACAGCAGGAACCGGTGTTAAAGCCGACGATCCTCCAACCCGTGATCCAGGAATCCCTGAAATTGCTCAGATCCACGCTTCCGGCAAATATTCATTTAACCAGTGACCTTTATGACGGTGAGGATGCGGTCTTGTGTGATGGGTCTGAAATCCATGAAATCATTTTAAATCTTTGTACAAATGCCTATCATGCCATCGCCGACGATCAAGGTGACATCGTGATCGGTCTGGATCAAGGTACGCCGCCCCAGGAATTAGACCTGCCCGGGGGAAAATATTTATGTCTAAGCGTCAAGGATAATGGCGGCGGCATTCCCGAACGTATAAAAGATAAAATTTTTGAACCCTACGTCACCACAAAAGAGGTCGGAAAGGGGTCCGGACTGGGCTTATCCGTTGTATATGGCATTGTTCAAAATTGTAATGGTGGGATAGATGTAAAAAGCAGTCATAAAACCGGAACGCTCTTTAAAATTTACCTGCCCATTACTGATCAGGCAGTTGATATCGAAGAAAAGGATTTTGTTCGTCCTTCAGGTAACCCCGGGAACAACCATATTTTACTGGTGGACGATGAAGAAGCTATTGTTGAATTGGGAGAGCGGGCACTTGAAAATTATGGGTATCGTGTGACCGGTCTGAAAGACAGTACTGAAGCCTTGGATTTATTCAAAGCCGATCCGGATGGTTTCGATCTGGTGATTACGGATATGGCAATGCCAAAGATGATCGGGACTGAATTGTCTCAAAAACTATTGGAAATTCGTCCTGATCTCCCCATTATTATCTGTTCGGGGTACAGCGAAAAATTAGATAAGGAGAAGGCAAAGGATCTCAAGGTGTTAAGGTTTTTAGATAAACCCCTCCTGATTACGGATTTAATACGAAACGTAGCCGAATTATTAGAAAAGCCCAAGAGATGAAAAGAGATGAATTGACCATGGACTTGAACGACAACACTGTTCGGGCCTTGATCTGTTCAATTCCCCCTGCTTGACAGGGCGGTCTTATTGCGCGATGATGCCTCTTCTGTTGAGGTGCCCGTTTGGGCCTAACAGGGAATCCCGTGAAAATCGGGAGCGGTCCCGCCGCTGTAACCGGGGACAAAACCTGCATAGTGTCACTGTGCGTTTTTTGAAAGGCGTATGGGAAGGCGCAGGCGTTTGGATGATCCGGGAGCCAGAAGACCTGCCTGAACTGATGATGTGCGTTATGCAAAGGGAATTGCCGGCGCAGACATAAACATTACAGGGCCAAGAAAACTGGGTGCAGCCCTTCAAGTCACTAAAGGCTTGGAGGGCTGTTTTGTTTTTTCAGGATGTCCTTTGTCTTTATTGCGGGATCGCCGTAGGAATGGTGTGAGTTCTGTGTGGCTTACATCGTAAATTTTATTAACATGTTAGGATAATCAGGAGACGGTTCTATGCGAAAGTTGATTCCCGCAGCAGTTGTTTTGGCCATGGTTTTGTGTGCAGTAAATGCATATGCCCACAAAGAAGCAAGAGCGATGAAAAAAGGCATTTTGCTGGTGGCCTTTGGTACCAGCGAGGCCTCGGCAAAGGTCTCTTTTGAAAACATTGAGGCCAAAGTTAAAAAAGCGTTTCCCGGCGTTGATGTGGTCTGGGCCTATACCTCCCATATAATTCGGCATAAACTGGCCAAACAGGGTGAGGTGATTCTTTCCCCGGCCCAGGCCCTGGCCAAAATGATGGATGACGGGTATACCCATGTGGCGGTGCAGTCCCTTCACACCATTCCAGGTGAGGAGTACCATGAATTGACCATGACCGTGAATGCGTTCAAGGCAATGCCCGGCGGATTTGACAGGCTTATCTTAGGCTTTCCGATGTTAGGTGCCCAGGACACGGTTGCCAAGGCGGTTGATGCGGTTATTGCCACGCTGCCCAAGGCGCGCAAGGCAAACGAAGCGGTTGTGCTCATGGGGCACGGCACCCACCATCCGGGAAATATTTACTACTCCGCCATGAACTGGCAGCTTCAGCAAAAAGACCCCAACATCGTTATGGGCACCGTGGAAGGGTATCCTGATCTTGGCGATGTCATTGCCTGGCTGAAGGAAAAAAAGATTGGAAAAGTCTGGTTAATTCCCTTTATGTCCGTTGCCGGTGACCACGCCAAAAATGATATGGCAGGGGACGAAGACGATTCCTGGAAGTCGCAGCTGACCAAGGTGGGGTTCTCTTGTCAAACCGTACTCAAAGGTACGGCTGAATATGATGCGTTTGTCGATATCTGGGTAAGTCAACTGGCAAAGGCAATGGCACATTTCAAGTAAAAAAGGACAGTTTTTAACTATGCCGGTTGTGACAGGCATAAAAAATACCCCCGCCCGGGTGGCGATTGGTCTTGGCCTGCTGCTGGGCGGGGTTATGGTTGTATCTGCGGCCATGGGCGTGGTTCGTTTGCCCTTTGCACAGGTGCTGGCTGTAATCTGGGAAAGGCTTTGCAGCCGGGAGGCTGCGGATGCCCTTGCATCGGCCATCGTCTGGGATGTGCGCCTTCCCAGGATTTTGACGGCCGCTGTTGTGGGGGCAGGGCTCTCTGTTTCAGGGGTGGTGTTCCAGGGGATTTTGCGAAATCCCCTGGCTGATCCTTATACCCTCGGCATTTCAGCCGGGGCCGCCTTTGGGGCCTGTGTGGCTTTTTTGTTCAACATGAGCTACTTTCAGGGCTTGAGTGTGGGGCTGTGTGCCTTTGCCGGTGCGCTGATCACGCTGACTGTGGTGCTTTACCTGTCCGGCGGTTCTGCCGGCGGGTACTCATCCAATAACCTGATCCTTTCGGGGATTATCGTTGCCGCCATTCTGTCGGCCGGGATCAGTTTCCTTAAATATGCGGCGGATGAGCGGGTCTCGGTGATTATCTTTTGGCTCATGGGCAGTTTTGCCGCCAAAACCTGGACGGATGTGGGGCTTTGCCTTTCCTTTGTGACTATCGGCACGGTGGTGTGCCTGTGCCTGGCCCGGGACTTGAATCTGATGGCCCTGGGCGACCGGGCGGCGGCTTCCCTTGGCGTGGATGTAAAAAAATCCCGTCTGATGCTTCTGGCTGTCGCATCGCTCATGGCGGCCGTGTGTGTCTCCGTATCCGGTATCATCGGGTTTGTGGGGCTTTTGGTGCCCCATATGATGCGCGGGATTGTGGGGGCGGATAACCAGTGGTTGATGCCGGTTTCCCTTTTGGCAGGCGCTGTGCTGCTGCTTTGCGCGGATACCTTTACCCGGGCGGTGCTGCCTTCGGAATTGCCCATCGGGGTGCTCACCGCGTTGATCGGGGGACCGTTTTTCTGCTATGTGTTTAAACGTCAGTTTTCCGGAAAGTCAAAGCGTTAAGGCCCATGGGATATACCTTAAAATACGTCTGTTTTTCCTATGGAACCCAGACCATTTTTTCAAAACTCAGCCTGGAAATACGGCCAGGGTGCTTCCATGGGGTACTCGGGCCCAACGGCAGCGGGAAAACCACCCTGCTTGATCTGATCACCGGCCACCTGAAACCCAGAAGCGGCGAGATCCTGTTGGACGGCGAACGCCTTGGGCGGTTTGGTGCCAATGAACTGGCAAAAAAATGTGCACTGGTGCCCCAGGATTTCCGGGTGAACTTTCCCTTTACCGTGGCCCAGGTGGTAATGATGGGACGATATCCCCATCTGGGCCGGTTCAGTGCGCCCGGTGCAAAGGACCGGGAACGGGTGGACCAGGCCATGGCGGCCACGGGGATTAGCGATTTTTCCCATCGCTATGTTACGGAATTGTCCGGCGGAGAACGCCAGCGCGTGGTGTTTGCCAGAGCCCTGGCCCAGGATCCATCCTGCCTGATCCTGGACGAGGCCACTTCCAATCTTGACGTTCGTCATACGTTGGCGCTGATGACCCTGGCGGCGGACAGGGTGAACGATAACGGTCTGACCGTGATCAGTGTGATGCAGGATCTTAATCTTGCCGCCCGATTCTGCCAGTCCCTTCTGTTTTTAAAGCATGGACGGGTTGTTGCCCATGGCCCGACTGACCGGGTGTTCACGGCATCGGTGATCCAAGATGCTTTTGATGTACCTTCCAGAGTCTATTTTGATGAAACCATTCAGTGTAAACAAGTGGTATTTTTAAATTGAAATCATTAACGCGTATATTAGTAATTTTTATTGTGGTCCTTTTGAATTGGGTTGTGCCGCTGCAAAGTTATGCCGGGCATGTTGTTACCGATGCCGCCGGTCGCCGTGTCCAGGTTGATGCGCCTTTTTCCCGGATTATCAGTCTCTATGGTGCCCATACCCGGAATTTGCAAACCCTGGGGCTTGATGATGAAGTCATTGGCATCTGTCCCATGGACAGGTGGTCAGGAAAATCCACATTTTCATACCATGACGGGCTTGAAAAATTTCTGGCGGCCCGGCCGGATCTGGTGTTGATCCGGCCCATGATCGACAGGGCCTATGCCTCATTGGTAAAGGGGTTGGAAAAAGCCGGGATTGTTGTTGTTTCACTTCAGCCCGGCAGTGTGGACGAGATGTTTGACTACTGGCTGGCCCTGGGCGCCCTGACCGGGAAAGCAGAGCAGGCACAGCAGATGGTCACAACATTCAAGGAAGACGTTGCCGGAATTTTGGCGGTGACCCGCAAGCTTTCAGCTAAAAAACGCGTTTATTTTGAAGCCATCCATAACCGGATGAAAACCTTTACACACGGCAGCATGCCCATTTTTGCCCTGGAAACGGCCGGCGGGGTAAACATTGCCCAGGACGCCCCGTCCGTGAGGGGCACCAATATCGCCTTTTATGGCAAGGAACGGATTCTGTCCCACGCCCATGAGATTGATGTTTTTCTCGCCCAGAAAGGGGCAATGAATCAGCCCTCAATCGAGATGATTAAAGAAGAACCTGGATTTGATGTGATCCAAGCGGTAAAAAATGATCAGGTTTACATTGTGGACGAAGAAATCGTATCCCGGCCCACCATGGATCTGCTAAAGGGTATCAACACCATTGCGGAGATCCTCTATCCGGGAATACTTGCAAAAGGCGGTATGTGATGAAAGGCATCGTAGTTGCCGGTGTTCACTCCGGCTGCGGTAAAACCACCATTACCCTTGGGCTGATGGCGGCATTCAAACGGCGTGGACTGCGGGTGGCTCCCTTTAAGGCCGGGCCGGATTTCATAGATCCGGGTCACCACACGGCCATCACAGGCGTTGCAGGCCGCAACCTGGACGGGTGGATGCTGAAAAAAGAGACCAACCTGGATATTTTCAGGCAAAATACCGGTGGGGCTGATATTGCCGTGGTGGAAGGGGTGATGGGGCTGTTTGACGGGTATGACGGCAGATCCGAGGCCGGTTCCACGGCCCAGCTGGCCAAATGGCTGGATCTGCCCGTGCTGCTGGTGGTGGATGCCCGGAGCATGGCCCGCAGTGCAGGCGCTTTGGTCCAGGGATTTGAAAATTTTGACCCGGATTTAAAATTTGCCGGGGTGCTGTTCAATAAGGTGGGAAGCCCCGTCCATTTGGACTATCTCACCCAGGCGCTGGAAGGGAACGTGAAGATGCCGTGCCTGGGCGGCGTGGGCCGTAATTCGGACATAGAAATACCTTCCCGGCATTTGGGCCTTGTTACCAGTGACGATCATGGCCTGAATGACCAGATGCAAAATGCCCTGGCCGATCTGGTGGAAAATTGCATGGACCTTGATCGTCTGCTAGATTCGTTACCTTGTATCCCTGCAAATACACCAACGTCCCCAAAAAAGAACCCACCTTTTGTGCGCATCGCCGTGGCCCGGGATGCCGCATTTTGTTTCTATTATCCTGAAAACATTGAGCTGCTGGAGCAGGCCGGTTCCGAAATCGTTTACTTTTCGCCCCTTTCAGATTCCAAGCTGCCTGATAACATCGACGGCCTCTACCTTGGCGGCGGATATCCGGAACTGCATGCCGCAACCCTTGCGCAAAACACCGGTTTCCGCCAGGCGGTTGCCAGGGCCTGCGAAAATAATATGCCCATCTACGCCGAATGCGGCGGATTTATGACCCTTTGCCGGACCCTGGAAGATTTAGACGGGACGTGCCACGACATGGTCGGCTGTTTTGACTTTACCTGCCGTATGTCCAACCGACTGCGGGCCCTTGGATACCGTGAAATCACCCTGGGCAGGGATACAATCCTGGGGCCGGCCGGTGTCACCGCCCGGGGACATGAATTCCATTACTCCAGCCTGGATGACCATATGGAAAAAACAGTGTATAATGGTAGTGACAGGACCGGCCGCAAACGAACCGTGCCGGGGTTCGAAAAGAACCGGACCCTTGGCAGCTACCTGCACCTGCATTTTAAAAGCAATCCGGACGTGCCGGGTTATTTTGTACAGGCGTGTTCGCAATACCAGAAAGAAAGGAAAACTTCTCGTAAATGAAGCCCCATGAAATTGAAGCAAAAAGTTTTGCCATCATTGATGCGGAGGCAGGACCCCATAATTTTGATCCTGATGCGTGGAAAATTGTACGGCGCATGATTCATACCACAGCGGATTTTGAATATATGGATATGGTCCGGATCAGCAACAATGCCGTGGTAGCCGGGGTAACCGCCATCCGGAACGGGTGCACCGTGATCACGGACACCAATATGGCAAAAACTGGCATCCGCAAAGACCTGTTAGCAGCGTTTGGCGGCCGGTGTGAATGCCTCATGGCAGACCCCGAGGTGGGAGCTTTGGCAAAGGAACGGGGAGTGACCCGGGCAAGGGTGGCGGTGGAAAAGGCTGCGCCCATGATGGAAAACGGTATTTATGTGGTGGGCAACGCCCCCACGGCGCTATTGCATCTGCTGGAGATGATAAACGCAAAAGAGGCTCATCCCGCCCTGGTTGTGGGGCTTCCCGTGGGATTTGTCAATGCGGCGGAATCCAAGGCCGCTTTGATGGAGACCGATCTGCCGTATATCTCAAATGTGGGCCGCAAGGGCGGCTCCAATGTGGCGGCAAGTGTGATTAATGCCATTGCATTAATTGCCGGTGAAAGGAGGTAATATGACCCAGGGTATTTTGTACGGTATTGGTGTGGGGCCCGGTGATCCGGATTTCATCACCTTAAAGGCCGTTGAAATTTTAAAAAAGGTGGACATGGTGTTTGCCGCATCCTCCACAAAAAATTCCCACAGTCTGGCGGCTCAGATCGCCAAGCCCCATTTAAGGGCGTCGGTGACTATTCAAAAACTTCCTTTTCCCATGACCCGGGATAAGAGCGTTAAAGAAGCTGCATGGCAGGATAACGCCGAAACCGTCATTCGGGTGCTGGAGCAGGGTAAACATGTGGCATTTATCACCCTCGGGGACTGCATGACCTACTCCACCTACGGATACTTGCTAAAATATGTTCAAAAACTGGCCCCCCACATTGAGATCTGCTCCATTCCCGGCATCACTTCCTACCAGGCGGCAGCGGCCCGCATCAACACACCTCTGGTGGAAGGCGAAGAGTCCATGGTTCTTTTATCGGGTGTCATGGGCGGGGACAAGTTCCGGCAGATCAGCGACCATGCGGACAATGTGATTTTCCTCAAAGCGTATAAAAATGCCGGAGACATTGCCAAGGCCCTGGATGAGGCCGGTAGGGCTGACAAAAGTGTGGGCATCGTCAAATGCGGACTTGAAGATGAGCAGATCGTAAGCGATGTGAATACGTTTGCCGGGAAAAAACCCGATTACTGGACCCTGATCATATCCAAGAAAAGCGGGCATTGTATTGAACCCTAGAAAAAAAAAGAATAATGGCCCGGCACTTTTAATCGGGTTTTTGATTACGGTCGTTGTGCTTGCCGCAGGCCTGGCATGGGTGGATGGCGTCACTGCGGCAAAACTGCCGAAACGTCTGCTGCTGCCCCTTTGCCGGATGCTGGCCTTTGTCTGCATCGGCCTTGTGGCGGCCCAGGCCATTGATGACACGGGGTGGACCCGCAAACTGGGTGCCCTGGCCGCGCCGGTATTCCGCTTTGCCAACTTAGGCACCCGGTGTTCTGCGGCATTTACCGCCGCCTTTTTTTCAGGGGTCTCGGCCAATGCCATGCTTCTGGATTTTTACAAGGAAAAGCAGATCACCCGGCGTCAGCTTTTTTTGACCAATTTTATCAATCAGTTTCCGGCTTTTTTTCTTCATCTGCCCATGACGTTTTTTATCGTGGTGCCCTTAACCCAGACAGCCGGGTTGCTCTATTTCCTATTAACCTTTCTGGCCACCTGTGTGCGCACGTTTTTGTTTGTCCTGTTCGGCCGGTTTTTTGTTAAAGCACCAGATTCCGGGGCTGTTGATGTGCAGGCCGGGGAGGCCCGGGGCGCTGCAAAAAAGAAGAAGCCGTTGATACAGTCTTTAAAAGAAAAACTGCCCGCAAGGTTTATACGGGTCATGGCCTTTGTGGTGCCGGTTTACACCGTGGTCTATGTGCTGACCGCGGCAGGCGCCTTTGATGCCATAGAGACCTTTATGACCCGGTTTGCCGTGCAAAAGTTTGTCCCGGCCCAATCCCTGAGCGTGGTGGTCTTGAGTTTTGCCTCGGAGTTCACCGCAGGGTTTGCCGCGGCCGGGGCCTTGATGGCTGCTGGCACCATCACTGTGAAGCAGACCGTGATTGCACTGCTTTTAGGCAATATCATCGCGTTTCCCATCCGGGCCATCCGGCATCAACTGCCCCGGTACATGGGGATTTTTTCACCGGGCATGGGACTTTCCATGTTACTGATGGGCCAGGCATTCAGGGTGGCGAGTATTGTTTTTGTGGGACTGGTATATTGGTTTGTCGGATAGAGAAAAACATAATTTACGCCAGGGATTTACCACGGGTACGGCGGCGGCTGCCGCGGTAAAAGCCGCCCTGTTGTATCGGTTTACAGGGCAGGTCTCCGGATCGGTTAACATTCATCTGCTCAACGGCCAGATGCTTGAGATTCTTGTCGATTCCGTATCTTCACACAAAGATACCGTCCGGGCCGTGGTGGTCAAGGATGCCGGGGATGATCCGGATATTACCCACCGGGCCAGGATCGGTGCCGTGGTGAGGCTGACAGAGGACGCGGGTGCGGTGCAGATCACCGGCGGTAAGGGCGTGGGCGTGGTCACCAAGCCGGGCCTTGAAATTCCCCCAGGCGAACCTGCCATCAATCCAGGCCCCCGGAAGATGATCCGTGAAGCCGCCCTTCAAGTACTCGATCAATATAACGCTCATTCTGGTGTGAACGCTGAAATTTTTGTGGAAAACGGCGAAGTTCTGGCCGAAAAAACCCTGAACCGTCGGCTGGGCATAGAAGGCGGCTTGTCCATTCTGGGTACCACAGGCCTTGTAAAACCTTTGTCCCACGAGGCCTATACAGCAACCATCCGGTCGGCCATGTCCGTGGCCCGGGCGTGCGGGTGCGACCATGTGGTGCTGACCACAGGACGGCGGTCCGAACGGTTTTCCCAAAATTTTTTTACCGACCTATACAATGAGCATCCAGAAGCCTTTATACAGATCGGGGATTTTTTCGGCATGTCCATGGAATGTCTGGCTGAACATGCGATTCCCAGCGCGACCCTGGCCGTATTTTTCGGCAAAGCCCTGAAAATGGCCCAGGGATTTGTTCATACCCATGCCGCCAAGTCGGATCTCACCATGGACTGGCTGGCGGATGTGGTTAAAGATGTGACCGGCAGCAACATCTTGAGCCAAGAGGTTTTGAACGCCAATACAGCCCGGCATGCCTTTGGGATGATATGGCCCGATTACCCGGATGTCCTGGAAAACGTCGGCGCAGCCATGATCCGGTCTGCCGAAAAATTTTGCCCGGCGCCGTGCCGGTTCAGGGCCATTATTTATGACTTTCAAGGGGCCGTTGCCTTTGATTCGCACCGTCGGTTTGCCCCCGAATAATAACCGTTGCAGGGATGATATGATCGACATTGACTACAAACTGTTAAAGGCATTGTTTGTTGTGGTTCAGGAGGGCGGCTTTGAGAAAGCGGCCCGGGTGCTGCACATATCCCAGCCTGCGGTCTCCCGGCGGGTCAAGCAATTGGAGGAGCAGACCGGCCAGGTGCTCTTAACCCGGACAACCCCGCCTTTGCCCACACGGTTCGGCCGCCATATGATCAAACATTATCAGCAGGTCAGGCTTCTGGAGGCCGATCTGTTTGAAACCGTGGACGAGTCTCCGGAAAAAGAGTTTGTTGTCTTTCCCATCGGTGTGAATGTGGACTCCTTGTCCACCTGGTTTCTGGATGCCATGGGGGCGTTTTTGAAAGAGGAGCGGGTGCTGCTGGATCTCATTGTCGAGAACCAGGAATATACCCACCGTCTCATGCAGACCGGGGAGGTGGGCGGATGCATCAGTTCTCGACCTGCGCCCATGCAGGGCTGCCGGGTGGATTACCTTGGTTCCACCAACTATCATCTGCTGGCCACACCTCAGTTTGCCGCGCAATGGTTTCCCGACGGGGTGACTTATGGAGCTGCGTGCAAAGCCCCATTTCTGGTCTTTAACAGGAAGGACAACAGCCATGAAATCGTGCTTGAATCCATCCTGGGCAGGGTGCCTGAGAAGATGATGCTCCACTATTTTCCGGCAACGGAACGGTTTGCCGACTTCATCGCCCAGGGGCTTGCCTGCGGTATGTGCGATATCACCGCCGATGAAAACTGTATGCAGATGCTTGAACAGGGCGTTCTCATGGATCTTGCCCCGGATAATTTTGTTACGGTCAAGTTGTACTGGCATATGTGGAATCTGCATTCCAAATTGTTGGCGCGCTTTTCCAGGAAGCTGGTCAGTAAAGCCCGTAAAATCCTTCTGCCCTAAATATCCGGCGACATTTGGGGATAAAAATGCGACAGATAGGCAATACAAGCCGATATCGCGTGTTCCGGGCTTAACCGCCCCGGTGCGATGAGATACTGCACCCAGAACCCGTCGATCATGCCGGTGAGCGCCACGGCAATATCCTCGGGAGACATGGCATTCATATGCGATGGGGTGGGATCAATTTCACAAAGTACCCGGGCCACGGCCTTTTCAAAATCCTTGTCTCTGGCCGTGTAAAGATCCAGATAGCTCCGGCGGCCTGCCGCCTCTCCCCAGAACGCCATCCATACCGCCACCTTGTTGGTGTCCGCCACCGGCGGGACCAACAGCACGCGGATGAATTCCTTCAGGCGATGGGGGGCAGGGGTGTCCCGGTCGTAAAGTGCTTTTTTCCAGGCGGTTTCATGTTCCCGGTACACGGTCATAAAGGTATCTAACAGCAGCAGCTCTTTGGTGTGAAAATGGTAGTTGCAGATCCCCCGGGAGAGCCCTGCGCTTTCCGCCACCCGGGGCAGGGTTACCCGGGCAAGACCGCCCTGGGCAATCAGTTCAATGGTGGTATCGATCAGTTTTTGGCGCGTGGCTAGTTTTTGTCGAGTTCTCACCGATTTGGGCTGCTTATCAATGGGGTTGTCCATGGTTGCCTGATTTTTTAGGTTAAAAGGTTCGTTTGCAGATTCCTGTTTTGTATCTCACTTTACGGTTGACATATAAAACTGAACGAGCGTATAGTCAACTAAAATTAACTGAACATACGTATAGTCAGTTTGTAATGTTTTGATTTTATGGAGAATAATAAATGACCTTTGAACGGGTGATCAGTCAATCCCGGCTTAATACGCTGATGGCGCGGGAAGTCAAAACCTATGAATCCCGGACCCCCAACTGCCGCAAGGCCTTTGAACGTGCAGGCAACGTGTTGTTAAACGGGGTGCCCATGCCCTGGATGGGGGACTGGGGAACGGCCTATCCCTTGTTCATGTCCCATGCCGGGGGCAATCGGATCACGGATATTGACGGCAATGAATATATTGATTTCTGTCTGGGTGACACCGGCGCCATGTTCGGACACAGCCCTGCACCCACCGCTGACGCCGTGACCCGTCAGGTCCAGCGGGGCATCACCACCATGCTGCCCACTGAAGATGCCGCATGGGTAGGGCAGGAGCTTAAATCCCGGTTCGGCCTGCCTTTCTGGCAGGTGGCCATGACTGCCACCGAAGCCAACCGTTACGTTATTCGCATCTGCCGAACCCTGACCAAACGGCCTAAAATTCTTGTGTTCAATGAGTGCTACCACGGCAGTATTGACGAAGCCCTGGTTCATATTGAGCCCGATGGGGAACTGGCCCTGCGGTCTCCCTATGATATCAATCCGGGGATTCCCAAGGACGCCTTGACCCGGGTGGTGGAGTTCAACGATATTGAGGCCCTGGAAGCGGCGTTGTCCAATGAAGATGTGGCCTGTGTGCTGGCCGAGCCTGTGATGACCAACTGCGGCATGGTGCTGCCGACGCCGGGCTATCATGAAAAGCTCCGGGAGATCTGTACCCGTACAGGTACCCTGTTAATTATTGACGAGACCCATACCCAGTCTTCGGGCCCGGGGGGCTATACCGCGGTCCACGGACTTGCGCCTGATGTTGTTACTTTGGGCAAATGCATTGCCGGCGGCATTCCCGTGGCGGTTTACGGATTTACGGCCCAGGTGGCCGAAGATATTAACCGTTCCTTTGGGCACAAAGGCGTGGCCGACCCCATGGGGATCGGCGGCACCTTGTCCGGCAACGCCTTTGCCGTGAACGCCATGAAGGCCACCCTGGAACATGTGGCCACCCCCGAGGCGTTTGATCGGATGATCCGGGGCGGCAACCTCATGGCCGACGGACTTGAAGCCATCATAGAAAAACACGGCCTTCCCTGGAGCGTCACCCGGTGCGGCGCCCGGGCAGAACTGCAGTTTGTGCCGGATCAGCCTGTGTGCGGCAGCCAGGCCAAGGCCGCCTTTGACTGGCCCATGATCTATTATACCCACCTATTCCTGGTCAACCGGGGTTTGTTGATTACCCCCTTTCACAATATGATGCTGGTCCCCCCCATGGCCACTGACGATGATATAAACGCCCTGATTTCCGGGTGGGACGACTGCATGGGGGAACTGGCATGAACCCCAATCGCTTTGCCGGACGAACGGCCCTGATCACCGGATGCGGCAGCCGCACCGGCATTGGCTTTGCTGCGGCCGGAAAGCTGCTGGCTGGCGGGGCAAAGGTGGCCATTACCTCCACCACTTCGCGTATCATGGAAAGACAGGCGGAGCTTGACCCTGCCAAAGCGCGGGTCAAGGCGTATGTGGCGGATCTTACCAACCGAGAAGACACCGAAAAGCTGGCCGCGGCCGTCAAAGCCGATTTCGGGCGGCTGGATATCCTGGTGAACAACGCCGGCATGGCCCAGGTGGGGGACGGCGAAACCTTTGACCACCTGGCAGGCTTAAGCTACCAGGATTGGGACAAGGCCATTGACCGCAATCTGACCACCTGTTTCAACATTACCCGCAACGTGCTCCCTTTTATGATTGCCGACGGTTATGGCCGTATTGTCAATGTCTCTTCGGTGACAGGGCCTTTGGTGAGCAATCCCGGTGAGGCTCCCTATGGTGCTGCCAAAGCCGCCATGGTGGGCATGAGCCGGGCTTTGGCCATTGAGAGTGCCGCCTCAGGTATTACGGTGAACAATGTGGCCCCTGGGTGGATCGGTACGGGCTCAGCCACACCCCAGGAGAAAATTGCGGCGGAAAATACCCCCATGAAACGGGCCGGGACTCCCGATGAAGTGGCGGATCTGATTGCGTTTCTGGCATCGGATGAAGCTGCCTATATTACAGGGCAGGTGATGGTGATTGACGGGGGCAATACCATTCAGGAATATAAAGGACCAAGCGATCAATATTATTAAGCCGACGGCTTTCCAAAGGAATTTTCATGGATAATAATAAGAATCAATCCAAAAGCGTACTGATCACCGGCGGGTCCGGCGGGGTGGGGGCGGCCACAGCGGGCCTGTTTCTCTCCCACGGCCACCGGGTGATGCTGTTGGACATCAACGAAGACAGACTGAGTGACACCCGGGACCGGCTGGCCCGGGAATTGGAAGATGCAGACCAACGGATCAAAACCGCGCTGTGCGACGTAACGGATGTGCAGGCATGCCAAGATGCGGTGAACAATGCGGTGGCAGCTTTTGGCGGCCTGGATGTCCTGGTGAATACCGCAGGGGTCTGGGTGGAGGGCGACAGCACTCTGAGCACGGAAAAAGAGTGGGACTGGGTCATGGACGTGAACCTTAAAGGCACCTATTTCATGTGCGTCAAAGCGATCCCTGCTTTGAAAAAGACCAAAGGCTGCATCATTAACTTAAGTTCCGATGCCGGTGTGCTCGGGGATACCGGTGCGGCCATCTACTGCGCCAGCAAAGGCGGGGTCAATCTGTTGACCCGGGCCCTGGCCCTTGAATTTGCGCAGGATCTGGTGCGCGTTAATGCGGTGTGCCCTTCGGACATCATGTCCCCCATGCTCCAGTACCAGGCCGACACTTACGGTGAAGGCGATCCCCAAGCCTATTTCAAGGATCTGCTGAAACGCTATCCCCAAAAAGATCAGGCACGGTTTATCAAACCCGAAGAGATTGCCTCTTTTATTTTTTATCTGGCATCGGAATCCGCACGGCCCATCACCGGTGCCACACTCTCCATGGATTACGGCACCACAGCCGGGTTATAAACCTGGCTTGTCGAGTAATAGCCAATCGCCCCTTAAAAACCGTTACGACGGTCTTGGGGCTATTTATTTTTTTTGCCACAGACCTTTTTCTTATTTACTTTGTGATCACAGCAGTTTTGCGTGTCGGTCTGTTCCATGTGTCCGATCAGTTTGCCCAACAGCGTTTTTAACTGGTCTTTTTCATCATCTTCCAAAATATTAAAAATTTCATCCACCTTGGATTTTTGGCTTTTGGAATGAACGGGACATCCCTTTTCTCCTTTAGGGACAGCCGATACAATAAAACCGCGTTTATCCGCCTCATTGCGTTCCCGGACAATCAGGCCCCGGCGCTCAAGTTTTTTTAAGATTTCACTTAAAGAGGACGACCGCACATTGAGCAGGTTCAATAAATCCTTTTGGTTCATTGGCCCGCGTTTTTTTAGGATCGAATAAACATGGGACTGGCCATGGTGGGCATTGTCATGCCGGTGGTGCATCCGGGCCATCATTTTAGCGGCCCGGTGAAATAACCGGGTCAGATCCTCATCCGCCGGGATCTTTTTTGACAAAGTGGAATCATCCATGATTGACTCCTTGCTGTGGGGTTAAAATTTAGCCCTCCCGGGCTGCCGGGGGCGTTGTTGCGCCCGTGAACTAAACGGCAGCCCGGGGAAGTCAGTTCGTTTCATTTTCGATAATTTTCTTAAACCTTGCAGGCCATGGCGCTTAGAACTTTTCAATCCAGCGGATAAAGGCCTGGGCATAGTCGTCAAGAAATTGTTTTGTATGTTCATCGACCACCTGGCCGCCGTCATCAAGGACCCCTTCGATATGGCCCACATAGGCTTCGGGTTGCTGCAGGGTGTACACATCCAGAAAACTTAAAACCTGGCGCAGGTGATGGTTTGCACCAAAACCGCCGATAGCGCCCGGGCTGACACTGATCACACCGCCGGGTTTGCCGCCCCAGACACTTTGGCCATAAGGCCTTGACCCCACGTCCAGGGCATTTTTCAGTCCGCCCGGGATGGAACGGTTATATTCAGGGGTAACAAACAGGAGGGCATCCAGTCCTTTTACTGAGTTTCTGAACGCCACCCAGGATTCAGGGGGAGTTTCATCCAGGTCCTGATTGTAAATATCGAGTTTGCTAAAATCGATAAAGGTTGTCTGATACGCTTCGGGGAACTGTTCGGATACATAATTTGCAACCGCTTTGTTAAAGGAGCCTTCTCTTAAACTGCCGACGATTATACCTATGTTTTTCATTTGTTTATCCTTGATTATTTAAAATTTCAAAAAGCTTTTGGCTTACTTTCGTGTTTTGCTTCGGGCTGAGGCCCGACAGTGGATCTGTCAGGCCCGCCCGGTGCTGTTATGTCGTTTGTTTTAATGATTAGACGGCACGGTTTAGAGCAAAGCTGCACGAACCACCCCATCGTCTGCCTTTTTCCCCATGGCGAACCTTATCGCCTCGGGCACAGCGCTCTATTTTTCGGATACCATGCCGTTTTTCTGCATGGTTATCGCATCTATGGTGAGCGTCTCCATGATGTCCGCAGTGATTGTGTGCATGGGCTTTTTTAAAGCCTTCTTCAATTGGCGTTACAACGCCTTTTCGTTCAAGCTTGGTAAGCACTTTAGACAGTACGGAAGGCGCGATGTCCAGCTTATGGAGCAGCTTATCAAAGTTTACCCGGCCTTTCCTGGAGATGATTTTTACAATTCGTTTCTTCAGGGCACGCTTGTCTTCTCTGCCGAATTCATGGAATTTGTCTTGTCTGGCTCTTTGGACTGTCTCACTGAATCTTGCATGTTGCTTTGGGCCTTTTTTTTCGTGGCAATTTGTTTTCATATTATGTTCTTCCTTCATTTTATTTGTTATTTTATGGAGGCACCTCCATTTATAGCTTATAATATGTGGACTGATTTTGATATGTCAATATATGAAGGTGCCTTTTTAATTGTTTTTGTTTAATCAAAAATTGAAAGGCAGACAGTGTCTGTCGCTTGCTATATAATTATCTGACTGAGTCTACGGACAAAGATACAGAGAAGCTACGAAGGATAGCAAAATAACGAATAGCATATTTACTGAAGAGAAATGATAATACTCTGGAACGCAGATCCCATCTTTTTTTCTTTTGGCGGTATTCATATCCGATGGTACGGACTCTTTTTTGCTGGTGCCTTTATGGCAGGTTCTTATATAATGCATCGAATTTATGATCGGGAAGGCGTTTCTCCAGCTGAGCTGGAATATTTGTTCGCGTATATGATTTTCGGCACACTTATAGGGGCCAGGATTGGGCATTGCCTGTTTTATGATCCCGTTTACTATATCACACATCCTGTGGATATCTTGAAGGTATGGGAAGGTAGATTGGCCAGCCATGGCGGGGCACTATGAATCCTGATAGCTTTAGCCTTTTTTACCCGCAGATACAACCGTCCTATGCGTTGGCTTCTGGATCGCCTGGTCTTTCCTGCGGTGTTTGGAGGAGCTTTAATTCGGATCGGAAATTTCATGAACTCCGAAATCGTAGGGCCGTCGACTCATAGCGCCTGGGGAGTCGTCTTCGAACGAGTGGACAGCCTTCCAAGGCATCCGGTTCAGCTTTACGAATCTCTGGCTTATCTGTGGATTTTCGTACTGCTGGTCCTTATCTACTGCTTCCGTGGGCACAAACTGGCTCACGGAAACCTGGCAGGCCTGTTTTTGGTTACGATTTTCACGGTGCGTTTTTTACTCGAATATGTCAAAACACCCCAGAGACTGAGTTTGCTATGCCATTGGGGCTGCGAAAACTGTCTTGCACCGATTAGTAGCAGATAAAGACAACGAGCACGTTTCATAGATTGCAGTCCCTGGCGAAAAATTGATTCTTGATTTTTCAGAACAGACACAACGTATGATAAACCTGTAAAAAGTCTGATTTTGGCTTTTCTTAGTCGTAATATGCTGAAATAATAAATAACAAATTTTGACTTTTTACGAGACCAGAAATCTATAGTGGTTGAATATTTTTCGAAACAACTTGGACTTATAGATAATGCTCCAGCAATTCAATAGCCGATTATCCTTGTGATGACATGTCCTTTGATTTAAAGGGATTTCTCTTTAAAATAGGTCGTGTAGATAATTGCCGAATTAATAGTAATCCGTTAAGGAAGAGAATGTATGCGAAAGCCACAAACTAAATTATCATTCCAATGGAAAATTCGAATTGCATTTTGTCTGTTGTCAGTTGGCCTCACCAGTCTTGGTGTCTATTATTTTTATGTAGCAAGTTATCAAACTATTTTCAGTTTGTTACAGAAAAACCTTAGAGATGTTAGTAGTGTCGGTGCAATGCTGTTCGACCACGACAGTAGAAATGCCATCAAACGTTTAAAAAAGACGGTTTTTGAAGAAGTTGAATTTGACTTGAAGGAAATTGATTCTCTTCCGGTAGGTGGAAGCACCAGAAGTATTCCACCAGAAAAAGTAAAAGTTATTCAATCGTCAGATGATTTCCTTAGGATTCTACACCGTCTTAAAATGATAAATTATGCAAGTTACCAAGGTGCCGTACCTCTGTTGGATGATTACGAGGGAACCGGTCATACGGGCTTTGCAAAAGGCATGATCGGGGCATATCTTATGGCTGGCGTGGATAGGTTGTCCCCCGATATGGGTATTTACCTTGTATCTACAGACGCTTGGGCAACGGATGATGGATGGCCTGGGAATCCAATTGGTACTTTATTTCGATCTTTTGTCCCATTTTCAAAAATCAGAGATAAAATATATATTCACAACGAATTGATAACAGATTCTTTTTACCAATCATTATCAGGAAGTATTCCCATCTTTGACGAAGATAACAAAACAATTGCCATGCTTGGTGTAGATTATTCCGTTGGCCCTGAGTTAAACAAATTGATCAAATTAAAATGGATTTGCGTTGCCTTGATATTTTGCAGCTTTATCCTTTCCTTTCTGCTCTCTTTTATCATATCAACCTTCCTTAACAGATCCCTTAAATCACTGATAGAAGGGATGAAGAATATTGGGAGGGGAGATTTTCAAACTCAGATTTCAGTTCCTTCGAATGATGAGTTTAATATTCTGGCTCAAGAGATCAACGATATGACCCAAAACCTTAAAAAGATAACAGTATCCAAGGGTAAACTTGAACTTGAAGTAATACAAAGAAAGCAGCTTCAAAAGAAAAACAAAAAGTGATTGAGGATCTTGAAATAGCCCTGGACGAAATTAAGACCTTAAAGGGTATTGTCCCAATTTGCGCCAATTGTAAAAAGATTCGTGATGATAAAGGGTACTGGAATAACCTCGAATCTTATATCGAGAAACACTCTGATGCTTCTTTTAGCCATGGCATATGCCCACAGTGTATAGAGGCACTTTATGGCAAAGAACAATGGTATGTTAAAATGAAAAAAAAGAAGGTAAGTGAGTAGTACAATCCTGAGAATATATTAAACGAATCATTAATAATGTGCATGGCCTAAGATAGTCTATCAGTATAGGCTCGTTTCACAACAAAGTTTGAAAAATCTGTATAACTTACCCTGACGTCCTTATAAAAAAGGCTCTTTGAAAATTTACAGCAAACTGTAAGCGGTTTACATACGATTATCCTGATGAATTACCGGGATGCATTTGACAACCTGCGCTCCACATATTTGGCAAGCCGGGTGGCAACAAAAACCATGATCAGGTAAATGCAGGCCGCCACCATAAATATTTCCACAGGTTTATAGGTCCTTGCCACCATATTTCGCGCCATGCCGGTAAGTTCCAGCAGGGTGATGGTGGAGGCCAGTGAACTGTCTTTGATGGTGTATACGATCTCATTGCTGTAGGCGGGCAGGGCAATGCGGATGGCCTGGGGTAGAATGATCCTGCGGTAAAGGGTGAACCGGGTCATGCCCATGGCGAGTCCAGCCTCAATCTGTCCCTTGGGCACGGCTTCAATGGCGCCCCTGAACAACTCTCCGATGTAACCGGCCCCGTTCATCCAGAAGGCGATGAGGGCACACCAGAAGGGTTCGCGCAAGACCGGCCACAAAAAGCTCTCCCTGATCCATTCAAACTGGGACAGGCCATAGTATATCAGGAAAATCTGGACCAGTAGCGGGGTGCCCCGGACAAAAAAGATAAATACATAGGCCGGTTTCCTTAACAGCGGATTTTTGGAAACCCGGCACAAGGCCACAGCGACCGCAAATATAATACCCAGACACAGGTCCATGCTTACCAGCAGCAGGGTCATGCCCGAAGCGTTAAGCAGCTTGGGCAGCGAATCGATCATTAAGGTGAAATCCATGGCTATCCCCTTTGGTATCCGCGGTTTGCCCGCCGTTCAAGCCACTCCAGGCCGATCATGCTCACAGAGGTCAGGACCAGGTAGATGACACAGGCGGCCAGGTAAAAGGTAAAGGGCTCTTTGGTATACCCAACGGCCGAGGCCGCATTTCGCATCAACTCCTGGACCCCGATCACCGACAAAAGCGCTGTGTTTTTCAACAGCACCATGAACAGGTTGCCGATGCCCGGCAGGGCGATGCGCCACATCTGGGGCAGGATAATGCGCCGGTAGGTGGTGATCCGGCCCATGCCAAAGGCGTGGGCCGCCTCAATCTGCCCTTTGTCCACGGCCTGGATGGCGCCCCGGAATACCTCGGTGGCATAGGCCCCGAACACTACGCTCAAGGTCATGACGCCGGCGGTGAATGCGTCGATTTCAATGTAATCCCTGTAACCTAAACGGGACGCGATGTCATTGAGCAGAACACTGCTGCCAAGATAAATGCCAAGCACAAAAAGCAGTTCCGGGATGCCGCGTATGATGGTGGTGACACCGTCGCAAACAATCCTGACCGCCCGAAAGGATGAGCGCATGCCCACGGCACCTATAAGCCCGAGCACCAGCCCGATGCCCAGGGACCACAATGTCAGTTTTACCGTGACCCAGCCGCCCAGCAACAATGAAAGCCCATAGCCATGTAACATCTTATTATCCCAGAGAAATTATTCGCCGCCGTATATATCAAAGTTAAAATATTTGTCGGTAATCTTTTGATATGTACCGTCAGCCCGGATTGTGTCGATGGCGGCGTTTACTTTGGCAAGCAGCTCTTTATCCTGTTTGCGCATGGCAAACCCGATGCCTTCACCGATGTATTTGGTGTCTTTCACAGGTTCGCCAAGAATGGTGCAGGGCTTGGCTTCCTCTTTTTTCAGCCACTCGGTCATGTAGAAAGTCTGGGACAGCACCAGATCGATGCGTTTTGCCAGAAGGTCCAGGCAGCCCCTGTCAATTTCATCATAGAATACGATTTTCGCATCGGGGTATACCCCTTCCACATAGCTGTTCCAAGTGGTGGCGCGCTGCACGCCGATTTTTTTGCCCGCAAGCCCTTTGGCGGAAATTTCAATGCCCGCGTCCTTCATGCCGACAAAGCTGCCGGTTTCTGCATAGTATTTTTTGCTGAAGGCAACGGCTTGCTTGCGCTCCGGAGTGATGGACATACTTGCGGCCACCATGTCCACTTTACGGGCTAAAAGGCCGGGGATAATGCCGTCCCAGTCCAGGACCACAAATTCGCAGGGAATGCCGATCTCTTTGCTCACCGCCAGGGTCAGATCAATTTCAAATCCCATGGGGGTGCCCTTGGCATCCAGGTAGTTAAACGGGGCATAGGCCCCCTCAATGGCCACTTTTAAAGGCCGCTCCTCGGCATGGGCGCTGCTGCCTGCAATGAACAGGGCCAGAACCGTCATGAGTATCAATTTTTTCATCAGGGTCTCCTTAGTTTAATTGTGATGTGGGTAAATCTATTTGCTCACTGGCCCGGAATCGTCCCGTTCCAGATATTGTGCTAAAAAATTACGGCAGCGATGGGATTCGGGGTTTCCAATCACCTGGGCGGGCGGTCCCTGCTCCTCAATTTTTCCTTCGTGGAGAAAAATGACCCGATTGGATACATCCCGGGCAAAGTTGATTTCATGGGTGACGATGAGCATGGTCATTCCTTCGGCCGCAAGATCCCGGATGACGGCCAGAACTTCGCCCACAAGTTCCGGGTCCAAAGCCGAGGTCGGCTCATCAAATAGAAGTACCTTGGGGGTGACGGCCAGGGCCCGGGCAATGGCCACACGCTGTTTCTGGCCGCCGGAAAGGTGTCCGGGGTAGGCGTCACTGCGATCCTGGAGTCCTACTTTTTCAAGAAGTGCCATGCCCCGTTGCCGGGCTTGATCTTTGGGAACTTTGTGCACATGAACCTGGGCCTCCATGATATTTTCAATCACGGTCATGTGGTCCCACAGGTTAAAGCTTTGGAATACCATTCCCACTTTGCGTCTCAGTTCCGTTACCGCCTTATTGGACGTCGGCACGCATTCCCCACGCCGGGTCGTGGTGTGCACGGTGGTGCCGCACACCGTAATCACGCCTGAATCAGGGTTTTCCAGAAAATTGATACAGCGAAGCAGGGTGCTTTTACCGGACCCGGAACTGCCCAGAATGGAGATCACTTCTCCTTTATGGGCGGTCAAAGAGATGCCCTGGAGCACTTCAATGCCATTAAAGGATTTGTGCAGCTTATCAATGATAACAATGGGATCTTGGTTCATGGCGTTTTTCCCTTTTAGCGGGCAATGGTTGTCAGGAGATCACCTCTTCAATGACAATGCCCCGGGGTTCAAGGTTTTTTAACAGCTGGTGATAGGTGGTGTCGTCAAACGCATCTTCCGGGGCAAGAATGCCTTTTTTGGAAAACGCGCCCTGGGCCATCATGATCGCAGTCTCTGCTGCGGGAAATCCCGTGGCCACCCCCATGGAGGTGATGCTGTTTTTCATATCAGCGTCCACCCACATGTAATAATCCCTGCGGGCGGGTTTTCCATCGGTCTGTCCAATGACGGTATTCCACATGATGCTGATATCCGGATCCTGTTTTTTGGCCAGAAGCTTTGGTTCCATGACCCTGGCGCAGAAGTCCTTGGGGATAATCTGTGTCTGTTTATATGATACCGGGGTGGTGTCAAAAAGGCCACAGGCCTTCATGCTTGCCATAGCATCCACGTAACCGGGCCAGCGAATGGTTTTTTCATAGCAGTTTTTAAGGTCGGGCCGTGTGTAGACAAGACTCTCCATGCCCGGTGCGATAAAGGCTTCCATTTGGAAATCTTTGCCGAAATGCTGAAATCTGAACTGCTCATATTCACTTAGTGGAGGAACATCCTGGATTTTACCGTCTTTGACCAGGCGGGTGTCATCCAGAACGCAGTCCAGGGTCTGGTCCCAGCACCAGGTGACCATATATTTCAAGGGGTATTGATGGGCCACTTCCGGGGCGGGGATGCCGCCGGCCCGGGCAATGGCGGTGTCGGCCCGATCCATGGCGGCAATGCCGTGGCCAATGGTCAGATTGCTCAGTCCCGGGGCATATCCCATGCAGCCCAGCAGGGTAATGCCTTTTTCCACCGCCCGCTGGTGAAGTTGTTCGCCGTAGTTTTCCGGACTTACGCCGTCGGGAATATTGAGGCCTTCCAGGTACAGTTCATTGGGCCGTCGGTGATATTCGGCGTGAATGTCCACCAGGTTGATCCCGGCAGTGACGGCATCTTCAATCAGTTCATTGCCCTGGCGGATTTCGGGCAGCGCGGCCACGCTTACATCATAGGACTGCATCAGTTTCATCAAGCCGTCCCGGTCGCCGTCGGGAATGTGGTGGGTTTTTATTTTGGGGCTGTTGATCCAGGCCGCAGTTTTTTTCAGGCAGGGTTCATAGGCATCCACGAGGCCGACCGTGTTAACCTCGGTGTGCAGACAAAGATTCCAGGCAATGGCCGATCCCATTTTTCCGCTGCCGATGACAAGCAGTTTCATCCGTTCTCCTTATGCTAAATTTTACAGGCGTTTTGGGTTGTTTTAAATCAGCCCTGCAAAATTTTGATTTTTCAATGGTTTACAGCCATGCATTCTATGAAGGGTTATTATACGATGTAAAATCAAATAGTCGTATGCTGTATGCATTATTTTTATAATGCCAAAATTGTATGAAGAGGGGGTGACGCTTATTACACTTTTGCTGTGTGATTTGTTTGTTGTCAGTCTGTCGCCGAAGTGCGCTGCGTGCAGGCCGGACCAAGACGTTTCACGAAAAATTGATCGATGGACAATTGATCTGTTTAGCGTGTTAATTATTTATTGCAAAAATGAAAAGAAATAAAAAAACTTTGATATCGGATTCCATGTTTCTAAAGATGATTCCAATTCGGACGGTTTGCTTTGCATCTATAAATACATTAAGATTTTTAACGAGAGGGGCTGTATGGAACCTCATAAGTAAGAATGGCACAATCTTAAACATGTCTCCAATTTTTCGGGGCACTATGATCAAGGAGAAACACATTCATGAATGAACCGATTCATGTGATCGGTATGGGGCTTAGCCGGGCCGATCTTACCGCAGCCCATCTGGATCTGATTGAACGGGCGGCCGTTTTGGTGGGTGGGAAACGGCACCTGTCCTCTTTTGAGGAGACACCGGCTTTAAAAAAAGAGATTTCAAGCCCTTTGTCCGGGGTGCTGGACTTCATTGAACAGAAAATGGCGGACGACTTGGTGGTGGTTCTGGCCTCGGGTGATCCGCTTTTTTTTGGTATTGGAAAAACGTTAATCTCGCGCCTGGGGCCTGCCCGGGTTGTGATTCATCCCAATATCAGCAGCATGGCCGCCGCTTTTGCCCGGCTTAAACTTCCCTGGCAGGATGCATCCTGGGTGAGTCTGCACGGCCGGGATAATATGTCGGCCCTGGCAACGGCCATGGATGATAAGGATTTACTGTGTGTCCTCACGGACCCTGAAAATGATCCCTGGGTCGTTAAAAAACAAGTAGATGCCCATGGCTATATCTGGCAGATGTGGGTGCTGGAGAATTTGGGCGCTTCCAGCGAAAACATTGTTTCCATGGATGAAGAGACAGATCTGGACCAGGCCTTTGCCCAGCCCAATGTGGTGGTGCTCCAAAAAGGTGACTTAAAAGCCCCGGGCGGTTTTTTGCGTTTGGGGACTCCGGACAACTGGTTTGTCCATGAAAAGGGGTTGATTACAAAGTCGTCGGTTCGTGTGCTCTCTTTGGCTGCCCTGGAACTGGCACCGGACAATATTGTGTGGGATCTGGGGGCGGGGTCCGGATCTGTGGGCATTGAAGCAACCTTATTTTTGCCGGATGGGTATGTCTTTGCCGTGGAAAAAAATCAACAGCGCGCGGCCCAGGTTAAGGCCAATGCCGGGCGGTTCAATGTTCAAAATCTATCTGTGATCCAGGCGCAGCTTCCCCATGGCATGGCGGATTTGCCGAGGCCTGACCGAGTATTTATCGGCGGCTCGGGCAAGCATCTGGACCAGATCCTGGATATGGCGGCAACGGCGTTGAAACCTTTGGGCCGGATCGTTGTCAATACCGTACTGATGGAGACCCTGCATCTGGCGGTCTCGGTGCTTGAAGAAAAAGGCTTTGATGTAGATTTGACCCAGGCCCAGATCAGCAAATCCAAAAAGATGCCCTGGGGGCGGCGTATGGAAGCGTTGAACCCTGTGTGGATTATCGCAGCGCAAAAAGGAAAATCATGATGGAGATGGCTAAAACATATCCGATTCTATTTACCGGGGCAGGGCCGGGGGCGCCGGACCTGATTACGGTTCGGGGCATGAAAGCGTTACAAACAGCGGATTACATTCTTTACGCAGGCTCTTTGGTGCCCGAAGCTGTTTTGACCTGGGCCGGTGATGGGGCTCAAAAAGTATCCAGCGCCGGTATGCACCTGGATGAAATGGTGGACGCCATGGCCGATGCCTGGGGCAGGGGGCTCAAGGTGGTGCGGCTGCACACCGGCGATCCGTCTCTTTACGGTGCCATTGCCGAACAGATGCGGCTGCTGGATCAGCGGCAGATTGCTTACGAAGTGATTCCGGGTGTTACGGCGGCCTTTGGCGCGGCTGCGGCCCTCAAGATTGAATACACGGTTCCCGAACAATCCCAAACTCTTATCTTTACCCGGATCTCCGGCCGGACTCCGGTGCCGGAAAAAGAGTCGCTGGAGAGTCTTGCGGCCCATAAAGCGTCCATGGCCATTTATTTAAGTGCCGGTATGGCCGAAAAGGTGCAAGATGTTTTGTCGAACACCTACGGGTCTGACGCACCCGTGGCCGTTGCCTATCGGGTGAGCCATCCCGAAGAACAGATTTTTGTTACTGTTGTCTCTCGTCTGGCTGAAACCATGGCGGAGAACAAAATTAATCGTCTGGCACTGATTATTATAGGTCCTTTTTTAGAAACGGAAACGGATGCCAGATCTCTGCTGTATGACCGAACCTTTGCCCATGGATACCGGGATAAGGAGTGAACTGCAAAACAAACGCCCGGACAGGAGATCTGCCCGGGCGTTTATCAATGTCAAATCTTGTTTAAGTGTGGATCAGCTTGGTTTCTGTTCATCGCAACTGGTCTCTTTTGCCAGCATCGGGCAAAGGCCAAGATTGTCCTTGCGAAGTGCTTCAACAATGGCTTCGTTGCCCTCTGATGCATCAAGCCCGATCCAGGCGTGAACCGCGTCGGTGGCAAACCCCTGCATCCTCTCATCGCCCACACGAATCAGCGGGCGTTTGATGAGTATGGGATTTTTTAACATCAAGTCCAGGGCCTCTTCTTTGCCGGCTGTGTCCGGGGTTACTTCTCCTGATTTCACCAATGGTGCGGTTCTGTTAAACCAGTCTGCCACAGGCTTGTCTCCAAAATAAAGAAGCAGTTCCTCCCGGGTCCACGGGGTTTCCAAAATATTTTTTTCGGTTACGTCATGGCCTGCTGCGGCAAGCCACTTTTTTTGCTTGGTGTTGTTGATGCAACCGGGTTTTTCGTAAAATGTAACCTGGGCCACAATCTCTCCTCTTTTTGTAATAAAGTCTGGGTGTTGATAATCCTGTTCAGCCCGCATCCGTTATTTGGTGCTGTTTGCAATGGTCCTGACGGATACGATACTTTCCCAGTCATAATAGGTATTGATCTTTTGCCCGCCGTCTTCTTCCGTAATGCGGACAAATTCTTCGCCAAGAAAGAAGGTGGCGCCATCATATATCGTGCCGTCGTTTACCTGGCATTGGATATCTTTTCTCAGCTTCCGGGACAAAGTACCGTGGACGGGCATGGATGCATATTCAAAAATTTTTTCCAGTGTTGCTTTTTTCATAGTGACTCCTTTGCAATGTGACAGTTGTTTTTCTATGGAACCCAAGTCGGTCGTCAACTTGAGCTGGTGGCTGCGTTTACGAATCGCTCCCTGATAGTTGTTGCTGTCCTTTTTATCAAGTTCGTTCTTCAGCGCTTTGCTAAGGTATAATCAAAAATGATGCCGAAATGTCAAAAAAGAGGGGTGAAATGAAACGAAATTGGCAACTACTCGTATTTATAAGTTTAATCTGGCGTCGTTTTTAAAATGATTATTTCAAATGTGTCAAAAATATTTACATATAGTCGGAATGATACATTTTTGTGTTACAACTGTTACAGTGTTGTGTTTTTATGAAACACGTCTAACTGCTTTACCTTGTTGCCGTCATATTGAGTTTTGGGCCTAAACTCTGTAAAAATAGCAGGTGATCGTTATGGTTACATTGATAACAAAAGAAAAGTGCATGATGGATTGGCGTGAAAAAAAACTTGCGGTATGGGTACTGACGCCCCATGGGATGGCCCTGGCAGACCAGGTGAAACAGGCTCTCCCCCATTCGGATCTGTTTGCCTCGCAAACGCTTGGGCCGGACGCCCCCTATACCGGATTCTCCTCGCTGGCCAAGGCCCTGGCACCGGTCTGGGCCCATTATGACGCCCATTACTTCATTATGGCCACGGGCATTGTCGTGCGCACCATTGCTCCTTTAATCCAGGATAAAACAAAAGATCCTGCCGTGGTATGCGGTGATGAAGCCGGCCGTTTTGTCGTCAGTCTGGTGTCAGGTCATATCGGCGGTGCCAATGAACTGGCCCACACGCTTTCAGGGATTTTGGGTGCAACGCCTGTGATCACCACATCAACAGATATCAACCAGGTGCCGGCCATTGATGTGATTGCCCGGGATCAGGGACTTTATATTGAAAATAAACAGTCCATAAAACATGTGAGCATGGCATTTATCAAAGGGGAGCCCCTGCCGGTTCATGATCCGTTCAATTTGGTATTGCCGCACCTGCCGTCCAGGCTTATAAATAAGTCTGCCGTGTTTACGGCGGATCAACCCGGCATATGGGTGGACTACACGGTCCGTGACCTTCCGGAAAAAGTTCTGGTGCTGCGGCCCAGGATGCTGGTGGCGGGTATGGGATGCCGACGCGGTGTACCCCGTCAGGAACTGGAAGACCATTTATATCAGGTGCTTCAGGCCCACAGGATCAGTGTGAACAGTTTGTCCAAAATCGTATCCGTGGACCTTAAAGCCGATGAGCCCGGGCTGTTGGAATTTGCCAAAATTTTAAACCTGCCCATTGAATTTTATACAAGAGCCGAACTGGATCAGGTAAAAACCGTACCCAATCCCTCTTTGCTGGTGAATAAACATATCGGGGTAAAGAGTGTGTGCGAGGCGGCGGCCATGCTGGCCACGGGAAGCACGGACCTTTTGATACCGAAAACGGCCGGCCGGACGGTCACCTTTGCTCTGGCAGCAATGTCCTTAACATCATAAGCACAGGCGCCTGCGGTTCAACTCCCGGGATACAAGGCAAAACACTATGTTTAGATTTATCGTCAAAAGTTTTCTCGTTTTATTTATTCTTACAATGGTCGTCTGTCCGGTTGTTTTGGTGTTTGGTGTGATTGATAAACAGCCTGTTGTAGGAAAACCGCCTGAGTTGTCATTTGATCAGGTCAAACGCATGGAGCAGCTGGTCCGCCGTTACAAACCCTATTCCATGTCGGTCAGGCAGTCCCGGCGGGTGAAAATTTCTGAACAGGACTTAAACCTGATGGTGACTTACGGTGCCGATCAGTTTGTTGATCACGTTGCGGTGTTTCCCCGGGTCAGTTTGTCGGATGCCACGCTCAATATCATTGCCACAGTGAAAATACCCCGGACCCCTTTGGGGGAATATGTCAACACGGCATGTATCCTGGAAGCAGAAAACGGTAGACTGCGGGTACGTTCCATCAGTGCCGGTTTCATTACGCTGCCCGGAAAGCTGATTACAGCCGCTCTCTCCTGTTTGGGACAGGTCATGCTTGCAGCGGATGAGTATAAATTGGTTTTGCAGATCCTGGATGCCGTTCATTCGGTTTCAATTCATCGACAGCAGCTGCGATTTACCTATGACTGGAACCCCGATGCCCTGAACCTGCTGCATGAAAGCCAAAAATCCAAGTTCATATCCCCGGAACATCAATACCGTCTGGTTGTCTACGCCAATGCATTGACCGAAATATGCGGCACATTTAAGGCGTATGGTGAGAAAAACGTCAGTATCGTCCGGGTGATCCGGCCACTGTTCAACCTGGCTTTGGAACAGAGCCGGGTGTCAAAAAAGCCGGTTGAAGAAAACAGGGCCCTGCTGCAGGCTGTTTCTCTGTTTTGCCTTGGCCGTGGGGTGGAGCATTTTGTTTCCAAGGAACGCGCTTTGGACGTCAAACCGCCTGAACGTATCACGCCAACCGTTTGGGGAAGGGACGATCTGGTCAAACATTTTTTTGTCTCTGCCGGGATCGCCGTGTCCGGGGGCACAAAGCTGAGCAATTTTGCAGGGCTTGCCAAAGAGGTGGATGATTCCGGGGGCGGCAGCGGATTCAGCTTTGCGGATCTGGCCGCAGACCGGGCCGGGGTCCGGTTTGCGGAACTTGCCACAGGCTCTGATCAACAGGCCTCTGCAATACAACAGAAAATGGCGGCCGTCAAAACCGAAGATCAGTTTATGCCCCGGATTGATAATCTGCCCGAAGGGATCATGGCGCTTCAGTTTAAAAAGCGGTATTCTGATTTTGACTCTAAGGCCTATAACCTGGTTGAAGATGAGATTCGTCAGCGCATCAATGCCTGCCCGGTTTATCAATAGGTGGGCATAAAAATAAAAAAACAGATTAGGAGTAAAGAATATATGCAGCAAAGCAACGCCCTGTATATCGTGGGCACTGGGCCAGGAAATGCCGACCACATGTCCGGCCGGGCACGTCAGGTGCTGGCCGCCTGCGATCTTGTGGTGGGGTACAAGACCTATCTTGAACTGATTGCGGATGTGATCAAGGATAAGAAAACATTGACCACAGGCATGACTAAGGAAGTGGACCGGGTCCAGGCCGCCATTGATGCCGCCCTTGACGGCCAGGCCTGTGCCCTGGTTTCGGGTGGGGATGCAGGCATCTATGCCATGGCCGGGCTGGTTCTGGAAATGTTGGCCGTTAAAAAAATTGCCTGCAATACCGGTGAGGCGGGCAGCCTGTGTGTGGAGGTGGTTCCGGGCATCCCGGCCCTTTCCGCCGGTGCAGCGCTGTTGGGTGCGCCGTTGACCCATGATTTTGCAACGGTCAGTTTGAGTGATCTGCTTACCCCATGGGAGACGATTGAACGGCGTTTGGACGCGGCAGCGTCTGCCGATTTTGTAATCAATATTTATAACCCCAAAAGTAAAAAGCGCGACTGGCAGCTCAACCGGGCCAAGGAGATTATTCTGAAACACCGGACAGATACCACCCCGGTGGGCATCGTCACCGGCGCCATGCGGGATAACCAAAAGGTGGCATTGTGCGCCCTTAAGGATCTGGATAAGGCCGAGGTGGGCATGCAGAGCATCGTGATTGTGGGAAACAGCACCACCTTTATTTACAATGATCTGATGATCACCCCCCGGGGATACAGCAAAAAGTACGATATATGAGTGCTGAAACAAAACAGGCCAAATGTATTGCCGCCTTGGGTACCGGGTCAGATGTGGGCAAAAGCGTAGTGGCCACAGCCCTTTGCCGGATTTTTTCCGATCAGGGGCATCGGGTGGCCCCCTACAAGGCCCAGAACATGTCCAATAACTCCGGGGTAACCCCGGAAGGCCTTGAAATGGGCCGTGCCCAGATCGTCCAGGCCGAAGCCGCCCGGATTGCCCCCCATGTGGACATGAACCCGGTGCTGCTAAAACCCGTGACCCAGGTTGGCTCCCAGGTGGTGCTGTTGGGAAGGGTGCATAAAGATCTGTCCGCCGCACAATACCACCGGGAAAAGGAAAAACTTTGGGACACGGCCTGCGGGGCCCTGGATCGCCTGCGTGTTGCCAATGATGTGGTGGTGCTGGAAGGGGCGGGTTCCTGCGCGGAAGTCAATCTCATGGCCCGGGACATCGTGAATCTGAAAATGGCTGCCTATGCCGAGGCGCCGGTGATTCTCACCGCCGACATTGACCGGGGCGGGGTGTTTGCCCAGATCGTGGGGACCCTGGCGTGTCTGAACAAGGCCGAACAGGATCTCATTGCAGGTTTTGTGATCAATCGGTTCCGGGGCGATATTTCGTTATTCAAAGATGGGGTCGACTGGATTGAAAAAAAGACGGGTAAACCCGTGTTCGGGGTGCTGCCCTGGGTGACCCACCACATCCCCAACGAAGACTCGGTGGTGATTGAACACGCCACAGCAAAAACGGATCCAACCCAAACGTCTACAATACTGGTGGTCCGTACCCCCCATATTTCCAATTTCACCGATTTTGACACCCTATCCCAGGTGAATGGATTGGCGGTGGATTTTGTTGAACATCCAAGAGAGTTGTCCGACTATAAAGCCGTCATCCTGCCCGGTTCCAAGAGTACCCGCAGCGATTTAAACTGGCTTGCCAAAACCGGCTGGGCCGCCAGGATTCAAGCTTACGTTAACGACGGCGGGCATGTTCTGGGCATTTGCGGCGGCTACCAGATGCTGGGCACCAAAGTGCATGATCCCCACGGACTTGAAGGCTCCCCGGGCGGAACCGACGGACTGGGGTTACTCCCCCTTGAAACCGTTCTTAAAGCACCCAAAACCACAACCGTGTCCCGGTTTGAGTGGGATGGTGTCCCAGGCCTCGGCTATGAAATCCACATGGGTCGGACAGCCCCAGCAGACCAGTTGGCCTCGGGCCAGTCGGCAAACAACGGCTTGCTGAATGTAAAAGAGAGAAACCGCCAGACTTGTAACGATTTCGATGGGGCTGCGTCCGACTCGGGGCGGGTCATGGGTACCTATATGCACGGCTTTTTTGACGCCGCCCCCATCCTGAAAAAATGGCTTTCCCTGGTGGGCTTAAGCCAATTGGAACCGCCGGTATTTTGCGGTCTGCAGGGCCGGGACAGGCAGTACGATATGCTGGCCCGGCATTTTGAACGGCATGTGGATGTGGCAGCCATCATAGACGCCATGAACCGAGTGAAAGAGCCTTAGTCATTTTAATGGACAAAATACTGCACCCATAGGGCGGAAATGGGCATGGCAATCAAAAGGGACGGAAGCATGTTGGCAATGGGAAACGAGACAATTCCGCAGATCTGAAACCCGGTGGCAAACATAATCAGGCCGCCGACGGCCGAAAAATCAGCAATCATGGACGGAGTGGTCAATGGAAAAATCGTTGCTGCGCCCAGAAATAGCCCGGTCTGGATTATAAACTGAGGGATGGCAAGGGTGGCCACCGGGAAACCCAGAGCAATGGCAAAAATACCTGCGGTAAACAGATCAAGAAACGCTTTGACAATCAGCAGGGACGGATCACCTGTCATGCCTTCCTGCATGGCGCCGAAAACACCGGTACCACTGGCACAGAACAGCACCAGAATGGCGATGAATTTTTCCATGTATTCTTCCTGGCTCAGGCCATTTTTCGGCGGGGTCACCATACTGTCGATCATTTGACGGACAACGCCGGCGACTTTCTCAATGCCGGCCTCCAGATGAAGCAGTTCTCCTAAAATCGACCCCAGCAGCAGGGCAAGTACGGCAACGGGTAAAAATTTTACTTTTACCACCATGGCAATCCCAAGCCCCATGGATGCGCACCCGAAAATCATGGGCATCCTGTGGCGTAGATCTTTGGATACCCGTTCACCTAACACTGCCCCGCTGAGACCGCCGACAATCACCGCCGCACCATTAACAATAGGACCAATCATCTGATAAAACTCCTCTTATTTATTGTTTAAAAGATATATTAGCCCTTGATCTTTATCAGTCGTGCGATCCTAAAGCAAGTTGTTACCGGAATACTTATCCGCAAGCCATCGTTCCTGATACGCCCTGCGGGCCGACCATCCCACATCCTTTAAATACCACCCGTTCACCGAACCGCCCACGACAGCCCCAACGGCTGGAATCAGCTGAAGAATCTTTCGTTTTGTCAGGTTCAGCCCGATTGCCTTTGAGAGGTGGTCGATGGCAATGTCCGTATCTTTTTTGGTGATTGGTTTGTCTGGTGTGGGTTTGACCGTATCAGCCGGTGGTAAGGCCGGGGACGTTTCGGTGTTGGCCCTGACGGCATGGAGGGTGTTGAGGGCAATCATTTTGTCTCCCAGAGAATTGGCACTGGGAATAGCCAGAACCGCGAGAATAAAGAGTCTGTCCTCATCCGTTTTGGGTTCGTATCCATAGCACAGACCGATTTTATGAATGGTTCGCAACGCCAGCGTCACCGTTGCCGGTATATCCGCCGCCAGGGTGACCGCACCGCCAAAACCTGTGGCAATGCCGCCGGTGGTTGCAAGGCCGATGGCCCAGTGATGCACATTGGCGGCAAGTTTATCCAGAAATGCCAGTTCCTTTTGAGACAGCTCTTTGATTTCGGATACATTTGCCGTCTTTTTAATGTCTCCACTGGCGGTCAGTTTGTCTGCGGCTTTAATGGCTGTATAGACGGCGCTGCGAATCGCTTTTTCAGGAATGAGCTTCTGGGTCAGCCAGGATACCGGCGTGAAAACTGTGCCCAGGGATTTGCTGATGACACTAGGTTCTTCGGTTCTCCATGCCTGGATGGCGGAAAGTTGTTTAGCTTCATACTCAGTCAGTTGTGTGTCATTTTTTTCGATGGGGAGACCTCCTGATTAAATGGTGGCCAATACCAGGTTCACTATTCAGCTGACCACTTCAGTGGCTAATATCAGCAGGCATGGGGATTGTAAAGATACCGGTGCCTCTTTTTTAGTCTATTTGTGGGCGGACCATTTAATTTTTTTGCAAATTATGTAAATATTTATAAATAGCATTCAAAAGAAATTCGACATGCGTTTACTGTATTGGGCCTAACTTTAAGTTACCTTCTTTCGTCGCAGTACGTGCCAAGTGATTCGCCAAAATCAATTCATGAGTCTTGGAAAATGTATAGTTTGAAAGGGAGTCCCTGATGATCAACATCAAATACAAAATTATTCTGGCATTCAGCTTTATTGTTCTTTTACTTGCCGCAATGGGATCATTTTTAATCCAAAGCATGGAAAGCCTGGCCAAGGAAACTGAAAATATCTACAGACACCCCTTTGCCGTCAGTAATGCCACGCGTGATATCAGAATTCATTTACTCTCTGTCCAAAATAATTTTAAAGATATGATGCTCTCAGGGAATGGTGAGGTTTGCGGTATCCTGGTGAAAAGAATTCATTCAAATGAAAGCAAAATTGAGGAGCAACTTGATCGAATAAATGAACGGTTTCTGGGAAATAAACAGGATGTTCAAAAAGTGATTCAAGTTTACACCCGTTGGGAAAATTTATGCGAATCAATTGTTGCCTTAAAAAGAAAAGGCATGGGGGACCAGGCGCTGCGTATGATGCAGGAACAATTGCCCCAGACCACAAAAAAGCTTGAGTCAGCAATACAGTTTATTGCAGATTTTGCCAATGCTAAGGCCAACGAGTTTTATACCCTGACCCTGGAGCGTAAAAGGAGATCCTTGGTGATGTTTACCATTCTTTTGACACTGACCATTGCAGGCTCCTTGCTTATCCTCTTTTACGTGGTTAAAAATCACGATTTCGCCCGGAGGGAAATCATGCGTTATTTTCATCTCATTGATCAGAATATCCTTCTGGCATCAACAGATACCCAGGGCAGGATTGTGGATATCAGCAACGCACTTTGCAGATATCTGGGCGTAACTAAAAAAGAGATGGTCGGAAAACCGTCCCGTTTTTTTCTCAATGAAGATCAAAAAGAGCAGGAAGATAAAATTGCCAGGGTTATTGAAACCGGCAGCAAGTGGCAGGGGAATATAAAAAAGCGTTTCAGCGAAACAGACACGCGCTGGATAAACCAGACGATTCATCCGGTTTATGATGACCAATATAAGCTGTCATCCTATTCTCATATTATCAGCGATGTTACGGATAAAAAGGCCCTTGAAGAATTGTCCGTTACCGATACGCTGACCAGACTTCTTAATCGAAGATCCTTTGACGATGTGATTGAAAAAGAGATTCGCTTGGCACGCAGAAGAGATGCGTTTTTAACCTTGGCCATGATGGATATCGATTTTTTTAAACGATACAATGACCATTACGGGCACCCTGCCGGAGATGATGTTTTAATTCAGGTGGCAGGGGCGCTCAAAGGCATCACAAGACGTCCGGATGATTATCTTTTTCGTGTGGGTGGAGAAGAATTTGCGATTATTTTCCCCGGCACCGACAGTGCCGGTTCCCGTCAATTTCTTGAAAAGATCCGAACGCGTATTGAATCGCTGGAGATAACCCATAAATATAGCGATGTCAGTTCATATATTACTGTATCCATCGGTGGCAGGACATATAAAGGATCTGAAATACCAGATAAAAATCAGTTTTACAGCCAGGCTGATCATTGCCTGTATGAAGCAAAGAAGCAGAGGAATAAAGTGATCAGCCTTTAACTGTAAATATGGTTATGGTCAATAGCTCTTTCCAAAAGAGCAGTCGGGAAAACGGCAGGTGGGGCAGTTCCGGCACAGCCCGCCGTGGCAAAGGCTTGCAAGGTCGCGTTTGCCGGGGCGTTCGCCAGCCATCACCCGGGGCAGGATCAGGTCAAATATGGTGGTGCGGTGATATAACCCACAGGCGGGCAGCCCCATGATGGTGGTTTTGGGGGTATAGCCTAAAAGAAACATGGCGCCGGGCAGCACGGCCGCTGAATAGTGGACTTCATCAAACCCCACGGCTTCAATGGATTCTTTGGTGACGTCATCGGGGTCCACGGACATGCCGCCGGTGGTGATGATCAGATCGGTGTCTTTATCCAAGTAATCCCGGATCTGGGCGGTGATCTTCGTCCGGTCATCGGGCAGGATGTTGACCTCAAGCACCCGGGCCCCAAGCCGGGCGGTTTTTTCTTCCACAATGGCCTGGAATCGGTCCTGGACCAGACCGTTGTAAACTTCATTGCCGATGATGGCCAGACGGATTTTCAACGGATTGAACATTGAAACGTTGAAAATAGGGTAAGCGGACTTGGCAAAGGCCGTGGCCTGGTCAAGGGTTTTCCGGTCTATGACCAGTGGTATGGTCCGGGTGGCTGCCAGGCTGTGGCCTTTTTCCACGGCCGTATTGGTATGGATACTGCCGCACATGACATCGTCGAACATGTTAAATTCCGTCAGCGCCTCCACATTCACCTTGAACAGCCCGGGATATGACGCATACAGTTCAAGCTTGCCTTCCCTGGGTGTGCCGGAAAATTCAACCCCCGGCCCAGCCAGGGCTGATGCCAGTTCAAATACAGCCTCATCCTCATGAACCTGGCTCTCATCAAGATCCAGTACATAGAGGTTGTTTTTACCCATGCGCTGGAGTCGGCAGATGTCGCCGGCACTGACCCGGTGGCCGCGCTTGAAGCCAGGCCCCTTGGACTCTCCTGGAACGATTTCGGTCAGGTCATGGGCAATGGTCATGCCGCAGGCATTCTGGACGGGTACGGTTTTAAAGGTCGGACTTTGTGGGGTGGGCTGTTTTTTCATGGTTCAATATTGCCTTAAAGTAATACATAAATGCACTTGCAGGGTGCTGCGGTCAAACTTTTTGTTCCATAATATGAGTACAATTTTGACTTTTTAAAGTTCAGGACGGTTTGTTTCTAAATTTTTCAGGGTCAATGGCATACCGTTTCATGATCTGCTGGAGGGCCTGACGGTCCATGGCGCACCGTTTGGCGGCCTGGGTGATGTTGCCCTGGGTCATGGCGAGCATGGCACCGATGTAGTTATGGTTAAACTGGGTCAAGGTGGTTTCTTTGGCCTCTTTATAGGTCAGTTGCCCCATATCCTTACCAAAGTCCATGCAGATGCACTCTTGGTTCTCCGCATCGTTTATTGGGATATCGGCCAGACGGATCGTTTCTGAGGTTGAATAGAGAATACCCTGGACAAGTACATTTTCAAGCTCCCTGACATTGCCCTGCCAGGGGTGCTTCATAAAACGGTCCATCACGTTTTCGGACAAATGCTTGGCCGGTTTATTTAAATTTTCACAGTTTTTGGCCAGAAGATAATCGCACAACAGCGGTATATCCGTAACCCGATCCCGTAACGGCGGTAATTCAATGGTGATCACCGAGAGGCGATAAAATAAATCTTCTCTGAACTCATTGTCTTTTATTTTCTGCTGCAGGTTCTGGTTGGTGGCGGCTATAATCCTGACATCCACCTGGACCTCCCGGGAGTCACCCAATGGTTTGATCTCTTTTTCCTGGATCACCCTTAAAAGTTTGGTCTGAATGCTTTGGCCGATATCGCCGATTTCATCCAGAAAAATAGTGCCGTGGTTCGCCTCCTGGAAAAGTCCTGTTTTGTCCCGGTAGGCATTGGTGAACGCCCCTTTTTTATACCCGAACAGTTCACTTTCAAGGATGTGTTCGGGGATGGTCGGGCAGTTGATCGGGATAAATGATCTATTTTTTCGAGAACTTAAGGCATGAATGGACCTTGCGGTCAGCTCCTTGCCCGTCCCCGATTCCCCTGTGATCAGGACCGTGACATCCGAGTCTGCGACGATTGCTATTTTTTCGAGCACCTTCTGCATGGCCGGGCTTTGTCCGATCAAGGGCAGGGACTCGTTCCGGCACGCCTTCTGGAGCCGTCGGTTTTCGGAAATCAGTCGGCTTCGTTCCAACGCTTTTTGGATTTTAAAGATAATTTCATCCCGCTCAAAGGGCTTGGCAATGAAATCGTAAGCGCCTTTTTTAATCGCTGCCACGGCAGATTCGATATTGCCGTAGGCGGTGAGCATAACCACCGTTAGATCCGGATGCCTTTGTTTCAATTGTTCCAGAAGTTCAAACCCGTCCATGCCCGGCATACGGATGTCACTGATGACCAGATCAAAGGTCGTATCAGCGATCCCAAGGAGGCTCAGCGCCATTTCACCGGAAAATGCCATGGTCACCCGGCAGTTCAGTTCAGGTTCAAGGGTGCGCTGGAGAAGACGGGTCATGTCCTTTTCATCATCCACCACAAGAATATTGGGCGTCATCTTTTACTCCTCCTCATTGCTGTTTGTGCGTAAAAGGGGCAGTCGGATGGTAAATTCTGCGCCCTGGCCTTCCCGGTTTGCAGCCATGATCTCACCCTGGTGCCGCCGGATGATACCATACCCCACGGAAAGGCCAAGGCCTGTACCCTGACCCACGGGTTTAGTGGTAAAAAACGGATCAAAGATTCTGGACATGTGCTGCTTTGAGATGCCCGTGCCGTTGTCCCTGACAACAATCACCACAGATGACTTTTCTTTTTGAGTGATAAGTTCTATGACCCCTTTGGGGTTATCATGGATGGCGTGACACGCATTGATCATCAAGTTTAACACCACCTGGGACAGTTCCTGGGCATTGCCTTTCACCCAGAGATGTTCATTTTGCCAAAGGCTGAGCTGAATCTGAGCTTTTCGGAAATCAGAATGGTTTTTTAAAAAATTGACCACGTCGTCCAGCATTTTGTGGACGTCCACATTGGCCATTTCCCCGGATCCCTTCCTTGAAAAGGATAACAGGTTGCTGACAACTTCCTTGCAGTTTTTTACGTGTTTTTCAATGGTTTTGAGATCTTCATCAAACTCTGATTCTTCTTTGAGCATCAACTGGGTGTAGCCCAGGATAATCCCCAGCGGATTATTAATTTCGTGGGCAACACCTGCGGAAAGTTCGCCTAATGCCGCCAATTTGTCGGCCTGGGCGATCTGCTGCTCCATCTGTTTTTTTTCGTTAATGTCCTTGATGATAAAATGAAAGGTTTTGGCACAGCCAAATGCCCCGTAATCGACGCCGCCGGTGATGATCACCCGTATTTTCATATTATCGGAATTTAAAATATCACACTCTTCATTGAGGATATATTCGTTGGTGTTCAGCTGCGTTGAAATATGCTCCCAATCCGGGGCATGGGCGATAAAATCCATCAGCCCCATGTTCCGTTCCAGCATCTGTTCCTTTTTGTATCCTGTGAGCTTGGTACCGGCGTTGTTGGTTTCCTGGATTTTAAAATGGGCGTCGGTAACCAGAATGGTGTCCAAAGAGTATTCAAAAATACGCCGGGCTTTGTGTTCGGAGCTTGTGAGTCTCTCTGTGCGTTCCACAACCTTTTGTTCCAGATTCTGATTCAAGCTTAAAAGCTGACCATGGGCGGATTCCAGTTTTTTTCGGGACGTTAAAATTTTTTCGTTGATCTTCCAGCTCTGGTTGAAGAACAGGGTGATCAGGCTTACGAGCATAAACGAGACCGTGTTCACGCTGCCGGAAAAGGCGGCGAACGTCTGCCAGGTATCGGTGTGGGACGTTAAGATCAGAAACTGCCGCAGGATATGGCCAAATGATCGTGATACGGCAAAGATCATAAATCCCGTGGAGATCCAGACAAGATACAAAAACAGCACATTATCCTGGTCTGTTTCCCTTAAAATCCTGGCTTTGTAACAGCATAGAAGGGAGAGGACCACCATGGCAAAGGAGCCGATAATGTCTATGACCACCATGGGCATATAAGGGACGATCATAGGTTTTCTCCTTGTCCGGCTTTTTGTCCGTCCACCAGGCATGAGAGCCCTTTGTACATGAAGAACATGGCGGGAACGCAGAGCAGATGGTCCAGCTTAAGCGCGTAATATGTCCAGCCCAACAGACCTGAATGGTTTTGGGTTTGAATTTGGGCGTATCCATTGGCGAGCCGCTCTACGCTGACCGCATAAATCTGGTTGTCCAGAAAATGGGCCGCAATGGCGCAGCTGTTCCAGAGGATGAAAAAAAAAGCTGACACCTGGATCAGGCGCCATCCTTTATGGGTCGTCAATCCCTTGCCGCTGATGATAAACATCAGTACGACCATTGAGAAAAGAAAGAACATGTGCCCGATCTGATGGGTAATGATCCCTTCGGAGCTTGAATGAAACTGCAGCGCATATAAATTATCGGGCAATGCCGGGATAAGCAATACCGTAATCGCCAGCATTATGCTGTTAAATTGTTTCATCGTCTGATGTCCTCAATGGGGTTTTGTATACACGCCCATTATAGAAAGCAAGCTTTTGGGTTTCAATGGGGAATTGGTCTTAAATGTCGCGTCACAGGTTTCCCTGACGCTTTTTAATTTGGATTTAGGCTGACAGTTCGTTCAGCCGACGTTGCACCGAAGAGAAATAGGGCAGATGGGGCCTTATTTTCCCGAAAACGATTCTTGCCAGAACATAAATGGGGAAAAACGAAAATGTATACCCCACGGTATCGGTAACCAGGGAAAACGGAAAGGCAATGGGAAAATCAATACCGCCAAATCGGGTCTGCATCCAGCCCAGGGCAAAAGGCACAGGCCACAGGATGGCCGCCGAATGGGCCATCATGGAAAAAAATTTGCGCCCCCAGGCGTCTGTGGCCTCTTTGTTCAGCGCTTTGTATCCTGCCATATCTCCATTTTCATAGGCCTTGATGGATAGCGATTCCTTTTCTTTCATGCGAAGGGAGAGGCCGGTAAGATAAGGGGTATTGGCCTTGAGGGCAAGTGAAATAGTTAATTCTCCCAAAAGGACGGCAATGAGCGACAGGCAGAACGTTCCGATCATGTAGTCGACCATACCAATGCCCGTCACCCGGTAGAAGAAAATAATGTAACTGTCAATGGCTAAGTAGAATTGATCGAATCCGTTGACCATGTTTTTGACTCCTTTTTATTTTGTGTTTTTCCAACAGGCCGCCCAAAAGCGGCCTGTTGAACAGTCTAAATTGAGTGGCCTAAAGCATTGCGATGCCGAAAAAGCCTCTTAATGTGTAACGGATGCCGATGTAGAATGCCAACAGCAAAAAGATCCACTTCAGCACCTTTTCAGGGATGTACTTTCCGGTTCTGGGTCCAATCATTGAGCCTACAAATACGCCCAGCAGTTCAATGCCGATCATGGGCCAGAAAACCACTACCCCTTTGAGCACCATGAAGTTAAAGATCGAGAAAATCATCCCGATGAGTACTGCCACAGCCGATGTACCTGCCACAACAAACATGGGCAGTCCCACAACACTGGTCAGGAAGGGTACATAAAGAAACCCGCCGCCAACACCGATGAACGAGGCCAGAGCGGAGATACAGAAACCGCCGATAAACGCCCAGAGGGGGCTGAAGGAGAACTGCTGACCAAAAAATGAAATTTCGGTTTTGCTAAGACTCCATTTCAGGGTTTGAACGCCCTGACCCTCAATGCTTCCTTTATTTTTTACTGTGTCTTCAAAGGCTTTTGCCGCTGCTTTGGCAGCCTTTTTGGATGCCTGGCCCTTGGGGGACATTTCATACACCATGAAGGCAAAAATCAGGAAAACACACAGACCAAACCATCCCTGGTACTGTGAAAATCTTACCTTTCCGGCCGTGGTAAATACCACCAGGAAGGTGGCGAACAGTGCACCTGCACCCAAAAACGCGCCCAGGGATGTCACCAGACGTTTTTGCCGGCCATAGGTGATGCTCGATACAAGGGCGGAAAGACCCACCAGCCACTGGTTGGAGACCCGGATGCTGTCGGTCAGCATCTTGTTCAGCGCTGGAGAGGTGTCTTTAAAGGTTTTGGCATAGGGTCCCATGCCGTAAATGGAAATATGTCCGACACCGGCCATAACCCCGCCAAATGCACCGACGGTTGAAAAAATCCAGCCCACCCAGATGGCCCAGCAAAAGCAGAATACCAGACCCGGAGAGGGTGCCCCGGGAATGTTGAAAATGCCTGCCGGGGCCGACGGATCAATTTGACCCGGTCCCGTGCCTTGGGGCACAGCCGCAATGGCATCGGCAAGGGGGTCTGCCATAACCGTCGTTGCAGCCATCATCGGCAGAAACAGTGCTGCTGCCGTCAAAAGTAATACAAACCATCTAAACTTCGTTCTCATTCGTCTTCTCCTTGAAAAATCGTGATCTTCGATCTGTTCGAAAATCTTTGGTCAATATTTTGCCGATGCCGGCACCTTGTGGCCTGCACCAGAACCATAAATTGTTTTTATTTTTTCGTCCGCGTCCTTCCAGCCATTAATTTGGTGCACGCCGGGCAAAAATCATGGGGCTGTCTGGCATGGCCGTGGTCACATGTGCTGCCGTCCACATGGGCGATAAACTGTGCCGTGGCATACCGGGCGCCGCAGGCACCGCACCGCTCCAGGGGCAGGCGGCTTAACACCTGGTCTCCGATGGAAACGGTCCTGACATTGTCCTGATCCCGCACGGTAATAAATTGGGTCGGACATAAGTTGGCACATGATCCACACCCCAAGCAGTCTCCGTCACTTGGTCCCACATGGGTGCCGGTTTGGGTCTTAACCATGGCGATGGCCCTTGCGCCGATGATGTCGTTACAGACCCTTACACATAGCCTGCACCGGATGCATCCATCCGGTTTTGCCACCACCGGGACATTGAACTTTTCGGCAAGTTCCCGGATCCGTTGCGAGTTGGGTGCCATGGACAGCAGCCTGTCAAAGGCTTTCTGTCTGTGGGCCGTCACCAGATCCGATTCGGTTCTGATCTCAAGGCCTTGTTTCACCTTGAGAATACAGGAGAGCATCACCACTTTTTTCCCTGAATCCGGACCGGTCTCCACGCCGCACAGCCGGCATGTCCCAGACGGTTTAAGTGCCGGATGAAAGCACAGGTAGGGAATGGGGATACCAAGCTCCCGGGCCGTTTTTAAAACCGTGTCCCCTTCCTTTGCCTGGATGGTTTGCCCGTTGATCGTTATTTCAATCATAGGCGGCATCCTGGAGATCTGTGATGTAGTCTTTCAGATAGTGAAGTTCCTGGGTCAACGCCCCCACATGGGCCTTGACAAGGTCTTCCAGGGCCACCATGGCAATGATCTTTTGGTCTCCCACCACAGGCAGATGGCGAATCCGTGCTTTGATCATCATGGCCATGGCTGACTCCACGGAGTCCTGCTCTTCTGCGACAATCAGCTTGGATGTCATCACTTTTTTAATCATCACCTGGTCGGTCCGTTTATCCGGAAATAAAATCTGGAAGCGGACCAGGTCCCTTTCCGTGAAGATGCCCACGGGCATCTCATTGGTCATCACCACCACCGCAGAGGCGCCATAAGCGGACATTTGCTGCAGGGCATGGGATACGGTCTGGTCACCTTCCACCGTATAAAAATGACCGACATCGCCTTTGATCAACTCCTTGATTTTCATTCTTTGGCCTCCAGTCGCCTCAGGCAATCCTGGGGAAGCCGGTGGGTGCCTTTGCCTTCCAGGCTAACCTCCACCAGGGCGTCCGGGTCGTTCACCGAGGTGTCGGGATCCACAATAACACCACGGCAGCCCAGGAAATCATCCATATACGGTTCCCAGGCATCGTCCCTGGACGCTTTAAATACTTCAATTCTATCTCCGCGTTGAAATGTCATATTCGCCTCCTGTGTTACATGGGTAGGGCCCCGCTGTCAGCGATCGCTGAGATCGCAGACTCTCGGCGCAGGCAGTCGTTGCATAAAAGGTGTTTATTCGTGGCCGGGGTCATGTTTCTGATTTTACCGGCGATAAAGCGGTTATATTCCAGGGAACCCAGTTTGGCACCGCAGGATTCACAATACTGGATGGCCTGGCTGTTCAGGATGGTACCGCAGAGCAATAGTCTTCTGTGGCCGTCTTTTTCGTCGAGTACGAGTGCGTTGTTTTCACAATTGGCGGCACACGCCCCGCAGGTAATGCAGTTTTCAGCCGTTACCCTGAAATCGGTGGGGCCGCTTTCGTCGAAATCAAGATATCCCAGTTTCAGGGCATTCAGCCCCATTTTATCCCGGCAGATATCCACGCAGTCGCCGCAGCGGCGGCAGATGTCGCAGCGCAGACACCGGGCCGCCTCCTGGCGGACATCGGCTTCCTCGTATCCCAGTTCCACCTGCTGGAACGTGGTCCTGCGCCGGTACAGGTTGAGCATGGGCATCTTCGGCGGTTTAATGGTCATTTTCCGGCTGGCCGTCATCTCAATGACCGGTTCAGTTTTGTGACGCACCGGTGTTCTGGGTGCCCGGGGCTGTGGGATTCCGCGAAGATGGCGGTCAATGGCGTCGGCAGCTCTTTTCCCGCCGCCGATTGCTTCGATCACCGTGGCAGGACCCGATACCGCGTCGCCGGCGGCAAAGACGCCCGGCTGGGCCGTCTCCATGCTGGCATGGTTGACATCAATGGTGCCCCTGCGGCTCCAGTTGATGCCGGTAAATGCTTCCATACCTTTATTGTCAACATACTGGCCAATGGCGGAGATCACAACATCGGCCCGGATTTCAAACTCCTGGCCCTCTATGGGGACCGGTGCCAGGCGGTTGGAGCCTTTTTTTGCTTTCAGTTCCGCCTTGATGCATGACAAAGATCGAATTTCATCTCCTTCACCCTTCACGGCGGCGGGAACGGTCAGAAAAGAAAATTCAATACCTTCCTCTTCGGCCTGTTCCACCTCTTCCACATCGGCGGGCATCTGGTCCCGGGTCCGCCTGTATGCGATGGTGACCTTTTCGGCGCCCAGGCGAAGGCTGGTTCGGGCCGCATCAATGGCCACGTTGCCGCCGCCCACCACCACGACATTCTTCCCCGGGCAGTGGCGATCACCCAGAGCCACATCCCTTAAAAAACGAACCGCTTCAATGACTTTGGGAAAATCCTTTTCGCCTTCAATATCCAAGGTCCATGCCCGATGGGCGCCAATGGCAATGAAGTACGCTTCATACCCTTCCTTGTCCAACTCCTCTTTGGTGATGTCTTTACCAAACCGGGTGTTGTACCGGATCTCCACGCCTAATGCCTCAATCATGGACACTTCCCGGTCAATGACTTCCCTTGGCAGGCGATATCTGGGGATGCCCACCATGAGCATGCCGCCGGATACGGGCAGGGCTTCAATGATTTTCACCTTGTATCCCATCAGTGCCAGATAGTAGGCACAGGCGAGACCGCCCGGACCTGCGCCCACCACACACACCTTTTTCCCGTTGGCTGGTTGGGGCTCAGGGTTGGTATAGGCACAATCTGACATGGCGCGTTCGGCGGCAAAGGCTTTGAGAAATTTGATGGAGATGGGTTTATCGATTCTTGCCCTGACACACATCATTTCGCAGGGCCGGGTGCAGATCAGGCCGCATACCCAGGGCAAGGGATTGTCCCGCCGGATCACCTCAATGGCCTGGTCATCCTTTCCTTGGGCAATGAGCGCAAGATAGGTGGGGATGTCGATCCCGGCAGGGCAGGCCATCTGGCAGGGGGACGGCGCAAGTTTGCTGCAGTCACTGGTGGGACAGTTTCGGGTCTGGATATGGTTGGTGAATTCCTCCCGGTGGTCCGAGATTAATCCCTGGATCACCCGTCCGGCCTCCCGGGTTTTGGCGGGGCTGCCTGCATCCTCATATGTTTTGACCAGTGCCTCAATGGCCGGCAGATGCTCATCGCCTGCGGTGCCTTCGGCAATTTCCTCGGCAAGGACCAGGATCTGTTCGGAGATGCGCTGGCCCCTGGGATCCGGCAAGCCTTTGGGGCCGATCAGGCTGGTTAGAAAATCAACGGTTTGTTTGACAGGGCAGATGTCGTTCATGTCACCTCCTTAATAACTTGTCTTTTCAAAGGAGGTGACGGATGCGGCATGGCGCTGCCTTCGGATCTGCGGCATCTGTTCAACCGGTCCGAATTCAAGGCAACCTGTGGTGCAGTTGGTGACGCAGGCAGGCTTCAGGCCCTGATCAATCCGGTCCATACAATAGTCGCATTTTTCGACCTTCCCTGTTTCCTGGTTCCACTGGGGGGCTCCCCAGGGGCAGGATAAGATGCAGGCTTTGCACCCCACACACAGCTCCTTGTCGATGAATACAATGCCGTCCTTGGCGCGCTGCTGCATGGCGCCGGTGGGGCAGGCTGTCACGCACCAGGGGTTTTCACAATGGAAACAGGACATGAAAATGAAAGAGATTTTGGGGACATTTTCAATGGTTTTGGGGCCCACCTGGATAATCTGGCAGGGTTTGGGACCGGGCGGCAGGTTCTTATTTACCTTGCACATGACCTCGCAGGTATGGCAACCGATGCATTTTCTGGTATCCTGAAACAGGTAGTATTTACTCATGGGGCCTCCGGTGTCTGGCATGACACGTGTTAATATCTTTATTTAATTGGGTTTCGTTTTGTTCTTCGGTGCTGCTGATCCGGTGTGCAATAAAATTCTTGCACCGCAAAAAAATTATTGCAGTATCCCGGGTTCGTTCTGACAGCGAACCATCAGGTTATCCCTTGGATACGGTGACAAAGTGTTCCTGGTAAGCAATGGCACCGCCGGCTCTATCCCAGACCTCCAGGCCGCCCGACATAAATTTATTGTCAGCCAGTCCTTTGCCGAATGCCCGGCTTTCGGCTTTGATGCGATGACCAAACCCATGGATGACAAATACGGCTTCCGGGTGGATATGGTCGGTGACCTGGGCCCGGATGCTTTCCGAGTACCCGTTCTGGCTCACGGTGACAATCTCCTTGTCCGATATACCCAGCTTTTTTGCCTCCTGGGTATTGATCCACAGGGTATTTTCCGACATCTGTTCGTTTAACATGGGGTTGTTTACGGTGTGGCCCTGGGTGTGAAGGGCGCATCTGCCGAATGTTATCCGGTATTCCCCTTGCTTGGGGGATGTCGGCGGCTCATAGGGTTTTAAAGAAGGTTGGCCGTTCTCTTCCAGGTTTTGGGAAAGGATTTGAATTTTACCGGAATCGGTTTTGAATGCGTAGTCTTCAAAGTTTTTATAAATGGGCTCATCTGCCAGATTGACCACCCCTTTGGCATCGAAATCCTCAATGGTGATGCCGGTATCCTTGAGCTGGAAATTCCACAGGTCTTCCACCCGGTCAAAGACCAGTTCCGGCAGATCCATGCGGCGGGCCAGGCCAGAAATGATTTCCCAGTCTGCCAGGGAGTCGTATCTGGGCTGCACTGCCCGTTTCCGGACAAAAAAGTAGGGCTTCAGGTCATTTTTGGTGGCAATGAGGCTTTCGCGTTCAAGATAGGTGGAGAGCGGCAGCACCACATCCGAATGCCAGGCGGTGTCTGACCATGAAAAGGTCACCGAGACAAGCAGATCCAGTTTGTCCCACATTTTGCGCAACCGGTCCGGGTCCGGATAACCCATGAGGGGATCATGACGGTAGGCGATATAGGCCTTGATGGGGTAGGGATCTTGTTCTTCAATGGCTTTGAACAGCAAGTGGGCAAGGCCGGGGCCGTTTTCAAAATGGGTGTATTTCCAGCCGACCCCATCGGCGCGTTTTTCATTGGGCTTTGGATAGAGATCCAAGAATGATTTCAGACCTTTTACCCCAACGTCCCCCGGCTTTGATACAAACGGAAGTCCGCCTTTTGCGCCGTAACTGCCCAAAAGCGCGTTGATAATATAGATGGAGCGGCAGATGTAAAACGAGTCTTTGTATCGTGCCGCCATCCAGCCCGGGTGCCAGATCACTGACGGTGCCGCACTCGCCAGTTCCTTGACAAAACTGCGAAGGGTTGCGGCATCAATACCTGTCTCTTGTTCAGCCCATTCAGGCGTATACGGGGTAACAAATTGTTCAAGTTCCTTGAACCCTTCCACATAACGGCTGACAAATTGTTCATTATATAACCGCTTGTTAATGAGTTCATGGATGACCGCCAGGTTAAAGGCATAATCCGTCCCCGGCCGGATCATCATAAACCGGCTGGCTTTGGCTGCGGAGATGTTGGCCCGGATATCGATGACCGTAAGTTTGCATCCGTTTTCCAGGGCATCCATCAGGTCGTTAACCTCCTGGACATTCACCGCTTCAAAAATATTTCTGAACTGGAGGACCACATGTTTTGAATTTTTTAAGTCGTAGGCAACGGCTTTCCGGCCCATGCCGGTCAGGGAAAGGGCAGAGTGCTGAACGTTTCTGGCGCAGGAAGAGTCGTGATTGTTGTAGTTGGGGGTGCCAAGTCCTTTAAGAAACGCCCGGTGCATGTCCCTGAACGGGCCGCCTCTGTCTGAAAATGAGATGGCCCGGGCCCCGTATTCAGTTTTCACCTGCTTGAGTTTGTCTGCCACATAATCCAGTGCTTCGTCCCAGGTTGCTTTTCTCCACTTGCCTTCCCCGCGTTCCCCGGTTCTGATTAAAGGTGTCTGGGGGCGTTCGCTGTCGTGGAGAAGCGCCGTACCTGCCGCACCTCTCGGACAAACCGCCCCTTTCATTGCCGGTATGTGGGGGTTGCCTGAAATAAATCCCGCCTGGCCGTTTTCCACTTCTACTTGAATGGGGCAGCGTACCGTACACATGCCGCAGACACTGAACACCGATGCTTTGGTCATATTCGTTCTCCCTGAGGACCTGTTGTTTTGCCCGGAACCATGGTCCCGGATATATTGTTTTTTTAATCCAGGTCCTGACTATAGCCATATTTATGCCAGTGGATTAATGTTGCCGGGTTATTTTTAAATTATATTTTTAATGTGTTGAAATTAAATGGTTTTATGTCGTTTTGGTTTTGTCTGAAGTGTCCTGTATTTGTTTATCAGTAAGGTTTCTGATATATAGAAGCGCAATAATTTTATTGCACATGCCGGGCAGGGTATCGAATTGTGGGAAACATATTTCAGTCCGGCGATTAGTTATGGACGCAATATACCCTGGTTGCTATAATCATTTTTTCTGACACATGTCCGTAGAACTCGATCATCCAATTTTTGTTAATTTGCCCAACTTCGGCGTTGGGAATAATTTTTAATCCTCGAAATATGTCGTATATTCCTCCGGTTAAAAATGATTCCCGCCTTGAATTTGAACAAATTACCTAAAAACCGGATGATCGAGTAGAACCTTATTCCGCCTGAAGAACAGCCCAAATGGAAATGAACGAAAATAATATGCAGACACCGAGATCGGTGTATATCGCCTTTGAGGTTTTTCCTCGTCCCAAGGGCGCTTCGAGCCATATGGCCTCTATGCTCAGGGCGCTTGAAAAAGGACATGGTCCGGTCCTTTTACTCTGTCTGGGATTTGGAGATATGCCCGGGTTTCAAGAAGAGGGAAGCATCTTGATCCGGCGCTGCAAACTGTATCATCCCAATATGCTCAAGCGGGCACAGATCTTTGCTGAATTTGTTGCACAGCATCTGGCATCGTTTTGCAATACGCTTAAGCTTGCCGTATTCCGTGACCCCTGGGGCGGTCTGCCTGCCGTGGCGGCACCCTTTGATTTAAAAACCCTGTTTGAAGTCAATGCCCTGCCTTCCTGGGAACTTGGTTACACCTACCCCGGGTTTGAGAAAAATTTTGCGTTGAAGCACAAGATCATGGATATGGAACAATGCTGCCTGGATCGTTGCGACAACGTGTTGACGGTCAGCGAGATAACCGCACGGGCATTAACAGCCAAGGGCGTGCCCAGAGAAAAAATCAGCACGGTCATCAATAGTGCGCCTGACTCTTTTTTCGAACCTGGTCCGGGTAAACCCGTTGAAAATACAAAAAGACGTATTGGATATGTGGGCAGCCTGCACCCCTGGCAGGGGGTTGAGGATGCCGTGGCCGCCTTTGCCATGATCAAACCGGCCTATCCCGACGTGGACCTCTCTTTGATCAGCGGGGGGCACAAGCAAACGCGTAAAAAAATTAGAAAGAAGATCCGGAAACTGGGGCTGGAAAGTTGTGTGACCTTGAATCATCCGTTGCCCCGGCATGAGCTGATTCACGAGCTGCGGTCTTTTGAATTCACCCTGGCCCCGCTCAAGGAGACGCCCCGCAATACCTGGCAGGGCTGCTGCCCGGTCAAGATTATCGAATCCATGGCCGCCGGCGTACCTGTCCTGGCGTCGAACCTGGCACCGGTCCGCGCCCTGATTGACCATGGCCGATCCGGTTGGATGGTTACTGCGGGATCACCCCGGGACCTGGCCATTGGTATGGATACCCTGCTCGGCGACAGGGCCTTGACCCGGTCTTTGGGAGAAAAGGCTGCCGAACGGGCTTTGAATGAGTTTCATCCACGGCACATTCACCGGGAACTGTCCCGGTGTTTTGAACGAATAGTATTAAATTAAGGAGAATGGCATGAGCGCAGAAGAAACGCTGTCCCTGAAAGGTTTACCGCCGGATGTCCGGGAGGCCGTCAAAACCAAGCGCATTTTGGGTAAAAAGAGGCTTCGGGAATGGCTGAAGTTTCTACCGGTCCTTTCCCGTTTTGACGCCCAGGTGGACGTTCGCCTCAAAAAGGTCCAGGGCCGTTCGGTTCTGTTTGGGGTATTGGCGTTCCTGTCCCTGTTTGCCGCCATTTTCGGCACGGCCTTCAGCGATGGGGACATACTGGTTGTTTCATTGACGGGGGGACTGTTAATTGTTTTTTTCCTTTTATTCATCATCTACCGGATTAAGGTATCTCGTCTGAAAAAAATTAATCTGGACAACAGCTTCCGCGACACCCTGCTGCCCCTGCTTCAAATTCTGTCAGAGGACATTCCGCCCAAAGGGAAAATTTTTTTGGATTTGGACCTGGGCACCCCTGTGGCCAAGGGAAACATGATCAGTGAACAAAAACTGCCGCCGGGACGGAACAGAAAATTGATCGAGAAGGTGTACCGGTCCAAGGCCGTTCATGCGGTCATTCCGCTGACCAATGGCGCCCGGCTGATACTGGATATTGTTAAACAACCGGCTTCCTATGACCGTTATTATAAAAATCCCCGGGGCAAATACAAGCATAAGCAAAAGTGGAAAATGCTGACGCTGGTGACCACCGGCCTGATCCCCCCGGGTGACGATTTTAACGTTGATGTTGCCCAGGTGGACCGAATGGCTGAACAGGAAAAGGTCAAACTTAAGGAAAAAGCCACAGGAGAACTGTGCCGTCTGACCCGGAAAATCAAGTCCAAATCCGCCGCAGGCGTCCCGGAAGAGTCCGTGCCGCCTGAGCTTCTCGTGGATATGTTTATGAAGTTGTGCGCCATGCTGAACCCCGCAGGATAAAGGAGAAAACCCTATGGAAGATGATTATCGCAACAGTCAGACCTGCATGGCCAAAACCGGTCTGCTTTTTTTAAAGGATTGCGGCAGCATGGTGATCAACAACTGCCAGGCCTGCGGACGGCCGATCTGCCGGGCGCATTCCATTGAGACGGAGCAGGGGATTCTCTGTCCCGAGTGCGCGGCAACCGTGTCTAAAAACCCCAAAAGCAAATTTCGCAAAGATGCCGGGGTTCAAAGTTCTGCCATGCGGCGAACCTATTATAATGATTACGGCTATATCCCCTATTATTACGGGCATGCCCATTATTATTCGGACAATGACTATCTCACCTTTGACGGCAGGGATCAGGTTGACGTGGAGCCGCCTGAAGACGGCGGTATCCCAACCATCATCGATGACGACGGTATGGAAAGCTGATGAAGGAACAACAACCCACCATTTTGTGGATTACCGAGCGTTATCCGCCGATGGGCGGCGGCATGGCTGTCAGTGCCCATCGGCAGGTGACCGCGCTGAGGCGGCAAGGGTTTCGTGTGGATGTGATGATCCTGCACAACAGGCCGGGCGAAAAGGGCGTGGATGTTACAAGGGCCTTGCGGGACGGCGGCAGGGATACGGTGGTGTCTCATTGTGACACCTTCGGTAATGCGGCCCAGAGGGCCTGGCGGGAGGTGACGGCCTGTCATCACGAGAAGCCTTACAATCTTCTGGTCGGGTTCGGGGCCTGCATGCCCGGCTACACCGCCGTGACCTGGGCCGCCTTTCTGGGTGTCCCCTCCATGGTGTCGGTGCGGGGCAACGATTTTGACCGGGACTGGTTTGAACCCAAACGCGGCGGGTTTGTACGCGAAGCGCTGGGACGGGCCAACCGGATTGCGGTGGTGGCCGAGGAAAAAGCGGCTAAGATCCGGGCCTTGTTTCCGGGTAAAGACGTGTTCTGGTGCCCAAACGGAGTGGACCCGGCCCGGTTTGACCTGCTGCCTGCCGAACAGGACCATTGCCGGGCACTGAGATCCGAACTGAACGCCAATAAAAGACGGATCATCGGCCTTTTCGGAGAACTGAAATACAAGAAACGGGTGCCGGATCTTTTGGCCGCCATCAGGGAGCAGGGGCTGAAAGACACGGTCTGCCTGCTGATCACAGGGCGCATGGATGAGGAATGCCACGCTCTGATGGCTGATCCGGTGCTCTCTCCGGCAAGCCGCCATTTTTCCTTCCGGGATGGGGATCAGCTTGCCGCTTTATACGGTGCCTGTGATTTTATGGCCATTCCCTCTTTGTTCGAGGGGTTCCCCAATGTGCTGCTTGAATCCATGGCGGCTGGTGTGGTCCCCATCGTGTCCGATGCCGGAGCCATGGGGGACGTGATTGTCCACGGGCAGACCGGCTTCGTGTTCCCTGCTCTGGACCGAAAAGCCTGCGGCCGTGCTTTAACCCAAGCGCTGTCTCTGTCGGATGAGGTTTTGGAGACCCTGAAGCAAAAAGTCAAAACCGAGGTCCGGGACCGGTTCTCTGTGGAAAAGGAGGGTGATGTCCTGGCCCAGGAAATCATAAATACAATCAAGGAGGCCGATGCACATCGCCACGCTGATAGGCCGTGACGGGGTTTTACATGAACAGGCTCTGGGGCTTGTGTGTGATCCCGATCATGGGTTTCCGGTGCTGACCGCCAAGTTTAAATTGAGTTGGCGCTGCAACCTGCGCTGTGCCATGTGCAACCTGTGGCGATATGCCCGGGAGGGTCGGGGCGTGCCTGGTCTTGACCCCGAACAGGTGTGCCGGGCCATTTCCGATCTGCATGATCAGGGCCTGAAGAAAGTCCATTTTTCAGGGGGGGAAGTGCTTTTGTATCCGGCCTTTAAGGAGGTGGTTGCCCATGCGCGCTCCCTGGGTCTCCAGGTCAACTTGACCACCAACGGCACCCTGATCAATAAAGAGACAGCCCGTTTTTTTGTGGACCAGCGGGTACATACGGTGACGGTCTCTCTGGACGGGCCGGACAGCCGGACCCATGATAAAATACGCGGCGTCAAAGGCGCTTTCAAATCGGCCATGAACGGCATTGCACTGGTGCGCGAGCGCAGGGCCAAAAAAGGCCGTGGCCCAAAACTGACTGTGAATACCGTGGTCACACGAAACACCATGGATCTGCTGGGTGAGATGGTGCCGTTGCTCCTTGCCCGGGGCGTAGATGCCTGGCGGATTTTGCCCATTGATACCGAAATCGCCGATCTCAGGCCCACCAGGGAACAGTGGGATAATCTGCTTAAACGGGTGCCGCAATGGGGGCCTCTGGTCGCAAGGCTGCCGCTGGACTGGTCTTCAAAAAGAAGCGGTGCCCGGGCGGAAAACGGCAAATACGCCGGTGTGTTTTACGGCAGCCGGGTGTGCTATGCGCCATGGTTCAACGTGTTTGTGGATGCAGACGGCAAAATTTATCCCTGCTGCATGGGCAAAGGGCAGATGACACCTTACGCCAATCTGTTTCACCACACCATGCCCCAGGCCCTGATCTCATCCGGCCGAAAGGAGATCGCCTACTCCATGGCAGCAGGTCACCCATATCCGATCTGCGATTGTTGCGATGATTTTCTGGAAGAAAATCAGGCTTTTCATACATTGATTCATCCGGAGGAACGACCATGAAACGATTTTTATCCTTTTTGACCACCCTGGTTTGCCTGATCGCAGGATTAGGCGTGTGCAGTGCCACGGCCAACGATATCCATCTCACACTCTCCTCGGGCTTTGACGCCCGGATTTCCAAAAACGATCAAGGCGCTTGGACCTGGCAAGCCGGGGCCGAGATGTATACGCTTGCAATGGAAAAAGCGGGGCTTGTGTTTAAACGCGGGCAAACAATCCTGGCAACGGGCCGGATTAAAGGTGAGGAGGTCACCCTGACCTCGGCATCGGGCGACACGTTTTTGGACCTGAAGTGCCGTGCGGACAAGATCAAGGTGGTGCTCAACGCCGCATCCCCACCCTGGGAGATCAAATTCAAAGGTGACAAGGTTAAAATTGTCCACAGCGACAGGGAATACGGCAAGGTTAAATTCTACAGTGAAACAGGAAAGACCAAAGCCAAAGATTCGCAGGGGAATGCTGTGGCGGAAATGAAGGGACGCCGTGAATTGAGTGCCGCTCCCGGCGTCTTTCTAATTGAACCATTGACCCAGGACCAGGCGGTATTCTTGGCCCTATATCTTTTATCCGCCGATAGATAAAAGTGACTGGATTTCCGGAAAGACTGGACCGGCCCGTGCTGTTTGTAGCACCCGGTTCGGGATTGGGGCATCTGGTCCGCACCGGTGCCCTGGCCCTTGCACTTGAAAAAAAACAGGTCGTCTCCGTTATTGTCTCTTCTTCTCCCTTGGCCCGGGGCTTTTCTCGTATTACAGGGCTGGGTGTGATTTTTGTTCCCCCTGAACATTGGAAAAAGGACATTTCAGGCCTTGTACATCGCATCAACCCACGTTTGCTGGTGCTGGACAGCTTTCCTTTGGGGTTTCGCGGGGAATCCTTCGGGGGCCGGTTCGGTTGCCCTGTGGTGTATCTGGCCCGCCGACTGAAATTCGAAGCCTATTATCATAGGGTTACAAGCCTGGGCGGGGGGGCGTATCCCCCGGACATGACCGCCATTATTATTGAAGACCTTGAAGCCTGTCATCAGGCGTGGCTTGAAAAAAATACCAGCGAGCAGGCCCGGCTCTGGGGGCGCATTCGGTTTCCGGAATCCTTAATCAAAGCACCTGAAATTCCCAAGGCTCTGGGCTCTCTTTTAGATAAGGAGCGCGTTCATCTGGTGGTTCACAGCGGACCGGAACATGAAGTGGCTCAGCTGATTGCCCGGGCAAAGACGGCAATCCGCACAGAGGGGGCGGGCGGGCTGATTGTCATTAATCCCTTTCTGGCCGGCCGGGATGATGCGCCGGACTGCTTTGATTATTTCCCGGCCTCCCTTCTTTATGCAAAAGCACATCGGGTATACACCGGTGCCGGATACAATGCCGTGGCTGAAGGGGGCGGGCAGACGGAAAAACACATGATTATTCCCTTTGATCGTCATTACGACGACCAGTTCTGGCGTGCCGGAGACGCCCAAGTCGAGTCCCGGGGTGATGGATTGCCCCAGGCCGTTGAAAAAATTCTCGAAATTTCAGGATAATCATAAACTCAAACGCGAAGTTTAAAAGTCATGCTTGCCAATTGTTGCGGTCTGGAATAGTTCCAGCCGGGCTTACTTTATACGTCAGTAAGATTTGAGCCTGACATTATCAATAACAGAAGTAGTCAGTACTCCTTTTAATAAAGGCTTTTCGTTTCAATCATAGACATTGCGAGATTTTGTTCTACTTAACAATACCTTTCTTTGGAAGAGGGTTTAAATACTAAAGCGAATGTCAAAAATGCCCCTTACTATTTCAAGAGGTTTACTCCATTGATCATTCAGGATGGCATTAAATCAATACTAATTAGTTAAACTCTTCAAGACTGAGATATAATCTATTATGGAGGCATTTCATAAAAACTGATTATAACGGATTTGTGGGACTAAGTCGGAGAGCAATGAAATAGACTGAAAAAAATCATTTTCTGCGTTATGGTTGAAGTGCTCAACAGCAACTATAACAAATAGGAAAACTGATGACTCCAGCCTCTAACACTGCTCTCCGACTGAATCGAACTATTTGTATGCACATTTGTCAAGCACAATATTGCCTGCTCATTCAACATGCCATTGAATTTCGTATAATCTTGGATTTGGCAATCAAGGAGAATCCTGATATTTTTCCTTCTGAAATCTCCTTCGGATACAAAATGAAGGATGCCAGAGTGTCAAAAAAATTGAATTTAAAAATCAGAAGAATAGTTATAGCTGGTATCAGTTATACAATAAGGCCGTCTTTTGCGATGCCATATATGACTGGATTTGTAAGAGATGTTGAAAAGCCTTTGTTTTTGCGTAAGTTTGCTGTTCCGTTTTGGGCTTTGAGCCACTGTTTCGGGAAAAATCCCATGTACTGGTATCGCCTTGAAGCAAATATTGGTCGGTACAGCCTTGTGGGAACCACTATAAAATCCCCAGAAAAATTACCCCAGCATCTTTCTGCTGATGAAAAACACACCCGCCTTCTCGGACAGAAGACCTATATTGCCACAACGGCTGGAAGTAACTGTATTTTAGGCGCCAATGTCTCGAAAACTGCCTCCTGTGAAGATCTTCAAGAAGCATACGGTGTTTTTAAAAAAGAAGCTAAATACATTGATCCGGGATATCAGCCGGATACTGTCAATACCGACGGATGGGCCTCAACGCAAAAGGCCTGGAGAAAGCTGTATCCCCAAATAACCGTACTATCCTGCTTCCTACACATTTTTATTGGCATACGTGATCGGTCTCGCAAAAAACACAAGGCGTCTTTTCTGGATGTATCCACCAGGTTATGGGATTGCTTCAGGGCAGAATCCAAAAGAGCATTCTCACAGAGAGTTCGCAGGCTTTCTGAATGGTGTCAAAATACGGAAAATGAAGTTCCGGACGTCATTTCAGCCAAAATCAAGAAGCTCAGGGAGAATCTTCCACAATTTTCTCAAACCTATGATTTTCCTGGTGCACATAGAACGAGCAATATGGTTGATCGGTTGATGCAGCGGATGGATCGTCATTTATTCAGTACCAAGTATTTTCACGGCACTATGAAATCTGCTAATCTCAGCATCCGTGCTTGGGCTCTTATCCAAAATTTTGCTCCACTTAATCCATGGACGGTAAGGCAAAAAGGATATGTGAGTTCCTTTGAAAGAGTTAACGAATTTAAGTATCACGAAAACTGGCTTCATAACCTTTTAATTTCGGGCTCTTTGGGAGGCCTACGGACAGGTCTCCCAAATCCGTTATAATCAGCATAAAAATGTCATCTTGAATGCGAATTGGAATCAGGAAACCACAAATCTTTCTTCGGTACTGGAAGATTAAAATTCTTGTTCAAATTCTTGTTCAAACGAAATAATATCTGCGGTCATCGTTTTTGTGAGTTGCTCTTTACCTTGATCAGTCTTTATCTCAATAGTAAAATCTACTGATTGTCGTGCCTTTAACAAGCGTAGTAGCTCGACAAAGTCATTCCTAACACTATATTTCTTACTCACGAAAAATTTCACACGGGAAAATTCTCCCTGTCTTAGAATAAAATAAGATTTGTTTCTCTCATTTTCTAATTTTTCCAATTCTATTAAACTTTTAAAATCAGACACATTAACAATTTCAACGCAGTACTCACCAACACATAAAGTACCAGTTGGATGTATGAGACTATCCATGCGTCCAGAATTCACAAGTACCATATCTATTATAACTTTTTCGTTCGTTGATGGCCCTTTGTTTTTTAGTTGATTAAGGTATTTGATCTGCCTATCAAGAGCTTCAATGAGGCTGCGGTTATTTTTGATGTAGTTAGCGTAAGTTAAAGAATAGTTCCTAACTATATTATTCTTCAAAACATTTTTGAATTCATCTTTCGCACAGTTTGCAAGTGATAGTCCTAAATGCAACTCTTTAAAGAGCTCTAAATTATCTATAAAGGGTTGCTCATTTTTGATATTGTCTTCCAATTGAGTATCATTTTTTACTATTTTTAATATGGTTTTCTCAATATTTTCATTTTTTTTAAGAAGAAGTTCTGTTTCTTTTATTTTTTTACTAACATACTCAGTTACCTCGTTAATACACCTTTGAGGAGTCTTATTATCAAGGTACATTCTTAAACAAGGTGTTGGTGTTGAAGATGGATAGTATAATCCATTATTGACTATTTTTACATCTTCTGGTGGAAAAGTATTTTCCTCTTCGTCCAAAAAAATTTCAACATCCGCAATTCTAACATCAGAAGTTTGTAAAATGGGCGGCAAAAAAATGTTAATTAATAAGATGGCTATATTCGCTAAAACAAAGAGAAGTCCAGCCCAAAAAGCAGATCCTAACCTGGAAAATATTTTATCAACCATTTTATCAAAGCTCACTCAACCTGTTCCCGTTGGAAATGGATAAGTAGCACCAAAACCAACAATGGAGATATTCTTTACGGTTTGCTACAATGCCCAAACCATCATATATCTTTCCTATGCCATAATTAAAATCCATATTTAATTGGAAACATAGCTCATTTCAAAACAATTCGCCAGAATTATTTTCTTCTCCCCTTATACAAATCTGAAACCAAAAAATAAGTATAAAAGCCTGTTTAAAAATTAGGGGATCGAAGCGAAATCTCATGATATTGAGAACCAATTTTCTCAGATTCTCTGTTAATAACTGGACTATTGGCTGAAAATTTGAGAAGACTAGGGAGGAACTTATGTGATTGTAGTCGATTCATCTATTTTTAAATCCGATTTTGCCATTTTCATGCATAACATACTGAAATTATTAATAGTGATTTTGCCATTTTCGACTTTTTACGAGACCAGCAAAGTTGTTTCGTTATAATGTACCAAGATTGGAAAATTGTATAAACTTAACTGTAATGCTGCTTTTTAAATAATCATTACAAATAACTTTATTGGACACGATAGTTTCTGTTGACATTCTTTGTTACGCATAAAAAGAATTCTGTGCAATTAGCTTTAAGGGGCGATTAATATAACATATTTCCCAGTGTCTGATTCCTACCAATTCGATTTTTCAGAGACTGAGCATAATGGTATGATCAGTCTCTCCCAATGATTTCCGAAAGGTGGAAAATGGCAGAAGTAAGGCTCGGCGGTCTTGTTTTAGAAATGTGACATACTTTAACGTTCGTTAGATAAAATTGATTTCGACATCATAGTCTTATTCGCTCATAGTTCGATGGAACTTGTGATTCATGATTTCCATAACCGCATAAACAGCATCCTGACTGAATTATTTCGAGCTGTTGTTGCTGATATATCCGGCCAGTTCCGGTGCTAATGAAGCAAGTTTTTCGGCCTCCTGGGATTCGTGCACCATAAGTGTGAAATCTGAAAATTCAAAACCGGGAGCCACTGAACAGCCGACCAGCACCGTTTCTGAAATTGGGGCGGCGGCCTGCCAGATGCCTGCGGGGACAACATGGCAAAAACAGTTTTCTTTGGCCGATAGGGTCACGCATTGGGGCGCCGAGTCTGTTTCATCCCATAAAAACAGATAAATGCCTTCTCCCTGATAAAGATTCCAGATCTCATCCGATGTCACTTTATGAAATCGGCTGACCTCTTTGGGATTTAACGAAAAATAGATATGAGTTAGAGCGGATTTAGTACTCCCGTCATCTTTGGAGACGGTTCGGTCAGATCTGAAAACTTCTCGATATCTGCCGCCCTCCGGATGTTCTATCAGATCAATTGGTGTCATTTTTCCCATTGGATGATTCACGTGATAGTTCCTTTTAGCTTAAGTTTCTTTGAATTTTTAACATGGGAAAGTCATCATACACGATTTGGAGATCAATTTCATGTCTGTGAAGGATTATCATCCTGGCGTTCCCGCTGGTCTTGGAAAAAATAATTGACAAAGTTTATACGGTTCATTATGAAGACGCACCGAATTTTCGCCAGAAGGCGATGAATTAAGTTAGTCGTAAGAAGTAAAAAAATAATAGTAACGTCAAGCCACGAAGGCAGTTGTTTTTGAAAAACGCTATCTTTGTGGCTTTTTTTATGTGGAAAAGGGGTTTTGTTGTAACTGTATGAATTTAAAGGGGGGAGTGGCGATATGTTGAAAAGGAAAAAGTGGGTTTTTATTTTTGTTGTATTGATATGTGCCGGTTTGTTTTTTTCTTCGGGTGAGGCCGGGGCGGATGACAACAAACAACAGACTTCATCGTCTGTGAGCCAAAGCGGTGATCCTGCCCAACAACCGGCGCAGGATCTGGGCGAAATTACGGTCACCGGAAAAATTATGGACGAAACCACGGCCCATATGCCTGCCGTGGTGGAGAGTGTTACGGCTGAAGGCATTGAACGGATCAATGCCATGGAGACCTCAGATGTGTTCAAATACATGCCCGGCTCTTACCTGCGCAAACTCTATCCGGGAAGCACCAACAGTCCTCTGATCATTCGCGGCAATAATTCCACCATGACAGGCCGGACCTTGGTGTCGGCGGACGGCATGCGGCTGTCGGATTTTACATCCACCGGGCACAGCAATGCCCCGAAATGGTTTATGGTTGCCCCCCAGGAAATTGAGAAAGTGGATGTGATCTATGGCCCTTTTTCTGCAGCATTGAGCGGTAATTCCATGTCGGGTACGGCCCTGATCACCACCCATATGCCCGATAGCCTGGAGGTGGATACCAGTCTGAAATATTTTTATCAGAATGCCCATGTTTATAAAACCGATGACGATCTTGAGGGGTATAATGCATTTGGCTCCGTGGGCAACCGGACCGGGAAGTTCTCTTACAATCTGTGGTTCAACCGCATGGAGGCAGAGGCCCAAGCCATAAGCTTCATCACCAAGTCTGCCTCATCCGGCGGCGCTGCCGTGGGCAATCCGGTATCCGGCTGGGTAGCGGATAAGGACCGAAATGACGAGGACCGTTATGTGTTGGGCTCTGCCGGCACCAGCGATATCACAAACAATACCCTGAAACTTAAAATGGCGTATGATTTGACCGATTATTCGACGATCAGACTGACATCCGCCATCTGGGATTCGGAAAAGCTGGAAGATTCCCCGGAAAGTTATCTGCGGGATGCAAGCGGAAATATCGTTTATTCCGGTACTGTTGATATTGACGGCAACAGTTATGATTTAAGCAGTTCCACCTTCAGGTACCGGGAGGCCGAATACCAGGACCTGATCAACGGGCTAAGTTATAAGCTCGATGCCCCCGGTGGGCTGAAGGTCGATGCCGCCGTGAGCGCCTATACTGCATTGAAAAATATCTCCCGCCAGTCTACGGATGCCGTTCCCGCCTCCGAGCACGGCGGGGCCGGAACCGTAACGGAAAATGATAACGGCTGGTATACCGCAGATTTTAAAGTCGCCAAAGATGTCAACGGATGGGCCGGCGCCCACACCCTGTCGGCCGGCTATCATTTTGACAGGTATTACACGGACAGCGAAACCTGGAATGCCTCCGATTGGTATGATGATGTCAGGACCAGTCTGGACGAGGCGTCGGAAGGAAAGACCCAGACCCATGCGCTTTTTATAGAGGATACCTGGTATATTGAAGACCATTGGTCGATTTATCTGGGCGGCCGGTATGAGTGGTGGAACGGCTTTGACGCCAGCAAATCCACCGACGGCGTTGGCGGGCGGATTACCACGGAACTGGACGACAAAAGTGACAATGGGTTTTCTCCTAAATTTTCAACCACTTTCACGCCGAACAATAATTGGCAGCTCAGAGTCTCCCTGGCCCGGGCCATCCGGTATCCCACGGTGGGTGAGATGTATTACGGTGGTATCACATCCACAGGCGAGATCAATAAAAGCAATCCGGATTTAAAGCCCGAAGATAGTTTTGCCAAGGACTTCACCATCACCCGGTTCCTGGGCAGCAATTCCGAAGCCCGGCTGACCTTTTTTGAAGATGATATTGATAACGCTATTTTTAAGCAGACCAACAGTTATACAAACGTAAGCAACTATCAGAATGTGGATGAAGTCAGAACCCGGGGCATTGAGCTGGCATTTAACGTGCGGCGGCTGTTTATTGACGGCTTGGGATTGTTCACAAACGTGGCCTGGACCGATTCTGAAATTCTGCGTAACGACAATGTCCCTGAAAGTGTGGGCAAAGAGTTTCCCCGGGTTCCAGAGTGGCGGGTGAAATGCGTGCTGGATTATGCGCCGACAGACAAATGGGCCATCACCTTTGCCGGCCATTATTGCGGGGAGCAGTACTCCGAGCTGGATAACTCGGACACCAATGGCGGATACGGCGGGGTGGATGACTTTCTGGTGTTTGATGTCAAGTTCAGCTACCGGTTTACCCAGGGGTTTGAAGCAACCCTGGGCGTGGATAACATCACGGACGAAGAATACTATGTGTCGCATCCCTATCCCATGCGCACCTATTTTGCCGAACTTAAATATTCATTTTAATTAACAACAAAGGATGTGTATGATGAAACGTTTAAATGTGATTTTCTGTATTGCTGTTTTTACCTTTGCGGTTTGTTTCACTTCCCCGGTCAATGCCCATGACACCCTGCTGGTCATGGATAATTATCAAACGTCAGTCAACAGCACCCCAGGATTAAAGGTATTCAGTGCCCATAATTTTCTTCCGCTGGAAGACGCTGTGATGGGTCCGGACAGGCTCGAGGATGTTTTTTTTATCACGCCCTCATTTGAACGGGTGGCACAAGACGCGAAACTCAGTGCCCCGGGCACATACATGTGCCTGGCTGTTCCCGTTAATGGGTTTGCCACCAAAACCCCGGACGGCTACCAAAGGGGCAAAAATAAAAAAGATGTGGATCATCCCATCCTCTGCAGCTATTCCATGAAATATGCCAAAGCAATACTCACCGTGGGCCAGGCCGGTGGCGACGCATATGCCAAACCCCTGGGGCAGAAGATGGAAATTATTCCGTTAAAGGACCCGGCCACCCTAAATCCCGGCGACACACTTCCGGTCAAGGTTTTAAAAGAAGGAGCGCCGGCCCGGACATATGTTTACGGCACCTATGACGGTTTTTCCGATAAAAAAGATACGTTCTGCTATACCACCCGTACCGATAAGCAGGGTATTGCCGAAATCAAACTGCTACACCAAGGCACCTGGGTATTGATTGCCAAAATTGAGGAACCTTTCTCCGACAGTTCCGTATGCGACACGCAACGGTGGGCCGCGACCCTGACATTTCATGTGGCTGAATAACGCCTGACGGCGGCGTTTCTTTGTCCCCGGCCATGCAACGGCCGGGGATTTTTGTCTTGGCGGTATTGAGACATCAAGGATCAGGTAAATAGTAGGAGAGATTTTATGAAAACAATCCAGGTATTGTTGGCCTTGGGCGCTTTACTGGTATTGGTGGTTCCGGTATGGGGGCATGGGACCGAGGGTGTTGCAGGAAAAGAGGAGGGTATCCTGGTCAGTGCCGAATATGACGACGGTGAACCCATGAATTATGCCGAAGTTAAGATTCTCGCCCCGGACAGTGATATTCCTTTTCAAAAAGGCCGGACCGACCGGAACGGGCGGTTCATGTTCCGGCCTGACCAAAAGGGCCTGTGGCAGATTATTGTTTCGGACGGGGTGGGACACAGGCTGGCTTTAGAACACGAAATTCTCAATGTTCAAGGTGATATGAAGACGGCAGCACCCGTAAAAACTGACTTTTCGGCAATTTCACGAACCCAGGGGATTATTATGGGGGTAAGCATTATATTGGGCTTGTTCGGCATTGTTTACGGCTGGAAAGCCCGCTCCCATTGATTGTTCTCCGACGGTTTTTCAAGTGAGGATCAAGTTGTCAAGCGATCAGGAAATTTTTGATTTTTCGGGCTATTAATGGTACACGAAACCTGCTTTTGTAAGGGACATCTGTCCTTGGAGAATGAAATTTTAGAAGGATTAAAACATGACGGGAGTGACCCGTTCGGCGGATGATCGATTTGCCGTATTTGAAGACCTTGGTCTCCGGGACTATGTGCCGGTTCTTGATATTCAGACCACAGCCCGGGACGCGTTGATCCGGAACCCTGGGTTAAGCGACCAGGTCCTTTTTGTCCAGCACCCGGCGGTGTACACCTTAGGTAAAAGAGGGGGCAGGGAAAACCTTGTGGTCTCGGAACAGTTTCTGGCCGAACGCGGCATTGACATTGTCCAGACCGCCCGGGGGGGAAACATTACCTTTCATGGTCCGGGCCAGGCTGTGCTCTATCCCATTATCAACCTGGAGCGATCCAGGATCGGGGTGGCCGATTTTGTTAACGGCCTTGAGGAAATCATGATGCGAACGGCCCTCAAGTTTGGCGTAGAGGCCGGACGGGACCCGAAGAACCACGGCCTCTGGGTCGGGGACAAGAAAATCGGCAGTGTGGGGATTTCCATTAAAAAAGGGGTCTCCATCCATGGTCTGGCATTGAATGTCTGTCCGGACTTGACGCCGTTTACCTGGATCAATCCCTGTGGTCTGCAGAATGTAGCGATGACTTCCCTTGAACAGGAAAATAAAAATTTAGCCTTTGATCCGAAAGCATCCATGGAACAGGTCAAGGATCTGTTTTTCAAGTTTTTTTGCGAGATTTTTAATTTTAATACACGGGGAGCAAACCCATGAACAGCCATTGCAACAACCAGTCAAACAAATCTTCTGCCGATGCCGGTACCGTCCGGAAAGGCAAACCCAAATGGCTGAAAAAGAGTATGCCCAAAGGCGGGGATTGTCGGCGGGTGACCCGGCTTTTATCCGAAGCAGGGCTTCATACCGTCTGCCAGGAAGCTGCCTGCCCCAACATGTTTGAATGTTTTGAAAAAAATACCGCCACCTTCATGATTCTGGGTGCCAACTGCACCCGGAACTGCCGGTTTTGCAATGTGGCGTCTAATTCACCGACCCCGGTTGATGCCGATGAACCCAAAAGGGTGGCCGACACCGTACTCGAACTGAAATTGACCTATGTGGTGGTTACTTCGGTGACCAGGGATGATCTTCCCGACGGCGGCGCGGCCCATTTTGCGCGTGTGATCCGGGCCATTAAAGAGGCTGATCCCGGCATCCGGGTGGAGGTGCTGATTCCCGATTTCCAGGGCGATGTCAACGCCCTTAAAACTGTGGCTGAGGCAGAACCTGATGTGATTAACCACAACATTGAGACGGTGAAGGGCCTATATTCAAAGGTCCGTCCCCAGGCCGGGTACCAGCAATCCCTTGACCTGATTCGAAATGTGCGAACGCTTTTTCCCTGTATGCCGACCAAATCCGGCATCATGGTCGGCCTGGGCGAGACAATGGAAGAACTTGGGGCCACTTTCCGGGATCTGTACGATCACGGCTGCACTATTCTCACCGTGGGCCAGTATCTCCAGCCCACAAGAGCGCATCTTAATGTTGAAAAATTTTACAGTCCCGAAGAATTTGAACAACTCGACCGCATGGCCCGGGAGATCGGGTTTGAACAGGTGGCCGCCGGGCCTTTTGTCAGAAGTTCATACAACGCCAGGGAGTTGTTCGAAACGCCCGGGACAGAAGGGTAGAGACGCCAGGGGAGGGGAAGGCCCTAAACGACGGTTAGTTTTGCGTGAAGAAGAGGGCTCCGCAGATTTGCATTTAAAGCAACGGGGCAACCAAGCGGGCAATCCCCTCAACCGTGTCCCTGGCAATACCCACCGGCTGGGTGCCTTCCCTGCTTTGTTCAATGAGCCCCTGCACCCATTTGTGAACTGCGATGACATCCGGTTGCGAGTAAGCCAGCATAACGATTTCATAGTTCAAGAAAAGGCTGCGCATATCCATGTTGGCCGATCCCACAACTGCGTGACTTTCATCTATGAGGATTACCTTAGCATGGACCATGTGCGGATACTTGATGATTCTTCCTCCACATTTTTCCAACTCACGCAGATGGGTTCCCCGGGCAAGATCTGCCAGCACGTGGTTGGATCTTGAGGGTACCACAACACGCACATCAACGCCCCTTAACGCCGCAAGGCGCAGCGCCTGGGCCAGTGTCTGGTCCGGAATGAAATAGGGCGTGACGATCCAGAATCTTTTCTTTGCGGCAAAGACTGCGGTCAGCAGGGCATCGTAAATCGGATCACCCGGAACGTCCGGTCCGGAGGGGATTACCTGGACGATGCCTTGTCCTTTTACCGCTGCATCATTCATCATGCCTGGTGGTATGATATTAATTTTTTCCCCATAGGCAAAGAGCCAGTCGGATTGAAACACCTCAAGATAGTGGCGCACCGCAGGCCCGGTCATGACAAATGAAAGATCCGTCCAGCGATCTTCACTCGGGTTGGGGCCAATGTATTCGTCGGCAATATTGGTACCTCCGGCCAGAACTATTTTCTGATCGGCAATGGCTATTTTGCGGTGGTTGCGAAGGTTTGTGTTACCGTGGAAGGGAGCCCGGAACAAGGGCATGAAATAGGCGACCGTCCCTCCGTTATTCAGTAACCTTCCCAAAAATTTTCGGGTGGTAAACATGGAGCCGATGTCGTCAAGCAGGAGGCGGACCGTGACACCTTGGGCGCTTTTTTGGGAAAGCCTTTCCACAATGTCCCTTCCCACCAGGTCCCGGGAGAGAATAAACGTGGTGATCAATATCTGGTGTTCGGCATTTTCAATGAGTTGCACGAGTTCCTTGTATACATCGATTCCGGTGGGACACAGCCGAATTTTGTTGCCGCTGGTGGCCCCGGGTATGCCGTAACCACGCAGCAAAGAGTCAATCGGGTCCGGATCCTGTGCAGAAACGGTTTCCTGCCCCTCCAGATGTATATCTTTTTTGGTGAGCGCATCCCGTTTAAGTTTTCGGCCGCCGAAAATAAGATACAAGGGTACCCCAAGATAAGGCACAAAAAAAATGGCCATCAGCCAGGCAAACGCTGCCGAAGAACTGCGTTGCCTGCGCAGCATGGACATCACTAAGGTCAACGCAAGAATAAAACCGCTGACAACAGCTAAATGGCCAATTAAAAAATTCCATTTCAAGAGCATGTCACATTTTTCCCCAAATAGCCGTAATATGAGATGATAGGCATCGCCGCAGACTCAAAAGCAAATAAATTAACCCAGATTTCCACAGGAATCAATAGGTTCCGGGTCAACGTAAGCACACGGGTCGATGATACACGAGGTCCGGACACTATTTGTGTGTTGCGCCGGCCGTGAAGGCATAAAGATGCTTTTTTTTGTTCCACGTTAGATATAGTTATTTAAGCCTAAAGTGATTAGAATTGACTCAAATGAGACAGCGCTGTGACAAATATGTGTCGGTGTTTATTTGTGTGATACATGTGTGTGGCGTTGAATAATTATAATTATGTTTTATTTCAAGAAGTTATATTTGTTGGTTTTTGTGGAATTTTTTACATATGCTGGCATATAGTATGCTTTAAATAAATTCAAGATAAAGGCCGAAAGGAGAAACTTCTTTAGGACTTTATCGGGAAAAAATTGGGACCCAAGTCCCAAACTAAGCGTTAATAAAACTTTTGGAGCATTACGCATGGAAAGTTTGATCGATAAAAAATATTCGCTGTATATTAACGGCCAATGGGTTGAACCCGAAGCCGGCAAAACCTTTAACACCACATGCCCTGCTGACGGCAGAGCACTTGCCACATGTGCAGATGCAGGTCCTGAAGACGTTGATCGGGCATACAAATCCGCCAAAAAGGCATTTGAAACCTGGAAAACGGTAGCTCCCCAGAAGCGGGCCGAACTGCTGCTTAAAATAGCTGATGTCATAGATGAAAATGCCGAACATCTGGCCCAGGTGGAAACCCTTGACAACGGCAAGCCCATCCGGGAAACTCGAAATATTGATATTCCTTTGGCATCGGATCATTTCCGGTACTTTGCTTCGGCCGTGCGCACCGAAGAAGGCACTGCCACCATGATTGATGAAAATACCATGAGCATCATTCTCAGAGAACCCATCGGCGTGGTGGGGCAAATTATCCCATGGAACTTTCCGTTTCTCATGGCGGCCTGGAAAATTGCCCCGGCCCTTGCCGCAGGGGATACCATCGTCATCAAACCCTCTTCTGACACCAGTTTGAGCCTGCTTGAATTTGCCAAGCTGTTGACCGATATTCTGCCTGCCGGCGTGGTCAATGTGGTCACGGGAAAAGGACGTACCACCGGTAACGCTATCTTGTCCCACCCCGGCTTTAACAAGCTTGCTTTTACAGGATCCACAGAAGTGGGCTACCAGATTGCCGATGCCGCTGCCAAGAAACTGATTCCCGCTACCTTGGAACTGGGCGGTAAGTCCGCAAATATTTTCTTCCCGGACTGTCCCTGGGATAAAGCCGTGGAAGGGGCGCTTTTAGGCATTTTGTTCAATCAGGGCCAGGTATGCTGCGCGGGTTCCAGAATGTTTGTGCATGAAGATATCTATGATAAATTTCTGGACGCTGTGAAAAAACGCTTTGAAGCCGTTAAGGTGGGACTGCCCTGGCAGGAAGATACGGTGATGGGCGCCCAGATCAATGAACGGCAGACAGAAAAAATTCTGGGCCACATTGAAGCAGCCAAGCTGGAAGGGGCCGAAGTGATCACCGGTGGTATCCGTCTAACCGACGGCGAGCTTGGCAAAGGATGCTTCATTGCGCCGACCATTCTGGCCAACGTGAATAATCAGATGGCCGTGGCCCAGCAGGAAATTTTTGGTCCTGTTGTCTGCATTATCAAGTTTAAGGATGAGCAGGAGGTGATTCGTATGGCCAATGACAGCGATTACGGTCTGGCGGGTGCTGTATGGACCCGTGACATTAACCGCGCCATGCGGGTGGCCCGTGCCGTTGAAACCGGCCGCATGTGGGTCAATACCTACAACCAGCTGCCCGCTCATACCCCCTTTGGCGGGTATAAGAAGTCCGGCATCGGCAGAGAAACGCACAAGATGATGCTCTCGCTCTACAGCCAGACCAAAAACATTTACATCAGTCTGGATGAGGCGCCTTCAGGACTCTATTGATGAAAGGCTGACATTCTGGTAAACCCTTTTTCCCGGGGGATGCGTTTTCAGCGTATCCCCCGGACGCCGTTTATTGCTTTGACTGGCAGTCATTTCATTTACGGATTTATTCTTTGGATTTATTTTTTGGACTTATTCTTTATCAATAAAGCTTAGAAAAATGAAAGCTTGGAAAAATGGATCAGACACAACTTCAAAATACCCAACCCAGAATCTTAATTGTCGGCGGCGGGTTCGCCGGTCTCACCTGCGCAAAAAACCTTGCTTCTTGCGATGCCAATGTCATCCTTGCCGATCGTAACAACTACCATCTGTTTCAACCCCTGCTTTACCAGGTGGCAAGTGCGGTGCTGCCCTCGGCCGATATCGCTGTCCCCATCCGCCAGGTCCTGCGCAATCAGCAAAACACAACTGTTGTCCTGGATGAACTGACAGGGGTGGATCTGAACAAGCAAGAGGCGATTTTTAACAATGCCGTCATTTCATACGATTACCTGGTGCTGGCGGGCGGGGCCACCCATTCCTACTTCGGGCATGACGAATGGGCTTGCAATGCGCCGGGGTTGAAAACCCTTGACGATGCCTTTGAAATAAGAAGGCGGGTGCTTTTGGCATATGAAGCCGCTGAATGGGAAGCCGACGACGAGGCCCGAAAGGCCAAACTGACCTTTGTGGTGATCGGCGGCGGACCTACGGGTGTTGAGCTTGCCGGTGCCCTTAAGGAAATCGCAGCCAAAACCATTCCCAAGGATTTCCGTCACATTGACACCACCACGGCCAGGGTATTGCTGCTCCAGGGCGGTGGCAGGCTGTTGGAAGCCATGCCTGAAAAACTGGGGCTGCGGGCTAAAAAAGATTTGGAACAAATGGGGGTTCAGGTTCGGCTCAACTGTACTGTCACAAACATTCAGGAGGGCAAGGTTTTTATTGGTGACGAATGTATTACTGCAGAAAATGTCATCTGGGCTGCCGGGGTTAAAGCCGCCGATGTCACCGCCGGCATGGGGTGTAAGATAGACCGCCAGGGACGCATTGAGGTGACACCGGATTTGTCGATTCCGGGGTTTCCCAATGTATTTGTCATTGGAGATCTTGCCCGTGCGGTAAATCCAAAAACCGGGCGATTGGTTCCGGGACTGGCTTCGGCTGCTATGCAGATGGGACGTTACGCTGCCAGGCAAATCAGCGCTGAACTCAAAGATGCTCAGGTGTCCCGCCCCGCCTTTGTGTACCGTGATATGGGAAGTATGGCCACCATCGGCCGCAATCGAGCCGTGGCCTGGATGGGGGCCTTTCAGTTCGGCGGGTTTGCCGCATGGGCCATGTGGAGTCTGGTGCATATTATACCGCTCATCGGTTTCCGTAACAAAATTGCTGTGATCTTCTCCTGGCTGTGGAGTTATTTTTCTTTGAGTAAAAACGTACGTCTGATTCTGGGCACCCCCCGGGTTCGGGTTAAGAAAATGATTCAGGGGTTGGACCTGAAAATAGACAGGACCGGCAAATGCGAAAAATGAAGAAGCGGTAAATAAGATAACGGTTTTTGTCGGTATCGTTGCCCAAGCCGTATGCCGGTCCGATATCATAGGACTTGCCATGTCTGTTCCCTTACACAGTTTTTGAAAATTTCCTTGACGAATATGTTGTTAACTATTATTTCTGTCTTCGGTTAACGACTTGTCGGTGAGATTACAGAAGGTGGACAGATGAACGGATTTTTTGTGGCAGGTACAGATACGGACGCAGGCAAAACAATTGTCACCGCTGCGTTGGTGCGTCAACTGCGAATGCAGGGCATGGATGCCGTGCCCATGAAAGTGATTCAGACCGGGGGTGGGTATACCGAAGACGGGTACCCCATTTCCCCGGATTTTGACGTGTATTGCAGTGCGTCATCCTTTGTTCGGGATCGGGATGAAATCGAGGATATGGTGCCGCTGTCATTTTCAGCCCCCTGTTCACCCCATCTGGCCGCCCGGATGGACGGGAGTGTGTGTGACATCGGCCCGATCCTGACAGCGCTGAAACGGCTCTGCGTCACGCATGACCTGGTTATTGCCGAAGGGGTGGGGGGAATCAATGTGCCTGTGTCGGACACCATGACCTGTCTTGACCTGATAAAAAAAACGGGGCTGCCCGTGATTCTGGTCGTTCGAAACGTTTTAGGGTGCGTGAACCATGCCATCAATACCATTCATGTTTTAAGATCACAGAACATTCAAATCAGGGGGGCAATTATGACCGAAACAACGCCCCCACAAGATTGCGACGCATTTATTCTTGAGGACAATCCCCGGATTATCAGCAAACTGTGCGACATTCCCATTTTGGGCAGCCTGCCTTTTATCCATGGGGTGCCGCTTGGCTCGGAATCGTTCTGGTTCGGCCTGGACAGCTGCATGGGCGGTATTGTCGAGTCGCTTTTAAACGGTGTGACGAATGGATAGAACCGACGCATATCTGGACTTTGATAAAAAGCATATCTGGCATCCCTATACCTCCATGACCAATCCCATCAGCGCGTATATGGTTGAACGCGCCGAAGGGGTGCACATCCACCTTGCCGACGGCAGGGTTTTAACCGACGGCATGTCGTCCTGGTGGGCGGCCATCCACGGGTATAACCACCCCGTGCTGAACCAGGCGATTTATGAACAGACCCAGAAGATGAGTCATGTCATGTTCGGCGGTTTGACCCATGAACCCGCCTGTACCCTGGCGGAAAAACTGATATCCGTTGTTCCCCGGGGGCTCGAACATATCTTTTTTTCCGATTCCGGATCCGTTGCGGTTGAGGTGGCCATCAAGATGGCCATCCAGTACCAGCAGGCGCTGGGAAAGCCCCAAAAAAAGAAACTGCTCACGGTCCGAAAAGGCTATCACGGAGACACCTTTGCCGCCATGGGCGTGTGTGACCCGGTCCAGGGCATGCACAGTCTGTTTAAAGGCATACTCCCCGAGGCGATCTTCGCCCGGGCACCCCAATGTGCTTTTTCTCAAAGCTGGGATGACACGGATACGGCCGAGATCGAATCGCTTATGGCCGGGCATCATCGGGAGATCGCCGCCGTCATACTCGAACCCGTTGTCCAGGGGGCAGGGGGGATGCGCTTTTATCACCCCAACTACCTGAAAACGCTTCGGGATTTGTGCCGCCGGTATGACATCCTGCTGATATTTGACGAAATCGCCACGGGGTTCGGGCGCACCGGAAAACTGTTTGCGGCTCAGTGGGCAGATGTTTGCCCGGATATCATGTGCATTGGAAAGGCCTTGACCGGGGGCTACATCAGTTTTGCGGCAACCCTTGCAACCTCCCAGGTGGCCAAGGGAATTTCGTCCGATGGCGGGGTTTTCATGCATGGACCTACCTATATGGCAAATCCACTGGCCTGCGCCGTTGCAAATGCAAGTCTTGACCTGTTGATGACCGGGGCATGGCAAATCCAGGTTGACACCATCCAAAGTCTGCTTTTCGAGTGTCTTTCACCGGCCCGGACTTTGGCCGGCGTCAGGGATGTGAGGGTGCTTGGGGCAATCGGTGTGATCGAACTTGCGGATGCGGTGGATATGCCGGTGATCCAGGAGATGTTCGTCCGGGCCGGTGTGTGGATACGGCCCTTTGGCAGGCTGGTCTATACCATGCCGCCCTATGTCTGCCAAAAAGAGGATGTGGTGAAGATCGCAACAACCATGTGTGAAGTTACAAAGGCGTATTTGGAAAGGAAGTAATTGCGATGATTTTTTTGATTTTGTATGTTGTGGTGCTCCTGGGGTTTGGTTTTTTTGAGTGTAAAAAGATAAAAAATTTTGACGATTTCATTATCTCGGGCAGGACTCAGAAAACATCGGCCATTGCATATTCCATTCTGGCCACATGTATCGGTGCCTCGGCAACCTTAGGTGTGATCTCCACAGCCCGGAATATTGGATTTCCCGCTTTCTGGTGGCTGGGGGCCGGGGCTGTGGGGCTTTTACTGCAATCCTTTTTTTTATCCCGAAAGGTTAGGGCCGTGGGGTCCTATACCTTGCCCGACCTGACGGAAAAACTGATGGGCCGGGATGCCAGGTTTTTAACGTCCATCATTGTGGTGATCGCCTGGACCGGTATTATAGCCGCGCAATTTGTTGCCGGGGCAAAACTACTGTCGGCCTTTGGAAACATTGATCCCAACATTTCCATCACGGTAACGGCTCTGGTGATTGTGGCCTATTCGGCCATGGGCGGACAGTCGTCGGTGATGAAAACCGACAGGATTCAGTTTGCCCTTTTGGGCGGCGCCCTTGTTTTTACCCTGGTCTATCTTTATGCCGGGTACCCGGTGCCCCTGGCGGATATTCGTTTTGATCTGACCAATGGGGATTTTACCTTTGAAAATCTGGTATACTACCTGTTGGTCGTCGGCGGCAGTTATTTTGTCTGCCCCTTGCTTTTTTCGCGCATTCTGACGGCCCGGGATGTCCGTACCGCCCGGCGGGCATCGTTCTTGTCTGCCCTGGGGCTTGTTGTCGTCAGTGTCGTCATTACGCTGATCGGGATCTGGGCGTCCTTTCATATTGATCCTTCCTATGATAAGGACATCCTTGCATTTATCATCGCCGAAAAATTACCGGCAGCCGGCGGCATTGCCTTATTGATCGGCCTTGTCTCCGCAATCATATCCTCGGCCGATACCTGCCTTTTTGCCGTTGCAAGTATCGTTGAATACGATATTCTCAAGCAGGAACGGGTTCAGACCACCCGGTTTGTGATCGGCATTATCGGTGTTGCCTCTGCACTTCTTGCCATGAAGAATCCGGATATTATTTCCCTGCTCATCCAGGCGTATGCCGTGTTTACCGCCGGTGTGGTTCCGCCGGTGGCAGTGGCCCTGATCATGTGGCAACGGCGTAGTATCCATTCCCATTGGTGCAGCGCGGCCATCATCGTGGGCGGTATTCTCGGCCTTGGTGCCAACTTTTTGGGAATGGACATGTTGGCCGTTGGCGGCATGGCGGTTTCCACAGCCCTTTCCATTGCCGGGCTCTATGTTCCCCAAAATGAATTTTCATTATCCTAATCAACAGAACGT